>NZ_KQ033919.1:0-112789 GCF_000969825.1 Parabacteroides gordonii MS-1 = DSM 23371
GTACTAATAGCCCGAGACTTTCTATTTCCGGTAGGAAGGATTGATATATCAGCAGATGGCAAGTAGCAATACAGGCCATAAAGCGAAGGTTACTGATAAAGTAGCGTTGTCCTAGGTCAAACATCTTAAAGAAATTAAGGTGGTTATAGCGTTGGGGATCCACCTCTTCCCATTCCGAACAGAGAAGTTAAGCCCAACCACGTCGATGGTACTGCGTAAAAGTGGGAGAGTAGATAGCCGCCGTTTTAGAGTCAGAGACTCAAAACAAGGAAAAGGGATCAATCGTAAGGTTGATCCCTTTTTGCATTTATAGCTATTTGTAAATACATTATTTGTATTTGGTTTATATTTGTTTTGTGGATTATATAACACTTGTCTGTGGAATAATTCCACAATACTCATTTTTGATAAAGAAGCTGTTCTATTTAACTGTTTATTTATTTGGTTAATATTTAGCTATATAGCGTTTTTTAACAATCTGTATTGAACAATGGTACGGTTATTTCATTCTTAAGATATAGAGATAGAAGAATAGGTTATTTAAATGTCATTTATAGATATTAGAGAATGGTAGGAGAAAGATTGATGAAAGGAGGGCTGATCTTAATTGCCCTTTTAATGTTGGTAACAGGATGTCGGAAGAAAGAAGAACCCTTGCGCCCTCTTGTTATAGTAGATAAGCCAAAGAAAGAAGATGTGCAGATCTTTGGTGAATATGTAGGTCGAATCCGCGCAGCAAGCTATGTAGAGATACATGCACGTGTTGAAGGTTATCTGGAAAGAATGCTCTTTTTGGAAGGAAAAGAGGTTAAACAGAACGAGCCTCTTTTTATAATAAACTCCGCACTTTATAAAGCACGTGTAGAAAAAGCAAAAGCACAACTGAAAAAGAATGAAGCCCAGGCAGCGAAAGCCAAAAGGGATGTGGAACGTTTACAACCCTTATATGAACAACATGCCGCCAGTCAGCTGGATCTTGATAACGCATTAGCATCTCTGGATGATTCGGAAGCTAATATTGCTATGAGTAAAGCTGATCTTGATCAGGCTCAACTGGAATTAGGATATACGACAGTTACCTCACCGATTGCGGGATATATCAGTGAACGTTTTGTCGATGTCGGTGCTCTGGTGGGGCCCGGTGTCAATTCAAAACTGGCTGCTGTTGTAAAAAGCGATACGGTATTGGTAGACTTTAAAATGACGGCATTGGATTATCTGCGTGCTGAACGTCGTAATATCAAATTTGGTGAACAGGATACAACCCGTTCCTGGCAACCGACCGTCACTGTAACCCTTGCCGATAATTCTGAATATCCGGTAAAGGGAATTGTTGATTTCGCTGATCCGATCGTAGACCCACAAACCGGAACTTTCGGTGTACGTGCAGAATTAGCTAATCCGAATCAAAAATTACTTCCCGGACAGTTTACCCGCGTGAAACTATTATTAGATGTGCGTGAACATGCAATCGTTGTTCCCCGGAAAGCCATCTCCATTGAACAGGGTGGTGTCTTTATTTATATTATCCGTCGTGACAATGTAGCGGAGAAACGTTTTGTACAGACTGGGCCGGAAATAGGAAACAGCATTGTTATCGAGCGTGGTCTTGGTGAAAATGAATCTGTCGTTGTAGAAGGCTATCATAAGTTAGTTCCCGGTATGTTGGTACGTCCGGTTCAGGCTGGTGATGATAAAGCAGTCGAAGCATATAGAGAGGAGGCAGGCGAATGAAACCGGGATTCTTTATAGACCGTCCCGTATTCTCGACTGTACTTTCTTTATTAATTGTTATCGTCGGGATTATTGGATTGATGTTGTTGCCGGTGGATCAGTATCCGCAGATCACGCCGCCGGTCGTGAAGATCAGTGCCTCTTATCCGGGTGCCAGTGCGTTGACGGTATCGCAGGCTGTAGCTACGCCGATCGAGCAGGAATTAAACGGGACTCCGGGTATGATCTATATGCAGAGTAGCAGTAGTAATTCGGGAGGTTTGACCATTACGGTCACTTTCGATGTGTCGGCAGATGCCGACCTGGCTGCTGTAGAAATACAGAATCGTGTGAAACTGGCAGAATCGCGTCTTCCGTCCGATGTCGTACAGAACGGTATTACGGTGGAGAAGCAATCCGCCAGCCAGTTGATGACATTAAGTCTGAGTTCGGATGATCCGCGCTTTGATGAGATTTACCTGAGTAACTTTGCTACGATCAATGTGCTCGATGTCCTTCGTCGTATTCCGGGAGTAGGACGTGTATCGAACATCGGTAGCCGTTATTATGGTATGCAGATATGGGTATATCCCGATCGTCTTGCCAATATGGGACTGACGGTAAAAGATATACAGAATGCCCTGAAAGAGCAGAATAGTGAATCGGCAGCCGGAGAGTTGGGAAAACAACCGGTTATAGATGTCGATGTCACCATACCTATTACAGCCCGTGGTCGTCTTTCGACAGTGAAAGAGTTTGAAGATATTGTCGTTCGTGCTAACCAGGACGGTTCTATCGTCCGTTTGCGTGACGTGGCCCGTATTTCATTGGAGGCTTCTTCCTATTCTACTGAAAGTGGGATAAACGGAGAGAACGCTGCGATCCTCGGTATTTATATGTTGCCGGGAGCTAATGCGCTGGAAGTTGCCACCAATGTAAAGGAAGCGATGAAAGAAATCAGCCAGAACTTCCCGGAAGGATTGGAGTATAAGTTTCCGTTCGATATGACGGAATATATTTCACAATCGATCCATGAGGTTTATAAGACTTTGTTTGAAGCCTTGTTCCTGGTAGTATTGGTAGTGTTCCTGTCATTGCAGAACTGGCGTGCCGCTTTGATCCCGACTATTGCCGTTCCCATTTCTCTGATCGGTACATTCGGATTCATGTTGATCATGGGATTCTCCTTGAATATGCTGACCTTGCTGGGATTGATCCTGGCTATCGGTATCGTGGTGGATGATGCTATTGTTGTCGTTGAAAATGTGGAGCGTGTTATGCATGAAGAAAAGCTGACACCCCGTGAAGCCACCCATAAGGCCATGCGTGAATTGACCGGCGCTTTGATCGCAACATCAATGGTACTGGCTGCCGTATTCGTTCCAGTAAGTTTCCTGAGCGGGATTACCGGTGCGTTGTATCGCCAGTTCTCTATAACGATTGTTGTTTCCGTATTGCTTTCAACAGTAGTCGCTTTGACCTTGAGTCCTGCTATGTGTGCCTTGATCTTGCGTCCGACCACCGGAAAGAAGAATTTCGTGTTCCGTAAAATCAATATCTGGCTGCATAAGGGAAATAATAAATATATCCATTTGTTGTCAAGAGCTATTGGAAATCCTAAGCGGATACTGGCGGGCTTCGGTATGGTGCTGGTTTTCATCTTTGTACTGAACCGTTTTATTCCGACCAGTTTTATCCCTGAAGAAGACCAGGGCTTTTTTACCGTGGAGTTAGTAATGCCCGAAGGAGCAACCCTTGAACGTACGCGTAAGGTGACCGACCGTGCCATCGAGTTTTTGGAGAAACAACCGGCTGTAGCCTATGTGCAAAACGTAACCGGTAGCAGTACCCGTGTAGGAACATCACAAAGCCGTTCTACCCTTACCGTTATTCTGAAACCCTGGGAAGAACGTAAGTCTTCCGATATGGGAGTTGAAGATGTAATGGAAGTTGCCCGTAAGGAGTTTGAGTATTATCCTGAGATACTGGCTTATCTGAACCGTCCGCCTGTGATTCCCGGTCTGGGAGAAAGCGGTGGCTTGGAAATGCAATTGGAAGCCCGTGGGGAAGCCAGCTGGGAAAATCTGGTAAGTGCAACCGATACCTTCATGCTGTATGCATCGAAAGCACCGGAACTGACCGGTGTATCTTCTGCCTTGCAACCGCAGATCCCTCAGTTATATTTTGATGTGGATCGCGACCGTGCTAAATTCCTGGGGATTCCTCTGACCGATATCTTTTCGACGATGAAAGCTTATCTGGGATCCGTCTATGTGAACGACTTCAATATGTTCAACCGTATATATAAGGTATATATCCAGGCGGAAGCACCTTACCGTGCCACTCCTGAAAGCTTGGGCTTATTCTTTGTAAGAGCACAGAATGGTTCGATGGTTCCCTTGACCGCATTAGGAACGACAAGTTATACAACCGGGCCCGGTACGATCAAGAAGTTCAATATGTTCTCTACGGCTGCGATCAGTGCCGTGGCTGCTCCCGGATACAGTTCAGGAGAAGCGATGGCTGCTATGCAACAGATCGCCCGCGAACATCTGCCGGATAATATCGGTGTGGAATGGAGCGGATTGTCTTATCAGGAAAAGAAAGCCGGAGGGCAGACCGGTATGGTGCTTGCACTTGTTTTCCTGTTCGTCTTCCTATTCCTGGCAGCACAGTATGAAAGCTGGATTGTACCGATTGCCGTATTGCTGTCGTTACCGGTTGCTGCCCTGGGAGCTTATCTGGGGATTTGGGCTACCGGATTACATAACGATATCTATTTCCAGATCGGGCTTGTCACCCTGATAGGCTTGGCGGCAAAGAATGCGATTTTGATCGTGGAGTTTGCCAAGGTGCAGGTGGATGCGGGTGTCGACGTCATAAAAGCGGCCATTCATGCAGCCCAGATGCGTTTCCGTCCCATTTTGATGACTTCCCTGGCTTTTGTACTGGGTATGCTTCCAATGGTGTTGGCCAGCGGGCCGGGTTCGGCTTCCCGTCATAGTCTCGGAACCGGAGTCTTCTTTGGTATGCTGGTGGTTATTACCGTGGGGATTGTGCTGGTACCGTTCTTCTTTGTCTTTATCTATAAAGTAAAGAAGGTATTGAAACTGGAACGCGTTAGCCGGATCATTCCGAAGGAGAAAATTCTCCGGAAAAGAAAGCTGTTCCTTTTTATTGCGGTTGTGACGGTTGCATTGGTATCGCTCTCTTCCTGTAAGTTGGGAGAGAAGTATGCCCGTCCGGAACTGGATCTTCCGGCTCAGTTTGAGGGAGAATCGGATACGCTTTCCGTGGAGAACATTCCCTGGGAAAGTTTGTATGCCGATACCACTTTGCAACGGCTGATAACAACGGCTCTGGAAAATAATAAAGATATGAAGATCGCAGCTGCCAAGATCAAAGAGATGATAGCCGCCAAACGTATCACTTTTGCCGAACAGTTCCCCGAAATCGGAGCACGTATATACGGACAGAAGGAGCGTTTGAATTATGGCGGTGATAATCCGAAGCCCGATCCTGAATATGGAGCAAAGCTGACTCTCTCGTGGGAACTCGACCTATGGGGAAACCTGCGTTGGGCAAATGAAGCCGGGATCGCAGCTTACCTGCAATCGGTAGAGGCCCAGCGTGGCCTTCAACTGACTTTAGTCGCTGAAGTAGCTGCTGCTTATTATGAATTATGTGCCCTCGACCGGCAGTTGAATATCGTCCGTCAGACGTTGGAGGCCCGTCGTGAAGGTGTTCGTCTGGCTAAACTTCGCTTTGAAGGCGGGTTGACTTCCGAGACTTCTTACAACCAGGCATTAGTGGAATTGGCCCGTACGGAAACACTTGTCCCGTCATTGGAACGTCAGGTCAGGATAAAAGAAAATGATATATCCCTCTTGTTGGGCGAATATCCTGGCTATATTCCCCGTGGATTATCTCTTGGACAACAGCGCTTGCCCGATGCCTTACCGGTAGGGTTGCCGTCCGCTTTGCTGGAACGCCGTCCCGATATGCGGCAGGCCGAATTGAAGTTGCGTGAAGCTAATGCCAAGGTGGGAGTAGCCTATACTGACCTGTTCCCGAAGATCAGTCTGACCGGCAACTTCGGGCTGGAAAGTGAAGAACTGGGCGACCTGCTGAAAAGCCCGGCGTGGTTCCTGGCAGGCGACCTGCTTCAACCGCTTTTTGCTATGGGTAAGAATAAGGCGAAGCTGAAAGCGTCCAAAGCCCGTTACGAACAGGAAGTGTACAGCTACCAGAAAAGTGTGATCGGTGCCTTTAAAGAGGTGAATGATGCGATCATAACTATCCGCAAAGCGAAAGAGATCCGTTTTGCACAGGAAAGGCTGGAAGCCGCTTCCGGCAAGTATCTGAAACTGGCGGAACTGCAATACATCAACGGAGTAACTAATTATATCGATGTATTGGATGCCCAGCGTGGATATCTGGATGCCCAGATCAGCTTGAACAATGCTGTACTAAATGAATTACTGGCGGTTGTTTATCTGTATAAAGCTCTGGGAGGAGGATATGAAAGTAATTGATTAGTCCTTATGTACCTTATCCCCGTGCTCGACAGGGAGCCGCAAAAAAAGCAGGCCGTATCTTATAGTAAAATATAGGATACGGCCTGTATCTTTATGATCCCGTATCAGGGTTGGGGATCTTCCTCGATATTACCCTGTGTCGTATCACCTTTTCCCCAATCGGAAACGGTAACATCACCCAGGGCTACACCTTCACCGGACAGACGGAGCTTCAGCGTGGTGTTCTTACCTTGCTGCAGGTTTATGGCATCTGTTGGCTGATAAGTAAAGGTTTTATCCTTAACAGAGATAACGATAGTAATACCGTCTGTTTTCTGAATTGCCTGTTCCGGTAAAACTACGCTATAAATAGTTCCGTTCACCTGTGGCTTAATATCTGTAATATTACCATCTACAGCTTTTGTTGTTGCCGGGATATCTTCGGATTTGGAGTAAGTTACCGTATAATCAGGTACAGCACCTCTGATCGTAACCGAGTTGATAGTGGCTTGTTCTATCGCTTTGGCGTTGACCTCGATAGTCAGCTTAGCCAGTACGTGCTTCATGTCGATGTCAAGAGCGGTATATTTTGTCGCATCGCCGGCTTTTGCTATCTCTTTATAGGCAACCAGCAAGTCGGATTTTTTATAACCGGCAGTTGAGCTTTGATCGGTTTCCACTTTTGTGGCAGTTGTCGGAGCTATAACGGGAGCGGTTGCGTAGAACGGGAGATTACCTGAGGCTGCGGAATGTAAATCACTCCACTTCATTTTAGTTGTCCCCAAATCCCAGATCGTACCATCGTAGTGGAAATCGGCAGATTGGTTGTCGGTATTATTTCCGGCCGTGTTGTAATACAGATACAATTTGTCGCCGTCTTCCCCGTAGGCACTGCCGGCTCTGGTGATTACTTCGCCGCTTACGCTGGGGGCAATGGTTACATACTGGCTACTGATTGCAGGCACCGGATCGTCTTCGTTACTGCATGAGGTGAATAAGAGGGCGCTTAACGCCAATGCGGCTGTGCCGCTTACTAAACTTCTTGTTTTCATACTGTTTAATATTATTGTACTAGTGAATAATTTGTTTTGTATATCTATGGCCAGAGTTATTTGTCGAGAGATATATTACCGTCTGCCGAAACTTCATTCCAATTTGTCACTTTCACATCCCCGAGTTCGAGCACTGTCCCGTTAACGGTAAGTGTCAGGATGGTGTTTTTGCCGTTGGCAAGTTTAGTTACAGTGAGCGGGTCCGGGTCCGGGGCATACGTATATACAAGGTCTTCCGTGCTACCCGGACTACCAATCGTGATCGTTGTTTTTACCTTTGCCGCTGCGCTACTGATATCCTGTGCCGGAAGGATCACGGAATAAACATAGACCTTTCCGTTGCTTTCTGTACTTTCAGTGTGTGGGGTAAAGGTTGCATTTCTCGTTGAGCCGGTTGTTATCTTTGCCGGTGAATCTCCGGACAGTGTTCCTGTTCCTGTGTAAGTTACCGTATAATCCTTTATGGCGTTCTCCATAGAAACGCTCGTTTTGGAAATAGTGGTAGAAACTGCTCCCGTATTCACCTTTACCGTCAATTTGGCAAGCATATGCTTGAATATAAGGGGCACTTTTGCCTGCCTGGTGTCCACCTCGCTGTAAGCCATCAACAGGTCGGCATTGGCGAAGTTAGTATCGTTACTCTGATCTACTGCGACTCCTGTTAAAGTAGACACGTCTTTAGGAGAGACGGCGAAGAACGGATATTTGCCGGATACTGCTACGAGATCGTCCCAGAAGATACGATCCCCGGCATTTAAAAGCTCGTTGGCAGCATTCCACTTACCACCATTATACGTGTAAATTCCTTTTTCGCCGGTAGTGGTATTGCCACCGTTTTTGTAATACATGTAAATCTTCGTATCTGATGCCGGCTTGTAATCCAGATCCGCTTTGGTCGTCACCTCTCCGGTGATCGTGGCGGAGATACCTACCGGTTGCTTTTCCGGGGGGAAAACGTCGGTTTCACCCCCTACACAGGCTGTCAGTGCTGCCAAGCAGCAGCTAAGAGACAGGGCTACGTTTGTGAGTTGTTTTGTTTTCATGAGGATATTGTTTTAATTGTTTGTATTCTATTTGCTTATTTGTTTGTGAATAACCGCTTACCAGCCTTTCCCGTCAGGTTCGAGGGTAATATCGTAGATGATATCTTCCCAGTCGCTTTGCGTTACCTGTATGCGAAGAATATTCGGATCGGGCGGAGTCGGATCGGGGCCTGGGCTGGGGTCCGGGTCGGGACTCGGGTTCGGATTTGGGTCGGGACTCGGATCGGGATTCGGTGAAGGATCGGGATCTGGGCTCGGGTCGGGGTCAGGGGTTGGATCGGGTTCCGGGTCTATACCGGGATCGGGGTTCTTCGGCACATCTATCTGTATTTCGATGGAGACCCCCGTTTGCAGTAAGCCTTCCGGCAGGTATTCGTTCAAGGAGATATTTAACGGGGCGCGGTCGGGAATCTCTATCGTTAGTGTCAGGGAAGGCGTATTTCCTTCGATACCGGGTAGGGTATAGAGGTAACCGCCCAGCCCGTCGTTCTGCATGGCAAAAGGTTGCGGCAGCGTGTCGCCATACTCGATGAATCTCTCGTCGGGCAGGCTCCATACGGCTTGCGCCGGGTTACCGTGTAAGGTGATAGAGGGGGCGACTGCTTTTGCTTTTGTTCCGGTAGCGGTGGCAGTGCCGGTACTGTCTATCATGTTCATATTGACGTATAGCCTTGTCAAGCGATGCGACAGGACGATGTTGGCTTCGGGCTGTCCGGCATGAAGTCCGACGGTGCGCTCGGCCGTCATCAGGGGGCGTCCGGTGGCTGTCTGCTCGCGGGTGTCGACGGATAGAAGTAAGCGGTCGAGTTGGAAAGCAGGTGATGCCGGGCGGTAAACCATCAGGTCTACCAGGCTGCTGTCGGACGGGAGAAAAGCGCTGTCGGCTGCCGAAACAGGGATGAAGCAGGTTGCCTTATCCATTGCATCCGCCTTTTCGGGGAAGACGTAGCGGAACAGGGCGGTATCGCCCAAGGCTGTGCGGGCAGCGGGTTCAGCCAGTACCAGGTGCAGGGTGTCGGTAGGCGACCAGGGTTCGGGATTGTCGCCGGCAGGACGTGCCTGAAGGCGCAGGACCACCCTTTGCGCAGCGCCGGGCTCAACCGGTGTCGGCGGGTTCGGCGGGAGGGGCGGCTCCGGTTCGGGATCGTCTTTACTGCATGCCGCAAGCGCCAACGACAGCAGTGCAACGATGGCGGCTGACGGTAATGCCCTGAAAGCTGAGAATAGGTGATGTTTCAATATCGGTATGTTTACTTTCAACATGTATGTGTTATATTAAATCGTTTACGAATCAATTTTAATATACCCTATTCGTTCTTTGAGATATTGGAAATGTTGTTTGAATCAGGTTGTTTTCGTTTCCAATATGTCAAAGAGCGGAGGGAGGCTAGTTTAGTATTGGTTCCTCCGGTTTCCCCGGTTTTATTGTCGGGCCTGTTATTGTAGGAGTGGGGGATGCTTCAAAATGGAATTTGGGTTCAATAAGTGAATAGTATAAAGGAACATTAAGTTCGGTTATAACTGTTTTGTTACTAAGATCTTCCAATTTGTTTATAGCTACACTATTCGCCCCCTCACTTTCTGAAGAAGAACGATCGAATACATCATAGTAATAGCAATACCGATAAAGACCTATAGGGCTTATGCACCCCAAAGTCCCACTCCTATTGGCTTTTATATTATAAACTACACAACCCTGACAGATATCATCACCACGTGCCATCCCAGAGATACCGCCCAAGAACTCTGCTTCTTTGTCTGTAAAAGTAAAATCATGGACTATACAGCCCATTACACGGTCGTTCTCTAACAGAAGACCAACTATACCTCCTACAGCGTATGGTGCGGTTAGGATAGGCGTCTCATCAGGTGCAAATGTGCATGCATAAATATTTCCCTGACCATTACTGGCTCCAACTATGCCACCAGCAGACTCATACGTACTAATCTCGACCTTCCCTTTAACGTGGCAATCAATAACAGACCCTCCATACAAAGTACCTACAAAAGCTCCGCTATTCTGCATATTGTCATGACCATCGGATATAACCCCATCTATAGTCAATCCTTTTATGCTGTATGGATCGTGTAGTTCTGCGTAAAATCCTCCTTTTTTATTTACAGAAATAGTTCTCAGATTATAAATTGTATGGCCGTTTCCATTAAAACCAAATCCCTTATCACCGTTACCGATGAACGGTATCCATTCTTCATTATTCAAGTCGATGTCTGTATATAAATTAAGGACACGGTCCGAATCCAGCCATTTCGTTATATCTTGATTGTTTATGTAGTCCTCCACAAACTGATCCCAATTATCTCTGGAAAAAATACCCGGCTTTCGGGGGACATTGTCAGGGTGGAGTACTATGGTTGTCTTGGCATCCATCGTCATTTGGTCGATGCTGCTGATCGTCAAAGAAGTTTCGCTACCGATGTTGACGGTGAAGAGGTAGCAGTTTCCGTTTTCAATCGTTATTGCCTTTGCGCCGGAAGCGATTGACAATTGCTTATTGTTCGGTAAGGTAATCGTAAAGAGGCTGGCGGTCGACGGCTGAATTGTAGTGGGGGCAACCCGCATAAAGTAGTCGGTTGTGAGATCGTTGGCTTTGATTCCTACGACTGTCTTTTTATCGGTATTTTTTATCGCTGCCGGCGATGAACTGCCGGCCTTGAGAACCGGCATAACCCCTGACGTATCCCAGCCATTGTTAGCTGATGCGGTACCGATGCCATTCAGCTTGCTGCTAATCTTGTAGGTACCCGCCCTTTCCGTATCTTTACCGAGCACTACGCGTACGCCGATGCAGGCATAGAGCGGAGAAAGAGCGACATTCGATATATTGCCGTTGTCGACTGCTATGCTATTTTTGCTATAGGCTACCGGTGTATTTTCGTCGAGCCAACCGTATATGGTTAGCGGTGTCGAGGTGAGATCGCCTGTAACCTCCCAGGTGTTATCTGCGTCTTGGGGGGCGAATGTGATAGAGGGCGACGTTGTCACCCGGTATGTCTTGGCGGTTGTCGCATACTCTCCCACCGTAGCGTTCAAAGCTATTTTCACTTCTGTATTTGTGGCGCGGGTAGTAACGTCTCCGGCTAGAACCGGACAGGTTGCCGAGATACTGAGGGGCACTGTTTGCGAAGTTTCGTGCTCTTCTTCCGCGCAGCCACACAAGATGCCGGCCAGTGCCAGCATACCGGTGATGCCTTTGTTGAATAAACGATCTATTTTCATTTGAGATGTATTTTGTTGACTTGTGATTATGGTTTGAGTTCGTCGGAAACGTCTTTACCGATAAAATCTTTGACCGTTATGCCGGTTATCGTAAGGTTAAGCGATGCGTCCAGCTTAACGGAGAGCGTGAGCCGCTTACCGATTGCCGTTAAACCATTATCGTTGGTGTAGATAATGGTCGCTGTTTTCCCTCTTAGTGCCTGTGGGGTACCGTTGCCATTTCCTAATGTCAGGGTTCCCAGAGTAATGTCCTTGCCTGTGGGTACCGAGTTCGGCGGGAGAATTGCCCGGAAAGTGGCTCCCTTATGGTATGTCTTGACGGTATGGCTTCCACCTGCTGCTATATCGAACCCGATAGCAGCATCGGCCATTGCAGTTTGGAACATACCGTTCCATCCCTTGCCCTCTGTAATATTGATTACCATATCGGCATGCTGATGGGCCAGGCTGCCGATAATCGTGACAACGTCGAGCGATCCGGTGCCGGTCATATAGTCGGCTTCGCGGTATTTACTTTCTGTCGTTTGATCCTCGGTAATTTCGTACTGGCCAAAAGTAAATGAAACGCCGTTAGCCGCCACCATTCCAAGTTTTTCTTTGGTGAAAGATGCATTCCCGCAAGTCCATTTCCCGTCGGCGGTACGTGTATAAACGGCGGTCTGACTGTTTACCGTTACGGTCAGTTCGTCGCCTGTTTTCCATACCCATTCGCTTGTTTCGCCGGAACGCGTGTCGATCTCTCCGATACGGAGAATGTTTTCTCCGGTATCGGTATTTTCCGCTATTTCGTTTGTGCAACTTACTGCTAGCAGAATAATGGCCGGTAAATAGAATAGTTTCATGAAGTATCTTTGTTTAAGGTATTTCCCATACGGGGTATGGGTATATCAGGCGTACGTTTGTAATATGGTCGGGAGTCAGAGTGAAACTATAGCTGGAATTCTCGGAGTCGAAATATTCGAGACGTACCTCTCCTTGATCATGTGAACGCTCCAATGCTACACCATGTACTATCAAATCCTCCCCCCTATAAAAAGTTTCGAGACAGTTGTTGATAATAGGAAATGGAGCAGGATCTCTGGTCCAAGTTGTAATAAGCGTTGCATTTGTAAAGGTTACATATACAGGTCCATTGGCATCCTCCCATATCGGATCACCGGGATCAATTATATCAAATTCTATCTTTAAGCAAGAATATAAATCAAGACGCTTGAAGTTGAAACTGCAAGTATATGTTTTGGTTGATTCGTTATAGACAGGAATAGCATCTTCTGCCCGCAAGTAGTCGGTATTGCCGAAACTCTCGTATTCCAATTCGGTTCCATATTCTGCAGAAATGGTATAATCGGTGTTGGGACGGAGCATTAGTGATGTGCCGTCCTCCTTTTTCCAGGAGCCGTCGGCTTGCAGGATAACGAGAGACGGACGCTCACCGGAAACGTACAGCGTTAATTCATCCCCCACTCTGAATTTCGTTCTGACGATATCCGGAAGTTCTGTCGTTTCGGCTTTGCTCATAGGGCTTACTTCTAGCTTTTCAATGCTGCCGATGTTGATTTCCAGGGGTATCCATTCCTCGTTCATGACTTCCGGTTCCGCCTCGCTGCTGCATGCCGTCAGCGCCGACAGGAATAGCAGACAGGCAGCGATGCAAATGCAGGCTGCCCGATTGTATGTATGATGCTTATTTATCTTCATCATGTGAATTGATTTTACCTCTTTAGCTTTTTTGTTTGGAAACTTTTTTTTGACGACGATCGTCAACGAGAGGTGACGGAGGTCGTCAACGCTCATTGACGGGAGCCGTCAATCTGGGTTGACGACCTCCGTCAAAGGGAGCAGTGCGTTTTATTCGATTACCGGGCGGTCGTCTTCTCCGCTTCCGCCTCCGTTTCCAACGGTCAATACGTAGGGGAAACGGTTGCGGCGCACCTCTTTTACCAATGTCTTGCTGTTGGTTCCTGCCTGGGTGGCTATTTCCAGATAGTAGGAGCCATCGGCCAATTGCGGAATGATGAAAGAGAAATTAGACGGTTCATTGCGTGAAAGGGCCGTCATGGGAACGACAGTTTCGGTATTGTCGGTTGTATTAATAAAGGAATAACCGACAGTTTTGCCCTCTTCGCCGATGATGCGCAGGCGCTTGCCTTTGCCGTTAAGGCTACCGCCCGGCGTGATGTGGGCATTCACTTCGCCTGTCACTACATCGGTTACGGTGCTGATGGTAGGCAGGCCTTCGGCTACCTGTCCGACAATCACGTCCATATCAGCCAGTTCTTTTTTGAATACGGATCGCGGAATGCAGCGTAAGGTAACGCTGTTGACGAGAGGGTTATAGAGTGGAGCCGGCCCGATAAAGGGGCCGTCTACGCCCAGCGAGTTGTTGGTGAAACCAAATTCTACCGTTGCAGCGTTAAATACTTCTGCTTTGGCTACTTCTTCCAGGTCTTTGTAGGCACTCTCAAGCTCGGATGCCGTGAATTTACTGCTGTTGGCGGCTAATCGGCAAAGATCTTTGATGGTACGGTTGGCTGTGTAAGTAACATTGAAGGTGTAATCATCTTCACGTTCTGTTAGCATGTTGGCTACCAGGTTACCGGTAATGCTGTGTTTTTTAGGTTCTTCTATTGCCATATTGAATTGATTTTACCATAGTTCTTAATGGACTATGGTGATTGTTAATCTTATAAATGACTATGTATTAGTATATTATATGTGTAATGTAGTTAAATATATCTGCTGTTTTTGAGAGGAGCTAAAATAAGAAAAGAGAGATAAGGCTTTGTTTATCAATTATTATTCCTATATTTGCGGCTGTTAATAAATGCATAGTCCATTAAGAACTATTATCTAAATAGTGTATCTCTTTTTCTCAATGGGATCATCTTGTTGCGGAATCTTTTCAATTGAATGTTGCGTTATACTATTATTTTCTTGTCGGGTAAACGTTTTTAAATCGTATATTTTGCTTAAGTTTGTACTTCTGAAAAATAAATAGAGAGGAATCACAATGCCATTAAATTTACAAAAGAATTTACCCGCTATTGAACTTCTTAAGAAGGAACACATCTTCGTGATGGACTCGTTGCGGGCTTCGGAACAGGATATCCGCCCGTTGCGCGTGGTGGTGTTGAACCTGATGCCGCTGAAGATCACAACAGAGACAGACCTGATCCGTCTGCTGAGTAATACCCCTTTGCAGGTAGAGCTCGACTTTATGAAGATAAAGGGACATACCCCGAAGAATACCCCGATCGAACATATGCAGGAGTTTTATAAGGACTTCGATGATATAGAAAAGGATTATTATGACGGTATGATCATCACCGGTGCCCCGGTGGAGCAGATGCCTTTCGAAGAGGTCAGCTACTGGGATGAAGTGACGACTATCTTTAACTGGGCCCGTACGCATGTAACCTCTACATTATATATATGTTGGGCGGCTCAGGCCGGCCTGTATCATTTCTATGGCGTGCCTAAGTATGATTTGCCTGCGAAGATGTTCGGCGTGTTCCGTCATACGTTGCGCGAGCCTTACCTGCCGATATTCCGCGGGTTCGATGATGAGTTTTATGTGCCGCACAGCCGTCATACGGAAATCCGCCGCGAAGATATTCGCAAGGTGCCCGAGCTGACGCTGCTTTCTGAAAGTGAGGAGTCGGGCGTTTATATGGCGATGTCGCGTGGTGGGCGTGAGTTCTATATCACAGGGCATTCGGAGTATTCGCCTTATACATTGAGCGATGAATATATCCGCGATATAAATAAAGGGCTTCCTATTTCTGTCCCTCATAACTATTATCGTAACAATGACCCGGCACAAGGCCCGGTAGTTCGTTGGCGCGGCCATGCGAACCTCCTGTTTACGAACTGGCTGAACTATTACGTTTACCAGGAAACACCATTCAATATCGAGGATATAAAGAATCTGGGTAGTCTGTAAATATCGCTACCGAAAGGAGCTGACGAAACTATTAAATAAAGAGTATATATGGCAAAGAAAATACCTTACGGATTGACGGATTATGTATTAGTAATGACTGATAATTATTACTATGTAGATAAAACGCAGTATATTGATCTGTTGGAGCAGACCGGACGTTTCCTGTTTCTGATCCGTCCGCGCCGTTTCGGGAAGTCGTTGTTCCTGAATATGCTTAACTGCTATTACGATGTGAAATATGCCGACCGTTTTGAGGAACTGTTCGGCAATCAATACATCGGCAAGCATCCGACTGCTGAACAGGGTAAATACCTGGTTTTACGTTTTAATTTCAGCATGGTAAGGGCTACGGACGATAAACTGGAAGCTGCCTTCAACCGGCATATCAGTTTGGAAACAGCGTATTTTGCCAGTGTATATGCTTCTTATTTTAAACCTGATTTCCAGGAACAGCTAAAATTGATTCCGGAGGCTGCCGGACGTCTGGAATATATTTGCTTGTGTGCCAAAGAACAAGGACTGTCTATCTACTTGCTGATCGACGAATACGATAATTTTACCAATACGATATTATCCTCTAAAGGAAATGATGTGTATCATTCTTTGACGCACGATTCAGGTTTCTATCGCTCATTCTTTAATGTGGTAAAAGGTGTTACCACCGGAGCGGAAGCCCCAGTGAAACGAATGTTCATTACCGGTGTGTCGCCCGTTACGCTGGATGATGTGACGAGTGGTTTCAATATCGGGACGAATATAACGACCAATGAACAGTTTAATTCGATGGTCGGTTTCAGCGAATCGGAACTGCATGAGATGTTATCTTATTACCAATCGGAAGGTATGCTGGCCGATTCTATCGATGATATTGTCCGGATGATGAAACCCTGGTACGATAATTACTGTTTTGCCAAAGAATGTATCGGGCAGACGATGTATAATTCGGATATGGTGCTCTATTTCCTGAATAATTATTTGCAGAGGAAACGTCCGCCTTCCGAAATGGTCGACCGTAATATCCGGACGGATTACAGCAAATTGCGCCACTTTATCCGTATCGACAGGATGCAGGAAGAAGGTTGTTCGGTCATTACAAAGTTGATCGATACCGGCGAAGTGAACGGAAACGTGATAAAAGACAGTTTTCCTGCAGAGAACCTGGCTGATCCGGGTAACTTTACCTCGCTGCTTTACTATTTCGGCTTGCTGACTTACGACCGGATGGAATATGGCGAAACGATCATGAAAGTACCTAACCTGGCCGTCCGCGAACAGATTTACAGTTATCTGGTGGAAGCGATGAAAGAACGCGAGTCGGTTGTTTTTCCTTTTATGGACCTGTCCGACCGGATGCGGCGTATGGCTTATTTCGGGGAATGGGAAGCTGCTTTGGACTTTTTTGCCCGTCAGGTTGATAAGAAAGCGGTTCTTCGTGATGCGATCTATCAGGAGTCGACCATTAAAACACTGATGGTTGCTTATATGGGGTTGACGGATTACTTTATTATCTGGCCTGAGTTTGAGGCAGGCCGTGGTTTCTCCGATCTTTACCTGATGCCCAATCTGGCAAACTATCCGGATATGCAATATTCCTATCTGGTAGAGTTGAAATACCTGAAACGGGATGATACGACAACCGATGTGGAAGCCTTATTGCAGGAAGCCGAAAAACAATTGCACCGTTACGCCGCAGACGAAAAGATACTCAGCAGCACCGGTAACACCCGTTTACGCCTGCTAGCCGCTGTTTACCGTGGCTGGCAACCGGAGGTGATGCGCGAATTTGTTTTGTGAGTTGTACTTTTTTGATAAATCTGAAACAACAATATGCCAATAAAACCCCGCCGCATAGAATTACTATCGCCGGCTAAAGATCTGAACTGTGGTATCGAAGCCATTAATCATGGTGCCGATGCCGTGTATATCGGTGCCCCGAAGTTCGGAGCCCGTGCCGCAGCCGGTAATTCACTGGATGATATCCGTGCCCTTTGCGAGCATGCTCATTTATATAATGCCCGTATCTATGTCGCTCTGAATACGATCCTTCGCGAAGAGGAATTGCCGGAAGCGGAAAAACTGATATGGGATCTTTATCAGGCCGGTGCCGACGCCCTGATTGTGCAGGATATGGGGATTACCCGTCTGAACCTGCCGCCGATCCCTTTGCATGCCAGTACCCAGACGGATAACCGTACGCCCGAAAAGGTCAGGTTTCTGGAAGCAGCCGGTTTTACCCAGGTCGTCCTGGCGCGCGAATTATCGCTGAATGAGATCCGTAGTATCTCGGAGCAGGTATCTGTGCCGCTGGAAGTTTTTGTACATGGGGCATTGTGTGTGAGTTATAGCGGGCAGTGCTATTTGAGTGCCGCGCTTAGCGGACGCAGTGCCAACCGGGGGGAGTGTGCGCAGTATTGCCGCCTACCTTATTCGATGGTGGATGCCTACGGCACCGAGATCGTGCATGATAAACATCTGTTGTCTCTTAAGGATATGAACCGTTCCGACCAACTGGAAGCCCTGTTGGATGCGGGTGCTTCTTCTTTTAAAATAGAGGGGCGCCTGAAAGATGTCACTTATGTAAAGAATATAACGGCTTATTACCGGAAGAAACTCGACGCTATCTTGTCGCGTCGACCCGAGTATGTCCGTGCTTCGGCAGGTAAAAGCAGCTATGAGTTTGAGCCGGTAGCCGAGAAAAGTTTCAACCGGGGATTTACTCCTTTCTTCCTGCATGAACGTACAAAAGATATAACAGCTTTCAATACCCCGAAATCGTTAGGTGAACCCGTAGGAACAGTTAAGGAACTGAAAGGAAACTCCTTTACCATTGCCGGACTGAAGCAACTCAACAACGGAGATGGCCTGGTTTTCTTCAATAGTCGGGGTGAGTTGGAAGGGTTTCGTGTCAACAGGGTAGAGGCGAACCGTGTCTTTCCGTTGGATATGCCGGATATAAAACCCAAGACACCTTTGTATCGTAACTTCGACCAGGTTTTTGAAAAGCAATTGGCGAAACCTTCTGCCGAGCGTAAGCTGGCTGTAAAGATAGAATTTCTCGACAATCCTTTCGGCTTTACGTTGGTTATGGAGGATGAAACCGGTGCACGTGTCATGCTGACCGAGCCTTTCAATAAAGAGCTTGCCCGCCGTGACCAGCAGGACAATATCTGTACACAGCTTTCAAAGCTGGGAAACACGCCGTTTGAAGCATCGGAAGTACATATAGAGCTGAGTGAAAACTGGTTCGTCCCGTCGTCCCTTCTGGCAGATATGCGTCGCAAGGCCGTAGAGAAGTTACAGTCAGACCGTATGATCCGCTATCAGCGTGAACTGTCGCGTAAGGTTGAACCTGCAAAAGAGATTCCATTCCCGGAACGCCAGTTGACCTATCTGGGGAATGTATCGAACAGCCGGGCAGAGGCTTTTTATAAAACGCATGGGGTAGAGACGGTTGCCGAAGCTTTCGAGTTAAAGCCGGAGAAAGATGTACCGTTGATGTTTACGAAGCATTGTTTGCGGTATAGCATGGGATGGTGTCCGACTTATCAGAAGCAAAAGTCCCCTTATAAGGAACCCTATTACCTTTTATATAAAGACACTCGGCTCCGCCTGCAGTTTGATTGCAAGCGGTGCCAGATGTTGGTGTATAATGAGTGATAATGGGATGGTTATAGAAAAAGGTAAACTTAAATAAAACAATGTGTTATGAAACAACAACTATTTACCCTTTTACTTTTTCTTTTTACGTTGGCTTCCTGTGCCGATAAACCGCTCGACCCGTCGAAACCTGTTTATGTGACGGTAAAGACGACGATGGGAGACGTCACTGTCATGTTGTATGACGATACTCCGCTGCATCGTGATAATTTTATCAAACTATGCCAGTCCGGAGAGTATGAAGGAATGCTTTTCCACCGTATCATTAAAGATTTTGTCGTGCAAGGTGGGGATCCGACAAGCAAAGCGCACGACCCCGGTGTTTTGTATGGCGACGGCGACGGGGGATATACCGTTCCGGCCGAAATACTTCCCAACCATTTCAATAAACGCGGTGCCCTGATCGATGCCAAGGAAAGCGACGATGTAAATATTGAACGGGCATCAGCCGGTACGCAGTTTTGTTTCGTACAGGGGAAAAAACATACCGATGCCGAACTGGACGAGAAAGAGGCACGGATTAACCAGATCCGCCGCAACTGGTTGTATTATAAATTCCTGGATCGGTTGAAGAAAGAAGATCCTTCTCTGGCTGTCGACTCGATGGAAACAGAACTGACCAACCGTGCGCTGATTATGGTAGAAGATACATTGGCAGAACTCGGCCCGTACGTGATCCCGGCTGAACACCGCGAAGTATATAAGACAGTAGGGGGAGTGCCTCACTTGGATAGTTCTGTGACCATCTTCGGAGAGGTGGTAGACGGCTTCGAGATTGTAGAAAAGATGTCGCTGGTAAAGACCGATAAGAACGACCGTCCCCTTCGTGATGTAATGATCAAATCGACAAAAGTATTTCAGAAATGACTTCTCCCCGTGTCGGGCACGGGAACAGTTGGCTACTGTATGTTGTTCTATATAAAGTAATCAAACATACATATAGTCATGAAGAAAATAGTTATCATAGGCGCAACCGGTTATGTCGGTTCTGCCATTCTGAAAGAAGCATTAGGGAGAGGACATCAGGTTAAAGCAATTGTGCGGAATCCATCGAAACTAACGATTGTAAATCCGCGACTGACAGTGGTAGGAGGTGATGTTACCGATACCGATTTCCTGTCCCGTGAATTGGCCAAGGCGGATGCCGTGATCAGTGCATTCAATCCCGGCTGGTCTAATCCGAATATTTATGATGAAACGATAGAAGGGTACGGTTCCATTCTTTGTGCCGTAAGAAATTCTGGTGTGCACCGTTTCCTGATGGTAGGCGGTGCCGGAAGCCTGTTTGTCGCTCCGGGACGTTTGCTGATGGATGAGCCGGATGTTCCGAAGAAACTTTTACCTGGCATACGCAGCCTGGCAAAAGTATATACCGACCTGTTGATTCCGGAAAAGTCGGTCGATTGGGTATTCCTGAGTCCGGCGGCTAATATGACTCCGGGAGAACGTACCGATAAATTCCGTTTGGGTAAGGATGATTTGATTGTCGACGAGAGTGGCGACAGTAATATCTCCGTTGAAGATTTTGCTGTGGCTATGATTGACGAGTTGGAACAGGAGAAACATCATAAGGAACGGTTTACGCTCGGGTATTGACTTGCCGTGGTGTAAGGACTGTTGTTTACACTTATTATTAGTATCTTTGTTCGGCATTACGATAGAGACAATATATATGTAAAAAGCACATAATTATGGCAAAGATTAAAAACATTGTATTTGATTTGGGAGGAGTCCTTATCGATCTGGATCATGGGCAGGCAGTCCGTCGTTTTAAAGAGATAGGCGTGGCAGATGCTGAACAGTTGCTGGATCCTTATGAGCAAAAAGGTATCTTTCTGGAAGTGGAGAACGGAACGATCACAGCTGAAGAGTATTGTGAAAAGCTTCGTAAGCATGCAGGAAAAGATATTCCTTATGAGGACATAAAACATGCCTGGCTCGGATTTATTTCCGATACGCCCCAGTATAAGCTCGACTACCTGCTGAAGCTTCGCGAACACTACAATGTTTATCTGTTGAGCAATACCAATCCTATCATCCAGGAAGGCTGGGCGAGGACGGATCAATTTACTCCGGCCGGTCGTCCGATCGGTGCTTATTTTGATAAAATGTACACCTCCTATGAAGTCGGTGCAACAAAGCCCGACCGCCGTATCTTTGACTATATGATCAAAGACACCGGCCTGATCCCTTCGGAAACACTCTTTGTGGATGATGGCAGCAGTAATATCGAAGTAGGACAGGCGCTTGGCTTCGTTACTTACCAACCCAAAAACGGGGAGGATTGGCGTGAAGCCGTCAATGAAACCATTTCCCCATGACACTGTAGAGTTTATCGATCTCTATAGGCTTGGGGATATGTTCGTTCATACCCGCATCCAGACTTAATTGTACATCTTCGGCGAAAGCATTGGCCGACATGGCGACGATCGGCATGTCTTTTATGTCCTTCCGGTCGAGTCGGCGGATGGCTTTTGTCGCTTCAAGGCCGTTCATCACAGGCATTTGAATATCCATGATAATCAGATCGTAGTATCCTTCCGGGGAAGCGGATACCTTATCTAACGCATCCTGTCCGTCGACGGCTGTTTCTACTACGGCTTTGGTTTCCTGTAGTAGCTCGTAGGCTATCTCACGGTTCAGTTCGTTGTCTTCCACCACCAGTATTCGTTTACCGGGGAAAGAGGTGATATCGGCAGGAACAATGCTCTGCTGTTCTTCCTCCTTTTTGTCTGTAGCAAACTTTTTCATCAGATGGAATAACTTCGATTTCATGATGGGCTTGGTAATAAAGCCGTTGACTCCGGCTCTCAGAGCTTCGTTTTCGTAACCGGAGTAATCGTAAGCCGATATGATAATGATAGGAATATCCGGGCCTACATATTCCCGTATTTTCATTGTCGTTTCGATACCGTTCATTCCGGGCATCATCAGGTCTATGATAATGGCGAAATAGTTGTTGCCTTCGGTTACTTTCTGTACGGCCTCTTTGCCGGAAAAGACAGAGTCAGGTTTCATACCCAGTTCCAGTAAGTTCTCGCAGGCTATTTCGCAGGAGATATCATCGTCATCCACCACCAATACCGGCAGGTCGACCAACATTTCTTTGTCGTATTCATCCAAACCTCCCAGTTTAACATGGAATGTCATGGTGAATTTGGAGCCTTTTCCGTATTCGCTTTCCACCAGGATATCGCCGTTCATCATTTGGGCGATATGGCGGCTGATGGCCATACCGAGGCCTGTTCCCTGAATATTGCGGACAGATATATCCTCCGAACGTTCGAACGGCTCGAACACTTTGTGTAAAAACTCCGGCTTCATACCTATGCCGTTGTCTTCTACTGCTATCTCGAATCGGCTGTAACCGTTATAAACGGAAGGTTTCTCTTCTACTTCTATCCGGATCTGTCCTCCTTCCGGCGTATATTTGATTGCATTTGTCAGCATGTTCATCAATGCCTGTTGTATGCGTTGTACGTCACCGATCAGGCATTCGTGTTTTACCTTGGTGTGTATGAGTAGCTTTTGTTCTTTCGTCTCAAAAGAGGATTGCACCATCACGAACAGACTTTCCAGCAGCTCATCGAGTCTGAAACTTTCTTCCGCCAGCATGATATGTCCGCTTTCCAGTTTCGACATATCCAGCACTTCGTTGATCAGGTTCAGCAGGAGCTTGGAAGAAATGGTTATTTTCTTCAGGCAGTCAGCTATACGCTTCTGGTCGTCCATGTGCAGGCTGGCTATGGCCGTCATGCCGACGATGGCGTTGATAGGGGTGCGTACATCATGGCTCATACGGGAAAGAAAGTCGGATTTGGCACGGTTGGCAGCTGTTGCGCTTTGCAAAGCTTCCTGTAAGAGTTGCCTCTGTCTTCTTTCCTCTTTGATTTCCGTTATGTCGGTTCTGGTCATTAACCAGATATTCTTTTCTTTGTCGAAATAGCTGAATCGCATTTTCTTATCGCGATGCTCGCCGTTTTCTATCATAGTACCGTATAGAATGTATTCTCCGTGCTTCCGGAGTATCGGATCGACATGAGCTATACGCATTTTTTCGGTCATTGCCTCGCTAAGCTCCGGATCCATATATTGCCGGTTGTACTCGGCAACAACAGCTTCGTAATTGCTGCTGGCGATAGGAGGAGGGGTTTCGCTTGCTGAACCGGCCGTGTACATAACGTAGCTATTTTTTGAAGCTTCTATATAAATCACATAGTCGTATTCTGACTTAACGGCGGTTTCTATGATCTGCGATTTTCTGGAATCATTAACATTGCGGCTGGATATAAGCACCCTGTCCGGCTTACTTTCTTCATCGAAAAGGATATCGATAAAACATTCGTGCCATTCAAAACCGAAATGATCATTGCTGAAACGCATATCGAATGTTTTATGAAAACATCCTTCTGCGATCATTTTATGGAAAGCTTCAAGCGAAACGGTTTCATCCCATAAACAATGGTCGGGAGGATAGACATCGTTTTTTATTATGTTGTTGAGACTGATATAATCGTGCTTTGTGTTCGCAAGCTCGGGATTCATGGAGTCTTTTTGTACTTCAACGTATCCGTCTTCCAGATAAATAGTCCAAATGGTATCCATGAGATACTGGTAGTCCGCCAACGATCCGTTTGGATTAAATGTATGATTCATTTTATTCGCTGTTAATCAGTCGTTTTGTTTAGTAATCAGTTCGCAGATTTGCTTGTACTCTATTTTTAGCTGGTCAAGCATTTCTTGTATACCATCTGTTTCCCCTGCTCTGAGTTTTTCTGTCATCGGGGTTAATATGGTTAATAGATTTGTCAGATCGAGTGTAGCCACCAATCCTTTTAAAGTATGGGCATATCTGAATGCCAAGGGAATGTTATTCTCGTTGATACTTTTTTCCATCAAGGTGAAGTTTTCATCCTTTGGAAATTTGGAAAGTATCCTTTCATAGAATTGTTCATTTTCCATGAATCGGTTTAATGCGCTGTTCAGGTTAACCCCATATGCCTGTAGCTTCTCTTTATATTCGCTTGTCATGTTTCTTTAATGCCATTTATGTAACGAACCGTTTGCCTGTGTTCGAAGGAATTTTACAAAAGTAGATAAAAAATGAATATAGCAACTAAAAAAACGTTATAATTCAACAGGAGTGGATGTTTTTCATGTTATTTCGTCGTTTATATCCCCTAAGGTGGATATTTATTCTGCTAATCTTGTATTTTAAGCTCTTTCATATAAAAATAAAGGCATGGAGTTTTTATACGCTCCATGCCTTTTATTCTTGTATTTAGTATGTAAAATACGTCTTTTTTATTGAATACCGCGTTCACGCAGTCTTTCTTGCCATTTCCAGGCAGAAGCCAATGTGTCGGCTAATGTTTCTTTAGCAGTCCAGCCCAATACTTTGTTTGCACGTTCCGGATTAGCCCAAACTTTTTCGATATCTCCTTCGCGGCGGCCAACGATCTTGTGGGGAACTTTTACGCCGGTAGCTTGTTCGAATGTGTTGATCAGTTCCAATACGGTTACACCGTTGCCGGTTCCGAGGTTGAAATATTCAACATTTTCTTCCGTTTTGCCACCCAGCATACGATCCATAGCGATCACGTGTGCTTTAGCCAGATCGACTACATTGATATAGTCGCGGATGCAGGACCCGTCGGGAGTATCGTAATCGTTGCCGAATACGCTCAATTCCTTACGGATACCCATCGCAGTCTGAGTCAGATACGGGATCAGGTTCTGAGGAACACCGTTAGGCAATTCGCCGATCTCTGCAGTCGGATGAGCACCGATCGGGTTGAAGTAGCGCAGGATGATGCTCTTGAACGGAGCATTTGCATGAATAGTATCACGGATGATCTCTTCGTTGATCTGTTTGGTATTACCATATGGTGAAGTAGCCGGTTTGATCGGAGCATCTTCCGTTACAGGCAGATTTTCCGGATCAGGCTGTCCGTAAACAGTACAGGAAGAAGAGAACACGATACCGTCGATATTGAATTCCGGCATCAGTTCCAGCAGGTTGACCAACGTAACGACATTGTTGCGGTAGTACTTCAGCGGCTGTTGAACCGATTCGCCTACTGCCTTGCTGGCTGCGAAAAGGATGATACCGTTGATACCCGGATGTGCTTTCAATGCTTCGCGGGTTCCTTCTTTATCTTTCAAATCCAGTTTGATGAATTCAGGACGGATACCGGTGATCTTTTCAATGCCATCCAATACTTCGATATTGGAGTTCGACAGGTCGTCGATGATGACTACATCATAACCTGCATTCTGCAACTCAACTGTAGTGTGTGAGCCAATATATCCGGTTCCACCTGCTACTAAGATTTTCTTTTTCATGCTAGTCTCTATTTAGATTAATTATACGATTCCAGAGAATCCCATAAACGCCATCGCCAGCAAACCGGCTGTAATAAGCGCGATAGGGGTACCTTTCATACCTTCGGGAACACGTGTCAATGCCAACTGTTCTCTAATCCCTGCAAAGATAACTAAAGCTAGCGCAAATCCAATAGCTGTGGAGATCGCATATACAACAGATTCCAACAAATTATACTCTTTTTGTATGACAAGGATAGCCACACCTAAGATACAACAGTTCGTGGTAATCAACGGAAGGAACACGCCCAATGCCTGGTAAAGAGCCGGAGAAACTTTTTTAAGAATAATTTCCACCATCTGTACCAATGCGGCAATGATCAGGATGAAGCTGATCGTCTGCATGAACCCGAGCCCGAACCTATCCAGGATATATTTCTGAACGAGGAAGGTTACGATGGTTGCAATAGTAAGAACAAATGTTACTGCTGCCCCCATACCGGCCGCTGTCTCTACCTTTTTGGAAACACCCAGGAACGGGCAGATTCCGAGGAACTGCGCTAATACAACGTTGTTAACGAATACGGCTGCGATAAATATTAATATATATTCCATATCTTTCGTTTTTTAATATCAGGCTTTACGCAATTTGTTTACAATAGCAATCAGGTAACCCAGCGCGATGAAGGCACCCGGTGCCAATACGAAGATCAGCGAACCATATTGTTCGGGCATCAGTGTCAGGCCGAACAGTTTACCTGTCCCAAGCAGTTCGCGGGTAGCTCCCAGCAAGGTCAGTGCCAGTGTAAAGCCCAGTCCCATACCCAGTCCGTCGAATGCGGAAGGGATCACGCCGTTTTTAGCGGCGAATGCTTCTGCACGTCCCAGTACGATACAGTTTACAACGATCAACGGGATGAACAATCCCAGGCTGGCGTAGAGAGCCGGAACGAATGCTTCCATACACATCTGCACCACGGTCACGAAGGTGGCGATCACAACAATAAAAGCAGGAATACGTACCATGTCGGGGATCAGGTTCTTCAAGGCTGAAATAACCATATTGGAACAGATCAGGACGAACATGGTTGCCAGTCCCATACTCATACCGTTCAGTGCTGAGGAAGTGGTTCCCAGAGTTGGACACATACCCAGCAATAAGACAAATGTCGGGTTCTCTTTGATGATACCGTTCATCAATACTTTCATATTACTCATTGTCGTTTCCTCCCTCATTAGTGTTAGCGGTTGTTGCACCGGTTACTCCGTCAGTTCCGGCAAATGCGCTGTAAGCGCGATTCACCGCGTCCAGGAATGCACGGCTGGTGATGGTTGCTGCTGTAATAGCATCTATATCGCCACCGTCTTTAGTTACTTTTAATGCACCTCCGGCCAGGCTGCGTCCGAGAACGCTCTGTTTGTTCTTGTCCGTACTGAACCATTCCTGCATCTTGGCTCCCAGGCCGGGAGTTTCTGCGTGTTGCAATACGGAATAGTTCAACAGCTTGCCTTCCTTATCGAATCCGACGATTACTTTGATCTCGCCGCTGAATCCTTTCTTGGTGTTGCTTTCGACAGCCGCACCGACGAACTCGCCGCCTTTGGTGGCCGGATAGATCTTCAGCGAATCACCATCGGCTGTAATAGCCATATAAGCATCTTCCGACGGTTTGTTATCGAATTCCGGCGTAACAGCTTTGATAGCTGCTTCCAATGCCGCAGCTTTGGAGGCTGCAATCGGGCCGGTGGTGTACATATTTACTCCGGCTAATATCGCTCCCGCAACCAAACAGATGATGGTAAGCGACAAGAGCATGTTGGGTAATGTTGATTTTAGTTTTGCCATGCTTATTTCCCTCCAAAATGTTTAGGTTTGATATAACTGTTGATCAGCGGAGTAAATGCATTCATAATAAGAATAGCAAACGACATACCTTCCGGATAAGAACCGAACAGACGGATCACCGTAGTCAGGATACCGATACCGACACCGTAAACCAGCATGCCGTTCTTACTCATCGGCGAAGTCACATAGTCGGTTGCCATGAAGATAGCTCCCAGCATCAAACCTCCCGACAGCAGGTGAACGAACGGACTTGCATATTGTACCGGGTTAACCAGGTGCATAATGCCTGTGAATACGAATACAGTCAGCAGGATAGAAACCGGGATCTGCCAGGTGATGATCTTTCTCCATAACATGAAGGCAAGTCCCAGCAACAGTGCCAGTGCACTTACTTCACCGAGGCTACCCCCCATCTTTCCTAGCAACATATCCACCAGTGTAGGCAGTTTATCCAATGCTCCCTCATTCATCAGGGACAAAACAGTCGCACCGGTGGTTGCATCGGTGTAGGCTGTCAGCTGTCCGACTTCCGGCCAGGTTGTCATCTGTGCCGGGAAAGAGATCAGGAGGAATACACGTCCGACCAGTGCCGGGTTGAAGATATTGTTACCCAGTCCGCCGAACGACATCTTACCGATACCGATAGCCGCCAGTGCACCGATCAGGATGATCCATACAGGCAGGTTCGACGGCAGGTTGAATGCCAGCAGCACACCGGTCAGGATGGCCGAACCATCACATACGGTCGGTTCCTTTTTCATCAGGAACTTCTGGATCAGATATTCAAAGAGGACGCAGGCTACGACCGATGTTGCAGTAACGATCAGCGCACCCAGTCCGAAGTAGTAGAGGGATACCAGGAAAGCCGGAACAAGGGCAATCAGTACACCATACATATTTTTGCTTATGCTATCGCCGCCGTGGATATGGGGCGAAGGAGATACTATTAAATTATTTTCCATATTGCTCTTTATTATGACTTTCGTGCCCGTATGATACCCATTACTTTTCCTTTACCTGAACGGATATAATCCAGCAACGGACGGTTGGCCGGGCAGGTATAACTACAAGAACCGCACTCGATACAGTCGGTGATATAATTCTTTTCAGCCAGATCCCACTCTGTGAATTCAGTTGCATTCATCAGCAGGGTAGGGTTGAGGCCCATCGGACAGACGCTGACACATTTGGCACAACGTATGCAATCATATACCGGTTTACGTACGGATTCTTCTTTTGTCATCAGTAATACGCCTGAACTACCTTTGGTAACCGGTACTTCCGGACTGATCAGCGCCTTACCCATCATCGGGCCGCCACCGATCACTTTACCTGTATTTTCAGGAACACCTCCGGCCGCTTCTATCAGTGCACTGATCGGAGTACCCATGCGCACCAGGAAGTTGGAAGGAGTAGTAACCGCTTTACCGGTAACTGTCACGACACGTTCGAACAAAGGTTTGTTCTTCATCACCGCTTCATATACAGCGAAAGCCGTACCGACATTCTGTACCACAGCTCCGGCGGAGATAGGCAGTGCCCCACTCTTTACCTGGCGGCGTATCACAGCATCGATCAGCTGTTTTTCACCTCCCTGCGGATATTGTACTTTCAGCGGCATGATCTCTATGCCTTTATAATCTTTTGCCAGTTTACCCAGATGAGCAATGGCGTCAGGCTTGTTGTTTTCAATACCGATCACAGCTTTGGTCACGTTGACTGCTTTCATCAGCAAGGTCACACCGACCAGGATCTGTTCGGCCTTTTCCATCATTAGCGAATGGTCGGAAGTCAGATACGGCTCGCATTCGACCGCATTGATGATAATGATCTCGGCTTTGCTTCCGGGAGGCGGCATCAGTTTCACCTGTGTCGGGAAAGTGGCACCACCCAGACCTACGATGCCTGCTGCGGCAATCTTGTCTACGATCTCTTTGGAAGGAAGCGGGCACTCTTTTACAAGTGTTTCGCTACGGTCGATTGTTTCTTCCCATTCGTCACCTTCTACATCGATATAGATAGCGGGACGTTTGTATCCGCTAGCGTCGAGGGCGTTATCTATCTTGTTTACCTTACCGGATACCGACGAGTGAATGTTTGCCGATACGAAACCTCCGGCCTTAGCCAGCAGTGTACCTACCTTAACCGGATCACCTTTCTTCACCACAGCCTGGGCAGGAGCCCCGATATGCTGGCTTAACGGTATAATGACCTGTTTGGGTATAGCCAGTCCGGTGATCTTTTTTCCGGCAGACAATTTATTTTCGGGTGGATGTATACCGCCGATTCGAAATGTCCTTAGCATACTATTAGATTTTTATTTTTGAATTGTTTCTTCTGTTGTTTTTGTTTCGGGCGTCACTTTTGCGTCCACAGCCGGAGCAGCTTCTTTACGCGGCGGGAAGTTCAGTTCGTGAATAGCACCGGTAGGACATACGGCTACACATTTGCGGCACAAGCGGCATTTGCGATAGTCGATATAAGCTACATTGTTTTCGAGCGTGATCGCTTCGAACGGGCATTCCTTCACACACTTACCGCAACCGATACAAGCATTGGCGCAGGCTTTGCGGGCGGCAGCTCCTTTGTCTTTGTTTACGCAGCTAACGAAAATACGGCGTGATTTCGGGCCTTTCTTACGCAGTTCGATAATGTTTTTCGGACAAGCTTTTACACAGGCACCGCATGAAGTACATTTATCTTCCACTACTTCCGGCAGTCCGGTAGCAGGGTTGACGTGGATCGCGTCGAAGGCACAAGCTGTTACACAATCACCATAACCCAGGCAACCGAACGTACAGTTCGTTTCGCCACCGTACAGTGAAGATGCAATGGCACAACTCTGCACGCCGTCGTAACGGTTGGTACGCGGACGGGCTTCGCAGGTTCCGTTACAGCGTACAACGGCTACCATCGGTTCGGTAGTAGCGGCTTCCATACCCAGGATAGATGCGACTTTCCCCATTGTGTCGGCTCCGCCTACCGGACATAACAGTCCTTCCAGCGAATCAGCTTTTACACAGGCCGCAGCAAAACCACCGCAACCGGGATATCCGCAACCACCGCAGTTGGCTCCGGGAAGTGCCTCCTGAACCTGTGCGATACGAGGATCTTCGTATACTTCAAACTTCTTGGAGGCGGCGTAGAGGAATACTGCACCGATGGCTCCAATGGCTCCTAATGAAATAACGGCAATTAAAATCATGATATTTGATCAATTAAGTTTTTTCAAGGTAAATATAAATTTTCTTTTTAGTTTCTCGCGTAAAAAGTATAGTATGCAATAGTAGGGAACTAATAATAATAGACCGGTTAACCCGCTGGTTGTTTCGTCCCATTGCAAGTAGTTTCCTGCTACAATGGCTGCGACTACAAATATGACAGGAAGGACGAAAGCCAGCAATACCGCTTGTAATCCAAGCGAACTCTGGCCGCATAATGTCACTTCTTCATTCACATGATATTTTCCGGAGTTGTCGTTCACTTCAATAATCTTCTCCTTCTTCTCTGAAGCACCGCACATGCCTTGTGCATGGCAACCGGAACAAGCCGATTGTTGAATGATCCTGACAAAGATCGCATTGCCTTCGATCTTTTCAATTCGTCCGTTGTGATTGATACTTTCGCTCATGTTTGTAATCTCGACATTGCAAAACCTCGGCAAAAGTAAGGATTATTTAGATATTATGTCACGATTAACAAAGTTTATTATAGAAATAATTGAGCTTTACTTACCATTTGTAATTAAAACCAAAGCTCAAGAGTTCGTTGATCTGTAAATAACTGTCGAAGTCTTCGTTTTTTGCGATTCCGTCGTCATAACGTAAGTTGAGTGAAATGATGGTTGAGAAGAATCGGCTGATCGCCATATTCAGTCGGTTTTCAAATTCACCCTGGATACGTTGATAGTTAGTTGTATAGTTCAGACGCGAATACCAGCTAATATTCCGGCTGAACTGGAATGTCATTGTTGCATTCACAGTTGAACCGAACAAGCTTTGTTTGTACGGATAATTTTCTTCGTTATCTTTCTTCTGGAAGTGGCGTGCCAAATCAATGTCTTTATCTATGGTTCGTATGTACGTATAAGATATAGGGGCGATGTTAGCTGAAAGGGCAACTTTTTTATGCTTTGACGATGCGAACGTTTTATTCAGGTCGTACTGCATACCGAGACCGATATTGATACTGAATGGAGAAAGTAATCCAGCCAGTTTAACATCTTGATTCTCTGCATAACTGCTGAATAACTGGGTTTTGAAATCGACTTCCAGTGTATAATACCATTTATTGAAAGCCTTATAACCTAAGTTGCTGTAGATACGGAATACATCATCTCCAACCTTGTAGTCACGTAAAGTATCTTTAGGCGCTGTATATAAATTATTCTTTATTTCGAGCGAGTTCGTAAACTTTACTTTATCCTTGTTATAATTAAAGGTAAACAGTTCACGGTTTGTCAGGTTTAGCGTGCTTACACCTCCCTTATGCCAGTTGGGGGAGATATAGTTTTGTGCAAACTGAATAGCACTTTCAAAATGAGAAGTCCAGTAACGTATTTCCGGAATGAACTTTACCGGTGCATCCACATCGCTGAAATCCGCTTCGCTTTCCACCTTGATAAGTTCCGGTTTGTAATTCGTTTTCTTGATCACCTTCGCTATCACCTTGTCTTGAGGAAGATCCCTTGTCGAATAGCGGAAATAATCCGGATAATTGGACTGTACATATTTATATGCCTTGTCTTCTACCTCTTTTTTCAACTCTTCTTCTTTAAATAATGTATCAGGAGTGAACGGCAAAGGCAACTGGTCGTTTTTCTCCCAGAAGTTTTCTTTATAGAAGGTAAGATCCTTAGGCAATAGTTCACCTTTAAATACGATCGGCAGGAACAAAGGACTTACAATCACGGTATCACGGAAAGTCAGATTGTTGTCGAATATGGTAGAGGCATCCCGTACCAGGCGTGCCCAATACATGGCTTCGTCGGATATTTCCACTTCATCTTTCTTCAGGAAACGGAGCAGATTTTCAGTCGGTTTGGCCGGTGCGGAGTACGACCGGTTCTGTTTTTCAAATTGCGCCCGCAGACTTATGATATTATCCAGATCCGGATCTTCGATTTCAATCATGGGGATAGTGTCCGGCACGTCTCTCTCTGCTGCCTTATTGACATTAGCTCCAGTAATGACAGTACCCTCCTGTGCATTTGCCAGGCTTGTCAGTGATGTAAGTATAGAAAATAGAATGAAGTACCTCTTGATAACCATAATACCTTATAATTTACACTCTTTAAGTATCTAGAGTGCGAAATTAGATAAAAAGTATGAGATGTGCTAATCTTTTACATCATATAACAATCTTAACGATTCGAATAGTAAGACAGGCACGATAGTGAACGAACTAGTCTTTTTCTGGGAGGTTGTCTGTGTTTCATCATAGTGAAACACTTGTTTCATATAGGTGGAACAACTGTTTCATATAGGTGAAACAAAAGGTAGCACGGTAACTTTTCATTTCGATTTCCGCTTGAAAAAATATCCGAGACCCTTGCCGTCTGAACGAAAATGACTAACTTTGCAGTTTTGAAATGCGAGTGAGCAATTATAAGATAATTAAAATATTACTATCGTGGCAGATACAAAGTACATCTTCGTTACGGGCGGCGTAGTCTCTTCATTAGGTAAGGGAATTATTGCTGCATCATTGGGTAAACTCCTTCAGGCAAGAGGCTATAAGGTTACTATCCAAAAGTTTGACCCCTACATTAATATCGACCCGGGTACATTGAACCCCTATGAGCACGGTGAATGTTATGTAACCGTAGACGGACATGAAGCAGACTTGGACTTAGGACACTACGAACGTTTCCTGAATGTCCCGACTACACGGTCGAACAACATTACGACCGGCCGTATTTATCAGAGCGTAATAAATAAAGAACGTAAAGGTGATTACCTGGGTAAAACAGTACAGGTAGTTCCTCATATTACCGATGAGATCAAACGTAACGTAAAACTGTTGGGATCGAAGTATAAGTTTGACTTTGTGATCACGGAGATCGGTGGTACGGTGGGTGACATCGAGTCGCTGCCTTTCATCGAAAGCGTACGTCAGCTGAAATGGGAGTTGGGTAAGAACTGTATGTGCGTACATCTTACTTATGTACCTTACATTGCAGCTGCAAAAGAATTCAAGACTAAACCGACACAGCATTCTGTAAAACAATTGCAGGAACTGGGTATCCAGCCGGATGTGCTGGTATTGAGAACGGAACATTTGCTGAGCAACGATATTACACGCAAAGTCGCTTTGTTCTGTAATGTGGATGCCGATGCGGTTGTTCAGTCTGTAGACGTTCCGACCATTTACGAGGTTCCTCTGGTGCTTCAGCGTCAGAACATGGATGTTACCATCCTGAAGAAGATGGGACTGGAAGTAGGCCCGACTCCCGAAATGAAGCCGTGGAACGAGTTCCTTCAGAAGAAAACAAATGCAACTGAAACTGTTAAGATCGGTTTGGTTGGTAAATATGTGGAATTGCAGGATGCTTATAAGTCGATCGACGAATCTTTATTGCAGGCTGCTATTTACAACGACCGTAAACTGGATCTGCATCTTTTCCATTCTGAAAAACTGAATGAGAACAATGCAGCCGAACTGTTGAAAGATATGGATGGTATCCTGATCGCTCCGGGATTCGGACAGCGGGGTATCGAAGGTAAGTTTGCCGCTTTGAAATATGCCCGCGAACATGATGTGCCTTGCCTGGGTATCTGTCTGGGTATGCAGTGTATGGTTATTGAATATGCCCGCGATGTGCTGGGTATGACGGATGCCAACTCTACGGAGATGGAACCGAATACGGAATATAAAGTGATCGACCTGATGGAAGAGCAGAAGAATGTTACCAATATGGGTGGTTCCATGCGTTTGGGTGCTTACGACTGTGTTTTGAAGAAAGGTTCGAAATCTTATGAAGCGTATGGAAAAGAACATATCCAGGAACGCCATCGTCACCGTTTTGAGTTCAATAGCCAGTATCGCGACCAGTTTGAAGCTGCCGGGATGAAATGTGTCGGTGAGAACCCGGAAACAGGATTGGTTGAAGTTGTTGAAATACCTTCACTGAAATGGTTTGTAGGTGTACAGTTCCATCCGGAATACAACAGTACGGTAGTTAATCCGAACCCGCTCTTTGTCAGCTTTGTAAAAGCCGCTATTGATAATAAATAAGAACGTTATAGATGGATAAAAACACATTATTAGGTTTTCTGCTTATTGGTATTGTTTTATTTGCATTCAGCTGGTTAAACAAACCGACGCCTGAGCAGTTGGAAGCGCAGCGCCGTTATCAGGACTCGATCGCACAGATCGAACTGGCTAAACAGCTTGATATGCAAAAAGAGGATAGCAAGAGCATTGCCGATAACTCTTTTGATAATCTGCCGGACTCTGTGAGAGAAGCCCGGCTGAAAAGTAATTTCGGGGTATTTGCCGATGCCATGACAGGTACTGACGATATTACTGTATTGGAAAATAGCCTGATCGAACTTCATGTCAGCAATAAAGGGGGACGTATCTCTTATGCCCGCCTGAAAGATTATACAACGTACGACGACAAACCGCTGATCCTTTTCGAAGGAAAAGATGCATCGCTCGACTTTACGTTGGTAACGGCAACCAACCGTGTGCTGAATACCGGTGAAATGTATTTTACTCCGGTAAAGACACAGGATCCGAATCAATTGATCATGCGCCTGAACACGGGTGAAGGCAGTTCGCTGAACTTTATCTATACGATCAAGCCGGACGATTATATGGTTCAGTTCGATATTAAGGGTTCCGGCCTGAACGGTGTATTGGCACCGAGTACAACGGCGTTGGATATGGTCTGGAAACAGAAGATCCGCCAGCAGGAGCAGGGTATTAAATATGAAAACAGATATACTGCCTTGTATTATAAATTCCTGGCTGATGGCGTTGAACAGTTGAGCGAAAGCAAAAGTGAGGATAAGAAGGTGTCAGGCCGTCTGAAATGGATCGGTTATAAGGATAAGTTCTTCTCATCCGTCATGATCTCCGGTGAAGGTTTCGAGAGTGCTACTTTCGACTCGAAGATGGTTGAGGCCGACGGTATCGTCAAAGAATTCAAGACTGCTACGGCGGTTCCTTTCGACCTGAGAGGAAACGAACCTACTACTTTCCGTTATTTCTTCGGACCGAATAGCTATACCTTGCTGAAATCATTCGATAAAGGGGTTCCTACCGACGATCAGTTGGATCTGGAACGTCTGGTTCCGCTGGGTGCAAGCGTATTCCGCTGGGTGAACCAGTATTTTGTTATTCCGATGTTCGACTTTTTGGGAAAATATATCAGTAGCTATGGTCTGATCATCTTCCTGATGACCATTATCGTGAAGTTGATCTTATTCCCGCTGACGTATAAATCTTATATGTCGTCTGCCAAGATGCGCGTACTTCGTCCGCAGGTAGAAGAGCTGAATGCGAAGTATCCGGGACAGGATAAGGCAGTGGAACGTCAGCGTGCGACAATGGAGCTGTATAGCAGGGCCGGGGCGAGTCCGATGGCCGGATGTATCCCGATGTTGTTGCAGATGCCGGTGTTGATCGCCTTGTTTATGTTCTTCCCGTCGGCTATCGAGCTGCGTCAGCAGAGTTTCCTTTGGGCGCATGACTTGTCAACGTATGATGCGATCTTCAGTTGGAATAAATATATTCCTATTATTACTCCGTATTTCGGTAACCATATCAGTCTGTTCTGTGTGCTGATGACGGCAACCAATATCATATATACGAAATATAATATGGAAATGACCAATACCGGACAACAGCAGATGCCTGGTATGAAGGCGATGATGTATATGATGCCGTTGATGTTCCTGGTGTTCTTTAACCAGTATGCATCCGGTCTTACTTACTACTACTTTATCTCCACTTTGTTTACGATCGTCCAGACACTGGTGTTCCGTTATACGATCAATGAAGATAAGTTGCTGGCTAAGTTGGAAGCAAACAAAAAGAAGCCGCAGAAGAAATCCGGTTTCATGAAACGTTTGGAAGAAGCACAGCGTGCACAGCAGGAACAGTTGAAGAAGCAACAGGAGCAAAAAAAGAGAAGATAATATCTCCTCTGATATAGCAATAAATGCGAAAGGTGTGTCGGCCCTACAGGGTGCAGGCACACCTTTTGTGTTTCTAAAAAGTTGAACTTACTGATAAAAAGCTTGCATATTTTGATCGGATTATTGAATTTGAATGGGAGGGAGATCATTTTATTATATAATATTTATGTGCGCCCGTAAAGGTTGCATCGTAAACATCTCTTTGGCAAGAGATTAGGAAAGTGTTCTTTGAAAATAACCTATCATCAGCCGACTTATCTGTTTTCGGGAAAACTTAACCGAGCAGGGAGTGTAGCATGTCGGAAAAGTCATAAGTCAGTTAGTTACCAAACTGCGACTGAATGGCGAGATGAAAAGATAGATATGAGGATAAAGTCCGAATTGATTAAACGATAGTCCGAGTGGTTCCCCTTTAGGCTATGGCGTAAGGTAACTATCAATCGCCATATCGTGATACTACTTCAGTGTATAGGTATGAATGTAGCAAGAACTTATCACGACACAACCGCAGTAAGCGAGTGAAGGACGGAAGTCGTATCCGACAATCTATCATGCCAACAGTTACGATGTAATAAACGGGGATTACCTATCCCGAAGTGCCGAAAGGCTATTAGGTTTGACCTATGAAAATTCGGAGTGGTAACGGAGCTTCCATAGTAGTCCGAGCAAGGTAACGCCTTGTACATGGCGAAGGGAAGCAGCTAATTATTAATACAATTAACGGAAAATGTGAGAGACATTATGAGAAGTCCAGAAAGAGTATTAAACAGTCTATCAGAACACAGTAAGGATGTAAGCTACAAGTTTGAACGTCTTTACAGAATTTTGTTCAATGAGGAAATGTTCTATGTTGCCTATCAGCACATCTACGCCAAAGAGGGCAACATGACTAAAGGTTCGGACGGTCAGACCATTGACAACATGAGCCTGAAACGAATTGAAAAGTTGATTGATACGTTAAAAGATGAAACGTACCAGCCCCAACCGTCAAAGAGGGTGTACATACCGAAGAAAAACGGTAAGAAAAGACCTCTTGGCGTACCGACTTTCAATGACAAGTTAATACAAGAAGTAGTAAGAATGGTATTGGAAGCCATATACGAGGGAAATTTTGAATACACCTCGCATGGGTTTCGACCCAATCGAAGCTGCCATACTGCATTAACTCACATCCAAAAGGAGTTTAGCGGTGCAAAGTGGTTTGTAGAGGGAGATATAAAAGGTTTCTTTGATAATATAAGCCATGATGTATTAATAAACATACTCAAGGAGCGCATTGCGGACGAACGCTTCATACGCTTAGTACGCAAGTTTTTGAAAGCGGGATATATCGAAGAATGGCAATTCCACAATACTTACAGTGGCACACCGCAAGGGGGTATCATCAGCCCGATATTGGCTAATATATACCTTGACAAGCTGGATAAGTATATAAAGGAATACATAGCCAAATTCGATAAAGGGAAGAAACGAAAATTCAGTAGAGAAAGTTTGGACTTCGGCAATGCAAGAAAACGTATTGTGCGAAGATTGAAGTCCGTAAAAGACGAAAGGCAAAGGGTAAAGCTAATCCTTGAACTGAAAGCAATAGAACAAGGACGGGCTAAATATCCCAATGGCGAAGAAATGGATGCCGATTACAGGAGAATGAAATATGCGAGATATGCAGATGATTTTCTCGTGGGAATTATCGGAAGTAAGCAAGATGCGCAACAGATAAAGGGAGATATTAAAAACTTCCTTGCTGATAAACTGGCATTGGAACTGTCTGATGAAAAGACACTTGTCACCCATACCGAAAGACCTGCCAAGTTTCTCGGATATGAAATTACTGTAAGAAAGTCCAACGACCAAAGACGTGATAAACGGGGTAGATTAAGAAGAACCTATGGTAAAAGGGTCTGCTTGAATGTCAGTATGGAAACTGTCCGTAAAAAACTGTTCGATTGGGGAGTCTTGGAAATGACAAACCGTAACGGAAAGGAAATATGGAAACCGAAATGTAAATCGGGACTGATATTCAATGACGACCTTGAAATCCTTGATAGCTATAATCGGGAAATCGTGGGTTTCTATAATTACTACTCCATAGCCAACAACTGTGCCCATGCCTTGAATAATTTCAAGTACATCATGGAATACAGCATGTACAAAACGTTTGCAGGCAAATATAAGTGCCGCACACGCAAGGTAAACAAGAAATATCGTAAGAACGGTAGGTTTATCATAAAGCACATGACTAAAACAGGTGTAAAGGAAAGATACTTTTACGACGGTGGCTTCAAACGCAAGAAGCCCACCTATAAATCGGAATGTGACACCATGCCACGAACAATTTATACTGCGGGGCGGACAAGTCTTGTTGAAAGGCTGAAAGCCCATGAGTGTGAATTATGTGGAGCGACAGACGACCTTGTTATGCACCATGTAAGGAAACTAAAGAACTTGCAGGGTAAGGAAAGCTGGGAACGACACATGATTGCCCGCAAACGCAAAACGATTGCCGTGTGCAGGAGTTGTCACAAAAAGATACATGACGGAAAGATAGACTAAAATTAGTGGAGAGCCGGATACGCTGAGAGGTGTAAGTCCGGTTCGGGGGCGAGCATTTGGAAACCTACCATAGAAATATGACAAGGCGCTGGGTGCTTAGCCTACATATTTGCAACACTAGGCAGTAAGTCATTTTATGGTTGTTAGGTTGATGTTGACGACTTTTTTGATTGGATTCTAAATAATTAACCAAGATGAATAAGAGGGAAAGACTTTTACAAGGAGTTATAACTGGGATCTTTGTATTGTCATGTATCGTTTTTTTCCAGTTTTTCGATTCGAATCATTTGTTTGATAAAGAGCAGGTGGTGGGGTTATCATTCCTGTCGGATGCTGTGTCGGAATGTATGGATAAACCGGCATGGCTGGCTTGCGCTTTGGCGAAAACTCTTTTGTCACTGCTGGTGCCTGTTGGAGGAGGAGCTTTACTGCTTACTATTATATTGTTATTGGAGTGGTGGGTATTAACAGTCATTCTGAAGCGGTTTAATGTAGGGGAGATGGCTTTCTTATATGCTTTATTTCCTGTCGCCCTGGAATGGGGTACTTATTGCAGTCCGAGCTATCATCTGGCTTCTATCCTGTCTTTGGTTCTTGTCCTGTTGGTGTTTTGCGGTTATACACTCATTAAAAATAAATGGCTGTCGATGTTGTCGGGGTTTGCCTTGTTGTTTATTGTGTACAGCCTGGTGGGTAGCAGGTTGTTTATCTTTGTTATCCTGGTGTTGCTGTATGAGGCGGAGATTGGAGAAAAACGATGGGTTTACTGGGCTTTACTGTTGATAACGGGAACTGTATTACCCGAATTCCTGAAAAGCGTGTATTCTCTTTCTGAGGCACAGGCTTATCAATATCCGCATCCGTGGCTTCCGGCATTCTTTCCGGGTATAGCGGTCGCCGGTGTATTGGTCGTTATTCAATTCAAGGCAATCCGGAACATGCGTGCCAACGTATGGTCGGTATCCGTGATGTCCGGACTGCTGATATTAATTGTGATATCTTCTGTGCTTAGCCATGCTGTTTCTTAAGGAAAGCCAGGGCTTTCTCCATATCTTCAGGTGTGTCGATACCGATTGTTTCCTGTGAGGTGATGCCGACTTTTATCTTATAGCCGTTTTCAAGCCACCGGAGTTGTTCGAGGCTTTCGGCCAATTCGAGCGATGATTGGGGCAGGCGGGTGATCTCTTTTAATGTATCGGCACGGTAGGCATATAAACCGATGTGCTTATAATAGGTATGGTTGGGCAACCATTCCCGGTAATTCTTACCTCTTAGATACGGTATGATCGATCGGCTGAAGTACATGGCTTCACTGTTTTTATTCAGAACGACTTTCGGGGAATTCGCATTGAACAGCGTTGTCTCGAAATCATCGTCCGGACGGAACGGTTTTACCAATGTGGCTATCTGTGTGCCGGCATCGGTAAAGCAGGCCTTCAGTGTTTCTATTTGTTCCGGCTGGATAAAAGGTTCGTCTCCCTGGATGTTGACAACGACATCATATCCCAGGCCTACTTTGGTATAAGCTTCGTAGCAACGGTCGGTTCCGCTCTGGTGCTGGTCGGATGTCATAACGACTTCACCGCCGAAGGCTTTTACCGCAGCTTCTATGCGAACATCGTCGGTCGCAACACATACAGCATCCAGAACATCTTTTACCTGCTCATAAACGCGTTGTATCATGGGTTTTCCGGCCATGTCGGCCAAAGGCTTCCCGGGGAAGCGGGTCGAGGCATATCTTGCCGGTATAATTCCGATAAATTTCATACTCCGTTTGTTTATATATTTAATTACTATTTCACTGTTTTTCCTTCACTGAGGCGTACTACTTTCTCATGTTCGCCTACGATCCAAACGATGTCGCCTTGTTCGAATACGGTCGTAGGAGGAGGGTTTTTGATGGAACGGGCGTCCCGCTCGATACCGATCACCAGGCAACCCGAATTGTCGCGTATCCCGGATGCGAGAATGGTTCGTCCGATCAGTCCGGAGCCTTCGCTGATAAAGAATTGCTCCATATTGACCTCTTTCGTTTCCTGGCGGTTATTCAACGATTCCTTATAACGTTCTTCTATATAATGCCGGAAATGGTTCAGGTCGTCGTCTGCACCGACTACGATCAATTTGTCGAACGGGTAAAGCCGCTCGTTACCGCCCGGTATATTGATACGGCGGTCGCCCCGGATAATGGTAACGATATTGACGTTGCATTTTTGCCGGAAGTTCAGTTCCATCAGGGTTTTGCCCATACTGGGTGAGTTTTGTTTCACCTCGAAGTCCGCCAGGTGAAGGTCGCGCTCCAGCAAGTGGCTGGCAAATTTCTGTTTGATGGGGGCATTACGTTCGCTTTCCATTTCCCGGGCTGTCAGATTGGTAAAGAAATGACGTTCCATCAGGATCGATTGCTTTTTAAGCCATTTGGAAAGGATCACGAGCGTTATTACTGTGGCGGCGATGGCAATCGCTATTCCTGCGGCAGCGTTCAGCAAACGTGCTATGGGGAGCATCACAAGACCTATGCATAATACAATACGTAATACGATCAGGGAAACCAACGGGCCTCGGTTGTATTTGCTGTCGTGCCAGAGTTGCTGGTATTCGGCGGAATGATTCTTTTTCATCATGATGGCCCTGAGCATCGGAGATATCATGATAAGGATCAAGACTAATGAAATCACTTCTCCCCGTATGCCAGGCAACTTGCTGATGATGAACGGTGCGACGAATTGCAGCCAGATAAAGATCAGTACCAGTGTTACGGCGGTATAAGTTCCGACAATGCGCATCAATGCTTTTAGCAGTTTGTTCCAGGCACTTTTCTGCCGGATGGTATTCGAGCCGGAGGAATAACGTTCCAGGAAGCTCATCCAGTTGGCCGGAATGGTACGTTCGGCTATTTTATAGGCAGGGCCGGCCATCCGTATCATATAAGGGGTAAAGAAAGTCGTGATGACGGAGACGGCGACAACGATCGGATAAAGGAAATTATCGGTCACGCCTAATGTCAACCCCAGGGAGGCAATGATAAAGGCGAACTCACCGATCTGTGCCAGCGAGAAACCGGATTGGATGGCTACCTTTACTGTCTGTCCGGATAACAGCACTCCGAAGCTACCGAATAATATCTGTCCGACCATCACGACGATTGTCAGTATCAGGATCGGTATTTTATATTCCCAGAGCAATACCGGATCTATCAGCATACCGACCGAAACGAAGAAGATGGCTCCGAAAAGGTCTTTTACCGGTTTTACAATATGTTCGATATGTTCCGCATCGATTGTTTCAGCCAGGATCGATCCCATCACAAAGGCTCCCAGTGCGGAGGAGAAACCGGCTTTAGTGGCGATCATCACCATGCCGAGACAAAGACCGAGGCTGACGATCAGTAAAGTTTCGTCGTTAAGGAATGTCCTGGCTTTTTTCAGGAAAGAAGGGATCAGGTAAATTCCCACGACAAAGCAGAAGAGCAGGAAAACGCCCAGTTTGACCACGCTGTCCAATAGCTCCATACCTTCGACGTGCTTACTGACAGCCAGGGTGGAAAGTAGCACCATCAATAAGACGGCGAAGAGGTCTTCCACCACCAGTATACCGAAGACAACGCCGGCAAACCGTTGGTTGCGCAACCCCATATCATCGAATGCCTTGAATATGATTGTAGTAGACGACATCGAGAGCATCCCGCCCAGGAAAAGGCTGTTCATGTGTCCCCAACCCAGCGACATACCGGTGATATATCCGAACGTCATCATGCCGATCACGACCGTTATCGCTCCGATAACAGCAGTCCCGCCTACCTTCATCAGTTTTTTGAAACTGAAATCCAATCCCAGTGCGAAAAGCAGGAACACGACACCTATATCCGCCCAGATACGGATACTTTCTACATCTGAAACAGTGGGAATCTCTTTTATAGCCGGTCCGGCCAGAATTCCGGCAACAATATAACCTAATACGACCGGTTGCTTTAATCTCTTGAAAAGCAAAGTGACAAACCCTGCAGAAATCAATATTACTGCCAGGTCAGAAATTAATGGAGGAATCTGCGACATGCTTTCATTCTTTTTCCGTTGGCAAAGTTAGACATTTATTTTAATTTTGCTGGTCAAACAGTATGCCAAAATGAAGAAGAAACATCCGATAGAAGCATTGATTGAACAGGGCGAGCATCAACAACTCGATTTTAAGTTCGAAGTAAGCGACAGTAAGAAAATTGCCCGTACTTTGTCTGCTTTTGCCAATACCGATGGCGGTCGGTTGCTGATAGGAGTGAAGGATAACGGAAATATATCCGGTGTCCGGAGTGAAGAAGAATATTACATGATAGAGGCTGCTTCGAAGATGTACACCCGTCCGGAAGTCCCTTTCGAGGCTACCCGTTGGGAGATAAACGGGAAGACGGTGCTGGAGGTTTATATAGCACCGAGCAGTGAGAAGCCCCATCTGGCCCCTGACAAAGAAGATAAATACAAAGCCTATATCCGTGTGGCGGATGAAAATATCCTGGCTAATGAAGTTCTCATGCTATCCTGGGAGAAGAAGCATAAGCCGGACGGTACTTTGCTGAAGATCAGCAAACCCGTCGAACGTTTGTTTGTTTATCTGGATGAACACCCATATATAAATGTAAGCCAGCTTTGCCGGATTGGCCGCGTAAATTACTACACGGCCAAAAATATTCTGAGCGATCTGCTGGCGATCGATGCCCTGCGGTATGTAGTGGTGGATAAACGCATCCTCTATCAGCGCATACCGGGAGAGGATAAGCTTTCCTTATAAATGCAGTGTTTCTACATATACCTGGGCATTCTCAAAACGCACGACTTTCACCTTCGTCCCTTTTTCGATAAAACCGGAATCGGATACCCCGTCGTATAATTCGCCGTCGATCATTACTTTCCCGGAAGGGCGGAGCACCGTAAAGGCTGTCCCTTCCTTTCCGATAAGCGGAGCGAGGGAAGGAGAGGAGTGGGCTTCCTCCAGGTCTTTGTGGAGTGCCACTTTTCGCATCAGCCCTTTGGTTCCGATCTTATTGGAGAGCCAGATCATCAGGACGAATCCGAGGCCGAGACCAACCAGTACTGTCAGGCAGGCTTCCCCTATCTCTTTGGTAGAAACACCATCAAAGTTGAAATCCGTGTTATTGAGTAAGCTGAGGGTCAGGCCGGCAATCAGGAAAATAATTCCGCTGATCCCGGCTATTCCAAAGCCGGGGATAACGAATATCTCCGCGGCTATCAGCAGCAAGCCGATGACAAATACCAGTATTTCCCAGTTCTGGGCCAGCCCGTCCAGATACAACGGGGCGAAGTAGAGGATGGCGGCGACAAGGGCAGCGGCCGACGGGAACCCTAATCCCGGCGTTTGCATTTCGAAGTAGATCCCTCCTATAATAATAATGATAAGAAGTGATTGCAGCATCGGGTTCATCAGGAATCCTTTCAGGTCGTCGAACCAGGATGGCTTGTATGTTTTCAGCTCATAGGTATCGTATCCGAGATATTGGGTGATCACTTCATCCGGTGTTTCTGCGATCCCGTCGCAATAATGCCATTGCAGGGCTTCGTCGGCGGTGAAGGTGAGCACTTTCCCCGTATCGATCAGGTTGGGGACAACTACGCGCTCGTCTACCATTGCTTCGGCAATCAGCGGATCTCTTTTCCATTTATAGATGGTGTCGTTCCCCTGGATGATGGTGTCTTTTCCATGTGCTTCCGCGGTAGAGCGGATCATGGAGCGCATATACGACTGATATTTATCAGGCAAAGCGGCTCCGGTTTGGTTGACGACCGTCGCTGCACCGATATTGGCCCCCTTTCTCATAAAGATTTTTTTACACGCGATCGAGATAAGAGCTCCGGCCGAAGCTGCGTTATTATCGATAAAAACGTAGACGGGAACAGGGTTGTACAGAATGGCGGTACGCATTGAATCTGCCGCTTCGAGTAATCCTCCATACGTATTCATATGGATCAGGATTGCATCGGCACCCAGTGAGTTGGCCTCTGATAAACCGTTACTAAGATAAATACGGGTTGTATTATCTATCTCCTTCTTTATATCGATCTGATAAATGAGCGGAGTGTCTTTAGCTACTGATTTAAAGGCTGTTGTCAGTAGTAAAAATAGTATCCATAAGAATCCTGAATTTTTCATCATTTTGTCTAATTGTCTATACTTTTTATACATTGTTGAAAATTGTAACTCGTAACTTGTAAATTTTGTAATTCTGCAAGTCTTAAACTTGCAAATACTGTTCATTCTCAGCGACATTTACTATAAATATATTAAGTTACGGTTTTTAATATTAATATTCCTCAAAGGGTTATTTATTTCAGGAAAAATACCTATATTTGTATTGCCGCTCGATAGTGAGAGGCAATACTTAACCGGTATTAACCTTTTATAAATAAGTAATAATATGAACGCGTTGCAATTTCAGAAAAAATTACTGAGCATGCAAGAAAACATGATGAATTTTGCACTGATGCTCACTGCAAATCGGGATGACGCCCAAGATTTGATGCAAGACACAACGCTGAAGGTTTTAGACAATCAGGAGAAGTTTGTTGACAATATTAATTTCAAAGGATGGGTCCTGACCGTCATGCGTAACATTTTCATTAATAATTATCATAAGATAGTACGTACGCAAACAGTTGTAGACCAAGGTGTCGACTTGTATAATTTGGACGTCGTAAATGATTCGGGATTTGACTCTCCGGACGGAGCATATCAAATTCAAGAGATCACAAAAGCCATTAATGGATTGAATGATGAACTGAAAGTTCCTTTCTCAATGTTTTTGAGTGGTTATAAATATAACGAGATCGCAGACAAATTGAATGTACCACTGGGAACGGTAAAGAGCCGTATATTCTTTGCCCGCCAGGAATTACAGAAAGTTTTGAAGGATTTTCGCTTGGGATAATGGTTAATATTCTAACAAACAAGTTAATAAAAAGAAGGAGTGTCCAAACGGATACTCCTTCTTTTTTAATATATAGATCCTAAAAATGACATATTAATGAATAAATCCGTACTTTTGCCGCAAAAATCAGGAATATAATGAGAAGTTTTGCAAGTGATAATAACTCCGGCGTCCATCCGTTGATCATGGAAGCCGTGATTAAGGCAAATGAGGATCACGCAGTAGGATATGGTGATGACCCCTGGACAGCAGCCGCTGTAGCGAAGATTAAAAGTGTATTTGGTGAAGAGGCTTCTCCTTTTTTTGTTTTTAACGGAACCGGAGCCAATTCGGTCGCTTTGCAGGCTGTTACACGTCCTTTCAATAGTATATTGTGTGCTGAAACGGCACATATCAATGTCGATGAGTGTGGAGCTCCGGCAAGGATGACCGGATGTGCCGTCGTGACCATTCCGACGACAGACGGTAAACTGACTCCTGAACTCATCAAACCCCGTTTACACAATTTTGGCGTATGCCATCATTCGCAACCTAAAGCGGTCTATATTTCGCAGGTATCCGAATTGGGAACCGTTTACACGATAGAGGAGGTGAAGGCTATAGCTGATTTGCTGCATGCCCATAATATGTATCTGCATATGGATGGTGCCCGTCTGGCAAATGCCTGTGCTTATCTGAAATGTACGATGAAACAGGTTACGGTAGACGCAGGTGTGGATATCCTGAGCTTTGGTGGAACAAAGAACGGTATGATGATGGGAGAAGCTGTCATTTCATTCCGTCCTGAGATTACGGAGAATTTGCAGTATTACAGAAAGCAGTCAGCCCAACTGGCTTCCAAGCTCCGCTATCTGTCAGCCCAGTTCATTCCCTATCTGGAGAATAACCTATGGCTTGAAAACGCCATGAAAGCTAATATCAGTGCTGCAAAACTGGCGGAAGCCCTTAAGCAATATCCTCAGATACAGTTTACGCAAAAGGTGGAAACCAACCAGATATTCTTTACAATTCCTTCCGAACCCTTGAAGATGTTGTTGGAGCGTTATTTCTTCTATATGTGGAATGAAGAAAATAACGAGGCGCGCCTGGTAACTTCCTGGGATACGACCGGAGAAGATATCGCGCAGTTTGAGCAGGACTTGAAAGAAGTGATGAAATAATAAACCACTAAAATCAAATATCATGAAACACAGTAACAGGTTAATGGCAATACTTTTTATGTTACTGCCATTATGCAGCCTTCATTCACAGGAGAATGGAGCAAGGGAGGATAATACCTTACGTATTATGAGTTATAACATCCGCAACGGAAAAGGGATGGATGATGTTACCGACTATCAGCGTACGGCTGATGTGATCAATAAAGTGCGTCCGAATGTTGTTGCCTTGCAGGAAGTGGATAGTGTGACAGGCAGGAGCGGACAGACCGATGTGTTGCGTATCCTGGGTGAAAAGACTTTGATGTACCCTACTTATGCGCCGGCCATCGATTATGATGGAGGTAAATACGGGATCGGTATGTTAAGTAAAGAAAAGCCGCTCGTTACCCGTTACCTGGCTCTGCCGGGGAGGGAAGAAGAACGTGCCCTGTTGATCGTTGAATTTGAGAATTATATTTATTGTTGTACCCATCTTTCCCTGACAGGGGAAGATCGTCTGGCTTCTCTGGATATCATCCGTAAGGAAGCGGCTAAAGCCAATAAACCGTTATTTATTGCCGGAGACCTGAATGCACATCCCGACTCGGAGGTAATCAAGGGAATGCAAAACGATTTCGTTATTCTTTCCAATATCAAGCAACCGACTTTCCCGGCTGATAAACCGACAGAAACAATCGACTATATTGCTGCTTATGCAAAAGATACTACCGCATTCACCCGTCTTTCCTCCTGGGTGGTAGACGAACCGGTTGCTTCGGATCACCGTCCGATCGTTACGGATATTGTTTTTGTGCAACCTGCCGCTAAGATATTCCGTACAGAACCTTATCTGCAGAATCCGGTAGGAAACGGTATCACTGTTATGTGGCAGACAACCGTACCTACTTACAGTTGGGTAGAATATGGCACGGACAAGAACCAACTAAAGAAAGCCCGTACGATTGTAGACGGACAGGTAATTTGTAATGACCTGCAAAATAAAATAAGACTGGATAATCTGGAACCGGGTAAAACCTATTATTACCGTATCTGTTCACAGGAGATCATGCTTTATCAGGCATACAAGAAGGTGTTCGGCGAAACAGCCGTTTCGGATTTCCATACATTCACGTTGCCATCATCTTCCGAGTCAGATTTCACGGCAGTTATCTTCAATGACCTGCACAAACACTCTGAAACATTACAGGCCTTGTATAAACAGGTAAAGGATGTAGATTATGATTTCGTGATCTTCAACGGCGACTGTATCGATGACCCGGCCAATCATGACGAAGCGACTCATTTCCTTTCAGAGCTGAATGAAACAGTAGGTGCAGCTAATAAGCCTGTTTTCTATCTGCGTGGAAACCATGAGATCAGAAATGCTTATTCGATCGGACTGCGTAACCTGTTTGACTATGTAGGAGATAAAACATATGGTTCCTTTAACTGGGGAGATACCCGTATCGTTATGCTCGATTGCGGCGAAGATAAACCCGATGATCATTGGGTGTATTACGGACTGAACGACTTTTCCGCTTTGCGTGAAGCACAGGTCGGCTTCCTGAAAGAAGAGCTGGCTTCCAAACCTTTCAAGCAAGCAGCTAAACGTGTCCTGATCCACCATGTGCCTATTTATGGAAAAGATGTAGACCGTTATAATCCTTGTCTGGAATTGTGGGGCGGTTTACTGGCTAAGGCTCCGTTCAATGTTTGTATCAATGCACATACGCATCGTCATGCTTACTATCCGAAAGGAGAAGCCAATAATAACAACTTCCCGGTTGTTGTAGGCGGCGGTTACCGGATGGACGGAGCAACGGTCATGGTACTTCAGAAAAAAGGAAAGGAAATGACGTTACGGGTATTGAATGCTAAAGGCGAAACCCTCCAGGATTTAAAATTGTAATATATAAAAAGTAAATATGAAGATTAACACTGAAGAGCTAGAAGAGACTATTATTCCGGTAAAAGAAACAGATCTGATTTATGGTATAGATGACCGCCCGCCTTTGAAAGAGGCTTTGTTTGCCGCTTTGCAGCATCTGCTGGCCATTTTTGTCGCCATCATCACTCCGCCTCTTATTATCGCCGGAGCATTAAAACTCGATCTCGAAACGACCGGTTTCCTGGTGTCGATGGCGCTCTTCGCCTCAGGTGTGTCAACTTTCGTGCAATGTAAGCGGATTGGCCCGGTAGGAGCCGGGCTGCTCTGTATACAAGGTACCAGCTTTTCCTTTATCGGCCCGATCATATCGGCCGGGCTGGCAGGCGGATTGCCGCTTATCTTTGGTGTTTGTATGGCGGCTGCTCCGGTTGAAATGGTTATCAGCCGTACGTTTAAGTATATGCGTTCTATCATCACCCCGCTTGTTTCGGGTATTGTGGTATTGCTGATCGGGTTGAGCTTGATCAAAGTAGGCGTGGTATCCTGTGGCGGTGGTTTTGCCGCTATGGATAACGGTACGTTCGGAAGTCTGAAGAATATAGGTGTTGCGGCAACTGTGCTGTTAAGCGTATTGTTCTTTAACCGTTGTAAGAATAAATACCTGCGCATGAGCTCCATCGTGTTGGGGTTGTGTATCGGCTACGGACTTTCTTTCGCGTTGGGAATGGTCGACATGAGTGCCGCCGCTTCCCAGAACCTGGCCGGGTTCAATATCCCGATGCCTTTTAAATACGGACTGGATTTTAATATATCTTCTTTTATTGCCATCGGCCTGGTCTACCTGATCACAGCCATTGAAGCGACCGGGGATGTTACAGCCAATTCAATGATTTCCGGTAAATCCATTGAAGGAGAGGGATATCTGAAACGTGTTTCGGGCGGTGTACTGGCAGACGGTGTAAATTCTTTTATCGCCGGCATCTTTAATTCGTTTCCAAACTCTATCTTTGCACAGAATAACGGAATTATTCAGCTTACGGGGGTAGCCAGCCGCTATGTAGGTTACTATATAGCCGGAATGCTTATCCTGTTGGGATTGTTCCCGATCGTGGGCGTAGTGTTCTCGCTGATGCCCGATCCGGTTCTGGGAGGTGCGACCCTGCTGATGTTCGGTACTGTGGCTGCGGCAGGTATCCGTATCATCGCTTCACAGGAGATCAACCGGAAGGCGACGCTGGTTCTGGCTGTCAGCCTGTCGTTGGGACTGGGAGTGGAGCTGATGCCCGATATCCTGAAAACGGCTCCGGATGCTATAAAAGGTATTTTTGCATCCGGCATTACGACGGGTGGCCTGACGGCTATTATTGCCAATATATTCATCCGGGTGAAGGAAGATAAAGAAGATAAAACACAATAAAAAAGCAAATGGAATTACTTAAACAGCGTATTCTGCAAGACGGCAGATGTTATCCGGGAGGTATCCTGAAAGTAGATAGTTTTATAAATCACCAGATGGATCCGATGCTTCTGTATAAGGTTGCCGAAGAATTTATCAATCGATTTAAAGGAGAACATATCAACAAGATCGTAACAATCGAAGCCAGCGGTATCGCTCCGGCTATCATGGTCGGATATATCCTGCAATTGCCTGTTGTGTTTGTGAAGAAAAAGCAACCCAAGACAATGGAGAATATGTTGAGTACGGTAGTCCATTCGTTCACCAAAGACCGTGATTATTCAGTTTGTATCAGCAATAACTTCCTGACAGCAGACGACCATATCCTGTTTATCGACGACTTCCTGGCATTCGGTAATGCCGCAATGGGAATGATCGACCTGGCCGGACAGGCCGGCGCAACGATTGCCGGTATGGGCTTCATCATTGAAAAAGCTTTTCAGGATGGAGGGAAAGCCTTACGCGAGTCGGGTATCCATGTGGAAAGTCTGGCTATTATCGACAGCCTGGACGACTGCAAGATCACGATTCGCTAGAAAGAGACCAACTAATTGAGTAAAAATAATGAATACAGAAGTAAAAGAAAGATTGCTCGACAGGGTGAAGACCAATCCCTATGTAAATCATCTGGGAGTACAATTCACCACTGTCGAAGACGGGATCGTTGAGGCGCGTATGCCTTTGCATGACGAACAGCGCCAATACAGCGGCGTTATCCACGGCGGTGTGTTGGCAGCCCTGGCAGATACGATCGCAGGCTTTGCCGCTTATACAATGACCCCGTTGGACAAGGATGTGCTGACAGCAGAACTGAAAGTTTCTTTCCTGCGGGCAGCCTGGGGAAAAGAACTGATTGCCAGAGGCACGGTTATCAAACCTGGACGGCATGTACATTTCAGCGAATGCGAGATTTACTGCGACGATAAGCTCGTCAGCAAAGCATCCGGCACATTCAGTGTCGTACAACCACAGGTATAAACAAATTCGGTTTTATATCGAGAAACGCAGGCAAGCTGTGTTTCTCATGATTGGCAGCTTCAGGATATCCTCTTGCTGCCTTTTTTCTATCTGTACGATAATAGCCCGGTTGAACCCGCCGTGTCCGATGGCCAAGATACGTTTACCGGGAAATTCCGTTTGCAGGAATTGCAGGAACTCTCCGGCTCTTTTGTACAACGCCTCCACGCTCTCCACACTTTCCGGCAGATTCTTGAAATCCATTTCATTGGCTACTTTTCCGGTATAGATTCCCCAATCCATTTCGCGGAGAAGGGGAGTCTGGACTGGCTCCAGTCCTTTGCGCCGGGCAACAGCCATAGCGGTGTCGTAACTGCGGGCCAGGTCGCTGCTTACGATCACGTCGATCTCTTCTTTTTCCAGCAGGGCGGCCAGTTGTTCCGCCTGCTGTTTACCTAATTCAGACAGATGGCCGGGCATTTGTCCCTGCATGATATGCAGTTTGTTCTCTTCCGTCTCTCCATGACGGCTTAATATGAGTGATATCGTTGAGTCCATCTTATTTATACTTGATCCACTTAACCATTTCTTTGATACTCGGTTTCTTTCCGTACATCAGGATACCTACACGGTATATCTTGGCGGATAACCAGACAATACCGATAGCAGAAGCATATAATAAGGAAACGGATAGCAGCTTCTCCCACAAAGGTATTTCAAACGGAATACGTACCATCATAACGATCGGTGACGTGAACGGGATCATCGAACACCAGAAAGCCAGCGGGCCATCCGGATTTTCCATACTATAAATACCGGCGTACAGCGCAAAGATCATAAAGATCGTAACAGGCGCCATAAACTGCTGTGTATCTTCCTGGCTGTCTACGGCCGAACCGATAGCTGCGAATATGGATGCATACAACATATAGCCGCCAATGAAGTAGATAATAAAGGAAATACCGATCTCTGCGATATTGATCGAATTGATAATCCCCATAATTTCATTGCCCGAAGAAGACGCCAGCGCATTCGCATCCATCATCCCCATTTGAGGCCCGGCTTGCAGGGATGCCACATCGACTCCACCGGAGAACATAAAACCTCCTACGCTAACCAGTATGGTCGTGATAATCCCCCATAGGAACACTTGTGTCAGTCCGACAAAGCCTATCCCGATGATCTTTCCCATCATTAGGTCGAACGGCCGTACGGAAGAGATCATCACCTCGATGATACGGTTCGTCTTTTCCTCCATGACGCCCTGCATCACCATCGCCCCGTACATCATAATAAACATATAGATAATGAAGGTAAACACCATTCCGATCACAGAAGCTACGGTGGCCGACGAGGTACTTTCCTGCCCGTCTTCACTCCACTTGATAGTCTGTACGTTAAAGTTGATCTTGCTTTCTTTGATAATCTCTTTCAGATTGGGAATATTGAACGAAGCAAGCTTTTCGCTTTCCAGTTGTTTGCTTAATGTCTGGTTGACCAGCCGGCTCAGTTCGACAGGTACCTGCTTTTCCGAATAAAGGGTTGCAGCCTTGGGGTTGTTCAGCAGGTCATCTGTGATACTCAGGAAGGCGAATATTTCCTTGTCGCTGTTCCGGCGATAGTCGTCTAACGTCTTGTCGCTATGGATGAAGTGGAAACTTTCGTTATTCTCAAACAGTTGGGCATATTTCCCGGTCGTATCGATAATGGCAATATTACGCACTTCGTCTCCTTTGATCGTGGATAACCATAACGGTACGAATACCAGTGCGGCAAACAGGAACGGAGTCAGTAACGTAAGCAGGATAAACGACTTTTTACTTACCCGGCGCAAATACTCTCTTTTGATTATAAGTCCTATTTTATTCATGCCTGTGTCGTGTTTGTACCTGATACGGTGTTAATAAATATATCGTTCATGGAAGGTAGCTCTTCTGCAAATGAAAGGATCTCAGCCTGTTCCGACAGGGTGGATAATAGGGTGGAATTGCTGATCCCTTCGGCCTTGTGTATCTGAAGTTCGCGTATCCCGCTCTGTTCCTTTTCGGAAAGTAACGTGAAGATATGTGTCTGGTCGTCCTGCAGGGAACTGTCGGAAGTGATACGCAGGGTAAACGTATTGTTGCGGAAACGGTTCCTTACTTCCGTTACATTCCCCGAAAGTACGACCTGCGACTGATTGATCAGGGCGATATTATCACATATCTCTTCGACCGAAGCCATATTGTGGGTAGAGAAAATAATGGTATGGCCTTTCTCCTTCAGTTCCAGGATCTCCTGTTTCAGCCGTTCTGCATTCACCGGATCGAAACCGCTGAACGGTTCGTCGAAGATAAGCAATGCCGGCTCGTGGATAACCGTAATGATGAACTGGACTTTCTGCTGCATCCCTTTCGACAACTCTTCCAGCTTCTTGTTCCACCAGGGCATGATATCGAACTTCTCGAACCAACGGGTAAGGCGTTTGCGGGCTTCGGGATACGATAACCCTTTCAGTTGCGCCAGGTAGATTGCCTGTTCGCCGACTTTCATCTTTTTATACAGTCCGCGTTCTTCCGGTAAATATCCGATCTGATAGATATCCTCCGGCTGCGACTCACGTCCGTTGAAACGAACGAGCCCACTGTCGGGAGCGGTGATGCGGTTGATTATACGAATAAGGGTGGTTTTGCCGGCACCGTTAGGCCCGAGTAACCCGAATATCTTTCCTTCGGGAACCTGTATACTAACCTTGTTCAATGCAAGATGGTTGGCATACTGTTTTACCACATCTTCCGTTTCCAAAAAGTTCATAGGCTATAAGTTGTTGTTACATTTTTAATACGATACGTTCTCCCAGTTCTTTACTTAATACATTCTTTATCTCGTTCAGGTGAGTCAGCTTTTTCATCAGCTCGAACACCTGGTCTTCGTTTCCTTTCAGATGCGCTTCCTTGATCGCCAGTTGGGTTTCCTTTATCTGGTGGATGATATAAGCATCCTTGATGGCATATATTTCACGGATCACCAGCTGATCCAGTTTATCCTCCTCCTGTTCCAGTTCGCGGTACTTGCTATGGTATTTGCTCAGCTGATACTTCTCGCTTATCAGGTTGGCGGCCAGACGGCTTACGTTCGGATCGGGATGGGCAAGGAAGTAACGGTTGGCAATGAATCCCTCGTTCTTGCATTTCTCGGCGGCTTCGTCGAGCATGCTCTTGAAGATCGGGGTATAGAAAGTCAGGTCGTCACGCTCCAGGTCGTAACGGATATAATCGGCGACATGCATAACGATATGCTCGTTTGTTTCCTCATCCACATAGTCGAACAATACCTTTTCACCATACCGCACGATATATTTCATCAATGTCACCTCATACGCCTCATAAGGCGAACGTTTCGGTTGCGGAGGCATCTGCGGCTGGGGAGGAGGCGGAGCCATCGGCGGAACCTCCATAGGGCCTGTCTCTTCCGTTGGATATTCTTCGGGTGGAGGAGGAGGCGGCATGTTATCGTCCGGCGGAAGGAAGCTCTCTGCTTCTCCCGCAACTTCTCCCGTGTATGGTTGATAGCCGGGAATATCGGTGTATTCCGGGATCGGGCTGATGTTTGCCTGTGGAGGAGGAGCCTGGGTACTCTGTCTTTCGTCTTTGCTTAACCGGATCTTATTGACCTCGTTCAGCAACACCTGTTCGTCTATTTCCATCATGCTGCTGCATTCGCGGATATAGATGGAACGGGCTATATTATCGGGGATGATGGCTACCGTGCGGATAATATCCGTGATCAGCGACGAACGCTTGATCGGGTCGTTTCCTGCATCATCCAGTAATAAACGGGTTTTGAAGCGGATGAAGTCCGTTTCGTTTTGTTTGATAAATTCTGCAAACTGGCTCGCGTTGTGTTTACGGGCGAACGAGTCGGGGTCTTCACCGTCCGGCAAAAGAACCACTTTGACGTTCATGCCGTCTTCCAGCAGCAGGTCGATACCGCGCAGGGCAGCTTTGATACCGGCGGCATCACCGTCATACAATACGGTTATATTACTGGTGAAACGGTGTATAAGCCGTATCTGTCCCTGCGTAAGAGCCGTACCGGAAGAGGCGACTACGTTCTCTATACCTGCCTGGTGCATGGATATCACATCCGTATACCCTTCCACCAGGAAGCAACAGTCGGCTTTGACTATGGCCTGCTTGGCAAAGAAAATACCGTAGAGCTCGTTACTCTTGTGGTAAATCTCACTCTCGGGGGAGTTGACGTATTTGGCCGTCTTTTCATCCTTTTTGAGTACACGTCCGCCAAAGGCGACCACTTTACCGCTCAACGTATGAACCGGGAAAATCACACGGCCACGAAAGCGGTCGTTCACCCCTCCGTTATCGTAAGCGATTACTAGCCCGGTCTTTTCCAGAAATTCTTTTTTGTATCCGTTCTTTTTCGCTTCTTTGTAAAGGGCATCCCGTTGGTCGAGGCTGTAACCCAACTGGAATTTACGGATGGTGTCTTCGCGGAATCCTCGTTCGGCAAAGTAGCGCAGTCCGACCGTTTTCCCTTCTATGTGTTCGTATAGTTGGGTGGTAAAGTATTGCTGCGCCCAGCTATTGACGATCAGCATACTTTCGCGGTCGCTTTTCCTTTGCTTCTCCTTGTCGGTCAGTTCCCGTTCCTGTATCTCGATGTTATATTTCTTGGCCAGGTAACGCAGGGCGTCGAAATAGTTCAACTGTTCATGCTTCATAATGAAGTGGACAGCCGTACCGCCTTCGCCGCAGGCAAAACACTTACAGATATTTTTGGCCGGAGAGACGTAGAAAGAGGGTGTTTTATCCGTATGAAACGGACATAATCCTACATAGTTCACCCCTCGTTTGCGTAGGGTAACGAATTCTGAAACAACATCCACAATGTTTGCAGCGTCAAGTATCCGGTCTATGGTAGGTTGATCGATCATTTAATTTATTTCCTTCCTTATATAATGGGTCACAAATGTAGCGAATTTATTTGGAAACAACCAATGTCTCTGTTTCTATGTTTGTAAACAGTCAATATCTGAATCTTTAGGTATCTCTATTGGCAAATTTGCATATTAGCACATTAACACATTATAATTATGGAAGTAAATGAAAGAAGTGATCTGACAGATGCTGTATTGTCAGTCGTTGAGGAGTTGAAGGAAGAGAGGAAATACTCTTCTGTACATACGTATATGGCTGCGTTGCATTCTTTGGCGATGTTTTCCGGTGGGAGAGAGGCTGCGCTACCGGTTTGCCGGGTCTTTATGGCGGGCACGCTGCGGGAGTATCAGGACTGGTTGCGGCAAAAGGGGTTGAGCTGGAATACGGTGTCTACCTATATGCGCGTGTTGCGTGCCATGTATAACCGCCTTTTTCCACCCGGAATGGCCGGACACGATCCGAAACTCTTTGACGGAGTATATACGAAAGTCGAGTCGAAAACCAAACGTGCACTGACCGAGGAACAGATGCAAACGCTCTCGAATGTCGATTTCGATACTTTGCCCGAAGATATGAAAAGTGCACTCGCCTGGTTCCTGTTGATGTTCATGTTTCACGGCATGCCGTTTATCGATCTGGCCTATCTGCGTAAAAACGAACTGAAAGGGAACACGATTGTTTATTGCCGTCATAAGACAGGGCGGCAGATGGTGGTCGATATTCCCCGTGAAGCGATGAAATATTTCGAAGCGTTTCGCGATAAGAACCCGGCTTCGCCCTACCTCTTTCCAATCCTGAATGAAAAGTTAAAAAACGAGTGGCAGCTCTATCGCTGTTACCTGGAAGCGTTACGTAATTTCAACCGTAAGCTGAAAAAGCTCGGCAAGCAGCTATTGCCCGGCGTGAAAATCAGTTCGTATACCGCACGGCACACCTGGGCGACGTTGGCCTTCTATCTGGGCTTGGCTTTAGGGATTATCAGCAAGGGACTCGGCCATTCTTCTTTACGGGTGACGGAAACCTATCTGAAACCAATCGAAGACAAGAAACTGGATGAGGCTAATTGTTTGTTGATAAGTAGTATTATACCTCCGGCAGCCGGATAAATGAATGTAATGAGTAAGGTAATTATTGAAAGGGAATTACTTACCAATAATCATAAAGACATATATAAAATGAAAACAAGTTCCAAATAAATATAGATAAATCATCTATATATCAATAATTTATATACGAGTTTTTATTTTCAGTTGTTTTCTACGTTTTCTGTTGCTTTGCTCTTTTTAGGTGCATTTTTGTTTCTTGTTTGTTTCTTGATTACGTTTTTTATTTGTACCTTTGTGATAGGAAATAACGAATAAAAGGACACAAATATGCCAAGGACCAGAAAGCCAATAAAAGTAAAGGAGCCGATTCGTCTTCGGACGAAGGAGTTGGCCAATGGCAGCAAGAGTTTGTATCTGGATATATACCGAAATGGTAAGCGGACATACGAGTATTTGAAAATGTATCTTATTCCGGAAACGGATCGTAATGCCCGCCAACAGAACGAAACGACAATGGCTGCCGCAAATGCAATCAAATCGAAGCGTATCATAGAGTTGACAAGTGGTGAAGCCGGTATCATGAATCACAAGGATAAGGTTTATCTGCTGGACTGGATGCAACTCTATAAAGAGGAACAGAAGAAACGTGGTAAGAAAAACATAGGCCAGATAAAATCTGTTACCGGTATCTTGAAAGAGTATGCAGGAGAAAGATTCACATTAAATCAGATTGACCTCACTTTTTGCCACGGCTATATCGACTATATGCTGACAAACTACCGTCCCAAAGGAAAACCCATCTCGGCTTCTACGCGTAATACCTATTACCAGATTTTCAACGGTGCGTTAAATGCCGCTGTCCGTGCGAAACGGATCTTAAAGAATCCATTCAACGAAATGGAAAAATCGGAGAAGCCCAAGATGCCGGAAAGTGTGCGTTCGTATATGACTATTGAAGAAGTGAGATCATTAATCGCTACACCAATGCAGAACGAAGGGGTAAAAAGTGCCTACCTGTTCTCCTGCTTCTGTGGACTACGTATCAGTGACATTATCGGATTGCAATGGAAAGATGTGTTTATTGACAACGGCCAATACCGCTTGGCAGTAGCCATGCAGAAGACGAAAGAACCGATTTACCTTCCGCTCTCCAATGAAGCGTTGAAGTGGATGCCGGAACGTGGGGACAAGACAGCAGACGACCATGTGTTCGATTTGCCTTCAGGTATCAACCAACTTATCAAACCGTGGGCCAAAGCCGCCGGAATTTCCAAGCGATTCACCTTTCACACCGCCCGCCACACGTTCGCCACAATGATGCTGACATTGGGGGCCGATTTGTACACTGTATCTAAATTGCTCGGTCATACATCTGTAAAGATGACCCAAGTGTATGCCAAAATCGTCAATAAGAAAAAAGACGATGCAGTAAATCTGACCAACGGTTTATTCGATTAACAATGCAATGAACATCAGATATGTAATCACTTATAAGGGTGTTGTTCCGACAGGATTCTCTTATCGGAGCAACACTCTTATAATATATCATATAAATCCAATTTAAAATATTTCATCATGAAAAGACCTAACAATGGCCCTCTCTCTTTTTGGAGGGAAAAAACATCTGCACCATTTTGTTGCAGAACAGGATGTAGCGAAAGAATTATTCGCATTGCTCGTTGAAGCAAAAACAATGTATCTCCGTGATGTCGTGACGGGCAATAAGCAGTACTACCGTTACGTGGAGGATTTCGTAAACAGCCACCGGTATATCGACTGTGACCATGCGGTCTGCCGGAACTGCCATGAAATGAACATTCATATCGTCAAGGGGCTATTAAACGATTGCTCCCATCTTATCCGAGCATTTTTTACCGAAGCAGACTTCTCGTTCGAGAAGTGTATGGAACTGAAACGAACGTATGATACGTTTGTGCCACCATCACAGTCCGTCACGTGCTGCAAAGATGGACCGACAAGAATTTATCCTCTTTCTTTTGGATGCAATCTCACTCGTAAACAGATGATAGGTATTACAGCTTGTGCCAATGCTTATCATCTGTTTTGCGTTTCTACCCTACACGTTGAAGATATGGAAGCTCTGCTTTCCTGTAAAGAAGGATTCTGTATTCGTGTAAACAATATCCGCCATGTGGCCATCCTGTTTGATACACTCCTTGAGCACTCGTTTATCCAAGCCAAATGGCAGTCCGTTCTCAGTAATGGGCGGTTCTTGCAAACCAAGGATGGAAAAGGATTCGTTTCAGCTTCAAGCCTTTCATCCGCTCTGTCTGCCTTGCGTAACAACATGACATCAACAGGTTACGGTATCAGACGAGCCATTGATGAACTGAGAGAGTGGTAAGAAGTGCCAATAAGCGAAGTATGTGAAAGGTAAAAGCGTGACAGTTGCCGTGATACGTGGTTACTATCACGGTACAAACTCACGCTGACCTTTTGGGTTGCCCTATCTTTGACCTCCGTTAGCGCGCTACATAACGGAGGATATACTTCATTGTCTAAATTTATAATAACTCATTTATGCAAAATAATAGATTGACATTCATGGAACGGCTGAGTGAACGGCTTACAAGCGTCGAAGCCATCCTAAAGAAATTAGATCCGATAGAAAGTCTGTTGGAACGCATCGCATTGCTGGAAAAAAATATATATACCACCAAACAGGTGTTTACCTTCCAAGAGGCTTGTATGTATATCGGAATATCCGAGAGTATGCTGTACAAGCTAACATCAGGCAAGGAGATTCCGCACTACAAGCCACGTGGCAAAATGATATATTTCGCCAAAGAAGATCTGGACGAATGGCTTTTGCAGAATTATGAACCAACCGTAGATGAAGCAGCACGTATGGCAAACGAGGCCGCTGCCACACAACCTTTCTTTAATCAAAGACGCCATGGAAAACGAAAGAAGAACTGAATATAATGTGGATATGAGGCCGGAGGAGGATTTCTTATCGGATATCCTCTCCGCCTCGCAGATTCGGGCGACGGATACCTATGAAACGCCGCCACAGATTATCTGGATAGACAACTCGACCATTGCTACGCTCGGCAACTTCAGCGCATCAACCGGCAAGGCGAAATCAAAAAAAACATTTAACGTTTCGGCCATTGTCGCTGCATCGCTGGCAGGGAAACAAGTGCTGAACTACCGGGCGCACCTCCCGGAAGGTAAACGCAAGATTCTGTACGTGGACACGGAGCAGAGCCGCTTCCATTGTCATAATGTACTGGAACGCATCTTGCGGCTTGCCGGACTGCCCACTACAACCGACAGTGAAAACCTCGACTTTATTTGCTTGCGCGAATACTCTCCGGCCATACGCATTGGGGTCATCGACTACGCCTTACGTCAAAGAAAAGGATACGGACTTGTTATCATCGACGGTATCCGTGACCTGATGCTTGACATAAACAGTACCGGTGAGTCCGTGGAAGTCATTAACAAGATGATGGAATGGTCATCAAAGTATGACCTGCATATCCACTGTGTGCTACACTTGAATAAAGGAGATAACAATGTGCGCGGGCATATCGGTACGGAAATGAGCAACAAGGCGGAGACTGTACTGGTCATCAGCAAAAACAACGATTGTCCCAACGTCAGCGAAGTTCATGCGTTACACATCCGTGAGAAAGAGTTTAAACCTTTTGCTTTCACTGTCAATGAGGGCGGGCTCCCGGTTCTCGCAGAAGGGCATTTGTTTGAGAATGCCCCACATCAGAAACCGAAACAGCGGACGGGTTTTATGGAACTAAGCATCGAACAGCACCGTGAAGCCCTTTCCGCTGCATTTGGAGATAAACCCATCCGTGGGTTTGAAAATATGCTGCAAGCCATGATGACTGCTTACGAGGCAATCGGGTTTAAGCGTGGGAGAAACGTAATGGTCAAACTGCTGCAATATCTGACTGACACCTTAAAACTGGTTATCAAACGAGATAAACTTTTTTATTATGACATGACACAGGCAGAAACCATGCTTTTCGATGAAGAATGAGAGCGGGCGCGGGCCTATATAATTCAGTTTAATTTAGTATTTATATATATAGGGGCGCAAACTAAACTAAACCGCTTTTGTACAAAACAAGTGAAAAGAAATTTAATATGACCATAGACGAAGCAAAACGAGTGCGTATCGTGGACTTTTTGGCCCAGCTCGGCCACCGTGCGCAGTATATGAAATCAGAGCAATATTGGTATCTTTCGCCTCTCAGGAAAGAGGTGACGCCATCGTTCAAAGTCAATGACCGGCTGAATGAATGGTATGATTTTGGCGAGGCCACCGGAGGCGACCTTGTGGAACTGGGTAAGTACCTTTGCGGAACTAAAAGTGTGAGTGAAGCATTAGCATACATCAAACGGTATGTCAATGGTGTGTCGCTGCCGAAAACCCGGGCGTTGCCCGCAACCTCTCGACCAGTGGAAGCCGACATGAAGAATTTGATTATCGTGCCGCTGCGACACCACGCACTGCTCTCATATCTCCATTCACGTATGATTGATTCGGATATCGGACGAATGTTCTGCAAGGAAGTCCATTACGAACTGCGCCAGAGACGTTACTTTGCACTGGCCTTTGGCAATATATCCGGTGGATACGAGGTACGAAACCCTTATTACAAAGGATGTATCAAGAACAAGGACATTTCCTTGATACCCCAATCGCGTGGTGAGGCACAGAGCCGTGTCTGCCTATTTGAAGGATTCATGGACTTTCTGTCCTATCTAACCCTAAAACAGACGGACGATAGTGCCATTTGCATTAATGCCCCCTGTGACTACCTTGTTATGAACTCGGTCAGTAATCTGAAAAGGACATTGACGTATTTGCAAAAATACACGTATATTCACTGTTACCTTGACAATGACCTTGCCGGACAAAAGACAGTGGAAACCATAGCCGGGATGTATGGCAGATGCGTCTATAACGAATCAAACTGTTATGCCGGTTACAAAGACCTGAACGACTACTTACGTGGGAAGAAACAATGAACAACCCGCTCCCTAAGCCCTCCTTCATCACGGAGGGCTTTTTTTATATCCCGACTTTTCCTGTTTTCTTATCCAAAATCATATTTGAATATGATTTTGAAATATGATTTTTGGATTTTGAAAAAATATTATATTGAAACGATACGTTTTATAATCAATAATTTTATCTTTCAAATTATCCATTCTTATTTTGCACACACAACCAAATATAAAAATCATATTATACAAAAATATATGAAATCATATTTTATTTTCACCATTGTCCTGACGGTTGCCTATCTCGTCTATTATGCAGTTATCATCGTGCAGGACCTTTATGGAAAAAAAGGAAATGGCAAGCCGGAAGAAGAGGTATTTGACCTCGGTGCGCCAGAAGATGAACAGAGTGTGTACGTGACGGAGAGCGATACGGGATTCAATGTGGGTAATGAGAAATATGAAACAGATGTTGCCCCTACCGCTTCGCCTGCACCACAGGAGACGGAAACCGCAGACAATAATGGCGAGATAGCCGTGGCGGAGAAGCTAAAACGCCTGAAAGCCCAAGCGGAGGAACAGATGGAAGAAACCGAGACCTACCTGTCGGACGCATACACGGCAGACGAACTATACAAAGCAATGCTTGCCAAAGGAAAGACGGGCAACCGTCCGAAACTGGTATGGAAACCTCTCAAAGACCGATTGTAAAATGTCGAAAGCAAAAAAAATATTATGTGCACTGTGCTTTGTCCCTTATGCGGCATTCGCCAAAAGTGGCAGCGTAAACTACAGTTGGGGTGCAGACGCACTGGCAACGATGCACGACTTCGTGGTGACGATGATGCTGTACGTGCTGTACATCTGCTACGCTGTCGCCTCGGTTTTCGTAGTCGTTGCCGCGCTCCAGATCTATATCAAAATGAACACAGGCGAGGACGGCGTGGTGAAGTCTATCGTATCACTTGTCGGTGCGTGCCTCTTCATCACTGGAGCTTCAATCGTGTTCCCTGCTTTCTTCGGCTACCGCATATAGGTGGCTGACAGAAGTGTAAAATAAATTCAAAAAACAAGAGTACCACAAAAATGTAATAAATATGTTTCAGAAATTCAAAAGAATGTGCCGAAAGGCAAAGAAAACCATCATGCAAGTTTCCACCAAAGTAAGAATGTTAATCATTGCCCTGTTGGGAGGCATACCTGCTATGGCTCAAAGTACGGCAGGTGATTACTCGGCCGGTACGACAGCTCTATCAACCGTAGCGGAGGAAATCGTGAAATACGTTCCTGTCATGGTCAAACTCTGCTATGCCATTGCTGGTGTCGTGGCCATCATCGGAGCCATTTCGGTGTATATCGCCATGAACAACGAGGAACAGGATGTCAAGAAGAAGATCATGATGGTAGTTGGGGCGTGCCTTTTTCTGATTGCGGCGGCCCAAGCATTACCTCTATTCTTCGGAATTAACGCATAAACAGTCAGGAAATGATTAGTGACGGACGTTATCCGGATTATCCGCTGTTCAAGGGGTTACAACGGCCTTTGGAGCTGATGGGATTACAAGGCCGCTACATCTATTGGGCGGCAGGCGTGGCTGGTGGAGCCATTGTGGGCTTTATCGCCGCCTACTGTCTTATGGGCTTTGTGGCCGGACTGGTCGTATTGGCAACTGTCTTATCTGCGGGAATCGTGCTTATCATCCTCAAACAGCGAAAAGGGCTGCACAGCAAAAATGTAAAACGTGGAGTGTATGTGTATGCCTATTCGCACAAAGTATGACTATAAGAAAAACCATCACGGCAATGTGTGTGGCTGATTGATTGTTGAACGCGGGCGGGTCCGCCTCCAGCCGAGGCAGACCTGCCCCTATTTAATGAACGAATATCGGAATGACCCTATATATCATTTTATTTTTCATCGCCCTATGTACGGGTATGGCCTTGTCAGTCTATACGTTCGGTACGGGCGGCAAGCGCAAGCACATCTTTCAGAATATCTATTTCTCTGTGGAAGATACAGATGGTGTGGGTGTGCTGTACACCAAGACGGGTGAATATTCCGCCGTCTTGAAAATCGAAAATCCAGTACAGAAGTATTCGGCAGACATTGACAGCTATTACGATTTCACGCATCTATTCTCTGCCCTTGCGCAAACACTGGGCGAAGGATATGCCTTACACAAACAGGACATCTTCGTGAGAAAACAGTTCGCGAACGAGCCGGAGCATAATCAAGAATTTCTCTCAGCATCGTACTTCCGTTATTTTAATGGGCGTCCGTACACGGACAGCCTTTGCTATCTGACTATCACACAGGAAGCCAAGAAGAGCCGTCTTTTCTCTTACGATAGCAAGAAATGGCGCGATTTCCTCGTGAAGATTTATAAGGTTCGAGACCTACTACGCGACAGCGGTGTACAAGTGAAATTCCTGAACAAAGCCGAGGCAAGCGAATATGTGGACCGTTACTTTGCGATGAACTTCAAAGACCGTACGGTCTCGATGACGAATGTCAAGGCTGACGACGAAACGGTATCTATGGGTGATAAACGCTGTAAGGTGTACAGCCTCGTGGACGTGGACTGCGCCGCACTCCCCTCGCTGATACGTCCCTATACCAATATCGAGGTGAATAATACCGAGATGCCAGTGGATCTTGTCTCGGTGGTGGATAATATTCCGAACGCAGAAACGGTGGTGTACAACCAAATTATTTTCCTGCCCAGTCAGAAGCGTGAACTGGCATTACTCGACAAAAAGAAGAACCGGCACGCAAGCATCCCCAATCCGAGTAACCAAATGGCCGTAGAGGACATCAAGCAGGTACAGGACGTAATAGCCCGTGAAAGCAAACTGCTCGTGTACACGCACTTCAACATGGTGGTGGGCGTGCCTGCCGACACCGACCTTCAAAAATGCACGAATCACTTGGAAAACGCTTTTGGGCGCATGGGCATACATATCAGTAAGCGTGCATACAACCAACTGGAACTGTTCGTCAGTTCATTTCCGGGCAACTGTTACAGCCTGAACGAGGAATATGACCGTTTTCTGACCCTCTCCGACGCTGCGGTATGCCTGATGTACAAGGAACGGGTGCAGCATAGTGAGGAAACGCCGATAAAAATTTATTATACTGACCGTCAAGGTGTTCCGGTAGCTATCGACATCACGGGAAAAGAGGGAAAGAACAAGCTGACCGACAACTCGAATTTTTTCTGCCTGGGGCCTTCGGGCAGCGGAAAGAGTTTCCACATGAACTCCGTCGTGCGCCAGTTGCATGAACAGGGGACGGACGTGGTAATGGTCGATACGGGTAACTCATACGAGGGGCTATGCGAGTATTTCGGCGGCAAGTATATCAGCTATACCGAGGAACGGCCCATCACGATGAATCCGTTCCGCATCAATCGGGAAGAGATGAACGTAGAAAAAACGGGATTCTTGAAAAACCTCGTCTTGCTTATCTGGAAAGGTACGCAGGGAACGGTCACAAAGACGGAAGACCGTCTGATAGAGCACGTCATCACGGAATATTACGACGCCTACTTCAATGGTTTCGAGGGCTTCACACCCCAACAGCGTGAGGACTTGCGTAAGAGCCTCGTTATTGATGACCGCAACAGCAGTGAGAAGCGGCACGAAAGCGAACGGGAACGCGCGGTCCGCATCGAGGGTATCATTGACGAGATAGAGGGCCGACGCAAGGAACTGAAAGTGGAGGAACTGTCATTCAACTCTTTCTATGAATATTCCGTGCAGCGCATCCCGGATATCTGTGAGGAGAACCGTATCACGGGCATCGACCTCTCGACATACCGCTATATGATGAAGGACTTCTATTTGGGCGGCAACCACGAAAAAACGCTGAACGAGAACATGGACAGCTCGCTGTTCGACGAGACGTTCGTGGTCTTCGAAATCGACAGCATAAAAGATGACCCGCTGCTTTTTCCTTTGGTCACGCTGATTATCATGGATGTTTTCTTGCAAAAAATGCGCATCAAGAAGAACCGCAAAGTCCTTGTCATCGAGGAAGCATGGAAAGCCATCGCCAGCCCGCTGATGGCGGAGTACATTAAATTTATGTACAAAACAGCGCGTAAATTCTGGGCCAGTGTGGGCGTGGTGACACAGGAAATACAAGACATCATCGGCAGCGAAATCGTGAAAGAGGCCATCATCAATAACTCGGATGTGGTGATGCTGCTTGACCAGAGCAAATTCAAGGAACGTTTCGACACCATCAAGACGATTCTTGGCCTAACGGACGTGGACTGTAAGAAAATTTTTACCATTAACCGCCTTGAAAACAAGGAAGGACGCAGCTTCTTCCGCGAGGTGTTTATCCGTCGGGGCACGACCAGCGGTGTTTATGGCGTGGAAGAACCGCGCGAGTGCTACATGACTTACACGACCGAACGAGCGGAGAAAGAGGCTCTGAAGCTTTACAAGCGCGAGTTACAATGCAGCCACCAAGAGGCTATCGAGGCATATTGCCGCGACTGGAATACCAGCGGTATCGGCAAGGCATTGCCGTTTGCGCAGAAAGTTAATGAAGCGGGATGTGTACTGAACTTAACCACTAAAATAACATCATAATGAAAACGAAAAGGATTTTAATCACCCTGTCACTGGGCTACGGGATAAATATGATGGGGTTTGAAAGCAGCTTGACGCGCGAACAAATCTCTGTCAGCAATCCGGAACTCACTGTTTTGTCCCTCCGGGAGTTTTGTATGCTGTCCAAGGAGAACCTGCTCCGCATGGATGACATGACACCGGACAAAGTAGCCGCCATCGAACGGTTGTTGGCAGAGTATTCCCTTCGGTTGGGTATGTCCGATGTAGAACTGGAAGCGTATTTGAACCGGTATTATGAAGAAAACCCCAAAGAAAAGGAGTTTTACGATATGTGCGACAGGCTATGTAACAGCAAACCTGTCTTCGATGAAAACAGGTTTCGAGAAGAACTATTCAGGGAACTGAACAGTAGTCCGATGAGTGAAAAAAGACTAAGTGACTTGGGATGGCTACGTTATCAGACCGTGCGCGAAACTTATCTAAACCAGCCTTTCTTTTTGAGATGGTTCGGCTCCCAAGAAGCCCGGATCAAAAGGGCCATCAAGGATACTACCATCATACATGATATGTTCTGCCGACTTGTCACGGAGAATTGTATCGAATCTGAACGGTGGTATTTCAATCACAAGGAACCGGAATACATAAAAGAGGTCTGAAACGATGAAACGGCTGTTTATCTTTTGGGTTATCCTATTGCCTGCCCTGACACAGCATGTTCACGCACAATATTACAGCGTGAACTATGACGCTCGTACCGTGGCGGCCATGGCCGCAGCATTCGGCACGGAGGCAGTAGCCGAAAGCTACTACCGCGAGCAGGTGGATGATATTCTGAAACACTATACGGCGGCAGAAGTGGCGGCAGCAGGGATATTTTCTTCCAAATTTTTGGAACACAAGGCTCTGTCCGACCTTGGCATCTGGTGCAGCAGCACGGAAAATTACTACTATCGTCGAATTTACCACATGGTGGCAGAAAAAATCATGCCGAAAATATGGGTGGTGGCGAAGCTGATGCTGCGCTCACCACAAACAGCAATCCACTGGGGCAGCTACCTGATGAAAGTGTGCGACGATACGAAGAGCCTGTGTATGCAGTTCGAAAGTGTGGTGACAAACAGCACGCTGTCGTTCTCGGACATCGCTTTTCTGGAAATTGACCGCGACATTGCCACCTTGCTGAACCTCGCAGAACTGGGCGGTACCGATTGGCAACGGATGTTGGACAACTTTACCAAAGTGCCGGGCAATTTCACGATTGAGAACTTAAAGGGCGACATTGACAACCTTTATAACATGGGCGTAGGGCTGGCAACATCAGGTATGGAGAACCTCGGTGACGCTCTACTGCAAAGTAGTGCGTTCCATGACCTGTTGGGTGGCAAAGTCAATGAAATCGGCAACCTGTATGAACACTACAGTACTCTCTTCGAGCAGGCGGAACATGACATCGGCAGTCTGCTAATCGACATGGTGGGCGGTCAGGATAGCGTGGCCGCATTGTTCAATTTCAGCAATTACGACCTCACATCGTGGATGACCGACTATATGGACAATGCTGTCGGGAACTATTACACGCAACGGTGGTATATCGCACGGCGTGATCAAGGAAGCATTTCTCTATGCGACTACTACCCACCGACAGACGACAACAGCATATTGAACGGGGGTGCATGGACACGCTTTAACACGAGTGATCCGGGATTTTATCCGAACGCTTCGCAACGGGAGCAGGCCCTCGCCAATTCAGAACGGTATGCCGGATGGTCAAGAAGTCGAGTACAACAGCTCAACAATAGCAACGATGGCTACACCTATACTATCAATACCCGACAACAGGCCTATATCATCAGTAAGGGTAACAAACAGACAAAGAAGGCATACGCCTACGAGATACACGTGACACAGAGTTGGAATCGGACGGAGGTGGTCTATGAGGATGTCTTCGACTCCTATTCGATGGATTTGAATACGTTCAAAGCGCAGCTCAATGCCCGCCTCTCGGAGTTCAATGACAACGAGGAAGGCTATGTCTATTACATAGCATCCGATGCACGGAACTATTATCAGGCGACGGACGCTGCAAAATTGCAGGGATGCGAAAGCGTGACCATCAGTGTAACCTGTTCAGACGGGGCGACGCTGGGACAAGGCTCGACACAATACAAGTGTCGCAAGTGTGGCGGCTCACTGGACGCCCATTCCAAAGAGTGCGTCATGCAGACCTCGGTAACGGAGAACGAACTGGATCTTTCAGAACTGGACGCACTGATACGGGAAGCGGACAATCAAGTCGCCGTTCTTCAATCTCAGATTAGTGCCTTGGAAAAGGAAAACGCCGACCTTCTGAAAAAAATTGCCGAGGCGAGCGTGGAAGACGCAGCAGCTTATCGGCAACAATATAACTCCAACCGGACACGTATCGAGGAACTGAAAAGCGAACTTGCCGAGTGGCAACAAAAACAGAAGGAGTACGCAGATGCGAAGCAGGAAGCGGAAGCAGAGAACGATGTGCCGACAGATGATTACTACCGCCTACCGGCTATCATGCAGGATTGCAAGACAGCCTATAGCCTCACTTGGCAGGACGGAGGTACATGGAGCGGCTATACGTTCGTCCGTAAGGCGACGATGCCGAACATCAATGGTATCATTACGTTCCGTGCGACTATTTCTATCGCACGGAAGCCGAAATACTTTCTGGGTATCAAGATTCACCGTGCCATTATCCAAATCAGTTGGGAATTGACTTCGGCATACACAGACACGCACGTTGCCGATGTACTGACACTCGATCCGAACCTGCCGAACGAGGAAAAGACTAAAATCGTGAATAATCGCATATCGGAAATCGCACGGGAATATCCCAACTGTAAAATCACTACCGAGTATGCCCGTACAGAACCTATGGAAGAAGTACCGAACAGCGACGTGTACCACCTGCTTTGGTCAAGTGACCGCCTCGAAATCGCACGAGAAGTGGATTCACGTATCACGAAAATATACGCCGACCTCGTATCCTTGGAGAAGATGATGCACTACAAGCGGAACATCATCGACGTACTGAAGGATGTGCTACCGGAACTCGATACGGACGAGGGTCGTAGGCTGACACTCGTGGAAGAGTGCCATGACCGCTGGGTAGAAAACGCACGGACATCCCGAAGTGGCAGAAAGGAGGTACGGCCATGAAACGCACTATACTGATAGCCATTACGTTGCTTGCGCTACTACCCGATGTCGCCAAGGGCCAATGGACATTCGATATCGTGTCGGTGGAAGCGTACATAAATGACCACAAAAAACAACGCAGCCTGTTGCTGGCCCGAAGCACGCTGGAATACAGCAACCAACTGCTGCATGAGTACAGCCGTGAGGAGACGGGCAAATACAAGGAAGTAAATATCGACCTTGACCGCTATACCCGTGCCTTTGATGTCATCGACGTGATGTACCAATCCCTGCGGACGGTGCTGAACGTGAAGGATACCTACAGCTCGGTAAGTGACCGTATCGGTGACTATAAGACCATGCTGGAGGCTTTCCATGAGAAAATCCTGAAACATGGGAACATCGAGCCGTCAGACGCACTGATACTGACTATCAATGAAAAAGCAATACGGGACATCGCCAACGAGGGCGAACACCTCTATAAGTCGGTGAGCGACCTCGTACTGTATGCCACGGGCGCAGCGGCCTGCTCGACCAGCGACCTGCTTATGGTACTGGAGTCCGTGAACAAGTCGCTGGACAGCATTGAGCAACACTTGAACCGGGCATACATCGAGACATGGAGATACATACAGGTACGTATCGGCTACTGGAAATCGAAGATTTACCGGGAACGTACCAAACGGGAAATTATTGACGGTGCTTTCGGACGATGGCGCAATGCGGGGCGACTGGATTATTGACGGTAAAAGAGGAAGGAGGTAAATAATGCCACAAGTTAGATTATGACTTCTATGTACCAAAATTGATAAGGAATATCTTAAAACGCAGGAAAAGCGTTTCGTCCTGAATGTTCGGAGAAGTACAAACAGAGAAAGAAACTTTAAGTACAAACAAGTCTATCTGGCCTATAACCAAGAGGCAAATGGACATTAATAAAAGATGTAATGAAAAAGATCGTTTTTGAAAAAGACATTACGCTATATAAAGCCGATTGCCTTGAAGTAATGCCTCTTCTCCCAGAATCAAGTATTGATTTAGTTCTATGCGACCCACCTTTTGGAATTACAGCCTCGCAATGGGATAAGATAATACCATTCTCGAAAATGTGGGAGGAGATTAGAAGAGTGAGAAAGGATAATGCGCCTACGGCTTTATTTGGCAGCGAACCGTTCAGCAGCCTTTTACGCTGTGGCAATTTAGCCGAATTTAAATATGACTGGGTATGGGAAAAGTCAAAAGCAAGCAATTTCCTTCTTGCTAAAAAGCAACCTCTAAAAGCGCATGAGCTAATCAGTATCTTTTGTAACGGCAGAACTCCTTATTATCCAATCATGGAGGAAGGTGAGCCTTATGAGAATCGTACAAAGAGAGGAAGTAACTGGACAGGAGTAAACAAGGTACCAAATCCTACATTCAGAAATGAAAACAAAGGAACGAGATACCCACGAAGTGTGAAATATTTTAAAACTGCGGAATCAGAGGGCAAAACGATTCATGTTAATCAAAAACCAGTCGCATTGTTGAAATATCTGATAAAAACATACACGAAAGAGGGTGACACAGTCCTTGATTTTGCCTCTGGAAGCATGAGCACTGCAATCGCCTGTATTCATACGAATAGAAAATGTATTTGTATTGAAAAGGATGATATGCACTTCTTGCGGGGAGAGGAAAGGATTAGAAATGAATATAATATAAAAAGAAATGTGGAATAATCCTGGTGATTAACTGATTGAAACACATTGAGTATTAAAAGATTAATAACAAATAACCGAAAGTAAATATGGACAGAATACTCTTACTCGTGACGGTTACAATAATTGCAACCACGGCGGCAAAGGCACAATCCGTGACCTATAACCACGATTCGCCGAAACAAAACCAAGTAACAGTAATGGAAACCGGTACGGGAGCACTCTCGCCCGACCTCTACTATTCCATACTGCACAACAAGTATAAGAAGTCGGCAGCAGTCAAGAACAAACTGTCATTCCGCACACTGGCGGGCGTCAACCTATACAACCAAACGGACGAAGCTGAAGCCATCGACTCGGCATTGGTGAGCCGGGCAAAGATAGAAGCCTTGAACGTGGCTGACCGTCAAGCGGACATCGCATGGGTCGCTGAAGGCGATAAGGTCAACGGACAGATGGTACGGTTCAAACGAAACATAGACCGCATCTTGCCTGTCGGGGGGACACCGGAGGATAAAGACAGATGGACGGAATATTACCATATCTACCAGTGCGCCATTGATGCAACGAAAGATGCCTATATGCCCAACGCACAGCGGAAGAAAGAGTATCTGCGCATCTACGAGGATATAACTCGACAGAACGAAATCCTTGTCGGCTACCTTGCCAAACGGCAGAATACTACGATAACAAGTACGCTACTGAATGCTACCGCTGACCGTACTCTGGATAAGGAGAGTATTGTCCGCGATGCGGTGAACCGATGGCACGAATCGCGCTTTGCCGTGCGCGGCCCGCAATCAGGCAATAACACGGGTGGCAACGGCGACGGAGATGAAACAGTAAATAAAGGGAACTGAAAAAACAAAAACGTATGGCAGACGGAAATATACTCTCGGATTTCGGTATTAATATCCTTGAAGAAGAAATTGACGATGTGATTTTTCAAACGAACGAGTTCCTGACTGATGCGACTTTTACCGGCTCGCAGGGACCGTTCTGGTGGATACTACAAATGTGCATGGCACTGGCTGCCCTGTTCGCTATTGTGATGGCAGCGGGAATGGCGTACAAGATGATGGTGAAACATGAGCCACTGGATGTGCTGAAGCTGTTCCGTCCTTTGGCTGTTTCAATCATCCTCTGTTGGTGGTATCCGCCAGCAGACACGGGTATGGCTGGCAGTGGGAGCAGTTGGTGTTTCCTTGACTTCCTGTCTTACATCCCGAACTGCATCGGCTCGTACACGCATGACCTGTACGAGGCAGAAGCCACCCAAATAGCGGACAAATTCGAGGAAGTGCAGCAACTTATCCATGTACGTGACACGATGTACCAAAGCTTGCAAGCACAGGCAGATGTCGCTCACACGGGTACCTCCGACCCGAACCTGGTAGAAGCGACCATGGAACAAACCGGAGTGGACGAAGTGACGAAGATGGAGAAAGACGCAGCCGAACTGTGGTTTACCTCACTGACGGCAGGAGTCATCGTAGGTATCGACAAAATCATCATGCTTATCGCTCTGATTGTGTATCGTATCGGATGGTGGGCGACCATCTATTGCCAGCAAATCCTACTGGGCATGTTAACAATATTCGGACCTATACAATGGGCGTTCTCGCTGTTGCCCAAATGGGAAGGTGCATGGGCGAAGTGGCTTATAAGGTATCTGACAGTACATTTCTATGGTGCAATGCTCTACTTCGTCGGCTTCTATGTGCTACTGTTATTCGACATTGTACTGTGCATACAGGTAGAAAACCTGACGGCAATCACAGCAAGCGAACAGACAATGGCGGCCTACTTGCAAAACAGCTTCTTCTCCGCCGGCTACTTGATGGCGGCAAGTATCGTGGCACTGAAATGCCTAAACCTCGTGCCGGACTTGGCAGCATGGATGATACCTGAAGGCGACACGGCCTTCTCTACACGGAACTTTGGAGAAGGTGTGGCGCAGCAGGCCAAAATGACGGCTACGGGCGGTATCGGCTCGATGATGAGATAATGATAAACCTAATATTAAATATCCAAAAGATGAATGTACAACAGAAAATTGAGAAATGGTGCAGGAACGAGCGTTTCGTGCACTATGCAAATGAACGCATAAGCGAAGAACTCGTTTATGCACCTAACCACCGAATTGATCCGGAATATGAAGAACTGGACGAAGCCATTACATGGGACAACCGATATATTGTCCCTATGATGACTTACCTTACCTATCGTCTGCAACTGGTCAAATTGCAGAAAAATGCCAAGAATCGAAACCGCCGTGTCTGGTGGATATTCGTGCATGTAATCATGCGGGAAGATTACACACAGCTTTTTGACGGGAAGTTCGAAAAATTTCTGACGGAGTTGCATGATACAGTCATGACAATGTTACATGACGAATACACACGATTGTCTAACAAGAAAAAATAAAGGTATATGGTCATCAAACATTTGGAGAATAAAATCCGACTGGTGGGCATCATCTGCACTGCTTTTCTTGCAGGGTGTATCATCATCAGCGTATCAAGTATCTGGACTGCCCGGACAATGGTGACGGACGCGCAGAAAAAGGTGTATGTGCTGGACGGAAATGTACCTATACTCGTAACCCGCACGACGATGGACGAAACACTGGACGTGGAGGCCAAGAGCCACGTAGAAATGTTCCACCATTACTTTTTTACTCTCGCACCGGACGACAAATACATCCGCTATACGATGGAAAAAGCGATGTACCTGGTCGATGAGACGGGACTGGCACAGTACAATACCCTCAAGGAAAAGGGATTTTACTCCAATATATTGGGTACGAGCGCGGTGTTCTCGATATTCTGTGACAGTATCTCCTTTGACAAAAAGAATATGGAGTTCACCTACTATGGTCGGCAGCGAATCGAGCGCCGGAGTAATATCCTGATGCGCGAACTGGTTACGGCAGGGCAACTTAAACGTGTGCCGAGAACGGACAATAATCCGCATGGACTGCTCATAGTAAACTGGCGCACATTGCTGAACAAAGATATCGAGCAAAAAACAAAGAGTAACTATTAAATCACCAAAGATATGAATATCAAAGGATTCAAACGGATGTTGTTCGGCGAGAAGATGCCGGACAAAGATGACCCGCAGTACAAGGAACGCTACGAGCGAGAGGTGCAGGCCGGGCATAAATTCGCCAAGGCGACACGCATCGACCAAGCGGCGGCCAAGGTGCAGGGCTTTGCCAACGCACACCGGACGCTGTTTCTGGTCATCGTCTTTACATTCGTCATCGGAGCTTTCGTATGGAACGCCTACCGCTTGGTAACTGTGTACAGACACAGTCCGGTAAGTCGCACGGCGACGGAAAAGCAGGATTCAGTGCTTCGGGAACGGCACAAGCTGTTGCAGGAAGTCGAAATAAGGGAACATAAAAACAGAGGGGACAAACCATAGTAAAAAGAGTACTTATGAATACACGGCTTGAAAAATCAGTCCGTTCGTCAGACGAATGGTACACGCCAAAGGAGATACTGGACGCATTGGGCAAATTCGACATTGACCCTTGCGCTCCCATCCATCCGTTGTGGCCGACTGCCGAGGTCATGTATGACCAGAACATAGATGGGTTGTCCCAGATATGGGAAGGGCGTGTGTGGCTCAATCCTCCCTATTCGCGTCCTCTTATCGAGCTATTCGTCCGGAAATTGGCAGAACATGGCAACGGCATTGCATTATTATTCAACCGTTGCGATTCCAAAATGTTTCAGGACGTCATCTTTCCAAAAGCGACGGGAATGAAATTCCTACGCCACCGCATCCGATTCTACCGACCAGGCGGAGCACGAGGTGACTCTCCCAGTCGCGGTAGCATCCTATTAGCTTTCGGAGAAGACAACGCAGAGATACTGAGAAATTGTGCCATTGAAGGCAAATATGTACAACTCAATTAAAAGATGTATAATGAAGATATTGGAGAAAATCAATTTTCGCCAGCCGAAATATATGCTTCCCGCCATCCTTTATTTCCCCCTGCTCGGCACGTCTTATTTCATCTTCGACCTGTTTCAGACAGAAACGATAGAAATACAAGACAAGGCGTTGCAGACGACGGAGTTCCTAAACCCCGAATTGCCGGGGGCACAGATCAAGGACGATGGCATAGGCAGCAAATACGAGAATATGGCGAAATCATGGGGTAAGATACAAGACTACTCCGCTGTAGATAACATAGACCGGGAAGAACCCGATAAAAACAAGGAAGAGTATGAATCGAAATACACGCAGGACGACATCGACCTGCTCACGGAAGAACAACAGGAAAAAGCTGCGGCAGCGGAAATTGCCTCTGCCAAGACACGAGAACAGGAAGCACTTGCCGAACTGGAGAAAGCACTCGCAGAGGCGAGACTGAGAGGGCAAAACGCGACTGTACCCCCGGCAGAAACGGACACGGCCAACATTGCTCCACCACAAGGAGCAGCAGCCTCCGGAACCATCAACGAAGAGAGCCGGGCTGTGAAAACGCCATCAGCGGACGAACCGCCCAGCGAGGTGGTACGCAAGGTGAAGACAACCTCGGACTACTTTAACACACTGTCGAAGAATGTCCGTGAACCGAAACTCATCCAAGCCATCATTGACGAGAACATCAAAGCGGTGGACGGCTCGCGCGTGAGGTTGCGCCTGCTTGACGATGTGGAGATTGGCGAGTGTGTGATAGCAAGGGGAACATACCTGTACGCTACGGTAAGCGGATTCTCATCCGGGCGCGTGAAAGGTAATATCAGCAGCATCCTCGTGAATGACGAATTGGTGAAAGTGAGTCTCTCACTCTATGATACAGATGGCATGGAGGGGCTGTATGTGCCCAACAGCCAATTCCGGGAAACGAGCAAGGATGTAGCAAGCGGGGCAATGTCGGGCAATATGAACATGAGTATGGGAAGTACAACAGGAAACAGCCTTGCACAATGGGGGATGCAGGCGGTGAACAATGCCTACCAGAAAACAAGCAATGCCATTAGCAAAGCTATCAAGAAAAACAAAGTCAAGTTGAAATACGGAACTTTCGTGTATTTAGTGAACGGACAGGAAAAAAGGAATTAAAACGATGATGACATGGAAACAGATTTATCAGAATATCACAAAGGTACGGATGGGCTTTATTATGCGGACTATATAGCCCCAAATAAAGCCGAAACATTTATCGGAAAACTTGTGAGTACCGAATGGTGGCATCACAGAGGGCAGTTTGCCCTAATATGCAACTTCCGAACAGAAGACAGACGGAGGATTGCCTTATTCGCTTTTCAAAAACATACCGGTTTTTACGGACCAAGATACGGGAATGTTAATTTCAAAACAGTGGAGAAGGGCACTCTTTGGCAATGTGAAATCCAAATGACCCGGACGAGACGTTGTACTTGGGCGCGTGCCAGGCAGATAAAGAAATGAAGCGAAATAGGGAAAAGAAATCAATATAAATATTTTTAATCATGTGCCTATGAAATCTTCAAACTACTTAAAAAAAATATACGGGAATCCGACAGATGAAAAATATACACCGGGATATGGTGTATTACCCATTATCAAATATATACCTGAAGGCAAGATAGTCTGGTGTCCTTTCGATACGAAGCACAGTGAGTTTGTGCAGAAATTCAAGGATGCCGGTTTCCATGTCGTGTATTCCCATATCTATAACGGACAGGATTTTTTCAACTATGAACCGTCCCAATGGGATATACTCGTATCCAATCCTCCTTTCAGCCGGAAAGTGGAAGTCTTCGAACGCTGTCTGAAACTCGGAAAACCATTCGCCTTGCTGATGTCCAACTATTGGCTGAACAACGTAACACCCTGCCGACTTTTCCAGAATACTGATCTGGAATTACTCATGTTCGATAAACGTATTCAGTTCGGAAAAGGGAAAAACGTACCGTTCAACAGCAGCTATTTCTGCCATAAAATACTTCCGAAACAAATCATATTCGAACAGATAGATGTTACGGACAAATCTCCAAGTTGTATGCAGGATGACATCCCAGATAAGGCAAATATCAATCCGCAAGAGAATAAAGCAATCATGAATTTTCAATTATAACTCTGTATTTCAATGAAAAGGAATTTATTTGGCATTATGCTTCTATCAGGTATTTCCATTTTACCGAAAGCTAACGCACAAACTACCTACGAAGAAATGGAACAACTGACGGTGAACGAACAGATAACAACTGTCATCACGGCATCGGAACCGGTGCGTTTCGTGGATATTTCCACTGACAAGGTGGCGGGCGATCAGCCCATTGACAACATCATTCGCCTAAAGCCCAAGGAAAGCGGACACGAGGATGGTGAAATACTCGCCATCGTCACCATTGTGACGGAACGATACCGCACACAATACGCACTGATTTATACCACAAGGATGAAAGAGGCAGTAACGGATAAGGAGATATTGCTGCAAGAGCGTAATGCGTACAACAATCCGGCAGTCTCAATGTCCGCTGCCGACATGACACATCATGCACGGCGCATCTGGAACTCACCTGCAAAAATCCGCAACGTAGCTACCAAAGCACACCGCATGGTGATGCGTCTGAACAATATCTACTCGGTGGGTGACTACTTCTTCATAGACTTTTCCATCGAGAACAAGACGAACATCCGTTTTGACATTGATGAGATACGGATAAAGCTGACAGACAAGAAACTCGCCAAGGCAACCAACGCACAGACTATCGAACTGACACCTGCCCTGGTTCTGGAATCGGGCAAGACATTCAGACACGGCTATCGGAATGTGATTGTCGTGAAAAAGATGACCTTTCCCAATGACAAGCTACTGACCATCGAAATGACGGAGAAACAGATTAGTGGCCGTAACATCAGTCTGAACATCGACTATGAGGATATACTGGCGGCAGATTCGTTCCATGCAGATTTATTGGAGGAGGAATGACTATGAAAAAGACAATCATCGTGATAATTACCTGCGTGTGTATCGCTGCAAGTGCAAATGCACAACAAGGTAGCGGACGCCTCTCGCTTGGCACAGGGCTACTCTACAAGAACGGCATGGATATAACGCTCGCCTACGAACACGAAATGAACTATCGCCATACGTGGGAGTTCTTCGTCAACGGCTATCTACAATGGGCAGAGTGCGCTTCGTGCGGGCATATCTGCCCGGAATCATTTTGGCGAAACTACCGCAGCTACGGTTTTGGCGTGGCCTACAAGCCGTGCATGACGCGGGGACGCAACCACTATGGCAGTCTGCGTATCGGAGCTTCAGCCGGAAGCGACATGAATAAGTTCCTCGGTGGCCTGCACTTCGGTTACGAACACAACTATGTGCTACGGGCCGGATGGACACTGTATTGGCAAGTGAAAAGCGATGTGATGATAAAAGGTGCGGACGTGCTGCGAGCAGGTGTCGTGCTGGGTGTGAAACTACCTATAAAATAGGGAAACAAAAAAGAAAGCAATATGATACGAAAGATACATTTGGTGGCAGCGGCAACGGCTGCCGTGCTTTGCGCTGCCTGTGACACGCATATAGACGTACCCGATACAGCAGTTCGTCCAGGACATATCCTCTGCGAGGATGGAACAGCCTTGCCTTACGCACAATATGAACAATCGGGGAAAAAAGCGATAGCGGTTGTCTTCGATACCGAAAAACGCGGAGATACGGAGGGGGACGGTTATGCAGTTTACCTGTGGGACATTGCTCCACAGGCATTCGCCGACAGCCTCGGCATCGCACAAGGCACATCGGCTGACATCATGGCTTATGATGGCAATGAGAATACATTCGCACTGTATGATACACAAGAAACCGCTTCGCCAATGGCAGAAGCGGTTTTCGACCTATGGCGGTACGGGCAGAGTGCCTATGTACCGTCCGTGGCAGAGATGCGGCTGCTCTACACCATGCGAAAGATAATCAACCCTGTCATCGAACAATGTGGCGGTGAGCCGTTACCACTGGATGAAAACGACTGTTGGTACTGGACATCCACAGAAGTCGAAAAGCAACAGACAGCCAAGGCATGGCTCTATTCCATGGGGAGCGGCGCAATGCAGGAAACACCTAAAGTACAGGCGCACAGAGTACGCCCTATAATTACCATAAACGAATAAAAGATAGAAAGATATGAAAGATACGGATATATTTTTCAGCATAGCATTGATGATATTGGGAATTGTCCTCATGTATAAGTCCATGAAAGGTAATTCATGCCGACAAATACTGGCAAAACTCGCAGATTCCATAGCATCGGATAAAGAAGATATTAATTTTCAAATTAAAAGGTTCGGCTACCTTTTGGACGAAATGACTGCCGATAATGAAAAAAATTCAATCTTGAAGCGTCATGCCGACAGACTGGAGGAACTTGTCACGCAATTAGACCGCACACGAAACGAGCTTGAAACAAGTAATCTGTCAATGGCGGATATTAACGGAGAGTTGAAAAGAAGTAATGCCGAACTTGTAAAGAGAGCAACCCAATTACGCAATGAGATACAGCAAGACGAGCTTGTCATCCAAAAGATGCAAGAACGCCTTGATTCTCTCAAAAGAATCAAAGTGGGGCTTGAAATAGCCCTGAATAACATTCAGGCAGAAGAAGTACACTATCTCTCGGAACCGGTATTCAGTTTGGGTATTACCCCATCCATCAAAAGCCATCTTGAATCTCATGGAATATTATATATCGGAGACCTGATTCATCTTAACGAGCAATATCTCATGGAAATCTGGGGTATCGGTCCGGTAACACTTGATAAGATAAAAACAAAACTGAACGAGAATGGTGCATGGTTCGGTATGGATGTAATCAGAGTAGGTAATCATTGGTATCGTAGAAAACAAGGACTAATAACAGACTGACTTATGGAAGAAAGTAAGGAATTGCAAGGGTTCTATAAAATATTCCGCACAGTGGTATATGTGTCCGTGCTGCTGGAGTTCTTTGAATATGCCATTGACCCTGCAATGCTCGACCACTGGGGCGGCATACTGACCGAAATTCACGGACGCATCAAACAATGGATGATTTACCACGACGGCAATCTTGTGTACAGCAAAATCGCAACGGTACTGCTTATCTGCATCACTTGTGTCGGAACGCGGAACAAGAAGCATCTGGAGTTCAACGCACGCCGGCAGGTGGTGTATCCATTGACGAGTGGGTTATTGCTGCTCGTACTCTCCGTATGGCTGTTCGGCCATACGATGGAAACAAGGCTTTATACCTTACCTCTGAATATCATTCTCTATATGATTGCCTCCATTGCTGGCGTAGTACTGGTACATATCGCATTAGACAACATTTCAAAGTTCATCAAGGAGGGATTGATGAAAGACCGTTTCAACTTCGAGAATGAAAGTTTTGAACAATGTGAAGAAAAAGTCGAGAATGAATACAGCGTAAATATCCCCATGCGATACTACTATAAGGGTAAATTCCGTAAGGGGTGGATTTCTGTAAGCAACTGCTTTCGAGGAACATGGGTAGTTGGAACACCGGGATCGGGTAAGACTTTCAGTATCATAGAGCCGTTTATCCGACAGCATTCGGCCAAAGGTTTCGCCATGGTGGTGTATGACTACAAGTTTCCTACATTGGCGACCAAGCTCTACTACCATTACAAGAAGAACGAGAAACTGGGCAGAGTACCCCAAGGGTGCAAGTTCAACATGATTAATTTTGTGGATGTGGAGTACAGCCGTCGGGTGAATCCAATTCAGGCAAAGTACATCAACAATCTTGCGGCGGCCAGCGAAACGGCGGAAACATTATTGGAAAGCCTACAAAAGGGTAAGAAAGAGGGAGGCGGCGGAAGCGACCAGTTCTTCCAAACCTCGGCGGTAAACTTCCTTGCCGCTTGTATCTACTTCTTCGTGAATTATGAACGTGAACCCTACGATGCCAACGGCAAGCCTCTATATGCGGAAAGACAGCAAGATCCGCAGACCAAATTCTGGAAACCGACAGGTATCGTGCGCGACCGTGAAGGCGGCAATATCGTGGAACCTGCCTACTGGCTGGGAAAGTATTCGGACATGCCACATATTCTGTCATTCTTGAATGAAAGTTATCAGACGATTTTCGAGGTACTGGAAACTGACAATGAGGTTGCTCCGCTGCTTGGTCCATTCCAGACAGCTTTCAAAAATAAGGCAATGGAACAATTGGAGGGTATGATTGGCACGTTACGTGTTTATACCTCGCGTCTGGCAACCAAAGAGAGCTACTGGATATTCCACCGGGATGGCGATGACTTCGACCTGAAGGTGAGTGACCCGAAGAATCCGAGTTACCTGCTGATTGCAAATGACCCGGAAATGGAATCCATCATCGGTGCATTGAACGCTCTTATCCTAAACCGTCTCGTTACCCGTGTGAATACCGGGCAGGGGAAAAATATTCCTGTGAGTATTATAGTGGACGAGTTACCGACACTCTACTTTCACAAAATAGACCGTCTGATAGGTACAGCGCGAAGCAATAAGGTGAGTGTAACGCTCGGCTTTCAGGAACTACCGCAACTGGAAGCCGATTATGGTAAGGTAGGTATGCAAAAGATCATTACGACGGTAGGTAATGTGGTAAGCGGCTCGGCACGTGCCAAAGAAACGCTGGAATGGTTGTCCAATGACATCTTCGGCAAGGTGGTCCAGGTCAAAAAAGGCGTGACTATTGACCGGGACAAAACAAGTATCAATCTCAATGAGAATATGGATAACCTTGTGCCTGCCTCGAAAATCTCGGATATGGCAACCGGATGGATATGCGGTCAGACGGCACGGGACTTTGTGAAGACGAAAACAGGTATGGGCGGTTCAATGAATATTCAAGAATCGGAAGAGTTCAAGACTACAAAGTTCTTCTGCAAAACAGATTTTGATATGGCAGAAATCAAGAAAGAAGAAGCGGCGTATGTGCCGCTGCCGAAGTTCTACACTTTCAAGTCGAGAGAGGAACGGGAGCGCATCCTATATAAAAACTTCGTACAAGTGGGGCAAGATGTGAAAGAGATGATAAAAGACGTTCAAAATAAGCGCAACGCGAAATAAAAATCCGGCTGTCTGACATATAATGTAAATAAAAACAACAAAAACCGTCAGTACAATCGTACTGGCGGTTTACTACTAACTAATCTCTTCTTCTGGTTTATCAGGTGAGCTACCTGCTTAATAATTGGGTGAGTTGCTGATGGCAATTTTTTCGTATTCCTCTTTGTCAGTACCGCATTCAATTGCCCTGTCAATGACATCCCCTAACTCGTTGTAACAAACTTCTTCATTGACACACTCTGCATCTTTGCCTTTCAACAGATATACCTCATAATAGTCCGACCCATTAAGTGCAATAATGACGTATCCGGTGTGTAACAGTCCGTTTACTTTGATACGAAGTGCAGGCAGGTCTTTGAAGATGGTGGCTGCAAACTCTGCGATACCCCATGACATGAGGACGGGCATAGGGGTAAGTCCTATCAACTGCTCTTGAATGGTCTGTGCTATTTGTATTACATACTCTTTTTCCATAACTATGCTATTTTTAAGATGATTATTGTTTTTTTATTCGAACCATTCCGGGTTGTCCTTTTTCAGTTCGGCAACCAATTCTACGTCTGTCAGTCGCAGGTTTGCCATGTCGGTAAAGAAGAAAACCTCGTCATAGATTCTTTCGGCTTCCTTGCTTGCGAAGCCTTCGTTTTCATCGTTGAAACTACCGGGCTGAAGGGCATCAAGCAAGGTAATCGAGCCGATAAGGAGTTCTTCACCCTCGTTGGATTCCACCACACGGCAAGGATAGTTATTGCCGCCAAATTGTACTTCTTGTGTTTTCATACGCTTGTTATTTTAATGGGATATGCTTTCCATTTGTCTTGAGGTATTCCATAAGACACTTTGCTTCTTCATGTGACGCACGATTGCGGTCATCATAGCGACGTGTCTCATCCGCCATCACAATGATGCACTCCTTAAACAATCTATAGAGGCTCTGTTGCAGTGTGGGGTGCATATCAGGTATAGCGGCTGCAAAACGCTTGGGATTGAAACTAAAACTATTCACTGCCATTTCCCATTCTTTGGCAAGTTTGTACTCTTTGCTTTCTTTGATGTTGTCCATTGTCATGAAATTTTAATGATTTATTTTTCTTCCCTCTGTTCGGTTCTATATTCTGTCTGAACCGCTTGGGATTTACAGATGCTTTACAGGACTGACGAACAAGCTACTTCCAACGCTTTTTTTGGAAAATTACTCTTTCACAGAAAGGAAGAATTTTATAAAAATGCACTTCAAAGCGATGGAATCAAGCGCGGCAGTCCACCTTCGCGTCTGGAAAACCAACCGGCGAGGACAGGAAGGAACCGGAGAAGGAATAAGATGGAAAAGATAAAAAGGAGGAAACTGATAGGTATAAATGAAGACGGGTGGCGGCGGGGTATCGGGAGGTAGCTATAAATGGGATAGAAAAGGCATAATCGCGCGGATGGCGGGTTTGCCCGGCAGACGCGCCGCCCGACAACGGTTTGGAGCAGTTGTCCGTGAACATCTTCACCTTAATCTAATTACAAATTAGGAACGAATAGAGGACAGATTACTCCACCCTCTATTCGTTGGTTACTGATTATGGTTAAGCTGCAATATCTTCCTCTTGTGGCTGTTCTTCGGTCTGCATCCCTACTTCGGATTGCTGTTTGTCAGATTGCTCCGCTTCCTGCTTTGCTTGTTCCTGCACCAAAAGAACGGCTTTTTTCTCTTCGATACGTTGGTGACGCTTCTCATACACTTCATTATGTCCGTTCTTGATGTCTGCCAACAGGTCGGGCATATGTTTTTGTGCGAAGTCAAGCAAGAGGGATGCAATGGCATTGTTGCCGTATGCGTTCTTGAAATTAGCAATTAGAAAATCCCTGCGAATAATCGCTTTCTGCTTGCTCGTGAGGTTGGCAATGATGTTTATCTTTTCTTCATCTGTAAGGTAGGAATAAGGCTTTTTTTCCTCGATACCTACCGCTTCGAAATGCTCTTTGCGGAGGGATGATAGCAAGAAGAAATAAATCATCTTGTCCTCGTCTTGCCCAAACTTGCAATCGGACATATCAACCTCCAAAATCTGTTTTTTTGTGTCCTCTACAGTCTTTTCAAGGGCAATTTCCTTGTTGCGTTTGTCTTGCTTTTCCAACTTCTCTACCGGTGAAAGCGTCTGCTCCTGTTTTGTGTCATTGGTAGTACAGGTAACTTTCGGAACATAACAGAGTACGATGTCCTTGCTCTCAATACGGAAATAAAGGATGATTTCACCTGCTTCACTTCGGGTACGGATTTCTTCGCATTCTTCCGTGTAATCGTTCAAATCCTGTTCGAACTCGCTCTGTGCCTGTTCGTATTCTTCGGTGGTGTCGTACTCATCTTTTCGGGGTGCTTCGGGCTGTTCGGGATATGCCTTTGCATAATAGTTAAGGCTTTCCACTTCGTAACCCATGGCGGTAAGACGTTCTACTACGGCTTCATTGCTGTTGAAACTTTCATAGCAGAGGGATACCTCAGGGCGTTCTTCCATAAGGCGCACGGCTTTCTCCGTGAGATATGCTGCATTCATTTCAGCAAGGCAAGTACGATTGGCGCAATTTCCGCAACCACCCTCGCAAAATAACATCATATTATTTGTATTGTGAGGACACGACAGACAGAGGGTCTTGTCAAATGCGTATCGCTCCAAGTCGGTGGTATATTGCCGTTCGATGTTCCGTGCAACATCAGAGGCTTTCATTCCTCGCCAACTATTGTACTGCACCCCCTCTTTAAGATGCTTGTTGTACACCTCTTTCTGAATATCTTCCCCATAACGGCAAATTTCGCTCGCTACGCTGATTGTGATTTCGTCCTGTTCCAAAAGCTGTGCGATTTCGGGCATTAAGGAAACGAATTTAAGGCGTGTGCGGATATAGCTTTCGTTTTTACCGAACTGCACCGCCAAAGACTGCACATCGTGGCGACCACTATCAATGAGCTTTTGGTAGGCATTTGCTTCCTCTATCGGGGTAACATCCTTGCGCTGGAGGTTTTCAGTTACCGCCATTTCTTCGGCAACTTCGTCTGAAATTTCCATAACGACAGCCGGAATGTCTTCCAATCCTGCCATGAGGGAGGCACGATATCGGCGTTCTCCAAAAACAATCTCAAAGCGGTTGTCTTCTATTGGGCGTACTCCAATAGGCTGTAACACACCCTGCTGACGAATACTCTCGGAAAGTTCTGCAAGGCTCGCTTCGTCAAAATTCTTACGTGGGTTGTAATTGCTCGGCTGCACGTTTGCCAATGCTACCATTGTGATGTTTTTCTCTACTGATTGAATTGCTGTTGCTTCCATAATCATAAAAATTTAATTGGTTTTAATATTTAATTTTTTATTTTCCCTTTGTTCGGTTCTCTTTTCTGCCTGAACCGCTTGGGATTTACAGATGCTTTACAAGGACTGACGAATAAGCGATTTCCGACGCTTTTTCCGGAAAATTACTCTTTCGCAGAAAGGAAGAATTTTATAGGAAATGCACTTCAAAGCGACGGAATCAAGCGCGGCAGTCCACCTTTGCGTCTGGAAAACCAACCGGTGATGGCAGGAATGGACCGGATGAGTGGCATTAAAAGAATATAGAAAAGGAAGAATACGCTGAAAGGCGGATGGTAAAACGGATGGAACTATAAAGGGATGATTAACGATACAACGGGACAAGCGGAAGGACGTAAGACCAGACGGTGTAAAACAGGAATGGAACTTACCAGATAAAAATCCTTTGAGCCATTTCGCTAAATAAATCTGTATCAATTGCCTGTTTTACCAGAAATTTGCATTATTTTTGCAGTAACGAAACAGCCGTTTCGGAAACAGCCGTTTCGGAAACAGCAATAAAAAAGGATAAGGATATGAGATTTTTTGACAGGACAGAAGAAATAGCCTCTCTTCGCAAGATTCGCGAAATGGCCAAAAACAATGCTCAGTTTACAGTGGTAACGGGACGTCGCCGTATCGGTAAGACATCACTCGTGTGGAAGGCATACGAGGACGAACCGATTCTCTATTTCTTTGTTGCCCGGAAAGCCGAAGGCGATTTGTGTGAGGACTACCGGCTTGAAATAGAGAACAAGTTGGGAGTCCCAACCATGGGGCGGGCCGAACACTTTACCGATGTGTTCGAGTACCTGATGAAACTTTCGGCAGAACGTCCCATCACACTCTTTATCGACGAGTTCCAGGAGTTTTTCCGTGTGAACAAATCGGTGTTCAGCGATATGCAGCGCATCTGGGATCTATACAGCCCGAAGTCCCGTATTAACCTGATTGTCTGTGGTTCGATTTATTCCATGATGACAAAGATATTCAAGGATAAGAAAGAGCCGTTGTATAACCGGCAGTCGCGCTTTATGACTGTGCGTCCGTTTACCCCAACTGTTCTGAAAGATATTCTTTCGGAATACAACCCCGGCTACACGGCGGAAGATCTGCTGGCATTGTACGCTTTCACGGGCGGTGTGGCGAAGTATGTACAACTACTCGTGGATGCAGGAGCAACAACCAAAACGACTATGCTCGACCAGATTATAAAGGCCGACTCCATATTTTTGGGCGAGGGTAAAGCGATTCTTATCGAAGAGTTCGGCAAGGATTACGGAATCTATTTCTCCATACTATCGGCCATTGCACGAGGAAAAACATCCCGTTCGGAAATTGAAAACGTGGTAGGCAAGGAAATCGGCGGTTATCTTACCAAGCTGGAAAAAGAATACGAAATCATATCGAAGAAGCAACCGCTGTTCGAGAAGAGTTCCGCCAAGAATGTCCGGTATGTCATCGAGGATAATTTTTTCACGTTCTGGTTCCGCTTCATCTACAAGTACAGCTATATGCTGGAGATAGAGAACTATGGAAGTGTGAAGATGATTATAGGTCGGGATTATGAAACTTTCAGCGGTCTGATGCTTGAACGTTACTTTAAGCGTGTACTGATAGAACGGCAAGTCTATACGCGTATCGGAGGCTGGTGGGACCGCAAGGGTGAGAACGAAATAGACATAGTAGCTGAAAACGAACTGGACGATACGGCGACATTTTTCGAAGTCAAACGCAAGGCCGAAAATATCGACATGGAAAAACTGGAAGCGAAAGCAGCCGCTTTCATGCGTGCAACGGGAGAGTTCAAAGGTTATTCCCTGTCATACAAAGGGTTGTCAATGACTGATATGTAGCAATACATATCGGCATAACGTACTAACAGAAGTCACAGATTTAAAAGAACGGTAAGCGAGGAACATACCCTCACTTACCGTTTTTTTCCAAATACTCCTTCATCGCCTCATTTACAATGTCTCTCAATGACATATTCTTCTCAATAGCAAGGAATTTCATACGCGTATGAACACTCTTGTCGATAACGAAATTGCAATGTACCGCAGGCTCTTTTTCAGTTTTAAGTGGTGTGGCTTCCTTCTTTTGCGGAGATTTCTTCGTGGATGACAGCAATCCGTCCAGTCCGCTTTTCATACTGTCTTTCAATAAATCACTCTTGCCCATATTGTCTTATTTTAATTTCAAAACCTCTTGTGCTAAAGCCATATAATCTTTGGCTCCATTGCAGTTCTTATTGTACTCAAAGACGTTCTTTCCCTTTATAGGAGCTTCGGCCAGTGCCACATTGTCCCGTACAAGCGTTTTGAACACTTTGTCACAGAAAGAGTCATTGATAATTTCAGCTACGCTCTTGTTGAGTGTCTTGCGCTTGTCAAACTGGGTAATAACAATGCCACCAATACTCAGGTTCGGGTTCAGGCGTTCCTTGACAATCTCAATTACGCTTGTAATCTTCGCCATTCCGCGCATGGCGAGGAATTGTGCCTGCACCGGAATAATCAGAAAGTCCGCTGTGGTAAGGGCATTGAGTGTCAGCAAGCCCAGTGAAGGTGGACAATCAATCAGGATGTAGTCAAACTTCCGACTGTCAAGCAACTTCGTAATCAGACCTTTCAGTATCAACTCACGTCCCGGCTCGTTTATCAGTTCGGATTCTGCCGCCGACAGGTCGAGACAGGACGGCACAACAGCAAGTCCGTTCTCCAGTTCGATAACCGGTAAGGGATATTCACCTCTCATTGCCCCATACACCGTTTGTTCTTCCTCAATGGAGAGACCACACGATTCTGTAAGATTTGCTTGCCCGTCCATGTCGATAGCCAGTACACGCTTTTTCTTCTGTCGCAAAGCAGCGGCAAGATTGATGGTGGTAGTTGTCTTGCCAACCCCACCCTTATGATTCAAAACAGCTATAATTTTTGTCATAATTTGATGTCTTTATATGCGATACAAAGATAATACTATTCTTAGTAAATACTATAATTAGTATATACTATTTTACTAAAAAGAGTATTTTAGTATTTACTACTATACTAAAATACTAATAGACTAAATGTAGTAAATACTACTTTCAGCAATAGGTAACTCACTAACTTCCTACTTTACTATAATTAGTAAATACTACATTTAGTATTTATTGTTGTTCAATACTCTATATGCACATCATCAGAACGGCAAGTCTTCCTTGTCCTCTTGCGGCATAGCTACCGGTGGTACAGGTACATTGCTTGCGGCATCTGTCGGACTCTCTGCTTCTGAAGTTGTACCCTCACGCTTTCCGGTATTGATGAACTCCAATGCGTCTGCCGTAATGGATAGTTGAATCTGACAGTTTTCATCCTTATCCTTCCACAGTGAAGCCGAAAGTGTCCCTTCAATGAGCAATAACCGTCCTTTGGTAAGATATTCGGATAGTCGAATATGGTTCTCTTTCTTACTCCGTACCCTTACCCAAGTAGTGATGCTGTTTCCATGTGAATAGTCATCTACCGCAATATCAAATGCAATAAATGAACCGTGTGCTCCAGTAATAACCTGGCAATCCTTGCCAATGCGACCAATTGTGTGAACGTATAACATAATAAATTCTTTTTGTGGCAGGTGGTTAATCCTACCGTTACCTTAGTTTATAAATATTCTTTATTTCCCTCTGTTTGGCCTGTTTGCGACCTCCGGGATGATTTTTTCTGCATCCAAAGGCGGCAGGAACAATTTGGCAAGGCTGAAGAGGAAAAATACGCTCACCAGCGGAGAGGAAGATTTTTGCGCTTCACTTGCGGCTGAATGCCGGCATTGACACGACTGGGACTGGCGATTACCTTTGCGGAAAAATTCAATCCACGGCAGGTTGCACGGCAGCAGAAAAGCGATAAATAGAAGTATATAAAAAAGGAATAGAAAACGCTAAAGCAGGGAATAATAAAACAGGAGAACGGACATGCAGGACTAAGCTCCAAAGACTACCTTGAAACTGTGAATAGTGATATAGTTATATCATTCCGCAATTTCAAGTCTGTTCGTGTACCCTTTGAAAAATAACTTGACGCACTTTATGTAACGCGCTACACAAAGCGTGTCAGATTTTTCTTGTAGCAGCCTATCAGTCCTTATACAGAGGGATATAGAAAAAAATTATAAAAGTAACCGACAATAGCTAACGTCAAATACCCCTTGCTCCAATGGCCTGATTAGACTATTAAGTCCATAATCACTTATATGTTCATGGATACACACGACGGCTATACAGATAATGACCGCTATTAATACAAAGTATCCGGATAGGGATTTACGCAGCAATGGAGTTTTGCGAATATTTTATGGTATTCTACTTATTAATATGATATGTACTATAAATAAAATTTTTAGCTTTCCTTTGAAAGTTCTCGTGAATTTCTATGGCTATTTGAAAGTAACATTTTTAAGTCATTTTTATTGATGCCCATGTATTTACATATTTTAAACTCACTTATGCCGTCTGATAACATTTCTTGAGCTGCTTTTCTATTCCTTTCATACGCTTCCAGTTTGTCAAAAATGGCATCTGTTAGAAAATCTATCCATTCGAAAAAGACCTTTTCCCCTTCTTGAGTACTAAAATCTATTGTACAGGTTTTCGCACACCTCCTATGAAGTATCAGATAATAAATTCCTCCAATCAGATTCGCCATAATAGCTTTAATATTGATTTTCGCCGGTTTAAACAGATTGTCATAAAACGCAATCAAATTTAGATTCATAATATCCCGTGTTTCTGCTGTTCTCTTTGTCGTTTCATTGATAACCGACATTTCATAAAGTAACAACTTTTGCATTACAGTGTTATCAGACAAGTTCCTATAAAGGGTCTTGAATGTTTCCGCAAAAAACTTTTTAGGTCCCAATATGTTCAGGCTGGAAACGTCAATAGCATCATTGATCCAGAAATCATACTGCTTGGCAAGCCTGTCGTAAAGATTGTCCATCGAGCCGTATCTTCTATAAAACACATTAGCTTCTATGTTTGCAGCTTTCATCAATGCACTCAAATTGACATTACCAAAACCGTATTCAGCTACAAGCTTTTCAAGTTCGGATATTACCTCCTTGTCTATTTGTTCATTTGTCCTCCTATTTCGAGCTTTCTTTTCTTTCTGTTTCACTATTATATAGTATGTTATAAAAATAAATCTGCAAAAATCAGTAAAAGGAAATATTTTTATTTTAGCTTTCGATAAACTTCTTCTTTTCTGAATTGACGATAATATCCCAAGGTAGACTGTAAGTATTTATACAGCTATTCCATTCTCTTTTCATTTGTTTTGATATAGAGCAATTGGGTCTGTTGCAAATATACATTTTTATGCTTTACAAACAATAGACAGAATATAAAAACTACGTTTACCAATAAATTTGCATTTCAATAATAGACGTATTAATTTACTTATTTATTGCTATATTATAGGAAAATCTCCAATTTGAAAAAAGAGCACTCACTACACGAAGAAAACTTGCTGCACATCTACATTAAATCCCTGATAGTTTCCGGTTGCGATAAGAGAAGTCAATTTAAATGAGACCCTAATGATTTCATATAAAGAAAACTTCATGTTGGATTATTCATGTGAGAATTATAAGAATGAAGAAGCATTATATATCGAAAAATGAAACTCTATTTTTTCTTTGAAAGAGGATGTATTACGTTTTATATTCACTGTGTAATGACATCTAATTATTTTGTTGAGAAGTGTTCTTTTACAAAGAATTTCGAAAAGGATAATACATCATCAAAATCGTAGAACATATTATAAGTTACGGCTACTAAATAATCTGCTTCCACAAAAACAAGACACATAACAGGAGCCTCTGATATAATATCAATAATCGCATAGTCCTGTTTTTTTAATTCTTCTATTTTTGAGGTTATGGGGGCATGGCTCTTTATATTAGATAGAATATTGATTTCTATAGAGTAATATTGTATATTTTTCTTTGATTTATTTGGGACTTTAATGAGATAATGCTTACAACAATATCCGATCTTAGCCAACTCTGTCTGTTCGTTCACATTATTACAAAAAGCGTTTAAAATAGGAGAGATTATGTATTTATGAGACGAGACAAATAAAGCAGTATCTTTGGAATTAGTATCCTCATAGACAATATTATTATTATCCCAACAATAATTGAGATTTTCAAGTACCTTATATGAAAACTTATCAGATATACTATCGCTACAGATTGCAGCAGCATGAAGATATGCACACATACAAAATATAGTACATAGTATATATTTTATGTTACACATAAATCTTATCTCCTTTTTATACTAACTTCTTTATAAAAATTTGCTTTAATATTGGGTGGAGTAGCATATTCAATTTCTATATAAAGTTTTTTATAAAAAACTAATTCAGAAATTGCACTATCCGCATCAACTTGAGTTGACCCCGATAATTCTTTTACTTGATCTTTAAACTCACTAAAACTTCCTATTATTTCAACGCACCCTGCTGCTCCCCATCCAATATGAGTAAGATCTTCAGGACCAGCGTGAATGTAAAAAGTTCCTTTTAGAACTATTGCACCATTATGTTGAGAATATGTATTATGTACTTCATAGGCTTTTTTATATTCTGGCGCAGGCTGCCTATTGAGCTTATGCAAGCCACTATTAACCCATCCAATTGTTTTATAAGAACTAAAATTTGGTGGGTTATAATACGGCATGAAGCGTAATGCTTTCCATGTATATTTTACACTTTGACCTTTATCATCAGTACCTTTGATATAGACATAATATACAGGGACTCCATAGAGCTCTATTTTGCTATTCTTATCCATATCACTGCATGGATAAGATTTTGCATAATAGGTATCCCCAGTTTTTGTACCAGAAATAATAATATCCACATCTCGGAGTTTCATATAAGTAAAGATTTCAATAATAAGACATATAATTTCAGCAACACATGACCCTGATAAATGATTTACAGATGGGCATAGTTATGCCCATCTGTAAATTTAAAATTATTCAATACTATTCTTGATGATATTCGCTTTCCCAAATAGCATCCTCCGGATTATCGCCTTTATGACCGGCAAGCTGTATCACGAAGCTTTTTGCCGGGAAATACGGTGTGATGTGGATGTCAAGAAGCACACGGTCTTTCTGATTCGGGTCTTGTTCAATCTTCATAACCTTGAAGCGTTCGATGAGTTTGTTCGGTCCCATTACACTATCGAGGAATTTCACAACCTGACCACGCAAATCTGCTTCCGTGCGAGTAGTCCAATTTTCAAATGCCCGACGGTTCAGGAAGTCAATCAGTACCTTCGTTATATAGTCGAATACACGAACTACGGAGTAGGTCTGCAAGCCAAGATTATCTCCATTAAATAATGTCTTGGCGGAGAAAGCCATAACCTTGCTGTACTCGTTCACCATCGGCACAAGCCCCATACGTTCAAGCTCTGAAATCTCGCTCTTGCGAAGGTCGAAGCGTACACTTTCTACTTCATTAAGTCCACCAAATTTCTTTCCGGCTACTACCTGAGACATTAAGGTGTTGTATATTTTTCCGGCAAGTGAAGAAGATGGCGGAATATAAAGATTTTCTTCTTCTCCAACGCTTTCCTCTCTTTGACGACCAAGCAACCAGTTACAGGTCATAATAGTATTCGATTTGAACACATCTCCACTCGTATGATTGGCATTGAAGAATATATCTACTACATCGTCCGGAGTTTCAAGGTCTTGGAAGTCTGTAACAAGAAAAACCTTGTTCTCGTATGCCATTTTAGACCACTTATCCAAAATGGCATTTGAGCCTATATACCCAGGAACGACAAGCAAGGAGTAGTTGCGACGCAGGTCAAGACGGTCAAAATTCTGTTTGAGTTCGTTGCTAATGTGGTCAGCGAAAATGGTATTGTCCAAATCCTGAAGCTGCTCCATGGTCGCATTGACAATGGTGACATTCTTCACCTTATCACTTTCCGTGTTCTTGTAAAAGAACGCAATAGTGCGATATGCGCTTTCAAGTTCCCGTGTCCTGGCAAGAGCATTCTTCAAGTTATGATTAAGAAGGTTCTCGGCGTTTTCTGCGGTTTCTTTGGCCTTGTCCCGCATTTGTTCGGCAGTGTCATTCTCACGTAAGAGTTTGAGCCATACGCTTAAGCGATTAACCAAGGCCTTACGTTCATTTTCCCACTGTTCATCCGTGAGGAAGATGTTGCGACGGGCCTTTCGTGCCGGATTAAGATTGGAATACCCATCTATGATATTTTCAAGAAAAGCGAAGCCACCAAATTCTTTGAGTTTGTCTATTGCCGATGCAGATGACTTTTGCGCCTGTTGTGATACGACTTTCTGTGAGGTTGTCGTACTGGCTGTCTGTTGTTGAGTTTCCTGCTTCATCTTAGTAAAAGATTAAAGTTCTACTTTCTTTTGATTTGCCAGAATCTCCTCGATTGATGATTCAATCACGTCCATAATGGCATTTTTGACTTCCGGATTTTCAAGTGCTTTCTGTAAAGCGCGGTTGGAAGTAAGCTGGCGAGTTATTCTGACACCCTGCTCTTTCTCAATGTCAAGTTTACTCAAGAAATCACTCTTCTCTTTAATCTTCTTGGCTCCGAAGTCTCCAAGTCCGGTGAATGTCATGATTTCCTTGATTTCATTACCTTCCGCATCCACGTGGCATAAGTCAACTGTTGGTTCAAAACGTTGGAACACATCTTCAATGGTTTCCAAACCATACACGCTTTCCGGAGCCGCAGGAGCTTCATCTGTCAGTTTTTGAACTATCAAAGTTCGGTTGGAGGGGATTTCCGCGATGGATTCGTTCGCATCGACTTTTACTTCGTTGCCTCCAATTCCATAATTGTAGATTGCCATAGAATTTACTTTTTAATATCATACTTTTTTTATAGCTCTCTTTTGGTTTTGTGACCGTGCGCAATATATGAATTATTTCTGAAACCGTCAAATTTTTAGGAGCATTTTATTGGCATCTAACAAGGAAAAGAGTATATTTGCGAAATAGAATAAAATAAAAGAATAGTATGACTTACCTGAAAATGCCATTACAATTGCAATCGGCTGTTGCCAAGAAATTGCAAAGGTGTTCCTATCAGGAATCGATAGCCCAACACATCATGCTACTGATTCTTTCTCACCATGGGGAAGTTATCGGCCGAGAAGACTTTGGTTCCATGATATGGGACCTTGAGTTCAACCAACTTGTGAAAATCAGCGATTGGGAGGAAGGAGTAAAAAACTCCTTAATAAAAACGATAGAGAAATATGAAAAGAGACTACGGAATGTAGATGTGAACGTCACCCTTTTGGAAATAGAAGAAGAAAATATAGATAAAGTATCTCATATCCGAAGAAAGGCACAAATAACGGTGACCGGAATAATGGATAGAACCAACGAGAAATTCAGTTTTAACACCTCATTATATATAAGCCCTTTATCACAATAATCGAACTATGTCAGACAAGAAACAAATCGCAATAAAGGAACGAATATTAAAGCAGGCTATGGAGTTTTGGGGTGTATCCGATATACGCGATATGGACCCCGTGATAGATTTGCTGCTTGAAGTTTTTGCCCATGAGTCCAACAAGCTGCATCAAGAAATAGATCAGTCCGATTCACGGATACTTCACCGCCTGTCCAGAATACTCATAGGAAACAAATGGTCGCTGCCAAAGCCGGCCCATGCGCTTATGACTATTACCCCCAATCATGGGGAATGTTGCGAACTTGATGCCGAAGATCATTTTTATGCAGAGAAAAACATATTTGGCAAAGGGGATATTCAAGTCTTTATAACCCCTTTGTTTTCCTATAAACTGGTTGATGCAAAAGTCAAAGCAATCGCATACAACGATAGTATAAGGCATTCAACCGATAGCTTTAGCACTCCAACACGCTTCCTTGGCCCTAAAAACCGGATAGCGGATTATTGCATCTGGGTCGGGCTGGATGTGTCTAAAGAAGTCCTGCAAAAAATGGACTCTGTAATGTTTTGTATCAAGCCTTCCGATATGGGGTTGCTTCCGTTTATGAATATGGCTTTCTTCTATGACTGCACAGGAAACCGATTGAATGCAAAAACAGGCCTTCATGTTGAAGATCCATATAGTAATGCGCACTACTTTGATGAAATCCGCGATTTTTATAGTGACCTATATTTTAATGTGGGTATAAAAGATGCTTCCAAAGAGAAACATACCTACCGAGAAATGTTTCCCGGTTATGTGGCCGACTGCGAGGTCCCGGATGACTCTGAGAATCTCTTTTGGGTCAAGATAGTCTTTCCTGAAATATTCACGAAAGAAAGTCTTGAAAATCTGGAAGTATATTTGAACACATTTCCGGTTGTAAACAGACAAATCGTTTACAAACAGCATAATTTCCGTTCCACCGGACGAATTATACCCCTGAAATGTCCGGGCCGTACACAATTCTTGAACATACGCTCGTTTCAAGACAACAAAGGCCGGGAATATGTAAACCGACTGAACCAGTATGAGGAAAATCCGACAGGTATATTCAGCCTGTATTTTGGCGACCTTGAACGATTTGATTCGGACAGTGCCCGCTCATTAATTTCAAAAGTGTTACAATTAATGAAAGAAGACGGGAGTGCTTTTGCTTCAATGAATCCGGATGCACTTTCGACGCAGCTCAAAGAGTTGTTCAACAAGATAAATGATATAGAGAAAGGATTGGAGGCCACGCTAAAAGGAGATAACAAAATAAAGGCCTTTGTTTTAAGTGTCCCACAAAAGGATGCGACCAATGCCGAGATAAAATATTGGGTGACTTCCGGATCTCTGGCGAACGGTTTCAATGAACGCACACTGATACAGCAATTCAACATAGAAAAATATGACGCTTCAGGCATCATGTTGCGCACTTGTATGCAAGGAGGAACAACGCATGATAGCGAACAGGAACTTATTAATAGTTTAAGGTATGGTCTGTTGTCCCGGGAACGGATTATATCTAAAGAAGACATCAAAAGCTACTTGTTTCACAAGCTGGGAAAACATGTTGAATCAGTCGAAGTCGGTAATGGCGTAGCTATATCTCCTGACAGCAAAAAAGGATTAATCAGAGTGACAGAGGTCAAGATAAAACTTGGACAATTTGATAAAGATGAAATTCCCAATCTGGAAGAATTGGCCCATTATCTTGAAAAAGATTTGACTGAACGCTCTGTATGTAATTCAAACTATAAAATCAAATTCGTATGAATGATAGCAATTATAGTCCAAGTTTGGTGTCTGCCCTTAAGATAGCAAGAGGAATGGCACTTCAAGACAAGCATAACACGTTCGGCGTGTCACATCTTGTCATGGCCATGTTTGCAGAAAACACGGGTCTAAAAGAAATTTTATCCTCGATGCAGAAGGATGTCGGCTACATAATGGAATGGTTTGACACCCACCGCGAAATGTATAGGTCCAGTGGCACTTCCACAGAAGAAGTGGAGCCTGACGAAGAAGTGTCAAAAGTCTTGGATGAGTCCGAACGGTCTAAAATTAAATTAGGAGCGGATTCCATAGACTCCATCTGTGTGTTTACCGCCATATTGCGTGAAGGTGTCGTATATTCGCATCAGCAGATAGAGATACTGGATGTTTCGGAAGATGACATATTGTCCCACTACAATGCCCTTACCCCGTTGCATTCTTATCAAGGAGAGGAAATGCAGATAACAGCAAGCGTTCCTTATGCCGACAACCTAAAAAAGCAAGAAACCATCAATGCCGGTGGCTTTGTCGTCGGTAGGGAAAAAGAGGTCCGTACTATTTTAGAATGCCTCGAACGCTCAGAGAACAAGGGCATACTGATTGTCGGTGAATCCGGTATCGGGAAGAGTTCCATCATCAACGCCTTTGTCAAAGATATCTGTGAGAATGAAGACGAGATGTTAAAGCAAATATCTATTGTCGGACTCAATACGGCAAAACTGCTCGCATCAACCTCGTCTGAAACGGAGATAGCACAAAAAGTTGTCAATCTGATGCACAAGCTCAACCAATTGGAACAAGCTGTGCTGGTGATTGATGATTTACAGGTCCTTTTGGAGAACAGCGTATCAGGCAAAGCATCCACACTCATCAACATATTAAGTGCACAAATCAGCGAGGGAGCCGCAAATCTTGTTCTCACACTCACGAACGATTCTTACCGGAAGAACATCGAAAAGCATCCGATAGAAGGGCGTCTTGATATCATAAAGATTGAAGAACTGGATACGGCTACACTTGAAAGTGCCATACAATTACATAAAAAAAGGATTGAAAACTATTACGAGCTGAGAATTTCAGATGCGTGTATTAAAGATTCAATCGCACTCTCCAAACGATATTTTAAGGAACGCAGCCTGCCATCTGCCGCCATCGACCTGCTTGACAGAACCGCTGCTGCCGTCCGGCTATGCAATAAGAATGCACGAGCCAGTGTTTCTGATTTGGAAGCGGATTTTGAGGAAATAAAGAGTCTCGACGAAAAAATATCTGAAGGGCCGCTTTACTTACTATACCGTTCTGTATTCAGCAAAATCAGTGTCGTATTGACCACCAAACTGTCAGACAACTATGTATGGGATAAAGAAGATGACATCGCGATAAAAGCAGGACGTTTGTCGGGCATCATCAAAGAATTAAAGGCACTATCCGACCAGTCTATTGAAGAGATACGCTCTTCGGAAATAGAGGCGATTGTAGCGGAGTGCACCAATATACCTATCGGAAAAATACAAGCCCGCGAGAAGGACCGACTTTTGAGCATCGAGAGCAAATTGCAAGAACGGGTCAAAGGACAGAACCGGGCTATTACGACTTTATCAGATGCCATTATAGAATCACGCAGCGGACTGAGTGACCCCAAGAAGCCTATAGGTTCATTCTTCTTCCTTGGCCCTACCGGAACGGGAAAAACAGAACTCACAAAATCACTGGCCGAGTTACTGTTTGATGACGAATCAGCCATGATCAGATTTGACATGTCCGAGTTCAAGGAAGAACATTCGGCTGCATTGCTGTATGGTGCACCTCCGGGATATGTAGGATATGAGGAAGGTGGTTTACTGGTCACTCAAATCAGACAGAAACCTTATTCGGTAGTGTTATTCGATGAGATTGAGAAAGCCCATAGCAGCGTTTATGATGTTTTCCTGCAAATGATGGATGAAGGCAAAATACATGATAAACTGGGCCGGGAAGGAGATTTTTCAAATTCCATAATCATTTTCACATCCAATATCGGAAGCCAGTGGATTGTGGAACAAATACAATCCGGACATACTCCTGATTCCGGAAAGCTCATCGAGGTTATGGCACAGTATTTCCGACCTGAATTTTTGGGACGTCTCACCGAGGTGGTTCCGTTTGCGCCAATAGATGAAAATGTCGCCAAACAGATATTCAACCTCCATTTTGGAAGATTGCAAGAACAACTGATGAAACAGAAAAACATCCAGTTGAATTTGTCGGATGAAGCATTGCAACATCTGGCAAACAAAGGGTATTCTCCCAAATACGGCGCACGTCCGATAGCAGGAGTCATAAGAACTTATATCAAGAAGTCCGTATCTCGTCTGATTGTCTCTGAGCAAATCAAGTCGGGTGACAACATCGTCATAAACTATCGAAACGGTGAACTGATATGGGAACAATGTTAGCGCAAAAGAAACCCTTGGAAAGCATCCAACGAAGTCAGGCAATAAATTTTGTCGCAGAAATCTTTTATGATGAACTTCAATTTATTCTTGACCGGCGGCTGTTGGACCATACTATGGTTAATTGCCATGGTATGAACAGTCGTGTGAAATCCAGAGATGTATTAAGTGTTTCGGTACAGCATATCGCGGCGACAAATGCCGACAAAGAATATATATTGCTGAATCTGGCAAGAAACAGCATCTATCATCAATTGCCGGAATTACTATTTCATCCATTGGTGCTTAGCACACCGGGCATGAGCAACAAGGAGATAGTTGAAGCCATCCGAGCCAATGAAAAACAGGATAAAGAGCTTATACAATTCTTTGCACCCTTTGATACAGAGTTTTTCAAAGAAAAGGTCCGTATCAATAACCGCCATCTGAATTTCTTTTCAGACCCGGACTCCAAGAAGAACTTCATCAAGATGATTGAAGTAATGGAAAATGTCGAACTATCCATTACTTCCCATCAGAAATATAAGCTGTTCCTATTCCTCTGCAATGCAGAACGGTATAAAGAGAACCTGCCTGCTATCGAGCAACTGCTTCTTATCGTTTTGGGATTGAAGGTGAAACTGCGACTGGAAGTCCATGAGATTGATGAAACGGTTTACCTTTCCGTCGGTTCCGGATGTGTCGGACAGACATTAGGCCTTAATGGTCTAATGATAAGCGAAACCGATGATTTGACGGCGACAATCATCCTTGATACTCCGACAGATGACTATGAGGAGGTAAAAACGCATCTATCCAATGTCCGCCGGATACTTGAATTTTTCATCCTTTCAACAAGAAATATCGAAGTTGATTATCTGGTACGTGGAGAAACGGATTTTATACTCGGAGAAAACCGATTAGGATATAATATGAACTTATGAAAAATCTAATAATATGAAGATATTGCTATATTTCTTTGCACGTTATTTATTGGCTCCATTATTTGTAGCCGTGATGATATTTGTCTTGACCGGAATAAAAACGATCAAGAGCAAACTTAGCCTGAAGAAATTAATCATATTCATTCTTCTGGCTTCCATTGCCGTTGCTTTACCCAGCCTGTTCGGTTTCCTAAAAAACGAATACGTCTGGGGAGGCTTGACATTCACGATATTGTCCTATATCCTCCTTGGAGCATTGTTCTGCAAACTGTCAACCTCCGATTTGTTCGGAGCAATCGGTATTGGCAGTTCCCGAACAGCGGTCATTCTCACTCTAACCACAATATGCGCTTTAGGCGGATGGTGCTACTATCTACTGTTTGAACTGATAAGCAAGCTACCTTATTCGCTATGGAACACAACAAATATCCTGTGGTTTGCAATCCCATATCTGATTATGTACAGCAGAACCCTGTTCCTGGACATCCCGCACCCGATATATACCCCATGGGAATTGAGCTATGGTACCTTTGACCGGAAATATTGGGACAACATAGACAACTTCGGCTTCCGAACGGTCAAAGTCAAAATCAAACGGAATATAAAAGACCCGACATACGCTTCGTTGGTTGTCCGCCTGCCCAATGAAATATCTCTTGGGAATTGGTTCAATTGGGTTATCGAAGACCAAAACAGGCGTTTCCCCCAAAACAAGATTGAAACAGAGAAGGAAGATATGCAAATCGGATGGATGTTCTATACCTCAAAATGGTTTAACTTCCCGTTGTTCATAAGAATACTTGACCCCACTCTGACGAGTGAGGGCAATAAGATTAAGAATAATCAAACGATATATATCCGACGTGTACAAGTAGAAACAAAAACATCATAATATATGAAAACACTAACATATTTGCCTGTAAACTGGGTCAATGGTCTGAAGCTGACCAGCCAGCATTTCTTTGCAAACCAATATTGCCAAACGGAAGCTCTCAACCGCGAAGCAGGAAGGAGTCTGACCAGTTATAACTATGGTCTTGGAGAGGTCCTTGAAGGGATAGGTGACAATCTTGAAATAGAGATTTCAGGTGATACCATGTCCACTCTCTGTGTCCGCCTGAAAAGCTGCAACGCTATCACCAAAGGCGGTCTGCCCATCGTTTATTACGACGGTTTATACGGGGATGAGAAACCCTGTGCAACCATTTCAGAATCCGGTCTGCAAGCCGAGGACAGCGAGTATATGGTACTAATATCCGTAGATCCGTATCACTTGATACCTGTCGGTGAACCGGACCCGGAAGAGGTGCCTTTGCATCACCCGTATGTCTTGCCGAGCATAAAACTCCATATCGTTCCCAGAAACCAAGTCAACAAATCTTTCTACAGCCAGAATTTTTTGCTGGTGGCAGAGGTATGCAGACAAGGGAATACCTATAAAATCAATCATCAATATATTCCACCGGTACAACATTCCGCTTGCCACGATGGGATTAAAACATTCATTTCCCAATTGGCACGTACCCTACAGTCGATAAAAGAAGACGTGAAACTCATTTACAGCAGGAATGTTGCTGACAAGCGTAGAGATACGCTTGCCAATAATACATTTGAGCTGTGTAAGGCTTTCTCGGCCTTTTACAACTCAAGAATCTTCTTTATCGAACAAATCGCCTTAGAGCAACCGCCGATATATCTTGTGCAGGCCGTGAATGAGCTTGCAAACGGTCTGAACTCCGCTCTTCAAAGTCTTTCTGAAACGGAAAGAGAACAATTGCTCCAATACTTCTATGAGTGGACCAATGTCACACCCTCTGAATTTATCACGAAGATAGAGAGCCTAACCAAGCTTATGTATGACCATACCAATATAAACCAATCATTGCAGACGGCAGGGGCATTTGTGACACTGCTCAGCAATATGTTCCACAAAATGAGTGAACTGGAATACATCGGAATGGTTCGTGAGAATATTATAGTAGGAGACGAAAGTCACGAAACAATAGAGGCTCAAAAGAAACGATCATGGTCGTTTATAGGTTGAGCGATTAAATCATAGCAAGTATGGAAGCAGAAAACAAAATAGCTCGTTTGAAAGCGAAACTCCGATTTACTTTGGTATTCGCTATCGCACTGATTGTTACCACAACCGGAGGTATCGTAACGATTGTGACTGCACAAAAGGGAATATCCCTTCTTGAAAGCAAGAAGGCCGAATATGACAATGTGTTCAAGAAACAGGCAGAACTTAACTTCCAGATAGAAGAATTGTTCCGGGACTTGAACAATCTGAAGACCAAGCGGCGAAATTCGAGTGAACACAAGCACATGCAAAAATTGATAACCAAAAAACGGTTATTAATGGAAAATGACATTGCGATGCAGGCCGATAAAAGCAAGTACGAAGTGTATAAAGCTATGCTTGAACAGATCCGTGTCATCCAATCATCAATGGATGACCTTGACCGCGAAAGCAAAAAGCGTGAAAGCAACATGGAGCAACTTGAAAAGTGTAGAATCAAATATCAGGAATTAACCAAGAATAAACTGACGAAGCCATGACAAAAGACGAAATGCTATGGGGAAACATCCGTTTCCTCCTGCTGCTGATTTTCTCAGTAGCCGCAATTTATATCATACTTTGCCGGTATATACTCAACGTACCGACAGAGGACAGTTCGGAGTTGATAAACGAAATCAACCATTCCGAACGCATTTTTGAAATCCAGCATACACATATGCAGCAGGCGCAGAACATCTGGAATGAGATTGACTCTCTGGACTTCAACATTCATCAGGTACAAAAGATGGACGAGGTGAAGGATGGGATTTACCAATTGCAGCATATATACAAGGAAAACAATATGAATACGAAATTCCTTTTCGGCGTGTTGTCCTCCAGAATGCTTAAATGCCAATTCGACATAAAAGAGGAATTGAACAGTCTGGTACATAACAATGCACTGATTGAACGGGATTTGGAAGAATGTAAAGCCAATTTATAAAACATTCGCGATGGATAATAAGAAAACTATAACAATCATCATATTGGGACTGGTTGCCATGGCAGGTATCCTTTTGTTTTTGTTCCTGCCTTCGAAGTCGCACCTTGCCAATATTGACTTTTATGTGTATGACACCAATGATAATTTTCATTATGAGGTCAATGAGCGGTTGGAGCTATTAGTCAACGATACGGCAGCGATTAAAGGCAAGCGGCTCATTTGGGAAATGGGAAACGGTGATACACTGATGAGAAATACGGATGTGTCATACACTTACCGTAAGGCCGGCAAATATCTTATTACTTTGAAAATAGACGGAAAACACTCCGTAAACAAGTATATCAAAGTTATCTCAGGGCTGGAGCATGAGGCCATTGATTCCATACCCCGTATAAATGGAGTGTCAGAGGGTTATCAAGGTGAAGAGCTGGTCTTTTCGGCAGAAGGCTATGGTATGGACACATGGCTATGGGAATTTGGAGAAAGCGGTACTGTGGACGCATACGAGCAGCAAGTCGTGTATTCGTATGATATTCCGGGAGAATACACCATCTCATTACAAACCAATACGACGAAATATCCGGTGAAGCACCGTATAACCATTCTCCCACGCTTTGAAAAAGCAGAGGAACTGGTCACGGTGGATTCGTTGGTACTGGTACAGAATGATATAAAAAAACACCTGCAAGCCATAGCTGACGCCAAAGTCTCACAAAAGTCGGTCTATTACGAACATACGAATTATATCCGTAACAAATATTTTTGCATTGATGCAGACCAGGTAGTGGTCGTCATCAATGATGAAAAATACAATGACTTCAACGGCTATTGCCAAGGACTGCATTTTCTTGAAAGCAACAGGAAAAAGCGTGTGAGTATTGATGATGTTAAAATTGACGATTTGAATTGCGTCAAGTCCATCCATGTGACACAAAGTTATATTGAAAAATGAAACAACTGAATCTCATACGAAATCTGTTTTCTGTGGCCGTGATGATTACTCTTGCGTGCAACGTATCTGCCCAAGTGTCCATCCGCGACAGAATACAAATAATGGATAAGGATATATTCAATTATCCGGAATCAACAGAAGCTCCTGTCAAAACAAAGAAAAGCAAGACAAACAGAATTGTCTATTCGGACAGGACCGGAAATCAAAGTTATGAAGACCCGTATTTCCAGCGTAAGCGGTCTTCACATGGAATTGGCACACCCTATTACATAGTAGGTGAAAAGAACGGAACCTACAAGCTCGTTCAGGCTGACCCAGACATTACAGGCAAGCCCAAGTCGATAATAGGTTTCCTGTATAACAGCAAGAGACACTTTAAGGAACCCCGTAAAGTCAATTATGCCGGATGGATACCATCGGAAAATGTACTGATGTACGACCATGCCCGCATCAATCCCCGCAACAACCAGCCGATAAGGTACCGTATAGGCATAAACAGCATTAACAAGCTGTTCGATATCCATCAATTCTTCAATGGAGATACCCTGAAAATATACGGAGAGCCGTTTTTGAAAACAACAACGGATGCGGTAGTTGTCAGCGGAGAGGTTGTTTACCTATACAAGTTGGACAAGAGCGGCAAATCCGCATTGATTTCCAATGTTCCCGCATTATCAGACAGTACCAAACGCTTTTTAGGGTGGGTTCCCGCTGACCTTCTTGCAGAAGTCGGCCAAAATGAGGTGTATCATATTGATTATTCACGATACCGTGATTCTTTGTTGTGTGCTGTCAACCTAATGTATCCCGATACGTTGGCATTACATAATGCGAATATTCAGGGTACGATGTTGTTCAACCTGGATGGAAACCCGGCAGGGCCTATGACGAATGGGAATATCCGGCTGAACTATCCTTTGTCCGTCTGGGACAAGAACTGGAATAAGATTATCAATATCAAAGGCGGAGACATCATGGTTTCCGATGTCCGAAAGATGGAAGCGGAAAACAAAAACGTGAACATACATCTACTGTTCAATGATGCCGACCTGCCTTATCTATCCCCATATATCAATGTGCTACAGAACCTAAAGCTGAAAATGAAGCCCGGGTATGACTACACTTTCTCGGCAACCTGCATATCCTCCAACGGAGAAAACAGACATTTGGCCCCAACCAAGGACTTTTCAGCCTGGCTCGACTATATCAAACAATCCATTTCTTCCAAACGGAAAAACGAGCAAGAGGAACAATCATCGTTTTACGGTTTTGGCGGGGCTATCAAACAAATCTCCCGTTATGATGACGAAAGCCGTTTCAGCAACAATGTATTTGTCATTTTAGGGTCAAAACAAACTTTATCCTTGCACGAGCAACAACTCTCGTGGCTGGCAACCCAACCGGCAAGGCTTCTGTTTGCCCAGATAGACAGAGCATCAGGCACTTCTTATCAGGACTTCCTATTGCAGGCCAAATCCATTCTGGACAGCCATTCTACGAAATACATAGACCATATATCCAATTATATCGCAGACAGCAGACTGGTAAAGACGGAGCTGTTCAAGAACATAGAAGCTACGGATGCCAACTTATACCTGTATGATGCTCCATACAACAGCCTTACGGTAGGAGGAATCTTATTCCCTAAAGGTAGAAACAGGCTGGAAAGCAACGCTTTGGAAACAGCTTTGGATTCCGTATTATGGCAATCTTTCGAGACGGACAGCCTACTGTTGCACTCACTTAAAGATTATGAGCGAAATATAGGTGTCCTAAGAAGCCGTCCCACATCCGAACTGACGCATATATTCCATCATACGGAAAATCCTGACAGTATGAGCCTTGACGATATAGATAGAAACAGCGTGAATGACACCTACTATATAAAGGCCTCCGTAGCGGACAGTATAATGGACGGGTACGAATATGGATATCTACTCGATGACAAGGAAGTGATGGAACTGCTGCAAAGCTACAGGAGACTGCTCCCGGAGTTCTCAGATAACATAGGGAAAAAGGAGCTAAGAGTGCTTCGCAAGCAATTTAACCGGCAAAAGAAAAGCATAAACAGAAGTTTCTATCGAAAAGTATTGCCCAGAAATCCATATTTGGCTCAAATCTTCTATTGTAAGACGGGAGTCATGGCCAATGACAGCCTTTTAAATTCAACAAAGGTGAAGAAACTAAAGAAAAGAAAGGTTGAGCTGACGGACTTTAATAGTGGCTATACAACCCTGATTTCAAAGATGAAGAGACTGGAAGACATGTATCAACGCAACCTCTTCAGACCTGTATTCATCGCCGGCAAGAAATATTATTTTATTCCGAAACAATTAATACTGTAAATAAAATGGAACCAACAAGAGAACAACTACAGGCAGAGATTCTTGAAATCCTATATCAGAAGTGCCTCCAGAAGCCAATATGGGTATCTTGTGCAGAAATATTTTGGAGCATCAGCAACCTCAAGGTATCAGAACGGAGTGTCAAGGACGTTCTTGACTGGCTGGTAAAAAACGACCTTGTAATTTATCAAGCGGATAAATACCAGATTGCCAAGCGCGAATTTATGGATATATCAAGACGTAAGGCTCTTGAGAAAAAAGAGACCGAAGAAAATGCCGAAGTCCGGACTGTAGAGTATGGAACATCCATTCCGCCTCACACGATGAACCATCATCCATGGCTTGAACGAGAGTACCAACAACCTGTCGCGAAATCATCAAACACAATGTTTGCCATCATAGCATTAATAGCCTTTCTGATCAGCGGCACACTTGTTGGCATACTCCTGTTCAACAGCTTCGCAACGGAACGGCGCAATAATGCAGAACTGACATACCTTCCGGATAGCATACAGGTTCCCTCGTTACAGGTAAGCACGCCCGGATATATCCGTGACGCATATACGACCAACCGCAACTTCAAGAACATCCAAACTTCGCTGGAGACACAGCAACGAATTAATTCTGAACTTATGGATATCTGCAAGGCACAACAATCCCAGATTAATATACTGACAACTTGCTCCAAACAACAAGCGGCGGACATCGAACATTTGGAAAAGGAACGGAAGATCTACACATGGATGATTGCTCTTGCACTTCTGGTATTAAGTTCATTGCTCATCTGCCGATACGGGCGTAAGAATTAGGACATACGCAAACATTCAGACTGCATAGTCAATCTGCTAACGGTATCTGCCACTTTCATGCGGTGGATACCGTTTTTCTGCATTCCGGCAGCAGTTTTCTTTCCGACGGTTTCGTCCATTCCTGATGAAACTTCTTCTACAAGTGTTATTGTACAATACCGGGAATCAATTTAATAGCGACACATCATCAACGGGGCGTGTTTCTAATCATATAGGACAGTGGCTTTATACACGAACATTAGTTTAAAACGTGTTAAAATGAAAATAACAGCAAAAAAAACGCGCTAAAAAATTTGGAAAAATGAATATAAGCACTTATATTTGCTCACATCAAAGATGATGTTTTATTTTCTTCTCTTTTTCCCACAATAAAACTGAGTCATCCGGAGGCTGAGAGGAAATTTCAAAAAATCGTTTTTGAGGTTTTCTCTTTTTTGCATCTATACCGGTTAGGGCGCAAGGACGGAGAAACCGAAGTAAAATAATTAAGTTTAACCCATTAAATCCAAGTATTATGGCATTTAGAGCATCATTGGAACTTAACAACAAGGAATTTGACGTCCTTTATTCAAACTATGAGTTTAGTCGTAACACAGACCCTAAAGGTATGCCCTCTTCAAGCGTATTGGGTGGTAGAGTAAAAGCAACCATCGAATCAACAGAAGACACTTCTGTCATCGAAGCGATGTTGAACAGTCCTTTCAAACCTGTAGAAGGAAAGATTATCTACAAAAAAACGGAGGAAGATGCCAAGATGAAGGAGATTCAGTTCAAGAACGCATACATCGTTCACTACTCGGAAACTCTGGACGCGAACAACGATGTGCCTATGACAATCACCATTACGTTCTCCGCTGAAGAAATCATCGTCGGCAGCGCAGCTCTTGACAACCGTTGGCCGAAGAAATAAATCGGCGTACATAGGTAAATCCTAAATCAAAACATTTGTCAGGCCGTCCGACGGACTTCCGCCGGGCGGCTTTGGCAATTTGGATATAAACCGTCAAATATAATGCCGCCATGCTGGAACAAAAAAAAGTCACATTGGAAATAGCCGGCATACCCATGCCGTCGTTTGTGCAGTTGATGCTCAAACAGAGCATCAATGAGCATCACTACTTTGAGATAACGCTGGATATCCAAGCCATAGAAGCCTATGGTGTGGAAATCCCGGAGGCGTCAAAAGACTGGGTTGGGAAAAAAGTAATCATGGACTTCGGCGGCACTATTTTTGTCGGCGTGGCCACCATGGTGGGACTTCATCGTTCCGGTGGAACACACGGAAATATAAAAGTGACGGGATATTCGTCAACATTCCTACTGGAGTCAGACCACACTTGTGCCTCATGGTGCAACAAATCCTTGTCTGACATCGTTAAGGAACTTACAGACAAGGCAGGAGTGCAAGCTCTTGTCAATCCGGAAACGAAATCGAAGCTGGAATACGAATGCCAGTACGAGGAAACCAACTTCAGATTCATACAACGGCTTGCCCGCCAATATCAGGAATGGCTCTACTACGACGGACAGAACCTTGTATTCGGGAAGCCACAGGCCGGCTCGACGACCAAGCTGACATACGGCGAGGAACTATCCGTGCTCGATGTCTGCTCGCAGGCACTTGCCCGACCAATAAAGGGAAGTTCTTACCATTCGGTGAACGACCAGACCTATAATGGCCAATCCCCCGATACCGCAGCCGGACAAAACACATTAGGACAAGCGGCCTTTGACTCGTCATTGGCTTTGTTTACCGCTCCCGCTGTCCAACGGGCGGAACCGCGCATAACCAATAAGGGTGAACTTGACGCCTATTTCCAACGCAGGCAGCAAAGCGACAGCGCCGCATCCAGTTTCATCACCGGGGAAAGCGATTGCCGCATCCTTACGGTGGGCAGTATCATAGATGTTCATACCGCTATCCATACAGGAATAGGTATCCACGTAAAAAATAGCATCGGCACCTATATCATTACGGAAATAACCCACGTAGCCGGTATGGGTGACAGTTACCAGAACTATTTCACCGCACTTCCGTCCTCTATTCCCACCCTTCCATGCCCGGATGTACCTCTGCCTGTCGCTCATACACAGCAGGCCGTGGTTGTCAGCAACGAGGACCCGAAAAAGTTAGGCCGCGTCCAAGTCAAGATGAACTGGCAGACCGGTCCGATGCAAACCTCGTGGATACGGGTACTCACTCCTGACGCAGGTACAAGCGACAAAGTGGCCACAAACAGAGGATTTGTATTCATACCCGAAAAGGGAGACCAAGTCATGGTGGCATTCAGATATGATGACCCGAACCGTCCGTTTGTACTTGGCAGCTTATTCCATGGAAAGTCAGGCACCGGTGGCGGCAGTTCAAACAAAACAAAAAGCCTGACTACCCGCAGCGGTTGTACCATAACGCTTGATGATGAAAAAGGAAGCGTTATGATGAAAGACAAGGAAGGCAACAGCTATACGGCAGACGGAGAAGGAAATATCACAATATCTGCCTCTAAAAGCATCACCTTGTGTGTTGGAGAAAACAAAATAATGATTGATAGCGAAGGCAATATATCATCTAATGCGGAAAAGGACATAACAGAGTCCGCGGGTGCCAATATTGCGCAATCAGCAGAAAATATTGATTGTACAGCAAGCAGCAATTATAATATCTCCAGTACTGATTTTACAGCAACCGGCAGCAGCAGTGCCACGGTCAGCGGTACAACAAAGGCTACGATAGATTCTTCCGGAACCACAGCCGTAGCCGGAACTATTGTCAAATTGAATTAACAGCATATGAGCAACGCCATACAACAAATAGCAGACAAGATGCTCTACCAATGGGAAGATGCAGTCAGGAAACCGGTCAAGTTGATCCGTATCGTCATCAATCCGGGAGACGAAAGTATGCTTGATGCTTTCTATGACTATATGCTTGCCCTTGATAGCGAAGAGGAAGATATGGTGTTCCTCATAGAACTTCCGTTCAGTTCCAGAACCGAATTCTCAAAAGATGTTGTAGGGTATATTGCACAACAAGTAGAATACTGGAATAACTCAAAGAAACCCGAAGATATTGTCTTTGAACGTGTTGATTGGATAGCTGATTATAAGTCGGAAGAAGCGGAAAACGATGCCTCCGTCGCAGTTGCCAACTTCAACAAGCTGACAGAATCCCTTGTAAAAGGGACTGATATGAAATGCAGTTTTGTCTTTAACCTAAAGAACACATACGACTATGACGGATGTCGTGAATGGTTTGAAAAAGCTCTTGCTCTGCCATTCCACAAGCAAATGGTATGGGGGATATCCGACATAAAAGACTATGAACAGTTTGGCAAACTAATGGCCAAACACTCCAATGACGCGGTGTCTATTTATCCACCAATAGATTTAGACGGTGCAATGGAGCAACTCGCGGAACAAGCGGCGAATGAAGATAAGAGCGACCCGGCAGCCTCGAATTTCAGGCTGGCATTAATCAAACTGATGAACAGTGTGAAAAAAGGGAATGCAGCGCAAACAGAGGAATTTGCGAAGAAATGCCTCGATATCGCTCTCGAAAATGTGAAGAAAGACATTAACTGGATCAGTCAATTTGTAACCGTATATACAATTCTATATACAGACCAGATTTCCCGTAAGGACTACAAGACGGCCATGTACTTTGCCGACAAAGCCGTAGAAGCCGCTGAAATCGGGGAAGAAAAATTAGATCCCTCTTTAGCTTGCCGATTGCTCGGAAACACCTTATTGGGGAAAGCCTCCATCTATGTACGAGAGTCGCTTTGGAAAGAAGCGGCAGAGACGTACTATCGCGGTGCTGAAGCATACTCCAGATGCAACGATTACCTAATGCAAAGTGAAGCATTGAGGCTGTGTGGTTGGTGCCGGGAAAATAATTATGAGAAATCGTTAGCTGCGGAATGTTATGTGGAAGGTTTCAGACTTTCCGACAAACTTTCCATAGACCTGATAAAGAACTCCTCTTATCCTCTCCTGTTATTAAGCCTGTTAAACAGTTCGGCACGCTCCAAGCTGGTCAGTGACGATGAAATAAATGAAGTTCTGACCAAAGTGTTAGGAGATAACTGGGAGAATTATTTGTATGAGTATAAAAGAAATTTAGGAAAATACAATGGAATGGCTGACCAACATATTGCGAAATCTTGAAAGGCTGTTCACTAATGCAACCGAATATGCCTATGCGAACCCTAAAGTGGGGTACTTAGTAGTAATCTTTCTGCTATTGGTTTGGCTTGTCGGACTGATATTCGACTGGAAATGGACATACGCCAGACCCGGAAGTTGGGGAGGAAATTTCTTTCTTGACTTATTGGGTCCAACCGGATTCCGATTTTGGCTCGGTGTAATTATTGTGATTGCCATTGTTGCATCTGCCTATTTGTATTTTCGAGTTAAATAACGATAAAAACTGACAGTTATGGCGGACACAGGCTATTTCGACAGCGTAAGCGCAAACCTAAAGACCGGCGTAGGTGCGCAGGTCAAGGGCATCTCGGAAGGCGTCAAGGCGAACTCCGATGCCGGGGTGTCACCGTCCGTCAATGCCCTCGACACGGGTGTCAAGGCGGCAGCCGCCATCGGCGGCCTTGCCGACGGTCTGAGCGAAGCCGCGATGCTCCCCGTACTGGGTGCCATGGGCATGAAGGGCATGGCCTGCCTGCCTATCTCCAAGCAGCTCGACCCGGTCATCGGCGTGGACATCCACCTCGTGACGATACCCCCGTCCCCCGTCGTGCCCATGCCTCACCCTTATGTCGGGGTCCTCCTCCGTCCGCAGGACTTCATCGCGGCGGCGGTCTCCTC
>NZ_KQ033919.1:114029-640989 GCF_000969825.1 Parabacteroides gordonii MS-1 = DSM 23371
CACCTTGACTGCAACGACGTGGGCATACCGAGCGTGCACAAGGTTCCGGGCATGTTCCTGCCCACGGGTGTCATCAACCCGATACCTCCCGCCAGACAGATACTCACCAGCCCGGTTCCCGTCCCCCTCAACCCCATGGCGGCACTCGCCCGCAAGTGCACGGGGGCGTTCGGGCGTTTCTACAAGAAAAAGACCAGGAAGCTGGCGGACAGGCTGCACAGCAAGGTCAACGACAATATAAAGAGCAAATCCCTGAAGAACATGCTCCACAAGGCCATCTGTACGGTCACGGGCCACCCGGTGGACGTGGCCAGCGGCACGTTCTTCACCGACGAGGAGGACTTCTGGCTCGACGGCCCGGTGCCCCTGTCATGGGAGCGCACGTGGTACAGCCGCAGCGACTACCGGGGGCCTCTGGGCAACGGGTGGCACCACGCCTACGACATGGGCGTCGTCGCGGACACGGAAGAGGGCACGCTGACGCTCCGCATGAGTGACGGCATCCCGGTGGCCTTCCCCCTGCCTACATCGGAGGAACCCTCGTTCATCCTCTCCGAGCGCAAGGAAGCCCGTCTGGAACAGGACGGCGGCTACTGCGTGTGGGACATGGCCGAGGACCTCTACTACCGCTTCACGCGCAAGGAGTACGATTCCGTGCGCCTGCTTGAGAGCGTGACCGACTGCAACGGCCTGGGCATCCGCTTCGACTACACGAAAGAGGGCCTGCTGCGCTCCATCACCGACAGCGCGGGCCGCCGCCTGAGGGTGGAGCACGACACGAGAAGCGGACGCATCCTTGAAATATGCGGCCCGCATCCGGAAGATCCGGAGAAAGAAATTACCCTCGCCTCCTACGAGTACGACGCCGACGGCAACATGACCCTCCAGCGCAACGCGGCGGGCGACGTGATGACATACGAATATGCCGGAAGGCTCATCGTGAAGGAGACATGGCGCAACGGCCTTGCGTGGTACTTCGAGTACGACGGTACGGGCGTGGGTTCGCGCTGCGTGCACACGTGGGGCGACGGCGGCATATACGACCACAGGCTCACGTTCCGGGAGGGAGTGACCGAGGTGCTCGACAGCCACGGGGAGCTGACGGTGTACCACCACCGCGGCGGCCTTGTGTGGAAGAAGGTCGATGCCAACGGCGGGGAACACCTGTGGCGTTACGACGACAGTCGCCGGCTACTCGCACAGACGGACCCGCTCGGTAACAGTACCCTGTACAAATATGACCGCTGGGGGAACTGCACCGACAGCTCCGACCCGTGCGGCGGCAGCGTGTCCGCCGTGTACCCTGCCAAGGGGAACCTGCGCAACCGTCCCGTATCCGTTACCACGCCGGACGGCGGCACGTGGGAGTTCGGCTATGACCGCTCCGGCAATCTGGTGAGCCGCACCAACCCCGAAGGTGCCGTCACGAGGATGACCTACCGCAACGGTGCGGTGGCATCGGTGAAAGACCCCTACGGCGTGGCAACGAGGCTCGCCTATGACCGTTTCCATAACCTCACGGAAGCCTCCGACAGCCGGGGGAACACCTCGCTGTACGGCTACGACCTGCTGGGCAGGTGCGTGAGCGTCACCAACCCCAAGGGTGCGGTGCAGAAAAGGGAATACGACCCTGTGGGCCGCGTGGTGCGCGTGCTCGACTTCGACGGCAACGACATACGCCTGTCCTACGACGGGATAGACAACCTCACCGAATACCGTGACAACGTCCAGCACGTGGAGTACGGCTACTCCGGCATGTGGAAGCTGACAAGGCGCCGCGACCACCGGGGCGTGGTGAACTTCCGCTATGACCGGGAGGAACGCCTGCGCCGTGTGACAAACGAGAGGCTCCAGAGCTACGAGTTCACCCTCGACGCTGTGGGAAACGTCACCGCCGAGAAAGGCTTCGACGGGGCCGTCCGTCATTACCTGCGTGACAGGGGCGGACGCGTCGTCAGGGAGACGCTGCCGTCGGGAACGGAAAGGGAATACGGCTATGACGCCTGCTCGCGCGTGACGCGCGTCTCATACCCCACGGCCGGCGACCCCGACCAGACCTACGCCTACGGGCTGTCCGGCAGGCTGGTGCAGGCATCGAGGGGGGAAAGCACGGTGGAGTTCGCATACAACTCCCTGGGACTTCCGACACGGGAAACGGCCGACGGCAACACCATACTCCGCACCTACGACCATACCGGCAGGATACTCACGCTCGACAGCACGGCGGGGGCCTCGCTGCGCTACACCCGCAACGGCTACGGGGAGCTTGAGGGGTTCACTGCCACCGGCGGCAGCGACGCCGACGGCGCGGGCTCGTGGGAATCGGCACACCGCCACGACACGCTGGGCTTCGAGGTGGAACGCATCCTTCCGGGAGGCATTGTCCGCTCGTTCGCCTATGATGACATAGGCCGTCTGGTGGATGCCCGCACACGCAAGGACTCGCGCACACGGCATATGCGCCGCTACCGCTGGGGCGTCGCCGACAGGCTGTTGTCCGTGGAGGACAGCAGGCGTGGCGAGACCCGCTACTCCTATACCCCGACGGGGCAGCTCGAAAGGGCGGAATATCCCGACGGCAGGGAGCAGTGGAGGAAGAGCGACCAGACGGGAAACCTGTATCCCGACCCGGACATGAAGTTGCGCCGCTACCTCGGTGGCGGGCGGCTGGAGCAGGACGGCGAATGGCACTGCGAGTACGACGCGGACGGGAACCTGACGGAACGCTACCTCGGCACGGGAAGGTGGCTTGACGGCAAGAAGGACCGCTGGAGATACCGGTGGAACGCCGACGGCTCTCTGGCAAAGGTGGTGCGGCCCGACAAGAGGGAGGTGGAGTTCACATACGACGCGCTCGGGCGCAGGCTCTCCAAGAGCTTCGGCACGACGGTGACGCGGTGGGTGTGGAACGGCAACGTGCCGCTGCACCAGTGGAAGGAGCGCAGGGAGTACTCCGTCATGGAGGACAGGTGGAACACGGCTCCGGAACGCCGTGACATGACCGTGTGGCTCTTCGACGAGGACTCGTTCGTGCCGTCGGCGATGATAAGGGGCGGCAAGGCATACTCGATACTGACAGACCAGCTGGGAACCCCGACGGAGGCATACGATGCCGACGGCAACGAGGTGTGGAGCCGCGTGCTCGACATGGACGGCAACGTCATTGAGGAAACAGGCAACAGGGGTATGATACCGTTCCTGTTCCAGGGGCAGTACTACGACCCTGAGACCGGGCTGGCCTATAATCGCTTCCGCTACTACGACCCTAAGACAGGTGCATACATATCGCAAGATTCTATCGGGCTCGCAGGGGGAAATCCAACATTATATGGATATGTAGATGATCCGAATACTTGGATTGATGTGTTTGGATTGCACGTTCATCATATATGCACTAATAAAAATGAAGAGTGGTCTGATAAATTTAGAGAATTATTCCGTAAATATGGTTTAGGTAAATTTAAAAATGGCAATGAACGAAAAGATGTTTTAAATGATCCACTTAATAAAGTATATGTGCCAGGACACAAAGGACCACATAGTGAAGAAGGATTTCACAGCGAGATATATGATAGATTAAAACAGGCAGGAGAAATTGGTGGTGAAGAAGGTTTTAGAGAAGAATTAGCAAAAATGAAAATTGAATGTGTAACTCCAGGTACTAAAATGAATGATACTATAACTAAAAAGAAACGAATATGAATTATTATTTTCTATACACAAATTCGTCTAACAAATTATGGAAAAAATTTGTAACTTTTTCTGAGGATATACTATTAGATTCTAACGGTACTTCTTCTTTAAACGACATTGTTGACAATGTAAATAACCATATATTTATAAAAGCATTAATCAAAGGCAAAGGTATTTTGTCTAATTCTGAAACAGATTTTGTAAATACGTATTTTCCTCCTTATGCAAGAATTAATGAGATATGTATGATTAGGGAAGATATATACAATTCCTTCCCTAATATTAATATTAACGGGGGAGAAGTGTATGATGTAGATATAATTGGGGACTTCACGGTTAAATATAAAGCGTTGATTTTTAATAATATTATTGATTGTATTAATTGGGATTGTTCAAAAAATGATAACTATCCTATATATAAGGATTTAGTATTAAATAGCTCTCTAATTCCCCAAGAAATAGATGGCTTCTTTTTAAAGAACTGGAGTCCGTATGGGAGATGCTATTCAATAGTCAACGACATATTAAAAGAGTATTTATTATCCCTTCCCGAATCTCATCATTTTATTTTATTTGAAAAACTAAAAACGATTTAATTAATTTATTTAACAATAACATACCAATAATAGTCAAGAGATCGTAAATACCAAACGAATAAGCCTATTCCTTTTCAAGATGAACATAGCTTCTAAATTTACATGGATACCTCTCTACAAAGAACTATCCGACTGGCTACTTGGAAAACAGAATAGCCAACCGGAACTTATATCTACGCTAAAAGAAATCGGCATTTCCGGTTTTCGTGATGGTTCAGAAGGAGGCAAAGAGATTGTTTTGGAAGAGATCGACCCATTTACATTCTTTTCGTATCTCAACAAGTTTCACTCCGATGAAAGAAGAGTAGAAATCCTACAGGATTTAAGGCGTAAGCTAAATTTTAGTTGTCCAGAACCAACAGATGTATCAGGCATCCCGACAACACATCCCATGAAAGTACATCTATTCCCATGGAAGACAATCAGGGGCAACAATGATATAAATGTATTATGGGAATTGTTCGGACAAGTAAAAGGAGGGAAAGTAGATGAACGACTTTTTCAAACTGCATTGAACATTAAAAGTGTCGGAAAGGGAAAACTCAGCATTGTTCTGTTCTACGCTAATCCGGAAAGATATGTTCCTTTGGACTCCAACACTTCATCGTATCTAAGAAGTAAAAAACTGGGCTACACTTATGATAGTTTTGCATCATATAATGAGTTGTCAGAAAAAATAGTCAAGACTCTTGGGAAACGTCCGTGGGAGATTTCATACGAGGCATATAATTATACACCGGAGAGTGATTCATCAAGTATTGGTAGCATCCGGACTCTATTCGAGAAACTTGAAGATGAATTAGAGGACGATATGGATTACCATATCTTTTATCGAGGACAGTCAGATAAGAGTTTTGGATTGATTCCCTCCATCTATCGAGAGAAATTCTTAATCCAGAATGAAAATAGAATTTTCAGAGATATTATCGCTCAAAGTCCAGCTGATTTCAAAGGGTGTACATCTACCTTTGAGAAGTTGGTCAAGATGCAGCATTACTCCTTGCCGACACGCCTCTTGGATATTACTACAAATCCTTTGGTAGCTCTGTATTTTGCGTGCGAGAATGATGCCGTTGACGGAAAACTGTTCCGATTCGAAGTTCAAATGTCAGATATTAAATATTTTGATAGCGATGCTGTCAGTGTCGTTTCTAATATCGCCAAACGCCCAATAGATTTCAGTATCGAAGATTTGAGAGAACTGGATAGGAAGGAGTTCAACTCCGAAGAGGAAATCCAATATCTTCTGCATGAAATTAAGTACGAGAAACCTCATTTTCAGAATGTGATTGACTCAAAGGATATCGAGAGAGTCTTTTGCGTGAAACCTATGTTTGACAATCCTCGCATAATCCGGCAGTCCGGGGCATTTTTCCTTTATGGTATCAATGGCAATAAAAGCAAGCCTGCACAGCTTAACTTCAGATACAAAATGTACATCATCAATAAAGCGCAGAAGCAGAAGATCAGGAAGCAGCTTGAAGCCCTCGGCATAGATAAATCAACGTTGTTCCCAGAAGTCGAACACGTGGCCGAGCATATAAAGGACAAATACCATCTGTCTAAATAATCTTTTCCCTCATTTTAAAAAACAAGCCGAGCTATTACGCGGATAGCTCGGCTCTCAACTTGAAAAAATTACATCAAGTCTTAATCTTGTGGTACATCTTGAACTTGCAGGCATTTCTCTACTTTGTATAAATAATACTTAGAAGGGAGGATAGCCTGTAAATAGAGTTTCTTCTATTTTGCTGGTTAATAAATTTAATTGATTGTTTGTTATGTTCAAAGGAAAATTCTATATTTGCGAAATATGATATCCTCTTTCTTGTCTTGAAAGCGGTCTGACTGCTTTAACCAAGGCGAAATGTCTTGGTTTTATAATAAATAATAAGATCAGCATGGCAGAATTAAAGGCAACCGTGTGCTTGCAAGGGAAGGATATAGAAGTGATTTCATCACATATTGAATTTAACCGCAAGACAGATAATAAAGGAAGGCCAGTGACAAATGTTATTGGCGGACGTATTACCATAACCGTTGAATCTACCAGAGAAACTACTATTCTTGAAGCAATGGTAAACAGTCCTTTCAAAGCGATAAGCGGCAAGGTGATTTATTACAACACTAAGGATAATTCAATCTTTCGTGTCGTGGAGTTCAAATATGCGTATATCGTATATTACAAAGAGGTTTACAATGTTGACAGGAAACGCCAAATGTATTCCACCATCACATTTTCTGCGGATATTATTATGATAGGAGACGCATGTTTAAGCAATCAATGGTAAGACTGACGATTCCTGCAAGCCTTTATTGGATCTTTCAAAGAAGAAACATGAAATTTAGTTGTTTGGATATTATTGTATTAAGAAATATCACTAACTTTGTTCATTGTGGATGTGGTGATAATGGATTTGCAGCGTCGTTTACTATTTCAATATTTAATGTTCTTATTGCTACATTTTTGTTTTCCAATGGAGTTAAAATAGAATTATGTTAATAACAAAGGTATGAATACTTTGATTCTTGATTTTTTAAACAGCTATGCTGATAATACTAATCCTCAGTATGCCGTGATGCTGAAAGGAAAATGGGGATGTGGCAAAACTCATCTTATAAAAGAATGGAAGAAGAGGTTTGATGGAACCGCAGATACCGACGAGGAAATTACGCTAAAGCCCATTTATATTTCGACCTATGGAATGGATAGCGTGAATGACATCAAGACAGCTATAGATAGGGAATTAAATCCTTTCTTCTATTCGAAAACGGGGCGTTTCATAAAGGGAGTTTTGAAATTAGCCGGTAAGGTAGTCTTCAAGACAAGTATGGATTTTAATGAAGACTCTAAAGAGGATGGTTCCTTTTCCGCAACACTGGATTCGTTGTCGTTACTACAAGTGAAAGACGACAGTATAAAAGGTGTAAAGTTTCTGATATTCGATGACATCGAAAGGTGCCTGATAGAGATGAAGGAATTGTTAGGCTTTATCAACTATTTTGTAGAGCATTGTAATTGTCATGTTGTCGTAATTGGAGATGAGAACCACCTTGAAAAACTTCCCAAGGCTGTATTGGATGAGTTTAAGGAAAAGACCATAGGCAAGGAATTTGAAATACAACCTGACATAGAAGAAGCCATCGAATACTTCCTTGGCGAAGTACCGGTATCCGATTATTTGAAAGAAATGCGTGATTTCATTATTGCCTGTTTTAAGTGTACAAAATCCGACAACTTACGGGTTTTGAGACAATGTTTATATGATTTTAAAAGCCACTTAAACAAACTTCCTCCCGATCTGGTTGAAAAGGATAATATCTTTCTTAAAAATATTCTTGGGTCATTTATTGCAGTGTATGCAGAGTATAATAATAGTGAGAATAAAGAGGTAATTTGTAATTGGAGTAGAGATTGTCGGATTTCTCTACTCCAAGATAATAATGAGGATAAGCAAAGGATACAGCATCTAAGGGAAAAATATCACTCTTTAAACAAAGAGCTAATTTATGATGTCTTAAATCCGGAGTATGTTACGGCTATTATACACTATATTATTACAGGTGCTCCACTTGTAGAATTTATTGTTACGGAGATAAGGGATAAGCAAAAAGAATTGAAACCTTGGGAAATGTTATCCGGCTTTTTCGATATGGAGCAGCAAAAACTTGAAAGTATTTGTCAGGACACTATAAAATCCATATTGGATAGAGAGATAAAAGACGCTTATCAACTTGGTTATAGTATTGCGTATCTATCATATTTTCATGCTATTGGCATTTTCTATTTTATACAGGCTTATGTCTCTTTAATAAAAGTAAGAATAGCAGAAATAATTAATAGTCAAACCAGTTTAGAGGAACTTTATCAGCTAAGAGGGCTTTTTATTAGTGGATGTAATTATGTAACCACAGATTCCAAGACCTCCATAACGGATGATATTGTGGACTATTTCTTGCAGAAGATGAAATCAAAGATAAATGAGTTGCCGGATCAAATGCAAAAAGCACTGCGTAATTTGACTGAAGGAACAGTAGAACAACTTATAATCATAGACAGATTGCCTTATCCAGATAAAAGTTGTACATACGAACTTCGTGCTATATTTGCATATGAAGATGCCAATGCTCTTTTTGATGCTATCTGCAAACTAAGCAATAAAAGCAGAAATACTTTTACGCAATTTCTTGCTTATCATTATAATTTTGACTATGATTTACAAGATGTGGGAGACAGATATAAGGCAGATGTTCCTTGTTTACTCAAGTTGAAAGATTTGGTCGGTAATGAAATCAGTATATCAAAAGGAGTGGATAAACTTGCCTTCATAAGATTAAAAGATGCCTTGATTGAAGCTATTAGGAGGTGTGAAGGCAAAAGTGATACATTGCCACCAATGTAGAAGCTAAAAATGGCGTATCGCAAAAAACGGATATGCGATGAAAGAATATTATCTCTATTTGACTAAAAACAGAAGATATTAATAGCTATAAATGAGAATGGGTGGTGGCGGGGAATCGGGAGGTTATAAAGGGAGAAAGGATGCCATAAAAGAGTAGAGCCGTCGGCAGACCGGAGCGCAAAAAAATCCCTCTGCCCAGTCATCGCGACCATGCAGAGGGAACGGTTGAATTATGATTATGTCAAGCAGCTTCGGCAATAGCTTCGTGTTTGGCAGCCTGCGGTTGTTCGGCCTCTTTCAGGCTTTCATCAATCCTGTGCTGGAGTTCCTTACATTCCTGTTTGAGCCTTGACAGTTCATCGGCTTTGCTCCACTGACGGCAAATGATGTCCTGCAATGTGGGAATTTCGCTTTCTATCCGCTCTACCGCCTTTTGTTGCTTCTCGATAAGAGAGGGCAATTTGCTTAATGCTCCATGCGGATATTGTGCCGACTCAACAAAACCAAGCGGCAGCGCACCGCTCAGACCGCATCGGTATTTCAATCCACTTATACCCTCTACAAAGAATGTATTGCGGTCAAACGTACCGTCCATATTATACTCGCTATGCACCAACAAGTTTAGCCCTGCATACGTGCCAACTGTACCATACGCTCCGTTGCGGTAGGTCTTGGCGATACGGTGCAACTCCCGGCCAACTTCCTCGGTACTGGCTTGCGGCAAGTTCAAAAGCAGGGTTGCCTTTGCCCCATTATACGAGTTGATGTATTCCAAATCCCTCTTGAAATCGGCCTCAGTACGCTTTGCCTTTTCGATTTCTCCCTGACCGGCAGCTATTTTACGCTCGGCACGGATGCGTTCTTTCTTGAAAATAGCCTGTTCCTTTTCAAGCTGCATAATCTTGTTGTCGAGCTTCGTCTTGTTCAGCAAGTCGTTATTGCCTGACAGAATAGCCACGAACTCGGCGAAGTTCATACCGCTGTCCTCATCCATGCCTCCCTCGTCAATACGACGCACGGCGATTGTGCCGTTGTTAATTTGATTGATAAACATCTGCTTGTTTCTCAACAGATTGAACTTGTAGGCGTCAAGGGTCTTTTCCGTGCCGTAAATTACAATATCTACCACATTGCCACCCCACAGCTTTACAGTGTTGCCTTTGCGTACCGCCCTGCCGTTTCGTTGCTCCATGTCAGCAGGTCGATCGGGTAGGTCAAGGGCATTACTGCCCTCTTCCCCCCTCAGAACCGTACATGAGGGTTTCCCCTCATACGGCTCAAGCTTTTCTAAGTCTCTGTTCGTGTGCAGAGACCGGCTCATACTACTTCTTGTTTCCATTGGTTTTACGGGATAATTTGAAACATTCATCATGAACCAACAGATTACATTTCCGTCCGTCTTGGACGGTTGGCATTACGTTCCATGCCTTATGCGTGTCAATCGGTTCACCACATATCGGACATTTCCGACCTTGCTTTTCCCATAGGTAAAGCAGGGACTTACGTCCTTTCAGTGTCACAAGCATCTTTGACTTCATTCTTTTATTGAAGTACAGGCGGCAGTCTGCGTCAAACGGATTCATGTCCCCCTTTATCTGCGTATATTGCAGGAAAGGAAACGAAGATGCCAGTTTCAACAAGGTAAGTTGGTCTTCTTTGCCGTTTGATTTCTTGAACTTAGCCGCAAAAGTCCAGCTGTTCCCTCGGATATTGTGCCAATAACGGTCTTTTATCCACCGTTTCCCTTTCTTGGAATGACGGCGTTTAGCCCATTGCCACAAGGCGAGAAATATCTGATGGTCAATTCTGTGAAAAGAATCACGTGTCGCCCCATGCTGATAATATGCTCCCCATCCTCGGATTTTAGCATTCAACATCCTGATTAATGATTCCTGCTTGCAACCCTTATGACCTTTTGTCACCTTACGGATATTCTCCATAAAGCGTTTTTCGGCTTTCTTGGTCGGCTTGGTCAATATTTCATTGCCGAATTTGCGGATGTTGAAACCGAGAAAATCGAAACCGTCACGGATATTGGTTATCACCGTCTTTTCTTCTGATAAGGTCAGACCTCTTTCAGACATAAAGTCGGCTACCAATGGCTTGATTTCCTTTTCAAGTGTTTCACGGTTCTCGCAGGTAATTATAAAGTCATCAGCGTAACGGACAAGATTCACCATTGGCGAATATAACTTACCTTTGATTCTAACTCGTTTATATTTCTCTGCAAGGACTTTCTGCAATCCGTCCAATGTCATATTGGCAAGCGTGGGAGAGATAATGCCACCTTGTGGCGTTCCCTCCTCTGTCGGGAACATCTGTTTGTTGAAGATATAGCCGCATTTCAACCATTTTCGGAGTATTGCCTTGTCCATAGGGATGTTGGCAAGCAGCCATTCATGGCTGATATGGTCGAAGCACCCCTTTATGTCACCCTCCAGAATCCATTCGGGAGAATAGCCTTTTCGGAGAATGTTATGGCATTGCATTACCGCGTCCATACAGCGGCGTTCCTTGCGGAAACCGTATGAACGTGAGTCGGCTGTTGTTTCCGACACTGGTTCTAATGCCATAAGGTAGAGTGCTTGCATGGCTCTGTCTTTCATTGTCGGTATTCCCAACGGTCGCAGTTTGCCATTACTCTTTTTGATGTGGACTCTTCTCAATGGCTTCGGCTGGTAGCCTCTGCGTTTGAGTTCGCTTATCGCTTGTGTTTTTGCTTCGGGTTTCTCCCATGTTTCCATGTCCACTCCGGGGGTGTTGCCACCTCCGTTAGAAGTAACTCTCTTTACGGCTAAGGCTTTTGCGTAAAAAGAGTGGGTCAGCGTCCACTGCAAGGCTTTCACCTTGTTGTATCTGCCTTCCTTCTGAGCCTTTACAATTCGTGCTTGTAGCTTTCTGACAGCCAACTCCGCTTTAGTCCAGTCTATTCTGTCCCAAAGTGTTTGCTGATTGTCAGCAGGCGCACACGATGTCTTGTTTTCGTTCATTTGCTTTCCTCCTTTTGAAAGTTCTAAAAGTTAATTGTAAAGAATCACCATTTGACAACATTCGGTTTGATTGCCTACCTAATGTCGTCACAGAAGTCTGCCCACTTTCGTGTCGGATGATGTCGCCCACATCAGCCCGTGATGTCGGTTCAATCCGTATCCGCTCCATTACAGAACGGCATTCGCTTTTTCTGTTATCTTATACCTGCACACCATTCGGCTTTCATTGCTGTCAGCTTACCTGCCATTTTTACATGACAGGAGATATACAGGCTTACCATGTTCCACATAGATAACTAACGGATAGGTTAGGTTCTGTCTCATCCTCCGGCGGTGCTTATATCCGTGTAATCCTACCATGGAGAGGATTAACCGACCGCTTCCCTTTTGGGTAGAGTGTGCCAGTATCTTACACTCTTTCGTGACATTACGAAGTTTACTAACAGTTCGCTTGCGCTAACCATACTATCCAGCCTCGCCACTCTACGGTATGATACTAACCGTACTTGACTTCCCCTCACGGTTCTGTCTTGTCTTGCGAAAGTGTACTTTGTCCCGTCCGCTTAATACAACATTAAGGTGCACCGGTCGGTAGGCTACCGCTGACGGAACAGCGGGTTAAAACTGATACCCGTAAGTATCATTCCAACAATTATCTATGCGACTTCATGTCGCACCCAAGGTATTTCAAGGTGATGCACTGCCACAGCCCTTTGCTGGGCGTTCACACCTGTGCCTAACATGGTCGTACTTCCAAAAAGAACTCGCACCTTGCCGTTGTTCATTTCTTCAAACAGCTTTTTTCTTGCCCTCTCGGTAGTGGCGCATTGGATAAACTGTATTTCATCAGCAGGAATACCGAGTTGTACCAACTTTTCTTTGATGTCGGCATATATGTTCCATTCGTTCGGTTTGTATGTACCAAGATCGCTGAACACGAACTGTGTACCCCGATTGTCATTCGAGCGTATATAGTAGTCATAGATTGTCCTCGCACAGATAGAAGCCTTGTTATCGGCATCATCCTTGAACTTGCAACCCAACAAGCGCATATCAAGAGCCATTTTTCGGGCTACATTGGTCGCAACCAGCATTTTTGCCTTATCGAGATTGTCGGGTTGCGGAACGTCAAGTCCCAAGTCCTTCCACTGGCCGCTACCGGCAAAAGAAATCAAGCGTCCTATCATTTCCTCCTGCTCGATTGTCGGGGGATAAGAGAGGAAACGCACGTTCTTCTCAGGCACGTCAAGATTTATCATGTCGGCTGTACAGTAATCCGTAATCTCACGCAGGAACATTGCCAGCTCCGGTACTTTGATGTAAGTACGGAAACGCTCTTTGCGCTTCACCGAGCCTGTCACATTCAACTCATAATCTGCCGTTTTCTTTGTGAATATGGCTGCCCACGCATCGAAACAGCTAATCCGTTGCCGTTGAAGCTCCTGCGGACGCAAATACTTGAACATCACATATAGTTCGGTAAGGGCGTTCACGACCACCGTACCCGACAGAAACGTAGCCCCAAGGTCACGACCTGTACGAAGTTGGATGTCACGAATGGCGAACAAGAGGTTCATTGCCCTTTGAGAGCCTTTGGTGTTGCCGATACCTGCCACACGGTTATGGCGTGTCTGAAACATTAAGTTCTTGAAAATATGGCACTCATCTACAAAAATATGGTCTATTCCCATTGTGTGGAAGTCCACAGCATCGTCTTTCCGATTATTGATTTTCATACGCAGTTCTTGTAATTTAGCCCCAAGGTTCTGTTTGCGCTTTTCTAATCCCTCCTGCATCTTTCCGCTACGGTAACGCATGGTGGACTGCTCCAAAAATTCAAGGTTACGTTCCACATCGGCAAGCTCTTCCGTGAATATATCTATCATGGTCTCTTCTGACTGCGGTATCTTGGCGAACTGGTCGTGGGTCAGTATGATGCAGTCCCAGTTGTTGTTCTTGATTTTTGAAAAGACCTCTTGCCTGTTGGCAAGGGTAAAATCTTCCTTGCCCGGATAGAGAACTTTGGCCGTAGGGTATGCCTTGCGGAACGTATCAGCAATTTCGTGCACATTCGCTTTCAGTCCGATAATAAGCGGCTTGTGTACCAGTCCGAGACGTTTCATTTCGTAAGCGGTAACACACATTATCATCGTCTTGCCTGTGCCTACCTCATGCCAACAGATACCGCCTCCGTTCTGCTTAATCATCCAGATAGCATCTTTCTGTGAGGGATAGAGGCTATCGTATGGAAATTGCCCGAAAGAGAGCTGCGGAAAGGTTTGTGCCGAACCGTCATAGTGCGGCCTAACATAGCAGTTGAAACGCTCGTTATATACCCTTACCAGCTCGTCCCGAACCTCTATCGGCTGCCTGTCAAGCCAGCAGTTGAAACGGTCTCTAATCTCCTGTATCTTGGTGGCTGCCTCTTGTATGGCTTCCTCGTCCGGCACACGCACCTTATCACCATTGCGGTATATCTTTTTCGTAATTTCGGGTACAGTATCATGCAGGGCATGAACAAACAAATCCTCACCGTTATAGTTGCGGACGAAATAGGTGTTGTAAGCCACCGGAGAGTAACTTTGCAGACGTACCATGTAGGTGTCGTTCACATCGAAATACATTACACTTGTCTCTACCTTGAAAAGTTCAGTTGCAAAATCGGCGTATAACTTTGTGTCAATCCAACGCTCGCCCATGTTAATATCGAGTTCCTCGTAGGGTATCGCTTCGGGTGTCGCATCCGCCAAAGCCCTTACAGCAGTTTCCGTCCAATCTTTTTCCCTGTCCGTGAGTTCGGACAAGTAAGAACCTATCTCCTTGCATTTGGCTATGACATTGCCTGAAAGGAACTTGCCTTTATGCTCCCACTCCCCGATAGCGGGATTGTAAAATATTTCACCTTTGAGGTCGCCGATGATTTCTTCCTCGGCACTGTCCGTGGACTGCATCAGGTAGTCCATATCAACCTTGCCGTAGAAATTCAAGCTGCTTGCCAACGCTTCAATCGGTGTCAGCCGTTTGTTCGGGTCTATCTTCTTGAACGCCACAGGTTCACGCATGATGTCGGACTTGACTAAATCTTTTCCAAGCTGCATTTCTATTGTAAAGACTTCCACACCGAGGCTGTCAAGCATGATAAACTCCTTGTTGTCGTTCTCGTGGAAACAGCCCCATTTGGCAACAAAGGCATCGTATCGGGCGTTCAGCTCTCTACGCAATCCGTTATCCTCTTTTTGTTCTTCCCTTTCTTTGATTGACAGTTCAAAGTATGCTTTGCGTATAGGAAAATAATCTTTCGCCCTATCTGTATTGACCTTACCCTCGTCCACCGGCACAAAATCAATGGCTACCTCTTGATAAAGACTTGATTTTCGATATTGGATAGTACCCACCTGGCCCTCAAACAGTACCATTGCGCCGTCTTTCATCCATGCTTCCACCCCATCCGTGTAGGCTCGTTTACCTTTTTCTACTTGTTTCATCGCTACATTCCCGAAAAGGGACATTTGCATATGTTCGCTGCCCTGTCCGTTCCCTGTGAAAAGACTTTTGCGGAAATATCGACCAAAGTCGAGTTTCAGCAGTGCGGCGAGATATTGCGACATGGCATTTTCATTTCCCTGCCATTGGTATTTGCGCACATATTTTCCGTATTGGTTCTGTACAATGCGGCTACCTGTTGCAAGGGTAGTTTTCGGCATGGTAAACAATTTGTTGGCGTATTCGGTCATTGTGCCTATGGCGTCCGCCTTTTCCCTGCCTACTTGTAAAAACAGTTGTTCCCGTTGTGAGAGTACCGTCTTGTGCGTGTGCTTTTGGAATATCAGCAGGTCACTGCCTACCTCTATACCGCTTGTCTGCATGAAAAGCATATCGGGCAGACGGATTGCACTTATCAGGTCTGCATGATTTACAAGATATTCACGCACGAACTTGTTACCGGGCGTGTCGGCTATGCCCCTCGATGTGATGAAAGCCAATAATCCACCCTCATTCAACAACTCCATCGCTTTGACAAAAAAGTAGTTGTGTATGGTCTTGGTGGCCTGTTCGTACATACCGCCTTTCTTCCACAGCTCCGCATCGAATACCCGGAAATTGCCAAACGGGATGTTGGAGGCTATGACATCGAAAGTTGTATGCTCAAAACCTTGTTCTCCAATGGTTTCAAATGCAGCCGTCCGTGTTAGCGTGTTCTCATGGAGCAGGGAAAGTATCATCCCCGAAATGAGATCTTTCTCAATGGCATAGTCATACGTGCCGGACATGGCTATGGGCAGAAAACCGCCTATACCTGCACTCGGTTCGAGAAATGAACGCATTTTGAGGCCGTTTTCGCTGAACGTGGCGTGTATCTGCCGCACCACTGCATCAACAAGGAATTTAGGAGTGTAAAATGCTGTCAGTACAGATGCTTTGATACCCTCTATGACATTGTGTCGCATGGGTTCTGTGAAATGAGGGTAAGCATTGATTAACTCCTGCAATCTTTGTATCGGTTCTTGCATATCACCACCTATGGGCTTGTCCGTACCTATATTCAACACTTCTTTGATACCCCCGAAACCAGAATATCGGGATAAAATTTCTTTTTCTTCCGCAGTGGCCTGCCTGCCTTGAACTTGGATTTTCATTGCCGTTTCTATGGCTTCCACGTTCGCTACCAATGATTTCAATTTGTTGTAACTCATAATTTAACCTTTCTTTTTTTCCCTTTTTTCGGCCTGTTTGCGACCTTTGGGATTTATTTTCTGCCTCCAAAAGGTGGCGGAAACAATCTGACAAGGCTGATGCGGAAAAATACGCTCGACAGACGGAGAGGAAGATTTTTACGGCTCACTCGCAGCGGAACGCCGGCATTGGCAAGATTGGAGCAGCCTATTACCTTTGCGGGAAAATAAGTCCACGAGAGGTCGCACGGCAGCAGCAAAACGATAATAAATGACAATCAAATAGAAAGGGATGAATAAAACTGTAAAACAGGGGTGTTAAAACAGGGTAACGGACAATCGGAACGGATTGCCCGTACTATAATCGGAGGAAGGTGAACTATAAAGGGAGGTGGAATCGGGTGGATTGGCCCATCTCTTGATAATTGCAGACTATTACTCTCAGAATGACGACTATATTAAATGTCGTAAAAAAATGCAACGGACTATTTTTTTTGTATCATGAGCGTATTATTCAGCAAATTAGTTGTATCTTTGTAATCGCATAGATTTTTTTGAAATGAAAACAGCTATACAGATTGCTAAAATAAGAGCAGTGGTACTCTACATCATGCAGAGTTTCACTCAAGGAGTGGACTATATAAAGTTATTTAAAATACTTTATTTTGCCCAACAGGACCATCTTGTCAAATATGGCAAAGTGATTGTCGAAGACTCTTTCAGAGCATTGAAGCATGGCCCGGTGCCAGCCTATACCTACAAGGCACTGCAAATTGCAGAAGGCAAACCCTTGGATGGGAATTTTGACGAGTTCCTTTCAGACATAGAGGTTCGTGACAAGAAGGTATATACTTCTGCCGTACCCGATATGGACTATATATCAGGTGCCAACAAACGTTGTCTTGACGCTGCTATCGCTAAATATAAGGATACAGACCCTTATGACTTGTCCGATTTGTCGCATGACTCGGCATGGGAAGAAGCGATGACACGCATTCAGGATGATCCTCAAAAAAACTTCATTACCATTATAGATATAGCCCGGGCAGGAAAAGCTACCAAGGACATGGTAGATTATATCCGAGAAAAGCAGATTGTCAAGAACGCTTTATCTTAAATCAAATGGACGACAAAACCGGTGCATTGGAAAAGCTGAAAGCTATAATGGCCAAAGCTGAGCAAGTAGATATGTCATCAGTCAAAATTGGTGACATTATTTATGTCCCCTTGGACGAAGAGGACGGACTGATACTAAAAGACGGATATAAAGACCGCAATAAATATATTGTTATTATCGGCTTTACTCCGGAAGGTGTCGCTATCGGTGCTTTACTGATAAATTCGGAAATAGATTCTTCCAAGAGGTCGGAAGAGCTACTGGACTGCCAATATTCTTTGATGGTTCGGAACTATCGTGATATTCTGGACTATGACAGTTGGCTGGATTGTTCCGATATATTCGAACTTTCAAAATTAAAAATCACGGAAAAGAACGGTAAACTGAAAGGTTGCCTGATTTCCGAAGACAGGGAACGGGTAATGCAGTTTCTAAGAGAGACAGAGGTGTTCGATAATGCAACTAAAAGACGTTATGGCATTATTAAATAATGGCGTTAAATCATAGGGAATGGATAGAATAGGTTTAGATACCAGAATTTCAAGGAAAGAATCGTTTCTATTGGCAAATGACGGTTTGTATTTAGGCAGATTGTCGTTGAACACATCTACTCCTGATTCCATATCCAACAACGAGAATATATACGGTAGTCACTTTTCAAGTATATCTTTCAAGAATCGGTATTCCATATATGGAAGTCCCAGTTCATCGTTAAGTCCATACAATCCGAATACATTAACCCCACCAGTTATTTATTTAAGAGGTGAGAAAATCGGTTGTTTGAGTAAAAATGTGAATCTTACAAATCGTGTAGATCTGGACGTGCTTAATGACTGGATGATAAGTCAGCGATTATTTGATTAGTTTTCCATACAGAAAAATACATAAGTTTCCAATCGTAAATTGGGAACTTATGTATTTAGTAGGTCAAATGCTGATGCCGTCCTATAAAACGACTGGAGTTATCGTTGTAAGTAATAACTTCTTCAGACATCATTAATCTCTACTTTCCAATCTTATACATATTATCACGGGAGTCAAACCGCACACCGCAAAAAATGTAGTCAGGTGTACGCACTGCCCTTGCCGTGTATATATCCTTGCAGTTGCATTCTTCAAGGTATCCTGCCAAACTATCCACCATAATAGCGCAACTTAACTCCGCTGTTTGATGCTTGAACCGCCTGCCGTTTATTTCGACTAACACATAAGGGGCAAAAAAATCAAACGGGCTATTGCTTTCGGGGGATAAGATACCGATGTCTATGAGTCTGACAGGATTTAACTTTTCGTCCTTTGCCTTGTCGTTGTCCTTTTCAATTTGTTCACGTAGCAAGCGGAGATAGCAATCTTTCTTCGCTTCAAAGGTATGTATCGACTTAATCCACTCACGAATCCGTTTCTTAAAGTATGCCATACTATTGGAAACAAAGAGCGTTATCCGTCCGTCTATGACAAAACCGTAATCGGTCATACCACTCCATTTACCCATACATTTATGGCGTACAGGTTCCCATGTCTTGCCTCCTACAAGGGCAACAAATTCATCTACTGCTGCTTTCTCTTTCCTTTTCATTGTATATAGTTTTTAAAATTCAGGAATAGTTGCTTTCTCAATCAAAACGTTGTCGGCATAATACTCAATCGCCCCCGTAGTAACACCAATATCCTGACAAGCTGTTCTGAGATAGTTTTGATAGTCGTTTCCAGAAAAGTTCTTACCACATAAGTTTTTGAAAATCATCGGAATGGATATATCGTCTGTACTCGATAGTATCACTTTGCCATTCTGCCTAATCTCTGTTTTCATAATGTTATTTTTTTATTGTTACTATTTCCCTTTGTTCAACCTGTTTGCGACCTTTGGGATTTATTTTTCTGCCTCCAAAAGGTGGCGGAAACAATCTGACAAGGCTGATGCGGAAAAATACGCTTGACAGACGGAGAGGAAGATTTTTGCGGCTCACTCGCGGCGGAACGCCGGCATTAGCAAGATTGGAGCAGCCTATTACCTTTGCGGGAAAATAAGTCCACGAGAGGTCGCACGGCAGCAGCAAAACGATAATAAATGACAATCAAATAGAAAGGGATGAATAAAACTGTAAAACAGGGGTGTTAAAACAGGGTAACGGACAATCGGAACGAATTGCCCGTACTATAATCGGAGGAAGGTGAACTATAAAGGGAGGTGGAATCGGGTGGATTGGCCCATCTCTTGATAATTGCAGAATGACGACTGTATTAAATCATGGGGAATGAGTAAGTCTTTTTGATAAGGCAGAATGCAGTTCGGAACAGGCAACCTGAAAAACAATGTTTTTTGTTTGCTTATCCGCCAATTTTTCGTTATCTTTGTCAAAATGAAGACAGCAGACGGTACTTTCGGGTACGGTCATTGTCGTGACATGGAAGATTCATACTCGGCTTGGAAACAGGCGGAGATTGATATACATATTATACGTTCACTGAACGTCTTGGAATAGAAAACTGACACTTATCAAAAAGACAAGATGTATAGCAAAATATTCATACTGTATGTTTATACAGCAAGGGTTTGCTTATCTGCCTTTTAGGTATGGCAGTACCTCTATTCCGGAATAGCGTAGGTTCATGCTGTTCTTTAGGGTGCAAGGTGGACATAATTCTTAAAAACACATTGAATATGAAACAGATTTCCTTGCACGTGTATCAGTCCATCGACGGTTGTCCGGCTCCTTCGGACAAGCATTTTGATGCGGCTGTGGATGCCTCCAGTTGTGTGCTGATTGACGAAGAAACTTACCTGCGTATTTATATGAACCATTTGGGTTGGCCGATTACGGCGAAAGAGACTTTGGTTGTGACGAACGGCGGCATCGACCTGACGGAGAATGAACGAGTGAAGTTCATCCAAGGAGATGCAGTGGCAGAACTGAGACAGATGAAGGAAGACGGCGACGGTATGGTGGTGGCTTACGGTGAGGAAATCGGGGCTTTACTCTTGGATAACGGGCTGGCGGACGAAATCACAGTGACAACCGTTCCGGTACTAATCGGCGGCGGCGAAAAGGCATTGGAATGCGGATTGAATGACGGCAGAGCTTGGATTGTGCGGTCAAATAAGGTGCTGGTGGACGGAAAAATGAGGACGGTGTACGGGAAGGTCTAATATGACAAATAGATATTATAGCAAAAGTGCAGCAACCAATTGCTGCACTTATTTATAAAAAGACGTGCCTTAAACATGCTAAATAGGCGAAAAGTAAGGCAAGTATATTACTTTTTAAGCCGAATACTAAAAAAGGTAGAGAAAGATATAAGGAGGATGGAGCCTCCGAAGATATAAAAATACAGCAACACCAACTAAACCGGCACATAGGTAAAGCCGGGCAATACATCAGAACTAATAGCGTACTTTGCCATATCACGCTATGGCTGACAAAACAGCCTTTACATGAATGGCAAAGGAGTCACCGCTACGGCTCGGAATATGCGAAAACAAGATGGCTGTTATACGATTGAGCTGCCATAGAGATTTAGAACTTTTAGTCCATTCGCTGTAGCCTTACGATAAGTATAAAACGTACCACCCTTGGGTTTGCCGTCATACCAGGCAATAAGAGACGAACTTTGAAAAACCATATAGTCGTTGCGTCGAAGCAAACAGCCATGGTAGTAGTGTTCGCTCAGGATGATAACATCATCCGAGTTACAGAGAATAGTATCATACCGGGCTTTCATCGCATCGTTCCACCGCTCGGATTGTCCGCGATACGGTACTACGGCAATAACTTGCAGACCTGACAATTCGGACTGCAACGCAAGAGCAACTTCTGCCGCCAGCATATCAAACCCCATGGCACAACCACAGTAAAAATGACGATAACCTCCAGCGTATGCCTTGGTTATCGCTGCCTTTAATTGCAGCTTCAGTTGCTTCCTGTATAGGAATGGAATATTGCGGTGTCCACTGAAGCAAACGGACACTGCCTTATCATACTTTGTCTGGGTCATATTATTTCACTTTGTAATGGGTTCTTGCGAGGAATATACCTCCGAGTACATTAGCACCAAGGCTTTCAAGCTGATTGGCATAGGTAGCATAACTCAGCCCTTTGGTTATCACATCATCAAAGACTACCACAGACCTGCCGTTGAAAAAGGCCGAATCAAACTCAATGACGTTTACCTTACGGACTTCTTTCTCTGCCTTACGGTTTTCGTGAATGGTTAGCCTCTCACCACTCACTGATACATGGTCATAACCATTGATAGCTCCCGTCAGTTCGCATACTCTTTGGCAGAATGCTTTGTAACGTATCTCGTTCTTCTTATCGGTGGATGCCGGTACGGGAGAAAATACAATGTTAGTACATGATGTTCCATAACGTTCGGTCATGTTGGCTGCCGTGCGTTGAGCAACCTCTTCGTATGCCCGTCCATCCTTGAAATCAAAGACTAACTTGCGGTCTGCTATCTCACGCTCACTCACATTGCGTATGCGTGCAGGAAAATACTTACAGAACCATGCCTGTGGCTTGTCCAACTGTTTTTGAAGTTCTATGTCTATCGTCTTTGCCATAACTCTGATAATTTTTCTTTTTCCCTCTTTTTGAAGGCTGTTCAGCCTGCTGAGGGATATTTTCTGCCATCAACTGCCGCCCAAGAATACCGATAAGACAAAACGGGGACAAGAAATACGCTCTGACGTGTCAGAGGAAGATTTTTCGTTCCAGCGATAGTGGCGATTTGATGTTTGGTAAAAGGCGGCTTACTTTGCGGAAAATATGACTACAGCAGAGCTAACCGACAAACAGAATATGCTTTCTTACTACAGGCGGTTGTCATATAGACATGTAGAATAGGTGCAAGATTTATAAAAGGAATGGGTGGGCAGTGGAACGTCTGTGGCTTGCCGGTCCAAACTTCCCGATGAAGTGACCATACAACTTAGTCTCAAATCTGGCGAAGCGTAAACCTTGGCAGTTTGTGACCGAGGTGTACGGTCTTTTCATGTTTGGCTTCCGTAAAGAGTCTTTCACTCACCCCATAGCAGCTCTGCTGCCATAAGGTGAGTGAATGTCTCTTGCGGACAAGTCCTGTGACGCTCCGCTGATGGTGTGGGGCGAAGCTATAAAAACAAACAGACGGCATTGCCGGTTACAAAAGAACAGATAGCAGAGGTCGCTGCAAGGACAACAGATTGGCTTGATTGACACTTGTGGCAAATATGCCATCGTCCTTGCTTTATCCCAAAGACTGGTACACAGCATATAGCAGACTTGTATGCCATTTGCCGTGTACCGGTCAGGGCGAACATCTTCTATAAAAGTTGAGCATGTACAATTAAAAGAGGAAATTGTATGGGTAAGACTTTATGATATAAAAGTGATATGGCTTATAAATTATCGGTGCTATTTTAGATTAGTGCCACGATTTTGCTAACTTTGCAAGTGAGTGAAAACGAATTTGATATAAGTAATGAAGCCATAACCCCCATATCCGATTATGTCGAAATACACCGTAATGTTGTAAATAACCAGATTGAAACGGGCTGCTTCATTCAAATAAAAATACGATGAATGCAAGACTATTGTTCATACTCCTGCTTTTCACAATTGGGGCATTGTGGTATATTATCGGCTACTGGCGACGAAAAGCAGGAGAAGCGGCATTCGCCGCCGCACGGTTGACCGAAAAGAGCGAGGAACGTGAACGTTACTGTCGTCTGGCGGTAATGGCCGGTCATCGGGAAGCCTGCCGTATGTTCTGTCTCTTGCATCCCGAACGGTTTGATGGCCATTCTCCCCATAAGCCGTTCAAGTTACGAGGCATCCGAATCTCCTTTTACGGATATTACTATCCGTCACGATACAATGCGCTGCTCAATGATGAACAGAGGGCTTTCTGCCATTCCATCTACCAGTTCAAACAAGGAGATATACACGGAATCGAGTTCTTTAAAACGTGTATGAATGCCTTGCAACTGAAAAAGAGACCTTACCATATAATGTTCATGCCGTGTAGCAACTGGATAAAATACGGTCAACGGTTCAAACGGCTCGACTGGTACATCGGAAAGCACCGACAGGATTTAACTTCAGGACTGTACGACGTTGATATTTGCGATGCACGAGAAAGCCTGCATGAGGCCAAAGGTGGAGAGAAGCGTATCCTCGAACGAAACTACCTCATTACCGGAAAAATCAAAGGGAAAGAGATTATCATCATAGATGATGTGCTGACAACCGGGCAAAGCGTGGTGGATTACAAGGAAGAGATAGAACGGTGCGGTGGCAAAGTAGTGGCGGCTATCTTCTATGGCAAGACGCTCTCCATGCCTTCGATGCTCCTTGTACAAATACACGTCTGGGGCAACCATATTGCCCATATTATTGAACGGATGACAAAGTAACCGGAACGTTTTCAGCCCTTTTCACTTCTCTTTTACAAACCTGCCAATGCTGATATACACTCCTGCCGGATGGATTGGATATAATCGAGTATAAGCGAGGGGCTGATACTCCTGCCATTGAGTTTGCAGGTGATATGCAGGTGTTCGCCGGTGCTGCGTCCTGTGGAGCCGGTAATGCCAACCACATCACGAGGATGAACTATTGCCCCTTTGACGATAAGAATTTTAGAGAGATGACAATAACTGACGGTGTACCTACCATGCCGCAAGGTTACATACTTGCCGGAAGTCTTGTCCTGTCCGACCTTCACGACCACACCCTCCATCATGGCCATCACCTTGTCGCCACGTGCGCGCAAGTCCAGTCCGCCATGAAATTTACTCTTTCCCGTAAACGGGTCCTTACGGTAGCCATAAGGCGAAGTGACCTTGATATAACGTAACGGGTAACTTACACTCAAGTAACGATCCATCCACTTTTTCTTATCCATATCTGCGGATACCGGGATACCTGTTGAAACTTCCTGTACGGAAATCTCGCTTTCGGATGCCGGTTCCGCTTGGTCTAACCCCATATCCAATACCTCCATCTTGTAGCGTGTTGGGGTAACGGCAACGGTATTGAATTGTGCTTTGGCTGGCGTGATACATAATGAGACACCCGTCATCATCAATAATAAAATCTTTCTCATGGCAGCAAAGTTAGCACGCTCTTCTTATGGTCTGTCCATTGCCGACTGTTTTCTCTCCAAATATAACTATTTAATCAATTTTGAATATGATTATTTGCGAAAAATCATATTCAAAACATTAAAAATACCACTTTATAATCACTTATAAAGAAATGTTTTAGTCATCAGATAAGAAATCGCTCTATATTTGCTGAGTATAATTTTATAACATCGTTCAGAATATGAAAAAAGAACAATTTGAGTTCAACGAACTGCCTTATCCGACATTGGCCCGCTTTGGGCTTACCCAAGAAATGATTGAAGATTTGCCCCTGTGTATCCTGAAAGAAATCGGGAAAGGCGGCTACTCGCCGGTACTGCCCATGCGTGTCACTAACGAGAATGGCGAAGTAATCGAGAGTCGCAGTCGGTTTGCCTTTATCCGTATGGATAGCGGCGAGGTGGATGTGGTTTTTTATCCCACACTGAAGTCGTCACCACTGGAATGCTACAACGAGGAGCAGCAAAAACAGTTGCTTGACGGCAAATCCATCATTGCAGACGTGGCTATGGCGGACGGACGACGCAGTAAAGCTTTCGTGCAAATCGACGAGGAAACAAAACAGGTGATGTATGTTCCGACACCCATCATCGCCCGTAACCTGAAAGTGCTGGCAGAGGTAATGCACTTAGGTACAGTAGAAGTTAACGGAATGCAGCATGGTGAGCCTCTGACGGTGGCAGTGGATGGCGAACCTGTCACGGTAGGCATCGACCTTCACAACAAGACGGGCATCCGTTTCTGCGCAGGTGACGCGCAGAAATGGAAAGAACAACCCAAGCGTGAATGGGATAAGTACACCTTCGGTTGCTACGGTTGCTGGGTGATGGATGATGACGGCAATCTCGACTACGTTCCAGAGGAGGAATACACAGAAGAACTGTGGAACGAACAGAAGAAAAGCGGTGAACGTAACCGAACGGCAGGTATTCACAAATAAAACCTATTTAATATAAGCGTATGGCACAACAGAAATATTATCCCGAAGAGATTCTCGTCGAGAAGATGCAGAGCGGCGAATACGGCTGGCTCGATTACATCAACCATTTTTCTGCCGAGTGGCAGGAGGAGTACGCCCATTACTGTGAGGAAAAAGGACTCACGGTCTGCGAAGATTCTGCCGCCGGGTTTGTCCGTTTCAAAGACGAACAATTGGAAGCGGCTATGAAATACGGCAACGCATAACAAGTAACCATCATAACATCAGACTATGACGATACGAACAAATACTAATCCTCGGCAGATGGACTTGCAACCCGAAATGCGCAATCTACTGATGCGTAACGGACTTCAAGCCCATGTCGCATTTGACGGAGGCGGCTACCGGCTGATTGTGCAAGGGCATGATTCACCGTTATTGGTCTATCCTATAACAGAACGACAGATGTTGGCTCTGACGGACTGGGGAACGAATACGGCCAACAAGAAAGCCTACAACATACTCACGAGTATCATAGGAAAAGACTTCTATATGCCGAAAAATTTCGTCCATGCCCGCAATGCCAACGGTCGCGTGGCAATGGGGCTACATGGCTACCGCATCGGTATCGGTGAGTACGGACACATGGGGCGACTGGGTATGCCCCCTCCATTCCTTGGTTGGACACCACGCGAACAGTGGGGTTTCCACCTACGCAGAGTTGGTGGGCAGCTTTTCTTTCCGGGGCCATCCATCGTACCCGAACGCCCAGACGGGCGCATGAAGCCCGGCGAACTGCAATCGGGTGGCTACGGCTTTTACTACAAAGGCGGTCAACAGGAGCAACCCATTGTACAGCAAGATGTATTGAAGAACTTGCAGGAGGTCATTACACCGCTTGTCAGCCGTCCGCGCAGCAAGGAACCGGCACAAGCATACAAGGAGTTGATTGCTTCACCAGTCTATTTTTCCAACGAGAAATGGTCGGAGTGCCTTACTTCGCACGGTCTTATCGTGGATATGGAACGGAGGACACTGACCGTACAATCGGAAAGTGTCAATGCCGATATGGTCTATGACCTGACGGAAGAAGAAGTGAAAAAACTGGCTACCGCATCCATCGAGGAACAACCTGTAGAGAAACGGTTGGATCTGCTGAACGGCATTATCGGAGCGGACTTTGCCGATAAAGTAACGATAGAACAGCTCAACAGCGAACAACGCATCAGTATCGGCCTGCATCCCGAAGTGCGGCATGAACTGGAAGAACGGCAGCGGCAGGAACAAGAATTATTCATGCAGCAAGAAACTCCGATGCGGCAGGAATACATACAGGGCAGTATCGGTGCAGCCGTGGACGGTCGTGACCTGCAACTACTCAACGAAAGCAAAGGCTGGTATCGTGAGGAGAAACATGGCCGGGAAGTAGAGGTCAGTGACATTGCCGTGCAACCGGCACAGACGGAGGGTAAATACAAGATGTCCGCTGTTATTGACGGACAGGTCATCAGCCACGAAATCAGCCAGAAAGACTACGACAAGTTTCTTGCTGTGGATGATTACCACCGGATGAAACTTTTTTCGAAGATTTTCAACGAGGTGGATATGAAGACACGTCCTGAAGCGAACAAGGGGCTTGGCGTGAAGATATTCGCTGCCCTTACCGCCGGTGCTGTGGTGGCATCGGAAGTCGCACATGGCTTCCATCACCACCACTCTCCGGAGTTCTATGGCGAACGTTTCAGCGGACCGCCACATCCATACTTCAAGCCCGGCGTAGATACACCGAGAGATGTGGCCATCCGTAATTTCGAGGCACAGATGAATCAAGATATTAATGAAATGAGAAGAGGGAGGTAAACCTATGAGAGACGGAGACCTTACATACGATGACTTTCTGCAACGACTAAACATCCAGGACGTATTGATTGACGCAGGGTATCACCTGAACCGTCGTGACGGTCTGCGCTATCCCTCGTATGTTCGTTTGGACAGCGACGGCAGACGTATCCGTGGTGACAAATTTATTGTGACACAACAAGGAAAATGCTGTTTCCACGCACAACAACAGAAAGTTTATAACATCATTTCCTTCATCAAGGAGCATCCGCACTTTTTCACGGAGTACCATGCGGGTATGTCTCCGGACAGACTGGTGAATCTTGTCTGTAACAGATTACTGAACATTCCTGTCACTGAACGGAAAACCCGAATAGTGAACCCTAAACGAGATGTAAAGCCATTTGACATAGCGGATTACGACATTCATAAGTTCAATCCGCAGAATCGGGAAACGCAGAAAAAATTTTATCCTTATTTTAAAAGCCGAGGTATCGACCTTTATACACAATATGCCTTCCATCGGCATTTTTATCTGGCTACGAAACATCGGGAGGACGGTGCGACCTACACGAACCTGTCCTTTCCACTAACCCTGCCCAAAGGCGACGGAGCGATTGTGGGACTTGAAGAACGAGGACGTGCCCGTATGGACGGGAGCGGCAGCTACAAAGGCAAAGCCGCAGGGAGCAATTCAAGCGAGGGACTGTGGATTGCCAGCCCTGCCCGCACTTCTCTCACCTCCGCCAAACATATCTATTGGTTCGAAAGTGCTTATGATGCGATGGCATATTACCAACTTCATCAGGCACAGAACAAGGATCTGCGAAAGGCGGTATTCATCTCTACCGGAGGGGCACCGAGCCAGCAGCAATTCAAAGGAGCGATAAAAGCAACTCCCCATGCCTCACATCATCTTTGCTTCGATCATGACCGTGCCGGACAAGTCTATGCTATCCACTTTGCTCTCACTCATGCAGGCTGGAACTTCTCCACCTGTCTGTCACAAACCGGCAGACTGATTGTACAGAACAACAGCGAAGACTATTCACAGTATGAAATAGAACTTGAACCATTCAATTTTGAAAAGATTACAGCCATACTGGGTATAAATGATGCAAAACAAAATTTGAAGAATGGGGAGCGTGACGACATGGGAATTGGTGACGGCTATCTACAGGAAATGAGAATGGTTTGTATGGATGAGTACGAAATGGCTCGTGACGAAGGTTCTGCCAGTGAGGAAGAATTAGAGAAAATGAGAAGCAATCTGGAAGCCATCGAAAAAGCGATTGATGCTTCCATTTCCGGTCCGGAAGCTACAGGATGCATCTTGTATGAATCTGCCGCAGAGGGTTATAAGGATTGGAACGACCAGCTACTCGGCAAACGGATAAAACCAGAGAAGGACAACCTTGACGATTGGGAGATCAGCGGTAAAGCCACGCTGAATCATGCCTTGTCCGATTTGCCCGAAGTCAATCCGGAACATATCCGAAACGGATTATACGACGAAGCGGACCATGAGGCTGTGCGAAAGCGTCTTGAACGTGCGGACAGAGTAATATTCTCCTTTGAAACCAATGACCAAGGAATGTCAGATAAGGGTTTTCAGGAAATGTACAAGATACGGGAAGAACTTGCTCGGTTGGAAGTGGATATAACCAATTCTCTTTCCGGAATGAGAGAAGACTTTCATTCCCGTTTTCACCGATAATCCATAAAACCTATGCAGAGAACTTGTCACAAAACCATTGTCATCCATCCACATACCGGGCAATTTGTCATCAACGAGCTGCCCACTCTCGTGCTGTGCGGCACTGTATGGGTGTACGGAGGCATGGAAGGGCTGCCATTGACAGCTATTGCCACAGTAATTGCCTTGATGCTCTCGTTACTGTTACTCTACCGTTATCTCTACCTGCGGCGAATCCGTTATTGCATCGGTACGGAACAACTTGTCAGCGAATACGGTATTATCCGTCGCAAAGTGGATTATATGGAGCTATATCGTATCGTGGATTTTCAAGAGCACCAAAGCCTGCTGCAACAATTTTGTGGGCTGAAAACCGTACGTATCCTTTCAATGGACCGAAACACGCCCCGTCTTGACCTGATCGGTATCTTCCATCGGGACGACCTCGTGTCAATTATCCGTGAACGGGTAGAAACTAACAAACGAAAAAAGGGAATATATGAAATCACGAATCATTAGTCTGGGGCTGGTTGCCTCGCTGGTATGCCTGCTTCCACAGGTGGCAGAAGCCCAAATTGCGGCTTCCAATCCGTTGGAATGGACTGCATTGGCCGAAGGTAACGAACTGATAAACGGGCAGATTGAAAAACAAATAAAGGGACAGACACAAACAGCCTTGCTCCAAAACAGCATCGCTACCGAGTTCAACCAAATTCACAAGTGGGAGAAGCAGTACAACAGTTACCTCAAGACAGCAAGCGGTTACGCTTCATCACTGAAAGCCTGTACGCATCTCTACAATGACGGTGTGCGGATTTTCCTCACGCTGGGGAAATTAGGCAAGGCCATCCAAAACAATCCGCAGGGCATTGTGGCCAGTATGAACATGAACAACCTCTATATAGAAACAGCAACGGAACTTGTCTCTGTTTTTACATTGCTGAATGACGCTGTGGCCAAAGGTAGCAACGAAAACATGCTTACGGGGGCAGAACGCAGCAAGACGCTATGGGCGTTGAACGACCAACTATCGGATTTTAGCCGGAAGTTGCATCTGCTCTATTTGAGCATACGGTACTATACTTTCAATGATGTGTGGAACAACGTAACGGCAGGAATGCTTGACCGTGACAACGGTGAGGCAGCTCGTATGGCTCTGTCCCATTGGCACAGGGCGGCAGCTCTCGTCCGATAAAATATATCAGTTATGAAATGGACAATTTGGATAAGTATATTACTGCTGTGTCTTACCGGTATCGGTGAGGTACAAGCGCAGAATGACCCTGTACTGGCCGGAATGATTGCAGTATATACCGAAAAGGCAGAGAAGGAGCTGAAGAATCAGGAAAAGGTCATGCTGATGCAGACCACCGGACATATTTGGACAAAAGAAGAAGTGCAGGCGACAACAGACCTGCAACGAGAGTTTAATAACTATCTAAACTCTTTCCGGTCAATAGTCTGCTATGCGGCGCAAACTTATGGGTTCTATTATGAGGTATCGAGGCTGACAGACAATATGGGCGACTTCACCAAACAATTGAAGCGAAGTCCAGCCAATACGCTTGCCGTAGCCCTATCCACACAGCGCAACAAGATTTATAGGGAACTGATGATGAACAGCGTGGAAATAGTGAACGATATACGCACAGCGTGCCTTTCGGAGAACAAGATGACGGAAAAAGAGCGTATGGAAATTGTCTTTGGCATCCGTCCAAAGCTCAAAACAATGAACACAAAGCTGCAACGACTGACCAAAGCGGTAAAGTACACGACAATGGGCGACATTTGGCGGGAAATCGACGAGGGTGCACATCCCGAAGCCGATAAACGTAGTATCGTGGACGCAGCCAAGCGACGTTGGCGACAGATTGGAAAGAATGTAAGACCTTAAAAATGTAATGATATGGGAATTTGGGATTCAATATTAAAATATGGCGGCAAAGCAGCAAAAGCTACCGGAAGAAGTATGGGACATGCTGCACTGCATCCTTCACAAACCTTACGGGGCACAGGACAAGCCGTCAAGACCGCAGCCATCGGCGGTGCAGTCGGTTATGTGGGTTGGGAGAAACTAACCACAGATAAGAGCGTGGTACATATCGTAAGCGATGCGGTCATAGGGAAATCGGCTACGGATACCCTTGCAGATGCAGCGGACGGTGTGCGAGAACTGACAAGCAAAGCCGGAGAAGCAGTCGGTTCCGTCAGCGGTACGGTAGCCGGCATAGACTCAAAACTGGGTGGAGTATCGAATTTTCTACGGCAAGTCTCCAATGGCGGAGTTTCCGATATGTTCGGTAACTTTTTCCGTAATCTCGGACAGGGTAACGTGTCGGGATTGAGTATAGCGGGACTGGTCGCAGCAGCATTTCTTATATTCGGACGCTTCGGCTGGCTGGGCAAGATTGCCGGTGCATTTCTCGGCATGATGCTTATCGGCAACAATGCCGGTATTTTCCGCACACCTGATACGAGAAGCATACAACGAATACAGACACCCGCTCTTCCCGTTGAAGAACAGACGAATAGCGGAGGGATGAAAAGATAAGAATAAGAATACGAATCAAATATAATCACATAATGAAATATACAGAAGAAATGATCCTGCAATCCGAAAGTGGATACTGTATGCCTTTTGAAGAACGGAAGGGCAAGGATGTGAAACTATCGCTCGGCTACGGCGAACAAACCGATCCGACAACGGGCAAAACATATTTTCATCATGGCATCGACTTCGATGTACGGTGCTACACGCTGGCGGCTGTCGCCAGCGGTATCGTGTCAGGTATAGGCAATGACCCTATACTCGGCATCTGCCAAACTATACGCTATGGGGAGTATGAAGTGACCTATGGGCATTTGTCAAATGTTTTCGCCCAGTTCGGACAGCGTGTCAAGGCCGGACAGACTGTAGCTTTAAGCGGTGACAAGCTGCATATCGGGATACGCTTCAAGGGTGAGGAACTGAATCCGCTGGAATTTCTAACCATGCTGTATGGGAATATCCAAGCATTGTGTCATGCTGATGGAGGCGAAGCGGCAACATCTCCCAACATGGAGATGGCACTGACCACCGATTACGAGCAGGACAGACAGGAAATAGAGGAATTGATGCTACGTTTCCTGCCCTACTACATGGAAGACTTACAGCGTGGTGCATACCGACTTCCTCCACATACGGAGCAGTCACTCCGCCATGTCTTTACAATGGGAGCAGTCAAAGAATACTTCTATGAAAATATGCCAAGTATATCCAACCCACTCGGACTGGGACATAAAGCAATGCCGCTTGCTTGTAAGGTGCAGAACCTACTCATTGCGGACTTCCTGCATTACCTTGCCCTACGGCATGGCGTGTACTTATCGACGATGGGCGATGATGTAAAAAAAAACTCTACGACGAATCCCTGACCCATAGTGGTATCATTGACCCACTGGCAGAATTAGACATAGACATCCAGAGCTTTGACATACCGAGAGCAGTCACGGTATATCCTGACCGGGCCGGTGTGCGCTGGTGGACGAAAGCATGGTTCAATAACCGGGAAGAGGGCGAAGCATCGGTGGAGATTGAGCGAGAACAAGCGATACGCTTCATTCACGACAACATCGAGAAGGATGTATGGCTGGAAGAGTTTTATCCCAAACAGATGGAAATTTACCACAACGCCATCGAGCAGACAAAAGAGCAATTATTAATGAATAGAATAGGATAAACATATAATACACTATGGACGGAATCAAGCATAGCGGACGGTTTGCAGAAATGGAACGCCTCGTGAACGACTATTTCAACTGCCATATCGCACCCATCATGTCAAAAACGCGGACTGACCTCATACGGAATCAGGGAGAGGAAATGAAAGAATATTCCACCTCTTTAGGTGGTATTCTCAGTATGATGGCATCTTCGGCACAACCAATGAGCGACCCCTATCAAGCACTCAAGGTCACAGGCGAATGGAACTCCAAAACAACAGAGGACTATATCGAGATGTGCAAGACGGAGATTACCGGTTCCGAGGAAATGCAGCAAGACCTTGCGTATATGGCCGGGCAGTGGCGGGATACCGTCGTGCAGGAAATCGGAAGGGCACGTTACAATGAGTTGTCAGAACAGCTCGGTTGTGACCTCGCCTATGCCTATATGGACCACCGGATAGAGGAACTGATGATTGACCGGTTGGTGAAAGAACGTATGCCCAAGTCTTCCGCTGACTACATCATCCGAAAGGCTGCCGAATCGAGCCTGCTGGGATTATCGCAGACGTTAAGCCGTTCACCGCTGACCGATGAAATAGAGGCACGAGGCGAAGCAGCTTACCGCCCGAACAGATGGGAAAAAGGTACGGGATGGATGTTGGGCACAGCCGCAGATACCCTGATGATGGGTGGTACTGGTTCATGGACGGCACTGGCAAAGTTTACCGGTGCAGATGTGGCTATTGCAGCCATCACCAATCATTTTGAAGGCAAGAAGCCTGATACCCTTTCAGTAGAACAGTGCATCAGTAAAGGAGTGTTCGGCAGAGACAGAAACGTATTCGACGATTTTCGCAAAGAGGCAGCCCAAATACAAATCAAAGAGAACACGGCGATTGGTACAGACAACAAGCAACTGAAAAAGAAAATCCCTGTCATGGACTTTGGCTTCATGGAATGGACACAAAACCAGAATAGCGGTTTATTGTGGCCGAATGTACAGAGCAAGGAAGAACAGAAACATGAGGAACGGTACAAGGATGTGCCGATTGTTGTTGCTCCCGGACAGGAAGAAGCCTACTTGCAGTCTTTGGAACAACGTGACAAAGCGAAAATGGTCAGGACAGAACAGGATGAAACTATGAAAGAAGAGAAGCATGAAACTGTTGTTCCTGCCAATGATGCGGAACAACATGTACAAACGATACAAAGTGCGCAAGTAGCACAGGGAAACGGAAACGGTTGGGGCGGACTGCTTGGTATGCTGGGACTGGATGGCATAGGTAATATCACAGGCAATCTCGGTTATGTAATGGCCATGCTCCCTGATGTTCTACTGGGAATATTCACAGGCAAGACAGAATCATTGCATTTGGAAGACAATATGTTACCGATAGCGAGCATTGTGGCGGGTATGTTTGTGCGTAACCCGTTGCTGAAAATGCTCCTGATAGGCCTGGGAGGTATGAACTTGTTGAATAAGGCAGGACACGAAGCCTTGAAAGAACGAACAGAGGGAAAACTGAACGTAACAAATGAGAACAATGTGCAGTACCGACGCTATACAAATGAAACTCTGAACCCACGTATAGTAAACCCTGTATTGCAAGATAGTACGTTGATTGCCACGATAGACCGAGTACCGTGTACCATCCAGTTGTCACCGATTGTAGCAGAAGCCTACCGTACCGGGGCATTGCCTTTGAACACGCTGGCAAATGCTGTCCTTGCCAAGAACGACCAGCTTCGCCAGGCTGCCGCACGGAATTATGAGGACGGAAAACTGGAAACCATCGTGCGCCCACGGGGTATTCAATAATCCTATAATCAAATAAACGATATGAAAGAAAAATCGCAAATCGAAAAGAAAGCCGAGGAAAAACAAATCACCTTGCTTTCTACGGCTTTGAGTGAAGCCTCGAATGCCGGTGGACACTGGCTCAACGCATCAGGAAAGGGATACCCGCGCTTCTATCCAAAGGGTGTTTCTGTCAGCGCATTCAATGCACTATTCATGACGCTGCATTCTGATAAAAATGGATGCAAAACCAACCAGTTCACGCTATTCAGCGATGCCAAGGCACAAGGAGCCTCGGTGCGTGAGAATGAGCAAGGCGTTCCATTTTTGTTTTATAATTGGAACAAGTACGTTCACCGCAATAATCCAGAACAGGTTATCAGTCGTGATGACTACATGAAACTGTATGAAGAGGAACAAAAATTATATAAAGGTGTACATAACCGTGAAATTCGCACTTTGTTCAACATTGACCAGACGACACTACCCTACGTGGATAAGGAGCGATACGAAACGACGTTGCGGCGGTATGGAAGTGCAGTGGAAAGAGGATATACGGAAGCTGACAACCGACGGTTGCATATTCAATTCAACGACTTCCTACTGAGGATGCGAGACAACCTTGTGCCTGTTCGTTTGGATGGAAGCGGTGTACCCCACTACGAAACAGATAAGGATGCGGTCTATATGCCGCGACAAAGAGAGTTCAGACATTATCACGACTATATACAGGAAGCCTTGCGGCAAATCGTGAGTGCTACCGGACACCAACAACGGTTAGCGCGTGAAGGTATGGTGATGAAGAACGGTGTGGCTCCTTCGGAAGATGCTGTCAGACAGGAACGGTTGGTAGTGGAACTGGCTTCAGGGATTAAAATGTTGGAACTGGGGTTGCCAGCACGGTTGTCTGAAGAAAGTCTGAAGACAGTGGAATACTGGTGCCGGGAGCTGAAAGAGAACCCGAACTTGATGGACGCTCTCGAAAGTGACGTAAACAATGCCATCGAAGTAATCAATAAAGCGGAACGGGGCGAGAAAATCGAATACGCCACCATGCGCAACCGGCGAGACACTTCAACCATGCAGGAGCAAATGCCCAAACATTATTTTGTGTCGAACGAGATTCGGCAGCATCCGGATAAAGAAACGAAAAAAATTGTGCTTGTTATTGACCCACAGGCAAAAACCGCAGATGTAATTCTTCCAGCAGGGGCTTCTACAGAGGTAGATAACGAGATACCGGGAATGAACAAGGGACGTATCATGCGAGCGTTGCAGAAAGATGGAATCGAGCAGGTACGCTTCTACAATACGGATGGTGCATTAGGTTATCGACCCGATGACAGTTATTTTGCCGAGAAGATGATTATGCTGGCCCGGCTGAAGAATTGGGCAATGGAGAAGCTCTCCACACTGGACGTGGCGTCAGCGGTCAAACAGGCGAATGAGATCGGATTTGACCACGTAGAGATGATTCAAGATGATAAGAAACGATGGGCACTTTATATCAAACCCGAAAATAAGAGCGGATATAGCATCTATCCTGATAAAGAAGATATAAACCGCTTCTTTTCAACACTCAAGCAAGCGATGGATAACATCGGTAAGGTTCGGATGGAACTGGCGCACAAGTATTATGCGCTGGCCGAGGTCAAACCTGACCTGAAGGTGGATTTGTTCAGCAGCGAAATGCCGGAAATAGACTTGAACCGTATCCAGCGTGTTTCGGTTTTCAAAACCAAACAAGACGGCATACAATGCGTCGCAACTATTGATGGGCAGAAACAGCCTGCCCGAAGTGTCACTCCGCAACAGTGGCAGCGGATGTGGATAGCGGAAGAGCGTGACAGCTACAAACGTCATTTGGCAGCTACCTTATTCGCAGACGTACTACAAAAAGGACAATCGCAGGAGGCACACACCGGAGAGAAACAACAGAAAGAAGCAGAGTTGTGGCCGATAGAAACGGTAGCGCAGGAACGGACGGAATCAGACAACAAGGGTATTTCACCGGAACGGCAGTTGTGGGACAAACTTAAAGCGAATCATCCCGATGCCTTGCAACTGCTTCGCACGAAAGATGGTTATCGGCTCTATAACGAAGATGCGGTACAGGGTGCAAAGATATTGGGCATAACCCTAAAAGAGTATCCGGAAGGGGACATTACGGCTTCAACGGAATTTTCAACGGAGCAGCTCGACAACTATCTGTCTAAGCTCGTCCGTGCCGGGGCACGGGTTGCTATAAGTGACATGGAGGAACAAGAAACACACAGAGGTTTTCATAGATAAGGAGTAAGGAAATGAGCAAGAACCAACAATACGCAATGAAATATGCAGAGTATGCTATGGAGCAGATGCGCCGGTACGGAATCCCCGCATCCGTGACGTTGGCACAAGGCATACTGGAAAGTTCCAACGGGCAAAGCCGTTTGGCGCAGAACGAGAACAATCATTTTGGCATCAAGGCTACGCCTGCATGGATTGCCGAAGGAGGAAGGTATGGTATATATACTGACGATAAGCCGAATGAGAAGTTTTGCAGTTATGACAGTGTGGGTGATTCATACGAACACCACTCCCGTTTTTTAAAAGAAAACAGCCGCTATGCCCAATGTTTTGCACTTTCGCCCGACGATTACAAGGGTTGGACACAAAATATCGAACAGGCCGGTTATGCCACAGGCGGAGAATATGCCGAGAGTCTGCAACGGATTATAGAGCAAAATGGCTTACAGCAGTATGACAAACTGGTGATGCAGGAAATGGAGACACAGGGTAAGCGGTTCGGTACGGAACATAATCCTCTCCGAACGTCTGAAAATTCAGAGTATGGTGCGAAGTACTCATTCCCGGTAGAGCGTGAAGAGTTTCTTTTTGTTACCTCGCCTTTCGGTATGCGGCAAGATCCGATGGACAACACGAAACAACAGATGCACAAGGGAATTGATATCCGTTGCAATGGCGATGCGGTACTGGCTACTGAGAACAACGGGAAGGTGGTGGCTGTGAATCAGAATAAGAACACGCCCGGTGGAAAATCGCTGACTGTGGAATATACCAGAACGGATGGCAGCAAGGTACAATGTACTTATATGCACCTTAAGGAGGTTACTGTAAAGGTCGGTGATGTAGTACAAGCCGGTGGGAAGCTCGGCACATCGGGCAACACAGGTACACGTACAACGGGCGAACATCTACATTTCGGCGTGACAAACTTCTATGCAGACGGAACAAAGCGTGACATCGACCCTGCGGCTTATCTGACTGAAATCGCACAGAAAGGTAATATCAAATTGGAAGTGTTGCACAACGGGAACAGCCTGCTCACCCGATATAAAGGAACAGAAGAGAATGCCGCCGGCAAAAACCTTTCGCCCGACGGATGGATGAAGAAGTTGCTTTCGTCAGAGGATAGCGGTGTGGGAATGTCAGGATGCAATGACCCTATAGTAGAGATGGCGATGACAGCCTTTAGTTCCCTTATGCTATTGGCCGTACAAATCGACAACAAGAACGAGGAGGAGCAAAAGACTGCCATATCCAAACAAATGGATAGTGGACGCATCAATCTGAAATCATTATTACCGGGCATGAAAAACTGCGAACTGGCAATCAGTGAAAATGGAAAGGCTATTCTGCGAGTGAACAATGGAGAACTGCGCATGTCACGTGAGTTGACTACTGCGGAGTTAAGCCGTCTGTCGGCAACACTGAATAACAATACTCTCACAGAAGAAGCCAAAAGGATACGTGTAACCGGTATGCTGAATACGGTTATCCTCTCGGAAGCGGCTTCACAGAATTTTGAACAAGGGATGTCCCAACAGCAGGGACAGACAGAGAACCTAAAAAGATAGAAGCGTGGCGATATGGTAAAATGCGTGATGATACAGCTATGCAGATGTCTGTTCGGACTGTCCTACCTTGCCTTGTATGTCCTGCTCTGCTACCAACTCTTCGGCTGGGTAGCAACGCTCATTATCGTGAGCGTTCAACTGTTCCTTGCCGGATGGCTGATCTGGGCAATGATACGAGCACCCGATTAAGAGCAATGATTTAGCAGTTCAACAACAAATCATGGCAACACAGTTGTCGGGTGATTATGTATCACATTAAAAGACAATAGAAATGATAAAATGTAATGTTACGGTATGTGGCGTTATCGGACGTGATGCGTCGATACGCACCAATAAGGAAGGGAAAACGTTCCTGGTTTTTCCTCTTCGAGTAATGATCCCTGACACAGACGGGAAGACTATGCCTATTGAGGTGGATGTCAGCAAAGATACTGCCGGAAAGGAGGTTTCCAAATATCGAAATGGTTCCCGCATCGAGGTTTCGGGGACAATGTATCTCAAACACCGTGGTGACAAACTTTATTTCAATCTTTTTATTAACGAAATTCGTACAGCTACGGCAGATGCGAAAGATACGGTCAAGGGCGAATTAGTATTTCGAGGTAAGGTCGGGCAGCATATCGAGGAAAAAAGGGATAAGAAAGACCAGCCTTACACAATGTTTTCGGCATTCAGTACGGAGAAAGTAGAGAATGGCTTTGAATACCAATGGGTACGTTTTTTCTGTTTTGGCAAAGAACGCGAAGCATGGTTACAGCCGGGCGTGCGAGTGGATGCCAAAGGTGAAATATCCCTTTCGGCATATAACGGAAAGCTGAATGTTTCATGCAAGGTGGAAGAACTTGTACAGTATGTAGCAGATTCGTCTAATTCCAATCAGTAAAGGATATGGCCGGATATAAAAAACAGCACACGGACGGGCCGAACAGCGAAGATAAAGCATTAGACCTCTTCGCTGAAATGATGATTGAGAAAATCGAGAGTATCCGTAAGGATTGGAGAAAGCCATGGTTCACGGAAGAAGCGTTACAATGGCCCTGCAATCTTTCCGGACGCGAGTATAATGGCATGAATGCCATTATGTTGCTTATACATTGTGAAAAGGAAGGTTACAAGATTCCGCGCTTCTGCACTTTTGAGTGTGTACAACGGCTCAACAAATCCGATAAGGACAATCAGGAGAAACCTCGTGTTTCTGTACTTCGTGGAGAAAAATCATTCCCAATCATGCTGACTACATTCACCTGCATACACAAGGATTCTGGTGAGAAGATTAAGTATGATGACTACAAAAAACTATCTGATAACGAGAAGAAGGAATACAATGTTTATCCTAAGATGCAGGTATTCCGAGTCTTTAACGTGGCACAGACCAACTTGCAGGAGGCAAGACCGGAGCTGTGGCAAAAACTCGAAAAGGAGTATTCGCTACCGAAGATTGAGAACGGAGAGTATTTCAGCTTCGCTCCCGTCGATGCGCTGATAAAGGACAATCTGTGGATTTGTCCGATCAAACCACAGCATCAGGATAACGCTTACTACTCTATATCGAGAAATGAAATCGTTGTGCCGGAAAAGGAACAGTTCAAATCTGGAGAGGCGTTCTATGGAACACTATTCCATGAGATGACACACTCGACCGGTGCGGAAGGAGTTCTCGACCGTATCAAGCCGACAACTTTCGGCTCGGCAGAGTATGCGCGCGAAGAATTGGTAGCCGAGTTAGGCAGCGCATTGGTTGCCCAACGTTACGGCATGACGAAACATATAAAAGAGGACAGTTGTGCCTACCTCAAAGGATGGCTCGACGAATTGAAGGAATCGCCACAATTCATCAAGACAACTCTGTTGGATGTGAAAAGAGCGGCTTCTCTGATTACCCAAAAGGTGGATAAGATTGCACTGGAATTGAAGCAGAACATTGATGAAGAGCAAACAGTAGCACCGAAAGAAAAAGTGTATTATTCTTCCGTGGCCTATCTTCAGCTTACCGATGACACGATGCGGTTGGACGCATTCAAGGATAAGGGGGACTACGAAGGACTGCTGACTCTCGCCAAGGAGTATTATGACGGTAACGGCATTAACGAAGAATATACTTATTCTTCTCCCATACAGAACCGAGGAGACAATCTTTTGATTGAGGACAAGGATTTTGCTGTGGTGTACAATGGGAGTGTCGGGGGAACTTATGAAGTGATGCTGAAATTCACGGAAAAGGAAGTACGCGACCATATCAGGCGTTATGGTATCGAACATGCTGGAGATACATTAAAAGGGGTAGCCAAGGAGATGGCTGCGGAACAATTCGCTATCATGACACAACAAAAGATTCCTGCATTTGAAATGCCGAATGGTGATGTGCTGTATGTCAGCTATAATAAAGAATCCGACATGATAGATATCGGGCCGGTTACTAATGCGGGACTTGTCGCACAACATCGTTTCCCATACGACCATAATGCTTCGTTGGATGCCAACCTGCAAACCGTGAACGAAAAGCTGAATAATATGGAGGAATACCGGGAAGAGCTACAAGAAGCAGAGTACAGCGGCGGAATGCGCCGATAAAACGGAAAAAGATGCGGAGCTGTTTGCTCCGTACCTTTTCTTGAATTTATTTTATTACTCTAACAAATTATCTATCATAGACTGTAAATTTGTTATATCGCAATACTGATTATGTCCCCCTCTGTAATCTTTCGCGTGTTGGGCTGTCCGGATTAAGAAAGAATCGAGTTCTATTTTTACACCGCTACCCATTCGGGACAAACCGGAAGAGTGACTGATGTAAACGAATTTACCGTTACGTTCTATGAAACAAGAGGTATTATAATGCCCCTTTAAGTTGAATGTTACTTTTGCGCCAACGGCTGTTGCGTACTTGGAAATCTCACGTACTAAGGCAGTTTGGAAACTGCGGTATTTTTTTGAAACATAGACTCCTGCATCTGCAAGGATTGCGTTCTGCCATTTGGTATAAAAATTCTGTGCCATATTTTTAATATTAATTCTGTAAATAATTCTCCCAATTCTCTTTGTCAATAGTTAATTTGTTCATTTCCCAATCGTATTCCACTTCCGGCATATCAGAATAAGGGAAATACACAGTGTAGCCTATCTGTCCATAAGAACAATGTAGCGGTATAACGCAAATCTCCTGACCACAATAAGGCTGTGGCGTACAATATTTCTTCCAATCAAAACGACCTGCTGCTATATTGCAGCAAAGTAATTTTAGAGTTACTATACCTTTCCAACTCTGAAAATCTTTTTTATAACCTTTTTTCATACTACTAATGTGCTATATTATAATAAACTTCGGGTTCACTTGACACGTTGTAAATCCAGCTTCCGCAACGTACCAATAGAGCATTCTTGCCATAATAGAGTTTCTTCATTCCGGTTATACTTCCTGTTATGTGAAAGTTAGGGAAACGACTGATGTCTATTTTCTGTGCATCGCATCTGTAGAGTGTTTTAGTTCTCATTGCATTTATTTTTTTAAGTTGTTTTTTATTTCCCTCTTCTTGAAGCCTTCCGACTTTACCCAAGAGGTTGTTTCATGTGCATTTTCAACGGTGGATGCAAGAACTATGAGCAAGTAACCGGAATGAAATTTTATGAATACCGGAATCTGTGATTGCGGAAGGTTACGTCAAATTTCATTTCAGGTAGCAACAGCGGTACTTGAACATCGTTTGCCACCGTACCTTCGCGCACGAAACAAACAATGGTACATGTCGGGACTGTAAGGATGTAATACAATTAGAACAGGGAATATGGAATAGGTAAAAGAGGCTATGAATTGGCAACAGAGGTTCGGCAGAACATGGTCTATAAAAGTAACCGGACTGTTATATAGGAAGATGATAACCACCCGCTTGAGTTGCGGGTGGCTTTAAAAAAATTATATGGAGTATCAGAAGTGATAGTCGATGACTCCTCCGATATAGAGTATCGTTCCCGGTTCAAGCGTACAGACAAACTCCATAAATGCAAAAGATTTTTCGGCAAATGACTGGTATCCCTCTCCGTCCAAATAGAAATGATACGCAATATCCAATGGATTTTCCAATGCCTTTTCAAGTTGATAAACAGGGCCTACAAACTCCAACATATTTTCCGTCGTAATAGCTTCAGCTTTCTTACGGATGTTAGTCACAAAGTTCTCTTTCCATTGTTCCACACCACCAATGTAGCGTATGGTGTCATCACCTACAAGTTCGAACATATCTTTTGGTAGAGCAGTATTGACCAAATAACGAATATCCTCCTTACGTTCTTCGTCATCTATCTCCGCACAATAGTCATAGAAACTGCCATCTCCTTGATGGAGAGTGTCTTCATTCAGATAGTTTTCTTTTTCTATCCACATTTTAGAAATCTGAAAAATTCGGCTGTGCATAATTTTGAAATTTAAATGATTAAACTTTATTCCCTTTACTTGAAGCTCTTCCGGCTTCTTGTCAGGAATGATTTTTATGCGAAATTGACAGCAAGGAAAGGATGGATAAGGCAAGTAAACAGTGGATGGAATGAAGTGGAATACCCAAATCTTCGATATGCGGAAGGCTGCCACAAGTATCCGGGAACTGTTAGCGCAGCGTTACTTGACGACCATTCTAAAGCTGTATCTTTGCATACAAAATCTCTCAGATAAGAACTGCCGATGTGCGATATAAAGAATATCCGGATTGGAAGAATATAAAAGACTGGAGAAGCACTCTGAGACTGTATAAAAGGACTGAAGGCGACAAAGTCTCCCCAATCTGCATGGCAAATCAGAGAAGCTTATCGGATAATGATAGTTCGCTGCACGCTGTCAGCATACCGTCATTTCGTTTTCTGCATCGGATTAGTCTTAGCCTGCGGCATATTCATAGATGTTACAGAAAGAATTGTCGTTTTCATCTTTCCGTTGTTCGGCAATAGCAAGAATTTCTGTTATTGATTCGACAGACTGACCGCTTATCACCTCAAACCACTTGAATACTTCTGTCTGGTTGACAAAATATTCCTTGTACCATTTGTCGTCTGGAGTACATAGGTCTGCAATGTACTTGTCGGGAAAGTATTTACCCTCTTGGTCATTTGTCCAGTACTCCGCCAGACCCGACTCTTCCGATTGATAGAAATAACATAGTGTTGGGAATTTCTCACATACCAGTTCAAGTGTTTCATCACACGGAAACCAAACTGTTTCCGTTGTGAATTTCAAGAATGTCAGGCCAATAAATGTGTTATACTGTTTAGAAACGGAGTACGACGAGTAAAAAAGGAATAGGACCGGTAGTGGGAGTTCGGTGGAGCATGGCTATAAGAGTAATCGGGCTGAATATACAATACAAGGAAATGCTATCCACCCGCTTTGGCTACAGGTGGATATGTTATTGTCATTTCGCACCTCTCATGATGGTGAGTTGGTCGGGACGGTTAGGAAACCAATAAGAATCACTGTCAATATATACACATCTGCCACTATTACAGAGATTCCCAAAAGCTAAGACCTCACAAGGTCCAAATATCACTCCATAATCGTTTGTAAACGCCACCATATCTCCCACACTCAAGTCGTTTTCCGTATCCATCACCTTAGAAAGGTGGTCGTAAAACTCAATACCTTCAGCTTCACGTTCTGTTTTCCAACGCAAAAAGTCTTCTTTATGACTTCTACCGGTATGTATCGGTGATAATTCAGAAGGAAAAACCTCCGCTTCCGAAGTATCAGATGCAATCAAAATAACGCTATCCTCTTCAATGTTTTCCGGAATAGAAGCCACTTGGTAAACCCCATTAGACAGACCACTATCTGGGTCATGCCAATAAAGAAAATTACCCAACTTGATAAAATCGTATTTTCCCATATTCTTTGATTTATTATTTCCCTTTGCTTGAAGCTCTTTCAGCTTCTTGCCGGGGATTGATTTTTATGCAGGATTAACAGTGGAATAAGGGCGATAAGACAAGTAAACAGTAAATGGAATGGAACGGAATACCCAACCTTCGAATGTAAGAGCAGAAGCAGGCTTGTCCTTTTATACCTTGCAATGAGAAGGGGACTGAAAGTCAATCTTTGATTTGAGGAAGGCTGCCGTAAAATATCCAGGAACCGTTAGCATAGCGGTGCTTGACAATCGTCCGGACACTGTACCTTTGCATATAAAATCTCTTCGGCCAGATTTGCCGATGGTGCGATAAGGGAATACTCAGAATGGAAAAACATAAAAAGGGGTATCATATTATAGGCGAAATATATAACAGAGCTAATATAAGTCCTAAAAAAATATTTTTGCTATCTTTGCCAGCGTATTATATAATATTAAGAACATAACAATGGAAAAAACATTTACACAAATCTGTGAATTGTTCGATCAATTCTCAAAAGATGCCAACCTCCAGATGGAGAAAAGCAACAAAGCTGCCGGAACTCGTGCCCGCAAAGTATCACTTGAACTTGAAAAACTTCTCAAACAGTTCAGAAAAGAGTCACTCGAAGCATCGAAATAATTTTCATTCTGGTTCTGACAGTAGGAAAATGGCGAACTTCACGTGTACCATATCGAAAAAGCCTCTTCGCTTCACAGCGGAGAGGCTTCATTGATTATGACAAAGTTAAACATCAATTATGCGAAATTTCTATTTCGCTTTTGGAAAAAACAACTCCACTTTCGTATGTCTGTTGGCTTCCACGGGCGTATAGTCGGCAATTCCACCTTTGCTAACTCTGATAATCCGCTTGGCTGGTATTCCACGTTGTTCCAGTTCTGCGGTAATAAAACTTGCTCTCGATATACTCAAAGAATCATTGATACTTGATGTTCCTGTAGAACTGTCAGCAGCACCAGTTACCCTCACGGATAAACTGTATTTCTTAGCTACACGAGCCAGTTCGTCAAGATTAAGCCTCTGTGAGGTATCCGTCAGATGTGTCGTATTGAGAGCAAAAAAGAAATAGATGGGTGTACCGATGCACTCTCCATCAGCGTATGAAAGAACCGTGGAATCCATAGCGAGGGTGTCCTGATGGGCGGACTGCACATTTCGGGAAGCCGTGTAATTATATGATGGCTTTCCATTCTCTGTCTGAAGAATAGTCGTGTCAAGAGGTGACGACCCGTCCCAATAGCTATGCTTCAATCTTGCACGAAGCGAGTTCAAACCGCTATAATTATTTATAGGATATCTGCATCCGGTTATATCGTCGTTGTCAAAGATATGGCTATATGTATCGAGTAGTCCTTCGATTTCCAGAATTTTCTTTAATTCCACGAGCGTTCGCTTATCTTGATTGTGACGTTCCACATAACGCCTGTTCTCCTCCGAAAGGAAGTTGCCATAATCGACAAGCTGTTCGTTCCGATGGATGTATGGTGCCGTATCCACCGCGCGCTTCCAGCCGACCTTACCGAGATGAAAGGTGAATCCGGCAGTCAGCGAAAGCATGTGATCGCCCAGACGGTTTGGATAGCCATATCCGTCGAAATCCTGGAATGTAGTTGTGTTAGAGAGTTCCAGCATAGCACTAACCCGTTTGGAAATACGGTATTGTGTTAGTATGCCGTAAGAAAGCGCAAAGGGATTGTTCCCGTTGGTGGCATTATGTAGCAGACCGACACCCATAAAGGGTGCAAGCCTCCAACGTACCTGTTCCTGTCGGGCATATCTGCGTCCAAGGAGATTCCACAGGAGATCTGCATGGATATAATGGTAGTCCTGCGTAGATAATTGTGCATCCTTAAACTGCAAGCCACTATAATTTACCCTTGCGCCGACCAAAGGAGTAAACCATTTGCCGACGGCGAGGCTGTACGAAGGTTTCACTCGTCCAAAAAGGTCTTCACAACCGAGAGGTGTACCAAGAATAACTGTCGCACCTCCGGATATGCTAACAAACCAGTTGCCGGTTCGAGATGCCGGAAGTAGCACCCCGTTGAGATAGACGGGCTGCATCGGTTGAAGCAATTCCGCTACTTCATAATGAATAGTGTGTCGTACAGTGTCCTTCTGTACGGGTTGTACACTTGCTTGTGCCTGCAACGTGCAGAGCAAAGCGAAGATGAAAATAATTTGTTTCGTCATATTCCAATGATTTCATTAGTTATACTTTTAATCTGGTGTAAGGCGTATGCCATTTACCGTTTAGATTTCTTGCCGATAGTCGAGCGCATCATGCGGCTCGCCATCCTCATACAGCGAAGTGCCCATGCTCGGTTGTCCTCGTCCTCGTCGCGTCCCCATTTGAGGTCACTCCCTCCGCCTCCACCACCATGTGATTCGGCAAATGTAGTGGCATCATCTACCATTCCGAGAAATAGCATTGTCGCACAGTGCATGATTTCCGTACCCCGCTCGGCGATAGACTGTACCAGTGAACCGTCAAAGAGCTGCCGTTCTGAAACATTCATTTGTGCCGATGCGTTACGATACTCGCTGATTACACTCTCCAGTAGGACGTCTTTAAACAAGCTATCCACTTTGGAGTGTACATCACGGGAATATTGATAGGCCTCCTCTTTGAGTTCTTCGGTACGTTCTTCAATGGCTCCCATATCCTTTTTCAGTTCGATGAGTTGCCGGTCAGCCGTCTGCAACTTTTCCTGCTTGTCTGCCAGTTGTCTGATGATTCCTTGCAGCTCTTTTTCCAACATTTGTATTTGGATTGCCAATTCTGCCGCATTGCCTTTGTTTTCTTTTAAATTGTACTCGGCTGCCGATAACAAGGTTTCTTTTTCAGTTTTCTGCTTTTCAAGATTGCTAACCATTGTCGTAAGCCCTTTGACTCTGCGTTCTGCCAACCGGATGTCTGATTGAAGTTCACCCAATACCTGTTGATGGAGTTTGATATTATCCTCGATTGTTGTACACTCTTCAGACAACATTCGGCGGTATTCCTCAGTCGTTCTGTGCCGTGCACCCGTTTCGGATATGCTTGTTCCTCTTGACATTCCCCACTTTGTATTGACTTCTGCGAAAAAGTCCGTATGAAGTTGTTTCATTCTTGCACTATATTCAAACTTATCCTTACCGGCGAAGATTTCCTTGTACGCAAAGCGACTATCCTTGATTGGCAGAAGCGTACAGTGGATATGCGGGTTCAATTCATCCAGATGTACAATGAATGCAGCGATGTTCTGCTCACCATATCTGCCACAAACGAATGAATAAACATCCTTGGCCCAGCGTTCAATGTCACGCTTCCGTTCGATGCGGGTATTGTCCGCACCTTTTTCAAAGTCCACCTGTTGCGTACCGAAAGCAAGTTCCTGCATTCGCTGCCGTGAACCGCCGAAGATGATATTTACCACCGTGCGGTATTTTGGTTCGAGCAGCCCCTCATTAGGATCTTTGATTCCACGGTGACTTAATATGTCCGCCATCCGTTTGGGAATGCTACGGCTTGTGTCGATGGGATGTATTTTACCTCCGGGCGCAATCTCGAAGTTCAGCCGTTTACGCGTAGGATCATAATTTCCCTTACTCATAGCGTACTTCTCTGCCTTTTCACTACGGTCACGCAGATGTTCATTACTTTGGGCGGTGGTAATCCCTTTCGACACCTGCACGTCGAGTACCTGTTTTTGATTTGCCATACGTTTTTCATATTGTTTCGGACAATCTACCGTGTCCCAGCTTGCTGCTTGTTCGGACACCCTTCCCACCAACGTCAGGCAGGTGGGGTATTAGGCTCCCCCTTCCCTTTGTTCGTGGCAGGCGGGCAAGCCCGGATGCCTTCTATAACTGGCAGGGGGGCTTCACTGGATACAAAAGTGGATTGTTGCGGTTATACATTCTGTTTTCAACCTCCAATCTGATACGTTGCCTCCTGTGCCTTTGCCGCAAATGCCAGAAAAGGCTTAAAAAGCGTTTTAAGGAACTCCCTGTCATCTTCATCATAATCGGAATTTTCATCCCTATCTACATCAAGAATAAGCCCGGCAATACCTTTCGAAGTTGCAATAAGTCCTGTCCAGTCCCCATACAATTCCAATCGGAAGTAGTCCATAAACTCTGTACTGTCATCGAATCTCGACTTACGCAGTGCCCGTTGTATAGCGGCAAATGTAATGCACTCCAAAGCTACCATACGAATCTTGACAGCTCGTTCATCATCATCCGCTGCCGGATTGATGCGAGTGATACTGTCCGGAGATGGGCAGCTATCGCATATGCCAGCTTCATCCATTGCCCGACGAACAAGTTGCTCACACTTGATTCCGATCTCGTCAAGGGACACTTTGCCGATTATCCAATCGGACAATGCCTCACGTAGCTGTTCTGCAAGGTTCAACTTCTTCTGTCCATTGCAAGACTCCGTGGATTGGCTGGTTTGCACAGTCATGGTAATGATGACGCTTTTGGAAAGCCGGATGCGATTCAACAAGCCGAACTCTTCCATTACATCCAAAAAAGAACGGACAGTAGCCCTATGCCAATGCCATTCCGATGAAAGGTCAGAAACAGTCACGTGGCACTGGTTGGGTTGAAGTTCGTAGCCTTTGTTCCTTAAAAAAGGGGAAACAAAACCTGCCAAAGATTTATCCAATAAATCACAGAAGGCTTCTGTCTTTGTTTTTCGTTCACCGACTTTCTCCTTGAGGTAGTCAAATACTTCTCTGTCTGCCAATATAGGGACAGCTATTTTCTGCTTGGTTTTCATTTTCATTTCATTTTTTAATTATTACTATTGTGCGGATATATCAGTGTTGCCGCTATCCGCATCTTGCGGCAATATCGCGTGATGATGGTCATAATAACTTTCGGCTAATAGTCTGGGGAATTTCATCCATTCAGAGATTATGCCTATGTCCTGAAATTCGGTCATAACCCGAACAGAGGGATAGAACAGGGCAGCCAAAAGAAGATAGGCGGCAGTTACCGCCGTTGTGTACAAGTGTGGAACAAAACTGATGGCCAAAGCCACCAATGAGAGTATGACAAACATACATGGTCGGTCACATAAACCTCTTAACAATCTGTCCGCTCTCCTAAATGAATATATAGTGGCACAGATAGCAGTTGAAAGAAAAACACCGAACTCGCCAACATGTCCGCTGATGTAAACATAGTGGAAGAGCAATAGCAGAATCAATACGACCTGTACATATAGTTTACGAGCCTTTACACTGTGTATCATAGCATCGTAGAACCTTACCATAAAAGAACGGTGGCTTTTGTACAATGCTAATGGCAATACGAAAAGCGTTATACAGAAGATAAGTTGTAGTATATTCCAAATCATAAATAATAGGGTTTCTCGCGTATTTGAATGGGGGATATCATCAACTCTAATTGGACAATATTGTGGGTGGCCAATAGGATGATAACTTCGGCGTCCCTCGGTGAAAGGTATATCGCTGCTTTCTTAATACGTTGCTTGAACGTATGCTCCTGCTTACGGTAGGCTGCCAATGCCTTATCCAGTTTATGTTCCGGAATTGTCCATGTCATGCCTTTGGCGTATGAGCCTTTGTCTTTGCAAGCCCGCAGTACCAACGTGCGGGAAACAATGTAATTGATATATCCGTTTCTTGACAAAGCATACTCCTTATAGAAATTGTCATCAACAACCTCTATCCATGTCCGGTATTCCCTAATCCAATAAACCATTTGTCGGTATAGTGTGTCCCGCATAACATGACCATTAAAGGAAATCCATCAAGAGATCGTCTTTGTTCTTCTTATACTTGAATGTGCCACTTTTGGAATGAAGATCCAAATCAAGGCACAGCTCGCCGTACATCTGCTCAAGAGAATCATAGATGGTGACAAGAATGCTATTTACCTTACCGTCTGCATCTGTCTTGCAATTCATCTTGAACATCTGTCCAAATGCCGGGTTGGAGTATGCACAGGTGCTATGCCTGAATTTGTCAGCGTGCGTGGGGATGTGGTGGTAGAGAGTTATAAGCTCCATATCGTCCTCAAACAGATCCATCACTTCCTCCAAATCGTAAGGGTCGCGTAGCGGGAAGGTCAGTAGGGCGTAGTCACCGTAGAATTGTGCTTCCTCCATTGTCGTCACATCGAGTAGTTGCGGTAGTTGCAGAGGGACAAATGTCATAAAGTCATTGAAAAAATGTCGTAACATATTCATTTTTTATATTGTTAGAGCGTCTGTATGAAAATATCCATAAGCATTCCTGGCAGTTCAGTCAGTTGACCACTTTCCGATTGCAGGATTCGGCTCAAGGTTTTGAACGCCACAGGTGTCTGTGCCGCCATCCTGTCAAGTTGTTTCCGTTCTTTATCGGAAAGCAATGTCATAGAGAATCCGTCCAGTGAAGTATAAGGGTGGATAAGCATCCATATATAAGCATGTGCTTGCGAAGAAGTCTTGATTTTTTTGTTCCGAACATCTTCTATACAAATCTGCATATTTTGTATTTGGCGACGATTGGTGCGCATTGTCAAATAAAGCATAGCCTCCCGATAGGTAATCTCCTTTCTCTCAGCGGCAAAGAATATCTGCGAACAACACTGTTCAGTACCACGTGTGATGTCAGCCATACTCTCACCTTCGAAATCGTGCAAGTGAGAGAGGAACGCACGGAATATAGCATCTTCTTTAGTGATATAAGTAATCAGTTCATTGCGGCTATGTATGCCGTTACGGATAGTTCGGGTCAGTAACATACGGTAAGCCGCAAGGATTTCCTCTTTGTTACCCTTATGAAGCGGAAGATTATCCAGTGAGTTGAAAAACGGGCGGATTTCTCCAGCGGCATGATGCAGTTCCTCATCATTGTTATAAGGTGAGAACTCTCCTTTGAGAGCCAAAAGTTCCTGATAAGTACGCGTCTTTGAGAGGGCTAAGCGTGAGAACTCAGTGCGGATAGAATCATGCAGTCTGATACACTCTTCACGCTGATTGGAATGGGGGTGGCTGAGCGTATCATTCCGGAGATACCTAAAAACAGAGTCTTTTACTGTTTGCCATTGTAGGATATGCTTGGTCAATACTTGAAATGAGGAATCTTTCTGACGTCGTATATTGTACAAGTACTCCCTGTATATTCCGGCAGGATCGTTCGTAGCTTCAGACAATGATTTGCCATTTCTATCGCTGCATGATATCAGGCCCAATATGGCCAATGAAACGATACATCTTCCAGTCAAAAATGATGGAGTCTTGTAGTATGATTTTAAAATTTTCATATTTAACAATTCATATTTAACGATGCAAATCTATATATTATTTTTATTGTAAAAGCCCTTTTATATCGCATTTAGTATAATTTTTGGTATCATATTAATAATATGATTATCAATGAAAACAAGTGCAAGAAAAAAGCTAAAAAAAGGATTTAGCGAGATTTTTGCCACGATATGATTTTAGATTAAAATGAAAGTGCTATATTTGCACTTGTTATCAAAACAGTGTATATTAAAATGGCAAAAGTTGGCTATATATTCAAGGAAAATAATGACAGTTTTGATGCTGAGAGAGAATGGATGCAGCGATATGGTTGTGTACAAATCGTAGAGGAAACAGTTGAACATGAAACATTGAGACCTATGTGGAAACAGCTTATGGCGAATCTTCAAAGGGGCGATGAAATAGTCATATCCAAATTCAGCAATGCTGCACGCGGTTTAAGAGAACTGGCCGCGTTCATCGAACTATGCCGTATCAAAATTGTACGTGTCATATCCATTCATGACAGAGTTGATACTCGCGGTGAATTATTCCCCGGTACGACAGCAGCCGATGTGTTGTGGATAATAGGGGCATTTCCGGAAGAAATTGCCGCGCTACGAAAATATTCCGCTCATGTCGAGAAGTTACGCCAGAATATCAAAGCCCCGGCTGTGCCGAAGGTATTACCTAAAGCTGAACGAGATAAGACAATCGTGGATATGTATATCAACGGGCATTCTTTCGATGACATTTGGGCTGCAAGCGGTTTTAGCAGCAAAAGTTCTATTTGGCGCATACTCAATAAATATGGCGTAAAACTTGATCGTGGCCAAACCAGCGGTCCGCGTGTCAAACAGAACCCGAAAGAGGACGGAACAAATGAAGGTGACTCCTGATAGAATTTTCAGATAATCAGGATCGTATATTTGTTTTTCGGTTATTATTTTGTATTTTTATTATTGTTAAAACTATAAAAGTAAGACTTATGGGAGATATTATAATTGTATTGCTGGTATTCTGGGTTGTCGGCAAGCTCTTGAAGGGCGTGTTTGGCGGTTTCAGTAAAAGCAGCTTCAAAGATGATAAGTAGGCCAGCCAAGGGATGGGTAAATACGGTCAAAAAAGACTGGTTCAAGAGGCGTGAAATTGTAAAAAGGAAGTGGAATGGAATAAATATAAACGGAGCTTCCGGCAACAGGAGTCCAGGATATATCGGTTGAGATATACCCTGAATACATGTCGGATATTGTCTGTCCGGAGATGTTTAGGCTTTCCACCTATACCCCTCGTTTGTCAGTTCCAAGTATTCCTCTAATCCCGGTTTTACGAAAAAGACAATTTCAAAGGCATCGTTACTTCCGCTATCGGGGAATGTCATGTCGGTTTCTCCATTTCGGATAGTCCCTTTGCCCACGTTGGAACCAAGGTCTTCATCCGCATAGGCATATTGAAACTCGACGTCCGGAAATATTTCGGAGAGTGTTTGGATAAGCAGCGGCACACCTTCCCAAGCCGTATCAAACCAAAGCACGTTCGGTTCTTCAAAATTCTGATTAAAGGCATTCCATTTTGTACCCCAGTTAGCGATAGACCATTCATACCAAGTAGGATAACCGTATTTTCCCCAGTTTTTCAGATATGTCATTCCAAGTTGTAATGCTTCTTCCCTGACTTTTTCCTCCTGAATTTCCATCCATTGAATGACTTTCAGGTCGTCCTGTGAATTGAACGGTTTACGTTGCTGTGCTATGATATACTGCATACCAAATTCCCCAGAAGTGGACGCTTCTATCAGTAAGTCCTTTGGCATAGGGATAATGTTGTTGAAGTCAATATAGCAAGGCGTACTGTCTTCATCTGTTTTTCCTTTTAAGAAATCCATCACATTTTGTACTGTTTCTCTGTCTGCGTTTATTTCTAAACGGTTTGTTACATAATTAGGCATGATTTTAATGTTTAAAGAATTGGTTAGTATTAACTTTTATTTCCCATATTGTCGGTTCTTTACTGATTGAACCGTTTTGGGATTTATGGATGCGGTAAACGGATGTCGATACAGCTTCATACGGCAACTTTTCTTGCCAAATTACTCTTGCGCAGGAAGGAAGAATTTTGTAAGAAATACACTTCAAGTAGCAGGATCAAGCGCGATAGCCGACCTTTGCATCTGATAAAACCAAACCGGTGATAGGATGAAGAATAGATGGGAGATAAAATGAAAAATAATTAATATAAAAGAAGAATGCTATTCCTTTTGCAGAAATATAAAAAAGGAATAGAATGATATAATTATAAAAGAGGGATTATTATTACCCTCTCAATTATAAGAGGGTATGTTCTCAAACTCCGACCCTTATTTGTAATACTGTAATACCGCAACACCTCCGTTAAAGGTCATTACGGTATTTTTTTTGAATTATTCTTGTGTTACTCCCATAGCATTGCTGTATTCTTTGATTTGCTCCATTGTCAGCCATTCGGGTTTTTCGTTTTCTCGGAAGCTGTCGTGAATTTTCGTCATGTATTCAATTTGTGTCTTTTCAGAACCAGCCCACAAACGACGAGAACTTTTGTTTCCAAAGCCAAGATAATATTCACAGTCGGCTTGCAAACGACCCAATAACATATATCTGAATTTTAAATCGTGCTGTAATACTTCTTCTATTGTCATACTCGTTTTCGTTTTTAATTAAGTTTTTTATTTTCCCTTTTTTCAAGTCTTTCGACTTTGCCGGAAGGGTTGTTTTTCATGTGCGTCCCAAACGACGAAGCAGGAACGCAGTGCAAGGAATCGGAAATGAAATTTTATGAATACCGAAATCTATGATTTAGGAAGATTACGTCAAATTTCATTTCGGATAGCGTAGCGATACTTGGATAGCGTTCGTTCGCCGTAATTTTGCACACGAAAACAAGACCGGGCGAAAGTCTGGATAACGACAGGAAACATCAACATTCATTACATAAGGGCTGTAAAAGAGAAGCAGGCAGTTACGCTGCTATAAAAGGGAAACAAGGAAATTAAAAAAGTGGGCACGGAGCAATCTGTAAAAAAGGGGGGATGCCACCTGTCTTCGGGCAAAAGAAGATACCATACCGATAGGATTTAACCGATACGGTATCTCTTTGGTAGTCATCAGTACCATACTTTCAGAAAACCATTTAAAAACATTCGATATTCGCCTCTTGGAAAATCTGCGGGGCGTGCTGATAAAGCAAAGGAAGATTCAATACCGCCATTGGATATTCCACAAATCCGCTTCTACGCTTGTAACCTGAATAGGTCGCTAAATTATTTGTCTCCAGAAACTCCATTGCATCCGGATAATGATTCACATCAATAAATGTACGGTCTGGCAAATCGAGTGCATCCATGCTCTCCAAATTGACGGATAGCACGATATACTCTGTTTCATCTTCCACACTTTGCAAAGTAAGTGCTAACCAGCCATTGCCATAAAATTGAGGCATGAGATAAAAGCGTTCTCCACGAAACTCGTATTCTTTCCGCGTTAGGGAGCTGTCCGGATCTACCAAGCGAAAATCATCCTCTCCAGAAACAAATTCTGTTGATGGGTCACTGACATCCACATACGTTCCATTTACATTGTGACACAAATACTCTGCATTTTCTGAACGAACAATCACAAATTGAATTTCCATACTTTTAAAATTTAGCTATTAAACATCATGTTCTTTTTTTCCCTTTTTTCGGAAGCTTTTAGGCTTCTCCAGTCGGGATTTGATTTTTACGTGCATTCAAGATTGCCTTTAAGGAAAAGCAGGCAAGGAATTTGGACAGAATTTTTACAGTTGCGGTATGGAGCGTATACGACATTTGAGCGATTGAAAATCGGGAAAGCTACTGAAAAATTGTGTTCAAATAGCGTAGCGGTACTTGAATGTTTTTCCGTGGCAATACCTTTGCACAGGAAAAAACAAGTCCTGACTGGTAGCAGCCTGAAACGAAATAATTTCGTTTTATACAAGGGTAAAACGGAGTGATAAAAAAGGGAATGACCACAAAGAGCAGCCGACAAAAGCCGGCTTTCTTTTGTTCCTGTGGGAGGAGCTGGGACATTTAATCCGTTACATCATAATAATAGCTTAGCTCGTCATCTTCCAGATACTCCATTGCATATTGACTGGCTTGTGCCCAAAGGGTATTATACAATGTCGCAATTTCCGGCCTTGTTTCATAATACTGCCATATCTTATGGTTAAGCACTAAAACCAGTTCCGTGAGATACTTGTAGTTCTCTTTCCACTCCTTAAAAGCACGGTTGAAAGTGTCCTGTATCGCCGAAAGACCAAATCGGTCAGCAATGGAAAAATCATTCCAAAAGGTTGTTTGCAATTCATAACCGTTCTCTAACATAAATTCTCTGAATGTCATAATGCCTCAAATTTTAAGATTAATATTTTATTTATTTCCCTTCGATACTTCCTGTACCGAAAGGTTGATTATTTTTCTGCCCACGGGATTGGCGGCCAGAACGGGCAAGGAGGATGCGGAAAATACACTCTTCGATATTTCGGAGAGGAAGATTTTACAGCAGCAAGTGTCAGCGGTCCTTGACAGGACGGACAGCCGGCAATCGAATTTTGCAGGGAAATAACCAGGCTTGCGGGATAGAAATATAGGGGGTAGCTGGATGGGGCTATAAAGGAGGGCCGGAGTCTAAAAAAGGAAACTGGCACAAGCGGCCACCTACAACAGTTGGGCGGGAACATTCATAAATGTGTAAAAAGGAATAGTTTCCCACCACATTTTATGCAGAATATATACGGCATAAAACACAAGTGCGTAACAGCCTCTTGAGAAAGCGTTACGGCATTTGTTTAAGTACAGGTTACAGGCTATTTTACCTGAACGAGGTTGTCCTGTAGAGTTTTCCAGCCATACACTGCGGCCACATAGGGGTGGAGGGAACGTGTAACTTGGCGAAAACCATTCTCGTCAATTTCATAGTTGTAGATTTTTGCGGCAATCTGTTCTGCGTCGTCACGATTTTCAGCGACACGGTACAAAACATAATTCGTGCCATCATGGTGCGACATACGGCCTCGTATATCGTAGCCGTCACCGTACCACTCTGCATCATACTGGGTAGATTGTAATATCCCGGCAATGTTGTCACCCAAAATTTGATAGCCTTGTTTGCGTCCGTTCCACAATCCTAAATCTCCAAATGCAATAATGACTCCATTGACATCCTTGTTTAGGTTCTGCCGCTCATCCCCCAATTCATTATACACTTCGTCCGACCACTCTTCATCGCTGACCTTGTAGGCATCATCGTCCAGTTCTTCTCGCTTGAAATTTTGATAATACTCTCTTGCTGTTTCATCCAATAGAGCATCACTTGACCAAATTATTTGTTTCATACATTCTAATTTTTTATTTTCCCTTCCCTTCAGAGGCTTTTACCTCGTCCGGTGGGATTTGATTTTACGTGCAAACCACAAGGCGGAAGAAGGGAACAATGCAAGGAGGAAGCGGAATCCGAAGGATTTCATTTGAACGGCATTGACTGCAAATGAAACGCGCCTTGCAGGTTCACGTCCGACTTAACTTCGCACTGTAAAATTAATGGACGGCGGACGTAACCTCACTTTTGGGAAGAAATATGGTTATAAGAGGGACTGGAAAGCTGCTCAGAGGTATGGAATTGAGAGAGTCTTCTTTTTTCTATTGAAAATCGTAATCTGCCTGTTCATCAAGTGGAGCTAAGTATAACAGTATTACCGGGTGAAGATTTCATTTGGAGCTTGGCATCGCAACAGTCACTTATAAAAGTATGATGCGTATTAATCCGGTCATGAGCAAAACAAAAGCGACCAAAAGATCGCTTTGTTCATGATAAGGCAAGAATTATTTTTTGCCTTTTTTCACGGGCTTTACCGGCTTTTCAGGAACATCCTCCTTTTCGATAGGAGGATAAAACTTGACAGCCACCATAACAACACGATTGTGCTTCACACCGACCTTGTCGGTCCACTCTTCAGGCTTAAAGTAGCCTTCAATGGTGAGCATCGTACCTTTGGTCAGTTGGTCGAATGACCCAGTATTCTCGTTTTTACGCCAAGCCTCAATATTCATAAAGGCTGAAATGCGGTTGGTTTCCTCGGCATTCCTTTCCTGACGGCTTACGGCCAATGGGAAACGTGCGACACTGCTGTTGGTGAACTCTCGGATTTCAGCGTCTTTACCTAAGAATCCGGTTACTGTGAAATTGTTTTCAATCTTTTTCATGTTGAATTGCTTTTAGAAGTTATTAAATCAATTTTTACACTGCCTAAAAAGTAGATGTCGTTTAAGGGATGCACCAAGGATAGCGCGTCAATACGCTTTATTTTTAGCCACAGGTAAAATCGAAGGCTCGATAAAGGAAGATTGAAGCGGCTACGCCATTGGTCAAGACAACCATGTCGTTCCCGTCGGCATACTATCTTTGCAGAGGAAAAATGATGATTGCTTCGATAAAAAGCGATTATGGAAAATGGGAAACAAGTAAACCGGTAATGATAAGGAAAAAGAGCAAATCCAAATGTCGGCACAAAGGCGAGACATCCGTCCGAAAGTCAGTGAAGAATAGCAAAGCCAAAGCGAGACATGCCTGGCTTGAATTGAGACTGTAACAAACAGAATACCATCCAATCAGAAAAAAGGCCACTGCATAAGGAATGTGTCAGCCAAGAGTGGACAGAAGCGTAGGTAGCCCATCCTTGGAGGATAGTGATATCCGCATCGAAAAAAAATGGAACTGGAAGGAAAAACGGCAGGAAGAACCAGACTTTTCACAAAGTGGTTTCCAATTCGCTTTGTGCGAATGGCTGGTTTCTACAAAAGGGAGTGGCGCAGCCAAAAGAAAAAGTTATAAAAGGAAAATGGAAGTAAGGCTGAAATGGGTGATTCCATTCCAGCCAGTCGATGATATTTGTCCAAGGTGTCATTGAAATTCAACCATCATAATACGATGCTCGAATATTTTGGTTTTGTCGCTGGGACGTCGCTGGCAAACCCAAAGGTGTCGTGCACCGTAACCGTATGTGAAATATTCATCAAGTGGAGTTTTTTTCTCCAACTGTCTCATGCTTTCACGCAATTCCGCCTCATTGCCAGAAAAAAGAATCGTGTTAATGATTCGGAAATAAAGTTCAGTTACCTCGTCACAATAGGGGCAAAAGCTGTGTTCAATTGTTACTTTCATGCTTCTTTTGATTTTTATTGTACTTCGATTATATCTTCAATTCGACCATATAGGACAGAACGTAGTGCGGTTTTGTCAATGGCATAATATTCGGCAATATGTCCATGTTGTTTCACGAAATACCGTTTGAGAACATCGGAGAAGTCAAAACGGTAGCCCATTAAAGCGATACCTCTTTTGAAATGGCAGCACTCTTTCACATTGCGGGTGAGCCAGTTCTTTTCTTCCCGACTCAACTTGTCGCCATTATCAAGACGTTCCCGTAATTTGTAAACCTTGCTATCTTTCAGTTTTTCCAATTCGGGCACATCCCATTGGACGAATTTCATTGCTATCTGTGTCATGGTTTCTATGTTGTAAAATTGTAAAAATTACTTCATCACAGTATTTAATACTCTCTCTTTGCCACAGATGAAACGAACAGTGATTTTGTTGTCGAAATCACCGACAATCGTTCCATCCGTGTGTCTCTTATAGAATAAGCAAAGTGTAGGATAGACCATAATTTTACTTTATCTTCTTCTACTCATTCAGTTACTAATTTGACCTTCCATTCTCCCTGAGAGAATATTCTAAAGCTCACGTACTCGTCTTCAAATTCATAGGTTAGAATCTTGATATAGACTTTATCTTTGTCCTCCAACGATTCTACCAATTTTTTGATTTCTTCTTCTGGATACACCCAACGAGAGGAAAATTCTGCATCTACACTATCACCATATCGATTGGTAAATTCGCTGAAAGTGTCATCCAAGAAAGCCTCTATTTTGTCGAGGTCTGTTTTATTTTCCGTTCTTGCGTGGAAAATGTTGGTTGCATAATTTGCCATAAATACCAAGTTTTAAGTTTGTTACTTTCCCTCCTGTAGCATTTCACTTACTTTCGGGCTTGATTGAAATTATGTCGCTTCAACAGGTGGCATGGCTATGTATGCAGGGTTTCACTACAAAATACTACCTCTGCGAAGCGGAGCGTGGAGATTTTGTAGTGAACCTTCAGGTTACAACCTTGCATACAATAAAGACATGGCAAATACCTTTGCGACACAATTCCCATCGGGCAGACCGAAAGTTGATATGCGAGCATGTGGGAGTTTGCTCGGTACGGATGTGTGTAAAAGGTGGCTATGAAGTAAAAGAGTATCGCAGCGAAAAGAGAAAAGAGGCAAGAGCTTATCTTCTCTTTTGGCTGTATGGGTAGAATGGGAAAATCACAAAAAGTAACATGAAAATCCAGTTTGGTTTAGTTTGTTAGCCTTATATATGCTAAACTAAATTAAACTAAATATAGGCAGGCATTTTTGGCTGCCTGTACAAAAAAGATTATCTTTGCTACAAGCAATACAACTTCAAGAGATAATAATTTGTATTCTCTTTATGAGCTGCAAATAATTTGTTAGTTAAAGTTAGGAGCAAATTCTTCGAATGATGAGAGCAGATAAAATTGCTCGGAATGCACTCTGAAAGCAAACAAACGAAAAGAAAGAAACAGAGTGCAAATAGAAAAATGAGAAATCACTTTAATTCCTATTTTTGTTCCTTATTTGTTTCTCCACTAAAATCACCTTTCTTATAACATATTGATTATAAAATATTTAAGTGTATATTTTTAAGATGATTAAGAATATTACCAAGTAACGGGATGTTTCGGGCGCAAAGTTGAAAAGATTCCTTTACTTAACCAAATAAAAGTCAATGTTTTTTTCGTTAACCAGTAAATATCATACTAAATCACACTAGTAAAATAGGAGAAAATCATATAGTCCCTGCTTCTTCCCCTAAAATACACACGAAGCCCTTATCCATCTTTGAAACTTCAAAAACGGACAGCCATTTTACACGCTAAACTTTTCAGCAAAGCTCTTTTTATCTCAAAATCGTCTGGTGGAAAACGCCTTTTCTCACCGTAGGGGGATATCTTTTTTCCGTTACTTGGTAAGTAACATCCACGAAACACTAGTTTAATATGTATATAAAGGGTAAATATCTTACACGGCTAATCATTTGCATTTCTCTACTGCAGGTATTAGTATCTCCCGGTTTTGCACAAAGGGAGACGGATAAAGAGGGGTCGGAACTCAAAACGCCTCTCCTCGCACTGAAAACAAACCTTTTGTTTGACGCCGCCATGATGCCTAACGTGGAGATCGAGCTCCCGCTGGGCCGTCGCTGGTCGCTCAACGGCGAATATATGTTCCCCTGGTGGCTGTTTAGCGGCGACAAATATTGCCTGCAAATCCTTGCCGGCGGTCTGGAAGGCCGCTACTGGCTGGGTAACCGCACGAAACGCCCCGCGCTGACAGGCCATTTCCTCGGCTTCTATGCCGGTGGCGGCAAATACGACCTGCAATGGGAACGCGAAGGCTATCAGGGCGAGTTCTTTATCGCCTCCGGCATTAGCTACGGATATACCCATAAGATATCACGCCACCTACGGCTCGAATATACAATCGGCTTAGGCCTTCTGCGCACCGGCTATCGGCATTATCACGCCCGCGACAACTATCAGGTGTTGCATTGGCAGAACGACGGCAACTATACCTGGGTGGGCCCTACTAAAGTGAAAGTCTCGCTCGTCTGGGTATTGGGACGTAAAGTAAGGAAGGGAGGCAGACGATGAAACGGAACGCTATACATTATATATATCTACTGGCCGGTGTCTTTGTGCTCTTGCTTCTGTCGGCTGCTTGCGAACGTCGCGAACTGACCTATTTCGAAGAAGCCGAAATAAACGTCGAAGTAGATTGGAGCCGTTCGGGGCTTAGTGAAAGCGGTTACGGAGCTACGGCCATGTTCTATCCCGCCGACGGAGGCAGCCCGATGAAGCTGCTGATGGGAAACCGCGAGTATACAACCGTTCGTTTGCGGGAAGGCCTTTACCGGGTGCTCGTCTTCAACCGTTCGCACGACGACTTCAGCACTATCGCATTCAACGGCAACAACTTCTACAATTTCATGGCACAGGCCAAACAGGTAGATACGCGGGTGGATATGGAGACGAAAGTGGAAACCCGTGTCATTGTCGATGCTCCCGAAGAGCTGGCATCCGATGCGCTCGAAGAGTTTGAGGTGACCGAGACCATGCTGGGAAATTACAAGAATAAGAATGCCAATCCCGGATGCAAATCGTCTGCCGACTCCCGCGATGCGGAAGAAACAGACCCCAACCGCTATGTGATCCGTTTTCTGCCGGCTAAGCTGACGCGTAAGGTGCTGGTCGAGATCCGGGTGCCGGGAATGAACAATCTGCGTTCGGCCGTCGGGCTGATCGAAAATGTGAGCGAAGGTGTTTACCCGGCCACCGGTCAGCCTTCGGCGGAAAGGGTCACACAACAGTTCACGTTCGATAAGATAGAGTTCGACCCCGGCTCGCCGTTCGACGGAACGATATCGGGCAGCTGCAATGTGTTTGGTTTCGACCGCAGTCTGCCGCACCGCCTGACCCTCGAGACCCTGCTGGCCGACGGTAAGACACGGACGGAAGAAACCTTCGACACCACCCCCGAATACATCCTGCAGGAGAACGGCGACATCCTGATACGTATCCGGCTGACCGCCCGCAAGCTACCCGACGTGAAGCCGGAAGGGGTGCCCGACTCCGGGTTCGACGTCATCGTCGACGAATGGGGCAACCCCATAGAGAGCGAACTTCCTTTATAACAAACGAAATAGAACGAATTACTAACATTTAAAATTTCACAGATATGAAAACCTATCATTTCCTGACAACCGCCGCCCTCATAGTGATGGCCGGCTGTTCACAAAACGAGATCACAGACATCAGTCCGGATGCCAATCCGGCAGTGGGCTTCGATATTTATACCGGGGCACAGACAAAAGGGACCGTAACGAACAACGAGTCAACTGGAACCGGAATCAAAAACAACACCGGCTTCGGCATTCTGGCCTACTATACCGGGCAGGCAACGTGGAATAGTTCCAGTGGTTTCGACCCGGATTTTATGTGGAACCAACAGGTGAAATATGGAAGTGGCTGGAAATACACCCCTGTCAAGTACTGGCCGAATACAGAAGGCGATAAGATCTCTTTCTTTGCCTATGCACCGTATAGTACGACACAAACGAGCAGCAGTGAAACGTACGGTATTAAACTACCGGCAGCCGCTGCCACAACGAAGCCGACCATCACATTTAAATTGCAAGAAGATCCGACAAACATGGTCGACCTCGTAGCCGGTTTTCAGAAAGACCAGCAAAAGCAGACTACAGCTGTTGCTTTTACGCTTGGCCATCTGCTGTCGCGTGTCGAGTTTAAGGCGAAGCTGGATGCAGCTCTTACATCAACCAATGAGACGCATGTTTTCATCACCGGAATGCGTATCCTGGGAACAGCGAGCAACGGAACAGGTAAAGATGCTTCCGGTGTAAACAGTGTTTCTAAATTCTACAGTACGGCTACCTACGACTGGTCTGCTGGAACGTGGGATTACACAACAGTAGCTCCTACAAAGCAATCTGCAGCTTATTCCATAAACAAGGTAATGGATCTTAAATCACCTTCAGATAAAGGTGGATATGCGACTTCGAGTGTGGAAGTGACTCAAGATGGAAATCTTACAAAACTATTTAAAACAAACCAATACTTATTCCTGATCCCGCCCGCGGATAATACCGATCTTACCTCGGGTGGCGGTATTACAGCAGCGACCGATGTACGTGTGCAGGTAGATTATGATATCGTTACGGTGGACAATAAATTAACTGCGGGACATTCTAAAACATCTACCAGCGCTACGATATCTTTGCCTATCGGGACATTGAAACGTTCAAAAGCTTACGAATATATCCTGACTATTGGTCTGGAAGAGGTTAAAGTAAGTGCAACGGTTAGCGATTGGGCAAACGCCGATCAGGTTTACATCCCGTCTGTAGATGTAACTGAAGTTGCCAGCGCCACCAATGCCGGATCAGCCATTACGAGTTTGAATACAATAAAAGGCAGCAATCAGAACTGCAATTACTTTGTGGTGAACTTTAAAACGGAACCGGCTGGCGCTACCGATTGGAGTATTTCGGCAACAACAACAGCCTTCAAGCTTGGCGACCAGATTGAACTGAAGTTCCCGACAAGTACTAAGCCGTCAAGTGTAACCTTGGCTGGTTGGACAGTCGTAAAAGGTTCTAGCAACAACTTCATCCTGACTAAAAACAACTAATCCCGCCATGCCGAAGTCTCCCTTTATATTATCCCTTCTGCTCCTGCTCGCCACCGGTTGCGAGCGGGAGGTAGACGGCGATATGACAGAACAGACGCCTGTTGCCTTCACCGCCCGTATGGATGGTGAAGAGGCGACGCGGGCGGCAGGCGTGATTGATAACGCCAGCCTGACCTCGATGGGGGTCTTTGCCGGTTATTCGGGGCAAAGCAACTGGGATGGAGCCGCGTCGACACCCAATTTCATGTTTGACCAGCTGGTGGAGAAAGCCGCCAATGGTACCTGGACCTACACCCCGGTGAAATACTGGCCGAACACGGCGGGCGACAAAATCAGCTTCTTTGCCTATGCGCCGCATAAAAGCCAGATGAAAGGGCTGACAACACTGGGATATACTAATAATTCTTCCGGTTATCCACGTCTCCGGTATGAGCCGCCTTTGGATGCGACCCAGCAAACCGACCTGCTCTTTGCGTCTCCTCTGACGAACAAGACAAAGGGAAGCAAGCTCGCCTTTACGATGGGACATGTCTTGACACATGTGCTTTTCAAGGTGAAGAGTACGAGCGCGATTGCTGTCAGCAAGGTAGAAGTGATCGGTGGTGCTAATTATTCATATATACAATTCAAAGCGGATGGTTATTACTACCTCTCATATTCTACTGATAGTCCAATTTTCTACAGAACACTCTCGCCGGCAACTACTGTCGCGGCCAACACGTTGACCGATCTGGGCGACTTCTTCCTGCTTCCCCAGAACGCCAACAGCGTTAGGTTAACCTTCACTGTAGACGGCGGTACTACCCTTGAAACGAAAGAGGTCGCCTTGCCCGCTTCCCCCGCCTGGGATATGAACAAAACGATCGCCTATACGCTCAACATCGAGAACAAAACGAAGATCACGCTGAGTGTGAAAAGCTGGGATGGTGGTTCGGTGAGCGGGACGATGGGGGAAGAGGCGCCGACAACAGGGTATCCGTTTACGAAGAACGGGATTGTGTACGAGAGTGCGACGAAAGCCTATTACTTTGGACCAGAATATTATTATGATTATTTAGGGGACGGATGGGGACAAACAGAAGCTGGTTGGTTTAAATGGGAGCCTGCTATCAGAATATGTAGAGGTAGGCATTCCACTGATGTTTATGGTGCGGCAGAATGGAGGTTGCCTAATATAAATGAGTTGGCACTTGGTAGACAATTGGGAATTGTCGGCGGTTCATCTTATTGGTCTATAACGGATAATAGTTCAAATTTCGCGGGTTGTGCCTGGGCTTTATCCGGTGGTAACAAAAAGGGAGATGCTAATAAAGAGTCAGGTTTACGTCTCTTGTGTATACGCGATATAGGAGAATTGACTTATCCGACTGTACGAACCACTTCAGATGGTTTCCCTGTAATTTACCTGAGCGCCACGCAACGTTTTATGAAGCAGCAGGAATGGAATGAAACGGGCTTTATCACCTTTGATGCTGCAAAGACTTATTGCAGTGGCCTGGAAAAGGGTGGTTATTCGGACTGGCGGCTTCCCACAGAGAATGAACTTACCTGGATGACTAATTTTGGATATATCTCGTCCACTTTCATGTCATCTTCGGGAAGGGCCGTAGTGGGGGGATATAAAGGTGTAGAACGCTGGAATGCAGCTAGCCCCACAGCCACAGGACGTGTAGCATGTGTACGCGACTATTAATGAAGGACAGGGCATCCGCCCACAGCGGTAAACTCCCTGCGGATAGCCGCTAATTGGAAATAAACCGACGCTCTTTGACATGCTGGAAACGGATAAATAAACATTGCCCGGAAGCTCCGGGCGATTCTTTTAATCATTTAAATCATAATACAATGGCAGACATAAAAACAAATTATGTATGGTCGTTCGATCTCGTGGAGAATACGATGACCAAAGATGTCAAAGAAGATTTCGTCGCCTCGGTGCGTACGAAAAAGTCGATGACGATCGATGATATTGCCAACTCAATCGCTGCCGAACGTACGGAATACCGTATCGACACCATCAAAAACATTACAGACCTGGTCGATGAAAAGATCCGCCAGCTGGTTTGCGACGGGTATACGGTAGTGACCGGCTCGGCACAATATGCCCCTTCCATCCCCGGTGTATTCATCGGCGATAAAGGAGTTATCGATCCGAAAATAAATAAATGTGCGGTCAACATCACCCCAGCGCTACCCATGCGTACGGAGGTGGCGAAGGTTGAACCGAAGTTCTCCGGCACTGTCCGCCGTATGGGTGGTGCCCGAATCTCTCTGGTGCTCGATGTGGCAACCGGCAAGACCGACGGTACAATCACGCCGGGTGGCATGCTGGATGTGACAGGCACGAAGATCCGCTCTGTCGGCGCCGGTGGTACCGGGCTGGGTGCTGTGAAGCTGGTAAAGGTAGCCGACCAGTCGGAAGCTGCCACCTTCACCCAGTTGGGTATCAACGATCCCAGCCGCCTGATGTTTACCTTACCGGCCGACCTGGCCGACGGCGAATACCAGTTGGTGGTCGAAACCTGGTTCAGCTCGACCAGCACGCTCCTGAAAGAGAAGCGTACGCTGGTCTACCCCTTGTCGCTGGTCGTGGGCGGCAGTGCCGGCGGTGGCGAAGACGACCGTCCGGTCATCGAATAACGTTTTGCGCAGGGAGCCTGCGCCGACCGGCGCATGGTATCTGCTCCGAGGCGCGCATGCAACCTGCGCCGAAGCGCGCATGCCGTCTGCTCCGACCGGCGCAGGTTGTCTGCGCAAAACACCATCCGTTTCCGGCATGCCGCGAGGGCATAAAATAACAAAGAAACGAAATATGAAACGAAACTTTCAATCTTTTGCCGGCACTTGCCGGGCAGGCTTGCTACTCCTGCTGACAGGCTTGTTTGCAGGCTGTACCAACAGTATGCCGGAACGGGAAACCGGTATGGGAGAGCTTATCGAATGCGCTTTCCGGCTAGACGCGGGAACACCCGTTTCGGTGGAGACACGGGGAATCATAACAACACCGGATGCTACGATAAACAATGTATGGGTCGTTCAGCTCAACGCGGATGGTACGGCTGCCCTGGTCCCACCGGTATATGTGTCGTCCGTTGCCGACGATAAAGTGATAACCCTGCTGCTAAAGAAAGAGAAGAGCACACTCTATTTCTTTGCAAATACCGGCCAGGCTGACTTTTTTGATACAGAAGCTACACTGTCTTCATTCACGACGAGTGTGTTGGAAACTAAAACGCTTAGTCGTACTGGCTTTGATTCCTGGAATGATGAAGATAACGTACCCATGTATGGTACCTGGGTGGGTGAGCCTACCCCGCCCCAAATAACCGATGCAGATGGAAATAAAGATGAAGTGGAACTGACACGTGGTCTGGCTAATCTTTCTATAAATGTCATTAACAAAGTCCCCTTTTCATTTACAGACCTTCAAATATCTTTACATAACGTCCCCGGTGTATTGCAACTGGCACCGACGGCAACCGGTACGTATCCTGTTACCGGCATTACTTTTTACGAGTCGACGCCATCAAGTAATCCCTCTCTAAACTTTTACATCCCCGAAAACTGTCGCGGCACAGGCAGCGGCCGTTACGAAACGGAGAAAACGGCAGCGATGGTAACGGCCGGCGACAAAGCCACCTATTTAGAGATAAAAGGAACATACAACGGCATTGGCGCCACCTACCGTTTCTACCTGGGGGGCAACAACACGAATGATTATAATGTGAAACGAAATACCATGTATACCGTAAGTATCACCATCAGCGGCAAAAACCGGCTGGATGCACGGCTGACGATGGATGCCTACCCGCTGTCGGTATCATCGGGTTCCGGTGCGGCATGGGGAGATGGTAGCAACACGAATTTAACCGGTAGCCGGAATTAAAAACAAATATAATTATGGGAATAAAAAGATTTTTATCCGCCGGATTGCTTATGGCGGGCATTATGGCATTATTCTTCGGTTGCGACAAAGAGATTACCGAAGAAGGAACGCCGGTTGTCGATGGAAGTAATGGCAAACTTCTCTCTCTAACCGCTTCCGCGCAGGACTTCATCAATATGGAAACAGGTACACGCGCTTCCGAAAGCGGTACGACCCTGTCCTTTCAAAGCGGCGATGAGATTGGCGTGTTCGGTGTCAAGAACGGTAGCCTGGTCTGCAACAATCTCCGGTTTACAACGACAAACGGCAGTACCTGGTCGGGCCCCGAAACCTATCACGAAAGCGGAACGACTTATTTTGCTTACTATCCCTACGAAGCCGGCATGAACGGCAAAACCAGTCTTGCCGCCATACAGAGCGAATTTGAGTCGCGCCTGAACGGTAACCCGGATCAGAGCAGCCAGGCAAATTATATGACTTACAGCAAATTGCTGGTATCTACTTCCGGTAGCGTATCGCCCTCGGGCGACCGGCTGTCTTTCAGATTTAAACATGCGCTGGCAATGGTAGAGGTTGTTTTGCCGGATAAACTGGAGGGGACAATGAGTGCCAACGGAAAAAATTTTCCTCTTTATACTCCCTCGTCCCTGTCGATAACGGCATCTTTTTCGCTAAGCTCTACCTCTGTTTCCTTTTATAATATCTCCGGCAAGACTTACCGGAGAGTGGTAAAGCCCGGTACAGGATTAAATTTTAAGGCTACCCTATGCAATGCCTTCAATTATACGGACAATTCGACTGTAAACGCCGGGAGTTATAAGAAATTTACCTTGGGGAATGTGAGCGAAACTATCCGGATCGGCGATTTTGCCTATGGGAAAAATAGCGGTACACTGGCCTTTTATCCCGGTAGCACGACGACCGATGCCCCGGATAAAGACAATTGTATCGGCGTGGTGGCAACTGTCGGCAACCAGTACAATCGTAGCGATAGTTATACACATGGCACGGTGGTGGCAAAAAACGACTGCCCCACTGGTTTCTGGGTGTTTGAAAATGGCGTCGACCGCTCTGCGATCGTCAACTCTTATTCTCCTAAAGCTCCATCCGGAACTACCGGCTGGTATTTGCCGGGTAAAGCCGAACTCTATTATCTATGCACCGGAAGGTATGATTCTTCATTTGATGCTAAACCTGGTGATGCGCCTAGTGATAATAGGGTAACAGCAATGAAAAAGACGTTGAATAGTTTTTTTGCCAAATCAGGAGGTAATGCATGGGCAGATAGCTCTGTTGATCGTTATATTGCAGGTAGCAGCGCTGCATATTCTGAATATGACTATATTCTCTTTTTCGGTGTTGGTAGTTTTGGTCTTACTACCTCTGCAAATCATGCCCGCCTCTGTTTTGCCTTTTAAATCATTTTCCATTCAATAAAATCAAATATCATATATTAAAATGAACAAAAACGACCTCATCACCCGCTTGGCAGCCAAGCTCGATATCCCCTGTACGGCCTCCAGAAAATACCTGGAAGCCTTCGAGGAAACCCTCGGCGAAGCCTTAGAGAAAGGAGAGCCTGTCGCATTGCAGGGCTTCGGCACTCTCTCCCCCTGGCAGCAAACCGGTCGCCCTGCCCGCAACCCCAAAACCGGAGTCCCTTGCATGATCGCCCCGCGCCGCAGCGTGAAATTTAAGCCGGGCAAGGGGCTGCTGGAAAAATTGAACGGCTCCGAATACGAGTAGTGACATATTGCTGACAAAAACTATTCTGCTACAGCGTAGCAACCAGCTCTTCAAACTTATCTTTGTCGAGCGCTTTGCTTCTCACTTTGCTGCGATACGAATAAACGGTAGCCAGCGAATAACCCAGAAAATGGGCGATATTGCTGCTGTCGTTGATTCCCAGGCGGATCAGGGCGAAGATGCGGAGTTCCGTAGATAATATCTCTCCTGATTTTGGGCTTAGTTTTCCTTCCTCCGTCATCAGGTCGTTAAACGATTTGATGAAATGGGGGAATAGCTTCAGGAACGATTTATCGAACTCATTGTAGAAATTCTTCCGTTCATCGCGTATGAATTGTTCGGACTTGATTGTTTTGAATAAGTCGTCCAGTTTGGAGGCCATAGCCAGTTTCGCTAAAGAACGGCGATAAGTATCCAGTTTATCCAGATAAATGACACATTGGTTCAGGTAAAGGGCAATGTACTCTTCCTTTATTTTACTGGCCTGGCTCAACTCTTTATTGATCTCCTGTAATTGTTCATTGGAGGCACTGACTGCTTTTCGCATGAGGGAAAGTTTCTTCATCTGCCGGTACAGGTAGATGATCGTTACCAATAACAAGAAGGATAAAAAGCTCACACTGATCAGTAACGTGCGCGATATCTGTTTCTCTTTCTCGATTTTCAGTTTATACACTTTATCCACGATCGGGAAAAACTCGGTTACTTCTACCGAACGGAGACGGGCATTACAGGCAACGGCATCTTCCATCGAGCAACTCAGGTATTTGTAGGCCCGTTCGATATCTCCCTTTTCAAACATCAGCAAGGCCAGTTTTTGCAAGGATATATATTCACGTTTGGCTGCTTTCAGGTCGGCTATGGCGGTTTGTGCCAGGTAATAGATTTGTTTTTCGGTGTCGCCTTTCTGGGCATAGGCCTGCGACAGGTTATATAACAGATAGACCAGTGACTCCTGGTTGTCCAAACCTTCCAACTCTTTATTTATCAGTTCGATTGCTTTATCCGCTTGTCCGTCTACGATCATTTTGTCGGCCAGTACCACACTGTGGTCGAGCTGGTTGGTAGTGAGGGATAAGATGGAGTCGCGGTAAGCGTTCGTTTTCTCGATATACTTGTGCCGCTCGTCGGTACGGGTGTAGTCTGCTATCCAACCGTAGTAAGTACGACAGGTATAATAATAGTAAAGCAGGGTTTGGTTGTCCAGTTGATCCCGGCGTACCTGTTCCAGTTGGGCGGCCACCTCATTGTAAAGTCCCATGATTCCCAGTACTTCGGCTCTTGCAATCCATAAGTCGTTCTCGTACTGTGGATTTTGGAGGGACGGAAGGAGTGCTTTCCTTTTTTCCAGATAATGCAGTGCCGAGTCGGCCTGGTAATGTAGGTAGATTCCGTACAGGGAACTGTACAGGTGATATTTTTCCTCCGGCGAAGGAGTGGCATGTGCCAGTTTCCGGATACTGTCTATCTCGTGTTCCCGCTGTTTGTGAAAGTCGGCTTTCATTGAGATGGTACGATCCAGCTCTTTGAGCAGGGATTTGATCGTCGGCTTATCGCCGGATGCATGTGCCGGCAATATCGACAAAAGGAGTAGAAAAAGAGAATATATCGTGTTTTTCATGTTGTTGATTTGATTCATCTAGCGCAAAGGTAGTGAAATACATTTGAAATACCTTCTAATGCGTTTTGATTTTTTGCCTGGTTGAAATATGTTATTATGTTGTATTACAGGTGAAAAGGAGTTTTAAGGGTTTTGATTTTTTTTCTAATGCGTTTTCCCGGTAATCCATCCCGCTACATTTGCATCGTTCACCAACAAATCATTCCATGAAAAAGATAATTGTAACCTTTGTATTATGTCTGGGCTTTTGCCTGCCTGTTTTGTCAGGCGTAAAAATACAGAAAGTGGAACCTGCTTTCTGGTGGTCGGGTATGAAGAATCCCGAACTGCAAATCCTATTATACGGTACGGATATCGCGACCGATAGCGTATCGATAACTGCTTCCGATATTCGCGTGAAAGAGATCGTGAAGCTACAAAATCCGAATTATTTACTGCTTTATCTGGATCTGTCGGAAACTGCTCCGCAGCAATTCGACATTCAACTGACAAAGAACGGGGAACAAACGATCATTCCTTATCAGATAAAAGAACGCGAGAAGGACTCGTCTGCCCGGGAAGGTTTCCATGCTTCAGACGTTTTATACCTGATCATGCCCGATCGTTTCGCCAACGGTGATCCGAAGAATGATGTCGTTCCGGGAATGCGCGAGTCGAAAGTGGATCGTACGGATATGTATGCCCGCCACGGAGGTGACCTGAAAGGGATAGCCGATCATCTGGATTATTTCTCCGACCTGGGCGTTACCGCTATTTGGCTGAATCCTATCCTGAAGAACGATATGGCCGAAGGCTCCTATCACGGGTATGCCATTACTGATTATTATGAAGTCGATCCTCGCTTCGGTGATAATGAAGAGTTTCGCCAACTGGTTAGCGCGGCTCATGATAAGGGATTGAAGATCGTAATGGATATGATCTTTAACCACTGCGGAAGCGAACATTTCTTCTTTAAAGATAAACCGTCCGACAACTGGTTCAACTTCCAGGATAATTTCGTGCAGACCGGTTACCAGACGATGCCGCAGGCCGACGCTTACCGTTCTGATTACGACAAAGTAAAAAATATAGACGGCTGGTTTACCCAGTCGATGCCCGACCTGAACCAACGTAACCGGCACGTGGCTTCTTACCTGATCCAGAACAGTATCTGGTGGATTGAATATGCTGGGATCAACGGTATCCGACAAGATACGCATCCGTATGCCGATTTCGATATGATGGCACGTTGGTGCAGGGCTGTCAATGCTGAATATCCCGATTTTAATATAGTAGGGGAGACGTGGATCGGAAATAATGTAGGTGTCTCTTTCTGGCAGAAAGACAGCAAAGTGGCTTATCCCCGGAACTCTTACCTGCCTACGGTAATGGATTTCCCTTTGATGAATATCATGTCGTCGGCATTCGATGAAGAGACGAACAGCTGGGATAGGGGACTGGCACGTATTTATGATTACCTGACACAGGATATCGTGTATGCCGACCCGATGAATCTGTTGGTATTCCTCGATAACCACGATACCTCCCGTTTTTATAAAGTACCGCCTACAGGCGACCTGAACCGCTACAAACAGGCTTTGGCTTTCCTGTTGACCGTTCGTGGTATCCCGCAGATTTATTATGGCACCGAAATACTGATGGCAGCCGATAAAGCCGAAGGCGATGGCGTTCTGCGTCGTGACTTCCCTGGCGGATGGGCTGGTGACAAGCAAAACGCATTTACTCCGGCCGGTCGCACCCTTCAGCAGAACGAAGCCTATACATATATAAGTAAGCTACTCAACTGGCGAAAAGGCAATGATGCGATAGCCAAAGGTTCGTTCAAACATTTTATTACGCAGAACGAAGTATACGTTTACGAACGTAAGTACGGAAATCATTCCGTTGTCGTTTTCCTGAACGGCTCTGATGCCGACCGTACGGTCGACCTGGCTCCTTATCAGGAAGTTCTTCCCGCCCGCCGGGCTTACGACCTGTTGAACGACCGGCAGATCGATTTGCAGACCTCTTTACCGCTGAAAGGTAAGGGCGTGTTGATCCTTGAATTCGGAAAAGTTAATTAAATCATATAATAACACCATGAGAAGTAAAGTATTAATATGGATCGCCCTGCTCGGATGCAGCACGATCAGCTATGCACAGCAATTGTTGTCGCCTGACGGAAACCTGGAAATGAATTTCCGGTTGGATGAAAAAGGCGCACCGGTTTATGACCTGAGTTATAAACAAAAAGAAGTGATCAAACCCAGCCACCTGGGACTGGAGTTGAAGAAAGAAGATGCGGATGCCGCCGTCGACTTTGAGTTCAAGCAACGCAAGGACGTGGATGCACTGGATAAGAAAACGAATCTGTATGACGGTTTCCGGATAAAGGAGACCCGTACTTCCAGCTTCAATGAAACCTGGCAACCGGTCTGGGGCGAGGAAAAAGAAATTCGGAATAACTACAACGAACTGGCAGTCACTTTGGAACAGCCATCCAACGACCGTTCTATCGTAGTTCGTTTCCGTCTGTTCAACGATGGATTGGGTTTCCGTTATGAATTCCCGCAACAGAAAGAGTTGAACTACTTCGTGATCAAGGAAGAAAAGTCGCAGTTCGCTATGGCAGGCGACCATAAAACATTCTGGCTGCCGGGCGATTACGATACGCAGGAATACAGCACCATGACCTCTCGCCTGAGCGAGATCCGCGGTTTGATGAAAGAAGCTGTTACTCCCAACTCATCACAAACACCTTTCTCACAGACCGGTGTACAGACTCCGTTAATGATGAAATCGGATAACGGATTATATATCAACCTGCATGAGGCTGCTTTAGTTGATTATTCCTGTATGCATCTGAATCTGGATGATAAAACGATGACGTTCGAATCATGGTTGACACCGGATGCAAAAGGCGATAAAGGATATATGCAGACACCTTGTCAGTCACCGTGGAGAACGGTTATCGTAAGCGATGACGCTCGTAATATCTTGGCATCCCGTATCACCTTGAACCTGAACGAACCGTGTAAGCTGGACGATGTATCCTGGATCAAGCCGACTAAATATATCGGTGTATGGTGGGATATGATTACCAACAAAGGAACATGGGCTTATACCGACGAATTGAGCAGTGTCAAATTAGGCGAAACCGATTATTCAAAAACAAAACCTAACGGCCGTCACTCTGCCAATACAACGAACGTAAAAAGGTATATCGACTTTGCAGCCGCCAACGGTTTCGATGCCGTCCTGGTGGAAGGTTGGAACGAAGGTTGGGAAGATTGGTTCGGCAAGAGCAAGGACTATGTATTCGACTTTGTTACTCCCTATCCGGACTTCGATGTACAGGAAATCCATCGGTATGCAGCCAGCAAAGGTATCAAGATGATGATGCACCATGAAACATCCGCTTCCGTCCGCAATTACGAACGTCATATGGAACAAGCCTATCAGTTTATGGTAGACAATGGTTATACCAGTGTAAAGAGCGGTTACGTAGGCGATATCATTCCCCGCGGTGAGCATCATTACGGACAGTGGATGTGTAACCATTATCTGTATGCCGTGAAGAAAGCTGCCGACTACAAGATCATGGTAAACGCCCACGAAGCAACACGCCCGACCGGCCTGTGCCGCACCTATCCGAACCTGATCGGTAATGAATCGGCCCGTGGAACAGAATATGAATCATTCGGCGGTAACAATGTCGACCATACAACGATTCTCCCTTTCACTCGCCTGATCGGTGGCCCGATGGATTATACGCCGGGTATCTTCGAAACACATTGCAGCGCGATGAATCCGTCGAACACTTCACAGGTTCGTTCGACACTGGCACGCCAGCTGGCACTTTATGTAACGATGTACAGCCCGCTCCAGATGGCAGCCGATGTTCCCGAACATTACGAACAATATGCCGATGCTTTCCAGTTCATCAAAGACGTTGCCCTTGATTGGGACAAATCTCTCTATCTGGAAGCAGAGCCGGGTGACTATATCACGATTGCCCGTAAAGCAAAAGGAACAGGTAACTGGTTCGTAGGCTGTACGGCCGATGAGAACGGACACGAATCCCGCCTTTCTTTCGACTTCCTCGATCCGGGAAAGAAATATGTGGCCGTAGTTTATGCCGATGCAAAAGATGCCGACTGGAAAAATAATCCGCAGGCATATACTATAAAGAAAGGTGTGTTGACAAGCAAAAGCAAATTGAATTTGAACGCAGCCAGTGGCGGCGGCTTTGCCATCAGCATTCAGGAAGTGAGCGACCCGAAAGAATTAAAAGGGTTAAAAAATCTATAAGGTAAAAGGATTGTTTAGGTTATTAAGTAAACTTGTAAAGAACTTAAATTTAAGTACATGAAACATTTAAGGTTTAAAGCTCTGTTGATGTTGATCACAGGCTTATGTATGTCCCTTTCTGTTTTTGCTCAGCAGATAACAGTGAAAGGTGTTGTGAAAGATCCTACAGGAGAGCCGGTTATCGGTGCGAATGTTATAATAAAAGGAACGACGAACGGTACGGTTACCGATATAGACGGCCAATTCATTCTGGCTGCATCCAAAGGGGATATCCTTTCGGTTTCGTTTATCGGTTATAAGGCAATGGAACTTCCGGCTGCCGCCAATATGAATATTTTGTTGGAAGAAGACTCCCAGATGCTGGAAGACGTAGTGGTGATCGGATATGGTACGGTAAAGAAGAATGATGCCACCGGATCTGTTACAGCCATCAAACCGGATGAAAAGAACCGGGGATTGCAGGTGAGCCCGCAGGATATGTTGATGGGTAAAGTGGCTGGTGTATCGGTTGCTTCTTCTACCGGACAACCCGGTTCATCGTCGACGATCCGTATTCGTGGCGGTTCCTCTTTGTCTGCTAAGAATGATCCGTTAGTGGTTATCGACGGGGTAATCATGAGCAACAGTGCTCCCGATGGGTTAAGCAACCCGTTGAGTACGATCAATCCGGCTGATATCGAGTCTTTTACTGTCTTGAAGGATGCTTCGGCTACAGCTATCTACGGTTCGCGTGCATCGAATGGTGTTATCATCATCACGACGAAGAAGGGTAAGAGCGGTAGCGTGAAGATCAATTATAGCGGAAATGTATCGATCAGTACGAAACGTAACACGATCGATGTGATGAGTGGCGATGAGTTCCGCGATTATATAACGAATTCACCGAATACGACCGAAGGTATGCTGACTGCATTGAACCTGCATCCGGGTGTCAGCACAGACTGGCAGGATGAAGTGTTGCGCACGGCAGTTTCTACCGATCATAATATCAGTGCCTATGGTTCTGTAAAAGAGTTTATGCCTTACCGTGTCTCTTTCGGATATACCGACCAGAACGGTATCCTGAAAACATCCAACTTCCAGCGTTATACTGGTAGCGTTTCGTTGACTCCGACCTTCTTCAACGATCACCTGCATGTGAACCTGAACGGTAAAGGTGTATATATCAAGAACCGTTTTGCCGATACAGGCGCCTTAGGTAGTGCCGTTTCTTTCGACCCGACCAAACCGGTATATAATAACAGTAAATTCGGCGGTTTCTTCACTTGGACAGGTGATTATACACCCGATGGAACAAGATCCACTTCAGCCGGCGTCAATCCGGTATCCATGCTGGAAATGAGAGACGACCGTTCGACAGCCAAGTCATTTATCGGTAATGCACAGTTCGATTACAAACTGCATTTCCTGCCCGAACTGCGTTTCAATATGAATATGGGTATCGATTATGCCACTGTGGACGGTACGAATTATGTCGATCCGAACGCTCCCGGTTCTTACCAACCGGACGATGATGCCACCGGAAGCAACCGCATCTATGGCAGTTCGCACAACAACAAACTGTTTGACTTCTATGCACAATATGCGAAAGAATTGCCCACCCTTGCCAGCCGTTTCGATATCATGGCTGGATATTCTTACCAGAGTTACCAGACCAAGACAGACAATGTAACTTACTATCTGTCGCGTAAGCCTGAAACATTCGGACAGAACACAACGGTAAGCAATGAGTTTAAGGAAACCGATACGAAATATGTACTTGCTTCTTTCTACGGACGTATGAATTATTCGTTGATGGATAAATATCTGTTGACATTCACCCTTCGCGACGATGCCTCTTCCCGTTTCGCCAAAGACAAACGCTGGGGACTGTTCCCTTCACTGGCTTTGGGTTGGAAGATCAATGAAGAAGGTTTTATGAAAGATTTCAGCAAGCTGGATGAACTGAAGCTGCGTCTAGGCTGGGGTGTTACCGGACAGCAGGATATCAACCAGGGCGACTATCCGTATCTTTCTTTCTACCGTGACGGAAAAGGTGGAGCGATGTATCCTTCTTATGATGCGGCAGGAAACGTAACCTGGGTAAATGTAATGGCTCCGACAGCAGCCAACCCGAACCTGAAGTGGGAAACAACGACGACTTACAACGTAGGTTTCGATTATGGCTTCCTCAACGGACGGATCACCGGTGCTATCGACGGTTATTACCGGAAGACGAAAGACCTGATCAATGCCGAGGTAAACGTTCCCGCCGGAACGGACTTTGCCGAGTATGTGGTTTCAAATATCGGCTCACTGGAAAATAAGGGCGTTGAGTTCTCTATCAATACCCGTCCGGTCGTAAGCCGTGATTTCAGCTGGGATCTGGGCTTCAATATCGCCTACAACAAGACAAAGATCACGGAACTGACCTACAACGATAACTCGGACTCTCCGGGTAAACGTTACGAGTCGACCGGTGGTGATGGCGGTTTGCGCCTGAAGATACACAGTGTCGGATATGCTCCGGGTTCTTTCTATGTGTTCGAACAGGTGTATGATGACGCCGGCAATCCGATCGAAGGAGAATATGTAGACCGCAATGGCGACGGCGTGATAACAGACAACGACCTGTACCGTTATAAGAATCCGGTGGCAGATGTCCTGATGGGCTTCAACTCGAAGTTTACTTATAAGCAATGGGATCTCGGTTTCAACGGACGTGTCAGCCTGGGTAATTACAACTTTAACGCAACGGCCGCCAATGCAGCATTGGGCGTCAACGAATTGTTCGGTAACAATGCGTTGAGCAACAAACCTGTATCAGCGTTGAAGACCGGTTTCCAGTCGCGCCAGCGTCTGTCGGATTACTATATCCAGAATGCCTCGTTCCTGAAGATCGATAATATCACATTAGGATATAATGTCGACAAGTTTATCAAGACCGGTTGGAATGCTCGCTTCTACGCCACCGTACAGAACCCGATCATTATCACTAAATATGACGGCCTGGATCCTGAGGTAAACGATGGTATGGATAACAATGTCTATCCTCGTCCGCTGACTGTATTATTCGGAGTTAACATTAATTTCTAAAACGTATCGATCATGAAACTGAAAAAATATATATCGTTAGGTATTGCTTCATTCTGTTGTGTCTGGGCTACTTCCTGTCTGGAAGACCTCGATCAGGAGCCTATACTGGATAAATCCAGCAATTCTATTCATAACGAAGCCGATTGCCAGTCGTTTCTGGCAAAGATATATTCCGGCTTCGGCCTGTCGGGTAACTCGTCCGATGCTAGTGTCGAACCTGACTTGCAGGGGGGAGACCAGGGATCGCTCGTATTCCTTCGTGGATTGCTTTCTTTACAGTTGTTCCCGACCGATGAGGCTATCTGGAACTGGGCGGACGAAGGTATCGTGGAATTATGCCAGGTCAACTGGGATTATACGTTGCCCTATGCCTATTCTTTCTACCAGCGTGCCATGCTGAACATTCGTTACTGTAAAGAGTTTCTGGATGTTTATGCCGACGACAGCAACATCCCTGATATTCAGAAATACCGCGATCAGGTACGTGGCCTGCGTGCTATGAACTATTATTACCTGATCGACCTTTACCGTAATCCGGGAGTGGTTTGGGACGACAGCCCTACGGACGACAAATCATGGAAACCGTCACAGATAGGAGCAGAGGCTCTTTTTGATAAGATCGTTGCCGAACTGGTCGATCTGTCAGAGAACGGTAACCTGGATGAAACTCCTTCTATGGCTACTTATGGCCGTGTAACGAAACCGGTTATTAATACGCTTCTTGCTAAAATGTATTTGAATGCGGAAGTGTACACCGGCACTCCGATGTACGACAAGGCAGCCGCTTATGCAAAGAAAGTGATCGATGCCGGCTTCGGTCTGGAAGATAATTACGCCAACCTGTTCTGTGGTGAAAACCACCTGACGGGTACGCATAAGAACGAGATCATCTATGCCATCCCCTTCGATAATGTGAATGCAAAGAGCTTCGGTAGCACGATCATGCTGACTGCTGCCGCTTATGGTGGCGATATGGATCAAACCTGGTTCGGGATGTCTTCTTCATGGACTTGCCTGAAGCCGACACAGCAGATGATCGAATTCTTCAGCGGTAGCCCGGATGCAGGAACCGATAGCCACGGCAGTCTCATCAAGAAAGATAAACGGTATGCCTTCTTCGACGGTGCCGGTACACGTACGCCGGAATCGAAAATGCAGGACTGGAATACCGGTTACCTTTGCTATAAGTTCACCAATTTAGGATGGGACGGTGCAGCTGTAACGCCCACACCCGATCCGAACACTGACTTCCCGTTGTTCCGCCTGGCGGATATCTATCTGATCTATGCCGAGTGTGCAGCCCGCAATGCGGCCGGAACCAATAAGGAGCAGGCAGTTGAGTATGTCAACCTGCTTCGTGAACGTGCCAATGGCGATAAGAGTGCCAACATCACAGCATCCGACCTGTCTCTGGATTTCATCCTCGACGAACGTGCCCGCGAATTATATTGGGAAGGCCAACGCCGTTCCGACCTTGTCCGCTTCGGCAAATTCACGAAAGATTATGCCTGGGCTTATAAAGGCGGAACACTGGAAGGCGTAGCCAATGTCGATAGCCGTTTCAACATCTATCCGATCAGCGACCGCGACCTGACAGCCAATCCGAATCTGGTGCAGAATCCGGGTTACGAATCATTGAAGTAATAACATCTAAATCTGTAAACAAATGAAGAAACTTAATATATTAGTTCTTCTCCTGACCGGTTCCCTGTTGTGGGCCGGTTGCGGAGACGACAGAGACGATAATCCGGTATTCCAGGAACCGACCGAGTTTAACCTGAATACTCCGGCGCAGGCTACCGATGTGTATGACCTGGAAAATCTTTCAACCATCGAACTGACCTGTACGCAGCCCGACTATGGTTATGTGGCCGCTACAGCCTATAAGGTGCAACTCTCTTTGGAGAATACATTTAAGGAAGCCGACGAAGCCGCCGGAACAACAGCCAATTATGCCACCCTCTCTACCACTTATACGCTACCGCAACTAAAAGTGGATGCCGTAGAGTTCGCTATGGCCATGCTCTCCTTATGGAAAGCATCGAACGATAATGCCGACCTTCCGGAAACACCCATGCCGGTCTATATCCGTTTGAATGCCGCTTTATCCAACAATGGCATGGGGCAGATCTACTCCAATATCATCGAACTGCCGAAAGTCTTGGGATATAATGTAGAGTCGCCTGTGACTTTGCCTGCCCGGATGTTCCTGGTCGGCGACTTTGCTTCGGGTAGCAGCTGGGGCAAATGGGTCGAAATGATTCCGGTAACGGATACTCCGGGTAAATTCTGGTCTGTACAGTATTTCGGAGGTAATAATGTAATGAAGTTCAATGCCCAGCCAACCTGGGACGGTAACCAGGTGGCTTATTCGGAAGGCCTTGTTCCTGCTGCATCGGCCTCTTATGCCGGCGTATCCGGAGTGGATGACGGAAGCGGCGGACAGAATATCGGTGTGAAGAATGCAGGCTGGTATATCATGGTGGTTACAACCGAACTGGAAGGAAAGGACTTGAATTACACCCTCGAATTCCTTGCTCCCGATATCTACCTGACCGGTGATCCTTCCGGCGGCTGGGACACATTTGACGATGCCCGCAAGTTTACCGTACCTTCCGGTGAAGGCGAATTTGTTTCACCCGCTTTTGTAGCTGGCGGCGCTTTACGTATGTGCATTAAATTACCGTCAACCGACTGGTGGCGCACCGAGTTTGCTATCCTGGCTAATAAGATCGAATACCGTAAAAACGGAGGTGATCAGGAAGCAGTGAATGTTTCAGCAGGCCAAAAGGCTTACCTGAACTTCCTGGATGGCACAGGTCGTATCAAGTAAAAGCTCCCTGGTGGGGTGTGAAATTGTCGATAGCCGTCAGTAATGTTGCTGACAGCTATCGACAATTTTGTTTATAGCTATTAATAATAATTTACGAAGGCATCTGATTCTTTTTATCCTCCAAATTAAAAGAGATTAGTAGCGTATCCTGAGACGGATAGGACTTTATGAATAAAAGCAAACAGATATTAAAATGCTGAGTTTCTGTGCTTTTTTTAATTGTAATTAATCAATTGTATGTACAAATAAGCTACCTTTGTATACATTAAGACCACAGTTTTGATTGTAAAATCATAAGAGTGTTTTGTAGATATGACATGGGTAGAGACCATATATAATGAATAATGTTATAGATCACGATTAAAAATTGCAGGTGAAAGCCGGAAAAGTATCAGTGCGTTTTCGTACGGATATGATTAGTCAGGCTCTGTTTTTTATGTAGGCGTCACCGAACGGCTATACGAAATGAAATCTCTCCCATGATTTATGAGGAATAATTATTCATGGCCTTGAGTGGCTGTGTGGAGTAAAAACTATGATGAGAGCTTTAGTTGGAAAGGAGATTATTATAAAAATTATATCTATTAAAAAGGTCGTTTTGGCTATTTTGACAGGAGGACTGATCTTTACATCCTGCTTGGACTATTCCCACGAATATGAGGATAAGGGCAATGCGGGTGATAAAGATGAGCTGGAGGGGTATATCTCCCTTACATTCATCAACGGTAGCGGAACTGGCATGAAGACAAAAGCGGATGATGACCTGCATTATGGAACTGCAAATGAAAATAAAGTAAATTCAGCTCTTGTTGTTTTATATAATGGCGACGATCCTGCTACTAGTGAGGTAAAGTATCAGATTGAATTTACAGATATAGGTACTCCCGCTATGCCTGGTAGTGATATGCACAGTATAACGTTGGGGACGAATACTACAACTTATAAAACAAAGGCCAGGAAAATTAAAAAAGATAATTATAAACTTGCGGTATTTCTTAATCCGCCTGCCGTTCTGAAGGACTTAACGATCGAGGGTCAGAAACTGGGGGTTATGACGGCTGCTGCAAAGGTCACTGTCGACCTGCTTACCAAAGGGAAGACTACAAGAGACAATTTTCTGATGAGTAACTTTGCGGGATTGGCCGATGTGGCTAGAAACGATATTTACGATACCGAAGCCAAAGCTGAAGCTGCTCCGGTAAAACTAGATGTTGAGCGTGCAGTAGCCAAAGTGACTTTGAGTGTTGCGGATAATCTAGCCGCTGCTTCAACGAGGCTGGGGGCAACTATTGGTGAAATTAAGTGGGATGTCGATGTGGTAAACAAAAAAACATTCTGGATGAGAAACGCGGCTCCCATGCTTGACAAAACTACTATTTCGTCAGGATCTGCTACCCAGACCACCCAGGAAGTAGCAACAGCCGAGAATCGTATCTATATGTATGCTACGGACCCCAATTGGGATGGAATCAGCCATAGCCGCAATCCAACTCTTATAACTTCGCTTACAAATGAGTTTACTTATAAAACCGGAACTATTGCTCTTACTTTAGTACCTTCAACATCCAGTGATCCTGTCGATGCATACGTCACAGAAAACACAATGACCGATTTGGAGCAATGGGAGGATGTAACTACCTGTGTGCTGATCTCTGCGGTCATTACTCCAAAAACAACATATTTTGGAACATCGTTGGGCTTAGGTTCTCCATACTTCTTATTCCGTAATATGGCTTTCACTTTCACGGATATACAGCAGATTTATGCTGCTTACAGTAATCCGGCAACGATTATTACCAGTGCTGGTAAAACATGGGAAGTTCTTACGGAGGAAGCTGCAAATACCAGGATTATTGCTTTACCTGATATTTTAAATGGAATGAAAGGCTCTGAGGATTTTAATAGATATACGGACGTTCCCGAGACCTCGAAAGATGTTGTTAAATCGAATGGAACGGTCAGTTTCTTTGCAGCAAACGCCCCTAACTATTACTATGTGCCTATTCGGCATTTCAGAGACGGGCTTCAAAGTAAACCCATGGCATATGGTCGGTATGGCGTTGTCCGCAATAGCTGGTATAATCTGTCACTGACCAGTATAAGGAATTATGGCACGGGTGAGATACCGAAAGACAGGCCTGATCCGGATGACAAAGAAGACTCCTGGTTATCCGTTGAGTTTACAATCCTACCCTGGGTGGAGCGGGAGCAGGGGATAGGGCTCTGAGAGCATATTCAGGGAGGTGTCAAATGATTAAATAGAGTATAAGAAGAATGAAGCAGTATATGTATCGTATTTTGGTAGTATTGGGATTAGCCGTATGGCTTGTCTCTTGCACGGGCACAGAAACCCTTATAGATGATGGTCCCGGAAACATACCCGAAGAAAGCACCCCCAACGGTACCGGGAATATCTTTTCATTGGCTATGAGAATACCTCTACCCAAAGATTATATGGATACAAAGGCCTATAATGGGGTGGACAGGGGAAGCATTTCGGAAATCCTGATAGATGGAATAAGAATGGTACTCTATGAAAGTAAAGTGGTTAAATACTGTCTGGATTTGGATATACAGGTACAACCTGAAAACAGTGGCTTTAAAATAACCGGTGGCGACCTTTACAACTGGGCTACTGATGGGAACAGGATATTTATTCAGACAACAGCCCGTACGTTTGAACGGGGTAACTATGATATGCTTGTTGTAATCAATCCGAATGATTCGATCGAAGCCAAAACGGAAGTGGGGCAAGCGTTCACAGCGCTTGATGCTGCATTCAATACTGCCGGTATGTATCGTTCCCGTACGGTAAGCGGCGTAGAGGGAACATACGAAGAACCTGCTTATTTCCTGATGATGAATTCTCAGAACCTTGTCGAATTGGTACCGGGACACTTTTATGCCACCAAAGAAAAAGCAGTGAATAGCCCGGCCTTCATCAATCTGGAGCGTGTTGCGGCTAAAGTCACCTGTGATTATAAGGGAGGAACGAGTACCAAATCTACGGCGGTAGCTCCATACGGACGATTTGTGATGCTACTGGATTATAATAACCAACTTGCCGCTCCCTGGGGAGACGATTACGATATACCGGAAGATTGTATAGACTGTCCGGTACAAGGTTGTAACGGTAAGTTTAACCGGAAAACGAAACAGTGTAGTGCCAAACCTTATCTTCATACGTATGACGGCCTGGGACTTGTTTCCGACCGGGTACGTTACATGGTGGCAACCGACCTTACCTGGGAGGTCGATGTTATCAATAAAAAAAGCTATTGGCTCAGACATCTTACGTATAAAGCCGGAGGTACCGAAATGGAAGAGCAGGGACACATAGATCGGGAGTATTTTTATGCCGAAGACCCTAATTTCTCCGCTCTTTCTGGGACAGGGGAAACCAACCTCAAGAATAATTTCAGGTATATATCAAACAGCAACGAATTAATTCCGGGTGCATCCGGCAGTACGGCCAAAAAGCTGTATCCCCAACTCTCCGGTTATAAATACTATAACTATTGGTCATGGAAACAAGGAGATACCCAACCGGTGTATATCCCTGAAAATACTATGACTCAGAATGAACAAAAGAAAGATGTCGTAACCCGGGTTATCTTTAGAGCGGTTCTAAAAAGAGAACAGTTTGATATGAGTGAAACGGAAGAGAATCCGACACTTCCGTTAAAGTCGGTCGAAGGTTTTTTCGTCTTCAAAGGAGGGAATACGGATATCGAAAATTATAAATACAATAATTATAACAAAGACAATACCACATTTTTTATTCTCCGTCCGGAAGATGTGGCGATCTATGCTTCAGCTACTACAACGGAACACATCCATATATATCTTCGGGATGGTATTCTGGAAGCTATCAACCAATTTAAAGTAGATAATCCGAGCTTTAATTTCTCCGACTGGAAAAACGAGGAGCCGGCACAATCGGCCAATCTTTCATTTTATAAAAACGGTGAAATATATTATGAAGTGCCGATCGAGCATTTTTCCGTCTCCGAAGCACAAGGTGTCGGAAAATACGGACGTTTCGGTGTGGTGCGGAATAACTGGTATAAACTGAATATAGAAAATATGATCTCAATCGGAGCACCAGTCTTGCCGGAACCCAAATCTGAGTTTATAGAGGATGCTACCCGGTCTGCTGTACCGGAGACAAAAAGTAACGCGAATATTCTGATCAGAAATCAGTCAATCATATTCTAAATAAGTATAAGGGCTATGACAAATATTTCAAAAAAGACAATCTGTTATAAGCAGATACAATTCATCATATTCCTGGGACTATTATTGGTAGGTGGACAGGTGGAAGCACAGCAGGCAACCAAAGTAAACGTTGTCAATGAAGATTTTGAGAGACCCGGGTTTAGTGGTAATTATATAGATCCGAATCCGGGCATATGGAATTTCTATGATTTCACCTATGCAACCTCTGTACCGATGGCCGATGATGCCGGAAAATGTATCATCACTAAAAATTCAAACCTTGTCGGTCATGGTGAACCTCCGCAATGGCCTCATCCTGATCATACTACAGGATCCGGCTATTACCTGTTTGCCGTAAAGGAAGCAGGCACTAATCCCAAAAAAATCTATGCTGCTACAATACCTTATGTAAAAAAGGGAGAAACTGTTCAGTTCGGTGTTTATTATGATGATGTGGACGGCGGATATAATTTTGAAATACAGGCCACGGGAACGGGACTTGGCGGTCAGACAAAAACTTCGGCTAACTATGCGAACTCGAATGGCGGCTGGGTGTTTTGGTCTCATTCTGTTACGGCAACACAAGATGGAGCCATTACTTTTAGTCTTGTTGATAAATATGGGTATGATAATAAGAAGCACAAATTTGGGGTTGACGATATTACAGTGAGCATGAAGGCTATACAGATGGCTTCGCCTGCTTCTTTATACACCTATACGAAAATCAATACACGGGTTACTGATCCTTTTCAGGCAAAATACAATAATCCTTTAGGTAATGAAGCATATTCCTATGTATGGCAGAAATACAACGGTAGTTCTTGGGTACAGGCCACCGGTACGGGAGTGACAGGAGGGGCTAATGGAACATCTTTTACAGCAGAGTTCGTCCCGGCGGCAGAAAGTGCACCAGGTCCGGTCTATTACCGGCTTGTGGTCGCTGCCGGTAGTAAAACTTTGTATTCGGACATAATAACAGTAGAGTACACTGCGACCGATTATCTGTTTAAAGAGGACTTTGGCGGAAGTTGGCCTTCTACCGATTCGACAAACCAAGCAGGAGCTTCGGGTGACTGGTGGATCACTGCTGGCCCGCACCCGACAATAACAACGGATTTTACTTATGGAGACCCGGATGACAGATTATACAACAGGGACAAAGCCGAGCAAGCTTACGGTGAAAGACCGATCAAACTGGATATAGGAGGAGCAGCCACTTACGCAATCACAAAACTGGCCGGATGGAAGTTGCCTATTCCTGGTTTTCCGGGTATAGAATGGAATTGGGGAGATGGAGATGGTGGTGGCAAAGGAGGCTTTGAGGATCACAGTATCTCAGGTGACAATTCAAAAGGTTATTTTATGTATGCTGTGAACCGTACAAATACAGAGAAGACTGTTTATGAAGCCAGTATTCCGGTAACAACGGACATGTTAGGACAAACCTTTTCTCTCAGTACATGGCAGGTAGCCTTGTGGGGAAGGGTCGATACTCTTCCCTATCAATTTAAGCTGGAGGTTGAAGATGCTGCAGGTGTTGTGATGGACTTCGCTAAGTTTAAGGTTAGCGACGAATGGGAGGAAAGAAAATTGTTGTTTTACATTTCCGGTAATTACCAGGACGATGCTATTAAAATACGTATATCATCCGTGGGCGATAACTTATGGCTTGGATTGGATGATATCTCCCTTACCGGATATGAATCATTTATAACTATCAAATCTCCTGTGTCGGGAAGTATTGTCGGTTTCAATGTGGATTTTACGGTCGATTATAAATATATCAGTCCTACTATCAATTACAGATGGCAAAGAAGTGCCGACGGCAATGGATGGGCCGATATTGCCGGATCTGACGGTACGGCGACAGGTGAAAGCGGGACTTTTACTGTGACTGTACCTGCTGTGGTAGACGGTTACTATTACCGAGTCCTGGCGATCAAGGGAAACGACGATAATGCTGATTTTACAGATGCTTTGGCTTCAGCACCTGTGCAACTGTTTCGGGATGCCAACTACCTGGTCAGAGAAGATTTTGGAGGGTGTGGTTCTACACAGAATTTTATTTATAAAGCCGACAATCCATACGTTATTCCCGGGTATGAATATACTCCGGCATCGGAGGGAACCGTAAGGCCTAACCCCGGTAGTGGTAATTATATAATAACGAATCAGGTATATCTGAATTACTGGACAAATGAGGATCACTCTGAAAGCACGACAAACTGGAATACGGATGTAACAGATCATTCCAGTTGTAAAGACGGTTACTTTCTGCTGGTTCATGCCAGGGGAACGTCGGACGGTGAAAATATGCCATTTTATAAAACGATGCTTTCTAATCTCTGTGGTGGTTCGAAACTTTCGTTTAAAGCCTGGATTGCTAACCTGGAGAAAAACAGCAATACCAAGCAGAATTTCAAATTTCTTGTCAGTTTCGACAACGGGAATATCCAGGAATATACAACCGGAGATATCCGCGGAGGTAGTAATTCTCTTTGGATACAATACGGATTTGATTTTTTTGTACCGCAAGGTGCTACTACCGCCACACTCTCCTTGTTTGCGGAAGGAGCCTGGGACTGGGGGAAGGGGTTTGCGTTGGATGACATTGAAATAAAGCTATTAAGTCCGGCACAGATATTTACACCTGCAAAGACGGAAATAATTGTGTTGTCCGGTAAGAAAGAAACCCTTACAGGATCTTATGCATGTGGCAGTTTGACAGGTTCGCTTACCTATCAATGGCAGCAACGTACCGAGACCGGGGAATGGGTCAATTGTAGTGGAACCGGGGCTACCGGTACTGTCGCAAATGGAAATTTTATGACCGATTATACTACAAATGCCATTAATGAAACTGTCTATTATCGTTTTATAGTAACAGGGGAAAATGGGCCGACCCATTCTGATTGGGTTAAATTTATACCGGAAGATGCATCTAAATCGAAAACCTATTTCGTATGTCCGGACAACATGACGGAGGATCAGGCTGGATCTTACAGAGGAAGCAGTGTGTATCTTCCCGGAATGGTGAGTCTGGGTGAACCAGGCTATTTGCCTTCGCTCATCCATATGGAAGCACCGGAAATAACTGGTGTTACGTATAAATGGTATACCAGTGAATTCGGAGGTTTGGAAGATCTGTTGCCTGATCAGGATGAGTATGATCATGATCAGAAATATTCTTCAGTGGAGGCTATTAAGGATCCCATAATATTGTCCGACGGAATGACACATACTTTATCTGTCCAGAACGAAAGAAATACAGACGGACAGTTTAAAGCAAGAACCTATTGGGTAGAGGTATGCGATATGAATGGAGTTCCTATTTTGGACAAAAGAGTTGCGTACTATTTGTTGCCGGGTTATCTGTGCGGCAGTGTAGATGCTGTTATTTCTCCGGCAAATGCCCGCCGTATTCATAGGGAGAACTTTGGAGGAACAGCTCCCGGAGATCCAAATGTTAAGCAAGAACCAATCGATTATATAAAGATTGATTACGAACTGTATAAATCCGGTGACGGTAATTTACCAGAAGGTGGTTATATGATTACGAAGAAAAGTCCAGCAGGGAGCTCAAACGGATGGATGGCTATGCCAGACCATATTTATGAAGACCTTCCGAATGAGACTCATGGTTATTTGGTAGCTGTGAACGCTACGGAAACTCCCGGACGTTTTTATACTCATCAATTAACGAACCTGGGTGCATGCCGTAATATCGAATTAGTTATTACAGGTTGGTTTACCAGCTTTGTGAAATGGAACGGACTGGAAAAAGTAAATCTTAAATTTATATTGACAAACACAGATACCGGAGAGACATTAGCCGAATATCTTTCCGGTAATATGCTCGATGGGGAAGGTAATAATTGGAGACAGTTCGGATTCAGATTCCCTGTCCCGGATGAAGTAACCGGTATAACTCTGGAAGTCGTTAATAACAATTTTGGCACCGGAGGGGGAAATGATGTGTTAATGGATGATATTGAAATCTATCTGGTTATCCCACCCGTTACCCTCGTACCCTCCGTAAACGGTTATGTTTGTGGAAAAGATGAGGGAGTGCTTACCTTGCATGGTACCTATACCGATGACGGAACCTTGGGTAATTACCTCGATTATCAATGGGAGTACAGCCCTATTGGCAAGGATGGCCCGTGGCAACCCCTTGCCAGTGTTATCGGAGAAGTTACTTCAGGTGTGATAACAACTGATAAATCTAAATTCGAAATATATCCTTTTACTGCAGCCAATAATGGATATTATCGTTTGGTGGTGGGGCAGTCGGGATCTTTTGACGGTACTCCGAATTATGCCTGTATGGCTATATCAGAGCCTCGTGAGCTGCTTTTTGCCGCTTCCGTAGATAAGATTCCTGCTCCTTCACTGTCCGACAATCGAACAGCTTTCTGTTATTCAGATGTGGATGAAGACGGGTATATAACTATTACAAATCAGGATACGCAAGTCAGTGAAAATAATCCTTACGCAAGTTACACCTGGATGGTGGGGGGGACAGTAGTCTCTGATACTACGGCAAAAGCGGTGAAATTGAAGTTGGAAGACTATGCTCCCGGATTCTATACCGTTTCGTTGACAGCCAATAACTCGGTGGGGTGTACCGAAGCTTCCATGCATGAGTTTGTCTTATTTCCTAAAGTAACCACCTGGACCGGTAATGGCGAGACAAACAACTGGAACGATTTCCGTAACTGGGATAACGGAGTGCCTGGTTACTGCACCAATGTAATTATCCCCAATGAATCGATCACTGTGGATCAGACTACCCTGTTAGACCATTATCCTTTACTGATAAAGCCGACGGTAGATTCATTGAATATAGTAAATAATTATACCCGGAATCAGTCTAATCTGAATCTACAGAAAGAAAAGCGGAATGATGGCGGTTTTTCTCTCCGACCTGCTTGTGATACGATAACTTTTAAAATGGGAGGCGGAGTGGCCCGTACGAATTATCTGAATTATAGATTTGCTGAGGTGGATCTAGATGTAAAGCATGGTCGCTGGTATACGGTTTCGGCTCCTTTGCGTGCTATGTATTCCGGTGATTATTTTGTCGAAGGAAGTGTGAAGCGGCAGAATCCGGCAGTCTATATGATGAAATATAATACATCCAATCCACAGACAGGAGAAAATCCGGCAAAAGTGACAGGTGATTTCTCGAACCCTTTCAATACGCTAACCGAAGAGCTGTCTCCGGGGTTGGGATATGCTATCGGAGTTTATAAAGGAGAAGATATTGCTGCCAAACTGCAATCTTTCCGTTTTCCCAAAGACAGTACTGCTTATTCAATTTGGAACTACCATGGTGTTTATCTGGGTAAAACAACGACAATAGACCGTTCCGGTCTGGGGCGGTTTATTTATGAACAATGTATTAGTATGGATGGTAACTTGCCTTTGAACAGGGATGTCACTGGTTTTGATGTGATTGTAAATAATGATCAATACAGCTATACGACTGCCCTGCTGGGTAACCCTTTTATGTCGCATTTGGATTTTAGCCAATTTAAAACAGCCAATCCGGAAATAACAGGCGGCTATTATATATGGTCGGATAATGAGACATTTGAAGCGTATAATCCGGGAGTATTTTCAAGTGATCCGAAGCTTATTGCACCTATGCAATCTTTTATTGTAGAAAAGACAGGTCAGCTATCCCGTCTTCAGTTCGACTTCATGATGTCGACAACAACCTCTGGCGTTACCCTCCGCTCTACCCGGAATATGGAAGAGGCGATACTACAGATGGATGTGTTGCGGGATCAGGTATCCCAAAGCCATATCCGCCTGAAATATGTTCCGTTTGAAGATAATCGGTATAGTGCACGTAAAGATATGTGGACTCTCTTCTCGGAAGAAAAGACGGAACCGGCTGTTTTATATACGTTGTTGGATGGAAAGGCGGCTTCTATACGTACGCTGGGGGATTTGTCGGAACCTGTCGAACTGGGTATCCGTACCGATGTCAAAGGTGAGCTTACTCTTCGTTTGTCAGGAATGGAGACTTTTGATGCGTCTCAGGATATCTATCTGCAGGACACTTACACTGGGACGTTACAAAATATGAGGGAGAACCCTGAATATACATTCGATAACCACTCCGGCCCCGTGAAAGGAAGATTATTCCTCCGAATAGGAGAAATAGATAAGGACGATATTCCGGATGCTGGTATACGTATTACTACCTACAAGAGACGGGTCATAGCGAGCAGTCCTGCGGACGATCCGATCGAGTCTGTAAAGATACATGCTTTGAGCGGTAGATTGATGTATAACAAACAATCCATCCGGCAGAGTTCTGTTTCACTTAATGTATTAATTCCCGAACAAGTAGTTCTGATAACTGTAACTACTCGTAACCGACAAAAAACCGAAAAGGTGATTATACGGTAAGATCGGAATGTTAACAGATGAACTCATTTGAACTTCTATGTAAAATAATTGAATAAAGTTATATCTTAAACTGTAGTAACTATTATATTTGCACTATAAAAACATAAAGATATGATAGTCAGAATGCTTTGTTTGTTGGCATTTGCGTTGATATTTAATTCATGTCACGGTCAGCAAACTGCAAAAACAGAGAAAGAGGATACAACGCCGCGAACCTTTGAAATGGTTCCTGTCCCCAGTATGATCACGGAACCGGGCGAACGTGCTAAATATTTAGTGGAGCATTATTGGGATAAATTTGATTTTACCGATACAGCATATGTTCATATGCCGGAGGTAACGGAACAAGCCGTTTCCAATTATATCGATCTGATGAAGTATGTAACTCCAGAAGTCGCTTCGTCTTCTATCAAAGGGATGATGCACAAGGCAGAAGCCGACAGTACCGTGTTTACTCATATGGCCGGTCTGTATGAGAAATATTTATACGATCCCAATTCACCGATGCGCGATGAATCTCTGTATATTTATGTGTTAGAGTCCATCTTGTCTGCCCCGGTCTTTGATGAGGTGAACAAGATCCGTCCGGCTCATTTGCTGGAATTAGCATTGAAAAACAGGGTGGGAGAGCCGGCGGCGGATTTCACCTATACGCTTGCAGATGGGAAAACAGGTACACTGTATGGGGTAAAAGCTCCTTATGTATTGCTGTTCTTCTATAATCCCGATTGTCATGCCTGTAAAGAAATAACCGGACAGATAGCGGGATGGCCGTTGCTAGACAAAATGCAGGCGGATAAGACGTTGAAGATACTGGCAGTTTATCCGGATGAGGACCAGGAAGCCTGGAAAAAGCATATCCCAGATGTTCCAGCAAGTTGGATAAATGCTTATGATCAGTCGATCTCTTTAAAAAATGATGAAATATATGACCTGAAAGCCATACCCACAATTTATTTACTGGATAAAGACAAAAAGGTCATTTTGAAAGATATTACTTTTAACCAGTTGGCAGAATTCTTACAGATGCAAACAAACTAAGTATGCAATAAACAAATAGAGTATGAGAACAACGTTATTATCATTCATGTTTCTGGCAGGTGTCAGTCTGACGGCGTCTGCACAGTTTAAGATCGGAGGGAAAACGATTAACACCAAAAAGGTGGTAAATGCAGCAACCGATGTTGCTAAAGCTGTTACACTGAGCGATGCCGATATCGTAACTATGAGCCGGGAATATATCGAGTGGATGGATACCCATAATGAAGTGGCCGGTTCCGATACGGAAATGGGGCAACGTCTGGAACGATTGACCAAAGATATCAAGGTAGACGGATTGAACCTGAACTTCAAAGTTTATAATGTCATTGATGTGAATGCTTTTGCTTGTGGTGATGGTAGTGTTCGCGTTTGCGGCGGATTGATGGAAGTGATGGACGACAATGAAGTGATGGCAGTTATCGGACATGAGATAGGGCATGTGCTTCATTCCGATTCAAAAGATGCCATGAAGAATGCTTATCTTACTTCTGCTGCAAAGAATGCCGCCGGAGCGACAAGTGATGTTGTCGCTAAATTGTCTGATTCACAGTTGGGTGACCTGGCAACAGCGTTGGCTGGTGCACAATATTCGCAAAAACAGGAAAATGAAGCGGATGATTATGGTTTTGAATTCAGTGTGGCCAATGGTCTCGATCCGTACAGCATGCATAATTCATTGAATAAACTGATGAGTTTGAGTGAAGAAGCACCGAAGTCATCGAAATTCCGTCAAATGTTTTCAAGCCATCCGGAAACAGCTAAACGCGTGCAACGGATGAAGGAGAAGGCGGATGAATATATGAAGGATAAGAATTAATTGTTAATACACCTTATTAAGCGAGGTGTTTTACTGAAATATTGCTAAATAGCAGTTGTTTTATGCTGCAAAACTATGCTGAATAACATAAAGTGCTTATATTTGCACTGTGTTTTTCATGGTATTAGATTTAAGGTTAGCAATGAAGATTGGTTGTCGGGAGACAACCTTTTCTTTTTTATACACCTTACCAATCATTTTATAACTTTCCCTCTTTTAATTACGAAATAATATTACTTTTGTATAGTTACTATAAAATTATATGGTGTGGATACAAAAATAAAATTACGGGTTCAGGGCTTGACTAATAGTCAGATCCAATCGGGTGCGTATGCACTGATATTGGCTGAAGAAGAAGGAGCCCGTCGTATACCTATTATAGTAGGGACATCGGAGGCACAATCTATCGCAATCGCGTTGGAACATATTACCCCCCCCAGACCTCTTACTCATGATCTGTTTGTCACTTTCGCACAGGCTTTCGGCATTCAGTTGCGTGAGGTCTTTATCTATAAGTTTGAAGATGGGGTATTTTATTCCGAATTGTTATTCGATGATGGAATTACGCAGGTACGCCTGGACTCCCGTACTTCGGATGCGATCGCTATCGCTTTGCGTGTGAAATGTGATATTTATACCACCGACCAGATCGTTGCCGAATGTGGGGTCGTATTGGAAGATGCTTCTTCTATGACCGATAAGGATGATGAAGAATATGCTCTATTGGATAAAGAACCCGAAGATATCGAAGACGCGGAAGAGCTGAAGAAATGGCTCTCTTTGCTGGATGAAGACGAATTGACCGAACGGTTGGACGAAGCCGTCTCCGATGAGAATTACGAATACGCAAAGATGTATAAAGACGAAATTCGTCGGCGGGAAGAGGAGGACGAAGCAGAATGATAGAACAACAGAGTGGAATAAGCCTTGAATCGCTTTTGCGTGGAATATTGGGTATTATAACGGTTCTGGCTGTCGCATATGCCCTGAGTTATAACCGTAAACGGATCGACTGGAAACTGATTGGCGGTGGGCTTTTCATGCAATTAATATTTGCTTTGGCTGTTCTGTATATTCCGTTTATCGGGACAGCACTTGAGTTGATGGGAAAGGCTTTCATTAAACTGATGGATTTTACCCAGGCTGGGGTTGGTTTCCTATTAGGCCCGTATGCCACGAAAAGTAATGGCTTTATATTCCTGATCCACTCTTTGCCGGTTGTTATTTTCTTCTCGGCTTTGGTCTCTTTGTTTTATCATTGGGGGATTATCCAGCGTGTAGTAGGGGCTTTTTCCTGGCTACTGCGGAAGTTTATGAATATTTCAGGAGCGGAAGGTCTTGTGACTTCCGGTAATATATTTATGGGAATGACAGAGTCGCCGGTGTTGATTAAGAATTATCTGCCGGCTATGAACCGCTCTGAGATCTTTCTGGTGATGGTATCTGGAATGGGAACCATTGCCGGTACGGTGATGGCTACTTATATCGGTATGTTGTCCGGTGGTGATCCGGTGGCAAGGGTTTTATTTGCCAAACATTTGATTTCAGCCTCTTTGATGGCGGCTCCCGGATCGATCGTACTGGCCAAGATGCTTTGTCCGCAAACGGAACCGGCTGTCGATCATGCTGCCAGCCTAGAAAAGAAAAGTGCTCATCCGACGGCGTTGGACGCTTTGGCTGCCGGTACTTCGACGGGTATCCGGCTGATGGTGAATATCGCAGCTATGTTGCTGGTCTTTATTGCATTGGTCGCTTTGGCTAATTATATATTGGATGGCCTGATCGGACGGTATACCGGTTTGAACGACTGGATCGTTTCGATAACGGATGGAAAAGCGCAGGGGTTGACATTCCAGTTCATACTGGGAGTGATTCTGGCGCCGTTCATGTGGCTGATAGGTATTCCGTCTTCCGACATTATGCTGGTTGGTTCGTTACTGGGACAGAAGACGATACTGAATGAATTCGTGGCTTATTTCCAGTTGCAGGAGTGGAAGGATGCCGGTATGTTCATGTATCAGAAATCCATATTGATGTCTACCTATATATTATGTGGCTTTGCCAATATCTCGTCTATCGGGATTTTATTGGGCGGAATGGGCGTATTGGCTCCTGAGAAGAAGGAAATGATAACCCGTTTCGGGTTTCCGGCCATGATAGCGGGAGCTTTAGTCTCTGTGTTGTCAGCCACGATTATAGGCATGATATTAGGTTAATTGAATATTGATAATAGAAAACTAAATAGTTGTGCAGATATTTTACACGCCGGATATTGCAGTAAATCCGGAACTACCGGAAGAGGAAGCAGGTCATTGCATCCGTGTACTTCGTCTGACCGAAGGCGATGAAATTTTACTGACTGATGGTAAAGGGGCTTTTTATAAGGCGGCTATCAGTCGTGCCCATCATAAACATTGCGAAGTGTCCATTCTGGAGAGTTGGCAGCAACCGGCTTTATGGAACTTCCGTCTTCATATCGCAGTTGCCCCGACAAAAAATATGGATCGGATGGAATGGTTTGCAGAGAAAGCGACCGAGATCGGTATTGATGCTATTACCTGCCTGAACTGTCGTTTTTCAGAACGCCGGGAGATAAAACCTGCCCGTCTGGAAAAGATCCTGGTCAGTGCCATGAAGCAGTCGCAAAAGGCTACATTACCTCTACTGGAAGGAATGACTGATTTTAAATCGTTTGTGAGCCAACCTTTTGACGGTCGTAAGTTCATCGCTCATTGTGAGGATGGAGATAAAACATTATTGAAACAAACGTATCGCCCGGGTGAAAACGCCTTAGTGCTGATCGGCCCTGAAGGAGACTTTAGCCCTGAAGAGATAGGGCTGGCTTTACAGCAGGGTTTTGAACCTATTTCATTAGGAGAAAGCCGTCTTCGTACGGAGACAGCTGCGCTGGTGGCTTGTCATACGATACATGTATTGAATCAGTGACCGGCGGGAAAAAGGATCCGGTTGTAACAAATAAAATAAACAAGATGACAGAAAAAGAAAAGTGCCACCTTGGCCTGTTGTACGATGCCAATTATGATAAAGAATTGTTGGCAGACCGTGAAAGAGTAAAAGAACTGCTTTACGATTACAACCGTTTGCGTCCTTCTCAGCAGGAAGAAAAGACGCAATTACTGAAATCCTTTTTGGGTAAGACCGGAAACAGTCTGATCATCGAACCGCCTTTTGCTTGTGATTACGGATATAATATTGAAGTAGGAGAGAATTTCTATGCCAATGTAAACCTGGTTATTCTGGATGGGGCTAAGGTCTGTATCGGTGACAATGCTTTTATCGCTCCGAATGTCGGCATTTATACCGCAGGCCATCCGTTGGATGCAGAGCAGCGAAACCGTGGTCTTGAATATGCCCGTCCCGTAACTATCGGACATAATGTCTGGATCGGTGCCGGTGTAAATATCCTGCCGGGAGTAACCATCGGTGATAATACCGTGATCGGTGCCGGCAGTGTGGTAACAAAAGATATTCCATCGAATGTACTGGCGGTAGGGAATCCTTGCCGGGTGGTCAAAGAGATAAAGTGATTTCAAAAAAACATCGTTCCGGTGATACTTGATGATCAGCGGAACGATGTTTTTTTAGATGGAGATATAAAAACTTACAGTTAGCGTATCAGCGGTTGCCATTTCATATAGGTTCCCGTTCGCCACAGCCATTCCATTGGGCCATAACGGAAACCTTTCAGCCAATAATGACTAATTGCGATTTGTATGCCTGTATAAGCAAGGCAAACCAATACGCTCAGGAAAACTCCCAAATGACTCCAATTCAATCCGAAACCGGAAAAGATGAAGACACCGGCCACAGACTGTACGATATAGTTTGTCAACCCCATACGGCCGTAACTGACCAATGGTTCTACAGCCCGTTGTACTTTTTGTGAACGATAAACTTCTATTACAATGATTACCCACAGATAAGCGGTCAGCAGATTAATCAGATTGGTGGTAGTCGATCCCATCCATGAATAGAAAGAAACTTCTCCCCAGGCAACAGCCGGAATATAAGGTCTCACTACGTAAAGCAGACCTAATAATACGAGGGCAGCCAATGCCCAGCGATTTAACCGTTTCCGGAATTCATCCATGCGTTCGAATAAACGGATACGTCCTATAATAAGTCCTAAGATAAAAAGTCCTAAAGTCTGGTAGATACGTCCGCTCGATACCTGGAATCTCATTTTACCGACCAGTCCGTTCCAGGCGTTATTCTTTATCGTTTCAGATAAAGTAGGAACCTGCCGGGGACCTGACGGACGGGATGCAGGTCTGGCAGTAACCTGTTCCACCTGCTCTATAGCCGGTGCCGTCAGACTTTTATAGACTACCGGTACAAGTGAGGCGCCTCCCAGGAAAAGAAACAAGGTGATACCTGCCAGTAATTTCGTCGGCCATTTATACATTAATACCAACACGAAACCTAATATCGCATATATCAGCAAGATGTCCACACGAACAATCAAACCATGCAAATAGCCAATCACTGCCAGTAATAACAATCTCCACAAGAAACGTTTCCGGAAATCAAATCCTTTCTTTGCCGCCCGGTCCATTTGGATAAAGAAACTTAAACCGAACAGGCAAGAGAAGATAATGAAGAATTTGCCGAAAACCAGATAATTTATAAACCACTTGAAAATCTCATTCAGCGTTCCTTCCCACGGAAACATTGCTTGGGGGGCCATTGTTCCTATCGCTCCAAAATGTTGCATAGCATGAATCAGGCAGATACCGATCAGTGAAAAACCACGCAGGGCATCAATTACTGTAATACGTCCGCCGGGTGAGGTTGATGTCTTATTTATTTCCATTTTATTCGTTTGTAATTAATTATCATTGATTCGATTTGATTCTCAACAACCATGCTTCTACATCATCTGGACCATTCGGCATATCTATCCCGGCATCATCATTTTGTGGTTCACGGATATTCTCGGGATCAAGATCTTCGGGTAATGTTGCCGGAATATGAATAGCCTCAGGCGTTACCTTATAAATCTTTTGCATCGATTCGTTCAGGTAAGTTGTAGCACCGTAAGTAAAAAACGGAATGATTATTTTATTACCTAAATTATAATTTTCGAGGAATGTACAGACCACCATTGCCGGTTGATGCCACCAGCAAGGCGATCCGACGAATATCGTGTCGTATTGTGCAATCGCCTCTTTGTCGGGAAGGTTTGCTACACCGGGGCGCAGGTCGTTATATGCTTCGTTTTGTATCCGTTCGGTATCATCATAAGGATTCGTCGCATACGGATCGGCTGCATTAATACGGTATATGTCAGCTCCGGTCAGTTCGGTGATACGTTCGGCTATTGCTTGTGTTGTGCCGGTTGCCGAGAAATAGGCCACTAATGTTTTACTGTTCCCGGAAGGCAGGTCGGAAGACTCCGGCTGCTCCGTATCTGGAAAAGAAATATCATTATTCTCCGAGCAGGCACCTATTGTTGTTGCGGAGAAAAGTAAAAGCGAGATTAATAATAAGTTTTTCATACTGTTCTATTGGGATATTATTTGTCTAATTTATTTTCATGTAACCATTCAGTCAATAAATCGGCTATCTTGACATTATTGAGATCGGACATCATAAAATGTGTATTCCCATAGATGCCGATTTCGGGAAGTTCAACCAGTCTGGCGTTTCCTCCGTGGCGGTTAATTGCTTCAACAAACTTACGTCCCATTTGAAGTCGTACGCGCCAGTTTTCACCGCCCAGTTTATCTGTCATTTCTTCCGGTATGTAATCGCCAAAATAGAGTACGATGGGGATTTTCGTCAGTTTCATAAAGTCTTCCATCGAAACGCCTGTTCCGGAAAGTGTTCCTGTGAGGCTTGGCATAGGGTTGGGGACTTCATTTTCGGGAAAGACATATCCTCCCGGTTCGTAAGAAACGACAGCCTGAATATGCTGGTTCTCTATAGCAGCCAACCATCCCGGAAAACCTCCGGCCGAATGTGTTACGATAATCCCGTTACCGATTCGATCGAATAATGCATCAAGCGCGGTAAGATCGGTTTTCATATCATGTGCACTGATGTCGGGCGTCATTTGACGGAAAAACTGGTCGAGCGATAACGAATCGGTAGGGAACTGTACGCCGGGATTGAACGAAGGCCACTCGCCGATACGGAAAATATCGAACCAAAGCTGTTCGTCGGCTTTCGGTTTCAATACCGTTTCGGCAGTTGTCCGTCCCGAACGTCCCCGACCGGGCATATCAACTACGTAAGAACCGAATCCCTGCCGCAGCATCAATGTCTGAAAGCTTTCCCGACCATCGGGTGTCATCTGCCAGCAACGTCCTGATTGTCCGTAACCATGTACGAACACCAGCGGAAGTTGACGGGCTTCTACCGGAATCTGAAAATCTACGACAGCATGGTCTGCATGGTATGTTTGTCCCTGTTCGACAGGGGTTCCCCAACCGATGAATTTATGGTTGTCGTATGTCCCCGGACGTTGTAAAACTGTTCCGCTGACAGCGAAACTACCTTGTTTGGCGATAGTGAGCGGTCTATCGGTTGTTGTATCCTGTCCGTGAACTCCTATCCATGCAAATGCTGCCAACAAACTTATATATATTCGTTTCATACTATTATTCTTTATAATCATTATATTCTTCATCTGTCACCGGATCATACCATTCGGTCGCACCCAGTGAAACCTTTGTGTTGATGGCAATATGTGTAAATCCGCTGTCGGGGGCCGCACCGTGCCAATGTTTCACGTCAGGAGTAATAGCTATAACATCTCCGGGTTTAAGAACCTGAATCGGTTTCCCTTTTTCCTGATAATACCCTTTACCGGCAGTCGCGATCAGAATCTGGCCTCCCGGATGTGAATGCCAGCTGTTACGGGCTGACGGTTCAAATATAACATCGGACACTACCACGTCAAATGTTTCGCTGTCGGTCATCAGACGTTGCAGATAAGCCGTTCCATTGAAATTTACTCCTTCTATGGCATTCCCCTTCGGAAATATCGCCGTCGCCGAAGATGTTTCCAGGACTGCCGTTTTATCGGCTTCACTTCGTCCGACCAGTTTCTCGACAATAGCAAGCAGGTTACGCAGTTCGTTGGGAGTAACGCCCACATTCAGAGCTATATTCATATGTCCTTTCATCATCGGTTCAACGTTGCCGATCGCAGCTAATACCGATACGGTGGCAATCTCCCGTTCAGCATAGGTCAGTACATCCCGTTCAAAGAGATCGGCAAAGAGATGCTCTTTCAGAAATACTTCTATTTCGGGAGCCAGCACAGCGTAATCAGCTTTCGGAGCATCAGCAGGGACACCTGATATTTCGGCAAGAATATCCCGTCCGCGTTCATATTTACTGCGTGAATCGGTTATCGGTGAAGCTGCCCGTCCGGCTTTATCTTCGATACCTTTTGCCTTGCGTTCGTTGAGAACATCGACAAAAGTCTGCAAGCCGCGCAATGCCCGTGGAAATCCGCAATAAGCATGTACGTGTACTATCGTCTCTTTGATCTCATTGACGGTCATGCTGTCTTCCAATCCGGCAATGAGGACCGTCTTCAATTTATCGAGATCGCCTTTGGCGGTCAGGGCGGCAATCTCCACAATGTGTTGTCGTTTCTTATCCATCATTTGTTCTGTTTGGGGAGCTTGTGCTACCATATTTCCCGCCAACGACAGGATATATAATAATGTAGCAGCGAATCCGAGTCTTACTTTCATTTATTTCTACTTTTATTTATCTGGTACAAAATTACTAGGTATAAACCATCCGGAACAGGCATAAATTACAGATTCATGTATAATTATTACTGATATGAGTAACTGTGTCTAGTTTGCCTGATTACAAAAGCGCACGCAGTAATTGAGTAGCAACTCGATATGCGAAGCGATGATCGATGCGCTGTGGCGGTCGATGGCATGATGCAATTCTGCCCTGATCTTTTGAAGACTGTCCGATATGACCTGTTGCTCATGTTCTGATAGCGGTTCCCGGCAGCGGCAACGTGTCGGATAACTATCGATACGCCCCTCTAATGATGTCTCATATAACAGATCGGGATGGAATATAATGCCCGTATAGCCATTGGTTGAACGATGTTCGAGCGATGGGATTTCTACCAGTTCTCCGGGATGGATGAGGCGGAGTTTGTCTTTCCCGGAATATTGATTTCCGTCTAACGTTACATAATACAAAAGTCCGTAAAAATCACACGTCATGCGGATATCGCGGTTCAGATTTGCGTTCGACAGGTCAATAATACTAATCAGCGGATGCAGGGTTTCCCGGCCCGTCAATTTGTTAAACAGATCGATCGTCATAAGTGCCCTATTATTCATTTATTCTATTGTCATTTAATTATTATTTAGCATACTACAAAATTACCGTACCCGAAAAGATTCCGTATGATACGAATTACGGATATACGTATAATTATTACTGATCGGATCATATAACTAGCAGATATTTATTACATTTGTCGAAAACATAAATCACGCACCGGCATGGATAAAATCATAAAACTGAATACGGTTAAAGACTATAATGACTTTCTGGGTATCGAAACACCGCATCCGTTGGTTAGTGTGATCGATGCGTCAAAGATCAGTCCGTTACGTCATGTACGTAAGAATATTGGTTTTTACGTCGTTTACCTGAAAGATATTCAATGTGCCGATCAGATCAAATACGGAAGGAATTATTATGATTTTCAGGAAAATACCCTGGTGTTTGCGGCTCCCGGACAAGTGATCGGCAATGACGATACAGGAGAAGAATTTCAGCCAATGGGATGGTGGCTGACCTTTCAGCCCGAATTATTGCATGGCACGCATCTCGGGCATCATATGCAGGACTACACTTTCTTTTCCTACGCTGTAAATGAAGCGTTGCACCTCTCAAAGCAGGAACGCCAGACCATAATAGATTGCATGATGAAGATCGACGAGGAGATCAGGGAGGCGAAGGACAAACACAGTAATTTAATTATTTCTTCGGCCATCGAGTTGTTGCTTAACTATTGTGTCAGGTTCTACGACCGGCAATTTATCACTCGTAAGAAGGCGAATAAAGATACGTTGACCGATTTCGAAAAGTTGCTGAATGACTATTTTACGTCCGGAAAACCTTTATCCTTAGGAACTCCTACCGTTGCTTATTGTGCGGATCAGTTGCATTTGTCTGCTAATTATTTCGGTGACTTAATCAAGAAAGAAACCGGAACGTCCGCCCAGGAATATATTTTGGTAAAAACAATGGCTGTTGCAAAAGAACTATTAGCCGATCCGTCCAAGTCGATCAGTGACGTTGCTTATGCGTTGGGTTATCAATATCCCCAATATTTCAGCAGAGCGTTCAAACGAATAGTTGGATGTTCTCCGAAAGAATACAGGATTTAATGCAGCCTGTAGCCAAATGTAATATTTTTTGCAATGGTAAGATACTAAATTTAACTGAAATGAACAATAGTAAAAGGGCTATCCAACTTTTGGATAGCCCTTTTACTATATATTGGGAACCAAGTCCCATGTTGCAATGTAATAGAAATTATTTTGCCAATGTTTCGTTGATAGAATCAAGGATCTTTTTGGCGTTGGCATTTGCTGCATTCAGGGCAACAGCCTGTTCGATGTATTCTTTTGCTTTCTTCATCTGAACGTCAGCTTTGTCTTTTTCTGCTTCGTATTTAGCAGGGTCGGTAGCAGCAGCCAGAATCTTTGCACCTTCGTTGTAATACATAGCACCTAAGCTGTACAGCGCATTTTCTTTATACTTCGCGTTGCTAACGATTAATACATCTTTAAACAACTCTTCTGCATCAGCAGTTTTTCCTGCCTTTTGCGCAGCCTGTGCCTGCTTCATGCAATATCCGTAAAGCAGTTTTTCCAGATTTGTATCACCCGGTTTAACTTTCAATCCGGCTTCTACAGTAGCTGTAAACTCAGCGGGTTTATTCAGGTTACGTAATGCCATAGCCTTACCGGTGTAAGCGTCGTCTACGTTTTTATTTTTCTGGATGGCCAGGTCGTAATATTTTACGGCATCTTCATATTTCTTGGCCTGGAAAGCAGCGAAACCGCAATTGAAAACGCGGTCGGCATCTTCGTTGTTCGTCTGTTTAAGGAATGCATCGTACTTTGTAAAAGCTTCCGGATAGTTTTTCGCTTTTAATGCTGCATCGCCTTCATCACGCAGTTTATCAGCGTCTTGTGCAAATAAGTTTCCAATACTCAGGCAAAAAGCCAATAACAAAACAATTTTCTTCATGGTTGTTAAACGATTTAAATTTAATTTTATGATGCGCTAAGTTAGTAACCATGATAAAAGTATCAAAGCAATTTTACATCTTTTTAGAATTAAAAGGGAATGAGAATTCTTTTAGGAGGAAAAGAATGTGCAGATTATGGCCGCCTTACAACTGAAGGTTTCCACATAATCTGCACCTTTTTTGTTTATAATACAGCCGGATAACAGGGTAATCTGAACGCTTCGGCTACAGCTGGATAAACGATCTTACCTTCGATAATGTTTAATCCGAGCAGCAGGCTCCTATCTTCCTTGCAGGCTTTTTTCCAACCCTTGTCAGCCAGTTTCAGAACATAAGGCAGCGTGGCATTGGTCAATGCCAGGGTGGATGTTTGCGGAACGGCTCCAGGAATGTTTGCCACGCAATAATGAACGATACCGTCGACCGTGTAAACCGGGTCGGCATGAGTGGTCGGATGCGAAGTCTCGAAGCAACCGCCCTGGTCGATGGCTACGTCGGCCAGCACACTGCCCGGCTTCATAAGCTTCAGCATATCTTTTGTGACCAGGTGGGGAGCTTTGGCTCCGGGGATCAATACGGCACCGATCACCAGGTCGGTAGCCGGAAGCTCTGTTTCTATATTATGTGTAGATGAATACAGTGTCTTTACATTTGCCGGCATAACCTCGCTTAGGTAACGCAGACGGGGAAGTGAGATATCCGCTATCGTAACGTCTGCTCCTAGTCCGGCAGCCATTAAAGCTGCATTATAGCCGACAATACCACCTCCCAGAACCAATACGCGGGCAGGTTTTACTCCCGGTACGCCGCCCAGCAGGATGCCTTTTCCTCCCTGGGGTTTTTCGAGGAAGCGGGCTCCTTCCTGTACCGACATACGTCCCGCGACTTCACTCATGGGAATAAGGAGTGGGAGTGAGGCGTCCGGTTTCTCTACCGTTTCGTAAGCCAGGCAGATCGAACCGCTATCCATCATAGCTAGTGTCAGTTTTTCATCTGAGGCGAAATGGAAATAAGTAAAGACCAGTTGCCCTTTCCGTACCAACGGATATTCTACGGCAATCGGTTCCTTTACCTTTACGATCATTTCAGCAATTTGATAAACGTCATTGATCGACGGGAGTATCTGTGCTCCTGCTTTCTCATAGGCTGAATCAGGAAAACCACTGTTTTCACCCGCTGTATGCTGTACATAAACGGTGTGCCCTTTTTTTACCAACTCTTTTGCCCCGGCAGGCGTAAGTGCTACCCGGTTCTCATTGTTTTTGATTTCTTTGGGAATTCCGATGATCATAATGTTAATGTTTAATAGTTATTATGCTGCAATATACGGAAAAGTATGACATTATGCTCCGGAAAAGCTCTTTATTTTACTTTTTGACTAAAATAAGTAGTGTTTGACAGATTTGTTCCATTGTCCGTTTGATGTTGCGGACGGCGTAAACGGGCTGCATGGCCTCTTCCAGGCTGACAGGAGACGGATGGATAGGGAAGATGGCGGATATACCGGCCTGTTTCAGTTCCTGATCGACATCCACTTGCCCGGTGATAGCGATGACCGGAATATTTTGTGCGGCAGCTACTCCGGCTATTCCGACCGGGACTTTGCCGAATAAGGTCTGCCGATCTATTTTACCTTCTCCCGTAATAACCAGGTCTGCACCTTTGACCGTTTCGCTGAAATGAAGATAGTCCATCACCAGGTCTATGCCCGGGGAAATGCTTGCCTGCAGAAAGCCTACGCATCCCCCTCCCATACCACCACCGGCTCCTGCCCCGGCGAGGTTGTCGATTTCCTTACCGAAGGTTTGGCGGATGAGGGTTGCCAAGTGTTTCATACCTTTGTCCAACTCTTCAATTTGTGTTTCGCTGCCTCCTTTTTGGGGGCCGAATATACGGGCGGCGCCCTGTGGCCCGTAGAAAGTATTGGTAACATCGGTAGCGATATGAAAGGTGCATTCCTGTAGTTGCGGAAGCTGATTACGGGTATCGATCCGTTGAATGGAGGAAAGACTTTTACCTCCTTTCTCTATTTCGTTGCCAGACTGGTCGGTAAAACGGAAACCTAATGCCTGCATCATCCCGACACCTGCATCGTTGGTGGCACTGCCGCCTACGCCGATTATGAAGTTATGGCAGCCGCGTTGGATGGCGTCTGCTATCATTTCCCCGGTACCATACGTGGTAGTATGCATGATGTTGCCCGCTTTCGGGGGAATCAGGGCAAGGCCGCTGGCTGCCGACATTTCGATAATAGCTGTCCGGCTGTCTCCGGTTATGCCGTAGCTGGCCCGGATCGGCTGCATCAGCGGGTTATGGACAGGGATCGTTATGATACTTCCCCGAGTCGCTTCGGTCAGTGCTTCCACCGTCCCTTCGCCACCGTCGGCTATGGGGACTTTTACCACTTCGCATCCGGGAATGACATTCCGTATCCCTTCTTCCGCTGCGTCTGCAATGGCGGAGGAGGAGAGGCATCCTTTAAGTGAGTCGATGGCGATAACTATCTTCATGATACTTTCATTTGAGGGGTAAAGATACAAAAAAGGGCAGCTTTTTTACGGCTACCCTTTTCTTATCTGTTATCCTGTCAGGTATTATAAACCTTGTCCGTGACAGTTTTTGTATTTCTTTCCACTACCGCAGGGGCAAAGATCGTTACGGCCTACGCGTTTTTCGGCACGAACCGGTTCTTGTTTGGGTTGTTGCGGAGCACGTTCTTCCGGGTCATTGTTTCCGCTGATATCCGTTTTTTCAGTACGGTAACGGCTCATGTCCTGGCGTTGTTCCGGAGCAGCCTGTCTTACTTCGATGCGCTGACGTTCGGCAGCTGCGGCTGCGGCAGCCTGTTGTTGAGCCATCGCCTGTTTCTGCTCTTCAGTCGGTTCCTCGCGAACAGGGATCTGACCGCGCATCAGGACAGCAGCAGTTTTACGGTTCATAACGTCAACCATTGTCTTGAACAGGTTGTAAGATTCCAATTTATAGATCAACAATGGATCTTTGTTTTCGTAGCTTGCATTCTGTACGGAGTGGCGCAGTTCGTCCATTTCGCGCAGGTGTTCTTTCCATGCTTCGTCGATAGTATGCAGTACGATTGACTTCTGGAATGCTTTCGTGATCGCCTTGCTTTCTGTTTCGTATGCTTCCTTCAGGTTACATGAAACATTATACATACGTTTTCCGTCTGTAACCGGGATCATGATATTTTCATACATGGCACCTTGGTGTTCGTAAACCTGTTTGATAACCGGATTAGCAACCTGGGTCATGCGTTCCATACGGCGTTTGAATGTCTGCAATGCGTTTTCAAACAGCTTGTCAGCCAGTTTGTCGGCCTTCAGGCTCTTGAATTCTTCCTCATCGAACGGACTTTCCATAGCGAATGTTTTGAACAATTCCAGTTTGAAACCTTCATAGTCCAGACCGTCGGAATGCTGTTCGGCAATAGCCATAGAAGTATCGTAAATCGTGTTCAATACGTCCAGACCGATACGTTCTCCCATCAGGGCGTGACGGCGACGGGTATAGATCACGTTACGTTGTGAGTTCATTACGTCGTCGTATTCCAGCAAACGTTTACGGATACCGAAGTTGTTTTCTTCCACTTTCTTCTGTGCACGTTCAACAGATTTGCTCAGCATGTTGTGTTCCAGAACTTCGCCTTCCTTGAAGCCCAGCTTATCCATCAGTCCGGCAATCTTGTCGGAAGCGAACAGACGCATCAGGTTATCTTCCAGTGATACATAGAATACAGAAGAACCCGGGTCACCCTGACGTCCTGCACGACCACGCAACTGGCGGTCTACACGGCGGCTCTCATGACGTTCCGTACCGATGATAGCCAAACCACCTGCGGCTTTCACTTCAGCCGACAGCTTAATGTCGGTACCACGACCGGCCATGTTGGTTGCGATAGTTACCGTTCCGCTCTGACCGGCTAACGATACGATCTCGGCCTCACGCTGGTGCAACTTCGCATTCAATACATTATGCTGGATCTTACGCAGGGTAAGCATACGGCTCAGTAATTCCGAAATTTCTACGGAAGTCGTACCTACCAGTACCGGGCGTCCGGCTTCAACCAATGCGCTGATCTCTTCGATCACAGCGGCATACTTTTCACGTTTGGTCTTGTAGATACGGTCGTTCATATCGTTACGGGCGATCGGACGGTTAGTCGGGATCACTACGACATCCAGTTTGTAGATGTCCCAGAATTCACCGGCTTCCGTTTCTGCCGTACCTGTCATACCTGACAGTTTATGATACATACGGAAATAGTTCTGCAAGGTTATGGTAGCGAAAGTCTGTGTGGCAGCTTCCACTTTTACACCTTCCTTGGCTTCGATAGCCTGGTGCAGACCGTCAGAGTAACGGCGGCCGTCCATGATACGTCCGGTCTGTTCGTCGACGATCATTACCTTGTTATCCATCACAACGTATTCATCGTCTTTTTCAAACAAAGTATAGGCTTTCAATAACTGGTTGATCGTATGTACACGTTCGCTCTTGACAGAATAGTTTGCCAGGATTTCGTCTTTCTTTGCCTGTTTTTCTTCTTCGGTTCCTTGGAAGTTTTCCAACTGGGAAAGTTCGGAAGTGATATCCGGCAATACGAAGAACGTCGGGTCGTCCGTACGTCCGGTCAGCAAGTCGATACCTTTGTCGGACAGTTCGACGCTGTTATTTTTTTCGTCGATCACGAAATACAACTCGTCGGTTGCTTCGTGCATGTGGCGCATGTTTTCAGACATGAAGTATTCTTCAGTCTTTAACATCTGTGCTTTGATACCTTGTTCGCTCAGGAATTTGATCAACGCTTTGTTACGCGGATATCCTTTGAATGAGCGGTATAGTTGGATAGATCCTTCTTCTACTTCTTTCTGATCGCTGCTGGCCATTTTCTTTTTAGCTTCGATCAACAGTTTTGAACATAGGTCTTTCTGTGCGTTAACCACCACTTCCACGTTCGGACGGAACTGTTCGAACAACTGTTCTTCACCACGGGGGATCGGGCCTGAAATGATCAACGGGGTACGGGCATCATCGATCAATACGGAGTCGACCTCATCGACGATGGCGTAATTATGTTTGCGTTGTACCAGGTCGTTCGGGCTGATCGCCATGTTATCACGCAGGTAGTCGAAACCGAATTCGTTGTTTGTACCGAAGGTGATATCTGCATTATAAGCGGCGCGGCGCGCATCCGAGTTAGGCTGGTGTTTGTCGATACAGTCTACGGAAAGTCCGTGGAACATATAAAGCGGCCCCATCCATTCCGAGTCACGTTTTGACAGATAGTCGTTCACGGTTACAACGTGTACACCATTGCGGGTCAGGGCATTCAAGAATACCGGGAGGGTAGCCACTAATGTTTTACCTTCACCGGTTGCCATTTCGGCGATTTTACCTTTATGCAGAACGACACCACCGAATAACTGAACGTCGTAGTGCACCATGTCCCAGGTAATTTCGTTACCACCGGCTTTCCAGTGGTTCAGGAAGATGGCTTTATCGTCTTCGATACGTACGAAGTCATGTTTGGTAGCCAGGTCGCGGTCGAAATCAGTAGCAGTAACAACTACTTCTTCATTTTCAGAGAAACGACGGGCTGTTTCTTTCATGATAGAGAATACTTCCGGCAGAGATTCTTCCAGAACTACTTCCATCTTATCGGTGATCGCCTTTTCAATTTTATCTACTTCTGCCCAGATGGCTTCACGTTCTTCCAGCTCTTTATCGTCGATGCCTTTGCGGAGTTCTTCAACCTGCGCGCGCTCGTCGGCTACATAGTCCTGGATACGTTGTTTGATCTCATCTGTTTTTGCTCTCAGTTCATCGTTAGAAAGCTGTTGGATTGACGGATATACGGCCTTGATCTTATCCACATACGGAGTAATCTCTTTCAGGTCTCGCTGCGACTTGTTGCCGAACAGCTTCGTCATAAATTCATTAAATCCCATGATATATATTAATTTATTTTATTTCGTAAAGTGTTTATTTGTTGACGATCGGATTTAATTGATCACCGGAATGATATATTGCTATCAAATACCGTGCCAGAATTAATCCCATCTGATATATGCGACCGGTCAGAGGTCTCATCTTTTGATTGTCAACTCCCAAAGTGGTAGATTTTGGGATGCATTCGGTGGCCGTATCCTCAGCACATGGGTTACCGTAGGGGCTACCTCTGTGGCTTTCACTTCACGGTAGATATGTTCCGGTTTGAGACCGTTACCCATAAATACCAATGGGGTAATTACTGCATTATTACGAATTATTTTTACTTTTTCTTTCGGATTGTCGTTGTTGATGATCCAGCCGGGTTGCAGCTCGATGATCAGGTCGCCACGTTTCAGGTGATGGGTTCCCTGACGGAACTTGACTGTACCTTCGTTCCATTCGCCGGCAAGCAGGGCGTGGTCGGTAGTGACATGCTGTACACCGCTGAATTCCATCAGGAAGGCAGCCGCTTTATCCTGTATGGTTACCAGATCGAGCTTTGCATCTTCGATAGCCTTGCGGTTCAGGTATATCTGGTTGTTATAGAAACCTTTTACCCAACTGCTTTGCTGCCCGTACATGGCCATCAGGTACATGTTTAACAAGGCTACGCAACGTTTCGGATGGAATTCGCCGCCGTTGATAAGTAATCCGTCGGCATATTCTTCCTCGCTCGTGTAATATCCGGAACCGGTAAATACGACCAGTGTGTTTGCCAAGCCGATCTTTTTGTCGATGGCATCGAGCAGTTGCTCCAGGTCTTTATCCAGCTGATAATAAGTGTCCTGGATCTCGCGGGTATAGTCCTTGCTCATTGTCCCCTTATAATTACCGGCATAATAGGTAACTGACAGCATGTCCGGACAACTTCGTGTACCGAATGCGCCATATTCAAGGAACTGCAGGGCTAACCTGTTTATCTCTTTATTAATGAAAGGCGTCGTTTTCAGCTTCGGAAAACAATCGTTTGTCTTTTCATTAAAGGTATATTTGAAAGGAATTTCGTCCAGTACATAGGGGAAAGCGTTATACTTCTCCAAGGGGAGGGAAGGAGTCCACACCATCTTGTCCAGACGTGCCGACAGCGATTCTACTCCGTTGTTATAACGGTCAACATACCAGGGTATACCTTTATAATAGGTTGTTGTTGCCCATTTTCCGTTTACATCGTCCATCCAGAAAGCACCGTTCGCCGCATGTCCGGCCGAAAGAATCGCACTTTCCGCATCGGGGGCGATGGCATAAACGTCGCTTCTTCCTTTGGAAGCTATTTTCAGTTCGTCTCCGATCGTGGAGCTGAATAACTTTTTAGGAGAATAATTCTCACGTGTATAGTTACCGAGATATTCTGCATCATACAGGATGGAAACTTCCTTGTCCTTGTCAAAATCGTAGTATTTACCGCCGCTGACGCCATTGAAGCAGGGATTGCTTCCGGTAAACAAGGTGGCAAAGGCACTGGCCTGGTCGATGTTGGAAAATTCGAATTTGATGTTGTTATACACCAATCCTTCGTTCATCAACCGCTTGAAGCCGCGTTCGCCGAATGTGTTGTAAAAGTATTCCACATAATCGCCCCTTAATTGATCGACGGTAATGCAAACCACTAACTTCGGGGTACGTTGTTGTGCCTCCAGGTTAGTGACTACCAGGATCGCAATAAGCGACGTTATTATTTTTCTCATTCGATTGTCCATATCTTCAAATGTGCATCCGCCCTCTGTAAACACCGAATCCTGAACGTAGCCAAAGGGTGGCGACAAGCGGAATAAAGGCTATATTTAAGTGTTGTGGGATGAAATACCAACCCGCCAACAGCAGCGTAAGCGCCGCAAAGTTAATAAAATGATAATAATATGCAGCCTTTCCGTACTTTTTTACTGCAAACAAAATAACAGCTACCAGGTCAAACGGCTGCAACCACACGATCGACCAGTTAGGCCAGATGCAGGGATGGGTCGATATAAAGCAAAGGAAGAACAATACCGTACCGGCCACTCCTGCAAGGAGAAAGAGGATACAATCCACCAGGCGGAAGTATGTTTTTTTCTTCCATTCCATATAAGTGATCAGTGATACCAGCAGGAAAATAATCATGCTGCATAACATAGGAGTGAACCATTCTTTTTCCCCCTGATCATCGTCTGTCAGTTCTTCTGCCAGGCGGGTGGTCGACTTCACCAGCTTTCTTTCCGTTCCGTCTGGGTTGACGATCGTTGCTTTGTCGAATTCTTCTTTCAGATAGACAGGAAGGAACATCATTTCATGGGGAGTAGCTACGCGGTCTGTCGGACTTCCCAGTGCCAGGTCGCATCCGAAGGTTAGCCATGAGTTATTGCGCGTACAATAATTAATAAGATCGCGGAACGTTTGCGGTTCCGGCGGATCATTATATTTTATCTTCCCGTCGACCTGTTCTTCCACGATGGCGACAGGACGGGTGGCGCAGTTGTCGAAAAAGAAGTTGTAACGGTAAACGCAGTTCTCCGGTTGTACATTAATATATAATGCATTCCAAATCTTGTTTATCTCATCGGGTGTGAAGTTTAATACCTGTTCGGTCACTTCGCTTCCGCGCATTTGATATTCGATTATATAATGCTGAAAGTTATAGGCGGCGAGCTTGTAATCGGTTTCCCCTTTCGTAAAGCGGTAGATGAAATTCGGTTTGGAGAAATCGAATATACCATAATTAAATACCAGATCTATTTTATGTAAACTATCTTTAACCCGTACGGCTGTATGTCCGTACAGGGTAAAGACTGCTTCATCAGACGGAGCAGCTGTTAATATACTGATCTGAGCTTCGTCGCTTAATTTGATCTGCGCCTTTGCCGGAACCAGCAAAAGGAGCAAAAAAAGCAGAAGCAGGTACTTCTTCATACGATAATTGTTTTACCGCACAAAGGTAGAGCTATTTTTTGAATAGTGAAACGATCCATAATAAAACGATAGCACCGATGGTAGACATAACCAGACTTCCGATCACTCCGTTTACGCTCAGTCCCAGCAAACCGAATAGCCATCCACCCAGTACACCGCCGATTATACCGACAATCAGATTGACGATCAACCCGAATCCACTCCCTTTCAAAATCTTTCCTGCCAGAAAACCGGCCAGGATCCCAATAACGATTGAACCAATAATTCCCATAATCTCTTATTCTTTAGTTTGTAGATAGAACAAACGGATACGGGCTTTTGTTTGTCCGGCCTCGCTTTTAATTAGAACTATCCGGCTCTTAAATTCAACCAGCCCTGATGTAAAGTTGCCAACCCCCGGGATATTCTTTGTCCGACGGGTGTCAGACAGCTGTCTGACAAAGGTGGGACAGTTGTTCGACCCTTGTCGGACAAAGAATATGTCAAGGGGGAATATCATTCTCTGCCAGATAATTCAATTTTTCCGGGCAGGTAGTTGTAATTGGAAGCCGGGAAAGGAGTTGGACAACAGTAGAATTAGCAGCTGTCGCTTTCATTGATAAAGGAAAAGTTTCAAAGAAATTTAGCAGGTTATCCCTTGGTTATGCGTGATATCTCGTCAATTTTGTTTTTCTTTGCGGAAAATTTCAGTCACGTGAATTTAATAATAGAACAAGGAAACACCTCTTCAAAAGTTGCGGTATACGATAAGAAGCATATGGTAGCCTCTTTCGTATACAAGAAATTCGATGTTGATGAATTGGAGTCTCTCTTTGGGAAATACGATTTTAAACATGGAATATTGTCGACTGTGATAGGCAAAAACGAAGTGCTGAATGATTACCTTCGGGGTAAACTTCGGCGCTTTATCTTTTTGGATGAAACTGTAAAGTTGCCTATTTCGGTTCAATATGAAACGCCCGAAACATTAGGGAAAGACCGGCTGGCGGCGGCTGTCGGTGCGAATTACCTGGAACCGGGAAAAGACCTGCTGGTCATTGACGCTGGCACAGCAATTACTTACGAATTGATCGAAGCATCGGGTACTTTCCTCGGGGGAAATATTTCTCCGGGTATGACTACGCGTTTCAAGGCTTTGAACTTTTATACAAAAAAACTACCTTTGGTGGCGGAAGAGGAGATAATACCTCTGATAGGCACCAGTACTGAGAGTGCTATTCAGGCAGGAGTAGTAAATGGAATTGTTTACGAGATGGATGGATATATCGAAATGTTACGGATAAAATATCCTAACCTTTTGGTTTTTTTAACAGGCGGTCATTCGTTTTATTTTGAAAGACGGCTAAAAAACTCCATCTTTGCAGACATTAATTTAGTGTTGACAGGATTAAACAGAATCTTAGAGTATAATGTTGAAGATTAATAAGCTACTAATAGCAAGCATTCTTATATTTACACAGTTGTCGCTAGCGGCACAAAATAACACTAACTCGCCCTATACCCGTTTTGGGTATGGTGAATTAGCTGATCGTTCATTCGGAGCCGGACGGGCAATGGGTGGTGTTGGTTTCGGACTGAGATCGTCGAGCCAGATAAACCCCATGAACCCTGCGTCTTACAGCTGTATGGATTCGTTGACATTTCTTTTTGATTTCGGAGCATCCGGCCAGCTTTCGTGGTTTGATGACGGGATCAATAAGCAAAATAATGTAAATGGTAATGTTGAATATATCGCTTTACAGTTCCCTATTCATAAGCGTATTGCCATGAGTGTCGGGCTTTTACCTTATTCTTATGTAGGATATAGCTTTGGTGCTTTGAGGACAAATGATGAAGGAACTTATATAGAATCATATAATGGTTCAGGCGGATTAAACGATTTGTATTTAGGATTGTCTATAGATATATGGAAGAAGCGTCTTGCTGTCGGAGCAAATGTCGGATATCTTTTTGGTACAACTAAGCACGAACAGGCTAATTCGTTTGTAAACAGTTCCGGTTTTAATTCTGTTCGGGCTCAGAGTCTGGAAGTCAGAGATATTAAGTTGGATTTCGGTGTTCAGTACACTCATCCGATTAGTAAAACTGAAAATGTTACATTGGGTTTGGTCTTTTCTCCGAAAAACCGTTTGAACGCTACATATATTAATATGGCTTATAAGACGAATAGTTCAGGTTCTGCGGAAGTGGTTGCTTCCGATACTACGAAGAGTAAGGCTTTTGATATCCCGAACTCAATCGGATTTGGTGCATCATACGTGAAAAATAATAAAATGACATTGGCAGCGGATGTACTGTACGAAGCATGGGATAATGCGAATTATGATGATTCGAAAGACAATTTCAAAAACCGTGTCAGGGTTGCTGCCGGGGGTGAGTTCATTCCGAATTATCAGAATCGTAATTTTTTCAATCGGGTAAGATATCGCGTCGGAGCTCATTATAGTAACTCTTATTTGATGATTAATAACACAGATGACGTCGCTTATAAAGGTAATGGATATAACGAATATGGAGTGAGTTTCGGTATGGGGTTGCCGTTGATTGATAACCGTTCTTTGGTAAATGTATCTTTTGAATATACAAAGATTAAGCCCGGAGGTGTGAACATGATTGATGAACAGTATTTCCGTTTTACTGTTAACTACACATTCAACGAAATGTGGTTCTGGAAGAAAAAAGTGGATTAATTTAAATTGCTAACTTAAATTAAAAACAGATATGAAAATAAAGGTATTATTGATTACCGCTGCATGTTCCTTAGGAGCATTTGGCGCTTATGCACAGAAAGGAGTAGATAATGGTACGCAATTCGGATCAGGTGAAGACAGTATCCGTTGTATTACCAATATCAGCTTGTTCGTTCCTTATGCGAAAGCAGGAAACTTTAAGGATGCATATGATTTTTGGAAGATTGTGTATGATGAATGTCCTGCTGCAACAAAGGATATCTATCTGCATGGTGTAAAGATCATGGCGTGGAAGATTGCCAATGAAAAGGATCCGGCAAAGAAAGCTGCTCTGGTAGATGACTTGATGGCTGTATACGACAAGCGTGTGAAATATTTCGGCGACGACAGACGTTATGGTAAAGACTGGATCGTTTCACGTAAGGCTCAGGATTATATTGCCCAGATGGGTGAAAAGGCTGATTATAAGAAACTGTATACATGGTTGGGCGATATCATCAATGAATATGGTGATAAAACTGAAGCATTAGGTGTTTCTTTATATATGTTCGCTTCTTACCAGATGATGGCAGACGATCCTAATCATAAAGGACAGTATGTAGAGGATTATCTGAAAGCTTCTAAAATTCTTGATAGCCAGTTGCAGGCTGCACAGGCTGCAAATAACGAAAAAGAAGTAAACAACCTGACTACATTCAAAACAAGTGTAAACGGTGCGTTTGCTAACAGTGGTGCTGCCGACTGCGAAACTCTGCAGAATCTGTATGCTCCTAAAGTGGAAGAAAGCAAAAGCGATCTGGCTGCTTTGAAAGAAATCGTTACTTTGCTGAGACGTGTTCGTTGTCAGGAAATCGACGCATTCTTTGCTGCTGCAGGTTATGCTTATCAGTTGGAACCGAGTGCTGACGCAGCTATCGGTATTGCAAAACAAGCTGTGAAGAACAAAGATTACGATAAAGCTATCAAATATTTCGAAGAAGCTGCCAACATGGAAACAGACCCTGCTTCAAAAGCAGAAGACTTTTACATGATCGCTTTGCTTAACTTCGACCAGAAGAGCTATTCAAAAGCAAGAGAATATGCTTTGAAAGCTGCATCAGCCAACGCAAGCTACGGGCAGCCTTACATCCTGATCGGACAGATGTATGCAGCAACAGTTAAGTCTGTATTCCCGAATGACGGTGTATTGGCAAGAGCCGCTTACAATGCAGCTATCGATAAGTTTGAAAAAGCAAAACAAGTGGACGAAAGCTGTATAGATGAAGCAAATAAATTGATCGGTACCTATCGTGCTCATTTACCTTCAACAGAAGAAATATTTATGCACCCCGATTTGGAAAAGGGTAAAACATTTACTGTTGGTGGTTGGATCGGCGAGTCAACAAGAATCAGATAATTATGATAGAAACGCGTTTTCTTAGTAAAACGGGAAAATATGGCATAACAACTACCTTTGTGGTGGTTGTTATGCTTCTTTTATTTATGGCTTCCTGTCGCAATTCAGATAAAGAAGTCGTAGTGGTGGAGTTTGCACCTGAAACTACCTACACAATGAAAACAACGGACATCACTAGCTTGATATCAGACTCCGGTATTACTCGTTATCGGATGAAGGCAAAAGAGTGGTTGATGTTTGGCAAGGCAAAAGAGCCTTATTCCTATCTTCCTCAAGGTGTTTATGTGGAGAAATTTGATTCTTTGTTCAATGTGGAAACCAGCATAAAAGCCGATACGGCTTATCATTGGGACAAGAAAGGTTTGATTAAGTTGATTGGTCATGTGAATATTTTGACTCAGGATAATAAAAAACTGGATACTTCGATCTTGTTTATTGATCAGACCGAAGATCGGGTTTATACGGATGAATATTTCGAGTTGCAGGAAGAGGAGAAGATCATTACCGGTATTGGTTTTGAATCCAACCTGAATATGACAAAATATAAAATCTTTAACTCGCAGGGAACTTTCCCTGTCAGCGAATCTGCCCCCGACTCATCCCGGGTAAATACATCTGCAGATACCACCGTAGTGGCTGTCTCAAAAGTAGACTCAATAAAAAAGGAGTAGTGTGAATGCATTAACGTACATATTAATTTCATTGGCTTTTTCCGCTTTTTTTTCAGGGATGGAGATCGCATTTATCTCCTCAAATAAGCTTCGGCACGAACTGGATAAAAAGAACAAAACTATTGCCGGTAAAATACTGGATATCTTTTATCGGAATCCGAACCAGTTTATTTCTACAATGCTGGTCGGTAATAATATCGCATTAGTTGTATACGGTCTGCAAATGGCAATCATACTGGAGCCGTTTATTGCAAAGTTCGTAAACAATGAAGCGCTGATCGTACTCGTTCAATCGATCATTTCGACTCTCCTGATCTTGTTTACCGGAGAGTTTATCCCTAAGACGATATTTAAATTGAATCCGAACTTTTCTCTGAATCTGTTTTCGGTTCCTTTATTCATTATATATATTATTTTATATCCGATATCCAAATTCTCCGCTTTGGTTTCTTATCTGTTTTTGAAGCTGGTTGGGGTTAAAGATGTATCGAAGTCTTCCGCACGTACGCTGGGGAAAGTCGATCTGGACTTTTTTATACAACAAAGTATAGATGATGCCCCGTCTAATTCGGATATGGATACGGAAGTGAAGATCTTTCAGAATGCGCTCGACTTTTCGAACGTACGTTTGCGTGATTGCATCGTACCGCGCACAGAGATCGTAGCTTGCGATACGACTGTCAGTATGGAAGAACTTCGTTCTAAATTCATTGAAACCGGTTTGTCGAAGATATTGATATATAACGAAAATATAGATGATATCATCGGTTATATCCATTCTTCGGAGTTGTTTAAGAACCCGGAGGACTGGACGCAAAATATAAAAACTGTTTCCATTGTTCCGGAAACAATGGCCGCTAATAAGTTGATGAAGATATTGATGCAGGAGAAGAAAAGTCTGGCAGTCGTAGTCGATGAATTCGGTGGTACATCCGGTATCGTTACATTGGAGGATCTTGTGGAAGAAATATTCGGAGAGATTGAAGATGAACATGATATGAAGTCGTATGTCGCCCGGAAAGTATCGGATGACGAGTATCTCGTATCTGGCCGTATGGAGATAGATTCGTTGAATGAGAAGTTCAATCTGGAGCTGCCGGAATCGGACGACTATGTAACGATAGCCGGCTATATTTTACATTTCTATCAAAAATTTCCTAAATTGAATGAATCAATCGTAATAGATAAGTATACTTTCAAAATAATGAAAGTGACAGCGACAAAAATAGAACTTGTGCGAATGAAAGTGGGTGGTTAATGAAAAAAAATGAAATAAAAGATGTAACAAATCCTTTTTTTCGTATCTTCGTGCCCTTAAACTGTAAAATATAAACTTTAAAAATAAATAACGATAAATGGCTACGCTGGAAAAAATCAGAAGCAAAGCAGGACTGCTCGTACTCGTTGTGGGTTTGGCATTGTTCGCTTTTATCATTGGAGACTTTTTGAACTCCGGTTCTACTTATTTCAGACAAACTCAGGAGAGAGTTGCTAAGGTTGACGGGGAAGTAATTAAAATTCAGGATTATCAGGGACGTATTGATGAAATGACTGAAATGTATAAGATGCAGTCAGGTTCAAGTAGTCTGCCTGAGGAATACATGAATCAGATCCGTCAGTCCGTATTCGACGCTATGGTACAGGAAATTGTATTGGACGAAGCAACTGATAAATTAGGTATGCAGGTCGGCCCGGAAGAACTGTTTGACATGGTACAGGGTGAAAATATTTCACCGATGATCCAACAGATGCAGATGTTCGTTAATCCGCAGACCGGACAGTTTGACAAGACAGCATTATTGAACTTCCTGAAATCGATCGATGATGATAACATTGCAAACTATCCTGCAGAACAACAGGCACAGTTGATCCAGGCTCGTAATTTCTGGTTGTTCTGGGAAAAGAACATCAAACGTCAGCGTCTGGAACAGAAATATACCACCTTGTTGAGCAAAGCAGTTTCTGCTAACGTTCTGGATGCTAAAGAAGCATTTAATGACGCTGCAGAAAGTTCAGATATCGTATATGCTATGCAGTCGTATGCAAGCATCCCCGATTCAACCGTGGAAGTTAGCAAGAGCGAAATCGAAAAACTGTACAATCAGCGCAAAGAACTTTACAAACAAAAAGAAGGTAAAGTAATTAAATATATCGCTGTTGATATCCGTCCGAGCCAGGAAGACTATGACAAGGCTAGTGCAGATATCGAATCTTTGAAAGAAGAATTTAAGACTTCTGAAAAGGTGGCTGATATAGTAAATGAAAACTCAGAAGTTCCTTATATGGATGCTTTCTTTACAGAAAACGCATTCGATCCGGAAATGAAACAATTTGCAACAACAGCCGAAGTGGGTGAGGTTTATGGCCCTGTATTCGACAACGACAAATACAGAATGTTCAAGTTGGTAGACAAGACTGTCGCTCCCGACTCTGTAAAAGTTAGTCACATCATGTTGGCAAACACAGGCGACGAAGCTCGTACAACAGCTTTGGCCGATAGCTTGATGAACGTATTGAAGAATGGTGGTAACTTTGCTGAGCTGGCAAAAGAATTCTCTGCTGACCAGGCTGCTGAAAATGGTGGTGAACTGGGATGGTTTACTGAAATTACTGCATTGAGAGGTGTAAATGAAGAATTTAAGAATGCCGTATTCTCAACTCCGGTGAACAACATCGCAAAAGTTAAATCTTTATATGGAACTCACCTTGTAAAGGTTACTGAAAAAACGAATAACGTAAATAAGTATAAGGTTGCTGATATTGACATGACAGTATCTCCAAGCTCTAAGACTTACAGCAATATCTATAACGAGTTGAACCAGTTTGTATCAAAGAACAGCGATTTGGCTAAGTTGGATGACGCTGCTAAAGAAGCAGGCTATAACCTGATTTCCGGTGTAACTGTTACAGCTGACAACCAGACGTTGGGAAGTATTAAGAATTCTCGTCCGGTGATCCGTTGGGCATTCCAGAACGACAAAGGTAAAATCTCCGAAATCTTCGAATGTGATGATAAATTTGTAATTGCAGGCGTTGAAGGTACTTTGAAAGAAGGTTACCGTTCAGTTGCTTCTGTTACTCCGGCTTTGAGAGCCGAGATCGCTGCTCAGAAGAAAGGTGAAAAGATCGCTGCCGACCTGAAAGCTAAAAGTCTGACTTCTGTTGAAGCTTATGCGGATGCAATGGGATCAAGAGTTGACTCTGTTAAGTTTATCAACTTCGGTACACGTCGTATCGCAGGTATCGGTGTAGAACCGAAAATGAATGCAATGGTTTCAATTGCAGAAGTAGGTCAGGTAAGCGAACCTGTAGCAGGTAACAATGGCGTATATGTATTCAAAGTATATGACAGAAACAAAGACGCTAAAGAATTCAATGAAGCTGAACAAATCCGTACGCTGGATGCTTCCAACGCTTATCGTTTCGGATTCCAGGCTATCCAGTCATTGGTAAATAAAGCAGAAGTAGAAGATAACCGCGTACGTTTCTTCTAAATAAATAAAGATAACAAAAGGTAATAACGATACCTTTATCAGAAAGCTGCCGGACTTATTCCAAAAAGTCCGGCAGCTTTTTTTATCTTTGTGCCGGATTAATCGCTATATAAATAAAACAATGCAAGAGAAAAGACGATTGTTGGGCATGACGCTGAACGAGTTGAAGGAGGTGGCTGCAGAGACCGGTTTGCCGGGTTATGCTGCTAAGCAGATAGCTGACTGGCTGTATAAGAAGAAAGTTACCTCTATTGCTGAAATGACCAATATTGCGGCTGCTAAACGTACATTACTGGAAGAGTCTTTCGAAGTAGGAGCAGTTCCTCCCATAGACTGTATGAAGTCTGTAGACGGAACGATAAAATATTTATTTGCAGCCGGCCCCGGTAATTTTGTCGAATCCGTTTATATCCCGACAGACGATCGTGCCACTTTGTGTGTATCTTCCCAGGTGGGATGCAAAATGAATTGCCTGTTCTGTATGACGGGCAAGCAGGGGTTTACAAAGAATCTTACTGCCAACCAGATATTGAATCAAATACAATCACTTCCCGAATCCGATCGTTTGACTAACCTGGTCTTTATGGGGATGGGGGAACCGCTGGATAATGTGGATGAACTCTTTAAAGTACTTGAAATCCTGACCTCTGCTTATGGTTATGGCTGGAGTCCTAAAAGAATAACCGTTTCGACCATCGGTGTGGCAAAAGGCTTAAAACGTTTTCTGGAGGAAAGCGACTGCCATCTGGCTGTAAGTCTCCACTCTCCGTTTCATGAAGAAAGACTGTCGCTGATGCCTGTGGAAAAGGCTTATCCGGCGCAGAGTCTCATCGATATGATCAAGGAATATGATTTTTCTCATCAACGTCGTGTCTCTTTCGAATATATAGTTTTTAAAAATTTAAATGATAGTCCGCAACATGCTAAAGCTCTGATTTGTTTATTGAATACATTGGATTGCCGGGTTAACCTGATTCGTTTTCACGCTATTCCCGGTGTATCGCTGGAAAGTTCGGATTGGGCAAGAATGGAGGTGTTTCGTGATACACTGAATAATGCCGGGATAATCTGTACGATCAGGGCTTCACGAGGGGAAGATATCTTTGCTGCTTGCGGAATGTTATCCACTGCTAAAAAGCAACAAAACGGATAGAAGACAAGTCATTTAATAGAAAAGAATTATATTTGTGTATTAAAAACGAATGGGTATGAAAAAGATTTCTTTACTGATCAGCTTTTTGATGTTTCTGGTATTGCTGGGAGCATGTAGCTCAGGGCCGGTTGGAAAACGGGCCACAGGCCTCGCTTATGAGGTTGTTGTCGTAATGAAAAAAGCAAACTGGGATGGCCCTTCGGGAAAGGCTATCAAGCAAGAACTGACATCTGATGTCCCAGGCCTTCCTCAATCTGAACCTGCATTAAAAATAACTTATGTAGATCCTTCGCAATTCGACGGGTTATTGACTTTTGTACGTAATATTTTGATTGTAAACGTCGATCCAGCTATTTATACAAAGGTATCAGTCAATTATGAAAACGACCGTTGGGCAAAAGGACAGGTTGTAGTAACGTTGAATGCACCTTCTCCGGAAGCTATTCTCGAATATGTGCAAGAACATCCGAGGGCATTGGTCGATTTCTTTGTAAAGGTAGAAATGAACCGCGCCATAGCACAGTTGCAGAAAGATTACAGTTCGGTAGTCATGGAAAACCTGAAGGATAAATATGACCTGATGCTGAATGCGCCTGCCAACATGACTTATTATCGGGATACGACCGATTTCTTCTGGGCGTCCAATAATGCCAATACAGGTCGTACGGATCTGATCGTATATACATTCCCTTATTCCGATCCGAATACGTTTACAGCCGAATATCTGATAGCTAAACGTGATTCCGTATTGAAGGTGAATTTGCCGGGCGCTTTCCCTGAGTCTCATATGGCCACCGAAACCCGTGCTGAAGTAACTTATACCCCGATCACTGTAAACGGAAAATATTGCGGTGAAATGCGTGGTTTGTGGAAGATGGTCGGCGATATGATGGGAGGGCCGTTCGTCAGCCATGTCCGTCTGGACGAAAAGAACAACCGCGTAGTGGTAGCCGAAGGTTTTGTATTTGCTCCTGAAACAGATAAACGTAATTTTATCCGCCGTATCGAAGCCGCTTTATACACACTTCGTCTGCCGGGCGAATTCGATAAATCGGTAGAAGAAAAGCTGGATATTCCGGAAAGTAAGAAATAAACAAACATAATACATGGAAGAACGATTGATAAAGGTGGGCATTACCCACGGAGATATAAATGGCATCGGATATGAGGTGATATTGAAAACATTCTCGGATGCCAGGGTTGCCGAACTTTGTACTCCGATCATATACGGATCGTCAAAGATCGCAGCTTATCACCGGAAAGCATTGGAATTGCCCCCTGTGAATATGAACATCATCTCTCAGGCTGAAGATGCCGGTATAAACCGCGTGAATATCATTAACTGTGTGGATGATGAAACTAAGGTGGAGCTGGCACAGTCGACGACTATAGCAGGTGAGGCCGCTTTCCTGTCGTTGGAAGCAGCGGTAGCCGACCTCAAACGGGGAGCTGTAGACGTGTTGCTGACGGCCCCTATTAATAAGCACAATATCCAGAATGACCAGTTCCATTTTCCGGGACATACGGAATATCTGGAAGAACGTTTTGGCGGAGTAGGGCGGAAAGCCCTGATGATCCTGATGAAGGATAACTTGCGGGTTGCTTTGGTGACCGGGCATATCCCTTTGTCGGAAGTACCGTCCAAAATAACGGTGGAGGACATTGTGTCGAAACTGCGCATATTCAATCAATCGCTCAAACAGGATTTCGGAATCGTTAAGCCGCGTATCGCTGTCTTGTCATTGAATCCGCATGCCGGAGACGACGGCCTGCTTGGAAAGGAAGAAGAAACGATCATTATTCCGGCTATGCAGGAGGCGGAGAAAAGAGGTGTCATGTCTTTCGGCCCTTATGCAGCGGATGGATTTTTCGGTTCGCAAATGTACGATAAGTTTGACGGTGTACTGGCTATGTATCACGACCAGGGACTGGCTCCGTTCAAGACACTGGCAATGGACGATGGCGTAAACTATACAGCCGGCCTGTCTATTGTACGTACATCTCCTGCACATGGAACGGCTTATGATATTGCCGGGCAGAATTTAGCCTCTGAGGAGTCTTTCCGCCAGGCTTTGTACGCCGCATTGGATATTTACCGGAATCGGTTGATTTTCCGTGAAGCAACAGCCAATCCGCTTCGTAAGCAATACTTTGATAAAGGCGGAGATAATGAAAAACTCGACCTTACCAGGGAGGACGACGATACGGATGTTTGTCCCCAGTAAATAAAGATAAAGAAAGGTATCCCCCGGAACAGTTATTCCGGGGGATATTTATTATAAATCAGACTTGTTCGGGCCTGTTGTTTTTTATAATAATCTGGTTCGTATTACGCTTTTTGACTTCAATCTTTTTTTGATAGGAAAAGTTTGCGTAAGTTTGTGGTTTCAAATTGCAACATGAATTATGTTTAAAGATAAAACGATCGTATATACCTCAGGAACGTTTGATATGTTCCATTATAATCACCTGCGGATGATCAATTATGCCCGTAGTCTGGCTGATATCCTTATTGTTGGTGTGAGTACGGACGAGTTAGTCTCCTCTTATAAGGCAAACCCAATTATACCGTTCAACGAACGTCTTCAGATCATCGAAGCGTTGAAGACTCCGGATATTGTCATACCGCAACATACGTTGGATCATACGGAAATAGTAAAGAAACTGAATATCGATGCTTTTGTTGTAGGCGATGACTGGTATGGTAAATATGATTATCTGAAAGATCTGGGTGTACAGGTTTTTTATTTCCCGTACGGAACAGGGGTTTCTTCTTCCAACCTGAAGAAAACCATTCATGACTCTTATGAAGAAAATCTGAAATATCAACGACACGCTAAACCCGCAACTGTAAAAGGCCAGGGAGAAGAATAAAAACGACTCATGGAAAAGTATGCTTTAATTACCGGTGGAACGAAAGGTATAGGTAAAGCGGTGGCTTTCTGTTTAGGTAAAGCCGGGTATAACCTTGTGCTTACATATGCTTCAGACGCGAACGCCGCGGAACAAGCCTGTGAGGAGTTGCAGCAGCAATTACAGATCAAGGTATTTGTGTTGCAGGCTGATGTTACGGATAAAGAATCCATAGAAAAAATATATACTTATCTGCAGGCAAAAGATTTACGGCTTGACGCAGTAGTCTTTAATGCCGGCCTGACCTGTCGCGATTCTTTTGAAGATCTGTCGCTTGCAGACTGGGAACGGGTCTTTTTTGCCAATGTACATTTTCCAGTATTCTTCCTGCAACGTATCGTTGGCCGGATAAATAAGGGAGGCAGTGTAGTCTTTACGGGCTCCCTGATGGGAATCCAACCTCACTCGGTTTCTCTTGTTTATGGGGTGACAAAGAGTGCGGTGCATGCCCTTGTGAAGAATCTGGTTAAGTTCCTTACGCCTTACGAACTGCGTGTGAATGCAGTCGCTCCCGGATTTGTGGATACGGAATGGCAGAAAACAAAACCTGCGGAGATACGCCGGAATATAGAGAATAAGGTCTCTCTCGGTCGCTTTTGCGATCCGGATGAGTTGGCCGAAGTATATAAGATGTTAATTGAAAATAGTTATTTTAATGGCGAAGTGGTCGTTGTAGACGGCGGTTATTCGTATAAATAATAAATAGATGAGTAATTTGGATAAGGAATACGAAGCATCGCTGAAATCGATAGAAACAGAAAATGTTGTCGACCGGGCATTCTACCGTCCGATCGGTTTCCGTATAGCTCGTATGTTGCGTGGTACAGGAATTACCCCGAATATGGTAACGGTAATTTCTATCTTTGTTGGAGCGGCCGTAGGTTTTATGTTTTACCATGATAATCTGGTCTATAATATTTGCGGTATATTGTTATTGGTATTTGCCAATATCCTCGATTGCGTGGATGGGCAGCTGGCCCGCCTGACCGGTATAAAGTCCGCTATCGGACGAATACTCGACGGATTTGCCGGTGATATATGGTTCGCATCTATTTATGTAGGTTTCGCCCTGCGCCTGTCACACGATTACGGAACCCACTGGTTCTTCGCTTTGGCCGTTTTATCAGGGCTGTCCCATTTGGTGCAGGCTAATATTACCGACTATTACAAAACACTTCATCTTTATTTTATCAGCAAGGATAAAGGAGCCGAGTTCCAATCGCTGGAACAGGTGATAGCCCGCCATAAAGAGATGAAGCTCGGAATTAATAAGACATTTTACTTTCTTTACAGAGGATATACTTTACTTCAGGTGAAGGCAACTCCCGCTTTGCAGCGTATGTTGCAAAGCCTGCACGCTAAATACGGGGATGATATTCCAGAAAACGTGCGGGTCGCTTTCCGTAAACAAAGCCGTGAGTTAATGCGTTATATAGACCTACTCACATTCAACGGACGTACGATTGTTATGTTTATCGTTGTGTTGATAGGAGAAGTCTGGATTTATTTCCTGTATGAAATAATAGTATTGAACATTGTTTTATTGCTGGCTATGCGAAAGCACGAAAAGATGTGCGCATCGTTTATAGAATAAAAAAGTATGAAAAAGAGCGTAGTAGACATTAATGATTTGCAGGAAGCTGCCCCGTTCTTCAAAAGCCGTATAGGCACCTTCCTTGGCAAATTATTAATTAAAGGATTGGGGGTAGATAAAGTAAACAGGGTACATGCCAACAATTGCCATTTGCGCGGGTCGGCATTTACTTCTGCGTTATTAAGTGATCCGTTGATCGATATCAGGTATAATCTGCACAACGCAGAGATCTTGGATCACTTACCGGAAGGAGCATTTATCACCATCTCCAACCATCCGATCGGTTCGGTGGACGGCATTATGCTGATTGACATCATGGCATCCCGTCGTCCCGACTTCAAAGTAATGGTAAATGGTATCCTGACAAAGATCGGAGCCATGAAGGATAATTTTGTATCGGTCATGCCCGACTCGACAGGCAACGGGCCGAATCCTGCCAATATAAACGGTGTCCGTTATTCACTTCAGCGCCTGAAAGAAGGCCATCCTATGGGCTTTTTCCCGGCGGGAGCCATTTCTTTTTATAATAAGGAAGATAAAGAGATCCATGATTTACCCTGGACGCATAGCGTGATCCGTTTGATAAAGAAGGCGAATGTACCAGTTTATCCGGTTTATTTTGATTTCCTTAATTCCCGTTTCTTTTACTGGTTGGGAAATATAAGCTGGAAGATCCGTACACTGCGTATTCCGGCGGAAGCATTTAACAAAAGAGGTAAAACGGTCGATGTCTATATCGGGGAACCGATCTCACCGGAGGAAATAAAGAAGTTTACCGACGATACTGCGCTTGCAGAATTCCTGTTCAACAGGACGTATGGTGCTAAAAAATGAGAAACCGCCGATAGAATCTACTTCGGATAGCTGGAATTTGAATTAAGATTTGTAATTTTGGCAGACAAACTGAAATAATTACAGATATTCAACAGATATGATGATAAAGCTAGACGTCCAGCAAATAAAGCAACGTTTTGGAATTATAGGAAATAGCCCTGGCCTGAATAGGGCTATCGATGTGGCTCTCCAGGTGGCTCCGACAGATTTGTCTGTCCTGATAACCGGTGAGAGTGGTGTCGGTAAAGAAACATTTCCACAGATTATACATCAGAACAGTCCGCGTAAACACGGACAATATATAGCCGTAAACTGCGGTGCCATTCCTGAAGGAACGATCGACTCCGAATTGTTCGGACACGAAAAAGGCTCTTTTACGGGGGCATTGGCCGACCGGAAAGGTTATTTTGAAGTGGCCGACGGTGGAACAATCTTCCTGGATGAAGTGGGGGAGTTGCCTATACCAACCCAAGCCCGTTTGCTGCGTGTGCTTGAAACGGGTGAGTTCATTAAGGTTGGTTCTTCCAAAGTGCTGAAAACGAATGTGCGGATCGTGGCTGCAACAAATGTGAATCTGATACAGGCCGTGGCCGATGGAAAGTTTCGCGAGGACTTGTATTATCGTTTGAATACGGTTCCCATCCAGATTCCGCCTTTGCGTGAACGCCCGGATGATATTATCCTTCTGTTCCGTAAATTTGCGGGCGACTGTGCGGAGAAATACCGTATGCCGTCGATCCGTCTGGATGATGAAGCCCGCCAGTTGCTCACTGCATACCGCTGGCCGGGTAACGTCCGTGAACTGAAGAATATAACAGAGCGTATCTCTGTCATTGAAGAAAACCGTGATATAACAGCTGATGTTTTGCGTTTGTATCTTCCTGACTTGAATATGGAAAAATATCCGGTTCTGGTCAAGCAGCAGGATAACGACCAGAAATTCTTCAACAGCGAACGTGAAATCCTTTATCAGGTTCTTTTCGATATGAAGAAAGATGTGAACGAGCTGAAGAAGCTTGTCCACGACATAATGGGAGGAAAGATGCAGATGCCGGTTGCCGAAGAGACAACCTATGCACATCCTATTCATCCGGTTCATACCTCTTCCATACAGGAAGTGGAAGCGGTGGAAGAGGAGGAAACCTTGTCGTTGGAAGAGGTAGAGAAAGAAATGATCCGTAAAGCACTCGAAAAGCATAACGGCCGCCGTAAGAATGCCGCCGCCGATCTGAAGATATCGGAACGTACGCTTTACAGGAAGATTAAAGAATATAATTTGGAATAATATGTTGAAAAAAAATGTGATCTGGCTTTGCCTGCTGATAGGAGTCGTGCTGACTGCTTGCTCCATCTCCTATAAGTTCAATGGAGCTTCTATCGACTATACAAAGGTAAAGACCATCACGATCAAGGATTTCCCTAACCAGGCACCTTTGGTTTACCCGCAGTTATCGCAGGAGTTTACCGAAGCACTGAAGGATATATATATTCGTCAGACACGTCTCCAACTGGTCAACGATAATGGCGACCTGGAGCTGGAAGGTGAGATAACTGGTTATCAGTTGACGCCGATGGCAGTCAAGGAAGATGCCTGGTCTTCACAAACGAAGCTGACGATTACGGTACGTGTGCGTTATTCTAACCGTACGAACCCGGATGAAGATTTTGAACAGACATTCTCCGCTTATCAGGAGTTTGACGCAACACGAATGCTTCAGGATGTAGAACCGGAGTTATGTCCGCTCATTATAGAGGAAATAGTCGATCAGATTTACAATGCAACAGTAGCGAACTGGTAAAAAATGAAAGCGGCAGATTTATATCAACTGATAGAAGATCCCTCTCTGCTGACGAAGGAAACCCTTCCTCAACTAAAGCAGATAGTGGACGAATATCCTTATTTCCATATAGCCCGGATGCTTTACCTGAAGAATCTGGCTGTATTGAACGATATGCGTTTTGCCGCCGAATTGAGGAAAATGGCTGTCTATATACCAGACAGGAAAAAGTTATTTACATTGATAGAAGGGGAGCGTTACGGTATGCATCTTAAAACAGCGTCGGGCGAAGAAACAGAAACAGCCGACGCCTTTTCTCTGATTGAAGCCTTCCTTGCCGACCGTGAAAGTGAAGGGGAGCAACAGGCAACAGATTCTACATTATTATTCCAGCCATCCGTTTCGTCGGATTATATCTACTGGTCGCTGACAAAGGATTCCGAAACGGAGGAAGAAGATCCGTCCGTTAAATTGCAGCACCACGATCTGATCGATTCTTTCATTAAGAATGACGAACAGCGGGCGCCGGGCAGTGGCCTGGGTATTAACCTGGAGCCGGGTGAAGACAACCCGGTTTCGCCTTTGAAGCCGGAGGAGGAGGAACAGTCTCGTTCTCTGGAAGATGATTCTTATTTTACCGAGACATTAGCCCATATTTATGTTAAACAGAAGCGATATGAGAAAGCTCTGCAAATTATTAAAAACTTATATTTGAATTATCCGGAAAAAAATGCTTACTTTGCAGACCAAATAAGATTTTTGGAAAAATTGATTATTAACACTAAAAAATAAAACAAAGATGTACGTATTTATTTCTATTTTGATCCTGATTGCGTCATTACTATTGATCCTGATAGTATTGATCCAGAACTCAAAGGGTGGAGGTCTGGCTTCGGGGTTCTCTTCTTCTAACCAAATTATGGGTGTACGTAAGACCACAGATTTCCTTGAAAAAGCAACTTGGGGCCTGGCAGGTTTCGTTATTGTTTGTAGTATCGTTATTACTGCATTCATCCCCAGAGCAACAACAACTGTTCAATCTGAAATCAAACAACAGGTAAACGAAGCTGTTACAATCGATCCGAATACGGTAGCACCTAACTTCGGTACAGCTCAGCAACCGGCTGCTGCTACAGAAGAAGCTCCGGCTGAAGAACCTGCACAAGCACAATAAGTTAGATATTTATCAAATATTTAAATGCATATAAAAAAGCATTCCGCAAGGGATGCTTTTTTTATGGATATAAGCCTGCTTACTATATTGTTTCGGCAAATTAACTATCATACTATCACGAATTTGTTTTACGCTGTAATAATCAAGGCTTGTAGTAGTGATGGTTGCTGTTTTCAACTATCACTCATCTATCACTAACTATCACAAAATGCCTTGTTTTAACTGTATATTAACTTATTGACAGCGTTTTTATCTCCCAAAAACACCGTTAAAAGGAGATTCTTTCCATCTGCATATTCATCTTTCCCCTTATATATTTACACTGAATAGGTAAGTTTTTTTCATCAAAATACTTACTAATTGTTTCTAAAACCCGCATTTCAACCTGTTTTACACCCCCATGTTGACGATGCTCACACCCGGGTGTCAGGGTGGTTGATACCCGGGTGTCAAGCGGTATTTATAACTATATATCTGATAATTAGTAGTGTACTTTGTGTAATAAGACAGGCATGTATTGTTTTTCAGGACAAGACAAGTGATGGTTGGTGATAGGTGAGTGATAGTTAAAAACAGTAACCATCACTTCTGTAAACATTGATTATTATGCTGTAAAGTAGAATCGTGATAGTGTGATAGTTGTTTTTTCAAAATATATATAGTAAATATTATCGGTTTACTTTTTCTGATAAATACACCTGTTTATTCTATTGTTTGGTTAAATCAATGATTATGCCATCGCTTCCTTGTTTTCAATGGATATATAAAATAGTTTCACTTTTGTTTGCATATTCAGGCGGTTCTCTCTACTTTTGCCCCTGCACACTAGTATAGCGATACATGGTTGTGCATCTTATTGATTACGAGAAGCGTTTAAAGATATTATCCTTATAGTGAAACTTCGACACTTTCATAGATAGTGGATAATAGACAACTGAACGCTCACGTACCTTTCCTTGTTATGTACACTCATGCTAGCCATGCGTATAGACAAGATAAAAGGGCGTGGGCTGTTGTTTATATCACTATCTAGGGCAGTCGAAGGCCTCACTATAAGATATATTCAACAGTTCCTACGCCTCTTTTATTTTATAACGATCCAGTCTGGGAATTGATGGATAACTTAACTTATTTCCCAATATGAAAAGGGTAAATTTACTTAAGAAAATGTTTGTGTTGGTTGCCTTTCTGGCACTAGCAGGTGTAGGATGGGCGATGGTACAAGAAGAGAATGGCCCGTCTATCAATTCTGAACTCCACACGGCGCGATCGGGAGTTCCGGTAGTTTATGGTATTACATCACTAAAAGGTAATGCCGGGGATATGAATGTACAAGTAAAGTTTGAAATCATTTCTTCCGAAGGATTGGATCTGAATAAGTCTACTTTTGCCTATTATGAACCTAATCAGCCTACTCCGGGATGGGTTGAAGGTGAGTTAGAGGATGGCAAAATATTTACATTCGGGCTTCCGGTAGGCTTTCCTTTAAGGGATGCGACCTCTTACTTTAAACTGACTCCAGTAGGAAGTGGTAAGCTGGTTTCTAAAGTAAGTGTAATAAATGTTGCTAATTCGGGCGAGCCAATTGCTGTCTTAAATGATGAATTGACAGTAACTGGCGATGCAAAAAACATTTCTATTACGAATAATGGTGAAACAACTTATTATGCATCTCTTTACACAGCGGTTCGTTTTGCCAAAGAAAATGATGTCATAAATGTTCCTAATGGCAACTATGACTTGAGAAGAGGTACGGAAGCGATTACAGAAGGCTCGAACGAGGCCGGCTGGTATCTTCCTATTAATAAAAAGGGAATAACGATTAAAGGTGAAAGCCGGGAAGGTGTGAAGATCACTTCTTCTACTTTCGCTTCTAATACCGCATGGTCTACTCAGAATCTAGTAACAGTTTTTGCAGATGATGTAACTTTAGAGAACCTTACGTTTATTTGTAAGAAAGAGACCAATAAGGTTATTGAAGTTGTAGGAAAGAATGTTCAGTTGAAGAATATCACCTGCAATCCTCCCTCCGGAGAAAACTTTGCCGGTTCTATATACTTCAATATTGCCGACTTGGGAACTGCTTCGTTAAGCAATCTGCAATTGAACAGTGGTCGTATCACCTTTACCGGAGCGACAACCGGAACAGTGAAAATGTCGGATGTCAACATTGATTATACGAATGTAAAGATTGCCGGCAGCAGTATGGAGGAGTTGGCTGCGTATGATCCGATCGGATCTACAACCGGAAAGTCCGGTTTGACAATCAATACGGAAAATGTAACTGTGAAGGTGGCAGCTAATAGCGATGCCTATACTTTATCTGCTAATACAATTAAAAATCTTCCGGCTAATGCTGTATTACATTTGGCTGAGGGTACTTATGAGGTAGGTAAACAATTAGTCGTTAATAAACCGATCACTCTGGAAGGCGCGGATGCAGGAAAAGTTATTCTTAAAGCAGCAGCTAGTTGGGAGGGAAGTGCGAATGCTCAGAAAAACCTCGTTTCGGTAGAAGGTAATGGAACGGGTGTTGCCACACTTGCCAATATTACTATTCAGGAAGCTAAGCGTTCCGGCCTCAATGCCCAGTCTGCTATGACATTAAAGCTGAATAATGTGACTTTGAAAAATAATACGGGAGCAGGTATGGTCGTCCATTCAGCTGTAGAAGTTACCGGTTTGAAAACCGAAGGTAATCAATGGGGTGGTGTAAATCTGGATAAAGGGTCTCCTTCTTATCCTATCTCTTTTAAGTTTGATGAAACAAGTACTTTTGCTGAAAACACTAAAATCTATGCAGATAATAAAGAACTTAGCATGACTGTTACTTATCCTGAAAATCAGGGCTGGTATACTTATGATGTCGAGGCAATGCGTATTTGGAGTAATGTAGCTTCCATGGATGTTACAAATGCTGATGAATTGGCAGCAGCCTTGCTTGCTATACCGGAAGGTGGTACTATCCGATTAAGTGGTACTATTACGCCTGCAGCTACAGTGATGATAGAGAAAGCGATTACGTTATGTTCGGTTGATGAAGCCAAAGCGACCTTCAACGGCCATCTGATTGTAAAGACTAACGATGTTAATATTAAAGATCTGAAATTCACCGCTCAGAGTGTTGGTTTCGAAAGTTGGGAAAAGACGGCTATCGTTCTGGTCGGTTCGTCTGCAAAGATTGAGAATTGCGAGTTTGAAGGAAGTGTTTCTGATGACAAGTATGTGGCAAACGGTATTAATCTGATACCTACCGCTGCAAAAACGAACTTTGTCATTACCGGAAATACCTTTAAGAATTTCAACCAGAAAACTGCAGACAATTGGACTGCTACGGCTGTTATCCTTCAGGATAAATTTACGTTGACCAAGCTGAATGGGACGGTAAGTATCACGATCCCGGAAGTAACCGGCTTTGATGAAACGGCAATTGTAAAGAATAATACATTTACAAGCTGCTTTGCCGATTATATTCATATGACAGCTAATAAATATGTATATAGCAGTACCCAAAGCGCCGACGGAGTTGCCGATGCATGGCTTTCGATGGATAAAGGGACGATCAATGCTCCGGCAGTAACCAATGAAGCTGTCTTGACAGCGTTGAACGCTACTGATAAACCGGCTCTTACTGATAAAGCGATTGCAATCAGATGTAGTGATGCCTGGTTGGTGACTAATGAAAGCTTGGCAGGAAACGATCTTCCGGTATTAGTTTTCACAATGGATGGTGGCGATTATAAAGCAGAGAAAAAGACGTATGCTCCGACAATCGACAACTCTAAACTGACTGCTTCTACCATCGAAGCTGAACAGACGCTTTCCGCTTCTATTTTGAGTGGAGGTAAAGCAACTGTAACAACCGGTGACAAAACTATTGAGATTGCCGGAACTTTTGCCTGGGAAGATCCGACAACTGTTGCTAAGGAAGGTGAACAATCCTATCCGGTGGTCTTTACTCCTGCTGACTTGTCTACTTACAGTGCGGCAAAGACTACATATACTTTCTCCGGTACGAAAGCAATTAAGCAGTATTACACAGTTACTACCGGTAAATGTGAAAACGGTAGTGTAGAAATTAAAGAGGCGAATGCGGCCAACCGCTACCTGAAAGGTAGTAAGCTGACTCTCGTATATCATCCGGATGCTAATTATAAAACGAATGCCGATGCAGCAACAACACTGAGCGTAACAGAAAAGCAAGAGATTACTACTATCTTTGAACCTATTATGCATACGGTTACGATTGCAGCCGGTGAGAACGGTAGTGTATCTGTGAACGGAATAACTTATTCCGGAAGTTCGAATACTATATCCGTACAACAAGGCTCCGAACTGGCTGTACAGGCGATACCGGTTGCTGAGTATGTAGGTTCGCTGACTTGCTCCGACAGCAAAGTGATAAGCAATGGCGTCGTTACGGTAGACAAACCTTTTACGGTTACTGCTTCATTTACGGCAAAGCTTGAAGATCAGTTTGTTGTATCAGTTCCTGCTGTTCAGAATGGTAAGATTCTGTTGTATGATAAGGACGGTAATGCGATCAATGCAGGTTCATCGGTTGAAACTGGTACGGATGTCAGTGTGCTGGCTGTTCCGGATCTGGGATATAAGCTGACAAGCGATGGTATAAAGAATAATGGTTCTTCTATTACAGGAGGTAAAATAAAAGTATCTGCTGCTGTTTCTATCACGGCTGCTTTCGAAAAACAAACATTTGCTGTGAAAACGACTGGAAATAATGCGACTATCACACTCGCGCTCGCAGTTGAAAAAGCAGGAACGTTGAATTTGGATCAAGTAGAATATGGTACAAAACTTACAGCCAGCGTTGCGCCAGCTGCCGGTTACAAGCTGCTATCTTTAGTCGTGAACGGCAAGGAGATCGCTAACGGTGGAACCTTTACTGTAACAGCTGCTACAGAAGTTAAAGCCGTTATGTGCAAGTTGGCAACGATTGTTATCGATAAGACACCGCAAACATTTGTTTACGATGGAAATAAGAAAGAATTCGTTGTAAAGACAATTCCGGCAGGTATCGGTGACTTTACTGTGACATATGATGCTGTTCCCCAGGATGCAGCCGGCTATGATAAAAAAGCATACAAGGTAATCATTACCCGTGATGCTGATGATGTATATGCCGCAGTGTCGCAGGAAATCGAAGGTGGACTTGTTATCCTGGCTGCCGATATGAAAGGGGTTGCTATACCAACGGCTAGTAGTGGTAATTTAGAGAGTAATCCAAATTCGGATTTAGGAAGTTATGCTTGGGAAAATGGAAGTGTAGGAAATGACGCTCCTATTCACAATGCTATCTTTACCCCGACAAGTAAAAACTTTAAGAAGTCAACATTCTCTATCCTTACCGGCAAAGGTACGAAGCCGGCAGAAGTAACTCTTGACTGGGGTGGTTTGCAAACCCGCAGTACAAGCCCGAATGTGAAATTCACCGTAAACGGCGGTTCTTTGGCTGTCTTGAATGGTAGCGCTGTGCTTTCTTCCGGTACAACCTTGTATGCAGGACAAAAGATCCGTTTGGTAGCTACCCCGGATGCTGCACATGCTGCTAAAGTAACTTGGTCTGTCACCAATGGTACGCTTAGCGACCAAACAGATACGGAAGCAACACTGACATTGGCAGAGGGAAGTATTACTGTTTCTGCTACTTTTGCTGCAAAGTCTTCTCCGGTATTCCCCGGATTGGATGGTTTAGACAAATCTGTTTACGACGGAACGATTTACGGAACCGGAACTCCTGCAATTAAAGGTGGTACAGGTGCAGTAACAGATAACTGGTCAATAGCCTTCAAACAGGGCGGTGTTGCCACTTCTACTCCGATCAATGCCGGCACATACGATATTTATGTAAGCCGTCCGGCAGATGCAATTTATAGTGCAGTGATCGATCAGAATGTCGGTTCCTTCACGATTGCTCAAAAACAGGCTACAGCTGAAGTTCCAGTTGCTACTCCGATCTTGAAAGGACAATCTTTAGCACAGTCCGTTCTTTCCGGTACGGCTGATGTAGACGGTTCATTCGTATGGATCGACCCGACTGTTCAGATGACAGAAACAGGCAATCAGAAAGCTAAATTCGTTCCAGCCAATGCCAATTATAGGGAAAGCGAAGTGTTGACTACGAATGTAACAGTCACCAAAGCTGAGGGTGTAACCTTGCGTACCTTGAATGTCAATATAACAAATCCGGAAAAGGGAACTGTTACTATGACGTTGAATGGTAGTGAGGTTGTGGCTGGTGCCAGTGTTACTAAAGGTGATAAACTGATTGTTACCTATGTTGCGACAGCTGCTAATTATAAGCCATCGGCAACCATTGGTGGAAGTGATTACAAGAGCGGGGCAGAATATATAGTACCTGAAAGTGGTAATGTGGAAGTTGCTGTCTCCTTTGTTTTTAATAACCCCAATCCCGGCACTGACCCTGATCCCGATCCTTCGACAGTAGATGTAACAGGTATTACTCTGGAGCCGACCAGCAAAACATTGGCCGTAAATGAAACGTTTGCCTTGAAGGCAACTGTTGCTCCTGCTGATGCAACAGATACAGGAGTTAGTTGGAGTAGCAGTGCCCCGGATATTGTTTCCGTAGATACAAAAGGAAATGTAAAAGCTCTGAAAGCCGGAACTGCAACAATTACGGCAACAACCAATGACGGTGGTTTCACTGCTACCTGCAAGATTTCCGTATCTGTTCCGACAGGAATCGAAGATATCCTGAGCGGACCCCGCGTATATGCACAGGATGGTTCTATCGTTCTGGAACCCGCGATGACTATACAGGTACTTGTTTCCGATATGACCGGTCGTGTGATCTGGCAGGGTAAACTGTCTGAAAAGAAACAGATGGCTGTTTCGGCAGGCGTTTATATTGTCAGATTAAGTAACGCTAACGGAGTACAAACACAAAAGGTTATCGTTCAGTAACGGTTTTTCGCTCCTTCCGAAAGGAAGCTGACTAATACGAAAGGCTGTATCAAAAGGACTTTGGTTCCGGCTGATACAGCCTTTTTCTTGATATTTAGTTCTTTTGTGATGCGGTAATCTGTTAGCTGATCTTTTTTGTATCTGTATGCTTTATATCCGGATAGATATATTTTATGAGGAATGACGGTTGATTTTTGTATCTTTGTTGGGACAGATCAAACTGTTTTATATAAAACAATACAATATTATGGATATGATAAATTTTGACGGTCTATTGATTGGGATCGCTACTTTTCTGATAATCGGGTTGTTCCATCCGGTAGTTGTGAAGGCTGAATATTATTGGGGAACCAAATGTTGGTGGATTTTCCTTATTCTGGGGATTGCAGGAACGGTTGCCTCTTTACTGATCGAGAGCGTTTTTGTCTCGGCGATCTGCGGTGTATTTGCCTTTTCTTCGTTCTGGACGATCAAAGAAGTGTTTGAACAGGAAGAACGCGTGCTGAAAGGTTGGTTTCCGAAAAATCCAAAAAGACAATATCCGGAAAAATAATTGTATCTTTGTAGCCGTAATTAAATAGTACAGCTATGAAGAAGAAAAAGAAAGTCTCTCCGCTGGACGAGTACATCAAGGCCAACCGTAAAGGTAGCCGCGAAGCGGAAATCGAGAATCACGGACGTCCGGTAAGTCATAACCGGGTGCATGTATCGAAAAAAGTTTACAACCGTAAAAGAGATAAGGCAGATGCCCAGGGGCGTCTGCCTTATTTGATTCTTATGGCTTGCTGATCAAACCTTATTCTTCTTTCTGATAAAGCCCTTCGCGGGATAGCTGATGATCCAGGTTGGCAACGCCCAGGCCGACAATAGCCATGACGGTAGCGGCATGTTCCTGATATTCGGGGATACTCTTGGTGTAGAGGTCACGTTCGGTATGCCAGATCTCGTCGTAACTGAAGTTATACCCTTTTATATCCTTTTCCATAAAGCCGATAGTCGGTACACCTTCGATAGCGAAAACGGAAGCATCCGTGCCACCCGGTGTTTTGGGTTGACGGCGGGGAGCGGATTCCTTCACTTCAAACGGATATTCAGGATTGACCTTTTGGATAGGGGCACAAATCTTAACGAAATCATCATACATTGCTTTCGGTACGCTGATACCCACCGGAGGCGTTGGGCCGCCATCGCGGTTAAAGAGGTTGGCTATCTTATCCAGTTTCTTCGGATTACCTTTCACCCAGGCTGTTGCTCCGAGCAAACCAAATTCCTCACCGGCAAAGGCACAGAATAACATGGTACGCTTGGGTTTGGCTCCGGATGTGGCGATCAGGCGGGCAGCTTCCATAACGGGAGTAATGCCTGAGCCGTCATCGACTCCGCCGGTGCCGACATCGAAAGAGTCGAGGTGCCCGCTAAGCATAACGTATTCGCCGGGATATTTGCTTCCTTTGATAGAACCGATTACATTATAATATTTCACCGGGCCCATGCGGAAATGGTTGCGTATATCGAATTCAAGCATGAAGGAACGGCGCTCTTTTACCATCTGTTTGATGGTGGCGAACTGATGTTCATCCAGTTTGATGTCGGGTACGGTTGGTAATGTCTCGATTGTCATATCCGGATTGAATACGACGCTTTTGTCGTAGAGTGCACGCAGTGGGACAGGGGCGGACTGGATGAAACCCAGCACGCCGGCTTCGCACATTTCTTTATAGAACAGGGCCGGGATATCTTCTTTTAACGGTAGCAGGGGATTGTTTGTCTTGTTTTCCCAGTTACCCGTCATGATCTCACGGTTCTTTTGGGCTGTTTCGTTGTTTTCGGCAATGATAGCGGCGCGGCTGGAGTCGCCAGCAACGGAGCGGTCGATCGGCCATCCTACATTCGTTCCGTTCACCAAGACCCAGGCACCTTTCAGCTGGCCTTTGATGCGGTCGAACTCATCTTGTGTGCGGGGTTCCAGCAGTACATGTCCCCGTTGCAGGCCTTTTGTGCCGGAAGTGTAGGAAGGGGTGACGAAGTGCAGTTCCATTCCCTGTTCCCCGAGTAGCTTACCGAACCACGGGCCGCGGTTGAAACCAACCGGAAGTGTTCCGGCTTCCTGCAATTCTACTTCCAGTCCCCATTCTTTGAACTTGGAGGCTACCCATTCCGTTGCGTTATCATACGCATCGGAGCCGATAGGACGGCCACCGAAACGGTTGGTCAGGATATCCAGATGGTTCATTACACGATTATCGGTACGTCCGGTCTCAATGATTTTGTTTACAGCGGCATCCTGTGCCGGCAGCGAGGATACGGCCATACAGGCCACAGCTGCAAAAAGAAGTATAGTCCTTTTCATACAAGTGTTTGTTTAAGTCTTGCAAATTAATGGATAAAAATAATGCGCACCAAATGAAAAGCAAGAAATAATAATATAATCGTTACAGTTTTGTAAAAGTATAATCAAAATAAATAAATACCTTTGCGACAAAATCGGGAGCGTGTGAAATCTATCTGCAATGCCATAGCAAAATATCTGCTGGTAGTTCTCTTTGTGAGCTACTATGTAGGGGGCACTGCGTTCACTCATACCCATTATTTCCCGACCTATTCGATTACCCACTCCCATCCGTTCCTGCCGGGTGCGGACGGATTGCCGCATCATTCACATAGTTCGTCTGCTTTCAATACGATACAGGAACTGGACGATCTGCTGGTGGAAGCGGCCGCCTTCTTCTTTGCATTGGCGACAGCCTGGGTACTTCTCTCCGTGTTTATTCAGGAACACCGGTATATAACCTCTGTACGTCTCGTACGCAATCTCAGTCTGCGTGCCCCGCCTTTGTATTAAATAATCTATTCGTAACGAAAACAGAATTATTTAATACAATATAACAACAATATGAAACAATTACTTATGCTATTGCTTCCGGCAATGGTATTATGTTCCTGCAACTCAAACAAGCAGGACGATGAGGTTGCTATTGCCGTAACTTTGCGGGGCGACACGATACAAATAGGGGATAAATCGCCGATCTTATCCCGGTTGAAAACAGACGTAGTGAAAAAGGAAGCCTATCGTCCGGAGTTTACCACCTCGGGGGTAGTCAGGGCTATTCCTTCCGATTATGCGGAGATCGCTTCTCCGTTTGCCGGGCGTATCTCGAAATCGTTCGTGCGGTTGGGACAGAAGGTGATGCCGGGGAGTCCGGTCTTTGAGATCAGTTCCCCTTCCTTCTTTGAGACGGGGAAAGGCTATTACCAGGCTAAGCAGGAGATGGAGCTGGCTTTGAAAAGCCTGAAACGCGAAAAAGACCTGTTGCAGAACAAAGTAGGTGTACAGAAAGAGTTGGAAGAAGCCGAAGTGAATTACGAACTGAAGAAGAAGGATTACGAGAACGCTGTCGCCGCCTTGAAAGTATTTCAGATCGATCCTGAGGAACTGGTACTGGGTCAGCCGTTGATTGTCCGTTCGCCGATAGCCGGGGAGGTAGTGACCGACCGTATCGTGATCGGCCAGTATATCCGCGAGGATGCCGAGCCGGTAGCCGTTATCGCTAATCTCGACAAGGTGTGGGTCGCCGCCCATGTAAAGGAAAAGGATATGGGAATGATCCAGTCGCTGGATAGTGTGGAGATACGCCTGGTGGCTATGCCCGACCGGCCCCTTCCCGGAAAGATCTACCATATCAGCGAGATGCTGGACGAAGATACCCGTTCGGTGGAAGTGCTGATCGAATGCAATAATAGCGAGCACCTGATGAAACCGGCCATGTACGGAACCGTCCGGTTGTGCGACCGTAGTGCTGAAATGATCCGTATCCCGGACTCTGCGATCCTTCAGGAAGAAGAGAGTGCTTACGTGCTGGTGTCGTTGGGTAACAATGGCTACCGGAAACAAAAGGTATCGACTTCCGTCAGCGAAGGTGGTAAGACGGTAATCCTTTCCGGCCTTACTCCCGGCGATACGATCGTGACTACCGGAGCGTTTTATTTACTTGATGCCCGGTAAACGCTATGAAAAAGATAATTTATACTGCGATACATCGGCGGGGACTGATGTTCGTGCTATTCCTGTTTCTTGCCGTAGTAGGATACTATTCATGGACGAAACTGGCGATCGACGCTTATCCGGATATCGCCGATACTACCGTACAGGTCGTAACGCAAGTGCCCGGCCTGGCAGCAGAGGAGATCGAGCAACAGATAAGCATCCCTATCGAAAGGGCGATGAACGGTATGCCGGGACTGAACGTGATGCGAAGCAAAAATACTTTCGGCCTTTCGACAGTCGTATTGGTTTTCGATGACGGCATCGACGATTACTGGGCTCGCCAGCGGGTACAGGAACGTCTGGTGGACGTAGAACTGCCTTATGATGCCGTGCCGGGACTTAACCCGTTGACTTCGCCTACCGGTGAGATCTTCCGTTATGTACTGGAAAGCGACCAACTCGATATACGTGAACTGACCGACCTGCATAAATGGGTAGTCATTCCCCGTCTGAAGCAGGTAACAGGCGTTGCCGATGTCAGCAACTTCGGCGGTATCACCACCCAATACCAGATAGAGGTGAACCCGCATAAGATGGAACAATATAACGTTACATTGGGCGATATCACCGAGAAGATAGAAAAGAACAATGTAAACGCCGGCGGCAGTATGTTGAGCCGTGGCGACCTGAGCTATGTGATTCGCGGTATCGGTCTTGTGAAAGACTTGAAGGATCTGGGACGCATCGTTATCAAGACCGAGAACGGCATACCTGTCTACCTCGACGACCTGGGGACGCTGAAATACGGTAACCTGGAACGGAAAGGCGTATTGGGCTTCTTCGACGGTGTGCGCGACTATTCCGACGGCGTGGAAGGTATCGTACAGATGTTGCGCGGGGAGAACCCTTCGCAGGTGCTCGAAGGGGTGCACCGGGCGGTAGACGAACTGAATAACGAGACGTTACCCAAAGGAACCCATCTGCATGTCTTTATGGATCGTACCAATCTGGTGGATACCACTTTGCATACCGTTTCCCACACCCTGTTCGAAGGAATGGTGCTGGTCGTGCTGGTGCTGATCCTGTTCCTGGGTAACTGGCGCGGTGCATTGCTGGTGGCGCTTACCATCCCGTTATCCCTGTTGATTGCTTTTATCCTGATGCAGCTGACCGATATCCCGGCTAACCTGCTTTCGCTGGGAGCGATCGACTTCGGTATTCTGGTAGACGGGGCGATCGTGATGATGGAAACTGTCCTTAAGAAGCGCGAACGGCATCCGGACGAGTTGCTGACCGAAGAGTCTATCCTGCGGCGTACAACCGAAGTGGCTCGCCCGATCTTCTTCTCTACCTTAATTATTATCACTGCCTATCTTCCCTTGTTCGCTTTCGAGCATATTGAGAAGAAGCTATTTACCCCGATGGCTTATACCGTAGGTTATGCCTTGCTGGGTGCCCTGGCCGTTGCCTTGTTCCTGATTCCGGGGTTGGCTTTCTATGCCTACCGCAAGCCGCGCAAGATTTATCATAACCGCTGGCTGGAGAAGTTGGGGGATATCTACCATAAACAGATCATTGTCCTGTTGGACAAACCTAAGCGTGTGTTGATGCCGTTGCTTGTGATCCTGGTGGCTGCCGGTGTACTGAGTTATACGGTGGGAAAAGACTTCCTGCCGCCGCTCGACGAGGGAGCGATCTGGATACAGGTGCAGTTGCCGCCGGGTATCTCCATAGAGAAGTCGAAGGAGATGGGAGCCGAGCTGCGTAAAGCAGTGAAACAGTTTGAAGAAGTCTCCTATGTAATGACCCAGGTCGGGCGTGACGATGAGGGAGCCGAAGCTTTCTCCCTTTCCCATATCGAATGCGGAGTTGGTTTGAAACCTTACGATACTTGGAAGTTCGGTAAGACAAAGGCCGACCTGATCGAGGAAATGTCGGAAAAGCTTTCGGCTATGCCGGGTTATACCGTCAGCTTCTCGCAGCCGATCATCGACATGGTAATGGATCAGATAGCCGGTGCACATAGCGACCTGGCCATAAAGGTATATGGCGATGATATCACCGATACCCGCCATATCGCCGATAAGGTGGTGAATGTGTTGCGTACGATCCCCGGAGCTGCCGATGTCGCTATCGACCAGGAACCGCCGCTTCCGCAGTTGCAGATCATCGCCGACCGCGACCGTATCGCGCAGTATGGCCTTAACTTCTCCGATGTAGCCGATATGATCGAGTTGGCAATCGGTGGGAAGGCGATCTCGCAGATATTCGTCGGAAGTAAAAGTTATGATGTGATCTGCCGTTTCGACGATGCCAGCCGTAACTCGCCCGAAAGTATTGGTAACCTGTTGCTTACGAATGGGGCAGGTGCAAAGATCCCCCTCTCGCAGGTGGCAGAGGTGAAGATGACGACCGGAGCCAGTACCATCTCCCGCGAGATGAACAGGCGCCACCTGACCATCCATATCAACCTGCGCGGCGTAGACCTGACTGAGTTTCTGAATAAGGCCAACCGGCTGATCGATAAGGAAGTGAGCTATAACCATGATACCGTTCACCTGCAATGGGCGGGACAGTTCGAGAACCAGCACCGTGCCTATAACCGTCTGGCGGCAGTGGTTCCCCTGGCGTTGGGTATTATGTTGCTGCTGTTGTTTGCCGCCTGTGGTAAATTCCGTCAGGCTGCCTTGATGATGTGTGTTGTTCCGTTGGCTCTTTTCGGTGGTATGCTGGCCTTGAATGTCCGGGGTATGACGCTGAATGTGTCTTCTGCCGTCGGCTTTATAGCCTTGATCGGTGTGGCGATCCAGAACGGGGTGATCATGATCTCGCATATTAATAACCTGCGCAGTCGTGACCGCGGTTTCAAGCAGTCTATCATAACAGGCGCGAAACACCGTTTCCGGCCGATTCTGATGACGGCAACGGTGGCCGTGCTCGGTTTGCTGCCGGCCTCTTTGAGTACGGGTATTGGTTCCGATGTACAGCGTCCGCTGGCAACCGTCATCGTGTATGGCTTGCTGTTTGCGACTGTTATTACCCTCTATGTGCTTCCTGCCTTGTATTATCTGGTGGAAAAGCATTATCTGGATGAAGAGGTGGTATCTCCTGAAGCAAAGGATACGACTGCCTGATAGAAAGCTCCCTACCTAATGATTTTTTGACCTTGGTGGTAAATGTTTTTGACCTAGGTGATAAACGTTTTCGACCTAGGTGGTAAAGGTTTTCGACCTGGGTCAAAAATATAAGAGATAGGGAGAAACATATTTGAAAGTACTAATAAAAAGAATAGAAGATATGCGACAATATATTACAATCTGCCTACTGGCCTGGGGACTGGTAGCCAGTGCCCAGCAAATGGTTCCTCTTTCCTATCGTCATTATATGCAGAAAGTGACGGAAGGTAACCTGGAATATGCGGCCGAACGCCTGAATGTGGATGTTTCGGATGCCGAAGTGATTGCTTCGAAAGTATTCAACGATCCCAATCTCTCTGTCTCTTATTTTAATAACGAGAACAACAACCTGCAGATGGGAGAAGGGGTGGAAGTAGAGTTGAGCAAGACCTTTTCTTTCGGGAAACGTGGGGCGAATATCGCCCTGGCACGGAGTGAAAGCGAACTGTCGAAGGCGTTGCTAGCCGATTATTTCCGTAACCTGCGTGCGGATGCAACGATCTCTTATCTGGAAGCGTTGAAACAATATGAATTGTATAAGGTAAAGCAGAATGCGTACGATAATATCCGCCAGCTTGCCGAGAGCGACAGTGTCCGTTTCGCGTTGGGAAAGATCATGGAGATCGATGCCATACAAAGCCGATTGGAAGCCGGTATTTTGAAGAACGAGCTGTTGCAGGCGGAAACGGATCTGCATAATGCGTTTTCCAACCTGAACTTGCTGACCGGGGCGGTTGCACAGGATACTTTATATGTTCCGGAAGCTTCCCTGCATTTGTCACCCCGTGATTTTGTGCTTGCCGACCTGATTTCTACTGCTTCGGTCAACCGTGCCGACCTGGTGGCTGCGCTGAAGAATAAAGAGGTGGCATCCCGTGCTTTGAAGGTGGCACGTCGGGAACGGAATACGGATGTGGATCTTTCCATCGCCGTCAGTAAGAATGCCCGGGTACATAACGAAGAGGCTCCGGCTCCTCCCTTTACCGGGGTGACGGCGGGGATTGCTGTTCCCCTGAAGTTCTCGAACTTTAATAAGGGAGCCGTTCGTGCTGCCCGTTTCCGTGAGCAACAGGCGGAGACGCAATATCAGCAGGCTTTATTACAGGTACAAAATGAAGTGATGCAGGCCTACCGCAGTTACCGGTCGCTAACCGAACAGGTCGGCCATTACGAGAAGGGGATGCTCCATGCCGCCCGCGAAGTGATCGACGGGAAAGTGTATAGCTATAACCGTGGCGAAGTCTCCCTGCTGGAAGTGCTGGATGCCCAACGAACGTATGATGATGTACAGGCTCAGTATATAGAAACGCTGTTTAATTACAGTACGGCTCTCGTGGAGTTGGAGAAGAGTGCCGGGGTTTGGGATGTGGAGATGTAGTAAAATAAATAAAGTCCCCCGGAATCTATTTCCGGGAGACTTTATTATAGATTGAATAAATTCTTTAATTTATCAGGTGCTTGTCGAGTGTCGAACACAGTAACAATACGTATTGTGTTTTTTTCAACCCAATAGACTATTTTATAATTACCTTCAATAATAGAGCGAAAACCCTCAGGTTCGTTTATCAAAGCTGGTTCTAATTTACCTAGACAAGGTTGATCGGTCAGTAATTGTGCCGTTTGTTGAATCTGTAGAATAATAGACATGGCTACTTTTTCACTAGCCATTTCTTTATAGTACTGTTTGATGTTTTTCAATTGTTTTCTGGCACAAGTAGTCCATACCAGTTTTACCATTCTTTCATTTCTTCTGTTAAGTCTGCGTCTGAAATGCAACGTCCATATAGGACATCCTCTCTTGCTTCTCTGACACAAGAAGTTAATTCTTCCTCAGATAAGGCCCAGGGATATGGCTTGCATTTGGGAGTAGCCTTCTTCTGAAATAAAGTTGCTGCATACTTTTCCAGTTTAGTCAACTCTTCTTCATTGGCTGAAAAGATGAGATCAGCCAGACTTTGTTTCCGTAAATTTAATTCCATTGTTGTCATAATTATTTGCTTTAGTTTTTCTTATCCGACAAAGATAAGATATTAATTCTGAATTATTTTTACATTTGCAGCCTAATAAGAGATACGCGTATGATATTTTACTTTTCAGGAACCGGCAACTCCCGTTGGGTGGCAGATACGCTGGGTATTGCTTTGGGAGAGCCCGTAGTTTCGATTGCGAAGGAGTTAAAAACAGGTAAAAAGGAATTTGTCTGCCCGCTTAGGGAAGACGAGAAAGTGCTGTTCGTTTACCCGGTTCACTCCTGGGGGCCGGCTGTTCCTGTTGCCCGCTTTATCTCTCGGTTGAAGCTGACCGGCTACGATCAGCAACCGGTCTACTCCGTCTCCACCTGCGGGGATGAATGTGGCTACACCGCAGATATAATGCGGAAAGCACTGGGGAAAAGAGGTATCACACTGACCGCCAGTTACTCCGTCATTATGCCTAACAACTATATCCTGCTGCCGGGTTTCGATGTGGACAGTAAAGAGGTGGAAGAGCAAAAACTGAAAGAAGCCCCTTCGGCGGTTGCCGCTATTGCCGAAGCTATCCGGGATGGTAAAAACGTTAATTTATACAAGAAAGGAAGCCTGCCCGGACTGAAAAGCTACTGTGTATATCCGCTTTTTACTAACTTTGCGATAGGGAAGAACTCCTTTCGGGTGACAGACGACTGTATCTCTTGTGGCTTGTGCGAACGGGTTTGTCCAACCGGCACGATCACACTGTCCGATGGGAAGCCTGTTTGGTCGGATACCTGTGTGCAATGTGTTGCCTGTATTCACCGTTGCCCGGTACGCGCCATAGAGTATGGTAAGATAAGCCTGAAGAAAGGGAGATATCATCATCCCGGTATTAAATAAAAAAACAACGTCAAATGAAACAACTGTTAATGATGGTTATGGCCGTATTCCTGTTGGCTAGCTGCCAGGAAACGCCTAAAGGTTATGTGATAAACGGAGTCGTAGAGAATATGCCGGATGGCAAGATCTACCTGAAATCATTCCGTAATAAAATGTTCTTCGATGTAGATACCGCCGAGATCAAGGAAGGTAAGTTTACATTTAAGGGGGAAGTGGATCAGCCTCTCCTGTATGGTCTGGCCACCGAGAATATGAATTATCCGGTGCAGCTCTTTGTTGAGAATACTACTATGGATGTAACGATTGGGAATGACGGTGAGACGATTATCGTGCAGAACTCTCCCGTGAATGCCGTTTTCCAGGAAAATCAGAGCAAAGTATTTGAGAATGGTTTCGATATCGATAGCCTGATCAGCAAATATCCGGACTCTCCGGCTGCGGCTTTCTATCTGTATCGTTATTTCACCTACCAGTTACCGCTGGATCAGTTGAAAGCTACCCGCGCCAAGATATCTCCGGCTTTGGCCGGTTGTCCTTATGTAAAGGATCTGGATGGTATCATCGGCCAGTTGGAGAATGTACAGATCGGTAAGACGGCTCCTGATTTCTCTTTGCCGGACACTGCCGGAGTTGCGGTTGCCCTGGCTGATTTCCGTGGTAAATATGTGTTGCTCGACTTCTGGGCATCCTGGTGCCCTCCTTGTCGCCGCGAGAATCCGAATGTCGTGAAGGCATTCCAGGACTATAAGGATAAGAATTTCACCATCCTGGGAATCTCCCTCGATAACAATAAGGACAAATGGCTGAAAGCGATTGCCGACGACCAGCTGACCTGGACACATGTATCCGACCTGAAGTATTGGGACTCTGAAATACCTGCATTGTACGGTGTTCGTGGTATCCCAGCCAACGTCCTGCTCGACCCTAATGGTGTAATCATCGCCAAGAATATCACCGGTGAAGAATTGCACGATACATTAAAAGAAGTCATTAAATAAGTATGAAGCGAAATCTGCTTATATCCTTTCTCTGTCTTCTCTGCCTGTGGGGTTCCGCGGCGGAGAAGACAGACTTTGAAAAGGCAGTCCGCCAGGCTGTCGAAAGGCAGATGCAGACCTATCCCAAATCGACACTGAAAGACCTGTATAAGAATTTCTTTCAGGATAAATTCGGCCCCGGCCATATCGTCAGCGATACGACTGCCGCTGCCAATTACCTGCGCCGTGAAATGGCCTCTTATACGGATACCAAAGGGGAAATAGCGGAACCTACCGGCTGGGAAGGAAACTTCTACCGGGTGAACCTGTCCGTTATTAAAAAGGGGCAAATCCCTTATCCCGTATATTTCGATGCCTTTATCCGTAGCGTGAATGGCATCCGTCCGGTTCCTGTAGCCGAGTGGCAAAAGGAGTGGGAACAGATCGAAGCTGTTATCCGTTCAATGGATCTTTCCCTTCCCGGTTATGAAGAAGATAAAAAAGAGATCGACGACCGCTTGAGCCGAGGTGAATATGTAGGGCATCACAGTAGAATCTTCGAAGACAGTTATTCTCCGCATTACCGTATTATCAGTAAAGATATTTTTGAAGAAGAATTACAACCTTTAATACAATCGTCTCCAATCAATTAAAACAAACCACTTCTTCAGGTTGTTCTACTAGAGAAGCATAAATTGATTAAAAAGGAGATGAAGATCGCAATTAGTGGTAATTCCGGTTTTATAGGACGGCATCTGACGGATTTCTTTTCCGGCAGGGGAGATATCGTTGTCCCTCTGAAGCATTCGATGTTTCGTCTCAGGACTAATGAGAAGCTGAAAGAGGCTCTTTCCGGATGTGATGTCGTGATCAATCTGGCCGGTACAACCATTAATCAACGTTGGACTGGCCGGGCTAAACGTAAAATAAAGAACAGCCGTGTGTATACGACACGGCGACTGGTGTCGATCATTAATGAGATGCCGGTCAAGCCGCAATTGTTTATATCCGCTTCCGCAGTAGGTATTTACCCGGATGAGGGTATCTATTCGGAAACAAGCACTTCCGAAGGCACCGGCTTCCTGGCCGACGTCTGTATCCATTGGGAAGAAGAAGCCCAGAAGCTATCGAGGGATGTGCGGTTGGTTATTGCCCGTTTCGGTGTGGTACTGTCGAAAGACGGGGGAGCTCTGCCGAAGATGTTGTTGCCGTTCCGTTTCTTTGTGGGTGGGAAGATCGCTTCCGGTAAACAAGGTTTTTCGTGGATACATATAGATGATGTATTGTATGCTATTCAGTTTATTATCGACCATGACGAGCTCTCCGGAGTTATCAATCTGGTTGCCCCTCAACCGTTGACGAACCGGGCTTTCGCAAAAGCGACTGCCGAGGTGATGCACCGTCCGGCCTGGCTGACTATTCCCGGAAAAATATTTCACTATCTCTATGGAGAAGGAGAGGAGTTGCTCACCAAAGGGCAACAGGCTTATCCAGCCCGCCTGCTCTCTGCCGGCTACGTGTTCCGTTATTCGGATATACGGCTAGCTTTGTATAGTTTCATGATGTAGTAAATACGCACTTAACAATTCTAATAATATACAAAAAGGGGACTCTGTTCATTCAGAATCCCCTTTCTTTCTTATAATATTGCTTTACTTATTTGTAGCTAAAGCCGGCTTTCTTTTGTGCACTGCCGGCATTTCCGGCGGGGATCACAGTGAAGCCCCATTTGTATTCCTGATCGGCAGGCAATGTGTATTGGGCTTCCGGACGTGAATACCAGCTGTCGTAACCGGCCAGTCCCTGTTGTTTCAGGTCAACACATACTTCCACGAAGTTACGCGGAGTGATGTCGTTGATATGGGTCTGGCGAGGTTTGTCGTACGGGCCGATGTTCGGTCGGTTGTCTATCTCTTCCTGCGTGAAGTTGTTCCATTGGAACGGACGGTTGGTTGCTTTACCTGCATCGAAGTCTTCAACGGAGTTGCGCATTGCGTTGAATTCCATTTCGTCGTCGGCAACGATCAACAGGTTTTTGCCCTTACCACCCAGTGTGATCCAACGGGTATCGCAATGGTGGCCGTTTTCCTGCGGACGAACATAGGGGAAGTATTGATCTTCCGCTGTGCTCTTGTATTGTCCGATTATGTAACCGGCCTTACGATCCCAGTAGTTTTCCAGCGGGCCACGTCCGAAGTATTCCAGTTGATCCATCGTAGCAGGCAGACGGAAACGTACGCCGATACGGGGAACAACCATCTTATCGCGTTCGCTCACTTTATCACGTCCCGGTGAGAACGTTGCAGTGGCAGTCGCTTCGGAAATACCGATCTTTACGCCATCCAGATGGGCAGGAGTGAAGTGGGTAGCCACGTTCATTACACCGTCAGGATAGATCTTGTAAGTAATCAGGAACTCATTACCGGCCGGTAATTTGTATTCTACATTGACGATCGCATTTCCTTCGACGATTTCGGCAGATGCCTTTGTTACGTTGAAGTTACGGCTCGACAGTTCCCATATTTCCAGACGTTTCGGGTTACCGCTACCGTAATCATTATCGTTAGGAGCACGCCAGAAATTCGGCTGGATACCGAAGCCTTCGTTGAAGTATTCCGTGCCGCCTACCTTATAGGAGCTGACAACACCAGATTTCTTATCAAACACGAAGTTTACTTTAGAAGAAGTAACCTTCACATTGTCACCTTCTTCAGATACAGTCAGTTTAGGGCCACCGGCCTTATAAGCCACCTTGTCAGCAGTGATAGGTAACAGGAACTGATCCTTTGCCACCTCGAAACCGGCAGGAACAACCCCGTTCGGTCTGGTAGAAGAAACAACGAAATTAACCAGGTAATCTACACCGGCCTGCGGTTTCAATCCGGCGACCGGAACTGTTATTTCCTGTGAAGCCTGCGGTGCCATATCGAGAGATAGTTTGTTGCTGCTGATCACCTTGTTGTTTGCTTTAACAGTATAAGTGATCATATAATCCTTCAGGTTGGTGAAGTAGAAACGGTTGGTGATTTTGAATACACCATTAGCAGCGTCTACTGCTTCAAAGCCGATATTCTGATGGCTGAACTTAACCTCTTCCATTGCCGGGTGCGGAGTGCGATCCGGGTTTACGATACCGTTGCAAAGGAAGTTACCGTCGCTAGGCATGTTTACACCGAAGTCGCCGCCATAAGCATAGAATTCTTTGCCGTCTTTATCTTTAACAAGAAGTCCCTGGTCTACCCAGTCCCAGATCCAGCCACCCTGAAGGTTCGGATATTTGTAGATCGCTTTCCACTGATCCCATAGGTTGCCGGTCGAGTTACCCATTGCGTGGGCATATTCGGAAGGAGCTACCGGACGGTCGCTACCTTTACTTCCGATCTCTTCCAACCATCCGGCACTCGGGTATTGCGGTACATACATATCTGTATTCCATTCCCAAAGGGCACGTTCGTAGTTGACTGGACGGTCCATCAATTCTTTGTCTTTATTCTTCACATACAGGTAAGTCTGATAGAAGTTGTATCCGTTACCGGCTTCGTTACCCAGCGACCAGATGGTTACCGACGGGTAGTTCTTGTTGCGTTCATACATATTCATGGTACGATCCATGTGCGGGAGCAACCATTCCGGGTTGTTACCCAGTGAACCGCCTTTACTCAGGCTATAATACATACCGTGCGATTCGATGTTCGCTTCGTCATATACATACAGTCCATATTCGTCACACAGTTCGTAGAAGCGACGGTCTTGCGGATAGTGGCATAAACGAACGGAGTTGAGGTTGTTCTTCTTCATGATTTCGAAGTCCTTACGCATCAGTTCTTCCGTTACATAATGTCCGGTTAACGGATTATGTTCGTGGATGTTCACGCCTTTGAACTTGATCGGCTGTCCGTTGAACAGCAGGACTGTGTACGGCTTACCGTTACCGGCGATCTGGTCGATCGGCTTGATCTCGATGCGGCGGAAACCAACGTTATAAGGAATGACTTCTGTCACCTTACCATCTTCTTTTACTGTCATCAACAGTTTATAAAGATTGGGGTGTTCGGCGTTCCAGGTAGCCACATCGTTCAGGTCTTTCTCAAAAGAGGCTGTCTGGATGCTGTTGGCACCTACCCATAGTTTATTGTCGGCTGTTGCAACGGATTGACCTTTAGCATCCAGCAGTTCGTAAGATACGGTAATGTCTTTGGCTTCTTTTGTATGGTTCTTGATGTCGACAGCCAGTTTGAAGATACCGTTTTTATACGTATCGTCGAGTGTGGAGATCACGCGGAAGTCGTTCACGGCAATCTTCGGCTGCGACCACAGGAACACATCACGTTCGATACCGCTGAGGCGCCAGAAGTCCTGGCATTCCAGATAAGAACCGGTGCTCCATCTGAATATCTTCAGGGTAAGTACGTTTTTACCCGGTTGCAGATATTTGTTGATCAGGAATTCGGCCGGATTCTTGGAGTCTTCGCTGTAACCGACTTCCTGTCCGTTTACATAAACGTAAAGGCCCGATTTGGCTCCGGCGATATGCAGATATACATCGCGTCCGTCCCAGTTGGCCGGTACTTCGAAGTCGCGGCGGTAAACACCTACCGGGTTAGCTTCCGGCAATTGCGGAGGTTGCGGATTACGTGGTTTGAACTCATACCCGTGATTGGTATAGATGGCTGTGCCATGTCCCTGAACTTCCCAGTTACCCGGAACGGTAATATCATCCCAGGAAGAAGTGTTTATTGAAGGATCAGTGATATTGGCAGGAAGATCTTTATAGGAGTCTACGAAGAAGAACTTCCATGTACCGTTCAGCAGCGAATAGTACGGACTTTTTTCAAAGCGGGAAGAAAGAGCGGTAGAACGATCCCCGTACGTCATGAACGAGGAGCGTGGCAGCTCTTTGTTTACGGCAACGACTTGAATGTCTTGCCAATACGGCTTCGTTGCCTGGGTGGTTGGCGTACCGTCAGCCAGTACAGACCCCAGAAGGAAGCAACTGAATGCTCCTGCGAGCACAGCTTTTTTAATAGAGTGTTTCATCTGTATTTATTTAGATTGGTATAGTCTGAAGAAAGGGGAACTGATAATTAAGCACCTGGATAATTATCAATTCCCCTGATGAGTATGAATGCTATTTATTTAGCAGCATAGAAAGAGTATCCTTCAACAACTTGACGGAATGCCAGAACACCGGCCTGATTCAGCTCGACATTCATTTCCTTACCGTCGGGGAGGAACATAACAACTTCGTCGTTGTCTTTGAACTTCAGTAATTTGGTTGCTTCTCCGTCAGCTTCAACGCTCCAGCTCTTGTCTGTTTCGTCAAATACCAGGTCGATTGCTTTTTCTTCGCCCTCTTTCTGGATATGGTATCCGTCCTTCTTTGTTTCAACGGTGTAGATACCATCTTTTCCTTCTATTGTTTTAACACTTCCCGCATCAGCTACCGGATTGTTTCCACTCCAGAATTCAATGGAGTTGAGAACCAATACGTCGGCAAGTGCAGATATTTCATAAACCGGAACGATCCAGAATGCGATAAATACCAATTCGTTTACAAATTTACTGTCGATGTTTCTGTTCCAATCCAGGAGTTTGTTCGTTAAACCGAACGATCCGATACAGGAAGAGAACAATACACTGCTGGCTAATGTGGTTGCCACTAATAATGTTAATCCTTTTTTCTTCATGAATTATTGAAATTGATGTTAGTAGTTAGTTAATTGGGGACGAAGATAATAATTATTTTGTTTTCCAACTTACTGTTCTTCTATTATTTCGGCACCCGTCGATCAGTTCTTCTCTGTATTCTATCGGTTTAGTAATCAGTTCCGGAAGGTTGAATGTCTTCGTGAAATCGAGGTAGAAATCAGGATCTTTCTGCGGAAGGACAAAGGGTTTTCCTGCCATCCCTGTCCGGCTGTCAAAGCTTGCTATATAAGGGTGTGCCCATAATCCGTCCAGCCGTTTACTGCTGAAAACGAACCACTCGCCGGTAGATGACCAGGTGTGAAAGCTTTCTACATCGTTACTGTTTACTTCCTCCATATTACGTATATTGCCAGTCTCCAGGTTGAGCAGATATAATTCGCTTTCCGGGTGCCAGATGGAGAAGTTTCCGTAATCGGAACAGGTAAACATCAGAAACTTTCCGTCCGGTGAGATACGGGGGAAAGAGATACTTTTGCCTGTTTCGGAAGCATTGAAAACACATTCGGGGGTTCCGAAACTTTCATCTGTCGCATTGAAAGGGATCCTGTACAGGTCGTAACGGATACTATCCAACGGGGTCTTTTTATTTATGGCCTTGCTGCGGCAGTAATAAAGCATGTCTCCTGACGAGTTCCAGGCAGGGAAGGTTTCCATCCACTTTTTACCGTAGACGGCAGTGTCTGTGATCAGTGTATTTGTTTCCGTATCCAGTATCACCAGGTCTGACTCGGAGTCTGATACCTCTACCGCTTTAGGGCCGGTGGAGTGGAAGTATTGCTGTATCTCGTTGACGGAGAAAGCCAGGTATCTGCCTTCGGGATGCCATGATGCGTAGGCACCGGAGTTTGCCATTTCCTGTGCTTTGACTTCTATCCTGTCTATATTCCCTTGCCGGCGGATCAATGTGCCTCCCGCTTTTCCGCGTATGTGTATCATCATTGTCTCCGGAGAGTTTTTACAGAAGGTGTGGCAGTTCAGGCACCCTTCTTCTATGGATTGGTTTTCGATAAGCGGTGTTTCTTTATAGGAAGTCAGATCACGTTGATAAATGCCCATTTGATTCCAGAGCTCATATCCTGGGTAAAGTAGCCGGTAAACAAGATACGGGTCGATAGCAGAACGGGCAATCACATTGGTAATATCCGGATGTTGCGTCCATTTGCCGTTTTGGCTGATAGATATGCGGATAAAGAATGTATTACCGGCTGTATGCTTTAGCAACTCTTTCCATTGCCCGGCGGGGATCGTTACGGATGGCTGTTTGCTTCGGATCGTAATATAGGTATTTTCCTTATTGCCGATCTCCGTGTAGAATTCGTCCCCTTCTTCCAAGATCCTGAAATTGGGGGGAGCTATGTTGGAAGGGAAAGTGACTCCGGTATAGTCGGGGAAGAGGGCGACCGCCTTGTCGGTCTGTACTTCCGGGGTTATACGGGGCTGAGTACAGCTAACGGAGATAATGAGCCAACAGGCTAGTATGCCAATGTGCCAATGAAGAGGGAAATATTTCATTTTATAGGGGGATTACTTGGTGATTACTTTGTTTCCGTAAGGACTGAGAAAGTTGAGGTAATACCAGTAGGTGTTACCGAATTGCTTCTTCAGTGCCTGCCTGTCTTTTCTCTGGTAAAGGGCGTAATAGGCTTTAAACCTTTCTTCCGTGGCCGGGCTGATGTCGAAGCCTAGTTTGTTGAAGGTATCTTCGTCTACTCCCAGTCGATAGGTGTAAAGTGCCTCCTCGTATATCCGGGGAAGTGCCGGATAGGAGAAAGAGCGTATCCGTTTCAGGTTCTCTGCAAAACGGACTAGCTGATTACTCAATAACAGGTCGCTCATCAGGTATTCGAACGCCATCCGGTTGGTAGAGTCTTTATCGCATAAATAGCTAAGCTCCGGCCCTATATTCAGAATATTGGCAAAGCGGACTTTTTCATCTTTATCGTAAGGGATGGTCTTTAAGCCGGTGAGTTCTCCGGAAGAAAGATGTTTTTCCAGTTTTTCTGCCTGTTTCCGGTAGAAAAGAGAGTGCTTTAGCTTCCGGATAAAGCGCATGGCTACTTTCGGGCGGTGGTTGACGATATTGTAACGGATCAGGTTGATCAGGTTTGGAGCTGTTTCGCCGAATACGGTCATCGCTTCAAAGGCCCAGCGGTGTGCTTCGTTTATATAGCCGAGTTGTTCGTAGATATAATGTCCGTATTCGGTTTGGCGGCTATCGCTTTTCCAGGGCAGATAGAGTGATTGTACTCCCATCGTTTGCGGATAGTCGAACAGGTTGTCAGGCATTTTACCCATATGGTAAAGGGCTATATTGTTGAGATATAAGATTAACTGGTTTTGTCCGCGGTATCGTCGGCAGCAGTCCATTACCTGTTCCCATTGGCCGGCCTTAAGATGTATTTCAGCTTCGATGATCAGCCGTTCACGCATATTATACGAGAAGATGAAAAAGTAGAAAGTACCTCCGGCGTAGACCAGTAAGCTGAATAGGTTGGTAGCCAGACGGTATTTATTGTTTGTTATATATCCGGTCACAGATAAGGCGGATAACATCGGGATAAGAATGATAATGAGCGTAATGACTGGATAAATCCATCCGCATATCCAATATAATATGGCAGTAGCCGGTATGAATAATATAAGTTTCAGCCGGTTCGGTTTTACGGAACTGATAGCCCAATAAACCAGCAGGCAAAAATCTAACCCGACAATATGGGCAACCGGAAAATCGACAGACAGGTATTGGATCAGGAGCCAGAGGGAAGGAACCAAAGCCAATAGAAAGAGATCGTGTTTCCTGGTTAATCTGTGGCAGATCGTGACGTTAAGAAGATAAGGTAGAGAAAGCAGCAAAGCGAACCAACCCTTTCCTGTATGCGGCAGATAAAAGAACTGTATGCAGAAATCGGTCAGGTAACCGAGCAACTGTCCCGGTGCGGAAAGATGGCTGTCCAGGTAGGTTTGAGTGAAAAGGAACAGATGATGCTGTTCGTGATAATAAGGTATATAAAACATCGGACCTTCCAGGAGAAGGAAGAATAGTAGAAAGAGTAGGACGGAAAGGAAAAAGGAGATTTGCTTCATTCGAATATTACTGGTTTTCATGTGTTGATTGCATGCTCGGTTATTTACGGTCATCGTCAACGGGGAGAGACGGTGGTCGTCAACGGTAAGGGACGAACGCCTTATATACGAAGAGAGGGACATCCTCCCCGGGAAGGTTGGATGTCCCTGCATAGTAATTTAATCTTTGGTTGCATAACCCGGGTTCTGTGTCAGAGCCGGATTCAAGTCTATTTCAGATTGGGGAATTGGAAACAAATAGTTATGATCTTCATATTTGCTACCTGTCAGCTTAATGTTCTCTCCCTGATACAGGATACATACTTTACCATTATCACCTTCCCAAGCGTTTGGATCGTCTATGAGTTTGTATTTCATACCTAGGAACGGAGCGTTCAGTACATCCTTGGCGATACCCCAACGGCGGATGTCCCATTTGCGTTTACTGCCTTCGAGTGCGAATTCCACACGCCATTCATTGCGGATACGCTGGCGCAGTGCATCCTGTGTGCCGCAATAAGTCGGTTTGGATGCGTCTGTGTTTTGCAGTTCTGGCATGCCGACACGGCGGCGTACACGGTTGACAGCTTCGAAAGCGGATGCATCCAGGCCAGATATTTCGTTTTTGGCTTCGGCATAAGTAAGCAGCACTTCCGCAAAACGGATCACGTGCCAGTCTTTTCCCATATCCCACCCTGTAGATTGAGGGTCGATGCTCGGATCAAGCCATTTCTGCTGATAGTAGCCGGTAGCGGTTGCATCGTTATGTTGTGCCACTCCTGTGCTACCACTTGATTTAAGCGGAGCTGTTTTTACTGTAACACCATACATCACTTCACCGTCATGTAATACACATACTTCCAGACGAGGGTCGCGGTCTTTAAACGGATTTGTTTCATCGTATGTTTCCGATTTTGTGATGGGAGAACCGTCTGCACATTCGAAAGCATCTACCAGGCTCTGTGTCGGGTTGATACCGCCCCAGCCTAATGTCGGGAAACATTCCCAGCCGATCAGGTAATGCGTTAGTTCCGGAGCATTGAATTGTCTTACCAAAATAGCTTCTTTACAGGCTTCCTGGCTTTCCCAGAACAATTCAGCGTATTTGCCGGTATTGTTGGCATCAAACAGCTCGTACTCGCCGGAGTCCATGACGGCCTTAGCCGCATTGACTGCTGTGTCGAAATGTTTGAAGTAAAGTGCGGCACGGGCTTTCATCGCATTGGCTGCTCCTTTGGTTGCACGTCCGTAATCGCTTGTCGGCCATTGGGCAGGTAAGTGGGTTGCTGCATAGTCCAGGTCTTCCATTACTTTGTCATATACCTGGTCAACCGGGGTACGGGTGATGCCATCCATGTCATGCAGATCAAGTGTGCTTTCCACATAAGGAACATCACCGAAAGTCTGGATCAGTCCGAAATAAGTGAAGGCACGCAGGAAACGTGCTTCTCCAATCGTCGCTTCTTTGTCGGTTTGGGGGAAGTTCTCGATCAGATCGATCTTTTCCAGTAATACATTGCAGGCCCGGATGGCTTTATAATCATCTTTCCAACCCATATCTGCCGGATCGTAGATACCTTTCGATACATTACCGGCTGCCCATTTGATGCCGTGTACGGCATTATCCGAGTCAATATCTCCGTCTACATCTCCATTATATTTCCCCGGCATAACCTGACGGTATACGTCTCCAATGAACATTTTAGCATCGTTTGGTGTTTTCCAGAAACTTCCGTCGGATAGTTCGTCCTGTGGTATTCTGTCCAGGAAATCGCTACAAGAGCTGAAACTAAGCAGTGTAACAGCCGAGATAGCTATATATATAAGATTCTTTTTCATATTTCTGATTGATAAACTAATTATTTAAAATCCAACTTTAAGACCCACAGAGATCTTTCTTACATTTGAGTAAAGTCCGCCGCGTGAATTGCTTGGTGCAGATTCCGGGTCAAGGCTATCCATACCTGTAATAGTGAACAGGTTTTCACCGGTTACATACACTTTCACACGTTCCAGATTGATTTTGGCCAGCAACGTTTTTGGTAAGTTATAACCGACCGTCAGATTCTTAAGACGGACATATGAAGCGTCTTCCAACCAATAGGAAGAGAGCTGGTAGTTGATCTGGTCGGACATCGTGATGCGCGGATAAGATGCGTCGTGGTTGGTCGGAGTCCAACGATCCAGATGGCGTTCCAGTACTTTACCTCCGTTAAAGAAAGCATAGGCTGCTTCACCGTTTACATAGGCATCTACATCGAAAGCTCCCTGAAAGAAGAATGACAGGTCGAAATTCTTGTAGTAAAGATTGGCACCAAGTCCGGCAGTCCAACTAGGGAATTCTTTGCCGATTACTTCGCGGTCGTTGGCTGCATCGATCTTTCCGTCATTGTTCAGGTCCACATATTTGATGTCGCCCAATTGTTCTGTTCCAGTGCGTTTGGCATGATTCTTCAGATCATCTTCTGTGTTGAAATAACCGTCAGCTTTGTAGCCGTAATAAGAACCGATAGGATATCCTTCCAAGAACCAGAAATTATCGCGTCCGTCTCCTGGCTCTTTACCTTCAGTACCTTTCAGGTCGACCAATTCGTTGTGAACATATGCCAAGTTGAAATTGATGTCATATCTGAAATCCTTGTTTACCACGTTATTATGGAATACACTCAGGTCGAAACCTGTGTTCCGTACTTCACCGGCATTCTGTCTGGGAGCGTCCAGGCCGAAAACACCTTGTACAGGGAGCAAAAGAAGCATATCTTTGGTCGATTTTTTATATCCAGCCAGTTCAAATCCTAATTTATTATTCAAGAAAGAAGCTTCGATGGCTCCTTCCAGACTGGTAACAGTAGCCCATTTCAGATCCTTGTTGGCATAGCGACTTTCATATGCAGTAGAATATAGGGAATTGCCAAACATATACTTTTCATAAGCGTAAGAAGGAATTGTCAGATAAACTTCATCGTCTTTCAATTCTTCGTTACCGGTCTGTCCCCAGCCTACACGCAGTTTCAGGTTACTCAGCCAACTAATATCGGCGTTCTTCATAAATTCTTCTTCCGTTATTCTCCAACCGGCCGAAAAAGCAGGGAAGGTTCCCCAGCGGTTACCTGAAGCAAAGCGAGAGGAACCGTCTATGCGGACATTGGCTTCAAAAAGATATTTGTCAGCAAAACTGTATTGTGCACGGCCGAAATAAGAACGGTGAGCAACTTCGTAACCTGTTTCCTTATTTGTTTGTGATGAAGCATCCAACGTACTCAATGATTCCTGCAACTCATTGTTGCCTCCTCCTTTGCGGGTTGCTTCCAAATGTTTATAACGTTGGTCGATCTGTTCGAAACCGGCAAGTAAGCCCAGGTCGTGTTTCCCCCAGGTTTCATTATAATTTATCAGAACCTGTGTGGTATACCAGTTCCACCAAGTCTGTTTTTCATTAGCTTCGCGTAATCCGGTGTTGGCCTCGTTTTTCTCACCGTAAACAATGTTTGTCTTGAAACCATTTTCGTCGCGGAAGTCGTTACGGATAGAGAATAATGCTTTGGCAGATAAATTTGGCAGGATGTTGACTTGTCCGTACAATGTTCCGTTTACTTGTTGATCCATTGTCCTTTTGAAGCCGTCACGTCCTAATAAAGCGACCGGATTGTCTTTTCCGTGGTAAAGAAAGTCTCCATTTTCATTACGGACACCTTCAATCGGAGTGGCGCGGTTTGTGAATTGTGTCATACTAGCCACACTGTTCCATCCGTCCATCAGAGTACCTCGGTAGCCTGAAACATTCATTCCGGCGGAAAACCATTTGTTGATTTGTGAATCGATACTTGTGCGGGCATTGAAACGTTTATAATTATTAGCGTCTATCAAACCGTCCTGTTGAGTGTAACCGACAGATGCGCTATAACTGGTCTTTTCTGAACCTCCGCTGATGGATAAGTGGTGCATCGTTTCAATGGAGTTTTTCTTCATTGTTTCCTTATACCAGTCTGTGTTCGGGTGACCGTATGGGTCGGAGCCATTGCGATAAAGTTCGATATCTTCATCTGTGAAACGAAGCGGATTGTTAGGATTATCATTTAATGTCGCTTCGTTGTATAGCATTGCATAATCAGCTGATCCCAGGAATTTGGGACGCATGGTCGGAGTTGCCCAAGCTACATTACCAGAATAGCTTACGCGAGCTCTTTCCCCTTTTTTACCTTTTTTAGTCGTGATAAGGATTACTCCGTTTGCTGCTTGTACACCATAGATGGCAGCGGAAGAAGCATCTTTTAGTACAGTCAGGCTCTCGATATCAGACGGGTCGATTGTATTCATACTTCCGGGTACACCATCTACAATAACAAGAGGACTTACGGCATTGACAGAGTTTTTACCACGAATAGTAATAGTTCCGGTCTGGCTGCCCGGACGACCTGAACTTTGAATTGCCGTAACACCTGGCATCTGTCCGGCTAATGCAGCAGATACGCTGGATACGGGTCTGGATTCTAATGTCTCCGCTTTTACAGTAGCAACTGACCCTGTCAGGTTTGCTTTCTTCTGTACACCATAGCCAACAACTACAACTTCATCCAGCGCCTGTGAATCTTCCTTCAAAGTTATTTTTCCTTTGGAAGCTTCAGATGCTTTAATTTCCAGTGTTTTAAATCCGATGCTACTGATGACCAGAATGTCGTTAGGATTGGCTTCTAGTGTGAATTTTCCATCCAGATCGGTAACCGTACCGTTCGTTGTTCCTTTAATAACAACATTGGCTCCAATCAATGGTTCATTCATTCCACCGTCGAAAACTACTCCGCTTATGGCTTTTTTCTGTTGTGTAATAGATACTTCTGCTGTAGTGGCATACAGGGAAGATGCGGTTACTGAAACAGGAAAAGCAAGTGCGATTAAAAGCAATGATAGTTGATTTTGCTTTAAAATAGACCTGTAATTCATGTGTTTTTTATTGATAATTAATACTAGTACTGTTGCTAACATAGTTCTAGTAGGACTATGGTAAAATAATGATGCAAATTTAGCAAATTTTTAGATATTTATCCATACATTTCTTCAGAATTATAAGTGAAGTCTTAGCCTGTTGACAGTTGTGTTAATTATCAATACGGACAAGAGGCTACTACTTCTCTGAGAATTTATAATAAATGTATGCATTAAAATTAAAAACTTTGCTATTTGTGCAGCGTTGTTTTAAAATAGTTCTACTAGAACTATGTCTTTATGGATCTCTAATTTATCTAATAAATACCCTCTGTTTGTTTCTACCTAATAAGTAACTTTTCTGTAAGATTATTATAATATATGATTCATTAGTACCATATATTGTGATACTTCTGTACCATATATTATGATATTGCATTCTCATATATTATGATACTCTATTATTATAATATATGGTATTATAACTACTTGCCGGATAGTGACTTTACCTGAAATAGGTTTACAAATTAATTACTTCAATACTAAAAAACTTGTCAAAATAAGTTTATTCATACTGATACTCTTTACAGTAGCTAACCGTGTCTTACTAAAAAAGTTTACACGGTCAACAATGGACAATCCGGAGCCTCTTTCTTTCCGGGGGAACAAGTGGGAGGGCTCGATGCCCTTCCTCTTGTTTAGGAATAACAATGGCATAAACCATCGCCTATTCTTTCCGGGTCTTGCAAAGTTATACATAATCCTGGTTCATAGCCTCTTTGGGTGTATAAACTTTGTTTTTCCAGTACTTTTTCAATACCCCTGTGCCCTGGTGGGCTTTCTCGGGAGTAAGCATATTGTTACTCATATGAGGACGCTTGGTATTATAGAAATCAATGATTTGACACATTTTCTTTTCTATCTCTTCCAGCTTCTCAAACACCCCCATCTTGTAAAGCCACTCCTGTTTGATTATTCCATTAACCCGCTCGGCTACAGCATTGTCTGTTGGCTTGTAATCCTCTGTCATACTGATAGCTATATGATGGTCAGTCAATGTCTGCACATATAAGTCACAGCAATACTGGACGCCTCTGTCCGAATGATGAATCAGTCCTGACAGAGGTTCACTACCAACCTGTTTTATAGCCTGATTTAAAGCACTTAACGTATAAACGGCATGAAGTCCGGGAGCCATGCACCAACCAATTATTTTATGAGAATAAGCATCAGTTATCAGATGCAGATAGCAAACCGTATCTTTTAATGGTATGTAGGTTATGTCGCTTACCCACAATTGATTACGCGCATCCGGTGTGAAGCCTTTTATCAGGTTCTTATGCTTGCGATACCGATGATTGGAGTTTGTTGTCCGACGTCCTTTGGAAGGCTTGAGCATCAGCTTTTTACGCCGTAGAAGCTTGTAAAAAGAATCACGTCCCATCATTTGATCACGCCCATAGAGATCACAAAGGATTAGATACAGTTTAAAAGCACCTATGCCGGGATCTTCCATTCGATATTCCTTTACAGCCGAACAAATCATGTTCTCCACGATCTCTTGGCCAGCATGTTCTTTCTTGTACTGATAGTAGGCTTGCCTACTATTACCAAACAATCCGCAAAGAGTTTCAACACTTTCTTGCTGATACTCTTCACGCAGGAGAGTTACTGTTTGGCACCAGGCTTTTTTCTGATGCTTATGCCCTCATTTTTCTCTGCTACATCAATGAGGAGCTCCAAGCCGCGAGCCCGGAGATTGGCATACCACAGAGCCTTTTCAAGCTCTGCTATACGTTGATTTAACGCCTTTTCGGACCGAGGATTTGATCGGTCTTCAATCTTTTCCATATGCTTGCTTATTACTTCTTCTGACAAAGATAACTCTTTGCCATCAATAGGATAGCGTTGCAGCCAGGATAAAAGCACACGGGTACAGCTTAGACCATACTTCAGTGTTATTGAACGAACACTGCTGCCACTGGCATAGTAGTCTGTTAGAACCTCTAATTTGAAACTTTCTTCATAATGACATTTCTTACGATTTTGCATTTTTTTACACTTTATGGTTACACTGGGTGTAAACCCTATTCAGTATAAGACATAGTTTTTTGTATATCTGTATTTGTTTTCTTAGCTTTGTGAGTATAATATAATATTAATGTATATGCAGCATATATCTTACCGTATATTCGTCTCGTTTTGTATCCTGTTTTTTAGCCTGGCAATTTCAGCCCAAATGCCTGTCCGGCTAAACGAACGTTCCATCAGTCTGAATACTTCCTCTGGGCAGATCAATGGAAAGATAATTGCACCGGGAGCTTCTACCTATCCGTTGGTGCTGATTATTGCAGGTTCGGGGCCTACCGATATGGATGGTAATTCAGCCCCGGCAGGGATGAAGAATAATTCGTTGAAATATCTGGCCGAAGAATTGGGCAGGCGAGGGATCGGATCTCTTCGTTTTGATAAGCGGGGAATAGCTTCAAGTGCGGCTGCCGGAAAAGATGAATATTCCATGCGCTTCGAAGACCTTATAAAAGATGTACGCGAGTGGATCGATCTCTTATCCCGCGACCGTCGTTTGAGTGGCATTTATATAGCTGGTCATAGTGAAGGGGCATTGATCGGAATGGTTGCAAGCCAGAATAACCCGAAAGTAAAAGGATATATATCATTGGCAGGAGCAGGCCGCCCTTTGTCGGATATACTGGAAGAGCAGATGTCGGCACAACCTGAAGTGATACGGAAAATGATTGTATCCATCAATGACTCACTGAAGGCAGGGAAGTTAGTACCGAGTGTTCCGTTGGGGTTACAAGCTTTATTCCGTTCTTCCGTCCAACCGTATCTTATTTCCTGTTATAAATATAACCCGCAGGAAGAAATAAAGAAACTGACCGTTCCTGTCCTGCTATTGCAGGGAAAAACAGATATACAGATTTCCGTAAAAGATGCAGAACTGCTGAAGCAGTCATTGCCTTCGGCAGAATTACATCTGATAGACGGTATGAACCATGTATTAAAGGATTGCGACACGATGGACAGGCAGAAACAGATGGCTGTTTACACTAATCCAGACCTTCCTGTCAACGAGAACTTGCTCTTATTCATTGAAAAGTTTGTGAAGAAGCCCTGAACAATTGTATCTTTGTGCCCGTAAAATAGAAATAATTATGATTTCGGTTGAAGGACTAACAGTTGAATTTGGCGGTTTTACGCTTTTTGATGACGTTTCGTTTGTGGTAAACAAGAAAGATCGTATCGCACTGGTCGGAAAGAACGGGGCGGGAAAATCTACGATGTTGAAGATATTTGCTGGATTGCAATCTCCGACATCCGGTACAGTCAGTGTACCCAAAGAAACGACGATCGGCTACCTGCCGCAGCAGATGCAGCTGACAGATACACGTACCGTTAAGGAAGAAGCGGAACTGGCTTTCGGTCATATCCGGGAAATGGAGAAAGAGATCGAACGGTTGAACCTGCAGCTGGCTGAACGTACCGATTATGAAACTGAATCCTACCAGAAGCTGATAGACAAAGTAACCCATCTTTCCGAACATTTCCAGATGATGGGAGGGAGCAATTATCATGCTGAACTGGAACGGACATTGATCGGGTTGGGATTTTCCCGTACTGATTTCGATCGTCCTACTTCCGAATTCAGCGGTGGCTGGCGTATGCGTATCGAGCTGGCAAAGTTATTGCTTCGCCGTCCTGATGTCTTGTTGCTCGATGAGCCGACCAACCATTTGGATATCGAGTCTATCCAATGGCTGGAGAATTTTATCGCAACCCGTGCTAATGCCGTAATACTGGTTTCCCACGACCGTGCTTTTATCGATAATACCACTTTCCGTACTATTGAAATCGAACTGGGACAGATATACGATTATAAAGTAAAATATTCCGATTACGTGGAACTCCGCAAGGAGCGTCGCGAACAACAACTCCGTGCTTTCGAGAACCAGCAGAAGAAACTGGCTGATACGGAGGCATTCATCGAACGTTTCCGTTATAAGGCAACTAAGTCTGTGCAGGTTCAGTCGCGTATCAAACAACTGGAAAAGGTAGAACGTATCGAAGTGGATGACGTGGATACAGCCATGTTAAGCCTGAAGTTTCCCCCGGCTCCCCGTTCCGGCTCTTACCCGGTTATCGCGGAGGAAGTCTCCAAAAGCTATGGCGATCATCTGATCTTCGAGCATGTGACGCTGACTATCAACCGTGGTGATAAAGTAGCCTTTGTCGGAAAGAACGGGGAAGGTAAGTCTACCCTTGTAAAATGCATCATGGATCAGATCGACTACGAGGGAAAACTACAGTTGGGCCACAATGTAAAGATCGGTTACTTTGCACAGAACCAGGCGCAGATGCTGGATGACAACCTTACGGTTTTTGACACCATCGACTATGTAGCTGAGGGAGATATACGAACAAAGATACGTGATATACTCGGTGCCTTTATGTTCGGAGGCGAGGCTTCCGACAAGAAGGTAAAAGTCCTGTCAGGTGGTGAAAGAAGCCGGTTGGCAATGATCCGCCTGCTGCTCGAGCCGGTCAACCTGTTGATCCTCGATGAGCCTACGAATCATTTGGATATGCGTTCGAAAGATGTACTGAAAGATGCTTTGAAAGAATTCGACGGAACCGTGATCGTGGTTTCCCACGACCGTGAATTCCTGGATGGCCTGGTGGATAAAGTCTATGAATTCGGTAACCAGCGTGTCGTTGAACATCTGGGCGGTATTTATGAATTCCTGGAAAGAAAGAAAATGGATAGCTTGCGCGAACTGGAACGTGCTACGCAAGCTGCCTCTTCTTCCAACGATATGGATGCCCAGCCCACACAGAACAAACTTTCGTATGAAGCCCGGAAGGAACAAAGCAAGGCGATCAAGAAAGTTGAAAAGGCAGTGGCCGAAGCCGAGAAGAAAATAACGGAGCTTGAAAACGCAATTGCAGCTGTCGAAGCCAAACTGGCTACGCCCGAAGGAGCTTCCGATACTTCACTATACAACGATTATTCCTCTTTGAAAAAAGAGTTGTCAGATGTCATGGATACATGGACGGAACAGACGATAGAATTAGAAGAATTAAACGAAAAAGCGTCCCGGTAATCCGGAGACGCTTTTTTTGAAAGATATTGATTGGAGAAGGGTCTCAATTAAATAAAAGTATTTACTTTTGCTCTCTCACAGACTTTATCTGTTATACTATGAATCGTAGCTAATTGATAAATAACAAACGCCTAATTTATATAGACAAAATATTATGTTAACTCAAATTATTAACGGTCGTATCCTGACACCGCAGGGCTGGATGAAAGATGGTTCTGTGCTGATCAGTGATAACAAGATCCTGGAAGTAACGAACTGTGACCTGGCCATAGTTGGTGCGAACTTAATTGACGCCAAAGGAATGTACATCGTTCCGGGCGGAGTGGAAATCCATGTTCATGGCGGTGGTGGCCGTGACTTTATGGAGGGAACGGAAGAGGCATTCCGTGGAGCAGTGGCAGCTCACATGCAACACGGTACTACCAGTATTTTCCCCACCTTATCATCTTCAACTATTCCTATGATCCGTGAAGCGGCAGCTACTACGGAAAAACTGATGGCTGAAAAGGATAGCCCTATCCTGGGATTACATCTGGAAGGTCATTATTTCAATATGAAGATGGCCGGCGGACAGATTCCGGAAAATATCAAGAACCCTGATCCGGAAGAGTATATCCCGTTGCTGGAAGAAACCAATTGTATCAAGCGCTGGGATGCTGCCCCCGAATTACCGGGAGCAATGCAGTTCGGTAAGTATATCACTTCAAAAGGTGTTCTGGCTGCTGTCGGTCATACACAGGCTGAGTATGAAGATATCCAGACGGCTTACGAGGCCGGTTATACGCATGCAACGCATTTCTATAACGCGATGCCCGGTTTCCACAAACGTCGTGAATATAAATATGAAGGAACTGTGGAAAGCATCTATCTGATCGATGATATGACGGTTGAAGTCGTAGCCGACGGTATCCATGTCCCTGCCACGATCCTTCGTTTGGTTTATAAAGTGAAAGGAGTTGAACGCACTTGTTTGATAACGGATGCACTGGCTTGTGCCGCAAGTGACAGTCAGGTTGCTTTCGACCCCCGTGTGATCATTGAGGACGGTGTATGTAAACTGGCAGACCGTTCGGCTTTGGCGGGAAGTGTCGCTACGATGGATCGCCTGATCCGTACGGTAGTGCAGAATGCGGAGATACCTTTGGAAGATGCTATCCGGATGGCTTCGGAAACGCCTGCCCGTATTATGGGTGTTTACGATCGCAAAGGATCTTTACAGCGTGGTAAGGATGCCGATATCATGGTTCTGGATAAAGATTTGAACGTACGTGCTGTTTGGGCGATGGGTAAATTGGTGGAAGGAACCAATAAACTGTTTTAACGGGATAGAACACAAATAAAATAGTAGAAGTTATGTTGACACAAATAATAAACGGACAGATCCTGACACCGCAAGGTTGGTTGAAGGATGGTTCCGTCCTGATCAGTGATGGAAAAATACTGGAAGTAACCAACAGCGACCTGGCTGTGATCGGTGCGACTATAATCGATGCCAAAGGAATGTATATCGTCCCGGGCTTCGTGGCAATGAATATACACGGAGGGGGAGGATATGATTTTAAGGAGTGTACGGAAGAAGCATTTCATGGAGCGGTAAATGCCCATATGAAATATGGCGCTACCTGTATTTTCCCTACATTGGCTCCGCTGCCTGTTTCTGAGATCCGGAAAGGTATTGCCGTTTGCGAAAGCGTGATGGCTGAAAAGAACAGCCCTGTTCTCGGATTGCAATTGGAAGGCCCTTATCTAAACCCTAAGATGGCAGGTAGTCTTTTGACGGACGCCCTGAAAGATCCTGAATCTTCGGAATACATGTCTTTACTGGATAGTACGACTTGCATCAAACGTTGGGATGCCAGTCCCGAATTACCGGGAGCTTTGGATTTTGCCCGTTATCTGCATTCAAAAGGTATTTTGGCGGCTGTATCACATACGGAAGCTGAATTCGATGATATTAAAGCAGCTTATGAAGCCGGTTTTACGCATGCCGCTCATTTCTATAATGCGATGCCGGGTTTCCACAAGCGCCGCGAATACAAATATGAAGGGACAGTGGAAAGTGTATTCCTTGTCGATAACATGACCGTTGAGGTTATTGCCGATGGCCGTCATTTGCCTTCAACGATTCTTCGTCTGGTTTACAAGCTGAAAGGGGTGGAGAACACTTGCCTGACTACCGATGCTTTGGCGTATGCGGCCAACGAAGGGAAGCCGGTTACCGACCCTCGTATTATCATCGAAGATGGCGTTTGTAAGTTGGCCGACCATTCATCATTGGTCGGTAGTATTGCAACGATGGATGTATTGGTTCGCACGATGGCACAGAAAGCCGGCGTACCTTTGGCCGATGCGATCCGCATGGCTTCCGAAACACCTGCCCGTCTGATGGGTGCGGACGATCGTAAAGGTTCTTTACAGCGTGGTAAGGATGCGGACATCGTTATCCTGGATCGTAAACTAAACGTCCGTTCGGTTTGGTCGATGGGGCATTTGGTGGAAGGAACGAATACATTGGCCTGATGACAGACAGTACCAACTTATAGGTAAATAGATATTTTTGATTGCTTCCGTTAATCTTTATTTGCCGAAGAATTGTTATATTTGTAGTTCAAGTAAAAAAGTTGTACTAAATCGTAATTAAACATGAAGACGAACCTTAGTTCTCAAATTACCCTGACGCGTATACCGCTCAGGTATTACCGTCCGGAAAACGCTTACGAGCAATCAGTTTTAACTCGTTTTGAAAAGATTCCGACAAACATCTACGAATCGGCAAATGAAGGTTCCTTCGCGATCGCAAAGGAATTGGCTTCACAAATACGTAAAAAGCAGGATGCCGGAGAAATGTTTGTTCTGGCATTATCCGGAGGACGTTCTCCCCAGAGCGTCTTTAAAGAATTGATCCGCCTGCATAAGGAAGAACAATTGAGCTTCCGCAACGTGATCGTATTTAATGTATATGAATTCTATCCCCTGAGTGCATCGACTAATAGTAACCTGACATATCTGAAAGAATCGTTCCTCGATCATGTGGATATCGATCCGAAGAATATCTATTCACCGGATGGTTCCATGCCGAAGGATGCTATCTTTGAGTTCTGCAGAAACTATGAACAGCAAATCCAGGCAGTAGGAGGCATCGATTACATCTTACTGGGCGTTGGTCATGCAAGTAATATCGGTTTCAACGGCCCGGGTTCTTCTGTCAGTGTAGGTACCCGTCTGGTGTTGCTGGATAATGATGCCCGTAAGGAAGCCGCCAGAACATTCAAGTCTATCGAGAATGTCCCGGCCAGTGTGATCACAATGGGTATCTCTACTATTCTGCGTGCAAAGAACGTTATATTGATGGCCTGGGGTGAAGATAAAGCCCGTATCGTAGCCAATACGATTGAAGGTAAGGTGAGCGAAGCTGTTCCTTCTACCTATTTGCAGAATCATATGAATGCAAAGGCTGTTATCGACCTGTCCGCTGCTTACGAACTGACAAGAATCAGCCATCCCTGGTTGGTTACCAACTGCGATTGGGATAACAAATTGATCCGTCGTGCTATCGTTTGGTTGTGCCAGTTGACCGGCAAACCGATCCTGAAGCTGACTAACAAAGATTACAGCGAACATGGTCTGGGCGAACTGTTGGCCCTGTATGGTTCGGCTTACAATGTAAACATCAAGATATTTAACGATATCCAGCATACAATCACTGGATGGCCGGGTGGTAAACCGAATGCCGACGACTCCAATCGTCCCGAACGTGCCACTCCGTATCCTAAGAAAGTGATCGTATTCAGTCCGCACCCGGATGACGATGTGATCTCTATGGGTGGAACGCTGCGCCGTTTGTGCGACCAGCACCATGATGTGCATGTGGCTTATGAAACTTCCGGTAATATCGCTGTAGGTGACGACGAAGTGATCCGTTATTGCGAATATCTCCGTGACGTTTGCGATAAGTATTCTCCGAACGATGCTACGGTAAAGGATAAAGCGGAAGATATCATTAAATATCTGCGTTTCGAAAAGGTAGAAAACGGGGAGCCGGAAAAGAAAGACGTACTGTTCATGAAGGGAACGATCCGTCGTGAAGAAGCCCGTCATGGCTGCCGTTATTCAGGTGTGAAGGATGAAAATGTACATTTCCTGGATCTGCCGTTCTACGAAACCGGTCTTGTTAAGAAGAACGACCTGAGTGATGCCGATGTCGCTATCGTAAAGAAACTGTTGCAGGAAATCCAACCGGATCAGATGTTTGTTGCCGGTGACCTGGCTGACCCGCACGGAACACATAAAGTTTGTCTGGATGCTGTTCTGGCCGCTATCGACGAACTGAAAACAGAAGAATGGATGAAACATTGCCGTGTATGGATGTACCGTGGTGCATGGGCAGAATGGGAAATGGACCACATAGAAATGGCCGTTCCTATCAGTCCCGAAGAATTGCGCTTCAAACGTAACGCTATCCTGAAACACCAGTCACAGGCAGAAAGTGCTCCGTTCCTGGGTGATGACGAACGTTTGTTCTGGCAACGTGCAGAAGACCGTAACCGGGCTACTGCCGAACTGTATAAAGAATTGGGTCTGGCTTCTTATGAAGCGATCGAAGCATTTGTACAGTATATGATCCCGTTCGATAAATAAGAACATTATCCTATAAAATAGAAGAAGGTATCCTTTCGGGGATACCTTTTTTTATGCTCGTAACGGAGCTGTCTGTAAAAAGAAAGAAGATGTCCTTTGCAGGGCACCTTCTTTTATTATTCCTGAGTGGATACTTTATTAATAAGTAGTACCCTGGAAAATGTTTGATTGAGAATATGGAAGTAAAGTTCCATTCATTGTCAAGTCTCTTCCTGAGAAGTTAGGGTCAACTGTAACAGTTGCTCTGTTGCTACCGTTCATAAGAACCAGGTTCACAGTGGCAGAGATGAAAATACCCTGTACACTCATAGACAGGTAAACGTTGCCGTCTTTATCCTGTTTACTTTGTATGTTGGAAGCGCTACCCTGTACGGTAACACCACCTAAACCATTAGGACCTGGATACGGAGAGTTGGAAGCGATCTGAACCATTGCCTGTCCGTCATTCAAAGAGACGAAGTTAGTGTTAGAGTTCACATAGTAAACCATTCCGTTCATCGGTTGTACGGAGTTGGCTTCCAATACAAAAGACTGGTTGTTGATAGCTTGCAGAGCTGTGTTGAATTCCTGTTCATCCATGACAGCATCTTTTGCTTCTCTGGCTTCTTTCTTTTCTTTTCTTTCTAACTTTTTCTCTGCTTTTTCTGCGGCTTTACTCTGAGCCTGTGCATGTGTCATTCCCCCCATAACTAGAGTGAAAACGACGATAAAAGATACAATTCTTTTCATACGATTTAGTTTAAAACGTTTTCAAAATGTAATAAAAAAACAAGCAAAGGGTAAAAAGGTTTCTGGCAAATAAGCGAATACAGATACTATAACATTCTATCAGAGTTATTTGGTTAATCCTCATATTTATTATTGAAACTTTAATATTATAGCCATGTTGTGGGTGCGACAGGCTAGGTATTCAGCGAATTATCCAGTACATTTGTGGTCATATCAGATGATAAAAACGAGAAGATATGAAGATAGATGTTTGTTTTTCGCCGGCTCTGTATCCGGTATATCATAATCCGGAAGCGATTGTTGTGGTAGTGGATGTGTTTCGTGCGACAACGACGATGGCGGCTGCTTTTAAGAATGGCGTACGTAGTATCCGTCCGGTGGCAACAGTGGAAGAAGCGAAAGAATATAAGGAAAAGGGCTGGCTGGTAGGAGCCGAGCGAAATGTGAAACGTTGTGATTTTGCCGATTTCGGAAACTCACCGTTCGACTATACCCCGGAAATGGTGTCCGGCAAAGATGTTGTATTCACAACAACCAATGGAACGCGGGCTATCATGATCGCAAAGTCGGCTTACCGCGTAATCACAGGTGCTTTTGTTAATTTGCAGGCGGTGGCAGACTATTGTCTGTTTCATGGACGCGATGTCGTTGTGTTATGTTCCGGCTGGCAGGACAAGGTGAATATAGAAGATACCTTGTTCGGTGGCGCTTTGGTTGAGGTGCTTGTTAAAACCGGTAAATACGAACCGGCTACAGATGCCGCCGTCATAGCCCGCGATATGTGGACGAATAACAAAGAAAACCTGACCGCTTACCTCGATCCGACCGATCACATGGCCCGCCTGAAAGCAAATCATCTGGAAGATGCCGTACCTTACTGCCTCACACCGGATAGTGCCATTGTGGTTCCGGAGCTGACGATAGAAGGGGAAACTTTGGTTTTGAAGAAGGTTATTACGATTTGATAATACAGAAATGATAAATACAAATGGCTACAACAAATAAAATACGTTTCGGAGTAGTTGGAACGAACTTTATAACAGATTGGGTGATTGCCGGTGCACGGCAGGATGAACGTTTTGAACTGGTGGCTGTCTATTCACGGACACAGGAGACGGCGGATGCTTTCGCTGCCAAACATCAGATACCCCATACTTTTACTTCATTGGAGGAAATGGCGCAGAGCCCGTTGATCGATGCGGTATATATCGCGTCACCCAACTTCCTTCATGCTTCACAGAGTATTCTTTGTATGAAGCACGGCAAGCATGTACTGTGTGAGAAACCTTTTGCCTCTAATGCAAGGGAGGTAAAGGAAATGATTGCTGCCTCCCGTCAATATAATGTAACGCTGATGGAAGCGATGAAGCCGACGCTAACCCCGAATTTCCGGACTGTACGAGAGAATCTGCATAAGTTGGGAACCATACGCCGGTATTTTTCCTGCTATTGCCAGTATTCCTCACGTTATGACAAGTTCAGGGAAGGGGTCGTACTGAATGCTTTCAAGCCGGAGCTCTCGAATGGAGCGATGATGGATATAGGTATTTATACGTTGTACCCGATGGTGGTGTTATTCGGTCGTCCTCAAAGGGTGGAGGCTACGGGCGTCGTGCTTTCTTCGGGGGCTGACGGACAGGGTGCCGTCAATTTCGTGTATGAGGGGATGAATGCCACCATACTGTATTCCAAGATCGCTAACTCTTATCTGCCTACGGAGATACAAGGGGAGGAGGGGAATATCAATCTGGATCGTATCAATATAATAGGAAAGGTTACTTATACACCCCGTGTCCCGGCGGGTGCGGGAAAGACTGCGGTTTCTGAACCGATGGATATAAGTGCGGTGACGGATAAGAATGAATATTATTATGAGGTGGCTGAGTTTATGGATCTGATCGAGAACGGTAAACGCGAGTCGGAGATCAATAGCCATGAGAATTCATTGATTACCCTGGAGATTATCGACGAGGTACGCCGCCAGTTGGGGGTTGTTTATCCGGCTGACAGGTAGCGGATGGATTTGATAGAGATAGGTGTTTCAGTTCTTGACAGAGGTGAATGTAGAGTCGTTGGTAGGGGCGGTTCGCGAACAGCCCTTACAGGCGCCGTCATAATGGAACAGGCAGGTTCGACCGTAGGGGCGGGGTCTGCCCGCCCTTCTCCACCGGTTGTTATATTATTGTCGCAAAGGGCGGGCAAACCCCGCCCCTACAAAGCCTGTCATTTGGGTTCACATTTTTCTATAATCAAACTTCCCTAATAAAATACTTCACCAGGAACTCCCAATTATCATGAATGATAGCCTTACCGCGTTCATGGCTATGCAGGCTTTTGGTCTGTGCGTCGGCCAGCATACCGCGTTCTTCGAGGGCTTTCAGCAGATCCAGGCTGCAATGTTTGACGATGAAGAAGCCTAATCCTTGTTCGGATGCTTTCTTTTCGTCGTAGAAGGGGTTCTGTTTGTCTTTAATGAATTCGATGCCGTCGACTAATAGTTGAAGACCTTCTTTAGCAGAAGCGTATGCGGCAAACTTATCGAACTCGATACAATCGGCCAGCGGAGTGTATTCGCTCTCTTCCAGCTTCAACTGCCCGGAAGCAAAGTCGATGAACTCCTGTTTACTTTTCATGTAGAACAGCAACTTACCGTCAGCCATCTCCGTGAATTTCTTATAAATAGCCCGGTTACTTTCTTCCCGTTCCTGGATGGCCGGGTCGACAAAGCTTTCGGCACTCTCTGCACTTTCTACGAAGAAAGCATGGTTCGGGTGCGTTTCCGGCAGGATCAGCGACAACCATTTCGGGGAAGTGTAAGCCAGGAAAGCTGTCCGGTCGATATACGACATCGAGTTATGGATCGCCATAAGCGCCTCGGTGTTATTCCTGTTTTCCGGGCTTTGGCTCCAATACTCCTTCAACGTTTCACTAAGGTTGTATTTTGCATCGGTAGACAAGTAAGAGTCGTAATGGAACCAGTGCAACAGCGGAACATATTGCTCCGGTGTCTCGTAGGATGTTTCCGGGGCAAAGAGCAACTGCATCTTCGTGTTTTCGGGGGCGGTAGTCCATTCCTTGCAGAAAAGCTGGTAGATGAGGCGGGCTGTCTCTTCGGTTGTCGGGTTGTCCGGGTTGACGAACGTGCCCTTTTTCGCTCCGTGATACTGCTGGAGATAATGCCAGAGAAGGAAGCGGACATCTTCGAGGTTGGCTTCATCGTCGTAATAATGGTCGCTGACGGTATAGAAAGGAACGTAGTTGCCGGTCAGTTTCTTATATTCAGTGATGAATGCACGCCAGATATTCAGTCCCGAGATAACATCCTCGAAGTAAGCAGCCATACGCATACTAACCTGCAGGGCATCCTCTTTTTCAAAAGAGTTTACCAGATCGGTATGTTCCAGAATATCATGTATCTGGTTAGCCATACGTGTATAATAAAGGTCGATAGGGCCGGATTGTTTATAGGGATGCAGTTGCAGCCAGTCTTTCGGAAAAATCTTAGTGTTCTTCATAAGTTGTTTATCTGTTTAGAATAATAAAGGCACAAATGTAGTAAAAATAAGTTTATGCGGAGTTGATTGTCTCTCTGTCATTACAATGTAATCGAACTGTCACACACTGTGACAAAATCTAAACAACCCTGACATATTCCCCCTGTACTTTTGCTCCCGAAACAATCAAAGATGTAATAAGTATTAAGAATGAGTACTATAAGAGTTAGGGAAATAAAGAAACTGCTGATCCTGCTGGCCGGCTGTTTTATCTCATTAACGGCCGGGGCACAGACCGGTGTGATCTGCGGAACCGTGACCGATGCCAAATTCAAAGAACCGTTGATCGGTGCGACCGTATCTATCGAAGGGACATCCACCGGAGCTATCACGGATATAGACGGTAACTTCCGTATCGAAAAGGTGCAGCCGGGAAAATACACCCTGCAAGCCTCTTACGTATCTTATAAGACGGAAACGATCGAGGACGTGGCCGTCGTAGCCCACCAGGAAACTGTGTTGCGGATCGAACTTTCCGACGCCGACCTTCAGTTGCAGAACGTAGTCGTAGTAGCCCAACGCAAACTGGGGACGGAGACGGCGGTACTGAATACCGTCCGCAAGAGCCTGCCGGTAGTCAGCGGTATCTCCGCCCAGCAGATCAGCAAGACGCAGGACAGCGATGCCGCCGAGGTGCTTCGCCGCATCCCCGGTATCACGATCGTGGACGACCGCTTCATTGTTGTCCGCGGCCTGGCGCAACGCTATAATAACGTATGGCTGAACAACGCGACGACCCCTTCGAGCGAGACCGACAGCCGTGCCTTCTCATTCGATGTGCTGCCTTCTTCCCTGATCGATAATATGATGGTCTATAAGAGTCCGTCGGCCGAGCTGCCCGCCGATTTTTCGGGTGGGTTCGTGCGGCTGCTGACGAAGAATGTGTCGGAGGGGAACACCTTCAATATCTCCTATCAACTGGGCTTCAATACGAATTCCGCTTTCCGCGACTTCCAGCTCACCAAAGGGCATGCGGTGGACTACCTGGGGTTCGGTGCCGGTAAACGCGGCCTGCCCTCTAATACCCCCGCCCACCTGAACGACGTAAGCACTTCCGATGCCGCCGCCTTTACCCGCCGGGTGAATACGGGGTGGGACATCAGCCGGTTTACCGCACTGCCGGAGCAGAAGCTGACCTTCACCATGAACCGCCTGTTCAACCTCGGCGGCTGGAAGATCGGTAATATCACCAACGTGAATTACAGCACCGGATACGATTACTACGAACTGAAGAATAACAACTACCTCTCGTATAATATGACGGACGACCAATCGTCTTACCGTTACAAATACGACGATGTGCAGTATAAGAACACCACCAAGCTCGGTGCCCTGTTCAACTGGTCTTTCCTGAAAGGCAATAACAAATATGAGTTCCGCAACTTCTTCAACCAACGCGGAACCTCTTCCCTGTCGCAACGGCAGGGGACGGACTATTATTCCGAAGAGAATATCCGCAAATGGGAGTCGCTCTACACCGGGCGCACCACCTATGCGGGTCAGCTGGCGGGCGAACACCGCTGGCGGGAGGATGCCGACAAGCTGGACTGGACAGTCGGTTATGCCTATGCTGCCTACAAGGAACCCGACCGCAAGGTCGTGAAGTCGATGGAACGCAAGCAGGAGGAGGAGCTGAAGTATTACGTCTCCGACCCGACGCGTTACTACCAGGATCTGACGGATAACAGCTTCTCGGTCGGTACGAACTACGAGCATACGTTCACCGTCTCCGAACTCTTCAAGCCGGTATTGAATGCCGGGTTGTACGGCGAATACAAAGACCGTTCGTTCAACGCCCGCCGCTTCGTCTACAACCTGCTGGGGACTGGTTACAACCGCTTTGCCGAGTGGGATTACAGCTCGATCTTCACGAATGAGAATATCTCCGCTGACCGTATCTATATGAAAGAGAGCACGAACAAGAGCGACTCGTATACTTCCGACAACCTGCTGGGTGCCGCTTATGTGGCTGCCAAGCTGAACTACGGGGAGAAGCTGAACGCGAACGTCGGTGTCCGCATGGAATACTACCGGTTGAAGCTCGACGGCTACGAGTCGGACGGCATCAAGCCGGTGCATCTCGATCAGAGCTCGACCGAGTTCTTCCCTTCGCTGAATGTGGCTTACAGCCTGACGGACAAGCAGCAGGTGAGGGTGGCTTACGGACGGTCGGTGAACCGCCCCGAGTTCCGCGAGGTAGTACCTTACGTATATTACGACTTTACGCTCGACGCCAATATCACCGGAAATGTGGATCTGAAGAATGCCTATACCAACAGCGTGGATCTGCGTTACGAGTTCTACCCTTCGCCGGGCGAGACGGTTACGGTAGGCGGTTTCTATAAATACTTTGCAGACCCGATCGAGCAGACCTACAACGAAGCCGGTTCCGGCCTGCAATATACCTATCATAACGCCGACCATGCCAGGGCTTTCGGGATAGAGGTGGATATAAAGAAGCACCTCGACTTTATCGGCCTGAAGGAGCTGAGCTTTGTCTTCAACGGCGCTTATATCCATAGTAAGGTCTATTTCCCGGAAGGGGCTTTCGAGCGCGACCGGGCTATGCAGGGGCAGTCGCCTTACCTGATCAATACCGGGTTGTTCTACCAGCATGACGGCAAGGGGTTGTCGGCCTCGGTGCTCTACAACCGCATCGGCAAACGTATCGAGACGGTCGGCGTGCCGGCGCAGAACCCGAACGACGACATTCCCGACATCTACGAAATGCCCCGCAACTCGCTCGACCTGAGTTTCTCGAAGAGGCTGGGTAAATATGTGGAGGTGAAAGCCGGTATCAAAGACCTGCTGAATTCGAAGATCGAATACAAACAATTCCTGGAGCTGACAGACGGTGCCGGCGCGAAACGGGAAGTGGAACAGCTGGTGCGCAGCTACCGTCCGGGCGTGACTGTCAACCTGGGGGTATCCGTCAAGTTTTAATTAGTATCACTTATATACAAACTAAATTAGTTTTATTATGAACAAGTTTTTATTGAAAGGTGTGGCCGCCATGTTGTGCATGGCCACAATGTTTGGAAGCGTAGCATGTAGCGAGGATGATCCTGTTTCCGGAGGTGAAACACCGGAAACGAAAGATGTTATACTGGAGAATGAAATAACGTCTGATATGACTTTGAAGGCAACGGACAATAACCTGCTGAGAGGTTTCGTATACGTGACCGACGGTGTGACGCTGACGATCGAACCGGGTACGGTGATCAAAGGCGAGAAAGCCACCAAAGGTTCCCTGATCGTTGAACCGGGCGGTAAGATCATTGCCCAGGGTACGGCGGAAAAGCCCATCGTCTTTACTTCCGACCAGGCTGCCGGTTCGCGTGCGTATGGCGACTGGGGTGGCTTGATCCTGTGCGGTAATGCTCCGGTGAATGCCACTTCCAAACCGCAGATCGAAGGGGGCCCGCGTACCAGATACGGTGGCGATCAGCCGGAAGACAACTCGGGTATCGTGAAGTATGTACGTATCGAGTTTGCCGGGTATCCGTTGGAACCGAACAAGGAGATCAACGGCCTGACTTGCGGTGGGGTAGGTAGCGGCACGACATTGGAATATATCCAGGTGGCTTTCTGTGGCGACGACTCTTTCGAATGGTTCGGCGGCACGGTGAATGCCAAGCACCTAATCGCTTACAAAGGCTGGGATGACGAGTTCGATACGGATTATGGTTATAGTGGTAAGTTGCAGTTCCTGCTGGGCGTTCGCGACCCGAAGGTGGCCGATACATCCAAGTCCAACGGCTTCGAGTCGGATAACGATGCGAATGGTTCGGGCAATGAACCGTTGACAAACCCTATCTTCTCCAACGTGACGCTGATCGGCCCGTTCTATGGCGAGTCGGCTGGCAAAGCGGAAAGCGATATCCTGTATAATACGGAAGATGCTGCCAACGGTGCGAAGGGTGGACAGTTCCAGGCTGCCATGCATATCCGTCGCAACTCGGCACTGAATGTCTACAACTCTGTATTCACTGGCTGGCCGTATGGCTTGTATCTTCAGACTGCGAATGCGGGAGCTACGGTTAAGAACGTGATCTTCGCCGGAATGTGGGAGAACTTCAAGGATGATGCCAGCCAAAGTTACTTCGAAACAAACGGCCTGAACAACCAGGTATATGCTTCCAGCAACGACCTGATCGCCACGAATGCCGATTATTCTTCCGTTGTTGTGGATAAGATCGCCGGTGCCGACTTCTCCGATACCGCCCTGACCGATGCTTACTTCGACAAGGTATCTTACAAAGGCGCTTTCGACGGAACGAACGACTGGACAAAAGGTTGGGCTAACTGGGATCCGCAGAATACAACTTATTAATCAGTATGATAAGGAAACTACTAGTCGCTTCTACACTGATTGCCGGAAGTTCTCTGGCTATCCGGGCACAGGATCTGGTACTCAGTGAAGGGCAATATTATACGGATGCCACGCAGACAACCCCTTACACCGGACGCTACACCGAGTTCTACGACGACGGTATGCTGAAGATGGAGTTGTTTCTGAAAGACGGCCGTCCCGAAGGTACGTATGTCATTTATTATCCGGACGGAAAAATAGCTGAGGTTCGTTCCTATTACCAGGGAGTCTTCCACGGCGAATGGCGTACCTACAATGAAGCGGGAAGCCTGGTCGGTCTGGCCTCTTACAAGGACGGACAGAAAGATGGCCCCTGGCGCATCTGGAATGATAAAGGCGTGCTCCGCTTCGAAATGTTCTACACCCGCGGCAAGAAAAGCGGCGTTTGGCGAACATGGGATGATGAAGGGGTATTGCTGACGGAAGAAGAACAGAAATAAGAAGATAACAGACCTCGTAGGGGCGGATTTCAAATCCGCCCTTTGGGATCATATATTTATTCTTCCCCTTCTTCCGGCCCGAAATCGAACTCGAAATCGAATCCGTCCCCTGCACCGGGCTCGGTAAACTGCTCCAGTTCGCGGCGGTCTTTCTTCGTGGGGCGACCCATACCGCGGGCACGATCCACAAAGCCGGAGATACGGTTCATTTCCAGGATCTCGTATTGATCCGGAGTCGTTACATTCTCCATATAATCGGGAACCAGCTTGGCTCCCATGCGGCGTTCCGTCAGGGCCAGCACTTTGAAGGAGAAGGTGATCGGCGGTTTACGCACCTGTATGACATCACCTACCTTTATCATGCGCGAAGCCTTCACATTCACGCCACCGATCATTACCCGGTTCTTCTTGCAGGCTTCTACCGCAATAGTCCGGGATTTAAAGATGCGGACAGCCCACATCCATTTATCTATTCGTACTTCGTTCATACTATTACTTATTTGTTATTGAACTGGTTCATGGTGATCTGTACACCCGCCAGGCAAAAACTCTTGACTATCTCTGCCGCACGTTTCAGCTTTTCGGGCATAAGTTCCAGCTCTGCGGGAGGGAATTTACCCAATACATAGTCGATCTGTCCGCCGCGGGGGAAGTCGCTTCCTATGCCGAAACGCAGGCGGCAGTATTCCTGTGTGCCGAGAATTTGCTGTATGTTCTTTAATCCGTTATGACCCGCGTCACTTCCTTTGGGCTTCAAGCGTAAGGTACCGAAGGGGAGAGCCAGGTCGTCTACTACAACCAGGAGATTCTCGACGGGGATGTTTTCTTTTTGCAACCAGTAGCGTACGGCATTGCCGCTCAGGTTCATAAATGTGTTCGGCTTGAGCAGTATCAGGTCGCAGTTCTTCACCCGCATCCGGGCGATCGCGCCATAGCGTTCTTCCGTAAAAGGGACGCCGGCATCTTCGGCCAATGCATTTACGACACGGAAACCGATATTATGACGCGTTCCCCAATATTCAGGGCCGATATTACCAAGTCCGGTTATCAGATATTTCATAATTCTTTATCGTTATAATGATAAAGGGAAGAACATTCAGCTGAATATCCTTCCCTTTTATTTCTTTATCAAAGCCGGATCATCCTTTAAGGAATAACCGGAAACTTTAATTGACTAATTAGTTCGCCTTAGCCTGAGCACCACGAGCGGCACGAGTCAACTGAACGGCGCAAACAACAGCGTTCTTTGCATTCATCAGTTCCAGACCTTCGAAGTGTAAAGAGCCAACCTGCATAGATTTACCTAAGCCCAGGTGATCTACGTTGATAGTCAGTTTTTCAGGGATCTGAGTATAAATAGCTTTCACTTTCAGCTTTCTCATACGTAATGTCAGCTTACCACCGGCTTTAACACCTTCAGCGTGACCAGTCAGAACAACAGGAACTTCCATTGCAACCGGCTTGCTGTCAGAAACTTCCATGAAGTCCATGTGCATGATAGCGTCAGTTACAGGCTGGAACTGGATATCTTTAACAACAGCCATTGTCTTTTTTCCGTCGATGTTCAGTTCTACAACGAAAATTTCCGGAGAATAAACCAGCTTACGTACAGAGTCTACTGTTACAACGAAGTGAGTTACTTTTTCGCCACCGTATAATACAGCAGGGATTTCCTGATTTTTACGCAAAGCTTTCAAAGCTCTTTTCTGATCGGCAGAAGTAGCAGCTACTTCTCTACCTTTTCCTTCTAATTGGAATGTCTTCATTTTCTTTAATTAATTGTGTTACTCAAAATTAGTATATATGCTTCCTAATTTCCCATCACACGTACGGGGGTTAAAAGCGGTGCAAAGGTAAAGTTTTTATCAATACGTTCCAACAGTCTCCTGAATATTTTTTATATCCAGCAGATTACGGGAGAGGAGCAATGCTTCCGTATCGTCCCAAAGCCGGCCTTGCAGGGGGTGCCGGCGGATACGTTCCGCCAGTTTTTTCTCTTTGCAGTTGGCATAACAGCACCCGGTCTTACCGCTTACATCTGCCGACCGGGCCAGGTAAATGGCAGTGGCGGCACCCTGTTCCGGACTTTTGATGAAGGGGCGGAACAGGATATCGGTCAGCGGATCGAACCAGGCCTGCATCGTGATCATATTGGTACTGACAATTCCGGGGTCGGCCGCATTGACGGTAATGCCCCGGTCTTTCACCCGTTCGGCCAGCTCGCGGGTGAAAAGCAGTAACGCCAGCTTCGTGTTCCCGTAGACCGCTATCCGGGAGAAACGTCCGTTCTTCCCCTTACTGAAAAAGTCGGCCTCTATCTTGCCGATGGCATAAGTGCAGGACACCGTATTGACGATACGCGTACCCTCATGCATCAGGGGGAGGAGTTGCCGGGTGAGCAGGTAAGGGCCTGCATAATTCACGCTGACGATGGTTTCGAGCCCGTCTTCCGTTCGGCGTACCGGGGTGGTGAGCACGCCGGCGTTGTTCATCAGCCGACTTACCGGGCGCCCTTCGGCCAGCAGCCTGTCTGCAAATGCCTTGACGGAAGCCAGCGAGGCGAGGTTTATCTGCCGGATCTCGATCCGGTCGTTGCCTGTATCCTTTTTGATCCGGTCGCAAAGAGGGCGGGCTTTCTCCGGTTCCTTGCAGGCCATGATCACCGGATAGCCTTCGCGGGCCAGCGCTTCCGTGATCACCTGTCCCATGCCGCCGTCTGCTCCGGTTATAATGGCTAATCCCTTTTCCATTTATTTATATTCCAGTTTATCTATTTCTTTAATGATACTTTTCGGTAGGTTCTGCATATGCTTGTGGCAAGCCATTTCGAGCGAATACATGCGGGCGATGCAATAATTGCTGTGTCCGCAGTCGCAACGGGCCTGCTCGTCTTCCTTCATACGGTTGACGAATGCCGGATCGTTCAACAGGGCGCGTGCCATGCTGACGAACTCGAAGCCATGCCCCAGCACCTCGTCTATCTTTTCGCGTGAGACAAGTCCGCCGACATAGACCAGCGGCATTTTCAGGGCTGCCCTGAACTTCAGCGCATCTTCCAGGAAATAAGCTTCCTTGAACGGTTCGGTCGGTATCATCAGGTGCCCGGCCATCCGTACTCCGAGAGGGAGCCATCCGAAAGGCATATAATGGGTCATGGTGCGGATCGGCATGGCGCCGCGCATCACGTACATCGGGGCACGGCTCACGAAGCCGCCACTGAGTATCAGGGCATGTACGCCGCATTCGTTTTGCAGGGTGCGGGCTACTTCCAGCGTCTCGTCTGTCTCCATGCCGCCTTTGAAGCCGTCGCGCATATTCATCTTGACCAGGACGGCCATATCCGATCCGGCCGCTTTCATCACCTCTTCCATGCACATCTTCATGAAACGCATCCGGTTTTCGAGGCTTCCGCCGTATTCATCTTTCCGGTGGTTGGTGTAAGGGGAGAGGAACTGGCTGATCAGGTAGCCATGTCCGGCATGCACTTCCACGGCATCCATGCCCGCCTCACGTGCCAGGTGTACGGCCTGCCCGAAGGCTTTGGCCATAGCGGCGATCTCCGACTGGTGCATCCCCCGGACGAAAGTAGGCGAGTAGAGGTTGAAGCCAGTGGATGCCGAGATAGGGGTGCAGCCGCATATCTTCTTATGCGACATATTCCCGCAATGGCCGATCTGGATGGAGGCCGCAGCTCCTTCCCGGTGGATGGCATCGGTAATCTTTTTCAGTCCCGGAAGGATATCGGGACGCAGCCACAACTGACGTTCGAAAGACAGTCCGCTCTGTGTGACAGCGGCATAAGCCAGGGTCGTCATGCCGATCCCTCCGGCGGCTACGGAAGTGTGATAGTCATATAACATTTCCGACGGGGCGTTACCCGGGCACATGCTCTCGAACGCGGCCGCCCTGATCGTCCGGTTGCGGAGTGTTAGCGGGCCGATCGTGGCCGGGGTGAATAGTATAGATTCTTTGTTCATAATATATAGCCTGTAAAATTGACCGTAAAGGTAAAAAAAAACCGCAATCCGCCGTATCTCCGGAAGGAGATAAGCGGCGGACTGCGGCAAAAAACAACATGAAAACAACCTTAAGAAGCTATCTGAAGCCTACCCTAATCCGAAGGGATAGCTTCAAACAGAGGATCAGCCCCTGCCGGGCCAGCCGGCACAGGACGCGGATAAGATCTGGTAATTTCAGGCTTTTCTGCATCATCCGGTGAAGGTTTAAAGTGAAACAAAAAGTTAAGTAAAGCCAGAATGAACTCGATAATTCGCTTGAATTTGGACATGGTGGTATTATTTAATGTGAGTAATTTTACGAAAGCATCTCGATAACCGCCTGTATCGTTGCGGCGATATCGACCAGGCTCCGGCGATACGTTTCGCGGTCGTCGCCGTTCAGTTCGCTGATGTAGGGACTGTAGGCAATCTCGCGGGCGTAGGCCGTCAGGTCGTGGCTCACCTGCCAGGCAGAGCGGTAGTTGTTGCGGATCAGGCGGGCGAAGTCGAGGAACGAATTTTCGCGCGTGTCGTACCGGCGGAAATCCAGGGAGTAACCGGTGGTGCGGACGGTTGTCTTTCCACCATGCCAGTACTCGTTGCTACACCCGTAGGCTGTCAGGCCGAAGAAGTTGCGCCCGGCGGTGGCCAGGTTGCTCGTGCCCCAGCCACTCTCGAAAGCTGCCTGCGAGAGGATGGCCAGCGGGTTCATGTTGAAAGCAGCTCCCGCCGACACGGCGGCCGGCAGGGAGTCTTTGACGAAGCGGATTTGTTGAGCTGTCATGATAATTAGTAATTGATAATTAATAATTACTCGATGACGGGGCGATCGTCTTCGCCGCCACCGGGCGTTTCTTCTTTGCCGGTAGAGCCGGAGCTGATGCGCTCGAAGCTCACCTTGTCCAGTATCTCCTTCAGTGCGACGCTGGGGCGGAACACGATGCGGGGCTTACGGATCAGGGTGGCCTTGAACTCCTCTGTAGTCGGCGTTCCCCCGCTGCCTGCATTGATCTGGAAATTTCCCAACTCGCCCGCCTGCACTACCTCGCCGCGCAAAAGGGCTTCCTTCAGCACAAACAGCAGGCCATCCATCACCACATGCACGTCGCCCGGCGAAGCCGTTGAATAAGCGGCGATAGAGGTGCACATCTGTTTGTAGCTCATCACTCCGTTACTGTTTACCGAAGCGAAATACTTTTGCGCACCTTCGGATGCATCTTTCGACAGGTCTTTGCGCAAGACCAATTTGTACCTTACTGACATAACATTAAAAGATTAAGGGTTAGTGATCTGTGATTAGTATGATACAAAGATACAACCCCCTTCGCCCTTCATCCGGCCCAATGTTGCCGAAGGCAGCCCAAGTGCGGCATTTGAGGGTATTTTAGGATGTGAATTTCTTTGAAACCCTTTGTTTTCAACGTCTATATATTTGTTTTTCTCCCCCTTTTTCCTTACCTTGTAAGAGTTAACGAATAGCTGAAAAGTATGGAAGAAACGAGAAATTACACCCGCGTATGGGCCTTTTACGAGCTGGCCCTGTGCTACTTCCCCGAGTCGACGCCGAAGGTGGCTTCCGAGAAGCTCAGGCGGTGGATCAATGAGTCGGGCAACCTGAAAGACAAATTGCTCGCACTCGACTGGAAACCCGGCAAGAAACTCCTTACCCCTCGCCAGTCCACCTGCATTTTTGACCATCTGGGTGAGCCATGACCCGCCCGCGATTGATTACTTAATACACCATGAATTATGGATAATGAAAACGACCAATTATTTTCCTGCTACCGGAAGCTCTACAATCTCCGGGAAGACGGAAAAATGACACTAGTACAGCTGCGCGACGTGATTGCCGGCCCGAAACTGAAGTTGAAAACCCTCGAAATCCGCCGGCTCGATGCCGCAGGGGAAGTGGATAAGACAAGGAAAAAGAAGCTGTCGCTCCCGACCTTTGCCGTCTCCTTCCTCTTTCCCGACGAGCGCTACAACGACCAGGCCGCCGAACCCACCGGCTATGTGCTGGTGGATATCGACCAACTGTCGGGGCCCGTGGCCGGCTACTTCGAGCAATGCAAGTCGCTGCCCTTCCTCGCCCTGGCCTACGTCAGCGCCCGCGGAAAGGGCGTGCACCTGATCTGCCGGGCCGAGACCGACGCCGCCACACACGCCGACGTCTGCCGCGCCCTCTACGACCTGCTCGAAGCCACCCTGGGTGAACCCGTCGACCGCAACTGCACCGACCTGACCCGCACCAGCCTGCTCTGCTGGGATGACGGTTGCTACTACAACCCCCGTCCCGAAGTGTTCCGCCTCGCGCAGCCACCGGCAGCCGGTAAACAGTCCCCGGCCGCCACCGGCTACCTGCCGCCTTCCGAAGCCGACCGCCTTGCGCTCTACCTCGACCGGGTGGATGCACGCGTCAGCTGGCAGAAAGGACAGCGGCATATGCAACTCGTCAGCCTGGCCTACTCGCTCAACCGCGCCGGGTTCGACCGACTCGCGGTGGCGCAGGCCTGCATCAGCCGCTATGCGCAACGCGATTTCGACGACCGCGAGATCGGCCGTGTGATCGACTCGGTCTACACGAAGTCGCAGGCCGAACACGGCGTGAACCGCCGCGATTACACCCCGCCCGCGCGACCCCTTAGTGACACTAATGTCAATCGTGCCACTAGAGAGTCTCCTTCCGTCCGTAAAACCGACCCCGCAGAGGAACGTTTTGATACTGAGGAAGATAAAGGCCTTACCCCCTTCTTCGACTATACCCTGTTCAGCCAGGCGCCCCGTCTCTTGCAGGACATGCTGCGTCCCGACCTGACCGGACGCCAGCGCGACATCGCACTGGCCGGGGCGCTGGTGGCTTTATCTACAGTAACCCCGCGCGTCACCGGCCAGTATCACGGCCGTCCCAATGCCCCGACGCTCTATCTCTACGTTGTGGCCTCGCCCGGTTTCGGTAAGGGTATTCTCCAGGAAGTGCGCAAAGCCCTGCTTGTCTGGCAGCAGTACATACGCGACAACTCGCGCATGCGCGTACAAAAATATGAAGAGGAGCTCGAAGCCTATAACCATCATAACACCGCGGCACGCAAGGCCGGCAAGATCCCCATCCTGCCCCGTCCCCTGGAAGTGAAACAGATGGAGCTCGACATCCCCGGCACCATCACCCAGGCCAAGCTCACCGAGCTGCTCAAAACCAACGAGCATTATCCCGGCCTGATGTGTGAAACCGAGATCGGTATCCTGGTAGATGCCACCGGACAGGAGTACGGCAAATACATCTACCTGCTCAACCAGATTGCACAACACGAAACGATCGGGCGCGGCTCCCTGCAAAACAGTGTCCTCTCCTGCGACTTCCCCCGGATGTCGCTCCTTACCAGCGGCACCTTCGGACAGTTCACCGACCTGATACGCGGTACCGACGACGGACTCTTTTCCCGCTTCCTGGCCTACACCATCGACGAGGCTCCCGAGTGGAAAGACCTGACCGATATCGACGACGACCCCCATACGGGTAGTTACTACCCCGCCCTGGGCGAACGCATCAAACTGACAGGTATCTTCCTCGACGAACATGAGACCTTTGTCTGCTACACCGATGCGCAGCGCAAACGGCTGAACCGCCGCTTCAGCGCCATGTCGAAAAAAGTGCGCTGGTTCAAGGGCGACGACGAGCTCAGTGTGATTCACCGTCTGGGGAATATGCATTTCCGCATCTGTATGCTGCTTACCGCCCTGCGCAAGGCCGAGGCAGGGAGCGAGGTGGAGAAGGTGCGTGTGCTGGATGTCGATTTCGATTTGGCGATGATGTTTGTCCTCACTTTCCAGAAACATATACAGGCATTGGCTTCGTTGTTGCCATCCGGAAAGATACGGGACGAGTTTGTCGATTCCGATGTTTACGAACGGTTCTACCGGTGTCTGCCCGACGGCTTCCCGACGTCGGAAGCCGTTGCCCAGGGCGACTCGTCGGGCGTGAAGGAGCGGACGGTGAAACGCTTGCTAAAACGTTGGAGCAAAGATGGTTTGCTGGTACGTCTCTCACGTGGCAATTACCGCAAAGGCGACTGCCGGCTCGACGATTGACCTACGTTAGTGTCTATTGGCACAAGTGGCATTAGTGTCACTAATGACCCGAAAAAGCGCAAGTTTTTCTGTCAGAAAGTGCACGGTTTCATCCGAAAAAGCGCAAGTTTTTCTGTCAGAAAGTGCACGGTTTCATCCGAAAAAGCGCACGGTTTTAGGAAATGACTTGCGGGAAGTGTTATTTTTGAAGTTATATAGCTTTATCGCGTAGCAAAATGAAATGACTAGATTAAACGATCGTTTTTTCTCGCCATGAATTTGCAACAAAAGTAATCAAACCTTTTTTTCTCTCCAAATCTTATCAACAGAAAGATTTTCAATACATTGAATATCCATTTTTCTGAAAATACAGCTTTATCATGTAACCTCTTGAAAGTGACTAGAAAAAACGATCGTTTTTTCTAGTCATACTTATTTTGTTAAAAATAAAAATGTACTGATATACAGTGGTATACGTTGGTTAATTGCCAATGAGGTTCACTTACTTCCTCCTGAAATGGATAGGGAGTGTGTAATATTCGAATATCTAACAATAAATTATTAATAATTATGATGAAACATCTATTATCATTACTCATTCTTTGCACCATCCTTTTACCGGCCGGAGCAGCAGAGACAACGTACACGCGAACGTACGATATTAATGCCGGGTCTGTGACTATCGATGCTGCCGGTACTTACCTGATAACAGGTACAGGGGCAAAAACAACAAACACGATCAAGGTCAACGCATCAGGCCAAACAGTGAACATCACGATCCAAAGCATACATATTGAAGCTGACTTTTCTGTCGGTTCTCTTTTTGAGATTATAGGAGGAACGGTAAACTTAACGTTGTCCGGAACTAATATTTTAAGAGTGACGGGGGATGGAGAGTACGGGAAAGAAAAAGCAGCCTTGCATATTTCCGAAAACCAGTCGCTCACTATAACGAAAGAAAGTGACGGGGCAAGCCTGACGGTGGATATGGGAAATGTCTGGGCGAGTGCCATAGGTGTAAACTATGAAGAGTTTACTTCTCTAAACTTTTATGGAGATCTAACTATAAATGGTGGGGCAATAACTGCTATAATTCCGGCATATGTTCCGGCAATAAGCGGTTCTAATATTACTATTAACGGAGGATATATTGTGGGGGATGTAAAAGAAAGTAACTTTGACGGGTGCGCTCTCCAGAGTTCTAATAAAATAAAAATAACGGGCGGAACTGTTATTGGTAAATATGGAGATTACCCGGGTTTTATCGACGGGGGCGTTCCAACTATTATCATCGGTGGAAGCGTATGGGCAAGCATGGAAGGTCAGTTTTCAAATTTTCAAGACGAATCAAACAACAAAGTGGTTATGAAAGAGGTTACTGTCTCTTCTGCCGGAGTCAAAGTGACAGGGCTGGATGGTGCTTCCGGTTACGCGACTGATGATATGTATGCTGATGAAAACGGCAAAGTGTACGTATGGCTGCCCGAAGGTAGCGAGACCCCTACTATTACTACTAGCGTCGCCCCGTCTTCATTCAATCTGACCGTTACGAAGAACGGTACAGTCTGGAACGATTATGCGCACGAATATGCAATAATAAATAAAGAAACGTCGGCTGCTCTTTCGCGGATCATTGGCGGGAAAGTCTATTGCTATGACCTGGAAGATAAAACGTATACCTTCTTCGATGGTGTTCTGATTTCGCGAACGGATATAACTGTTAGCGGCGGCGCGGCAACCGTCGGTTATTTATCTGCCACGTTCGATACGCAGGGAGGATCGGCTGCTCCGGAGGAACAACTGTTCTTTCCGGGTGCGAAGGTGAACCGCCCTGTCGACCCGACAAGAGAGTTCTATGTTTTCAAAGACTGGACGACGGAAGCCGGAAAGGCGGAAAAAGTATGGAATTTCAATACGGTTCCAACAGGGGGGACTTCCCTTTATGCTCTTTGGGTAGCCAACAAGATCGCACTGAAAGGTGATGTGAGCCGGGAAATAAAAGGTACTTATGGTGCGGCTATTTCCGAATATAAACTTTCTACCCTGATAGACGACTCCGATAACTCGGGAGCGAAAACATATTCCGTAAAAGAGGGTAGTGTATTGCCTGCCGGTCTGACGCTTTCCGTCGATAAGATAACAGGTACTCCCACAACCGCCTGTACCGATAAAAAGGTGACTGTCACTATCACAGCCGTCAACGGCGAAACAGCCGATGTGGAACTGACATTCAATATAGCCCGGGTAACACCGACTCTCACGTTGAATGGTAAAACGGCTTATTATACCGGCGAATATATCCGTATCGAAGCTATTCCCGGCAACGTATTGAGTGCGGATCAAGAGGCTTTCCTGAAGGCTGTGCAATATACGTATGTATTACAGCCGGGTAATGCTCCTGCCCCAAAAGCGGAAACAGCCAATAAGGGTGTGATCGAGGTTGGCGAATATAAGGTCACTGCCGTTTACCCGGAAAGCGACAACTACAGCTCTGCTTCTTCCTTCGAAGCTACTCTGACAATCAATGCATATACTCCCGATGCCGGAATAAAAACGACCGTGGAGGCGACGGAAGGGGATAACAGCTGGTATACCGGCGAAATTAAGTTCAATGCTCCGGCCGGCCATCAGGTTTGCCTGTTGGAAGCCGAATCGTTGGTTTCCGATCCGGTGGTGTCGGCTGCCGGCCTGTTGCGTTCCGGCAAAGCGGCTCTTGCATGGGACGACCATTTCACCTGGACAAACGATGGTGAGTTCTCTATCAGTTATCTGCTGAAAAGTACGGCAGCCGATGCTACTCAAGGAGCTGTTTGTACCGATCGCCAGGCTATCACCGTGAAGCTCGATAAATCGGCTCCTGTGATTAGTGCGCCGCAGGGGTCGGGAAAAACAATTTCGGTTACTGTCACTGATAATATCAGTGGTATTGCTTCTGTCGAATGCAAACTGGACAACCTGGTTCAAGTAATATCAGGGTTGAATGCCGGTGATAAGTCGTATGTCTTGAACCTCCAGTCGGAATATGGTAATCATACGCTTTATCTCAAGGTGACTGATCGGGCCGGTCTTGTTGCGGAGCAGACTGTGACAGTGAAGCTGGAAGAGTCTCAACCGGAAACGCCGTCTATTCCGGATACTCCTTCGACGACTTACACGGTTATATTGCCGCAGGTGGAAGGAGCAGTGACTGATCCGGTAGCCGGTAGTTACGAGATCGAATCGTGGAGTGATTTCCATTTCACCTTGACACTCGATGAGGAGTATAGCCAGTCAGTCCCGGTTGTCGCTACCGACCGTGGCGAGACGATTGAGCCGCGTAGTAGTGACGGTACATACATTATCAAGCAGGTACGCCAGCCGATTGCGATCACTATCACTGGTATTGTGAAGAATCCCGACCCGGTAGCCAATGGACAGGTGGCTGCGGATGCGACGCAGGTCTGGACTTCGGGCGCTGTTCTCCATATCCATCTGCCGTCGCCCGAAGCGGTAGCGATCTATACTTTTACAGGCCGCCTGTACAAAGCATACAGCACCCTTTCCGACGACACCGCGCTCTGGTTGCCGCAAGGTAATTACATTGTCGTGACTGGCGGGGAACGGTTTAAGGTGCAGGTAGGAAGGTAATGTGAGACATAGGCAGTAACAAGAAGGGGACGTATCAGCAATGATACGTCCCCTTCTGCTTTGAAATTTACATGAACAACATCAATATCAGCTGCGTCGATATCACCCGGATAAACATGGACAACGGGTAGACAGTGGCATACGAAACGGAGGGCTCGTCGCCTTCTACCGTTGTGTTGGCGTAGGTGAGGGCCATCGGGTTGGCCATACTGCCGCAGAGCATTCCCACGTTGTGCCCATAGTCGAGCTTGAAGAACCGGGCAGCTATGAACCCGACGATCAGTACCGGAACGATGGTCAGCAGGAAGCCCAGGCCGATCCATAGCAGACCTTCGGCACGGAAGACCGTTTCGAAGAAGTGGGCACCCGAGTCGATACCCAGTCCCGCTAGGTAAATGACGATACCCAGCTGGCGCAACATCAGGTTGGCGCTCATGGTGGTATAGGTGGTCAGGTGGAAACGGGGGCCGAAAGCACCCATCAGGATACCAACGATGATCGGGCCGCCGGCGATACCCAGTTTCACGGGAGTACTCATACCCGGCAGCATGATAGGCAGCGAACCCAGCAATACCCCCAGGGAGATACCGATGAATACGGCCAGCAGGTTCGGGTTGTCGAGACGCTTGATCTCGTCGCCCAGTATTTTTCCGACATTGTTCACGGCATTCTTTTCGCCGACGATAGTCAGGCGGTCGCCGATCTGCAGGCGCAGGTTAGGGTCGGCAATCAGGTCGATACCCGCACGGTTTACGCGGGTGATATTGATGCCGTAGAGGTTACGCAGGCGCAACGAGCCCAGCTTGACGCCGTTCACCCGGTTGCGGGTCACGACGATGCGGCGGGAGACGAGTTGCGAGTCGATCGCGTTCCAGTCGATATCTTCCTTGTTCCAATCCACATTCTCCTGTTCCCCGAAAAGCGTCTTGATGGCTTCTACATCCGATTTGATGGAGATAATGAGCAAGTGGTCGTCCTGTTTCAGCAATGTATCCGAAGTAGGGATGCTCACCTTGCCGTTGTGCCATACGCGGGAGATAACGAAGTGTTTCTCCGTCAGCTTCATGATGTCTTTGATGCTCTTATTGTAGATGGCAGGGTTGCTGATATGGAACTCGGCCACGTTGGTCGTGGTGTCTTTTTGTTCTTTGCTATGGTTCTCGTTCTTGTCGGCAAAGAGCTTCTTCATGATGATAATGGCGAGTATCACCCCAACCACTCCCAGGGGATAGGCAACGGCACAGGCCAATGCCATGTCGGTCACGGTCTTTGTGCTGGTAGGGTCTACCTGCAAGAGGGCTTGCTGGGCGGCACCGAGGGCAGGGGTATTAGTTACCGCACCGCACAGGAGCCCGACCATATTAGGAAGTGAGACGCCCGTCGTCCAGTGTAATACAAGGGTGAGAATCAATCCCAGCAGAATGACCCCGAGCCCCATCATATTCATCGCCACCCCCCCTTTCTTCAGGGAGGAGAAGAACCCGGGGCCTACCTGTAACCCTAGCGAATAGACGAACAGAATCAAACCAAAGCTCTGGGCGAAGTAAAGCATATCTTTATTTACGACAATGCCGAAGTGCCCGGCCAGAATACCGGCAAAGAAGACAAAGGTGATACCCAGCGATATACCGAATATCTTCTGCCTTCCCAAGAATAGTCCCACGGCCGAAACCAATGAGATGATTATTACTGCCTGCAACATTGTCGGCTCTAAAAAAGCTTCCTGTAACCAATCCATACAAGTGTGTTTAATAATGGTGCAAAGATAGGAGTTTAATTTTGATGTCTGTTATTTCTATTCTAGTTATCTTTGACTACTCAAAAGAGAACGTTGATTTATGTCATTAAAAGTTATACATACCGCCGACTGGCATCTCGGCCAAACCTTCTTCGGCTACGACCGGGAGGAGGAGCACGATGCTTTCCTGTCCTGGCTGACCGATACCCTGACCGAACAGCAGACGGATGTCCTGCTCATAGCGGGGGATGTGTTCGATGTAGCCAACCCGTCCGCTTCGGCGCAACGGCGTTTCTTTCATTTCCTGAAGGAGGCGAACCGGCGCAACCCGCATTTGCAGATCGTTGTCGTTGCCGGCAACCATGACTCGGCCGCCCGGCTGGAATCCCCGATCCCTTTGCTGGAAGAACTGAATACCTCTATCGTCGGCCTGATCCGGCGGACGGAGACAGGGGAGATCGATTTCGACTCGCTTCTTATCCCTTTATATAATAAGGAAAGGGAGCGGGAGGCCTGGTGCCTGGCAGTCCCGTATCTCCGCCAGGGGGATTATCCGGCTTCGGAAGAGGGGCACGATACTTATATCGCCGGTATAAACCGTATGTACCGGCAGTTGTACGACTATGCCGATGCCAGGCGCAAGCCCGGTGAAGCCCTCCTGGCGATGGGGCACCTGCATGCCACCGGTGCCGAACTGTCGGACGACGACCGCAGCGAACGGATCATTATGGGCGGGCTCGAGTCTGTCTCTTCTGATACATTCGACGAGGGGCTGGCCTACACCGCGCTGGGGCATATCCATAAGGCGCAGCGCATCGGAGGGAGGGAGAACCTGCGTTATTCCGGCAGTCCGCTGCCGATGTCTTTCTCGGAGAAAAACTACCGTCATCAGGTTGTAGCCGTTACGCTGGAGAACGGGTGCCTGTCGGAGATCATCCCAGTGCCTGTCCCTTTACTGACGGACTTGCACCGGATACCGCAACAGCCTGCACCGTCGGAGGAGGTGATCGCACAGTTGGCGGAACTGCCTCTTGCCGGGACGGAAGGCTACGAAGACCCGAACCGCTGGCCTTACGTGGAAGTGCGTGTCCTGATGACCGAGCCTGATCCGGGCTTTCGCCATCGGGTGGAGGAGGTGCTGGCCGATAAGGCTGTCCGCCTGACTTCAATCGTCCCGTCTTATCCGAAACGGGAGGACGACGATACGCTACGTCCGCTTACCTACGGCGACCTGCAACGTATCGATCCGCTGGATATGCTGAAGCATGCCTTTACCAATAAGTATGGCGGCGAGTTGCCGGAAGATATTGAATCATTGTTTAAAGAAGTAATGAGGGAGGTTTCCTTATGAAGATATTAGCTATACGGGGGCGTAACCTGGCGTCGCTGGAAGGAGAGTTTGAAGCTGATTTTACGTCCGAGCCGTTATTGTCTGCGGGGATCTTTGCGATCTCGGGCCCTACCGGTGCCGGTAAATCAACGATACTGGATGCGATGTGCCTGGCTTTATTTGCCCGTACGCCGCGTACAGACCAGGCAAAAGAGAACAATGTGAAACTGCGGGATGTGAATGAGGAGGTGCTTCCCCAGAGCGACCCCCGCTTTTTGCTGCGCAGGGGGACGGCTTCGGGGTATGCCGAGGTGGATTTCCTGGCGTTGAACGGATACCGTTACCGCTCGCGTTGGTCAGTGGGACGTGCCCGCGACAAGGAGAACGGACGTTTACAGAGTCCCCGCGTTACATTACATAATATAGATAAAGAGGAAGAGGAGCAGGGAACGCGTTCCGAACTGCAAGCCCGTGTCGTCGAACTGATCGGCCTGACCTTCGAGCAGTTTACGCGTTCGGTCTTATTGGCGCAGAATGATTTTTCCACCTTTCTGAAAGCAGAACAGGGAGAGAAAGCTTCCCTGTTGGAGAAGCTGACGGGGACAGAGCTCTATTCTGCTATCTCGCGAACGATCTTTGAAAAGAATGCCGTAGCCAAAGAGGCCTACGATAAGATACAGGCCCGTATTCAGGGAATCGAACTGCTGACGGAGGAGGTGGAACAGGAGTTGCAGGCCCGCCTGAAGGAGTCCGAAACTTCTCTGCTGGCGTTGGAAAAGGCGAAAGCCGAACAACAGACATTGCAGGAAGCTGTTAAATCGACCGAGCAGCAGATCGCTACCCGGCAGACCCAGCAGAAAGACGCTGCCGCTAAACTGGAAAAGGCGACCGAACTGCTGAATGCCGCCCGGAAGGATTACGAGCAGGGATTGGTCGAGGAGCAACGTTCCGAATCGGAGTTCAAGGCTTTGCAACAGGAGTTACAGCAGGCTCGCGGACTGGATGTCCGTCTGGACGCTGCCGCCCGTTCCGTGGCCGATACCGAAACACGTCTGCGGGAGGCATTGGCACGGAAAAAGGAGGGCGAAGATAAGTTGAAAGCCGCCCAAACCCGTCAGCAACAAAGTACGGCGGAGATCGCGCGGTTAAGCGAATGGCGCGAACGTTATCGTAGTAAGGAGAGCATCGCCGAGCAGTTAACGGCTTTGCTGTTGCATCTCGATGCTGCTTCCGCTGCCCGTCAGGCTATCGAAAAGGCCGGTAAAACGATTGCGACGACAAAACAAACGGCCGAGCGTCTGGTAGCCCAGTTGGCTACTATCCGGCAGGCGGCGGAGACGAAGCGTGCACAGCTTCAAAAAACAGAGGAGATAATCGTCCGCTCGGAAAAGGAATTGAAGGCGCTGGATATTGCAGCGCTCGATAAGCAGATAGAGTCTGTCCGCCTGGAACGTGAAAACCTGTTGATCGAACAGGCACGGCAGGCGGCCAGCGGTGATGTGCTCGAACTGCGGAAGAAGTTGCAGGAAGGTTCTCCTTGTCCGGTATGCGGTAGTATGCACCATCCGGTGGTTACGCATCCGGCAGTGACTGAAGTACCGAAAGTCATCGCAGCACTGACCTTGCAACTCGAACAACTGAATGCCCGTAAAACAGCCTATGTCGGCAGTGAAAAGCAACTGAACCAATTGCGTCAGCAACTCCTGCAACTACATAAGGAACTGACCGAAGCCGATCATACCCGTACCGATTTGCAGGGACGTCAGAAGCTGGCGGAAACCCAGATCGCCCGGGAGGAGGCGATCCGTGCCGAAAGTCAGGAAACCCTTGCCAAATCATTGTCGGCCGCCAACCGTCTTTTCGGTAACGACGACTGGCAAAGAGGCTGGCAGCAAGACCCGGACTCTTTCCGTGATACGTTGACGACCTTCGCCCGTCAGTGGCACGACAATACGGAAAAACTTCAGCAGCTGCAACGGGAGCAGAGCGCTCAAAAGGCGGAATACGAATCATACGCCTCTTTCTTGCCTTCGCTTATCAAACAGGTGGAGGAGGTGACGTTGCTTCATGAGCAGAACCGTACGGCTCTGCTGGCTTTGCAGTCGGAACGTGCCCGGCTACTCGGTGGCAAGCCGGCCGATCAGGTGGAATCGGCGTATACCCGTCGGAAAGAGGAGCTGAAAGAACGGATGAAGCGTTTACAGACCGTCCAGACCGAACAGTCCGGTATTGCCGACCAGTTGCGGGGCATTGCCGGACAGATAGCGCAGGATCTGCAAAAGGCTTCCGACGATCTCGTCGTCCGACAAAAAGCATTGGCCGATTGGAACGAGACTTGGAATGCCGCTCACAACAATGAGCCGCTGGAACTCCTTCTTCCCCGCATTACTCAGGAAAAGAACGAATATGCTTTCCGCCTGCGTACCCAGGCCGAGAATAAACAGAAGATTGCAAGCCAGCAGGAGGAACTGAATGCCTGCCGCTTGGAAAGTGAACGCTGGGCGAAGCTGAATGAGCTGGCGGGCTCGGCCGATGGTGCCAAGTTCCGCCGGATTGCCCAAGGATATACGCTGGACGTATTACTCAGCTATGCAAATGTGCAGTTGCGTGACCTGAGCCGCCGTTACCGGTTGGAGCGGGTGCCTGAAACACTGGCTTTGCAGGTGATCGACCGGGATATGTGTGACGAGATCCGTACGGTGCATAGCTTGTCGGGCGGTGAGTCTTTCCTTGTATCGTTGGCGTTGGCACTCGGTTTGTCGTCCCTTTCTTCCAACCGGATGAAAGTGGAGAGTCTTTTCATCGACGAGGGATTCGGTTCGTTGGATGCCGATACCTTGCGTATAGCTATGGATGCGCTGGAAAGCCTGCGCACACAAGGACGTAAGATCGGAGTGATCTCGCATGTACAGGAAATGACGGAACGTATTCCGGTGCAGATACGGGTGAGCCGTGCGGGGAATGGAAGAAGTTTTCTGGAGGTTGTGTAAAAAGAGGAAGGTGTGTCAGAAGTCTGAATTAAGGAACGCAGACTTCTGATACACCCTCCTAAAGTATAATCGGGTAGATTTAGATATTCGATTATTTGAAGTCTAAACCTAAACCGAACTCAGTTGTTACCGGCCAATTCTGAGGGAAATTAAGTAGAATCATAAATGCAGCACTTGCTTCTTGCGGAATAACTTTTGCGGCAACCAGTAGATTCCATAATTTGATAATATCTGCATTCATTCCTTGTGTTTCTGCCAAAGTCTTATCAACCATAAGAGGTGTCAATGCTTCTTTATCGAGATACATATGAGTTCTTCCGTTTTCTGTTACGACATTCATTGGTATGCCGTTTTTAGTCCAGTTTAATAACATTTCAAATGTATCATCGCTAATAGAGCTAAGATCAAGACCCGGAACTAAATTACTTAACATGGCTTTGATGGTAGCAGGATCTCCTTGTAATATGCTGTTAATAATTTCAGACATACCACTTGCATCAGAACCCAATACTTGGGAAATTATAGCTGTAATGTTAAGCTTGACATATAATTTGTTATCCTTAACGAACCAGTGAGCTAGATTTTTCGGTGCATCTAACCAACCATCAGAAGGTATCATAGCTTTTACTTCTTCTGCTGTTGGAGGGGGAGTTCCCATCATTAATCCCATAATAACGCTTTGATCGAAAACGATAGGGCCTTTATGATAGCTGGCTGTAATATTACCATCGGTTTCGAGTGTTACTGTTTTTAGTACTTGGGGCATAAGCAGGCTACCGATAGTTCTAAGCATTGGGGCTACAGCTCCTCCATTTCCTTCTGATACCCAGTTACAGTATAAACCTCCTGTTAATACTATTTCTTGTCCTTCTACTGTTCCAGTTGTATAATCTGCCAGACTGTAAGTTTTAGCCCAACCATTCGGGTCATTCATAACGACCGTTAGTTTCAGCGTCATAACTTCGTCTTTTACAGAGCCGGTATATTCTACGTTAGCATTGGTCGTAGTTGCTGTTCCGGAGAATTCGCTTTTTACCACTTTGATATCAGAGATTGTCGTTGCGTTTTCACCCGGGATAACGTTTGTTAGTGCAAGAGTCCCATTAGTGCCGCTTGATGCGGAGAATGTTACTTTCTTCCCTGTCAGAGGAGTCTCACCGTATGAGAGTACCAGCTTTTCCCCTTCATAAGTACCTGCCACCTGTTCCCAGCTGTTGTCTATTTCTTCTTCTTTTTTTTCGTCATCATCGCCACAGGCTGTAAATAGACAGATAGAACAGATCAGTGTAAGTAGATACAGTAATTTTTTGCTCATAATAAAGTCATTTAATTAATAATAAGTTTATTCCTTTTAAAACCAGGACAAATTAACTGTTTTACTCCTTACCAGGCAATATCTATTTTAAAGAATGAGTGTTCTATATTTAAGAATGTTGCTTTTTCTGTTGTTCTAACTATCTATTTGTTGTTCTGTTTTTATTATTCTTCCATAATGATGCGGAAGCCGACATTGAACGGACGTTGCCACGGATAATACGCTTTGCGGATGGCCGAGGTGGAATACTTCGGACGTTCGCGCCAGGAGCCTCCGCGTACTACCTTTTGTTCGGAAACTGCCTGATCCACCTTTTCTTTCAGGGGATAGGGCACGAAACCGGAGCGAGTCCATTCTGCCACATTGCCGTTCATATCATATAATCCCCACGGATTGGGTTGCATGGAGGCTACGTTTGCCGATATTAAATGATGATCGTTCACCCCTGATTCTTTCGGCAGGAAGTCCCAGAACTTGCGCATCGGATCGTCGGGACGCATTGGCCTGGGGTTCACTCCGGTAACGGCCAGGTCGACAGTGGTACTGTCAGCCAGGTTTTCGTACGCTCCGAAATCTACCTGGCGGTCACCAAACCAGAAGTCGTTTGCCGAGCCGGCACGGGCTGCCCATTCCCACTGCGTTTCGGAAGGAAGGCTGACGGTGCATCGGTTCAGTTCCCCGAGCTTCTTACAAAATGCGTTCGCATCGTCCCAGCTGACACGGACAACCGGTTGTTTCGGCAAGTTGGCGGCATAGCCGGGGGTGGTATGGTCTTTCCAGGTCTGACCGATATAACGGCTGTCGTGTTCGGGAAACAAGGCACCGTATTGTTCGTTGGTGATCTCGGTGGTGCTCATCCAGAAACCTTTCTTAACCTGCGCTTTGAAAGCCGGGGTAGCGGAAGGTTCACCGTTGTCGCCCATTGCAAAAGTGCCGGCCGGGATCCAGACCATATCGAGGGTGATGCCGGGAGCTATAGTCAGTTGTCGGCGATCTTTGTTTGCTTCGGTTTGCTTCTGTACCGCTTCTTCCCGGTTGAAAGGGAAACCTTTTACTTTGACTGTCTTAGCTTTTTTTCCGCTGTCTTTTATACCTTCGGAAGAGGAAGTGGCTCCTGTTGTTCCGTCTGTTTTATTGTTTTCCTTATTCTTCAGCCAGGCTGCATAGTCTTTGATCTCCTGTTGCCAGTCTACACGCACTCCACTGTATTTCTCGGATAATTCCATGCGGCGCTCTATCTGGTTTTGAGGGGCTTCCTTTTTCAGATCCAGTTGGGTGAAAGCGCCGAAGTAAGGAGCGTTCAGGTCAATCCAGGTATATAAGGTCTGCATGTCTGTTTCCGGAACCTTCACTCCGTGGTGGCCTGCTTGCAGGATGCGGATCAGCTCACTGTTATTTGCGTAATATTCGTAAGGCTGAAGTACATAAATATCCGCTTCCGGGCCCTGACGGTACACGTAAGGATGCAGGTTCAGGTAGCTCTGGTCGTAATGCCGTTCCAGTTTGGTCAGGACTCCCCGTTTGTAAGTGACCATCTGGTCTTTGCGGAAGTCCGGCTGCGCGATCGTTCCGTTATGGCAGGATACGCAGTTGCGGTCGAGTACCGGCTGTACTTCCAGGCGGAAGGTGAACGGGCGGATACCACCTTCGGGCACTTCCAGTTTGCGGGGCGTGATGGTGGAGGCTATGGTTCGTTTCGGCATGGCGATGGTATTCTGATCCTCATGGCAACCGGTACAAGATACGATCTCGCCGGGCATGCCGGTCAGCCAGCTTCGCATCCATTGGATGGCGGCACCGTTCTTATCCAACGGCTGGATAGAGATAGGGGTGTTGGCCGGTACTTTGAACATGGCCGATCCGTCTTCTTCTACGGGGACGGTTCCGAGAATGCGCTTGATGTCCCACCCGCTCTGGATGCCCTGGGCATCGTGGTCAGAAGGAGCGAGGATATAGGCATATTCGTAAGCGAAGATACGGAGGGCTTTGATCGTTCCGCGGGGAACTCCTTGTGTGCCTTCGCCTTCATAGATATCTTGTATGAATACGGTCGCTTCCTTTTCTCCCGGTTTGATCTTGGAAGGGATGACAGGAGGCGTTTCCGTTTTCTTCAATGGGATAGGGGCGGTGAGGCCTTCGCCCTCCTGTTCGGTGATCAGGGTAAGGTTGTCGAATATATCGACCAGGTAAATACCCCAGAGTGCATCCGGCCCCGGCTTGCAGGCAACCAGGAAGTATTTTTCATTCAGCGGATAAGGCTTCATGAATTGCGGCCATACCCCTTCCACCATCTCGTCTTTGATGATCGGAACGATGGGACGCCAGCTGAACGGCAGTTCCTGTATCATCCCTTTTTCCTCTTTGCGGCTCTTGGCCGGGTCGAAGATGACCAACCGGCCGGAACGGGCTGTTCCGTGGTGGCCGGAGATAATGCCGACAAAGCGGCTGTTGTGTTTGGATAACGGTTTCATATCGAACGTACTGTTCGGGAAGTAGGAACCGCTACCGTAAAGGGCTTTATTCTCTGTCCCATCCGGATTCATGTGCATCACGATACGGGAGAAGTAATGTGTCAGGTCGGTATATTCCCAGCGGGTGTACATCAGTCGGCCGTTGGGGATAACGATCGGAGCCCAGTTACCGTCCTGGTCGAATGTCAGGCGGCGGATGTTCTTGGTTTCCGGATCGTAGGAGACGAGGTTAGCAACGACATCATCGCCGTGTACGCAAGGTACACCGTTATAGCCGATGTTGCAGGTAGCCACGACTTTGCCGTCGGGCAGGTAGTTGGCGTCGCAGAATTCCAGATCCGGTTCGTCGACAACTACTTTTTGGTGAAGACCGGTTCCGTCGGTGTTTATTTCGTAGATCTGCCAGTGGCGGTTTTCATCGAGGGAGGAGAAAAGCAGGCGGTCGGCATCCCAGTGCAGTTGGATATCCGAGAGGGGGACATCTGCTGTCGGTTTATAGATGGTGCGGCTTTCGATAACTCCCCGCAGATTGGATAGCCGGCTGATCTCTGCGTTGTATCCGCTGCGCCGGCTGGAGAATAAGGAATTGTAGTTGGCATTGGAGGTGCCGAGTGCCGGCCCCATCGCTGTACGCGCCTGATTACCCAGACGATAACGTGCCACCAGGATATTATCTATATCCAGTAGCGGGTTAGCCAGCAGGATCTCCCTTTTGAGGTCAAGTAATTTTTGTGCTTCGTCGATAGTCCGGCGGGTTGTATCTGTCGATAAATGCTGGCGAACCTGAGGTAATAATGTTTCCAACTCTTCCAGTTTTTGATAGAGTTCCGGTGTTTTGTCGCCCAGCGATGACTTCGTATCGTTCAGGTAGGCACGAATAGCCTCTGGGTTTACCCAATCGACCTGTTCCTGCAATCTGTTTATTTGTAATAGCCGGAGGGAGTCAGCTTCGCCGGCAGCCATATTTAAAACAGGAAAAGCAAATAAGAGAGAAAATAAATATGCTTTATATTTCATGTTCATGATACCGTTTTAAAGTTATTCTTATTACCAACAAATGTAGGAATTCAGCGGGACGGGGAGTAATAATATCGTATCAAATGCGATCATTATTATCTCTTACGAAGAAAAAAGGGACCATCCCGGTCCGGAGGATGATCCCTTTTCGTATAAAGCTGGTATTCGATAATTATTTATCTTCCCAACCTTTGTTTTGTACCAGATTCGGGTTCATTACCAGTTCTTCTTTCGGGATAGGCCAGTAGTAGCGGTAGTCATCCCAGGGTAATGTTCCTTTCACTGTATTGGTGTACGGGCTCTTCGGATAGCAGATAATGAAGCCCTGTTCGTCGACGAATACTGTTTTGTCCAATTCCACTTTGACTGCGATCTCCGGCTTTTCAGTATGTGAACCGTCATACAGATCTTGTACAGCCAGGAAGTTCATTCCACGCAAAGGAACGGTGAACAGTTTACCGGCTTTCCAACGCATCAGGTCTATATAACGATGATTCTCGATAGCCATTTCAACGCGGCGTTCGCGGCGGATTTCACGCAACAACGGAGGAACCTGGTATTCCAGTTTGTCTGCATAAATCTTATCCAGACGGGGGTCGGCAGGTTCGCTACCCACCGTCAGGCGGGCAGACGGGTATTTGCTGAAATCGAAACCGGCACGTTCGCGCAATGCGTTGATCGTTTTGTCTACATCCGATTGAGACAGAGTCCCGTTCAGTTCGTATTTGGCTTCAGCATATATCAGCAGTAATTCACCGTAGCGGAATTCGATAGCAGCCTGAATACCTTTTGTGGTACGGTCTTCTTCTATTTTGTCGCCCATCCAGTGTTTGATCACACGGTAACCGGTTACGGTCGAACCGCTGCCGGTATAGTTCAACCCCGGATAAGTGATACCATTCGTTTCAATATCGAGAACACCTCCCTGGTAGATCGTTACATGTTCGCCCGGGCGGCAGACAGTTTGTGTCAGACGCGGGTCGCGGTTTTCCAGTTCGGTCCATTTGCCGTAACCCAGGAAGTTCGGGTTATTCGTGTAGTTGCCTTCACTGCCTCCGGTATAGATCGGACGTCCGTCGATACAAAGATATTCGTCGATCATTCCGCGTGTGGCACCCATCGACTGGCGGTTGGAGTTATTCTGGTTGAAATAACGTTGTGCCGCGTGTCCGACTTTATTTTCCAGATAGGTACGTCCTAAAATAACTTCAGGATTGGTCGACAGGTCGATCGCGGTGAACATCTTCCAGTACGCATTTTCTCCGGAGTTGTAAAGAGAGTATTTGCCAATTAAAGCTTCACTGGCCTTAACCGCTTCTTCCAGGAATTTATTGGCTGTACTTTGAAGGTTTAGCTCAGTATGGTATTTACGGAATGTACCTTCAAACAGACAGATACGGGCTTTCAGGAAGTTTGCCTGATCCTTGTTCAGACGGTCTTTTTCCTGGTTGGCTTTTTCCGGTAACCATTCCACTGCTTTGTTGATACACATCAGAACGGAGTCCATCACCTCTGCGCGTGGAGTACGGGCGGCATACAGCTCTTCCGAGTCCACATTCAGGTCGCGGGTCAACCAAGGCACATCACCGAAGTAAAGCACTTTCAGATAATAATCCCAGGCTTTGAAGAAATAAGCTTCACCGGCATAGGCGTTTTTCTTTTCCGGGGTAAGTTCAGCTTTGTCGTAATGAGTAAGGAAGAAGTTTACTTTGCGCAGGTTCCACCAATACCAGCCGGTTTGCTCTGTAGCACCGGTCGGCACAATAAATTCGCCGGCCAGACCGGTGACTTCATTACCTGTTTTGATACAGTTGTCCGAATAATAGTCACCGTACATCAGCGGACTGCCGACAACGTTCAATACCGGAGTCTTGCCGTCTGACCAACCGCTTCCGTGACCGATAATATAAAGAGGATAAAGGCTGTTCAGCATAAGCTTCAGGTCGGTTTCTGTTTTCCAGAAACTTTCGTCCGTAATCTGGTCCTGCGGGTAACGTTCCATAAAGTCGTCGTTACAGCTCGGTAATAATACCGAAGCCATTCCGAGTGCCAATATATATTTCTTAAAATTGAATTTCATAACTGATTATCTTTAATTGTTGATTATGATAAATGTATTATTTAGAAACCTACTTGCAGACCGAATGCAACGGAACGCATCATCGGATAGTCGGATGAGATCTGATCCGGGTCGTACAGATTCGGAACTTTAGTTATTTCAAACAGATTGTAGCCAGACAGGCTAAAGCGTACAGTCGACAATTTTATTTTGTTTGTCCATTCTCTAGGCAACGTATAACCTACTGCCAGCGTTTTCAGACGAAGATAGGCGGCATTGAAAATATAACCGGTCTGTGCAACCTGATTCTGTCCGCGTCCTGCATACATCGGATATTTGGCATTAGTTCGTTCCGGTGTCCATGAGTTGTTGTACATCTCCCAGTTACCTGCCGTACCGGAGCCACCCCAGAATACGTTATCGTCAATCCAAACGTCTCTTTTACCGATTCCCTGGAAGAAGATATTCAGGTCGATGTTTTTCCAGGAAATATTACCGGTGATACCATACTGGAAACGCGGGGTTGTGTTACCGATGATCTTCCTGTCTCCTGGATCATCTACTGTATTTTCTCCCTTTGATATTTCATTATCACCGTTCAGGTCAGCATATCTGACATCTCCCGGATACCAGGTTGAGGCAGTAGTCGTTACTTTGTTCTGTGACGGGCCAATTAAGGTGTACTTACCACTCTCGTCGACAGTGAAATCGCTTTCTTGTAGAATTCCTACGGTTTCATATCCCCAGATTTCACCCATTTTCATGCCGTCATACAATGTATCCAGCAACTTGTTGGGATTCCCTGTGAACTTGACAACTTCAGATTGATAATCGGAAAGAACCAGTCCGACATCGTAACGGATGCCATTGCTCAGTTGGTCTCTCCATTTCAGACTCAATTCCCAACCGTTAGTTTTTAACTCCCCGGAGTTGCGTTTTGGAACAGATGCACCCAGTACGGCTGGAAGTTTGGTTCCGCTCATCAAAATATCGGTAGTCCGGCGAGTGTACCAGTCGAAGGAAGCATCCAAACGTCCGTGCAATGCGGTTACATCCAGACCGAAGTCTAATGTCTTGGCTGTTTCCCAGGTAAGGTCGTTCGGAACGATCGCTGTCGGGTTCATACCTTTGATTTGTTCGCCGTTCATCGACCAAGAGATCAGACTGGCTGCTCCGTAGCTGGCAATGTAGGCGTAGTTGGCCACATTCTGGTTACCTAAAGAACCCCATGAACCGCGCAGTTTCAGGTTATCCAGCCAACTGCGTGTACCCGTCATGAATTTCTCTTCCGAGATTCTCCAACCGGCGGAGAAAGAAGGGAAGAACTGGAAACGTGTATCCTTCGAAAAGCGGGAAGTACCGTCGTAACGACCGCTGAACTCAAACAGATAACGTCCGTCGTAATCGTAGTTGGCACGAACGAAAGCTCCGCGGATAGCCCAATGCTCAAAGTTATCGCCTGTGTATTGTGCACCGTTGGTCATACCCAGTGTCGGTAGGTCGTTGGTGATGACATCCTCCGCCTTTCCCCATGTTTTACGAAACTGATACCATTCCTGATTGAAACCTGCTACGGCGGAAACATTATGTTTGCCGAATGCTTTATTGAAATTGGCGTAAGCGTTTATCGTATAATAATCGGAATGTGTCGTTTCTTCTCTTACACTGGAAGGAGATGTATGCGTATTCACCGTACCCTGCCAAGAGTCTACCACATAGTTGCGTACCGGGATAAATTGTTTCTGGAAATAATCAGTCGGACGGTAAGACAACTCGGCTTTCACATTAAACTCCGGAGTGATCGTGATGGTTGGAGTAATATTGAATACGGCATTCGTATTTCGGGTTTCTTGCGTTGCCCCATAGGCCAGCCATCCCAGGATATTATCTGTATATGTATTAGGAATCGGATCGTTCGGGCCGGTCATAATCGGCATGTTCAGGTTACGTCCCGGTTCGTTTTTCATAGCTTTCCATACCGATCCTTTCTGAACGTTCATGAAAGGCTCATTATATTTACTCGTGTTGTATGAGATCTTGGAAGCAACATCCAGCCAGTCATTAATTTTTGAATTCAGGCTCATATTGATGTTGTAACGGTTCTGTATATCCGTATTGATCTTATACATACCTTCCTGACGCTGGTACCCCAAAGAGATGTAATAACGCGTTTTGGCAGAACCACCGCTGATAGAGAGGTTGTGGCGCTGAAGCGGTGTCCAGTCTTTCACTCCCACATCGTAAGGGTTCATGTTCGCTACCCATGTCATGGCAGAGGTACTACCTTCGTTGTAAATCCATGCATTTTCCGGTCTTGGATCTTCCATGTATTTTTTCTTGGCAGCCAACAAACTTTCCATCCAGGGAGTCACTGTACCACCGGTCATTAAAGCCTGCTTGTTGGAAGCCAGCTGATGGGTGTAAGAGTCCAGGATATCCGGTATGCGGGAAGGAGTGTTCCACTGCAGGTTCAGATTGTACGTAACGGTTGCCTTGGAGTCATTCTTACCGGATTTAGTCGTGATCAACATCACCCCGTAAGTAGCACGTGCACCGTAGATTGCGGAAGCGGAAGCATCTTTCAATACAGAGATATTTTCGATGTCGCTCGGGTTCATCATGTTCAGATAATCCGCATCGACCTGGATACCGTCTACCATGATCAGCGGACTTCCGGTTTTTACTTCCCATTCGTCCGTCTTGTCCTTTTTCAGACCGATGGATGTACCACCACGCACATTGAAAGTAGGTGCTGCATTCGGTGATGAGTTGGTAGCTGCTACATTCAAGTTAGGTACAACTCCCTGCAAAGCCTGGCCTACGTTGGCAACCGGCTTGTTTTCAAGTACCTCCGAACCGATGGAAGCGACGGCACCTGTCAGGTTCACTTTCTTTTGTGTACCGAAACCGACTACGACCACTTCGTCGAGTGCCTGTAAGTCTTCTCTCATAGCTACGTTTACCACCGTTTTCCCTTTTACAGGGACGGTTTGAGTTTGATACCCCATATAAGAGAATACCAACTCGCCGTTTGCGGGCACAGACTGAAGCCTGAAATTACCGTCCATGTCGGTAATACTACCGGTGGTTGTTCCTTTCACCTGGATTGTAACCCCGATCAAAGCGTCTCCTTTTTCGTCTTTAACATTACCGGACACGCTGATGTCCTGGGCAAATAATTGATGAGCAAAAAGGAAAAAGCCCATCAAAGTGGTTAAAACTTTGTTCTTCATATAGAATAATATTAATAAATGGTTAACTCTTATTAATTAACTCGAGACAAAATTGTCGGTATTATCCAATACGAAAGGTTAATTTTATATCAATGATGGTTAGTTTTGTGTCAGCTATCGGTATTTCCGTTAGAATTAACTTTTCGGTATTCTTTTGGTGAAAGACCGTATACCTGCTTAAAGCAAGAAGCGAAATAACCACTACTGCTGAATGCTACTTTCTCCAGGATCTCGCTTACGCTTAAATCTGTTTCACGCAACATTTGGGCCGCAGCTTCCAGGCGCAGATTTTTGATCATTTCGGCGGGAGAGAGGGCGGTCAGTGTTTTCGCTTTCCTGTAGAAGTTAGCCCGACTCATGCCTATTTCTTTACAGATCATGTCTACATCCAGGTCGGGATTGGAGAAATTAGCCTTTACAATAGCCGTGTATTGTTTCAGGAACTCTTCGTCGAGCGGGGATGTCTTTACACCTAACTCGTTGAGATCGATCTTTTTCTCATATTTCTTACGAATCTGCTTGCGGGAAGCCAGTAGGTTGCGTACCCGGGCTTGCAGTTGCACGATGTCGAACGGTTTGATGATATAGTCGTCCGCCCCGACGTTATACCCTTCGGTTATCTGCGACGGCATTGTCTTGGCTGTCAGGAGGATTACCGGTATATGAGACAATTTCTGGCTTTGTTTGACCTGTCGGCACAGTTCGAGCCCGTCCATTTCCGGCATCATGATATCGCTAATGATCAGGTCGGGCACTTTTATAGCGATTTGTTTGAGCGCTTCTTGCCCGTTCTCTGCTTTTTGTACCTTATATTCGTTTTCAAACTGTTTTTCCAGATACTCCAATACATCTTTATTATCTTCCACTATAAGTAATGTCTGCGAAATGACCGGAATTTCTTTCTTATCCGAAGGAAGGAACTCCTGTGTATTTACCAGTAAAGACGGTTCCGTATGTTTCACCGGATTGCTGACCGGTTTTTGGGGAAGCGGGAGCAAAACATGTATCCGTGTACCGGCCTGCGGCATGTTTTCAGCCCAGATTATTCCACCATGTTGTTCCACGATAAAACGGGCCAGACTCAATCCGATACCTGAACCTGCAATCTGGTGGTGTAAGTCCTGCGAAGATCGGTAGAATGGTTCGAAGATTTTTTCGATATCTTCCGAAGCTATACCCTCCCCATTATCAGATACTTGTATGTGTAAATAGTAGTCTTCCGAGAGGTCTCTGTTTTGCCAGAGTTTCACACGAACTACGCACTCCTTTAACACTTATCACCAATCCTCTTGAAGATATGTTGCGCCATAGTTCCTTCTCTATGGAGGTAAAAAACACGTTGCAACTGATGCGTAAAAACACGCAACGATTGCTTCTACTCGTTAATAATCTTATGGATGTGCAAAAATACGACTCGCAAAAAATGGTTCTTCAAAAGGAGAAATTCGATCTGACTGTATTCATTAACGAATTATATGAGTTATTCGCTCCGGTAGCTAGGAACAGGAACATCTCATTTACCCTGAAAAATGATTTTTCGACAGACTTCTGCGTCTATTACGACAGGCAAGAGATTGAGAAAGTGATGTTTAACCTGCTATCGAATGCCTTTAAGTTCACATCCGAAGGGGGTACAATCGAAATGAAACTATCCGCTCTTTCCAACGAAAATGACATAGTTCGTGTGAGAAGTTGGTGAAAAGGCGCATTCTTTCCTCGTGTAATTCTTTCATTTTTTCCTGTTCCAACTGTTTGAAACGAATGCTGCTTTCCAGCTCGTGACGTACTTTCTGATGATAAATAAACCGCCAGATGATGGTGCCAATAATGATGATATACAAGGTGTAAGCCCACCAGGTTTTGAATGGGGGAGGGCTTACGATGATGCTCATGGAGGCCTCTTGCGGATTCCACAGATTTTCGCTGTTGGCAACCTTTACTTTGAAATTGTAAGTACCCGGGGCCAAATTACTATAATAAGCGACCTTTCTTCCCCTCACATGGTTCCACTCTTTTTCTACTCCTTCCATCCGGTAGGCGTATTGGTTCTGCTTCGGAGAAATAAAGTCCGGAGCAGTATATCCGATGGCAATGTTGGTTTCATTGGCCTTTAACCGGAGTGGTTGCGTGTTCTTAAATTCTACCGGATTATTATTGATAGATAAGGTGGTCAGATAGACAGGCGGAATATATGTGTTTTTGTTCATTTGGGAAGGGTTGAAGCATAGTATTCCCTTGTTTCCGGGAAAATAGAGAATACCTTGTTTATCGGTCGTTCCTGCGTGAATTGTAGGTTCCAGCACCAGCTGGCTGTCGTTCCGGACAGGCGAAAAGCGGTCTTCGGCCGGATCGAAACAGTACAGGTCATTGCCGGATAGAACCCATAAAAGCTGGTTACGGTCGTACACCATCGTATAGATATAACCATCCGTGATCCCCTCTTTTCCGGTATACTGTTTGACCAGGTTCAACTCCTTATCGAAGCGGAATATGCTGTTCCCGTAGAATGAAACCCATATATTTTGCATTGAGTCGGTCTGTATGCCGCTCACTATTCCGGGTTTTATATTATCCGGCAAGTTGAGTTCCGGTGAAGAGACCGTCTTAAGTGTCTCCTTTTTCATATCATATTTGTAGATGCCCTGTCCGAGTGTCCCCATGACAAACACATCCGGCTCTACTTCCTTTATGGTGGTAACGAAATAAAACTTTTTGGTTGTCCCGTCCACTGGGAACTGGTTGATCTGTTTGCCATTCTCTATCATGACCAACCCTGTGCTGGAGTTTGTCGGTATCCATAACCTGCCCTTGCTGTCGTTTAGCAACGTATAGATATCGCCCCGCTGGAAATCGTAAAGCAGGCGGTAATCTTTCCATTTGCGGGAGAACAGGTAGACAGCCCCCTGGTTGGTGGCACAAATGATGCTGTCTCCTTTTATCAGCAACGATTTGAATATGTTTGAGCTGTAATTGCTTTTGTAAGGCGACTTCTTGGGATAGAATTGCTGGCTTTGCGTTTGCGGGTTGTAGCAGAACAGTCCGGCTCCTTCCGTTGCGAACCAGATGTTACCTTCGTCATCCTCTTCCCCTTTTCCCAGCAGTCCGGTAAATTCGTTGGGGGTGATCTGGTAAAATTGCTTGCGGGCCGGACTGTAGTAATTCAGTCCTTTCCATGTTCCGGCCCATAAGGCTCCGGTGTTATCTTTCAGCAGGCTGTGCACGGAGTAATAGCTCAATGCCCCCGATTCGTCGGGGTTGAATTTGTAGGGAGTTACTTCCAGCGTTTGCCCGTCTACCTTATTCAGTCCGGAGAAGGTACCGAGCAGTAAGGTTCCCGGTATCGGTTCGGCGATGGCCCGGACTACGTTGCTGCTTAGCTTTGAGTTGGCGGTATTCAGGTGGACGAACTTATTATTCTTTTTGTCCAGGTAGCAGATGCCGGAAGTTTCCGAAAGGATCCACAACCGTTTACTGCTGTCCGTAAACATTCTGCGGATGGCCCCTTTGATCAGCGAAGACGGATCATCCGGATCGTGTTGGAAATAGTGGACGACTTCCCTCTCTTTGTTCAGTACAGCCATCCCGGCCAATGTGCTGGCGACATACAGATTGCCTTCGTCATCTTCCTGAATGCTTTTAATATTGGATGCGATGGGAGTCGACGATAACCAGTCTTTGTAAACGAGCGAGTCGCCCTGTTCGTCATACTGATACAGGAATTTCTCGCCGCCCATCAGGAAATCACCGTTGCGGCTTAACATGCAGCAGTGCATGAACCGTGTCTCTTTTACCCGATAGCGTTTGATGTTGCCCGTCTGTCGTGTGATCTTATGGATACCGTGATCCGTTATTACCCAAATGTTTTTGTTCCTGTCTTCTCCGATATCCAGAATATTGTTATCCGTCAGCGAACAGGAGTCGGTCGGGTTATTCTTGTAAACGGTAAATTCATATCCGTCGTACCGGTGTAGTCCGCCCCGGGTACCCAGCCATAGGAAGCCGTCGGTATCCTGGTAGATATGCGAGACAGAACCCTGTGACAACCCGTCTTCCACCCCTATCTGTGTAAAAAAGTATGGAGAGGTTTCCATACCAGCCAAATGTTGGAATACAAGGAAAAAGACAGGCAAAAATAATTTAGTGGTTATTCTTGTCATACTAATAGTTTGTTCGGTTTTTACTCTTGCTTAAGCAATAATTCAATAGTGATTTTCCGTAAAGATATAAGTTTTCTCTTAATAACCTATACTTTGTTAAAGTAAATAAAACGGAGACAGACCGGCCGGCCTTGAAACAAAAGTAGGAGAGAAACGAAACGGTTGCGCTGTTACTGATTGCAAAAGCACAATCATTGCTTCTGGTTTTCTGAATATTTATCTTGTTTAGGGTAATCATATGCGTACCTCTGGAAACAGTGATCGTATTTCCAGTTGTCTGTCCATTATCCGTCTGTGTAATGATAAAACTCCCACCACTACCAGACAGACTACCCGACCCACCGCCTGTTTGTGTATAACTGCTATTTGTAATGGTGATGTTTCCTGTGGAAATGTTAAGGGGTATATTTTCTGCATGAAGCGAAAAGGAGAATAAAAGTGAGAGTAGAACGAGTAGAGTCGAAATTTTATACATAAAGAGAGTGAATTTGCAGTTAGTTTTTAATGCTTACCCTATTCCGCTCGTAATTGAGTGTCGATTGCGACCGTAATTGGGTGTCGATTGCGACCGGAATAGTCCCCCGATTGCGATTGCAGCCGGGGGTGTTCCGGAAATGAGAGGAGTTTTGTTATTCTATAACGGGGCGGTCATCTTCGCCGCCGCCACTGGATTTGCCACCCATCCAAAGGGTGATGCTGCTACTGCGCGGTGCTTTCAAAACGGCTCCGGTGGAGTATTGTGTAGTCACCGTTAGCGTGTATTCGCCATCGGCAAGGCCGGAAGGGATCAAAAGCATCAGTTCCGACGGCTTGTTGGAAGCAATCATGTCGGCATCGAGCTTTGTAACAACACCTTCGCTGTTGGTCAGCGTTACGCCTACTGTCTCATTGTCGCCTATCACTTTCAGTGCGGCACCGCGAACCACAAGGTTGCGTCCGGAAGTAGCCGTACCGTCTTTAAGCCCGGTCTTGCGGTCTTCCGTTTCGAGGATGTACATTACGTTCGATTTCGTTCCCAGAATGCTGACCGATGTTTTAGCGATTTCTTCGCGTAAAGCCTTGTCTTGTGTGACAGCTACATAAATAGAGTTTTTTTCCTTGTTCCAAACGCCGCCTTCCACAATGCCGAGGAACTTCGCCACGGCGCGGAAGATTCCGGTGTTCACGCTATATCCGCTCAGGATAAGGCGGGCAACGACCCGATTGTAGAGCGAAACGGAATGCCGGAGCGTTTCGATACGCAGTCCGGTATCTTCCTTCAACATTTCGCTGATGATGTCGTCGAAGTCTGCACTACCTGCCGATTCTAGCTGTAAGATCTTGTCATTCAGATCATCGGTGGTCACCGTGTTGTCGACGAGCCACCCTTTTAATACGTTTTGCATAAGCTTGAATGGATTAAGTCCTAATAGAACTAGGTTAGTCTTATGCATTGATAGCTAGGCAAAAAGATCTACCGGATTCTTTAAAGGCTTCTTTAATTTTTTTTGTAAAATCCTTCTTTAACTCTTGTAAATCCGATTGTTATCGTTACCTTTGGCACCATTATTAACAGAGTTCTATTAGGACTCTGTCCCTCACTCGTTTATCTCCATTAAATAATGTGAATATCTTTCCTTTTAGAAGGATTAGGGGGGAGCGAATATTTCGATAGTTATCCGTTTTGGATGTTTCAGTTATTGTCAAATGTGAAACTGTTTATAGTGACGTTGACGGGCTCGAAGAGCCAGAACTATGTTAACCCCCAGTGCAACTGGGGGCATGTCAATCATCATCCGGTGAGCCTCGAAGAGGTTCAACCATAACGTGCTGTTCGCCCCCTTTGGGGACATACCATCCGGCGGAGATCCTAACCCACGGTTGCACCGTGGGTTAACATAGTTCGAACTCTTCGAGCCCGCTGACGTCGCTAAATAGTTCATCTTTTCCTATAACAGACTCATTATTTCCTAGTTCCGAGCCTCATCTTCTTCCAGTTCTCATTTCAATGGATGTACAAACTTTTATAGCTAGTTATTTTCTTCTATTTATTAGCCAACGTATAGATAAGCGATAGCCGATCGTCTTTCAATGCAATATGTACTACATGATCGTCGAACGTATATACCGTATTTAGTGTTTCCCCGTCTACATCGATCTCATTGCCGGAGGCGTCGGCTTCCTGTTGCGAAGCCTGTTCCAGCAGGGTGGAAGCCCAGTAGCGGTGGGCGGGTAGCAGGCGTTCGTAGGAGGTGCATACATTTTCTTTCAGGTCGAAGCGGTAGGTGACGTCGAACAGGCGGCCCAGCTCGTCTTCTTCCTGACAGGTCATGGTGAAGAGAGAGGGCGTTTGTCGACTGTCCTGAATACGTTCCTTATGTTCTTCCATATATTGGAGGATGTCCTTGTCTGTTTTGTTCAGCCATGTCTGGCCGAAGCCCCCCTGGCTGCAAAGGAGCAGCAGGAGGGGTATCAGTAATCTATTCCACATAAAATTCAGCGTTTAACGGGGTTGATTTGGATGAGTTGCCGGCATACAACAGGAACTTGCCCGGTTCTACCACAAACTCATTATTATCGTTATACATGCCGTAAGCACGGCGGTTGACCCGGAAGGTGACGGTCTTTTCTTCGCCAGGTTCGAGGGTGACGCGCTCGAAACCGCATAATTCCTTTTCGTAACGGGAGATGGAAGAAGTCTCGTCGACCAGGTAAAGCTGTACGACTTCATCGCCTTTCACTGTCCCGGTGTTTTTCACCCGGCAGGTGACGGCCAGCGTGTCGCCATCGGCAATACGGGTTTGCGCCGGTTGGAGGTCGCTCAGTTCGAAGGTGGTGTAGCTCAGTCCGTAGCCGAAAGGATAAAGTTCGCCGTCTACACGGGCAAAGCCTTTACCGTTGGCATTGGGTTTGAACGGGAAAGCCCAGGGGATCTGGCCGACCGACTTCGGGAAGGTGGTCGACAGCTTGCCGCCGGGGTTATAGTCGCCGAACAACACTTCGGCTACCGCCTGTCCGGAGAATTCGCCCGGATACCAGGCTTCGACGATGGCAGGCACGTTCGCATTCTCCCAGTTGAGAGTGGCGGGACGGCCGTTGAACAGTACCAGTACGACCGGTGTTCCGGTGGCTTGCACGGCGCGTACCAGTTCTTTCTGGCGGCCTGACAGGTCGAGGTTGACACGGCTACGTGACTCGCCGATCGTACGGAAGTCGTCGCCCACGTAGATGATGGCGACTTCCGCTTTCCGGGCTATTTCGACGGCTTTGTCGATCTCTTCCTGTTCCTTGTCGCTCATCTCGAAGAACATCACGTCGCTTTGGGGGAAATTCTTGTCGCGGACGTTACAGCCTTTGGCATACATCAGGTTGACGTTTTCGCCGAGCAGGTTCTTCAAGCCTTGCAGACCGGTGATTACATTCGGGTTGTGCGAGCCGTAACGGGAGGTGAGCGATTTGTACTCGTCGGCCTGCGGGCCGATCACAGCAATGTTTTTGATCTCTTTCGAGAGCGGGAGCGTATTGTTTTCATTCTTCAGAAGGACGATCGATTCGCGGGCGGCGCGGAGCGATACTTCCCGGTTCCTGTCGCTGCTGACTACCCGGTCGGCCAGCTTGGTGTCTTTTACGTACGGTTGGTCGAAGAGTCCCAGCCAGAATTTGACGTAAAGCACTTCGCGGACACGCTGGTCGAGGGTGCTTTCCGTTACCAGCCCTTTCTTCAAGGCGTTTCTCAGCGTTTTGATAAAGACTTCCGACTCCTCAAAGAAGGTGCGGATATTCAGTCCGGCGTTGAGTTCGCTGGCGACAGCTTCTTCGGGGGTCGATACGATATGGTAGAAGTCGACGTTCTTACTGATCGACCAGCTGTCGGAAACGATATATCCTTTGAAGCCCCATTGGTTGCGCATCAGTTCCGTCATCAGGTAATGGCTGGCGCTGACGGGCGTACCGTTGTAGTCGTTGTGTGCACACATGGTTCCGAGTGCGCCTGCTTCCTGAAAGGCGATGCGGAAGGGTTCGAGGTGCAACTCGTGTACTTCCTGCGGGGTGGCGTGCGGATCGGTTCGCGACTCGCAATCGCGTCCGCCGGCCGGAACGCCGTAGATGGCAAAGTGTTTCGGGGTGGAGACAACACGGTTGCTCTGGATGCCAAGTACTTGCTGGCGTCCCAGTTCGCCGACCAGGTACGGGTCTTCGCCATAGCTTTCTACCGTGCGACCCCAGCGCGGATCGCGTGCCACGTCGAGGATCGGGGAGTAGACGTTGGTGTATCCCAGTGCCCGGGCTTCTTCTCCGGTGATGCGTCCGATCTCCCGGATCAGGTCTTTATCCCAGGTACAGCCCTGGCCGATCTGGGCGGGGAAGAAGGTCGATTTCTCGTGCTTCAGTCCGCGGATACCTTCGTTGGTCAGATCGGCGGGGATTCCCAGGCGGGTTTCTTCCACGAAGAAGGCTTGTACCTTGTTCATGGCTTCGGCGTGACGGGAATAGGGGAAGTCGAGCGAGGTGCGTTTCCATTCCCCGTTCAGGTGTTCGTCTATATTTCCGATACCGTCTTTCCAGATACGGGTTTTCCATTCGGCGGTGGGCAGGGTGTCTTTCAGGACGGCGCCGTATCCGTAGATGGTGCCGAGCTGGCAGGTCTTTTCTTCCACGGTCATCTGCCGGAGTAGGTCGTCTATCCGTTTATCGATGGGTTGGGAAGGATCTTCGTAGATGTCTTTCTTTCCATTCTTATTGAAGTCGATCCAACCTTTCTGATAAATCTTCTTCTGGCCTTTTTGAGCATGGGGCTGTGAAGCCTGTAAACTGCTGTTGTCTGCGTTCAGCAGAGGAAGAACCCCGAACGACAGGCACAGGATCAGCCGCTTGGCCGGTGTTTTATTTATATTCATGATCATTATATTATATGGTTATACAAATCTGTTTATTCGATGACGTACCAGTTATATCCTTTCGCTGGAATATCGATAGGGATAGTGACGGAGTAGTCGCGCTCCAACACGTATACCTTACTGTTCTGATCCTGCTCCTTGACGGTGACTTTGTCGGTCAGTCCGGTATAATAAAGAGGTATCCTGATCTCTTTCCGGATCGGGACGTCGAGCGGGTTGTAGACGGAGATAAATCCTTTTTGCTTCAAAGCCGGGTTGACGTGCATGATACCGTCCCAGTCCTGTCCGTCGGGACGGCGAAGGTGGATAATGTCGGAGTCGAGTATCCGGCGGTATTTTTTATAGAAGGAGACCCATTTGCCGACCAGCTCTTTAGTCGCGTCGGTATCGTACAGACGGGGGCCGCGGTAGCAGGCTTGCACTCCGGCACCGAACAGGTTGCGCAGGCGGGTTTCGTAATGATCCAAGTGCTCGTTCAATGGTTCGATCGTGGCCGCTTCACCTCCTCCGTGATACTGGGTGAGGGGGACGAACATGAAACCCATGCTGGGTGTTTTCTGCCAGGTTCCGTCGTAGATGTTCTGGCGTTCGATGATCTCCTGGTAGGCGCGGGGCAGCGACCAGTTGGTTTCGACATATCCCATCGGTGTTTTATTGGAGCCGCTCAGGAAATACCAGTCGGGCACATTCAGGTAGACTCCGTTGGCACGGCACCAGCGATAAAACCGGTTAATCTTTTTCCATTGCTGCCATTGCGAGTCGAGATACCCTTTATGGCCGCTGTGTGACGTGGAAGCACAAGGGTCGCCGGGGTATGAACCGTCGTTTTCAAAAACATTCATCCCTGTTGTGGTGAAGAAGTTTTGCAGTTTACGGAAGTAGGTATCTCCCCAATCGGAAGCGATACAAGGAGATACGCCGAAACGGCTACCTTCTTCGCGTGTGTTGGCCGGTTTCCCGGTTCTATGACTAATGGCGGCGTCTATGTCTTTGGCTCCACGGCTTGCCAGCAGAGAGTAACCACCGATGGCAATGCCTTTCCGGGCAGCGTAATCGCTCAGTTCTTTCATCCGTTGCAGGTAGGAGACGGAATCGTTCTCTATCTTGAAGCCGCTGCCGAATGTCATGATCACCATCTCGAAGCCGACGGCGGCGCATTGGTCGATGGCTTGTTTCACGGCTTCATTATCTGATTCGCGAACATGCATGAAGATCGGGTTCTCCTGTGTCCAGGGAGCCATCATACGCCAGAACTTGCATTCTGCCAGGCCGCGTCGTTCCTGATCGGTGGCGTCGCGCAGCATTTCAAAGGCGGTGCACGATTCGAAGCTGTCGCCTGCCTCGATGTCGAGACCGGGGCCTAGCAGCGGAGTGACTTCCAAACGGGCCGGTTTGTATTGACCGTAATAGCGTATGCCGGTAAATTCATATTCCGGATGGTCGAACACCCAACGGACAGCCGGGTTATCTTTCATCGCTTCCATATCGCCTCCCATCGCGTAGTCGGTGACGACGAACAGTTGGGTGAAGCGGTCGATATAGTCGCGGGGGGCATCTGTCTGCACGGGTTGCCGGCGGAAGTCTTTCGTGTAAGCGCCCGGTTCTTGTGCCATCATGCGTACTTCATGGGGTTCACCGTAATGCACTTTCGGGGCGGTTTCCACCAACGCCAGTATTTCTGATTTGAAAGAGTCGAGTGTGACGGTTTCCGTCCCTTTGTTATCGATCTCGATCCATTTGGTCAGGATAGGGGCACCGTCGTATAGTTCGTAGATGACGCGTACTTTCAGGTCTTTGCATTCCCGGGGGGCTGTTGCCGGAGCCTGGTAGTTGAAGGTGATCCGTTTGCCGGGGGCAGGCCAGGGGTACAGGTTGGATATCCACCGGCTATTCGGTTTCCAGGGGAAACGTTCCTTGCTTTCGCTGATCTGGTAGTCGACCAGGGTAAAAGCGGAGTCGCAGGCCTGCATGTTGTTGATGAATTCATCTGTCAGGAAGTTGTTGACGGGCTGCCCGGTCAATCCTCCGACAGGATATTCTTTTCCGTTAATGACGAGCAAGGCTTCGGGGCGGACTGCCCGCAGTTCGTTTTGCCCGGTCATCAGGTTGTCGAGGGCGATAGTGGCTGCGTTGGGGGCAAGCAGGAAGATACGGCGCAGGAGGCCGTTGGTTAGTTCGAGACGTTTCCCTTCGTGTGTTGTCTGTACTTTCGATTTATAGGAAGAGCCATCGATCAGCCAGTCCTGGGCGGATGAGCTGAGGGTAGAGGAGATGTATAGGCTTATTATTAGGAGTAGGTATCTCATGATATGATGTTTTCTTGGTACGTGAAAGGAGAGAAAGAAGGGGCAAATACGTTGCCTGTAGATGCCCCTTACCATGTAGTATAATTAATAACCCGGATTCTGTGGGAAATCAGCACCTGTGTTAGAGTCGATGATAGATTGCGGGATAGGCCACAAAATATGATCGTTGTCTATTTTGCTGCTGCGAGAGTTGTACTTTTTGGTACGTTCTACTAACTTGCCTGTACGAACCAATGTAAAGCGACGCAATTCTTCGCCAACCAATTCACGGATACGTTCATCCAGCAGGAAGTCTATCGTTGCCTGTGATGCTGTAATTTCCGGTGCACCGGCACGTTTACGTACAACGTTGATTGCTTCGGCTGCGCCTTGTGCATTACCTTGTTGTAAACGAGCTTCTGCCAACAACAGATAAGTTTCTGCCAGACGGAACTTCATACGGTCTTTGTTATTACCTGTGTAAGCAGGATCGTCGTCTGTTTTACCATAGTTGAACTTGGTGATAGTTGGGAAAACAGAGCATTTGGCCCATGTGTCTTCTGTTACCTCACATTTTTTACCAAACAGTTCCGGTGTTGCAGGATTGTTGTAATACCAGTCTCTCTTGATACTATATTTAGAGTTACGCATATCCGTAGGAGCGTAGAAGTCTTCACTGTCGATCCACCATTTGAACGGAACGATTTGAGCCAGACCACGGCCACCCAGAGAGTCGCACAATACAAAACCTGTTTCATTCCAGTATTTGGGAACCCATGCACGTTTAGTCCAGTCTTCGCTGTCGCCACCGCCACCAGGAGTGTTATATTCTAGCTGCATTACCCAAATAGTTTCCATATTACCTGCTGTACGGTTCTGGTTGTATTCCAGGAACATATCAGAGAACACGTCGCCGGGAGCTGATTTGTTTACACCGAAACGTTCTGTCATCAGGTGGAAATAACCGCAATCGATCACTTGCTTGGCAGCAGCTTCAGCCTTATCATATTGTCCGGCCATTAAGTAAACTTCGGATAATAGTTGGATTGCTGCCCACTTGGTCAACTTACCCACCTCGTTTACATTATCCGGGTTTTCCGGTAGATTATCAGCAGCAAATGTCAGGTCTTCGATCATGTGATTCAGCACTTCCGCTTTCGGTGTACGAGTGAAGTCTATGCGGAAGTCGCTTTCGATTTTATCTACGTAAGGTACATCTCCATAGAGATAAACCAGGTAGCGGTAAGCATAGGCACGGAAGAAACGTGCTTCGGCTTGGAAACCGATTTTATCTGTCGGTGCATCCCAGTTTTCGTTCTTATCGGCATAGGTCAATAGTTCATTAACAGATGAGATCAGTCCGTAAGACCATTTCCAATAGTTCTCTACGAATGTCAGTGAAGGAGTGATAGCCAGTGTTTCGAAAGGTACCAGCGAGCCGTCGCCATGCCCCGTATATACAATGTCTGTTGCCACCTGGAACGATTCGTAAGGACAAGCCTGTCCTAATGTTGTCGGTGATGTTCCCCAGGTATTGAATTCAGAACGTGCCCAGGCATACAATCCGTTTACACCAACCTGGAAACCGTATGTGCTGGTATAGGTATTATCAGGAGCCAATTCCTTTTTCAGATCTTCATCAAGGAAATCGGAGCAGCCTGTCGTTGTGATCAGTAAAAATGCTGCGGCTGCAGCGGCTAATATATTTTTCATATTCTGTATTTGTTTATGAGATTAGAAAATAAGATTTAAGCCCAGCATAAAGGAACGTGCTGTCGGGTAACAGGAAACAATATTGGCATTGTAGTCTGTTCCGTCGAAGTTCAACGCATTCTTTACATTGCTGAATGTATACAGGTTGTTAACGCTCAGGTTAACGTTCAGAGCAGAGATTCCAACCGGAGTGAGGATTGCCTTCGGAATATTATAGCCTAATGTGATATTCTTGATACGTACATAATTCATCTTTTTATAGAATGAATGTTTGTCGTAAGGAACATAACCCGGAGAGGTCATAGCATTTGTCGGATTTTCCGGAGTCCAGTAATCCATACCGCTGATGTAGTTGTATTTGGAGCTCCAACGGTCGAAGTTGTAATCGATCATTTCTTTCCATGCACCGAATACTCCGTTCAACAGGAATGAGAATGTGAAATCCTTATATGTGAATGTATTGCCTAATGACATGGTAAAGCTCGGTAATTTGGAACCGATGATCTTTTTATCTTTGGCTGTGATTGTACCGTCACCGTCTACATCTTCCAGTTTGGCATGTCCGGGTTTTGCGCCCTTCTGTATTTCTTTTCCGTCTGCGTTCAGGAAATTATCGTCTTCCTGCCAGGTTCCTACTACATTATAGTCATAGTAAACCTTTACCGGTTCGCCGATAAACCATTTGTTTGTGATATCGTCTTTGCCGTCTCCGCGAAGTTCGATGATCTTGTCACGGTTCAGGGAGAAGTTATAGCTGGTGCTCCAACGAAAGTCCTTGTTTTCCATGTTTACAGAATTCAAGGCCAGTTCAATACCTGTGTTGCGTGTTTCACCTACGTTATCCATGATAGAGTTGTAACCGTTCATGATAGGAACCGTACGGCTCATCAACAGATCCGAAGTATTTGAGACATAGAAATCGACGCTACCTGACAGGCGGCTGTTGAAGAAGCTGAAATCGACACCGGCATTGACTGTGCGGGTAGTTTCCCATTTCAGGTTAGGGTTACCGATCGAGTTGTATGACAAGATCACGCCGTTCACGGTTGTTCCTTTATCTCCCCAGATGTAGTTTGTCAGTTTCAAGCGGTCAAGTGTCTGGTAAGCCTTGATAGCCTGGTTACCGTTAGAACCCCATGACAAACGGATCTTTAACATATCCATCCAGTTGTTTGTGCTTTCCATGAACTCTTCGGAAGAAATGTTCCATGCAGCGGCAAGAGACGGGAAGAATGCATATTTGTTGTTTGTACCGAATGCGGAGTAACCGTCCGAACGACCTGTTGCAGTGAACAAATATCTGTTTGCATAATTGTAGTTCAAACGTAACATATAAGATAACATAGCTGTTTCAGTCAGTTCGGAAGTAACGGTTTTGTTTTCTTCCGCACCTGCCATGTTGTGATATTCAGAATCGTCATTTACGAAGCTGGTCCCCTTTTGTTCGGATATTTCCTGCGATGTCTGCTGCATACTGAACAAACCGGTTGCATCGAATTTGTGCTTGCCCAACTGAAGTTCATACTTTAATACATTTTCCCATGTATAATCCCAGTCGTGTTGGTTCTTGATAGCGGCAGAACCGTTCTTCGCTTTACCTGTCACGGTGTTACGTCCGTAGTAAGAACCTTCGAATTTGCTGCGGTAGTTATAACCGAAGTTAGTACGGAAGCTCAATCCTTTTATCGGAAGCTTTGCATCTGCATAAGTAGAAATAAAGATGTTACGATCTGTTTTATCGCTTGTTGCTTCCAAGTCAGCCAGCGGGTTGGCATGCAAAGTCTGATCCATCGGATAGAAGTTCAATGAACCGTCGCTGTTGTACGGCTGACCGTAAGGAGATTGACAAAGAGCATCGGAGATACCGGCCTGTATGCCACCGTATTCTTTCTGAACGGCTTGTGTTGCCATACCGATCGTCAACCAGTTACCTAATTGCTGTGTAATATTCAAGGCGATGTTTGTACGTTTCATACCGGTGTCTTTCACTACACCTTCCTGGTTCAAACGAGAGATAGAAGCCATGTAAGTAGTCTTTTCCGTACCGCCGGATACACTGAGCTGGTGGCTGTTGGTCAAAGCTGTTCTGAAGATCTGATCCTGCCAGTCTGTTTCGATACCGTTTCTCCAGTTTTCAATTTCACTTACGTTCAGAATGTCTTCCGGGTTTTTGATCACACCGTTATAGTTCATATAAGCCCATTGATCCTGTAGGAACTTTACGTATTCCGGACCCTTCATTACATCGACACGGCGTTCCGGCTGAGAGAAACCTACCTGTCCTTTATAGCTGACTGTTGCTGTTCCCTTTTTCCCCTTTTTAGTCTGGATCAGGATAACACCGTTTGCACCACGTGAACCGTAGATAGCAGCAGAAGATGCATCCTTCAATACAGACAGGTTTTCGATATTATCCGGATCGATGTCACCTAGTGAACCACTGTAAGGAATACCGTCCAGAACGATCAGCGGAGAGTTGTCGGCCGTCAGTGAGTTTTCACCACGAACGCGCAATACCTGGTCTTCCGAAGGGCTGGCTTTTTCCATTGTGATGTTCAAGCCCGGAACCTGGCCGGCCAGTTTATCCATCAGGTTGTTGGTCGAAACCATCTGAAGTTTTTCATTACCGACGGCAACGATACCGCCTGTCATGTCCGACTTTTTCTGTGAACCGTAACCGATAACGATTACTTCGTCCAGCTTTTCAGAGTCTTCGGATAAAACAATTTTAATCGGTGCGTTTCCGCTTACCTGCATTTCCTGTGATTGGTAACCAATGTAAGATACAACTAATGTAGAACCTTTGGGAGCCTCGAATGAGAAATTACCGTCTACATCTGTAATGGTTCCGATGGTAGTACCTTTTACCAGAATGTTTGCTCCGATGATCGGGTAATTGTCGGATCCGGAAATAACTGTTCCGGAGATTTTGATGTCTTGCGCATATACCTGTACAGATATAAACGCCATAAAGAAGAATAATAAAGAAAGAATCCTGTTCTTTCGTTCTGCTGCCTTTTTACAGGGAGGCAGGTTCCCGTCCAGTAGTCTGCTCATGCTTTTCATAATTTATTTGCGCATTAAACAATTTAAGTAATTAACCAGATGGCTATTTTGATTTTTTGTGTCAAAAGAATGAAATACGCGTTATGTGTGCGGACAAAATCGTCTCAAAAGGATGTATTATCGTCCCAATACGCTAAAAAACATGTAATTTCTATAAAATTATTCCGACAGCTTGTAGATTTCCACTGCTGCCATCAGGAGTGCCCCGGTGCCGTAAAGTTCCGTCATATCCCGGGTTACTTTTTTAGGATCGGCTCCGACCGGTTGTACCCAACCCAGCTTTCCGGCCGGTTCGACGGCAGAGACAAGCGCCTTCCATCCTTTTTCGATTACGGGGAGATATTTGTCTGCCGGGAGATAACCCTGGTTGACACCGTAGGCTAGTCCGTAGACGATAAATCCGGTGGCACTGGTTTCAGGAGAGGGGTAGCTGTCGGGGTCTAAAAGGCTGGCATGCCAGAAGCCGTCTTTGTTTTGAAGTCCGGCCAGGCGTTCGCTCAGTTCGCAGAACAGTTGTTGGTAGAAAGGGCGGTATTCGGTGTCGTTCTCCGGCAGTGTTTTCAGTATTTCTGCCAGTCCGCCGATCACCCAGCCGTTGCCTCGTCCCCAGAACACTTTCTTACCGTTCGCTTCCTTCTGGTTGAAATAGCGGCTGTCACGGAAGAAGAGGTGTTCTTCTTTATCATATAAGTGGTTATAGGTGGCTTTGAATTCGGCATCAGAGAAAATCATATACTTTTTATTTCCGGTGAGCGTGTACAGGCGGGTGTACACTCCCGGAGCCATAAAGAGCGCATCGCACCACGACCATCGTTCGTAGGAGAGCGGTTTGCTGTAATCTATATCCAGGCCGCCTTTGGAAGGGTTGTTGATCACCCAGTCGATACGTGCCAGGGTGGGAAGCAACATTTTCTCTTCCTTATATTTATTGTACATATCGATATAGGTCTGCGAGACACACACGTCGTCGGCATGGTACATACGGTCGGCTACTTGCCAGTACTGGCGGTTGAACACTTTCTTCAGCCAGTTGAAGTATCCTTCCTCTCCGCTGAGTTCGGCCCAGTCGTACATCCCCAGGTAAAGCGCTCCGGCTATCCAGCCTTTGGGTTCCTTGACTGCATATGGGTTGTTGGGAAATTCCTTGACCTGCCAGTCTGCGACCTTACGGGCTACGGAAAGTACTTCTGCCCGGTCGAGGCCGGATGGTTTTTCGGCCGGTACAGGTGCGGCCCATGAAGAGATTGTTACGAAACCAAGCATCATTGCTGCGGCAATGTGTTTAAGCGACATTAATTTAAAATCCATAAATCTGTTCTTTTATATTAGATTAATAAGCATAATCAAATGAATAAAAGAACAGACTCATGGAAAAACACGATCATCCCAAATGCGAGTACAAACGTCTCATTTCTCCTGATACTCTGTGGGCGACATGCCGTAAACCGCTTTAAAGCTGCGCGCGAAGTAAGACCTGCTGCTGAAACCGATGTGTTGGGCGATCTCGGAGACGTTCATATTCGACTCTTTCAGCAGTTTAGCTCCTGCTTCCAGACGGATATTCTTGATCAGTTCGATGGGGGAGAGCCCGGTAACCGCTTTCACTTTCCGGTAGAAATTCGCACGGCTCATGCCCAACGCCTGGTAGATGACCGAGACATCCAGCTCCTGGTTCGAGATATTTGCCTTCACGATATCTATATATTGCGTCAGGAAGTCGTTGTCTTCTTCCGGCTCCTCTACACCCAGGTTACGCAGGGTCAGTGATTCGCCGTAAATGATTTTCATCTTCTCCCGCAGCGAGAGTAGGTTTCTGATGCGTGCTTTCAGCAGAGATACCTGAAATGGTTTCACGATGTAATCGTCCGCTCCGGCTTCCAGCCCCTCTTCAATCTGCGACACCATCGACTTGGCTGTTAGCAAGATAACCGGTATATGGCAGAAATCCTGGCTTTCCTTGATCCGTTTGCATAGCTCGAGCCCGTTCATTTCCGGCATCATCACGTCGCTGATCACGATATTCGGGAAGGTTCCTTCCAGCTGTTCCAGCGCATCTTTGCCGTTGATGGCTTTCATGACGATGTAGTCGGGTTGTAGTTGCTGTTCCAGGTATTGCAGCACTTCCTGGTTATCGTCTACAAGCAGGACGGTTTGTTTGTTGCGGGCTTCCGTTTCTTCCACCAGGAGGGCAACCTTTTTGCTGATCTCGGACAAATGCGGGTTCACGGCTTCCTCTTCCTTCTTTATATCCTGTTTTTCTGTGTCCGGGAGAAGGATCAGGAAGTCGGTGCCTTTTTCTTCGGAGCTATCCGTCCAGATGCATCCCTGGTGTTGCAGGACGATAGAGCGGGTCAGGCTGAGGCCGATCCCCGTACCTGCCACTTGTTTGTGTATATCTTCCTCGGCCCGGTAGAAGGGTTCGAATATCTTTTCGGCTTCCTCTTTGTTCAGCCCTTTACCCGTGTCGACGATCTCTATCAACAGATACGACGACTCGATCAGGGTCGAGGCTTGCTGTTCGGGGAACATCGGCAACATTTCGCACTGACTCTGGGAGATCCGTTTGATACGGATCGTGACACTGCCATTCGCCGGAGTGAATTTGAAGGCATTGGATAGCAGATTGAAAAAGACTTTCTCTATCTCCGCCTCATCATAGCACGTGAAGTAAAGCTCGGGCAATTCATTCTCCAAAGTGAACCGGATATCCCGGTTATGGGCCACGCTTTCGAACGAGTGGTACATTTCACGGATGAATGAGGAGAAGTTGAACCGTGTCTTTTGCAAGATCGATTTCCCGGCCTCATACCGCTGGATATCCATCAGGTTGTTGACCAGCAGTAACATCCGTCCGGTATTCTTTTTGATCATCTGCAAGGCCTCTTTCACTTCCGGTGAGAAGGTGACACGCTGGAGGAGATCGTTTAGCGGATTGATGATTAATGTAAGCGGTGTCCGCAGCTCATGGGAGAAGTTCGTGAACATGCGCATCCGTTCTTCATGCAATTCATTCATCTTATCCTGTTCCAGCTGTTTGTATTTCTCTTCCCGTTCCCGTTCATGCTTGCGGTGCTGTTGCTGCACGATGCGCATGATGACCAACGAAATGATAACCAGGTAGGTGAGGTATGCCCACCAAGTCTGGTAGAACGGAGGGTTGACGGTGATATGCAAGGTCGCTTCCTGCGGGTTCCAGACTCCGTCGTTATTGGAGGCCTTTACCCGGAAAATATATTTGCCGGGGCGGAGGTTACTGTAGTAGGCTTCCCGGCGGTTTCCGATCTGGTGCCAGCTCTGGTCGGCTCCTTCCAGCATGTATGCGTAGGAGTTCTCCTCGGAATGCACGTAATTGATGGCGGTATACCGTATCGTTATGCTGCCCTGGTCGGCGTCCAACGTGATTTTATCTTCGTATTCCGAAGGGTATAATATTGTATTCTGTTCATTCTTGTCGGACGAGTTCCCCGGGTTGTTTACTACTAAAGAAGTAATATAAATAGGAGGGGAATTGGGGTTCGTAGTCATCTTCTGCGGGTTTATCGACAAGATGCCCCGGTTGCCGGGAAAATAGAGCGTACCGTCCGACGAGATACAGTCGCCGGCATAAAGCGTGAACTCCTGGGTGGGGGAATCGACCGGTTTGACTTGATTAAACTTGTCGTAGAAGCGGTTTAACTTATATAACTCGTTTCCGGTGACAACCCATATATCCCCTTTCCGGTCGATTGAAATGGATGTGATATAACTGGCGGATAAGCCGTCTTCTTTCTGGTAATTCTTCACCAGCTCGAGGTTCTTGTCCAGCCGGAACAAGCCGCCTTTTGTGGTAGCGATCCAAAGCTCGTCCTCGTAATCCTTGAGGATATAAGCGATTGTTCCCAGCCGTTGGTTCTTATCTTTACTGCGAAGCCGTACGCTGATGTTCTGCATCGCCAGCTTATTCATGTCGTATAGATAGAGACTGTCGTTGTAACCGCCGAGCAGGAAGACGTTCGGTTCTATCTCGTTGATGGCGTTGATACCTTTCAACTGCTGCTGCTCGCCGTTGATGTCGAACATGTTTATATAATCCTTCCCATCTACCAGAACCGTTTGATACGGAGTAAAAGTCGGTATCCACAGGCGTTGCCTGCTATCCAGGTATAAGGTCATGATGTCATTATGCTTGAAATCATACAACAGCCTGAACTGCTTGCTTTTGATAGAGAACAGGTAGACGGAACCGAAATGAGTGGAACAAAAGATGGAGTCCCCTTTAATCAGGATCGATTTGATAATATTGATCTCATAGTTCCCTTCATGCAACGGCTTGATCGGGTATAGTTGTTGTTTACCGTTTAGCGGGTCGTAAAACAGGAGACCGCCCCCTTCGGTGGCAAACCACATCTTCCCGTTCTCATCTTCACCGCCTTTGCCGATAATTCCGGTGAAGGCTTCCGGAGTGATGAAAGACACCGGCTTATAGAAAGGGCTGTGGTAATTGACTCCGGCGGAATAAGTGCCGACCCATAAGGTCTGATCCCGGTCGATCAACATGCTGTGGATCGAATAATGGCTCAGGCTTCCTTCTTCGTCCATATTCATCTCGATGGGAGAGATATGCATGTCGGTTGTGTTGAGGATGTTCAGGCCTCTGAATGTCCCGATCAGGATGGAGTCTTTATTGAGGGGGAGCATTGTGCGCACCGAGTTGTTGTTTAACCCGGAGTTGCTGGTGTTGAGGCGTTTGAAAGACTGCTTTTCTTTATTATAGACACAAACACCGCTTTCATCGGTACCGATGAAAGTATTATTGGCAGACGCCAATAATACAGTAATTGTACTAGTCGGAAGTGTTTCCCGGTTGCTGCTACTGTCAGCCGGGAAATGATGTTTCAGTTTCCAGTCGGACGAGAATATATAAAGCCCGCTTTCTTCCGTTCCGATGTAGATGTCTTCCTGCTCATCCTGCACGATTGCGTAGATGGGCGATTCCACCTCGGTGAGATAAGGCATGTATTCCACTGTCTTATCCGGAGAACATTTCAGCATGCTTCGTGTCGTGAATGCGTATAAGTGGCCGTCCGAATGCTTGAAGAAGCGGTGTACCGCATTCGTACTTATGTCGGGGTTGATGATCTGCGGATAGAACCGGGTGATCTTTTTGGTCTTGTAATCGATGCAGTTCATACCGTTGGACGTCCCCACCCAGATATTCTTTTGGCTATCCTCGTTGATGGAACGGATGTAATTGTCGCTGATCGACGCCTGGTTGTTCACCTCGTTCTGATAGATCTTAAACTCATAACCGTCATACCGGTTAGCCCCGTTTCGCGTCCCGAACCAGATATATCCTTCCGAGTCCTGGAAGATATTGAGAACGGAAACTTGAGAAAGACCGTCTTCCACTCCGAGATGCGAGAAAAAGAAAGGCCTTTCATTCCTGCCGGATACAGAAACGAAGAATAAGGATAGTGTAAGGAATAAAACCAGCCTGCCAATGAATCTCATACTCATTCCTCCTTCTCTTGCAGGCCGTATTGCGCATTGGAACGGTAGCCCAAACGAATGATTTTCCCTTCGGTTAGTAAAGTCCGGAGATCTTTCAACGCGATGTATTTCGAGCAACCGTTGATGGAGCGGCACGTAAAGCTGGAGATCGTCTTATTCTGTTTCAGGTAATTCAATATATTGGCTTTCCGCTTCTCTTCCGTGTATCCTTTCAGGCGGCTGGGCTCGTTTGCCCGTTCCAGCTTCATCTGTCGCAACTCATTTTTCAACTCCTTGGAGCAGCGAAAGACTACTTTGCTGAATTTCACCAGATGAGGGGTGATTTGCTTCTCACTGGATAAGGGCGGGCACTTCAATGAGGCGTTGAACGTTCCCAGTCCTTCCAGTTCGACGATAGCCCCGTATTTGAGATGGGAGGCGATGCGGTTCTTCAACGCTTCCAGCATTCCCTTCACATCCGAAGAAGAGAAAGCGCTGATTTCGGAGATCTCGTCGCAAAGCTCGTTGATGCGTATAGTATATTGGTTTACCTGGCGGGCATGGAGGTTGTCCCCCTTCCCCGGATTCTTAAATAGGTTATAAGTGGCTGACATAGGCTGTATTGTTTAAGTGGGATATCCCGGTTATATTCTTCATCATCCCGAGCTGATCTTCAACAGTAGCCGAACTAATCTTCAACGATAGACGAGGTAATCTTGCCTACCTCGGCACAAAATGTTTGTCCGACCCCTGTGGGACAGCTGTCTGACGGAGGTCGAACAGCTGTCTGACAAGGGTCGAACAGCTGTTCGACACCCGTCGGACAATCTTACTCTCGGCACCAAAGATACTTACTCTCGGCACATATTGTATCTCTGTCGGGCACCTTTTTTATTTTTTCTTTCCTCCCGCCGGTTGTATCCTGGATAGGTGCCGACTGGCCTTTAGCGGCTTGTTTCGCCTCTTATAGTTGTTTTTTACCGGTGAATAGAGACAATCCTGATCGGTATTGAGATGATTTTATTAATAGGGTAAGCAAGACTGGCGTATATTTGCAGCATAATAATTAACATATCATGAATAAACGAGTATTGAGTTTAACCTTATTATTTGCCTGCCTGAGTCTGGTTACCATGCGGGCGGAAGGCCGGAGCGTAGAGTCCTTCAACTCCGGTTGGTCATTTAAAAAGGCCCCGGCGGAAAAAGAACTGGCCGTTAATGCCCGTAAGTGGGACAGCGGTTGGTCGGAAGTTGAAATCCCTCATACCTGGAATGCAAAAGATATGCAGGTGCAGGCTGACAACTTTTACGAAGGGGCAGCCTATTATAAGAAACAATATTTCTTTCCGACCGAACTGAAGGGCAAACGTGTCTTCCTGCGTTTCGAAGGAGTCGGCTCCTGCGCAGAAGTGTTTGTGAACGGGATGCTGGCGACCTCTCATAAAGGTGGCTACTCCGCCTTTGCCTGCGAGATCAGCCCGTTGCTGAAAGCGGGGGAGGAGAACGAGATCATCGTGAAGGCGGATAATAAATCGCGTCCGGATGTTATCCCTATCAATCATAACTTGTTTGGTGTATATGGTGGTATCTATCGTCCGGTATGGCTGATCGTTACCGAGCCTTATAATATATCTGTAACCGATTGTGCTTCTCCGGGTGTTTATGTGACCCAGAAGAATGTATCTAAGAAACAGGCCGATGTCAACGTGAAGGTGAAGCTGGATAACGGAACGTTGCAGCCTGCGTCTGTCACTTTGCAGAATACTATTTATAATCAGGAAGGGAAGCAGATCGCGACGCAAAGCCGGTCTTTCGAACTGAGCGCGCAGGGTGAGCAGGCTTATGAGTCTTCCTTCACGATCAAAAATCCTACCTTGTGGCAGGGACGCGAGAATCCTTATCTGTATAAAGTGGTCAGCCGCCTGATTAAAGACGGGAAAGTGATCGACGAAATGGTGCAGCCGCTGGGATTGCGCAAGTACGAGATCGTTGCCGGGAAAGGCTTCTATCTGAACGGGGAGAAGTACCCGATGTATGGCGTTACCCGCCATCAGGATTGGTGGGGGCTGGGCAGTGCCTTGAAGAATGAGAACCATGATTTCGATTTGGCGACCATTATGGATGTCGGTGCAACCACCGTCCGTTTTGCCCATTACCAGCAGTCCGACTATCTGTACTCCCGTTGCGATAGCCTGGGATTGATCATCTGGGCGGAAATACCTTTTGTAAACCGTGTCAGCGGGGAGGAAGCGGAGAATTGCCGTAACCAGTTGCGCGAAATGATCCGCCAGAGCTTTAATCATCCTTCCATCTATGTATGGGGATTGCATAACGAAGTATATCAGCCGCACCAGTATACCAGAGAGCTGACACAGTCTTTGCACGACCTGGCCAAGACGGAAGATCCGGATCGCTATACCGTTTCGGTCAACGGCTACGGGCATATGGAGCATCCGGTGAATCTGGTTGCCGATATTCAGGGAATGAACCGTTACTTCGGCTGGTACGAAAAGAAGATACAGGACATTAAACCCTGGGTGGAGAATCTGGAGAAAGAATATCCTCACCAGAAACTGATGCTTACCGAATACGGTGCAGATGCCAACCTGAACCATCAGACGGAGTATCTGGGTGAAGCGCTGAACTGGACGAAGGAGTTCTATCCCGAGGCATTCCAGACCAAGACGCACGAATACCAGTGGAGCGTGATTGCGGCACATCCGTATATTATCGCCTCTTACCTTTGGAATACGTTCGATTTCTGTGCTCCGTTGTGGGTACGTGGAGGTGTCCCGGCCCGTAACATGAAAGGGCTGGTTACTTTCGACCGTAAGGTGAAGAAGGATTCTTATTTCTGGTATAAAGCCAACTGGAGCAAAGATCCGGTTCTTTTCCTGACGCAACGCCGTAACTGGGATCGTGAGAAGAAAGAGACATCCGTAACTGTCTATTCAAATATCGGAACGCCGAAGGTGTATCTGAACGGTAAGGAGCTGTCCGGCATCCGCGAAGGATATACTCCCGTACATTATATAATAGATCATGTTACCCTGGAGAATGGAAAGAATATTGTAAAGACTGTCGTTGTGAAAGACGGTAAGACTTACGAAGACGAGATAGAGTGGATGTATAGCGGTGAGAAGAAACGCGACTCAGACCAGTCGGTCAACAAGGAGGAACATGCGGGATTCTGATTTCTCCCGGAACTAAAGGATGAATAAAAAGCAGGTGTTGTAAGACTCGTTCTTGCAACACCTGTTCTGTTTTTACCAGCCGTTGTAATGTATCTGTTTCTTGTTGTATTTATCTTTCGGCTTCTCGATGCCCGTAGGATAGCCGAGCGGGATCACCGTGAGCGGAAGGATATGCTCTGGTAGTTGTAAAGCATCCTGGATTATCTTCATTCGTTCGGGGTATGGATAAGCTGCCGTCCATACGGCACCCAGTCCCATCGACTCGGCGGCCAGCAATATGTTTTGTGCTGCGGCGGAGCAGTCCAGTTGCCAGGCGTTCTCCGACTTAACGGTATCTCCGCAAACGATAATAGCTTGCTTGGTTTCTTTCAGCATGCGTGCCAGTGGCAATCCATCTCCCATTTTATCCAGCAAATCCCGATCCGTGACAATAACGAACTCCCAGGGACGGCGGTCTCTGGAGGAGGGGGCAGCCATGCCGGCGCGAACCAGCGTTTCCAGTTTCTCTTTCTCTACCGGACGTTCCGTGTATTTACGTACACTTTTCCGGTTGAAGATTGTTTCCAATGTCTGGTTAGAGCCATCGCTTTCTTTGGTTTCCGTACCGTTGCAGGCAACCAGGGCTGATAATAATACAATAAAAGAATATTTCCATTTCATACTGCAAACATACAAATTGATCCGGACAAATATGATATCGAGTAATATTATTTCTATCTTTGTGAGGTCACGTTAATACTTAAGCATTATGTCAATCAATTCAATAAACAGACGCCGGGAAGACCTTATTAAACAGATCAGCCAAATAGAGGATGAGGAACTGCTGATTACACTCGAAGATCAGATATTTACTTATCGACAGGGAGCGCAGGAAGCATTGTCTTCTCCTGAAAGTTTAAAGATCCATTCAGTAGAGCATTTTCGTAGTCTGATCGATCAGGTTCTGGAGGATGATAGGAACGGGAGGATGCAGGATGCAGATGAGGTTTTTGCCGAGTTGGAAAGAGAGTGGGCTCTTGAAGAAGAAAATGAGTTAAACAGATGAAAAAGTTGAAGCGGATTATGTCTCCTTTGGCTAAAATGCAATTGAGAGAATTGAGGGCATTTAATAAGGTCTTGTATGGAAAGCTTAGAGCTGATCAAATTTACTCTTCAATCAAGGAATGCATTCAGGTTCTATCTGATTTTCCGGGTTTAGGATATGTAGAGCCTTCATTGCTCGATTATCCCCAGTGTTTTCGGACATTTGTTCAACATCCGAATCTGAAGATCGTTTACTGGGTGGAGGACAATGCTGTAAAAATAGCTATGCTCTTTGATACCCCTCAGGATCCGCAGAAAGTACGTTATACCATCGAACACAGCTCCGACTGGGTATGTGAAGACATGGAGCCTTACGGCTAAATCTGTTTCTGACATTCAAAACAGTAATATATACTGCCTCCCATATAGTTTTCCTTCCGGATCGCTTCTCCGCAGACCGGGCAAGGTTTGCCGCCTGTGTCTTTCGATAGGACAGGGATGTAGCGCCCTTTATTCCCGAACAGGTCTGTCTCGGTGTTACGGCCACCGGCCCGGTATATTTCCTGCAAGGTACTCTTTACGCAATCAAACAACATTTCTTTTTGTTTCTCTGTCAAGGCATTGATACGTGTTTTGGGATGAATGCGAGCATGGAACAGGATGTCTTGCAAGACTCCGTTCCCTAATCCCGGGATTGTTTGCTCGGTGGCGAGGAACGCTTTGGCCGTTTTCTTCTGCTTCTCCTCACTGTTGATAAGGCTGAAAAAATAAGCCTTATCGAATGCTTCGGACAGAACCTGCGGTTTCGTACGGGCTCCTTCCCTGTAGGAACTGAAGTTGCATTCGAAGTTGTTCTCCGGAAAACACATGACTGCTCCGTACATGCGCACCGATCCCATGATGCAGCTTTCATCTTCAAAGGCGATAAGCAGCTGATGCTTCTCCGGTATCTTTTCCCCCGGAGCGTAATAGCGGATATTCATCCCGTCTCCGAAAAGAAGCCTTACGTCTTCTATATCGATCTCTATCAATCCCCCGTAGGCATGTGCTTCTCCGATAGTCTTATTCAGGAGCTTATCCGGATAGCCGGCCGGATCACCATAATACCAGGTAAACTTGTGCGGAGTATATCCCGCACTGACGAAAGTGATCTTTTTCCCTTTGATCGTCTGATTCATTTGTTCCGAGATATACAGGGCTTCCGGTGCTTCTATCATAATATAATGTATTTAGTTACTGGATAAAACGACTTGTTTGAAGCACAAATGTGGGAATAAAAAATGAAACGGGAAAAAGTATTATACCGAATAGGCCGGCATTTCGTAAATAGTTTTATATCTTTGGCTACGTTCAGTTAATGATATTCAATAACGGTAACAACAAGTGTTATTATTGGAACTCTACTTTAAACGATAGTCTTATATGGAAGAAAACAACAAACTCTATTCGCAGAATGCGATAGCTGTAGCGACCTTTTTCGGTGGCCCTTTTGCCGCCGGTATTCTGATACGGAAGAACTGTATAACCCTGGGGCATGAGCGGCAGGGATTTAACGCACTGGTAATCGGTATTATTACTACATTTCTCCTTTTCGGATGTATTTTCGTGATACCGGAGTCCGATTTGGACAAAGTACCGAATGCCTTGTTCCCGACTATCTATACCGCTATCATTTATTATATCGTAGAGAAGTTGCAGGGAAAGGAACTGAAGGCTCATAAAGCGGGGAACGGAGCTTTCTATTCAAACTGGCGCGCTACCGGGATAGGGGCCGTTTGCTGTTTGATCTCTGTTGCCGTACTGATAGGTGGCCTTTGGCTCGGTGAAAAAGACTGGGATATGGATCAATATAATGCGAAGATGGAACAGTTCGACCGGAACGATGCTTTAGGTCTCCATGTCTATGATATACTGGATGATAAGCCGAAGAAGCAAGTAATAGAGTATATTGAAACGGTCAGCATACCTAAGTTACAGGAAAATATGGATTTATTGAAAACAGTGGTTGCGATAGAAGATATCCCTTCCGAATATGTAAAGTACTCCAACTTATTGCTGGACTATTGCCGGGTTCGTCTTGATATGTATAAGGTGACAGCAAAGATCGTAGAAGAGGAAACGGATGCGTACGACCAGGAGATAGAGCGGTTGGGGCAGCAGCTGGATGAAATCATAAAACAGATAAATGAATAAAAAAGGTTGGCAGATCCTTTCTGCCAACCTTTTTATATATAAGTTGAATTGTAAGCTTATTGCATACCTTCCGTTGTCATTTCCTTATTGATCTTCTTAACCAGTCCCTGAAGTACGGCACCCGGGCCTAATTCGATGAAATGATCGGCACCGTCGGCAATCATGTTCTGAACGCTCTGAGTCCAGCGAACCGGAGCTGTCAGCTGGGCGATCAGGTTTGCCTTGATTGTATCGGGATCGGTTTCGCCTTTTGTACTTACATTCTGGTAAACAGGGCAAGCAGGTTTGTGGATCGGAGTTGCTTCGATGGCAGCAGCCAGTTCGGCACGGGCCGGTTCCATCAACGGAGAGTGGAATGCACCACCAACCTTCAGCTTCAGTGCACGTTTAGCACCGGCAGCCAGCAACTTTTCGCAAGCCGCATCGATTCCGGGGATCGAACCGGAGATAACCAGCTGCCCCGGGCAGTTATAGTTTGCACAAACAACAACTTCGTCAGTAATGCTTGCACAAATTTCTTCAACTGTTGCATCCGGCAAAGCCAGAACGGCAGCCATTGTAGAAGGAGTCGCTTCGCAGGCTTTCTGCATAGCCATAGCACGTTTGGAAACCAGTACCAGACCATCTTCAAAAGACAGTGCTCCTGCTGCAACGAGTGCAGAGAACTCACCCAGGGAATGACCTGCTGTCATATCCGGTTTGAACTGGTCGCCTAGAGTTTTAGCGAGAATAACCGAGTGTAAGAATATAGCAGGCTGCGTAACTTTCGTCTGTCTCAGATCTTCGTCTGTTCCTGCGAACATCAGGTCTGTGATGCGGAAACCAAGAATATCATTTGCTTTCTCAAACAACTCTTTTGCAAGGGGATTGTTATCGTAAAGGTCTTTTCCCATTCCGACAAACTGTGCACCCTGACCGGGAAATACATAAGCTTTCATCTTTCTAATCTTTTTCTAATTTCAGTTTTTTAAGACGGTGCAAAGGTAATAAAATTAGAATAATGGAGTGACTATTCGTTACAAATAGTATCTTTGCCCCTATTAAAAGGCGAATATTAACGACTAATTATTATAATATCATGAACGAATTACTATTCTTAGGAAACTTAGGTACTGGCGAAATTGTTATCATCGCCATTGTTGTGTTGTTACTTTTCGGTGGAAAGAAAATCCCTGAACTGATGAAAGGTATCGGTAAAGGTGTGAAGAACTTTAAAGACGGTGTAAAAGGATTAGAAGACGATATTAAGCTCGACGACAACGATAAGAAGTAAAAAATGGAAGAATTGGAACAAGATGAAATGTCCTTTTGGGATCACCTGGAAGAACTTCGTTGGACTTTATTCCGTTCTATTTTAGCACTCTTTGTCTTTGCTATCGGTAGTTTTGCCTTTATGCGTGATATTTTCGATCACGTTATCATGGCTCCCTGCTACGCTGATTTTGTTCTTTATAAATGGTTGTGTGAGTTAAATATATGGCTTATCAGTATAAGCTCCTGGTTCGATGTTCTGCCTGACTTTTGTAATGACGGCTTCCACGTAGATATAGTCAACATCAAGTTGGCTTCCCAGTTCTTTACTCACATGTCGACCTCATTCTGGCTGGCCCTCGTGCTTACTTTTCCCTACTTGATGTATGAGATCTGGAAGTTTGTAAGTCCGGCTTTATACGAGAATGAAAAGAAGAACATCCGGTGGGTATTCTTTTTCGGAACGATTATGTTTTTCCTGGGTTGCGCCGTAGGTTATTTTATGGTATTCCCGATGACACTTCGTTTCCTGGCAACGTATCAATTGAGTGCTAACATTACCGAACAGGTCTCTCTGGATTCGTATATGGATAACTTCCTTATGCTGATCTTTGTGATGGGAATTGTCTTCGAGATGCCGTTGGTATCCTGGCTGCTTTCAAAGCTGGGGCTGTTGCACAGAGGGTTTTTCCACAAATACAGACGACACGCTATCGTCGGATTATTGGTTGCTGCGGCATTCATTACCCCAAGTAGCGATCCGTTTACATTGAGCGTTGTATTCTTCCCGTTATACGGATTGTACGAATTAAGTGCATTCTTTGTCAGAAAAGCTCCGGTAGAAGAGCCTGACGACGATGATGAAGAAGAAAATGAAGCTTAATAGGCCGTAGACATTAGAAATGAATTTATTCAGGCATGGATTTCGCAGATAAAACTGTGGGGTTCATGCCTGATTTATTATATAGCCTAAAATTTGCTTCTTATCTTAAATCATCCTATTTTTGTGAAAGTTAAATTCATTTCCCATGCTGAAGAAAGAAGATTATATACGTCAGTTGACAGCCTGTAAGCAACAGCTTATGCAGAAGTTCGGGTTACGTTCTATCCGTCTTTTCGGCTCTGTTGCACGGGGAGATAACCATGAGGGTAGTGATCTGGATGTTTGTGTGGAAACAGAAACTCCCAACCCTTTTCTACTGATGGATTTGAAAGAAGAACTGGAAAATATGTTTAAGCACTCTGTCGATATCGTTCGTTATCGTGAACGTATGAATCCTTATTTACGTCAACAGATAGAAAAAGAAGGTATCTATGTATAACAAAGAGTTAGCCACATCCATACTGATTCAAATAGAAGAAGCTTTATTGCGATTGAAGCACCGAACGGTTGATATCCATTGTGCAAATGACTTTTTATTATCTCCTGAACGGGTTGAAAAGCTGGATGCTGTTTGTATGCTCTTTATTGCGATCGGTGAAAGTCTGAAAAGCCTGGATAAAGTGACGAATAAGGAGTTGTTGCCGCTTTATCCGGATATACCTTGGAAAAAGGTGATGGGTTTTCGGGATGTAATAGCACACCATTATTTCGATATAGATGCGGAAGAAGTGTGGTGGGTATTGGAAAATGAGCTGGATCCATTGATCGTAGTAATCAAAAAAATGAAAGAGGATATTTAAATTATATAGATTTGATACTGGATTTGTATGTTCTCTTTCGGATCATTCTTATCTTTGTAAACGTCTGAACAAAATTATAAGCAAATGAGGCACATATCATTATTGGCGGTCTCCCTGCTGGCTCTGGTAGCCTGCACGCCTGAGGAACCAAAGGAGGCAGATTATACACAGTATGTTAACCCTATGATCGGTACCGATTTCACCGGAAATACCTATCCGGGAGCACAGGCTCCTTATGGTATGGTGCAGCTTAGTCCTGACAACGGATTGCCGGGATGGGATCGTATCTCCGGGTATTTCTATCCCGATACGACGATTGCCGGTTTCAGCCATACCCATCTTTCCGGTACAGGGGCAGGAGATCTGTATGATATCTCCTTTATGCCTGTCACCCGTCCTTATAAAGAAGCTCCGGCTCCTCTGGGCATTTATTCTACCTTCTCGCATAATGAAGAAGCTGCTTCGGCCGGTTATTACCGCGTCTTGCTGCAGGACTATAATATTAATGTAGAGCTGACGGCTACAGAACGTTGCGGTATCCAGCGTTATACCTTCCCGAAAGCTGAAGCTTCGGTATTCCTGAACCTGAAGAAAGCGATGAATTGGGACTTTACCCTCGACTCCTATATTGAGGTGATCGACTCGGTGACTATCCGCGGATACCGTTTCTCGCAGGGATGGTCGCCTAACCAGCATGTTTATTTCCAGACACGTTTCTCCAAACCGTTTGTCGCCTATCATATGGATACGACTGCTATCGTGACAAAAGATAAGGGACAGATCGGAACCGCTTACATCGCCCGTTTCGATTTTAATACGGAGAAAGACGAAGATATCCTGGTCAATACGGCTATCTCGGGTGTCAGCATGGAAGGCGCAGCGAAGAATCTCCAGGCGGAAGTTCCTTTGAATGATTTCGACAAGTATCATAAAGAAGCAGTTGCCCGTTGGAACAAAGAACTGTCCAAGATCGAGGTGAACGGAAATAATACGGATGACCTCGTGAAGTTCTATACCGCTATTTATCACACGATGATCGCCCCGACCATCTTCAGCGATGTGGACGGCTCTTATTACGGCCCCGACAATCAGATCCATAAGGCGGACGGATGGAATAACTATTCCACTTTCTCTTTGTGGGATACCTTCCGTGCAGCTCATCCGTTGTATACTTATACGGATCCGAAGCGTGTAAACGACATGATCCAGGGCTTCCTGAAATTCTACGAACAGAATGGCGCGCTTCCTTTGTGGAACCTTTACGGCCATGAAACCAATATGATGATCGGTTACCATGCTGTTCCGGTCATTGTGGATGCCTATCTGAAAGGTATCGCGACATTCAATCCGGAACTTGCTTTGCAGGCATGTGTCACCACAGCCAACCGCGATGACTACCGGGGAATCGGAGAGTATAAGAAGTTAGGATATGTACCGGCTAACAGCGATCTGGCTAAATGGGAAAACTGGTCGTTGTCTAAAACAATGGAATATGCTTACGACGACTATTGTATTGCGCGTATGGCAGAGAAGATGGGCAAGAAAGAGATTGCGGATGAATTCTACAAACGCTCACAGAACTTCCGGAATGTGTACAACCCCGAAACAACCTTCATGCAGCCGCGTAATGAAAAAGGACAGTTCGTTTCTCCGTTCAATGCAAAAGATTATACCGAAGATATCTGTGAAAGTAATGCCTGGCAGTATTTCTGGTATGTACCGCAGGATCTGGACGGCCTGATCGGACTGTTAGGCAGCAAGGAACGTTTCACGGAGAAACTGGACAGCATGTTCACTTATGCTCCGGATGCGAAAGAGGATCTGCCGATTTTCAGTACAGGTATGATCGGACAGTATGCGCATGGCAACGAGCCCAGCCATCACGTGATCTATCTGTATAATAAGGTAGACCAACCCTGGAAGACGCAGAAATATGTTGCACAGGTATTACATGACCTGTATCTGAATGCTCCCGACGGCATCTGCGGTAACGAAGACTGCGGACAGATGTCTGCCTGGTTCGTGTTCAGTGCGATGGGTTTCTATCCGGTCGATCCGGTAAGCGGGCAGTACGAAATCGGTACGCCTCTGTTCCCTGAAGTGAAAATGCATCTGGCAGATGGTAAGGTATTCACTATCCTGGCTCCGGGTGTTAATGCAGAAAACATTTATATCCAGTCGGTTAAATTGAACGGCCAACCGTATGATAAGAGTTATATTACCCACGAACAGATTATGAGCGGTGCAACGCTTGAGTTTGAAATGGGTAGCCAGCCGGGGCCGGTTTGGTATAAGAAATAACGTAAGCTTTTGCAGTCGGCAAGCGACGGTTGACTGTTGAGTTTCGCAATCAAAGGTAGAAAATGCCGGATCCGAAAGGTCCGGCATTTTCATTTATCGTATCTGTACTTTTGAGGTTTGCTGTTGATGTTCGCTGGTTGCACGGACAATGTAGTTGCCTTTGTCGAGGTGCGTCGTGAAGAGACAGCCCGACGGGGTATCTGAGTAACGAAGCAGCCGGCCGGCAAAATCATAGATGGCAACGGTTTGCAGGTTCTCCGTGGCGGTGACGATCAGTTGCCCGCGGGCAATCGTATAGATACGGATCGTTTCTGTTTCGATCTTCTCGTTGCCGGTGGGGGTACCTGCACGCAGGAAGTAGCGGCCGTATGTGTTGGCGGCTATTGTGATACTGCTGTTGTCGTGCAGGGGTGTCTCGGTTTTCTTTCCGGCATCGTAAATTGTGGTACCGGTGAAACGGTCGAGACCTTCAAACGAGAGGGTGACTGTTTCGTTGCTATTCCCCTTGGCTCCGTTGCTGTACGTGCCGACCGGGATGTTCCACAGGTTGGAGGTACGGTTGATGCTGGCGGCCATTGTTCCGGCTACGGTGTAGATAGCAGGGAGGTTGCCCAGGTTGGAGTCGAGGAAGAGTTCGGCATCCTCGTTCGCTTTGTACTCTTCGGAGGCTGCCCGGTCGTAGGCGATGACGGCGCGGCTTTGGCGTCCGTCGGCGGTGGTGACAACAAGCGTGAGGAGTGGGAGCGAGGAGGATGATTTTAAGGCGGCGGAACTTGCGGAGGTGCCGGTGGAGGCTAATGCCTGCATGTTGGCACTGAAGGTTACCGTATTGTTATCTGTATACGTTGATGTCCCTGCTTTTTTTACGAAGAACGATTGGAGCGGGGCGATCGGTGCTGCTTCCTTTGTGTTCGTCGTTATCCAGTTGCTGTCGTCAGTACCACCAACGGCGGCAGTTTGGTTACCGCCTGTTACCAGCCAGTATTTTGGTTGCAGGTTGCGGTTTGCATCAAAGAACTTAGAAGCATCCAGATATGCCATGAAGGGGTTGCCGATCAGGTGATAGTCGGCATCCTTACTGGCTGTGTTTTCCCCAAGTGTGATGTTGATTGTTGGGGTATCGGGTGTTGATCCTGTAGGCTTTAGTTCGTTGGATACCAGCTTGCCGGCTTTCTTTTGCTCTTCATCTGTGCGTACATTAACCTGATTGCCGGTAATGGTAGTACCGGACTCGTAATAACTATACTGTGTATCTGCTTTCGGGAAGCGGAATAAAGCTATTGCCGGATCGGTTGCCGGGGTTGTTGTTGTCGACAGGTTGAGAACTTTGACGGAGAAGCCCAATCCTGGCGTGTAGGGTACAGCCACATCATTATATACTCCGCTCCAATTACCAGCTACGGCGACTGTTTTGTCACTGCTTCCTATTGTTATCATATTGGCTTGTTGTTTCCAGCCACGTTGATAAACGGATGGTTGGAAGCGGTTGTATTCGGCCGTGTTAAATGTAATATCCTTGAAGTACTCCGTTGCCTGGGTTCCTGTGTTCATGGTGTACCAGTCGCCGGCCACTACGGATTGTAGTGGAGAGGCCAGGGTGTACCAACGTCTACCTGCCAGTTTGTAATCGATCCAGGCTTTATTGTAGGTCAGGAGTTCAGTGTGCGGCATGGCGGTCGACGGTTCAAAATGGATCTGGTCGACGGTGTTGGTATAATAAGTTTCGCAGTTGTATGCGACACCATTATCATTTGTAGCTGCATCCTTTACCATCAGGTCGTATTCGATATGCGTTGTTGCCGGATTCGTTATGGTGGCGGGCTTATCTGTTGTTAGATCGAGGATTGGATGGGCTGCGCCGCTTTCGACTGCATTCGTGTTTGCAGTGGCTTTGTATAATTGTACCTGCTTTCCTTCGGGAATGGTAACCTTTGTGAAGTTCATTGGGACAAAGCCGTAATAAGTTTCGTTGGGATTATTATAGCCGTTGTCGTAATTGGTACCCTTATGCAATTCGTCGGCAGTGGAGCGGAGCCAGTTGTTGTCGTTGTTCCAGTTGCCGGAGCCGTCGGCGGCGCCTGACCACTTCTGGTATTCGGGGACGACTTTTATATCGAAGGTGAGATTACCCTCACAGGTGTTACCGGGCTTGTTCTCGTTGAAATATACCAATAGCGTGTAGCGGTAACCTTCGCGGAAGTTGATTACCGGTAGATTTTCCTTTGTCATGAAACCGTCGATAGCGAAATAAAGGCGCATATATTGATCAGCTGTTTTAGATATGTCACCATCGGGATTGGGCATAGCTTTTATTTCGTTGATAGTGGCCACCGGCCATGTGGTGTTGTCAAATACGCCTTTATCGTCTATGTCAGCCATTTGCTTTAATACTACCGGATCGTTCGAGTCGATCAGATAGAGGTAGGGATATGTGGCACTTTTTGAAAAAGAAGAGGACGACTTGGTATCCGGATTGGATGTATTATCCGATTCGTCACTATCCTTCGTTTCGGCAATTCCTCTTAAAGGTATCTCTAACATAGAGGAGGCGGTATTGCAGGCTGTTAGTTGATCCTTACCTATCCGGATAGCGGAATGATATGATTTATCCGGAGAAGATGCGTTCTCGTCGGGGTAGATCACATCTTCAAAACCAACCTGCGCAACCGGAGTATTCCCGGTAATATTCAGGGGTACTTCCGTTGGGTCTGTACAGATAATAATATCCACTTCATCTTCGGTTTTTAATTCAATAGGGATAGGGGAGACTACCAGGTTAAAGATATCTCCGCTTTGCCCTGTGATCGGGGCATTCAATAGAAGTTGTCTTATTATTAGTCTCCCTTCTTTCACGAGGGAGGTCAATAATTCTTTTTCCTTTTCCTCTTTTTCAGTTCTCGTTACCCACTCTTTTAGGTCTGTGGCATCAGGGTATTTGTTGCGGAAGTCTATTAACGACTCATGGATGCTAATATCCCCCTGATTATTATTAAATTCTTCTAACGAACCTGTAAACCAGTCGAAATAGACATCATCTTTGATGAGAGTTAAACCCTTACCCGGGATATCGGCATAGAGCTGAACAGTAAAGTTGACGATCTGACCGGCACAGAAGTCCCGGGACGATCCGTCATAAAGTACCCCATTCACCTTTATCCTGTTTTGCGATTTGAGGCGAAAGCTCGTTTTCGTTACGCACGAATTGGGAGACTTCGGTTCCATATAGAAATATTTAAATCTATCTACATCCGGTGTATATGAGCCGTCGTGCTCTATATCCTCTGGATCATGGTTTTGTTCCAAGATTAGAAAATACGTACGGAAAGGTTTCAATTTACAGTAGAGGTCTGCAGTAAGGTTTCTTATTGAAGATTCTGTAACCCGGTATAGAGCCCCTGCTTCTGTTGCGTCGGTAAGATCTTGGATATTTGTTTCTTCCGGTTGATATTCGTTGTTGGAGTCATAATGAGGATCAAAAAGTAATTTGCCAAACTTGGCAAAGTTAGTCATGGAGGCAGGATCGTCTGTCTTATTGGGATAGGCTATTGGCTCGATCGACTCTTCAAATGCGTTTTTTATAGCAGTTTCCTTATCAGGATTTCCAATCGAGTCGTACTTGGCAATAAACATGGCGGAGTCTACAAAGCAATAACTTATATGTGCTCTTGCAGTAGCATCCTGTTTTTTTGTTGTTTCTATTACTCCGGTTCGTGATAGCAGACGCTCCCAGTCGAAAGTCATTTTTAATAGTGCTGATGAATTGTATGAGTCGCAAGTATATGATTTCTGTTCTATTTTAGCATTGGAAGGTGATATATAGACCCGGATATCATCAATGTACATATCACCACCTGATGTCGAGGCACTTTTGTTGTCTACCTGTAATACATAAGAGTCGAAGTCTGTTTTTGTTTCACTCCGGTTGACGAACGAGAAATAGACCTGAAGCCATTCGTTATTTGTCCCAATGCCTGGAATATTTGTAAGCTTACTTGTTTGACCATTCATACAGGTTGCCGGTATCTGGCTGGTCTGGTGGCGGTAGATAGGGGTGTAGGTGCTTTTTCCATTATTATCTGTAACGCCCATAATGGTGAATAACATGCCTGCGTTATCGCCTTTACTATTAGTTTTATTATAATATGCTTTCGCCACTTTAACCCAGGCACTCACAAATAATTCGGAACCCGGACAAAGCTTTTTGTCGAATTTTAGGCGGGCTATGAGCCCCGGTTGGTCAGATGCATCGATATACATATGGTAAGTACTTGGCTTCCCTTCTCTATTTTTCGATACTAATGGATATGAAGGTGGGTAAGGCAATTGTAATCCTAATCCCCAATTGTCTGCTTTTACTTCGGTATAAGTGTTCAGTATAGCATAATAACCCCATTGGGGTACTTGTCTGTTTTCTTTACCTTTGAAATCCTTATTATTATTATTTGCAGGTGCGGTAGCGCTCCCATCGTAAAATCCGTAACTGCTTTCTGACCAGCCGATCGGATAGGGGTAGACTTGCTTTAACCCGTATTCTTTTGCGATGTCAGGGTCAAAATCAAAATCCATTCCCGTTACGAAGGTATAATTCTTTTCCAGGTAATCCGGAGTACGGTAAGAGTAGGTGGCCCACCATGTATTGCCGGCTTTTCCATTCGTGATTTGATTGAGCTGACTTTGTGTTAATAAAACGGAGTTGTCCCTGAAAGTCAGTTTGAATCGGGCGATACGATAAGTTGTACCGTTAATATCTCGGGTTACCAGGATGGTTGCGGTAGAGGTTCCGTCGGGACCTTTATTGACATTTTCTGTACCGTAAGTTGGATCTGTATAAGGATATTCGAAATGAATGATACGGTCGTTTCCGGTTAGGGTGAGAGAAGAAGTTGCTGCTTTACCCCGTAGTTTTATCCCAGCTGTGTTTGTACCCTCTACCAGTGTAACTGTAAGTTCATGATTGTCCAGGTCTTTTGCGACCGGAACGGCATAAGCATTCGGGCTGGAAGCTGTGCTTATCATTTCCTTGGTTTTATCAGGAATACGGATGGAAGGCGCATTTATCTCGTATTCTTCCAGATACTTTTGTTGGGCAGGATCTGTCACTTTCTGTTGTTCCTCAAAGAACTTACGACGCCAGTCCTCTTTATTTTCTATGGATCGTATACAGTAGATGAAACGGTGCGATAAGGTGGGTTCGTAAAAAGTATTCTTAAAGTCACTCTTGGCAGACTCTCCTCTTACAAAACTTTCTGTATAGTCCGTATAGCCTGATACATCACAGGCTATCAGGTATTCGTTATTGTCTGGATTAACCTCGGTCTTGTTTGTGAAACTGTTGTATTCTTCTGTTGTAGGATAATAAAAAGTCATTTTAAGCCGTGAGTTTGTAGAGAGAGGTTGGCCTACGTAACCGTTGGCAAGACGATAAGGAAGGTCTTCCAGACTTGTATTAGGAAGCAATAAATCTGTTATCGTTTTTCCATCTTTCTCAAGGGGAGTATTAACCTGAAAGATTTTTCCGGTTCTGAAATTATACCATCGCTGATAACTTTTTACGCTGCTTGTTATATCTGCACCAACCTCTAAAAAATCAGGTAGCGAAATGTCGAAAGAACTTCCTTCATGTACATAGATAGTATCTACAAGTACATGCGAGGCTTGTATCTGGGTTGTAATACCTCCCCAATTGACATTGAAAGTCTTAGTGCCCATATCGAATTTGTCGTCTCTTTTAGGTTTAAGGTCTTGGTTTTTTTCATCGCGTAAGTCATGCCATTTGGTTTGTTTTTTACTTTGGATAGACTTAGATTCATAATCATTCTTATAAAGATCATCTGTTGTTGTTTGTCCCCAGGTATTGGTGGCAAATACGAATGCTGTCAATAGCATCATAAACAGGACATATATATTCTTTTTACTTCTCATATCTGGTTTACCGTTTTATAATTCTATACTGATGGGTTGCGTTTCCCGAAGGGGAGATGCAGGGGAGGCTTTTGTCAGGTCGTCGTCGGCGAGAGGCCTGATCAGGAGGGTCAAATCGAACGAATAGGTTTCCTTCTTGCCGTTTTTGAGGAAGGTGGCTGTGACTATAATTTCGTGTTCCGCAGGGATGGCCGGGATGGCTTCGCTCGAAAGTACCAAGGTCGCATTTTGACCGGATGTATTGTAATTGAAATGATCGATCGCTGGCGAACAAGTCCATGTAACATCGCTGCTCTTCAACGTCCCGTTCTCTTTCAATCCGATACTGATCTGAACATCGCTGCTCCCTTCCGGAAGTTCTATTGTGTAGCCGTTTCCAATGTTCTTGCTTACTGTTACCGTGCCGATTGCCGCCAACCGATAGCTACCCTGGATATCCAGCGAGTAGTCGGTCAGATAGATGGTTAGCGGGTAGAAATGGTTACGAGGTATGGTGGTGTTGAGTATTGCCGTGCGTGGGGACGCTTCCCGGTCGATTGCTATCGATACGGTGAAGCTTCCTTTTGTCTCGTGCAAATAGAAAGGGGCGATTGACGGTGAGGCTGTCCGCTCGTTTTCCTGTACCCATTTCCAGTCAGACCAGCTTAGGGTCGGACTCTCGGGTAGTTCGACTATCCCGTAGTTTGGGCGGAACAGCTTTGTACGGTCCGGCTGGAATTGTGCAAGCGTCAGGGATGTGACTTTATTACTTTGACTTTCTCTTTGGTCTTTCAAGGTAATCTCCATTTTGGCTACCATGCGGATTAGTTCGACCTTGTAGGTTGTGCGCGACTCGCTGACCTCCCAGGTTGTACGGGCGGACATCGGAATACCGTTTCCGGCGTTTATCGGGATGATGTCGATGGGCTGATTGCCGCTGACGGCTTCCGGCACAGTAGCCCAGTCGTCCGACAGGGAAAGAGTGCTGAATGCATCACCTTCGCAATTGGCAAAGGCATAGACTGTCTTTGTGCCGGGTTGCAGTTTGACTGTAGATGCGGTAGTCCCCTCATTGTGAGCAGTGTTGAAGGTGAAATCTGTTTCATCTACATGAGCTTCCACTTTGCCTGTGGCATTGACTATATAGATGTTGAGTGTTTTTATTTCGTCGCCGCCGTTGCCGGTCGCAGCGATAGGGGCTGCTGCCTCTTCCGGGGTGAGTGAAATAATGACAGGGACTGGCTTGCCCTCTCCGGTATCGGGATCTGCAGGGGACTCATTGGTGCATCCACTCAGGCCGATGGACGGCAGGAAACCAGCCATCCCCATCATTAACAGATAATATGATATATGCTTACTGCTCATTTAGCCCTCCTTTCCCAGATTGATGTCGTCGAGACGGACAGTCCAGTCGTTGACGATGATTTCCAGATAATGCGCTTTGCCGCCTGTCATGTCGAGGTAGACGAGTATGGTATATTCGTCTTGCCGGTCGAGATATTCCTGTGCTCTGATGTTGTGGCTCTCCATGCGGGTGAGCAACAGGAAATCGGTCAGGTCGACGTTAAGGAAAGGGGCAGTGTCGCCTTGCTGGGTGATCCGTAGCGAGGTGGGCGTGCCGTCTATCAGGCGGAGTGTGTTCAATTCGTAGATGGCGGCGGAGTAAGCCACTTTCCCGTCGGGGGCGTTCACCTGTCCGGTACCGGTATAGTAGGGTAGCCAGGTGAAAGTGTCGGATGTCTGCGGATTGTTCGAGGCATCGAGGTCGCTGACTGTCGTTTTTGCTTCTACCGCGAAAGCGTCGGGGTTGAGAGCCGTGCCGCTGTTGGTATCGATCAGGACGAGACGTAGTTTGTTGGTGTTTTTCACCAGCGGGAACTGGATATCGGTTTCATTCTCCGTGTTTTTTATCGTGAGTTCCATCCGTCCCTGGAAAAGGCCCGCCAGTTCGTGGCTGACGGTAAAAGCGGGTTCACCCCTGACGGCCATTTTCCAGTCGTCGAGGGGATCACCCGCCTGTGGAGCGGTTCTGGTGTAATCTGTATCATTCAGTCCGGCCCATGCCATCAGCTGATAGGTGCCGGGTGTCAGTTCGAGTGCCACGTGGTTAGCCGCCAACTCGTTTCCGGCGATGGTACGCGAGGAGAGGAAGCGGCCTTCCTGGTCGTAGATATAAAGTTCCACCTGCTTGGCCTTTTGCTGGTTGGTCATTTCGTGGGCGAAGGCATCGGCAAACTTCATATTATAGGTATAGGAAAAATGCAGGTAATGGATGCAGGGGGGCAAGTCTTCGCGGATCGTATCGCACGAAGTGAACCCGGCTCCAAAGAATATCAGCACCTGCAATAGTCGGAATATCGTTGTGTTAAGTTTCATCTTTATTCTGTTTATAAGTAAATATTGTCTCCTTTCATCGTAGTCCATGTTTCGACAGAGGCTTCTACCTTTATTTGTATGGTGTCGGGATCAGGATCGGGATCAGGATCGGGATCGGGGTCTGGGTCCGGCTTGGGATCCGGATCAGGGCCGGGCTTATCAGGCGGCGTAGGATCGGGGTCGGGAGTTGGGAAGGGCACTTCGCCGCCCAGGCGGTAGACGTCCGAGATTTTCAGCCGGTAGATATTGTTGCGTACGATGGCATATTCCATGATGCCTTGCCGGGCGTCGTCGCCGTCGTTGGAGTGACGCACGCGCCAGGTGTAGTAGCAGATGCCGCCGGAGTATTCGTGGACGGGCATCCGGTAGGTCGCGCCTTCTTTCGCGGCTTCTTCGCGCGAAGCGTAGAGCCGGCCGTTACAGACGTAGAAGGTCTGCCCTTCGCTGAACCCTTGCGGGGTGTAGCGGGCGCGGAAGACGACGGTGGTACAGTAGGCGTCGGTCTGGTGCTCGCGGCTGATGGTGTTTTCCATCGTGTAGCCCAGCCGTAGCCAGTCGCCTGCGGGTATGCCGGAGGTGGCGACGTTTTCCCAGTCTGCGGGTGTGTTGCCGAAGGAGGTATAGTAATTCGCGTAGAGCGCGGAAGCATCGATGTTTGTTTTGCGAAGGCTCCAGGGGTCGACCACGTAGTTTTGTTGCGGGCCGCCGGTTGCGGGGAGTTCGTCGCCCAGGTATTCGACGGGGGATGCTGCGGTGAGACGGCCGTCGGTATCGGCGTCGGTTACCCGTTTGAGGAAGTAGCTGCCCGCCTGCATTTTGTTGAGGATGGCTGCGCCGAGGATGGAAACCCGGGCGTTGCCGTAGTCGGGGTCGGCTACCGGATAGGCGGTTTGCGTGGTGCGGTAGTCGATGCGTGCTGCCAGGCGTTCCACTTCGACGGTTGCGTCGGCGGGATTGTTTTCGGGGTTGCCGCATAGGGTGACGCGGTCGGCGGTATGTCCGTCGGAGGTCATGACGAAGCGGGAGCAGATGCCTTTGTCTTCTGTCCAAGCGGAGGTGAGGAGGTGGTCGCGGATGTCGCCGAGCGTCTTGCCGCTGAAGGAAGGGCGGAGGTCGCCCGTGTTGGCTGCTACCAGCAGGTCGTATTCGCCTTCGGGGAGGTCGACGGCGATCAGGGTCGTGGTGTCTTTTTCGTTCGCCGCGCGGTCGAAATACAGTATCTTGTCGATCGGCGTGCCGGCCGGGGCGTTGCTGCGTGCTGCGGCCCGGTAGAAGAGGAGGAGGAAGTTGTCGATGCGGTTCTCGTTGTCGAGTCCGGTCTCGCTTCCGTTGCCCGGTTCGCCCCCGGCGGGGTTCGAGCGGGTGCCGTTGCCTGCGGAGGAGGGCGGACAGCGGAGGGATACCCGCAGGTAAGACAGGGTGGCGACTGCCGGGTCGTCACCGTCTCCTCCTATGCGAATTTCGTTGGAGCAGGCGGAAAGAAGGAGCAACAGGGCGGTTACCAGATATGTCAGTTTACGTTGGGTCATTTGTTTAAATAATTGTAATACAATGTGTTTTCAGACGCGGATGACGCGGATTTCGCGGATCGGGGGACTGATGAAAAAGGGTGCCGCAAATACTGTCCGATATCTGCTGCAGATACCCTCCGACATCTGCGGCAGATAGGTTGGGACATCTGCTGCAGATATCTCCGGACACCTGCGGCAGATGCCGGAACACATCTGCCGCAGATCCCGGAGAGGGGGTGCCGGAGCGCCGGAATCGAAGTTTATTCGATTACCGGACGGTCGTCTTCGCCACCGCCACTGGGCTTTTTGTCCTCCTTGTCACCCACACGCTCGAAGGTGACTTCGGAAAGCATCTTCAGAAGAAGTTTTCCGGGGATGAAGCGAACCTTGGGTTTCTTCATCATTGAACCGGCATTAAACTTATCGGCAGTATCCGATCCCGTGCTGCCTCCTGTCAGCAGAAAGCTGCCCAGTTCTCCCAACTGGACCAGGCGGCCTTCTTTTAGATGTTTAGCAGTGATTCGGGCTGTACGGTCCATACAACCTTTTACGTCGGCGCTGGTGAGGGCTGTTTCCTCAGCAACGTCGCCACAGAACTCGTCGAAAGCGACGGTTCCGTTGTTCAATAGTTGCGCAAAGAATTTCTTTGCGTCTGCGGGTGCATCCTTGGAAAAATCTTTTCGCTGGACTAATTTGTATTTAGCACTCATGATTTTAAATTTTAAGATTAATATTCGTTGCGCACTGGTTCCGCAGTGCAGCGTGTTATTTTGTATTTATGTAATCGATCAGGCCTTTGCCGGGATTGAATTTGACCGACAGGGTCGGTTTAAGCATACAGGGGACACCGTTTTTAGGGTTACGTACCAGGCGTTCTTTCCGGCGGTTGGGATAGAGTTTTCCGAAATTGCGTAAATTGATTTCTTCGTTTGTTGCCAGCGCTTCTGCGATGGATTCCAGCATCGTGTTTACAAACAGGCGGGTTTCGCCTACAGTTTTGTCCAGTTTATGGGCTATGATCGATTCGAGTTCACTTTTATTCATACTAGTGTGTCGTTTTGCAGTTCAACTTATTTATGAAATAAGTTAAACGCCCTCTATTAAATAGATTGTAATAGGGCGAAAGAGCTCTGAAAAAATGTTTATTTCTTGTATTTCCCTCTTCCTAAAGTGTTAAACTCCAGTTTTTCTTCCAGTAAATATTAAAACAACGGATGTTAAAACATAAGAAGGGCTGCTCGTTATGTTCCTACTTATCCTAAGGAAGCCATAACAAGTAACTTATTCACCTAAAACATCTATAAAAACATAAAAACCGCTATACGACTTAAGAGATTGCTACTTTAGATAAAAAATGTTGCCTTTTTACTTCCTTTATTCTATTTAATCTCCTACATTTGTGACGCATAAGCAGTGACTATCAAAGATTATTCAAAGATATTCAATGATTTAGAGAGCTACTGTCTTATTTCATAAATAAGCATTCTTAGCAGCACCTCCTTTCACATTTTTAACTAGTAGTAGATTAATGGATTTAGTGATTGCCCGGTTGGCATTATTCAGCTCTGACTGATCGAGTTGTCCCAGGTAGCATCGCGTTGTTTTCTCAGACGTGTGCCCCAATGCTTGGCTGATCACCGAAATCGGTACATGGCGCCGTTGCGCCTCGGCCGCCCAACTACGCCGCATGACGTAGGATGTCAGGTTGGGGTGTATCTTCAATAGCTTGCCGATCGTTTTCAATGCATTGTTATAGGCGGACAGCATCCCTTTGTATTGCCGGTAGGTGGCAGGTTTCGACATCACCGGGAAAAGATATTCGCCGTCGTTACGGTATTTCCGGATGATATGCCACATGCCGGAAGTGATCTCCATCCGAATCTGTATGCCTGTCTTGTGGCGGTTGTAAATGAGCTCGTTGCCTTGTATGTTGCTTTTCTTCAGGTGGATCATGTCTACGAATGGCATTCCGAAAGCCATGAAGCTGAAGAGGGAAAGGTCGACTCTGAGTGACAGACGGGGATCGTAGCTGAAATCGGCTGTCGCAATCTTTTCAATCTTTGCCGCTGAGAGGGGTTTTTTGATCGTTACGTCCCGTTTCAGTTTCAGATGCAGGAAGGGATGTCTCTTAATACTGAAAGGATGGTCGTTCAGTACGGCATTGAAGATGGCACGCAGGCTGCTGAGATAGCTATTGATAGAGTTGAGCTTCAAATCTTTTGCTTGCAGGTAGGACTGGAAGTCGCTCACCTGTGTCGGGGTGATCTCGCTGAGATAAATGTCCTTTTCCCCCAGGAACTCGAGGAACCGATGGCCGGCTGCCTGGTAGAGGTCGGCCGTACTGTCTTTCCCCATCGACCGCTTGCTTTCGACTCGCCTGCGGATACATTCGGTGAGGAGAAGGTGTTTACCTTTTCTTGTTTTTACTGTTGTCATTTCGTTCGTGTTTATAGATGTTGTAAAGATAACAGATTTCTCCTGTGATAGTTGATAGATGGCTGTTGACAGTTATTATCATTAGCAGGTTTCATTAAATTGATTACTTTTGTGAAACTAATTCTAATATATCATGCTGAGAAATATCTTCTTTTCAACTCTTTTACTGGCCGGTAGTTTTCTGGCACAGGCGCAAGACCGTGAGTATGTAATCGTTGTACATGGTGGAGCGGGAGATGTGGCCAAACTGGAAAGCGATCCTGTGCGTTCTGCCCAATATTATGCGGCGCTTGATTCTGCTCTGATGATCGGCGACTGTATTCTTGCCGCTGGTGGCGAAGGCCCGCAGGCTGTCATGGCTGTGATCAATTATTTTGAGAACAATCCGTTATTCAATGCCGGAAAGGGTGCCACCTGTACGGCCGAAGGGACTTTCGAACTGGATGCCTCCATTATGGAAGGGAAGGATCTCTCTGCCGGAGCGGTTGCCGGAGTTAAGACGATAAAGAACCCGATCAATGCCGCTTATGCCGTTAAAACAAAGTCTCCCCATGTTATGCTGAGTGGTACGGGAGCTGACGCTTTTGCTGCCGAACAGGGATTGGAGTTGGTCGATGATAATATGTATTTCGCCACTCCCAAGACGATGGAGTGGATCGATAAGCTGAAGCAGGAAAGCCGGAAGAACGGGACGGTCGGTTGCGTTGTCCTGGATAAGCGGGGAAACCTGACAGCCGGAACCAGTACCGGCGGTACGTTTAAAAAGAAATGGGGACGTATCGGTGATTCTCCGGTGATCGGTGCCGGAACGTATGCCGATAATCAGAGCTGTGCCGTATCCTGTACCGGTCATGGCGAATATTTCATCCGTCATGCCGTAGCTTTTAACCTGTGTGCTCGGTATAAATACCTGAAGGAACCGGTAGAACAGGCGGCCGGTTATATTATCCATACGGAGTTGAATGTCAATGCCGGTGAAGGTGGTCTGATTGCTGTCGATAAGGATGGAAATATCGCTTTTCCCTTTAATACCACCGGTATGTTTCGGGGATATCTGTATAAGGAGAAAGGCCGTTCCGGGATAGAAAAGAAGGTGGGTATCGGTAAAGCGATGGTTCGCTTTACCGAATAAGTTGTCTTTATTGTTGGTTCCGGCGGAAGGCACCGCTCACGAAACTGAGTACTTCCGGGAGAGCGGTGCGCCAGTATAACCAAGTATGTCCGCCGCCGCGTACACGGAATTCGTGTTTCATTCCTTTCTCCTGCATAATCTTATGGGCCTGGTAATTACCTTCCAACAGGCCGTCTTTGTCTCCGCAGTCGATATAATAACGGATGCGGGGCAGGTTGTCCTTATCCAGTTCGGATAGCATTTTCAATACGCTGTTCTGATGCCAGTAGTCGAGTCCGGGGCCAAACAGGCGGCTGAACAGGTCTTTGTGAGATTGGGCCTGACGTTTTTCCATTACGCTGTCGTCGAAAACTGCAGCGCTGAGCGGTGCGCAGGCGGCGAACATTTCCGGGTGATGCAGCGAGTAAAGGAAGGAGCCGTAGCCACCCATCGAAAGCCCGGCAATGGCGCGGAACTCCTGACGGCTGCGGGCACGGTAGGTCTTTTCGATATAGGGGATCAACTCTTCAAAGAACATATCTTCGTAAGGGGCTTTGCCGTCGTATTGGTTGATGTACCAGGTATCCCAGGCATTGGGCATCACGATGATCATTTGTGAAGCGTCGCCGCTGCCGATCGCTTTGTCGGCAATTTCTTTTACTTCGCCGGTCTGTATCCACATGGTTTCATCGTCGGTGTAGCCGTGCAGCAGATAGAGTACCGGGTAATTACGTTGCGAGGTGTTGTAATCGGACGGCAGGTAGATCGAGTAGGACACCTCTTTACCTAGTTTCTTACTATCGAATTTCAGCGACTCGAAGACGGCGCTCTGAGCTATTCCATTCAGATTGAACAGGATGCACAGAACAAGACTGATGAATAATTTGTTTTTCATATACTGACAGTATTAAATGAATAGTTCTTTGCCTGTAAACAGCTTGTAAATACGGAAGGCAAAGTTAGAAAAAACGGGGAGCTATGCTTGATAAAACGTCAGAAAATGTTATTTTTGTTTACGAAACTTACTAATCAATAATTACATATGTCGCATTTACCCGATTTGATTTCCGATCTGGCTTTGATCCTTATATCCGCAGGTGTAATAACCTTATTATTTAAATGGCTGAAACAACCGCTCGTGCTGGGGTATATCGTGGCCGGGTTATTGGCCGGACCTTATATCCATATCTTTCCGACAGTTGTCGATGTAGAAAACATTAATCTCTGGGCAGAGATGGGAGTCGTCTTCCTGCTGTTTGCCCTCGGGCTCGAGTTTAGCTTTAAAAAGCTGATGAATGTAGGGTCTACCGCCTTTATCACGGCGATGACGGAGGTGATAACTATGCTGATCGTTGGGTATCTGATCGGGCATCTGCTGGGATGGTCTACAATGAATTCCATATTTCTGGGAGGGATGTTGTCGATGTCGTCGACTACTATTATCATAAAAGCGTTTGATGACTTGGGATTACGGAACCAGCGTTTTACGGGGATTGTTTTCGGCACGTTGGTGGTGGAAGACCTGGTGGCTATTATCATGATGGTGTTGCTTTCGACGATGGCCGTCAGCCAGGAGTTTGCCGGAGAGGAGATGATCGGCAGTATCCTGAAGGTCGCCTTCTTCCTGATCCTCTGGTTCCTGGTGGGTATCTTCGTTATTCCGGCTTTGTTGAAAAAGGTCAGGAAGCTGATGAATGATGAGACGTTGCTGGTAATTGCCCTTGGCTTATGTCTGGGGATGGTGGTTGTGGCAACAAAGACCGGTTTCTCGGCTGCCCTGGGGGCTTTCATCATGGGTTCGATCCTGGCGGAGACGATTGAGGCGGAGCGTATCGAGCATATTATCAAGCCGGTGAAGGACTTGTTTGGCGCTATTTTCTTCGTGTCGGTGGGTATGCTGGTCGATCCGGCTGTCCTGGTTGAATATGCATGGCCTGTCATTCTTATCACGCTGGTTACGATTGTAGGGAAGGCGTTCTTTTCTTCTTTTGGTGTCCTGTTGTCGGGGCAGCCGCTTAAAACGTCCATACAATCGGGGTTCAGCCTGGCGCAGATCGGGGAGTTTGCCTTTATCATTGCAGCCCTGGGCGTGTCGCTTAAAGTGCTAGACGATTATGTGTACCCGATTATCGTGGCGGTGTCGGTGATAACGACGTTTACTACTCCTTACTTTATCCGTTTGTCGGGGCCGTTTGCAGAATGGCTCTATAAGATACTGCCGGATAAGGCGCGTGACTTCCTGGATCGCTATTCGTCGGGATCGAAAACGATCAACCATGAGAGCGACTGGCGGAAACTGCTGAAGATTTATGCCGGAAAGATATTGATCCACTCGGTCTTGCTGACGGCTATCCTGTTGTTGTCTACTCAGGTTATCCATCCGCTACTGGTGGAGAAGTTCCCGGCGATGGAGATGTGGGGAAGTATTATCATGAGTGTGCTGACGCTTCTCCTGATGACTCCTTTCTTGTCGGGGTTGGTGGCCAATAAGAATAATTCGCCTGAATTATTTATGAGCTTATGGAAGGATAACAAATATAATCATGGTAAGCTGGTGGCGCTGGTTCTGTTCAGGGTCTTTGTCGCCATCCTGTTCGTTTCGATCGTACTGATCAAGTATTATCATGTGCAGTATGGGGTCGGTGCGATTATAGCCGTGGGGGTTATGATCCTGATCATTTTGTTCCGCCGCGACCTGAACCAGTATTCCAGGCTGGAAGCCCATTTCCTGACTAACCTGAATCGCCGGGAAGAAGTCGACCGGAAGCAGAATCCGTTGAAAGCGAGCTTTAACAACCAATTGAGCGATAAGGATATCCATCTGGCGATCGTGCCGGTTTCGCCCTGTTCTCCCTATGCCGGGAAAGCGTTGGCGGAATTGCCTCTCAGGAAAGATTTCGGAGTGAGTATTGTAGAGATTATCCGGGGCGATTATAAGATTTATATCCCTGGAGGTTCCGATCATATTTACCCGCAGGATAAGGTAGTCGTGGTGGGAACCGATGAGCAGCTGAAAGCTTTTCAGGCCAAGCTGGAAGATCAGGAAAACGGATCTGCATGTTCGGACGGGCAGCCTAAAGATGTTACGGTCAATTCGTTTGTCGTCGATGAGAGTTTCCCTTTCCTCGGACAGAGTATCATGCAGTCGAATGTCGGCCGCCGCTACAATTGCCTGATCGTCGCCCTCGAACGCAACGGCGACTCCCTGATGACCCCCGATAACGATACGGTCTTTGAATTGGATGATCTGGTCTGGGTTGTAGGCGACAAGGGTAAGATACAGGAGTTGATAAAAGGGGAGTGAGAGCGTTTTATGAAATTTTAGAGATCACTTAAAATTGGTTACATCAGCCTTTATTTCTCCAAATGTTCTAATTTTGTCGTGTTGAATTATAAAAACGAAAGAGATGAAAAAGTATACATTCTTATTGGTGATAATGGCTCTGGGGCTGTTATCCTGCGGAGATGATGATAAACCGGTTGTTCCTGAGTTAGACAAATTGACGCAAGTAATTTGTACCAAAGAGGCAGACGTAGTGTTTTATGCAAAGATCAATTATACGAATGATGATAAGATTGCTTCTATCGATTTTGTTGATGGGAAAAACATTCCTTTTATATATGTAGACAAAAAGATCACGATGATGAATCCTGAAGAAGGAGTCGAACGTATTGAATATATTATTGGCGGATTGGTTGTCACAGAGAAGTCTGTTATGAAGAAAAATGCTTTTGACGGAAAGATCTACACAAGCGATAACTATAAATATCAGTATAGTGGCTCGAGCCTGACCGGAGCTTCACGAACCATGACCTGGCCGAAAGAGGGAGAAGAAGGCTACGAATCGCAGACATTTGAAAAGGAAGAGACTTATGCATGGGAAAACAGCAATGTAGTCCTTTTCACCCAAGACAAGAAGAGAATTGAATATAAATACGGCACGGCTTTAACTCCGTCCAACTTCCCCTGGCGTGTAATACCATCTTTCAATCCAGTGGGTTTCGATGCTTTTTCCCCGATAAACCTACTCTATGGAAACCGGAGCAGGAACTTGCCTGAATCGGCTACTTACTATAGTCTTTCCGGAGAGGATGACACAACCGCTAAGTATACATATCATTTTACGACTACCGGCGATTATATAACCGGCATGACTATCCAGGAGCAGACCAGCTCTACGGACAAAATAGCGAAGCAGACTACCTATGAGTACAAGTTTATCTATTCGAAGTAACAGATACATCATAATAAGATAATTGCATCCTCAATATCGGATGCGATTATCTGTCGCTATTGTACAATTATCTCTCAATTTGTTGTATTTGCAATAAATCTACAAGCTTTTGCGATAATATTAAAAATCGGGGTGTGCCTAATATTGTATTTTTGGTCGAGAAATAATCGATATATACCATGAATACAAAGTTACTCTTTTTAATATCCGTCATAGGGCTTGCCTTTGTCAGCTGCTCCGGAGAAGGGCAGCTGAAGAAACAGGTTTCCGGTCTGTTGCATGCCGAAATCATTACTCGGGGAAATACTGCATTAACACAGACCCCTCTTACCATCACTTCTTTTATAGCCGAACGAAGTACCGGCAATATGCACGACTTCTATTCCGAAGGCGATTATTGGTGGCCGAACCCCATAAGTCCGGACAGCGCCTACATCCGGCGTGACGGAGAAACCAATCCCGATAACTTTGTTGCCCATCGCCATGCCATGATCCGTTTCAGTACGCTTGTCGGTGACCTGACATCTGCCTGGATTATTACCGGAGATAAGAAATATGCAGTACAGGCTCTGAAACATATCCATGCCTGGTTTATCGATCCGGAAACACGGATGAGCCCCAATCTTCAATATGCGCAAGCTATAAAAGGGATAGCGACAGGGCGGGGGATAGGTATTATCGATACAATTCATTTGCTGGAAGTCGTTCAATCGTTGATCATGCTGGAAGATGCGAGCTTACTCTCTGAAGAAGACTTAACAGGGACGAAGAAATGGTTTGCAGACTATCTCCACTGGTTGACAAACCATCCTTACGGCCTGGATGAAATGAATGCTAAAAACAATCACGGGACTTGCTGGGTAATGCAGGTGGCCCAGTTTGCGAAGTATACAGGCAATAAGGAGCTGACGGACTTCTGTCGTAACCGTTATCAGACAGTCCTGTTGCCCGGCCAGATGGACACTGATGGCAGTTTTCCGCTGGAGTTAAACCGTACCAAGCCTTATGGCTATTCCTTGTTTAACCTCGACGCAATGGCGACAATTTGCCATATCCTTTCCGATGATACTCACAACCTATGGCAATATACAACCGGTGATGGACGGAATATGCAGAAAGGAGTAGCCTGGCTATTCCCTTATATAAAGGATAAGTCTGCCTGGCCTTTTGAAGAAGATGTAATGTATTGGGAGCAATGGCCTGTAGCACAACCCGCTTTACTATTCAGCGCTTATGATACACCGAACGAAGAATATGTATCGGTTTGGTCTGCACTGGAGCATTATCCGGAAAATGACGAAGTGATACGCAATCTTCCTATTCGCCATCCTCTTTTATGGTTGTAAAGACATAAGAAAAATAATTAGTTTACTTTATAGTTGATGAACATGAAATTCAAAACACCTCTCTTACTTTTATTAGCTGCTCTTGCGTCCTGTGGATCGGATAAGAGCGATTTAGTACGTGATAACTTTACATTTGCAGGAACACAACTGAAGCAGGCTTTTGTTGAAATGGATTTAGTCCGTTCTTCCGAACTGCCGGAAAAACAAGCATTACGTGATAAACTGAATCAGGGACCATTGGCCAGCCCGCGAAATATAGAGTCTGACGGAACGCTGCACATGGTAGTCTCACGCGACTGGACAAGCGGATTCTTTCCCGGCGAACTTTGGTATATGTACGAATACACCGGAGATGACTTCTGGAAAGACAAAGCACGTCAGCAAACGGCACTGATTGAACGCGAAAAACTGAATGGTGGTACGCATGATATGGGTTTCAAAGTCTATTGTTCTTTTGGAAACGGTTACCGCCTGACCGGAGACGCTAACTACAAAGAAGTCCTGCTGCAATCGGCCTATACACTGACTACCCGCTACAAAGAAAAAATAGGAGCTATCCGTTCCTGGGATCACAGCCGTGATAAATGGGAGTGCCCCGTTATCATCGACAACATGATGAATCTGGAGTTGCTTTTCTGGGCATTCAGAGCCAGCGGCGATTCTTTATTTTATAATGTAGCCGTTAACCACGCCCGTACAACTATGAAAAATCATTACCGTGACGATTATAGCTCTTATCATGTAGTGGATTATGACACTATAACCGGAGCTGTAATAAACAGGCATACCCATCAGGGATATGCACACGAATCAGCCTGGTCGCGCGGACAAGCATGGGGACTTTATGGCTATACGATGTGTTACCGGGAAACCGGCTTACCGGAGTTTCTTGAACAGGCCGGACATATCGCCGATTATATCTTTTCCAGTCCGGCTTTACCGGAAGATTTAATTCCTTACTGGGACTTTAACGCGCCCGGAATACCGGACGAACCCCGCGATGCTTCCGCTGCAACCGTTACGGCTTCTGCCTTGTACGAATTAAGCATGTACGTCCCGGAGAAACAGAATGATTACGTATCGAAAGCAAATACAATACTGAATAACCTGTCGAAGAACTACCGTACGACAGCAGGCAAAGACAGAGGCTTTTTGTTGCTACACAGTACAGGATCGAAAATGCACAATGTAGAAGTCGACGTCCCTATTGTATATGCCGATTATTATTATCTGGAAGCCTTACTCCGGAAACAGAAACTGGAGAAAGAGGGTACAGCCATATTATGAATATATAAATATTAAATAGATAGCTGTTTAATAAACTAATATAAAACGAATAGATAATGAAAAACATTTTCTTCTCTTGCCTTTTCCTGCTCTGTTGCTTGTCGGTTGCAGGGAAGGTGCCATCGAAACAAAAAATAAGATTAACAGACAATTGGGAATACCTGAAAGGGGATCTGGGCGGAATCTGGGAAGCAGTGCGCCCCTTCTCACCGGGAAATCCCGAAACCGTTCCTATCTGGCAGAAAATTACGCTGCCGCATTGCTTCAATGCAGAAGATGCAGTCGACCCCGACCTCAATTATTACCAGGGGCCTGGATGGTACAAGACCGGACTGTCGATCAACAATCCTTATCCTGACGGCCGTATCGTTCTTGATTTCGAAGGAGCAGGGCAGAAGACGGACGTTTATGTCTACACCACTCTTGTCGGCCAACATGTCGGCGGATATGATGAATGGAGCGTGGATATAACGGAAGCAGTAGATTCTTTCCTTAAAAATGATAAACTGGTAAAACGTTTCGGAGGAAAAGTCCCTTTATCCATCCGTTGCAATAACTCGCGCGACCTGGAAATGATACCGTCCGACCTTTCGGACTTCAATCTTTACGGTGGCCTTTACCGTTATCTGAATCTGGTTTATCTACCGAAAGCTTCTTTCAAACAGATCCGTCTCGAACCGGAACTTTCTGCTGACAGGAAAGAAGGAATATTGAAGGTAAAAACAACTTTCTATAACCCCGAAGATATAAAGGAAGCAGATGTAACAGTCTCTGTCTATGACAATAACCGCAAACAAATATTCACACAGACGATAACCGGTATATTACCTTTAGGCGACCAGTTCCTGACCGAAGTAAAGGTAAAGAACCCGGCCTTATGGCATGTCGACAATCCCGCTTTATACACTTGCGAACTAACAATCAACGCCGCCGGACAATCTCTGTCCGCAGAAGAACATTTCGGCTTCCGCCAGGCGGAATTTAAAGAAAAAGGCCCCTTCTTCTTGAATGGTAAACGCCTTCTGCTTCGCGGAACGCACCGCCATGAAGACCATGCCGGAGTTGCCCAGGCAATGACTGAAGATATGATGCGCACTGAAATGCAAATGATGAAAGACATGGGTGTCAATTTCATCCGTCTCGGCCATTACCAGCAATCGGAAATCATCCTTCGGCTTTGTGACGAATTAGGTATCCTTGTCTGGGAAGAAATACCCTGGTGCCGTGGTGGTTTAGGGGGTGAGATATACAAAGAACAGGCACGCCGTATGCTGACCAATATGATCGGCCAGCATCACAATCACCCGTCAGTAATCATCTGGGGACTTGGCAACGAAAACGACTGGCCTAACGATTTCAGTACCTTCGACAAAGGGGCTATCCGTGCCTTTATGAAGGAACTGCATGACTTGGCTCATCGACTGGATGATACCCGCATGACCGCTATCCGGCGCTGTGAGTTTTGCAGCGATATAGTAGATGTATATTCCCCATCCATTTGGGCAGGATGGTATCGCGGAGTCTTTACCGATTATAAAAACGTCTCGGAGCAGGAAATGCAAAAGGTAAAACGTTTCCTGCATGTAGAATGGGGTGGTGACAGCCATGCCCGCCGTCACTCGGAAAATGTATTCGCTAACCTGAAAGGACTGGAATCCGGCCAGGGAGCCGATGAACGTGCCGGTGACGCTTCCTTATACGGGGGAACTGCCCGTGCCTCGAAAGATGGCGACTGGTCGGAAAGCTATATCGTCCGCCTGATCGACTGGCATTTGAAGGAACAGGAAACAATGCCCTGGCTGACGGGCACTGCCTATTGGCCGTTCAAAGACTTCTCAACTCCCGTACGTCCCGAAAATCCGGTTCCCTACGTAAATCAGAAAGGAGTAATAGAACGTGATTTTACACCGAAGGAAAGCTATTATGTTTTCCAGTCCTACTGGACGACAGCGCCGATGGTTCATATCTACGGCCATAGTTGGCCGGTGCGTTGGGGAAACAAAGGCGACCGGAAAGAGGTGCTGGTTTACTCCAATTGTGATGAAGTCGAACTATTCGTCAACGGCATCAGTCAGGGCGTAAAAAAACGCAATAGCCAGGATTATCCGGCAGCCGGACTGCGTTGGAACTGTGTCTATGAAGAAGGCAGAAATGAAATCCGTGCTGTCGCCAAAAAAGGAAAAACAGAAATGGCAGATACGATCATCCAGGAGTACCAATCTGAAAAGTGGGGTGAGGAAGCATCTATGTCGTTGTCGGTTGTTTCACGTGAAGGCGATACCGTTTTATTGGAAGCCCAACTTTTCGACAAAAATAATATTCGCTGCCTTGATTCAAAGAAGTACGTCGAGTTTGAAATTATAGGAAATGGTTCATTGATACAGAATCAGGGGACTTCAACCGGAAGTAGAAAGCTTCAAACCTACAATGGAAGGGCTCGCATTAAGGTAAATCTTAAAAAAGAGAAGAATATTGTCGCAGTCAAGTCAAGTGGACTGCCTACCACATTCCTTGAAGTCGAATAATTCCTCTTTTTTTCTACTATAATCCGTCTTTTTTTAGAACAAAAATAGTTGCAAATATCCTTCGTAGACGGATTATAGTAGAAAACAAAAGAGAAAACTACGGCCGTAGATCGTTTTTATTAGTAATAACTGCTTATTAATGATATCGAACCAGTTTTACAAGGTTTTTAATCGATGCAAACAACTATATACCATAGTTTTTGTTAATAAAAATACGTTATTACATACAAAAACCATGATTATTCACATTAATAATTGTTTTCTACTCCCATCGTACGTCTATTTTATCAATAAATAGCATATTTTATTTGCGAAATAGATATATTTGTCTATTTTTATCTCTGAATTGATGACAAAATATAGCTTTAATCTAATAAAAATACTACTATGCAATCCTTCTACGACCGTATTCAAGACATCGCAACATATTATAATATTAAACCTTCAGTAATATTAAGATGTAGCCATATTCCTTATAGCACCTATCACTCTCTGAGTTATCGCGGTGCATGCCCAAGTATTGAAACAGTACAAAAGATTATAAATTGTTATCCGGAGGTCAGCTTCGAATGGCTCGCTGTCGGTAAAGGAAATATGCTTATTCCCAAAAATATCACTCCGGATGAAGAAGATAGTCCGAAAATCATTGCATTGAAACGGAAAGTTGAAATACTTAGCGACCGTTTGATCGATAAAGAGCGATATATACTTAAGCTTGAATTAGAGCTTGCCACCTGCAAAGAAAACGAATAATACTCCTGATATGAGATATCTATTTACACTTGCTATTATATGTTTTTCCTTCATTTTACAGGCTGAAAAGACAAGATATCCCTATATCTTTAATTCAGATTTAAACGAAGGTATTTCACAGCTGTCTGTCATGGATATTTTCCAGGATTCAAAAGGCTATTTATGGTTTGCCACCAAGAACGGATTAAACCGTTTTAACGGGAAAGAATACATAATCTACCGCCGTGAAGATGGAAATGAGCAGAGCTTATCCAATAACTCTATCACTTCGATAGCTGAAGACCGGAATGGAAACCTATGGATAGGAACAAGCAACGGATTAAACCGTATAGACTTGAACACGAACCGGATAAAACGTTACAGCGTCGAGATAAACGGATCGATAACAAACAGTATTGCAACGATATATACGGATCATTCCGGCCATCTCTGGATTGGAACCTATAGTGGCTTAAGCCGTTACAACAGTGATAACGACTCTTTTGAATCCTTTTCCTTGGACGGAGAACTGGATAACACAGCAGTGGCAACTATATTTGAAGACAGCACCGGTAAGTTCTGGATAGGGACAAGAAACAAAGGTGTCTTTCTATGTGACAACCAGATGAATCTTATCAGCCATTTTTCGACCGAAACGAAAAACATGCGCATAAACAATAACGATATCACCTCTATTTATGAAGATGCAAAGAAGCAGATATGGATCGGCAGCAAATATGGACTTAACAGGGTAGACCTGCGCAATAATGAAATCCTAGCCTTTACGAGTGAAAACAGCAAGCTCGCCAATAACTCTGTCCGTTGCCTGATCGAATGGCAAAACAAACTTCTGATCGGTACTTTCGACGGTATATATTCTTTAGATCCGACGACCGAACGGATCATGAAAATGGCTGGATATGATGACATGAACAAATCATTGAGCCATTATTCTGTCTATGCCTTTTGCGTAGACCGGGACGAAACATTATGGGTCGGTACGTTTGCCGGCGGTGTGAACTACCTGAACAAATTTACCAGCCGCTTTGTCTTCCATAAACCGGAAGAGGAACTGAACATCAGAACCGGTATTTACGGCGCCATAACCTACGAATCTCCATCGAAACTCTGGATCGCAACAGAAGGATACGGACTGCTGAGCTATAATTATCAGACAGATGAGTCGCATTATTATCTGGTAGACCCTTCTTCCCGTTTTGCCTTTAACACAAACATTATCAAATCTGTTTTCTATGAAGACGGAACCGTCTGGTGTGGAACCACGAAAGGAGAAATTTACAAGTTCGACATCAAGACCGGTAAATTCTCCCTTTATCACAGGTATCCGGTTGAGTACTCGATCTACTCCATCATCCGCGATCATAAAGGCATTTTATGGGTAGGCGGCGCATCGACCGAATACGGATTGACTTGTTTCGTAGATGACAAGCTCGTTAAGCCATTAACTAACAATGTGGATGAACCGTTCTACATCTCGAATATCCGTTGTATGTTGGAGAATGAAGACGGCACGCTTTTATTAGGCAGTACCGTAGATGGATTGCTTCACCTCGACACGAATAAAAAGCAATTGACGAAATATACGAATGAAGCCTCTGTAGAAAAGTACAGGATCCCGAACAATTATATTTCAGCCATCACCCGCACGGAATCAGGAGACATATGGGTTTCAACTTACGGCGGCGGTCTCTTTCAGTTTGATCCCTCGCAAGGAATCCGGCGCGTCATGACGGCTAAAGAAGGCTTGCTGGATAATAATATCTGCTCCCTGGTAGAAAGCAGCGACCGGAAACTATGGATGAGTACCGTAAATGGATTAACGATGTTTGATCCTGCCGGCAACGAAGTGCGTAACTACCACCGCCATAACGGGATTGACATCCGCGAATTTACCTTACACAGCGGAATCGCTTTGCCGGATGGAAACCTCTGCTTTGCCGGAAGTAACGGGTTCGTGACATTCCAGGTAGAGGCGATGGATAAGAATGAAAATATCCCGGCAGTGGTACTCGAACAGCTATCCGTTAATAATCAGCCGGTAATGGTCGGCGACGAATCCGCCATTCTGGATAAGACGCTGGACGGCATGGAAACGATCCGGCTCCATTACAACGAAAATAACTTTTCAATCACCTATCAGGCTTTGAATTATATCTATTCGACCCAAAACCAATACGCTTATAAGCTCGAAGGATATGATACCGGCTGGAACTATGTTGGCGAACGTAATTCCGCATTTTATACCAACCTGAGCCCCGGCAAATATATATTCCGTGTGAAAGCTTCTAATAATGACGATGTATGGAACGAAACAGGACGTTCGCTCGTAATCATCGTGCAGCCGCCTTTGTGGAGAACCTGGTATGCTTACCTGTTCTATGTCATCGTTTTTGCCGCCATTATCTACGGAATCCTCTATTATGTGAGTATCAAACGCAACCTGGAAGCCGGTTTGAAGTTAAAGCAACTGGAGAAACAGAAGCAGGAAGAATTTCACCAGGCAAAGATACGCTTGTTTACCAACTTCTCCCATGAATTACGTACGCCTTTGATGTTGATTATCACCCCGTTTGAGGAATTAGTCAAACGGATAGACATACCGGTGGAATTGCATGACAAACTGTCCATCATCTATAAGAATGCACAAAAATTGCTGCTGCTGGTCAACCAGTTGATGGATCTGCATAAAAATCAGGCGGGCAGCATGGAGCTGAAGGTGAGCGAAGGAGACATCTGTGAATATATAAAGGAAATATATTATGCCTTTAACCAGATTGCTTTGACGAATGAGGTCAAATTCACCTTGAACTGTACCCCTAAAACGATCGATGCCTGGTTTGACAAGTCCCTTTTGGAGAAAGTCGTTTTCAACCTGCTATCGAATGCCTTCAAATATACCAGTCCCGGTGAATCGATTGTCATGGAAGTTTCAGAAGTCTCCCTAAAAGAGCTTGAACCGGAGCGGACAGAGGGATTATATACCGGTGAAAATATAAATTATGTCCGGCTGAAAGTAAAAGATTCCGGAAAAGGGATTGCAGAAGAGGAAGCGGATAAGATATTTACCCCGTTCTACCAGATCCCGGAGACGTCGGGTATCAATTTATCCGGGACAGGCATCGGCTTAAGCCTGGTCTATACGATCGTACAGCTCCATCGCGGAGTAATCTATGTGGATAATACTGTATCTCAGGGAGCTTGCTTTGTTATCATCCTTCCGATTTCCCGTGCGGCCTTCTCCGAGGAACAGATAGAAAGCCGGGAGATAGATAAGATCGCGGAAATGACGAATACCGAGGATATCTCCGTCTCCCTGCCGGTTGTAGATAAAGGAGACCAGCCGAAATATAAGATTCTGCTGGTCGAGGATGACAAGGATGTCCGCGATTATCTGCGGAAAAGCCTGGAAACTGAATATACGGTAATCGAAGCCGCCGACGGGGTAAGAGCCTATGAAAAAGTAGTGCAGGACTTCCCGGATCTGGTACTCAGCGATATCATGATGCCAAAACGCGATGGGCTGGAACTCTGTACAATGATCAAGAATGACATACGGGTGGGGCATATCCCGGTTATTCTGATGACCGCCCGCTCGATGGTCGTCCATATTAAAGAGGGGTTCCAGGCGGGTGCAGACGATTATATCGTCAAACCGTTCAATATGGACGTGTTGCAAACACGCATCCGCAGCCTGCTGACTTTAAGGGAGCAATTGAAGAAACTGTATGGGAAACGTTTCTCACCGGAAGTGATGGGAATCGAGGTGAAGTCGGCCGACGAACGTTTCTCCCAGAAGCTGTTTGATGTGATCGAGAAAAATATCTCCAATGAAAAACTGGATGTCGAGTTGTTGTGTTCGGAAATCGGTATCAGCCGGGCAAACCTCTATCGAAAGCTAAAATCCATCACCGAACTTTCCCCGATGGAGTTGATTCGTAACAAACGTCTGGAAGTAGCAGCAAAATTGTTGAAAGAATCTGAAATGAATGTATCGGAAATAGCTTCTCATCTCGGTTTTAATAGCCATTCGTACTTCTCGAATTCATTTAAAGCTTTTTACGGGTGCACTCCGACCGAGTTTGTGCAGATGAATAACAGCCAGGAATAGGAGAACTTGTAAAATCGTTTCACATTCCTGTCACTTTTGTATCAATCTATTCATATAGAATAATTTAATACTAAATTGGGAGCGTATTCTCTTTGGAAAGCGGGGAGAATACGTTTCTTTGTGTTATTGAATTTGTTTAAATTTTAAGTCTAATTAAATCCATGATTAAATGAAAAAAGAAATCAAGAGTGCCACTCAATCGTTTTGGCGATTATTATTTTTATTGGTGGCGTTTAATTCAAGTCTAAGTTTGTTTGCGCAAACACCGACTGTCTCCGGCATCGTTCTGGATGAGTTTGGAGAGCCGATGATCGGTGTATCGGTACTAGTGAAGGGAACAACCACAGGTATTATTACGGATGTAGAAGGGAATTTTATTGTTCCGGCTAAAACCGGGGATGTTATATTGGTAAAGTATCTTGGTTACAAAGACCAGGAAATAAAAGTAACAAGTAATGCCCGCTTGAAAATAACTCTTCAGGAAGATACTCAGAATCTGGATGAAGTAGTAGTGGTTGGTTATGGTACGCAGAAGAAAGTGAACCTGACCGGTGCTGTTTCCGCCGTTACCGGTGAAGAAATTGCCAAGCGTCCGGTAGCCAATACATCGACCATGTTGCAAGGCCAGATGCCGGGTTTGCGTATTACTTCTGACAAAGGCCAGCCGGGTAACGAATCGGTTCAGATCCGTGTACGTGGCCAGGGTACTTATTCCGGTACCGGCTCTGACCCGTTAATCCTGATTAACGGAGTAGAGGGGGATCTCGCTTCCCTCGACCCGAACATCATTGAAAGTGTTTCCGTCTTGAAGGATGCAGCTTCGGCTTCCATCTATGGTTCGCGCGCAGCAAATGGTGTGATTCTGATTACAACGAAGAATGGTTCGGAAACAAAAGACCGCATCTCCGTTCGTTATAATGGCAACTTTGCCGTACACAATCCGACAAACCTGCTGGATGTGATTTGGGATTCTCCTACCTATATGAAATATTTCAATATGGCGAAGGATAATTCCGGAGCTCCGGCAACTGACCGTTATTCGGCAGAGATGATTGCAAACTACACCAATCCGTCCGACCCGACCAAATACCCCAGCTTCAACTGGTTGGATTATATGTTTGATCCTGCTTTCGTTCAGCAGCACAACCTGAGTGTAGCCGGTACTACCGGTAAAACTTCTTACAACGCTTCTTTAAGTATGATCAACCAGCCCGGTACCATGAAAGGGCAGGAATTCAAGCGTTACAATGCAACGTTGGATCTGACTTCACAAGTAAACGATTGGATACGCTTCGGAATGTATTTTACCGGCAGCCGCAGCAATCGCCAGGAGACACGCCAGGGGGATACCGATGCTTATCTGTCAACTATTTCTCAGGCGCCGACTTACATGCCCTGGCTACCGGATGATGGCACAGGCATTAAGCGTTACACGATGAAAGCGTTTACCTTTGAAAGTAATAATAAAAACATGGTTGCCATTACTGAAACGGAAAACTTCAAGAACTATGTGAATACGGATGTAAACACTCAGGCTTGGTTGGAAGTAAGTCCGATCAAAGGGTTAAGCTGGTATACCAAAGGTGCTATGCGCTACAAGCAACAGCATACGAAGAACTGGGGAGCGCTTCCGACACCGGTTTACTACTATCATGACGGTGTACAGAATGGTACATTGAATACAAACGGAACAGGTTTGACAAGTACAATGGAAAATAGTTCTTACTATAACTTATATACGTATTTGAAATACGACTGGGCTACTCCTAATAAAGAACATGACTTCTCTTTTATGGCAGGTTACAATCTGGAATATTATAAAATGGATAATCTGGAAGGTTACCGTCAGAATTATGACTTCCCCTTGCATGAACTGAATACAGGTATTTCTTCTGTACAGACTAACAAAGGTGAATCTGAAGAATGGGGCATTATGTCTGCTTTCTTCCGTGCCAACTATGCTTTCAAGCAGCGCTATTTATTGGAAGTGAATGCCCGTTACGACGGTTCTTCCCGCATTTCATCCGATTCCCGTTGGGGTATCTTCCCTTCCTTCTCTGTGGGATGGCGTATGACTGAAGAAGAATGGATGAAGGATCTCAACTGGGAATGGCTGAACAGCATGAAGTTGCGTGGATCCTGGGGGATCCTGGGTAACCAGAATATCGATCTTTATTCTTACTATGCTTTGGTTACAACAGGTAAGGATTATAGTTTCGACAACTCGAATCTGGGTGCCGGTGTTGCACAGACCGCCCTTACCAACCGTGATCTGAAATGGGAATCTACGGCTATCGGTGACTTCGGTATCGATATCACTGCTTTCAACGGTTTCAATATTACTTTCGACTGGTATAAGAAAAGAACATACGATATTCTTCGTGAGGCACAGAGCAATTCATTACTGGGCTTGAAAGCTCCGTATGTCAATGCTGGTGAAATGGTAAACAAAGGTATTGAAATATCGTTGGCTTATAACGGATATATAAAAGAAGGAGTATTCAAAGGCTTAAGTTACAATGCCGGTGTATTCTTTGATCGTACGAGAAATGAGTTGACGAAATATGGTGCCGATTATATAGACTCTTCTAAAGGTTTAATCTATAAGGAAGGTATACCTTATGAGTCATTCTATGGTTATGAAGCAATCGGTATCTTTAGGGATGAAGCTGATGTAAGCAATTCCCCCAAGCAATTTAATGATAAGACATTGCCCGGTGATATTAAATATGCCGATATCAGCGGCCCTAATGGAGTACCCGATGGCATTGTCGATGAAAACGACCGTAAAGTACTTGATGGCCGCTTCCCTGATTTTGAGTATTCCGTGAACCTGGGCGCCAGTTGGAAAGGTTTCGACCTCTCTTTGATGGGGCAAGGTGTACAAGGTGCTAAACATTATGCCAGCGGCTGGGGATTGCGTCCGTTCTATCAGGGAACGCCTATCTCACAAGACTATATCGATAATATGTGGACGGAAGATCATAGAGATGCCAAATATCCGCGTCTGTATTTCGCAGATTTAGGTGGTGCAAAGAACCAGCGTGAAAGTACCTACTGGCTATACAATGCTTCTTATTTCCGTCTGAAGAACCTGACATTCGGTTACACATTGCCGAAAGCCCTGACAAGCAAAGCAAAGATCGAACGTCTGCGTTTCTACTTCTCTGGTGACAACCTGCTGACGATAACTAAATTCCCACAGGGTGGTGACCCGGAACGTAACTATAATTCCACAAAGGGTACACGTTTGGTTTATTATCCGCAGAACCGTATCATTTCATTCGGTGTAAATCTTGAATTCTAATTTAATTATAAAGTAATTATGAAAATGAATAAACTATCATATATTTCACTATTGGTTGCCGGTATGATGGCTGTATCATCCTGTTCTGATATTTTGGATACGCCACCGACAACTTCTCCGTCAGAAAGCATTTTCTGGCAATCAAAATCTGATTTTGATTCCGCGTTGACCGGCTGTTATCAAGGTATGCAGGCTAAAACATTATCCTATGGGATGGTTGTTTACGACTGTCTGACAGATAATGGTTACGGTAGTTCCGGTTCCAGCTATGTGTATAAAACAGACCTGATCCAGGCGGATAATATAGATCCGTCAATGACAGGATTCGTTCCGGAACTTTATAAAGAAGCTTATGAAGCTATTACCCGTCTGAATATCTTCTTATATCAGCTGAAGAATTATCAGGGAGGAGATATGAATACTGCCCGTAACCAGTATGAAGGAGAGGCGCTTTTCTTACGTTCTTACTGCTATTACCTGCTTTATCTGTGTTACGGTGAAGTTCCCTATCCAACGGAACCGCTGGATCTTACAACTCAGAATATGCCGAAAGAATCTCTTGAAACAGTTTATAATAATCTGATCACAGATTTACAGACTGCGATCGATAAAATGGATGACAAGACATTCAAGGGTGCCGGCGGACATGCTACAAAAGGAGCTGCCCAGGGATTAAAAGCACGTCTCCTGATGTTCCATGCTTTTGGTGAAGACGGAAAAGTAGCCAATCGTAACGAAGTGCAGGAAGCATACAATTTGTTGAATGAAATAAAAGGCTATTCTTTAGCCGGTCGTTATGCGGACAACTTTACTTATGATACACAGGAAACCAGTCCGGAGATTGTCTTCTCGATCAAGTTTCTGGCTCCGAACAATTATAATAATTTCGACCATATATATGGAAACTATTCCGGAGTACGTCCGGTCGCTAACCTGACAAATGAGTATGAGGAAGGTGATAACCGGTTGGGACAGATTGTCGCTTTTGATGATAAATATCAGTGGCCGGGAGGTGAAGTCGTATCTCTGAATAGAAGCGATTTGAAAAAGGCAATGGTAAAATGGCTGACCCCATTGATGAAAGATGGTGATATGTGGCAGGCAAGTACCCGTAGCGAACAGGACTGGGTATTCCTTCGTTGGGGTGAATTGCTGCTCTTGAAAGCTGAAGCAGCCAATGAACTGGGTATTTCCGGTGCTGCCGACATGGTAAATCTGGTTCGTCAACGTGCCGGTCTAGCTGATTTGGCCACCAGCTTGAATCAAGATCAGTTGCGTGAAGCAATCCGCCACGAGCGTCGTGTGGAAACTCCGTTCGAATTGATCCGCTATTATGATATGAAACGTTGGAAGATCATGGATAGATTGAATAGTGTGGAACTAGATCCGCTACTGTCCGGACACGTATCAGCCTGGTCGAAAGCGCACGAATACTTCCCCTTACCGCAGGATCAGATCGACTTCTCCAACGGTGTATTGATACAGAATCCGAATTATTGATCATTCGATAATAATTTAAGTATGGGTAAGAAGCCCCGTCGTTATTGGCGAGGCTTTCTTTCCTTCTCTGGTGAGATGGTGTCACTAGCGTTAGTGGGGCACTGTCACCAACGTTAGTGAGGCATCGTCACCAACGTTAGTGAGGGACTGTCACTAGCGTTAGTGACACACTGTCACCAGTAACAGCCAGAAATTATATTAAACCGATAATGCGGCAAATAGTAAAATATAAGAGATAGAATCATGGAAAAGAAGTTAATTATTTTGTCAGCCTGTCTGGCCTTGTCGCTTTTCGCCTTTCCTCAAAAGCCGGGAAAGAAGGGGGCTACGTCCGCTTCCTGGTCGGAGAAAATTGCTGCTGCCAAGCAGAATGCTTACGAGCAGATGAAGAAAAACAGCCTGCCGGTTTCTTCAAAAGTAGTAAAAGCAAAACAGGCTGCCGAAAGGTTCACCGCCGATGTGACCGGACTGGATGAAATGGTGCTTTACACCTGGGGAACTGTCGACGGAACAACCGACGACCAGGCTGTATGGGCAAACGCCCGCTTAATTGCTGCCGACGGCTCTTCCGTCTGGCTGAATGACCTGAAAGATACTTTCAAAGATACCGGCACGGGACGCCTGGTCTTTAATGCCAACGCCAAAGACGTTCCCGTCGTTATGAAAGGAGTAACATACGAACGGACAATCATGGCGAATGCCAATGCCCAGATCGTTGTTCCTCTGGATAAGAAATATGTCCGTTTCGAAGCGGAAATCGGACTGGAAAACCGTTCTTCTGCAGGAACAGTTATATTCCGCTTGCAAGGGATAACCGGCAGAAAGTTATCCGAAGATATTATAGCCGGTTTTCCGGCTGAGTCGGCGCAGTTCCTTCCGTTTGCCGGAAGCGACATGAAAGCGTTAGTCACCACTTATGATGCAAATATAGAAAAACATATCGCCCGGTCGGTTGTAGACCTGCTGGCGGACAAGAATTATTTTACAACCCGTATTACTGCTGCCGGTCAGGAAAAGGAACTGGCAAAACAAGTAATCGCTTATCTGAACATAGCGCAGGATGCGATGAAGGTATACGAGTTGCAGGAGTCTTTGAGCTGGCTTAACATACAGGCTATCGAAGAGGCTTTCAATGATATGAAACGGAATAAATCGTTTGACCAGGCTGCCAACCAATCCAAACTTTCTGCATTAAAAGGATTGGCCGGTAAAGGTTTCTCCGGTATCTATTCAAACGATGAAAATACAATAAAGGAAGCGCAACAGGCTTTACGTTTAAAAAGGGAGATACTCTTGGCTAATCCCGAACTGAATATGGATAAACTGATCGTAGGCCGTTACCGTATCGGGACGTCTGCCCGTCAGATCAATCCCCGGTCATTGGGAACGCAAAACAATAACTGGTCGAACCAGACCTCTGCCGCCCGTGGTGGATTTGATGCGGAGATCGTCGAACTCTCCAATCTTCGCGGGGATATCCGGTCGCGCACGATCTTCAAACCGGATAACGGCTCATCCGTCCCCGACCTGAAGCTGCATTGGGATGCCGACCGTATCCTATTCTCTATGGTAGATACGGATAAGCGCTGGCAGGTTTTTGAAATAGGCCTGGATGGGAAAGGTTTAAAGAAACTGATCGACTCACCGGAAAAGGATCTGGAGTTCTTTGATGCAACCTGGCTGCCTTCGGGCAAGATCATGGCTATATCCAATATCGGTTACAATGGTGTTCCCTGTGTGAACGGAAATGATGAAGTCGGCAATATGGTGCTTTATAACCCGGAAGACCGATCGTTGCGTCGCCTGACGTTCGATCAGGATGCCAACTGGTCGCCCGTACTTATGAATAACGGGAAAGTAATGTACACCCGTTGGGAATATACCGACCTGACGCACTACTTCTCCCGTTTTGTGATGCACATGAATCCGGACGGGACGGAACAGAAAGCGCTGTATGGCAGTGGTTCTTATTTTCCGAACAGTACGTTCGATGCCAAGCCTATTCCCGGCCAGGCTTCAGGTTTCATTGGAATTATTTCCGGCCATCACGGGGTGACCCGTTCCGGTCGTCTGATCCTGTTCGATCCCTCAAAAGGACGTAAGTCCGTACAGGGAATGGTGCAGGAATTGCCTTACCGTAACCGGAAGATCGAACCGATCGTAAAAGATCGTCTGGTGGATGGCGTATGGCCGCAGTTTATCAAACCTTATCCGTTGAATGATAAATATTTCCTGGTAACGGCCAAGCTGAATGAGAATGCCCTGTGGGGGATTTACCTGGTCGATGTTTATGATAACCTGACCTTGATTGCTGAATATGAAGGGGAAGGATTGATCCATCCGATACCGGTAAAGAAAACACCTGTCCCGCCGGTCGTTCCCGATCGAACCAAGCCGGATACGAAAGAAGCTACGGTCTTTATCCAGGATATTTACGAGGGTGAAGGATTAAAAGGCGTACCTCGTGGTACGGTAAAAGCTTTTCGTGTACTGTCTTATGAATATGCTTATAATAAAACTCCGTCAGACCATTGGGCGCAGGGCGTTCAGAGCGGATGGGATATTAAACGCCTGTTGGGTACGGTTCCTGTGGAAGAGGATGGCTCGGCTTTATTTACTATCCCGGCAAATACACCGATCTCACTACAACCGCTCGACTCATGCGGACGGGCTGTACAATGGATGCGAAGTTGGCTGACCGGTATGCCGGGAGAAACAGTATCCTGTATCGGTTGCCACGAAGACCAGAATCAGTTACCTATCCCGAAGCGGGTAGTGGCTTCAACGATTAAACCGCACGCAATCGCGTTACCGGAAGGCGGACAACGTCCCTTCACATTCGAACTGGAAATACAACCCATTCTCGACCGTGCCTGTATCGCTTGCCATGACGGATCAAATAAATTGGCTGATTTTACAGGCGGTCGTATCGATAGCTTCTCCGGTTTCGGTGAAAGTTATCTGAACCTGCATCCGTATATTCACCGTCAGGGGCCGGAAGCAGAGATCGAAGTGCTGAATCCATATGAATACCATGCATCGGCCAGTGATTTAATCAAGATACTGAAAACTGGACATCATGGTGTGGCGTTGACGGATAAGGAATGGAAGACTCTTTATAACTGGATCGACTTTAATGCTCCTTATCATAGTAAGTTTAAAGCGAACATCTTCAAAGGTGTGGAGCAGATCAGCCGCAGAACCGAACTGACGAATAAATATGCCTCTTCCGGGGTTGACTGGCAAGAGGAAATCCGTTCGTATGCCGACTACCTGAGTAAGCAGCCGAAGCCGTCTCCGGTAAAACCGGAACGGAAAGAGTATAAGGATAAAGAAGTCAAAATAAAAGGTTGGCCGTTCGATGCATCAATCGCTTCCAATATGCAGGCGAAAGAGCAGGAGACAAAGAAAAGCATTGAACTGGCACCGGGTATTGTTATGAATTTTGTCCGTATTCCGGCCGGAACGTTTGTGATGGGAAACAACAAAGGACATTCCGATTATTCCCCGGTTAATAAACAGGAGGTGAAGAAAGCTTTTTGGATGGCAGAGATCGAAGTGAGCAATGAACAGTTCCGTACAATTTATCCGGATCATAACAGCCGCTTTATCAACCAGCTATGGAAAGACCATGTGCACGAAGGTTATCCGGCCAATAAACCGGAACAACCCGCTATTCGTGTGAGCTGGGAGGAAGCGATGGCTTTCTGTGAAGAGTTAAGTCAGAAGACTGGCCTGAAAGTTACTTTGCCGACAGAAGTACAGTGGGAATGGGCTTGCCGTGCCGGTAGTGATTCTGATTTCTGGTTCGGAGCATTGAATACCGATTTTTCAGCCTATGAGAATATGGCGGATAAGCAATTGAACAAACTGGCTGTAAGGGGGGTAGACCCGCAACCGATGAGTCCTACGGATCCGTGGTACAAATATTACACCTATCAACCGAAAGATAATCAGGTAGACGATGGCAATATGCTGATGGTCAAAGGGGGCGGCTACCGTTCCAATCCGTGGGGCTTGTATGATATGCAGGGGAATGTGGCGGAATGGACTCGTTCAGACTATCTGCCTTATCCATATAATGAGAAAGTACAGGGAAGCGGACTTGAAAAGGTGGTACGCGGCGGTTCATGGATCGACCATCCGAAGACGGCAACGGCATACTATCGCCGGTCTTATCTTCCTTGGCAGAAAGTGCATAATGTAGGTTTCCGTGTCATTATCGAAGATTGATTATATAGATGAGCGCTTTTAAACAAATAGTAGTAGGATTGGTAGCCGGAGTAACAGTTGTTTGTTCTCATGCACAAACAAAGTTATCTCCGGCCTGGCAATCCGATCTGGTAAAGATCAGTAATGAGGGTCTATTAACTTATATGCCGGATGAGGAAGGTAACACAATTCCCGATTTCAGCCGGGTCGGTTATCATCATGGCAATAGGAGTATTCCCTGTTATCCGGCAGTATGCAGGAAGTACAAGGTACAAGGACAAAGATAACGGACGACTTCGTGCCCGTAGGGACACATTCGACTTCGGGAAAGAACTATAATATAGGAATGAAAGGAGAAAAATATCCCGGTCATTTTACCGATCGTCCGGAAGGAGTCTGGGAAGGACAGAACGAGATCAATATCTTTCCCCGTTCCCTGTATATCGCACAGTTAATGGCCAGACAGAAAAAAGAGATTTTGTGTATTTTGATAAAATAGGTGGTTAGCAGAGTAAAAGGCTGAATTCCGAGAGAATTCAGCCTTTTCAATGAAACTCAATATAATTAATAATTATCGTTCTGAGTTAAAGCGCCACCTACATAATCGATCTCATTTTGCGGGATAGGATAGGGCCAGGTTTTATCTGTTACGTGTGTTCCGGCTCCGGAATATTTACCTTCGGCTGTTTGGCCGAAAGCCTGCATAGTAGGAACGAATATTCCCCAACGGAGCAAATCGTACAAGCGTAGCCCTTCGCATCCTAATTCTACCCGCCGTTCATGGCGGATCGCTTTCTTCAGATCGTCGGATACTTTTACCTTATACTTTGAATTAAATACCTCTTCCGTTATCCTGTTTTCTTCCGGAATATTGAATTTACGATACTGGGCATAACTGTCTGTCGTTGTACTGGAGACGAAGGCACGATGGCGAACCTGATTGATCAGGTCTACCGCTTTTTGCTTATCGTCTCCCGTTTCGATCAGGCATTCGGCATACATCAATAGAACATCGGCATAGCGGATATGATAGAATGTCCAATCTGTGTTCTGTAAATCCCCGATCGGTCTTCTTGACCAGTCCGGATATTGTTTACGGCTATGTTGCAGCGAGAAGTTATCGTATCCGGAATAATCATGGACTTCCTCTGTTCCGTCTGATTTTATAAAAATATCACCGGAAGAAAGAATCGTATGAACCAGGCGGGGATCGCCGACTTCATATTCACTGACCAGATCGTTCGTGGGGCACTCACCGCCCCAACCGCCAACGCCTGCACGTCCGGTATTCATCTGCGGACAAACACTACCGTTGGTATAATTAGGAATATAAGAGCGTAAAGTGATAAATACAGCTTCTTTAGACATATAACCTTTCTCCGCACTATTAAACAAAGCCTCATAGTTATCGATCAGTTCATAACAACCGGATTCTACAACCGTTTTCAGATCAGCTTTTGCGGCTTCATAATTACCGTAAAACAGATAAACTCGTGCCCGGAATGCTAATGCCGCTTCTTTGGTGATACGTCCCAGTTCGCTTGCCGGCAATACACTTGCTCCCGGCAGATTGGGTTCATTTATTGCTGCTTCCAGGTCAGCGAGTATGAACTTCATTACTTCTTCCCTGTTTGCTTTTGTGATGTTTTCTTTCTCGCTTACATTTAACGGTTTATCGATAATCGGCACATTTTCAAACAGCATTGCCAGATCGAAATAGTAGAATGCACGCATAAAATGTGCTTCAGCTATCCAGCGCTTCTTTGTTTCGGTGGAAACTAAAGCGCCTCCGGCCTGTATAAGCTGCACTTCAGGAGTTATTAATGACAGGAAAACGTTGCAGGGGGAAATAGCTTGTTTATACCGGTGATCCCAGAGTTGTGTCAGCATACTACTGGTGGCAGCAGGGTTCCCACGGGTTACTTCTGTAATAACGGAGCGATCGCCTGCATCCGATCCTCCCTTCGAACAATCATCTGTCAACTGATCGCCGATATCGAATTTCATTGTTTGAAAATCCCATTGGTTCAATATGGGTTGATAACAGTTTACCAGCATTTTGTATCCTGCATCTTCGGTACTGAGATAAGTCGTTTCATCAAGAGTTCCTAATGTCGGCCTGTCCAGAAAGTCGGAGCTACAACTAACAGTCAGGGAGCTAATGCATACTATCGATAAAAATAGCTTTCCTTTATTTATTATTGATTTCATAATATCTTCTTTTTAAGATTATAGTTTGAAACTTACACCGAACATAAATGTTCTTGCCTGTGGATAAAAGCCCATATCACAACCTTTATATTGAGGGTTGCTGTTGATTTCACCGACTTCAGGATCAAGACCGGAGTACCCTGTTATTGTGAATAAATTCTGGGTGGCAACAAACACTCGTAGGTTGTCGATCGTAATCTTTCTGGTTAAAGAAGACGGTAATGTATAACCTATTTGCAGGTTTTTCAGGCGGACATAAGAGCCGTTTTCTACATACCAGTCTGACATTTCCAGATTCATGCGGCTATCTGCATCGATGCCGAAGTTTTTGTTGGTACTTCCCGGCCCGTTCCAGTAAGTCGTTAGGATATCTTTAGGGGCATTATACCATCCGGTTCCGGAATAGATGTCATACTTCAATACATTTAATAGATCGTTACCTACTGATCCCTGGAAGAAAGCCGATATGTCGAAACCTTTATATTCGGCAGATAATGTCAGACCGAATGTGAAGTCCGGATGTGGATTCCCTGTCATTGTCCGGTCTTCGTCATCTAATTTACCGTCTCCGTTCAGGTCTTTAAACTTCAGGTCGCCCGGTTTGGCTCCCGGCATAACGACTTGTCCGTTGTTTTTATAATTATCGATCTCTTCCTGGGTCTGGAATACACCGTCTGTCTTATATCCGTAGAAATAGCCGATAGGCATGCCCGGTTCGGTCATTGTATAAGTATAATATCCCAGATGGATTCCTTTTCCCGGTATGTTAGCCCCGCTGCCCAGGCTTTCCACTTTGTTACGGTAAGTCGAGATATTACCGTCGATCGCATATTTAAAATCACTACCGATCTTGCCATTGTATCCTATGGTTAATTCGATGCCTTTGTTGCTGACACTACCTGCATTCATCCAGGGTACATTCGGATATCCAAGGCTGGTCGGGACAGGTACCTGTACAAGCATGTCTTGTGTCTTGCGATTGAAATAATCGAAACTGGCTCGTAAGGAACCGTTGAAGAATGCCATGTCTAAACCAAGGTCGAGCTGGCGGGTCGTTTCCCATTTTAAGTCGGGGTTACCAACCTGTGCACGTCCTCCGTATAAACTGGTCGTGTAAGGATTTCCAAAGATATAGTAACTACCGTTTCCGAAAGTATTCAGATAGGCACCGTCTGAGATAGTCTGATTACCGATCTCACCCCAGCTGATCCTTAACTTACTTTGGGATAACCAGTCGAAGTTTTTCATGAATGCTTCTTCCGAGAAATTCCATCCGGCAGAGATAGAAGGGAAACATCCCCATCTGTTTCCGTCAGCAAAGCGGGAAGAACCGTCCCAACGGATATTGGTTGTAAGCATATAACGATTATCGAACGAATAGAATATACGGCCAAAGTATGAATTCAAAGAGTTTGTTACAACATATCCGCTAGCTCCCGGGTTGAGGGTTCCGGCATTTATAATTTGCTGGCTTGGATCATTATTGACCATACCCTGCTTGGATGCACCGATATATTCATAACGTTTCTTTTCGGCTGAGGTACCGGCCATAGCACTTACGGAATGTTTGTTGAATTTCTGATTATAAGTAAGGTAGTTATCGAAGACCCAATAGTCTGTGTTGGAAACTCCCCGGCTTACTGTTGCATAGGTACTGTATTCATCTCCATCCAGATAATATTTAGGTGTAAATCCGTCGCTTTGATTACGGTTCAGGTCTAAAGCGATGCTCGATTTGAATGTTAGGAACGGGAATAACTTGAATTCTCCTGAAATGTTTGATTTTGTAGCTATTCCATGCCATTTATTCTGAGCCATGCGGTCTACCTGTGCCACTGTATTCGGCTTATTCGAGTAAATAACACCCGTATATCTCGACCAGGGATTGGTAGGTTCATATCCTCCCATGATGCGGGCTTGAAGGAAATCCGGAATATCGGTAAGGTTATCTCTGTACACGGGCGTAATCGGGTCGGCACTGATCGTACTGAATACGGTTGCCGTATATGAATTATTCTCATCGAGGTTCCTTCTGGATTCATAAATTACATTCACATTGGCTGATAAATTCAACCATTTGGTTACTTCGGAGTCCATGTTTAAACGTCCGGACAGACGTTCATAGTCGGAGCCTCTCAGTATACCGTCCTGCTTCATGTATCCAAAGCTGCTGCGGTATCTAAGCTTGTTAAGACCTCCGGAAAATGCCAGGTTGTAATTCTGATTAATTGCTTCAGAGGGTTTTCTTGTCGTCTCTTTCCACCAATCCGTTCCTTCACGTCCTCCGTTTTTGTCGAGGAAGGAGAGGATCTGTTCCCGTTTTTCAGGAGTGGAGAAGTCATCGATCAATGCCTTACCGGCAGCTGTATAGGCTCTGTTCTTATACTCCATAAAACCTTCGGCATCCAATACATCGTATCGTTTGGGGATATTCTGGAAACCAATATTCATATCAAACTCGATATTGCTCCGATAACTTTCTCCTGAGTCACCGCGTTTAGTGGAGACAAGGATCACGCCGTTGGCTGCACGAGCACCGTAAATAGCCTGGGCTGATGCATCTTTCAACACTTCGATACTTTCGATATCGCGTGCGTTTAGCCAACCTATATCGTCTTGAGGTAAGCCATCCACTACATATAAAGGATTATTGTTGTTGATCGTTCCTACACCACGGATACGTACATCGCCCAAAGAACCTGGGCTACCGGAGCTGGCAGTGATTGTAACACCTGCGGCTTTTCCCTGTAAAGCATCTGCTGCACTGCGAAGTGGCAGGTTGGCAATCTCATCCCCTTTAACCTGGGTGATAGCTCCTGTTAAGTCCCTTTTCTTGAAAGAACCGTAGCCAACAATAACTACCTCATCCAGCTTTTGGGTATCTTCTGATAAAATAATGTCCAACCTATTCCGGTTCCCAATATTTACGCTTTGTTGAACATAGCCTATATATGAGAATTCAACGGTTGCATTAGCCGGAACATTCTCCAGTCTGTATATACCGTCAATATCGGTCATAGCTCCTGTTGTCGTTCCTTTTACAACCACATTTACTCCGATAAGAGGCTCTCCGTTTTGGTCTGTAACTTTACCGGATACCGATTTCTTATCCTGATTTACTGACTCTGATTGAGTTTCTTCAATTCTTTTATTCGTGAGAACGACATGGTTTTTTACAATCTTATAAGTAATATCTGTTCCTTTGAAGATATTATCTAAAACGCTCTCTATGGAACTGTCATGAACTTTGATATCTACTTCATCGTTGATATTGACTTGTTTATTGTTATAAAAGAATTTATAATCACTTTGGTCTTCTATCGCTTTAAAAACATCGGAAATGGTACCTTTCGTGATACTTAACGAAATCATTTGGGCTGCTGCTGCAACCACATTTAATTGAAAAATAATCAGGCACAAACCTATAATCGTATATCTTTTAAGGGTGCCCAAATTAGCTCTTCCGGAGCTCCCTGAATGATTTGCCATAATTTGTAAATTTAAGATTAGTAATAAATTTTACCTTTGACGGAATGAACCGCCATTAAACAGAAAAGATATTTTTCAGTCTTATTTCATAAGCAATTTAATTTTAAAGGTTAATACTGTGTATTATTTGATTACTATAGTATCCTGTTTTATCTGGTACTGAATGCCTGTGTTTGTTTTGATCACATTCAGAATTTGGGTAAGGTCTTCACTGTTACGGAAACTTCCACTGAATTTTAATTTCTTGATCTTTTGATTGTCGTAACGAAATACTACATTATAATTCCGTTCCAACAGTTTGGTGATGTCTTGCAGATACATCATTTCAAAAGATAAATACCCGCCTCGCCACTGGGCAAATAATTTTTTATCATAAGGGGTTACTTCTATCTTATTCCCGCTTTTATGATAAATAGCAACCTGATTGGGGGTAAGCATAACCTGTTGTTTGGTAAGTGTGGGCTGAACGGCTACTTTTCCGCTGAAGAGTGTGGTTATCAGTTGAGGGTCTTCCGCATAAGCAGATATATTGAAAGCCGTCCCGACTGCTTTTACATTAATCCCGTTGGTTTTCACGATGAATGGTGTTTCCTTATTGGGAGCAACTTCGAAATAGGCTTCTCCGTTCAGGTGGATATCACGGTTTGAATGGCCGTAATCTTCTGCATATTGAATAGTCGTGCAGGAGTTTAACCATACTTTGGTTCCATCAGGAAGTTGCAGGTAGCTTTTTTCTCCTTTCAAGGTCACTAATTTGTAGTTCCCTATTATTGCGGGTGTTTTTTGATTTATAATATAGAAAGTGGCAAAAGATAGTCCGGCTCCAATGAAAATAGCCGCAACATACCTCATGATCTGATGAAGTGCTTTCTTTTGGGTGATAAAAAAGGATGGCTTTCCCTTGTTCGTGTTAATGGACGATAGCAAGCGTTCCCATTCTTTATCGACTTCTACTTCATTGATCAAACTTTCTTCAATTATATTTTTTATATACTCCTTCATTTTTCTATTTTACTTTTCCCTTTCTCTAAGTATGACACATTTACGGGATGGACTACTTACAAGATTGTTTTATTTTTTTATGTGATAAATTTGTTAAGAAGCCAAATAATCTTTCAGCCTGTTTTTTAGAATCTTAAGTGCCCTGTAAATTTGTGTTTCTACTGTTCGTATTGAGATATCGAGCGAATCGGCAATCTCCTGATTTCTCAATCCGTTTACACGGCTAAGTTTAAAAATGGATTTACATTGATCTGGTAATTCTTCTATCGTGTTTTCTGTTATTTGATCAATTTCAAGAACTGTTAGTTCAGAAAAAGGATTTGTATTCTCTATTATTTTATCCTTGTTTACATCAGAGTCTTTATTTTCTGTTGTATAGATCGTTTTGAGAGTACGTAAATGGTTTAAGCATTCATTCTGTACCGATTTATATAAATAAGCATTTAAAGAAGTATGAATGTCAATAGAGTCCCTTTTCTCCCAGAAATGAAGAAAGACATTTTGCAGAAGGTCTTTAGCCTCCTCCGGATCGGATATGAATTTCCGGCAATGAATGTATAACTGGATATAAACTGAATTAAACAAAGAGTTGAAAGTGGATACATCCCCTAATTTAATCTGTGTGATTATTTGCTCATCAGATGTCATTTTCTTGTCGAATGTTTTTATTATGAAGATAGATGCACAGGCCTGGTATTATTCAGACCTATGCATACTACCTGTAAACTATAACCTATCTTATAAGATATCTTCAGTTACTTTATCGAAATATCTGATACATTCTTTGATATCGGGAACTGAATTTTCCCAATTATATTCATATTCAATAGAGAACACACCTTTGAAATTCTGGGATTTTAGTTCTTTCAGCATGCCTTTTACATCTAATATGCCAGTGCCCCAAATTACATCATGCTGTTCTTTTTCTCCCTCCTTTTTAGGGGCTATATCTTTAAAATGTAAAGAGATAAGACGTCCTTTCAGCTTTTTCAGACAATCGATCTGATTTAGATTTTCTCTTCTCCAATGACCTACGTCTGCACAGGAGCCTAAAGATGTGCTGCGTTTGGATATTGCATTCAATAGATTTTCCGGTTTCCAGTAATCAGAAGGTTGGGGGTGATTATGGACTGAGATTTTAATATTGTACTGTTTGGAAAGTGTCTCTACTAAATCCCAATCGCCCAATGCCGGTTCACATGTGATAAATTCCATATCCATGTCTTTTGCAAACTGGAACATCTTTTCCCAATCAGAGGATTTTTCCGCAACATAAACGCCTGTTCCTACAATTTTTATATTTTTCGTTGCAGCCAGTTCCTTTAGTTCCTTTTGAGTCTTTTTATCCAGATTGAAATCAAATATTTTGTCTCCCCATTTGCCTCCCAGTTTATGGCCCGGATAGACTTCAATATATTTCAATCCCAGTTGCTGTGTCTTATCGAGAGCTTCAGTTAAAGTGAATAAATGAAAGCTATACGATTGCATTCCCAGGCGCCATCCGTTCTTTTCGGCTTTGGTCTGCCCCTGTGACGAAAATGTAAACAGGCTGCAAACCAGGACTATAAAAGCCTTGAGTAGTTGTTTTGTCATAACTGATTTACTGTTTTAATGATTATTTGGGCATTTCTGGCAAGGAGAATCCGTTATTGTATGTATGTTTGATCCATTCATTTGCCATCTCTGCTGCATTGAATTCAGCGAAGCGGCGATCGAAACGGGGATCTCCGTCGATAACCTTGAAATCGTCTACCGTTACAATTTTTATTTTATCTGTCGGAGAGATATTGGTAAACCTCATGTTTTCCCCATCCCATTGTAACTCCCGGTGCAATCCCTGCAGACCCGAAAGGCGAACGGCTAAAACGCCCATTACGACCATTTCATTGAAAGGCCCTGAGAACTGGAAGTTGGAAGATGCTTCTGTCCGGTTTTCCGGTGACTCCTTACAAGCCCTGATCCAGTCTTGTTCGTGTGCATTGGTAGACCATATATCACCGTTTCCCCCTTTTATTCGGGCTATCGTTGGCTTAGGCTGATTGAAATGTTCCATATCCGAGATTGGTAATAATGTCGGATTCATACCGTAGCACCCGGTCATGATCTGCCCTTTTGTTCCGATGAAGATGATACCTCCGTTTTCGTCACCCATCATCTGGCCGTCTTTCAGCTCTTCCGGACGTGGAGGCATGAGGCCGCCATCGTACCAGTAAACTTTTACTTCCGGCATTTTGACATTCCCTTTAGAAGGACGTTCCGGAAATGTGTAAGTCACAATTTGAGCATGTGGGGGTGAATATAGGTTACTCAAGGTTGAGCTACCGATTACACTGCTCGGATATTTCAAGTCCAGTGCCCAATAAAGCGGATCCATAATATGACAGGCCATATCACCGAGAGCCCCGGTACCGAAATCCCACCATCCGCGCCAGTTCCACGGAGTATAGACTGGATTGTACGGACGTTTTTGTGCCGGGCCGATGAATAGATCCCAATCCAATGTCTTCGGACATTTCGGTGCATCTTTCGGTTGCATCAAACCTTGTGGCCAGATAGGGCGGTCTGTCCAGCAATGTACCTCATATACATCACCGATGATACCAGCCTGTATCCATTCGGCAATTTGACGGCACCAATCAAAGGAATTACCCTGATTCCCCATCTGTGTAGCAACTTTGTACTTTTTAGCCAGCTTTGTCAGTAGACGTGATTCATATACGGAATGGGTCAGGGGTTTCTGTGTGTAGCAATGTTTTCCCAGTGTAATTGCATGGGCGGTAACACCTGCATGAGTATGATCCGGTGTGGCGACCATGATTGCATCGATCGATTTCCCCATTTCATCAAACATGACGCGCCAGTCTTTAAACCGTTTGGCCTGCGGGTAATCTTTAAATGTTTTATCGGCATATCCCCAATCCACATCGCATAAGGCAACAATATTTTCTGTATTCATATTTGCCAGGTTACGACGCCCCATACCACCAACACCAATACCTGCAATATTCAATTTATCACTGGGTGCCGTATGTCCAAAAGACTTTCCTAATACAGAACCGGGAACGATAGTCAGACCTGCCGCCGCTATGGCTCCTGTCTTTAAAAAGTTTCTTCTTGAAATGTTTTTCATAACTATTAAAAATTAAAGAAAACTATATTTGTTTTATTTATAAAGTAACTAAACGAAGGTTACGCCAGAGAACCTTAATACCACCTCCATCATGTATCTGTAAAGCGATACGTCCTTGTCCGGCACCGATCTTTTCATCATTGATATTGACCATTTTCTCACCGTTCAGCCAGGTTTGTACATTCTCACCTTGTACTCTGATACGCATAGTATTCCAGTCACCATATTTTAAAATAGACTCTTTTTCGTCAGGTATCTGGATTAACCAGCCACGGCCGTAAGATTCATAAATACCTCCGGTATCGAAACCGGTGGGAGCAACTTCCACCTGCCAGCCGTTTATCTTGACATCTTCTTCGACAAAGGAGCGGATGAATATTCCTGAGTTGCCGTCAGACTCTTGTTTAAATTCAACGGTAAGGTCGAAATCATCGTAGTATTTGCGTGTAGCCAAGTATCCATACTGCTTGTCCGGGCCACTTTCACATATTAAAAGGCTGTCTTTTACGTACCATAATTCTGTTCCGTATTTCTCCCATCCCTGAAGATCTACGCCATTAAATAAATTAACTTCTTCTGCTTTTCGAGGTAATTCTTTGATCTTAATATTACGGAACCATGCCGGGTAACCATGATCTTGCAGGCAAATCAATCCTTTACGGGCTAATCCGTATTCAGGTGCATGCCCCCATTTCCCGCTGTTTTTGCGGTTAAACCAGTCGTCAGACCAAGCATCAAACTCGATTGTCTTTTTACCGTTCATAAAATAGGTCACATGTCCGTTATCAAAAATGATCTTCGAGTTGTTCCATTGTCCTGCCGGGTTGATTGTGATTTTTGAGAAGTCGGGTAAATGCATTGCATAATCAACTCCACAACGTTGCCAGTCTTCTAACGGTTCGGCGAAATTGTCATCGTCGATTAACTGATATTCCGGGCCGGTGATATAAGGAACTGCAAATTGCGGACGTTCCAGAACATGGTATAATAGCCCGCTATTTCCTCCTTTTGATATTTTCCAGTCCCACGTGATTTCGAAGTTCTCATACATTTTGTCGGTTACAATATAACCGCTGGCATCGCTACCATGACCATTTGCCTGAATAGTCCCGTCTACTACTTCCCAGGGTCCGGTAAGGGCTATGCCATTATAATCACGCCAACCATTTAAAGTCTCGCCGTCGAACAAGAGTTGCCACCCCTCTGCCTTTTCCTGATCTGTCAGTGTATTGTGTTCCGTATTATTACAAGATGTAAATCCGAACATAATCATAATTACCACTGATAAGTAAAGTCTGCTTGAATATTTTTCTGTAATCATCATTTAAATTTTATGATATATAACTTTACTAGAGTGACAAGAATTGGGAGGGAGGTACTTACAATGGATTTGGTTTTTTATCTATTTTAACAAAAGGAAAGTGTAGTAATGTGGTTTAAACAAAAAGCCGGATCAATTTAAATTGAACCGGCTTCTGTAGAGTTTATTTATCTTTCAACAAATCAGGCCGTAACCGTGCTGTCCGTTCCTGCGATTGTTGTAACCGCCATTCTTCAATTTTACGTTGATGGCCGGAAAGAAGGACATCCGGTACTTTCCATCCTTTATATTCGGCTGGGCGTGTATAAACCGGGGGAGCCAGCAAGTCGTCCTGGAAAGAGTCGGAGAGGGCACTCTGCTCATCGCCAATTACACCTGGGATTAATCGAACGACGGCATCCGTTATGATTGCCGCTGCTAGTTCGCCACCGGTCAGCACATAATCGCCAACGGATATTTCTTTGGTGATCAGATGCTCCCGGACACGGTAGTCAATCCCTTTATAATGACCGCATAAGATGATCACATTGTTGAGCATCGACATACTGTTCGCCATCGGCTGGTTGAATGTTTCCCCATCCGGAGAAGTGTAAATAACTTCGTCATAGTCGCGTTCGCTTTTTAATGCAGATATAGCCCGGTCGATCGGTTCGATCTGCATGACCATTCCGGCTTCACCGCCAAAAGGATAGTCATCCACGCGCCGCCACTTGTCGGTCGTGTAATCACGTAGATTATGTAAATGTATTTCGGCCAGGTTTTTATCCTGTGCTCTTTTTACGATGGAACAGTTTATCATTCCATCGATCATTTCCGGCAGTACGGTTAGTATGTCAATACGCATAGAAGTTCATTTATTTATGGTACAAAAATACGTCATTATTTTATAGTTATCAAAATTCTGTTGGAGCTTAATTTCTTTTTACTACATTTGTAATCTGATAAAAACAGCAGAAAAATCAATGGCTTTTGCATTTTAGAAGCAGGAGTTTGATACAAGCAATAATATATCATGAAGAAAACACTTGGTGTAGGGCATTTTACGGTGTTACTGATAGTAATTGCGATAGCCATTTTAATTGTGACTACCGGATATTCTTATGTTAACAAGGGAAAGATCACATTTATTGATGAGGTGGACAACAGAGATATAGAGGCTAGTCTCCAATCCGATGAATTGAATTTATCCAACTCCAGTGAGTATAATAGCTGGAAGAACACATCAGATACTACTTTCAAAAGTTTGTATAACGGGAACCAGGCGGAAGATATTCTGGCTATGCGACCTGCGATGGTTATTTTGTGGGCAGGCTATGGTTTTTCTAAAAGTTATTATTCTCCAAGGGGACACATGTATGCTATCGATGATCTTCATCATAGTCTGCGTACGGGTTCTCCCCGAAAGGCAAATGACGGTCCGCAACCGGCTTCCTGCTGGTCATGTAAAAGCCTGGACGTTCCCCGGTTGGTGGATGAGATCGGTTTGCAGGGGTTCTACAAAAAGAAATGGTATGATTGGGGATCAGAAGTAGTCAATCCTGTCGGTTGTGCAGATTGTCATGATCCGGAAAGCATGGATCTGAGAGTTTCCCGTTCCTTTCTGACCGATGCTTTGAAACGGGGGAATAATCCAATAGAGAATGCCTCTAACCAAAAGATGCGTTCACTTATTTGTGCCCAGTGCCATGCAGAATATTATCTGAAAGGAGAAAATCAAGAAGTCGTTTTGCCGTGGGATAACGGATATACGGTTGAAGAGATTGAAAACTACTATGATCAGATCGGCTTTACGGATTTTACCCATAAATTAAGCAGAGCACCCATATTGAAAGCCCAGCATCCGGATTATGAACTGGCACAGATGGGAATTCATGCCCGCAGAGGCGTTTCCTGCGGCGAGTGTCATATGCCCTATATGGAAGAAGAACTGAGAGCGTATAATAACCATCATATACAAAGTCCGTTGGCTATGGTCGAAAAAACTTGCCAGTCTTGTCACCGTCAAAGTGCGGATGTACTTCGTCAGGATGTATATACCCGGCAGAACAAGGTGATGGAGATACGAACCCACCTGGAAAAGGAACTGGTGAAAGCACATATCGAAGCGAAGTTTGCCTGGGATAGGGGAGCCACGGAGAAACAGATGGAGCCCGTTCTTAAGTTATTGCGGCAGGCTCAATGGCGTTGGGACTTTTGTATAGCTTCACATGGTGCCGCATTTCACGCTCCCCAGGAAGTGGAACGTATATTGGGAGACGGCCTTTATAAAACAATGCAAGCCCGGTTGGAAGTAAAGGAGGTACTGAATAAACATGGTTACAACGATGATGTTCCTCTGCCGGATATCTCAACAAAAGAGAAAGCACAGAAATACATCGGACTGGATATCCAATCGGAAATGACAGCCAAAGAAGAGTTTCTTAAAATAGTTGTACCTCAATGGATTGAGGAAGCTAAAGCCAATAAACGCTTTATAGAGGAATATAAGGTAGCGAAATAGTAAATTTGCTTCCTTTCCCTTCCTCTGAATCCAGGAGAATAGTCCCTTTGAATGTCTTTATTATACTCAGGCTGATTGCCAGTCCGAGGCCTGTTCCTTTAGCAAACTCATCCAGTTTCTGGAAGCGTTCGAACACCTGTTTTATCTTATCCCGGGGAATACCTTTTCCTGTATCCTCAACTGAAAGTAAGATGCGTTCAGCATCGTACTCGTATCTGACTTTGATATATCCCTGGGTGGTAAACTTGGTCGCATTGTTAATAAAATTCGTAACCACCTGTGTCAACCTGAAACGGTCTGTATAGATAATAGCCGGAACCACCGGAACTTCTTTGATCAGCTCTACGCCTTCGGGCATAAGTAGCCGGTGTGTATTAAATATATCTTCCACCAGCTGGTTCAGATCGCAGTCGGCATAAGTGAAAGAGATCTGTCCGGATTCGATACGTGATAAATCGAGAATGTCGCTGATCAGTTTAAGAAGCAAATCATTATTTGTATTGATCAGGTTGATAAACTCATTCTTCTCCTCCTGTTCCAGCTCCATATCCGAACTGAGCAACTGGGAGAATCCGACGATGGCATTGAGCGGTGTGCGTATCTCGTGGCTCATATTGGCTAGAAACGCAGATTTCATCTTATCGGACTCTTCCGCCTTTTTCAACGCTTTGGTCAGACTTATCTCCGATTCTTTAATTTGCTGTATATTCAGGCAGAGACCGTTTACTTCGACAGAATAGTCGTTGTTCTCAGTATTAATGTTCGTGTTTTGTGCATACCGGAATTCCCACCACTGATGGCCTTTTTTGTTGAAGTCGTATCTCCTTCTCGTAATCTGCCGGGAAGGGAAGCCGTGATCCAGTTTATACCTGTTCAGCTGGAAGTCTGCCTGTTCATCCGAATGAATGGCATTGCTGAACTCTTCTGCACTGATCGGTTTTTCCGGCATATCCAGATAATGGTAAAACTCTTTATCAAAATAAAAGATACCATTTTTGTAACGGAACGTAAATATATTACCGCTTTCCAGGGCAAAGGAAAGAAATTCCTTTTCCCGTTTCAAATTTTCCTGTACTTCCTTTTTATGTGCTGTCTCTCTTTTATATAATATCCTTTGATAAATGATAATGACTATCAGTACAATTCCCAATAAAATGGCTAAACATATTATATATAACTGATAGCGTATATAGAAAGGAATGTTTATGATCTCGCTTCCGGCAGGGAGTTTGTTAAGGCTGATATCCCATTGATCCAGTATCTTATAATCGAAGACATACTTTTTGCCAGTTTCCGTAATTTGCGGAAAACTATTGGCCGGCGCTCCGTTCAATATATCGGCTATACGGTTGGCAGCCTGGATAGTCTGCTCTTCTTGTGTCGTCACATAGCCTCCGACCACACCATAATTATAACCGATCATCTCGTTGATGACAGAAAAGCCGGGGAAAGAACTGAAGCGCCCCAACGAAAGGGTCAGATAATCCCTCTTGATTGCCAGATAAGCTTTGTTATAATAGTTTTCACCCAGCCCTTTTACCAGTGACCGGGTTGCTTTTCCGTTGATGGTACTTATATACATTGCATCCGGTATTATCTTTTTGTCTTTGGATATCGATATGCCATTTTTTCCGGACAACCGTATTCCCTGGGTTGAAAGAATATTGTTATTTTTACAGATATCCTTGACTTGTTGATCCATATCTGCCAGGATTACTTTATCAGTCTCAAAATCATCCGTAACACGTACTACAATACATTTTCCGATGAGTCGTTCTATCAGTTCAACATTTGTTTTGTAATCCGGCTTGTTATGAAAACCGGTCATATTGGGAAATCTTTGGATAAAAGCCTTATTCGGATAATTCACTCCGGTAAAGACAACCGGAATCGTTTTAACAGAAGGATGGTCGCAGGTAAGTAAGGCATTCAGGGCCTGATCGTCACAAGTCAGAATTATGTCCGGACTCCACGACGACAAAGCATTCAGTTTCTCATATACAATTAGCCGTTGTTGTTTTTCTGTCTTTTTAGTACAGTCCAGATAAAGCGAGTGAACTTCTGCTTTTATATCCCTTTCCTGCAATTGTTCGGCAAATATCTTTTTAATCTCTTTATATCCCGGAAATCCGTTTTCATAAGATTGTATGATTAATATATGTTTTTGATGAGTCGTCTGGTTGCAGGAACTATTTAAAAATAAAAATAGAAAGAGCATACATATATATTGTATGGGTACTAGCTTGCTTAGCATATATTTTTGATAGAATAAAAGTCTTATCCCTAGTGTTTTATGTGTTTTAATATCTCGAAAATGATCCCTATGAAGTCTCCGGGTCTATCTCTTTGGCCGAAAACATGCCTCTAAATTAGACTGAATTTTTATATTGAACAAAGAATTTAGATGTGAAATGCTTAAAAACCGTTGATTTATAAGTTTTTTTAGAATGACGTGAGAATAAAGTCTGCACACACGTTGAATAATTATTCTATTATTTGTACTTTTGTCGGTCAAATTGCCCTTTGTAGTTAATCCTGCAAAAGGATATTTGTTTGATTGAATAAATTTTAAAACAATGAATATATCTTACAACTGGCTGAAAGAGTATCTTGATTTCGATTTACAGCCTGAAGAAGTATCAGCAGCACTAACCTCTATCGGTTTGGAAACCGGCGGAGTGGAAGAAGTTCAAACTATCAAAGGTGGACTGGAAGGATTGGTTATCGGTGAAGTTCTGACTTGTGAAGAACATCCGAATTCCGATCACCTGCATATTACGACCGTAAATGTAGGTGGCGAAGAACCTTTACAGATCGTTTGCGGTGCCCCGAATGTTGCAGCCGGCCAGAAAGTGGTTGTTGCTGTCAACGGTACGAAACTGTATGATGGTGATGAAGTCTTTACAATCAAAAGATCAAAGATCCGTGGCGTCGAGTCGAACGGTATGATCTGTGCGGAAGATGAGATCGGTATCGGAACAGACCATGCCGGTATTATTGTTCTCCCGGCTGATGCGGTTGTAGGAACTCCTGCAAAGGAATATTATAATGTAAAGAGCGACTATGTGCTGGAAGTGGATATTACTCCCAACCGTGTAGACGGTACTTCCCACTTCGGTGTGGCTCGCGACCTGGCTGCTTATTTGAAACAAAACGGTAAGCCGACAGCGTTGAAACGTCCTTCCGTCGATGCTTTCAAAATAGACGACGAAACTCCGGCTATCGAAGTGATCGTTGAAAATACGGAAGCCTGTCCCCGTTATTCTGGTGTGACAATCAAGGGCGTGACAGTAAAAGAAAGTCCGGAATGGTTGAAGAACCGTCTGAATATAATCGGCTTGCGTCCTATTAATAATGTAGTGGACGTAACGAACTTTGTTTTACATGAAATGGGACAACCTTTGCACTCATTCGATGCAGGCAAGGTAAAGGGCAATAAAGTGATCGTCAAGACACAACCGGAAGGAACGAAGTTCGTGACGCTGGATGGCGTAGAACGTACGTTGACCGATCGCGACCTGATGATCTGCAACACGGAAGATGCCATGTGTATCGGTGGTGTGTTCGGCGGCCTGGACTCAGGTGTAACGGAACAGACTACGGATGTATTCCTGGAATCGGCTTGCTTCCATCCGACCTGGATCCGTAAGACAGCCCGTCGTTTCGGTTTGAATACGGATGCCTCTTTCCGCTTCGAACGTGGATTGGATGCAAACAATACGATCTATGTATTGAAACGTGCCGCCCTGCTGATACAGGAAGTGGCCGGAGGTAAGATCACCGGAGCTATCCAGGATGTTTATCCTAACCCGGTACAGCCTTACACGGTTGAACTGACCTACGATAAGATCAACAGCCTGATCGGTAAAGATATTCCGGTAGAGACAGTTAAGAGTATCCTGGCCAGCCTGGAAATGGAGATCGTTTCGGAAACAGCCGAAGGATTGACGATCCATGTTCCGGTTTACCGTATCGATGTACAGCGTGATGTAGACGTGATCGAAGATATCCTTCGTATCTACGGATATAACAATATTGAGTTCAGCGACAGTGTGAAGTCGAACCTGAGCTACAAGACCGCTACCGACCGTAGCTACGAATTGCAGAACCTGATCTCCGAACAGCTTTGCGGTTCCGGTTTCAATGAAATCATGAACAACTCGCTGACACGTTCCGCTTATTACGACGAACTGACTACTTATCCGGTTTCTCATTGCGTTATGCTGATGAACCCGTTGAGTGCAGACCTGAACGGCATGCGTCAGACACTTTTGTTCGGCGGTCTGGAAAGTATCGAACATAATGCGAAACGTAAGAACGGCAATATCCGTTTCTTCGAGTTCGGTAACTGCTACGATTATAATGTAGAAAAGAAAAGAGAAGATGCCACGTTGGCCGAATATTCGGAAGATTATCGTCTGGGTATGTGGGTATGCGGTAACCGTGTAGAGAACAGTTGGGCTCATGCAGACGAAAAGTCTAGCGTTTACGAACTCAAAGCCTATGTTGAAAATATCCTTGTCCGCCTGGGTGTGAATATGAAGAAGGTCATCTTCGGAAACCTGAGCAACGATATCTACTCAACGGGTGTAAGTATCACGACTGCTAACGGTCGCGAACTGGGTACTTTCGGTATCGTAAACCGTAAGATCTGCAAAGCAATGGATATCGACTTCGATGTTTATTATGCGGAACTGTCCTGGACATTGCTGATGAAGGATACTAAGAAGAACAAGGTTACTTTCTCGGAAATCTCCAAGTTCCCGGCAGTAAAACGTGACCTGGCTTTGTTGCTCGATAAATCCGTACAGTTTGCTGAAATCGAAAAGATTGCCGAAGAAAGCGAACGCAAGCTGTTGAAGGAAGTTTCTCTGTTCGACGTTTACGAAGGCAAGAACCTGCCGGCAGGAAAGAAATCGTATGCCGTAAGCTTCTTCCTGCAGGACGAAACAAAGACATTGAACGATAAACAGATCGACGCAATCATGCAGAAGATCCGTAAGAATCTGGAAAGCAAGTTGGGTGCATCATTGAGATAAGACAAAAGTTTATAATAATATAATATAGATATAATATGGGAAGAGCGTTTGAGTTCCGTAAAGCAAGAAAATTTAAACGTTGGGGTAACATGGCCCGCGTATTCACAAAACTGGGTAAGGAAATCACTATTGCAGCGAAAGCCGGTGGCCCTGATCCGGAAAACAATCCCCATTTGCGTGCATTGATGCAGAATGCAAAGAAGGAGAATATGCCGAAGGACAATGTGGAACGTGCCATCAAGCGTGCTGTAGAAAAAGACTTTACCGGTTATAAGGAAATGAACTATGAAGGATACGGCCCGTTCGGTATCGCTATCTTCGTGGAAACAGCCACTGACAACACAACCCGTACGGTTGCCAATGTGCGCAGTTACTTCAACAAACACGGTGGTTCATTGGGTACAAGCGGTAGCCTCGAATTCCTGTTCGACCATAAGTGCGTATTCCATATTGCGAAGAAGGAAGGCATTTCACTGGAAGACCTGGAACTCGAATTGATCGATTATGGTGTGGATGAAGTGGATGAGGATGAAGACGAAGTCGTTATCTACGGCGAATTCTCCCAGAACTCTGCTATCCAGAAATATCTTGAAGAGAACGGTTACGAAATCACCAGTAGCGAGTTCGTACGTATCCCGAACGACCTGAAAGAAGTTACAGCCGAACAACGTGAAACATTGGATAAGCTGATCGAAAAGCTGGAAGAGGACGACGACGTTCAAAATGTGTTCCATAATATCAAGGAAGACGACAGCGAGGAAGAATAAAGTCCTATTCAATATGTTAAAAGGAAGTGATGCCGGAGTAATTCCCGCATCACTTTTTTTATATCGTTTGATTTTTATGTATTTTCGCGGCAGATAAATACATCTTATTAATTTCTGAACTAGTATATAATATTAAACTCTATCAAGTATGAAAAAGATCATTTTTCTTTGGGCAATCTTGTCCATTGCTATGATGTGTAGTCCTGTTTCTGCTCAAAAAGAGCTGGGTATTTTCAATTCTCTTTCGGTGGGTGTAAGTGCGGGTACAACAGGTATCGGCATTGATGTGGCAACCCCCGTCACTCCCCATTTCGCTATCCGCGGAGGTGTTTCTTTTATGCCGGGTATCAGTTTTGATACGGATGTGGATGTGGATTTGAAAGACCCGAAGTTAGAAGAAAACTCATCCCTTAATCTTACAGGTAACATGAAACGTGCATCCGGTGAGTTGCTGGTAAATTATTATCCGTTCCTGAGTTCTTCTTTTTTTGTTACTGCCGGTGCTTATTTCGGTGGCAACAAGCTGCTGAAGGTCAAAGGGCATAGCGATGAATTGGCCGAGTATGTGCAAGAAGGTGGCCAGGCCGGTATTATTATCGGCGATCAAGAGATTCCGGTCGATAAGAACGGTAATGTATCCGGTGGTTTTAAGGTATCGGGATTCCGCCCTTATATCGGTGTAGGCTTCGGACGTGCTGTTCCTAAAAAGCGTATAGGCGTACAGTTTGAACTGGGAGTACAATTCCACGGATCACCGAAACTTTACTCAAGTGCCGGAGATTTGAGTGGTGCATTAGCAGACAGTGACGATGATTTCACTAAGGTCATGGATAAGCTGACCGTTTATCCGGTGATGAAGGTTCGTTTCTGCGGCCGGTTATTCTGATCCTGTAAATAGTTTATCCGGACATTTGCCTTCAGCATTCATTTCTTGAAGGTAAATGTCTGGATATTTGTTTTTTAATAGATGGGGCAGTGATGGTAGAGCCTTCATTTAGCTTTCATTCTCCCTTCATTATGCCTTCATCCGGACGATAAATAAGACCGGATTATCCTCTTCCGTACGATCCGGGAAAGCATTCTTCACCTCTTCCCCCGAACGGCAATAGCAGAAAGAATTGTTATAGGCATCCAGCGATTTCAGGTCGGGGACTTTTCCTGTGTGATAGAAGTTATCTTCAAAACCACCCGTCACATTGTACGCATAATTTTCCCGGCGGTCGTAGCAGAACGTATAATTCAACTCTTCATCGGCGGCATTCGAGTAGGTGGAAACCAGATAGCGTCCGGCTATGCATAGCGGCAGGATCGATGAATAATCTTCATGGATATTCAGTTTGTTCCGGTTGATCAGATAGAGCGTGTCCGCCAGTAACTCGTCCGGCTGGGTGGAAGGCGAGTAGGCATACACATTCCCGTCGGCAACAGACAGTTCGGCAGGGAAGCAGGCTCCGAGATAGAAACGTCCCAGGTCGGCAGCCGTCAGTTTACGTGCATCCTGCAGATTAAGTGTCGTATCGAATTTATAGAGCCACTGGTTGACGCATTGTTTACCGGGCTCATTTGCGGAAGGCGACAACGATTGTGCCGTTATCCAGATATGGCGGTTGTGATACATCAGCCGGGTAGGAGTATTCAGGGGATTGATCCCGGCAAGGCTTTTTCTTTCCAGCAACGTCCCGTCGTAATCATAATAATAGACATTTTCCTTGTCGTCCATAATGATCAATTGTCTTTCGACCGGATCGATCACATAGTCGGCAACCAGGAAATGCTGATTGTTGGTAACCCGGCTCAGGAACTTGCCGGAACAGTCGAAATGGAAAAGCTGTCCGTTGCTTACCAGGAACAGTTCATTCCTGTCGCGCTTGATCTGCGTGGCATGTTTCAATCGGCAATCGGAAGTCGTTTCCAACGGGATGGCGATCACCTCTTCGGCAATGTCGGACAGGGAACCTTTGGTGGTGCTTTTCACCGGCATATCTTCGCTTATAATCTTATAACCTTCGTTTATATAGATTATCCCAACGAGCAAAAGCAATAGTAAACAGGTCTTTTTCATTTCATCATTCATTTAAAAAGGAACGTAAATATAACGCTTTTATCTTCCGATTATTGAGCGAAAGGCTGATTTCTTTTCACCTAGCTTTGCAGGAACACCCAGTTGTCACCATCCGACATACCTTCGTCCCAAGTGAAACCTTCCCACGAGAAGTTTTTCAGTTCTTCCGGGTCGGTGATCCGGTTTTTAAGTATGTGGCGGGTCATTTGTCCGCGTGCCATCTTCGTATAGATCACGATGGTTTTCGCGTTACCGTCTTTCCAGACTTTAAATTCGGGTGTGATGATGCGGGCTGCTTTGCCTAGCTTTTTCCAATCGAATGCCCCTTGTATCTCATGGCTGGCCAGATTCATCAGGATGTTATCGTTCTTCTTTACCTCGTCGATCAGCAGTTCCGTTTGCCGCGGACGCCAGAAATTGTACATATTCCCTTCGCCCAGTTCCGGCAGTTTCACTTCATATTCCATCCGGTAAGGCTTGATTTGGTCGAGCGGGCGCAACAATCCGTAGCAGATGGAGGCGATCCGCAGATGGTCGTTGGCATACAGGAAATCTTCTTCCGTAAAATCTTTGGAGTTGATATTCTTGAAAACCACTCCGGTATAAGCCAGCAATGCCTGAAGAGAGCGAACCTCTTCGGTATGGAACTCCTGGAACCGGTTGTAATTCTCCAGTGCCAGTTTCGGGTTCAGCTTCAATATCTTTTTCAGTTCGTCGATAGAGAACTGCGCCATATTCAGGGCGATTTCATTCGCTTCCTGTGCGAAACGGGGCGTCGATCCCGCAGGAGCTTTTATTTTAGAGGTGCCGGTCATTGTCTTGGCCGACGTGAGGATAATCAGCATATTTACTTGTTGTTTCTGGTTTACCGGGTAAATTTAATGCTTTCTTCCTTATATCCTAACTCAAAACATACGAATAACTATTATTTTTCTCCTATATTATTTTGCTTTTGAGCATGCTCGAAATTAATTTTTAGCATGGTCGAATTTAATTTTGAGCTAGCTCAAAATTGATTTTATGCTTGCACAAAAGAATAATTATTCGTATATTTCGAACTAAATAATAAGGACTTAAAACTTAAATCTATTGCTTATGTGTGCTAAATATACGTTCTATAAGAATCCGCCGAACCGTGAGACGGGAGAAACAGGTTCATTATATGCGAAAGTGGTCTCCGGTGGAAAGGTTACAACCGACAATCTGGCTGATGAGATAGCCGATATCTGTTCCTTCAGTTCCGCAGATGTAAAGGGGGTGATCCGTGCTTTGTCGGACAGGTTGGCCTTTCATTTGAAATATGGAGAAACCGTTGATCTGGATGGTATAGGTAATTTCTCCGTTACCTTAAAAACACCGAAAGACATCACCAGTCCGAAACAGATCCGTGCCGAGTCGATCAGCTTCAACAATGTTGTTTACCGTTCTTCTCCCCAACTCAAGCATCAACTAAGAGCAATGCCGTTGGAACGCGCCGTCCTTCCCAAACGCAAGGAACAGGCCGAAGAGGTTCGCCTGCAACGCATCCTCACCAAACTGGAAACTAACCACCTCATTTCCTCATCCGACTGTATGTGTTTTAACCAATGCAGCCGCTATCAGGCTTTGAAAGATCTGAAGAAGCTTCACGAACTAGGTAAACTGCTCCGGCTGGGAAGGGGCAAACAGAAGTATTATGTGCTGGCGGAAAACTGGCAGAAAGGGATGCGGAAAGAGGGGGAAATAAATGAGGAATAGAATGAAATGAAAATAAGAGAAGGTCATTTTTAAATCGTCAGCCAACGACTGGCGATTTAAAAATGAATGGGAAATTACTTATTTAGTTACTGTAGATATAAAGTATTGTAAATTCTGCTCTTCTTAAAATCCCATAGCTCTTTTTATTACTGCTGTGTCTTCTTCCGAGGTCAGCATCTTTAATAATTCAAATGCTACATTGGGAGCTGTCTCGGGGCAATAAGACGTAATAATATTACCATCAACTACTATTGGTTCGTTTACAACATTCACTCCAAATTCTTTCAGTTTATTTTGCCAATGGCCGTCTCTTAAGTGATAAGTAGTAGCTCTCCGGTTCTTAAGGATTCCACTTTTTCCTAGCGGGAATGCTCCGGAACAAACTGTCGCAATAATTTTACCTTTTGCATTGAATTCCCTGATTAAGTCAAGGAATCTTTCGTCATATACTTCTTCATAAAAACCGAATTCCTCAAATCCACCGGGGATTGCCAAAGCATCATATTCGTCAATGTTTATTTCATTAATGGTTTTATCTACTATTACAGGAACATTGAAAGTGCTTATGACCTTTTCTGTAAAACCACAAGTGTCTACAAATAAATTATGACCATAATCAACTCTGGCCCAACCTAAAACATCTATAAAAGCACTAAATTCCATTGTCTCAAATGCCTTTGCCAGAAACAGCAATACTTTCTTCTTTTGCATACTTTTCAACATTATTAATTTGTTAAATTTACTATCTGTTTTACTCTTATCGCTAATGTATTCATATAGTGGTATAGGGTATTGTAATTTAAGTGGCTTCCGTGGACTGTAAAGGTATAGGTGAATACTCTACCTTAAACTCTGTCTCCATATAAACCTCAATCTGTAATCCTATTTTGTATTTTCCGGGAGCTAGTATTCCTGCTTTGAAACTCTCTTTATCGTGGCGTGATTGTAAACCATTGGTGTCCCATGATATCGGAATACTGAATAGCATGGCTTCCCCGCCTTTCAATAGGGCATGGCTTTTCATCCATTTGACTTCTCCAATCCAGCCTGAACGGGCATACGGATGGACATTGTGCAATTCGTCTGTTCCGACACTGGGTAGGAATATGGGTTGTACTGACAGGTTGGTGTGATTTTCAAACAGAATGTGAAGTGAATCGTTCTTTGAGTTCAATACACGGAATTTGAAAGCACCTTTCATTTCGCTGTTTTTTACGGATTGAATACTATTGTCTGTTACGGTACAATAGGTATAGATATTGGCAAAGACATAGAAATGGATTTTGTATTTATTAGGCTCTAAAAGATATTTAAATTCTGACATGCTGATATGTTCCGGCAATGTGTCTCCCTTGGACAGAGTTCGACCTACTCCGGCAAACCCCATATTGTCAATGAATGGGAATTCAATCCATTCCCCGTTTTCCCATTGTTCCATTCTGTGGTATTCAAGTTCGGCGGAAGGAGCATCGACGTTGACCACGTCTAATATGATTTCGTTCGTTTTAGTCGTATAAACTGGCTTTTGGGTTTTTATCTTATAAGCATCCGGGTGGGTGATCGTTACATTAGGTATACGTTTCAAGGTCACTCGTTTGTTATATTGTTCTATCTCTGACAAAGGGATAGGGGCATCTATGTCGTATTGTTGTGTGTCGGTATCGGCAATGGTGATTTCGGTTGTACCGCTTGCACCGCCAATAATTGTCGGTTGCTTTTGTTTGTTGGTGCATCCGGTAAGAAGAATGCAAAGTAACAGATTGTATAAAATGACTGATCTCATAGGTATACGTTTTATGATTCAACGTTCATTCTTCCGTATCCGGTAGAATGGCTGGAATGTCTTTCTTTGGGTATATCTGTAAAAGTATGAAATTAATCTGAGAACCGATAGAAAGTGCGATTTTTATTTCTTATCGCTCGCTTAATAATTGTCGGAATGGAATTTATCCTATATATTTGAATAACCGTATGGTATGACACCAGGGTTTCATCAGAGAAATTATTATTTATGCTCCGATACATCAAAAACGAAGAACATTACTCTTTCCTTATCGAAGCGATCCGGCAGGCCAAACGAACAGTATGGATCGGGACTGCCGATATTAAAGACCTGTATATTAAGGAAGGAAAAGAGGCTGTCCCCTTGCTGAAGCTTTTGGAACAGAAGGTGAAGGAAGGGGTGGAGATCCGTTTGATCCATGCCAAGGAGCCGGGACAGAACTTTCGGGATGACTTCGATAAGTACCCGTTGCTTTGGAGCCGGATGGAACGTGTACTTTGCCCGCGTGTCCATTTTAAGTTGTTGATATTCGATCTGAAGCAAGTCTATATCGGATCAGCTAACCTGACAGGTGCCGCTTTAGGCATGAAAGGGAAAGACAACCGGAATTTCGAAGCGGGAGTGTTTACTTCGGTAGAGGAGCTGGTTAAAGAAGCGGTCGAACAGTTCGATTGCTTATGGATGGGCATTCCGTGTAAGAGTTGTAAGCGGAAGAAGTTTTGTTCGGACAGGATTGCCTGATAAGTATCGGTGGTCAAAAATAGTTTAAATATAAATAGATTATGACAGGTGCAATAGCAGGAGACATTATCGGCTCCGTTTACGAATTCGATAATATCAAGACGACGGACTTTCCGCTGTTTACGAACGAAAGTGATTATACGGACGATACGATCATGACGGTTGCCGTAGCCGACTGGTTGCTGAATGGGGGAGACCTGGCGAAAGTCATGCAACGATACGGACGTGAATATCCGTATCCTACAGGTGGTTATGGCGGACGTTTCAGCGGTTGGCTTCGTGAAAAAGAGCCGCAACCTTATAATAGTTGGGGCAATGGATCGGCAATGCGAGTAAGTGCTGTCGGATGGATGTTCGACTCGTTGGAAAAGACGTTGGAGGTAGCAAAGGAAACAGCCGTCGTTACTCATAATCATCCTGAAGGAATAAAAGGTGCACAAGCTACCGCCGCCGCTATCTATCTGGCTCGGACAGGGAAAAGCAAACAGGATATTAAGCAATATATCGAAACGACTTTCTCCTACGATCTGGGTCGTACCTGCGACGAGATACGACCCTTCTATCGTTTTAATGAAAGTTGCCAGGGAACCGTCCCCGAAGCAATGATTGCTTTCCTGGATAGCTCTGATTTTGAGAATGCTATCCGCTTAGCTGTCTCTTTAGGAGGCGACAGCGATACGTTGGCTTGTATTACCGGTGGGATCGCTGAGGCTTTTTATGGTATTCCGGAAGATATAGAAAAACAAGTTTCTGATAAGTTGCCCGGAACTTTTCAGAAAGTGATAAAAGAATTCAAAAACAAGTGATCTCGTTATTTCGTTAGTTTATCCTTCAGGGTTATGTGTCCATTGGCGTAATTCCCGATGACATTACGGTCTTTGTCGAGTATATAGCCATTTGAATAGTAACCCTGTATCTTCTTTTCCTTGTCCAGAATATATCCGTTAGAATAATATCCTATTGTTTTTGATTGTTTATTAAGGATATATCCGTTGTTGTACATTGATGGTACGTTTTCATGTATAGGACTGATATCATAGTAACCTTCGGCAGTTTTTATTATTTCATGACGGCCTTCTCCTATCCATGTATTCCAGGAGTTTATGACCATCACGATAAACTGAAAGAGATCTTCAGACATGCCAGCCTCTTTACCAGATGTCAAATTAAGAACCAGTCTGTTGTCTTTAACGGAAAGTCTTTTTTTTGCCCTTGTTAAAGCTTCCAGATAAACCACTTGATTATATGCGTAATCATAGTTCCATCCTTTTGTATTCAGAGCGTCTATTGCATCATAGGACATGGCTTCTGTGGTCTTTAGAAAGGTTGAATCAGTGATAGTAGCACGGTATCTATTAGCTTCTTCCCATAATTTCCGGTCATTCTTTAATCCTGTATTACGGGGAGAACTACAACATATAAAGATGATAGTGCATGAAAATAGCAGGAATTTTCTGGTACACTTGCATGAAGCGATAAACAGTGTTCCAAATAAATAGTTTGATTTCATGGGATTAACAGTTTTGAGTACATCTGTAAATGTACGATATTAATCTGAATGATCAAGAGAAAGTTCTATTTATCTCCCATCTTCTATCTCTTTAATCTTTTTTATCTCCGCATTCAGCTTTTTGAATTGCGCAGGTAAGATGTACTTCAGATTAATAAAGATCGAGGCAGCCATGACGAACATGATGAGAAGCATCATGATAGCGCCTTCGGTAGTCGTAAATATGGGGGCATTGATGATTAAAAAGATTCCGGCTATGCCGACCGGGCTGCTGCAATAATTCCGCTTTGTTACCTTTAGTTTGTATAGGATTAGTACCCCGGCAAATGAAAAAGTCACAATGTATGATCTTTTTATTGCTAGGCGAATATACTACTATCCGTCCGTATAGTTATAATGTCGGAGTAATCTTGTTTTTGTGCAAACTTTTTTTGCTTTCCTGTTGTTTTGATACCGAAAGTGCACAATATGTCGTTAATACCGACTGATCGACATAGTTTCTTTCTCTTGTATTTATATAAATATGACAAAATGACTTGTTTTTGATTTGGTATCTGTTTTGTAGAGATATAGGTGGAAATTTGAAATAAGAAAGATAACAAGAAAAGAATATAAGGTATGAATTTAAACAATTTTACAATCAAGTCACAGGAAGCTGTTCAGCAGGCCGTTCAGTTGGTTCAGAAGAATAACCAGCAGGTGATCGAGCCGGTGCATTTGCTTAAGGCTGTCATTATGACGGGCGAAAGCGTGACCAACTTCCTCTTTCAGAAACTGGGCGTGAATATCCAGAATCTGAACATGGTGCTGGATCGTCAGATAGAATCCTATCCGAAAGTATCCGGTGGTGAACCTTATTTGTCCAGTGAATCGAATGCCGTTTTGCAGAAGGCAATCGACTACTCGGGCAAGATGGGAGATCAATATGTTTCTCTGGAACATATCATCCTCGCCCTGTTGACAGTAAAAAGTACTGCTTCACAGATATTGAAAGATGCAGGTGTTACAGAAAATGAACTGAGTAAAGCTATTGAAGAATTACGTAAAGGTAATAAGGTAACCAGCCAGTCGGCTGAAGATACGTACGACTCATTGAGTAAATACGCTATCAACCTGAACGAACGTGCCCGAAGCGGCAAGCTCGATCCCGTGATCGGTCGTGATGACGAGATCCGTCGTGTCTTGCAGATCCTGAGCCGTCGTACAAAGAACAATCCGATCCTGATCGGTGAACCGGGGGTGGGTAAGACTGCGATCGCTGAAGGTCTGGCTCATCGTATCGTACGTGGAGACGTTCCGGAGAATCTGAAGTCGAAACAGATCTTCTCTTTGGATATGGGTGCCCTGATTGCCGGAGCCAAATACAAAGGGGAGTTTGAGGAACGGTTAAAATCCGTAGTCAATGAAGTGACTAAGTCGGATGGTGAGATCATCCTCTTCATTGATGAAATACATACCTTGGTAGGAGCAGGTAAAAGCGACGGTGCAATGGATGCCGCCAATATCCTGAAACCTGCCCTGGCACGTGGTGAACTGCGTTCCATCGGTGCAACTACTTTGGATGAGTATCAGAAATACTTTGAAAAGGATAAAGCACTGGAACGTCGTTTCCAGGTGGTGATGGTGGAAGAACCGGATGAGCTGGATACTATTTCCATCCTTCGTGGTCTGAAGGAAAAGTACGAGAATCACCATAAGGTACGTATCAAAGATGATGCTATCATCTCGGCCGTTCAGCTTTCGAGCCGTTATATTACAGACCGTTTCCTTCCGGATAAGGCGATCGACCTGATGGATGAGGCTGCTGCCCGTCTGCGTTTGCAGGTAGACTCGGTGCCGGAATCGTTGGATGAAGTTTCCCGTCGTATCAAACAGCTGGAAATTGAACGCGAAGCAATCAAACGTGAAAATGATAAGCCGAAACTGGAACAGTTGAACAAGGAAATCGCGAACCTGAAGGAAGAAGAAAAGAAACAGAAAGCCCAGTGGGAAAGCGAAAAAGAACAGATCAACAAGATCCAGCAGAATAAGATAGATATCGAAAACCTGAAGTTTGAAGCCGATAAGGCCGAGCGTGAAGGTGATTACGGTAAAGTAGCCGAAATCCGTTACGGCAAACTCCAGGCGAAGGAAGAAGAGATCAAGGAAATACAGGCGAAACTGCATACGATGCAGGGTGCCGCCGCTATGATCAAGGAAGAAGTGGATAGTGAAGATATCGCGGACGTGGTATCCCGTTGGACGGGTATTCCTGTCAACAAGATGATGCAGAGTGAAAAAGATAAGCTGCTTCGTCTGGAAGACGAACTGCATACCCGTGTGATCGGCCAGGAGGAAGCTATCAGCGCTATTGCTGATGCCGTACGCCGTAGCCGTGCCGGATTGCAGGATCCGAAACGTCCGATCGGTTCTTTTATCTTCCTCGGTACAACCGGTGTCGGTAAGACAGAGCTTGCCAAAGCGTTGGCTGAATATCTGTTTGACGATGAAAACATGATGACCCGTATCGATATGAGCGAGTATCAGGAGAAATTCAGTGCGACCCGTTTGATCGGAGCACCTCCGGGATATGTCGGTTATGATGAAGGTGGCCAGTTGACGGAAGCGATCCGTCGTAAACCTTATTCCGTAGTCCTTTTCGATGAAATAGAGAAGGCGCATCCGGACGTATTCAACATCCTGTTGCAGGTATTGGACGACGGTCGTCTGACGGATAATAAGGGACGTGTCGTAAACTTCAAGAATACGATCATCATCATGACCAGCAATATGGGCTCGTCGTTGATCCGTGACAGTTTCGAAAAGATCACTCCCGACAACCGTGAGCAGGTGATCGATGAAACTCGTATACAGGTACTGGAATTACTGAAAAAGACGATCCGTCCGGAATTCCTGAACCGTATCGACGAAATCATCATGTTCACCCCGCTGAATGAAGAAGAGATCCGCAAGATCGTTACTTTGCAGTTGAACAGTGTGAAGAAGATGCTGGCTAATAACGGTGTGGCTTTAAACTTCACAGAGCCTGCCATCGACTTCCTGTCGGATGCCGGATATGATTCTCAATTCGGTGCCCGTCCTGTGAAACGTGCTATCCAGAAGTATGTCCTCAATGAATTGTCGAAGGAAATACTCGGTATGAAGATCGACCGCAACCGCCCGATCCTGATTGATAGGGAAGGAGATGGATTAGTGTTTAAGAATTAATCATATATTAATAATGTATAAAGAACAAGGCTTCTCCCGTATCAGGGAGAGGCCTTTTCTCTTTTTATTGTATATTACGGCAACTAAATTGAATACCTTATGAAACACAATTCTCTTTCTTTACTTTGCTGGTTTATTATGGCTTGCGGATTATTTCCGCTCTCTGCGCAGCAAAAGAACCTGTTGACAATCCCCGAACCGGGGGAGAAGACCCTGGTCAATTCCGGATGGCTGGCACGCAAGGCTAATGAGATGAAAACGGACGGAAATACCCTGAGCACCGCCCCTTTGGATAAAGCCGGTTGGATGCCCGCCCGTGTACCCGGAACCGTCCTGACAACCCTTCTCGAAAACAATCTCTATCCTGCTCCCGAATTCGGCATGAACAATAACCTAATCCCCGATATCTATGAAGCAGGCAATGATTTCTACACCTACTGGTTTGTCTGCCAATTTGAAACACCTACCCTGCAGGAAGGACGGACTGTCTGGCTGAACTTCCGTGGTATCAACTACAAAGCCGAACTGTTTATGAACGGTAAACGGCTCAATAATACGACCCACGAAGGAATGTTCCTGCGGAAATCATTCGATATAACAGATCATCTTCGGAAAGAAGGAACGAACATCCTGGCCGTCCTCGTCTATCCCCCCACTTATCCGGGAGATCCGAATGGCGGACAAGGCGGCGACGGACTCATCGCCCGCAACAACACCATGCAATATACCCCCGGTTGGGACTGGGTACAACCGATCAGGGATCGTAATACCGGTATCTGGGATGAAGTATCGATCACTACCACCGGTGCTGTTACCGTCCGGTCACCTTATGTTGTAACGAAGGTTCCGGGTGTCCGTTCACCGGAGAAAAAAACACAGGAAGATGCCTTTGTAAAGACTTCGGTAGAGGTTGAGAATATAACAGAAACGCCGCGTAAAGGCGTATTGATTTGTGAAACGAATGGAATGCGTCTGACCGAGCAACTTACCTTGTCTCCCTATGAAAAGAAAGAAGTACAATTCACCCCGTTGAAAATAAAAAATCCACGCCTGTGGTGGCCGAACGGAATAGGAGAGCAACCCCTTTACGACATGCATATCTATTTCGAGTCGGATAACCGGATCAGCGATAGCGAACATTTAAAATACGGTATCCGTGAAATCACAAGCGATAAATGCCCCGACAATGGCGGCCGTCGTTTCTTCGTCAACGGACAGAAGATCTATATGACAGGGGGAAATTATATCTCCTCCGACTGGCTTCTCCGTCTTTCCCCCGAACGCTACCGCGATGAAGTCCGTTTCCATGCCGAAATGAACCTGCGCATGATCCGTGTCTGGGGTGGTGCCCTGCTCGAACGTCCCGAATTCTATGCCGCCTGTGATGAGTTTGGAATATTGGTATTCCAGGATCTCTGGGGAAGCGGCGATTGCAACGGTGCCTGGGAAGACCCGATGAAAACCGACTCACGCCAGCGTCGCTGGGAATACCCCGATAATCACGATCTCTTTATCGCCTCGGTAGAAGACCAGGTAAAAATGATACGTAACCACCCGAGCCTTTGCCTGTGGTGTGGAGCCAACGAATGGCCTTTGGCAAAGAACATCGACAAACAGTTGAAAGAAAAAGTATTCCCCCAACTCGATCCCGAACGCCTTTTCGTCAGCTATTCGACCGACTCCCTCTTTACCCGCAACCTCTTGGGTGATAATGGCGACGGCCCTTACGGTATCCAGGAGCCGGAATGGTTCTTTACGTTCCGTTCACATCCGTTCAATCCCGAAGCCGGCTCGGTCGGTTCGCCCGAAGTAGAGAGCATGCGGGAGATGATGACGGAAAGAGATCTGGCAGGCTTTCCTCGGAAAGGTTTTACCCGTAATGCCACCTGGCGTTATCATCGTGACCTGGGTTATCAGGATCATTTGGAACGTTACGGTGAAGTGAAGGACATCGAAACCTATTGCAAATACGCCCAGGTTGTGAACTATGACCAATACCGCAGTTTCATGGAAGGCTGGGGGTCTCACCTGTGGGACTGGTACACCGGCATACTGATCTGGAAAACCCAGAATCCGTGGACTTCCCTTCGTGGCCAGATGTACGACTGGTTCCTCGACGTCAACGCTTCCCTTTATGGTACACGTAAAGGATGCGAACCCCTGCATCCCTTCTATAATCCCGTCACCCGGCAGGTAGAGTTGTTGAATACCACCTTGTCCGATTACCCGGATTTGATTGTAAATGCCCGTATCTACAACACCGGCGGTAAACTTTGTTGGGAAAAGGAAATAAATCCGAAGGCAAAAGCCAATACGGTAGAGCCCTTGTTTGATGTTTCTGTCCCGGAAGAGATACAAGGTGTTTATTTTCTCCGCCTGTCTATGCAAACGGCCGAGCCCACTCTGCCTTCCAATGCAGACGCTGTATTACCGGAAACACCGAATATCTATTGGCTGACTACGCTCCCGAAAGATTATTCCGGCTTGACCCGTTTGCCTGAAGCAAAGCCTGAAGTAAAAGTCTCCCTGCAACGCGAAGGAACAACCTATTCCGGTGTCATATCGCTCCATTCGGAAACAAATATCTCTTTTTTCAACCGCATCAAAGTGTTGGATAAAGAAACCGGAAAGCGCATCCTTCCCGTTCATTATTCGGATAATTATGTCACGCTTATGCCGGGTGACTATTCTACTTTTAAGATCAGCTTCACCACCTCTTTACCCGAAGACCGGATACAGGTAGTGGTTGATAGTTGGACGTCAGAGCGGATTGTGACTACGGTAAGTTACTTCTAAACGGCAGTTTCGCTCTGCCGGACAAGGCAGATCCTCTTTTTTTGTTTACTTTTGTTGCAATTAATCTAAAAAGGAAAAGATATGAAAAGGTTTTTAATGGTAATGGTCGCTGTGATAACGCTCTTCACATTCAGCAGTTGCAGCGAGACGAAAGAATCGTATGTGAAGGACTTCACAAAGTTTATCGAGAAGGTGAAGAAAGAAGCTGACAACTATAAGGCTGCCGACTGGGAGAAGGTAGAAAAGACATTCACTGAATTTGCCGTTACCAAATACGACAAATACAGCCCCGAACTGACTACCGACGAGATGTTCGAACTCACCAAGCTGAAAGCGGAGTATATCACCATCCAGGCAAAGCACGGCATCAACAATGCCATCAAAGAGGGGCAAAAGGCACTCGATAGTTTAGTGAAATAACGGATAAAGATAATTCCAATCCAAAAAAAGAATATCTTTGCATAAGTATGTAACCAATTAAACTGAAAAAGTTATGAGCGAGAAAGACGATTTGATTTACGACGAAGACGAATCTGTAAAATTTATTCAGAACTATCTTCCGCAGGAGTTGAAAGGAAAATTCAGTAACGACGATATCAATTATATTGTAGACCTGATCTACGATTTCTACGAATCACGCGGTTATCTGAACGATGATGCCGACGATAACACCGATATCGAAATCGACGAAGACGAATTGATCGAATATGTAATCAAAAACGCACAGAAGGATGGCGTAGGCAAATTCGATGCCGAAGCGATCAGCTTTATCGTGCAGGGCGAACTTGAATATTGCGATTCTATCAACATGTTCGATTGATAAACTGTTATATTCATATAAGGTTTATAAAAGAGTAAAAAAATCATGAAGAGTTTTAAGTTATTATCAATACTGCTATGTATGGCAGTAGTATTTACAAGTTGCGGGACATGGACAAATACAGGTAAGGGAACAGCCATCGGTGTAGGTGGCGGCGCTGCTGCCGGAGCCGGGATCGGTGCATTGGCCGGTAATACGGCCTTAGGTGCTGTTATCGGTGCTGCCGTAGGTGGTACGGCCGGAGCCCTGATCGGTAAGAAGATGGACAAACAGAAGAAGGAACTCGAAGCGACTTTGCCACCCGAAACCACTGTGGAGACAATCAACAATGGCGAGGCTTTGAAGGTGACTTTCGACTCTGGTATTCTATTTGCAACCAACTCGAGTACATTGAGCGATGCTTCACGCAGCGCACTGCGTAAACTGGCTGTCAGCCTGAATGAGAACCCGGATACCGACATCAAGATCGTTGGTTATACCGACAACACCGGTAAGGTAGATTATAATCAGACATTATCTGAAAAACGTGCCAAAAGCGTTTACGATTATCTGATGGTCGACCAGGGTGTAAGCGGCCGCCGTATGGAGTATGAAGGTAAAGGCGTTCACGACCCTGTTGCCAGCAACGACACTCCGGAAGGACGTTCACTGAACCGCCGTGTGGAAATCCTGATCCTTGCCAACGAAAAGATGGTACAGGATGCACAGCAAGGTACCTTGAAGTAAACTAGCAAATACGCTAAATAGTGACGCAGGCTCACGCAGAGATATCCTAAATGGATGATCTGCAGGAGCCTGCGTTTTTTTGTGCGGTCTCGTTTAACTATCGTTTAGAAGCGTTTTGAAGTCTTACTACAAGTTAATTAACACAGCCAAAATAACATCAAAGAGAACCTTTTTTAATTTTTTGTTGTTTCATGGATAACTTATATATAAGCACAAATAATAGTATAAACTGTTTTAAACGTTAAAATGAGATGAAAAAGATTATTCCTTTTTTCTTGTTGATCCTTTTACTGGCATCCTGTCAGAAAGATCCGGATATGTCTAAACTGGACAATGATTTTGTGGTGTACACGGATCACGATAGCAAGGCGGACTTTAAGTCCTTCACTACATTCTATGTACCCGATAGCGTGCTGTTAATCGGCAGTAGCGAAAAAACTCAGTACTGGACAGCCACCGAAGCCGACGATATCATCACAACATTGATCGGTAATATGGAAAGCCGTGGTTACACCCGTACGATGGATAAAGAAAGCGCCGACCTGGGTTTGCAGGTATCTTTTGTAGAAAATGTAAATTATTTTACAAACTGGTATAATGATTATAACAACAACTACTGGTGGTGGGGTTACCCAGGTTATTGGACACCGAATTACTGGAGACCGGGATGGGGCCCAAGCTGGGGTTATGACTGGCACGATTGGTATTATCCGTATGCAACTGTCTACAGCTATAGTGTAGGTTCACTGCTTGCTGAAATGGTAGACCTGAAATCGCCGACTCCAAAAGCAGATACTAAACTGCCGGTTATCTGGACGGCTTATATGTCCGGCTTATTGTCAGGTTCTGACAAGGTAGATACTCAGTTATGCATCCGTGCCCTCGATCAGGCATTTGTTCAGTCTTCTTATATCAGGAAATAATTAAACGCGAATCAGTAAAATTTGAGTCTTATGAAAAAGATAAATAAATCAATAAAATTAGTCGCTTTACTTATCGCCTGTTTAGCGATGCCTTCTCTGGCTGGCGCCCAGGTTGTAAACAATATGTATTTCAATATCGACTGGGATATTAACACTCCGTTCGGCAATGATTTTGCAGATAAGACAAGCGGCTGGGGTGCTCATGGTGAAGCCGGTTATTATGTAGTTCCTAACTTTGCAGTAGGTGCCTTTATTTCTTATCACACGAATAATAAATATATCGATCGCCAGACTCTTTCTGTAGGTGAAACATCAGCTATCACATCCGATCAGCAGCACTCTTTGTTCCAGTTGCCTTTCGGTGCGGCTTTCCGCTATAGCTTTACCCGCGAAGGTCTGTTCGAACCTTATGTATCAGCTAAATTAGGTACCGAGTACAGCGAAATGTCAACTTATATGAATGTAATGAAAGTATACGACCGTCAGTGGGGATTTTATGTAGCTCCCGAAGTCGGTATGAATATTTTCTTTACTCCGGAAAAGAAATTCGGTTTGCACGTAGCCGCTTACTATAATTATGCAACAAATAAAAGTAAAGTCCTGACTTATTCTATGGATGGAATAAATAACTGGGGCGTACGCTTTGGTGTTGCATTCTAAACCAGAAGTTTGTTCTTTTAAGTGTTTTATGTAGTTTATTAAAGAAAACGGGAAGACTGCAGCGGCAGCTTCCCGTTCTTTTTTTTCATAGATGATCCCAAACGGCTCCCGGCCTGTCCAGATTTTCCGATACATGACGTAGTTGTTCCCGTCGGTCGGCAATACGGACAAGATGGGATAAGCGTTTTTCTTTATTTCCGGAAGGAGTTTTTAATAACCGGGTAACCTCTTTTTGTATATCCCTGAGGATACGGTTTTCGGAGTAGAGGAATAACAAACGGGTCAGATAGATATCCCGTACATTGGACGCTCCCGGGTAAAGTAACCCGAATGCCGCTTCTTCCTCCTGGAATATCCGGTCATATTCCGTATGCAGTTCGCCGGCTATCCTTTTTAATGCCGGTGACAGGTTAGACTCCAAATGTCCTTCTGCCTTCGCCCTCAAAATCAGTTACAGCAAATACATCAGCGAAGTCAACGGCGACAACCGCGAAGCGTATCGGCGAATGCTGGTTTCGATTTGCCGGTCGATCGGAAAATTAATTCATTCTGTATACAAATAGCTATGACAAGCGTCATGAACATAAACATAAAAGTCCATGATAACCTCATGAACCTGATCGCTAATCATTACGTCCATATCGCTTATTTTTGGAAATCTCTATGAATCCGTTCTAAGATAAGTCTTTTGGATTCTTCTAAAGGCATCCCGTGTTTTAGGGCTTCAGCTCTTGACATATAAGGATAAGATGTTTGGTATGTAGCTTCCGGTTCTTTTACCGAAGAAGCGTCATTCTCTGCAATGGGATATTCATTCAATTTTTTCATAAGACAATATTTTTACTTGGTTATTATGCAAAGATAAGATAATTCTATTAATCCGTAATCATTTTTCAATCATTAATTTTCAATCAATCATGAATGTTCTTGAAACGATTCTTGCCTTCCTCACCAGTCTTGCCCGGATCATCTTTCCCCGCAAGCGAAAGCCGGCAGCCGGCGACTGCCCTTGTCCCCATCCCTATCCTCGTCCTCTTCCTGATGGCGATCACCCTGCTGTCTCTCCTGATGGAACAAACGGAAGTGACCCTGACAGCGATCGGAGCGATACTCTCGCTCTCCGGCAAGGTGACTGGGGACTCCGTTCCGATATCCAACCTATAGACATAGCCGGTTATTGCCTGATGGCTGCCGGGGGCATCGGGTGTTTGTATAAACTGTTTATCATATGAGTTGGGTAGATAATTACCCTCTATGTTTCATCATCCTAGAAAACTTATGGAAGCATGGACTCTATAATATTTGGAACTTCAGCCCGAACGACAGGCTCAGGTAGTCTTTCGGTTTGAGGTATTTGTTTCCGAATTTGCTGAGGAGATATAAGTCGCAGGTACTGAGTTCGTAAAAGAGGGTGACGGATTTATGCCATCGCCCAGGATTGTTGAATTTGAAGGTGACGCGTTCGCCCAGGAAGATGTGGGTACGTATCCGTGTCGGGAAGAAGTAATATCCGTCGGGGTATTTGCCGGGGCTATGTACCCAGTAATCCCGGTCGAGCAGGGTGCTGATATACAAACCTGTTGTCAGTGGTTCGAAATCGATGCTTTTATGTAAAGGAACCCGCCAGGGGATATAATTCTGCTTCAGTGTAAAGGTTGCCATTGCATGGCGTCTTTTGGCACTTTCCGCACTCAGATTACGGGTCGATTTGGGTACGAACCCGAATAACAGGTCTGTCTCCCAGTGATGGCGGTAATAATCCCATCCCAATCCGAAAGAGAACATACCTATGGAGCCTGCAAATTGTATTTTGCTGTATCGTGGGATCAGATTCTCCCAGAACGAGGTATATCTTTCCATATGCCTTTCATACAAGGTAGGAACAGGAATGCTATCTTGCGCATTGATGCAAAATGAGAAGGACAAGAATAGAAACAGTAGGAGATATTTAGTATTTAATGATTTCATATGAATAGCCATCCGGTGTTATAGTGTAGATAAGATAAGTTCGTTTCCCGATATTGTCACAGCCATAATAGATAATCCCGTCATTGAACAGGTCGCGTGCTTTAAAACTATGTTCATGCGCATGTAAGCAGAAAAGGGGAGAGGGAAACTCCCTGATCTTTTCCTGGAATATATCCGATACATTGTTGTTAAACTGGTCGCTTCCCGGTGGAACGTGCATGACGAAGACAGTACGTTTATCCTCTTCCGTCGTCTCTTTGAGCTGTTCCTTGATAAAGGTAAAGTTGGGTACCGGTGTAGAGTAGTCGTATTCAAGCGCATTCGTATTCAGGCAGATGAAACGGATATTTCCTCCATTTGAAGGGGAACCTCCTGCACGGAAGGAGAAATTCTCGTCACCATATAAATCCTCATATACCAGGTCGCCTTTACCGATAATGTCATGGTTGCCGATCAGGGCTATGTAAGGTACATTCAGTTTGGACAGGATAGAATGTTGGAGAAGGTATTCCTTTTTGATACCGAAATCAGTCAGGTCTCCGCCGTGAATAACGAAATCGATGGAGTCCTGCCGGTTGACGTGTTTCACGAAGTCGTCAGTTTCATCGTACCAGCGTTGTGTATCTCCGATAAAGACGAAACGGATCGTATCTTTATTCATGCAGGCATTTTCTATCCTGGCAATATTTGTTGCATTGATGTCTTTGTCTTCTTTATCTGATATTCTTCCGTCATACGGGTGATAATCGATCAGATCACACGAGGTAAGTGTGATAAGCAGCAGTAAAGCGTATTTTTTTATCATAATAAAGCCCTATCTTTTTTCTTACAAAGATAGGGCGACTTTTATTTTTGGAAAGGTCTCTATTGAACTTTTGATGGTCGAAATACCTATAGGCCGAACGTTTGTTCCAACTCTGCGAAGTCGGTGATCACGAGGTCTGCCGTTTCATTTCCTTCGTATTCGCTCCAACCGATACTTTTCAGCCAGATCGTTTTACAGCCGATGGAAGTGGCAGGAACGATGTCTTTGTCGTAAGAATCACCGATCACGACAATCTCTTCTGCCGGTAGTAATAGGTCTTTTACACCTAACCGGAATATCGCCGGGTCGGGTTTACGGATGCCGACTACAGCCGATTCGACGATCGATTGGAAATAACAATCCAGATGAAAGTCTTTCAATACAGCTTCGACATTCCCATAGAAATTGGATACCAGTACCAGCGGGTATTTTCGGGATAGAGCGGCGAGTATGTGACGGGCCGAGTCTATCGATTTACGGGCATAGGCGTAGCACCAGTCTGCCAGCCGCTGTTTTAATCCGGGAGTGGCCAGTTCTTCCGGAAGAAAATCACCGGCTTTAAGCCATTCGATTTGCAAGTCCGTTTTCAGGCGCAGCATATCGAGGAAGGTGTGATGCGGTTGTACGATCGGATTTTTGCCCAGAGTCCGTTCGCCATGCACATAGGCTTCGCGGAAGGTTTCTTTGCTTACCGGCACTTCTTCCGCCTGGTAAGCCATCCAGATCACTTCAGCCCAATGCATGCCGTTGCTGTCGATGGTACCGCCGTAATCGAAAATGATCCCTTTGATCTTGTCTGATTCGAACATATTAATTATGATTTTGATTCAAGTTCTTTCGTAAATACCGTGCAAAAATGCTCGTGCGTATATATCATATATACCAGCATTATATTCAGAACAGTTATTTCAAATGCGAAATACAACCAGGGCATATCGATAAACAAGCTGATGAATAATGCGATTACGCGTGTGTTGAATGACAGCATATTCGTATATTTCATCATCGGAAGGCTCTTCTTGCGGAAGGCCTGGCGGAACCATTTCGGTGCCTCGTCATGATATTGGGTACGGATGATGTTCATCATCTTCTGGAACTTAGGACTCAAAGCTTCCTGCCCGACTGTATAGTTAATATAGAACGTTTCGAAAAGCTTGTAGATAAAATCCTTTTTCCAGCTCATAGTCTTGTATTTCTCTTTTAGAATAGGAGAGTAGGACAGTTCGCTTCCGGCTTTCCCCTTGAGGAATAGCAAATGAATGTTCCGGTAGTAATCGGCCATAGCCGCCTGTTTACTATGGAAAAAACCGGTGATAGCGGCAAATATCCATATCCAGATCCCCCATTCCGGGGTAAGGCGGAGGCAGATAGCGGCATAGATAGCTATGAACCAGCAGTCGCCGGCAGCTCCGTCAAGGATACGTCCCAGTGGCGTCTTTTTACCGGTCATGCGGGCCAGCTGTCCGTCTGCACTGTCGTAGGAGTTAGCCCATACAAGCAGCAGCATACCTATTACATTGATCGTCAGGCTCTGGAAATAGAAGCAGACACCTGCCGCAATCCCAATGAATATGCTGGCAACGGTGATGGCATTGGGCGATACTCCCAGTTTGTTGAAGAACAAAGCCCAACGATAACCTATCGGGCGATAGAAATGAATATCGATAAACTCTTCCGTATCTAATGACTTGAGAGTCGATTCTATATTGGGTTTCTGTTTTGCTCCTTCCATTATTTGTTGATTAAGTTATAGATGCGGCGGGCTATCCGGGGAGCAGCTTCGTCTCTGCAAGGGGCAAAGCTTGGCCAGTCGTTGAAATCGATCAACCGGATGGAACCGTCTTCGGATATGATGCAGTCGCCACCATAAATATGTATATTCAGTACTTCCGCAGCCTGACTGCAAAGCTGCAGCAGCTTTGGCTCGTCGAACGGAATGCCTTTGGCCGTTCCGTTTATTTGTTCTAAACCGAATTTGCTGTGATGCTGGTTGGATGGATAGAACCAGTAAAAGAAATCGGTTCCGGTCACTCCATAGAACTTGACCAGATCGCCTACCAGATGTTCATTGATCACAGCTGTTTTTATTCCGCGGATAGCGTATTCTTTCAGAATTGTTTTGGCTTCTTCCGGGTTCCTTACGTACGTGACATCTTCCCGGTGGATCGCATGGAAATCACCGCGTTTGATCCAGCTTGTATAGAAACCGGCTTCTTCGAGCGCAGCGGTCGGATCTTCATCGGTAGGAAGGATCAGGCTGGCAGGATGTGAGATGTTGTTCGACATTAACAGGCGGGTCATTTTCTCGCGTGTACAGTTTTCAATCCCATAACCGGAGTTGATAACGGTGTACCCCTCGTCTTCCATTTGCTGAAGCTTATGGATGGAAGTCCAGTTACGTACCATATTGAAGATGGCTGTTTCCTCAAAGTTACGTATAATCAGGTCTGATTCTATGTATTCGTTTACTTCACATCCCAGATCGCGCAAATGCTGAACGGTCAGCGAAAAGATGGCGGCATCGTTTCCAATATGATTGGGGGAGAATTGATTTTCCCGACGGATACCTGCTATTGTTAGTTTACTCATTGTTTAATCTTTTAAAAACTCTTCGGCCTTTTTGATATCTTCTGCGTGGTCGACATCTACGATTTTGCTGAACGGGTAGGCTTTCAGCCTTAAGCCTTCGGCTATAAGCTGACGCTGATAGTTGCGCATGCGCGACATACCCTGTTCGATAGCGTTGTTCAGAACGGTAAGTCCGGAACGTCTCAGGCAGTAGATCCCGCCGGATATGTAAGTACATGCGGGCTCTCCCTGTTTGTCTAAAAAGCCGCGGATCATTAAATCGTTGTCTGTATCTACGTATAAAGGTTTTTCGTCATCGATAAAATCGGTTACGGCCATCAGACCGTCCAACCGGCTTTCTTTCAGGAATTCTTGTATATATCCACTGAATTCATCTTCCTTGAAAATGGTATCGACAGTTGTCAGGCAGATATTGTCGCTGTCCAGGTAATGGCTGAGCTCGTGAAAACTGTGCATCGAACTGGGGGTGGACTTTACCAGCAGGTAGAAGGGAACCGGAAGTTCCAGCTTCTGCAGGTGCTCCTGTACTTCTGTCATTTCCTCATTTACAATAATACTAATAGAAGACGCATCATTTTTCAGGAAGACATTGATCAGACGGTCTATCAGAGTTATCCCATTTAGCTGTACTAAAGGTTTGGGCCATTTAACACCTTCTTGCACCAACCGGGAACCCTCGCCTGCTGCAATGATTGCATAATCCATATTCAGAATTTGTTTGAATTAAAAAGAGTGATATACGAAAAGAATTTCTTCTTTCTGTGAGAAGGCAAGCTTTTCACGGAAAGAAGAAACCTTTATTTCTGTATGTGTTTTATTAATCCAGATAACTGGGCGCTTTTTCACCGATCATATCACGCAGCGTCTGTTTAACCATTCTCCATTGCTGGAACAGGTCGTGAACAGGCTGGTGTTCGAAATCATGCATCGGGCTTTTGCAGAAGAATGACAACCAGGTCTGGATACCTGACATACCGGCACGCATGGCAAGGTCACTGAACAGCACCAGGTCGAGCGCGATAGGAGCGGCAAGGATAGAGTCGCGGCAAAGGAAGTTTACCTTGATCTCCATCGGATATCCCATCCATCCGAAGATGTCGATGTTATCCCATGCTTCCTTATTGTCTTTACGCGGCGGATAGTAGTTGATACGTACCTTATGATATACGTCTCCATAAAGATCCGGGTATTTTTCAGGTTCGAAGATGTTGTCGATTACCGACAGCTTACTTACTTCTTTTGTTTTGAAGTTTGCAGGATCGTCGAGTACTTCGCCGTCGCGGTTTCCTAAGATGTTGGTAGAGAACCAACCGCTTACACCCAGCATACGTGTCTTGAACATCGGAGCGAGTACGGTTTTCATCAATGTCTGTCCGCTCTTGAAGTCCTTACCGGAAATAGGCACATTCATCTGTTTGGAGAATTCCCACATGGCAGGCGTATCTACGCACAGGTTAGGAGCACCCATGATGAACGGAGCGCCTTCTGCGATGGCTGCATAAGCGTAGCACATACTAGGAGAGATTGCTTCCGTGTTGTTTTCTTTCATTGCCTTTTCCAGTGCAGCAAGCGACATATGTTCTTCTGACAGAGGAATGTAAATTTCAGTACTTGCAGCCCATAGCACAGCCATACGTTCGCAGTTGTTGGCTGCTTTGAAATCGCGGATGTCCTGGCGGATCTGCTCTACCATATCCCAACGGGAAGTGGTTTGTTTGATATGTGTACCGTTTAAGCGTTTGGCCCAATTGTGATCGAAGGCAGCCGGCATTGGTTTGATAGCTTCCAGCTCGTCTTTTACAGTGTTCAGGTCTTTCTCTTTCAATACTTCAGCATACATGGCAGCTTCGTATGCGTTATCGGAGAATATATCCCATCCGCCGAATACGATATCGTTCAGGTCTGCCAAAGGAACAATGTCCTTGATTGCTTTCTCTTCTCCATTTTCCAAACGCATGGTCGCCATTTCAGCGATCGATCCGATTGGTTTGGCTAACCCTTTACGGGCGGCTAATGTTCCTGTTATCATAGTGGTAGAGACTGCACCACCTACACCCACAACGAGAATGCCAAGTTTACCCTTGGCATCTTTTACTTCGATTTTTTCCATGTCAATTCAAGTTCAAAAATAATTGTGCAAATTTAGCCCTTCTTATTTGGATTAAAAAGGATAAATATGCGATATAATTGGTCAAAAATACTATAATTTCCATTAACTTGTCCGGATATATCTGTTAAAGTATGACTTCGTAGAAATCTGTTTTATCCGGATGTATTGTAATATGGCGGTTCGGCTATATGCTTCATGCCCTGTTTTTTATGTTACAAAATTATAAAATGTAAATTAGGTGGCAAATAAATTCGTTATTATGATGATTTATCAAATAAAAATACTTTTCTTTGTCCCAAGTGAACAACATAGTTTTCAGAAATAGCTCTTTTATCTCCGATGTAATATTCAAAAATGAATTTATTTTGTAGTAATCGACCTTTCCAAGATTATTTGTTTCCCTTTTTTATTAATTATTTTATATCATTTTTGTATGAATATTTACATTGGTAACCTGAATTACCGGGTTAGAGAATCTGATTTACAGCAGGTTCTGGAAGAGTATGGAGTTGTAGAATCAGTAAAGTTAATCATTGATCGCGACACTAACAGATCTAAAGGTTTTGCATTCGCTGAGTTCACTAATGAAAGCGAAGCAAGAAATGCGATCAAAGAATTGGACGGTGCTGAATACGAAGGTCGTCAGATGGTTGTTAAAGAAGCTACTCCGAGACGTTGAGCTAGTTTTAACAAATAGGATATTAAAAGGGATATGGAAGGTAAAACTTCCGTATCCCTTTTTATTTATGCCGATAATTTCTTACGTTTGCTGCAAATTTAGAAAACAAATGAAAATGATAACTCTTGTGCTTATGGGTTTGTTAGCCATACAAACTGTCTCTGCACAAATCCCCGAACGTGTATTTAAATCGGATCACCGGATTGATCCGGATAAGAAAGGGCAATTATCCGTAGAACTGGATAATATAAGTTTCTTTAAGGACAATGAATATTCAGGCTCTATCATGAAGGGGTATTCCTTGCCCGGATTATGGGTTCAGCCTAAAGTGGTATTTTATCCGTTAAGTAATATCAAGCTTGAGGTCGGTGCACATATGTTGCGTTACTGGGGAGCTACAAAATATCCGAGCCTGGCTTATCAGGACATCGCGGCCTGGAAGGGGAACCAGTATCAGCATGGCTTTCATGTGCTTCCTTTTTTTCGTGCGCAGATGGCATTGTCGGATCATGTAAATATCGTATTGGGAGATATTTATGGGGGAGCGAATCATAACCTTATCGAACCCTTGTATAATCCCGAACTGAACCTGACCGCCGATCCTGAAGCCGGCTTGCAACTGCTGTATGATTCCCGCCGGTTCGACCTGGATGTGTGGGTGAACTGGGAAAGCTTTATATTTCATGGCGATACGCATCAGGAAGCGTTTACAGTCGGACTATCGGCCCGATATAAGTTGAATGATCCGGAGTCGCGTTTTCATTTCTATATGCCGTTGCAGGGGCTTGCTCAACATAGAGGAGGGGAGATCGATACGATCTACACGAATTCCGTCCAGACCCTGATGAACGGGGCTGTTGGTGCCGGGGCTGTCTGGAATACCGGTAATCCGATAGTTAAAAATGTGAACCTGGAGTTTGATGTGGCCGGTTATTACCAGCAAGCCGGCGACTTATGGCCTTATGGTAGCGGATCCGGTTTTTATGTCCGGGCTTCTGCCGATATTTATGATTTCCGTGTAAAGACCTCTTATTGGAACAGTAATAAATTCATCTCGATGTTCGGCAGTCCTTTTTATGGTGCAATGTCGACAGCTACGGAAGGTGTAAGGTTCGACGGGCAAAATTTGGTATATCTGGGACTGGAATACTCCCGGAGCTTCGGAAAAGGCTTTTCCGTGGGTGTAGATGTTGATGTCTATCAACATCTGTCTGTCAACATGTATGAGCAGGGAGTTGACGGAATCCGTAAATCCGGTAGTGCTACCAGTTTCTCTGCCGGGATTTATTTCCGGATAAATCCGTCATTCCTGATCAAAAGCTTTTAATTAAGCTTCGTCTTTGCTTCTTTCTGATAGGATTCAAGCAGGTAGATCGTTTTAGCTAATGAAGGGAAGATCGGGAGGATTACCGGTCTTTCCGGATTCCATTCGGGATCTTCCGTGATCATCGCTGATAAGCTTCCTGCATGCATTAACACTGTTTTTGCATCTGTAACGGCCGTAATGAAATAACGATTCTCTGCTGGTAGCAATACAAAATGTCCTTCGTTTAGTTCTATGGCCGGTGTCGATGTCGTTGAGCTGATAAGAAGTTTTCCGACTGTAACAAAAAGTAATACATTACCAATCGACTCCGTGTCGTATGCTACTTCTTTTGCTTTGACTTCTTTACATTCGAACTGATTAAAAAAATTCTTCATAAAAAAATATTACTCGTTCAGTATTGCTTCAGACTGCCTGTCGGGTAGATATTGAAGCATACCTTTGGAGTATTCTATCTGATGTTTACCATTTTCATCGGAGTAGATAACATAATATTCAATACCGGGAATGTTTTTGGCTGCCTGGCGTGCTTTTTCAAGTCCCATCGCCATGAAAGCAGTTGCATAGGCATCTGCCGTGATGCAGTCGTCTGCAACGATTGTTGCGCTTAAGATATTTTGTTCAGACGGATATCCTGTACGCGGATCGATTGTATGCGCGTATTTTTTGCCGTCTTTTACATAATAATTCCTGTAATTACCGGAAGTGGCAACGCCGCCTTTTTTGCATAGCTGAACTACTTCGTCTATCTCATTTTTTATTCCGGTGGAATCGTCTTCCGGTTTGTTGATACCGATGAGCCAGCAGTCTCCGTTCTGATTGACCCCTTTCATTGCTACTTCTCCGCCGATTTCAACCATATAATTCTTTACGCCTTCGCGTTCGAGCAGACGGGCGATTATATCGCTGGCGTATCCTTTAGCGATGGCAGAACAGTTCAGTAAGATACGCGGATCGTCTTTAACGACCTGTCGTCCGTTTAGTTTTACTTTCTGATAACCGACAAACTGTTTGATACTGTCGATCATTAGCGGAGTTACACTGTCCATCTTGCTGAAGCCGAATCCCCAAAGATTAATCAGCGGGGCACAGGTAATGTCGAACAGGCCTTCGGAGTTATTGGAGACTTCTGTAGCCTTGTTGAATACCTCGATAAACCAGTCGTCTGCTTCTACAGGTTCGTTCCGGTTCACTTTGGCTATGATAGAGTTCGGGTTGAACGGGTTCAATGAAAGATTAAATTTCTGGAATTCAGCGTCAATCTTTTCTGTCAGTAACTCAGGGGCCTCGTACTTGATATGGTAGAGCGTATGAAATACGGAACCACTCTCTTCAAAATATTGTTTCTGGTTTGTACAAGCAGTGAAAACAAGTATCCATAGACTTGCCAGAAAGCCGATTTTCTTATACATCTCTTTTAAATTTTAGGTCGGCAAAGATACTAAAATTTATTGTATTTCAACTAATATCAAATGTTTAAGCGTTTCTGTTCTCCATATAAGCCCCTTTCATGGGCGAAGTGCTGTTGTGCGTAAATATATCGAGAATGCCATGCGTATGGCGGGAAGCGGGCTTACTCCATAGCGTACGGCGTTCCGAAAGTATACGGTCTACCTCTTCCGGAGTCTGTTGTACACCGTTCGTTCCTGTTATCTCCAGCTTGCGTGCCGGAATATCGATATGGATCAGATCGCCGTCTTCAACCAGGGCAATAGGGCCACCTTCGTGTGCTTCCGGTGAGACATGGCCGATAGCCGGGCCACGGGTTGCACCGGAAAAACGTCCGTCGGTAATAAGGGCAATGCTTTCCGCCAGTTCCGGATCGGATGCGATCGCTTCCGTTGTATAGAACATTTCGGGCATACCGCTTCCTTTCGGGCCTTCATAGCGGATAAAGACGGCATCGCCCGGATGGATATCTTTTTGCAATACGGCTTGTAATGCCTCTTCTTCGCTGTCGAATACACGTGCTGTCAACGTGGCTTGCATCAGGTTGGGGGAGATGGCGGCGTGTTTTACTACGGCTCCTTCCGGGGCAAGGTTCCCTTTTAATATGGCAATCGCTCCTTGTTTGCGGATCGGATTATCGAAAGGCTTGATAATATCGCCGACCTTCACTCCGAGTGGCGGCAGATATTTACGGCATCCATCATAAAAGCCGTTCTGACGGAGAGTTTCCAGGTTTTCTCCCAGGCATTTACCTGTAACGGTTCGTACATCCAGGTTCAGGACATCTTTCAGTTCCTCCATGATGGCTGGAACACCGCCTGCATACCAGAAATATTCGCCCGGCCAGAATCCGCTTGGACGTATATTCAGCAGAAAAGGAATTTTCCGGTGTATTTCATCGAATAGTTCGGGGGGAAGCTGGATGCCCAGTTCGTGTGCGATAGCCGGTAAATGTAGCAGGCTGTTACTCGATCCGGCTATGGCGGCATGTACCATGATCGCATTTTTAAAGGCGTCGATAGTAAGAATGTCGGAAGGAAGTAATTCTTCTGATCCCAGTTCAACGGCACGTTGGCCGGCACGACGGGAAGTCTCTTTTAAATAATGTATATGGGTAGGGATCAGAGCCGAGCCGGGCAAAGCGATACCTAATGCTTCGGCCATCACCTGCATGGTGGAAGCTGTTCCCATAAACGAACAAGCACCGCAGGACGGACAAGCATCCTTTTTATAAGCCAGGAATTGCTCTTCGCTGATCTCCTTACGCTCGTATTGTGCGTTGTATTTGCCTATCTGTTCCAATGTCAGGAGATTGGGGCCGGCTTTCATGATTCCGCCGGGCACAAGTATAGCCGGCATATTCAGGCGAGCAATAGCCATCAGGTGAGCCGGTACGGATTTATCGCAGCTGGTGATGAATACCCCGGCATCGAACGGAGTCGCTTTTACATGTATCTCCATCATGGCGGCCATGATGTCGCGCGATACCAGCGAGTAATTCATTCCATCGTGTCCCTGTGCTTCGCCGTCGCAGATGTCGGTTACATAATAATTGGCTGCCCATCCTCCGGCGTCGCCAACGCCTTTTCCGGCTTCTTCGACCAGTGTGTTCAGGTGGGCACTGCCGGGGTGGCTGTGTCCGTAACTGCTTTCAACGATGATCTGGGGCTTGCTGAGGTCATCGATGCTCCATCCGCTACCAAGGCGGAGTGAGTCGATTTCCGGGGCTAGTCTGCGTAACTCCTGGCTTTTCATAATGGTATCTCTTAACTGAAGAACAAATGTTCTATTAATATTTTAGCTCCGATGCCGATCAGTATCAATCCTCCGATCAGGTCGAGTTTTAAGTCGACCTTGCGTCCGAAACGGCTTCCGAAGTAAACACCGGAAACGGACATCAGGAAAGTGACGATACCGATCAGGGATGCTTGTATGACAATATCCGATTTAAGAATTGCCAGTGATATGCCGATTGCCATCGCATCGATGCTCGTAGCAATGGCTAGCCCGAACAATGTCTTGTTGCAAAGCGGATTGGCTTTACATTCTTCATCCTCTTCCTGTGTACTGTCGTAAATCATTTTACTTCCCAGGTACAATAAAAGAATGAAAGCGATCCAGTGGTCGAAAGCCGTAATATATCTCTGGAACCCGATCCCTGCCAGATAACCCAGAACTGTCATTACCGCTTGTGTGATCCCCATAAAAGAGCCTATCTTAACCATATTGCATACGGTGCATGTACGTATCATTGCACCGCCGGTCACAGACACGGCTAAACTATCCATCGATAAACCGATAGCTAGTAACACTATTTCTATAATTGACATAACTTAAAAGTTTCCCTTTTGCTAACCTTTAGCGTCGCCTTCCTTTTCTTTCGGAGTCCGGGCGAATAACTCCGGAATACGTATTTATATTTCCGTTTCTATCTTGTAATTATTCCGGTTAGGTGCATTTCTGGATATCAGCTCGCCGATAAATCCGGCAAGGAACATCTGTGTTCCCAATATCATTGCGGTAAGCGAGATATAGAAGAAAGGTGAGTTCGTCACAAGCGGACGCAAATCACCGGAGAACATCGAGATCAGTTTCATGCTCAGCACGATCACCAACGCTATAAAACCGATAAAGAACATAACGCTTCCCCACAAACCAAAGAAATGCATCGGCTTCTTTCCGAACTTGGAAGTAAACCACAGTGTAATTAAATCGAGGTAACCGTTCACGAAGCGGTTCAACCCGAACTTAGTAGTACCGTATTTGCGTGCCTGGTGTTGCACGACCTTTTCGCCGATCTTATGAAAACCTGCGATCTTAGCCAGATAAGGAATATACCGGTGCATATCGTTATACACTTCTATATTCTTTATTACAATATTCTTATATGCTTTCAGTCCACAGTTGAAGTCATGCAGGTTGTTTATCCCCGAGAACTTGCGGGCTGTTGCGTTGAACAGCTTGGTAGGTATTGTTTTCGATAATGGATCGTAGCGTTTCTTTTTCCATCCGGAAACGAGGTCGTAACCGTCTTCCTTGATCATACGGTACAGTTCGGGGATCTCGTCCGGACTGTCTTGCAAGTCGGCATCCATCGTTATGATCACATCCCCTTTGGCACGCTGGAAACCGCAGTGCAACCCGGGTGACTTACCATAATTACGACGGAACTTAACGCCTCTGACGCATGTGTTCTTTTGTTGTAACTCTTCGATTACTTCCCATGAGTTGTCCGTACTCCCGTCATTTATAAATATAACTTCGTAAGTAAAGTTATTTTCTTTCATTACCCGCTCAATCCATGCTTCCAGCTCGGGAAGTGATTCAGCTTCGTTATACAACGGAATAACTACTGATATGTCCATTATTTGTCTTGTTTCTCCTTGTTATGCTTGTCCGACATTTCCGGTTTCATTATTTCTGCATAAAATGGCAGCTACCGGGATAGAAAGTATGATGCCGTAAAATATATTGTTAAAGATACCTTGAATAGCCATATGGATAGGAGTGAAGTTTGTTTTTCCGACAGCCTCCATTACTTCGGTACTCACCTGTGAGTCTTTCAGTACATCTATCATTTGGTTGATCGAGTTCGACAGGAAGTCGGCAGGTGCGATGAACTGGAAAAACACAAAGTGCTCCAGTGCAACGATCAAAGCTGCGAAGAAATACAGCATCGTACCGAAACGCCAGGCGTGGAAGAAGCTGATTGTTCCTCCGATATCTTGTTTATATCGTTTGGTCAGATAGTAGGCGATAAACGGAACGAGCAGTGTCAACCCCAGATAAACAATATTAAGAGAGGGCACTGTATTACTGAAAATAAAGAACAGATACTTTATCACCCAGAAAATACCCATGACCAGGCCATAAGTCATCGCGCTTTTTAATAGTAAACCTTTATTTTCTTCCATGTATATTGCTGTTTTAATGTTTACATCAGCAAAATTAATCCTTTTGCAAGAATATGCAATTATGATAATAAAAAAAAGAGGAAGTTTACATAAATAAACTTCCTCTTTTGGAGAGCCTCTTGTCGGATTCGAACCAACGACCCCGAGATTACAAATCACGTGCTCTGGCCAACTGAGCTAAAGAGGCAGGTGGGTAAGCTTACTACATCGCGCCGCTACAACCAAGTACCCTTGCTGCGGTCAAGCCCTGGGGGATTCCGAGGGAGCATGCCGTGTAGGACTTACCCGAGTGCAAAAGTAGATATTATTTTTTACAATGCAAGCGTTTTCTTTCACCGGGAGTGATATTTGTTTCTAAATGGCTGGAAACCTTTTGTTTTTGGTGTAGTTAAAAAATGTTTACTGCGTATCGGTGCTCTTTGTTTACCGTAGTTTTAGTCGAAAGTCTATTTCTTTCCGATATGAAACACTCTTTAGAAAAAGTGTTTCACTTAAATGGAACAGTTGTTTCTCCTAGGTGAAACACTTGTTTCACTACTATGAAACAGTTTAGGTAATACTGTTTCCATAAGCAGCATTCAGAGGTTGTTTATATACACTACGCCGAATGCTTACGGATATATATTAAGGTTTGAGATGTTTCCATTATAATTTTTAGATAGAATACTATCAGGTTTGGTATATGTCTAAATATTCTTGTACATTTGTGTCCTAATTCAAAAATCAAAAATAGTAAGAACAATGGGTGGTTTTTTCGGAACTATTTCTAACTCGGCTTGTGCTACCGACTTATTCTACGGCACAGATTACAATTCTCACTTGGGAACCCGCAGAGGCGGTATGGCAACTCTCCACAATGGCGTATTTAAACGTTCTATCCATAATCTGGAAAATTCTTATTTCCGTACACGTTTTGAAAGTGAACTGGATAAATTTCAAGGAAATTCAGGTATAGGTATCATCAGCGATACAGATCCGCAGCCGATCTTCTTTAATTCTCATTTGGGCAAATATGCCGTAGTAACGGTTGCAAAGGTGAATAATCTGGACGAGCTGGAGAAAGAATTGTTGGATAAAGGTTGTCACTTCTCCGAACTTAGTTCCGGACAAACCAATCAAACCGAATTGATCTCACTGCTTATCTCTCAGGGTAAGACTTTTCTGGAAGGAATAGAAATCGTACATGAAAAGGTAAAAGGCTCCTGCTCGATGCTGATCCTTACCGAAGACGGTATTATTGCCGCCCGCGACAAATGGGGACGTACCCCTATATTAATAGGTAAGAAGGAAGGTGCTTATGCTGCAACCAGTGAACCTTGCAGTTTCCCGAACCTGGGATATGAAGTGGAATATAATGTAGGCCCCGGCGAAATAGTACATCTTACTGCTGATAAGATGACACAATTGCGTAAACCGAATGAGAAGATGCAAGTTTGCTCTTTCCTTTGGGTGTACTACGGATATCCGGTGTCTGAATATGAAGGAGTGAATGTGGACGCTTCCCGTTATGCCAGCGGTGTTTCGATGGCTAAGAAGGATGAGGTGGAAGCCGACTTCGTTTCCGGTATTCCCGATTCGGGTATCGGTATGGCTCTGGGTTATGCCGAAGGAAAAGGTATTCCTTACCGCCGTGCCATTGTAAAATATACGCCGACATGGCCGCGGAGCTTTACTCCGGCTAACCAGGCTGTGCGCGACCTGGTGGCTAAAATGAAACTGATCCCTAATCGTGAACTGCTGCGTGGCAAGCGGGTGATCTTCTGTGATGACTCGATCGTGCGCGGAACACAGCTTCGCGATAATGTAAATATACTGTATGGATACGGGGCAAAAGAGGTACATATGCGTATCGGATGTCCGCCTATCCTGCATGCATGCCCGTTTGTAGGCTTCTCTGCATCCAAATCTCATCTCGAACTTATTGCCCGCCGGATTGTTAAAGAAATAGAGGGTGATGATGCAAAAGATCTGGATAAGTATTCCACAACGGGTACCGAACAATATAATAACCTTGTTGAGCGTATCCGTGAACAGTTGAACATCACCACGCTCAAATTTAACACCGTAGAAGATTTAATTCAATCGATCGGCTTGCCTAAGGAATGTGTTTGTACGCATTGCTACGACGGGTCAAGCTGTTTCTAAAAAACACAGCCTTATGAATCTGACAGAGAGATTTTTGAAGTACGTTACGTTCGACACGCAGTCGGACGAAGAGAGGGGCACAACGCCCAGTTCTCCCGGACAACTGGTGCTTGCCCTTGAATTGGAAAAGGAACTGGAAGCAATCGGTCTGGAAGATATTACCCTGGATGACAATTGTTATCTCATGGCTACGCTTCCCGCCAATACGGCAAAGAAGGTACCTACCATCGGTTTTATTGCGCATCTGGATACCAGTCCGGATATGTCCGGTAAGAACGTAACACCCCGTATCGTATCCTATAAAGGCGGCGATATCGTGTTGTGCGCAGAAGAGAATGTCGTACTTTCTCCCGTGATGTTCCCTGAACTGAACGACTATAAAGGCCAGGATATTATCGTGACCAACGGTAAGACCTTGCTGGGTGCCGACGATAAGGCTGGCGTAGCAGCTATCATTTCGGCTGTTCAGTATCTGAAAGACCATCCGGAAATTGAACATGGAAAGATTCGTATCGGCTTTACTCCTGATGAAGAGATCGGACAGGGTGCCGATCATTTCGACGTGGAGAAGTTCGGTTGCGAATGGGCTTATACCATCGACGGCGGACAGATCGGCGAACTGGAGTATGAGAACTTCAACGCGGCCGGAGCAAAGGTTACTTTCAAAGGACTGAATGTGCATCCGGGTTATGCAAAGAATAAGATGCTGAATGCTTCGCTGCTGGCTATCGAGTTTGCTTCCTGGTTGCCTGTCTCACAGCGCCCGGAACATACGGCCGGTTATGAAGGCTTTTATCATCTGACCAATATGTCCGGAACGATTGAAGAGGCTTCCTTGTCTTATATCATCCGCGACCATGTACGTACCTTGTTTGAAGAGAAGAAAGAACAGTTGCGCCTGCTGGTAAAACGTATGAATGAGATTCATCCGGGCAGCACAACGCTCGAACTTCGCGATCAGTATTATAATATGCGTGAAGTGGTCGAACCGAAGAAATATATCGTAGACCTGGCGTTCGAAGCGATGGAAGCTGTCGGCGTTAAGCCGCTGGTTAAGCCGATCCGTGGCGGTACGGACGGAGCCCGTCTGTCGTTCATGGGATTGCCCTGCCCGAATATCTTTGCAGGCGGGCTGAACTTCCACGGACGTTACGAGTTCCTTCCGGTCAACTCACTGGAAAAAAGTATGCAAACCATAATAAAAATAACCGAGCTGCTAGCTCAGAAATCTTAAACGAATAATAACATGAAAACAACTCCGTTTACCGATGTGCATATCGCATTGGGAGCAAAAATGCACGAATTTGCCGGCTATAACATGCCAATCGAATATACCGGCATCATTGACGAACACATGACCGTTGTGAACGGTGTAGGTGTATTTGATGTATCTCACATGGGTGAGTTCTGGGTAAAAGGCCCGAACGCACTGGCTTTCATCCAGGGTATCACATCCAATGATGCTTCTGTTTTACCTTTGGGTAAGGCACAATACACTTGCTTCCCGAATGATAAGGGCGGTATTGTGGACGACCTGCTGGTTTATCATTACGAACCGGAAAAGTATCTGCTGGTTGTAAATGCCGGTAACATTGCGAAAGACTGGGATTGGTGTGTAAGCCATAACACAGTGGGGGCAGAGCTCGAAAACTCTTCCGACCGTACAGCCCAGCTGGCTATCCAGGGGCCGAAAGCGACTGAAGTGCTGCAACGCCTTACTCCGGTCGATCTTTCTTCTATTCCTTATTATTCATTTGTAACAGGTGAATTTGCCGGATGCAAGAACGTCATTATCTCTAACACGGGTTATACCGGTGCCGGAGGTTTTGAGCTCTATTTCTATCTGGATGATGCTATGACGATCTGGAATGCCATCTTCGAAGCAGGTAAGCCGGAAGGTATCAAGCCTGTCGGTCTGGGTGCCCGCGATACGCTTCGTCTGGAAATGGGCTTCTGCCTGTATGGTAACGACCTGGATGATACGACTTCTCCGATTGAAGCCGGTCTGGGTTGGATCACCAAGTTTGCCGAAGGAAAAGAATTTACCAACCGTGCAGAACTGGAACGTCAGAAGAAAGAGGGCGTAAGCCGTAAGTTATGTGCATTCGAGCTGATAGACAAGGGTATACCCCGTCATGGTTACGAGATCGTCGATGCCGAAGACCAGGTGATCGGTGTGGTTACTTCCGGAACGATGTCTCCTGTATTGAAGAAAGGTATCGGTATGGGATATGTGAAACCTGAGTATGCTAAGGCCGGTACGGAAATCTTCGTGAAAGTGCGTAACAGGAACCTGAAAGCCCAGGTGGTGAAAGCGCCGTTCAGAAAATAAGATTTCCGATCTGAAGATAAATAAAAAAGAGAGCCTCATTCCATAACGAATGAGGCTCTTCGTTTAAGTATTATACCTATCTTTGTCCCGAAAATCTAAAGATAGGTGCTATGTTGAATTTTCTGAAAAACTGGACGTTGCCTATTGCAATGCTGGCCGGTGCACTGGGATATTTTATTTTTGCCAACTTTACATTTCTGGAGCCGACAAAACCGTTTGTAAATACGCTTGTTTCGTATCTAACCCCGCTTTTAATCTTTGGTCAGTTGTTGCTTACTTTTTGTAAAGTAGATTGGAGGGAGTTGATGCCGTCTCCGTGGCATGGTTGGTTGTTGCTGTTTCAGATCGTTTCATCATGTCTGCTGGCTGCACTGCTGATCTTTGTCCCTATGGGAGGTTCTTACCGGGAAGTTTTTGAAGCGGCAATGGTCTGCCTGATCTGTCCGACGGCAACGGCGGCGGCTGTGATTACAGGAAAGTTGGGTGGGAGTGCGTCGAGTCTGACTACTTATACCTTATTATCGAATATCCTGGCTGCGGTAGCCGTGCCATTGATATTTCCTTTGGTCGAACCTCATGCGGATGTCACTTTCTTTGCTGCCTTTCTGAAGATATTGAGTAAGGTATTTCCGTTGTTACTTTTCCCGTTCTTTCTGGCCTTGTTCTTCCGGTATTGCCTTCCGAAAATACATCACTTCCTGTTGGGTTTTCATGACCTGGCTTTTTATATGTGGGGAATGGCTTTGGCTATCGTCACGGCTCAAACTGTAAAATCGCTGGCGCATAGTACTATTCCGGTGGAAGTGGAGATCTTGATCGCGCTTGCCGGTTTTATAACCTGTGCCCTGCAATTCTTTCTCGGCAAGCGAATTGGTACTATTTATAAAGACCGTATCAGTGCCGGACAGGCTTTGGGACAAAAGAATACGGTGCTCGCAATCTGGATGTCTTATACTTATCTCGATCCGGTTTCTTCAGTAGGGCCGGGATCGTATGTATTGTGGCAGAATATTTTTAATAGTTACCAATTGTGGAAAAAGAGGAAGAAAGAGACTGAAAGATTCGATTAAATTTATGGATATGTTTATTGAATATTAATCAGCAGAAGTTTCTGGAAATTGATGAATAGATGTCTGCTATGTCTATTCTAAATGATAATAATAAGGATAATTTACGGGGAAAATTAAAATAAACTGTTTAATAACATGTAATTACATCTTTGATTAATCGTTTAACTTAACTATGTTTGCAACTGTAAAAGGAGATATTTTTTTAATTCTTAAAGTTAATCGTTTAATTATATGCGGAAATTAGTTGTTTAGAGAATTAAAATTGTTGTGTTTTCTTGAGTTAATCGTTTAATATAATTCTAATTTATGAAATCATGAAAAACTGTTATCCTAAAATTGGTATTCGTCCTATTATTGATGGGCGACGTCGTGGTATTCGGGAGTCATTGGAAGAAATGACAATGGGGTTAGCTATTCGGGTTGCAAAGCTGTATAGTGAGACATTGTGTTATCCGGATGGTTCTCCGGTAGAGTGTGTTATTGCCGATACCTGTATCGGTGGAGTAAAAGAAGCAGCTAATTGTGCTGAAAAATTTGAAAGAGAAGGAGTTGGACTCTCATTATCTGTTACGCCTTGTTGGTGTTATGGTTCTGAAACGATTGACATGAATCCTTTGATCCCGAAAGCTATCTGGGGATTTAATGCAACAGAACGCCCGGGGGCTGTTTATTTGGCAGCGGCATTGGCTGCTCATAATCAGAAGGGATTACCTGCATTTGGTATTTATGGTAAAGATGTTCAGGATGTGACAGATACTGAAATACCTTCGGATGTAAAGGAGAAATTATTGCGTTTTGCTAAAGCTGGATTGGCTGTTGCCATGATGCGTGGAAAGTCGTATCTGGCCATAGGTTCTGTTTCTATGGGTATTGCCGGCTCTATTGTGAATCCTGATTTTTTGCAGGAATATTTGGGCATGCGTACGGAGTATGTCGATTGTTCGGAATTGCTTAGACGTATTCAATTGAATATTTATGATAAGGATGAATATGAAAAAGCACTGGAATGGACAAAGACTAATTGTATGCCTCGGGAAGGAGAAGATTACAATCCGGAATCTATTCGTAAAACGCGTGAACAAAAGGATGCAGATTGGGAGTTTGTTGTTAAAATGACGATCATCATGCGTGACCTGATGTTTGGAAATTCCAAATTGTGGGATATGGGATATGAAGAAGAGGCAATGGGGCATAATGCAATTGTCGGAGGGTTTCAAGGACAGCGGCAATGGACGGATTTCTTACCGAATGGGGATTTCTCAGAGGCTATTTTAAATTCATCATTCGACTGGAATGGAAAGAGAGCACCTATTCCTTTTGCAACAGAGGATGATCATTTGAATGGTATTTCTATGTTGTTTGGTTATTTATTGACAAACCGTGCGCAGATATTTTCTGATGTTAGAACTTATTGGAGTCCGGAAGCAATAGAGCGTGTGAGTGGTTGGAAACCGGATGGGCTTCTGGCGGATGGAGCTATCCACTTGATAAATTCAGGCTCGACCACATTGGATGGGACAGGACAACAAGAAGATGGAAATGGTTTACCTATAATGAAACCTTATTGGGAAATCACGGATGAGGAAGTGGATAAAATGTTACAAGCTACGATATGGTATCCGGCTTCGCTTGAATATTTTCGTGGCAATGGCTATTCTTCAAATTTTCTGACCCGTTCCGGAATGCCGGTAACTATGTGTCGTTTGAACTTGGTTAAGGGATTGGGACCTGTATTGCAGATCGCCGAAGGATGGACTGCTACATTCCCTGATCATGTTTTTAATATCATAAATAAACGGACTGATAAAACCTGGCCATCTACTTTCTTCGTTCCCAGAGTCACAGGCGAAGGTCATTTTAAAAATGTGTATTCTGTGATGAACTATTGGGGAGCAAATCACGGAGCTATTAGTTATGGACATATAGGGGGGGATCTGATCTCACTGGCTTCTATGTTATCTATTCCTGTTTGTATGCATAATGTAGAGGATGATAAGGTTTTCCGTCCTTCTGCCTGGAATGCATTCGGATCTAACCTGGAAGGAGCAGATTATCGTGCATGTAAAAATTTTGGACCATTATATAAATAATCATCTATGCTTACTAAACCGTTAAGAGGAATTATTCCTCCAGCTATTACTCCAATGATAGATAATGATACGTTGGATATCATTGGATTGGAAAAACTTCTGAATCGTATGATCCAAGGAGGTGTTTCCGGTGTTTTCATTTTGGGTACCAGTGGTGAAGCCCAGAATATCAGTTATAATGTAAGAAAAGAACTGATCAAAGAAACATGCCGTATTGTGGCAAGACGCGTTCCCGTTCTGGTTGGGATTACGGACACTAGTTTTTCTGAATCTTTATCTTTAGCAGCAAGTGCTGCTCATTATGGTGCAGATGCTCTGGTGGCAGCTCCTCCTTATTATTTTGCTCCCGGCCAAGCAGAATTGATTCAATATTATAACGATCTGGCCAATCAACTTCCTTTGCCGTTGTTCCTTTACAATATGCCTTCCCATGTAAAGGTGATGATCGAACCGGAAACAGTACTGTCTCTATCTAAAAATCCGAATATCATAGGATTGAAAGATAGTTCTGCGAATGGGGTTTATTTCCAGAAGTTAATCTATTTACTTAAAGACGATCCGGAATTTACATTATTATGTGGCCCGGAAGAAATGACAGCCGAAGTCGTTTTGATGGGAGGGCATGGCGGTGTGAACGGTGGAGCGAATCTATTCCCGGATTTATATGTTGCTCTTTACAATGCTGCAGCCTGTAAAGATTTTGAGAAACTGGCAGAACTGCAATCCCAGGTTTTAAAAATCAGCCTTTCTTTATATAATATCGGAAAATATGCTTCCAGTTATATAAAAGGGGTAAAAACTGCTTTAAACCTGATGGGGGTCTGCAGTGATTATATGGGAGAACCGTTCCATAAATTTAAAGATGCGGAACGTGAAATCATAAGAAAAAACCTAATGGATTTGAATATAAAATCTGATGACTTATGAGGCAAGTATTTTATTATCTAATCATTATCATTCTTTTTTTTATAATGGGATGTAAATCTGAAAAGAAAAAAACTTCTGAATTGTCGACACAATATATAAATGAATGGATTTCTAAATCGGCTTGGTATAAAGAGTTGGCGATGAAACCAGACAAGAGTATTAATCAGGAGTTGTTCGTTTTACAAAATGAACGAAATGGAAAAGCATGGCAGGTTGCATTTGATTTTCTGAAAAAAAATAATCTGAATGAATTAGCCCTTGGACGGTATGATTTATCGGATGACGGAATATATGCAACAGTGTCTGAATATGAAACAAAAAAACATGAGACAGCCAGATATGAGGCGCATAGGAAATATATCGATATTCAATATGTTTCAAAAGGAGAGGAGTATATTGATTTATTACCTATGAATGAAGTAACAGAAAATCCGGATTATGATGAACAAGCTGATATAATGTTTTTAGAAGGGAAACCCGGGACACGTTTGCATGCAGATAAAGAACATTTTTTTGTCTTTTTCCCCGATGATGTGCACAAACCATGCCTGGAAATAGGAAAGACGGCTATGGTTCGGAAAATTGTAGTGAAAATACCTTGGAATGATTGAGAGGCAATCTCCTTAAATCTCATACTTTATACTTAATTCTTTATATAGTAACCTATTCAAAATGTATTATGAAAACTGATTTTTACAAGAAAAATAATGCGTTTATCGCCTTGTTTTTTATGTTAGCGAGTCCTGCTATAATTTTAGCAGAGAATCCTGTTAAGACACAGGATATTAGTGATATGGCGATCGAAGTTGCGCAACAGCAAAAGAAAGTGGTTGGAATTGTCGTTGATAAAAGCGGACAACCTGTTATCGGAGCTAATGTGGTAGAAAAAGGAACCACAAACGGGACTATAACGGATGTTGACGGTAGTTTTTCTTTCGAAGTTTCCCCTAATGCTGTTTTACAAATTTCTTTTATCGGATATAATTCTCAAAACATGCCGGTGGGTGACGGTAAAAATCTCCGAGTTGTGTTAGTGGAAGATACTCAAAAGATCGATGAAGTTGTAGTTGTTGCCTATGGTGCACAAAAGAAAGTGAATTTGACCGGTGCCGTAGCTTCTGTTAATTCAGAAGAAATTCAGAACAGATCTTATACGAATGTACAACAGGCTATTCAGGGACAAATACCGGGGTTAACTGTTACTCAGACAGGTGGGCAACCCGGTAATGAAGCAATGAATATGAGTATTCGCGGAAAAAGTACATTTAGTTCGAATGATCCGTTAGTTATCGTAGACGGACAAGCTATTTCGATGGCTAATTTGAATCCACAGGATATCGAGAGTGTTACGGTTTTGAAAGATGCGGCAGCAGCAGCTATTTATGGAGCGAGGGCATCTGGCGGTGTTATTCTGGTTACAACCAAAAAAGGAAAGGCGGGCAAAATACGTGTTTCCTATGATGGCTATGTCGGTGTACAGGATGCAACTACCTATCCTAAAATGGTAAATGCTTATGATCATGCCCGGTTATTCAGGGAAGCTGAGTATAATGACAATCCGAATACAACGACTTATACCTGGTCGGAGGAGCAAGTGGAAGAATTCCGTACGGGTAAGAAACCTAGTGCGAACAGACCTGATTATTTGTTTGATCCGTCTATTCAAACTCAACATAACGTAACTGTGTCCGGAGGTAGTGAAAAGAATACTTTTTTATTCTCATTCGGATATTTGTATCAAGATGGTATTATGAAAAATACCAGTTTCAATCGTTTGAACTTCAGGGTAAACGATCAGTATAAAATAACTGAGAAATTAACAGCTGAAGTTATATTAAATTTTATGCCATCGACTCGGCATGCTCCATCTACTGCGACATATCCTAGTGGGCCTACCCGTAATTTAGGTGACATTATTTCTTCTGCTTACAGGCGTCCTTCAGCATTGCCTATTTTCACAGAAGACGGACAATGGGCTTCTGTTACAGCCTGGGCCAACCGTTTTGGTCTGGCCTCGGAAGATGGTGGTTTCCAGAATAGGAAATTCAATCGTATTAATGGATCATTATCTTTAACCTGGAATATTTTGGATGGCTTGAATCTGAAAGGAACTTATTTTGGTAAATATGACCCTACACGTGAAGTCAACTTTAGTAAGCGTATGCAGTTTATTAGTCCGGAAGATTGTAAAACTGTTGATTTTGATTATAGTACAAACTCAATGACTGTATTTAATCAATCCAATTACGAACATAACCTGCAGGCTCTTCTTACGTATGACAAAGTATTTGCCAAAGATCATGATTTAAAGGTTATGGCGGGTTCATCTATTGAATGGAATAAAGATTACCAGGAAACAGTAGGCAGACGTGATTTTTTAACTGATGATATCTATGTAATAAATGCCGGTAGTGCGGATCCTAATGTCTGGACAACTTCCGGAACAGCTTCCGATTGGGCTATCGCTTCTTTCTTTGGACGTATAAATTATTCATGGAAAGGTCGTTATCTTGCAGAAGCGAACTTGCGTTATGATGGATCTTCACGTTTCTCTTCAAAGGTGAGATGGGGTTTGTTCCCGGCTTTCTCTGCCGGATGGCGTATTTCGGAAGAACCGTTTTTCCGTGCAAAAGACTATATTTCAAATCTTAAATTGAGAGTATCGTGGGGACAGGCCGGTAACCAGAATACATCTGCTTTATATCAACATTATTCCACTATCTCCACTTCTGCATATTATTTTGGTGGTATGTCGCATACAAGTGCATATTATACAAAGTCTATTAACGATCAGTTGACATGGGAAACAAAAACAACAACCAATATAGGGGTGGATGTTTCTTTCTTGAATGATAAATTCTCTTTGTCATTGGATGGCTTTAAAGACCGTACTTCCGATATTTTAATGACTCCGGTTGTTCCTGACACTTATGGCATGAGTGCTCCGATTATGAATGTAGGAGTGGTTGATAATATTGGTTGGGAGGCTATGTTCTCTTATCGTGACCAGAAAAATGACTTTAGATGGGGAGTAACATTACAGGTTTCGGACGCAAAGAATAAAGTGAAAGAGATGATCGGTAGTCCGGTAATTAGCGGTAATTATATTACAGAAGTAGGACATGAAATGAATGAATGGTATGGCTGGAAATGTGAAGGTATTTTTGCCAGTGACGAAGAAGTAAAAAATCATGCATTCCAAAATATAAAAACAGGTATTGGTGATTTGAAATATCAGGATACAGATGAAAACGAGACTGTTAATGCAAACGACCGCGTTCGCTTAGGTAGTTCCCGCCCTAGATTCCCATTTGGTATTAATCTTGATTTTGGATGGAAAGGTATTGATTTGAATATATTCTTACAAGGTGTAGCGTCTCAGAAAACATATATTAATAGCTATGGTGGCCTTCCGTTACCGGAGAGTTTGGGCTCACTTCAGGAACATCACATGGATCGTTGGCATCAGGATGACAATGGAAGCTGGATAGCCGGAAAATATCCTAAACTGAGGATCGGCGGTATCAATGTCGGTAGTTTCTCTTCTTTCTGGTTACAGAATTCAGCTTATCTGAGAGCTAAGAATATCCAGATCGGATATACTCTTCCTGAAGGTTTTGTAAAGAAATTGTCAATGGAGCGCATTCGCTTTTATCTGAATGCAGAGAACCTGTTTACATTTACCAAAATGAAAGGTGTTGACCCTGAGTCACCAGTTGGTAATGGTAATATGTATCCGTTAACTAAAGTATGTTCTTTTGGTGTTAATGTGTCGTTTTAATAGTATAACCTAAATATAATACAGATATGAAACTTTTGAATAAAATATATTTGCTGGGTATCGGATTGAGCTTGATGTCTTGTTCTGATTTTCTGGAAACGCCACCTTTGGCGAATCCATCCGATGCAACATTCTGGACTTCGTATGACCGGGCTGAGATGTGGGTCAATAATGCTTATAAGGATTTGCCTGGTTGGCAGGATTATTCTTTTGAGCCTATGAGTGATAATTCTGCTGGCCCGGGACGTGGAAATTGTAACCTGGTAGCTAATGGAACTTTTGAGTCAACAACGAATATTGTTTCCTATAAATGGGGATATACTTATATCCGTCATTGCCTGGAATTATTGAATAAGCTTGAAATCATACCTAATTTGACAGCGGAGGAGAAAAATAATTTAGCGGGTCAGGCTCGCTTTATTATAGCGATGCGTTATTTTGAGATGATTACTTTATACCGGGATGTACCATTGGTGACCAGTGTCTTGTCTATGGATGAAAGTGATATTGAAAAATCTCCGAAAGAAGAAGTCTTGAAATATTTACTTGAGCAGTTGAATTTGGCAATAGATGAGTTACCGGTTTCCTGGCCTGCCTCAGATGCTGGTCGGGCTACTAAGGGGGCAGCTCTCGCTTTAAAAGCTCGAGTATTATTATACAACGAGCGCTGGAGTGAAGCTGCTGAAGCTGCAAAAGGTGTAATGGATTTGAATGCTTATGAATTACATCCTAATTATGATGAGTTATTTTTGACAGCATTTAATAATCAAACAAAAGAAGTTATTCTAGCTCGTCAATATGCTGAAAATCTGGAGACACATACCATGTGTTTTGCTCATGGATTCTATACAATTGGTGGCTCCAGTTTATCTATGCCGTTACCGGATTTGGTCAATTCTTATGAATGCTCTGATGGTTTACCTATTACAGAATCTTCTCTGTTCGATCCTCAGAATCCCTGGGAAAACAGAGATCCTCGTTTTAAGATGAACTTTATTGTCCCTTTCGAAACATTTGCAGGTGTGACTTATGACCCCATCAATAACCAACATGACGGGCTTGCTGCAAAGACTTATGTCTATTTTAGAAAATATATAGGCGATATGTATACTCAGCAGCGTTCTATGTGGGTGAATTGGATCATTTTCCGTTATGCCGATGTCTTATTAATGTATGCGGAAGCTAAAAATGAGGCTTCAGGGCCTGATGCCTCTATTTATGATGCATTGGATCAGGTCAGAAAGAGAGCTGGTATGCCGGTTGTGGATAGAAATAGGTATAATACTCAGGACAAATTACGGGAATTTATCAGAAACGAGCGTCGTGTTGAATTAGCAGGAGAGGGCTTACGATATTATGATATTTTACGTTGGAGAATTGCAGAGAAAGTATTGAATAAAGAGATTGTAAGTTATGAAATCCCAGGGGTTCTTCCTCTTAAAATCATTGAAACGAGAGTGTTTAATCCTAATAAGCATTATGTATGGCCGTTGCCTCAGTCGGCTATTGATAAAGCGAAGAATCTAGTTCAGCATTCTGAGTGGCTGAAATAAGTTAATATGTACATTAAAAGAGCAGTTGAACAAACTGGTGAAAACTGCTCTTTTCTCTAAACCATAAAAACATTGTATATGAAACATCTTAAATATTATGCTTTCTTCTTTTTTGTCTGTTTGAATTGTGTTTGTTTTGCTCAGAACAATCCTCCGGGAGTAGTCGTGAGCCATATTTCAAAGGAAACAGGGAAGTATATCGGATCACCGGGTATGTGTGTCTTACCGGATGGAAGTTATTTAGCCTCGCATGATGAGTTCGGCCCTAAGTCATCAGAATTTCGATCTGCGCAAACTCGCATATTTTTATCGAAAGACAGAGGGGGGAGTTGGATACAGATTGCGACTATTGATGGGCAGTTCTGGTCAAATTTATTTGTGCATAATGGTATAGTTTATGTTATGGGCCCAAATAAACATCATGGAAATTTTAATATACGTCGTTCGGATGATGGCGGTTATACATGGACAATCCCTTATCATTCGAAAAACGGATTGATCTTACCGGGAGAGTATCATACAGCGCCAATGCCTATGGTAATTCATAACGGACGGATATGGAGAGCTTTAGAATATGCAACGGCACCTACAACGAAGTGGGGACAGAGATATAGCGCAATGATGATCTCTGCTCCGGTTAATTCTGATTTATTGAATGCAGATAATTGGAGTAAGACGAATTATTTAATGTATGATTCTACATATCTGAATGGAGCTTTTAATGCATGGTTGGAAGGAAATGCCGTCGTTGGTCCTAAAGGTGAAATGTTTGATATATTGAGAGTGGATGCTCCCAGTAGAGAAGACGAGTATGCGGCCATTGTCAAGATCAGCAAAAATGGGAAAAAAGCAACATTTGATCCGGAAACAGGATTTATAAAACTCCCTGGTGGTAGTAAGAAATTTACCATTCGTTATGATGAGAAATCACAACGGTATTGGATGTTGAGTAATTACGTTAAACCGGAATTCCGAGGCAAAGGTAATCCTGCCGGAGTTCGTAATACGCAAGCTCTGTGTAGTTCAATAGATTTACAGAACTGGACGGTTCACAAGATCGTTTTAGAACATCCGGATGTCAAATATCATGGTTTCCAATATGTAGAATGGCTATTTGAAGGGGATGATATCATATTCCTTTCCCGTACTGCATTTGATGATGAAACAGGTGGAGCACGTAATAATCACGATGCTAATTTTTTGACATTCCATCGGATAAAAGATTTTAGAAAGCTCTCTGAAGTGAGTATTGATTAATATAAAATAGTGTGGTATGAAATGCATAAGTATCCTTTTCTTATTCTTATTTACTGGAATTACATTATATGGAGAGAGTAAAGATTTCTCGATCATAAAATATAATAATCCGGATTTGACTGTCGATTTGGAAGTCGGATTATGGCCTGTTCCCATCCCGGTGGATTATGATGATGACGGGTTATTGGATATATTGGTATCCTGTACTTCTGCTCCAAATAAAGGACTCTATTTTTATAAAAACATCGGAACAAAGAACGAGCCGTTGTTTGATAAACCTGTATGGATTGCAGAAGGTACAAATGCTATTTATCCGTCTTATAAAGGGAATAAATTGCATGTGTTGAAGCCTGGTGGTGAATATAGAGACTTTGGAAAGAATTTGTTTTCTGAATTGGTTGATATAAATGTAGACGTGAATCCGGCTACTGATATAAAGAAGACCCGAAGCAATAAATGGAGTTATGTTGATTACGACAATGATGGTGACTGGGATATTTTGGTCGGTATCGATGAGTGGAGCGATTATGGTTGGGATAATGCTTTTGATGCGAACGGGAATTGGAAGAACGGCCCATTGCACGGATATGTTTATCTATTGGAAAATCAAAATGGAAAATACATCAATAAAGGTCGGTTGAATGCGGATGGCAGACCGATAGACAGCTATGGATATCCTTGTCCGATGATGTTCGATTTTGATGGAGACGGTGATCTGGATATCATATGTGGAGAGTTTGTTGATAAACTAACCTGGTATGAAAATATAGGAACCCGTGAAAAGCCGGTCTTTAGAGAGGGGCGTTATTTAGAGAACGAAAAAGGACTGATAAAGATAACGTTGGAGATGTTTATTCCGGTTGCTATTGATTTTGATGGAGATGGCCATGTTGATATTCTTGCAGGTGAAGAAGATGGGAGAATTGCGTTCATAAAAAATACAGGAAAGGTCAAAGATAACATGCCTGTTTTTGAATCTCTGGTTTATTTAAAACAAAAAGCAGATAACGTGAAATTCGGTGCGTTAGTGACACCTTATAGCGTTGACTGGGATGGAGATGGAGACGAAGATCTGATCGTAGGAAATTCTGCAGGAGATTTGGCATTTATCGAAAATCTTTCAGGTGGTGAAAATCCGGTATGGGCAGCCCCGATTTTTTTACTGGCAAATAATGAGCCGATCAGAATATTGGCTGGTGAAAATGGCTCAATACAAGGTCCCTGTGAGGCAAAATGGGGATATACGGTACCAACTGTGGCTGATTGGGATCATGATGGTCGAGCAGATATAATTATTAATTCTATTTTGGGGGAAATTCTTTGGTATAAAAACACAGGAGATCCTATCAATCTTCAGGGACCATTTAAAATGAAGGTGGATTGGGGAGGAACTCCTCAGAAACCAGCATGGAACTGGTGGAATCCGGGGCCAACAGATCTGGTTACTCAATGGCGTACGTCTGCTTTTGCTATTGACTGGAATAAGGATGGATTGACCGATCTTGTCATGCTGGATAATGAAGGTTATTTATGCTTTTATGAACGATTCAAGCAAGGTGACGAATTTTGGTTAAAGCCGGGTAAACGTATATTCCACCGGATACAATCGGATAAAACGGAACTTTTAAGATTGAACGATAAGCAGGCTGGAGCATCAGGGAGGAGGAAGTTTTGCTTTGTAGACTGGGATGGTGACGGTGATTTGGATATTATCATAAACAGCAAGAATGTTGCCTATCTGGAAAATCTCAAAGAAGATAATGGACAGGTCTATTATATCGATAGGGGAGATATGGGAGAAAAGAAACTGGCAGGACATACCACTTGTCCGACGGTTTCGGATTGGAATAAAGATGGAGTAAAAGATATCTTGGTTGGAGCAGAAGATGGTCATCTTTATTTATTTACAAACCCAAATAAGAAAAAGTAAGTAGTTATGAATAAATATGTAATTGGTATTGACTTCGGTACTGACTCCTGCCGGGCATTATTGGTTGATGTAATTACAGGAGAGGAGTTGGCTTCAGATGTAGAATTTTATCCTCGTTGGAAGAAAGGACTCTATTGTGATCCTGCAATAAACCAGTATCGCCAGCATCCGTTAGATTATATGGAAAGTATGGAGTTGGCTGTCAGGCGGACATTAAGCCAATGTCCGGAAGGAACAGCGGAGAAAGTTGTCGGTATAGCAATCGATACAACCGGGTCTACCCCTGTTTTATTGGATAAAAGCGGAATGCCATTATCATTATTACCCGAATACTCGGATAATCCAAATGCCATGTTTGTCTTATGGAAAGACCATACGGCAGTGAAGGAGGCGGGTGAGATAAATGATTTGTCTAAACGATGGGAAACAGATTTTACAGCATATAGTGGAAGTATTTATTCTGCAGAATGGGTGTGGGCTAAGATGTTGCATCTGCTTCGTGTCGATCCGTCAATCCGGAAATCTGCATATAGCTGGGTGGAGCATTGTGATTGGATGCCTGCTTTGTTAACTGGAAATATTCTTCCGGAAAATATCCGTCGGAGCCGCTGTGCTGCCGGACATAAGGCAATGTGGTGTGAGAAATGGGGCGGCCTGCCTTCTTCTGATTTTCTTACGACACTGGATCCCTTATTGGATATCTTTAAAGGTCACCTTTATCAATCTACTTATACAAGTGATGCTTGTGCCGGATATTTATCGGAAGAATGGGCGGTACGTTTGGGGCTCCCCATCCAGGTTGCCGTAGGTGTCGGTGCCCTCGACTGCCATATGGGGGCAGTAGGGGCCGGGATCTCTGAGAAAACATTCGTTCGTGTGATGGGCACATCTACTTGCGACGTTATGGTGGCTTCTTATGATGAGATAAAGAATTCTCAGATATCCGGAATATGCGGACAGGTTGATGGTTCTGTAATACCCGGGATGGTCGGACTGGAAGCCGGACAATCAGCTTTTGGTGATGTATATGCCTGGTTTAAAGATATGTTGTTATGGCCTTTGAAAAACATTTTGCCGTCGGTTTATAATGAAGAGGAAGCAGAAAACATTGTCCGGTTGCTGGATCGTAGGATATTACCCTCACTGACGGAAGAAGCCAGGAAAATACCGGTTAGTGAAAGCATACCGGTTTCTGTCGATTGGCTGAACGGAAGGCGTACCCCCGATGCAAACCAAAATGTGACCGGGCTTATTTCTGGTTTGACTTTGGGGACTTCTGCCCCGTTACTTTTTAAGTCATTGGTAGAAGCTACCGCTTTCGGCTCAAAATCGATTGTCGATTGTTTCCTGAAACAACAGGTAAAGATAGAGAGTATAACTGCGATCGGGGGCATTTCTTTAAAATCACCTTTTGTGATGCAGACGCTTGCCAATGTATTGAATATGCCTATTAAAGTAGCCCGTTCAGAACAAGCCTGCGCTTTAGGTGCAGCCATGTTCGCGGCTGTGGCTGCCGGAGTTTATTCCAGGATAGAAGAAGCGCAACAGATAATGGGAAAAGGTTTTGCCACCCAATATGATCCGGATGAGGATATACACCATCAATACCTGCCACTTTATCAAAAATATCTGGACTTAGGCCATTTTATTGAAACAAGATTGTGATATAATTTATATTAGAAGAATACTTATGGAACTATCAATACTCGACTTTATCGTCTTTTTTGCCTTTATGGCAGGAACTCTATTGTTTGGATGTTCTTTTTTCTCGAAAAACAGAAATTCAAACGAATATACCTCTGCCGGAGGAAGATTGCCGGCCTGGGTGGTGGGGATGTCTATATTTGCAACTTATGTCAGTAGCATCAGTTTTCTAGCATTGCCGGGAAACGCTTATATGGGAAACTGGAACCCGTTTGTATTCAGTTTGTCTATACCGATCGCCTCCTGGATCGCAGCTAAATATTTTGTCCCTTTTTACAGGAATATCAATAGTATTTCTGCTTATAGTTATCTGGAAGAAAGGTTCGGGTATTGGGCCAGGGTGTATGCTTCCTGTTGTTATTTGCTGACACAAGTAGCCCGGATCGGGTCTGTCCTGTATTTGATGGCGTTACCGTTACACTCCATGTTGGGGTGGAGCATTCCTGTTATTATTATGGTTTCCGGGCTTTGCGTAGTTATTTACTCCGTCCTGGGGGGAATAACTGCCGTTATCTGGACAGATGCGATACAGGGTATTGTGTTGATCGCCGGAGCATTGGCTTGTGTCATAGTTCTGCTGTTCTCCATGCCGGAGGGTCCTTCACAGTTGTTTTCGATCGCAAAGGAGTATGACAAATTCTCTTTAGGTAGTTTCGGACCTGACCTGGGGACTACCACATTCTGGGTCACTCTGGTATATGGACTTTTTATTAATCTGCAAAATTATGGCATCGACCAGAATTATGTACAGCGGTATAAAACGGCGAAAGACGATAAAGGTGCACGTTCTGCAGCCTTGTTCGGAGGGCTTCTGTATGTTCCGGTAAGTATGTTTTTCTTCTTTATCGGGACAGCCCTGTTTGCTTACTATGCCGCGTCTCCCGAGTTGCTTCCGGAAGGGACGGCGAACGATGCTGTTTTCCCTTATTTTATTGTTCATGGTTTGCCAACGGGTATTACCGGGTTGCTGATTGCGGCGATTTGTGCAGCGGGAATGAGCACGGTTTCTACCAGTATCAATAGTTCGGCTACGATTATCCTGACAGACTTCTTCCAGCATAAACGAAAGATGACGGATAAGCAAAATATGTATGTTCTGTATGTAACTTCTTTCATCCTGGGAGTTCTGGGCATGGGGTTAGGCCTGGCAATGATGTCTGTACAAAGTGCTCTTGAAGCTTGGTGGAGTCTGGCTGCCATATTCAGCGGAGGTATGTTAGGGCTTTTCCTGCTAGGGTATATGGTGAAGAGGGTCAAAAGTATCCATGCAATGATCGGAGTCGTTTGTGGCGTTATCCTGATTGCCTGGATGAGCTTTGGCAATAATACGGTATTCCATAGTTATCTGACAATCGTATTTGGAACGATCCTTATATTTTTAGTAGGCTTCTTATTATCTCTATTCGCTGTAAAACAACGTAATAAATAGAGCATTTTTTGTTACTTTGCGGAGGATTTATGATGGAACGTATGAAAAGAGTATCAATAAAAGATATAGCATTGGCTGTAGGTGTTTCTACAGCCACTGTATCTCTAGTCTTGACTGGAAAAAATAAAAACGGTCGTGTCAGTAAGGAAATGTCTGAAAAGATAAAAAAGGTGGCTCACGAAATGAACTATCAGCCGAATCGATTGGCTATGAGTTTGCAAAGTGGTCGTTCGCAGACAATAGGCCTTCTGGTTGCCGATATATCCAACCCCTTCTTCGGTACATTAGCTTTTTATGTACAGGAAGAAATGGAAAAGGCCGGATATGCAGTAATAATAATGAATACTGACGAAAGTGACGTTCAGATGGAAAGGATGATCAGTTTGTTGCGGAGTCGACAGGTCGACGGTTTCATTATCGTTCCAACTGAATTTGGTGAGAAAAGTATTGCACAACTGGTAGATAACCGTATACCTTTGGTTCTGATAGACCGTTATTACCCTTCGTTGCAGGTGAATGGTGTTTTGATCGACAACTACCAGGCGGCTTACGAAGCGACCCGTTATCTGATAGATACTCATTGTGAAAGAGTTGCGTTGCTCATTTACGAGAACAGCCAGCCGCATATGATCGAACGTGAAAGAGGGTATACCAATGCTTTGAAAGATGCCGGCCTGTATGATGAAGAACTTATAAAGAGAGTTAGGTATAAATACATGGATGAGGATATAATCGGAGCAATTACCTGGTTAGCTCAGAAAAGAAAGGATATGGATGGCATTCTCTTTGCGACGAATACGATTGCCATGACCGGTATCAAGCAACTATTGAACCTGGGCTTTCGGATAGGGGAAGACGTACACGTTGTCTGCTTTGATAAGAGTGACGCATTTGACTTTATGCCTGTTTTTATTCCCTATATCCATCAACCGATAGCCAATATGGGACGGTTAGCTTCCCAGCTATTGATCAAACAGATTGAAGATGTAGAGTTGGGAGAAGAACTCATACACAAATTAACCGCCAGACTAGTCAAAAAATAGAACATAAGTATTTGTTGCCGGATCGGTATAAATCCCATATTTTTATCTAAGTTTGTACTCGTTAAAAGATGAAAGCGCTGTCTTTTATTCGGATGATATCGCTTAGAATAATAAAGAAAATAATTATATGAAATTAAGCAATGAATGGTTTACTGCCTTGTCGGAAGACGAATCCGGAAATCTGGTAGCTGTATCTGGTCGTGACGAACTGACGGAGTTTGTTCAGTCGGGCAAGTTTAAAGAGCGTGTGGAAATCACCTGGAAATATGAGGGGGATGAAAAGGGAATGCCCAGTGAGGAGCTTGCCGAACAAATGGAAAACGTGCAGGAGACTTTGAAGAAAGCCATGGAGAAAGATAAACTGTCTATCCTTACAGGTGTTTATACCGGAGGAGGAGAGAAGGTCTGGGTTTTCTATACCCGTACGGTTCGTGTTTTTGGCGAACGGTTGAATGAAGCTTTAGCCTCTTTCGAGTTGCTTCCTATTTCTATCTATACGGAAGTAGATCCTGAATGGGAGGAGTATCTTGATATGTATGAAATGAAACAGTGGGCTGTCGATTGATCTGTTTTGTAAGTGATATTAATTATATGAAAAAGGTTATCCCGTTTTTGGAGATAACCTTTTTCTATATAAACCTAAAATGACAGTTGTATCGGTTTGCGGATTATTGCAGTCTGACCAATCTGTAAACCAATTGTTGAATAGCTTCCTGGTAGTCGTCGATAATTGATTGTGAAAATGCTTCCGGGAACAAGTCTCTGTGTTTTTCTACATAGTTGTAGAAATCGGTGGCATGCTTAACGATATCCTTCGGAGTTTTTGTTTCGGGGATTGAGATATTCATGTCGCCAACCATAGCGAATGTTGTTTCTGTAATTCTGTCGATCACATCCAGTAAAGAAGCGATGGCTTCGTCCAGAGCCATGTGTTTGGCGTAACTACCGGTTCCGGTAACGCTCCAATGGAAAAGTTTCAAACTGCTGTTGAATGAGAAAAGTTCTCCAATAAATGCTGCGATCTCTTTGTTTGATGTACGGGCAGCTTCTTTTTTCTGTTCTGTTTTTACGGTTGTTGTACTCATAACTTTATATGTTTATGTTTTGCATTTATCTAACAACTCGGATTAAAAGAAAGTTTATGGAAAAGATAGAAAACAAGTTATGAAGATTGATTGCAACAATCGGTTTATCGACCTTGTTTATACCTAAAATGATGTAAATAAAAAGGATATGACACAGATAAAGATAAAACGAGTGTACGAAGATCCGGAAAGCTCGGACGGTTACAGAGTGTTTGTTGATCGTTTGTGGCCCCGAGGAATGAAAAAGGAAGCTATGCATTATGACCTATGGGCGAAAGACATTACCCCTTCGCCGGAGATACGCCAGTGGTTTCATCAGGATCCCGATGCTAGATGGCATGAGTTTGCCGGGTTGTATCGTAAGGAACTGAACGGTTCGGATGCTGCAAAGGCTTTTGTGGAGAAGATCAGGCAATATCCGGTTGTCACATTGCTTTATGCTTCCAAGAGCCCGGATCATAATCATGCGCTAATCCTGAAAGATTTTTTGGATGAGAAGATGAACTCACAAAGCTAAGATAAAGAACTCAACTCTGAAAGATGAAGAAGTAAGCTTTGCAAGATGAAGAAGTAGACTTCGCGAGATGAAGAACTCAGCTTTGTGAGATGAAGAAGTCACCGCGGTGAGATGAAGAGATCGCCGCGGTGACTTCAAGAAGTGTGTTATTGTTTCATTAAATAGGCTTTGAATGTATCGAAATCTTTGCTTAATTCGATGCTTTGCTTGGTTCCCTGCATGAAGGCTTTGAGCTTGGCAGGTATTTCGATATCCGCTTCCAGGATACGGTCGACAGTATCTTTGAACTTGGCCGGATGGGCGGTTTCCAGGAAGAGCCCGGTTTCATCTGCTTCAAGTGCATCCTGTATCAATGCCTGATAGCCGCAGGCACCGTGCGGGTCGAGCAGATAGCCGTCGTTTTTATATACGTATCTGATTGTATACTCGATATCTTCGTCGGTGAAGCGGTAGCCGTGGATCCACTGGCATATCTCCTCATGTTTATCACCGTAGCCGTCGAACAGATCCATGATACGGGCAAAGTTGCTTGGATCGCCTACATCCATTGCGTTGGCGATGGTGGCAACGGAAGGACGCGGCGTATAAACACCCGTATTCAGATATTCCAGGAATACGTCGTTGCGATTATTGGCTGCGATGAAGTGCTTGACAGGCAATCCCATCCAACTGGCGAAAAGGCCGGCGGTGATATTTCCGAAGTTACCGCTGGGGACGGAGATCACCAGGTTGTCGGCCTTACCTATCTTGTCCAATTGGGCATACGCATTGAAGTAATAGAAAGACTGCGGAAGGAAACGGGCTACGTTGATGGAGTTGGCAGAGGTCAGTTTCATGTGACGGTTCAGTTCTTCGTCCATGAAAGCCGATTTAACCAGCGCCTGGCAATCATCGAAGGTGCCGTCTATTTCCAAAGCGGTAATGTTCTGTCCCAATGTCGTGAACTGGCATTCCTGGATAGGGCTTACTTTTCCTTTCGGGTAAAGCACATATACATGGATGCCCGGTACGCCCAGGAAGCCGTTGGCTACGGCGCTTCCGGTATCTCCCGAAGTGGCAACCAACACATTTACCTGTTTAAGACCTTCTTTTTTGATGAAATATCCCAGCACACGTGCCATGAAACGGCCGCCTACGTCTTTAAATGCCAGTGTAGGGCCGTGGAACAATTCAAGGCTGTATATATTGTCGTTGACATGAACCACTGGGGTGTCGAACGACAACGTGTCTTTTACGATCTCGTCCAATGTTTCCGTATCAATATCTTCACCGAAGAAAGCTTGTGCTACGGTGCAGGCTATTTCGTGGAAAGACTGGTTCTTCATATTGTTGATCGTGCCCTCGTCCAGACGGACAATGTGCTCGGGCATATATAACCCTTTGTCACCGGCAAGGCCTTTTACAACGGCTTCCTCGAGTGTGGCCAGGGGAGCCTTTTTGTTTGTGCTGTAATATTTCATAATAACTCTTTTATAAATTCATCTTTTTCCAATACACCGTATTTGCCGTTGAGGACGCTGAATTCATCGAAGCAGGTCACTGCGTCCGGTTCCTGTCCGGGTTTGTAGATCAGGAAGGGGATCGGTGTATTGGTATGGGTACGGATCGAGCAGGGGGTAGGATGGTCGGGCAGGACGGCGATCGCAACCGGTTCGTCCCATTTCTGCAACTCCTCGTAAATGATACGGATAGCCCGTTTATCCAGATACTCGATTGTTTTTATCTTCAGATCTACGTCACCTTCGTGTCCGGCTTCGTCGCTGGCTTCCACATGAAGGTAAACGAAGTCGTTTGTCTTGAGGGCTTCGAGGGCGGCATAAGCCTTGCCTTCGTAGTTGGTATCGTAAAGCCCGGTAGCACCTTCCACGTTGATGACTTCAAGTCCGGCATATACACCGATACCGCGTATCAGGTCGACCGCCGAGATAACGGAACCTTTCTTTATGCCGTACATTTCGTGCATGGTCTGCATGGCCGGACGGTAGCCGGGCGACCAGGGCCAGATACTGTTGGCCGCGTCTTTCCCTGCCGCTATACGTTTCAGGTTGACCGGGTGATCTTTCAGTATTTCCTGCGACTTTAGGATCAGGTCGTTCAGCAGGTCGGCTGTCTCCTGTGCTTCGGGTACTTCCGGCTTTATCAGCAAAGGACGGAAGGGGTGGAGAGGCACATCGTGAGGCGGTGTGCAATCCAGCCTTTTGTCGCCTCCTTTGATTACCAGCAGGTGACGGTAAGAGACGCCGGTATAGAATTTGATCCGGTCGGATCCCAGTTTCTCGTTGAGATATTGGATCAGTTGATCGGCTTCCTCGGTGGAGATATGTCCGGCCGAATGGTTTTTCAGGATTTCTCCTTCTACGCAGATCAGGTTGCAACGCATCGCCATTTCGCCCGGTTGGAGCGTGACGCCGATGCTTGCAGCTTCCAGTACGCCACGTCCTTCGTATACTTTCGGTAAGTCGTATCCTAATACGGCCATGTTGGCAACTTCGCTGCCCGGATGGAAACCGTCGGCAACTGTTTTCAATTGTCCGGTAACCCCCAGTGCAGCCAGCTTATCCATATAAGGAGTATCTGCATATTGCATAGGGGTTTTACCTCCAAGTGCCTTGATCGGTTCGTCGGCCATGCCGTCTCCCAGAATAATTATACTTTTCATCTTATCGAATGTTTGCAATCGAGATAATATCGGCGAATACTCCTGCTGCCGTTACGTCGGCTCCGGCTCCATATCCTTTTATTATCATGGGATACTCGTGGTATCTTTCGGTAGAGATCATGATGATGTTGTTGCTGCCTTCCAACTCGTAGAACGGGTGGTGGCTGTCAACTTCCTGCAATCCTATTTCGCAAGCACCGTTTTCCATTTTGGCAACGAAGCGGAAACGTTTGTTTTCTGCTTCCAGTTGCTGGCGTTTGCTTTCGAATTCGGTATCTACTTCCTTGATCTTGCACCAGAACTCATCCAACGATCCTTCAAAGAACTTTTCAGGGATGAATAACTTACGCTGAACGTCCTGCTGCTCTACCTTATATCCGGCTTCACGTGCCAGGATTACGAGCTTGCGAAGAACATCCTTTCCGCTCAGGTCGATGCGGGGATCGGGTTCGGAATATCCTTCCTCTTTAGCCATCAGGATAGCTTTGCTGAAGGGGATGTCTGCACTCAGTGTATTAAAGATATAGTTCAATGTTCCCGACAGAACAGCTTCCAGTTTCAGGATATGATCGCCACTGTTTCTCAGATCGTTCATCGTATTGATGATAGGAAGTCCGGCACCTACGTTTGTCTCAAACAGGAACTTAACGCCGCGATGGCGGGCTGTTTCCTTCAGTTTGATATAATTGCTGTAGGAAGAAGAGGCGGCTACCTTATTGGCTGCCACTACCGATACGTTATTATTGAGCAGTGTTTCGTATAAGTCGGAAACAGCCGGATTAGCTGTACAATCCACGAACACGGAATTAAAGATATTCATTTTCAGGATCTCTTCCACCAGATGTTCGGGAGAGCTTGCTTCACCGTTCTTTTTTAATTCTTCGATGCAGTTTTCCAGGTTCAGTCCTTCGCGAAGGAAGAGGGCACGCCTGCTATTGGCGATACCGACCACGTTCAGCTTCAGGCCGTTTTGCTCCATCAGCTTGGGTTGCTGGATACGTATCTGTTCCAGTAAGTTCCCACCGACAGTACCTACACCGGCAATGAAGAGGTTGAGTACCTTATATTGTGACAGAAAAAAGGAGTCGTGGATGGAGTTCAACGCCTTACGCAGGTATTTGAGCTTGATAACAAACGAGATATTTGTTTCGGAAGCTCCCTGTGCACAAGCAATCACACTGATACCGGCACTACCCAGCGTACCGAACAGCTTACCAGCAATGCCCGGCGTACGTTTCATGTTTTCACCGACGATCGCTACGGTTGCCAGGTCTTTTTCAGCAACTGTATCGTTCATATCGCCTTGCGCACGTTCCAGGGCAAACTCTTCGTCCAGCACCTGCACAGCCAGATCGGCATCCGCATTACGGACGGCGAAAGTGGTGTTGTTTTCAGAGCTGGCCTGTGATACCATAAATACGCTGATGCCGCTTTTTGCCAATGTCTTGAAGATGCGGTAGTTGACGCCGATCACACCGACCATGCCCAAACCTTGTACGGTGATCAGGCAAGTATCGTTAATAGAAGAGATACCTTTGATAATGGCTTTACCTTCTTCCTTTACTTTCTCTTTCGAGATATAAGTACCCGGAGCGGTCGGGTTAAACGTATTCAGGATACGGATCGGGATATTCTTATGATATACCGGATAGATCGTCGGCGGATAGATCACTTTGGCACCGAAGTTACACAATTCCATTGCTTCGGTAAATGTCAGCCGGTCGATCACGTAAGCAGAACTGATCACGCGCGGGTCGGCAGTCATAAAACCATCCACGTCTGTCCATATTTCCAAGACGTTAGCATCGAGGGCGGTTGCCAGGATAGAGGCGGTATAGTCGGAACCACCGCGTCCGAGGTTCGTCACTTCCCCGTTCTCCGTACTTGACGAGATGAAACCGGGTACCAGCGAAACTTTAGGCAGCGGGTTGAATGTCTCTTTGATCAACTGGTTGGTCTGTTCGAAATCGACGATGTGTTTGTTGAACTGCTTGATCGTCTTGATAAACTTGCGTGAGTCGAACAGTTGCGCATCCTCGATCACGTTTGAAACAATCAGGGAAGAGATACGTTCCCCATAACTTACGATCGTGTCGGAAGTCTTGGCCGACAGGTCGTTGATCAGGTACACACCTTTGAAGATATTTCCCAGTTCATCCAGCAGGCTCATGACCTTTTTCTGCACTTCGATCCGCTGCATCTTGCCAGGTATAACGCCTTCAATCACATCCAGGTGACGTGTTATGATTTCAGAAAACTCTCTTTCGTATCCGACATCCCCTTTGGAAGCCATGACGGAAGTTGCCAACAGCTTGTCGGTTATGCCGCCCAGGGCCGATACGACAACGATTACAGGCTCTTCAATAGCCTCTACTATCTTCTTAACACTCAGAATACTATTCACGGAACCTACGGACGTTCCGCCGAATTTCAATACTTTCATCGGTATGTATTATTTTAATTGACAGCTGACGGTTGACAACTGACAATATATTTGTACTAAATTAATTGATAAAAAGAACCGGAAAGAACCGGCATAAAGGATGCAATACAAATGATTGCAACAATGCAGGACGTGGCCGCTGCGCTTGTTTATTTGTAAATTCTAACCCCCCAAGGGGTCATCAATGCCCATGTATAATATGCTATACCTGCAATCATTCTTTTACTTTTCTAGTTTTCATATCTTATTGCAGGGGCAATATTACACATTATTTTTCAAATGCAAGCATTTTTTCAGTAGAAAGTGATAAAATAGTGGAAACTTGACAGGAAAAGGGGGCAGATTATAGTCTATTGTATAAATTTATTATTGAACCGACCAGCACGGAAGTCAGTAATGATGTTATCAAGTACAATTAATAATTCAGGAAGATCTGTTTTTAATATTCTGAAGAATTCTTCCGGATCAACCATTGCATATTCATGTGAAATGACATTGCGCAAACCAAATATTGCCCGCCATGGTATTTGGGGATAATAGGGCGTTAATAGTTGACCTTGAGTGATATCTTCTATTTGTTTCAACATTTCTCCTGTAACTTGAACTCTTAATACTGTAGCATCAAATAAATCCATGTTGTCTGGTGAGCATAAAAAGTCGTGATGACTCGTAATATGTGATGTACGGTCAACAGCTTGCCGGGCTTTCATTGTGAGAAATTCCAAGCGTTGCAATATGCTCATTTCAGACATAGATCGCATCTCGTTCTACATTTTGACGAAAAGCAGGGAACTGATTTTCGTGTAAGGTTATTAAATCTACTTTTCTTCTAAAGAGTTTTTCGAGTTCTTCTCGAATATCGAAACGTGTAAAATAACTCGGCGTTTTCATCTTGATTACCACATCGATGTCACTTCGGTCGTCTTGTTCGCCACGGGCACAACTACCGAACAGGCCGAGACGTTCGATCCCGTATTTCTCTGCAAAAGCGGCTTTATAGTCGCGTAGTTTGTTGAGGATTTCCTGAGTTGTTTCCATTTAGACAATCTATTTGCTTTTATGGAAACAAAGATATGATTTAGTTTGGATAAAAGCAAGATAAGTCATTTGGTTTTTCTAACCCTGCGAAGCCAGAACACCGGAAGGATACAAAGCAAGGTGACTATGAACGCAATGTAGAAATCATCGTTGATGCCGCCTATGTATGCTTCCAGTTCAAGCCGTTTGATGATTAACTGTTCGGCCAGCGATTGTGCCGTATGGCCGGTTGCCCCGGCGGTCTGTTGGGCGAAAGAACTTAAGCGGTCGATGGTCTGTTGGTAGGCTTCGCCCGTATAATTCAATGCTTCGCTATAACGTTGCGTGTGATAGCTGGTGCGCTGTGTAAGCATATGGCTGAAGATCGCTACCCCGAAACTGCCACCCATCTGGCGGACGATGTTGGTAATACTCGAAGCCTGCGCCATCTTGTCGACACCGATACGAGCCAGCGATAAAGTCAGTAGCGGCGTGAAAAGTATCCCCATTCCCACACCACGCAGGTAAAGGCTCATCATGATATACCTCTTTTCCGTGAGAAAAGAGAGGAAGAAGTTAAGATAGAAACTGAGCGACATCAGGAGCAATCCGGCCGCTATCAATATCTTCGGATTGATTTTCTGCCCTAAAGCACCCGCGGTGGGAGAGCAGAAACCCTGGATAATCCCTACCGGAATAAAGAACATACCGGCCTGGAACGCCGAATACCCCAGATTGTTTTGCAGGTAAAGCGGTATCAGGAACGTACTGCCGAACATCCCTATCCCGAATATGAACATCATCAGGTTGGATAACGCGAAGTTACGGTCTTTGAATATCCTGAGGTCGATCAGCGGATGTTTCACCGTCAGCTCGAAATAGATAAAAAGGATGAACACGACGGCCGATATCCACATCGAACCCAGTACCACCGGACTGTTCCACCCCTGTGTGTTGGTCGACGAATTTACTTCCGACAAACCATACATGAACAAAGGAAGAAAGATACCCGAAGTAATGAACCCCGCAATATCGAACGGCTGTACCGTTTCTGCCTTATATTCTTTTTGCAGGATTGCCGTAAAGAACAAGGCCAGCACACCGACCGGAACGTTGACATAGAAGATATAGTTCCAGTTCAGGTTATCCACCAGATAGCCCCCTATCGACGGGCCGAAAGAGACGGAAGCGGCTGAGGCAATCGCCCAGAAACCGAGCGCCATCCCCCGTTGTTCCGGCGGGAAAACATTACTTACTATCGCCATACCGACCGGCATGATAGCCCCGCATCCCAATCCTTCTATCACCCGCCAGAAGATCAGTTCCTCGATCGAGGTGGAGTTGCCGCACATAAACGAGCCGAAGGTAAACACCAGCAGGGAGAGGAAATAAATCTTTTTGTACCCGAAGCGGTCGGAGAGCCAGGCGGCAGCCGGAAGGATACTGGCGATGGCCAGCATATAACCCGTCAACACCCATTCCGCCGTATTGATACTGGCACCGAGCGTCCCCATGATAGCAGGCAGCCCGGTGTTGACAACGGTAGAGTCGAGCACGGCCATGAACGTACCGATCATGATGTTTCCCAGCACCAGCCATTTGTATGCGCTATTATCTGTATTACCGGTCGTACCCATTATTTCTCCTTGATGATCTTAACGGTTGCAGACATTCCCGACACTAACCGGGGCATTGCCACCTTCTCTTTTTTCTTCATCGCCTTCTCGACGGATATCTTCAACGGGATGCGTTGCGCCACTTTGGTGTAATTTCCCGAAGCATTGCTGGGCGGGATAAGCGAAAACTCGGAAGCGGTATTCGTTCCTATATAGAATATCTTTCCCGAGAACATAAGGTCGGGGAAAGCGTCGAGTGTGAAGTCTGCCGGTTGTCCCAGCCGGATATTACGGTATTTAGTCTCTTCCAGATAGACAGCCACCCAGAGATCTTTCCCTTCGTTGATGGTGAAAAGTGTCTGTCCCGGTTGGATGATATCCCCCGGAAGCGACCAGCGTTTGGCGATCACCCCGTCGACCGGCGCGATGACACGGTAATACCCCAGAGAGACACGGGTAGATTCGATGGCTGCATTGGCAGAAGCGATGGCCGCTTCCCCGGCGGCAATCTGCGCTTGTGACACCTTGATCTGGTCTTTGGCAACTTCCACCTTTATGCGCGTACTTTTATATATATCCTCGGTATTCTGGAAAGTCTCCTGCGAAACAGCATCCTTGCCGTACAGTTTCTTGTCGCGTTCAAAATTCACTTCCGCCTGATGGTAACTGATTTCCGCCAGGCTCAGGTTCTTGATAGCCGTGTTGAGGTTTTCCTTATCCAGCTTCAGGTTGGCAATCATTTGTTCCCGTCGTGCAACGGCTTCTTGCAACTTTGCCACGACAGTACTGCTATCCAGTTCGGCCAGTACCCTGCCTGCTTTTACCGTATCGCCTTCCCAGACATACTGTTTCAGCATGGGAGCCATGACCTGCGCAGCGACACTTACCCGGAAGCTGTCGAGATTCGCATCATCCGTTGTTATATATTTGCGGTAGTTCCACCACCACAGGAAAGCAATGACAACTGCGACAACCAGGATGGCGATCAGCCATACCATACCTTTGCCCGATGCTTTTTTAGAGGGACTTACTGTATCCATAGTTTTGACGTATATTTATTGCATAAAACAAATAAGATATGCAAAGGTTCATATTTACCAGCCTGATACAGATCCTATTTTGTATATTTGCAGGGGTGCAGAATAAGTATGGAAAAAGAGATCCTATATCAGAAAATAGCGAAAACAATCGCCTGGCAGATAAAGAACGGCGTGTGGAAAACAGGAGAGAAGCTGCCTTCCCTGCGCACTATCAGCCATGAAAACGGTGTCAGCCTGAATACGGCAATCCAGGCCTATTACGAACTGGAGAAGGACGGGTTCATTATCTCGCGTCCGAAGTCGGGATATGTTGTCAACTATAAACCGCTGCGTCTCTCGGCTCCTGCGACCACACAACCTCCGGTGCAGTTTGCCGGAAAAGAGGATGAAGACCTGATTGCCGAGGTCTATCATTCCATCGAAGATGTATCCATTACCCGCTTTTCCCTCGGGATACCGGAAGATGTACTGTTGCCTATCGCTAAACTCAATAAGGAACTTACCCGTGCGATGTACTCCCTTCCGGGTAACGGCACCCGCTACGAAGACCCGCAAGGCAACATCCGGTTGAGGAAAGACATAGCCCGCTTCACTTATAACTGGAACGGGAACCTGACCGAAGACGACATCGTAACGACAACGGGCGTGACCAACGGCATCTCACTCGCCCTGTCCGTCACGACACAAAGAGGCGACACCATCGCCGTCGAAAGCCCTGTCTATTTCGGCATACTGCAACTGGCTACCAGCATGGGACTCCGTGTGCTGGAACTGCCGACAAACCCTGTTACCGGGATCGACCCCGAGGCATTAAGGAAGGTACTGCCCCAAATAAATGTTTGCCTGCTTATCTGCAACTTTAGTAACCCGATGGGAAGCTGCATGCCTGACGAACATAAAAAAGCGATCGTGCAGATGTTGTCGGAGCGGGATATACCATTGATCGAAGACGACCTCTACGGAGATGTCTTTTTCGGCCAATCGCGCCCCCGCCCGTGCAAGGCTTTCGATGAAGCGGGTGGTGTGCTATGGTGCGGTTCCGTGTCGAAAACGCTGGCACCCGGTTACCGGGTAGGCTGGATTGCCCCCGGTCGGTTCAAAGAAGCCGTTATCCGGCGGAAGCATATCCATCAGATATCCACGCCGACCCTTAACCAGGAAGCCATCGCCAACTTTATGGAAAACGATCGTTACGAGAACCATTTACGCAAACTACGCCATGAGCTGCATGGCAATAGCCTGCGTTTCATACAAGCGATTATGGATTATTTTCCCGATGATACCCGGTGCATCACCCCGCAAGGAGGCTTTATGCTCTGGGTGGAGTTGGACAAAAGGATCGATACCGCGAACCTCTACCGCAGGGCTATGCAGGAGAAAATCAGTATCGCCCCCGGGCGCATGTTCACGTTGCAGGATCAGTTCAGGAACTGTATGCGCCTGAGTTACGGGCAACGTTGGAGCCCCCTTATCGAAGAACGCCTGAAGATGTTGGGAGACATCATCCGGAAATCACTGTAACCGGGCAATGTATTCCTTCACGACTTCGCCGATCACCTTGAGTCCTTTCTCTATCCTCTCTTCGGGCATGTTGGAATAATTGATCCTGAACGTATTCTCCCTGTTCCCGTTCGGGAAAAAAGAGCCGCCGGGTACGAAGGCTATTTTCCTTTCGAGACAGCTCTCCAGTATTTCACGTGCCGGAATACCTTCGGGAAGTTCTATCCAGGTAAATAAACCGCCTTCGGGATGCGTAAACTTTATATTCGCCGGGAAGTAAAGCTCTATGCATCTGAGAGCTACGTCCCTGCGCTTTTTGTAGACCTCCACGATCCGTCCGATATGCTTGTCGATGTCGTACCGTTTCAGATATTCGGCGATGGTCATCTGGGCGATCGTGTTGCATTGCAGGTCTGTGCCCTGCTTGACCAGCACATATTTGCGGATAATATCCTTATCTCCGGCAATCCATCCGATCCGGAAGCCGGGACAGAAAATCTTGGAGAAACTACCTGTACATAAAATATTCCCGTCCGTATCGAAAGACTTGACGGACGGCAGATGCTCCCCTTCAAACCTTAACTCGCCATAGGGATTGTCTTCTATGACCGCGACGCTGTATTTCGACGATACTTCAGCCAGCTTCCTGCGTCTTTCCAGGCTCCATGTTTTTCCTGTGGGGTTCTGGAAAGTGGGGATCACATAGATCAGTTTTATGTTGGGAGTGCTACTTAACACCTCTTCGAGTGCCCCCATATCCATACCTTCTTCGTCCGTCGGGATCTCGATGAAATTACATCCGTAAGCCTTGAAGGCACTGATGGCGGCCAGGTAGGTCGGGCTTTCGCACAAGACGATGTCGCCCTCATCTAAAAAGACTTTTCCTGACAGGTCGAGGCCTTGCTGCGATCCGTGGGTTATGAGGATGTTATCTTTGTCGAAAGCCGTCCCCAAGCGTTCGTTCATCCGGGCGGCGATCCATTCCCTCAGCGGGGGACACCCCTCGGTGGTCGTATATTGAAGCGCTTTGGTACCCGCTTCTCTTAAAACGATCCGGTTTACTTCGTCGATCTCATTTATCGGGAAAAGTTCGGGAGCAGGTAAACCTCCTGCAAACGAAATGACCTCTTCGTGTTCCGTCACCTTCAGTATCTCTCTGATTTCCGATGCTTTTATATAAGACATCCTTTTTGCAAAACCTAACTTCATCATCCTATTAAGTATTGTTGAGTATTAAATTGTTGCAAAGTAAAACAGAAAAAGGGGATGGAAACAGATATAAATTTTAATATATAAACGGGTACAGATCAGTTGGCGTGTACCCGTATGGCTGTCAGGCGGCTTTCTCTTTCTCCATATCTGCCCGGCTCTTACTCTGGGTCACCAGGTAAACGCCGACAAAGACAAGAGCGGCTGACAATACTTTTTGCAGCGAAAAGGTATCTTGTCCGACCATCACCGCAATCAATGACGCAATGATCGGTTGTATGTAGTTGTACATGCTAACCGTTGTAGGGCGGATGCGTTTTAAGGACATCGGTATCAGCAGATAAGGGATGAACGTTGCGCCGATCAGGACGAAGCAGATTGCACCTATCTCTTTCATATCGAATGCCTCCCGGTGAAAGGCAGGTGTTCCGGGTACATGTTGCCAGGTAAAGGGCAATAGCACAAGCGTAGAAAAGAGGAACATCCATTTCATCATCGTTACGGCCGAATAGCGCAAACTTAATGGCTTGGATAATACGAGGTAAATAGAGTAGACGAAGCCGCTAACGATGATCATCAGGTTACCTTCCAGGCTGCTCGCCTGTCCCGTAGCATGGGTGGAAGCAAGGATCAGCGAGATACCTCCGCAACATCCGAGCAATACCCCGAAAGCCTTCATCTTTGTGATCGGCTCTTTCAGGATTATGGCCGCCAGCAACATGACGAAGATAGGAACCCCCGTTGCGATAATGGATGCATCGACAGGCGAAGTACGGTTCAGTCCGACGATAAACAATCCCTGGTTGATCCCGACACCGCAAAGAGCACATATAAAGAGCAAGCCGAGGTCTTTCATCGTCACCTTCTCCCGTTTTATAAAGAGCGAAGTGAGCCAGAATAACAGGCAGGCGGAGCTCATTCGCATGATCGTAAGTGCTTCAGGCTGTACATGGGAGGGCAACAGGTATTTGGAGATGGGCATATTGATGGCGAACAATATGTTTGCGATCAGAATTAATATATGACCCTTTAATTTTTCCGTGTTCATCGTCTTGCTGTTTTAATCCGGTACAAATGTAGCGATAATACTCACATATCCTTCTCTTTTCCCCGCCAGCTTGTCCGGAAAAGCATACCCCTTCTGAAACGGAAGCATGTACCCTCTTTCCGGAAAGGATGCGCCCTTTCTGAAAAAAGCATGTATGCTTTACTATTTCGGTAGGCTGTCATATGAAAATATCGTATCTTTGTATTGCGAACATTATAAAATAGAATGTCTATGAAATCAACCCGTATAATCGAGATCTGTGCCAACTCGGCACAAAGTTGTGTGGAGGCTGAAGCCGGAGGGGCTAAACGTGTGGAACTTTGCGCCGGGATACCGGAAGGTGGAACCACTCCCAGTTATGGCGAAATCAAGACAGCCCAGGCACTGACCTCGTCGATCGATATAAATGTGATTATCCGTCCGCGTGGCGGTGACTTTTTGTACACACCGGCGGAAATAGACGCCATGCTGCTGGATATTGAACTGTGCAAGCAGCTGAAAGTACACGGTGTCGTGTTCGGATGCCTGACCAAAGAGGGCGATATAGACGTTCCTCTGATGCGGAAGCTGATCGACGCGGCGAAACCTTTGTCCGTGACCTGCCATCGTGCCTTTGATGTCTGCCGCGATCCCTTCGCAGCCCTGGAGCAGTTGATAGAGCTGGGTTGCGACCGTATCCTGACATCCGGTCAGCAGTCGGATGCCGTGAAAGGTATTCCCCTGATCGCCGAACTGGTGAAACGTGCCGACGGACGTATCATCATCATGCCGGGCTGTGGCGTACGCGAAAACAACGTTGCGCAGATTGAGGCGGAGACAGGTGCGAAGGAGTTCCATACCTCGGCACGCAGCATCGTATATAGTAAGATGGAATACCGCAACGAGAACGTCCCGATGGGTAGCAGCATCGTCTCGTCCGAGTTCGAGACTGTGGAGACGGACAGGAACAAAGTATCGGCTTACCTGTAATGTGAAATGAAAAACCGGTCGCCCTTTGTAGCCTTATTGTTGCTGTGCACTACCTTTTGTCATGCACAGCAGGACTCTATCGTCCCCTTCGAAAATGCTTACAAACGTACCTATACCATAACGAAGGTGGCGGGGGAGAGGCCGGTTATGGACGGCCGTCTGGATGAAGACTTCTGGACGAAGCAGGGGGAATGGTCTGACCGTTTCGTCCAGATCATCCCTTATGAACGGCAATTCACCAATTCTCCTACCTATGTGAAGCTGTTCTACGATAATAAATATATCTACGTCGGTGTCTATTGCAAGGACATAAGGCCGGAGAAGATGAACCGTTTCATCGGGAACCGCGACGACAACAGCATGGGCGACCTGATCAGTGTGGCGTTCGATACCTACCATGATTACAGGGCGGCGCCCGAATTCAATATCAACCTGGGAGGAAACAAGACCGACCTGGTAGTCACCGACAAACTCAATGTCAACCTGAGCTGGAATGCCGTCTGGGAAGGCAAGACACATATCGACCTGGCCGACTCGAGCTGGACGGCCGAATTGCGTATCCCGTTCAGCCAACTCCGGTATAACCAACTTTCCGACGACGGGATCTGGGGGCTGCATGTCCGCCGCATCATCCGCCGCAACAACGAAGTGCAGAACTGGAGTATGATCCCTCTGAAGAACAACGGACATGTTTTCTCTTTCGGGGAGATGCACGGGATGACGGACTTGCCCAAACCAAGAGGTATCGAGTTCCTTCCTTACGTGATGGGGAAATACCGGAACGAACCGAAGATACCCGGAAGCCCCTACCAGAAAGGGCATAGCTGGGGAGGCAATGTCGGGCTGGACGCCAAATTTGCCTTGTCTGATTTTACGCTCGACTTGACGATCAACCCGGATTACGGCCAGGTGGAGCTCGACCCCTCGGTGATGAACCTGACCGCCTACGAGACTTTTTACGACGAGAAACGTCCTTTCTTCCTCGAAGGGAAACATATCCTGGACTTCGCCAACGGCAGCGATATGATGTTTTATACCCGCCGCATCGGAGCAGCCCCTTCGTATAGCCCCGATGGGATAGACAATATAAACAGCTTTGCCGACAGCAAGGAGAATGTGCCTATCATCGGCGCCCTGAAGCTGACAGGGACGAACCGGCAAGGGGTGACGGTGGGAGTGGTACAAAGCGTAACCGCCCGTTCGTCCGCCAAAGTGACCCGTAACGGCGCGGAAGATGTGGAAGTGGTTGAACCCCTGACGAATTACACGGTTGCCCGTGTGCAGAAAAACTGGAAAGGGAACAGCCTGCTGGGGGGAATGGTTACGTCCGTCAACCGTGCCCTGGATCAGCCTTACCTCGAAGATTTCATGGTACGCAATGCCTTTACCGCCGGGATCGACTTCACACAGTATTTCAAGAACCGGCTTTATTATATCGATATGAAAGGGATGTTCAGCTCCCTTAGTGGCAGCAAAGAAGCGATTGCCCTGCGGCAGATGAGCCCGGTTCATTATTACCAGCGGGCGTCTGCTTCCGATTATCTGGGTGTCGATCCGGATCGCCGTTCCCTGAACGGGACAGGCGGATATGTGAAAGCCGGACGGAAAGGAAACGCGAAATGGGCTTTCTCCGAAACATTCAGTTGGTCGTCTCCCGGCTTCGACCTCAATGATATGGGATATATGAAAGAGGCGGACAACCGGACGAATGAGTCGGAAGTGGCTTATCGCCAGACCAATATCTGGAAGATGTTCCGCTATAATGCTTTCACGCTGACACAGAAAAACCAGTGGGATTACGGAGGCAATCCGTTCAGCAACGACCTGGCTCTCCGCTGGCAGAGCATGACGATGAACCGGTATGAAATGGATATGAAGGAGACGTTCGTATGGAATCGCCTCGACAGCCGTATGCTTCGCGGAGGCCCTGATATGCGTCTCGATCCTTACTTCCAGACTTCCGTCAAAGTCAATACGGATAAGGCCAAACGGGTGATGTTCATGCTTAAATATGAAGGCAATCACAATCTCGACGGCTATAACCGTTTCAATACGCTGATGCCGAGCCTGACTTTCCGTTTGGGCAACCATGTCTATCTGTCGGGGCAGGTGGATTATGCCTGGAACACGGACAATATGCAGTATGTCGGGACGCTGAAGTCGTCGAAAGGCCTGTTTACCCAAAATGACCCGTCCCTGCTTTACCTGATGGGGCATATGGAGCAGAAAACGTATGGGCTGACTATGAAGTTGCAGGTGAATGTGACTCCCGATATCTCCATCCAGTTCTACGGCTCTCCGTTTACCTCTACAGCGAAGTTCAGCGACTTTAAGGAAGCGGCCGATACCCGGTCGCATACGTACGACAAGCGCTTCCATGTCTTTACCCCGGATGAGATCAGCTATGCGGATGGCGTCTATGCGATAAAGAACGGCAACTGGGAGGCTTCGTTTGCGAACCCCGATTTCAGTTTCAATGAGTTTCGTTCCAACCTGGTGGCACGCTGGGAGTATCTGCCGGGTTCCACTCTTTACTTTGTGTGGGAACACCGGATGTCGAACCAGGACAACCGGATGGTAAGCGGCTGGGGGAACAACCTCGACCGGATGTTCGGCCTTCCGGCAACCAATACTTTTATGCTGAAGATGAATTACTGGTTCAATTTATAACCCCATATCTTCTTCCTTATATATATTATCCGTATCTTTACGAAACTAAAAAGACAAATCATGGAAGAAGGACCTAAAAAACTGACCCGTTCGAATAACGGTATGATTGCCGGTGTATGCGCCGGCATAGCGGATTACTTCGATTTAGACCCAACGCTGGTTCGTGTCGGATATATCCTGTTGAGTCTGTTTACGATGTTTTCCGGAGTGATAGCCTATTTTATCCTTTGGTTGGTAATACCTAAAAAGACTTTTTATTAAGAATGAACTTTGAATTATCATCACCATTCAGCCCTACGGGAGACCAGCCGGAAGCAATAGCGGCACTGACCGAGGGCATCGAGAGTGGTGTGCCTTTCCAGACGCTCCTCGGGGTGACAGGTTCCGGAAAGACATTTACTATTGCCAATGTGATCAAGGAGGTGCAACGGCCTACTTTGATACTAAGTCATAATAAAACACTTGCTGCACAGTTGTATAGCGAGTTTAAAGCTTTCTTCCCCAACAATGCGGTAGAATATTTCGTTTCCTACTACGATTATTATCAGCCGGAGGCTTATCTGCCTTCTTCCGATACCTATATCGAGAAGGATTTGCAGATCAATGAAGAGATAGACAAGCTCCGTCTCCGTACCACGGCTTCTTTGTTGTCGGGGAGAAAGGATGTGATCGTGGTGTCTTCCGTCTCCTGTTTGTATGGTATGGCGGATCCGACAGCCTTCGCCGAGAAGGTGACCCATCTGGAAAAAGGGATGCAGATCGACCGCGACAGGTTATTGCGGCGGTTTGTTGATGCACTGTATGTAAACAACAAACTGGAGTTCAATAGCGGCTGCTTCCGTGTGAACGGGGATACGGTCGATATATTCCCGGCTATCGAAACATTCGACGGCGTGGCTTACCGGATAGAATTCTGGGGCGATGAGATCGACCGCCTGTCTTCCTTCGATCCGAAAACGGGGCAGGAGATAGACGAACAGGACGAACTGAATATCTATCCGACCAACTTGTTCGTCACTACCCAGGAACGCATCAACGCTGCTATCGGTCAGATCGACGTCGACCTCGGCACACAGGTGAACTTCCTGAAAGAGATAGGCAAGCATTACGAAGCGAAGCGCTTGTACGAACGTGTCACTTTCGACCTGGAAATGATCCGTGAGCTGGGTCATTGTTCGGGTATCGAGAACTATTCCCGTTACTTCGACGGGCGTGGAGCGGGCGATCGTCCTTACTGCCTGCTCGATTATTTCCCGAAGGATTTCCTGTTGGTGGTCGATGAAAGCCATGTGACGATCCCTCAGATACGTGCTATGTACGGTGGCGACTATTCACGAAAGAAGAACCTGGTGGAATATGGTTTCCGCCTGCCTGCCGCGATGGATAACCGTCCGCTGATGTTCGATGAGTTCGAGTCGCTTACCCCGCTGGCCATTTATGTGAGTGCGACGCCTGCCGATTACGAGTTGGAGAAGAGCGAAGGGATCGTGGTAGACCAGGTGATCCGCCCGACCGGACTTCTCGACCCGATTATCGAAGTGCGCCCGACCCTGAACCAGATCGACGACCTGATGGAAGAGATCACCCAGCGTTCGGCAGTCGACGAGCGTGTGCTGGTGACAACCCTTACCAAACGCATGGCGGAGGAACTGACTTCTTACCTGACCCGTATGGGAATACGTTGTAACTATATCCATAGCGATGTCGATACCCTGGAACGTATCCAGATCATGGATGACTTGCGCAAGGGGCTTTTTGATGTCCTGATCGGCGTCAACCTGCTTCGTGAGGGACTCGACTTGCCGGAAGTTTCGTTGGTCGCTATCCTCGATGCCGACAAAGAGGGCTTCCTTCGTTCGCACCGTTCGCTGACACAGACCGCCGGACGTGCCGCCCGTAACGTGAACGGGAAGGTGATCTTCTACGGCGATAAGATAACCGATAGTATGCGCCTGACGATGGACGAAACGACCCGTCGCCGGGAAAAGCAGCTGGCCTACAACGAACTGCATGGTATCACGCCTAAGCAGGTGATTAAGAATAGTGTCTCTCTGCTGGGAGAAAAGCAGGCTACCGCCGAACCGTATGCTTATATCGAACCGGAACCAAGCTTGGTGGCCGATCCTGTTGTTAAGTATATGAGCCGTCCGCAGCTTGAAAAAGCCATCGAGCGTACGAAGAAACAAATGACCGAAGCAGCCAAAAAGCTCGACTTCCTCGAAGCCGCCCAGTTCAGGGATGAGTTGATCAAATTGGAAGATCAGTTGAAAACAAAAGCGTAGAAAGAAATGATCCTATGAAGACAATCTTATTATTCATCTTTACCTTCTTTTTCTTTTGTGGCCAGGCAGCCGACAAAGTCTATTATACCGAAGCAGACCGGGCTGTCTTTGACCGCTATCTCTCAACCATGCTGACCGACAAATCCTTGCCCACCGGCGAGTTGATGGTTAAGACCGCCCGTTTCTTCCTGGGCGTTCCCTATGTGGCTGCCACGTTGGAGAAGGAGCCGGAAGGACTGGTGATCAACCTGCGGGAAATGGATTGTATGACCCTGGTGGAAAATACGGTTGCCCTGACAAGAACCCTGCAAAGTGCTTCTCCTTCCTTCGATATGTTCTGTAAGACGCTGCAATCCCTTCGCTATCGCAACGGAGAGATCGACGACTATACGAGCCGCCTTCATTATACGACCGACTGGATATTCGAGAACGAACAAAGAGGTTTCCTGAAAGATGTAACCCACGGGATCGGAGGGGTATCCCTTCCGGTATCAGTCTCCTTCATGTCTACCCACCCGGATAGTTACAAACCGTTGAAGGAGAATCCGTCGTTGGTAGCAAAGATCGCTTCGAAAGAAAAGGAGATCAGCGCCCGTCCTTATTATTATATTCCCGAATCGGAAATCGACAAGCTGGCATCCGGCATAAAAGAAGGCGATATCGTCTGCTTTGTCACCACGATAAAAGGCTTGGATATATCGCATGTCGGTGTGATTTGCCGGGTAGGAGAGAAGCTGACCTTCGTCCACGCTTCCACGACACAGAAGAAAGTGATCGTCAATGAGGCACCTTTGCAGGAATATGTCGAAGGCATCAAACGGAACAGCGGGATAATGGTTGTCCGTCCGCAGGCAAATCATTGAAACAATTCGAAGGCGAACTTGATGCCGATATTCTGATATTTCCACCTGTCGAACCCGGCAAAGGCGGCAACGTTGAAGATATGGTTACCGAAACCATATCCGACTTCCGTGTAGCTGGGTAACACCGGTGTCCACAACTGGCTGAAGTAAAATCGTTCGGACAGGATATATTTGGATGTCTTTTTCTTGAACAACTGCGACAGGATAAAAGGACTTTCGTACATCAGATGCCCTTGCACGTACTTGTCGGAGGCATTGAACCAGAAACTTCTCAGTTGGTTGAATACCCCGCCGAACTCATCTCCCCACGATTCCGGGAATTGCCTGCGGGAGAAATAACGGAAGTCCGCAAAGTAAATCGACTTCGGATTCAGGTACACCCCGCCGCTGAGGTGATAATTCAGTTTCCGGGACAATCCCAGCGGGATGCTTTGATGGATGTCGGCTTCTATACGCGCATAGTCACCCGTACTTTTGCCTACTCCGGGGATGGCACGGGCAAACTCTACGGATATGGTCGGATAGTGGGAATAGAGGTACTCCTTCCGGTATCCGTCCATCCAGTAATACTGGCGGGGCGTATAGGATATTCCGATCACAGGGGTAAAATCGTGGTAATTCTCGTTGATCAGTTCTTCCACTCCCTCTCCCGGATCGGGTATTTCACTTTTTTTCTTTACCGGAATGCGGCGGTGGTACGTGACGCCTGCCCACAACTGAAAGCCGTTGAACAACTCTATATTATTTCGTATTTCCGCATAGTAATGTTTAAAATACTCCAGGTTAAGGTCGTCGAAGTTGAAGGATGAATCCTTTAACTGCTCGTTGATATCCTTCATGATGGCGGACGAGTAGCTCTCGTTGCCGTTACCGAAAGAGATGCTGAGTATTCCCTTCTTCTCCGGTTGGTATTCCCAGTCGCCGTTTACGCTGAAAAATATTTCCTTTCTTTTGAATACGAAACCGACATCCGGACGGAAACGGATCTGGCGGTCTTTGTCGAATGTCTTACTGATGCGCAGGCGTTGCCTGTAAGTGATACCGTTGTGTCCCGAATATCCTAACTGGAACGGGTTGAAGATTCCCGAATATTTGAGACGGGTCGTTTTATAATCCATGCTCATCGTATTGGTGAACTTTTCCGTCAGCTTCAGATATTTGGTGATATTTGCGGTGTCTGTCTCCTGCTGGGTTTCCTTGTCGACTATCTCGTACAGCTTGTTTTCTTCCGGGGTCAGCGGAAGGTCGCGTTCCTTATTCCAGAAAGCCGTATCGCGGATAATAGGTACGGTGTCTGAGGATAGTTTATAGTATCCGGTGAGGTCTAACGATCTCCATTTCTTACTTTCGTTATCTTCTTCTACCCATTCGACGGCGTTGTATTTGAAAGATGAGTGATAGCTGGTCGCGATCACGTTCCCCAGCACGTGGTAGCGAAGGAACAGGCTGGCTTTGTCCGGGAGGATGAAGCGGCGGTAGTCCCTGCCGAACGTCATTACCAGGTTGAACTCTGCGAAGTCGAAACGCCCGTTCACATCTATCTTGTCGATGATCCATGATTTATCGCGGATATACAGGTCGCCGCAGACCAGCTTCTGGCTCCACAGCTTAGGCATAAACCTGATTTTATATATCTTCAGTCCGGTAGAGTCGGAGACTTCTTCGAGATTGAAGGAATAAAACTTCGATGCGCTTTTGGTCATGGGGGTGATGATCCCCTCGTTATAGATGGTGGAGGAATATACGTTGAGGTTCAGGAAACCTAATGCTTCCTGCTGCTTTTTGCTGTTTGGGATGCTGTTCCCGTTCACTGCCTGGAAATTATGCAGGAAACTGTTCGGGGCGGTGAACTTGGAGTTGCTTACCATCTCGAAGATCATGTCTTTGTTTTTCCTGTCGACAGGAAAGAGATGGTGGCCGAACCGTAGCAGAAAGTTGTGTTTGAGTATCTCCGTACGTCCTTTGATGTAGATCTCGGCTTCGTACTTGGATAAGATATGCTGGTATTTATCGGCATTTTTAATTACCTCTTTCATAATGGAATCTGCCCGCACGGACGACTCCGTTTTCTCTTTTGAGTCGGGCAATACCCTGCTTCTATAACCACTTTCCGGTTTGGCGAAAGTCGTTACAGTCAATAAAATCAGAGCAAATATCAAAACGTATCTTTTCAACAAATTATCACCCCTTTTGCTACAAACGTAACGAATAAAATTTGAATTAGTAGTAAAAGAAAGTAAAATGTAATTGAAAATACAATTTATCGTATTAAACATTTTACTAATTCAAAAGAAAAGTTGTACATTTGTGCTTCATAAGTATGTTATAAAACAGTCGTGGTTAAGCAACAAAAAGAAGAGGTCGATCTGTCGGCCAGTTTAGCAGAAGTATGGAGAGTTCTGACCGATAAAGAACGGGAGGTGCTCCGTAATAATTCGACGATCCAGCATTTCAAACGTAACGAGTTGATCTATTGCGAGGGCGACGAACCAAGGGACATGATGTGCTTACTAAAAGGCAAGGTGAAAATCTTTAAGGAAGGTGTTGGCGGTCGAAGCCAGATTATCCGTATGATTAAGCCTGTTCAGTACTTTGGTTACCGTGCTAACTTTGCTCAGGAAAACTATTTGACAAATGCCTCTGCATTTGAAGCATCTGTCGTTTGCCTGATACCGATGACAGTTGTTACTGATTTGCTGATGGGTAATCCGCATCTGGCTATGTTCTTCATTCGTCAGTTGTCGTTTGATCTGGGAGTTGCGGACGAACGCACCGTGAATCTCACTCAAAAGCATATCCGGGGTCGTCTGGCAGAGTCTTTGTTATTCCTGAAAGATAGTTATGGCTTGGAAGAGGACGGTGCTACTTTAAGTATCTACCTGTCCCGTGAAGATCTGGCAAATCTGTCGAACATGACTACTTCCAATGCAATCCGTACATTATCTACCTTTGTCTCCGAACGTATCATCGCTATCGACGGACGAAAAATCAAGTTGATAGACGACGACAAGTTGAGGAAGATCAGTAAGATGGGATAATAAAGACCAGGATATTTGAGAATATAAAAGAAAGGGCTTTCGTTAATCGAAAGCCCTTTCTTTTTATGGTTAAGCGATTGTTTACCGGATCGCTTCGCGAATACGAACCAGGCGTGTCAGCAGTCCTTCCAGCAGATCCAGTTGCAGCATATTGGCACCGTCGGATTTTGCCTTGGAAGGTTCCGGGTGTGTTTCGATAAAGAGACCGTCTGCTCCTACGGCAATGGCTGCTTTGGCTATTGTCTCTATCAATGCGGGCAGGCCACCTGTTACTCCTGATGTCTGGTTGGGTTGTTGCAGGGAATGGGTTACGTCCATGATAACCGGGTAACCGAATGTCTGCATTTCAGGAATGCCGCGATAATCGACAACCAGGTCGGTATAGCCGAATGTCGTCCCGCGTTCCGTCACCATGACATTATTATTACCTGCATCGGCGACCTTCTGTACGGCAAACTGCATAGCTCCCGGAGAAAGGAATTGCCCTTTCTTGATGTTGACGATCTTTCCTGTTTGTGCGGCTGCAACCAACAGGTCGGTCTGCCGGCAGAGGAAAGCGGGGATTTGCAGGACATCCACATATTCGGCGGCCATAGCTGCTTCGTGTGTTTCATGGATATCCGTTACCGTCGGGATGTTGAAGGTTTCGCCTACTTTACGGAGTATCTTTAACGCTTTCTCGTCGCCTATCCCGGTGAATGAGTCCAGGCGGGAACGGTTTGCCTTGCGGTATGAGCCTTTAAAGATGTATGGTATATTCAGCTTTTCAGTAATACCAACAACCTTTTCTGCGATACGCAACGCCATATCTTCTCCTTCGATCACACAAGGGCCGGCCATCAGGAAGAAGTTCTCTTTATTCTTAAAATCGTTTACTGTTATCATAATTGTTTGAATTTATATTTCGTTATTAAGGTTCAACATTTTCTATATCTATCCGATACAACAAGGAATAAGCTATTTTAACTAATGCATGATCATTTTGCTCTCAAATAACGATCTGTGCTACTGCATACCGGCGTATTTATCCGTTTCCCCGGACTTTTTTCTTCCAAAGCTATTGCTTTATTACGCCCGGATACCTGCTTTTTGTTTCCGGAATGCCCGTTTCAATACTGTTTACACCCCCGTCTCAATGCCGCTGACACCCGGGTGTCGGGACTGTCAACACCCGGGTGTCAACCAACTTTTATTACTATCTATCTGAACTTTAGTCATATACTTTCTGAAAAAATACTACTTCCCGTTTCATTTTAAAACAGGATAGTGATAGTTCAGTGATAGATGAGTGATAGTTAAAACGACCAACTATCACTGTTCAAATAGCAGATATATAGCTATTTACATCAAAAAGTGATAGTGTGATAGTTTATTTTAAAAAAACATTTATGTATTCCTTTTTATATTGTTTATCCGTTCAATAATTCCAATGTCCTTTCTATCTTTTCTTCGGTCGGCAGGGTGGCATTGATCCAGTGAATCGTGCATCCCCGGCGTTCCATTCCGCGGAACCACGTCATCTGCCGTTTGGCAAACTGGTGGATGGCTATCTCCAACTGGGAAACCATCTCCTCGTATGAAAGTTCACCGATGATATATAATGTCAGATACTTGTATTCCAGTCCGTAGTAAATAAGATCTTCCGGCTTTACGCCCGAGTCGATGATCCCTTTTACCTCGTCGACCATGCCTTCATCCAAGCGCGTACGCAATCGTCTGGATATTTTTTCACGACGCAGCTCACGGTCTATATTTATACCGATGATCAGGCTGTCGATCGGATCGTATTCGTTGGTATCCGGGGCTTGCGCCTTGTAATACTCTTCGATCTCTATCGCCCGGATCGCTCTCTGGGCAGTGTCGACGTCTGTTTTGTTATGCAAAACCTTGTAGGTCGACAATATTTGTTCCAGCTCTGCCAGTGATTTCTCTTTTAAAGACTCACGCAGCTCCGGATTCTGGGGGACATCCAGCAGTTTATATCCCTTTAGTACAGCTTCGATATACATGCCCGTGCCGCCGCAGAGGACAGGCAGTTTCCCTTTCTCCCGTATATCCTGATAGGCACGGAAGAAATCGTGCTGGTATTCGAAAACGTTGTATTTGTATCCCGGATCACAGATGTCGATCAGGTGATAAGGGATAAGCTTACCGTTGACGGTGTAATCGGCCAGGTCTTTCCCGGTGCCTATATCCATGCCACGGTAGATCTGGCGGGAGTCGGCACTGATTATTTCCGTCTCCAGCCGGTCGGCCAGGGCTGCGGCAAAAGGAGTTTTACCGGAAGCGGTCGGCCCAAGTATCGTAATAAGTTGATATGTTCTCATCGGGAAGCAAAGATAATAAAAAAAGCCGTCCACTTTGCAGCGGACGGCTTCCATATACTGATTTGTATTTGATTACTTACCAGCGATAACGCGAGCCATTTCACAAACTTTGTTTGAATAACCCCATTCGTTGTCGTACCAAGATACGATCTTAGCGAAGTTGTCATCCAAAGAGATACCAGCTTTAGCATCGAAGATAGAAGTGTTAGAGCAACCACGGAAGTCAGTTGAAACAACTGCATCTTCTGTGTAACCCAGTACACCTTTCAATTCGCCTTCAGAAGCTTCTTTCATAGCAGCTTTGATGTCGTCCATTGTAGCAGCCTTTTCCAGAACTACTGTCAAGTCAACAACAGAAACGTCAGAAGTCGGAACGCGGAAAGCCATACCAGTCAGTTTACCGTTCAATACCGGCAGAACTTTACCTACAGCCTTAGCAGCACCTGTAGAAGAAGGGATGATATTTTCAAGGATACCACGGCCACCTCTCCAGTCTTTCTTAGAAGGACCGTCTACTGTTTTCTGAGTTGCAGTAGCAGCGTGAACTGTAGTCATCAAACCTTTAACGATACCGAACTTGTCGTTCAATACTTTAGCGATAGGAGCCAAGCAGTTAGTAGTACAAGAAGCGTTAGAGATGATGTCCTGTCCTGCGTAAGAAGTATGGTTAACACCATAAACGAACATAGGAGTAGCGTCCTTAGAAGGAGCAGACATGATCACTTTCTTTGCACCAGCCTGGATATGTTTGCGAGCTGTTTCGTCTGTCAGGAAGAAACCAGTTGATTCAACTACAACGTCAGCACCAACTTCGTTCCATTTCAGGTTAGCAGGATCCATTTCTGCAGTCAAACGGATTTTGTTACCGTTTACAACCAAATTGTTACCTTCTACAGCAACTGTGCCATCGAAACGGCCGTGTACTGAATCATATTTCAGCATGTATGCCAAATAATCAGCATCCAACAAGTCGTTGATACCTACGATCTGAATATCATTGCCGAAGTTTTTAACTGCAGCACGGAACACCATACGTCCGATACGGCCGAAACCGTTAATACCTACTTTAATCATTGTAATAAAACTTTTATGGGTTTATTAAAAATATTACGTAAAATCCATTTAACAGCCACAAGGAGTTGCGCACGAAACCAACATCAGGAGCATTCCTGTGAATGCGATCAAAAGAGAAATACTATGTTTCATTATTTATCCTTGTTTTTAACGACTGCAAATGTAGTCATGTTTTTTCTATTTTACATTTATTATGTAGAGAAAAATATGCCCTCTAACATAAATTAATTGTTCACGGCTATTTCTTTTTCTTGAACAATAAGCCTGTAAACCAGCTCTGAGCCTTTCGTATTCCCCAGGTAAGCAAAAATGGCTTAACAACGTCCCATGCGACGGGAAGAAGGCCTTGCGCTATGCTTAAGTAATCCGAGAAGCCGATAGGGATTGCTGCTTCTGCGGGGGAGGCGGATGAGGCCGACGGATCGGCAGATTCTGTTTTTTTCGATTTAGTGTTCGGGAATAATAGGGTGGTAAAACCGGAAATCAGCAGATTTCCTGCATTCTCCTGGATATAAGAAAAGTCGTCATTCAGTTTTTGTTCCTGTATAACACATTGCCTGCGGATACGCTCTTTATCAGAAATCAGCTTCTCCAGCGGTGTCAGGGGCTTGTTTTGCTTCTGTTGCATCGTCTTTTTCGTCATTACCGTTTAATGCTGCGATCACTACGTTGAGTACTGTATGGCAGATTTTACCTTTGTTCATTATAATGAGCCCGATCAATAGGAGGTATAGCACTGCCACAAAGGCAAACCCGGTTCCCATCGAACCGAAGATATCTCCCATAAAGAACCCTAAAGCCAGGAATATGAACAGGATAGCGAAGAAAGCCAGAAACAGTAAAATTAAGCCATACGAAAGTACCGCGATCAGTTGGCCGCTTCTTTCGTATGTGCTTAACTTCAAAAGTTCAAGCTTTAACTCTACATAAGCTGAAACGTCTTCTTTCAGCTCACGAAAGATTTTTCCTGAATCCTTTTCCATAAATGATTATTCAGCTACAATTTCTTCTGTAGCTTTTACTACCTCAGCTTTACCTTCTTTGTACTTGGCGAGAGCGGAATTAAAGCCTTCTTTTACTTTTCCAACTACACCGTTCAATTCTTCCAGTAACTGTTCTCTCTTATCGGTAGCTGCCAGATATCCGACTGCTGCACCCACTGCTGCACCCACTACCAAACCTAGTAATAATTTAGAATCTACATTTTTCATAACTCTTACATTTAAATGTGTCTACTAAAATAACGCTTTTCTTCGAGTGATAGTTTACTTCTGTGTTAACTTTTACTGTTAAATAAAGTTATGGCTTCTGCGTCTTGACAGCCACCCAGTTGTTTTTTTCGGCATGCGATAGGAATATCAACCCGTTACGTTCGCACTCTTCGCGGATGAAGGGGATATCCTGGGTGTAGAAACCGCTCATGAAAAGGAGCGCGCCCGGCTTCATGCATTCGGTATAATGTTTGATATCGTTCAGCAGGATGTTGCGGTTGATGTTGGCAAACACGATATCGAACTGTCCGAAGGCGGGGATCTGTTCGGCTCCGCCCAGTGCGACCTGTATATCTTCCGTATTGTTCAGGCGTGTGTTTTCAAGGGCGTTGTTGTAAGCCCATTCGTCGATGTCGATGCCGACCACCTTACCGGCTTTCTTCATCTTCGCCAGGATAGCCAGTACGGCTGTGCCGCATCCCATGTCGAGCAGGTCTTTTCCTTCGAGGTCGAGTTTCAGCATTTCGCTGATCATGAGGAAGGTCGTTTCGTGATTACCTGTCCCGAATGCCATTTTGGGGTCTATTACTATATTATATGTATAGCCTGGCTCCGGTTCATGGAAGGAGGCGCGGATGATGCAGTCGTTGCCGATACGGATGGGTTTGAAGTAGTTCTTTTCCCATTCCTCGTTCCAGTCTTTGCCTTCCACCTCTTGTGCGGTGTAATGGATGGCGACGTTTTCAAGTGGGAATTCCTTCAGTTTGTCCTGTAATGTATTTACATTATATAATGAGTCGGATATGTAGGCCAGCAACCCGTCTTCGCTTTCGGTGAAGCTCTCGAATCCGATCTCACCCAGTTCGGCGGCAAGAATGTCGTTGATGACGGTTGTTTCGACAGGCGATTCGTATGTGAATTTCAGTTCGTAGTAATTCATATTTTTATCTTTAGTAATTTGTAGGGGCAAAGGTATTGAATATTTCATATGCTACCTTTGTTTTTATTTATTTTGATACTACCTTTGCCAGACGTACTAAAAAAACGTAGAAGCGTTACATATTATCCTACATTTGAAATCTGGACAATTTCATCATACTGGATAATATCCAAGATGCTCCTACGCCTATGTTGTTATATACTTACCTGAAGAAGGAACCTATATGCAATCATAAGCGTGGGGCTATTGTATATTATAGTGTGATGGGCCGTCCAGAGCCTCAAATGTAGTAATATCAATAGCTTCCACGCTTTCTTTATAAATTTAATACAAGTATGTTTGATGTTGCTTTGTTAAGTCAATTGAAAGAAGGGAACCGGGAGGCTTTTAACAGTCTCTTCCGTCATTATTATCCTCGTGTTATGGCATATGTTACTACTATGGTGGAACAAGAGATTGCTGAAGATATCGTTCAGGATGTTTTTCTGTACGTATGGGAAAACCGCAATAAGTTGTATGCCGGGGATGGTTTTCATTCCTATTTATTTCAATCGGCCTATACCCGTTGCCTCGATCATTTTAAAAAGCAGCAATCAGCAGGAAAATACAACCTTCATGTAGAGGAAACCTATCTAAAGGAGTATGGTGATTTACTGAGGGAGGAAACTTCAGTAATGGAAAAATTATATTCGAAAGATTTCTATAAGCGGTTATATGATTTGTTAGACCAATTGCCTGCTCAGCGGCGTGAAGTATTTATTCTGACTTATATTAATGGATTGAAAGCAAAAGAAGTTGCCGCCCGGACTCAAATACCGCAACGGACGGTGGAGAGTCATATCTATCTGACTGTTAAGTATCTGAAAGAGCATATGTCTAAAAAAGATTTTTACCTGTTGTATATTCTTTTGCTTACAGAGGGAATGGTAATGAAAAATATTTCCTGATAAATCGTATTTGTCTCCGTAGTTTTTCCCGTTCGTTCGTTTCGCTTATAAAAAGAGAAATTGACGAATGGATTTTGATTACGGACTTCTTGCAAAATATTTAGCCGATAATATCTCACCCGATGAAATGCGTGAGGTGGCAGATTGGAGCAATCTGTCTTCCGAAAATAAGCAAGTGTTTTCGGAGGTAGTGCGTTTACGTATCTCCTGGAATGCAATGCTTTATGGTGATGCAAGCCGTATTGATGATGCTCTTGAAAAACTGAATGTAAGGATAGATCGTTCCAGCTATAAACGGCTTTTGTATAAGGTAATACAATATGCGGCAATCATCCTTGTTTTATTCTCTTTTTCTTATAGCGGATATGAATATTTCAAGCCTGAAAAACAGATAAGTATTACAGTTAACTCCGGAGAGGATGTAAAAAAGGTGATACTTGTCGATGGAACTACCGTTTGGTTGAGAGGTGGGTCTACACTGAAGTATCCGGAATCGTATTCTACTAAAAAACGTCGGGTTTCTTTACAGGGAGAAGCCTTTTTTGACGTAACGAAGAATGCTGAATCACAGTTCTGTGTTTCTACTGATTATATGCATGTGCGTGTAAAAGGAACTTCATTTGATGTGAAAGTAGACGCCGGAAATAAGAAAGTCGAAACGGTTTTAGTAACCGGAAAAATAGATTTGTTGGATAGAGCCTGGAATAAAGTTCTGGATGTTTCCCCGGGCGAAAAAGTGACATATAACCAAAGCAGGAATGAATATACTATGGAGACTGTAGACTCCAATATTTATACAGCCTGGCGTTTGAATCAGTTCGTTTTTGAAAATGCAACTCTCCGTGAAATAGCAAATAAACTTTCCGTAAAATTTAATGTGAATATAAACATTGAATCTTCTATTCTTGCCCGGCGTAAGTTCCGGTGTGTAATCAATGAGGATGAGAGCCTGCCTGACATCCTGAAACTTCTCACGTTTTTAGCTCCGATCCGATACCGGATAGAGGGAAAAGAGGTCTTTATATATGAACAACAAAATGGAATGCCTATGGAGTAAAAAGAAGAGAGAGAAAGCGTATTCAGAAAATACGAAAAGAGAAGTTATAACTGAAATTAATACTAATTTATAAATCACATATTATGAATAGCAAAGCATATATTGCGACATTGGTTTTATTGCTAGGGGTTGTTCCGCCATCATTAGCTGTAAGCTCCCCTCAAACATATGTAAATTTGGAACTTTCATTGAATAAAACGACAGTTGGTGTTTTAGTCGAACATATCAGTAAACAAACCGGATATGAATTTTCTTATGATGAAGCCTTATTGGATAGAGAAATAAGAGATATCTCGGTTAAGATGAAAAACGAATCTATAAAGAATGTTTTGAACAGAGTTTTTAATAATACTGGTATAAGCTATAAAATTATAGATAATCGTATCTTTTTGAAAGATAATCTGAAATCAAAAGGGGAGAACGTTGTGAATAACGTTTTAGCGGTTGTGCAACAAGGCAAAAAAATATCGGGAACTATACTTGATGACTCCGGTATTCCTGTTATCGGAGCTAATATTGTAGTAAAAGGTACGACAAATGGAACGATTACCGATGCGGACGGTCGGTTTGTGCTTGATAATATTCCGGAAGGAGCCATATTGGTGGTTTCTTATATAGGCTATTTAGATCAGGAAATACCGGTTTCCGGAAAGAGCGTATTGAATATCAATCTGAAAGAGGATACACAAAAACTGGATGAAGTTGTGGTGGTAGGATATGGAGTCCAGAAGAAAGCAAATCTGACAGGCTCGGTGTCGACTGTAAAATATGGTCAGGAATTAGAAAATAGGCCTATTACCGACCCTTCCCAGGCTTTGTCCGGAAAAGTGACAGGTGTTTGGGTTAGCCAGAATTCGGGTGCACCCGGTTCTGATGGGGCTACTATCAGAGTGCGTGGCTATGGAACGTTGAATAACACGGATCCGTTGGTTCTTATCGATGGGGTGGAAGGACGGATGTCAGAACTGGCTCCTAATGATATCGCTTCCATTACTGTATTGAAAGATGCGGCATCTGCTGCTATTTACGGTTCACGTGCTGCAAACGGTGTTGTCCTGATCGAGACGAAGAAAGGTTCGGGCGATAAAGTCTCTGTTAATTATACGGGATATTTTGGTGTGCAGCAATTAGGTCGAAAATATGATATCATTACGGACAGTCCGGAGTATATGGAACTTTGGAACTCTGCATTTACCAACAGTGGTAGTAATCCTTTGTTTCCGGATGATGTGATCCAGGCTTTCCGGAATGGAAATGATCCTTATAAATATCCAAGTACGAATTATTTTGATGAAGTTTTCCATAACTCGTTTACGACCCAGCATAATTTATCGGCAACGATAGGAGGGAAAAAATCTAACAGTTATATCTCGCTGGGTTATTTAAAGAATAACGGTATTGTGAAAAATACGGATTCGGAACGTTATAGTTTGACTGTAAATACGGAAGCGAAAGTAAGTAACTGGTTGCGTTTGGGAGCAAGAGCCCGTTTAATGCGAAAGGTGAGTAATCAACCTTATGATGGGATTAGCCGTGTTATTTATATGATGGCAAACGGTCATCCGTTCTCTACTCCTTATCTACAGGATGGAAAAACATTTGGAGGAACGCAGGCTTTGTATCTTTCCGGGGATAAAGCCGGGCAACCGATAGTTGATACCCGTAATCCTTTCCCTGATTTATATAATGGGCAAAATCAGTCTATTAATAATTTTATGAAGGGAAATGTCTATGCCACGATTGACTTTATGGAGGGTTTGAGTCTGACTGCACAATATAGTGGACAATATAACAATAATAACCAGGATAAATATAACCAGCTTCATTATTGTTATACCGATCTGAATGGTTCCAATAAAAGTAAACCGTTAGATTTTCCTTCCACTTTAAATGTTTACCGTAAAGTGTCGGATGAGTTTTACTCCACATTCTTTGCCAATATCAATTTTAATAGAACCTTTGGTGAGATACATGATATATCGGCATTGCTCGGATATCAGCAGGAAGCTTTAACCAAGCGGGTGACCGAAGCTTCTAAAACAGACCCTTCCAAAGGAGATTTGCATCAGGTAAGTTCCGGAACAAAGAATCCGACGGCAATAGGTAATAAATACCAATGGCGTATGCTTTCTTATTTTGGACGTATAAATTATGCCTTAATGGGAAAATATCTTGCAGAAGTCAATTTAAGGGCGGATGCGTCTTCCCGTTTTGCAAAAGGGAACCGTTGGGGGTATTTTCCTTCTTTCTCTGCCGGATGGCGTTTAGGTGAAGAAGAGTTTATTAAAAAACTGGGTGTTTTCGATAACCTGAAAATTCGTGCTTCATGGGGAAAATTAGGAAATCAGAATATCGGAGATCTCAGCAATCCTAGTAATGGAGACTATTTCCCATATCTGACAGTGTTGACACAGGATTATGAGAATAGCTATAATTTCAACAATACGCTGGCTCCCGGAGCTGCTATTACAGGTTTAGTTGATCCGATGATCACATGGGAAACAACCACCACTACAGATATAGGGCTCGATTTGGGTTTCCTGAAAAACAGACTGAATATAGAAGCCGATTATTTTGTAAGGAAAACGTCCGATATTATTGTGCAGCTTCCTATTCCGACAATATTAGGTGGACTGACCGCTCCTTTTGAAAATGTAGGAGAGATGAAAAATGCGGGTTTGGAACTGAATGTCAATTGGCAGGATCGTATCGCCGCTTCTGATTTTAGCTACAGCATAGGTGCTAATTTAACGTATGTGGATAATGAAGTAACAAAATTCCGGGGAGGGAAAGCGCCTGATCAGCTTTATCTGATCCGTGAAGGATATTCTTATAAAACATTATATGGTTTTATTCAGGAAGGCGTTTACCAGACGGATGAAGAAGCACAGAAACATATGTATGACAATGGATATGTGCCGACTGCCGGTGATTTGAGGTATAAGGATGTGAATGGCGATGGTAAATTGGATTACAGGGATAAAGAGGAAATTGGTAATACGATACCTAAATTTACGTATGGTATCAACGGTAGTCTCTCCTGGAAAAACTTTGATCTGAATTTCCAGTTTGCAGGGATTGCCGGTGTACATGGTTATTTCCAGAATGCCTGGACTGAGCCTCTTGGCATTTCGGGTGGCTCTATTACAGAAAGATGGCGTAATGCCTGGACAAAGGAAAATCCATCGAATGAATTACCTCAAATAAAAGTAAATGACACTTGGAATAGGCAGCAATCATCTTTCTGGGCATGTAATATGTCGTGGTTTAAATTGAAAAATATCCAGTTAGGCTACACTTTGCCTACGGCACTAGCCAATAAGATGTTTTTACAAAAATGTTATGTATATGTAAATGCAACAGATGTATTCACTATTGTAAGTAGTAAATATGAAGGGTTTGATCCGGAAAGGGACACTTTTGCTGATGGATATGGACATTATCCGATACCTCGTGTTTTTTCGATAGGCTTAAATCTATCTTTTTAATGTTGAACGATTCTAATATAAAGAAATATGAAAAAAATAGCAACACTAATATTATCTGTCGCAACATTGGGTTTTAGCAGTTGTGAGAGTTACTTGGATATCCTTCCGGATGATAAGATTACAAGCGAAACCTTCTGGACGACTCCTGAAGATGCAACTCTGGCCTTGAATGGGGTTTATAATGTTTTGAGGAATGATTATGTATATGGATATGGCGGAGGTGAAGATGCTTGTACTCCGAATGCTTATCAATGGGCACATTGGGAAGGACAGCATATGCAGGTTGGGGATGGTTCTATCTTTTCAGGTTCCGGGGCAATCGTTTCCGAACGTTGGAAATTTTGTTACCGTGGAATTTATCGTGCAAACTATTTTCTTGAAAATATCAATAAAATAGAAGGGTTGGATGAAGCAGAAAAAGAGGTGATGCTGGGTGAAGTGTATTTCCTGCGGGGTGTTTTTTATAATTTGTTAGTCAGGTCGTATGGTGGAGTCCCTATTGTAACACAAACACTTACTTCGGAAGAAGGACGTAATGTGGTACGTGCTTCTGCTGAAGAAGTATGGGGTCAGGTACATGCCGATTTTGATGAAGCTATAAAACGGCTTCCGAAAGATGCCGTAGCAAATGGACATGCAACGTTGGGAGCTGCATTCGGCATGAAGATGAAGTCATATTTGTATACTTCTCAATGGGACAAGGTGTTGGAGTTTTGCGATAAAATCGATGCACTTGGGAAATATAAATTATTCCCCTCTTATTATGGATTATTTCAGTATGAAAATGAAGGAAATGACGAAACACTATTCGCTCTTTGTTTTATGGATGGTGCTTTTTCTCAGGGGAGTGCGTTCGACCGGCATTGGCAACCTCAAAATCTGAAATATGGAATGGATGGTTCCAATTCTGTTGCTCCGACTCAATTGTTGGTTGATGAATATGAAACATTGGATGGTTCACCTGTGGATCCGTCTGATCCTTATAAAAACAGAGATCCTCGTTTGGATTTTACGATCTTGCGTCCGGGTGCTTATTTTCAGGGACAATTATATCCGGTTGAAATAAAGAATCACACAGGGCAAAAGGTAGGTTTCGGCATACGTAAATATACGATTGAGACGATGCAGGTAGTCGCTAACCAGTCGCCACTTGATTTTATGATTCTGCGCTATGGAGATGTCTTGTTATGTAAAGCGGAAGCCTTGATTGAGACTAATACGGATATAGACGGAGCCATCGATTTGATTAACCGTATCCGTTCTGAGCGGAATGATGTGAAGTTGCCTTTAATCAAAAAGGGAATAGGACAGGTAGAAGCTCGTAAGGTATTGCGTCATGAACGTCGGATAGAGTTGGCTCTCGAAGGGCAATTCTGGGATGATATTAAACGTTGGAATGCTGGCCCTGAATTCTATCCGTGTGATGTGATCGGTGGTTTGGGAGAATTGATAGAGGTGAAATTTCCGAATGGTTATGATCTGAATAAAAATAACCTGCTGCCTATTCCGGATAGTGAAATATCTTTGAACCCGAAATTAGAACAAAATCCGGGATATTGATTCTGTCGGCTTTTTAATATAACAATATAATAAATTGTTACTTTTGTTTTTTCATAAATGGAGAGGGAAGCCAAAAGACTTACACCCCTTTGGTTGTCCCTCTCTTTTTCATTATTAATTAACTTAATCTATATCAGGCGATGAAAACTAAATTCTCTTTATTGATCTTCGTTTTGCTGTTTATGTGTTTTGAAATGATAGCCCAGGATAAAATCACAATCGGTGTTATCCAGTATGATTTGAGTAATATCGATAAAAGTTTCAAAGATCTGCATGATCAGGGATTCGGTTCATGCGAGATTAATTACAAAAAAAATGCGTTGACGAAAGACTTTGCAGAACAGGTGAAAATGGCATCAAAGAAGCACAATATTAAAGTAACGACGTTGGTCGGTGTGCCGGGAAGTAAAAGTGTATGGAACTTTCGGCAGGGGCCGGCTACTATAGGTCTTGTTCCTGTGGAAGAACGTGCGGATAAAATAAAAGTATATCATGAAATGATCGATTTCTGTGCAATGGCGGATATTCCGGCCATGCATTCTCATTTCGGATTTATCCCCGAAGATCCTTCTTCTGAACAATATAAGGATTTTATCAAAGTCATGCAGGAGCTGGCCAACTATGCGAAAGAACGTAAGGTCATGATCTATTTTGAAACGGGGCAGGAGACACCTACTACTTTGATTCGTGCTATTAAAGATATAGGTACCGGAAATGTTTTTATCAACTGCGACTTGGCAAATTTATTGATGTACGGCAAGGCGAATTCTCTGGATGCTGTGAAATTATTCGGCTCTCTAATTAAAGAGTTTCATGCGAAAGATGGCAAGTATCCGGATCCTGATAATCCATATGAATTAGGTGCAGAGGTTCCTATACCTACCGGTGAAGTGGATTTTCCAGCAGTAATTGCCGAGTTAAAAAAACAGGGTTTTAAGGGGGCTGTAACTATTGAATGTGAGTTAAATGGTTCCCGCCATGATTATGTCATAAAAACTCGTAAATATTTGCAAGAGTTGTTGGATAAATAATATCTTTGTGAGACGTTAGAGGTATCATTTGCTTTCTAACGTCTTTTTTTAAACATGGAAAACAGAAGTGATAGCTAATCATTTACATATATTCATACTATGAGAACAAACAGAAGGGACTTCCTGAAAACTCTGGGAGGTATTGCGGCCTTTTCTATTGTGCCGCGCCACGTGCTTGGAAAAGGCTTTATTGCTCCAAGCGATCAGTTGACAAAGGGTATTATCGGTACAGGCGGTATGGGACGAGGACATGTGAACTATGCCGGAACACGTCTGGTAGCGGTATGCGATGTCGACAAAAAACATCTTGAATTAGGAAAACAGCTGGTGAAAGATAAGATTGCCGCTTACCACGATTTCCGTGATCTGATTCTCGATCCGAACGTAGATATTGTACATATCGCTACTCCGCCCCATTGGCATGGCATTATGTCGACAGAAGCCGCCAAGGCAGGCAAAGACATCTGGTGTGAGAAGCCTATGACACGTACTATCGGCGAAGGTAAACGCGTGATGGAAGCCGTGAAACAGAACGGACGTATGTTCCGTTTGAACACCTGGTTCCGTTTTGCCGATCCGTTCTATGGTTTGGGTACACCCGTTAAGCCATTGAAAAAACTCGTTCAGAGCGGAATGCTCGGATGGCCGCTAAAGGTTACTATCAGTAAACATACCGGTTTCGATTGGAAGTTCTACTGGGTGGGTAAGGAGTATCTCGAACCGCAACCCGTTCCATCTGAACTCGATTACGACATGTGGTTGGGCCCGGCTCCTTACAAGCCTTACAACGCCCACCGCGTACACGGTACTTTCCGCGGATACTGGGATTATGATGGCGGCGGACTGGGAGATATGGGACAGCATTATATCGACCCTGTGCAGTATTTCCTCGGAAAAGACCATACAAGCCCTGTGAAGGTGGAAGTGGATGCTCCGCAGCAGCACCCGGATGCAGTAGGTACATGGCGCTCAATTACATATACTTATGAAGATGGTTGCCAGATCGTTCTTTGGGGTGGCGACTTCGGTGATCCGAATACACCTTATATCTCCGGCCCGAACGGTAATGTATATAAGAACTTTGTATGCGATATCCCCGACTGGGAGAAGAAACTGGCTGATTATCCGGAACCGGAACCACAGGTGACCGACTTTATCGAATGTGTCAAGACACGCCAGCCTTTCGCCCTGAACGAGCAGAATGGTTTCCGTTCGGCAACAATCGTGAATATGGGTGCCGTTGCTCTCCGCTTGAACCGTACGCTGGAGTTTGACCCCGTTAAACTTGAGTTTATTAATGATGAGGCCGCTAATCGTTTGCTGGATCAGCCAATGCGTTCTCCCTGGAACATCTAATTAAATGAAAATAAAATGAGAAAAGTATATATATCTATTGCCAGTTTGCTGTTATTCGGCAGCGTCCTGATGGCTCAGGCACCGGCAAACCGTACAGCTAAGACAACTGCGGCCGATGTGTTGGCGCAGATGCCCGCGGAAAAGCAGGCTGAATATAATAAACTGATCAGCGATCTGAAAGGAACCGGTGAAGAAGGTGTTCTGATGCTGGTTAATATGATCAACGCTCCCGGTAAGGGAAGTAACGCGCAGGTAGACTATGCCCTGAGCGGACTGACGCATTATGTGATGGCGAAAGGGGAGGAAAGTGCCCGCCTGGCAACCGCCAACGCTTATCTGAAAGCGCTCGATATGGTGAACGAACGCGAAACAAAAGCGTTTATCATCCGTCAGCTCCAACTGCTGGGACAGGATGAATGTATCGATGCCCTGTCTTCTTACCTGAACGAAGAGAGCCTGAGTGGCCCGGCTGCCCGTGCGCTCGCATCTATCGGCACCGAAAATGCAGGCAAAGCCCTGAAAGCGGCTCTGATGCGCCGTATGGGTACTCCGAAAACACAAAAAGATATTATTGTAGCCATCGGCGAAGCACAGGTGAAAGATTCGGAAGAACTGCTGAAGGCGCTCCTGGGTTCGGGTGACGAAAATATGCAGAAAGCCGTTTTGCACGCGCTGAGTCGTGTCGGTAGCAAGGCATCCATCAAGGAAATGGCCGATGCCGCTGCTGCTGCGGGCTATACGATGACCAATACGCAAGCGAATGAAGCCTATATCGCTTTGTTGAAGCGTGTGGCCGGACAAGGCGACGTGAAAGAGGTGGAAAAAGCTGCCAACGATTTGCTGAAGAAGGCCACGAAAGCCGGAAAGACGCAAACACGTGATGCCGCCCTGCAAATCCTCTTATCGCTGAAGAAGGAAAACAGTACCAAGCTGTTGCTTTCAGCCCTGAAGGATACGGACAAGGCTTACCGCAACGCAGCTCTGAATTATGCTTCAGACTTTGCAAACAAAGAGGTATATATCGAAGTGATGAAGGCGATGCAGAAAGCAAAACCGGAAGCGAAGGTGGATATCATCAACTGGATCGGACGCGAGGCGAAATGCCCGTCGAAACATGATGTTATCAAGAACCTCGAACTGCGTTTCGACCTGACTGCCATGCAGGTGCTGCTCGCTCAGCTGAAGAGTACGGACTTCGATGTGAAACAGGCTACGGTCTGGACGTTGGTTAAGATCGGGGACAAGCAGGTGATCCCTGTATTGGCCGAATTGCTTGCCAGCAACGACAAACAGATAATCCTGCTGGGTCAGGATGCCCTGTCTGCCTTTAACGGAGATATCGACCAGGCTGTGGCTCGCGTTATCCCGTCTGCTACGGATGCAGGTAAGATCGCAGCTGCTGAATTACTGGCTATGCGTAAGGCAACGGCCAACCTTAACAACGTGCTCGAACTGATTAAGTCCGGCTCTCCGGAGGTGAAGAAGGCTGCTTATACGGCTTTGAAGGATGTGGTTTCGGAAGGTGACCTGGTTAACTTGTGCGGTATGTTGGAAACGGCGGACGCTTCTGCCATTGCTCCTATACAGCAGGCTGTTATCTCCGCTATCTCCTCTATGTCTCCTGCCCAGCAACAGGAAACGATTACCCGCCGTATGCTTCAGGCCGGCGACAGCAAGAAGTATCTCTATTATATCGTTCTGGCAACAACCGGTCAGCAAGATGCCCTGGCAGCTATTGTGGATGGCTTCCATAAAGGGAAAGGCGATGCCCGTGACGCTGCGTTCGAGGCTTTACTGAACTGGAAAGGTATCGAGGCGGCTGACGAGTTATTCGCTATTTGCAAGGACGCTTCTTCGTCTGCTTACTTCGATCGTGCCCTGAAAGCTTATATCCAGTTGGTTGCAAATCCGTCCTTTACGGGTGAAAACCGTTTGCTGGGTCTGCGCAAGGCGATGGAAATAGCCAAGACGGATGAACAGAAAATCGCAATCCTGCGACAGATCGAACGGACAGGTACGTTCCTCGGTATGTTGTATGCCGGCGAGTTCCTCGATCAGAAGCCTGTCCAGCAAGCGGCTGCCAATGCCGTGATGAATATTGCTTTAGGCAATAAGGATTATATGGGTACGAACGTTCGCGAATTGCTGAACAAGGTGATGCAGGTGCTCGACAATCCGGACGCCGGTTACCAGAAAGAAGCGATTAAGAAGCATTTGGCTGAAATGCCGCAGGGGGAAGGTTTCGTATCTATCTTCAACGGCAAAGACCTGACGGGTTGGAAAGGTTTGGTAGAAAACCCTATCGCCCGAGCAAAGATGAAGCCTGCACAGCTGGCGAAAGCACAGGCAAAAGCGGACGAAAACATGCGTCGCGACTGGAAGGTGGAGAACGGTATGTTGGTGTTCGATGGTACGGGATATGATAACCTGTGCTCCGAAAAGCAATATGGCGACTTTGAAATGTATGTAGACTGGATGCTCGATCCGGCCGGCCCGGAAGCGGATGCCGGAATCTATCTGCGTGGAACGCCCCAAGTGCAGATTTGGGATACTTCCCGTGTAAACGTGGGTGCTCAGGTTGGTTCAGGCGGCTTGTATAATAACCAGGTGAATCCAAGCAAACCTTCGAAAGTGGCAGACAACAAGTTGGGCGAATGGAACAGCTTCTATATCAAGATGGTTGGCGACCGTGTGACGGTTGTACTCAACGGCGAGAAGGTGGTAGACGACGTAATCCTTGAAAACTATTGGGATCGTAAGCTCCCGATCTTCCCGGTAGAGCAACTGGAATTACAGGCTCACGGAAGCAAGGTTTACTACCGTAATATATATGTGAAGGAACTGGAACGTAAAGAGCCGTTCAAACTTTCTGCCGAAGAACAGAAAGAAGGTTTCAAAGTCTTGTTTGACGGAACCAACATGCATCAGTGGACAGGTAACACCGTAGATTATACCATCGAAGATGGTTGTATCTCCATGATACCGAGCAAGAGTTATGGCGGAAACCTGTATACCAAGGATGAGTTCGGTAATTTCGTTTATCGCTTTGAGTTCCAGCTTACTCCGGGGGCTAACAACGGAGTGGGGATCCGTACCCCGATGGAAGGGGATGCCGCTTATGTCGGTATGGAAATCCAGATACTTGATTGCGAACATCCTATCTATAAGGATATTACCAAATATCAGCATCATGGTTCCGTTTACGGGATTATTCCTACGAATGCCGATCACCACAAGGCTTTCAAGCCAGTGGGCGAATGGAACGAGGAAGAGATCGTGGCTAACGGAGATAATATCCGCGTAACAGTGAACGGTGTGGTTATCCTCGAAGGTAACATCCGCGATGCTGTGAAGAACGGAACTCCCGACGGAAAGGAACACCCGGGATTGTTCAACAAGAAAGGGCATATCGGCTTCTTGGGTCATGGTTCGCCGGTTAAATTCCGTAATATCCGTATCAAAGAACTGAAATAAGATAGTATTGTCCATTTGCGAAGCGGAGGCAGGTTTTACCTGTCTCCGCTTTTGTTTTAACTAAAACTTCGAAATCCCTTGAATATTAACGTAATTAAAATTTGCGGATATGGTTTATTATAACGTATTTTGTATGCATATTAGCTATAAGAAAGCAAATGGATATAGATCAATATCAGTTGTTGTTGGATAATGCTCAGGTAGGTTGGTGGGAAGCCAACTTCGAAAATGGGTGTTATATATGTTCGGACTATATAATGAGTCTGTTGGAGTTGCATGACAGGAATATCCCTATCAATCATTTTATGGAATTGATCCGTGAAGATTATAGAAGCCGGATTGCTAGTGAATTCGCTTTTTTCAAGGAAATAGGTATCTATGAACAGATATTCCCGTTGAAGACTTGCTACGGGTTTAAGTTTGTCCGTTCGAAGATCTGCAAACGGGAGATCGATGCCAACGGGAAAATAGAAGTGCTGGGTATCCTGCAACTGCTCCCTCATAATGTGGAAGATACCCAGCAGAGTATGACCAACCAGGTGGATAGTCTTCTCCGGCATTTAGGAAGCCTTTCGCGTGCACTGCACTCTTTTATCCAGACAAATGATCTGCCTAAGTCGATCCATGAGGTTCTTTCGGAAATATTATATTCTATCGGTGCACAGGGACGCGCCTGTATTATGGAGTATGGCAATAACCTGCAAACGCTGAGTTGTACGCATGAAGTATGCAGCGAAGGAGTGGCTTCTGTTAGTTCCTCTTTACAAAATATACCCGTTTCTACACTTCCCTGGTCGACTAGGAAAATACAGAATTTCTATCCGGTGCTGATCAATAACCTGGATGAACTGCCCGTTGAAGCTGCCGAAGAGAAGCGCTACCTTCAACTCCGTGGATCACTCTCCCTGATACTGGTTCCGCTGGTAATAAAAAATAAGGCTTGGGGATATATCGGTATCGATATCATGGATAGGAACCGGCTTTGGAGCCTGGAGGATTACCAGTGGTTCTCGTCGATCGCTAACATCATCAGTATCATAACCAAGATGGCTCGAATTAACGAAGCACTCGACCGGGGCGAGAAGTTGTTGCGTAATATTTATACAAATATCCCGGTTGGAATTGAACTTTATGATAAGGATGGCTATCTTATTGACATAAATAAAAAGGATGTGGAGATATTCGGGCTGCGCTCTCCTAAGGATGCTCTAGGTGTGAATATATTTGATAATCCGGTGATCCCCAGTGATGTCCTCGACAAGATGCGCAATAAAAAGCCGGTATCTTTCCGTTTGAGCTATCCGTTCACTAAGGTGGTATCCAGTAATTATTACCCAACCCGCAAAGAAGGAGCGATCGACTTGCTCACAAAGGTCTGTATGCTTTATAATAATAAGGGAGAACTGATAAACTATTTGTTTATAAACCTGGATAATACGGATAAGACAATAGCCTATAACCGTATAGAAGAGTTCGAATATTTCTTTACGTTGGTAAGCCATTATGCTAAAGTCGGATATGCCAAGTTTGATTTATTGACTCGCGAAGGATATGCCATCAGCCAGTGGTATCATAATCTTGGCGAGAAGGATGGTAAACCGTTGGAAGAGATAATCGGTTTGTACGAAGCCGTGCACCCTGAAGACCGTGCTGTAATGCTCGACTTCTTTGAAAAGGTAAAGGAGGGAAAAGCTACAAGTATCCGTAAGGAGTTGCGTGTCAGGACGAAGGATAGCTGGAAGTGGATTCGCGTAAATGTCATGCGCAACCCTCAGTCGAACAATCCGGATAAACTGGAAATGATCTGTGTGAATTATGACATCACGGAACTGAAAGAAACCGAGCAGCAACGAGAGAAGGCGGAAGAACTCGACCGCCTGAAGTCAGCTTTCCTGGCCAATATGAGCCATGAGATACGTACGCCGCTGAATGCTATTGTCGGTTTCTCCACCTTGTTGGTCGATACCGACGACAGGGACGAGCAGCTACAGTTTGTCGGTATCATCCAGAAGAATAATGAACTATTGCTTCAGTTGATCTCCGATATTCTCGACTTAGCAAAGATTGAAGCCAATACGATAGAATTCAAGCCGGTAGAGATAAAGCTGAAAGAGTTTCTGGAAGAGATCGTCCGTTCGATGAGTATAAAGGTAGGCGAGCGGGTAACGCTTGGTTGTGTACCGGGGCTGGAACCTTGTGTATTCAGTTTCGACCAGATCCGGCTGACTCAGTTGCTTGCTAATTTTGTAAACAATGCGATTAAATATACAGAGCATGGCTCGATTATGTTGGGATATGAGATCCGTCCGTCCGAAATAGAATTTTCTGTAACGGATACCGGGGTAGGCATGAACGAGGAAGTTCGTGCACATGTATTCGACCGTTTTTATAAAGGGAATGATTTCAAGCAGGGAACAGGTCTTGGCCTTTCTATCTGTAAAAGCATTGTGGAACAGATGAAAGGAAAGATCGGGGTAAGATCCGAAGTCGGTAAAGGTTCCTGTTTCTGGTTTTCCTTACCCCGCTGATTCCTATTCTTTTTCTCCGTAGGCCAGATCTCCGGCATCCCCCAGTCCGGGGATAATGTAGGAATGGTCGTCCAGTTCGTCGTCGAGGGCGGCGATCCAAACGGTCGTTTTATCATCCGGCATCTTCCTTTGCAGGTATTCGATAGCCTGTTTGCTGGAGATAATGGAGGCGACGTGGATATGGGCCGGATGGCCTTTTGTCAGCAATGCTTCGTAGGCCAGTTCCATCGAGCTACCGGTAGCCAGCATCGGGTCGGTGATGATCAGCGTCTTGTCTGTTAATCTCGGTGAAGCTATATACTCGATGTGAATATCGAAGTTCAGGCGATCCTTGTATTTGCGGTAGGCTGAGACGAAAGCGTTTTCCGCATAATCGAGATAACTCAAAAAGCCCTGGTGATACGGCAGGCCTGCACGCAGGATGGTGCTGATTACAACCCGGTCGTCGGGAGTGCTCATGGGGGCGATCCCCAGCGGTGACTGTATATCTTTTTGGCTATAAGAAAAATCCTTACTGATTTCGTAAGCCATAATTTCACCTATCCGTTCGATATTTCTACGGAAACGAAGGCTGTCCTTTTGAATATTGACATCCCGCAGTTCAGAAACGAACCTGTTTAAGATGGAGTTTGATTCTCCCAGATTAACTATTTTCATGTGAGTATTTTGTATGTACCGGACAATTAATTTTTCGGAGCCGAAATTAGATATAATTAGAGCATCCTACAAATGTTTACCGATAAAATCCCCGTGTAGGCACAAAGTTTCGTATTCCGAAACAAAGAGTTATGTCCGGATTCGTTTGTTGCGATAATAGGAGTGGGGATATACATGCGGTTGTTTAATTAGAACCGGGCTGCTGTGGTATACTTTAAAAACACCTCTTTTTACTAAAATACTATGTGTATTTTTGCAGATGTCATAAAATAAGAGAAAAGGAGGTGAAAAAAAACTTCCCCCATGCGTTAACATGAAGGAAGTTAGAAAAACAAATCATATTATTTTTTTTCGCCAGTGCCGTTCATAGCTTCCAGCAAGAATTTACCGGGTTTGAACTTTACCGTTGTTCTGGCTGGAATCTGTACCGGAGTACCAGTTTTTGGATTACGAGCCAGGCGACTTGTTTGAGGTCTAGGTATCAGTGTACCAAAACCAATAAGAGTAATTTCCTCTTTTTGTGACATTTTTTCGGTTACGATCTCGATGTAAGCATCTAATACTTTTTTTGCTTTCTGTTTCTGTAACCCTGCCTTATCTGCTAAGGCCTCGATAAGTTCTGCTTTGTTCATGAGTGTTTCTTTTTAATGATTATATACATTGCAAATGTACGCCATAGTATTTTCTAAATGGTGTCTTTTTGCAGACAAGAAAATCAGCGTTCATTTCTTATTAAACAATAGCTACAGGCTTTTGTTACGATTAGAGAAACAAAAAACGTTAATTGATGGCTGTTTGCGGTAATCGAAACAAAAACAAGGCTTAATGCCATTTGCCCATACAAAGCCGGATATTTTTTTATGGAAAACATGAGTAAAAACAATAAAAATAGCACACTAATAATTATGAAAGATGCATTGAATAACGGGCTTATCAAAGCCATGAGGGAACATCTCCCGGAGGAGACTAATTTGGCTAACTATATTATGGATATAATATCCATAGGAAAGGAAGCAGTTTATCGCCGGTTACGGGGGGAAGTTCCGTTTACTTTTTATGAGGTATCACTTCTGTCGCAGAGTCTGGGCATTTCGCTGGATCAGATCGTCGGTACGAACAGGGCGGAAGGTGCCGTGTTTAACCTGAATGTGGCCGATGGCACCAGTCATATCGATAACTACCATGATATCATCAAACGTTACCTTAAGCTATTCTCTTTTGTTAAGGATGATCCGAAAGCGGTGGTCAGTACAGCTTGCAATATTATTCCTTATACACTTTATTCGCCTTTCGAGCGAATGACCAAGTTCCGCCTGTGCCGGTGGATGCACCAGAATAACGGAATGAAGATGACCGGAAGCATGGCAGACGTAGTGGTTCCGGAGAAAGTGTTGGAGTCGCAGAAGAAACTGACGCAGGAGATCCGCCTGATGCCTACTACTTATACTATTCTGGATAATAACCTGTTCCAGTCGTTTGTAAGGGAAGTAAAATATTTTGCCGGATTGAACATGCTGTCGGATGAGGATATCGAGGTGATGAAGACCGAACTGCACCGCCTGTTGGACGACCTGGAGTATGTTGCATCTTCTGGTGAGTTCTCCAACGGGAAGCAGGCTTACCTCTATTTGTCGAACATCAATTTTGAAGCGACCTACAGCTTTGTAGAGAAAGGTAGTTTCCAGTTGTCGATGTACCGCCTTTATGCTATTAATTATATGGATTCGCAACATCCGGAAATATGCCGCGCACAAAAGGAGTGGATACAATCCCTGAAACGATATTCCACCCTGATTTCCCAAAGCGGAGAAATACAGCGAATGATCTATTTCACGAAACAAAGGGAAATAGTCGATACATTATAGGTTTTGCCTATATATTAATGTATAGTAAAGGCACTTTGACATGGTTGTTTTTGCATCGGGTGTCAGTATAACGTTGCATCGGGTGTCGATGTAGCGTTACACTTAGTCTCAATGCAGCGTTACATCGAAGCTAGATGCAACGTTGCGTTTGGGTGAGACGTAATTTTCAGTTTTGAATTCCCTGTTTTCAATTTTATAACTACTTTTGTCCTGCAATAAATAAACAGATATTATGAGGATAGAAGAAAATTACTCGCTGGAAAAGCATAACACTTTCCATTTGCCGGTTAAAACACGTTGGTTCATGGAGTATGCCGATGAAGAAGAGCTGGGACGTATTTTGCATGATGAGTATTTCCAGGAATGTTTGTCGTTACATATAGGAAGTGGTAGCAATCTGTTATTTATAAATGACTTCAACGGGATTATCCTGCACTCGGCCATAAAAGGCATGACGCCGGTGAAGGAAACGGACGATCATGTCTATCTCCGTGTCGGTGCCGCCGAACAATGGGATGATGTCGTTGCCTATGCCGTATCGAACGGGTGGGGAGGTATCGAAAACCTGTCGCTTATACCCGGGGAGGCCGGAGCAGCCGCTATCCAGAATATCGGCGCTTACGGTGCAGAGGTGAAGGATGTGATCGAAACGGTGGAGACCTACAACCAGTTGACTTTCGAGAAACGTATCTTCACGAACGAAGAATGCCTGTACGGTTACCGCAGCAGCTATTTCAAAAACGAACATAACGATCCGCATATTGTTACTTATATAACACTGCGGTTGGATAAACACCCCCGCCTGTCCGTTAACTACGGTAACCTGAAGGATGAGTTGGCTAAATACCCGGAAGTCACCCTGAAGACGATCCGGGAAGCCGTCATAGCCATCCGCCGGGAGAAACTTCCTGATCCGGAGGTGCTGGGAAATGCCGGAAGCTTCTTTATGAACCCGGTCATCCCTGCCGCACAGTTCGAGAAACTGAAGACGCAGTATCCGGAGATACCATCTTACCCTGCCGGCGAAGGCAAGGTGAAAGTACCTGCCGGCTGGCTGATCGAACAGTGCGGCTTCAAAGGAAAATCGCATGGGGCGGTGGGAGTGTACGAGAAACAGGCGCTTGTGCTGGTCAATCTGGGAGAGGCCAGGGGGCACGAGATCGCTTTGGTGGCCGAAAGTATCCGTGCCGCTGTGAAAGATCGTTTCGGCATAGAGATAATGCCGGAGGTTAAATATGTAGGATAATGAAAATTAATTTTTTGGGAACGGGGACTTCTACCGGAGTTCCCGAAATTGGCTGTCAGTGTGAAGTTTGTACGAGCAAAGACCCGCGCGACTGGCGCCTGCGTACATCTGTCTTGGTGGAAACGGAAGGGAAACGCATCCTGTTGGACTGCGGCCCGGATTTCCGTTGGCAAATGATACGAAGTAAGACGTATGAGCTCGACGCCGTTTTGATTTCGCACGAACACTACGACCATGTAGGAGGATTGGACGACCTGCGTCCTTTTACCCGTTATACGGATCTGGATATCTACGCCGAAGAATATGTGGCCGAGGCGATAGAAACCCGCATACCGTATGCTTTCCGTGAACATAAATATCCGGGCGTGCCGAAGTTTGCCCTCCATCATATTAGCAATGAGCCTTTTATGGCAGCCGGCCTGCCGATCCTGCCGATCCGTGTGATGCACGGGCGCTTGCCTATCCTGGGTTACCGGATAGGGGATATGGCCTACCTGACCGACCTGAAGTCGCTGCCGGAAGAAGAATATGCCAAGTTGGAAGGATTGAAACTACTGATCCTCACTGCCCTTAAGCAAGGGGAACATCCTGCGCACGAAGGGTTGGAGGAAGCGTTGGCAAAGGTTGAACGTATCCGTCCGCAGGAGGCCTACCTCATTCATATGAGTCACCGGATAGGTTTGCATGCCGAGGTCGAAAAGATATTGCCCCCGCATGTGCATCTGGCTTATGACGGTTGCGTGGTGGAAGTGCACCCCGTATAAAACACTTTCCCGTCCTCTTCGTAGCTCTGGCTGGAGATATGGAGTTGCGGGAAATGCTGTTCGAGCCGTAACGAAAGTGTATCGGCGATAGTTCGGTAGAGCGTGTCGGCCGGGGCATGGTAAGGCAGGTTGCTGAAATAACAGATGTTGCCTTCGCTCTCAAACAAGTCGGCTCCCAGCCACCTGTCGTCAATCTTCCACTGGGTGGAGTCGTTCGTCTTTACGTAGAGGTTGAGCTTCTCAGAGCGGATCAGCAGGTTAAGGGGCGCATTCCGGTCGAGCGATTTGCACAGGTGGATTTGTTCTTTTTGCAGCTGATTCGTATGGTTGGTTTGCATGGTGGCTACTTCTTCAAGCAGCTTCTTGCTGTAACTGGCCACCCAGATGCCCTCGTACTGATAATATCCGAAAAAGCGATTTCCGGCATCCGGGAAATAAGTGAACGTAATCTCTCCTTTTTTCTGTTTTTGGGGCTCGAATGCTCCGAAGGAACTCTTCAGTATTTTATTCTCGATATTGTCTACGATGCTTTTGTCCGCTTTGGCGTACATCACTACCCCTTGCGTGTGGAAAGAGAACTGTAAGGCAGGTATCGCCGTGTTCTTTTGGACGATCGAGAGGAATATTTCGGGTATTTCCGATGCAAAAGCCTGATATACCGGCTGCTTGGTCAGTATCAGTTTGGCAAAGGCGGCCGGGCGGTTTACGGACAGAATGGCCTCCGGCGAAGGAGCTGTCAGCGTATAAAGGTCGGTTTGCGCCACATTCTTACCCTCTTCCATATCACCGAAAAAGTAGTAGACTGCTGACAGCGTAGCGAGAGCAGTTATGATAAAAATGACTATTTCCCGCTTATAGGCCATCATGTTTTACGTTTTTGTTGTCAGGAAGTGCTTGCACCAGGGCTTGAGGCCGCACGCTTCGCATTTAGGTTTCCGGGCGATGCAGGTGTACCGTCCGTGAAGGATTAGCCAGTGGTGGGCGATCGGGATCATTTTCTCCGGTATATGCTTCACCAACTCTTTTTCTGTTTCGAGAGGTGTTTTGCTGTTGTTGGTCAGACCGATGCGGTTGGCCACGCGGAACACGTGGGTGTCTACCGCCATCGCCGGCTTGTTGTAGACCACAGAAGCAATCACGTTGGCCGTTTTGCGTCCCACACCCGGCAGTTTCTGCAATTCGTCGATGTCGGAAGGCACTACTCCTCCGAAGTCGGAGATCAGCATCCGGGCCATCCCGACCAGGTGTTTCGCCTTGTTGTTGGGGTAGGAGACGCTGCGGATATATTCGAAGATGACTTCGGGGGTGGACGCTGCCATCACCTCGGCCGTCGGAAAATCTTCAAACAATGCCGGGGTTATCATATTCACCCGCTTGTCTGTACATTGGGCAGACAGGATCACGGCAATAAGCAACTGATAGGGGTTGTCGTAATGCAACTCCGTTTCTGCCACCGGTACGTTTTCGTTGAACCAGTTGAGCACACCTTTATATCGTTCCTCTTTTCTCATCTTTATTATTTCACGAAAGATAATACATTTTTTCCGACCAGCAAACCCAGAAATACGGCAATAAGTCCTAAAACATTGCTCGCCAGTATGTTTATGAATGCAAGTTTATAATCGCCGGTTTTCATCAGCGACATTGTATCGAGTGCAAACGAAGAAAAAGTGGTAAATCCGCCGAAAAGTCCGGTAAACAGGAATGCCCGTGTGTTGACGGAGAAGTTGTAACTTTCGGCCAGGCTCCAGCAAAAGCCGATCAGGAAAGAGCCTATTACGTTGACGGAAAGAATTCCGAAGGGAAAGGAGTATTGCAACAAACGCTGTACCCACATGGAAACTCCATAGCGTAATACAGTGCCGATTGCACCTCCTGTAATTAAAATTAAAACCTTTATCATGTTATCCTCCTTTGTGTGTTTCCCCCGGGCTGGTTAAAGGCCCGGGGAAGATGGTAAATGATTTAGGCTTTCAATTTAATTGGCTGATTCGAATTGTTTCAGGAAACGAACATCGTTCTCTGAGAACATTCTAAGGTCTTTAACTTGGTATTTCAGGTTTGTGATACGTTCGATACCCATTCCCAGGGCGTAGCCAGTATAAACTTTACTGTCGATACCGCAACTTTCCAAAACATTCGGGTCTACCATACCGCAACCGAGGATTTCTACCCAGCCGGTATGCTTACAGAATGCACATCCTTTGCCGCCGCAGAGGTTGCAGGAAATATCCATTTCCGCAGAGGGCTCCGTGAACGGGAAGTAGGAGGGGCGTAAACGTATTTTTGTTTCCGGGCCGAACATTTCTTTTGCAAAGAAAAGCAGGGCTTGTTTCAGGTCGGCAAATGAAACATTCTTATCGACGTACAGCGCTTCTACCTGGTGGAAGAAACAGTGTGCGCGGTAAGAGATCGCTTCATTGCGGTACACACGTCCCGGGCAGATGATACGGATAGGAGGCTGTTGAGTCTCCATCACGCGGGTCTGTACGGAGGATGTGTGTGTACGGAGTAAAACGTCCGGATTATGTTGTATGAAGAATGTATCCTGCATATCACGAGCAGGATGGTCTTCGGCAAAATTCAATGAAGAGAATACATGCCAGTCGTCTTCGATTTCGGGGCCTTCTGCGATGCTGAAGCCCAGACGTCCGAAGATGTCGCATATTTCCTTTTTAACAAGAGAAAGCGGGTGGCGTGTTCCCAGTTCAACGGGATAAGCCGTACGGGTCAGGTCGATATCATCGTTGCCTGTCTGCACGTTATCGAAACTCTCTTTCAGTTCGTTTATCCTGTTCTGAGTAGTTTCCTTCAGTTGGTTAAGGAACTGTCCTACTTCACGTTTCTGATCGGCCGCCACGTTGCGGAAATCATTCATCAGCGCGGAGATTTCTCCCTTTTTGCTGAGGTATTTGATGCGTAAAGCTTCCAGCTCTTCGGCATTTGCTGCCTTCATGTTCTCTACTTCTTGTAGCAGAGCCTTGATTTTATTGATCATTTCTAATCATATTTGTTTTCGACGTGCAAATTTAGTCCTTTCTTTTGGATACTGCAACCGATTGTAGCAGGTTTTTCAGGAAAAAAGATTGCTTCGGATGGAAAAGTTACTCTGATAGGAAAGAATGGTCAGTTTCAGGCTATCCCGGTGATTGTGCCATAGTAGTGGCACAATTGTGCACTAGGTATGGCATTTTTGTGCACTACGTGTGGCACAACTGTGCCATAAGCAATGCACAATTGCTTTATCCCTAATGGGGATCGATATCTGCTTCATGTAGAACCTGACCGATTGGTTAGAAATTGTAGGCCAGCCCCACGCCGAGTATCTCTTTGAACTGCACTTTTGCGCCGTGTTTGGTGCCGTTGTCGTCGAATGTTTTCACGTCGTTGTCGTATTTAAGCGTCGTGTTGAGCGTGGCGGAAAGGAATTTATTGATCTTCATGCTGATGAGCATATCCCAGTTGACGTCGATGTTGCCGAACTGGTTGCTGTAAGGGGTGAAGAAGTCGGCCGTCGTGATCAGGCTCACGTTTTCCATCACCGGCATTTCGGCACGAGCCTTGAGATAAGCACCGCATTCGATCTTGAAACGGTCGCCCGGATCGACACCGAAAGCTCCGATCTCCGACAGGTAATCGTCTTCCACAAAAGTCATCTTGGCCGAAACGGGGGAGAGGTAGACTGAATAGTTGCTCTTCGGACGGTATTCCATACCCAGCGAAACGTTGGAGTAGGCCGGGGCGAAGAAGTTGGAGATATAATGCTCCTTGTCCGGGTAATTGTAACCTTTGGCGAACTGCGTGTTGAGGTCGCCCATTAGGGTGTAGAACCAGACATTGTTGGTCGAGTAGCCCAGCTGGGTGGAAAGTCCGATCTTGTCGGTGCTTTTGCGCATGCCCTGCGACTTGGTTTTCGTCAGTCCGTAGTCGAGTACGAGGTTGGTCACCCAAAGCCAGTTGCCGTTTTTATGTGTCAGCGAACCGTTGAGGTAAGCATTTCCGGCTACGGAGTTCTCGCCGCCGGCCGACCAGTTGGTCATCGCCGTTTGCGACAGGTTGAGGCCTGATACGCCTTTCAATACATATTTTCCTTCCTCATAGCCTTTGTCGTCGGTCTGAGCATATCCGATCGTTGCCAGTGCGGCAAATAATATCATGAATAATGTACGTTTCATTTTATCGTTTATTTTAGTTGTTTTAAATAGAGGGTACCCTATTATTTAAACATGTTTGGTTATATTTTGTTTAAACGTACATTTGTTTTGATTTCATTTAGCTCAGCAAAACCATGAGCAACGGCATATAGTCTTTGAGTTCGACGCGGAGGATCTTCAGCGCTTGTGAGATGCGGTAGGCCACAGTTTTGGGCGAAACCCCCGTCCTTTCTGCAATCTCATTATAGGTAAGGTTGTCGAAACGGTTCATTTCGAACGCTCTTCTATAATCCTCCGGGAGCTCCCGGATCGCCTTGGCTGCCAAGGCGATCAACTCGTTTTCTATGTAAAAGTCGGGATCTTCAAACTGGTTTTCGAATTTGGCGAACAGCTTTTCATGCACCCGTTGCTTAATCTGGTTGTGGGTGATGTTATTCAGGCATTTGTTTTTCACCATCATAAAGAGCAATGATTTCAGCGACAGTTCGGGAACCAGCGAAGCACGGTTTTCCCAGAGCCACATCATTACTTCCTGTACGATTTCTTCTATCTCAGTTTCGGCTACATATTGGGAAGCGAAGGCGCACAGCCCCCGGTAATATTGCTTGTAGATCGTGTCGAAGGCGTGTTCGTCCCCCGTTTTTAAGAGATGTAAGGTTTGTTCATTTTCCGTAATCACAATAGCTAGTTTTTTGTTTCGTACAAACATAGGCAATTATTTCCTTATTAAACAGGCAAAGCCCGGAATTTTTTTATGCTTCCGGGCTTTGAATTTGAATTAAATAACTATTTCTTTGCTTTCTTTCCCTGGTTGGCTACCGCTTCCATCAGCTTTTTGATTTCTTCGGGGTCACCCAAGAAATAATCTTTTACCAGGATGCCGTCGTCGTCGAATTCGAGCACGTAAGGCACTGCGGTGGGAAGGTTCAGATGCACGATGTCTTCGTCGGCTATATCGCGTACATATTTAATGATACCCCGCAGGCTGTTGCCGTGGGCGGTCACCAGGATCTGGTCGGACGTCTTGAGCGAAGGGAAGATAACCTCTTTCCAGTAGGGCAGGATGCGTTCTACGGTATCTTTCAGCGATTCCGTGCGCGGCAGCTCATCGTCGGGCACATTCTTATAACGGAGCTCGAAGCGCGGGTTGCGAGGGTCGTCCTCTCCGAGGGCATGCGGGGCCACATCGTAACTTCTGCGCCAGATGTGTACCTGTTCGTCGCCATACTTCTCGGCTGTCTCGCTCTTGTTGAGCCCCTGCAGGTCGCCGTAATGCTTTTCGTTGAGTCGCCAGCTTTTTTCAACCGGAATCCAGTCCTGATCCATCCGGTCGAGTACGTTATTTAAAGTTTTTACAGCACGTTTCAGATAAGAGGTATAGGCTTTGTCGAAAACGAACCCCTCTTTTCGCAGCAGGTCGCCTGCCTTACGGGCTTCTTCTATTCCTTTTTCGGTGAGATCGACATCGGTCCAGCCGGTAAAACGGTTCTCCTTGTTCCAGGCACTTTCGCCGTGGCGGAGTAAAACAATCTTTTTCATAAACTTTTTTATTAGTGATAACTCTCTGTCTTATAGGATAACAACCGAACAAGCGGAAAAGATTTTGAATTTTTTCTAAAAATAATTGCATTTCTGTTTAGTAGGTTTATTCGCTGAATTGTATTAATATTAGAAGCAGAAGAATATGAAAACGATAAACGAGGAAATATTATTACAGTACATCGACGGAATGTTGACCGCAAATGACGCGGCAGCCGTGGAAGAGTGGCTGGCTGCTTCTCCCGAAAACGAGAAGTTGCTGGAGCAGCTTTATTTCACCCGTGAAGTGGTGAGTCGGGTACGCGTGATGCAGTCGGTCGACCCCGAACAATCGTTACGCCGTTTCAAAGCGCAAGTTCATAAGTTAGATAAGAAGGTTCGCCTTCGCCGGATGATTGGTTTAGCACAGCGGGTAGCCGCAGTTCTGTTTGTTCCGTTATTAGTTTTAGCTGCATTCTTCTGGATGCAGGGAGGTAAAAAGGAGGTGCGCATGGTTGAAGTGCGCACCAATCCGGGCGTCGTTTCGATGTTCAACCTGCCCGACGGTTCACGCGTTTGGCTGAGCTCGGCCAGCCAGTTGACGTATCCGTCCGACTTCGTGGCCGGTAGCCGCGAGGTGGAACTCGAAGGACAAGGCTATTTCGAAGTAACGCATAATGCTGCACAACCTTTTATCGTCCATGCCGGACAGGAGTATGAAGTGGAAGTGCTCGGAACAACTTTCAACGTCGCAGCGTATTCCGACGACGACCGGATCGAGACAACGCTGGTGGAAGGCTCCGTCAACGTACATGTAAAGACTGTCGGCGGACAGGAACTATCCCGCCGGATAAGGCCCCGCGAAAAGGCAACCTTCACCAAAACAACGAAAGAGCTTGAAGTGGAAACCGTTAATCCGGAACATGAAACAGCCTGGAAAGATGGCGAACTAATCTTCCGCAATCATCCGATGTCGCAGGTACTTAAGGTATTAAGCCGTCACTACCATGTGAAGTTCGAGGTGAAAGACTCCCTGGTACTGAAGTCGATCATTACAGCCAGGTTTAAAGATGAACAACTACCCCAGGTGATGGAATATCTCCGTCTGGCTTCGGGGATCAAATATACTATCCACAAAGTACCTGTTAACTCAACTCAAACGCAAGACATCCCGATAATAGAAATATCAAAATAATAAACTAGTATTAATTGTTAAATAATCTGATTGCCTATGGAATATACTTAGGAATTTCAACCGACGTGTGCTGTTTTGAACGACAGCCTTATATATCTATTGTTTAATTCATTAAAAAAACACAAAGTTATGAAAACCAATTCATAAATACTTTGTAACCCTAAATAAGAATGATATGAGATACTCTTTATTAAAGAATTGCTCAGGATTAAGAAAATTACTGGGTATTTTCATCGCACTGGTAGCATGTGGTTACCTGAGTGCACAGCAGGTTTCCGGCGTAGTGACGGATGCAAATGATGGTTTCGGACTTCCGGGCGTAAGCGTTTTGGTACCCGGTACTACTAACGGTACAATCACCGACGTGGATGGTAACTATACACTTGATGTGGATGGTGGAAAAGATCTGCAATTCAGTTATATAGGATACGCAACGATTACGGTTGCCATCAACGGCAAAACTAAGATCGACGTAGAATTAAGTGAAGACACACAGAAAATAGACGAGGTAGTGGTTACCGCTTTGGGTATCAAGCGCGAAAAGAAAGCGCTGGGATATTCTATGCAGGAACTGAAAGGGGAGTCGCTTACCCAGACTCGCGATGCAAACGTGGCTAACGCCCTGGCTGGTAAAGTGGCCGGTTTGCAGATCAAACAGAACGGTACTGGTGTAGGCGGTTCTACCCGTATCGTGATTCGTGGTAACAACTCGATTGCCGGTAACAATCAGCCGTTGGTTGTAGTCGACGGTGTGCCTATCGACAACTTCAGCGGGGGTACCGACGACTTCTACGGTAACGGTAACGTGGACAAGGGTTCCGGTATGTCGGATATTTCGCCCGACGATATTGAAAGCATGTCTGTTCTGAAAGGCCCGGCCGCAGCTGCGCTGTATGGTAGCCGTGCCGGTAACGGCGTTGTGATGATCACAACCAAGAAAGGTTCGCAGTCGAAAGGCGTAGGCGTAAACTACAACCTGAACTTTACTGCTGAGAACCCGATGCAGACTCCTACTTTCCAGAACGTTTACGGACAGGGTGCAGCCGGTGCCTTTGATAATAATGTATATGGTAGCTGGGGCCCGAAGATGGACGGATCGACAAAGGACATGGCTTTAGGTTCATTCGGTTATGCTGCACGCGACAACAATTTGTATAAAGACTTCCTGCGTACCGGTACTTCCTGGACGAACAGTGTCGACATCAGCAAGAGCTCTGAAGATATTACTTTCCGTGCAGGTGTGACCCGCCTTGACAACAAAGGGGTAGTTCCTAACAGCGGCCTCGACCGCACCTCTATCAATTTGCGTTCTACCGCTAAATTGGCTAAATGGTTATCTGCCGACGTGAAAGTAAACTATATCAACCAGCATACCAATAACCGTATCAAGCTGGCTACCGACCCCGACAACATTTTCCTGAATTACCTGAGCATGCCGCGTAGTGTGGGCTTCTCTGATTATTCCGGTTATGAATCCAACAACTGGAAACGTGCCGATGGTAGTGCTGCCGGTTTCGTAGTGGATCACAAGACAAATGCGGAGAGCCCCTTCTGGTCTGCCTACCGTATGACTAACAATGATAAGAAAGACCGTTTGATTGGTTTCGCAGCTTTGGATTTCACATTTACAGATTGGTTGAGCTTGAAACTGCGTTCAGGTATGGATAACTATACCGTTCAGTATGAATGGGTTCGTGGTACAGGTACACCGTACTGGGAAACAAACGGTAGTATGCAGGCCAAATCCGAAAAATTCAACGAGATCAACTCCGACTTCCTGTTGACTGCCAAAGGTAACTGGGATCGTTTCGGTATCGTGGGTACAGTAGGTGGCAATATCATGTATCGCTCTACCGCTCTTTATACCGAGAACTCCGGCGAATTTATCATTCCCGATTTCCATGCTATCGCCAACGGTAAGACACATGGCGGCGAGTATGAAAAGACACGCAAACAGATCAATTCTGTCTATGCAACGGCTTCTATGTCATGGGACGATTACCTGTATCTGGATTTGACAGCCCGTAACGACTGGTCGTCTACCTTACCTAAAGACAATGCTTCTTATTTCTATCCGTCAGTGGGTGCAAGCTGGATCTTTACCCAGATGATCAATAAGATGGGTGGTAGCACAGGTTTCCTTACTTTCGGTAAACTGCGTGCTTCCTGGGCACAGGTAGGTAACGATACCGACGCATATATGTTGCGCGACTATTATAAGATCGGTTATGATATCAAGGGTGGTATCTTCAGCGCGAACAACGAAGATTGGATGGCTAATCCTAACCTGAAGAACGAAACGATCAACTCCTGGGAATTGGGTCTTGAACTGAAAGGTTTCAACAACCGCGTAGGTGTCGACCTGGCTTACTACAAGAAAAACTCAAAAGATCAGATCCTTAAGATCGATGTTCCTTCCGCAACCGGCTTTAAGAAGAAAATGATCAACGCTGGTAATATAGAGAATAGCGGTGTCGAGATCGCTCTTAACGCTACTCCGGTGATTACTGAAACAGGCTTTACCTGGGACACTCAGCTGAACTGGTCAAAAAATAAGAATAAGGTCGTTTCACTGACCAGCGATACGAAAGAGCAGATTTTAAGTGACCCTTCCGTTACCTTCCTGAAAATCGTGGCTCACGAAGGGGGTGCTTTTGGCGATATCTACGGATATGCTTACGAGCGTGACGATAATGGTAACATAATGGTCGGTGCCGACGGTGTGCCCTTGCGTTCAGAAGATATGGTGAAACTGGGTAACAACCAGCCGGACTGGATGTTGGGATGGAACAACTCTTTCTCTTACAAGAACTTCTCTTTGAACTTCTTAATCGATATGCGTAAGGGTGGTGATGTATACATGGGATCTATCCGTCAGGGTTCAACCAATGGTTCGTTAGAAATGACACTCGACGGACGTGAAGACGGTATCGTTGTTCCGGGTGTACTGGCCGACGGTTCCAAGAATACACAGAATGTAAGTGCTGAAAAGTATTGGAACGGTATCTCCGGTATTACGGAAGCCTGGATGTATGATGCAACCAATATCCGCCTGCGCGAGCTGAGCCTGGGTTACAGCGTGCCGAAGTCAATGCTTTCAAAGACTCCGTTCACAGCATTAAAGCTTAGCTTCGTTGCCCGCAACCTGTTTATGATCTACAGTAAGACCAAAGGGTTCGATCCGGAAGCAGCTTATACTTCAGGTAATGCACAAGGTATCGAATACGGTTCTATGCCGACGATGCGTAGCTTAGGTTTCAACCTGAATGTGGCTTTCTAAAATCTACTAATCTAAAAAAGAATTGTTATGAAAAATGTTAAGATATTAGCTGCTTGTTCACTTCTTTTACTGGGCGTGTCCAGTTGTGATCTGACGGGGTTGAACGAGAACCCAAACAAGCCGTCCAACGATGTCGATTATAATATGAACGAGCCGCGTCTGCTCGGTACCGTCCGTGGAGGTAAAATCATAGACGGTGATGTTGAACAGCGTTTAAAAGCCTTGCAGGTTGACCTGTATTCTCAGATGCTGGTCGATGGAGGCGGTTGGTCGACAGCCAACTATGTTCAGAACGATGGGTGGAACCTGGTTATCTGGGAACAATACCTCAAACAGCTCGCTTCCCTGAATATTGTGATCCGCGACCTTTCGGCCCGTGAAGATGCCGATAGTTATGCAAATACAATTGCCTTTGCACGTATCTGGCGTGTGTATGTACACTCGATGGCTTCCGACCTGTTCGGCCCGATGCCTTTCCCGAAACCGTCCGACGACGCCGAGGCCAACCCGCCTTACCGTGAGATGGAGGATATCTATACAGAGTATTTCACCGAACTCGACGAAGCTCCGAAGATGTTCACTTCCGGTGCAAAGAGTATTTTCACGGATAAGAGCAACGATATCGTGTACCAGTGCGACAATGAGGCCTGGAAGCGTTTCGCCAATTCACTTCGCCTGCGTCTGGCTCTCCGCGTTTCCGAAGTCGCTCCCGACGTTTGTAAGGCACAAGCTCAGGCAGCGATCAATGCCGACGGTGGCCTGATCAGCAGCTCCCGCCAGAACGCCTACATGCCTCCGAAGGCTGACGGCTCATGGGGACAGGATTACAACTACGTGATGTTCCAGATCACCTGGGGCGGCCCGTTGAGTATGTCGAAATCGTTTGAGAAACTGGTTACTAACATTGGTGGTGTTGCATGGCCTGACGGCGTTGAAAATACGACTCCGACACTGAACGGTGATCCGGCAATTCCGGTATCTTCCGTTCATCCGGCTAAGGTCGACCCGCGTGCTCCGAAAATCTTCCAGCCTTCTATCACAGGCGGTAACTGGCAAGGTCTGCCGTATGGTGCCCGTTCGGAAGAACAGAACAAGGGCGAGTACGTGGTGAAGAACTACGCCGAACTGGGTTACCTGGTGAAAGACGGTGGCAAATACAACTCACGCCCGTACGACGTATTCCTTTACGAAGAAGTATGTTTCCTGAAAGCTGAATTGTTTGCCCGTGGTATTCTGTCGGGCGATGCCAAGCACGAATATGAAGAAGGTGTAAGGTCATCCTTCGAAAAATGGGGCGTAGGTAGTGAAGCCGATGCATACCTGGCCTCTACGGAAAAGAACCTGGCCGGAACAAGTGCCAAATATGACGATCAGGCCGGAGCTGGCAACACCGCTCTTGAAAAGATCATCACTCAGAAATACATTGCCGGTACTCCCGATTTGTCCTGGGAAGGTTGGAGCGACAAACGCCGCCTGAACCTGCCGCGCCTGGATGTAGCTATCTACCGTGATGAAACCGTTTACGGAGGTTATTCGAAAGATATCAAGGATCCGAAGAACTTCATCAAACGTATCAAGTATCCGGTAAAGGAAAGTCTGGTAAACAAGGATGAATATAATAGAGGTGTCCAGATGTTGGGTGGTAAGGACAACGTTGCAGCCAACCTATGGTGGGACAAAAATGCAAATTACTGTACCTCTGCCGAATAAATCCGGTTGGACATGTTTTGAAATTATTTCAACATAATTAATAGTAAGCTCACCTGAAGTGCTCTTTCTGTGAAGATGGGGCCTTTAGGTGAGTTTTTTTATGGGCTGAAGTTGTATTTGTGTAATAATTGCGTACATTTACCCGAAATAAGATCTGATTATAAAGCATGATAAATAACGTTACTATGAAAATTTACCTCTTAATGTTGGGGTTGCTTTTGTGTGTCGGGGTCAAAGCACAGGTAGTCCGGGACGACCTGATTGTGCTTAAAACCGATATATCCGGGAAAACGCTGGCGCAGATATTGGACATGATCGAGCAACAAACCCCTTATTCCTTTATATATGACGCGCAGGTGATTGACCTTTCTGTTCCCGTCCGCGACAACTGGGAAGGTAAAACCCTGTTCGATCTCTTATATCTTTTATTTAAAGACACCGATATCGCCTACACGGTCGTTAACAAACAAATCATATTGAACCACCGCGAAGATGTGATCCGTATGCAGCAAAACGCTCCCCGCCGGGTAACAGGCACCGTAAAGGATAAAAGCGGTGAGCCGGTTATAGGTGCCAACGTCCTGATCAAAGGCACGAGCCAAGGCACTGTGACCGATCCAGACGGCCGTTTCACGCTCTATCTGCCGCCCAAGGCTACTCTCCAGGTGTCGTATATCGGCTATCTTCCGCAGAAAATCCAGTATGATGGAGAGAAAACTCTTCAGATCCAACTTGCGGAAGACTCCCAGCAGTTGGGTGAAGTGGTCGTTACCGCCCTCGGGCTTCATAAGCAGGAGGCCTCCCTTCCATACGCTACCCAATTGGTGGCCGGTGATGAGTTGGTGAGGGCGAAAGACCTGAATTTCATTCAGACGCTGGCTGGGAAAACCGCCGGTGTACAGATCAACCGCACCTCTTTCGGACTGGGTAGCTCGGCAAGAGTTATCATCCGTGGTTACCGGTCTGTGTCGGGAAACAACCAGCCTTTGTATGTGATTGACGGCGTCCCGATGCTGAACAGCAGCAACGAACAGGCCGTATCCGCCATCGGTGGCACGGCGGATGCCGGAAACCGCGACGGTGGCGACGGTATCTCCAACCTCAATCCCGACGATATCGAGAGTATAAGTATCCTCAAAGGTGCATCGGCTGCCGCTTTATATGGATCGCAGGCCGCTAATGGCGTGATCTTGATCACTACCCGGAAGGGACAGGAGGATGTGCAGCGCGTCACCTTCTCGTCGAGCCTGACGGTCGACCATGCCGTGAGTCTCCCCCGGTTCCAGAACGACTACGGCATGGATCGCGAAACAAAGACCAGCTGGGGTGCGAAAACCGCCTTGCCTCGTTACGACAACGTGGGCGACTTCTTTCGCAACGGCCTGACCGCTATCAACTCCCTGTCGTTCACAACCGGCAACGAGAAGATGCAGAGTTATTTCTCTTATGCCAACACTTCGGCCCGGGGCATCGTCGAACACAACAAGATGCAGAAGCATAACCTCAACTTTCGCGAAACCGCCAGCTTCTTCGACGACTACCTCAAACTCGATGCCAACGTCAATTTGATGACACAGGGCATCAAGGATCGTCCGGCTTCGGGCGGTTACTACATGAATCCTCTGGTGGGACTTTACCGGTTCCCGCGGGGCGAAGACATCAACGAGTACCGTACCCGTTTCGAAACCTTCAACGAGCAACGCAACCTGATGGAACAAAACTGGTACACCGATGGCGAGCTCGACATGGAGCAGAACCCATACTGGCTCACCAACCGCATCAAGAGCGACGACAAACGTACCCGCGTCATCGCTTCCCTCACGGCATTCCTGAAGATTACGGACTGGCTGAATTTACAGGCTCGCGGTACGGCCGACTACGCACACGATACATTCGAACAGAAAATGTATGCCTCTACCGCTCCGGCCCTGGCGGGAGCGAACGGGCGTTACATCAACCTCAATTATACGGAAAACCTTTACTATGGCGACGTGATGGCGATGGTGAATAAGAAATGGGACGACATCACCCTGACGGGAGCCCTCGGGGGAAGCATCAACAGCCGGATAGTCAATTCGTTGAGGCTCGACTCGAAAACGGCTTCGCTCTACTACCCAAACCTTTTCACGGTGGCTAACATCATCATGTCGACCGCCGCCTATATCAACCAACAGATCAATGAAAAGCGCGTTATCCAGTCGGTTTTCGCCACCGCGCAGCTAGGCTGGAAGGAAAGCCTGTACATCGACCTGACCGCCCGCAACGACTGGTCGTCAACGTTGGCCTACACCCGCTACAAAAGTTTCTTCTACCCTTCGGTGGGGCTCTCGTGGGTACTCAACAATTCGCTTGCGATGCCGGAATGGGTCAACTACGGCAAGTTGCGGAGTTCGTGGAGTAAGGTGGGCAACGACCTACCCCTGTTCCTCAGTAACCCCATCGCCGGAAGCAACGACCAGATCATAGCCGGGGGGGCGATCCAGACAAATACCGGAGCACCTTTCGACGAGCTGAAGCCCGAAATGAGTACTTCCTGGGAGGTCGGTACGGAATGGAAATTCTTCAATTACCGGGTCGATTTCGACTTTACCTATTATAAAACCAACACGAAGAACCAACTCTTCACCCTGCCTTCGTCCGCCGGTGCGACCTATAAGTACTACTATGTCAACGCCGGGAATATCCAGAACCAGGGCATAGAAGCCAGCCTGGGCGTCACGCCGGTGCTGACAAACGATTTCCAGTGGAAAACCTTACTCAACTTTTCGACCAACCGCAACAAGGTGATCGCGCTTCATCCCGACCTGAAAACCTTTATTTATGGTGACGAGGGCTTCTCGTCCTCTTACTCCATGCGCCTGGTCGAAGGCGGCTCGATGGGCGACATCTACGGAAAGGCTTTCAAGCGCGACGCGAACGGCCGGATCGTCTACACCAAGGATGTGGATGGCGACCAGGTACCCGTGGTGATCGGCTCGGGCAACACAGAGAAGGTGGGCAACAGCAACCCCGACTTTATGCTCGGATGGGGCAATTCGCTTAGCTATAAGGGCTTCAACCTCTATTTTCTGATCGATGGACGTTTCGGTGGTGATGTGCTGTCGCAAACACAGGCCGATATGGATCAGAAAGGCGTCAGCTGGGAGTCGGGCGAGGCGCGTAACGCTGGCTATGTCGATCTCGAAGGTACCCACCTCGACCCGTCGAAGTTCTATACCATCGTGAGTGGCCGTAACGGTTGTTCCGAATACTATATGTATAGCGCCACGAACATCCGCCTGCGCGAGCTTTCGCTGGGCTATACGTTCCCGGAGAAGCTGATGGAAAAGTCGAAGCTTTTGCGCGGAGTGCAGCTCTCGTTCGTTGGCCGCAACCTGTTCTTCCTGCATAAATCGGCACCGTTCGACCCCGATGCGGTGCTTTCTACGAAGAATGATAACCAGGGCGTGGATGTGTTCGGTATGCCGACCACCCGCAGCTTGGGACTGAATGTTAAACTTACTTTCTAACGGTGACAGATGAAGATGAAAAAGTGCACAAGATATATCGCCTTTGCCCTGCTGCCCTGTCTGCTGGGCATGGCTTCCTGTACGGGCAGTTTCGAGTCGTATAATACAGACGATACCGGCTTTCCGGATGGGCTGAAGGAACAGGAATTCAATAAATACGGCCTTCCGTTGAAAGTTGTCCAGCAGGGAATCTATTTCAATTACGACTGGGGTGGGGGAAAGAACTGGACGTTCCAGGTAATGCAGAACCTCGGTGCGGACATGTTCGCGGGCTATTTCCACGATTTCAACCCCTTCATCGAGGGACGGGGCAACACCATCTACAACATGCAGGACGGTTGGAACGGTTCCTTTTGGGAAAACACCTACGGTTTCATCCTACCCGAAGTGTTGAAGGCGCAGGAACTGACCGAAAAAAAGTATGCCTCCTTTTTCGGAATAGCATGCATCCTGAAAGTGGAAAGCATGCACCGTGTTTCGGATTTGTATGGGCCCATTATCTACACGGACTTCGGGTCGAAGACCGGATCGAAGCCCGATACCCAGCCGAAGGCTTACCGCGCTTTCTTCAAAGATCTTGATACCGGTATCGAAATGATCCGCCAGTATATGGCTGAACATCCGGAAGTGGAGAACTTTGCCAAGTTCGATATCCTTATGCCTGTGGGGAAACGTACTTATGCCGAGTGGATCCGTTTTGCCAATTCCCTGCGTCTCCGCCTGGCTGTCCGTATTGCGATGGCCGACCCGCAGCTGGCCGCTTCCGAAGCCCGTAAAGCTCTGTCCGACGCGGGAGGATTGTTGGAGGAGGACGACGATATCGTTGCCGTCTCGGCCAACGGCAGCGGCTACTATAATCCGCTGGGAGAGATCAACGTAGCTTGGGGCGAAGCGATCATGAATGCCAATATGGAGTCGTATCTGACGGGGTATCAGGATCCCCGCCTGCCGAGATATTTCTCCAGGGCCGTCGGTGGTAAAGGTATTGAGCTCTTTCCGGTGGACGGTACCTATAAGGGTATTCGCCAGGGAACGGGGTTCAACCATAAGAATTATAGCGGGCATTCAAAAACGACGATTACCCAGTCGACCAATGCCGTGCTGATGACTGCTGCTGAGGTTTGGTTTCTCCGTGCCGAGGCTGCCCTGCGGAAATGGTCGACGGAGAACGTGCAGTGGTGCTACGAGAATGGCATCCGGGCTTCCTTTGCGCAGTGGAGTGCAGGCGATGTCGTGCCGTATCTTCAGAATACCCGTACGCCGGTTGCGTATAAGGATGCTTTCAGTGCTGCCTTCGACGTGCAGCCCGTGAGCCGGGTTACTCCGGCCTGGGACGAAACGGCTTCCCCCGAAGTGAAACTCGAAAAGATCATCACCCAGAAATGGATCGCCTGTTATCCCGAAGGCTGCGAAGCCTGGGCCGAACAGCGTCGTACGGGCTATCCGCGTCTCTTTCCCGTCCTGGTGAACGATAGCCAGGGAACGGTCGATACCGCCCTGGGCCCTCGTCGTTTCAATTTCTTCGTCGGTATCAAGACCGCCAACCCGGAGCAGTACAACGCTCTGGTCGAAGCCCTCGGAGGCCCCGATAATTGCGGTACCCGGTTGTGGTGGGATACGGGAAGGAATTTCTGATGTTATTTCTTATTCAATATTCTTGCGGATCTTGGTCAGATACCCTTTCATCGCTTCCGAATCCTTGTCTTTGATAATTTCCTGCAGGATATTCAATTCTTCCTGTATGCGGGAAATCTGTTTCGGGGTACGCGGGTTGAAGAGTATTTCCGTCAATAGATAATCATCTTCAGACAGCAAACCGCGGGCAATCTTCATATGGCGTTTGAATGTCGTACCCGGAGCATCCTGATGCTTCATGATGGCAGCAAATACCATTGTTGAAGCGAACGGAATACCTAAAGAATAGGCAACCACCTTGTCATGTTCCTCAAATGTATATTCGCGGATATTCAGACGCAGGGCGGAATAGATATCTTTGAAGAATATCTTTCCCAGGTGATCCCCTTCCGATATGATGATCGTATTCTCTTTTTCCAAGCTACCCAGATTGGCGAATGTCGGGCCGAACATCGGGTGAGTGGAAACATACGGGAAACCACAGGTTTCGTAAAACTCTTTCAGATGGGTCTTTACGGATGCTATGTCTGAAATGATACAGTACGGCTGCAGGTAAGGCAAAACTGCCTTGAATGCTTCAATCGTGTAATTCAATGTTACGCAATTGATAACAAGTTCGGGGGCAAACCCTGCAACCTCTTCCGGTTTCTGCAGGCGAAGGGCATTGTAAATGAAACGCATCCGCTTCGGATCGTTTTCCAATACAGCCACTTCATGGTCAAAACTCAGCAGGTCGGTGAAGAAAGAACCCATCTTTCCGGCACCTAATATTAATATTTTCATTGTCTTATTCTTTTTGTCTATAATTTACGCTACCCGTCAACGGGAGGTGACGGGTAACGTCTGGCCTCGTTGACGACAACCGTCAACGAGGGGTGACGGCTACCGTCTCTTACCGCCGATGAAAACCGCTATTATTCATTCATGATGATCATCTGCTGGCGAACAGATTCTTCATGTATCTCTTTCAATATCTCCTTTACAAAATCAACATTCAGTTCCATCGTCTGCCCCATATCCGAACGTTTTTCCAGGATTTCGCTGTAACGTGGTGACTGGAGGATGGGCATGTTATGTTCTTTCTTATACACACCGATCTCGCGGGAGATGCGCATACGTTTAGCCAACAGTTCGAGCAGTTGTTCGTCGATGCCGTCGATCTGGCGGCGTAGTTCGGCCAGGTTTTCGGTAGTCTGTGTCTCGTTACGGATAACCAACAGGTTGACAACATAATCGAGTACATCCGGTGTGATCTGCTGTGAAGCGTCGCTCCAGGCACAATCCGGACAAGGATGCGACTCGATCATCAAACCGTCGAAGCTCAAATCCATCGCCTGCTGTGACAGCGGAGCTATCAGTTCGCGCTTACCACCGATATGGCTGGGATCGCAGAAAATCGGCAGGTTTGGCATACGGCGGCGCAGTTCGATAGGGATGTGCCACAACGGTAGGTTACGGTACATCTTCTTGTCGTAAGAGCTGAAACCGCGGTGGATGGCACCCAGACGACGGATACCTGCACCATACAGACGTTCGAAAGCACCGATCCATAACTCCAGGTCAGGGTTTACCGGGTTCTTGATCAGGACAGGTATATCCACGCCTTTCAAAGCGTCTGCAATTTCCTGTACGGCGAACGGGTTGACAGTGGTACGTGCACCGATCCACAGAATATCGATCCCGGCTTTCAATGCTTCGAATACATGGTCTTTTGTTGCCACTTCGGTAGCTACATACATGCCTGTTTCTTTCTTTACACGTTTCAACCACTGCAAGCCTTCAGCTCCGATACCTTCGAAGCCACCCGGTTTCGTGCGGGGTTTCCAGATTCCGGCACGGAATATTTTAACGCCTTTGGATGCCAGCTGGGTAGCCGCTTCCATTACTTGCTCTTCTGTTTCGGCACTACAAGGGCCTGAGATGATGATAGGACGCTGAGGGTCTACACCGGGTAATAAGATTGATTCTAATTCCATTTCCATGATGATATTCTATTTTATTATTTTTGTTATTCTGTTTAATGCTTCCTGTAATGCTTCGTTCTTGCAGCAAAGTGAGATACGGATGTAACGTTCGCCGCAGCTTCCGAAGATAAATCCGGGGGTGATGAATACGTTGGCTTCATACAACACTTTGTTTGCCAGCGCTTCGCTGCCTTCCGCTTCTGCCGGGATCTTTCCCCAGAGGAACATACCTACCTGGTTTTCGTCGTATTCGCATCCCAGCGTGTGCATGATCTGTACGGCCAGGTCGCGGCGGCTGCGATAGGTACGGTTCATGTTGTCGTACCATTCTTTCGGCGCTTTCAACGCTTCAACGGCTGCATGCTGCATCGGTTTGAACTGGCCGGAGTCGATGTTGCTCTTTACTTTCAGTATCCATTGGACGAACTGTGCGTTCGAGGCCAGCATCGCCATACGCCAACCCGGCATATTGTGCGCCTTACTCATCGAGTTCATTTCGATACAGATATCTTTGGCTCCCGGAACACTCAGGATGCTTAACGGCTGATCGTTCAGGATGAAACTGTAAGGGTTATCGTTACAGATGATGATACCGTGTTTACGTCCGAAGGCAACCAGCTTTTCAAAAAGCTCCATGCTGGCGTTCGCGCCGGTCGGCATGTTCGGGTAATTGACCCACATCAGCTTTACGCCGGAGAGATCCGTCTTTTCCAATGCTTCGAAATCCGGTTGCCATCCCAGCTCTTCTTTTAGTTCGTAGGAGATCAGGTTGGCCTGTACCAGTTTGCTGACAGAGCTATAAGTAGGATAACCGGGATTGGGAACCAATACGCCATCTCCGGGATTCAGAAATGCTAGCGAGATATGCAAAATTCCTTCCTTGGAACCGATCAGCGGCTGTATCTCTGTCTTCGGATCCAGTTCGACTCCATACCATGTCTGATACCAGTCGGCGAAACCTTTACGCAGTTCGGGGATACCCACATACGGCTGGTAACCATGCTCATTCGCATTATGTGCATGTTCGCACAAGGTCTCGATGGTCTGTTCCGAAGGGGGCAGATCGGGGCTACCTACGCCCAGACTGATCACATTCTTGCCTGCGGCATTCATTTCGGCTACCTCTTTCAGTTTCTTTGAGAAGTAGTATTCCTGTACGCTGCCTACACGGTCAGCGGGTGTGATGTTACACACTTTGTTTTCCTTCTGCATATTCGCCTAAAATTTTTAAGTCCTTTGTTAATGGTATGATTGCATCCAATGCCTGTCTGTATCTTGTATAATCAGTAAATGTAAGGTCGATATAGAACAGATATTCCCATTCGCGGCCGATGATCGGCAACGATTGTATTTTAGAAAGATTCATGTCATAGAAAGAAAGAATAGAGAGAACTTTGGAGAGACTGCCGGAGGTGTGAGGGAGAGCGAATACCAGTGAAGATTTGTTGACGTCTGACTTCTCAAGAAGATCTTCAGCTGTCCAGCGGTCTGCTATGGCAAGGAAGCGGGTGAAGTTGCGTTTGTTGGTTTCTATCCCTTCGGCCAGTATTTCCATCTTGTAGATCTGGGCGGCCAGTTTCCCGCAGATAGCAGCATGTCCTTCGAGCTTATTCTCGGCAATCCATCGGGCACTCATCGCGGTATCTTCTTTTTCCACCACTTTGGCATTTGGCAAGGTATCGAGGAAGTCGGTACATTGCATCAGTGCGATGGGGTGGGAGTTGACTTCCGTGACATCGTGTATCGACGTTCCCGGCAGCGCAACCAACGAATGCGAAATGCGTAGTTTGTATTCGCCGATCACCCGCAGACCGCTTTCGCGGATCAGTTCATGATTCTGCAGCAAGCTTCCTGCAATGGTATTCTCGATGGCCATCAGTCCTAACAAAGACGGGTCTTTCTTTATGGCTGAAATAACATCTCTGAATGTATTGCATCCAACAATTTCAATATCTTCACCTTCATAGAAGCTACGGGCGGCGATGTCGTGATACGAACCGGCTATTCCCTGAATTGCTACTTTCTTTTTCATCTTTCTAATTTATTGTCACAAAAAAAGTCCCACCGAAACCGGCAGGACTTTATATTATTTATTGATACATTTCTATCATCAACGCTTTACATACAAATTCCTGCCTTCACTCTGCTAAAGTAAAAGTAATAAAAGAAATATGTAAAGCTAAATCGATTCATTTGTTTCGTTTGTTTTTAAATACGCAGCAAAAGTAACGCTTTTTTGGAAACTACAAGCAAAAAGTGATAATATTTTTCGTCATGCAGTAAAAATAATGTTTAGACGACCTTTAATCCGGCCTGTAACGTCAGCATTTCTTTAGGCACAGACTTTTTGATACTCTCTATCAGCATACCGGCAATGGTATGCCGGATAAAGTCTTTGCGGGTGATCCATACGATTTCGCGTGCCGGTTTGGGGATGGCGAAAGGACGTACCAGCTTCTTTTGTTCTTCGCTGAGTTGCAGGGTGGCCAGTTCGGGAATAAAAGTGACTCCGTTGCCGCTTTCAACCATGCGCATGAATGTTTCCAGACTTCCCAAGCGATAGGCGGCCTGGCGTAGTTTCACTTTCTCCATCTGGCAGAAACGCATCAACTGGTCGCGGAAGCAGTGTCCTTCATCCAGTAGCCAGAGATGTTCGTCGCTGATATCGGCTGTGCGGATCAGCTCTTTTTTGAATACGGGATCATTCTCGGCTACGTAACCGAAGAATTGTTCGTAATATAATGTATCGCCCTGAAGCTGTGCTTCCGATGGCTGGTTAGCTATGATGGCGGCATCGATCTCACCATTCAATATGGCAGCCATTGTGGGAGCCGTTTTCATTTCCAGGATACGGATATCCAGATCCGGATGTTTTTCCGATAGCTGCTGGAAGAAACGGGGAAGCAGGTAAGGGGCAATGGTCGGCAGGACTGCTAGGCGGAAAGTTCCTTTCAACGATTGTTCCTCTTCATTCACGATATCCTTTATCAGGGAAGCCTGATATAAAACGGTACGTGCCTGGTCGATCACTTTGCGTCCGGCCGGGGTAGGACAGACGGGTTGCATGTTGCGGTCGAATAATTTGATACCCAGTTCGTCTTCCAGCTTTTGAATCATCATGCTGAGGGTAGGTTGTGTTACTCTGCAGTGCTCTGCTGCTTTTGCGAAATGGCGATAGGTGTCTACTGCCAGAATGTACTCGAGTTGTTGTATATTCATACTACTTTAGTTTTTTTTGTTCATAAAATCTTTCGGTAAAACTCCGAATTGTTTCTGGAAACATTTGGAGAAATAAGAAGGGTTGTTGAAACCAACCTGGTAACATATTTCGTTGATGCGATATTTCTGTGTTGCTAACAGCTCGGCGGCTTTTTTCAGACGAACCAGCTGTATCAGTTCGTTCGGGGTCATTTCCACCAGCGTCTTTATTTTGGCGAACAGGCCGGATCGGCTGATACATAATTGTTCTGCCAGCAAATCGATGGAGAAGTCTACATTCGAAATATTCTTTTCGATGATCTCGTTCATCTTCGAAAGGAATTCTTCGTCTGCTTTATTGACGGCTACACTATCCAGGGGAACGAACGGCATTTCGGAGAACTTTTTCCGAAGCTTCTTCCGCGACTCGAGCAGATTCTCGATCTGGGCGCGCAGCACCTGTGTGGAAAATGGTTTTTCTATGTAGGCATCGGCTCCGGACTTTATGCCGGCAACCTTTGATGTATTGTCGGTCTTGGCTGTCAGCAAGACCAATGGGATGTGACTGTACGAGAGGTTTTCCTTCACTTCTTTCGCAAAGGTGAAACCATCCATTACCGGCATCATCACATCGCTGATAATCAGATCGGCAGGTTGTTTCTTCAGTTGTTCAAGCCCTTCCTGCCCATTCCCGGCCAATAGTATATTATATGTATCCATGAAGCTGTCGTGGAGGAAGCTTCGCATATCCGTATTGTCTTCTACAATCAGCAGAGTAGGGCGGATGGAAGAGGCAGCGGATTGCCTGGTGGCATCTTCTGCGGTGTATGGTTCTTCGTCGGGAATCGTACAAGCCGTTACCAGATTATTTTTCTTTGCTACGGTTGGAACGGCGTTCTGCTGTACCAATGGGATTGTAACAATAAATGTAGTGCCTTGATTTGTCCCACTTTCTACTTCGATCCTGCCGTGGTGGGCATCCACCAGCAGTTTGGCCAGTGAAAGTCCGAGTCCCGTACCCGGTTTATGGCTTTGGGCAACCTGGTAGAAAGGAAGGAATATATTTTTTAGTTCTTGTTCGGATATTCCCCGGCCGTCATCGCTTACTCTGACGACAACGAACCGGTTGTTTGTTTCACAGGTCATTGTTATTTTCTTGTCTGCATATTTGGTCGCATTGGTCAGCAGGTTGCTGATTACTTTGGTGATCGCTTCCGGATCGACGATGGCTGTCATTTCTTTGTCCGGCATTCCAAAGGAGAAAACAATCCCTTTCTGTTCGATCATCGGCTTGAAACGATCGTACAGGTTCAGGAGCAGTTCGTATATGTTTTGTACGGAGAAATTGATCACAAACGCGCCTTGCTCCGCTTTCCGGAAATCCAGTAACTGGTTGACCAGTGACAGAAGCCGTTGGCTGTTCCGGTCGATTATCTTCAGGGCATCCTGGATTGTCGCAGGAAGTGTGGACGAAGCTTCCATTATCTTTTCCAGCGGGCCGATGATCAGCGACACGGGGGTTCGTATTTCGTGGGCGATCAATGTAAAGAAATTGATCTTTGCGTCATGCAGCTCTTTTTCTTTTTCCACACTTAGCTGAAGCATTCGGGCCTTATGACGTTTCTCCGTCCGCAGTTTCATGGCATATATAATGTAGCAGATCAATCCTATGACAGAGATGATATAGAGGAAATAGGCGAAAGTGGTACGCCAGAAAGGGGGATGAATAACGATATCGACAGTAGTAGCTTCTTCGTTCCATATCCCGTCGTTGTTGGAACCCATTACATGGAACTTATATTTGCCGGCCGGCAAGTTGGTATAAGTCGCTTTTCGCTGGTTGCCGACAAAATTCCAGTCTTTGTCGAAGCCTTCCAGTTTGTATTTGTACTGGTTCTTTGCCGGTACGCTATAACTCAGACTGACATATTCGATACTGAATACATTATATTTATAGGAGAGTTCGATTTCTTTGATGCTGGTTGTCGATTGGGGCAGGAGGCTCTCATTTCCTATCTTGACGTCTTTGTTGAATACCTGCAGGTTGGTAATAACTACCGGTGGTATATAAGCGTTGAGGGAGATCGTCCGGGTATCGAGTTCGCAGAAACCGTTGGTCGTTCCCAGGTACAGAAGTCCGGAAGAGGCCAGTAAAACGGCATTGACTCCATATTGGTCGCTTTGTAAACCATCGCTTTTAAAGAAAATCCGTTGTTCTCCGGTGTCAGGACAATAAGAAATAAGACCGTTTATCGTGCTGATCCATAAATATCCCTGATTAAAAACAATACCGGTTACGGCAGCTTGTGAAATGCTCAACGGTACGCGGACAAAGTTACCGGTCGTTTTGTCGTACCGGCAAATCCCATTATCGGTACCCGCCCATAATTGTTGTTTGTCATCCAGGCAAAGGCTGTTTATCTGGTTGGTTGATAATGTGTTTCTATCATCCGGATTGAATGTGTATTGTTTCCACTCTTCTCGTCCCGGCTTAAAACAGTAAACTCCTTTGCCCAATGTTGCAAACCAGACATTATGGTCGGTATCCTGCAATATACAACTGGTCGTAGTTCCGGTTTCTTTGGCATTGATGAAACTGTCGTTTTTACGGTCATAACGTATGATATTCTGCATTGTTCCAAGCCAGATATTGCTTTGTTTATCTTTGTAGATAGAATAAACACTACTCATATCTGCCGGAAGCTTATCGGACAAGCCGGCCGGGTATTGGGTGAATTTACCGGTACGGGTATTCAAAATGTTCAGGTTGCCGGAATATGTTCCGATCCATAAGTTATCATTATCCAGGAATAAAGCATGGATATTATGATATGACAGGCTGTTACGGCTGGGATCCGGCAGATAGTTCCTGAATGTTTTGTTTTGCGTATTGAAATAACTCAGGCCGCCGTCATCCGAACCGATCCAGATATTTCCGTCCGGATCTTCGCAGAAACAACTGATGATATTTCCACCGACGGAATTGCTGTAGTCGGAGTGAGTATATCCGTTGATCATACCTTTTATCGGGGCGGCGTAGTTCACACCACCATAATAAGTGCCGACCCATACACCACCTTCCCGGTCTTTGTAGATAGGATAGATGAATTTATTCGAGAGGCTGCTGTTCTTTAATTCGGTAGCTGTCATGACTTCGGCTTTTCCTGTTTTTGTGTCGAAGTAAGCGAGTCCGTCGTCTGAGCCGATCAAGAGGATGCCTGGTTGATACTCGGCTATATAATGGACATGAGAAATGCCGTTTGGTGTTCCCGGAGCCAGATACGATTGCATTTGCAAGCTTTTTTTATTGAGCCGGCAAATGCCGTGATTCCAGGTTCCTATCCATAGGTTATTCTCGTCGCCATCTTCGATTGCATAGATTCGCAGGTCACACGGTTCCCCGTTCCTCTTTGTTATCTGGTAAGTAATGAACCGGTCGTGATCCCGGTCATAGCAGCTTATAGCTCCTTTGTTTTGTTGCGGGGCAACCCATATCGATCCTTGATTGTCGATATGTAAATAGAATATTGTATTTGAATTCAGCGTATTATCATCACCCGGGACAGATATATATTGCTTCAGTTGCTGTGTTTGTTTGTTATAACAGAATACACCTTGTCCTAATGTGGCAAACCAGATATCTCCGTCGGATGCTTCTGCGATAGCTGTGATATTACTCTTGATATTGACCCCTTCGTCTGTTTGGACTGCAAAATACTTGAATTGTTCGAGTTCGGGGTTGTAGATATAAAGTCCTTCATCCGTACCTACCCAGAATGTTTTATCAGAATCTTCCAATAAGGAATAAATATAGTTGTTGCCGATAGAAGTGGAGTCTCCGACAATGTTTTTGAATATCTTAAAATTATAACCGTCAAATCTGTTCAGCCCGTTTTCCGTACCAAACCACATAAATCCCTGGCTATCCTGCGTGATACTGCGGACTGTATTGGAAGACAATCCGTTCTCAACCTCATAATGGATGAACCTGAATTGTTCCGCATAAATCCATTGGCAGGATAACAGGAAAACAATGATAATATTAATATATCGGACTTTAGATAGTGCTTTCATGTTATTATCGGAGATATACTATAGGGTACAAAGGTAGAAAATATATAGAATATCCGGGCAGTGCAGGTAAAAATTACACTATTCCGGAACTTCAGTCAGGCAATCTGTTCATAGAAAAGCAATAGAATCTGTCCAATAAAATAACAAAATAGTCTACTGGAATTGTCTGTGTATTGTTTATCAAGCCTTTTTGCCGATGGTCAACTTTCCGGTAAATGTATTATTCTTTCATCGTATTAAACGATTTTTGCATGATAAATGGCGAATGTACGCTTATTTTGCTGTCGTTGATTTAATAAAAATATCCGATCTGTTCAATGTTAACAACCTACTAATATATAATGATATGAGAAAAAGATTCCACAATCAAGGCTACAGCAAGTTCTTATTATCTGCTTGTCTTTTACTAAGTGCGAATGCCGGAAGCCATCAACTGTTTGCCAGTACAGAAAACAGTTTATTGGAAGTTTCACAGCAAAAGGGTACAACGATTACCGGAGTGATCAAGGATGCTTCAGGTATGGAATTACCGGGAGTAAATGTGGTTGAGAAAGGAACCATGAACGGAACTATGAGTGATATGGACGGAAAGTTTACGCTCACTGTATCTGATACGAAAGCAATCTTACAATTTTCTTACGTCGGTTTCCAGAGTCAGGAGCTGGCTGTCGGTAATCAAAAGTCTGTCACAGTGAAGTTGATGGAAGATTCACAACTGGTAGATGAAGTGGTGGTTATTGGTTATGGAACACAGAAGAAAGGGGATGTGACCAGTGCTATTTCCAGTGTAAAATCAGAAAGTTTTGTGAAGGGAGCTGTTCTCGATGCCGGGCAACTGGTTCAGGGGAAAGTAGCTGGTCTGAATATATCGATGCCTTCGGGTGACCCGACCGGAAGTACCCAGATCATGTTGCGTGGTATTTCTTCTTTGAAAGGGGGAACATCTCCTCTTGTTCTGGTAGACGGTGTTCCCGGTAGCCTGAATACGGTGGCACCGGAGGATATTGAATCTATAGATGTCCTGAAAGATGGTTCTGCTACTGCTATCTACGGTACTCGTGGAACGAACGGTGTAATTATCATCACAACGAAAACCAGCCAAAAGGAAATGCCTCCTACGATCGATTATTCGGGATATATCTCAGTCTCTAATACATTAAGAAAACCTGATTTCATGTCGGCAAGCGATTTGCGCCAGAAATGGTCGGAAGGATATGAGTTTACTGGTGCTAATAATGAAGACTTCGGGTATGATACTGATTGGTTGGATGAAATTACCCGTACCGCAGTCAGCCATGTGCATAATCTCTCTTTACGTGGTGGTAGTAAACAAACAAATTATACTGCATCCTTGAACTACCGTAACCGTCAGGGTACATTTATCAACACGGATTTCGAATCGTTGACCGGCCGTTTCGATATCAATCATTCGATGTTCGATAATAAGATTACAGCAAATGTATCTGCTGTTTTGAGTGAACATACAATGCCGCGTAGCTGGAATAATTATGCATATCGCCAGGCTTTGATCCATAACCCGACAGAACCTGTAAAGAATGAAGACGGAAGTTGGTTTGAACGTACCCTGTATTTTTATGATAACCCGGTAAGTTATGTAAAAGAAACTATCGGTGAAATGAAACGTAAGAATACCCGCTTTACCGGTAGCCTGACTTATCGTCCTGTAGAAGGATTGACATTAAAAGCCATGTATGCCCGTAGAAGTACCACCACTATGGATGGCTATTACCAAACCAAAAAGCATGTTTCCAATACAAAGAATGGTAAAAACGGATATGCCTATCGTAAAGACTCCGATTTTTCAAATAATCTGGCCGAACTTACTGCCAATTATCAGAAATCATTTGGTAAACATAATCTGAATGCATTGGTTGGATATAACTACGAAGATAATACCAATTCGAATATGGCGATCGACAACTATGACTTCCCTTCCGATATTTATTCTTATAATAAAATGGAAGCAGGAGCCGCCCTGCAAAGAGGTGAAGCGACGATGTCAAGCTATAAAGATTCCGATAAATTGATTGGCCTGTTTGCCCGTGTGGGATATAATTATGACGATCGTTATTTGTTTATGTTCTCGATCCGTCGCGAAGGTTCTTCTAAATTCGGTGCCGATCATAAATGGGGTAATTTCCCGGGTGTTTCTGTCGGCTGGAGAGTCAATAAGGAAAAATTTATGAAAAATTATACCTGGCTGGATAATCTGAAATTAAGAGCCGGTTTCGGTGTTACAGGTATCAATGTTGCTGATCCTTATACTTCTATCAGTAGTATAAACTATCAAGGTTCTTTTTTATATAACGGAACCTGGAAGAAAGCACTGATTACCGTTCGTAATAATAACACGGATCTTCGCTGGGAAAAAAAGCTGGAATATAATGTCGGTTTAGACTGGGATGTTTTGGAGGGACGTTTGGGTGGAACGTTAGATTATTATACCCGTATTACGAAAGATGCAGTCTGGGATTATAGCGTACCTGTTCCTCCTTATTTGTACGGAACGATATTGGCTAACGCCGGAGAATTGAAAAATAATGGTTTTGAAATGCTGGTACATGCTACTCCGGTTCAGACAAAAGATTTTCAATGGAGTACAAATGTGTCTTATTCCACCAATAACAATAAAGTGGTGTCTATCCAAAACGATAAGTTCCAGATGACGAATGATTATTTTTATACCGGATATGTAGGAGAACCCATACAGACTACTTCGCATATTGTAAAGGTCGGTTTGCCCGTAGGAACATTCTATGGTTTGAAATCGATCGATATCACAGACGATGGCTTATGGATTGTCGATGGCTTCAACAATGAAACTCAAAAATGGGAACCGATGAGAGCCGACGAAACCGATGCAAACAGCTGGCAGGTATTAGGAAACGGTATTCCCAAACATTATCTGAACTGGAACAATACGATCAATTATAAAGGTTTCGACCTGGGTATCAATATGCGTGGTGCATTTGGTTTCGAGATATTGAACTATCAGCGTATGTATTATGAAAATGCCAAGTCGTCCATCCAGTACAACCGCCTGAATTCAGCCTTCGATCCGGTATATGGAAAGAGCCCGGTTAAAGATGACCAGCGTTATGTCAGCCATTATATAGAGAATGGTAATTACTGGAAGATCGACAATGTTACATTAGGTTATACATTCAATCTGGGCAAACAAAACATCATCAAGAACCTGAGAATTTACGCTTCTGTATTGAACCTGGCAACTATTACCGGTTATAAAGGCATAGACCCTGAAGTACCGTTGAGCTCAAACGATTACGGTCTGCTCGATGCAGGTACGGATAACCGCGATAAATATCCAACCGTGAGAAGCTATACTTTCGGTGTTAACGTAACATTCTAATCACACAAAATGCATTTGATCATGAAAAGATATAAATATGGCATATATGCCCTTTGCTTAGGTTCCATGTTAACCTTGAATGGTTGTTTTAATCTGGATGAAGAAACTTATTCTGAAATTACAGAAGATGTCTATGTCCCTTCAACAGAAGATGAAGTGCCTGTATTGGCAACCGCTTATACGCCTCTCCGTTTTATTATGGATTGGTATGGATATTTTGATTTACAGGAAGAATCGGGTGATGTGATTGTTACACCCACCCGTCCGAACGGTTGGGATGACGGTGGTGTCTATAAAAGGATGCATCTGCATACCTGGACTAATCAGCAGGGGCAACCGCAAACTACCTGGGAGAATTGTTTTAATGGAATTAATAATGCAAATAAGATACTGTTTAGAGCAGATGAAGGTTTCTTTGTCCCGGAGCGGAAGGATGCGATAGTTGCTGAAGTCAGGGCAATCCGCGCTTTGTGGTATGCAATTCTTTGCGACTCTCATGGGAATGTTCCTATACAAACCAGTTTCTCGACGGATATTCCAAAACAATCTACCCGAAAGGAGGTATTTGATTTTATTATCAAAGAGTTGACGGAAGTGCTGCCGACCTTGTCAGAGGATGTGAATAAGTCTACTTACGGGCGTCTGACCCAGTGGGGAGCTCGTTGTCTGTTAGCCCGTATGTATCTGAATGCGGAAGTATATACCGGTACTCCGGCGTGGGACAAGGCTTTGGAACAATGTAATAAGATCATTGAATCCAACAAATTTGTTCTGGAAGATAATTATAAAGATAACTTCAAGACGGATAATGAAAATAGCGGCGAAGCCATCTTTGCCATCCCTTATGATGCTATCTTTAATATGGGAACCAATAATGGCCCGGTGTTCGGAATGCATATGAAGTGGTTAGCTTCGGAAAGTAATCAGGTATACGATATGTTGGCTCAACCCTGGAATGGCAGCGGAGCCAACCCTCAATTCATTAATAGTTATGATCCTGACGACCAGCGTATGCAGGATACCTGGTTACAAGGGCCGCAGAAAAATTCAGCCGGTGAAACCATCTTTGAATATACCAATAAACTACCTAGTTTATATAAATCGGAAGCATACGATGGTTATCGTGTAGGGAAGTATGAGATTGCCTATGGCGCTAAGTCTGCTCTGAGTAATGACTTTCCTTACTTCCGCTATGCAGAAGTCTTATTAATGAAAGCGGAATGTTTGCTTCGACTGGGACAGGACGAACAAGAGGCAGCCAATCTGGTCACTCAGATCCGTGAACGTAGTTTTAAGAATAATCCGGAGAAAGCCCGTGTAACAGTGGAAGAGCTGAAAGCAGATACGAAGATCCAATATGGTATCCTGGATGAAAACGGCAATATCACAGATCCGGGAGATCGTACTCCTGTCGAATTAGGCGGTTTGTACGATGAGTGGGGATGGGAGTTCGCCGCAGAAGCCAGACGTCGCACAGATATGATCCGCTTCGGTACATTCCAGACAAAGAGTTGGTTCAATCATAAACCGGTCGGTAATCATGCTATTTTGTTCCCGATCCACTTGGATGATCTGAATACAAATACGAATTTGAAACAGAATCCGGGGTATTAGAATCAATCATTTATTTAAGGGTCTTTGTGAAATGTAATTTTTATCCATATAAATAGAAAAATAATTCAAGTATTGGTCTGAATCGTTTGATTATTAATGCTTGATGTCTTGCGAGTAAAGATGGCCGAATTGGACTATTTTGTGATCGTATTGTTTGATTCTTTTATAATAAATGTTACATATCCTTTTCCTTTGTATATAGCAAACGGATTATAAATCTAATAATCTATTAGTATGAAAAAAGTAAAAGAAAACAAATTGAAGAATTTGTATCCTGTGGAGGGCATTAATTGCTTAAGTAAGAACAGGACAATGTTGCTGGCAATAGGACTGTTAGGCCTATCTCCGGTATTTGCTGTAGCACGTGCTACAGCATCAGATGTGTCACATCTGATGAATGATCGTATACCAGTTGTGGATATTGTACAACAAGACAGGAAGATAACCGGAACTGTCAACGATCAGCAAGGTATTTCAGTGCCGGGGGCAGCTGTACAGGTAAAGGGTACAACAATAGGTACGGTAACTGATATCGATGGTAAGTTCGAACTGGAAGTACCGTCGGGTGCCGTTTTGGTAGTTTCATATATAGGTATGCAACCACAGGAAATTACAGTTGGAAATAAAACTGTATTCAATGTGGTCTTATCAGAAAGTAATATAGGTTTGGATGAAGTGGTGGTTGTTGGATACGGAACACAAAAAAAGGCGACATTGACCGGTTCTATCTCTTCTGTCGGCGGGGAAGAATTAAAGAAGGTGGCGGCTGTCAACCTGAGTAATACCCTGGCTGGTAAAACAGCTGGTGTAATTGCTAACACTCGTTCTGGTGAACCGGGAGAAGATGGAGCGACCATTCAGATCCGTGGTCAGGGAACATTTGGCAGTACCAGCCCACTGATTGTAGTTGACGGTATTGCCGATCGTAGCTTCAGCCGTTTGAATGCGGAAGATATCGAATCGATTTCTATTTTGAAAGATGCTTCTGCTGCTATTTATGGTTCACGTGCCGCGAACGGTGTTATCCTGGTTACAACCAAACGTGGTAAAGAAGGAAAGACCACTCTCTCTTATAGCGGACGTGTAGGTTTTTCACAGCCTACACGGGTTCCGGAAATGTTGAACTCTTATCAGTATATGACCTACGTTAATGAGTACCAGACAGGTCACGGACTGGAAACTACTTTCAAGGAAAATCAAATAAATTGGGCACAGAATGGCGAAAACCCCTATCAGTATCCGAGTACGAACTGGTGGGATACGGTATCTAAAAACTGGGCTACGCAAACGGAACACAGTGTGTCGGTGAACGGTGGTAATGATAAAATTTCTTTTTATACTTCTGCACAGTATATGTGGCAGGATGCTATCTATAAGAAGGCTGCTCAGGATTATGGCCAGTATCAGTTAACTTCCAATATCGATGCAAAGGTCGGTAAATATATAAAAGTCGGATTAGATATTCAGGGACGTCAGGAAAAACGTACACGCGGCGTGTTCTCGACAAACTACTTATTTGATTTCCTGATGAAGTGCAAGCCGATTTACGGAGCTTATTCTCCTGATGGTCAGTATCCGCTGGTCGGCATGGAATATGCATCGACAAACCCGGCTGTCATGGTAACGAAAGATCCGGGTGAAACTAAATATACATACAATTATCTGAATCTAAAGCCTATCATACGTGTCGATATGGATTTTATCACGAAGGGCTTGTATTTTGAAGGGTATGCAGCTATGGACTTTATGTTCCGTAATGGTAAGACACTTAACCATCCGTATGACGTGTACAAATATGTTTCTTCCGGACGGGAAAATGAAGGTGTATGGGGAGAATATGAAAATCAGCGTGATCAAACCGGAGCGATCAGTGTAAATCAATGGTCTGACAATTCTACCCGTATAACATTGAATGCCCGCTTAGGGTATAGCCGTACATTCAATGAGGATCATAAAGTAGATGCTTTTGTCGCTTACGAACAAAGTAAGTATGATTTTAGCAGTTTGGGGGCTTATCGTACGAACTACCTTTCGACAGAAATTCCTGAAATCAATGCCGGTAGCGATGATCCGGAAGACCAGTCCAACAGCGGTTATTCCACAAAGACAGCCCGTCAGAATATTTTCGGACGTGTCAACTATGGCTATAAGGATAAATATCTGGCAGAAGTAACGCTGCGTTACGATGGCTCCATGAACTTTGCACCAGGGCATCGTTGGGGATTATTTCCCGGTTTCTCTGCGGGATGGGTCATGTCGGAAGAAGCCTTTTGGGAAAATTTAAAACCGACTGTCAATTTCTTCAAACTGAAAGGTTCCTGGGGTAAAATGGGTAATGATGATATTACGGCTTTCCAATATCTGTCCCAGTATTTATTTAATGAAAGTAGTATACAGTTCGGTTCACAAAATAAAGGTCTGTATCTTTCCCGTACTGCGAACCCTCTGGTTACCTGGGAAACGGCACGTACTACTAACTTAGGTTTCTCTTCTCAATTCTTAAATGGTAAGTTTAGTTTGGATGTAGATTATTTCTTTTCTAAACGTAGTGATATTTTGATTACCCGTAATGCGTCTATCCCATTGTATTCCGGATTGAAATTGCCGGCTGAAAATATAGGTAAGATGAATAATAAAGGTATTGAGTTCATTGCTTCTTATCAGGATCGAAATGATGAATTTTCCTGGGGGGTAACCGGAAACTTTACATTTGCTAAAAATGAAGTGGTTTACTCCGATGAAGCAACAAATAAAGTCGAATGGCGGAGGGTGACAGGCCGTGCTTACGGAGGATTGGAGCTCTACAATGCATTGGGTATCTACCAGACACAGGAACAGATCGATAATTCCCCTCATTTGGCAGGAACTCAGGTTGGCGATTTGCAGTATGAAGATTTTAATAATGATGGTCAGATAACAGCAGATGATATGAGATATTATGATAATTATTCTGCTGTACCTAAAATTATTTATGGTTTCACTTTAAACGGAGGTTGGAAAGGACTGGATGTGAATGTCTTTTTCCAGGGACAAGCTATGGCTCATCAGTTGATTACACCGACCATGAATATGTTGACAGATTTTTATGAAGGACGTTGGATTGCAACCAATAGCGCAGAGGAAAATGCCGCAGCCCGCTGGCCGCGTGCTTGTATCAATGACTCGGGTTATATGGATGATGTCAACGGAGTATCTTCTACCTGGTGGCTGAGGAATGCTGCATTCCTGCGTTTAAAATCAATTGAAATAGGATATACGTTACCTAAGACTCTTTTACAGAACGTAGGTATTGAACGGGCACGTGTTTATCTGAATGCAAATAATCTGTTTACATTAGATCACATTAAGGTTTCGGATCCGGAAGTGGCAAGTTATTATAACGACGATGGCTATTTGGTTTCTTCCGGTGGTATTTTGGGTTATCCGTTGCAACGGACAATCAATTTTGGAGTCAATGTAACCTTTTAATTAATTAGAGATTATGAAAATGAAAAAATATATATGCAGTGTCGCATTAATAACTGCGCTTTTCGGGATATCCTCTTGTGATGTATTGGATGTATCACCGACGGACTCATTTACGGATGAATCTGTATGGAACGATTTGGCATTAGCTGAAACATATATAAATAACAGCTATATTAAAATAGTGGCTGAAAACTCTTGTGGAAGCCGGTTTGCCAGTTTGACAGACGAGGTTCACCAGATGCATTCTTATTGGACGGAACATGCGTTGGATGGTACATTAGGAACTGACTACCCGTATTTTGCAATCGGTTATGATGCAAGTAAGTATCGAATGTGGGAATTTTATTACCTCGCAATTAAGGATGTGAACTATTTTATGGAGCATATTGATGATGTCCCTGCTGAAACGGAAGAAAATGAAGAATGGAAAGATCAGTTAAAGGGACAGGGATATTTTCTCCGTGCTTATTTCTATCATATGTTATATAGTTTATACGGACGTGTTGTTTTGATTAGTAATACGCATGAATTGAATTCGGAATTTACGGAGACACGTGCTGATCTGGATGATGTTGGTAACTATATTGTTTCACAATGCGATAGTGCAGCTATGTTATTACCTGCCATTTATAGTTCGGGAGATGACCTGGGACGTGCAACCAAAGGGGCTGCGTTGGCCTTGAAAGGACGCACTTTATTATATATGGCAAGTCCGTTGTTCGGAACTCCTTCTACAGATAAATGGCAAAAAGCGGCAGATGCCAATAAAGCTGTGATCGATCTGGGAGTATACAATCTGAAATCGGTTTCCGGATCGGATGATTATGCCGATTTGTTCCTGGATCAGAACAACCCTGAAGTAATTTTTGAAAAATTGTATGATACGCAGTCGAAAGTATCTGAAACTAATAATTCATTCCTGCATCAGTCACCTTGTGGTACGGGTAGTGGTTATGGTGGTTGGGGTACGATGCAACCGACATTGGAAATAGTCGATCGTTTCCAATGTGCTGATGGTACTGAATATAAAATTGAAGCAGAAGATGAATATCCGTGGGATAACCGGGATATTCGCTTGAAAGCAAATATTTTGGTTGATGGAGATGAATGGGGCTATGGTGCCGATAAACGTACGGTTGAGTATTTTATGCCTGGAGAGGATGGCGTTGTTGCCGGTCTGGACAGTCGTGGCGGCCCTTCTTACTGGAATGCTACAATAACAGGCTTTAGTATGCGTAAATTCTTGGATCCGAATTTTGATACGAGTGGAACATTATCGAATTCAACCCCCTGGTTTGTATTTCGTTTGGCTGAGGTTTATTTAAATTATGCGGAATGTCAGATTGAACTGGGTAATAATACGGAAGCTTTAAAGTATATCAATTTAGTCCGTGAGCGTGCTTTATTACCTCCAGCAACAGGTAAAGACATTCGTGCGGAATATGAATATGAACGTCAGATGGAGTTGCTTTTTGAAGGGCAGCGTTGGTTTGATCTGCGTCGCTGGAAAAAACTGGAGGAAGTGTATTCACATCCGCGATATAGCATGACAATTTATAAATATGCAAATGGTTCGAAGTTGTATGTGAGAAATCCTGACCCGATCCGCACTATGACTTTTAACGGAGAGAAGAATTATTGGATGCCGGTTATGCGCGAAGAATATGAAAAAGCTCCACTCATTGATCTGCTCCCGTATGAATAAATAGTATAAAGAAAATGAGAATGAAAACATATTTGAAATGCATTCCGGTTGCCGCCTTATTATTATTTGCCGCCTGTTCGTCGTGCAGTAAAGATAGCGAAGAAGGTGGTTCCGGTGAAACCGGGAAACTGCCTGAAGGTAAAGAACTCTATCGTCCCGAAGAATTTTCCGGGCAGAATTGGTGGTCGGATACTTGCGATTACAGTTATAACCGGATGGATTATACCGATAATCTGGTTATTTACTGGCAAAAAGGTTTTGGAGAAAACCTGGCGAACCCTCCGGAATTGGAAGGAAAGTCGATGAAAGTCGATCTTGACAACCTTAAAAAGAAGCTGGAAACATTCTATACCTATTTTCGTGATGAACTGCAATTCGTCAAACCGGGTTCTCTGAGTGAAAAATACCGGATGATGGTCATGATCATGTATTCATTGGAAGGAACAGCCTATGGCGGTACTTACGATAATAAGATCGGAGCATTCTGGGCAGCACCTAACCGGTTACAGGACGAAAAACTGAATGCCGTCGCTCACGAACTCGGTCATAGCTTTCAGTTACAGATCATTGCCGACGGACAAGGCGAAGCCTGGGGAGGAAACGGCATTTATGAAATGGCGTCTCAGTGGATGCTTTGGCAGGTAAATCCAGATTGGATGAAGGATGAAAACTATCACTGGGTTGCATTTAAGGAGTTGACACATAAAGCATTCCTTCATGTTGATAATATTTATCATTCTCCTTACGTGCTGGAATATTGGGGTGTTAAACATGGGTTGCCGATTATCGCAGAGATGTTCCGACAGGGATTGAAAGGTGAAGATCCTGTCATTACCTATAAAAGGATGAATGAAATGACACAGGAGCAGTTTAATGATGAAATGATGGATGTTTATCTGCATTTGGTCAATCTCGATTACGACCGTGTCTATGATCTTACCCGACAATGGGCCAACTCGTTTGCCCCCTTTAAAGCAAATCTGAAAGAGGATGGAAGCGGTTGGTTACAGGTTGTAAAGGAGGCATGTCCGGAGAATTACGGATTTAATGCTATTAAACTTAAGGTACCGGAAGCAGGACAGGTTGTAGAAGTCTATTTCAAAGGCTTGTCAGAAGCTACAGGCTATAACATGATTAATGCGGATAAAGCCGGTTGGCGTTATGGTTTTGTAGGTGTTACGACTGAAGGGAAATCCGTTTTGGGAACCGTTGGCCGTGATGCGGAAGGGCAGATTTCCTTTACAACTCCTTCCGATGTAAAATTATCGTACTTGTGGTTGGTTGTAATGGGAGCTCCGACAGAACACTGGATGAATTCATCTACTGAAGTCGATGCTCAATGGCCCTATAAAATTAAAATTTCGGGTACCGATATAGAGTAATCAATACGAATTTTCTTTTAATTGTTCGGGAGATGTCTGAGTTTTATATCGCTTGTTTATCGGGCATCTCCCTTTTTTATTCCAAATTCTAATTATACATTGACATGAAAAGTTTTAAAATTGTATCTGTGTTTTTAATGTGTTGTATGGGAGCCTTTGCATACGGGAAAGATTATATATTAAAATCACCGGATGGAAAACTGGTCACAACGATCAATGTAGATAAACAAATTACTTACTCCCTTAACTTTGCTGGACAACAACTACTGAATAAAAGTTCAATTGCTTTAATATTGGAGGATCATGTACTAGGACAGGATCCACAGGTTGCTTCGAAGAAAATCAAGACAGTTTCGGAAAAGGTACATTCTCCGTTTTATCGTGTGCCCTCATTTATTACGGATTATAATGAGATAAACCTTTCATTCAAAGGAAAGTATAGTGTCACTTTTCGTGCATATAACGATGGTGTTGCATATCGCTTTAATACATCCTTCAAGGAGCCATTTATCCTGAAAAATGAGTTGGCTGAATTTAATTTCGATCAAGACTATACAACCTATATGGCTTATTCCACGGCAGCAAAGAATAAGGATCCATACGCTATGGCTTTCCAGAATCTTTATGTAAAAGCACCACTAACCTCTTTTGATACGGAAAATGTAGCCTTTCTTCCTGTGACGGTAGATTATGCCAATGGAGTCAAACTGACAATAACGGAATCCGATCTGGAAGCTTATCCCGGAATGTTTGTAAAAGGAGATGGCAAAACGACCTCTTTGAAAGGAGAGTTTGCCTCTTATCCCTCTCGTATGGATTATCACCCGTGGCGGCACATGAGTTATGTGGTCGAACGCAATGATTATATAGCGAAATCGGAAGGTACACGCAGCTTCCCCTGGCGTATTCTTGCCGTATCTGAAAATGATACACAGATGCCTTTGAATAATTTGGTGTATGCTTTGGCTTCCCCGAATCGTATCGGAGATTATTCATGGGTAAAAGGGGGAAAGGTTGCCTGGGACTGGTGGAACGACTGGGGAATTTATGGCGTGGATTTTAAGGCTGGTATCAATATGGATACATATAAATATTATATTGACTTTGCGGCTGAGAACGGGATTGAGTTTATTGTACTGGATGAAGGATGGTACGATCCGAAATCCGGTGATATGCTGATGGTTATACCGGAACTGGATTTGCCCGAACTCGTTCATTATGCTAAAAGTAAAAATGTAGATATTATTTTGTGGACTGTTTTTAATGTACTCGATGAACAACTGGAAGCTGCCTGCAAAAAATACGCAGAACTTGGTATCAGCGGCTTCAAGGTCGATTTCCTTGACAGGGATGATCAGACAGCAGTAGATATGGTTTACCGGATTGCCGAAGCGACAGCAAAACATAAGTTGACATTGGATTTGCACGGCATCTATAAACCGACAGGACTTAACCGTACTTTCCCGAATATAATCAACTTCGAAAGTGTGTTCGGTATGGAAGAAATGAAATGGAGTACGGTTGAAAAAGATATGATGCAATATGATGTGATCATGCCTTATATCCGTATGATGGCCGGCCCAGTCGATTATACGCCGGGAGCGATGAGGAATGCCTCAAAGAAAGATTTCAAAGATATTTACTATAACCCGATGAGCCAGGGAACACGCTGCCATCAGCTGGCTGCCTATATTGTGCACGATTCACCGCTGACTATGCTGGCCGATAACCCCACCATCTACCGGAAGGAACAGGAATGTACCGACTTTATCGTTAGTATTCCCAATACGGGAATAGACGAGACACGTATTCTTCAGGGAAAAATGGGAGAATATATTGTATCGGCCCGCCGTGCAGGGACAGATTGGTATATCGGTGGAATGACAAACTGGGAGCCTCGCGAGGTGATACTGGATCTTTCTTTTCTTGATAGCGGCGACTATACGGCTACAATTTTTAAAGATGGGGCAAATGCGGCAAAGCAGGCTGCCGACTATAAAAAGGAAGAACAGGTTGTTACTTCACAAACCCGGTTGAAGTTGTTGATGGTCCCAGGCGGCGGTATTGCCATTTCCCTGAAAAAGCGATAAGAGTGTATTATTAGTCCGTAATAATGGTAGAATAGTCTAATCTGTTATTCTAATGGACAATATTTCTATATAAAGCGCTTCTTATTCTCTTTATTTGCATTTGTAATTTTCGATTAAGTAGTATAAAACAAAATATTCACACTATGCTGAAAAAACTTTTATTTGCATCAGTCTCCGTAGTAGGTTTGTTCGCGTGCCAGTCTAATCCGGATCGATATACGTCGAATGAACCGATCGTTGAAGTTCCGTTTACCGAAGTTCATCTGACAGATAATTTTTGGGCTCCCCGTATCGAAGTGAACCGGACAGTCTCTATCCCGTCTGCATTCAAACAATGCGAATTGAACGGACGTTTCGATAATTTCGCCTTAGCCGGCGGACTTATCAAAGGAGAACATAAAGGAGATTTTCCTTTCGATGATACCGATCCGTACAAGATTATAGAAGGGGCCTCTTATTCATTAGCCGTTAAATATGATCCGCAGTTGGATGCTTATCTGGATAGTGTTATCACGTTGATCGGTGCCGCCCAGGAACCGGATGGCTACCTGACTACCTGTGTAACCAATAAATGCGAAAGATTATCGCGCTGGTGGGGAAAAGAACGCTGGGAGAAACTGAATAGCCATGAACTCTATAATTGCGGACATTTATATGAAGCCGCAGTTGCCCATTTCCGGGCTACGGGTAAACGCTCGTTACTGGACGTTGCCATAAAAAATGCCGATCTGGTTTGCGAAGTCTTTGGCCCGAAAGAAGGACAGAAACATGTGCCGTCGGGGCATCCTATTGTAGAAATGGGACTGGCAAAGATGTATAAAGTGACAGGCGATCAGAAATATCTGGATATGGCCCGCTACTTCGTGGAAGAAACAGGACGTGGAACCGATGGTCATCGCCTGAATGCATACAGTCAGGATCATATGCCTATCCTGCAACAGGAGGAGATTGTCGGACATGCCGTACGTGCCGGTTATCTTTATTCCGGTGTGGCCGATGTGGCTGCATTGACAAAAGATTCTGCTTACTTCAATGCCATCTGCCGTATCTGGGACAATATGGCAACGAAGAAACTGTATATCACCGGCGGTATCGGTTCAAGAGCGCAGGGCGAAGGCTTCGGGCCGGAATATGAATTACATAATCACAGTGCCTATTGTGAAACATGCGCCTCTATCGCGAATGTCTACTGGAACCAACGTATGTTCCTGGCAACCGGTGATGCTAAATATGTGGATGTGTTGGAACGCGCCTTATATAATGGTGTGATCTCCGGTGTCTCTCTAAGCGGAGATAAATTCTTCTACGATAATCCGCTGGAGTCTATGGGACAACACGAACGTGCTCCCTGGTTCGGTTGTGCCTGCTGTCCGGGTAATGTAACCCGTTTTATGGCTTCTGTCCCGATGTATATGTATGCAACACAGGAAAACAGTGTTTTCGTAAACTTGTATATTGCCAGCAATAGTGCTGTTAAACTCGGAGAAAATGAGATCGAACTGGATCAGGCTACAGAATACCCTTGGGAAGGGAAAGTGCAACTGACCGTTACTCCTCAGAAACCAGCCCACTTCGCATTAAAATTGCGTATCCCGGGATGGGCGGAAAACGAACCTGTCACAGGAAGCGACCTGTACACCTTTACTTCACAGGAAGCAGATAAATATACTGTTTCTGTAAATGGAAAAGCTGTTAAAAGTAAAGCTTACGAGGGATATATAGCTATCGACCGCCAGTGGAATGCAGGGGATATTGTCGAGCTGACTTTGCCGATGGATGTACGCCGTGTCAAAGCACATGATAAAGTAAAAGCGGACGAAGGTTTATTGGCTATTGAACGCGGCCCGGTCGTTTACTGTCTTGAAGGGGTGGATATGCCTGACAAACATGTCTTTAATAAGTATATTCCGGATAATAACTCTTTCTCTTATAAATATGTGGAAGATAAACTGAATGGAATCGTAGAACTCGAAGGAACTGCTAAAGAACTGGATCGTAATGCAGACGGAACGGTCGGAGAGAAAGATGTTCCGGTCAGATTGATCCCTTATTCAACCTGGAATAACCGGGGGAATGCTGAAATGGCTGTCTGGATCCCTGCATCCGCCGCTTATGCCAAGCCAACTCCGGAGCCGAGTATCGCTTCCCGTGCAAAATCATTTACTATTGTCAGTGCACCGATCCAGAAAGACGGCTTGCCAATCGAACGTCGTGAGTATTGTTACGGTGTAAACGATCAGTGGGATCCTGCAAGCTCGGACGATATGTCGAAACCCTATCATTATTTCTGGTTGAAAACGGGTTCGGAAGAAGCGATCGAATATGTATTCGACCAACCGGAAACAGTGAAGAATGTCGAAGTCTACTGGCTCGAGTTCGACCATTACGATGGTAACTACCGTGTTCCGGCCAACTGGAAAGTTCAATATAAGGAAGGAAACACCTGGAAAGATGTGAAGGCTAATGGTGAATACGGTTGTAAGAAAGATTGTTACAATTCGGTCGACTTCGAACCCGTCACAACTTCCGGCCTGAAACTCGTAATCAACTTACAGAAAGGTGAATCGGGCGGTGTGATCGAATGGAAAGTTAACTAAAACATCATAGACTGTTATACACACACACTTTTTGTAGATTAAGTATTTGATTTGAAATAATGCAGGCTTGACGGGAGGTCAATGCCTGCATTAAATCTTTAGATATCTGCTTAATAACATGTCCGATGATACACTCATTTATTGATAAGGTGTTACTTTTACACCATGAATAAATAAGTATAATGATATACACTTAATGACTAATAACATGAAAAGTATTCTGGTAATAGCACTAACCGGTATATGCCTGGCCGGAAGTGCGCAGACACATGACGGAGGGTATCCGATCACTCCCGTACCATTCACTTCTGTAAAAGTAACCGACAGCTTTTGGGGACAACGCCTGAAAGCCAGTCGTGAAGTGACAATACCCCTGGCATTCAGCAAATGTGAAGAAACCGGCCGTTATGAAAATTTCTGTAAAGCTGCTCATCCCAGTAGCGAGTATAAGGTGGGTGGTCTTGCTTTTGATGATACCGATGTCTATAAAACGATTGAAGGTGCCAGCTATTCCATGCAGACTTATCCGGACAAGAAACTGGCTAAATATATCGATAGCGTACTGACGATAGTCGCTGCCGCACAGGAACCCGACGGGTATCTGTATACTTCTCGTACCATGAATCCGGAGAATCCGCATGAATGGGCCGGAAGCAAACGTTGGGAAAAGGTAGAAGACCTGAGCCATGAATTTTATAATTTAGGACATATGATAGAGGGCGCCATCGCTCATTATCAGGCCACCGGAAAAAAGAACTTCCTTAACATCGCCATTAAGTATGCCGATTGTGTGGAACGGGAGATAGGGGATAAGCCCGGACAGCTCGTTCGCGTTCCCGGCCATCAGATCGCAGAGATGGCGCTAGCTAAACTATATCTTGTAACCGGTCAACAGAAATATCTCGACCTGGCTAAATTCTTTCTCGATAAACGTGGTTATACTTCCCGTACGGATGCGTACAGCCAGGCTCATAAACCTGTTCTGGAACAGGATGAGGCAGTTGGCCATGCCGTTCGTGCGGCTTATATGTATTCAGGCATGGCGGATGTCGCAGCCCTGACCGGTGATACCGGATATGTACATGCTATCGATAAGATATGGGATAATGTGGTAACGAAGAAATTGTATGTTACCGGAGGTATCGGTGCCACAAGTAATGGTGAGGCATTCGGGGAAAATTATGAATTACCCAATATGTCAGCTTATTGTGAAACCTGTGCTGCGATCGGTAATGTTTATTGGAACTATCGTTTGTTTCTCCTGCATGGAGAATCGAAGTATTACGATGTACTGGAACGTTCGTTATATAACGGGCTGATCTCCGGTGTCTCTCTGGACGGTGGCGGTTTCTTCTATCCGAACCCGTTGGAGTCTATCGGCCAGCATCAACGTCAGCCCTGGTTCGGTTGTGCCTGCTGTCCGTCTAATATCTGCCGTTTTATTCCGTCTTTACCCGGATATGTTTATGCGGTACATAATAAGGATGTATATGTCAATCTGTTTATGAGCAACACATCCGAGCTGAATGTAGAAGGAAAGAAAGTGACCTTGACCCAGACTACAGAATATCCCTGGAACGGTGATATCCGCGTATCCGTTTCTCCGAAAGGAAAACAAAACTTCACCTTAAAGATTCGTATACCAGGCTGGGTACAGGGTGAAGTCGTTCCGAGCAATCTATATTCATTTACCGATAATAAGCAATTGAATTATTCTGTAAAAGTGAATGGAGAAACATTCAGAAGTAATCTCGATAAGGGTTATTTCGCTATAAACCGCCTGTGGAAAAAAGGGGATGTCGTGGAAGTTCATTTTGATATGGAACCACGTACGGTAAAAGCCAATTCAAAGGTGGAAGCCGACCGTGGAAAGATCTCTGTGGAACGTGGCCCGCTTGTTTATTGCGCCGAATGGCCGGATAATGACTTCAGCGTACTGAGTGTCTTTATGAATCGTAAGCCGGAATTTACCGTAGAACGTAAACCGGAACTGCTATATGGTATCGACGAACTGAAAACACAGGCGCAAACCCTGGGTTACGACGAAACCGGCCGTTTGGTGACTAAAGATGTCACTTTGACTCTGATCCCTTATTATGCCTGGGCACATCGTGGTACCGGTGAAATGGCTGTCTGGTTGCCACAGGACGTGAGTGCCACCCGTCCGGTAATGCCACCAACGATCGCTTCCAAAGCAAAGATCACAGCTTCCCACATGGCAAAATCAATCTCTGCCATCAACGACGGCTTGACCCCAAAGGATGAAAATGACCGTACGGCTCCTTATTATCATTGGTGGCCGCAGGAAGGAACAACCGAATGGATCGCTTATGAGTTTGAACAGCCGGAAGAAATTTCCAGCACCACTATCTACTGGTATGACGATGCTCCCTGGGGAGGTTGCCGTATCCCGCAAAGCTGGAAAATCTATTATAAAGACGCTTCCGGTAACTGGCAACCCGTAGCGAACACTTCTTCTTATGGCATTGCCAAAGGAGAACCTAATACCGTTCGTTTCACTCCGGTAAAAACTTCTGCCGTCAAGTTGGAAGTGGTTCAACCGGAGAAAAATTCAGCCGGTCTTTTTGAGTGGGCGGTGGAATAGTCAAAAAGGGGAGAACCTCCCGGCCCTCCCCTTTCTCTTTAAAGGATTTATACTAGTAGTTTTAATTTAGTTTAAACCTAAACCCTAGCTTTACGCCAAAGGACATTACCTTGACTTTATCAGTAATATTTGAGTTAAGCATGCCATTGTAAGGTATTCCCTGGCCAACGGTTTTGTTTCCTTCCGGATGGTATGAAGCCGGAGAGGATAAAAGGCCCTGGTCTTTTTTCTTTTTCATGTCTGTGAACCCGTAGTCGATATACCCGCCCAGAAGCAGGTCGGTGTCTTCACCCAAGGCAACAAGGAAGCCCAGTTCGGCTGTTCCCGCCACACCCAGTTTCAATTTGTTCTTGCCCTTCCAGCCCAGCTCCCGGCCGGGGTCGCTGATCGTGCCGAAGCCGTGGTGAGGGACAGGCGATTCCGATGGCGAACCCACGTCCGAAGGGATATGCGGGTAGTAACCCGATATGTTCAGCTCGCTGGCCGGATTGCCCTGCACCTTGTATTTCGTCTGCACAGGTATCTGGAGCTTGACGCCCAGGCCGGCGTACATGCCCCATTTTTCTTCCTCGCCGAAGCGTGTCTGGTACATCGCCATCAGGGGGATATCGAGCAGGAAGGCCGTCTGTTTCTCTTCGAGGTTCTTCAGGCGGGCACGCAGTTCAAACTCGCGCGGGTGGCCGGAGAAATCGTCGTCGTCGATCATGTTGCCCAGTTTCATGTACTTGTCGTCCGACATATCGCCCCTCAACCGGCCTACGGTGGCGTAACGGGAGATACCTACCCCCGTTGCGAAGCCCCAGTGCGGGTTGAAGAAGTAACTGTAACGGATATCGATCTCGTAGCCGAGTTTGCTGTCCCGGTTGCCTTTTTCCTGGAAACCTTCGATCTGGTAATTCAGGTCGTAACGGAAGGAAGAGGAACCCACCCCGCCCGAAACGGTGAGGTAGGAAGTCTTCCTTTTCGTGGTGTCCTGCTCCGACTCGCGGTACTCACGCGGCTGTTGGCGGCGGTCGCCGTACCGGTTGCGTTCGCGGCTGCCCGTTCCCTGCTGCGCGGAAACGGTCGTTACAAGGCAGCCGGCAGCCAGCGATAATACGATGCTTCTTATGTTGGATATCATGTGTGTCATATTTGGATTCGTTTATTTGATGATGATTTTATGGGTTGTTGTCTTGCCTTCTTCGGTCGTTACCTTCACGATGTAACTGCCTGAAGCCATGTCGGTCGGGATCGTTGTCTCCCAGGTGTTCATCTCCTGGCGGTTGACAAGCTGGCCGTTGAGGTTGTACACCTCCACGACGGCCGATCCGGGTGCGTCGCCGGGCGTTCCCGTCTGCACCGTGATCGGGGTGCTCTTGCTCACCATAGCCGGGAAGACGCGGGTGACGGGGAACTGGGTCAGCGTCTCGAACGTGATCGGGCAACTGTCTATATAGGTGTCGTCGGCACGGAAGGCGCGGATCCAGTAAGTTCCCAGCAGGCCTTCAGGCACGGAATAGTAGATCGAGTTGGCATGCTTTTCGATCATCTGACCGTCTTTGTACCACTGGAAGCGGACGTATTCGTTGTCCGGGTTGGTGATGTACATGAAGTCGTTCCATTTGATCTGGATACGCAGGCCGTTCTTGGCGACGGTTACCTTGCGGCTGGTTTCCAGTCCGCAGTCACCGTAGACGTCGACGTAGTAGATGCCTTCGTTCTGCGGGGTCAGCGGTGCCTCGTAGGTGTCGGCCGTTGCTCCCGGGATGGCTTCCTCGTTGAAGAACCACTGGTAGCTGAGGTTGATGCCGATGGCTTCCACTTTCAGCACGAAGTTGTCGCCGTCGCAGACTTTCACCGACTGCGGCTGCTTGGTGATCGTGGTGGTTTGCAGCACTTCGATCTCGAAAGGATGCACTTCCACCAGTCCCGGATCGCTCTTCTTACGTACGTAAACGCTGCCGGAGTAGATGCCTTTGGCGATGATGTTGCTGACGGGGACGGTCAGGTAGTTCGCCGTCACGTCCTTGTAGTCCGTATCCCTGAAGCCGGCCTGCTGCGCTTCATCGGAGAAGCGGACGGCGTATTCGAGGATATTGTCCGGGTCGAGCAGCTGGATGGGGATACGGAACTCGCTTTCCGTCCCGCAATACGGGGCGATGTCGCCCAGGCCGATCAGGCCGCCGTCGCGGATAATGACGGTGTGGACGTAGGCCGGCTCGGTATAGTAGTGCTCGGTGGCGATGCTTTCACCGTTGTAAAGGGTCAGCTTGTAGACGGTGTAGACGTAAGTGCCTACGAGCGTGTGGGCTTCCCCTTTGTTGAAGGTGTAGCGTTCGGTCTTGGCAACGGCCTCATCCAGCGGATAATGGTAGTCGACGGGCGTGGCCGTGTACTCGATCTCCCAGCGGTCGTAGGTGACGTTGCTGAAACCTACCGGGCGGATCTGGACGTAGACGGGCGTGCCTTTGTTCACCGCCGTCGTGGTCAGGTTGTCCACGTCGCGGAAATCTTCGAGTTGGTTCGAAGTGGTGGAGACAGACCATTGCAGGCCTCCTCCGGGGCCCGGGCCGGGGCCTTCACCGTCTTTGATAATGATGGTGTGACGGTACGGGGAAGTAGCATAGTCGTATGTTTCGACCACCTGGTTACCGTAGAGGTCATACAGCGTCAGTTTGGTGACAGTATATATGTAAGTCCCGATTTCGGTATGTGCTTCCCGGTTGTTGAAGTTGTGACGTTCGGTTTTGAGCGTCGGGTTCATGCCGTAATAGTGCTCTGCCGGGGTCACGGTGTATTCGATAGCCCAGCGTTCAAAGTTGAGGCCTTCGTGTCCTACCGGGCGGATCTGGACGAAGACGGGGGTTCCGTAATTCACGGAAGTGGTCGCCTGGTCGTTCACATCTTTGAAGTAGGGCTGCTCGTAGGTGACGGTCGAAACCGACCATTGCAGGGCGGGAACCGGTTTGACGGGGTTGTCCTCGATGATGACCTTATGCGTACAACTTGCGTTACGGTACAGGTAGGTGGCTACTTCGGCACCTGCTTTGTAGAGGATCAACTTGGTGACATTATAATAGTAAGTACCCTCCAGCGTATGGGCGTCTCCCTTGTTGAAGTCGTAGCGCACCGTTTTAGCGATTGGGGCATCCATCGGATAGTGGTAATCCGCAGGCGTAGCCGCATATTCGATTGACCACGTGTCGTAATCGATATTAGTAAGATTGACAGGCCTGATCTGCACATAAACAGGCGTTCCCACCATTACTGAAGTGGTGGAGTTATTAGGTACGTCGTTGAACTCATGCAGTTCGTTAGTTGTCTTGGAGACAGACCATTGAAGTTTAAGGGTCGTATTCGGTTCCCACTGTGCATAGAGGTCGGTGGCCGTCGTCACCGTGAAAGTAGAACCCGGCAGATAGGTCGTCCCGGTGCCGTCGGCGTTCGTTGTCCACTTGGTGAAGATATGGTTCGGACGGTTGGGTAATCCGGTTTCCGGGTAAGTGGCGGTAGTTACGTTTCCACCGTCATAAGAGACTTCATGGGTCTGATCCGGGTCGAAGTTGGAGTGGTAGACCACTTTCCCGCCATCGCCCCAAACAGCATATAGGGTGAGGTTCCCTTCAGCATACGTCAGGCTGTTGCCCACCTTGTAAGTGGCATTTGGCTCGGTTGCGTCGTCGGTCAGGGCCCAACCCAAGAAACTTTTCGTGGCGTGGGTCGCCTTCAGGGTGGTCTTGCCGTCTACAACCGTGGTTTTCCCGTCGATCGTGCCGATCGTGTAGTAATTGGTTGCCTTATTGTCGGAACCGGCTTCGTAATAGACCTCGCCCACGTATTCCGTCTGGGGGGTCAAACCGAATGTTCCGCCGTTGGAATTATACTTTACCCACGACATCTCTATTGCGCCCTGGTCTTTGAAGTTTTTGAAATTCCGCTGGTCGGTCGTAGGGAGTATTGTCGAGTAGTTGTAGGAGTTGTCGGCAATACCTTCCGGCTTGATGGGGACGGTTTTCACGATTTCGTCTTTCACACCGGCCTTTACACCGGTGAGGTTGGCGGAGAATTTATAGTTCTTTCCCAGCACATCGTCGACGGTATAGGCCGGAGTAGCGCCCTTGTCGGCGTTGAGCACGTTTCTTGTTCCCGCCGCGACGGTTGTCGAATTGGAAATATCTTTATAATTGCTTGCTGTATTCAGCACACCGCTTGAATTATAGACCTTATTTCCCATATACAAAGAGCCGTTGTTCGTAACGGAAGCCACGATACCCCATGAGCTGTTTCCGCTCAGGCCTATCGCCCCCCCACGCTGGTCTACTTTCGAATTTTCGTTACCCGATACATTATCCACAAAAGTACAATTTGTCAGGATGTTGCTCATTTTACTGCTACCGCCGTTCAGGAAGAACTGGATAGCTCCTCCGGTAACGTTCGCACCGTCCAACCCGTATGCTCGGTTGTTGTAGAACGTGCAGCTGGTTATATTGGTCGTCATGCCCACTGTCCCGGTCACCTGTATCATCATGGCGCCGCCATCGTCGTAAGCCAGGTTGCTGTCGAAGGTCGTTTTGTTGATATTTAATGACGCGCCGTAGGTACTTCCTCCACCATCGATTATATAGATTGCTCCGCCGTCAAAGGTATTTTGTACATTTCCGTCTGCCCCGTTCGTTTCATTCTGTTGGAAAAGGCATTCGTTTATAGTCAGGTTTCCGTAGAAATAATGCATCGACATGGCACCGCCACCACCTCCAAAGGGGCCGGAAAGCAGACACTTGTTCACATTTTTTCGCAAGATAGTGTTGTTAAGCTCAAGTGTCCCCAGATAGTTTTTCGAGCCGATAGCTCCACATTCGTAGCCCGCACCCGTACCGATGTTGTTCTCGATGGTGCAATTGTTGATCGCCACCTTCGAATAACCGGACACCCAAACGGCCGGGGCGGTGTTATTTGCCGTATTATTGTATATCCTCGTATAGGAAACAACCGTAGAGGCATCTACCCCAGTGCCCATATCCAAGGCCCCGAACGAAGAGTTGTAAAATTCCATCCTCTCCAGCACCAGCTTACCGTTGGTTGCCGTGCTATAAAGCAACCGTTTCGTTGCTGTGGCACCATCCACCTTCAGGTTTTTAATTGTCAGGGTCTTATCTCCGGCACCGGAGATACGGAAAGTCCCTATATTCCACACCTTATCCCCTCCGTCGATCGTAACGTTGACGGTAGGCATCAAAAGCGATACCTCACCAAATACAAAGCTGTTTGATAATGTGATAACATCCCCTTCACTAGCATTGGTCACCGCATCCTGCAATTCTCCAACCGTTCCGACTTCTACATCCGCCGCTAGCGACTTAGCGGGAAATAGTATCAATAAGAACAAGGCAAAAAACAAAACAATAGGTTTGCTTCTGTAGTTATAGACACGAGGTCTAACAAACCCGACCGGCCTACCGCCAGTTACTAACACTGTAGCATTCTCACTCATAATTCTAAATAAAATAAAGTTCTATAAAATATCGTTCTCCCAGAAAAAATGGGTTCTTTCCTTTCCCAGACAGTTAAAATCTATTATCCGACTGGCGCAAATTTACAAATTAGGATGAGGTGTGGTAGTTAATTTAAACAGATTAACTCAGCTTTGAAATACATAAGCTATACGGTAAACATTTCCGTCATCCCCCTTTACAAAACGAACAAAATGTAAATTTCATACTAGTTAAATTTTCAACCTATTTAACAAAAACTCATAAAAGACGACGGAAAACAAAAAGAGACTGCCTTTTTCAAAGCAGTCTCTTTGCAGATATCCTATTTACTCTATCACTTAGAACGTCACATCGATCCCTCCCATGAACACGGCTTTCGGCATCGGGAAGCCATAATTGATGGTGTAACGGGTAGCGGTCAGGTTCTCTCCTTTGACGAAGAGGTTCAGCCCTTTGTCGCGCGAACCGAAGCGATAGGCAGCCCGGGCGTTAAGGACGGTGTAGTTCTCCTTCACTTCGGAGATTTTGTTTGCCGGATTTTCCAGGCGGACATACAGGTCGTAAACGGATTGCACGTTCGCATTAAAGGTGAAACGGCCGGGGGAATAAGTGGCACCGACGTTCAGTTTGTGAGCCGGGGCAGCCAGAAGCGGCTTGCTGGTGTGCAGGTAGCTGTAATTCATATCCATGCTGAGGTTGCGGAGTATCTGATAACGTCCCTCCAGCTCGATCCCCTTGTTGGTGAAGGTGCCGACGTTGCGGTTTTCCTGAGGGAATTGGCTCGCGGGATTCACCCGAACCGACTCAATCATGTTCTTACCGTCGATAAAGAAAGCCGTCACCTCCCCGTACAGGCGGCCGTCGAGGAAAGACTGGCCGACAGCTACTTCATAATTCAACATATTCTCCGGCTTCAAATCTGCATTAGCAGCTCCCCACATATACATTTCCCGAATATTCGGACTACGGAAACCTTTCGAGAAAGAGGCACGGATCACATTTCCTTCAAGTGGACGAAAAGTAAGACCTGCCTGCGGAACCCATTCGCCACCAAATACGCTGTTATGCTCGTAACGCACGCCGGCGTTGATGCTTAGCATGTCGAACAAGTCCTGCTGCATGATTACATACCCGGCAATCTCATTAACCGATTTATCGATAAGTTCATTTTTATTATTGTTGATACTATCCTGCCAGGCATGGCCTCCCCAGTTCTTGTAGTCGATACCGGCCGTGAAGGTGTTCCCTTCCACCAGGCGGAACGACTGATAGAGCAGGACGCCCGTGTTATGATCGTCCGAGCGGAAGAGGTAAGAGCGCGGGGTTCCTCCCGGTTCGTAGCCGTCGTTGACCTCGTGGTTACCCCAGTTGTAGAAGACACGCAAGGCACCGCTTGTCTTTTCGTGGTGGTTCTCGAGGGCAAAAGAGGTGGTACCGCGCAACACATCCACGAGATAATCGAGCACAGGGGCATCGATCTCGCCCGGGTTTTGGGTCTTGAACTTGGCCAGGCTCAGGTCGCCGGTCACTCTATAGTGTTCGTTGATCTTATAGCCCAGGTTCGCGAAACCGTTGGTGATGTGGAACTTGGAGTTCGGACGGTGGCCATCGGTACGGTCGTGGTTGAGGGAGATAAAGCTGCTGAAGTTGCCGATATTGTAGCCGTTGTTCACCATGTATTTCTGGGTATTGTACGAGCCATACATGATACGGGCCTGCGTGCGGCGTCCTTCCTGCTTATGATGGCGGGTGATGATGTTGACCACCCCTCCCATCGCGTTCGAGCCATACATCAGGGAGCCCGGGCCTCGGATCACTTCCACGCGTTCGACGTCGGAAGCCACGTAGGTGTCGGGCAAGGCATGTCCGAAGATCCCCGCCCACTGCGGCTGTCCGTCGAAGAGCATGAGTACTTTGTTTCCCTGTCCCACCCCGCGGATGTTGACGGTTCCGGCCGACCCGTCGTTCACCCCGAAGCCGGTGATCCCTTTCTGGGTGACGAACAATCCGGGGACACGCTGCGAGAGTACCGGAAGGAGTGCCGACTCGCTGCTGGCTTCGATCTCCTCCCTGTCGATCACGGATATGGAGAGCGGCACGCTGTTGCGGTTCACTTGTATCTTATTAGCCGAGACGACAACGCCTTGAAGGTTGATCAGGCTGTCTATTCCCAGCGGTTCAACGGGCTCAACCGGCACGGAAGAGTAAACAACCGTAGTGACCAATAAGCCCGAAATAAGTAAAAATCCTTTCTTCATAATTCAACTTGTATAATAATTTGTTATTTGCTTTTGCTCAAAAGGTAACACCATTCTTTGAAAACGTGTTACCATAGGGATAAAAAAATAGGCTCAATCCGCCCGGCTCATCACCAGTTTGCCGTGTTTTATTCCCTTGATAGCGGTCAGTTTATCGGCCAGTTCGGTGAGGCGGTGGGCAGTACCCATCACCGTCTCGATATGCAGACAAAAATGCCGGTTGACATAATATTGGGAAGACGACAGGATAACGTCCTGATAGTCCTGCTCGATACTGACAATCTTAGAGGCGATCGCTTTCTTTTCCTGGTCGTACATTATAATAATGGTACCGGCCACGATATGGTTGCATTGCCATTTCTTCTCCGCCACGTTCTTCTCTATCAGGAAACGGATAGCCTGCGAGCGGTTGGCGAAGCCATTCTCGTTCACATACTGATCAAGCGATTCCAGCAGATTGTCTTCCAGGGAGACACCAAAACGTTTTATTGCCATACGATTTTGCATTCTATTTAGGCGGTAAATATACTATTTATTACCGATACAAAGGTAAATGGATTAAAAAGAAAAAGCGTAATATAAATTACAGATAATATTACCTTAATTACAGATCCGGTGAATCTTGGTTTATACCCGGTCGATATAAACCAAGGCTCACGTACGGAAACCATAAAATATTTCCCAACCCGGATCACCCGTCTCACAGCGTCTCCTGTTTCAATTGTTCGACGAACTGGTCGATGCGGCGCAACTCTTTCGGTATGTCGATCGCTTGCGGGCAATGTTCGTTGCACTGGTCGCAACCGACACAATGGTCTGCCTGCCGCAGTTTCGGCACGCTACGGTCGTAACCGACCAGGAAGGCACGGCGGGCTTCGCGGTAGTTTTCATCCATCCGGCTCTTCGGTACATTCCCTTCGTTCACACATTTGTTATAATGAAGAAGCACGGCCGGAATATCTATCGCATACGGGCACGGCATACAATATTTGCAGTCGTTGCAGGGGATTGTCGGATATTTGATCATCAGCTGCGCCGTCTCTTCCAGGAAGTCCTTATCTTCATCGGTCAACGGTATGAGCGGGGAATAAGTACGGATGTTATCCTGCAAATGTTCCATATAGGTCATACCGCTCAACGCCGTCAGCACCAACTCCGGCGAACCGGCAAAACGGAAAGCCCATGAGGCGACACTATCTTCGGGGCGGCGCTGTTTCAACCGGGTAACGATATGCTGCGGCACATTCGACAGGCGGCCTCCCAACAACGGTTCCATGATAATTGCGGGGATATTCCGCTTTTCCAACTCCTGATAGAGGTACTCGGCATTCACATTCCGTCCCGTTGCATGACGCCAGTCGACATAATTCAACTGTATCTGTACAAAGTCCCAGTGAACGGTGTCGTGCATAGCCAGCACTTCATCGAATACATCCGACGTACCGTGGAACGACCAACCCAGATGACGGATGCGTCCCGCTTCCCGTTCTTTCAGCAGGAAGTCCAGCATTCCGTTATCGATATAGCGGTCGTTGAACGTCTTCATTCCCTGCCCGCCTCCGATGGAGTGGAGCAGATAGTAATCGAGATAATCCGTTTGCAGTTCACTAAACGACCGGCGGTACATGGCCATCGAGTTTTCACGTGTATAGTTCGAGAAATTAGACAGCTTGGTTGCCAGGTAATACGACTCCCGCGGATGGCGGCTAAGCGCGATCCCGGTAGCCTTTTCCGACCAGCCCTGCACATAGACGGGCGACGTGTCGAAATAGTTCACGCCGTGGGCGATGGCATAGTCTACCAGTTCGTTGACGGCATCCTGGTCGATCAGATCCCCTTTCCCATCGGGTGAAGGGATAGTGGGCCAGCGCATACAGCCATACCCCAGCAGGGAAACCTTATCCCCCAGCTCCGGGAAAGTACGGTAGGTCATCTGGTCGGTCGGAACAGGCGAAGCGGCTTTGCTACCGGAACCTTTCGGGTCTTTCGGGGCGCAGCCATAAAGTGCGGCGGTCGTAGTGGCAGCCGTGATACCTACGATATTCAGAAAATCGCGGCGGTTGATATGTTGATCTTTCATAGGTCTATTCTTTAAACGGATTATATAATTCGGTGTCTTTCATGCCCTTCCACATAGATGGCCGTAAACGGGCGCGAAGGACAAAGGTTCTCACAGGCTCCGCAACCGATGCAGCGTTCGGTGTTAACGACCGGTATCTTCAGGGATTTCGGATCATCCGGATCAGAGGCAACCATCTCTATGGCGTTCGTCGGACAATGGCGGGAACAGTTACCGCACTCGACACCGTCGGTCAGCGGGATGCAATTCGCTTTCACCCACACGGCATGACCGATCTGGACGGACGATTTATCTGCTTTCGTTATCAATGTGATGGCTCCTGCCGGACAGACCTCGGAGCATTTCGTACACTCGGGGCGGCAGTAACCACGTTCGTACGACATTTCCGGCTGCATCAAAGTCATCAAACCACCGGAAGGACGCAAGACGTGATTCGGACAGGCCGAGATACAGAGCTGGCAAGCTGTGCAATGATGCCTCATATTCTGTATGCTTTGTGCGCCGGGGGGGACAATAGCCGTCAGACGCTCCGTTTCTTTCCGCTCTTTTATCGGAGCCAGTCCGCCGTCTCTTTTCATAATGACCTCTTCCACCTTCTTTTCCTGTGCCTTCAAGGTACCGCCCAGCACAACCAGGCCAGTGGCCGACAAAGCCCGGCGACGGGAAAGGTTTGTTTTATCTTCCGGAGCGGGTTGTTCCTCACCGGTTGCCTGCTTCTTTGTTTTCCATACCGGGGCATAGCGAAGCGCATCCTTACGGCAAACTTCGAGGCAGTTCATGCAGGCCACACAACGGCTACCGTCCACTTTATGCTCTTTGCTGTCGATACAGGCTGCTTTACATTGGCGGGCACAAAGACCGCAACCGTTACATTTATCCGTATCTATCGTGATACGGTAGAGGGAAAAGCGGGAGATGAAACCCAGCACTGTTCCCACCGGACAGATCGTATTGCAATAGGTACGTCCGTTGCGCCACGCTAATACGATCAGCACCACCGTTGTAGCCAGGGCGATAAGGAAGGTCGGAAGGCTCTTCATCCATACATCCACCTCATAAAAGGCATAACTCTCCACCCGCTCCGCTAGATAGGCCAGCAGATTGTTGCCCCACATCCAAAGCGGCTGAAACAGGTTATTAGCAATACGCCCATACGCACTGTAAGGAGCGAGCAAAGCGACCAGGGAACCGATCCCCGCCACCAAGGCCAGGATAAAAACGGCCAGTATTCCGTAACGCAACCAGGATAGTGCCGGCGAATAAGAATAGGGTAGCTTCTTCCCTCTCCTGCCGACCCGCGCGATAACATCCTGGAAAACACCCAGCGGACAGATCACCGAGCAGTAAATACGTCCGAAAGCCAGGGTCAGAAGAACTAAAAACAATACGACACCCACATTCAAAGCCAACACGGCAGGTAGGAACTGGATCTTTGCCAGCCATCCGAACCATCCATGCAATGTCCCGGTAAAGTCGAGGAACAACAATGTGATGAGTACGAAGCATACTATGGCTGCTGTCAGTCTGATTTTTCTTAACATTGTATCTCTTTATTGGTTAGTAATACGGTTACAAAGGTGATGGATTTCTACTTTAAAAGATACGGTTGTTTCGTCAAAACGAAAAAAAAGGGAATGATCGCGAATAGGCCTTAATCGCTCACCAGCCACGACTTAAATTCAGCCGCTTTGTTTTTGCTGACATAAATACGCTCCGGCACTTCCACATCCAGCGTGATAAGCAGGCGGCTGTCGAACCAGATTGTTATGTTGGTGACGCTATCCCTGTTGAGAATAAACTGTTTGTTCGCCCGGGTAAAACCGGACGGATCGAGGGAAGGCATTATTTGTTCGAGTGTCCGGGAATACGGATACTTACTGCCATCTTTCAAATAGACGATCGTATTTTTATCCGATGTATAAAAGCAGGAGATATCTTTTACGCTGACCGGCAACAACTTGTCCTTATATGGTAACAGGAATTTATCTTTATACTTAGGTGCAGGTGCTAAACGGGTCAACTGCGACAGATACTGGATGATATCTTGGTGGTTCAGTTTGCCATACTTATCCAGGGCGTGTTTGATATCTTCCACCTTGATGGGTTTCAGCAGGTAATCGATGCTGTTCACCTTAAAGGCTTCGATGGCATAACGGTCGTAAGCGGTGGTAAACACGATGGGCGTTTCGAGCTCGACCTTATCGAAAATATTGAAAGCCGAGCCGTCCGACAGGTGGATATCCATAAAGATCAGTTCCGGTGCCGGGTTCGTTTGAAGCCAGTGGATCGTTTGGGTCACGCTTTCGGTATTCCCCGCAATCCGGATATCGGGCGCGACTTCTTTCAATATATCCACTAAATTTTCATAAGCTGCTGTTTCATCTTCTACAATCAGTACTCTCATAGCTGTATCACTTTAAAGGGAGATAAACCCGGAATATATCCTCATCGCATTCTATCCGGATCTGTTTATTCATCAACAAAGTAAAACGACTTTCCAGGTTCTTGAGCCCTGTCCCGTTCGTGTCGGAAGGAGACAGTTTCGGGTAAACCGGGTTAGAAACCACCAGTTCCCCCCATTCGTTCAGCACGATCGAAACCTCCATCTTATGCTCGCTGTCGATCTGGTTATGGACAACCGCATTATCCAGCAACGGCAGCAAAGAGAGAACCGGCAACCTCAACAGATCCTGCTGCCCTTCTTCCACCTCCACCGAAAAGACCAGTTTGTTGGCAAAGCGTACTTCCATGACATACTGGAAAGACTGTACGAACTCCAGTTCTTCCCGCAGCGAGACCAGTCCTTTCCGGTCGCTTTGAAGGATATAACGGAAGGTATCGGACAACTCATGCACATACATCAGTGTCTTTTCATCGTTCTTCTTACGGATCAATGCGGAGATACCGTTTAGCGAATTAAAGAAAAAGTGCGGGTTGATCTGGTTCGCCAGCGCATCACAACGGCTTTGCAGGTTCTCAAAACGCAGACGCTCGATCTCTTGTTCCTTCTCCCGCTGCCCGGAATACAACATGGATATATAGCCGATAAACGTACAAAGGAAACAAGTGACAAAAAACTGGAAAATCAGGATACTTCCCAACGCATCCGTACGAATCCCCATAGAAGACACTCCATACGAGATAGAGGCATAAAGAAGATAAGCGACGAATGAGAACAGGAAGTTATGCATCAGCCGTTGCTTGAACAAAGCGTCGGGCATCTTTTTCAGGTTATAACGTATCAGCAGGCTGATCAATCCCCAGAAGAAAAAGAAACGGTAAACGAAAAAGGATAACAGAACTACAAGGTCTGTCCCTTTTATATATTTCAATTCCCAAGGGATGCAGGCTATATTGGGATAAACAATAAAAACCGTACTGATCAGGCTGACCAGCGTAAGTCTACGGGTTATATAAATATCGAACGAGTCCATAGCATCTTATTTCCTGAACAAAGAAAAACAAAATAATCGTTACTTCACAGTCCCAGAGAGGGAAAGCGAAAAAAAGGGACTTAAAAACGAAAAGGGCTCAAAGTCGCTCTCCGCGATCTCCGGCGGCGACCTTTCGACATCTGCGGCAGGTCTCCTCTGACATCTGCCGCAGATACTCGGAGACATCTGCTGCAGATATCCGGAGAGAGGTGCCGCAGGTGTCTGGAGAGAGGTGCCGCAGGTGTCCGAGGAAGGGTGCCGCATCCCTCGGAAAAAGGCTGCCGCACCCTGCCGGAAGCCTCTTTATTCAGTTATAAAATAACCATTTTCCACACTCCAGTCGTTGCCGAAGAAGCCTGATACCTCAACTCCACGAATACCTTCTTTCAACACATCTACGTTGAATATTAGTAAATCAGGATAACCGGTGATACCGGAGATATAATCATTCGGATAAGTAGCTTTCATTCCTTCGATACCCGTTCCGGCCACCACGCCTACACTGGCCGTACGACTGTCAGGACGGGGATAGACGAAATAAGTACCCAGGTCGTTGCCCTTCAGCACCTTATCTCCCATACGGATTTCACCTTTCAGAACCTGCACAGGGGCATTCTTCAGGAGTTTGTTCCATGCTTTGTTATTGCTTGCATTGCCGTAAAGCACAACATTGCGGTCGGCATAGGCAGACGGAATAAATTCCCGGTCGGAAATAACGTCGATAGAACCGTTGCCCCTGTAAAGGAATGTTTCAGCGTCGAAACGGGCTTTGTTCTGATACCACGTGTTTTCTTCCTTATTTCCTCCGGTTGCATATACAAAGACCACCTTATTGTCGAAAGCCTGTTTGAAACCACCATAACGCGAGGGATATTTCTCCGTTGCCGGAACCTCGTCCACCAAAGCCCATTTACCGGAAACCTTTTTCAAAACGGCCGGTTTGCCACCATCTGCCCGAAGTGTTTCGTTATCGATCGTTATAGTAGCATCTTCCGACAGCTTCAATGCGGGCAGATCAAATGTAAGGGAAGCCACATTCGAGGTTGTTCCTTCAAGGCCTTTCCCTGTCTGTTTGAAAGAAACGGAAGAAAAGGCATACGCCGTATCCTGCTGGTTGACGGTTACCCAGTAATCTTTGGCAGAGATAGCCGGGGAAGCGGTACAGAACTCCAGTTGCTTCACTTCGTCCGCAGCCGGGACTTTATGCCAGCGGAAATAATCGAAAATAGGTTTCCAGTCCACGCTCTCGTTGCTGTACCAGTGTGAACCGCCCGGATATTCGTAATAACAGAAGTCCGGATGGAATGTGCCTAATATCTCCCGCATCTGGCGTACCTGCTGGATGGGGACTACATTATCCGAGTCACCATGAAGGATATAGATACCCGATTGAAGGAAGTTCTTTTTCAAATCCAGTGTACGTCCGGCATTGGCAGCCTGACAGATCATATCGAAATGTTTCTCACCGGCATTGGCTGCGTCGGCATTCCGCCGCGAGTAACGGGCGATATCCGGATAACTGGCACAGGGAGCGATCGCCGCAAAACGGTCGGGATAGGTAACGCCCAGGAACCAGGTACCGTGTCCACCCATCGAATGGCCGGTCAGGTAGGTATGCGACGGATCGGTTTTAAATACTTGTTCGGCTTCCGCCAGAACTTCCAGCGCATCGATACGTCCCCACTCTTCCCAGTTGAAACCGAACGGGCGGCGGTTGGTCGGAGCCACGATATGCCCCCAGTCTTTCGGCGCATAGGCACGGGCCTGGTTGCGTGCTTCGACAGAGGCTCCATGAACAGATAGGAACAATGCCTGGTTATCGGCCTGCGTAGTAGATGGGGTCACACTGTAATATTGCACACTGCCGTCTACGTGACTGATAAACGTACGTTCATGTATAGAGGAAGCATCCTTTTGCTGTAATGCGATTTCTGCGCGGTCGATCTCCTTTCCGGATTTATCCAGGAGAGTTACAGTCGCTTTCGTCTCTCCCTTTTTGATTGAGGTAGCTGCCGGGATACGGAACTTGAGCTTACGAACCATCATCGGCATAATATCGTCGGTAGCCACGGTAGCCGATTCGCCACTTTCCAACTTACATTGTATCTTTAATCCGGAAAGGCTTTTTTCCTGTGCATTGACAACACGGATAGCCGCCCATTTCTCCCCTGCTTCTCCGTTGATAATATCAGGAAGGGTCATGTCTCTTTTCGTGAACATCACCGGTTTAGACGGGATGATCAACTTAGCTTCGACCCGTCCGAAACGTCCCGGGGTGAAGATAAATTCGTTATTTCCCTTTTGCAAATGGAAAGGGATCAGCGTATAGGCAAAATCATAATGATCGCCTTCGTGGGGCATGCCATTGATAAAAGTACGGGTGTTTCCGCTCGACTCCAACAGGGCCACCTGCGGTTTATCGGCCTCATAGCCTGTATAAACATAGGCGCGACGTAAGGCACGGTTGGTAAACTTGCCGGTCGAGTCGGCTGTGATCGGCGTCCATTGTACCGCCTCCCGGGTACGCCCATAGTTCGTTGCAGTCAGGTCTTTTTCCGTAGGGGTACGGAATTTGCCTGTTGCGATTTCCCACGCAAGGCCATCCGAAGTGGCAAATAAATAACCTGAAGGGGCTGTTACCGGGACAAAATATCCCTGCTTGAAGGCATGAAGGATAATGCCTTCATCCACACGTTCCACTCTCTCTTTGCCAAAGTATTCGACAATATTCCCTGTCGTTTGTTGCGCCAGTAGCGGGGTCATGCTCATAAAAAGCCCGGCAGCAACCATAATGTACATTTTCTTCATGTGATATAATTTAGTGGTTTAAGCGACGACGTTTATTACCAATAATATTGATCCATAATCTCCTTCATGCGGGGAGTGTCTGCATCGGTGTCGTCCACATCGGCACGGAGCTTCAACAACTCCTGCTTCATCTCTTTGATCACGTCTGCATACTGTGGATCGTTGTACATATTTTTATCCTCTTTCGGATCTACCTGCAGGTCGTGGAACTCCCAAGCCGGAGTGGTCGGTTTCGGATCCGAACCGGTTGCATTAAGGCGGTCGCCATAGAGGAACATCAGTTTATAGCGTTCATTACGGATACCCATATGAGCCGGACGGATATCATGGTGCGTCCAGTAACGGTAATACATTTCCTTGCGCCAATCGGCCGGAGTCTGTCCTTTCAGGTTTTCGCGGAAACTCTTTCCCTGCGACAATTCCGGGGCTTTCACTCCTGCATAATCAGCCAATGTAGAAGCGAAGTCCACATTCAGGATAATGTCTTTGTTGCGTGTACCTGCTGGGATTTCTTTCGGGTAACGGATCACGAAGGGCATGTGCAGAGGTTCTTCGTACATCATTCGTTTGTCGAACATACCATGTTCGCCCAGGAAGTAGCCCTGGTCGGAGACGTAAACGACAATGGTATTTTTGCTCAGCCCTTCTTCGTCCAGCATCTTCAGCAAGCGGCCGATGTTATCGTCGATCGTCGCCCCGCAACGCAAGTAGTCCTTGATCATCTTCTGATAGATCTTCTTGCGGGCAGCCACCTTATCCATACCTTTCGTAGAGAAAGGAAGTTCCGGGTAACGGCACCACCAGGCATCCGGATCTTTGGAAGCTGTCTCCCAACGCCATCCCATGTTCTCCAACTGCTGACCTTTAAATGCCCTGCCCGACTCTTCGGGGCCGAACTCCATCATACTTTCGGGTTCAGGGAAAACAACGTCATCGTAAAGATGTTTCATCCGTTCGGGGAAGTCCCAGGGTTCGTGCGTCGCTTTGAAATGGCAGCACATCATAAAAGGTTTATCCTTATCACGGTTGCGTATCCATTCCATCGTCTGGTCAGTTACGATATCGGTAGAGAAACCTTTGACCTCGGTTCCCTGCTTTCCCTTATCGTCATCCACCCAGTTTTCAGCAGTCTTGAAGATCGGGTTCACGTATTCCCCCTGGTCGTGGAAGACATTGAAGTGGTCGAAACCGGCAGGCTGTCTTTTCAAATGCCATTTACCGATCAAGGCCGTCTGGTAACCGCCCGCCTGCATCTGCTTGGCGATATTATCGACCGCAGGCTCCAGTCCGTCTTCCAACGTGTAGACACCGTTACGATGGCTATACGCCCCGGTCATGATAGCGGCACGGCTCGGTGCGGAGATCGAGTTGGTACAGAAACAGTTATCCAGCACACAGCCTTCATCGGCCAAACGGCGGATATTCTCATTCTTAACATAATCGGCTAGGATGCCTCCGTAGACACCCCATGCCTGGGCAGTGTGGTCGTCAGACAAAATAAAGAGAATGTTCGGGCGTTCTCCTGCCTCTTTCTCTGCTTTCTTGTTCGAGCTACAACCAATAACAGGCAGGCATGTAGCCAACATGCCTGCTTTCAAAATTAGATCAGCGTTTTTCATCTTTGTTATTTTAATTTACCTGGTTCGCGGCGTCCTGTTCCCTTGACACGTGTCAGATTATCTCCCAGATCCTTGCGCATATCATCGGCAATCTTCATCAACTTGGCTGCTTCTTCGGGATATTGGGAAATGACATCGTAACGTTCTCCCGGGTCACGACGCAGGTCATACATTTCAGCTTTCTTCAGTTCAAGGTTGGTCAATTGTCCCGGTTGTCCATCGTTGCCCGGCACATAAGCTCCGTAAGTCACGTACTTATGCGGGAAAACAAGCTTGAACATGCCATCCGTAACGGCTTCCAGATCATTCTTATGATAATAATAGACAAACGACTCGCGAGGGTTTGCATCCTTTTCTCCTTTGATTAAAGGCAAGACGCTTACACCGTCGATCTTACGCTGTGGCAGCGGTGCACCGCTGATTTCAGCCAATGTAGGCAAAAGGTCGATATTGGAAGCCAGCTTGTTACAAGTAGTTCCGGGTTGGGTAACACCTTTCCAATACATCACGCAGGGAATACGGTTACCGCCATCGAAGGTAGTCGCTTTAGCTTCACGAAGTCCCCCGGCCGAACCGGCATGGTTTCCGTAGTTAGTCCACGGGCCGTTATCGGAAGTAAGGACGATCAGTGTGTTTTCTTCCAGACCTTGTTCGCGAAGTGCTTTCAATACTTCACCGACACTCCAATCCAGTTCCATCATCACATCGCCATACAATCCCTGTTCGCTCTTCCCTTTAAATTTATCGGATACAGCCAGCGGTACGTGCGGCATGGAGTGTGCCAGATAAATGAAGAACGGTTTATTCTTATTCTTCTTAATGAAGTTGACCGTACGGTTCGTATAATCTGTTGTAAACTGGCTTTGATCCGTATTATAACCGATAATTTCATTTCCGTCATAAGTAGGCAGATCAGGGAAATTGAATACTTCTCCCTGTTGCGGGTGGAAAGGCCACATATCGTTGGAATAAGGCAATCCGTAATATTCATCGAAGCCGTTTTGCAAAGGGAGAAACTGTTTGGCGTCTCCCAAATGCCATTTACCGAAAACGGCCGTACTATATCCTTTCTGTTTCAGAAGTTCTCCTATCGTCATTTCATCAGGACTGATACCATAGTCAGAACCCGGCCCGGGCGCTCCGGCAAAACCGATACGGTTCGGATAACATCCGGTCAGCAATCCGGCACGTGATGCCCCGCTGATAGGTTGTCCGGCCAGAAAATGAGTAAAGCGGACTCCTTCGGCAGCCATACGGTCGATGTTCGGCGTTTTATATCCGTATGCGCCATTATAGGAAAAGTCTCCGTAACCGGCATCATCGAGGTTGATGATGATAAAGTTGGTGTAGTTTGCGGCCACACCAGTCATTGAAAATGCGGATGCGGCGGTTAATAACCATAGTTTACTGTTCATGATATTATGTTTCTTGTTAAACTTTGCGAACTTTAGAGTAGACAAAGTTCGCAAAGTTTTCTAAAGAAACAAATATTCTTACAGTAGTTTTCCCTTACAAATGCTTAGGGTTCAATCACAATTTCAAACTCGTCGCAGTCTCCCGTACGCCAGGCGAACTGTTCCGTTGTCGGAGAAATACCGAATAAAGGAGAATAGGTTTTTACCTTGATCGTTTTCCCGTCGGGCATAAATTCCAGGATACGCAACCAACCGTCGCCTCCGTTCCCATGCCAACCACCTCCGGCAGTCTGGGCATTGAACATCATCTGGAATACGTTTTTCCCTGCGATATTCTTATCTGTACGGCGTCCTACATTGTGGCAAAAATCATCCACCAGGCAATAGTGACCGCAAATCAACATACGAATATTGGAAGACGGGTATAACAATTTCTCCCAGACAGCCTTTCCATAATTAGCCGGAGAAACTTTATAATTCTCGGACTCGATGACCGTTCCATCCCATCTCAAATAGGAATGTGTCAGCACAAAAACCTTATGATCGGCATATTTCTTGCTTGCAGCCAGTTCCTTCGCCCATTCGAGCACCTCGTCACGGGGGGCAAACTCAGTCGTTATGATCAGGATCTTTCCCCAATGCGGTTCGTCGAAAGCAAAAGCGGCGTTCTCCAACGTGGGGAGCCCGAATGCGTTATTACACACGCTGACCAGCGAATTCTTCCAGGCACTGTTACGTTCCACCGGGAAATACTCCGGGAAACGGCACAGGCGGTTTTCCGAACGGGTATATCCGTAGTCATGGTTTCCTCCGCAGATGATATAAGGTATCTTATTATCCAGTTTTGCAAAGGCGTTGGACGCCGCTTTCCATTGCTGGGTACTAGTCTGGTTGCCATTTACATTATCCGGCACGATATATTCGTTTTGCTCCACCAGGTCACCGGTACACAACACAGCCTTTACCGACAACTTCTCCAGGTTGGCTGCCGTCCATGCCGTCATCAGATCAAACAGAGGCTGGTTGGTATCAAATTTGGTATAACTCTGCGGATCGGGTAAAAGGATCATAGAAAACGATTCGGAATCCGTCAGCTCAGGTTTCCCTACTCTTTGCACTCCGCTATTATTCTGAGCTGTTGCCATCAGAAATGGCAACAGCATACATATATAAATCAACTTCTTCATATTATCTACTTATTTATCGACCAATCAATTACCCCAACCGGAATGTTGTTGCAGATTTTTATTCGAGTTCAACTCATCCGCCGGATAAGGCAGATCCAACAATTTATCATCCCAGGTAAATCCGCCTACCCGGGGCCATTCTTCTTTCAAAGTACCCCAACGTTTCAGATCATAATAACGCATACAATCGACTGCAAAAAGTTCCACCCTCGACTCGTAATTTATTGCATCCATCGCTTCCTGGGCGTTACGGATGGTAAAAGCAGGCAATACATCCTTATCGGCCATTCCTTCGGGGATATATTTTTCCCGGTTGGCCAGCGCGAACTGACGGGCACGGGAACGGACTTTCTCTATATATTCCGAACATTTGGCAAAATCAGGAGAAGACTTTAAAGCATAGGCTTCGGCTACATGCAAATAAACCCGCGGCAACAGCATCAGATGAATATCCGCCCGTTTATTCCAGGTATTCTCTCCATACCATACTCCCCTTTTCTGAATATCATAACCGGTTGCCGTATTCACCAGCCAATCCTGTTTCCATTTCATCTGTTTTCCGGTAGTCGTTTCGATATCATCCATGATAGTGAAGAATGTCGCATCAAAGCGCGGATCACGGTTTTTCCAGCTTTCATCTGCATTGTAATAAGGAGACTCACTGACCGGCTTACCGTCTATCGCTTCATAAAAACCGACCAGTTCCCAGGATGGATAGAAATAATCACCGGAATAGGTATCGCCACGCATAACACGTCCGTCCTCTCCCAAATCTTCTATTGTTCCCCAATAGAACTCACGATACGTCTCCACTCCGCTACCGAAACCGACGGAGAAAATGATTTCAGGACATGCCTCATAATCTACCCGCAATACATTACCCGGATTTTCGATCAAAGAATAACCATACTTGTCGACCTGTTCACCGGCTTTTATAGCATTCTCATAATCCTTTTCATACAAATAGACTTCACACAGATAGGCATATGCTGCCCCTTTCGTCGCCCGATTCTGAAACTTGTCTTCCCAGGCATCCGGCAGGTTCTGTGCAGCAAATTCAAGATCGGGAAGGATGGCTTGTTTTATTATCTCACCCTTGGGGGTAGCAGCCAACTGCACATCGTCTTTATTAGTTGGATCCGACACGGAAGCAGAACGTAAAGGAACATCCCCATAGAACTGGATCAGGCGGAAATACCAGAATGCCCGGATAAAATACATCTCGGCCAGATGTTTATTGCGGGTATCCTCATCGATTATATCATCCGGCATGTTCTTAACGCCTTCTATATTTTTATTGCAGACAGCAATTCCCTGATAAGCGCGCTGCCAGATGCCTTTCACCAGATTCGACTCGTTCGGGTTGAAAGAACCGACATAAAAAGGTTGGGCATCTTTAAAACCGGCAGACGACAAATCGCCTGTCATTCCCAGTTCCAACTGAGCATCGGCCCAATGGGCATTCAGTTTCTGTAATTTGGCATAGCATGCCATCGCTGCCAGGTCGGCATGTTCTTTTTGTGTAAAGAATGTCGTTTCATCGATTGAACCGTAGGGATTCCTATCCAGGAAATTATCCATACAGCCTGTTGTCAATACACATGACAAGATCAATAATCCTATTATTTTCGATTTCATAGCCATCTCCTATTAAAATGTTAAATTCAAACCAACCAAAAATATTCTCGGAGTCGGGAAGTCATCCCCCCAGTTCGTATAGTGCCCTACCCCGTTGCCATTCTCCGGATCGAAACCGTCGAATGATTTACTATGAATAGTGAACAGATTCTCGCCCGATACGAATACACGTGTCCTGAAAGACTTTACAGGAACCGTATAGCCTAAAGTCAAGGAACGCAATTTCACGAAAGATGTATTGGCAACCATCAGGTCTGTCATCTCTTCATACGATTCGGATTGGATCAACGCCGGATATTTTCCTTCCGGATCAGAACCCAATGTCCAACGGTTGTCATACCAGTGGCGGCTCATGTTACGGTTAGGGAAACGGTTCTGGAACGACATCGGTGCATGTTGCTTCCTTCCGAAAACTCCGGCAAACACAGCGTTGAAATCAAATCCTTTCCAGTCGGCGGACAGAGTCAGACCGGCACTGACTTTGGGGATATAGCTGCCTAATATGACACGGTCGTCACTGTCTATCTTGCCGTTACCATCCATGTCGACATATTTCAAACGTCCGATCTTGGCATTCCCTTGTCCCATCGCTTTATATTTATCGGCTTCTTCCTGAGTCGTAATCACGCCCCCGGTCTTATAGCCATACAAAGCATCGACCGGTTCGCCGACCCGATTGATCGTCACGCCACCGTAGCTTCCGATGGAAGTTACTTCCTCGGTGACTCCTTCACTTAGTTTCTTTATTTCATTATGCAGGAAAGATACATTCCCTGAAACACTGAAAGTGAAATCCCTTACCTTACCGTTATAGCCGACTTCAAGGTCAAAACCGCGATTCTGTACTTTCGCATAGTTGACATTCGGAGCAGTCATCCCCACCGACAACGGCAATACCATGCTGCGTAAAATACCATCCGTGCTCTTTATGAAATAATCTGCCGTCATAAACAGTTTGCCGTTAAACAATCCCAGATCGACACCGATGTTGGTCATGGTGGTCGTTTCCCATTTCAGTTTTTTGTTGGATAAAGCAGTCTGACTATAGCCGGAATACAGGATCTGATTGTTACCGCCATTGCCGAACATGACTTTCTGGCTTTCCACTGCTGCAATCGTCGGATACCATGAACCGATAGACTGGTTACCTAATTGCCCCCAGGATGCTCTCAGCTTCAATGAACTGATCGGTTTTACCGAAAAGAAATCTTCTTCCGAAATACGCCATGCTCCTGAGAAAGAAGGGAAAACGCCCCAACGTTCGCCGTCTTTGAAACGGGAAGAACCGTCGGCTCTCAAATTGACGGAGAAAAGATATCTCCCGGCATAATCATAATTGATACGCCCAAACCAGGAAGCCAAAGCCAGTTGGCTCTTTCCACCTTCCAATGTCCGGTCGGTCGAATTCGTTCCGCCATCGATCACATGCATATTATCGACTTCCGATACGAAATCCTTTACGACTCCTTTCAGGTTATCTTTGGAGAATAGCTGCTGGGAAAAACCTCCCATCGCATTGATCGTGTGCTTACCGAATACTTTATCGAAATAAAGCAGATAGTCTGTTACCCACATAAACTCTTTCTGACGATTTTCCGAATAACTATTCTGGCTATTGGTCTGTCCCCCGTCACTGAAAAGAGGTAAAAACGATTTGTCTTCCGAATAAACCATATCAATACCTCCGTTGAAACGGAATTTCAACCAGTCCGTAAACTTATATTCGACAAACAGATTATCCAGTACACGGTAGTTATCATTCGTCGGGGTATTCCAACCCACTTCGGCAATGGCATTCTTGGAACTGGTATAGGCCGGATCCGGTTCTCCATAGGTTCCATCTGCATCGTAGGCCGGAATGATCGGAGCATTGAAGATAACATCGGAATACCGGTTATCCTTGCTTCCTTTGGTGTTGCGGTAAGCCAAGTGCACATTATTACCGATAGTCAGGCGGCTGTTAACCTGCCCTTCAATATTGGCACGTAAAGAGGCTTTCTGGAAACCGGTATTAATCGCAATACCATCCTGGTTCAGATATTCCGCCGACAAGTAATAACGGGTTTTCTCTCCACCGCCGGAGACACTTGTATTTATATTATAGGTAGGCGCTGAGCTATAAATATGATCGCTCCATTTTGTTCCTTTCCCGAAGGTAGCGGGATCGATACCGTCAAATTTAGTTGTAGGATTACCTCCGTCGATAGCCTGCTTATTATCGCGCATCTCCTGGATAGCAGAGACAAATTCTTCAGCAGTCAGCAAATCCATAATGCTGGAAGCTTTTTGAATACCCCATGTCGCATTGACAGATACTTTGGCTGCACCGGTCGAACCTTTCTTGGTTGTGATCAGAATCACACCATTGGCCGCACGCGATCCGTAAATGGCAGCAGAGGAAGCATCCTTCAGGACATTCACCGTTTCAATATCACCGGGATTCAATGTTTCAAAGCCGGACGTAACAGGAACACCGTCGATAATGATCAGCGGATTACTATCGCTACCGCTTCCGAAAGTCCCGACACCACGTATCTTAATGGAAGTTTCTGCACCGGGGAAACCACTGCTACTCAAAACGGACATACCCGACATCTTACCCTGTAAAGCTCCTCCAACCGAAATATTAGAATTGGTAGCCAGGTTTTCACCGCTCAGGACAGAGGCTGCTCCCATCAAATCTTTTTTCTTCATCGTTCCATAACCAACCACTACAACTTCTTCCAGGTTCTGGGCATCTACCTGCAATTTAAGATTATGTACAGTCTTATTTCCGACTTTTATCTCCATAGGAAGATACCCGATGTAAGAAACCAGCAGAACGTCATTGTTTCCGGCTTCAATCACATACTTTCCATCCAGGTCTGTCACCGTGCCGTTTGTAGTTCCCTTGACCACAATATTTGCTCCGATAACAGGTTCTCCGTTTTCATCTACAATCACACCGGAGACAGGACGTAATGACCGGGAAGCAGAGGCTTCTCCTCCGACTGCTTTCTTGCTGACTGAAATCGTATTATCAGTCCGCTCAAAATTTAATCCTGCCTGCCTGGTTATTTCTGCCAATACAGTAGAGAGAGAAGCATCCCGAAAGCTTAGGCTTAAGGATTGATTGGCTTTAAGGACAGTTTCTCCATAAAAGAACTTCAGTCCTGTTTTCTCTGATATCTCTTTGAATACCTTTTCTACAGGCTGATTTTGCACTTGAATTGTTATTTTCTCTGATCGGTTGGTCTGGGCGGTTACAGGTTGCAAACACAAAATTGCTAAAAAAACAAAATGAATGAAATAACCAGCCCAGCGATACTTCTTATTAGTTAGGAAGTTCATAACTTTGGGAGTTTAATTGTTGTTTTAAATAGAAATATTAAAAACGACTCCGTATAAAACAATGCCGGGAGTGGACGCTTGGCATTATTTTACAGGATTTTGAAAGGAAGGTCTGCTTCAGGTCTTCCTTTTCTTTTGGTGTTTTCTCAGGTTGTATCTTTCATAACTTTTTCGATTAACAGGTTAATAATCTGATCTATTTATAGAAAATAATTTTATCGCCCTCCTTTCGGTATTTTATATCCGTAGAATACTGAATAGACTTAAGTACAGACTCAAGACTTTTATTATCATGTTCCCCATAGATATAATCATCATAGGGTTTATCACCCGACAGTTCAATCTTACAGTTATACATCCGCTCCAACTCCTTGACTACACTACGGATCGGGGTCTTATTAAAATACAGGCCTCCGTCTATCCAGACCGTTGCATGGCGGGCACTTTCGTTTCGCTTCTGTATCTCACCGTTTTTCCGGGAAAAGACAAGCTGTTCGTCGGGTAACAAGCGCATCATTGCATCGGTCATATCTACCTGGACTTTTCCGGAGCGTACACTTACCAGAATCTGTTCATCCACATCATAAGCTTTTACATTGAATGAAGTACCCAATACTTTTACACTGGCATCTTTTGTGGATACTACAAATGGTTTATCTTCATCATGCACCACTTCGAAAAAGGCTTCTCCATCCATTTCTATCCGGCGGAAGTCCTGTGTAAACCGTTCCGGGTATTTCATGAAAGAACCGGCATTCAGAATTACTTTTGTCCCATCCGGCAAAACAATCCGCTTATGCTCTCCATTTTTAACCCTTATTTCCGTGTATGCTATATTTTGCATGTCCGTGATCCGTGTAAATTGATATGCACCGAATCCCACCGATACAATAAGAGCAAAGATCGCAGCATATTTAAGTAATGAGCCAAACGGTATTTTTCTCTCCTCTTTGCGTATACGGGTTAATAATGCTCGCGCTTCCGCTGTATACTGTTCATGCTGCAAGGAAGTCGTTTCTTCTTCTGGTACTGATTGCCAAACCAGATCCATTTCTTCATTTATCTCTTTTGTATACTGCTGCGAACGAAACATATCCATGATCCGATTTGCATCTTCACAGGTATATATTCCACTGATAAATCGTTTTAAAATTATATTTATATGCTTCAATTGCTCCATATCTTTTTACGTGTCTATTAATAGTACAGAGATAAGCAGCGCAACTGGGATACCGTTAACTTTTATTATACATTTAAGCAGAATAGAAGTAACAATAGATCGGTATATGTCCCGGCATATTTAGCCAGGTAAATGCGGATTATCTTCAATGAAGCTGAGATATGTTGCTGAACCGTATAGACGGAAATACCTAATTCGTCGGCTATTTCTTTATGCGATTTCATCTCTTTCCTGCTCATATCGAATATCCTTCGTTGTTGGGTAGTCAGGTTCATTAGGGCTTTCTCCAACAATCCGTTCAAATCAGCATCCAAGATGGCTTCCTCCGTATCATTTGTGATTTCTACTGCCGCCGATAAAATTTTATTCTTTAGTTGTTGTTCTTTATCGATACCGGCGAGCACGTTCAATATCCTGTTCTTTACAATAGTATAAATATAGGGTGCAAAAGGAGACTCCGGATTAAGGAACCGACGATTCTGCCACACAGAGGCAAAAGCATCCTGATAAATATCTTCAGCAAATTCCTTGGATTTCAGAAATGTCATGGCAAAATACATCAGCCTGTTCTTATACAAAGCGTATAATTCACAGAATGCGGTTTCATCATCATTGAGTAATCCCGTTATTAGTTGTCGTTCCTGTTCCGAGTTGATATACATCTATTATAAATCTCCCTTTTCTATACTTGCAGATACTTTTTCAACCGTCAAATATAAAAACATTCCGTTATATCCCCTATTACATTTGGAAGAAGTATTTGTTTCGGTTGCAACTTTCTCATGGAAATATCAGCAGGAAAGTGTACATTTGTGTGATTTTTACGAAAGGATTAGATTGCAGATGAAAGTATGTATTGCTGAAAAACCGAGTGTGGCACGCGAGATTGCCGAAGTACTGGGGGCTACAAAAAGAATGAATGGGTATATTGAAGGAAACGGATATCAGGTTACCTGGACATTCGGACATCTGTGTACACTAAAAGAACCGCATGATTATGCCGACGAATGGAAACGGTGGAGCCTGAGTGCCCTTCCGATGATCCCTCCCCGCTTCGGTATCAAACTGATCAGTAACCCCACTTACGAGCAGCAGTTCAAGGTGATCGAGACCTTGATGCAGAATGCCGAAATGGTGATCAACTGCGGTGATGCCGGCCAGGAAGGGGAACTGATACAGCGCTGGGTAATGCAAAAAGCCGGATGTACTTGTCCGGTGTACCGCTTATGGATTTCTTCTCTGACAGAAGAAGCTATCCGCGAAGGTTTCCAGCACCTGAAAGAACAAACAGAATTCAGAACATTATATGAAGCCGGGTTGTCGCGTGCTATCGGCGACTGGTTGCTCGGTATGAATGCGACCCGCCTGTATACGATCCGTTACGGACAGAACCGTCAGGTGCTTTCTATCGGACGTGTTCAGACACCGACACTGGCCCTGATCGTCAACCGCCAGGCAGAGATCGACAATTTCAAACCCGAACCTTACTGGGAATTGAAAACGATCTACCGGAATACTACCTTTTCTGCTACAAAAGGGAAATTCACTAAAAAAGAAGAAGGCGAAGCTTTCCTTGAAGTTGTACAAAAGGAAGACTTCACCGTCACCGATATATCTGAAAAGAAAGGGAAAGAATACGCTCCGCGGCTTTTCGACCTGACTTCATTGCAGGTAGAATGCAACAAAAAGTTTGCTTTTACCGCCGACGATACATTAAAACTGATCCAGTCATTATACGAAAAGAAAGTGACCACCTATCCGCGTGTGGATACTACTTTCCTGAGTGATGACATCTACCCGAAGGTACCTAACACCCTAAAAGGGCTGGTCGATTATACTGAGTTGACAGCTCCGGTATTAGCCGCCAAGATCCCTAAGAGCAAAAGGGTATTCGACAACTCTAAAGTAACAGATCACCATGCCATTATCCCGACCGGGGTACCGGCCCGTAACTTGACGGAAAACGAGCGGAAGGTATACGACCTGGTTACCCGCCGCTTCATAGCCGCCTTCTATCCGGATTGCGATATATCTACCACCACCGTGCTCGGTAAGGTAGACAAGGTTGATTTCAAAGTAACCGGAAAGCAGATCCTCAAACCGGGATGGCGCGTTGTATTCGGTGCCGAACAAAAGGATCCGGATGCCGAACCGACCGAAGAAGAAGGTGTATTGCCGGACTTCGTAAAAGGTGAAAGTGGCCCGCACAAACCTATTTTAAAGGAAACATGGACTACTCCCCCCAAGCCCTACACGGAAGCGACATTGCTCCGTGCGATGGAAACGGCAGGTAAGTTGGTCGATAATGATGAACTTCGTGATGCCTTGAAAGAGAATGGTATTGGCCGTCCTTCCACCCGGGCTGCGATAATTGAGACATTGTTCAAACGTAATTATATCCGCAAGGAACGTAAGAATCTATACCCGACAGCCACCGGTGTGGAACTGATCGACACTATACATGAGGAATTACTCAAAAGTGCCGAACTGACAGGTCTTTGGGAAAAGAAACTGCGTCAGATCGAACGGGGCACTTACGAAGCACGGACATTCCTGGAAGAATTGAAGCAAATGGTCAACCAGGTAGTCATCAACGTTCTGTCTGACCAGTCGACCCGTAGAATAACAATCGAAGAGGCTGTCAAAGAACAGCCCAAAGAGGAGAAAAAAGAAAAGAAACCGCGTAAGCCGCGTGCAAAAAAGGAAGAGGCTCCGAAAGAGAAAACAGCTCCCAAACAACCGGAAAAACCGGTTTGTCCGGTCTGTAAGAAAGGAAGTATCCTGCGGGGTAAAACAGCTTACGGTTGTTCCGAATATAAGAAAGGCTGTACCTTCCGCATGGATTATGCGACTTATGGCGAAGGGCTATCGGATGAGGAATTGGCAAAAGTGATCGGTAAGTTATAACTACATGGTCACTTATCGTTATAATGTTCTTTTGCTTGTACAACCGTTACAATCACCCGATCTTCTTCGACTGTATAGATTAATCTGTCTTTTTTATTGATACGACGAGACCAGTAACCAGACCAGTTCCCCCGTAAAGGTTCAGGCTTACCGGTACCGGTGTAAGGATGTTCACGCAGTTCATCTAACAAAACATTCACTTTCTTAGCACCGACTTTATCACCAGTGTAAGAAAAAGAAGCAATATCTATCTTCGCATCCTCAGTAATAATTAATGTATATCTCATAAACCAAGTAACTCCTTCTGAAGTTCAGGAGTCAATTCCACCACCTCACCATTCTCTTTCTGCTTTACTGATTTCCGGAAATGGGCAAGATTCGCCGGATTAGTAAAAAAGGGATCTTCTTTCGGAGTGGTAATACGTTTAATGGAAGCTTTCACTTTCTTTACTAATTCCATATCATCCAAATCTAATATTATTCTCGCCAATTCGGCTTTTTCAGCTTCCAAGGCCATAGTTGATTTTGTCATAGTTATTCCTTTTTATTATGTCCTTGACAAAAGTAACAATTAAATTCCATATTCCAACAACCTTTATTCCTTATCTTTGTAGCCTCAAAAACAAAGAAAAAGATGAGAGACGAATGGTTCCCTCTGGTAAACGAGGAGGGAGAAACAATAGGCAAGGCGACCCGTAAAGAGTGTCACAGCGGAAGTAAGCAGCTGCATCCGGTTATACATCTGCATATCTTCAACAAGGAAGGCGAATTATATCTGCAAAAACGCTCCATGACAAAAGATATCCAGCCCGGTAAATGGGACACTGCCGTAGGCGGGCATATCGATTATGGCGAAACAGTAGAAGAGGCTCTTCGTCGGGAAGTGCACGAAGAGTTAGGAATAACAGACTTTATTCCGGAATTTATCACCCGCTATGTCTTTGAATCGTCCATCGAAAAAGAGCTGGTCAATACATTTCGTACCATCTATGACGGTAAAATCATACCGGACACCGAAGAGTTGGACGGCGGACGTTTCTGGCCGATAGAAGAGGTGAAAGCAAACCTAGGGAAAAACGTATTTACTCCTAACTTCGAACAAGAATTCCGACGATTATTTCTATAACATATTAAAAACGACACAAAAACCCTTCACCTTTCACCCAAACAGGATAAACTGCTATAATACAAAACATAACAGTTCATTTTACAGGTGAAAGGTTTCGTCAAAAGGTGAACGGTTTCATTCAACCGTTCACCTTCATATTTTTCTAACCTTTCCTTATCAAACAATAATAATTCCCAGTCTTTGTATGTATCTTTCGGATGCCTGATGCATTCAGCATCTTACCGAAGCGGCAGGCGGAAGTATTACTGAACTTCCGTTTGGAACGTTCCGAAATAATATCCAACAACTCGACCGACGTAAACCGCTCCTCCTTCTCCCCCTCTTCCGGCAAACGGAAATAAGAAAACAGATATTGCATCTCCAGCGGTTCGTCCTGGAACCCGGCATTACTTTTTGTCAGCAACTGCTCCTCCTCACTATTCAGCCAATAACGCTCACCCGAACGAATGGCATGGACCGCCTGGGCATACAATTGTTCATACTCTACAGGCGCCGATACATCGATTGCCCCTGTCACCTGCACACAAACATACCGACGGCTTCCCGTCGGATCGGTCAGCAACTCCATCGGATTAGCTGTAGCCGAAAATGAAGCCAGACGTCTCATCTGCTGAAATGTCTTCTGATGCGGACGGCGTACTTTCACTTCCGGCTTCTGGATCAAATGTTTCAGATCCGCCTGATATTTCTTGCTTAAGCGGTCGAACTCATCGATGGTAATCAACAGGTTTTGTGCCATCAGCAATTCCGCTTCACTTTTATTCTCGAGATTAATACTTTCCGCATGATAATCCCTTAACACCGGCGGGAGAAGCAAACGAAAGAAAGTCGACTTTGAAATGCCCTGTCCCCCAACCAATACGGGCACCAGGCTATTGGCATACAAACGGTCCGTCTTCTGCCAGTGGGCAACCATACTGATAAACCACACATAAAAACGGTTCCTCCATTCGCCATCTTTGGTCGGCACCGTATCCGCCAGTGCACGTATCCGGTCTTTCCCATCCCATGCCGGGAGATTATACAAAAACTGCTCCAGCGGATTATAATTCGGAACTCTGGGAGAATAAATATACCGCCGCACATCTTTATCCCATATATCGAGCCCCTCTTCCATGGCATTCAGGCAAATACCATTCAACACCTCCGCCGTGACAGGCCGGAAACGGAAACAGAACGAATGCTTCTCCCTGTATTCCACCTCACCGATAATTTCATTCTTACGAAACTCGTACCGCCGCTTCAGAAATTCCTCCATGCGTGCCAGCAAATTCATAGGAACCGGCAGACAAGGTTTCTTCCCGAACGACTTACGCGCAAGATACACATTATGCACAGTCAGTCTCAACAGGTTCTGATCTTCTAAACTCCACATCCGGAAATAAAGCCAGCGAACCGTATCTTCCTCCGGGACACCGGAATCGAAACACAACGCACTTACCGCCGCTACAAAATCCTTCGGTTCTTCCTCTCCCCATCCGGCTCCATGCTCCCGGTAAACTTGATTGAGGCAGGTTTCAAAAAGCATTTCTATCTTCTTCCGTTGCTCCGTTCCCGGCAAGATACGCGCCAATGGATCGTCTGACTGTATGACCTGCTCCATATATCCCGGTTCTTCAGGCATTGCCAGCGGTTGTTCCATCCTGACCGGCAATGCTTCCGGATTATAAAAACATTCCGGATCATAGGACAATCGACATCCCCGGTCGAGCGAAGGTTCCTTTATATCGACTTGCCATTGTAACTGTGCCTGATAATGCAATACCGCCCTGCGATAAGCGTGCGCATGGAAACAGATGGCCTTCTCCCGGTCGACCGGTAATGTACCGTCGGGCAACGTATAACGCACCACAACCTTGACACTCAGACCACTCGAACCAATCATAGCCAGCAAGGGTTGGTTGTACCTGACTATTTCGTCACGCAGCCGCCTGGCTTCCGAAAGATTGGCTAAACGATTAAACTCCAGCAGAATCAGTCCGTTATAATGCTTCCAAACCTGATCTTTATAACCGGATGCAAAAATTACCACCGGAACTTTCTCTGCATCTGCCACCCGATTTCCCGGTGTACAATAGGGAATCATTTCACGCATATTCTCCACCGGTTTAGCCTGAGTCGTATCTTTAATACGCGCTACCACCGAAGCCAGCTCCACCAACTTACCGGGACCTAGATTTCCTTTTAATAACGTAACTTTCATTTTGTATCCTCCTTCTCCGGTAAGACGTAAACAGCCACTTTCGGCCCACCCAGGCGAACGATCCGTCCCTGCTCCCTCAACCGTTTCAGATCTCCTTGTGCCAGATAACGCGAACAGACATTCACTCCCATACAATCAGAACTGGACACCTCCCGGTGGTTCGAGAGATAACGCAGGATGCGTTCCTGCCGCTGCTCCGGAGTATACGCATCTTTTCTCCTGTAATCCGTTGCCCGCTCGAAAGTCATCGAATTCATCTCCTTTTTCAACTCCTTGCAAGCCCGGAAAACAACTTTCGAAAAGTGAATACTTTCCGCCCTGATCTCTTTGGGGTTACGTATCGGCGGACATTTCGCCGTCACAGAGAACAAACCGATCCCGTCGATCTCCACCGGATTACCCTCCTTCAGCGCCAGGATTAACTCTTCTTTAAAACAAGTCATCAGACCTTTGACCTCTCCTTCATTGAAGGTACTACGATCAGCAATCTTCTCACATAACTTCTCAAAACGCAGCACCTGCCCTTCCACGATACGGGCATGCAGCACTCCCTCCTCTTCTTCTGTCTGATGCGGGGAATGGGGATTTTTGTAAAACAGATACTTAGCCGGCATATACAATATTGTGTTTTTCTACCCCTTACCCTAGTGTACAGTAAGAGGTTAGTTAATACTCTTTAAGGCAAACCCTATAACTTATTTACTTAACGACCAAGGTCGGCAAGCTTACCTAGCACCGTCAGTATGCTTAACGACAACGGTCGCAAAGGTTAACGATCGCCATCCGTTGGTTTATAAGTCGTAACTAAAGGTATAGATTATTATTGGTTTTATGGTAATATATAGGGAGGAAAGTGATAATTATTTTAAGGGAGAAAGGGGGGTAATAAATAAAAGGTGAAAGGTTTGCATCAACTATTCACCTTTTCGAGCAACCATTCACCAACAATTCACCTATTTAAATAGAAACAAATCAGCATATTAGATAGACAAAAATGAAGAGTGAATGGTTTATAACCATATTTCACTATGTAAACCTGCGATTTATAAATTGACACTAATCAATTCATAGCTCCAAAGAAATAGAACCGTAAACTATCAAAAAATACTAACTATAAAAACAAAACCGGAAATACCTAATTAATAAGTATCCCCGGTTTTATTATATGTTATAAAGCTTACTTACACATTTCATTAATCACCGCAATCAACTCGCCACCTATCTCTTCGGCTTCTTTCATTGTATGAGCTTCTGCATAGATACGGATGATCGGTTCGGTGTTACTTTTACGAAGGTGAACCCATTTATCGGGAAAATCGATCTTTACACCATCGATATCAGTAATATCATATTGAGCGAACTTTTCTTTTACCTTGGCTAAAATAGCATCCACATCGATCTCCGGAGTAAGCTGAACTTTCTGCTTGGAGATGAAATACGGAGGATAGCTGGCACGTAATTCGCTTGTTTTCATCTTTTTCTTTGCCAGGTGAGTCAGGAACAAAGCGATACCCACCAAAGCATCACGTCCATAATGGCTAGCCGGATAAATCACACCGCCATTACCTTCACCGCCAATCACAGCGTTGGTTGCTTTCATTTTTGCCACGACATTCACCTCTCCTACTGCGGCTGCATTATATTCGCAACCATGAGCCCGGGTTACATCACGTAAGGCACGGCTCGAGCTCAGGTTACTTACCGTATTACCCGGAGTATGACTCAATACATAGTCGGCTACTGCTACTAACGTATATTCCTCACCGAACATTTCACCATCTTCACAAACAATAGCCAGACGATCCACGTCAGGATCGACAACAAAACCTACGTCTGCTTTTGCATGCTTCATCAGATCGGAAATCTCCGTCAGGTTCTCAGGAAGAGGTTCCGGATTATGGGAGAAGTTCCCATGAGGAGCGCAATGCAGTTTGAATATTTCCTTCACACCCAGAGCATACAGTAAATCCGGCAGAACAACACCACCTACGGAATTTACAGCATCGATAGCGACACGGAAGTCAGCAGCCTTAATAGCTTCTACATCCACCAAGTCGAGATTGAGTACACTCTCGATATGTTTTTGTTTGTATGTATTGTCAACGATCACTTTACCTAAATGATCGACATCTGCAAACTCAAAGCTTTCAGAAGCTGCAATTTCCAAAACTTCAGCACCTTCAGCCGCATTCAGGAATTCACCCTTTTCATTCAGCAGCTTCAAAGCGTTCCATTGCTTCGGATTATGACTGGCAGTCAAAATAATACCGCCACAGGCACCTTCCATAGCAACAGCTAATTCGGTAGTGGGGGTTGTTGCCAGGTCGATGTCTACAACATCAAAGCCCATTCCTGTAAGAGTACCTAAAACCACCTGTTTTACCATCGGGCCAGAGATACGGGCATCACGTCCTACTACGATTTTGTTGGATGTTGCTTTTGTGCTTTTTCTAATGAAGGTAGCATAAGCTGCTACAAACTTCACAATGGCTAACGGATTCAATCCGTCTTCCGGCGCTCCACCGATTGTACCGCGGATACCGGAAATAGATTTAATTAAAGTCATACGTAAGTTCGATTATTTTTCAAATGTATATTTCACTTTGCTAAAATAGACCGGAGTATAATTACTTTGAAAATAACTCCCCATTCGTTTGAACGGGACAATCAATTTAACTTCAGCCCCTTCTCCTACATGATATAAGGCTGCAGCCAGCCCTTCACCTACAAATATATCCGGATCATAACTTCTGGATTCACCGGAATAGACATTATATCCAAAAATAAATTCGGTAGGAAATCCCCATCTATTATTATACTTGGAAGATAAATTATCAACCATCAGTTGAGCAGTATCCGCGTCCATGATGTCATTTGCTATAAAACGGCACAAAACTTTGGTTGTTCCTAATACGGCCCGATTGCCATTACCTGAGTCTATTACATTCAGATACACATCATTATCCAACTTCACAAATTCATTTTCCTTAAAAACACCATCAGACGGATAATTTTTAAGAACCCTTATTCCTTCATTATCGATCAATCGATCGATAGCTTTCCTCTCAGCCTTCAAGTACTCCGTATACGACTTCGTTTTGTCGCATGATACTACTACCAGAGCTACACACATAATCATCAGGATATAAAAACCTCTCTTCATCTGTTATTCTTTAATGTATAAATGAGCGACAAATGTAAATAATATCCGCCATATCTCAGGCAAGTTTCTCTATTTCTTCTGTTTTATTAGGATTAAATTCTTTTAATCCTTTCTCAAAAACAGCTACAGCTTCTTCCAAAGAGCCATGAAATTCTCCACCGGAAGCATTTTTATGACCACCCCCGTTAAAATACTGGCAAGCAAACAGATTACATGGAAAATCACCTACAGAACGCAAAGATATCTTTATATAATCTTTATCTTCACGAATAAAGACACTAAATGATACACCTTGTATGCTCAATGGCATATTTACAAAACCTTCCGTATCACCGGTTACATAGTTAAACCGGTCTAATTCGGCCTGCGAAAGAGTAATCAATGCAGCATGTTTCTCCGGATAAATCCTCATCTTTTCATACAGGACATATCCCTGCATACGAAGGCGTGATTCAGAATACACCTGAAAGACTTTGCGATAAATCAAATCCTTATCTATTCCCTTCTTTATCAGTTCACCGATGATCGTATAAATTTCCGGCTTATTCGAATTATAGGTAAAAGAACCTGTATCCGTCATCATTCCGGTATAAATACAAACGGCTGCTTCTTTATTTAGCAGGTCGAACATTCCCATGCGGCAGATAAAGCGGAAAATCATCTCACTGGTAGACGACATTTCGGGATACGACATCATCACCCGGCAAAAATCTGCGGGATTCAGATGATGATCGATCAAGACCTTACGGCCTTCTGCTGCAATAACAGCCGGAGCCAGTTTCTCTATACGCTTAGGCTCGTTAAAGTCCAGACAGAAAATAACATCCGCATCATGGATCAACTGTTCTGCAAATTCCGGATACTTTTCATGTATCACAATATCTTTTGCTCCCGGAATCCATTTATAAAATAAGGGGAATTCATTAGGGACAATAACTGTTACGTTATCTTTACCATAGGCAGTAAGGAAATGATACAATCCCAAAGCTGAACCGAGGGCATCGCCGTCGGGAGTAACATGGGTAACAATAACAAAACTTTCGCCTTTCTCTACGTATTTCTTGGCTTTCTGAATTTTCTCTTCGTGAATGATTTTTGTAATCATATTTTCTCTTGTTTACATGGACAAAGGTACTACTTTTTTACGTTCTACACAGTAAAAAAACGTTCAATAAGCAAATCAAACAATAGAAATAACAATAGAAGTAAGGAGACGAATAAGAATCGAGGACGCCGGGTTTGCAGGAACAACAGAAAAAAGAGAGCAATCCCATAACCCAGAATAGTCAGCAACAAGTCAATTTGAAAAGAAAAGGTTGCTCCCGGTACCCTGCTAAAAGCCTCAACAATCTGTAACAAAGCATGTGTCGTCTTCTCCACAAACAGTTGAAGATATTCATAACCGGGAAAATTTACAGGTAATAAAACCCAGATCAGTCCGGCTGGTATCAGAAAGGTCGCCAGAAAGGTCAAAGGCAGATTTGTACACAAAAAGACCAGAGAGAACTGCCGGAAATAGTATAAACAAAGCAATGTCGTACCCGCTTGCGCAGCCAGTGTAACAGTTATCCAACTCCAGGGAGCAGCAACCAAAGGGTTACGAACCTCGATCAAACCTTGAAGCCGAGGTTGCAAATACAAAATAGACAACACCGCCAGATAGCTTAACTGAAAACCGATATCAAATAAATAAAACGGATCAAACGCCAGCATACAAAATGCAGAAGCAGCCAGTGTATTATACCCGTCCGTTCTTCGCCGTAACGTTCTACCTGTCAGATACAACGTCAGCATCAATCCGGCACGGATAGCAGAGGCTGCAAATCCGGTAATGACAACAAAACACCAAAGTAAACAGATCGTCAACAGATACTTCAACCATCTATAAAAAGCGCTCTTGGGCAAGAAGGATAAGAATAAGGAAAGGAAGCCGCAAACAATAGCCACATGAAAACCACTTACTGCTAACAAATGAGCAACACCCGTTACCGAAAAACTTCTTTTTACTTCCTGATCCATCCCTTTCCGGTGGCCCAACGTGATCGTTGCCAATACAGATTTTTCTTCTTCCGACAAGTGCAAAATGTCGAAAGGTTTCAATAAACGCTCCTGCCCTCTTTCTGCCAGTTCAGATACTAACGAGAAAACGGGTCGTTCGTCCCTCTCCTGCCAGTAAGCCGTCCGTTGAATGGAGAAAGACAATAACAACAATAGAAATACAGCTCCCCACTGCCAACGAAGCTCATAATTACAATGAGACTTTTCCGTCCCGGAGATTACAGCCATATAAGAAAACAGGATGATCAATAAGGGGAATAGTATCAGAAACAATGACACAATGCGGCAATCGAAGTAAGCCTGCAGTAAGATCCCGGTTATCCAGATGAAAAGCGGCCTGATAAAAGGCCGCTTTTGTATTTCTTTTATTATCATACAAAGGTCGGTTTTGGTTGGTAATCTATATACTCTTACATATCTTTCAGCTCTTTTATTGTTCGTATCGGATCAGGAGAACTGAAAACAAAACTTCCGGCCACCAGCACATCTGCCCCGGCATCTACCAGACGTTTTCCAGTATCCAGATTCACACCACCATCCACTTCAATTAAAGTATCCAATCCTTTTTCCCGGATCATTTCTTTCAAACGAGCCGTTTTATTTACCGAATACTCAATAAAACGCTGCCCACCGAAACCCGGATTAACCGACATGAGTAACACCATATCCAGATCCTGTATTATATCTTCCAGCAAACTGATCGGAGTATGCGGATTTAATGTTACAGCCGCTTTCATTCCAGCCTCTTTGATCGCACCGATCGTACGATGCAAATGCGTACAGGCCTCATAATGAACATTCATCATATAAGCACCGGCAGCAGCCACCTCTTTGACAAACTTCTGAGGCTCGACAATCATCAGATGCACATCCATCGGCTTCTTCAGAATGGGTTTTACTGCGTCGAGAACCGGAAAACCGAAAGAGATATTAGGAACGAATACTCCGTCCATAATATCCATATGCAACCAGTCTGCCTCACTATTATTTATCATTTCCACCTCTTTTTGCAGGTTCAGGAAATCGGCAGCCAGCAAAGAAGGAGCAATCTTATGTTTCATAATTTCAAGTCTTTTGCGCAAAGGTACAAAAAAAAGAAAGAGAACACTATGACAAGTGTCCTCTTTCCTTCAATTTCTTAGTTCATCACATAACCACAAAACTCCGGTTGCAAAGCAGGTTCAGCATGGTAACTCCTTGCAAATTGAGATAAGAAATCAAGCGTTTGTCGGCTTGGTGCACTTTTCTTCTCGTTCCGGTTTTTCTTTGTTTTATCCTTCAATCCATCCATACATTGAGTAGAAAATCTCTTCATAGGCATCCCCTTTTTTTATTCGTTTGATAATAAAACGGGGGCAGTTTCTACTTATTGCATAAATGACAGAATATTTTTACCTGATAATAAAAATCATAATTGGCTCGCTCCGCGAACCGATCATGCCAAAGACAACTCTATATGATTCTCGTCAGCCATACGACGCATATTCAGGATAGCGTAACGCATACGTCCCAATGCTGTATTAATGCTGACACCTGTAATATCTGCGATTTCTTTAAAGCTCAGATCCTGATAGTAACGCATTTCCAACACTTCGCGCTGACTGTCGGGAAGATGCTTCACCAACTTCTTCACATCCGACAACACCTGATGACGCACGATATTGTCTTCAATCGTTCCATCACAAAGCTTGATATTATTGAACAGATCCACTTCCACCTCATCGTTGGATACAGTATTTTCACTGCGTTCCTGACGGAAGTTATCAATGATCAGATTATGTGCAATACGGGTGATCCATGCTTTAAACTTACCGTTTTCTGTATAACGGCCTTGTTTAATAGTCATAATCACTTTCACAAAAGTTTCTTGGAAGATATCTTCCGTTAACTCTTTATTGCGGACTATAAAGTAAATATAGGAATGGATACTGCTCTTATGACGATTCAACAACACGTCAAAAGCGACATTATTACCCTGTGCATAAAGGACAACCAGATCTTCGTCTGTCATCGATTTTAAAGTCTTCATTACTTCTGTATTTTATAGTTTCTTGAGTAATGTTTATGCTATAGGCAATGAGGTTTTAAATGTTAGACAATTTCGTTTTCGAAAGCAAAAGAACAAAAAGTATTTTAAACAGGCAAACATTTCTGTTATTTTTATACAAAAATGTCCCCTGCCTGTACGTTTTATGTACAAACAGGGGACATTTGCTAACAAACTATATTTTTAGAACTTATAACCCAAAGTTAAAGCAACCTGGGTTGTCTTTGTCTTAAGTGAAGCGGGATCGGATTTAACAAATACTTCTCCATTTTCCCGGAATGTACTTGGGAATGCATAAGCATCTTCCTTATATTCACGATATACACATGCCAGATCAGCATAGAAACTCGGAGTAAAACGGTATCCCAGACCAATAGAATAAGAATTAGTACCTTTATCCACTGTATAATTAGGTATAGTACCAACAATACCTACTGCATCGGCATAATAAGTTCCATCAGCTTTCTGTGGAGAAATTCCATCTTTCACATGCTGTTTCATCGGAGATGTTCTCCATAAAGTTCCGGCACGTACAGAGAACTGAGGAGTAATCTTCACCTCGGCACCGACTTTTAATGTGCCAGACATACCAAAGTCCTTCTTTATATCATCTGTACTCTGCAGGTCGTTTCCATCCAAATCGTTCAGATTCATTCTCTTGTAATTTGTCAATTCATAATCGACACTTACTAGAAAGTTTTTACCTACACCGGCTGCACTGAATATCCAACGATCCGGAGTACGAAGATGATAACTTCCCGACTGATAGTCAGGTGTATTATTTTTCCATTCTTCCCCATTTATCGTAGTTGTTGCGTCTCCATGAAAATAATCAGTCAGTTTATACCATGTCGGAGAATTATAGGCAACACCCAAACGAAGAAAATCTGTCGGACGAACAATAGCACCAAGATTAAATGCATACCCTGTTCCGCTTGTAGTAAGACCATTATCCAATGTCAACCACTCTGTTCTAGTAAAATCCTCTGCATAACTGGTATTCAAACTATAGTCCATATCAGTTACAGCAACTGTTGCCCCCAGAAAGACAAGGTCCGAAATATTTGTTGCAAATGAGAAATTATACTGACCAATAGAACCTTTTTCATTCACTAGCAAATCCACATTTTGAGGGATAGCAGGCCGCCAACCATCAGCACCTTGCTCTCCAAATGCTGAGTGATATTCATTCTTCCCATCATATGGATCTATAAAACCTGCATCACTTCCTAAAATTGCAAGCCAAGATATATTCGAATTAAAATAAGGATCATACCCCCCCTCTGGCTTAAAGTCACCCGGCTTTACACCATATGCTAAATCAGCCACATAATCAGCCAGCGAAAAGTCTTGCGCCCCATTCATCCGATAAGTACGGTTAAAGCTCTTTACGCGATTATAAGAGACACCCAGATTCCATCCAACGATACCTTCATCATTTCCGGTTGGGAAATAACCCACATAAGCAATGTTGTCAAAGTTAAACCTTGTCTTGCTCTCATCCGCTTTCGAACCATTCCAGTTTGTATTGGCTTTTATTGACGAAAGACTTATCGTAGTTACCACCTCCGAACTACGATATATCCCCAACCCTGCCGGGTTAGTAGACATAGACGATATATCCCCACCTAATGCACCGAAAGCCCCACTCATACCCAAATAGCGGGCAGTACCGTTCAAATCGGTCTGAGACATTTTGTATGCATCCATTTCACCTTGTGCATATGCGACACCACCGGCCAGGAAAAATGCCGATATAAATAAGCACGTTATTCTTTTCATCGTTTCTGTTATTTCTAATACCTTAAATATATAAGGGCACATGTACGGATACAGGCCCTTATACTATAATTATATTATCTCTCTCATTATCTGCGTCCACCTGAACGACCGCCGCCACCACCGCCGCCACTTGAACGGCTACTACTGCTGCTTCCGCTACTGAACGATCCACTGCTACGGCTACTGCTGCTACTTCTTGACGGAGCAGAATATGTACTCTGGCTTCTTGAAGGTGCGGAGTTGCTGTAACTTGAACGTGTACTACTACTTCTTGTAGACGGACTTGCCTGAATACCGGAAGAAGAACGTGTGGATGAACCACCGTTATACTCGCTACGAGTTGCTGTACGTGTGCGAACTGTTCCTTCCGATTGTACCCGGCTGGAAGAAGTTCCTCTGCTTGAACGAATGCTGCTGCTTGTTCCTTCACCTCTTGTGGATGATGATGAACGAGTTGAATAACGGTCAGAACTCAATCCTCTTGAACTGCTCGTGCGGTTGCTTTCACTTCTTAAAGAAGATGCACGGTTCGACGACCTATTGGATACTGCACGTCCGGATGAAGTCGAGTTATAGCGACTGGAAGAATTTCTTCCGGTTGTATAACGGCTAGATGTCGAACGTCCGCGTGATGAATAGTTGTATGGGCTATAATAATGATGGTGATGGTGTCCGTAATAGCCACCTCCCCAGTAGCCTCCACCCCAGTAACCACCGCCCCAATAGCCGGGACCGTAATAACCACCGTACCAGGGACTACTCCAGCCGGCATAGAAACCGCCCCATCCCCAGCCGAATCCCCAACGGGGGCCATACCAGGATGAGTAAGTCCACCAAGGACTATAACTATACCAGGGATCATACCAGTTGTTATACCACGGAGAATACCAGCCTCCCCAGCTATTGCCCATGTTGATATTGACATTCACATTGGCATTGCCGTCGGAGTAATCCGTATCATAACCATAGCTGTAATATCCGTCACTCAGATACAAATCCACCTGATCTGCACCGGCAATCGTGATCTTACTCGGTGAATGATAACGAACAATACGTTCGGTATATTCCGAATCGGAACGGCGTTCCTTTTGTTTTGTAACCTTCTGATTGTTATCAGGCAGTTCCTCGATATAAGTGCCGTCTTCTTCATCCATATCTTCATCGTACGGTTCTTCTACATCCACAGATGTATATCTGCGATTATATTCGTCTACATCACGATTCTCGTCGTATGCGGAACTATTGGAATCGGAGGCCGATGCCAATACTATTCCCGATGATGTCTTCGTTTCCTCCTGTTGTTTGGGTTGTATAACCTTCTCTTCTGTCTTTTCTTTCTTTTTGTCTTTACTGGAAGAGAAATACACATCATCAAAGAACTCCTCCTGGGCAGCAGCACTAAAGGCTACCAGAAGCATCACCGCTAAAGATGTTAATTTCATGGGTTTCATATTCGTTTCTCCTCTACATTATATATTTATTCTATTGTTTAGACTCTGTTTCCATCGTCAGGGTTTAAACGCACATTCTTAATAACTATAAAAATAATGCATTCTACATACAAATATAACACGTTCCCAATAAGGATCAAGCATTTATATATACTTTAACTTTAATATTTATCCTGACATGATCTATTATACAAGGTAAGATGCCGTTTCATTTACAAACGCTGCATCAGGTAAGAACATAGCAGAGGGAACAAGCCCGGCAGGAACTAACAAAGAAGTAGTAGTATCTTAACCTTTTTGTCTTTACCTTTTATTATTTTCCTCCTTTATAATTATTCTTTTGAACTAATAATAAGAGAGGAAAATATTAGTTTACCGGGAGTTGGCAGCTAGTTGTCCGCAGCCTTCGGGGCAGACAATTGTTTTTACGCTACTGATATAATTTATTCCAAAGATAAATCGTATATTTGTCCTTTGGTTTAAAACCTTGTAAACTGTATATTAACAAGATTAATTCTATTTGTAAATGGGAAGAGTATTAGTTATTGGTGCCGGGGGCGTAAGTACCGTTGCTGTTAAAAAGATCGCGATGAATGCCGATGTTTTTACCGATATCATGCTGGCTAGCCGCACGAAAAGCAAGTGCGACCAGATCGCTGCTGATATTAAGAATGTAAAAATAAAGACAGCACAGGTCAATGCAGATAATGTGGACGAACTCGTTGCATTGTTTAATGACTTCAAGCCCGAGTTGGTTATCAACCTGGCTTTACCTTATCAGGACCTCTCCATCATGGACGCCTGTCTGGCTTACGGTGTGAGTTATCTCGACACTGCCAACTACGAACCGCTGGACGAAGCTAAATATGAATATAGCTGGCAGTGGGCTTATAAAGACCGTTTCGAAAAGGCCGGCCTGACAGCTATCCTGGGTTGCGGATTTGATCCGGGTGTAACGGGTGTATATACAGCTTATGCAGCGAAACATCATTTCGATGAAATTCAATATCTGGATATCGTAGACTGCAACGCAGGAGATCACCACAAGGCATTCGCAACGAACTTCAATCCGGAAATCAATATCCGCGAGATCACTCAACGTGGTAAATATTATGAAGACGGTAAATGGTTGGAAACAGATCCGTTGACAGTTCATCAACCGATCAATTACCCGAACGTAGGCCCACGCGAATCATACCTGATGTATCATGAAGAACTGGAAAGCCTGACAAAGAACTTCCCGACCATCAAACGTGCCCGTTTCTGGATGACATTCGGACAGGAATATCTGACTCACCTGCGTGTGATACAAAATATCGGTATGTCGCGTATCGACCCGATAATGTACAACGGCCAGGAGATCGTTCCTATCCAGTTCCTCAAAGCCGTATTGCCTAACCCGGGTGACCTGGGAGAAAACTATACGGGCGAGACTTCCATCGGTTGCCGTATCCGCGGTATCAAGGATGGCAAGGAACAGACTTACTACGTATATAATAACTGTAGTCACGAAGCCGCTTACAAGGAAACAGGTGCACAAGGCGTAAGTTATACGACCGGTGTTCCGGCCATGATCGGCGCCAAGCTGTTTATGCAAGGCGTATGGAAGAAACCGGGTGTATGGAATGTGGAAGAATTCGATCCCGATCCATTCATGAAAGAACTGAACGAACAGGGTCTGCCCTGGCATGAAATGTTTAACGTAGACCTGGAACTATAATATGGCATTACAAGTAGGAGACAAAGCGCCCGAAGTATTGGGGCTCGATCAGAACGGAAATGAAATAAAACTCAGCGATTTTAAAGGTAAGAAGTTAGCACTTTACTTCTACCCCAAAGACAATACCAGCGGCTGTACGGCGGAAGCTTGCAGCCTGCGTGACGGCTACAAGGAATTACAGGCAGCCGGTTACGAAGTGGTCGGGGTGAGTAAAGACAGCGCAAAATCCCATCAGGGATTTATTGCCAAGCAGGAACTGCCTTTCAACCTGATCGCTGACACGGACACAGCCCTGCAACAAGCATTTGGCGTATGGGCCGAAAAGAAATTGTACGGACGTTCATACATGGGGACGCTTCGCACCACCTTTATTATCAACGAAGATGGAATCATCGAGAAGATAATCGGTCCGAAAGAGGTGAAAACTAAAGACCATGCAAATCAAATCCTTAATTCATAAAAGGGATGGCAAAAGAAGAAAATTTATTTGAAGAAGGAAAAACACCGGACGCAAAAGCAGCAGACGGTAAGCCGGCAGTAAATGCCGACAAGTTGAAAGCGCTTCGCGCCGCAATGGATAAGATTGAAAAGAACTACGGAAAAGGTTCTATCATGAAGCTGGGTGACGAAAGCATTGAGAACATTGAAGTAATCCCTACCGGATCTATCGCCCTGAATGCTGCATTAGGTGTTGGCGGTTATCCCAAAGGACGTGTAATTGAAATATACGGGCCGGAATCATCCGGTAAGACGACGCTGGCAATCCATGCAATCGCTGAAGCACAGAAAAAAGGCGGTATCGCCGCTTTTATCGATGCGGAACATGCTTTCGACCGTTTCTATGCTGAAAAGTTAGGTGTGGATGTAGAAAACCTCTGGATCTCTCAACCGGACAATGGTGAGCAAGCGTTGGAAATTGCGGAACAGCTGATCCGTTCTTCTGCGGTAGACATTATCGTGATCGACTCTGTTGCCGCCCTGACACCGAAAGCTGAAATTGAAGGTGATATGGGTGACAGCAAAATGGGTCTGCAAGCTCGTTTGATGTCTCAGGCTTTGCGTAAGCTGACCGGAACGATCAATAAGACGAACACGACTTGTATCTTTATCAACCAGTTGCGTGATAAGATCGGTGTTATGTTCGGAAACCCGGAAACGACTACTGGTGGTAACGCGCTGAAGTTCTATGCTTCCGTACGTTTGGATATCCGTAAGATCGGAACGTTGAAAGACGGAGACGAAATGAAAGGTAACCAGGTTCGCGTGAAAGTGGTGAAAAATAAAGTGGCACCACCTTTCCGCAAGGCTGAGTTCGACATCATGTTTGGCGAAGGTATCTCTAAAGCAGGTGAAATTGTCGACTTGGGAGCAGAACTGAACATCATCAAGAAAAGCGGTTCATGGTACAGCTACAATGAAACAAAGCTGGGACAAGGACGTGATGCTGCCAAACAGCTGATTAATGACAACCCGGAATTGGCTGAAGAGCTGTCGGGTCTGATATTTGAAGCTTTAAAAGCATAATATTCTTACATATAATTTTATGTAGTATGTAACGTGTGACGAAGACCTTTTCCCGGTCTTCGTCACACTTCATATAAACCATAGATATCGGGGATTTACTATTTTCTAACCTTATAATATGACTAACAAAGACAAATATCGCCAACTTTGTAGTAAGGAAACAAGCCTGCCTCTGTTTTCGAGGGATTGGTGGTTGGATGCTGCTTGCGGCGAAACCTTATGGGATGTCTTGCTGGTTGAAGAAAAAGAGAAAATACAGGCCTCATTTCCAATCTATATTCCGCACCGGGGGATTATTTCAATGCCCCCTTTCACCCAGACGATGGGCCCGTGGTTTGCCCCGGAAGCTCAGGATGCCAAATATACCCGGACGTTGGGAAGACACCAGGCTATCTGCAAGGAGTTTACAAACGCTCTGAAAAAATATCCTCATTTCCTGCAACATTTCAACTACCGGATAACAGACTGGTTACCGTTTTACTGGGAAGGATATAAACAGACAACCCGCTATACTTACCTGCTGAAGAATATCAAAGACGAGCAAGTTGTATGGGAAAATATGAGTTCTAATATCCGCCGGAACATCACAAAAGCAAAAGAAAAGTATAACATCACTGTAAAGAAAGGCATCCCTGTCGATGACTTCCTGAGAGTTCAGGCTCTGACATTTAAACGCCAGCAATTACCGGCTCCTAAAGAGCTTGAGATACTGAAGAATATCATAGTCGCCTGCCGGCAACGCAACCAGGGGGATCTTTGGGGAGCTTATGATGACAAGGGGAATCTGCACGCCGTGGCTTTTATCGCCTGGCAGGAAAGTTCCGCTTATTACCTGGCCGGAGGAGGTGATCCCGAATTACGGGCATCGGGTGCACATAGCCTTATTTTATGGGAAGGCATCCGTTTTACCGCCCAATATACAGACCTATTCGACTTCGAAGGCTCGATGATTCCTGGTGTTGAACGCTTTTTTCGTGAATTCGGGGCAATTCAAACCCCTTTCTTCACAATAACCAAAGGAAATCTAAGTTTATTATATAAAGCCTGGCTAAAGTTAACGAAATGGAAATGAACGATCGCACTTTACATTATATAATACGTTTCCTTCTGGGGGAAGATATCTCCGGGAGGGTGATTGCCGCTATCGGATACACGGCAAACAGGAAATTGTATGACCGCTACAGTATAGTGATCGTTCCGTCCGGTTTCTTCAACAATCATATATACGGAACGCCGGCTTCCCTACCTAAACTGCCGTTGCAGGAAATAGAAGGGACTCCTCTCCTGTTCGGGACTCCTCAAATAGAACAGGTAGGCGATACGATGGTCATTCACGCTGACATCGTTGCAAGCACATACTTTCTCATTACCCGTTACGAAGAAATTATCCAACGGAACGAACGGGATGAGCACGGGCGTTTTCCCGGAAAACAATCTTTACCTTACCGGGCAGGATTTCTTCACCGGCCAATCGTCGACGAATACAGGCTTTTATTACGCAGTTGGTTGCAACGGTACGGGCTTCGGGTGCCTGACATAAAAAAACAGATACAACATATTTATCTGACACACGATCTGGATGCACCGACTCTTTACCGTTCCTGGAAAGGTTTCATCCGTTCCCTCAAAGACGGAAGAGGGTTAAGTAAATCCATCCGGGGAAAATGCGGCCCGGTCGAAAACGATCCGTATTACACATTCCCCTGGATGTTTCAACAGAATAAAATACTTCAGGATCAGGTGGGGAAAGAGATATGCAAATCTATCCTTTTCGTCCGTAGCGGAGGTAAATGCAAACAGGATAAACCTCACTACAGCTTACGCAACAAGGATATATGCCAACTGATACAAACGGTTCTATCCAATGGTATGACCATAGGGTTACACAGTAGTTACCAGGCAGGCATCACTCCCACCCTTATCGGGAAAGAGAAAACAATACTGGAAGAAAATGTGGGTAAGAGCATACGCTGCAACCGGCATCATTTCCTGGCCAGCCGTGAACCGGAGGATATGACGCAACTGGAAGCGGCTGGAATTACAGACGATTTTACAATGGGATACGCAGATATAGCCGGTTTCAGGTTAGGAACCAGTTATCCGGTACGATGGATCAACCCCGTCAACCGCCGTTTATCTTCTATCTGGCTCCATCCATTGACATTGATGGAATGCTCTTTGGAAGAAAAAAAATATATGGGATTAAATCAGGATGAAGCTTTCACCTACAGTATGAATTTAGTCGAGCAGGTGAAAAATGCCGGTGGAGAGTTAACCCTTCTGTGGCATAATACCAGTGCACAGGAAAACACAGATAGTTATTTAAGAAAGCTTTACAGCCATTTATTAAACGAACTCGCAAGAAAATGAAAATTGTTACTATTGTCGGTGCCAGGCCTCAATTCGTAAAGGCGGCTATGGTAAGCCGGGCGATTCTGGAACATAATAAAAATAACACTTCTCCTATTGAAGAGCTTCTTCTTCACACAGGACAGCATTACGATGCCAATATGAGCGACATCTTTTTCAATAGTATGGGTATTCCTCAACCGGCCTGGCAGCTGCAATGCGGAAACGGGACACATGGGGAAATGACCGGCCACATGCTTATTGAGATCGAAAAGATATTACTCGATACACTTCCTGACTATGTGCTGGTATATGGTGATACCAATTCTACATTAGCCGGAGCGTTGGCTGCGTCTAAACTTCATATACCGGTCATCCATGTGGAAGCGGGTTTACGCAGTTTCAACAAACAGATGCCGGAAGAGATCAACCGTATTTTAACGGATCATATGGCAACTTTGCTTTGCTGTCCGACTTTTGCGGCCGTTAAGCATCTGGCAAATGAAAATATACAGCAAGGCGTGCATCATGTCGGTGATGTGATGTATGATGCAGCCCTGTTGTTCGGTAAGCTGGCTGATAAGTCATCGCAGATACTATCCCAGCAACATCTTAACAGTAAACAATTCAGGCTTTGTACCGTTCATCGGGCTGAAAATACAGATAACAGGGAACGCATATCCGAGATAATCGACGCATTGACAGAGATTTCGTCTCCGTCTTTCCCAACTATCCTTCCCCTGCATCCCCGTACACGGAATTGCCTGGAAAAATATAAAATGCTTTCCCCACTGGAAAAGCAGGAAAGTATCAGCATCATTCCACCGATCAGCTTTTTAGATATGGTGATGCTGGAGAAACATGCCGCCACAATCCTGACAGACTCAGGCGGCGTACAGAAAGAAGCTTATTTCCATCATACTCCCTGTATTACTTTACGGGATGAAACAGAATGGGTGGAGACTGTCGAAGCCGGATGGAACCAGATCGCCGGATATAAAAAACAGGATATTCTGCATTGTCTGGAGAACGAACCTGCCCGGATAGAAATCCCGGAATACGGAACCGGCAATGCTTCAGATAAAATCATTGGTTTGTTATGAAGAAAGTACTAATCATCTGCGACCTTTTTCCGCCAGCTTTTGGCCCGCGTATGGGGTACTTATGTAAGTATCTTAAGCTTCATGGTTGGAAACCGGTCATTCTGACGGAAGCCGTCGATGAGAAAACATTTACTTTTCTCGCTGGAAAAGACCGGGTTACTTATGTTAATTACTATACGGCAAAGAATCCGGTTGTAAAAAAACTCCAGTGGATCAGTACGCTTTTACTCGATCTTTGTTTCGGTTATAAAGACATCCGCATGTATAATGCGGCCCGGAAGCTGGTTAAAGAAAATAAGTTTGACCTGATATTATGTAGTAGTTTCCGAACTTTCCCATTACCGGCTGCACAAAAGGTTGCCGAGAAATATAAACTGCCTCTAGTGGTTGATTTAAGGGATGTTATTGAACAGTATACAGGTGATGAATTTATTTCTCATGCATTACCTTCGTTTTGCGGATTTAACAAACTGTTTGTTTCGATCTTTAAGCGGAAGAGCCTTCGTGACAGGAACCGGGTATTGGAAAAGGCCGGTTATGTAACAACTATTTCCCCCTGGCATGTGGCTGTTTTAAAACAATATAATCCGAAAGTAGAACTGATCTACAATGGTTTCGATCCGGAATTGTTTTATCCGGAACAAAAAACGACCGATCAATTTATCATTACTTATACGGGCAGGTTACTCAGCACCGCAATGCGCGATCCCAGCCTGTTGTTGGATGCATTGGCGACCCTATCTGCAGAGAAGTTTTTTACAGAAAAAGATTGCCGGGTCTATTGGTATGTAGATGAAGCTTCCCGGAAAATCATCACTGAAGAAGCTAAAAAATATGGAGTCTTATCATATATGGATTTCAAAGGATACGTACCGGCATCCGAGATCCCATCCATATTAAATAATAGTTCTGTCCTATTGCTACTGACCAACAGGGCTGAAGGAACCGGACCTAAAGGGATCATGACCACGAAGTTCTTTGAATCGCTGGCTGTAGAGAAACCGATACTTTGTGTCCGAAGCGACGAAAGCCATCTGGCAGCGGCTATCCATGATACCAATGCCGGGCTTGCAGCAACCAATACAAAAGAGGTTTGCCGTTTCCTGAAATCTTATTATAAAGAATGGAAAGAGAAAGGGTATACATCTTCGCCGATAGACAAAAGTAAGTTACTTCGTTTTTCGCGCGAAGAGCAGGCAAAACAATTCATACATATATTCGAAAAGATAAAAACTCATGGATAAATATATCAATATAGTTGCATTCAATATTCCCTGGCCGGCCAATTATGGCGGAGTGATCGATGTTTATTATAAAATGTTGGCTCTACACAGATGTGGTGTAAAGATCATCCTGCACTGTTTTGAATATGAACGTCCCCGCTCCAAAGAACTGGAAGCTTTATGCGAAAAGGTTTACTATTATAAGCGAAAGACCGGATTATTGGCGAATGTTACTTTATTGCCATACAATGTATTCAGCAGGAAAGATCCGGAGCTGCTGAAAAATCTTTTGCAGAATGATTATCCTATATTATTTGACGGCCTACATTCCTGCTACTATATAAATCACCCGCAATTGCAGGGACGGATGAAGATATACAGAGAAAGTAATATCGAACATGACTATTACCGTCACTTAGCCAAAGCGGAAACCAATCTGATCAAGAAGTATTTTTTTCTGGTAGAAGCCTGGCGCTTCGAACGATATCAGGATATATTAAAACATGCAGACCTGATGATTGTTGTTTCTGTTACCGATACAGATTATCTGCGTAAAATATTCCCTGATAAGAAAGTGGAATATATGCCGAGCTTCCACATCAATGATCAGATATCAGTAAAAACGGGATCGTCTGATTTCGTTTTGTATCATGGGAAATTATCTGTAACGGAGAATTCACAGGCGGCTTTGTTCCTGATAAAGAATGTATTCTGTAAGCTGGATTGTCCTTGTATCATCGCCGGAATGAACCCGCCATCCGCTCTACTGGAAGCGGCGGCTCCCTATTCCAACATCACAATAGAAGCAAACCCATCCGACGAACGTATGGATTACCTGACTCACGAAGCTCAGATCCACATGCTGATTACATTCCAGGACACAGGCTTAAAACTTAAATTACTGAACAGTCTCTTTGGCGGCAGATATACAATCGTAAACCAGAAAATGGTTACAGGCAGCGGATTGGATCCTTTGTGCCATATAGCCAACACTCCGGAAGAAATGATAAAGACCTGTAACAGTTTAATGAAGCAGCCTATGACCCAGGAGTTAATTGAGAAAAGAAAAGAATTTCTGTTCCCTACTTATTCCAACCATCAACAAGGGGAACGACTTTATAAAATGATCTATGAAAAAGCATGACTTATCACATATTGCCCGTTCGTTATCAGCACGTTTGCAGGAAATTGACTATGATCAACTTCCTATCAGCGACTATAACAAACAGTATATAAGCAATCTGAAGCCGGCGATGGATTATTATATGAAGATCTATAGTGCCTGCCTGTCAAAAGGCTTCAATATCATTAATTGTTCTCCTGAAAATGCAATTTTGGTTGACTACGGAGGAGGAAGCGGATTTCTCAGCATCCTCGCCAAATCAACCGGAGTCGGCAAAGTTATTTATCTTGATCTTAATCCTAAATCGGTAGAAACGATTCAGGTATTAAAGAAAGAGACAGGCATTGGGCCGGATATTATCTTACACGGTAATTCAGATACGCTTGCCGGCTGGTGCAATAAAAATAACGTTCAACCGGATTTATTAATTGCTACAGATTTGATTGAACATGTTTATGATCTGGAAGTTTTCTTCAGAGATCTTTTCGGTCTGAACCGGAAAATACAAATGATCTTCACCACCGCTTCCACTCCCTTCAATCCGTATGTAAAACGTCGTTTACATAAATTGATGGATAGTAGTGAGACAGGAACAGTTGAAATCCCTAACTATTATACCTTAAGGAAAACATATATCGAAAAGAACTATCCGCATCTTGCCACTGATGAAATAGAGAAATGGACTCTTCAAACCCGTGGGCTCATCTATCCGGATATAGACAAAGCGATCAAAACCAATAAACTACCGATATTAAAAGACAAACATAATACCTGTGATCCGGCAAGCGGAAACTGGACGGAACGGATTCTTCCAATCAATGATTATCATTCATTGATAAGTCCTTACAATTACTCTTTGAAAGTTGATAAAGGTTTTTATAATTCGGACAGAAGAAGCGTAGTCAGTTCGATTATATGTAAAAGTATAAACCTACTGATCCGCCTGTCAGGCAAAGTTGGTTTTCTGATCGCTCCTTTCATTTTCTTGTCCTGCATCAAACAACGCCCTGAGAGCTGATTGAATATACGGACGTTGAAGATCGTAAGGTTTCAGTACGCGATCATTCCATTGCAACAAATCGATATCCATAAGAATATTTTCTTTTTGTTTATCTTCAGGCGCACGCCCCAGTTTTTTTTCTATCTGCTTGAATATAGCTATTAACTGATCCGGCTCTTCCGAAGTAAAAGCAATAGCCACCTGATTCAAAAAAAGAGAAGGATTGCGCATATCCATTGGTTCGGTATAGACCGCCTCAGAAAAGTATATTGAAACAAAATGATCACGCAAAAGCTGATCTGCCAACTCTATATTCCTTTCTTTATCCCGATTTGAACCGAGACATAATATCACTTTATTCAACATACTTGTTTTACTACTTCCGGTAATCTTCCTTTTTTGAATTACAAAGCTATAAAAAAATAACAAATTATATTACGCACCGCGTTGAATACCTATTTTTAGGTATTGGTTATACAAGCTTTTACTTTTACCTTTGCACAAGAATTTAAGAAGATGAGATTATCAGAGCTTCACACAGGCGAAAAAGGTGTTATTGTTAAGGTAATGGGACGCGGAGCTTTCCGCAAACGCATTATCGAGATGGGATTTATCAGAGGTAAAGAGGTGGACGTTATACAAAATGCCCCACTTAAAGACCCTATTCATTATCGGGTAATGGGTTATGATGTTTCATTACGCCGCAACGATGCCGCAATGATAGAAGTGATCAGTGCAGCTGAATATGCCAAAGTGCAGGCCTCGCAGGAAATAGAAAAACGTCCTGCAGATTCTTATATTTCTCCTTCCACCGAAGATTTACGGGCAATCGCCATCAATAAAGGAAAAACAATCAATGTGGCATTGGTTGGTAACCCGAATTGTGGAAAAACATCCTTGTTCAACTTTGCTTCCGGAGCTCATGAGCATGTAGGCAACTACAGCGGGGTTACGGTTGATGCCAAAGAAGGTACATTCCAACAGGATGGCTATACTTTCCGGATTGTAGACTTACCCGGAACCTATTCTTTATCAGCATATACACCGGAAGAACTGTACGTTCGTAAACATCTTAGCGAGGAACAGCCGGATGTAGTCATCAACGTTATAGATGCATCCAACCTGGAAAGAAATTTATATCTGACTTGCCAGCTTATCGATATGGATGTCCGTTCTGTCATTGCTTTGAATATGTACGATGAACTGGAGCGGCAAGGCAATAAATTTGATTACGATTCTTTATCACGCATGATCGGAACTCCGATCGTTCCCACGGTAAGTAGAAGTGGTTTCGGTATCGAAGATCTTTTTAAGCGGGTCATCAAAGTTTATGAAGAAGAAGATCCGGTAATCCGGCATATCCATATAAACTATGGAGAGGTGTTGGAAAAAGGTATTACAAACGTTCGCAAAGCGATTAAGGAGAATGCAAATATCGCAAAGAGTCTTTCAAAACGTTACCTCTCCATCAAGTTACTGGAAGGTGATCCTGAGATTGAAAATTTCATAGAAACATTGCCGTGTGCTGAAATAATCCTTCAGGAACGTGATCGCAATGTGACTCAAATCGAAGAGTTATTACTCGAAGACTGCGAAACGGCATTCACAAATGCGCGCTATGGATTTATATCCGGAGCCCTACGGGAAACGTTCGAACAAAACAAAATAAAAGAAGCTACCAGTACCCAGATCATCGACTTGTTTGTCACTCATAAAGTACTGGGCTTCCCCATCTTCATCTTATTTATGTGGATAATGTTCGAAGCAACATTCCGCTTGGGAGAGTATCCGATGGGGTGGATTGAAGATTTAGTGGGCTTAATTGGTAATTTCGTTCGTTCACACATGAGTGAAGGCCCCTTAAAGGATCTTTTGGTAGACGGTATCATTGGCGGAGTCGGTGGTGTAATCGTTTTCTTGCCTAATATCCTCATATTATATCTGTTTATTTCTTTTATGGAAGATTCCGGATATATGGCACGTGCGGCTTTTATCATGGATAAGATCATGCACAAAATGGGACTTCATGGAAAATCATTCATTCCATTGGTAATGGGATTCGGTTGTAATGTGCCGGCGATTATGGCGTCTCGTACAATCGAAAGCCGTAATAGCCGGATGATTACGATGCTGGTTAATCCGCTGATGAGTTGTAGTGCCCGTCTGCCGGTATATGTTTTATTGACCGCAGCTTTTTTCCCGAATAATGCAAGTTTCGTGTTGCTTGCACTATATGTAACCGGAATTATCCTGGCTGTTATTATGGCCCGGCTGTTCAAACGTTTTCTGTTCAATGAAGAAGATGTTCCGTTTGTAATGGAGCTTCCTCCCTATCGCATGCCTACTGCTAAAGCGATCATGATCCACATGTGGGAGAAAGCGAAACAGTATCTTCACAAAATGGGAGGTGTCATCTTAGTTGCTTCTATTATTATCTGGTTCCTGGGATATTTTCCTCGTAACACAGAAATAGGAGATGTATTCGATAAGCAAATAGCGGAAGTGGAGAATGCAGAACTGGATTCTGCAGAAAAGACTGATACTGTTGCAGAACTGGAACGTCTGAAGAATATGGAACACCAAAAGAGTTCTTATATCGGAATGATTGGCCAGACAATACAACCCGTACTCAATCCGTTGGGATTTGACTGGAAAATGAGTGTAAGTCTACTCACGGGTATGGCGGCAAAAGAAGTTGTTGTAAGTACGCTTAGCGTATTATACACGGGCGAAGAAGAAGATAGCCAGACTTTATCCGAACGCCTGAAACAAGATCTGGATGCTGAGGGCAATCCGGTATTTACTCCACTTATCGCCTTGAGCCTGATGCTTTTCGTTCTCATTTACTTCCCTTGTATAGCTACAATATCGGCTATCGTGAATGAATCTGGTTCATGGAAATGGGGTATATTTGTAGTTATTTATACGTGTGTGCTGGCTTGGGGAGTTTCGTTTGTGGTTTATCAGACAGGGAGCTTGGTTATTAATTTGATAAATTAGGAGGATTCTTTATGTGGCAGGAAATAGCTATTATTATCATAGGTATTACCACCGTTCTGTATGCAGGATGGAAAATTTATAAGAGATGTATTGATCTACCCAAATCCAATGTATCTTGTATTGGGTGTAAAGGATGTTTACTAAAAAATCAAAAACACAATGCAAACCATTCGTTTAAATAATAAAGAATATTATTGTTCAAGTTGATTATTTACAATATCTTCGTATTGGAAAATGCATAATCTATTTGAAGCCAAGGATAGAGTAATAAAATATTTTATGAAAAACACATTATTTAAACTGGTCTGCAATAGCATGATCTATTTATTCATATTTACAGGCTGTGGTGATCAAGAGAAAGATTTGCCACCTAAACTATTACGAAGTAGTACAAATGCTTATTTCTATATACAAAACAATAACGATGCGATAAAAAGAGTTCATTCCATCATGTATAATGATACTACACAAGAGTATGAGCGATTTAAAATTGTTCATATTTCAGACTCACATTTGTCCTCCATATCTACAAGCAACAACTATATATATCCTGAGAACTTAATAGAATCTGTAAAATTCGCAAATCAATCTCAATTAAAAATCAATGCAATAGTGGCCACAGGAGACTTTATTTCCAATGAGAAAAAAGGAAATGCCATTCTTTTTCTTAAATCATTCATGAAATATTACTCAGCAAACAATAACGTCCCATCTTTTCTATGTACAGGCAACCATGACTCAAACATAATAAAGCAATTTCCAAACGATTTTTTAAGTAGAAAGGAAATAAACAGCATTTTGTTCAAAAATCACACTGGTCGAAATTATTATTACGCAGACGTTAAAAATCCGCAAGGAGGATTTTTTCGTTTTATTTCTTTAGATATGTTAGATCAACCGTCAAACGAATACAATACAATGTTTTATGCTTATTTTTCCCAAGAACAAATAGACTGGCTCGGGAATATTGCTTTAAAAGAAAATATGACAGATAAGCATAACATTATTATATTGGAACATTACCCTTTTCAAAAATATTCACCGGATGCTAAAACCTACTTATGCGACGGCGACTTTGTACACCCATGGAATATGATACCGGAGATCATTGAAGCTTATCGAAGCCGCACAACAGTAAAAAAATCATTCAAAAACAAAATATCTGCAGGAAAAGATATTCATGTTGATTTCAATTTTACTACTACTAAAGGCGAATTTGTCTGCTATTTAGGAGGACATGATCATTGTACTGCACATTTCAACATTAAAGAACTTGAAAACCGAAACCATAATTTATTACCTCAAAAAATGATTCTATGCACCAATCAAGCTCCTAGTGAAGCCGGAAGAGTATACAATCGGGTAATACGCGAAGAAAACAGCCTGACAAGCAATAGTTTCTGTATATATGCGATCGATACCCAAGAAAGAAATATTTATATGACATTCTTTGGAGCATATCAACCAAGTGACAAAACTGATTATTCAGATATACAATGTATTCCCTATTAAAAAAGAGAACTAAAACCATTGTGCGCTTTTAGCTAAACCGCTCTCTACTAGAAAGAGACTGAATAGTCATACTCTTTTCCGAAATAAATAGTATCTTTGTTCATTCTCTTACATATCAAACCGTAAACAACAATGAATAGTACAATACGAATCTGTTTTATCGTTTCTTCTCTATGCAACGAAGGGCCTGTAAATGTTATGTATAATATTATCCAATATATGGATTTTTCAAAATTTGAAGTATCTATTATTACATTGATTCCTGAAAAAGAGAATACCCGTATCAATGATTTTAGAAAATTACCAATTGCCATTTATCAAATCACAGACGAACATGCTGTTGGAATAAGAAAAATGTTCAACACTCTAAAAGCAATGGTTATAAAGATTGACCCTCATATAATACATACTCATTGCCCTAGATCACTCTATCTATCGTATTTCTTACCCAAAAAGTATAAATGCGCCTACACTATTCATATTTATCCAGGTTTACAGCAGGAAATATTATATGGTAAATTAAAAGGATGCATTGTTAATATGCTAAATCATTATTTTACTCATAGAGTAGATTTGCCTATTGCTTGCGCTGACAGCATAAGCGAACTATATAAAAAAAATAAACACAGGGAAATAATGAGTATCCCCAATGGCTGTTCATTGCCCGTATGGGAAAACAATAATGAACAAAAAAAGGTAATACGAAATAATTTAGGATTGAAAGACAATATTAAATATTTCATTTTCATAGGCCGTTTTTCATTTGAGAAAAATCCTCAGATTTTGGTAGAAGCCTTTCATCAACTAAAAGATCCTGAGATAGGTCTGATCATGTTAGGAAACGGTCCGCTATGGGAAGACTTACGCAAATATGAAAATGAGAATATTGTTTTCCCCGGATTTAAAACGAATGTATACGATTATTTAATTGCATCTGATTATTACATATCGGCATCTGATGTTGAAGGACTAGCCAATACTCTATTGGAAAGTATGACAATCGGTCTCCCCTTGTTATTGTCGGATATACCATCCCACAACGAGATTCTATCTAAAATGAATCAAACCGTTGGGTTCATATTTGACAATAAAAATCCAGAAGACTTAAAAATCAAAATAAATAAGATCATTCAATCTGTAGATATAAACAGTGCTAGTTCTGAAATTAAATGTATATTTGAAAAATTGTATACAGCAAAAAAAATGTCACAAAGTTATCAAACAGCATACAGTCGTTTGTATCTAAAAAAAAGTAATTAAATATGACCAAGTTTTTAATAACAGGAGGAAGTGGATTCATCGGAACACACCTTGTATCCTCCTTATTACAAGAAGAGGATATAACACTGTTAAATATTGACAAACAAGCTCCTAAAATTAAAGAGCATGAATCAGTATGGAAAAAAGTTGACATCTGTGATAAGGAACAAGTAATAAAAGTTATAACAGAATATCAACCTAATAAAGTCATTCATTTAGCAGCACGAACTGATTTAAATGGGAAAAGTCTGGATGATTATAATGCAAATATTATTGGTGTAAACAATTTACTTAGTGCATTAGAGCTCATTACTTCTGTCCAGCAAGTCATCTTTACATCATCAATGTATGTTTGCCGCCCCGGATATAAACCTTCAAACTTTGAAGACTACTCTCCACATACTATATATGGTAAGAGTAAAGTTATTACAGAAAAGATTATAAAAGATAAAAATCCATCAACTTACACTTGGTCCATCATTCGACCTACATCAATATGGGGACCTTATTTTGGAGAACCTTATAATAAGTTTTTCAAAATTGTGCTCTCCCATTCTTATTTTCACATGGGGGAAAGAGCATGCAAGAAAACTTATGGCTATATAGATAATACTATATACCAAATACGATCCATAATCAGCGCTGATAAAGAAAGTGTAAACAAAAAAGTTTATTATCTCGGAGATTATGAACCTTACGACATTACAGAGTGGGCAAATGAAATAGCCCAAATAGCAGGAATAAAAATTCCTAAGATTCCATTTTGTCTATTTTATATTGCAGGAAAGTTTGGAGATATTCTAAAGAAGATGGGTATTGTATTCCCTATGACTAGTTTTAGATTAAAAAATATGACAACAGATAATATTCATAATTTGGAGCTTATTCGACAAATAGCTCCAGTATTACCAGTTAATCGTATAAATGGGAGTAAAACTACCATTGAATGGATTAAAAATAACAAATAAGATTTTAAATGAAAGTTTCAATAATAACTACTTGTTTTAATAGAGAAAAAACAATCAGAGACTCTATAGAGAGTGTTTTATCACAAGATTATCAGAATATAGAATATATTCTGATAGATGGAGCATCAACTGATAAATCAGTTGAAATTATAAACGAATATAAAGAAAAGATAGCAACATTCGTTTCTGAGCCAGACAAAGGAATGTATGAAGCAATCAATAAAGGGATCCGATCAGCAACAGGAGATATTGTGGGACTATTGCATTCCGATGATATTTTATACGCATCAAACACAATATCTCATATCGTCAAACGTTTTGAAGAAACAGATTCCGAACTAGTTTATGGCAATGGACTATTTGTTGATTGTAAAAATATTAATAAAATCACACGTCAATGGATTAGTGGGAAATACAATAAAAATAAAGTAAAAAAAGGATGGTTGCCATTACATCCAACCGTATACATGCGAAAATGTTGTTTTGCACAAATAGGATATTATGATGAAAGTTTCAAAATTGCAGCTGACTCCGATTTTCTTGTTCGATGTCTCTATAAAAGTAATTTCAAAATATCATATCTCGATGAGTATATCGTTCGCATGCGAATGGGAGGAGCTTCTACAAGCTTTAATAAAACAATAATAAAATGGAAAGAAGATATGAGAATGTATAAAAATAATGGATTTAACCCATATATCTCTTTACCATTGAAAGTTTTATCAAAAATACCTCAATTTATACATGCAAAATCAAAATTAAGAAAATGAATCGCGTATTACAAGAATTTATAAATAACACATTCTTCAAATATCTGATATTTACCCTCATATTCGGGTTATTGCTCTATGGAACAATCGGATTTGACGGGATAGATGAAATATGTGCACTCATGTTAATTGTATTTTTTGGATATGTCATTTTTAAAACGGAAGGTTGGTACGTAAATAAATCCTTCCTTGTTATTTCAGCCATTTTTATTTTCTACCTATGTTACTCATTTTATATTGGTAGCAATACAAAAAAAGCAATTATCTCAGATTTCATTATTCAGTTTAAACCCTATCTAGCATTTTTTGCGGTTTATTACTTAAAACCCAGGTTTTCAAACAATCAAAAATCAATACTCAGAATTATTTGTTTTATCTTTTGGCTTATACTACTCTTTTTGGGTGTTTTATCCGTATTTATCCCCCGCATAATAGATGCTTTGATGTTCCATGTCGCTTTCTTTGCTGCTTCGGTTATAGCTGTCTCGTTCTTATTTTATTACTGTAGAGGTAATACTAAAAAAGACAGGCTTATATTCATACTAATGCTTTCCGTAGGTCTATTTTCAACCCGTTCCAAGTTCTATGGTTTCTATTTGCTTGCACTTATACTGACTCTTTATTCTCCATATATCAAGAACTTGAAAATTAATGCAAAAACAATTATCGCTTTTTTACTCATTGTAGCAGGTCTTGTTTTAGTAGGATGGCAAAAATTAGATTTATATTTTGCAATTAGCGGTGATGCTGAAGATGTTGAAACTGGATTATTAGCCAGAATGATGTTATACGTTACATCTTTGGATGTTCTTGTTGATTATTTCCCTTTTGGTTCAGGCTTTGCAAGTTTTGCATCTTATTCGTCCGGAGTTTATTATTCCCCTTTATATGCTAAATACGGTATAGATAAGATTTGGGGTATGAATAGTGTTGATTATAGCTATATTGCTGATACTTATTACCCCTGTTTAGCCCAGTTCGGAGTAGTTGGTATCTTATTGTTTATATATTTCTTTTTCTTCGTAGCCCATAAAACTTACCAAATATTTAAGTTAAATCAAAATCCTAAGAATTTAGTGATTGCACTTCTCATCACAGGATATTTTCTCATTGAAAGTATTGCCGATGCCACATTTACCGGTCATAGAGGCTTTTTCATGATGATAATACTTGGTCTACTATTCTCTGATCGAGATGAGAAACAAAATAAAGTCTCTACTTTTTGAAAAAAAAGAGCAAAATTCACTATTGGTTTTGCTCTTTTACTATCACTTTTTATTTATCTTAATTCATTATACAAATCAACCAACTTTACTTCATTAGAGCTCCATATTCTATTATTAAAAACATACTTTTTAGCTTTTACCGAACACTTTTCATAATTCTCAACATAATAAAGTAATTTCTCATTCAGTATCCTTATCTCGTCATCAGAAATTGATAAATCGTCAAAAACAATACCACAAGAACTTTCACTTATTTGCATAGGAGCATCACCAGCATACTGAGTAGCAATCACCATCATTCCTGCAGCTAAGTATTCGGAAGTCTTAGTTGGAGATGAATTTATATTAACCAAACTATCAGCCCGCAACACAAAACCGGCATCTGCCATTGACAAATATGAAGGGACTTCTGTTCGACTTAATCCTTTCACCATATAATTACCCTCTAATTGCTCTAACAAACTACTGTAGGGGGTAACATCATCATTCGTAAAAATACACAGATAAAAAGAAGGGTTCAATTGTCTCAAACGAATAACAACATCCAATGTTTCCTGAATACATTGCCAAACTCGAAAAGCACCGGAATAACATAAAACAATTTTATCATTAAGACCGTATTCAGTTCGTAATTGCTTACGAACATCCGAATTCAATACCATAAAAGGTTCAGCATTAAAATTACAGGGAAGAACAAAATGTTGAGCTTCTATTTTATTATAAACCGACAAATTCTCAAATAATTTATCAGATACTGTAATGATTTTATTTGAACGTTTCAATGCAAATCTATTCTCGGATGCAGCATGTTCAATTACATCTTGACTATATCCTCCCATCTCTAATTCAGGGACAAGATCTGAATGAAAATCCGTTATCAAAGGTATATCAGGGACAAAGCGTGCGCAAGGAGCAGATGCAGATAATTCAGCTTGAATAATATCAATAGAATAAAATTTACAAATAATAAAAGTCTCTATAGCACGAAACAACTCAGCTATTTTTGCCAATCGCATACGATTAGGTAAAGAATATAGAAAAATCGATTTAATCCCTTTGGGTAACGTTTTCTTTTCTGTTTTAAGCAGTGATATTCCACGAGTAAAAAAGCCCAACAAAATCACATTATATCCCATATGTTGCAACGATCCAACCATATTTAATGTTCTTACTTTGTCGCCAGCTTCAATCCCCAAAGGATAACCTCTGTGAATTACCAATACATTCTTTTTCTTCATACTTATTCTTCTCAACGAAATAAGTCCACAATACGACTTGATGTTTTGCCATCTCCATAAGGATTATTAGCCTTTGACATAACATCATACAAATCTTTATTATCTAACAACGCTGAAACTTCATTAACTAAACGGTCATAATCTGTTCCTACTAATTTAACAGTTCCTGCAATTACAGCTTCAGGCCGTTCAGTTGTGTCCCTCATCACCAAAACCGGCTTACCTAAACCGGGAGCTTCTTCTTGAATACCACCACTATCAGTCAACACGATTGTTGAATGATTCATCATATAAACAAATGGCAAATAATCCAAGGGTTCTATCAAGTAGACATTTGAATGATTCTCATGATAATCTTCACCAAATACCTCCATAATTGGTTGACGCACATTGGGATTCAAATGCATTGGATAAACAAAATCCACATTGGGATATTTTTCTGCCAAAGTTCGTATTGCTCTACATATGTGAATAAATCCTTCCCCAAAATTTTCTCTGCGATGTCCTGTTATCAACACCATTTTTCTTTTCCCCTGTTCCCATTCATAAAATAGAGCAGAAGAAATCCCATTCTGTCCCAAATTACACCGAATATTATTTTCAATATCTTTATCCGATCCAATCCGCGTTAAGACCATATGCAAAGCATCTATAACAGTATTACCGACCACCCAAATCTTATCTTCAGAAACACCTTCATCCAACAAATTCTGACGACTCAACAACGTTGGTGCACAATGATAAGATGCGATACAGCTTGTTATTTGTCTATTCATTTCTTCAGGCCAAGGGCTATAGATATTATGAGTTCTTAGTCCGGCTTCAATATGTCCTACAGCAATTTGTTGATAGAATGCCGCTAACGCAGCAGCTGTAGATGTAGTCGTATCTCCATGTACTAATACAATATCAGGAGATACTTCTTTCAGAACATCACGCAAGCCAAGCAAAACACGAGACGTTATATCATACAGATCTTGCCCTTGTTTCATTATATTCAAATCATAATCCGGTTTGATATCAAACAAATGCAATACTTGATCTAACATCTCACGATGCTGAGCCGTTACACAAACAACGACCTCAAAATTATCCGATTCTTTTTGAAATTCTTTCACTAACGGACACATTTTTATTGCCTCTGGGCGAGTTCCAAAAACAAGCATTACCTTTTTCATATCTGTCTATATTTATTTTTCCAATTTAATTTCACTTATGTGATACACCAATCTATCTAAATTAGGCAATTTCATATAATCACCATAAAGTAAGGATAAATAACCATCACAATTATTAGGAGCAGAAAACATTTTACCTTCAAACATAATCTCTTTCAAAGGGAAAATATCTTTTCTCCGTCTTGCCCCTAAAAAACCAGATCCTAGCCCCAACCTCAATTCCTGTGTTGGTGATAATTTTGCTATAAAACGAAAAAAAGGATAAACAACATGAGTCAACAAAAACAGCAGACTTCTCATCACTCCCTTTTTTATCCCATATCGATCATTTTTGATGTAAGACAACCGATAAATATACCCATGTAATCTAGAAGATAGTTTTACTAAGGGTCGCGGTATTTCCTCTAAATAAAAAATATCTATATAAATACCATTGTACTTATAATTTGTTCCAACTCCATTCACTTCAGATATAGAAGAATCCAATTCACGTAATTTGGAATATGGAGCTACATAATTCTTATCTGTATATGTTGTCTGAAGAATCAAATTATCAGGCAGTTCAGAGGGCAACACTTTCATTAATTTATCGTAGTCAGCCCGTAACATCTCAATATCCAAATCATCGTCCCAAGGAATAAATCCTCCATGACGAACTGCACCAAGAAGTGTTCCCGAACTTAACCAATAGTCAATATGATGTTTCTTACATATTGTATCTATAAATTCCAACAAACAAAGCATTCTTTTCTGATGAAGCCTTAAAACAGAGCCTTCCGGATTAAACCGTCGAAGTTCGTCCATAAAATCTTATCAAATTATAACGATTACAATAATACAATCTATATACTGCTATTACTAATTCTGCAATACCCAAAGCCAATGCAAAGTTTATAATAGATAATAAATCAGCAAAATACAATCCTATATAAATAATTATCAGCACTATAGTGGATAAAATAACACTTCTATTAAAAGGCTTGGCATATCCAAAAGAGACTAGAACCGGTGATCCTGTATAGGAAGTGATGCCTCCACTAAAAATGAATAAGCATAGTACTCTCAATATATCAACCGACTCCGGTAGTTTCCCGTCTGATAATAAATGAACCATAAGAGGAGCAAACAAGTAAACTCCAACAACAATGCATGATATAGCTAACAAAATCAGCTTAAAACACTTCTTTACGAAAAGGCGATCGAGCGTCTTTGCGATATGAGGAAAAATTGCCTGATTCAGCATTTGCAGAGGAACTAAAGCTGTCATTGCGATTTTCTGAGCCAAATCAAATGCCGCCACCTCATGCATAGAAAATAAAATACCACACACCGTCTTAGCCATACTAGCATTAACAACAACTGATATTCTGGAAACAAAGAATGGTATACTCTCTAAAAAGTATTTCTTCATTGATTCAAATTTCGGAATATACAAAGAGATCTTTTCAATCTTAATCAACATGAAAAAAGAGATGGTTCCCGATAAAATCCATCCCAAAGATTGAAGCAGAGGTATCAACAAATAATCACCCTGGCTCTTTATAAACAAAAATACAGTTACTGTATAAAATAAGATTGAGGAAAAACGAATCAAAGTAATGTATTTCATCTTCTCTACTCCTTGATAAAACCACGATGGAAACAAAATTTCCGACAAGCAAGACAAAAAAGACAACAAAAACAAAACAGCATTTTCCCTAAATTGTTTGACACACAACAACAGTACCGACAAAATAATAAAAGAACAGACAAACAGAAACGCCTTTATCAATAGTACGGAAGAAACCACCTCACCAAGTTTCCCATTATCATTTCTGTTCACCGAAACATTCTTTACCGCTGATACGTCTAGCCCAAAATTCACAAGAATAATAAAATATGAAATAATAGCTTGAGCAAAAACAACCAATCCGTATTTTTCAGAACCTACCGTAGAAATTAAATAGGGTAATGCGACAAAAGGCATTATCATTTTTAAAATCTCCAATACTGTCAGATATGTCGTATTATGAGCTATTAGTTTATATTTATTGTATTTTCCTAACTTCATGACTATTCAAAACTATGTCATACCCAAAATTTTTCATTAGTCATATTACTCGCAATATCAGAAAAAGAATCTTTTAGTTTGTCATATATTTCAGACGCAAAATAAATATCATGCAAAGCAATACCTATATTATAGGCTAGTATCCTTTCTTCGTCAGAAATTCTACCTGGATTTTTCAGTAATAGGACATTGGTAAATTCATCGAACTGCCTAAACTGGTTAAAATACCTAAATTCACATACGTGATTGGTATCATCTGCGTAAACTTTGTCGAAAAACAAGTCGCAATTCTGAAATCCTCTTGTGTGCACAGGTACAACCAAAACACCCGGTTTGTAACAAGAGTCTGATGCAAAAAGTTCATGAGCGACTGTTACACACGAGACTACAACATCTGCACCTGTAATCAAACTTTCGGTATCATTATAAATAGAAAAAGTTAAATTGGAAAACTCTTTAAAACGCTCCATAAAAAGCAATTCCTGTTCCTTATAAGCTAATAACCGAATATGTAAAGGTTCATCGCCCAATATTGACAACAAGCATAATAGAGTAGCACGAGCCGTATTCCCCAAACCAAGAAATGCATATTCCTTCGCAAAAGATGACTTCAAGTATTTTATAGATAAAGCAGCTACTGCACCAGTCCTCATAGCTGTAATCCAGCTACCATCCATCAGAGCTAAAGCTTCACCCGTATTTGAATCATACAATAATATATCACTCAACAAAGAAGGTCTTCTTTCCGGAAAACGAGATACGATCTTAACACCAAAACGTCCGCAGGCAGGAAGATAAGAAGGCATAGTATTAAAAAAAATATCCGGATTAATTTTCATACTTATCTTGCTGGGAAGACAACAGTCATACTTCATCCTCAAAGCAGACTCAACCCACTCCAAGCAAATTGAAGAAGATATTTCCAGTCTTTGTATTGCTTCAAAATTGATAAATTTCATAATTGATAATTTTCCTAAATGTTATAACTCTTTTAATGCCTTCACCAACGCCTGATTATCAATTGTAGAACGCACCGCTATACGAATATAATTTTCTCCTTTAAACGATTTTTTTTCACTACAATCCTTTATCAGAATATTATACTTTGTCAAAAGTAGTTCTGTTAATTGCTTTGAAGAATATTCGTCAAGAACCTCACACAAAAAATAATTTGCCTGAGAGGGGATGACTCTTAAAAATTCTATTTGAGTCAAATCGGAATAAAAACGAGCTCGTTCCTTTATGAACAACTTACAAGCATGCTTATAATCCAAATCATACTTATTATAAATTTGCATATAAAATTCGGCAAAAGAATTTATGTTCCAGATAGAAAGATCTTCACGGATTCTTTTGACCAAATCAACATTGCTGGATGCCAGAACACCTAATCTAAGACCTGGAACACCGTACGATTTAGAAATACTTTTTATCACAATGAGATTAGAATACTTTTCCAAAATAGAATCTTGCAATAAAGAATTATCATCATAAGAGTCTGAAAAATCCACAAACGACTCATCTACAATTAAGGTGATATTTTTACTGGCAGCCCAGTCAGACAAGAAAAAAATATCTTCTTTCGGTATGAAGTTTCCAGAAGGATTATCCGGATTAATCAATAATAGGCTTGCTATGTCCTTTGAATCAAAAAACTCAACCAAATCTTTAGCGGTATAACTAAAAGACTTGTTATTGGGAACATAAGTTACAATTTCTTCTTTTTTTCTTCTGTTAGGATATTCTTCAAATGTAGGACAAACTATACCTAAAGAACCTAGCAGCATATTCATCAAAGATTTAATGAGTTCCGCGGCACCATTTCCTGGACAGATATAATCGCGAGACAATCCAAAATACTTGGCAGCCAACAATGTATTCTCATTTAAGCCCGAAGGATATTCGCTTAAAAGAATATCAAAATTCGCACGCATCTCTTTCTTCATCTTCTCTGGAGGGAAGAATGGATTCACCAAATAGCAAAAATCTAATAAAGAAGGGAAACGCCAATATCCACCATATCTCTTTTGATATAGAGGCAATTTATTCTTATCTTCCGCAAAAATTGATTCAGCATTATTCAAATCTTGAATATCATCAATTTCATACCATTTTTCGGTAGATAATGGCAAGGCTTTCAAATCCGGTTTGTCCAACAATGCTATTACACGCAATACTTGCTCATAATACTCATTCTTACCTAATGAATTAATGTATGCATTTAAAAAAGGGACATAGTGTGTTATCGAAAAATCTTTACTGAACTTATATATATTAACGGTTTTATAATATGAGTCCTTATGGTCAAAATTAAAAGCCTTCTTAGTTACAAAATTTAATATATTATTATCATTATCTAACGTAACAACAGTTCCATCCATCCAACTTTCATACTTAGCCACCAATGCAATATTAGGATAAGGATCAGATAATATTTTTTCCAATACTTGATCTTCAAATATTAAATCCGACTCAATAAGCAAGGTATCATCCTGCTGCAAATGATCCTTTGCTAAAAATAATGAATAGATATTATTTGTAATATCATATATTGGATTTGTTATATATTCAATAGATAAGCCATTGTATGAATCACCTATAAAATTTCGAAGTTCATCTCCTTTATAGCCTACAACCATAATGACTTTTTTCAAATCCAAAGCAGAAAATTGAGTCAAAGCACGTTCTATCAATGTCGTACCATTAACTTGAATCATACATTTTGTATTATTCCGGGTAAACTTACCTAAACGCTTACCCATTCCCGCTGCTAAAATAACAACTTGCATATTAAGTCTATTTTTTAATTAAACTTTGCAGCTTTACTTTCTCTATAAATCTTGATCAACTCTAAAAGCTGTTCTTTCCCAAACAAATATCCTATTGGAATAATCAATGTAAAAAGAAGCATACCTATCGCTGCAAATAACTTTCTAGGTCCCACTGGCATTTTTTTGACATATGCAGAATCAATGACAAGAGCTCTAGATTTACTTTGTCCATTAATCGCCAAGGCGATTTCTTCTCTTTTCTGCAATAATATCAAATAGACCCCCTGCAAGATTTCTTGCTGACGTTTATAATCGATATACTCACGTTCTTGATCTGGCACACTTGACATTTTATCATAAATCAACTTTTCCTTGCCTTTCAAATCATTCAAAGTCAGAACTAGTCCATTCTTGGCATTTGCTATAGTCAAGAAAACACCTGAACGCAAACTCTTTATCCGATCCTCCATAGCCTCTATCAACGGATTGTTTTCACTTGAATTTTGTAACAACCTAGCACGTTCCATCAAGGCTTCATTATAAAGTGATATAGCACTACCTTTTTCTCCTTCTTGAACAGATAACAATGTCGGAACAATATTATATTGATTTGCCGGATTTTTAACATAAGTATCCATCATCTCAATAACATGAGATTGGGCTTCGACTTCTATTATCTTAGACTGAAGTTCTTTCATTTGTTCTGAGTAAAATTGAATATCATACTCTAAATCCGTCAATTTATTTTTAGCCTTATAAATAGCTATAGCTTTTTCTATATTTCCTAAATCAAAAGTTACACTATCAATCCTATTATTTAGGAATACAAGTGATTTTTCTCCTTCTTCTTGCTTAATCATATTTGCACGACTATTGTAATTATTCACCAAAGTAGTAAGCAAATCGACCCCCCTTCGTTTCTCATAGTCACGCCACCCCAACTCTATTACATTAGAGGTCTTTGAATATTCTTCAACAACCAAGTCGTCTAATATTTCCTCTGCTACCCATCGAGAAGGTCTAACAACAATCTGCATATCTACACTTGGAGAAGAATCTCTAAAATCATCTGCATATTTTACAGTGAAGATTCCCTGTTCCAAATTCAATATAGCCGGCAAAGATGTAAATTTATATTCTTTCTTTCTTTTACCAGTTTCAACTATGATTTTTACATTTTGTTTTTCAACTACTACATTCAATGCGATATCCTCATACACAGAAGTAAACACAGAAGAATCAGCCTGAATCAACAATGGTGTTTCATCATACATCTGATATTTCCAAGCATACGGCTTATAGTATTCCACATTCAATCCCAAATCCAAAACAGTCTTATTTAATAAATCAACAGATTGTAACGCACTAAGTTCATCATCTATATTTATACCAGAACCAGAAACACCACCAAGACCAAAAGATTTCATAATACCTGCTGCATCTCCTAGTCCCATACTTCCAGATGAAAGCAAACTTTTATCATCTTGGATCACGATGTTAGAAGCCATTTCATAAGTTTTGGGGGATAACAGTAAATATAATACCGCCGGAATTAATGATATCACAAATGCTACAGCAAAAACTTTCCAATGGTGCAAATAATAAACAATTATATGTTTAAGAGCTATGACTTCTTTGTCTTTCAGTTCGTTCATATCTTCTTACTTTATTTTTTGGCATTACTAATAGCGAGAACTACGGTTGTTATTACAGAAACAGTACTCAAGATGGAAGAAAATACAGTTATGTTATATTGTTTACTCTGACTATAATTAGAGTTTCTCTGTTTTGCCGGATTAGGTTCAACATAAACTACATCATTTTGCTGCAAATAATAAAAAGGTGAAGCAAAAATACCCGGATCCGTAATATCCATACGCCCAAATTCTTTTTTACCTTCACGTTCTCTAATCACCAATATGTTTTTTCGATTTGCGTTGATTGTTAAATCTCCGCTATAACCAATAGCATCCAAAATAGATATTCTATCACCCTTGACCGCCAATCCTCCAGGACGAGTAACTTCACCCAAAACCATCACCTTGAAGTTTGTTATCTGTACTGTAACTAAAGGATCTTTTACATATTTAACTATCTTATTTTTCAATTCATCACTCAGTTCACGCTTTGTTAAACCAGCTACATGTATCCGACCTAGTACGGGGAAATCAATATTACCTTCTTTATCTACAGCATATGTATACAGTCCTCCAGCTGGGGCAATCGGATCCTCTCCCTGTTGTGCATAAGAATAAACTGGAAGATTAAAAGGTGTTACAACAGACGGATCAGACGAACCTACAGAAATATTTAATAAATCATCGGGAGCTATCTTTGTATTGTATGTTTGAGATATTTCTTCTATCTGTGATAGGGACAAAGCATCTACACCTTGAAAATAAACCACATCTTTAGGCACAGAACAAGCACCCATTAATAATAAAAACAACGTCGTAAAGAATAATGTTAATCTCATAAAATTTATTTCATTCAAACAAGTTACAAATATACTACTTTTATTTCAATGGACGGACGAAAAATACAGTTCCAATCCTAAAGTTACATTTATAACGATGCATTTATTGATATATTGCTGCATAGCCAATTAAAAAGAGACCTAAATTTCTTCCTTTTTCTAAATTATCCCGTACTTTTGTATCAAAAGAAAAAGATTATGCTTGAAGTAGGAAAATACAACACACTTAAAATAGTTAAAGACCTCGATTTCGGGGTTTATCTGGATGGAGGCAATGGGAAAGAGATACTTCTTCCTGCTCGTTATGTTCCTAAGAATGTAAAGCCGGGGGATGAAGTGGAAGTTTTTATTTACCATGATAATGAGGGCAGGCTAATAGCAACAACAGTCCATCCGCTGGCTACTGTCGGTGAATTTAAATTCATGGAAGTAAAATCAGTGAATAGTACAGGTGCATTCCTGGAATGGGGATTAATGAAGGATCTGCTAGTACCCTTCAAAGAGCAGAAAATGCCGATGCGTGAAGGCAGATGGTATCTGGTATATGTCCATCTCGATCATATTACAGGACGGATCGTCGCTTCCGCTCGTATCGATAAGTATCTGGATAATGTAATGCCTGAATATACATTCAATCAGGAAGTAAATTTGTTGGTAGCTGACGAAACAGAGATCGGCTATAAAGTTATCATCAATAATCTACACTGGGGATTAGTATATTATAATGAAGTCTTTCGCCGTTTGGAAAAGGGGGAAGAACTCAAAGGGTATATCAAAGAAGTCCGTGAAGATGAAAAAATTGATGTAAGCCTTGTTCCGCTGGGTTATCAGAAAATAGAAGGATTGGCCGGAGTTATTCTCGAATCATTAAGAAGCCAGGGAGGTTTTATCGCTGTACACGACAAAAGTGATCCGGAAGTCATTCAGTCTCTTTTCCAATGTAGTAAAAAAAGTTTTAAACAAGCTATCGGTGCTCTTTACAGGCAACATCTCATCACATTGGAAGATGGAGGCATCAGTTTAGTTTCTCCTTGCTGAAACTATTGTTTCATACTGAAGAAACTTTTGTTCCATCGGGATGAAACTATTTCTACGTGACTAAGCCAATGCCCCAAATACCATAAAAAAAGTGACGCCGCTTGTTTAGTGCGGCGTCACCCTATATAGATTGATTTATGTTCGTTTATTAATGCTGTTTTTAATCTAACTTCAATACAGCTAAGAACGCTTTCTGCGGAACTTCCACTGTTCCGATCTGTTTCATTCGCTTCTTACCCTCTTTCTGTTTTTCCAACAACTTGCGCTTACGAGAAATATCACCTCCATAACATTTTGCCGTTACATCCTTACGAACAGCTTTTATGGTTTCACGGGCAATAATCTTAGCTCCGATAGCTGCCTGAATAGCAATATCAAACTGTTGCCGGGGAATAAGCTCCTTCAGTTTTTCACACATACGACGTCCAAATGTCACACTATTGTCCACATGCGTAAGCGTTGATAAGGCATCTACAGGTTCCCCATTTAACAGAATATCCAGTTTCACCAGTTTACTTGGACGAAAATCATGGATATGATAGTCAAAAGAAGCATATCCCTTAGAAATACTTTTCAGCTTATCGTAAAAATCAATTACAATTTCCCCTAAAGGCATATCATAATGAATCTCTACACGATCACCTGAAATATATTCCTGTTTCAGCAAAATACCGCGCTTACCCAGACAAAGTGTCATGATCGGGCCAATAAAAGTCGTATTTGTTATGACAGAAGCACGAATATACGGCTCATCGATATGATCTATTAATGTTGGCTCCGGCAGGCCACTTGGATTATGCACCTCCAGACAATTACCTTTTTTATCAAACACTTTATACGATACGTTCGGTACAGTCGTGATCACATCCATATTAAACTCCCGATCCAATCGCTCCTGTACAATCTCCATATGCAACAGCCCCAGAAATCCGCAACGGAAGCCGAAACCCAGCGCAGCTGAACTTTCCGGCTGGAATGTCAAAGAAGCATCATTCAATTGCAGTTTTTCCAACGAAGCACGCAGATTCTCAAAATCTTCGCTATCGATCGGATAAACACCGGCAAATACCATCGGCTTCACTTCTTCAAAACCAGCAATCGCTTCTTTCGCCGAACGAGCCACATGAGTGATCGTATCTCCGACCCGTACCTCACGGGAAGTTTTAATTCCGGAAATAATGTAACCAACATCCCCCGTACGGATCTCGCTACGTGGAGACATTTCCAGTTTTAATATACCTACTTCATCTGCATCATATTCCTTGCCTGTTGCAATAAATTTCACATGATCTCCTTTACGGATCACTCCATTCACCACTTTAAAATAAGCAATAATACCACGGAATGAATTAAATACCGAGTCAAAAATAAGACATTGAAGAGGAGCATCCGGATCTCCCTTCGGAGCAGGAACCTTATCAATAATAGCATCAAGTATCTGAAAAACACCTTCACCGGTTTTACCACTAGCGCGGATAATATCTTCCCGCGGACACCCCAGCAACTCAACGATCTGATCTTCCACTTCATCCGGCATAGCACTCGGAAGGTCTATCTTATTCATGACAGGAATTATCTCCAGGTCATTTTCGATAGCCATATACAGATTAGAGATTGTCTGCGCCTGAATTCCCTGGGCAGCATCGATAATAAGCAAAGCCCCTTCACATGCAGCAATAGAACGGGAAACTTCGTATGAAAAGTCCACGTGTCCCGGAGTATCAATCAGGTTCAAGGTATATTCTTCACCCTTATAATTATACTTCATCTGAATGGCATGACTCTTGATTGTAATGCCTCGTTCGCGTTCCAGATCCATATCATCAAGAACCTGCGCTTGTAAGTCTTTGCCTTCGACTGTCTTGGTGTATTCAAGTAAACGGTCAGCCAAAGTACTCTTACCATGGTCAATATGAGCAATAATACAGAAATTGCGGATATTCTTCATGTGCCAATTTATTTTAAGTGTGCAAAGATAGGAATTTTAGGTCAAAAACTATACTTTTGGCATACCATTTGTTGTTAATATTATATGACACTACAAGAAATAAATAAAGCATACAACCGCATTGTCGGTTCATTAGATAGTAAGGAATTAAAGAATGCTTTTGATTCCATTCAGGCACTCATTTCCGGAAGTCGCGAAATAGCGTTCCAGGACAAATTGAATGAGTTGCAGGAAACATATAAATATATGTTGCGCTATCGCATTGAAGGAGCTAAAGATCCGATGCAGGAACAAATATATAACAAGATTCAGACCTCTTCATACGAATTGGCTGACCGGATCAGGCATAAAGCACTGGCAATCGAATCGCCTTTGGCCTTTTACAGCCGACGCAGGAGTTTGCAGGTTCAGCCAAACGTAACATTCGAGAATCTGCGTCTCCAACTCAACAAGCATTATGCGACAGGAAACAATGCTGAATATGATGCAATGCTTATCGTCCTGTTCAATAAAATATGGGTATCCGATCCTTTTACTGTCGAAGAAGCTGCCGTAATAAAGAACATCCTTTTCGACAACGAACTTCCGTTTACAGCAGGTAGCCAGATCGTTTCATCACTAATGCTGGGATTGCAGGCAGCTTTCGATCCGGAAAAACTCATGTTGTTGTTTGACGCTGCTAATCATGAAAATGAAGAGATTAAAGTACGTGCACTGATTTCTATCCTGCTAACATTATATACTTACAGGAAAAGAACGGCTCTTTATCCGCAAATAACAAACAGGTTGGATGTTCTTTCTGAGGCACCCGGCTTCACGAAAGCAATACGAACGATCACACTGCGTTTTATCCTGGCCCGTGAAACCGAAAAGATCACCAGGAAACTACAAAACGAGATCATTCCGGAAATGATGAAACTAAGTCCTAAGATCAGCAATAAAATAAATCTGAAAGACATTACCCCGGAACAGTTGGGAGAAGAAATGAACCCGGAATGGGAAAATATATTTGCAGACAGTTCACTCGGTAAAAAGATGGAAGAATTCAGTGAATTGCAACAAGAAGGAGCTGATGTTATGCATTCCACCTTTGTTCATTTAAAAAGTTTCCCCTTTTTCCGTGAACTAAGCAACTGGCTTCTGCCATTCACAACAGAACATTCATCGTTCGGAAATCGTTTTAACCAGAATAATGGTGAAAAACAGATGCTGGACTCTATGACGCTTGCGGCATTCATGTGCAATTCAGATAAATACTCATTATACTTCAGTATGATGCAATTACCTGAAGAAGCAAAGAAAATGATGATGAATCAATTTGACAGCCAGGCAACTGAAATGATCCAGCAAAACAAGGAAGAGTTGATCAGTAAACGAGGAAAACTGGAAACTATTACAGGACAGTATATACAAGACTTGTACCGTTTCTTCAAAATATATCCGGGACATTTGGATTTCAATGATATTTTCACGATGCCTCTTGATTTCCACAATCTAGATATTTTGCGTCCTTATATCTCCGATGAAGAAAGCCTGAGTACGATTGCCGAATATTACCTACGTAAAAACTATTTCAGCGATGCCCTAACCATATTCAATCAGTTGGCCGAAACGAATCAGGAAAGTGATATTCTTTTTCAGAAAATCGGTTACTGTAAACAGATGAATGATGACTTACAGGGGGCTCTCGATGCTTATTTGCGAGCAGACCTTTTAAATCCGCAAAGCAAATGGGTGATTCGCCGAATCGCCGGTTGTTACCGTTCGCTGAAAGAGCCGGAAGAAGCATTGAAATATTATCGCCGGTATGAGAAACTGAATCCCGACAATTTGTCTATTACGGTCAGCATAGGACATTGTTATCTGGAACTCAGAAACTACAGTGAAGCATTAAAATGTTTCTTCAAAGTTGATTATATGGATAGCAACAGTAAAGCATGGCGCCCGATAGCCTGGTGTTCGTTCCTGACCGGCAAATATGACCAGGCACGTAATTACTATAAAAAAATATTAGCAAACCAGCCTAATACGCAGGATATGTTAAATGCCGGCCATACAGAATGGGCTCTGCAAAATATAAAGGGAGCTATAGAGTTCTACAGACAAGCTATAGAAAAAGAAGATGGAAACTTCCATAAGTTCCAGGAAGAATTCAACCAGGATATTCCAGACCTGATCGTCGCCGGTATAGAAGATTCGGAAATATCCCTGATGATGGATCAACTTAGATATGTATTAAATGATTCTTTATAACTTCAATAATAAAAAAGCCCTATTCATTAAAAAGTGAATAGGGCTTTTTTATTAGATATGCTATGCTTATACCGGTTCGACAGGTATACAAATATCTACAATAAACTTCTTTTCCGGATGTTCATCATGGTTGTTCTGATAAATTTCATAATGATGTCCATAACCGCATTTACAACCATTCTCTTCCAATAAATCAAACATGGCCATCCAGGCAGCCGGAAATTCAGACATTGATAGCTCAAAACGTCCAACCGCATATAAACCACCGGAAAGCTTATAGCTTCCAACAATACCTTCCGGTTTTATTTCTTCCGGAACAAACATGGCTGCATCTGCAGTTAACTTATCTTTCGGAGTAACCCGGGGATCATCATGATAAACAGACAATAGTCTCATATCCGATTGTGAAACAAATCCTCTGGGGAATGCCCATTTCATAAGATTGGCAAAAGCCTCCTGCATCTGATCCAATGCTCCCTGGTGACGGCAATAAATAATAGCCCTCTCAGGCATCTGTTTAATTTCAAAAGTGCAATTCATATCCATACCATTTACTTTAATTGTTTTATCACGACAAAAGTACCGTGAATAAAGCGAGGTATGTTGCTCATTTATGCTCTTGAATTGACATTTCTTGCTATCCGGATATCCATTTTTGCGACGATATTCTTCGGCTGAAACACCAAAATGACGCTTAAAACTACGACAAAAGGAAGAAGCAGAAGAAAACCCCCAATCATACGCCACATCCTTAATTGCAAGAGGATCGCTCAACAAAACATTGGCAGCTCGTTCTAATCTTCTCCGAAGAATATACTTTCCAACAGGTTCACCTATGGATGTCGTAAATATCCTGTGGAAATGATAAGTAGAAATATCAACCAGAGATGATAACTCATCTATTGAGATCTGCCTGTTCAGATTCGAATTTATATAATCAATAACCCGGTTGATTTGTTTAGTATGATCCTGTCGTATTGTATTCGCCACGTTTATAGATTGTTTTAATCGAATGAAGTACAAATATAGGAATTGGTATCTATATATAGAAAGTGTGATCTGTCATAAATGCAAAAAGGAACCAACCTTTCGATTGATCCCTTTTCCTTGTTTTGAGTCTCTGACTCTAAAACGGCGGCTATCTACTCTCCCACTTTTACGCAGTACCATCGACGTGGTTGGGCTTAACTTCTCTGTTCGGAATGGGAAGAGGTGGATCCCCAACGCTATAACCACCTTAATACCTTTTAAGATGTTTGACCTAGGACAACGCTACTTTAACAGTAACCTTCGCTTTATGGCCTGTATTGCTACTTGCCATCTGCTGATATATCAATCCTTCCTACCGGAAATAGAAAGTCTCGGGCTATTAGTACTACTCGGCTTCGACATTACTGCCCTTACACCTGTAGCCTATCAACGTCGTAGTCTACGACGACCCTCATGGGGATATCTAATCTTGAGGCTGGCTTCGTACTTAGATGCTTTCAGCACTTATCCAATCCAGACTTAGCTACCCGGCGGTGCACCTGGCGGTACAACCGGTAAACCAGTGGTCTGTCCAACACGGTCCTCTCGTACTAGTGTCAGAGCCTCGCAAATATCCTACGCCCACGATAGATAGAGACCGAACTGTCTCACGACGTTCTGAACCCAGCTCGCGTGCCACTTTAATGGGCGAACAGCCCAACCCTTGGGACCTTCTCCAGCCCCAGGATGTGACGAGCCGACATCGAGGTGCCAAACCGCTCCGTCGATATGAGCTCTTGGGAGCGATCAGCCTGTTATCCCCGGAGTACCTTTTATCCTTTGAGCGATGGCCCTTCCATGCGGAACCACCGGATCACTATGCTCTAGTTTCCTACCTGATCGAGTTGTCTCTCTCCCAGTCAAGCACCCTTATGCCATTACACTCTACGACCGGTTACCAATCGGTCTGAGGGTACCTTTAGAAGCCTCCGTTACTCTTTTGGAGGCGACCACCCCAGTCAAACTACCCACCATACAGTGTCCTCGCTTAGCGAGTTAGAACTCAAACAACCAAAGGGCCGTATTTCAACGGCGACTCCACAAATACTAGCGTACCTGCTTCAAAGTCTCCGGCCTATCCTACACATTAGTTGCCCAAATTCAATGTAAAGCTATAGTAAAGGTTCACGGGGTCTTTTCGTCCCATCGCGGGTAATCGGCATCTTCACCGATACTACAATTTCACCGAGCTCACGGTTGAGACAGTGTCCAGATCATTACACCATTCGTGCAGGTCGGAACTTACCCGACAAGGAATTTCGCTACCTTAGGACCGTTATAGTTACGGCCGCCGTTTACTGGGGCTTCAATTCAATGCTTCTCTTGCGATGACATCTCCTCTTAACCTTCCAGCACCGGGCAGGTGTCAGGCTGTATACGTCATATTTCTATTTTGCACAGCCATGTGTTTTTGTTAAACAGTTGCCTGGACCTATTCTCTGCGCCCACCTGTTACAGTGGGACCCTTTATCCCGAAGTTACAGGGTCAATTTGCCTAGTTCCTTAACCGTGAATCACTCGAGCGCCTCAGTATTCTCAACCCAACTACGTGTGTCCGTTTACGGTACGGGTACTCTATGAATATGCTTAGCGGATTTTCTAGGGAGCCTGATTACGTCCATATTACCTTGTACAAGTACTCGGTATACTGTCAGGTTCGACTCTCCGAGCGGATTTGCCTACTCAGATCAACGTCTACACCCTTTAACTGCCTATTCCGTCAGGCAGCAGGACTGTCACTTCTCCGTCTCCACATCGCTCCATAAAGTAGTATGGGAATATTAAACCATTCTTCCATCGGAATCGCCGTTCGGCTTATCCTTAGGTCCCGACTTACCCTGATCCGATTAACGTTGATCAGGAAACCTTAGTCTTTCGGCGAGGAAGTTTCTCACTTCCTTTATCGTTACTTATACCTACATTTGCTTTTCCAGCTACTCCAGCAAGGGTTATCCCTCACCTTCTACGCCACTGGAATGCTCCCCTACCATCCATTACTGGATCCATAGCTTCGGTAAACAGTTTATGCCCGAGTATTATCCACGCCAAACTCCTCGACTAGTGAGCTGTTACGCACTCTTTAAATGAATGGCTGCTTCCAAGCCAACATCCTAGCTGTCTCTGCAGTCTGACTTCGTTAGTTCAACTTAACTGTTATTTGGGGACCTTAGCTGATGGTCTGGATTCTTCTCCTCTCGGACGCGGACCTTAGCACCCGCGCCCTCACTCCAGGGCAATATATAGTACGCATTCGGAGTTTATCTGGACTTGATAGGCGGTGAAGCCCTCGCATCCAATCAGTCGCTCTACCTCATACTATACTAACCCTAGGCTGCACCTAAATGCATTTCGGGGAGTACGAGCTATCTCCAAGTTTGATTAGCCTTTCACCCCTACCCACAGTTCATCCGAAAGCTTTTCAACGCTTACCGGTTCGGTCCTCCAGTTAGTGTTACCTAACCTTCAACCTGACCATGGGTAGATCACTTGGTTTCGCGTCTACTCCCTCCGACTAAACCGCCCTGTTCAGACTCGCTTTCGCTTCGGCTCCGTGGCTGAACCACTTAACCTTGCCGGAGAAAGTAACTCGTAGGTTCATTATGCAAAAGGCACGCCGTCACAACTTACGTTGCTCCGACCGCTTGTAGGCAGACGGGTTCAGGGTCTATTTCACTCCTCTGTTCGAGGTTCTTTTCACCTTTCCCTCACGGTACTGGTTCGCTATCGGTCTCTCGGGAGTATTTAGCCTTACGGGATGGGCCCCGCAGTTTCACACAGGATTTCTCGTGCCCCGCGCTACTCAGGATACCACTAGGCTTCGTTAGTAAGTCGTATACGGGATTTTCACCCTCTATGATCACTTTTTCCAAAGTGTTCTACTTTACTAATTTCTTGCCACAACGTGGTCCTACAACCCCAATACTGCCTAAACAGTATTGGTTTGGGCTCTTCCGCGTTCGCTCGCCACTACTTGCGGAATCATTTTTATTTTCTTCTCCTATGGGTACTTAGATGTTTCAGTTCCCCACGTTCGC
>NZ_KQ033919.1:643957-894163 GCF_000969825.1 Parabacteroides gordonii MS-1 = DSM 23371
GTGGATGCAAAGATAAGAACTTTTATTTCATACTTCCAAATGTTTTCGGAAGTTTTTCTAAAAGTTTTTTTCATCATGTTTTGCAGTGCCGTTCTCTCTCGAATGCGGATGCAAAAGTAGTGCTTTACAACATACACTCCAAACTTTATTCGCATTATTTTTTACTTAAAATCGCACCAAATACACTACTTTTCTGAAGCACTGACGATTACGGAGTAAAAAAAAATAACAAATACCCAAACGGGGGACTCTCCTTTAAATTCAGTCGCTATCACCTCTCAAATACCTGAAAAAGCACCTTTCCCTATACATTATTATATGGGAAAAGCCAGCAGATACAACAAAGCCCTTCCCTTTTTTGTTTTTACTAAAAAATAAGGAGATAATTATATGACAACAAAAAAAGTCGAAAACATCATAGCTCCGCCTGCTCCCCATATGGTTGGAGACGGATTCAGGGTACATAATTTCATTCCACATTTGGAACAATTAAGCAGAGAACGTATGAATCCTTTCATCCTTTTGGATTATAATGCAAAAATGGAATTCTCACCGCGTAAAGAACCAAGAGGTGTCGGAGTACATCCTCACCGCGGGTTTGAAACTGTCACGATCGTATATCAGGGAAAGGTAGCCCATCATGACAGCAGAGGAAATAGTGGTGTAATCGGCCCGGGTGATATCCAATGGATGACAGCTGCCTCCGGAGTACTTCATAAGGAGTATCACGAAGAGAATTTCAGTCAGAAAGGCGGTGAATTCCATGTCGTACAATTGTGGATCAATCTTCCGGCTAAAGATAAAAAAGCGGATCCCAACTATCAATCTATTGTAAACAGCCAGATCCCCAAAGTTGAATTACCAGATAATGCAGGACTGATCGAGGTGATTGCCGGCAAGTACCAGGATACAACCGGGATAGCATCCACCTTTACTCCGATAAATATGTTCAATGCAAAAATAAATAAAGGTGCAAGCACAGAATTTTCATTTCCGGCAAACTATAACACAGCAATCCTGGTTGTTGAAGGCTCCGTAAAGATCAATAACAACGAATTGGTTCCAACCGACTATTTCGCCTTATTCGAAAACAAGGGAGAAACATTCACTATCCAGGCTGTAAACAAAGCAACTGTCCTTGTACTGAGTGGCGAGCCTATCAAAGAACCTATCGCAGCATACGGCCCATTCGTCATGAACAATGTAGCAGAATTAAAACAGGCTTATATAGATCTGGGAACCGGTAAATTCGGTGAACTGGACGACTGATCGCTAACATTATTGAAAAAAACAATAAATCTGAACTGTATCAAGTTCCGGTATGAACAAACGCTCAATAGCATTGTTTGAACAATACAAACGAGCATTATACTAAACTAAATTTTACAGTTATGGCAAAAGAAAGTGTTAAGATCCTACAGAAAAAATTGGATGTAGAAAGTTTACTATCACAGCTTAACGCTGCATTATCAGAAGAATGGTTAGCATACTATCAATATTGGGTAGGAGCATTAGTTGCAGAAGGCGCTATGCGTGCAAACGTACAGGCTGAATTTGAAGAACATGCCGGACAGGAACTAGGCCACGCTAAATTGCTGGCAGACCGTATCATCGAACTGGAAGGTGTTCCTGTTCTCGATCCTAAACAATGGTTCGAACTGGCCAGATGTAAATATGATGTACCAAATGACTTTGATGTTGTCAGCCTGCTAAACCAGAATATTGCTTCAGAACGTTGTGCAATCGTGAGATACCAACAAATCGCCGAATTTACAGATGGCAAAGACTTTACAACCTGCGAAATTGCCAAACATATCCTGGCAATGGAAGAAGAACACGAACAGGATTTACAGGATTATCTGACAGATATCGCCAGAATGAAAAGTTCTTTCTTAAATAAGTAATACCCAGTCCGGTATAAATTACTTAAAAAGTAAACCCACTCCTTTCTAACGAAAGTTGTGGGTTTATTTTTTATTATATGTTTATCTCTTCACAAATTTGATTGTTTTCATTTTACCTTCCGAGTCAACCATCTGCAAGAAATGGACTCCACTATTCAACTGATTCAGGTCAATAGTCACACAAACAGCAGTCGTTCTTATATTGGAGCTAATACGTCCGGTAACATCAAAGACTACTACAGATTGAAGCGGAATTTGCGATTCTAGAAGTAATTGATTACCCTGAATTTTATAAGTTATATCACTCCCCTGTTGAATGACAGAATTATCGGTAGGCGGGGTTGAATAAAAATATAAATTGTCAACATAGTAAATACTTTGCCTGTTCGCCTCCATCCGGATAGAATACAGATTCGCTAAATTTATATACTTCTCATAATCAGACAGAAGTATATTAAATGACTTCCACTCCTCTCCCCTACTTGACATGTTTATAGCCGGTGTCTCATAGTTCCCGTCTGACAAGTATAAATTAAATGTTTCCGTCTCTGCTGTCCACACATCCAGATGTAATTGCTCCATATGGTCTACTTTTACATTATCCAAATTAATGAACAAGATGTTAGTGTTGGTCAGTCTCAAGGTATTATTACCATTTATCCGAACATAGTCAACTTCTGTTGTTTGTCCATCCTGACTATCAAAAGAGTACGGAATATTGGCATAAGTATCGCTAAAGATAGAAACAACTCTATTTGCAGCCTGTGTAGGAACAGGAGCAGCTTCAGAAGGAGCAAGCGGCTCTTCCGGTTCAGATGGATCTGTTCCCGAATCTTTTCAGGAAAAATAGATATGATCCAGATACAGCGTCCGTCCTCCGAGATCACAGGATAGGCTAATATTATCGATCTTTCCCTTTGTTTTAGCCAGAAGACCGGTTAAATCAATATCAAGCGCATTCCATGTGTGAGGTTTTAAAGTGTAACTATATTTTTGTACTGTACCTTCGTTTCCCGCTGTTACAACCAATTTCAATCCACTTCGCGGATAAACATCCAGGTGAAGATGATCTTTATCATTCAGTACAAGTGATGTTCCCAGCGTGACATCTTGTTTATCAAAATTATCCAGCTTAATAATCTCATTTTCTTTCACATCTTTTTCTTCCCCCTTAATTGTCCCTCCCATTGAAGGAAATGCGACTGTCGACAGACCGTTATTATAGAACGAACTAAAGACAGTAGATACATCCGGCTCACTCATTTTAGGGATAGTAGCAGAACTAATTGCTAGAAAACCTTTCGTTATAGAGATATTTTTAAATGTAAAACGACCTGTTCCCTGACCTCCCATATCTAAAGTAAAACGTGCTTCATTATCCGTCTCCCTCAACATTGTAAAAGTATAAGAATATGTTTCCTCCTGCAGTTTGGGAGAGAATGATACATTGGGACCATAGGGAACATAAGCGGCACCACTTTTCCCGATATAGTGTGAAAAAGTATAACCTTCAGTATCTCCACTGACAGTAAATGTAACAGTATATATTGCTCCCTCTTCAATGCCGGTAATTAAAATAGGTTGAACATCCCATGCATTTTCCCTTTCGTTAGTAATAGAAACTGTTAGCTCACCATTATCCCAAGAGTTTGTCCAATACCCTATTGAGCCGGTGTTCCAGTTGCTACCTTTATTAATATTGCTGTCGTAGACGGTTTCGCTTCCAACAATATGGAAGTCCATTGGCTTTTCCGGAATCTTATTTGTAAATAAAGCATCCAATAAATGCTGACGGAATTGTCCGGTAGCAACGTCATAAATTCCAAAGTCAGTTCCAAAATCCCAATAGGCATAACTGTAACCATACTGCTCAATCGTACGTGTGACAAAGGTAGTCCAGAGCAGGCGCGAATCTATGTCCGCTCTGTCATAAGTACCAAACTCGCCGATATGGACGGGTATATTATTGTTAGCCGCAGAAAAATCTCGGATGAGATTAAATTCATTTATTACAGCATCCCTATCACTCTGTGAGTCATACCACTTATATCCAATCGGAGGATTACCGGACCACTCAGCCCCCTGATGGGTAAACGGCATTGGATTATAATAATGAACTGTCAAAATAAGATGGTTATCCTGAGGAAGTTTCAATCCCTCCAATCCATAAACCGTTCCCCAATCCGTCGTACCAACCATTATGGCGCGATTCGGATTCGTTACCCGTATGGTATTTATAGCTTTTTCCAGTAATTCGTTCCATAGCGCAACCGTCATATTATCTCTGGGTTCATTAAGTATTTCAAAGACTAAATCTTCCGGATAATTTTGGAAGTATTCAGCAATTTGCGCCCACAAAACAAGGAAACGTTCCATTTCTTTCGTCTGTTCTTCTCCCGATAATTCCATTAAAGGATTATAATGATGCATGTTGATTACAAGCTTTAAATCGGCGGCAAGAATCTTATCTATGACTGTTTTCATTTTCAGCATAAATGCTTCATCTATATTATAAGGCTCTTCATTCAAACTTCTTCCGTCATTATCCCAACGGATAGGCAAACGAACATGCGTGAATCCTTTCTCTTTTACCATCGCAATGTAAGCATCATTCCATTCCAGATTCGATTGGTCATAGATATTTCCCAAATTTATCCCTTTTCCCAACTTCTTATTCAAATTCTCAATCGGAGTAGGAGTGAATAGCTCCTTTTTCCTGAAGAAATAAATATTATCAATAAAGAATGTTTTCCCATTTCCACCTTCAAGAGACAAATAATCAACGTCATCCAAAGACACATCTGCAAACTCAGATAATGCAAAATTCATACGGTTCCATTCTCCCGGAATAAGCGTTACAGGAATAGAATGTTTATTCCCGCCATCAAGAGTAATACTCAAAGATGTTGCATCCGGCGAATAGATATCGATATGCAAAGAATCCATTCCCGAAAGATCGACGTTTCCCAGGTCTAAAGGAAACTGATCTGTTTCCGTTAACTGATAAAAGAAATTATTACCCCGCCGGACAATTGCTTCTACAGTGGTTTGCCCCTTATCAACAACTTCGGGATAGCCAGTCGAAAGTCCGTTTGTATAAGAATCGCTAAATATAGAAATTACATTCGCCGGATTTAATTGCACGGGAGGAAGATAGGCCATATTTTCTGGGGCACTTTCTACAGGTGTGATATCTTTATCATTATAAAAATAGATATGATTCAAATAGATCGTATTATTACTGCTACCGGTATGGATTTGAATTGTACTTATTTTACGTTCTGTTTTTTCCAGAAAATCATTAATATCAACATCAATAGAATGCCACTCATTGGCAGCCAGATTAGATGCCTGTGTTTCAAATTCGATATTTTCGGCATTTCCTATCCTATTTTCATAAAGCATCAATATTACTTTAAAAGCCGGAAGGGCATTTTCCGAATACACATTTAAACGGAATCTATTGTTATTCCCAATTTCCAGTACCTGATTATTGAGGTCATACTGGATTGCCCCCCAATTAAACCTGGAGAATTTAAGCAATTCATTATCCTCACTATCATTTTTTTTTGAAACTGTATATTTTCCTCCCCAATCTAAAAACACTAAATCAGTATCTGTTCCATATTGAGTACTATAGAAATTAACAACGTTGGCGGAAGGACGTTCCGGTGTTGAAGCAGCCGGTATTTCTATCGGTTCATTAGCTTCCATAGAAAAATAGATATTGTCAAGATAAGCAGTAACTCCCACGTCATCTCCTTGTACGCTTAATAGCATAGAAGTAGTTTTTTGGAGTGCTTCATCTCCTTTCACACGTATAAATTCATTTAAAGGGATTTGAATGGAATGCCATTTTCCCTTTTTATATGTTTTATTACTGGTAAACTCATAATCAGTATCACCTGACGGATATAATTTTATTCCAACAGTACTGACATCCCTACTAAAAAATGCATCTATATTTATGTATGTAGCCGTCGATAAGTCGACTGGTGAACCATAAAAAGTCAATGGGTGGAAATCGAAATTCGATAATTTAATAAGATTAAAGTCATCTTCAGTCAGTGCAAATGAAGGTGTTGTCTTTCCTCCCCAATTGTCATTAATATTAAAACTATTAATTGTACCATTATAGCGACTGCCATAAATCGGAGTCACTTTCTCTATTGGAAGTGTATAGACAATATCACTGGACATAACTGGTCCCGTCACATCTCCGGTTGCATGTATCTCTGTAAATCCAGTTAATAATCCCCATAGAATTAGTATCCTAATAAATAAATCCTTTTTCATCATGTAATTAAATAAAGTTCTACTTTGACTGATATTATAAAATTAAACAGAAAACTATTGGTTTTGATACTATAAGTGGTCGGTTTGTGGCGCTGTTCTAAAATTCAGTTACAAAGATAATTAAAAGCCGACCGAAGTCGGTATATTGGACTGATGGATTAATTTCTTTTAATCCTTATTAAGTATATTGGCTGGCAAATCTCTTACAATTGGATTCTTTATTGTCCCATCTGTCTCAAAAGCTGCATATTACAAACTTTTATCACTTTCCTGTCTATAGCAATAATTCCCTCCTGCTCCATCTCTGCCAATGCCCTTGCCAGGGAAGGACGGGTAACACCAAACGAGTCTGCTATTTCCTGCTGCGTTTCAGTCAAATGAATTACATCCGGTGAGGTATCCGATAATTTACGCAGCAAATAATCCGCAATCTTATTCTTTATATTCTTCAGAGACAAAAACATGATCTTATCACTCAGGAAATGACTCCTTCCGGATATGAGCATCAGAAAGTTTTGAAGAAGTTGTTTGTTCAGTTGCATCCAGTGCGTAAAATCATCCCGGTGGATAAATAAAATCTCTGACGTTTCCATCGCTATAATATTTACCGGAAGATTGTTTTTCGGTGCATACAAAAAAGCCGGCGCCAGCAATTGAGAAGCCTGCAATTCTTCTATAACAACGAGTTTGCCTGCGTCATTCACCATTTGCCCCTGCAAGAGTCCACTAAGGACAATCATCAGGTGATTGCAGGGTGCTCCCTGAAGGGCTACGACATCCTTTGCCTGGTAAGCAGCCACCCGATAGGCTGCAGTTTCCAGCAAATCGGCAATCTCTTTATCAGAGATATTTTTAAACAGTACGGATTCAGAAAGTATTGCAATCATATTCAATTATATATACAGGCAAATATAACAAAAGATATGGAAGAAACCTTATTTTCCTGCAAAGGTAAATTGTTACCGATACTGTTGGCAGTAAACATTCGCTGTAGTGCATATAAACAACCTCCATATGCTTTTACGAAAGCAGTATCATTGATACTGTTTCATCATAGTGAAACAACTGTTTCTTCTAGGTGAAACAAGTGTTTCACCTAGAAGAAACAGATTTGTAAACATATAGATAAAATGACATAGTGCTGAAACATGTATCCCTCCTTGTATACAAATAAAAGTACAACCGTATTTATCTAAAAAATATTCATGTTTGTAACATTTGGTACAATATAAGAAACCTGGCTCTCCTACTTTTGTTTCCAGAAACAATAAACCAATAAATAAAGATAAAGTATGGAAGCTAAAATGTTTTGTTTTCAGTGTCAGGAAGCTGCGAAAGGTACAGGTTGTACAATCAAGGGCGTTTGCGGGAAAGATGATGAAACCGCCAACCGCATGGACTTACTCTTGTTCGTTACCAAAGGCGTATCCGTTGTTGCTACCCGGCTGCGGAATGCGGGAATAGAAGTTTCCGCACATGTCGATCATTTCGTTGTGGATGCTCTTTTCTCTACTATTACAAATGCAAACTTCGATATAGAAAGTATTACTAAACGGATTGTCAACGGTTTGCTATTGAGAGATCAACTAAAAGAAGAGGCCGGCAGACATGGTATTCAGTTACCGGTTATCGATGAACTGGTCTGGAAAGGGGATGAAAGTTCTTTTGAAGGAAAGGCGCTGACGGTCGGTGTACTTCGTGAGGCCAATCCCGATATCCGTTCTTTGAAAGAACTGATCATCTACGGATTGAAGGGAATGGCAGCTTATGTCGAACATGCCGGAAACCTGGGATTCGAAGAGGAAGGCCTGCATCAGTTCATCCAATATGCGCTGGCCGAAACCTTACGGAAAGACCTTTCTGCCGAACAACTAACGGCCTTAGTTCTAGAAACCGGAAGTCAGGGTGTCAAGGCAATGGCATTGCTGGATAAAGCAAATACGAGCAGCTATGGTAATCCGGAAATCACACAGGTTAATATCGGAGTACGTAATAATCCGGCGATCCTGATCAGCGGTCATGACCTGAAAGATATGGAAGAGCTGCTTGCACAGACGGAAGGGACAGGTATCGATGTATATACGCATAGCGAGATGCTGCCGGCAAACTATTATCCGGCATTCAAGAAGTACAAACATTTTGTCGGTAACTACGGAAATGCCTGGTGGCAGCAACGGGAAGAGTTCGAGAGCTTCAACGGCCCCATCCTGTTCACGACAAACTGTATCGTTCCCCCACTGGAAGGAGCTTCTTACCGGGATCGTGTTTATACAACCAACTCGACCGGTTTTCCGGGATGGAAACATATTCCATCGAGAGAAGACGGCAAGACAAAAGACTTTTCTGAAATTATTGAACATGCTAAACGTTGTGCGGCTCCGACGGAAATTGAACACGGACAGATCACCGGGGGATTTGCTCACAATCAGGTCATGGCTTTAGCCGATAAAGTGATCGATGCCGTAAAAAGCGGAGCTATCCGTAAATTTGTCGTCATGGCCGGATGCGACGGAAGAATGAAAAGCCGTAACTACTATACCGAGTTCGCCAGCGAATTGCCATCCGATTGCGTAATCCTGACTGCCGGTTGTGCCAAATACCGTTATAACAAACTGCCGCTCGGCGACATAGGCGGCATTCCCCGCGTGCTGGATGCCGGACAATGCAACGACAGTTACTCACTGGCCGTTATCGCCATGAAATTGCAGGAAGCCTTCGGGTTGGAAGATATCAATCAGTTGCCGATCGTTTACAATATCGCATGGTATGAACAGAAGGCCGTCATTGTACTGTTGGCCCTGCTGAGTCTGGGGGTTAAGAGCATCCACCTGGGGCCGACACTTCCGGCATTCCTTTCACCGAATATCGCGCAGGTATTGGTTGAAAACTTCGGGATCGGGACAATCAGCACACCGGATGAAGATATAGAAAAGCTAATTCTTGCCTGATTTTTTTAACAAAATATTGTATATTCGCAACCAAATTCAAACCATTACGGTTATAACATAAAAAAGGCGAATATATATGGGGAAATTTTTACAAGAATTTAAACAGTTTGCCATGCGCGGCAACGTCGTCGACATGGCTGTCGGTATCATTATCGGTGGTGCTTTCGGAAAGATCGTATCTTCAGTTGTTGCAGATATCATCATGCCTGCCGTTGGAGTACTGGTTGGCGGTGTAAACTTCACCGACCTGAAAATTGTGCTGAAGCACGCAGTGATGGAAGGAGATAAAGTGATCACTCCTGCCGTAACGATCAACTACGGGAACTTTATCCAGGTCACTTTCGACTTCATCATCATTGCTTTTGCTATCTTTATGATGGTCAAAGGGATGAATGCCCTGAACAAGAAGAAGACAGAAGAGGCTCCGGCTGCGCCCCCTGCTCCTCCTGCTGACATTCAGTTATTGACAGAGATACGCGATTTGCTGAAAGATAAAAAGTAAATAAACAAAAGATAAATGCCAGTATCAACTGCTTAACTAAGCAGCCGGTACTGGCATTTTTTCGTCTTATAAGAAAAAGATAGTTCCGGTCACTTCTCTTTTACACGTTAAACCTGATAACAAATGTGCTTCCTTTGCCGATCTCGCTGTCCACATGGATGGTGCCGCCGTGGGCTTCGATGAAGTCCTTGCTGATTGCCAGTCCGAGGCCACTGCCTTGTACCTTTGTGCCCGGAACACGGAAGTAACGGTCGAAAATACTCTGGTGATAACGCGGATCGATACCTTTCCCAAAGTCCTGTACAAAGATCTCGACGGTCTTATCTATTTGACGGGCACCGATGATGATACGTCCGTTCTCCGGTGTGTAGTGGATGGCATTCGATAGCAAGTTCGTCAATACCCAGGCTATTTTCTCACTGTCGACAAACAGCTTCGAGATCTTTTCCGGATACTCCACTTCTATATGGCAACCGAAGCGTTCGGCCTGCACACGGTTAGCCTTGATCGCATAGTCGATCAATTCTATCGGCTTGGTGATTTTCGGGTTCAGTTGCAGCTTACCCGTTTCCACCTGCGTCATTTTAAGCAGTTCGCCGGTTATCTCCAATAAACGTGTACTGCTGTCTTTGATACTTTGGGATAAGGCCAACTGTTCGTCATTCATTTCTCCGACCCGTTTATCCTCCAATAATTTCAGGCTCATCATTATGGCTGAGATAGGAGTCTTGAGTTCGTGTGAGATCGTTGAGATAAATGTCGTCTTGGCAGAATCCAGTTCCTTGAATTCCGTAATATTCTTCAACAGGATCACGTCTCCTACGTACTGGTTTTCTTTTCCGTTCTCGTCGGTCACACGGATCGGGATGTATTTTGCCTGGAAATAGCTTTCCTTGTTATCGGCATATATCTTCAACGGTTCCTTTTTCTCGTCCGGCTGGATCAGCTCGCGGACAAGGCGACGGAGCAAGTCGTTCTTCAAGGCCAGTTCGGCGGCGGATTTACCGATCACGATGTCACGTTTCAGATTCAGGATCGTAAGTGCTTCGTCGTTGGCGAAGAGGATCGAGCGGTTGTCGTCGAGACCGATAATAGGCTCCGTGATACTGTTCACGATCGCTTCAATATATTTCTTAGCCTGTATGATATCAGCCAGTGTACTTTTACGATATTCGGTCAGGCGTTCGGCCATCCGGTTAAAAGAATTCGCGACTTCCGAGAACTCCTGGTACTTACCCAGGTCGAGCCGTTTCTCATAATTATGGTTGGCTATCTCCATGATGCCATCCGTCAGTTTCCTTATCGGCGTATTGATCGACCGGGGTAAACGGATCAGGAAGGCAAAAGCCGTCAGGATGCAGATGATGGCGATCACACATATCCACAACAAGGCACGGTCGGCCGTATGTTCGGCAATCTGGCTTTTACGGTAGATGGTTGCCATATTCAGGCTCATGATATCGTTCAGGGCCATGCGGACACGTTGGATAGTCGTATCGTTCAGATCCTTATGCATGGCTTCATACTGGGCTGCCAGATGCGTCGTTGCCAGATTCTCGTCTACCTCCGTGATATTCTTTTTTTGCAGTTCCAGGTTCTTAGCGAACTCTGCCTGGGCTACCGGGTCTGTCTTGATACGTTCGAGGGCGCTCAACATCCTCCTGGAATAAAGAAGTGAATTGTAATTATCCGCCAGGATATTCTGGGTATCGACAGACATATTATTGATGTTCTTTACCGCCAGGCCTCCCAACAATACGATCATAACGAATAACAAACCTATCCCGGAGATAAGCTTTGTTTTAATCTTCAGATTAACTGACTTATTCATACTACGCTATTATTATTAAATCAATATTCAACTGCGACAAACTATTCAGCAAATTCCGGTAGCGATACGACGAAAACAACAAGGAACGTATGCTAAAGGAAGGCTTTCCGATACAAAGAGTAGTTATCATTTTCTCTTTGCACACCTGAACGATACTGTCGGTGACCGATTCGGACTGTATCCGGATCACTTCCCCTCCTAATTCGGTAGCCAGTTTGAAATGGTTCGACAGATAACGCTGGTTGGCCAACGGTATCCGGTCGATACTCTCCCGGGGCGTCTGCACATATAAGACAAAGAATTTTGTATTATAACGGGTAGCCAACCGTGCAGCTTTCCGTATCACTTTCCGGGGAGTACGTTCATTGCTGCTGATACAAGCCAGGAATTTCTCATGCCGCACCCCGGTATTGACCGGCACCGAATTTTCCACCTTCTTCTCCACCCGCAACGCCACTTCCTTCAAGGCCAGTTCGCGAAGCTGAAGAATGTTTTCCGACTTAAAGAAATTATTCAGGGCCGTCTCCACCTTCTCCGGACGGTATATCTTCCCGGCTTTCAGGCGTTTCACCAGTTCATCGGCGGTCAGGTCGATATTCACGACTTCGTCGGCCTGCTCCAGTACGCTATCCGGTATCCTTTCTTTAACCTCTATTCCGGCAATGTCCTGCACTTCCTCATTCAACCCTTCAAGATGCTGGATATTCACTGCGGTAATCACGCTGATACCCGCTTCGAGGATATCCATCACATCCTGCCATCGCTTTTCGTTCTTGCTGCCCTCTACATTGGAGTGCGCCAACTCATCTACGATAACAACTTCGGGATGAATACTCAGAATAGCCTGCAAGTCCATCTCCTCCACTTCCTTTCCTTTATAAAAAGACTTACGGCGCGGTATCTGGGGCAACCCATCTACCAACGCCTCTGTTTCGACCCGTCCATGTGTCTCTATATAACCGATCTGTACGTCGATGCCGCTACGAAGCAGCTCGTGTGCCTCCTGAAGCATCCGGTACGATTTGCCTACACCGGCAATCATACCGATGTAGATCTTGAAGTTACCACGGCGCGACTTTTTCAGTAAGTCGAGAAAGTGCTGTACACTCTGTTCCCTGTTCATCCGTCTTTCTGTATTACGGTTTCAATGTGAATCCGAAAACCAGATGGGCATCTTCGAGACGAGGATTCCAAATGGCTTGTGCAAAAATAGGCAAAGAAAATGAATCGCTGAACTTTATTGCGGTCGTTCCTTTAAGCGCAACATTCGTTACTGCAAAACTATTCGTCAAATACTGCGGAGCATTCCACGGAGTAAACCCGCAAGTCACATTCAGATCGACCATTTTCACACTGAACGGATAGTTCAGCTCCACATACGTAGAATAAGCCTGCTCATCATGGCTATTCTTATCCATACCGGCAAACATAGTGTACCAGGCAATTGATAACGGAAATTTCGCTACCGGCAACGAATAAGCAATAGCACCTTCAAAATGATGAGCAGTTTCATGACTTTTAAAATTAAAATACTTCCCGGCTCCCTGTCCTGCCCACCATAAATCGGCGACCGACAAAGTTAGTCCGGTGTTCCCAAAAGTATAGGCGGCAGTCAGGTCGATCTCCTTAGCTCCCAGGCCGGAGTTTTCGTTTACTCCGGTGAAGTCGGTCGATCCCCAGGCAGTCAGCGAAAAGCCCGCGATGCTCAATCCGAAGGTCGGTTGGAAGCTCGCACTCGTCTGGTACATTCCACGCCATACATATGAACTGACCAGATCCCCCTGAACGGTAAAGTTTACATCTTTTTCTCCTACCTGCGCCTGCATTATGGAAGAAGAAGACAAAGAAGTTACAGAGAATATCACTGCTACGGCAGCCATCTTTTTCAATATTGATTTCATGTTGTTATTTATTTGTTTTGTAAAGGATCCTTATTTACCCAGGGCTTTTTCGACAGCCACATTCAACTTTAAGACATTCACTTTCTCCGTTCCGAAGAGCCCCAATAAAGGTTCTTCAATGTTGGCATTTACAATCGCCATCAACTGTTCGGGAGTAACACCGCGCGCAGCAGCCACACGCTGAACCTGTACATAAGCCGCTTTGGGCGAGATGTGCGGATCGAGGCCGGAAGCACTGGCTGTAACGATCTCGGCAGGAACTTCTGCGCGTTTCAGATACGGATGATGTACGAGGAAAGTATCGATACGTGCTTCTAGCTCCGCCAGGTATTCTTCATTGGAAGGACCTTTATTGCTTCCGGCTGAACTCGTTGCGTCGTAGCCGTCACCCGCGCAGGAAGGGCGTCCCCAGAAATAAATATCCTGGGTGAAGGACTGGCCTACATTCGCAGCTCCTACCACCTTCCCGTTCAACTCCACGACTTCAGCATTACCATTGTTGGGAGTAGCAACCCGGGCAAACGCCCACAATATAAATATGTAACATACACTGAACAGCACACAGAAGGCTATTGTAAGTTTTAATGACTTTATTAAGTTCGATATCATGATCTTTAATTTTTTTGTTGTTGATTACATAAACAGGCTGACAACCATATCAATTAATTTTATTCCAACGAACGGTGCAACTACACCACCTACACCGTATATCAATAAGTTACGGCGTAACAAGGCAGAAGCCCCGATCGGTTTATAAGCAACCCCTTTCAATGCCAGCGGGATCAGGATCGGAATGATGATCGCATTGAAGATGATCGCACTCAGGATCGCACTTTCCGGACTATGCAGGTGCATAACATTCAGTGCTCCCAACTGGGGAATAGCCACCATGAATAAGGCCGGGACAATAGCGAAATATTTGGCCACATCGTTCGCAATACTGAAAGTAGTCAATGTACCGCGTGTCATCAGCAACTGCTTACCGATCTCCACGATCTCGATCAATTTGGTCGGGTCGTTGTCGAGATCCACCATATTGCCGGCTTCTTTTGCCGCCTGCGTACCGCTGTTCATGGCTACCCCGACGTTTGCCTGTGCCAGTGCCGGAGCATCGTTCGTACCGTCACCCATCATGGCGACCAGCTTACCGCTTTCCTGCTCTTTCTTGATATAATTCATCTTATCTTCGGGCTTGGCTTCGGCGATATAATCGTCTACACCCGCCTTTTCAGCGATATATTTTGCCGTCAAAGGATTATCTCCGGTAACCATTACCGTCTTTACTCCCATCTTGCGCAAACGTTCGAAACGTTCCTGGATGCCGGGTTTGATAATATCCTGCAATTCGATCACACCGATAATATAGTCATCCTGCGAAACGACCAGCGGAGTACCGCCGTTGCTCGTAATTTTCTGTACAAGTTCGGCCACTTCCTGCGGATATTTATTTCCGGCCGCTTCACTCATCCTGCGGATTGCGTCGAAAGCACCTTTACGGATACGGACACCATCTTTAAGGTCGACACCCGAACATTTGGTTTCTGCCGTGAACTTGATCATCTTGGAGCCGGAAGTGCTCAGGTCGCGGATGCGGATACCTTTCTCACGTCCCAGTTCGACAATCGATTTACCTTCGGGCGTTTCATCGGAAAGGGAAGCCAGCAGGCAAGCCTGTACGAATGCCTGTTCGTCGATACCGGCTACCGGATAGAACTGTGTCGCTTTACGGTTACCGATCGTAATAGTTCCCGTTTTATCTAATAATAAGGTATCGATATCCCCGGCAGTCTCCACCGCTTTTCCCGACTTGGTAATGACATTGGCACGCAAGGCACGATCCATTCCGGCAATACCGATAGCCGACAGCAGGCCGCCGATCGTTGTCGGGATCAGGCAGACGAACAGGGAAATGAAAGCTGCAATAGTGATCTGCGTATTCGAATAATCAGCAAGAGGTTTCAATGTACCACAAACAACCACGAATACCAGTGTGAAGCCAGCCAGCAAGATCGTCAGGGCAATCTCGTTCGGCGTCTTTTTCCGGGAAGCACCTTCCACCAGCGCGATCATCTTATCGAGGAAGCTCTCGCCCGGCTGGGTAGTCACCATCACTTTGATCTGGTCGGAAAGTACTTTCGTACCACCTGTTACGGAACTTTTATCGCCCCCGGCTTCACGGATTACCGGAGCAGATTCACCAGTGATCGCACTTTCGTCGATAGAGGCAAGACCCTCGATTATTTCACCGTCCGACGGGATCGTGTCGCCTGCTTCACAAATAAAGATATCTCCTTTCTTCAACTTGGAACTGCTCACCACAGAGACAGAGCCGTTTGAGATAACCAGTTTGGCTGGCGTCTCTTCCCGCGTCTTGCGCAAGCTGTCCGCCTGGGCTTTGCCGCGTGCCTCCGCGATCGCTTCGGCAAAGTTGGCAAAGAGCAGGGTGAGAAACAACACAACAAAAACAAATAAGTTATACCCGAATGTCCCCTGGTTTTCTGCTCCCGTAGCAGCAGCCCAGATGGTAACGACCAGCATGACAAACGTCACTATCTCAACGATAAACATGATCGGGTTACGAAACATCGTCCGCGGGTCCAATTTAACGAACGACTGCTTCATGCTTTCTATAACAAGCTCCTTCGGAAACAAAGAAGCGGATTTATTCTCTTTCATCTTATTCTTTATTAAACTATCAGCTAATTAGTAAATGCTAAAATACTCGGCAATAGGGCCTAATGTCAACGCCGGAAAGAACGACAGGGCGGCAACGATAAAGATCACGCAGAATGTCATCACACCAAACGTCACCGTATCGGTCTTAAGCGTTCCGGCACTTTCCGGAATGAACTTCTTTTGTGCCAGCAGTCCCGCGATGGCAACCTGTCCTACGATCGGAAGGTAGCGGGAAATGATCAGCGCCAGACCGGTTGTAAAATTCCAGAACCAGGTATTATCGCCCAATCCTTCAAAGCCCGAACCGTTATTGGCTGAAGCCGATGTATATTCGTAAAGCATTTCACTGAGGCCATGGAAGCCCGGATTATTCAGCCACCCTCCTTCACTTTCCACAAAAGCGGGATGATTGACATATATATAACTGGAAATAGCGGTAAAGATCAGGATCACGAACGGGTGAGCCAGCGCCACGATCGTAGCGATCTTCATTTCACGTGCTTCCACTTTCTTTCCGAGGAATTCCGGCGTACGTCCCACCATCAACCCACTGATAAAGACTGCGATGATCAGGAAAGCATAGTAGTTCATAAATCCTACTCCTACACCGCCAAACCAGGTATTGATCTGCATATTCAGCATCTCCATCATTCCTGACAACGGCATCGTGCTATCGTGCATACCATTCACAGAGCCATTGGATGTTACCGTTGTCGTGCAACTCCAAAGTGCAGTGGCAGCCGGGCCCAGACGGGTTTCTTTTCCTTCCATCGCCCCGCAGGTTTGGTCGATCCCCATTTCCGTTATCCTGGGGTTGCCGTTCATCTCATAATATGTATTGATTGCCACGCTCGCCAGGTAAGCAAACAGCATCACACCGAAAATCGTATAGCCCAGTTTCTTACGCTTCAGGTAAAAGCCCAGTGCAAAGACCATCGCCATCGGCAGGATCAGGATAGCCCAGCATTCCACCATATTAGACAGGTAGGTCGGGTTTTCCAACGGATGCGAAGAATTCACCCCGAAATAACCACCACCGTTGGTTCCTAACTGTTTGATAGGGACGATCGCAGCCGTAGGCCCTTGCGAAACCAGTTGTTCCGTTCCTTCCATAGTCGTCACGGCCATTTTCCCGTCGAATCCCATCGGAACGCCTTGCAGGATCAGGATAAAACCGACTATCAGCGACATAGGCAACAGGATACGGGTACAACTTTTCACCAGATAATTCCAGAAGTTACCGATCGTATTCGTCGTCTTTGCCGCCATCGCCTTAAAGACTCCGGCCAGTGCCGCCATACCGGTTGCCGCCGTAATGAACTGGAACAGCATGATAACGAACAACTGTGTAAAATAGGTCAAGCCGCTTTCACCGCTATAATGTTGCAGGTTACAGTTCACCATAAAACTGATACAGGTATTGAATGCCAGATCAGGACTCTGGCTTGCGTTACCGTCGGGGTTGAGCGGCAAGTATTTCTGTGTGCAGAGCAGCACCATTCCCCAGAAAAACCAAAAAACATTGATCGTAAGAAGAGCTTTCAGGAAACTCTTCCAGTTCATTTCTTCATCCGGGTTGATCCCGCAAAGTTTGTAAATCCATTTTTCAACGGGAGCCATGAAATCCAGCCAAGTCTTCTCTTCCTTATATACTTTGGCAATGTACATCCCCAGCGGGTAGGCCAATACGACCATAAGTACGATTTGCGCAATACTACCGATTAATTCCGTATTCATCTTTTCACCTTAAATTACGATTAAAACTTTTCGGGTTTGATCAACACATACATCAGATACCCGAAGATTACTACACAGAGTATAAATAAAGCTGTAAACATCCTTTCCTCCTTCTTTTTTTAAATCTTCTCAAACCAATCTACACACTTAAAGAAAAACCAGTAGCAGGCCACTCCCACTACACATAAAAATCCAAAAGATACATAGTCATTCATAATTCAATCTTTTTTTATTGTTACTATTATTCGTTCGCCTTCTTATATTCCAAAGGCGTGCCAGAAAACAGGCAAATCATGTAACACAAAGGTTATCAATAAGATATAGTTTATCTGAAAAAATAAGCAGGAAGAAGAACCCTTCCATTTTGAAAAGGTCGGCTTATCAAAATGAAATAGCTATCTTTGTAATCAATCTGTAAAACATAGTATATACAATGAACTCACAACCTGTTTATCCCAAGAAGCAAATCATTGATTTTGAGAGTTGGGAACGAAAAGAGAATTTCAATTTCTTCCGAAACTTTGAAAATCCAAGCATATCCATCACTTCCGAGGTGGAATGTTCCGGAGCCAGACAGCGGGCGAAGGAGAACGGGCAGTCGTTCTTCCTCCATTATTTGTATGCAATCCTGCGGGCAGCCAATGAAATAAAGGAGTTACGGTTCAGGATAAATAATAGCGGGCAGATTATCTGTTATGATACTGTCGACGTTTTATGCCCGATACGTATGCACCAAAATGGAAAATTCTTTACCGTGAGAATCCCCTGGATAGAGGATTTCGATACCTTTTATAAAGAAGCGCGCCACATCATCGACACGATACCGGAAGACGGTGATCCCTACGAGCCAGAAAACATCGCAACGGAAGACAGCCGGTATAGCGTCATTCTGGTAAGTGCCACTCCCGACCTTTATTTTACCTCTATCACTTATACGCAGGAAAGAAAAAGCGGCTCCAGCTATCCGCTGCTGAATGTAGGAAAAGCAGTGACCCATGAAGGGAAGCTGGTTATCCCGGTTGCAATCTACGTACATCATGGGTTTGTGGACGGGGCACATATTGCGGAGTTTTTCCGAAAGACGGAAGAGTTCTTGAAATAAGGGAATTGAGTGGGATGGCTTATCTTTCTATAATCCAGTCTAGCAATAAAATCAAAACAGCTAATATTTGACTCTGTTTATCAAAATGTCATTTTACCCTTATCGTCAGCAGGCTGTACATACCTCTGATTAGACATATTGTTTTTTATTCAATTCTAAAGAAGATTGAAAACATCTTTATTCTGCTTTTTACAAAGCAAATACAGCTTTTATTCTATTTTGTTGATATAAAACAAACAAAGTGGTTATAAAAAGCTGTCTCCACATAAATATGTCATTTAAATTACACATACATTTTCATCTCTTCCAGAAAACAATTCTGCTAAATAACATAAATATCAAGTGATAAAATCATCCAAAAACGATCGCATTCAACCATAATTAACAAATATTTCATCTTAAATAAACCCTAACTTCATTTAAAAGAAAAATAATTTCGTTTTAAACGAAGTTCAAATTCGTTTAAAACGAGATTTAGGAACTGATATCAATGGCAATACTGTTAAATATTGTAATCATCCTTTTTCTAATTCAATCAATTCATCCAACATACCAGATACTAAAACAGCCATATAATAAACTTTATGACAGATTATCGCACTAGAATAAATCAAATTAATATTTCAATCAGAGTCTAAATATATTAGAGTCAGTAATCCTGAGCAACTGCACCAAAAACAATTGTATCAGTCATTATCAGCTTCGAAGCTCATATCTTTATAAAAAAACATCCTTTAATTCCGTCAAAGGGTAAACTAGTAAAGATATATTTTGATGAATATTCAGAAGCCTGTAATGAATAGTCTTACAAACATAATATTACTGTCATGCAATATAAAACAAGGCATGCCGTTTTTAGTATAAATATTAATGATATAATTATATGAAGAAACAATGTTTTGTGTTTAGCCTGTTGCTTGTTTTGGTTTTAGCGGCTTGTTCAAAGGATGATTTACAGTCAGCAGATAAAGTAGATCCTTCAGAACCTCAAATAACCTATTTGCCGATAGAAATCGGGGATAGTCTGATTATAAAAGGTTTTAATACTTGTTATGCTTTGAATGTCTATAAAGGAACATTACCGGAACTGGTTGTAAAGGAGTCCGGGTATGATAAATCATATCTATATTATATTCATAAAGCAATGGTAAAAGTGGAAGAAAAAGAAGATAAAATGCTTTTTCCGGTTACTGATATGAGGATGGGATATTCAACACCGGAAATGACTGATATAGGTAATTATTATTCCAGTATACAGGATCGAAATGGACGTATATTTTTGGAAATATATACTTATCTGATCCATTTGACAAAAGAACAGGGTGGGGAAGATATGGATATTTGGTATCCTTGTTCACCCCAAGAACTGGAATGGACTGCTTTTGAAATTGAGAGGAAGAACAACTAAGAAGAGACAAGGCTCCACCGGCTTTTCGGTCATCTTTACATTTAATGTAGAGGAAGAGTGAAGCTGATGGAACCTTGTTTTTTTTATTACTTTTCTATCAAGAGAAAAGTAAAGCGACTATTGTAACATCTGATAAAGTTTATCCAATTTAGGAGCCATAATAATTTCCGTCCGGCGGTTCCTGCTGCGTCCCTCAGCCGATTCGTTATCGGCAACCGGCATATATTCCCCGCGGCCGGAAGGCTGTATCTGCAATGGATTAACACCGTAATCTTTTGTCAGGATGCGGACAACCGAAGTTGCACGGATCACGCTCAAATCCCAGTTATCCTTAAACTGCGCCGTGTTGATCGGTTTACTGTCGGTATGGCCTTCGATATATACATCGATATCCGTTTGCTTGTTGAGGACTTCAGCCAATTTAGCCAATGCTTCCTTACCCCTCTTGTCTACACGTGCACTACCCGACTCGAACAATAACTTATCCGACATGGCAACATATACTTTACCATCCTTCTCGGTAATGGTCAGTTCGTCGCTGCCGAAACCCAATAATGCATCCTTTACGCTGCTTAGCAGGTTTTGAACTTTCTCATTCTGGGCATTGATCATGTCCTGCAATTCGTTGATCGTCCGTTCACGTTCGTTCAGTTCTTCCATCTTCTGGCTAAGGAGAGCGTTCAGTTTCTCTTGCTGTGTCATGTTCGAATTGAGCATTGTCTGGTAATTACGGATGTTGTTACCCATCCGAACCGTATCGCGCTGGAGAGCGGCAAGCCGTTCATTAAGTTTGTCACCGGTATCTTTACAGTCGACAAGTTGTTCCTGCAATGCATTGCCGCGGCCGATAGCTTCCAGCCGCCCGTTTTCAGCCTCTAAGTATTTCTTTTTCGTTACACATGATGTGCATATCAGCAGTGCGGAAACTGCCATGAATAAAACTTTTCTCATTTGATGCATAATTTTCGTGCAATGTAATATTTATTACACTTTACTTGTATCCGAATTAAGATATTTGCAATCAATTAAACTTTAATTAAGGCTGTATGAAGATAAAAGAGATAATAAACTCGATTCTCCCCACAAGGCGGTGGAAACTGTTCGCCATTATTGCCGGGGGAGCGATCTGCGGTTTAGGCTTTTATACATTTTATGTATCGAAGGCCTGGAGTTACTTGTCTGATGAGCCGTCTACCTGTGTGAACTGCCATATCATGGGGCCTTATTATGCCACTTGGAACCATAGTTCGCACAGCCGTAACGCCACCTGCAACGACTGCCATGTGCCGCACGAAAATGCTGCGAAGAAATGGTTCTTCAAAGGAATGGACGGTATGCGCCATGCCACTGTTTTTATGATGCGCGGCGAACCGCAGGTGATCAAGGCCATCGACGAAAGTGCCGAAGTGATTATGAACAACTGCATCCGTTGCCACACGCAACTGAATACCGAGTTTGTTAATACCGGACGGATCGACCACAATATGGCAATGGCAGGCGACGGAAAGGCTTGCTGGGATTGCCACCGCGATGTGCCTCACGGCGGTTCGAACAGCCTCTCCTCGACCCCGTCGGCCATTGTTCCTTACCCGAAAACCAATACGCCTGAATGGCTGAAAGATATGCTGAAGTAAAACGAATAAATAAAAATCAACGAATATGGAAAAGAAACTTAAATCATGGCAAGGCTGGTTATTGTTCGCCGGAACAATGGTAGTCGTTTTTGTACTGGGTGTACTGGCCGCTTCGATCAACGAACGGAGGGCGGAGATCGCCAGTGTTATGAATAATAAGAAGGTGGAAATCACAGGGATCGAGGCGGTGAACGAAAAGTTCCAGCCGAACTATCCGCGTGAATATGACACATGGACACAGACGATGGATACCAGTTTCCAAAGTAAGTACAACGGAAGCCAGGCGGTCGACGTATTGGCTGCCCGTCCCGAAATGGTGATCCTGTGGGCAGGATATGCCTTCTCTAAAGATTATTCTACTCCCCGCGGACATATGCATGCGATCGATGATATGCGTCATACTTTGCGTGTCGGTTCTCCGATGACACCCGAAGAAGGCCCTCAACCGGCTACTTGCTGGACTTGTAAAAGTCCGGATGTTCCCCGTATGATGCAGGCTGTCGGCGTGGATAATTTCTATAAGGCAAAATGGGCGGCTATGGGTGACGAGATCGTGAACCCGATCGGTTGTGCCGATTGCCACGAGCCTACTACAATGAACCTGCAGATCAGCCGTCCGGCCTTGATCGAAGCATTCCAGCGTCAGGGACGTGATATTACGAAAGCTACCCAACAGGAAATGCGTTCGTTGGTTTGTGCACAGTGCCATGTGGAATATTACTTCAAAGGGGATGGCAAATACCTGACTTTCCCGTGGGACAAAGGGTTCACCGTGGAAGATATGGAAGCTTATTATGATGAAGAAGATTTCGCAGACTATACACATAAGTTGAGCCGTACTCCGATTCTGAAAGCACAGCATCCGGATTATGAGTTGTCGATGATGGGTATCCACGCACAGCGCGGCGTATCGTGTGCCGATTGCCACATGCCTTACAAGAGCGAAGGTGGCGTGAAGTACAGCGACCACCATATTATGAGCCCGTTGGCCATGATCGACCGTACCTGTCAGGTTTGTCACCGCGAAAGTGAAGAGACTTTGCGTAACAATGTTTACGAACGTCAGAACAAAGCGAACGAAATGCGTAACCGCCTGGAAGCTGAATTGGCAAAAGCTCATATCGAAGCTAAGTTTGCATGGGATAAGGGGGCATCGGAAGATCAAATGGCTCCGGTATTGAAGTTGCTCCGTCAGGCACAGTGGCGCTGGGACTTCGGTGTTGCTTCTCACGGAGGAGCCTTCCATGCTCCGCAGGAAATACAGCGCATCCTGGGTAATGGTCTGGATAAGACGATGCAAGCTCGTTTGGCTGTATCTAAAGTGTTGGCTAAATTAGGTTACATGGATGAGGTTCCGATGCCGGATATCTCTACTAAAGATAAAGCACAGCAGTATATCGGTCTAGATATTGCATCAGAGCGCCAGGCAAAGGAAAAGTTCCTCAACACTGTCGTGCCCGAATGGATCAAAGAAGCAAAAGCGAACAAACGATTAGCTGATAAGATCTGATTATGTGGAAGCAACCGTGGGGATATACCGAAGGATGGGCGATCAGTATCGGCCTGTTCATTACCGGAGTCGTTCTGCAACTGACAACCGGGAAGGTGGATGCGACCCTTTTCCAGTATCCCCTCAACGCCTTAGCAGGTGGAGTGTATTTGTTTTTCTTGATAATGATTTATGTCGCGAGCCGTAAAGCCGTTGTCCTGCAATGGTTTTACAGCCTGACGGCGAGTATTACGTCTTTAACGGCCTGGATGGTTTTGGTTATCATCATGGGACTTACCCGGCAGATGGCTCCCTCGGCAACGGTTACTCACGGGGGACTACTGTCAGGGTTAGGTTTCATGCAAATGACGGTTTCGTGGCCATTTATGCTTTTGTTCCTTTATTTCCTTTCTGTATTGGGATTGGTTACGATCCATAAGATCAGCCGTTTCCGTCTGAAAGATATTCCTTTTATACTGAACCATGCCGGACTGTTCATCACCTTGCTGGCTGCTATTCTCGGTAATGGAGATCTGCAACGTCTTCGTATGACTGCCTCGTTGGAAGGCCCTGAATGGCGTGCAACGGATGATGCCGGTGAAATGGTAGAACTCCCGCTGGCTATCGAACTGAAATCGTTTACGATCGATGAATATCCACCCAAACTACTGGCGATAGATAATACGACCGGAAAAGCCCTACCGGAAAATAATCCTGAAAATATATTGGTAGAAACGGCTCCGTTATCAGGCAGCTTGCTCGACTGGGATATTGAAGTTACCAACTCGTTGCCGATGGCCGCTTGTGTACGTGGAACCGATACAATGAATTTTGTGGCATTCCATTCGGAAGGGGCAACAACGGCTTTGATGGTGAAAGCCCGGCATAAAACGGACGGGACAGAAAAAAGCGGCTGGGTAAGTTGTGGAAGTTTTATGTTTCCTTATGTTTCTCTGCCGTTAAGCGACTCGGTAAGCCTGGTAATGCCGGAACCCGAGCCAAAACGTTTTGCTTCTGAAGTAACGGTTTACACCAAGGAAGGGGAACGGACAGATGCGCTTATCGAAGTGAATAAGCCGCTAAGCATAGGCGGATGGAAAATCTATCAGTTAAGCTATGATGAAACAAAAGGGAAATGGAGCCGTACCAGTATCTTTGAATTGGTTAGGGATCCGTGGCTTCCGGTGGTATATGCCGGCATCCTGATGATGTTGCTCGGTTCGGTATGTCTCTTTACAAAAACGATATGATTATGGGATCGATTATGGACTGGAGTCATTTTATATATTTCGCCTTGCCTGCTGTAGCTTGCTGGGCAGTTGGGGCTGTAATGGCTTATCGTCCGAATAAATTCGGGCAGGTACTTTTGTGGACGATATTGGGATTGGCTGTTTTTATGACTTTCATAGTCGGGATGTGGTTGTCGCTCGAACGTCCTCCGCTCCGTACGATGGGGGAAACTCGTTTATGGTATTCTTTTTTCCTGCCTGTAGCCGGGATCATTACCTATGTACGCTGGCGGTATAAATGGATCTTATCTTTTAGCACGGTCTTATCGTTTGTATTTATTTGTATCAACATTTTCAAACCGGAGATACATAATAAGACATTGATGCCGGCTTTACAAAGTCCGTGGTTTGCTCCGCATGTTATCGTATATATGTTTGCTTATGCGATGCTGGGGGCAGCAGCGGTTGTTGCTGTCTATTTACTGTTCCGTTCGAGAAAGACGGCGATCGATTCGAATGTGATGAGTCTCTGTGATAACCTTGTATATGTGGGAACGGCTTTCCTTACCATCGGTATGCTCTTCGGGGCACTCTGGGCGAAAGAAGCCTGGGGGCATTACTGGGGATGGGATCCAAAAGAGACCTGGGCGGCTGCAACCTGGCTGGGTAACTTGCTGTATATTCATTTCAGGCTTCATAAGGGCATGAAATATAAGACAGCTCTTGGATTGTTAGTCTTCGCCTTTTTCCTGTTGCAGATATGTTGGTTTGGGGTAAATTACCTACCTTCGGCACAGGGAAACAGTGTACATGTCTATAATATGGAATAAAAGGAATTCTTTTTGTGTATTGTATTAGTATAGTATTGAACTTATATAACTTAAAACATAATCGATATGAAAAAACGGATGATTGTATTTTCCGGATTACTATTATTAGGTTCGGTGTGGATGAAAGCTGACGAAAACGAAGCAGCTAAAGATAAGGAGAACACATTCTCCATGAGTGCCCAGATACGTCCACGGGCGGAATACCGTAACGGAGCATCCAATCCTCGTTATGAAGGAGAAGATGCTACAGGCTTTATCAGCAATCGTGCTCGCCTGTCTATGAACTACGAACGCGATCGTTTGTCTCTCGGCCTTTCCGCTCAACATGTAGGAGTCTGGGGACAAGACCCGCAGATTGATAAGAATGGTCGTTTTATATTAAACGAAGCCTGGGCACAGCTTGATTTTGGTCATGGTATCTTTGCCAAACTAGGTCGCCAATCCCTGATCTATGATGATGAGCGTATCTTGGGTGGATTAGACTGGAATGTAGCTGGCCGTTATCATGATGCTCTAAAGCTAGGGTATGAAAACTCTCAAAACAAACTACATTTGATTTTAGCTTTTAATCAGAACAATGACAGCAGGAATGCAGGTGGAACTTATTATAACCCGGGTGCGCAACCTTATAAGAATATGCAGACACTATGGTATAAACATGTTTGCAGCAAGGCGTTCAATGCTTCTTTTATGTTCATGAATCTGGGTTTGGAAGCCGGTGATCCGGAAACACAAAAGTCCGACACTAAATATATGCAATTACTCGGTACAAACCTGTATTATGCACCAGGCGACTGGACATTTGGCGGAACTTTCTATTATGAATTCGGAAAGAACATGGCTAATCGCGATGTATCAGCTTTCCTTTGGGCTTTGAATGCTGCTTACAAGATCAATTCACAGTGGAGCATAGCTCTTGGCAGTGATTATTTGAGCGGTGCAAGTAATACAGACGGCCCAGATGCCGACTATAAGGCTTTTGATCCATTATATGGAACACATCATAAGTTTTATGGAGCGATGGACTATTATTATGCCACTCCTTTCAAAACAGGTTTTAATCCGGGATTATGGGATAATCAGGTGAAACTGGCTTATAACGCTTCATCAAAAGTAAATTTGTCATTAGCCTACCATTACTTCTCAATCACCAGCGATCTGACAGTAGATAAGAAAGATTTAGACCGTGGTTTAGGTTCTGAGATCGATCTTCAGGTTGACTGGCAGATCATGAAAGATGTTAAGTTATCCGCAGGATATTCCACCATGTTCGGAACATCGACAATGGAGGCCGTTAAAGGCGGCAGTAAAGACAGTTGGCAGGACTGGGGTTGGCTGTCGTTAAACATAAACCCGCGCATATTTATGGCGAAGTGGTGATTTGTCAGTGTCGGAAATGTTCTTAACTTTGTATAAACATTTCCGACACTAAATCGATACTGAATGGATATTACCGATATTTTTAAAATACCTCTGTTCAGGAACTTTACGCAGAAAATGCAGGAAGACTTCCTTGAAAACCTCGAGTATACAATTGAAAATCATTCAAAAGGGAAAACCATTATACATCAGGGTTCCCCTTGTCAGGCTATACATGTATTGCTGGAAGGTAAACTGAACGTAGATGTAGTCGATGTTTCCGGTGTAGAAGTCCGGGTAGAGGTGATCCAGGCTCCACGCACCTTTGCTACACCACATGTCTTTTCCGAAAAGAACCTCTTCCCTGCCACATTCTCTGTTGAAGAAGATGTCGTTCTAATGAAAATAGCGAAAGAATCCTTTTTCAAAATGATGCATTCTATGCCTTTGCTGCTTCATAACTTCTTGTGTGTAAGCACGAGCTGTAACAAATGCACCATGACTCGTCTCCGTGTGTTATCTTTCCGGGGTATCCGTAGCCGTTATATATATTATTTACTGGATCACCTGAAAGAAGGGCAGGATACAGTGGATATGGAGCATAATCAGGTGCAATTGGCAGAATATTTCGGTGTGACGCGTCCTGCACTTTCCAAAGAAATAGGCAAACTTGTTGACAGCGGCTTCATCAGTATTTCCCGTGGAAAAGTAAAGATACTAAATAAGCAAGCCTTGATCAGTCTGCTTTAAAATACACATAATAATATATAGCCCTCTTGTAGAAACGAATAATATTGTACATTTGCTGTTGTTTTTAGAAACCGGACAAGATGGGAAAAGTATTGATTATTGACGACGAGAAACAAATATTAAATTTACTGTCACGTATTATCGGATTGGAAGGCTATGAGGTCTTTCAGGCTACTTGCTGCAAAGCCGGATTGAAACAACTGGAGCAAGTAAGTCCGGAAGTCGTGCTGTGCGATGTTCGCCTGCCGGATGGAAGTGGCGTGGAGTTGGTCGCTGAACTCAAGAAACTGCGTCCGCTTTCAGAAGTGATCTTACTTACCGCACACGGGAATATCCCCGATGGCGTTCAAGCTATAAAGAACGGAGCTTTCGATTATATAACCAAGGGGGACGATAATAATAAAATCCTTCCGTTAATTGCAAAAGCAACAGAAAAAGCAACGGCGGCTTATAACCAGTTCAAAGCATCAAAGTCACCGGTAGGGCAACAATACTCTTTTCATACGATTGTAGGGAAGTCTCCGGCTATCCAGGACGCGATGGCGTTGGCACGCAAAGTCGCTCAGACGGATGTTCCGGTTTTGCTGACAGGTGAGACAGGAACGGGAAAGGAAGTCTTTGCACAATCCATCCATCAGGATAGCAGCCGGCAAGGAAAAGCTTTCGTTGCGATCAACTGTTCTTCTTTTAGCCGCGACTTGTTGGAAAGTGAAATGTTCGGTCATAAGGCAGGAGCCTTTACCGGTGCCCTGAAAGAAACAAAAGGTTTATTTGAAGAGGCGAACAATGGTACGATCTTCCTGGACGAGATTGGCGAAATGGCTTTCGACTTACAGGCAAAACTGCTTCGTATACTTGAAACGGGAGAGTTCATCAAGATAGGCGATACCCGTCCTATCAAAGTAAATGTGCGTATCATTGCAGCAACAAACCGTGATCTGTCGAAGGAAATAGCCGAAGGACATTTCCGTGAAGATTTATTCTACCGCTTGTCGGTGTTTCAAATCCACCTGCCGCCGCTACGCGAACGCATCGAAGATATTCCGCTTCACATAAAGTCTTTTGTAGACTCTCTGTCTGCCAAGATGGGTAAGATTATTCAAACTATTTCACCTGAATATATCAATATCCTGAAACAACATGTTTGGAAAGGAAACGTGCGTGAGCTCCGCAATGTTGTTGAACGCAGCCTGATCATAGCCGATGGCAATACGCTCACTCCGGAGTCGCTCCCGTTGAACTTGCAGCATCCTGAAATGGCAAATTCCGGTTCCTATTCCGGCTTCGACTTGAGCGGAGTTGAAAAAATGCATATCCAGAAGGTACTGAAATACACGAACGGCAATAAGACCGAGACATCCCGTTTGCTGGGTATCGGCCTGACTACGTTGTATCGAAAGATAGAAGAGTATAAATTGCAGTTATAGCAATATGCTTCAGCTACAGTTTATTGTTTTGAACCATTTAATACCAGTATGATATCATGAAAAGACCTTGGGTTTTTAATCTTGTTTTTTATCTGTATTTCCTGTGTGTGTTCACTCTTCACGCACAGAGTAATATTCATTATTACTTTAAAACACTGGATATAAAAGACGGTCTCTCTCAAAATACCGTGAATACTATTTTGCAGGATAAACAAGGCTTTATGTGGTTCGGAACCAAGGACGGATTAAACCGTTTCGATGGACTATCTTTTCGTATTTTCAAAAAAGAAGAAACAGATTTAGGTAATAACTTTATAACGGCTCTCTATGAAGATAAAGCAGGTAAAATCTGGGTTGGCACTGATGCCGGCGCATTTATATACGACCCTGTATTAGAAACTTTTACCCGTTTTGATGTGGTTAGCAATACAGGGAGTGTGATTGAACGAGCTGTCACTATGATTGGGGAGGATGAGAATAATGATATATGGATATCCGTAGATTATCAGGGATTGTTCCATTATCGCCTTCAGGATAAACAACTGACTAATTATTTAGATAGAGATGAACATGGAAACAAATTAGCCAATGTAACCCGTTTTTGGTTTAATGGAAATACTTGCTGGTTTAGTCTATACGATGATAATCTATACTATACAGAAGATAACTTTAAGACCAAGCCTGTTTCTTTTAAAGATGTTGATGGCAATGAACCGTTTAAAGATGATATAATAAATACCCGGATTATAGGCTCCCACAATTGTATGTATATCGGTTCTTCCAATGGATTGACAGAAGTCAATATGACAACGCGTAAAGTTCGCCGGCTGTTGAATTATTATGTCCGTGATCTTCAGTTTAAATCAGATAAGGAACTATGGGTAGGAACAGAGTCTGGTTTATATATTTATGATTTGAGTAAAGAAAGTCATATTCATTTGACGCAGTCAAATGAATATGATCCCTATGCATTATCTGATAATGCAATTTATTCTTTGTATCGCGATAAAGAAGGAGGTATGTGGATTGGCTCTTATTTTGGAGGGGTGAATTATTATCCACGGCAATGGACTTATTTCGAAAAGTTTTATCCACGAGAAAATATTGAAAACTTTGGACGTCGTGTTCGTGAATTTTGTGAAAGCAATGATGGTACTTTATGGATCGGAACGGAAGATAAAGGTTTGTTTCATTTTGATCCCACAACAGGAGAGATAAAACGATTTCAACATCCGTTAATTTATCATAATGTACATGGTTTGTGCCTGGACAATAATTATTTGTGGGTCGGGACTTTTTCCGGAGGTTTAGTACGTATAGACTTATCCACAAAACAACTTAAACATTATCAGAAAGGTCTTGACGCTAACTCTCTGGATGCGAACAATATTTTTTCCATATACAAAACTACGACCGGAGATTTATGGATCGGTACTACATCAGGGTTATTAAAATATAATCGTGCTACAGATGATTTTACACGTATCCCGGAACTGACCAATATGTTTGTTTATAACATATTGGAAGACTTTAATGGTAATTTATGGTTAGCCACTTACTCAAATGGTGTGTTTCGCTATGATATCAATAGTAAAGAATGGAAGAACTTCGTTTACCAGCATAATGACTCAACTTCTTTACCATATGATAAGGTTATTAGTATTTATGAAGATAGCCAGAAGCGTTTATGGTTTATGACTCAAGGGGCAGGTTTTTGTCGTTTCAATCCTCAAACAGAAGATTTTACCCGTTATGATATCTCAAAAGGCTTTCCTTGTAATATTATTTATAAGATGTTGGAAGACAACCAAGGGAATTTCTGGTTAACAACAAACAACGGGTTGGTCTGTTTCAATCCGGACACTAATTATAAGCGGGTGTATACTACGGCTAATGGGTTACTCAGCAATCAGTTCAATTATCAATCGGGCTATAAAGACAAGAGAGGACATCTTTATTTTGGCAGTATAAACGGTTTTATAACATTTGATCCGGCAACATTTGTTGAAAATAGATTTATTCCTCCCGTAGTCATTACGGATTTCTTTTTATTTAATAAACGACTTCCTGTTAACAGGGATAATTCTCCATTAAAGAAAAGTATCACTTGTTCGGAAGAAATAGAGTTGGATGCTGATCAAAATTCTTTTTCTTTTCATACGGCCGCATTAAGCTATCAGGCTCCTGAAATGAATCAGCTGATTTATAAACTGGAAGGGTTTGATCAGGAATGGTATACTGTGGGACGAAATGCTTTGATTAATTATTCAAATTTACCTTATGGAACTTATCTGTTCCGTTTGAAAGGTTCAAATAGTGACGGTAAGTGGAATGAAATTGAGCGTACTTTGAAGATTCATATATGCCCTCCTTTTTATTTGTCTACCTGGGCCTATATATTGTATTTCTTATTGCTTATAATTTCCATAGTTGGGGTTATTTATTATTTCAGAAAGAGAAACAGACAAAAGCATCAACAAGCGATGGAAAAGTTTGAGCGGGAAAAAGAACGTGAATTGTACACTGCTAAAATCGACTTTTTCACAAATGTGGCACACGAGATCCGAACTCCGTTGACATTGATAAAAAGCCCACTTGAAAATGTACTGGTTTCTCAAAACGTACCGGGGGAAATACGTGATGATCTTGAAATTATGGATCTGAATACTAACCGTCTGTTAGATCTGGTCAACCAGTTGCTCGATTTCAGGAAAACAGAGACTCAAAAATTTAAGCTGAACTTTGTCAATTGTGATATTGCGGAATCTTTACAACAAATATATACACGTTTTACCCCTTTAGCCCGTCAAAAAGGATTGGAGTTCACAATTGATTATCCTAAACAATTGTACGCCTCGGTAGATCGCGAAGGTCTGACAAAGATAGTAAGCAACTTGTTTTCAAACGCTATAAAATACTCTGAGACCTATATTCATGTGAAGTTATTGCATAATACTATAGATGAAACCTTTGTATTGTCTGTTTGTAATGATGGCAATGTTATACCATTGGATATGCGGGAAAAGGTTTTTGAACCGTTTATTCAATATAAAGATGGTATGTCGAATATGGTATCAGGAACAGGTATTGGGTTGGCCCTAGCCCGTTCATTAGCAGAACTTCATGATGGAACATTATCAATGGATGATTCGGTAGAGCATAATTGCTTCCTTTTAACTTTACCCCTTAATCAGGAACATACAATCGCAGTAATGAAAAATGATCGGGAAACTCAGAATATTTTAAAAGAAGAGCCACAAACAATTCAGAAACAGAATCGCCATACCGTATTGATCGTGGAAGACAATCCGGAAATGTTATCGTTTGTAGTAAAACAATTATCTCCGGTTTATTTGGTCTTAACGGCTACAAATGGAGTAGAAGCTTTGAATGTGCTTGAAAATCACACGGTAAATCTAGTGATTTCGGATATAATGATGCCGGAAATGGACGGGTTAGAGTTGTGCGACCATATTAAGTCTGATCTGAATTACAGCCACATACCGATTATTTTATTGACAGCAAAGACTACTATGCAATCAAAAATTGATGGTTTAAAATCCGGTGCAGATGCTTATGTAGACAAACCTTTCTCAGTTGAATATCTGAAAGTGGCTATAGCAAACCTTCTTAGGAATCGTGAGAAATTGCATGCAGCCTTTGCACATTCTCCATTTGTTCAAACAAATACAATGGCTATGACAAAAGCAGATGAAACATTTCTGAAAACACTGAATGATGTTACTATGAACAATATGCAAAATCCTGATTTCAGTTTGGACGATATGGCAGGTTTGTTAAATATGAGTCGGTCAAGTTTGAATCGCAAAATAAAAGGCTTATTAGATATGACTCCGAACGACTACATTCGTTTGGAGCGATTAAAGAAAGCAGCACAATTATTAAAAGAAGGAGAATGTAAAGTAAATGAAATTTGCTATATGGTAGGCTTCAATACTCCATCCTATTTTACCAAATGTTTCCAAAAACAATTTGGTATCTTACCTAAGGATTTTGTGAAATAAGACGATCTGATCATAAAATAGAACAATAGGGTCAAACGCCTTCAGAGTATATTCTGAAGGCGTTTTTTGATTCTATTATTGTATTAATTGGAAAAATAGTTGTAGCTGTTATTGTCATATTGAAATACATTTGCGACCAAGAGTTCTAAACAAAAATAAGTAATACCGTGAAAAAAGAAAAGCCTATGACATAAGTATTGTAATCTTTGAATCTTTACATTTCATGTATGTAAAAAACACATACATATTGATTAACTGAAAAGGCGGAAGGTCGGCTTTCGCAAAGTTTAAAATCTAATTCTATAAAAAATGATTAAGAAATTATTAGTTCTGTTTTTTACTGTATTTACGGCAACAGCATTTGCCCAGAATGTAACTATTTCCGGTACAGTAGTGGATGCAGAAAAAATGCCGTTGATCGGTGTTAATGTTTTAATAAAAGGGACAACTGTCGGTACGACAACTGATTTTGATGGAAAGTTCTCTCTCTCGGGAGAAAGTGGTAATACATTAGTTTTCTCATATATAGGTATGACTTCTCAAGAGATGACGTATAAAGGAAACCCATTGTATGTAGTGATGGTGGATGACTCCAAAGCATTGGAAGAGATAGTCGTGATTGGTTATCAGACTGTGAAAAAGTCAGATTTAACAGGTGCGGTAGCTGTTGTAGACACAAAAGAAATGAAAAAAAGTGCTGCCGGAACAATCGCAAATCAGTTGCAAGGGCTGGCTACAGGTGTAAACGTCCGTAGTACCGGTAAAGCAGGTGAAGATGCTTCGATCGAAATTCGAGGCGTCGGCTCATTAAGTGACAATACCCCATTATGGGTAGTAGACGGAATGATCACTTCGCCGGGTGTGGATTTTAACCCTTCAGATATAGAATCTATTCAAATATTGAAAGATGCTTCGGCAGCAGCAATTTATGGTTCGCGTGCAGCAAACGGAGTGATCATTATCACAACAAAAAAGGGTACTAAAGGCCCGATGAAAGTGGGTCTCAGTGTAAAGGAAACATTGGAATGGAGTCCGCGCTATAATTTAATGAATGCAGCCGAATATAGGAAGTATAATGATATTGCCTATAATGAAGCAATAAAAGATGGCATTGCCAGTATTACAACAACACAACAGCATTCTGAATTTGATACAGACTGGCAAGATGAAGTATTTAAGACTGCTTTAGTACAAGATTATAATGTATCGCTTTCCGGTGGTGGAGATTCAGGTAATTATTTTGTATCTGCCGGTTATTATAATAATGACGGTGTTTCTTATGGCAATAATTTCGACAGATACAGCTTCCGTGTCAATACACAGGGTAAAAGAGGCATGTTCTCTTTTGGCGAAAATCTGGCTTATTCATTAATAAACAAAGACCCTCTACAGACAAACCCATATAATGATGTGGTTCGTATGATGCCGACAATTCCTGTATATGATGCTAACAACCCGGGAGGATATGGTTATGGAGATGCAGCAAAATATAATACTTTTGGAACAAATCCGATAGCCCGTGAAAATCTGGAGAAGATGAAAGAAAGACAAAATCGTTTAAATGGTTCTGTTTGGTTGGAATTTAAACCGTTTGATTTTCTATCTTATAAATTCAATGGTGGTATAGATTTATATTTTTATGAAAAATCATGGTTTAGGGGAGAAGGTAACTGGACTCAGAACCAGGAACACCGTGATCCGGAAAGTCAGAAGCAACGTGATAATACCTATAATATGTTGGTGGAGCATACGCTGAACTTTAATAAAGATATCAAGAAACATCATATTGATGCCGTGGTAGGTACTACCTATCAAAAAAACGAATGGGAAGGCTTATGGGCATCTCGTTTGAACTTTCCACAGTTAGGTACCGATGATTATTTGACAGTACTTAATGCCGGTCAAAGCAACCAGCAAAATACTAACAGTATCAAGAAAAGTGCAATGATCTCTTATTTAGGCCGCGTCAATTATGTATACGATAATAAATACTATGTAACGGGCACATTCCGCCGTGATGGAACATCCCGTTTATCGAAAGAAAACCGTTGGGGTAACTTCCCGTCTGTTTCTGCCGCCTGGAGAATTTCAAAAGAAAACTTTTTTAATATTTCCTGGATCAATGATTTAAAGATCAGAGGAAACTGGGGACGTCTAGGTAATTCATCTATTGGTGAATGGGATTATTTAGGAACGATCAATCAAAGTATTGTAACCTTGTTGGGAGGAACTATTGTTCCGGGAGCTGCACAAGTTAAAATCGTAAATAACAACTTGGTATGGGAAACTAAAGAAACAATGAATTACGGTTTTGATGCCGCTTTCTTAGATCAACGATTAAGTTTGAGTGCTGAATATTATGTGGCTAAAACCCATGATGTATTAACCGATATGCCAATTGCTTTGTCTACAGGTAATCAGGGAGGAGCTCCGAAAGCTAATGCAGCAAGTTTAAAAAATCAGGGATTTGAAATGACTGTCGGTTGGAGAGATCAGGTAAAAGATTTCAAATATAATGTAAATATGAATATAACAACCTTAAGCAATAAAGTCATAGATCTGGGATATGGAAAAGATGTCTATTACTCAGGTCAGGCTAAAAGCGAAATCGGCCAGTCTTTATCTATGTTCTATTTATATAAAACAGATGGCATCTTTAAAACCCAGGAACAGATTAACAATTATGTGAATTCAAAGGGTGAACCGATCATGATCAACGGCAAACGTCCTCAATTAGGTGATGTTAAATATATTGATACCGATGATAATGCCAATATCACTGCGGATGACCGTCAAATATGTGGAAGTCCATGGGCTAAAATGCAACTCTCACTCATGCTGAATGCCGAATGGAAGAATTTTGATTTTGGAATGATGTGGTATGGACAATTCGGAAACAAGATTTACAATGTTACGAAATGGCAGGGACGTTTGTTCTCCGATAACTCGAACTACATTCGTTACGACAAAGGGGAAGAACCTTATCAGGTAAATCAAGATTCAAATACACCTCGTATCATATATGGCGACCAGCGTAATTCGATGGATAGTGATCGTTTCCTTGAAAATGGTTCATTCTTCAGAATGAAAAATATTTCATTGGGATATAGTCTGCCGAAAGAGTTAGTGAACAACTTTGGTATAGATAAACTTCGCTTATATGTAGCAGGGAACAACCTGATTACTTTTACAAAATATAGCGGTTTGGATCCTGATTTTGTGAATAAGGATGTATGGAATAGAGGAACAGACAGTTTTGCATTCCCTAACACCCGTTCTGTAATGTTTGGATTGGATTTAACCTTTTAATTTATAATCAAGAGAAGATATGAAAAAAATATATGAATTATTAGTTGTTGGCGCTTTATCATTATGTACAGCTTGTAGTGCGGATTTATTGGATATAGATAATCCGAATGAAGCAACTGTCCCAACCTTTTGGAAAACTGCATCAGATGCAGAAGCCGGAGTGAAAGCCTGTTATAGTGCACTTTACAAAGAACCAACCTGGATGCGTTGGCTATCGTTTCGTTACGATTTATCTTCCGATGAAGGATGGAGTTCTTCTCCGTGGATTGAACTCGGCGACTGGACACGTTTTCTGTATACCAATTACAATTTCAATGAAGGGAATAACCAACACTGGGAATTCTTCTACATGGGAATTTACCGCTGTAACCAGGTTTTACAATATGTTCCTGAAATTGAAATGGATGAAGCCCAGAAGAGTAAAGTATTGGCTCAGGCTTCTTTTATGAGGGCTTTATGGTATTTTCAGATCAATTTGCTGTGGGAAAAAGGGACATTGATATTAGAACCTGCAAATGCTGATTATGTGCCTTCGGATGCATCAGAAGAAGAAATCTGGACACAGATAGAAAAAGATTTACTATCTGCTGCAGAAAATCTACCGGAAGCATGGGATGCAGCCAATGTCGGCAGAGCTACAAAAGGAGCAGCGAAAGCTTTACTGGGTAAAGCTTATATGCAGCAACACAAATTCGACAAGGCCAAAGAACAACTTCAATGGTTGATAGATAAGGAAGGATCTTTATACGGATTGATCGATAACAGAGAAAATAACTTTACGGATCTGGATGAAAATAATAAAGAAGGTATTTTTGAAATTCAGTTTGACGATCAGAATAAAGGAGGAACAGGTAATGACGCAAGTATGGCTATGGGATTCCAGCGTACACAATTTTATGCACCGAGTGGCATTGGCTGGGGAGACGGAAAAGCACGCAGATGGTTGGTGGATGAATTCTTAAAGGAGAAAAGAGCTGATGGTTCGAATGACCTTCGTCTGTATAGCAGCATTTTGTATCACGGCTTCTCACAGGATTTCCCGGAACAGCCCCGAAAATATTATAAAATAGCGGATGCAGATGATAACACACAATGGGATAACTGGGGACAAAGTAAGGAAGATTGCTATATCCGTAAATATAATACTTCTTATTATCGTGAAACGGAAGACTATTTTGCCCGTAACAATTATCGCATCATGCGTTATGCCGACATCCTGTTGAATTATGCAGAATGTATTGTGGAAACAGGAGGTTCGATTACAGAGGCTGCCGGGTATGTAGATAAAGTCAGAGAACGTGCCGGACTTGTCAAATTAGCAGAAAGCCAGTGGAAAAGTTCTCTGAATTCAAAAGATACTTTTATGAAACGTCTGCAAATGGAACGTTCGCTGGAACTTTGCTTTGAAGGCTGGCGTTGGGCTGACCTGAAACGTTGGGGACTTCTGGATACCCAGGCCGGCATTGACGAGTTGAAAAGCCGGGATGCTGATTTTAACAATTTCATTATAGGTAAACATAAACGTATGCCGATCCCGCAAATAGAAGTGGATAATAGTGAAGGGCAACTGACGCAGAATCCGATGTATTAATTTTTTATGTTAACAAAGTATCCTTTATCTTCGTACTCTAATTGTTCGTATGGAGATTAAAGGATACTTTTATAATAATCTTTGCCATGAATATCAATAAAAAAGCGATACTATTATTAGCTCTTTCCTGTTGTTTAGACCTGTGTGCACAAAACATCCAGAACCCAGTGTTGCCCGGAGTTGCTGATGCCGGAGCAGTGAAGTATAATGGAAAATATTATATCGGAGGTGTTTTTACGAATGGTGATTTTTACATCTCTAAAGATCTCGTTAATTGGGGGACTCCGGTGCATGTAGTGTCAATGGATAACGATTGGACAAAAGGAAGCGGAGCTGGAGATAATCAGATCCACGCAAACGATATGTTCTATTTGAACGGGGATTTTCATTTATATTGGTCTGTCAATTATTGGGGGAAAGACAAACATGCCGTACATATTGTACATGCACAGGGTAAAGATATACTAGGGCCTTATACAGAACCGGACAAAACAACCTGGATGGATAACCGGATCGATCCTATGGTCTTTAAAGATGATGACGGACAATTATATATGTATATGGTTCGCTTTACAGACGGAAATACGATCTGGGGACGTAAAATGAAATCACCGGCAGAGTTTTCCGGTGAACCGGTATGTCAGTTTGCTCCCTTACCCGACACCTGGGAAACAATGGACAATCGCGTAGCTGAAGGCCCCTGGGTAATGAAGTACAGAGATCGTTATTATATGATGTATAATGCTAATCATACATCGACAGAATGGGGGAATTACCAATTAGGTGTAGCAGAGGCGGATTCTCCACTGACTTTCCAGAATGGGGGAAAGTATAGTTATCCGGTAGTTTTATCCAATCAGACTTCCCTGGAAGAGAACTATGTGGATGTATTAAGATATGGTAAAGCTTATGAGCCGTACTTCGCTTATATGGAAGAACAGCCGGAAGGTAACTGGATGCAACCTGATTATAATGCTTCCGGTTGGAAAAAGGGGGAATCCGGATTTGCTTCAAAAGATGTGGAAGGATCGACTACACGTCATCTGGGAACAAAATGGCAGACGTCTTCCTTATGGTTGCGCAAGACCTTCCAGATAAGTAATACGATAAAGAATGCCGCTTTGCGTGTAACCCATGACGGAGATACTAAGATATATTTGAACGGAGAGCGGATTTATAATAAGCAAGGGGCGGATTATTGTATCCTTAATTTGAGTGAAAAGCAGATTGCCATATTGAGGAATGATGCTCCCAACGTCCTGGCTATTGAAACGAATAAAGGCAGTAGAACGAACTTCTTTGATGTTTCTTTATTCGATATGAAAGATGATAAAGCAGACGACATCCTTTTAACTCCCGGACAACCTAATATTTTGCGTGGCCCGAACGGTTTTGAATGGTGGCTTATTTATATGGCGAATAAGAACTATGAACCTCGTGGACAATACATAAACCGTGTGCAATTCTTCGATAAAACACTTTATGTAGACGGAATAACCGGCCCCAACACAAAAGGATATCATCCGGAACCGGCCAAACCGACTTATGGTGATACTTTTGATGATGCGTCTTTACTAAAAAGCTGGACTTTCCCGGCAAACGATCAATGGGGCGTTACCGATGGCGAGTTGGTATGGCAAAATCAGGAATCATCTTATGGATTACTAGACAAGGTACAATCAGGCACATCCTATTTGTTTGAAGCCGGAGTGAATGCCACAAATGAAGCCGGAGTCATAGCCTATTGGAAAGATGCGGAGAATTATATAAATGTAGGTTTGGATTCAACCCGCTCCGGTTGGTATCTGCAAACTTGTATACAGGGAAAAGAGCGGAAAGAGTTTTTTAATTTACCGGAAGATTTTATCTTTGGAGTATACCATACCTTTACAATAGAAAAAAATATGGATAATATGAAAGTACTTCTGGATGGCATTCCTGCTCCGGGAAAGTCATGGTTTGAAGGAATACTACCGGGATCAGAAGCCGGTGTCCCCGGTCTGTTTGTTAAAGAGGGAAAGGCTGCTTTTGACGGAATTGTATATACGCTTGGCTTTGATGATTATGATTGTACCATGCCCGGTTGGGAATGTATCAGCGGAAAATATGAAAGCACGGCAAAGGGCTTGAAAGTTTCGGATAATAATAAAACAGAGATACTGAAGGGCGATATGCTGAATAATTATGAATATTCATTTCAGGTATCCAACCTCTCCGAAAAGGGTCTTGCAGGTGGTTATCCGGTCTATATAGATAAAGATAACTATGTGAAAGCTGTAATTAACGGCAGTACACGCACGCTGGATGTTACAATGGTAAAAAACGGTAAAACCTTACAGAAATATAGTTTTCCTCTGGAATGCCTGAAAACCATTTACCCGGATGTCAAATATACAGACTTTATAGAGAAAGGCTATCGCTTTCAAAGCCCTGTCTGGTTAGATGCTTTTTATTTGAATCGCCATGATGTTGGAGATAAGAATGATTTCGCGGAGAATATGTTCGACCGGTTCGTGATAGAATATGCGAAAGACGCGAAATGGTATCCTCTTGGGGAGAACAGCCAAAGTGAAATTGCCCCTCATCCGGCCTATAACAAGTTGTCGTTCTCTCCGGTAAAGACCGATGCATTGAGATTCATCAATAAAGACCCGCAGGATCTGTCACGGCATATAGACAAGATCCGGATCAATGAATTATTGAAGACCTCTTATAATATACGTGCCGTTAAAAAAGACAATAACCTCTATCTGTTTATAGACGGAAAGGAAATATGTCAGTTGGAGGCTGCTTACCCGCTATCAAAAGTCGGACTTTATTCAGAACGTTGTCAGCCGACCTATAATGGTGTTTTGCGATATCATATTGGAAAGTAAATTATTCATAGAAAATATAAGACCATGAAAAAAAGTTTTGTTTACATTGGAATTCTAGTATTGAGTGCTCTTGTCGGATGTTCATCCAACAAAGCAAAGGAAAAAGAAAATGTGGAGATAGCAGCAGAAACAGTCCCCTTGGGTGATCCGTTCATTCTGCTGCACAACGGGGTTTACTACGCGTATGGGACACATTCCGACCAGGGGATCGAGGTGTACACCTCCGATGACCTGAATACCTGGAAACTCGCCGGGCTGGCATTGAATAAAGAAGACAGCTGGGCCGACAAATGGTTTTGGGCCCCCGAGATATATAAAGTAAATGATACCTTCTATATGTATTACTCCGCGGATGAACATATTTGCGTTGCCACTTCCAATTCCCCTCTGGGCCCGTTCAGACAGGAAGAACAGAAGCCGATGATAGCCACCGAGAAGAGCATTGACAACTCACTCTTTATCGATGATGACGGTACACCTTATCTCTTCTATGTCCCTTTCAACGACGGGAATAATATATGGGTGGCCAGATTGGAGGAAGACCTCATTACCATAAAGGAAGGCACCTCCCACCCTTGCATCCATGTCTCGCAGGAATGGGAAACCGTCTGGCCGCGCGTAAATGAAGGCCCTTATGTGCTTAAGCGCAACGGACTTTATTACATGACCTATTCCGCCAACAGCTATGAAAGCCCTTTATACGGAGTAGGTTGTGCAACGGCTACGGATATTATGGGAGAATGGACGAAATATGACGAAAACCCCTTGTTACAGTCGCCGGGAGAATTGGTCGGTGTAGGGCACAGCGCGATGTTCACGGATAAAGAGGGAAACCTCCGGATCGTTTATCATGCGCATAAGGATAAAGAGAATATTCATCCGCGCGCCATGCACATCGGTAACGTCAGTTTCGAGAAAGTCGACGGTATCGACCGGATGCGAATCAGTAAAGAATATATAACCCCTAAATTGGCAAAATGAAAAAAGAATTATTACTACTGGCACTATGTGGCTTTGCGGCCTGTTCCTCGTCCGGCTCTAAAGACGAAGGCAATGGCGGAAACACCGGAGAAAAGGCAGAAACCTATCAAAACCCCGTAATTGCTTACAGCCTTCCCGACCCTTCGGTTATCCGGGGGGACGACGGTTATTTCTACCTGTATGCGACGGAGGATATTCGCAATTTACCTATCCACCGATCGAAAGACCTGGTTAACTGGGAAATGGTCGGCACTGCGTTCACCGATCAGACACGCCCGGACTTTGAGCCCGACGGCGGACTCTGGGCTCCCGACATCAATAAGGTCGGCGACCGATACGTACTTTATTATTCCATGTCGGTCTGGGGAGGCGAATGGACTTGCGGTATCGGTTGTGCTACCGCCGATCGTCCGTCAGGCCCTTTCAGCGACCAGGGGATGATGCTCCGTAGCAACGAGATCAATGTACAGAACTCTATCGATCCTTTTTATATAGAAGAAGGCAACCGGAAATACCTTTTCTGGGGAAGCTTCCGCGGTATTTACGGCATCGAACTGAGTGACGACGGACTCTCATTGAAAGAAGGCTCCCGCCCTGTGCAGATCGCAGGTACGGCTTACGAAGGAACCTATATCCATAAAAAGGACGGATATTATTACCTCTTCGCCTCGATCGGCTCCTGCTGTGAGGGACTGAAAAGCACCTACACGACAGTCGTAGGACGTTCGAAGGAACTGTTCGGCCCCTATGTGGACAAGAGCGGACAACCGATGCTGGAAAACCATCACGAAGTACTGATCCACAAGAACGGTTCTTTCGTCGGAACAGGCCATAACTCGGAGATCCTTACAGATAAGGCCGGCAACGACTGGACGTTCTACCACGCAGTCAATGTGAACGACCCATCCGGCCGCGTCCTGATGCTGGATCGTATCAACTGGAAAGACGGCTGGCCTGCCGTCGCAACCGATTCACCCTCTTTGAAATCAGAAAAACCCGTATTCTAACTTTTAAATATATCAATATGAATTTGAAAAACGTAGCCCTTTCATTGCTGCTGCTGGCCGGAACGACCGGCGTGGAAGCAGTGAACTATTCACCGGAAAATGTGAAAGCCTCGATTGCCCTGAAAGTACCCGGAAACGATGCCCGGCAGTACCCGTTGACCATGCAGAAGTTGCAGGACAATTATTTCGATTACCAGCTCAAGGCAGGAGACAAACTCCCCCTTTCGATCTACCAGAAAGTAGAAGACAAGGACGGTAAACAACAGATCACAGTCTGCATCACCGCCTACGAAGATATCTGGTTCAATTACGCGGAGCAGATCAAGACCGGTTTCAGCCACGACGACTGCCAGTTCTACCTGCCCGGCTTCTGGTACCGTCGCAACCTCCGTTCGCCGGAGAAAGCCCCCTCTTTCCACACGTCCGACAGCTGGATCGTACGGGAAGACCGCCTGAGTACCCCCATGACCGCTATCTTCGATGCCAAAAACGGTAAAACGATCTCCGTGATCCGTCTCGACGAATTCAAGGCCGACGCCCTGACCACCCATAAAGAAGGCGAAGTGATCCTCTCCGGCAAGACTTCCATCGGCTACACCGGTTTCGAGAACCTTGCGGGAGCAGCCGCCCTCTCCTTCGGTTTCCCCTACAAGGAAGCCCCGAAAACCTATATCCGCAAACTCACACTTGCCCCCGCCGTCGAAGCCTTCCAGCTGCTCCGCAAGGACGAAAGCATCACGCTGACCTGGGAAGTGAACGAATTCAATGCCGCCGACTTCTCCGAATGCGTGCAGCATGCCTGGGAATACAGTTTCGACACCAACCGCCCGCAACCCGTTCAGACCGCCTACACGCCCGACAAGATGAAGGAAGTCTTAAGCAACTTCTTCGTGGAAAGTTACGTCAGCGACTACCCCACCCACTATTATTCAGGCGTGGAACTGCGCACCGAGACTTGCGACAACACCGATGTAGCCGAAGTCGGCTTCGTAGGCCGCACCCTGCTCAATGCCTTCAATGCCCTTGAATACGGCGAGAAGCAACAGCGTTCAGACCTCGTGGCAAATGCCAACTCCATCTTCGACACTTACCTGCAAAACGGCTTCTCCACGGGCGGTTTCTTCAACGAAAGAGTCCATTACAAGAACGACAAGCAGGACGACGTGCATAGCATCCGCCGCCAATCTGAAGGCGTCTACGCCCTGATGTATTATCTCGGTTACGAGAAAGAACACGGCCGCAAACACCCGGAATGGGAACAACGGATCAAGAGTATGTTGGAAAGTTTCCTCCGTTTGCAGAACGAGGACGGCAGTTTCCCCCGCAAATTCAAGGACGATTATTCCATCGTCGATAAGAGCGGAGGCAGCACACCCTCGGCAACCCTCCCGCTGATTATGGCTTCCAGATACTTCAAGGACAAACGTTACCTGACAGCCGCCAAACGTTCGGTAGACTACCTGGAGAAAGAGCTGATCTCCAAATCGGATTACTTCTCCTCCACCCTCGACGCCAACTGCGAAGATAAGGAAGCCTCTCTCTACGGTTCCACCGCCGCCTATTACCTGGCACTGGCCACGAAAGGCGAAGAACGTGCCCATTACGCCGCCCTGGCACGCAAGGCCGCCTATTTCGCCCTCTCATGGTATTACACCTGGGACGTGCCTTTCGCACCGGGACAAATGCTGGGCGACATCGGACTGAAAACGCGCGGTTGGGGAAACGTCTCTGTTGAAAATAACCATATTGACGTCTTCATCTTCGATTTCGTAGATGTACTTCACTGGCTGGCAAAGGAATATAAGGAAGAACGCTTCTCCACCTTCGCCGAGGTTATCAGTACATCCATGCGACAACTGTTACCTTACGAGGGACATATGTGCGGGGTTGCGAAAAAAGGGTACTACCCCGAAGTCGTGCAGCACACCAACTGGGATTATGGTAAAAATGGTAAAGGCTATTACAACGACATCTTCGCCCCGGGTTGGACGGTCGCTTCCTTATGGGAGTTGTTCTCTCCGGGAAGAGCGGAATCGTTTCTAAAATAAGCCGACTATACATTATATAAATAAGGAAGCCTGCATGCATTCATCTGCATGTGGGCTTTTTTATTATGAACAATGATTACATTATCAGGAAAGCAAGAAGTTACAAAAATAAATTTACAACAATAAGGTTTATTAAGCGGATACACCTGTTAAATCACCCATATTCAACACAATACAAGCTATGATATTCAAAAGAATAATATGTTAAATAGCAATGACTAGTTTTAAGGATCGTTTTTCTTAGTCACCTACAAAAGTATTATAAAATGTAAAACGAGCAAAGAAAACGCAATAAAAATTCTCCAAAAATATTGATTTTCTTTGTTTCTTTAAAATTTTGGATTAAAAAATCAATTTTGTTCATAAATGTTAAAACATGACTAGAAAAAACGATCGTTTAATCTAGTCATTCTAATTGTTAATGTATATAAAAAATCAAAATATGGAAGATCCATTTATCAAATAATATCTCTTCGGTTATTTTATCGAAAGACCATGCAGCCCGCAAAACCCTTCGATAAAAACACGGATGAACGCCGACGCCAGCAAAGCCTTTCGATATTGATATTTAAAGGCCAAGACGATCAACATAATCATTCGATAACTATATCGAAGAACATTTATAAGCAACATGGCCCTTCGATAAGTTTATCGAAGGATGAAACTTAAAGCAGGGCATAAAAATAAAAGAATGATGTATTCTCTAAGTCTAAATTTATTCATTAATACCTAAATCTATGGCCAAAATACAGACATTTGGAACGAAAACCAGATTAAAGAATAATGAAAGCCTCACGTTTGGCCGTGAGGTTGAGTCGGCAATCGAAGCAAAAGGAGCAGCGGAGCTTGTAGTTGATGATTTGTTTCCGGATTATCAAGCAAAATTACAAGCCTTTGATGATAGTATAGTCAACATCGCTAAGAGTTTCTATACCAGCCAAATGAACGAAGCCAATAAACAACGCGGGAATCTTCACGTGGCAATTATCTCACAAATAAAGAACTTTCTTCGGCATTTCAAACCGGAAAAACGGAGTGCGGCAGAGCGGCTAATGGCCTTCACAAATACGTTCGTAGGAGCACAACGGCGTTCTTTCGACGATCAGACGAGTTTTATCAATAATTTTATACAAGAACTATCTTCCGATAAATATAAAGAAGATGTTACACTGGTAGAGTTGGATGACTGGATGAAGGAATTACAGAAGGTAAACGACCTTTGCTCCTCCCTTACAATTAAACGCACAGAAGAATACTCCGTGAAGTCGGGAAAAGGCAGTACCGAAGTAACACGTCCTGCCTTTGAGAAGGCATATAATGCTTTGGTAGAAAAATTGAATGCATTGGCGATTGTAAACGGTGATGATAAATATGCCGAACTCTTCGCCTGGTGGAATGCACGTATTGATCATTACCGTGTTGTGATCTCAAATAATCTGGGAGCAGGCATGGGAGGAAGAACAAGCACCGGAACGACGCGCCCGTCTACTTCCGGAAAAGGAGGCGAAGACGACAGGCCTGTAATAGAATAAACTGTACCAATAAAATCCTGAAAGTCGATGGAATCTAACTGGCTTTTGATACTGATTTGCTGTATTTTGCTAGTAATTATAGTATTCCTTTTGAATATTATATATGTAAGGCGTATGCGCTCAAATATGCGCAAGAATGAACATAAATTGATTCTGAAATATCAGGATTTGTTTGATAACATGCCTATTCCTTATATACGATGCAAAATAATCGACAACGAAGGTGTAAACGATACGGAAGTGTTGGATGTCAACAAGGCATTTAATGATCAATTAGTCCCGAAAAAAGATATCCAGTATAAAAACAGAGCTGAAATTGAAAAGACCAAGATTGGTTCGCTGGAAAAATATATAGGGGTGACAAAGGATGTACTTAAAACAAGGAAACCGTATATAGGTGACTACCATATCGGTAAAAATATTTATAAAACAATCGTCACACCTGCGAAAGAAAAAGATGTGATCGATATATTCTTCATCGATGTAACGGAACAAAGATATATCAGGAAAAACCTGGAGGAGTACAACCATAAACTGTTAATGGCGATCGATGCGGCAGATATAGTCTATTGGTTTTATGATATCAGTGAAGATCTCGTCACGATAGAAATGCTGGAAACAAATATTGATCCTGTGACCGGTAAAGAGACGAAAAGTCTGAAAAAGAATATACAGGTTTCGTTGGAAGATGCATTGTTAGTCGTGCATATCGACTACCGTCCCAAGGTTCGCTATTTGTTCAACCAGTTACTAAAAGGGGAGATAGCGAAGGGACGTATTGAATATGAGTTGAGTAATCTGCGAAATTTTTATAACGTAGAAGGAAGATGGGAAGAAATGGTTGCCGAAGCCGAGTACGATTCCGACAAAAATGTAATAGAATTGTCGGGGATCTTCCTGCCGATCACGGAGCAAAAACAACTTGAACAAAGTTTGCGTAATGCGCTCAACAAGGCAGAAGAATCAAACAGGCTGAAGTCGGCTTTCCTAGCCAATATGAGCCATGAGATACGGACACCATTGAATGCCATTATCGGTTTTTCAAGTCTCCTGCCCTCTGCCCAATCTGAAGAGGAGAGAAATGAATATATCAGCATTATTGAAAGTAACAACTCTCTTTTGCTGCAATTGATAAATGATATTCTCGACCTGGCAAAGATCGAAGCGGGAACACTCGACTTTAGTAAAACGACCTTTTCGGTCAATGAACTTCTTGATGAGGTGGTACATTCGGCTCTGCTCAGACATAATAATGATAAAGTGGAGATCCTTTGTAACAAAGGATTTTCAGATTATATAATCCGTTCTTCCCGAAGCCGAGTGATGCAAGTGTTAATCAATTTACTGAACAATTCGATGAAGTTCACAAAAGAAGGAACAATCAGCATAGGTTACGATTATTTGCCGGATGAAGAACAGTTAAGGTTTTTCGTAAGAGATACAGGGATCGGCATACCGAAAGATAAGATGAATGATATATTCGGACGGTTTACACAGTTGAATACTTTTGTTCAGGGAGCCGGGCTCGGGTTAAGTATCTGTGAAATGATTGTGCATACGCTGGGAGGCGAGATATGGGTAAACTCCGAGGTCGGGAAATGGACCTGTTTTTGGTTTACGATACCCTATTTGCCCACAGAGGGTGGCAGATAGATTTTAGATGAAAGAAACCGTGAGGTTTCAAGTGCATTTTATGTCGTGATGACATGAAATGGTCCCTACGTAAGGGTGTATCAAAGGGTTAGTTAAGTAGGACATCTCCTATATAATTATATGGTAAACACAAATTTCTCAGTTCCTATGTATTTAACCTTTTTGATACACCCTTTTTTATATAAAAACGATACCGGATATACTTACCGGCTATTCTCCTTTTTACATTTCATTGCGAAGTATAGGATGTAGAGGAAGGCCAGCAGCGGGACAAAAAATCCCATCGCCATGTTGTCCGCCCCGATATATCCCATCAGCATCGGACTGAATGCGCCGCCTGCAACTCCCATCACGATATAAGAAGAGGCTTTCTTCGTATAGCCGCCCATCCCTTCCAACCCCAGCGCGAAGATGGTTGGGAACATGATCGACATAAAAAAGAAAGAAAGATACAGGGCATACAGCGAAACCGTCCCTGCCGAAACAACGACCAGCGCCATACAGATGGCATCCGCCAACGCAAACCAGGTAAGCAGCTTACCGGGAGCCATCCATTTCATCGTAAAACTTCCCGACAGGCGGCCGATCATAAACAAGGCCATCCCGCCAAATGCCAGGATGCGCGAGGCTTCGATATTCGTCATTTGCGGATCGAGTTCCGTTACGTAGTTGATGAAGAAGCTGAATATCCCGGTCTGCGCCGCACAGTAGCAGAACTGCGCCACTACGGCTCTAACAAACTGACGGTGCTTCCAGATCGAAGTAGCAGGAAACTTTACATCTTCCTGCACCTCTTCCTCCTCCACCTTCACTTCCGGAAGCCGGGTGAAAAAGAAGAGGACAGCCACGAGCAGCACGACACTGCCGACAAGGATATAAGGCTTCGTCAGGGCGAACGGATCGTCTTGCGCTCCCCCGAAGATCAGGGCGCCTCCTACCAACGGCCCCAGTATCCAGCCCAGTCCGTTGAACGATTGCGACAGGTTCAGGCGTTGTGCCCCCGACTCCGCCGGCCCCAGGATGGTCGAATAGGGATTTGCAGCCGTCTCCAGTATGCAAAGCCCGCAGGCAATAATGAACAGTGCCACCAGGAAAGGCGTGGCCGAATGCAGGAAAGCTGCCGGGATAAAAGCGAATGCGCCGGCGGCAAACAACAGCAATCCCAGGATGATCCCTTTCTTATAGCCGTAGCGTTTCATGAACATTCCGGCCGGGAGTGCCATCAGGAAATAGGCGATATAGGTAGAGAACTGCACCAGGCCGCTCTCGGCTTTCGTCATCGTAAACGCGCCCTGGAAATGCTTGTTCAGCACGTCGAGCAACCCATGCGCAAATCCCCACAGAAGGAACAGGCTGGTGATCAGTATAAACGGTATAATGTAAGATTTCCCATTGGGGGCGGCGAATAAGCTTTGTTTGTTTTTCTTTTCCATCGGATTATTTTGATTCGGGTAGTTTAAATATACGATCCATCAACTGCCATTTCTCGGCGGATGTGGCACCGGGAGCGACCTGTTGATACTTGGCCACGAAAGCTTCCCATTCGGCCTGACGGTCGAGGGTGGCGAGACGGGCAAAGGCGGTGTCCCAGTCGAAGTCGTCGGGGGTTTCCACAATCATAAATAAATGGTTACCCAGGCGGTATATTTCCATATCCAGGATGCCTACTTCGCGAATACCTTTACTGATTTCCGGCCAGGAGTGTTCGGGTGAGTGCCAATACATGTATTCCTGTATCAGTGTTTCGTCGTCTTTTAAATCCAGTGTCTGACAATATCTCTTCATAAATATAATTTTAAGGAATTGCAAAGGTACGATTTTCCGTTGATAAACGGATGCGCAATCGAGGTGCCCGACCTTGCCGGACACCTTGATCTGCTATTTCTTTTTCAGATAATAGGATGGAGTTATATAGGAAATGGCATAAGCCGAATCGGGAGAGTTCCGGTATAAACTGATCTGCTGGAAAATGAGCTTCGCCGAATCCATATCAAACTCAAGAAGAATGGGGAAAGCCGCATCGGGGATGGTGTCGCCGGGGTTGATGCCTGCTTTGTTCAACTGGTTGTTCCAGAAAGTAGAAAGGCTTTCACCATAAACAAGCGTCTCGGGCTTGTTAAAAATATAAAAACTATCCCGATCGACAGAAGTCCACATTAGGGCATTGCCTTTATATCCGGTGACCGGTATCAATGTACGGTAGCCGGATATATCGACCGGGTTGTCGTAGTTAATCTGTATATAAGAGTCGTAATCGTACCCCTTTTCCTTCGGCGGATAATTATCGCGCCGTGTCTGCGAAATGATTTCGATATTCTTGGCCGTAATGCCGGGTATATAAGTGACGGCGGACAGGAACACGATGGCCAGGCAGGCTGCATACAGGTAACGCCCCCACCGCTTCGTAAAGAACAGCAGGGTTAAAGCAGTCAGGATCAAGCCGGTCACTACGAGATACACACGCGGCTCGGTAAATCCGTATTCGTTGATGCGGTAACAAGTTCCTACCCAGTACATCACCAAAGCCGGAAGTACGGCCAAACTGGAGAATCGGTAAAACCAATCATAATACCGTTTCCTTAAGAATGCCTGGCAGCCCTTCAATATAAAAGTAGCCGAAATAAAACTGACGACAATATAGGCGATCGCCCCTTTCGGCAGCGACCATTGAATGGCGATCTTTATAAAATAAAGGTAGAGGATCACCGCATAGATCAGTAAGGCCGGCGAAAGGACATAGTTCAACAATACTTCAAACAAGCGGTTCGGAGTCTCCTCCCCCTCCTTCTTTTGGATGAACATCAGGAACAGCAAAGGCATCCCGCACATAAAAATAAGGAAAGCGGAATCGGTATTAAAATTCCTGTCGTACGAATGTCCTATTTCAAATATATACTGCACCGAATAGTAGATCGATAAAGCCAGCAGATAAGCAATACCGGCCAACAGCCCCGCAGAAAACAATGCCCGCAGATAACGCAGGCCGGTAGACACAAAGGCTTCATTATCCCGTTTCCATCCGCTTACCAGATAAAACAACTGCACTACAATCAGCGAAACCAGATAGGTGGCTGTCCAGAAATTATCCCTTTCTATCCACAGGAAAGGGATAAAGAAGAAAGCGGACAGATAATATAAAGGCCGGAACTTATGCTGTGCCGTCCATCCGTTTAATGTAAAAGTGACCAGAAACAGTACCGGGAAATAAGCTAGTGGAGCTGTCAGGAAACGATAGGCAAAGGCGTTCTCATAATGGAAACATCCAAGCAGGCTGAAAGCGACGGACAATAAAACTTCTACCGGATGCATCCGGACGGCTTGCCGTAACCTTGCGGCAAGTATTTCCAGTTTCTTTCTCATATCAAACAATGTTTATTAATTGGTAACGAAGATAAGAATTTCTTATTGCATGTCATAAGAAATAGCAGAATAACAAAACAAATCGAAAAGCAGTTTGTTCTATAAATAAAACAACGAACATACATAAAACATACAATTATGACACTTAGTAGAAAATTATCCGATGCTCTTAACGAGCAGATTCTTGCAGAAATGTGGTCTTCCAACCTTTATTTGTCCATGTCAATCCATTTTTCCCAGCTGGGTATGGACGGTTTTGCACACTGGATGAAAAAACAGTCGCAGGAAGAATTGGAACATGCTTACACAATGATCGATTACTCGATCAAACGCGGTGGCCAGGTTAAACTGGAACAGATCAACGTGGTTCCGACAGCATTCGGCACGCCGCTCGAAATATTCGAACACGTGTATGAGCATGAAGTACATGTTTCCGAACTGATCGACAAACTGGTTGATGTTGCCGCAGCCGAAAAAGATAAAGCGACTCAGGACTTCCTTTGGGGCTTCGTCCGCGAACAGGTGGAAGAAGAAGCTACCGCCAAGAACATTGTTGAGAAACTCAAAATGTATGGCGAACATCATGTAGCGATCATGGATCATCAATTAGCTAAAAGATAACGGAAAGCCGGTCATCCGGTAGAAAAAAGAAATCCATCCGAAAGAAAATCAAATTTCATTCGGATGGATTTTTTTTATTGTTCCAAATCGTTCCTGTTATTCCAGGATCTTCATGATCGCCTTTCCCCAAAGCTCACCTAATACGGCGGCTCCTTTTACGTTCGGGTGAAGATAGAAGGTTCCGGCATTACCGTCTTCGGGGAACAGATCCGTCTGATAGTTGGCTTTGAAATAATCGAAACCTTCCGTATCGCCCATAAAGACCTGGCCGGGGAAACGGTTAGCGTAATCCGCCACCAGGGATTGCAGGACAGGGTAATAGCTTTGCAGGCGGTTCAGCCCTTCTTTCAGGTACATCGCACCATTATACGTATTCGGACTATACCAGACCGGACGATGCAACACGATCTTACAGCTCGGATACAAGGCCAGCAGCTGGTTTATAATCGCTTTCATATTTTCTTCATACTTCTCCGGAGAAGCCGGAGCACCGTTCGGGCCGGTAATCGCACTGTCGTTCGTTCCCAACATGATAGAGAAGACAAGCGTCGCCCATGTTTCATCGGCAAATTTATCGGCTGCGGCCTTTGCTTTCGGAAAAAGTGTTTCCGTCTGCGGCAGGTAATCGGTTGTCGTGCAACCGCTCACCCCCTGATTAGAATACTTGATGGAAGTGATCGAAGGCTGTTTGGTCAGATACAGGGCCGCCTTCACCGGTGGCGCATCATGCACAGGATCCTGTATCAGCGCTCCTTGCGTTATGCTGTTGCCTATAAATACAACATTTACATTTTTCATATTCTCCCCCTTCATAAAGGGACTACCGATTGCCAGTCCCAGCAACAAACAAGTTATTTTCCCGATCAGTTTCATATTCGTTTTACAGAGTTAATTGATTTGCTGACGAAGGTAAAAATAAATCGATTACCTCCGGATGTTTTTTCAACCAAACTTTTGCTCCTTCCAGTTCCCTCATCGGATAATCCTCCATTATATCCATCAGCTCGCTTAATTGCTCGCCCGTAAATTTAAAGTTCCGGAAGAACTCGGCTACATAAGGATGAGTTTCCGAGAAACCTTTTGTTGCAACTGCTTCTATATGTTCTGCTTCTCCATAAATACCTTTTTTGTCTTCCAGGAACTTCAATCCATAGCGCGAAAACATCCAGTGGGGCATCCAGCCGGTGACAACGATCCATTCATTATGCTCGACCGACTTTTGCAGGAAGGCAGTCATGGTCGGGCCGCTCGAAGGCATCAGCTTCAGATGTAAGCCATAGTCATCGACCGCCTGTTCCGTCAGGTTCATCAGACTGGCGCCGATATCGATACCGATGATCTCATCCTTGAAATGTTCCCGGTTCGTTTCCAGTTCTTCGATCGTATTGATCGTCACATACGAAGGGACAGCCAATCCCAAACGGGCATTTTCAAACGGGACGCCGATCGTTTCCAACCGGTCGCCATATTGCCGCATATAATCGACATGCGTATCCGGAAGCCAGGCATCCAGGAAAAGGTCTACCTTTCCGGCAGCTACCGAGGTAAAGATCGGTGCGATATCGGCATTCTTCAATGTTACTTTATATCCTTGTTCTTCCAGCATCGCCTTTGCCAGATAACTCATGGCAATCCCTTCCGACCAGTTCACATACCCGATAGAGATCTCTTTCGGGTCTTTGGCACGGCTACATCCAGCCAGGAACATGATCACAGCCAGAAGCAGGATCAGGTTGATAAGTATAATAAATCTTCTCATATAAATCTCTTTTTAATTAATGACTAAGGATCAGTTCTTACGAACAAACCCCTGAGTTATACGATCCAGAACAATAGCCAGGATCACCACTGCGATACCGCCCTCAAATCCAAGACCGATCTTCATCTGGGTAATCCCTTTCAGGACAATTTCACCCAACCCTCCGGCTGAAATCATAGCGGCAATCACCACCATAGACAACGCCATCATAATCGTCTGGTTAACGCCTGTCATAATAGTTGGCAAAGCCAACGGCAACTGCACCTTAAACAATAACTGACGTGAAGTAGCCCCGAATGAGCGGGTAGCCTCGACAATATCTTCCGGCACCTGGCGAATCCCCAGATCGGTCAGGCGGACAACCGGTGGCATCGCAAATATCACTGTCGCAAAAGCTCCCGGCACCGGCCCCAACCCGAAGAATAAAACAGCAGGTATCAGGTAGACAAAAGCAGGCATCGTCTGCATCAAGTCCATCAGCGGACGGATTATTTTTGCGGCAATATGGTTGCGTGCCGTCCATATCCCCAATGGAACGCCTAAAACCAAAGCGATAACGGTAGAGGATAAAACCAATGCCACTGTTTGCATCGTCTGCTCCCAGAATCCCATGCCATAGATCAGGAACAAGCCGAGTAAAGTCAATACAGCCGTTCCTTTCCCGGCCTTAAGCCAAGCTAAAACGGTTAATGCCAGGATCATTACATAAAAGGGAATCCAAAGTAACCCGTGCTGGAAGCCATCGATAAAACCACCGATGCCATTATTTATTATATCAAAGAAAGGTGCCCAATGTTCCGTCAGCCAGTTGATGGCTATCTCTATATATTGTCCGATATTGATCATAAGTCTATTGCGTTTTGAATTATTTCTTCTATTTCTTTCTGGTCTTTACCTGTCATCTCGATAATGATGGCCGAAGGAGAAACAACGCCTGTCAAGCGGTTATTCTCGTCGACAACGGGTAAAGCCTGGCGTACTTTAGGAAGTAACGGCAACATATCCTCTACCGTAGTATTTTCCAATACAGAAGGAACTTCCTTTATAACGATAGAACTCACATCCTTGCTACCTTCCTTTCGCAACCTCAATACATCTTTATATTGTATTTCACCGATAAACTGATCCTCATTCCCGATAACAGGCAAAGCATATAAATGCTTCTCACGCATCTTACGGAGAATCGTTTCCGGCCCGTCTTTTTTAAGCCTTACTACGATAGGTTGTTTCAGCATGATGGAAGAAGCCGTAACGATGCGTCCACGATCTACACTTTCGGTAAAGCGCGTTACGTAAGCGTTCGCCGGGTCGGTCAGGATCTCTTCAGGCGTTCCCACCTGCACGATCTCACCATCCTTCATGATCGCGATACGGTCACCCAATTTGATCGCTTCATCCAGGTCGTGCGTAATAAAGACAATCGTTCTTTTCATCTTCTCCTGCAAAAGGAGTAACTCATCCTGCATCTGTTCGCGGATAAGCGGGTCTAAAGCCGAAAAAGCCTCATCCATCAGAAGCACCTCAGGATTATTCGCCAGTGCACGAGCCAGTCCGACACGTTGTTGCATACCTCCCGACAATTCATCTACCCGCTGGTTTTCGTATCCCTTCAACCCTACAAGCAAAACACTCTCCTGTGCTTTCCGCATGCGTTCATCCTTAGGGACACCCTGCAATTCGAGCCCGAACGACACGTTGTTCAGCACCGTACGATGAGGCAGAAGTCCGAAATGCTGAAACACCATTGCCATTTCTTTTCTACGTATCTGCAACAGCTCCTTATCCGACGAGCGGGTTATATCGACACCATTGAGGCGAATTTCCCCCATCGAAGGTTCGTTCAGCCGGTTAATACACCGGAGTAAAGTCGACTTACCGCTACCGGATAGTCCCATAATAACGAACATCTCTCCTTCCTCTATTTCCAGATTGGCATTGCGTACCGCCACGGTACACCCTGTTGCCTTCAGGATTTCCTGTTTACTTTTTCCTTTCACGATCATCTTTTTCGCTTTAGTCTTCTCAGGCCCGAAAAGGATGGATAAGTTTTTTATTTCTATTTTTGCCATATATCTTTAGTTTATAATACAGCGATATTATCTCCCTGAACCGGTAGTTCAGACAAGTATAATCCAGTACCGGAACCAGACGATGGATCCGATAAACTTTTAACTGTAAAATTTTGAATTGTTTTTTCCTCAGGTTGTGGCTTTTTATCCCGTGCCACATCTATAGAACAAGCAAACGTTGATTTAGTTCATTTAAAGCTAATTTATAAAACAAAAGATCACATTTACATACACTTCCGGACTGCTTCGGACAAAATGTACATTTACACTAAACTTTCTTGATTTTCAAGAATATGAATAACATCGTAAAAAATATATGATATTTTTGTGGGAAGATACTCCCTGCTAATCCCGGATGGCTCGACCAGCCATTAAACATTCCGACCGGACAAAGAAAAAAGAAGCGTGGATACTGTTGATATATAGACATTGAGGCTCTCGACAGGCCCCCCAACAAATATATCACAGTACCACGCTCTTGTCCATATACACGAATCAATTTCAAACAATTCTCATTGTGCATAAACAGATAAGAACATTTGCATCTACTGTCTATTATTTGTTAGGTATGAAATTGTCGAGATTTCAATGCCAAATAATATTTAAAACGCTTATGTCCAACAAAAAACGACACACGTTGCAACTCGTTGCATTTCATGCGCAGGGCAAAGATAAGCAGAAGATTTCAATAATCAATTTTTCTCAAAAAAAATATTACTCGCAAGGGTAATTTAAAATATCCGCTATAGTAATCTCAATAACATAGTATAGTAATGACAATTTGATAGATGAAGAAGATTGATAAAATCAGTTATCTATTCGGTAATTCGAAGAGAAACTTGTACATTTGCGTCTTATAAGTATAAAATTAAATCTGTATCACGATGAAGACGCAATTATGCCAAAAACTGGTGGCTCTATTTCTCATTAGTATTTTTGTCAGTGGTTGTAATACCGGAACAAAAAAGACGGCGGATAATGATATAAAATTCGACTCGATCAGTGTGGACAAAACCTATCATTTGCTGGAAAACCCAGAAAATCCAAACTGTAACCTGCAGATAAACTTCACGTTCCCGGTCAAATACGACAATAAAGACATACTGAAAAAGATTCAGAAACAGTTCGTCTCCTCTTACTTCGGAGATAACTATGATGCTTTATCCCCCGAAGAGGCAACAGCCAAATATACACAAGACTACCTGGATAGCTACAAGGAACTGGAAGAGGAATATAAGGATGAAGTAGCCAAATCGGATGAAACTCCGGTGGGAGCCTGGTTCGGTTACTACGAAATGTCGTCGAACGATATTGCTTATAACCAAAATGGAATCCTGAGCTATACAGTCAATTTCGATAATTACACGGGGGGAGCACATGGAGCGCACAGTTTCAGCAACAATGTCATCGACCTGAAAACTGGTGATCTGATCAAAGAAGAAGATATATTTATTGATAATTATCAGGACGACCTGGCACAGATACTGGTAGACCGGATCGCCAAACAAAACAATGTGGATAATCCGAAAGAACTGGAAAACGTAGGTTTCTTCAGCGTGGAAGAGATTTTCCCCAACGGAAACTTCCTGATAGACGATTATGGTATTACCTATACATTTAATGAATACGAGATCGCGGCCTATGTAGTGGGGGCAACTAACGTACATCTTCCGTACGAAGAGATACAATACCTGCTGAAAAAAGACAGTCCGATCGCTCATCTGGCATTTTAAAAACAATTTATGGAACTTATAAAGACTTATTTTCCGGAGCTGAACGAAAAGCAACTGGCACAATACGAAGCTCTGTATGACTTATATACTGACTGGAACTCAAAAATCAATGTCATTTCCCGCAAAGATATAGAGAACCTGTATCCGCACCATGTACTCCATTCATTGGGGATCACCAAAATGATGAAGTTCAAAGACGGTTCTACCGTTATGGATATCGGTACGGGCGGGGGATTTCCGGGTATTCCCCTGGCTATCTTCTTTCCGGAGGTGCAGTTCCACTTGGTCGACAGCATCGGGAAAAAGATCAAGGTAGGACAGGCCGTTGCCGAGGCGATCGGTTTGAAGAACGTTACATTCCGCCATTGCCGCGCCGAAGAAGAAAAACAACTTTTCGACTTCGTTGTCAGCCGGGCGGTCATGCCATTAGCCGACCTGGTCAAAATATCCCGCAAGAACGTAAAAAAAGAACAACAGAATGCGTTGCCGAATGGTTTGATTTGCCTGAAGGGGGGCGAACTTCAGCATGAGATACATGCATTCCAGAAGCAAGCGATCACGATCGAGCTGGGTGACCATTTCAAAGAAGAATTTTTCAAAACTAAAAAAGTAGTTTACGTACCGCTATGATTACAATACAAGCATTTCAATTTAATTACTTCCAAGAGAATACCTTCGTATTGCATGACGATACGAAAGAAGCAGTCATTATCGACTGCGGATGTTGCCGTAAAGAAGAAGAAAAACTATTGAGCGACTATATCACCGAGAATAAACTGACGGTGAAACACCTGCTCTGTACGCATCTTCATCTGGATCACATATTCGGCAACCCGTTTGCTTACCAGACGTACGGCTTAAAACCGGAAGCACACAAAGCGGACGTAGAACATCTACCGTCACCCAAAGAACAGGCCAAGCTTTTCGGCGTACCGGGTAAAATGGTAAATATTCCGGTGGAGAAATACCTGGTAGGAAACGAAGTGGTTAAATTCGGACATTCCGAACTACTGGTGCTGACCGTACCCGGCCACTCACCCGGCAGCATTGCTTTCTATAATAAGAAAAACGGTTTTGTCATTGTGGGAGATGCCTTATTTGCCGGCAGTATCGGTCGTACAGACCTGTGGGGCGGAAACCAGGAGGTACTGATCGCAGCCATCAACGACAAACTATTATCCCTTCCGGACGAAACGGTCGTTTATCCCGGCCACGGCCCGGAAACAAGAATTATCGACGAGAAATTAAACAATCCTTATTTATAAACACATTAAATACTATGGACACAAATAAATTTGTAAACCGTCATGTCGGTATTGCAGAGGAAGATATTCCGGCAATGCTTGAAGCTATCGGTGTTAAATCGGTCAACGAATTGATTGACCAGACCATTCCGGCCAATATCCGTCTGAAAGAACCTTTGAATCTTCCGGAACCCATGACGGAAAGGGAATATGCCGAACATATTTCCGAACTGGCATCCAAGAACGAAGTATTCACCTCCTATATCGGCATGGGTTGGTACGATACCATCTGCCCTGCCCCTATCCTGCGAAATGTGTTTGAGAATCCGGCATGGTACACTTCCTATACGCCGTATCAGGCAGAAGTATCGCAGGGACGTCTGGAAGCCTTACTTAATTTCCAGACCGTGATCAGCGAACTGACCGCATTGCCGTTGACCAACTGCTCGTTGCTGGACGAAGCGACTGCCGCAGCCGAAGCTGCCAGCATGTTCTACGGAAGCCGCAGCCGTGCACAGGCTAAAGCGGGTGCCAATACGTTATTTGTAGATGAAAATGTATTTGCTTCCACCCAGGCTGTCATCAACACCCGTATGATCCCGCAGGGTATCAAGGTAGTGACAGGCGATTACAAAACATTCGAATTTACTCCCGATGTATTCGGTGCGATCGTTCAATATCCAAATGCGAGTGGTTCCATCGAAGACTATAAAGAATTCGTTGCCAAAGCAAATGCGAACGAAACCCGTGTAGCTGTTGCAGCCGACCTGATGAGCCTGGTATTGCTGACACCTCCGGGCGAATGGGGTGCGGATGTAGTATTCGGTAGCAGCCAGCGTTTCGGTATCCCGATGTTCTACGGCGGTCCTTCAGCTGCTTTCTTTGCAACAAAAGACGAATACAAACGTGCCATTCCGGGACGTATCATCGGTATCTCCAAAGATGCTTACGGACATCCGGCTTTCCGTCTGGCTCTCCAGACACGCGAACAGCATATCAAACGCGAAAAAGCGACTTCCAATATCTGTACCGCACAGGCTCTGCTGGCAACAATGGCCGGCTTCTATGCCGTATATCACGGAGCAGAAGGTCTGCGCAACATTGCAGGACGCATCCATGCTTCTGCCGGCTTCCTAGCTGCCGAACTTGAAAAACTGGGTTACAGACAACTGAACAAAGATTATTTCGATACGCTGAAAATCGAATTGCCGGCTCACGTTTCCGTGAATGTCCTCCGTGAGATCGCGCTGGAATGTAAAGTGAACCTGCGTTACTTCGAAGCCGGACAGGTGGGCATCAGTATCGACGAAACAACGCAACCGACCGATATCGGCGTACTGCTTTATATCTTCGCCGGAGCAGCCGGAAAAGATTATATGCTGGAAGAAGCCATTCCCGAAAAGACTTATTTCGACAAGAAATTTGCCCGTACATCCGACATCCTGGTGGAAGATGTATTCAAGAAATATCATACGGAAACAGAATTGATGCGTTACATTACCCGCTTGGGACGTAAAGACGTATCGTTGGCACAATCCATGATCTCCCTGGGTTCCTGTACGATGAAGCTGAATTCAGCATCAAGCATGTTACCACTGGGTCGTCCTGAATTCCAGAATATCCACCCGTACGCTCCCGAAGAACAGGTAGAAGGGTACAAGGAACTGATAGAGAACCTTTGCAATTACCTGACCGAGATAACAGGATTCAAGGGTGCCACCCTGCAACCGAACTCCGGTGCTGCCGGTGAATATACAGGACTTCGCGTGATCCGCGCTTACCTGGAAAGCATCGGACAGGGACACAGAAATATCGTTCTTCTGCCCGCTTCCGCCCACGGTACAAACCCGGCCAGCGCAATTCAGTGCGGTTACACGACTGTTACGGTAAAATGTGACGACAACGGTAACATCGACCTGGAAGATTTCCGTGCCAAAGCAGAAGAGAACAAGGATAACCTGGCTGCAACCATGATCACTTATCCTTCTACACACGGTATCTTTGAAGTCGACATCAAAGAAATGTGCGACATCATCCATGCATGTGGCGCACAGGTTTATATGGACGGTGCCAATATGAATGCACAGGTAGGGCTGACCAACCCCGGTACGATCGGTGCCGATGTTTGTCACCTGAACCTGCATAAAACATTTGCCATTCCTCACGGTGGCGGTGGCCCCGGCGTAGGCCCGATCTGCGTAGCCGAACACCTGGTTCCGTTCCTGCCGTCTCACCCTGTTCTGTGGGGGTCTGATCAGAATACGGTTTCCGCCGCTCCTTACGGTAGTGCCGGTGTTCTTCCTATTACATATGCTTACATCCGCATGCTGGGTACGGAAGGACTGGAAACAGTAACAAAAACGGCTATCCTGAACGCCAACTATCTGGCTTCCAAATTCAAAGATACTTACGGTATCGTTTATACAGGTGCAACCGGACGTGTAGGCCACGAACTGATCCTCGAATGCCGTGGTGTGAAAGAAGCATCCGGTATCGACGAAGGCGATATCGCCAAACGTCTGATGGACTTCGGTTACCATGCTCCTACGCTGTCATTCCCGGTACACGGCACCTTGATGGTCGAACCGACCGAAAGCGAAAGCAAAGCCGAGCTGGATCGTTTTGCCGAAGTAATGGACTGCATCTGGAAAGAGATCAAAGAAGTAGAAGAAGGAAAAGCATCCAAAGAAGACAACGTGCTCAAAAATGCTCCTCATCCGGAATATGAAGTAACGGCCGATGAATGGAAGCATGAATATCCCCGTAGTAAGGCAGCCTTCCCGCTGGAATGGTTGCACGAAAGTAAATTCTGGATCAACGTAGCCCGCGTAGATAATGCTTACGGCGACCGTAACCTGATCCCTACTCTCTGTGCTTGTGAAATTTAATAACGACAACAACTAATTAATGAAGAAAGTATTTATCGCTTTGGCAGCTGTTGCTTTACTGGCAACGGCTTGCACCAAAGCTCCGGAAACAAAAGTGAAAGTGTACGGTTGGCAAGGCGAAGGCGGCAACACAACCGAAGAAACCCTGCAAGCTGATTTCAGCAAATGGAAATCGCATGGACTGGACGGCATGTGCTATAATGCCGGACACGACCTGCAGAAAATCCAGCGCGCAGCCAAAGTGGCTCATGCCAACGGTATGGAATATCATGCCTGGATACCAGCCATGCTGCAAGGAAATATGGATTCTACATTGTATACGGTAAACCGTAAAGGCGAATCGGCCTACAACGTACAGGCATACGTTCCTTATTACAAAAGCTTATGCCCGAACCACGAAGGTACAGCCGAATTCCTGACCGACCTGTACGGTAAAGTAGCTGATATCCCCGAAGTGGATTACGTTCATCTGGACTATATCCGTTATGTAGACGTGATCCTGGCTAAAGGTCTCTGGGAAAAATACGGCCTGGTCATGAACGAAGAATATCCGACTGCCGATTATTGCTATTGCGATAAATGTGTGGCCGACTTTAAGGCTGCTACCGGTATCGACATCAAATCGGTTGAAGATCCTTCCAAATGTGAAGAATGGGCACAGTTCCGCTGCGACCTGATCACCAAGCTGGTCGATCGCATTGCCGATACAGTGCACGCCAAAGGCAAGAAAGTCAGCGCAGCCGTTTTCCCCGGCCCCGATTCTCATGCGAAATGGATGGTTCGCCAAGAATGGAACAAATGGAACATCGATGCATTCTTCCCGATGAACTACAACGATTTCTATCTGGAAGATGCAGCCTGGGTAGGCGAAGTAACGAAAGAAGAAGTGAACTCCGTTAATGGCAAAAAGCCGGTTTACAGCGGCCTGTTTATCTGTCAGGATTGGCAGAATAAGGCCAACATCAAAGATCCGGAAGGCCACGGCCTGATTCCTTCTGAGATGGAAGAAGCTGTACGCGGTTCGATGGAAAGCGGTGCGGCAGGTATCGCCCTGTTTACGCCCGGTAATATGACCGACGAACATTGGAAAGCGTTCGACAAGGCTATTCACCAGTCATATACGAAAAAATAAATGACTTACACGATATGTAACAACGCAGGTATACGCAGCTCTAATTTTCTCATCTGCATATACCTGCGTTTTACATTTCTATTCTAAATTCTAAAAACAAATAACTATCACATGAACACAACGACAAAGAAAGAGAAAATCAAATTTAGTAAAGCGTTTTGGGTAGCCAATACCGTCGAACTTTTTGAACGTGCAGCCTATTACGGCGTATTTATCGTAATAACCCTCTACCTCAGCCGTATCCTCGGATTCAACGACATCCAGGCGGCTACTATCGCCGGAACATTCTCCGCTTTTCTTTATCTGCTTCCCACATTTGCCGGAGCACTAGCCGATAAAATAGGATTCCGTAACTCCATGTTGTTAGCCTTTTCCCTGCTCACCATCGGTTATACCGGACTAGGTCTTTATCCTACCTGGCTAGAATCGGCCGGTCTTGTCGAGTATGGAACCACCACCACATTCAAAGGATTACTGGAGAGTAACCTTCGATATGGTATCATCCCCATTATGGCGCTGATCGTTCTCGGGGGCTCATTCATCAAAAGTGTGATCACCGGTACAGTAGCCAGAGAAACAACGCCTGAAACCCGTGCCAAAGGTTTCTCCATCTTCTACGCGATGGTTAATATCGGAGCCTTTTCCGGCAAGACCATTGTAAAGCCGTTACGCGAAGCATTAGGAAACGAAGGGCTTATTACCCTCAACTATTTTTCGGCATCGATGACCTTCATTGCTTTGATAGCCATCTGGTTCTTCTATAAAAGCGCCCAGCATTCGGGTGAAGGTAAGACATTCGGTCAGATATGGACAGCATTAATCAAAGTCTGCACAAACGGACGACTGATCACCCTGATAATCATTATCACCGGTTTCTGGATGGTGCAACATCAATTATATGCAACTATGCCTAAATATGTATTACGCCTGGCCGGTGAAGGAGCTTCTCCATCCTGGTATGCCAATGTCAATCCACTAGTAGTCGTATTGACCGTAAACCTGGTTACTCAGTTAATGCGTAAGAAAACAGCGCTAACTTCTATGACGCTCGGTATGTTCATCATGCCGGTATCGGCCCTCTGTATGGCTTATGGGAATATGCTGGACGGAAGTACAACTATTCTGGGTATGCATCCGGTAGCTTTTATGATGGTAGTCGGTATTGTCTTCCAGGGACTGGCAGAAACATTTATATCTCCCCGTTTTCTTGAATATTTCTCATTACAGGCTCCCAAAGGGGAAGAAGGTCTATATCTTGGTTTTAGCCATCTGCATTCTTTTCTGTCATCCATTCTCGGATTCGGTTTATCCGGTTTCCTGCTAAGCAAATATTGCCCGGAGCCGACCTTATTTGCGACTCATGAGGAATGGGTAGCCGCCAGTGCACATGCACATTATATATGGTATTATTTCGGAGTAATCGCGCTGGTATCTGCGTTTGCCTTGATCATTTACGGCAAAGTAGTGAAGAAGCTGGATGCATCCAATAAATAAAAACAAAACAAGAGCAGAAGAACGATAGCATTCATTTTCTTCTGCTCTTGTTTTTTCACCTCTTGCGCTACTTTCCATATCATCCGGTATTTACTTATCATCACAATAAAATGATCATAATAATCGTTCAAAACCGACCTTAAATCTTACATTATTCTCCCAAATTCACGGATATAAATACGATTTTTATTATTAAATAAATTACACTTACCAACAAGATTATCTGAGTTCTTGCAGAACTTAGTACATTTACAACAATAATTCAACATATCGCTTTAAGCCCCAGTCAATTATAGCCTTTATAAAATTCTCATTACATAAACACATTTTGAAATCAACTATCGCCAGCCTATTTGGACATGGCGCAATTTATGAATTTATTTTTTAAATAATACAATTATTACAATAAAAAATCAATCAATATTTTAAAATAAATATCACAAAGGAGATACAGTTGTCTTTTTGTGCAGGAAAAGTATAATTGTGTTATAATATTACTTCTTCGTTACAGACCAGTAATAATACCTGTTTATTCCTGCTAATAATCTTATCCGAACTATAAAAAGCTACTCATTTTCTACTTAGCCTAAATAAAGTTTAAAACTCAAAACATGTTTTTCATTTTAACTGGTCGAAAACATGTATGCATACCGACTACACTCATTTCTCACACACTAAGTTCTGCAAGAACTACAGCAAATAAACGACCCAAATTCGATATGAAAACAAGGTCGTTTATAAGAACCAAATAAATCTAATAGTTAACAGTATGGTAAGAAAATTATTTTTTAGTTTGCTATCCTTCATCTTATGTACGGGAATAGCATTTAGCCAGACAACGAAAGTAACAGGTACCGTTACTTCTGCAGATGACGGATTACCTATCATCGGCGCATCCATCATTGTCAAGGGAACAACAGTTGGAACAGTAACAGACGTAGAAGGTATGTTCAGCCTGGACGTTCCGGAAGGAGGAAAAATCCTGCATATTTCTTTCGTCGGAATGAACTCGCAGGATGTAGCAGTAAAACCCAAAGTCACCGTTGTTCTCCAATCCGACACACAAGACCTGGAGGAGATTGTTATTACTGCACAAGGGCTTACCCGCAAACAGAAATCACTGGGCTATGCCACTCAGCAATTAAAGGCAGACGAATTGATCCAGGCACGGCAAACAGACCTGAACAATGCGCTGGTCGGCAAAGTATCCGGAGTCCGCTTCCTGGGTTCATCCGGTGCTACATTCGATGCCGGTAAAATCGTATTACGCGGTACTTCGTCGTTGACGAATGCCGGAGGTAACGAACCTATTTACGTTGTCGACGGTGTGATTACCAGCAATATGTCCATCAACATGGATGATGTGGCTTCAGTCAACGTGCTAAAAGGGCCGGCAGCAACAGCACTGTACGGAGCCCGTGGAGGTAACGGCGCCATCATCATTACATCCAAAGGCGGAACCGGAGAACATAGCGAAATAACAGTAAGCCATACCCTGGCCTGGGACAAAGCCAATATCCGCTACGATCTGCAGAATGAATATGGCGGTGGTTATCTGGGAGCTGATGCAGAAATGCCTGTATTCAAATACGATCCGAACAAACACCCCTCTTATTTAGAAAAGATGGACGGCGTACGTTATTACGACTACAACAACGATGCCAGCTGGGGGCCGAAACTGGACGGTCGCGAATATGCTCCTTGGTATTCATGGGATCCGACAGACCCTCGGTTCGGGCAGACAACCCAATGGACACCACAAATGAATCTGAACGACCTGTTCAGGACAGGTATCAGCAATACGACGAACATTGCATTTACCAAGTCAGGTAAAGACTATATGAGCCGTATCTCTTTTTCCAACGTATCACGTAACGGCGTTACCCCGAACAGTGATGCATCACGCCGTTTCCTTTCGATAAAGACCTACTTTAAACCGATCGACCGTTTAAAAGTATCGCTGGATTACAAATATACTTACCGCAACAACCACAATGCTGCGGCCGAAGGATATCAGGAGTTAGGAAACGCCCTCTACTCTTACGAACAATGGGGGCATACAAACGTAAATCTGAAAGACCTCAAGGATTACAAACGTCCGGACGGGACGTTCCGCACATGGAACATTACAAGTCCGACCAATCTGACCGCGGCATTCCACGAAAACCCGTTCGCCTTGTTCAATGAGATCAACCAGAACGAAACGTATCAGTGGAACGTATTCAGCGGCGATGCAGAACTGGAACTTATCAAGAACCTGAAAGCCGGTATCCGCGTAAACGGAAATATCCGCAGTTACAAAAAAGAAGTACGTTTACCCCAAAACATACATGGTGAAGTTTCAGAATACACACAAGACCAGAGTCAGTTGTCAGATATCCAGACACAGGGACGTTTAACCTGGAGCGATCATTTCGTAGACAGCAAACTCTCATTCGATGCCGCTTTGTTCTTTGAAGACCGTGTCTATAACCTCGACGAATTAGGGGCTTTTACCCGCGACGGCCTTTTCATGGACGGTTTCTTCAGTACAGCCGCTTCTTCCGGTTTACCGGGCGGTAGCAGCAAAAAGACCAAACAACATGACCAAAGTGTTTACGGTACGGCTACCATCGGTTGGGACAATACCTATTACCTGGATTTCTCTTTGCGTAACGACTGGACTTCCACACTGCACCCGGATAAGAACAGCTTCCTCTATGGTGGCGTATCTGTTGCCGCAATCGCCAGCAACTGGATCAAAAATGCAGAATGGTTGTCATTCTGGAAACTGAGAGCATCTATGGCGCAGGTAGGTTCGACGATGAACCCTTATAATATCTATCCTACTTATGTATTGAAAGACAGTGACGGTAATCTGATCAAATACGGGCAACTATCCAACATGTGGAACAGCACAAACCTGAAAGATCTGTACATCAAACCGACAATCTCCACATCCTATGAGGTCGGTACGGAATTCCGTCTGTTCAACGATCGCTTATGGGGAGATTTCAACTTCTATAACCGCGATTCAAAAGACCAGATCATCAACGTAAACACTACACCTGCCAGCGGTTACAGGACACGTAAAATGAATGCGGGCTTGATCCGTAACCGGGGTATCGAATTTTCTTTGGGAGGCCAAGTCATCCAGACCAAAGACTGGACATGGGAACTGAATGCCAACATTTCCCGCAACCGCAATACGCTGGAAGAACTGATCGACGGACAAGACACTTACCAGATTTATTGGAGAAGTTGGTCTACACGTGTTTATTCGTATGCAGAGGTAGGAAAACCGATCGGTGTGATCAGAGGTTCGACCTGGAAAAAAGATCCGGAAGGACGTACTATCCTGCAAGCAAGAAGCGATCCTAACCACCAATACGGCCCGTATGCTCCCCTTCTGGAAACAACAGCACAGGAAGAATTAGGCAACATCCAGCCGGATCTGACCGGAGGTTTTTCCACCTCTTTGCGCTATAAGGATTTTCATTTAGGCATGTCGTTCGACTTTCAGGTCGGAGGAGCTATTGCTTCCGCCACCAATATGTTCGGAGAAAATTCCGGTTTGCTGAAATCCACGACAGGCAATAACGACAAAGGTAATCCGGTTCGTGCCAGCGTAGCGGACGGCGGCGGTGTACGTATAGACGGTGTAGTGGAAAACCAGGACGGTACCTACACTCCGGTAACAGCCTATGTGGATGCCAATTACTACTATCAAAGCCGTAAAGGAACCATTTGGGAAGATTATGTTTATAAAGCCAGCTACCTGAAAATGCGTGAATTGTCGATCGGTTACGATGTTCCGCGCAGCTTCCTGCAAAAAGCGAACTGCGGCATAAAGAAGGCAAGCGTATCGTTCGTTGCCCAAAACCCCTGGTTAATTTATTCAGCAGTACCTAATATCGATCCGTCGGAAATGGGTGCGGCAAGTTATAACTATGTGGAAGGCGGTCAGGCGGCCTCTGTACGCACATTCGGTTTTACTGTAAATCTTACCTTCTAATATTTTTAAAGAAACGGATTAAATTATGAAAAAGATAAAACTATTTGCATTAGCATTGATCGGACTATTATCCTTTAATAGTTGCGGGGATTACGGTGACGACAATATAGATCCGAACAATCCTTCGAACCCGGAAACGCGCTTCCTGTTCACCTATGCCTGTAAGAAAGTTTCCCTGTTTTCTTATGTGGCCAATTACAACCCCTGGACACAGTTGTTTCCACAATATTTGTCGGAACGTCAGAACATCCAGTATTCAGACTTCGGTATAACCGATTTCAATACAGGCCCGTATTACTATGAATATATCAGGAACCTGGAAACGATTATCAAGCTGAATACGGACGAAGAGACTAAAAGTTTATCGACGGTCATTCAATTGGGAAGCACGGAAAACCAAGTAGCCAGCTGCCGTACACTACGTGCATTCTACTATATGCACCTGACCGATATCATGGGTATGCTCCCCTATAGTGAAGCTTTAAAAGGGGATGACGGCAACTTCAATCCCAAATACGACACGCAGGAATCTATCTACGAAGATCTGGATAAAGAATTGACCGAAGCATATGCCCAGTTCGACGAATCGGGTACGCTCGACAAGACTTACGATATCCTTTACAACGGAGACATTACCAAATGGAAGAAACTGAACGCTTCTTTACGGATGATGATGGCTATCAAACTGTCGGATGTAAATCCGGAAACCGGAAAAGCCCGCTTTGCCAAAGCGTATGCGGATGGAGGTATGACAGATAACAGCGAATTGCTGCAATACAAATACCTGGCGGAAACAGCTAACCAGAATCCATTGTACACCAATATCATAGAAGGAGGACGTAAAGACTTTGCCCCATCCAAAACGATCCTGGATCAATTAATTGCCTATAATGATCCCCGTTTGATGGAATATGCTGTTCCCAATTCTGAAGGAGAATACAACGGTGTACCTTTTGGTCTAACCCAGTCCGAGATCACCCAATATACGGATATGGCCTTTTTCAACGAAAGATATTACCAGCAGGATGCGCCTATCGTTGTTATCTCTCCATCCCATATTTTACTGATCGAAGCAGAAGCCGCTATACGCGGTTGGATCAGTGCCAATGCGGAGGAGTTATATAAAGCAGGTATTAAAGCCTCTTTCGAACAATACGGGATAAATGCATCCGAAGTCGATAAATACGTAGCACAGGATGCTATCAAGCTGACAGGAAGCGATGCCGAAAAGATCGAAAAGATCGGCATGCAACGCTGGCTGGCAAACTTTATGCAGGACGGCGTTGAAGCATGGTCTGACTGGCGTCGCCTGAATGTACCGAATATCAAACCGGGGCCGTCGGCTACCATTACACATATTCCATATCGTCGCGTATATTATCCGGACGATTATAACACAAATAAGGCTAATTACGACGCAGCCATTGCTGCGCAAGGTGCAGACGACCTGAACACACGCGTTTGGTGGGATGTTTCCGATAATAAATAAGAGACCATCCTTTAACGAATAACGCCAAAACCTTTCTTTATCGGACATAAAGATAAAGGACACACATTTTAAGGCCGGAGCTGATTGTGAGATTGGCTCCGGTAACAAATAAATACCAGCCATTTACTGCTCAAAAAAACCTAAAGTGTGCATATTTCAGGTTAAAGTTCTTTGATATAAAGAATGTTTGACTACTTTTGCAATCGGTAATTTTTTTACTAATTGCCGAATAATTTTCAGGAAAAATAGAAATCTAATATTCCTATTAATATGAGTTTAAGAATTATTGTTTTAGCGAAGCAGGTTCCGGACACACGCAACGTGGGAAAGGATGCGATGAAAGAAGACGGAACGGTAAACCGTGCCGCCCTTCCCGCCATCTTTAACCCGGAAGACCTGAACGCATTGGAGCAGGCACTGCGCCTGAAAGATGCCTACCCCGGATCGACTGTTACATTGCTGACTATGGGACCGGGACGTGCCGCCGAAATCATCCGTGAAGGTTTATACCGCGGAGCAGACGGCGGCTTTTTGTTAACCGACCGTGCCTTTGCAGGAGCCGATACACTGGCAACATCATACGCCCTGGCTACGGCTATCAAAAAAATTAACGAGTACGATATTATCATCGGTGGTCGTCAGGCTATCGACGGAGATACTGCACAGGTAGGTCCCCAGGTAGCTGAAAAGCTGGGATTGACACAGATCACCTATGCTGAAGAAATCCTGAATGTGGATGAAGCAGCACGCCGTATCACCGTAAAACGTCATATCGACGGAGGCGTGGAAACTGTAGAAGGCCCGCTGCCTATCGTAATCACAGTAAACGGCTCGGCAGCTCCCTGTCGTCCACGTAACGCCAAACTGGTACAGAAATACAAACGCGCTCTGGGTGCACAGGAAAAGGCTGCTCAACCGACTGCCTGCCATCCTAACGGCCCGGAAGCAATTCAGTATCCAGAACTATACGAAACACGCCCGTATCTGAACATCCCCGAATGGAGTGTGGCAGACGTAAACGGCGACTTGCCTCAATGCGGATTATCCGGCTCACCTACAAAGGTAAAGACTATACAGAATATCGTGTTCCAGGCTAAGGAAAGTAAAACGCTGACCGGTTCGGACAAAGATATAGAAGATATGATTGTTGAACTGTTAGCTAACCACACCATCGGATAAGATTATGAATAACGTATTTGTATATTGTGAGATTGAAGGCACAACCGTTGCCGATGTAAGTCTCGAACTTCTGACCAAAGGTCGCAAGTTAGCGAATCAGTTAGGCTGCCAGCTGGAAGCAATTGTTGCCGGTAGCGGCCTCGAAGGTATAGAAAGCCAGGTGTTGCCTTACGGTGTCGACAAACTGCATGTGTTCGATGCACCGGGCTTGTTCCCTTACACATCCCTGCCCCACTCTTCCGTACTGATCAACCTGTTCAAGGAAGAAAAACCCCAGATCTGCCTGATGGGTGCTACCGTTATCGGTCGCGACCTGGGTCCTCGTGTATCATCTGCACTGACCAGCGGTCTGACAGCCGACTGTACTTCCCTAGAAATCGGCCCTCACGAAGATAAACGGGCAGGTATCACTTACGAAAACCTGTTGTATCAGATCCGTCCGGCATTCGGCGGTAACATCGTTGCCACCATCATCAACCCCGAACACCGTCCCCAGATGGCTACCGTTCGCGAAGGTGTGATGAAGAAAGAGATCCTGGACGCCAATTATAAAGGCGAAGTGATCAAACACGACGTTGCTAAATTTGTTCCTGAAACGGATTATGTAGTAAAGGTGATCGACCGTCACGTAGAAAAGGCAAAACACAACCTGAAAGGCTCTCCGATCGTCATAGCCGGCGGTTACGGAATGGGTTCGAGGGAAGGATTCGACAAATTGTTCGAACTGGCTAAAGAACTTCACGCCGAAGTAGGTGCCAGCCGTGCAGCCGTCGATGCCGGTTTCTGCGATCACGACCGTCAGATCGGCCAGACAGGTGTAACAGTTCGTCCGAAATTATATATCGCTTGCGGTATCTCCGGACAGATACAGCACATTGCAGGTATGCAGGATGCAGGTATCATCATCTCTATCAACAACGACGAGAACGCTCCGATCAACACGATCGCCGACTATGTTATCAACGGCACAGTTGAAGAAGTGATCCCGAAGATGATTAAATATTACAAACAGAACAGCAAGTAAAGAGATGGCAAATTATTATACAGACATACCGGAACTCAAGTATCACTTGAACAATCCGATGATGGAACGTATTTGCGAACTGAAAGAACGCAATTACAGAGATAAAGAAGAGTTCGACTATGCACCGCAGGATTATGCCGATGCAATGGATTCATTCGATAAAGTGCTTGAAATCACCGGAGAGATCACCGGAGAGATCATCGCCCCCAACGCCGAAGGTGTTGACGAAGAAGGCCCTCACTGCGCTAACGGACGTGTGGAATATGCTTCCGGAACAAAACAGAACCTGGATGCCATGGTGAAAGCCGGCCTGAACGGTATGACCATGCCGCGTCGTTTCGGTGGTTTAAACTTCCCGATCACTCCGTACACCATGTGTGCCGAAATCGTTTCTGCCGCCGATGCCGGATTCGGTAACATCTGGTCGCTTCAGGATTGTATTGAAACATTATATGAATTCGGTAACGAAGACCAGCACAACCGTTTCATCCCGCGTATCTGCGCCGGAGAAACCATGTCTATGGACTTGACTGAGCCGGATGCCGGTTCTGACTTGCAGTCCGTTATGCTGAAAGCGACTTTCGACGAAAAAGAAAACTGCTGGCTCCTGAACGGTGTAAAACGATTTATCACCAATGGGGATGCAGACCTTCACCTGGTACTGGCCCGTTCGGAAGAGGGGACGAAAGACGGACGTGGTTTGTCTATGTTCATCTATGACAAGAGACAGGGTGGTGTAGATGTTCGCCGCATTGAAAACAAGTTGGGTATCCACGGGTCTCCTACTTGCGAATTAGTTTACAAGAATGCAAAAGCAGAACTTTGCGGCGACCGTAAATTAGGCTTGATCAAATATGTAATGGCGTTGATGAACGGTGCCCGCCTGGGTATCGCTGCACAGTCTGTCGGTTTGAGCCAGGCTGCCTACAATGAAGGAATAGCTTATGCCAAAGAACGTAAACAGTTCGGCAAAGCGATCATTGACTTCCCGGCAGTTTACGATATGCTGTCTATCATGAAAGCGAAACTGGATGCCGGTCGTGCACTATTGTATCAGACTTCACGCTATGTGGATATTTACAAAGCGCTGGATGATATTTCACACGAGCGTAAACTGACTCCGGAAGAACGTCAGGAACAGAAGAAATATGCTAAATTGGCCGATGCACTCACTCCGTTGGCAAAGGGTATGAACTCGGAATATGCCAACCAGAATGCATACGACTGTATCCAGATTCACGGCGGATCAGGTTTCATGTTGGAATATGCTTGCCAGCGTATCTATCGTGATGCCCGTATCACATCCATCTATGAAGGTACGACACAGTTGCAGACAGTTGCCGCTATCCGTTATGTAACAAACGGTTCTTACCTGGCGATGATCCGCGAATTTGAAGCTATCCCCTGTTCTGCCGAAATGGAACCGCTGAAAGCAAGACTGGTAGAAATGGCTAACAAGCTGGAAGCTTGCATGAATAAGGTGAAGGAAGCACAAAATCAGGAATTACTTGACTTCGTTGCCCGCCGCCTGATGGAAATAGCAGCAGACTGTATCATGGCTCACCTGTTGATCCAGGATGCAACCAAAGCACCCGAATTATTCAGCAAATCAGCCGTTGTATACTTGAACTATGCAGAAGCCGAAGTAGAAAAACACAACAGCTTCATCAACAAGTTCAACGCTGACGAATTAGCAAACTACAGACAATAATAAGTATTGCCTCTCCATAAAAAAGCCGGATATCCTTTGATATTCGGCTTTTATTTTATTATCGACGATGCCATAACGCCCATTGCATAAGACCTCTTAATGATAAATATACCAGAAATGCCATCCATAAGGCATGGTTCCCCATTGAGGCATAAAAGATATAATAGATCAGGAAGAACATTCCTGAAGCCACCAGCATAGAATAAAGCATCAAACGGGTTGCGGTGGCACCGATCAAGATGCCGTCCCAGAGGAAAGCGGCAAATCCAGCCAGGGGAACGGCCAATACCCAATAATAATAGGTTCCCGCCGCCTCGATAACAATCGTGTCATTCGTCAGCAATCCCAGGAAGCCCTGTCCTCCCATCATGTATAGGATGGTAAATGCTAACGACAATCCCCAGCCCCAACGGAACAACAGGCGGATCATCCTTTGCAATCCGTTCCGGTTCTGGGCTCCGACATAACGTCCCGTCATTGCTTCACCGGCATAGGCAAAGCCGTCCATGATATAAGAGAACAAAGTGAATAACTGCATCAATAAGGTATTGACTGCCAGCACCACATCCCCCTGTCGGGCACCCGTCGACGTAAAAAAGGTAGTGACAGCCACCAAGCACAAAGTACGGAAAAAGATATCGCTGTTCACCTCGAAGAACCTGCGCATAGCCGTCCTCCCCACGATCTCACTCCACCGGAAAGCAATCTTCAACCTGCCATAATATCGTAACCAAAGCAATAAAGCCATGAACAATCCTGCATACTGGGCAATCAACGTCCCTAGAGCCACCCCTGTAATCTTCATGTCCAACAGGAACACAAACGCCAGACTCGCCACGATATTCACCACATTCTGCGTGATCGCTATAAACATCGGGAAACGGGAATTCTGCATCCCGATAAACCAGCCGGCAAACCCATACAGTCCTAACACAGCGGGAGCCCCCCAGACACAAATATTGAAATAAACCGTAGCCAACTGCCGTACCTCCGGTGTTGCATCGATCAGATGGAAAGCGACCGCCCGGATCGGATATTGCAGCAACAGCAGACAGAAAGCAACAAAGCCCCCTACCGCCACCGCCCGCAACAAAACCCGCGTCACTTCTTCCAGGTCACGCCGCCCGAAAGCCTGCGAAGTCATACCACTCGTCCCCATCCGCAGGAATCCGAACAGCCAGTAAATGATATTGAACAACATTCCCCCTACCGCGATCGCCCCGATATAAGCCGCCGATCCTAAATGACCTACAATAGCGACATCGATCAGCCCCAATAAAGGAACGGTTATATTTGAAACGATAGAAGGTATTGCTAATTGAAGTATCTTTTTATTCATTCTATTTTATTTTACCTGCAAAAATAGCCTTATTTTACAGTCTTGCACAATTTTAGCAGCTAAGACATCGTTAATCATAAAATAAACCCGATTACCATGTTCCTGAAAGCTCTCATCTGAAGTTTATTACACAATAAATGGATCACATTTATTCATGTTGGAGGACTAGCGATCTCCTTTACCTTTATCCTCTTACTCTCCTTTTATGTAAGAACTGAATCGAGTGTGGATAAGTTTCATGAACAGGAGGAAAATATCTACCAGATAATACCTGCGCCTTCTCCTCTCCTTTCGCCGACTATGTGAAAGAACATGTTGCCGGAATCAAAGCATATACCCATATAAAACTGCTGAGGTTACCATACAGTTTTTTGAAATTGGAGAAAAGTATCAATAGTAGCGACAACCATATCAGCCTATTTCTGGATGAAGTCGAGTGTATGGACAAGACTAGGCTATAAAAAAACGTCCTATAAACTTTTTGATATTAAAACAGATACTATCTTCTTATTCTGTAAAATATTTTATATATTGCATCGACAAATAGAAATTAACCTTAAACTCGCTACAAAAGCAGTTTTTTAATAATAACATGTATGACTAAGAGTATTATTGAAATTCTCATTGATTATTCCGGGAGCATGGGATACATGGAAGGTACAGAGCATGAAAATAAGTTTTTAATAGATGGAAAAACTCGCTTTTATCTTGCAGAACAAATGATACAGAAGCATATATTTCCAACTATTGATTATGTGGAAAAAATTGTAATTCGTTTGTTTCGTGGAGCAACAAATAAAATAGAAATCAATACAATCTACGAAGGAGAGCTTAATTTCGGTAAGTTATGCTCTCTTATCTCTAAAATAGACAATCCTTCACCTGGTGGTACTCCTATTTCTGCCGCATTAAATGAAGCTAAACAGAATTTGACTAAATTTTCAAATTATGACAGAAAAATTCTTTTAATTACTGATGGTGAAGAAACTGACGACTCCAGTTATATCACTGAAGCTCAATCAATTGCTCAACTGCCTGGTACCCCATGCAAAATATATGTAATAGGTCTTGACCAAAATGAAGAGATGGAACGTAAAGCCAAAAGTATCGCTACGGGTGGATATTTCAATATCAAATCTCAATATTTTGAGAACAAAATACTGCAAGACTTTTTGGTAACGTTAAAACTATCTCTCTTACAGGACAGTAAGGAAATATTGCAACAATCAGATGATAGATTAACTAAAGAAAACATCCAAATAATAGACACCAAGATAGCAAAGACGATTACAGAGAATGATGCATCTACAACTGAACTGATTGATAATATTCAAACCCAAATAGATAAAACCAAAGCTATCTTATCTGAATTAGAAGTCATAAAAGAACAACTTCGGATAAAACAATTATTAAGTAGTGGAGTTGACTCAACAACTCTAACTATCGACGATGATTATTCCGAAGATATAAAAATCAAGAGTGAGACTATATTATATGAACACCTTTGCAAACAATATGGTAAGGATTCCGTTATATGGTTAAATCATCATCAAGAATCATATCTACATCATGACTTTGAAATACACGATGATTTTGGAGACATCGTTAAAATTATAGAATGCAAAGGTACTCCAAAATGCAAACCTACATTTTACATGACAGCTAACGAATGGAACTATTTCCTATTACATCAACAAGAATACCAATTATATAGAATATTTGAATTAGATACCACTCCTCAAATATATTGCATAGAAAATCTATTGAACGCGATACTTGAAAGAAAAGTAGTACCTTATTTGACTAGGCCAGAAATTTTAAAAGAAAATAGAGTATACTTAACAATTTTAAAATTCAAATTTGGTTAATATCTCTATGCAAATTTATCTTTCTCTATAATACCGCCAAAAATCTAAAATAGACTTTGTATCGTTCCCTAACCGCATGATCTAAAGCTCAAGCCATCGAAACCTATGTCTCCCCCCATGGGCACCGTCAGACTGAAAAAGCCTAGGACATCTTTATCCTTCTCCCGATAACGGGGCAACGGAGGATAACAATGAGACTCCCGCTGTCGAATGATCCGGCTTATTCATTGGCTTCTTACTCTCTCCGGTCATTCCGGAGGCATTACAAATATACGGCTGAAATTCATCTGTAGTATACTTTCCCTAATCATGCCATACCCCTGCCTGTTTACCCTAGCCGGAAGCACCAAATACAGATGCAAAGGATTCACTTAATACGGATGCCCCTGTCAAATGCTCATGCTATGTTTGAATTTTGAAAGCTTCTTCATCCTTCCGGACATGAGCTATAAAGATATTTCTATCTACCAGTTCTTTCATACACAAAGTTTTCTTATTTTATTTGCCATTTGCAATATTAAACCTTACAAAGCTATATTACAACATCTTACAGCATTGCAAACACTATTTTCATTTGCAATGCCGTTTGCCATTTGCCATACATCATTTATTCCTGACAACCAAATAACACGTACCTCTCATCGTACGGCGCGACGGGATCTTATTCTTTTGAAGCAAGCGCCCGAAGTATGTCAACCGTTTAGTTCCCAACCTTATACCACTTTCATCTTGCAGATATTGAAGTATTTCGAGAGCAAAAAGTTCCTCATATTCCTCGCCCGGCAATGGTGCGCGGAAGTTTTGCAGGAATAATTGTTCCTCTATCGGTATCTGCTGGAACACATCATTGTTACGAGTGGTAGAAGATTCTTCTTCGGACGTAAACCAATAGCGTTCGCCTGCCTTTAAAGCCGATACTGCCTGCGCATAAAGCTGTTCATAATTAACCGATACAGAATTATCTGCTGTCCCGGTTATCCCGATACATATAAAACGGCGGCTACCGGTCGGATCGGTCAGCAAGTCATAATTATTACAAGTGGCAATGAAAGAAGCATACCGGTGCAACGCCTGAATGCTCCGTTTATAAGGTTGGCGGGCATTGACTACCGGCTTTTGAAGGACATTCTTTAAAAAACTCTGATACGCGGCACTTACCGAATCGAACTCATCGATATTGATCAACGCAAAACGGGTAAGCAGCAATTCTGCATCCCGTTTATTGCTGAAATCGATACTATCCGTATAATACATACGTAGCGAAGGGGGCAGCAGATTCCGGCACCAGGTCGATTTGCCGCATCCCTGAGGGCCGACCAGCAAAGGCAACGAACTATTGGCATGCAAATGATCCCGCCGGTACCAATGAGCGACCATGCTCAGGAACCAGATATAAAACAAATCGCGCCAGGCAGTATTATCTGTTGGCAACGTATCGGCCAACGTACGGATATGGTCTTCCCCGTCCCATGCCGGCAAATTTTCCAGATAATCTTCCAACGGATAGAAAACCGGTACCCTGTCGGAATACACATACCGCTTCACATCACGATCCCAAAGTGCCAATCCTTCAGCCTGTGCATTCAGTCCGATACTGTTCAGAACCGTCTCCGTCACAGGAGCAAAACAGATATAATATGAACCTCTTGCCCGAAACTCCACTTCGCCGGCCAGCATATTCCGCCTGAACTCATAACGCCGTTTCATAAACTCATCCGTCTTTACAGACAATAATTGCTCGGGAGGCATCACCGGTTTCTTTCCAAAATTCTTCGAAAGCTGGTACACCGTATGAATGGTCTCCCGGATCTCCTCTTCAAACAGTTCCAGATGCTGGTATATCCTTGTCCAGCGAACCGCATCCTCCTCCGGTATCCCGGACTGGAAACAATTTTCAGCCAGCTTTGTCAGGAAAGGCCTGACCTCTTTTCCGTCATCCAAACCTCCCGTTTTCTCCAATGCATCCAGCATACAGGCATTATAAAAACGGGAAATGATACGGCTGCGGTCGAATCCGGGCATCATACGTAAAAGCGGATCTTCTTCTTTCGATACGATTTCCCGGTATGTCGGTTCGTCCGGCATCTGTGTCGGTTGTTCCTGAACCAACGCAACAGCCGAAAAATTATAATATAAATCAGGATCGAAGGAATAGCGGCATCCCCGCTCCAAAGAGGGAGCCTTTATCTCTATATCGCATTGCAGCTGAGCCTGATAATAGGCAACGGCACGCCGATAGGCTACCGCATGAAACAATTCCGCCTGCTCCCTGTCCCGTGGCAATGTTCTGTCAGGCAAAACAAACGGTACCAATATTTTTACACTCTTTCCGCTGGAACCGATAAAAGCAGCTAGTGTCTGAGGGGCTTGTGAAGCTAATTCTCTTATTCTCGCCACCTCTTCCTTATTCGCCAGATTTCCGACCTCCACCAGAACCAGTCCGTTATACGACCGAAACTCGACCTTTTTATCTCTTTTCCCGAATAATGCGGAAAAACACAACGCCGGAAGATCTGTTGCATGTATGCTTTTATCACCAGGCATCGAACAAGCCAGGAGCTCCCTGTATTCATTCACCACCTTACGATACTCGCCGCTACGCATACCGCATAAAACAACGTGCAACGCCATATTTTTAAAGGTTTTACCCCCATTCTTTGTTTGTGTAATGTACATAGTATATTTTATTTTCACCCCTCTTATGATATGACAAATGGCAAACGCCATTGCAAATAAAAAAGGTATTTGCAATGGTTTAAATTTCTATTATACAATATATTGCAGGACAATATTGCAAATGGCAAATACTTTCCTGAAACTTTATGTACAACCTTATTTCAGCCTCGTAAACTCAATATCGCTCAGCCGGTCTTTCAGCTTCGGACTGGGTTTGAAGCCTATCCCTTTCAGTTTAATGGATTCAGCGCGGATTTTAGACGGTTCTTCCACATCGCGGTTCGGCTGGGCGGTCACAGAGAAGGTGCCCAGACCGTCGATCGTCACCGTATTGCCTTCTTTCAAGGCTTCCGATATCAAAAGAGTCAGATTTTCGATCATCCCTTTAACATCCCCATACGTGAAGGTGCTGGCATCGGCCATTTGTTCTGCCAGCATATCGAGGTTTACATTACCATAACTTACGGTGGTAACCGAATACTTTACCTGCTCTTTGCCGGTAATATTATCATTGATTTTTGTGAGTTTGTACCTTACTGCCATGCGGTTCCCTTTCTGTTAGATTTAATATTACTACTAGTTATTTCAAAGGTTACTACCTTTTATATCATTGATTACTAGTTAGTAAAACCAGGCTGTACAGGATAATCGAATAAGGTGTACAGGCTGGCCGACCAGGGTATACAGGATAATCAGCCAGGGTGTACAGGATGATATTACTAAGTCAGGACTAAAGGTATAAAATATAAGGAGACATACAATAGTTTATCCTATATTTTTATCTTCTATTGCTGTTCATGTTAATAACAACACTTCGATTTTTCAAACTAAGACACAATAAACGTCACCTGGAAACCGGGCACAGGCCGTTCAGCCAAACAAAGGTCCCTGCCTTGCCGAACCATCATCTGCCGGGAAAGTGACAAGCCGATACCCGAGCCATTCTTTTTGGTTGTAAAGAACGGAACAAAAATCTCCCGCTCGACATCTGCCGGAATAGGCATACCGTTGTTGCTGATCCACAACTCCTTATTCCAACGCACATCCATAGCCGTCGCCCCGGCTTCGCAGGCATTCTTGACCAGATTGATCAACACCTGACGCAACATATTCTCATCCGTAAACATCGTGGCAGACAAAGGGATGGAAATATGCCACTCCAAATCCGGATAAAGCGTCCGAATTCTTTCCACGAAAGCAGCCAATGGAATCTCCACAAGAACCGGCTCCTGCAACTCTGCCAGTTTCCGGTAACTGTCCACAAACAAGGCAAGCCCCCGGCTGGTGTCATGAATGGCACGGACTCCCTCCTCGTAAACCGTCCCCGCAATCGCTGGGTTATCCAAATAGGCCTGGCTGATGCTGGCTATCGGTGTCGTGGCATTCATGATTTCATGGGTGAGCACACGAGTCAGCCGCTGCCACGATTCCACTTCGTTGCGGGCAAGCAGCACACCTATATCCTTACCTGTTTCGTTAAGGGCTTCCTGCAACGCCCGTTCTCCGAAGAACAGACCTTTCACTGGAAGACGAAACGTGAACTCTTCGTTGCGAATCGCCTCACGCATCAGATGCGCCCGGTCTCTCAACAACACCTGATGACGATAGAACCATCCGAAGAAGACAACAACGACCACTAAAAAAGAGACTATCAGAATCATAGTTTTTTCATTTTAGCATACAACGTCTGCCGGGTAATCCCCAACAGTTCGGCAGCCCGGCTGATGTTGCCGTGGCAACGCTCCACGACCTTATGCACATGTTCCGCCTCGACTTGTTCCAACGAAACCACTTTCCGGCCGGCATCAATCGCATCTTTCAAGACACGGATCAACTCCTGGTTGTCCCAAGGCTTGGTAACAAAGTCTGCCGCTCCCATCTTCAACCCGCGCACCGCCAATTTGATATCAGCGTATGCCGTCACCAGCACCACCGGAATGGCCGGATGCTTCTTATGGATTGCCCGAAGCCAAAGCAAGCCGTCTTGTCCGGAGTTTCCCCCTTGCGTGAAGTTCATGTCGAGCAAAATCACATCCACCTCCTCTTGTGCCAATACCGTAAGAAGCGTATCGGGAGAAACAAGCGTCAATACTTTATCAAACTCACCGGCCAAACAGATCCTGACTGCCGTAAGAATCGCCGGATTATCATCCACCACCAATATCGTCCTGTAATTCGCCATATCCGATTCGTTTAAATTACCTTCATTTATCGGGGATAAAGGTACGGAAAAAGGCTGTATGAATATCATACAAACAGGTGTATGATTTTCATACAAACTGCTCTAACCGCGCTTTCCATCCATTGCCGAATGACGGCAACCTTATACATTTGCAACAAATAAAACAATGAACAAAGATGAAATCGTACTTCACTTTTCTCAGTCGCAACAAGCTCTACACGGCTATCCAGTTCTTCGGACTGGCCATCGCATTGGGAGTCGTCCTCCTTTTAACACTATATGCTAAAACCGAATTCAATATCGGTAACAGACAGCCATACTCCCAGCAATTGTATGCCATCGGCTACGGCGATGACATCGGTATGACAGTCGGTACCGCCCCGGAATTATTCCCTTCCATTCCGGAAATAAAAGAATGGACACGCTTCATCAACAACGAGTTGACAGACTTGACCATAGACAACAACTACTACCAGGCAAACAGCCTTGCCGTCGATTCCAACTTTTTCCGGATGCTGGGCTATTCGCTCATCGGATGCAACCGCGACAAGGCGCTAAGTGGAACAGACGAGGCCGTCATCTCCGAACCGTTCGCCCGTAAAGTATTCGGTAATGAAGATCCTATCGGACGCACAATCATGTACCTGAACCAAACACCGCTACGGGTCATCGGGATTCTCCCGGCCTTCGATCCGACAGAACTGTTGAAACCGGTCGACCTCCTGGTCTCTATCAAATTGGAGGAAAAGACTTATGCCTGGATGGATAACTTCGGTCCGACCCAAACGTTCGTCACGTTAGCGGAAGGGGCAACACCCGCCAACGTCACCCGAAAACTGCTCGACAGTTATAAAAGTTATTGGAATTATTGGGAAGAAGACAACAGCACGAACTCCTTTGCGTGGGGTTCATCACTCACACGCATGGACGAAATATACTTTTCACCCATGAACCATAACACTCCTTTCCGCAACGGGACACGGAAACAGGTTCAAATCTTATTGGCCATCGCGATGATCTTGCTCCTTTCGGCCGTCTTCAACTACATCAACCTGACCGTGTCGCAAACCGGCAAGCGGGCACATGAGATGGCAACTCGACGATTGATGGGCGATTCTGCCGGGCAAATCGTGTTGCGCTATCTCGCCGAGTCGGCAATCTTCACAACCGGGTGCTTCATCGGCGGATGCCTCATTGCCGTCATTGCCAAACCCTATTTCGAATACTTGCTCTCTACCCAAATCGCCATATCGCTTTCTCCCGCAACGGTCGCCTACACCCTGTTGTTGTTGGCCGGAATCACCGGCATATCAGGATTACTACCGGCTCTCATCATCCGTAAATACAGCCCGATAGATATTGTAAAGGGGAACTTCCGCTTGCAGAACAAGCAACTATTCAGCCGCCTGTTCATCATCGTGCAGAACGTGATCAGCACGTTCCTCATTGCGTTGGGGCTGACAATGGCCGTCCAAATACATTACCTTGCTACCCTGCCGACCGGTTATAATACCGATCTGGTCTTTGTACGGGCCTGGGATTTAGGAGCGACCTACGACAAACAAGCCATCCTCCAGAAACGTTTGCAGGCATTGCCCCAGGTGGCAGAAGTGGCGTTGGCACGGAAACTGCCTTTCGTCAGCGGCCACGATGGCGTACGCCAGCCGGACGAAGAGGGAATGTCATGGCTCCACCTCTCGGATGTGGACAGCACAGCATTCCTGATGTTGGGCTTCGAAGTAGCAGAACGCTGGTCAGACCCGCTACCCGGCATGGTTTGGGTAACGGAAGAGACCTGCCGCCGTTACAACCTTTCGGCCGACAACCCCCATTTCGGGAAGAACGGCGACGAGAGCGGCTACCGGTATAACGTCTGTGGAGTTATCCGTGATTACCGTTCACTCATGGCGTTAAGCACTCCGACACCCGATTCGCATGGAGCGGTCAGGGTGATGGACCCGCAAGGCTATGTGATCAACCAGGTAATCCGGACCCGAGGTGACCGGTCGGAAGCCCTGGCAGCCATCCGCCATACCTGCCGGGAAGTGTCCAAAGAGGTGATCGGGATACCGAAAGACCTGGAATCCGATTATATAGATGATTATCTGGACAAAGATTTGACACACGAAAAGAACATCGTGACGCTCGTCCTATGCTTCATGGCCATCTCCATCCTCATCTCTGCCATGGGACTGTTTGCCATGTCGATAAGCTACACCGAACAGCAAAGCAAGCGGATTGCCTTGTGCAAAGTGATGGGAGCCGAAACAAGCGGTGCGGTATGGGAACTTTCCAAACGGTTCATGACGCTCTCGTTGCTTGCCGCCTGCTTTGCCCTGCCCATCAGTTTGAAAGCGGTTCAAATCAGTTTGGAGTCATTCTATAACCGCATCGCCTTTCCGTGGCATCTCATAGCCGCGGCTGTTTTGGCAACCATAGTCATCGCTTTCGTGTCAATCATCAGTCAAACTTTGAAAGTCGCCCGCCGCAACCCTATCGAAAACATCCGGACAGAATAAATACAACAGTATATAACAGGTAACATCATTATAAAAAACGAAACAAGTCATGATTAAAATAAAGAATCTCAGCAAAAGCTTCCGAACGGAAGAAATAGAAACCATCGCACTCAACGGCGTAAGCATGGAAGTGAAAAAGGGCGAGTTCGTCGCCATCATGGGTCCAAGCGGATGCGGCAAATCGACCTTGCTGCATATTCTCGGCCTGCTGGACAACCCGGACGAAGGCAGCTACCTGTTGGATGGGGAAGAAATGGGACACTTGAAAGAGAAAGACCGTACCCGTTACCGCAAAGGACGTATCGGGTTCGTCTTCCAGAGTTTCAACCTCATCGACGAGCTGACGGTGGAAGAAAACATAGACCTCCAACTGAAATACCTTGGCGTACCCAAAGCCGAACGCAAGCAGCAGGTACTTGACATCCTGCGCAAAGTACGCCTCAGCCAACGCGCCAAACATTACCCGCAACAACTATCCGGAGGTCAACAGCAACGAGTAGCCATCGCCCGCGCCGTGGTAGGCAAACCTAAATTGATTTTGGCCGACGAGCCGACCGGCAACCTCGACTCCAAAAACAGCCTCGAAATAATGAAACTGCTCAGCCAATTGAACGCCGGAGGAACGACTATCGTCATGGTGACACACTCGCAGCACGATGCCACATACGCCAACTACATCATCAATCTTTTCGACGGACAAATTGTCAATGAGTTGGATGGAATACTTTGAATCAGTAATCAAGGTTATAACATCCGTAATTTATCTACAAAACGAAGTAATATAAGCTCTTACCTTTGCCTGTGTAAAATTAAATGATTCTTTAAACATAGATTAAACAGAAAAACAATGGAAAGAAAAATTGTCATGATCACAGGTTCCGGAATGGGGATTGGACTTGCTTGTGCCGAAGCATTTGCCCGTGAAGGTGCTACCGTTATAATGTCGGATATTCAAAAGCCGGACGAACAGGCACAAAAACTGGTTGATGCCGGATATGATGCTGTAGCTTATCAATGTGACGTATCAGATGTGCAGGCAGTGAAGGCTATGATCGATTGGATAGTCTCGACATACGGACGCCTGGATGCAGCACTTAATAATGCAGGCATTCAAACACCGCAACGCCCGATGGCGGAAATTACAGACGATGAGTTTGACCGTACTGTTGCAGTCGACCTCAAAGGGGTATGGAACTGTATGAAATTCGAGATCGAACAGATGCTAAAACAAGGAGGTGGAGCTATTGTCAATACCTCTTCGCAAGGAGGAGTAACGGCTTTTGCCGGACAAGCCGCCTATATTTCCTGCAAACATGGTGTTATTGGCATGACACGCACAGCAGCTATGGACTACGCTGCAAAAGGAATTCGTATCAATGCCGTTTGTCCAGGTGTAATACTTACTCCGATGGCAGAAGAGTTAATGCGTAGAAATCCGCAATTAGAGAAAGAACTGATCCGTGACATACCGGCCGGGCGTTTAGGCAAGCCTGAAGAAATAGCAAATGCAGTGTTGTGGCTCTGCAGTCCAGCCTCCAGTTTTGTGCATGGCCATGCTTTATTGGTAGACGGTGGCTTTACGATTCATTAAATCTATAACATTCAAAAAAATGGCCGCCATTCTTACAGAGAGACTGTGCGGCCATACCCGGTTCATTTCATAAAACTATCCTTCAGCTTTCCTATCGATGGTATAAAAAACGAAACCACGCCGATTATACCGACCAATGCCCCGCCGATTATAAATGTATTCCCTATCCCTATGTTATCCGCCAGAAACCCGGTACTCAGCAACCCGATCATCGAAGGCAACAGACTGACACTCATATAGAAAGAAAATACCCGTCCCATCACGACCGGATTGATACGCGTCTGTACCACCGTGGTAAAGGAAGCCATATAAAGGGAACCGGAGATACCGCCGATCGCAGTCAGTCCGACGAACAGAGGATATCCCGAAACAGGCAAGATACCGGACAAGCCGAAGGTCAGCCCCAAGAGAATATACATCCAATTAATCAAAGAGATCTCATTCAGCTTAAACTTCTTCATGCCCAGGAAAGCACCACCCAGCAAGGCCCCTATTCCCCAGGCCGCTTCCACCAGACTGATCTGAAAAGCATTACCGGAATAATGATCCAACGTCATCAACGGAAATAAAACGCTGACCGGCATAATAAAGAAGGTGGCGATGATAGACAGAACGAACAACCACGACAATCCGCTTTGTGCACGCACTTCCGTCAAGGCCTCCCTTGCCTCCTTCAGCAAATGAACCTTCTGCGTCCGCTCCGTATTGTCCGGATCGGGTATCTTCACAAACAAAAGAGACGTACAGGCCAACGCCGCCCCGATCACGTCCAGCAACAGGATATTCGTCATCTCCATAAAAGAGATAAAAAGAGCAGCCAATGCCGGCCCGGCAATATTACAGGCCGATTGGATGATCTGGTTGATACCGGCTATACGGATCAACTCCGATTTGGGCGCCAGCAAAGGGACAGAGGCCTGCATAGCCGGCATGTGGAATGCCGAACCGACCGAACGCAAAGCCAGCAGGATATAGATATGGCCGATCTTCGCCACATCCAGGTAGAACAGGACGGCAAGTATCAAGGTGCAGAAAGCGATAAAGCTATCCGCCATGATCATAACCCGCTTCCTCTTCCAACGGTCGATATAGATACCCGCAAACAAACCGAGCACCGACTGCGGAAGCATGGCGGCAATAGCGGCAAAAGCCAATACCTCAGCCGACTTTGTTTCGAAACTAAGCCATAGGATGATTGCAAAATTAACGATCGAGCTGGTCAGGATAGAGAAGAACTGACCGGTCCATATAATAGCGAATACTCTTTTCCAGTTATTCATAACTTCTTTTAATTAAAATAAAATATGTATAGAAAGTCGATCCCCGACAGACTGCCGGAAGTAAAAAACGAAGGCTCAAAAGATAAGAAAGCTCTTATCTTCCGTTACACAAAGTAAGCGAAGCCTGATTTAGAAGTTATTGAACACATAAAGATGAATTAATTTGTTGCAAGTATACGAATAAAATCTGAATTACCAAACTGTTTAAAAAACGAAGGCTGCGGGATTCACATCCGACAGCCTTCTACACTAACCCTTAACTTTAACCAATGAAAAACAATAATCTACTTAGTTTTTTAATGAAGCGATTGCTGCTTCATAATTCGGTTCGTTCGTAATCTCGGAAACAAGTTCCTCATAAACGACCTTTCCTGATTGATCGACAACTATCACGCCACGGGCCAATAAGCCTTTCAACGGACCGTCAACCATCAGCATCCCGTACTTATCTTCAAAACATGAACAGCGGAATGCAGAAAGTGTAATCACTTTATCGATACCTTCCGTAGTACAGAAGCGTCCATGTGCAAAAGGTAAATCTTTCGATACGGCTAAAACCACAGTGTTGGGTAAAGAAGCAGCTTCTTTATTAAAGCGTCTCACTGATGCGGCACATACGGCTGTATCCAGACTGGGGAATACATTGATCACAACATTCTTCCCTTTCAGTTCTTTCAGAGACAATTCAGACAAGTCACTTTTTACTCCTTTGAAATCCGGAGCCTCTGCTCCTACTGCCGGTAATGAACCATTTGTATTTACGGCGTTACCTTTAAATGTTATCTTTGCCATCTTTGTAGTATTTTATGTTTTACGTTACAAGCGGCTCACAAATATAAGTCGCTTTGTATGACTAAAACAAAAGTTAAAGAATAATGTTTTTCCTTTTAACTCTTTTTAATTACTTAGCGAGAGAACAGTTTTTCTATCTTTGACGCAAATTAAAAAAACATGGATTGGTTAATTATCGGCGGACTGCTCGCCATCATCATTTTACAACTGTTATTCCGTCCGAAAAAGGACACTTCCGATACACAAAACGAACTGAAACGCTTGCTTGACGAAATGCAACGTTCATTCGAACGCATCGAGAAAAACTTCCGCGAAGATTTCAGGCTGAACCGGGAAGAGGGTCGTATCGTTGCCCGCGACAACCGGGAAGAACTGACCCGCTCCATGAGCGAGTTCCGCGAGGCTTTCGACCGGGGTATCGCTTCTTTCAACAACCTGCAACGGGAAAAGTTCGCCAACCTCGACGAGCAGCAGCGGCTACTGGTTGCCAACACGGAAAAGCGACTGGAAGATATCCGCGTCACCGTCGACGAGAAACTACAAAAGACCCTGAACGACCGTATCGGACAGTCGTTCCGCCTGGTCACCGAACAACTGGAGAGCGTGCAGAAAGGCCTCGGCGAAATGCAAACACTGGCACAGGATGTAGGCGGGCTGAAACGGGTATTGAGCAACGTCAAGACACGGGGGAATATCGGAGAAATACAGCTGAGTATGCTGCTCGAACAGATACTCGCCCCGGAACAATATGAAGCGAACGTCCATACCCGCAAAGGGTCGGATGCCGTCGTGGAGTTTGCCGTCAAGCTCCCCGGACGCGACGATGTACGCGAATATGTCTACCTCCCGATCGATGCCAAGTTCCCGAAGGATGTCTACGAACAACTGCTGGATGCCTACGACAATGCCGACCCGCAGGCAATCGAAGCCGCCGGGAAGTTACTGGAAACGACCATCAAGAAGATGGCCAAAGATATCTCCGACAAATACCTGGCTCCTCCCGCCACCACCGACTTCGGTATCATGTTCCTCCCGTTCGAGGGCATCTATGCGGAAGTGGTACGCCGCTCCACCCTGATGGAAGAACTGCAACGGACATACAAAGTGGTTGTAACGGGGCCTACAACGCTGGCCGCCATACTGAACAGCCTGCAAATGGGCTTCCGTACCCTGGCCATACAAAAGCATTCGGGTGAGGTATGGACGATACTCGGTGCCGTAAAGAAGGAGTTCGAGAAGGTGGGCGGCATGCTGGAAAAAGCACAGAAGAACCTGCAAACGGCCAGCGGCCAGATCGAAGAGGTGCTGGGTACCCGTACCCGCGCCATCCAACGGAAACTGAAAGATGTCGACACCCTGAGCGACCGCGAAGCCCGCGCCATCATCCCCGAACTAGGCCCCCTGACAGATATTGAAGAAGAAACAGATACAGAATAATCATGAAGAAAAGACAGATACCCCACACTTACGTTATTATATTTTACATCATCCTCTTTTGTGCCGCCCTGACCTGGGTAATCCCCGGCGGACAGTATATTGAAAGTATCAACGACGCGGGACAGAAAACCGTGATCTACGAAGCTGTAGACAGGGTTCCGCAGACCTGGCAAGTGTTCTCCGCATTCTACAAAGGCTTTGTGGACAAAGCGGATATTATCGTCTTCATCCTGATTATCGGTGGTGCATTCTGGATCGTAAACGACAGCAAGGCTTTCGATATCGGCACTGTCAGCTTCCTGCGGAAAGCCCGGAAGATGGAAACGAACCCGCTGATACGGAAGATCGGGGTAGAGAATTTCCTGCTCACCTCCATTATGTTGCTGTTCAGTATATTCGGTGCCGTGTTCGGCATGAGTGAAGAGACGATCGCCTTCTGCCTGGTATTGGTACCGATGGCGATCTCGATGGGATACGACTCGATCACCGGGGTCTGTATGGTGTTCGTTGCCGCCGGACTGGGCTTTGCCGGGGCGATACTCAACCCGTTCACGATCGGCATAGCACAAGGGTTGGCGGGTATTCCGCTTTTCTCGGGGATAGAATACCGTATCTTCTGCTGGTTCGTGATCAATATCATCGGCTTCACCTGGATACTGCGTTATGCTGCCAAAGTGAAGAAGAACCCGAAGCTCTCCCCCGTTTACGAGGAAGACCAATACTGGCGCGACCTGCATAGCAACACGTCACTGGACGTTACCTACCATACGCCGAAAGCTGCCTGGGTAAGTTTCGCCCTGCTGACCGTGGCACAGGTCATCTTTGCCGTTTACTATCCGCTTAACACGTTACGGATCGGGAACAGCGTGATCGAAGGACTGCCCTTAATGCCGATCCTCACCGTTGCTTTCATCCTGACCTCGGTCGTTGCCCTGAGGAAAACGGTTCACCTGTATATACTGAACCTGCTGTTCTTTACGATCTTCTACCTGATCACCGGTGTGATGGGTTATGGTTGGTATATCATGGAGATAGCCACCCTGTTCTTCGTACTGGGAATAGCGGCAGGGATAGCCAACAACCGCACGCCGAACGAACTGGTAAAACTCTTCCTCGACGGATGCAAAGACATTATGAGTGCCGCCTTGGTTGTCGGACTGGCAGGCGGTATCATCGTAATCCTGCAGGACGGGAAGGTGATCGACACCATCCTGTTCAACCTGGCTAAAGGAATGGAAGGGCTTGGGCAGGTAGCTACCGTCGGCATGATGTATGTTATCCAGACACTGATCAACCTGGTGATCCCTTCGGGCAGTGCCAAAGCCGCCCTTACGATGCCCATCATGGCACCTTTCTCCGACCTGATCGGATTGTCCAAGCAGGCAACGGTCATGGCTTTCCAGTTCGGCGACGGCTTCACGAACCTGATCACACCCACCTCCGGCGTACTGATCGCAGTACTCGGAGTCAGCCGCATCCCTTACGACAAATGGTTCGGCTGGGCCTGGAAGTTTATCCTGGTGATGGTGATCGTCGGATTCCTGCTGTTGATACCGACCGTACTGGTTCCGATGAACGGGTTTTAATTAATTTACCTATCTTTGTGGCTTCAACCGATTGGAATATGAAGAATGATGGTTTTACTTTCCGCAAACGGCTGCGTAGTTTCCGGTATGCTTTCAACGGCATACGCTTGCTGGTCACGAAAGAGCATAATGCTTGGATACATTGCTTTGCCGCCGTCTGTGTGATCGCAGCAGGCTTCCTGCTGGATATCTCGCAACTGGAATGGATCGCCGTAGTGATCGTGATCGGCGCCGTGCTGGCAGCCGAAGCAGTCAACTCGGCACTCGAGGCGCTGGCCGATTTCGTGTCGCCCGAATACAGCGAAGCCATCAAACGCACCAAAGACCTGGCCGCCGGAGCCGTCCTGCTGATGGCGATCGCAGCCGCCATCGTAGGCGGGATCATCTTCTTTCCCAAGCTAGCCGCTTTATTCTGATATTAGGAACGTTTTAAACAAAACAGGATCAAACATAGTTATTTCGATAACTCATTATTCATTATTAATCATTAATTATTCACAACAATGAAACTTCCCGAAGACCCGATGATGCTTTTCAGCGTAGTCAACATGAAACTACGTGACAAATACGCATCCCTTGATGAACTTTGCCGTAAAATGGATGTAGACAAGGATATGCTTGTCCATAAACTGTCTGTTGCCGGATTTGAATACAGCGCCGAGAACAATAAGTTCTGGTAAACGCCGTTCCTATCAACAACATCAGTAATAAAAGAGACATGAAACCTATCAGACACATTCTTATCGTCTTTCTGGCCTTTGCCGCCTGCCTCACCGCAGGTGCACAGGAAATAAAGATCAGTGGAAGCCGCAAGGCGGTACGTACCTCCGGCGATGTGCTGGCCTTTGTAACACCGGCCGCCAGCCTGGCAACCATACTGGCCTTGCAGGACTGGCAGGGATTGAAACAGGGAGTATTTGCGGGCGTAACGACCCTGGGTATGACCTATGCGTTGAAGTATATCGTCAAGAAAGAACGTCCCGACGGCAGCGATAATCATTCGTTCCCTTCCATGCACACCTCCGTCTCCTTTACCGGAGCAGCCTTTATACAACGCCGTTATGGTTGGAAATGGGGTATACCGGCCTATGCCGTAGCCACCTATGTAGGATGGAGCCGCACGTATGCCAAGAAGCATGACTGGTGGGATGTGGCTGCCGGAGCCGCACTGGGTGCCGGAAGTGCTTATATCTTCACCCGTCCGTTCGCTAAAAAGCATAACCTGACGATCAGCCCGGTAGCCAGCGACAAGCATTTCGGTATTTATGCTTCGATGAACTTCTGACAGGAGATAGACTGGATTAAAACTGGCGACCCGGACGTGTATCACTACAGATCCGGGTCTTACTATTTTTAAATCTATATGTGTGAACTACCACTATTCATAATGTAAAGCTTCCGCCGGTTCGAGGCTGGCCGCTTCGTTGGCCGGATACCAAATACCGGCAACGATCATCCCGACAATCAGCAGATAGGAAAGAAGGATCCCGACGATGAAACGTCCTGCCGTATTTCCCAGAAGTCCGGTGCTTGTCAGGTCTGTCAACGCGATATTCAGGCAGATCAGCGAAGCCGGGATAAGCACAAGGGTCAGGAGCATCACCCCTTCACCCAATACAGCCATGCGCAACTGACTGCGGGTAGACCCCAAAGCCATACGCAGCCCCATCTCCCCCTGCCGCTGACGGGTACGGAACCAGAAGGTACCGACTATCCCCAGGAAGATATTCAGCAGGAGAAAGAACAGGATGAACGTGCGGGTCTTCATATCGCTTTTACCCTCCCGCAAGGCATCCTCCCTGATATTCGACAAAGGGGTTATATTCTGAAGATACAGGTTACCCAGTTCCACCTGGTCGCTTTTCTGTGCCATGAAGGTCTCCGCAAAGTCCTTGTCGGCATCCGGCTTTACGCGGACGGAGACTTCCGCCCACGGTAACATATTCGCACCAAAAGCTTTCACATTCGCTTCACCCTGATAGAGAAAGACCTGCGGCCTTACCTTATTGAATTCCGAGCCACGGCCTGTCCGGCTCACAGCTCCGATCGTCAGTGTCTGGTTATCGTTGCCGGTATAGACGGTCTTCCCGACGGCATCCTGGCCGGGGAACAGGCGTTCGGCCACATCTTCCGTAATGACGGCGGTACGGGTGGTAATCCCCTCTTTCAAAGCGGCTTTACTTCCCGCTGTAGGCAGGATGCGGTATACATCGAAATAGTCGGGCGATACGAAATAAAGGCGACAGGACACCGCTTCGGAACCGGTGGTATCGGAACGTAAAGCCATATAGTTGTCCATCGTATTATACGGAGTGCCGAACCGGGAGAAAGAGACAGCCTCCACCCCGGGCATACGACGGATCCTGTCCATAGCCTCCCACAAATCTTCCCCGACGGAAGACGGATGTTCGGCTGTTGTGAGATACCCCTCCGCTCCTTCTTCACGGGCGTTGAACTGGAAATTGTAGGTATGATCGAGCTCGAAGCCTACCGGGGCATTGAAGGTGTAGAGGACGACCAGGAAGTAGTCGACGATATACCACAGGCAGACAAACACCAACAGCAACTCCCCCAACAACCAGCTATTGCTTTTCCGCTGGTTCCATATCAGTTTAAGTATATGTTTAATCATCTTCTTCGTGTTTTAAGGGTTAGTATTCATTCAACGCATCTATAACATTCTTCCGCGACATCCGGTAAGCCGGTATGCCTGCCGACAGCAGGTTGAGCACCAGACAGAACAGGAAAGCATAGAGGAAGATCACCGGGTTCAGCAATTCAGACACCGATAGCTGCGGCGTCCCCCCGAACACGGAAGAGATCGACCCGAAGCTGCCACTCAGCAGCCAGGTGCGCATCAGGAAGATGGCGACATAAGACAGCAACAGTCCGCCCACTCCCCCCAGTAGGGTTAGGAACATATTCTCCGAGAGGATCTGCACGAGCAGCCTTCCTTTCGTCGCCCCGAACGCTTTGCGGATACCGATCTCGGAAAGACGGTTGCGCATCTGCGAGAGAGTCATACCGGATAGGTTGATAGCAGGAACCAGCAGCAGGATAACGATCACAAGCACATACTGCAAGATCGTTTTCGTCTTGTCGGGGCCGATGGCACCCACTCCTTTTATCACCAGTTCCAGCTGGGTATCGGGTTGGTTATAGAGAGACAGTTTATACTCTTTCAACGAGCTGTTGTAACCCGCCAGCAGGTTGTTCATCTCCGTACGGATCGCATCGAAGTCGGCAGGCGAACGGGCCAGGATCACGGCATGGAACCAGCCGGTGATACTTTCCGCCCAGATATCATCTGCCAGCATATCCCCGTCGACGGAAGAGTATGGTAGCCAGGCCTCGGCATAGGCTGTCCGGGCGATAACAGAGACGTCTTTCACTACGCCGCTAACGGTATAGGGCTTATAGCTGATCATGACGGTCTTGCCTGCGGCATCGGTCGTACCATACAGGCGGCGTGCCATCGTCTCGGTGATGACTGCCTTTTTGATACCCGAAGCCACTTCCTCATGCGTATAGGGGCTACCGGAAATGAAGTCGAAGTTGAAGACCTTCCAGAATACGTCGTCGGTAAACAGCATCAGGCAGTCTTTCTTCTCCTTTCCGCCCGGCAAAGAAGCCAGCTGGCTGCGGCAGGGAGAGAAGAAGGAGACAGCCTCGGGTGTTTTCATCGGAAGCAGGCATTCCTTGACGGTACGGAGCGAGAGGTAACCATTTCCGTAATTTTTATCATTGAAGGTACGGCCGCCCCAACGCACATACATCGTGCGGTCGCGGTTGTCCTCGGGGGAATAGTTCTTCACCCGCATCTGGTACGTGATGACCATTACCATGATCATACAGATGGCCAGGGCTGTTCCAAGGATGGAGATCAGGCTTAGGAGCTTGTTCTCCTTCAGCATGGCCAGGGCTTGTTTGAGATACTGTTTATACATATTCGTTGTCATTGTTTATATTCGATGATATTCTATTTGTCAGGCCATCCGGGAAGGGCGGTTTGCGAACCGCCCGTACGGGGGGATGGGTTATTCATAATGGAGAGCTTCGGCCGGTTCGAGACGGGCTGCTTTGCGGGCGGGATACCAGACGGCGAGCATGATGGTAGCCGCCAGGATGCCCCAGGTCAGCAGGCTGACAACGAGAAGGCGGAGCACCGTTACCGGCATCACGTCCGTGCTCAGGAAGTCGAGGTAAGCCAGGTTGAAGCAGAGCAGCAAGGCCGGGAAAACGACGAGGGTAAGGATCAGCAATCCCTCGCCGATCACCAGGCGGTGCAGTTCGCGGCGGGTGGAGCCTACGGCCATACGCAAGCCCAGCTCTCCACGGCGGCGACTGATACGGAACCAGAAGGTACCGATCACAGCCAGGAAGACGTTGACAAGGAAGAAGAGGTTGATCGCCAACGTCAGGCGCCGGCCGTTCATCTCCATCGAGTTGTCGAGGAAGCCGGTGCGGATGTCGCTGTAGTACTGCACATCAGCCAGCCAGAAGTTGCCTGCCGAGAGCGGCTGCTTCATCTGCTTCTTGAAGCGGTCGGCATAGTCCGCAGATCCTTCCACGCCGGGGCGGGTACGGAAGCAGATCGCGAAGGACATCACCCTCTGTTCGTCCGACCGGTATATGCTCGACTCTTTCAGGTACTCGAACATTGCGTTCTTTGGTTGGTCGACTCCCTTCTTCTTCAGGGGAGCGGTGACGGCAGAGACATACCGGAAGGTGGAGTCGCCCTTCTCATAGGTTACCTTCCGGCCAACGGCTTCTTCATCACCAAAAATATTGGTAGCCAGTGTTTGGGTGATAATGAGGCCTTCGGGAAGCTGCTTCGCCAGGCGTTCGGGGCTTTGCCCGTCGGCGGTATGGATATCGAACACCCGGAAGTAATCGGGCGTAATGGTATAGATCAGCGCTTGTTTACCGATCGAATCGTTGAAAAGCGAACGGTTGTTGTTCGAATGAGTAAAAGGTAAGGAATAGGTATCGCTGAGGGCGACCGACTCGACATCGGGATGTTCGCGCAAGCGATCCACTATACGCATCAGGTTGGTACCCGGCTCGTTGCTTCCCTGCTCATAGGTAATATAGGATGAGCTGGTAGAAGGGCGCAAGGCCAGTGTTACCTTATAGACATTTTCCACAGAGATGCCTTCAGGCTGGAAAGCCGTGATGCCCTGCATCAGCAAGCTGTCGAGCGAACGCCAGAGGAGAACGAAGACGAGCAGCAGTTCGATAAAGACCCACACGTTGTTACGGCGTTGAGTCCAGATAAGTTTAAGGATATGTTTCAGCATAGCATTCATTTATTAACTGTTCAGGGCATCTGTTATATTCACACGAACGGCACGCCAGACGGGTATCATCGACGAGAGGATATTCAGTACCAGGCAGACCAGGAAGGCATAGAAGAAGACCGGCAGGTTGATCATCACCCCCGGTGTCAACACCATATCTGTGTTACCCATCAAGAGGGAGACGAGCCCCGAGGCGAGCAGCAGTTTCCGGAAAAGCATCACCAGGATATAAGAGAAGACGAGCCCCATCACGCCACCGGGCAGCATCAACACCATATTCTCTACCAGGACTTGCAGGAAAAGCCCCGCCTTGCGTGCCCCGAAAGCCTGCCGTACACCCAATTCGGGGATGCGGTCGTGCATGTGTGAGGCATTCAACCCCGACAGGTTAAGGGCCGGGATAAGCAGGAAGAGGAAGATCAGCAGGCCGAGTACGGTGTAAATGAAGCGCACCTCGCCTCCACTGTCCACATTCGTCCCGATGCCCCCCATGACAAACTGGCGAACGATATGCTCGCCGTGAGAGTCGAGCGGGCCGGTCAGCACGATCTTCCCGTCGCTCAGGGTGGAGTTATAGCGGCGTATATTCTCATCCAGCTCACCGGCCACCTCTTTTTGGGTGACACCATCGCGGGGCAGGATATAAGCGCAAAGGAAACCGATGGAAACATCCCGCTCGTCCTTCCCCGTCTCATTGAAGGCTGCGAACGTTGTATACGGTATCCAGATATCGGCACAGACCGAAGGAGTGATACCCGACACATCGTCCACAACGCCGCTCACGGTGTATTCCGTATCGTTGAGCAGGAAGGAACGGCCTGTTACATTCGTTTCGCTGAACAGCTTCTTGGCCGTCGTGACGGAGATTACCGCCTTGCTGATCCCCGACGTGAAATCGGCCTTATCGTATCCCTTCCCCTCGAGGAAACGGAAGCGGAAGAGTTGCCAGAAACCGTCGTTGGTAGCCATCATCGACACCTTCAAAGGATTGCCTCCCCCCAGGAGATCGATATAGTTGTCGCCAAGCAGCATGGCAGCGATCGTCGGGTCGGTGGCAACGGCGACGACCTCAGCCGAAGTCAGCGGGTAAAGACATTCGCGGACGGTGCGGGTTCCGAAGAAGAAGTCGCTGGTGCCCTGCCCCCTTGTGTATTGCAGGCTGTTGAGGTAAAGCGTGCGGTCACGGTTCACCTCCGGTGCCATATTGGCCGTACGGATATGGTAGGCGATGGCCATCACCATCACCATCGAGATAGCCAGTCCCGTTCCGATGATATAGACGCCGCTGTAGAAGCGGTTCTGCTTCATCAGGTTCCAGGCTTGTGTGAGGTATTGTTTGTACATTCCTAAGTAGATTATAGTTTTGTTTTCGGATATGCAAATGGCGTGCCACAATCGTAATATGCTGATAATAAATAGATAGCACAACAACAAGAGTGTTCGATACTGAACAGTCGTCACGGTATCGAACACTATCGGGAGAAAAGAACGGACAGTAAGAGGAAAGGAGCGGCTAGTCTTTCTCGCAGACCACCAGTTCCCACCCTTTAAAGACCAGGGTGATAAGACCCAGACAGGTATTCCCTTTGGTTTGCGCCACCAGCGGATCGGCGGCATAGCGTTGCAGTTGTACGGCAGCTTCACGGCGCAGTGCTTCTATATTGGCTTCCGTAGCGTCACGGTGGGCGTACTTCACTTCCACAATATAGCTGTAAGCAATGTCCGGCTGATGGAGCAGGTCGGGCATCATATAGAAATCGGCATACCCTTTGGCCGATTCATATTCCGGCTGAATGATATAACCGCCCACCATCCCGAGGTAAGCCAGCAAGAAGCCTTTCACATGCGCTTCCCCTTCGATAAACTCGCGCACCCGGCTCTGTCGGTCCAGTTCGCCGGCAAAGTAGCGGAAGACAGATTCCCATTCGCCTTGGTAAGCCATCTTCCAGACCAGATCTTCCAGTTCATGAAAATCGAGGTTAAAGATATAAGCTTCGCGATAGGCTTCAATCAGATAGGTATAGAGTTGCTCACGGACAGTCAGGTTAGGGATTCCCAGGATAGTACGCCCCATAGATACTTCCCGAATGGAGAGAAGACCGAAATAGTAAAGCAGACTCTTGAAATTCTCCGGTAACACAATTGCCTCGGCAGGAAAAGATGAGTTTATCTCAGCCATGATACTTCCATTGGCTACCACATCCTGAATAATTGAAGCATTCACTCCAAAAGTCTTATCAACACGGATCAAGTGGCGCAACTTGTTATAGTCGGTACGGATATTATTGTCGATCATCTGGTCGGGTGCTTCCTGGTGGGGGAGATAATTGTTGAGGAAGTAAAGCACCATATCCGAATTGTACATCGGCTCTTTAAGCGACCGCTTAGAGAAGCAATAGTTATCATACCACGGCTTCATCACCCCGATAAGATCATCCACGCTATTGGCAAGCATACCCTGCGAATCGTAATAGGTCAGCATCTCCCGCAACTCCTCTTCGCTAAAACCGACCAGCCCGTTGAAGCGTGAGTCGGCACTCATATTGGCACCGATATTGAAACCGCTCGTCACATCATCCATCGTGACGGGAGACACGCCGGTGATAAACATACGTTTGATAGGCCCGTCACCCGTCGCTCCCGCCTTGATCTTATTGAAGAAGTAGCGGAAGAAGCCTTCGCTGTGGGTCAGTGCATGGTAACGTTCGTGTCCTTCACGTGCCAGGATGGAGTTGGCAAAGTTGTCGTATTCATCAATGAAAAGATAGATGGGAAGTCCGCACTGGGTAGCCCTCGATACCAGATAGGAAAACTTGGCATCGGCCGTAGGTTTTGCCATCAGTTCATCGCGAAAACCAGGTTCAAAGAAACGTTCGTAGTTGCCGGCAAACTCCATAAAGCGGAAACTACAATGCTGCTCGAACGATTCGAACACCTTATCAGGCATCGGGTTCACATCCGAGAAGTTAAAACTCAGGATCAGGTATTTCCCCTGCTCAGCTGTCGGGGTATCCGCAATGCGGCATCCGCCGAATACTTCTTCGAAACGGTCTTTCCGGTTGATATCATAATACCAGGTAAGCACATTAATCAGCAACGACTTCCCGAAACGGCGCGGACGGATCAGGAAGAAGTAAGGCGCTGCCCGCTCTATCAGGGGGATATACTGCGTCTTATCCACATAGTAATAATTATCTTTACGAATGCGGGCGAAGTCTGTCAACCCGTAGGGTATATTTTTTGCTTCCATAACTGACTGTGTTTATTGATTGACAGGAACAAATGTACGGAATAATCGCAAGAGATAACAGTAAAAGTTCGCTATTACGCGAACTTTATGAAATACCGACACCAGATGTACGCAATGTTTCACCGGATTGTTATCTTTGTTTCGTTATAACTAAACACACTAGTCATGGATAAGGAACTCCCTAAATCGCAGATGCTGGTCAAGCCCGGCAAGCTGTTCATCAAGTTAAGCAAAAGCCAGTTGCCCGGCCAGGAGCCGTTCTTTAAAGGAACCCTGCCCAACCATCCGACACTTACGATCGAAGATATCGCCACCCGGGCTGTCAAAGCCCGCTCCTCCTACCGCCACGGAACGTTCGTCGAAGTGTTCCGCACGATGATCGACGAGATGTACAACGCCATCGAAGACGGCTTCAACGTCGACTTCGGCCTGGGACGCACGGAACTGACCGTGACCGGACGTTTCAACTCTCCTAACGATAAGTTCGACCGCGAGCGCCATGCCATCCGTGCCAACTTCCGCCCCTCTCCGCGGCTAAACCAACTGACCGACTGGTTTCCGGCAGAGGTGAGCAACTTCTACGAGAACGCCCCCAGCCCGAACGAAGTGAGCATCTACAACGAACGCCACAACGACGGGATGGCTTACGAGTTCTGCTGTATCCCTCCCGACTATACCCTCCCGCTCTTCATCCACGGACGACGCGTGAAGGTGATGGGCGACCATCCGGAAGTCGGTATCGTGATCCGCCAGGAAGAGGAAGGCGACAAACGTTACTTTATCGAACCCCGGTTCGTCTTCATCAATGAAGCTGCGCATCTGGCTTTCCAAGTCCCCGAGCCACTGACGCCGGGGAAGTGGGTGGCGGAAGTGCATAGCCAGTACACACCTACTTACCATCTGTACAAGAAGCCTAGAGTCGGGGTTGTCACCTTTACCGTATTGGATACTACCTCACCAGGATGATGCTACTCACCTCACCAGGGTGATGCAGTCTACCTCATCCGGATGATGTCAACTACCTCATCGGGGTGAGGTATGCCACCTCATCCATATGATGCACCTCCAAGGCTTAGGCTACCGGTAGCCCCGGCAAACGGGGAGCGGGTTAGTACACAGCCTCTGTCTGCTCTGCCTGTAACACACCCCCTGCCCCCTCTCGAGAGGGGAAAAGTTACTCCATCCATTGAAACAGACGGTATCGGCCATCCCCACAGAACGCAAGGCGTTCTATGAAAGGCCTCAGCCGATGAGCGTTAAGCGAAGGTGAAAGACGGAGCGTCCGGAGCATGCGCTGTTTGAGCGAAGCGAGTTCGCAGGCGACAGCGTAGTCTTTCACCGGAGTAGCGAAGCGGGTGCAGCCTTGATCTTTTGGTTACTTTTCTATCAAGAGAAAAGTAACTACTGAACTTGGCGTCCATCGAAGAACCGTATCGTGCGAGAAGTTTGCTGCGCCTGTGCCTCGTTGTGGGTTACCATGACGATGGTGCGGCCGTCCTCCTTGTTCAGTTTGTGAAGGATCTCCATGACCTCGATACCCATCTTCGAGTCCAGGTTACCGGTCGGCTCATCCGCCAGAATAATATCGGGGTTACCCACGATGGCGCGGGCGATGGCTACACGCTGGCACTGACCGCCTGACAACTGGGTCGGGAAGTGACGCATACGGTGGCTGAGGCCTACCTTCTCGAGAACGGCTTCGGCTGCCTTGCGACGTTCCGAAGCGGATACCTTGCGGTAGAGCAACGGGAGTTCCACGTTATCCAATACATTCAGAGAGTTGATCAGGTGGAAGGACTGGAAGACGAAACCGAGTTTCTGGTTACGGAAGGCAGCCAGTTGTTTGTCGCTCATACGGATGGTGTCGGTACCGTCTATCTCGATGTCGCCCGATGTCGGGGCGTCAAGCAATCCCATGATGTTAAGCAGGGTGGATTTTCCACAACCGGAAGGGCCCATGATGCTCAGGAACTCTCCTTTCTGTACTTCCAGATTCACGTTCTCTAAGGCAACTGTTTCGATTTCCTTCGTGCGATAGATCTTTTCGAGGTTTGTTAACTTGATCATACTGTTTGATATTTAATTTGTTATTGATTAATTCGTTCTTTATCGTATTCTTATTCATAATGCAACGCTTCGGCCGGTTCCATCTGCCGTGTCTTGCGTATCGGGAACCAGATACCGAGGCAGATCATGCCGCCCATCAGCAGGTAGGCTCCCCCGAAGGTAGCTGCGAAACGCCACCAGGTATACGGCAGGCGGACGGTATCAGGCAGTTCGAAGTAAAGCATATTGAGGATGAAGACCAGCAGGAACGGGATGGTGAGGCCGAGCAAGACCAGTCCTTCCAGGTTCATCAGCCGGCTTAGTTGGCTGCGGTTCGATCCCAGGGCGATGCGTAATCCCATCTCCCCCTGCCGTGCTTGCGTACGCAACCAGAAGGTTCCGATGATGCCGAAGAATACGTTGATAAGCATGAAGCCGACAAGGGCGGTCTTCTTCTTCATATTGTCCTCACGGCTCTTGAGGATCTGGCTTCGCATCTCACTGAGGGGGACGACGCTCGAGACGTAGACGTTGTTCACCCTCAGCCGGTCGCCCATCCCTTGCAGGAAGGCTTCCATGTCTTCCGCCCGGAAACCGGGTTTCATGCGTACCAGGCAATCGACAGACTGTGGCTGGTTCTCTTCAATCTCCCTGAACAGTTCGTCCCGCGTAGGTATCAGATAAAAGAAAGGCAACCTCTCCTTATACTCCGACTCGCGGACGGAACCGGACACCGCCAGGACGGGCATCTCATCCGTATTCTTGGGATGGAATTTGATTGCTTGCCCGCGGGCCGACCCCTTCTCCCCGTAGAACTCACGCTCCAGGTCTGCGGAAATAACACACCCGGCCTGTTGCCCGACGAGCGGGGCAAGTTCCTTGCCCTCTTTGTCCCTCATCCGCAGTACGGTAAAATACTCCGGAGTGACGGTAGACTGCCGGAACCCGGCCTTGATGAACGTATCGGCATCGGCGCGGTAGAGTGTCGACCAGGCGCGACTCTCCGTATAGACACAGCCGACGAGGGACAGGGAGGCTTCTTCCACCTTCTCTTCCTGGCGGATGTTACCGACCAGCCGTAGTACGTCCTCCCCTTTCCGGCTGGTGACCAGCGAGTCTTCCACATGCCCCGGAGTACCCGGCATAATGACTCCCAACTGCACCTTGTAAACGTTGTCGATGTTGAAACCCAGCGGTTGGTAGTAAGTGTACTTATCCACCAGCAGCGAGTCCATCATGACCCATAGGATGCCGACAACGACCAGGAGCTCGGCAAAGATCCAGCCGTTGCTGCGTCGCTGGTTCCAGATAATCTTCAGTATATGCTTTATCATCTTCGTTTCGTCTTTTATAGGGTTAATTATCTGCCGGACCTTCGCCTTTCAACGATCCGGCTATCTGTTCACGGGCGATACGCAGGGCGGGTATCCCGGCGGAAAGTAGGTTGAGCAACAGGCAAAACAACAGGGCGGCAAGGAAAATACCGGGCTTGAACAGCATATCGCCTTGCAACGTCGTATCGGCATTGGCCAGCAGGAAGTCGCGGCAGACCGGCAGCAGCAGGAACGAGAGGATCAAACCGATCGCACCGCCCAACAGGGTCGTCACGCTGTTCTCATAAAGAACCTGGCGGACGAGTACACCGGAGGTGGCCCCGAATGCCTTGCGGACGCCCATCTCTCCACGGCGTTTCTGCACGGCGGATTGCGTCACGCCCATCAGGTTGAGTGCCGGGACGAGCAGCAGGAAAAGCAGCAGGCCCCCCACCTCCGCGAGGTAGTCCTTCAGCTCGACTTTGACCTGCCCGATCGTACCGATCGCCTTGTCGAAACGGGTAATCGGGTTGTGGAAGAAATGGATCTCCGCTTCCTGCTTGGTTGCGTTATAACGAGCGATCTGCCCTTTCAGTTCCTGGCGGATGGCATCGAAGTCGGCGGCGTCACGAGCCAGCAGGCAGGTGTTGAAAGCACCCGACATGTTCTCGAGGTAGGCCATATTAAGTACCATCGGATTGGTCGTATAAGGTGTCCAGACTTGTCCGTAGGATGAGTCGGCGGCGCGGCTGACGTCTTTCACCACCCCGCAGATCGTAAAGGGCTGGCGGTCGATGATGACCGGCTTTCCAACTACCTGGGTCGTGCCATACAGTCCCCTCGCTACACTCTCACAGACAACGGCCTGGGGAATGCCGGAAGTGAAGTCGGCTTCCGTAAACGGCTTGCCTTCCAGGAAAGAGAAGGCGTAGACTTTCCAGAATCCCGGGTCGGTGTAGAAGATATGGTATGTCTTAAACATCTGCTTGCCGGGTAGCGACAAGGGGTATGACATCGTGAACCAGGCGGACACGGCTTCGGGCGTCTTTAACGAATAGAAGCATTCGCGGACGGCTTCGACGGACATGTTACCCCTGCTCCAGCTGTTCCGAGTCTTTACCTCGGTTCCTTGCTCCACATAGAGCATCCGGTCGCGGTTCACCTCGGGCACAAAGCTGGTCAGCTGCACCTGGAAGACCAGGATAACGATCATGATCATGGCAATGGACAGCGCCGTACCGAGTATGGAAATCACACTGATGAGCGGGTTCTCACGCAGCATGTTCAGGGCTTGTTTGAGGTATTGTTTGAGCATGGCTTATTTTACTTTGAGTTTGTTCTTGTCTTTGTAGCTGGCCATGTCGGAGACGACTACCTGGTCGCCGGGTTCGAGGCCGCTTATCACTTCCACGTATTCGTAGTTGCTGTCGCCGAGCTGCACTTTGCGTTTCAGCAGTTGGTCGCCGTTAACGACGAAGAGCTCGTATTCGCCCTTGCCTATATAATAGGAAGCGTTGGCGATGCGCAATACGTCATCCTTTACGGCGTTCATCACGTAGACGTCTGTCTTCAGGCCGGAGCGTAGACGGCGGTGGCTGTCTTCTTCCAGTTGCACGGTGAAGGAGATCACGCCGTTTTTCGATAGCGGCGTTACGTCGCTCACGGTTCCATCCAGTTTATCGCTGCCGATCTTGACGACGGCTTTGCTGCCTGCCGCGATACGGTCGCCGTAGGTGTCGGCTATCTCGCCCTCGATCTTGAAATGCGAGAGGTCGGAGACAATGGCAACCTTCGTGCCCTGCCCTACCTGCGAGCCGATCTCGTTGTTCACATACGTAAGGATGGCCTTACGGGGGGAACGGATCTGCGCATCGTCGAGGGTGCGCTTGGTTTCGGCCAGGCCTTTGCGGAAGATATTGAGTTCGAGCTCCTTTACCTTCAGGTCGGCATCGGTGAGGGCTTGTTCGTTGATGTATTTCTGTTCATCCTCTTTCAGTTTGAGCTGGCTGACGTTGTAGTCGAGTTCCACCTGGCGTACTTTGTCGGTGGTGCCGGCGCCGAGGCTGTCGAGGTAGCGTTCGTTGCGGAGTTCCACGGCTTTACGGTCGAGTTCCATGCGGGAGACCTTCAGCTTCATTTCCATTTCGGAGAGTTTGCTGTGGTTGGTGACACGCAGCTTTTCGAGTTCGAGGCGTTTCATTTGTTCTTCGTCGAGTAGTTTGTTATAGTCTGTTTCCGCGCTCTGTAGATCCAGTTTGAGGATAGGCGTTCCTATATCGACGGAGTCGCCACCTTTTTTGTATATCTCGACGATGCGGGAGTTGATCGGTGAGTTGATTATTTCCTCAAAGGCCGGGATCACCTTGCCGGAAGCGCTGACGGATACTTCTATCACTCCCTTATCTACGGTCGATATAGTCAAGTCCTTACGGTTCAGGCTGGTTTGCAGAAAGGATAAGACAACGGCGATCAGGGCGATGCCTATTCCCACACCGGCACCGATCTTTATAAATTGCTTGCGTTGTTCTTTCCTTTGTTCCGCTTTCGATATCTCTCTGTCCATATTTAGTATTGTTTTTATGTTCTGTCCCGGTAGGGGCAAACTCCGTGCCAAAAAGCTAATCGGTTGAATATGTGCATTTATCACTACGGAAACAGTGTTCAATATCGGACAGTGTGTTCGGTTTTACGCAGAACATTCCACGGGGCAGTGTTGTTATTATGCAACATCGACAGACAGTATTAATCGCTAAATAATAAACGTATGAACACAAGATCAATCTTATTCTCCCTGATTGCGGGAGTCGCCTTGTTAATGGCCGGCTGTGACAAGACAGACAACGACCACAAGAACGCCATCGAACCGACCGAGCCTGTTCTGCAGGCCTTCAACGACAAATACCCGGATGCAACAAACACCCTCTTCACCATCGAGGGCAACTATTACGTAGCCGAATTCACCAACAACGGCGTCTCCACCGAAGCATGGCTCACCGACCAGGGCAAGTGGATGATGGACAAGGCCGATACGCCTTTCAACCAGCTGCCCCAGGACGTGACGACAGCTTTCGACAACGGTCTTTACGCCGGTTGGAAAGTAGACGATACGTATACCATCCACCGCGACAGCATGGCGGTTGTCTACAAAATAGAAGCCGAGAAAGCGGACAGTGATATGGATCTGTATTATTCCAGGTACGGCAACCTGATCAAAGCAGTTCCCGACAAAGGCAACGAAGACGCCCCGATCGTCATTCCCGATGCCGTACACATGCTGATGAACCTGACCTTCGCGACCTGCACCCTGCTGGATATACAGGCGAATGCGGATGGGTATGTCCTGAATATGCTGGATGGGAAAGTGTATAAGATCGCGCAGTTGAATAAGGATTACAGATGGCAAAGCACGTCGTACCAGATTGCAGAACAGGATGTACCGGCTATCATAATGAATAGCTTCCAGTCTACCGGCTATGCCAGCGATACGATCCAGTCGATCATCGTAAAGATCGAAGCCGCCGGCACTTTCTACACCTTCACCGTCGATCACAATGGCCAAAGCACGGATGTTACGTTCGATGCGATTGGGAATATCGTACAATGAATAAATAACAAAATCCCCCTGGCACATCATTCACAATGAAGATGCCAGGGGGATTCCTATTCTTATCAATCAACAATGCTTATCTGCTTATCAACTCGATCCGTGCACTCTTAACTCCCGGAGAAGATGCTTCAAAATAAATCGTTCCCGGAGTTTCTTCAGTCTGGACGATCGCTGTCAGCTGTCCGCTGAACAGTTTCATCTGCGGTGCCTGGAAAGACTCGAGGCTGGCAGGGTTACCATTGGCTGCCGCCTTGTATGTTCCGGCTCCACGCACGTTGAACTTGATCTGGTTGGTGGCATCCGGACAAAGGTTGCCATTCTTATCCACTACCCGTACGTTGATAAATGAAAGGTCTTTGCCGTCGGCTGTCAGGTTGGTACGGTCGGCACTCAGTTCGATGTGATGAGGTTTACCGGCTGTATGCACTTCTTCTTCGGCCACGGCGTTGCCGTCTTTATCGTAAGCTACGACTTTCAGGGTACCCGGTTCGTATTTGGTATCCATCCACATCAGACGATAGCGTTTCTGGCGCTCGAAGCTCTTCTGGGCGGCTTCGGTATAGCTGCTGTCGATACCGATACTCAGGTCTTTCGTACGTTTGCCCTGGCTCTTTCCGTTGATGAAAAGCTCGGCAGAAGGATAGTTGGTGTAAACGAATACCGGAGTGACTTCGCCTTCACGTCCCGGCCACGTCCAATGCGGCAGGACATGCAAGGTCTTTTCCGCCTTGTTCCAATGGCTGCGGTACAGGTAGTAGCGATCCTTGGGAATACCGGCCAGGTCGATGATACCGAACAGGGAGCTATGGCTCGGCCAGTTGGTGTAATACGGAGTCGGTTCGCCCAGATAGTCGAAACCTGTCCATACAAATTCGCCGATACAGTAAGGCAGGTCTTCATGCTGGATGAAATCGTCTTCCGGCAGATTCGACCAGCCGCAATGCTCCACGTCGTAGGAAGAGCTCTGGTGATCGTCGTACACGGCCATCGCCTTGCGTTCAACAGGGAACTTATACACGCCGCGCGAACTTACCGTCGAAGCCGTTTCGCTTCCCAGGATGATCTCCTGCGGCAGTTTCTTATAATTCACCTGGTATTTGAACGGACGGTAGTTGAATCCGGCCACTTCCATCACGGCGGCAAAATTGTTGTTTACCACTGCATCCGGAGCATCCATCCCCTGGGTCACCGGACGTGTCGGGTCTTCACGATGGCAGATGTCCTGCAGGAAGCGGGCGATCTTGGCATCGCCTTCGATCCACTGGTTCGGCACTTCGTTACCGATACACCACATTACGATACTCGGATTGTTGCGGAAGTTATGGAGCAGGTTGACCATATCTTTTTCAGCCCATTCGTCGAAGAACAGGTTGTAACCGTTCTTACATTTAGCCACGTTCCATTCGTCGAAGCTTTCGGCCATCAACATCATACCCATTTCGTCGCAGGCTTTCACCAGGTCGGGAGCCGGCATGTTGTGCGACGTACGGATCGCATTACATCCCATTTCTTTCAGGATACGGATCTGACGGCGGATAGCTGCGTCATTGACAGCTGCGCCCAACGGCCCCAGGTCATGGTGGTTGCATACGCCTTTGAACACGGTCTTTTCACCATTCAGGAAGAAGCCTTTACCCGGAATGATCTCGATCGAACGGATACCGAACGGAGTCGAATAGGTATCTTTCAGTTCTGTCCCGTTCTTATACAGACGGCTTTCAGCCACATAAAGGGCGGGCATATCCGGCGACCAGAGTGTCGGTGTATGAACAATAAATTCCTGGTCGACCGTACCGTTATTATACTTGATATCCGTCAACGGCATTGTAGACTCGACCAGCTTTTCCCCGTTCGGATTCACCAGGCTGGTCTTGACAGCGTATTGCTTGGGATCGGCACCTTCCGGCAGATCGACCTTCGTATTTACATTCACCTTGGCAAACTCCTTGCTGACAGTAGGAGTTGTCACGAATGTTCCCCAAACCGGGATATGGGCATCTTCCGTTACGATCACATGTACGTTACGGTACAAACCGGCACCGGGATACCAACGGGAAGACTCGGGCAAGTTTTCCAGGCGGACAGCCAGTGTATTCTTCTGTCCCGGTTTCAGGTACTTTGTAATATCGAAATGGAAGGAGTTATATCCATACGGCCAATAACCTACTTCCTGTCCGTTGATATACACTTTAGCATGGCTCATAGCCCCGTCGAACAGGATAGTAGCCTTCTTTCCCTCAGCAAACTGAGGTACTTCAAACTGGGTACGGTACCATCCCACGCCGACAAAAGGCAGACCGCCTGTACGACCGGCATGTTCCAACGCCTCTTTTTGGCCGTCTTGCGAAATAGCCACTTCCTGCTTGTCGTTCTGGGAGCTGAACGGGCCGTAGATAGCCCAGTCGTGCGGAACCGTCACCGATTGCCACTTACTGTCGTCGAAAGCGGGTTTGATAAAGTCGGGGTTATCTTCGCGGGTAAACTTCCAGTTTTTCTCTAACAGGAATTCACTGCGAACCTGGGCGGATAAGTTAGTTACCAGTCCAAATAACGCGACTAAAATAAGGGAATTGAATCTTTTCATGCGCATTTTAAATGTATTTGTAGTTCTTAGCGCAGCAAAAATAACTAAATTTGTGGCCTTTACAAACTAAATCTACATTAAGAAGTCATAGAGTATGTTGATTCAACTTGCATTCGTATTAATTGCTATTATTATTGGTGCCCGTTTGGGCGGTATCGGTCTCGGTGTGCTGGGAGGCCTTGGGTTAGCTGTGCTGACTTTCGTTTTCGGGCTCGAGCCGACTTCCCCGCCTATCGATGTGATGCTGATGATCGTTGCTGTCATCGCGGCCGCCAGCTGTATGCAAGCTGCAGGGGGGCTTGATCTGATGGTTAAATGGGCTGAGAAACTCCTCCGGAAGAATCCTTCGAAAATTACAATATTAAGCCCGCTGGTCACCTATATTTTTACATTCATTGCGGGGACAGGGCACGTGGCTTATTCCGTATTACCTGTTATCGCCGAAGTGGCGACCGAAACAAAAATACGTCCCGAACGTCCGCTGGGTATTGCCGTGATCGCTTCACAGCAGGCTATCACCGCCAGTCCGATCTCCGCTGCCACGGTAGCATTACTCAGTATGCTGACCGGACAGGGGTTCAATATCTCCTTATTCGATATCCTGATGATTTCCGTACCCTGTACGTTGGCCGGTGTATTAGCCGGGGCTTTCTACTCGTTGCGTGTCGGAAAGGAACTGGAAGATGATCCCGAATTTAAAAGACGTATTGCGGAAGGCGAATTTACTACCCAGAAATATGTACTGAAAGACGTAAAGAACCAGAAAGCGGCCGGTTGGTCGGTAGCTATCTTTATATTGGCAACGATCGGTATTATCCTGTTCGGTTCTATCGAAAGCATTCGTCCGGTATTCAACGGTACCTCTTTGTCGATGGCCTATATTATCGAAATATTGATGTTGTCGGCTGCGGCAATCATTCTGCTGGCTACCAGAACCGACGGTATCAAAGCCGTACAGGGTTCCGTTTTCTCTGCCGGCATGCAGGCTGTCGTGGCGATCTTCGGTATTGCCTGGATGGGTGATACTTTTATCGGAGGAAATATGGCGGAACTGAAAGGTTCCATCGAACAGATCGTGACGGCTATGCCCTGGTTGTTCGGTATCGCCCTGTTCCTGATGTCTATCCTGTTGTTCAGTCAGGCCGCAACCGTACGTGCTTTACTGCCTTTAGGCTTAGCGCTAGGGATATCTCCTTATATGCTGATTGCCCTTTTCCCGGCCGTGAACGGTTACTTTTTCATACCGAACTATCCGACCGTAGTTGCCGCTATCAATTTTGACCGTACGGGAACTACGCATATCGGAAAATATATATTAAATCACTCATTTATGATCCCCGGACTGATCGCAACCGGCGTTTCTGTAATGCTTGGTTTACTTCTTATCCAGCTATTCTAATTGTAATAAACATACTTAATAATCAAAAAAAGAGAGATTCTAACACTCACATTATTATCGTTTTAGAAGGAAAAGAATTATCTTTACTCCTGTTCTAATAGGATTTTATTGATTATGAATATCCGTTTTCTGACTATTCATTTAGTATAATCAAGACATGCGTATTTTCAACGGAGAAGTAGAAAATTTTAAAGTATTACAACACTCAACGGCATCTGATCAGGAAAACATCCGTACTTTCCTGACACATCATTCTATTGTATACGTAGCATCAGGTTCGATTTATCTGATGGATAATGACTCCGAGTTACTCATAAGGGAAGGTGAATTATGCCTCTTCTCCCCCGGAGTCTATTTCTCTTCAGAGTTGACCTGCAACAATAAGTATTCCATGTTCGCCCTCTTTTTTAACCAGTGGACGGCACAGTGCATTCTCAGATTGCCGGGGATAACCGATATTCTAAACGAGCAATGCAAGTTAACCTCCTGTAAGGAAATACATATCATTCCTAAGGAAAATATCTTCCACAACTTTTTCGATTCCATTCAAATATATCACAAACTGAAAAAAGAGGTGAAGGATGAAATGATACCGATCAAGTTTGCCGAACTGATCTATATATTACTGGATAGCCCGCATAAACAAACAGTATTGTCTTTTCTGTCGGAAGCGGCCATGAACGACAAAATAATGCAATAAGAATTACTCGGGGAAAATAGACAATAATATAAGTGATATTGCTATCTCATTACCCGCCTGTCTGATGTAACTTTGCATCATCAAATTAAAACAAGGAGTATATGAAACCCATTGAATTGACAAAAGCAGATTTTATTCAGAAAGTAGGTAACTTTGAAGCGGATCCGAAAGACTGGAAATATATAGAAGACAAACCTTGTATCGTAGATTTCCAGGCTCCCTGGTGCGGTTACTGCAAACGGCTCGACCCGATACTGGAAGAGTTTGCACAAACTTATGAAGGACAGTTATACATCTACAAAGTAAATGTGGATAACGAAGAAGAACTGGAAACGGCATTCAACATACGTACGATCCCGACGCTTCTTCTATGTAAAATGGACGGAACAAAAGAACTCATGCTGGGTACTCTTCCCAAACATGAGCTTAAAAAGGTGATCGACAACCTTATTTCCGTACAGTAATGTGAAAACATCCCTGCTTGCGTTCGTGCTTTATATAACAACGGTCAGCTTTTCTCTGATCACGAAGCACCGACGCAAGTACCATTTTCAGACGGTCGTTATCGATATTCAGCGTATCTTTTTCATCGATCTTCGTATAACGCACCCATGAAATATCGAAAGTAGTCCCATAGCGGTGAGCCGAGTTCATGGAGGCATTATAATTACGTTTCCCCAGTTTCTTTACATCATCCACGGTGCGGGTAACGCTTGTTACTTTCAGTTTATAGATAGAAGCATTCAGATTATATAAAGAATCCTGGAAGTTGCGTCCGATATCTTCCAGCAAAGTAGCTGCTTCGGGGATAAGGTACGGGATGGAATGTTTTAACTCTTCTACCTCATAGTAGTCGCAGGTCTTGATCTCTTCCATCTTTTTAGATGCGTGTTCCGCTTCTTCCCGGTTACTGATCGGTTCGATACCTATTTTTTGCGCAACCGCCAGCTGCACATCGTTCAGATCATTAAAATCGCGATTATAACTACCGTTATACCAAATGGTTTTCAACTCACCACGTTTTTCTTTACAGGAAGGAAGCGCTGTTACTGATAGGGCTGCAAACAGGATCAACGCTAAACCAAGTATTTTTTTCATCATCTTTTTACTATATTATGAATACAAAAATAGGACAATTATTCAAATGTATTCCTACAATAGTAAATAAAAAACGTAAGTACGTACCAACGGATTAAGAATATTACTAATTTTGCGTACCTGAATAAAAAGGTAGGATAAAACATAAAAATTATAAGGAAAAAGGAAAAGAACGGATGATAGAACGAATATATATTCTTGAAAGTGTAGACCCGGTTATTTTTTACGGTGTGAATAATGCGAATATGCAACTGATTAAAACGTTGTTCCCGAAACTTCGCATTGTGGCCCGCGGAAATGTGATGAAAGTAATCGGAGACGAGGATGAATCCGAACTATTCCTGAAAAAGATCCGAGAAGTTGAAAAGTACTGCGAGGAGTTCAATTCCCTGACAGAAGATGTGATCCTCGATATTATCAAAGGTAAAGCTCCGACGGTCGTTAAACAGGAAAACCTGATCATTCATGGAATGAACGGCAAAGCGATCGTTGCCCGCACCGAAAACCAGCAATTACTTGTAAAAGCATTCGAGGAAAACGACCTCGTATTCGCCACCGGCCCCGCCGGAACAGGTAAGACATTCGTCGCCATCGCCCTTGCTGTCAAGGCTCTGAAGAACAAAGAGATCAGAAAGATCATCCTGAGTCGTCCCGCCGTTGAAGCCGGAGAAAAGCTGGGATTCCTGCCGGGAGAGATGAAAGACAAGCTCGACCCGTATCTGCAACCATTATACGATGCCTTGCAGGATATGATACCGGGAGCGAAACTCAAAGAGTATATGGAAAATAACGTGATCCAGATTGCACCGCTCGCCTTTATGCGCGGCCGTACATTGAATGATGCCGTTATTATCCTCGACGAAGCACAGAATACAACGACCCACCAGATCAAAATGTTCCTGACCCGCCTGGGCATGAACGCCAAGATGATCATCACAGGTGACGTCACCCAGATCGACCTTCCTCCTACTGCCACCTCCGGACTGATACAGGCGATGCAGATATTGAAAGGAGTGAAAGGGATCGGCAAAATCGAATTCGATAAAAAAGATATTGTCCGCCACAAACTGGTGCAGCGCATCGTTGAAGCGTATGACAAATTCGACGAAAAACGACGCAGTGAGACTAAGGCCCACTCGCCTAAAACAATAGAAAAGAACAATAAACTATCAGAAAACAATTAAAAATAAATTGGTCATGAAGAAGGCGTTAGTTAGAACAGATTTCAATTTCCCGGGACAGAAGAGTGTTTATCATGGAAAAGTACGCGACGTGTATAATATCAACGATGAAGTATTGGTTATGGTTGCAACCGACCGTATCTCCGCTTTCGACGTTGTTCTGCCGGAAGGTATTCCTTACAAAGGCCAGATGTTGAACCAGATTGCCGCCAAATTCCTTGACGCAACCACCGATATCTGCCCGAACTGGAAAATGGCTTCACCCGACCCAATGGTTACCGTTGGTGTACAGTGCGAAGGTTTCCCTGTTGAAATGATCGTACGCGGTTACCTTTGCGGTAGCGCATGGCGTGCTTATAAGAGCGGTGTTCGTGAGATCTGCGGTGTGAAACTGCCGGAAGGAATGCGCGAAAACCAGCGTTTCCCGGAACCGATCATCACTCCGACAACAAAAGCGGCTATCGGTGCACACGACGAAGATATCTCTAAAGAAGAAATCCTGAAACAAGGACTCGTTTCTGAAGCAGACTACGCCGTTCTGGAAAAATATACAATGGATCTGTTCATGCGCGGAACTGAAATCGCAGCAAAACGCGGCCTGATCCTGGTCGATACCAAATACGAATTCGGACACCGTGACGGTAAGATCTACCTGATCGACGAAATCCATACCCCCGACTCTTCCCGTTATTTCTATTCTGAAGGTTACGAAGAACGTTTCGCCAAAGGTGAACCGCAGAAACAACTTTCAAAAGAGTTCGTTCGCGAATGGTTGATGGAAAACGGTTTCCAGGGTAAAGCAGGACAGGTGGTTCCGGAAATGACTCCGGCTATCGTGGAAGGTATCAGCGAACGTTACATCGAGCTGTTCGAGCACATCACCGGTGAGAAATTCGAGAAAGGCGATACAGACAACCTGTTGGCCCGCATCGAAAAGAACGTAACAGAATATTTGAAAAATAAATAAGAGAAGATGAAATACGGTTCAGAACAGATATTACCTTACAACGGAGAAGAACAGAAGAGCACACAAGTCAGACGTATGTTCGACTCGATTGCAGGCACGTATGATCTGCTGAACCATACGCTCTCGTTCGGAATTGATAAAATATGGCGCAGGAAGGCGATTGCTTCCCTGCGTCCTTTTTCTCCACAATCCATACTGGATATCGCGACCGGAACAGGCGACCTCGCCATTTCCATGCACCGCAAGCTGAAAGCCCGGCAGATTATCGGAGCCGATATCTCCGAAGGCATGATGCAGGTGGGACGCGAAAAAGTGGCCCGGGCCGGTTACTCGGAATATATATCATTCGAACAACAAGACTGTACGGCGCTCACCTACCCCGACAATTCGTTCGACGCCGTAACTGCTGCATTCGGAGTACGCAACTTTGAAAATATAGAACAGGGTATCTCAGAGATGTACAGGGTGCTGAAACCCGGCGGACATGTAATGATCCTGGAGTTCTCCACACCGGAACATTTCCCGATGAAACAACTCTACTCCATCTATTCAAAGACAGTTATTCCATTTATCGGCCGGCTGCTATCGAAAGAAAAAACAGCTTACAGTTACCTGCCGGCTTCTATCAAGGTGGTTCCGCAAGGAAAGGTTATGACCGGACTACTCACCCGCCTGGGATTTTCCGAGGCACGGGTTCGTACCTTCACCTTTGGAATTTGCTCGTTATACACAGGAACTAAAGAATAAACAAATACTAGAAAAGGTTATGCAGAAATATGGTTTATTGGGATATCCACTCGGGCACTCGTTTTCCAAAACTTATTTCAACCAGAAGTTTGAGGCGGAAAAGATCGATGCACAATATGTGAATTTTGAGATCCCGAATATCAAAGACATCAAAAATGTATTGAAAGAGAATCCGGATTTGAACGGTTTGAATGTAACGATTCCTTACAAGGAACAGGTTATACCTTATCTGGACGAACTCGACGAAGATGCCCGCCTGATCGGTGCGGTAAATGTGATCAAGTTCACGAAAGGCCTTTTCGGTAAAAAATTGAAGGGATACAATTCCGATATCATCGGATTTAAGCAATCGATCGAACCGTTATTGAACGAGACTCACCGGAAAGCGTTAATTCTCGGTACCGGGGGTGCTTCCAAAGCTGTATTCCAGGGACTAAAGCAACTGGGAGTTGGTGCGACACTGGTTTCACGCAAGCCGAAAGAGTTCTGCATCACATACGACGAGATCACTCCGAAGACAATGGAACAATACACGGTGATCGTCAATACGACCCCGCTAGGAATGTTCCCGAATATCAACAACTGTCCGGATATTCCTTACGACCTGCTCACTCCCGATCATCTACTATACGATTTGTTGTATAATCCGGATGAAACTCTTTTCATGAAAAAGGGGAAAGAAAAAGGAGCCGTCGTCAAGAACGGACTCGAAATGTTGCTTCTTCAGGCATTCGCCGCGTGGGAAATCTGGCAGAAGTAAGAAAAAATTAAAAAACGGCGTTTTCCGTCTGTCGGAAAGCTCCGTTTTTCATTTTTCAAGCTGTCCGACAGGCGGAAAACCCCATTTTCACTCCGGGAAGCTCGCCGACAGGCGGAATCCTTCTCCTTCAAATTTTGAAGCTTTCCGACAGGCGGAAACGTTCTTTTTTGTCTTTTGAAACTTTCCGGCAGGCGGAAACGTCGTTTTTTTGCCTTTTGGAGCTTTCCGGCAAACGGAAACTTTCCCAGCCGTTTTTTGAAGCTTTCCGACAGACGGAAAGCCATTTTTCTCCTCCGTAAACCTTTCTCACTGTTTTTCCGTCATATATTTCCAGAAACGAACGGGCATATGCTGGCGGTGCAGTTTCGGGTTCAATCGTTCCTTGATAGCGATCGATTTAAAATAAGCCTTCCACATTTTCTGAAAAAGCTTTTCATCTTTATCCATGATGCTCTCCCCCAGAAAACCGGAAAGCAGGTGAGCTTCTTTATGCTCGAAACGCACTTCGACAGCTTCTGTCAGATCATAATAAAAACCGTACTCACGTTTCAGATCATACACCAACCATTTCTGATCGCCGAAACGATCTTTCAGATGGGGAATAATCAGGGGCAATACATTATACAGAGGTTCTACGGCTGCAAAGAATGTCCCGTCGGCCGCTTTCTGGAAACGGAAGAACTGCATGTTACGAAGCCGTTCGTTGCTTACCTTCTTCCAGATCTTAGCCAACTCCATCACATCGGGATCCCCGAAATTCAATTCAATAGAACGAGGATGATCGATGGCCTTACGGATATAGCGAAACATAAGTATATCGACTTCGGGCAACTCCGACAACCAGGTAACAGTCAGCATCGAAAGCGAGGTGGGCGATAACTTCTTCTGAAGACCTTTCCAGACCCTGTCTGCTTTTTCACTGTCCGAATAAATCGTTACCGTCTCCTCGCAGAACAAAGGCAACGGCTCTCCCTCCATCGCCAACGCATCCGGGAATGATTTACGGACATAGGCATCAAAGACAGCCGTTAGCAATCCTTCAAATGTTTTATCGTAGATGAAAACTGTCATGTTGTTATTATTCGGGGAATTGCAAGGTTAATTGCCGTTCGTCTGTTTTCTTCTTTCCTTTTTGCAATAGAATATGGCGGACATTCTCCGGGCTCAGTTCGTTCACTGTCCGCATCGGCAGTTCGTTACAGGTGATAAAATACTGGGCTTTCTTCATTACGACTCCGATCTTCTTCAACTGGTCGGCACCCAAACGACCGTAACGGCGGGATACGACAATCAGTTTGGCCGACTTCACTCCTATCCCGGGAACCCGGAGAAGCATTTCAAAATCCGCCTTATTGATATCCACCGGGAATGCCTGCGGGTTACGCAACGCCCAAGATAATTTCGGATCGATCTCCAGATCCAGATCAGGATAAGCGTCATTCACGATCTCATCCACCCGAAACTGATAGAAACGCAGCAACCAGTCAGCCTGATACAAACGGTTTTCGCGCACCAATGGCGGCTGCTTCAACATCGGGAGGCGTGTATCGTAATCATTCACCGGGATAAAACCGGAATAATAGACCCGCTTCATGGTCGGCCGCTGATAAAGAGCCGACGAAAGACGAAGGATGTCTTTATCCGTGTCGGCCGTTGCACCTACGATCATCTGCGTACTTTGTCCGGCCGGGGCAAAACGCGGAGCATGACGGAATCGTTTACGCTCTTCCGCACTCTGCAGAACCCCCTGCTGGATATAACGCATGGGAGTGAAAACGCTTTTGAAATCTTTTTCGGGAGCAAGTACCTGCAAACTTTGTTCGTTCGGGATCTCTATATTCACACTCAACCTGTCGGCATACAGCCCGGCTTCGTTCACCAGTTCCTGACTGGCTCCGGGAATACTTTTCATGTGAATATACCCATTGAAACGATGCACCAGGCGCAGGTCTTTGATGACGCGTACCAGGCGTTCCATCGTATAATCCGGACTCCGGACAACGCCCGAGCTAAGGAATAATCCCTCGATATAATTGCGGCGGTAGAACTCGATCGTGAGATTGACCAGCTCCGTAACAGAAAGTGTAGCCCGCGGCAAATCGTTACTTCGCCGGTTGATACAATAGGCACAATCGTACATGCAGGAGTTGGTCAGCATGATCTTCAGCAAAGAGATACACCGTCCGTCTTCCGCAAAACTATGGCAAATCCCCCATCCGGCCGCACTTCCGATCATTCCGTTTTTCTTGGAACGGGAAGTACCGCTTGAAGCGCAGGATACATCATATTTAGCCGATTCAGCTAATATTTTCAGTTTTTCGAGAACACTTTCATCCATATTTTTACCGGGATTTGCCAGACAAAAGTAAGGAATTTAGAACTATCTTTGTGGTAAAATCTGATAAAATGTATTTAGATAATATCCCCGTACATAGCCTCGAAGAAAGCGATTTCTATGTGGTCGAACCAATCGAAAACTGCGACATGTTGAACTTTAGCGGATCACATTGCCACAATTTCTACGAGCTGTTATTCTTCACTGATGTCGAACCCGGCGACAGCCAAAGTATCGATTTCATAGAATATCCGCTATGCCCCAACCAGATCTATCTGCTTCGGAAGGGACAAGTGCATACAATGAAACTGAGAGGACAAAAGGGATTTCTATTTGCAATCAGTCCCGAGTATTTTGAAAGACTCAGCCTGCATATAGAAAACTACGCCGACTATACATTTCCGGATCAGCTTTCCCTTCCGGAAAAAGAAGCGCCTGCCATCCGGAAACTGGCCAATCTGATCTACGACGAACATGAGAACCTGCACCGGAAAAGCTTGCTGAATTCCTACATGCACGCTTTCATCACACACCTGATGTTACTTTGTACGGATCGTCCGAACGAACAGGATATGCGTGTAAACAAAGTCCTTTCGCTGATCGACGAACACTTTATCCATGAACGTTCAACAGAGTTTTATGCCGGCCAGATCATGCTCAGTAAAAAGCGACTGAACGATCTAACAAAAAATGCCGTCGGCCACACAGTTAAACAACTGATTGACCAACGGCTATTACTGGAAGCCAAACGAATGATCAGTTACGGCAGCCAGAGCTTTAAGGAGATCGCTTTCCTACTCGGTTTCAGCGATGCCTCCTATTTCACCCGTTTCTTTAAAGAACAAAGCGGCTCCACTCCCGAACAATTCAGGTTATCGCTCAAAAATGACTTGTTATGACCGAACCTTTATCATGCTCAAACGCCGTCTCTTCTCCACAAACAAAAGAACGAACGGAACCAGGGCGCAGACAAACAACCCGCTCATCATCGGCACTACGGAATTGTTTTGCAGGAAACTGATTATCGCCGACAAGATCCCGGTAAACAATAATTGCAGGAATCCCATAAAAGCGGAAGCAGCTCCACTATCTTCTTTAAATAAGGCCAGTTCTTCGTCACCCGGATATACCCTTTTGCCATTTCCATAACAGAAGGCATCCTATTCTTCTCTCCCCCTTTAACCTGTACCGGTTGACTCTTAGGCAGAAAAGCCCAAACTAATAAGACCGTGCACACTCCCAATATTCCCATCGCATTGAAAATACCATGCCAATGCCATTGTTTCAACAGCAGATTACCCATTGTCGGAGCTATGATCGGAGCAAGTCCTGAAATGATTGCCAGCAAAGAAAAGACTTTTGTACGCTGTTCATTCACAAAGAAATCATTAACGGCAGCACGTCCCACCACTACACCGGCACAACCTCCGAACGCCTGTAAAAAACGGATCACCCATAATTGCTCGATCGATGTTGCATAAATAGAAGCAAACGAACTCACTGTAAATAAAGCAGTAGCCCATAAGATCGGGTTCTTTCTTCCGTAATAATCGGAAAGCGATCCCCAAAACAATTGCCCGAGGGCAAAACCTGCCAAAAAGATAGACAGAGATATCTGTACTTCACCCATAGACACCTGCATACTTTCAGCTATATCCGAAAAGGCCGGCAAATAAAGGTCTATACTCAAAGGTTCCAATGCTGCTAATACAGAAAGCACCAAAACCACAACTCCCATTTTTCTGTTCATAAAATTATTCCAGTTAAAATTACCGCGACAAAAGTACGCCCTTCTTCCCGGCGGGCTTTTACAATAATTGCACATTTACTGGGATAATATGGTAATTAAGCAGGAAACATGTACATTTGTACGTTTTTTTAAATACACTGCTTCAATAATGAGAGACTTACTTATATTCAATAATATAGAACTGATACTTGCAGGTACGATCGCAGGTTTATTTATCATTCAACTTTTGTATTACCTCGTGACTTACAGCCGTCCGCTGAAAGAATCCAAAAGAAACGATACGGAGAAAAAAGAGGCCCAGCCGGCTGTTTCCGTCATCGTCTATGCAAAAAATGAATCCGAGAACTTAAGAAAACATCTCCCGTCTTTATTAGCCCAGGAGTATCCCGAGTATGAAGTGATCGTCGTGAACGACGGTTCGACGGATGAAAGCGACGAAGTATTGAAAAAGCTGAAGAATGATAACCAGCACCTGTATCACACCTATATTCCGGAAGATGTAAAATACCTGAGCCGGAAGAAGCTGGCCCTGACTGTCGGTATCAAGGCGGCTCATCATGACATTCTTCTTTTCACGGAAGCCAACTGCGAACCGATCAGTAAAAACTGGATCTCCACGATGGCACGCAATTACGATAAAGAAACCAGCATCGTACTGGGCTTCTGTGCCTATGGCAATCATAAAGGGTTCTTCCATAAACTGGTTGCTTATGATAACCTGATGAGTGGCCTGCAATATATATCGGCCGCCCTCACCCGCCACCCTTATGTAGGCAACGGGCGTAATCTTTCCTACAAAAAAGACTTATTCTTCGCGCATAAAGGATATTATAAATCGCTGAGCCTTCATGCCGGAGACGATGACCTGTTCATCAACGAATCGGCAAACAGTAAAAATACACGGGTGGAATATTCTGCCGAAAGTATCACGGAAATGGCTAAAATAGAACGCTTCAGTATGTGGAAAGAGATGAAAGTGTCACGCGCCGCCACCCACCGGCATTACAAAGGAGGGACACTGACTTTCTACAGGATGGAAAGTTTTAGCTACTTCCTCTTTTTCCTGACTGTCATTGCTGCTATCGTCACAGGAATTTTCGGCAATTGGTTGCTATCCGTACTGGCTGGCTTATTATATATTTCCAGGTTTGCCGTAAAAGCGACTGTTCTTCATAAATCGGCTCTTTTGCTACAACAAAGACCGGTAACAGGCTGGCTGTTTTTCCTCGAACTTATTCTGCCTTTATTCAATTTGTATGTAAGGATTTACCGTGCATTCCGTGGGAAAAACGACTACACATTCCGATTGGGAAACAAATAAGGATTATTCAAAACGGATACTCTTAGCCGGATCGATCTTTGTGATCAGGTAAGATGGGCCGAGCATCATCAGCATGGAAGCACATAATGTGCCGATATTCAGCAGAACCAACGACAGGATATTCAGATCGATGGGTACTGCATCCAGGTAATAAGTAGAGGGATCGAGGGTTATAAGATGAAAATGAGACTGTATCAGGCAGATAGCAATACCGATCACATTCCCCCAAAGCATCCCTTTGCCGATAAGGAAAAAGGAGATATAAAGAAAGATTTTACGGATACTGGTATTGTTTTCCCCTAAAGCCTTTAAAATTCCGATCATATTAGTCCGCTCCAATATAATGATCAGCAGACCGGAGATCATGGTAAATCCGGCGACAGCAAAAATCAGGACAAGTATCACCACCACATTCACATCCAGCACATCCAGCCAGTTAAAGATCATGGGATTCATCTCTTTTATCGAACGGACAAAATAAGTATTCCCGTTACGATCCTGCTTTTCTACCAGATCGAAATACAAGTCTTCAGCCACCTGATCCAGATCATCATAATTATCGACCAGCAATTCCAAACCGCTGACCTGATCCTTTTCCCAACCGTTCAATCGGCGAACCTGCTTGATATCGGCCAGAACAAACAACTTATCATAATCCAGAAAGCCGGTTTCATAAATCCCCGTAACAGTGAATTTACGGGCACGGACATCTTCTTGCACAAAATAAGTCAGGACAGAGTCTCCCATTTTGAGCCCAAGCAGATCAGCCAAGTACCTGGAAATAATAATATCGGTAGAATTCTTATCCGGATTAATTGAAAGGATCTCCCCTTCTTTCAGGTTATTACGAAAAAACGACCAGTCATAATCCGTATCGATACCTTTCAGGACAATCCCCTGAAAATCACTATCGGTCTTCATTATGCCCATCTTCGTAGCATAAGCTTCCACATGATGAACTCCGGGAAACGAATAAAGTGCCTCGAGCAAAGAGTCGCTTACCGCTATCGGAGTCGACTCGAAAGAACTGTTATTGTCAAAGTTAGTGATCTGGATATGGGATCCGAAACCGATCACTTTATTGCGAACTTCCTTCTTAAAACCAATGACAATAGCCACAGAAAGGATCATCACCGCCAAACCGAGCGCAATACCGATCATGGCAATACGCACAGCAGGAGGTGTGACCTGACGATCACCCTCCTTGCTGAAATGAATTCTTCGTGCTATAAATAGTTCTAAGTTCAATTCATCTATCCCTTTTTATAAAACTCTTCCCGGATATGCCTCCAGTGCCTTTGCCAAAACAACCAGTGCATTAGCCAGGTCTTCCTTTTTCAGGACGTAAGCAATACGCACCTCGTTCTTTCCCAAACCGGGCGTCGTATAAAAACCGGAAGCCGGAGCCATCATAACTGTCTGTCCTTCATATTCAAATTCGTCCAGACACCAGGCACAGAACTTGTCGGCATCGTCGACCGGCAGTTTGGCTACGGTATAGAATGCACCCATCGGAATCGGAGAATAACAACCCGGAATACGGTTCAGTCCGTCGATCAGGAATTTACGACGTTCCACATATTCGTTGTACACCTCCAGCATATATTCTTCAGACGTATCCAGTGAAGCCTCGGCAATGATCTGTCCGACCAGAGGAGGGCTCAAACGTGCCTGACACCATTTCATAACATTTTCCTTCACCATCTGGTTCTTCGTGATCAGCGCACCGATACGGATACCGCATTCGCTGTAACGTTTCGAAACAGAATCGACCAGCACCACATTATTCTCTATCCCTTTCAAATGGAAAGCCGAGATATAAGGAGCACCTGTATAACAGAACTCACGATACACCTCATCCGAGAACAGGAACAGATCGTATTTCTTTACGATATCACGAATCTGATCCATTTCCTTCTGCGTATAAAGATAACCGGTCGGGTTATTCGGGTTACAGATCAGGATCGCTTTCGTACGCGGTGTAATCAGTTCTTCAAACCGCTCCACTGAAGGAAGGGCAAACCCCTCATCGATAGAAGAAGGTACCGTCTTAATAACCGCTCCGCTAGAAATGGCAAATGCCATATAATTGGCATAAGCCGGTTCAGGAACTATGATCTCATCCCCCGGATCCAGACAAGCCATAAAAGAAAAGAATACAGCCTCCGAACCACCGGTAGTGATAATAATATCCTCAACATCTACATGGATATTGAACTTCGCATAATACTTCACCAATTTCTCACGGAAACTACGTATTCCCTCACTGGGAGAATACTCCAGAACCTTACGATCAATACGGCGCATGGCCTCCATCGCGACCTCAGGAGTAGGTAAATCCGGTTGACCGATATTCAGATGGTACACTTTAGTACCCTTTGCTTTAGCCTTGTTGGCTAGCGGAACGAGTTTTCTAATGGGAGAAGCCGGCATGTCTACTCCCCGTTGTGAGATATTAGGCATTATGTACTAATAATTTGTAAATATATCTTTCTGTTCAATTGTAAAATGCTACAAAAGTAACGTAAGTTGTGATACCATGCAAATATAATCACAGGATTATATCCCGGGACGAGGCGAATCTTTACTTGCGTGCATCGTAGAAATAAAGGCATTCGGATCGATCTCTTTGATCTCGTCTTTCAAGCGCGGCATGTCTTTACGTTCGGCAATCGTAAAGATAATCTCTTTCTCTTTTCCTTCATACATACCCCGTCCATGCAGGAAAGTACCACGCATACCCATCTTACCGACAATAAGATCCTTGATTTCTTGCGTCTTTTTCGACACGATAAATACGGCACGGTTCGGGTTCTCCGTCTGGAACATTTCAACCACCTTTCCATACACAAAAATGGTGAACCAAGAATACAAAGGAACAGCCCAATCCTTGAAAACGATCAACCCCAGCAGAACGACAGCCGAGTCCAGCAGAATGATCATATTACTTACTTTCAGATTGGAGTTATTAGCAATTACACGAGCCAGCACATCCGTTCCGGCACTTGTACTCTGCGCTTTAAAAATACACGCTACACCAATACCTAAGATAGCACCTCCGTAAAAACAGGCGATGAAAGTATCATTCTCCACCAACGGTTCATTTCCACAGAAATACGACAGGGTATCCGTAAAGATGGAGATCAGAAGGAATGTCACAATCGTTTTAGGCCCGGACGACAGACCGATCTTTTTCATTGCCAGGATCATCAACGGGATATTAAAGCACAAGGCGGTAGCACCCATCGGCAAACCATCCGGGAAAATAGAGAAAACCCCTTTCGTTACATAATGTATCACAATGGAAATACCATAACACCCTCCCGGAACAATCTTAAAGGGAGCAAGGAACAGCATATAACTCAGTGCCTGAAGAAAAGCCCCGACCACAATAAAAGAGTAGTCGACAACAGCACTTTTCAAAGTAGCATTAGAAGGAAGACTTAGTTGTTTCATAACAAAGATAAACGTTATTTCATTATTTGTTTTTTTAAGTGTCGCAAAGATATATAAAAAAAGAAGAGACTGCACCAACAAATGGCGCAATCTCTTCAAATTCATTTTCTACTAAAACTCACTTTCTACTCGATAACCGGACGGTCATCTTCCGAACCAGAGCCGGAACCAGAGCCGGGAACTGTCACTACCGGCCATTTTTCTACGCTGACTTTTGATATTTCCCTCTTCATTCGTAAGCTCGGACGGAACACTATATGCGGACTCTTAAACATCGATGCATCATAATCCTTCACATCCTGCACCCCTCCACTTCCGATTTTCAACTGGAAATTACCCAACTCACCAAACTGAACAACTTCCCCACGCAGCAAGGCTTCGGAAGCCACAAACACCAATCCGTCTAACACCAGCTTCACATCCCCGGGAGAAGCCGTACTATAAGCTGAAATGCTTGAACAAATCTGATCAAATTCCAGCGTACCAGTCGCTGATACACTGCCATAATACTTCTTGCTACCCTCTGCCGCATCTTTTCCCATGTCCCTCCGTTGGACTAACCTATACTTTAATGCCATAACCTAACAAAACTTTTAATTAACACTGCATAACCAGAACAGGGCCCTTTCTCTTTCTGATTACACTATAAAGGTACGGAATAGGTATAACATGGGATGGAACTACGTGGATGTTCTCAATCAAACAGGCTGATTTTATTGTTAAAAAAATAAAAGGCGCTAAAGTTACGAAAATATTGAATAAGTCCCAAAAACACACAAAGAATTAAGAAAAGTTGAAAAGAGATGACTTGATCTCTGAGTAGTTTTACCATGAAGTTTAATAACAAAGCCACTCTATAAAATTATCACTAACATTGCAGTATTAATTAATTTTTTTATGAAAAAAAACAATTTAAGGGAACTGGCATTAGCCTACTTCCCCGGCGATAAGCCAAAGACAGCACAGCAAAAGCTGGCTAAGTGGATGAAAGTGGAAACTCTCCGGCGCAAGTTGGAGCTTCTGGGGTGGAAACCTTATCAAAAGGTACTTACACCCAAACAGTTCGACTGCATTATTAATCATGTAGGAGAACCGGATGGATGGGATATTTATAACAGTAATAATGATTATGATTATGAAACGTATTATGAACGATAAACAAGACCTATTAAAGCTTGATGAAATCATATTCTCAGGCTTTAACGATGCAAAAGCCCAAGAAATGAAATGGGAACTACCTGTCCTTAAGTTGCATGAGAGAACGAGGAATTCCCCAGAGCTCAAAAAAGCAACTATAGAGATTCTGGAGGGTTATGCTAAATACAAATTGGCTGAAGCCAGACTGAAGGATTTAGAAAACGGGAAAGACAGCGATCAGGAAAAGATCGCTGCTATCCGGAAGGAAGTTGAGGATTGGGAAAAAGACTTCAAAACAAAAAAGTTAATGTTACCAATGATCAGCGTTCATGCTTACTTCGACAAAGGACGAAAAGATTCAGACCCGCATACCTTCAACAATCTTATTCTGACAGACATAGACCATATATCCGAAGAACAGATAAATGAGCTTATGCCCAAAATCAAAAAATCTCCGTACGTTGTTTTCGCCTGTAGAAGCGTCAGAGGAGAAGGAATACATATCCTAAACTACGTGGAGGTAGAAGGAGGTATAAACGATGAAAATTTTAAAAACGCATTTAATGCCACAACGCGCCTTGTCGAACACGATTTAAACATAGAGGCAGATAAAGCTGTAGGCAGCATCAGCCGAACTATGTTTTTGAACCACGACGAGCAGGCATACTGTAACCCGGAAGCAACTCCGTTAGACATAAACACTGCCGTGTGGCTGGAAAAGATTGATATAAATGACTTAAAATTTCAAGAAATGAAAGAAAAAGAAAAATTAGCTGCCTATTTAGATGCAGCAAAACAAAATTTAAATTGGAGTAACGGAAATCGACACTCTACAATAGTATCATTAGCAAGTACACTAAAAAAAGCCGGCTTCGATTTAGATGACGTTGTATCAGAGTGCACTTCAAGATATGTACAATCAGGGTTCGATGTCGAAGAAATCGAAAGTACCATCCGGGATGTCTACCATAGATATTCATCCGAACACGGTACAAACCGGAAGTCTCCACAACCTAAAAAGGACAAAGGGACAAAAGGACATATAGACACTTCAAAAGTGACAGAGGAAGAACCTTTCGATGAAGAAGACTTTTTGAATACGCATTTTCCGTCTATTTCACCCGCATACAACTATATACCTCGTTCATTACTAGACTATTGCATTGACCCGGAAAGCAGTGAAGAAATTAAATTTACGGCATTAATCTCTTTAATTACCATCTTAGGCTTCGTGGAAAAAGATATAAGATGCATGCCTAAGAGAAAAGAAATAATAAATACACTACTCTATATTAATGTTGTTGGTGATGCTTCTTCTGGTAAAAGCTGTATAGACGCCGCTTATAAGCTAGCCAAAGCTTATAGCAAAAATATTGAATTAAGATCTGCTGCAGAAGCAAAAGAGCAAGATAAAAAGATCCGACTATGGGAAAACTGTATCAAAAAGAGTAGTGATACAGATTGTAACTGTGGAGAGGAACCTACAAAGATTGAACCAATACGACTGGCTCTTACTCACAATATATCTAAGAGTAAATTGATCAAACAACTGGAAGCTAATGCTGCTTATTCTACACTGATATATACTTCCGAACTGGATGCTGCTATGCTACAGAAAGACAATCCCATTTCATCTATTTTTAGATCTGCATTTAAAGGAGAAGAAGTTTCCTCCCATACACACCAAAATGGAGATCACAAAGTAGAGGCTCCTAAAGTAGCTACTCTCAGCGCTGGGACTCCCTCACAGCAAGCCCGATTCTTTAACAACAAAGAGGATGGCTTAGTTGCCCGTTACCTGGATATATTTCTACCGGAGACCCCATATATTGGCTTACCAGAAGATGAAGACCTTGATCTTTACAAATTTGAAGCCTTTGAAAAAACTGTGTTTGAGCAGATAGAATCGTTCGGTAATTATTTCAGTGATAAAAAGTTCGTTTTTAAACTTACTCCTGCTGCCAACAAAATGATAAATGAATACTTCGGAGCAGCACCATCCCGTTTCGCACAATTCGCCAGTAAAGCATTAAATGGTTTTATAAGACGCCTGCGCGATATAACTATACGTATAGCTATGATTCTGGAAGGATGTAAATTATATAAGGACAACGCTCCGGAAGGAATATATAACATCTCTAGCGAAACTATGAAGTTAGTAATCAGTTGGAATGATTTTTTTATAGAAGAAAAAATTAGAATGTTTAATATTCTACCCGAATTACCCCAAAGTGAAAGTAGCAATGAAATAAAGTATGCTGCAGCATATAAAAATTTACCTTGTGATTTCACATTTGGAGATGCTAAAAGATTTTTTGAAGATGAGCTTGGAGTATCAGCAAAAACAGCTCAAAGAACCCTCAAGTTTTGGAAAAACAAGGATTTAGTCAAAAAGAGAGGAGAACATTATACTAAAAAGGAATGCTTAGAATGTACAGAGAATGCTTAAAGTAAATAAAAGAGAGGAAAGAGAAAAACACTAAATGTCCTTTTGTCCCTTTGTCCTCTCCCTTGCTTTAGTTTCATACTAAGGTAATGATAGTAACCATGTTCTCCGTAAAATATCGTTATATCTCCACAAAAATATAATGATATTTTCGGAAGAATATGGTTACTTCATTTTTATTCAAAATTTATACATCAATGAGTTTTTTATATCCCCTCTGTTCATATGTTTTAATAACATATAGTCTTGTATATCTTATTATTTATTTTGACTATGTATAAGCCTGGATTTATAGGCATGTATATATTTGTAGATTTATTTATAAATGATTTTATTATTTTGCCTGTTATATCAAATACTTGAATAAGAGTGTTTTCTTTTACTCCTGAGATTTCAATTTGTTTGTTCTTTACTGTAACTTGTATTTTATCTTTAGATATATTATAAATACTGGTATTGAATTCTTCGACAACATTTTTGATATATGGTCTTACCCGATCGAATTCGATAAGTTCTTTTTTATTATATCTTTCTTTCATGTTTTCTAACCATAATAGAGCGTTTGTACTATAACATCCGTTTTCATCAGGACTTATTTCATCTTGATACTTTCCATATAATATTTTCCCCCATGAGTATCCTTGATTATCGATGATATACCAGCAGGGTTTACCCGCCCATTTTGTGTAATATTCGGAATTCAAATAGCTTTGCTTCGCTTTAAATCCAATGTCTTGTAGAATACCTAATGTTACAGGTCCTATATGATTCCATATGCTATAGGAATGCCCCGGAGCATTAAAATTTTCAATATCCATCCAACTAAAAATATCTCCAAGTCCGTACATACTGTCATTCATTTGGACAGGTAGCCCTCCATTGGCTTTTACTGCATTTTCTCCTATATAAAACAAACTGCTGGCACAAGCTGAACATACATCATTTGTATGCTCATGTGTTTTATCACAAATCCCATATTCTTTTTCACATAAAGTACCATAATGTCTAGTGTTTTGTTCACACCAATGAGAGGCAATACCTATATTGTGTAGTACTTCTCTACATATTGTTTTGTAAAGAAGTGGTTTCAAATTTGGGTTTGTTGTTGTAGTTTTATATATACCCTCATTGTCGAAGATACTCACATATGGATCTTCATTAAACCATCTACCATCTTCATATATACCTGTATCATAAGTTGATTTATTAGGGACAAGTGAGATGGTTGCCCACGAATCATCATCTCCATTAAGTATTTTTGATTTTACAATTCCACCCTCTATTTTATATGCAGGATTACTTCGTTCAGTTGTCACATTTACATAATGGAATGGACAATAGCCAGTTATTTCACAGAATATATCATCATAGTTTATCGGAATGGATAGATTGTAATTGACAAATATTGGTATTGTATAAGGAATTTCAATACACTCGTCCAGTATATTTGAAACTTGTTTTAGAGAAGGTATTGTCCATTTTATTGTTTCTTCTGATACATTGATTCCTATATCTTTGTTTGAATAAATAATATACATTATTTTCCCAAAAACAAAAATATCTTCTATGTATTCTGGATTTTTACCCTCGATGTCAAATTTTCTATCATTAGGGATTTTTGCATTAGGAAATTTCTTTCTAATGTATGTATCAAAAGTTTTATCATTTTGTGCATACACACAATCAATCATCAATAGAGCCAGAATAACTAAAATAGTCTTCATCATAATACTAGAATTTACCCTCCCTGTCCCCTCCGATCGGCGTTAACAAAAAAAGAAGCGTGGAGACTATTGGATATTACTGACATTGAGGCTCTGGACTGCCCACTACAGAATAATAAACAATAGTCCCACGCCTTATGTTGGTATACGATTATCCTCAAGTATAATCAGAATGAGTATACAACAACATAGGCGCAGAAACAGTTTGTCTATTATCCCCGTAGTTGAAATTGTCCAGATTTCAATGTCGGATAATATTTTAACGCTTCTACGTCTTAACTCTAATACGTGAGGGCAAAGATAGATATATTTAAAAACGAAAACAACCGTGAAATAAAGATTTATTACAAATTTTTATATGGTTGGAAAAAGGATAGGATATTGAACTACATTTAGACTAAAACGCAATTCAACATAAGTATACTTAGATTAAATCACTTTTTAACCTAAGTATACTTCAACATATCGAGTATTTATATCTATTGAAGGAATAACCTCATTCTAGCAAAAGGAGACTACGCTAACAATTTGCGCAGTCTCCATTTATCTGATACAATAACCGTTTACGGGATTACCCGGTACCTTTCGTTATTAAAGGCTCAAAGCACGGTTATTATTGTTCGTTACATTCAACAATGTCACATATTTGCGATACTGTTCCGGGGTTAGAACCTTTTTCATCAATTTCAGATTTCCATATACAGCCTGATGCATTTTCTTCTGTTGTTTGCTTTCGCTTGAACGAAGGCTTTCACGTTGCATATCAAGGAAATATTCATTTATGTTTGCCACTTCACTCGTTTGTGAGGGAGTTAATTGTAAATAATAACTCAGCTTCTCAAAGTTAATAGCAAACGGTTCTTTACTCACATTGTTTCGGTTCTCGCGTGCAAAACCTACTGTTGCACATAATAAAATGGCTGCTACAGCCATACCTAAACGTCTCATAATACCTAAACATTAAATTAATAAACCTAAACCCGGAGGCCGCTGCCTCCTTTCAATCTTTTTATATTATTGTTTTCATGTATATAACAATATGTTTTATAACATTGTTCACGAACAGGTTTTATTATTTCATCCAGATAATCGGATAGCCTAGAGCCCTTTTAATTGCTTCCATCTCGGCACTATGCCACATTTCATGCTTGAAGCACCAGGACAAGGCTTCGTACTTTATATCGGCAACGGGATGCTTAAACGGAATTGGTTCAAGGGGGGAGTTCAGGATTTCATCGTTAAGAGTCAGTAGGTTCGCAAGGCAAATATCGTGCACGAAATCCAGTTGTTCCTTTAATGCCGAAGTGGGAACAAAGTCTCTTTCAACAGAACGGTGCAAAGTACCCATACCATTAAAGATTTTATTATAACGGGCGATAGGTATCTGCCGTTTAATATCTTCATTTACTCCGGTTATCGTTGTAATAGCATGAAAATTCTGTGAAACCAACAAATGTCCGACCTGCCAGGCAAAGTTTGAATCCGTACCTTCCGGAATTGTGTACCATAGCTCTTCCGGCATTTCTGAAATCAGACGGTTTACAAAATTCCGTGCTTCAATGATTTGCTCTCTCAAAAATTCAATTCTACTCATCATAATGTTATTTTTTAAGTTATACATTATAATTAGTGAGTAACAGTGTAGAGATTGTGACAACTCAGTCCAGAAATTTTTCCCAATAATTTTTCCGGGGCAAATCTTTCTCAAACTTCTGATACAGGTCGGCCAGCCGTATCATTTTGGCAACTGTGGTATATTCTTTATCCAGGTCAATGAAAAAGACCTGCTTACAAATTCTGCATTTACAGGTTCCCGCAGGATTATAGAGCGGACAGGTATCGGTCAGGAAATGGCTGATCTTATCAATGGAACGGGAATATATCTTACGGACATTCTCAACCGACATTTCCATGATCTCTCCGATCTCTTTATGAGAAAGCCCTACATTCTCCTTAAAGATAAAGATCAGCCGGGCATCATTATTCAGGCAATGATTCAATGCCGTCAAACACCAGTCGCATCTCTCTTTTACCCATTCCTTCCGTTCCTCATCAGAACCGGAATATTCGATTTCCTGTAAGGCCCTGAATTGTTCCAGCTTCACCAATGTCGCCACTTTTTCATTTTGGGCATACCGTGAAATAGTCCGTCTGGCAATCGTATAAATCCAGGTCGATAATTCAGAATCAGCATTGAACGAAGGCAGACTCTTGAAAACCTCATACCAGACTTCCTGAGCCGCCTCCTTCGCAATCTCCCTGTTCTGAATCATCCGATGGGCAATGGTAGCGACCATTGTACCGTAGTGCTCAACTAAATCTTTGCGATCTACCTCCATTGATAAAATAATTCGTTATTATGAGCGCTATATTCAATTAAAATTCCTAACTACCCTGAACTCACATTTCCCTGTACCGAGCAGTCCCGTTCCATCGACACCTTCCGCTATTCCCACAAATCCGGTATTAATATCCGAGCAATAAAACGAAACTGTTGCTTCGCCTTTTTCGTCCGTAATGACGGAAGGTTGCCATAACAAAGTATTACGGGCATCGGGAGTTGACAATTGCATATCTATTTCGTCCGGTTGGTAAAATTCACGGGCAACGTAGTAGCCTTTGGCACGCCAAAGGTTGTTCCGACGGAGAAGTTCTTCTTCCGAATAAATAGGACCGTGATAAACGACATATTGTTCGTCTTCCACAATAAACCATTTTCCTCCATCGAAATATTTAGGTTTAATAATTCGATACGTTTTACCCTCTACCGGTTTACTTCGTTTTTCAAGAGGAACGATATTTGCATTGGGACAATAACGGGGATCATGATGTACCGTATATCCGTCTTTATAATTTTCCAAATGTCCATCCGGGCAGACCCAAGGCATACCTACATCCATCTGTGCCAAGCTATCTAAACGTCCCATAAACTTATCCCTGAAAGGTCTACTTGCTTTACGGGTAACAACTACCTCATCCAGTAAAATTGTACTATCATTACTAACGACCGGCATATTGAGAATCTGTTCTTTTACAGACTGAGAAATATCCATAATAGGGTAATATCTCTGTTTCTTTTTCCTTAGACTATCGATTTGCGAAAAATAATCTTCTATTTCAAGTTGAGGCTTATGTTCATTCGACAACATCGGTTTCAAATATACATAACCGCCTCGAAGTTCCTTCAATATATCCGTACCGACAGTAAAAGAGCCGGTTGAATCAGCCCATACATACAAAGAATTTCCCTCAGCACCAGATATCTGAATAAGTTGTTCCGTCCCCCGCGCCTCTTTCCTCTTTTTCTTACTATTAATAGATTGTATGCCTATTATTTCATCAGACAAAAACAGATTTTCATTATCGGGAACATATTCTATATTCCAGACATACCGCCTCCATCCCTGAGTCAGCAACAATAAATCCATTGCCTGCATACGGTCTTTATTCTTTTCATCGAAATAATAAAGCGGATTATGGATTTTTCCACGTATCTGAGAGGATAGATAACAATGCGTCAATATATTTACAGGATCTGCCGGATTGATATATGCCTTATCAAATACACTGAGACCCAGATTCGTTTTCACTGGTACTCCATTCCCATCCGTCACCTTTATTTTCAATGTAGCTTTTTCACGAAGGGTATATGTTTTCTTATCCGGTTCAATATTTATCTGTAGCTTCTTTTCCGGATGCACGTAAACCAACCTTTCTGCAACCGGTTGCATATTGCCATTAAACAAGGTAAACTCTGCAATTCCCTGATAAAGGAACTCACTAAGCGGCATTTTTATTTTAAGCCGATCCTTCAATACTCCCTTTGCTACACAGCAAATCATCCCACGAATTTGTCCTACCAGAGAAACTTCCTGAGCAGGAGAACCTTCGGTTTGTGAGATAAAAAACTCCAGATTTTTCTTGTCTTGTTTGGATAGGCTTAAAGTCATTCCTTGTGGGCAAATCTCCGGTAAAGAATAACAAACACCATCCTCTAACTCTATCCGGTATTTCTTTTCAGCATCAGGAGTAAAAAAGAAAACCCCCATTCCGTCATGACTACTTTCAAATAAGGTGACCGGAGTATCATCTTGATATAAAGTACCTTTTACCTCTACCGGATATCCTTTGCCATTTGTAGCCTTAAACGCCACACGTGAAGGCAAACCCGAAACCAGGTTCCCTCCCTCCGGAAAAATATCAAATCGTAAACTATCTTTTCCCATATCTTCCGATTGTTGATTATCATGAGCTATATTTTTGATAATCCTTACTTTACGTGAAGATATAATTCCTGTTGTGTCGCTATGAAAAGAATGACGGGTATAAGCTTCCAGAAAATAATCACCATCCGCCAGCTTCTCACTGACATAAACATGACCGAATACCATACCGTTTTCTACCGGATATTTCTCTTGCCAAACGATACTATCCTTATTATTTATCATTTGCAGATACAATGTCTGACTTTGATTGGAGAATGTAAAAGACAGGGAATTCAACTGATATGCTTTAAACCAAAAGTCTTCTCCTGTCTCATAAATACCTTTACTGGTTTGGAGATAGATAAGCTCGGAAGGAAAGGCTGCATATTCTTTATTAATAGAAGTAACCCAGGTTTCGTCTACCGCTTGCTGACAAAAACACGGCAAACAGGTATATGTCAGTAAAAAGATGGCTAACAGAATGTTTTTCATGTACCCGGTATTTTCAATTATCATTACAGTCTCCCAAAACAAGACCACTGCGCAAATATAAGGAAAAACCCAGCAATAGCCATACCCAGACATCTCATCTATGCTTCATCTATGCCTCCTCGATCCCAATCAACGCACGGAAGATGCCAGCTGCTATTTGCCAGTACCCTATGTTAGCAGGATGAATACCATCGGTATCTATCGTCTCATTTCCAGGGACATAATTACCAGAAGGACGTTCTATTTTCGGATAAACATTCAAACAGTCAAATTGGGCATTATTATCAATGAAATAAGTAAAAGAAGCATAATCCGCAGAATTTGCCAAATCATTATAAGCTTTATTCAATCGATGGACTTTCAGGTTAAAACCTTTCTCTCCATAGATACCAGAAACGATATTGGCCGGATACTTGTTTCCCAGTCCTCCATTTTGAGAGGGAAGTAATACGCTACCTAGTAAAACCTTGCAAGAGGGATAACTTTTATGAATCCGATCTATAAGCGTTTTTGCACCATTAATAATAAAAGATTGATCGGCAAATGGCTCCAACCATAACAATTCGTTAATACCCAATTGCAGATAAATATAATCCATTTGTCCTTCACAATATTGATCGACATAAGATTGTATATCGAAACTATCGATATACTTTTGCCAGGTCCAGCCCGGAGTTCCTTCCCAACCAACAGTTTGTTCACTATTTTGTACTCGTCCGACCAAAGAATAATTGGTCAAGGATAAACTTTCCGGACTATCAATCAATCCAGAAGTTCCTTTCAGCCGGCGGCTTAATTCAATCGGGGTTTGCCCAGCTGCCATCAGACTGTTTCCCAAACATAAAAGATTCCGACGAAACTCCGGATTTCTGGCTTCCCGTGTAATAAGCAAGACCTGCTTTTCTACAAGTACGTTTCCTTTAAAATCAAACAATTGCAAATCCATAAAGGATTCACCTACATCATCAGTTTTAGGTATGTAACGCCAATATTTACTATAATTATTACCTTTGTCACATTTTAATGCCAAGCCGTAATCCCCTGAAGCCGAATTCAAGACAATACTATTAAAATAAATCTTCAGAGTATCACCTACTACCGCATATATCTTATCTCCAATAGTTAATTCTGCATCTGTAACCGGGATTATGGACGATGCTTCTTCTATTGAATCATCCCGACAAGCACTTAGGATAAACAAACACATTACGAATAAAAAAATCGACCAATATTTCATTGTCATTTCCTACAAACCTTAATTAATACTAGTTGGTTCCATTTCACAGCAGAATGGAACGGTAATCTCCATTGCAAAAATGGAGTTTTTATATATTATGATGACTAATAATATTCTGATTTCCCTGAATATAACGTTTTTTTCAAGAATTTATTATCTATCACTCTGTAAGTTTATGCTTCTCATACGACGGTCTCACCCACCGCAAATAAACGCTAAGAGACACCAGGCAGCAACCCGATCCGACCAGATAAGCGGTTGCCAGGTTGGCATACGAAGCAATAAAGCCGGCGGCAAGCATTCCGATCCCAACGCCGAAGTCAAAAGAAGTCAGATAAGTAGAAGTTGCCGTTCCACGCATGTGATGCGGAGCAACATTTACAAATAGACACTGGATAGCCGGGACACAAATACCAAAACCGATACCGATTGCCAGTGCCGAGGCAAAAAAGACTATTTCATTATGGAACAAGGCAAAGACAGCGAACGAGAGCGTCAGAAAGACCAGTGCACTGATCGAAACCATGTGTATCTTTCCATGATCGACCAGACGGCCGGATATAAGACGAGCCGTTCCAACCCCAATCGCCATAAAAATGAAGAAGTAACCGGGATTGGACACATTGATCTCTTTACCGTACAGCACCACAAAAGAAACAACCATTCCATAAGGTATGGCGCTTAACAGATAAGCCAATGCTGTCGGTAAGGCTTTCACAAGTATAAAACGGTCGAGCGAAAAAGGTGGTCTCGGCAGTTTCTCCCGCTTCGGATAACGGATCAGGCTGACAGAACCGACGCCGACCAATGCTATCGCCATTCCGGCAAACACTAAAGGATGAAATCCATATCTATCGTAAACAGCCACGGCAACCAGCGGAGATAAAGACATCGCCAGATTGATTGTCAAACCATAGAAGCCCATTCCTTCCCCTCGCCTTTTGGACGGAATCACATCGATCGCAATGGTATTCCCAGCAACGGACGTCATTCCCATAAATCCACCTTGTATAAAACGGACAGCCATAATAGTCAGCACCGTCGTTGCAAACAGATAACCGGCAAACATACAGGCAAAGACCATAAAAGCAAACAGATATAACGGTTTGCGGGAAAAACAATCCACCAGATACCCCGAGAAGGGACGGACACATAACAGACCTATCGAGTAACTGGAAAGAGCCACTCCCACCTCCGACGGATCAATCTTCAGCACTTCCACCAGATAAACCGGCATAGTCGGCATCAGCATGTAGAAGGAGAAGTTCATCAGGAAATAAGAGATACAACACTGAATGAAATTCCGGTTCCAGAGTATCGGTTTCGTTTCGTTCATCAGGCTAATTCACTCAGTTCGAGCCAACGCATTGTCTTTTCATCTATTTCGTCGATCACTTTGGCTATGCGTTCCGATTTCGCCATCAGTTCGTCATTGCTAAGGGTTCCGCTGCTCATAGCTGTTTCCAGTTCTGCCTTTTCAGCTTCAAGAGCAGGTATTTCGGATTCTAATGCTTCAAACTCCTTCCGTTCCTTGAAAGTAAGTTTCTTTTTCTGTTCCGTTTGCGGACGGTTATTCTTTTCGGGGACAGGAGCTTGTTTGGGCTGACGGGCAGCTTCCGCTTCCTTCTCCAACTGATCCTGTACCTCTTTCCAGTCGCGGTATTGAGTGTAGTTTCCGGGGAAATCTTTCAGGTCGGCATTACCACGGAATACCAGTAGATGATCGACAACCTTATCCATAAAGTAACGGTCGTGCGAAACAACGATCACACAACCTTTAAAGTTACGCAGATATTCTTCCAGCACATTCAGCGTTACGATATCCAGGTCGTTGGTCGGCTCATCCAGTACAAGGAAGTTCGGGTTACGCATCAGGACTGTACACAGATAAAGACGGCGCTTCTCTCCCCCACTCAATTTATAAACATAGCTATGTTGTTTTTCGGGAGTAAACAGGAAATAATTCAGGAACTGAGAAACGCCCAGTTTCTTTCCGTCGCCCAGATCGACATATTCGGCAATATCCTGTACGACATCGATCACCTTCATCTGTTCGTCAAACTGCAAGCCATCCTGACTGTAATAACCGAAGCGAACAGTTTCGCCCACATCGAAGCGACCGCTATCCGGTTCCACTTCCCCCATCAGCATTTTAATAAAGGTAGACTTCCCGGTACCATTATTACCGACAATACCCATTTTCTCGAAACGGGCAAAAATATAATTGAAATCTTCTACGATTTTAATGTTTCCAAAACTTTTCGTCACATGCTCCGCTTCAAATATCTTCGAACCGATATAGGAAGCTTTCACATCCAGGTTCACATTTCCGTTATCCCGTTGCTGCTTGGCTTTCTTCTCCAGTTCGTAGAAAGCATCGATACGATATTTGGCTTTCGTGCCACGTGCCTGCGGCTGACGGCGCATCCATTCCAATTCTTTACGCAACAGGTTATTGGCTCGCTCTACCTCCGTATTCATCGTCTCCATACGTTCCTGGCGTTTCTCCAGGTAATAGCTGTAGTTTCCTTTATATTGGAATATTTGCTGACGATCTATTTCAATGATCTCGCTACATACCCGATCCAGGAAATAGCGGTCGTGCGTCACCATCAGGATACTGATATTCGCACGGCTCAGATATCCTTCCAACCATTCGGTCATTTCCAGATCGAGGTGGTTGGTCGGCTCATCGAGGATGATCAGCTCCGGGTCGGTGATCAAGACATTGGCAAGTGCCACCCGTTTCAACTGTCCACCGGACAGATGTTCCACTTTCTGGTCGAAGTTTGTGATCTTCAGTTGTGAAAGGATTTGTTTGGCACGCTGTTCATAATCCCAGGCTTTCAGGTTATCCATACGCATCAGGATATCCTGCAAGTTGGAATGATCGTCACTGGCCATCGCTTCTTCATACTCAGCGATCAGTCGAACCGTCTCATTCGGGGAATAGAAACAGGCCTGAAGAACAGTCAGTCCTTCGGGATAAACCGGTGTCTGCTCCAGATAACCGACACGCAGGTCGTTACGGAACACAACCGCCCCGCTATCATAATCCTCCTTCCCGGCAATGATATTCAGTAAAGTTGTTTTACCTGTACCGTTCTTTGCGATAAGCCCCACCTTCTGGCCTTGTGCAATCCCAAATGTAATATCCTCAAAAAGAACCAAATCGCCGAAGCTCTTGGTCAGTCCGTCTATCTGTAAATAACTGATCATATTGCCTTTTGTACTTTACTTTGAGGGGCAAAGATACAAAAAATTGGGGAGGGATACAATTAAGGCTGTAAACCCCATATTTTAATTCATTCTATATTATATTAGTTGAGACTTGTTAGTTCAATTAATACATAGTGTACTCGGATGAACCGAAACGCTCAAAATTATTTCTATTCTACTAAGTTCAATTAATACAAGGCTTTTACGGGATCCATCGTTTCCCGCGATACATATTTCTATTCTACTAAGTTCAATTAATACTTGATTATGATACGAGAAAAGATAATCCAGGTAAATTTCTATTCTACTAAGTTCAATTAATACACCCCTGGAGCTCCTCGCATAACAGATAAAAACACAATTTCTATTCTACTAAGTTCAATTAATACGAGACAATGAAGCCGGTAAAGTAACCTGGTCTATATTTCTATTCTACTAAGTTCAATTAATACTCCTAAAGGACCTACATCTGATATGCCTTATGAGATTTCTATTCTACTAAGTTCAATTAATACCTTGTATTACTTCCTGCTATTGCGGGCAGATTCAAGGATTTCTATTCTACTAAGTTCAATTAATACACAAGAAAGGCAGAAATTCAATCAGAGATTGATAGCATTTCTATTCTACTAAGTTCAATTAATACCTCAGGAGATAACAGTCTCCTATACTCCTTTTGTTCATTTCTATTCTACTAAGTTCAATTAATACACTGACCCTTGCGGGGAAAAAGTTGAGCGAACTTGGATTTCTATTCTACTAAGTTCAATTAATACAATTATCATGGAAGAATTAATTAAGATCACAGAGAGTAAATTTCTATTCTACTAAGTTCAATTAATACAATGCGGGACTATATATCATTTGAAAGATCAATAGATTTCTATTCTACTAAGTTCAATTAATACTTATTAAACTGCAAAGCCGGACAGCAGCGAACTATCATTTCTATTCTACTAAGTTCAATTAATACATTACCCGATCATATTAGATGATCTCGGGCAAATAGATTTCTATTCTACTAAGTTCAATTAATACGTGTACACCGTATTTCTCTAATCGCCTTGCATGCCGGATTTCTATTCTACTAAGTTCAATTAATACAGATTAAATCATACGTTGAAAGTCAAAATAGCTTATTTCTATTCTACTAAGTTCAATTAATACGCCGTACAACCCGTTATTGATTATTTACATTACAGATTTCTATTCTACTAAGTTCAATTAATACATATCTTCAAAAGAGGTCAACCTTATGTTTAAAGCAAATTTCTATTCTACTAAGTTCAATTAATACCGTCAGGGAATGTCAAATCTATATTGAATGATAATATTTCTATTCTACTAAGTTCAATTAATACCTTATCGTCCCAAAAACATAAACTTATAAATATCAATAAGTTCAAAATTTAAAAACAACCATTTTTCCTGATAAAATATGTCGACCTCCAATAATATAAAAAACACTGGAGATCGACATATCACATAAACAGCTATAAATCAACAAGTCAAAGAGCTTATTTCATATTTTCAACCACTGTATATTTCAAAAATTACAGGATCGACAAATATCTATTGTTACAGGAATATATCAATAGAGCTGCATTCTTTACCTACAATCTGCTTATCCATTGTCACTTTTGAAGCATTCTTAAAAATAATGATACTATCGCAGGTCTTATCCATAAAGGTTTCTGCCTGCATTATCAACTCCTTTAGACGAACTTCGGATATCTCACCTTCAAAGACAGAATTCTGGATCCAGTTCAAATAACGCCGACAAAGTTTTAACATCTTCGCGACCCGTTTTTCTCCACAATCATAAACTAAGATCACATACATTACCAATACATTTTAAAAGGTTTATATTCCTCTATTTCTAATAAATGCTTAGCTAACTTATAACATTCCAGTTTGATCAAATGTCTATAGCTAACTTTTCTACCCAACGAACGATGCTGTATCGTTTCCTCCAACCGATCTTCAATCGCTTTTACAAATATCTTTTTTCCTGACGAGTTTAGCAAGCATTTGTTTAACTTCTTATCAAAATGCTTACTTTGTATCTCTTTACGATTTAGAACCTTAAATATCACTCGATCTACAATGATAGGTTTAAAAATCTCAGCCACATCCAAGGCTAATGAATAACGTCGCTCGCCAGGGGTATGTAAATAACTGATCGTCGGGTTAAGCTGTGTTTGATGTATAGCCCTCAAACATAAAGTATAGCACATCATGTTTCCGAATGACATTAAAGCATTTACTTCATTCTGTGGAGGTTGTTTTGTCCGGGAGCCCATTTCGAATTCATTTAAGATCAAATTGAATGCCTCATAATATGTTTGACGGATCATTCCTTCTACTCCCATCAATTCATCTACAGACTCCGTATCCGAAATTTTCTCAGCATAATTACTGATTATATCCATAATATCTGCCATGTCTTTTCCTCTACGATTATAATACTGAAGATTTTTTACCATATTATAGGCTGCTCCTTCAATAAACTTTCGTGCAATTACCATACGTTTCTTTTTCGATTGATAGGCAGATGTTTGAGCTAAAATCATCCTTCCTGAAAGCAAAGAGTCCCGCGGCATAAACGAGCCTGTATAGTTCTCATAATAATCAAAGAAATGCATCGCAATATCTTTCTGTCCCAGAAAATTAAACAATGAACTATTGGCACGCAAAGAGCCGAACACATAAAATTCATTGATATCTTCAATAGGCAAATACCGGGGAGTCCCCAAAACCTCTCGTCCATCCTCGTCATCTGAATAAGGAATAAATTTCAAGGTATTATCTTTTCGCTCCAATATTCCGGGATTGAACAAATAAAATGTCTTTTTCATAAATCATCAGGTTCTACAGTATAACAAAAATCATAATAACTACAGTTTTTACAGATACGCTTTTTATCTTTAAGAGGGCAAGTCTCTGAATGAATTATTTTGCTGATCTCTCCTTTCATATCTTCCAGCACCTCTCTGTCAACATCACTTAACACGACTTGTTTTGTCTGTCTCAAAGTGGGATACTCCAAAATACCGGAACAACCAACGATACCATTACGCTCAAAGACATATAAATAATATTTCAACTGCCATTCATGTGCTGTTTCTATTTTATCAGATTTTTTTATCTCATGAATTACTTTGTTCGCTGCATCATAATAATCCACTTTAATCCCATCGATCTCAACCTCTTCATATTTACTTGAACGTTGTGGATAAGAATCTTCATGGATCAATTTCCCCTCATACACCAAATCTGAAGTATGCTCAAAATTGATACCATTAGCAAACAACCAAAGTTTTCGTTTGCATATTTGATAATAATTGAAATGTGTTCCGGTGATTTGCATAACAGGTCTAATTATAGTTATTCATAAAAATAATTGTTCATTCATATTGTCTATTTTGGATATCTGAAGCCCTATTTCCTCATTATAAGCGCGTTTCATAACCAAAATAGATTTATTATTGAGTCTGTCATCATTCATTTTAGTATAACAAAAAGTCTCTCTACTTATTTCATTATTTTTTAACAATGCAAAAAAACGACTCTCCCTTATTGAAACCAATAATCCTTCAGCCTTTATTAATTGGTATGAATCAAGGTATTTTTGATATTGCTGTACTAAGCAAACAGGAAGAACCTTAATGCCATCGAATTGTTTATAAAACAGATCCTCCGATTTTTCATCATAAGTCAAAGGCTTCAATCGATTACGTATACTTAAAGACAACATTTCATAAGTTATATCAAAATCCTCTTTCTGACAATCCTCCCAATCTGGATATACCTTATCAATATATGCTTGTAAGTCTTTCTCATGAATGATCCCTTCATCTTTTTCCTCTATTTTATGGAGGATTTCTATCGAACGAGAAACAACAGCTTCATTATAAATGAACTTATCTTTTTCATTTTGCGTATCAAAAACATGACAAACACAAAGCCCTTTTTGACGTTTCCTGTTCACTCGACCAAAACGTTGAATCAATGCATCCAAAGGTGCTGGTTCTGTATAAATCGTATCATAATCAATATCCAGACTGACTTCTATTGCCTGAGTTCCTACTAATAGCCGTACCTCCTCATTTTGAAGTTTAACCTCTTTCTTATTACGATCTTCTGCATTAAATGAGCCATGAAGTAATAATTTGCTTTCCTGTATATAGAGACTTTTATAGACATTTTGTGCCTGTTCTACTGTATTACATACAACAAGAACCTTTTTTCCCTCATCAAGATCCTTTTGAATTAAATCTAATGAATCCTGTAATACTCCTTCTTCGATACTAATTTTATGCCTATCAAATTTATTGTACAAATTTTCATCCGCAATAACTCTGCTATGTTCTCCTATTGCCCGTTCTAAAATATGCAACATAAACGAAGGTAAAGTTGCAGTCATTATAAAAACATTTACATTCATATATTGCGAGCAAAATTCTAATAAAACTATAATCTGAGCAAATGTTTTACTATCATAAGCATGAATCTCATCAAAAATAAAATATCCACCTGACCATTCCGACATTCCCTTTTCAAAACCTTTTAGTCCAAATAAATACTTCAACAACTGAAAAGGAGTAACTATTTTCATTGGAGTAACTAATGTTTTAAAATCTTGTATAAGCTGTTCCCTTCCCGTTGCATTCCAAGATTTATCCGATGATATCTTATTCTCAAGATATTGTGACAGTTTTCCATGAAGCATTCCAACCCAATGAGTATCACTAGACATATAACCTTCGTTAAACTTCATATTTAGTCTTTCATACATAGCATTAATGGAAGCAGTGTAAGGTAATATATAAAATATTCGACCTTCACCTCTCTTTCCTAATTGACGTTTTAGCCATAAAATAGATGTCTCTGTTTTTCCTGATCCGGTTGGAGACGATAAGATTACATTACCGCTGAGTTTATATGATTCTTCTTGATGCTTATATAAAGGATACTCAAATAAAAAAGAGAAATTTGCATCAGACAATTTATAAAGTCTTGTAATACCTGCAGATGCCAAATGATCACATTGTTTCACAAATCCAATCAGCAATAAACATCGTATAAATACACTATCCGACAAACTACAAGGAGTATGATGGTATGATTTTACAAGAGAAACAATATCTATAACATCATCATTGATCTTTTGAAAACCATACACATTTAAGATCTTCCAAATTTTATTTCTCCATAACTTTCCACACTCATCTTTAAAAGACAGATTATCACACGAATACCAACCTGGTCGAGCAACTGATACATAATTATCAAGAACAAATTCATATGTTTCATCTATACTTCTATGATGTCCTATCACTGCATAATACATGAGTTCTTTCCATTTATCTGGAATATTGGCTTGTTTAATAAAGTAAAGTGAAAATATTTCATGCCTTTGATGGTTCCAGGCATTTGGTGAGTATTTATAAAGTATGCGCTGAAATTCACTATGCGACTTACCTGTATCATGAAATATGATACTGTCATGCACTATTTTCCAAAATACTTTATGATCCATTAAAGGCAGATTAGGAAAACACTTAACCAACTGTTCATAAATGATTAAACAATCATCTATATGCTGTTTTAAAGAAACCTGAGGTTCTGATTTAGCCAAAACCTCAGGTTTCCGAGGAAGAGTCACATTCATATATATTCAGTAAAATTCAACTGATGAAAATAAATATCAATTTGTTTTTCTTCGATACAGTCTCTATACGCAGTCAAATCTGTTTGTACATCAGCTGCATTATATGGTATAACAGAATAAGCTTCAGTTCCAATGTTATTACGAGGTATCGTTTCCGTAAAATATTTTGGCAATGCCTGTATAACACCCGGTAAGCAATTTCCTTTAAAAGGTACAATTTGTCCTTTAATCATGTATGCATCTATAACTTCATTCAATTCGACCTCTTCTATAGAGTCGACAGAAGCCAAATCCGAACTTCTTCCTAACAAAATAGAATAGTAGGGATTACGAAAGTATCTCACCAATTCTAAGTCAACTAAATAAAGATACAGACAGTTCTCAAAAAGAAATTCTCTTCTAATCACATTGGATTTCACTTGATTTTTGGGTATGTTTTTTGAGTCTAGTTCAACCTGATAGATTGTTTCCAAATCAACAGATTTTCCACCATATTCAAAATAATAGCCTAAAAACAATTCACTGTGGACAAGATATTTACCTGCACAAGCATTCAAAATACCCAATACCGTACTAATGGGAGGAACAAGCAATGTAGGTTGGAACCCGGATATAATATTGGGATAGCGAAAACTTGAAGTCCATGAACTTATTTTAATACGGTAAGCCTTCATTATTTTATCTGATTAGTTATTTGCTCACAATAAGCATCAATCATTGCATTCACAGGCCCATAGACAATAAGATTCTGATATTCCTGTTGTAAAGATATCAAAGCATCATCCTGCTCATCAAAAAAGCCACTTCTTCTTCCTATGAAAATTTTTCCGATAAAATCGTCATGATACTCATTAATAACTTCTCTTATCCCCTTTATATTCAACTTAACCATCTCATCCCGGTCACCATAACTTGACACAACGTGAGAGAAAGGATGATTACCGGAATTAGTCGATACAAGAATTATAAATTTAGGAGTTACATCTCCCATATTATTGGTTTGCATAGCTCCACCAGAAATATTTTTTAAAGCCTTAATCGTATCACTAGCCCGTTGAACACGAGTTTCTAATGGGAGTTGAATCAATTTTTGTCCAGTAACAAAAGGATCATTTTTTTCAATACAGCCATTTCCCATAGCTTCATCTTTCAGTTTTTGGGAAAGATTTTGAAAACCTGTTTTATTATAATTAGAGAAAGTTCCAATCATATTCAAATCCAAGCTAAACATGCCCTTCATTATTGCACTATATTCCTGTTTTCCATAAGGTACTGAATCACCATCCTGACGTGCCATACTTGACCAGTTTTCAACCGGACGCACAGCACAGGCCGACACTATTGCTGAATTTTTTAAAGGAGATACCCTCGTTACAGTTACATTCACCTTTTTCTTTTTTCCCTTATCATCAATAATCTCCTCAGAAGCAGCTCTCATATATCCAAAGACATCATCATCCGGATATTCTATCGGATTAGCATTTGTATATGCTATTTTATCTTCGCGAATTACTGGAGAAAGCTTCCAGCCACAATTCTTTTGTAAAGAATCACGCCACCAAAAACGCACAGCTTGTCCTGATACATAAGTATAGTTACGACCATTCTTGATAATACTCTTAGTTGATACTGCGTTATCAAAATTTGACATCATGTTCTTTCCGGCATTATTCAAAGCCACTACATCCACATCTATCAGGTAAAATCCCTGAACTTTCAAATTTTCATTCATATTGTTTATATTATAAGGTTAAATTTCATCATCGCCAAATTCTTTCTCATCGAAAGTTGTTTCTTCTACTTCCACAGTCAAATGTCTTTCATGTAATTTCTGATAAATTGAAATCAATAGAACATCGCGTGTTTCCATCCAAGAGTTTGAATCTGGAAATAAGAAATCTACATAATCTTCTACAGTAACAAGAGGCATTTCATTTCCTCTCTTATAATTATCTTCTATTACTTTCAATACAAATCGTCTTAACAAATATGGATTCTTCACGCCATTCAATTTTGTCAAGACCTTTTTCATATCTACTTCCGAATTATAGCTAAGAATAAAATCTGCTATTTGATTTATTTTGTCAACAGTCTCCTTTTTCATATTCTGTATATTAATTAAATAACACTCTAATAGATCTAAATCAAAATGATGATGTATACTCCATTTTCTGACGTCACTAATAATATTTGCTCCTATCAGTAATTTGTCATAAATGGTATTTCTCCAAAACTTGAAATCATCTTCATTTATACTTATCTCCTGCTTTTTATCTAAAGCTATAAAAGAATTTGCCTCATCGTTGTATTGTATTTTCTTATAATCGGAACATCTATAATGATGATTCACAAAAATATTCCAATTTGCTTTGTATTGCGCTTTACGTGTTTCTTTATAAAAATTAAAGGCTTGGGACGGAAGCGTATAAATTTGTACATCAGGACTTGCTCCAAAGTTTGTAAAATGATAAAGTGTTATATATTCACTTCCGGTATTATTATCTGCATAATGTATAAGCACCTTATCCAAAAATCTAAATATAGCCGTACCAGGGGATCGAGACTCATTTCTTAATAATCCCTGAGAAGCATTCTGTCCTAGATCATATAATATTCTATCACAACATTCTTTTGCATACAGCTCAGTAGTTGGCTGATTTGTACTACTAATCACACATACTCTGCCTTGAAGCAACTCACATCCTAAAGGAAGAAAATGATATCGTATCAATGCTTCTTTCGACAACATAATTCCTGTATCAAAAGAGTTATGAAAATTCACGAACGTACCAGAACCGGATAAGACCGTATTATCTCTACCTGCCGGAAAAAGTTTCGTTTTTTTTCCAGTAACTCTACAATGGCCTATAATATACGGTAGAGTTTCTTCCAAAAGCCCCAAAAAGTATAATTTCGTTTCTTCTTTTTTCTTCTCAACTTTAAAAGCAGGTTGTGTTATCTTTGAATTCAGAAAAAACGGATTTATCTTCGCATCCCAATTATCCACATATATTTTAGTTGCTAACATGATTAATTCCAACACATCATATTCAGGATAATAATCAGATAAAGCCTTTAACACATATCCTCCTGAATCAATAAAGGGATCTCCAGTCGGTTCCAAGAGAACTTTATAATCAATATTTGTACATGTTTTCTTCATTTTATATTGTAAATTTAAATATATACTCCAATCATCCCAAATCCGATTGCCCCTTTCTCCCCCCATCCACTTTCATAACCTATATTCATCAAAGGTTCTGGGAGTTTAACTTTAAATTTGTACCGATATCCTCGTACAAATGTTTGCTGGGGAGTTTCAGCTTTTATTTTCACTAAAACAGACTTCGGTTCATCAAGCACCATAAAGTCACAATAAACCTCCCTGTCATATTCTTTTCCATAATAGGCCTCGTAACGCGCCAAAAGACCTGTCAGAATACCAGTGACATACGATGGATCGGAAGGAGAAATATATTCCGTCTTTCCGTCCTCCTTACGCGTCGAAACACAAACCGGCGATAAAGTCTCAAAACACATTTCCTTCTGATAATCCAGTGGTGGCATGACCTGCACCTCACGTACTTGAAATTCTACACCAGATATCTTATCTGCAATATGGAAACTTTGTTGACAAAATACGCCTTCAATAAATTGTTGCGTACTCTTCTCCGGCAAAAAGCTAATAAACCATTCTATTATATCTGATTTTATAACTAAACGTTGGCGTTGTTTATCTATACCATATTGAGGTATGATAAGATTTGAGAAAGTAAATAGTTTAAAACGCTTACCACCAATAACGAAGCCATTTTCATGCAGCCATGATGAATAATTCTCATCACTATGAGCCAATATTCGATAAATAGCTGCCGATAATTCATACTGATAATTAATTGGTAGTTCACGTCCTGAAACATGCGGTTGTATTTGTAAGGTTAACTTAAATCTCATGTTCGATTAATTTAGTTTTCACAAATATATAAAAGTAGAATACATTACAATCCATTTATCCGGATTATTTCACGCAAATCCTAAAAAACAATCTTTGCATGTTTTTTTCATCTTCAAGCTTCGTATAATTAAATAATAAAACGTAAGTTTGCCTGGTTAACTAAACAAAACATATATAATGGAACCTGAATCAAAATACGAATCCGTCCCTGATAGTTTTGCTTACTGCCTGAATGAGCAATGCAAACACTCTACGAAATGCCTGCGTTATCTCGTTTCGAAACAACTTACACCGGAACGGACAGTTTTCTCGATCATAAACCCGACTTGCACAACGCCACAAGCAGATAGCTGTCCCTTTTTCAAAGCAGATCAAAAGGACAGGTACGCTTTGGGTATTACTCATTTACTGGACGATCTACCTCATAACAAAGCTGTTGCCATCAAGCGGGCAATAAATGCAAATTTTAGTAAAGGAACCCTTTATCGCATCCAAAAGAAAGAACGATTAATTACCACTGACGAACAAAAGATCATTCGTCTGATTTTTATGCGACAAGGTATCCATACCGATCCGCTTTTCGACCAATATGTAGAGCAATACGATTGGTAAGAAATTGTATACTTTTAGGCCTTTATTACTTATAATCCCCACTTAAATGGGTAATATTCCCCACACAAGTGGGCAGTATTCCCCATAGTAGTGGGAACAATTCCCCACGTGGATATAAATTGTGGGGAAAAAACAAGTCAGAACGCTTGCTGATTAATGAAAGAAGAACATCAATCACTCTATGAAACAGATTCTCAATAGATACTGAAATCCTGCGGTTTTATCACAAAACCGATCCGCAGCATACTCTTAAAGTGATTATATTCCAACAGGTTCTCACCGTACCCGTTATAATATTGAAGGAAGAAATATTGGTTCTCGTTATTGTTGAACTTATAACTTAACTCGACCTGCGTATTAAAGCTGAGCCAGGTTTTGCGTTTCGTCAGGATCACTCCGCAGTTAAACCGTTTATTGTCTGTCCGGAAATTGGTTGCCACCTGGAATATACCGTTATATTTCAACAAATCCTTATTATACTTACCATCCACGATCGGTATCCATGTTTTAAACTGAGCTTCCCAATTTTTATTGAGAACGACGGCTGTAGCAAATGTAACCTTATTCCAGCTGCGCGAAGCCGTACTGTCTTTCCCGTTCGATTCGTGTTCCAGCATCAGATAGCCTTTACCTATATATTTATTGTGATGAATGATCAGATGCCCCAAGCCTATTCCCGGGTTGAAGTTCAGGTCGCGCATAGGGAGAGATTTCTGGAAGACATTCCAAAAGGCTTTCTGTGTATATTGAATGAAAAGATAGGTATCGAAAGGTAACTTACTCTTGGTTAACCGTTGGGCGATACTCAACTGGAACTTCACATCCGAATTGGCTGCGGTCGGCTTATGGCCGATCGTCGTACCACCGATAAAATAGTTATCCTTGAACAGCGAAAAATAAGGAGCCTTATCCAATACGGCACGCACACTATCTGCATTATATTCCATCTTAGGATCTTTCACAAGTACCTGGGCTGTTACTTTCGCAAAACCCTGGATGAACAATACCAACAGAAACAAAGCTATCTTTTTCATAAACGTTATCATATAAACTTTACAAGACAGAACAAAGTTACTATTACCACAAACAGACGATTCTCCCAAATCATCTGAATTATAGTCATTTCAGCAACCTACCTTTTATTAATAACCAATTCTTAACTGGTATGTTCATTTTTTATATCTTTGTCCGCATGGAAAAAGTATACCAATATTATAAGGAAACGATTACAGCTTATACACGCCGTTCGGATAGTCTGAGAAAGAAAATGCATTTATGCGGAACGATCCGCCTGTTACTAGTAGCCGGCCTCGTGGCAGCTATATGGTTGCTGAAAGCGGAAGGCTGGCAAGTGTTGGCCGGAACAGTCGTATTGTTCATTATCCCATTCATTGCATTAATGGCTTATCATACACATCTGTCTTATTTAAAGGAATATGCAGACACCTTAGTGAAATTATGCAATGATGAATTGAAGGGGCTGGACTATGATTTCAGCGCTTTCGACGGAGCACCGGAAAAGAGCTCGGCCGACCATTCGTTCAGCCTGGATCTCGACCTGTTCGGCAACCGTTCGATCTTCCAGTCGATCAACCGGACAGTGACAGCGGTAGGGAAAGAAACGCTTATCGACTGGTTTGTCAATCCGCTGACCGACAAGCAGGAAATAGGCAAACGCCAGGAAGCCATCCTGGAACTAAGCACGCTCACCCAGCTAAGGCAACATTTCTTTGTCACCGGAAGGCTGTACCCGAAAGAAAAAGGAGACGTAAGTGCTCTGGCTTCATTGACCCGGCATACTCCCCACTTTATCACAAAGACACTTTGGAAATGCCTGATCTGGATTGTTCCCGCCATCTGGGTCGCTATATTTATAGGTTTGGCATTGGAGGTGATCGGTTTATCTGCCTTCGGAATATTCTTTGCCATTGCACTTCTTATTGCGAATATCCGGGCAAAACAGATCACTGACCTTCACAACTCCGTGAATAAGATGGAAAAGATACTTTCCACCTATTCCCTGTTGATCAAAAGCATAGAAGGCGATGCTTTCAAATCGGCTGAATTGTCGGAAATAAGCAAACTGTTTACCGGAGTAGACGGGACAGCCTCGAAAGCGTTGAAGAAGCTATCGAAATGTATCGGTGCCCTCGACCAACGCGTCAGTTTCATCGGAATTATCCTCAACATCTTTATCTTACGCGATACCCGGACAGCCATGAGGTTGGAAAGTTGGATACAACAGCATGCGGAAGACATTCCCCGTTGGTTCGATGCCCTGGGACGTTTCGATGCTTACAGTTCGCTGGGAGGATTTGCCTTCAACCATCCGGGATATATTTATCCGGAAATAGCAGACGCTTATTTCAAAATGAGCGGTAAAGCGTTGGGGCATCCGTTGCTTCGCCGCGACGTTTGTGTACGGAATGATATATCCATCGAGAAAAGTCCGTGGTTCCTGATCATTACAGGGGCAAATATGGCCGGTAAAAGTACCTATCTGCGTACTGTAGGAGTCAATTATCTGCTGGCTTGCATCGGGGCTCCGGTCTATGCCGACTCGCTGACTGTATATCCGGCCAAGATGGTGACCAGCCTGCGTACTTCCGATTCATTGGTGAGCAACGAGTCTTATTTCTTTGCCGAACTGAAACGCCTGAAAATGATCATCGATCGTTTGCACCAGGGAGAAAAGTTATTTATTATCCTGGATGAGATATTAAAGGGAACCAATTCCATCGATAAACAGAAAGGTTCGCTGGCCCTGATGAAACAGTTGGTGTCTTACCAGACCTGCGGAATTATCGCCACACACGACCTGGCGCTGGGCGAATTGGAAAAGGAATTCCCGAACCAGATAAAGAATTACCGCTTTGAAGCAGATATCACGAACGAGGAGTTGACTTTCTCCTATCAGCTTCGTGAAGGCGTTGCAGAGAATATGAATGCCTGCTTCCTGATGAAAAAAATGGGGATCACTGTGTAATCCCCATTCTATTGTCTTATTTCTTTGTCCGGTATTTTTCAATCTCCGGAAGATATCTCTTAATATCGTTTATACGGGTCGCATCGCTTGGGTGCGTACTCATAAACTCGGGAGTCGAACCATTCTTTCCGGCAGACATCTTCTGCCAGAAGTTCACCGCCACTTCCGGGTTATAACCGGCCATTGCCATAAATACCAACCCCATATAATCGGCTTCCGATTCATGTTTGCGTGAGAAAGGCAACATAACGCCATATTGTGCTCCTACCCCATAGACCGTATTGGCCACAGTCTGTACGGCTGCACTTTTATTACTTACCGCCTGTCCCAGGATAGCTGCGCCGTATTGGGTCATCAACTGCTGGCTCATGCGTTCGTTACTATGTTTGGCAACGGCATGCGCCACTTCGTGTCCTACCACGACAGCCAGTTCGTCGTCCGACGACACCAAAGGTAATAATCCTTCGTAAACTACGATCTTTCCACCGGGCATACAAAAAGCATTCACCTGATTGTCTTTCACCAGGTTAAACTCCCACTGGAAGTTTTTGATCTCGCTTTCCATTCCATTTGCCTTCAGGTAAGCTTCGGTGGCCGCTGCAATCTTCTTCCCTACCCGGGTAACCATTTCACTCTTAGCCTTATCGGTAGATTTCGTTGCCGATTTCATATAATCGCCATATTGTGTCAGGCTAGATGACAACACTTCCTGATCCGAAACAAGCAACACCTGTTTTCTTCCCGTCAAAGGCACACTACCACAACTACTTAGCAGTAAGAATACCGCCATTAATAAACCTGTTATCTTCTTCATCTCTCTCATTTAGTTTTTACTGATACAAAATTATCATTTCTTTATAAGAATAGAACAATTATAAAGGCATTTTTGCTCAAGAGATATATAGGATAAATAATTATGCAAAAAAACCGGAGCCGAATGTATATTTATTCAATTATTCGCTTTATATTTGCAACCGTTTTGCATAAATATACAAACATGAGTACAAAAAAGGAACGATTGGATGCTATTTGTCGCATCATACAGACGAAGACGATATGTAATCAGGAAGAGCTGCTTAAAGAATTGGAAGCTAGCGGATTTCAGGTTACACAAGCTACTTTGTCGCGCGACATCAAGCAGCTGAAAGTAGCCAAAGTACACGATGCGAACGGAGATTATGTATATTGTCTGCCTGATTATTCAGCGTTGATACAACCGAAAAAGACACAGACACAGCATCATCCCAACATCGAATTTTCCGGCAATCTGGCTGTTGTAAAGACAAGACCGGGATATGCGATGGGCATTGCTTCGGATATTGACACCCATGCTCCTCATGAAATACTGGGGACGATAGCCGGAGACGACACGATCCTGATCATCCCGCGCGAAGGGATCAGCCGTGACAGAATAGTAAAAGCATTATCACATTTTATATAAGGGCGATAAGGGAGACTACGGATCTTCCGTTTATAAACAAAAGAAGACTAAGAACAAGCTTAAGAGAAATGGAACAAGAAACAGAAATCGATGTAATGATCGCTGATGCCTCTCATGAGGTATATGTCGACATAATTCTTGATACTATTGAGGCCGCTGCCAAAGTACGCGGAACCGGTATCGCAAAGCGTACGCATGAATATGTGGCCCAGAAAATGATTGAAGGGAAAGCAGTCATTGCGTTGGCAGGGGATAAGTTTGCAGGTTTCAGTTATATAGAATCGTGGGGAAATAAACAGTATGTAACGACTTCCGGATTAATCGTTCACCCGGATTTCAGGGGGCTGGGCATTGCCAAACGTATTAAGGATATGACTTTCCAGCTGGCTCGCATGCGTTGGCCGAAAGCTAAAATATTCAGTCTGACATCCGGGGCGGCTGTGATGAAAATGAATACGGAACTGGGATATGTACCCGTCACATTTTCCGACCTGACAGACGATGAATCCTTCTGGCGCGGTTGCAATGGTTGTGTAAACCATGACATCCTGGAACGTACAGGCCGCAAATATTGCATCTGTACAGCCATGTTGTTCGACCCGGCCGATCCGCATCGTGCCAAACGGGAAGCAGACGAGAGAAATAAAAATAATAAATAATAAAGGAGATCTTGTAAGGGCGTTTCGCGAAACACCCATACGGAACTCACAAAAACAAACAGACAATGAAAAAGAAAGTTGTAGTAGCATTCAGCGGGGGTTTGGATACCTCTTTTACCGTAATGTACCTTGCCAAAGAAAAGGGCTACGAAGTATATGCAGCTTGTGCCAATACTGGTGGCTTCAGCGAAGAACAGCTTAAACAGAATGAAGAAAACGCCTATAAACTGGGCGCAACTAAATATGTTACTATCGACGTAACAGAAGAATATTACGAAAAGAGTCTGAAATATATGGTATTCGGTAATGTGCTGCGTAACGGTACGTACCCTATCTCCGTTAGCTCGGAACGTATTTTCCAGGCTTTGGCTATCGCCCGTTATGCCAACGAGATCGGTGCAGACGCAATCGCTCACGGCTCGACAGGTGCCGGTAACGACCAGATCCGTTTCGACATGACATTCATGGTGTTGGCTCCCAATGTAGAAATCATCACCCTGACACGTGACATGGCATTGACACGCGACTACGAAATCAATTACCTGAAAGAAAACGGTTTCGTTGCTGACTTTACCAAACTGAAATATTCTTATAACGTAGGTCTTTGGGGAACTTCCATCTGTGGTGGTGAAATCCTCGACTCTGCACAGGGCTTACCTGAAAGCGCTTACCTGAAACAGGTAGAAAAGACCGGTAGCGAAGAACTGCGCATCGAATTCAAGAAGGGTGAAATCCACGCCGTAAACGGTGAAGTATTCGAAGACAAGATCGCAGCGATCCAGAAAGTGGAAGAGATCGGTGCTGCTTACGGTATCGGCCGCGACATGCACGTAGGCGATACGATCATCGGTATCAAGGGACGTGTAGGTTTTGAAGCTGCTGCTCCCATGCTGATCATCGGTGCACACCGTTTCCTTGAAAAATATACATTGAGCAAATGGCAGCAATACTGGAAAGACCAGGTAGCCAACTGGTACGGCATGTTCCTGCACGAAAGCCAGTATCTGGAACCGGTAATGCGCGATATCGAAGCCATGTTGCAGGAATCACAGCGTAACGTGAACGGAACGGCTATACTCGAACTTCGCCCGCTTTCTTTCTCCACCGTCGGTGTAGAATCGAAAGACGACCTGGTGAAGACTAAATTCGGTGAATACGGTGAAATGCAGAAAGGCTGGACGGCAGAAGATGCAAAAGGCTTTATCAAAGTAACTTCCACACCGCTGCGTGTGTATTATAACAACCATAAGGACGAAGAAATATGATTAAGATTGGAATTATAGGTGGTGCGGGATATACGGCAGGCGAATTGATCCGTCTGCTGCTTAATCACCCGGACGCCGAGATTACATTTGTGAATAGTACCAGTAACGCCGGAAACCGGATCACTGACGTTCATGGTGGCCTGTTTGGTGAAACCGACATGCGTTTTACCGACCAGCTTCCTCTGGAAAGCATCGACCTCCTTTTCTTCTGTACTGCCCACGGCGACACAAAGAAATTCATGGAGAGCCATACCGTTCCGGAAAACGTCAGGATCATCGACCTCAGCATGGATTACCGTATCGAAAGCGACGAACACGATTTCGTTTACGGCTTGCCTGAACTGAACCGACGACGTATCTGCAACTCCCGACACATTGCAAACCCCGGTTGTTTTGCCACTTGTATCCAGTTAGCCGTTTTGCCGCTGGCTAAACACCTGATGCTGAATTCAGAGTTGCACGTAAATGCGATCACCGGATCGACAGGAGCCGGTGTAAAGCCTTCGTCGACTTCTCATTTCAGCTGGCGAAACGATAACATTTCGATCTATAAACCGTTCACACACCAGCATCTGGCAGAGATCGGACAAAGTCTGCGCCAGTTGCAGAATAGCTTCGAAAGCAATATCAACTTCATACCGGTAAGGGGCAATTTCTCCCGTGGTATTTTTGCCACGACGTATGTAGACTGTAAAGTAAGCCTGGAAGAGATCAAACGTATCTACGAAGAGTATTACGACGATCATTCTTTCACCTTCATTACAGACAAGAATCCGGATCTGAAACAGGTAGTAAACACGAACAAGTGCCTCCTGTATCTACAGAAATATGATAACAAATTGCTGGTCGTATCCATGATCGACAACTTGTTGAAAGGAGCCAGCGGTCAGGCTGTGCATAATATGAACCTGCTGTTCGGTCTGGAAGAGACTGTTGGATTACATCTCAAACCGTCAGCTTTTTAAACAACAAGATTATGAAACTATTCGACGTATATCCTTTATTTAATATAGAGATCGTAAAAGGAAAAGGATGCCATGTATGGGATGCCGAAGGGACTGAATACCTCGACCTGTACGGCGGACATGCCGTTATTTCCGTCGGCCATAGCCATCCTACTTATGTAGCCGCTATCACCGACCAGGTTAACAAGCTGGGATTCTATTCCAATTCGGTAATCAACAGCCTGCAACAAAATCTGGCCGACAAACTGGGAAAAGCTTCCGGTTACGACGATTATTCCCTTTTCCTGATCAACTCAGGAGCGGAAGCGAATGAAAATGCCTTGAAGCTGGCTTCATTCCATAACGGTAAAAAGCGGGTGATCGCTTTCAAGCATGCTTTCCACGGACGTACTTCCGCAGCGGTTCGAGTAACGGATAATCCGAAGATCATTGCTCCGGTAAATGAAGACCTGGCTGTTACTTATCTTCCGTTGAACGATGCGGCAGCTGTTGAAGCGGAACTGCAAAAAGGGGATGTATCTTCCGTTATTATAGAAGGTATCCAGGGTGTTGGCGGTATCCAGCTTCCGACAGATAACTTTATGAAGGAACTGCGTGCTTTGTGTACCAAATACGAGGCTTGCCTGATCCTAGACGAGATACAATCCGGTTACGGACGTAGCGGTAAATTCTTCGCCCACCAGTATGCGGATATCAAACCGGATCTGATCACTGTTGCCAAAGGTATCGGTAACGGTTTCCCGATGAGCGGTTTGTTAATCAGCCCGATGTTCAAGCCTGTTTATGGCATGCTGGGTACTACTTTCGGTGGTAACCATCTGGCTTGTGCGGCAGCTATCGCCGTATTGGACATTATGGAGAATGAGAATCTGATCGAGAATGCCGCTAAGGTTGGCGAATTCCTAATCGAAGAATTACACAAATTGCCGGGTATCAAAGAGATCCGTGGCCGTGGGCTGATGATCGGTATCGAATTTGAAGAGTCGATCAAGGAAGTACGCAGCAAACTGTTGTTTGAAGAAAAGGTATTTACAGGTGTTGCCGGAACGAACACGATTCGTCTGCTTCCCCCGTTGTGCCTGACAATGGACGAGGCTAAAGAATTCCTTGCCCGTTTCAAAAAAGTACTTAATGCTTAATTAGTTCTTTATTATAAAAGAATGCCGCCAACGGAGTTTCCGAAGGCGGCATTCTTGCTTATTATATCTTACCGGCTGTCGCAGGTATGGAATTACTTGGCTTCTTCCACTCTATAGTTAAATATCAGGGTAGATCCGAAAGGAATATTCCCCTGACCCAACTGATAGTCATAACCTAAAGTTGAAGGTAAAATTGCTTCAATAGAATCACCGACCGAAGTCTCAAGAATAACTCCTTTCAAACCTGTTATCAGGTTGCCTACAACAAAATTCTCCTTTATCTTATTCTGAAATGTTGTTCCATCAATAAAATGTCCGTCCAACTCAAAATTCAAATTACTGCTAGAGGTCGGATACTTAGGTGTTTCAGCTTTTCTGTCAATGACCCGATACAGGGTTGTATCCCCATACTTCACCAGTTGTTCATAAACCAATTTCCCATCAGCGTCTTTCTCCTGTTTCTTCTCACGAATATACTCACGGTTCTTTTCATAATGAGCTATTTGCTCCGGAGTTAATTCAAAACTGTTGTTATCGTCATTACTACAAGCGGTAAACGCACTCAACATCACCATCGCAGAACATGCGACTGCATAAATTGATCTCATTCTTCGATTTTATTTTATTATTAAATTCTTTTGAAGCCACAAAGATAATAATAAAGAGTTCCGCTTTGTTATCTCAAAGAACTTTACGTAATTTGCAAATACAGAAACAAACACAATTAATACAAATGAAACTAAATAAACTATTTGTTACCGCCGCTATTACTATTTGTTGCAGCAGTTTGTGTAGCGCTCAAAAAACACTTGAGCTGGAAGATGTACTTAGTGGAAAACTTATTCAGACCAAAGGCGTAGGCGCCATGAACTGGTTGAAAGACGGGGAGCGCTACAGCCGTCTGGAACAAAACAAAGAAGAAGGAGGAATGGATGTCGTAGCCTACCGTGCCAAAGACAATGCCCGTGAAGTGATTATCCCCTCTAGTATGTTTACAGATAAATCGACCGGCAAGAAGATCGGCATGGGAAGATTATCGTGGAGTAATGACAATGATAAAGTATTGATCTTCAACAACACAAAACGTGTATGGCGTTACGATACCCGTGGCGATTACTGGGTGCTTTCCCTGCATGACGGCAACCTGCGCCAATTGGGAAAAGGCCTGCCTGAATCATCCATGATGTTTGCCAAGTTCTCGCCCGACGGGACAAGGGTTGCTTATGTCTCCAACAATAACATTTATGTGGAAGATATAAACACCGGCAAAATAACCCGGCTGACGGATGATGGAAGCCAAACGATCGTAAACGGGACGTTCGATTGGGTATACGAAGAAGAATTCAGTTGCCGCGACGGTTTCCGCTGGAGCCCGGACGGTAAATATATCGCCTACTGGCAAAGCGACACGGAAGGAACCGGCGTATTCGACATCATCAACAATGTCGACTCGATCTATGCATCCATCCTGCATTTCCCCTACCCCAAGGCAGGTACCAGCAACTCGGCCGTAAAAGTAGGTTACGTTCCGGCCGAAGGAGGGACAACCACTTGGATCAATATTCCGGGGGATGCTCGTAACAACTATATTCCACGTATGGAGTTTATCCCGGAAAGCAACGAACTGTTCATCCAGCAACTGAACCGGGAACAGAATACAAACAAGGTATGGATTGCCCGGATAGGCAGTGCCACACCCGAAAATATCTTTACGGATAAGGATGCCGCCTGGCTCGACACGAACGATAATATCCTGTGGCTGAAAAACAACCGGTATTTCACCTGGGAAAGCGAACGCAGCGGATGGCGCCATCTGTACCGCATCAGCCGCGACGGTAAGGAGATCGTACCTGTTACCCAGGGAGACTTCGATTATATCGAACCGGTAGGCAGCGATCTTCAGAAAGGATTGGTTTATTTCATCGCTTCGCCCGACAATTACACACAACGCTACCTGTACAGTGCCAACCTGTTCGGGAAAGGGGAAGTAAAACGCCTCAGCCCGGAAAACCAACCCGGACAGCACCGTTATAATATGTCGCCCACCGGCAAATGGGCCGTACATACGTATAGCAACTCGGTAACACCACCTGTCATCGACATGGTATCATTCCCGAAAAACCAATCCGTACGCATGATTGAAGACAATGCGAAAGCCAAAGAACAATACAACGCGCTGGGTCTGAACCCGAAAGAGTTCGTCAAAGCGAAATCCGGCGATCTGGAACTGGACGTTTGCATGATCAAGCCGGTCGGCTTCGACCCGTCAAAGAAATATCCGGTAATCATCGAGGTCTACGGTGAACCGGCCGGATCGACCGTACAGGATGTTTGGGGCGGCGGCGACCTATGGACACAGTATATGGTCAACCAGGGATATATCTATGTCAGCATCGAAAACCGGGGAGCCAATGCACCGCGCGGACGCGAATGGCGCAAATGCATCTACGGAGAGGTCGGGACATTTGCTTCCGAAGACCAGGCACGGGGCATACAGGATCTCGCCAAACAATTTTCGTTCATCGACCCGACCCGTATCGGTATCACCGGATGGAGCGGCGGCGGTAGCCAGACATTGAACTGCATGTTCCGGTATCCGGAAATATTCCATACGGGTATCGCTATCGCATTCGTTGCCGACCAACGCTTATACGATACGATCTATCAGGAACGTTACATGAATACCCCTCAAAACAATCCGGAAGGTTACCGCAAGGGCTCTCCTATTTCCTATACCAAAGGATTGAAAGGGAACTTATTGCTGATACATGGAACCGGAGACGACAACGTACATTACCAGAACTGCGAAATGCTGGTAAACGAACTGGTGAAACACGGAAAGATCTTCAGCCAGATCAGTTACCCGATGCGCAGCCACGGTATCTACGAACGCGAAGGAACGACATTGCATCTGCGGAAGAGCATGGCCGACTACTGGTTGAAACATTTACCGGCCGGCGGCAAATAAATACATATAATTAAAGCTTAGAGTAAAAACACAATGAAACGTTTGATGTTATGCATTGCCGTATTGTCGGCGATATTCCTTATGCCATCCCGGGCTACGTCACAGATACGGGAAAAGGCGGAAGGATTACTGAATGCTGTTATTACAGAGAACAAAACGAACGAAGCAGTCGTCGACTCGTCGGCGGCTGTCGAAGAAAAACGGCGGCAGGATTCCATCCGGATGCAGGAACTCGAGCTCCAGTTGCAGGAAATGAAACTGAACGAGATAATGCTGCGAACCGAACTGAACGATGCGCTGAATATGCACATCACTACCGACTCGCTTAAGAGGGAAGAACAACGCCGCAGCATCGACTCGCTGCGGACGCTGACTCCCGGCGTACCGCTTATCATCGACAGCGACACCCTTCTCACCTTCTATGCCAAAAGAGGCGGTGTATCTGCCTACGACCGGGCGGAGAACGCGGTTAACATGATCCTGAAAATCGGTAAAGACCTCAGCCTGAAAACAGACTCCGTACATATATTCAACAGTGAATACCAGACCGATATCATGTATGGGGAAAAAGTAATACTGAGTGTTACGGATCAGGACGCCCTTTGGTTAAATACGGAAAGGGAAGTCCTGGCTAAAAAATACCAGTCCGTTGTCAACGATAAGATCGTATCGCTGAAAAAAGAACACGGCTTGCTTCAGGTTGTCAAGCGGGTGGCGTTATTCGTGCTGGTACTGGTTGTCCAGTATCTGTTCTTCAAGCTGACGAACTATCTGTTCAAAAAGCTACGCCGGCGGATTATCTGGCTGAAACAGAACAAGCTCCACTCCATCACCATACGCGATTATGAATTCCTGAATACCCACCGACAAGGTAGGATACTTATATTCCTGAATAATATCCTGCGTTATATCGTACTGCTGATACAACTTATGTTCAGTGTCCCGATGCTGTTTGCCATATTCCCGCAGACGGAGAACTTGGCAATGAAGTTGTTCACTTATATTATTGAACCGATCAAAATGGTTCTTAAATCGGTTATTGAATATATCCCCAATCTATTCATTATCATTGTCATTTACTACTGTGTAAAATATATCATCAAAGGTATCCAATACATAGCGAACGAAATAGAGAGTGAGAAGCTGAAGATCACCGGGTTCTATCCGGACTGGGCGCAACCTTCCTTCAATATCATACGTTTCCTGCTGTATGCTTTTATGATCGCAATGATCTATCCTTATCTGCCGGGCTCCGACTCCGGTGTATTCCAAGGTATATCGGTCTTTGTCGGACTGATCGTATCGCTGGGATCGAGTACGGTGATCGGTAATATCATTGCAGGGCTGGTCATTACCTATATGCGTCCGTTCAAACTCGGCGACCGCATCAAATTGAACGAGACAACCGGTAACGTGATCGAGAAAACGCCGTTCGTGACCCGTATCCGTACGCCCAAGAATGAAGTGGTTACGATCCCGAACTCTTTCATCATGTCGTCACATACGGTCAACTACAGTGCTTCCGCCCGGCAGTTCGGCCTGATCATCCACTCGACAGTCAGTATCGGTTACGATATTCCCTGGCGGCAGGTTCATCAGCTGCTGATCGATGCAGCCCGTTCAACGCCGGGAGTTTTGCCGCATCCGAAGCCTTTCGTGCTGGAAACGGAACTACAGGATTATTATCCCTGCTACCAGATCAACGCATATATAAAAGAGGCCGACCAGTTATCGCAGATCTATTCAGACCTGCACCAGAACATACAGGATACGTTCAACGAGGCCGGTATAGAGATCATGTCGCCTCATTATTTTGCCGGACGCGACGGAAGTGCGACCACCATCCCTTCCGAATATCTGCAAAAGCCGGACGAGCCGGATAAAAAGTAAGAAACAGCCTGTTATATAGTTAAAAAAGTCCTCCTGCAAAACAAAATGCAGGGGGACTTTTGTTATATCGGCAAAGTCACTAATAAATAAAAATGCAGAATAATGAAAAAGTATTTTATCGCAGTAGCAGCTCTGGCTTTACTAGCTGCATGTAGTGGGAAGAAAACAGCCGAACCCGCTTTAATAGAAGAAGAAAGTGTCGCAGTAGCAGAAGCAGTGCCCGATGCACCGGCTTTACCTGAAGTAACGGGGAAAACGAGCAAGCCTGTGAATATGCGCGACTCGCTGAAGGTCGATCCTAAAAAGGGTTCTGTCATTCAGAAAAAATATAAAGGCACATTCCCTGCAGCAGACGGCCCAGGCATTGTTTATGACCTGACTTTATTCTATCAGCAGGACAGCGACGACGGCGTTTACGAAATGGATGCCACCTACCTGGAAGCTGAGAACGGACAGGATAAGACTTTCTCCTCTACCGGTAAACGCAAAGTGAAAAAAGGTACTCCGGTCGATGCGGAAGCGGTTGTTTACGAATTGATCCCAAGCGACGGTAGCATGGAATTCTATTTCCAGGCAGAAGGCGACAGCCTGACCCTGCTGAACCAGGATTTACAGAAAGCAGCATCAGATCTTAATTACACCCTGATACTGGTTCCATAAAGAAGCACATCTTTGTATAAATAGAAAAGAGGCGCCCCAACTCCTACCGGGGAACGCCTCTTTTTGTTTTATCTTCCGAGATTGAATTATTTCAAACCCAACTTCGCTTTGATCGCTTTAGGCAGTGCATCTTTGTGAACAACGATAGTCATAGTCTTGTAGGCTACGAACGGTTCAGAAGCATACCATGTTCCTTTATATTTGTTATCAGTTCCCCATGAATTTTTTACCATGTAGAACTTTTTACCATTCTGGTCTTTTGCGATACCGTAGATCAACATACCGTGGTCGTCGGTAGTCTGATAGTTGTCATAATCCTTCTGACGCATTTCCTGGGTAACAGTCAGTTCCTTGCAACCCGGTTTTTCGATCATCTTACGGATTTCAGCATCCTTTTCAGTCTTGCTCAAGCCAACCCATTTGTCCTGATCCGAACCGGATGTTTCAATAGAAGTAACATCGGCGGCAATCGCTATACCGTTACGTGTAAATCCTTTTTCACTTACATCGGAAGCCCATGCAATAGAATAACCGGTATTGATCGCATTATCCATCACCTGCATCAGTTCATCCAACGGAAGGTTGTATGAAAGATCCCAACGCCAGTTATCCTGCACTTCGATAGGGAATGCAGTGTAGAAAGGCTGGTGTGTATAAGAAGTAAGAGAGATATAATCGTCGATATTCAAACCCAGTTCTTTTCCGAAACTTTCCGGAGTATATTCTTTTCCGTTGTAAGTGAACTTTTCGGGAACTGCACCCAGGTATGAGTCGATAATTCCATCAAAACCTTTCTTCCAGACAGGAGATAACTTACCGTTCGGGTTCTTGATAATTGTGTTTACATAAGAGATAGCCAGGCTTTCCAGCTCGCCGTGTACATGCTGGCTTTCACCATACTGCAATCCGTTCATTACCGATTCGGGAACCGCACCGTAATGTTTGGTAGCATACAGCACATCACCGAACGATCCACCCTGTGCAAAGTTCAGGCAACCATGCAGGCGCACAAATTTGTCTGCCTTATCTTTATAGGAATGACTTACGACAAACATTTCCGAAAGGTCGAACTCCCCTTTTCCCATACGCAGCAATTCAGCTTCAAGGAAACCGATACCGGAAAAAGACCAGCATGTTCCTGTACGGTTCTGATTCTTAACCGGAGTAATTTTCAACTCTTTCACGGGAGTAAACACATATTCTTCCGTTTCCTGTGCTCCTACTGAAGTAGAAAGCATACAAGCCAGCATCAGACTGGCAACAATAAGTTTCTTCATCTTTTGTTTTCGATTTTATTAGCAATTATACATTTTGTGACAAATGTACGGGTTTTATTCCTTTTTTCCATACTTTTGCATCTTACGATTTTACAATAAAAAATTAACGGAGACATGAAAATTACGATTATCGGAGCCGGAAGTATCGGCGGTGCCATTGCCAAGGGACTGGCAAAAGGAAATATGTTCAAAGCATCGGACATCACCTGTACGGCACAGTCGCAAGCCACATTGGACAAAATGAAAGCAGCCAATCCTGACTTTGTATTGTCGCTCAACAACATAGAAGCAGTAAAAGGTGCAGACATTATCGTCATTGCAGTAAAACCCTGGCGGGTGGAAGAGATCATCGACCAGATAAAGGGAGTTCTCGATTACGACAAACAAGTGATCGTTTCGGTAGCTGCCGGAATCACCTTCGATACGCTGAATTCTTATCTCACTAAAAACACCAGTTATGAAGACTGGGTTACTCCGGCTCTTTTCCGTATTATGCCCAACACCGCTATCGAGGTATTGAGCAGTATGACTTTCGTCTCCGCCCATAACGCGACACCGGAGCAATCCGAACTGATAATAAATATATTCAATGAGCTTGGTAATGCGATGTTGGTAGAAGAACGCCTGATGGGTGCCGGTACTGCACTGGCTTCCAGCGGTATCGCTTTCGCCCTTCGTTATATCCGTGCTGCCATTGAAGGCGGTGTCGAATTGGGTTTCTATCCGAAGCAGGCACAGGAAATCGTTGTCCACACCGTAAAAGGGGCTACCGACCTGTTACTGGAAAACAAGAGCAATCCGGAAATGGAAATCGACAAGGTTACCACTCCCGGCGGTATTACCATCAAGGGGTTGAATGAAATGGAACTGTCCGGTTTCACCTCTTCTGTCATCAGAGGATTGAAGGCCAGTAAATAAAAATAAAAAAGGACGCCTTCAACAGCGTCCTTTTTCTTCTCTATATTATTTAATACCTATTTTTGTCTTGATCGCTTTGGGAAGGGCGTCTTTGTGAACGACAATATCCAGTGTCTTATAAGCTACAAACGGTTCTGATACATACCAGGTACCTTTATATTTGTTATCAGTTCCCCAGGAATTCTTTACCATATAGAACTTTTTACCATTCTGATCTTTTGCTATACCGTAGATCTGCATACCGTGATCGTCCGTTGTCTGATAGTTATCATACTCTTTCTGACGCATTTCCTGAGTAATGGCCAGCTCCTTACATCCCGGCTTCCCGATCATCTTCTTGATCTCCTCCTCTTTTTCCGATTTGCTCAGACCGACCCATTTGTCCTGATCCGAGCCGGCAGTCTCGATAGAAGCCACATCAGCAGCGACGGCAATACCGTTACGGGTAAACCCTTTTTCACTGACGTCAGAGCCCCATACAATCGTGTAACCGGTATTGATCGCGTTATCTATTACTTGCATCAGTTCATCCAAAGGCAGGTTATAGGCTGACTCCCAGCGCCAGTTATCTTCCAGTTCAAGAGGAAACGCTGTATAGAAAGGATGATGTGTATAAGATGTCAAAGAAACATAGTCGTCCATATTCAATCCCAGTTCATCTCTGAAACTCTTTGGAGTATATTCTTTTCCGTTATAAGTGAACTTCTCCGGTATTTCGCCCAGGTAGGCATCTACGATACCATCCAACCCTTTCTTCCAGGCTGTAGATAGCTTCCCGTTCGGATTTTTAATCACGGTATTTACATAAGAGAGTGCCAGCCCTTCCAGTTCGCCATGTACGTGCTGGTCTTCACCATACTGCAACCCGGTCATTACCGACTCAGGAACGATACCGTAATGCTCGACTGCATACAGCACATCGCCGGAAGAACCCCCTTGCCCAAAATTCAAACAGCCATGCAAACGGACAAACTTATCGGCCTTGTCCTTATAAGAATGGTTTACCACAAACATTTCAGACAAGTCATATTCGCCTTTCCCCATACGTAGCAACTCAGACTCCAGAAAGCCGATCGCAGAGAAAGACCAACAGGTGCCAGTACGGTTCTGGTTCTTTACAGGAGTAATTTTCAATTCTTTTACCGGGGTGAATACATATTCGTCCTCCTCTTGTGCTTCGGCATTAGTCACAGAAAACGCACAAGCCAGCAAAAAGCCGGCTGCAATAAGTTTGTTCATCTTTTGTTTTCGATTTAAAAGCTTTATATATTTTGTAGCAAATGTACGGGTTTTATTCCTTTTTTCCATACTTTTGTATGCTATGATAAATGCAAATCCGAATGATTATTCTTTTACGGTAGTTATACCTGCGGCAACTACGTGGAGCATGACCAACGGATCGAATTTGGAATACCGACTTACTAACCGGCAGAAGCCGGGAAACTAATTCATTCCTCCCTACTAACTAATTGAAATGTAAGGACTCCTTATTGGCAAGGTGTACAGGATAGCCAGCCAAGGTGTACAGGATAATCCACCAGGGTGTACAGGCTAATCGATTATCCTGTACAGGGTAGTTATACTAAGTAAGGAGTTAACAATTAGTTTATTATAGGGTTTGATTTACTTAGACCGGAAGGGAGCAATAGTTTCAGAAGTGATACATGATAAAACATCTTTTATACACAATGTTTTCAGTATTTATTTGCCATTTGCAATATACTCCTATAACATCCTGTCAATAAACACAATAAGACATGGCAAATAACTATTCTATTTGCCATACTATTTGCCATTTGCCATCATCCCTCTTACGGTTGATTATGGCAAATGACAAATAACATTGCAAACAAAAAAAGCATTTGCAATAGTATATATAACTGTTTAACAATACATTGCATCGGCATATTGCAAATGGCAAACAAAATACCGAAAACATTCTGTGAGTGTTTATCGATTCACCTTCTTACGCCGGTTCAGTTCGGCCTGCAACATCTTCAGTTCGCGGCTGGTTTGTCCTGCTACCGAAGTATTTTCTTCTGCACGGCGGATCAGGTAAGGCAATACGTCTCTAACCGGAGCATAAGGGACATACTTGGTTACATTATATCCTTCATTAGCCAGATTGAATGAGATATTATCGCTCATCCCCAACAACTGGGCAAAGAAGATACGGGAATCATCCCTCTTAATGCCTTTTTCGTCCATCAGGCGGGCCAGCTTATAGTTACTTTCCTCGTTGTGCGTTCCCATAAACATCTCGAAATGTTCCAGATGATCCATTGTGAAGCGGACAGCTTCGTCGTAATTATCGTCAGTGGCCTTTTTATCCTTGCAGATCGGATCGGGATAACCCAAAGCCGCAGCACGCGCACGCTCTGCTTCCATATAAGCACCACGCACAAACTTCACACCGGCGATATATCCCTTTTCTTTGGCATCATCCAGGATGCGACGCAAATAAGGCATACGGTCGTGGCGATACATCTGCAAAGTTGCAAATACGATCGCACGTTTTTTATTGTATTTACGCATCGCCTCGTCTGTCAGTTCGTCCAAAGCATCCTGAAAACAGTAATCTTCGGCATCCACAATCAGACGGACATCATTCTCGTAAGCACGCTGGCAGAAAGCCATGAAGCGTTCTTTAAATTCACGGAAAGCCTTTACTTCTTCTATGGTCAGCTCACTGCGTTTCTCTGAAGCTTTGGCAAGCAGTTCATCGGTCGTAATAGTAGAAGGCTTGAATACGGCATAAGCCAGATTGTCGTTACCTTTGGCAAAATCGATCGAACGCATTGTTTCTTCGAATGTAGCCTGGATGCCTTCGGGAGTTTGTTCGCCTTCGGCAGAGAAGTCGAGGGTAGAAAGCACATTGAACTGGCGGAGATGGTTGATAGCTTTGGTACAGTCCTGCAATGTTTCACCTCCTACAAATTGCTTGTATAAAGTCGGCTTAACAGCCCATGCCAGAGGGAAATGGATCTTCAGAGCGATATTACTACCGATACTGGCACATTTTACCAACCACGGATATTTGATTGTGTTGAATAGTAAGTAAGCGTTTTTCAGTTCAGACTGCGATTTAGAAGAAAAAGCAATCTCGGTATTATTAAAGTCTAACATAGTATCTGATTTTTAAAAGGTCACAGCCAGCAACCGGCAATCCCGAAACATACGTTTCAAGCTACCGGTTGCCAACTGTTTTATTGTGTTTATTTTTCACCTAAGAACGGATAACCGTAAGATGTCGGTGGGACTAAAGCCTCTTTGATACAGCGAGGATTTGTCCAGCGGATCAGGTTCAACGGGCCACCTGCCTTATCGTTTGTACCGGAAGCTCTCGAACCTCCGAACGGTTGCTGTGCAATAACGGCACCAGTCGGTTTATCGTTGATATAGAAGTTACCAGCTGCATAACGCAGTTTATTGAACGCCTTATCGATAGCAAAGCGATCCCGTGAGAAGATCGAACCGGTCAGGCCGTAAGGAGAAGTCTGATCGCAGATTTCCAGGGTTTCTTCAAACTTGCTGTCTTCGTATACATAGATTGTGATTACCGGGCCGAAGATCTCTTCCACCATCGATTTGAAGGCCGGGTTTGTTGTCTGGATGACAGTCGGTTCAATAAAGTAACCTACCGACTTATCCCCGTTGCCACCAAATACGATCTCTGCATCCGGAGCTTGTTTTGCATAGTTGATATATCCCATGATATTATCGAACGACGGCTCGTCGATAACGGCATTTATAAAGTTAGTGAAGTCCTGTACGTCACCCATCTTGATTTCTTTCAGCATGGCACCCACCATATCCTTCACTTCATTCCACATGGAAGCAGGGATATAGGCACGCGAACCGGCAGAACATTTCTGTCCCTGATATTCGAATGCACCGCGCACAATGGCTGTTGCCACATCTGCTGCCGGAGCTGAAGGATGGGCGAAGATAAAGTTCTTACCACCTGTTTCGCCTACGATCTTCGGATACGATTTATAATGTCCCAGGTTTTCACCCATCTGGCGCCATAGCGTATTGAAGGTAGAGGTAGATCCGGTGAAATGGAAGCCTGCCAGATCGCGGCTGGCAGTAACAACCTTACCGATCACGCTTCCCTGTCCCGGGATAAAGTTCACGACACCATCCGGAAGTCCGGCTTCCTGGAATACTTTCATCAGCAAATAGTTTGAATGAATAGCCGTTGTAGACGGTTTCCATACCGCAACATTCCCCATCATGGCCGGCCCCATATTCAGGTTGCTGGCAATCGAGGTGAAGTTGAACGGAGTCAATGAGAAAACGAAACCTTCCAAAGCACGGTATTCCATACGGTTCAGGATACCTGTTTCGGAATAAGGCTGGTCTGCATATACCTGGCTTGCATAGAATGTACTGAAACGCAGGAAGTCGATCAGTTCACAAGGAGCATCGATCTCCGCCTGATAGGGGTTCTTGCTCTGCCCCAGCATCACGGACGCATTCAACAGATAACGGTATTTAGTAGCGAAGAGTTCTGCCACCCGCAACATAACCGAAGCACGTTCTACCCAGGGAAGTTCCGACCATTCCTTATGCGCTTTCATGGCGGCGTCGATAGCCATTTGCACTTCTTTTTCTCCGGCTTTATGATAAGTAGCCAGTACATGATGATGATCATGCGGCATAACAACTTTTCCGGTATTACCTGTACGGATTTCTTTACCACCGATGATCAATGGAATATCCCATTCTTCATTCGACAATTGAGCTAACGTGCTTTTTAATGCTGCTTTTTCACTTGATCCGGGAGCATACGATTTTACCGGTTCATTAATAGGCTTAGGAAATCTAAAAATAGCGTTATCCATGTTGTTTTTAGTTTATGAATAGTTAATCAAAGATTTTATTGCTGTAAACGTAATCAAATAATTTTAATTCATAGCTCCTTAAGCGTTAAATTAGTTTTAAACGGAGTTGATTTCGTGTCTTATTTACATCAACCATTTTACCCCTTGATTTGTTATACTTGTATAAATCATCTTTAATGTATACAACTATGGCAATTAAAAGTGTTTGGATAGAAGAAGACTGTATCGCCTGCGGTACTTGCGAAGGCATCTGCCCGGAAGTTTTTCACGTAACCGACCGTTCCCACGTGAATGAGGGCGTAGACTTTAACGATTACGAAGAAGGAATCAAGGAAGCGGCCGAAAGCTGTCCGGTAAGCGTTATTAAATATGATTGATGGGACAGATGTCTCATTTATGTTAGCAGAGTAAAAAGTGGAGAGGTTATTCCGGATGGGATAACCTCTTTTCCTGATAAACCGGTGGATATGTCAATAATAAAATGTATATTCACCCTAAAAAGAAACCAAGCATGAAAAGAGCTGTTATATTTCCGGTATTTTGTCTTGTCGCCCTTAGCCTCAGCTATTGTACGATGAAGACGGACAAGCCGGTGCCGGATGAACTATCGGTGCCGGACTCGACTGTCACCGAAGTGGTGGAAGAAGTCGAAGCGGCTCCCAAAGAGATCATCATCGAAAAGGAACTGCTTTACGACCAGCATACACTGGCCGACAGTTATCCTTATAAAGATACCACCCGCGAATTCCAATGGGATAAGATACGCGAACGGCTCACCTGGCTCGAGTCTACCCAACGGGAACCGGCCACCTGGTCGATCCTGCAGAATTACAGGAATAAGAACGGGGAAGCTCCGCTGGTCAGGAACTATCACCGCGACTCCTACCGACGGATCGCCGACTCGCTGGGAGTGGAACGTTTCCAGGGCGTACCGCTTTATCTCCCGGCCGATACCGCCGTACCCGAACTCTATGGCCGCGACGGTGCATTGGTTAAACATCTGGAAGATTACACAAACTTTATAAAAGTGGCTTCCGTCCATACCGGAAAAGAATGGATGGTGCCCCGCAAATATATCGAAACTATCGCCGACACGGTCGTATTCAAAAAAGCGATCTTCGTCGATACCAAGAACCAGAATATAGCCACCCTCGAACATATAGGGGATAAATGGCTGGTCAGGAGCATGAACCCGGCAACCACCGGATTACACAGGCCGCCTTATGCCCAGGAAACTCCTCCGGGTATTTTCGTTATCCAGGAAAAGAAACCCCGGATGATCTATCTGGTGGACGGGACGACGGAGACCGGTGGTTTTGCTCCTTACGCCAGCCGTTTTACCAATGGCGGATATATTCACGGCGTACCGGTCAACGCGCCGAGGAAAACGCTCATCGAGTTCAGCCCGTCGCTGGGAACCACTCCCCGCTCCCACATGTGTGTGAGGAATGCCACTTCACATGCTAAATTTATTTACGACTGGGCACCGATCGAGGAGACGCTGGTTTTTGTTTTCGATTAAATATTTTACCTTTGTGATCTGATTCACACAGACATGCACAAAGTTTTCTTATATCTGTTCCTTTTATTTATCCCGGCGAGCTTCTCTTCCATGAGTCGTCCGGAGCCCCGCACGTCCGTAACTTCAAGCTGCCGGCAGTTATATGTCGAAATGGAGCTGGATGGAGTAGTCAATTATGCAGCATTCGAGCAGGCTGTGGCCGGTTATAATAAGATCACACAAAAAGATAAAGAGATTCTGACCCTGGTCGATTTCAGCAAACCTTCCACGGAAGAACGTTTTTATGTGTTCGATATGAGACATAAGAAACTGTTGTTCTCCTCACTGGTTTCACACGGGAAGAATAGCGGGGGGAATTACGCAACTTCTTTCTCCAACGAGAACGGTTCGCTTAAAAGTTCTCTGGGATTTTTCCTGACTGAAAATACTTATCAGGGGAAAAACGGGTATTCACTGGTGCTTAACGGGCTGGAAAAAGGAATCAACGACCGTGCCAAAGAGCGGGCAATCGTTATTCACGGAGCGGCTTATTCCAATCCTTCCGTCATTGCTTCTTCCGGTCGGCTGGGCCGTAGCTTCGGTTGTCCCGCCCTTCCGCAATCGGTCAGCAAACCGATCATTAATACGATCAAAGGCGGTTCCCTGTTGTTCATTTATGCCAACAACAAGAATTATCTCAGCTATAGCCCTATTCTGTCTGAACGGGTAGCAACGATGTGATCGGTTTATCAGAAGAAAAGAGATAGAACACACTTATATAGGAATTTAAATCTAATTAGTAATGAAAAGCAATGTACTGAAAGCCTCATTGGCCTTACTGCTAGCCTTTACAACACTACCGATATCGGCGCAATCCGAGTTTTATGTTTCCCCGGAAGGGAAAGCCGATGGCGATGGAAGTGCCCGGAATCCATTCAACCGTATTCCGGCGGCTTTGGAAAAAGCCCGGACGGAAAAGGGTGAAATTGTTATTTATTTACGGGAAGGGAAGTATATTCTCGACAAACCGGTCGTTTTCACTTCGCAGGATGGGAACGACACCCGGCAATTATCCGTAAAAGCCTATCCTGGCGAACAGGTCGTCCTCTCAGGGGGAATACCTTTGAACCTGCAATGGGAACCTTATAAGAAAGGGATCATGAAAGCGAAAGTAAACGGTAGTCCGGTTATGGATATGCTGGTTGCCGACGGACAATTGCGTCATTTGGCCCGCTTCCCGAACTTCGACGAGAAAGCCGTCCGTTTCAACGGGACTTCCGCCCAGGCAACCGCTCCCGAACGGGTAAAAAAATGGAAAAATCCGGCCGGTGGTTATTTACATGCCATGCATAAACACGACTGGGGAGATTTCCATTACCGCATCACCGGAAAAAACAAAAAAGGAGAATTGTCGATGGAAGGCGGCTGGCAAAACAACCGCCAGCTGGGAATACATCCGGACAACCGGATGGTGGAAAATATATTTGAAGAACTGGACGCTCCCGGCGAATGGTTCTACGCTGCCGACGAACAAGTTCTATACTACTACCCGCTCGAGGGTGAAAACGTATCCGAAGTCCTCTTCGAATCCCCGCAGCTCAAACACCTGATCGAATTCCGGGGAACAGAAGCCGATCCGGTAAAGAACATCACGCTTGACGGACTGGAACTGACGCAGACCCTCCGCACCTTTATGGAACCTTACGAGCAACTGCTCCGCTCGGACTGGTCGATCTACCGGGGAGCGGCGGTGTTCTTTGAAGGAACGGAACATTGTGCCTTGCGTAATGCTTACCTGCATAACCTGGGAGGGAATGCCGTATTCTTCTCCAACTACAACCGCCATTCGGAAGTATCCGGTTCGCACCTGACGCAGATCGGAGCCAGTGCGATCTGCTTCGTCGGCGATCCGGCCGGCGTTCGTTCACCGAGTTTCGAATACGGCGAGTTTGTCCCGTACGATGAGATCGATCCGGGTAAAGGCCCCAAAAACAATAATTATCCGGCACAATGTCTCGTATACGACAATCTGATCCATTCGATCGGCCTCTACGAAAAGCAGATCACAGGCGTCGAGCTGTCCATGTGCCAGGCAATCACCGTCAGCCACAACAGTATCTACGACACTCCCCGCGCCGGGATCAATATCAGCGAAGGAACCTGGGGCGGCCATATCCTGGAGTTCAACGACATATTCGATACGGTCAAGGAAACAGGTGACCACGGTTCTTTCAATTCCTGGGGACGCGACCGCTACTGGCATCCGAAATACAAGGAGATGGAGTCGATTGCAGCCAAAGATCCCGCCCTCATCCTGGCTGATGCCACCCAGACGACCATCATGAGGAACAACCGCTTCCGTTGCGACCGGGGATGGGATATCGACCTCGATGACGGTTCAAGCAACTACCATATATATAATAACTTATGCCTCAACGGAGGGATCAAGTTAAGGGAGGGTTTCTACCGGGTAGTAGAGAATAACATCATGATCAACAACTCTTTCCACCCGCACGTCTGGTTCAATAACAGCGGCGACGTCTTTACACGGAATATCGTGATGACCGAATATAAACCGATCAGCGTGCGCGAATGGGGATTGATGGTCGACTACAATATCTTTACGGACAGCATGTCGTACGCGGCAGCAATCAAAAACAAGACGGATGAACATTCGATCGTCACCTCCGTACAATTCCGCAATCCGTCGGAAGGAGATTTCACTATTCCCGACGATTCCGAAGCAATCACGAAAGGCGGTTTCCATAACTTTGTCATGGATCAGTTCGGCGTAGTCTCTCCCCGCCTGAAAGCGATCGCACACACACCCAAGATGCCGGCACCGATCATGATCGCCGACCATGCCGGCAGCGACATCACCGACTGGTGTGGTGCCACGATCAAAAGTTTACAGACACTGGGCGAACGTTCGGCTACGGGAATGGACTCGGAACGGGGCGTATACGTTATTTCGGTCAATGCATTGGGTGGCAAGCTACGGGATTATATCCGCCCTAACGACGTGATCGTCCGGATAGGGACAACTCCGGTCAATAACCTCCGGGAGATGCAGGAAGTACTTCAAAAGGTCGATAAATCGAAAGAGGTCGAATTTATTATCTTCAGGACACAAAAGGAGAACAAGATCGTTATTCCCGGTAAGTTGCTGGATTAAGATAGATGAAACGGGAAATCCGGATCAAAATAGTTACCTTTACCGACTCATTACAAAACGAGATAAGATGAAGATAACTGCTCCGCGGATAACAGCCGTTTTAAAAGAAGACATAGCGCTGGATGAGGTACTCCTGAAAGAGGGGGAAGATTTGACAGAGTTTGCTTTCAAGAATCAAAGAGTATTCGAGATCAAGACTAAAAATATCAGTATACAATCCTGTTTGTTCACGAATTGTATGCTGATCGGTTGCAGCATAAAAAAATAGCAGTTCAGTGATATAATCTTCCGGAACTGCGATCTTTCTAATGTCAATTTTTCCGAATCCGGCTTCCACCGTGTCGAGTTTATCGATTGTAAACTGATCGGTGCGAATTTCTCCGAATCGTCTTTAAATCATATTACTTTCAGCAACTGCAAGGCTGAATATATCAACCTGACCATGAGCAAATTAAAATATATCGGCTTCCATCAAAGCGACCTGAAAAGCGGTTCGTTGGAGAGTTGCCAGTTTGCCTATACGGTATTTGATGCATGCAACCTGAAAGAAGCGGAGTTTTACCGTACTTCCTTGAAAGGTGCTGATTTAAGTAACTGCGACATATCCGGCATACGGATAAGCCCCATCACAGGTTGTGAGTTACGTGGAGCCACTGTAACTTCCCTACAAGCACTCGAACTAGCCCATTTGCTGGGAGTTACGATTAAAGGATAATCATCATTCTCAAATTGGTTATCTTGCATATTCCTGATGTCTTTTTAACCATACAACAGCGTACGAGCAAACTGCCCGCGGCTTTAATTGATTCTCTAATGCGTAGTCGAAGGCTGCTTTCACTAACGAAGCGGCGATGCCTTGCCCTTCCAGAGGACCGGGTACTATCGTGTGAATAATATCCAGGTTATTACCGACAAGCCTGTATTGTACAAAGGCTGTTAAATCATCTTGTTTCACCTCGAAGCGATATTTCTCCGGATGATGAACTATGTCATATTCCATATTTACGTTTATTACTTATCTGCGAGACAAACATCTATATAGTTAAAACATTTCATCCACGGATAAGTTCACCCGTTAATTTGTTTTCCCGGCCGTTTCTTCAGCTTGCGCCTTGTTCTTCCGGGGATGGAAGAAGTTTTTTATTTTTGTTAAAAAGCCGCTTACTTCCTTCGCCACATCCTGTGTCTTTTTAGAAACTCCTACCGACTCGATCAGAGGGGGGCGCAGTATCTGCCATATATAATTAAAGGTGGAATGATACGGATCCCGCTCAACTGTCAGGTCCGATTGACGGGGTTTGTGCCCTCCTTTTTCCGGATGATCCGGGTTATCGTGCTTCAACACCAGGTTGGCCAGGCGCGACAAAAACTTATTATCGATCACTTCACCATGCTTTTCCTTGAATATCTCCGCTTTCAGATCCCTGTAAAGAAACAACATATCGACTTTCGCCCCTTTGCTCGAAGCCTCCGTACTGAATGTAAAATCATCCAGCCGGCCACTTTCCACTTTGGCAAAGGCAAGCGGGGTGATCAGTTCATTTAAGGCTGTCAGGTCGAAATCTTTCATGTGGGCATTCAGGATAAAACGGTCGTTCAGCGAGTCGACCGGTAATAGCCAGGTAGCGGTAAAGTATCCTTTGCCCATCAATTTGCCGTTTGCATCCAGGCGGATATACTGATTCGGACGGGTAACGATATTCGTAAATCCGGAGAACTTCCCATTCATCTCCGTAAAGAATAGTTTTCCCGGCTCTATCCCTTTCCGGGCCAGTTCTTCGTAAACGACGGAAAAGTTATTGACATCCAGGCTATCGATCGCCAACTTAACCGGTGCTTTCTGTAAACCGGAATAGATCATCGGTACAATACGCCTAGGGACAATGATTTGCTGATTTTTAAAATTCTGCAGGACGGCATCGTCCACCTGTACCTTTCTTACCCTGATTACTTTCTCCGCAATCCAGGCAGGCAGATCGATTCCCGACAGACTCAGACGTCCCGCCCGGACATCAAACCAATCCTTATGCTCCGGCTGGAGATAAGCAAACTCCTTTTTGGGATATTTGGAAAGCAGACGGATATCAGCGAGGTCGAGGTCGGTGTTATCCAGGTTTATTTTTCCGATATGTAAGGTATAGAAACCATTATCCAGCGGGAAAGATAAATCCTTCGTATCGAACCGGATTGTCTTTAGCTTAAACGAACGGCCTGCCGCGTTTACGTGTAACCCTTCCAGCAACAGACTGGCCGTATCGCTATTCAGCACGGCATTCGATACATCCAGCTTTCCTAAAGACAGGTCAGGGGTAAAACGCCCCAATACTTCATATATATCTTTCAACTCCTTTGCAGCCGGTTGCTTTTTCTCCTTATCCGGCGCATTCTCCAATTGATAAGAAAACACAGGATCAGCCAGCAGAATATCTCCAACAGCCAAATGCAGACTATCCCATACGACCTTGCTGACTGCAAAATCTTTCAGACAGGCTTGAAAGAAAGTTCCGTCCTTTTTGATTATCCCGACATCCGGCGATTGTATATGAACTGTTCCCGTCTCCAGGCTTTGAGCAAGCTTTTCGGGTAAGCGGTTCATACCGGAAATTGAGATCAGGGGAGTTTCAAAGCGAACCTGCCAGTCTGAAGGCTTTTTCCATAACGAATCCTGAGGCAGTAATTTCACATCCTGTAAACGAAGCACACCTTTCCTGGTTGAAAAGTCGCCTTTACCGACAATCAGGCGATACTCTTTTCCCGGTAAATAATTATCGAAATTCTTCAGGCTGAATCCAAAGTGGTCGCACTGAAAGAACAGTCCTTTACTTCGGTTCGTACTATCATCGATCAGGAAATCGGTTGCATCGAAATTAAAATCCTTCAACCTGTAAACGACGGGATCAGGAACGCTCCTATCATTCAACGTCACAAAGGCATGGTTCAAACGGATCTTTTTGATGGATAAATACTGAAGCAACGGATTCAATATCCCTTCAATATCCCCCCGGGTATCGACCGGAACCTTCAGTTCTTTATTTTTCCGGCTATAAGAAGGTGCTTTATTATAACGGATGACAGGACGGTCTATCTTAAACAGGTCGGCACTGATCCCTTTATCATACAGTAAACCTTTCAGGACGATCGTATCGATGCTTCCCGACATATAGTCGTTCCGCGACCGCACCGAGAGGGGTTTCAGACGGATGTTCTCGATACTGAAATCACCCGTTTCCGTGTTCAATGCCATACGCTCCACGTCCAGGCGATGGTTACGGGCTGTCATCATCCCACTGATCCCGGTCGCTTCAAAAGCGAAACTGGTTGAATACCACAGACCATGCTTCACCTCCGAAACGGAATCCACCCGGAAGTCATTCGCCTGGAAATTAAAGTTATCCAGTTTATATACCTCCACCGAATCTTTCACCGCCTGCGAATAAGCTACTTTTGCATCCCGGATGCCGATAGATTGAATAGAGACGCTATGCAACACGGGCGATATGATATCGTAAAGAGACAAGGCCTGTACCAACGAGTCGGCATCCACTTTCACCAAAGTGTCAGCCACGGTATCTTTTGACGCCGTATTTCCTGCTAGGTTAAAGACCTGTATGTCTGACGATGAGATTTCGAACGAACGGGCAGTAAGATAATTCAAAGCCTCTTCCCGTTTAAACTGTATGCCATTCACCTCAACGGTTTTAACCAGTGCGTCGACATAGCTGTCCGGTTTCTGGTTTTTCTCCGCCCACAACTTCTCCTGCGGGATCAGATTGATCTTTTCTATATAGATTATCGAATCCTGCGTGCTCAGTTTGATGCTGTCGGTTTCCAGTACGAAGTCGTTATTGGCCAGCAGCGTCTGCGGTTGGTGAGTGACAAATTCAAAGTTATCGCAATAAAGCAATTTACCGCTTCGCGAAGAGTTCTCATCCAATATAAAACCATACGCCCGGAAACTGACATCGGCCAAAGCATAGACGATCGGTGTCGCCGGATTCTCCACCGTGTAAGAGACACTGGCATCTTCCAGGTTCAGTGTCCGCACGCTCAATACATTTATATAGGGTGAGATCACTTCATACAAAGATTTAGTGCTGACATTCCTCACCTTCTTCTCTGTCCGGTCGGAGTTGTACGAATCAAAGATCTCTATCTTCGGATCTTTTATTTCGAAAGAATTAAAATGCAGTTTCTTATAACTCCAGCGCCATGTCAGGTTCACCCCTTTAAAATCGATCACACCGACTTCGGCCTTCACGTATGTCCGAGGCAAGCTATCGATAGCCGCCCATTGCCGGAACACCGTTGTGTCGGGCACGAGCCTGATGCCTTTTATCTTCAACTCTCCCTTTACAAAACCGATAGACAGGTCGTCGAACGAGAGCGCATAAAAACCATCCGTAGCTTCCGCTGTCCGGCGGCTCAGTTCTTTTTTCAGATATCTTTCAAGACGGTTGCTCAGATACAGGTTCAAGACAGTAAGAGCCACGACCAGCAATCCTATTGCCGGGAAAATATACTTTGCTATTTTCTTCTTTTGCCCCATATCTTATTATAAATGTAATCCGCAAGGCAGATACTCTATAATTTAAAACAAGATAACAGATATTATGTTTTAATTTTTTTGATCCGGCACTTCATTGCAGTATCATATATTGTGATACTGCATTCTCATATATTATGACATTCCAGTATCATAATATATGGCACAACGTTGGCACAATATATGATAATAAGGTGAAATATATTATTGACTTTACCTGAAATAGGTTTACAAATTAATTACTTCAATACTAAAAAACTTGTCAAAATAAGTTTATTCATACTGATACTCTTTACAGTAGCTAACCGTGTCTTACTAAAAAAGTTTACACGGTCAACAATGGACAATCCGGAGCCTCTTTCTTTCCGGGTCTTGCAAAGTTATACATAATCCTGATTCATAGCCTCTTTAGGTGTATAAACTTTGTTTTTCCAGTACTTTTTCAATACCCCTGTGCCCTGGTGGGCTTTCTCGGGAGTAAGCATATTGTTACTCATATGAGGACGCTTGGTATTATAGAAATCAATGATTTGACACATTTTCTTTTCTATCTCTTCCAGCTTCTCAAACACCCCCATCTTGTAAAGCCACTCCTGTTTGATTATTCCATTAACCCGCTCGGCTACAGCATTGTCTGTTGGCTTGTAATCCTCTGTCATACTGATAGCTATATGATGGTCAGTCAATGTCTGCACATATAAGTCACAGCAATACTGGACGCCTCTGTCCGAATGATGAATCAGTCCTGACAGAGGTTCACTACCAACCTGTTTTATGGCCTGATTTAAAGCACTTAACGTATAAACGGCATGAAGCCCGGGAGCCATGCACCAACCAATTATTTTATGAGAATAAGCATCAGTTATCAGATGCAGATAGCAAACCGTATCTTTTAATGGTATGTAGGTTATGTCGCTTACCCACAATTGATTACGCGCATCCGGTGTGAAGCCTTTTATCAGGTTCTTATGCTTGCGATACCGATGATTGGAGTTTGTTGTCCGACGTCCTTTGGAAGGCTTGAGCATCAGCTTTTTACGCCGTAGAAGCTTGTAAAAAGAATCACGTCCCATCATTTGATCACGCCCATAGAGATCACAAAGGATTAGATACAGTTTAAAAGCACCTATGCCGGGATCTTCCATTCGATATTCCTTTACAGCCGAACAAATCATGTTCTCCACGATCTCTTGGCCAGCATGTTCTTTCTTGTACTGATAGTAGGCTTGCCTACTATTACCAAACAATCCGCAAAGAGTTTCAACACTTTCTTGCTGATACTCTTCACGCAGGAGAGTTACTGTTTGGCACCAGGCTTTTTTCTGATGCTTATGCCCTCATTCTTCTCTGCTACATCAATGAGGAGCTCCAAGCCGCGAGCCCGGAGATTGGCATACCACAGAGCCTTTTCAAGCTCTGCTATACGTTGATTTAACGCCTTTTCGGACCGGGGATTTGATCGGTCTTCAATCTTTGCCATATGCTTGCTTATTACTTCTTCTGACAAAGATAACTCTTTGCCATCAATAGGATAGCGTTGCAGCCAGGATAAAAGCACACGGGTACAGCTTAGACCATACTTCAATGTTATTGAACGAACACTGCTGCCACTGGCATAGTAGTCTGTTAGAACCTCTAATTTGAAACTTTCTTCATAATGACATTTCTTACGCTTTTGCATTTTTTTACACTTTATGGTTACACTGGGTGTAAACCCTATTCAGTATAAGACATTATGATAATGAGACAAGGACAGACAAAAGAGATCAGAACGGTATTACCTCGAAATACCGGAGCCGGAAGGTAAGCTGTAAACAAAGACAAAATCAGGGCGCACCTCATAGCTTAAGGTGTAGGACTGGGTATCTCCGGTACGGGTTTCATAGGCTTTGATTTGTCTGGAGTCCGCATAAGTAAAAGGTTCGATATGCAGATGTTCGATAAAGTCGACGTCTTGCTGCCGGATCATCTTGAACAGGGCTTCCTTGGCGCACCAGTAGACGAGCAGGTGCTTCACTGCATTATCCGGGTCGACGGAAGCATCTTCTTCGGGAGACATGAAGCGGCTGCGTATCTTCAATATCCGGGTAGAATAATACTCGATATCGATACCTGCCGCCGGTTGCTCCTGCAATAAAACTGCGGCATAACCATTGGTATGGGAAATGCTCAGATGGTAAGCGGAGTCCGGTAAATAGGGCGCACCGTCTTCGTGATAAGCGATCAGTAATTCCGATCCTGATAGTTCTTTCAGCAGCACACGGCTGGCTAACCATTCCTGGCGCCGCTTCTCCGTTTTTATATTCTGAAGGAAAGGCAGATACTCCGACCGGAGAGCGAGCATAGATAACAGTTCGTCCGAAGTCTCCTCGATCTTCCAGACTCCAAACAAGGGGCGCGTATGTTTAAAAAGGACAGGCATTACTTCTTCCAGCTAAAGGATTGTATCAACTCGATGATATCCTGCCGCAAATAGTCGGTCAGAGGAGCCAGCGAATCCGCATTCGGAACGCAGTCGTAATACAAAGCGCCACGGAAGAAGTTTGAAACACTGTCCGTCAACATGAACTGCACGGGGGAAGCCGACTCTCCATCGAGCAGGAACAAAGAGCCATATACCTGTTCTTCGGGATTGCTATACCCTTGCTCCTTCACCGCATTGGCCTGTTTGGCCTGCCGGGAAACCAGCGAACGGGATTCGACCGCTGCTGTCTGTAATGTGCTCCGGGTTACAGGCAGGTAGCTGCAATACACCTTCACACCCAACGAGGGATAAGACAGGTTGATCCATCCTTCGGGACTTCCCACCGGGGGAAGTTCAACCGTAACCAACTGGGATACATTAAAGGTATAAGGCAAACTGTCCAGAGGCAATGCCTGATAACGGGCCTTCGGCGGCTCGATACGGAAGTAGCCGCGCGGTTTCGGTGTATATTCCGTACAGGAGATACACAAAAAGATAAACAGGGAAACCAGGATTGCCGGAACAGACTTCATCACTCCTCTCCTTTCCCTCCTTCCGGGATGCGATTGAATTTAACTTTCAAGATACGGCGGTTATCCATTTCCAGTATCTGGAAACGATAATCATTGTAGTCGATAATCTCCCTGCGACGCGGGAAATCACCCTTTATCTCCAATAGAAGGCCGGCCAGCGTTTCCACATCTTCCGTCAGTTTTCCGAACTCGGACGGATCGGCATTGATCACACGGAAAAAGTCTGTCAGCAAGATCTTGGCTTCGAAGATCAGGCTGCCATCCGCCAGACGGATGAATTGCTTTTCGTCTTCATCATACTCGTCGGATATCTCCCCGACAATCTCTTCGAGAATATCTTCCATCGTAACAATACCGGAAGTGCCGCCAAACTCATCGACCACGATTGCCATGTGTATCTTGTTTGTCCGGAACTCTTCCAGCAGGTCGTCGATCTTCTTCGTCTCAGGCACAAAATAGGCCGGACGGATCAGGCTTTGCCAACGGAATGTATCTGGCTTTTCGATATAGGGCAACAAGTCTTTTATATAAAGGATTCCTTTGATATTGTCTTCCGAATCGGCATACACTGGAATACGCGAATAACCGGAAGTAATAACGAAATCGATCACATTACGGAAACTTGTCTTTATCTCGATATCTTCCATATCCAGACGGGGAGTCATGATCTCGTCTGCCGTCTTATTATAGAATTTGATGATCTCGGCCAACATCTCTTTCTCCTCCGGTATTCCGGTAGAAGTCAGTTCGAGCGCTTTGGAGAGTTCATCGACGGAAAGATCGTATTTCTTCTTGACCAGTGCCTTATTGATAACAGAGGTGGAAGTCACCAGCACCTTCGACAGCGGCCGGCAGATACGCTCGACCATATTCAATACGGAAGCCGAACGGCGAACGAAACGAAGGGAGTTCTTTTGTGCGTAGATCTTAGGCATGATCTCGCCGAAAAGTAAAAGTAAAAAGGTCAGTATGATCGTTTCCAGCACGAAACCTAAAGCAGGCACCGCCGAGAAGTTGATCAGGGCATTGATACCGTAGGTACAAAGCATAACGACAGCGACATTCACAAAATTGTTTGCGATCAGGATAGCCGCAAGCAGATATTCGGAACGATCCAGTAGTTGTCTGATAAGTGGATCTGAAGGAGAATTCTCTTCCCGGATGTCGTTAATGTCACCCGGGGTAAGAGAAAAAAATGCCACTTCTGATGCCGACACGAAGCCGGACACTAACAGCAGTATACAAGCGAGGCTTAATGCTATAACAGGGCCTGCTGTAAGCGCCTGTATAGTAACCTGGTCAAATAAGCCCGATAAATAATAGTCTGAGTCCAAGGGGAACCGTATTAGTTAAACAATATCAGAACGGGAGATCATCCGCACTGTTTGAATCCGAAGAAATATCCGGCTGTTGCGAAACCGGTTGCTGATAAGATGTAGCCTGTTGCTGTCCACCCTGCTGGAAACTTGTTCCGGTATTGGCAGACGCTCCGTCAGCCGGTCTTGTTCCGGTATTATAAAATTCGATGCGGTCTGCATGAATTTCAGTAACATAGCGTTTCACACCGCTTTGATCGTCGTAGCTACGGGTACGGATCTTTCCTTCCACATAGACACCCGAGCCTTTCTTCACCCATTTCTCGACAAAGGCTACCTGATCGCGGCGCACCACAATATTGTGCCATTCTGTCCTTTCAGGTACAACCGTACCGTTTGCAAGTGTGTAACCTCTTTCCGAAGTTGCCAAAGGGAAGTTTGCAACAGCTGCACCGCTGTCGAAATAACGTACGTCGGGATCTTTACCCACGTTACCGATCAAAATGACTTTATTCAATGACATAGTAATAATTCTTTTAATATCTTACAAAGAAACATAAATTCGATCATTCTGACAAGTTTCCATTTAATTTCTCCAAATAAATATGTACAAGACGGGGAACGGCATATCGTTCGATATCTTTATACGGAACAGCCAGATACGAATTTAAAGCGTCACTGATTTTCTCTATCTCTACCCGGTAAAAAGCGGTATGCAATACCTGATGGGACAGCACATGTTTTATTTCCGGTATATCGACCGAAACATTTAGCTTCCCGGCACCGTCGAACAAATGCCGGAAAGCATCCGTTTCCTGCAAAGCGGCAAAATCGGCCGGTTGTTCGGTCTCGATGAGCGGAAATTCGTAAAGGCCTTCCCATATATCTTTTTTCCCCCGGCGTGAAAGCCACGTCTGCCCCTTATATATTATGTATAGATAATGAAAATACCGGGGACGCGTTTTTGTCTTATTCTGTTTCACCGGAAAGCTTTGTACAGTATGAGATGCATACGCCATACAACATTCCTTCAACGGGCAGGCTTCACAGTCCGGATTCTGAGGGACGCATTGCAAGGCTCCAAACTCCATGACCGCCTGATTATGGGCTCCGGCCTTTTCCGGATTCATCACGATCCCGGCCAATTCAGTGAACTGCTTCTTCCCGCTTGTCGTATCGATAGGCGTATCGACCGCATACAAACGGGATAACACCCGGAAGACATTCCCATCGACAACCGGATAAGGTTTATTCCAGACAAAAGAGACAATGGCAGCCGCCGTATATTCTCCGATCCCCTTCAAAGACAGAACATCTTTGTATTCGGAAGGGAAAACACCTCCGAACTTATCCATAATACTTTTAGCCGCCGCATGCAGATTCCGGGCACGGCTGTAATAACCTAATCCCTGCCAATATTTTAGTACTTCGTCTTCCTCGGCCGAAGCCAAAGAGGCCACATCCGGGAAACGTTCGGTGAAACGATAGAAATAATCCATTCCCTGAGCGACACGGGTCTGCTGAAGAATAATTTCCGATATCCAGATAATGTAGGGGTCGGACGACTCCCTCCAGGGTAAAGCCCTTTTATTCGTTTTATACCAGTCTAACAGCATATTGCTGGTTTTCAGTTCCTTTTTCAAATGCGACATATTTGTCCTCTTTTCGTACATTTCAAACTCCCAACTCGTTGATTAATGCAAACATACGCAGATATAATGAATTGTAAGGAATCTTTTTTATTAAAAAATGGCGGGCAATTCTTTTTCCACTTAAATAAAAAGCTATATATTTGCATTCCAAAAAATTAATAGGTCCAAATCATTAATTAATTTATAGACATGACTAAAGCAGATATTGTTAGCGAAATTGCAAAAAGTACCGGCATCGACAAGCAGACGGTATTGAATAGCGTAGAATCTTTTATGGATATTGTAAAAAGTTCATTATCTGAAGGAGAAAACGTATACCTGAGAGGATTCGGTAGTTTCGTTATTAAGAAGAGAGCTCAGAAGACTGCTCGTAATATTTCAAAGAATACTACGATCATTATTCCTGAGCATAACATCCCTTCATTCAAGCCGGCTAAAACCTTCCTGAACGAAGTTAAGTAATTAGTAATTATAGTTTAATTTAAAATTTAGAAACAATGCCTAGCGGAAAGAAAAGAAAAAGACATAAAATGTCTACGCACAAGCGCAAAAAGAGACTGAAGAAGAATAGACATAAGAAAAAATAAGTCTATCAAGAAACTCTAAAGAACAAACTTAATAAGTGACCTTTTAAGTTTGTTCTTTGCGTATTTAGAAAGGTCTGAATTAAAAAACCCTTTTTTAAGTGATAAGTGAATTAGTAGTAGATGTACAACCCAAAGAGGTATCTATTGCCGTATTGGAAGACAAGAACCTTGTGGAACTCCAGAAGGAGGCCCGCAATGTCTCGTTTGCCGTAGGTGATATTTATCTTGGTAAAGTTAAAAAACTGATGCCGGGGTTGAATGCTGCTTTCATTGATGTAGGGTATAAAAAGGACGCATTTCTTCATTATCTGGACTTAGGTCCAAACTTCAACACCCAGCAGAAGTTCCTCAAACAAGCACTCAGCGACCAGAAAAAGGTTCCTGCTATTTCAAAAGTGCAGATACTTCCCGAAATTGAAAAAGACGGAAGTATAAGTAACGTGCTGAAAGTCGGACAAGAGGTGTTGGTGCAAATTGCTAAAGAGCCGATCTCTACGAAAGGTCCGCGATTGACTTCCGAACTATCTTTTGCCGGAAGATATATCGTGTTGATACCATTTGCCGATAAGGTCTCTGTCTCCACGAAAATCAAGTCGAGTGAAGAACGTGCCCGTTTACGGCAGCTGATCCAGAGTATCAAGCCGAAAAATTTCAGCGTAATAGTGCGTACCTCTTCAGAAGGTAAACGTGTTGCTGAACTCGACCATGAATTAAAGACATTAGTGAAACGATGGGAAGAAAACATCGTCAAGGTTCCAAAGCTAAAAGTTCCGTCGATCGTATACGAAGAAACGGCACGTACAGTAGCTTTGCTCCGCGATATATTCAATCCCTCTTTCCAAAACATTTACGTAAACGACGCGGACGTATTCCATAACATCCGCGATTATGTCAGTCTGATCGCTCCCGGAAGGGAAGAGATCGTACAGCGATACACCGGTGAACTGCCGATATTCGACAATTTCAGTATCACCAAGCAGATCAAATCGTTGTTCGGACGTACGGTTACGTATAAAAGTGGAGCTTACCTGATCATCGAGCACACCGAGGCCATGCACGTGATAGATGTAAACAGCGGCAATCGCTCCAAAGGAAGCGACGCCCAGGAAAAAACAGCTATCGACGTAAACACAGCCGCCGCCGACGAAATAGCACGCCAGCTTCGTCTTCGCGACATGGGCGGTATTATTGTGGTCGACTTCATCGATATGGCAGAGGCTGCCAACCGACAGAAGTTATTCGAGCACATGTCTAAAGCGATGGCAAACGATCGGGCCAAACACAACATCCTGCCTTTAAGTAAGTTTGGACTGATGCAGATTACCCGCCAAAGGGTTCGCCCGGCTATGGATGTAGATACAACGGAATCTTGTCCTACCTGTTTCGGCACAGGAACAATCAAACCGTCGATCCTGTTTACCGACAATCTGGAAGGAAAGATCGATTGTTTAGTGAATAAGCACAATGTGAAGAAATTCGCCCTGCACGTACACCCCTACGTTGCAGCATTCGTTAATAAGGGATTATTTCCCCTTAGTATGAAATGGAAACTAAAGTACTCAAAAAGTATGAAAGTCATTCCTAACCAAAGTCTGGGTTTTCTGGAATACAAGTTTATCGATTCCGACAAGAATGAACTCGACATGATGGAAGAAAAGGAAATGAAGTAATAAAAAAGCCCCGAAGTGACAAACTCCGGGGCTTTTTGTTTCTATTTTACTTCTTTGCCTTCGCCATCTCCAACGCATGCGTTGTCACATAATACTTGGCGATCATGTTCGGGACTTCCCAGTCCGGCAATTTTCCATCCTTCAAATATTGCAGATAATTTTCCATCACCTGTCCGAAATGGGCTTCATGCCCTACCCTGTATGTTGCAGGGATCTGAACTTGCCATACATTATCTGAAACCTTCTCCAAAGCAACTCCCGGATATTTATCCGCCACGGTCGACATGGCAGCAGCCAGTTCTTTTTCATAAGCAGCCAGATCAATATCGGGCAATACCTCAATATATAATTCCGGCTTATACCCCTGTTCTTTACCCTGACGGATAATCAAGTCGGCCTTACTTCCCTTCATGACAGAGAAATGAGTATCACCACCACCCTCAGGGAAAGTATAATTCCAGATAACTGAAACCTTGGCCGTTACCCCTTTGATCTTATATACGATATCACCATTGCAATAGACTTTCAGCGTATCGTTCTCCACATCCTTTTTCAGGAAATCAGGGTAAGCATCCGTACCCGTCACCTGCTTAAACTCTTCCGGGCTGATTGAAGTCGTCCAACGGTTCGCATCCACAAATTCAATATCTCTTTTATAGTCGATGATCTGATCCGGGAAAGCCTCCCACTGAACGAGATCCACCAGGTGAGTCGTCACATCCACAATCCCCTCTCCTTGCTGAGTCACGTCAAAATACCACACCGGACGGGTCAGCGGCTTATTATCCACCAGCTTAAACAAATGGTGTACGCTTTCCTTCACAATAGCCGGTTCTTCCGGAGATCCTTTCAACTGTTCTCCATAGATAGCAGGGATCGTTGAAAGTTCACGCTGTAATAAGGTGGTGATCTCATTCCTTTCCGTCATAATGTCATACAACAGGATATTCTTTTGCTTTGCAATATCAAAACACTCTTCCAGCAATTGAAAATTCTGACTGTTGATGGCCATCGGCTTGTCAGAAAGCACGTTGATGCCGGCTTTAAGTGTCTTCTTTATATACTCGGTTTTCTTTCCGTTATTACCGGCCTGAACCATTACATTCCCTTTCTTTTCGGCAAGCATCTTCTCCAGATAATCGGAACCCGTATAAACAATTTCATTCCACCCGGTCGGATTCTCTGCGCGTGTATTAAACCCCTCGATACGCTTCAGATGCTCATCTACATCAAAACCTCCGGGTGCGTACACATAAACATCTTTACAAACTTGCGGATAAGATACTTTCTGTACCAGGGCTGCATGGAAATGTCCGGGATCAAGCGTTATAAGCTTTACCTCTCCCTGAGCACCGGTAAAACCTTCGGTCTGTTCTTTTTTGGAAGAACAGGAAGTTCCCAATAAAAGTGCAGTCATGGTAAAAACTAGATAGTTTTTCATTTTATAAACGATTTAATTGATAATAGTCTCTTCTTTACATATAAATTATGTCATCATCCATCCTATGGCACAAAGATAAAAATATATCGTTTTAACATCTGCCGTATTGTCATTATTTCTGACAACAAAAACAATTCGGAAGCGTTCATTGTTACTTTGGCATACGTTTTGTATACTAATTGGTGCAACTCGACAAGAGAAAAAGCAAAGACGAAAAATAATAACAATTAAAATATTATCGAATTATGGGAAAAATTATTGGTATCGACTTAGGAACAACCAACTCATGTGTTGCCGTACTGGAAGGCAACGAACCGGTTGTTATTGCTAACAGCGAAGGTAAAAGAACTACTCCTTCAATCGTAGCTTTCGTGGAAGGCGGCGAACGTAAGGTAGGTGATCCCGCAAAACGTCAGGCTATCACCAATCCTGAGAAAACGATATTCTCTATCAAACGTTTCATGGGTGAGTCTTACGATCAGGTAACAAAAGAAATCAACCGTGTACCTTATAAAGTAGTACGTGGCGAAAACAACACTCCGCGTGTAGACATCGAAGGTCGTTTGTATACTCCGCAGGAAATTTCAGCAATGGTTCTTCAGAAGATGAAGAAAACAGCTGAAGATTATTTAGGACAGGAGGTAACAGATGCAGTTATCACTGTTCCGGCTTACTTTAGCGATGCTCAGCGTCAGGCAACAAAAGAAGCAGGTGAAATTGCAGGTCTGAATGTTCGCCGTATCGTGAACGAACCGACTGCCGCATCATTGGCTTATGGTCTTGATAAGACTAACAAAGATATGAAGATCGCTGTATTCGACCTTGGTGGCGGTACATTCGATATTTCAATCCTGGAATTAGGAGACGGTGTATTTGAAGTAAAATCAACTAACGGTGATACTCACCTGGGTGGTGATGACTTCGACCACGTAATCATCGACTGGCTGGCAGAAGAATTCCTGCGTGAAGAAGGTGTCGACCTGCGTAAGGATCCGATGGCTTTGCAACGTTTGAAAGAAGCAGCAGAAAAAGCAAAGATCGAATTGTCAAGTACAACAAGTACTGAGATCAACCTGCCGTATATCATGCCGGTTAACGGTATTCCAAAGCACTTAGTTAAGACATTGACTCGTGCTAAATTCGAACAATTGGCAGACAGCCTGATCCAGGCTTGTATCGAACCTTGCCGCAAATCATTGCAGGATGCAGGTTTAAGCACTTCCGATATCGACGAAGTAATCCTGGTAGGTGGTTCTACACGTATCCCGGCTGTACAGGCTATCGTTGAAAAATTCTTCGGCAAAGCTCCTTCCAAAGGTGTTAACCCGGACGAAGTAGTAGCTGTAGGTGCTGCCATTCAGGGTGGTGTATTGACAGGTGAAGTAAAAGACGTACTGTTGCTGGATGTTACTCCGCTGTCTCTGGGTATTGAAACAATGGGTGGTGTGATGACTAAGCTGATCGAAGCTAACACAACTATCCCTACTAAGAAATCGGAAACATTTACAACTGCTGTCGACAACCAGCCGTCTGTAGAAATCCATATCCTGCAGGGTGAACGTTCCCTGGCTAAGGATAACAAATCGATCGGTCGTTTCCACTTGGACGGCATACCTGCTGCACAACGTGGTGTACCTCAGATCGAAGTTACTTTCGATATCGATGCAAACGGTATCCTGAACGTATCTGCAAAAGATAAAGGTACAGGTAAAGTACAGAGCATACGTATCGAAGCTTCCAGCGGTTTGAGCGATGACGAAGTAAAACGTATGAAAGACGAAGCTGCCGCTAACGCAGAAGCCGATAAGAAAGAAAAAGAACGTATCGACAAGCTGAACCAGGCTGACAGTATGATCTTCCAGACTGAAAAACAGTTGAAAGACCTGGGCGACAAACTTCCGGCTGACAAGAAAGCTCCTATCGAAGCTGCATTGAATAAGCTGAAAGAAGCTCACAAAGCGCAGGATGTTGCAGGTATCGACGCAGCTATGGCTGAACTGAATACGGTATTCCAGGCTGCAAGCCAGGAAATGTACAATGCCCAGAATGCTCAGGGCGGTGCACAACCGGGACCAGACTTCGGACAGCAACAGGCAAACAATAACGCCGGTGGAACTAAAGACGGTGGCGTAACAGATGTAGACTTCGAAGAAGTAAAATAATAAGATTACATTTTCCACATAAGATGAAGAGCGATTGTCGGACTAACCTCCGGCAGTCGCTTTTTTTTGACCCTGTAAATTAAAAAACCAAAATTCGTTGATATTCAAAAACTACTCGTTATATTTGCTCCCTTAAATATAAACAATACGGTTTCAGTCGCTTGATCACGATAACCCGGAAAAGTAACACTAGTATTTATGCAAACGGCATTAACTAAATATCTATTCCACCTCACAGGCATACTGTTACTGGCTGCCTGTTTCTCCTGCAATCAATCGGCATCAGACTTAAAACGGATACTGGTTATTCAATCATACGAACCGGAGTACGACGGATATATTGGTACAGAACACAAAATACTCCATGAATTCAAACGAAATCACATAAAAACGGATATTCGGACTTTTTATCTGGATTGTGAGTCATACATGGATAAAGAAGAAAAAGCTAGAATTTACAACTACCTGGATTCACTTGACGGTTGGCGCCCGGATATAGTTCTGACATATGATGATCAGGCATGTTATTCATTTATGAATAGTGACCATCCGCTATCCAAACAAGTTCCAACTATTTTCTCCGGTGTAAACTATCCAAACTGGAGCCTGCTGAAAAAACACCCCAATATAACCGGTTATTGGGATCGTCCGGAATTTCTAAAAACAATCAAAATGTCAGAAGAGATATACGGGCCTATGAGAATTAATATCTGGACAGACAACACCTATCTAGGAAAGCAAACAACCGGTTCTTTTCTCAATGAGCTAAAAGCACAGGGCATAAATTATGTTGCTGGCTATCATTTCACGGTAGACGATAAAAATCAATACATATTAACTAAAGACAGTTCCCTGATAATAGAGAAAACAGTACTTAACAAACCGTCAAAAACATACTATGCACTAACCAATGGGCGGGAAACAGAATCAGCCCAGCTATTATGGGCCTTATCCGGATTAGCCCGCTACTCTGTCTTCGTACAAAGTAAACGTGATTTTACATCCAAACGACTGGGGCTATTTTCCAGTGCACCTACTATCACCGTAATCAACGAAGGCTTTGGATTAAAAGAAGGTTTACTGGGAGGTTACATTACACCTTATCACACACAAATCGAACTCTCTGTAAAAACAGCCAGTGAAGTATTACGAGGAAAGCCACTCAGTAGTATTCCCATTACAAAAAGTCCAAAAGAATATCTGATCGATTGGGAAGAAATGGTTCGATGGAACATTCCTCTCAACCAAATACCCGGCAACTATCAGATCGTCAATATGCCTTTTTTCGAAAAATATAAATCTCATATCATATCTTTCGGTATCTGTATAGGTATAACAGTTATTTTGCTCATAATATACCTGACCTATCTTTACCTGCGTGAAAACCGTAATAAACAACAAGCACAGGAGAGTCTGAGAAAAGGAGAACAATTCCTGTCTTTGGCATTAGCCGGGGGAAATGTCTTCGCTTTCCAGTTAAGAAACAATAAGTTCTATTTTGACAGGGACTTCTATACAGCTGTAGGTTTAAAGGAAAATCCTTTCAGCATAGAGGAATTCCGCAGTTATATCCTCCCTCAACATTTGCATATATTCAATATGAATATAGAAATGGCCATATCCGGCGATTTAGAAAATAATATCTCGCAAATACAATGCAAATTCAATGATAAGGATTATCAATGGTGGGAATTCAGATATACATATAATAAACAGGATGATTTCTTTAGCGGCCTCTGCCTGAATATCCAGCGAGGAAAAGAAGCAGAGCAGGAACTGATCTATGCTAGACAAAAGGCAGAAGAATCGGACAAAATGAAATCGGCATTCCTTGCCAATATGAGTCATGAGATACGGACTCCGCTGAATGCGATCGTAGGATTTTCAAACATCATAGCAGAAGAAGATGTCGAGCTATCATCCAGTGAGCGCAATGATTTTCTGAAACTGATAAACACCAATTCCGACCTTCTTTTAAAACTGATAAACGATATCCTGGACTTGTCGCGTATTGAGTCAGGCCGAATGGAGTTTTCGTTCAGCGAATGCAACCTCTCAGACCTGATGAATAATGTTTATCAGACCCACAGATTACTCATGCCGGAGGGTGTAGAATTAAAAATAGAAAAACCGGAAGAAGCAGTTATGCTGAATACCGACAAACACCGCCTGACACAGGTCATAACCAACTTCATCAATAATGCTTCCAAATTTACCAGAAGCGGATATATCAAGATCGGCTATAGTTATAACCCTAAACGACTGGCTGTAGATATCTTCGTTGAAGATACGGGAATCGGTATTCCGAAAGAAAAACAGAAGGCGGTATTCGAACGTTTCAATAAACTGGATGAATTTGCACAAGGCACAGGATTAGGATTAGCTATATGCCAGGTCATCATCCATCGTTTCGGAGGAGTCATAGAACTGGAATCAGAAGAAAACAAAGGAAGCTGTTTTACAATATCACTGCCTTTAGTTATCTCATAAAAAAGAGCGGCTACCGGAACAAATCCGATAACCGCTCTTTTTTCAATCGTTCTATCATTCAGAGAATCGAAAAAGCATCTGCATCCTTCCACGCCGGGAATTTTGCGCGTAACTCTTCAAGCTCGCTCTTACTTAAGGTGCAGGTACGTGTTATCTCTTCACGTTTACCGGCATCCGCCAGTTTCTTTCCTTTCGGGGAAAAGATCATGGAATCTCCCCGGTACGTGAATCCTTTACCATCTATTCCCACCCGGTTCACACCACAAACATAAGCCATATTCTCAATAGCCCTGGCCGGCAATAATGCTTTCCATACCTTTTTACGGGGTTCAGGCCAGTTTGCGACATAGATCAATAAGTCATACTCATTATTTACATTCCGGCTCCATACCGGAAAACGGAGGTCATAACAAACCTGCAAACAGATATTCCAATCCCTGTAGGTTATGATCGTGCGTTTATCACCAGCTGTGAAATGCCCGTCTTCACCAGCCATCCGGAACAAATGACGCTTGTCATAATAATATTCCTCTCCTTCGGGAGTAATAAAAAAAGCACGATTAAAATACTTTCCGTTTTCTTTCGCAATGAAACTACCGGCGACAGCCAGATTATATTTGCCGGCCCATCCCTTTATAGCCGGGATAGTAGGGCCTTCCATCGTATCAGCCAATCTTTCCACCTCCATGGAAAAACCGGTTGTAAATGTTTCCGGAAGTACGGCAATATCCGTCTTTCCGCTTACACGCCGGAGTAACTCTCCGTAATAACCAAGATTCTCGTCTCTGTCTTCCCATATAATATGGGACTGGATCATGCTGATACGTAAACTGTCTGCCATAATAGTAAATTAAACTTGTACGAAATTCTCCGGGTGACAAGCTGTCACATCCCGATAATGTTCGCGAATTGTATGAATATCTTTATCTACATCTCCGGTCGGATAAAACAATCCCTTCACTCCGACTTCCTTCTTTGCATAGTCGAAATAAGCGATCATAATAGGAACCCGTGCCTTCTCTGCTATATAATAAAAACCTTTTTTCCACTCCTCCGTTCTTTTACGTGTTCCTTCCGGTGTCACAGCCAGCTGAAAAATTTTACGCTCGTTAAACACCTCAACCATCAGATCGGTTACCGAAGTCCGTTTATGCCGGTCTACAGGCACACCACCCAGCCACGAAAACAACAGATTGAACGGGAAAAAGAACCATTCCTTTTTGATAAGAAAACTGGCGTTACGCCCTAATGCCGTATAAAATAACTTACCGACAATAAAATCCCAGTTGCTGGTATGCGGGGCAACGCATATCACGCACTTAGGCACATCTTCGCTTATTGGCCCCAGTTTCCATCCGGTCATGCGAAGAAGTGCCCTACTGATAGCTTTCTTCATTTATTTACTTTTCTTTGCTTAGCGCTCCTATTTCGTCTGCAACGGCGTTTACTTCTGTCTGCAAATCGACTCTGAGTTTACGATAATATTCTTTTACTAGTGTCTTATTCTCTTTCGCATCCGGAGTACCGGCACGACGGATAAATTCATCCTGCATATCAAGTATTCTTGCCATCAGCGCATCAGCTTTATCTTCATTGATACCAGGAATAAAGAGTTTACACACTAACACCTCAGAAAATAACTCACCAGCCACATAACTGATTTCTTTCTTCAAAATTCTTCTTTTAGCCATAACATTTGCATTTAAATATCCACAAATCTACGAATTACTTCATTAAATAACTCATACACCGGGCAAAAAATATAAAAATAATGTATCTTTGCACCTTCGAATTCTCTGATTATAAACAAAATCGTTTATGGATACAAAGACAACAACGCCAGAATATCTCTTTGAAAGCAGTTGGGAAGTCTGTAATAAGGTGGGAGGAATCTACACGGTACTTTCTACAAAAGCACATACATTACAACAGATGTTCAACGATAAAGTGATCTTTATCGGACCCGATGTATGGGGTAAGACAAACGCCCCGGATTTTATTGAAGATGATACTCTGTTTGCTGATTGGAGACAACATGCAAAAACCATTGACAAACTAAAGATGAAGGTCGGCCGCTGGAATGTACCCGGTACTCCTCCGGTTATACTCGTCGACTTCAAGCCTTTTTTCAGTGAGAGAGATGCTTTCTTCTATTCTATGTGGGAAAACTTCCGCGTAGATTCAATGCATGCTTACGGTGATTACGACGAATCCTGTATTTTCGCCTATGCCGTAGGTAAAGTAATTGAAAGTTTCTACAACTTCAACAACCTATCAGACCAAAAAGTAACAGCACTGTTCAACGAATGGATGCTGGGAATGGGAGCGCTTTACATACAAAAGCAGATCCCCGCTATCGCAACCCTGTTTACGACACACGCCACCTCCATAGGTCGATCTATTGCCGGAAATAATAAAGCATTATATGCTTATATGGAAGGCTATAACGGTGATCAGATGGCCAAAGAGCTGAACATGGAAGCCAAACATTCTCTGGAAAAGCAGACGGCCCATTACGTGGACTGTTTCACTACCGTTAGTGACATCACAGCCCTTGAATGTAAGCAACTGCTCGATAAAGCACCGGACATCGTGACACCGAACGGTTTCGAACCGAACTTCGTTCCGGAAGGAAAAGAATATACAAAGAAACGTGCAGAAGCCCGCCAAACGTTGATCAATGTAGCCGAGAAGTTACTGGGATGTTCCATCTCACCGGAAGCATTGCTCGTTTCAACCAGCGGACGTTATGAATACCGTAACAAAGGGATCGACGTTTTCATTGAAGCGATGAACCGCGTACGTAATTCAGGAGAGTTACAACGTGAAGTCGTGGCATTCATTATGGTTCCCGCCTGGGTTCGTGACGCACGTGCAGACCTGAAAGAGGTTATCGAGAACGATATCAAGACGACTTCTCCCCTGCAAATGCCTTTTATCACCCATTGGATGAACCTAATGGATCAGGATAAGGTTTTAAATTATATTTCGCACGCCGGATTCACCAATCAGGCAACCGAAAAGCTAAAAATAATATTTGTTCCCTGTTATCTGGACGGACGCGACGGTATCTTCAACAAGCCTTATTACGATCTGTTGATCGGTATGGATGCAACCGTATATCCGTCATACTACGAACCCTGGGGATACACCCCGCTGGAAAGTGTTGCCTTCGGCATACCGACAGTAACTACCAATCTGGCCGGATTCGGCCTTTGGGCAGAAAAGAGTGTATCCGGAAAAAACATCAGTGATGGAGTGGCCGTAATCGACCGGACCGACTTCAATTATTTCGATGTTGCTGATGCTATCACGACTTCCATCCTCTCACTTGTTAAAAAAAGCAATAAAGAGGCGGGAGAAATACGTAAACGCTGCTTTGAACTGGCAAAAAAAGCCGAATGGAGCAAGTTTATCGTTTACTATCAAACGGCATTCAGCGAAGCTCTGAAGGCTGCAGCCAAAAGAAATTGTTAAAAATATCTCATTATTAACAAGATAATTCTATCTTTGCAGCGTTTTACATATTATTTCAAATTGAAACACTTTAAATTTCACGATAATGAAAATCAAAGCGAATAACGCAAATAGTCCGATATGGCAGGACGTTTATTCACATTCGATGCTCCCGGAAGCACTACAACCCCTACACGAAATTGCTACCAATCTTTGGTGGGTATGGAATCATGAAGGAGCTAAATTATTTGGAAAACTAGACAAAGACCTGTGGGTCTCAACGGAAGGAAACCCGGTTCTCCTACTCCAAAGCTTATCTTACAAGCGTATTGAAGAAATTCAGGCAGACAAAGTATTGATGGCCGAAATTCAGGAAGTTTACGCCAACTTCAGAAAATACGTCGACAAAAAGCCGGATGCAACAAAACCGTCAGTAGCCTATTTCAGTATGGAATACGGTCTGACAAACATCCTGAAAATCTATTCAGGAGGTCTGGGTGTTCTGGCCGGTGACTATTTGAAAGAAGCCAGCGACAGCAATATCGACCTGACAGCAGTCGGTTTCCTGTACCGCTACGGTTACTTTACCCAAACACTGTCTATGGACGGACAGCAGATTGCCAACTACGAAGCACAAAACTTCAACACATTGCCTCTTACACAGGTTATGCAATCCAACGGCGAACCGATGGTACTGGAAGTTCCTTACCCCGGCAGAACCGTTTATGCCCATATCTGGAAAGTAAGCGTAGGCCGTGTGCCTTTATATCTGATGGATACGGATATCCCCCAGAACAGCGAATGGGATCGTTCGATCACTCACCAGTTATATGGTGGCGACTGGGAAAACCGTATGAAACAGGAATACCTGTTAGGTATCGGTGGTATCCTAATGCTGAACAAGCTGGGTATCAAGAAACAGGTTTACCATTGTAATGAAGGACATGCTGCCCTTATCAACGCACAGCGTCTGGTAGACTATATCCAGAATGACAAACTGACTTTCAACCAGGCGTTGGAAGTGGTACGTTCTTCTGCCCTTTATACAGTACACACTCCGGTTCCTGCCGGACACGACTATTTTGACGAAGGCCTGTTCGGTCGTTACATGGGTGAATTCCCCAGCAAGCTGGGTATCAGCTGGCAGGAATTTATCGATATGGGACGCGAAAACCCGGGTTCAAACGAAAAGTTCTCCATGAGCGTATTTGCACTGAATACCTGCCAGGAAGCAAACGGCGTAAGCTGGTTGCACGGTAAAGTATCACAGAAGATGTTTGCTCCGGTATGGAAAGGATACTTCCCCGACGAACTTCATGTTAGCTGGGTTACTAACGGCGTACACATGCCGACATGGGCTTCTACCGAATGGAAACGTTTCTTCAGCGAACATTTCGACAAGAAATTCTTGACAGATCAATCTAACAAGAAGTACTGGGAAGCCATCCAGAACGTCGGCGACGATGAAATCTGGGATATCCGCAAGACATTGAAGAAGAAACTGATCGAATACATCAAAGTTCAGTACAAACAAAACTGGCTGAAAAACCAGGGCGATCCTTCAAAGGTTGTGTCTGTACTCGAAAAGATCAATCCGAACGCTTTGCTGATCGGTTTCGGTCGCCGTTTCGCTACTTACAAACGTGCTCACCTGTTGTTTACCGACCTCGACCGTTTGGCTAAGATCGTTAACAACGAGAAATATCCGATCCAGTTCGTATTTACAGGAAAAGCTCACCCGGCAGACGGTGGCGGACAGGGACTGATCAAACATATCGTCGAGATCTCCCGTCGTCCGGAGTTCCTGGGCAAGATCATCTTCCTCGAAAACTACGACATGCGTCTGGCACGTCACTTGATCGCAGGTGTGGATGTTTGGTTGAACACGCCGACACGTCCGTTAGAAGCATCAGGTACATCTGGTGAAAAAGCCGAAATGAACGGTGTCCTGAACTTCTCCGTACTCGACGGTTGGTGGTATGAAGGTTACAAAGAAGGTGCAGGTTGGGCTTTGACCGACAAGCGTACTTACGAAAATCAGCAATATCAGGATCAGCTGGATGCTGCAACTATCTACCATATTCTGGAAACAGAAATTATCCCGACTTACTATGCAAAGAACAGTAAGGGATATTCTCCGGAATGGATCCAGTACATCAAGAACTCCATGTCACAGATCGCTCCTGACTACACAATGAAACGTATGCTGGATGATTATGTGGATCGTTTCTACAACAAACTGGCTACCCGTTCTTCTCATCTGCATGAAAACAGCTTCGCCGAAGCAAAAGCGATCGCTGCATGGAAAGAAGAAGTGGCTCAGCACTGGGACAGCTTCCAGGTCGAATCATTCACCTGCAGCAAAGACCTTTCAGTAGACGGTCCTGTAGTAGGCCAGGAATATTCATTCAATCTGGTGATCGACCGTAAAGATCTTCAGGGAATGTTAGGTGCTGAAGTGGTTGTAACGAAAGAGAATACAGAAAATCATCAGCTTGAACTGCTTTATACGAAACAGTTTGAATTGAAGAAAGAAGAAGGCTCTAAATTATTCTTCGAATTGAAGACAACACCGAGCGAAGCTGGTAACCACAAGATGGGCTTCCGCGTTTACCCAGTAAACAAAGAATTGCCTCACCGTATGGACTTTGCATATATTCGCTGGATTCAGTTATAAGAAACAATTCTATAACAGATATGAAAAAAGGATGCTCCGGAGACGAAGCATCCTTTTTCGTTTGTATCAATATCCCGGGTTCTGTGTTAGATTACCATTCAGGAACAAAATATTCTCAGGAATAGGGAAAACGGTCGTATAGCCACTCCCCTCGTCCGGCAACTGAGGACGGCTGCTATATGCCCGGGTAAACAAACCGAAACGCACCAGATCCTGCCGCCGCCATCCTTCCCAGGCAAATTCAAGCTGGCGCTCCGCCAGTATATTATCCAGCGTAGCACGCCTGTCGGCCATACCGACCCGCGAACGGACCTGATTCAGTTCCGCATCCCCATTCTCACCGTTACGAACCTTCGCTTCACTTTTCATTAATAAGACATCGGCATAACGGAATAAGACGATATCGTTATCCATCAGTTTTCCGTCTTTGGTAGCCGTTTTGTCGATAGCGTATTTCTTCATACGGGCACCGGCCACTTTCTCATACGTTTTCCCCGATACATCCAGATCGACCGTCCAAGGTAGATATTCCAGTACAACCCCGTTATCCAGACGGATGGTATCCCCGTTCAGGTCGAGCATAATGCCGGCAAAATAACACTTGTCGAAGCGGGAGTCTACCGAACCGGTATCATAGCCGAAGGTGCGAAGCGCTTCTATAGTGGCAGAAGATCCGTTCTCACCCGATAACCCGTACGCTTTGGCATGGTTATAATGGCGGGAGCGGAATAAGTATTGCATCTGGTTCGTGTAGAAATTCTTATCCATCGGAATGGTAAATATATTCTCTACGGAAGTCTCGTTGAATACCGAGAAGTTATCCTCATAATTGCGGGAAAGCTGATAACCGAGTGCAGTGATGGAGTCGCAGTAGGCAACTGTTGTTTGCCAGGCATTCAAGCGCTGTCCGCCTACTTCAAAGAACAGGCTCTTCCCATCCGGACGGCTGCCGCTCGTCCAGTCGTTATCCGTATAGACCTCTGCATTCAATGCCAGTTTAGCCAACAGGAAATAAGCTACCGGACGAGTCATCCGGCCATAATAATCCCCCAACTGGTTACTCCTTTCCGTACTCAGCAGCGGCAGCGATTCCTGCAATTCCTTTACAACAAAGCTGAACACTTCTTCGCGGGTACTCTGTTTCACTTCCTTCATCGGAGTAAAAGAAGATAATACCAGTGGCACACGTCCGAACATATCGACCAGATAATAGTAATACATTGCCCGGAAAGCTCTGACTTCCGCCATATAAGCCGGTATATATTTATTGTTGGTTTGTTTATAGAACTCATCCAGCCGTTCGAGCGATTTATTGCTTAATACGATTACCTTGTACAAATATTCCCAGGTTGCCCGTATCGCATCACTGTTGACACCCCATTTATGAAGGAACAATCCTTGCCAGAAACCGCCGTCATACCAGTCGCCACCCCGGGTCGGCAAGATAGCCTCATCGGTAGTAAACGTATTCAGATCGTAAATTCCCCGGTAAGTACCCTGCAATCCCTGGCTATCGCTGTAACCTCCTACATAATTATAAAGTGTCGCCACTGTATTCAGGTACGCCGAAGTGGCATTATCATAAGCATCCTCTTCCGGTATCTGATCCCTCGGGTTCTCTTCCAGGAATTTACTGCATGAGAGAAGGGCAAAGCCACATAATATACAGGAAAGTAAAATTAATTTCTTCATCATGATAAACGATTAAAATTGAAAACTCAGGCCAACAGTATAAGAGCGGTAAACCGGATAATTCCGTTTATCGTCTATCCCCAGCGTGTTATTGACTATATAGCTGTTAATCATAGGCGTAAGGCCGGAGTAACCGGTGATCGTCGCCAGGTTATTCACGGAGCACGACAGTCGCAGGCTCCGTACATACTTCTTCCATTTACCTAACGGCACATTCCAGCCGACAGTCAAGTAATCGAAATTGATATAATCGCCTTTTTCCAACCAGTAATCGGTAGCCGTCTGGTCTTTGATATTCTGCCCGGGTGCACCCTGCATGACATTGTAGTCGGGGAAGCTACCCATATTCATATAGGTAAGCGAAGTCCCGTTATAGATCTTATGTCCGAATGCCCCGTTTATCTGTAACGATACATCGAAATGCTTGTACCGGAAACTGATATTCGAGCCCAGCATGGTTTTAGGAGTTGCTTGTCCGGCAATATAACGGTCTTCGCCGTCCTCAATATTCACTCCTCCCCCGTTCAGGTCGGCAATCTCATATTTATAACTACCATCCTCCTGCTGCGTCAATCCTGTACAATGAGGGAGATAAAAGACACCCAAAGGCTGCCCGACAACCTGATAGACAATATGATTATATCCACCGTGGAAGCCTGCACCATTCAGATCCGAGATACTGGTATATTCCGGGGCAGACATCAGTTCCCCTTTATACATTCCGCTCAGGGACAATAATTTATTCTGCTGGAACGTCACATTCACGTTCACGCTCAGTTCCATATCTTTCGTCTGAAGAGGAGTGACACCAAATCCCAGTTCGACACCGCTGTTACGCATGGAACCGAGGTTTGCCAGCAACTTATTATAGGCGAACGGCGGAACGCTCACATCATAGAGATAAAGCATATCGCTCGTCTTCGAATTATAATAATCGAAGGTAAAGAGCAAGCGGTTACGTAAAAAGCCGACATCTATACCGGCATTCACCGTACGCTTCACCTCCCACTTCAGGTCGGGGTTGGCATTCCGTATCACCCCCATCGTCACCGTCGGAGTACCGCCGGAAGAGACTACCCCGTTAGGCTTGACCAACTGAAGGGAGTTATACGAATCGATAGCATCCTGATTTCCCGACAAACCATAACCGGCACGCACCTTCAGGTTATTCATAAACGTGAACTGCTTCATAAAATCCTCCTCACTTACCACCCAGGCAGCGGAGACGGAAGGAAAGAAACCCCATTTATTATTCTTTCCGACCTTCGACGAAGCATCCGCACGCGCATTGACCGTGGCTACATACCGCCCGGCATACACATAATTCACACGTCCCAGGAAAGAGCTCAGGCGAGGATCTTCATAATAAGAATTCGTTCCTTCCCACAGGCGCACTGCTCCTGCCTGCAGATTGTTATAGCCGAACTTATCGGACGAGAAGTTCGTTACAGTCGTATAAAATCCGGTCAGTATGTTCTTCTGTGCTTCCGCCAGACCAAGCGCATCCAGATGATGCTTTCCCCAGTCGTTCGAGTAACTCAACATCAGGTTACCCAGCAGGTCTTCCATCTTCCTCTCCCCTTTATAGGCTTGTCCATGCGCCCATACCGTGGTCGGCAGATACTGGGAGTTATCTATTACATTATAGGTATAAGAACCGAAAGCGGAAAACTTCAACTGCTTACTCAGCCTGACGGTAAATTTCAGATGCGTATTAAAGTGCGCATTCGAATCATCGTCTTTCACCTCCAACCAGGCCAACGGATTGGTGATCTGGCTGGCATTGGTAACACCGTTCCACGATCCGGTCTGTTCGTCCCGGTGGTTGGGAAAGGTCGGATTGAACGCTGCCGCCGAATAAAACGTCTTTTGGATATCATTCAGGTAACGGTTCTTTTGCAGGGAACCGAAAACACCCATATCTATTTTCAACCGGTCGCTGAAAGCCTTTTGCGAAATATCCAGTTTAACAGTAAAGTTCTGCATATCATTTGTCCGTACCACCCCGTCACGATCCACCACACCAAGGGATGCACGATAGTTGGATGTTTCCGAGCCGCCGCCCAAAGCGATATGATGGTTCTGCACGATCCCGACACGGGTAATCTCATCGGGGAAGTTCGTGTTATAGCCCAAGTCCAGGATATCGATATTCCGTTCATTGGCAACCGCGCGGAAGTCGTCGCCCGAAAGCATCTTCATATTCTTATAAACCGCTTCCACTCCGAAACTACCATCGTAACTGATACTGAACGCACCGCCTTTCCCCTTCTTGGTTGCCACTTCGATCACACCGGAAGCACCGCGCGAACCGTACTGTGCCGTTTCGGAAGCATCTTTCAGGATCGTGAAGCTCTCTATATCCGCCGGATAAATGGAACTAAGCGTACTCAAATCGGAAGAAACCCCGTCGATAATGACCAACGGATCATTACCACCGGTCAGGGAAGTAGTACCACGTACCCGGACAGAAGTCAGGGCGGCCGCCCTGTTCGTTCCCGGAGAAATACTGACACCGGCCGACTGGCCGCTTAACGCATTCAGCGGATTGGATACAAAACCTTTGTTCATCCGCTTTTCCGATACCTTATCGACAGAACCTGAAATGGTACGTTGGTTGCCCGTCGCATATCCCACCGATATCTCCTCATCCATCTTCACCGTATCGGGAACGACAGTCTTTATCGAATCAGGCAATAACCGGGCCACTTGCCCCCGGCCTTCCCAGGAAGTGATGAATAATAAGCCTGTAGAGAATATTGCAACTTTCAAATAGGAATGAAATAACTCAGCCATAGACATATCGATTTAAGATTATGAAACCCCTTTTATTAAAAACTATCCATCAACAACGATTGTTCATGAAACCGGAAATGTTTTCGAAGGAAACCTATACCCCATTTAGCTATAATTAATAATCATAGCCGATAAATTATTTACGGAAATATTTCTTTATTCAGCAATACATTGTACCTTTGTCCTCGTTAAAAACAGGAAGTATTATTATAAGTAATAACATATAAAACTTATTATTATGTCTAAAGTAACAGTTGTTGGCGCCGGTAATGTAGGTGCTACATGCGCAAATGTTCTTGCCTTCAATGAAGTGGCAGACGAAGTTGTAATGCTTGATGTAAAAGAAGGCGTATCCGAAGGTAAAGCAATGGATATGATGCAGACAGCTCAGCTGCTGGGCTTCGATACTACATTGGTTGGCTGCACAAACGACTATGCAAAAACAGCAAATTCTGATGTTGTTGTTATCACTTCAGGTATTCCTCGTAAACCGGGTATGACTCGTGAAGAGTTGATCGGTGTAAACGCAGGTATCGTTAAGAGTGTAGCAGAAAATCTACTGAAATATTCTCCGAATGCAATCATCGTAGTTATCTCTAACCCGATGGATACAATGACTTATCTGGCATTGAAAGCACTGGGTGTACCTAAAAACCGTATCATCGGTATGGGTGGTGCTCTGGATAGCTCTCGTTTCAAATATTTCTTGTCTCAGGCTTTGGGATGCAACGCTAACGAAGTAGAAGGTATGGTAATCGGTGGTCACGGTGATACTACAATGATTCCGTTGGCTCGTCTGGCTACATACAAAGGTATCCCTGTTAGCAAACTGTTGAGCGCTGACAAACTGCAGGAAGTTGTTGCTTCTACAATGGTTGGTGGTGCTACACTGACTAAATTGTTGGGTACTTCTGCTTGGTATGCACCGGGTGCTGCCGGAGCATTCGTTGTTGAATCAATCATCCACAACCAGTGCAAGATGGTTCCTTGTTCAGTTTATCTGGAAGGAGAATACGGCGAATCTGATCTTTGTATCGGTGTTCCTGTTATCCTGGGTAAGAACGGTATCGAAAAGATCGTTGAACTGGAACTGACAGCTGAAGAAAAAGAATTGTTCGCTAAGAGCGCTGTAGCTGTTAAGGGAACAAACGCTGCTTTGAAAGAAGTAGGTGCATTATAATCAGTAAACAAACTCATTGATTATATAGGAAAGAGGGTAGCTCCGATGGGGCTATCCTCTTTCTACTTTTAATTACCTGCTAAACAGTGATTTTACAGGATCACAAATATTACAATTGTTCTATTTCTTCATCGGATAAACCGGTGCACTTGGCGATTACTTTAATATCGACTCCCTGCTTTTTTAAATTCGCAGCAATCTGACGTTGCTCCTCTGCTTTCCCTTTTTTCAGACCTTTCTCTTCAGCCTCTTCCACTGCATATTCCAAAGTATTGCGCCAGTCGCGGTAAATCTTCAAGTTCTCTTCATAGACAGCCCGTTCGTGAGAGGTCATTGCATCCAGATTAGCCACATCAAGCAGGCGTTTGAAGGCATCATTTTTCTCCTTAAACGGAGACATATCAAATAAATTCATATTCTTCAATATATAAACTATATTTTCAAGAGGCGTTTGACATTCCTCTTTACTTAAATTAAACAGGTCAAACGAAAGATAAATCTGCTTCAGTTTAACCTCACCGAAAGCTTTACCTGTTGCTTCATTAGCCAGCACCACGTCTGTACGCCAACTCTGAAATTCAGGTAGACTAAAGTTCAGCTGATAGATGCCATATACAGGAAGCAAGCTAAACTTCCAGTCAGAACCTATCTCTCCCTGACGGGAGACCATCCGACAAATATAATAAAACCCACGATTAAAGAAGTAACGTTGGGGGCAATTCTGCATTTCAAGCACAAATTTAGTTCCGTCCACATCTTCACAAAGAAGATCGAAGATCACTGTGCGTTGTTCTATTACTTCCGGTTGGATTTCTTTATCAAGATAGGTCAGGTCTTTTACCTGATGTTCGCCTTCAAGAACGGCATTGATAAAGTCGATTGCTACTTGCTTTTTACCAAATACGGTTTTAAAAGCCTTGTCTAACATAATGTTTACGTACTTTTCCATATGTCAATGGTTTTATTGGTTTATTACCTAATAACAGGCAACGGGACAAATATAGACATTATTTATATATTTCAACATCTAAAGGTGTTTTTTATTTGTATCCGGCAAAAACAAAACTTCCCTCCGATTGAACAATCTATACAATAAAAGTTTTCTAAAATAAATCCTTCATTTATTCAGGATTGTTGGTATTTTGCTGGTAATCACACTTGTATGGCTGAAGGAAAATAATTTTGCTGAAGGAATTATCTGGAATGTTGATTTTTTTTATTCAGAAACGATAACTTCCGATAGTATAAAAAGAACGAATAGCCTCCGGCCGATTATCTGTTTGTATATTGTATTCTACCGCATAGGTAGTGACCTTTTGGCTCAATTGTCCTTTCTTCTTTTCCGTTTGTCACTTGTCGAACGCTTGTTTGTCAGCTGTCAAACGCTTGTTCGACAATTGTGATACAAGCGTTCGACAAATGACAAACAATAAAATAGTACTAACTTGCATGATAATAGTATACTATATATCCTGTTATTACTCATTACTCCAGTCTCACTCTTCGCCTGAAGGAATGGACTAAGAATGGTATTGATTTTAGGCAGGAATATGAAGCATTAATCCAAAAACAAAGCCGTCTCCTTCCTCTAAGTAAAATTTCCTTCAGCCTTAAATACAAGATGTTCAACTATATATCCTCGGTGCTGAACAATTGAAGGATTTATTTTGGAAAACTTTTTTATAAAGGATTGGAGATACGATTATTGTTGATATCCGCCCTTTCCGGCACGGCTTCTTATTTCACTCCCTCAAATATACGAAAAGGGAATAATATTATTCCTATCTTTACGCACTCAAGATAAGCTAGTATTATATGCCCGAAAAATCAATACATTGTGAGACGATAAAGAAACTTCAAGAAGGTTCGTATGAGGCTTTCGATACATTATATAATGTATACGCCGACTCTCTATACGGATTTGCCCTATTGCATACCAAGTCGACTGTACAAGCTGAAGATATTGTTCAGGACACTTTCCTCAAGCTGTGGAATATGCGGGAATCCTTATCGGTGGAAGGTTCTTTCAAATCCATGTTGTTCACTATCGCGAAAAACCATGTAATAGATATTTTCCGCCAGCAGGTGAACCGGGCAAACTTTGAAGATTACATCGCTTTCTGTGAGGACGAAAACTTACTGGATAATACCTCCGTCGAGAAAGTCTACTACAACGATTTCCTCGAAAAGCTAGCGATCGCCAAACAAAAACTGACACCCGCCCAACGCAACATCTTCGAACTGAGCCGTGAGGAAGGGATGAGCAACACCGAAATAGCCGCCGCCTCGAACCTATCCGAACAGACGGTAAAGAACCATTTATCCGCAGCGTTGAAAGTATTACGTGTCGAACTCGGCAAATACAACTTCCTCTTTGCCCTCTTTATTTAAGCATAGACAAAATATGTTTTAGAACACATCAAAATAGCTGGTACTATTTTGGTGCTCTTTCGTGTAACTATAAACGATCAAGAAAGTATGACTGATTTATTCAACAAATTATATTCTCAATTCTTAAATGGAAATACCAACAGGGAACGGTTCAAAGACTTCAAGGAGTCTTTGAATCAACTCCCGGATACCGAACTGGCCAAAAGCATGGAAGACTTCTGGCAGAAGAACGATCACTTCCCGGCAATGGATGCACAACGCAAACAGGATCTCCGTAACAAACTCCACGAACAAATAGTACCTCAACAGAAAAAGACATTTGTACAGTGGTACCGGATCGCGGCAGCTATCGCCGTAATTACTCTGCTCTCCGTTACCGGCTGGAATATCTCTGTTATGCAGAAGCAGCCATCCGGTGAGCCTTTCCTAGCGGAAGTCCCGTCCGGCAACAAGGTACAGTTGACATTGCCGGATAAAAGTGCCGTCAAATTAAACTCCGCCAGTAGCTTATCATACACCTACCAGAACGGTAAACGTGTCGTCAAGCTGACCGGTGAAGGTTATTTCCATGTATCTAAAGACAAGGAACATCCTTTTGTCGTACAAGTGGGAGATTTAAACATCGAGGTACTCGGTACCAGTTTCAACGTTCACTCCTGCGAGGATGACCACTCTATCGAGACCTCCCTGATAGAAGGATCCATCCGTCTTTATGACTCCAGATATCCGTCGGAAACATTCATATTAAAGCCCAACCAGAAAGCGGTCTATTCCAACGACAGGAAAATAAGCCTGTACAACACAGACAATCTGAAAGAAACAGCGTGGACGCGCGACCACCTGGTTTTCGAATCGGAAAAACTTAGCACTGTGTTCCATAAAATAGAACGCTGGTATGGTGTAAAGATCGAATTATTGTGTCCCGAGATTGCAGGCGACCGTATCTCGGGCTCGTTCAAGAACGAACAGTTGCCTTATGTGATGGAAGCATTGAAGATACAATACGGGTTCGATTATGAAATAACGGGCAACAACATCACAATCAACAAGTCGAATAAACTTAATAAATAGATAAGCCTATGGAATGACGTAAATCATCAGTTATCAAGCAAATAGTATTTTTATTAAACTTTTAATTATCCACTTAAATCTAACTTTTGTAATCATGAAGCAAGTGTTTTGGAGTATCGTACTCCTGTTCTTCTGTTCTACAATGTATGCACAGGACATTTCGCAAAAGATATCGATGAATCTGCAGAATGTCACATTGAAAGAGTTCTTTAATAAGATAGAAACTCAAACATCCTTATCCGTCGTTTACCGGGATATAATATTAAGTGAAAATCCGGATATAGCAGTTTCCGTCACAGACCGTCCTTTAAAGGATGTTTTAAATCAAGTACTGGAAAAACATGGTCTTTCTTACAAGGTCAGCAACAAGACAATCGTAATCGTTAAAGCTCCGGCTAAGACCAACAGCAAACAAGCAGAGAAGACGATCACCGGTGTTGTTCTCGATGAAACAGGCATACCTGTTATCGGGGCCAACGTAGTGGTAAAAGGTACGACGAACGGAACAATCACCGACATCGATGGAAACTTTTCCCTTACTACCGCTTCCGGCGAGTCTTTGCTGATATCCTATATCGGTTACCTTCCCGTCGAAGTAAAAGTATCCGAAGCCAATAAAATAGACGTCTTGCTGAAGGAAGATGCACAGGGATTGGATGAAGTCGTGGTGGTAGGTTATGGTACGGTTAAGAAAAGAGACCTGACCGGAGCCGTTGCTTCCGTCAATGCAGCGAAGATCACGGCAGTACCGGCCACTACGGCATCGGAAGCATTGCAGGGACGCATTCCGGGCGTGGTCGTTTCCAATTCCAACTGGTCGCCGGGTTCTACCCCCAGTGTAATGATCCGTGGTAAACGTTCTATCACCGCCAGCAACGATCCGTTATATGTAATCGATGGTGTGCCCGTTACCGGTGGCATGGGAGAGATCAGCCCGTCGGATATCGAGTCGATGGAAGTATTGAAAGATGCCTCTGCAACAGCCATCTACGGAGCCCGTGGTGCTAACGGTGTTATCCTGATCTCAACGAAACAAGGGAAGTCCGGCAAAACCCAGATTGACTACAACGGTTATGTGGGCGCACAAACAATTTTAAACCAACTGGATTTATGGGATGGCGGCGAATATGCCGAGTATACCCGCGAAGCTTACCGCAACACAGCAAACAACTCGATCCGTTACAACTCGGATGTTGCATCCAGGGATCAGGATCTGGTTTGTCCGGGCTTTACCCGCGACCCGTCGATCATGGAGTCTGTCATGATGGGTTGGGGCGACAATGGTGTTTATGATCCGTCCCGCGTACGCACCACGCATTATATGGATAACGTGACCCGTACCGGTATGGTTACCGACCATCAGCTGAGTATTCGTGGGGGTGGCGAACGAACCAACTTCCTGGCTTCCGCTACCTATAATAAGAACGACGGTATTTTCAAAGATGAAGATTACGAACGGTATTCTATCCGTTTGAACCTGAACCATGAGATCAATAAATATGTGAAGATCGGTGCACAGACACAATATTCGCATGCTACCCAGCAACGCGGCTCCGGACTTGCCAGTGGCTGGCGTTTAAGCCCGTTGGCGCAGTTGTGGGATGAAAAGGGAGAGCTTATTCCATTACCCGGCTCTTATAATGTATATAATACGATGATGGATCTTGTTCCGGGTGCCGTCGACCGTCCGTTGAAAACGACTCGTTACCTGGGTAGCTATTTCCTGGATGTCAAACTGCCGGTTGACGGATTGAAGTTCCGCTCGAATCTGGGTATCGACTCACGTACCGTACAGGATTATGAGTTCAGATCCGCAAAGACCAGTAACCGGGGTATGGGTACTTCTTATGCCAAAAACGGCGTTGATAAATACACGATGTTTACATTGGAAAACATGCTTTTCTATGATAAGACATTTAATGACAAACATACGTTGGGTGTGACTTTATTACAGTCAATTCAGGAAGACAAAAAGGAAAGCGTCAATGTCGCAATGGAAAACCTGCCGTCGGATAATCTTAAATATTATGACCTGGGATCGGGACTGGTGACCAACAAGATCGAGAGCTCGATGGTCAAATGGAATATGGCCTCCTTCATGGGACGTATCAATTATAACTACTTAGGACGTTACCTGCTGACTGTTTCCGCCCGTTACGACGGTTCTTCCCGTTTGGCAGACGGTCATAAATGGGTTCTTTTCCCTTCCGCAGCTTTGGCATGGCGTATTAACGAAGAGTCTTTTATGGCTCACACATCCGGTTGGTTGGATAACCTGAAGTTAAGACTCGGCTTTGGTAAGACCGGTAACTCGGCCGTAGACCCTTATCAGACAAAAGGCCGCCTGACATTGATCAGATACCCGTTCGATAACGGCGCATCGGGTACCATCGGTTATGCTCCCGATATCATGGCAAACAGTCTGCTGACCTGGGAAACGACCGACCAATGGAACCTCGGTATCGATTTCGGAATTTTAAAAGGACGCATCAACGGTACGGTTGACCTGTATATGCAGAACACACACGATCTGTTGCTGAAACGCCAGTTGCCGGTTGTTTCCGGTTTCCCCAACGTTTTGTCGAATGTGGGTAAGACACGTAATAAAGGGATAGAAGTGTCCATCAATACCGTGAACATCGATACGAAAGACTTCCAGTGGAGTACGGATTTGATGCTGTCGTCAAACAAGGAAGAAATAGTCGAATTGTATAATGGCAAGAATGATGATATAGGAAGCAAATGGTTTATCGGTCAGCCTGTAAACGTACATTACGATTACAAAAAGGTCGGTATCTGGCAAAACACTGAAGCAGACCTTGCCGAAATGGCGAAGTTTGCAGCCAACGGTACAGACTTTGCTCCGGGGGATATCAAGATCGAGGATGTGAACGGTGACCATAAGATAACGGATGCCGACAAGCAAATCATTGGCAATCCACGTCCCAAACTGATTGCCAGTATGGTAAACACCTTTAATTATAAAGGCTTCGACCTGTCTGTCTTTTTATATGCAAGCCTGGGGTCCATGTTGTATAATGATATTTACGCAGTGGAACATTGCGGACGCAACGGTGGCGTGAAAGTGGATTACTGGACACCGAATAATCCAACGAATGCCTATCCTCGTCCCAGTATCGACGAAGAACGCCCGATCTATATCACATCCACTTATTACGAAAAGGCCGATTACCTGCGTGTAAAATCGATGACGCTGGGATATACCCTGCCGAAAGATTTGACGAAGAAGTTCCTGGTAGAGAAACTGCGTGTTTACTTCACCGCCCAGAATCCGTTTATTTTCACCAATTACACAGGTATCGATCCGGAAGCGGCCAAAGTGGACGATGCGGGTAATCCTAAAACAGACGGTAGCGGCTTCGGCACACCGAGCGTTAGTTCCTGGGTCTTCGGTATCAATTTGACTTTGTAGTTTAACCTTATAAATAAAGAATAAAAATGAAATCTATATATTACTATATGCTGGCAGGCCTGACACTCTCAACTACAGGTTGCAGCAGCTGGTTAAGTGAAGATGACGCTCCGGTGATGTCATACGATTATTACGAAACGGAAGCCGGAGTCAATGCAGCCATTACAGCGGCATACGGCTTTCTCCGCTGGGGAGTCGGCGGTGAACGTTTCGATGTCCTGACCGAGCACGGCACGGATTTATTTACCGAGGGCGAGGACGGTAATCACCGCGAATCTTATAATAAGTATGCGACACAACTGAACCCCGATGACGGGATTCTGTATGAGATGTGGGAAAATCACTATAAAGGAATCAGTGATGCCAACATTGCCATGAAGAAAATTCAGGACTCCCAGGATTTACTGGAGAATGTGAAATCGCAGAGTTATGCCGAAATGCAGTTTATCCGTGCGTATCTTTATTTCGATCTGGTGCAACAATTCGGACGTATCCCGCTGGTAACCGAAGGAAGTTTCGATATCCGTACGGATTTTAAACGTTCTCCGGTAGCCGATATCTATAATCTGATTATAAGCGATTTGCGTAATGCAGCAGAAAACCTGCCAGAAAAGGTGGCAACCAAAGGACGTGCCACCCGCTATTCGGCGGCACATCTGTTGGCGAAGGTGTATCTGACCCGCGGCAGTGCAATCAACGATCCGCGCGGCCAGCAAACAACAGACATGGACAGTACGCTGTATTATGCAGAAAAGGTGATCGATAGCGGGGCTTTTACGTTGCAGGATAATTTTGCTTCCCTGTGGGATATCAGCAACCAGGGCAATTCGGAGGTTGTGTTTGCCGTGCAGTTCACAACAGAGCCGATGTTTAACGGTGATGGCAATAAACAGCATCTTTTCTGGTTGTCCTGGTATGAAGACCAACCCGGCATGTTGCGTGATATTGCCAACGGCCGTCCATACCGCCGCCACGTAGCGACCCCAAAAACGATGGACGATTTGTACGACCGTCTGCACGACTCACGTTTTTACAAGAGTTTCAAATGGGTATATTATGCCAATAACGTAAACACTTTGCCGGTATGGGAACCGCTGTCATACGACGGTACTGTTTATTTCACGCCCGATCCTTCAAAAGGGCAAGTCGATGGTCAACTGAAGTTCCAGCATGGCGATACAGCCATTTATTATACAATGGAAAAGACAGGATTCGTATCCAACAGCGATGAGATGCGTAAATTCCGTGCCAACTATACTTATTCTTATTTTCCCCGTGAAATGCATTCGATCCGTTATTTCCCGTCACTTGTTAAATACCTGGATCCGAACCGTCCTTCTGTTTCGGAAGAAAAAGGTTCCCGCGAATGGGTTCGTATGCGCTTGGGTGAAACCTATCTGCTGGCTGCCGAAGCTGCCGGCCGCAAAGGTGACTTCGATAAGGCCGCCGAATATATCAATGTGATCCGTAAACGTGCCGCATGGTCTGATGGGGAACAGAAAGATCAACAGATCTGGCTCTTTGAAGGAGGCAGTAACGATACTAAAAGCACTTATGAGGATCTGAAAATAACAGCGGCAGACCTGAAGGACGATTTCATCACATTCATCCTCAATGAACGGGGACGTGAATTACTGGGAGAAACCAACCGTTGGGAAGACCTGGTACGCTGCGAACTGCTGTATGACTGGGTGAAGAAATATAATCCGGAAGCTATTCATATCAAACCCTATCACAAGCTCCGTCCGATCCCGCAGAAACATATCGACCGCCTGAATCCGGTCGGAGAGATCAGCGAAGAACAGAATGAAGGTTACTATTAATAGGATCATTCAATTAAATATTAAACTTACAATTCATTTATCATGAAAAAAGGATTTATCTATTTCGCACTTATAAGCTGCACACTAGCTCCTATCAGTGCATTTGCACAGGCAGACAACGTATTGACCGGCCAGGAAAAGAACGAGGGCTGGGAACTCCTGTGGGATGGAAAGACTACGAACGGCTGGCGTGGAGCCAAGCAACAAAACTTCCCCGAAAAAGGTTGGAATATCATCGGCAACGAACTGGTGGTTGAAAAAGCCAAAGGAAAAGAGTCGGGTAACGGAGGAGATATCGTCACCATCAAAACGTATAAAAACTTTGAACTGGTGGCCGACTTCAGGATCACGGAAGGTGCCAACAGCGGTATCAAATATTTCGTCGACCCGGAACTGAACAAAGGAGAAGGATCGGCTATCGGCTGCGAGTTCCAGATACTCGACGACGACAAACATCCAGATGCCAAGCTGGGAAGAAAAGGCAACCGCACGGTCGGCTCACTATACGACCTGATCCCGGCCTGCCAGGAGAAGCCGTTCAAAAAAAATGAGTTCAACACAGCCCGCATCGTTGTGAAAGGTAATCATATCGAACATTGGCTGAACGGTATGTTGGTCGTCGAATATAACCGCAACGACCAGATGTGGAGAGCTCTCGTTGCCGGCAGTAAATATGCAGACTGGCCTGCCTTCGGAGAAGCAGAAGAAGGTCATATCCTTTTACAGGATCACGGAGATGAAGTCCACTTCAAGAACATCAAGATCAAAGAACTGAAGTAATTCATTCTGCACATGGAATGAGGCCCTATCGACCTCGTTCCATGTGTCTATCAAACCAATTCCTCTCCCCCTGTCATATCCTCAAATAAATATTTATCTTTGCGGAAAAACTGCTTTATGATCCGCCCAATGACCCTGAACGACATCCCTGAGATTGTCTCCATTTATGCTTATTATGTACATAACACCGTAATAACATTCGACACCGAAGTCCCCACCGAAGCCGAAATGCGTCAACGGCTAGCCCCCATCATCGAACATTACCCGACATGGGTCTATGAAGAAGACGGGAAAGTAGTCGGTTATTGTTATGCGCACGAATGGAAAGTGAAGAAAGCATACCGCACCACTGTCGAAACGACCATTTATCTGCACCCGGATCACTCCGGCAAAGGATATGGCAACCAATTGATGAAACAGTTGATCGACGATTGCCGCCGCCGCTCCTTCCATGCCCTGATAGCCTGCATCACCATCCCTAACGAACCGAGTGTGAAACTACACGAGCGGCTGGGTTTCAAACAGGTATCCTGTTTCCATGAGGTAGGCCGTAAGTTCGACCGCTGGCTGGATGTGGCAGATTATGAACTGATTATTGAACTTCTTCACACCTCACCATATCCCATCCCCTGAATTGCAACAATAACCGATGAAGTGTCGTTCCTTCAGCCAGGAAGCGTACCATTTTATCTTTACTGTATTGCAACAACTGACGCCGTCCCTCTTCGGCCTGGACTTCCAGTTCGGAGTCAGTGGCAGTACGGGGGGAATATTTCAATTCCAGTATGTAACTGTGTGCCACATCGGGATAACGCTGTTTGTCGGGCAGGAGAAAAAAATCACAGTAGCCGTAGTTTAACTCCAACTCCGGCTCCATCAGGTAATAGGAAGCAAGAGAGAGATAGGCTTTCAGAAAACCTTGCAGATTCCGTTCTCCCTCTATGGCATCACGCACGGCAGAATTTTCACGATAAGCATGCGCAATGCTATCGAAGAATGGCTTCCACTGCCCATCGTAAACAAAATCATCTATCAAATCCTTCAGATGGGAAAGATTTAACTGGTAACGTTGCTGATAATAATCGCGAAGGAATCCGAAATACTGCTCGCGGACACAGTTATTGGGAATGCACATTTTCAAGCGGTCGCCCCGTGTACCGCATATAGTAAGCAGCCCGTAATAATAGAGCAGGCTGCGAAAATTATCTATATCCGCCACCCGTTCAGCAGGAAAGGAAGTGTGCAGGTCGACATAAATTTCACCTTCAGCGGCAATCTCTTCGATCGTACTCATGCGGCTCCCGTCATGTGTTGTATCATGGTCGATACGGGCAAGCATTTTCAATTTGCTGTAATCGGTACGGATATTTTTATCTACCATTTCTTCGGGAGCAGAGTGAAAATCAACTTGATTTCGTAAGTAATATAAGGTCATATCACAATTGAACACCCTGTCATCCTTTAAGCTCAAACGAGCAAAGCAATAGTTGTCATACCACGGCTTCATTTCTGCTATCATAGCTTCAATATCTCCCGTCAACATGCCGTTTTGTTGGTAGTAACGGAACATTTCACGGACTTCCGTCTCATCGAATCCCATCATGGCATTGAAACGTGGATCGGTTGAGATATTCCAGTCAATATTATACCCGCTCGATAAGTCGTCCAATGTAATAGGGCTGACCCCCATCATGAAGATACGGTGGAACATTCCCTTGAATTGTTTGAAATATTCACGATAGAAACCACTGGCATGAGTAAGGTCGTGAAACATCTGCTGCCCGTGCTCACTCAATATCACGTTCGTGAAATTATCATATTCATCGATAATCAGATAGAGCGGATAACCCAGGCGCTGGGCGGTAGCTTCCAGCCAATGCAATTTATCTGAAGCTTCGGAACCATTCAGGAACTCTTCTATCCCTTCGTTCTGATAGTAGGAGGCATAGCGGCGCATGAAATCCGCAAGCCGGATATTACAGTAATCATTAAAGTTTTCTTTCAGCGACCCATTACCCAGGTTCGCTTTCGAAAAATCAAAATAAAGTACTTGATAACTATTGCGTGTTTCCGTAGGATGGCTTCCAATCCACAAGTCTCCGAAGTATTTATCGAAATTTTCCTTTTGCGAAATATCATAATAGGTACGCATCATGCTCAGGAATACGCTTTTCCCGAATCGGCGCGGACGAATCAGAAAGAGATAACTGGGCATCTGCTCGATAAGGGGCAGGTACTTAGTCTTATCCACAAAGTAAAAATTATCGTTTCGCATCCGGTTGAAATCGGATATTCCATAAGGTATACCTTTCACTTTGTTCATAATCGGGAGACTTTTTAAATTATATACAGACAAAGTTACTTTATTTCATCCAATAAACCAACGGATTGAAGCGCGAAACTACACGAACGTAAGTTCGACCGTTGGCTGGATGTGGCAGATTATAAATTTTTATTGAACAACGACTGACATAGAATAGTGAGAAATGTACAGCCATTTTAATACTGAATAACCAGAACAAATCTCCTGAATTATTATAATTTACCTTCCCAATGCCCCGCCTTATAGATTATAACTACCCATTCACCGATTATCTTTTTTCACCCCGAATATTCTTATAATATTTGTACTCAATCAGTAGCAAGATATTCAAAGTAAAATAAACACTAGTTATTAATTAAAAAATCCAGAAAAATGAAACACTATTATCTACTACCAACCGTACTTTTTTTCTTAAGCTTTTGCGCTTGTTCAAACGACAATGAGCTAAACAAACAAATGCCATTAGAGGAGGATAAACCGCAGGTTATAACATCTGTAGATGAAATGCCTAATAAAATTAAGAATCTTATTGCTGAAACTAAAACTTATATTTCACCACAAATGCAAGAACTTATTAATTCATTAGATACAATTACCTCTGTACATCCGATTGAAGAAGTTTTGCCTTTTCTCTTTACGAGAGATTCTTCTACACAAGCAGTGACAACAAAAGCGTCATCTAATATTCCAACAACTATATTAACAGGATACAGTAGCTATGAAACAATACTTAATCCTATTACTGTTTCACTAACAGATTATTCTTCTTCAGCTCTTAGACAATCACTCGGTTATAGCGATTTTTTTACTCATTTAGGAAACGGGCCATATAATGTAAGATTTTATGCATTTACTCTGCATGCATATTTTACAACGAAAGTTTCAGATGTAATTCCATTATCTTCAGCTCAGGATTATATAGGTATAAATCCTGACAAAATGCCAGAAGTATCTAATATAAATAACAACACATCTCTATCACTTGGATTTACAGCACTACCAATATCTGACGGTATACTTTATCAATTAACCACCTATGCTTTGGCTTTTTCTACAGAAGGAGGAACAAGTCTATACTTTCCGGTTAAAGGGACATCAGAAATACAACCTACTGACTGGGGAAAAAAACTTGAATGGAGAATCTTTACTAATTAATCTGCTAATGAGGGTGTTTCGACACACCCTCACCGATATAAAATTAATAACATATGAAAACAGTAATTTTTCAAAGACTAAAGTTATTCTTTTTCATCATTTTATGTCTTCATCTTTTTAGTTGTGACAAAGAAGATGAAGAAGATATTAAAGAACCGGAAGTTGAAATTCCTCTGGAAGAGAAAATGATGCTTAAAATAACAACTCCAATAGATGGAACTTCGATAAAACTACCTTTTACCGGCACCGTCAATTGCCAAATAGCCTGGGATGGCAATAACCTGGAACCGGAGACAGTTACCGAGGCTTATCCTACTCATACTTATTCTAAAAAAGGTGACTATCTCATTCTTATTTCCGGCACAGTGACAGAAATAAACGCCAATGGACTTGATGAATCAGAATTGGCTTGTATTTCCGGTATATATAATTTTGGAAAAACCGGACTAACTAATCTGTATAGTGCATTTAAGGGATGTACTAACTTAACATATTTATCTAATTATGATTCAAGTTCACTTGCGGATGTTACATCTTTTGAAGATGCATTCTCCGAATGCCCGTTAACAACAATTCCTTCCGATCTTTTTGCAGACTGTGGATCGGTTATATCTTTTAAGAATACATTCCATAATTGTATAAACCTGACTGAAATTCCTTCCGGTTTATTTGGTAATTGTTCATCAGTTATATCATTTGCCGGTATTTTTAATAATTGTGTCAATCTAAAGGAAATACCATCCGGATTATTCAATAACTGTACACAAGTTGAATCTTTTAAAAACACATTCAACGGTTGTACAGGTTTAACAGAAATTCCTCCCGGTTTGTTTGACAATTGTTCATCAGTTATGACATTTGCCAGTACTTTTCATAATTGTGTCAATTTGAAGGAAATACCATCCGGATTATTCAATAACTGCACACAAGCTTCCGACTTTATGTCTACTTTTCAAAATTGTAAAAACCTGACGGAAATTCCTTTCGGATTGTTTGATAATTGTAAAGAAATAGAAAATTTAATGGTCACATTCGCCGGATGTAAAAATCTGACAGGAGAATCTCCCTATACAATAATAGAAAATAATAAAGTCCATCTCTATGAACGTAATGATAAGACCGGTGAATTTATCAAACCTAAATATTTTTATTCCTGTTTCAGCGAATGTGTCGGATTATCAGATTTTTCCGATTTACCAAATGAATGGAAATAGATTAATTCTCATTTTGTATCTCCGTGGAAAGTTTTGCCAATAATCTGCCTATAAACATAAATGTACGTACAACCGGATAAAAAACGGGATCCTCATTCAAGAAGATCCCGTTTTTTATATAATCAAATTCAGAGCGGAACAGTTATCTTCCGATAATCCCCAGCTTCGAATCATTGATAAAATCAATGATATGCTGTATCTCGTCACTCATCGGCACCTGGTCTTTGATCATCAGCAGGGCGTCGAACAGACTGGTGTTACCCTGGTAGATGATACGGTAAGCATGGCTGATATGTTTAATAACCTTATCACTAACTCCCTGATGCGACAAAATAAACGAGTTGACCCCATAATAAGTAGTCGGTTCCTGAGCTGCCACGATATAAGGCGGTACGTCTTTACGGAAACGGCAACCGGTCTGTGTCATCGACCAGGTTCCGATACGGCTTCCCTGGCTTGCCAACACATTACCACCGAAGATGGCATAATCTTCAAAGAAACAATTACCGGACACCTTGCTGCCATAACCCAGCACGCAATGGTTGCCGATATGGGTATCATGCGAAATATGTACACCTTCATGCAGGAAGTTTCCGTTACCGATAAACGTCTGCCCGTCCGGTGTGGTGGCACGGTTGATGACAACGTTTTCGCGGATCACGTTATCGTCGCCGATAACTACCAGCGTATTGTCGCCTTTATATTTGAAATCCTGAGGTTCCGCCGCAATGACAGCACCATTGAATACACGGTTTCCTTTGCCCAAACGTGCGCCATTCATTATACTGGCGTGAGACATGATCTCGCAGTTATCGCCAATCTCTACATTCTTATCGATGTAGGCAAAAGGATGGACGGTTACGTTCGCACCCAGTTTTGCACTGGCATCTACATAAGCTAACGGACTAATCATAATAATCTGAGTTTTAATGGTTATTACTCTCTTCCTCCTCCGACAGCACTATACAGATTGATAACAGCCTGCATACGCTGAACGTTGTCGGATACTTCTGTCAATTGTGCACTGAGAAGGCTTTGTTGAGCCGATAAGATTTCCAGGTAAGTGGACTGTGCCGACTGGAACAAAGCTTTCGTGTATTCTACGGCTTTCTCCAATTGCGCAATCTGTTCTTTATCCTGAACCAGCATCTTATTGGTTGCATCATACAGATGCAGTGCATTGCTTACCTCCTTGCCGGCTTCCAGAATTTTCTGCTGATAATTCATCTGCGCGATCTTCTCTTCCGCTTTCGACACCTTCAGGTTAGCCATCAGCTTACCGTTGTTGAAGATAGGCTGTGCCAATGAGGCCAATGCCTGGAACATGAATTTACCCGGATCGGAAATAGTTATACCGGAACCGTTCGTCCAACCTGCCGTAGCAGTGATGTTCAATCCCGGGTAGAAAGCGGCACGCGCTTTATTGGTCGTATAATAAGCACTGGCCAGTGACATTTCTGCGATCTTCACATCCGGACGGTTTTCCAGCAACTGCAAAGGTACGCCGGCCATGATCTCGTCCGGAATGACCTGTTCATCCAAACGGCCGCGTTCGATTGTTTGCGGTGCTTTTGCCAGCAGTACGGACAAAGAATTTTCCACTTCGCGCACCTGGCGTTTCAGGTTGATCAAAGAAGACGATACCTGATGGTATACGGCTTTCATCTGGACAACAGCAGCTTCGGTAGTCATTCCGGCTTCTTTCATTGCCTCCATCGCGCGTACATTTTCTTTATAGATACCGACTGTTTCGGTTGTGATCTCCACCTGGCGGTCGAGCATCAGCAAAGTGAAATAAGCGTTGGCAATACCACCGATCAGTTGCGAACGAACGGCCTGTTGCGAATACTGGCTCTGCAGATAGATCGCTTTCTGGTCGCGGCTTGCATTAAGCAGTTTGCCGAACAAATCGACTTCCCAGTTAGCAGCCGCCGGTAAAGTATAGGCTTTTGCATAGCTGGAACCGCCCATTGTGGTCACGGATCCTTGTGGTGCCAGGTTTAAGGACGGAAGGAAAGACAGGCGGGCAGAAGTCAGCAAGGCTTTCGCTTCTTCCACACGGAGAATGGCAGCCTGCATATCTACGTTATTTGCCAGACCTTCTTCAATCAGAGCCTGCAGTTTGGGATCGCGGAAGACTTCCTGCCAGGGAAGATTTCCCATATTGGTCGTATCCGCAGCCAGTGTATCCGTCGCTGATACCGGATCACGATAAATACCGTCAGCCGTGATCGTATCAGGACGATCGTATGCTTTGTAGATGTGGCAACTGCTCAGCAGAGCGGTCGCACACATCATATATATAATTTGTTTCTTCTTCATTGTCTTCTCACTTATTTTTTAGCGTACTGTTCTATTTCCGTATTCAAATCGCTGTTGTCCAGATCTTCCCACTCGATCGGTTTAACCTTTTCCTGCAGGTACTGGAATACTACGAACAGAGCCGGAACGATCAGGATCTGGAAGATCATACCGACAAACATACCGCCAATAGCAGCAGTACCCAATGTACGGTTACCGTGAGCACCTACACCGAAGGCGAACATCATCGGCAACAAACCGACTACCATCGCCAAGGAGGTCATCAGGATAGGACGCAAACGGGCAGCAGCTCCTAACACGGCAGCCCAGGTAATACTCATACCCATACGGCGACGGTCGAGGGCGAACTCTACGATCAAGATAGCGTTCTTCGCCAACAGACCCATCAACATGATCAACGCGATCTGCATATAGATGTTATTCGACATCGTTCCCAATATCATCTTCAATGCCGGAATGCTACCTAGCGCTGCCCAGCCCTGAACGAACAGGAAGCTACCCATCAAACCGAACGGGATGGAGAGCAATACGGCCAGCGGCAATACGTAACTTTCATACTGGGCACTCAGCAACAGGTAAACGAACACGAAACAGAGAACGAAAATCAAACCGGTCGTACTACCGCTTGTCTCAGCCTCTTCACGCGCCATACCTCCCAGCTCGTAACCGAAACCGGCAGGAAGTGTCGTACTTGCCACTTCTTCTAGGGCTTTCAATGCCTGCCCGCTGGTGAATCCATCAGCAGGAGCAACCATCACCTTCAAAGAGGTGTACATATTAAAACGGCTGATAATATCCGGCCCATATACTTTTTCTATGGTGATAAACTGGGAAATCGGTGCCATTTCGTTACCGTTTCTCACCTTGATATTTTTCAACGACTCCATATTGGCTCTCATAGCCGGATCGGCCTGTACCATTACACGGTACATCTTACCGAAACGGTTGAAGTTGGAAGCATACAAACCACCATAGTAACCTTGCAACGTCATAAGGATATCACTCGGGCTGATACCGACTTTCTTACAAGCTGCCGCATCGATGTCGATCATATACTGCGGGAAGTTCGGGTTGAAAGTTGTCTGAGCCGACTTAATCTCCGGACGGGCTGTCAAAGCTGCCATATAGTCTTTGGATACTTCAAAGAATTTCTCCAAACTACCCCCTGTCTTATCCTGCATGTTCAACTCGATATCACTGGAAGCCGAATAACCCGGAATCATAGGCGGAGTAAAGAACAATACCTGCGCATCTTTCACTACTTTCTGTGCACGCATGAACAAGCTACCGTAAACAACTTCCGCACTCTGTGTCATCGAACGTTCATCCCAGTCTTTCAACTTGATGATGAATGAACCGTAAGAAGGTCCTTGTCCACCGATAAAGCTAAAACCGGTAATAGCCGTACGTGATTTTACAGCGGGATCGGATGCGATCAGGCTATCTACACGTTCCATGATTTCAATGGTACGTTCCTGAGAGGCTCCGGGAGGCAGTGTCACAGCGCCCATGATCGTACCCATATCTTCATTCGGCACCATACCGGTCGGCGTTACCTGCATGAAGAATACCAACAAAGCGACAGAAGCGATTACAGTTCCGAATGCCAGCCATTTCTTCTGGATAAAGAACAAAACGCGTTTCTTATAACTTTTCAGCAGCGAATCGTATGCCACGTTGAAAGAAGTATGGAAACGGGAAACGAAAGTTGTCTTCTTTTCTGCATGTTCGTCATGAGGTTTCAGGAAGATCGCACAAAGCGCCGGACTCAAAGTCAAGGCATTCAATGCTGACAAACCGATGGCAATAGCCATAGTCACACCGAACTGACGATAGAATATACCGGCTGTACCTCCCATGAAACTTACGGGGATAAACACGGACATCATCACCAAGGTAATAGAAACGATTGCACCACCAAGTTCACTCATCGCATCGATAGATGCCTGTTTCGCCGATTTATATCCCTGGTCCAACTTGGCATGGACCCCCTCGACGACGACTATCGCATCATCGACCACAATTGCAATAGCCAATACCATCGCACAAAGTGTCAACAAGTTGATACTAAATCCGATCAGTGACAACAGGAAGAATGTACCGATCAAGGCTACCGGAATGGCAATAGCCGGGATCAGGGTTGAACGTAAGTCTTGCAGGAACACATATACCACGATAAACACGAGGATAAAGGCTTCCAGCAAGGTCTTGAGAACCTCATGGATAGAGGCATACAAGAAGTCGTTGGCGTTCATAGATACTTCCACCTTCATACCCGGAGGCATGGTGCTTTCCGATTTCACCAGCAAATCCTGGATATTGTTGATGGTTTCAGTTGCATTCGTTCCCGGCATCTGGTAAACGATACAAGCTACCGCATTATGACCGTTTACCTTATTCACATAGTTATAAGTCAAACGTCCCAACTCGATATCGGCAATATCTTTCAAACGAAGAACTTCACCATCGGGTAATGCTTTAACTACGATATTATCAAACTCTTCAGCAGTCTGCAAACGTCCTTTATAACGGATCGTATACTGGAACGACTGGTTTCCCTGTTCACCGAAAGAACCCGGAGCAGCCTCCACGTTCTGTTCAGCCAGCACATTCGATACATCATTAGGCACCAGCTTGTATTGGGCCATCACATCCGGCTTCAACCAAATACGCATAGAGTAGTCGGTACCCAACACGTTGGCATCACCAACACCGGGCACACGCTGTACTTCCGGGATCAGGTTGATCTTTGCATAGTTTTCCAGAAACTTCTGGTCGTAACGGTCTTCCGCATCATATACGGCAAAAACAACCAGCATGGAGTTCTGGCGTTTCTGGGTAGTTACACCGATCTTCGTTACTTCGGCAGGCAACAGACCTTGTGCCATAGACACACGGTTCTGAACGTTTACCGCCGCCATATCCGGATCGGTACCCTGCTTGAAGTATATGGAAATATCGGCTGAACCGTTATTGGATGCATTTGATGTCATATACATCATGTTCTCTACCCCGTTGATCTGGTCTTCCAGCGGCGCAATCACACTATTCAATACAGTCTGCGCATTGGCACCTGTATAAGTGGCCCTTACCGAAACGGTAGGAGGCGCAATGTCCGGATATTGGGTAATAGGCAATGTGAACAAACCTAATATACCCAGGATGACAATCAGGATGGAGATCACCGTTGAAAGCACCGGACGGTTAATAAATCTATCTAATTTCATATGTTACTTTTTTATATATGAATAGCATCAGGTGTAACCCGGCTAATTCTATAATACCTTTAATTAATTAAAAGCTGTTTTTAAGTTTCCTTCGTTCTGGTCTTTCATCGCCTGCTGAAACTTAGCAGCCTGCTCAGCCTGTGTGATCGGCTTAATTTCCTGACCGTCCCTTAAACTCTGAACACCTTCGACAACGATCTTGTCACCGGCCTTCAAGCCTTTTGTTACCAGATAGCTCTTGCCATCGTTCAAAGAAGAAATCTGAATTTCAACATTCTTAATTGTATTATCAGGTTGCAGAACATATACGAACTTCTTATCCTGAATTTCCACCGTAGCAGACTGAGGGATCATAATGATATTATCCATTGAGTAAGGGAATACGACATTACCTGTACCACCGCTTCTCAATATATTCTGGTTGTTCGGGAAAACTGCACGCATACTTACCGAACCGGTAGACTGGTCGATAACACCGCTGACAGCGTCGATCTTACCAGTTTCCGCCAACATTGTTCCGTCAGCCAGCTGTAACTGAACTGCCGGCATCTTATCCAACTGTTCTTTCAGCGTGCCGCCTGCCTTTGTCAGTTGCAGCAATTCTTTTTCCGTCATCGAGAAATAAACATAAACATCACCGATCTCAGAGACAGTGGTCAACGGTTCTGCCACAGAAGGACTAACCAAACTTCCGACACGGTACGGGAAAGTACCCACAACACCGTTGGACGGGCTGGTCACCGTACAAAAAGATAAATTCTGATTTGCACTCACCAAAGAAGCTTCCGATTGCGCCAACGTTGCTTCTGCCGACAACAACTGATTAACAGCTGTCTGATATTCAAAGGAACTGATAATCGCTTTGTCGAACAAATCTTTCTTGTTCTTCTCTGTTAGCTTCAACGTATTAACATTAGCTTTAGCCATAGCCACAGCAGCTTTAGCCTGATTCACAGTTGCCTTATACTGCGTAGGATCAATTTCAAACAAGGGCTGCCCTTTGCGGACTGTTGCACCTTCATCGACACACAACTTTACAATAAACCCTGACACCTGGGGACGCACTTCGATATCCTGCGTACCTCTGATAGTCGCCGGATAAGACGTTGTCTGATTGCTGGAAGAGGAATTAAGGGCCAGAACAGCGTATTCGCTGTCGCCTAATTTCATACCACTCTGGCTGTTTCCACAGGCGGTTAATAAAGACACTCCCACTGCAAATAATGCAATTTGCCTAAATTGGGTAATAGTAGTTCTCAACATTTGTCTATTCATATTCATAATTTAATATATTTCTGCCTAGTATATTTTCTTGCAAACGATTCAAAGTCTTGTTTTATCAGGCTCGATTTTTGAAGGACTCATATCTAAAAAAACGTACAAATGTAAAGTCTTTTTATTGTACTTTTCCCGTTTATACATTCTTTTATACTAAAAAATAGCTTATTTATATGTAGAGATCAAACACATAGCTTATTTTTTGACCGTTCGAAAGTAAATTAGTCCAAATTGCTATACAAATTCAGGGCATAATTTGTTTATTCAATAATTTACCTTAAATTTACAGCTATCTTTTAAACTTTATAATCTACAATCTGATGGGATCTAAATTTTCAATTTCCGAAGTATGTAGTACTTCATGGCAACGGACCAAGGCTCAGATATGGGTTTTATCCGGATTGATAATAGGTATGAGCATTATTTCTTTTACATTAGGGGCATTTGCAATGCCTATACAGCAATCGGTAATGGGAGCGATCGTTATTAATCTGATCAGTTGCATCATCTCTTGTATTTTTGCTCTGGGGTACATGAAAAATATATTCCAGGCTTTGGACGGAGAAGAACCTCAATTCTCGGCTTATGGACAGCAAGCCCGAAAGATCATTACTTATCTTGTAGCCAATATTCTTATGGCAATCATCGTTACTTTGGGGTTATGCCTGTTTATCATTCCGGGAATCTACCTGGCTTTGAGGCTGCAGTTCTATGCAGCTCTTATCGTTGAAGATGATGCAGGAATAATCGAGTCACTCCAACGCAGCTGGGAAATCACCCGTGGACAAGAGATGTCTCTTTTCATGCTGATGTTGGCTATGATCGGGATCTGTATTTTAGGTCTTATCCTGTTAGGTATAGGAATATTTGTGGCAATGCCGCTTATATATATGATGTATGCCTATGTTTTTCGTAAATTAAATGCACCTTTGCAAATTCTTGAAGAAGTATAAATAACTAATAGCCCTATGGGGAAAACATATAGAATAAAAGATATAGCAGAGTTATCCGGAGTATCGACCGGAACGGTCGACCGTATCCTGCACAATCGTGGTAAGGTATCTGAAGAAGCTCAGAAAAAGGTTGAAAAAGTATTGAAAGAGATAGACTATCATCCGAATCTGATAGCCCGTTCGCTTGCCTTGAAGAAGAAATATCACTTCATAACGCTCACTCCTTCTTTTGCCGAAGGAGAATATTGGGCTAAACTATCGGAAGGCATCGATAAAGCAGAGCAGGAACTGTTCAGCTATAACGTTGAAATCGAACGGATGTGTTTCGACCAGTATGACAAAACCAGTTTCGACAATCTGATCCCCGTAATTGAAAAATCCGATTGCCAGGGAGTAATCATCGCTACTTTATTCAAGGAAAGCGTTTTGCAACTCACCCAACAACTCGACAAACTGGAGATTCCTTATGTACTGATCGATGCCTTTATCGAAAATACGAATTGCATAGCCTACTACGGAACCAATTCGTACGACTCAGGATACATTGCCGGACGCCTGTTATTCGAACAGATACAGCCTGAAGACAATATCGCGATCTTCCGTTTCATCCGGAAAGGCGACATGCATTCTACCCAGGTTATGAAACGCGAGGAAGGTTTCCGTGATTATCTGTACGGACACGACTTTCAGGGAAAGATATTCCCGGTACATATTCACGCAGACGAATCAAAGGAAAATAAAGATATTCTCGATTCATTCTTCGCCACGCATGAGGAAATACAAGCCGGCATCATCTTTAATTCCAGAGCACATGTACTGGGAGACTATTTCCGGCATAGGGATACCGACAAACGCTTCAGGCTGATTGGATATGATGTGATCGACTCCAATCTGGACTATCTGAACAGCGGGCACATCACCCACCTGATCGCCCAGCGACCGGAAGTACAGGGATTCAATTGTGTGCGTGCCTTATTCCGGCACCTGGTATTGAAGGAAAAAATCGAACAGATAAACTATATGCCGATTGATATACTTATAAAAGAGAACATTAAGTATTACAATAATTATATTTAATGGCATAATTTATCATTTTTCCCCTCTATTTTTTTTGTTTGACAAATAAATAGTATACATTTGCGCTCGATGTGTGTTCGCCCACAAATCGAGCGCAAAATGGAAATATCACAATAAAATCATACATAAAATGGCTAATTTATTTTGTATTAAAGACAGAGTTGTCATTATTACCGGAGGAGCCGGTATTCTGGGTAGTGGAATTGCAGGTCATCTGGCTGAAGAAGGTGCCAAAGTAGTAATTCTTGACCGTGCTGTTGAGACAGGTGAAAAAATCGTTGCAGACATCAAAGCCAAAGGTGGCGAAGCTTGTTTTTTCCTGACTGATGTGCTGAATAAAGAAATCCTTGAACAGAATAAGAAAGATATCCTTGCCAAATATGGCCGTATCGATGCATTACTGAATGCTGCCGGTGGAAACATGGCCGGTGCTACTATCGGGCCTGATAGCAATATATTCGACTTGCAGATCGATGCTTTCAAAAAAGTTGTCGACCTGAACCTTTTCGGTACGGTTCTCCCGACAATGGTCTTCGCAGAAGTAATGGCTCAGCAAAAAGAAGGTGCGATCGTAAACTTCTCATCCGAATCGGCTTTGCGCCCATTGACACGTGTCGTTGGCTACGGTGCAGCTAAAGCTGCTATATCTAACCTGACTAAATACATGGCAGGCGAATTAGCAATCAAATTCGGTGAAGGTCTGCGCGTAAATGCAATCGCCCCGGGATTTTTCCTGACAGAACAGAACAGAACTTTGATGACAAATCCGGACGGTTCTTATACAGACCGTGCTAAATCTGTTATCGCTCATACACCGTTCAGACGTTTAGGAGCACCGGAAGAATTGTTCGGTACCATTCAATATTTAATAAGTGACGCATCTAAATTCGTAACGGGCACAATCGCCATCGTTGACGGTGGTTTCGATGCATTCTCAATTTAATAACCCAATAAACACTATACATATTATGTATTTATGCGAACAAACATGGCGTTGGTACGGGCCGAATGATCCTGTCAGCCTTTGGGATATCAAACAAGCCGGTGCTACCGGTATCGTTAATGCCCTGCATCATATTCCTAACGGGGAAATATGGACGGTAGAGGAGATCATGAAACGGAAAGAGTTGATCGAAGAAGTTGGTTTAACTTGGTCTGTTGTTGAAAGTGTTCCTGTTCATGAACATATCAAAACACAAACCGGAGAATTTCAAAAATATATTGATAACTACAAGGAAAGTCTACGTAATCTTGGTAAATGCGGGGTGAATGTAGTGACATACAACTTCATGCCTGTACTCGACTGGACACGTACCGATCTTGCCTATACAATGCCGGATGGTTCCAAAGCACTCCGTTTCGAACGGGCAGCTTTCGTAGCATTCGACCTTTTCATCCTGAAGCGTCCGGGAGCAGAAATGGATTACTCCGCAGAAGAAAAGGCGAAAGCGAAAGCCCGCTTCGACTCCATGAGCGAAGAGGATCGCCATTTGCTTACCCGCAATATGATTGCCGGCCTGCCCGGCTCGGAAGAGAGCTTCACTATCGAACAATTCCAAGAAGCATTGGATCGTTATAAGGATATTGATGCGGAAAAATTGCGTGCTAATCTGATCTACTTCCTGCAGGAGATCGCTCCCGTAGCCGACGAAGCCGGTGTAAAACTGGTTATCCATCCGGACGATCCTCCCTACTCTATTCTCGGCCTGCCGCGCATCCTGAGTACGGAAGAGGATTTCAAGAAGTTAATCGAAGCAGTTCCTAACAAGAGCAACGGATTGTGTCTGTGCACAGGTTCATTCGGCGTACGCAGCGACAACGATCTGGCAGGGATTATGGAACGTTATGGCGATCGTATCGATTTCGTTCACTTCCGCAGTACCCAGCGAGACGATGAAGGGAACTTCTATGAAGCCAATCACCTGGAAGGAGATGTAGATATGTACGGTGTTATGAAAGCCCTGTTGGAACTACAGCAAAGACGCGGCTGTTCTATCGCTATGCGTCCGGATCATGGCCATCAGATGATAGACGACCTGAAAAAGAAAACAAACCCCGGTTATTCATGTATCGGTCGTTTGAGAGGCTTAGCTGAACTTCGCGGCCTTGAAATGGGTATAGCCAAGTCACTTTTTAAGAAATAAGCAGCATTATTATTTCATTTCTTAGCGATTTATAAAGAGAAAGGTGCTCAACTTCGGTTGGCACCTTTTTTTATTCTAACCTCCATTAATCGTATTTACAGATCTTTGAAAAGCATAAAGAAATGAAAAAGAACTATAAAGTATTCCGATTTAAGACTTTAGACTGGATTGTTTTTTCTACTTTTGTTCGTCTGAAAAATGTTTTTATAATGTCTAATATCTATAGTTATATATTATCTTTTACTACATTACTGACACTAACCACCTGTTCTGCAGTGCAAACACTGTCTCCGTCTACAGAACAGGAAGTGGTTATAGTTCCTCCATCTACAGATATTCCTCTACCTTCGGTTGAATATATATTCCTTCAACCGACACCGGAATTAGGAAAAACAGAATATGCCCGTAAAGATATAACAGAGAACTTCTCTCCCCGGGAAAAAGCAGACATCGCTGTTCCTGACCCTAAATTACTGTGTGACGAAAATTCTTTGATCATCGATCTCGGGTTGATATCCAAGGAAGATTACGCTTTTCCTCTACCTGGAGCGAAAGTAATATCGGCTTATGCCGGTCGCAGAAGACATCATTCGGGAGTCGATCTGAAGACTTGTGCCAACGATACTATCGTTGCCGCTTTCGATGGAATCGTCCGCATGGCTAAGCCTTATGCTGCTTACGGGAATGTCGTTGTTATACGTCATTATAATGGACTAGAAACAGTTTACAGCCATAACTCCAAAAATCTGGTCAAGATGGGAGATCGTGTAAAAGCAGGTGAGCCGGTCGGATTAACAGGACGAACCGGTAGAGCCACTACCGAACATTTACATTTTGAAGTTCGCATTAACGGACAGCATTTCAACCCGGAAAAGGTGTTTGATCTGGAAAACAGAAAGCTACACAGCACATGTCTGGTAGCAACTAAAACAGGTCGAAATATTGCAATAAAATCCGTAAACATACTTCCTCACCAGAGTGCAGGCGATTATCAGTATTCTTATATGGGAGTTTCCCAACCGGAAACCAATAAACGAATGGATTTATAAATCATCACATAACAACAAAAAAGGCTTGCTACCGGATGGTGCAAGCCTTTTTTGTGTGGAGATGGAGAGATTCGAACTCTCGTCCAAACGAGGAATTAATCTGCTTTCTACATGTTTATCTTCGCCTTCGATTGTCGGGATCAAGCAAGACCGAAGCCACCCACTTAATCCTTATCCTCTAAATTTTCGCCTGAGACCCGAGGCTCATTTCAGACTATCTCCGATATTGCTGCACCACCTGATCGGAAAGCTTCGAAGCCACAGCATCCGGGTGATGTCACGTCCCCGCAACTTTTGCAGGGATTAAGCTTGAATCTACTATACTTCGATTAAGCAGCGAGAGCGTAATTATTTTCGCCAGTTAATTGTTCGTTGTCTGAGATTTAAGTGCAAGCCAACCACGCACTACATGCTTACAAACCACTTCTACCCGCTGTCTAAACCGGTCATCCCCATGATTTTGTAACTAATTAATAATCAAAAGAAAGCGAAGATGTTTTCGTTCATGGGTAACAAACTAGTAACAAATTTAAAGAACTTTTCCTTCAAATAATCGCTTTCTTTGATGCAAAGATACGGATTAATCCGGATTTGCCAAATAACAGGCCGTATAAAGGCTAAATTCCTCCAACATATCACCTATCACATTTTTGTTACTCGTTTGTTACTCGCAGTATAGAGTTACTACACCGTAGTCTTTAGTCCAGTTTCTCCTACTAATTTTATCTTAACGCTTTTTAAAGGTCACTACTACTATAGATAACTACAGTTGGTTGCTATGGGGAAGGGGGCAAGAAGATGCTACGGTTTTTCGTGTTTGGTTTTTCCGGGCTTTGCCATCACCCTAAACCATCTACTTCGAAAACATACAATCGATAATGAAGACAGCACAAAACAGTGCTCTCATGTTCCTGACATATTTTTGTCAAATACTCACTACTGAACATTAAGTAGTAAAAATCTCCGTTCTTCAAATAATTACACAGGTTACGGGGTTACGGTTACGGAAGCATCATAGCTCTTATAAATAAAGTCTTTGAACAAAATCAAACCGTAACCTCATTGTTCCCGGCATTCCATCAAAGGACAGGTTCAAAGACCGTGCCGGGTATGGCCGTACAACTGAATGTCTGTTTAAACGCACATAACGTCACCATTATAATAAGCTCCTTGTAATCGAAATAAGACCGCCCTCAACAGATAATATCTGCATCTGCTTATGTCCTGTATCTCGCCTCCGGCTATGCTGGTGCCGGTTCAGCGTACATTTGTTCCCTGTTGTAGTCTCGCCCTACATTGTCCGGTCGTTCCGGTCTACAGGAATATTATTTATGTGGGTTTTCACCGATATTGGCGATAACCTGAGAAAAAAAAGTTTTTTTTTACCTACACATCCTACACTCCCTACACCATTTCCATATCTCACTTTTGCGATATATTTGACAATCAGCAAATTACGAAACAGTCTAAAAAATATAGTCTTTTGCCCTACACAGAATCGGTGTCTTTAATCCGCTATTTATGACGATCCAAAACTGGATCATCATACAAACCCGGCAGCCGTATTACTGCCGGGGCATCATAGAGATACGGATACGTTGGGTACGTGTCCCCAATGTGCTGTATCAACGCTTGATATGTTGTTTTATGCGGCAGTCAATGAGGCAAAGAACTTTCTGTACTCTCTTATAGCTTGGATAATTGATAAGTACTTACCCTGTGAGGCTTCCGGGTCATTAAGGCTCATATCGGCCAGATCGCAGGTTATATCGTCTATCTCTTGTAAGATATCCATGATACCGGCATTGTTATTACTCTGTAATTCTTCAATCTTAGATAAGATTGCACTGTCGATGTTAGTTCTTTTTGTTTCCATAATTGTTTATGTCAATAATATTTCTTGTTTGGGATGGAGTGGTTACTATCCACCCCACCCAGATTATTAATCTCCCGAATAAGCTCTATTAGCATACAGGCTACTCATGCCAACATGAGACAATACAACATTGTGCTTTCTTTCTTCCATCTGCTTTTGAAAAGCAGCCCTCTGTTCAGTCAAACGAACCATAGCCTTAGCAGATGACCATGCTTGTTTCAGACATGATCCAAACGTCCTACCGTACTGCTTACATTCTTTATATAATGTATGAGCAGATTTCATGATCTCGCTTTTGTTGTATTTCTGTGTTGCCATTGCTTTGTACCGTTTTAATTTTCGATTACGTTACAAATGTAATATAAAACGGTACACAACACAAAATAAAAAGAAATATTTAACATTACTTTAACGTCTAAATGTACCGATATAAGATTACAAACAACTTTTATTTGTATATTTGTATCGAAAACTAAAACATTACAGTATGGATTTAAGAATAAAAGAAGTTATCAAAGAAAAAGGCATGACTATAACAGAACTTGCCGATAAGATGGGGATTAATAGGGTGAATTTATCAAATATGGTAAATGGTAACCCTACAGTAGAAACTTTAAATAAAATTGCTTTAGCTCTCAACGTTCCGGTAACGGAGCTATTCGAGCAACCAAAGAAAGACTCTTTATCCCTCACCTGTCCGCATTGTGGGAAAGATATTAACATCAAAGTAGAATAATCATGGAGAAATTATTGAAGTATGTAGAAGCTAGGGCATTAGATAATAATAAAGTTGCCGACTTATGCAATGATTTGATTAATTCTGATTTTATGCAATTAAAGAATGATTTTGAACGTCGCAATTATATCAGGAGTATAGGAAAGGAACACCCTGTAACATCAGGAGCGGTTCAACAGTTATTGTTGGATTATGATAAAATCAAAGATAGCTTATAAAAATATCAACGGGCTCAACCAACTTTGCGCCGGTTGAATACTCAAAACGAGGGAAGCTTTTCCCTCGTTAAGTAGGCATTATCGTGAAACACCTTTTTGCCTGATTATCAACGACCAGCAGAAATCCCGCTCGTCAACTTTCCGGTTGTCCAGCTTTCCCTATCGCCTCCTTTTCCTTAAGATACAAAGCACATCTCGAGCATTGTAAGGGAAGATAATAATTGATCTGTTCCCCCTGTTCCGTCTGTTCTTTCTTCATCTGTTGAAGGTCGGCAAGTTTCATGCCGATATCGGCCTTTAGCTTCGGGTCTTTCTCTTTTCTGAATAATATTGTCAGTTCCCGGACTAGTTCGGTCTTATCTACGTCCTGGCCTTCCGTGCCTCTGTCAATGGCATCTGCACGTACTTGCGTCTGGTGCTCCTGAATGAATGCTTGTACCTTATCACTGTTGAACCATTTAGACAAGTTAACCCGGAACCCTTCGCCTTCAGATTTTAACGGCTTTTCCCTTGAGCATACGAAAGCCATCTTCTTATCTTTGGTAATCAGATAAGCATGTAAACAAAATCGTTCCTTCTCAGTCAATTGAGATATGAAAGATGCTCTTTCTTCTTGTGTGTATATTCGTTGTGCCATAATACTTTGATTTAGGGGTATGCAGAAAAATAAGCATACCCCTGTGATTAATAATTATAAACCGGTTGAACCATAACCGGAAACTCTCTCTACTCTTTCATCCAATCTGGATGAGATCTGTTTTAACCGGAATAAATCCCATTTAGCAAATTCTTCAACCGTTACGCCCTGGCCAAAACGGGCAAACCAAAGCTGATTACCTGCAAAAGGTCGCAAACCCTGTTCTTTCTCATAATCCCGGCATTCCCTGTATGCTGCGTACAATTTTTGATATAGTTCAAACAGCTTCTTTTCTTCTGCACGGAATTTACGTACGCCGATTGACGAGATACACTTGTCTACTTCTTCAGGATTAAAGTAGAATCGCCCGTTTTCCGCTTGAATAAGCGATAATTTTACACCTTTGATGTTCCGGACATAATCCGTACAAACGCCCTCCAAACGACCTAATACAGCGTCAAAAACCTTTCTGATCCTAACTTTCTCCTCATTCGGGCAAAAAGGAAGAGAAAGAACGTATTCCCGTTCTTTATTTCGGATAATTTCCGCTATAGCCCGTTCAGTCTTTAAAGCTTCCAGCAATTCAATATCAACTGCAAAGCCTTCCTTTTCGAATGCAGGCACTAAAATTTCATTGATAAACTGCTCAATGTCATGGAATCTCTGCAATTCTTCCGCTCTAGCTTCTTCGTTGATAACTGTGTTTGGTAAATTAATAATCTGTGTCATAATTATTTATGATTTAATAGTGAGTAAAAAAATCCAAGAAAAAAAAATTTATCTGTATCGAATGCCCCCCCCAATTCTACCACCTGGTAGACCGGGGGTGTACCCCTCCCTCTCTTACCAGTCATCAAAATACAGATAAAAGCGTTTCAACTTCCGATCATATCGCTTCTGAATAAACTGTTGCCGTTGCTCCTTCGAACGAAAGTAGAACATTGTTCGAAGGTCAATCCTCAACTTGTACATTGTCGACACGTCAGGAGATAAACGAGTTGTGTCTAATGGCTGTTGCCTGTTGATTAAGTCCAGCTTCTCCATATTATTTAATCCAAAGTCCAAACTCCTTACTCCTTCTGGCTCCGTCCAGTATATCTAAAATTCTATCTGTATTATCAGCGTTTTTACCGGTATACCCAGCAATAGCAAGTGTATTATTTGCTATATTATTTAACTGTATAAGCTGCGCTTCTGCCATTGCGCTTATTATTGGCAAATCAGCATTGATGATGTTTGTTAAAGTATGCACATCTACCCTTTGAGCGGACAGGTCTGCACGCATAGCATTCAGATAACTTCCAATAATATCAGCTTGATCTTCGGTTATATTCTTAGCCGCACCAGTTAACCCAGATTGCTTATTGTTGTCAGGTTCAAATATATCATAGCCTTTATCTTTTGCCTCGTCTTTTCGGTCTTGTAGCCATGCATTATATTTATCTTGATCCTTCATGATATTATCTGTCGCTTTATCTACGACCTCACCGGCTTTCTCAAACTTTTCAGCATCGCTCAATGCTGTATTAAGCATTATATCACTTATCTCTTTTTGTGCTTTTTCTAACTCGGGGCCGATGAAAAGAGAATAAGCCATTTGGGTAGCTAGGTTTTCCAACATGTCAGAAACAGATTTTGTAAATAATTTAGCTGCGTCTGATCCATTTGAAAAAGCATCAACCAAAGCGTCCGATAATGTACCTCCAAAATCCCCGAATATTCCTGTTAAGTAATCATTCATCTCCTGCAATGCGTCCTCTGCTGTCTGTGACAAATCAATAAGATTCTGCAAAGCCGCTTTGTCTTCTTCGGACATTTTACGGGTATTTATGATTGTTTCGGCTAGCTCTTTATTAAATTTACCTGCACCGTCAATAAGATCCGGATAAACATCAAGTATTGATGAATAAATATCTTTGCCTTTACCCCAACCAAATATCCCCGTCTTTTTATGCCCCGTCTTAACCTCTATATCCGCAAGTCCGGCATATGCTTTCTTTAGTTCAGCTTGTGGATCTGCAATCCCAAAAACCTTCTTAAAAAAAGCATCTTTTGATTGGCTTTTCTGTTGTTCTACGGTTCCTAACAATTCATTGTTTAAACCCAACATCGCCTCTTCCAGCACATTTACAGCATTAGCAGCCTTTCCGTATGCGTCTGTACCGAAAATAGTTTTAGCTTTTTCATATTCAATATTTTGCTGTAATAATAATAGATTGTATTCTCTTTGTTGAGAAATGGTCTCATTCATAATTTCCTTCAACGCCGCTTGATGCCTGGCCTCAGCGGCAAAAGCTTTACCTATAAAGTTTGCGGCCTCACCTACCGCCGCCGCTATTCCTCCAATGATACCGCCTTTGGCGAATCCTTGCCCTATATTAGAAATAGCGCTCATTGCATCCTGTACACCGCTCATTGCATCGGCAGCCTTTGTGTTGCCCATTTCCTCAAACATAGAGGATAAATCACCAACGACATCACCAAGCATTGACGATGCAGTAGAAGCGGCAGACCCAATATCTTGTAGACCTTCAGAAACTTCTTTGAATCCCTTTGCTGATTTTAGCTTTGCTAAGCCTTTCGTAAATCTTTCAAATATATTATCCCAGGAGTTGGATTTTCCGCCACTTAACAATCCTTCTAGTGCTTTTTTTAATTTATCCAACTCTGCGGGACTTTCTTCAATGGCTTTTAATTGTTCAGGAGAAATAAATTCTATGCCATTAACATCACCATTACCCGAAAGATAACTGCGTAATAGCCTTGCCTGTTCTATAAGTTTTGATAAATCAGAAAAGCCCATTTCAGAAACATCACCAAATAATCGTTTAAGGAAAGTGTTATCTTGATTGGCTAACGCCTTATTTTCTTCTTCTGTAATTGATTTTAAGGCCTCTTTCATTTTGTCATTAGCCACTTTAACAGACCGGTCTATTTCCTCTCCGTTTTCATCTGTACGCTTTGCGTTTAATATAGCTATATCATTATTGAATTGTTTTTCAACAGCCTTTCTCCTTGTGGCAAAATCTTGATATTTCAGCAATAAGCTTTTTAACAAATCTCCAGTTTGTTTTTCCTGTAAATCAGAAGACTGCTTAAGTTGTTCGTTTTGCTGCGATTGGAAGTTTTCAACTTGTATACTTAAAGGATTTTTCTTTATTTCTTCAGCTAAATCATAATATTTCTCTTGAGCAAGATGCAACCCCTCACCAAAATCCTCTGCAATCTTGTCGCTTAAATCGGTATCTACATTTAGTACAATACCCAAACCGCCATTCTTTTTATTATCGGCTTGGAGTATATTTTCTGCATCATTTAATGTTGTATCAATATATTGTTCAAGCTCTTCTGGGCTTAACACGGTTCCGTCCGGAAGAATAGGCGTTACATGTACCATAACGTCTTTTCCTGCTTGATTTAACTGAAATGACGAACTAAAAACGGTAGCAATTCCTTCACCTGCATCTTCCCATCCTTTTTTTGCTAACTCCGCAGCATCTACAAGGGGCCTAGCTAATAAGTCGACATTACCTTTACCAAATGTTTCATTCATTTGATTTCCCAGAGTCTTTAGTTGATTGGTCAAATCGATTATACTTGTAAATTGTAATTTATCTTTCTTAAAATTAGGATTTTCTTTTTCCCATTGCTCACGTTCTAATTTTCTTACCTTTTCGAGACTATCTTTTGATTCTTTTTCAATGGCCGCATTTCTTTTATGGTAATCTAATTTAATTTGAGCAAGAGTTTTCTCACTCCCATCCTTCATTAAATTGATGCGAGTCTGTTCGATATCTAATTCGGCTTTTGTTATAGCTTCTTTTAAGAGTTGATTTGCTTTTTCAATTTCACTACGTTGTTTTTCAGAATCAATATATGGCGTTTTATCCTTTGAACTTTCATATACCTTAAGCTGTTCATTTGCTTCTTTCAAGGCATTGCTAGCCCGAGTGTAGCTTTCTATAATATCTTTAGGTATACCTTTAGTTACACCTTTATCTAAGCTTGCTCTTTGCTTTGAGTCAATATGTTCTAAAGCCGAATCGGCTTGCTTCTTGATTTCTTCCCAATAAGCTTTGTTTTTAATGACATCCTTGTCTGCTTCTTCTTTATTGAAAAATGGGTTATATTTTTTTTGAATCTGAATTAATTCTTCTTGATAACCATAGTAGTTATTAACATACTGCCTTACTGCATCTCCAAAGCCTTTACCTAGGTCTGCATTATTAGTTAAATATCTTATCTTGTCAAATACCCCTCTTACTGTTTTTTCAATACCATATCCTTCTTTTCGAAATGTTTCCGTCAAATCGACAATATCATCAACCATGGAAACAAAATAATTACCATCTTTTCCCTTTATCTTCTTTTCTGCAATATGCCTTATTTCCTCCAAGGCATCTGCCTGTTTTTTTATTGATTCACCTGCAACATCATTTATCGCATTTGACTGCAATCGAGCTGCTAAAGAATCTTTTATTGATCTGGTTATTTGTCTATAGGCGGCATCCAATTCGTCAATAGAACTCTTCTCTGTTAATAAATTAGGCAAATATTTACCGTATTCATTATTAATATCATTTATAGCCTTTCTTCTCCCCTCTGTCCCTTCGTTTGTACGTTTAAGAGCATCGAAAAGAAGTCTGGCATTTGTTTCTCCTTTAATCAACTCTTCATTAAAACTAGATAAGCTCTCTTTTAATTTGCTGATATTTTTTTCTCCACTAATCAAACCTTGTATCCACACCTGTATCTCTCTAGAATAGGCCGTAAGAACTGTCACGCCTATAATTAAAGCCGTCTGCCAATTCACCAACGCACTTAATATCTGTTTATACACAGGAGTAAAAGTTTCCCCTGACTTACGGAGCGATGCTACCTCTTGTCGGACTCGTGAAATTTCATCCGCCAGCATAGGCAAGTTATTACTAAGCGAAATAATACCTGTTGAAATAGATATAGCGAAGTTTGGAAGTTCTCGAGCAACCATGCCTATTTGAGTTCGCAGCCCATTATACTGCGTACCCATCGTTTTGGCCAAAGCTGCATTGTTAGCCATTTCAGCGTTGATCTTTGCAAGATTCTCATCTGCGTTGTTTATGGTTGTCAACAAAGATTTTCCGATGCCAGAATTACGGTCCGTCTCAGATAAAGAACGGTAGGTATCTTTTAGCTTCTTTAATTCATTCTCCAGCATTTTGATGGAACCGGCAGCTGTTTGAGCAGTACCTTGTTCCTTCTCCAACTCACTATAGTAAGCAGACATTTGCTTTTGGGCATCACTATATCTTGTTAGTGACTGGATGTATTCTTTAAATTCACCAGCAGACTGTTTTTTTAATGCTCTTTCCCGTGCCGCTGCTAATTGATCGGCTCCTTTTGCAGCACCTTGATAAGCGTTTCCAACCTTTAGAATATCCTCCGCATCTTTCTGTGTAATGCGTGTTTTACCAATCTTTATTCCTCCAGCGATTTTAGCAACCTCTTCAGCCAACTTTTTATCTTTTTTGAGGATTTCTTCTAATTTATCCTCTCCTGTTATACTGTAATATAACTCTCCCAAAAATCCACTTTTATTTGCCATGTTATTGTTTATTTAAAAATTTAACAATTAAATCTTCTCGTAATAAAGTCCACTTTTCGCCTTTGTGTTTTGCTTGGATAATACAAAAAAACAAGGGTGTGAAACCATGATTATTTTTTTCTGATTCATTAATAAAATCAAGTCCAATATCTGTACCTAGAACATTCTCTATAGATTCATCAACCCCATAAGTCTGATACATATCGTTTACATTCAAAAACACATCTTTAGTGTTCCTGTCAATACGTATATTAATTGGTGAACCTTTCACATCATACACATAATAAACATACGTATCATCTTCTTTTATTCTCTTTATATTCATGCCTTTAGGCTCTATATTATTTCCATTACAAACCGTTCAAAGGCCAATACAATTGGCTGCTTACCCGTAAATCGAAAAGCGTAATCTAGCTTATCGTTATGATCCACACATAGGTAGATATCCCCTCTTCTAAGATTCTTTTCCCACCAGGCGATATCAAACGGTATCTTCATACCCATTCTGTCAATTAGGCGTATCTGGTCGATGTTTTCTACTTTTGTCGCTATCATATGCTCATTTCGTTTAAAAAGTCGTCGTAACATTTAACGATAGCATAATGACCGCCAGCTGCTTTTATTTTTGCCTCAACATCCTTCTGTATATCCGACTGGCGATCCCTGCCTATCTTGATCTCAAAATTGTACACCTTGCCGTTATAAGTCACTTGTACATCGGCAATACCTTTCGTTGTACCGGACTTGCGCCAGCATCCCAGATGCGAATCATATTGCCCCTGGCTATTCTGACGCTGATAGAAGGCATTATTTACCTTTGACCAAGCATCTATACATTTAGCCAAAGAATTGGCTGTATCGTCCCGAAATGAGGTCTTAAATCGGCAATGTTCAGGTATAGAACTGTTCCGGTATTTCCAGTTGAAATAATCTGCCTCTAATTGCTTCACGCTATCCGGTTTCATATACCGGGATTTGGCCGGTTTCTTTATCTTTGCTATCGTAGGAATTAAATCATTCGTATTCATTACGCAATAAGCTTTAAATCAAATGTTTCAATTAATGATTTCAGTACCGGGTTAATACCTAATAGTGTATCCAATGTATTAGGAGCCGGTCTACAATCAGTCATAAGATCACGTATTAACCAATCTGCCAGGTCGATCTTATTAGTCCTATCCTGATCGGTCGCATTCTTTTCCAATATATCCGATACCTGGATGTTAAGCTCTATGGATTCAAGCTCTTTGGCCTTATCTTTCCAGTAGTCGAACCCATCTACATCGGGGAACGCCAGAACCGTTCTTCCATGTAATACCTTCATCTTTTCAATAGATAGCTGGGATTTACCGCCCGTAGCCAACCAAATGTATTCAGGATATACGCCAGACGCAATCAAGGCTGATTTCTCACTTTCTACCAATGCTACCGGCTTTTCAGGGTACATCTTCAAAAGGTGCTCACCGAATAAGCATTGAACCAGGTTGAAATTGTCCGGCAATAGCTTCTTTTTCTTCAATACCGAATGAACCCAGTTGATGCCACCTGCATCTTTTACCCTATGTCCGGTTTCCTGGTTATACTTCATGATCTTTCCAGTTCTAACTTTGCCATTGATATCAATCTGCCAGTAGATGATACAACCGTCTTTAGTGGCTCCCAAAGCGTAATCATTCATCAGTCTTTCAATCGTAGGTGATTCCAGCGTATAACGGTCAAATAAGCCACACAGGAAACGGATAAACGAACTGTTATAGCTTGCCGATCTTTCGACGTATTGAAAAGGAATATAGCCTACTTCCTGTTGAGGCTTCTGTATCGGTTTTTGCCGGACAGGAGCTACAAACAGTTCTTTCTCTACCGGATTATCAATAAAGAACTGTTTCGGTGTATAGTGGTATCCGCAACTACTTTCGTGGTTGCACCGTCCGACCGTTTTGGCTATCGGTTCCCCTGTATTGCCGTCCAGGTAATAGGCGAACGAGTGAGGATCGCCACACAACGGACATTCATGTCGGGAAGATCGACCGGAGTACTTTTCTAAATATGGTTGATTGTAATTTGTCATACTATTATCAATTGAAAAGAACAACATCAATGAATATAGGTGGGTACTATGGTTATGGCTACTTAGGTGGGTACAGGGTACACCCCCTATATATAGGGGGGTGTGTACCCGGTTACCCGTACCATTGCTACTGTACCCGAAAATACCCGATTGTACCCGGTAGTGTACCCGCTTAAAAAGGTAATTGTTCCGATTCATTATTTGTCTCCTTTCCTTTGTAATAAAGTAGCCCCACATTGTTTTCAACAAGTACCCCTATTTCCCTGGCTTCTCTTATTCTTCGGTTAGCCATAGATTTCTTTATCCCCTCGTCGACCATAATAGCATCTCTTAAATCAGTTTGCCGAATAGGTTGAGTATATTTACAAAAGATGGTCTTAAGATTATCTTCTTTATCAGACTTTTCAGGAATAGAAGCAAGTACGGGTAATCCTTCCTTATTCACGGCAAAAGCAAAATCGTCTACTGCAATATCTCTGCACCGTTCTACTGATACGGTTGAGATATCACCATCTGCCCGGACGATAAACAAGGCTTGTGCCTTATTGAGAAAGTTTGTTCCTAAATGACCTCTAGGTTTATCGCCTCCTGGGTTGGTATGTAATACTGTGACAATATGATTATCTAATTCTTTCGTGATATCCATGAACATCGTAGCCAGCTTTGCACTTTCAGAGCTATCATTTACATCAAGGATAAGATCAGCAGCACCGTCTACCACTACCAAAGAAGGACGATATAACCGAATCGCTTTATCTGTTAATTCCCTACGTTTTTCAGGTTCGTACTCTCTGAAACAAAGCATACGGAACCGATCTGTTTTTTGATTCGTTGGTAATCCTGCAATTCGGCATACCCGTTTAGCGACTTTGGCCGCATGATAGATACTTTGTTCCGTATCAATCCAAAGAACACAACCGGCATCGTTCGGACTACTCATATTCATGTATTCATCAGTACACAGATAAGCACCAACCATAGCAGATACACAAAATGTTTTCCGGCTTTTAGCGGCTCCGACCACAACAGAAAAGTCACCTTTGCTGATCATTACCTTATTCCCTTGATACAGTACTGGTGGTGGTGATGGGATATCAATACTTAAGTCTATTTCTGCTTTTTGAAGCAATGAAAGAGATTCATCATCGATATTTACGCCATTATTACCACTGTGCAAATCAATCTTTTGCAACTCGGCTTTAATAATATCTCTGTAGTTAGAAGTCATCTTGTTGGTCATTTAAAAAAGATAATTCGCCCTGTTTATTATCAGGTATCAGCCAGTAAAGTTTGCACATGTTTGCCTGTCTAACATCTTGAATATTATACCCATCTTTACGTAAATCAGAAATTACTTTGCGAGCGTCATTACTATTTGTGAGATTATTAATATCTTTCGCTGTAAGTCTTTTTCCTGACCTAAAAAGAGATCGGACAGTTGCACGTATTCGATTTTTTGTATTATCTTTGTTTCCGGTTTCAGGGGCGGCTTCGGTCGCCTTTTTTCTTTCAGCCATAACTAAACCTCCTATCTATTTCCGATTTTTCCAGTAACCAGATAATTTGTTGCTTTTTGTTCTATCTCATCATTTGTAGCAACCCTATTCTGCTTCATCCAGTCCTCTATTTCTTTTCTATCGAAATAAAGTTGTTTCCCATTCGGCTTGTAATGTGGAATTTGATGGCTGTAGGTAAGTTTATACAGATGGCTCTTGCTAAATCCTGTAAGTAATGCAACATCATCAAAGCAAAGTACATTCTTTGCAGCTAATAGGCTATATTGCTCAATTCTATCTAATTGCTGTTTTATTTCTTCTGACATAATACAATAAATTATTTGTTCATGAATGGGGCGTGTACTTTGCCCGTTGCTTTGTAATTACATTGCAAATATCAGCAGGAAAGGAAATAAAAATCCCCCATATAGTCACTACTATAGTCACTATATGGGGGTTTATATCACTGTATATCTTGCAGTTACTTTTTCTTTGCCTTATCTCTAATATCTTTGGAGAATAGAGTATCAATTATTTTTAGACTGTCTTGATCCGCTTCATACATTTTAACCTGAGCTAGTCCTTTTATGCCCCATAAATCTTCAAATGTTTTCCATTTTGATTTTATTCCTAACTCCTCACTTGCTAACTCCGCAAACCGTCTTTTTTGATAAATTGTCAATCCTATACTCTGAAAACCGTTACCCAATATATTTGCATTTACAGCCCTCTGCAATACTTCTAGTGCCTTTTCTGTATCTAATTCTTTCGGGACACTATCAGAGTTGTTCCGATTCGTAAGACATTGTTTTAACTCAGCAAATATATTCTGTAATATCTCCGTTTTTAAATTAATATCTTTTACAATATAAGCGATTTGCTGTAATATTTCATTTCTTTCCGTTTGTGTTATTTTCCCCTCTCTCACTAAACTAAGGATTTGTCTATGATATTCATTATTGATATCAAACATAATATCATCAAATTCAAAAGGGAATACAACAGCCGCTTTTTCAACCTCTAATCTTTTTGCAAAAAAAGAGGAATACTCTTTTATATTCTCTATTGTTGAGTTTTTCAATATTTCGTCTTTTATTTCGTATGGAGATAACCTAGATACTCTTTGACGCAAATCTTTTCCGTATGAAATACTACTATTAACAAGGCTATTCCCTTTTAATACCGGATCAGTCCATAAACCAACCCAATTCACAGCCTCATTAATAGTGTCTATGTAATTATCAACAATGCTTGTTTCCATAATTCGCATTTTTAATCAAATATACCATCCTGCTTATGAACCGCAGCTTTTTTATTTTTGTCTATGATCTTCGCATAAATCTGCGTTGTGCTTATCTTTGTATGTCCCAGTAATTTACTAACGGTCTCAATTGGTACGCCCAAACTCAGGTTTAATGTAGCTGCAGTATGCCGGGAACAATGGAATGAAATCTTTTTCTTGATACCGGCAGATGTACACCAGTTCTTCAGTTTTCGGTTAGAATTATCATTCTTTGGCAGAGTAAAGATCAAATTTTCATCAGATCCTGTTTTTTCTGGTAACCACTTCAACGCCTCCTTACTTACCGGAAAATCTTCATAACGTTTTGTTTTAATTACACGAAGTCGAAGAATAATTTCACCGTTGTTATCCTCCCTAAGATCTCCCCAAAGCAAGTTCTTTACATCGCTATATCGAAGTCCTACCAGACAACAAAAGAGAAATGAACGTTTTAACATATCGTCCTTACAAGGGGTTCCCATTAGTTTTTTTATTTCTTCAATTGTCAAGAACTCCCTTTGCCCCTCTTCAGGCTTTGGCCTATCTGTATTATCCACTTTATCCAAAGGATTAATGACAATTATATCCGCTAACATAGCCTTACGGATCACCCAAGTAAATTTCTTATACAGATTGTATTGAGTATTCTGTGAAAGAGTTTCGTCTTTGGGCTTTTTCTTACTATTCTCATAATTGAAGTTTACAGCAGTACGGAGATAGGCTATAAACCCTTTAACAAATTCAGTATCTACTTTAGCAAAGGTTATCTTATCGCCAGCATAAGCTTCTAAATGCTTTGCAAGCGAATGGAGAGTATAGTAATAACTGCGCTTGTTACCCGACTTTGCTAGTTGTTCATCTGCTAGGTGTAAAACAAATTGAATCAGATTCATCTTTGATCTGGTAGTATTTGTTTTAAAGCCATGTTCGTTATTTTGCAACTCTACGATTCGTTTAGCCTTGATCGCATTAGCTAACTCCAACGTTTTACGGTTGGCTTCCTTATCTGTTTTTGATTTTTCCGGAATAAGATAGAGTTTGAGAAACTCGTACACACGATCACCGTCTTTGTATAGATCCAGGTAAATCGATTCATTCCCGTTGGCCAGTTTCTTTGTACGAATACGTACCGGCTCTTTAACTTTGACTTGCTTTGCCATATCGTTACTTTATTTGTTACCCACCACAAAGATAAGTAACATTTTCGTTCACGGGTAACAAACGAGTAACAAAAGTAACAAAAAAAAGAGCTAAACAAAGGAAAACACATTGTTTCCGTCTAGCTCTTATATCACTCACAAAATACTGATATTTAGTATTTTATTTAGCTTTTCTTTTACTCTTATTTTCTTTGATTTTTAGGGTAGGTCTTTCTAAACCGGTCATCCCCATGATTTGTGAGTACAAAGATACAAAGAATCTCCGTATCCTCGTACTCTATTTAGATTTTTTATTCAATCACACCCAGTTCACGGAACCAGTCTTCGGCTCTGTCCGGCCATTCATTCACAGCAGCTCCTGTGTCTCTCAGTCCATAGCCATGACCTCCTTTGCTATATAAATGCATCCGAGCAGGAACACCGGCTTCTTTCAAAGCATAATAATAGAAAAGACTACTATTGATATATGATTTATCATCTTCCGTCTGCACAAGCATAGTAGGCGGAGTAGCAGAAGTCACCTTCAATTCCGGAGCCAACTGAAAGTTCTCACCATCCAGGTAAGCCGGATAAACCAACAAGCAGAAATCAGGACGGCAACTGACTTTATCGGCAGCATCCACTGCCGGATAAGTACGTTTATCAAAATTATTACTAACCATTGCAGAAAGGTGACCTCCAGCCGAAAATCCCATCACGCCAATACGCTGAGGATCGATATTCATCTCTTCCGCATGAGCCCTGACATAACCGATCGCACGCTGAAGATCCTGCAAGGGAGCTTCATGCTTCGCCAGACCTTCCCGGCGAGGGACACGGTATTTCACCAACACGGCCGTTATACCCAGATTATTCAACCATTCACAAACTTCATCACCTTCCAGGTCATAAGCCAGAATATTATAGCCGCCGCCTGGACAAACAACCATTGCAGCACCTGTGGCCACTTCGTCCGGAGCTGGATAAACGGTGATTGTCGGCTCACTCACATTCGATATACGCAACACAGTTTCGCCTCCGGTTTGTCCACCATCACTATCTGCCTTCTCTATCAGCTTGGTTGTTTCGCCTGGCGCTCCTTTTGGGAACAACAGGATCGGATTATCTTGTGCCATAACTGATCCAATTACACAACTTGCTCCTACAAGCAGGAGTATCCATTTTCTGACCATATACTACGAAGTTTAAAGAATTTATAAGAATCATATTTTTTGCGGAAAATTCGGACTATACAGTATAGTCTTTTCCAAAGTAACTAATTCGCCATTCTTCACATAATCATCTCCACGCTCTGAAAGATGATCAACCATTGCTTTACGGAGCTCCTTCAGTTGTTTGGCATATGCTTTCTTCTCCGAACAATCGGTTAGCTCACCCGGATCTTTTTGAAGATCGAACAATTGTTCTTTCCCATTATGAAAATTCCATACATATTTCAACTTTCCATCTGTCAATGCACACCAATAATTGTCGGCACTATAACAGGTGGCATGTTCCAGATCGATATATTTACGCCATTCATCCGAATGCCCCTGTACCAGTTTCAATAACGAACTGCCATCCATATCAGGGGGCACAGCACCACCTGCCAGATCGATAAAAGTAGGAAGAAAATCCCGAAGTTCAACCGGCTGTTCTATTTTTGTACCATTCGGCACTGATTTCTTTACATACGATGGCCATTTAACAACATAAGGGATATGGGCAGAACCTTCATAAGGATACGTCTTTCTCCAATGATAATGATCGCCCAGCATGTCACCATGATCAGCTGTAAAACAGATGATCGCATCATCATACATACCTTTTTCTTTTAAGGCTGTGATGATCTCTCCGATCTGATCATCGATAAAAGTAATATTTGCATAATAATGTCTTCTGGAATTAACGGCATAATCGTCTCCAAAATTTCCAAACGGAGCATCCGAAGCCGCTTTCTCCGGATCCAGGCGCTCTGCATATTTACCGCACCAGTCGCCTATAACCGGCTTTGGTATTTCGACATTCTTATATAGATCCAGATAACGTTTCGGAGGATCGTAAGGACTATGCGGACGTGCAAACGAAACCTTCATAAATAACGGTTTATCGTTATTATAATTACGGATAAGCTCACAAGCAGTCTGCCCTGTCCAGGTAGTCGGATGCAATCGTTCCTCCAGTTTATAGATACCGGCTCCATGATCATTCCAGCCAATACCTGTCAGATCCGGATCTTGTCCGGGAGCATTCAATTGAAACCATTCACGGTAATCACTAATAAAATCTTTGGATTCGACTCTTCCGCTTTCATCGATTAATGTAGCGTGGAAACCATGAAGCGCCTTCTGGGGAAACCAATGCATCTTTCCGATGCCAAAAGTAAAATACCCCAGGTTACGCAACATTTGCGGCATTTCATATTTATATTGTTCAGCCATTCGTCCATAACCGAGCATACCATGATGCCAGGGAGACAGCCCGGTCAGCAAACCGGCGCGTCCGGGCGTACTACTGGGGGCCGATGAATAACCACTTACAAATAAAGTACCTTCTTCTGCCAGCTTATCTATATTAGGTGAGATAACCGCTTTATTTCCCATACAGCCCAAAACATCCCCACGATGCTGATCGGTCATGATAAAAATTACATGAGGCTTTTTTTTCACTTCTTCCTGCTCCTGAGAAGGAGTTGCAGACTGTGCCACATGATTGACTCCAAAGCCTGTACCAGCCAGGAGGGACGATTTAAGAAAGGTTCTTCTTTTCATTATATATTTTTCTATGAGTACAGATTCAGATAGCGAAGATATATATCTTATTTGATACGTGCAAAGAGAAGACGATTAATATTAATCCGGAAAACAAAGGTTATAAAACAGCAAAAAGGGATCAACCTTACGATTGATCCCTTTTCCTTGTTTTGAGTTCTTGACTCTAAAACGGCGGCTATCTACTCTCCCACTTTTACGCAGTACCATCGACGTGGTTGGGCTTAACTTCTCTGTTCGGAATGGGAAGAGGTGGATCCCCAACGCTATAACCACCTTAAT
>NZ_KQ033919.1:894173-896791 GCF_000969825.1 Parabacteroides gordonii MS-1 = DSM 23371
GGGATATCTAATCTTGAGGCTGGCTTCGTACTTAGATGCTTTCAGCACTTATCCAATCCAGACTTAGCTACCCGGCGGTGCACCTGGCGGTACAACCGGTAAACCAGTGGTCTGTCCAACACGGTCCTCTCGTACTAGTGTCAGAGCCTCGCAAATATCCTACGCCCACGATAGATAGAGACCGAACTGTCTCACGACGTTCTGAACCCAGCTCGCGTGCCACTTTAATGGGCGAACAGCCCAACCCTTGGGACCTTCTCCAGCCCCAGGATGTGACGAGCCGACATCGAGGTGCCAAACCGCTCCGTCGATATGAGCTCTTGGGAGCGATCAGCCTGTTATCCCCGGAGTACCTTTTATCCTTTGAGCGATGGCCCTTCCATGCGGAACCACCGGATCACTATGCTCTAGTTTCCTACCTGATCGAGTTGTCTCTCTCCCAGTCAAGCACCCTTATGCCATTACACTCTACGACCGGTTACCAATCGGTCTGAGGGTACCTTTAGAAGCCTCCGTTACTCTTTTGGAGGCGACCACCCCAGTCAAACTACCCACCATACAGTGTCCTCGCTTAGCGAGTTAGAACTCAAACAACCAAAGGGCCGTATTTCAACGGTGACTCCACAAACACTAGCGTGCCTGCTTCAAAGTCTCCGGCCTATCCTACACATTAGTTGCCCAAATTCAATGTAAAGCTATAGTAAAGGTTCACGGGGTCTTTTCGTCCCATCGCGGGTAATCGGCATCTTCACCGATACTACAATTTCACCGAGCTCACGGTTGAGACAGTGTCCAGATCATTACACCATTCGTGCAGGTCGGAACTTACCCGACAAGGAATTTCGCTACCTTAGGACCGTTATAGTTACGGCCGCCGTTTACTGGGGCTTCAATTCAATGCTTCTCTTGCGATGACATCTCCTCTTAACCTTCCAGCACCGGGCAGGTGTCAGGCTGTATACGTCATATTTCTATTTTGCACAGCCATGTGTTTTTGTTAAACAGTTGCCTGGACCTATTCTCTGCGCCCACCTGTTACAGTGGGACCCTTTATCCCGAAGTTACAGGGTCAATTTGCCTAGTTCCTTAACCGTGAATCACTCGAGCGCCTCAGTATTCTCAACCCAACTACGTGTGTCCGTTTACGGTACGGGTACTCTATGAATATGCTTAGCGGATTTTCTAGGGAGCCTGCTTACGTCCATATTACCTTGTACAAGTACGCGGTATACTGTCAGGTTCGACTCTCCGAGCGGATTTGCCTACTCAGATCAACGTCTACACCCTTTAACTGCCTATTCCGTCAGGCAGCAGGACTGTCACTTCTCCGTCTCCACATCGCTCCATAAAGTAGTATGGGAATATTAAACCATTCTTCCATCGGAATCGCCGTTCGGCTTATCCTTAGGTCCCGACTTACCCTGATCCGATTAACGTTGATCAGGAAACCTTAGTCTTTCGGCGAGGAAGTTTCTCACTTCCTTTATCGTTACTTATACCTACATTTGCTTTTCCAGCTACTCCAGCAAGGGTTATCCCTCACCTTCTACGCCACTGGAATGCTCCCCTACCATCCATTACTGGATCCATAGCTTCGGTAAACAGTTTATGCCCGAGTATTATCCACGCCAAACTCCTCGACTAGTGAGCTGTTACGCACTCTTTAAATGAATGGCTGCTTCCAAGCCAACATCCTAGCTGTCTCTGCAGTCTGACTTCGTTAGTTCAACTTAACTGTTATTTGGGGACCTTAGCTGATGGTCTGGATTCTTCTCCTCTCGGACGCGGACCTTAGCACCCGCGCCCTCACTCCAGGGCAATATATAGTACGCATTCGGAGTTTATCTGGACTTGATAGGCGGTGAAGCCCTCGCATCCAATCAGTCGCTCTACCTCATACTATACTAACCCTAGGCTGCACCTAAATGCATTTCGGGGAGTACGAGCTATCTCCAAGTTTGATTAGCCTTTCACCCCTACCCACAGTTCATCCGAAAGCTTTTCAACGCTTACCGGTTCGGTCCTCCAGTTAGTGTTACCTAACCTTCAACCTGACCATGGGTAGATCACTTGGTTTCGCGTCTACTCCCTCCGACTAAACCGCCCTGTTCAGACTCGCTTTCGCTTCGGCTCCGTGGCTGAACCACTTAACCTTGCCGGAGAAAGTAACTCGTAGGTTCATTATGCAAAAGGCACGCCGTCACAACCGAAGATGCTCCGACCGCTTGTAGGCAGACGGGTTCAGGGTCTATTTCACTCCTCTGTTCGAGGTTCTTTTCACCTTTCCCTCACGGTACTGGTTCGCTATCGGTCTCTCGGGAGTATTTAGCCTTACGGGATGGGCCCCGCAGTTTCACACAGGATTTCTCGTGCCCCGCGCTACTCAGGATACCACTAGGCTTCGTTAGTAAGTCGTATACGGGATTTTCACCCTCTATGATCACTTTTTCCAAAGTGTTCTACTTTACTAATCTCTTGCCACAGCGTGGTCCTACAACCCCAATACTGCCTAAACAGTATTGGTTTGGGCTCTTCCGCGTTCGCTCGCCACTACTTGCGGAATCATTTTTATTTTCTTCTCCTATGGGTACTTAGATGTTTCAGTTCCCCACGTTCGC
>NZ_KQ033919.1:896872-1178004 GCF_000969825.1 Parabacteroides gordonii MS-1 = DSM 23371
TGCGCCGTTCTCTCTCGAATGCGGGTGCAAAAGTAGTCGATTACTACATACACTCCAAACTTTTCACCAATTATTTTTTATTTATTTTTTCACGGCAGGCACTGTATTATAATGTACGCATAAAAGAGAAGAAAAAAAGCATAGGACTTTATCTTTCTATCTCTATGAATAAAGTTTACCACCGATAAAAATTATATTTTCATCTCATATATTTAATCATTTGATATCTGTTCTTTATTCGTTTGACATATGTCGAATAATTAAAGAACAGATATCAAATGAATAGAAAACAATTATCAAATGATTAAATATATAAGACAAAATTTTTACATAACAAGGTTGAATTGAATAATAACTTTCTATACTAAAATTACGACAAGAGTACCCAACTGATTTATTACAGTATATAATAACAAAAACCACACAAAAGTGTTATTTAATAGAGAGATGCCTTTATAGCCCAAATTAATCAACGCAAAAGAATGGTTAGTATCAAGATGTTAACTATATTTGCTGTCTGATAAAAACTTACAAAACATAGATATGAAACAATTTTTTAAAATGATGTTTGCCTCAGCACTAGGCGTATTTATTGCTGCAGGCCTGATTTCCATCGCATTTGTCTTTACTTTAATCGGTATTGCCAGTAGTATGAGCAGTACTCCCGATTACAGTCCGAAAAGTAATACTGTCTATAAATTAACACTCGACGGGAGTTTATCAGACAACACAGAGGAAAATCCTCTTGCCATGCTGATGGGGGAAACAGATAAAGCTCTTTCTTTAAAAGATATACTTTCAACCATTCAGACGGCCAAAGAGAACAAAAGCATCAATGGTATATATATAGAAGCAAAATCACTCAGTGCCGGTTCTGCCAGCCTTGAAGCGATCCGCAGAGCGCTGACTGATTTTAAAGAAAGCGGTAAATTCGTTGTCGCTTATTCTGATAACTACAGCCAGGGATGTTACTACCTCTGTTCTGTTGCCGACAAAGTATTTCTTAATCCCCAAGGAACATTAGGATTAGTCGGAATGGCCTCACAAACCATGTTCTATAAGGAATTACTTAAGAAAATAGGTGTTGACATGATGATCTTTAAAGTCGGAACATACAAAGGAGCCGTAGAACCCTTTATGTTGGATAAATTAAGTGATGCAAACCGTGAGCAGATCCAGTCATACATGAGTACGATTTGGGACAATGTTACCAGTGGTATTGCAGAATCAAGACGTATCCCCGTAGAAGACATCAACAACTTTGCTAACCAGGGGTATGCCTTCGCTTCCGCTGAAAAAACGGTTGAATGCGGATTGATCGACGAATTAAAATATCGCCCGGAAGCAGAAGAATATGTTAAAGAGCTGGCCGGACAAAGCGACAAACGCCTGCAAACAGCCGATATAACTAAAATTAAAAGTATCAAAACAGTCAATCGTGACAAGGCAGATCGTATAGCAATCCTGTACGCTGAAGGCGAGATCAAACCGGAAGTTTCTTCTTCTCCTTATAATGTAGAGCAGGCAATCACTGAAAAAGTGGCCTCCGAACTGATAAAACTGAAAAATGATGACAATGTTAAGGCCGTCGTTTTCCGTGTAAATTCACCGGGAGGAAGTGCCTTCGTTTCCGAACAGATCTGGCGCCAGGTCGTTGAACTGAAAAAAGTAAAGCCTATCGTCGTATCGATGGGTGATGTTGCAGCCTCAGGTGGCTACTATATATCATGCGCTGCCAACAAAATCGTAGCCGAACCGAATACACTAACCGGGTCAATCGGTATTTTCGGTATATTTCCTAATGTGACCGGCTTATTTGATAAGCTATCATTAACAACCGACATTGTCAAGACCAATACATACGCCGACCTGGGAGACATGAGTCGCCCGATGCGCGAAGATGAAAAAGTTCTTATTCAATCTTTTGTCGAAAGAGGATATGATACTTTCCTTACCCGTTGTGCCGATGGCCGCGATATGAGTAAGGAAGCAATCAATGAAATCGGACAGGGACGTGTTTGGACTGGTGAACAAGCTAAAGAACGTGGCTTGGTAGACGAGTTAGGCGGTATTAACAAAGCAATCGAAACAGCAGCATCTTTAGCCAACCTGAGCGATTACAGCCTGACTTATGTCTCAGGAACAAAAGATTTCTGGAAAGAATTCATCGAAAAACAGCTGGGTGAAGTAAAAGTATCCATCGTTAAAAGTGTTTTGGGTGATGAATACGAATATTTCAAAACTCTGAACAATGTTAAATCAACAACCGGCGTCCAGGCGCGACTTCCTTATGATGTTAAACCCCTGTAATCCGAGATGCCGACAGAAAACAATATAAAAATACACACGCTGCTCTCCCCTGTCTCTTTCTTATACGGATTGGGAGTCAGATTCCGGAATCAACTGTTTGATTGGGGGGCATTTCCAAAAGAGTCATACCCGATACCTGTCATTTGTATCGGGAATCTGGCTGTCGGGGGAACAGGAAAAACCCCTCATACCGAATATATCATCCGACTGCTAAAGGGCAATCATAGGATTGCCGTACTCAGCCGGGGATATAAACGGAAAACATCCGGCTTTATCCTGGCGGACAAGCAAAGCACAAGTTCTGATATTGGTGATGAACCTTATCAGATGAAACGTAAGTTTCCCGATATACTTGTCGCAGTAGATGCCAATCGCCGCCGGGGGATCCGCAACCTGCTGGCACTTTCTGAAGAGCAGCGTCCGGAAGTCATCCTGCTCGACGATGCCTATCAACACCGTTATGTCAGCCCTTCACTATCGATCGTACTGACAGACTATCATCGCCTGTTCTACAACGATAAACTGCTGCCTGCAGGCTTGCTACGTGAACCTGCCAGTGGAATACGTCGCGCAGACATGGTTATCGTAACCAAGTGTGAGGAAGACATGAAGCCGATCGAGTACCGCATCATTGAAGAGAATATGAAACTTCTGGCGCATCAATCCATTCACTTTACCCATATCGCTTATGGTGAGATTGAGCCGGTATTTGCTTCACAGGCAAAACCTCTCATGCGGCAAGAGATACGGAAAGAGGATGAGCTTCTGGTATTATCAGGCATCGCGTCTCCCGGAAGCTTTATTAAAGAAGCCAAAAAACTATCTGATAAAGTGACTCCCCTCGTCTTCCCGGATCATCACGATTTTGGAAAAGCTGATATAAAACGGATAAAAAGTACATTCGATCAGATGAAGCCATCCGGAAAGCGTATACTGACAACAGAAAAAGATGCAGCCCGGTTATTAGATAATCCGCATATCCCTGAAGAATGGAAAACATGTATGTATTATCTACCGATCACCATCGAGTTCTGCCTGGAGAAAAGTTTCGACGATGAGATAAAAAAACATATTACAACCTTTCATAGAAATAACATTTTACGTTAAATAAAATGAGCAAAAGAACAGAAATAGCAACATTAGGCGAGTTTGGTTTAATCCGCCACCTGACAGAGAAAATAGAGTTAAAGAACGAAAGCACCATAAAAGGTGTCGGCGATGATGCCGCAGTGCTTGACTATAAAGAGAAGCAAGTCCTGGTTACGACCGACCTTCTGCTGGAAGGCGTTCATTTCGACCTGACATACGTTCCTCTGAAACATCTGGGGTACAAATCGGCAGTAGTCAATTTCTCCGATATTTATGCGATGAACGGCAAACCGAAACAGATCACCGTTTCAATCGGTATCTCCAAACGTTTCTCTGTAGAAGACCTGGAAGAATTCTATTCGGGATTGCAACTCGCATGCGACATATACGGTGTCGATATCGTAGGTGGTGATACATCTTCTTCATTAACCGGCATGTGCATCAGCATTACTTGCATTGGCGAAGGGGAAAAAGGAAAAGTGGTAACCCGCAGTGGTGCCAAAGAAACCGACCTGATATGCATATCAGGTGATTTAGGAGCAGCCTACATGGGTCTGCAGTTACTGGAGCGTGAGAAGAGCGTATTCAAAGGAGAAAAGGATTTCACTCCTGATTTCTCAGGGAAAGAATATTTATTAGAACGCCAACTAAAACCGGAAGCACGCAAAGATATTGTTGAAGCTTTGGAAAAAGCAGGTATCGTTCCTACCGCCATGATGGATGTTTCCGATGGTCTTTCTTCCGAGTTATTACATATATCGAAAGAAAGCAATGTTGGTTGTCACATTTACGAAGACCGTATCCCTATCGATTATCAAACAGCTGCCATGGCCGAGCAATTCAATATGAACCTGGTAACAGCAGCCTTGAATGGTGGTGAAGATTATGAACTATTGTTCACCGTTCCTTTGACAGAGCACGATAAAGTATCTGATATGAAAGGTGTTAAAGTGATAGGCCATATTACAAAACCGGAACTTGGCAGCTATCTGATAGGCCGTGATGGTGGAGAAGTTGAATTGAAAGCTCAAGGATGGAATTCACTTAGTGAATAAATTTAGGCAAAATTTTCACCAAACTATTGCATATTTAAAAAAAGTCCGTATCTTTGCACCCGTTAAACAAAACAACGGTGCCATAGCTCAGTTGGTAGAGCAAAGGACTGAAAATCCTTGTGTCCCCGGTTCGATTCCTGGTGGCACCACTTTTTAAGAAAGAAAAACGATGTAAATCCCTGAATTTCAAAGAAGTTCAGGGATTTCTCATTTCCAAGAATAGGTAAAATAAGTGGGATTGAAGCAGACTATACGTCCTTATTCGGGGGACAGTTTTAGAAAGCCTTGAATGTTCCACTGCACAATAGCTACTTCATTCTTTTACAGCACGCTGCGCTTTTTTACACAACAGAGTCCTCGGTTCGATTTCCTAACTTTGTATCATTAAAAATTGAGCTGTATGGAAAGAAAAAGATTCAGTGTTTTGTTCTTCATCAAGAGAAGCAAACTGTTAAAAAACGGGGAAGCTCCCGTGCGTGTGCGTGTTACTTATGACCGCTTGTATGTGGAACTTCAACTAAAACGAAGCGTAAAAGTCCCACTTTGGTCGCAGGACAAAGAGAAATCAATAGGCAAAGACCGCAATTCCATAGAACTAAACCATTACATTGATGCCTTACGTGTGAAATTCTATCAAATCTATCAAGATTTAGAACTGGAGGGAAAGATTATTTCTGCCCATGCCATAGTAAACCGCTATCAGGGAAAGGACGAAACTTTCAAGACATTATATAATGTATTCAAGGAGCATAACGACAACTGCCGGAAGCTAATCGGAACGGATTATGCCGACATTACCGTAAGACGTTACGATAATTGCCTTAAATATCTTATGGAACTGGTGAAACGAGATTATAAGGTAGATGATATTCTACTACGTGAAGTAAACGGGGAATTGGTGCGTAACTTTGATTTATACCTGAAAACGGAAAAGCATTGCGCACAAAATACTGTTATCCGTTATATGAAGTGTTTCAAGAAAGTGATAAACCTTGCCATTGCAAATGAATGGATAACAAAAAATCCATTTGCCGGAATCAAGTTTCACGAGATAGAAGTAAACAAACAGTTCCTTAGCCAAGCCGAAATAAATAAGATATGGCAGAAAGAGTTCAAAATAGAACGGCTGGAACTGGTACGGGATGTATTTATCTTCTGTGTGTACACGGGACTGGCGTTTATAGACGTATATAATTTACGTCCCGAACATATTTCAGAGGATAGCAACGGCAACTTGTGGATAGTAAAAGCTCGTGAAAAGACAAACAATCTTTGTAATATTCCACTTCTGAGTATTCCGAAACAGATACTTGACAAATACAAGGACAATCCGTATTGCCTTGACAAAGGCGTTATGTTGCCAGTTCCCTGTAATCAAAAGATGAACAGTTATTTGAAAGAAATTGCCGACCTGTGCGGAATTAGAAAAAATCTAACCACGCACACCGCCCGACACAGCTTCGCAAGCGTCATTGCACTGGCTAACAATGTATCACTTCCAAATGTGTCTAAAATGTTGGGACATTCTTCTACGAGAATGACACAGCATTACGCAAAGGTATTAGACCTAAGTATTTTGAAAGATATGCAAAATGTTGAAAATCTATTACTACTGTAACATATTAGGGAGAAGATGAAGTTCATCTTCTCCCTACAGTATAGCAATAATTACAAAATAAACGAACCCAATCTCACAAGTAAAAAAATCAATAGTCCGAATATTACTATTATTGATTTAAAAGCAAATATCATTCCAGCAAACATATTTCCAATAGGAGACAGAACTGTTACGATAACACATAAAGTCAACAAAGAACAAATCCATAAAGCTGTATATTTTTTCTTTACCAAATCAATATATCCCATTTGTTCTTTTAGTTCTTCTCCATTTCTTAATATTATATCAATCTCTTTAGGGATCAGTAAATCTGAATATCGTTTTTTTAAAACAACATATCGATTGCTTATGTTTTTCTTCTCTACTTCAATATCACCTCGCATCCAAAGTAAATATAAAAATGAAATAAAAAAGACGGCATAACACAATATGCAAACTTCCTTTGTAAATAAAAAATAAGACTTAGAATTACCACCTAATACTTCTAAAACGATAGTACTAAAAAAGAACGTAATACAGGCAAGAAGATTGTGTTTAAACCCTTCTAAAAAATCTTTTTTAACAGCAGAAGACAAAGAGATTATAGCATCAAGTTCTTGATAAATCTGATTTCTAATAGCAACATATTTATCTAGATTTTCTTTTAAATAGGTCTTAAATGAAGACTGAATAGAAATAAAAACATTATCTTCAATAGCAATATTATCATTTGCAATAAAAAGGCTTAATACATTTCTTGCAATACCGATCTTATCTGTTTTATTACCTTCTCCAATATAAATCCATCTAAATATTTTAAAATACTCGTTTTCGGTATTTTTTAGTAATGAAAATGAATTATCAATATTCAACTCTCCATTAATATTCTTATAACCACAAAGTTTGTAAACCAGTTTTCCATCCTTTGCATTCAATGATACTATATCTAAAATAGAGCACAATGAAAAAACAGCCGATAGAACATCAAATGTTTCTTGAAATATATTTTCCACATTACTTCTTTGAGTTATATGAAAATATAGAGGGGTCAATTTGTATACATCAAGATTTCCCCAATACACATTTTCTCTAATATCCTCTAAACAATTTACTATATGAGGCTTTTCTTCCCTGTTGTGGGAGAAATAGAACCCCTCTGTTTTAAAAGAACATATATCATCCTCCAAAAGATAAAAGACTATCCCCCTCTTCAACTCTTCTTTTGATAAAACAAATAATCGGTTTTCCCATGTCAAGTCATTCCAATAATTACATAAAGCTATAAAATCATAAATATTCAATACCCTTTCTCTAATTTCTTTTCTAATTTTTACTAGAATAGAGAAAGAGTTTACAACTTCTATATCATCAGGATCATTTAAATCTAAACTTGCAAGTTTATCACTAATATGACTTACAAAGTTTTCTACATCAGTTATACTATGCAAAGAATTAATGGTTATTTCAGAATTGCCACAATACAAAAAATCAAACTGACAATCATCCAGTATTTGCGCATAAAATAAGTTTATATCATCAGCTATCACACAAAATGGACGAGGTAATCGAAAGCATACCTCAACTTCATTAAATGATTCTTTCAATAAGAGATCTTGTACACCAATCCCAAATGTTGTCGAAATAAGATTAATCAGTTTCATTGCGTTTAAAATAATCATATCCAGAATCTGTTTTTATCTGAATCCATTTTCCATCTTCATTCTTTAATGGAATAATAAGACTTTTCTCTTCTTGAAAACTCATATCATCTATTTGCAATTTCAACTTTGGACTTAATGGAATATTTCTTTTAACTCTACGATTTATACTTGCAGGTATAATAGAAAAAGATGTATCGAAATTTTTATTTTCAGACATTTTGTTTACCTTGTCCTTACACCTGTCAAGAGAGAGCCCTTCAAGAATTGGAGTATAATGCTCCCAAACATGTTGCAGATATTCAGATAAATTAAACTCCTCATGACTTCTAAAATAATAAATTGTATTGTCCCGTAGTACTCTATAATCATCTGGACTTTTCACTTTCACCGAAAAGATAATCTTATCGATCAAATGCGTCAATACTTTCTCAGTATTCTTTGCATCAGAATTACAAAGCTGTACATCCAAATATCCTTCCCACCAATATCTAGCCGAGCGTCCTGAAGGATCATAGATAAAAGCATTGATTAACTGATTATCAACTATCTCACAAAAGAATGATTTATACGTTTTCTTATTCAATGGAATGCCTCTTCTAGTCAACAGCTCTCTCTCATCGAGAAATTTATCATGGTCAGTTTTAGTTATTATGAAATAAGTCTTACCATCGTCCTCTACCAACAAATGAAACAAACTACCTTTAGGTATTTGTGTAATAGAGCCATATAGTTCTTGAGCATCTTTTTCTTTACGAAGCAATCTTTCGGCACTAATGGTAACAGATGAATTTTGTATTTCTACAATATCATTCTCAATTCCTTCAACAATAGCACTCAAGAGTCTATTATCAGGAGGAATCAAACAAGCTCTCTTATTCTTACCTGAGAATATCTCATTTAGAATTGATTGCACTATTGGCTCAATATCACTATAATGTTCTGTTAGATCTACAGCATCGATTGTATTCAAACTTTGTTCAATATGGTGCAGAAAAGCCTTTCTAATGTTCATAAGCATTTATATTTAAGTAACATAAGACAAATGTAGCTCTTTTTCTGCACATAATAATCAAACTCTTTAGCCTATTTTATACGATCATAAAAGAAATGTGTTAATAACTTCTTCGATAATGATTTTCTAAAAGGACACAAATTTCTGATTCTTTATAAATTATCTTTCCTGGAAGCTGTACATATCCCAACAGTCCTGTATCTCTGTAATCCTGCAAAGTTCGCTTGCTGATACACAGCTTTTGACAGACTTCCTCACCTGTCAGGTAATGTTCGCCACCCAGTACCGGATGATAATTCGTTACCATGTATTCCACATTCTCCAACATCCGGTCAAGGGATGAAAACAAGACTTGTGTTATATTGGAATCTTTCGTTATCAAATCCATAGGTTCTATTTTTTAGAGTTATTCTTCACGTGATTTTGCATAAAGGTTTCCACATCCGAAACCTTATAATAAATCTTGTTATTGATTTGCGAATAAGGTAATTTACCCGTATCACGATAGGTTTGCATCGTCCGGGCAGACACGTTCAGCAAACGGCAGGTTTCGCAGTTATCCAACCACTTATCCTGTTTTCTCCGCAAAGGAATACACAGGGCATCCATACGATTGATAAAGTGGTTAAATTTTTCCTGCCAAAGCTCGAATGTTTTCTTTTCAATGGTTACTATTTCCATATTTCATTATGTTTTGATATTACTTCTTTTTTCTTGTTTGATGCAAATATATAGCCTTGAATAATAGCTTGTTTCAGACTGTCCGCAGATGTCCTTATATGTCCTCATTTGTCCCACTTGCATAGAGAAAAGTATAAGAAAAACCCAAAAAGGTAAGCGATATAAAGAACTTCGTTCACATTTCATTCCCTATTATAATAAGGTAAAGAACACAAGCGAACTTTCACAGTCTGATAGTATTTTGAAGCAGAGCCGAGCAAAGCAATTCCAAATGCCTGACGCTTTGTTTTTTACCATTTTTTCTTATTTTATTTGTGGTGCTAATTCAAAAAACAAAGCACCATGAACAATCCTTTTGAAGAAATTTTCAAGCAGCTGGAAAACATCGAAAAGATGATTTCCCCCATAGTCAGTTCTTCATCCAAAGAACCGGACAGCAAGCAATCCGTTTTAGTCAAAATATCCGTAGCCAGCCGGATAACCGGATATTCAGTTAATTACCTCTACCACTTAGCCAGCAGCGGAGCAATACCATGTGTCAAACGTGGACGCTCCTTACGTTTCGATGTGGACGAGTTGCAGCGGTGGATGCAGCAACAATATGTACCAGCTTCCAGCAAACTATCCGATGAAAGAGAAAAGGGATAACGAAGCGGAACACACCGAGGGTAGGTTATCCAAGAACGAGCGCATCGAAAGGCAGCTTAATTCCTTGTACGACTTCCGGTTTAATATTGTGAAAAGCAGGACAGAATACCGGGCTGCAAATACTTCCGGTTTGTATCAGCCAGTCACAAAGTTTGCTTTGAACTCTTTCAGGCGCAAACTGGATGTTACCGCAGGTATTACCACCTCTGCCGAAAACATCCGTATGATATTGGAAAGCGATTTCGCAAATAAGGTGCATCCCATACGGGAATACCTTACTGCCCTACCCTTGTTGAATCCTGCCGGACATGGATATATCAAAAAACTGTTGAACACGGTGCAAGTAGCCAATCCCGGCAAGTGGGAGGAGTATTTTACGAAATGGCTTGTCGGTGTGGTAGCTAATGCCATGAATGATACAGGCTGTCAAAACCATACTTGTTTAGTCCTTACTGGCGACAATCAGGGACAGTTCAAAACATGGTGGCTGGATAACCTTTGCCCGTCATCGCTAAAAAATTATCTATTTACCGGGAAGATAGACCCACAAAGCAAAGATATTCTGACACTGATAGCCGAATATCTGTTTATCAACATCGACGACCAGCTAAAGGAACTCAACAAGCAGAATGAAAACGCATTAAAGAACCTGATAACCACCCCGGCAGTTAAATACCGCAGACCGTATGATATTTACATAGAGGAATATCCGCATTTAGCCAGCTTCATGGCTTCGGTGAACGGTAACGAGTTCTTGACAGACCCGACAGGGAACAGACGATTTCTGCCTTTTGAAGTCCTGCACATTGATAAACCGACAGCAGAAAGTATCAACATGGATAATGTCTACTCCGAAATCATGTACTTGTATCGGCAAGGTGTACGCTATTGGTTTAATGATGCGGAGATTGAAGAACTGCACCTGACAAATGCGGAATTTGAGGTGCAAACGGTTGAGTTTGAAATGCTGATGCAGTATTTTGAGAAGCCCACAGAGGAAGAAGAAAGCCTTTTCTTTATGACAACAGCGCAAATTCTCACTTGTTTACGGGATGTCTGCCCTATGCAGTTATCTGAAAAACGGTTGGGGGAAGCATTGCGGAAAGCCGGATTTAAACGGGTACAAAAGCGTATCAGCAACTGCAACTATTCAGTATATGGGTACAGAATAAAGCCTGTTTCCATACCCTACACCGATAACGATTACGGTTAACACAGCCGTTTTATAATTGGCACAGTTACTCCCATGTAGTAACTACCGCAAAACATCTTACTGTGTTTTATTCATTGAATACCAATCATTTATACAATACGCAGTAAAGAAGTAAGATAAAACCCTGAACTTTCAGGAAATTAAAAAAAAAGAAAAGTCAGAAAACAACATAGGTAATATTTCGATCTCTTTTGTATAGAATAACTTACTTATCTTACTGCATAGAGTATAATCCGTTGAAAGAAAAAGAGATAGGTGCAAAAAGTTGACTATTTTTCTTCTTACTCGCTTCTTACTTCATTACTGCAATTTACAAACATTCAAAAATAAAGATTATGACTTATCAGGAAGCTAATCATATCAGTATCAAAGACTATCTGAAATCATTGGGCATTCTGCCCGCAGTGGATAAATATTATTACGGCATGTACCATAGTCCGTTCCGTCAGGATGATACGCCCAGTTTCAAGGTGGATTACGGTGTAAACCTGTGGTGTGACTTCGGGACAGGCGAGGGTGGCTCGCTCATCGACCTTGTAATGAAGCAGCACGGGTACAACGCCTACGATGCTATCTGTCGGCTGGAACAGTATTCATCCGGAAATTCTTTTTCTTTTCAAGGAAAAGAGGTTTCAGAAAAGAATCAGCATGAAAGGAAACAACCGACCAGCCCGATAGAAATCCGTAAAATCCAGCCGTTGCAGAATCCAGCACTCATAGATTATTTGAGAAGCAGGAACATTCCACCTCAAATGGCAGTACACTATGTGCAGGAAATGTATTACCGTATCGGCGACAAACCTTATTTTGCACTCGCTTTCAAGAACGATGCCGGAGGTTACGAGCTTCGCAATCCACGTTTCAAGGGCAGTACATCACCCAAAGACATCACACACATACGGCAGTCAGGCAAAAAGAACGATAGCTGTTTTGTTTTCGAGGGAGTTATGGACTATCTTTCTTTTATCGCCATCCGGCAGAAAACAAATCCTACCTATCCTTGTCTTGACTGGCAGGATTATGTTATCCTGAACTCAACCACAAATGTAGATAAAGCCTTATACCCGTTAGCCGAATACGAACATATCCACTGCCTTTTGGATAATGACGATGCAGGGCGTAAAGCTACCCAAGCCATACAAAAAGAATATTGTTGGCATGTACGTGATTCATCACATCTGTACAATGAATACAAGGACTTGAACGATTACCTGTGTGGGAAGAAGTTCAACCAAGCAGAGAATAGGATGCAACAGTCAACCCAACAAACGCAGTCGGAGAAACAAAAACAGTCTGCCAAGCAACAACAGCAGGAAGATAAAAATAGACAAACTCCCGATGAAAAAAGAAAAAGGGGCAGGCGGTTGTAATTAGTAGAACAGGCAAAGCATACCAACGGCAAGCGGTATGATTTAGGGGAGCAAGGTTATGTTTCGGTAGACCGAAACACCGTGCTTTGCTCATCGCAAAGGGAAATTTCTCCCGTTGGTCGCAATTTCTAAGATACCACCTAAAAAGCAAAAACGTATGACAGAGATAAGAAACAAATCAGGAGGTCGACCGGCAAAGAACCGGATAGACAAACAAAAACGGGTAGTCAGTACGAAGCTGACAGAGTTACAGTATTACGCTATCAAGAAGCGAGCCGGAGAATCCGGTCTGCCTATTAGCGAATACGTCCGGCAAGCGATTATTTCGACAGAGGTAACACCCCGACTGAACAAGCAGGACGCAGACAGTATCCGCAAGTTAGCCGGAGAAGCCAACAACCTCAACCAGCTTGCGCACCGTGCCAATGCAGGAGGTTTTGCGCTCGTGGCAGTGGAGCTTGTGAAACTGAAAAACAGGATTATTGAAATCATAAACCAGTTATCGGATGATTGGAAAAATAAAAAAGGGAAGCGGATTTAAAGGTTGTGTGAACTATGTACTCGGCAAGGAACAGGCAGCTTTGCTTCATGCGGAGGGAGTGTTAGCCGAAAGCAAGCAGGACATTATCCGTAGTTTCTGTATGCAAACAGAAATGAATCCCGGTTTGAAGAAGCCAGTCGGACATATTGCGCTAAGTTATTCGGTAGTGGATGCCCCAAAACTAACAGACGAGAAAATGATACAGTTGGCACAGGAGTACATGCGTGAAATGAAAATCACCGATACGCAGTATATCATCGTGCGGCATCAAGACCGGGAGCATCCGCATGTGCATATCGTATTCAACCGGATAGATAATAACGGTAAAACCATTTCAGACAGTAACGATATGTACCGGAACGAGCAAGTTTGCAAGAAGCTGAAAGAAAAACACGGACTGTATTTTGCCAAAGGGAAAGAACAGGTGAAACAACATCGTCTAAAAGAGCCGGACAAAACGAAATATGAGATTTACACGGCTGTAAAGAATGAAATCAAAAAATCAAGGAACTGGCAGCAGTTACAGGAGCAGTTAACGGAAAAAGGTATCAGCATTCAGTTCAAACACAAAGGTCAGACGGATGAGATACAGGGTATTTCCTTTTCCAAAGGTGAATACACGTTCAAAGGCTCGGAGATTGACCGCAGTTTCAGTTTTTCCAAACTGGATAAATATTTCGGGGATGCAGGGTTGACAACAGCCGGAAGCAACAAACAGACAATTACCATACAAACACAGGAGCCAGCAATAAACAAAAGTGATAATTCGCTACTGGCAGGTTTAGGTGGTCTGTTTTCTGTTTCGTCCTCTCCGGTTGATGAAACGCCTGACAATCCCGATTTGAGAAAGAAGAAGAAAAAGAAACGACAATTAAAGTTATAAGCGTATGGAAGAAAATTTGATTTTAGAGGGGCTTCTCTCTATAATTACGGAACTGAAAGAGAAGCAGGAGCAACAGGTGACACCAGCCAGTCGGGAGGAAACGATAAACCGACTGGATGTTATCGAGCAGCGTATTTTGGAATTACAGGGAAAGCCTGCCATTCCTGAAAACATAGTGCAGGAGATTTTAAGTCAAATCGCCAGTATTAAGCAAGGACAGTCCGAGAACCAAAAACAAGACCTTGAAGATATAAAGGGGCTTATCGTAGCTTCACACAGATATTTCAAGGAGAAAGTAAAGATATTGTTTCCAGCTGACACACAACAATTGGAAAAGATAGAACCCAGTTCTTTATATGACAAATTTCTAAACCGAATTACTCCCTACTTAAAACCTAAATACTTTCTTTTTTCAGCAGGAATACTCATTTGCCTTGTATCGTTAGTCCTGAATATCCGTTTTGCTGAACGGATGCAGCAGTTACAGGACAATGATATAAAATACCGTTATCTCCTGATGAAAGGAAAGACAGACGGTAACAGTTTAGATTTGCTGGAAATGAATTTCAGCCGGAAACGGGATAATGCTTTTATTCAAAGCGTAACAGATACGGTTATAGATTTTGAATATCGTAGCCGTAAGCAAGCGGAAGCGTTGGAACGTGCAAGGCTGTTGGACGAGCAAGCCAAACAGTTAAAAAAGGAAGCGGATAAGTTAGAAAAACCATAGAAAAGAAAGAGCCGGAGTAAGTGATACCCACCACTCCGGCTTATCTGTCTTACTTCTTTTCCCCGAACTGCTTTTCAAAGTTACAGAGCATGACCGCATTAAACCGTTCCTTGATGAACTTCCGGACATCCGAAGCCCGGTAATAGACTTTTCCGCTAATCAACATATAGGGAAGCTCGTTTTTGCTTCGTAGCCGTTGCAAAGTTCTGATGCTAATTTTGAACAATAGGCATAAATCTTGATTATCCAGTAGGTTATCATCTTCGGACAGCACTTTATCGGCATTGCGCAATATTCGTACATCCTTGCAAAGCTCATCCAATTTGTCAAATAGCTTTTGCATCCATTCCTTGAAATCATAGTTTTCTATATACATATTTGCTTCATTTTTCAGATTATACATTAATGATTGTCAATCGATTGATGAAGCAAAGTTCGGAAAACCAGTGCAAAGAAATTACGGGGTAGCACATGGAATCCCCTATAAATTAAAGCTAAGTCATTGATTATCTATATCCTTTTTTATCATGTTCGTTTCGGATAAGGTCAGATAGTCCATTAAGAAATCCGGTTATTTTTCCCGGCTTGCGCTTTATTACGTCCTCATGCTTTTGGTGATAGTCTTTCAGTTGAATGTTAAATACCCATTCAAAGGCTTTAGACAAGTCGGACAAGAAAGCAGGTTTGCCATTTTTATAGACGATACGTTTGGAAAGGAATAAACCGCTGATAATTTCCATTATATCAATCAGGTTTGTTTTGTCTGCCAAATAAAGAGGGGAAAAAGGTTGTTTGTTAAAGTGTGATTTGAATTGTTCCGGGTACTTGATGTGCCATTCAACAAGGCGTATTTCATTGTTCAGTAATCCTATCGCTTCATCAACAAGATACAAATAAGGCATTTTTTTCTTGCTCAAACCGTACATGATACGATTTAAGTCTATGCAATCCGAATGAAAAATAGCGTAATAAAACGCTATTATCCTGTTCGCTGATACTGAAATCAGCCAAATGAATAGCCAATTCTTCAATAGCTTCTGTAAACTCTGATACGGAAACTTTACGTTGTGAGCATTCCGATAATAATCGAAAGAAACTCAAATCTGATATTTTGTTCATACAATAGAAATACTAAATGTTTTTTTATTAAGCACATATATTTGTCATCCCATTAAATAGCATTCAAGTGAAGCTATTGAATAAAAAACATTCCCAGCATTGTGAGCTTCTAATTTTTGTGCATCTAAGCAAGAAGTTACCCATGAAGCAGATAAACATCGTATTCTAACTTCCCTACAAGACACAATATCTGAAACTGTATCACCTATATATATCATTTCATCCGGTTGTAATTTATAATCTGCGAGCAGTTCCCTAAAATTCTCTGCTTTATTATTTTTGAAAGGATTTCCAGTTTTTACTTTATCAAAACACGTGTCCATATTAAATTGACGTAATGTTATCGCACAGCTCTTTTCTCCTTTTCCTGTAACCAAAGCAATAAGAATAGATTTCTTTTTTAACTTCTCAATCAGTTCTGTTATACCGTCAAAAGGACGAGGGCACATTATATGCATTTGTTCGTATATCACGTAGAAGTCATCCAAAGCATTTTCCCAATTATAACCAACAAGTTTTTTTATCATCCCTTTTTCATTTAACCCAAAAGTTTCTAAAATATCATTTTCGGATATATCATTAAGAGTAACATAGGGAGTTACTGCCTTTTTTAAGGCTTTGAGGCACATGGGAATTGTATCTCCGATTGTACCATCTAAATCAAAGGCTACTAATTTAATCATAACCTTACATTTGATTGATTTTCCGTATCACCCGGCAAGGATTTCCTACCGCCAAGCTATTTGCCGGAATATCTTTAGTTACAACACTTCCTGCACCAATCACACATTTTTGCCCTATTGTCACTCCCGGTAAAATAATTACTCCACCACCAATCCAGCAGCCATCCTCTATCATGACAGGGAGGGCAAAAGTTCGACGGACATACTTACAGCCATCCGGGGTTTCTGTCAATACAAGCCGTTCATTAAACTCTACCGGGTGAGTTGCCGTATAGATTTGTACATTAGGTGCTACCAGCACATTGTTCCCTATGGTAATCTTATTGCAATCGACAAATGTACAACCGGTATTTACGGTGACATTATCACCGATGTGTATATTGCATCCATAATCACATATAAACGAATGACCGACAGAAACATTTGCACCTATGCTTCCAAACATTTCCTTTAGTACGGCATGTTTTTCAGTCTTTTGTTCATACGGCAAAGAATTGTATTTCATCAACAAGTGATGAGCTTTACTCTTCAAATTCATAAAAAATGGGTCGTGGCAATCATACCATTCACCAGCCAAACATTTTTCCATTTCAGTTTTCATAAGCTATGATTTTAAATATACTGCAAAGTTATACCGATTTTTCGGCTAATTTTAGGTATTATTTTTCGTTATTTTGGTATTAATCCGTTTTTTAGGGCTATATTTATGGCATGAAAAGAGAAAACCTACATCAACCATTCGAAATTAGTTTTAGCGAGCTTGACGAATCCTTGCTAAAAGAGCATGAACATACCTTTTTTGAATTAGTATATATTCTTTCAGGAACAGGCATCCAATGGATTAACAACAATATGTTTCCTTATCATGACGGACATTTGTTCATGATTACTCCCGGAGATACGCATTCTTTCGAAATCCATACAACAACTAAGTTTGTCGACATCAAGTTTAACGACATATATATACATTCTTCTGTTTTCGGTGCTGAAAATATCCAAAGACTGGAGTTTATTCTTCAACATGCTAATCATCAACCCGGTTGTATACTAAGAAATAAAGTAGATAAGTTACTGGTGAAACCCATGATTGAAGCGATTATCAGGGAATATATTAACCGAAATTTATACAGCAAGGAGATTATAACACAAATAATTAATACGATTATTATTGTGGTAGCACGCAATATCGCAATGTTCTTGCCTGAACAGGTGGATGAATGCTCTGAGGACAAATCGCTTGACATATTGCAGTATATTCAAGCAAACATCTATAAAACAGGTAAAATCAGAGCAAAAGATATAAGCCAACATTTTGGCATTTCGGAGAATTATTTAGGACGATATATCAAAAAACATACTAATGAAACTATGCAGCAATACATTTTAAACTACAAACTAAAGTTAGTAGAAAATAGATTATTGCATAGTCAAATGAGAATTTGTGAAATCGTTGAAGAATTGGGGTTTACCGATGAGAGCCATCTTAATAAGTTTTTCAAAAAGTATAGAGGATGCAGCCCCTCTAATTTCAGAAAGAACAAATTGAAGTAAATCATATACATATCCTTGTTCTTAGAGTTATTGAAACAATAGAAATGACTATTTTTGCATTATATTTATAGATGTCTATGACAAATACAGAAACCATACAATCACTCATCGATAGCGGAGAAGGCTATAATGTAGAGTTCAAAGTTCGTGTTCCTTCAAAGGTTCGTGAACTAACAGAGGAAATTTGCGCTTTTGCTAATGCCGACGGAGGATATTTACTCATCGGTGTAGATGATAACGGGAAGATTATTGGCACAGATTTAGAGAATGACAAACGTTCAGCCATTCAAGGCTCTATCAGTGAAATATCTCCGGTTCTTCATTGTGATATGTATGCGGTAAATATCGAAGATAAGACAGTTTGGGTAATTGATGTTCCGTCAGGGAAAGATAAACCTTATATATTTTCCGGTTCTATCTTTGTGCGTGAGGGTGCAAACTCGCAGAAACTTCGTACTGTTGAAGAAATGCGCAGCTTCTTTCAGGAATGCAACAAGATATTCTTTGATGCTATTCCCTGCTCATGGTTCAACATCTACACTGATTCAGACGAACAAGCGATAAAAGACTTCCGCACGGAAGCAAAGCTAAGTCCATCGACTGCCAACAAACAGATATTTGAGAATTTAGAACTGTTTACGGATAAAGGAGTAGCCAAGAATGGAGCAGCCATGTTCTTTGGGAAACAACCTGAACGAAAGTTTCCACACGCAGTAACAAGATGTATCCTTTTCAAAGGAACAACCAAAGTATATATCATTGATGATAAAACCTTTGGCGGTCCACTATACCAACAATATTTGCAGGCTATGGCATGGCTGGAAAGTAAACTGCAAGTAGCTTATAAAATTGAGGGAGCAGGACCAAGAGAAGAAATTTGGGAAATTCCTCTTACTGTGTTTAAAGAAGCCATTATTAACGCTCTCTCACATCGTGATTATTACGAACAGGGAGCAACCATTACAATAGAAATGTTTGATGACCGGGTAGAGGTTTCCAATCCCGGAGGGCTTTTGCCTATTGTAGCTAAAGATTTCGGACACAAGAGTATGACACGTAACCCGTTAATCTTTGGATTATTTACCCGCATGCATTTGGTTGAAAGGGTCGCATCCGGTATTCCCCGTATGCAGGAAGCCATGAAAGAAGCCAATCTTCCTGAGCCTGAATTTCATACGGACGGGATGTTTACGGTTATATTCAAAAGAGGTATCAGTATCAAGAATGATACTGTAAATGATACTGTAAATGATACTGTAAACTCAAAAGAACAAGAAGTACTAAATATCATCAAGCAATATCCGGGACTTAATTCGTCTAAGATTGCAGGATTAATAGGCAAAAGTGTTCCGACTGCTAAACGCTACTTAAATTCTTTGGTAAAATTAGGATTAATAGAGTTTAGGGGGGCACAGAAAACAGGTGGATATTATTTAGTATAAAAAAATATGGCTCAAATTGAATTTAATGAATTTGATTTCAGAAAAGTTCATCCAATAAAGTTACCATTCGCAGAAAAATACATATATGATGTTGACAATATTTTTTATGCAGATACAGGACTATTGGATGCAAGACAAACAAATATGTTCTTTCAAGAAGCAGGAAGAATGTTGATTAACGCTATTAACTTATTTTGTGATGGATATTTTGATTGTGCTTTTTACAGTTTACGCCAGTCTTTTGAAATATCAGTAACTTCTTTATATTTGAATGAAAATAAATCTATCATAGATAAATGGAATAAAAAACAAAGTGGGTTTGAGCAACACACTATGGTTAAATCCTTAAAAGAACAATTAGAAGATTACAAGGAACTAAGAGAAGGATTACTCAAACCATATTTTGAGAAACTACGTTCTATTATGGAAAAAATGAATAAATATATCCATAAACAGGGATTTTCTACAATGTATACTATGAGATATAGTTTTGAAGGGCGTAAAATATATAAAGAAGAACAATTGATAAAATTTTTCACCTATTGTTTAAAGGCTTGTATTGGTGCTGTTGCTATATGGAGAATTGTTATAGACCCAATGCCTGCATTATTAAACGATGAGACTATTTTTCGAAAAACACGTGAAATGATTACAGAACCATACAGTGATGAATTTATCGAAACATATATAGGAAATGATATATTTGAGTTATATAAGCAATCAACTCTCTATAAAGAATATTACCAATATTTCAATCAGTATGAGGAACAGAACGAAGCTGTATTTTATCTTATTCATTATCAATGTATAAATAGAAATAACCTTGATGATATTTATAAGCAAATTCATCTATTAGACATTAAAGAAAGAATTGCAGTATTATTTATAACATTCTCAGAACATATAACAAATATCATATTTGGTAATGGTCTTTTTAACTTTACATCCAATATTGTTTTTAAAGGAGATGATAAATCTATTACATATGGAGAAGGAATATATGATAATTATTTCAAAGAACATGATATAAACCAACCATACAAAGGAGGATTTATTTCCCGTTTCAAATTTAAAAACGAGAATGTAATTGTAATTCATAATGAATTGTTTCTTGCAGAAGAATTATCAGCATTCAATCTGATTAATGAGAAATGTGCAGACTATTTACAAAAAGAAAATGATAATTTTAATAGGATAATAGATGAATATACAAATACTAATCAACAAAAGATGTGATTTCCTTTAACTTTATGAATAAATCTCTATCTTTGCATTCAGAAATCGTACCCAAGATACAAACTTGTGTTGAACGGTGCAAAGCTGTGAAAACCTTATTCAAGGGACTTACATCGTAGCAAAGATATAACTTACTGAAAGATAGTGCTATATCAACCCGGTTTCAGTTGCTGGTGGCACCACTTTTAAAAGACTTCAAATTTGGTAAATCCCTGAAAATTAAACATTTCAGGGATTTTCTTTTTCTCCTAATCCGCATATTTTCGGCAAAATAACGCACTTCCGTAGTGCTAAATCGTGGACAATTTTAGTCTCGAAAAAAATGTCCACGAATTGTACCGTAAGTCGTTGATTGTCTTATCTTTTGATTCTTGCTATTCTGCACGATTCAGTAACTTTAAACATTAATTTTTAGAGTATGAAACGACAGACTTTCAACGTGCTGTTCTTCATCCGCAAAACAAGAACAGTAAAATCAGGTGAAACACCTATCATGTTGCGGATAACTATTCAAGGCCAATTAGCTGAAATGCAGCTAAAACGAACCGTTAAGCCTGAACTCTGGTCACAAGCCAAAGAACGGTGTACAGGTAAAGATTCTAAATCAGTAGAAGTAAACCGTTATCTGGAATCGGTAAAATTACGCTTGTATGAGATTCATCGGACTTTGGAAGATGAAAACAAACTTATTAATCCGATGGAAATCAAAAAACGTTTTCTTGGACTGGATGAAAAGCATAAAATGTTCTTTGAAGTATTCCAAGAACATAACGACAAATGCAGGGAACTGATAGGCAAGGATTACGCAAAGGTCACTATCTCCCGTTTTGATACATGCTTGAAGTATTTTAGAGAAATGCTTCTAAAACAGTACCATCTAAAGGATATTCCGATGAAAGAAATAAATAATGCCATCATTCAGGACTATATTCATTTCTTGAAATCAAAAAAGAATCTGCAAGAGAATACCGTTATTCGCTACATGAAAGTAGTCAAGAAGATTACTAACATGGCTCTTGCAAATGACTGGATAGATAAAAATCCGTTTATGAATATCCATTTCCATGAGCAGGAAGTACATAAGGAGTTTCTAACCAAAGAAGAATTAGAGATTTTACGAACTAAAGTTTTCAATGTACCACGCTTGGAATTGGTACGTGATATTTTCTTATTCCAGTGTTGGACTGGATTAGCGTTCATAGATGTATCGGAATTGAAACCCGAACATTTGGTAACAGACAATCAAGGGAACGTCTGGATAAGAAAAGCCCGCCAAAAGACAAAAATCATGTGTAACATTCCACTTTTGGATATTCCGTTAGCGATATTGGATAAGTACAAAGGCTATCCGCTTTGCGAAAAGAAAGGTACATTATTGCCCGTTCCATGCAACCAAAAGGCAAACAGTTATTTAAAGGAAATAGCTGATTTCTGCGGAATTAAGAAGAACCTAACCACTCATACAGGGCGTCATACTTTTTCGACTGTTGTTACGCTAGCTAACAATGTTTCATTGGAAAATGTATCTAAGATGCTCGGTCATACCAATACGAAAATGACACAGCGATACGCTAAAGTATTAGATCAGAGTATTCTCCGGGATATGCAGAATGTACGGGAGAACTTCTCTACTAAAACGACCTAAAGATGAAAACGGCTACCTAATCCATTCGGACGGTAGCCGTTTATCTATCTTCATTATATTAAAAGCTAAAGAGAATAATCTTCTATATTATAGGCAGAACGAAACCTATCTTCCAAAACCTTCCTAATATCCGATTCACGAAACAGCACTTTGCCCGGAAGTTGAATAAAAGGGAAAATGCCATCATCCCGATAATGCTGTAAAGTCCTACGGCTGATTTTGAGAATGGAACAAAGTTCTTCACTTGTCAGATACCGTTCACCCTCAAACATGGGCTTATTATTCTTCAATGCATATTCTATATAAGGTAAAGCCCTATCCAACGATTGCAATAATTCTTGGCTATCCTCATTCGTGTACAAATCCATAAGCAATTATTCTTTAATGGTTACTTTTATTCTACCTGAATCCAATAATTTTTGTACTTCGGCAACCTTATAATATACTTTCTTGCCAACAGCCGAAAAAGAAAGTTTGCCACTCTCCCGTAGAGACTGTAATGTTCTCAAAGAAATATTTAAGGAAGCTGCCAATGTCTTGCCCTCTATCCATTCTTTCTCAATACACATATCAGAGGAAGATAAAGAAGTATTATCTGCTAATGATATAATCTGTTCCAGCTTCTTTCTAAAAGAATCGAAGGAAACTCTTTCTATTGCTACTATATCCATATATAAATTACTTTTCAAAATTCATTTTCTCAATCCTTTTCTTTTAAAGTAAGTTTTTCAGAACTCAATATGAAGCATTGACAAAGGTAATGTTCTGTATTTAGCCTGTTCAAGTCCAAGCCTTCGGTTTAGAAGAAAATCTTCCTCTCACTATGTTCGAGCGTATTTTCATCTAAAGACTTGCACAGACTAAATACTTCACTGGAAAAGTCAATGATTCAAATTAAATTCCGAAAAACAATGTTTTCGGGGCTGATAGGCTATTCTTTCCAACTTTCAAAGTAGTGCTTTTGGAGCAGTTTGTCAATATCACTTTGGCGGTAGATGATTTTGCCTTTTATCTGGATAAAGGGGATTAATCCTGTATCTCGCCATTCTTGCAAGGTTCGCAAACTGACATTCAGTTTCTTGGAAACTTCATGGTTAGAAAGAAAGCATTCCCCGTTCAGGTGAGGTTTGTAATGCTTGACAATAGATTCAATGCCGTTCAGCATTGAATCGAGCGAAGAAATAAATTCTTTGACTTGTGGTGTATCTTTATTTATTAGTTCCATGATTGAAAGATTGTTTTATTGAAATATTGATTTCAAGATTACCAGATGGCTAATCAGTTATATGATTAGCTGGTTGATAAGTTAGTTACGCAGATAGTCACCCAGTGATGAAATGCTAAGTACATCTTTTGCCGGATCATAATCTATATAGAGCCATTTGGATGCAGTGGCAATAAAATACTGACTACTATCTTTTTGTATCTCATACGTAGCAGGAGAAGCCTGTTTGGTGGTTTCCGATACATATATAATAGAAAGAAGATAATCTTTGTCGTTCCGGTAGATAATAACCGTAGGATTCAGATTAATGCTTTCCCATGTTCCGACAATGGAAAACAAATTGAAGGTCGGATAATCTTCTTTAGTTCTTTTCATAAGGCGTAATTTGTTTGGGTGATTGATTCTGTGTTTCACTGTCTGCTATAATTCTTTCAATATCAGCAGATTTATAATAAATCTTACTGCCTATTTGAGAATAAGCCAATCGTCCGCTACTCCGGTAATATTGTAACGTTCGTTTGCTAAAGCCTAATAACAGGCACACTTCCTGACTATCCAGCCAATTTTCTACTTTCTGTGTATGAGGGCTACACAAACTTTCTATCCGTTTGGCAAACTCGGTGAACCGTTCGCAGACATACGAAAATGTTCTTCTTTCGATGGTTACTACTTCCATACTCTTTTAATTTTAAATGGTTTATAAAACGTGTTGATTCTATTTTCATCGGCAAATGAAAGAAGAATCAAGAGCCGTTTTAAAAACTGTCTAGGGATGGCATAGTAAGTTCAGCATTGGCTTGATAGCAAAAAACTATCTTCCACTGCAAATTTACCAAGCAAATTATTTGTATGTTTCCGATAAGTAACATATATTTATTCCCAAATAGTAACAACATATAAAATGGCAGGAAAAAGCATAACAGGAGAAAGAGATCGGGAAGCTACTGAAAAACGGTTGCTGGATACTATCGGTAAAATGATTGCCGAAGATGGCTTCGAGAAAATCGGCATTAACGCTATAGCTACCCAATCAGGTGTTTCAAAGATATTGATATACCGCTATTTTGGCTCGGTAGAGGGACTTATGGCTGCTTACATACGGCAACATGATTTTTGGCTCAATTTCCCACTTGAATATCCCAGCCGTAAAGAACTACCTACATTCGTGAAAGGCATGTTTCAAGGACAGATTGAGCAATTAAGGAATAATCCTACTTTAAAAAGGCTTTATCGCTGGGAACTATCTTGCAATAATGATATGATCGTAAAGCTAAGAGAGCAGCGGGAGAAAGTTGGAATAGACCTTATTAAAAAAGTGAGTGAACTAACAGGACATCCGCAGAAGGAGATAGCGGTAATGGCTTCCCTCTTGACTGCATCTATTACTTATCTGGTGATGCTGGAAGATTTCTGTCCGGTATATAACGGCATCCCCCTAAATGAAAACTCCGGTTGGGAACAAATAAACGAAGGAATTGAGGTCTTTATCAATAAGATATTTCAAAATGAACACTGATTTCATACAAATAGCCAGCTATGCTTCTAAGGCTCCTTCGGGACATAACACGCAACCTTGGAAATTTCACATTGCTGATAATACAATTACGGTTATTCCAAACTTCGAGGTTGCATTACCTGTCGTTGATGGAAATAACCGGGAGTTATTCATTAGTTTAGGTTGTGCAGTCGAAAACCTATGTATTGCGGCTAACCATTTCGGCTATACAACTCAAATAGTTGAATATAGCATCAAAGGAATCATTCTTGAATTAACAAAGAATGACCTCATGGTTGAAAATCCTCTATTCCATCAAATAGAAAAACGGCAAACAAACCGTAGTGTCTATAATGGTAATAAAGTATCGAATGAAATGCTGCAACAGCTTCAATCCATTCAAAAAGAAGATGCTGTTCAATTCTACTTTGCCGAAATAGGTACACCATTTGCCGACACAATAATCAAATACATACTAAAAGGGAATGAAATTCAAATGAATGATGCTGCTTTCAAAAATGAATTACTTTCGTGGATGAGATTTAATAAGAAACAGGTTACAGAGACACAAAACGGATTAAGTTATCTCGTTTTCGGAAACCCGCCATTGCCCGGAATATTTGCACGCCCCATAGTTCGCTTATTCCTAAAATCCAATATGCAAAATAAATCGGATAGGAAGAAAATCGGTTCTTCCTCACATTTCGTTATATATACCACGCAGAATAATACCATTGAAGAATGGCTTAATTTAGGGAGAAGCCTTCAACGCTTTTTATTAAAAACTAGTGAAATAGGAATTTCTTACGCTTTCCTGAACCAACCATGTGAAGTTACCACATTGTCGATTGCTCTACGGAAAGAGTCACCTATTAATAAGGAATATCCTACCTTGATATTGAGAATAGGTTATGCAAATCCAGTGCCCTATTCTCCTCGTAAGAATATTGAAACATTATTAAGATAATCTTTTTTTTGCTTGAAATGTTCCCGATAAGTAACAAATGATATAATAACAATTTAATAAAACTAACATGAAGAAAATGGGATTGACATTCATTTATTTATGGCTCATTAGCCTTTGTTCCTGCCAAAAGGAACTAATTGAATATGAGAAAGGAGATGTAAAAATCTGCATAGAACAGGGTGAGCATTGGCTGCATGATTTTCCTTTGTTTTTGGGTATTAATAAAAAGAACCCACCTCAAATTGCTATTTGGTTGGAAGATACACAAGGGAATTATCTTTCAACGGTTTATGTAACTCATAAAATCGCCACTCAATCTTGGCAAGCATCGGGAGGAAACCGACGAAAAGAAGCTCTACCTCATTGGTGTTATTCACGTGGAGTTAAATACGATGATGGACTTTATTTGCCAACAAAGAAAGAGCCATTAATAGATGGCATATCAGGAGCGACCCCACACGAAAACTTTGATATAAAATTAAATCTGGCAACAGCATTAAAGAAGTTCGTAGTAAAAATAGAAATAAATCATTCCACTGATTTCAATGAAGCCTTCCCTAAATCAGCCAAAGATGGAGAAGCCAACTATTCAGGAGGTAAAGAAGGAAGCGGACAACCTGCAATCGTATATGCTGCCAATGTAGATTTATTGTCAGGTGAAAAATCATTTGAAGCAAATCTGGTGGGGCATAGCAGCCCTGACGGTAGTTCCGGAGAAGTCAATAAAGATACATCGGGGCTGACAACTGCTTTACATATTGTGAAACGTATAACTGTAATTATCCAATGAAAAAGATTATTCTACTTATTATTATAGTTTGTTGCGCTGCTACCATTGCAACAGCGCAACAAACAGAACGCTTCACTCTTGCTACAAGTGTAGGAACAGGGGTTGATATGAACGAGCCGGCAACCACTCCGTTTACGTGGCAAGCTCTTGGCTATTATGCTATCAACAAACGGATATCGGTCGGTATCGGGACAGGATTATCTATTTATGAGAAAACTCTGATTCCGCTATTTGCCGATGCAAAATTGTTAATCATAAAGCCTAGAAAATTCACTCCTTATATAGAATGTGGCGTTGGGTATAGTTTTGCACCGGATAAAAATGCTAATGGAGGTTTTTATTTGAATCCGTCTGTTGGGGTAGAATATTCAATTTGTAAAAGTAAGAAGTTATTCTTGGCTTTAGGATATGAATCCCAAAAACTTGAACGGCTGAAAACGCAAAAACAATCATTGTTTACAGCCGAGTTTGCAGAGAAGTTAAGCCATCATGTTATTTCAATAAAGATTGGATTCATGTTTTAAAGACATAAAGAAATCATTCAGCAACATGTAACAGACTTTAGTCTGATTATTAATACTCATTAATTATTAAACACTCGTGCCTATGAATGATTTATCAAAAACGAGGATTATCATCTTATTGACTGATTCCTCACAAAAAGTAACTGACACAGAAATGCAAGACGCTTATGACGAATTTATCAGGTGCATAGCAATAATTGGCAGTTCAAAAGATAACTCCAATATCTTTCGGATGCTGAATCTCACTCGTATTGAGATAGCACCCTTAAAAGAGCTATATCAGTACGGGCAGGGGGAAAAATGCGCTTAAAAATTCTTATTTACATAAAGTGCTGGCTATTATCAATGTAGAATTGGAACTATTAAGTCTAAAAATTAAGCATCCTGAATCATTTGATTCTCCCACCTTACCAACATTCGAATCAGATCTATATGTAACCCCTAAGTCAAAGGACTTGGGGATTATTGGTATTGCTGAAATAGTAATAGGGTTATCTTTTTTAGGCGAAGTAGTCGGAAAAGACGGAAAACCCGTCCCATTAGTTCGTTTAGCTCACGGTTTTGAAGTCCTTTTCAATTTAAAATTTGGAAGTATATACGATAAACTGGATGCTATTTTTATGCGTAAACCATTCAATCTGACCAAAACATTAGATGCTTTAAAGAATGCAATTAACAAAGAAGCCCGTAAACGAGCTAATAAACATTAGACAAAATGGTTTTATAATTCTCTTATTTACAACTATTTGAATTTTATTTTTAGGGGAGTAGGTAACTACTCCTCTTTTTCTAGTTCTCCATTCTGCCGATTTTTGCATCATCAATCGATTGACATTCATAATGTATCACTAAAAAATGAAGCAAAATGTATATAGACAACGAAAACTTTGAGAAATGGATGGAGAAGCTATCCAAGAAACTTACTGAAATAGGGAAAGACTTAAAATCCCTAATCAATACTGATAAAGTATTAGATGATAATGAAAAGATACTCGATAATCAGAATTTAGCCTTTCTTCTGAAAGTATCTTTCCGAACTCTTCAACGTTATAGGGTAAGCGGTCAACTACCTTTCTTTACCATCGGAAAGAAAACTTATTATCGTGCTGGTGATATTCGGTCTTTCGTTCGTGAACGTGCCGATTTCCAAACCTACAAACAGTTTGAAAAAGCCAATCAATTAGAGAATCAGCCTTGAAAGCAAAAGGTAGCAAGAGAAAGAAGTCTGTGTTTAGGCTATTTCTCTGTGCTACCACCCCGATTTAGCAAAAACTGCTTCACCTATCGGTTCAGCCCGTTTCGCTAAATCGAGCAAGAGGAAACTGGACTTTGTCCTGTTCTCCCTCTTGCCCTGCGGGGCAAAGCCTTCGGCTTTAGCGTGTTACAAAAACATGCTGTAATGACACCTGTAATAAGCATTTTCTTTGCAATGTTTATTATCAGGTATTTATCTATTCATATTTCTATAAAAAAGTAATTACCATGCCAAATAACAGTCGAAAAACGATATTCACTACCATTTCCATAGACAAAGAAACGGCAGCTTTGGTAGAAAAAATATGCAAACGCTATTCACTGAAAAAGAGCGAAGTTGTAAAGTTGGCGTTCGGATATATTGATAAGGCACATATCAACCCATCCGAAGCACCTGAATCCGTAAAATCGGAACTGGCAAAAATAAATAAGAGGCAGGATGATATTATCCGTTTCATCCGTCACTACGAGGAAGAACAACTGAATCCCATGATACGAGCAACAAATTCTATCGCTTTGCGCTTCGAGACTATCGGCAAAACATTAGAAACTTTTATTCTCTCTCAACTGGAAGCCAGTCAGGAGAAACAAACAGCCGTACTTAAAAAACTAAGTGAGCAGTTCTGCAATCATGCCGATGTGATAAACAATCAGTCCAAACAGATAAATGCACTTTACCAGATACACCAACGGGATTATAAAAAGTTGCTTCAACTGATACAACTCTATTCAGAACTATCTTCTTGCGGTGTGATGGATAGCAAAAGGAAAGAGAACTTGAAAGCTGAAATCTTCAATCTGATAAATACGTAGTTATGCACATAGACTTTGCTCCACCATCAAACGGAACATATAATAATGCTGGCAGTAGCCGACAATTAGCTAATTATATGGAACATGAAGATTTGGAACGGATGGAAAAAGGTATCTATACCGAAGGCTTTTTCAATCTGACAGATGATAACATTTATAAGTCAAAGGTTATAAAGGATATAGATAGTAATATAGGGCAACTCCTAAAAACAGATGCTAAGTTTTATGCTATTCATGTCAGCCCATCGGAAAAGGAGCTCCGAGTAATGGGTAGTACGGAGCAGGAACAAACCGAAGCAATGAAACGCTATATTCGTGAAGTATTTATTCCTGAATATGCCAAGAATTTCAACAAAGGGCTATCCGAAACAGATATAAAGTTTTATGGGAAGATTCATTTTGATCGCAACCGTTCAGATAACAATTTGAATATGCACTGTCATTTGATTGTAGGCCGGAAAGATCAATCCAATAAGAAAAAACTATCTCCGCTTACTAATCATAAGGACACCAAGAATGGAGTAATAAAAGGCGGCTTCGACCGTGTGAATCTGTTCCAAGAAGCGGAGCAAGGTTTTGACAAGCTATTCGGCTATAACCGTCAATTATCAGAATCCTTTGAGTATGCCAATACCATGAAGAACGGCAGCATAAATGATAAACTGAAAATGCAGGAACAAAAATTACAAGAACCAAAACAATATCTTGTTGGCGAAAATAAAATAAGAATATTCCAATCCAGTGAAAAAGATAACATGATTTCTTGCAATCTTAATAGTAAGGTAGATACAAAACACATTTACAATCAGCAAAAGAACAATGGTGGAGATCCTCTTTTGTCTATCTTTTCATTGGGAGAGGGTAATAATTACGATGCAACATCGGTAGAAGATATACAGGCACAGAAGCGCAAAAAGAAGAAAGAGATAAGAAAATGATTGAAAATGAAAAACTAAGAACTGAAATAATCCATTACCCAATGGAGTGGTTCAAATATCGAAAATCGCTTATAAGACTGACAGTGGATAACATTATTACCACCTAAAGAAAAAAACAAGATTAGATTGATGAAATCACAACTTAGAATATACTAAAAAGTTATGTCTTAGAAAACCTATATTAAATGCATTTGTGAAATCCTGAATTACCATATCTGATCTAAGCTATTACAATTTGTGCCAATCCCTTACAAAATATGCTTTGATTAACTTGTGTCCATCAAAAACATTATCTACCTTTGTGTTAGAGGACTATATGAATTTATGTAGAGAATACTGTGTATGGTTGGACTTCCACTAATCTATTGTACACACTTCTTTTCAAAATCTAATCTAGTTCCTTTTTATAAAACAATTAAAAGGATATATCTAATATTGTTATTTACATATATTTATTATTAGCAATGAGACAAAAAAAGAATATTGATATTATTTATAACTCTTTCTTTGATAGACGTGTTCAGAAGGATATTTCAGCTAATATGCTATATTCCAACTTAAAATATAAAGAACAAAAACGTATTATTACTAGAATATCTCCTATATTTAAGTCTTGTATTTACTTGAAAACACTCTTGCCTCAAAATTATAATGACCTATTGGGTAAAATTAATTTTACGGTATCCAACTTATGCAACGGGGTAGGTTGTCTCACCACACAATGCATACATTTTTCAAATGAGATAAATAGTTATCTCGAAAAGAGGAAAGATTTTGAAAAGCATATACTGCTGGGAAATTATGATAGATGTTATACCATACTTGATGATATTGACTGTATTTGTGTTTCAATGTGGTCTTTAGAAAATAGAATATTACTAAGTAAGTTGAAATATGGTACTAAGGGAGCTATTGACTTTAAGGATGAACTAAATTCTAAAGTAAAATCTCTTCTATCTATATTCATTTCTTTCTTTTGGAAAAATGCAGATGTAAAATATTCATTAGCAGGGATTAAGCAAGAGCTTAATATGTTAATAAGATTGTCTAACTCTAGTGATGAAATCTCTGATGTTTTTAGATATGAATTTCTAAAATTTCAATCATCTTATAAATATGAACATCTTTTTTGGAATATCTTAAGAATGTCTATAATTGATGTATATGAATTTTTATTAGAGATTTTAATAAATTCAGATTTTGACGACTGTGATTTAGAAGATATAAAAGCATGTATTAAGGATTTAAATAATAATGTTCAAGATTCTACTTTAGGCAAATTATATGCTAATTATAGCATAGGGTCAAATATACAAGAAGACTCTCTTGAACATATTTTACTAATGAATTTATTTAGAACTAAGCAATATAGCTATTTAATAGAAAAAGCTGCTAATTACATTCAAAATAATCCATGTGATATTGATATTTTAGATATTTATATCAAGGCGCATTTATATATGGAATATAACAATATTGACTTGGCTTTTTTAGAAGAAAATTGTTTGCTCAAAAAAATGGCTCTCAATCTTTTTTCTTACTTAAAGAGAGATTCTAATTATACCGTATCTTATAATGAACTTAATATACAATTAAATACTTTAAGCCATTTAAGGATTGGGAAACAACTTTTTTGCAAACTGAGCTTTTATGAGAAATATGGTGTCTCTTTATTACATTATTCACTATGGACACCAAATATTAAATTCTCAGACATTGATATTAGTGAAAGTGATTATCAAACGATACTTTCACAAAAAGTGCCATCTTTTATACGGGAACAAGCGTTTTCTCATTTATTTTATAACTTTGTAGAGGTAGATAATATCATTGATGCAATAAAAATATACGTGACTGCATACTTCGAAAACAAACAATTTGTACGTAATATTGAAACAAAAAATATTGTAAAAAAAGTAGAAGAGAAAATATTAACTCAAGAATGTATTCCTTTAGAATTCAGTATATTTTTTTCGTTGGTAGATGCTCCTAATTATATTATTTATTATTATTTCAAAAAATATCTATTCAGTATAAATGAGAAAAAACCGTCTGACATAAAATTTCCATCAAAGAAAATATCGAAAGAAGTAGAATTCTTTTTATTACATGTTTGTACTCCTAACATTCTTTCTTTATATACTCGACAATTTCCAACTTCATCCGATGTTCTTGATGAGAGATTGAGGATATTAAAACAACTTAGTGGTATTGATAATAATAATAAATACTTAACAGAATTGACAGAAATCACCAGAACAAAGACTATTCGTAAACGTGTGCAATCATTAGACCAAAGTATGATTTACGTTGATGAAAAAGCTCTAAAAGAACTGGAAATGGATGAGGTTTACAAACTTTACCAAAGTTATATAAATATTGATGAAAATATAAAAACGAAGGAAGTATCCATTGAATCATTAGAGGAATTGGATTTTAATCAAGCCTTTGACGGAGAACAAGATTTAAATATAAAAATAAAACAAGTACAATATAAATACATACTTTTTCGGCAAATATTCATAACAATAAGACGTAAATTTTTGGTTAGTTATAAAAATGGACTTGATTTCTACTTAAGTACTAGAATTAGACATGGTACTTTAATAAATCAATTACGTAGACAATTTGATAATTCTCACTTAGTGACCAATATAACAAGTGAAGGAGAGTATGCACGAGATATGTTTATAACCAATAATATTTTAAGACTTGAAGATGTAAAAAAGGAAGCAATTCAGGATATACTACTATCATTTACAAAAGAAATTGATAATTTAATTCTTTCATTAAAGAATGATATTGTACAGGTACAAGCTTATGATCTAGACAAACAACACGCTGATGCAATATTCAACTATGACCATTTAAGGTTTGAGTTTGATTTAAGTTATCGATTCGTCGAAGAAATTTCGAAAATTAAAGACTATAATGAGTTTATAGATTCAATTTTTATACATCTATGGGAATGCACAGATATATTACTAGAAAAAATGAGAGATTATCTTGAAATATTAAAAAAACAATTTATTTTAAAATTAAATAAATTAGAAGTGGATGTAGCTAGTATTGCCGAAAAAGAGTGTAATATAACATATTTTTCAGATCTAATAGCAACTTGTCGTACTGGAGTGCAAACAGATATAGACATAGTAAAAAAATGGTTCTATAGAAGTAAAGGTGATGAGAGTGATTTTACTATAAATGATTTAATTGATGCATGTATCCAAAGTGTAGCAATACATAGAAATGTAGGCAATTTCACTCCAGAAGTGATAGGTTGTAGCTTTATTGTTTTTAGAGGTGAATTCTTTAAAAAGCTGGGAGATCTAATTCAAATTTTCTTAAATAACATTATTGACTATGAATTAGCATCAGGATATAGCACTTCTCCGATTATTGAAATTAAGGAGTCTTCAAATATTATTGCAATCGAAGTCAAAAACAAAATCCAAGAGAATGATCTACCTTCGCTAGAGGAGAAGTTGAAAATTAAAAAAAGTGATTTTTTAAACCCTGAAGCTATGAATATGACGCGCAATGAGAAAAATTCAGGGCTTATAAAAGCATATAATATCGTACGCAATATTTTGCGATATGATGATTCTGCTTTTGATCTAAATATAAAAGATAACTATTTTTCAGTTGATATAAAAATTGATGCAACATATTTAATGCCTTATGAAAATATTAGTAGTAGAGGATGATTCCAACAAACTAGCAGATGTAAAGAAATTCATCAACGATAATTTTCCTAATATCCAAATTGATGAAGCTGTTTCATATAACAAAGCTACAGAGCTATGTTATTCTATATTATATGATTTCTTATTGCTTGATATGAATATCCCTGTATATGAAAGAAATGATCCAGATAAATCTGTAATTGATAATGGAGGGGAAATGATTATTCGTGAATTAACAAGTGAAAATATTAGAATTAATTTTACCATTTTTACACAGTATGAAACTATTGGCAATGAGACTATAGATGATATAAATCGCAGATTAATGAATTTTTGTCCAGATATTTATTGTGGATACGTCAGTTATGCCACTATAAATGATAATTGGAAACAGGAATTAAAAAAAATAATAAAAAAAATATATGTTTAGAATATTAATAATTGATGATTCCTATGAAAAAATAGGAAAAATAAAAGAAGTCTTAAACGAAATAGCAGAGCTTGATGTTAATAAAATAGAGACCGCATCAGATATAGAAACTGCAAGAATGAAATTATCAAGGAGTCAATACGATTTAATTCTATTGGATTTATACATTCCAGAAAGATATGGTAATACTCCTGATCCTGATAATGCAGCATCATTTCTAGGTTATTTGAGAATTGAAGAAGATATCTATAAACCATATTTTGTAATAGGCGTTACTAAATATAAGGATATTCCTCAATCTAATAGACGTGATTTTGAGAAGCATCTATATCATATTTTAAACTATGATGAAATGGCTGATGACTGGAAAATTAAGCTCAAAGATAAAATTGAATATTTAATAAGTATTGAACATAAAATCAAATATAGTAAACAATATGATTATGACGTTGCATTTATTACTGCATTACAATTCCCTGAATTTGCGCAAGTCCTTAAATTAGGAGAACAAGAATGGCAAGAATATAAAAATATTATAAATGACAAAACAAATACATATTATATTACAACATTCAAGAATTCACGTGGAAAAACTATTCGTTGTGTAGCTGCACATTCAGAACAAATGGGAATGTGCGCATCTGCAACTTTAACTTCTAAATTAATATATACTTTTAGGCCTAGATATATAATCATGACAGGTATATGTGCTGCAACAAGTAAAGATATTCATTACGGTGATATAATTGTGGCATCTGAAGCTTGGAATGGAGCCAGCGGCAAGATTAAGGATGTAAAAGATAAAGGAAAATTATTCCTTCCCGATTATAGGCATGAAGTTCTTAATGCACAAATCATAAACTGTGTAAATAAGTTAAAAACAGACGAGCGTCTTTTTTTCAACATCGCGTCTGGATATCCAACAACTAATGGCAAACCACCTTATACATTAAAGGTACATTGTGGCCCAGTTTCCTCCATGCCTGCTGTAATTCAAAGCAAAGAGGAAGTTGGAAAGTTAAAGGAGCATTGTCGTAAACTCATGGGGTTGGAAATGGAAGGGTATGGTGTATACTATGCTGCAAATCATACAATTGAACCAAAGCCAATATTTCTCTCTATAAAATCAGCTTCAGATTATGCAGATGAAGAAAAAGACGATGACTATCAAGAGTATTGTGCATATACTAGTGCCCAGTTTGCTTATCATTTAATAATTAATGAGTTTGACTTTGATTTATAATTTATTCAATATAATATTTTCACTAAGAAACAAAATGGAGTAAAAGTATTATTTATTCTTATTGAATTACTACAGCAGAAAAAAAATAATATCCTTTTTAGTAAAAATATATTAAAATAGTTTTCTGGATTTTGTAAATTCAAGAATACGGTTTATTTTTGTCTTAATATTCTCCATGAGCAAACTACTGCAAAAGCACGTAGCAAATTAGTAGGATAAATCATGGGATATGCTTGAAGCTAAAAATATAAAGTTTTAAATATCAGCGCAGTAGCTCTAATAAGAGAATTTCAGGCGATGTTAAAACAATGAGATATTTGAAAATAGAATCGTTCATATAGCAAGCAAAATGATAAAACATAATCGTGTACTAAATCATGTGGATTTCCAAATGGAAGAAACTATAAAACGGTGATAATCAATAGAGAAAACATAATAGTTCTCTTGCTGGTGGCACCACAGAAAATCAAGCAGTTACTTTAAAAGTAACTGCTTTTTTGTTTAACTCAATCTGCTCCCACTATAAATTGAAAACTTTCAAGCATAGATATTTATAAAATCGTTACTATCTCAGCTTTCTCTTTTCGGGTAGAGAAATGCTCTGGCTGCTTCTCGATATAACCCAGTGATATAATAGCTACCGGATATTTTTCAGATGGCAACTGAAAATTGGATCTGAATAAATCCAAATCGAAATTACATACCCAACAACTGCCTAATCCCATCTCTGTAGCAGCAAGGCAAATATGTTCTGTAGCGATAGCAGCATCAATATCAGCATGATTTTTATTATCTGATTTCCGTACCCATGCTTCAGATTCATCTACACATACAGCTATATAGAGAGGCGCTTTTGCAAACCAGTCTCTATTATAGCATTGACGCACCTTCTGTTTCTGTTCTTCACTTATTACAACCAAGAAATGCCACGGTTGATAATTTACTGCAGAAGGTGCTAATCGGGCACACTCAATGATATAGTCAATCTTATCCTGCTCGACCTTATCTGATTTATAATTCCTTACTGAAAAGCGTTTCTTGGTAAGCTCTAAAAAATCCATATCTTCTTTGTTTTAATATTCGAAGTAACGATATACTCTCTTTTGTTATATCGGTAAAATTACATTTTTCAATCTATATCTGTCTACATAATAGAGATAAATTTATTGGGGTTCTATCCCGGAGCCGATTTCTGCCAGTAAGCCATCCAGATCACCTTTTGTCATATATGGCAAACACCGGCGTATTTTGTCAATAGGCCAATCCCACCATTTCAGCATTGATAATCGCTCTATCACATCTGCTTCAAAACGTTTCCGAATTTCTTTGGCCGGAGTTCCACCAACGATAGTATAAGGTGGAACATCTTTTGCCACAACAGCACGTGCAGCAATAACCGCTCCGTCTCCTATATGGACTCCCGCCATAATCACAGCTTCATAGCCAATCCAAACATCATTACCTATGACAATATCTCCTTTATTATCCCATGCAGCAGTAACATTTGATTTTTCTAAATCCCACTCTTCATAGAACAAAGGAAAAGTATAAGTCGATAAAGACTTCAACGTATGGTTAGCACAATTAAACAGAAACTTCACACCACAAGCGATAGAGCAGAACTTGCCTATAATCAGCCTCTCCCGGTGGATAGGATAATGATAAAGCACATTGTTCTTTTCAAATAACAATGGATCAGTCACAAAATCATTGTAAATAGTATAGTCGCCAATCTCTATTTGAGGATCTTTCACTACGGCGTTCAGATACACCGTTTGCTTGTCTCCTGTACGTGGATATATTTTTGTCATCATAATATCTTTTTAAAAGGATAGCAAACCGTACATACTACATCAGAGTAGTCTGCTATCACGAAAATTGATAAAAAAGGATATAAAATCTCTGTGGCAAATAAATCGTTATTTGTCAGATAGCTGAATAGCTTTATTCGCAGGACTATCCAGAGGAGAGTAGCTATATACAGAGTTTCATAAGAGGTGAATACTTTCGTTAGTTGATACTATGCAAAAGTATAGAAAATAGGATTATCAATCCAGTAATTCATGAATTTCTTGAATGTGGAGATGCAAATGATCCAAATAACCTTCTATCATTTCTTTCAGTGTCACTTTTGTCCCTTCAAAATCGCACCAGTAACTATCCAGCTTTGTTATATCCACAGATTTAATCACCTGAACAATATGTAGGTTATAAAACTTCCATAACTGGATCAAATTTACCCAATCCGCATTTTGATAATCTTGTAGAGCTATCCATAAGTCATTATCCTGCCGATAATCCGGAAAGAAAAGCAAGTCTTTACTATATTGTAAACGAACCATTCGTTGATGATTATTTGAAGCCGAATCAATCAAATGACCGAGTATTTGTTTGATTGTACGATTCTGCCTGTTTCGTCTCTGCGTAATGACTTCCACAGATAAACCATTTAATAAACTCTCTTCTGTTTCAAGAACTTTTGCAATACCGTCAGTTATATGAATAAAATTATTTCCGTGCATAACATATAGTTTTAAATACTTCCACAAAAATAAATTCTTTACGAATCTTCTACTTGTAAAAAACTGACTTTGTTTGATAACGGCTATACCAATCAATGATATTTAATAATATTCAGCCTGCAATCTTCAGAAAAGAACGTAGAATAGGGAGAGCGGGAAGAAAGATATTGAGTTGGCGTACAGCCAGAGAACTCTCTAAAATCTTTTACTAAATGAGAAGGATCATAAAAGCCACAAATGTACGATAAATCAACGATCTCCATTTCGGGATTATTCTGCAATACATATAAGATCCGTTGGAAACGGACAACTCTGTAATATTCTTTGGGATTCATTCCTACATAATTTGTAAACACTCTTTTAAACTGTCTATATCCCAAACAGGCATTTCCCGCCAAAGTATCCACATCTATTTGTGGATGCCGAATAATTTGCCTGATTGAATTTTCTATCCTTTTATAATTATGGTCAGCATCAATCAAGCGCTTCATGCAAAAGAGCTCGATCAACCGAATGCAGGTTTGAGCATTTCTTTCACTTATAATAGAGTCTCTAAGGTGATTCAATTCTACATCCTCTATGTCTTCCACATCTATGTAACGGTTATACAGATCGTTCATAGAGCATCGTAAAAAAGGATTCATACCTAACGGATGAAATATAATAGCAATCATATCGATACTACCCTCTGAAACCAAGCTTCCATAGCATGAGAACTGCCCCCGAATAAAATTCTTAGGTTGTAGTAGACCTTTTGATTGGATATGTAAGTTATTACCTCGATGAAAAACAAGATGCACACATCCCGATGGAATCGTTTGAATAACCATTGGTTCTGTTTCATCAGTCTTTAGTACCCAATAATATTTAATATATTGGGAAAGTAATGGCGAGGGATATAAGATTTTACTTTCTCTCATACTTATACTCATCTGATTTGTGACAAAGATATTCAATAAATCACTAATATTGTAGAGTATTCTTTTGAAGAAACAAATCAATATCAGATAGTAATAATAAACCTTTTAATTAAAAAATTATGGCGACAGTATTAAAATCAAACGAGAGAGAATTTAAAGAAAATCCCAACAAGATTGACAACTTCAGAGTTTTCTCAGATATCTCCAGGATCAAAAAAGGAATAAACCCTCAAAATCTGAATTTTGATCTGCGGCAACTAAATCCTGGCCAATATTGCGCAGCTTATCATTTCCACCGATATGCAGAAGAGCTATTTATGATCATTAGCGGTTCGGCAACACTAAGAACACCCAAAGGATTGGAAATAGTCAATAGCGGAGACTTGATATTCTTTGAGAAAGGGGAAACAGGAGCACACCAATTGTATAATCACACGGAAGCTCCTTGCATATACCTGGATATAAGAACTTTCATCGGATATGATGTCTGCGAATATCCGGACTCAAACAAAATATTTCTTGTTCCGTCATATGAGATATTCAATAAAGACACTCAAGTCAACTATTTTGACGGGGAAGAAAATATCCAGGAGAAATGGAAGCAACTAAAGAATAAAGAAGAATAACATCATTAAAAGAACCTATCGCTTCTCTCCTTTCAGCGCCAAACGTTAAAGGTATCATATCGCCCAGGTGTGCAATACGATACCTGCTTTCACTGTCATTTCTCCGCAATAACAAACATTTCATTACTGGAAGTGAAATCATTATCACCTAATACACCTGTTGATATCTTTATATCTTTAAAGCCGATCTTCCCCAACAATTCGCATATTTCCCCTTCTCCATAATACCGATCCCATACGATAATATGTTTCGTTTCATTATCCGTCAACAAATTATACTGACAGGCGAAACACTTTTCTTCCGGATAATGAAAAGTCTGACTTAACAAAAGATAGTCGCTTTCACTCCAGAAACCACCGGATGAAACATATTCCCAATGTTGATTTTCGGTTCTGTCTTCTATCAGTTTTTCGGTAAAGACATCAAAGATCAGTTTACCTCCGTCAACCAAAGAGTGATAGATTTTATCCAGTAATACATCGCGTTCCTGATCGGAATGCGTTCCCATATCACAATAAATCATCATTACTGCATCAAAATGACCTTCCGGATATTCCCGGATATAATCACCCTGAATATAGTTTATATCCTTACTGCAACTGACTGCGTAGTCTATTGATGCCTTATTAAAGTCAATACCCGTTATTTGATATCCGGCATCCCGGAGTATTCCGGCATACAATCCGGGGCCACACCCCAAATCGAGTATATGAGTACCCGGACAAACAATACCTTTTATATAATCGACCACTTTATAAATAGAATCCATTTTCCGGCTTGCTCCATCCGTACTTTGATCCAGATGTGCCTTCAGCATTTGTTGTTGTATATAAGGATCAGTCCATATATTACATGCAGACTTCTCAAATAAGGTAGGCCTTGTATTTTTTATATTCATACACTTTTTATTAAATAAATTCAGTTATCAGGGAGTCCACTCCAGACTATTTTTCAAAGGATTACCAATGCGGTATTGCATAAGCTCCTCATAGTTTTGCACTCCTCCGGTAAAGACTGCATGATAGATTTCTATACCCGGGATATTTATATTATCCGGCATATCATACTTGATTTGAAGAATCGTTCTCTTGATTTCGGGAGTCAAACAACGAATAATAGCCTCCGTTACCTTCTCCACCACACCGTCATACTTTGAGCCACTTCGAAGATGGATCATATCAAACTTCCATCGGTTACTCCCTTCATCTTCATACAAAGCATGCCATTCAATACATTCCTCCTCCGTATCGATCAGGTTCTTATATTGAATCTCCTTCAAAGAAAGTTTCTCCGCCAGTTCGCTCATCACAGAAAAGCTATCGGCTATAGCCAGCTTATCTGTATAAATATGCATGTCAATATCTTTATTTTTCATCATCAGGCCAGTCTTGAGTGAACCTACAATATTAACCCTGGCTCCAATACCTTCCCAAACCGGAATGATACGGGTATTCTTCAATATATTCCAAGCAAGTTGCTGATTATGTTCTGAGAGTGCTATAATATCCATTTTGATTGATTTTTGGATTACGAAAATACAAAAACGAGCAGAAATATGGCTATAAATAGCTATTTATTACGTCAGAATACCCAAGTAACTTTGCCGACTTAACAATAAGTATTGCATGATGGTATTTAATCAAACGGAAAAACAGGAAAAAGAGTATTTACATCAAGTGGTTAGTATTCTAAAAGATTCGATCAATAATACCGATACATCAGTCAGGGAACATGTCGAAACATTACAAGAGTACAAAAGCTATATATGGTCAAACAAAGATATCGACCCGCACGAGATCCGCTCCATGCGTGAAAGTATCCTCAATCATTTTGCACTGGGCGAAAAGGTCATAGATAAACGCAAACGGTTAAGTAAGATACTGAATATCCCTTATTTCGGGCGAATAGATTTTTCAGAGACAAAAGAAGAAAAGAATAGTCCCTTACCTATATATATAGGAATACATACTTTCTATGATATCAATACCAAAATGAATCTGATTTACGATTGGAGAGCTCCTATTTCAGGAATGTTCTACGATCATGAATTAGGAGCAGCTTCCTATATCTCTCCGGCCGGAGAGATAAAAGGGGAGATTTCCCTGAAACGGCAATACCGCATCAGGAATGGTAAAATGGAATATATGATAGAAAGTTCCCTGACCGTCCATGATGATATCCTGCAAAAGGAACTCAGTGCCAATGCCGACGAAAAGATGAAAAACATCGTTGCCACCATTCAGCACGAACAAAACCGGATTATCCGTAACGAAGATGCACATGTACTTATCATACAAGGTGTTGCCGGATCGGGTAAAACTTCAATAGCCTTGCATCGTATCGCCTATCTGCTTTACGCCTTTAAAGGTAGCATTTCATCAAAAGACATACTGATCATATCTCCTAACAAGGTTTTCGCAGATTATATATCGAACGTACTTCCTGAACTGGGAGAAGAAACCGTCCCGGAAACCAGTATGGAACAAATACTTTCAGGCATATTGGATAACAAGTACAATTATCAGAATTTCTTCGGACAGGTAACCGAATTACTAGGCAAGCCAACCCCGGAATTCATCGAGAGGATACAATATAAGTCTTCTCTTGATTTCATTTCACAGCTCGATAAGTTCGTCCTATATATCGAGAATAATTATTTCAAAGCATCGGATGTACATTTGAATAAGCATATCATCATTCCCGCCGAATTTATCGATGAACAGTTCAGACGATTCAACCGTTATCCCATGCGCCAGCGTTTCGAGACAATGACCGATTACATACTCGAAATGATGAAAGTCCAATATGGGTTTACCGCAACAACAGCCGAACGCAACACATTGAAAAAGGGAATAAAAAAGATGTTTGCCGGGAATAACGATATGCAAGTTTATAAAGACTTCTTCGATTGGATCGGCAAACCGGAGTTATTGAAGCTACGCAAAAACCGTATGCTTGAATACACTGACCTGGCACCATTGGCATATTTACATCTCTCTCTGGAAGGGAATACCATTCAATCTCCGGTAAAGCATCTGCTGATCGATGAGATGCAGGATTATTCTCCCATCCAATATAAAGTGATCTCAAAGCTCTACCCTTGTCGAAAAACAGTATTAGGAGATGCTAGTCAGTCTGTCAATCCTTACGGATCATCCACAGCCGGGATGATCTCGAAAACATTCGTTACAGGAGAAGTGATGAAACTTTGTAAAAGCTATCGTTCTACTTATGAAATCACGGATTTCGCCCAGCGAATCCGTTCAAACGATGAACTGGAACCGGTGGAACGACATGGGGAGAAACCGGAAATATACAGGTTTACCAATCCTGAAAAAGAGGTTGCCGGGATTGCCAATTTAATTTCGACTTTCAAAAAGTCCGGCTATAAATCGCTGGGGATCGTTTGTAAAACAGAACTACAGGCAAAAGAGACAGACCTGCAACTGAAAAAATATACGGACGAAGTTTATTTCTTATCAAACCAAAGTACAGCATTTGTAAAAGGTATTATCATAACCTCAGCCCACATGGCCAAAGGGTTAGAGTTTGATGAAGTAATCATACCTCAAACCGATAATAAAAACTATCATTCAGAAATCGACAGAAGCATGCTTTACGTGGCGACAACAAGAGCAATGCATAAGTTAACACTAACTTATAGTGGAAGAAAAAGCGAACTATTGCATAATAACACATGATATTTATCTCTTCCCAATTTCCTCCCTAGGAAGCTGAAGCTTCTTAAGGAGGAAACCGGCATTATTCAACACTAAAATCTTCAGACTTAAATCCGCTATAGAACCTTCCCGAAAAGGCTGTGAACCTCAGCACACAATAATCCGGATCAGTAACCCCTTCTTTATAATACATTGTATCTCCGGGCATCCATATCATTTCTTTACTGGCAGGATCAGTCAGGACTTCGATAGTACCTTTCAGCATTACACCTTTGAAAAATCGCCTGTCACAAAAGTAAACACAAGCACGGTTATTCTCCTTGAACTGTGCAACCCGCATCGAAGAGGTGTTAGTGCTAAAATAAAACGTACGGATACCTTCCCGATTACGGGGTTGCAGCATAGCTTTAATATTCGGAAACCCTTCCTGGTCGATCGAGCCGAGGAAAGCTACAGTTTGTTTATCGACAATATTTCCTATTGTCTTCGCTGAATCTCTCATAATTGAATTATTATATATTTACATCGGCGAAGATAAGGAAAAGCCTGACCGGGGACAGAATAAAAAGAATGGGAGAAATATCACTTTTTACGGTTTATGAGCTTTCCGGTATGCCAAAGGGGTTTGTCCGGTATGCATCCGGAAAAAGCGAATAAAATAAGATACAGTTTCATAGGTTAGTATTGCTGCGATCTCAGAAACGGGTAAGTCGGTATAGGTCAACAATCGTTTGGCCTCTCCTATTATTTTGTTACAAATATACTGTTTGGCACTTATCTGCATGGATAATGTCACAAGCTCATTCAGATAATTCGGAGTGAGACATAACTTATCCGCATAATAAGCCACGGCATGTTGTTCTTTAAAAGACGTATCCACCCAGTAGACAAAATTATCGATATGGAGACTTCGCCCTTCTTTGGGAGATGCAAATGGTATACCGTCCTCCGTATAGACTCTGTCGAGAAGCATCAGTATTTCATATAGTTGTGCTCTAAGTATATGATCTCCATGTCGTCCATAGAGACTGATTTCTTCCTTTATATTGTGTATCTGCTGCAGAAGTCGTATGAAAAGGAAGTCTGCCGGATGTAACCTGGATGCAGTCTTTCCGGAATCAAAAAAAGAAAGGTGCCGGACAAACTGATCATCCTTAAAGAATGAGGATAAAAATTCTTCTTCAAAAATAAGTGCATATCCATTGGTTATACCATCCTTATCCCAAGTACGTATTTCACCGGGTTTTGAAAAGATCACATCACCGGGGCAGGCTTTATAGACTTGATTATCGATAGAAAAACTTCCGGTGCCTTCAGTTATAAATGTGATATCATAATAAGTCAATGTATGCACCGGGGTCTTTTCCAAATACTTTTTGATACTTTTCAAGTCAACGACATCGACTAACAGCTCGCTGCCATACTTATTTTTATAGAAAGTATATCGTGGTATCGCTCTTTTCATTTATAACTTGCCCGTGTCGGAACCCTGAAAGTTTCCTTTTCTGTCAAATAGCCGTTTGAATCCTTGAGACGGATGGAGAAGGCAGCCTCTCCACTTTTCAATTTTGGCCCGGCATAAACGGTTATAGTATAACTTACACGCCCGTTCGGACGGATCTCACGGATTATGGCCGGATTCGATAATTTCAGATATTTAGTTCCACTTTCAGCCTTTACGACAGGTTCAATACTATAAACTGTTTTCTGACCATCATTACGTATAATGAAGGAGATACGACAGGTCTCTCCGGCATCGATCATCTGATTGCCGTTACGGTCTTCCAGGTATATATCTTCAATCACAACGTAAGAACTTTGGTAAATCCTTCCCTCATTCCTTTGGGTATAACCGTTATTACGCTGGTTTTGAGAAGAGGCCGCAGCAGCACCAACAACCGTTCCTCCGACGGAACCGACAAAAGAGCCGATCGCTTCACCCCGATATCCACCAATAGAGTGTCCGATTACTGCACCGGTAACCGTTCCGGCCAACATCCCAACCTGCGAACCAACAATCGTTCGTGATGCCGGATCCATCGTTGCACACCCTGTTCCAATCACAGGTATCATCAGAAACAGGAGCCAATTCTTTATTCTCATAATCATAACCAGTTTACTTATCCGCTAAATTACAAACATTTAGCGAATAAGCCTGATCAAAAACGTTATAAGATTCGTCTAAACAGATAAAAAATGATATAACAAACGGGATCAATCCAACGTCAGGTTAAATTCATCTTTCAGTTTTCCCAGAACAGGATTGACACTGAGCAAATGTTCAAACTTCTCAGTAGAAGTATAAGCCAGATGTTTTTCGTTTGCCTCAATGATACGGACACGCATCTGAATCCGTGTATTTTTAAGCTGTACACGCAAATAGTTAAGTAGATCGACACAGCCGTTACTTAACTCATCCTGCTGTCCCGGATTATGCACACCCACCTCGAAAAAGTAATTTTCCTGCAAAACCGGCTTGCAATTTATCATCGTATTTTTCAGATACACCTTCTTATCTATACTTGCGGCATAAGCATCCCAAACACGAACCAACTCGTCCTCACCGAAAGGTGTTACCACTTCCTGAACAGCCTGCGTATTTTGTTGTACTGTTTGATTTTTAGGTTTTTCCACACCGATCTCCTTCAACGATGTCCCCAAATGAGGAGGACGATTCACTTTTTTAGGCGGTGCAGCCGAAGGGCTCTGTGGAATGACGGTTGCCGAAGAAGGCATGTTTGTTGCTATCACACGGCCATTATCGTTACCCTGATTAACCGGTTGTTGCGGATAAGGCTGACCGGGTTGAACCGGCTGACGGGCAGGTTGTCCCTGATTAACAGGCTGCGCACCTTGACTAACAGCTTGTCCCGGAGAGCCGGAAGCGATAGGTTCAATCAGTCCTTTTTTTTTATCATCTACCGCTTGCCCGGCATTACTAAGCTGGCATAGCTGGATAAGGGTCAATTCAAGCAGCAGCCGTTTGTTACGACTGGCCCGATAGTTCAGATCACAAGTATTAGCCAATTCGATCGCCTTAAACAGCAATTGATCCGGACAACGTTTTGCCATCTCTTTATAACGCTCACGGATGGAAGCGCCCACCTCAAACAAAATTAGCGTAGCTTCATCCTTGCAGACCAGCAGGTCACGGAAATGAGCTGCCAGACCGGTAATGATATTCTGCCCATCGAACCCTTTGCTCAATATTTCATTCAGCGTCAGGATAGACGAACGAACATTTCCGGCCAAGATCGAATCTGTCAGGCGGAAATAATATTCATAGTCCAGTACATTCAGGTTATCGATTACAGCCTGATAAGTGATATTACCATTGGTAAAGCTGACCACCTGGTCAAAAATAGACAAAGCATCGCGCATACCGCCATCAGCTTTCTGGGCAATAACGTTCAATGCTTCCGGTTCTGCCGTTACATTCTCCCGGGAAGCGACATATTCCAGATGTTCCACCATATCGGCAATCGATATGCGGGAAAAATCATATATCTGGCAACGCGACAGAATAGTCGGAAGAACTTTATGTTTCTCGGTAGTTGCCAAAATAAACAAGGCATGGTGAGGCGGTTCTTCCAGCGTTTTCAGGAACGCATTGAAAGCGGCCGAACTCAACATGTGCACCTCATCGATGATGAATACTTTATATTTACCGATAGCCGGCGGAATACGCACCTGATCGATCAGCGAACGGATATCGTCTACCGAGTTGTTGGAGGCTGCATCCAGTTCATGAATGTTATAGGAACGTTGTTCGTTGAAAGCCTGACAGGATTCGCACTCGTTGCAGGCTTCTCCATCGGCTGTCGGAGTCAGACAGTTGATCGTCTTCGCAAAGATTCGTGCACACGAAGTTTTTCCGACACCACGCGGTCCGCAAAACAGATAGGCATGGGCGAGCTTGTTACTTTGTATTGCATTTTTTAGTGTAGTGGTAAGAGACTTTTGCCCTACGACACTACGGAAAGTAGAGGGGCGGTATTTTCTTGCCGATACAATATAATTGTCCATTCTTTGCTTTTTTTTTGACAACACAAAGATATACAAAATAATTCATTTACCTTTGCAAAAACGAAGTTCCATGTCACGCATAAAAGACTTTTACAACAAGTATCTTTCCAGGATAAACGCCTACTGGCTGGTTATCATCGGATTCTTGATCCTTACTTTCACAGTGGGCGACAGCAACTTGTATAAACGCTATACGTACGATGAAAAGATACGCAGCCTGGAAAAAGAGATCAAACATTATCAGAAAGAAATCGAGATAAACAGTAAGAAACTGAACGATCTTCATACCGACAAAGAGGGTCTGGAACGCTTCGCCCGTGAAGAGTATTTCATGAAGAAGCCGAATGAAGACGTCTATATCATTAAAAAGAAATAATGAATCAAAAAGCAAGAACAATCATTTTCAGTATTGCCGGATTACTGATACTGGCAGGTGCAATCCTATTCCTGACCAAATGGTTTTTGGCTCCTTATCTGTTTGCCGTTGGAGCGGCAGGTATGGCAGTCTGCCACCTGACTCTCTCCACTAAAGATATGGAGTTTCGCGAACGCAGGTTACACCGTTTCAACGTGATTGCCTCCGTCCTGATGATCTGTGCATCCGGTCTGATGTTCAAAGATATGAAAGAGTGGATTATCTGCCTGACAATTGCAGCGGTACTGCAGCTCTATTCATCATTCGTTTCCGGAAAGCAACAAAAATAATCCCTTCCATTTTTCCCCACTCTGTTTTATAATGTGGGGAATTTCACCCACCTATATGGGGAGATAATCCCATTGTAGTGGGGAACTTTACCCACCTAAGTGGGTATTATTCTCTACATAACTATAAAAAAAACAGAATGACATAAAAAAAGCCGTTGCATTATATTGCAACGGCTTTTTTGTATATCGTTAGATACTGCTTATTTTCCGGTTGAATAGCTTTTATTCAATAAGTCGATCAGCTCGTTGGTAATATCATAAGAGTCACCGGCTAACAGAATATTATCTTCAGCTGTATTGCTGAAAATCACCTGATATCCTTTTTCTTTATTGTACACTTTTAATTTAGAAACTACAGTGTCACGCAGTTGTTCGTTCAACTTCTGACGTTCCATCAGCAAATCTTGTGACAGTTTTGCATCCAAGTCTTTTAATTCCTGTTCTTTTTTCATCAGACGTTCCTGCTCCTGCTGAGCTCTTTCGCGAGTAAGGAATGCGTTATTTTCCATTTTACGATAAAATTCCTGTACTTCGGTCTGTAAAGTCCGTGCCTGCTGTGTTACATTAGCACGTGAATTTTCTTCTTTTTTCAGGAGCTGTTCATTCAAGTCCTTGAAGTAGTTATAATTAAGCAAAAGCGAATCTACATTGACATAAGCAATAGGAAGTAAGTTTATGGAATCACCTTCTCCTGATGCAAATGTTTTTGTAACTGTTGATTCTTTCTTGTCGGAGAATTGCATAACGAACAATATCACGACAGCCACCGCGAGCACACCATTAATTACGTAGTTAATGTTCTTCATAAAGTGTAAATTAAATCCTTATTTTATTCTTCTATTTCTTTTACTCTATCATATAGATTCTTTTGCTTCGCCTGTTCGCGGTCTTGTGTCTTGGCACAATGTATACCTTTTTTACCCAGTGCTCTGTTGCCTCCTACATGTGTATTCGGGAATCTTCCTCCCTTCTTGAATATCACTTTTATTGCAAGCAACACAACACAAATAACAAGAATTATGACCGTAAGCAATATCGTTGTAAGCATTTTCTCTATATTTGTGGACGCAAATATAAGAGTTTAAGTGATTATAAAGTATCTTTTTGGTATTTAATTCTACTTTTTTTCATACACAACTCGGAAAACGATCACATTATTAACTATATAGTAACAACTATAATATATTGTAACATTATGAAGATTACTGACTTAAAGCCTGAAATCGTTTGGAAGTTCTTCCACCAGGTAACACAAGTGCCCCGCCCTTCAAAGAAGGAAGGCAAAATGATCCAGTTTCTGGAAACGTTCGCAAAAGAGTATAAAATCGCTATAAAGAAAGATGCTGCAGGAAATATCCTGATGTCGAAGCCTGCAACGCCCGGAAAAGAAAACCTCCCGGTTGTTGTGCTTCAGTCGCATATGGATATGGTTTGCGAGAAAAATAACGGTACTGCACATGATTTTGACAACGATCCGATCGAAACAATTGTTGACGGTGACTGGTTGCGTGCAAACGGAACAACACTCGGTGCCGACAATGGTATCGGTGTAGCTGCCGAACTCGCTATCCTGGCTTCCGATGATATCGAACACGGGCCGATAGAATGCCTGTTTACGGTTGATGAAGAAACAGGCCTGACAGGAGCTAAAGCGCTTGAAAAAGGGTTTATGACAGGCGAAATCCTGTTAAACCTGGATAGCGAAGATGAAGGCGAAATCTTTATGGGTTGTGCCGGTGGAAAAGATACACAAGCTGTTTTCCATTATGAACCGCTTGCCACTTCCCCCAACATGCAATATTTCCGTATTGATGTGAAAGGCCTGAATGGCGGTCACTCCGGTGGCGAGATCCATAAAGGACTGGGTAATGCCAATAAGATACTGGTTCGTTTCTTATTCTTAATGCAGCAGCAGTTTGATTTTGCTCTTTGTTCTATTGACGGAGGAAACCTGCGCAATGCGATTGCCCGCGAAGCACATGCTGTAGTCGGTTTGCACCCGGAAGATAAAGAGAAAGTACGCGTTATGCTGAATCATTTTGCTGCTGACGTTGAAAATGAGCTGAAACATGTAGATCCGAATGTACAGTTGGTAATGGAATCGGCCGATCAGCCTGCAACACGCATCGATACTGAGATTACTCAAAAACTGATCTACTCGCTGCATGCCTGCCCACACGGTGTGATCGGTATGAGCCACGATATCGAAGGATTGGTGGAAACCTCCACTAATCTGGCTTCAGTTAAAATGAAAGAAGGCAACACAATCGTGGTCGGAACCAGCCAACGCAGTTCCATTGAATCATGCAAGATCGCAGTTGCAAACCAGGTTGCTGCCACTTTCCTGCTGGCAGGAGCTAAAGTAACTCATGGCGATGGCTATCCGGGATGGGCGCCGAACCCGGATTCTAAAATTCTGAAAGTAGCACAGGAATCTTACAAACGTCTATTCAACAAGGATGCCAAGATCATGGCTATCCACGCCGGACTGGAATGTGGTTTATTCCTCGAAAAATATCCTAATCTGGATATGATTTCTTTCGGGCCGACATTAAGAGACGTTCACTCTCCGAACGAACGTATCGAAATTAAGACCGTAGGTTTATGGTGGGCTCATCTTTTGGAATTATTAAAAAGCATCCCGGCAAAATAAACTTTAATATTTCACGTTATAGAAAGAGGATTAACACTTTGACCGTGTTTTTCCTCTTTTTTTATGTTAATGCCTGAAAACTTTCTTTATAAATAGTTTGTTTATTGAGAAACAAGAACACAAAGGCATATATTTTAACATTCAGAGAAAATGAAAAAGATTACCGCGCCGTTGCTCATAGTATTTACCATATTACTCAACCTGTTGGCTGGATGCGACGGGCTGGACGAAAACTATTCGACCAATCCGAATCATCGGTTGAGTTTCTCTACGGATACATTATCATTCGATACTGTTTTCACAACTATTGGTTCAGCAACGAAACAATTCATGGTTTACAACAGAAACGACCAACCACTAAACATTGAGAGAGTTATTCAAGCATCACCTGCTACCAGTGGGTTCCGCATTAATGTAGACGGACGTAAAGGAGATAATTTCGATAACGTCCGGATAGCAGCCAAAGACAGTCTGTACATCTTTGTAGAAGTAACTGTCAATCCGAACGGAAAAGATCAGCCGCTATTGGTTCAGGACTCGATTGTATTCTTCTTTAACGGAGTAAAACAATCCGTTCTGCTGGAAGCATGCGGACAGGATGTCAACCTGATCAAGGGGGGAAAAGTATTGACGGAAGATACTAAACTTACTGCCGAACGTCCCTACCTTATATATGACAGTCTGACTATCGACGAAGGTGTAACCGTAGAGATTGAAGAAGGAGCAGGTTTCTACATGCATGACAAAGCTAAAATAATTTCAAAAGGAACTATCATAGCCAATGGCACGATGGATAAACCGATCGTTTTCCGTGGCGACCGTCTTGATTTCATATTGAATGATCTGTTACCCTACGACCGGACACCCGGACAATGGGAAGGTATTATATTCAAACAGGAAAGTTTTGACAATGTATTTAATAATGTAATAGTACGCAACGGAAACAACGGCATTTATTGTGAACCTTCTGATCCGGAAAAGTCAAAACTGAAGATCAACAATTCACAGATTACCAATATGGACGGCAGCGCATTCAGAGCAATAAATTGTAATATAGAGGCTACGAACACTGAATTTTCAAACGCAACGGTCGACGTTGTTTTGTTAGCCGGTGGAAAATACAACTTTACTCATTGTACGATTGCAAACTACATGAGCTTAAAGAAACGCCATTCGCTTGCGCAGGATGGAGAAGAAAGTCTTGCTCTGAATATAGTTAATAAATATCCTTTTACTAATAATTCAATATCTTACAATCTGGAACAAGCCTATTTTGATAACTGCATAATTGACGGTGGCCACGATGACGAACTGCAAATTGATCTTGAAAGTTCTTTACAAAGTGGCAATCAGAACTACCTGTTTAATCACTGCGTCATAAAATTGCAGGAAAAGAAAGATGACAAGTTCAAAGATATTATCTTTATCACGAAAAAAGGGGACAAAAAGATGGAATACAGAATGACAGGCGGAGATAAGAATAAATATATGTATGATTTCCGTCCCGACAAAGAGACAACGCCCGGTGTCGGCAAAGCAGATCTCTTTGTTACACAGAAGTATCCTATCGACCGTTATGGCGTTAACCGCCTCACAAACGACGGCCCCGATATCGGGGCTTACGAATATGTACCCAACGAAGAAGAAGACAAATAAAAACAATCAGATATGATCAAAACCTTAACTATCATTATTTATGTTTTATCATTCATCACGCTGCCCATAAGTGCCCAGCTTGATTTCAGAGTGATGAGCTATAATGTCGAGAACCTGTTCGACACCAACGATAATCCGGATAAAAACGATAATGATTTCCTTCCAACCGGAAATCGCCACTGGACACGCGGACGTTATTATCACAAACTTCAACAGATAGCCAAAGTAATCAGTGCTGCCGGCGAATGGAGCACTCCCGCTTTGGTCGGACTCTGCGAAGTGGAAAACGACTCTGTGTTGATTCACCTTCTTAACCGGACACCGCTAAAGATGCAACATTATCACTATTGTATGACACACGGCTCCGACACCAGAGGTATCAACACGGCTCTCCTTTACCAACGGGATAAATTCGGATATATAGGACATCAGGAGCATCCGGTAATCTTTACCCGCAAACAACATAAACACACCCGCAATATCCTCCATGTATGGGGAAAAGTTTTGACTTTGGATACATTAGATATCTTCGTCTGTCACCTTCCCTCCCGCTACGGTGGAGAAAAAGAAAGCGAAGCAGACCGCTTTGATGCCGCCCGTACTTTGCGAAACCTTTGCGATTCGCTGATGCAAATCCGTGCGACTCCGCAATTACTTATCATGGGAGACTTTAACGATACGCCCGAAAACAGCAGTATCACCCGGATTCTATCCGCACACCCCGTTAGCACAGCCCCCGACGCATCTTCCCTTTATAATCTTTTTGCAGACCGCCATACGCTAAATTTCCCGGGAACTCATAAATACCAGGGAGAATGGAGCCAGCTCGACCAGATCATCGTCTCCGGAAATCTGATCGATAAAGAATCACGTATGTACGTCATCCCCGAAAGTATCCGGATATTTACTCCCGAATTTCTATTCACCAAAGACAAAACCTGGCACGGCAATCGTCCGGCACGCACCTACTACGGTTTCAAATATGAAGGAGGCTATAGCGATCATTTACCCCTTATTACCGACTTTTTACTATCTTTGCCTATCGAAGATTGAATAAAAAGAAGATATGAAGATACATCATATATTGGTAGGATTCTGCTTTTTAACCGGAATTACAACCGTCACAGCGAAAGCTCAACAACTTAGAAAGCCAATGGATATTCCTATTCTTTTAAGTGGGAATTTCGGAGAACTGAGAAGCAACCATTTCCATTCCGGAATAGACTTCAAAACACAGGGCGTAGAAGGGAAACCGATCCATTCCGTACAAGACGGATATGTCTCGCGTATCTCGGTCAGCCCATGGGGATATGGAAACGGTTTATATATCACCCATCCGGACGGAACGACGACCGTTTATGGCCATTTGCAAAAATTCTCCGGCAAAATAGCGGCTTACGTCAAAGAAAAGCAATACGAACAGGAAAGTTTCAATGTAAACCTGACGCTCACACCGGAAGAACTACCAGTAAAAGAGGGTGAGCTAGTTGCCTTGAGTGGAAATACAGGAAGCTCCGGCGGCCCGCATCTTCACTTTGAAGTACGCGACACGGAAACAGAAGAGCCGATGGACCCGATCGATTATTATAAAAATTTAATACAAGACACCCGTCCTCCGCAAATACAGGGAATCATGGTCTACCCTATGCCAGGAAAAGGTGTAGTAAACGGTAGCCGGCGGAAACTGGAACTTAAACCGGTAATGGCAAAAAACGGCAAACAAACACTGACCGGCAAAATCGAAGCATGGGGTGAAATCGGCCTTGCCGTAAAAGGATACGATTACATGGACAACACCACTAATATATATGGTATCAGGGATATTACACTTATGGCCGACAGCCAGGTTATCTTCCGAAGCGACCTGAATCGTTTTGCCTTCGATGAAACCCGGTACCTGAACAGTTTTACCGACTTTGAAGAATGGAAAGAGCACCGTTCGTTCTATATAAAGAGCTTTGTCGATCCGGGCAACCGTCTCCGCTTTATCGAAAGCGTCAAACGGGGAATCCTGACAATCGACGAACCGCGCACCTATCATCTGACCTACCGCCTGGCGGATGCCTTCGGCAACACGACGCAACTATCCATCCGGATAGAAGGGAAAGAACAGCCCATTCCTGAAATTGATACAGACAACACGGAATTATTCCATTGGTGGAGCGACAACCGTTTCGGAGCTAAAGGAATCCGGCTGGCAATCCCCAAGGGAAATCTTTATGACGACCTGTATTTCCGTTACACGGTCAAAGAAGACAGCACCGCTTTAGGAGCAACACATACATTACACAACAAACCGGTCGCCTTGCATAAATCGGCCAAGTTATCCTTACGGTTACAAACCGATACGCTTGAAAACAAACAACAATATGGAGTCGTACGCATACTGAACGGGCGCAGATCGTGGACAGGAGGAGTTTACCGCAACGGATGGATCGATGCCGACATCAAAGAACTGGGAACTTACTCACTCGGACAAGACATTGTACCTCCTACCATTACCCCTCTCAATCCGGCGACATGGGTTAGTAAACAAGCCATTTCGTTCAGGCTATCCGACAATCTGAGCGGCGTACAAACCTATCGGGGAGAAATAGACGGACAATACGTTCTTTTTGAGATGAATAGCCGTTCCGTCATCACTTACCACTTCGACAAAGAGCGCCTGACAAGAGGAAAACACACATTGAAACTGGATGTAACAGATGCCTGCGGAAATCAATCATCTTATACATATCCGTTTACGTGGTAAAAAAGAACTTTTCTTTTTTCTTGAAAATAAGGACACGAGCCATTGTTTAAATCAATTAATTTGTATCTTTGTTTTCTCGATAACTTAAGAAATAACATATATAATAAATGCAAGATATTTGGGTATGGAAAACAACGAACTGTTAGAAATGGTAAGAAGCAAAGCGCAAAGCTGGCTTACTAAAAGTTATGATGCCGAAACAAAAGCACAAGTTCAGGCTCTGCTGGACAACGAAGACCCGACAGAACTGATCGAATCGTTCTACAAAGACCTTGAATTCGGAACTGGAGGCTTAAGAGGTATTATGGGAGTAGGTACCAACCGTATGAACATCTATACTGTAGGTGCTGCCACTCAGGGACTGTCAAACTACCTGAAAAAAGAATTTTCAGGACTTGACCAGATCAAAGTCGTTATCGGCCATGACTGCCGTAACAACAGCCGCAAGTTTGCCGAAATATCGGCTGATATCTTCTCTGCCAACGGTATCAAAGTGTACATGTTCGAAGATCTTCGTCCGACTCCGGAAATGTCTTTTGCAATCCGTAAACTGGGATGTCAGAGCGGTATTATCCTGACAGCTTCCCACAACCCGAAAGAATATAACGGCTATAAAGCTTACTGGGACGACGGCGCACAGATGATCGCTCCGCACGATCGTAACACAATAGCCGAAGTAAACAAGATCCGTAATGCCAGCGATATCAAATTCAAAGGCAATAAGGAACTGATCGAAATTATCGGTAAAGAAATAGATAATCTGTATATCGACGCTTTGACTACAATTTCCCTTTCACCGGAAGCAATCAAACGTCATCACGATATGAAGATCGTTTACACTCCGATCCACGGAACAGGTGTACAGATCATTCCGGATACATTGAAAGCATTCGGATTCACAAACGTAATCCATGTTCCTGAACAGGATGTGGTAAGCGGTGATTTCCCTACTGTTATTTCTCCGAACCCGGAAGAACCGGCTGCTTTGGCAATGGCTGTTGAAAAAGCAAAAGAAACAGATGCCGACCTGGTACTGGCTTCCGACCCGGATGCCGACCGTGTAGGTGCTGCCGTTAAGAATAATGACGGCGAATGGGTATTGCTGAACGGTAACCAGACAGCCCTGATGTTCGTTTATTACCTAATCACACGCTGGAAAGAACTAGGCAAAGTAAACGGCAAGGAATACATTGTAAAAACAATTGTTACAACCGAACTGATCCGCACAATAGCAGAACGCAACGGCGTTGAATTATACGACGTTTACACCGGTTTCAAATGGATTGCCGACGTAATGAAGAAAAACGAAGGCAAGAAGAACTATATCGGTGGCGGTGAAGAAAGCTACGGTTTCCTTTGTGAAGACTTCGTTCGCGACAAAGATGCTGTTTCTGCATGTGCTATCCTGGCTGAAATTGCCGCATGGGCCAAAGACCAGGGCATCACAATGTATCAATTATTACAGAACATCTACGTACAATACGGTTTCTCAAAAGAAAAAGGTATCTCTGTTGTAAAGAAAGGCAAGAGCGGTGCTGAAGAAATCGAAGCAATGATGAAGAACTTCCGTGAAAACCCGTTGCAGGAAATTGCAGGTTCTAAAGTGTCTTTGTTCTACGATTACGCTTCACTGAAAGGTTACAGCTATATTGACAAGGAAACAATCACTTTGGATATGCCGACAACTTCCAATGTGCTGCAATATTTCACAGAAGACAACACGAAAGTTTCCATCCGTCCTTCCGGAACAGAGCCGAAGATCAAATTCTACTGCGAAGTTCACTCTAAGGTGAAAAGCCTGGAAGATCTGCCTGAAGCAGAAAAAGCGGCTGAAGAAAAGATCAACCAGATCAAAGTATCTCTGGGCATCTGATCAGAGAGTTGATTTAAAATATAACGGGGCAGGAAGTATTACTTCTTGCCCCGTTTCTTTTTTCTAAAGATTATCCTTTCCAAAGCAAAGGGGTAAAAGGGAAGCCGCACTCGGGGCCACCATCACATCCTTCGTCCCGCAAAGCAATACTTTTACAGGTTTTCCATATCGTTGTTCCGTTTCGAGCAATACCTGCCGGCAAGCACCGCAAGGCGAAATACTTTCCACCTGCTTCCCTCCCGTTGCCGCAGCTATTGCCAGAGCAACGACCGGAATATCCGGATACTGGTGTCCGGCATGGAATAAAGTAACCCGCTCGGCACACAATCCGGAAGGATAAGCGGCATTTTCCTGGTTACTTCCCGTCACAATCGTACCGTCAGCCAGCAAAGCCGCGGCACCGACATGGAATTTGGAGTAAGGCGCATACGATTGTTCCGTCGCTTTCAATGCGGCATGAACCAAAGGTAGTTCTTCATCCGGCACTTCATTCAGGGGATAAACAGTGATCTTAGTTTCCAGTCTGATTTCTTTCATAGGATCAATTATTAGATAAACAAAGATAGTAAATTTGTATCTTTGCCGGATAAATTACAAATAAATCCATCTCAGGATATGCAAATCTCTTTACTCACACCCGATAAAGACCCGATGGGCGCGGCTATTGCCGATTATTATGCAAACGGAAAAGCAACTAAACTCCGTGTATTCTCTTCTATGTTCGATGAAGATGAGATTCCGGTGAAACAATTATTCCGTAACTTCGATGAAATGCCGGAGGCAGAGCGAGAAGCGCTCCGCATAAGTACGGGTAAAATCCTGGACGTGGGAGCCGGTAGCGGATGCCACTCGCTAGCCCTGCAGGAAATGGGAAAAGAGGTAAAAGCTATCGACATATCCCCGCTTTCAATAGAAACCATGCAGAAAAGAGGTGTGAAAGACGTTGCCCTGCAAAACTTCTTCAGCCAACAATTTACCGGTTCGTTCGATACGATCCTGTTATTGATGAACGGTTCGGGAATTGTCGGCAGGATCGCAAATCTTCCGATCTTCTTTCAAACGATAAAAAGACTGCTTGCTCCGGGTGGATGCGTTCTGATGGACTCTTCAGACCTGCGCTACCTGTTCGAAGACGAAGACGGAAACCTCGATATCGACCCTGAAGACGATTATTACGGCGAAGTAGATTTCCGTATGCAATACAAAAACATCAAAGGCGATAGCTTCGACTGGCTGTACATAGATTTTCAAACGCTCAGCCTTCATGCTGCCAACAATGGGTTTAAAGCGGAGATGATAAAAGAGGGGGAACATTTTGACTATCTGGCCAAAATCCACCGGATATAGACTAGTATTTTATAGATTATTTTGAAGTAATATATCCCCAGCTTCATTATCTTTGCGAAAATAAATACTTTAGAGGACTCATTTTATGAAATTAACGATACGGATTTTTTGCCTGTTATTTTTTATTACAACATTCGCGGAAGCTGCTACCCAGCGCAAAGTACCTTCCTACGAAAAGTATATAAAAACCTATAGCGACTTGGCCGTACAACACCAAAAGAAATATAAAATCCCCGCCAGTATCACACTGGCACAGGGGCTTCTCGAATCCGGAGCCGGACAAAGCGACCTGGCACGGCGTTCGAACAACCATTTCGGCATCAAATGTCATTCCGACTGGCGGGGTGGACGCGTTTACCATGACGACGACCTGCGCGGCGAATGCTTTCGCAAATACAAACGGGTGGAAGATTCATACGAAGACCATTCCAAGTTCCTGCTACGTTCGCGCTACGAACGGTTGTTCGATCTGAAAATAACAGACTATAAAGGCTGGGCCAGAGGTCTGCAAAAATGCGGTTATGCTACCGATCGCGCTTATGCCAACAAATTAATCAAAGTGATCGAAGATTACGAACTCTATCGTTATGACACGGGTAAAGGGCATAAAATATCACAAAAAGAAAGAGAAAAACAGAAATATCCTAAACTGAGATACACCATATACAGGACATTCGGCCTGTTGTATGTATATGCCAAGGAGAACGACAGCTTCGACCGGATCGCACAAAGCCTGGACTTTAAGGTCAAAGACCTGAAGAAGTTCAATGAAGTACCCGAAGACTTCCCGTTGCAGAAAGGCGATATCGTCTATCTGGAAAAGAAGAAAAAGAAGGCCGACAAGCCTTATTACGACCATGTTGTACAGATCGGAGAATCTATGCATAGTATCTCCCAGAAATACGGAATACAAATCAAGAGCCTGTATAAGATAAATAAAAAAGACAAAGATTACATTCCTGAAGAAGGAGATGTACTAAAACTTAGATAAGTAAGACAAAAAAATAGTATCTTTGCGGCCAAATACGTAAAAACAATGAGTGACCAACGTTACAACCTGCGCGGTGTATCCGCTTCAAAAGAAGATGTTCACAATGCAATAAAGAACATCGACAAGGGAATATTCCCTAAAGCATTTTGTAAGATCATCCCCGATATATTAGGCGGTGATCCTGAATATTGCAACATTATGCACGCTGACGGAGCCGGAACAAAATCATCCCTGGCTTACATGTACTGGAAAGAAACCGGTGACTTGTCTGTGTGGAAAGGTATTGCACAGGATGCACTGATCATGAACATCGACGACCTGCTGTGCGTGGGCGCAGTCGATAATATCCTTGTTTCATCCACCATCGGACGTAACAAGCTCTTAATTCCCGGAGAAGTTATCTCGGCAATCATCAACGGCACGGACGAACTGTTGGCCGAATTGCGTGAAATGGGCGTTGGCTGCTATGCTACCGGCGGCGAGACTGCCGATGTAGGCGACCTGGTTCGCACAATCATTGTAGACAGTACCGTGACCTGCCGCATGAAACGGGCAGACGTTGTTGACAACAGCCGAATAAAGGGTGGCGACGTCATTGTCGGCATGGCCTCTTATGGACAAGCCTCTTATGAAAAAGAATATAACGGCGGAACAGGCAGCAACGGTTTGACCTCTGCCCGTCACGACGTATTTGCCAAATATCTGGCAGAGAAATATCCGGAAAGCTATGATTCTGCCGTTCCCGACGAATTAGTTTATTCGGGCGGGCTGAAGCTGACCGACAAGATCGAAGAACTGGGTATCGATGCCGGTAAACTGGTATTATCTCCCACCCGCACATACGCTCCGGTAATCAAAGTGTTACTGGACAAGTTGCGTTCTGAGATTCACGGAATGGTACATTGCTCAGGCGGTGCACAAACCAAAGTAATGCATTTCGTAGAAAACAAGCGTGTGACAAAGAACAACCTGTTCCCTGTCCCACCCCTTTTCCGTATCATTCAGGAACAAAGCGGAACCGACTGGAGCGAAATGTATAAAGTGTTCAACATGGGACACCGCATGGAAATATACCTGTCGCCCGAACATGCAGAAGAAGTGATCGCGATTGCCAAAAGCTTCAACATTGATGCACAAATTGTAGGCTTCGTAGAAGAAGCGGATAAGAATGAATTGATTATTGAAAGCGAAAAAGGTCGCTTCGTATATTAATCTGATAAATGGCTGATAATATATTAGGAAGACTAGACGGACTGGTAAGCCGTTTTGAAGAGGTCGGAACACTTATTACCGACCCGGCAGTGATTGCCGATATGAAACGGTTTGTTAAACTCAATAAAGAGTACCGCGATCTGGAGAAGATCGTGGCTACCCGAAACGAATATGTCAATACATTGAATGGCATAAAAGAAGCACGGCAGATGCTTGACACGGAGCAGGATCCCGAAATGAGGGAGATTGCGCGCGAAGAGCTCGAAGCCTGCAATGCCCGTATCCCGGAACTGGAAGAAGAGATCAAACTGCTGCTTGTTCCGAGCGATCCCGAAGACGACAAGAATGCGATCGTTGAAATACGTGGCGGAACGGGAGGCGATGAAGCCGCCCTTTTTGCCGGCGACCTCTATCGCATGTACATGAAATACTGCGAAACCAAAGGTTGGAAAGTCGCCTTGTCGAGTTGTAGCGAAGGTTCATCGGGCGGATACAAAGAAATCATTTTCACCGTTAGCGGTGAGAAAGCATATGGCACACTTAAATATGAATCGGGCGTGCACCGTGTTCAACGTGTGCCCAGTACCGAAACCCAGGGACGTGTTCATACATCTGCCGCCACGGTAGCAGTACTTCCCGAAGCGGATGAATTTGATGTTGAAATCAACGAAGGTGAAATTAAGTGGGATACTTTCCGTTCAGGTGGTGCCGGTGGACAGAATGTGAACAAGGTTGAGTCGGGCGTACGTTTGAGGTATGTCTGGAAAAATCCGAACACCGGCGTAAGCGAAGAGATCCTGATCGAATGTACGGAAACGCGCGACCAACCGAAAAATAAAGAACGGGCCCTTACACGCCTGCGTTCTTTCATATATGACAAAGAACATCAGAAATACCTCGACGATATTGCCAACAAACGTAAGACAATGGTTTCGTCGGGCGACCGATCCGCGAAGATCCGTACATACAATTACCCGCAGGGACGTATTACAGATCATCGTATTAACTACACGATTTACAATCTGTCTGCTTTCATGGACGGCGATATACAAGCCTGCATCGACCAACTGACTGTTGCCGAAAATGCAGAACGCCTGAAAGAAGCCGAATTATAACAATTTCATTATTTGACACGAAACAAGATGAACAAGCAACAATTATTCGAGAACATCAAAAAGAAACAATCCTTCCTTTGCGTCGGATTGGATACAGATATAAAAAAGATCCCGCAGCATTTACTTTCTGAAGAAGATCCGATCTTTGCTTTCAACAAAGCGATCATCGATGCTACCGCCGATTATTGCGTAGCTTACAAACCGAACCTGGCTTTCTACGAAAGTCTGGGCGTAACTGGTATGCTTTCTTTCGAAAAGACTGTAGCTTACCTGCGCGAGAACTATCCGGATCAGTTCATTATTGCCGATGCAAAACGCGGTGATATCGGTAACACATCCGAAATGTATGCCCGCTCTTTCTTCGATCATATCAAGGTAGATGCCGTAACGGTTGCTCCTTATATGGGTGAAGACAGCGTGAAACCGTTCCTGATCTATCCGGAAGCCTGGGTGATCCTGCTGGCTTTGACATCGAACAAAGGCTCACAGGATTTCCAGATGACAGAAGATGCCAACGGCGAACGTCTGTTCGAAAAAGTACTGAAGAAGTCGCAGGATTGGGCTACCGACGAACAAATGATGTATGTTGTCGGTGCTACGCAGGGAAAAATGTTCCTTGATATCCGTAAGTATGCCCCCAATCATTTCCTGCTGGTTCCGGGTGTCGGAGCACAGGGAGGCAGCCTTCACGAAGTGGCTCAATACGGGATGAACGACGAATGTGGCCTGTTGGTCAACTCTTCCCGTGCGATCATTTATGCTGATAAATCAGAAAATTTTGCCTCATTTGCCCGCAAAGCAGCAGAGGAAGTACAGCGTGAAATGGCAGGATATCTGCATGATAAGGGAATTATTCCCTGCAAAGCATAGGCTATCCCAATTATTTTCACCATTTTTGCAAACTGCTTTATTCTTAGTGGAGCAGTCTCAATTCAAATACAATTAACAAAATAAGTAATGGAGTTATCAGCCCAACAAATAGCGGACTTTCTTGGCGGAACCGTGGAAGGCAATCCAGAAGTGAAAGTCAGCAACTTCTCAAAAATAGAAGAAGGACAACCCGGAACATTATCATTCCTGGCCAATCCTAAGTATGAACAATATATCTATAATACGGAAGCTAGCATTGTACTGGTGAATAACGACTTTTCTCCGGCTGAACAAATTACAGCAACTTTGGTTAAAGTTGAAAATGCATACGCTGCTCTTGCCATGTTACTCAACCTGGTAGAACAGTCGAAACCGAAAAAAGCCGGAGTATCTTCGGCTGCCTTTATTGCAGCCTCGGCTACATTGGGAGAAGATTGCTATGTCGGCAATTTTGCCTATATCGGAGAAAACGTAAAGCTGGGTAAGAACTGCCAGGTATTTCCTAACGCATACATCGGTGATGGTGTTACCATTGGAGATAACTGCATCCTCTACCCGCATACAACCATATACAACGGATGTAAAATCGGGAACAACTGTATCCTGCATGCCGGTTCGGTGATCGGTTCGGACGGTTTCGGTTTTGCTCCCGAAGGAGAGAATTACAAGAAGATCCCGCAGTTGGGTAATGTTGTCCTGGAAGACAATGTCGAAGTGGGAGCCAATACGACCATCGACCGTGCCGTAATGGGCTCGACCATCATTCATCGTGGCGTGAAACTGGACAACCTGGTTCAGATTGCCCACAACGTTGAAGTAGGCGAAAATACAGTAATGGCAGCCCAGGTAGGTATCGCCGGATCGGTAAAGATCGGCAGCCATTGCATGTTTGGCGGACAGGTCGGCCTGGCAGGACATATCCATATTGCCGACCATGTGGTATTCGGTGCGCAATCGGGTGTGATCAGCGACATCAAGGAAGCCAAAACGGTATTAGGTGCCCCGGCCATCGACGCGAAAAACTTCATGCGCTCGAGTGCCGTATTCAACCGCCTGCCGGATATGTACCGCACACTCGGACAGTTGCAACGCGAGATCGAACAATTAAAGAAAGAAATCAATAAATAATATACGTATGCAGAAACAAAAGACGCTAGCCAAGAGTTTCTCGATGCAAGGTAAAGGCTTGCATACCGGACTGGATATCCAGATAACGTTCAATCCGGCACCGGAAAACCACGGGTACAAAATTAAACGTGTTGACCTGGAAGGACAACCTGTTATCGATGCACTGGCAGAAAACGTGGCCAGTACACAACGAGGCACTGTTCTCTCTAAGAACGGTATCCAGATCAGCACTGTTGAACACGCAATGGCAGCTTTATATGCCTACGAAATCGACAACTGCCTGATCGAAGTAAACGCTCCCGAATTCCCTATCCTGGACGGTAGCTCACGTTTCTTCACCGAAGAAATTCAGAAGGCCGGCATCGTTGAACAGAACGCGCCGAAAGATTATTACATCGTAAAACATAAGATCGAAGTAAAAGACGAAGAGACAGGTTCTTCACTTATCATCCTTCCGGACGAAAAGTTCAGTGTAAACGTACTGATCTCCTTCGACTCTCCTGTATTGTCCAATCAGTTCGCCACCCTGAACGACCTGAGCGAGTTCCCGACCGAACTGGCTGCTTCACGTACATTTGTCTTTGTACGCGAAGTGGAAATGCTCCGTCAGAACAACCTGATCAAAGGAGGCGACCTCGACAATGCAATCGTTATCTACGACCAGAAGATGCCGCAGGAAACGTTGGACAAACTGGCTGACGAACTGGGCATTCCTCATAAAGACGTGCACGAGTTGGGGTATATCAACAACAAACCTTTGGTATTCGACAACGAGCCGGCACGCCACAAACTGATCGACGTACTGGGCGACCTGGCTTTGATCGGCAAACCTATCCGCGGACGCATCATTGCCACCCGCCCGGGTCATAAGATCAACAACCAGTTGGCGCGTATGATCCGCAAAGACATCAAATTAAACGAAGTACAGGCTCCGATCTACGATCCGAATGCAGAACCGATCATGGATATTAACCGTATCCGCGAACTGCTTCCCCACCGTTATCCGTTCCTGCTGGTCGATAAGATCATCGAGATTGGCGGTGACTATATCGTCGGAATTAAAAATATCACAACGAACGAACCGTTCTTTACCGGACACTTCCCTCAGGAACCCGTTACACCGGGCGTACTGCTGGTTGAAGCAATGGCACAGACAGGTGGTTTGCTTGTATTGAATTCTGTTGACGAACCGGAACGTTATTCTACTTATTTCATGAAGATAGATGGCGTGAAGTTCCGCCAGAAGGTAGTGCCGGGAGATACATTGATCCTGCGTCTGGAACTGCTGGCTCCTATCCGCCGCGGTATCTCCACAATGAAGGGTTACATCTTCGTGGGCGACAAGCTGGTTTGCGAAGCTGAATTTATGGCTCAGATTATCAAAAATAAATAATAATAGAAAGAAGAAGGCAATGAATCAATCCCCTTTAGCAGTCGTACATCCCGAAGCAAAGATCGGTCAGAATGTAACGATAGATCCTTTTGCAGTGATTGAAAAGGATGTAGTAATAGGCGACAATTGTCACATTTATTCACACGCAGTCATTCTCGACGGGGCCAGAATAGGAAACGGTTGTTCCATCTTCCCGGGAGCTGTAATTGCCGGTATTCCACAAGACCTGAAGTTCAACGGAGAGCAAACAACCGCAGAAGTAGGTAACAATACCACTATCCGCGAGTGCGTTACGATCAACCGTGGAACAGCGTCGAAGGGTAAAACCGTAGTCGGAAACGATTGCCTGATCATGGCATACTCTCATATCGCTCACGACTGCGTACTGAAAGATCATATCATCATCGGGAATGCTTCCCAGATAGCCGGAGAAGTGGAGATTGACGATTTTGCTATTGTCAGCGGCGGTAGCCTGGTTCACCAGTTTACCCGCATATCCAAGCATGTGATGGTTCAGGGCGGTTCCCGCATCGGAAAAGACATTCCGCCTTATACCCTGATCGGCCGCGACCCGATCGTTTACTGCGGTATCAATATCGTAGGATTACGTCGCCGCGGATTTACCAACGAACAGGTCTTCCTCATCCAGGATATCTATCGTACATTATATACCCGCGGACTGAACAACACGGAAGCATTGAAAGCGATCGAAACGGAATACGAACCCAGCATGGAAAGAGATCTGATACTCAACTTTATCAAGACCTCCGACCGTGGTATCGTAAGAGGTTCCATCGACGAATAAACGATAGGAAAAACAAACGATTTCAGAGGGCTGTTAACTCCTTGCGGGGTTAACAGCCCTTTTGTTTTACATTACTCAATTTGCAAACTTCTTTTTTTATATCGTTATATGTTGGTTTTGATATTTTTTACTACTTTTGAACCAACAAAAAACTAAAAAGACTATGGTATTTAGATTCCTCATTCTATCAGACGAAGTAGATGACTTCAAACGCGAGATCAAGATTGACGCGGAAGCTACCTTCCTCGATCTCCACGACGCCATCCTGGATTCGGTTGGTTACACGAAAGATCAAATGTGCTCTTTCTTTATTTGTGACGACGACTGGAGCAAGAATACGGAAATTACATTGGTTGAAATGGACACCACTTCAGAAGTGGATAATTATATAATGGGTGATACCCGTCTGGAAGAACTCCTTGAGGACGAACACCAGAAACTTATGTTCGTTTTCGACTATATGACCGAACGCGCTTTCTTCATGGAACTTCGTGAAATCGAGCCGGGTAAAGACCTCGACCAGGCAATTGTCAGCAAATCGATCGGCCTACCTCCCACTCAGACTGTCGACTTCGACGAGTTTGACGCTAAAAGTGCGACGACTGATATCGGCGAAGATTTCTACGGTGATTCTGAATACGACATCGACGAACTGGATAAAGGCGGTTTCGAAGGCTTAGGCGACGGGCCGATGGAAAATCCGTACGACGACGAGCGTTTTTAATTAATGAATTCCCTTGTCATATTACTAGGGCCGACAGGAGTCGGAAAGACGGAACTGAGCCTGCGCATAGCAGAACATTTCGGTTCGCCTATCATTTCCTCCGACTCCCGTCAGCTATATAAAGACCTGCCTATCGGTACAGCTGCCCCCACTCCGGAGCAAATGGCAAGAGTTAAACACTATATGGTCGGCACACTCGACCTGACGGACTATTACAGTGCCAGCAACTTTGAAGAAGACGTTATCTCCCTACTAAACACACTTCACCAGACGACCCCTACGGTTGTCATGACCGGTGGCTCCATGATGTATATCGATGCCGTATGCAAAGGGATTGACGACATTCCGACCGTTACCCCTGAAATACGTGAAGCCATTTACACCCAGTTCGAATGCGAAGGCCTGGAGCCGATCCTTGCCGAACTGAAAGAAGCAGATCCGATACATTACGACGAAGTAGACCGCATGAACTACAAACGGGTAATTCATGCCGTCGAAATCTGCCGCATGACCGGAAAGCCTTATTCTTCTTTCCGTACCAATATAAAGAAAGAGCGTCCCTTTAAAATCATCAAAATAGGATTGACCCGCAACCGCGACGAGTTATGCGACCGCATCAACCGCCGTGTCGACCAGATGATGGCCGACGGATTACTGGAAGAAGCCCGCAAAGTATATCCTTACCGCCACCTTAACTCACTCAACACAGTCGGCTACAAAGAACTGTTCAACTATTTCGACGGAGAATGGTCGCTTGACTTTGCCGTAGAAAAAATCAGACGCAACTCCCGCGTTTACGCTCGCAAACAAATGACCTGGTTCAAACGGGATGAAGAGATTGAATGGTTCCATCCGGAAGATGAAACAGAGATCCTGAATTCTATCGAAAAAAAGTTATAAAATCAGACTTCAACATCTGACACATCCATACTTATACCAAGTCTCTGCTTTCCTTCTTCACCAAAGGCAAAAAACTGTTTGATATTTTAGTGAATAAATAATAATCCAGGAGTAAGTTCTTATGGAACTATGGTTTATTTGTGGCAAATATATGAAATATTTATTTAATCATGTTTCATTATTGAAAAATATACATATAGACAGGAATGTTTTTTAACACATTCTTATTTATAACTCTGAAAAAGCCCTATTATTTCTCTCCTCAACTCAATATTCATTGGCTCTAGCTAGATAAATCCCATCTAAAAGAAAAGTTTTGCCATAGTTCCATAAGAACTGTGGTTTACATAAATCCTAAACGCCAAATCTAAAAGGTAAACACCGTTTTGGTTCATGGGATGGGAATATTTAAACATCAAATATTATTTTTAATCTAAATTTCCATGCGAAAAAAATTAAACTTAGTTAGCTTTATTCTACTGGTGGGAACATTAGCTTCCCCAGGAACAACTTTTGCCGGGACTACACCGGCAGAGCCTAATACCAGTATTTCCCAACAAACGAGAAGAGTAACATGTGTTGTGGAAGATGCCCTAGGCCCTGTAACCGGAGCATCTGTGATCGTGAAGGGGACAACAACAGGCAATGTATCCGACACTGACGGTAAGGTTGTTTTAGAAGGCCTAAAACGCGGAGACATCATCCAGGTATCTTTCGTCGGTTACATCACGCAAGAGATTCCTTATACCGGACAGGCAAATATCAAGATCGACCTGAAAGAAGATTCTAAAGCTTTGGAAGAAGTAGTAATCGTAGGTTATGGAGTACAGCGTAAAGAGAGTCTAACGGGTGCTTTACAGACTTTGAAAGAAGAAAAGTTGACTGACATCACAACGCCTTCGGTTGAAAACATGCTGAACGGTAAAGTTTCAGGAGTGTACGTAGCACCGGGTTCCGGCCAACCGGGTTCAAGCGGTGCAGTTGTGGTACGCGGTAAAGCGACATTAAGTGGTTCGACAGCTCCACTTTGGGTAATCGACGGTGTGATCGTTGGAGACGGTGCCGGATTACTGAATCCTTCGGACATTGAAACTATGACTATCCTGAAAGATGCTGCTTCTACCGCCATCTATGGTTCGGAAGGGGCAAACGGTGTTATCCTTATTACAACCAAAGCGGCCAAAAGCGGCAAGATACAGATAAACGCTTCTGCCAAACTAGGTATCAGCACGTTGAACAACGGGAAACTGGAAATGATGAATGGAGCGGAACTATATGACTACTACGCCTCTTTCAACAATCCGGAAATGGTTGCTTTCCCTCGCTGGAACTCGGAATTGCGTAACTCCAATTTTGATTGGTGGGATCTGGCCACACAATCCGGTTTTACACAGGATTATAATATCTCACTTGCCGGAGGTAACGACCAGTTAAATTCGTTTTTTTCTATCGGATACTATGACGAAGAGGGAGCAGTGAAAGGATATGACTATTCACGCTACACTATCCGCTATCGCACCAACTATAAGCCTTTCAAATGGTTAACTGTAAAACCATCTTTATCCGGGGCCATGCGTACGGTAGAAGATGCACAATATTCTGTTACAGCCATGTACTCCATGCTTCCGTGGGATAGTCCTTACAATGAGAAGGGCGAATTGGTACCCGACCGTTACCAGGGATGGGTCAACAGCCAGCAAACAAACTACCTGAACGATCTTTCGTATGGTAATCATACGGATTACAAGACCTATGAGTTCCTTGGAAATCTGGACTTTGATATCAAATTTACCGATTGGTTGACATTCCGTTCTGTAAACAGCTACCAATACACCAATTACTACTACCATTCCTATAGCGATCCGCGCAGTAACGGAGCATCCGGCGTAAACGGTCGTATTGAGGAATACCAAAGTAATACGACTCGACGCTACACCAACCAATTATTGAACTTCAACAAAATGTTCGGCAAACACTCGGTTGATGCTGTGTTAGCTTACGAATTCAAAGACTATCAAGGAAAAGCTACTAAAGCAATAGGTACAGGATTTGCTCCAAGTTTTGAGTTTTTGGATGTAACAGCCTTACCGGAAAAGGTAGGAGGAAGCCTGACTGAATCGGCCGTTCAATCCTATTTCTTCCGTGGTAACTATGCGTATGACAACCGCTACGTAGCCGAACTTTCTCTCCGACGTGACGGTGCGTCCAACTTCGGAACCGACGCCCGCTACGGAAACTTCTATTCTGTCAGTGCCGGCTGGAATATCCACCGGGAGAACTGGTTTAAGGTTAATTGGATAGATGCATTGAAGCTGCGTGCTTCATATGGTATCATGGGTAACCGTCCGGGTGAATATTATCCGCAATATGCACTTTATTCCATTTCTGCAAATTACGACGGAATACCAGCTACTTTAATCAGTCAAGTCGGTAACCCGAATCTAACTTGGGAAGAAACAGGAACATTCGGTATCGGTGTAGATGCCAACCTGTTCGACAATCGTCTGCGTATCGTATTCGACTACTATAATAAGTATACAAGTGATGTGCTTTATAAAACACCGCTATCCGGTCTTACCGGCGTAACCAGCCGCTGGCAAAATGTGGGCGAAATCAGCAACAAAGGTATCGAGTTAACAATCGGTGGTGATATCATCCGTACTAAAGACTGGAACTGGAGCCTTGAAGCTAATCTAGGACATAACAAAAATACCGTAGAAAAACTGTATGGAGACGATCCGGATATGGAAATCATTGTAGGGGGCGGTATCGGTATTGCCGGTGAAGCAGATAAAATTTTGAAGGTAGGTTACAGTAGTGACGCTTTCTACATGAAAGAATGGGCAGGTGTCAATTCGGAAACAGGTGCTCCGCAATGGTATACTACTGCAGAAGACGGTAGCCGTGTCATTACAGAACAATATGCAGAAGCCGACCAGGTAATCTGCAAACCATCTACCCCGAAACTATTCGGTGGATTCAATACCTCATTAAGCTGGAAGAATATTGACCTGAGTGCCGTGTTCGGCTTCTCTATCGGAGGTAAGATTTATAACTATTCCCGTCAGGAATATGATGCTGATGGTACCTATACCGACCGTAACCAGATGAAGCTGAAAGACGGTTGGAGTCGCTGGGAAAAACCGGGAGATATCGCTACACACCCTGTTGCTTCTTACAACAACCAATCAAAAGCAAACAGTGCTTCCACCCGCTACCTGGAAGACAGCGACTTCCTTAAGTTGCGTTCATTGACAATAGGCTACAACCTCAGCCTTCCGAAATACTACATCCAGAATATGCGTATCTTCTTTGCTGGCGAAAACCTGTTCACGGTTACTGGCTATTCAGGTGTAGATCCGGAAATTCCGGCTAAAACTAACGACGACGGAACAATTTCTGCTATCGGTTCTGCCGGCCCTTCGGTTTATCCTTCTACTCGTAAATTTATGTTCGGTCTTAATTTAACATTCTAAACAAGCAAAGTATATATGAAAAATAATATAAAGAAATTCTTTCTGGCAACCATCTGCATAGGAACACTGTTGACCTCTTGCGATGTCGAACGTTTGCCAAACGGAAGCATGGCAGCCGAAGATATTACTTCGGATCCGAATACTGCCCTCGATGGTTTAGTGCGTGGTGCGTATGCCCAACTGAAAACATGGTCTGACCCGATGCACCGACTCGGTGAATATGCCGGTGACAATATGATGATCCGCGGTTCTTCTACCGATGCTTTTTATGAATTCATTTCTTATGCACGTACGGCCAACAACTATCGATTACAAAACTTCTGGGACTATGGTTACAAAGCAGTTGCCCAAACCTCTAACATCATCAAAATGATCGAAGAAGGACAAAGTGCAGAAATTGATAACAAACTAGGGGAATGTTACTACATCCGCGGAATGATGTATTTCTATCTGACCCGTGCTTTCGCCCGCCCTTACTACCAAGCGCCAGACAAAAACCTGGGTGTCCCCATCGTTAATGGAACTCCTGACGATCTGAACAATCTGCAATTGCCCGACCGTGCTACCGTAACACAAAGTTATGCCCAAGCTATTGCCGACTTGCGTAAAGCTGAAAGTATGCTGAGCATCAACGATGGTCCGGCATACGCATCGAAAGGTGCAGCCCAGGCTATGCTATCACGTATCTACCTGTATATGAGTGGTACATACTCAAATCCAAACACGCAATATGCCGACTCTGCTGTCTACTATGCGACACAAGTTATCAATTCAGGAGATTATCAATTATTGCCACGTGAAGAATATCTGAACTACAACACTTATGTACCAGAAAACAATAAAGAATCTATCTTCGTGGTTAAACGGGTAGCATCCGAATTCTCCGGCTTCGATCATTATTATGGGATCGGTGGTATGTATGCCAATATCGGCGGTATGGGTTGGGGTGAAATGTTCGCCAGTGCCAAATATATTGACTTGCTGAACGAAACAGGCCGTAACGACTGGCGTCCGGATCGGAAGAAGATTGTAGATGCACGTGCAAACTTTATCGAACCGCAATATGTAGTAGATGATAGCGGCAACTACACAGAAGTGTTCCGCTTCATTAAGAAGGTTTACAATACTAGCGGAGAACATACAAACTTCAACTACGTACAGGCCACATTAAACAAAAACGACAACCAATACAGTTGTTCCGAAACTGTCGACGGAGCAGAAACGATCTATCCGATGACAGCGGTAGACGAATCACAACAAATCTACTCGATCAAATACTCCGACGGGGAAACCTATACCGGTGTAATCGATTATCAAATGACTTTGAACCGTGTCTATCCGGAGTTCTATATTACAAAATGTTCACGTGAAGGAGAAGACTCTCACCTGCACTCTCCGATCATCTCACGCCTGGGTGAAATCTATCTGAACCGTGCAGAAGCGTATGCAAAACTGGGACGTTACGGCGAAGCATTAGCCGATCTGAACACTATCCGCGAGCGTTCTATCCCCGGTGCCGGTTATTCATCTCTGGATGCAAACAATGCCTCCACGTTGATTGACAAAGAGCGTCAACTTGAATTGGCTTATCAGGCCGAACGCAGTTTTGATGTATTCCGCAACGGCGATACATTGTACCGCCGTTATCCCGGTCCTCACGAAGCAACGAAAGATATACCGGCTACCGACTACCGCGTTACGTTCTATATCTCGCAGGATGCCATTAACTCCTACCCAAGTGGTAGCACGTTGACACAAAACCCAACGAATAACAGTGGTGTGATACTGAACTAAATTATATGATAAAGACTCGAACGAGAAAATCACTTTTCAACGTAAAGTGATTACATCTCAACAAATTACGCTGAAGCTCCGTGTTTTGAATAAATAATATTCTTATATGGAACTTCAGCGTAACTATTCTATTAGAAAGAAGTTCTGCTCTTGACGAAAGACGAATCTGTTTACTAAAAAACCAACTTGCCTCCGGTTTGAAACAAAAAATCAGCCATTTTGCCTCCGGTTTGAAACAAATTCAGCTCAAACTTGCCTCCGATTTGAAACAAATAAGTATATTTGCATCTGTATACCAACCAGATAGACAATCATGTTCAAAAGAGATATCTTAACAAACCTGGAAGAATGGGCAACAGACAGCCACCGAAAGCCACTTATCCTGCGTGGAGCAAGGCTGTTGCTTTCCGGGTATGGTCGCAACCTTATTCGGTCAATGAAGTAAAGACTGTTCAGGGGAAACAATTCCGACTAATTAATTTACCTTTTTACCTGGTAGGAGAATTATCCAGGATCATATCAACAAAAGTTTTTTAAAATAAATCCTTCAATCCTTCAGCTATACGCTAAACAACTGATTATATAACATTTATGGCTGAAGGATTTATAAGCAACATGAAGGAAATGGTTCTACTTTTAAAATAATACTTCATATTCATGCCTAATATCAACATCTGTTTTAGTTCATTCCTTCAAGAAAAGGTAAGTCAGGGCCAGTAGATAATAGTTGGATAGATAATGGCTTCTTATTGTGAAAGTTAGCACCTTTTTATTGTTTGTCATCTGTCGAACGCTTGTTCGACTACTGTGAAACAAGCGTCCGACAGATGTCGTACAAGCGTTCGACAGTTGACAAACAGAAAAGAAGAAAAGACAATTGAACTAAAAGCTCTGCACTCATGCGTTAGAATAAAATATGTAAACAGATAACCGGCCGGGGGCTACTCGCCTTTTCCGTAATACTGGAAGCTACCGTTTATGAATAAAAAAACTCAAAAATCAAGATAATTCCTTCAGCCAAACAACTTTCCTTCAGCCATATATTAATGATTACCAGGTATATATTCGCAATACTGAAGGATTGAAGGATTTATTTTGAAAAACTTTTGTTGTATGATTTGAGCTAAGCTATCCCAAGTCTGACACAGAATCGTAAAGCTTAATTCTTTATTTTCAATTAATAGCTCATTTACTTTCTCTTTTATTTGCATTTCCAAACACTTCTCTCTACTTTTGCCCTTGTACTCCGGCGAAGCGTTGCCGTTCAGTGCATCTTATTGATAACGAGAAGCGTTTTAAAGATATTATCCTATTGTTGAAACTTCGACACTTTCATTCATTCCGGATAATAGACAACAGAACGCTCACGTTCCTTTTCTTGTTGTATATGCTCGTAGGCATTTTATATGTCTATACATATCAAGATAAAGGGCGTGGGTTGTTGTTTATATCGGAATGAAGGGCAGTCGAAGGCCTCAACAATAGATATATCAACAGTTCCTACGCCTTCTTTATTTTTATAACATCCACTCCGGGAATTGATGGATACCTAAATCTGTCGCTTATGGGCTAATTACAGAAAGAACCAATACTCTATTAAAAAAGGAAAGGCAAGGCTTCTTGCCTAAGAGGTAAAATTTCTCAGTATTAATATTAAACATAACAAGATATGAAAATAAGATTACTAACAATCTTGGCTGCTATATTAGCGGCAACAAGTGTAGGGTGGGCGGAAACTTCAACTATATATGTAAATGGAAGCTCCGGAAACGATACCAACAATTCAGGTACCGACGTTAGTCCTGTTAAGACAATAGCAAAAGCTATAACACTGGTTAGTGATGGCGGTACAATATATGTGGCTGCCGGTGAATATACAGAAAACATAGAAATTAGTAAACCGTTAAGTCTGATTGGTTCAGGAACTAATAAACCGACTAAAGAATCTACATCGGAGAATGATGCTTATCTGACGGGAAAAATACAAATCACAAAAGCAGGATCGACAACCATTGAAAATGTAAAGATGGTTCGGGCTGCAAATACATCCTATGGAAATGGAAATGGGATGATTGAAATGATTGTGGCTAATGTTACTTTAACTGTAGACAATTGCTGTATGATAAATAGTAAATCGGGATCAGAAAATACAGGCGGAGGAACTAATCATTTCATAACAATTGGTAGTAGTGCTTCAGGAGCTACAGTGAATTTAACTAATTCTGATTTATATATGGACGGTGCTTATCAACGGGCAATAACAAACCGTGCTTCAGTAGGAGCAAAGATTAAGGTAAAAAAGTCTCAAATTATAGGAATTGGAACAAATACACAATGCCGCCCTCTTGCTCTGTATAATGAAGGATCAGAAACTGAAATAATAGATAGCAAAATCTTATTAAATGAGCATGGGTATGCCATTAGTGCAGAGTGTGCAAACAGTAAAATAACTATTGATAATTCAGAGATAAGAGGTTTTGCTGCATTAGCTATCAGGGAAGCCGGAATGACAATAAAAATTGAAAATTCCATTTTGACAGGACGCCAGAATTATAGTGGAGAGTCGGACGGTTATGGAGCACTTGTTTTTGAATATGGGGTTGATCCAACGAACAATACAGTGACGATCAACAATTCAATTATCACAAATGAACATATTAATACAGCTTCAGCCTGTATGTATCCAATTGATTTTGGTGATAAAGCAGCCAATAATACGGTAACACTAAAAGATAGCCGCTTACGGCTTACTTCAAACCAGACGCCTGCTATGGTTTACCGTTTTAATGCTAATAATAACGTCCTATTAGAGGGGAATGGCAATGTATTCTCCTATAATACAACAAACAAGCCACTGACAAAAGCAAATCAGAATGACGTTTTGGCTAATGATAAAGAAAGCTGTATGATTGCATATAAGGCTGACGGCTCTTTGATGAATGCTATAATTGATTGGAAAAGTTTATCAAATCAAGGTATCATTTCTTTCAAAGATGTAAGCAGAATGACTATTCCCGAAGGTACTTTCGAATTACCTCAAACATTCACTCTCGATAAATCCCTGACAATAGAAGGTGCTGGCAAAGATAAGACAACTATCAAAGGTCATATCGAAGTTAATCCGAAACAAGGTGAAACAGCTACTCTTACCGCTAAAGGTCTTACATTAGAAGGGAATAATAATAATTTTGGACATGGTATTATCGGTATTACCGGTAATGGTACAGGAAAAGTGGGTCTTACCGACTGTAAGATATCAGGAGGTGCATTGAAAGGACAAACAGCCGCAGTCGGTGTCCGTATGGAATCTGCCGGAGCGGAATTAACAATGAAGAATACGGATATCAATGTTTATTATTACGGATTAGGGCTACGCGAAAAGAACCAAAAAGTAACAATAAATGGCGGCTCCATAACCGGCCGCGCTGCAATTATGACATCTGCTGGCAACTTAGGAGGATATTTAGATCCCACCGGAACATCTATTACAGCAACGGGAACTACCTTCATCGGAAAAACAATAGCTCAGGGAGAAGGCGAAAGCTATGGTACGATTGTTCTTCAGGAGAAATACAATGGCGTAAAGGGAGAGTTTACGAATTGTGCAATAGAAACAGTGCCAGGTATCGATAATGGGAAAAATGCAGAAAAGCAAATGTCTGCTTTATGTGTTCGTTCTTATGGGAATACGCTTAACTTTAGCGGCGGCAAGCTGTCTGCTACCTATGCAGAAAATAATATTGCCGGCATAAACAGTAAAATACATGCCTCCGTTATTCAGTTAGGATGGCATGATGCCGACTTTAAAGGGGATGATGTATCGACTCCATCGCAAAACACGATAGCGTTAAGAAACTGCGAACTGAAAGCCAAAGAAGGAGAAAAGTATCTGGTAACTACTTTCCGTCGCGATATTAATCAACAGTATGATGCTTTAACCATCAACGGTACTGCTTATTCTGTTAATGCAGGAAATGTATTGAAACTGTATCAGGTAGATAAAAATGGAAAATTCGTAGATGATAATGGCAAGGTAATCTCTCAGGTAAAAGACCTGGCCTCATTAAAATCTGCTATAGCCAGTGCTTCTGATGGCAGCACAATCCATTTAAGCAATGATATAACCGGCATTACAGAAAGCGACCTTCCGATTGAAATAAAAAAAGCGATTACACTGGAAGGAAATGGCTATACACTGTCCGGAACATATACCGAAGGTGGAGGAACGGCTCTTAAGCATCTTTTGGATATAACATCCAATGACGTCGTAATCCGTAATCTAACCGTAGAAAAAGCTTTCCGCAGCGGTATTAATGTAACCGGAGTTACCGGCGTAATACTGGAAAACATTGTATCCCGCAACAACGCCAGTGTCGGACTGACGGTAAACAGCTCGGAAGTAACCGCTACTAATCTGACAACCAATGGCAATGGTTGGAAAGCTGGTGTAAATGTTGATAAAGGACAAAATGTAACCAGTGAACCGATATTTACCTTCTCTAACAGTTCGTTCGGTGAAGCAGTTGCAATCTATTCTGATTTGGCAGATGCTCCGCTTTCCTACGTTGTTGCTCCAGCCAATAGCGGATGGACGAAACATGCGAACCAGGGAGATAATAAGAAAACTATCTGGAAAATAGATGCTTTTGTTCCTACAATAACAGCTATCCCGGAGATAAAAGTCAATATGCTTGAAGCAGGACAGACTTTATCGTCGGTACTCCTTGTTAAAGGAGTTGCTCAATATAATAATGTAGCAGTTGCGGGTACGTTCAGTTGGAACAATCCGGCAGAAGTAATTAAAGCAGGAAACAACAACTATAAAGTACTCTTTACACCTTCCGACCTGATAAAGTATGCTATCACTGAGTGCGAAGTATCTATCGAAGCCAAACAGTATTATACTGTGACGACCGGAGTATGTCAGAACGGTAAAGTCTCGATTACAAACGGAAATATCAATAACCGTTATGCAGAAGGAACAGAATTAACCCTGACAAACACACCGGATGCCGGCTATCAGCTGAAAGCAGGTTCTTTAGCCGGTAAAATGACTGTTACCGAGGATAAGGTAATTACGGCAGAATTTGAAGCAATCCAACAGACTGTAACGCTAAGGGTCGATGGTGGCAATGGAAGTATTTCCGTGAACGGCAAAACTGATCACAGTGGTTCTGTCACTGTACAACAAGGAAAAGAAATAGTCGTACAAGCTATTCCTAGCAGTGGTTATGTCTTAGAATCTCTTTCATGTACAGGAGGAAAAGTAATCAGTAAGGATGCCGTTACGGTTGATAAAGATTTTACTATTACAGCTAAATTCAAAGCATTGCCACCACAGGAATACAGTGTTCAAGTAACTTCTCCCGAACATGGCAAGATATTACTGTTCGACGATAAAGGTAATGCAATTGCCGCAGGCTCTTCTGTTACAGCAAATTCAAAAGTAAGTGTTTTGGCTGTTGCTGACGAAGGGTATCAACTGCAAGCAAACTCTTTGAAGAATAACAGTACGGAAATAACAAACGGCTCTATCTCCGTAACAGCAAATGCAGTTATTACAGCGGAGTTTAATATACAGCAGTTCGAGGTTAAATCATCTATTCCATCAAACGAAGGTTCCATCACTTTAACAAAAGGTCAAAGTGGAAATTTTACATCTGGAAATGTAGATTATGGACAAATGATGAAAGCAACTGTTACCCCTGCTGATGGTTACAAACTCCTCACTCTGCTTGTCAACGGCAAAGAAATACCTAACGGCGGTAGCTTCACTGTTAAAGCGGCAACTACTGTAAAGGCGGTCATGCGCAAACTGGCAACAATCACAATCGATGAAACAGCTCAAACATACGTTTACGATGGCACGGAAAAAGCGTTTGTTGTAAAGACTACGCCGGCTGGAATTGGTGGATTTACGGTTACTTGCAGCGGTACGCATACAGAAGTAGGTTCATACGATGTAACAATCAGCCGTGGTGCCGATGATACATACGCAGCTATCAATAAGACAATCTCCGGTGGATTAGTTATTGCTCAAGCTGAAATGAAGGGGGTTGCTATTCCGACAGCGGAGAATGGAACTATTAAGACGACAAGTGCAGATGGTGCATATGCATGGAAAAATGGACAGACCATAGGAAATACGGAAACTGTTTATGATGCCATCTTCACCCCGAATAACAAGAACTATGCACCAATTACTTTCTCCATTCCAACAGGAAAAGGAGAAGCAAAGAAAGTTTCTTTCGAGTGGGAAAGTTTACCCACTCGCTCTGCATTACGCAATGAACCAGAAGCTGCAGGAAGTCTAAGTATTACAGCAAACGGAGCAGAAGGTTCCATTGTCATTCTGAACGGAAATAGTCAGCTCAATAGTGGCGATCTTTACGCAACACAAAAGATCCGTTTGAGAGCTATCCCCGGAGCAAATGCTTCTGCAAATGTAACCTGGACGGTTAGTGGAGGGGAACTAGACAAGACAGTAGGTAATGAAGTTACTCTAACACTAGGCACAGGCGATAATATCGTAACAGCGACTTTTGCCCCTAAAGGAGAACCAACAAATCCAACCATCAGTGGTGAGCTAACCTACAACGGTAGCATACAAGTTCCAACTATCACCGGTGGTTCAGACTGGCAGATTACATTCAAACAAGGTGGTCAGATAATCCAGAATCCAACCGATGCAGGTGATTACGATGTTATAGCCAGTTATCCGGGAGATGCCAACTATAAAGCGGTTACCGATAAAAATATCGGAACGTTTACCATCAAACCGAAAAAGGTGACAGCCACTGTTACGGCTGCTTCCTCTATCCTGCAAGGACAATCGTTGGCACAATCCATCATTACCGGTACTGCTGATGCCGACGGTACATTTGAATGGAATACGGATACGAAAAACACTCCGATTACAACGGCAGGAACACAGAATAAGCAGCCCATCAAGTTTGTTCCGACAAGTACGAATTACGAGGAGTTAACCGGTCTTTCAACCTCAGTAGAAGTTACTGAAGTAAAAGGTTTAACGCTTCGTACACTCAACCTCACCGTTACAAATCCGGATGGCGGAACTGTTACGATGAAACTGAACGATCAGGAAGTCGCTTCCGGTGCAACAATAACAAAAGATGATAAGATCACGGTCGAAACATCCCCGAACAGCAACTACACCTCAACAGTGTCTGTCACCGGTGCAACGAACGTAGGAGGAGTCTATACCGTAGGCGATGCGGGCAATGTAGAAGTAAAAGTAACCTTTACTCAGAAGTCTACCCCGGGCGATGATGATGGCGGCGATGACGAACCGGGTGTTGTAACAATTACCGACGTCGTACTCGATTCATCTTCTAAAACTCTGGCCGTAGGCGAAGAGTTTAAGCTGACAGCTTCAGTGAAACCGGCCGATGCTGATCAATCTGTCACTTGGTCGAGCAGTGATGAAACGGTTGCCACCGTAAAGAAAGGAACAGTGAAAGCATTGAAAGCAGGTAAAGCAACCATCACCGCTACTGCTTCCGACGACACACATTATGCTGAATGCGAAGTAACCGTCAGCGTTGCAACCGGTATCGACGAGCTGATAGCATCTACCCGTGTTCTGGGTTGCGATGGCTATATCATGATCGAACCGATGGCCACTATTGAAACGCTGGTTACTGATATGATGGGACGAATCTTCTATCATGGCCGGCTTACAGAGAAGATGCAAATTCCTGTATCCGAAGGCGTATATCTGGTTCGTTTGTCGAACAAAGAAAAGGCTGTTACAGTTAAAGTAATAGTCAGATAATCCATACAACAAACCCACCTTCAGAAATCCATTCACCCAATGAATGGATTCCGAAGGTGGGTTTATTTTTCTTCGATTACCTTTTATTTCTTAAACACCAAATAGACAGCTGCAACCAACAGCAAACAAGCCAGCGCATGATTCCACTTAAAGGATTCTCCCTTAAAAGCGATCGTGCTGAAAGCGATAAAGACGACTAACGTAATAACCTCCTGAATCACTTTTAGTTGTATCAGGTTGAACGGGCCACCATTCTCACGGAATCCCATCCGGTTAGCGGGAACCTGAAAACAATATTCAAAGAAAGCAATCCCCCAGCTAAACAAGATAACACCGATCAACGGCAGACTCTCAAACCAACTGAACTGCTGTTTCATCTTCAGATGACCGTACCATGCCAATGTCATAAAGACATTCGATACGACTAATAACAGAATAGCATAAAATCCCTGCATAATTTATTTCTTTTTTTGAGGAAGATAATCGTGTTGTATATTCGACATGCTGTTCCAGATACTGTAACGAGCCTCCGGATTAATCGCTTCCAGCCGTGCCAGTACCTCTTTCATATCCGAACGGCTGGAACCGGATTCGTAAGGGCAATTCTTGATCTGTTTGCGGTAGCCTTTCCAGGCTGCAATACGGATCAGTTCCTTTTCTTCCACCAGACACATCGGACGGATAATCTCCATCTCGAACTTATCCATCTTCAGGCGGGCAGGCATCGTCCCGAAAGCTCCCTGATGCGTCATATTCATCAGTAACGTTTCAATAATATCATCCTGATGATGACCGAGAGCGATCTTGTTGCAGTTATGCTTTTTGGCTATATCGAACAGCGCTTTCCTACGTGTCCAGGAACAAAGGAAACAAGGAGACTTGCGGGTGTCGGTCGATGCATCGAAGCTCGTTTCGTGCACAATAAACGGCAAGCCGTGTTCATCGGCACAGCTCTTCAGATATTCCATATCCGAACTATAAGGTATATTGGTCATCACAATATGAGCAACAACCACTTCAAAGCGTGGATGGTATATTTTAGAACGCCGTCCCAGCAGATCGACCAGGGCTAAAGAGTCCTTCCCGCCCGACAATCCGATCAGGATACGGTCGCCATCGGCAATCAGGCCATACTCATAAATAGCCTTTTTCACCTTCTCCTCTACTTTCCGGAACAGGAGCTCTTCTGCAGTCAACTTTGCCATATTTATTCTAAATCGGGCACAAAAATAGATATTTATCCAATGAATTGTATGCCTAACTAAAAATATTATTATCTTTGAATCAGTATAATTATATTACAACTAGAGAAAATGAGCCGGTTATCTAAGAAACTGTTTTACACAATTGGAATTACATTACTTTGCTGCAGCCTGCAGGCACAAAGCCTGGACCAGGCTAAAAAACTATACAATGACGGACAATACGCCGAAGCTAAACCAGCATTTGAAAAGCTGGTGAAACAAGCCCCGAGCAACTCGTCCTACAATCATTGGTATGGTGTTTGCTGTTTTGAAACGGGCGACCTGGCCGGTGCGGAAAAACACCTGAAAGTGGCAGTAAAACGAAAAGTACAGGATGCTTACCGCTATCTGGCGGATGTTTACTATCAGACCTATCGCTTTGACGAAGCCGCCGAGATGCTGGAGGAATACATCGAACTGCTGACTAAAAAGAAACAAGACACGCAGGCATTCGACAACCAACTGTCGCTGGCAGAGAACGCCCACCGCATGATGGAAAAGACCGAAGATGTCCAGATAATCGACAGCCTGGTAATGGATAAAGAGAATTTCCTCGCAGCCTACACACTGAGTGAAGAAAGCGGAACACTGACTTCATTCAAAGATTTCTTCCAGACAAACGAACCGGAATCCTCCACGGTCTACATGAACCAGAAGGGGGATAAGATATATTATGCACATGCCACGGACAACGATCGTTATTGTCTCTTCACCCAATCCAGATTAATGGATAAATGGGGAGACGAAAAACAATTGCCGATGAACATCAACAGCAATGATGACGACAACTATCCGTTCGTCCTGTCTGACGGCGTAACGATCTATTACGCCTCCAAAGGAAACGGTTCGTTAGGCGGATACGACCTGTTCGTCACCCGCTATAACATCAACTCAGATACCTATCTGGCTCCGGAACAGTTGAGTATGCCGTTCAATTCGCCGTTCAACGACTACATGATGGTGTACGACGAGACGAAAGAACTGGGATGGTTTGTTTCCGACCGCTTCCAACCGGAAGACAAAGTATGTGTCTACCTCTTCATTCCCAACAACGAACACAGCCGCGTGGAAAGCGACGACATCGAAGTGAAACGCGCCCGTGCCGCCATCACCTCCATACAGGATTCATGGAAAGCAGGAAGCGATTACACGAACCTCATCGAACTGGCTCACAAGGAAATACCCTATGGAGAAGTGAAGATAGACAAAGATTTCGAGTTTGTGATAAACAATAGTCTGGTTTATTATAAACTGGATCAGATCAAGAGCCCGGAAGCAAGAAGTTATTACGAAAAAGTTGTTTCGCTGAACAAACAGATAAAAGAACTGAACGATAAGCTGGCCGATCTCAGAGCCTCCTATTCTTCCGGGAATAGTGCCAAGAAAGAACAGTTGAAGCCGACAATCCTCAATGCGGAAGAGCAGCTGAACGACTTGCTCAGCCAACCTGAAGGTTTGGAAAAGAAAGCCCGTAACACGGAGATAAATTATTTAAAGAGTAACAGATAATTCAACCACTACTATTATGATTTGGGAAGTAACCATTATTGTTTTTTTAATGCTCGTAGCCATCGTGCTTATCCTGTTGGAGATATTCCTTCTACCGGGTATAACGATTGCCGGAATCGGAGGATTCCTTTTTGCCGCCGCCGGTGTTATTTATGCTTATTCGGTCGGTGAAACGGCAGGACATATCACATTATTCCTGTCACTGGCAACTTTCGGCGGAGCATTTGTATGGTTATTACGTTCCCGGTCGTTTAACAGGGTGGCCCTGAAAACGGATGTCGACTCGAAACTGACCTCCAGCCGCGACTTGGGTATCGAACCCGGTGATGAAGGCGTCACGCTCTCCCGCCTCGCTCCCATCGGTAAAGCCCGCTTCAAGGGAATTACGGTTGAAGCGAAGTCGATGGACGAGTTGATAGACGAGAACACGGAAATCGAAGTCGTACGTGTAGACGGTTATAATGTATTGGTAAAGAAAAAAGAACAATCAGATATTCACGCTTAATTATATTTATATGGAAGAATTGAACTATTTGCCTTTTATCCTACTGGGTGCAGCGGTCTTGCTGCTGGCAATTTTCTTTTACTATGTGCCGTTCCTGCTCTGGATCTCGGCCAAGGTTTCGGGTGTTAACATTTCGCTGATACAGCTGTTCCTGATGCGTATCCGTAATGTTCCTCCCTATGTTATTGCCCGTGCTATGATCGAAGCGCACAAAGCCGGTCTCAAAACATTGACTCGTGATGAACTGGAAGCGCACTACCTGGCTGGCGGACATGTTGAGAAAGTGGTTCATGCGCTGGTGTCTGCTTCCAAAGCAAACATCGACCTGCCTTTCCAGATGGCTACTGCTATCGACCTGGCCGGCCGTGATGTATTCGAAGCCGTTCAGATGTCGGTTAACCCGAAAGTGATCGACACACCTCCTGTGACTGCCGTTGCGAAAGACGGTATCCAGTTGATCGCCAAAGCCCGTGTTACCGTTCGTGCTAACATCAAACAATTGGTGGGTGGTGCCGGTGAAGAAACAATCCTGGCGCGTGTCGGTGAAGGTATCGTATCATCGATCGGTTCGTCGGAAAGTCATAAGACCGTATTGGAAAATCCGGACTCTATCTCTAAACTAGTATTACGTAAAGGGCTGGATGCCGGTACGGCATTCGAGATTCTGTCCATCGACATCGCGGATATCGATATAGGTAAGAATATCGGTGCATTCCTTCAGATGGATCAGGCGCAGGCCGACAAAAACATCGCCCAGGCTAAGGCTGAAGAACGTCGTGCTATGGCTGTTGCCCTTGAACAGGAAATGAAAGCGAAAGCCCAGGAAGCCCGTGCAAAGGTGATCGAAGCAGAAGCAGAAGTACCAAAAGCAATGGCGGAAGCTTTCCGTTCAGGAAATCTGGGTATCATGGATTATTATAAAATGAAGAACATCGACGCGGACACTTCTATGCGCGAAGCCATAGCAAAGCCAGCCAATGCTCCTTCAAAACCGCTTAAAGACTAAAAAATGAGAGTTATTCCTGAATCCGAATTAATCATAAATGCAGATGGAAGCGCTTTCCATCTGCATCTTAAGCCGGAGCAGCTGGCAGACAGAGTAGTCCTGGTTGGTGACCCCGACAGGGTTTCAACCGTAGCTTCTTACTTCGACACACAGGAGTGTGAGGTTTCCAGCCGGGAATTCCACTCTATTACCGGTAGGTATAAAGGAAAGCGCATCACCGTTGTTTCACATGGTATCGGTACGGATAATATCGATATCGTACTGAATGAGCTGGATGCATTGGCTAATATAGACTTTGCAACCCGCACGGTTAAGCCGGAGTTCAAACAGCTTACCTTGGTTCGCGTCGGTACATCCGGCGGACTTCAGCCGTTTGTACCTGTCGGCACGTACGTTGCTGCCGGAAAATCGATCGGTTTTGACGGGGTTATTTATTTTTATGCCGATACCGAACGTGTCAGAGATACCCGTTTTGAAGCCGAATTGAAAAAGCAGCTGGACTGGAAGCTATCAGGCCTCTCCCCTTATGTGGTCTCTGCCGATCCGTCTCTGATAGAGCAGATCACGAAAAATGATATCATCCGTGGCGTAACTATTGCCGCCAACGGTTTCTATGGCCCGCAAGGCCGTGAACTCCGGTTGCCGCTGGCCGACCCGCAACTAAACGGGAAGATCGAAGCGTTCGACTACAACGGACAGAAAATAACCAATTTCGAAATGGAAAGTTCATCCCTGGCCGGTCTGGCCGCACTCATGGGACACCGTGCCATGACTGTCTGCTGCATCATCGCAGGCCGTGTCGACAAGGATATGAACACAAACTACAAAGGCTCTTTAACAGGGCTGATAGAAACGGTGTTAGAACGTATCTGATTATGAACCGGGAGAAAACAATAATAGATTCATTGGAATGGGGAAAGGCTATTTCCAATAAAGAGGAAAAGCTGAAAGTTGCCGTTAAGATTGCTTCGATGGTAAAGGACGGGGACATTATAGGTGTCGGTTCAGGCTCTACGGCTTATCTGGCCCTGCAGAAGATCGCCGAACGTATCCGGATAGAGCAGCTTCATATCCGTGCAATCCCCACTTCGCAGGAAATTAAAATGGCTTGCGCCCAACTGGGTGTTCCCCTCACGAGCCTGTTGGAACATAAGCCGGACTGGACATTTGACGGTGCGGACGAAATAGACTCTAATCATAATATGATAAAAGGGCGTGGCGGGGCTATGTTTAAAGAGAAGCTACTCATAAGTTCCAGTCCGCGGACTTATATTATTGCCGATCCGTCAAAGATGGTCTCCAAACTGGGTTCCCGTTTTCCCGTTCCGGTTGAAATATACCCGGATGCCCTGACGCATGCCGCACAGGCACTCGAATCCCTCACCCCGAAAGAAATGAAACTCCGGATGGCACAGGGGAAAGACGGCCCTATCATCACTGAAAACGGAAATCTGATCCTGGATGTCTGGTTCGACAATATTCCCGACAACCTGGAAAATTCGATCAAGTCTATAACAGGCGTTATAGAAAGCGGACTTTTCATGCATTATGAAGTACAGATACTCAGTAGCGAAAACCTATAAAACAAAACGCCTCTTGCAAAAGACTTATCCGGTCTGCAAGAGGCGTTTCTTTTTACTTATGTATCTTATTTCATAAATCCTTGATCCTTTAATACTTTCAGTAGGACTTCCGAGAAATATTCATTATTCTTCTTTGTATAACGAATATCGGTAAACACTTGTGCCAGCGTTTCCTTATTATTTTCCTTCACAAACTGCTTATTGACTTCCAAAGCTTCCTTTGCACAATACAATTCATCTATCGAAGCCGGCGTATAATCCATATATGTCTCCTGATGGACAACAGCAGCCAACGGCAAACGTTCTACCTGTTCCGGCAGCGGTTGAGCCGGGTAACCGACAGTTACCGTTACAATGGGAACGACCAGACGGGGCAATGACAAAGCATCAATAATCTTATCTGCATTATAAGCAGTCGTACCCAAGTAACAGATACCTAAACCTCTCTCTTCTGCCGCATCACAGAAACTCTGGGCGAACAGCATCGCATCGATCGTTGCCGCAATAAAAGTTTGCAGATTGTCGAAGCCCGCTTCGGCATTGCGTTGTTCGGCCCATTTCACAAAACGGTTGGCATCAGCACAGAAAGTCAGGACGACCGGAGCTGTCGTAATCATCGGCTGGTTGAAATGTGCCGGAGCCAACTTCTCCTTATTTGCTTGTTCACGGGTAACGACCACACTATACAACTGCATATTTCCGGTATTGGATGCACGGGCAGCCACTTCCAGCAGTTCATTCAACAACGGTTCGGAGATATCCTGTGTCGTATATTTGCGGATAGTTCTCCTGTTCTTCATTATATCTATCATATCTATTTTTTATAACGTATCAATAACAAAGTCCCAGCAACCAGATCGGCAACTTATTGTTCTGACTCTTAGGTTGCCCATAGATAGCTGCAAAGGCATTCTCTACGTCTTTGACCCGCTCGTAATCCATCAAAGGGTCGCCCACCATGAATATGTATTTATCATTTATGAAAAAGTCATTGTTATTAAGCAAACGGACGGATGCAAAGTTAGACAATTGATCGACAAAGAATGTCTCACCCAGTATCACACGATCGTTCAAACCTTCCTCAAAAGCGATCAAAAGATTTGTATTTCCCAGATAAGTTTTCTGGAGGCGATCCTGCACCGCCCCTCCCGTTGCCTGATAATGCCGTATACATACCGCATCCTTCAGATATTCAAAATATTTCTTCGACTCTGTATCATCCAACTTCAATTTAGCCGCCATATCAGCCAAACGAGGTACATTCGGTACCAGGTCGGATATCATCATCATCATTCTTTTAATATCTTTCAGCTCCGCATACTCAATCGGATAAACGGCCGGTACATCTACTTCGATCGCATCCCTCACCCGATCCTGCAACAGGAACGGATAGGCATCGGGGTCATCCCAGTAAAACGGATAACAACCATGTTCAAGATAATTACGAAACACTGGTGCGACAACAATCTGATCGTTCACATTCCTTGATATCTCTACATGATTTTCCAATAGATCATCCAACGGGATAGGAGAAAGATCCAAAAGACACTCATAGGAAAGATACTCGCGGAACGACATCGTATTCAACGTATAGCAGGATGCATCCTTCAAACCTTTCGTCACTTTCGAAATAGGAAGCAAGGATGACGCGGCAAACACGATATGCAGATTCGGGCAACGCTCCTGCAATTTCTTCATTTCACTGAGCCAATTCGGATAACGATGTACGCCATCCATAAAAAGATGGGTTCCCCCCGCCTTATGGAACTGAAGGGCCACATTGATCATCTTTTCCCTTTGAAAGAGAATACTGTCCAGATTTAAATATAACGCCTTATCTGAATCATCGAAAACCTGCTTGATCCGTTGCAGCAATAATGTTGTTTTACCTACTCCCTGTGAGCCAAAAATTCCAATCAGACGATCATCCCACTGTATCTGCTTATAAAGATATCGCTGAAAATTGCATCTTATCCCCTTCAGTAATTGCTGATGGTTTAATTGGTATATGTCCATAAACTAAACTATTTGTTACAAATGTAATACATTATGCCAAAAACGAAGACCGGATATAGTAAGAAAATGTTCTTTATAAAAAACATTTTTTTTAAACATAATGTTTTCAAGGACTCGTTGAATGGAGATAATCATGTACATTTGCATGATAAAACCAATAAGAGAATGGACAAATCGAAAGTTTACTTTACGAATCTTCGTACGACTCCCTCCAGTAACCTGCTGGATAAAATGGAACGGCTTGTAAAACGTGCCGGCATTACAAATATTGATTTTCAGAACCAGTTCGTGGCTATCAAGATCCATTTCGGAGAACCGGGCAATCTGGCTTACATTCGTCCCAATTATGCCGCCCGTATGGCAACCTTGCTCCGCTCATTGGGGGCAAAACCTTTTCTTACGGACTGTAATACATTGTATTCGGGCCGGCGTGCTAATGCCGTGGATCATTTGGAAAGTGCTATGGAAAATGGTTTCAATCCTATTTCAGCCAAATGTGATGTAATCATCGCAGACGGACTGAAAGGAACGGAATGCCGTGAAATAGAAATAAACGGTGAATACTGTAAAGCTCCTAAGATCGGATCGGCTATTGCCGACGCTGATATTATTATCAGTATGAATCACTTCAAAGGACATGAACAGACCGGGTTCGGAGGTGCACTGAAGAACCTGGGAATGGGATGTGCCAGTGTTGCGGGCAAGCTGGAACTGCACGGAGCCTCCCAACCCCGTATCGATCTGGAAATGTGTAAAGGTTGCAATATCTGTGTAAAACATTGCCGCCACGAAGCTATCCGCCTGGATGAAAACAGGAAAGCAGTAATCGATTATGACAAATGCGTCGGTTGCGGACAATGTGTGGCCCTTTGTCAATATGACGGTGCCGTACTCGGTTCATGGGATACTTCGGTAAACTTAAATTGTAAAATAGCAGAATACTCACAAGCCGTATTGCAGGACAAGCCTCATTTCCATATCAGTTTCATTATGAATGTATCTCCCGAATGTGATTGTTGGAATCATAATGATGCGGCCATCGTCCCGGATCTGGGTATTGCAGCTTCATTCGATCCGGTTGCTTTGGACAAGGCTTGTGCCGATATAGTCATCAAAGCCCCGATCCTGGAAACAGGCAACCGTCTTTCAGAAACACCTCATCATGATCACTTGGAAGGTTGTGACAAATTCCATATCATGCACCCGGAAACCAACTGGCAGGCCGGACTGGAACATGCTGAAAAAATTGGAATCGGAACTCAGGAATATGAACTAATAACCGTATAAGGATATATAATTTTATGATCAATCAGGATACTATCTGTGCCGTATCGACAGCCCCCGGAGCCGGAGGAGTAGCTGTGATCCGTGTATCCGGCACTGACGCCATAAGAATTTGTGACACGATCTTCGTTCCCAAAGTCGAAGGAAAGAATCTTCAGAGCCAGAAAGCTTATACCTTACGCTACGGTAGTATCCGTCGCGGGGAAGAGTTGATCGACGATGTACTTGTCGCCCTCTTCCGCGCCCCTCATTCGTTTACAGGAGAAGACACCGTCGAGATCACTTGTCATGGTTCGGTTTATATCCAGCAACAGATCCTTCAGTTACTGATAGAAGAGGGATGCCGCTCTGCTCTTCCCGGTGAATATACACAACGGGCTTTCCTGAACGGGAAAATGGATCTGAGCCAGGCGGAAGCTGTAGCCGACCTGATCGCATCCACCTCTGCCGGAATGCACAAACTGGCCATCAACCAGATGCGCGGAGGTTTCAGTAACGAACTGACCAAGCTGCGCAGCCAGCTTCTCGACTTCACTTCCCTGATCGAACTGGAGCTTGATTTCAGCGAAGAGGATGTGGAGTTTGCCAACCGTAACAACCTGAAGCAACTGGCTACCGCCATTGAGCAACTGATCCATAAACTGGCTGATTCATTTAGTGTCGGGAACGCCATCAAAAACGGGATCCCTGTCGCTATTATCGGAGAGACAAATGCCGGCAAATCGACACTTCTTAACCTACTCGTTGGCGAAGAGCGGGCTATCGTCTCCGACATACACGGTACGACACGTGACGTAATAGAGGACACGATCAATCTTTCGGGAGTGACCTTCCGATTTATCGATACGGCCGGTATCCGTGAAACCAACGACACCATTGAGAGCCTCGGCATTGAACGTACATTCCAAAAGTTGAGCCAGGCCTCCATCGTCCTTTGGGTAATCGACCTGAACACTCCTGCGGAACAGATTGAAGAACTAGCTAAAGTAATCATCCCGAAAGCTGAAGACAAAAAGGTCATTCTTGTTTTCAACAAATCCGACCTGCTCTCACCTGCTGAACTGGAAGCCAAGCAACAGTTACTGAATACGATACCTGCCGACCGCTTGTATATTTCAGCTAAACAGCAAGCAAATACCGAAGTCCTCAAGCAGCACCTTATCCAGGCTGCCGCCTTGCCGGAGCTCTCGCAAAATGATGTCATCGTCACAAACATCCGCCATTACGAAGCCCTGACCAAGGCCCATGAAGCGATACTGCGTGTGATAAACGGTCTCACCCTGAATATCTCCGGCGATTTCCTAAGCCAGGATATCAGGGAGTGCATGCATTATTTAGGCGAGATCACGGGGCAGATCAGTAATGACGAGATTTTAGGGAATATTTTTGAGCGGTTTTGCATCGGTAAGTAAATAGTTATACTACCAGCAGAATACATAAATAAAAGTTATGAAAAAATGTAAGATCACCGTTATAAGAATGGCTTGCTATCAAGATTTAATGGAGAAATATGAGAATCCGATGGAACATGCTTGCGATATGAAGGAAGGGCGAGTCTTTATTGCTAACGGTTGGAAGAAGCCTGAAGGTATGTGTGATAGCGCGTGGGAGAGCATGTCTCCCTTTGTTATGACTTTGGCACATGGTGGTGGTAATTTTTATAATGGATGGATGAAAAATGAGAAGTCTGCGATGATTTCATGCAATGACGGCTTCCGCCCCGTCAGTTTTTTGATCGAGGCATTAGAGGAAGATGCAGAGTGAGAATTCAAATCGGCTCACATATCGCCACCTTAACAACCCCGTCCAATCGATTCTCAAAGATACGGTAAGCCTCCTCTATCTTATTCAGCGAAAACCGATGTGTGATAAGAGGAGTAGTATCTATCTTACCTTCTTCTATCAGGCTGAGAATCTCGGCACAATCGCAACCATCTACTCCACCAGTTTTAAAAGTCAGGTTCTTGCCATACATATCAGGTAAAGGAAGGAGCTGAGGTTTATCATAAAGAGCTACGATAGTGACGATGGCATTAGGACGGGCACATTCCCACGCCAAACGAAAAGTATCCGCACTCCCCGCGACTTCCAATACAACATCCGCTCCACCATGATCGCTGTTATTTAATACGAACTCTTTGCTGTTTTCCGGCTCCGTTATCAAAACCTCAGGATAACGCTCACGGACAAACCGGATTCTTTCAGGCGACTTCTCACAGACAATGATGCGTTTTGGCTTCTTCAGCATCACACAAAGCAAAGTACAGATTCCGGTAGGGCCGGCACCAATAATAAGGACAGTGTCATCCTCCGAAATTTCCGAGATGCGTGCAGCCCAAAAACCTGTTGCAAGTACATCACCGACAAACAATGCCTGCTCATCACTAACGGTATCAGGAATGCAATTCAAACCCCTGTCAGCATAAGGAACCCGAACATATTCCGCCTGCCCACCATCGATCCGGCATCCTAAAGCCCAACCTCCATTAGGATCGGTACAATTGTTGACATAACCCTTCTGACAAAAGAAGCACTCCCCACAAAATGTTTCGACATTCACAGTCACCCTGTCACCAGGCTTAACTGAAGTGACATCAGAACCGACCTCTTCCACAATACCAACCATCTCATGCCCTACCGTTATTCCCAGTATTGCACGTGGTACACTACCGTGTTTGATATGAAGGTCACTGGTACAGATACTGCCAAGCGTCACACGTACGATCGCGTCCCGTGAATCCTGGATTTCGGGCTTTGGCTTCTCCTGTAATTCGAATTTTCCGTGTTCTTTATATGTATATGCAAGCATAATATTCTCTTTTAAATTAATAGATCCATCCTATTGCAAAGATAATGATTTATCGGTTCAGAAATAAAAAACGTATCTTTGCCATACATATTATAAAAGTAAGTAGATCATGGCAGACAACTACCTGGAAAAGAAATATGAGGAATACCGATCCAGAAAAAATGCCGGGACAACAACCGGCTACGGTAAGAAAAAGGCAAACACACTCCATAAAACCAGAAGAGTTTTTGTTACGGAAGGAACCGGAGATCTCGGCAGAGTGATTGTAAAAGCATTCCGCATGGCAGGTCACCGGGTTGCATTCGGCGGTATGGATGAAGAGACAGGAAAGCTCTTGGCCGAGAAGACCGGCACAACCTTTTATCACGCAAATATCAACGACAAGGTATCTTTGGGTAATTGCCTGCAACACATGCTGGAAGATTGGGGGGATCTGGATATACTGGTCAATAATGCATGCGCCTGCGAAACGAGCCCGATCGCGGAAACCAGCGTGGATGATTTCGAACAGCAACTATCCGGCAATCTGCTATCGACCTTCGTCACATCACGCCTGCTCGCTCTTCACCGCCGGTCGCAAAGCGAAGTAAACCCTTACGGAAGAATAATAAATCTATCGGCAAATAGTGTCACAACCGGAGGCCTCCTCTCGCTGACATCCGCCCTTGCTGCTTCACTGGAAGAATGGCAGATAACAGTCAATTCAATCACTACCGGTCAAACACCGGCATTCGGGGAAGACATTGCCCGTATGTGTTTGTTCCTCTGTCAGGAAGAAAACGGATCGATCAATGGGGAAAACATCACAATTGGTGTAGGTATATCGAAAAGAATATATTGAATTGATTATCTTTATCCCCGAATAAAAGGTACCTTATCACCAAATAAAACAAAAAGAATATGAAAGTGAAGGCAATAATAGCGTTATCCCTGCTCATCGGAACTTTTTTCTTTAGTAGTTGCGGTAGTTACAAAACGACCAGAGACGCCATCCTGAAAATAGAAAAAGGAATGAGTAAGAGAGAGATAACCAATTTACTTGGTAATCCGGACTTCCGTCGCTTCGACCATGAATATGAACAATGGGAATTTATCAAGGTGGATCCTCTCTATGGAACCCGGACAGTGATTTTAGTTGATTTCCTGGATGACAGGGTGACAAACATGGACTCGTTCAACGGAGATAATGCTCCCCAGACTCCGGTTCCTCCCGTAGCCGTTTACCCACCGAATGAGATCGAGTACGACAGGCCATTGCCTCCTCACAATAATCATGTACGTCCCGGCAGAGTGATCAGCAACAACGACTTCCAGCAACTCTATAACAGAGTCAAATCGAAGCCTTTCAAGGACGACCAACTGGAATTGTTAAGTATCGGAGTCGGCAACCGCTATTTCTCCTGCCAGCAATGCATACGGTTGATGTCTATCTATACATTCGATGATGACAAACTGAAAGTATTGGATATTGTAGCTCCCCGGATAGCCGACAGGGAAAACTATGAAGATATTGTCGATTCGCTCGATTTCCTGTCAAGTCAGGATAAAGTTCGTAAGATGTTTGCAGGATCACGCAGATAAAATGGATAAGTTTCATTCTTTCGGTCGTTCAGTTTCAAATATTCCCCTGCCGGAACAATTCACTTATCCATTCCATTATACCCCTCACCCCCTCTCTGTAATTGCAGCAGAGGAAGTGCAGGCTTATCTTTTGTCCAGGAAGGATTGGGAGAATGATTTGGAACAGGGAAAAATGTTCGGTGTTCTGACCGTACAGACCGAAACAGGCGAACTTGGTTTCCTGGCCGCCTTCTCCGGCATTCTGGCCGGAAAGAACCTGCACAGCTATTTCGTTCCACCGATCTATGACCTGCAACAACCACAGGGTTTCTTTCGTCTCGAAGAAGACCGGATATCTGCAATCAATGCCCGGATCAAACAACTTCAGGCGGATAAGGAATACACCGACAACAAAAACAATTTGACGGAAACAATCCGGCAGGCAGAACAGTCCGTAAACGAAGCGAAAGAACAACTGAAAGCGGCACAAAAGGATCGTGAAAGTAAGCGGCAAACCAATCCCAGTGAAGTCGAATTAGCGAACATGATCCGCGAAAGTCAATTTCAGAAAGCGGAACTGAAGCGGTTAAAGCAACAATGGAACGACCGGATCGAAGCTTTACAATCTAAAGTAAAAGCGTTCGAGTCTGTTATAGAGAAATTGAAAACAGAACGCAAAAACCGTTCCGCCACTTTACAACAACAGCTTTTCGAACAGTTCCGTATATTGAATGCCCGGGAAGAAATCAGAGATCTATGTGATATATTCAGTGAAACGGAACAAAAGGTTCCACCTGCCGGTGCAGGAGAATGCGCAGCTCCCAAGCTATTACAATACGCTTACCAGCATCACCTGAAACCAATAGCGATGGCAGAGTTCTGGTGGGGAAATTCCCCGAAAACAGAGATCCGTCGACATGGCTATTACTACCCGGCATGCAAAGGAAAGTGTGAACCGATACTGAAGCACATGTTGCAGGGGCTGGATGTAGAGTCCAACCCGCTCTCCAAGAATATCCACAGTGATACTGAACTGGAAATCTTACTGGAAGACGAATACCTGTTGGTGATCAACAAGCCGGCCGGAATGCTCTCTGTTCCGGGGAAGATGGATCTCGACTCTGTCTACCAACGACTGGCCGCCCGTTACCCGGACGCAACCGGCCCCATGATCGTGCATCGGTTGGATATGGCTACATCCGGCTTGCTCCTTGTGGCCAAGACAAAGACCATTCATCAGAACTTACAGGCTCAATTCAAAAACCGGACAGTAAAGAAACGGTATATTGCCCTGCTCGACGGTTCAGTCCTCTCAGATGAAGGCACCATCGACTTGCCGCTATGCCCCGACCCGACAGACCGCCCCCGCCAAGTAGTAAATAAAGAATACGGAAAGCCGGCTTTGACTAACTACCAGGTACTCGAACGTAAGCCGGATCATACACGTATCGTATTTTACCCGCTTACCGGACGAACCCATCAGCTGCGTGTGCATGCCGCCCATCCCGAAGGCCTGAATACACCTATCATTGGAGATGAATTATATGGAAAAAAGGCTGACCGGTTGTATCTACATGCCGAAAGCCTGGAGTTCAAGCATCCGGTAACAGGAGAAATAGTTCATGTGGAGAAGAAAGCAGAATTTCACATAGGCAATCAGAGGTAAGCCTGACCTGAAATAAAAAAAAGTCACTCCTAAAAGGAATGACTTTTTTTGTTTTTACGGGTGGAAGACGGGATTCGAACCCGCGACACCCTGAACCACAATCAGGTGCTCTACCACTGAACTACAACCACCATGTATATCTTTTTTTCTAAGACGCTGCAAAGATAGCTGTATTTTTTTACTCTGCAAACTTTTCGAGCAAAAATATGCAGAATATTTATTTATAAATTGCTTTTTTGCCAGCCAACAGGGTATTACGCATCAATGAAATGATTGTCATGGGCCCTACTCCACCCGGTACAGGCGTAATATAAGAGCATTTCGGAGCCACTTCATCAAACTTCACGTCACCAGTCAGCTTATAACCGCTCTTGGTTACGCTGCTCGGCATACGGGTAGTACCAACGTCAACAATTACAGCACCTTCCTTCACCATATCCGCTTTCAGGAATTCTGGAACACCCAAAGCTACAATGATGATATCGGCACTCAGACACATTTCTTTCAGGTTATTGGAACGACTGTGACAAACCGTTACCGTACAGTTACCCGGATAGTTTTTCTGCATCATCAGCATAGCCATCGGCTTACCGACAATATTACTGCGCCCTAAGACCACGCAATGCTTACCGCTGGTTTCTATTTCATAGCGTTTCAACAATTCCAGAATACCTGCCGGTGTTGCAGAAACAAAACAAGGAAGACCGATCGACATACGTCCTACATTGATCGGATGGAATCCGTCGACGTCTTTACGGTAATCGATCGCCTCAATAATCTTTTGTTCGGAAATGTGTTTCGGGAGCGGAAGCTGTACGATAAAACCATCCACATCCGGATCGTTGTTCAGTTCGTCTACACGGCGAAGCAACTCTTCTTCAGTCACATCGTCTTCATAGCGAATCAAAGTCGATTTGAAACCGATCTCTTCACAAGTCTTTACTTTACTGGCCACATAGGTTTCACTACCCCCGTCATGACCCACCAGAATAGCAGCCAGGTGAGGGATCTTACCGCCTGCCGCTTTGATCCGGGCGACTTCTTCTGCCATTTCTTTTTTCATTTGTGCAGAAACAGCTTTTCCGTCCAGTAATTGATAATGATTGTCTTCCATAATATATATCTTTAATATTTATCTTTTAAACGAAGGGAATTTCTTGCTTCCCGGTTTAGCAGCTGTAAGCATACGCATCATCTTACGGGTTTCGTCAAACTGCTTGATCAGTTTGTTTACTTCCTGTATCGTTGTTCCGCTACCTTTAGCGATACGCTGGCGGCGTGTGCCATTCAGGATAGCCGGATTAGTTCGTTCATCCGGAGTCATCGAGTAGATGATCGCTTCGATACTCTTGAATGCATTATCATCGATATCTATATCCTTCAATGCCTTACCGACACCCGGAATCATAGAAGCCAACTCTTTCAGGTTACCCATCTTCTTAATCTGCTGGATCTGGGCTATGAAGTCGTTGAAATCGAACTGGTTCTTGGCAATCTTCTTCTGCAAACGTTTTGCCTCTTCTTCGTCGTACTGTTCCTGGGCACGTTCTACCAACGAAACGATATCACCCATACCGAGGATACGGTCGGCCATACGTTCAGGGTGGAAGATATCGAGGGCATCCATCTTTTCACCGGTTCCGACAAACTTGATCGGCTTGTCTACTACCGTACGGATAGAAAGGGCGGCACCACCGCGGGTATCACCATCCAGCTTAGTCAGGACTACACCATCGAAATCAAGACGGTCGTTAAATTCCTTCGCCGTATTGACAGCATCCTGTCCGGTCATGGAGTCAACAACAAACAAGGTTTCATCCGGTTGGATAGCGCTCTTGATAGCAGCGATCTCATTCATCATCTGCTCGTCGATAGCCAGACGACCGGCGGTATCGACAATCACGACGTCGTTGCCTTTCGCACGGGCTTCACGGATCGCATTCATTGCGATCTCTACCGGATTCTTATTTTCCAGTTCCATATAAACAGGTACACCTACCTGTTCACCTACCACACGCAACTGTTCGATAGCGGCCGGACGATAGACGTCACAAGCAGCCAGTAACGGCTTCTTATTCTTTTTCGTTTTCAGCAAGTTAGCCAGTTTACCGGAGAAAGTAGTCTTACCGGAACCTTGCAGACCCGACATCAGGATAACAGCCGGCGATCCTTTCAGATCGACATCGATAGCTGTTCCACCCATCAGACTGGCCAACTCGTCATGTACAATCTTGACCATCAACTGACTGGGCTTAACAGATGTAAGCACATTCTGTCCCAACGCCTTTTCCTTTACTGTATCGGTAAACGACTTGGCTACTTTATAGTTTACGTCGGCATCAAGCAAAGCTTTACGCACATCTTTCAGTGTTTCAGCCACATTGATCTCGGTGATCTTACCTTCACCTTTCAACAGTTTAAACGACCTGTCTAACCTTTCGCTTAAATTTTCAAACATAATTTGTATGTGTATTTATTTTTTTCTTTCTAATTTCTAACGTAATAGGGTGCAAAGGTAAGAAAAAGGATGTAAACCTCTAAATCTTTTTATTCTGCCAGGCTGCTTTTTTCAAATAAATTACACTTGCCACCAACAGACCCGTATAATAAATTACTTCTGTCAGGAAACAAATGGCGACAGGCAACCCCAAACGCATACCTGCCACATAAATGAACAGGGAATAAAAGACCAGCACAACGACCTCTATCGCAAAAGCCGAACGTGTATTACCAGTACCTGTCACCCCATTGAACACAATATTAGCAACGGCAGCGATCAGCAAAGCACCCGAAATCACATAAAGCGATGGTATAGAAGCTTGTATCAAAGATGTATCATTCGTATAGACAGACAGTATCGTTGAGGGGAAAAAGCATGCAATACACACAAACACCGCCATAATACCTAAAGATATTTTTGAAATTTTCCGAATGATCGGGATCACTTGTTTTTTATAACCGGCACCGATACTGTTACTCACAAAAGTATTGGTCGCCGTCGACAAGGAGTTGACAGGGATCAGTAAAACGATATAAACACTCCTTACTATATTTGCAATAGCCAGCTCACGTTGTCCCTGGTGTTCCACAGCGACAAAGAGCATGAAATAAGTACTGAGCGAAATAAAATACTGGAGCATGGTAAAAACTGAGATATCCAGTACACGCTTCAACAGCTTGACATCAAATGAACGGAACTGGTTCAAAGCGTACTTCTTTATATCCACCGTCAAATAAGTATAAATCAAAAAGAACAAAATAGAGACCGCTTCCGCAGCCACCGAAGCAATTGCAGCTCCTTTGATTCCCATCTCAGGGAGACCACCTTTCCCGAATATCAACAGGTAATCCAGCAGTACATTCGTCAGGGCCATCACTATGGCATTCAAAGTCAGCACCTTCGTCCGGGTGATACCGATAAACAAGGCACGGAACATTACATTTACGAAAGAGAAGAAAAATCCGAACACACGCCAGTTCAGAAACTCCTCCGTAGCATTCAGGATTGTATCCGACGAAATCATGAACCGCATAATATCCCCGGCAAAAAAACGGGACACTGCGAACATAACAGCCGCCAATGCCAGCAAAAAGAAGACGCCCTGTATCATGACCGGCCCTACATCACTGTATCGCCGTTCCCCATTCCTTCGTGCCATCACGATCTGCGAACCGGTACTGAACCCGAAAGCGATCGTAAACACACAGATATAATAGAGCCCACCCATCGCAGAGGCTCCCAACTCAACTTCTCCTACCCTACCCAGAAAAGCCGTATCGGTCACATTAATAATGTTCTGTGCCAACAAGCTTAAGAAAATAGGATAACTTACATTCCAGATTTGTTTATTAGTGTACATACTCTATAACTTTATTCTACAGAAAACACAAGGCCACAAAAAAAGCCCGCCGACGACCGGCGAGCTTCTTTATTATTGTTTAAAAACATTCTAAATTCTGCTACCGATGCTCTATATCAGTTTATTTGTTGCTGTATCCGGAAATACAACAGCCGGTTTAAATGTTTTGGCTTCTTCAAAGTCCATCAAGGCATACGACATGATGATAATGATATCGCCAGGCTGTGCCTTACGGGCTGCCGCACCGTTCAGACAAATCACACCGGATCCACGTTCGCCTTTAATAATATACGTTTCAAAACGTTCACCGTTATTGTTGTTCACAATAGCCACCTTTTCATTCGCAATCAGGTTAGCGGCATCCAGCAAATCCTCATCGACAGTAATACTACCGATATAATTCAGATTAGCTTCTGTTACCGTCACCCGGTGAATCTTTGATTTAACTACCTCTATAAACATCGTTTTTTATATAAATTGATTATCACTTATACCTCACGTTATCGATCAACCGGACTTCACCGCAATAAACCGTGATACAGCCTACTGCATACTCGGTATCCGACCAGTCTTTAATCGATTCCATCGTGATCCCGTCTACGATTTCGTAATATTCCACGCGCATAACAGGGTCGGCATTAATCGTATTCACAACATAATCAATCGTCTCCTGCACGCTTTTACCGGCTGCAAAGTTAGTACTTTCTTTTAACGTACGTGCTATTAACGGTGCTTTTTGACGTTGTTCAGGTGTCAAACGTACATTACGGCTACTTAATGCCAGTCCGTCATCCTCACGCAGGATCGGGCAAGCGTTAATTTTTACCGGAATATTCAACTGTTTTACCATAGCACGGATAACAGCGATCTGCTGAAAGTCCTTTTCTCCGAAATAGGCATTGTCGGGTTCCACGGCGTAGAATAGTTTGCTTACGATCTGGGCAACCCCATTGAAGTGTCCCGGACGGCGCGCGCCTTCCATCACAGCCGATACTGTTCCAAAATCAAAAGTACGTGTATCCGGTTCGGGATACATCTCCGTTTCTGTCGGTGCAAATACATAATCGCAACCGACCGGTTCCAATAATGCACTGTCCTTATCCAATGTCCGGGGGTAAGTGGCAAGGTCATTTTTGTCGTTAAACTGAGTCGGATTTACGAATATGCTTACTACGCATACATCGTTTTCTTCCACGCAACGCTTCACCAGGCTCAGATGTCCGTTGTGTAATGCTCCCATAGTAGGAACAAAGCCTATTTGCTTGTTATGCTGCCGTTCTTCGGCTAGATAACGCTTTAATTCTTGAATGCTGTTTACTATTTTCATCATTTAGATGCTTATTGACGGTGCAAAGCAAATAAATAATTACCGTAAATGAAAGAAATTTATTATCTTTGTGCCGTCTTTATAAAACTAGTTTACAGAATGGATGCAAAAAAAATCTTGTTTATAGCTCAAGAAATAACACCCTACCTTCCCGAATCTGAGATTGCAACAATATGCAGAAACTTGCCGCAAGGCATTCAGGAGCGTGGTCGCGAAATCAGAACTTTCATGCCTAAATTCGGTAATATCAACGAGCGACGTAATCAGTTGCACGAGGTAATCCGACTGTCAGGTATGAACCTTATCATTGATGATACAGATCACCCTCTGATCATCAAGGTAGCATCTATTCAGGCCGCACGCATGCAGGTTTACTTCATTGATAATGAAGACTTCTTTCAGCGTAAACACACTGTCTGCGATGACAATGGGAATGAGTACGAAGATAACGACGATCGTTCAATCTTCTATGTGCGTGGCGTATTGGAAACCGTAAAGAAACTGCGCTGGATACCGGATGTGATCCATTGCCACGGATGGATCTCTGCACTGACTGCATTATACATAAAAAGAATGTACGCGGACGATCCATGTCTTAAAAATGCAAAAATAGTCTATTCTATTTATAATGATGACTTTAATACACCGTTTAGAAAAGAGTTTGCAAACAAACTAAAAACAGACGGGGCTAAAGACAGCGATCTGAAAGGCATAAAAGCCGATACCAGCTTCGCCGGCCTGACTAAACTGGCCATCGACTTTGCCGACGGTGTGATACAAGGTAGTGAAACGATCAACCAGGATGTTCTGGACTATATTGCAACCAAAAAGGATACTCCGTTCCTTCCTTACCAGTCGCCGGAAACTTATATGGATGCATTCAACGAATTTTACGATGTCGTATTAGATTCTAAATAAGTGAGAGAAAAAAATGATGAAGATCAAGCCTTTATTAATTGGCCTGGGCTTGGGAATAACAATCCTGAGTGGGTGTAGTGATGATTTGAATCTGGTTGGCTCGACTATTCAGCCTGGCGGAGACAAGATGCCCGTATATGTAGATACTTTTCAGATGCAGGCGACAACCTTGCTGATGGATTCAGTATATGCAAGAACGACTAATGGACTACTCGGTGAGTTTTATGATCCGTTGTACGGTAATGTGAAGTCTGATTATATCTGTCAGTTCTACTGCCCGGATGATTTTAAATTCCAACATGAACCTATCAACGGACAGATTGACTCTGTCGATTTTAAAATTATGTATCAGGATAAGGCATGGGTTGGTGACTCATTAACTCCTATGCGTGCCCAGATATATCCGGTAACCAAACAGCTGGAAAGAGATTTCTATACCAACTTCGATCCGACAGATTATTGCAATATGCAGGAATCGTTGGGGATGCAGACTTATACGGCTTATGATAATTCAGTGCCTGATAGTGTAAGAAACCATAAATATAATGATCAATACACTTATATTCCAACCATCACAATCCGGATGCCCAAAACGTTTGGACAAAAGATTTATGATGAGACGGTTAATAATCGCGGTACATTCAGCAGCCAGGAGAATTTCAACGAATTTTTCCCGGGATTATATATAACCAATACATACGGTAGCGGAAATATTCTTCAAATCACCTATTCTTCTATTTCTATCTATTATAGATATAATGTTAAAGGAAGCCAGAATCAGGACTCGACTGTATACAGCAGTGAAACGCTGAACGTAACCAAAGAAGTGTTACAGTTAAATCGATTTGAGAATACCACCGACTTGAGTCCATTGTTGCAACCTAATGATTCAATTACTTATCTGAAGACTCCGGCTGGTGTTTATACACAGTTGGTTATTCCGGCTAAAGATATTGCAGAAAGAATCAATGATCGTATAATCAACAATATACCTTTGACAATAAAGGCTTTGCCGCAAGAAAACTGGCAATGGGCATTGAGTGCTCCGGCTAACTTATTATTGTTACCCAAAGATTCTTTGGCTACTTTCTTTGTCAACAATAAGATAGAAGATAGTAATACATCTTTCCGTGCTGAATATTCAAACAGTAGCCGCTCTTATAACTTTAGTAATATAGCTAATCTGATGCAGGAACATATAAAGAATAATCCGGAAAAAGACATGGTATTACTTCTTGTTCCGGTAGATCGTGTTGTTGGCGAGTCACAAAACTATTATGGTCAGACAACTTATTACACAGCTGCAATAAACAACTACTTACTTCCGTCAGGTGTAAAGCTACTCAAGACGCCAGAAGCAATGAAGATTATTGTTACAACAACAAGCTATAAGTAACATTCAAAAGAATACATACAAATAAAAAAGCGCTGATAATTTTAGTTTATCAGCGCTTTTTTATTATTGAAGAGGCTATTGTTTAGTTTTTGCAGCTTTCTTTTTTAACTTATCTACTTCTTTCTGAAGAGTCTCGATCTCAATACCCTGATTCTTAATTGTAGTCAACAATGAGTTTAATTCTTCATTATCTACATCAATTGGATACAAGGCATTGACACGGCTAATGAAATCCCCAAGGATATTCATATAGTTCGTAAACGCATCATAAGGAGAATCATAGATACCGCGATTCAACCAAATCCCCGTATTCTTTGTAGTCATGAAACGGAAATTATTACTTGCTTGCAAATAATCCCAGTCCTGCTTGATACGACGGTCGTCAGACAGGTGAATACGTTCCGCTACACTATAAAGCTTATTGAATGCCTCACGCTGCATCACGTTACCCAACCAGCAACTGGTATCTCTTTCTTCATCTATCCATGACATTGGATAAGGAACATCAACCTGATCCACCGATTTCAATTTAGTAACAATTTCCGTCGGTGTAGAGAAAGTAATTCCTCTTTCTTTTGCACAAGCCGGCAATGCTTTGATGAAACTCAAGATATTAGAAGATAGCGGTTGTGCAATTCCTAAAGCCCCAAGTTCCATAAATATATTGATAACCTGCTCTTCTTCAGGAAATGCAGCAATCCAATCCATATACTTATCAGCAAACAATGGATATTCACTCCAATCTGAATTAGAGAAACGCAAACTGATATCATCCGATAATTTGAAATCACGAAGCAACAACTTCAGATTCGGGTTGTATGCGCAATGATATAAATAATGAGCGCTCTTCCAGCCTAAAACATGTTTAGCACCTTCCGTCAGCATACCCTTAAATCCCATGCTGGCAACCAAAGCACCAATTTCATTCGAATAGATCAAGCTTGAATTACGGAACACTTTCGGAGTTTGTCCGAATACCTGTTTGATCTTTTTCTTCATACGGTCTACTTCTTCCCGGAAACACTCCTCATTTGCCAATGAAGACAAACTGTGTGAATAAGGTTCACACAAGAATTCACAGCAACCGGTATCGTTCAACTGATGCAGCAGTTCGATCACTCTGGGTGCATACACTTCCAACTGCTCCATAGCCACACCTGAGATTGAAAATGCGACTTTAAATGCCCCTCCATTCTCTTTTGCCATTTCAAGCAATGTTGTTAGAGCAGGAATATACGAACGTTCTGCAATATCGCTGATACTGCGTTCATTTTCATAATCATCATAATAGTAATGATCGGTACCTATATCAAAGCAACGATAACGTTTCAGATGAATAATTTGATGTATTTCAAAATAAAGACAGATTGTTTTCATATCTAGTTATTGTTTTATTATTTACCGTAATTCTTTAAAACATCCTCATAAAGTGCCCGGATTCGCAAACCGACTTTTTCCCAGGTAATACTATCGACCTCCTTCTTTCCTTCTTCCTGAAGATATTTGAAAAGAGACTCGTTTGTACAAAGAGAATAAATAGCATCGGCCATTGCATTGATATCCCAATAATCCGTCTTAATGACTTTATCAAGAATTTCACCGCATCCGGACTGCTTTGAGATAATAGAAGGCGTTCCGCACTGCATAGCTTCCAACGGAGCAATACCGAATGGCTCGGAAACGGAAGGCATTACGAACACATCACTGTTTTTATATGCTTCATACACCTGGCGTCCACGTTGGAAACCCGGAAAATGAAAACGGTCGGCAATGCCACGTTCAGCTGCCATATTGATCATTGCGTTCAACATATCGCCCGAACCTGCCATCACAAAACGAATATTGCGTGAACGTTTCAACACCAATGCAGCTGCTTCCACAAAATATTCCGGTCCTTTCTGCATAGTGATACGTCCCAGGAACGTAACCACTTTTTCTTTCGGATGCTCCGGACGAGGTATATCCAGCAACTCCTGCGAAAGTGGATAAACGGCATTGTGCATAGCGAAACATTTACGAGGATCCTGATGATATTCACGGATAACCGTCTGACGGGTCAGTTCCGATACGCACATGATACAATCGGCATGATCCATACCGTTCTTCTCCATCCCATATACGGTTGGATTCACCTTTCCACGCGAACGGTCGAAATCGGTAGCATGAACATGGATACATAATGGTTTTCCACTTACCAGTTTCGCATGTACTCCTGCCGGATAAGTCAGCCAGTCGTGCGCATGAATTATATCAAACTGCTGCTGTCGGGCTATAACTCCGGCTATAATAGAAAAATTATTGATCTCATCATGAAGATTTCCCGGATAACCTCCGGCAAATTCCATACATCCCAGATCATTGACATGCATATGAGAAAAGTCGGCATAAATATGATCGCGAAAAGCATAATACTGTTCCGGAGTCATATAATGAGGTAACCGCGATTTAAGATAGTCATAATCTACATCACGCCACACAACAGGCACCTGGTTCATACCTATGATGTTTAAAAAACCTTCTTCTTCTCCGGTCGGTTTCGGAAGACAGAAAGTCGTTTCCACATCTCCCTGTAAACTCAATCCTTTAGTGATACCATAAGATGCTACAGCAAGACCACCATATATTTTGGGAGGAAATTCCCATCCAAACATTAATACTTTCATATTGGCTCCTCCTATTAATAATTGTATTTACTCAATAAATATAACACTCGCAATATTTCTGCCACATTCATAGCAAAAGAAACAGCACCGCGTCCTTTGAAAGGAGGATTACCATCAAACAGTTCAGAAATCGAACCGATACAGTGAGATGACATTTCATCTTCATAACCAATCAAATAGCGTTCTATAAAGCCTAAAGCACTCATTTTATAAATACGAAGATAAGCTTCGAAATAAAAACCGGCTAACCATGGCCATGCAGTGCCTTGATGATAAGCATAATCGCGCTGAATCTGAGCTCCTACATAATTCGGATTATAACCTCCACTTTTCGGGCTCAACGAACGAAGACCTTTTGGCGTAAGCAATTCCTTCGTTACAATATCAAGCACTCCTTTTTTCTGACTGGCATTCAAAGGAGAATAATCAAAAGCTACGGCAAATATCATATTAGGACGGACACTCCAGTCCATCATATTTCCATCCACATAGTCTAACAGATAACCATACTCGTTCAAAAATGTTTCAACAAACGACTTACCGCTTCTTTCTGCCAAAACAGATAATTCAGCACTTAATTGTTCATTTCCTGCCTCACCCAGCAATTCGCCAACAAAGCGTAAAGCGTTATACCATAAAGTATTAATTTCTACAACAAAACCAGTTCTAGGTATTACCGGTCGTCCGTTAACAGTAGAATTCATCCATGTAACAGCCTTCTCTGTTCCGCGAGTATACAGCAAACCGTTGTCAAGCAGAGACAGGTTAGGATGTTTGTTGCTGCAAAGAAATGCCATGATATCCTCTAACAATACACCATATTTCTCACGACATGCATCACGTGACACCATTTTGGCATACTGCTGGATACACCACACAGCCCAAAGCAAGATATCAGGATGGTCCATTTCATAAACTCGCAGGTCGTTTGTCTCATTATTCATGTATGCATACACCGCTTTACGGGCTGTTTCCATCACGACTTCAAATTTAGACTTTTCGTCAATAGCCAGCGTTAGTCCCGGCAAGGATATAAACATGTCGCGAGCACGACACTTAAACCAAGGATAACCTGCCAGAATATAAAACTCCTCTCCCTGCTTATTCAAAAATTGATGAGCCGCATTGATGAGACAATGTTTGAATGTATCACGTGGGGTGCGCTCTTCCATTTCATCTTCAAATGTCTTTTTTAGCGCACGTGTATTCGTCTCGGAAACACCTCCGGAGAAAACAACACTTTCACCTTTCTTTATATCTACTTCAAAATATCCGGGAACATAAAGGTCTTCATTAAAATCATATCCTCTCTCCTGCTCTTTCGGATATTCGATACCACGATACCAGTCCGGCTGAAAATGGAATTCATTTTTTTTGTTTAACTGCATGTACAATTCAGGATATCCCGGATACATACATGTCTTAATACCATTTGTGACAACCTGATATTCACGACTGGCCTGTGCATTCTCGTGCGTATACTGACGTACACTACGAAAAGCCAAAAACGGACGTAAACGCAACGTTGTAGCAGAATGTGCATCCAGCAATGTATAACGAATCAAAATTCGGTTTTCATGATGAACAAAAAGTTTTTCTTTTTTTAAAATAACTCCACCTACCCTGTAGATAGTTGTCGGAACTTTCTCACATTCAAACTCACGAATGTATTTATGTCCGTTCGGACTATAATTATCACCCTGATACTTATGAAGACCTAAATTAAATTCAGCCCCATGCTGTATAACTGTTTCATCCAACGAAGATAACAACACATGGTTTTCATCATCTAGTTCTGGCACCGGAATGACAAGTAATCCATGATACTTTCGCGTGTTACAATCCGCGATAGTGGTACAATGATAGGCTCCTGAACGATTCGTACGGAGAATCTCCCTGGGCAGGGACTCCTCCAGGTTTGTCATAAGAGTCTTGTCAAATTTAAGATAACTCATATTGTATTTGGTTTTAAGTTTATGCTCATATAATGAAAATGATATGATATACAGATCAAATGTATCACTTAAAAACAAAAAAAACAAATCAGCTTTCATATTTATTTAGAAACTGATTTTTTTTACAACTCCGAAATGATTGATAAATAAACCCTTAGAAAATAAAGAACTTCTATGAATGTGTTGTCAAACACATGAACAGTTGTTAAAAACTCAAAACAAGCTACTGTATGAATATCTTAGACTGACTAAAAAAAAGCCTGATAAGTATACCATTTAGAAAAATGTACCCGTAAAGAAAACAACAAAAGCTCCCTTTCCGGAGTTATAAAACAAAAGCGGGAAGCTAAAGTATACCAATTGTTGGCAAATGCTGATGCTGGCAGACTTTTCCACCAACAAAATTACTGTCCGATAGTTATCGGCAAGCCTGCTTATAACTGTCGGCAAGCTTGTTGATAATTATCGACAAGCCTGCAGATAACTATCGGCAAGCGATCCGTTTGGCAACAGAATTTAGAAATATAAAGGGAATTTATTCAGTAACACAGCTATTTTTTCCATCTTTGTGCCGGGAAATAAACAGGTTGTTTCCGGCAATATGGACTATAATAATATATAATGTATAAGAGATATGACACAAACAACTCATAATCCGTTTTTCTTCAGTTATAACACCCCATTCGATACACCTCCTTTCAACGAGATAAAAACCGAACATTACGAACCGGCTTTCGACGAAGGGATCAAGCAACTCGACAGCGAGGTGCAGGCCATCGCCAACGAAACACAGCCTGCAACCTTCGAAAATACAATCGTTGCTCTGGAGCAAAGCGGCAAACTGCTGAACAAAGTCAGTTCAGCCTTTTTCAATGTGCTGAATGCGGAAGCCGATGACGAAATGATGGAGATCTCACAAAGGATATCCCCCAAACTGTCGGAAAGTTCCAATAATATCTTTTTGAATGAAAAGCTATTTGCACGTGTCAAAAGCGTGTATGAACAAAAAGACAGGCTCAACCTTTCTACCGAAGACGCCAAATTGTTGGAAGAAACATTTGAATCGTTCTCTGTTCGTGGTGCCAACCTGAATCCGGAGGACAAAGAGAAGTACCGCAAGTTAAGTACAGACCTGAGTATCCTATCTCTGACATTCGACCAGAATGCATTGAAAGATAAAAACAGGTACGAGCTGCTTCTAACCGATGAGAAAGATTTGTCCGGCCTGCCCGAAAGCATTCGTGAAGCCGCCGCTCACCGTGCCAAAGAAAAAGGGAAAGAGGGCTGGTTATTCAATCTGACTGCACCGAGTTACGTTCCATTCATGCGTTATGCCGATTCCCGCAAACTGCGTGAGGCGATGTACCGGGAATATATGAGCGTCGGAAACAAAGGAGATGAATATGACAATAAAGAGATCATCCGCCAGATCGTCAATATCCGGTTGGAGATAGCCCGCCTGATGGGTTACAACACGTATGCGGAATATTCGCTTAAGCATACGATGGCTAAAAATCCGACAACCGTCTATAACCTGCTGGATCAATTGCTGGCTGCCTATAAGCCTGTCGCCATCAACGAATATAATGCCGTACAAGGATTCGCGATGGGAACGGAAAAAGAAAACATCACCGTCATGCCCTGGGACTGGAGCTATTATTCGGAAAAGCTGAAAGATATCCGTTTCGATGTAAACGATGAAATGACACGTCCATATTTTGAACTGAACAATGTTAAAAAGGGAGTTTTCGGACTTGCCACGCAACTATACGGTATCACATTCAAGGAGAACAAAGAGATATCGGTCTATCATCCGGAAGTCGATGCTTACGAAGTGTATGATGCCGATGGCAAATTTCTCTCCATCCTCTACACCGACTTCCATCCGCGCGACGGAAAGCAGTCGGGAGCCTGGATGAACAGCATCAAGGAACAACAGCACGAAGCTGACGGAAAAGACAGCCGCCCACAAATCATTATCGTGATGAACTTTACGCGGCCAACCGAAACGAAACCATCATTGCTGACTTTCGATGAAGTAAACACATTACTCCACGAGTTCGGACATGCACTGCACGGAATGTTTGCAGAAGAAAAATACGCCAGCCTTTCCGGAACGAACGTATACCGCGATTTTGTGGAACTTCCCTCGCAACTCATGGAAAACTGGCTGACGGAAAAAGAATTCCTGGATCAGATAGCCGTACATTACGAAACAGGGGAAAAGATCCCGCAGGAACTCGTCCGTAAACTGGTGGACGCATCTAATTTCAACACCGGTTATTTCTGTTGCCGCCAGTTAAGTTTCGGGTTGCTCGACATGGCCTGGCATACACAAACCGTCCCGTTCGAAGGGGATGTGATCACTTTTGAGAAACAGGCCTGGGCGCAGACCGTTATCGTGCCGGAGGTTCCCGGGACATTGATGAGCAGTAGCTTCGGACATATCTTCTCCGGCGGTTATGCAGCCGGATACTATGGATACAAATGGGCGGAAGTGCTGGATGCCGATGCATTCTCTGTATTCAAGGAAGCCGGGATATTCAACCGGGAAACAGCCCGTTCGTTCCGCGAAAACATATTATCCAAAGGAGGAACGGAAGACCCGGCCATATTGTATAAACGCTTCCGCGGACAGGAGCCGACGATCGATGCCCTGCTCATCAGAAACGGGATCAAACAGGCTGAACCGAAAGCAAATAGCAATTGATATAAAAATAGCTAAACATACAATAGTTAAATCAATTATATTTACCTTTGCTAGCTGAATAATTAAGGATAAAATCAGGTAAACAATGTGCGAAAAAACAGAAAAGCAATACGAACTGGATAAACGTTACCTGCGGATGGCCGCAGTCTGGGCAGAGAATTCGTATTGCAAACGACGTCAGGTCGGAGCACTGATAGTTAAAGACCAGATGATCATTTCCGATGGATACAACGGAACACCGGCCGGTTTTGAGAATATCTGTGAAGATGAGAACAATGTAACCAAACCTTATGTGTTACATGCCGAGGCGAATGCTATAACCAAGGTGGCTGCATCATCAAACAGCAGCAAGGGTGCTACGATCTATGTCACTTCGGCTCCTTGTATAGAGTGTGCCAAGCTGATCATCCAATCGGGCATCAAACGTGTTGTCTATTCTGAAAAATACCGGATGGAAGACGGGTGCAATTTATTGCATCGTGCCGGAATTAGTATAGAATACATTGATATAAACGAATAAATATACGTTTTTATGAACAAGAACAGAAGGCTGACCATCTGGTTGCCTGTAATTATTGCAGCAAGTATTGCTCTCGGTATCTTTATCGGGAACCATTATCTTTCTCTTACACAAAACGGCAAACGCCGGATGTTTTCCAGCGGAAATAAAATAAATGCGATACTCGACATCATTGACGAACAATATGTCGATACTGTAAATATGAAATCGTTGGTGGAAGGGACTATTCCTAAAATATTCAGCGAACTCGATCCGCACTCCGTTTATATTTCTGCCGAAGATGCCTCCATCGTGAACGAAGATCTGGAAGGTTCATTCAGCGGTATCGGGGTCTCTTTCAATATGCAGACTGATACGATCCTCGTGATCAGCGTTATATCCGGAGGCCCGGCAGAAAAAGCTGGACTGCTTCCGTTCGACCGTATCATTACGATTAACGACTCGATCTATTCCGGCAACAGTACCAGCCAGGCTAAGATCATGCGCACATTACGTGGTGCAAAGAACAGTACTGTCAAGCTGGGTGTGAAACGTGGAGACACACCGGATCTGCTTTACTTCGATGTAACGCGCGGAGACGTACCGGTCAACTCGGTCGATGTATCTTACGAAGTGAGCAAAGGGATCGGCTACATCAAAGTCAGCAAGTTCGGACGAACAACCTATAACGAGTTTATCACGGCCATTGCCAAACTGAAAGAATTGGGATGTGACTCATTCGTTATCGACCTGCGTGGAAACACCGGTGGATATATGGATGCGGCTATCAATATGGTAAACGAATTTATGCCGGAGGGACGACTGATCGTTTACACGGAAGGGAAAGCTTTCCCGCGTAACGATGTTTATACTAACGGAACAGGGACTTGTAAGGAAACTCCTATCGTTGTTCTGACTGACGAATTTTCGGCTTCCGCCAGTGAGATTTTCTCGGGTGCTATCCAGGATAACGACCGCGGAATGATCGTTGGCCGTCGTACTTATGGCAAAGGACTGGTTCAATCGCCAATCAAACTGAGCGACGGTTCGGAAATACGCCTGACGATTGCCCGTTATTACACTCCTTCGGGACGAAGCATTCAGAAAGATTACAAACTGGGAGACTCGGCCGATTATGACCAGGATCTGTACAACCGCTTCATTCATGGTGAGTTCGACTCGGCCGACAGTATCAAGAATACGCATACGGAGAAATATCATACCATGATCGGCAGAACAGTATATGGCGGCGGCGGCATCATGCCGGATATCTTTATTCCGCGCGACACCAGTGGCATCACAACTTATTTCACAAGTATTGTAAACAGCGGAACACTTTATCTGTATGCACTTGAATATTCGGACAGAAATCGTGAGAAGTTATCCTCTTTCGCTACTTATCAGGATCTGTACAAGTACCTGCAGTCGCAACCTTTGCTTTATGACTTTACAAACTTCGCAGCAACCAAAGGCATCAAGAAACGCCCGAACCTGATTAATATTTCGGGTAAGCTGATCGAGAACCAGTTGCAGGCATACATCGTACGTAACTTCTTCGATGAAGCCGGATTTTATCCGATCTTCCTGAAGGACGACCCTACTTTATTGCGTGCGATCAAAATCATAAACGAAGGGAAATCAGTTCCTACAATCGAGAAAGAAAATGCAGACAAAGGAATTGCAGACAGCCAAGCAACAACTCCGAAAAGATATAGCCTCGCTAAAGAAATCATACGGGAAGACTATACTGCTTGACTTCTCTGAAAAGATATGGAAGCGGCTGGAAGAGACTGAACTCTTCCGGCAGGCTTCTTGTATTGCTTTATATTACTCCATACCCGGAGAAGTCCAGACAGCCGGATTACTCGAAAAATGGTTCGATAAAAAGCAACTCCTTCTCCCGCTGGTAGTCGGCGACGATCTCCGTCTTTTACCTTATAAAGGCTACGACAGCTTAACTCCGGGAGCTTTCGGCATTCCTGAGCCGAAGGACACAGAAACAACAGTCCCCGAATCAGATGTAGATTTAATAATCGTGCCCGGTGTCGCTTTCGATCGCCAACTGAACCGTATGGGACGGGGAAAAGGATATTACGACCGGCTGTTATCGACTTTACAGGCACCCAAGATCGGTATTTGTTTCGATTTTCAGTTACAGGAAAGTGTTCCGGTCGAACCGTTCGACAAGAAAATGGATATGATCATTACGGAAAACGAGATTATCACCGGATAATAATATCCCGGATAACGGTTGCTCCGGCATATTCATTCAAACTCTTCACCAATCTATCGCGGCACAAGGTTAATTCACTTCTCAGCACCGAAGAAGTAAGCGATACATATAATATATGATCGCGTACATATATATTACGGGTATATTGCATAACCATTGGCCCCAACACTTCCTTCCAGGCACGTTCGATACGGATCTCCAGAATCTTTTCGTATAATTCCGTATTGTCCTCGAAAAAATCTCTCAGGACTTCGCCGATAGCTTGTGTATTTTTACGCTTCATGCCGGATCCTCCATTGGTTGAACTTCTCCCTGCTCCACTTTGAACAAGGCATAATCATGCTCCATAGCCAAAAGGATCTCATCCAGATATTTCCGGTTGGTATCGGTTATGAATATCTGACCGAAGCTATCATCACTCACCAGCTTGATGATCTCCGCTACACGTGCCGCATCCAGTTTATCGAAGATATCATCCAGAAGCAAGATCGGGATAGTCTGCCCCTTTCTTGCCAAGAAAGCAAACTGAGCCAACTTCAAAGCAATCAGGTATGTTTTATTCTGTCCCTGCGATCCGACCCTGCGGATCAGATGTTCGTTCAGAGTCATTTCAAGTTCATCTTTATGAATGCCGTTGGATGTATAGCCTAAAATACGGTCGCGCTCCCTGTTGGCTGCCAGTAAATCGGGCAGGTCATTCCCTGCCAGTTGGGAGATATAACGCAAGCCGACCACTTCCGAAGAGCGACAGATCGTCTGATAATACTCATTGAAGATCGGAATAAAGCTTTCCACCAGCAACTGGCGCTTTTCAAAGACCATCCGCCCATACATCCCCAATTGCATCTCCAATACTTCATAGAGCGAAGCATCCATGCTTTGATTTTTCAGTAGCATATTCCGTTGAAGCAACGCTTTATTATATTGGATCAAGGCATGCAGGTATTGTTTATCCTGCTGCGAAATAATCAAATCCAGAAAACGACGGCGCTCGTCACTCCCCCCTTGGATCAAATCCGAATCTGCCGGAGAAACCATTACCAAAGGCAACAGGCCGATATGCTCCGACAGCTTATCGTATTCCTTCTTATTCCGTTTGAACTGTTTCCGCTGACGGCGGCGGATGGCGCAGAAGATCTCCTCCCCTCTTCCTTCATAATCATATTCACCCTGGATCACACACATATCCTGATCATTGTTTATAATCTGACTGTCAGGAGTATTTACATGACTCTTGCAAAACGAAAGATAATGAATCACATCCAACAGATTCGTCTTCCCCATCCCGTTATTTCCAAAGAAACAATTCATTTTGGGTGAGAAAGATACTTCCGACTGAAGAATATTTTTGTAATTAAGAATAGAAAGCTTTTTGAGTATCATCTGTACCATATTAATCGTACAAAATTAAAAAATATACTTCTAAGTATAGATTATATCAGTAAAAAAAACTACTTTTGCGCTTTGAATTGCCATTGGCATAAATCAGGATAAAATAATAAATAACTATAACACATTATGGCTACTAAGGAAAAAAACACCAACACGGAGTTAGAAGTAGAAGAAATTGTTTCGAAATCGGAGCAGTTTATTGAAAACAATTCAAAAAAGATCATTTACGGAATTATAGCTATCGCACTCGTTGTTGGAGCTGTTTTAGGAATTAAACACGGTTACATGATTCCTCAGCAAAAGAAAGCAGCCGCTGCTATATTTAAAGGAGAACAATATTTCGCTAAGGACTCTTTCGCTTTGGCATTGAACGGTAATGGTGCCGACTACGAAGGCTTTGAAGGGATCATCGACCAATATGGTAGCACAGCTTCCGGAAATCTGGCTAAAGCTTATGCCGGTATCTGCTACTTCAAAATGGGAGAAACTGAAAAAGCTTTAGATAAGTTGAAATCATTCAGCGGAGACGACAACATGATATCTCCGGCTATTATCGGCTTGATCGGTGACTGCTACGTGAATATGGGTAACATCAAAGAAGGTATCAGCTATTTCGAAAAAGCAGCAAAAAGCGCTGACAATGAAGTAATCAGCCCTGTTTATCTGAAGAAAGCCGGTATCGCTTACGAAAACCAGAAACAATACAGCGATGCTGTTAAAGCATACACTACGATCAAAGAAAAATATTTCAACTCAATGGAAGCTGCTGATATCGATAAGTATATCGCCCGTGCTTCTGCTGCTAAATAATATGAATCGTACGATATAAACTATACAAGAGGATGTCTCATCAAAAAAGGCATCCTTTTATTTTTTAAATACAAAGTTATGGCTACAGCTTATCAAAATTTATCAGACTACGACTTCAACAGTGTACCCGACGGTTCAGAAATGACATTCGGTATTGTAGTCGCAGAGTGGAATAAGCACATCACAGAGAAATTACTGGAAGGTGCATGCAATACACTGGAGAAACATGGTGTGAAACCGGAAAACATTTATGTAAAACGTGTTCCGGGCAGCTTCGAACTGACTTTCGGTGCTAAACGTATGGCAGAAACAAAAGATGTGAATGCTGTAATCGTTTTAGGATGCGTTGTAAGAGGTGATACTCCACATTTTGATTACGTTTGTTCAGGCGTTACACAGGGTATTACCGAACTGAACCTGATGTATGATATCCCGTTCATTTTCGGATTGTTAACTACCGACAACATGCAACAATCAGAAGATCGTGCCGGCGGTAAGTACGGAAATAAAGGGGATGAAGCTGCTGTGACTGCACTAAAAATGATACATTTTTCTGAGTAAACGCTTGCAGGTTTCAAAAATAATCGTACCTTTGCACTGCAATTGAAAATAATAGGGGCAGTTACCAGAGTGGCCAAATGGGGCTGACTGTAACTCAGCTGTCTTTCGACTTCGGTGGTTCGAATCCATCACTGCCCACTAACTTTTCAAAAGCCAATAAAATTGCGGAAGTAGCTCAGTTGATAGAGCATTAGCCTTCCAAGCTGAGGGTCGCGGGTTTGAGCCCCGTCTTCCGCTCTCAGGAAAAGGATAATCGAAAGGTTATCCTTTTTTTGTATACAAAAGTCCCGACTTTCACAAGCCGGGACTTTTTCGATTTAACCAAAATTCAACTATTATGAGAAAATTACAAAAAACAGTTGATCAACTAACATCAAACGTAAACCTTTTCATAGGCACAACTTTCTTAGAAAAGGTAGTCTGACAAACGTCTCTACCAGACTACCTGAAAGAAGAATCCCTTCTTCTTTCTTTCTTCATAGATTAAGGTATGCCTAGTCATTTCAATATGCGTTATAACACTTTTTACTTTTATCTCTTTCTCTGATGCAAATAAACGACAAAAAAAGACACCGACCAAGGAAATACAAGGCATACAGAAGACACTATCAACCCACCATAGGACAAAATCGTTTTTGTCCTATCGACGAACTGTTTATAAGTAAAATCAGCACTTCTTTAATCCATAACGGTTCCGATATTCGCTTGGAGTCATATTATATACAGCTTTGAAATTACGCACGAATGTCCGGGAATTATTAAAACTGGCTTCTTCTGCTACTACTTCAATCAACTTGTTAGAAGGATCCAGCAATATATTAGTTGCATAAATAACACGCTGCTTGTTTATGTAGCCATGAAAAGCCAAGTTTTCTTTTAACCGAAGAATTTTATTCAATGACTTTTTCTTAACATCACATTGATGAACAATTATATTTACAGATATATCTTTATCCAAAAAATGCTTTTCAGTTACAACATATTGGTGGATCTTATTATATATTTCTACATATTCTGTATTGTCAGAAGACTCAGCTATTTCAAAACAAGGTATATGCCAATTCAATATTAATACAAAAACACAGAAGTTCGGGTGCTTATTTTCAAAAAAAAGAAATTCAATCTTTTCATTCATACGTTTACTATATTAATCTTACAATTTCAAGGGCAAACTCAATAAAGCTTATAGTAAAAACCATACTTCGACATATTAGATTTAAGTTTAGCGATAACAAATTCAAGCCCCATACTTAAACAAATATAAGATTTAACATTTTCATTTCCAAAGAAAATATCTAAATAACATTCTATTCGACATTTTCTTAGTCATTTTGCTTTTTATTTATAACTTTGGGGCAACATAAATATAATAATAATCCACGGAGATGAACGAACAGATAAAACAAATAGCAGAACGCCTGGCAGGACTTCGGGATGCACTGGAAATCAGCCCCGAAGAAATGGCTAAGGTATGCAACCTGACCACCGAGCAATATTTGCAGATGGAAAGTGGCACAGTTGATATTTCAGTTAGCATATTGCATCAGATATCACAAGCCTACGGAGTGGAACTCACCACCCTGATGTTTGGCGACGAACCCAAAATGAGCTCTTATTTCATCACACGCAAAGGCAAAGGTATCGCTGTAGAGCGTACAAAAGCCTACAAGTATCAATCGTTGGCAGCTGGTTTTGCCGGACGTAAAGCCGATCCATTTATGGTCACCGTTCATCCCAAAACCGAAGAAGAGCCCATCTATCTGAACTCGCACCCGGGACAGGAATACAACCTCGTATTAAAAGGCCGCATGCTCCTGCAGATCAATAATAAAGAATTGATCCTCGAAGAAGGCGACAGTATATATTTCAACTCCGAGTTGCCACACGGCATGAAAGCTCTGGACGGAGAAAAGGTCAGTTTTCTGGCTATAATACTTTAAAAAGAACAATTTAATTATGTTAGAAAGATTCTTAGATCAGACGACTTTCGCGTCGCAGGAAGATTTTATCAATAACTTCAAAATAAAAGTACCCGAGAATTTCAACTTCGGATACGACGTAGTAGATGCATGGGCTGCAGAAGAGCCGAATAAAAAAGCATTATGCTGGACAAATGATCAGGGTGAACATATCGACTTCACATTTGCTGACCTGAAAAAATATACCGATCAGACCGCTTCTTACTTCCAGTCGCTGGGTATCGGTCGGGGTGATATGGTGATGCTGATTTTGAAACGTCGCTATGAGTTCTGGTTCTCGATCATTGCATTACATAAACTGGGAGCGGTTGTTATTCCGGCTACTCACCTTTTAACAAAGAAAGATATTATTTACCGTAATAATGCCGCCGATATCAAGATGATCGTTTGTGCCGGGGAAGAGGTTATCACCAAACATATTGTTGATGCCCTACCGGAATCACCGAGTATCAAGACATTGGTTTCCGTTGGCCCGGAGATACCGGAAGGATTCGAAGATTTCCACAAGGGAATAGCGGATGCGTCTCCGTTCGTTCGTCCGTCCCATCCGAATAGCAACGATGATATTTCACTGATGTATTTTACCTCAGGAACGACCGGTAACCCCAAAATGGTTGCACACGATTTCACTTATCCTTTAGGACATATCGTAACAGGTAGTTTCTGGCATAACTTGCATCGCGACAGTCTGCATCTGACCATTGCCGATACAGGTTGGGGAAAAGCTGTCTGGGGAAAATTGTACGGACAATGGATTGCGGGAGCTACCGTATTCGTTTACGACCATGAGAAGTTCACGCCGGCCGACATGTTGCAGATGATCCAGGATTACCGCATCACTTCTTTGTGTGCACCTCCTACGATCTTCCGCTTTCTGATCCGCGAAGACATGACAAAGTACGATCTGTCTTCCTTGCAATATTGTACGATTGCCGGCGAAGCGCTGAACCCTGCTGTGTTCGATGCTTTCTATAAACTCACCGGTATCAAGCTGATGGAAGGATTCGGACAGACGGAAACAACACTTACAGTTGCCACCTTCCCCTGGATGGAACCGAAGCCCGGCTCTATGGGTGTTCCCAACCCGCAATATGATGTAGACCTGATCCGTCCTGACGGAAGCCGTGCAGAAGACGGTGAACAAGGACAGATCGTAATCCATACAACCAACAAGAAACCGATAGGCCTGTTCAAGGAATACTACCGTGATGCCGAACTGACTCACGAAGCTTGGCACGACGGCATGTATTATACCGGCGACGTAGCCTGGCGTGATGAAGACGGCTACTTGTGGTTTGTGGGACGTGCCGACGATGTGATCAAGAGTTCCGGTTACCGTATCGGCCCGTTCGAAGTAGAAAGTGCCCTGATGACACACCCCGCCGTTGTAGAATGCGCTATTACCGGTGTGCCTGACGAGATACGTGGTCAGGTGGTCAAAGCTACGATCGTGCTGGCAAAAGATTATAAAGACAGGGCAGGCGAAGCTCTTATCAAAGAGTTGCAGGATCATGTAAAACGTGTCACTGCCCCCTATAAATATCCCCGCGTGGTAGAATTCGTAGATGAACTACCCAAGACAATCAGCGGAAAAATCCGCCGTGTGGAAATACGCGACAAGGATAATAAATAAGATAATATCATTCCTTTATACAAGCTGCGTTTCCCTGTTATACAAAGAGACGCAGCTTTCTATTCTTAAAGAACATGAAAATGGCATATCAGTTTACACGAATAGCTGTAAAGATCGGCAGCAACGTCTTAACAAGAAAAGACGGTTCATTAGATGTCACCCGCATGTCGGCCCTGGTCGACCAGGTTGCCGAACTTCATCAACATGGTGTAGAGGTCGTTCTGATCTCATCAGGTGCGGTCGCATCGGGACGCAGTGAGGTGAAACCCGGCAGGAAGCTCGATCCGGTTTCAGCCCGTCAGCTTTATTCGGCAGTGGGACAGGCTAAACTGATAAACCGTTATTTCGAGTTATTCCGTGAGCATAAGATTGCCTGTGGCCAGGTGCTCACGACAAAGGAGAACTTCGGTAGCCGCACGCATTATCTCAACCAGAAGCATTGTATGGAAGTGATGCTTGAGAATAATGTGATACCGATCGTCAATGAGAACGATACGATCTCCGTAACCGAACTGATGTTTACGGATAATGACGAGCTGTCCGGCCTGATCGCAACAATGATGGGGATGGATGCGCTTATTATCCTAAGTAATATCGACGGTATTTACAATGGCAATCCTTCCGATCCGGCAGCAACGGTGATCCGCGAAATCGACGGCGGAAAACAGGATCTGTCGGAATATGTACAAACCAGCAAGTCGTCATTCGGCAGGGGCGGTATGCTCACCAAATGCAGTATCGCACAGAAAGTGGCCGACGAAGGAATCACCGTCATCATCGGTAACGGAAAGAAGGAAAACATTCTGCCCCGGCTACTAGTTAAGGGAAGTACGGAGGTTTGCACCCGGTTTATTCCTGCTGCCAAACCCGTGAGTAGCGTAAAGAAATGGATCGCCCACTCCGAAGGTTTCGCCAAAGGAGAGATACATATCAACAAAGGGACGGAAGAAGCGTTGACTGGCCCTCGGGCTACAAGCCTGCTATTAGTGGGCGTGACAGCCATCATAGGTGAGTTCGAGAAGAACGACATTGTCAAGATAGTCGGCGAAGACGGTATTCAGATAGGCGTTGGCTGTGCCGGATACGATAGCCGGGAAGCAGTGACCCTGATCGGGCAACGGGACATCAAGCCGCTGGTACATTATGATTATCTGTATTTGGACTAGACAGAGACTATTGCTACCGAAGGAAAAGTTAGAACCAGTTAATAAGAAAAGAATATGGCAATCAACCATCTATTACAACAAAGTGTTACTGCTTCGCGTCAGCTTATCACACTGAGCGATGAAGCTAGAAATAGCATCCTGACCGATACAGCCAACGAGCTACTAAAGCAACAGGCGGAAGTACTAGCCGCCAACGAGAAAGACCTGGCCCGTATGGATCCTGCTAATCCCAAATACGACCGTCTGAAGCTGACAGCCGACCGTTTGGAAGGTATCGCCGGGGATATGAAGAATGTAGCAACACTCCCCTCACCGCTGGGCAAGGTTCTGAGTGAGTTAACCCGTCCGAACGGCATGGTGATCCGCAAAGTATCTGTACCTTTCGGAGTAATAGGTGTGATCTATGAAGCACGTCCGAACGTGACATTCGACGTATTCTCCCTTTGTTTCAAAAGTGGAAACGCCTGCGTGTTGAAAGGTGGTTCAGATGCGGACGATTCCAACCGGGCATTGGTCGGGATTATCCACCAAGTGCTGGAACGTCATGGCGTTAACCCGGCTGTTTGTTGTCTATTGCCTCCTGACCGGGAAGCTACGACCGAGCTGTTAAATGCCGTCGGACTGGTAGACCTGATCATTCCACGCGGCAGCAGTTCGCTGATCAACTTCGTACGCGACAATGCCCGCGTTCCGGTGATCGAGACGGGAGCCGGGATTTGCCATACCTACTTCGACAAGGAAGGAGATAAGGAGAAAGGGCAAGCCATCGTAAACAATGCAAAGACGCGCCGTGTCAGCGTGTGTAACGCTTTGGACTGTCTGATTATCCATCAAGATCGTCTCGGCGACCTGCCTTATATCTGCAATAAGCTAAAAGACAGCCATGTAATCATATACGCCGACCAACCGGCATTCGACTCTCTGGTCGGTTCTTATCCATCGGAACTGCTTCAACCGGCTACGGAAGACAGCTTCGGTACCGAGTTCCTCGACTATAAGATGAGCATCCGCACGGTTGCCAGTCTCAACGAGGCACTGGAGCACATCACCCGATACAGTTCGAAACATAGCGAAAGTATCGTAAGCGAGTCGGAAGAAATCGTATCTTTGTTCCAGCAACTAGTAGATGCCGCCTGTGTTTACAGCAATGTGTCGACGGCTTTCACCGATGGGGCCCAGTTCGGCTTCGGGGCGGAGATCGGTATCAGTACACAGAAATTGCATGCACGCGGGCCGATGGCATTACCCGAATTGACTACTTACAAATATATTATTAACGGTAACGGACAAATTAGAAATAAATGATATGAGACATTTCACTTGTGTACAGGATTTAGGCGACCTTCGTCAGGCGCTTAACGAAGCGTTCGAGATTAAGAAAGACCGCTTTCAGTTCACAGCTCTTGGTAAGAACAAGACGCTGCTAATGATATTCTTCAACTCCAGCCTGCGTACTCGCCTCTCTACCCAGAAGGCTGCCATGAACCTGGGGATGAACACGATGGTACTCGACGTGAACCAGGGCGCCTGGAAACTGGAAACCGAACGCGGTGTCATCATGGACGGCGACAAGCCCGAACACCTGCTTGAAGCCATTCCGGTGATGGGCTGCTATTGCGACATCATCGGCGTACGTTCTTTCGCCCGTTTTGAGAACAAGGCAGACGACTACAACGAAAAGATTATCTCCGAGTTCATCAAATACTCCGGTCGCCCAGTATTCAGCATGGAAGCGGCCACCCGCCACCCGTTGCAGAGTTTCGCCGACCTGATCACCATCGAAGAATATAAAAAGACTGCCCGTCCGAAGGTGGTTATGACTTGGGCTCCTCATCCGAAAGCATTGCCGCAGGCTGTCCCCAACAGTTTCGCCGAATGGATGAACGCTACCGACTACGAGTTCGTTATCACCCACCCGGAAGGTTACGAGCTGGATCCGAAGTTCGTCGGTAACGCCCGCGTGGAATACGACCAGAAGAAGGCCTTTGAAGGTGCCGACTTCATCTACGCCAAGAACTGGGCTGCTTATGCTGATCCGAACTACGGTCAGGTATTAAGCAAAGACCGTGCCTGGACTGTCGATACGGAAAAGATGGCGCTAACCAACAACGCTTATTTCATGCACTGCCTGCCGGTACGCCGTAACATGATCGTTACCGACGACGTGATCGAAAGCCCGCAAAGCATTGTCATTCCGGAAGCCGCCAACCGTGAGATATCGGCACAGACTGTCCTGAAGAAAATCCTTATGGGGTTATAAGAATATAGTTGTGCCACGATCGTGCCATAGCCTTGGCACAGATGTGCATCCGGCGTGGCACAAAAGTGCATTCACTATGGCATAATTATGCCATAGTGAATGCACAAATCTTTATCACCGGTCTACAATCCGAAATAATATGAAACACAGACATCTTACACTCACCTTCTCCTTCCTTATTATCCTCCTGCTGAACAGTTGCAAACAACCGAAACAATACTTTGAAGTAGCAGGAATGCTCCATACTCCCTACACTATCAAGTTTGAGTACACAGAATCGCTGGAAGACGAAATACAAGCTGAGCTTCAACGTTATTACCACTGTCTGAACACATTCGACTCTACCTCCATTATCTCACAGGTGAACAGGAACAAAGAGATAGAAGTGGACGATCTCTTTGTCGAAGTATTCAACAAAGCAATGGAAGTATCCGAACAGACCAACGGTATTTACGACATCACTTGTGCCCCGCTGATAAATCTTTGGGGATTCGGTTTCAGCAAAAGCGACAATATCACGCCCGCCATAATAGATAGTGTCCGTTCGTTTGTCGGCTATCGGAAAGTACGTCTGGAAGGGAAAAAGGTTGTAAAGGATGATCCCCGCCTTCTGCTGAATTGTTCATCTTTGGGGGATGGTTGCAGTTGTGAAGTCATTGCCCGTCTCTTCGATAGCAAAGGCATTGAAAACTACCTGATCGACATTGGTGGCGAAACGACAGCCAAAGGCGTCAACCCCAAAGGGGAATGCTGGCGTATAGGCATTACCAAACCATCCGACGATCCTATGGGAACCAATCGGGAATTACAGGAGATCGTCCGCCTATGTGGTCGTCACGGCCTGGCCACTTCAGGCGATTACCGTAACTTCTACATCAAAGATGGCAAGAAATATGCCCACACCATCGATCCGCGTACCGGTTATCCAGCCGCCCAACCCATCCTCAGCGCTACCGTCATTGCCCCCGACTGCATGACCGCCGATGCTTACGCTACCGCCTTTATGGCTATGGGTCGTGAGGAAGCCCGCAAAATCCAGCAGGAACATCCCGAACTGGAATATCTCTTCATCTATGCGGATGAGAACGGGGATTACCGCACGGACTACTCCGACGGTTTCCGGCAGTATCTTGTTTCCACAGAATAAAAGACGAAGAAACAATCTTTTAAATCAAGGCTTTAGCATTCTTATTTATCAACTTATTCCTCTGTTCAATTGTTTTACAATAAACTAAAACATAAAGATATGGGGTTCAATATAGCAAAAACAAATAAGAAACGGGTAGTCATCATAGGGGGTGGCTTCGGGGGGCTAAAGTTGGCCAATAAGCTGAGAGGAAGTAACTTTCAGGTTGTCCTGATCGATAAAAACAATTTCCACCAGTTCCCGCCTTTGTTGTATCAGGTAGCATCTTCCGGACTGGAACCGGGATCGATCATATTTCCTTTCCGTAAAATATTCCAGAAACAAAAAGATTTCTATTTCCGGATGGCGGAAGTGAAAGCCGTTATCGCCGAACGTAACCTGATCGAGACTTCCATCGGCGAATTGACCTACGATTATCTGGTAATCGCCTCCGGAACCATCACCAACTTCTTTGGAAACAAAACCATTGAAGAAAAGGCATTGCCAATGAAGACTATCCAGGAAGCTCTCGAACTCAGAAACACACTCCTTTCCAACTTCGAGAAAGCGACAATCTGCACCGATCCGGAAGAACGGCAGGCACTGATGAATGTCGTTATTGTAGGCGGTGGTGCAACAGGAGTTGAAGTATCCGGTGTTCTGGCCGAAATGAAAAAGTTCGTCATGCCGAAAGATTATCCGGATTTGAAGCCATCGGATATGAATATCTATCTGATAGAAGGCTCCCCGAAATTGCTCGGAGTAATGTCACCCGAGGCTTCTGCCAACGCTGAAAAGTTCCTGAAAGAAATGGGGGTGAATATTATACTCAACAAGCGGGTTATAGATTACCAGGACGGAAAAGTCATATTGGACGATAACTCCACTATCACAACAAAAACACTCGTATGGGTCAGCGGTGTAACAGCCACCCACTTCGACCATATCGATAAAGAACTATTGAACCGCGGCGGTCGGATCACCGTAAACGAGTTCAACCAGATGCAGGGAAAGACGAATGTATTCGCTATCGGTGATGTCTGTTTCCAGACAGAAGAAGAATATCCGAACGGCCATCCACAAGTTGCCCAGGTCGCTATCCAGCAAGGGAACCTCCTGGCTGAGAATCTCAAACAACTGGAAGCCGGTAAAAAACTAAAGCCCTTCCATTACGTGAACCTCGGTACACTCGCAACCGTAGGACGTAACAAAGCCGTTGCCGACCTGAAAAAGTTAAAATTACAAGGGTTTATCGCCTGGATGGTATGGATGCTGGTACATCTTCGTTCCATCCTGGGAATCAAGAATAAACTGATGGTACTGATAGAATGGGTATGGAGTTACTTCACTTACGATCAGTCCATCCGCCTGATAATTTATATCCCTAAAAGAAAAAAGGATGAGTAAAACACAAGAAGTCCCCGTGCCTGGCACGAGGACTTCTTGTTATAAGCTATATGTCAATGTCAGCCACGTAACCCGTGCATCACGATTACGGATCTGTTCCATCTGCATTTTATCAGTATCGATAATAGTCGTCTCTTCCAGGCCGTCAAATATATTATTGATGCTTAAATTAGCACGTAACTTACGATTCATAAAATACTGGGAAAGCCCGGCATTCACACTGCTGTGGCTTTTCACTTTCCCCTGCGGTGTCAGCTGATCTGAAATATAGAAACCATCCAGCTGTAATTCCGTAGTAGAAGTGATATTGAAAGTTATGCTCCCCTTCAGGTCGGTACAAACCATCGATTTCTTCGCGTCATATCCTACCGTACGACCGTCGATCTCATCCCGATACACATTACCGGAAAAACCGATAGAAAGAAGACGGATCAGATCCCAGTTCCCTGAAAGTTCGAAACCTAACGCCTCACTATGACCGACATTCGTCTTTTGCCAAATAGACTCGTCATTCACCACTTCCATTATACGGTTCGACTTATTACGATAATACACTGTCGGAGATAAACGGAAGCGATCAGCAGTCAGCAAATAAGACAATTCCAACGAATGGACGAACTCATCTTTCAGATCAGGATTCCCCTGCACCAGATGAGTAGGATCGCTGTACTGGATGAAAGGATTAAGGTCAGCCCCATAAGGACGGATCACCCGTTGCAGATAACTTAAAGACAGGTTACCGGTCTTTCCGGTCTGCAACGACAACTTCACACGGGGATATACATGGAAACGGGTAGTTTCCTCTTTCAACGTATTTGCTTTCAGTTCCTGTGAATTGACTTCCCCCTGTACACCTGCTTCGGCGGAGAAACGATGCCAACGTTTATCGACGGAAGCATACAATAAATGAGTATTACGGTTGAATGAATAATCGTATGACTTATTGGCAACAGGCACCCAACTATCATCACTCATATTAATATCGTTCGTCTCCGTGTTATACTTTTCATCTTTGAATCGTCCGATATAGCCGGCTTTAAAGTACCAGTCATCCGCAAATAACTTACTGAATGCGGCAGACAGGAAGTAATTATGCTTATCCTGGTTGATGAACATATTATCCTTTTTCAGAATTGTACCTGTTCCCGGCTTCTCATTCTCATAATAGTTATCCTCATCATATCCGAAATCGTTATAGTTGAATGTGATATTCAACTGATCCTGCGGATTGGCAAAACGATGGTTCCAACGTGCCTCCAAAGCATAGGCATCCTGGCGCTGGTCATTATAACGATGACGTGTCATCTGGTTCTTTACGCTGCCATCCGGATTCAGAACCTTATTATTGATACCACCGTAACGGCTGTAATCCATCAGATGATACAGACCATATACTGTCAACAGGTCATTCGAAGTCAGGTCGTAGCCGACACTCAGGTCTGCCAGATGTACATCTGGGCGGGCGGTAGCATTATTATTCATAAGGGTTGTCCCTGTCTCCGTCTTTGTCGTTTTATCGAACGAACGCTTGCGGTATTCCTTCCGATAGTTATATTTCCCCACGATGTGGAACTTACCCGGATGCAGATTGACGATTGCTCCGGCATTATAGCGTTCCTGCAATCCGGCTCCCAACGTAACGGTCAGCGGCGAATCTTCCTTCGTATAGTTTGCCGACGCAAGATTCAACAACCCTGCATCCCCGTCAGGTACAAAGGATATATCTGGCAAAGCTGACATGGAAATCCGGTTAAAGAATAAAGCCGGCAATTGTATCAAAACATCCCCGCTGTATTCTTCCAGCAGTCCATACGGAATACCGTTGATAAGCATCCCGGCTTTACTGGAACCACGGTAGGTTACGCCTCCTTCGATATCCGTAACCAGCGAAGGCATCTGACGAAAAGCATCCGACACCGTATTGGTCAGGCTACTCAGATTGTTTTCAACCTGCAGGCGCTTGACTTCTCCTCCGCTAAGTCCGGCAAAACGTTTGCCTTGTATCTCTACATTCTGTAATGACAGGTTCATATCGACCGGTGTCTGTGCACCGACAGTATGACTTAATAATGCTATTGCGGGAAAGATGAGTAAATTTCTTTTCATATTGTTATACCGTATATAAACAAAAAAAGTCTGTATGTTTAAGCATACAGACTGTCCTTTTAACTGGATTACTGAATATTATTCAGCAGGAGCAGCTTCTGTTTCAGTAGCAACAGCAGTTGAATCACCTTCAGCAGGAGCAACTTCTTCTGTTACAGTTTCTTCTTCTACAACTGCAGGAGTTTCTTCTACAGTAGTTTCAGTTTCAGCAACTTCAGCATTTGATTCTGCAGATTTGTTACCACATGATGTGAAAGAAACGGCTGCAACAATAGCAGCAAATGCAACTAACTTTTTCATTTTGTCTTTAATTTAAACGGTCTATAATGTCTTCTTGTTGTAAAACGATGCAAATGTATGTATTAATTATATATGTTGTACAACATAAGACATTTTTTTTTCAACTATTTTTTGATAGAGGAGCAACTATCTGTGTATCAAGATAATTCTCATAGCTAGTTTATTCATATAGAACCTTAACCTAAATTCTATGGAATACTAAATGGCTCCACTGTATATAAGGCTATATTCATCGATTTGATTTGTGTTTTGATATTTGATGGAATATTATTGTCGGTCACAACTGTATGAATTTTGTTTACAGGAGCAATAAATACAAAGTTACGTTTATTGAATTTACTTGAGTCTAATACTGCAATGACCTCTTTTGACATAGAAAACATAGTCTGATTAATATTAGCTTCTTCAATATCATGTGTAGATAACCCAAATTCAATGTTGAAACTATCCACACCTAGAAAAAGTTTGTCACAATAAAAAACTTTCAGGTTTGATTCTGCTAAAGGACCGACAGTAGAATGCGATACTTCGCGTAAATGACCTCCAAGCAAGATCACATTAAATCTTTTATACTTTAAAAGTTCAATTGCAGTATCAAGAGCATTCGTAATAACTGTCAAATGTTTTAAATGATGAAGATTTTTTGCAATTTCAAAAGTTGTGGTTCCTGAATCAAGCAAAATAGTCTCGCCATCACGAATCAAAGAGGCTGCAAATTTTCCAATGGCCAACTTCTCTTTAAAATTATACAAGCCCTTTAATTTTAAGGATGTTTCATTATTTTTCCCATTGGTATTTGGTAACCGGATCGCACCGCCTCGAGTACGTAACAAAAGATTTCGTTCATGAAGAATATTCAAATCCTTTCGAATAGTCACTTCCGAAACATTAAATTTCTTACACATACTTTCGATAGAAATCTCTGGATTCTCATTCAAATCCTGTAAAATAGTAGCTCTACGCTCTTTTGCCGACCCTATTGATTTCATTACTGTTACAATTTTTGTTGTTAGAAATAAGAATTATTTGCAAAAATAATAATTTTATTGAGTAAAAAGAACAAATAGAATATTAATTTCGAAACATTTCGAAATGTTTTTATTTCATCGCATAAAAACAGACAACACACGCATTTACAGTATATTACAATATAATCCAAAGGGATTGTTTAATTTTTCGAAATAAAAAACAAATGTTTTGACTCTTTTTCTGTAAAGAAATGAAATATTTTTGCCCAAAAGAAAACAATAATAAAAAGATGAAAGACAATCAATTTTTTACTTACAAAGAAATTATGCAACAACCAGAAATGTGGTTGAAAGTATATGAATTAGTATTGCAACAACGTGTGAGGATCGAGTCTTTTATTTCCCAATATACCGACCGGAACTACCAGATTATCTATACTGGTGCCGGAACATCAGCCTATATCGGGAATATCTTAGAGATAGTCTTGTCGGAAAGTAATTTTCGGGGAGCAAGATCAGTTTCGACCACAGATCTTATCACTAACCACCATGCTTACATCAATGAAAATCAACCGGTTTTATTGATTTCATTTGCCAGATCAGGAAATAGTCCGGAAAGTGCAGGAGCGATCAAAATTGTAAATACATACTGTAAACATACGGCACATATTTACATTACATGTAACAAAGAAGGGGAACTTGCAAAGAATGCAGACAAAGAGAATACTTTGCTCCTGTTGTTACCTCCCGAAACAAACGATTTGGGCTTAGCGATGACCAGCAGCTTTTCAAGTATGCTCCTCACAGCCCTGCTAGTCGCAAATATACAACATGTAGATACCCAATTGCCCTATATCCAGTCACTGACCCTAAAAGCTCAAAAAATACTGTCCACTTATGCTCCGATTATCCGGGAAATCATGAAACGTGAATTTTCACGTGTAGTCTTCTTAGGATCAGGAGAGTTGAAAGGAATCGCAGAAGAATCACGACTGAAACTACAGGAATTAACCGATGGAAAAATTGTTTGCCAATTCGATTCTTTCCTTGGCTTCCGTCATGGACCAAAAGCTATTATTAACAAAGAAACGGTCCTGGTCTATCTATTTTCCGGAGATGAACATATCCGTCGGTATGAAACCGACCTTGTGAAACAAATCAACACTAATAATAAAGTGACGGCACAGATTATAGTTTCGGAAACACCGGTAAAGACAACAGGTATAAAATCTGATCTCGAAGTGATTTTCGGTGAAGGCGATAGTCCATCCATATACGACTGTATTCCGTACGTTATCGTAGCACAACTGATGGGATTCTACAAATCGCTTGAAATCGGCCTCAACCCCGACACTCCCTCTGTTTCCGGAAATATTTCAAGGATCGTGGAAGGAGTTATCTTGTATGACAACCTATAATAAAAACTAATATGACAAAGACAGAACATTTATTAAACCAGATTTCAAAACTCGAACAGCAGACAGGAGTTAAACGAACAATTTTCGCCGTATGCCCAAACTCAATAGCAGTTATTAAAGCTTCTTTTCGCTCGGCCAAACGAAATAATGCTCCAATCTATTTTGCTGCAACCCTAAATCAAGTAGATAGTGACGGAGGTTATACCGGTCTAACCCAAAAGCAATTTGTAAAACTTCTCGCACAGGAAGCCGCTGCTGTCGATTACGACGGTACCTATATTATAGCGATCGATCATGGAGGTCCATGGTTGAAGGATATCCAATCCAAAGAACACTGGAGTTTGGAAAAAGTGATGAATGGCGTTAAAAAATCGTTTGAAGATGCAATATTGGCCGGCTACGATCTGATCCATGTAGATCCTACCGTCGATATTTTTCTCCCGGACGGAGAAACGATCGATATAAAAGTAGTTGTCGAACGGACAGTGGAACTTATTGAGCATACGGAACGATTCCGACGTGCCCGATCTTTACCTGCAATATCGTACGAAGTAGGAACTGAAGAAGTACATGGAGGATTGGCAGACGAAGCAGTTTTCGATACTTTTCTTGAAAATCTGAAAGCAGGTCTGGACTCTTGTGGGCTTTCTGATGTATGGCCCTGTTTTATTGTCGGCAAAGTCGGTACAGATCTGCACACCACAACCTTTGACACGTCCGTAGCCCGTAAACTCACAAAAAAAGTAAGACCGCTGGGTAGCTATATAAAGGGACATTATACTGATGGAGTTTCAAACCCGGAAGCATACCCATTAGCCGGGGTCGGAGCTGCAAATGTCGGACCCGAATTTACAATCAGTGAATATGAAGGGTTAGCAGAGCTGGAACAAATAGAGAGAGCACGGGATAAGGAGGGACAGATCGCTCAATTATCCAATATAACTTCAACACTCGAGCGTTTGGTTGGAGAATCCGGTCGTTGGCAAAAATGGCTTCAGCCCGAGGAAAAACTCTGCAGTTTTAAAGAGCTCCAAGCAGACCGCCGCGCGTGGATCATAAAAACCTGTTGTCGATATATCTGGCAACACCCTGAAGCCTTTATGGCCCGTCAAATTCTTTTCGATAACTTGACACGTCTTGGCATGGACCCACATACGACCCTCTCCTGCCGTATTGAACATGATATGGATAAATATTTTCAAGCTTTTAATCTGGTAAACCTAAATAACTCATTGTTATGAAAAAGTTTGATATAATAGCGATTGGTGAACTCAATGTTGATCTGATTCTGAATCATATCCAAAGCATGCCGGTTATTGGCAAAGAAATATTTGCAGACGATATGCTCCTTACGCTGGGCAGTTCCACTGCGATTTTTGCAGCCAATGCTGCTTCCCTAGGTATGAAAGTAGCTTTTGTGGGAATGATCGGGAAAGATAACTTCGGCGAACTGGTAAAAACAAGCCTAGAAAAACGATCTGTCTCCACCCGTTATTTAATCGAAACAGACCAATACGCTACCGGAGCGACGATTGTCTTGGCGTACGCAGAAGACCGGGCCAATATTACCTATCAAGGTAGTATGGACACAATGGGATTCAATGATATTGATCCATCGGTTTTCGAAATCACGAAACATATCCATATCTCATCGATATTTATTCAATCAGGGCTCAAACGCGATTTGCTTCGCATACTCAAGCTAGCTAAAGAGCGCGGCATAACTGTTTCACTCGATACCCAATGGGACCCAATGGAAAAATGGGACCTTGATTACACTGAGATTTTGCCTTATGTCACACTTTTTATGCCAAATGAAACCGAATTGAAAGGTTTGGCTGGTACTTCAGACTTACATGAAGCAATCGAAAAGATCCGTCCATATATTGGAGAAGCCTGTATTGTAAAATGTGGTAGCCAAGGTTCCATTCTGTTCCAAAAAGATGGAACAACCCTAGAAGCATCTCCTTTCCTCAATACAGAAGTGATAGATACGATCGGTGCCGGCGACAGTTTCAATGCAGGCTTTGTTTACAGTTATGTAAAAGGATACTCTCTGGCAGAATGTCAGCGGCTGGGAAATCTGACTGGAGCGATCAATACAACCGCAGCCGGTGGCATTGGAGCCTTTACCGATAAAAATGAGATCGAAAAAAGAGCTTTGGAAATCTTCGGTCAAACCATTCAGTTATAACTTTTATTTTCCACAAAGAAACATGAAAAGCAGCATACAGGAAACACTGAAAACATGCCGGCAAAACCGATCAGCTGTTTTGGCTACCAATTTCTATAATTACGAAACATTGTGGGCTATTCTGCAAGCGGCATCCCAAACGCAGTCAGTTGTTATTTTACAACTGACTAAAAGCTCGATCGACTACATGGGACTTGAGATGGCTGTTACGATGGGACGCCAGGGACTTGCCGATTTCGGTTTGCAAGGATGGTTACATTTGGACCATGCCAATTCCGTTCCCTTTATAAAAAGATGTCTTGATGCCGGATTCGATTCTGTGATGATCGATGCCAGTGAAAAAGATTTCGATGAAAATGTAGCCCTTACCAAGACTGTAGTGGCAATGGCCCGGCCGTATGGTGCTAATGTAGAGGCGGAACTGGGGTATATTGCTAAACTCGGGCAACCGCAACAAGGTGGCTTCACTACCCCCGAAGAGGCCCGGAAATTTGCAACACTTACAAAAGTTGATGCACTGGCGGTTGCGATTGGTTCAGCGCATGGATTTTATAAAGAAACACCACAGCTTGCAATCGACAGATTAGCCGAAATCCGTGAGGCGACAGAAGTTCCACTGGTTTTACACGGAAGTTCCGGCATCCCTTCTGTACAGGTAAGAGAGGCTATTCGTCACGGAATATGCAAAGTAAACCTGGCTACCGAAATAAAAGACCATTTCATGCAAGCACTCAAGCGAATTTTACCGGACAGTCAAGAAATAGATTTACGCAAAGTATTTCCTGCAGCAGTAGCACCGGTAGTCGAAATGTTGAAAAAGAAATACGAAATGGTAAACCTTCGATAATTAACAAGAAATGAAATACAGATTTTTTATGAATAAAACTATTTGGATTTTTTACCTGCTGATTATAGTGCACCAGGGGGTAGTAAGGGCACAGAATGTGGAGAATCTGCTACTGAAAGATTACCGTCCGGTTTCTGCATTCCGCATACCACAGGTAGAAGTAAAGAAAGCCCGATGTCCGGTGATAGATGCCCATTCGCATGATTATGCCAAGAGTAAGGAAGAGGTAGATGAATGGGTCAATACCATGGATTCGGTAGGCATCGCATTTACTCATATTATGAGTTGCAACTGGATAGGTGAACCGATCGATGTTTTTATGGAACGATATCGTGATTATCCGGATCGTTTCGGCTTTTGGTGTAGTTTCGATTATACAGGATTTGATGAACCGGATTGGGAAAAAAGAGCAATAGCTTCACTAGTACACTACCATAAACTAGGAGTGATCGGCGTAGGAGAAATGGGAGATAAAGGAGAGGGCGACCTTTATGGCTATCCTGTAGAAGGGCGAGGTATTCATATAGACCATCCACGATTGAAGCCATTGCTTGAAAAATGTGCCAGCCTTGGTATGCCAGTCAATATTCATGTGGGCGAACCGATATGGATGTACCTGCCGATAGATGCAAACAACGACGGATTAATGAACTCTGCCAATTGGCGGATCGATACTACTAAAACAAATTGCTTGGGATATGACGGCTTAATGTTACATTTCGAAAATGCATTGAAAGCAAACCCGAAAACAACCTTTATCGCCTGTCATTACCTGAATATGAATCATGATCTGCCACGTTTGGGACGGCTACTCGACCAGTACCCCAATCTCTACCTCGATATTTCGGCCCGTGTATCGGAATCGGCAGCAACCCCTCGTGCCACGCGCGAATTCATTATCCGATATGCCGACCGCATTCTTTTCGGTACGGATAACGGCCGACGTGCACAGATGTATCGGTCAGTATTTCGAATACTGGAAAGTAACGACGAACATATCATCACTCCCGGCAACAGCCATTACTGGCCGTTGAGTGGTTTCGAGCTGCCCGACGATGTACTGAAGAAAATTTACAGAAGTAATGCTGAAAAACTTTTTAAAATTAAATCATTATGAGAAAGCTTTCAATTAAGTTATTTATCTGTGCCCTATTAGGGGGTTCCCTGAACCAGATATCGGGTCAGGATGTGGAACATTTGTTGTTGAAAGACTACAAACCGATTTCCGTATTCAATATTCCTGCAACCTTTCCTCAAAAGGCCAAGTATCCAGTATTCGATGCGCATTCGCACAATTATGCGAAAGATAAAAAAGAAGTTGCGGAATGGGTAAAATCCATGGATGCTGCGGGAGTTCAAGTTACAAGTATCCTCAATAACAGCAAGGGGGAAGCATTCGAGGTATTGGTCGAAAAATATAGCGATTACAAAGATCGCTTTGCATTATGGTGCAGTTTCGATTATACAGGTTTTGATGAACCGGATTGGGAAAAAAGAGCTATACAAGCACTGGAAAGAAACCATCGTATGGGAGCTGTCGGAATCGGAGAAATGGGTGACAAAGGTGATGGCGACCTTTATGCCTTTCCGACAAAAGGGAAGGGCGTTCATCTGGACCATCCGCGACTGAAACCTTTGCTCGAAAAATGTGGAGAGCTCGGTATGCCAATCAGCATTCATATGGCTGATCCGATTTGGATGTACTTACCAATCGACAAAACGAATGACGGCTTAATGAACGCTTCACGGTGGAAAGTAGATACGACTCAGGTAGAATTGGGATACGAAGGACTGATGCAAAGTTTTGAACGTGCCGTAGCAGCTAATCCGAAAACAACTTTTATTGCCTGCCATTATCTCAATATGAGTCACGATCTGTCACGCCTCAGTACACTGCTCGATAAATATCCCAACCTGTATGTCGATCTGGCGGCCCGTGTATCGGAATCGGCAGCAACTCCGCGAGCAACCCGCGCATTTATCCTGAAATATGCCGACCGGATCTTGTTCGGTACCGACAACGGAATGAGCGTAAACATGTATCGCTCCGTCTATCGGATACTGGAAACGGCTGATGAACACATCATCCGCCCTGGAAACAGCTATTACTGGCCTTTGAGTGGTTTTTATCTGCCCGACGATGTCTTGAAAAAGATCTATTGGGAGAATGCGGCTAAACTATTAAAACGAAAACAACAGCAAGAGTTTTAATAATATGAAGAATCGTAAATGGTTGTTATTCATCAGTATCACAATGATAACATGGGGTATCTGGGGAGCATTCAGCGAAATTCCTGAAAAAGCGGGATTTCCGGCTACTTTTACCTATATTGCCTGGGCTTTGGCCATGATCCCATGCGCCATTGGTGCCCTCTGTACAGCTAAATGGAAATTCGATTTTAATGCCCGATCAATTCTACTCGGCTGTATGATCGGTTTTCTCGGTGCGGGTGGGCAATTACTTCTTTTCGAGGCACTCCGTTTCGGTCCAGCTTATATTGTCTTTCCTTTTATATCCATGGCTCCTGTGGTGACGATCACGCTTTCGATGGTTTTCTTGAAAGAACGGGCGGGCCGTATACAATTATTCGGTATTGCAGCAGCACTCTGTGCGATCCTTTTCCTTTCGTTGCAGGGTGACAAGTCCGATAGTCACGTAACCGGTTATCTATGGCTGTTTTTTGCCTTATTGATCTTTATCATGTGGGGTATTCAGGGATTTACAATGAAATTCGCGAATAAGACCGAAATGCAAGCCGAAAGTATCTTCGTCTATATGGCCTTCACTGCTATATGCCTAATTCCTGTCGCTTATTATATGACCAATTGGCAAGCAGAAGGGATTAATCTCAGTTGGGAATGGGCAATAAAAAGTTTTTTAATCCAGCTACTCAATGCCGTCGGTGCGTTAACACTAGTTTATGCTTATCGATATGGAAAAGCCATTCTGGTATCTCCAATGGAAGGATTGGCTCCTTTATTTACCATGGTATTGTCACTTATCATATATGCGGTGGTTCCGGATATCGTCACACAGATTGGCATGGGGCTAGCTGTTTTAGCGATGATTACTATGTCGATAGAATAAAGCGCTTTTTAGTCCTCCGATGATGTATTTAAGAGAACAAACAGAGATAAAGCAAACAAATTAAAAAGAATAAATCATGAAAGAACAACGAAGCATTATATCGCTTTTATTATTAATAGTGCTATGTACAGGATGCAGTAAAGGCATAATAATAAAAAACGGCGACTTGCAACTGGAGATAGATGAGATGATGAGAGCAAGGTTAACGTCTCTCAATAATTCGACCTCATCTTTTCATAATAATTTCATCGAATCAGATGCTTTAATAGCCACAGAGTTTACAGCCTCACTCTTTAAATTAACAAATGTATCAGAATTTAAAGAAGGAAATACGTCCGGTTATTCATTAACAGGAACTTATAACAAAGGTGGCTTTTGTATCGAAAAACATCAAAAAATAACTATTCCGGAAAATTTAGAAAAAATACTCCTGATCGAAACCTATTACATAAACAGAGGGAGTAAAGATATTACTGTAAATGGCTGGAAAATGAATGAATTACATATAGATGTAGCCGATACATCCGTTTGGTCGTTCCAACCGACATCCACCAGTCGTCGAATGGATTGGATTCTGGAAGTAAAACCCGGATATTACAAAAAAAATTTCCTGGGAATGAACGATTCTGATTACGGAGGTGGTATACCAATGATCGATCTCTGGCGTCGTGATGGTGGTATCGTAACTGGACTGACTGAGAAAACATTGAAAATGATATCAATGCCTGTCCAATGGCTCACTCATGATAATCATGCATCTATTGCATTAACTTACGAATCAAAAGAAGGACGTGAAATACTTGCTGCTGGTGATACCCTACGGACTTACAATTCATTTATCGGCATTCACACCGGAGATTTTTACGAACCTCTGGATCGTTTTTCCCGTTATATGGAAACTCAAGGCATAGTCTTTCCCAAGCCCGAACCTGAAGCTTATGAAGCTGTTTGGTGCGCATGGGGATATGAACGCACATTTACTATTGAGGAAATAATCGGGACTCTTCCTAAAGTTAAGGAATTAGGATTCAAATGGGTCGATGTAGATGACGGATTTCAGATAGCAGAAGGAGACTGGGAAACAAATTCTCGTTTCCCCGGAGGTGACAAAGACATGCGTCAAATTACCGATGCAATACATCAGTATGGAATGAAAGCCAAATTATGGTGGGCTCCCTTGGCGGCAGACCCGGGAACAAAGGTCTTACAAGAAAACCCGGGAATAAAACTTAAAACCCAATGGGGATCTCCACAATATATCACATGGTGGGATAGTTATTATTTATCTCCTATTAATCCTATAACGGAGAAATATACAAACAATCTGTTAGAACGTTTTATTGTTACATGGAACTTTGACGGTCTTAAACTCGATGGACAGCACATGAATTGTTGTTTACCGGATTACAATCGCACCAGCAAACTGGAATATCCGGAACAATCGTCTGAGCTAATGCCTACATATTTCCAAAACATTTACGAAAAAGCACGAACATACAAACCCAATGCAGTCGTACAATTTTGTCCATGCGGTTGTGCAATCAACTACTTTATGATTCCATTTATGAATCAGGCAGTATCATCAGATCCTACATCCAGTTGGCAAATACGGCATAAAGCAAAGACCTATAGAGCAATTTCTGATAAACTGGCATATTATGCCGATCATGTCGAATTGAGTGACAATGGAAATGATTTTGGTACCCAGATCGGAATCGGAGGTGTTATCGGTTCAAAATTTACCTATCCCAAAGATAACCCCAATGTTCGTAAAAGTTACGTTCTGACACCAGAAAAAGAAAAGCTTTACAAAAAATGGGTAAGTATTTATAATGACAAAATGATCTCTACAGGAAACTATATCAACCTGTATGATATTGCATATGATAAGCCGGAAACCCATGTAATTAATAAAGACGGGAAAATGTATTATGCATTTTATGCCGATCAATGGAATGGCGAGCCTATCGAATTACGTGGTTTGGAAAAACGTAAATATACCGTTTGCGAATATACTTCCGATGAAAAGAAAACTTACGAAATTGACGGAGAAAATCCTGTGATAACCCCCTATTTCACAAGAAACTACCTGATAGAAGTATATTGACACAATACATCCTTATCATAAAATCCGAGAATCAATTATTTACTTTATTTATAAACCATCTAAATTTAATACCATGGATCTACAATTATTCAGAAAAGTGCATTTAATTTGTATAGGAATTCTTTTCCTTACAATCGGAACTGCATTTGCCCAGAAAACTGTAACAGGAAAGGTAACTTCGTCCGATGGGAACGAAACCTTACCCGGAGTTAATATTTTAATTAAAGGAACCTCTTCTGGAACAGTTACAGATATTGACGGAGGATACACACTCAGCGATGTACCTTCTGATGCGACATTAGTCTTTTCATATGTCGGATACACTACAGTCGAAGAAATCGTAGGAGACAGGACTACAATTAATGTAGTCATGGGGTCCAGTGAAGTTCTGGATGAAGTTGTCGTTATCGGATATACAAGCGTAAGAAAGGCTGTAATGACAAGTTCGGCAACCACATTGAACAGCGAAGCCATAACTGACAACGTTACATCAGACTTCGGCTCAATGCTTCAAGGTAAAGTCTCTGGATTGATGGTAACCAACAGCAGTGGTGCCCCTGGTTCGGAGGCTAATTTAGTTATTCGCGGCGTGGGAACTATTACCGCCGGGAAAAGTCCCTTATTCGTAGTTGACGGTATCCCGGGGGGTACCTACGATCCCAACGACGTAGAAACAGTAACAGTCTTAAAAGATGTCGGTTCTACTGCCATCTATGGAGCAGAAGGAGCAAACGGTGTTATCGTAATTACCACCAAACAAGGAAAACGGAATCAGGCACCCAAAATAACAGTAAGAGTGAATGCAGCCCTTACTCAAGCTCTTTTCGGCAGATTCAAGCCCATGGATGGAGAAGAACTCTACAATCTATGGGAATCATGGGGGATACCTAATTTCGAAGCAGACTTTCCACAAACTCTCAAACAACGGAATTATGATTGGTTAGGCAACACATTCAAAACAGGTAATGCCCAAGATTACTATGCCTCAGTTACAGGTGGAACAAAAAACACCTCGTATATGGTCAGTCTCAACCATTACAATCAAAAAGGGACAATGCCCGGTACATCCTATAAACGAAGCAACATACGTTTAAATTTCAACGCACAACTTTCCAGTACTCTTGATCTAAGCGTTCGCATGAACATGCGTGAAAACAAGAAAAACAACCTTTGGTCAAACACATTCAGTGAAATGGCTTATCGCGGTATTCCCTGGGATAACCCATTCGACGAAAACGGCGATCCTGTCAATATTGCAGGGATACCGACAGCAGACCAAAGATGGTTTTATGCGAACCGCCAGAATCCCTGGCACGGTTACCAATATAATTATAATAAGGAAGGCGGCACGCGCATGAACCTTGATCTTGTGCTTAATTGGCATATTCTCCCATGGTTAACAGCAACCAATACCGTACGTTTAGAACGGGCACAACGTTGGGAAAAAGTTTATTATGATTCACGAGATGCCAGCCAGACTTGGAACGGTATCACTCAAGGAAGTCATATAGAAGATAACTCCTCCTATCCGCTAGGCGGTTATAAAAACACAACGCTCCTCAAAGCTTCACATCGCATAGGGAACCATGATTTGGGAGGTCTTGTAGGATATGAGTTCAGTGAAGACAAAGGGGATTATAGATTTGGAGCAACTGCCGATCAACAACCAATAGGAATGGAAATTGTATCCGCCGGTGCTGCAACCACTATGCGTGCAACAGGCGGTTATGCAACTCCGAGAGCGACCTGGTCTGCCTTTACGCAGTTAAACTACTCTTATTCCGACAAATACATCGCAACAGCATCATTTCGCGCAGATGCAAGCAGTCGTTTTGCCCCCAATAATCGTGTAGGTTTCTTTCCTTCTATGAGTGTCGGATGGCTAGCCTCCAACGAAAAATTTCTTAAAGGAAACAAAGTTTTGACATTCCTCAAAATTCGCGGAAGCTTTGGTTTAACAGGTAATGCCGATATTGGTGATTTTGCCTATATGGACGCTTACACATTTTCAGGTGTTACTTATCTAGGTAATCCGGGAGCTCAACCCTCGAGCCTTGCAAACCCAGACCTTGGATGGGAAAAATGTTTAATGACATCAGGAGGTATAGATTTTAAGCTTTTCAACTGGCTTGAAGGTAGTATCGATCTTTACAGAAACCTCAACTCGGATCTTCTGTTTAGTGCTCCAGAAGCTCCCAGCACCGGTTTTTACAGCTACTTGAGAAATATCGGAAAGATCAGTAACAAGGGTATTGAAGTTCAATTAACCAGTACAAATATTGAAAATAAAAACCTAAAGTGGACAACCTCATTCAATATCGGGTTCAATAAAAACCGAGTGGAAAAATTACCCGGAGGTGAACCAGGAAAACCCGGTACACCTATCATGGTCGGTGCGGCAGACGCTGCACGGCAACGATTGGAAGAAGGGCATGAATTATATGCTTGGTATATGCCGGAATGGCGTGGAGTAGACCCGGCTAACGGAGATCCCCTTTGGACTTCAGAAGACGGAGGCGTAACCAATGACTATTCAAAAGCTAAAATCGATTGGCTGGGCTCTTCTCCTACTCCTAAATTTTCAGGAGGTTTACTAAATAACTTATCTTATAAAGGCTTCACTTTCGGTATGAACATTTTATTCGTATATGGAAATAAGATTTATAACGGAGCACGCGCTTCCATGGATAATGACGGCCGTCAGGCCCAATATAATCAGATGTCATTAGATAATGGTCTAGGATGGAGCAGATGGGAAAAACCCGGAGATATTGCCACTCACCCGCTACCGGTTTATGGTGGTAACAAAAATTCCACAAACCCTTCATCCCGTTTCCTGGAAAATGGAAGTTATTTACGTATACGTAATATCAATATTGGGTACAATATACCGGAAAAGGTGCTAAGCAAGTTGTATATCAAAAATGCCAGAGTATTTCTCAGTGGTGACAATCTGCTAACATTCAGCAAATTCTCAGGTCCTGATCCGGAAACAGATCTTACGGCAAGTGGCATCTCCAATGTCGCAGGTTCTATTAACTATATATACCCGTCTAACCGAACTTTTTCACTCGGTGTTGAATTAAATTTCTAATATAAACTAAAATGATCATTTATCATGAAAAATAAATTTTTAATACTAGCAACCACTATTTTAGGCATATCCTTGTCATCTTGTGTGGATATGGATTTGACTCCTGAGTCAACTATGACTTCAGACCAATTGGCCAATGATCCAACAGGTATCGAATATGCTACTATAGGAGCTTACAGATGGTTCAAAACAAATCGTTCGGGAATGGCCGGCGGTTCATCCAGCAGAGACGTTTATGCAAGAAATTGGTTTCAAATGAACGAATTCCGGGGTGACAACGTTTTTATTGCCGGAGTTACCACCGACCCTTTTATGAAATCATATGAATATACGGATCAGAATACTGAAGCGACATGTCGTTATATGTGGTACTCTTCTTATTCTATACTGAATATTTTAAATACAAATATTAGAATAGGAACTGAAGGACTGTCCGAAAAAAATGATCATATTCTTGGAGAAAACTATTTTCTACGTGCCCTAGTATATATGAATCTTTGCGACCTGTTTGCTCGTCCATATTCCCAGGGCGCAGACAATCCCGCAGTCGTACTTCGTACTGAAGAATCTATAACCGGTGAAATAACAAGGGCATCTATTGGAGAAGTTTATGCCCAAATCGAAAAAGATCTTAATAAGGCAATTCAACTAATGGGTAATTATCGTCGTTCAGACAATGCTAGTTACGCATGGAAAGGTTCTGCCCAAGGTCTTTTATCCAGATTATACCTCTATATGGGCCGAAATCAAGATGTTGTAAATATCGTAAATGAAATGTTAAATGGTAAAACTCCGGAAGACGTTCTCGATCCTGATCTTGCCACTTACTTCACACGGACACAGACCTCACGGGAAACACTCTGGTGCATTGGATACCTTGCAAACGAAACTCAAGGGAATAGTTCTGTTGCCTCCATGTATCTCAATGATCCAGCAAGTGGTGCTGGTTGGGGTGAGATTTATCCGTCCGATCCTATGTACGAATTATTCAACCGATATGCAGACGATGATATACGTTGGAAAGACTTCCATCTATTCCAGCCGATCCCTACTCCTGGAGTTACTTTCAATGGTGAAAATGTCAAATGGATGGCTAATTGGCCGGTTCCTAATCCCACCAGTAGGTATTACGGATCTCAATATCGTTATCTCGCAGAAGATGCCGGGGGGAAATATATTATCTTCAGTAATAATCCCGGATTAAACAATCCTGTCCCTGATGATTATTTCACTAACACTAGTGCTAAAATATATATTAAGGAAGAAATAATAAATACTTATCCCAAATACTTCTTCACATACAATGGGAATAAGATTAACGTAACAATTACCCCTGCAACCAATAATCGTATGAGCTACAGAAAAATATTCAACACGAAGTTCTCATATCAGGATGGGGATGCCATGTTATGTTCTTATCCGATGATCAGATGGGGAGAGATAATCTTAAACCGAGCAGAAGCTTATGCAAAATTAAACAATTCCACAGCAGCATTAGCTGACGTGAATGTTATTCGTAGCCGTGCCGGTCTTTCCGGAGAGCAGTTAATGACAACCAGTAATATGACAGCCCGGGGATATACGGATATATTGGATGTTGTCCTTGACGAACGTCGCCTTGAACTAGCATATGAGGGTTTCCGCTGGAAAGATCTTTTCCGCAATAATAAACCGATGGATCGTCGTTACGCCGGTACACATCCCTGGGAGATTATCCAGCCAACCGACTTACGAATACCACATCAGATATCCGGAGACGAGACACTGATTAATCCCGGTGTCGTGCCTAATCCCAGATAATACAGAGAGGTAAATACATAAAAAGAGAGTATCTTAAAATGCTATATCAAAAAGTTTTTTTAAGCATACTCTCTTTTCTATAAATCCAAACGAATATGTTTGGTATGATTATCCTGAATATTTATCAGTAATTACTGTATAAATACCTCTTTATGCTCTTCTTCGGTGTTTTCTCAAACTCTGTAGGATACAATTGTATTTCCGAAACAAATTCATACGAAGCCAACTGTTTATTCAGTTCAGTCCGGTTCTGCTCCATAATGACCGGAAGGTCGGTATGCGAGATCCCGGTACCGTCCACAGTGTCATAATCGGGATAGACCAAAGCCACCAGTTTGCCGTTTTTCTCGATAACGATACTTTCCATCACGAAAGGCAGGTTGTTTATCTTCGACTCGATCTCTTCCGGATAGATATTCTGTCCGCTTGCACCCAGGATCATCGTCTTGCTACGGCCACGGATAAAGATACGGTTATCATGATCGATCGTACCCAGGTCGCCGGTATGGAGCCAGCCGTCTTCGGTAAAGGCATTCTTCGTTGCCTCTTCATTCTTATAATATCCTTTCATCACATTCTCTCCGCGAACCTGGATCTCCCCTACCTTATTATATGGATCGTCGGAATCGATGCGGACTTCCATTATTCCTTTCAGTACCTGTCCACAAGAACCCGGAACGTATTCATCGTTATGATCGTAGCTGATCAGCGGGCCGCACTCTGTCATTCCGTAACCGATCGTAAAAGGGAATTTGATCTTATAAAGGAAATCCGTCACCTCCTGGTTCATGGCGGCACCACCGACAATCACTTCACGGAAACGGCCTCCCATTGCATCCACGAGATGTTTGCGTATCTGCGCATAGATACGTGAGTCCAACAAAGGTATATTCAAGGCCAGCTTCATCGTCGTCTTGCTCAGCTGGGGAAGGATCATTTTCTTATAGATCTTTTCAAGGATCAACGGGACAGTCAGGATCAGGTTCGGCTTCACCTCTTCAAATGCTTTCAACAGGATCTTCGGGGAAGGAACTTTACCCAACATATATACATGGGCTCCCACAGCCATCGGCACAAGGAAGTTGAAAGCACAGCTATAAGCATGAGCCAACGGAAGGAAACATAATTCGCGGTCGCCGCGATACATCAGGTCGAGTGTCATGGCATACGTCACATTCCCTGCCAGGTTATTACCGGTCAGCATGACGCCTTTACTGAAACCGGTGGTTCCGGAAGTATAGTTCAGCAATACCACCTTGTCATTATCCAGCTCGGCATATTTGATATCCTCTTTGGAAAATCCTTTCGGATACTTCTCCGCCATTTTTTCATCCATCGACTTCATCAGCTTCTGGATACTCTCGCCGTCACGCTGATGCAGGCAACGGAAATCGGAAAGGGAAAATACACCGCGTATCTCCTCGATCTTATCTTCTTCCAGTGAATCCCAGATACGGTCGCTGACAAAAAGGAATACAGATTCGGAATGGTTGATTATATGATGTACATCATTCGGATTGAAGTCCTGCAGGATAGGCACAATAATCGCTCCATACGTAACAGCCGCCATATAGACAATGCACCAACGGGCACTGTCTTTCCCGATCAGAGCAATCTTGTCGCCCCGGCGGATCTGACATTCCTCAAACAGAATATGGATGCGGGCAATTTCCTTCGCCACATCTTCAAATGTAAAAGTAACGTTCTTACTATAGTCGGTCAGAGCAGGTAATGACCAGTTCTCTTTGAAACTGTTCTCGTATATCTTAATGAAGTTTTCTTGTATCATAGCACAAATGCTTATATTTTGTGCAAAAATAAAGACTCTCCGGCAGATACACAACAGATAGACTGAGTTTAACCCTTATACTTCACCAACATGACCACCGGATTCGATTCTTCATCCAACTCAGCCGCAATTTCTTTCAGCTTGCCTTTCAACTCTCCCTTTTCGTAGGCTTCAACAAGCTCCGGGGCATCTAAAGAATAACAGGTAGCTATCTTCTGATCCACGGTTCCTTCTATTTCCTGTCCTAATGAGACTTGTTTCTTTTTTGAATAATCATCATTGTAGACGGTATATTGGAAAATAGCATTTTCCTGCTTGTCATACATCAGGTCGGTATTGGGGAATCCTTTGAACGTTGTAAAGTTTACTTCCTTTTTCATAGCGCGCATGAAACAATAACGGTCGGTAATAACAGTCGGGAACAGAAATACCTTAGTCTCCATAGCGTGTATAGAAGGAGTTCTTACAATAAAGGGAGTCAGGTTATTATCCGGCGAATAATTATATATCGTATCGGACGACGTATTTACAAGTGCCCAGTTGCCACGACTGGGAGATGTCAGGAAGTATGCAGGCATAATAGTCAACTCATCCTTTGTTATGACCGGTGTTTCATATTCTTTAAAAGGAATACGAATTTCATGGGTGACACTTCCATCCTGCTTTGAGATAATCAGATGACAGGCCTGTTCGTCTTCTTTCGGGGTATAATATTTCTTATAGCAAATCAGATGATCCCGGTCATAATTGAAAATGTCATCATAATAACCGGTATCTGCAAATTTGAAACTTCTCTTAAAGTTACCGGATAAGTCATACACCAGTATTTTTCTGGGAGAATGGTCTTTGACATAGATTTCGTTGTTATCCTCATCAAGAATAATCCTTGAAACCGATGAATATTCCTCAGCACCTTGTCCCAGACGGTTTATCTTTCTTACCCCTTTCCCTGTCCGGTCAAAAACAAAGATATTCCCGTCATTCCGGTTTCTTATCAATAGGACATGCTTACCGACCGCTTCCACTATACCGTGGGTAATAAACTCGTCGGAAGTTTCCAGCGGAATGTATTCTACATCCATAAAGTCCTGAAGGATCAGTTCTTTTTCAGGATAACTTGCGGTGACATCGACCGTGATAATCTCGTCTGTTTGGGAACCGGACTGATTGCATCCCGTGCATCCTACTATTGTAAGAAGGATGATTGCCAGATTTGCATTTAATTTTTTCATGACTTCTTGTTTGTTGTGAATACATTATTACAAACGCATACTGAAATACGAATAATTCGTACGAAATATACGTACTATAAGAAAAACAAACAACTAAATAGACATTACGCCCTCTACTATTAACAATCTTTATTGGTCTATTCCCCTATTATTAAGAAATTGTTTTGAATTTATAATCTGATTCGTTTTTTGCCAGAGATGAGCCTTCAAACCCTTGTCAGGGTTCCGCACTATTTCAGCCTCACTATTTTCTATATTTAATCGCGAAGCCTGGTTTTAACTTCCTTATAGTAGGTATTTCCCCATTACAGTGGGTATTTTCCCCCATTATAATGGGTATTATTCCCCATTGTAGTGGGGAAAGTTCCCCACGCAAGTGAAAAATGTGGGGAGTTTATGATAGGGAAAAACATTCCTTGGCTATTAGTTATCTAAATGGCATGCACTGAACCCACATAAAGCGTCTACAACATACATGTCAATAATTTTCGCTACATTTGCGCGATAATTCAATCGCAATGATAGACAAAACCGTATTTGAAAATAAGATAGCTGCTTATTATACCCTGGGCTGTAAGCTCAATTTCGCAGAAACCTCTACCATCGGGAAGGTACTGGCAGAACAGGGCGTACGCAAAGCCCGTGCGGGTGAAAAAGCAGATATTTGTGTTGTAAATACCTGCTCGGTAACGGAACTGGCCGATAAGAAATGCCGCCAGGCCATCCGCCGGATCAGCAAGCAGCATCCCGGAGCCTTTATGGTAGTGACCGGTTGCTATGCGCAGCTCAAGCCCGAAGAAGTAGCCCATATCGAAGGAGTCGACCTGGTATTGGGCGCCGAACAAAAGCTGGATATATTAATGTATCTGGACGACCTGAAAAAGAAAGAAAGTGATGGCGCCATCATCGCTTCCGAAAGTAAAGATATCCGTAGCTTCTCTCCTTCCTGCTCGGCAGACGACCGCACCCGCCATTTCCTGAAAGTACAGGACGGATGCGACTACTACTGCTCCTACTGTACCATACCTTTTGCCCGCGGACGAAGCCGCAACGGTACTATCGCCAGCATGGTGGAGCAGGCCCGGGAAGTAGCCCGCAAAGGCGGAAAAGAGATCGTATTGACGGGAGTCAATATCGGCGACTTCGGTAAGTCTACCGGTGAAACATTCATCGACCTGATCCGCGCCCTCGACGAAGTGGAAGGTATCGTACGCTACCGTATCTCTTCCATCGAGCCCAACCTGATTACGGACGAGGCCATCGACTTCGTAGCTTCCAGCAAACGTTTCGCCCCGCATTTCCATATCCCTCTACAAAGCGGAAGCGACGACGTACTGAAACTGATGCGCCGCCGTTACGATACCGAACTGTTCCGTCATAAGATAGAAAAGATCAAAGAAATCATGCCGCACGCCTTTATCGGCGTGGATGTGATTGTCGGTACCCGTGGCGAGACAGACGAGTTCTTCGAAGATGCCCGTACCTTTATCGACAGCCTGGATATAAGCCAGCTGCATGTGTTCAGCTATTCCGAACGTCCCGGCACACAGGCGCTGAAGATCGCCCATTCGGTAGACCCGAAAGTGAAACATGCCCGCAGCCAGCAACTGTTGGATATCTCCGACAGGAAACTACATGCCTTTTATGACGCCCATATCGGTAGCCAGGCGGAAGTCCTGTTCGAGCATACCCGCAAAGACGGCCGGATGCACGGCTTTACTGAGAACTATATTAAAGTAGAGATACCTTACGACAATTCACTGGTTAACGAAACCCGCCGGGTGACGCTGACCGGATGGAATGAAGACCGTACCGCACTGAATTGCGAACTAGTAACTATCGGTTGATATGTGGAATAAAATTCAATATGGATTGATCTTTGCATGGGCCAAGCTCCATGCATTCTTACCGATGCCGGTGCTTTATGTACTGTCTGATATCCTGTACGTACTTATATACAGAGTGATCCGTTACAGGTTACGGGTCGTACGCCGTAATATGGAAGCCTCTTTCCCCGACAAATCAGAAATAGAGCTGCGCCGATTGGAGAAAGCCTTCTATCATCATTTCGCCGACTACATTGTCGAGACCATCAAACTGGCACATATCTCCCCCGAAGAGGTATTGCGCCGTGCCCACATCAAGAACCCGGAAGTGGCGACCCGCCTGCAGGCTGAAGGACAGAATACGGTCATGATGCTGATGGGACACTACGGCAACTGGGAATGGTTCAGCGCCTCCAGCCTGGTGTTCACCGACTCCCGTTTATGGCAGATCTACCGCCCGTTGAACAATAAGGCAGTCGACCGCCTGTTCATCTACCTGCGCACCCGCTTCGGTTCGTATGGGATGAAGAAGAACGACACGGTTCGCGACATGATGACGCTGAAACGTGAAAACAGCAAGAACATCGTTATCTTCATAGCCGACCAGACACCGAGCAAGGCCAACTTGCATTACTGGACTACTTTCCTCAACCAGGACACCGCCATACTGAACGGTGCCGAACGCATCGCCCGTAAGCTGGATCTCCCGGTTATCTTCCTGGATGTCCAGAAGGTGAAACGAGGTTATTATACAGTCGAATTCAAGCTAATGACCGCCCACGCTAAAGAGACTGCCGAAAACGAGATCACCGAATCATACGCCCGTATGACTGAAAAGATGATCCTTCGCAACCCGGCCTACTGGCTCTGGACACATAAACGCTGGAAATACAAACGTGAAGATGCAGAGTAATACTAAAAAAGTCGCCGTCGTCATCCTCAACTGGAATGGAGCGAAGCTGATGGAAGAATTCCTGCCGTCGGTAATGGATTATAGCCCGGCCGAGCTGGCAGAAGTAATCGTTGCCGACAACGGTTCTACCGATGCGTCCGTCGATATGCTGAAAGAGAAATTTCCTGCCGTACGGATCATCCAACTGGACAAGAACTACGGATTTGCCGAAGGATATAACCAGGCATTGAAGCAGATCAACAACGAATACACCGTCCTGCTGAACAGCGATGTCGAAGTAACTCCGGGATGGCTCGACGCCCCGCTGGCCGCAATGGAAGCCGACTCTACCATCGTTGCCGCCCAACCCAAGATCAGGGCACAGCGTAACAAGGATTATTTCGAATATGCCGGAGCTGCCGGCGGCTATATGGATATCTACGGATACCCTTATTGCCGGGGACGCCTGTTGCATGTTGTAGAAAAAGACGAAGGCCAGTACGACACACCTGCAGATATCCTCTGGGCTACCGGAGCCTGCCTGTTTATCCGTACCACTATCTACAAGGAAGTTGGCGGACTCGATGCCGGCTTCTTCGCCCACCAGGAAGAGATCGATATGTGCTGGCGGCTGCGTTCGCGGGGGTATCGCCTGGTATGTACGCCCCAGTCGGTCGTTTACCACGTTGGCGGTGCCACTCTGCAGGTAGAAAGCCCGCGCAAGACCTTCCTCAACTTCCGTAACAACCTGTTGATGCTTTATAAGAATCTGCCGGAAAAAGACTTGAAGCATGTGATGCGTGCCCGCTTCTGGCTCGACTATATTGCTGCAACGAAGTTCCTGCTGTGCGGCCACGTTCAGAATGCCAAAGCAGTATACGAAGCAAGAAAAGCTTTCTTCGATATGAAACCTGAATATGCAGAGAAACGCCGGGAGAATCTGGCTAAGACGACGCTCGGCACTATCCCGGAGTTGATAAATGATAGCTTGATTATTGGTTTTTATTTAAAAGGGAAGAAGAAGTTTGCAGATATTAATAATCGTAAAACTTAACCATTCCTAATTATCCAGTTTTCAAGACGAATACCGGATAGATTTTGAAAGTCTTTCAAATTTTCTGTTACCATTATCATTTTATGAGCTATAGCAGTACAGCCTATCAACAAATCAAAGTTGTCTTCTGCCGGAGTACCGGCCAAACGTAACCGAACCTTTTCAGATGCGAACAAATTAAGAGTACCCGTTATTGGTAAAACATGAATAGAAGATATAAACTCGTCCAAACTCTGCTGCCGATGATGTAATCCTTGTCTACGTCCTAATTCGGCACCATACTTCAACTCCGCAACTGTTATCTCGGATATATAACAATTATCCAATCCTACTGTATCTATTTTCTTATTAACATTGTATTTTCCCCGTAAAAGAAATATACAAATATTTGTATCAAGTAAATACTTCTTCATAACTTCAGAATGCTTTTATATCATCCTTAAACTTCCGTGACGATTTAATAGTCTCATTCAGCAAATCGGCATCATCCGAATCACCATCTTTCCATACACCATAAAAGCTATCAGCAGAAACAACTTTTTCCTTGTCTTTATGAAGCAGAGAATTACTTAAGCGAGCTATCAAATCAAGTTTTGCCTCTTTGCTCAAATCTTTCAGCACACTCCAATAATTATTTGTGTTATTAATTGCAGTATCCATATAACTGTTCTCCTTTCTATTTTTTAGCAAATATGCATTTCTCTTTATTTCTTACCCGACAAGTATCGGAAGAGACAAAGGTAGCCAATAAATCCAAAAGAGGCAAAAGAGCGGAGGTTTTAACTTATACTCGCCTGTTCTGCGGCAAAGGCTGGGACAGGCAGGTTTACTTATGATAGGCGATATGACACACGGTAAATCGGTAATTCTTCGGTCAGAGCCATAAAATATTTTCTTTCCATATTTTAAGACAGTAGTGAAATTACATCCCACAAAGAGTCTACGGAATAAAAACGCGGGCTTACGACCGGTTCATCTACTAATTCGTGTGCCCAGGTGGTATGATAAGGGACATGGATGGCATAACTACCGAGATTTAGCGGGGGAATAATATCGGAACGTACAGAGTTGCCTATCATCAGGAACTCTTCCGGGCGGATATCGAGGTGGTTGAGCAGGGCGCGGTATTCGCGGTCGGTCTTATCGCTCATGATCTCGACGTGATGGAACAGATGTTCGATACCGGAACGGCGTAGTTTCTGCTCCTGGTCGAGCAGGTCGCCTTTGGTTACAACGATCAGGCGGTAGCGGCCAACGAGGGCGTTCAGGGTGTCTTCTACCCCGTCCAATAACTCCACAGGTTTGGTGAGTTGTTCTTTTCCGAGCATAAGGATCTGTTCGAGTATACCGGCGGGTACTTTACCGTCGGTGATGCGGATGGCCGTTTCAATCACAGAAAGGATATAGGCTTTCACGCCATAGCCGTAGAGAGGCATGTTACGGCTTTCCGTACGGAAAAGTTCGGCCGAGACAGTTTCGCTGTCTACATAAGGGGCAAGCAAAAGACGGAGCTTCTGCTCCGTCTCCAGAAAATAAGTTTCGTTTATCCAAAGTGTGTCGTCGGCATCAAAGCCGATCACCTGTATTCCTTCTATCATAAGTTAGCTTGTTGCAATATATCGACCATTATCGGCTTGAAACCGCTTACAAAGCATTCCACGGCAATAACCATCAGGATAAGCCCCATCAGACGCATCATCACGTTGTTGCCTGTCTCCCCCATATACTTGTTCAGCCGGGTCGATGCCCGAAGGATCAGGAAGGTGATGAAGTAGACGGAAGCGATCACGCTTACTAGCAGTATCTTCTTTATCAGCGTATTCGCATCTTCCATCAGCATGATACCGTTGGCGATTGCACCGGGGCCGCAAAGCATCGGGATGGCTAGCGGGGTGACGGAGATATCGTTCACATAGGTTTTCACCTCATCGTCTTTGAGTTTTGCCTTGGAATAACGTGCCTGAAGCATGTCAAATCCGATGGTAAAGATAATAATACCTCCGGCAATACGGAAACCGTTCGTAGAAATACCGAAGAATTTAAACAGGAATTGTCCGGAGAAGGTAAAAACCATCAGGGTGATGAAGGAGACGATGGTGGCACGGCGTACGATGGTTTTGCGTTCGTCGTCGCTCATGCCGTTGGTCATTGTCAGGAACACGGGCATGGTGCCTAACGGGTTTGTCAACGTGAAAAAAGAGGTGAAGCACAAAAGGGCGAAAGGTAATAATGTATCCATAATAATAATGATTTAACAGGTTGATAGTAGAGGCGGGGTTGGCCCGCCCTCACCGGATTGTCACATTATTGTTGCAAAGGGCGGGCAGACCCCGCCCCTACCATAATCATTCATCCCAAACCAGATAGGCGGAAACCAGCCAATGGTTCAGCTTATTACCGTCTACTTGCTGGGCTTCGGGGATGCTGACTGTCAGCGTATGTTCACCCGGTTGGATATCGGTCAGTTCGACCTCTTCAGGAACGACATCGGAACCCGGACACCAGTTGGAACGGGAGAAGTCGGACGAAGCAACAGGTTCTTCCACCTCTTTTTCCGTATATCCTTTTTCACCGATATAAGAAGCCAGACGTTTCTCCAGCCACACCCCCGTAGCAGGGTTGAAACGGCGGAAAGAGGCACAGTCGTTACGCCAGGGGATAAAGTCCAGCACTTCCTTCCCATCCACCGAGATAATATTTTGCTTCTGGACGAACTCGTCACCGCCGTTATGCCCGCCATGTCCGGTTACGATATATTTCAAACGTACATTCTTCGCACTTTCCGGTATCACGAAATCGGTGGATACGTCTTTGCGGGCAAAGATATCGGGATAGGATTGTCCGATGTAGTAAACAGTGTTCATCAACGGCTCGACATGTCTCTTTGTCAATGCGTCGCAAGAGATATCCGACTCGTCCACATCGATCGTCACGCTAGCGATATAGCCTTCGGGAGTCCATGTGTCGATAAAGATACCCACATAAGCGCCGCCTTCCAATAAAGGATAAAGGTCGGTGATGTTCTGTTCCCAACTTACACTGTCGGCCCACTGGTCGATATAAACCGGCTTGCGTTTACGGCTCAGGCTATCGTCCTCACTGCTGTAATGGCCTACACCGAACGGTGTCATGAAACGCATCAGTTCGACTGTCGGCTCGTAATCTTCACCGGAAACGATACCGATCATATTTTCCAGTTTCGTACTGTCTACAGCAGGGAATTGCTTCTCTCCTTTCGCGATATTCAGCAGATTGATCGCCGACGCTTTCGGCAGGATGAAACAGGAACCTGATTTATCCCAGCGGTCGCCGTTGGAAGCGATCGTCACTTTCAGGTTCACGGAAACGTTGCGTTTGTAATCGGGCAAGGTTACCTTCTTCAGAATGATACGCCCGTTCACCAGGTGATAGATACTGTCTGCACCTGCCTCGTTATACCCTTCGTATTGGTCGGGAGCAAACTTCACCGGCGTATCGTGGAATACCTGCACGGAGTAATCCCCCATTGCCGGCAATTCCCGGTGGCCGCATGCAGTCAGCAGCAGAGCACCCGCCAGTGAAAAGGAGAATAAGATTTTCTTTGTCATTGTCGTTTAGTATTTAGTAAGTTCTTTTACCAGCTGCTTCTGTCCGGTTACCTTATCCGTATGGGTACAAGGGCCGGTCACACAACCACCCTCACAGGCCATTACTTCGATAAACTGTGCCGGCGCTTTGCCAGTCTTGGCATAGGCACGAAGCAGGGCGACGTTCTTTTTTGTCAGGTTGGCTACCTGTACGGCGTTTACATCCGCCTCTTTCAGATAGACCTTGACGGCGTTTATCACTCCCCCGCTCTGGGCAAAACCATGTGCTTCGCGAACGGAGTTGTAAAGTATGGAGAATGGTTTTGCCTCTTCCACTTTGATATCGAGTCCTTCCAGGATAGAACCGATCTCCTCGAATGTCAGCGTAAAGTCGACAGCCGGATCCATTTTCACCTCTTTGCGCTTGGCTACGCACGGGCCGATAAATACGACCTTGCAATCCGGATATTTCTCTTTGACAAGGCGTGCCGTATAATACATCGGAGAACCTGTGGAAGAGATATACTTCTTCAGATCCGGAATATGCTTTTCGGCCAACTGTACGTATGAGGGACAACAACTGGTTGTCATGAATGGTTGTCCTTCCTCTAGTTTTTCTTTCAGTTCTTCTGCTTCACGGCGGGTAGTTTCCATCGCTCCCTGGGCGACTTCCACAATCTCTTCAAATCCCATCGCCTTGATCGCACCGTATACTTTTTCGACCGGAGCACTGAACTGTGCCAGGATAGAAGGCGCCACGATAGCGATCATCTGTTCCTTGTTACGCAGGCGTTGCAGGATATCGAAGACCTGGGATATCTCGAAGATTGCTCCGAACGGGCAGGCGTTGATACATTTACCGCAGTAGATACATTTCGACTCGTCGATATGCTCCACCCCATACTCGTCTTTGCTGATGGCTTTCACCGGACACACCTCTTCACAAGGGATGGGAATATAGACGATAGCATGGTAAGGGCAGTTCTGATGGCATTTACCACAGCTGATACAGGTATCATGGTCGATCCGTGCCTGCCCGTTCTTCTTGAACTGGATGGCATCTTTCGGACAGTTCATGTAGCAGCTGCGTGCCACGCAACCACGGCAAAGGTTGGTGATCTCATAGTTCACCTGCACACAGGAAGAACAGGCTTCGTCGACCACACACATCAGGTTCTCTTTCTTGTTCTCCGGACGCAACAAAGCCCGTTTAGCGTACTCCGATAGCGGCGTCAGCTCATCTATCTCGTCCTGCATGTCAAATCCCAGCAGGGGAAGTGTTTTGTATTTCCACACGGCACGCTCCTTATGTACGCAGCAACGGCCTATTACTTTCGATTTACGGGGACTGAGTTCTATGGGCAAACGGTCGATCTCATCGAGCAGACGGTTCTCTTTCCAAAGTCTCACTAACTTCGCCATCAAGCCGTGGCGAACGATCATTACGTTATTGGTAAATGCCATGGTGTATATTATTTGTGCTTTAAAAATGCAAAGATAGACAAAGTTATTCAAATACTAGCTGTAGGTTTCTTCCAGAATTACAGAGGCACTGTAAACATCCCCGCCAAAAGGGGGATTCAGCTTGGAGAGCTTCAGCCTGATAGCCAGCAGTTGGGGAAATGCTCTTTTGAGCGCATTTAGGATTCGTCCGGCTGCATGCTCCAGTAACTTCGACGGGATAGCCATTTCTTCCTTGACAATTGCATACACTTCGGCATAATTGATCGTGTCATCCAGATCATCGCTGGCAACGGCGTTTTCAAGGGGAGCAGTCAGGATCAGGTTCACCACAAACGTGTTCCCGACACGTGTCTCCTGGGGGGATACTCCATGCCAGGCATAGAATTTCATTGTTTCCAGCTCTATTTGTACTGTCATTTTACGTTATTTTATCTGTAAAAGTAGATAAAGAAGTCCTCTCTGCAAAAAAAATAGCCTATATTTGCGAGACAAGCAACAAAGTATTTATATGATGGGAATAAAACAAAAAGACGAAAATTCCGCCGGTGGCCTACATAACACCCTAGCCGCCGGAACCACCGTTAAAGGTAATATTATTACAGAAACCGATTTCAGACTGGATGGTCAGGTAGAAGGAGATATCAACTGCAACGGGAAAATAGTGATCGGCCCCAAAGGACGTGTGACCGGTAATATTATTTCAGCCAATGCCGAGGTGCTGGGAGAAGTGGAAGGCTCCGTACGTGTCAGTGAAAAACTGGTACTGAAAGCTACTGCCAATATTAAAGGGGATGTATTTGCACAATCGCTGGAAATCGAGCCGAACGCTCGTTTCAACGGGGTTTGCAATATGTCAGGGGAAAAAGCCTGAACCAATCACATCTACAAAAATAAAAGGGTATGCTCAAAACGCCTTCCGACGTCCGGCATACCCTCCTTATTTCATGCTGCTTCGTTTAGAAGCCCACCTAATTCATAAGTTTGAAAACTTCTCCTTTGATCAGTACAAGATAGATGCCTTTCGGAAGATCCGTTTCGGTGACGTGTCCTAAGACGGTCAACGTCTTATGGAGGCGGCCGTCGAACGTGATGATCCGCGCTACTTCCTTTGTTTCGCAATACAACCTCAACACACCCTCATGGCTCCAAACCCGGAGGGGCATATTGATATTGGCATTCGAAGTCGGAAGATCAGGCGTGATGCCGGTGATCGAGATCGTCAGGTCACGAGAGACATCCGCAAACGTGTAGCGGCCGTCGGCATCAGGCTGCAACGTCTCGTTGCCGGCTTTCACTACCGGGGCGGACTGGCTGTATCCGGCATCCAAAGTCAGCGTGAAACTGAAGCTGCTTCCCTCCTCTACCGTATAATCTCCGGCAACCGGATCAGTCGTAGCACCGACCACAGACGGCAAGGTGATCGTGTAACTGTCCACCGTGGGAGTGGGATCAGGTTCAGGCTCCGCTTTCGATTCTACCGTCACCGTGCCGTAAACGCTTAGCGTGGTAGAGACCGCTGTTCCACCGGTTACTTCCCGCTTAATCCGGCAGCGATACTCATAAGTACCGGGAGCGTTCAATGGCTCGCTGTAACTATTCGTATAAGTAACAGCTTCCGGCTCGGTATCAAGCTTCATTGCTCGCGTAACCACCGGAGTCTGTTCCGGGTAGGCCGTTGGTTCTCCGATATTCGTCCATGTACCTGCGTTTCCGCGTTGCCATTGGAAAGTGACGGTTGCACCGGCCGGAACGGTTGCTTTCGCACTTAAAAAGGCGGTTTCACCTGGTGTGATATTTTTATCTGCATCTTCTTCTTTTAGCACGGAAAGAAGCGGGGTTTCGTCTTCGTCCAGCACTTCCGTGATCAACCCGGTGTTGTCGATTAATGTACCGGTGTTGATGACCCTGGCTGTCAATGACACTTCTGCGGCATTATCACCCTTTTCGATGGTCACGTTGCCATTGTTGGTGAGCGTTCCGAGGTTGTTCGTTCCCGACAATTTGAGGATGACGTTTGCCTCTTCGGTGATGGTCGTTTTGGCCTCGAGGGTTTCGCCGCCTTCGCCCTCCTCTTTCGGTTGGACGGTTACGTTACCGATTTCCACGACTGCCGGTTCATTTTCTTCCGAGCCGGGCGCGGAGATTTCCACATTGTCCACGCTTGTGATTTCATCCGATCCTCCCAATACGGTGGTATCATTTTCGATATACAACGTGTCGAGACGGAACCGGGCAACCAGTTCGATGGATTTTTGTGCCAGAAACTTGTGCTCTTCATTCGCCTTTATATCTTCCCGCGGAATGGAATCGAGCTTCTCCACCCCCTCTTCCAGTTTCTTCACGACTTCCACGACATCCACCAACGTAGCTCCCTTGCCGGGCTTAGGCGTAACGTGGAAAGTTCTTGCATTTGTAAAAATGATCGTGGTGTCGGCCTGGAAATCATGTTTTTCCTCCTCATCCTCTTCTCCCGTCAGATAATAGCCCTCGAATGTGCCGGGGCCTTCTGCTTTCAGGGTGAGGGGAAAATCGATGACGGAGAAGCTATTCTTATAAACCGGACCATTACTTCCTACCTCCCATTCTTTCCACTCGATTTCACCTTCAAGCAATGCTGCATTATGGGCAGCCACATTTTCATTTAGGGTAGTTTCGCTAACTTCATCTCCGATGTAACAAGTACTGCAATCGACTTTCCCATAATTTCCTCCGATAAAATCATTATCTCTGACTATCTTTACACCTTCTGGGCATGAAGCATTCACAGATCCATTAAAATAACAATTCCCTACATATTTGGTCTCATAGGAAGTATTACTACTGTATCCCACAAGCCCACCGATATACCCTTTACGCGGATCTATAGGGTTTGGAAGTTTGTGTTCATCCAATATTAACCGAACGTTTATGTCAGCATTCACATAACAGTTTTGGACAGATGTAGCATACGAAGCAATCAAACCTCCAATATAATAATCACGTGATGCCTTTCCGTCGTAGAGATTAATAGTACTCTGTTCAACACCACAGTTAATCATACAACCATGACAAGATATCGCTAATCCAGCCACAGCTCCACCACCCCAAGGATAAGCGTCTTCGATATACTCAAATGTACCGGAAACAATCAAATTGTAAACATCACGACAACTATAGAAAAACGCTGCATCTGCTTGCTTTACCTTCACTCCGTTTATTCTATGTCCTTGCCCGTCAAATGTAACATTCAAATCTAATGGAATCCAATCATAAGAAGACATATCCAAATCTTTAGTAAGTACGATGTCCGAGTATGGAGAGATTTCATTATGCCTGCCACCCTCCACAGTCAAATACTCTATTCCATTATAATCATTATCACCGGAAATTCCAACATAACCGCTAAGAGCAATAGCCATCCAGCATAAGCCGACTTCCGAATTTATTTCATAGCGATAAACAGTAGAATAAGAATAGTCATCATTGCGAATTACCCTGACATCACGTCCGTTGGGACCGATATTTGCTTTTTTAGCAGCCTCAAAAATCGCATTCGTGTAAATACCCGCATTCGTTTTGTTCTTCACTTGTACACCATCAACGAGATAATTAATCTTATTATCTTTCAGTAGAGAAGCTGAAAAAGGTAAATCGGGGCGGAATCTTCTATCCCACGTATAATAGCCAAAACCAGAGGCCAATACATTTTCAGGCACAATCGGATCCGAGATATTAATACTGCGATATTTACCGCCGGATAAAGAGACCACAGCAGTACCTCCAACATTTAACCTATCAATAATACCATCCGAGATGTTCAATGTTCCACCTTTTGCATCCACTCCTAGGATATTGCTCCCTCCGGTAATGTTCAATACACCAGTACTCCCTTCAGGCAAATTCAATTGGGACACATTACCGCTGAAATTCATAGTTCCACCATTAATAGAGAAGTTACCAGCAACATCGCCAGGGCCTTCTGTTATAGTGGACATTCCACCCGACATAAGCAAAGTAGAGCTAAACATGACCCGTTTTGCGAAAAGTTCACCATTGGTCATTGTTAAATCTTTAATGCTAACATTTTCCAAATTAACAGTTCCTCCGGCTACGATTACTTTTCCATCAATCTCAAGGTCTTTTACGTTCAAACATCCGCCATTTTTAACATCAAAGAGAACACTATACAAGCTAATCTCTTCTCCTCCCTCAGAACAGATGGTAACATATCCTTCTATATTTATGTTTGATATATTATAACAGCCTATCGTTTCGCTTATTACACAAACACCATCTTGCAGCGTAGCGACCTCTATATTATCTGTTCTTTTAAATAGTTGTGCTGCATAATTCAGACCTGCAATCAGAGTTTCATTATCTTTGATAGATTTAGAAATACTGGGAGATATTGATAATAACCCCTCATCAAATTGGGATGCTTTCACTGTTGTAGTATAAATACCATCTTTAGACAACAATTCACCTGTATACGAATAATAATATTCAAGCCCTTTGTCCATTTTGTAAACAATAGGAACATCCTCATCGTCTCTATAATCTCCACCTTTCACTTCAATAGTATACCCTATCTCATCACGGGTAAAAGAAGGGATTTCAACATTCCCCCATGCCCTATCCGGCAAAAGCATCATCGCCCCCATCAGGCAAAGCAGCCAGAGGTGGTATTTCTGTATTATTTGTTTCATAAATAAATGCTTGTTTATATTGTACTAGTTCTTTGATATTTGCGCAGGTTACGCAAATCGATCCGTTTCGTTCCGTGCATATACGATTGTCGTATGCGCTCGTATACGGACATCGTATGTTCCCGTATACGACGGTCGTATGTGAGAGGATACGATCATCGTATACGGGCGCATACGGTGATCGTATAAAAAGTATCATTCAATTACAGGACGATCGTCCTCGCCAGCATCCCCCACTGTCAGCAGGTAAGGGAAACGGTTACGGCGTACGTCTTTCAACAATTGTTTGGTGTTTCCGCCATATTGGGAAGCTATTTCCAAATAATATTTACCATCGGCCAATGCCGGGATAATGAAAGAGAAATAAGAAGGATCGTTACGCGAAACGGCTGTCATTGGAACAGCGGTTTCCGCTTCGGTTTCCGAGTTGACAAAGAAGAAACCGACGGTGTTACCTTCAGCTCCCACGATCTTGACACGCTTGCCTTCACCGTTGAGGGTGTTGCTCGGGGTGATTTTAGCATTTACAGAGCCGGAGAATACATCAGTCACTTTAGTGATGGTCGGAAGGCCTTCCACTACTTCACCTACGATTACATTGATACCTTTCATATCCGTTTTCACTTCCTTAATAGGCGTGCTGCGGAGGGTCACATTATTCTTTGCCGGATCGAATTTGGCATTCGGGCCGATGAAAGGGCCGTCTATCCCAAGCGAGTTATTTGTCAAGCCGAATTCCACGGTAGAACCTGAGTATAATTCTTCTTTGGCAGTTGCTTTCAGGTCGTTGTGGGCGGCCAGTAATTCGGATGCAGTGAACTTGCTTTTGCCGTTTGCTGCAATATTACAGAGGTCTTCAATAGAGCGATTTGCCACGTAAGTGACGTTGGCTGTGAAGTCGTCTTCACGCTCTGTCAGCATGTTAGCTACGAGGGTGGCGACGATGCTGCGTTTTTTGGGTTCATTTAATGCCATAAGCTTTATTAGTTTTAATGAGTTCTGCATGAACTCTGGTATCAACCATGAAAATTAATCTTTGGAAGTATTAATATCTTTTGATAGTCCCATGAACATGAATAAAGACCAATTCATAGAACTATGACAAGGTTTGCCTCGTGATACCATAACAGTACTTTCGACAGGGGAGAAAAACAGATAAATAACTGTTCTTTTTATAGAAACCTTGATTATTAGCTATTATAAATGCAGTATTTGTCGATAATTCTTATCTTTGCCCAAAATAACCAGAGTTCATGCAGAACTATGGTATTTTACTAAGAATAAAAAAACTGTGCCGAAAGTGCTATTTAATACTTTCGACACAGCCCTTTGTGAGATGTTTTCCGACGCTTATATGTCCAACGGATATCTATCGTCTTCCGGACTTTCTAATTAGTTCCGCAATTTTGTTGTTCAGGCTGTCTGCCTCGATCAGTTTCTCCAAAGGCATATGCATCCGGTAACGCCAGTAATGATTGGGGATAGCCGGGATGTTGATCCGTTCGGACTCGATATCTTTTCTCTTTACCGCATCATCGATAGCAAACCAGTCCTGTATCGGAATAATGGTCAGCATGGAATTGGTAGCCAGATGATTCGTGACGATCTGGGTAGCTATATCTTCCGTACATTCTTCCGGTGCCTGTCCTTCGCGCAACAATACATTATTATAATAACGCTGTATCTTCTCACGGTCTTCCTTCCACCAATTGCGGAGCGGAGTCATATCGTGTGTCGATGTCGTACAAACCGAATGGTAGGGCAGGTTGAACATATCCGTAAACTCCCGCTGGGGGGTCTTCGGCATCCGCTCGATCTCCAGGCTAAGTATCTGAAGTTTATTCATAACATCGGGCACTGATTCGGGGATCATTCCCAAGTCTTCCCCGCATACCAGCATATTGGTACTTGCCACCAAAGGCGTCAGACGTTTAAATGCCTGCGCTTTCCAGAAGTCATTATGACGATGATAGAAGAATTCCCAATATAATTGATCGAATGCATATCTGTCGGATGTACTCAGTTCACTGTACATATAGGACTGGCTGGCCGAAATACGGGGATGGAATTTATCCTTTTCCTGCGGGTCACGAAGGAATAAAACCTCATTAGCAATAGAGAACAGTCCTTCCTTTATCTGCAGAGAGGCTTCATCGGTCTTTCCGGCAAACAAGGCTTCGATCTTCCGCTGCGTATCACAGAATGATTTCAGCACAAAATGATTGGAAGATGATTGTGCCAAATAAGTTCCTACGACTTCTTCCGACAGGGTACCGAATAATTCCGGCAGGAATTTATGGTTGATATGCGGAGTCGTAAAGCGGGCTTCATTGAAAGTAAAACCATATTGCTCTATCTCCTCTTTTGTCAGGGGAAGCGCCGGATTGAAATGACCGCAAAGTCCCTGGACATAATCCTGCGGCACTTCCCAGATACGGAAGAAGCCTAAGATGTGGTCGATACGGAAACTATCGAAGTAATCGCTCATCTTGCGGAAACGCCTCTTCCACCAGGAGTAATTATCTTTCTCCATCACCTCCCAGTTGTAGGTCGGGAACATCCAGTTCTGACCGTTCACCGAGAAATCATCGGGGGGAGCTCCTGCCTGACCGTTCATATTGAAGTATTGCGGTTCTATCCAGGCATCAATACTGGTGCGGTTCACACCGATCGGGAGATCACCTTTCAGGACAATGCCATTCTTACGTGCATAGTCGGATACTGACTTGAATTGTGTATGCAGGATATACTGCAGGAAATAATAGAAAGATATTTCCGGATAAGCTCCGTTGTCTTCCGAACATAGTTCACGTATCTGCGATTTATTATAGGTCGCATTATTTCCCCAACAGGTAAAGTCGGATGTTTTATATTTATCACGAAGATAGCTGTAAGCGGCATAAGGGACTAACCAGGACTGGCTTTGAGCAAAGAACTCCTGATATTCCGGACTGGACAGGATAGCGGAACCTTCCTGGCTGAAAAATTCCCGGCAATAAGCCAGTTTATATTTTACCGCTTCCTCGTAGTCGACAGCATCTTTCGCATTCAACTCTTCCTGCTTTGCCTTGTAAAAGGCAGTCCTTCCCGCATCTTTCAGCTCTCCCATCAACGGCAAGCTGATATACATCGGATGGAGTGCATAAATAGAAATGGCACTGTATGGATAAGAGTCTCCTTTCGTATGGCTCATCGTCGTATCATTCATAGGCAAGACTTGTATGATACGCTGGCGGGTTTTCTTTGCCCAGTCGACCAGCATACGGAGATCGCCAAGATCACCTACCCCGAACCCTTGCTCGGAGCGGAGAGAGAATACCGGTATTACGGTTCCCGCACATCTCCATAAAGGAAGGTTGTCGCGGAAATAGAGTCCGGATACAGTAACTGTTTCTCCAAAATCCTGCGGGGGAAGTTCGAGCTTTCTGTTTTCATCTTCTTCCCAGTATAACGGCTGATGTTTGTCGTTATCGTAGACCAGGAATTTGTATTCCAACGGATAGACTATATCATTTGCATCCAGGTCGATATGCCAGTCAGGGAAGGTGTCGCAACTGAGGATCAGCGCTTTGTCAGGATGCCAGTTTCCCAGACACTCCTGATTACCGGTGATGGCAACGCTTTGATTCTTTTCCACCCGGGGAGCCGATATCTTAATCGTCAGCCTCTTCCCGCTTTTGACCACCCGTTCATAGGTGTTACAGGGATGAGCAAACAGGCTTTTCGTGAAAGCTGAAGAGTAGAAAGCCAGATTAGCCGGACGTATCTGCCAGTAGTCATACAAGGTATAATGATTGGCATGTCCTTCAAATACTATCTGATGGTTTTTCTCCCATTCTTCAAATACCTGCTTGTCATTTATACTTAAAAAGTAACGATATTCTATAGTCTGTTGAGGCGATGTAAGTTCCAGATCCAGCTCAAGCTGCCAGTTTCCATCCCCTTTGTAGTTCATTTCTTTAGCCAAAGCGGGCTCCCATGAGCCAAGCTCCGGAATAGATCCTACTACACATAACTTCTGCCCCCAAACGGTATGGAAGTTTATATTAAAGGTGACTTTCATGTGTATCAAATTTAGTTCCAGCCACGAAGATATAAAAAATGCGGAAATTTCTCTCCGCATTCATTAAAAATATTTGTTATACTACACTTATCCACACTTTGATGCTCCGCAGTTTGTGCAAATCAAACATCCTTCCTGATAGATAAGAGTTTCCTGTCCACAGTTCGGACATTTCTGTCCTTTCAGTTCCGTACCGTTCGGCAGGTACTTTTTCAATGCACGTTCCACACCGTTCTTCCAGGTATTGATAGACTCGTTGTTCAGTTCCATTCCCTGAACCAGCTTGATAACCTGATCAATAGGCATACCATAACGCAGCACGCCGGAGATCAGTTTTGCATAGTTCCAGAATTCGGGGTCGAACTTACCGTCCAATCCTTCGATGGTCATCTTGTAACCACGTTTATTCTTGAACTGGAAGTCATAATGTTTCTGTCCATCTTCATCATAGCTCTTGATGATCGATCCTTTCGATACATTCTTCGGAAGCATGATACCTTCGTCGTCATCTGCAAGACCGGTAAAGATCTCATAAGGACGGCCATTCAGCAAGCCGACAAAGGCAATCCATTTTTCGCGATTGTTCTGGAATTTAACAACATCAGCTTCCAGTTCACGCGGACGGGTAGCTACGATAACAGGCGGTTCCATGCAATTGCAATCGTCTTTCTTGCCCTTCTTCTCAGTCGACAACAATACACCTGAACGCGAACCGTCACGATAAACGGTACAACCTTTACATCCGCACTTCCATGCTTCCACATACAGAGAATCGACCAGATCCTCCGACACATCAGCCGGCAGGTTGATGGTTACGCTGATAGAATGGTCTACCCATTTCTGGATACGTCCCTGCATACGTACTTTCTGCAACCAGTCCACATCGTTGGAGGTCGCTTTATAATACGGAGATTTAGCAACCAACTCGTCAATCTCTTCCTGCGTATATTTCTTGATAACGGAATATCCGTTAGCCTGCATCCAGGTTACGAACTTATGGTGGAATACTACATATTCCTCGAATGCATCGCCTGTTTCGTCAACAAAGTCGACACGTGCATCAGCATCATTCGGGTTTACTTTACGGCGACGTCTGTACACCGGAAGGAAGACCGGTTCGATACCGGAAGTCGTTTGTGTCATCAAACTGGTTGTACCTGTAGGTGCAATCGTCAGACAGGCAATGTTGCGACGTCCGTATTTCAACATTTCTTCATATAGTCCCGGATCAGCTTCACGCAGACGGTTGATGAACGGGTTCTTTTCTTCACGTTTTGAATCGTAAATTTCAAAAGCACCGCGTTCCTTAGCCATCATTACAGAAGAACGGTAAGCTTCCAACGCCAATGTTTTCTGAATTTCTTCAGCACATTCGGTGGCTTCTTCCGTACCGTAACGCAGACCTAAAGCAGCGATCATATCTCCTTCTGCCGTGATACCTACACCAGTACGACGTCCCTGCAATGTTTTCTTCTGTATCTTTTCCCACAAATGACGTTCAGTTTCCTTCACTTCCATCGATTCAGGGTCAGAGTCTATTTTTTCGAGGATCTTTTCTATCTTTTCAGATTCAAGATCAATAATATCATCCATGATACGCTGTGCCAGTGCTACATGCTTTCTGAACAGGTCAAAATCAAAATAAGCATCCTTTGTAAACGGATTCACCACGTATGAATAAAGATTAATAGCCAGCAAACGACAGCTATCATACGGACAAAGAGGTATCTCACCGCAAGGATTGGTAGAAACCGTACGGAAACCCAGGTCTGCATACGAATCGGGAACTGATTCACGCAAAATAGTATCCCAGAACAGAACGCCCGGTTCGGCTGATTTCCAGGCATTGTGAATGATCTTCTTCCACAAAGCCGGAGCGTCTATTTCTTTTACCGTAGTAGGTTCCTGCGAATCGATCGGATATTGTTGTTTATATGAAGTACCGTTCACTACGGAGTTCATAAAGTCGTCATCAATCTTCACCGACACGTTTGCACCGGTTACTTTTCCTTCTGTCATCTTTGCATCGATAAAGGATTCAGAATCCGGATGCTTGATCGACACACTCAACATTAACGCCCCACGACGTCCATCCTGTGCTACCTCACGGGTAGAATTAGAGTAACGTTCCATGAACGGCACCAGTCCGGTTGAAGTAAGAGCCGAATTCTTTACGGGAGATCCTTTCGGGCGGATATGAGATAAATCATGTCCTACACCTCCACGACGTTTCATCAACTGAACCTGTTCTTCATCGATCCGAATAATTGCGCCATAGGAATCGGCTTCTCCATCTAACCCTATCACAAAACAATTAGAGAGTGAGGCAATCTGGTAGTCATTGCCAATTCCCGTCATCGGACTTCCTTGCGGAACGATATAGCGGAAATGATCAAATAGGTCGAAAAGCTCCTGTTCCGATAACGGATTAGGATACTTTTTCTCTACACGGGCAATTTCACTTGCCAACCGACGATGCATATCATTAGGGGATTCCTCATAAATGTTCCCGAATGCATCCTTCAAAGCATACTTGTTTACCCATACTTTAGCGGCAAGCTCGTCGCCTGTAAAGTAGTCCAGTGAAGCCTTAAATGCTTCATCGAATGTGTAAGTTTTATGGTTCACGATAATTACTGTATTTAATAATAGTGCAAGTTTAAGAATACTTTATTTATTAGCCAAATTATTCAACAACTAAAATCGGAAATAATAGAAAGTTTTCCGTTTCAAAATACACCACCTATGAAAATCAACATATTAACTTTCGAAGCCACATAAAAAGTTTTCCAAAATAAAAACCTCTTACATTTCATGGTTTCCCAAAACAGAAAAGGACACCACATAAAATGGCATCCTTTTCTACTATATTTTAAGGCTTTTTCAGCCCTTCAGCTTAACTTCGATTTCTTCGACAGACGAACGGAAAGACTTGCTTGTTTCCATCTGGTCTTTGATCGTTTTACAGGCATGCAAAACGGTGGCATGATCTTTCTTTCCGACAATCTTTCCGATATGGGAGAATGAACAGTCGGTATACTTTTTTGCAAGATACATCGTTATCTGACGAGCCTGCACAATTTCACGCTTTCTGGAACGCGTCTGAATAACCGCCTGATCGAGATTGAAGTAATTACATACAATTTCCTGAATCATCTGAACGGACAGTTGCTTCTTTTCAAGACGAACAGCCTGGCTAACCACACGTTTAGTCAAAGGCAGGTCTATTTCCTTATTATTGATAACAGCATTCGCCATCAGGGATACGAGAATACCTTCCAGGTCGCGAACATTTTCTGTTACATTATTTGCAATAAAGTTGAATACTTCATCCGGAATAACAATTCCGTCATGATTGATCTTATTCTTAAGGATCTTCTTCCGCAGGTCGAGATCCGGACGGCTCAACTCAGCAGTCAACCCCCATTTCAAACGAGTGATCAAACGTTCTTCCATCCCCTGTAAGTCGACAGGAGCCTTATCGGATGTAAGGATCAACTGTTTTCCTAATTGGTGAAGATGGTTGAATATATGGAAGAATGTATTCTGAGTTTTATCCATACCGATCAATTCCTGGATATCATCCAGCAACAGGACATCGATATTCTGATAAAAGTTCAGGAAGTCATTCGTTGTATTTTTACGGATCGCATCAGTAAACTGTACGCGGAAAAGATGAGACGAAACATACAATACCTTCTTTTCCGGATGAAGCTCACGGATACGGGTACCAATTGCATGACACAAGTGTGTTTTGCCTACTCCCGAAGGGCCGAATATGAATAAAGGATTAAATGTTGTCTTTCCGGGATTCTGGGCAACGGCTTCACCCGCAGTACGCACCAACTTATTACTGGTTCCTTCAAAATAGTTCTCAAAGTTATATTTGGGATTCAACTGAGGATCTAAATCCTGAGGTGCAGTCTGTACAAATGGATTAGGAGCCTTGTTTGCATCTTTGGGAGTTATCTTCTTTACTGCTACTGAACCATTCTCTGCCGGATAATCTACTGTACCGCCAGTCGTCTTATCTACCATAACACGGTAGTTAAGAATTGTCCCCTGACCGATAACACGATATAATGTAACCTTCAGTACATTTACGTATTTCTCTTCAAGATATTCGTAAAAGAACTGGCTCGGTACCTGAATCGTAAATTTATTATCCTCATACGATAGAGGTATGATCGGCATGAACCATGTGTTAAAAGCGGCCTCCGGCACGATGTCTTTTATAACAGCGAGGCATTTATTCCACAATGTCTGATATTCAGTCTGCATGATTTATTACTCTCCCAACTATAGCTTTTATATTTCTTTTCGACTACAAAGTTTAGAAATTAATTCGGAAAAAAAAAGCTCCGAATTATTTGGTTCTTTTGAATGTTTAATATCCCATTTAGTGTCAGACAGTTATGAAAACACACCTGACTAGCAAGCACTTATCCACAACTCCGATCAAGAGCCCTTTATTTTGGGACACTTTTGCTATCCACACTACGTTCCTCTTTCTCATGCAAAAAGACCTCAAGAATAGGTTATCCTCCTCTATCTAAAGGCCTTAAGCAAGTCTGAAATCAGGGTTGTATATTTTTTTCTTTAATTGGAATAATTCTAAATAACATTAGATGTTTTAATATTCCTTTCAGTTAAAAAACAGAAAAATGAACATATCTTTTCGGGTTCTTCTTCAGGTCTATCAACAAATTGGATGCATTCACCATCGTACTATCCAAATTATCATATAAACTCCTGTCATTCAACAATAAGCCCAGACTATTATCCTTCTTATTCAGCTTGTCTGTAGTAAGCTGAAGGTTAGCCAAAGTAGCATTTATCGAATTTACTGTTGTTGCCAGATCCAACTCCTTCAAACCGGAACTTACTTCAGTAAAATTTCCTGTTATCACTTTCAGATCAGAAACAATACCCGGAACCTCTTTACTCAGGAGCGTATTCAACTGACGGGTAGATACCTCCAGATTACCCGTTGTCTTTTCAATATGATCCAATGACTGAGCAATGGCCGGATGGGTAATCAGCGTTTGCAGGCCTCCCAGGATCGAATCGATCTTTGGTAGAAGCTCTGCCACACCGGGCAAGATCTTCTCCTGCACCGCCTGCATCATATCTTCTTCCATTCGTCCTTCAAGGGTTGCCCCGGGCTTCAGGTAATCTTTTACATATTTATTCAGATGTATATGAAGCTCACCTCCACTCAGCAATGTCTTAATAATCGTAATATAACTGCCGGATGTCAGTTTCATCTCATCATCCAGGCTGATCTCCACCGTTATTTTATCCGTATTTTCATAATCATAGACAATACTCCTAACCAATCCAACTTTAAAACCATCAATATAAACAGGACTGGAGACAGTCACATCTTTTACATTATGAAATGTAACGAAATAATGATTTACCGGTTTAAATAAATTTATCCCTTTCAGATAATTAATCCCGAAATACAGCAATGCCAGACTGATAATACTTACAAGTCCGATCTTTGCCTCTTTGGTCAGTATACTTTTCATTCCTTTAAATTATATGTTTCTCTATTTAATATTTCACCTTTTTGTCATCTTTAAATGCTACGATAAACGCATCTTTAAAGTCCTTAGCCACCTGTCGACGCAACTTTCTGATAGAATCAAAATCCGTTGTTTCGCCATAAGTATATTTATAAATTCCTTTTTCTACAAAGAAGTTCACATTCTTATATCCTTTAAACACTTTAGCCCCCGGAGAAAGTTTTTTATCGGACGTAAGAATTTGCACTTTATAGATTATTTTACCTGTCGTATCCGACTTTCCTTTAGTCGATGCCGCAGGCTGCGATTGCTTTCTTTGCGAAGAGGTTGAGGTATTCTTTTTCCTGTTAAGAATATACTCCTCACTACCGACCGGAGCATCGGAGAGGTTATCCTGCGTTTCCGGTTCACTGCTTACTTCCGGGACACTGCGTGTCTGCGATGAAGCAACCCGGGTATTAGCTCCCGCAGAAACTCCTCCCTGTTTCCTGTCGTATTCCTTTTTATATTTGGTAAAAGCATCACTGAGCGCATTTGCCAGTTTATTCTGCCCGTCGGACGATTTCATAAAGCGCTCTTCTTCCCGGTTGGAGATATACCCTAATTCGACCAGGACACTCGGCATACTTGTTTTCCTCAATACCAAGAAACCGGCCTGCCTTACACCTCTGTCGCCACGGTTGGCCGATGTAAAACACTTCTGTATCTCTGAAGCCAAGCTGATACTTTGCTCCATATGCTTGTTCTGCATAAACTCGAAGATAATATACGACTCAGAGGAATTCGGGTCGAACCCTTCATATTTCTGAAGATAATTATCTTCCAGAAGAATAGCGGAGTTCTCACGCATAGCTACAGCCAGGTTTTCATCGGTACGGGCCAAACCTAATGTATAAGTTTCCGTACCACGAGCTGTACTTCCTTTTTTTACGGAATTAGTATGTATCGATATAAACAAATCAGCTTTATTCCTATTCGCAATATTAGCACGTTCATCCAACTCGATAAAACGATCCGTTTTACGGGTATAGATAACTTTTACATCGTCATGATTGGCCGAGATTTTATCTCCCAGCTTTAAAGCCACAGACAGATTGATCACCTTTTCATCGATAACAGTACCACGTGCGCCCGGGTCTTTACCACCATGACCGGCATCGATCACAACAGTAAATGTCTTCTCCCTGGCCTGAACTACAGGCAGAGTCAGAAACAAGGCTATCAGCAGATTTATATATAGAAAAGATATTTTTGCCACCTTAAAGTTTTATTGCAAATTTGGGGCAAATGTAGTGTTTTTTTACTGATTAATAGTTCATAAAACAAAAAAAAGCGAACCCCAAAGGATTCGCTTTCTTACTTTATCTTGTGTTACTGAATTATTCAGAAACCACTTCGAAAGGAATTTCAACAGAAACTTCTTTGTGAAGTTTAAGGATAGCCTTGTAGCTACCAACTTCTTTAACAGCTTCTTTGATATAGATAATCTTACGTTCTACTTCGTGACCAGCTTTTGCCAAAGCTTCAGCAACCTGGATATTTGTTACAGAACCAAAGATTGTACCTGTTGAGCTGGTCTTTGCACCGATAGTCAGTGAAACACCTTCCAACTTTGCAGCCAATGCCTGAGCATCTTCTTTGATCTTAGCCAATTTGTGAGCACGTTGTCTCATGTTTTCAGCCAATACTTTCTTTGCAGACTCAGAAGCGATAACTGCCTTACCCTGGGGGATTAGAAAGTTACGTCCGTAACCGTCTTTTACTGTTACGATATCGTCTTTGTAACCTAAGTTGATTACATCTTCTTTCAAAATAACTTGCATATTCTGTCTCCTCTCTTTATTTTATTTCATTAAATCGGTTACGTAAGGAAGCAACGCCAAGTGACGAGCTCTTTTTACAGCCTGAGCGATACGACGCTGGAATTTCAAAGAAGTACCAGTGATACGACGCGGAAGAATTTTACCCTGTTCGTTCAGGAATTTCTTCAGGAATTCAGGATCTTTGTAATCGATATACTTGATACCGTTCTTTTTGAAACGGCAATATTTCTTTTTCTTAACGTCTACTGAAGGCGGAGTTAAATATCTGATTTCTGATTGAGTTGCTGCCATGATTAATTCTCCTTTACTGTTTCTTTAGATGATTTCAGATTTCTTCTCTTAGCGGCATATTCTGCTGCATATTTATCCTGGCGGAAAGTCAGGAAGCGGATTACACGTTCGTCACGACGGAAGTTTACTTCCAGAGTAGCGATAGTTTCCGGATTTGCCTTGAATTCAACCAGCTGATAGAAGCCTGTTGTTTTCTTGTCGATAGGATAAGCTAATTTGCGCAATCCCCAATTTTCTTCGTTCACGATTTCTGCACCCTGTTCTTTCAGGATGTTCGTGAATTTTTCTACCGCTTCCTTCATCTGTGCGTCAGACAAAACGGGAGTTAAAATGAAAACGGTTTCATAATTGTTCATAAAACGCTGTTTTATATTTGTTAGTACTTAAAAATTTGCGGGGCAAAGGTAAGAAGTTTTTCCGAGTATACAACACATTACGTGTTATTTTTTCTCTAAGTTTCTGTTACTCCCTCTTTTAATAAACCGGCCTCAACACATTCCCCTTCGCATCTTCCGGGTAAAGTGCTCCTTCGGCATCGAGTTGGGTTGTCATTGCTTTTACCATCTTGACCAGTAATTTGGGATTTCTTTCCGATACATCGAGTGATTCGCCCGGATCTTTCTTCAAGTTATACAGACGGCAACGGGGTTCAGACGGATTTTCCGGATTATAATAATAGATCAGTTTCCAATCTCCTTCTATATAAGTTGTAAAGTAACTTCCCCTGTGGCTATGCGGGAAATGCATCAGTACAGTCTCCGGACGGCTATTGTTTCTCTTCCCTTCCAATTGATCCCGCAGGTCGACGCCATCGACAATATGTCCCTTCGGATTTTTTGCTCCGCTCAAAGAGACAAGTGTCGGGTAAATATCCATTACAGTTCCCATCTGCAACTGGACTCCTCCCACTTCAATCGGTAATTGCTTCTGAACCGAATTATTCATATCCGGCTTACCCCAGCAGGCAATAAACGGAACGCGGACTCCTCCTTCAAATTCGGAACCTTTCTTTCCACGCAAAGGAGCTGAAGAAGTGTAACCTTTATCATCCCCCAGAGGAGCATCGGAACCATTATCTCCCAGGAATATTATTAACGTATTCTCGGCAATGCCCAATTCTTCCAGATGATCCATAATATCGCCCAACGATTTATCCATTCCTTCGATCAAGGTAGCAAAATCAGCCGCCACTTTAGGCTTCTCCGAAACATTGTAATGACCGGCAAAACGTTTATCTGCCTCAAAAGGAGAATGAACGGCATAGTGAGACATATATAAGAAGAAAGGTTTCTTTTCCCCTACAGCCTGGGTGATCTGCTCATTCGCTTCCAAGGTTAGGGCTTCACTCAGGAAGGTATCCGTACCATGATACTTTTCTAATCCCGGTACGGCACGGGCCTTTTGCCCTTTAATGTTTCCATATCCGTTCTCACCGTAATAACTTCCCGGATGCCCGATAGAAGAACCGGCTATATTCACGTCGAAACCGATATTCTGCGGAAGTTCCCCATCGCTGTTCTGGCAACCGAAATGCGCTTTGCCTACATGGATCGTTTTATATCCGGCCTCATGCAGTACACGGGGCAATGTTACATCATTCTTCGAGATACCTTTCCAGTTCCAGTCTGTCGGGCCGAAAGGAGTTTTGTTATTCGTTTCAGAATTGATCCAGTTAGTCGTCCTGTGACGGGTCGAGTTTTGTCCGGTCATGATGGATGCACGGGAAGGGGAGCTGACACTTTGCGCATAGAAAGTAGAGAAGCGGATTCCCTGACGAGCCATACGCTCCATATTCGGTGTCTGATACCAGTCGTTCAGCGGATAACGAACCGGATTACCAGCCTCATCCGTCAGAAACGGCAACGAGGTATCCATCAGGCCCATATCATCGACCAGAAAAACAATAACATTCGGACGTTCCTGTGCCATAAGCGGCTGTCCGGCTAAAAGCAATAATGCAGAAGTACACAGAGTTTTTTTCATACTATTTATTTTATATACCTATTTTTCCAACCAGCGATTCAGATGATTACCCGGAGCAGCGACAACAAACTTATAGAACTTCGATGCCGGCAAAGCTTGCAGGTCGACCGTATAATTTTTCGTCCCGGCCGGCAGCGTCGCCAGTTTGATCCATTCATCTTCCCCACCCTCTTTGAATTTATTTGCGGCGGCGGCATAAACACTCACCGGAGCATCTTCCGAATAACATTTCCAGGACAGCCCGACCGTATTGTCATAAGGCATTGTCTGCAAATCATAAATATCGGCATCCCCGACAAAAGACATGCCATCCTGCTCCCACAAGACAGGCTGCGGAACCTCAAAACCCATGAACCGGCAAATGGAAGGCGCAATATCGGTGATCGCCAAACTGCCGGATGTGAAATGGCTGTTTACCGGCACATTCGTTGAAACCCAGGTAGTACGTTCGCGCCAGGACTGTCCCCCGTGGCCGTGACCATTCTCTCCGCGTCCGTGATCCGTAGTGATTACGACCATCCACTCTTCATCAAAATTGGCCTCGCGATACTTCACGGCTTCCCAGATACGGGCAACCTGATCGTCCGCTTTCCGTACATATTCATCGAAAAAGGCTCCGTTGCCGGCAATATGCCCCGCATCGTCGGTATACCACAGATATACCCAGCTCAGGTCGGGCGCATCCTTACGGATACCTTCTGCCGCATCTTTCGAGATTTGTTCGTCTATATCGAAGATATGCAAATCCTTCTCTTTCTTCGGGAAACGGATGGTGTCCAGGTCGTAACCGTCTTTCACGTAGTCGATCTTGAGATAGTTTGTCTCCTTTTTCCCCTCCCCGATCAGGACAGTCCGGTTATCCGTCCAGCTGGAATAGATGGCCGTTTTATATTCTTTCGGTTGCTCTTTGGCTATCCGGAAGATTGTCCAGTAGTTATAATTCGGTTGCAGGTCGGAGTTGCCGCCTACATTATGTTTATTGAACCAGGTCGATGTCAGCAGATTGGTATAACCTATGGCCGAGATCGTCGCCGTCTGTGAATATCCGCCTATCTCCCCTCCGGTATATGCCCGGCTATAAGCGCCTTTCGAAGCTATATCGAATATGGCCGGCGTATGAAGCCTTTCGATTTGATCGGCCGGAACCCCATCGACAATTACATACACCGCTTTCTTGGTCTTAGCGAACAAACCGGCACAACACAAGCTAACCAGCAACAGATAATAAAAACGTCTCATAACTATCTTCCCTTATTGATTTAACAAAGTCTTAAATATACATATTTCTTTCATTCCACAAAAAAACAAACGACTATTCAGCGGCTTGTACCGACTTTTCCTGAATGCGTCTGATCGAAACCACCCGTCGATGTGCCTCTTTCAGCAGATTCAACTCCTTTAAAGTCAGGATAATTTCGCACGTCTGCGAACAATACGGAAAACTCGCCTGTAAAACCTGGGTCTGCTTATTATCTGCGTTATAACAAACCACCTCCACTTGATTATCGACCTCAATAACATCATCCGTAAAGATCACGACATTCTTATCTATCGTAGATACTCCCAGATAGGAAACCTTCGTGAAGTTCTGCTTTCCGTTCTCAAATTCCACCGGAGAATACAACGTATTTTGAAGTCCTTCGATAAGTCCGGCACTCCCCTTCCCTAATATCTCCCCGGCAACTTTCCCTATCGAGTCGGCATTCTTCGTCAGCAATTTACTTAAAGATTTCCCGACGCCTTTTCCTACTTCTCCTAAACCATCGGCAGCTTTCTCTCCGGTTTCTTCCCCCCGGTCTTTCAGCGCGTCCGATATTCCATCGATCACATCCAGCGTTTTCTCGGTAACTTTCTTTGAACTATCCCGTGTGCTACAAGAAATCACAGGCAACAAAATCAGGATACTTCCCAAAACAATAAACCACCTTTTGATCATAATAACAGGAGTTTAATTAACACTAATGAGTTTGTTTTCGCATCATTTATCAATGAAGTTCTAAAAGTACACAAATCTTTTATTTTATGAAACAAAGCGTACCTCTTATTATTTTATTTGTCTGGACGGTACTCTTTAGTTTGTACATAAAATGCTTTTAATATTTTGTTCCTATATTTTTATACTTTTGCCCATGCTAAAAATCAATTTTGAGCTAGCTCAAAATTAAATTTATGCTAGCTCGAAATTAAATTTGGGCATGCTCAAAATAATAATAATATAGATATTAAGAGTTAGTTATAAGGTAGAAAAAGATTAGAATACAAGCACTTTTCAACTAGTTGTTTCCTACCTTTGCCTCTTGAACAAAGGTAAACAAGATATAGTTATAAAAAGAAAAGCAGCTATGATACGCAAGTTACTTCTTACTTCCCTGGTATTTCTCTTTGCAGTAAGCATTTACGCGCAATATGTTCCCGACGTGCTCGGTGATGATTACGTGCGCCGTACTTTTCAGATGCCGGATGATTATGAAGGGAAAGTTGTCTGCACGCTTGTAAAAAAGCCGCAACTGCCGGATGTAAAGAAAGCAGTTCTATATATTCATGGTTACAACGATTATTTCTTCCAGAAGCAATTGGGAGACAGCGTGAATGCACATGGCTACAACTTCTATGCGATGGATCTCAGGAAGTACGGCCGTTCCATCCTGCCGAACCAAACCCCGTTCTACTGCAAAAGCCTGACGGAATATTTTGCAGACATCGATACGGCACTGGCAACCATCCGTTCGGAAGGAAATAAAAAGATACTGTTGATGGCACACTCCACCGGGGGACTTATCACGCCATTATATTTAGAAAGTAAGAAAGACAATCTCCCTGTCACCGGATTAATCTTGAACAGCCCTTTCCTGGATTGGAACTTCGGTTGGTTTATGGAAAAGGTGGCGATCCCGGTCGTTGCATTTGTCGGAAAATTTTTCCCCGACCTGACCGTGCAGGGATATGGCATTGCCTCTTATGCGCACAGTCTGCTCAAACAGTTCAAAGGGGAATGGGAATATGATACAAACTGGAAGATGATCAACGGCTATCCTAAAAAGGCCGGCTGGATAAAAGCCATCCAGGAAGGACAGCGGCAGGTGAAAAAGGGATTGAAACTGGAATTGCCGACCCTAGTGATGTCGTCCGACAAATCTTATCCGGAAACCGCAGAATGGCATAATGAATACCTGTCTTCCGATATTGTGCTGAACGTACACGATATCCAGGAATATGCGCCTCAATTAGGCTACCTGACCGTTTGCGATACTATAACCAACGGGATGCACGACCTGATCCTTTCCGAAAAGGCAGCCAGGGATCAAACCTACCATGTAGTCTTCGAGTGGATAAAATGGTGGCAATGATCTTACTTTCTCCTTGGGGACGTCACATGCAGCTTGGTCATATTATTCATGTCGTCCAGAATGTAACGGTTCACGTAGTTAAAGCTAAAGCGGAAAAAGTAATCCTTTAACGTACAAATATTAGCCGGACTGATCAGGCTATGCAGATGGTTTAATGCGATAAAGACATATCCTTCCCGGGGGATTCGGTTGTAGAACTCGATCTTGTTCCGGTCTAAGGCGATGATGTCGCCCTCACATTCCGCAAAACCGTTCATCGCTTCTTCCCAGGTGATAAGCATGTGATCTTCATAAACAGCCCAACGGTAGACATCTTTGCCGTTCACCTTCTCCGGAAGCGTGTTGGAGTGATGTACGAGGATATAGTCGTTCCGCATATCATTATCGCTGTGGATCCAGATATCGAGTACCCGGAACTGCGACGAGTTGTCGAATTTGATATAGCCGTTCTTACAGATCTGAGGAGCAAACACATGCCTGTCTACATCGGTAAAGTAAACAAGGTTGCTTCCGAAAAACTCTTTCTTCCCGACAAACTCCGAGAATAGCTTGACAATCTTGGCCTGATCCGAGCAATGCACAAACTCCGGCAATTCTTTCGGAAAGTTTTTACGGCAGATCAGGCTGAACTCCTTCAGCAAGTCGTTCGGATCCCGTTCTTTCTGGATTTCTGCGAAAGCCAGCATCTCATCCACCGTATGGAAACGTTGCTGAGTATCCTGCGTCAGGCAGCGTTCTACTATGCGGTCGTAAAATTTCAGGGCGGGGAATACCTTACTGATAGCCGTATCGTTATTCGTATTGCCGAATGCATACCACTGCAAGGTTTCTCCTATCGCTGTTATGTCGGAATTGTCCGGATCGGCAGTCTCCGCCATTGCAATATCCGTCAGCACAAAATCATTATGGTCGTCTACGAGTATGTTGCGGGGTTTGATGGCTCCATGCACAATGCCCATGCTATGCAGGAACTGAACCGTATTAGTAAGGAAACGGAATAGCTTAAGAAAAGAGTCCACAGACAGGACACTTCTATATTCTTCCAGCGAACATCTGTACAACTTCATAACCAGCACGGGGATTACCTGTCCCTGCACGGTCACAGTATCAAAGTCTGCATACTGTACAATATTACTTCTTGTCTCCAACAGGGATATTGTCAGATACTTTGCTTTAAGCTTATTTAACCACTTCTCCTTTCCCGAACCGTCTCCTTTATACAAAAAGAACTTTAAGGCAACGTCGTTCCCATTCATGCGGCCCTTGAAGACTATGCCTGTTTCGCTCTTGCCCAAAGGCTTGGTGTCGAGCTGGCATTCGCCCAAAGATAATGAAAGTCTACGCTTTTCGATTTCAAGAAATTCAAATAATAACTGTTTTTCATCCATATCAAACGTTGTAAATCAAGGAACGGAAACAAAGGTACAATTATATTTGAATTTTTATATTGCTTAAGCTTCTTTTTTAAATCTCCCGGCAGAGAGATTATTTTAATCATTACCTTTGTTGCGAACAAAAAATCAATTGAATGAAAGCCTTACGCATTATACTTGCAGGAATAATTTTATATGGCATATCGAACGACAGTTATTCCCAGACAACCGATATCCAGGATGCTACAATCTATAAAACAGAATTGTTTGGTTCAGCTGCAACCGGATCGAATACGCCGTTCTGGATGGTTAGCAACCGTTACGGCATTGTTCCGCAAGAGGCAGGCAACGGTTTGCTGAATGCAGGCGTATTCCATAACCAACATTTCGGCAAAGGTTTTCGCTGGGGGGCCGGACTGGATGTTGTAGCCGCCGTGCCCCGCTATCGTAATGTATTCATTCAGCAGGCGTATGCGGAGATAGGTTATAAAAGTTTGTTGTTCAGTGTGGGGAGTAAGGAAAGATATAATTCACTGTGGGATCGGAATCTGAGCTCCGGTGATATGGTACAATCCACCAATGCGCGCCCCATACCGGAAGTCAACCTGAGTATGCCGGAGTTTACCTTGGTTCCCCTGACTAAAGGCTGGTTGCAGGTAAGAGGTGATTTCGCTATCGGCAGGTCATTCGATACGGACTATCTGAAAGACTTCGCTAATTCCAAACAAGTCTATATCAAGAATGTGCTTTGGCATCATAAGTCTTTCTTCTTCCGAATTAAAGATACGGAAAATGATTTTCCCTTGTCTCTCACAGCCGGTGTCCAACACTATGCCCAATGGGGAGGAACTTCTACCGATCCGAAGATCGGAAAACAACCTCAATCTTTTAAAGATATGATACGGGTGATATGTGGACAAAAAGGTGGTAGTGATGCTACATTGTCCGATCAGATCAATGTATTGGGAAGCCATTACGGTTCGTACGACTTCAAATTAAGCTACACGGAGAAAGACTGGGGAGCTCATATTTATTATCAGCATTATTTCAACGATAAGTCGGGCATGGAGTTTGCCAATAAAACAGACGGGCTGTGGGGATTACAGTTCGACCTGCCTTTCCTTCCCTGGCTGAACAAAGTGGTTGCCGAATATCTCGTAACAATGAATCAAAGCGGCCCTATGCATTTTATCCTGTTCGACCGTGATAAATGGCAAGGCGGACGTGGAGGCGGAAACGACGATTATTATAACAATGGTGAGTATACGACAGGTTTTTCTTATTTCAACAGAGGGATAGGTTCTCCGCTGATCCCGTCTCCGGAATATAATACCGACGGTTCTTTAGGTTTCAAAAACAACCGCGTTAAAAGCTGGCATTTCGCAGCAGAAGGGGATATTAATACACAGTTATCTTATCGTGTCTTATTTACTGCGATGAATGGTTGGGGGACTTCTTATTTCCCTTTCCTGAATAAAAAATTCGGCACATCCAGCTTGATTGATATCAACTATACCCACCCTAAGTTGCAGGGATGGAAATTCTCCGGATCGGTCGCAGCAGACACAGGAACCATGTTAGGCAAAAGCGTTGGTTTCAGCCTGGGCGTCACCAAGACGGGGATATTAAAAGCCTGGTAACAAGAAATTATTTATATTTATCCCATAAAGCGGAAGCAATGATCTCCTGCGTATGATCCGCAAACTGTTGCATTCCTTTATGGGAGGTATCCATATCATTCGTCGAGATAGCCGGATGAATGATCATTTCCATCTTATGCCGGTGTATATCCAGCGAACCGATCGGCAGCACGTCGAAAGGGCCATTCAAAGTAATCGGAACAACTGGCAGACGCTGATCCAAAGCCATCTGGTAAGCTCCCTTCTTGAAACGGATCATCTTACCGTCATACGTTCGTGAACCTTCCGGAAAGACAACAACAGAAGCCCCGTTCTTCAGACAACGTTCAGCTTCCACCACACTACGGGCAGCCGCTTTAGGTGTTGAATTATCCACAAAGATGAAACCGGCAGCCCGGCAGGCAGCCCCGACGAAAGGTATCTTCCCTATCCCCGCTTTCATAACCCATTTGATAGGAACGCCCAGGAAACCATAGATCAAAAAGATGTCGAAGGCGCCCTGATGATTGGACACAAATACATAAGATTGTTTACGGTCTATATTCTCCCGTCCTTTCACTTTTACCGGACAGAGAGCCAGATAACAGGTCAGCCTCGACCAGATCATCCCGGGATAATAGGCAAATATCTTCTCACCTCCCAGCAGGCATCCGATGATAACAGTTAAGGCTGTAAGTATAGTCAGCACCACAAAGACAGGTACAAAAAACAGCCATAAATAAACCAAGTAAAGTATTCGTATCATATATAACTGTGTTAGTCCTACAAATATAGGAGCTAAAATCGATGGATTCATTATTTTTATTCTAAAATATTTTTGCAATCGGGTTATTATTACTTTATTTGCGGTAGAAAAGAAAATAATTATAAAAACATCTATAACCATGAACGAGTTAATTAAAAATCTTGGGGTAATCGTACTCTTGATCGGTGTAATCATTCTTGCAGTACCGGCTATTACTGGTGGCGTAACAAATACCATCCTTATCGCTGGTTTAGGAGTTATTATTTTGGGTTACATCGGCCACATTGTTATCAACAAGAAAATGGAGTAACACACACAAGTCTAGAAATTAAAAAAAGGATTGTTCCCTGTATTGGAAACAATCCTTTTTTATTACCCGTAAAGTGCAGGGGATATTTAAGCTTCTCCCTGAACTCCTCCCATCGGCGGGATAAAATCTTCAAAGTTGGCTGTCTTATTACCGCTTCCGCCTTTCATCTGCTCTTCATATTTGGCCAGGTTATCCTGCAAAGCAAAGAATAAACGTTTTGCATTGTCGGGAGTCAGGATCACACGGCTCTTAACCTGTGCTTTAGGGGCACCGGGAACTACGCGGATGAAGTCAAGTATGAATTCAGAAGTTGAATGTGAAATAATCGCCAGGTTAGCATAAGTGCCTTGTGCCATTTCTTCAGACAGTTCTACCTGTATCTCATTAGATTGTTTGTTATCGTTCTCCATTTCTTTTTATGTTTTATGTTTAACTAATCGGATACAAATATACAGATATAAGAGGTTTCCATGAAATATATTGTAAATAAAAAGGGCCACCTTCACAGGCGACCCTTTTCCAGTTGTGTTTTTAATTCTCAATTCTTTAGACCAATGTAAAAAAAATACCTTATTGTGTTTAATATTTATTATCCTGACTTTTAGGCTAAGGTTTTCTGTCCAGATGCATATTACTACATTTTGAACAATGCAAAGATACAAACTGTACAAAAAAACTCCAAGCGCAATTTACGTATTAACTAATATTACTTCAATTATTAACAATTTAAAACACATCTAAAAACTGTTGTAAATGTGATTATTATAAAGATCAATTCCTACAACAGATCAATCTCTTCTATTGAATGATCAAAGTTGCCATGACCGGGCAGTGATCCGAAGGATAAAGATGATTCAAGGTATCGGTAAGCACTCCGTTACGTAATACCTTAATGTCTCCTTTTACAAAAATATAATCGATCCATTCTCTCTTCTCGTTCGGTATACGGCCGTAATCGTGGAATGTCCATTCCGGGCCATATTTTAAAGAGGCTATTTCACGCGAATGAGTGACATGGCGAGGATCATTCTTATCTGTCAGCACTTTGATAGGATCATCATCCGGTGCGGCATTAAAGTCACCGGTTACAATAACCGGAAGTCCTTTAGCCAATTTATGGGCTTCTTCCAGAACCAATGAAGCTCCTTCATGGCGTGCCACTTTTCCCATATGATCCAAATGAGTGTTCAGGAAAAAGAACTTCTTACCTGATAGCTTATCCTTAAATACGCCCCAGGTGGCAACACGTTCACAGGCGGCATCCCAGCCTTTCTTACCCACTGCATTCATATCTTCCGCCAACCAGAAATTACCGCTATCCTCAAGAGAGAAACGATCCTTCTTATAAAATATCGGGGCATATTCTCCTTTTGTCTTACCGTCTTCACGTCCTACTCCCACATAACTATACTCCGGTAAACGTGCCAAAAGATCATTCAACTGATGGTTCAGAACTTCCTGGGCACCGAAGATATCGACTTCATGGAACTTTACCAGATCGGCAGCCAGATCCTTACGGTTACTCCATTGATTAGCTCCATCCTCTTTTGTATCCATGCGGATATTAAATGTCATCACATGCAAAGGTGCTTCCGGTTGCTTGGCAGACATAAAACTGACAGATAATAACACTGACAGAAAACTTAACAAAATCTTTTTCATGATATTTAATATGTTTATTTATAAAGCCTACATACAAAAGTAAAGCTTATGTCCTGATTAACCAAATTACTAAAAACAAAAAGGCTTCCGAAAATCAATTCGGAAGCCTTTTCTATTGTACGATATTTATTTCTTACTCGTCGTCTTTATCCATAGCGTTGAAATCTACTACGTTCTTACGATTAGCAAAAATACGTTCGAATTCATCCTTAGCACCAACAACCAGTTTGTCGAAGTCTCTCTGGCCTGTACCAGCCGGGATCAAGTGACCGCAGATAACGTTTTCTTTCAAACCTTCCAGACGGTCTACCTTTCCGTTGATAGCAGCTTCGTTCAATACCTTTGTTGTTTCCTGGAATGATGCAGCCGACATAAAGCTTGTTGTCTGCAATGCAGCACGTGTAATACCCTGAAGGATCTGGTTGGCAGTAGCAGGAACGGCATCACGAACTTCAACAAGTTTCATATCGCGACGTTTCAACATACTGTTTTCATCTCTCAACTTACGGGCTGTTACAATCTGACCTGCTTGTAATGTCTGAGAATCTCCTGCATCCAGAACAACTTTCTTACCCCAGATACGGTCGTTTTCATCCATTACTTCCAGTTTGTCTACAATCTGTTGTTCCAGGAAGCGAGTATCACCCGGATCGACTACTTCTACCTTACGCATCATCTGACGAACGATTACTTCGAAGTGTTTGTCGTTGATCTTCACACCCTGCAGACGGTAAACGTCCTGTACTTCATTCACAATATATTCCTGTACGGCTGTCGGGCCCTTGATAGCAAGGATATCAGATGGAGTTGTTGCACCATCGGACAACGGCATACCAGCACGGATATAGTCATTTTCCTGAACCAAAAGCTGTTTTGACAGAGGTACCATATACTTCTTCACTTCACCCAGTTTGGAAGTTACAGTAATCTCACGGTTACCACGTTTGATCTTACCGAAACCTACTTCACCGTCGATTTCAGAAACGACAGCCGGGTTAGACGGGTTACGAGCTTCAAACAACTCAGTAACACGGGGAAGACCTCCGGTGATATCACCAGCCTTACCAACTGCACGCGGGATCTTAACCAAAACCTCACCAGCCTTAACCGGATCACCGTTCTCTTTGACAACGTGAGCGCCGAGCGGCAATGAGTAGTTCTTCAGGTAGTTTCCGTTTTCATCTACGATGTGGGCAGCCGGAGCTTTTGTCTTATCTTTAGATTCGATAATGATCTTTTCCTTCAAACCTGTAGTTTCGTCACTTTCAACTTTGTAAGTAACACCTTCTACCACGCTTTCGAACTCGATCTTACCGGAAACTTCCGATACGATAACGGCATTGAACGGGTCCCATTCGATGATTACGTCACCCTTGCTGATCTTATCTCCGTTGTTGAAGAATAATTTAGAACCGTAAGGGATATTGTGAGTCAGCAATACGATCTTCGTATTCGGATCAACGATACGCATTTCAGCCAGACGGCTTACAACAACCTGATGTTTCTTTCCGGTTGCCGCATCAGTAGCTTCTACAGCACGGAGTTCGTCAATTTCCAGAATACCGTCATATTTAGATGTAATACTGTTTTCTGTTGCAATATTAGATGCGATACCACCGACGTGGAATGTACGCAGTGTCAACTGTGTACCCGGCTCACCAATAGACTGAGCAGCGATAACCCCTACGACTTCACCCTTCTGAACCATACGGCCTGTTGCGAGGTTACGTCCGTAACACTTAGCACAAACACCTTTCTTGGATTCACAGGTAAGTACGGAACGGATTTCCACACTTTCGATCGGAGAATCCTGAATCATCTTAGCTGCATCTTCGCGGATCTCTTCACCGGCAGCAACAATCAGTTCACCGGTAAGCGGATGCTGGATATCATGTACGGATACACGCCCCAGGATACGTTCGTACAGAGAAGCGATCACTTCTTCGTTATTCTTCAATTCTGTACAAATCAGACCACGCAATGTTCCACAGTCTTCTTCATTGATAATCACATCATGCGATACGTCTACCAGACGACGAGTCAGGTAACCAGCATCGGCAGTCTTCAACGCGGTATCGGCCAAACCTTTACGAGCACCGTGGGTAGAGATAAAGTACTCCAACACTGACAAACCTTCTTTAAAGTTTGAAAGGATCGGGTTTTCAATAATCTGACCACCTTCGGCACCGCTCTTCTGCGGCTTTGCCATCAAACCACGCATACCAGACAGCTGACGGATCTGTTCTTTAGAACCACGGGCTCCGGAGTCCATCATCATGTATACAGAGTTGAATCCATCGTTATCAGCAGTCAACTGCTTCATCAGGATATTAGACAACTTACTGTTGACATGTGTCCAAGTATCGATAATCTGGTTGTAACGTTCGTTGAAGGTAATGAAACCCATGCTATAGTTAGCCAGGATCTGTTCCACTTCATCATAACCTTCCTTAACCAGTGCATCTTTTTCAGGCGGGATAAGTACGTCGGCCAGGTTGAACGACAGACCTCCCTTAAATGCCATATAGTATCCTAAGTTCTTGATATCATCCAGGAACTGGGCTGTACGGGCAACGCCGCAAGTCTTGATTACCTTACCAATGATATCACGAAGAGATTTCTTTCCGAGTACTTCGTTGATATAACCAACTTCAGCAGGTACGAATTCGTTTACCATCAAACGACCTACCGATGTTTCAGTCAGCACCTTAACGATCTCACCATTTTCATTTACATCATTCACATACACTTTGATCGGAGCGTGGATGTCCACTTTCTTCTCATTGTATGCGATTGTAGCTTCTTCCGGTCCGTAGAATACTAAACCTTCTCCCAGTGTACCAGGACGCATTTTAGTAATATAGTACAAACCAAGTACCATGTCCTGAGAAGGAACGGTAATAGGCGCACCGTTAGCCGGGTTCAAAATGTTATGAGAAGCAAGCATCAACATCTGTGCTTCGAGTACAGCCTCATTTCCTAAAGGCAAGTGAACAGCCATCTGGTCACCGTCGAAGTCGGCGTTGAATGCCGTACAAGCCAACGGGTGCAACTGGATAGCCTTACCTTCGATCAGTTTCGGCTGGAATGCCTGGATACCCAAACGGTGCAGTGTCGGTGCACGGTTCAGCAACACAGGGTGACCTTTCATTACATATTCCAGGATATCCCAAACAACCGGTTCCTTACGGTCAACGATCTTCTTGGCAGACTTAACCGTTTTAACGATACCGCGTTCGATCAATTTACGGATAACGAAAGGTTTATAAAGTTCGGCAGCCATATTCTTCGGCAGACCGCACTCATGCATCTTTAATTCAGGACCTACAACGATAACCGAACGGGCAGAGTAGTCAACACGTTTACCCAACAAGTTCTGACGGAAACGACCTTGTTTACCTTTCAAACTGTCGGACAATGACTTCAACGGACGGTTAGCATCTGTCTTAACAGCACTCGATTTACGAGAGTTGTCAAACAGAGAGTCCACAGCTTCCTGAAGCATACGCTTTTCATTACGCAGGATAACTTCCGGAGCCTTAATATCAATTAATCGTTTCAGACGGTTATTACGGATAATAACACGACGATACAAATCATTCAAGTCGGAGGTTGCGAAACGTCCACCATCCAGCGGAACCAACGGACGCAATTCCGGCGGAATAACAGGAACGACCTTTACGATCATCCATTCCGGTTTGTTACGGCCTCTGGATGCACGGAAAGATTCAACAACCTGTAAACGTTTCAACGCTTCGTTCTTACGCTGCTGTGAACCGTCCGTACTTGCACGGTGACGCAATTCGTAAGAAAGAGAGTCAAGATCCAGACGAGCCAGCAAATCATAAACGGCTTCAGCACCGATCTTTGCAATGAACTTATTAGGATCCGTATCTTCCAGCATCTGGTTTTCCTTAGGCAGGTTATCCAGAATCTGCAAGTATTCTTCTTCCGAAAGCAAGTCTAATTCAGCAACAGTGTCTACACAACCCGGCTGAATAACCACATAACGTTCATAGTAAATGATAGAATCCAGTTTCTTGGTAGGCAAGCCTAACAGATAACCGATTTTATTAGGTAGAGAACGGAAATACCAGATATGAGCGACCGGAACCACCAGATGGATATGTCCCATACGTTCGCGACGCACTTTCTTCTCTGTAACTTCTACCCCGCAACGATCGCAGACAATACCTTTATAACGGATACGTTTGTATTTTCCGCAATGGCACTCATAGTCCTTGATCGGACCGAAGATACGTTCGCAGAAAAGACCGTCACGCTCAGGTTTGTACGTACGATAGTTAATCGTTTCCGGTTTCAGAACTTCGCCGCTAGAGTTTTCAAGAATCTCTTCAGGAGAAGCCAGACCGATGGTTATTTTTGAAAAGTTACTCTTTATCTTGTTTTCTTTTCTAAAAGCCATATTGTTTATTTATAAAGAGTTATCAATAGATAAAGTAGATGAGCCGAAACTCACCTACTTATATTGTTGTTGAATTAATCCAGAGTAAAGCTTAAACCTAAACCTCGCAGCTCATGAAGCAATACATTCAGAGATTCCGGAATACCCGGTTGTGGCATCGGATCACCTTTTACAATAGCCTCGTAAGCTTTAGAACGTCCTACAACGTCGTCAGACTTAATAGTAAGGATTTCCTGAAGAACATGTGCGGCACCGAAGGCTTCCAGTGCCCAAACTTCCATCTCTCCGAAACGCTGACCACCAAACTGAGCTTTACCACCCAGAGGCTGTTGGGTAATCAAAGAGTACGGACCGATTGAACGGGCGTGCATCTTATCATCAACCATGTGACCCAGCTTCAAGAAGTAAGTTACACCTACTGTTGCCGGCTGGTCGAAACGCTCACCGGTTCCACCATCATACAAATAAGACTTACCATAACGAGGGATACCCGCTTTATCAGTCATTGCATTCAGGTCATCCAGAGATGCACCGTCGAAGATCGGAGTCGCAAACTTAACATCCATTGTTCTACCGGCCCAACCTAATACAGCTTCAAAGATCTGTCCCAGGTTCATACGGGAAGGCACACCCAGCGGGTTCAAACAGATATCAACCGGAGTTCCGTCTTCCAGGAACGGCATATCTTCCTGACGAACGATCTTGGAAACAATACCCTTGTTACCGTGGCGACCGGCCATCTTATCACCTACCTGGATCTTACGTTTCTTAGCAATATAAACTTTCGCCATCTGAACAATACCGGTAGGCAGTTCATCACCGATAGTAAGATCGAATTTCTTACGTCTCAGTTCAGCATCCAGTTCTTTATATTTCTTCAGATAGTTCAGGATAACCTGCTTGATAAGTTCATTCTTATCAGCATCGGCAGTCCATTTACTAACCTGAACAGCATTATAATCCAAATCTTCCAGAGCCTTGCGGGAGAATTTAGCACCCTTCGCAATTACTTCTGTATTCATATAGTCCTTAACACCCTGTGAAACTTTACCATTGGTAAGAGTCAATAACTTATCCACCAATAAATTTTTCAGGTCGGCCATCTTCATTTCGTATTCTTCATCCAATTTCGGAAGAATAGCCTTATCGGTCAGTCTGGACTTACGTTTCTTAACAGCTTTAGAGAATAACGCCGTATCGATAACAACACCACGAAGAGACGGAGTAGCTTTCAATGAAGCATCCTTCACATCACCAGCCTTGTCACCGAAGATGGCACGCAGCAGTTTTTCTTCCGGAGAAGGATCAGATTCACCCTTCGGAGTGATCTTACCGATCAGGATATCACCCGGTTCGATACGGGCACCTACGCGAACGATACCTCTTTCATCCAAATCCTTAGTAGCCTCTTCGCTTACGTTAGGAATATCAGATGTCAATTCTTCCATACCACGTTTCGTTTCACGAACTTCAAGGATATATTCATCCACGTGAACAGAAGTAAAGAAGTCTTCACGAACCATACGTTCGTTCAGTACGATAGCATCCTCATAGTTGTAACCCTTCCACGGCATGTAAGCCACTTTCACATTACGTCCCAAAGCAAGTTCACCCATCTGAGTTGAATAACCTTCAGTCAGGATATCACCCGTCTTCACACGCTGGCCACGATGGCAGATCGGGCGAAGGTCGACAGTGGTGCTCTGGTTTGTTTTACGCCATTTCGGGATAACATATGTCTTAATAGCATCTTCGAAGCTTACAAAGTCTTCGTCTTCGCTACGGTCATATTTGATCTTGATACAAGTTGCATCAACAAATACAATTTCACCGTCACGTTCAGCCATGATCTGAGTACGTGAATCGCGGGCAACCTGTGCCTCGATACCTGTACCTACAATCGGAGCATCCGTACGCAACAAAGGAACTGCCTGGCGCATCATGTTAGATCCCATCAATGCACGGTTAGCATCGTCATGTTCCAGGAATGGGATCAAAGAAGCTGCGATAGAAGCAATCTGTTGCGGAGCAACGTCCATCAAGTCGATTTCTGAAGGCGGAACAACAGGGAAGTCTGCTTCAAAACGGGCTTTTACTCTGTCAAGAATAAATTTACCCTCGTCATCCAACGGAGCATTACCCTGTGCAATTGTCATTTCTTCTTCTTCCTCTGCAGTATAGTATTGCAGGCTTTCTTCAGAAAAGTCTACTTTACCGTCAACCACATTACGGTACGGAGTAGAAATGAATCCCAGGTCATTGATCTTTGCATATACACACAAAGAAGAAATCAAACCGATGTTCGGTCCTTCAGGTGTTTCAATCGGACAAAGACGGCCATAGTGCGTATAGTGAACGTCACGAACCTCAAATCCGGCACGCTCTCTTGACAGACCGCCCGGTCCAAGGGCAGACAGACGACGTTTATGAGTAATTTCAGCCAACGGGTTTGTCTGGTCCATAAACTGTGACAAAGCATTCGTTCCGAAGAATGAGTTAACGACAGAAGAGATAGTCTTCGCGTTAATCAAATCGATCGGAGTAAACACTTCGTTATCACGAACATTCATACGTTCACGTACTGTACGAGACATACGGGCCAGACCGATACCGAACTGGTTGTACAATTGTTCGCCTACGGTACGTACACGACGGTTACTCAAGTGGTCGATATCATCCACGATCGCTTTCGAGTTGATCAACTCAATCAGATACTTGATGATCTCGATTATATCTTCTTTAGTCAAAACCTTTACATCATCGCTGGTAGTAAGGTTCAACTTCTTGTTAATTCTGTAACGGCCTACTTCACCTAAATCATAACGTTTTTCAGAGAAGAAAAGGTTCTGTATGACTTCACGGGCACTTGCTTCATCTGCAGGTTCTGCATTACGCAACTGACGGTAAATATACAAAACAGCCTCTTTTTCAGAGTTACTGGGGTCTTTCTGAAGCGTATTATAGATGATTGCATAATCTGAAAGATTCTGGTCTTCACGATGTAATAATACATTCTGTGTTCCAGATTCCAGAATAGCTTCAATATTATCGCTATCTAAAACCGATTCACGATCGATGATAACGTCATTACGTTCAATAGAAACAACTTCGCCGGTATCTTCATCCACGAAATCTTCCACCCATGTTTTCAACACACGGGCAGCCAGCTTGCGGCCGATCAGTTTCTTCAGGTTTGCTTTCGAAACTTTTACTTCTTCTGCCAGATTAAAGATTTCAAGAATGTCTCTATCGCCTTCAAAACCAATAGCTCTTAAAAGGGTGGTTACAGGTAATTTCTTTTTACGGTCGATATAAGCATACATCACATTATTGATGTCTGTTGCAAATTCGATCCATGAGCCTTTAAAAGGAATGATACGTGCGGAATACAATTTTGTACCGTTGGCATGTGTACTTTGACCAAAGAACACACCCGGAGAACGGTGCAACTGTGAAACAACAACACGCTCAGCACCATTTATAACGAAAGTACCACGTTCCGTCATATAAGGGATCGGGCCTAAATATACGTCCTGGATAACAGTATCGAAATCTTCATGATCCGGATCCGTACAATATAGTTTTAACTTTGCTTTTAAAGGCACACTATAGGTTAATCCGCGGGCAATACATTCATCAATGCAATAACGAGGCGGATCTATATAGTAATCTAAGAACTCCAACACAAAATTGTTTCTGGTATCTGCAATAGGGAAATTCTCTGCAAACACCTTATACAATCCCTCCTTCTTTCTCTTTTCAGGAGGTGTGTCAAGTTGAAGAAAGTCTTGGAATGACTTCAATTGAACTTCGAGAAAGTCCGGATAAGGGAACTGATTCTTAATCGAAGCAAAATTAACTCTTTGGTTTTCAGCTGTTGAAGACATCTAGTAAGGAATTTATTGAACTTATTGAAATTATAGACACAAAAAGGTTAAGAATCTCCTTAAGGGAGACTCTTAACCAAATCACCTGGCAACCAGGTTATAAATACTATTTAAGCTCAACTTCAGCTCCAGCTTCTTCCAAGCTCTTCTTTAATCCTTCAGCATCAGCTTTAGAAATACCTTCTTTGATTGCGCTAGGAGCACCATCAACTAAATCTTTAGCTTCTTTCAAGCCAAGACCAGTTAATTCTTTTACTGCCTTAACAACAGCCAATTTATTAGCACCAGCTGCTTTCAATACAACATCGAAAGAAGTCTTTTCTTCCTCTGCAGCAGCAGCGCCACCAGCAGCAGGACCAGCAACAGCAACAGCTGCAGCAGCAGGTTCAATACCATATTCTTCTTTAAGGATTGTAGCCAGTTCGCTAACTTCTTTTACGGTCAGGTTTACTAATTGTTCTGCAAAAGCTTTCAAATCTGCCATTTTTTTGTATATTTAAATGATTATTATCTGTGTAAATTAAAAAATTATCTTTCTTCCAAAGTCTTCAACAGACCGTGGATAGTTTGTCCTGATGACTGAAGAGCAGAAATAACGTTCTTCGCCGGAGATTGCAACAATGCAATAACGTCGCCGATAAGTTCTTTTTTGCTCTTGATATTTACAAGGGCTTCCAGGTTTTCAGCGCCAATGTAGAAGCTTTCCTGTACGTAGGCAGCTTTCAACACGGGTTTTGCAACTTCATCCTTTTTTGCACCTTTGGTAAATTCTTTGATCAGACGAGCAGGAGCGTTAGCTGCTTGTGAAAACATAACAGCTGTATTGCCTTTCAGAGCGATCTGCAGCGGTGAAAAATCACCTTCTACATTTTCCAGAGCCTTTTTAAGCAAATTGTTCTTAACAACAACCAACTTTACTTCCTGCTTGAAACATTCTCTTCTCAATTTGCTGGTTTTCTCAGCATCCAATGCTTCGATATCAGTCAAATAAAAGTTAGGATATTCCTTTACAGTTTCTGTAAGCTGGCTTATTACTATGCCTTTATCTTCCTTTTTCATTGTGCAATAATTTTAATTAGTTTTCTTCAACTGATTTCGGGTCGATTTTAATACCCGCGCTCATTGTACTAGAAAGATAAATGCTCTTTATATATGTACCTTTAGCAGCAGACGGTTTCAACTTCAAAAGAGTTGAAATAAATTCCTTCGCGTTATCACGAATCTGATCGGCATTGAAAGATACCTTTCCGATTGATGTATGAACGATACCGGTTTTGTCTACCTTAAAGTCGATCTTACCCTGCTTAACTTCCTTCACTGCGTTTCCGATTTCATTGGTAACCGTACCGCTTTTAGGGTTAGGCATCAAACCACGAGGGCCTAATACTCTACCCAGAGCACCGATTTTACCCATGATAGAAGGCATAGTGATGATCACGTCAATATCAGTCCAACCACCTTTAATTTTGTCTATATACTCATCCAAGCCGACATAGTCAGCTCCAGCAGCAGTTGCTTCAGCTTCCTTGTCCGGTGTACATAATGCGAGAACCCTAACTTGTTTACCAGTTCCGTGAGGCAATGAAACAACGCCTCTAACCATTTGATTGGCCTTACGGGGGTCAACACCTAAACGAACATCCACATCTACAGATGCATCGAACTTAGAAGTAGTAATTTCTTTTACTAATGCTGATGCTTCCTTTAATGTATATGCTTTCCCAGCTTCAATCTTGCCCAAAGCCAACTTTTGATTTTTTGTCAGTTTACTCATTTCAATTGAAGTTTATTAATTATTACCCGGGAATGTCCCTTTAACAGTGATACCCATACTTCTGGCTGTTCCGGCAACCATTCTCATGGCAGCTTCAACAGTAAAGCAGTTCAAGTCGACAATTTTGTCTTCTGCGATAGTTTTTACCTGATCCCAAGAGATTTCAGCAATCTTCTTACGATTCGGCTCTGCAGAACCACTCTTCTGTTTAGATGCTTCCAGCAATTGGATAGCAACAGGAGGGGTTTTAACGACAAAGTCGAAAGACTTATCGGCATAGTAAGTAATTACCACAGGTAATATTTTACCAGCCTTGTCTTGGGTTCTGGCATTAAATTGCTTGCAAAACTCCATAATATTAATACCCTTAGAACCTAAAGCCGGTCCTACTGGGGGAGAAGGGTTTGCTGCTCCTCCTTTAATCTGCAATTTGATTTGTCCAGCAACTTCTTTAGCCATTTTTCTAAAATTTAGATATATAACATCAATAACAGAAAGAAAACACTTCTCGTAACAAAAGCGTTACTCCTTCTCAACTTGCATATAGCCCAACTCAAGCGGTGTTTTACGTCCGAAGACTTTTACCATCACTTTAAGTTTCTTTTTCTCGGCGTTGACTTCTTCGATCACACCCGTGAAACCGCTAAACGGTCCAAAAGTGATTTTCACACTCTCGCCAACATAAAATTGGATATCCAGTTCTTCCTGTTGATCCTGCAGTTCGTCGACCGTACCTAAAATACGGCTTACTTCAGAAGGACGCAACGGAACCGGGTTATCAGACCCGCCCAAAAATCCGATTACATTGGGAATGTTTCTCAATCGATGAGCGACTTCTCCGACCAATGCTGCCTCTACTAATACATAACCCGGTAAGTAAGCTCTTTCTTTCATCACTTTCTTACCATTACGCACCGTAAAAGTCTTCTCCGTAGGTATCAGAACCTGATTGACATATTCACTCAGATCTGTGTTCTTCAACTCAGCCTCGAGATATTCTCTGACTTTATTCTCCTTACCACTGATGGCACGCAGAACATAAAATTTCTTTTGGATATCAGACATATCTAAAACTGATTAAAAGATTTTCTCGTAGAAGAAACGCATTACGCTTTCGAAGCCTAAGTCTACAACAAAGATTACTGCTGCAATTATAAGGGAAGCAAACATAACAACCACAGCACTATTGGAAAGCTCTGTTCTAGTAGGCCAAGAAACTTTATAAACAAGTTCGTTATAAGATTCCTTAATATAAGTAATTATCTTTTTCATCGAATCTATAGATTTTTAGCACGGAAGGAGAGGCTCGAACTCCCGACACCTGGTTTTGGAGACCAGTGCTCTACCAACTGAGCTACTTCCGTAAAATAGCCAGTCTCATAATAAGACTGGCTATAAGTATTGTCTTAATATTAGTCGATCAATTCTGTAATCTGACCAGCACCTACAGTACGTCCACCTTCGCGGATAGCGAAACGAAGACCTACGTTACAAGCTACCGGGTAGATCAGTTCAACGTCGATTGTTACGTTATCACCAGGCATAACCATTTCAGTTCCTTCCGGAAGAGTAATTTCACCTGTTACGTCCAATGTACGGATATAGAACTGAGGACGGTATTTGTTGTGGAACGGAGTGTGACGACCACCTTCTTCTTTCTTCAGGATATAAACCTCAGCCTTGAAGTGAGAGTGTTCTTTCACTTTACCCGGGTGGCAAATAACCATACCACGTTTGATTTCGTTCTTGTCGATACCACGCAACAACAGACCTACGTTGTCACCAGCTTCACCCTGATCCAACAGTTTGCGGAACATTTCCACACCTGTTACAACAGACTTCTTACCGTCAGCACCCAGACCGATGATCTGAACTTCTTCACCAACCTTAACGATACCTGCTTCGATACGACCTGTAGCAACAGTACCACGACCAGTGATAGAGAACACGTCTTCAACCGGCATCAAGAAAGGTTTATCTACATCACGCGGAGGCAGCGGAATCCAAGTGTCAACAGCTTCCATCAACTCCATGATCTTATCTTCCCAAACAGGGTCACCGTTCAAACCACCTAAAGCAGAACCACGAATTACAGGAGTGTTGTCACCGTCGAACTGATAGAATGAAAGAAGTTCTCTCATTTCCATTTCAACCAATTCCAACATTTCTTCGTCGTCAACCATGTCACATTTGTTCATGAATACAACCAGTCTCGGTACGTTTACCTGACGAGCCAAAAGGATGTGTTCACGAGTCTGAGGCATAGGACCATCAGTTGCAGCAACTACGATGATAGCACCGTCCATCTGAGCAGCACCAGTTACCATGTTCTTTACGTAGTCGGCGTGACCCGGACAGTCTACGTGAGCATAGTGACGATTTGCAGTCTGATACTCTACGTGAGAAGTGTTAATTGTAATACCTCTTTCTTTTTCTTCAGGAGCGTTGTCGATAGAATCGAATGAACGCAGTTCTGAAAGACCTTTCTTTGCCAATACTGTTGTGATAGCAGCTGTCAAAGTTGTTTTACCGTGGTCAACGTGACCAATCGTACCAATGTTCACATGTGGTTTCGATCTGTCAAATTTCTCTTTTGCCATAACTTAATTGTTCTTTATTTGATTAATGATCATGTTCTAAATTCATCATTTGAGCCGGTGCCGAGACTTGAACTCGGGACCTCTTCCTTACCAAGGAAGTGCTCTACCGCTGAGCTACACAGGCGAAATAAAAAGAGCGGAAGACGGGGCTCAAACCCGCGACCCTCAGCTTGGAAGGCTAATGCTCTATCAACTGAGCTACTTCCGCAATTTTAATTCTTTCACGAACCAATTCTCGTTTTGAATTGTTTCTTAGTAGTGGGCAGTGATGGATTCGAACCACCGAAGTCGAAAGACAGCTGAGTTACAGTCAGCCCCATTTGGCCACTCTGGTAACTGCCCAATATGTCAAAAACTTTTCTTTTGAGCCTCTTGTCGGATTCGAACCAACGACCCCGAGATTACAAATCACGTGCTCTGGCCAACTGAGCTAAAGAGGCGAACCTTCTTTTCTAAAAGAAGCCGTTTCGTCGGGTAGGCGAAACGGCTGCAAATTTAGATATTATTTCTTACATACCAAATTTATCTACCGTTTTTTTTATTTGGCTCTGATTTTTTCCTTGAATTTAACTAATTGTTTTTCCAATGCTTCGACACATTCGTCGATAGACGCCTCGAAAGTATCATTCACTTTCTCTGCAAAACAATCTCCATTCTTTATTATAAGACGCACAGCGGCTTCTTTATTCTTTGCTGATTCGGGTTTTGTAACCTTCAGCGTAACCTCTGCTAATATTATGCCGTCGAAGTATTGCTCCAACTTACTAACTTTCTTCTGAATAAACGCTTCTAACTGAGCTGTTGCGTCAAAATGGATTGCTTGAATTCTAATGTCCATAATTAACCTCCTTCTTTTTTCGCTCTTGGATGAGCATGATACACTTTTTTTAATTCCTCAAAGGTTGTATGTGTGTAAACGCTGGTTGAAGCCAAACTGCTGTGTCCGAGTATCTCTTTCACCGCATTCAACTCTGCTCCATTATTCAACATACTTGTTGCAAACGAATGTCTCAATACATGAGGGCTACGCTTCGCCAATGTTGGGATTTCCGACAATTTATCCTTTACAATAGTATAAACGATACCTGCCGATAATTGTTCCCCGTTTTTTCTTACAAAAAACCATCCGCTCTCCGAACCAACTTCACGATTTCGAACTTCAGTGTATGCTTGTATTAAGTTTTTTAATCCTTCTGCAAATGGGATCAACCGTTGCTTATTACGCTTTCCTGTTACCCGTATCTGCATCGATTCGCAGTCTACATCGGAATCTTGCATTCCTATCAACTCCGAACGGCGGATACCTGTATCGTAAAGCATCTCAAGCATCAGACGATTCCTTACACCTTCAAAATCCTCACCAAATCCATCACCGTCCAGCAAAAACTCCATTTCCTTGTCTTTTATAAAATAAGGTAACGGTTTCTTTGTTTTCGGCCCGGTTATTAACCTTAATGGATTAACAGAGATGCTTCCCTGCTTCATAAGGAATTTAAAAAAAGACTTCAAAGAACTTAATTTCCGGTTGACCGACACTGGAGAAAGCTTTTCGTCCATTAAAACGACTACCCAATTTCTCACTAAATCCGTATCGACATCCACCGGATCAAATATGCCTTCCTTATACTTTTTTACATAATCTTCAAACTGGCGCAAATCTTTTGAATAAGCTCCTATCGTATAATTGGAGTAGTTCCTCTCATACCGAAGATAATCTAAAAACGAATCTATCAACATATCTGCGTTGCATCAACTTTTATGCAACGAAAATAGGAATAAGAATTCAATAAAACAAGTTTGGTAAGATATTTATTCTTCGATCTGCTGCAATTGCTGAACGTAAACAGCACGCATGTTCTGTTTTCTCTTGGCAACAGAAGGTTTGATGAACGCCTGACGGCTTCTCAATTCCTTTACAACTCCTGTTTTTTCGAACTTTCTTTTAAACTTTTTCAGCGCTTTTTCGATGTTTTCGCCTTCTTTCAATGGAACTACGATCATAATTTAATTTATTATATTGTTTTTAATTACATCCTCAAAATGGGCAGCAAAATTACTGATTCTTTCGTTATTAGCAAAACTTTCCGACAATAATTCGTATTTTTTCTTTTTCTATGAATGCTTTAACAGTCAGAAGCTCTGCCTTCTAGTCACTAAGGCTATCCGTAAATGGGGGATAGGCCACTCCTTTTTCCGTAATAATCGCAGTTATCAACTCATGAGGTGTAACATCGAAAGCCGGATTGAAAATCTTAACATCCCGGGGAGCCATCCGGTGAGCATACCACATTTCCGACACTTCCTCCGGAGCTCGTTCTTCTATTACAATAGACTTTCCGTCAGGACATTGCTTATCAATCGTAGAGGTCGGTCCCAGCACATAAAACGGGATACCGTAATGACGGGCCAGAATAGCAACGCCGGATGTTCCGATCTTATTGGCTACGTCACCGTTCATAGCCACCCGGTCGCAACCGACTATCACAGCCTGTACCCACCCTTTCTGCATAACGGAAGAAGCCATATTATCGCAGATCAGCGTAACATCCACTCCGGAACGCTGAAGTTCGTAAGCCGTAAGACGGGCTCCCTGCAGCAAAGGACGTGTTTCGTCGGCGAAAACCCTAAAGTTATACCCCCGCTCCTGCCCCAGATAAACCGGAGCCAAAGCCGTTCCATACTCGGAGACGGCCAAATGACCGGCATTACAATGCGTCAGAAGCCCCATACCCGGTTTCAATAAAGCCAAACAGTTCTCTCCTATCCGACGGCATGCCGCAGCATCTTCCTCCCGGATAGCCACAGACTCATCATGCAACAGCCGGACTAGTGCCGGAATATCTTCCTGACGGTTATCCAACACGACTTTCTCCATCCGGTTCAACGCAGCCACCAGATTAACAGCCGTCGGCCGGGAAGAAGCCAGATAATCTTTTATCCGTTTAAATTCCTGGTAAAAGTCGTCAAAGCCAGCCGCCCCGATCTGTTTGCTGCAAACATAAATGCCATAGGCCGCTGCCACCCCGATAGCAGGAGCACCGCGAACTTTCAGTTTGTAAATAGCATCCCAGATATCTTCCGCATTGGAAAGGGACAAATAAACCTCTTTCTCCGGTAGTTGGGTCTGATCCAAAAGAACTACGGAGTCAGCATCCTCACTAAGACGGACTGTTTTTAAATCTGTAATATTACTTTTACTCATTCTCTCTTTATATTCACTCATTCCTACAAAGATCGGAAAAATTCGATATAACACAATTTTTTATCCCTAAAACAACGTTACTCCCTTAGTTGTCCCGCCCTCCCGGCACTACTAAGACAAAACGCCAGCACAACGAGCCCGGCAAGCTGAGACTATTGTGCCAATTATTTATTATAAAAGACCATTCACTAATTTTTCAAAATCAAAATTCCTTTTATGTCTTTATATATATATTCTTATTATATTAAGAGAGCGTCAGTGAGATCGTCAGTAGATCGTCAGCGAGTGCTCAATAAACCGAAAGCAAACATCTATATATCAACCAAATACAGCCACAAACAATCGTCCGAAGATCGTCAGTGAGATCGTCAGGGGAATTTACCTACTTTAATACGCCCTTCTTTCCCAATAATTTATTAACTTTGCCAATAGTAACGTTGACTAAATAGTAATGCGATGAAAACAAATATCCCTGAACGTATTGCCGCCCTGAGGGAGGTAATGAAAGAAAAAAAGATCGATGCTTATATCATTCCCAGTTCCGATCCTCATCTGAGTGAATATCCGGCCGACCGCTGGAAGTCACGCGGCTGGATATCCGGTTTCGACGGATCGGCCGGTACAGTGGTGATTACGGCTGATAAAGCAGGTTTGTGGACTGACTCCCGTTATTTCCTGCAAGCCGGCATACAACTGGAAGGATCCGGTATCGAATTATATAAACTGGCATTGCCGGAAACTCCGACCATTCCGGAATTCCTGCTCCATGAATTGCAAAGCGGACAAACAGTCGGCACAGACGGACTGACCTATAGTGTTGCCGAAGCCGCTAAACTTGAAAAAGCACTGAGACGGAAAGAGATCAGGCTGGAGACAGCTTACGACCTGATAGACCTGATCTGGAAAGACAGGCCGGCTGTTCCCGGTAACCCCTTGTTTGAAATGCCGGTTGAACTGAGCGGTAAGGCCGTCCACGAAAAACTGGATGAGATAAACAACCACCTGCGTAAAGAAGGTGCTGATTGCGGAATACTGGCAGCTCTCGATGAAGTGGCCTGGACATTCAATATCCGTGGCACGGACGTCACTTACAACCCGGTTGTTATCAGTTATGCCTTTATCTCCGAAGATGAAAGCGTTCTTTTCATCGACCCGAAAAAGATAACGGCGGAAGCTTCTGAGAATCTGAAAAAGGAAGGTGTCGTGCTGGCCGATTACACAATGATACAAAAGTATCTTTCCCGTCTCCCGGAAAACAGTCGTGTATTTATCGATCCGGCCAAAACGAACATTTCCCTTTACAATGCCCTGCCGAAAGGATGCACGATCATCGAAGGCATCACTCCGGCAAACCATCTGAAAAGTATCAAGAACGAAACAGAGATAAAAGGATTCCGTAATGCTACCGTGAAAGACGGTATCGCATTGACCCGTTTCTACATTTGGCTGGAAAAGAAACTGGCTGCCGGTGAAAAAGTGACAGAACTGGATGCTTCCGCCCGCCTGACAGCCTTGCGTGCCGAGCAACCGCAGTATATCATGGACAGCTTCGAGTCGATCACCGGATATGCCGGACACGGTGCGATCGTTCACTATGCTCCTACTCCCGAAACCGACGTGGAACTGAAACCGGAAAGCCTGCTCCTGATGGACTCGGGCGCACAATACCTGGACGGGACGACGGACATTACCCGTACCGTCGCACTGGGTGAACCGACCGAACAGATGAAAAAAGATTTCACCCGCACGCTAAAAGGCATGATCGGAATTGCCAAATGCAAATTCCCGGCCGGCATTCGTGGTTGCCTGCTCGATGTTCTTGCCCGTAAAGCGTTATGGGATGCAGGTATCAACTATCTTCACGGCACCTGCCACGGTATAGGACACTGCCTGAATGTACATGAAGGCCCGCAAAGTATCCGTATGGAAGAAAATCCTGTTCCGTTGAAACCGGGTATGGTGATGAGCGACGAACCGGCCATGTATCGTACCGGTGAGTACGGCATCCGTACAGAAAATATGATCCTGATCCGCGAAGACAGCGAAACAGAATATGGTAAGTTCTATGGTTTCGACACCCTGACTTTATGCTATATCGATACCAAATTGATCATGGTACCGATGTTGTCGGTTAGGGAACGTGCCTGGATAAATAAATATCACCAGATGGTGTACGACTTGTTAAGCCCGCATCTGAACGAAGAAGAAAAAGCCTGGTTGAAAGAAAAAACAGCAGAAATTTAAAACAAAAACAATGGCAATAATAAGATCAGTAAGAGGCTTTACCCCTAAGATCGGTAAAGACACATTTTTAGCAGACAACGCCGCTATTATCGGCGATGTTGAAATCGGAGAGGGTTGCAGTATCTGGTTCGGTACGGTTTTACGTGGTGACGTAAACTCGATCCGTATCGGTAACGGAGTGAATATCCAGGATGGTTCCGTACTGCATACATTGTATGAGAAATCGACGATAGAGATCGGCGACGATGTTTCGGTAGGACATAACGTAACGATTCACGGAGCCAAGATTTGTAACGGCGCCCTGATCGGAATGGGTTCTGTAGTACTCGACCATGCCGTGATCGGTGAAGGGGCTATCGTTGCCGCCGGTTCGGTAGTATTGAGCAAAACGATTGTCGAACCGGGTAGCATTTACGCCGGCGTACCTGCCAAGTTCGTCAAGAAGGTAGATCCCGAACAGGCCAAAGAGATCAATCAGAAAATTGCTAAAAACTACCACATGTATTCAAGTTGGTATAAAGAAGAAACAGAATAAATGAAAAAAGCAGGATGGGCAATACTTTTGATAGTATGCTGTATCGGAGGCTATCTGGTATTGCCCTCCAACTATTATCTGCGCCGTGCCCTTACGCATTTACTTCCCAAGATCGACCAGTATCCGATATTTGAGAACCGGACGGTAAAGGCCGGTGATCCGCAGCCCTGGATACAATCGGAGGCATACAATACTGTTTCCATCCCGGAAAAGTATCTGCCGGTTTTCGAGCAACTGGGAACGGTTGCTTACGTTATTATCAAAGACAGTACGTTGCTTTTTGAACAATATTGGGAAGATTACTCTCCGGAGTCTCACAGCAACTCCTTCTCGATGGCAAAAAGTATTGTCTCGTTGGCAATAGGAGCAGCCATTGACGATGGTTTCATAAAAGATGTCGACCAACCGGTCAGCGACTTCTTCCCGGAGTTCCAGGGATACAACGGGAAACTTCTAACTCTCCGCCATCTGCTTACGATGAGTGCGGGAGTGGACTTTGACGAAGCCTATTCCTCCCCCTTCTCTCCTACTACAAAATTGTATTACGGCGATGATTTGCAACAGATTGCATTCGGCATGAAAGAAATCGAGGAACCGGGAGTCAACTTTATCTACCAGAGTGGTGTGACACAGCTACTGGCTTTTATCGTTGAAAAGGCGACCGGGGAAAATATCAGTTCCTATGTTTCACGCAAGTTCTGGACTCCGATGAATGCGGAAGAAGACGCTCTCTGGAGTCTGGATAAAAAAGACGGTATCGAAAAAGCTTATTGTTGCTTCAATAGCAATGCCCGCGATTTTGCCCGTTTCGGACAGCTGATCCTGAACGAGGGCGACTGGAACGGCAGGCAGCTTATCTCCTCTTCTTACCTGAAGGAAGCAACGACTCCCGATACCAGTTTACTGTTCAAAGAATATAATGAGACGAACCACTGTTACGGGTTCCAGTTCTGGCACCTCACATACAACGGCATGGAAATACCCTATATGCGTGGTATCCTCGGACAATACATCTTCATCATCCCCGACCTCAATGCCGTTGTCGTACGACTCGGTCACAAACGCAGCGAAACACGCTCCGACCAACATTATCCGGATGATATAGATACCTGGCTGGGAGCGGCTGTCGAAATGATTCAAAATAAATCAGAATAAACACTCTAAATTAAATCAACAAATGAAGAAAACAGTCTTTACTGCACCTGTCGCAGCATTATTACTCCTTTCTTGTGCACAAGCACCACAAGATAAAGGGAAAGAGATTACTTACACGCCACAGGCGCCTTACAATCCGCCGACTTATGTGTGTTACAAAACCCCGTCTCCTATCAAAATAGATGGAAAGCTGTCGCCGGAAGAATGGGATGCCATTCCCTGGACAAACGACTTTGTGGATATCGAAGGCGACAAACGTCCTAAACCGCTTTTGCAGACACGGGCAAAAATGACTTACGACGACAATGGTATGTACTTTGCCGTCCTGATGGAAGAACCCCATGTATGGGCTACGATCAAAGAACATGATGCCGTTATCTATCACGATAACGATTTCGAAATATTCCTCAACCCGACAAACGACACACACAATTACCTGGAATATGAAGTAAACGCACTGGGTACGGAGTGGGATTTATATCTGACTAAACCGTACCGTGACAATCCACAGGTACTGAACAACTGGGAGTTTGCAGGGATGAAATCAGCTGTTTATGTAGACGGTACATTGAATAATCCGAAAGATACCGACAAATCATGGAGCGTGGAAGTATTCATTCCGTGGTCTTCCATCTATCAGGTAGCCAGAGGAAAGGATAAACCTACTGCCGGTGAACATATCCGTACAAACTTCTCCCGCGTGGAATGGACAACAGATGTACAGGATGGAAAATACGTGAAAGTGCCCATCAAAGGGGAAGACAAGATACGCGAATACAACTGGGTATGGGCCCCGACAGGTGTAATCAACATCCACATGCCTGAGTACTGGGGATTTGTACAAATCTCGGATAAAGTAGCCGGTACAGGAGAAACTCCGTTCGTGAAAGATCCGAACGATGAGATCAAATGGCTTCTTCGCAATTTGTATTATCGTCAGAATGAATATGCAGCTACATTCGGAGGATATGCCCCTTCTGTGGCGGCCCTCAAACCGGAAGAGCTCTGCCCGGCTGAACAGGCTAAGCAAATCCAGCTTTTCCAGACTCCTTCCATGTATGAAATAACAGCACCGGGAACAGACGGGAACACATGGCATATCCGTCAGGATGGATTAGTTTGGGCGACAAAGAAATAAATAATAATAGAAAATATGAACCTATATGACCGCTCCTATCAGGCTTGTCATATAGGTTCACATCTGTCAATAAATGAAACAATATAAATATCTCCTTTTAGATCTTGACGGAACAATCACCGACTCAGAAACAGGGATTACCCGTTGTGTCGAATATGCGTTAAATCACTTTGGCATTCAGGTTGATGATTTACGTGAATTATCACCATTCATCGGCCCTCCTTTATTGGATTCATTCAAAGACTTCTACAATTTTACAGACGAGCAAGCCGCCATTGCCGTTGAAAAATACAGGGAAAGATATGAGAAGAAAGGAATCCTGGAAAACAAGCTATATCCGGGGATCGGCGAATTCCTGGCAGAAGCCCGGCTAAAGGATAAAATAGTAATACTGGCGACCTCCAAACCTGAAATATTCGCCAAACGTATCCTGGACTATTTCGAATTAAGCAATTACTTCTCTTTTGTGGCCGGAAGCGGTCTGGACGGTTCCCTGCACACCAAAACAGATGTGATCGACTACATATTACAATCGAACAAGATCATAGACTTGAGTTCAGTCGTTATGATTGGCGACAGGAAGCACGATATTATCGGGGCAAAGAACGTTGGCATAGACTCCATCGGCGTTTTATATGGCTTCGGAGATTATAAAGAATTATCAGAAGCCGGAGCAGACTACATTGTTGAAGATATTCCGGCACTCCGTAAACTGCTATTGGAGAAGTAAATGTAAGTAATGGAAAATAATTAAGGATTTACTTATGATCAATATTATAAACAAGATAAACTCATCGTATCCAATTTCTGATGAAACCATACGGACACTGAAAGAAAATGTAACCTTATGCCATTTCCCCAAAAAACACCAGCTGATCAAAGCTAATATGTTTTGCAAATCAGCTTATTTCATAGAAAAAGGAATGACCCGCTCTTTCTGGTTGGTAAACGGAGAAGAAATAACAACCTCTTTCTCCGATGAAGGTGGAATTGTTTTCAGCATGGATGAATTATATTATAATAAGCCCAGTGAAGAATTTGTAGAGACACTTGAAGATGTTATTGCATATAGAATATCACTGACTGATTTACTCCGGTTATTTCAAACCAATATTGAATTAGCTAATTGGGGAAGGGTTATTCATCAAAACGAATACAGACGTTTACACCGTTCCCACAAAGAACACCTTACCTTGTCTGCAAAAGAAAGGTACGAGGAGTTTAAGCAACAATTTCCGGAAGTGTGCCAGCGGGCACAATTAGGATATATTGCCTCTTATCTGGGGATCACATTGTCTACACTCAGCCGCCTCAGAGCTCAGAAATAATCTTCACCTGCAAAATTTGACATAAGACAAATTTTAAGACGCATAAGTTTTATAATTTTGGCACTTCATAAGTAACAGCAAACAATAATAATCTAAATAACAAATTCTTATCATGCAAAACATTTCTTCCGCTGCATTTACAGACACTAAACCTCATTACGACCTTCTCGACGGATTAAGAGGGGTGGCAGCCCTTTTAGTCGTATGGTACCATGTGTACGAAGGCTACGCTTTTGCCGGAGGCAGCGATACGATCGGAGGTATCAATCATGGCTATCTGGCCGTGGATTTCTTCTTTATCCTATCCGGCTTCGTTATCGGCTACGCTTACGACGACCGCTGGGCAAAAAGTTTAACCCTGAAAGATTTCTTTAAACGCCGTTTGATCCGTCTCCATCCGATGGTTATCATGGGAGCGGTTCTGGGTCTTATCACTTTCCTCATTCAAGGCAGTGTAAAATGGGACGGAACACATGTAGCCATCTCCACAGTCATGTTGTCCCTGCTTTGTTCCCTGTTTTTCATTCCGGCTATACCGGGGGCCAGTTATGACGTCAGAGGTAATGGCGAAATGTTTCCGCTGAACGGCCCCAGTTGGTCTTTATTCTTCGAGTACATCGGTAATATTCTTTACGCTTTGTTTATTCGCCGTTTGTCTACCAAAGCATTAACGGTAGTAGTCTTTTTGATGGGAGCGGCACTGGCTGCGTTTGCCTCCTTTAATGTTTCCGGATATGGGAATATCGGAGTGGGCTGGACATTGGACGGCGTGAATTTTGTAGGCGGATTATTGCGAATGCTTTTCCCCTTCTCTATGGGTATGCTTTTATCCCGCAACTTTAAGCCTATAAAGATAAGAGGTGCTTTCTGGATTTGTTCGATTATATTACTGGGATTATTTTCCGTACCCTACCTGGAAGGAACTGATCCCATTTGCATAAACGGACTTTACGAGTCGTTTTGTATCATTATCGTTTTCCCAATCCTCATTTGGTTAGGAGCATCGGGAACTACAACGGATATAAAGTCTACGAAGATTTGTAAATTTTTAGGGGATATCTCTTTCCCGCTTTATATCATACATTATCCTTTTATGTACCTGTTCTATGCCTGGTTGATCGACAAACAACTTTTCACTCTTGGAGAAACCTGGCAGATGGTCTTAGGTGTTCTTGCCTTAAATATAGTAGTCGCCTATCTATGCCTGAAACTATATGACGAACCGGTGAGAAAATGGCTGAGCAAGAAGTTCCTGGCTAAGAAATAAGGATTACTATACATTAATAATATAATGCAGGCACGGATTACGTAAATAATTCTTTATATAAGAATAGTGATCCGTGCCTAAATTATTATTTACGATATTTACGGGAGTTTGCTTTTACAACTATAATAACAGACCCAATCATAACAAGCAAAAGATTAAACAAGCCATTAAACGCCCACAACTCATACTTTGTCATGAAAAAAGCTCCTATGATCTGACAAAGTCCCATGCACAAAAAACATTTACATGCCATACGACCAACGGCATTCATATCAGTTTTCCGCTGCCGTTCTTTTGTCATAACATTAAGCATTCTCGGATATTTAACAACTATCAAACCCGTGACAATCAAAATGATCCCAACTATATAATTATCTAAAAGATCCATGCCTATAAATATTAATAACACAAACCGATCAGATAGCGACAAAGAATATCCCCGCCAAACACAGCCACACAATAAAGAATGCCTAACGGATATCCTTTCAGATTACAGGAAACTTTTAACGCTTTGAACATCCAGACCAATACCCACACCAGAAATATCACTCCGATCAGCGACAACCATACACCAGCCAGAAAGCCGGGTTGAGCCAAAAGTTCAGTCGGTGGTACATTCATATCCACTTTGGTCATATTTTGTATAGGGGGCAACATATTAAACAAGTTCATAAAAATAAAAGGCAATTGGGCAAAAGCGACAGTCCCCAACACATCAATCACCCTTATCCGTGAACGTGACAAGATCAGTCCGCCCAGATAAAACAGCAAAGCCGGAACGAGCCAGACAACCAAATGCTCGATAGCATAACACCACCAAGCCGGATTAGGAGCCGGGCCAAAATGTAACAGTCCGTGATAATGCCAGCCGGAAAGATAACAGATAACGGTAGAAACGACCATTCCTAAAAGTCCCCACCCTAATGCCTGAAAACCGGCAATCCGCTCAAACGGATTAATCAGAAAATTCATCCATTGTTTTTTCATAATGATTCAATCTTATTTAGTTTATCTATCAGATCATCCAATACATTCCTGACAGTCGGATAACTTACCCCCATATTCTTAGCCATATCTTTCAGGCTACCGCTGGATTTAATAAAGTCAATCACAAAAAGCTGTTCCTTCTCCGTCAGCTTTGCCAGAACGGGAAGTTCAAAACTTCCACAGACTTCCGTATCACATTGCTCACAAAACAATCTGCCCACTTTTAGCGGAGAGTCGCAGGCAGGACATTGCAAGGGTAATCTTCTCTTTTGCTCATTCATTATATTTATCTTTTACGCAACAAATATAACAACATATTTAATATTATCAATATACAAATAAATATTATTCATTACATACTTAACTTTATCACACAAACAGAATAAACCTCTCTCCGATCTCCTTCAACACAAATAATGACAACATATCTGTTTACTATACATGATTTTGAATGATTACCGCCAACTTTTCTTATATTTGCAAATAAACTTAATACATAAACGAACTATATCATGAAACGAAACAACCTATGGATGACAGCCCTGGCATTGGGGATCACATTGTCCGCCTATGGCCAACAGCCCGACGGAGGTATTTCAACAGAGATGTTGCAACAGATCAAACAGTCTTACAAAGGGACTGCGGCGGATAAGGCTATACACAATGCGATCAGCAATAACGACATCAACAAGTTAGCTGTCAATGCTGAAAGTAAAAACAACTTTGATACTTACTTCTCCAATAAAGTAAACAGCAAAGGCATCACCAACCAGAGATCATCCGGACGTTGCTGGTTATTTACCGGGTTGAATGTATTCCGTGCACAGGCTATAGCCAAATACAACATGGGAGATTTCCAGTTTTCACAAAACTACTCCTTCTTCTGGGATCAATTGGAAAAAGCCAACCTGTTCCTGCAAGGTATCATCGACACACGCGAAAAGCCGATGGACGACAAGATGGTTGAATGGTTATTCAAAAACCCGCTTAGCGATGGCGGACAGTTCACGGGAATATCCGACATCCTGGGAAAATATGGTGTAGTTCCTGCTGATGTAATGGTGGAAACCAATAGTAGCGAAAGCACAGGAAGAATGGCAAACCTAATCGGCCTCAAATTAAAAGAGTTCGGTTTGCAACTACGTGACCAGTCAGCCAAAGGAACCAAGCCAGCCGCTTTGGAAAAGAACAAAACGGAAATGCTGGGTACTATTTACCGCATGCTGGTACTCAACCTGGGTGAACCGCCTACGAAATTTACCTGGACACGAAAAGATGCACAAGGCAATCCGGTTGAAACCAAAGAATATACTCCCCAGTCATTCTTCGACGAATACATAGGCAAAGACCTGACAAACAATTATGTCATGCTGATGAACGACCCGAGCCGCGAATACTATAAACTGTATGAGATAGATTTCGACCGTCATCGTTACGACGGAAAGAACTGGACATACGTAAACCTTCCGATCGAAGATATCAAAGAAATGGCCATCGCCTCTATCAAGGACAGCACTATGATGTATTTCTCCTGCGATGTCGGCAAATTCTTCGACCGCGAACGTGGCTTGCTGGATGTCAACTATTATGATTATGGTTCATTGATGGGCACTACATTCGGCATGGACAAGAAACAGCGTATCCAGACTTTCGCCAGCGGTTCTTCGCACGCAATGACATTAATGGCTGTCGACCTCGATGCTAACGGTAAGCCTAAGAAATGGATGGTAGAAAACAGTTGGGGGCCGGGAGCCAATAACGGACACCTGATCATGACAGACGAATGGTTCAACGAATATATGTTCCGCCTGGTGGTTGACAAGAAGTTCATAACAGATAAAGTAAAAGATGTTCTCAAACAAACACCGACCCGCCTGCCAGCTTGGGATCCGATGTTCCAGAACGAAGAATAATCTTATATATACCCGATAAATAAAAGAGCCAACGGACTTAAGTTCCATTGGCTCTTTTATTATCTGAAGCAACTCATTCATGCCCCCATGCGGAAGGAGCTTTTCCCATTTCAAGAACTAGCTCTCCCCCTTTTACTAAATCTTCATGCATCAGGTAGGATTTATCATAAGGCTTACCATTCAGACGGGCACTTTGTATATATACATTTTCCGGACTGTTATTATGAGCCTCGATCACAAACGTCTTCCCGGATGCATATTCCGGAGAGAGATTAAAGAGAACCTTCTCAAATACCGGACTTGTTATTTCATACCGTTGATCGCCCGGGCAGATCGGATGGATACCACTGGCTGCCAGCACATACCAGGCCGACATCTGACCGACATCTTCATTCCCAACCAAACCCTGTACCGAGTTTTTATAGGCATTCCTACAAATATCGCGCGTCCACTTCTGCGTCAGTTCGGGAGCACCCAAGCGGTTAAAGAAGAACGGCACATGGTGTACCGGTTCGTTGGCATGATTATAATACTCATTCCATAAATAACCGTCCGGTGTCTTCTCAAACATATCCGTAAGGTCTGCCAGTACTTTCTCACGTCCCCCCATCAGCTCTATCATACCATCTACATCATGGGGAACAAACCAGCCTTGTTGATATGCATTGCTCTCCACACAACCATATCCTTCCGCCAGGCGTCCCTGTTCCGGCAAGGCCTGAAAAACACCTTTATCATCCCGCTGACGAAACCAGCCATACGCCGGATCGTAAATCGTCGAATAAGTGGCTGCCCTCTTGTCAAAATAAGTTTTATCTTCCTCTTTTCCTAACCATTCAGCCAAACGAGCCATACACCAGTCGCTATATGCATATTCCAATGTATGGGAGATAGATCCCGGAGTATATCCGGCTTCATTATTACCGAACAAACGGGAAGTATTCAAAGCATATCGATAGGCTTTATCTATGTCATAGGAACGAATTCCCTTTGAATAAGCATCACATAAAACAGAGATAGCCGGATTACCGATCATACAGCCGGAATAGGCGTTCAGAAGCTCCCAGCGTTCCAGATATTCATTCCCGCTCTGGTCGGCTATCTCGACCAGAGAATTGATCTGGTCGCTTACCAAAGCCGGATTGATAATCGTCTGCAAAGGCATCTGGCTGCGGAACACATCCCAACCGCTGAAGATAGTCCGCTTCGTGAAGTTATTGGCGACATGTACTTTCTTGTCAGCTCCGGTATATTCGCCATTCACGTCACTGCATATCCTGGGATCGATCATAGTATGATAAAGAGCCGTATAAAAGATAGCCTTTTCATCTTCAGAAGCTCCCGACACGGTCACTTTACCCAGGGCGTCGTCCCAGAGTAACTGACATTTAGCCAATGTATCGTCAAAATCCCAGCTATTCATCTCCGAATGCAGATTTTCCTCCGCATTCATCATACCCGTAAAAGAGATACCGCTTCTCATCAGGATCTGGTCGTTCTGCTCCGTATCGAAATCGGCATAAAAACCCAGGTGCTTTCCGACGAAAGAGGTTACCTCCGGTATGATCCGGGCATTCTTCACCACTTCATGGTAACGGTCGCTTTCAATATCCTGACGTTTGCGTGTCCAGCCGTCAGGAATATCTGCCGACCATACCCCATGCGTTTTAAACGGGCGGGAAAATTCAGCGTAGAAGTAAACGGTGTAATCTGCTTTTCCATCGCCATTTCCCCAACCTCCACCGTCAGGCGTACATTTCATTTCACCCCGGATGGTATGATCATTCACTATTTCTATAGCTTGCCAGACAGAAGTACCTCCCACTCTCCGTGCCAGGTCTATCTGTATATGTGCTTCTTTACTTTCCGGAAAAGTAAAACGCAGCATACCGCTGCGGGGCAGCGCTGTAGCTTCCGCCTTAATCCGGTAGTCGGTCAACATAACGGAATAATATCCGGCAGATGCTTTTTCCGAAGCTTTATCATACCGTGAACGATACCCGTTATCTGGATCGTCCTGGGTTCCGGAAAAAGTATGCAGTTTGCCGACAGTCGGCATCACCAACAGGTTCCCCAGGTCGCCATACCAGCCGATACCACTCATCTGCGTAAACGCGAATCCTTCGATAGAGGTATGTTCATAGCTATACCCCGGCCCGTTATCTCCTCCGGTTATCGTATTCGGGCTCACCTGTACCATGCCGTAAGGCGCCGTAGCTCCCGGAAAAGTCTTCCCCAGTCCATGATAGGAACCACCAGCTTCCGTACTGGTGGACGCTCCGATAAAAGGATTTACATAAGAGGAAAGAGGCTGGTCTCCCGGCTGGTCTTTCACAGACTTGCAGGAAGATGAAATAACACAGAGAACAACCAAACACAAACGAACTATTTTTACCATACTATTATTGATTAAAGATTAAGAACGGAAGCAAAGATACTATTTCATAAAAAAAGCTGCCTCATAATGAGACAGCTTTTTCACCTTTATACATTTATATCTTACTTACCATATTCTTCATACAGCATTAGCAAATGTGCCGAACTCCAACTGAAATGAGGAGCTTTCAAACGGCCCCCATTATGAGTATCATAGTTCTCATGAATAGGAGCGTCTTCCTTCAGGCCTTGCAAACGGGTAAATACCTGATCGGTAAAGGCATCGGCCTCTTTTTTATATCCATACCGGCGAATACCGGATATTCCGAAATAAACCTGATCCAACCAGATAGGCCCCCTCCAATAACCGGCCGGCATAAACTTTGGATTATCTGCTGCAATTGTCGGGAAAGGAATATAAGTGGCAAACTTCGTCGTATCACTGAATATCTTCATTACGGCAGCAGCTTGTTCTTTCGATGCGATTTCTGCCCATAACGGGATGCAAGCTTCCGTTCCTTCCTCCATAACAGACGTACCATCCAGCCGTTTATCAAAAAAGAAGCCCGGATCGGAAACAAAGAAGTAATCCTGTACCTGTGCTAATTTATCCGGTTCATCAAAAACAGCTCCGGCAACAGGTGCCAGTTTGGTTAACAACCGATGTTCAAGTGCCAGGAAAGCGTTCAGGTCGACAGACTCCTGATCCATACTCCATGCCCCCTCGCTATTCTTTACCATAACAGCATTATCGAAACGGATTGCATTGTCCATTCCACTCTCCCAGGCAGCAGCTTCAAGGGTTCCGTCGCAAGAGCCAAACTCGCAGATACCGTTATTATTATGGTCACGGTGAGTGAACCACCATTTATAGTAATGAAGTAACTTAGGATACATTTCTTTCACAAAGGCAGTATCACCCGTTGCTTTATAGATCTCATCCACAGCCCAAGCAGCCAGAGGGGGTTTGCTGTCACGAGCATTGTTCTCAGAAGCATCACTGTAAATACAGTCAATAATCATCCCTTCAGGTGTCTGATAATCAAACATGGTATGAACCTGATCCTTCGCCAGTTCCGGAGCGAAACGTGCCAAAGCGACTGCATGTTTCCAGGAGTCCCATCCCCAAAAGCCCATAAAGTAACCTACCGCATGACTGGGGGCAACTCCATCATGAAACAGATCTCCACGTGCACTTTTCCAGTTGGCTATCAAGGTAACAACCGCTTTTACGGCTATCCGGTTATAAACTTCCGGCATATCCGGACGCAGTACTTTGTCCAGGTAACCTTCCCAGCGACGAGCCGTCTCTTCACGGTATCCCGAAGGGGAAGCCTGCACAACAGTAGCTCTGTGTAATACAGATTGCCTAGACGCTTCATTCTCAAAGAAAGAAATTACGACATCCGATCTCCCAGGGGTAAGTGTCAACGTTTCATATCCCTTTTCCGACGAAAGAATTCCCATTTCCGGACTGAATGTCAAAGCGACTCCCTCACCCGAAGGCCATGTCAGCAAAACCCTGTTCTTATCTGTCGTACAAACAACATCACCAGGCAAGACCTCTCCGGAAAAACGGAGTAAAGTTTTCCGGTCGGATGAACAAGTCAACAAAGCCGTCGATTTATCAACAAAGACCAGACGTTGTTCTATGCGTCCGGTTTTGGAAGAAGAAGACATATATAATTCTCCAGGAAAATAGGATACCGAGTCCGGTGTATAAACGGCATCCGGTTCCTCCCCGTCGAAACGGACTTTCACCAAAGCATCGGAAAGCCACTGTCGCTTATTCATATCCAGATGGAAAGGGCCACAGAAACCATTTACCCACTGCTCCTGTTTCGGTATAGTAAACCCATACCATGCACCGGCATCAGTAAACCATCCCCTACAACGAGAAACGGAGTCCGGCGTATAACGTATGTTTAATATGTTACTATACTTACCGGCTGTTCCGGAAGAGGCTGGCTGCTGCACAGAACAACCTCCCCATCCTATCACAGCCAGCAATAAAGCACCTATAAACAAATTGTGTTTCATATCAACTACTTTAAATTATCTGTTCAATTTAGAGATCTCAACCAGGTTTGTTTGTTTATCGACAGGAATAATAAAGAAGCTATATTCCTGACTGACCGGTGTAATCGTATATTCCGGATGTGTCTGGGCTCCCCACGTATTATCTCCGCCAACACCCATTTGCTGCTTGTCGATATTTAACCAGACCATATCTTTCTTCTCAATGCTACCACCATGAATATGCTGTATACTGGATGGGATATATTCTATATCCTTCATCGGGAAGTTCCAGGCACTGATACCCAAAGGTAGGCAAGCGGATTTAACCAGAATACCATTTCCCGCCTGGTTCTGAAGGGCCACCCAGCGGACATCCGATTTATTGGCTGTCTCCTGTGCACGTACATAAGGATGATACTGATCCCATACAGAAGCTTTATACAGATCTATATCGGCACCCGATTTACGATCCCAGTAATTTTCCTGTGGGCCACGGCCAAACCAGGTCATCTGGTCGTATTCACCTTTCAAGATCATACGCATACCTACCCGGGGTATTTCCGGGAGTTGTTTTTCACCGGGAACAAAAGAATAGGCCGTCTTAATAATACCGTCGGCATATACCGTGTAAATGACGGAACAGGAAGACTCCTGCAAAGGCATATCATACGAAACTTTCACGATCACAGACTTCTTATCTGTAGAAACATCGGCAGAGAATTCTTTTACTACTAATTCATTACCGGCATTCTTCCACGTCTCGCTTCGGCTTCCCAATTTATTTGCAACGTCATTGTCTGTCAACGGACGCCAGAAATTCGGGCGGAGTCCTTCCAACAGATAATCATTACCATCAACAGCATAGCTGGTTATCTCACCATTCTTTTTTGAAAAGACAACCGACAGGGCCTTCCCTTTGATTGTCATATTTTCCGCCTCATCCATAGTCGACAATGTTTCGGAAGATACAGGTACAGAAACCGAAGAAGATACCACCGGCAATTTCCATTGTTCCGATGCTGCCAGATGTCCTTTAAGGACAAGAGGGGTTTCTTCTTTTGTCAAAGCTGAGATATGAAGGAAATACTCTGTTCCGGGTTCTCCTTTTATAGCAGGTATCTGAACCGGCACCTCTACCGATTGATGCGGAGCAATAACCGGAACATCCAGTTTTCCCTGAGAAATAATCTTTCCGTCAGCTTTTACAGTCCAAACATAATCATACACATCCGAAGAAACGAAGTCGTGACGGTTGGTCACTTTAATCAGGCCGGCAGAGAACGGCACTCCTTCAAAATGCATATACTGATACACTTTCTTCACTTCCCAGATATGCGGATGCAAGCTACGGTCGGCAGCAACCAGCCCATTCGCACAGAAATTAGAGTCGTTTACTATACCGACAAATCCCATATCACCGCCGTAAGCCTGTATGTCATTTCCTTTCTTATCTTTAATAGCGAAAGTCTGGTCGACCCAATCCCAAATAAAACCACCTTGCAGGTTATCGTATTTATAAATCAGATCCCAGTAATCGTTCAGGTTTCCGACACTATTCCCCATCGCATGTGCATATTCACAAAGGATAAGCGGACGGGGTTGCCGCTGATTCACCCACTGGCGAAGCAACCAGATACGACCATACATCGGACAATAGATATCAGACAAACCTTTTACACCACCACCTTCATACTGAACCGGACGGCTGGCATCACGCTCCTTTGTCCAATGGTATAATGTTTCAAAATGCTTGCCGTATCCCGATTCATTACCCAGGCTCCAGGTTATAATGGCTGTAAAATTCTTATCCCGTTCCACCATGCGCTCCATACGTTCCATAAAAGGAATATCCCACCCCTCCATATTGGCAAGTGTTCCGTCCGGATGAGCTTCCATACCATGTGACTCGATGTTTGCTTCATCCACCAGGTAAAGACCATATTCATTACACAGGTCGTACCATTCTTCATGGTTCGGGTAGTGACAGGTACGAACCGCATTGATATTGAACTGTTTCATCAAACGGATATCTTCAATCATGCTTTCCACTGAGATAGAACGTCCTTTATGCATATCGTGTTCATGGCGGTTCACTCCTTTTATCAGGATCGGGGTTCCGTTCACCTGTAACATTCCGTTCTTCATCTCCACCTTGCGGAAACCAAAACGCTGTACAAAAGATTCAGTCACTTTACCTTGTTTATCGAGTGTATTAACAACCAGCGAATAAAGATTAGGAGTCTCTGCCGTCCAATGTTTGATACCGGGGAATTGTTCTGTAAAGACAAAAAGACTGTCTGTTTTCGCTTTCACGGTAAATCTTTCGGATGCTATTTCCTTCATCCCGTCAAGAACTTTCAGCTGAACAGCCGTACCTTTGTTTATCTTCCGGTTATCCAACGTCACTTTTACGTTCAAGAGACCATCCTGATAATCATTAACCAGGTCGGCAGATAGTTCAAAATCTTTTATTCGTTCCTGCGGACGGGCGATCAGCCTTACATCACGCTCAATACCGCTATATTTCCAATAGTCCTGCCCTTCCAGATAAGAACCGTCGCTATATCGGTACACTTCAACAGCCAGTGTATTTTCTCCCGACTTCAGATATTTATTAATCAGAAACTCCGAAGGCAGGCGGCTGTCTTCCGCATACCCTACAAAATGGCCGTTTATCCAGCAATAATAGGCAGATTCGACACCCCCGAAATTGAGTAAGATATCTTTCCCTTTAAAATCAGCCGGTACGGTAAAGGTCGTGACATACGAACCTACCGGATTATAGTCTGTCGGTACATGAGGAGGCTCTGCCGGAAACGGATAACGTGTATCTGTATAAATGGGAGCATCAAAGCCCTGAAGTTCCCAGCTGCCGGGCACTTCGATGTCTTTCCAGTCCGTTACATCGTAACCTTCTTCATAGAAAGTAACCGGACGACTGGCCGGATTTTTAGCATAATGAAATTTCCAGGTTCCGTTCAGGGAATAGCGCTGTTCTTTCGATATATCCTTATGCAATGCCCCTTTTTCAGAAGAATAGGGGACAAAATGAGCATGTATCGGTTCGCGGTTGATCTGATTAACCCGTTGATTCTCCCACTCTTTGGGTTGGGCTTGCAAAGCGAGACTCACCAAAAGCGCACTGGCCGTATAAAAAAGATGTTTCATACATTATTGATTTAATAAGAAAGGGTGCCTCCCGCATGAGGCGAAGAGACACCCGATTATAATTATAGTTGTGTCTATGCTATTTTTACCAGGCTTGTATCAATGAAGCGCATTGTTAGTATTTATTTCCTGAATAGGTATCGGATAGAAATTATTCTTATCAGGATTAAAGTCACGTCCTACCGCCTTCAACGCTTCCTGTGTTTTACCCCAACGGCGAAGATCATAAAAACGAAGGTTTTCCAACGGAAATTCCAGTAGTCGTTCATGTTCGATCTGTTCACGAACCTGTGCCTGTGACGTTCCCTTCATATCCGGCATATCCGCCCGTTCACGCACCTGATTGATCAGGGAAATAGCTTCAGTTGTTTGTCCCAGTTCATTCAACGCTTCGGCTTTCATCAGCAGGACATTTGCATAACGCATCAGCGGAATATTCGGTGCAAAGTAATTGTTTTCCATACCTTCATAATCTGTCGGCATAAATTTCCGGAATGCAGGCTTATTTTTACCTTCAAACCATTCATCATATGTATATCCATATACACGTCCGGCCTCCGGATCATTAAAATAATCGCACTGGAAGAAAATCGTTTCATACAAACGACTGTCGTAACGGCCTGTCGTTGCAATCTGTCCTTCCTTCATGTATTCATTCATCAACATATTATTCGGAAGGATTTCATCCCAGCCCCAAAGTTCGGAACAGCCGATCCAGCGATGGAGCTGTGTTTTATACCAGGCACCATTCGCATCCGACATCGACATCTGTAACTCAAAAATACCCTCCTGCGAATTCTTATTACTACCATCAAACATAGATTTGAAGTTCTTTACCAGGTCATAGCCTTTTACATTATTGAAAGCATCTACAGCAGCCTTTAATTCTGAGTCTTTGTTGGCAGATTCTTCATAAGCTCTTGTCAGGTGAGCCCAACCGATATAAGCATAGGCAGCCCCTTTGGTTGCACGTCCCAACTGGTCGGAAGTACGGGTTTCCGGCAATGCAGTAGCCTTGGTCAATTCACCGATAATAAAATCCCATGCTTCTTCACGTGTAGCCAACGCTTTATCCAACTGGTCGGTCGAGGAGATATAAGCATCACGAATAACAATCTCCTTCCAGTTCAAAAGAAGTTTCATATGATAATAACCACGCAGGAAATGAGCCTCATTCAAAATCGTATTCCGTTCTTCTTCCGTAATCTTATCTGCCGGAATATTCGGAACATTTTCAATTACCTGGTTACAGTAGTTTACCCCCCTGTAAGCATCCTGCCAGTAATAAGTGAACTGGGAATTACCATTCGTATAAGTAAAGTTGGCCAGCTCTACCCAGTTCGGATAATTCAGGGCATCGGAACCCAGGTTCACAATATCTTCACGATAAGCCTCTACCGGCCATTTTACTTCTGCAAAGCTCCAGGTATCGGTAAACGATTCCAGTTGAGAATAGGCTGCAGCCAGTCCTGCTTCCGCATCCGATTTATCACGCCAGAAAGAATCGGTTGTCAGTTGATCCGGTGATTGCACTGTCAGGAAATCATCACAACCGGTGATTGCTCCCATTAATAATAAAGTAGCAACGATATATTTTATCTTTTTCATTGTCTTTGTGATTTTAAATAATTTGTAATTAGAATGTAAGCTGTAATCCAACGATATAGGAACGAGTGAACGGATAAATTTCTTTATCGACACCAGTATTCAATATCTTTTCCGTAGAGAACTCCGGATCGATACCGCTATAATTTGTGATGGTAAACAGGTTCTCGCCACTTACATACAATCTTAACTTATCGACGAAAAGTTTTTTCAGCACTGTAGCAGGCAAGGTATATCCGATCTGCAATTGACGAAGGCGAACAAAGTTTCCATTTTCCAGGAAACGGTCACTTTCACGTGAGTTATTATTCGGGTCTTGCAAAACCGCACGGGGAACATTCGTATTTGTATTATTCGTTGTCCATGCATCCAGCGTAGAAGCCAGCATATTAGTACCCGAACTCATTCCTTCAAAGAAATAACGGTTACCATTATACAGTTTATGTCCCCAGCCACTTCCCAGTAAGAAAGAGAAATCGATACCTTTATAAGAGAAACCGGCAGACAGGTTCGCTTCCAGTTTCGGCATACCGGAACCACAGGATTCCTTATCATCTTCGTCGATCTGACCGTCACCATTCACATCACGGAAACGGATATCTCCCGGGCGGGCATTCGGCTGCAATAATTCACCGTCTTTATTAACATGGGCTGATACTTCAGCATCATTCTGGAAAATACCATCCGCACGATACAGGTAGAAGCTGGCAATAGGTTCTCCAACAAGTGTCTGAGTCGGGAAGTGTTCCGTACCCCATTTCAAACCATCGCCATATAAAGCCTGCTTCGGATCGGAAAGTTCCAATACTTTATTGCTTGTTGTTGTCAGGTTCAATCCTACATTATAATCCCAGTCACCTTTTTTATCCGCCCAGTTGATCTCCATTTCAAAACCGGAGTTACGGATTTTTCCTACGTTCATAACCGGATTATTCAATCCAACAGAAGGAGCCAGTTTCTTGGTGATCAACATATCCTCCGTTTTGTTATAATAATAGTTCAATGTACCGGACAAACGACCGTTCAACAGACCATAGTCGAAACCGATGTTCTTTGTATCGGTTGTTTCCCACTGCAGATTACGGTTAGCCAACCCGGTAGCAATACTTCCCGGCCAAGGGCTTGAACCATTTCCCTGTACACTACCCATCGACATATCATTACCGCTAGTGATCAATGCCTGGAAATCATAGTAACCAAGAGCCTGCTCATTACCCAAGCGTCCCCAGCTGGCACGCAGTTTTAAATTGCTGATCACACCATCTTTCGGGAAAAATTCTTCCTCTGTAATTCTCCAACCTAAAGCAACTGACGGGAAAACACCCCAACGGCTATCCTTACCGAACTTGGATGAACCATCTGCACGAACCGTAGCCTGAAGCATATAACGTCCGGCATAAGAATAATTCACACGGCCGAAGAAAGAGGCACGGTTATAATCGTACAATGAGCCGTCTCCGCTATAAGTTCCACCTTTACCCGCTCCGATAGTGGCGAAATCAGGATCTAAAAATCCGGACGGTTTTTCAGAAGTCACCAACTGCCCGTCTTTTACCTCATACACAGTAGTTTTACCGTCCACCTGTATTTCATTCCAGTTATATTTACGTATCTGGACAGAGTTACCGGCCATTACATTCAGGGAGTGATCTTTGAATTGTTTATCAAAAGTCAAGACGTTATCTATCACCTGGTCTTCCCAGTAATAAGATTTTTCATATTGGGAAGGATAATCCTGCTTAGCCTTTACGTCTGCCACATAAGCCGGCATATGACGTTTGTAACGATAATGTTCGCCGCGATAAGAATAGGCCGTCTTGAAAGTCAGCCATTTAGCTAAATGGATCGTCAATGCTGCATTTGCATCCATATTATATGTCTTGCCGCCACCCTGACGATAAGTGTAATCAGCCATCACGTTACGGTTGCTGGGCAGACCGTCGTGGTCTGTCAGTCCGAAGCCATATTCTTTCGTATCATCATAGACCGATACCAGCGGAGAAATACCATATACTTCTTTTAATGAGTACTGCGGTTGTTTTTCATCTTTAGCCATAAAAGACAGGTTGGCATCCAGATCAAATATATTCTTGGTGACGGCCAGTTTCATACGGGCATTATCCTGTTTAAAACTATTGCCCAACAAGATACCTTTATCATCCGAGTGATTATAAGATACGGAATAACGGGCTTTTTCACTTCCGCCGCGAACACTTACCTGATAGTTCTGTGTCAACCCGCCACGGAACATCTCATCCTGCCAGTTTGTATTAGGATAAGAGGAAGGATTTGCCAGGTAATTTGTAATATAAGCCGGATAATCGACAGTCTTATTCGGATATTGCAGGTTATAATTATCATACATCTGCTTATGTACCTGCACATAGCCGTCGGAGTTCAGCAGTTCCAGTTGGTTGGCTACTTTTGAAAAGTTAAGATAAGCATTTACATCCACTTTCAAATCACCTTTCTTTCCGTTTTTGGTAGTCACCATAATGACGCCATTGGCAGCAGTTGAACCGTAAATTGCAGCCGCCGCACCATCCTTCAGCACTTCCATAGCTGCAATATCCTGTGGGTTGACATTACTTATGTCACCGGGAAAGCCATCGATTATATACAAAGGCTCATTGTTTCCGAATGATTTCACACCACGTATCTTAACCGAGATACCTGCACCGGCATTACCCCCCTTCTTCTGGATACTGACACCGGACACCTGGCCTTGTAACGCTTCTGCCGGATTAGTGGTTGCACGACTGGTCAGTTCATCTACATTAACCGAAGAAATAGCTCCCGTTAAATCGCTCTTTTTCATTGTACCGTAACCGACAACAATAACTTCATCAAGCTTTTCGGCATCTTCCGATAATCTGATTTCCAGACGAGGTTGTCCGTTATAGGTCACCGATTGTGTCGTATACCCGATATAAGAGAAAAGAAGTACATCCCCTTTCTTTACAGACAACTCAAAATTACCATCCATATCAGTGGTAGCCCCTTCAGTTGTTCCTTTTTTCAGGATGTTCACCCCGATGGCCGGTGCTCCGGTTTCATCATAAACAATACCTTTTACATTTGCGTTTTGAGCAAAACCTAAAAAGGGTAAAAGGGAAAGGAGCATCAAGACAATCGATGTCCTCAGGAAAGAACCGGTAGTTAACCGGGATTTACATTGCGATATTCCCATGACTGTTTTAATTAGATTAAATTAATAAAGTTTTGCTGCAAGAATAGCGGTTTATGATTCTTCTGTCAATACTTTATCAGCCTATCTAATCTCTACATATCACTGTAAAACGGTCTGTTTTTATCTACAAGCACATTTTAAACTATACTGATTATCTGAATATTAACCTATGCAGATATACTACATCATATACTTTTCATATATTCAGTCAGACTCTCGTCCGTTTCCAGGTTCAGATGCTTACGCAAACGGTATCTGGCCATGTTTACGGTCTTGGGGGTCGAGTCTATTACGGATGCGATTTCTTTTGTCGATAAGCCTATGCGAAGTAAAGAGGCCAGGCGTTGTTCGTTTTTCGATAAATCCGGATGGAGCTTGGATAGTTTATCGATAAAGCGGGCATTCACTTCATCTATTAATAATTCGGTTTCAGTATTCCTTGCGTTGAACTGGGATATATATGCATTGATACTTCTTAGATGGGCATCCATTTCCGAGCCGGATAATTTATAACTCTCTTTAAGCATCGACTGAATGTTGGCCAATAAGTCATTGCGACTACGTACAAAAAAGGCGAAGTTTGTCAATTCGTGCCGGTTATAATCTAATTCCTGCTGTGCGGTCTGGGTTTCCACTTCTGCCTGTTGCAGCTTCAAAGCAATCAGTTCCCTCTCCTGCTCTTCCAGTTTTCTGGAAGCTTCCAATATTTGTATTTTCTTTTGTTGGCGAGTATGGAAAGTTACATATAATAATATAAGTAATACGGCAATGGCAATGAGTATCGCTATAAAACTCTGCATCCTCAGACTCTTGATCTGAAAGGCCTGCTCCTGGACTATCATTTCATGCTCTTTCGCTTTCAAACGTTTCTGAATGAGGTTCAGTTCTATCTGTCTCATCTCATCTTTTGCAGACAGGCTCTGTTCCATATCATAGAGATCTTTCAGATTTGCATAGGCATGCATATAGTCGCCCATCGCTTCGTGGATCCACGAAGCGTACCGATAATTATCGGTAATCAATTCTTTCGCATTGATTTTACGGGCATATACCATTGCGGTATCTAATGCAGCCAATCCTTTCTTATACTCCCCGGCATAGAAATACTGTGTCCCCAGATTATTATAATTTTCACCCAACGACCAGACAGTACCTAACGAGTCGTTGATAGCAATCGCTTCCCGCAGCATCAGGATCTTTTCATTCGTATCTCCTTCATATAAACAGAGGTTATTGAGGTTTACAGCCACCAGCTTTCTTTCTCCCAGTTCTCTGTTTATCTCTAAAGCGGCCTTAAAGTTCTCTTCCGCTTTTCTATTATCCGGCACAAGTATATAAACCAGTCCACGAGCATTATAACACATTGCCAGACTTTTCTGATCATTGGCTTCTTTACAAATATCGATCGCCTTATCGACATATTGAAAAGCAGCATCCAAGTCCCCTAACTTCGTATAGCAACCCGAAAGGCGCACATAGATATAGGCACTCAGGTTAGGCCTGTCAGAAGGAACATTCTCCAGCGCATTGGTCATCGATTCAAAACCCATATCAAAATCACCCTGATTCATATAAGCTTCTCCCAGTGTCGACTGTGCCTTGGCTAGAAGACGCTTATCGCCCTTTTTCTGTGCTTCGGTTATCGCCACATTAGAGTAATAAATCGCTTTGGAAGGATCTATTTTAAGCATTTCTTCTGCTTTACTGATTAAATCATCGATCGTATCTTCCGAGTCATTCTTTTGCGAAGACGCGGACAAACCAATTACAAGGCAACATATAGTACTCCAAAGAAAGGCGGTTTCAAATAGTTTTTTCATCTAATCCTGCTGTTTTAATTTGACAAATGTAAAAAAATCATGCGAGAATAGAAAAAAGAAACCATGTATGTCAAGAACTGAACTTCTATCCAATCGAACAATTCATACAACAAAAGTTTTTCAAAATAAATCCTTCAATCCTTCAGCCTTACTGTTATATGGCTTATAATCATCATCCTAAGACTGAAGGAAAATAATTTGTATGAAGGATATATCCCGGATTTTAAATTTTTTCATTTATAGAAGGTTGTGTCCTGTATTAGAAAAAAACCGAATAGCTACCGGTCGGTTGTCTGTTTGCATATTCTATTCTAATACATGAGTGCTGGCCTTTTAGTTCAACAGTCCTTTCTTCTTTTCTGTTTGACAGCTCTCGAACGCTTGTTTGACATATGTAAAACGCTTGTTCGACAACTGTGATACAAGCGTATGACAGTTGACAAACAACAAATAGGTTCTATCCTTTATGTTAACAGGTCGTTATGTAACTCATTGTTACTTATTAATCCTATCCTTATTCTTTGCCTGAAAGAGTGGACTAAAAACTAGTATAAATTTTAGACTGAAATATGAAGTATTTGCTTGAAAATGTAAACAATTCCCTTCGTATAGCAGAAAATCATTCAGCCGTAAATATTAGATAATCAGATATATACATTCATCCTGAAGGATTGAAGGATTTATTTTGAAAAACTTTTGTTGAAGTGTTTGGGGACAGGATGTATGCCTGTTCCGCCTACGACATTATCATTAGACTCATATATAGAAAATATTGAACCAATTAGTGACGCAGCGTCCCTGAAAGGGGCGAATAATATTAACCCCCAGTGCAACTGGGGGTTAGGATATATGCCGGATGGTACGTCCCCAAGGGGGGCGAACAACACGCTATGGTTGAACCTCTTCGAGGCTCACCGGGTGATGATCGACATGACCCCCAGTTGCACTGGGGGTTAACATAGTTCGAACTCTTCGAGCCCGCCTACGACACTATCATCAGACTCAACACTGCCAAATAGCGTATTACACAACTCGATAGCCAAAGATTTTACGACGATAGATTAGTGTTAAAAGTAGGCGGTAATTCACACGCCTGCTTTATATTTTATAGGGAACACATATTAGTGGGTACTACTTTTACAAACCGAGCTTCTTCAGCACCTGCTCCGTAGCTCCGGCATTGTCACCGACGAAGTGTCCGGCAGCACTGCCCGAAGCTTCCAGGACTTCATGATAGGTGAGTAACTCATCCATTTTATCGCAGAAAGCCTGTTTACCTGAGACAGAAAAACCTCCCCCGACTTTGATCAGGTCTTTGGCTTCCTTAAACTTCTGGAACTTAGGCCCGAATATGACGGGGATGCCATAAACGGCTGCTTCCAACGTATTATGTATACCGGCACCAAAGCCGCCGCCGATATAAGCAATAGAGCCATACCGGTAGATGGAAGATAGAAGGCCGAAACTGTCCACGATCAGACAATCTTTGCCTTTAAGCAGGCTTTCATCCTGAATCACATCCGACAAACGGACGGAAGGACGCTTCAGCAACGACTCGATATACATCAGATGTTCACGATGTATCTCATGCGGGGCAATGATCAGCTTCATTTCCGGATGTTCATTGAAATAAGGGATCAGGATCTCCTCGTCCTGCGGCCAGGAGCTTCCGGCAATAAGCGTCTGTGCCCTCTCGCCATTTTCACCGTATATGAAATGCTCTACTTGCGGTATTTCACGTGCCTGACGGCGTACATCCAGTACCCGGTCGAAGCGGGTATCTCCCGTAACCGTCACATTCGTAATACCAAACTCTTTCAACAGTTCAGCCGAACGGTCGTCCTGCACGAAAAGATGGGTGAAGCAATAAAGCATTTTCCGGTACGGGTAACCGAACCATTGGAAGAACAACTGGTCGCGGCGGAAGATGGATGAAATGATATACACCGGTATATTCCGGTGCTTCAACTCATGCAGGTAGTTCCCCCAAAACTCATATTTAATAAATACAGCGATAGCCGGATTGGCCAGGTTCAGGAATTTCTTTACCCGGTAAGGCGTATCGAAGGGCAGATAACAAATGACATCTGCCCCGTTATAATTCTTACGAACCTCGTATCCCGAAGGAGAAAAGAATGTAAGTAATATCTTATACTCCGGATGTTCCGCCTTGATTTTCTCCATCATCGGACGGCCTTGTTCGAATTCTCCCAGAGAAGAAGCATGGAACCAGATATATTTTGCATTCCGGTCGATCTTCTCGCGAAGAACGGAATTCGTCTTCCATTGCCCCAGACGCATCATCCGGGCCTTCTTATGAAATGGAGATATCAACGCAATAATAAATGCGTAAAAGTGGATTGCCAGACTATACATAACTTATTTAAGCACTTCAATCGCTCTTTGAATACGACGAATAGATTCTTCTTTTCCCAATGCTTCGGTAATATCGAAAATATGAGGGCCTTTGCCTTCGCCAACCAATGCCAGACGGGTTGCATTCATGATATTACCTAAATGATATCCTTTGCTTTCAATCCAGGCTTTCACCTCTTCTTCCGTTCCTTCGATATCGAACGGTTCACGGGTGCGAAGCACTTCGATTAATTCTGCCAGTTGGGCTGCCGAGTCTGCTTTCCAGCGTTTCTTGGTTGTCTTTTCGTCATATTCGGTCGGAGCGACAAAGAAGAAAGCACATACTTCCCACAGGTCTTTGATAAAGGATACGCGGTCTTTCATCATACCGACAACCTTTTCCACATAGCCCGGATCGGCTTTTACGCCGTGGTTTACCAGGATGGGCATGAACAGGGCTGCTACTTCCTTATTATCTTTTTTCTGGATATACTGGTGATTGAACCATTTTCCCTTTTCATAATCGAACTTGGCACCGGCCTTGCTGCAACGGGTCAGGTCGAAATAGTTGATCAGTTCCTCCATGCTCATCATTTCCTGGTCGTTGCCCGGGTTCCAGCCTAGCAAAGCCAGGAAGTTGACAACGGCTTCAGGCAGATAACCACTTTCGCGGTATCCCGAAGAGATATCGCCGGTCTTGGGATCGTGCCATTCCAACGGGAAGACAGGGAAACCTAAACGGTCGCCGTCACGTTTGCTCAGTTTACCGTTTCCTTCCGGTTTCAGCAACAGGGCCAGGTGGGCAAACTGCGGCATTGTCTCCGTCCAGCCGAAATAACGGTATAATAATACGTGGAGCGGAGCACTGGGCAACCATTCCTCACCACGGATCACATGGGTTACTTCCATCAAATGGTCGTCCACAATGTTTGCCAGGTGGTAAGTAGGCAGTTGGTCTGCCGATTTATACAATACTTTATCATCCAGGATAGAAGAGTTGATCACCACTTCCCCGCGGATAATATCGTTTACATGGATATCTTCATTCGGTTCGATCTTCACACGGACTACATACTGATGTCCGGCATCGATCAACGCTTTTGTTTCTTCAGCAGAAAGAGTCAGCGAGTTACGCATCTGAAGGCGTGTCGAAGCGTCATACTGGAAATTGGCGATCTCCTGACGTTTGGCATCCAGTTCCGCCGGTGTATCGAATGCGATATAAGCATGACCGTCGTTCAACAGCTGGTCTACATATTCTTTGTAAATAGCTTTCCGTTCGCTCTGGCGATAAGGGCCGTATTCGCCGCCGAAGTTCACGCCTTCGTCGAACTTGATCCCTAACCAGGTCAGCGCTTCGATGATATAAGCTTCGGCACCGGGAACAAACCGTTGTGAGTCGGTATCTTCAATACGTAAGATCAAATCTCCGCCATTCTGTTTGGCAAATAAATAATTGTATAAAGCTGTACGAACACCGCCGATATGCAGCGCCCCTGTCGGGCTGGGTGCAAAACGGACTCTAACTTTCCTTTGAGTCATAATTCTTTCATTCTATAATAATGCGGCAAAAGTAGGCCTTTTTTTTCTCTTAATAAACTTTTTTACGTACATTTCGCCCTTAAATGAGAAACTTATGAAGCTAAAAAACTATAGTATACATCCTGCCGTGTATTTCATTGTCGCGGCACTGCTTATTGCCTACTTTTTTCCGCGTGAGGGAAAGTTCCGCTACCAGTTCTACGAAGGCAAGCCCTGGAGATACGGATTACTAACCGCTCCGAGCGATTTCCCCATCTATAAGACTGATGCGGAAGTGGATGCGGAGAGAGACAGCATACTGAAGAATTTCGAACCTTACTTCCGGATGGATGCTACCGTCGAAAACACGGAAGTAGACAAACTGCGTGAGGCCTACTCTACCACTTTGAGCCATAAAGCGACACCGGCTTATATGCAGTATATCGAGAACAGCCTTGTCAAGCTATATAAGAACGGTATTATTTCATCGCAGGAGCTAGACGATCTGAAAAAGGATAAATACGAGCGGGTCAACCTGTTGGAAAACAACGTAGCCCACTCCCGGTATGCCAGCGACTTCTTTACGGTCAAGACGGCTTACGAATTTATCATCAACAACTGTCCGCCCCGTCTGGATAAATCCGTCCTGCAATCGTGCGACATCAATAACTTCCTGACTGAAAACATTGCGTACGACAAAGACATGTCGGAAAAAGTCAAAGAGGATATACTTCGCAGCGTATCCCTGGCTAATGGGATGGTACAGGCCGGAGAACGTATTGTCGACAGGGGGGAGATTATCGACAACCATACCTACAATGTACTCCGCTCCCTTAAGATCGTACACGAGACCAAGTCGGGAGGTGCTCAACGCCAGAGCATTATCTTGGGGGGACAATTCGTACTGGTATTGGGTCTTATTTTCTGTTTCTGGTTGTATCTGTGGTCTTTCCGGTTAAAGATACTGCATAACAGGCGGAATGCGCTTTTCCTTATCCTGTGCATATTCGTCAGTTGCGTACTGACTGAACTTTGTGTTACTTATGGCTTGTTTAATGTGTATATACTGCCTTTCGCGATCGTGCCGATCGTTGTGCGTACCTTCTTCGACTCCCGCACGGCTTTATTTACCCATCTGGTCATCGTACTGATCTGTTCGTTGATGGTTCCTTTCCCGCACGAGTTCCTGCTGTTGCAGATCATTGCCGGGATGGTGGTTACATTCAGCCTGAGGGATCTGTCGGAACGTTCGCAACTGATCCGCTGCGCATTCCTAATCTTCATGTCCTATACATTATGTTATATTAGTCTGGCGCTCTACCAGGAAGCCGATTTCAATAAGATCAACTGGTTGATGATCCTGTATTTCGGTATCAATTTCATCCTGCTGATGTTTACTTATATCCTGGTATATATGCTGGAAAAGACATTCGGTTACGTGTCGAGCATCACCCTGGTGGAGCTTTCCAATATCAACACACCTGTCTTGAAAAAGCTGTCGGAGACTGCGCCCGGAACCTTCCAGCATTCCTTGCAGGTTTCTATCCTGGCTTCGGAAGCGGCTGCCAAGATCGGGGCCAATGCCCAGTTGGTTCGTACAGGAGCGATGTACCATGATATAGGAAAGATGGCTAATCCTGCTTTCTTCACTGAAAATCAGAGCAGTGTCAACCCGCATAACCAACTCACTTTCGACCAGAGTGCCAAAGTGATCATCAACCATGTAACGGACGGGGTACGGATTGCAGAAAAGGCATTGTTGCCTAAAGCCGTTGTCGACTTTATCCGTACTCATCACGGACTGGGGAAAGCGAAATATTTCTATAACTCATTCAAGAACCAGTATCCGGAAAAGGATATCGACGAAGGAACATTTACCTATCCGGGGCCGAACCCGTTCTCCAAAGAGACTGCCATATTAATGATGGCGGACTCCGTTGAAGCTGCCTCCCGTAGCCTGAAAGAACATACGGAAGAGAGCATCAAGCAGTTAGTCGATAAGATCATTGACGGGCAAATTGCAGACGGCCTGTTGAAGAGTGCCCCGCTGACTTTCCGGGATGTGGAAACAGTAAAGAGTGTCTTCGTTGATAAACTAAAGACGATGTTCCATACACGGATCAGTTATCCGGATCTGAAGAAATAGTTTCCAATAGTCCCCCACAGGCATCTTCCAGTAAATCGAGTACCAGCTCGAAACCGGAGGCGCCTCCATAATACGGATCGGGCACGTGATCGTATAGCTTGTTACGGCTATACTCGGTCATCTGGTGTATCTTAGCTACGGACTCCAAATCCGGAGCCTTGCGTTTCAGGTCGTCGATATTCCTGTCGTCCATGCCGACGATCAAGTCGAAATCATAAAAATCCTGCGTGCGGACAGGACGGGAGATGGAATCCAATACATATCCCCGGCGGGCAGCATGCGCCCTCATCCGCTGATCGGCCGGATCACCTTCGTGGTATCCCATGATCCCGGCGGAGTCTATAAATATCGACTTCTCCAACCCGGCGTCTTTCACCAGTTTCTTCATGACAGCCTCAGCCGACGGAGAACGACAAATATTACCCAGACAAACAAATAAAACCTTATACTTTTCCATAACTCTAACCTTTCTATTTTTAATTAAACGACTAAGCCGGATCTACATCATAATGTACGATCAACTGCTTAAAGGGTATCTGATTCTGCATATCCAGATAGACAGCTTCCAGTATCTCCCTGACAGGAGCTATGGCGGCGGCTATCTCGATCTTCATAATGATCTTTTTAATATGGAGCGTTTGTACACGGGTTACGGGAGGGGTAACAGGCCCCAACACTCGTTCGCCCAGACGAACACGTAATTTCTCGGCATATAAGGCAGACATTTCCTGCAGGATAGTCTCGTTCCGGCTGCGAAGTACCAGCACGATCAACCTGTAATAGGGTGGATACCGGAACATGCTGCGCTCGCTCAACTGTAAAGCGACCATTTCCTTATAGGCAAAATGCTGTACCATCCGTATCAGGGGATGCTCCGGCTGGGAAGTCTGGAGAATGACGACACCCCGCTTATCCCTCCTGCCCGCACGTCCACTGACCTGCACCATCAACTGGAAAGCCCGCTCATGCGCCCGGAAGTCAGGATAATTCATCAGGTTATCGGCATTCAGTATGCCTACTACGCTGACATTTCCGAAATCCAGTCCTTTCGATAACATCTGCGTACCGATAAGTATCTGTGTTTTACCTTTCTCAAAGTCTGCGATGATACGTTCATAGGCGGTACGGGTACGGGCGGTATCAAAATCCAGCCGTTCCACCTTTGCCGACGGGAACAGGGTTGCGATCTCCTCCTCCACCTTCTCCGTACCGAATCCCATCATCTTTAATTCCGTACTCTGGCACTGCGGACAATGCGGCGGTAACTGGATCTTGTAACCACAATAATGACAAACCAACTGATTATGATATTTATGATAGGTCAGACTGACATCGCAGTTGACACAATGAGGAACCCATCCGCAACTCTTACACTCGATCAACGGGGCAAATCCACGGCGGTTCTGAAAGAGAATAGCCTGTTCGCCACGAGCCAGCGCCGCATTCACCTTCTCCACCAACAAAGGGGAGAACAGTGTATCCTTCATGATCTTCTTCCGTTTCAGCTCTTTGATATCCACCGGGATAATCTCCGGCATCAGACAATCGCCAAAACGGGTAGTCAACTCCACTAGCCCGTATTTATCGGATGTTGCATTAAAATAAGAATCGATAGAAGGAGTGGCAGAACCGAGCAACGTCTTGGCACCGTGCATACCGGCCAGCACTATCGCAGCATTCCGGGCATGATACCGGGGAGCCGGATCTTGTTGCTTATACGTATTCTCATGTTCCTCGTCTACGACAATCAAACCCAGATCCTTAAACGGCAGAAAAAGGGATGAGCGTACTCCGAGCACCAGCATCGGGCCATTCCCATGCAGCAGCTTATTCCACACCTCCACCCGTTCGTTATCCGAAAACTTGGAATGATATACCAGCAGTTTATCCCCGAACAGCTTTGCCAACCGTTCGGTTATTTGTGTCGTGATGGCTATTTCGGGCAACATATACAATACCTGCCGCCCCAGCTTCAGCACCTCATCGATCAGCCGTACATATATTTCCGTCTTACCGCTCGAGGTAACCCCATGAAGGAGACAAACCTCTTTAGAAGTAAAAACATCATGTATCTCGTTGTAAGCCTTTTCCTGTGCAGGACTTAACAGACTGAGCGGTTGCAGGCGGCAGACCGGAACCTGCAAACGTCCCACTTCCTTCTCGTAACTTTCCAGTACTCCCCGCTTCAGCAATCCGTCCAATATGGTGGACGAACAACCGCTGCGTTCCAGCAATTCTTTCTTTGAGACTTCCTGTACCAATGCCGGATTTAAGGCATGACTCAAGTCCAGAAAACAAACGAGTAAAAGCTCCTGCTTCTTTGCCCGCTTAAAATCGGCAAATGCCTCCTGCAAACGTTCTTCCGTGGCATACTCCTCCGATAAGCGGATGAAGGTCTGCATCTTCGGAACAAATCCCCGTTTCATTTCCTCACTCACCATCACTGCGCCGCGTGCCATCAAGGAAGCAACCACCGGAACGACATTGCGCAGGCCGGTCTTTTTTTCCAGTTCCGACACCGTTAGCTTCAAGACACCTTTAAAGGCATCCAGGACAGCCTGTTCGTTCGGCCTCAGCGGGCCATCCGCTTCGTAATCGGCATTATAGGTAACGGCTGTTTCACTCTCCAGTTTCAGGCCGGAAGGCAGGGCGGCTTTATAGACATCGCCCAGCTTACACATGTAGTAAGAGGAAATCCATTTCCAGAAACGAAGCTGCGGCCTGCGAAGCACAGGGGTTGCATCCAGCAGGGCATAAATTTCTTTCGTTTCAAAATCCGTATCGGGCTTACGCTCGTGCACATCCATTACGATAGCCGTATAATAGCGTTTCTTGCCGAAATGAACTATTACCCGGCAACCGGGAATAACGGCTGTTTCCAGATCGGAAGGAATGCTATAGGTATAGCTATTCTCCAACGGCAGGGGTAGTATGACATCTGCATATTTCATTTACGAGGTCAAAAGTAACAAAAAAGGCCGGACTGTTAAAGCCCGACCCTGCATATCTTTCCATCTGTTATCAGAACAAGACAGCGGCTGTGATAGACCATCCGCGGTTCTTTCCTTTCAAGTCGATTTTCTTTGCGCTGTAGTTATCCGTCAGTCCCAGGCCATAGTTGATACCTACCTGCAGGTGCTTGACAAGCTCCACGCCCGCCCCGAAATTCAGACCGGCACTAAAACTCTTAGCTTCCAACTGGTCGCCTACTACATCCCATATCTTATCCCCGCCTACACGGAAACCTACATACGGCCCCGCAGCCACATACGCCTTAATGATCGGCAAGCCGAATTTCCATTTCAGGTTGACCGGCACATCGATATAATCGGTTTTAAACTCGTCCGACCCTTTCTGCGAATAGAGGACGGCAGCATCCACACCTAAACCGGCCATCGGCACCATTGCTTCAATCATCGGCCCGATCTGGAAACCGGTCACATTATCTGACTTCAGATTCTTTGGCAGATTCGTAAAATGGATAGAAGAAATATTCACCCCGCCTTTAAGCCCAAAACGGATTTGGGACTGTGCAGGAATAGCCATTAACATCATCAATGCAAATAAAACAAACCCAACAATCTTCTTCATATTCTTATTCTTTATTAAATTCAGCTACAAATAAACAGACTTTTCCCATAATAAACAAATAATCCCTGCAAACTGTTCACCCGTTAAAAAGGAAAGCATGCACCGGTTACGGAGCTCATCCCGCCAGCCGATCCATGCCTCTTTTCCTAATTATTATGGCAAAATAATTAAAAACAGATAGTTAAAAGACAGCTATGCGGAAAGTTGAAGCAAGAATAGTGAAGGCTACAAATGCCTTATCTTCTCTTCCGGCCTTTCCTCGAAGCCGTCGAAATAATATGCCTTGCAGGTCTTCTGACTTACTTCCGGATCAAGCGCCTTCCCATTCTCCTTACAGAACAGTGGCAAAAGTATTGCCTGATACGTTATGAAGCTTACAGCAGCGGGACTGTTTGGGATTTTCACCCAATTCCCTTTTAATCCTTTCCTGCGATTGCAGGTCCAGAACAATGCACAATGCAAATATAATACTTTTTTTATTACCAATCGTGATTTATCAGGTAATTTCATCCGAATCGAACGTTAGTCAGCACCTCTTATCTGCCAATCACTGATGGTATGCCGCTCCCGGTCAAAACCGATAGCAACTTTCATGACCGGGAGCCCGCACAAGGCGAAACGTTCGGGATAATCCCGTAAATGGATCTGGTTCATGGCCGCATCTGCCGTCTTATCGAGCTTTAACTCCACGACATAAAGCGTCGTTTTCGTACGCATCACCATATCCACACGACCGCGAGGAGTACGCACTTCCACATCCACATACATACCAAGCAAACTGAATATGGTATATAGCAAAGACTGGTAATGCCCCTCGTAATCGGTATTATCACATTTGGGGATCGTGGAAAGGAAAGTCTGCAATAAACAAAGGGCATCGTCCATTCGTTCTCCGGCTATCGCCTCGAAAAGAAGCGCAACCGTCGTAAGACCATCGGCGGTATGTTGATGGAGATAACCGGGCAGTAAACTTTTCATCAATCCCATACGTACCTCTTTATTGGGAATGTCGAGCGTATAAAGTTCCGTCAGTTCGGAATAATCTTTTATCGTGATATAACCGCTTTGGTAGAGCAGCGGGGTAATGTCCGTCATTCGCTCTGTCGGTGCATCGAACGATTCGGAAATAACTTTCCGACCTCCGATCTGCTGGGGTTTTACATGGTATTTGTTCAACATCTCGATCAAATAGGTAGGTGTACCACTGCCAAACCAATAAGAGCCGATTTTACCATCCGCAAAAGCATTCAGCAAGCTGAACGGATTATAAATGTCGGGCGATGGATAAGTAAAATGATAGCCGTCATAATTCTCCCTCAAACGTGCAACAAGTTCCGGACAGGTAATCTGCATCTTCTTCGCAAGCAATTCCAAATCATGATTCATTTGCGTCAACATCTCCTCTTCCGTGATACCGCAAATAGCGGAATATGAACCGTCCATGCTGATATTCTTTATATTGTTCAGTTCACTGAATATACTCAACTGGGAGAACTTTGTAATACCGGTGAGGAAGACATAACGCAGATAAGGATCGCAAGCCTTCAACGGACTGTAGAAATTACGCATCACGTTTCGTAACACAGGCAAGTTTTTTTCTTCATGCATCACATCGAGAAGCGGCGCATCATATTCATCGATCAGCACCACCACTTGCCGCCCTGTCCGCTTGTAAGCGCATTGTATCAAATTAGCCAGCCGGATATTGACATCTTTCTCTCCTATATGGCAATCATAACGATCCTCATATCCTGACAAGAGGAAATCCAACATACGATTCAAACGGGCTTCATCCACATGCTTCGCCATGCTGACATCAAAATGGAGTACCGGGTAAGCTACCCATTCTTTCTCCAGTTTCTCCATAGCCAACCCTTCAAACAAATCCTTGCGTCCCTCGAAATAGGCATGGAGCGTCGAGGCAAGTAGCGATTTGCCGAAACGGCGTGGACGGCTCAGGAATACATATTTAGAATCAGCATGTGTCATGCGATAAACATATTCCGTTTTATCAATATACAAATACCCCTTTCCCCTGATCTCGGAGAAAGTCTGTATACCTATCGGATAAAGTCGTCGTTGCATTTCCATAATCCTATTTCTTTTATCACAAAGTTACGTGAAACAAAAGAGATTACCAAATGACACAATATACAAAATACCCGCAAAGACCGACTTTCAGCACCACGCTGACCAAGAAACCAATAAACGCCCCGACTCCAGCTTTCATTGCCTCGCCAAACGCCTTTCCGCCCAACAATTCTCCTATCAAAGCACCGATAAACGGTCCTAACAAAATGCCCCACGGGGCAAACAGGAAGATTCCCGCAACCGTTCCGATCACGCATCCCCAGTTGCCCCACCTACTTCCTCCACTATATTTGGTTCCCAATATTGGCGTCACATAATCCAATACTTGAGCTACAACGACCAATATTCCCCACGTAACCAACTGCCCGACCGTAAACTGAAACCGCTCCGTCGCCTGCAACAATAATAATCCCACATACGCCATTGGCGGACCAGGCAATACAGGCAGGAAACATCCGGCAAAACCCAATAGCAGACAGAGGCCGGCTAACACATATAATAATATATCCATTTTACATTGAATTTAAAATTGCTAATATAGGACATTTCCACAATTATGGGCATAATGTCGCTTCTAGACACTGTCTTCAGCGCAAGTTATTTCCTCTTTTCTTTGGATCAATTTGTTTGATGTAGATATACACTTGCATTCCGTCTTTTCTGGTAAAATTCGTCAATTGTTCCAATGATTGGACATACCCGACCGAATTTTCCCGTATCGTTTCAATCCATTCGGAGTCAGAACTTCCATCAGCTTTCTCTTTGGTATGAATAATCATTTCTTGCGAAATCGTTGAACCGTTCAAAAAACGGGTAGCCTCAGCCATCGCTTTGACAGAGGCTATACGATTCAAGACTGCTTCAGTTCTATATTTCGTTTTATCTAAAGACAATACGGAAATCAAATAAGCATTATCATAATCATTTACGATACGAACCCCTTCAAACGGAGCATTGTTATACATCCTGATTATGAAATTTGTCAATATTCTTTTATCACTGTTATAGTTCTGACTTTTTAAACCTAAAGTAACAAAACAGCACATTCCGATTAATACAAGTTTTTTCATACTCCAAATTTTATTGACAACAGCAAATTAACGCATTGCCTATTTTGTTCAAAAAACAACGTATACAGTAATCTTGGCTCAGGAATAAAAAGAATACTATTATGCATAAAAAGAGCAATGCAACTTTAATGATGTGACATCCTGATGCACATAAAAAATTTCTCAATATTTCACACCGTATCCCTTCTTCATTTTCTACCGCTTGACCATTAATGCTAAAACCATTTAGATTTGATCCTAAACAGATATAGAGAAAATGTCGAAGCAAATAAAGTATCAATACGATAAAGAAACTTATTGCTCCAATGCGGATAATAGACAAATTACAACCAACATATTTCGATAGTGCATGAATAAAAACCATCACCCAAATCGTTATAACAGTTCCAATAAACACCTTTGTTATTTCAAAAGTTGAGTAAAAACCGGGAAGAACTCTTTTCCCGCGCATGGAAGTGACCAGTTGTGATGTAAAAGAATCGTCTCCTGAAATATCTTTCATAATATCGGGATAACGTCTTTGCAATTTTCGCCTCCAGTTGTTTAACCAACAATTGTGTCCTTTCATAGACAAGAACCAACAAAAACTTGCAACTACCCCTAAAAAGGCTATTACTGCAAGAAGCCCCCAATAACCGCATTCTAATTTATAAATTGTTTGAATATTATATTGCTGTTGTATGACTTTACCCGTACTAACAATCAGTGTACAATAAGCAACTAACAAAGCTCCATTAAACAAGGAATAGTAATTCATCCATGTATGGAATCGATTTTCCATTGCTTTAAATTGGTCCCTGACTAATTGAGATTCTTCATTTTGACCTTCTTGGTTATACATCCTTTCCAATAAAGCAATTAGATGTTTTGATAATATATCCATGATTAGTCTTTTTTACATTGTATTTTAAAATCATTGTATTTACTTAACTCTGAATCAGATTCTACAATCATTTCTACTGTTTCATATTGTTTATCTGTACTTATTCCGATAACGTAAGTGCTCAAATACCGATCATAAACTTTCTCGGATACCTTCATTCCAGAAAGACCTCGATAATATTCTTTATACATATAGTCTCCATCACCACCTTTTGGTCTTTCTAAAACAGAGTGCAAGCCTACACCATCTTGAATAGTATAATTAATTACTCCTAAGTTAAAATTATTGACAATAGAATTTAGAGCTGGTGAACTCCGTAGCATATACTTTTTCACTTTTTTATGTTTTTCTGTTCCACCCCAAACTGAATATTCCTCTGTTACTGCTAATCTGTCATATCCTATTGTACTTACTTGTTTCCCTAATGGTACATGTAAAGTTTTTAATGTTTGATGTATTAATGCTATCGCTTTTTTGAAATTCTTATTTGGAGAAGCTTTTACCTCCAACGAAATTTTAACTCCTTCTTTGAATCTTGAGTTTTCAACTCTCAATACTTTCAAAGAATAATCATAACCATTATAAAGAAGCGATTTAGTTTGTATCGCCAAATTCTTTAAGACCTCATTCTGACTTCTCGTATTTAATTTTTCCATTTGTATATTCATAACCAATGAAGCCCCGTCAAACTCTACTGTCGCCCCTTTACTTTTGGCATACGTAATCAATTTAGAAATAGAAACAGTTGCTTGAAGCGTTACATATACTCGACCATTTGGTAATACATCAGAAATCAACTCTTTATATTTTTTTATATTTCCCGATGAGATAGTCACGATTTCATCTTTTAGCAATTCGTCATTTAATAAAGACGTGTTAGACGAAATAAATACTCCGTACGTTTGCTCAAGAGCACTACGTAAGGCACTTTTAATAGCTTCATCCTTGTTTGCTCCATCCGCTGAAACAGTCAGCGTTACTTCATCTTTAGCTGTAATAGCCGCATTCGCATGAATGAATGTCATGCATGTTAATAGCATGATTGTTACAATTCTCCTCATAATACCCATATATTTGTTTAATAAAAATCACTTACCACCACCAACTTCGTACAATTGTTTTTGTTACGCTTTGAGGTTGTCCTTGCCCCCAAGCTACTCCTATGGCTCGACAAGCCTCTACAATGTTTAACTTAAAAGCTTGGTCATCCTCATATTTTTTCATTTGAAACTCCCATTCTTTTCTCTCATCTTCCCGTAACTTATCGGATATTTCATAGCGTAATTTTTCTATTTGAGTGAACGAACGGCTTTTAGGATTGATTCGATTGATAAGAGGAGCAATTGAACAAGCTCCGGTTATATCCGGATGCTTCATCCATTCTGTTTTAGCTTGATTAAACAAGGATGCGGACTCTTGCTCTGTTTTTTCCCAATAAATGGTTTCTGCTAAAGTCTGACATTGCAAAAAACAATCTGTACAAATATTAGGAACGGATAGTAAATAATGAATTGCTTCATCATATTTCTGCATGCCAAACAGCGTATTGGCTCGATTGATTATTTCAGGACATTTACTTGTATAGTAAACAGTGATTTCATTTTTAGATTGTTGAAGCATCTCCATGAATTCTTTTCTATATGAATTCATTTGAGAAAATGCCGCAACAAAGGCTTTCGATTCATTTATACCAATTCCCGAAAGAGTGACAGTTCGAGATGTAAACAGCTTGTTTTCTATTACATCTCCAACCATTAAAGTGAGTTCTATTTTTTGAGAAATACGCACAGGGGTAGTAGGCAAAATATCTTTTGATACAATATCAGCTTTCGCAGTAAGGACAAAACGATCCACATAGCTTCCATTCGCCAGTCCGCTGTTTACTAATAAATCTTGCAGTTTTGTTTCCAAATTCCGAGATGCCTCTTCCGGAATCTTATCATCTGCCACTAATACATACAAAGATAAATTATATGCTGTTGTATTCTGCCCATATAACTCTTCTATTTGCAGAAAAAACAAAGTAATAAAGACTATGATTATTTTTGTTTTCATTTCATTTTTCTCCTAATATAATTATAGCTTCACCTAATCCACGCATTATTACTTTTGAAGTAATTTCGAAAGGTTCTTTTTGCAAATATTTTCTCAAATCAGTAGCAAAGTCACGAGCATCCTGTGCTTTTCCTTTTTCATTCATAAACGGAATACGAACCTGTTCAAATTGCAAAAACGATTCACTCCCATCACTCAAATTATAAACAGATTTTACAGTGTGCTTATCCAGCCATCTTTGAATACAATCTGTTAACTCTTCTCCATTATATTCTGTTTCTAAATCCCGATCCCAATTATCCCAACAACGAACAGTTAAAAGAATTTCTCGACCATTCTCCTGTTGATCTGTATACCAATCATCCATTTGTTTATCAAAAGGATTTATGTGCTCCTGAATAGCTTGCTCCAATAGAATAGGTACCATCTTTTTAGATTTTTTACTAACCCCGGTTGAAGTGGCAATCCGTTTGTTGGTATAAGTATCAAAAGCTTCTAACGTAAAAGATACGGAATTCCCTTTAGCGGTGGTATTTATCGTCCAATCAATTTGGATGATAATGTCTGATTTTATTCTTCTCTTCAAGATATCTAATGGAGTTTCTATCAAAGATGCACTGTGAGTTTTACTGGTTGTTACATTGTCTTCTGCAATTTTTACCTGCAATGTTTTGATCTCTTGCTCTGCATCTTTCAAACTATATCCCATTACCGTTAACAATTCTCCAATTTTACTAATGACTTGTGGTAATTCGACATCTTCTTGGAATGCTTGAGAATAGTTTGGTATAGTAACGGTAGTTCCTTGATTGAAATACTTTGTTATGAAATAACGCTGATTACACCAATTATTACTGGGCAATATCATGATTGTGGGTTTCTTCGACCATGCAGATAGTTCGAAACAAAACATTAAAGCCAATAGTAATGTAAAAGAAAGATATGCCCGCATGATTTTTCCTTCTTATTATTTTCCTGCCCTCCAAGTCTCCAAACCAGGCACATATATATAAAAAGAGAGCGTGAGACTTGTCCTGCTCACCTGATTCGGGCATCGCCAAACGCCTAGAGGAAGTGAGTGAAGAAACAATATTCCCACGCTGTATGTTATACATACGAGTATGCCTATACATACTTCGGTATATATACAAAACAGAATGAGCGTCACATTGTCCCTATCCTTCCCCTTGAAATTGGCGATTTCGAACCAAGGATAAAGCAAAAAACGCTTTCTTATCTATACCGGCGATTTCTCCCGCCGAGTAAGGCAAAGATACGTTTTTCTTTTCAATGCAACGCTCTATGAGAATATTATTTCTTCAAAAGTAGGTATTTTATTAATGTTGTCAAATTTTAGTCATTAAATCCTACCAAATATCTTTACAAACAAACAAAAGAAGCCCCTGCCTCGACAGCATTTATTGCTATCAGACAGGGGCTTTTCGTTTACTTCCGAAGACCACCCTTATTCTATAACGGGTCTATCGTCTTCACCACCGGAAGCTGTTTTGGAATCGTTCGTACTATCCACCACGTCAAACTCAAACTCCATCGAGTTCATCACCGCCTTCAATTCCGCACTGGGAAGGAAACGCAGTTTTACTTTGTGGATAGAAGACACATTCACCGCTTCCTCCGCTGCACTGCTCTTCGCATTGAAGGAGGGAACAAAAGTTCCAAAGCCTGCCACTTGCACGGAGTGGCCTTGCCGGATGAATGTCGTCATGGATTTTACCAACCCATACACCACAGACTGAACCAGTCCTAAATTAATACCTGAGACCATTGCGACCTGGTCGCAAAGGGGCTCGAATCTAACTACTGTTGCCCGGTCAGGGACAAGCACATACTTTTCGGCCTTCGTTTTATCAAAACCGAAAGATTTCTTCACCCTTCTAACTCGTAAAGCCATACTCTTTTTTCGCTTATGAGTTAAACAGCTACAAGAATCTAACTCTCACATATTTATTCCTACATTCTTGCTAACTCGGATAAATCTACCACACCCAAATTGTATGAGAACAAAATACCCTCAATACTACTTGCAGGCAGCAACAAAAATTGATTTTACGGGAGAGAAAAGTTTCTGTTAAGGCTAACTTAATCATCGAATTTAAAGCCACCTGAGGAAAGACTAAAAATGATACTTCTCCTATAATAACGTACCATCGACTTTAAATGTTCCATCACCAAGATGAATGATGCCTCTTTATTATAACGCATCATTAAGCAATTAAAATTGCTACTCCCATTGTCTAATTGCAAATGTAAATACAAAAATCGTAACAAATAAACATTTTGTTGCATTCTTTTCAAAAATAACATTTTTTATCTATTCACCCTTTTTCATCGAGAAAAGCGAAAACTGCTTAATAAGTAGACCTTCATCTGCTTAATAAGTAGACAAGCCTCTACTTAATAAGCAGACAAGGGGTCTACTTATCAAGCAGTTTTTTGCCTGCATAGGGTTCGTTCAATGCTCTATTTTATATAGAAAGGACGGTCTACCCTACCAGTTTTTCTGCCGGGGAAAATTTGTTTTTTCAGGCTTTCCGATAGGCATCGACTGCTTCTTTCACCGAACCGTACATCAGGAGCAAGCGTTGCGACTGGCCGTAGCTCAGTCCCAGTTCTTCTGCTACCATGCGGGTTCCGCGGTCGACCAGCTTTCGGTTGGTAAGCTGCATATTCACCATCCGGTTGCCTTTGACACGACCCAGGCGGATCATGACAGAGGTGGATATCATGTTGAGGATCATCTTCTGCCCTGTACCGGATTTCATGCGCGAACTGCCGGTTACGAACTCAGGCCCGACAATCATTTCGATGGCGATATCCGCTTCGGCTGCCATCGAAGAATCGGGATTACTGGAGATAGAGGCGGTAAGTATCCCCTGCTCGCGGGCTTTACGCAAAGCGCCGATCACGTAAGGGGTCGTACCCGAGGCGGCAATACCGATCACTGTATCTTTGGTGGTGACCTGATGTTCCTGCAACTCTTCCCAACCGCGCTTCAGATCATCTTCCGCATTCTCCACCGGGTTGCGAAGTGCCGTATCGCCACCGGCAATCAGACCGATCACCAGTGTTGGAGGCATTCCGAAAGTAGGCGGTATTTCGGAAGCGTCGAGTACGCCCAGGCGGCCGCTAGTTCCGGCTCCCAGATAGAAGATACGCCCGCCCTGTTTCATTCGGGGAACGATCAACTCCACCAGTTTCTCTATCCGGGGGATTGTTTTCTGCACAGCCAGTGCCACCTTCCGGTCTTCTGCGTTTATATCTTCCAGTAGCTCACGTACCGACTTATTTTCCAGATTATCGTATAAGGACTCTTTTTCCGTTATTTTGTCAAAGGACATATTCTTATATTATTCAGTTAGTTTCAGATATACCACTATGATACCTGATCAACCCTTCCATCGGGCTTTGAATGATCGTTCCGAGCCGGATACCCAGATCGAAAGCAATCTCTTTCAATACCGTCTGATAGTGCCAGGCAACAGAACCGGCCAGATGAACCGGCAGATCAAAATAATCGTATTGCTTCACATTCCGGGTAAAGAATGCCAGGAAACTGCGGGTCACCAACTCCCAGACAGCAGGCTCATCCAGATGTTCCAGAATAAAAGGAGAGAAACCGGCCAGGAAACGGTTAGGGAAAGGTTGACGGTACACCCTGTCCATAATCGATGCCGGAGTCAATTCATACTGCGAAAGGAACAGTTCTTTCAAAGCCGGTGGCAACTGGTCTTTCAGGACATCGCCAATCAGCAATTTTCCCAATACGGCACCACTCCCCTCATCCCCCAGGATAAAGCCCAAAGGGGAAACATTCTTCACTATTTCCTTTCCGTCATACTGGCAGGAGTTAGACCCCGTTCCCAGAATGCAAGCGATCCCGGGACGGTCGCCACACAAAGCACGGGCGGCAGCCAGTAAGTCGCTCCCCACTTCCACCGGAACAGGCAGATGCCGACTGACGGCACGCCTGATGATTTCGTTCTTTTCCGGAAAAGCACAACCGGCTCCATAAAAATGGACGGAAGAAGGTTCTACTCCTTTCAGCCCCGGCAGCAAACCGGTTTCTATTTCTTCCAGTATCTCTTCTTCCGTCTGAAAAAAAGGGTTTGTCCCTCGCGTCTGAAAGCGAAGGATATTTTCTCCGTTCTCTACCAGACACCAATCCGTCTTGGTGGAACCGCTGTCGGCTATTAATATCATATTCTTTTTTTATTACTCAATCTATCGCTCTGTCTTTCCTGCCGAACGCCGGATCTATCTTCAGGAACGCAGTCACGGCCAATGTAATCAGACAGCATCCCATCACCCACCAGAAGAAGTTGACGTACCCCAGTTGCTCCTGCAGCCATCCGGCAATCATTCCCGGAAGCATCATACCCAAGGCCATAAAGGCGGTGCAGATAGCATAATGAGCCGTTTTATGTTCTCCGTCCGAGAAATAGATCAGGTACAACATATAGGCTGTAAAACCGAATCCGTAACCGAACTGTTCGATAAATACACATACATTAATAATCAGCAGGCTTTCAGGAAGCGCACTGCTCAGGTAAATAAAAACCAGATCGGGCAACGTGATTGCCAGCGCCATCGGCCAAAGCCATTTCTTCAATCCGCCATGCGCCGCCACTATCCCGCCGATAATACCGCCCAACGTCAGGCCGATAATACCGATCGTGCCATACACCAGTCCGATCTCGGAAGTAGTAAGTCCCAGTCCGCCCGCTTCCCGCGGATCGATCAGGAAAGGTGTCACCAGCTTAACGAGCTGCGCCTCGGGGAAACGGTAGAATAGCATAAACAGAATAGCGACCAATGCCTGTTTCTTCCTGAAAAACGAGACAAATGTAGCAAAGAATTCCTTAAATATAGTAGAAGCCGTTACTGTCGCTGCCGCTTTATCCGATTTCGGAACGGGCAAGATGTATTTATGATACAGGCAGAGTCCGATAAACAAGCCGGCCAGGATCAGAAACGTGATCGACCAAGCGAACGGTATTTTACCCGTACTGTTCTCCAAAGCACCTGCCAGCATGACAAGCAGGCCTTGTCCGGCAATGGTGGCGATGCGATAGAAAGTACTTCGTATCCCAACATAGAAAGCCTGATCGTGCGAGTCGAGTGCCAGCATATAAAAGCCGTCGGCCGCAATATCATGGGTGGCCGAACTGAAAGCCACCAACCAGAAGACAGCGAGGGTCACCTGAAAGAAATGATCCATCGGAATGGTAAAAGCGATACCGGCCAGTCCGGCCCCTATCAGGAATTGCATGGTTACCACCCACCAGCGTTTTGTTTTCAGTAAATCGACAAACGGACTCCAGAATGGTTTGATTACCCAGGGAAGATACAGCCAGCTGGTGTACAGGGCGATATCGGTATTACTGATACCCAACCGTTTATACATAATAACGGAGATTGTCATCACCGCTACATAAGGCAATGCCTCTGCAAAATAAAGTGTCGGGATCCAACTCCAAGGGGAAGTTCGCTTTGTCTGGTTCATAAATAATATGATTTAGATTTACTGATTAACTGATCCATCTCCTCTGTAGAGAGGCAGGTTTCACTGATAATTTGTTGCAAGTCTCCGGCAGTCACTTTCCGGAAGTCTTTTTCCAGTGGGGTAATAAAAACGCCGGCCATTTCGACTGTTGCCGGGCTGATCAATATATTGGCATCCCCCTCGGCATAGTAGCAGGCGGGATGTAATTTCTTTCGCGGATAAATGCAGGTGAACCAGTAATTCTCTTCTTTCCAGGCCAATACATTCATCATAGGTTCATATTCATCCGGCCTGATCTCCAGTAAAGAGTAAATATGATTGAAAAGAATGGCAGAATCCTCTTTACTGCCGGAGATGATAATGAACGCCGGTTGCAGGAAATCTCTCAACGCATATAAGCCGGCTTGTCCGAAAGAGACCATAGGCTTTTTCGGAGTTTTCCTCCAATTCGTTTCAAGCGGCAGAAAGCCTTTATTGCCTGCCTGAAAATGCATATGGTCAGGAGCCGATGCTCCGCATTTCGGGCCATTATAAAAGACAATAAAGTCTGTCAACACCTCCGCCAACGACAGCAAATCTTTGTAACGCAAGAGTATACGCTGTTCCTGATGTGTCCGGATCGGGATTGTCAGATGCTCGCGAAAGATGGGGAATGGATTGACTATGATCTGATATTCTTCTCCAAAGTCAATCCACTTCTGATTACCGGGACGATGTGCTTCACAAAGGAAACAGGGACGGGCAGCCAGCGATTGTTTATCGATCTTTGCAGCCGACGAACGGATACGTTCGGGATTGAACTGAAGAATGACCGGATACCCGTTCACTTCCAACCTCCGGGTCTGTACCTTTTCGAGAGCAGCATAATTCTGTCTTGCCAACTCCCAGAAAGTAAGATGCTCGCGTATTAACTCTTTAGCCTGCTGATTTATATTTTTCATGATTTTTTATCCTTCCATACTTCATAAAATCATCCCACGCGCTCTTAACTCCTGTGTACGCAAGCTGTCTTTATAAGCATTGTATTCATTCATCTTGTGTATGTCGAGCGATGCATCCGTATTATCTTCCCAACGCCGGCAAAGATACAGGACATCATAAATACGGCCGATCCGGTAAGTACGTGATATAGCCAGACCGATCGCGTAATCTTCACCATAACTCACGTTCGGCATCTTTATTTCGCGGAGTATCTGAGTATAAAAAGCCCTTGGTGCTCCCAGCCCATTGATACGCAGCGCATTATGACGTCCGTTTTCCGGTGTCCATTCCCGGTGGTCGATAATACCCGGTGGTATTTCATTCAGGTCGAAGTCAGTCATTTTATAGGTTCCGATTACCATTGCGCATCTTTCTGCATAGAACGTATCGACAATCTTCTGCAATGTATCCGGCCCGCTATATACGTCGTCGCTGTCGAGTTGCACACTGAACTTACCGCATAACGGATGAGCGGCAGCTAAATTCCAGCATCCACCTATTCCCAGGTCGTCACGTTCAGGAATCAGATGAATCAACCGGTCGTCGGAAGCATAACGACGGATCATCTCAGTGGTTCCGTCCGTAGAATGATTATCTACAATGATCAGATTGAACTTAAACGAAGCCTGTTGCATAAACACGGAACGAATGGCATCTTCGATGGTTCGTACCCGGTTGCGGACAGGGATAATCACAGTGGCTTCATATTTGAAGCCTCTCGATTTAAACTTCACGGCCTGGATTCTCTTTTTCAGATATTCTTTGCTATATCTCAGGGAAGAAGTAAACGCAGCTTCCATTTCCAACTGAACATCGCGGTTTTTGGGATTTACATAATCAAACTGCTTTTCTCCGCTTTTACGGTTATCTTCTTCCTGGAACGTATACAGATACTCTCTGATATGAATAATTCCCTCCAGCATACCAGCACAATAAAGACGAAAGCGATACAGACCGGCATATTTTAGCCCGGGAGTCTTACTGCAAAGCTGCTCCAGATAGGTGCCTAATACATCATATTTAATCATCAACAATGGCCCGAAGTCAAAATCATCCCGCACACTCCCTGATTGATAATCATTCAGCGGATGATTCTTTTTAGTTCCGTTTGCTATTTCATAATAATCGGCATAAACAATCCGGTTGTATTTACATTCCCGAAGAACCGCATCCATCCGTTCCAATGCATATTGTCCAAACCGGATCAGGCCGGGACGCAGATAAAGCAATATATTTTTTCCTTCTGCACGTTCATAAACAGAACGCAAGGTTTGTGTACTGGTCAGTGTATCGACGGGAAGGATCTCACAGCCGGGATACGACTTGGCTTCGGGGTTGGAAGTCATCAGGTAAATCTTATCGACCATACCTGTTTTATTCAATTCCTCCACAACAGGAGCGATCTGTTCTGGGGAGATATAAGGTAAAAAGCAATTAATCGGTTCCATATAGTAATAAGCTTATCGTTATCGAGGTGTAAACATAAACAAAAAAGGCCGCTTTTCAAACGAAAAGCAGCCCTATTACTTTCTTTCAAAAGATATATTTATTCCCAATCCCAGTCGTCTGCCCCTAAAAAGCTGTCACCACGGCTCTGCTTATACTGTTGCAGGAACGACTTCAGGCCTGACACGGAAGATACGGCAGAAACATATTCTTCGATGCCTTTCATATCCTTCTTATGACGGGTAAACAACATATTCATCTGAATAGGCAGGTCTTTCCAGGCAAAATTGCGCAATTGTGTGTACGGGCCTTCCACACCGGAAAGAGGAGCTTCTTTGATGATTTCCAACTCTTCGTTAAGATATGTCAGCAAGAATCGCAGTTTCCCGTTGTATGCAGCCAGCTCTTTCTCTTCTTCCGGCGCTTCCTGTGCAGCTTCTTCAATCCATTCGATCTGCAGGATCAGGATTTCAGCCAGGTCTTTTTGAGCACCGGCAACAGCCAGTTCTTTCATACGTTCCGCCTTTTGGGCGATAAAAGTATCCTCTTCTTCCTTCCCTTTATAGAGTTCGTCCATCAGGTTCGAATAGACTTTCTGCATAGCTTCTATGGTTTGTACCATTTCCAACTGTTCGACCAGCATTCGTCTGGATATCTTCGCCGACTCTGCCCCCTTTGCTTTCCGGCTGGCACGTTTCGGTTTTTCACCGGCAGCGACAGCAATCGCTTTTTGTGCCTGCGCCTCGATATAATCAGAGATAGCCGACAGCAACTCGTCTTCCGTCTGTGCAGTCTTCATCGCTTTATTAGGCTTTATGCCGTAACGATTCACGAATAAGCTCATAGTATCTTCTACGGCTTCCTGATCGAGTTCCTCGCGGCTCATGCCGAGAGCCAGTTCGTCGTACTTATACTTCAGCTCCAGAAGATGTTTCCGTTGTTCGGCGGTGGTCACAAAATCCTCCACGCCCTGGCTTTCTTCTGCAAAAAGGTCAAGAAATATGTCTTTCTCCCCGACACTCATTTCGTCGCTTTCATACGATTCGTCCAGATAAACAAGGAACTTATATTTCAATGCGGTTTCTTTTTCAAATACAGGTTTGGCATTCCGTTCAAAGAAATCCCGGATACGTTCTTCCTTCTCAGGCATCAGGCTGATCTCTTCTTTCAGGCTGGTGATCTTCTTCTTTAAACGATTAAGTTCTGATTGTGCACTAAGTTGTTCTTTTCTGTCGGATGAACGACGGGATGAATCGTTCCTTCCTGTTCTGCCCTCATGAGGGCGTCGCTGTTTTGTCATTTTATATGGATTTTATTATATGAGTTTCTGTTTTTCGTATCTTGATTCGTGCACATTGAAAAAAAGAACTGCGTAGTTCTCTACAGAAAACTACGCAGCGCCTATCTGTAAATTGTTTGGTTCTATTATTCTCCCAACAGGATTTCAAGGATCTGGACAGCAGCTTTAGCTACTGAAGTACCCGGGCCGAAGATAGCTGCAACACCTGCTTTATACAGGAAGTCGTAGTCCTGTGCAGGAATTACACCACCGGCGATAACGATAATGTCTTCGCGGCCTAACTTCTTCAGTTCTTCGATAACTTGCGGTACCAATGTCTTATGTCCGGCAGCCAAAGAAGAAACACCCATTACGTGAACGTCGTTTTCAACAGCCTGGCGGGCAGCTTCTGCCGGAGTCTGGAACAACGGCCCCATATCCACGTCGAAACCACAGTCGGCATAACCGGTAGCTACAACCTTAGCACCACGGTCGTGTCCGTCCTGACCCATCTTAGCGATCATGATACGCGGCTGGCGACCTTCTTTCTTAGCAAACTTTTCTGTCAGCTCGCAAGCTTTTACGAAGTCTGCGTCTTTCTTTGTTTCTGATGAGTACACGCCTGAAATAGTTCTGATGATTGCTTTATAACGTCCTACAACAACTTCGCAGGCATCCGAGATTTCTCCCAGTGATGCACGCAAGCCGGCAGCCTTAACAGCCAGTTCCAGCAAGTTGCCTTTCTTAGTTTTCACACATTCGGTGATGTCTGCCAATGCTTTCTGAACAGCTGCTTCATCGCGGTTTTCACGCAACACCTTCAAATTGGCAATCTGTTCGTTACGTACGGCAGTATTGTCGATTTCAAGGATATCGATCGGATCTTCTTTCGGCAGACGGTATTTGTTAACACCAACGATTGTCTGAACACCTGAGTCGATACGAGCCTGAGTACGAGCAGCCGCTTCTTCGATACGCATCTTCGGAAGACCTGTTTCGATCGCTTTTGCCATACCGCCCATGCTTTCGATTTCCTGGATCAAAGCCCAACCTTTGTGTACCAGTTCGTTTGTCAAAGATTCTACATAGTAAGAACCGGCCCACGGGTCGATTTCCTTACAGATCTTTGTTTCTTCCTGGATATAAATCTGTGTATTACGGGCGATACGTGCAGAGAAGTCTGTCGGCAATGCGATAGCTTCGTCCAACGCATTGGTGTGCAAAGACTGAGTGTGTCCCAGTGCAGCAGCCATCGCCTCGATACAAGTACGGCCTACGTTGTTGAACGGATCCTGTTCAGTCAACGACCATCCTGAAGTCTGGCAGTGAGTACGCAGCGCCAAAGATTTCGGGTTCTTGGCACCGAAACTCTTCACGATCTTCGCCCACAACATACGTGCGGCACGCATCTTGGCGATTTCCATGAAGTGGTTCACACCGATAGCCCAGAAGAAGGACAGACGCGGTGCGAATGCATCCACATCGATACCAGCGTTAACACCGGCACGAAGATATTCCATACCGTCGCACAGGGTATAAGCCATTTCAATATCTGCTGTCGCACCGGCTTCCTGCATGTGGTAACCGGAAATAGAGATAGAGTTGAACTTAGGCATCTTCTGTGATGTATATTCGAAGATATCAGCGATAATCTTCATTGAGAATTCAGGCGGATAGATATACGTATTACGCACCATGAATTCTTTCAGGATATCGTTCTGGATCGTACCGGCCATTTCTTCCAACTTAGCGCCTTGTTCCAGACCTGCGTTGATGTAGAATGCCAATACCGGAAGAACACCACCGTTCATAGTCATGGAAACAGACATTTTGTTCAAAGGAATACCAGCGAACAATACTTTCATGTTTTCCAGCGAACAGATAGATACACCGGCTTTACCAACGTCACCAACAACACGTTCGTTGTCGGCATCGTATCCGCGGTGTGTCGGAAGGTCGAATGCAACAGACAGACCTTTCTGACCGGAAGCCAGGTTACGGCGGTAGAATGCATTTGATTCTTCTGCGGTAGAGAAACCGGCATACTGACGGATTGTCCAGGGACGCATAGCGTACATACCGCTATACGGGCCACGCAGATAAGGAGGCAGACCGGATGCATAGTGCAGATGCTCCATACCTTCCAGGTCTTCTTTTGTATATACTGGTTTCACCTCGATGTGCTCGGGTGTTTTCCAATTGGCTTCGATGCCATTGGCCTTTGCCCATTCGGCAGCATTGGTAGCTGCAAAACCGGCATTCTTTATATCTATATTCTTAAAATTTGGTCTCATAATTGTTTCTACTTAAGCGATTCCTAATTTTGCGTTGAAAGCCTTCAATGTTTCAAGCACGTTGCTCTTTACATTGATAAACTGATCGATACCCTGAGCTTTCAGGTCTTCCATACATTCAGGAGCACCAGCTACAACGAATTCGGCACGTCCGGCCAAAGCCTTATAAGCAGCAGGAGCATATTCTGCATATTCGTCATCACTAGAACAAAGAACAACGATTTGAGCACCGGCTTTCATCGCTGCCTCAACACCAGCTTCAACAGTTTCGAAACCTAAGTTATCAATTACCTTATATCCTGCACAAGCAAAGAAGTTACTTGAGAACTGTGAACGGGCAATACGCATAGACAAGTTACCGATAGTCAACATAAAGACATTCGGAGTCTTGCCGCTCTTTTCTGTTGCCAGGCGCAATGCTTCGAATTCAGATGCACCACGAGAGAAATCAAGAGGAGTAACCGTTGCTTCACCGCAAGAATGACCACCACCGCAGCAGCAGGAAGCAGCTTCTTTAATCTTTCCGGCAGCCACTTCTGTGAAGTTCGGGAACTGGTTAGAACCCAGCAGGATTTCACGACGGGTAGCAACCGCTTTCTTACGGGCTGTATTGGAAGCGTTCACTGCATTCTGGATATTTCCGTTAGCAACTTCAGCTGCGAAACCGCCTTTGTCTTCTACTTCCAGGAACAGGTTCCAGGCAACTTCAGCCAATGAGTTAGTCAGCACTTCCACATAATAAGAACCGGCAGAAGGGTCGACCACCTTATCCAAGTGACATTCTTCTTTCAGCAACAACTGCTGGTTGCGTGCGATACGTTCAGAGAAATCGTCCGGAGTCTGATAAGTCTTATCGAAAGGACGAACAGTGATAGAGTCTACCCCTGCCAGAGCTGCAGACATCGCTTCAGTCTGAGAACGCAACAGGTTTACGTGAGCATCGTAAATAGTCATGTTCCATTCGGAAGTCTGGGCGTGTGCGTTCATCTTGCAAGCACAGTTGCATTCAGGATTGTAAGCTGCAACGATTTCAGCCCACAACCAACGGGCAGCACGGAATTTTGCAATTTCCATGAAGTAGTTAGAGCTGATACCCAGGTTGAATTTAATTTTCTTGGCAACTTCGTCAGCGCTGAAACCGGCTTCGGTCAGCTTAGCCATCAGTTCGTTCCCCCATGCCAATGCATAACCCAGTTCCTGAGTGATATAAGCACCTGCATTATTAAAATAGAAAGCATTAACAGCTAAAACTCTGTAACCCGGCAGTGCCTGACCTGCTTTGAGCACAGCAGATGCAGCTTCTACCCAGTTTTCATTTTCTTTACCTTTTACCAACGGCTTCTTGAACGGGTCGAAGTTTACAGAACCGAAACATTTGTTCAGATCCACGTCTTTTCCCTTCAGGATATATTCCAGGATACCGATCAGTTTTTCAGCCTTGCAGTTGCAAGTGTTGAAGTTCAGTTCAGTAGCTTCCGGACAAATACCGTTTAATAATGTTGCAATATTTTCGGCATTCACTTCATCACCTTTGATGATGAAACCGAGAGAAGTAACACCTTTAGTCAGCAAATCAAGAGCTTTTTCGTTAGCTTCCTTAAAGCAAGTTACTTCGATGTTCTGGCGTACCTTCCAATCGTTATCCTTCTTTGTTCCGCGAACATAAGGGAATTCACCGGGAAGAGACTCTGTAGTCTTCAAACCTTCGATGTCTTCTGCACGATAGAAAGGATTTACATTAAATCCTTCGCCTGTCTTCCAGACAAGCTTTTTCTCAAACGGAGCACCTTTCAGGTCAGCCGTGATCTTCGCCATCCACTCTTCAGTAGTGACCGGAGCGAATTCTGAGAAAAGTTTTTCTTTTAGTTCTGCCATAATATTAGTTATTTTAATACTGGTATTAGTAATTGTTCAATAGTATATTGTTCAATAACAGGGGGCAAAGGTAGAATAAATAAACAGGAAGAGCAATGAAATATAAGCGAAAATGCGCTTAGTTTTAACGCCTTTTAGTGGTACAAAGACAATTATGGTGTCATTATGACAAGGAGATGTAAAAAACTTTGCATTTTTTTCCGTTCCGGAGAACACCGAAACAAAATAATAACTAGCTTTGCATCGTCAAACAATGAAAACTATGACAAGCAACGGTGCATTCGTCTAGTGGCCTAGGACGCCGCCCTCTCACGGCGGAAACTCGGGTTCGATCCCCGGACGCACTACTCAATGAATCTTCAACAGCTGTAATTTTATAAATTGCAGCTGTTTTTTTATTGATAGTAACGCTATTTAGAATAGAGAAAGTCAGAAAGAAGAAAAAAATTTGAACATAAATAATTTTAATTGTTGACCAACAATTAAAACACAAGGTGATTACGTTTTAATATTCTTTTTTTATGGAGAGGAATTGCCATAGTTCACTAAAAACTGTGTCAAGATTGCGCAAAGATATATAAAAATTTTGATTATCATACAAACTGGCAATTAAAATTCATAGCGTGTGAGTAATAATTGAGCAAACATGACCTTATTTGTTCAATTATTTCATACTTAGAGGGTACCAAAGGGAGTTCTTTTAGCTATTGTCTATCTCCCGATTTTCTATTTAACTTATCTGTGGTTAATAATATACGATTGTTTACAAGCTTTGATTTTCCGTCTTTTCACCGTAGTTTTTAGTGAACTAAGTCATTTTATCTATGCAATGTTCAAGCACTAGGGCACACGTGGTTACGTTTTACGTCAGACCATCCTGCAAGCAAAAAGGGGAAAGAATACGGCTGTTTTATCCCTGTTTTTCTACTCGGGAGCTACTGATATAAATTTAGTATCCTTCGAATTCCCGGCTAATTTGTAAACCGATAATATAAACAGATATCAGCAACTAAAAAACAGACAGTTATGGCAAAAGACCCGACCCAGAAGGCGAAGCTCACGCTCAAAGCCCTCGACCTGACATTTACTCAGGACGTCACAAACGATCGTTACTTGCAACCCAAGTTGCAAAAATGTCTGAAAATGCGCGACTTGGCCAGCGAAGTAGCGGCCCTCAGCACCCGCCAGGAAGATGTGGACGAAATTACCCGCACGGGTAATCTGCTGATGGAGCGCATGATGTGGTACCTCTCTTCCGGTTATAGCGTCAGTACCCTGCTGGGCTATTTCCGCCCCACCTCCCAGGGTGTTTTCCTCGAAAGCGAACTCATGTCGGCACCCGACCGCAAACGCATTAAGCTAGGTGTGGCCTACTCCATGAGCCAGGAAATGCGTCAGGCGTTCGACGAAGCCGAAATAGATGTCGATATACAGATGTCTGTGTCCGGCCCGCAACTGTTTATGGTGGTCAGTGCACAAGACGCACAAAACCCCGCAGCCGCTGCCCGTGGCGAAGGCATGCCGATCAGTGCCGGGCAGACCTGCGTTATTAAAGGCAAACATATCAAGGTGGGCGGCGAAGGTAGCCAGATCGGTGTCACCATCCGGCGCACCGACGGCGATTCGGGCGAAACATTCTTCTTCCCCACAGCTAAACTCTATCCCAACACCCCTACGCAGGTAGGTTTTGTGCTCCCCGCAACAGCTCCCGACGGCTCTGTCTGGAACGTGACGCTCTGCACGCAGCTAGGCAGCAACGGCGCAGCCCCACTGAAAACACCCCGCACGGCAACGATGCCCGACAACTTCGTGGTAGGCGATGTGGCCGATACTCCCGGAGGTGGCGGTGGTGAAGACGACAGACCTGTGATAGAATAAAGAAAACCGCGCGCATCACGTGATAGTAATCGCGCGCTTCGCGCGATGGCTATCACGCACCTCACGCGAAAGGGATCACGCGCATCGCGCGATTACCAGTTGAATAGACAAGCATTTTTTAGAAACACTATTATTAATAATTAAGTCAAACAAATGAAAATGAAATCAATCTTTCTGTCCATGCTGGCAATAGCGGCATTGGCAAGTTGTACAACGGAGAATTTTAACATCGATCCCCCGGGACCGCAAAATGGTGATAAAATGGAGGTCAAACTGACTATCAGTAGTGGCCCGTTGGGCACAAGAGCAGGTACAAGCGGCACCCCAGCCGACAATGCCGGTGATAAAACGATCAATGACATTACCGTATTCGGTGTGAGTCAGGCTGGCGCTATCATCACTAAAAAGTATTTTGACAATACAACCGGTTTAGCTGATGGAACCCCAGGTACTGGTACTAAGACAACAACCTTTACAACAACAGACCAGGCAGAGTCTATTTACATAATAGCCAATATCGGTGAGGATTTGACACAACAAACTCCCGCCCCCGGTCAGTTTTTTTCTGTCAATACGCTAACATCCTTGCAGACTGCTACAGTGTCCCTGCTTGATAATACGAATCCTAAACAAACACAAGGTAAGGTCTTAATGTCAGGTAATAATACGGTAAGCAATAAAACAGACGGTCATGCAGATGCCAATGTCACCTTAAACTTCATCGCTTCAAAAATCATTTTGAAATCACTTGTAAGAGGGACGACGAGCCTGGGGACCTATGATACAGATTTCAAGTTGACAAAAGCTATCATGTCACATGTGAATACAAGTGCATATTATATCGGGGATGGAACCACAAACTCTTTTATCGGTTTACCAAATGGTGCGATAACAAGAAATCTGATTACACCTGTATTTGCAACCGGTCTACCCAATAGTCCAGGTGGAGAAACAACAGTTACAGATTTCAGTCAAAATATTACAGTTGCTCCTGGAGGTTTTGACCCGAGTGGCCAGATTGATGACATCGGCTATTGGTATGTTTTCGAGAATCCGACAACAAGCACAACTAATACAACCTTATTGATCGAATACCAGTATAAGGAAAATGTGGGTGATGTTAACATGACGACGTACTATTTCCCCGTAACCTTCAGTACTAGCGATAAAGGTGCGATCGAGCCGGGTAAAGCCTATGCGGTCACTGTGACATTTAATGGAAGCTTCCTGCCTGGAGATGGTGGTGGCGGTGGTGTCCCGGATCCGGATACTGAAGTCATTCCCACAGATGTCGCGGTAACCGTTACACCGACAGACTGGAGTGATGCTACCGTCAATAAGCCATTCAATTAATCAGCTCAAACCGAATATCAGCCAAAATCAAACACTGCCATAGCGGACTCGATCTGCCCACTCATCCTACGCATTACACATTCGTGTTGTAACGATCCCGGGCTTGTCCGGGGATGACAGGAAGATGATTTTGGCTGATATTCTCCTTATCTCCCTCCGGACAGACCTACTGCTCCCGGCGGAATCCTTACGATAAACACAAACAGACAAGATATGCATACGAAACATTCACACCTGTCAAAAATAAGAACGGCCGCCACCATCCTGTGTGCTGCCCTTTTCTTATGCACCTGTAGCTACGAACGGATACCGGATGACGGCGACAACAATGGACAGGACGACGAATATACGACAGTCACCCTGAAAGTTGCCACTGCGAGCAACGAGCATACTCTTTCTACCAAAGGATTGACAGCAGATGAGGAAAACGCAATAAACAACCTATATATACTTGCTTTTCAACTCGATAAAAATGATAACCTAACCTATAGACTGAAATACTTTGCAACCGGGACACCGGTTATTGGCAGCGGCTCAGGGGATTTTACCTTTACCCTCCGCTGTAGCGTATCGGGAGCAGATACAAAGCTGCTCCTGGTCGCTAACCAAAACCCTTTTTCAAAGGTACAAATGGGCATGGCATATAATGACGTACAAGGTGTTTTAACTAATGGGGAGTTGGGTACTGCGCTGGCATTTGCCGACACCGGGATACCGATGATCGGCTTTGCCGGCGACAGTTCTGATTCACCGCTGGAAATAAAACACAATATGACGCCCCCCACCGCCCACCTGCTGCGTGCCGTGGCACGGGTAGATGTCGGGGTAGGCACTTACAATAAAGACTATGATGTATGGGACAAAGGGAGTGTTAGTTTCAACCTGACCCATGTATATGTATACAAACCCCAGGACAGGTATGCGCTTTTGCCGCAAACAGTGAAGTACAACATGCAGATACCCTACGTTGACACTGCTTCACCGGCAGGAAGCGTGAGTGCCCACAACTTTGAATACACTGGAGCTGCTATCACTTCCGACACCTATTGTAAATCCGAAATATACATCCCAGAATTTGCTTTTGGGGGAGGTAAAGTTTACGATACGAATCACGAAAAGCGTATGGCTCTTGTCATAGGCGGCGACTACAAGGGTACAACCTACTTCTACCGCATCGATTTCACCGATCAGCCGACCAACGTAGCAGGGACTGAATTACAGGATGTCTTGCGCAATAAAATCTACCGCTTCACCATCACAAACGTAAGCCTTCCCGGATACACTACTGCCGATGCGGCCTACAGCGGCAAACCGGTCGGGCTGAGTTTCACCACCAGTGTCATTCCATGGCAAGACGGAGCCTCCGGCTCACCTAACCCGGATATGTTGGTAAGAATGAATTTCAATGGAATAAACGGTACAAAAACAAATGGCAGAATGACTGATAAAGTGACCAACCTACCTGTAGATATAACTATCAAAGAGAAAACACCTTACTTTATGACGGATGATTGGAGAGAAAAGGGTATGCTTCATTATAATGATTTGCTGGGAGAAGTAGCAGACAACACCTATAACGGAACGGGTAACGGTGGCTGGTATACGGGGCCTCAGGATGCATGCAACAGAGAAGGCCCTTATGCAAAACTGGTTATCGCCCCCGACAATGCCGCAGAAAATGTCCAATGGAGAGAGACACTTCAAGGAGCCCCCAGAAAGAGCCGTGTATTGAATGCCAAAAAAGCCTGTTGGGATTATCGTGGACAGGGACGTTCCGACTGGCGCCTGCCCAGATTGTCAGAGCTATGTCTCCTGTGGCTAAACAAGGAGGCGATCAATCAATCCAAAGGTTTTACCTCGCTCGGTGTGACAACTCAGGCCTATTGGACCGGCACGGAAGGAAATCAGAAGGGTGATGATAGGGCGTATGCTGTAAATGCGCGGGGAGAGATCTCTTTAAACTCAAAAACAGACCGATTTTCGATAAGATGCGTCCGTGAAGTCAGATAATAATAACAGAAAATATAGACACACATATGATCATAAGAAGAACACCAACCCGGATATGGACAATTATCAGTGTATGCTCGCTGGGGGTGTGCACCACAGCCTGCGATAGCGGAGAGTTGCCCGGAAAAAAAGAAAACCCGGAAAATACCGAACTTCATTTTACCGCTTCCATATCCGACAGCCCGACCACCAAAACAATCTATGGAGCAAGGATGGTGGAAGGAACAGCTTTCCCGAATGGTACGCATACGTTCGGCATGTTTATCACCAACGGAACAGGAAGCGCTTTGGCAGCCGGTTCAGAGGATAATATGCAATCTATCCTTATGAAAGGTACAAGCTCCGAATCATGGGAGTATAAAGACAAAAACAGTCAAATTATTTCCTCCCTGCAAGTAAAGCATGGGGAGACAGTTAACATAACAGGTTATTACCCTTGGGTATCCGGTGCCACTGTCAAGAATGGTGTACCTTTCGACCTGTCCGGAGATGCAACAACCTGGAAAGACTTGCTGTATTTATCTTCTCCTACCGGTTCGCAGTCGGTAACCGATGGCTACCCTATTGCGTTGACATTCTCCCACGCCTTCTGTTGGGTGACGATCAAGCTGTCGAAATTGACGACCAATGACAATGTTGACGTTACGGCGGTCAGTCTCGAAAATAGTACCAATAGCACGAATGGCATAATGGTCAGTGGTACCATCAATCCGAAAACAGGTGATGTAAATAAGGGCGGTACTCCCGGTTCCCTTATGATAACGTGCGTCCCTGCCGTAAAAATACCCTATATAACAGATTTGAGTGTCTCACCCTCTGAGTTCAACTTCCTTGTACCGTCCTTTATGAGTGCCGGCATGAAGGACTCCGATGCTGTGATCCGCATCACGACTGAGGTGCCGGGCACGACAATCGGTGAAACAGAAGTTCTTTCATTCCCCCTTAGCTTAGCACACATGAATAATGCAAATGGAATGTATGGCTTTGAAAAAGGCAAACACAACACATACAACGTCGTTTATAACAACTCTGAAATGGTACTCTCATTATCCGATTGGCAGGAAGTGAAGATTACAGAAGAAAAACTGGGAGAAGGAACGGTGGGGGTAACATCGGTCAATAGGAGATTTGATAATTTAAAACCATCGTTGGGGAGTTCAGAAAAAGGGTTTCGTGTGTTAACAACAGGTGATCACCAGCTCCATAGCTATCTTGGAGAAGTCGCCGAAAATAATAATGGAGAGTATTATACGTATGAAATTCCTACTGACGGGCAACTGCCGGCACTATTTAAAGGATGGATGAAATATATGGAGGATGTACCGTTTTATCCAAACCTGACGATTGCCAAAAGCCTTGGAGCAGGAGGAGCTATGATTCCATGGAAGGATGAAGTAACCGGAGCTCTTTTAGCTAAACAGGCTTGTATAGATCTTAGGGATGGAGGACATAAAGACTGGCGTTTGCCCAGAATAAGTGAGTTAATATTCCTTGCATATAACATTCCTGAAGGAATGAAAGACAAGGCGGATCAGCTTTGGAGTGCTACCGAATATGACCTTGATTATTGTTTTTCTACAGGTAGACTGGTAAAGAATGGCGATATATTTCCCGTAAAATCCTCCAAATATGATACTAATTATGTCCGCTGTGTCAGAGACACCGACAAATAACCCATGATATAAATAGCATAGATATGAAACAGATCATACAAACAATAAGCCTGATACTCCTTTTGGGCGCCTGTACCGACGAAACCTATACCGACACGCCCCTGTCGCAAGGGAGCAAATCCGGAGAACTCGTCCCTGTAGAACTGGCATTGAACATACAGCCAATGCAATCACCTCCCTCTGCCGACACTAAGGCCGGCGGTGATATCGTCAGTTCTACTGAGGTATGCAAAGGCATGGAGATAAGCCTGGTGAAAACCCCGGTAACCCGCGCAACCTATGAAGACGAAATAAAGAACTTCTGGGTGCTTCAGTTTGATAACATAAATCCTGATGGCAAATTAGTTTATAAGAATAATTGTACATCCGTAAAAGATGTACAATTAGTAAAATTGGGCATAGAGAACCAAAAGAGCAAGATTATCGTCATAGCAAATGCTTCGGAGCACACCTTTGACAATTTGAGTATAGATCAGACTACCCTGGCTGATTTTAATGCTCTGGGAATATCCTCCGATCAAAACGGTTTTCCCCTGTTCTATGATGCAGCCGGCAATCGTCCCATTTTTGCCGGAAGTACAAATACGGTTGTAGCAGCTAACAAACAGGCGGATATCATGCTTTATCGCACAGTAGCCCGGGTGAATGTAACTCTCACCCTGTCACAAAGCATGATAGAAAAAAATTACCAGACCTGGACCTACCAGTTCATCCAGATCCCCAAAAAGAGCTTTTACTATTCGATAGGTCAGACTGCTGTTTTTCCGGAGGAAACTGTCGGGTATACTAATTATAAGCAACAACCGATAACATTTCCCAGCAACGCTCCTATTACCACGTATTTACCGGTCAACCTTCAGCATTCGGTACCGTATACTTCCCCGGAAAAGCGTAGAGTCAATGCTCCTGTAGGAGCCACCTACCTTCAGATTGTAGGGGTGCAGATGGCGGGAAACGTAATTAGCCGGTCGGTAATCTACCAGATCCACATGGGAAGCAACTTCACTGACAATTATAGTGTTTCTCCCAACTACTCATACACCTACGACATCCACATAACAAACGAAAACATCGACGATTCACGTGTGATTAAATTTATCCCCGGCTACTTTGGCGGTAAACTCACAATGTATAATGATAAGGGGGTAGTGACGCAGACTCCGGGGGATGCCTCCATCTGGAGATACGAGAAGCGTAATGAGGTTTATATCAGTGATGTGAACCCTTCGGGCGGAATAAAATGGCTGAACTCCGGTTCCATGCCTGCCACCCCCAACAGCTTAATGGATGGGCGTCAGAATACCTGGGATTTAAGACAGAGCACTGATTATCCGGCAATTGCAGGGTGTGTCGCCCTCAATGGCGCTACATTACCACCCAATATAGAAGCCATGACTTGGTACACACCCTCTTTCGGCCAGTCGCTCGCTATCTATGTAGGCGGGTCGAACACTCTCCAAACATTGCCTAACACATATTATTGGTCATCGACAGCTAATGGTACGTATGCATGGGGTATACAGGTATGGACTGGCCAAAGCCCCCAGTTGTCGCCCAATGAACTCTATAACCTTCGATGCATCAAAGATTTGAATTCGGGTGACGCAATACAATAAAAACATCGGCATGAACTTTAAAATGGAACATATGATACATAAATTATTTATAACAGCACTCATACTTAGCCTGCTTCCAGTAGCCGCCGTCGGACAGCAATTAAAAAAGGAATTCCTGAAAGGGACTAATTCTGCTAATCCAGGCAGTGATTATGCCGTCTTCTACTCCTCAGGTATACCCGAAAGCGCCATCTGGCCCCTGGGCATGAAACTGTCGAGAAACGGTGCAACCATACGGCATACAGAATCGAAAGGGAATGGAACCAACACCAGCGTGAATGACAAAGTACCTTTCCGCTTTATCATCGCCCCGACAGAAGAGAGCGGCAAATATTGGGCGGCAGCTATGGGCTTCCATTCAGGAACAGAAGGTGATAATATGAACCTCGATCCGGATGGAACTTTTGCTTCTGGTTTTAGCGGAGGATGCAAAAATTATTCCACGACAGAATTCCCTAAAGGCAGTTGGCGCCTGCCTACCCAACGGGAGCTGATGCTGATGTGGTTGTTCAGGGAGGGAATCAATACAATTTATGCTTCACCGCCGGCAAGTAAGTTGACTGAGAATAAATACTGGAGCGCCACGGAGCAGGCGACGAACAAGGCCTGGTATATGGATTTCAATGCCACTACACCGCAATCCGGTTTTATATCAAAGACTACCGCTATGTACTTCAGATGTGTAAGAGACTTTTAACCTCCAAAAACGAACGATATGAACAGAATAGACATAATATTGGAAAAAGAACAAACCAATACGAGTAAAATCTTTATATATATGCTGAACGGCCGGTTTATAGCCTTCGGCTACTCAGCCTATTATACGGCATTGCTTTGTCCCAAGGTCATAGCAAGCTGGAGCCATACCGATGCCTCTAGCTCTTTTGTCTGCATATGCATCCCCGACGAGTATCTACGCCTACTCTCCCAAAAGTATCCTACACTTGCCGACGACGAATGCATCCGGATAACTCCGCCTTTGAACACTTACCGGCAACGCGATTATTTCAGGGAATGGCAGGAACAGCAATTGCATTCAACCCCAAAGATCGACATTGAATAAACAAATAAGTATCAACAACTAATAAAACAGAACAATATGAACAAGACAACATTCATTTCCGAGTTAGCAGTGCGTACTGGCCGTCCGGTAACGGAAGTACACAAATTTGTAGACAACTTTTTTGCGCTAACCACCGAAGTTCTGGCACGTGAAGAAGAAATCGTATTCTTGCGTTTCGGCCGTTTTTATCCCCGCAAACAACTCGCACGCCCGGTACGTAACCCTAAGACCGGTGCTCCTGTCATGCTCGACGAGCGCACCACAGTTCGCTTTAAACCCGGCATAGATCTTTTCAACATAGTAAATCATAAATAAAACATGATAAAACAACTGACAACCCTCCTTTTGAGCACCTTGCTGTTAGCTGGGTGCCAGGAGGAGCTACCTCATTCGGCACGCATTGAAGAGGGGAAAGAGAGTCTGTCGTTTACGCAGACCAGCGGTACCCAAACGGTGAAGGTCCGGACAAGCCATGCCTGGACTGCCGTGTCGTCGGAACCCTGGCTGACTGTCTCGCCGGATAAAGGCGGGGCGGGCACCTACCAACTGACGCTGACGGCGGCGGCTAATACCACAACCGAGGCCCGCACGGCGCAGGTGGATATTCAGGTGGGCCATAAGATCAGTACGATCAAGGTGTCGCAGGCACAACAGGATGTACTGGGACTGGATCGCAACTCGGCCGTTGTGCCCTGGACAGCAGGCTCCGTGGAGTTCACCCTGTCCACCAATACAGCGGACTACGAAGTCACGAGCGATGCCGAATGGCTGCAACCTTCCGATCTGAAATCGATGAAGGAAGAGACGCTGGTGCTCGTGTATGAAGAAAATAAAACCTATGATGCACGTACCGCGAAAGTGACCGTCAGCAACGGAACCCTTTCTTCGGAGGTGACGGTCACGCAGGGAGGACGCGGGGCCTTGTATTTCGTGATCAATCGCGATACGGTGGATGCCGCCGATACGCGCTACGAACTGTCCCTGATGAAAAATACGGTGTCGAACGGATTACGTCTGCTCGACTATGCCCCGTGGATCGGCTTGCCGCCCGGTAGCAAAGCGATGCCGGCGGAGGAACGTCTCCAATTGAAGCTTCAACCGAATACGAAGACAGAGCCGCGTAAGGCACGCCTGGTAATTAGCGATACAAGCACGGGCACCCTGCTGACAGATACCTTTACCCTGGTACAGCGGGGACGGGAGAATGTGCTTCTGCCCGAAATCAAATCGTACGAAGCAGCCGTGGCAGGCGAAACATTCGAGGTCCCGGTAACTGCCAGCGGCCCCTTTGAGGTGGAACTACCCGAAGATGCTCCCTGGCTGAGCGGAACCAACGGTGTACAGCTGGGCGGCACCTTGCGGTTCAAAGTAGAAGAGAACACCCGGCCGGAAGCGCGTACGGCAGTAATCACCCTGCGCCTGCAGAGTGACATTCCCCTCGAAGTTACTATCACCGTTACACAGGCAGCCGCCAAGGTGACGGACACGGAACTTATCCCCCGCCTGTATAATCTCCCGGAGGTGGGAGTGGTGATAGAAACCGTGCCGGTGAACCTGGGTGCTTTCCGGGCAACGGTCGATTATGATGCCGGAGACAATGCTTCGGGGTGGGTACAAGATATTTATTCCAGTGCCGGAAAACTTCATTTCCGTCTGGAAGACAATGTTGCGGCCGGCAAACGCAGCGCCGTGATCCACCTGACACCCGAGGATAAAGGGCCGGTGGAGATCCGGATCAACCAGAGCGGTACGGAAGGGGCCTATATTGAGCTGGAGACGCCGGGGACACTGGCTTCGTTCATCGATTTTTCCAGAAAGGAGCGATATAAACACATCCGTCTGGTCGCCGGAAACGGGATCAATGCGGATGATATCAATACGTTGCGCAATGCAGCGCTGGCGGTCGAGGATATTGACCTGGCCGATGTCGCGATGATGAATATGCCGGAGGGTGCGTTCAAAGCAAACCGGACATTGCAGAAGATAGTGTTACCTAAGGGTCTGCAGTCGATAGGGAACGCGGCGTTTGCCGGTAGTCGTCTGAAAGAGCTTGCGTTTTCGGGATCACCGGTGCTGACAGCGATTGGCGACCGGGCTTTCGAGGGATGTTCCGGTCTGGTGATAAACGGTCTTTTCCCTTCCAGCCTGCAGTCGATCGGTGAACGTGCCTTTGCCGGTGCCTTTACCGAAAGCGAATCGAACGAGCTGAACCTGTCGGGGGCTCCTTCGCTGCGAACAATCGGCAAGGATGCCTTCCGGGCATGCAATACACTGACAAAACTGACATTGCCGATGAGCCTTGCGGAGATCGGCGAAGGGGCTTTCAGCGAGTGCTACAATCTGGAGGGTACGCTGACCTTATCCACCTCGTTAACAACGATCGGGGCGGAAGCCTTCTATAATTGCAAGAACCTGACGGGAACGCTGAAGTTGCCTGCTTCACTCAGTGAGTTGGGGGAGCGTGCTTTTATGAGGTGTGCGGCATTGCAGGGGCTGGATCTGTCTGCCTGCCGTTTGACGGCGATCGGTGTGGAGGTGTTCAAGGAGAGCCTGTCGTCCGTATCCGGTATTTCCGACAACTCCGGTAAGCTGACGGTTCCCTCGGGAGTGACGCTTGTCGCAGCCAGTGCCTTTGAAGATACGGGCTTTACGGAAGTCGACCTGCCTGCTACACTGGCGGAGATCGGGCGAAGAGCTTTTTATAATTGCCGCAACCTGTCGGTCGTGACCTGTCGTCGTACAGGAAAAGTACCGGTATTGGATGCCGACTACCCGGCAGAAACGTTCGGCGGAGTAGACATTACGGGACAGCGTACGCTAAAGGTAAATCCACAAGCGAAAAAAGCATACCAGACCGATCTGTCATGGATGAAGGCGACACCAATGACCGGAGGAAGTATCGTGTGGAAGATTGAGGATATTTGAAAATATAAATAATAAATATACCGTAATGATGGGGGAAGAAGATCGTAATTCGGAAAACATCCGGAAAGAGAGCAAGGAACTGGTAAATATCCGGAAAGAACAACAGAGAATAAAGCTCTGGGGCGGTGCACTACTGGGAGCCAACCTCTTATTGCTGTCCGGTTCCCTGTGGATATCGGGGCGGGACCGGGAAACGAAACAGCCTGTACCGGCGAAAACCGATTTTCAATATCCCCCGCCTGCACCGCCTGCCGAAGAGGACACCAGCATCTGGGTAGCCGATAAGATATCGGACGAGGCGAGCAACGTGGATAATACAGACGAGACGGACTACATGTCGCCAGCCACACCCGTCGCTATTACCCCGGCAACTACTCGCCCGTCTGCTGCAAAGACTATCAAAAAAGTCAAGCAGCCCCGTCGTAAAAAGACTGCGACAATCATTCCGGCCTCTATCATTACACGTCCGGGGATGACCCTACGTTCGTTGGCACGGCTTTATTATGGCAGAGAAGTGTTTTGGGTCTATATCTACGACCGGAATATAAGGGTATTGTCGTCGCTCGATACGTCATCGTTCGATGCGCTTCCCTCGGGTATCGAGTTGGAACTGCCCCGCCCGTCCGACTACGGGATAGACGCCACCGAACCCATATCGTTGCAGCGAGCTTGTAATCTGGCGAAAAGCCCTGGCGAAACAATGAAAAGAAACAACAATCAATCAAATAACATACGGAAATGAAACAACGTACACGATTCTCCGGACTGCTGGCCATACTCTGTTTGTTGGCCTTCACAGCTGCCGGACAGAGCTACACCATCCATTTTATCAAAGGAACGGAACGTATCAACCACCAACGGCTGCAAACAGCCGATAATCTGGAAGAGCTGATCACGCTGCTGTCGGACTGCCGCCACCAACTGTCAACGGACGAATATACCGTCTCACTGACAGCGCTTCAGAGTGTCTCAAAACGCTACGACCCTGCCGCCCGCGAGTTGGCGATGAGACAGGCTACCTTTCTGCAGGAGTATCTGACGGGGAGCTGCTGCCTGGACGACCCCGACCTGTTCGAGCTCGATGTCGATACCCGTACCGACCTGGATAACCGCGTGATCGTAGAAGTAAGGAAACACCCGGTTGTAACCGAACAGCAGAAGGTTGTAGCAGAGCAAGCCCAGACAAAGAAAATGAAGACTGTGACTGAACCTGCATCAAAACCTGCACCAACAAAAACGACTGCACCAGCCAACCATTTTCTTTGGGGGGCTGTCGGGCTGGGTATAAAGACGAATGCATTGTTGTTTGCCGGATTGTTGCCGGACGGATCGATGTATTCGCCGGTGGCGAATGCGGCAGCGGAGGTGTACTTTATGGATCGTTTCTCGGCGCAGGTGTCGTTTGCCTTTGCGATGCCTTACAATAAAGGGGACCGGTATAATCTGTTCAGCATGACCTGCCTGGAGGTGGAACCGCGCTGGTGGTTGTGGGGCGACAGTCGTTTCCGTGGGTTGTATGCCGGCGTGTATGGACAGTACGGGAGCTTCAATGTGCGTATAAAGGAGAAGCTGGAGGATAACAGTACCGGTTTGTTCTATGGCGCCGGGATCTCCGTGGGCTGGCTTCAACCGGTTTGGCGGGGTTTCTATGTCGAAGCTGGGCTACAGGTAGGCTATCGTAACGATGCCGTCGATGTCTACGAATTAATCCCCGGCAGCGGTACCAGGAAACTGGCAACCTATACCCTTAACAGCTTTACCTTGCAGGGAATGAATTTGTCGGTAGGGTATCGGTTTTAGAAATTGTTGCATATGAATACATGAACAAAATTATATAAATAAAGTGATAAAGAAAATAAGGGTTAACCCAAGCACCCTATCTTTTAAAACAAGCTAAAAAAGCAGTTCAAATATATCATTTTCCCTTTAAATACAGTTTATTTAAAACATACCATAAACATAAAACAGAGTTTGTCATGACGAAAGGAACAATTGGATTAAATGCAGGTACTATCTGGAATCTGTTACTGGATGGTGGATGTTGGAGTTTTGAGGAGCTGAAAAAAGCGACCTCATTGTGTGAAGCTGATTTATGGTCTGCAATCGGATGGCTAGCCCGCGAAAATAAGATTCAGATCAAGAGTGCAAGTAGTCAACTCGCTTTTTGTCCGGGAATGAATTATGACTTTTAGTGTATTATACATTCCTTATGATAGCAATAAAAAAAGCGACCGTTTCCGATCGCTTTTTTTATGTTGTGAAGGAATTAATATCTTCCGCCGCCTCTATTGCCACCACCGTAGCCGCCGCCTCTGTTACCGCCACCGTAGCCACCGCCACGATTGTTTCCGAAGCTACGACCACCTCTGTCGCCTCTGTCTTCTCTAGGTCTGGCTTCTGTTACATTGATGATCTTTTCATCATAGCTTGCCTGGTTTAATTCTTCGATTGCTTTTTTTGCTAACTCGTCATCACTTAACTCAACGAAACCGAATCCTCTTGAACGGCCGGTTTCTCTATCCATAATAACTTTTGCTGAAACGATTTCTCCGTATTCTGCAAATAATTCTTTTAAGTCAGCATCTGTGATGTTGTAACTTAAATTTGAAATGTAAAGATTCATCTTGTAAACTTTAATTTAATTGTTAATTGAGCCTGAATGTGTTGGATAAAAAGTTTACTTAACAAATCAAGTTGTGAGCAAGGACTTCTGATACAAACTTAAATCAATCTCAAATATGACACAAATGTAATTGAATAATCCGGGTATTTTACTATAAAAGCAACAAACTTCGCAAAAAAAGTTGTTTTTTCCGTTTTATCCATATTTATTATCAAATGCTATCGGAATAAGGTACTCACTACCAGACTGTCGCCATCATTAGGGGCAGGTTTTATATCTAATAAGCGTGCAAGGATCAGATATAAATTCACATTTGCCATAGCCGGCAACTCCACATGTTGCTTAAAAGACGGGCCGGCAGCATAGAATATGGCTTGCATTTCGGGAGCAAAATTATCATATCCGTGCGTGGCTGCCAGCCGGGGACTGGATTCCGGCCGGAAATCGAGATAGGTACCGATATCCGGCATTACAAACAGGTCGCCGATACGGGGATTAGAGCCATATACATATTTCTCCGGTATTTCATTTTTCTTCCAGACCCTTATGTGGGGTACTTGTTGCAGGATTGCATAGGCTTTATCGGTATATCCGGCTTTCGGATACAGCAAAGTCGGGACACCGTCAAATATATAATCGAAACTATCCCGGGGCAAATAATCATTCAGGTTGACATATTTATCCGGGGTAAAAGTGGCCATTCCATGATCGGAAAGAACAATAAAATCGATCTGCTCAAATATGTCCAGTTTGCGGGCTTCCGTAAAGAAGTGATTCAATACGCGGTCGAGCTCCTCCACTTTCTGTAATGTTTCTGAAGAATCGGGCGTACAACGATGTCCTATGCCGTCCGGTTCTTCCATATACCACATCACCAGCCGGGGACGTTCCTTTTCGGGCAGTTGCAGCCAGGATATGACCGAATCGGCACGGTCGGAAAAAGGTACTTTCTTATCAAAAGGTTTCCAGATAGACGGTTGGCGTCCCTGGATCGAATATTCGCTACCAACCCAATAGAAAGAAGCTGTACGGACACCTTGTTTTTCTGCTGTATTCCAGATGGGCTCTCCTCCATAAAAACCGGGAGTCGGATCTGCCATGCGGTAGATACTATCCAGATCGGGGGCATAAAAGAAATTATTTACGAGTCCATGATGATCGGGATGCAGGCCGGTTGCCATACTATAATGGTTTGGAAATGTCACACTGGGAAAAGACGGCCTGAAGGTGGCACGGACACCCACAGCAGCCAAAGAGTCTAATGTCGGTGTATAAGCCCGGTCGGGATAATCGGCACGGAAACCGTCCATCGAAAGAACGACCACATAACGGTCACGCTGATTATGGGTCGAACAACTTAAACTCACCAATAACAGGAAAGCAATACATCCCAGAAGTACAATAGAGAATCTCTTCATATTTTATATCTTAACAAAAAAGACCCACAAATATAGTGAGCCTTTTTCTTTAATTATCGTGTTCTCCGACAAATATCGATCAAAACATATAACGTAAACCGATCTGTGCATGCCAGCGGGAAAGCAAATCCTGATAAGACAGTCTTGTATTTGCTTCGGTAAACTGATAAGTTCCGCCTTTATAAACGACAGGAGCCATATCGTATCCGCCGGATGTCGTATTATATAAGCCCCAGCTTTTCTTGAACAGGTTTCCTACGTTCAAGATGTCGAAGTTCAACTGAAGCGTATGCCGGCGTCCGGATACATTCAGGAAGAAGTCCTGTGCAATATGGAAATCGAAGTGATGTTCGAAAGGCAATACCATTTGGTTGCGTTCCAACGCTTTTCCCTTATTCTCTCTCAATACCTTCGTTCCGTTGATCCAGTTGATAAAAGATTCTTTCTGCTCAGCGGCTGTTACCGTCTTCTGATCGGAGAATACCATATTATTCATTTCCGCATCGGTTGGAATATAAAGCAGGTCATTGCTGAAAGCACCGTCACCGTTTATATCGTTATTATAAACGATCGAATAACGGCCTCCGGTTTGTCCTGTATAGTACAGGCTTACAGTTGTTGCAAAATGACGTGCATACTCTTTCCGGTACGAAACAGAAGCTACGATACGATTACGGACATCAAATGAAGACCAGGTCAGTTCTTGTTTCGTATCACCATAATATACAGGATTATATTTCCAGATGGACGAAGCCTGCGATCCATCACCGTCGGAAACAGATTTGGATTGTCCGTAGGTATAAGCGACCATAGTACTCAAACCAAAATCAAAGTCTTTTTCCAGTTTAGCGGATAGATTATAGCTATAGCCCTTATTCGTATTGGTCAAATACATGATCTGGGTAAAGTTCCTGTCCTGTTTTTCATAAGTAGGACGGTTATCTCCTCCGTTATTCAATGTACCGGTCGGCTGGTAATTGATATTATTGTAAAGTATATTGTTCAGGGTCTTTGAATATAGTCCTTCAACAGTTGCTTTTATGCCATAGGCAAAGGTATGTTCCAAAGCCAGGTTAGCACGTAATACGGAAGGGAACTTAAAGTCTTTATCCAATACGTTGATTTCGGAAGTTCCCGTTTTACCTAAATATTGATTGGATGGATCGGGGTTGAACTTAAAGCCATTTGCCTGCGCTTCATCAAAACCTTTTCCGGAGAGGTATGTGTTTCCCATCTCTATACCTGTTTTTGAAAGATTGTTTGATAACCAAACAAAAGGAACTCTACCGGTGAAGATACCGAGACCACCACGCAATAAAGTCGTCCGGTCTTCATTCAGATTCCAGCGGAAACCAACACGCGGCGACCAGAGCGGTTTAGAGGAAGCTGTCTGGTTAGTAACAACCCCATACTGACGGGCTATTTCAGAGTTATTAAACAGATCATTTGCTCTTGGAGTATCAAAGAAAAGAGGAACATCCACACGCAAACCATAAGTCAGACGGAACAGATTAGTCACACTCCATTCATCCTGCACGTAAAAACCAAGTTGTGCAGCCCCGAATTTGGGAGTCCAGCGTTTCGTTCCGGTTATATCTTCACGGGAATAAGAATAGTTATAGATAGAAGGCATCGCTTCGTTTGCCGTTCCTACCGAAAGGAAATCGTTTAGCGAAGCATAAGTATACGAGCCATAGTTACTGGAGATGAAAAGGTTTGCCATGTGGAAAAACTCATTGTGAGTTCCGAAAGTGATGGCGTGTGCTCCCTTCGTCCAGGTCAGATTATCCGTTATAGTATAAATATCCTGATCCAATGAATTGGCAGAAGAATTGGCTTCTGTACCAAACTCCAGACTTCCTCCCGTCATATTGGCTATTTTCACATAGGGGAAAGGAGTTCCTATTGCATCCTGATTATCACGGACACGTGTCCAACCGGCTCTCAATTCGTTTGCCAGCATCGGATTGATCGTGGTATTCAGTTCCATAGTCAATGAATGGGTGGAGTTAGTGTTATAATAACCGCAATCGTTCAATTTAGCATAACTTTTGCTATTCGAAAAATTCATCTTACTCGCATCCAGCAAACTATAGCGCGCCGTGAATTTATTATTCCGGTTAATATTCCAATCGATACGGGCCAGGAACTTATTTGAATAGGTATCTACATCCTGAGGGCCATAGCCACCTCCGTCATATCCTCCGGAAAGCTCTTTGATTTTTCCTATTACCTGATCGACTTCCTCTTGCTTCAATGAAGAAGATTCTGATCCGATATTATTAGACGACGGATGAAACTCTTTTGTCCGTTCAAAGTTCGTAAAGAAGAACAGCTTATTCTTGATAATCGGGCCACCGAATGTAAAGCCATACGTTTCGGTAGACAAATCGGTCAGTTTCTTACGTTCTTTTACATCTTTACCGGCTGTTTTACCATAAAACTTCTCATTATTATAATAGCCGTAAGCAGAACCGTGAAAAGTATTTGTACCTGACTTCGTGATCGCATTTACACCACCACCGGTAAAACCTCCCTGACGAACGTCGAAAGGGGCTATAACAACTTGTATTTCTTCAATTGCATCCAGAGAGATCGGGTTCATACCGGTCTTTCCCCCGTTGGTACCACTGTCGGAAAGTCCGAAGACATCATTGCTGACCGCACCGTCGATCTGGAAAGAGTTGTATTTATTACTCGATCCGGCGAAAGACATACCTGCACCGGTATTCACACCTAATGGATTCATTTTTGTGATATCGAAAATACTACGGTTGATCGTCGGAGTCGAAAGGATCTGTTCCTGATTGAAGTTCTGGGCCGCCCCTGTTTTCTGGGAATTAAACAAGGCTGCTTTCGATGCAGTAACAACCACTTCATCGAGCGATAGTGACTCTGTCAATGTTACATCCAACAGATAAGTTTCACCTAGTTGAAGCGTAATATTCTTAAATACAGCCTTCTGAAATCCGACATAAGAAACTTCGACCGAATAAGGCCCCCCGATACGCATTCCCTGCAGGCTATAGCGCCCATCCGCATTAGTAACGGTTCCATAAGTAGTACCGGACGGTTCGTGGACTGCCTGAACGGTTGCACCAATTAATGCTTCACCTTCCGCTGTAACTTTACCACTGATTCCTGATGTTGTTATTTGAGCATTCAGACCGAATGTCAAGCAAAAAAGAAAAAGAAAGAATATAGATAAGCCCCTCATATAAGTAGTGTTTAAAATAAAACAATCAATACATTTTTTTTAAAACACTGCAAAGATATATAATCTATGTTACCAAACCATTACGATTCCTTTTGATTTTTATGGTCTTTCTCAAATATTTCTATTTTCTCTCAAACTATCGGCTATATCCTGGTGCTGACGGGACAGTTCTTCTTCACCTACATAACGGTATGCTTCAGCCAGATATTCGTGTGCTGATGCGTGTTTGGGCTTGATTGAGACTGCTTTTTGGAGATCCGCAACCGCTTCTTCATGATATTTCATGCGCAGATAACATTTACCACGATTATAACGGGCTTTAAACGAAAGAGGGCTTAACCGGACAGCTTCATTCAAAGCAATCTGGGCTTCATAGTCTTCTCCCATATCCAATAACGTAACACCTTTACGAACCCAGGCATCCACATATTCCGGATAAAGTTTCAATGCTTTATCGAATGAGCGCAAAGCGGCATTCGGGTCGTTGGCCTTTGTCACGCATTCATTCCCCATCAGATAATATTCATGGGCATATTCTTTCAGGATTTCACGTTGGGCATACAGTTCCTCTTTCAATTTCTTGATTTGTTCCCGTTGCGTATTGATCCGTTGAAGTTTGGAACGAAGCAGGCGTTGAACCAACGGTTTGTCAAGCTCATTCCGTTTTCCGACCGCCATCGAGAAAGATTCCACGGCTTCTTTCATATTCCCTCTATTGAAATCATGAACTGCACGGGCATATAAAAGTTCGGCTTCGCTCTCACGAAGGCTTTTGTCAATCAGTTCCTTGCTATTGAATATCTGACTGAACTGAACGATTTCTTTACGGACAAATATATCGTGTGATGTAACCCGGCTCTTCAACACCAGTCCTTCCAAAGAAGTGCAGCGGCTTAGAGCAACATACGTCTGTCCGCCGGCAAAAACACCACCGGTCAGGTCTACGACAACCCGGCTAAAAGTTAGTCCCTGGCTTTTATGTACAGTGATCGCCCAGGCCAGGCGGATAGGTAGTTGTTCGAAGGTTCCGACTATCTCCTCTTCGATCCGCTTTTCTTTTTCATTATATTTATACTTATAATTGCGCCATGAAGTAGGTTCCACCAAATGTTCAATACCATTCTCCAGCAGCACGTAAACATTTCCGTTTTCGTCGATGCCGGAAACCATTCCGATAGTACCATTCACCCAACGCCGCTCGTGATCATTATCTATAAAAATCACCTGAGCTTGTTCCTTAATTGCCAGGTTCAGTTGGGTAGGCAAAGAAGATTCCGGAAAATCGCCGTCTATACGGCCTGTCGAGATAAATTCTTCACCGGGCAGCTCCGATAATCTTTTTTCATTGATAAAATCTACCTGGTCGCGACGGGTAGCGAGCGTGATATACATGTCCTCATTACGCGGAACAAAATCCGGAAAACAACGGGCATTCAGCGTATCCAGCTCCTGCTTCCGGGCAGCGTTATTGCGTATCCGATCCAGTATATTTATAAAAACAGGATCGGTTTGCCGATATACCTTTTGCAACTCTATCGGCACCAGGTTGATCGAGTTAAAAACGCGGGCAGAAAAAAAGAACGGACTGGCATAAAACAGACTCAAAATCTCTTTCTGGTCTGATGGCACAACGGGCTCTAATTGAAAAACATCACCGACAAACAATAATTGTTTTCCACCAAAAGGCAGACGCATATTTCCGGAAAAAACACGTAAAATGCGGTCGACACTATCAATTATATCCGCCCGAACCATCGATATCTCATCAATGATGATCAATTCGACTTCCGAAATGATCTTCCGGTGCTCCTTCCTGTATTTAAAGAATTCAAAAATCCTTCCGTCTTTCAGACTCAGATCCGGATCATCGGGCAACATCGGACGGAACGGCAATTTAAAGAAAGAATGCAAGGTTACTCCCTCCGCATTTATTGCAGCAATTCCGGTCGGAGCCAATACTACATACTTCTTTTTTGTATGTGCACAGATATATTTGAGAAATGTAGACTTACCCGTCCCTGCTTTCCCTGTAAGGAAAACAGACTGGCGCGTGTGAGTAATCAGTTGCAGGGCATCCTGAAACTCCTTGTTGTCTGTATCTAATTGAAATTCCAATCGCGTAAATTTTGAGTAGACAAAGCTAAAGAATATTTTAAATACTCCCCTAAAAAAGGATACAATTTATTTGGATATCTCCGGATAAAGGCTTTAATTTGTGATATCAAAATAATATCATATATCAATCATTATAGTTGCAAGGATTTGCTAGTTGCCTATTGTCATTTATACCTGTAAATCCATTTGTCCGGTCATAAATTCCGGAAGCTTGTTTCAATGATTCTAAAGTTTTAATATTAATATAAGTGATGGCCAAAAAAGAGAATGCAACCAAAAATTTTGTTCTGCGAATCGATACAGAAATGATGGATGCTATCGAAACCTGGGCTGCGGATGAGTTCCGCAGCACCAATGGCCAGATCCTGTACATTCTGGATCAGGCTTTACGTAAAGCAGGCCGGTTAAAAAAGAAAAAACAACCTAAACAAGAAGAAGAGTAAGTTACAATAACTATAAAAACGCTTCCGAACGAAAATTCAAATTTCTTCGGAAGAAAAAGAAAAAGCATCCGAGGGAAAATCAAATTTCTCTCGGATGCTTTTTTATATCAGTCTTGATGCGATCTGTGAAAGATCAGAAATATATACAATAAGTCATATCCTTACCGGCTGATGAATAACCAGGCATCTTTGTATTTTTCATTGGTGCGAAGTGTAGCCATATAAGCCTCGGCTTGTTCCCGGTTATCAAATTTATCTGCATAAATGCGATATTTTCCATCGCGGGCTACCTTACTCACATGTTTACATTCTTTACGATCCACACCGGCCATGTATTTATCAGCTTGTTCCGCTGTCGGGAAACTGGCAATTACGATATGGAACATTTTAGGATTAGGAGTTTTGGCAACAGGCTTCGATACGACCTCTTGCTTCTTTACCTTGGGAGCTGCGGCAGGTACTGCGACATTCTTTTTCACTTCAGCTACTTTTGCCTCTTCTACAACAGACACTGCAGGCACAACCTCTTCCACTTTCACCTCCGGCACACTTTTAGTAACCATTTCTGTCGGAACAAAACTGGCTGTATATGCTGCCTGGTTCACATCCTTTACAGGAGTCGATATCAACAGGAATAAAGCCAGAGCAGCAGCCGAAGCCACAGCTACGCGGAGAAATTTACGATTGACCGGAATATATAATATATCTTTCTTTTTCTTCCCTCTAAGCAAAGCGACTTCTTCACGCTCGGCCAAAACAGGTTTCAACTGCGGGAAATTAAATGCAGCCAGTCCGTATGAAACAATACTGAAAGAGTCTGAATTACCCGGATGAAAAATCACCTGGCCTTCCATTCCCAGGCTAAAAGATCCTAATACCCCCAGAGATAATTTCTTTTCCTCCTGCAAAGCGGCTTTCATATCTTCAACATCTTCTTCCAGCATTAACTGCGCCTTACGGTAGTTCACATCATACATCTGCATGTATGATTCCGAAAGTAAGCCGTCGTTATGTTGCAATGTGATGTTAAAGACGATCTCTTTGCGTTGCGGATTAAACAGATGATCTGCCCCGTTGTAAACGGAAGAAACCGTTTGCAGCACAAACCCACCGAATTTCGGTACGATCACGCAATCGTGCACCAGCAATAGTCGCTCTATATGTGTTATTATCCTTAGCATAAGACAAAGGTAGATATTTATTCGTGAATTTACAAAACAAAAAACGGTACAATTTTCTACCTTTGTCTCTCATATAACAAATACTATGTACTGGGCATATCAACCTATATATTTAATTAAAGTAATTCCCTTTTTAGGGGGATGGCTGGCAGACCGCTTACTGGGTGATCCGGCAGGATGGCCCCATCCTATCGTGTGGTTCGGCAAGCTCATCTCTTTCGGGGAAAAAAAACTTAACCGGGGAAAAAATCGTTTCTACAAAGGAGGTTTACTTACATTGGTTCTTGTTGCCGGTGTCTATCTTTTAGTTCACCTGCTATTATACTGGGCCGGGTTGATCAATACATTATTTTACGGGCTACTAGTCGGCGTCGGAGTTTTCTACTGCCTGGCAGGAAAAACATTAATTACAGAAGTGAAAGCAGTCTTTGAAGCGGTAGACCGGAGTGTGGAAGAAGGCCGTGTCCAGGTCGGGCGCATCGTCGGTCGCGACACTTCCCGTTTATCTCCCCAGGAGATAAGGGCGGCTGCACTGGAAACACTCGCCGAAAACCTGAGCGACGGAGTGATCGCCCCCATGTTCTGGTTTGCTTTTCTGGGGCTGCCCGGCATGATGGCTTACAAAATGATCAATACGCTCGATTCGATGATCGGATATAAAAACGATCGATACAAAGATTTCGGACAGGCTACCGCCCGGTTGGACGATGTGGCCAATTATATTCCGGCCCGGTTGACAGCCTGCCTGATGCTGCTGGTTTCCGGCAACTGGAATAAAAGAAGTTTTCTTCAGCGTTTCGGCCGCGCCCACCTCAGTCCCAACTCAGGATATCCGGAAGCTGCCCTGGCTGCAATTCTGGACTGTCGTTTCGGAGGAACGCACGATTATTTTGGTCAAGCAGTCGAAAAACCCTATATTGGTCTCAATGACAGAAGCTTTACAACAGAAGACATGTTAATTGCTACTAAAATAAATAGCAACACAGAACTCGCAATGGGATTGCTTGTTTGTCTTCTATCACTATTATTACATTAAAGACAATTATATACAATGGAAATAAGATTAAACAAATTGCTCAGTGACGCAGGTTATTGCTCACGCCGGGAAGCGGACAAGTTTATTGAAATGGGACGGGTTACCGTTAATGGCAAACAACCGGAAGTCGGCCAGAAAGTCAGCAAATCCGATATTGTCTTACTGGACGATATCCAGATCAATGTCGGCAAATATGAAGGACTGGCTCAGGAACATTCACGCGCAGTTGTGGGTAAAACCCAGAATCTGGTTTTCGGTGAAACAACAAAAGCTCCGGAGAAAAAGGAAAAGAGAATCGCACCTGTGTCTACGGCAGAGACAGCTGCTAAGACAGAAAAAAGCAGTAGTAATCCGTCTGGTTCCGGCAAAACGCTAAGACCCGGCAAGTATGTTAAATACAACAAGTATGCTGCTGCAAGAAAAGCGGCGAAAAGCGGTACAAAACCGAAAGAGAAGTTGAGTCCGGAAGAAAAAGCATTGAAAGATGCTTTACAACCAAAGTTCGGTAAATCACTGGGGAAAGCGGCGGTTGCACAACGTCTTGCTGCTTCTCCTAAATCGGCCAGCCTACGGAAAACAAGTAAAAACAACCCGGCAAATAAGGCAAAACGGACAACCAACCGTAAGCCCAAAGGTGAATAAATCAGATGTCGGACAAGCATATCGTACTTGTAACAGGAGGACAACGTTCCGGTAAAAGCGGATACGCGCAAAAGTTAGCCTTGTCATTAGCCCCTAACCCGGTTTACCTGGCCACCTCGCGTGTGTGGGATGAAGAATTCCGTCAACGTGTCCTCCGCCATCAGGCCGATCGTGGCCCGGAATGGACAAACATAGAAGAAGAAAAGTACCTGAGTCGCCACGATATGACGGGCCGGGTAGTTGTCATAGACTGTGTCACCTTATGGGGCACAAACTTCTTCTTCGATAATGAAAGTAATGTCGAACGCTCCCTGCAGGAACTGAAGGAGGAGTTCGACCGACTAACGAAGCAGGAAGCTTTCCTGATTTTCGTTACGAATGAGATCGGACTAGGCGGAGTGTCGCCCGATCCCGTTCAACGCAAATTCACAGACCTACAGGGATGGCTTAATCAATATATCGCCTCCCGTGCAGACGAAGTGGTTCTGATGATTAGCGGAATACCAATGAAAGTAAAAGGATAAATAAATAACAAAACAATGATCACATTTCATATTGAAAAACCAGATCCAGCCATTGCAGAAGCATTGCAGGATAAAATAAACAATTTGACGAAACCCAAAGGTTCGTTAGGAACATTAGAAGAAATAGCACTTCAGATCGGTTTGATCCAACAAACTCTCTCCCCCACCTTAAATCATCCTGTCAATGTTATTTACGCATCCGATCATGGCATTGCAGATGAAGGAGTAAGCAAATCTCCAAAGGAAGTCACCCGCCAGGTTATCCACAATTTCCTGAACGGTGGTGCCGGTGTATGTTTCCTTGCCCGCCAGCATGGTTTTGAGCTAAAGATTGTGGATGGAGGTGTCGATTTCGATTTTCCAGCGATTCCTCAATTAATAGACCGTAAGATCCGGAAAGGTACACGTAATTTTCTGCATGAGGCAGCTATGACCCGGGAAGAAATGGAACAGGCTCTTCAATACGGAGCGGATATCGTAAGCGATTGCCATAAGGAAGGCTGCAATGTCGTCAGTTTCGGCGAAATGGGGATAGGCAATACGGCTGCATCCAGTATGTGGATGACCTGCCTGACAGGTATTCCTTTACAGGAATGTGTCGGTGCCGGAAGCGGGTTGGATAGTAGCGGCGTGCAACATAAATATAATGTATTGAAAGCCGCCCTCGAGAATTATAAGGGAGACAACAATCCGCTGGAAGTAATCAGTTACTTCGGTGGTTACGAAATGGTGATGGCTGTCGGAGGTATGCTACGCGCCGCCGAACTGAAAATGATCATTCTCGTGGATGGTTTCATTATGACAAACTGCGTACTGGCAGCATCCCGGTTATACCCGGAAATGCTACCTTATTGTATATTCGGACATTGCGGAGATGAAGCCGGCCACCAGAAGGTTCTGAATGCCTTAAATGCAAAACCGCTATTGAACCTGGGATTACGCCTGGGAGAGGGTTCAGGTTCCGTTTGTGCCTACCCGATCGTCGAATCGGCCGTACGCATGATAAACGAGATGCACAGTTTCCAGCAGGCAGCTGTCACTAAATATTTTTAACCGGAAGCTTTTCGGTCTTAACAATTCTATTGCTATGTTACGAATACTGGCCGCATTTATATTTTTCACACGACTGCCCTTCTGGAGACTGGCCGAAGTTCCGGCTGACTACTTTAAAAACGTAGTCAGCAGATGGGCGTTGGTCGGTTGGCTGACTGCCGGGCTTTCGGTTATCGTATTATACGCCGGGTCACTCATCCTGCCTGCAGGAGTCGCTTTATTACTGGCCATAATTACACGATTACTGATAACCGGATGTCTCCATGAAGACGGACTGGCCGATTTCTTCGACGGCTTCGGAGGAGGAACCAGCCGCGAACGGATCCTTGCCATCATGAAAGATTCACATATCGGAAGCTATGGTGTAATCGGATTAATCACTTACTTCGGCTTGTATTACTTACTGTTAAGTAATCTTCCAATAGAGTTGGCCGGATGTGCCATACTAGCCGGTGATCCATTCAGTAAAGGCGTAGCAAGTATGATCATCAACCGGCTTCCCTATGCCCGTAAAGAAGAAGAAGCCAAAAGTAAAACGGTATATAGCCGCATGACTAAAGGTGAATACCTGTTCAGTATAATATGCACTGTTCTGCCATTATACTGGTTGCCTGAACCAGTATATCTTCTGGCAGGAATTCTTCCGGTAATAACCTGGTACATGCTCACCTCTTTTATGAAAAAGAAGATACAAGGCTACACCGGCGATTGTTGCGGAGCGACATTTCTGCTATGCGAATTAAGCTTTTACCTCGGTATAGCTGTTATATATACAACAACACAATAAAAGAAATATATGGAGATTTATCTGATAAGACATACATCCGTTGACGTACCGGCAGGTTATGCCTACGGACAAACGGATGTAGCATTACGTCCTACATTCGAAGAGGAAGCCGAGAAAGTAAAAGCATCATTGAACGGACTTACATTCGATCAAGTATGGTGCAGCCCTCTCACACGTTGCGTACGGCTGGCTCACTATTGCGGCTATCCGGATGCCACACGGGAAGATCGTATCAAAGAGCTTAACTTCGGAGAATGGGAAATGAAGTCATGGGAAGAGTTATCTTCAGATCCGCGCTCGGAAGTATGGTTCAATGACTGGATCAACGTACAGACTCCTTCGGGAGAATCACTGATGGATCAATATAACCGGGTTAGTTCTTTTTTAGAAGAACTAAGAAAAAGCGGATTGGAAAAAGTATGCCTCTTTGCACACGGAGGTGTTTTGACCTGCGCACGCGTGTATGCAGGAGAATATGATATAAAAGAAGCCTTCAAGAATATTCCGTCTTACGGAGAAGTGATAAAACTGAGTTTTGATTAGAAGTCTACTCGGTTCAATTCTTTTATTTACGATCTTATTAAATGCAGAAAGGAGTTAACTCATACGAATTAACTCCTTTTCCTTGTTTTGAGTTCTTGACTCTAAAACGGCGGCTATCTACTCTCCCACTTTTACGCAGTACCATCGACGTGGTTGGGCTTAACTTCTCTGTTCGGAATGGGAAGAGGTGGATCCCCAACGCTATAACCACCTTAAT
>NZ_KQ033919.1:1178014-1180632 GCF_000969825.1 Parabacteroides gordonii MS-1 = DSM 23371
GGGATATCTAATCTTGAGGCTGGCTTCGTACTTAGATGCTTTCAGCACTTATCCAATCCAGACTTAGCTACCCGGCGGTGCACCTGGCGGTACAACCGGTAAACCAGTGGTCTGTCCAACACGGTCCTCTCGTACTAGTGTCAGAGCCTCGCAAATATCCTACGCCCACGATAGATAGAGACCGAACTGTCTCACGACGTTCTGAACCCAGCTCGCGTGCCACTTTAATGGGCGAACAGCCCAACCCTTGGGACCTTCTCCAGCCCCAGGATGTGACGAGCCGACATCGAGGTGCCAAACCGCTCCGTCGATATGAGCTCTTGGGAGCGATCAGCCTGTTATCCCCGGAGTACCTTTTATCCTTTGAGCGATGGCCCTTCCATGCGGAACCACCGGATCACTATGCTCTAGTTTCCTACCTGATCGAGTTGTCTCTCTCCCAGTCAAGCACCCTTATGCCATTACACTCTACGACCGGTTACCAATCGGTCTGAGGGTACCTTTAGAAGCCTCCGTTACTCTTTTGGAGGCGACCACCCCAGTCAAACTACCCACCATACAGTGTCCTCGCTTAGCGAGTTAGAACTCAAACAACCAAAGGGCCGTATTTCAACGGTGACTCCACAAATACTAGCGTGCCTGCTTCAAAGTCTCCGGCCTATCCTACACATTAGTTGCCCAAATTCAATGTAAAGCTATAGTAAAGGTTCACGGGGTCTTTTCGTCCCATCGCGGGTAATCGGCATCTTCACCGATACTACAATTTCACCGAGCTCACGGTTGAGACAGTGTCCAGATCATTACACCATTCGTGCAGGTCGGAACTTACCCGACAAGGAATTTCGCTACCTTAGGACCGTTATAGTTACGGCCGCCGTTTACTGGGGCTTCAATTCAATGCTTCTCTTGCGATGACATCTCCTCTTAACCTTCCAGCACCGGGCAGGTGTCAGGCTGTATACGTCATATTTCTATTTTGCACAGCCATGTGTTTTTGTTAAACAGTTGCCTGGACCTATTCTCTGCGCCCACCTGTTACAGTGGGACCCTTTATCCCGAAGTTACAGGGTCAATTTGCCTAGTTCCTTAACCGTGAATCACTCGAGCGCCTCAGTATTCTCAACCCAACTACGTGTGTCCGTTTACGGTACGGGTACTCTATGAATATGCTTAGCGGATTTTCTAGGGAGCCTGCTTACGTCCATATTACCTTGTACAAGTACGCGGTATACTGTCAGGTTCGACTCTCCGAGCGGATTTGCCTACTCAGATCTACGTCTACACCCTTTAACCAACTATTCCGTCAGTTGGCAGGACTGTCACTTCTCCGTCTCCACATCGCTCCATAAAGTAGTATGGGAATATTAAACCATTCTTCCATCGGAATCGCCGTTCGGCTTATCCTTAGGTCCCGACTTACCCTGATCCGATTAACGTTGATCAGGAAACCTTAGTCTTTCGGCGAGGAAGTTTCTCACTTCCTTTATCGTTACTTATACCTACATTTGCTTTTCCAGCTACTCCAGCAAGGGTTATCCCTCACCTTCTACGCCACTGGAATGCTCCCCTACCATCCATTACTGGATCCATAGCTTCGGTAAACAGTTTATGCCCGAGTATTATCCACGCCAAACTCCTCGACTAGTGAGCTGTTACGCACTCTTTAAATGAATGGCTGCTTCCAAGCCAACATCCTAGCTGTCTCTGCAGTCTGACTTCGTTAGTTCAACTTAACTGTTATTTGGGGACCTTAGCTGATGGTCTGGATTCTTCTCCTCTCGGACGCGGACCTTAGCACCCGCGCCCTCACTCCAGGGCAATATATAGTACGCATTCGGAGTTTATCTGGACTTGATAGGCGGTGAAGCCCTCGCATCCAATCAGTCGCTCTACCTCATACTATACTAACCCTAGGCTGCACCTAAATGCATTTCGGGGAGTACGAGCTATCTCCAAGTTTGATTAGCCTTTCACCCCTACCCACAGTTCATCCGAAAGCTTTTCAACGCTTACCGGTTCGGTCCTCCAGTTAGTGTTACCTAACCTTCAACCTGACCATGGGTAGATCACTTGGTTTCGCGTCTACTCCCTCCGACTAAACCGCCCTATTCAGACTCGCTTTCGCTTCGGCTCCGTGGCTGAACCACTTAACCTTGCCGGAGAAAGTAACTCGTAGGTTCATTATGCAAAAGGCACGCCGTCACAACTTACGTTGCTCCGACCGCTTGTAGGCAGACGGGTTCAGGGTCTATTTCACTCCTCTGTTCGAGGTTCTTTTCACCTTTCCCTCACGGTACTGGTTCGCTATCGGTCTCTCGGGAGTATTTAGCCTTACGGGATGGGCCCCGCAGTTTCACACAGGATTTCTCGTGCCCCGCGCTACTCAGGATACCACTAGGCTTCGTTAGTAAGTCGTATACGGGATTTTCACCCTCTATGATCACTTTTTCCAAAGTGTTCTACTTTACTAATTTCTTGCCACAGCGTGGTCCTACAACCCCAATACTGCCTAAACAGTATTGGTTTGGGCTCTTCCGCGTTCGCTCGCCACTACTTGCGGAATCATTTTTATTTTCTTCTCCTATGGGTACTTAGATGTTTCAGTTCCCCACGTTCGC
>NZ_KQ033919.1:1180642-1182408 GCF_000969825.1 Parabacteroides gordonii MS-1 = DSM 23371
GCTCCAGAAAGGAGGTGTTCCAGCCGCACCTTCCGGTACGGCTACCTTGTTACGACTTAGCCCCAGTCATCGGTTTTACCCTAGGCCGATCCTTGCGGTTACGGACTTTAGGTACCCCCAACTCCCATGGCTTGACGGGCGGTGTGTACAAGGCCCGGGAACGTATTCACCGCGCCATGGCTGATGCGCGATTACTAGCGAATCCAGCTTCACGAAGTCGGGTTGCAGACTTCGATCCGAACTGAGATGGGGTTTGGAGATTAGCATCACATCGCTGTGTAGCTGCCCTTTGTCCCCACCATTGTAACACGTGTGTCGCCCCGGATGTAAGGGCCGTGCTGATTTGACGTCATCCCCACCTTCCTCACAGCTTACGCTGGCAGTCTCTTTAGAGTCCTCAGCACGACCTGTTAGTAACTAAAGATAAGGGTTGCGCTCGTTATGGCACTTAAGCCGACACCTCACGGCACGAGCTGACGACAACCATGCAGCACCTCGCAAATGGCTATTGCTAGAGATCCTCTTTCAAGAGCTGTCCAAATGCGTTCAAACCCGGGTAAGGTTCCTCGCGTATCATCGAATTAAACCACATGTTCCTCCGCTTGTGCGGGCCCCCGTCAATTCCTTTGAGTTTCACCGTTGCCGGCGTACTCCCCAGGTGGATTACTTAACGCTTTCGCTGTAGAGCTTACTGTGTATCGCAAACTCCTAGTAATCATCGTTTACTGCGTGGACTACCAGGGTATCTAATCCTGTTTGATCCCCACGCTTTCGTGCTTCAGTGTCAGTTATAGTTTAGTAAGCTGCCTTCGCAATTGGAGTTCTGCGTGATATCTATGCATTTCACCGCTACACCACGCATTCCGCCTACCTCAAATATACTCAAGTCAACCAGTTTCAACGGCAATTTTATGGTTGAGCCACAAACTTTCACCGCTGACTTAATAAACCACCTACGCACCCTTTAAACCCAATAAATCCGGATAACGCTCGGATCCTCCGTATTACCGCGGCTGCTGGCACGGAGTTAGCCGATCCTTATTCATAAGGTACATACAAAACAGGACACGTCCCGCACTTTATTCCCTTATAAAAGAAGTTTACGAACCATAGATCCTTCATCCTTCACGCGACTTGGCTGGTTCAGGCTCTCGCCCATTGACCAATATTCCTCACTGCTGCCTCCCGTAGGAGTCTGGTCCGTGTCTCAGTACCAGTGTGGGGGACCTTCCTCTCAGAACCCCTATCCATCGCAGACTTGGTAGGCCGTTACCCTACCAACTATCTAATGGAACGCATGCCCATCTATCAGCAATAAATCTTTAACAAATATTCCCATGCGGGACCCCTGTTTTATGCGGTATTAGTCCGACTTTCGCCGGGTTATCCCCCTCTGATAGGTAGGTTGCATACGCGTTACTCACCCGTGCGCCGGTCGCCAGCAAAGTATTGCTACACCGTGCTGCCCCTCGACTTGCATGTGTTAAGCCTGTCGCTAGCGTTCATCCTGAGCCAGGATCAAACTCTTCGTTGTATAAATTGTTTTGTCTTGCTCAGAATCCGTTATTATTTCAAGTTTTGACGGTATTAATTTTTAATACTTGTACTACTTGTTGATATGTAAATCTTTCAAAGAACTCTTGTTGTTACACCCGCTAGTTTTTAGCGAACGTGGATGCAAAGATAAGAACTTTTATTTCATACTTCCAAATGTTTTCGGAAGTTTTTCTAAAAGTTTTTTTCATCATGTTTTGCAGTGCCGTTCT
>NZ_KQ033919.1:1182418-1337217 GCF_000969825.1 Parabacteroides gordonii MS-1 = DSM 23371
GCTCCAGAAAGGAGGTGTTCCAGCCGCACCTTCCGGTACGGCTACCTTGTTACGACTTAGCCCCAGTCATCGGTTTTACCCTAGGCCGATCCTTGCGGTTACGGACTTTAGGTACCCCCAACTCCCATGGCTTGACGGGCGGTGTGTACAAGGCCCGGGAACGTATTCACCGCGCCATGGCTGATGCGCGATTACTAGCGAATCCAGCTTCACGAAGTCGGGTTGCAGACTTCGATCCGAACTGAGATGGGGTTTGGAGATTAGCATCACATCGCTGTGTAGCTGCCCTTTGTCCCCACCATTGTAACACGTGTGTCGCCCCGGATGTAAGGGCCGTGCTGATTTGACGTCATCCCCACCTTCCTCACAGCTTACGCTGGCAGTCTCTTTAGAGTCCTCAGCATGACCTGTTAGTAACTAAAGATAAGGGTTGCGCTCGTTATGGCACTTAAGCCGACACCTCACGGCACGAGCTGACGACAACCATGCAGCACCTCGCAAACGGCTATTGCTAGAGATCCTCTTTCAAGGACTGTCCGAATGCGTTCAAACCCGGGTAAGGTTCCTCGCGTATCATCGAATTAAACCACATGTTCCTCCGCTTGTGCGGGCCCCCGTCAATTCCTTTGAGTTTCACCGTTGCCGGCGTACTCCCCAGGTGGATTACTTAACGCTTTCGCTGTAGAGCTTACTGTGTATCGCAAACTCCTAGTAATCATCGTTTACTGCGTGGACTACCAGGGTATCTAATCCTGTTTGATCCCCACGCTTTCGTGCTTCAGTGTCAGTTATAGTTTAGTAAGCTGCCTTCGCAATTGGAGTTCTGCGTGATATCTATGCATTTCACCGCTACACCACGCATTCCGCCTACCTCAAATATACTCAAGTCAACCAGTTTCAACGGCAATTTTATGGTTGAGCCACAAACTTTCACCGCTGACTTAATAAACCACCTACGCACCCTTTAAACCCAATAAATCCGGATAACGCTCGGATCCTCCGTATTACCGCGGCTGCTGGCACGGAGTTAGCCGATCCTTATTCATAAGGTACATACAAAACAGGACACGTCCCGCACTTTATTCCCTTATAAAAGAAGTTTACGAACCATAGATCCTTCATCCTTCACGCGACTTGGCTGGTTCAGGCTCTCGCCCATTGACCAATATTCCTCACTGCTGCCTCCCGTAGGAGTCTGGTCCGTGTCTCAGTACCAGTGTGGGGGACCTTCCTCTCAGAACCCCTATCCATCGCAGACTTGGTGAGCCGTTACCTCACCAACTATCTAATGGAACGCATGCCCATCTATCAGCAATTAATCTTTAACAAATATTCCCATGCGGGACCCCTGTTTTATGCGGTATTAGTCCGACTTTCGCCGGGTTATCCCCCTCTGATAGGTAGGTTGCATACGCGTTACTCACCCGTGCGCCGGTCGCCACCAATGTATTGCTACTTCCTGCTGCCCCTCGACTTGCATGTGTTAAGCCTGTCGCTAGCGTTCATCCTGAGCCAGGATCAAACTCTTCGTTGTATAAATTGTTTTGTCTTGCTCAGAATCCGTTATTTATTTTCAAGTTTTGACGGTATTAATTATAATACTTGTACTACTTGTTGATATATAAATCTTTCAAAGAACTTTCGCTTTCTTTTCGATTGCGGCTGCAAAGGTAAGGACTTTTTTTTAACTACCAAATTTTTCAGAAGAAAATTTGAAAAGTTTTTTTTTCAGTCGCTGTGGCGGTTGGATTGTTGCTTAGCATCGCTAACCTCATCCCCTTTCCTCAGGTTACCTCTTTCATCATGTATCATGCGCCGTTCTCTCTCGAATGCGGGTGCAAAAGTAGAAGAATTACTATTACACTCCAAACTTTTCACCAATTATTTTTTATTTATTTTTTCAACAGAGACAATGTAATATAATGTACGGGCGAAAGAGACTAAAAAAATACAGGGAGGCTTCCAAGGCATTCCCTGATGAAAAACTTTCTTCCTCAAGACAATTAAATTTCCGATTCAAAGAATTATTCGTTCGATATATGTTTTCTATTCGTTCGACAACTGTCAAATGATTATTTGATAATTGTCGAATGAATAAAGAACAGCTGTTGAACGATTTTTTTTGTATAGATGTGATCTTTACATCTTATTATACCTAATGTTTTTACCCTGTAAGATGCTTTTTTATTAATTATCCTTTTCCACATCCAAATACATCGAATCGAAATTAATGGTAATCCGCCGGAATAAATTTATAAAATCCATTCCCAGAGAACCGTCTTCACCATTTTGATAACTCTCCGCATCAGAAGCATTACATTCCACCTGAATATTCTTCAACTGAAAAGAGGTATCACCTAAACGCATCGGAATAGAAGGCAAACGAAGTACTTCAAAAGTTCGCACACCACCAAACCCACCTCCGGAAATGGTTTCCTTAACGCCCTCCTTATCAATCCATTCCTTATGTTTTTGATAATAGGGATAAAACATATCGACACGAACATTACCTGTATCGAAAACAAAACGTAACCGTTCATCACCTGAAAAAACTTTTAGTCGCAAGCCACCATCATACAGCCACATGTTTCTACCAGTATCAGGAAGTGAACTCTTTTTCACCGGAAATACTACTTTTTTATCTACCGGATAAATATCGACCTGACCGACCAACCGCATAAAATCGGTTCCCAAAACAGCATCAACCTGATAAACAGTATCCACTGCCGGATTGGGGTCAGCTATCGTAACAACCGCATTCTTAAAAACAATATCCCCAACTTCCATACTATCTAATATACCGCTTTTACCGGTACCGGTAGCAAAAGCGCCTGCTATATGTAATGAATCCCGTATGATCCGAATCCCTATTTCATCAGCCAAACGTTTGGAAATAAATGTACTTCCCGCCCCAGTATCAAAAATAAATCTATAATTTTTACCATGAATCCGGACAGGAACAAACATCAGGACACCCCTACCCGCTTCTTCTATTGTCATCGGAATTTCTGAATCCTGATCCGGACGGACAATAAGAGGTGCTGCTTCATTACGCAAAACATTATAATAATCTGCTATTTGCTGGTGGGAAGGAAAGTCTTCTTTCTTCGCAAAAGCCTGTATCTGGTTCAGAAAATCATATAATCCGTCAGCAGACTGTGCATACAGCCCTATTTCTCCCTGTAATTTACCACGAAGGGCGACCATGCTACTGACATTCGGGAATCCCAGATCTTCCTGATGATGCTCTAATAAAGAATCGATCAACAGAATAGTTTCCTCCGGTTTGTTGAAGTAAGCGCCGATCATCACTTCCGATAAAGCCTTTACGGCAACCGACCGGATCTGCCCCGTTACCTTTGGATACTCTTCTTCCAAACGGAACCAGTCAGACTGGTTGATCAGGTCTCCTATTTGCTTGCTGGCCTTCTGGGCTTCAACAGGTTGGAGCAAGCCTATCCATAAAATTGCAATACCTGCTAATAAACGATACTTGCTTTTCATAATTTCTTATTTTAAGTTTTAAATATGGTATATCCATTCGGACAATACAAATATAGACAGACAACTCCGACCTTCATGTTACCACTTTGCAATCTTCTGTTATTTAGTGTTACCACCGGAATGAACGGAGACAAATCCGTCTATCTTTGTAATATGAAATTACAGATGCGGCTTATACTGATCTTTGTCTCTTTATCGGTTCTGGGAATATTCTTTTTCCAGGGATATTGGTTGTGGAACAGTTACAATATCGAGAAGCAACAAATCGGGAGAATTATCAATGAAACACTCCAGCAAGCCATAAATGAAGACTTGACGAACCGGATGGAAAAGATGAAAAATGATACGACAGCCGGTGCACCGCATGGTGAAGTCGAGTTTAATTTTTCAATGGACAGCACTTCACATGCTGCATCCCAACAGACACCCCGGAGATATTATTCCCGTACCCGTCTCCAACTGTTCAATGAAAGCGACAGTTCCGTTTTCCAGGCTTATAAGCCGGAAAATACGCCTATGATGAGAATGGCATTCAAAGGGATCTGGCAAGCGATCAACGGACTCTCTCCCGTCGATATTGAAAAAGTAGACAGCTTATGGTCTACCCTCCTTAAAGCAGAAGGCATACACAATGCTCATTTTATCGATTTTACGCTAGGGAAAGACACTCTCCTAGCCTCTTCTTTATCGGACGACCAGAATCCGGGTAATCTACTTCCTACACAGAAAATAGGAGTAAACACGGACGACAGCATCGCAATGAGAGGATTCATCATCGCACCGGAAGAGACAGTTATCAAACGAATGGGCCCGCTATTCCTCGCTTCATTCTTGCTGATCATCATAACGACGGCTTGTTATATCTATCTGATACGCACTATCTTACGTCAGAAAACGATTGCCCAGATCAAAAATGATTTTGTCAATAACATGACACACGAGCTAAAGACTCCGATAACCATCACCTACTCAGCAATTGACGCTATGCAAACATTCAACTTCGTTGAACAAAAGGAGACACGGGAAGAATACTTCACGCTGTGCCGGCAACAATTGAAACATCTTTCGGGGTTGGTTGAAAAAATACTTAGCATGGCCGTTGACGAGCGGAAAAATTTCCGTTTACTAAAAGAAACATTCCGAATTAAACCCGTTATAGAGAGTCTGACACTGCAATTCAAGCTAAAAACAGAAAAGCCTGTTTCTTTTGAGATCACTTGCGAACCGGAAGATGTAACAGTATATGCCGACAAATTACATTTCACCAATGTGATCAGTAATATGCTCGACAATTCGATCAAATATTCCGGCAAGAGCGTACATATCTCCATCCGGGCAGTCCGGACGGAAAAAGGAATACAAATCGATCTGGCGGATAATGGCATAGGCATCCCCTCCTCCCAGTCAGGCCGTATATTCGAACGCTTCTACCGTGTCCCCAAAGGGAATATTCACGATGTAAAAGGCTTCGGGCTCGGACTTAGTTACGTAAAAGATATTATAGAACGGCACAACGGAAGTATTTCCGTTGAAAGCAGAGAAAAAGAAGGAAGTACATTTACGATTTTAATACCGGAAAAGAAATGATACATATATTACTGGCCGAAGACGAAATAGCATTAGCCAAAATAATCAAGGACAGCCTGGAAAGCCGCCAGGAGTTCCGGATTACAATAGCTGCGAACGGTAATGAAGCAATGGCATTATACAGCCGCTTAAAACCGGATATATTGGTACTGGACGTAATGATGCCTCAAATGGATGGATTTACCGTCGCTAAAATGATCCGTCAAACTGATACGCGAACACCGATCCTGTTCCTCACCGCCCGTTCATCGGTCGATGATCTGGTTACCGGTTTCCACTTGGGAGGGAACGACTATCTGAAAAAGCCTTTCGATATGGAAGAACTGATCGTCCGTATCCTGGCCTTACTGAACCGCCCGATCACTATGGAAGAAGAAAAACAGCCGGAAGTGTTCAGCATCGGACAATATATATTCGACTATCCGCGCCAGACCTTACATATCAGCGACCATACAGTAACTCTCTCCCATCGCGAGGCCGAAATATTACGCATGCTCTGCCTACATATAAATGATATATTACACCGCAAGCCGGTATTACTGAAGTTATGGGGGGACGATTCTTTTTTCAACGCACGCAGTATGGACGTATTTATTACCAAGCTACGTAAAAAACTAAAAGCCGATCCCTCGGTTCAGATTGTGAACATCCGGGGGATCGGCTATAAACTGATCATTTAGTCAAATCAAACAAACAATTCCGGTTCGCGGCGTGCGCTGAAGTTTTTATGAAGCATAGCCGTATAAGGTGTATCGAACGTACGAGCTCCTTCCGGACACTCTTTCACACAGGCACAGCATTTGATGCAAAGAAGCGGATCGCTGAACATATGATCGTCTACAATCGATATGGCTGCAACCGGGCATACATCGATGCAATACTCACATTGCGTGCACAAATCCTCATCTGTTACCGGAGCTTGTGGCGTTGAAGGCCCCTTTACCTTATATGGAAAGTTACCCTTTGTCTCTAACACCGGCAAATCAGCCAGAGAAGACACTGCATCCAATTTCTTCAGTACTTCTCTTCCGAATTCAGACGCTTTCTGCAAATCTTCCTTATCCGGACGACCGGCAGCAATAGGCATATCTTTCCGGCTAAAAGAATGCTCCCCGATGAAAGCTCCTGCACTGACAGGCACAAAACCTTGTGCAACCAACACATCGCTCAATTCCTTCAAGGCATCCTCGTAGTCGCGGTTACCATACACGACAACCGGAATGACCGGCGTATTTTCTCCCTCGAACAGACGAATACGCTCCATAGCCGTTTCCGCAACCCGTCCGCCATAGACAGGAGCCGCCACGATCACCAACTCGTTACCTTCTATATGAAGCGTTTCTTTCAGTGCCTCATGAGTGATATCCGATTCTGATAATGTATCGCCCCCCAACCCTTCGGCAATAGCATACGCGATCTTTGCCGAAGTATGTGTTGGAGAAAAATAGATTAAATGTATATTCTGATATTGCATATTATTTATTTTACAGCAGCCTCGATCTTTTCCATCAATTCTGCAAACTCTTCTTCCGTATATCCTTTGCTGGCATAGATCACTTTACCGTCTTTACCAATCAAATAACTACGAGGAATCAGATTCTTTGCAAACGCTCCGAAGATTGCACGGTTCTTATCCGGATACAACGGGAAGGTAAAACCTTTCTTTTCATTGTATTTAGCCAGTTCAGCATCCGTATGTTCACGGCCGATCACCAACAACTGAAAGTTCTTATTATCCTTATACTTCGGCCAGAGTTTCTGTTGCACATCTGCCAGTTCTTTCTGACAGGGAGGACACCAGGTGGCAAAAAAGTTTACCAGGGTCACTTTTCCTTTCAAGGTTGCTGACGACATTTTTGTTCCGTTATCGGAAACGATGGTAAATGCCGGCATCTGATCTCCTACCTTTATTATATCCCCGTCATTTTGTGCACGGGCAATAAAGGCAAAGATCGTCAGGATGGCGGTTAAGAGGTACTTGTTCATACGCTTTATTTTAAACTTTGGGCAACATCATAACCGGCTTTCAGTGCTTTCAGGTTCATTTCAACCACTTCTTCACCTTTACGTCCGAAGATACGACGAATACCGTCTTCTATCTTGTTATATTCAATTCCGATAAACGGAGCAGCTGCTCCCAACATGACAATATTAGCAGCACGGGCAGTAGCAACTTCCTTAGCTATCGCTTCTACATCCAGGATCACTTTATGAGGCAACTTATTCAGTTCTTCGTTCACCTTGTCAATATCCGGATAATTAGGGATATTTACAAACGGCTGTGAGTTAGTCACCAACCAACCATCTTTCTTCAGATAAGGAAGATAACGAAGGCTTTCCATCGGCTCCAGGGAAATAATCAGGTCGGCATGTCCTTTCGGGATCAGGTCGGATGCGATCGGTTGGTCAGATAAACGCAGGTTCGACTGTACATCCCCTCCACGCTGACTCATTCCGTGTACTTCTGCCTGTTTCATATACAGACCTTCTTTCAAAGCGGCTTCTCCAATAACGGCGGCAATAGAGAGGATACCTTGTCCTCCTACACCTGACAATATAATATCTGCTCTCATTTCTTGCTTGCTTTTTTCTTTCTTGTTAATGTCTGAATACATTCGCGACGCGGGATCAGAACGGATACACCTTTATATTCGATCTCTTCGCGGATGATCGTTTTCATCTCTTCGTAGTTCTTCTTCAACGGAACCATTACGCGGATGTGAGCAGGATCCACACCGATACCGGCACAGATAGCTTCCAGGCGTCCTGTTCCGGCTGAGTCTTGTCCACCGGTCATCGCAGTTGTTTCATTATCAGAAATAACGATAGTGATGTTTGTTTCTTCGTTTACACAATCCAGCAATCCAGTCATACCTGAGTGAGTGAATGTAGAGTCACCGATTACCGATACAGCTGGGAAAACGCCTGCATCAGCAGCGCCCTTTGCCATAGTGATAGAAGCACCCATATCGATACAGGTATCGATTGCACGGAACGGCGGCAAAGCACCTAATGTATAACAACCAATATCACCGAACACTTTCGGATCTTTGTATTCAGCCAGTACTTCATTCAAAGCATCATACAGATCACGGTGGCCACAACCCTGGCATAATGCTGGCGGTCGTTGTTCCACCACTTCAGGAATTGCATAATAGCTTACGATTTCTTTACCCAATGCTTTTCCTACCGCATCCGGAGTCAATTCGCCATCACGCTGCAAAGTTCCGTCCAAACGGCCATGAACCTTAACACCTGTACCCATATATCCTTTCAATTGTTCTTCCACCACCGGATAACCTTCTTCCAGAACCAGAATTTCCTTACATTCGTTTACAAGCTTTTCCATCTGTTTGCGTGGCAACGGATATTGGCTGATCTTCAATACCGGATATTCAAATCCGTCCGGATAGTTTTCAGACAGATAGTTGAAAGCAATACCTGTTGCAATAATACCCAAGTCTTTGTTAGGTGCATCGAAATATTGATTGTATTTGGATGTTTCAGATGATTCGACAAACTGCTTCTGCGCTTCCAGCAATACTTTAAAGCGTTTGCGGGCCAAAGCCGGAAGCAGGATAAACCGCTGACGTCCGTCTGCCGGACAATTCATTGTATTTTCATCTTTCATCGGACGTGTTACCACCCCTGCACGGGAGTGTGCCATACGGGTAGTGATACGCATCAGAACCGGATAACCCAGTTTTTCTGAAAGTTCAAAGCCATCATATACCATATCGTATGCTTCCTGTTGGCTGGAAGGTTCCAGCATTGGAATCATAGCAAAGTTACCATATACACGGTTGTCCTGTTCGTTTTGTGAAGAGTGCATAGAGGGATCATCAGCTGTTATGATAATCATACCTCCGTTTATACCGCTCATTCCCGCATTCATAAAACAGTCGGCTGCCACATTCAAGCCTACATGCTTCATGCAGCAAAGCGTACGCTTTCCGGCATAGCTCATACCTAACGCTGCTTCCATCGCTGTTTTTTCGTTTGCACTCCAACGGCTGTGTATTCCCCGTTCTTTCGCTACAGCCGAGCCCTGTATATACTCGGTAATTTCAGTTGAAGGGGTACCCGGATAGGCATATACACCAGACAGGCCGGCGTCGATCGCAGCCTGTGCGATAGCCTCGTCCCCCAAGAATAGTTGTTTTTCCATGTATATTTCGTTTCTTAAATTGATTTTTATGTATACCAACTGCCAAAGATACAGCTTTTACCATAAAGAATAAGCAAAAAGTTTATCTAATCTTTCTACGGTTCAGCTCAGCCCGGTATCGGTTTGCATTGCGGTTGTGCTCTGCCAATGTTGCGGCAAAATTATGCCGTCCGGAAAAATCTTCCTTGGCGCACATATAAAGATAATTATGCTTCATATAATTCAATACGCTATCCATTCCTTTGATAGTCGGTATGCGCAGCGGCCCGGGTGGTAACCCGGCATGCTTGTATGTATTATATGGAGAATCGACTTCCAGATGTTCAAAAAGAATACGCTGCAACGTAAAATCACCGACTGCAAATTTCACTGTCGGGTCTGCCTGTAAAGGTATTCCACGATGAAGCCTGTTCAGATAGAGACCAGCCACGATCGGATATTCGTCGGATGCGGCCGTTTCTTCTTCCACAATGGACGCAAGTGTTGCTACTTCAGCCGGAGTCAGACCGATTGCTTTGGCTTTCTCCAACCGGACATCTGTCCAGAAAGCAATGTACTCTCGCTTCATACGCTGCATCAGCTTGTCTGCCGGGATATTCCAATACACTTCATACGTATTGGGAATAAATAGAGAAGTAATCGTTTCCGTTGTAAATCCTAATGAGTCGCAATAGGCAGAATCATTGAGCAATGACAACAATTCGTCTTTATCGAGCATCAACTGCTCGTCCAATCGTTCCGCAAGGTCTTCTTTAAAACGGATATTATTAAAAGTCAGACGAGTTGCTACCTGATGTCCGCGTCGTAAATCATTCAGAAGTTGCAGGTTACTCATTCCGGAGGATACGGCATATCTCCCGGTTCTTATATTAGCCTGATACTTCAACATTCCTGCCAGTTGTTTAAAACTACCTATCCGACTACAATCCGCAGAGTCTTGTAACTGCCGGCATAAATCAGTAAAACTTTTATCCTTCCCGATATAAATATAGACTGTTTCCTGTGGCATAAAGTTAGGAGCCCAAGCCAGGCGGTATCCCCACACCCCCACACCTGCTATCAAAAGGACGAAAAAGAGGAGTATTCCTGCTATTATATTTCGTTTCGACTGTTTTTTCTTGTTCATTTTTTATCAAATAAAATCCTGAGTATCAGAATCGGCAACAAAAGTAGCATCTTTTTCTTAAAAAATAGATGCAAAAAGCTTTGTTTATTTAAAAACATACCTCTATCTTTGCAGCGCAATTCGAAGGAAGAAGCACAGAACACATGGAAGTGTGGGTGAGTGGCTGAAACCACCAGTTTGCTAAACTGACGTACTCGCAAGGGTACCGGGGGTTCGAATCCCCCCGCTTCCGCTCTAAAGGCTGTTAATTGAAAGATTAACGGCCTTTATTGTTTTTCCCCCTCGCCTAAATCTCTACCTTCTACCCCTTTTCGTTAATCCATAAATATTCAGAAAACGCTCCCGAAAAGACAAAAAAAGAGGTAAACCATTATCTGATTTACCTCATCTGTAGTCGGGATGAGAAGACTCGAACTTCCGACCTCCACGTCCCGAACGTGGCGCGCTACCAACTGTGCTACATCCCGTTTTTGATTACGGCTGCAAAGGTACAACTATTTTTGAACCCGCAAACATTTCCGGCATTTTTTTTAGATAAAACAGCAAAAAAACTTGCAGACCATCTCCCCTCGAAAATTTATTGACATTTTCTTCACAAAACATTTGGAGTATTCAAAACTTTCCCTACCTTTGCACCCGTTAAACAAAACAATGGTGCCATAGCTCAGTTGGTAGAGCAAAGGACTGAAAATCCTTGTGTCCCCGGTTCGATTCCTGGTGGCACCACAGAAAATCAAGCAGTTACTTACAGAAGTAACTGCTTTTTTCATTTATACAAATTCACTACTCCATTTATTTTTACTTCGATCCTGACTCCTTATAAGAATATGTGTTCAGATACTTCTTTAACTGATAATACCTGTAAACCCCGATTACAAACAAAATAATACTAACAACCAAGCAGATCCATGCAACAGATCTAAGATGTTCTATGCTTTTGATCTCCAAGATACCCATGCCCACCGTTAAAAGATAGAGAGAGGTACGTATATAGGAAAACAATGTCCGTTCGTTCGCTAACCTGGTTCTTTCCAATGCCAGATAATCCCTTAAAATAATTTTCTCCTGATTTTTGAATTCGTTCATATCGCTATTTCTTCCTTGTCATTTTACTCTATCATATAAACAGACGGAAACGGAAGGTTGTTGAGGAAATATTCACCAGATTTCCCCAATTCCACATTCCCATTCTACAATCAGAGTAATCGAATAAATCAGAAATACACACTGATTTACAACAACATAAGCAGATACAGACTATTTTGGCACGCCAATTGAATTACATTAAGCGTAAATAAGTAATCAAAGATTGTTTAATTAAAAATTTAAAGTCATGAAAAAGGTATTAGTAGTAATGGCAATGATTATGGGAGTTGGTTGTATGAGTGCTATCGCAGCAGAAACAAGTGTTGATTCAGTAGCTTGCTGCCAGGCAACCCAGGATGAATATGCAAAGATTGAAGTTTCAGCCGTTCCCGATGCGGTGAAAAGTGCAGTTGAAAAAGCATACGAAGGACAGACAATCAAAGAAGCATCTGTGGCAGAAAAGGATGGAGCAAAAACTTATAAGTTAGTCATCGCTACGGCTGAAGGAACAGAAAGTACAGTTACTTTCAATGACAAAGGAGAAGAAATAAAATAAGTATAACTCAAAAGGTTACTATGTGGTTAAGGAATACCCGGACTTCTATCAGAGCCCGGGTATTTTTTGTTCAGTCCTCATGTTTTTCCGCCCATTCAAATATAACAGGACTTTGCACATCGACTCCGAACTCTGCCGCTTTTTGCAAAATACGGTAAGCCAGCAACGGCTTCTTATCCTCCGGTGCATATCTGAAATAAGCCTCAGCCGCCCGGACATGGGCTGCATCAGGCATCGGAAACTCACGTGTTTCCGGGAGACCGAAATCGGATGAAGGAAGTTCTTTACGTTCTTCTGTCGTCAGTTTGTCACTCGATCCACTGTTCATTCTTGCCATAATGATTTCATTTTAAAGATTTATCCTACAATAACCGGATCGACAGGAAGAATGTTTACTCCTCCTTCTTTAGTAAGATAATGTCCAGGATAGAGCTGACAGTATCCGCTTTCTTCACCACCATCAGATGATCCCCTCCCTCAACGGGGAATACGTTTTCAAGCCGGTCATAAGGAAATATCTGATCGGCAGTACCGTGGATGTGGTAGAGGTGTTCGCTTTTATTATCCGGTACCCAGTCGGTGATCTGTTCGAGTGCCCATTTTATATAGACAGGATCGGTAACAGTCATATACTCAGCCAGGTCGGAGTTGGATGCATTATATACCAGCCGGTTAAAAGCATTGGTTATAAAATCGGTGGAAGAAAAGAGCCTCTTAGGCATAAATTCCATCAGGTTCACTTTACGGACGGCCTGAAAGAGAATCGGGATTTCCCTTTTACTTTTGAAAGATGAGATAATAACACATTTCTCCGGTTTCAGGAAAAGGGTCATCTCCTGCATGATCACTGCCCCAAAAGAATACCCAATCAGGATAAAAGGAGAAGTCGTATCAATCACCTTCGCCATAGTACGGGCATACTCGGACAACGACTCGTCGGGCCGGGGAATATACCATTCAATATATACTTTCTTAAATCCTTTGGGAAGCCGCAGCTTATTAAACACTTTACAATTATAGCACATCCCGGAAATAAAATAGACATTGACGTCCTTTACATCCTTCTTCCAAAGCCAGTTTACCAATGAAGATAAACGCTTCCACATTCCAGGTGATGATGCCTTACTTTCTTCCATACAGCTTTTACTCTTTATATAAGTATAAAGATAGCGTTTTTGTTCAAAACCTTCCGGCTTATAGCTAAAAGATTATTTTTCAGCCTTAAGCTGGCGAAGTAATTCGGACGGAGTACAACCGAACTGTTGTTTACAGAACCGTGTAAAATGGGTAGCTGAATTAAACTTGTAAAGCCTCATTATATCACTTAGGGTATTGCCCGGTTCTGCCAGTTTGAAACGGACATGTTTAGCTTTCTGTTTCAACAGCCACTGGTGGGGAGAGATACCAAACTCTTCGCGAAACTTGTTATTAAAATTCGTGCGTCCCATCCCTGCTATCTTTGCCAGATCGTCCACATGATCTACTTTCAGATAATTTTCAAACATAAGCGAACGGAAGTCCAGCGACTTACCTATGATCGGGTGAAAGAGGTAAGCCAACTCCTCTTTCGTATAGAAACCGCGAAATAGCAGAAAAAGCTCCATCGATTTAATTTCATGCAAATGCTTACAATTCATCCGGCATTCCATATATTCGATCATCGTATTCAAAAAAGTCTTTAAAGGAGGATATATTGCAGTTGGTTCAAAGTCATATTGTATCTTACTGGATAAAGGAGCCAGCGATTGAAGTTCCAGTTTATTACATGCCCCTTGAAAACGATCGAATGTAAATATAACAACACTCGACGTCGACAATATCCTGCAAGAAAAATCGGAGGATTTAGGTATCAAGATAAACTCATTAGCCCTGATAAATTTATTTCTCAGTTCATTACAAGAAAAGATCGCATCTCCTTCAAGAAAAAAAATCAAATGGTGATAATCCTTGTCCTGTTCTTTCAGAAAGCTTTCCTCATTCAATATCCGATGTTTAAACCCAACTAAAATATTCGGAGAATATTCACTGCAAGATATATGCTCTTCCAAATAAAGCATCTTTTTCATTACACCCCCTATTTTAAAAAATCCGACATTAGTGTTTTTCTCATATATATCCATTAAGAATATCATTACGGGTCTGGTCTTTCATTCATGCAAAAAAGTATCGTTCTCATTATGTAAAAACAAATGTATAACCTTTTTTTAGTTTTATGATTTACATTTTCGCCGTTAATGTTTACATATTCACCATTTTGGTACAGGCTTACAAATTATAGACCTGCATTAAATTTTAATTAGTAAGATCAGAGACATATATCCAAGCAATGCTTTATAAATAAAGATGCAGCTTTTACACAATTTGAAAAAGCTGCATCCAATGAATTAATTGTCAATATTTAATATCTATTCCCGTTAAATCTTACCTACCATTTTCAACGGATCAACCCATTTATCAAACTCTTCCGCGGTTATATAACCCGACTCGACAGCCGCCTGCTTCAAAGTCTTATTTTCCCGGAAGGCTTTCTGCGCAATGGAAGCGGCTTTATAGTAACCGATCTTCGGATTAAGAGCCGTAACCAGCATCAGTGAATCATCCAGGTACTTCTTTATATTTTCCTTTACCGGCTCGATCCCTATTACGCAATTATCGGTAAAGCTTCTGCAACCATCACCGATCAGCCGGGCACTGTGGAGAAAATTAGTAATGATCATCGGCTTGAATACATTCAGCTCAAAATGCCCGTTTGCCCCGCCAACCGAAATCGCAACATCATTCCCCATTACCTGTGCCGCAATCATTGTCAGCGCTTCACATTGGGTAGGGTTCACTTTACCCGGCATGATGGAAGAGCCCGGTTCATTCTCCGGCAGATGGATCTCCCCTATTCCTGCCCGGGGACCGGAGCCCAGCATACGGATATCGTTTGCAATCTTCATCAGGCTGACGGCAATACCTTTCAACGCACCATGAGTCGACACGATTGCATCATGGGTAGCCAATGCCTCGAATTTATTAGGAGCCGTAACAAACGGCAATCCGGTCAGTTGGGAGATTTTACGGGCTACGTTCTCCGCAAAATTCTCAGGAGTATTGATGCCCGTACCGACAGCCGTACCTCCCAAAGCCAGTTCCGCCAGATGCGGCAAAGTACTTTTCAGGGCATGGATACCATATTCCAACTGGGCGGCATAACCACTGAACTCCTGACCGAGTGTAAGCGGCGTAGCATCCATAAAATGCGTACGCCCTATTTTTACGATCGGCATGAACTCACGGCTTTTCATCACCAATGTCCGATGCAACAGCTCTAAAGCCGGGATTGTATTCTCCCTCAGCATCTTATAAGCGGCAATATGCATGGCAGAGGGGAAAGTATCGTTAGACGATTGCGATTTATTCACATCATCGTTCGGAGATAATATCTTTACCTCATCCGTCAGTTTCCCCCCATTCAACACATGTGCCCGATAGGCAATCACTTCATTTACATTCATATTTGTCTGCGTGCCACTACCGGTCTGCCAAACAACCAGCGGAAAAGAATCCTCTAGCTTTCCGTCGAGTATTTCATCACAAACACGTACGATCAGGTCGCATTTCTCCGGAGATAAGACGCCTGCATCTTTATTCGTCAGGGCGGCTCCCATTTTCAGGTAAGCGAATGCCTGTATAATTTCTTTCGGCATCCGGCTGATATCCTGTGCAATCCTGAAATTGTCAATACTACGCTGTGTTTGAGCCCCATAATAGGCATTGATAGGAACCTTCACGTTTCCCATCGTATCTTTTTCTATCCGACATTCCATAAGTCTTTCTTTTTAATTATCTTTTTATTAGAACCATACAGAGAATGAATTGTTTAGACTCCGGGAGCGTATATTCTGATGTAGCGCATCTTCATATACCAGTAGGACAGGACAAACAACACGAAAACATACAAAAGCTCTGCTGTCCAGTAGACTACAAGCGGTGCATCAAACCGAACCACTATCAGGAACAGATAAAGCAGGTAAAGAACGATCGTTATCAACTCGAACACAAAAGCGGTACGTGTCCTACCCGTTCCCGTCACAGCATTACAATAGATATGCGCCGGGACAGACAGGAAATAATTAGACAGCATCACCACGAAAGGCCCGAACGCATCCCGTATCAATTCCTGATTTCTTGTATAGATACCTAACACCCCATCGGAGAAAAAGAGCGTAAGCATAATCAACGGAATACCCAACAGGAAACTCAGCCCCATCATTTTCCGGCATAAAGGCATGATCTTATTATACTCTCCCGCTCCGATCAGATTACTGACCAGCGATCCGGTTGTCGTAGAGAAAGAACATACTATGACAAAAAAGACGGTCGAGATGCTACGCACTATATTGGCAATGGCCAGTTGCGCTTCTCCCAGGTGTTCTATCATCACAAAGAATAAGAACCAGGGTGCCACCCCCGTAAAGGAATGCATCATGCTCCATACAGAAAGACGAAGCAGGCGGATCAACAAAGGCCATTCGCAGACAGGTTTCAACCCGTAATGACGCCTGTCTACTTTACGGTAAACATGAACAACTAAAACGACCAGGAAGGAAAGTTCGGAGATTGTAGAAGCCAGTGCAGCGCCCGATATCCCCAACCGGGGAAATCCCAGGTTCCCGAATATCAACAGATAATTCAACAGAACGTTAGTCGTCACCATAACGATCGCGCCGGTCGTCAGTATCCTGGTCTTTGTGATGCCGACAAAGAATGCACGGAAAGCCAAAGCCGGGAATGTGAACAACAGGCCGAAGATACGCCAGTCAAGATATTTTAGAACGGCCTCATAGACTTCTTCCGAAGTAATCAGCCAGGATAACAGTTTCGATGAAAAGAACCAGGACAGAAGAAACATAGACCCGGCCAGTACAAGAAGAAAGAACAATCCCTGAAAGAATACTTTACCCGTCTCATGGTAATTCCGTTCGCCATTCCTGCGGCCTACCATCACTTGCAGCCCCAGGCTAAAACCAAACCCCAACATATAAATAGCCAGGTAATACATTCCGGCCAGGGCGGAAGCCCCAAGTTCCACCTCCCCATAATGTCCCAGAAAGATAGCATCCGTAATATTGATCAACTGTTCTATGAGAATGCTCATCATCACAGGAAAGTTGATGAGCCATATTTGTTTGTATGTAAAATTCATAATTCAACTTAGTATATATGCGTCAGTGTACATCCTCCCGGGAAGAATGCAACACGGCAATTAATAAAAATATAAGATTTTGCACCCTGTATAAATAGGATAGCGAATAACAGACAAAGAGAACCTTTGCCTTATATGAGGGAAAACGACGCTATATACAGAGTTGCCACTTCATAAGTTGAACACTTGGATTAATTATTACGCCTGCAAATATAGAAGTTTTTCCGGATTATCCCCCTTCATCCTCCTGTGAAAAATAATCGGAATGGGGAGCACAAGCAGCCAGATACTCTTTTGGCGTATAACCGGAAAAGACTTTAAACTCATTGATCAGGTGGGATTGGTCATAAAACCCACATTCATACGCCAGTTGGGAGAAGCTCATGCCGGGGTTGGATTGCAACACATATAAAGCATGCTGGAAACGGACAATCCGCAGAAACTCTTTCGGACTGATCCCCACATGCCCGGTAAACACACGCTGAAACTGCTTGGTACTCAGAAAGACGGAAGAAGCCAGATCGGAAATACGGATTTCCCCTTTACTCCGGTTGATAGTATGTATGGCGGAGAACATCCGCTCCAGGTTATGTTCTTTCGGCGGGTTCAGACGGGATAAGAGGAAACGTTCGACCAGGCGGATACAATTCAGGTCGTCTGCTTCATATAATATACGGTCTTCCAGTTCCTGCAATTCGCGGTCGCCCGCTTCATCGGCTGAAACTTTCCGGTTGCAGAGTTCGCTTACAGGCATCCGGAAGAAAGCACTTGCCGCATGGGTACGGAATATAACGGCCAGAATTTTTATCGTACCGGTAAAGCTCAGGTCGGAGAAACCGATAAACTGACCGGACAAAAGCACCTGATTGTCTACCAGACGCTCGTCATGGGAAGAAGAAAACCGGATCGGATTGCCCCGGTAAAAAAGCATCTGCACATTTCCCGACGGGATCACGCGCTCAGTACCCAGAACGGGACTATCCGTCTCCAACAGCCAGTAATACCTGACATAAGGAGCAAGTGCCGGCGATGGCAACATTATCTGAAACGATTCCATGCCGGCAAATATACTAATTTATTCGATCGGAATATGAATTTCGGTGATCAGCTCTTCAGGAGCGGTATTAGCCGGATTATTCAGATACTGCTCATATCCCGGTACATCATATCCTACGCGCCAGGATATTTCCTGTACCGGCATATCAGAGTAGCGCAATAGCCGGGCGGCAGTCTCGACTCGCATACGGATGATAAAAGCACCGATATTCTCTCCCAGGAATGCTTTTACGATCCGGTGGAAATGCCAGGGCGAAAAACCGGACATTTCTGCCAGTATATCCAAATCAATTGTTTCGCTCAAATGATTGTTGATATACTCCACGATGATATTTATTTTACGCTGATATTCTTCTGTTGTAGATGGTCTTTGTTGCATATCGGATTGTATTTCGATACAAAGATAAGAGACGGTTAGAGAAAGCACTTGTCCTATCTTGCTAAAAAGAAAAGAAGGAAACTGATGATAGATTAGCGACAAGAAACCATAGTCCGACTAGAACTATGTTCATAATAGCCGCAAAGATAGGAATAATCCACAAATACAACTTATATCATAAGATTATAATCAAGGTTTAACGCTAAAAAAGATACTTATTCTATCTTTTTCAGTCATATAATTGGTACCCTCAGAGTACCACAAGCAGGACAAACCACATTCCAACTCTATGGATATATCGGTGATCCTATCGTATTTAGTACAAGGCTAAGAGCTTCCCTAACGTGAAAATCAATGCTATTGCCACAGTTCTAGTCGAACTTAATAAATCTAATAAAGCCTATGGCAACAAACGAACCTAAAAAGCGTAGCATCGTCGCCACCTTAGTGGCTAACATGCTGACAGAGCGTGAAGACGACTTCACTGCCAACGTTACTTACGTGGCAAATCGCTCGATCGAAGACCTCTGCAATATCGCAGCAAGCGGTAAAAGCAAATTCTCTGCTTCCGAATTACTGGCCGCCCACAACGATCTGAAGGCGACTGCAAAGGATGAATTGTACTCCGGTTCTACCGTAGAATTCGGATTGACAAACAACTCTCTCGGAATAGACGGTTCCTTTATCGGGCCGAAGGCTAAATTCGATCCGGCAAAGAATAACGTCACTCTCCGCAGCACTCCCATTAAGGAAGTTAAAACGGATATGAAAGGTATCAGCGTGATCATCGGTGAAGTAGTGGAAGGCCTTCCGACCGTTACCAAAGTGACCGATATATTCTCCGGTGCAGTAAACGGAAAGATCACTCCGGGAAATACCCTCAATGGTGAAGGCAAACGGGTTAAAATCGTAGGTACAGAAGGCAATACCGTAGGTTTCTTCTTTATCAACTCGGAGACCGAAGCAGAAACGGCTGTCCCGATGATTTACATTTCGCGCAACGATCCTTCTTACTTCTCCTTCATTATCCCGGCACTGGCCGATGGTAAATATTATCTGGAAGTAGCCACCCAATACGGCGGTAGCAACCAGCAGACAGTGAAAACCGTACGCCGCAACCGTTTCCCTTATCTACTCACTGTTGGTGATGGCGGCGGAAGTGGCGAGGACGACCGCCCCGTAATCGAATAAACTTTTTATAGGATGACCCTATGTGAGCGTATAGGGTCATCCTATGTGAGGGGATAGGGACACCCTATGCTCCCGTATAGGCTCACCCTATGTGAGCGGATAGGACGACAATATATCAATTAAATAAAATATAACATGAAACATTATTTACTAAAAACAACTTTCCGGCTACTACTGACGGTCGTTATGGTTTATCTCCTGCCAATGATGGCATGGGGACAAGGCAGACAACCCTCCGGAGACGGTAATAGTGAGGGTTCCGCTTATCAAATCAGCGAGCGGGCGCATCTGGAATGGATGGCAGACCAGATAGCGAACCATTCTACAACCTTTAATGGCAAGTTTTTCAAACTCACGCAAAATATCGACCTGGGGAGCACCGCCTGGACGCCGATCGGAATGGAAGAAGGTTCCAGTTTCAACAAATACTTTGCCGGCACTTTCGACGGAGACGGATACACAATATCCGGACTACATATCCCGGCAAGCGTAAGTGGCGAGGACAAAGGATTGTTCGGACAGGTTGGCCAGAACGGCGTTATTAAGAACCTGGGGGTGGTAATTGCCCCGGAAGGCATATGTATCAGTGATCTTCGAACTATCAAGGCTGGTGGAATAGTCGGAGAAGCAAAACAGTGTACAATAGAAAACTGCTACGTGACCGGAGGTGGTATTTATTGCGATGGAGACTTTCCAACATGGGATGCTGAGTTTACGATCCTGATGGGTAGCATAGCCGGTATAGCCGAGAATACAACGATCCAAAACTGTTATGGAACAACAGATATAACCCTCGAATTCGACAATGCAGTAGCGTATGCTAATCTGGCAACAACAGGTATCCGGATAGCAGGAATAGTTGGATCTAGGTGGGACACTGATGTAACCATCACAAATTGTTGGTATTCCGGTGAATTAAGGGCACATGCGAAGACTATCGATTCTTCACACTGTTATGCCGCAGGCATAACTAACCAGGCTTCTGCAATTTCCAATTGTCTGGTTTTAAGCCGAAGCATAGTAGCTTCTGTCGATGTAGACCAAAACGGCGGAAATTATTATGTCAGTAGCAATGCCATTGCCCAGAGCAGTAACTCCTTCACCACCAATTATGTCTCTCCGCTAACCACCTTAAACGGAGTTGAGTCTGGTTATGGCAATGCCGCAAATGGCACGAAGTGGGATAATAAAGATGATGGTGCCGCCCCTCTCTCCACCTGGACAGGTACCGGAAAATGGGCAGCAAACGCCAATTGGGATAAATGTATGCCTACCTTAAAGAAGGAAGATACAAACCCGTTCAAGTCATCAACACCACAACCCTACGTTTTCAAAGAGACAACACCAATCTCCATCGGTACCGCAGCCGAGCTGGCCGCTATCAATACGAATGCAGCACATCTGGCAGGCCCTTACAAGTTGACAAACGATATCGACCTGACCGGCTATAACGGCAACAACTGGACGCCGATCGGCTCGACTGCCACCCCTTTCAAAGGAACCTTTAACGGCGATGGTTATGTAATCGAAGGACTGAACGCGGAAGGGGCAACACAAGTTGGCTTATTTGGTGTCATTGAAAGCGGGACAGTCGAGAATCTGGGGGTAAAGTTCGGAACGCTCAATTCGACAGGAGCTAGTAATACTCTTGTTGGAGGTATAGCCGGAGAGATTCAAGATAATTCCACCATTCAAAACTGTTACACGACAGGAGGAGCGATAATAGCAGATCTAAACTCATTCGGCTCTACAGCTGCTGGAGGTATCATCGGAAAAGGATCTCAATCTACCATTCTGAATTGTTATTCCACCTGTAATATAAGCCTTGTGTCTACCTATTTAGTTTATGGAGGTGGCATTGCAGGCTCCGGAACAAACCTGACTGTCAGCAACTGCTATTCGATCTGTAAAATAAAAGGGATACACGGCGGTGATGGCGGAGGTGGTAGCGCTTATGCCGGAGGTATAATCGGAGGTGTTTCTAGTATTTATGGTCAACCGACAGAACAGAGTCGTATAACGAATTGCCTGGCTCTTAGCAAAGAAGAATTCGATTTAACAAACACGGATGGCCGTCCGGATTTCCATTCCGGTCGTATTCTGGGCGAAAAGGGATATAACTCAAGTGCGACTCTCTCCAACAATTACGCAACCACATTAATGCCCGGCAGCTGGACGGCAATCGGTGCGGATAAAAACGACGGAGGAGACTGGAACGGAGCAAACTGTACGCCTTCCGACCCTGATGCATGGAATATCGCATGGACTGATATGACTACTACTACCAAGGCAATAGCCGGCCCCAATCTACCCAAGCTGAAAACAACAGGTGGAGCGCTTATCAACGGTCAGGGCGATATAGATAAATTACTCTATATCGGATTTAAACTGACAACTACATCGGATGCAAACGGAAACATCGAAGTTAAGAGTACCTCCGGAGGCACCCTCTACAACGATGGCGATTATATACCGGCAAATACGGAACTGACCATCACAGCCAAACCGAACAGTTCTTACAAAACGGCTTCATTGAAAGTATCCGGTAGCAACTTTACATCCGGCAGCAGCTATATTGTTGGCAGCGACCTTGCCACAAAAGGTACCGACCTGACTGTCGAAGCTACATTTGCAATGACTCACACGGTAACAGTAGACGCAGCAATAGCCAACGGCAGCATCGAAGTTAAGAAACCTGACGGGACAACCCTGACCCCAGGTGCAAATACCGTAGACAAAGGTTCCGTACTCACGATCACCGCCACCCCCGCCACCGGCTACCAGTTGAAACAGCTGACGGCAGGCGGAAATCCGATCAACGGAAACACCTATACCGTTACAGGCGACATCACTCTTTCCGCCGAGTTTGAAGCAAAATCCGGAGGAGGAAATGAAGGTGACGGAGGTGGTTCCACTACCCCGACAGTCTACCACACGGTAACCCTTCCGGCAGTAGAAGGAGCAACCACCGATCCCGTAGCAGGCGATTATGAAGTGGAAGCATGGGGCAGTTTCCGTTTCTATCTGACCCTCGATAAGGAGTACGATAAGTCTGAGCCCGTGATAACAACCGACCGGGGTGAAACAATTCAACCTCGCAGTAGTGACGGCGCATATATCGTCAAGTATGTGCGTAGCGATGTGCAAATCCTGATCGACGGTATCATAAAGAACCCCGATCCGGTAGGCAACGAAACGGTTACGGCAAACCAGTCCAAAGTATGGGCTGCCGAAGGTTATCTGCATATCGAAGCGGGCACCGACGGTCAGGCTTATATCTTCACCGCCGACGGCAGACTGCAAAAGCTGCAACCTGTCACCACAGGCCAAGCCATAGCCCTTCCCTTGCCGGAAGGTGTCTACCTCGTCCGCATCGGAGACGAACGGTTCAAGGTGCTCCTGTAAGGGCAGTTCGTAAGTGCGGTTCACGAACCGCACTTACCCCAAAAAGAAAGGGCGACCATCACTGGCCGCCCTTTCGACGTTTACGTTGAATTATCGTTTATTTAAATCAGAGAGTGAATGTTGAATATCTTCTTTTGTTATAGAGAAGTTTTCATTATTGGCAATCCTGTCACGGACAAGCGAACCGATATTTCGGGCACTCGCCTCATCGGGAAAAGCCATTAATGTATCAATTGCAGGAATGGTGGGTTGATCAATCAACACTTTATCATTCATCAGGATCCGGTATCCCCAGCCATTCCCCAATCGATACGTTTGCAACTCCGGTTGCCGGCCGTCCGGAGACCCCTTTTCTCCGGAACAGATGTAAACAAATAGAATCAGTACCGGTAGTACGCATAGCCCCCACAGGGCTTTTCTACCTTTAATAGTCATCATCATCAAATTCATAAGGGCGAAGTTCCCAAATGTCATCAAAGTAATAGGTACTGCTACTACCGGTTGCTACGAATCCTCTCTCACCATTGGAGAAAGCGACCGTGGCGCTACGGGCTGTTCCCTTAAACTTGGCTACCTTCTCCCACAAGTCGGTTGTAGGATAGTATTTCCAAGTATCGGAGCGTACGCCTCCACTCTCACCGCAGGCCAGATAAACTGCCCCGTCGATGACTAAGGCTACGCCATTCGTCCGTACTATATTATAATCATCATCATAGCTCTCATCCGAGGAGTCCGACATATCGCGCAACTGCGTCCATGTCCCGTCAGACGGGTCGAACTTCCAGAAATCATCCACATATCCTCCATTGTTCGTACCGCAGCAGACATAGGCGATATTATCCAGTACAAAGCTGGTCGCCCCGCGGCGTTTGCTTCCGCCGATGCTGACGATCTGTGTCCAGCTGTTGGTAGACGGGTCGAAAGCATAGAAATCTTTCAGATAGTTGCCGTCATAACCGGAACCCATGTATCCTTTCCCGTTGATCCCGAACGCAGTCGCGTCATAACGGGCTGAACCGGGGAAATCGGCTTTCTGTGTCCAGGTGTTCGACGCCGGATCGTATTCCCAAAAGTCTTTCAGATAGTTTTCACTATCATAACCAGTGCCTAAATAGCCTTTCTGGTTGATAGTCATTGCAGTGGCCGTGTTGCGGGCTACACCGGGGAAGTCGGCCTTCTGTGTCCATGAATCCCGATCCATATCGTATTCCCATACGTCGGAGAGAGGTTTCGTTTTCCCATTATACCCGCAGGCCAAATATCCTTTGTTCCCGATGGTAAACGAAGATGCATAACTACGGGCAAGACCGTCGAAGTCGGACATACGATACCATTTACCTTGCAAATCATCGTCATCATCGTCACCGCAGGAGATCATCATCACCGGAAGCAGTGCTATCAGGAATAGAAATAATCTTTTTTGTGTCATCATATAGCGTGTTACTGTTTTACGGTCACAAAAGAACAGGGCTTTTTGTTGTCCGGCAAATTAAATCGGCAAACAGGCCATCCTGCTCGGTGAATGCCTTAAAAAAGGGGGTAAAGCCCCCTCCCGCACCCCGCAGACTGGTTGACCTGCCGATTTCAACCGTTAATGGAGCAATATCAGCGTTTGACAGGTTATTCTTGCACAAGAATAGGCGATTGCGGTTCTTTGCCCGATCAACAGACTCTATTACTAATATATATAATGTATATGAATAAGATTCTTTTTCTATTTTGGATATGCCTTTCCGGCTGCCTGCTTTCTTCCTGCTATGACGAAAGTAATAAATACGGCAACGGACTGGTCGATTCGGTTTTTCGCAATATCAGTACCGATACCTCAACAGTCGTCATCACTTCCGTACTGATCGACTCGCTGGAAACATCCGGGACAGGGGTGGCACTGATCGGAGAATATACGCATTCGCTTTGGGGTACGATGAAATCGACGGGATATATACCTTATACACGCCCCACTTACAGCACGGATATCAGCAAGACAGTAGTGTTGGACTCACTGATCCTGTCGCTGTCGTACGGTAGTTATTGCCTGGGCGATACCTTACAGTATCAGCAGTTCTCGGTTTACCAGCTAACGGAAAAGGTTCTCCTCAACGACAACGGTTACTTATATAATACCTCTTCCTTTACCTACGATCCTACTCCTATAGGTAGTTGCAGGTTCAAACCCCGCCCATTGGCCGGCAACAGATTGGAAATCCGCCTGCCGGACGAATTGGGGCAAAACCTGCTGACCCGTTTCCACGAACGGGATGAAGCAGTGTCGTCCGAACGTTTTGAGAATTACTTTAAAGGAGTCGTTATAGTTCCCGACAATCCGGACAGCCATTCGATACTCTCTTTCCAACTGGCCGATACGATGTCGACAATGGTATTGCATTACCATATCATCGGGGAAGAGAGTAACGAGCAGGAGCTGGTGTTCGCCCCTAACACCTCCACTCACTTCAGCCATATCGATCACGACAGGAGCGGAACCCTGATGGAGCCTTATCCTGCAAAGGACGTTGAAATACCTTCCAAAGCTCTCGACAACCGGGGTGTATTATTCGGTGGGTTGGGTTGGTTCACCCGGTTGGAGTTCCCCCACCTCAACAATATCATGAAACTGGGGGAAAGGGTGGTGATAGAGTCGGCCATGCTCAAACTGTACCCCGAACTGGGCACCTACTCGGATATAAATGCGCTCCCCGACAGTATCTATCTCTATATTGCCGACGAGAACAACGTCGTTACCGATGCCGTAAAAGACTACCTCGGATCGGAGGTTCAGGGCGGAACGCTTGTAAAAGATAATGTATATAATGAAAATACGTATTACTATTTCGATGTCACCGACTTTATGCAGCAGGAACTGGGTACAATCGGAATAAACAAGCATAACCTGCAACTGGTGCTGAACGAAGACAGCTACACCCAAACATTCAAGAACATGACCTTTGGCGACCGTCAAAGCAAATCGCCCATCGTATTACAGCTAATCTACAAAATATATGAAAGCTATTAAGTATATATTCTCTTCCCTCCTGCTGACTGCAACGGCAGCAAACGCGCAAAATATTATGACTTCCTCGCCTTATTCCATGTTCGGTATCGGTGAGATCGTAACCGGATTGTACGGCTCCAATTCGGCGATGGGTGGGGTTTCCACCGGGATGCGTCATTCCTCGTTGATAAACACAGAGAACCCGGCCGGACTTTCGGGGCTCGACTCGTGCAGGCTCTTTGCCGAAACGTCCGCCTTCGCCAAAAGCGAATCGTATAAGTCGAAAAGCGGAAGCAGCGATGCTTTCTCCGGCAACGTATCGGCTTTTGCGTTAGCCGGACGGATCATGCCCCGCTGGTATATGGCTGCCGGGCTGACTCCTTACTCGTCGGTCGGTTACTATTTCCAGAGTACGCAGCCGTTGGAAGGTTCGCCCAACTCTTACTATACCAGTACCTTCGAAGGATACGGCGGTCTTTCCAAGGTGTATCTGACCAATGCCTTCATGCTTTCCAAACATTTGACCGTCGGGGTGAACCTGAATTATATTTTCGGGAATATAAAGGCGTCGGAGAATCAGGGTAGCATGACTGTCGAAAACAAAATGTATACGAATGCCTTTTATGCTGATTTCGGGATCCAGTATCACCGGAATATTGCCAAGGATAAATCGATTACGCTCGGGGCGGTTTACGGATACAAGCAACATCTGAAGATGGATAATTCGACCATCATAACGAACGGGAACGTGGAAACGGAAGAAAGCGACAAGAGTTCCTCCCAATATATCCCGCAGTACATGGGGATCGGCGGATCGTTGGTCTACCGGAAATGGACGTATGCGCTCGACTATAAGTTTCAGCAATACAGCTCCATGATATCCAACGACAGCCGGGTGAAGTTCAAGGATGCACACGAAGTACGTGCCGGAGTCTGTTACTTCCCGAACGGGTATTCTTCAAGCAGCTATTGGAAACGGATGTCTTACAAAGCCGGACTGGACGTCTCCACCCCTTATATGAACATCAGCGGGCAATCCGGCCTTTCATGGCGGGCCAGTTTAGGTTTCGGCCTGCCTGTCTCCAACGGACAGATCAACGCCGCCCTCTTCTACGACCGCACCAAACTAAAAAACAATACCTACCAAAAAGACGTCATAGGGATAACGGTGACTTATACGTTGAGCGAGTTGTTTTATAAGATAAAGTTGTAAGGGTTTTCAATAAGAAAAGGGGCAGATCAATTAAACCTGCCCCTGCAATATATCAAGAATATAAATTATTTATTTGGAAGACGTTCCACTCTCCAAGATACTGACAATAGAAAATAGGGTAAAACAAATACCACCTAATCCAGCCAAAACCCTGGCCGGTACGAAATAATATCCATGAACCGAGCCCATTTCAAACAGGAAAGCGGAAAGGAACAGGCAAGTCAGTGCCGTAAAGATCGGAATTAACGGTATACGGTTGGATAGCTTGAACTCGTGCCGCCATATCTTCGACAACAGGATCACTTTACTGGATATGCTGAAACAAACTAATCCAAGTCCGATCATGATATAGCCGGTAGCACCGCTTGCCGCATTGGCTGTCGCCAGGATCAGGATTATTCCCCAGATAACACACAGGCTACCCATGATCAATACCATGATCGGCCATATTTCACGTTCGGTCGGTGAAAAGATATTCCGTATCTGGCGGGCAATAGTGGCGACCAATGCTATCAGGCTGGTACAGATACAAGCCAATCCGATCATCACATGTCCGGCCACGAAATATTTGGAACCATGCCCGCTGTTGGCCAGCAACCAGAAAGCCCATATCCAAGCAGCTAGTGCAATCAGCCCGGCAATAGCGATCAAGGTCAATCCCTGTGCACGGGTAAACGCTTCGGGCGGGACATCGTGATCCGTCTTTTTGGAATTGACGGTGATCATCGTAAAGCGGGTGGAAGAGGTAGCCGTAGTAGCCACACAAGCTGTGATCAGCCCTACTCCGCAGATAACATGACCGGCTACGAACGATGAAGTATCGGGCGATTCCATTATATGGATCCCGATGATCACCGTCAGCAGTGCAGACAGATAACCGAGTGCCGGAAGTGCGTACCGGCTCACCATCCCGAAGGTGTTTATGATCTGCCGGATAATCGTTGCCGCTGTGGAAAAGAGAGCGATACAGATCATCCCCAGAGAGAATACTACCGGCCCTGCCACAAACTTACCCGGATCTGTTCCATATTCATAAACGAACAAACCATAACCGAAACAAAACAAAGCCATCAACAAGGGGATTGCCCTAAATAAAACACTAATGCCGTAATTCATAGTCTATTTGTTTTTAATTTTCCTCCAAACAGACGGAATCACGGCATTGTTTCTCCAATTACATTTTTATAGAATCTTTTTAGTTATCAGGAACAGGATCTACCTATTCCTGCAACGCCAGCCGCCCCATAAGGGCAGGCAGGTAAGAATCGCTGATGGGGATCAACTCCTCACCGATGCGTATCCTTTTCCGCTCGATGTAGCTGATATGGGAAAGAGCTACGATATAGGAGCGGTGTACACGACAGAACAATCCGTCGGTAAGATTTTCTTCAAATCGCTTCAGGCTGACCTGCGAAAGCAAGGGTTTGCCCGTTGTACGATGAATCTTGACGTAATCGCCATAGCCTTCCAGAAAAAGGATCTCCTCTCTGCGAAGGCGAATGATCTTACTTCCTTCCCGAACAAATATAGGTTGCTCGGTTTGTTCCTTGTGCAAAACGTCATGCACGTCAGCGAGTGCTTTATCCAACTTCTCAAAATAACCCATCAGGGTGTTCAACGTAGAAGCATCTCCATCGAAAGTAATACATTTCAACATAGTTGATTCTCTTTTTAGTTTACACTACAAATAAATAAGAATATTCGGTGAACAAAGGTTAACCACCGATAAATGGTACAACTTGATCGGTGAATCGCCCGAAGTGGCAGGGTGAAAAAACTTGCTTTTGTGATGCAGTATTCCACCGGAAAACTATTCCATCAATATCCACTTTTTAAATACAGGCGTCTTTGTCTTGCTGATAATGATACGTTCGGGAACGGGTAAGGTCAGGTTGACCGACAGGCGACTGCCGAACCAGAGGTCGATATCCTTGATGGATTTACGGGCGATGATAAACTGGCGGTTGGCACGGAAGAAGTCTTTCAGGTCGAGCTGGTCGCTCAGGGTATCCAGCGTACGGTCTACCGGGTGTTGCTTTCCGTCGGAAGTATAGGCGGTCACCTTTTCGTTCATCGTATAGAAATAAAGGATCTCCTCAACCTGTAAGGGATAGAATTTGTCGGTGAGCATGATCAGCAGGCTCTTTATCACATGCCGTTTCTGGATCGTGTCATTCGTTTGCCGGATATGTGCCAGACGTTCTTCCGGGCTGAACACGCGCAACTTACTTAAGGCACGTTCCAGGGAAGCCAGCGTAACCGGCTTCAACAGATAATCGATACTGCTTACCTGAAAGGCCTGCAGGGCATACTCGTCGTAAGCAGTTGTAAAAACAACGGGAGCTTCGATCTCTACCTGCTCAAAGATCTTAAAAGCCGAGCCATCTGCCAGGTGGATATCCATAAAGATAATGTCGGGATGAGGTTCTTCCCGAAAATATGCCACGCTCTCCTCAATACTCTCCAACTCCGCTATTACTTCGATCGCAATAATGGAGTTCTGCGCCAGGATAGCCTTCAGGCTACCTACAGCAGCAGTTTCATCTTCAATAATGACAGCTTTCATACAATCTTTTCGTTTCGATAATTCATAATTCATGCTTTGACCGGCGTATCCAGCAAAGGGAGAGAGACTTTGAAGTATTCTTTCCGGTTGGAGATCGTAATATCTTTCCCGGTCAGCAGCCGGTAACGTCCCCAGAGATTTTTAAGTCCGATGCCGCTGCTATGTCCCTCCTCCACCTTCGGTTGTACTTTATTGGACACCACCAAAGCATGCTCTTCTGTAGTATAAATGTCGATTTGCAACGGATACTGCTTACTGATCACGTTATGTTTGACTGCATTCTCGATCAGGGGCAGCACGCTAAGGATGGGAAGATAGCAAAGCAGAAGAGCGGGAGCCGCTTGTATTGAGAAGAATAGCTTGCCTTCGTAACGCACGCTCAGCAGATAAGTGTAAGCTTTTACGAACTGTAATTCTTCTGCCAGGGTGACCATTTCTTTCTTGTTGCTCTGTAGGATATAGCGGAACACGTTCGACAGTTCGTCGAGATAAGTCAGCGTTTGTTCCTTCTCGCCGTTTCGTATCAGCGAATTCAGGCCATTCAGGGAATTAAAGAAAAAGTGGGGGTTGATCTGTCCCATCAGGGCGTTATAAGAAGTTTGGAGTTTCTCGGTCTTGAGTTTCTCATATTCCAGCATCATCTGTTGTTTTCCATTCAGCAGGCGTATCAGAAGGACACTCAACAAGACAGTCAGCAGGATAAGTAGATGTTCTGTCAGGAATGGCCTCGGATGATCTATTCCCCGGCTGAGTGTTACAGCCATACGATGATCGGGCGGCCCGGGTTTTACTGCCATATCGGGAGCCCGCTCCATAACCGTAAAGCTATCCGCCCGAAACATTTCATCCATCTGCAGGAGATCCGTCATGATGAAACGCTGTACGCCGGGGTATAAAAGAAACAGTGCCACCCCGCAGACGATCGTCAGTACAGCCGCCAACAGCATCGTTTTATATTCTTTATTATGGAACAGGCGGTCGCCCAGCTTATATATCTGCGAGTTCAGCATAAACAACAGAAAGGCATACATGAAGAACCAGAACAGGGAATAGTAAAGGAACTCGTCCCCGAACGAATGCCTGCCACGAAAAGGCAAATCCAGCGACTGCATCTTATAAGTAAGCATCAGCATGGAAAAGTTAACAAACAGGCTTAACAGCACTGACACGATAAAACCAATCACCAGATTGTTTTTTACGGAATGTTGCATAAGAATAGTATTTATAATGGTCAAAGATAAACCTATTCAGCAGTCAAAGGGAAATCAAACCGACGAAACGGACAAAAACATCGGCGAAACGCCCGCATAAGGGCATAAAAAAAGGTTACCCGCAATGAGTAACCTTTTTTTATGGCAATTAAACCCCGAAGGATTAGAATCTTCTTTCTTTGATTCTTGCTTTCTTACCAGTAAGAGCACGCAGGTAATACAATTTAGCGCGACGTACTTTACCAAGTTTGTTTACAGTGATGCTTTCGATGAACGGAGATTCCATCGGGAAAATTCTCTCTACACCTACGTTTTCAGACATCTTACGAACTGTGAAACGTTTTTTGTCACCATGTCCTGAGATACGGATAACTACACCTCTGTACTGCTGGATACGTTCCTTGTTACCTTCTTTGATACGGTAAGCTACTGTAATAGTGTCACCACTCTTGAATGAAGGATATTCCTTCTTCGTAGCAAACGCTTCTTCTGCAATCTTAATTAAATCCATTGTTTTATAGCTTTTTAATTGTAATTTTAAACGAAACGCAATATAACGGGCTACTTCTCCCGACAGAGATTGCGCAAAGCGGATGCAAAGTAACGAAAGATTTATTTGATACGCAAATAGTTTAAGTAATAATTCACTCGCTATGACCTATTTCTCTTTATCCGAACGATTGTCTAACCTTACTTTTGCACGCTCTATTGAAAGTCTAAGCTTTTCTTCAAGGATTCTCTTATCCGGTAGCTTAGTTAAATAATCTGCCACTCTAATATTGCATTTATCCAGTTGCATCAGCTCAACATGCTCCTCACTTTTCCCAGCACAAAGGATCAATCCGATTGGTTGATTTTCTCCTTCCATCATTTCATAACGCTCCAACCATCTCAAATAAAGTTCCATTTGTCCTTTATAAGAAGCTTTAAACTGACCCAACTTTAGTTCTACAGCAACAAGACAACGCAATCTCCGATGAAAAAACAAAAGGTCAATATAATAATCTTCATTATCAACAGTAATACGTTTCTGTCGGGCAAGAAAAGCAAAATCACCTCCCATCTCAACGATAAAGCTTTGCAATTCTGCGATAATAGCCGATTCCAAATCATTCTCCGAATAAGTATCCTTCAATCCCAAGAAATCGAGAAAATAAGGATCTTTGAATACAAGATCGGGAGATAATTTTTCCTCTTCTTTTAATGCTTGAAGCTCGCTGCTGATTGTTTCTTCCGGTTTCTGACTGATAACAGTACGTTCATATAACATGGAATCAATGCGTTCACGAAGAATACGAACACTCCAACGATCCATTTTACACATTTCTATATAGAAATCTCGTTTTAAGCCATCTTCAATAGGTAAAACCTCTTTAATATGCGACCACGTCAATTGTCTCCACAGTGTAGAGACAATTGGTTTCTCCGGAAATACCTGAAAAAATCGCATACAATGCCGTAATTGTTTTTCACTCCATCCTTTTCCATATATTAATGTAAGCTGCTGTGACAAAGATGCAACGACCTGCTTGCCATATTCAGCACGCTCATTCTTCAGTATATCCTCACTAATTAGTTTGCCTACAGACCAATAAAGCATACTTATTTCTGAATTTACAACGGAAGCGACTCGGAGACGACTTTGTTCGATTAACTGTCTGACATTTGTCAAAAGAGCAGGACTCTCAAATAAACATTCTTTATTTCCCATTTGGATTCTTTATTTCATAGTTAATAATATTATTCCTTTGATCAATCAGATACAAAGATAGATAAAACATTTACTTCACTCAGGTAAAACTTCAACTAATTTTCCTATTTTTGAGGGATAATAATGATAACGTGAAGATGAGGAAGATACTTACAATACTGTTTTGCGCAGTGTGTTTATTAACTGCCAAAGCACAGACTATTCCTAATATGTACCGTAACGTCGATCAGGCAAAAATGAATCACTGGGTAGATTCGGTGTTTGACGCGATGAGTTACGATGAACGGATCGGGCAACTTTTTATGGTGATCGCCGAACCGAAATCAGACAACCGCAACATGCAACGGCTCCTGCGGTACGTAAATGAAATCAAGATCGGAGGTATCCTTTTCCATAAAGGCAACCCGGTGACGCAAGCTGAAGTGACCAACCGGCTTCAAAAAGCCTCGCGCGTACCTATGTTTGTTTCGTTGGATGGAGAATGGGGATTGTCGATGCGTTTAAGCGGTACGACCCGTTTTCCCAAGAACATGATGCTGGGAGCGATCGAAGACAATAAACTGATCACCGAATATGGAAAAGAAGTAGCCCGCCAGTGTAAAGAACTGGGGATCCAGATCAACTTCGCCCCCGACATAGATGTGAACAGCAACACCGACAACCCGGTAATCGGCCTGCGCTCCTTCGGAGAGAATCCGGTAGCGGTAGCGGACAAAGGCCTCGCTTATGCACGCGGTTTGGAAGGGGAAGGTATTATCTCTGTTTCCAAACATTTCCCCGGACATGGAGATACCTCGGAAGACTCACACAACACACTACCTTCCGTACATCATGACCGGGCACGTCTGGACAGTGTCGAGCTCTATCCTTTCAGACGATACATATATGATGGATATGCAGGTGTTATGACCGGGCATCTTTATGTTCCGGCTCTCGACAAAACACGCAATCTGCCCTCTTCCCTCTCCCGCCCGATAGTCACCGGATTGCTGAAAGAGGAATTAGGATTCAGGGGGCTCTGCTTTACTGACGCGCTGGCCATGAAAGGTGCGACGACCAGTAAGCTGGACAATCCTTCGGTAAAGGCTTTACTGGCAGGCAACGATATCCTGCTGGCTCCGGCCGCCCCGATCAATGACTTCACTGCCGTGAAGGAAGCGATAGACGAAGGTATCCTCAATATAGAAGACATCGAAGCCAAATGCATCAAGATACTTCAGTATAAATACATTACCGGTCTTAACAAATATAGTCCGATAGAGGTCAAAGGCTTAAGCAAGCGACTGAACTCGCCGCACGCCGCCTGGCTGGCCGCCAAACTGAATGCGGAAGCAATCACGCTGCTTAAGAATGAAGCCGACATGATTCCGCTCCGGCAACTGGATAAAAAGAAAATTGCCGCCTTGTCGATTGGTTCACCCGTAGGAAACGATTTCCAGGAGATGCTGGGCCGTTACGACTCCGTGGCCTGCTTCAGTATCAGCCGTAGCTCGACAGCGGCACAAGTTCAGCAGGTTTACAGGCAACTGGAAAAATACGATGTTATCATTTGCAGCATACATACCGTGCGGATACCGGAAAGCCAGTTGCTCCGCACACTGGCCAGCAAGAAAGAACTGGTTTACGCCTTCTTCACCCTGCCCTATTTCTGTAAAGACTACAAAAACTCCATACAGAAAGCCAAAGCAGTCGTCATGGGATATGAAGCGACTCCCCTGGCTCAGGAATATGCCGCCCAACTGATATTCGGAGGTATCCCCGCCAAAGGAAAACTGCCTGTTACCATCCCCGGACTTTACTATGCAGGAACCGGCATTTTTACGGAAAAGACCCGGCTGGGTTACCATGAACCCGAAGAAGCCGGTGCCAACCCGATACGCCTCGATGTGATCGACTCCATTGTAGAAGAGGGACTGGAAAAGAAAGCCTATCCCGGTTGTCAGGTGCTTGTGGCGAAAGACGGCATGGTGATCTATGACAAATCGTTCGGCTATTTCGATTACAGCGAGCGCCAGCCTGTACGGGAAAATTCGGTCTACGATCTGGCTTCCGCTTCCAAAGCAGCCGGCACTTTACTGGCAGTCATGAAGGCGTATGATGAAAAGAAATTCACGCTCAACAATAAGATATCGGAATATATCCAGGAGCTGAAAGACTCCAATAAAAAGGATCTGAATATAAAGGAAATGCTCTACCACCAGTCGGGCGTAGTCTCCACCATCAACTTTTACCTGAATGCCATCGACAAAGACAGCTATAAAGGTAGTCTCTACAGCCGCGAAAAGAATGCCACCCACCCGGTGCGCTTCGACGCAAAGACCTTTGTCCGCAACGATTTCAAATACCTGCCCGACCTGGTTTCCGATAAGAAGAAACCAGGTTTCACGACCGAAGTGGCACGTGACTTCTATCTCCACGACTCTTTCAAAGACAGTATCATGCAGGAGATAAAAGACTCCCGTCTCGGTACACGCGGCAAATATGTGTACAGCTGCGTCAACTTCATCATGCTGAAGATGATGGTGGAAAACCAGATGAAGCAACCGATGGATCAACTGCTCCACAACGATTTCTACAGCCGCCTGGGCGCCCGTCACACCACCTATAACCCATTGAAAGTGATGGATACGTTGCAGATCGTCCCCACAGAAGACGACCGGTTCGTGCGTCGCCAGCTGATCCGGGGATATGTGCACGACGAAGCTGCCGCTTTCCAGGGTGGCGTATCCGGTAATGCCGGACTGTTCTCCAACGCCAACGACCTGGCAAAGGTTCTGCAACTGTTCCTTAACCAGGGGAAGTACGGCAATGAGCAATACCTGTCGCCCGAAACCTGCCGTCTCTTTACGCAAAGCAAAAGTCCGACAAGCCGCCGCGGGCTGGGGTTCGACAAACCGGCCGTAGGTTCGCATAAAGGTTCGCCCTGTAGCAGCCTGACACCGCCATCCGTCTACGGACATACCGGATTTACAGGGACTTGCTTCTGGGTGGATCCCACCAACCAGTTACTTTATATATTCCTCTGCAACCGGGTCAACCCGTCACGCGCCAACAGCAAGCTGAGTGCATTGGATATACGAACACGCATACAGGACGCAATCTATAAGTCAATTGATAGAAAAAGCCAAAAAGATTAGTATTTTTGCAGTACCTTATATAACAACATTAATTACTAAAAACAAATAAAGTATGCTATTCGGACACGGTGACGACTTTTACAACTCACAGAACGAAGTAAAGATAAACTTCAGCTCCAATGTATGGCACGGCGCCAACCTTGAAAAGCTCCAGGTACATCTCAACGAGCAATTCAATAAACTGACACGTTATCCGGAACCGGATGCCGCTTCACTCAAACGGTTACTCGCCCGTCGATACGAAATAAAAGAAGAGAACGTAGTAGTAACCAACGGTTCCATTACCGCTTTCTATCTGATCGCCCAGGCATGGAGAGGGGCCAAATCGATGATCGCTGTTCCGTCCTTCTCCGAATATGAAGACGCCTGCCGCCTGCATGAACACGAAATCAGCTTCTTCTCCACTTCCGACGATCTCTCGGAGCTTTCTTTGGAAGGACAGGATTTCTGCTGGATATGCAACCCGAACAACCCGGATGGCAAACTGCTTCACCGCACGGAGATACTCGGATTGCTCACAGCCAACCGCAATACGAAATTCATCATCGACCAGGCGTATGTTGCCTTTACTACCGAAGATATGCTGAAACCTTCGGACGTAAAGAACCATCCGAACCTGATCCTTATCCAGTCTATTTCCAAAGCGTACAACATTCCGGGACTGCGTATCGGTTATCTTGTCGCTTCTCCGGAAATTGTAAACGAGGTAAACAAATATATCATTCCCTGGTCTATCAATGCGATAGCACTGGAAGCGAGCAAATATATCCTGATCCATCCGGCACAGTTCACTTTGCCCATCCGCAAATGGCAACGCGAAACAGCCGAACTGATCTACCAGTTGAATAAATTCGATAACCTGGAAGTGATCCCTTCTTCCACAACATTCTTCCTTGTCCGTCTGAAAAAAGGGACAGCTGCCGAACTGAAAAAATACTTGTGGGACAACTACGGCATCCTGGTTCGCGACGCGTCCAACTTCCGCGGACTTGATGAAACATACATCCGCCTGTCTACCCAAACGACAGCCGAAAACCAGATACTGATCGATGCCATCCGCGAATGGTTCAATCAGCAGTAAAAGAACACCGACACAACGAGCATAAAAAGGGGGACGATAATATCAATCGTCCCCCTTTTGCATACACTCCTATTAATACCGTTTAGCGAATAATCACCTTTTGTGATACTTCACCGATACGTACGATATAGAAACCGGCACGCAACTGCATATTGTAGTCGCCCGATACGCCACGAAGCTGTTGCTGCAAAGCTCCGGTACCACTAACTACATATACGTCGGAAGTTTCCGGTACATGTATATATAAGGTAGAACCGACAGTCCATGCACGGGCTGCATCTTCAACGGTATCTTCAATGCCGGTAGCCGTATTCTTAACGATACCTGATACCACGATCTTAATATCTGTCTGAATATTCTTGATTGTATAACTGCCGTCGGCATCTGCTGTGATGGCTTTGCCGTCTACGGTTACAACCGGTTTCGACTGGTCATAATCTTTATCCAACGTGATTTTGAAAGAGAAGCTATCGCCTGCATCTACGGTTGTCTTTTCGCCTTTGCTGAAAGTAGCACCTGTTACCTTATCAAGTGATACGGTGTAAGTAGGTGTCGACGGATTTGACGGCTCATCCGGAGTACTTGTGTAAAACTGAACAGAGGCAGCCTGGGTGTAAAGAGTGGTGGTCTTTGCAGGTTCTCCTTTATTTGTACTCTTCACCTCGCAACGATATTGTGTCGTTCCGTTCGCAGACTTGGTGATCTTCAGGTCTTTCTCAGTACCATTGCTACTTATATTACTCCAACTATTAGCAGAATACATCTGCCATTGATAAGAAAGATCACCTTTTACCGATGTAGTACCAACAGACAGAGTAACTTCGCTTCCGGTTGTTGACTTACTTGTTGGTTGGGAAGTGATAGACAGATCGGCATCACCATCAACAATAACGATTGTAGCTGTCTTGTCAGTAAATACTCCGTTGTTTTCTACTGTACCAACAGCACCATTGTTTGCAAGGGCCGCACGTGTTCCGATAGCCATTGACTGAGTGGCTACGGCAGGGGCAGCTTCTGCATTCTGCAATGTCAGCGTTCCGGCATTGGTGATCTTTTCGATCTGATTGCCTGATTGCAAAGTGATCTTGGTTTCTTTACTTGCAGCTAAAACAACCTCGGTAATCTTTGCCTCATTCAATACAATCTCACCGATTGACTCATTCAATGTCAATGCAGAACTAACGGTTGCGTTGTCAATGGTCAGTTGTTCGGCACTTGTACCGGCAGCAACTATTACAGTTTCTATTGTTGTAGGAGTCGTTCCACCGTCACCGATCTTGTCGACTGGGTTTTGTGCAGAAATATCAACCTTTTTTGTTTCACCTGTTATAACACTCAGGTTAGTTACAGTTGTTTTTCCGGTCTTTTTTACTCCGCCGTCAATTACGTCCAAAGCTGATTGAATAGTCCAGGTAAAGACATTCGTTGCACCTCCGGCAGCATTGAAAGCACCTTTTGTATGACTCTCATTATCATTATCTGCTGTATCATACGACCATTCCGGTTTCAGATCCGTATTACCGTTTGTCTTAATAGTAACACCTTCCATCTCAGCCAGCAGAAGTTTGACTGCTTCTATATCAGCTGCTACTTCCGGCAGTTTGTATGTGGCGGGAACTACTACTTCTGTTATCTTTTCTGCATCAACGGTAAACTTGATGATAAAGTTCTTTTTAGCAATACCGTCTTCAGCAGTGATGGTAAACTTAAATTCTGTTGTTGCTTCTGTGATTGGAACTTCAAATGTTGTCGGAGTTACTACTTCTTCTGTAGGTAGATCATTGACAGAGCTTGGAGCCTGTTCTACGGTCGGAGCCACTGTTGCAGTCTTATCGGCCGGGGTAACAGATACTTTTACTGATGTTGTGTTGAAAGGAACGGTTACGTCGTTGGTTCCGGCTTCTGCTTCTTTAGGAGCGTTAATATCTACAGCATCACTTCCCTCAATCTGATAAGACAGTGCGGAGATAGAAGCATCCTCGCTTGCAGGTTTTGCTCCAACGGTGAAGTTGATAGTGACATTGCGGGTTTGTATTCCATCTTCAGCAGTGATGATCAGTTCTAATGAGCCTGTTCCTTCATCAAGAGTAACTTTGAATTCTGTAGCCGGATCTTCCTGACCAACTTTAGCTGTTGCATAGTCGGTACTTGCTACATTAACAGTGATCTCTGCGTCCAAAGCAGTTTCGTAGGAAAGTTCTATATTGTATTCTGTTTTATTTAAGTCATGCTCATCAACAGCTGTCTCAGAACCGCCAGGTACCGTATAAGTAAATGTAGATAAATCAGTACTTGCTTTTGCAGCCTCGTTTTTGACTACGGCTGTTCCGGTTATCTCTACAGCCGATTCTGGATTAACTAATTCACCTAAAGCCAGTTCCCATTTGAAATTATTCGTCTTGCCACCGGCAGCGTTATACGGCTTACTTCCATTGTCAGCTACGTCATAAGACCAGGTGATGGGTAGCTCAGTAACAGTTGTTTTTGCTGATGTAACAGTAGCATTCGCATTTGAACTCTGAAGAGCAGTAACAACAGCAGAAGCTTCAGTATAACGGGCTGACAGCTGTTCAACCGTGATATCGTTGACTTTAGTCAGCTTGTCTTTAGAAACAAATGTGATAGTGTAGTTCTGAGGTTCACCACTTTCCGGTGTTACAGTGAATGTTGCGACATCGGAAAGACTGTTACTTGCAGAAGAAACACCATTGTTATTTGATACCTTTGCTAAATCTGTAGCTGTGACCGTTGGGATTAAAGTAATATTTGTTCCTGCAGCTACAAACTGGTTCAAAGGAACCTCGTACGTATAACCTGAGGTAATTTCAATGGGTTGAGGATCGCCGTCACCTATACTGTAAGTTAAACTTTTTAAACTAGCATCCGTGCTCTTTGCTACGGCTTCAGCTTTAACTGTGACATCACCTGTAAGCGCAAGATCGCTACCTAGTGTAATAGTTCCATTCTCATAAGTGAAATTTGTTACACTAACATCTGCATCCAAATCCCCCTTCATAGTAATGGTAATGCCGTCTGCTGCCGGTAGTTTGTGAGTCTCGTCGCTTCCTTCAGTAAGGGCGATGACGATTGTTCTGTCAGGTCCTGCTTCTGCAGTTATTGTTCCACCTGAAGTCATTTTCAACTTGCCTGCGCCAGACTCTTCGGTAAAAGTAACATTTTTATTCGTAGCCAACACCTTCCCCGACGTTAGCAACGTAATCAACAACAAGCTTGCTAAAAACATAAAGTGAGAGAATAGGCCTTTCGCAGCCTTGGTTCGTGTACTGCCGGACGGAGTCGAGAGTCCGGTGATTGTCATCTTTACTTCCGACGATGACTGGTCGGTTGAGAGTAAATTTACCCTGTTCATATCAATACAGTGTTTGTTTATCCAGGACTTCCCCTAACTGGATGATTAAAAATAAAAGAGGCGCAGGAAGCTGTTGATATGTGTATCTTCAAATGAGGCTCTCGACTGCCCAACCAAGTGATACGAACAACAACGACCCACGCCCTTTTATCTTGTACATCCATACAAACATTTGCACACAGCAATGCCTATGAACAGATATAACAAGGAAAGGTACGTGAGCGTTTTAGTTGCTATTATCCACTTGGTTTGAAATTGTCGAGATTTCATTTGAAGGATAATATCTTTAAACGCTCTTGTAATCAATAAAATGTACTGACCGATAACTCTATACCGGGGTACGAGGGCAAAAGTAGGGAGTCTTATCGGATAAAACAAGTAAAAAGAAAAAAGTTTTTTTGAGCGTTGCGGGTTCAGCGTTCATTCAAATTCAATACCCAGCTGATATTCAGACGGATACAAGATAAAACCAGGAGCATTTTCGGGTTCATAGTGCCTTCATAGGGGCTTCATTTCGCCTTCATAATGTTCAGTTATTGACAACTTTGAATCAAAAATACGCTTTTCGATAACCGGAATAATAAAATAATACTTACATTTGTCGCGTTACCCGCTATTGGGTAATAGACCATTTAAACCATTAACATATGGAAAGATACGTGAATGTCATGCTCGATGCCGGCTTCAAGGCTGTCTTCGGGGTAAAGCAAGTAGCCATTGATTTTATCAATGCCGCCCTTCAGGGTGAACGCCAGGTGAAAGACCTGACCTATCTCGATAAAGAAATCCAACCGGAAGTAGTAGAACAACGCACGGTGATCTTCGATCTCCTTTGCGAAGATGTGGACGGGACAAAATTTGTCTTGGAAATGCAGAATTGCCCGCAACGTTATTTCTTTAACCGCGGATTATATTACCTTTGCCGAATGATTTCCCGTCAGGGAAAGAGCGGACGGGACTGGCAATACAGCCTTCTTCCCGTCTACGGTATCTACCTGTTGAACTTCAGCCTGCCTGAATTTCGTAGTTGGCGTACGGACGTAGTCCTGGCCGACGAGGCAACGGGTAAAACTTTTGGTGAGGTCAAACTGAAACAGATCTATCTGTCGTTCGACCTGTTCAATCTGACAAAAGAGGAATGCACGACACCTCTCGAAAACACGGTTTATATCTTGAAGAATATGAATTTATTTGATATGTCTCCGTTCAAGGAGAAAGAGGATGCTTTCAGACGTTTGCTCGACGTGGCAAACCTCAATGCGATGACCGACCACGAGCGTGCCATCTATGAGGAGAACCTGAAGATTTACCGTGACTGGCATGCTACGATAGAATATGCGGTTGAAGAAGCTGAGGAGAAAGGTTTGAAAAAAGGAATGGAGAAAGGTAAGACTGAAGAGCAAAGACTGATTGCTACTAAATTAAAAAAGCAGGGAGTCAATATCGAAACGATTGCCCAATGTACCTGTCTGTCGGTGAAAGAGATTGACGAATTGTAATTAATGATTGCATAATATATTGAATCAGCCGGGTTGTATTAATACATAATACCCCGGCTGATTTTGTTTCACTTCCTGCCAGATTTAAATGTTTCAGTTCTTCCTATAAATGAATGTTTTCGGTGTAAGATTATAACGACTCTATCTCCTCTACCGACAAACCTGTACATTTTGCAATGCCGGTAGTCTCTATACCCATACGTTTCATATTTACTGCCGTCTGACGTAAGGCTTCTGCCTTTCCTTTAGCCTCTCCTTCTGTAAGACCTTCCGCTTTTCCTTCGGCAAGGCCTTCGATCCGGCCTTCCCATTTGGCGGTGTCGAGAACATCGTTCTGGATCATGATTACATTCAGGTGCTCGTCATAAGCATGCCGCTCCTGCGAGGACATGGAGTAATACTTTAGTTTCTCGCGGGCTTCACGAAGGCCGGGTGTTGTCGTATCGGGACGGATCGTGCCGTCTTTCAGGTATTTGATCCATTCGTCCAAAGGCGTTGTGGCTACTTTATCGAACTCGTTTACACGGATCAGAATGTATTCAGGGAAGATCTCAGCAGGCAGGCGGGTGATGACTGCATCACGGTCGCGCATGTTGATACGCAGACGGTCGCCTGTATGCACACCGGTGAAATGATTCTGTCCGTGGTAGAAATAATCCGTACCTACACCGAGATCGAAGTAAATAATACTGATGGAGTAGACTTTCTTTACCTTCTGATAACCTTCCCCCAGCGAGATATGCTCGGTGATAGCTTTGGCCACGCCATAGAGGATACGTTCGAGATAATGTACTTCGCGGGTGTTCTGGATTTCGACGATGATGATCTCGCCTTTGCTGTTCAATGCTTTGATGTCTACACGGTTGAACTTGTCGCTGGCACTTTCCTGGTTGCTTTCGCTTTCGAGGATTTCAAGGATACGAACCTCTTCCCGCAATACGACTGTCAGGAAACCGTTAAGCACATCGAAGTTGGCCTTCTGGCGCAACAAACGCTTGATGGCCCAATCGAAGCGGATATACCGGTCTTGCAACTCTTTTCTTTCATTCTCTGCCATGACTTTTGGATCTAAATTTTTCATAATTAAGTGTTTTATGTGTTACGTAATTCACAAAGATACATATATTAATGGATGAACTGGTAGAGTCGGCACATTTTTTCCAGGCAAGAAGTGTTTTATATTTGAGGAACCGAGCCGGCTATTCCTTAATAGAACATCCGGATGGGATGGGTCTCGCAAACTAAGCTCGTTACATAGGAAAGCTACCCTTTTCTCTCCCGACATCTAACCATTTTTCTCCTGACTAATAGATTCGTACAATATACTTTGCATAATAGTAAGGCATGCCTTACATATTCGTATATATAGCCTTACATATTTGTAAAGCACACCTTACTTATTTCAAATAGCAGAGCTAAATGATTAATAGTCCTATGCTAAGACCTTAACATTCCTATGCTACCGCCTTAGCTTTCGGCATAGAGCCGGAAAGAACAAAGCCGTCCCCGAAGGAACGGCCTCTTATCATTCAAAATCAGACCTTATTAGTTTTCTTATTTCTTATATGTCTTGTAACCATAAACAGCCAGATTACCCAACTCTTCTTCGATACGAAGCAACTGGTTGTACTTAGCCATACGATCCGAACGGCTTAATGAACCGGTCTTGATCTGTCCGGAGTTGGTTGCAACAGCGATATCGGCAATTGTAGCATCTTCCGTTTCACCCGAACGGTGTGAAGTAACAGAGGTGTATCCGTTGCGGTGAGCCATCTCGATAGCATCCAATGTTTCGGTCAATGTACCGATCTGGTTTACTTTAATCAGGATTGAGTTGGCACAACCTTCTTCAATACCTTTCTTCAGGAACTCAACGTTCGTTACGAACAAGTCGTCACCTACCAGCTGGACACGATCACCTAACGCCTTTGTCAGATGCTTCCAGCCTTCCCAGTCGTTTTCATCCATACCGTCCTCGATAGAGTCGATCGGGTATTTGTTAACCAGATCCAACAGGTAAGCAACCTGTTCGGCAGCAGTACGTTTAGCACCGTTGGCACCTTCAAACTTCGAATAGTCATAAATGCCTTTCTTATCATAGAATTCGGAAGCAGCACAGTCCATAGCGATCGTTACGTCCTTGCCCGGTTCGTATCCGGCAGCTTTGATGGCAGCCATGATCGATCCCAAAGCATCTTCCGTACCGTTCAGAGCCGGAGCGAAACCGCCTTCGTCGCCAACAGCAGTGCTCAGACCTCGGTCGTGCAATACTTTCTTCAATGCGTGGAATACTTCAGCACCCATACGCAAGCCTTCGCGGAAACTCTTTGCACCAACCGGGCGGATCATGAATTCCTGGAATGCGATCGGAGCATCGGAGTGCGAACCTCCGTTGATAATATTCATCATCGGAACAGGCAATACATAAGCATTTGTTCCACCGATATAACGGTAAAGCGGCTGGTCGAGATAGTTGGCAGCAGCTTTAGCTACAGCAAGAGATACTCCAAGCATGGCGTTTGCACCTAGTTTGGATTTCGTCTTTGTTCCGTCCAAGGCGATCAGTTTATGGTCGATCTCGCGCTGGTTCAACGAACTCATACCGATAATGGCAGAAGCAATGATCTTGTTTACATTGTCAACGGCTTTCAGGACACCTTTGCCACCATAACGCTTTTTGTCACCATCACGAAGTTCGATTGCTTCGTTTTCGCCGGTTGAAGCACCGGAAGGAACGGCTGCACGTCCAAATGCGCCACATTCAAGAAGTACATCTACTTCTACTGTCGGGTTTCCACGGGAATCAAGGATCTCTCTACCTACTACTTTTTCAATTTTCATAACCTAAATATTTAGTATTCTATTATTTTTCACTCAGTACAAATATAACAACGAGTGCGCAAAGATTGTTGTCGAACCGCCATAGAGTTTTTCAATGAATAAATAGAGGACTTTCTTTTTCTATTCAATATTTTATCTAAATTTGGTGCCGGATTAGTAGACATTTTTCCTTAAATAGTTTCAACCTTTTATATTAACAAACTGTTTTAACATAAAAAGTATCATTTGTCGGGTTATGAAAAAAGTTCTATCCATATTAACACTGCTCATTTTGATCTTTGCAGGTCAGAAGGTTGCGTTTAATGCTGATAGCGAAAGCATAGTCCTGCAATGTAACCAGACCGACGATGAAAATGCTTCTTCCCTGAACAAGGAGCTTAAGAAGTTTGAATTAAGTAAAAATCCTCTCGAGTCTTTCGATATAACTGCCCGTACGAAACCGGCTTCCGACAATTACGAACGTCTTTTCAAGTTGTCGAACAGTAACAAGGAGTTTTTCTTCCTGAAACTGAAAAGGCAAGCTACGCAATATAAAATATCAGAGACATTATCTACTATTCAAACCATAAACTACTCCTCGCTCCGTAAATGTGGAAACCAGTGGATCTACGTTCTGCGGAAACTCGTTATTTGATATTATAGATAAAATGATTGTAATCGTCAGGTTATACCTTTAGAGGTATAGCCCGGATGCACATTCTCTTATTTGTGCACTTAAACCATTATTTTCTGTTTTTATCTTCAATATAATATCAAAATTATGAAAACAAATAATTCAATTATATCAAAAACATCCAACGGCGTTTCGGCCGGTATTGTTATTATCGTTTGCTTTATCCTGGCCGTATGCTTCTTTCATTTTGTGCTGGGTAATCCATCCAACTTTATGGATAATAATCCTGACAACCATCCGCTTCCAGGCAATTATGCAGGTACGATTTATAAAGGCGGCTATATCGTTCCGGTCGTTATCACACTGTTACTGACCGTTATTACATTGAGTGTGGAACGTTTCATCGCAATCAGCCGTTCCAAAGGGAAAAAGGGGTTGATGGGATTTGTCCGGACAATCAAAAAAGATCTGGAAGAAGGTAACCTGGAAGCTGCCAAAACAGCTTGCAAAGAGCAACAAGGTTCAGTAGCCAACGTCGTTAACGCCGCCCTGACCCGCTATGCAGATGTCGAACAAAGACCGGATCAGACGAAGGAACAAAAGATGGTCATTATCCAGAAAGAGATCGAAGAAAGTACTGCGTTGGAGCTGCCCACGATGGAGCAGAACCTTCCGGTTATCGCAACAATCTCTACATTAGGTACTTTGTTCGGGTTGCTGGGTACCGTATTAGGTATGATCCGTTCGTTCGCCGCCTTGGCCAATGCAGGAGCACCCGACTCTGTTGCGCTGTCGACCGGTATATCGGAAGCGCTGGTTAATACGGCCTTAGGTATCGCAACCGGTGCTATGGCCATCATCTCATACAACTATTTCACCAGTAAAATAGATAATATCACCTACGCTATTGATGAGATCGGTTTCTCTATCGTACAGACATTCGCCGCTAAACACTGAAGCATATGCCGAAGATCATAGTAAAACGCAAGAGTACATTCATTGACATGACGGCAATGAGTGACGTGACAGTGTTGCTGCTTACTTTCTTTATGCTGACATCTACCTTTATTCAGAAAGAACCGGTTATGGTAACTACCCCGGCTTCTGTTTCCGAAATCAAGATACCGGAAACAAATATTCTTTCAATCCTGGTAGACCCGGACGGGAAAGTATTTATGAGCCTGGATAAACAGGAAGACAAGGCGAATGTGCTGAAGATGCTGGGTAAAGATTATGGTATCGACTTTACCGACAAGGAAATATACAACTTCAGCCTGCTCCCTTCTTTCGGTGTTCCTATCCAGAACATGCAGGAGTTTCTGAACCTGCCGGGTTCCGAACAAGATCGTTTAATACAGAACTACGGAATCCCGGCCGACAGCACCAACAACCAGTTTAAAGCGTGGGTTCAACATGCCCGCGAAGTAAACCGCGACCTGGTGATTGCCATTAAAGCCGATCAGCAGACTCCTTATCCGAAGATCAAGAACATTATGAACACATTGCAGGACTTGAGGGAGAACAGGTATAACCTGATCACCACACTCAAAAACGTTCCTGACAATGCCTAAACAACTAACGTTATGGCAGAAGTAAATACAGATAAAGGTAAAGGCGACGGCAAGAAAGGCAAGCAGAAAAAGGTGAATATCCGTGTGGACTTTACTCCGATGGTGGATATGAACATGTTGCTGATTACTTTCTTTATGCTCTGTACTTCGCTCAGCAAGCCGCAGACGATGGAGATCAGCATGCCGTCGAAAGACCATGTAACGGAAGCCGAACAGACGAAGGTAAAAGCATCCAAAGCGATCACCCTCATATTGGGTGAAGACAGCAAGGTGTATTACTATTTCGGCGAACCGGATTACGAGCATGTCGAATCATTGCAGACAACCGACTTCTCTCCCACCGGATTACGCAACATCCTATTGGAACGTAACTCCGATGCCGTGCAGAAGATCACGGAACTGAAAGTGAAAAAGCTGAATAAAGAGATTTCCGAAGATGAGTTTAAAAAGCAGGCCACGGAAATAAAAGGCGGCAAGGATGCGCCGGTCGTACTGATCAAGGCTACCGACGATGCTTCCTACAAAGACCTGGTGGATGCACTCGATGAAATGCAGATCTGCAACATAGGCAAGTATGCGATTGTCGACATCACCGACGGAGATAAGTTTCTGGTTGATAATCTAAAAAGCGGGGGTGAACTATCCAAGGAGATCGCCCAGGCGAATAAAAAATGACGATCATGATTAATATTAATAATATAAATCTGAACTCACCGGAATGGACTGATTTGATCTTTAAGGGAAAGAACAAAGAATACGGAGCTTATGAGTTACGTAAGAATTCTTCCCGCAGGCATATACGTGCCCTGATCATCGTTGCTGTCGGGGCTGCCCTGGTAATGATCATTCCGGTTCTAATCAAATCCGTCATTCCGCAGCATACCAAAGAACAGGTGCTGGAAGTGACTACGCTTTCCAACCTGCAAATGGAAACGAAGGTGCCGGAAGAAAATCAAATCCGTACGATCGAGGCTCCGCCGCCCCCTGTATTGAAAAGTACGATCAAGTTTACACCGCCTGTCATCAAAGCGGACAAGGATGTAAGGGACGAGGAGGAGATCAAGACACAGGAAGAACTGACTACGTCCAAGCTGTCTATTTCAGTGGCGGATGTCAAGGGTTCGGATAGTGCGGATGCTATCGACATTGCCGATCTGAAAGATAATAAGGAAGTGATCGAGGAGGAAACGACTCCTTACATTGCTGTCGAACAGATGCCGCAATTCCCCGGTGGAAATGAAGCTTTGTTGAAGTTTATCAGTACTCACCTGAAATACCCGGTAATTGCAGCAGAAAACGGGGTTCAGGGAACTGTAACGCTTCGCTTTGTGGTCAGTCCGACAGGTGAAGTCACTAAGGTAGAAGTATTGAGGCAACTGGATCCTTCTTGCGACAAAGAGGCTATACGGGTAATTAAGTCTCTTCCGCAATGGGTTCCGGGAAAGCAGAATGGTAAACCTGTACCGGTCTACTTCACGGTTCCGGTACGCTTCAGATTACAATAATATGGAGGTAAAGTGTATAAATAGTAGGATTGTTTGGGGTATATCCATGATTGTGATATACCTCGGCATGTCCTTTCTGCTGGCTTCCTGCAACAGTAGGAAAACCAATTCACCGGACGATACGCCTACGAGCGGTGTAATTGCAATCGCTTCGGATGGTTGCTTTGCCCCGATCATTGAGGAAGAGATTGCTGTGTTTGAAAGTCTTTACAAGGAAGCGGGTATTGTTCCTTTCTTCTCCGGTGAGACCGAAACGATCAACCGCCTGCTGCATGACAGTACACGGTTGGCAATCACTTCACGTCCGCTAACCCGCGAAGAGACTGAATACATGAACGCCAAAAAGCTATTCCCTAAGAGTATCAATATTGCAACTGACGCAATAGCTTTAATCGTCAACAAACAAAATACGGACTCTCTGATCGGTATTCCTTCCATAAAAGAGATACTGACCGGAAAGGTGAAGGATTGGAAAGAGCTTTCCGGTAATAATAAATCAGGAAAGATAGAAGTAGTATTCGATAATCCGAATTCGGGGATTGTCCGTTATGCGATCGATTCAATCTGTGGCGGTGAACCGTTTGCCGGAAATCTTCATGCTATGGAAGGTAACCGGCAGGTTATGAATTATGTCGCCCAGTCACCCGGTGCCCTGGGCATTATCGGAGTGAACTGGATCAGTAATCCGCTTGACTCAACCTGTATGAGCTTTGCTGACAACATAAAAGTAATGGCGGTCAGCCGTTATAAAAATGCAACGGCAACGAATAGTTTCAAACCTTATCAGGCGTACATTGCCTTAAAGGAGTATCCGATGACAAGATCCGTTTACCTGATCTTATCAGAACCGCGCATGGGACTGGCTTCCGGCTTTACTACCTTTATCACCAGCGACCGGGGACAACGGATCATTCTCAAATCCGGCATCCTCCCCGCTACACAGCCTGTCCGGTTAGTGAATGTAAGAGATCAATTATAAACCCTATAAACATCTACAATCATGATAAAGAATTTATATATACTCGCTTTAAGCCTGATAGCCATAGCTATCCACGCTGATAACCAACAAGGTATTGCTTACTACAAAGCAGGTGAGCCGACCATCGCAAGCCAGCTTTTCAACAAACAGCTAAACGCTTCCCCTGCCGAACAAGCCGAAGCGTTCTATTATCTGGGAGAAATAGCCTTTGATGCCGGTAAAACGTCAGATGCACTTGCCTACTATCAAAAAGGGTGGAGTGCTTCTTCCGACTACGCTTATAATAAAGTAGGCGAAGGTAAAGTATTACTTAAAACGGATAAGCCGGCCGCCCAAAAAGCGTTTGATACGGCAATCAAAATAAATAAAAAGGACGTACCGGTTTATGTAGCCATCGCTAAAGCGTATTCCACCAACGGGATGAAACCGGAAGCTCAGAATGCGCTCGATAATGCAAAGAAGTATAACATCAACGATCCGGCCATTTACCTGTATGAAGGCGACCTGTTGATCAGTCAAGATAAACCGGGGGACGCGGCCGGCCGATATGAACAGGCGATCCATTTCGACCCTTCCTGTAAAGAGGCTTATCTCAAATATGCAAATGTCTATCAGGGTGTTCAGCCTGCATTATCGATAGAAATGCTTCAGAAAGTCATTACCAATTATCCCGACTATCTCCCTGCTTACAATCAACTCGGCAATATCTATTCATTGCAGGGTGCATATTCCAAGGCAGTAGCAGCCTATAAAACGTATATGGTGGGTGGTCTCTACTCTATCGACAACCTGATCCATTACGCCTCTGCCCTCTTCTTCAACAAGCAATATGCGGAAGCCGCCAAAGTCATTAACGAAGGCCAGGCTATCGATCCAGACAACTTCCTGCTGAAACGTCTGAGCATCTATAATAGCTATGAGACAAATGCATACGAGAAAGGACTCGAAGAAATCAACACCTTCTTCAATGATCCAGATGCCAAATATATATGGCAGGATTATCTATACTACGGCCGCTTACTCAACAAAGCCCGGCAATATGATAAAGCGGCAGAGGCATTACAGAAAGTGATTAAAGAAAATCCGTCCCATACGGAAGTGTATAAAGACTTGGCAGAGGTGTACAGTAACAGTGAAAACGATTCGGATGCCATCAACGCCTATACATTATATATAGAGTCACTTGGCAAGGAATCCGAAGCAGCCGATTATTACCAACTGGGTAAATACTATTATTCTGCTGCAGCCAAAGATAGCCTGGCGGCTACCGGTTACCTGACAAAAGCAGATAGTTTGTTCGCCATCGTAAAAGAACGTGTACCGGATAGCCATTTAGGAAGTTTATGGCAGGCACGTACACAGTCCCAACTGGATCCGGAAACAGAACAAGGGTTGGCTAAACCCTACTATGAGACGTGTATTCCTATCCTGGAAAATAATAAAGACAAATATCGCAATGAATTAACGGAATGTTATCGCTATCTGGGTTATTACTACTACCTTAAGCAGGATATGGATAGTTCAAAATTATATTGGAATAAGATCCTTTCAATAGATCCTGCCAATGCGACGGCACAGGAAGCTTTGAAGAATATCAAATAAATAGATCTCGAACTCATGCAAATAAAAACGGCCGACATAAATATGCCAGCCGTTTTTATTATATATAAGTTACAGATATTATTCTGCAGCTTTTTCTTCTGTTGTTTCTGCAACAGGTGCTTCAGCAACCGGAGCAGTTTCAGCAGCTGTAGATTTCTTACGAGAACGTCTTGTTTTCGTAGCTTTCTTAGCTGTTGTATCTTTCAACATGTTTTCGTTATAGTCAACTAATTCAATGAAGCACATTGCAGCGTTGTCACCTAAACGGTTACCAGTCTTGATGATTCTGGTATAACCACCCGGACGATCACCGATCTTCTGAGCTACTTCCTTGAAAAGTTCTGTTACAGCATTTTTATCCTGTAATGTACTGAATACGATACGTCTTGAGTGAGTTGTATCCTCTTTGCACTTTGTGATCAGAGGTTCAACAAACTTACGAAGCGCTTTCGCTTTTGCTGTTGTCGTAAAGATTCTCTTATGCTTGATCAAAGAAGAAGCCATATTAGACAGCATTGCTTCACGGTGAGTATTCGTACGACCTAAATGATTGAATTTTTTATTATGTCTCATCGCTTTACTTACTCTTTATCTAATTTATATTTCGTGATATCCATACCGAATGAAAGGTTCAAGCTTTCAAGCAGTTCATCAAGTTCAGTGAGCGACTTCTTACCGAAGTTACGGAATTTCAACAAATCATTTTTGTTGAACTTAACCAGTTCACCTAATGTTTCAACATCTGCGGCTTTCAAGCAATTCAATGCACGAACGGAAAGATCCATATCTGCTAACTTGCTCTTAAGCAACTGGCGCATGTGAAGTACTTCTTCATCGAATTCTTCATTGCCGTCAGTATCAACTGTCTCGATCGCAATCTTTTCATCTGAAAACAACATAAAATGGTGAATCAGAATCTTAGCAGCTTCTTTCAACGCTTCCTTCGGATGAATAGAACCATCTGTGGCTATTTCAAGAACCAACTTTTCGTAGTCCGTCTTTTGCTCAACACGGAAGTTCTCGATCGAATATTTAACGTTGCGTATAGGAGTGTAAATAGAGTCGATAGCAATAACGTGAACGTCTGCGTTCGGATCTCTGTTTTCGTCAGCGGGTACATATCCGCGTCCTTTATTTATCGTTAATTCAATCTGGAAACTAGCGTTCGGATCCAAACGGCAAATAACCAGGTCAGGATTCAATACTTCGAATCCGGTCAGCTGTTTACCTATATCACCGGCTTTGAACACTTCCGAACCCGAAACAGTAATACTTACTTTTTCATTCTCTATGTCGTCTACAATATGCTTGAACCGTACCTGTTTCAAGTTCAAGATAATGTTTGTTACATCTTCAATAACACCGGGGATTGTTCCAAATTCATGGTCAACACCTTCGATCTTAATGGATGTAATAGCAAAACCTTCAAGCGACGACAGGAGAATACGACGCAGAGCATTACCTATAGTAATACCATAGCCGGGTTCCAACGGACGAAATTCAAACTTTCCGAAGAAATTGTCCGCTTCCAACATTAATACTTTATCGGGTTTTTGAAATGCTAATATCGCCATGGAAATCAATTATTATTTAGAATACAATTCTACGATCAACTGCTCTTTAATGTTTTCAGGAATGTCAGTTCTTTCCGGCAGATGCAGTAATTTTCCGCTTAAAGAAGACTGATCCCACTCAATCCAAGGATATTTGCTGTGGTTGAATCCTGACAATGCATCAGCAATCACTTCCAGAGACTTGGATTTTTCTCTAACACCAACGATCTGACCGGGTTTCAAAGAGTAAGAAGGAATATTTACAACCTTACCATCTACAGTAATGTGACGGTGAGAAACCAACTGACGAGCAGCAGCTCTTGTAGGAGCCATACCCAGACGGTATACTACATTGTCCAGACGGCCTTCCAGCAACTGAAGCAGAACTTCACCGGTAATACCTTTTGAACGCTGTGCTTTTTCAAACAGGTTTCTAAATTGTTTTTCCAATACACCATAAGTGTATTTCGCTTTTTGCTTCTCGCGAAGCTGAATTCCGTACTCAGAAGTTTTTCTCTTTCTGGCGTTTCCATGTTGTCCGGGAGGATAATTCTTTTTAGAAAGAACTTTATCCGGTCCGAATATGGCTTCACCAAACTTACGGGCAATTCTTGTTTTTGGTCCAGTATATCTTGCCATTTTTTTATTGTTTTAATTTTTCTGTCTGAATCTGGAACCGTGCAGCCGCGATTACAGAGAGGATAAGGTCTTTATGCAATCTATTCACAATTCCGGATTCAATGTTCAAGAAACTATAGTTAATTATACTCTTCTCTTTTTCGGAGGACGACAACCATTGTGAGGCAGTGGAGTAACGTCAACGATCTCTGTTACTTCAATTCCAGCACCGTGGATAGTTCTGATAGCAGACTCACGTCCGTTACCCGGTCCTTTTACGAATACTTTTACTTTTCTCAAACCAAGATCATAAGCTACCTTAGCACAATCTTGTGCTGCCATCTGAGCGGCATACGGAGTGTTCTTTTTAGAACTTCTGAATCCCATCTTACCTGCAGAAGACCAACTAATAACTTGACCTTCGCTATTGGCAAGAGACACAATAATGTTATTAAAAGAAGAATGAATATGAGCTTGACCGTAAGCGTCAACTTTTACGTTTCTCTTCTTTGCTGCGACTGTTTTTTTTGCCATATCAACTCTTATTATTTAGTAGCTTTTTTCTTATTTGCAACAGTTTTCTTCTTACCCTTACGAGTACGAGCATTGTTTTTTGTGCTCTGGCCTCTCAATGGCAAGCCAATACGGTGACGAACACCTCTGTAACATCCGATATCCATCAGACGTTTAATGTTAAGCTGAACTTCTGAACGAAGATCACCTTCTACCTTGTACTCAGCGCCAATGACTTCACGTACTTTTGCAGCCTGGTCATCAGTCCAGTCTTTTACTTTGATATCACGATCAACGCCTGCTTTCTCTAAAATAGATTTTGAAGCACTCCGACCGATACCGTAGATATAAGTCAAAGCGATTTCTCCTCTTTTATTTTGTGGCAAGTCTACACCAACTATTCTTATAGCCATATTACTTACTAATAATTATTTTGCAAAAATAATAAATTATCCCTGACGTTGTTTATACTTAGGATTTTTCTTGTTAATTACGTATAAGCGTCCCTTTCTTCTTACAATTTTACATTCCGGGGTACGCTTCTTTAAAGATGCTCTTACTTTCATATCTAGTTATTTTTATTTATATCTAAAAGCAATTCTACCTTTCGATAAATCATACGGAGACATTTCAACTCTTACCTTATCACCAGGAAGGATTTTAATGTAATGCATACGCATCTTTCCTGAAATGTGAGCAGTAAGCTCATGCCCGTTCTCTAATTCTACACGAAACATTGCGTTTGACAATGCTTCAATAATTACTCCATCTTGTTCAATAGCTGCTTGTTTAGCCATATAAATCAAATTAAATTGCGTTACTTCCTAGGACTTCTTCTAAAAACTTAAATGAAGACAAGATTTGTGGTCCATCAGGTCTGATAGCGATACAGTGTTCAAAGTGAGCAGAGCATTTTCTATCTTTGGTCCGTACGGTCCAACCATCTTTTTCAAAAACTACATTTTTGCTTCCCATATTGATCATAGGTTCAATGCAGATGCACATTCCACTACGCAATAAAGGTCCGCAACCATATCTGCCATAATTCGGGACTTCCGGTTCTTCATGCATTTTACGACCGATACCGTGTCCTACCAGCTCTCTGACTACAGAATAACCGTTCGACTCACAATACTTTTGTACAGCATGACTGATATCCCCTATGCGTTTTCCTTCCACAGCTTGCTCGATACCCAGGTAAAGAGATTCTTTTGTTGTCTTCAACAATTTCTTTACTTCCGGTGCGACTTCACCTACACAAAATGTATAAGCAGAATCTCCGACAAAACCGTTCAATATCGTTCCGCAGTCAACTGATATGACATCACCTTCCTGAAGAATTGTATTCGAGGAAGGAATACCATGTACTACATGTTCATTTACAGAAGCACATATTGAATTAGGAAAACCACCATACCCCAAAAAGGCAGGAACTGCTCCATTATCTCTAATGAATTCTTCAGCAATCTTATCGAGTTGAAGAGTTGTTACTCCGGGAGCGATGTGCTTTGCCAACTCTCCCAGTGTCTTACCAACCAATTGATTGGCAGCACGCATCAACTCGATTTCTTCATCTGTCTTTAAATAGATCATTCTATTAATAAGCGGCTACAGAGCCTGAACGTCCTTTAATTCTTCCTGACTTCAACAAACCGTCATAATGACGCATCAACAAATGACTTTCAACTTGCTGCAATGTATCTAACACTACACCAACCAAAATCAACAAAGATGTTCCTCCAAAGAACTGAGAGAACTCCATACTCACACCAGCGATTCTTGCAAAAGCAGGCATAATAGCTACTAATGCCAGGAAGAATGCACCCGGAAGAGTAATACGGTCCATGATTGTATCCAGATAGTCTTTGGTACTTTTTCCTGGCTTAACACCCGGAATAAATCCATTGTTTCTCTTCAAATCATCAGCCATCTGCGTCGGATTGATCGTGATAGCTGTATAGAAATAAGTAAAGAGGATAATCAATACCGCAAAAACGAAGTTATACCAGAAACCGGTATTATCCATAAATGCAGCCCAAAAACCACTCTGATCACCTGTGCTAGAGAATCCTACAATAGAAATAGGTATAAACATGATTGCCTGAGCAAAGATGATAGGCATTACGTTGGCAGCATTCACCTTCAGAGGGATATACTGTCTTGCACCGCCATACTGTTTGTTACCTATAATTCTTTTTGCATACTGTACGGGTACTTTACGAGTTCCCTGAACCAATAAAATAGCACCGGCAATAACAAGTAAAAGGAACAGCATTTCAAACAAGAACATAACCAGACCACCAGTTTTTTCACTTGTTCTTGAAATAAATTCCTGGAACAATGAATGCGGCAGACGGGCTATGATACCAATCAAAATGATAAATGAAATACCATTTCCAACACCTTTATCTGTAATTCTTTCACCTAGCCATAAGATAAACATACTTCCTGCAGCCAGAATAATAGTAGAAGAAACTGTAAACCAGATACCCGGAGGTAAAGCTGCACCGGCTGCCTTCAACTGAACACTTAAGTTCACAAGGTATGTCGGTCCCTGGAATAACAGGATAGCTACTGTCAGGTAGCGAGTCCATTGGTTGATCTTTCTACGACCACTTTCCCCTTCTCTCTGTAATTTCTGGAAAGAAGGAACTGCAATGGCTAACAACTGCATAACAATTGAAGCGGAGATATAAGGCATAATACCCAATGCAAAAATAGAAGCATTGGAAAATGCACCACCTGAAAACATATCCAACAGTGCAAGCAATCCGCCTCTTGTCTGCGCCTGTAAAGCGGTTAACGCTTGAGGATCAATACCAGGAAGTACTACATACGTTCCGAAGCGATATATAGCCACCAATAAAAGAGTGGTGAGGATCCGATTTCTCAGATCCTCAATCTTCCAGATATTTTTTATTGTTTCAACTGCTCTCATGACTTAGAGTTTAACAACAGTTCCACCTGCGGCTTGGATAGCTGCTTCTGCACTCTTAGAGAAAGCGTGAGCTTCAACTTCTAACTTAACAGTCAGGCTACCATTACCAAGAATTTTAACCATTTGAGATGTAGAAATAAAACCAGCTTCGATCAATTCGTTTACACCAATCTTAGTTAAGTTCTGAGCTTCAGCCATTAACTGTAATGTTGCGAGATTGATAGCTTTATATTCTACACGGTTAATATTCTTGAAACCAAATTTAGGCAAACGTCTCTGAATAGGCATCTGACCACCTTCAAATCCGATCTTTTTTGAATAACCAGATCTTGACTTTGCTCCTTTATGACCTCTTGTTGAAGTTCCACCTAATCCTGAACCCGGACCACGGCCGATTCTTTTTCTGGTCTTAGTAGAACCTTCAGCAGGTTTTAAATTTGATAAATTCATATCGTATAATTTATTTTTTCAACCAATTATTAATTCTCTACCGAAACCAAATGTTTCACTTTCTCAACCATACCCAGGATAGCCGGAGTAGCTTCATGTTCTACTACGCGGTTCAACTTTGTCAGACCCAGTGCATCAAGTGTTCTTTTCTGGTCTTTCGGGCATTTAATTCTACTCTTAACTTGTTTAATTTTAATAGTCGCCATAATTTTTCCTCCCTAATTAACCTCTAAACACTTTTTCAACAGAAATACCTCTGTTCTGAGCAACAGTGAACGGATTTCTTAATTCACCCAAAGCAGCAATAGTAGCTTTTACTAAGTTGTGAGGGTTTGAAGATCCTTTAGACTTTGCCAAAACGTCAGTAATACCAACACTTTCCAATACTGCACGCATAGCACCACCAGCTTTAACACCGGTACCGTGAGATGCAGGCTTGATCAAAACTTGTGCACCACCGAATTTTGCAAGCTGTTCGTGAGGAATAGTACCTTTGTGAACAGGAACCTTGATCAAATTCTTTTTAGCAGCTTCTACACCTTTAGCGATAGCTGTCGTTACTTCACCTGCTTTACCTAAGCCCCAACCGATGATACCATCTTCGTTTCCTACTACTACAATAGCAGCAAAACTAAAAGTACGTCCACCTTTTGTTACTTTAGTTACGCGGTTGATTGCAACTAATCTGTCCTTCAACTCTAAGTCGTTGGTCGATTTAACTCTATTATTAACTCCTGCCATCTTCATTAAAATTTAAGGCCGCCGTTACGTGCAGCATCTGCTAATTCTTTAATTCTTCCGTGATACAGGTAACCATTACGGTCGAAAACAACAGCCTGAACACCAGCTTCCTGAGCACCTTTAGCGATCAGTTCACCAACCTTGGCAGCGATTTCTTTCTTGGGAGCCTTAACATCTAATTTCAAAGATGAAGCAGCAGCCAAAGTTTTACCTGTAGTATCATCTATAACCTGTGCATAGATCTGCTTGTTGCTTCTAAACACAGTAAGGCGCGGGCATTCAGGAGTTCCTGAAACTTTGCCACGTATACCTCGTTTTATTTTTAATCTTCTTTCTTCCTTCGTTGTCATGATAATTTCAGTTTACGTAGATTACTTACCTGCTGATTTACCAGACTTTCTGCGAATTTCTTCACCCACGAACTTAATACCTTTACCTTTATACGGTTCCGGCATTCTGAATGAACGAATCTTTGCACAAATCTGACCTATTAATTGCTTATCAGCTGATTCAAGGATAATAAGAGGATTCTTATTTCTCTCAGTCTTCGTTTCAACTTTCACTTCTTTAGGCAACTGCAAGTAAATGTTGTGAGTATAACCTAAAGAAAGATCCAACAGCTGGCCTGTGTTAGACACACGATAACCAACACCGACTAATTCCAGTTCCTTTTTGTATCCTTCAGATACACCGATCACCATATTGTTGATCAAAGAACGGTACAAACCATGTAATGCACGATGGTTCTTTTCGTCTGTCGGTCTTGTTAAATGAATAACTCCGTCTTCCAAAGTTACATTTATGTCAGGATTTACGGCCTGAGTCATCTCGCCTTTAGGACCTTTTACAGTCACCACGCTATCCTTAATCGTAACCGTTACACCGGCTGGTACATGAATTGGTAATTTTCCTATTCTTGACATTCTTCTTTCCTCCTAATTAATAAACATAACATAATACTTCACCACCGATCTTTAAATCGCGGGCTTCTTTGTCTGTCATCACACCCTTAGAAGTAGAAAGAACGGCAATACCTAAACCATTCAATACTCTCGGCATTTCTTTGTAACCAGTGTATTTACGCAAACCTGGAGTAGAAACTCTCTGAAGTTTCTTGATTGCATTCACTTTGTTTACCAAGTCATACTTCAGGGCAATCTTGATTGTACCCTGAGGACCTTCTTCTACAAACTTAAAGTTAAGAATGTAGCCCTTTTCGAAAAGGATCTTAGTGATCTCTTTCTTTAAATTTGACGCCGGCACTTCTACAACTCTGTGCTTCGCTTTAATTGCGTTACGCAATCTTGTCAAATAATCTGCAATAGGATCTGTCATATATAAATGAATTAAATTGATCCGGCCACCCGGACAATATTTAAATAAAAAAACTTACCAACTTGCTTTCTTTACACCCGGTATTAAACCATTGGATGCCATTTCACGGAACTGAATACGTGAAATGCCGAACTGGCGTACATACCCTTTCGGACGACCTGTAATTTTGCAACGATTGTGCAAACGTACAGGAGAAGCATTTTTAGGTAAAGACTGCAAAGCGTCATAGTTGCCTTCTGCTTTAAGTTGTGCTCTCTTAGCAGCATATTTTTCAACAAGCTTTGCTCTTTTAACCTCGCGGGCCTTCATTGATTCCTTAGCCATAACTACTTAGTCTTTTTTTGCATTTTTAAAAGGCAACCCAAATTCTCTCAATAGAGCATACCCTTCCTCATCTGTTTTCGCAGAGGTCACAAAGGTAATATTCATTCCCAATATTTTGGTAATATTATCGATATTTATTTCAGGGAAAATGATCTGTTCCTGAATACCCATCGTATAATTACCTCTTCCATCCAGCTTACTTTCAATACCTTTGAAGTCACGAATACGAGGAAGGGCTACACGAACTAATCTTTCCAGGAATTCGTACATCTGCTCGCGACGCAATGTTACCATTACACCGATAGGCATTTTCTTACGTAATTTGAAGTTAGAGATATCCTTTTTAGAAACTGTCGCAACGGCCTTCTGACCAGTGATTGTTGACAATTCGCTGATTGCGATATCGATGATCTTCTTGTCAGCAGCAGCCATACCTAAACCCTGATTGATAACAATCTTCTTCAGTACGGGAACCTGCATTACTGATTTATAACCGAACTCTTTAGTCAAAGCAGGAACAATTCTGTCCTGATATTCTTTTTTAAGACTGGCAGTATTGCTCATTACTTAATTTCCTCCCCTGATTTTTTAGAATAACGAACTAAAGCACCTTCTGCATTTTCTTTACGGCCGATACGTGTCGGTTTTCCTGATTTAGGATCAACAACGTTCAGGTTAGAAAGATGGATAGGAGCTTCTTTCTTTTCAATTCCTCCTTGCGGATTCTTTGCATTAGGCTTGGTATGCTTTGATACCATATTAACACCTTCAACAATAGCACGGTTCTCGCTTACGAGCACCTGTAAAACACGACCTGTTTTACCCTTGTCTTCGCCGGTATTAACAAAAACTATATCGCCTTTTTTGATATGTAATTTACTCATTACCTTAAATTTTACGAATTAAAGTACTTCAGGTGCAAGTGAAACAATCTTCATATTTGTTGCACGAAGTTCTCTGGCAACCGGACCGAAGATACGGCTTCCACGAATATCACCACCGGCATTCAACAATACGCAAGCGTTATCATCGAAACGGATGTATGAACCATCCGGGCGACGGATTTCTTTTTTAGTGCGAACAATGATAGCTTTAGAAACAGCACCCTTCTTCACATCACTTGACGGGATTACACTTTTAATTGCAACTACAATTACATCCCCAACAGTGGCATAGCGTTTTCTTGTTCCGCCCAAAACGCGGATACATAATGCTTCTTTTGCGCCACTGTTATCTGCTACTACTAGTCTTGATTCTTGTTGTATCATGTTACTTAGCTCTTTCGATTATTTGAACTAATCTCCATCTCTTTGTTTTGCTCAAAGGACGAGTTTCCATAATTTTTACGGTGTCACCGATGTTGCACTCGTTCTTTTCGTCGTGAGCATGATATTTCTTCGTCTTATTAACGAACTTACCATAAATGGGGTGTTTTTCCTTCCATTTAATAGCAACAGTGATGCTTTTTTCCATCTTGTTGCTAGTAACCACGCCCGTTCTTTCTTTTCTTAAATTTCTAGTTTCCATCAGGCTCAATTATTTGTTGTTAAGTTCTCTCTGGCGCAATTCTGTTCTCATGCGCGCAATCATCCTGCGTTGTTGTTTAATCTGAGCAGGGTTGTCTGTCGGAGAGATAGTGTGGTTTATTACCTTCTGATCGTAGGCAGCAACCTCAGCATCTACTCTTTCAAGCAATTCTTTTGTGCTTAATTCTCTAATTTCTGCAATCTTCATAACAATTACGCATTTTGATTAGCCATATCATAATCACGTCTCACAACAAATTTCGTTGTTACAGGAAGCTTCTGTGCCGCTAAGCGCAATGCTTCTTTTGCAACATCAAAGGGAACGCCTTCGATTTCGAAAATAAGACGACCTGGAGTAACAGGCGCAACAAATCCTTCGGGATTACCTTTACCTTTACCCATACGTACTTCGGCCGGTTTCTTTGTAATAGGTTTATCCGGAAAAATCCGAACCCAAACCTGACCTTGACGTTGCATATAACGAGTTACCGCGATACGGGCAGCTTCAATCTGGCGACCGGTAATCCATTTATTCTCTAACGCTTTTATACCAAACGAACCGAACGCCAGCTGGTTGCCACGTTGAGCTTCGCCCTTCATGCGACCTTTCTGCTGTCTTCTGAACTTGGTTTTCTTTGGTTGTAACATCTCTTCTTAATTCTAACGTTTAACGATTAGCTTTCTTTCTCTTGAAGTTTTTATCTCCTCTGTTGTTGCCGCCGGCATTGTCATTTCTGCGACCTGAATCTTTTGATGCAGTGAATGAAGGAGCAAGATCTCTCTTACCATAAACTTCACCACGGCAGATCCAAACCTTAACACCCAGCAAACCAACTTTCGTCAACGCTTCAGCCAAAGCGTAATCGATATCTGCTCTCAGTGTGTGTAACGGAGTTCTTCCTTCTTTGTACATTTCAGAACGAGCCATTTCAGCGCCGTTCAAACGACCAGATACTTGCACTTTAATACCTTCTGCACCCATTCTCATGGTAGAGGCGATAGCCATCTTGATAGCACGACGGTAAGCAATTTTTCCTTCAAGCTGACGAGCAATATTGTTTGCTACAATAACTGCGTCTAATTCGGGTCTTTTTACCTCAAAGATGTTGATCTGAACTTCTTTGTCGGTAATCTTTTTCAACTCTTCTTTCAACTTATCAACTTCCTGACCACCTTTACCGATGATAATGCCCGGACGTGATGTGCAAACTGTGATTGTGATCAACTTAAGCGTACGTTCAATAACGATACGAGATACACTAGCTTTAGCAAGACGAGCATTCAGATATTTACGGATTTTGCTATCTTCCAGCAAAGTATCTCCGTAATTTTTGCCGCCATACCAATTGGAATCCCATCCACGGATAATTCCTAAACGATTACTAACCGGATTAACTTTTTGTCCCATCTACAATTAATTTTGACTATCGTTTTTACTAAGTGTATCAACAAACAAGGTTACATGGTTCGAACGTTTACGAATTCTGTATCCTCTACCCTGGGGAGCCGGACGCATTCTCTTCAATGTAGTAGCACAATCTACGCTGATTGAAGAAACAAACAACTCACCAGTTTCTGCTTTACGTTCATTTTTCTGCTCCCAATTGGCAATTGCTGAACGAAGCAATTTTTCTACTCTTGCTGCAGCTTCCTTGTTAGAAAACTTCAAAACACCAAGCGCACGGAATACTTCCATTCCACGGATCATGTCTACAACGAGACGCATCTTACGCGGAGAAGTAGGTACGTTACGCAACTTTGCGAAGTACATGGTCTTTTGGGCTTCTTTTCTTGCTTCAGCTGATATTCTTTTTCTAGCACCCATTTTTATTGATTCTTTTTATTTTCAGATTCCTGAATTCCTGTTACTACCGATAATTATTTTTTCTTGTTACCGGCGTGACCACGGAACGTACGAGTTGGTGAAAATTCTCCCAACTTGTGACCTACCATATTTTCGGTTACAAAAACAGGAATAAATTTATTTCCATTGTGAACTGCAATAGTATGGCCTACAAAGTCAGGCGAAATCATTGAAGCTCTTGCCCATGTCTTAACTACGGCTTTCTTTCCTGACTCATTCATAGCCAAGACTTTCTTTTCCAGCTTAATGTTAATATACGGGCCTTTTTTTAGTGAACGACTCATAGTTTACTTAATTAATCAGATTATTTCTTTCTTCTTTCAATAATATACTTTGAAGAATGCTTCTTCGGAGCTCTTGTCTTCAAGCCCTTAGCATACAAGCCTGTACGAGATCTTGGATGACCTCCGGAAGCACGACCTTCACCACCACCCATTGGGTGATCAACCGGGTTCATTACAACACCACGGTTGTGAGGACGACGACCTAACCATCTAGAGCGACCGGCTTTACCTGATTTTTCAAGACCATGGTCTGAGTTACCTACACTACCAATTGTAGCCTTACATGCAGCAAGAATCTTTCTGGTTTCGCCAGAAGGCATCTTAATAATTGCATAAGCGCCTTCTTTAGAAGTCAACTGAGCGAATGCACCTGCAGAACGTACCATTTTGGCACCCTGTCCAGGACGAAGCTCAATATTGTGAATAATTGTACCAACGGGAATATTTGCCATAGGCAAAGTATTACCTACCTCAGGAGCGGCATCGCTACCTGAAACCACTGTCTGGCCAACTTCCAATCCGTTCGGAGCGATGATATAGCTCTTTGCTCCGTCAGCATAATACAATAAAGCGATACGAGAAGTACGGTTTGGATCGTACTCGATAGACTTTACTGTTGCAGGAATGCCATCTTTATTTCTCTTGAAGTCGATAATTCTGTACTTTTGTTTGTGACCGCCACCAAGATAACGCATTGTCATCTTACCTGTGTTGTTACGACCACCAGTACTGCTCTTACCTACCACAAGAGACTTCTCTGGTGTACTTGCAGTGATTTTATCAAATGCACCAATAACTTTGTGTCTCTGCCCCGGTGTTGTGGGCTTTAATTTACGTATTCCCATTTCTTTTTTTAGATATTACTAAAGAAATCAATTGTTTCTCCTTCTTTCAACGTTACGATTGCTTTCTTAAAAGCTGCCTGTTTACCATTGATAATACCTGATTTTGTATAACGGCTTTTCTGCTTGCCAGAGTAGTTGATGGTGTTAACATCAACTACGGTTACGTTATACATATCCTGTACAGCTTTTTTGATCTCCAACTTGTTGGCATCAGGAGAAACACGAAAACCATAGCGATTAGCCATTTTTTCAGTAATCGCTGTTTGCTTCTCTGTTACTATAGGTTTAATAATAATTCCCATTTCTTTACTCCTTATGCGTTAAAAAGTTTTTCTATAACAGCAACAGAACTTTCAGTCAGCATTAAATTCGCTGCATCAAGAACTTTGTATGTGTTTAATTCATAAGCTGTTATAACATTTGTCTTTCCTAAATTACGAGCCGACAAATATACAAAATTATTCTTCTCCGGTAAAACCATAAGTAACTTTTTATCAGCCACTTTCAGGTTTTTAGCAATTGTTATTAATTCTTTAGTTTTCGGAGCTTCCATAGCGAAATCTTCTACAACTACAATTGCATTATTAGTTGCTTTATAAGTCAATGCAGACTTACGAGCCAGACCTTTTACCTTCTTGTTCAGCTTGAACTCATAATCTCTCGGTTTCGGGCCGAATACACGAGCACCACCAACCAATACAGGAGAGTTGATATCACCACGACGTGCACCACCTCCACCTTTCTGGCGGATCAGTTTACGAGTACTACCAGAGATCTCACTTCTTTCTTTCGATTTGTGAGTACCCTGACGCTGGTTTGCCAAATACTGCTTTACATCCAAGTAAATAGCATGATCATTGGGTTCAATGCCGAAGATAGCATCGCTCAAAGTTACCTTTCTTCCGGTATCTTCACCTTTAATATTAAATACGCTCAGTTCCATTACTTTTCAATTAATACGATTGAACCTTTTGCTCCTGGAACAGATCCTTTAACCAATAAAAGATTGTGTTCCGGCATCACCTTGATCACTTCGAGGTTCTGAACAGTTACACGTTCATTACCCATCTGTCCAGCCATACGCATGCCCTTAAATACCTTTGCAGGGTAAGAACAAGCACCGATACCACCGGGAGCACGCAAACGGTTATGCTGACCGTGAGTAGTCTGACCTACACCACCGAAACCATGACGTTTTACTACACCCTGGAAACCTTTACCTTTTGATGTACCAACTACATCAACGAAACCTGCATTTTCCAGATAATCTACAGTGATAACATCACCCAGATTGTATGCAGTTTCAAAATTCTTGAACTCGGCCAAGTATCTCTTGGGAGTTACACCGGCTTTCTTGAAATGGCCCATTTCCGGCTGTGTAGTGTGTTTCTCTTTTTTGTCTTCGAAACCAATCTGCACTGCTTCATAGCCATCTTTCTCGATAGTCTTGATTTGTGTAACAACACAAGGACCCACTTCGATAACAGTGCATGGAAGATTTTTTCCCTCGGCACTGAAAACGGATGTCATTCCGATTTTTTTTCCTAATAATCCTGGCATTTCACTTAATTTTTAAATAACTCACACTTTAATTTCTACTTCAACACCGCTGGGCAATTCCAGCTTCATCAATGCGTCAACTGTTTTTGCAGTTGAGCTGTAAATGTCTATCAATCTTTTGTAAGATGACAGTTCGAACTGCTCGCGAGACTTCTTGTTAACGAAAGTCGAGCGGTTCACAGTAAAGATACGTTTGTGTGTAGGCAGAGGTATAGGACCACTAACAACAGCACCTGTAGCCTTTACCGTCTTCACGATCTTCTCGGCAGACTTGTCTACCAGAGAATAATCGTAAGACTTTAATTTAATTCTGATCTTTTGGCTCATATTGTTATATATGTTTCTAAATTATTTGATCAAATCAGCACGACCCTGTACTTCTGTCAGTACCTGCTTAGCAATAGAAGAAGATACCTGAGCATAGTGAGAGAACTGCATTGAAGACGTTGCACGACCTGAAGTAATAGTACGAAGTGCTGTTACATAACCAAATGTTTCAGCCAAAGGAACTTTAGCTTTTACAACACGTGCACCTGTACGGCTTGATTCCATACCTTCTACCTGTCCGCGACGTTTGTTCAAGTCACCAATTACATCACCCATGCTTTCTTCCGGAGTAACAACTTCCATCTGCATGATCGGCTCCATCAAAGCAGGACCCGCCTTTTCTGATGCGCTCTTGAATGCCTGGATACCTGCGATTTCGAAAGACAACTGGTCAGAGTCAACCGGGTGGAATGAACCATCGATCAATGTTACTTTCAGTTTATCCAACGGATAACCGGCAAGGATACCGTTCTTCATAGCCTTTTCGAAACCTTTCTGTACTGAAGGGATAAACTCCTTAGGAATGTTACCACCCTTTACTTCGTCGATAAACTGCAGTGTACCTTCGAAATCAGCATCAGCCGGTTCAACGCGAACGATGATATCAGCGAACTTACCACGACCACCAGACTGTTTCTTGTAAACTTCACGAAGTTCAACAGATTTGGTAATAGCTTCCTTGTAAGTAACCTGAGGTTTACCCTGGTTACATTCAACCTTGAATTCGCGACGCAGACGGTCAACGATAATATCCAGGTGAAGCTCACCCATACCGCTAATTACAGTCTGACCTGTTTCTTCGTTAGTCTGTACACGGAATGTAGGATCTTCTTCAGCCAGCTTAGCCAATCCCATACCCAGTTTATCCAGGTCTTTCTGAGTTTTAGGCTCTACTGCGATACCGATAACCGGATCCGGGAATTCCATAGATTCCAGTGTAATCGGATGTGCTTCGTCGCAAAGAGTATCACCAGTACGGATATCCTTGAAACCAACACCTGCACCGATATCACCACAACCGATAGCTTCCATCGGGTTCTGTTTGTTTGAGTGCATCTGGAACAGACGAGAGATACGTTCTTTCTTGCCTGAACGAGTGTTATAAACATAAGAACCAGCAGGCAGAGAACCTGAATATACACGGAAGAAGCACAGACGGCCTACATACGGGTCGGTTGCGATCTTAAATGCCAGTGCAGTCAACGGTTCTTCGAACAACGGTTTGCGAACGATTACTTTATCAGAGTCGTTAGGATCTGTACCTTCGATAGCTTCTGTATCAGCAGGACTCGGCAGATATGCACAAACTGCATTCAACAAAGTCTGAACACCTTTATTCTTGAAAGAAGAACCACAGATCATCGGATTGATCTGCATAGCGATAGTACCTTTACGGATAGCAGCTCTGATTTCTTCTTCAGTGATAGTAGAAGGATCGTCAAAGTATTTTTCCATCAAAGCGTCATCGCATTCAGCCAGAGATTCAAGCATCTTGTCTCTCCACTCTTCAGCTTCAGCTTTCAGGTCTGCGGGTATTTCTTCAATTGAATATTCAGCACCCATTGTTTCGTCATGCCAAAGAATAGCTTTCATTGTTACCAGGTCTACTACACCTTTGAAAGTTTCTTCTGCACCGATAGGGATCTGAATAGGACAAGGGTTTGCGCCTAATACAGCCTTCACCTGACGAACTACTTCAAAGAAGTTTGCGCCGGAACGGTCCATTTTGTTTACATAACCAATTCTGGGTACATTATATTTGTCAGCCTGACGCCAAACTGTTTCTGACTGGGGTTCTACACCACCAACAGCACAGAATGCAGCAACGGCACCATCCAAGATACGCAGTGAACGTTCTACTTCAACAGTAAAGTCCACGTGTCCCGGGGTGTCAATCAAGTTGATTTTATATTTATCATTAGCGTAATTCCAGAAAGTAGTAGTAGCGGCAGAAGTGATAGTGATACCACGTTCCTGCTCCTGCTCCATCCAGTCCATAGTTGCAGCACCGTCGTGAACCTCACCAATCTTGTGAGTCAGACCTGTGTAGAAAAGGATACGCTCTGAAGTCGTAGTCTTTCCTGCATCGATGTGCGCCATGATACCGATGTTTCTGGTATATTTTAATTGTTCGTCAGCTTTTGTTGCCATCTTTTTTTATTCTCCTAAATTTGCTAAATTAAAATCTGAAGTGAGCGAATGCACGGTTAGCTTCAGCCATACGATGCATATCTTCTTTTCTTTTGAATGCGCCACCCTGGTTGTTGAAAGCATCTACAATCTCTGCAGACAGCTTGTCAGACATAGTCTTACCACCTCTCTTACGTGAGAAGATAATAAGGTTCTTCATAGAAATTGATTCTTTACGATCGGGGCGAATTTCAGTAGGTACCTGGAAAGTAGCACCACCTACACGGCGTGACTTCACTTCGACTTGAGGGGTAATATTGTCGAGTGCAGCTTTCCAAATTTCGAGAGCAGACTTTTCTTCGTTAGGCAATTTAGCCTTAACGTTTTCCAGAGCGGAATAGAAAATTTCGAAGGCAGTATTTTTCTTGCCATCATACATTAAATGGTTAACGAATCTCGTAACCTTAACATCACCGAAAACAGGATCCGGAAGGATCTGTCTTTTCTTTGGTTTTGCTTTTCTCATTTTGTTTTCAAAAATTTCGTTTTTGTCTTTGGTTGCCTTTTTAAACTTTGTCTTCAACGGTTCCGCTGAACCATTTACTCAACCTTGTAGCCTATCCAAATACTCAAACCAGCTTTAATACTTAATTTAAATTCTCAGTTTGAAGGGATGTAACTAATTACTTCTTCTTTCCTTTAGCTGCAGCAGCTGCCTGTCCTGGTTTCGGACGTTTAGCTCCGTATTTAGAACGTCTCTGAGTACGTCCGTTTACGCCAGCAGTATCCAAGGTTCCACGTACAATGTGATAACGTACACCAGGAAGGTCCTTCACACGACCACCACGTACCAATACGATTGAGTGTTCCTGCAGGTTGTGTCCTTCTCCCGGAATGTAAGAGTTTACTTCTTTACCATTTGTCAAACGAACTCTCGCTACTTTACGCATTGCAGAGTTAGGCTTTTTCGGGGTTGTAGTGTAAACACGTACACAAACACCACGTCTCTGAGGACATGAATCCAGTGCAGGTGATTTACCTTTTACCACCAAAGTTTCCCTTCCTTTTCTAACTAATTGCTGAATTGTAGGCATTTCTTTTCTTTTTTAAACTTTGAATGTGTTATAATTATATTTATATCTTTTCTATTTCAGGCTGCAAAGATACGCATTATTTCCGTATAACCAACGAGTTATAAGCATTTTCTGCATAATTCGCGCTAAAAACGGTGCAAAGTTACGCAATAGTTCCCGTTTGTTTCTGCTATGCAACATGCGAATTCATACTATTTATTATTATTTAACACGAAGCCCCGCCAGTTTGAAACCAACGGGGCTTGTCTTGTGTCTGCTTTCTCTTTTTACAAAAGTACGCGTACATAATATAATTAAGTAAATCATCTTTCATCCTTCAGCCCACATAACCAGCTGATTTTCTGACAATACCACTGAACGATGATTTCTTTCTAAACAAAAAGCGTTTCCATTTGACTACCGGAAATGAACGCATTGGCTATCCTTCAGTCACGCACATTGTTTTACAAGACTGAAGGGTAGCTGAAACCTGAAACATAAGATATGCACTAAAGACTAGGGCATCGGCAGAAAACCTTCCGCTTTCACCTCCCAGCTTCCATCCTGCGGAAACCCGGGAACGTTGCCCGACGATCCGTCCCAACCGCCTGCCATCATAGCGACGGCAGTTAGCAAAGCACCGTTAGACGGGAAATAAGGGAAAGGGCCGCCTGTTGCCAACCCATGTTCATCAAACTGGAACCCGCCTGCCGGATGGAGCAGGAAGTCGACCGCTTTATCGGGTTGACCGCACCGGGCGGCAGCCATAGCCAACATCGGGAAATCCCATCCCCAGGTACGGTCGTAATTCCAGGTTGCATCGATCTTCGCCAGTGTACGCGCAAGCGTGGCCTGATCGACACCATCCCCCGGCAACATACCGAAAGTGCCTATTAAAGCAGGATGTTCGAAAGCAAAGTTTGTCCACATATCCGGAATACCTTCATAAGTGATATAGACATCTTCTTCAACCGGTAGCGGAGACAGTTTGGCCAACACCTTTTCCCATGCTTCCGGCACCGGAAGCGACAGACGTTTATGCCATTCGCAAGCCATACGCAGACCATAACGCCAATAGCCCAGCTCAAAGGCAGGATTCAGTGTTGTTTCAGGTTGTGTATTTTCGGAAACGATAAAGACGGGTGGCCCTAATACATAGCGATCCTGCGCTTCGTCATACTGCGCATAGTCGGCCATAAAATCGGCAGTAGCAGAGATGACCGGTTCCCATTTCTCCAAGGTTCCGCGAGTAGGATGCAGGCGGTAGTCGAGATCGGCAAAATAGATCGGATGGGGTTGCTGCCAGATCAGGGTAGCATGGATGATATGAGGCCATTCACGGTCGAAGTCGGCGGTACACTTCGGCCAGCGGGCACCTTTATATCCTTGTTGTTCGGCACGTTTCTGCGAGGTAGGAAGAAAGTTACGGTAAACGGGCAGGCTCTTTTCCAGTAACGGCCAGCGGTTCCATAAAGCATAATGTACGCCATGCCACCAGATCATTTCGAAATGGAAGCGGCCATACCAGCCATTATTCACCAACCCGCTTTCCTGCGGAGGAAGCGATCCGGCTTCGTTTACTTTCATCAGATATTGTGAAAGGACGATGCGGCGTTCCAGTTCTTTCCAGCGCGGGTCTTTACTGCCCGACAAATCGATAGCCGCCCCCGATTGCCAGAAAGACCGCCATTCCCTTGAACTATCATTAAATATACGGGAAGCTGTCGGAACATCTGCCGCCTCTTCCCGCGAGAAAAGACAGGTAAAAGACAGTTCATCCGTGTTTTCGGGATTTAGTTCAAAATGATGCGGATCTCCGTCACCGCCCTCTACGAAACTGGCCCGGGTATTCCACCGCAATGAAGTATAATAATGCGTTTTATCCATATCCCGTACAATCAGGGCTGCTCCGTTCTTCCGGTTCTTAACGACAGATTGGTGCAAATCCGGCTTATCGTACGTCCCTACATATTCTTTCATCTCTCCGCTCTCGGCATACGGAAAATCAAGAAAGACAGATACCTGTCCCTTGGCGAGCAACGGACTTTCCACCGTAACACCCACCGCATCCAATATAGGATGACAGGCCGTTTTTACAGAAACAGGAACTCCGTCCAACTTAAAACTACTATGAATGATGCCGGTCCACATATCCACTTCCTGACGGGTATCCGACAAATCACCGGCAGTTGCTGCCGAGCCATCCGCACGAAGCAACTTAAATCCGATACGTCCCAGGTTGAAGCGATGGGGATTGGCTGCCAGCCACGCCGATAACTCCGGCTGTTCCGGGTTAGGTATATCGTAAGGAATCTGCCTGCCGTATGTATCCATGAGCGGCTTTTTAAAATCCTCTACCTGCTGTCCTTCCGGTAACGGGAAACTATGCCAGCTCCATTGAGCCATCGTATTGAAAGGGACAAAGGTTTGTAGCCCCGTAATATCCACCCCGAAAGCAAACTCGCCATTTCCCACCTGAGCCGGACTGCGGGGATCTGTTTTGGTGCTTACAATACGGTGCCTGTCCACCAAAGCCTTCCGGTCGATACGTGACTGATTACATGACACAAACAAGAATATGCTCCCTAAAAAGAGGATGATAACGGATGCCGGCTTTTTCATATACCAATGATTTAAATCTAACTGCCTCAAATATACAACATTTCCATCCTATCCGCTTTCCTTTCTATTCTCCTGTTAACAATATTTATCAACAAAAAGAATCACCATCTACTTAATTTAAGTAGATTTGCGAAAAGATAGTAGACTAAAATTCAAATAATTGAAGAGACATGGAAAGACTGACAGCACAAGAAGAAGACGTTATGCTCTATATCTGGAGACTAGGTCCCTGCTTTATCCGGGATATCCTGAACGAAATGCCGGAACCCCGTCCGCCTTATACCAGCGTGGCATCCGTGATCCGTAATCTGGAAAAGAAAAAATATGTCACACCGAAAAAGTTCGGTACTATCACACGATTCTCTGCCAAAGTTAAAGAGGCAGACTACAAGCGGACGTTCATGTCGAACGTCGTAGAGAATTATTTCACCGGCTCTTATAAAGAGATGGTATCCTTCTTTGTCCGCAACCGCAAACTGACGAAAAGCGATTTGCAGGATCTTATGAATCAAATAGAAAATGAAGAATAGGTAAATACGAATCAATATGGAAACATCGATACTGCCCTATTTCCTGAAGGTAAACCTGGCGTTGGCAATCCTTTATATCTGCTACCGCCTGTTATTCCGGAACGACACGTTTTTTCGGCTACGCAGGGCTGTCCTGCTTTCCGTTTACCTGATCGCATTCCTTTATCCGTTACTGGATATCAGTATCTGGCTATCCACCCGTGAAAGTGTAACGGAAATAGTGAATTACTATTCAACGATCCTTCCCTTGAAAACGGTTGTAGCGGCCGATGATACTCCACTTTCTACCGAAGCGGATTGGCTGACAATTGCAGAGAGTTATATGTTACTGATCTACCTGGCAGGGATAACATTATTATTCCTCCGTTGCATAATAGAATTATTCACTGTTATCCGACTCCGGCTCAGAAGCCCCAAACAACTGATAAACGGGACTACTATCTACGTATTACCCTCTCAAGAGGAACCTTACTCTTTCTTTGGCTGGATATTCGCATCACCGGAGTCACACACACCGCCGGCTTTGGAAGAAATACTGGTTCACGAAAAGACACATGTCCGCCAACTTCATTCGATAGACGTAGTACTCGGCGAGATCGTATGTATCCTGTGTTGGATCAATCCGTTTGTCTGGTTATTAAAAAAAGAGATCAGCAGCAATCATGAATACCTGGCAGACGAGCAGGTGATGCTTGCCGGATACAACAAAAAAGAATACCAGTACCACCTGATCGGACTGGAACACCCCGAAATGGCTATAGCAAAACTATATAACAATTTCAGTGTCTTACCATTAAAAAAAAGAATTACTATGTTAAACAAGAAAAGAACCGGCAGGGTTGGAAAAGTAAAGTACCTGACTCTGCTACCGCTGGCAGCCGGCTTATTGCTGCTCAACAACATCGACGCGATGGCACGGATCGTCAGCCGGCAAACGACAGTTCCTGTACCCGCAGAAAAGACAATGATTGCACCTGCACCGGAAGCGGTTTCTGTTGAAGTTGCCACTCCGCTACCACCGGACGATGACAAAGTATATGAGGTGGTAGATGTGATGCCAGAATTTCCCGGAGGGGAAACTGAACTTTTAAAATACATGGCCAGAAATGTCAAATACCCGGCCGAATCCATAAAGAACAAAGAGGAAGGCAGTCTATCGCTTTCCTTCATTATCAATAAAGACGGTAGTCTATCAGATATCAAAGTAGTAAAAAGCCTGACTCCATTATTGGATGCAGAGGCAGTACGAGTGGTTAAAAACATGCCCAAGTGGACGCCCGGTAAGGTAAAAGGCAAAGTAGTACGGGTAGCCTATACCACTCCTATCACTTATAAATACCAGTAAATCGGTAGCTTAAACATACTAATTCCCTTTTTGAGACAGACACAAAAAAGGCATGAAACTTTCCCTAATGCTGGCAGGCGATCAGAAAAGTAACATGCCCATAGCCCTTCTCAAAAAGGGATATCTTTTTCTCTTCCGGTTACTTAAACCGTTTCTCAAGTTCCTCGTCGGTCAACATCGAAACGATTGTTTTCCCGTCAGGTGTCAGGTTTGAATCCGGGCAGGAGAAGAGAGTCGCTATCAGGTGATCCATTTCATCGGCAGACATCACTTTTCCCGGACGGATGGCAGCCGCTTTAGCCAGAGCCAAAGCAATCGACTCACAAATCTCCTCGTGTACTTCGCAGCCCGTCTCTATGGCACGGCTGACAATATCCTTTATCAAAACGATCTGATCTACATTTTCGAGTCCCGCAGGCAGGCCATTGATGGCATAGCTGTTATTCCCCAGGTTAGAAAGATCGAAACCGATAAAACGCATATCCTCCAGCAATACCGGCAAGACAGCGGCCTCTGCTGCCGTAAACTCGATTATTTCCGGAAACAACACTTGCTGGGATGCTCCTTTCTGCTGACGGATATTATTCAGGTACTGGTCGAACAGGATACGGACATGCGCCCGGTGCTGGTCGATCAACGCTAAACCCGATTTGAGGGCTGTGATAATATAACGTCCCTTATACTGATAACAAGGTGTAGCCGTTTCTGCAAACAAAGCTTCTCCACCGACAGCCATTTTAACAGGTTCCGCCAACTCATCCTGTTCCGTGTCCAGCACTTCTCCCATCATTTCAAGGTCTTTACGCACGGCATCCCGGTCGCTCTCAAACCCCTGATAGAGTTGAGACCAATCGAACTCCGACTTCTTTGGAGAAGAAGAGGATGGGGGAGCATACGATGATGAAGAACTCTTGAACGGGTTATAACCGGAATCGAGTTGCACGGAAGGCGCTTTGAAACCATCCGCTTCTTTTACCGGATTATAGACCGGGATATCGATCGCGTCCTCCACATCAAAATCGATGGTAGGGATGGCACTCGACTTAGCCAGTGCCTCACGGGTTGCAGCCATCAGTATCTGCCAGATAGGTTGCTCGTTCTCAAATTTAATCTCGGTCTTGGTCGGATGGATATTTACATCGATCGTAGAAGGATCAAGCGTGAAATAGATAAAATAGTTGGGTTGTTCGCCGGGAGGGATCAACTGTTCATAAGCCTGCATGACAGCCTTATGAAAGTATGGGTGCTTCATGAAACGTCCGTTCACGAAGAAATATTGCAGGGCTCCCCGCTTCTTGGCAGAGTCGGGACGGCCTACAAAACCGGAAATGGTAACCAACGAGCTTTGTGCATCCACAGAAAGCAACTTTTGGTTCAGGCTTTTGCCATACACGTTTATAATACGCTGGCGCAAACCGGATTCCGGCAGATTAAATATCTCGGTATCATTATGATTCAGCCCTAACGCCACCTGAGGATTAACCAATGCGATCCGTTCGAACTCATTGATTATATTACGGAACTCAGTCTCGTTCGATTTCAGGAACTTACGCCGGGCCGGCACATTAAAAAACAAATTCTTTATAGAGAAGATACTACCTTCGGTACAGGCATCGGGCTCGATATCCTGCAGGGTCGAACCTGCCATAGAAAGCTTCGTTCCCAGTTCGGAACCTTGCAGGCGGGTGCGCAACTCCACATGGGCGACAGCGGCAATCGAGGCCAGGGCTTCCCCGCGAAATCCCATTGTATGCAGGGAAAAGAGGTCTTCAGCCGAAGATATCTTCGAAGTGGCATGCCGTTCGAACGCCATGCGGGCATCCGTTTCGGACATACCTTTCCCGTCATCGATCACCTGGATCAATGTACGTCCGGCATCCTTGATATTCACTTGTATATGACCGGCTCCCGCGTCGATCGCATTTTCAACCAGTTCCTTTACAACGGAAGCAGGCCGTTGAATGACTTCACCGGCCGCTATCTGATTGGCTATACTATCGGGGAGTAAATGAATTATATCGCTCATGACCAAAATAAATACCAGAATAATGCACCTAATACAGCAATTGCAACGATCAGCTTAACGCTCTTATACGTACGGCTACGTGCATTGTCTCCCCTGTCCAGGCTTTTCTTCAGATGTGAAGTACCTTCGACAAAGGTTCCTTTTATCTGCGGCTTATATTCTTCCAGTGATTCCTCCACTCCCATCTCGCGTTTTATTTTACGCACGCGTTCCTCCATAGCCTCTTTATGGGGATCCCAATAAATCGGCTTATGCTCATATTGACGGGGCTTACGCATATTATAAAATGAGAAAAGTGCCATAACTTAACTAATTTAATAGTGAATACTATTGCTCATGCCTGAATTTACTGTTACCTCTAACCGGCGCATCTTCCACTTTCTTCTTCACTACATTATAGATATCATCTTTATTTTTCGGACGCAGGTAGTCATACCAGTAAAAATCCTTCAGTGTTTTCTGTTCCGGCTTCAGGTCAGGTATCGGTGTAAGATTACCTAGCGGAGTAGGCCATATCTTCAACTTCTCGAGTTTATTATCCTTTACCCAGATCGTGAGGAATCCACTCTTGGTTTCATTCAGACCGATCTTGGCCCCATCACCTTCCAACGGGTAATAGATCGACTCCGCATTCCCCTCCACATCGATCTGCCGGACAGTCTGACCTTCAAAGTAAGCTTTGAGGTCATTTCCTTTCAGTTGATTATAATAACTCGAATCGAGATGCTGCACGGCAAACGCGAATTGTATAACGTGCGCATAATCGATCGTACTGTCATTCATATAAATTTCAATCGTATCTCCGTATAACTGATACTGCTCATTCCACAAAACCGGATTATCATACATATATAATACGGAATCGCGGGTATTGAACTGCATCGAGTCGCAAACGCCCTGCATATCGATACGGTAGAAACGTACACCGTGAAAAGCTTTTATCTCACGGGCTGTCGAATCGAGCGTCGCCATTTCAAGCGTATCGGCATGCAGATACAAAGTATCCCCCTGCGAATATTCCATGAAACGGGCACTATCGGTAGCAAAAGCGTACTCCGTCCGTTCATTATAAAAACCGTACTGACCTTCCAGGATAACCTTCTGTGCGGTATCCCGCAGACACATATTCCCGAATGCTTCCCCGAAACCGGCATCCTGATTATATGAGATCGAATCGCCGATCAGCACTCTGTTTCCCGAATAGACTTCGGAACGATCCAGCAACAAGGATGTATTCGTTTCCGTGTTGTACCATCCACGGGAAGAATGGATTGTTCCACTATCCGAAACGATAATGGAAGGCCCCAGTATGGTCGCAATCTTCGACTCGGTATCGTAATGAAGCGTATCTGAATACAACGTAAAATTCGGATTTTCCAGACGAACGCTATCATTGAATATAGCCAGTTTGGTTGTCGGGGAGTACTGTCCGTAAAATGACGAAAGTTGATTCAGAGAATCGACGATCAGACCGCCATCGAAGTAATATCCGATATCCGGAATACGCTCATAGTTCAGACTATCGGTAAAGAGCGTTACCTGCCCGTTCTCCATACGAACATTTTCACGCAGATAGGCGATCTGGGTATTTCCGTCGTAAAACAGATAGTTACCATACACGAACAACGTATCCCCTTGCTCCATCCTTACATTACTGAAAGCTTCCAGCGAATTGGTCGTTTCAAAAAAGTAAGCGCTGTCGCAATACATATATGAACTGTCGTGACGAAAACATACATCGCCTTGCAGAAACTGCGCATCGGCATTCACTTCCTTATCAAAAGACAATGTATTGGCATGCTCGAGGAATACCTTTGTTTTCTTAGTTGTGACAGTATCAGCCATCAGTGTTTCTCCCTGCCTGACGGAAATAGAATCCTGCGTTTGTGCAAATACACAAACAGTCAGCAGACAGAATAGCCCTGTAAGAAAAAACTTATTTACAATTTTCATTCTTTCACCCAACCCGGATACTTGAAATCACAGTTACGCCATCCTTCAGCAATACGGACATACGTAGTCTTTTGTTTTTTCTTGATCCAGTCATTCAATAATTCTTCTCTTTTCTGTTGTTCCACAAGATTCTTCATAGCCTGGAAGTCATCAGAAAGGTTTGCTTTATGTTGTTCGGTACGGGACTTCAACTTAACAATAGCAACTACTTCCTTCTGCTTGTCGGTAATCATGGTAAACGGTTTGGATATCTCACCTACCTGCATGTTATAAATTACCTTACCAGCTTCCTGCGGAAGTTCCTGCATTTCGAACTTAGGCGTACCAAAGTTGTTTCCTTCATGATTCTGGTTCACCATCAACCCTTTGTTATTACGGGTATCCTTGTCGTATGATACGAAGGTGGCCGCTTCCTCGAATGAAAATTTGTTTGCCTGCAGGTCGTTATATAAAGAGTCCATACGAACAGTAGCTTCAGTCAGTTCCTTTTCGGAAACTTTCGGCTTCAGCAGGATATGACGGCAATTGATACGGTTACCACGTTTTTCGATCAACTGGATGATATGATAGCCATATTCAGTCTGCACGATCTGCGATACACGTTTCGAATCAGACAGGTTGAAAGCGACATTGGCAAACTCCGGCAGCAAGTCGGTCTTACTCATGAAACCCAGTTCACCGCCTCTGGCAGCCGAACCCGGATCTTCCGAATACAAACGGGCCAGGGTCGAAAACTCCATCTTGCCGCTATTGATCTGTTCGGTAAAATCACGCAGACGGGCTTTAATAGCATCGGTTACATCGAACGGGATCTTCGGTTCGAATGTGATGATCTGTACTTCTACCGTAGTCGGGATAGTCGGCAAACTATCTTTCGACAACTGGTTATAGAACTTACGGATCTCCGACGGTGTAAGCTTGATCTCACCGATCAGTTTCCGCTTCATTTCATCGGTCACCTGTTGTTCGCGGATCATGTCTTTACGTTCATCCTTGATCTGCGAGATTTTCTTTCCGAAATATTCTTCTACTTTTTCTCTCGATCCGATCTGGTTGATCGCCCAGTTAACCCACTGGTCTGCAGCCTGGATTATCTGTCCTTCCCCCACTTCGATACTGTCGATCTTCGCCTGGTTCAGATACAGCTTCTGTATTGCCATCTGTTCCGGAATCACACAATAGGGATCGCCATCCAGCCGCTGGCCTTCGTTTTGCATATACAAACGTTGCGTCTCTATGTCCGAACGTAAGATCGCATCATCTCCTACCACCCACACTATTTCATCAATCACATTATCCTGTGCCATTGCCGCACAAGATAAGCAGGCAAGAAAGAATACAGTTAAAATCTTTTTCATCATATCTACCTTTATAAGTTACAAATTACGGTTCTGTATAAAATTTCACATCACCTCCTCTGACTGCATCATTATATAATTCTTCTTCAAACGTCTTCAAAAAATCTACTTTCCGCTGATTGATAAGCATTTCCATGATCTGTGGACTGGCGTAATCATAAGGAGCGACACTTCCCACCGGCAATGACTCCTTGATATTCAGCAAATAGCAATAACTACTATCGGCTACTTCCACAAATTTGTTCGCTTTCAGATAAGCGTTCGGATCGGACACATGAACGGGGATATTATCCATCACCTCGTCGAAGTCCACCCATTTGTCGTAAAAGTAGTCATAAATAGTGGCATTTTGCACACTATACTTCTCAATTTTTTCCAAAGAGGCCTCAGAAGACGATTTGTACCACCCTTTTAGCTCCGAAAGACCGGGCGCATCCACCGGTATCTTCAGGAAAAGACCTTTGATCAGGGCCTTATCGAGTGTAAACTTTTTCTGATTCTCTTCATAATAGTTCAGCTTATCGCTCTCGCGGATATTAGCCGACAGTTTTTCTTTTATCAATCGTTCCTGATAACGGTAACGGATCAGCGAATGGCGGTATTCTTCCACAAGCTTGTCGACCTCTTCCTTTTCATTCCCGAGGTTCCGCTGAGCGACTTCATAAACCAGGGCATCTTTCACCCACTTCTTTACAAAGCTTTCGGCTAATAACAAACTATCCGCAGAGGACGTCCCCCGCGGAATCAGACTAACCACTTCCGAACGTTTCAGCGTCCGGTCCTTCACTCTTACCAGCACATCCGCATCGTCTGTTTGCTGCGTCCGTTTACAAGAACACAGCAAAGATACGAATGCTATAAAAATGAAGCAATACTTCATAACCTTCTCTTTCTTATTTCTTTAGTTTTTTCAACAATTTCCAATTAATCGTAACAGGATACTCCTTCGCCAACTGTTTCACCCACTCTTCTTCGAGGGTGGTTTGTTCGGCGGCCGGTTTACTCCATACCTTCTGGTTGCTGATGTTGAATAACAAAATGCCGTCGCGGTATTCCTGCATCAAATGTGTGAATTCCGGGTGCTTTGTCATCAGATTTTTACGTTCGGCAGTCGTAACGATGTCGCGGATAAAGAGATCGAATACTTCCTGCATAAAATCACCCGCATACGTTTTTGTGGAGAACGGACAACGCTGGATATAATAAGCAAACTCACTCTGCGGGAAATCCGTATCGGCCAGATGGAACAACGTTTTGTTCATATCCTTTGCCTTTTCGTAGAACTCCTTGTCAGTCGGGAAGTTATCATTACAAAGCGCGACCATTTCCTTATATGCTTCCGGATAGAAAACATATCCGTATTCTTTCTTCAAACGTTCGTCGAAAGCCTGATAATATTCAAAATTACGTTCACCCTGTGCCATTATTTTTGACCAGGTTTTCTTTTTTTCCTCGAAAGAAGGGATACCGCTCTTTCCAAGCAGTTTGATGATATGGTAGCCGAAACGGGTCTTTATCGGCTGGGACAATTCATTGGGAGTCGTCAAGGCAAAAGCAGCCTTTTCGAATGGTTCAACCATTTCGCCAACGCCAAACCAGGGTAGTTCGCCTCCCTTTCTCGCGGATGCACCATCGGTAGAATATTCTTGTGCCAACTCACCGAAGTCTGCTCCGTTTTGTGCTTTTTTATAGACTTCTTCTGCTAAAGCCAGCGTCTCGCTATCGCTGCGTGTAACCGAATCCTGCTTAAACGGGATCAGGATATGAGCGACATGACGCATACCCGGATTCGGTTTGCGGCTAATCAGTTTTATCAGGTGGAAACCCAGGGTAGTACGTACAGGCATCGATAATTCACCCGGCTTCATTGCATAAGCGGCATTTTCAAACGCCTTTATGGTTTGCATCGGCAACAGGCAACGGGTATATTCATAACCTATCTGTTCGGGGTCTTCCTTCGAGAGTTCGCTTCCAACGGCCGCGATATCTTCCCCGTTCTTAATACGTTCATATGCCTCCAAGGCCTTTTCATAAACGGCCACCGTATCTTTCGAAACAGTCTGAGCCGGCAAGCGGAACAGGATATGGCTTAATTCCAGTATTTCTCCCAGACGGTCGTATTCTACACGAACAGCAGCTTCCTCACCGTCTTTATCAGATAAATAACTTGATGTCAATTGTGCGCGGTATCCTTCCAGCTCATCAGTAAAGTCTTTTGTTTTATCAAGTCCGGCGGCTTCTGCATCGGCCACCTTCAGTTTGAAGTTCTTATACAGTTCCACATAATTCTCCAGAGACTTACGATCAGCCAAATTCACTTCACCGTTTTTCTTAGCCATAAAGACAAATTCCGCAAGGGGAACCTGTTTCCCGGCCACAGTCATCACTACAGAGTCAGGCAAATTACGCGCTTCTCCCGTTAAACAAGCGAATACCAAAGATAATACAAGTAACTTTTTCATCAAAAATCCGTTTATCATACTACGTAGACATTACAAAAATAACACTAATCTAACGGACAACATCCTCAAAAAGTATGCCATCTGATTAAATTAGTGTTTTTTATATAACGGTGATTACCCGCATTTATTATTCGCCCCGGCTATAATTGGGTGCTTCCTGCGTAATTGCCACGTCGTGCGGATGACTTTCCTGTACACCGGCATTCGTGATACGGGTAAATTTAGCTTTATGAAGCTCTTCAATATTATGCGCTCCGCAATAGCCCATACCGGCACGCAGACCACCTACCATCTGATAGATCACTTCAAACAAAGAACCCTTATAAGGAACACGGGCGGCAATTCCTTCCGGAACCAGTTTCTTCACGTCGTCTTCCACATCCTGAAAATAACGGTCTTTCGAACCTTTCTGCATTGCTTCCAACGATCCCATACCACGGTATGATTTAAACTTACGTCCGTTAAAGATAATCGTTTCGCCCGGTGATTCTTCCACACCAGCCAACAGAGAACCCATCATCACAGACGATCCTCCGGCAGCAATCGCTTTTACAATATCTCCCGAATAACGAAGTCCGCCATCGGCAATCAAAGGAATACCTGTTCCGTTCAATGCTTTTGCCACATCATAGATAGCCGACAACTGGGGTACTCCCACTCCTGCAATCACACGGGTTGTACAGATAGAACCCGGCCCGATACCCACCTTAACGGCATCGGCTCCTGCATCAGCCAGATATCTGGCTGCATCTCCGGTAGCGATATTACCTACCACACAGTCGATACCCGGATATTGGGCCTTGATTTGCTTCAACACATCCACCACTCCTTTGGAATGACCGTGAGCCGTATCAATAACCAACGCATCGGCACCGGCTTCAACCAATGCAGCCACACGTTCGAATGTATTGAATGTCACACCAACTCCGGCTGCCACACGCAGACGGCCTTTGGCATCCTTACAGGCAGAAGGCTTATCTTTTGCCTTTGTAATATCTTTATAAGTAACGAGCCCTATCAGTTTATTATGGCTGTCCACAACCGGTAGTTTCTCGATTTTATGTTTCTGAAGGATCTGGGCGGCAGCTTCCAGGTCGGTAGACTGATCTGTCACCACCAGGTTTTCTTTCGTCATCACCTCATCGATCGAACGGTTCATATCTCTTTCAAAACGCAGGTCACGGTTGGTTACGATACCTACCAGATAACCGCCTTCGTCTACAACAGGTATACCGCCGATCTTATATTCCGCCATCATAGCCAGCGCATCGGCAACACGTTTTCCTTTCGTGATCGTTACGGGATCGTAAATCATTCCGTTCTCTGCACGCTTAACGCTTTGAACCTGCTTGGCCTGTTCAGCGATCGTCATATTCTTATGAATAACGCCGATACCACCTTCGCGGGCAATAGCAATAGCCATCTTTGCCTCGGTAACCGTGTCCATGGCCGCCGATACCATCGGGATATTCAATGTGATGTTTCGTGAAAACTTTGTCGAAAGGTCGACATTTCGGGGAAGAACTTCTGAGTAAGCCGGGATCAACAATACATCATCGAATGTTAATCCGTCCATAACTAACCTGTCTGCAATAAATGACATAAAACGTATGCTTTAAAAATTATTGCGCGCAAATATACGGTTTTTCCTGATATTATGCAACGATAAAAAACAAAAATGGCTTCCTTCCTGTTTGTTTCCGGGAAGGGAGCCATTTTTATTCAGGCGAAGACAGCGAATGTATTAATTAGCCATTTCCGACAAAAATTTAATACGTACCAGACGGATCTCTTCTTCGGTATAATCGTTACCCAGCTCTTCGATCGCATCTTCCAGGTCATCGGTTTCAGAATCTTTGAAGTATTCGTAAATATCTTCAATATGATCTTCATCCATGACATCATTTAAGAAATAGTCGATATTGATACGCGTTCCCGAATAAACGATTGCTTCAATCTCATCCAACAGATCGTTAAATTCAAGCCCGTTTGTCAAAGCAATTTCATCCAGGGCAACCTTACGATCGATCCGTTGAATGATAGACACCTTCAGTTTCGACTTATTAGCGACAGTACGTACACGCAGGTCTTCCGGCCGCTCGATTTCATTTTCTTCTACATGTTTTTTGATCAGCGTAATAAATTCCTGGCCGTAGCGTTTAGCTTTTCCGGCACCTACACCCGGAATATTCTGCAATTCATCCAATGTTACCGGATAAGTGGTAGCCATTGCTTCCAGCGACGGATCCTGGAATATTACGAAAGGAGGTACTTCCAGGCGTTTGGAGAGTTTCTTCCGCAAATCCTTCATCATCGAGTACAGAATAGGATCGACTGCACAGGTAGCTCCACCACGTACAGGTACTTCTTCTTCCTCATCTTCAAACTCGTTATCTTTCGTTATCTTGAACGATACCGGCTTCTTCATGAAATCTTTCCCCTTCGGAGAAATTTTCAGCAAACCGTAATTCTCGATATCTTTAGTCAGATAACCGGCTATCAGCGCCTGACGAATAACGGCGTTCCATGTCTTTTCGTCTTCATCCGTACCGGAACTGAAGACTTCCAGGTCATTGTGTTTATAAGATTGTATTTCGGAGGTCTCATTTCCGACCAGCATATTGACAATATAATCTGCCTTAAATTTTTCTTTTAAAGTACTTATCACTTCAAGTACCGCACTCAACAATTCTTTCGCTTCCACTTGCTTTTGGGGGTTCAAACAATTATCACAATTTCCACAATTTTCTTCCAGGTACTCCTCTCCGAAGTAATGCAGCAGAACCTTACGGCGGCATACGGATGTTTCGGCGTAAGCAGCTGTTTCAAGCAACAACTGTTTCCCGATCTCCTGCTCCGCTACCGGTTTACCCTGCATGAATTTCTCCAGTTTCTGTAAGTCTTTGTATGCATAGAATGCAATACACTGCCCTTCGCCGCCATCACGGCCGGCACGGCCTGTTTCCTGGTAATAACCTTCGAGGCTCTTGGGTATGTCATAATGGATCACATAGCGCACATCCGGCTTATCGATTCCCATACCGAATGCAATAGTAGCCACAATAACGTCTGCTTTCTCCATCAGGAACGCATCCTGATTTCCCGACCGTTGTTGAGAATCCATTCCGGCATGATAAGGAAGCGCCTTGATCCCGTTTGCTTTCAGAATATCGGCAAACTCTTCCACCTTCTTGCGGCTTAAACAATAGACAATACCCGATTTACCTTCGTTGGCCTTAATATACTTAATAATCTCGCGGTCTATATTCGCGCCTTTCGGACGAATTTCGTAATATAAATTAGAACGGTTAAAGGAGGATTTGAAAACTGAGGCATCTATCATACCCAGGTTTTTCTGGATATCATGTTGTACTTTCGGAGTAGCAGTCGCCGTAAGCGCTATCAGCGGACGCTTTCCTATTTCATTAATAATAGGACGTATCCTGCGATATTCCGGACGGAAATCATGTCCCCATTCAGAGATACAATGAGCTTCGTCCACTGCATAAAATGAAATATTTACATTTCGCAGGAAATCGACATTCTCTTCCTTTGTCAGCGACTCAGGGGCAACATACAATAACTTCGTCCGGCCTGCCATTATATCAGCCTTCACCTGGTCGATAGCCGACTTGTTCAGTGAAGAATTAATAAAATGAGCTACACCATCTTCCTCGCAGAAATTACGCATGGCATCCACCTGATTTTTCATCAGAGCAATCAGAGGAGATATAACGATCGCTGTACCCTCCATCATAACCGAAGGCAACTGGTAACAGAGGGACTTACCTCCACCGGTCGGCATCAATACGAAAGTATCATTCCCGGCCAGCACATTTTCAATAATTGCTTTCTGATTCCCTTTAAAGGTATCAAAACCAAAATGAGTCTTTAAATGCTCAGTTAAACTATCCTTCTTCGCCATACTTATTTATATTTTACAAACCGCCGGCATTTACGCTATCTGCAAACGGTTTACATCTGATTTTTCAAACTTCTCCTTCGCATACTCCAGTGTTACATGGAGTTTCTTTTTCTTTTCTGAAGGCATGCTGAACATAGCATCCATCATGATAGCCTCAACGATCGAACGCAGGCCACGGGCTCCCAGCTTAAACTCCAAAGCCTTATCCACGATATACTCGTAAACATCCTCATCGAACGAGAGTTTGATGGAATCCATTTCAAACAACTTCACATATTGTTTGATAATAGAGTTTTTCGGCTCTGTCAGAATGCTGCGAAGCGTGCTCCGGTCAAGCGGATTCAGATAAGTCAGAATAGGCAGACGACCGATAATTTCAGGAATCAGACCAAACGACTTCAGGTCGGTCGGCGTAATATATTTCAAGAAATTATTCCGGTCTACCTGGGCTGTATCTTTGCTGGCGGAATATCCAACAACGCGTGTATTCAAGCGCTGCGCGATCTTCTTTTCTATACCGTCAAATGCCCCACCACAGATAAAGAGGATATTCTTTGTATCTACCGCTATCATTTTCTGTTCAGGATGCTTTCTTCCACCCTGCGGCGGAACATTCACAATCGAACCTTCCAGTAATTTCAATAACCCCTGCTGTACTCCTTCTCCACTTACATCACGGGTTATAGACGGATTATCACTCTTGCGTGCAATCTTATCTATCTCATCAATAAAAACGATCCCTCTCTGGGCTGCGTCTACATCATAATCAGCCGCCTGCAACAGACGAGTCAGGATACTCTCTATATCTTCTCCCACATAACCGGCTTCAGTCAGCACTGTCGCATCTACGATTGCAAACGGCACGTGCAGCAACTTTGCAATGGTACGCGCCAGTAACGTTTTCCCTGTACCGGTGGCTCCGACCATAATGATATTAGACTTCTCGATCTCCACATCATCCGAGGTCACTTTCTGAAGCAATCGCTTGTAATGGTTATACACCGAAACGGAAAGATAACGTTTTGCATCATCCTGTCCGATCACGTATTGATCCAGAAATGTTTTTATGTCCCCAGGTTTCGGTAATTCTGTCTGCTCAAGTCCTAAAGCACTTTTCTTTGCAGGTTTTTGTTCTTTTACAATTTCGTACGCTTGCTGCGCGCATTCATCACAGATAGCACCGGATATTCCATTAATCAGCATGTTAACGTCCCGACTGCTTCGTCCGCAAAACGTACAAAAGTCGCCTGTTTTGGCCATAGAATATTTGTTTTTTTGATTGTCTAAAAAGACAAGGCCGAAGCCCTGTCTCTGTTTTTGTTATTTCTTCTTCTCACGAACCAGGATTTCATCAACCATACCATAAGCTTTCGCTTCTTCGGCTGTCATCCAGTAGTCGCGATCGCTATCACGCTCTACCTCATCGTAAGGTTTACCTGAATGATCGGAAATAATAGTATACAGTTCCTTTTTCACCTTCAGGATTTCACGAGCTGTGATCTCGATATCCGAAGCCTGTCCCTGTACACCGCCCAGAGGTTGATGGATCATCACACGTGAATGCGGAAGAGCCATACGTTTACCTTTTGTACCGGCAACCAGCAATACGGCAGCAAAAGAAGCCGCCATACCTGTACAGATCGTCGATACGTCGCATCCGATAAACTGCATGGTATCATAAATACCATAACCTGCATAAACGGAGCCGCCCGGAGAGTTAATATAAATAGATATATCTTTGCCGGGGTCGCTTGAATCCAGATATAATAATTGCGCCTGGATCACGTTAGCCGAATAGTCATCGACCTGGGTACCCAGGAAGATGATACGGTCCATCATCAGGCGGGAAAATACGTCCATCTGCGCAACATTCAGCTGACGTTCTTCGATAATTGTCGGAGAAATATAACTGCTGGTGATATTCATATAACTATCCAGCGCATTGCCGTTCATCCGCAAATGTTTCGTTGCATACTTTCTAAAATCGTCCATAATCTATTATTTTTATATTACCGGAAGTCATAAAAAAAGGGATTCCCCTCTGACTTATCGGAATAACAAAGTTATAAATAAATTTCTGAAAGAAACAACTTATTTGCTATCCGGTAAGATATTTTTTAGAGAGAAAACCCTTTTTCTTGTTAAAACCATAGTGTTTACTATGGTTTCAGAAGGATAATATTATTCAAAGAGTTTGCTGAACTCTTCAGTTGAAACTTCTTTTACATCCAGTTCCACCTGTTCTTTCAACCATGCAGCCAGCTTTTCTTCAACTGCGCGATCGATAATGTTCTGCAAAGTCTGTTTATTTTTCAACATGTCTTTAGCATAGTTCGCCAATACATCTTCCGGAACGGAAAGCATACCGTACTGTGCAAACTGAGCCTGTGCCACACGTTTTGCGAAGGCTTCGATATCTGCATCTTCTACCTTCAGGTTATTTGACTTCACCAGATTTTCTTTGATCAACTGATACTTCAGGTCTTCAATCATCTTAGGGAAATCTTCTTCAACTTTTTCAGCTGTAGTATTTTCGTTAGCAGCAACCAACCAGCGTTTCAGCATATCGTCGGCAAACTTCATTTCACCGGCTTTCTGCACCAATACTTCACGAGCGTCCAACAGGAACTTATAGTCGCTCTGCGGAGTGAACTGGTCTGTCAATGCTTCCTTGATCTTGCTCTTAAATTCTTCTTCGCTGGTAACTACACCTTCGCCGAATACCTTATCGAACAATTCCTGATTCATCTCAGCCTTTTGGTGACGGGTAATTTCTGTAATTTCAAAGCTGAAATCACCGGTAATACCAGCAACAGCTTCTTTATCAACTTTCAGGAAGGAAGCGATTTCAGCTTCTGCACCTTCATAAGCCTTGTTCGGGTTGAATACGACCACAGAGTTAACCTTTGCACCTACGAATTTAGCCTTTTCAGCTTCATCCTTCATATATGCCGGCATCAGTACAGCTTCTTCAACAACGATACCACCTTCTTTCGGAGAACCGTTTTCAAGTTCGGCTACAGTACCTTTCACCATATCCTTTTCTTCTACCTCGTCAGCCTTGTCGTAAGTACCGAAGTTTGCTGTATATGCATCGATCTGCTGGTTCAGCATTTCGTCATCGATAGCAACCTCATAATACGGAAGTTTGTCGCCCTTGCTCAGTGTAATATTGATTTCGGGAACCAAAGCTACATCGAAACAAAACTCGAAATCTTCCTGCGTATCAAAATTAATAGGCTTTTGTTCTGATTCGTTAGGCATCGGTTCGCCCAGTATATTCAATTTATTTTCGCGGATATAGCTGAAAAGATTTTCAGAAACCAACTTGTTTACTTCTTCAACCAATACATGTTTTCCATACATCTTTTTTACCATACCCATCGGTACCATTCCTTTACGGAAACCCGGTACATTTGCTTTCTGACGGAAGTTGCGCAGGCTCTTTTCAACCTGTTCAGCATAGTCAGCCTTCACTATTTCTAATTTCACAATACCACTTACGGCATCAATGTTCTTAAGCGAAACGTTCATTCTGAATGATTTATTTAATTAATAGTCGTATCGAATTTTAGGCTGCAAAATTAGAGTTATTCTTTCAATCTCGCAAATTGTTTACTTAATTTGTTATAAGCAAGCCTAATTTAGACACGGATTATTTTTTTTATCGCAAAATGTTGTTTATCTAAAATTATTGTATTCCTTTGTAAAGTGAAAGGATCGCAAACTCCGGTTTACCACTTTCATAAGTAACAATTTTATTTTTTAATTATTTCTATTTTTATGAACATTTACATTGGTAACCTGAACTATCGTGTTCGGGAAGAAGATTTAAAACAAGTAATGGAAGAATACGGAGTTGTAGATTCTGTAAAAATCATTATCGACCGTGAAACCGGAAAATCTAAAGGTTTTGCATTCGTTGAAATGCCGGACGATGCCGCAGCGAAGAAGGCTATCGCCGAATTGAACGAAGCAGAATATGAAGGCCGCCAGATGGTAGTAAAAGAAGCCAGACCGAGAGCATAATCTACATTATCCTGGAAGAAATAAAAACTTCTGCTATCTTTGGCAGAAGTTTTTTTATGACTGTACATATGATATTAAAAGGTATATACGCCGGTAAACCGGCCACGTTTCAATTATTGCTTCTGTTACTATTCCTGTTGTTCGGGGGCATTCTGTCATCCCTGATCGGAACGGGGAGTTGTTTCCTGTTGTACGGTGCATCGGGTAATCTCATGCAAAATCCGGATGCGATGCGGTTCATGCAATTGATTTCCGCGATCGGAACATTCCTGTTTCCTTCACTTGCAGTAGCCTGGTTATGCAGCCCCACCCCGGGAGAATATCTTTGGATGAAAAAAAGCCCGGATATCAAGATACTGTTCCTGGTACTTATCAGCATGTTCCTGATGTCGCCAGCAATCACTCTGACAGCATTACTCAACAAACAGATGGTTCTGCCCACCTTTATGGCTCCTGTCGAAAACTGGATGAAAGCACAGGAAGCACTTGCCGAACAACTGACGAATATGCTTCTATCCGGCGACGGTTTGATGAACCTGTTAGCGAATCTGTTGGTGGTAGCCGTCATGGCAGGTATTACCGAAGAGTTTCTTTTCCGCGGCGCCCTGCAACGGATCATCGGGAAATGGACATCGAACCATCATATTGTGATCTGGACAGCAGCGATCATATTCAGCGCTTTCCACATGCAATTCTACGGATTTCTCCCCCGCATATTACTGGGAGCCTATTTCGGATATCTGTTATATTGGAGCAGAAATATCTGGATCCCTGTATTTGCCCATTTCGTCAATAACGCCTTTGCTGTTATCAGCATGTCGGACGACCGCCTGAAAGAAAATGAGTTTATTACAGGAGATATTTCAGATACGTACCTGTTGCCATACTCGGCATTGGCTATCGTAACCCTGTTGTTATTTTACCTGTGTACCCAACAGATCAAAAGGATGACAAATTAAAGATCTTTTTTTCTCAGAACGAAGTCTTTACCCAGGTACTTTTCACGAACGATCTCATTTTCGGCAAGCTGTTCGGCCGTACCCTGGAAAAGAACCTTTCCTTCAAACAACAGATAAGCGCGGTCGCAGATACTCAGGGTTTCATACACATTATGGTCGGTGATCAGGATACCGATATTCTTATGTTTCAATTTGGCTACGATTGTCTGGATATCCTGTACGGCGATCGGGTCTACACCGGCAAACGGTTCATCGAGCATGATAAACTTCGGATCGATAGCCAGACAGCGGGCAATCTCGGCACGGCGGCGTTCTCCCCCGGACAACTGGTCACCCAGGTTCTTTCTAACCTTATTCAAACCGAACTCGGCAATCAGGCTTTCCAGTTTATCCTTCTGGTATTCGGGAGTAGTATCCGTCATCTCCAATACCGAACGGATATTATCCTCTACCGTCATTTTCCGGAAAATGGAAGCTTCCTGGGCCAGATAACCGATACCATTACGGGCACGTTTATAAACCGGAAACTTGGTTATCTCCATATCATTCAGAAAGATCTTCCCCTCATTAGGAGTAACCAGACCAACAGTCATATAGAATGTCGTTGTCTTTCCCGCCCCGTTAGGGCCGAGCAATCCTACAATCTCCCCTTGCTTCACATTAATGGAAACATGGTTCACCACCGTACGTGTTCTATACTTCTTCACCAGGTCCTCCGTGCGGAGCACCATCTGTTGTTCGTCTGCCATATCCTACTTATTTACGGGTACAAAGAAACGGAATTAATTAGTTTTCCACAAGACTATTATCATTTCTTAAATCAACCTCATCCAAAGAATAGAACCAGACAAATACTAATAACTCATTCCAAATTGCCAAAGCGGAACAATATTCGCATAACCAAATTCTATACCATCCTTTACCACGAAACCCTTTTCTACACCTTGAAGTTGCTTCTGCCCCTTATTTTTTCCCCCGACTTCAAAAGTCATTTCATCAATCTGAAAATCCGAAATATCAGAAGTTATAACATCATAATTTACCCTCATCTGATTAAAAAAGTATGTCTCCCTAATATTTCCTATATTTGGAATATCCTGAACCAGATTATAAATTAAATTCGTATTATCCAGAAATATTTTATCCACCTTGCCTAATCCACGAATTCCCCCCGTATTATCACGCAATTGAGAAATTAAGCCAGCTTCTTCTATATAGAGACAATAATCAGCAATATTATTTCGACTGGCTCCAAGCATGATTGCAATACTACTAAAATTCGGTTTAAACGGAACACTTTTTGATATAATAGCAAGTAATTGTTTCAATTTACGCCCTGTTGAGACATTCATATCTGCATATTGAGGAATATCCGACTCCAACGTCTGATTGATAATTTGACGTAACCTTATATCATAACCATCTTCCATCGAAAACGGATAATAGCCTTTTTTCAAATAATCCTCGAAAAAAGGTAACGGATGTTCTAAACCGGAAACCTCAACCTGATGGGTAATAATTTCATTCAGCGTATAAATAGTAGCCGGAATATGATGAAATAGTTGTAAATACTCTCTAAATGATAAGCCTTGCATCCGATACATGACTGCCCTCCGACTCAAATCTGATGCTCCTTTATTTATATCCAGGACAGACGAACCAGTAAATCGGACCTTCAACTCCGGGTGATAATCATAAATCAGCTTTAGTTCTTTCGACCAATCTTTATATTTATGGATTTCATCAATAAATAAGTACTTAATACCTTTTTTCACCAATTCATCAGCTAAATCTAACAGCTTATTATCTGCAAAATAAAAATCCTCCGCTGTAACATAAATAGCTTCATCCGGATTCAGGTCCTTTTTTATATGCTGAAGGATCAATGTAGTTTTCCCTACCCCCCTGGGACCGGTTAAACCAATCATCCGGCTATTCCAATCGATTTTAAAATAGATGTAACGCAAAAAATCGGAATGCAACTCACGTAACAACTTATAATAATAACTCAATAACCTGTCCATATCCATACAATTTATTGGACAAATATAATAAAAAATGCACTCTCACAGTGCAAAACAAACAGAAAATTGCACTATAAGAGTGCAAAACAAGCAAAAGAATCTAAAAAGACAACTTCACTCACCTAAGAAGCTATCTATTTTATCCGTCGTAATTTTCGTACCAGACAGACTAAAATGATCAAGATTGGAATTAATACCCACCAGACAATCCGATTCGTTTTATGCTTTATCACTTCCTGTCGGACAGAAACGGATGAAGTTGCACGCTGCCCGGTAACTGTATTGGCAGAAACAGATAACAAGTCTGTCGAATCAGCCATTTCCCATTCTTCAGCAGCATAAACAATACGTTCCACAAACTGACGCCCTGCACTGTCCGGTGGTGAAAATGAATATTCCTTCAACCTGGAGCTGATGCGTAATTGCGTATTCCGGTTAAATTGCAGACAGGATGTATCCAACTGTGTATGCGAAACAGAATCGGCATATGTGTAATATTGCTCCCGGCTCCCGGGATTACGCGATGCACAGCCGGACAATCCTGCTACAATAATCAATAAAAAAATAGCGGTTCTCATTTAATTATTACTTGACGGCGGTTCTTACCTTTCACTTTCAACGACAAATGGATAAAACCGCGACGGCGGTAATAAATAGCCTGATCGAAATTCAGCCGGCTTTGCTGTAGAGCTTCCAGCAAACGGCAACTGCCGAACGTATAAATATCTGTCGCCTCACCTGTCAGATGTTGCGAATTTTCGACACCGCCCACCAGGCGATTCAGTTCTTCACTGCGGTATCCGCTCGATATATGCATCCCGGTAGCAACACCTGCGTGTTCCCTGAGTGGCTCCAGTAATTTAGTAACCAGGTTTCTGATCGCCTTCTGTGCTTCTGGTGGCGGCGTATTATCCAGTCCCCGCTCAACAGCCACCGCACTGTAAATAAACTCTCCCATATAAAAATGATCACTGATCCAATCCCGATGCTTTCCTCGCCATGCACGCTGTGCCATTGTCAATGACCTGTCTATCATTGGAAACTCACACTCTTTCATTTTCATTCTTTTTTATTTTATATGAATAATCAACTCCAAACAATGCTCCGGCAAACGTACTGATCTCCCCGAAAGCTACTAACACACTGTTGTGTATTTCACCGGCCGGAGCAACCCAGAAACCGGAAAAGACCAGTGTAAGGCCGGCTGCACAAAGCAGCACGGCCATTACCAGTTGGATGTTCACCCTTTTCATCCTCCGATCGTTTACTCGATTACAGGACGGTCATCCTCTCCGCTTCCACCTCCGGGATTCTCGCTCTTTTCCTTCTCCGGGACGATCAATGAATACCCCATTGTCTTTTTTGTCTCGCGCAAATCAAAGCCGGGAGTGAACACAATTTTAGGAGCACGGATCATTGAAGCAGTAAACTTCTTCGTATCTTCCACCCCTTCGCTGCCGACGGTAATACGAAAATTGCCGAATTCCCCTAACTGTACGATACGCCCATCCTGCAACTCCAGATCCAGGATATAATTCAGGTTATCGAGTACAGCTTTCACATCAGCACTCGAAACCGTACTTCGAGCGGCAATCAGTTTACACAAACGTCTCAAATCGGTAAAACCGGTACTTTTCGACACAGCATAATACAACTTCTTTGACTCCTTGTTTCCCGGTTCCGACGGGCGCAGAACCAACTTATACCCTTGTGCCATAATTAAAAATGTTTTAAGTGAATAATTAAGTACACTGCAAAGGTATGGCAGCAGAAAAGGGACAAAAAGCAACGATATCATAGACGAATAGACTGATTTTCAAAACATAAAATTCGACAGCCTACCGATTTTCACAATCTCGTTGCTTTTCTGTAATCTAATCTTTTAACATCTTATTCTATCGAGATTTTCTGAAACAACTCATACAAATCATCGGTTTCCGCTCTTGCGAATCGAATTTTGTCCGATAAAGATTTAACTTTCAAAACGATATTAAATCCAAGTTCAACAGAAAAGGCCAGATTCGTATAAGATGTTTTACGCTTTTTCTCCGGTTGTTCCAACAGATTCAAGATACGGATAAACAAAGCTTCATCCTTCACGTCGTAAAGAAACTCTCCTAAAACAGTGTCATTGCGCACGAAATCGATAAAACGCTGACGTTCACTTTTGATCAGGCTAACAAAAAAATCACGATACGCCGGACTCAGATTTCTCCAATCTGAGAAAGCCAAAGCAAAGGAATCCTTATAAAAGACCTCCCTTTCCTCCGGCAACAAATTATTCACATGTTTCTGATAAACACAAAGAGCTGGTTGGGCACCCAGCAATGCCATTAATAACTTTTTCATAACATTTAGAGAAGGCTGATTACTCCTTCAACCCCCAAAGCCACTAAACAAGATAAAGTGGTTAGAACACAAGACCCCGAAGAACTTAATCCCCGGGGCTTGCTTTTTTGTCTGTTTTCACTCTTCACAGAGGTAGAACAGAAGAACTTTATTTCATTACTTTAGTATTAATATCGACCGCTTGTTCGCCCTCACGGGGTAATTGGTTGATTGATTAAAAATGCATAGAAACAACCGCGCAGTCAAATTTAAATTTATTGATTATAAATAGTTACTTATTTTACGATTGCTTTTACAGCTGCTTCACCTTCTACGGCTACTACAACTACACCTGCAGGAGCAGAGATAGTAGCGTTGTCGGAAGAAAGAACTGTGCTGGCGATTGTCTGACCAAGAACATTCGTGATCACTACTGTCTTGCCGGCTGCACCGTTGATAACAACTTCACCTTCTTTAGCAATTACTGATACTTCAGAAGTGTTGATACCTTCGTTAGCTGTCGGGTTTGAGTGTTCTGCTGCCAGATCAAACTTGTCACCTGCTTCGTAACCTTCAGCTACAACTACTACACCGTTGATGTTCTTCAGGTAACCATTGTTTGCTACTTCCGGCTGTTTGTTCTTAGCGATGTAAGCGTTATAGTCGTAGTAACCTGTCTGGATCTTGAATGAACCGTCGGCTTCGTGGTTGATCGGATCGATGTAACGGAAGGCGAACTTAGCGGTGTTGAAGTCGCTTGTGCCCAGGTCGATTACATCAGATGCTTTCGCACTCTTCTTATAGTTCTTGTCAGTGATATACAGTTTGTCTGCTGTGCGGAAACCATATACGAAACCTAACTTAGCATACGGTTCGCCTGCTTCAGTATCGTTGATATACTTGTTAGCATGGATAGCACCGTTCTGGTAAGCTACATTTGCTGTGTCAACCAGGTTAACCAGGAAGCGACCGTAAGTTGTATCCGGTGTTAACAGGTGGTTAGCATTGTCGAATGTTGCAGCCTTATATTCCGGATTAACAACCAACAGATACTGATAACGGTTGTTGTTACCACGTTTTACATAAGCTGTGTCAACATACAGGGCAGGAGCCATAGTTGTCAACTGAGCCTTGTTACCCAGGTTCAGGAATTCACCATTTTCAAACATCTGATCGTATTCGTTTTCATCACGGAAGATGCGGATCGTATCACCCATGCTCTGCAGACGATATTCAGGAGCACCTAACTTCTGTACTTTGAACAGGTCGTTAGAGTTGATTTTCTCATAGATCTTTTCAACTTCTACAGCACCCTGTTTTGTCAGTGTGGTTGCACCATACAGTTTGCTAGAACCCAGTGTGAACGGATTTGCATTCGATCCTTCTGGATATCCATCCTTATCATACTCAACGCCACCATTTACACTTACGATATTGTACAGATCAGTAGCTTTTTCTTTCAATACGAAACGATAAGCTTTAGAGACATCTTTCGTAGTCTTGAATGACTTGAAGTTCGGGTCACAGATCATAGACAGAGTTGTTGTAGTCTGCGGATTTTCGTAAGTCAGATATTCGTCGTTAGCCGTATTCTGCAATGCATAACCGATGATAGCGATTGTATCGTTCTTGCTGAACAATTTATCATCTTTGAAATACTGCGGATAACGGAATGTATAGATTGAGTCGGAAGCCGTCTTGAGGAAGCCGTCCTTATCAAATTCGCGAGCACCTGTCAACGGAACGATTCTCCAATTCACTGCTGCTTCTTCGTTGTGAGACAAGCCCAGGAAGTGACTCTTAGCTGTATGGTTTTCACCTACATAATAGTCTTCTTCTGTAGAAGCAACCAACAGACGGAACTGTTCGTCCTGTACATCCAATGCTTTCAGATCTGCATAACCGTCGCGCTGCATGGTTCCGGCTTTGAGATCTTTAACTCCTGTGATGATCATAGTATCACGAGTTGCACCAGCGGCAAACAATGAAGAAGAAGATACTGCATACTTGTTATCGCCTAAGTAATACATAGTGTTAACAGTAAATGTCTTGCCACTTTCACGGTTTACGAATGTGAAGCTTGTTGCATCTTTCAGACCGGCAACACCCTTCTTGTTCAACTCACCGCTCTGGCCGTCTACATTTACAATCCATTGTCCTTCCGGCTTGTTGAACAGCATTTCAGATTTGTCGGCAGTTTCCTTGACATCAGCACTCGGAACACGGCCGTTCAATACTTTACCATTTTTGTCCTTAATAGACGGATGGTTAGCGAACTCGATATTTACATATGTATAGTTCAACGGGCTGTTGTCGCTCTTTGCTTTAACCAGGTTATTCAAGCCCAGATCAGCAGCTACCCAGTAAGCTTTATCATTTGTAACAGTCAGGTAAACACCCTTCTGAGCACCTGTCTTCACTTCGAAAGAAGAGATGAAAAGCTTTGTAGCTAAAGAAGCCTGGTTGTAATCTTTCACTTCAATGCTATAAACAGCTTTGCCTTTACCACCTTCGTTCTTCACGTTGTCATAAGAGAATGTGAAGTAAGGAGCGTAAGTGCCTTTATTGAATGCACCGGAGTTTGCCAGGATTTCAAGCATAGCCTTTTCGCCTACAGTAGTGAATTTGTAGCCACCATTCTTCAAATCAGTCTTGATGCTTGTCCATTCAGAATCCTTCGTAGTTTCCAGAACGATGTAGCGGTCGCCACTCTTCAGAAGGAATGCACTTTCATTGCTATTCTTATCACCTGTAAGTTCAACGAGTTGTTCGCCAGCAGCTGCTCCAGATACATACTTAACCGGTACCAGATCAGCATCAGCAAATACATTGCCTGTTGTGATATCCTTAGTGGCTGCATCGCCATCTTCATCGATGTACTTATGTCCCAAAGCAACGCCGAAGCTTACTCTTGAACCGAAGTCGTTCAGAAGTTTATCGACAGTGAATGCTGTAGGTACAGCCTGCACATCGAATTTGAACAGTGTTAACGGAGTCTGAACATTATTGCTTACCAGCTTGCCAGCATCCACTTTCAGGAATGAACCGTTCTTGGTCTGCAAAGAGAACGAACCGTCATACATCTTACCGATAAAGTCTGTTTCTCCGTCTACTGTCAGATAGGCTTTTGGAGATAATGCCTGGCCGTTTCCATTGCATTTAAGGAAAGAGTAGCTATAATTATCATTTGACAGAGCAGAGATAACGATCTTCCATTCGTTGTCTACTGAATTTGTACCATCAGAAATCGTTACGATATCACCTGAGCTGACAGAAGTCAACTGACCTGTCATAACCAAAGCAGGAGCTTCGCCGGTTGTCGACAGAGTAGCAGTTGTAGCAGTTCCGGCAATAACCAGGCCTTGAGTTGCATTGTAAGTTACTGTCAGAGCTTTGTCTTTTACAACCAAAGCATAGGCATCAGCTTTTGACGGAACACCTAAATACATCGCATTTTCGCCTGCTTTTTGAGCAGCCAGGTTCACCAGTTTGCTCTCCTTCAGGATCCATGAGTCGGGAGTCGTCACTTCGTTTGCAGCTGTCCAACCTGTAGTTTGCAAATACTTGCCATCAGTTGATTTAACCGTGAAAGGAGCAGGAATTTCAGTTGCTTCGGTGTTACCCGGAATAAATGTAATCATGCCATTCTCAACACGTACACCGGCCTCTGTCATACCTTCCACATTAGCACCTGCCTCTTCAGCCGTCTGTGCAGTTGTAGTGACGCGGTCGCCCGGAACTGAAGCAGCATCGGTTACTTCAGCAAATACGTATTGCTTGCCTGCTTCCAATGAGGTGGCGGCGAAAGTGTTTACTTTGTTGTTTACAATTTCGTATGCGGTGAGTTTAACTCCCGAAGCACCTGATACAGCTGCTTCATCGCCTACAGCTAAAACATCACTACCATTCTTATACAAGAACTCACCACCATTCTGTAATTTCAGAGCCCCGTCTGTTCCAATTATGAAAGCGGCAGCATTTTTAACATCAGCACCCCAAGCAGCTGCATTTGTCAAATATGCCTTTGTTGTAACGCCTTCAAACATTACGGTGTTGTTATCACCGATGGTCATCACCTGATTGGCAGGACAGCTTGATAAGCTTGAAATGGTTGCACAATTTCCCTTCTCAATCGTTTCTGGGGCAAACTCGATGGGAGAGATAGAAGTACCATCACCATCCATATCTAACGAACTTCCATTCAAGTTTGCATTCGGTACAGCAGCCAGATAGCATGTGCTTCCTTTGGCAATACCTTCAAGTGATTGAGCTGCACTTGTAGGATTAGCCGTAGTGAAAAGAGCAACTTCATTACCACTACCAGGTGTAGTGGCTAGGGTTATAGCAACTCCTGGCTCGTTTTTTATTTTAACTCCACCTAATGTAACACCAGCACTTGATGTAGCTACCTCACATTGTCCCTTAATCGGCGTAGTTAATAAGTCAACCTCACCGCCATCTGCAGCAGGAGCTATGGCAGCACCCAAATAATAAATAGTTTCACCAACTGTATAAGATAAAGCATTATACGTAGCTCCAGTACCATCATCTAGCTTTTCAAGCTTAAAAGGTATAGCATTAGCTTGGCCAGCGTCCCAACTCGTGTAGCTGGTAGCTGCCGATCGAGAGGTCACATCAGCTTTCGTAAAGTCAACAGTGGCAGCCTTCTGTGAAGTCGTCAGCGCAGCATGCCCTTCACCAATTACACAAAGCGCAACTTCTTCATCTGCTAATGCAGAGCCACTCTTTACAGCTCTATCATCATCAAACAGCCCAACATAATTGAAATCTGGTGTATCGTTAGCACCTGTTGTTGCAAACTTACCTGCTCCATCAAGACCCAACCAAGTGTCTGGCTCAGCACCAGTAATCTTTAACTTTTTAGTATCAAACGTCAGCATCAATGCATCCGCTGGTGCATTAGAACCGGTTGCTTTCTTTACAGTATAATCCGTAGCCAAATACCATACTTCGCCTGAGGGAGCATCTTTAACAACCAGATACTGATTATTAGCAGCTCCTTTTACGACCCAGTTCGTAGCATAGTTATCTGTGGCATCAGCTACCCCCAGCAGATATCCGGTAACCGTACCGTTTGCAGCGCGAGTCACAGTCGTCATAATTGTTTGAGCCACCCCGTCACCTGCAGGCAGGATCATTGCGTCTACAGCGTAGAACAATCCACCCGAAGCTAACAGTGCAGCTACTAACGTAGAAAACTTTTTGTTCATAATTCTTTAATTTAATATTAATAATAGTGTTTCTAAAAAGCCTGTTTGTAAAGGATTACTTAGTGTTGTCAAATGTTAAATGACTAGCTAAAACGTTCCTTTTTTTTAGTCACTTTTTGGGAGGCGGTTTGCTTTCGTGTAAAAAAGCTCTAATTTCATACTCGTTTTTCTATCCTGTTGATAAGAAAGCATATAGGTTGGTAAAAATAATTCAGAAAAGGATTGCAGATTAAAAATTAAGCTATACCTTTGTATGACTAAAAAAAAGGAACGATTTTTCTAGTCAGTTCATTATCGCCATCTATCCTTTATTATTCAATATATAATATCCAATTTTCAACTATCTCTATTTATATATATGTACCCGCGCACGTTTCCTAATATACTGTGTATCAATACTCATTTTTTCGAGTTTTCTCAGGGGAGTGTTAAAAGGCGATATTTAGCCTGCTTTTAAGCAATATGTAGCGACCGTTCCGCACCCTGGCAAGGGTTGTAAAAAGGAGAACCGGAGCAGAAGATCCAGATGTTAATAAGGAGCTTGTAAAAGATCTTGGTAGAGATGGATGTTTCAATTATTGACAGAAATGAGTGTTTCAGTTCTTGCCAGAAGTGAGCTATACAGCTGTGACTGTTATTGCATCCTTGAGGGCCTCGAAGAGGGCCTACTATGTTAACCGCTGGTGAAGCGAAGCGTAACCTGCGGTTAAAACTGCGTCTGATAACCGTCCTCGAAGAGGGCGAATAGGGGTGCTTTTCTGTCGCTCTTATTCGCCCCCTTCGGGGACGATCTGTCTCTATTGTCTGCTTACCGCAGGTTGCGCTTCGCTTCACCAGCGGTTAAGTCAGTTGGCCCTCTTCGAGGGCCGGGATAGCTCAGTTTTTTCTAGTTTCGAGTCTCATCTTTTTCTAGAGATGAATCTTTAAACCCTTGCAGGTTTTTGCACCGTCGCTAATATCTTCTTCTCTTTCTTCTTTTTTTCTTTGGCAAAACAATGCATTTGCTAAAGCTTCACGTTTGTATTCCGCTTTTCTTTGAGCGTTTAGTGCACATTTCACCTGACGGGTCATGCTGGTATATGCACTTCTTACAAGACTGGCTAAGATTCTATTTTCATGATTACACAAATCTTCCGTACTTAATCGGTTTATCTTATTTCCCCAACGTTTCCAGAACAGGATCAAACGTTTTCTTATGATGTCTTTAGCTGACCGAGGTTTCTTCGACTTACAAAGAAAGCAAACCGGCCGGGTCTCTTTCCTGGTCTTTATACCAGCAATTAGACTCATTATCATATAAAGACAATAAAACTTTATCGCATTGTTCTTCAAGCAATTCCGACAAATCGACTACAGGTATTATTGAAGCTTTCATACTAGTGACATTTGAGATTAAAAATATAAATTTTACTTGAATTTAAGAATCCTGACTACCGGATTATCGTCCTCGACAAGTGTCTTCGCAATTTTCGGCCCATTTCCTTTCAATCGTTTTCCTTTATAGGCATCTATCACAGATGATGCCTGAATAAATTCGGCATACATATTCTTTGCGATAGCAGGAGATCCGCTTGGCTCCCATCTACCCTGACTCCAAGCTCTCGTGTCATATTCTGCATCCAAAATCGATACTTTATTTATTTCTCCGGTTTTAATATCATACATAAATGCTGGAGTTTTTCCACCTGTCGAATTAAAATCTAAAAGAAACGTACCTATCAGCAAAAATTTATCAGTTGTCACAAAGGGGAACCATATATTCCGAGGTTCAGAGGCATGAGTTGACGGTGTACGGAGCAATAGAGGGATTAATTCTTTTTCCGGAGATAATTGATATAGCGTATCAGACGATATATCTGCAATCATTAAATTCTGACCATAATGCATGTTCTGTGGATAATAAAATTGAAAAGATCTCCATTTGTTTCCTTCTAATTTTTGAGGTATAGCATTTGAATATCTTTTCGAAAAATGAAGTCCCAACATGGCAATCAAACTGCCGTCTTTTTTGGAAACAAGACGATAAGGATCTTTTTTAGTCTTGCTTTCACGCCCAGGTTCAACAATTACATCATCGTATATAAATAGGGATTCATCATCAAAATTGAAAATTTTCATATCATTATCAAATCCATTTATTTTCAACGTTCGCTTATATTCTCCCTTTAGTGAATAAACCAGAATAAATTGAGAACAGACATATATCTCCTCCTTCTTTTCATCCAAAATAGTACCATTTTTAATCCAAGTATACTCCATACCTCCTTGTCCTTTGTGATTAAAATGAGAATAGAGCTTTCCTGTTTTACGATCGAAAACAAATATATCTCCTAATCGAGCTTCATGTACAAGAATATATTTATCCGTAACAGCCGAGAGTACCGATGAACCACCTAACAAAATATCATCTGTCGTCTCCAACGGCACATACTCAATATCTGCCATATCCTGAAGACGTAACTTTTTTTGAGGATAGTCTTTTGAAAAATCAAAAACCGGCAAGTCTCCTGTTTTCGATTGAGAACTTATTAATTGAATCCCTATTAAAAAGAAGGAAAGTAATAAGATGAGTTGTTGTGTCTTCATGATTTTTTGTTTTTATATATTATGCTTGCATTGAATCTTATTCAATTTCGAAAGATACGTATTATTACGAGAATTACGTAGCGAAGAGAGCCAAAATTATTTAATCCCAATATTTATATGCAATTAGTACATAAAATATACAAAAAGGTACCGTATGCCGGTACAATTCCTTCTTTACGGTATTATATTTGTATTCAAACCTTTTTGCATTTGATATATATCAAACGAATAAAGCACATATATGCTTCTTCCATTTGATAATTGATCTCTTTTCATTCGATATTAGCAGAATGAATTTTTGTTTGGGACAAAAAATAGCTCCGACTGGTATTAATTTAAATAAAGATAGCAATGAGTATAAAATTCGGATGGTATAAGACCCCTGTCCCGGGAGACAGGGAAGACAAACAGGTTCCGCATGCACGGATCATTTCGCAAGGGACACTCGACACTAAATATATGTGTAAGATGATCTCGATGTCGAGCACCATTTCATCGGCCGATGTAAAAGGGGTATTGGAAGCACTGAATTTCTGGATGGGATTTTATCTGTCGGAAGGGAACAGTATCGAATTGGATGGACTGGGATATTTCACCCCTACCCTGAAAAGCCGGATCGAAACGGATGAAAATGGCAAAAACAAAGTAGTTGCAGAAGCCGACTCGGTCAGTTTCCGTTGCGCAACATCCTTGAAAAGCCAGATACGGGAAGCAGGGCTGGAAGCGGTGAAAAAGGCGAATACAGAAAAACTCACACAGGAACAACGCCTGGAGAATATAATGAAAGAGGTTAAAGATAGCAAATGTATAAATTGCAGTACCGGCATGCAGATAAATCATTGCAGCCGGTTCATGGCTCTGAATGATCTGAAATCGCTGATGGACAGCAACAAACTGATTCAGGTCGGCAAAGGTAAACAAACAATGTACATACAGTCGTTTTAACCACAGCGAAAATTCAACATATAAGAGATTTGCAGAATTGAAGAACAAAAAGTATCTTTGCAATGACCATTAATGTAATGGCCATTAAATTAACCATCATTAAAACAGAACCGAACCGGAAAGCAGAAACAGCCGCTGGTGCCTGAATGATAATTATCTGATGTTTTGGTTCCGTTTTATATTCCCCAACCTGTCTATGATAGAATTAGGAAAAAACGATATGCTTGAAAAATTCATCTTAAAGAACTATGAACAGTACAGCGGGCATATACTGGAACGTTATTTCAGAGACATGATTGCTGAAAGTGAAGACATTACGGACATCGGTAATTATTGGGACAACAAGGGAGAAAATGAAATCGACCTTATCGCCCTCAATCGCTTTGATGGAAAGACATTAATAGCTGAAGTCAAACGAAATCCAAATAAGATTAATATAGCTCGTCTATATGAAAAAGTTGCTTCCATACAGAAACAATTATCGCATTACACATTGGATATAAAAGGCTTGTCACTGCAAGATATGTAAACAGCAGAACAGAAACGTTGAATAGATTAAACCTCCGTCGATATGATATTACTCTCAAACATAGACTTCACCCTGCCACTGGCAGATCCGGTATTGAAATTCTTACTGATCCTGCTTATTATATTGGCAGCTCCGCTCCTGCTGAACAAACTGAGGGTGCCTCATTTGCTCGGATTGATCATTGCCGGGGCCATTATCGGGCCGAACGGTTTTAACCTGGTGCTACGGGATAGCAGTATCATTCTTTCGGGAACGGCCGGATTGCTTTATATCATGTTTCTGGCCGGGTTGGAAATCGATATGGGGGATTTTAAAAAGAACAGTGGGAAAAGCCTTACTTTCGGGATGTACACCTTCCTGATCCCAATGATCTTAGGGACAGCAACCGGATTATGGGTACTTAATTTCAGCATAGAGACATCGGTGTTGCTTGCCAGTATGTTTGCTTCGCACACGCTGATCGCCTACCCGATCATCAGTAAACTGGGGATCAGCAAGAATAATGCTGTGAGTATTACCGTCGGGGGAACGATGATCACGGATACACTGGCTTTGCTTGTGCTGACGATCATTGTCGGCATGGCGACAGGCAATGCGGATGATGCTTTCTGGATACGTCTAGGCATATCGGTCGTTGTTTTCGCTTTGTTCGTACTGCTTGTATTTCCTTTTATCGGACGCTGGTTCTTTAAAAGGGTACACGATAATATTTCACAATATATCTTTGTGCTCTCGATGGTTTTCTTTGGAGCCTTCCTGGCGCAATTGGCGGGGATGGAAGCTATTATCGGCTCTTTCCTGGCAGGGTTGGCACTGAACAGGCTGATCCCGCAAAGTTCGCCGTTGATGAACCGCGTGGAATTTGTCGGTAATGCCATCTTTATTCCCTTCTTCCTGCTGAGTGTCGGAATGCTGATCGATTACCGGGCTTTTTTCACCAGCTTTGAAACGATTAAAGTCGGAGTAGTGATGATCATTGTAGCAACAGCCGCCAAATATGCGGCCGCATGGCTGACCCAAAAAACGTTCCGGCTCTCGGTAGACCAGCGAAGCGTTATTTTCGGACTTAGCAATGCGCAGGCTGCCGCCACACTAGCCGCAGTAATGGTCGGTTATAATGTCATACTGGGAACAACACCGGACGGCGAACCGATCCGCCTGTTGAATGAAAGTGTCCTGAACGGAACGATCCTGATGATCCTGGTGACCTGTGCGATTGCCTCTTTCTCCGCCCAGAAAGGAGCCCACAACATTGCCATGAAAGAGTCGGAAGAAGAAAAAGACGACAATGAGGCGAAAGACGAGCATATCCTGATCCCTGTCAGCAATGAAGAAACGGTGGAAGAATTAGTACACCTCAGCCTGGCCGTCAAATCGAAAACCAATACCAGCGGGTTATATGCGCTTAAAGTGATAGACAACCATAATAACTCGGACGAGAAAGCGCTGAAATCATCCAGGCGGGTACTGCAAACCGCCGTCGATACGGCAGCCGCCACAGACACACGCTTAAAAGGGCTGCTCCGGTACGACCTGAGCATCTCCAATGCGATCACCAGCGTAGTCAAGGAGCGTGAAATAACCGACCTCGTCCTCGGACTACATAAGGAGAAGGATATCCCGGCAGCCTTCCTGGGAAATATCGTGGAGAACGTGCTGCAACACAGCAGTGTGACGACATTTATTTACAAACCGGTACAACCGCTTTCAACCATCAAACGCCATCTGATCATCATCCCTGATCAGGCCGAGAAAGAGATCGGTTTCATACAGATCATGAACCGGGTATGGAATGTATTGCAGAACACCGGCGCAAAAGTGGTCTTTTACGGCTCCGACGACACCTTAAAAGCTATCAAAAAGCTGTTCGCCAAAAGGGCAGGAGAAATATCCTATACCCACTTCAGCGATTGGGACGATTTTCTGATCGTTTTCCGGGATGTGAAAGCGGACGACAGCATGTGGGTGATCTTCAGCCGGAAGGAAGGTTTGTCGTATGACCCTGTAATGCCCCGTATTCCGGGATATCTGAATAAATATTTCCAGTCCAACAGCTTCATCCTCTCCTACCCGATACAGGCGAGCATGGATGAAAGTACAAGGTATCTGACATAAAAATAGGATTTTCATACGCATTCGATTAAGCTATAAAATCATAAAGCGTGAACAGTTGTTGACATATTTCAGTTATATTTGCAGACTGGAACAGATAAGTACTTCAAAAAATGATGAATAAAGCATTACATAGAATGGGAGAATATGTCATGTTGATGGGGAAATCCATATCAATACCTGACAGATGGAGCATGTTCTTCAAACAATTGATAAAAGAGATCTATAAACTGGGAGTCGATTCCCTCTGGATCGTAATAATCATTTCAGTCTTTATAGGTACGGTTATCGCTATTCAGATATCGCTGAATATCAGCTCTCCGTTGATCCCTAAATTTACAATCGGATATACGACCCGTGAGATTATCCTGCTTGAGTTTTCATCTTCTATCATGTGTTTGATCCTGGCCGGTAAGGTGGGAAGTAATATTGCTTCCGAGATCGGAACCATGCGCGTAACGGAACAAATCGATGCGATGGAAATCATGGGGGTAAATTCGGCTAATTTCCTGATCATGCCGAAAATTGCCGGGCTGATGATCTTTATTCCAGTATTGGTTGTATTCAGTATGTTCACCGGTATGCTGGGAGGTATTGCAGCCAGTCACTCGACGGGAACGGGAATGACCCCCGCTTCTTTCGAATACGGATTGCAGTTCTATTTCAATGAATTCTATATTTGGTATTCTATTATAAAATCAGTGGTTTATGCCTTCATTATCTCATCGATAGCCGCTTATTTCGGGTACTATGTAAAAGGAGGTGCGCTTGAAGTTGGTAAAGCCAGTACAAACGCTGTAGTAATGAGCAGTATCATGATCCTGCTGGCAGACGTAATAATGACCCATTTAATGCTTACGTAAGAAATGATAGAAGTAAAAAATATAACGAAATCATTTGAAGGTCGTACCGTACTGAATAATATCAGTGCCGTCTTCGAAACGGGTAAAACCAATCTTATTATCGGACGAAGCGGTTCCGGTAAGACGGTTTTGATCAAAAATATTATCGGGCTGATGAAACCGGATTCAGGTGAGATCCTGTATGACGGCCGCGATTTGACTTCAATGGGGAAATTAGAGCTTAATATGCTCCGCCGGGAAATGGGTATGTTGTTTCAGGGTTCGGCCCTGTTCGACAGCATGACGGTTCTTGAAAACGTAATGTTCCCCCTTAATATGTTTTCTAAAGACTCTTTTAAAGAAAGGGAAAAGAGAGCGATGTTCTGCCTGGAGCGTGTAAACCTTTCGGAAGCCGAGCATTTGTATCCGTCCGAGATCAGTGGTGGTATGATGAAACGTGCAGCTATCGCCCGTGCCATTTCATTAAATCCGAAATATCTCTTTTGTGATGAGCCGAACTCAGGCCTCGACCCAAAGACTTCTTTGTTGATAGACGACCTGATCCACGATATTACGACTGAATATAAGATGACGACTGTCATTAACACCCACGATATGAACTCGGTGATGAATATCGGAGAAAATATCATCTTCATCAAGGAAGGTGTCAAAGAATGGCAGGGGACAAAAGACCAGGTCATTACTTCTAACAATAAAGCCCTGAATGACTTTATCTTTGCATCCGACCTGTTCCGAAAGGTTAAGGAGGTGGAGATGCAACAGGAAGAAGGATAAAAAAAACTCCGGTCGGTCGACCGGAGCTTTTTTATTTAGTACCCGAACAGTTCCTCTTTACTTAGTTTAGTGATCGGCCCATACTCGGAAAGGGCTTTCAGATCCAGATCTTTTTCGTCACCAAGCACGCAATAGGTATACTTACGACCTTTCACCCATTTTTCCTGGAAAGCTTTAATCTCGTCCAAAGTCATGGATGGTGCCTTTTCGTAAAGCTCTTTGCGGCTATCTACGTTCAGTCCCATATCCTGTGCATTCATATACGACCATAACACATTCGATTTTGTGATACGATCTGTACGCAAACGCGTGATCAACGCATCCTTAGCCAGCTCGAAAGCTTTTTCCGATTCAGGCATATTATTGATTATATCATCAAAAGCTTTCATAGCATCGATCATCTTGTCATTTTGAGTCGCGATGAACGTACGATATACATACGGATATTTTAATTTGGAAGGGGTAATAAGGAACGCCCCGGCGGAATAAGCCAGACCGCGTGCTTCACGCATTTCCTGGAATACAATAGCATTCATTCCTCCTCCAAAATACTCATTATACATATTCAACGTAGGCTGGATAGCCGGATCAAATTTCTCACCCCGGTTAGAGACAGCAGAGAAATAGATCTGTTTGGCATCGTATTGCGCCAGTAAGACTTTATTTCCGGTAGTTTCCTGTTGCTTAAAGTCTGCGGCTGCCGGAACCGGATTCAACGTTGCAGGAACATTGTGGTATTTCTCAATAATATCCAGCAATGCCTGTGTTTTCTCCGGGCCATAATACATGATAGTATGTTCGTATGAGTTTATCTTACGGATACGGTCTACGAGTTCCTGCGGATCCATCTGTTGCAACTCGGCAGTTGTCAGCACATGAGTAGCAGAAGAGTTGGGCCCCCAAATAGCATATTGAATCAGTTTATTGAAATTCTGTCCCTGATTCAATTTTGCATCAGCTCTTTTCTTCAAGATATCATCTGCCAGATTTGCGTATGTATCCTTATTAACCTGGGCATCCGCCAGTAGTTCTTCAAACAAAGCCATTGCCTGCGGCATCTTTTCCTGTAAACCCTCCAACATCACATAAGTGCGATCGGAACCGGGGAATACACTGAAATAACATGCCAAACGATAAAATTCTTCATTTATCTCCTTCAGGCTTTTCTTTGATGTTCCGAGATATTTCATGTATTCAAAGGCTGTACCCATTGCCTTATCATTATCATTCCCCATGTCAAATACATACATTAACGAGAATATATCGTTCGTTGTATTTTGCTTGTAAAGAACAGGAATACCGGATTTAGCGGTCAGTTTCTGCAGGTCTTTATCATAATCCAGGAATACCGGTTCGATAGGGGTCACATTTGAAGCCTGGATCTCTTTCAGGAAGACACTTGAACTGTCGCGATTCATTACGATCGGAGTGATCTTCGGTTTATCTATTTTCTTTTCATTCGGGTCTTTGCCTTCCCGTTTATAAATAAGGGCATAGTTGTCACCAAAATATTTATTCGCGAATTCAACGATCTGGGGCTTGGTGATCTTGCTCATCCTATCCAACTGAGCAACCTCATCTTTCCAGTCCACACCATTAATAAATGAAGAGACAAACATATCGGCACGACTGTAATTATTATCCAGACGATACATCTGCATCAGTTTATAATTGTTGATGGCAGCTTCCAACAGCCCTTCATCAAAGTCTCCTTTTTTCAATTTATCGATCTCAGCCAGGAAAAGATCCTTCACATCGTCAAGTGTCTGTCCTTGTTTCGGACGGCCACTCATCACAAATGCGTTATAATCAGCCATACCATACGTACCGGCATAGCAACTGAGCACTTTCTGCTGTTGTACCAAGTCGATATCCATCAAGCCTGCCTTTCCGTTCTGAACAATCTCTCCCGTCAGATTCAACAAATCTTGTTCCGGAGATGCTGCTCCGGGAAAACGCCAGCCTAATGTCACATTTTCAGCATCCAGCCCTAGTACTTCCTTAACAACCGGAACCTTGACGGGTGATTCATGTGTCACCGGCAATTCCGGCAGATTCGGATTCGGCTGTAAATGGTTGAAATATTTATTGATTATGGCAATAGTCTGGTCGGGATCAAAATCACCGGACATACAAATTGCCATATTATTAGGTACATACCAGGTCTTATGATAATTTTTTATATTAATGATAGAAGGGTTCTTCAGGTTCTCCTGCGTTCCCAAAACGGTCTGTGTCCCGTAAGGATGGTCGGGGAAAAGGGCGTTCAGAACAGCTTCATACACCTTACGTCCATCACTCGTCAGAGACATATTCTTTTCTTCGTAAACAGTTTCCAGTTCGGTATGGAAACCACGTATCACATTATTCTCAAAACGGTCTGCCTGTATTTTAGCCCAGTTATCGATCTGGTTCGAAGGTATGTCTTCGGTATAGACAGTCATATCGAAGCCCGTATACGCATTTGTCCCGTTTGCCCCGATGGCCGACATCAGTTTATCATATTCGTTCGGAATGGCATATTTCGACGCTTCATAAGAAATACTGTCTATCTGATGATAAATAGCTTTCCGTTCCCCTTCATCCGTAGTCTTCCGGTAGACTTCAAACAGCTGCTCGATTTGATCCAGCATCGGTTTTTCCATCTCATAATTCTGAGTACCGAACTTCTGCGTACCTTTAAACATCAAATGTTCAAAGTAATGTGCCAACCCGGTCGTTTCAGCCGGGTCATTCTTCCCGCCAACCCTTACTGCAATATAAGTCTGAATACGCGGAGTCTCTTTGTTTACGGTCAAATACACTTTCAAGCCGTTATCCAGCGTATAGATACGTGCTTTCATGGGGTCATTAGGGACTGTCTCGTACTTAAACGGGGAAGTCTCCTTACATGCTGCAGCCAGTAAAATAACTACAGCCAAAGAAAAAAGCTGAACAATTCTACGCATAAGATTTAGATTTAGGGATTACTTAGGAGCCAAATATATGAAAATATAAGTAAATAAGCCTCCATAAACAAGTAATTTCTTGGTTATTAGACAAAAAAAAGCGATTATCGCAACAATATGCAATAATCGCCTTCCTATACTTATTCCGGATATCAGATGCCGAATGCTTCTTTCACTTTATCTACATAATCCAGTTTTTCCCAGGTAAACAACTCAACTTCGCAGATGGTTGGTTTCGGGTTATAACGGGAGGTAAATGTTTTTGTTACTACTTCCGGCTTACGTCCCATGTGTCCGTAAGAGGCTGTTTCCAGATAGATCGGGTTACGTAACTTCAGACGCTCTTCGATCGCTTTCGGACGCATATCGAAAATATCCCAGATCTTTTCTGCGATCTCGCCATCCGTCATCTTCACATTCGAACGACCGAATGTGTTTACAAAGATGTTCATCGGTTTAGCTACGCCGATCGCATAAGAAACCTGTACCAGCATTTCATCTGCAACACCGGCAGCTACCAGGTTCTTTGCAATATGACGAGCTGCATAAGCGGCTGAACGGTCTACTTTCGAGGGGTCTTTACCGGAGAAAGCACCACCACCGTGTGCACCCTTACCACCATAAGTATCTACAATGATCTTACGGCCAGTCAGACCGGTATCGCCATGAGGGCCACCGATCACGAACTTTCCGGTCGGATTTACATGATAAATGATGTCATCGTTAAACAATGCCTGTACATGAGCCGGATACTGTGCTTTTACACGAGGTACGAGGATATTCTTTACATCAGCTGCAATCTTTTTCTGCATGGCGATATCAGCCTCTTCCTGGCTGATGCCCTTCGGGCCGATAAATTCGTCATGCTGGGTAGATACAACGATCGTATCGATGCGTAACGGTTTACCATTATCATCGTATTCAATAGTAACCTGGCTCTTTGCATCCGGACGGAGATAAGGCATCAGGTCATTTTCATTCTTACGAATTCCAGCCAGTTCCCACAACAAACTATGTGAAAGATCCAGAGCCAGAGGCATGTAATTTTCAGTTTCATTTGTAGCATAGCCAAACATCATACCCTGGTCGCCGGCACCCTGGTTATAAGGGTCTTCGCGTTCAACACCACGGTTAATGTCGCCACTCTGTTCGTGGATAGAAGAGAACACACCGCATGATTTCGCTTCAAACTGGTATTCACTCTTTGTGTAACCAATCTTTTCGATCACGCTACGTGCTACGTCCTGCACATCTACATAAGCACTTGATTTAACTTCTCCAGCCAAGACAACCTGTCCGGTTGTAACAAGGGTTTCGCAAGCAACTTTCGAGTTCTTGTCGTAAGCAAGAAACTCATCCAGCAAAGCATCCGATATCTGATCGGCTACTTTATCGGGGTGCCCTTCGGACACCGATTCGGAGGTGAATAAATAACTCATTACTTTTAAATTAGTTGACAGGTGACAAGTGACAGTTATAAAAACTATAAACCGGAACCTGATACTGACAATTGATTATTAATAACGAATTGATAACGGAAGGATCATGTATGCCGAACGGCTAAGAAAAGTATCTTGTTTTTAGCATTTTTTCCTGTGGTTGCAAGCAATACAAATCTATCCACATCAATTCGGTTGCAAAGATAAGAATTTATTGACAATTCAAAATTGAAAATTGAAAATTATTTTTTCTTCTTGGTGTTACGAAGTGCCTTTTTGTACTTATACTCAGCCTTCATTTTGGCAGAGCCTGATTTGTGAGTACCTTTCAGAAAATCAGAGTATTTGATTTTCTTTTCTCCGGCATTTTCATCACTGGCCTTTTTCTTGAAGACCATACCACCACCCGTCAGGATTTTTTCTATATCGTTCATTGTTTTATCTTTATTTGATGTTTAAAAAACAGCTGGAAAGCACAAAATGTTGTGCTTACATGAGAGAGACCACAGGCTTTTTGAATACCGGATGGATCACATTCGGAGCAATCTCAGCCAGTGGTTCCATTACAAACTGACGCTCATGCATCAACGGATGCGGTAAGGTCAGCTCAGGAGTCTGTAAAATAAGATCGTCATACAGCAAAATATCGATATCGATAATACGGTCGTGATATGCCCCGTTGCTCTTCTGCGTACGTCCCATCTCCAATTCGATCTCTTGGGTTGCCTTCAGTAATTCCAACGGCGGCAAACCTGTTTCCAGCTGCAAGGCTGCATTCAGGAATGTATTGTCAGACTGAAATCCCCAAGGCTCCGTTTCGTAAAAACCGGAAAGGGCGAGAACGTCTCCCACCCTTTCGGCTAACAGCGCTGCGGCTGTTATCATATTCCGTCTTTTATTTCCTATATTCGTACCTAAAGCAAGGTATGCAATAGCCATAATCTACGTTTTTATAAGATCAGCATAGCGTCACCGTAAGCACCGAAACGGTACTTTTCCTTCAATGCCACTTCGTAAGCATCCATGATCAGATCATAACCGCCGAATGAAGCAGTCATCATCAGAAGAGTAGACAAAGGCATATGGAAGTTTGTGATCATACTGGTTGCCACACTGAAATCATACGGCGGGAAAATGAACTTATTCGTCCATCCTTCGAATTCTTTCAAGTGTCCGTCCGTACTTACTGCCGTTTCAATAGCACGCATCACAGAAGTACCCACGGCACAGATCTGACGTCCGTCGTCTTTACCTTTGTTTACGATATCGACAACATCCCCGTTTACGATCATCTGTTCCGAGTCCATCTTATGTTTGGTCAGGTCTTCCACGTCGATTTCACGGAAATTACCCAGTCCGGAATGAACTGTCAGGAAAGCGAAGCGACAATCCTTAATTTCCAGACGTTTCATCAGCTCGCGGCTGAAGTGCAGACCGGCAGCAGGAGCAACAACAGCACCTTCTTCCGTAGCAAATATGTTCTGATAACGATCTTCGTCATCCGGTTCAACCGGACGGTCGATATATTTAGGCAGCGGGGTTTCACCCAATGCATATAATGCTTTTTTAAACTCGTCATGGTTTCCGTCATACAGGAAACGCAATGTACGGCCACGTGAAGTAGTATTGTCAATTACTTCAGCAACCATCGAGTCATCTTCTCCGAAATAAAGCTTGTTACCGATACGGATCTTACGGGCCGGATCAACCAGTACATCCCAAAGACGCAGGTCTTCATTCAGTTCACGCAGCAAAAACACTTCAATACGTGCACCAGTCTTTTCCTTGTTACCGTATAAACGGGCAGGGAATACCTTTGTGTTATTGAAGATGAACACATCTTTTTCTCCAAAATAGTCCAACAGGTCTTTAAATACTTTGTGCTCAATTTCTCCGGTGTTACGATTAACAACCATCATGCGGGACTCATCTCTGTTCTTTGCAGGATGAAGAGCGATCAAATCCTCCGGTAAATTAAATTTGAATTTAGATAGCTTCATAATGTTACTTTATTTATTTTCTTTCATTTTTATCATTTGTCAGAGGATACTGCTTCAACTTCACCAGCCGGACAGTCCCCCACCGCTTCCTCCAGAAAAGCATCGATATCTTCCGGATTCATGCATTTATCCAATGTTATATCTCCGATCCGGGTACGTTCCAACCCGATCAGATGAGCTCCCGAATGTAAGGCTACACCGATATCACGGGCCAATGCACGGATATAAGTACCTTTACTACATACCACGCGGATCTTAATGACCGGCAGGTTACATTCCAGCAACTCCATTTCGTCGATCACCAGTGTCTTCGACTTCAACTCCACTTCTTCACCCTTACGCGCCAGTTCATAAGCACGCTTCCCATCGACTTTACAAGCAGAAAAAACCGGGGGGATCTGCTGAATAGTACCTACAAACGAGCTCAGCACCTCTTCCACCATCTCCCGGGTTATATGTTCTGTCGGATATACAGCATCCACTTCCTTCTCCAGATCGAAAGAAGGCGTCGTTTCACCCAGTTTCAGCGTAGCAACGTATTCTTTAGTCTGATACTGGAACTCATCGATCCTTTTTGTTGCCTTGCCGGTACAAACGATCATTACCCCGGTAGCCAACGGATCAAGCGTCCCTGCATGTCCGACCTTTATCTTTTTTACTTTTAGTTTCCGCGACAACTTATACCGGAACTTGTTTACCAGATCGAACGAAGTCCACGTCAGCGGCTTGTTAAAATATAAAACCTCTCCTGCTATAAAATCCATTCTATATTACTTCATCAATGTACATGCAATAGTAACCAAACCGGCTATTGCACAATAAATAGCAAAGTAGATCAACTTTCCTTTTTTCACAATATTGATCATCCACTTACAAGCCAGACAACCGGAAAGGAAAGCAGCTACAAAACCAACGACCAGCGAAAGTGTCGGAATATCTCCGGCAATATCTTCGCCCTTCACCAACTTCAGTATATCCAGCAAGGCTTCTCCCAAAATCGGAGGGATCACCATCAGGAAGGAGAACTGAGCCAGTTTCGCCTTATTATTACCCAATAACAAACCGGTAGCAATCGTTGTTCCTGAACGTGAAAGTCCGGGTAAGACCGCACAAGCCTGTGACAAACCGATAATAAAGGCATCTTTCATCGAAATATTCTCTTTCTGACGGGGTTTTGCATAATAAGAGAATGCCAGCAACGCCGCCGTCACCAGCAACATACAACCGACAATAAGCAATCCCGAGCCAAAAATAGCTTCGACCGTATCTTTAAAAAACACTCCGACAATACCGATCGGTATCATCGAGATCAGGATATTGATCGCATAACGTGTTTCGCTATTCATCTCAAATTTGAACAACCCGCGGAATATCCATTCGATCTCTTTCCAGAGTATAACTAATGTACTAAACACCGTAGCCACATGGACTACGATCGTAAATGCCAGATTCTCTTCTCCTTCAATACCAAACAGAGCCGATCCGATTGCCAGATGACCGCTGCTGCTTACAGGAAGATACTCTGTCAGTCCCTGTACGATTCCCAGCACTAAGGCTTCTAACCAACTCATTCAGCTACTTCTTTGCCTTTACTGTTCTTCAGGATTCCTACAATCATCAGACCGAAACCGATCACAGTTACCACCGGTGCAACAACAATACGACGAGTACTGAATATTTCCGGATTAAAACTGGTTGTATCGCCTGATCCACCACCACTCATCAACACAAAACCAATAATGATTACTGCTACCGCAGCTGCAATCAGGATAAAATTTTCTTTACCGAATGCAAAATCTCTTTTAGCCATCTCTCTTTGTTTATTTTAGATATAATACAACTTATCAACACCCATACGGAGGTACTTGTTTACAGCAAAAATGGTAGCCGTAATCGACAGCAAGATCCCCAACAGGAATACAGCCGCATAAACCACCAGTAAAGCCTTCATATCCAATAATTGAATAAAGCCGTCCAATTCGTGTTGTAAATAATATAACGAACCGGTCAGCATCAATATTGCAAGGATAGAGGCAAAAATACCACTTACCACATTATAACGGACAAAAGGCCGGCGTATAAAACCGGAAGTCGCCCCTACCAATTTCATGGTATGGATCAAAAAACGTTTGGAATAGATCAATAACCGGATCGTATTACTGATCAGTACAAATGATATGGCCATCAACATAACAGCCAGCGTAAGCAATATAATACTTACACGTTTCATATTATCATTCACCATCTGCATCATATCCTTACGATATAGCAAGTCGGAAACAGAAGTATATGTTTTAATTTTTTTCTCGATGTGCTGCAAGCTGTCCGGGTTTGCATATTCGGAATGCAGTTTTACTTCGATTGAGGCTTGCAGAGGATTAAAGCCCAGGAATGTTTCAGGGTTCTCTCCCAATTCTTCTTCCAGTTCTTTTGCCGCTTGTTCTTTAGATATATATTCGGTAGATTTGATAAAGGGAAGCGCATCCAGGCTTTTCTGCATTTTCTTAATGTCAGCCTCTTTCTGGTTATCCTTTAATACAATTGAAAATGAAATGTTCTCCTTGACATAGACCGATAACTTATTCCCCAGCAACCCCATCAGTAAAATCAAGCCCAGCAGAAAGAGCACCAGAGCAATACTGATAATAGACGTAAGACGAGAATTAAAGAAAGAAACCGAGCTAACCTTATTATTTTCAGCCATCAGACGTAACCTTATTATTATTCAACAAATTGAGGAGATATGTACAGAGCACATACCTCCCAATTTTTCTGCAAAAGAACGAATAAATTGTGAGACAGTCAGCAGATTACAATTATTTAACTATATCAGGATCTGCCGATTCACCCAAATCATTCTATCGTTTCGCCAAACAAAGTAGCGGAAGAAGCACGGGTGATCCGTACTTTTACAAACTGACCGACTTTATAATTCTTCTTATCGAAGATAACGACTTTGTTCTGGCTGGTGCGCCCGAATAACTGCTCGCGAGAACGTTTGGAAAAGCCCTCCACCAGCACTTCAAACTCTTTACCGACATCCCGCAGGTTACTCTCTTCGGATAACTGGTTCTGCAGATCGATCATTCCCTGCAAACGACGTACTTTTTCTTCTTCCTCAACTGTATCGGGAAGATGCTTGGCTGCGTAAGTGCCCGGACGTTCAGAATATTTGAAAAGGAAAGCGGCATCATATCTCACTTCACGCATCAATGAAAGTGTTTCCTGATAGTCTTCTTCCGTTTCGGAATGGAAACCACAAAACAGGTCGGTAGCGATAGATGCTTCAGGAACGATACGGCGGATAGCGGCAATGCGATCCAGATACCACTCGCGGGTATATTTACGATTCATGACTTTCAATATTTTCGAACTACCTGATTGTGCCGGAAGATGGATATACTTACATATATTATTATGTGCAGCAATCACACGGAGTGTATCGTCACTCATATCTTTCGGGTGAGAGGTTACAAAACGGATGCGCATATCCGGAGCTTCCAGTGCGACACGTTCCAACAACATCGGGAAAGTAACCGTTTCCCCCTCCTTTTCAAAAGCATACGAATTTACATTCTGCCCCAACAGGGTCACTTCCTTATACCCTTGATCACGCATGTCCCGTATCTCATTCAGGATACTTTCCACATCGCGGCTGCGTTCGCGACCACGCGTATAAGGAACGATACAATAGGTACAAAAATTATTGCACCCGCGCATAATCGACACGAAACCGGAGATATGCACGCCTCCCAACTTCAAAGGGATCACATCCTTATAAGTCTCCTGCGTAGACAACTCCACGTTGATTGCTTTTTCTCCATGCTCGACTGCTCCCACCAGGTTAGGCAGATCCATATAGGAATCAGGCCCAACTACCAGATCGGCGTGATGCACGTTGATCAACTCCTCCTTCACCCGTTCGGCCATACATCCCAGTACGCCCACGATCAGTGACTTTTTTTTCCGTTTCAACGATTGGAAATACTGAAGCCGTCCGTAAATTTTCTGCTCCGCGTTATCACGAACCGAGCAGGTATTTACAAAGACTGCATCCGCCTCTTCGATCTTGTCGGTCATGGCATATCCATCCATCTTCATAATGGAAGCCACCACTTCACTGTCCGCTACATTCATCTGACATCCGTAAGTCTCAATGAACAATTTCTTCTCCTCATTTCCGGCAGCAGATTTTAAGTCTGCGCCACTTTCCTGATTCGTCATTTTGTTACCGTTAATAAAATTTAAATACACGTATTCTATAAAAATAAACCGCCAAAGGCTTGCACAGTTCAAATTCGACAATTATATTTGCATACGAAAAACGTAAATTTTTTCATAGTTAAGGTTTTGGTTAAATCGAATAAGGGTGGCTGTGAAGTTACCCTTATTTACTTTTATACCCTTTATAATTCTTTCCTCTTTCACTATTCAATAATTCTTCGTACATTTGGAGTGCAAAAATAATCAAAGTTATGGATAACCTGGGTGATTGGATATATATTGTTTTCCTGGTAGTTGCAGCATTGAGCGGTTTATTCAGTTCAAAGAACAAGAAAAAACGTCCGACTCAGGTGTTGGGACAACCCGAATACGATTCAACACAAGAGGAGCAGACTCCCTCTGGCAAAGGCTTTTGGGAAATTCTCGAAGAGGTTACCACCGAACGCCCCAAACCCAAAAGCATAACGAAAACGCTTCCCGACAAGAAAAAAAATAAAAAAGAGATACAACATCCTAATCCTTTCCTGACAGCCGAGCAGGAAATCCGTCAATCAAAAATAAGTTCGTCCCGGCCAATGAATTTCCCGACCGAAGATGAACACTCTCTTTTAGAGGATATTGAGTTCAATAACGCCGAAGAGTTAAGAAAAGCTGTTATTTACTCAGAAATACTTAACCGCAAGTATTAATCTACATTCTTTTTTAATACCTTTGCAGCCGTTTAGCTGACCAATAAGTATTTATCTAATATAAAACAGTATAATATCATGGCTTTAAAATTCATTACAGCTGAAGAAGCTGCTTCGTTCGTTCATCACAACGACAACGTTGGATTCAGTGGTTTTACACCAGCCGGATGCCCGAAGGTTGTTCCGGGTGCCATTGCTAAAAAAGCGATGGAAGAACACGAAAAAGGTAATCCTTTTCAGATCGGTATGTTTACGGGAGCTTCCACCGGTGATAAACTGGATGGCGAACTAGCTCGCGCCAATGCTATTAAATTCCGTACACCGTATCAATCCAACAAAGATCTGCGCGCATTGCTGAATGCTCACGGAGCACAGTATTTCGATATGCACCTGTCTGAGTTGGCACAGGACTTGCGTTATGGTTTTCTGGGAAAGATCGATGTAGCGATCGTTGAAGCTGCCGATGTAACCGAAGACGGTGAAATCATCCCTACCAGTGGTGTGGGTATCGTTCCTACCGTTTGCCGTATGGCCGACCGCATCATCATCGAGTTGAACAGCAGACATCCGAAAGAAATTCGCGGTATGCACGATATCTACGAGCCTGCCGATCCTCCTTACCGTCGCGAAATCCCTGTATATACTCCGTCCGACCGTATCGGTACTCCTTATATTAAAGTAGATCCGGCTAAAATCGTCGGTATCGTAAAGACTGAAGAACCGAATGAAGGCGGTAAGTTCTCTCCGCTGGATGACGTAACGATGGCTATCGGTAAGAATGTTGCCGACTTCCTGGTAAGTGAAATCAAAGCAGGTCGTCTGCCGAAAGAATTCGTTCCCCTGCAAAGCGGTGTAGGTAATGTAGCCAACGCTGTTTTGGGTTGCATGGGTGCAAATAAAGAAATTCCTGCATTCAATGTATATACGGAAGTTATTCAGGATGCAGTTATCAGCCTGATGAAAGAAGGTCGCGTGAAATTCGCCAGTGGTTGTTCATTATCTGTAAGTAATGAAGTGATCCGTGAAATTTACGGCAACCTGGACTTCTTCAAAGATAAGATCCTTCTTCGTCCGCAGGAAATTTCCAACAACCCGGAAGTTGCCCGCCGTTTAGGACTGATCGCTATCAACACTGCTTTGGAAGCCGACATCTTCGGTAACATCAACTCTACACACGTATCAGGAACAAGAATGATGAACGGTATCGGTGGTTCGGGCGACTTTACCCGTTCTGCGATGTTGTCGATCTTCACAACTCCTTCTACAGCAAAAGACGGAAAGATCAGTGCTTTCGTTCCAATGGTATCTCACCTGGATCATAGCGAACACTCTGTAAAGATCATCATCTCTGAATATGGTGTAGCCGACCTGCGCGGAAAATCTCCGATCGAACGTGCCAACTGCATCATCGACAATTGTGTTCATCCGGATTACCAGCCGTTGCTGAGAGAATATCTGGCAATGGGCGTAAAAGGCCATACTCCGCAGAACCTGAAATGTTGCTTCGCATTCCACGAAGAACTGGCTACAAGCGGCGATATGCACAATGTAGACTGGAGCAAGTATAATAAGTAAGTTTGTTACTTTAAATAAAACAAAGGAGCCTGGAGTGATAATGAACACTCCAGGCTCTTTTATTTAGTTGTTTCATGATGACATTGATTATAACACTAAGAAAAACTGCTGTTCTCTTCTAAAAGTTTCGTTTCAGCCACAAAGTAAAGAAACGATCATAAACCATATAATACGCGCCTTCCTTAGTTACAAAATCTTTCTCCAGCAGTCCTTTCTTTACCGGATGTCAAAGCCGTATCTTTTCCCTCCTTACAAATGGATTATTTACTATATATCATACCATTATCTTATGATAATTATTCTTACCTCATCATTTATTCTTTAGAACCAACAAATTATGACACCATAAAAGAGTGAAACTCACACAGAAACTTGTTTTCAATGGCCATATGAAAAACAGGACTAGAATTTGACGATTGATTTACCTTAGTAAAGGCATGATACTTACTTTCTACCTTAGCATAGATTTGAAAATTCAAAACCGTAACAGAAAACCACATGAACCATACAGCGTAATATACTGATAAACAACAATTATCCTTATAAAGAAACCTGGACACAATATAAAAAAATCGACACCATGCAATGCTGATAGATCTATTAAAAAGGATTAACATATGTACTATTAATCTCCTGCTTTCAATAATATATAATACAACTGTTATTGTTGTTGATGAAAAGTAACTGACGCCAAGGAAGTTATTAGACCTTCCATTGAATTACATACAGAGTCTTTGAAGAACTCTGCTAATTTGTTATTGTGTAATATATCTTTTTCTCTATAATTCTGTTTGCTTTGTAAACTCTCTTAATAAATTTGAAAATGAGATTAATTTATAAGTATCGTCGTCCTTTAATCTTAAATTTTAAGGAAACTAAACCCTGGTGAAATTTGGGAGTATTTGCCTCATTATTAAATCTCTGCCAATTCAAACAAAATAATTACATTTTTAGTATATAATCACACATAAAATCGTTTTTATGTGAGATTATATACTAATATTGAGATTTTATCGTTTGAATTTGGACATATTTTATTATATGATCAATACTCTCTTATATCACAAGCATTTAGAATTGGTCAAATTTAAAACATAAGTAGGACGATACAGATATGTTACTTTCAATATCAAAGTTAATATGAGAATCCATAACACAAACAAACATTAAGAAAAAACGATTTATTGCACATAAAATAATTGACGTAGTTCTTCAAAGACTCTGGTGAATATATTCTTTATTAATAAAAAAAGATGTCTATGATGAAAAAGTTAACTTTAGCAATGCTATTCCTATTTATGGGGATAAGTATGGTAATTGCTCAGATGAGGCAAGTAACAGGTACTATTATTTCGGCAGAAGACAATGAACCCATTATTGGTGCTTCTGTAATAGTAAAAGGTACCACTATCGGTACAGTATCGGATCACAATGGGGCTTTCTCTTTAGAAGTGCCTAATACAACCAAAACATTGATGTTTTCTTATGTGGGGATGGTAGGAAAGGAAGTCCCCGTTCAAAACATTATGCATGTTGTATTGAATACAGCTTCAACCGAATTGGATGAAGTAATGGTAGTTGCTTACGGGACGGCCAAAAAGTCGTCATTTACAGGTTCAGCAGCAAATATCAAAACGGATAAGCTGGAAAATCTCCAGGCAGCGTCATTAACGAAAGCACTGGAAGGAGCTGCCCCTGGTATTCAGGTAACAGGAAGTACCGGTATGCCTGGCGATAATGCAAAAATCCAGATCCGTGGTGTAGGTTCTGTAAATGCATCGAACGATCCGTTGTATGTAGTGGACGGCGCACCTTTTGACGGTGATATCAGTACAATCAACACGGAAGATATTGCCAGCATTACCGTTCTGAAAGATGCAACTTCGGCTGCTTTGTATGGAGCCCGTGGTGCAAATGGTGTGATAATGATCACAACTAAAAAAGGTACATCCGGTAAAGTTCAATTGAACGCAAAAGTAAATTTAGGTGTCGTTTCACGTGCTATTCCCGAATATAATCGCGTAAGTACAGGTGAATACTATGAATTAATGTGGGAAGGTTGGCGTAATGCATTAGTGAACAACAATGGTTACACACCTGAACAAGCTGCAGCAACAGCCAGTGGAGGTGATAAAAATGGTATCGTCGGCAAGCTGGGTGGCTACAACAGCTACAATGTGGCGAATGACCAGTTGATAGGAACAGATGGGAAACTGAATCCCAATGCCCGTCTGTTGTATAATGACGACTGGAATAAAGAGCTCGCACGTACAGCTTTGCGCCAGGAGTACAACGTTTCTGTAAATGGAGGGACACAGAACTCGACATTTTTTGCTTCCGCCTCTTATACGAATGAAGAGGGAATGGTTAAATGGTCGGATTTCGAACGTTTCACCGGACGTGTCGGTTTAACGAGCCAGATTAATTCATGGTTGAAAGTTGATGCAGGCTTATCCGGAGCCACTTCCAATCAAAACGGTTTTTTGGCGGAAGGGACTTACACTACCAACCCATTCTATTACGGACGCATGATGGCCCCCATCTATCCGATTTACCAATATGACGGTAACGGACAAATCGTACGCGACAGCAATGGTGATGTGATGTATGATATGGGGGGCGGAAGTTCTCCTTACGCCTGGGCCGGCCATACCCGCCAATATGCTCCTAATTCTAACTTAATGGTCACATTGCCACTCGACGACCGTTCAACAGAGCGTAATATGATTTCAGCACGTGTATCTGCTGAAATTAAATTCCTGAAAGATTTCACATTGAAAATTTCAGGCAACACGGATATCAGTAACGATTATAAAACCACCTATCAGAACAACATGTATGGTGATGCGGAAGGTGTATCCGGACGTTCCACTAAAAATTATATCAAAAAGAATTCATATACATTCAATCAGATCTTAACCTGGAACAAGTCGTTTGGTGACCACAGTCTGGCATTACTGGGAGGACACGAAAACTATATGTACACATATCGTTATCTGGAGGCTACCCGTACAGGATTCACCATTCCGACAACAGAGATCGTTGCCGGTTCCGTAGCCGAAGGATCTACTTCTTATACGAACGAATACAGCTTGGAAGGTTATCTGTTTCAGGCAAATTATGACTACGCAAATAAATACTATTTGTCCGGTTCATTCCGTTACGACGGAACATCACGATTCTATAAAGACTCCCGTTGGGGCACATTCTGGTCGCTAGGTGCATCCTGGCGCTTGAGCGAGGAAGATTTCATCAAAGACTACAAATGGATAGACAATCTGAAACTGAAAGCGTCTTACGGACAGCAGGGTAACGACAATATCCTGGATGAGTGGGGAGATCCGATCTATTTCGGATGGCAAAGCCTGTATTCGTTCGATGACAAAAATAACGGAAACCTGAATGGCGCTGTGCATAGCCAGCTTTTGAACAAAGACCTAGAATGGGAAAAGAACTCGAACCTGAATGTTGGTGTGGAACTGGCTTTATTCGACTTCTTCCGTGGTGAAGTAGACGTATTCAACCGTGTATCCAGCAATTTGCTCTTCAAAGCTCCAAGACCACAATCTACCGGCATTGAATATATGTGGCAAAATATCGGAACGATGCGTAATACAGGATTGGAACTTACATTAGGTTTCGATATTTTCAAAAAATCAGATTTTCGGTGGAGCCTCGACCTGAATGCAACATTCTTTAAAAATAAGATCACAAAGATGCCGAAAGATTCTGACGGTAATCCGCAAGAGATCATTAACGGCACTAAAAAACTTTCCGAAGGACACTCTATTTATGATTTTTGGCTACGGGAATATGCCGGTGTCGATACGCAAGACGGTAGTGCACTGTATTACAAAGATATCGAGGATGAGAACGGCAATGTAACCGGTCGTGAAACGACTAAAGACCAGAATGCTGCCAGCTATTATTATATGGGGGATGCTATTCCTGATTTGTATGGTGGTTTTACCAACAGCTTTAGTTATAAAGGTTTCGACTTGTCTATATTCTTCAGTTATCAGATCGGAGGAAAGATGTACGATTCTAATTACGCTGGTTTAATGCACCCCGGATCGTTCGGCACACATTGGTCTACAGATATCCGGGATCGTTGGCAAAATCCAGGTGATGTAACAAATGTTCCCCGCTTGCAGAATAACTATACAGCAGCCAGTGCTGCTTCTTCACGTTGGCTGACCAATGCCAGCTATCTGGCTCTGAAAAACGTCACATTCTCCTATACATTGCCAAAATCCATTCAGAAGAAGCTGGATATGAAAAACTGCAAAGTCTTTCTGACCGGTGATAACCTGTTCCTGCTGAGCAAACGCAAAGGAATGGATCCTCAGCAAAGTTTTAACGGTACATCTGATTATACGTATGTACCGAATCGTGTAGTGAGTTTAGGTATTAATGTAACATTCTAAAATCGATCAAGCAATGAAAAAAATAATTTATTCCATTATATTAGGCACATCTCTGCTAATTACTTCGGGATGCAGCGAGGATTACCTGGAAAGGGTTCCGACTAACAGTGTTACAGACGAGAGTCTGTTCTCTACGGTAAACGGTGCGGAAACAGCACTTAACGGCATTCACCGTTCTACCTACGCGTACTATGACAATCATGGACGATTCGGTCAGAAATCCATTGATATCATTATAGACTTTATGGCAGATGACTACTTGCAACTGGAACGTGGATACGGTTGGTTCGTTGCCTGGTATCAATATCTGAATAGCCGGAACATCAATTCGGAAGACCTGGAATTTACCTGGTCGTATTACTATGATGTCATAGATAATTCGAATTTACTTCTTGCTAATATAGATGAAGCTTCCGATGCCGCTTTGAACGAGAGTCTTGTTAAGAACATAAAAGGACAGGCATTGGCTTACCGGGCTTATTCGTATTGGCAGTTAGTACAGATGTTTGCCAATCGTTATGATTATAGCGGAAATAACAGCCAGTTAGGTGTTCCTTTGATCCTAGATAATAGTGGAGAAGCTAAACCCCGGTCTACGGTCGAGGCTGTATATGAACAGATTTTCAGCGATATCGATCAAGCTATTACATTATTGACCGAGTCGGATGAATCCCGTCCGAATAAATCGCATATCAATTTGAATGTCGCACAAGGTTTCAAAGCCCGTTTTGCCTTGACAACCGGTGATTGGGCTACCGCAGCCGATATGGCACACAAGGCACGTCAAGGGTATGCCCTGACCAGTAATTATAAAAATGGTTGGAACGATGCCAATGACAGCGAATGGATCTGGGGAGCTGTACTGATCGATGAGCAGCAGACCAGTTACGCCTCTTTCTTTTCGCATGTGGATCCGGATTTCGGAGGATATGCATCCATGGGTAGCTTTAAATTAGGCAGTACGGAAATCATCGACTATATGGCTGATAGCGACCAACGCAAACAGCTATTCGATGAAGATCGCATCGGTTATAAATTTACCGGTTTTGGAGAGTGGACGAACGATTATATCTATATGAAATCGGGAGAAATGTATCTGATCGAAGCGGAAGCATTAGCACGACAGAATAGAGATACGGAAGCGCAGGATGTTATTTACGAGCTGACTAAAAACCGCGATCCGGAAGCTCAGAAACCGACTGTTACAGGAGAGGCTTTGATCCAGCATATTTTAATGGAACGTCGTTGCGATCTGTGGGGAGACGGTTTCCGCCTGTTCGATATCAAACGTTTGAATATCGCTATGGACAGACGCAACAAAGGACACAATGAAACGTTCTGGGACAAGGCTGGTTATTTTGAAGCAGGAGCAAAAGAGCTTCTGTTCCTGATACCGAAACAGGAAATGGACGCTAATCCGTTGATGGAGCAAAATCCGTTGTAAGCAAATGGAAAAGCACCAATTGTAGGAGCATTAATTAAAACCTATACATACGATAAATAGACACACGTTTATCGGAAAGCCAGGATTTGTAGCGATACAGGCCTGGCTTGCTCTATATCTGCTTAACCTGTTATATATCGTATCCATAGAAAATAAAATTCCTTCCGAAAGAGATATGAATTTCTCCCGGAAGGAATTTTTTATCCCGATAAATACTGTAGTAGCTTTTACCTGGTTATTTTATTACGGTTGCTTTCCGATATAAGCCAGGATACCACCGTCTACATATAATACATGTCCATTTACAAAGTCTGACGCATCAGAAGCCAGAAACACAGCCGGGCCCATCAAATCTTCCGGAGTTCCCCAACGGGCAGCCGGTGTCTTTGCAATGATAAACGAATCGAACGGATGGCGCGAACCGTCAGGCTGGATTTCGCGGAGCGGAGCAGTCTGCGGAGTGGCGATATAACCCGGGCCGATACCGTTACACTGGATGTTATATTGACCGTATTCGGAAGCGATATTACGTGTCAGCATCTTTAAACCACCTTTAGCAGCCGCATAAGCAGAAACTGTTTCACGTCCCAGTTCGCTCATCATCGAACAGATATTGATGATCTTTCCGTGACCTTTCTTGATCATAGAAGGGATAACAGCTTTAGAAACGATGAACGGAGCATTTAAATCCACATCGATTACCTGGCGGAAATCGGCAGCAGACATTTCATGCATCGGAATGCGTTTGATGATACCGGCATTATTCACCAGGATATCGATCACACCCACTTCCTGCTCGATCTGGGCAACCATTGCATTTACCTGCTCTTCGTTGGTTACGTCGCAAACATAACCTTTTGCTTCGATACCTTCCGCTTTGTAAGCAGCCAGACCTTTATCCACCAGTTCCTGTTTGATGTCGTTGAAGATAATCTTTGCTCCAGCCTGCGCATAAGCAGAAGCCAATGCAAAACCAATACCGTAAGAAGCACCTGTTACAAGAGCTACTTTACCTTCTAATGAGAAATTTACCATGTTAGTATTCGATTATTTTAAGTCCGTAATTTTAGAAAAATCCTGATCGCCGTAATCCAGGTTCTCGCCACCCATTCCCCAGATAAAGGTATAATTATGTGTAGCAGCGGCACTGTGGATAGACCATTCAGGAGATAAAACAGCCTGATCGCCTTTCATCCAGATATGACGTGTCTCGTCTACTTCACCCATAAAGTGGCAGATAGCCTGATCTTCGGGAATATCGAAATAGAAATAAGCTTCCATACGGCGACTGTGAACGTGAGCCGGCATCGTGTTCCATACACTACCCGGTTTCAGTTCGGTCATGCCCATCTGCAACTGGCAGGTCGGCAATACCTGGTTAACGATCATCTTGTTGATGTTACGGTCGTTCGACATTTCCAGCGAGCCCATAGCAGCGACAACGGCATCCGCTTTCGTTACTTTCTTATCCGGATAATTACGGTGAGCCGTAGTGGAGTTGAAATAGAACTTAGCCGGATTCTTTGCATCCTTGCTTTCGAAAGTCACTTCGCGGTCGCCCGAACCCAGGTAAAGAGCTTCTTTAAAGTCCAGTTCGAAAGTGGCATCACCAGCCTTTACAATACCGGGGCCACCGACATTGAAAAGACCCATTTCGCGACGAGTCAGGAAATAAGGAGCTTTCAGCGGGTTGATCGCTTCGAGTTGGAGCACTTCGCCTACCGGCATTGCACCGCCCACGATCATACGGTCGTACATAGAATAAACCATATTTACTTCATTCGGTGCAAACACTGTTTCGATCAGGAAATCCCGGCGAATACGTTTGGTATCATATTGCTTGGCATCTTCCGGATGCGCAGCATAACGCAATTCATAATTTGTTTTCATTCTGATTCTATTTATTTTGTTATTATTTACTTCAATGCATGATCAGCCTTTACATCACTTTCCCCGTTCCAGGCACGAAGATTCGTCCATTCGGTATAAGGAGCCGACCAGAATTCGTCTGTTGCCGGTAGTCCCAAAGGTAATAAGCCTACTGCACAAAGATATACACTTCCCGTATTTATATAAGACTCCGACATATCAATTTGTTCACCGGTGAAACCAACACGCAGCCAACCGTTTGCATCGAAGTTCTTCGGTGATTTCATCACATTGCGGATCACGGCAGTCATACCGCAACGAACCTGGGCCGGTTTTACCCGTTCAGGCAGGATGTGCATCAGACTGGCTTGTGCCAATGCATGGAAAGCACCGAAACGGTATACGATAGAACGCCCCACTACCGGGAAAGTGCCTTCCGGTGAAATAAAACGTTCCAGTTGTTCTGCATAGCGTGTATGACGGGGCAACTGTGTTTCAGCAAAGTCAGCCCCTTCGAGGTTATGTTTCTTCATGATCAACAGGACATCTGTCAGCATCGGATGGATAACGAAACTGTTATAATAATCCATGTGAAAAGCAGGCCCGTCACCATACAACGCATCGCCTTTATACCATTCGTCACGGAATTTCTTCACACCATACGTCAGGCGATCCATATCGCATTCGCCTGTAAATTCAAGCAGGGCTGCCTCAACTGTGGAAGCAAACAAAAGCCAGTTATTTTCCCACGGTTTGATGCCACGGCTACGTTTCAGTTCCGTGATCATCCATTCTTTCGCCTGCGGATCCAGGTTTCCCCACAACTGTTTCGGTGCACGGAGCAATCCCTGTGCCAGAAAAGCGGCATCCACCAACGGCTGATAAGGTTTACCGAAGACCAGATAGTCGGGAGATTCCGGATTAACGGCATTCTTCAAGCCCTTCACGGTCAGTTTGATATATTTATCACGCAATTGTCCTTCCGGTGTATTATCGGGGCCCAGTTCCAACCAGGGAGCAATACCGCATACCAGGCGTCCGACTGCTTCCAGGTGGGAAAAATCGCTTCTGTCTTTCGACAGGGATTCGTAAGGCATATTCTTTTTCAGCGTATTGTTACTCAGGTTTGTCAATACCGGGTCGGCAATACGGGTTAAAGTTTCCACCCAGAAAGCCCGATCCTGCGTACCATCCTGCTGTGCCTTTCCTGTGAGGGAGAAACACAGGCAGCATACTAAAATAGCTGTTGTTTTTAATAGATTAGTCATGGAATATTATTTTTCGGTCAGTTTCTTTAAACGCATCAATGCTTCTACATAATAATAATCGGCGTAGCTTAGCGGAACATCCACTTCGCTGTTTCCGGGGAAATGGCCGGTAGAATGCATCAGGGCAAAATTGCAGTTCGTCCCTTTCGCTGCCAGATATTCAGGAGTTGTCAACGAGCGAACCTGCTGTTCGGCAAAATCCAGATAACTCTTTGCACTCTCGCTCTTATCCAACTGGCTCAACTCGATCAGGGCAGAAGCCATAATAGCGGCAGCCGAGGCATCTCTCGGAACATCAGGAATACCCGGAGCGTCGAAGTCCCAGTACGGCACCTTATCAGCCGGCATATTCGGATGGTTCATGATAAAAGCAGCGATATGCTTGGCCTGATCCAGATATTCCGGTTTACCGGTTTCGCGATACATCATAGTAAATCCATACAACGCCCATGCCTGGCCGCGAGCCCATGCCGATTCGTCGGCTGCTCCCTGATGGGTTTGTTTCTTATGGGGGACACCTGTTATCGTATCGTAAGAAACCACATGATAGCAACTGTAGTCATCACGGAAATGGTTGTTCAGTGTTTTATCGGCATGAGAGATAGCCATCTTACGGAAACGGTCATCGCCGGAAGCTTTCGAGGCCCAGCTAAAGAACTCCAGGTTCATCATATTATCGATAATAACCGGGAATTGCCAGATATTCTTATTGAAATCCCATGAGCGGATCGCTCCTACCCGTTCGTCAAAACGAGTTGCCAGCGAGTTTGCACCTGTCAGCATCACATCTTTATATTCCGGTTTGCCGGTCAGGCGATAGCCATTACCGTAACTGCAATAAAGCATAAAGCCGACATCATGGCTATAAGTGATATTCTTCACTTCTTCCACCCGGTCGGTATACATTTCCGCATATTTCTTTAATTCGGGAGTCGGATTGTTTTCGTAGAGATACCACAGTTCTCCCGGGAAGAAACCGCTGCACCACCAGGAATAGTCGCTGGTTTCAAGCGTTCCTTCTTTATTGATTGCTTTAGGAAGACGCCCTTCCTGGTTTTCGAGGTCTTTAGCCATCAGAATAGCTTGTTCGGTTGAAGCCTTCAGACCACGGTCGATAACGTCGGCTATAGGCTCTTGTTTGGGCTGCGAATCACAGGCTGATAAAAGTAATGTGACCGCAAACACGCCACACGAGAGTAATTTGTTCATGATAAAAATAGGTTATTAAGTTTTTAAGTTTGTGGCAAATATACAGGTTTATATTCTAAAAAACCACAACATCTATCGAAAAAGCTTCGTGTTATCGAACAGCCCCTTCTCTACTTACTAAAACAGAAGTCCTTTACTTACTAAGTAATCCTTCGTCTACTCGATAAGTAGAGTACCTAACTACTTAGTAAGCAAGCTGGGGTCTACTTAGTAAGCAGGCTTTGTAATACATTTGCAATATCAATGTAATATTTACTTCAAACCGCCTTAACCCGTTCTTAATACATGTTACCTTACTTTGCACTCAGAACAAACAGATAAATGACGTGAGAAAGTTTTTTGAAAAAATTGTAGAAGGAGGACTATTGATCAGCGGGAGTGTGACCAGCTTCACGATCCTGTTGATTGTCTTTTTTCTTTTTAAAGAAGCATCCGGTCTTTTCAATAGTCCGGTTGTTGAAGAAGGATATGTACTTGCGGTAAATAAGGGGAACGATGTGAGCCATCTGTCGCCGGAAACGATCATGGATATTTTCGATGCCAAAATAACCAACTGGAAAGAGGTGAACGGCAAAGATGAAGAGATCCTGGTTTTCCGCTTTTCCGACCTGACCCAGTATTACAGCGAAGAAGAGCTGGGAGATGAATTCCAGTATGTTCCCGAAAAGATCAGTGAACTGGTTGGTAAAGAGCCGGGGATAATCGCTTTCTTCCCTCAGCAATACCTGGCTGACCCTTTTGCCGGAACCGTCCTTCCCGAAGAAAAAATCTCACTCTCCGACTTCTTTGCCGGAACGAAATGGTATCCGACATCCGCCCCCGCTCCTATCTTCGGATTGATCCCGCTGTTGTTGGGAACACTGCTGGTAAGCATCGGGGCGATCGTCCTTTCACTGCCTTTCGGCATGGCGGTTGCCATCTATCTGGCAGAAATAGCCAATAAGCGAACCCGCGAAATATTAAAGCCGGTCATCGAACTGCTGGCGGGTATTCCGTCTGTGGTGTACGGTTTCTTCGGGCTGGTCGTCATTGTCCCGCTAATACAAAAAGGGCTGAACCTTCCGGTCGGTGAAACGGCTTTTGCCGGCAGTGTCGTATTGGCTATCATGGCATTACCGACCATCATTACCGTTGCGGAGGATGCGATGCGGACTACCCCACGGGCAATGAAAGAAGCAAGCCTGGCTTTGGGAGCGACGCAATGGCAGACGATCTATAAAGTCATTATCCCCTATTCCATATCCGGTATCACGTCGGCAGTCGTTTTAGGTATCGGACGCGCTATCGGCGAGACAATGGCCGTACTGATGGTAACTGGAAATGCGGCGGTTATTCCGACTTCCTTCTTTGAACCCGTGCGAACCATTCCCGCCACAATCGCAGCCGAACTGGGAGAAGCCCCTGCCGGTGGAGCCCATTATCAGGCGTTGTTCCTACTGGGAGCTGTTTTGTTCATCATCACACTGGTATTAAGTATCACGGTTGAATATATTTCATCCAAAAGAAAAATCTAAATAAGCTATGGCACCTATTCTGAAACTAGGCAATATCGATACGAAGAAACGGACTTCACAAAAGGTGGCGTTCGGTTTGTTCACCCTTCTCAGCTATCTGGTTGTTGTTATCCTTTTCCTTATCCTCGGATTTATCATCATAAACGGGGGAAAAGTGATCAGTTGGGATTTCCTGACAAAGGCTCCCGCAGAAGGAATGACGGCCGGCGGTATTTATCCGGCCATTGTCGGAACACTTTACCTCGTACTGGGCAGCAGCCTGATCAGTTTCCCGATCGGGATTATGAGCGGTATTTATATGAATGAATACGCTACGAACGGCAAACTGACCCGCTTTATCCGCATCATGACCAACAATCTAAGCGGCGTGCCTTCGGTCGTGTTTGGTTTGTTCGGTATGTCGTTGTTCGTTGTCACCCTGGGATGGGGCGACTCGATCATCGCGGGTTCATTCACGCTGGCTCTGATGTCTTTGCCGTTGATTATCCGCACGACGGAGGAAGCGCTGAAAAGTATCGACGACTCTTTCCGTCACGGAAGCCTGGCACTGGGGGCAACCAAGTTACAGACCATCCGCCGGGTGGTACTGCCGATGGCTTTCCCCAATATCATTACCGGGTTGATCCTGTCGGTCGGACGCGTATCGGGCGAAACGGCTCCTATCCTGTTTACCGTTGCCGCCTATTTCCTGCCGCAACTCCCGGAGAGCATCTTCGACCAGTGTATGGCATTGCCTTACCACTTGTATGTCATTTCAACCAGCGGTACGGATATCGAAGCTTCCCGTGGGATGGCTTACGGAACGGCACTGGTGCTGATCGCAATCGTGTTAGTCGTAAACCTGCTGGCAAATGCCCTGAGAAAGTATTTTGCCAAGAAAGTAAAGATGAACTAACCGGTTATCACACGCAATAACAATAAAATAACAAGTAAGAATTATGATAAAGATTGATGCCCGGAACGTAGATTTCTATTATGGCGACTTTCATGCATTAAAGAATATCTCGATGCAAATCGAAGCAAACACCTCGGTTGCCTTTATCGGCCCGTCGGGTTGTGGCAAGTCAACATTCCTGCGTTTATTCAACCGTATGAATGACCTGATCCCCGATACCCGGATGACCGGTACTATCCTGATAGACAACCGTAACATCTATGAAAAAGGAGAAAAGGTGGATCAGCTCCGCAAGAATGTAGGTATGGTATTCCAGAAACCGAACCCTTTCCCTAAAACGATCTTCGAGAACGTTGCTTACGGACTGCGTGTAAACGGTGTAAATGACAACGAGTATATCGAAGAGACAGTGGTCAAGACACTGAAGCAGGTGGTTCTCTGGGACGAAGTGAAAGACAAGCTGAAAGAATCGGCTTTCGCCCTGTCAGGCGGACAGCAGCAGCGTTTGTGCATCGCCCGTGCGCTGGCTATCTCTCCATCCATCCTGCTGATGGACGAACCGACTTCCGCCCTCGACCCGATTTCTACCAGCAAGATCGAGGAACTGATACATGAGCTGAAGAATGAATACACGATCGTTATCGTTACACACAATATGCAACAGGCAGCCCGCATCAGCGACAAAACGGGTTACTTCTATCTGGGCGAACTGATCGAGTTCGACAATACGCGTAAGATATTTACCAATCCGGAGAAAGAATCGACCCAGAATTATATCACGGGACGTTTCGGATAAACATACTTAAGAGGAAATAACAGAATATATGAAAGTGATAGATCAGGAGATAGCCTCCTTAAAAAACAGTATCAGCGAAATGTGGGCTTTGGTTCACCAACAGTTATACAATGCCGGGGAAGCGATGCTGACCGGAGATAAAGAACTGGCTTATAAAGTGATCAGCCGCGAACGTCGTGTAAATGCATTCGAACTGAAAATAGACAGCGACTGCGAAGATATCATCGCCCTCTACGCTCCCGTCGCCGTCGACCTGCGTTTTGTACTGGCCATGTACAAGATCAACACGAACCTGGAACGCCTAGGTGACTTTGCCGAGAGCATTGCCCGTTTCGCCGGGAACCTGCCGGACGGAGCCCCCGTCGATCCGAAACTGATAAAAGAAACGCGGGTGGAAGAAATGTTGCAGGAACTGCTCAGTATGCTCACGTTGAGCCAGGAAGCCTTTGAGAAAGAGAGCTCGGAGATCGCTTCACGCATCTTCCTCAAAGACAATCTGATCGATGAGATCAACCATAACTCGACAAAGATCATTGCCGACTACATAGAAAAGCATCCCGGAAACGCATTGGTAGGCCTTTACATGGCAGGCGTGATCCGTAAGATGGAACGTTTCGGCGACCATTGTACGAATATTGCCGAAGAACTGATCTTCTATCTGGATGCTAAAGTAATGAAGCATATCGGAAAAACGGAGAACTAAACACTTATTTACAAGTATTCGGCATAACGACTCACCGGCATCCCCAAAAACCTGTTCGAGCCTGCCTACCTAAAAAGTGTTTCATCCTAGTGAAACAGTTGTTCCATATAGGTGAAACACTTGTTTCACTAGGATGAAACACTTTTAATGACACGAAAGAAAATTTCTTTGTACCTTTGCGTCTCAAATCAACAAACAGACAAAGATTCATGAAACGACTACTGGCACTTTGCCTGGCCGCTTTTTGGGCAGGAACTACTTTTACCGCTTCTTCACAAAAGCCATTGATCCCGAACAATACGGAAGTTTTCAAATTATTCTTAGAGACCCATGGATCTTATAACGAAGCACTTTCCGGCGAAGCGGAAAGGGACCGTTTTCTGCTGAATGATTTCAAGGTGGAAGCAACGGGGACTGTTACTCCCTGGCTTTCTTATGCTTACCGCCAGGTACTTTGCTACCAGAACGAATGGGTACGGGCCAACGGCTTCGGCTCCTATATCGAAAATGCCTGGGTAAACTTCCGGTTATCGGATAAGTTTTCTGTGACAGCCGGTAAGCAGGATGCAGCCTGGGGAGGGTTCGAATACGACGAGTATGCCTACAAGATATACGATTACAGCGACATGAACGAGTGGATGGATTGTTATTTCACCGGTGTCGGTATCAGTTATGAGCCCAGTGAAACCCAGGAAGTTTGCTTCCAGGTAACGAACGGCAACGATAACCGTAGTAAATCGCCCTCTTTCTATAACATCGGATGGAACAGCAGTTACCTGGACGAGTTGTTATCCCTCCGCTACTCCGTTACAGCCGGGCAACAGGCCAAAGGGGAATGGATGTGGATGGCATGGGCCGGGCAGCAGATTGAATCGGGCAAGTTCCTGGGATATTTCGATGTGATGTACACACGCGGCAAATCCGATCCTGTCGGTATCCTGGCCGAACAGTTCGAGCCGGAGGACGAAGAAACGGGTTCATGGATTGCCAATACGGGTTACCTCTCGCTGGTAGCCCGCCTGAACTACAGCATCCATCCGAAATGGAATCTTTTCGTCAAAGGGATGTATGAAACGGCTTCCGTTTACAAGGCCAACGGCCCCTACGAATCAGGGAAATACCGTACTGCCTGGGGATACCAGGGAGGAGTCGAGTTCTACCCGATGGGCGACGATAACCTGCACCTCTTCCTCAGCGGCACCGGACGGGCCTACAGCCTGACAGAAAGAGCAAAGGCGCTCGAAGCCTTCTCTGAAAACACCGGACGCCTTTCTGTAGGATTTGTTTATAAGATACCTCTGTTCTAAAATTGTAGCAACAACGAATCCCCTTCCTTCATATCGACTGTCAGCATTCCATCGATAACAGGCATAGACACAGCTTTCTGGTTCATCTTAATCCCCATATTTTCGGAGTATGCCGGCAACTTGATACTGAACGTTCCGGGAACGACAGCTTTCAATCCGGCTTCCGTCAACCGGCCTTCCGACCATTTGGCTGAAACTTCACCGCCACCCTGTACTTTCAGACCTTTAAAGCTACCGGTCTGCCAGGCTGAAGGCAAGGCAGGCAGTAACTCGATCCGTCCGGTCTGACTTTGTACCAGCATTTCGGCAATACCCGCACAACCACCATAATTACCATCGATCTGGAAAGGCGGATGCGCACAGAACAGGTTCGGATAAGAACCGCCGCCATTCACCATATTGGTTGTCTTTTCCACACAGGGACGAAGCAGGTCTACCAACAGTTTATAAGCATGATCGCCGTCATGCAGACGCGCCCAGAAATTAATCTTCCAAGCCATCGACCAGCCGGTACTCTTATCGCCACGCACTTCGAGTGTCTTGCGGGCAGCTTCTGCCAGTTCGGGTGTATGTTCTACTGAGATTTCATTTCCCGGATAAAGGCCATACAGGTGTGAGACATGGCGATGGGTCGGCTCTGCCTCTTCGTACGGTTCGAGCCATTCGAGGATACGGCCATCCTTTCCGATCGTTGTCGGCATCAGGCGCGAACGTTTGTCGGCCAGTTCCTGGCAGAAAGCGGTGTCTACACCTAATATAGTGGCGGCTTCTATGGTATTGGTAAACAGTTCGCGGACGATCTGGTTATCCATTGTCGATCCGGCACAGATACTTACCACCTTACCATTCGGCATACGATAGCCGTTTTCCGGAGAAGTGGTAGGGGCCGTGACCAGATAGTTGTTCCTCGGATCACGAACCAGCATATCTGTAAAGAAAAGAGCGGCTCCTTTCATCACCGGATAGACCTCTTTCAGATATTCTTTATCTTTCGTATATTGATAATGCGTGAACAGATGCTCACAAAGCCAGGCAGCAGAAGTGTTGGTTGCTCCCCACGACGGATGTTCGCCCGGTGCGGTAAACTCCCAGACATTCCCCAGGATATGCGTCACCCAGCCACGGGCGTTATAGAATACTTTGGCTGTTTGCTCGCCGCTGGCCACTTGTTGTTTTGTCCACTCGATCATCGGCAGATGTAATTCCGACAAATTGGTCACCTCAGCCGGCCAGTGGTTCATCTGGAAATTGATGTTGAGGTGATAATCGCCGTTCCAGGGCGTATCGATCGTATTACACCATAAGCCCTGCAAATTGGGGGGCAGTGAACCCGGACGGGTAGACGAGATCAGCAGGTAACGTCCGAACTGGAAGTAAAGAGCGCCCAGAGAAGGATCGTTATGATCTTCCTGGAATGCTTGTAAACGCTTATCAATCGGCATGTTGTCTCTTTCAGAATATCCCAGATCCAAGTCTACCCGGTCGAACAAGGCACGGTAGGCATTGATATGTTCTTTCCTTAATGTCGGATAATCCTTTCTTTCGGACTCTGCCAATAGAGAGAATATCTGGTCTTCGAAACCTTCGTTCTTATAGCTTGTTGCCATGCTCACCAACAGGATAGCTTCAGAGGCATTCTGAACGGTCAACGAGCTGTCTCCCGCTGTTAGGGAACCGCCTTTAGGCAGGACAATACGCACACGCGCCTGATATTTAATGCCTTTCATTTCAAGGGTATCGACGCCATCGAACAGCTGGCCTTGCATCAGCAGGTCTTTGCCGTCAGTCGATACGGAATAATATTCGGGGCGGTTCATTCCTACGGTAAAGTTCAACGCCTTATCCGCATCCGCCATCAGATGAACGATCCCCAGGTCACCGGAGAAAGAGGTGAATGCTTCGCGGCTGTAATTCACTTTCCCTTTGCGGAAGGTTGTTGAAGCGATGGCATCGCCGAGGTTCAGTTCGCGGCGATAGGCGGCAATAGAGTCGGAAGCATCGTTATAAGAATAGTCCAGCACCAGATTTCCAAGCAACTGATAACTGCCGTAAGGGACTTTGGCTCCCTGGCCTTGTCCGCTACCGGCACCACCGCAAACAAACGTACGGTACATCAACTCCTGGGCTTCATCATTCCGTCCTTCAAAAAGCAGACGGCGGATGGTTGCCAGCGACATGACAGCCTGCGGATTATCCGTATTCTGCTTACTGCCCGACCACATGGATATTTCATTCAACAGGATATTTTCCTGACCGACCCCGCCATCGGGCATCATTCCCAGCCGTCCGTTTCCCAGCGGCAACGTTTCTTCCCAGATACGGGCAGGTTCATCAAAATGATAAGCGAGTTTATTGCCGGTCTTTATATCCGGCATGTCACAGGCTGCCAGCAGAAGTAACAAGACAGCCACATAGGGACGGAAAATGTTTCGCCCTATCTCTTTTAATCGAATTGAGTTCATAGTATTATAATAAAAATTGTATTTCAGCCAGATCAGAAACTTTGCATATCACAGAGTCTCTTGTAATAACCGTCCAACGCCAGGAGTTCCTCATGACGGCCGCGTTCCACAATCTCTCCTTCATGCATCACGCAGATCTCGTCGGCATTGCGGATGGTGGAAAGGCGGTGGGCAATCACAACGGTTGTCCTGTTACGCATCAGGTTCTCGAGGGCGTCCTGCACCAGGCGTTCCGACTCGGTATCCAGTGCCGAGGTCGCTTCATCCAGGATCAGGATCGGCGGGTTCTTCAGGATGGCACGGGCGATACTGATACGTTGGCGTTGTCCGCCGGACAGTTTGCCGCCACGGTCGCCGATATTCGTATTATAGCCTTCTTCGCTCGCCATAATAAATTCATGGGCATTTGCTATGCGGGCTGCTTCCTGCACCTGTTCCAAAGTAGCTCCTTCCACTCCGAAAGAGATATTATTGAAGAAGGTGTCGTTAAACAGGATCGCTTCCTGGTTTACATTACCCATCAGGCTGCGGAGATCGTAGAGAGTCGCTTCCCGGATATCCGTATCATCGATCGTGATAGAACCTTCAGTTACGTCATAAAAACGGGGTAACAAATCCACCAGCGTACTCTTTCCCGAACCGGACTGTCCGACAAGCGCCACCGTTTTACCTTTGGGAATGGTCAGGTCGATCCCTTTCAAGACCCAATCATGCTGATACTTAAACCAGACGTTATTATATTTAATATGTTTATTCAGTTCAATCTTCTTAGGTTCAACCGGATCTTTAATATCACTTTCCGCTTTCAGTATCTTATCGATACGATCCATAGAAGCCAATCCTTTCTGGATTGCATATACCGATTTACTTAAGTCTTTGGCCGGGTTTATAATGCTGTAAAAGATAACCAGATAGTAAATAAAGGTAGATGCATCTATCGAGCTATTGTTACTCAGGATAAGCGTACCGCCATACCAAAGGACGATCGCAATCGTTGCCGTCCCTAGAAACTCGCTCATCGGATGAGCCATCTGTTGCCGGCGGTAAATACGGTTGGTGGTACGACGGAACTCGTCGTTGCTGTTCTCAAAACGTGTCTGTATCTTCTTTTCTGCATTGAATGCTTTGATAATACGCAAGCCGCCCAAGGTCTCTTCTATCTGGCTCATCAAGCCACCCCACATTTGTTGCCCTTCCAGTGATTTGCGTTTCAGCTTCTTTCCGACCTGCCCCATGATATATCCGGCAACAGGGAGCAGGATCAGGACAAATACGGTCAGCTGCCAACTGATCACGATCATACCGATCAGATAGATAATGATCAGGATAGGGTTCTTGAACAACATATCCAGCGAACTCATGATAGAAGCTTCCACCTCATTCACATCCCCGGATACACGGGCGATGATATCCCCTTTACGTTCTTCCGAGAAAAAGCCTAAAGAGAGTTCGGTTATTTTCTTATTGATCTGATTACGTATGTCCCTGACTACTCCTGTACGGATCGGTATCATGGTGAAGAAAGCCAGATACATGGTAGCCACTTTCAGGAAGGTTGCCACGATCAGGAAAGCTCCTAATATGATCAGGGTGAACGATCCCCCGTCTGTCTCTATCATGTCGCTTACAAACCAGAAGAAATTGTTCTTGATCAGTTCGGGAGTCGCTTTCCAGCTTTCCCACGTCCAGGGGTCGAATACCCAGTCTTTGTAGGTATAAATTTCATCGTTCAGCTTGAAAAGTATATTAAGTATCGGTATGATCAGTGCAAAGGAGAAAAGATTCAATATGGCTGATAATATATTGAAGACAATATTCAGTACCATATATCTCTTATAGGGAGGCACAAAACGCCTCAGTATACGCAGAAAATCTTTCATGTTTATTTAGTCGATTGGATTTGGCGCGCAAGTTACTCATAAAAAACAGGTGGTGCAACGTTTCGCCTTATCTTTGCATCTAATAGATATAAAACAACAAACAAATACATTATGGATAAAACATATCGTTTCTACCTATCGGTCTCCAATAGGATATTAGCCGGGTTACTCGCGCTTTTAGGTTTTTCAAATACCTCCTGCAGTCCTGTAGATGAATACGGAAGTCCCTATGCTACCTACGAAATAAAAGGGAAGGTTGTCAACGAAAAAGGGACAGCCATTCCTGATATGCAAGTCATCATCCCGGCACCGGATGCAGACAACGAAGAAGACCAGTTCATGTATCGCGACACACTATTAACTAACAGTACCGGTGAATTTAACAAACGGCTTGAAGTCAGTTCTTTCGGAGAAGACATCACCTTCAAAATAGCTACCCAAGACATCGACGGAGAAGCGAACGGCGGCTTATTTGAAGATACTGTAACTGAAGTTGCTTTCAAAAAGGAAGATCTGAAAGGAGGAGATGGTAACTGGTATGCAGGTAATGCCAAGAAAGATGTAACCATCACGATGAAAAGAGATCCTTTGGTCTGTGACTGAAGTAAGGACTCCCTGCATTATTTAAAGAACCATTGGGAAGCATAAATAATATTTAATATCTTTGCATATACACGCTAATAGAAAAAGATAACATTATAATGGATAAACGTCCCGGATTTCGTAAACGCATCGCCCTGGAGCTCTTCCGCAGTATCCGGAAGAACCGGGCCAAGCTACACGAACTACGCACACTCTTTTGGGAATGTACGCTTCGCTGCAACGCTTCCTGCCGCCATTGCGGTAGCGATTGCCATGTGTCGGCTGGCATGAAAGATATGCCGATGGAAGATTTTCTGAAAGTTGTAGACGATATCACTCCTTATGTAGAGCCTAATAAAGTACTGGTGATATTCACCGGAGGGGAAGCCCTCGTCCGTAAAGACATCGAAGTATGCGGTATGGAACTGTACCGCCGGGGTTATCCCTGGGGCATCGTCTCCAACGGGTTATTAATGACGCGCGAACGGCTGGATTCGTTACTGGCTTCCGGCCTGCACTCGGCAACGATCAGTCTCGACGGTTTCGAGGAAGCGCACAACTGGTTGCGACGCCATCCGAAGAGCTTCGAGAATGCGGTAAACGCCATCTGCATGCTGGCGGAAGAAAAAGAGATTGTCTGGGACGTGGTTACCTGCGTGAACCAGCAGAACTTCAAAGACCTGAAACTGTTCAAAGAGTTCCTGGTCGAGATGGGCGTAAAAAGGTGGCGCCTGTTCACCATCTTCCCCGTCGGACGGGCTGCCGAAGTGCCGGAACTGCAACTCAGCAACGAACAGTTCACCTGGATGCTGAACTTTATCCGTTACTGCCGGAAGGAAGGAAAGATACATGTCAGCTATGGCTGCGAAGGGTTCCTGGGTAATTATGAAGCCGAAGTACGCGACTCGATCTTCCAGTGCAACGCCGGGATCAATACAGCTTCGGTATTGGCCGACGGAAGTATTTCGGGATGTCCGAGCATCCGCGCCAATTTCCATCAGGGGAATATCTACAAAGATAAATTCATCAACGTATGAAATAATGAGTTCAAACCCTACCGCAACCGCGAATGGACGCGCAAAGGACAATGCGCCGACTGTAAAATGTTCAGGTACTGCGAGGGGAACGGCATGCACCTGTATGACGACGAGGGCAATTTATTATTCTGCCATTATAACAGGATCGTATAATTTTTATATCTTTATCCCCCGATAAAACTTTTTAAACAGTATATACATGAAAAACTCTCTTATTCTCTGCGCCTTGCTCACGCTCGGCCCGGTTTGTTACGCGCAGCAATCTGTCAACAATCCTGTTACAGATTACATCGAACTGACCGACACCAAGCCACACGATAGTGAGGCTGTATGGAATAAAATAACAACTCCGACGCAATTAAGCTGGGCCAGTACCGACGTACGTTACCCGAAGTTGAGCATCCCCCAAGTGACCAAGAACTCCCGCTGGCAAGGCAAAGCCTGGAAAGGCGAACGTGTCAATGCACAGGCTGTGTTGTGGACAACCAACGACCTGTCGGATGCAACCATCACGGTCAGCGACCTGAAAAACGGTTCCGCCGTCATCCCGTCATCTGCCATCACGACGAACTTTGTGCGCTACGTCATGACCGACGAGCTGAACAAAGACCGTAAAGGCGGTTGCGGACATCGCGAAAACAAAGCGGAATGGGACTCTTCCGTCGTTGCCGACGTACTGGACATTGTAAAGATACGCGACATCGCCGCCCGTACCACACAGCCGATCTGGATGAACGTATGGGTACCGTCGGATGCACGTGCCGGAAAATACAAAGGGACGCTGACCGTTGAAGGTAAGAACTTCCAGCCGATGAAGTTGCAGGTCGAGATAGATGTACTGAACCGTACGCTGCCGGAACCGAAAGACTGGAAATTCCATCTGGACTTGTGGCAGAACCCATACTCTGTTGCCCGCTACTACAACGTTCCTCTCTGGAGCAAAGAACATTTCGACCTGATGCATCCGGTCATGAAGATGTTGGCGAACGCCGGACAACGTGCCATCACCACCAGCATCATGCACAAACCCTGGGCCGGACAGACGGAAGACCATTACGACAGCATGGTGTTCCGCATGAAGAAGCTCGACGGTAGCTGGGAATTCGATTATACGGTATTCGACAAATGGGTGGAATTCATGATGAACGAAGTGGGTATCAATGACCTGATCAGTTGCTACACCATGATCCCGTGGGCGCTTAGCTTCGACTATTTCGACCAGGCCACCAATCGCGTCCTGTTTATCGAAGCCAAACCGGGTGATGCGGCTTATGCCGACTACTGGGGCTCTTTCCTAAAAGATTTCTCCCGCCACCTGCGTGAAAAAGGTTGGTTCGAAAAGACCGCTATCTCTATGGACGAACGTCCGTTAGAAGCGATGCAGGAAGCCATCAAGGTGATCAAGCAGGCTGACCCTGAATTCAAGATCACGCTGGCCGGCAATTATCATAAAGAGATACAAGGTGACCTGTATTACCTAAGTATCCCGTACGGCCACAAATTCCCGGAAGATGTGAAAGCCGAGCGCGACCGCAAAGGCCAAATCAGCACGGTTTATACCTGTTGTTCGGAAGCTTTCCCGAATACGTTTACCTTCTCCGACCCGGCCGAAGCACCGTGGACAATCGTGCATGCCGTTGCCGGAGGTTACGACGGTTACCTGCGTTGGGCTGTCAACAGCTGGACGGCCGATCCGTTGCGCGACTCCCGTTTCCGTACCTGGGCTGCCGGCGACACATACAGTATCTATCCGGGCCCGCGTAGCTCGATCCGTTTCGAACGTCTGGTAGAAGGTCTTCAGGATGCCGAAAAGATCCGTATCCTTCGCGAAGAGTTGAAAGGCGGTAAACTGGACAAGCTGAACAAAACGGTTGCCATGTTTACGCCGGAAGGATTGGCCGAGACACAGAAGTCGGCTACCGAGATGGTGAATGAGTTGGGTAAGGTGTTGAATTCGTTCTGATACAACATTTACTGATATAGAAAAACGCTGATCGTTTATTTTCAATAAATAAATTATCAGCGTTTTTTATGCTTGCCAGTCTGCATTATCCGGTTTAATCTCCCCCACCCCGTTTCATTCTCTTTGCCATTTTCACTCCTATATCGAAAAGGCTTTTAGGCTGTTCATCTTTCTTCATTTTATCCACATAGTCGCTCATCTTGTTCTGGAAGTCGATAATCTCGTCCCAGTTATCTACCATTTTATCCATGATATCACGATCTTCCTTATTCATATCAGTTTTCGATAAAAATTTCAACAAATACTTTTTGGCTTTGTCGGGATCGGCATACATCTTCTTATATAAGGCCTGCCACAACTTCACATCCTTTTGGGCTTCCGGGAATTTTTGAAAATCTTTCCAGTAAGATTCTTCCTCATACACCTGGGCTTTATAGCGGCTCAGGTTTTCCTGGTCGAGAAAAGTGATGTAGACCACCATTTTGTCAATAAATTTCACCACCGACAGTCCTTGCGCCGAGATCAGGATCGTTTTCTCCTTCAGTTCTTCTTCCGTCCAGTTAGTAGGGCGGTAGTATACCTCTGTGCGGTCTTCATTCTTATACATATAATAAAGTGCAGGATGCATGCCAAGCAGATTGACCTGGTTGCAATCGAGGTAACGCTCTTTGTATCGTTGCAGGAAATGGTTGGAAATCCTTTGAATGTAGAAATCGGGCAGAATAGTCATAAAAAGGAAATCGACATGCTCGCCACGGTGGAGAGGGAGATAGACAAAATAATTGACAAAAAGATTCCCGTCCGTTTTCGGACAATAGCCACCATTTACAAAGCAGACGCTCCATGTGTTCCGCGCCTTGGTACGGATCGTTTTCGTTTCCATCAGCGAATGAATCGCTCTGTGCTGCCCCGAATGGAGTTTGAGGTTATGGGCAAACTGTTCGAGCGCGATCTTGACTCTCATCCGTATCTCCAGAAAATCTTGATAGGCGGCCGCCCGCAATTCTTCGTCGGTCATGGAAGGTGTTATCATGGTGGTATAAGTTTAATATTAATGGGGTAAATGTACGAATATAAATTAAAACGAATCACTTCTGAAATATTTTAAAATGAATCCGACAAGATAATCATTTAATTATCTATCTTTGTGGCAAATCCATTCATTAAAAAAATAAGAAGATGATACGAACCATACCAAATCCAGAAACTAGTCGCGAAGATGTCATTCGTTTTCGTGAAATGATGCGTAAATGTGTCAAAGGAGAATTTACGGTTATTGAAAAAGCGCAAATCCAAGACCGCAAGCAAGAAATGAAACGTGTTGAAAAAATTATTCGACGTAACAATGGAGGAAAGAACCCTATTCTCGGATATTGATTTTTCCATAAACCTTTTATCTGACCATGACGATTTATCCCCGTTTTTTTGTGGCTGTGAAGAACTGGACTTCTTCTTTCATAAAGAAGTAAATTTGTGCGTTAAGTATAAATACGTTTCCACTTATTCTGTAAAAAACAAGGAAAATGATATACTGGCTCTATTTACATTAGCCCATGACTCCGTCGTTTTTCAATCGTTGGAAGATAAAAATGATTTCGTTGAAGAATCATGCTGTATAATCGATAAAGAATATATTGAAACATTTGTTAGGCAGTCTGCTTTTCCGGCTATTAATATCGGACATCTGGCTGTCAGGCACGATGTACAAAGCAGGGGAATAGGTACTTTTGTTCTTAATTTTGTGATCGGTACATTTATGGAATACAAAATGTCAGGCTGTCAGTTTATCACTGTCGATTCGTTGAACAATCCAGAAACAAACAGATTTTACTGCAAAAACGGATTCGTTAATCAGACTAACAGCGATTGTTTTAATCCTACAAGAAGAATGTATCTTCCTTTACGGATTTATCAAGAAGATTCTTTATAAACAGTTGATCTAAGCTTCCTGAAAGGTGAATGAGTTTAGTAAGGTGGTGAATTCATTCTTATATTTCATCGCTATATATATTATTAGGACGCTCTCCATTACGGTTTCTTAGGCATCTCGTGCCATATTGAGAATATGACAAAGAAGGCTATTACAAGGAAAAATCCTCTAATGCCGTTTGTTGGCAAGAAATTAAAGAAAAACAGCGGCGGAGGCGGCGAAGATGATCGGCCGGTGATAGAATAAAGCAAAGTGACTTCCGCGACCGTTGGTTGCAGAATTACGTTCTACATCTGTAGAAATAAAAAAAGAGATGCCGTAGTAGCATCTCTTTTTTTTATCTTATTTCTCCCGAACAAATATATTAATCGGTGTCCCTGTGAAATCCCAGTTATCACGGATCTTGTTTTCGAGGAAGCGTTTGTAAGGTTCCTTGATCCATTGAGGTAGGTTGGCGAAGAATACGAACGAAGGAACTGAGCCTGCAGGAAGCTGGGTGATGTATTTGATCTTGATATACTTTCCTTTCCATGCGGGGGGCGGATAGTTCTCGATGATCGGCAACATGATCTCGTTCAGTTTGGCTGTCGGGATACGTTTCTTGCGGTTGTCGTATACCTCCTTGGCCGTTTCGAGCACCTTCAGGATACGTTGCTTGGTCAATGCCGAAATGAACAGGATAGGGAAGTCGGTAAACGGTGCCAGACGTTCGCGGATCGCATTCGTATAGCTGTCGATCACCTTCTGGCTCTTATCCTCTACCAGATCCCATTTGTTTACACATACGACCAATCCTTTTTTATTCTTCTGAACCAAAGAGAAAATGTTCAAGTCCTGGCTTTCGATACCACGCGTGGCATCCACCATCAACACGCAAACATCCGAGTTTTCAATGGCACGGATCGAACGGATCACCGAATAGTATTCCAGGTCTTCATTAACCTTTCCTTTCTTACGGATACCGGCTGTATCTACCAGATAGAAATTTAAACCGAATTTATTGTATTTGGTATAGATCGAATCGCGGGTCGTTCCGGCAATATCGGTCACGATATGACGGTCTTCACCGATAAACGCATTGATCAAAGATGATTTACCTGCATTCGGACGGCCGATAACGGCAATACGGGGCAACTCTTCTTCCAATTCTTCATTTGCTTCTTCCGGAAGGATCTCAATGATCTTATCCAACAAATCACCGGTGTTTGATCCGTTGATAGCCGATACACAGAAAGGATCGCCTAGCCCGAATGAATAGAACTCGGCCGAAGAAGCGTGCAGTTCAAAGTTATCCGCTTTGTTGGCTACCACGATGACCGGCTTTTTATTGCGGCGCAGTATTTTTGCGACTTCAACATCCAGATCCGTAATACCATTCAGTACATCTACCACAAACAAAATCACATCCGCTTCATCCAAAGCGACCTGTACCTGTTTGTTTATCTCTTCTTCAAAAACATCATCCGAATTAATTACCCATCCGCCGGTGTCAATCAGCGAAAACTCTTTACCAATCCAGTCCACTTTGCCGTACTGACGGTCGCGGGTTGTCCCTGCTTCCTCGTTCACGATGGCCTGACGCGATTGGGTCAGACGATTGAACAGGGTGGACTTTCCTACGTTGGGCCTACCAACTATTGCTACAATATTTCCCATAAATCTCTTTTCTGTATGCTGTTATTAATCCAGCTGATAACCAAAACTCTTCAGGATGTTATCCCTGTTGCGCCAGTCTTTTTCAACCTTGACGAACATTTCCAGGAATACTTTCTTTCCGAAGAATTTTTCGATATCCTTGCGGGCCATGGCGCCTACTTTTTTCAGTGCCTGTCCCTGATGTCCGATAATGATCCCTTTCTGGGAATCACGCTCTACCATGATCAGGGCCTTGATGTGTATCAGCTCTTCCTCTTCCTTAAACAGCTCGACCACGACTTCCACGGCATACGGTATTTCTTTCTGGTAATACAGCAGGATCTTCTCACGAATGATCTCTGTAACAAAGAAACGGGCCGGCTTGTCGGTAAGCGCGTCTTTCTCAAAATAAGGAGGGGACTCAGGCATCAACGCCTCTACCCTTTGCTTTACATAATCAATATTAAAGTTTGAAAGCGCTGAGATCGGTATGATCTCTGCTTTCGGAAGAACTTCTTTCCAGTGGGCCACGATCTTTTCGAGTTCGGCCTGGTTGCTGGTGTCGATCTTATTGATCAGCAGCAAGACCGGATAGTCTACCGACTGTACCCGCTTCAGGAAGTCTTCATTCTTATCGATTGTCTCAACGACATCGGTCACATAGAGTAACACGTCGGCATCACCTAACGCCGACTCGGAAAAGTTCAGCATAGACTCCTGCAACTTGTAATTCGGATGCAGGACTCCCGGCGTGTCTGAATACACGATCTGCATATCGTCGGTATTCACAATCCCCATGATACGATGACGGGTAGTCTGTGCCTTTGCCGTAATGATGGAGATACGTTCCCCCACCAGACGGTTCATCAGCGTAGACTTCCCTACATTAGGATTACCGACAATATTAACAAAGCCGGACTTATGCTTGTTTTCCATCATAACCCCATTTAAGATAAATTGCACCCCAGGTAAAGCCTGCACCGAATGCAGCCAGGATCAGGTTATCCCCTTTCTTCAGCTTGTCTTCCCACTCCCAGAGGCAGATAGGAATTGTTCCGGCACTTGTGTTACCATATTTCTGGATATTGATCATTACTTTGTTCATATCCACCCCCAGACGCTTGGCTGTTGCATCGATGATACGCAGATTGGCCTGGTGAGGTACGATCCATGCAATATCGTCGTGGGTCAGATTATTTCGTTCGGCTATTTCGGCAGCCACATCGGCCATATACGAAACGGCATACTTGAATACATATTTACCATCCTGCAAAACGAAATGTTCACGATTATCTACGGTCTCGTGACTTGAAGGATAAGCCGAACCACCCGACTTCATGATCAGATGCGAATAGCCTACGCCGTCAGTACGCAGAATTGTATCTATAACGCCGACTTCTTCCGTTGTCGGTTCCAGTAAAACAGCACCGCAGGCATCACCAAACAAAGGGCAGGTCGAACGATCCTGGTAATCGGTAATCGAGGTCATCTTATCACCTGCAACAACGATCACTTTCTTGTAACGTCCCGAACGAATATAATTCGCCCCTGTCTCCAGTCCATACAAAAAGCCGGCGCAAGCTCCCTGCAAATCGAAAGTCATTGCATTCTTACAGCCGGTATGGTAAGCGATGATTGAAGACATCGTTGGAAAGTGATGGTCTGCCGTTGTAGTAGCCGACAGGATCACTTCGATCTCTTCGGGATTGACCTGTGTTTTTTCGAGCAACTGCTTCACAGCACGTATACCCATATAAGAGGTACCTACCCCTTCACCTTTCAAAATTCGGCGTTCTTTGATGCCAACACGTGTCATGATCCATTCATCCGTTGTATCGACCAATTTGGAAATGTCCTCGTTTGTCAACACATCTTCGGGAACGTATCCACCTACACCTGTTATAACCGCATTTAATTTATCCATAATTAAAAAAAATAATAGAGACTATATCCCAATTAAAAAATTAGCCCTAAAAAAACTTTTAGGGCTATTTCTTCCGTTTATCAAAATCAATATGATTAGTGACAAACTTACACAGCTGCTTCTTTTACGATAGCTAACTTACCTCTGTAGTAACCGCATTCGCCACATACAGTGTGATAAATATGCCATGCGCCGCAGTTCGGGCAAATAGCCATTGTTGGAGTGACAGCCTTGTCATGAGTTCTTCTCTTGGCTGTTCTTGTCTTACCTTGTCTTCTTTTAGGATGTGCCATGTTTTAATTTATTTAATTGTTATCATTCTCTATTAAACCTTTCAGGGCATCCCAGCGAGGATCAGAATTACCGCTTACGTCATCATCCATGGATATGTCATCCACTTCCTCTTCTTCGTAATCATCATCTCCATCATCTGTACTTCTGGATGTGTGCTTTTTCAGCTTCGACGACATAGCCTTATTACATTTGCCCGGAGCATGTACATGCTTCATCGGAACAGCCAACGCAATAAACTCATAAAGGAACCATGCCAGATTAATAGCACCTTCCTCCTCTGGTATTACTACTACCTCGTCGCTTTCTTCGGCATATTCTTTACCGAATTTCACAACCAAGCGATTATGGGTATCAATCGGAATCTCCATATCGTCCAGACACCTGTCGCACGGAACGATTGCTACACCTTCAATCTGAAAGTTCATTTCAAACATCATTGACGACCGTTTAACGGTTAAATGGACCTTCACTTTGCCCTTCTGGACTTCGTCTCCGTCAATGTCCACAAAAAACTTGTTCTCCAGTAAATACTCGAATTCGTGTACTCCCGGAGAGAGATTTTTCAAATCTACGTTATATAATTTAAATTTCCCCAAAGCCTTTTAGTGTAAAAACCTTGCAAAGGTACGAAAAAACTAAACACAAATGCAATACCTTTACAGTTATTTTTTATTATTGAATTATTTAGCCTCTATATTTACGAAGCTCTATGCGAAATGTCGTGCCTTTTCCGACTTCAGAGCTCTTTACGAATATCTTACCGCCATGATAAGACTCTATTATACGCTTGACCAGCGACAAGCCCAGTCCCCATCCGCGTTTCTTGGTTGTATATCCCGGATTAAATACTGTTTTGTATTTTGATTTGGGAATGCCTTTTCCGGAATCCGTAATATCGATCCGCACGGTCTTTTCCCGTTCTTCTACCTGGAAAGTGATCTCGCCCTGTCCTTCCATTGCATCGACTGCATTTTTGGTCAGATTCTCAATGACCCAGGCAAACAGGGAATCGTTCATCAAGACTAAGACCGGGTTCTCCGGAAGATGGGTATATATCTTCACTTTGGATGATATACGCGTTTCCATATAATTTAAGGCCATTTGAATCGAATTGCTAATATTCACCGGCACCGGATCGGGATTTGATCCAATCTTAGAGAAACGCTCTGCAATCATCTCTAAACGCTTCACGTCTTTCTCCATCTCACTCAACAGGGACGGATCGATTTCTTTGGTGCGAAGATATTCCACCCAAGCGATCAAAGAAGATATAGGGGTACCCAGTTGATGGGCGGTTTCCTTCGACAACCCAACCCATACTTTATTCTGCTCCGCTTTCTTCGTGCTTGCCAAGGCCAGGAAGGCTATCAGGATAAAAATAAACACGACTCCCAGCTGTGCGTAAGGATAAATAAGCAGCCTTTTCAATATGATTGAATCGTCGTAATAAAGATACTGGAAAGTTCCATCCTGCATATCGATCAGGATCGGCGGATTCTTACTTTTCAATTCCCTGACTTTTGCTTTCAGAAACTGGTCGATATCCTTTTCCGGCAGTTCAATATTCTTCTGATCCATTACACTATCCTTTTCATTACACCATAAAACAGGGATAGTGGTATTACTTTGGATGATCTTCAGAATAAGTGCCATATTGGAGCCATTCGTTTCAGAGGCTATCATACGCTGCGCTTCCGCCCAGATTTCAACCTTCTGACGTTCTTCCTGTGCAAGACTTTTTACGATCTGGTCAGAAACAAACACCGAAACTATTGCAATCAATGTGGCTATTAATATAAAAAGATATTTCAACCGTTGCCGGGAATCATATATACTGCTCATAATTATAGAATCATTCTCAATGTATATTAAAACGGGAAAGATGATGTATTATTATAAGGAAGGTGTTAAAGGAGAAGAATAAAGATTCAGGGACAGAAATACTGATGACAACCCAATCTGTATAAACAGAAAAAGGAACCAACCTTACGATTGATCCCTTTTCCTTGTTTTGAGTTCTTGACTCTAAAACGGCGGCTATCTACTCTCCCACTTTTACGCAGTACCATCGACGTGGTTGGGCTTAACTTCTCTGTTCGGAATGGGAAGAGGTGGATCCCCAACGCTATAACCACCTTAATATCTTTTAAGATGTTTGACCTAGGACAACGCTACTTTAACAGTAACCTTCGCTTTATGGCCTGTATTGCTACTTGCCATCTGCTGATATATCAATCCTTCCTACCGGAAATAGAAAGTCTCGGGCTATTAGTACTACTCGGCTTCGACATTACTGCCCTTACACCTGTAGCCTATCAACGTCGTAGTCTACGACGACCCTCATGGGGATATCTAATCTTGAGGCTGGCTTCGTACTTAGATGCTTTCAGCACTTATCCAATCCAGACTTAGCTACCCGGCGGTGCACCTGGCGGTACAACCGGTAAACCAGTGGTCTGTCCAACACGGTCCTCTCGTACTAGTGTCAGAGCCTCGCAAATATCCTACGCCCACGATAGATAGAGACCGAACTGTCTCACGACGTTCTGAACCCAGCTCGCGTGCCACTTTAATGGGCGAACAGCCCAACCCTTGGGACCTTCTCCAGCCCCAGGATGTGACGAGCCGACATCGAGGTGCCAAACCGCTCCGTCGATATGAGCTCTTGGGAGCGATCAGCCTGTTATCCCCGGAGTACCTTTTATCCTTTGAGCGATGGCCCTTCCATGCGGAACCACCGGATCACTATGCTCTAGTTTCCTACCTGATCGAGTTGTCTCTCTCCCAGTCAAGCACCCTTATGCCATTACACTCTACGACCGGTTACCAATCGGTCTGAGGGTACCTTTAGAAGCCTCCGTTACTCTTTTGGAGGCGACCACCCCAGTCAAACTACCCACCATACAGTGTCCTCGCTTAGCGAGTTAGAACTCAAACAACCAAAGGGCCGTATTTCAACGGTGACTCCACAAACACTGGCGTGCCTGCTTCAAAGTCTCCGGCCTATCCTACACATTAGTTGCCCAAATTCAATGTAAAGCTATAGTAAAGGTTCACGGGGTCTTTTCGTCCCATCGCGGGTAATCGGCATCTTCACCGATACTACAATTTCACCGAGCTCACGGTTGAGACAGTGTCCAGATCATTACACCATTCGTGCAGGTCGGAACTTACCCGACAAGGAATTTCGCTACCTTAGGACCGTTATAGTTACGGCCGCCGTTTACTGGGGCTTCAATTCAATGCTTCTCTTGCGATGACATCTCCTCTTAACCTTCCAGCACCGGGCAGGTGTCAGGCTGTATACGTCATATTTCTATTTTGCACAGCCATGTGTTTTTGTTAAACAGTTGCCTGGACCTATTCTCTGCGCCCACCTGTTACAGTGGGACCCTTTATCCCGAAGTTACAGGGTCAATTTGCCTAGTTCCTTAACCGTGAATCACTCGAGCGCCTCAGTATTCTCAACCCAACTACGTGTGTCCGTTTACGGTACGGGTACTCTATGAATATGCTTAGCGGATTTTCTAGGGAGCCTGCTTACGTCCATATTACCTTGTACAAGTACGCGGTATACTGTCAGGTTCGACTCTCCGAGCGGATTTGCCTACTCAGATCTACGTCTACACCCTTTAACCAACTATTCCGTCAGTTGGCAGGACTGTCACTTCTCCGTCTCCACATCGCTCCATAAAGTAGTATGGGAATATTAAACCATTCTTCCATCGGAATCGCCGTTCGGCTTATCCTTAGGTCCCGACTTACCCTGATCCGATTAACGTTGATCAGGAAACCTTAGTCTTTCGGCGAGGAAGTTTCTCACTTCCTTTATCGTTACTTATACCTACATTTGCTTTTCCAGCTACTCCAGCAAGGGTTATCCCTCACCTTCTACGCCACTGGAATGCTCCCCTACCATCCATTACTGGATCCATAGCTTCGGTAAACAGTTTATGCCCGAGTATTATCCACGCCAAACTCCTCGACTAGTGAGCTGTTACGCACTCTTTAAATGAATGGCTGCTTCCAAGCCAACATCCTAGCTGTCTCTGCAGTCTGACTTCGTTAGTTCAACTTAACTGTTATTTGGGGACCTTAGCTGATGGTCTGGATTCTTCTCCTCTCGGACGCGGACCTTAGCACCCGCGCCCTCACTCCAGGGCAATATATAGTACGCATTCGGAGTTTATCTGGACTTGATAGGCGGTGAAGCCCTCGCATCCAATCAGTCGCTCTACCTCATACTATACTAACCCTAGGCTGCACCTAAATGCATTTCGGGGAGTACGAGCTATCTCCAAGTTTGATTAGCCTTTCACCCCTACCCACAGTTCATCCGAAAGCTTTTCAACGCTTACCGGTTCGGTCCTCCAGTTAGTGTTACCTAACCTTCAACCTGACCATGGGTAGATCACTTGGTTTCGCGTCTACTCCCTCCGACTAAACCGCCCTATTCAGACTCGCTTTCGCTTCGGCTCCGTGGCTGAACCACTTAACCTTGCCGGAGAAAGTAACTCGTAGGTTCATTATGCAAAAGGCACGCCGTCACATCCGAAGATGCTCCGACCGCTTGTAGGCAGACGGGTTCAGGGTCTATTTCACTCCTCTGTTCGAGGTTCTTTTCACCTTTCCCTCACGGTACTGGTTCGCTATCGGTCTCTCGGGAGTATTTAGCCTTACGGGATGGGCCCCGCAGTTTCACACAGGATTTCTCGTGCCCCGCGCTACTCAGGATACCACTAGGCTTCGTTAGTAAGTCGTATACGGGATTTTCACCCTCTATGATCACTTTTTCCAAAGTGTTCTACTTTACTAATCTCTTGCCACAGCGTGGTCCTACAACCCCAATACTGCCTAAACAGTATTGGTTTGGGCTCTTCCGCGTTCGCTCGCCACTACTTGCGGAATCATTTTTATTTTCTTCTCCTATGGGTACTTAGATGTTTCAGTTCCCCACGTTCGC
>NZ_KQ033919.1:1340172-2025162 GCF_000969825.1 Parabacteroides gordonii MS-1 = DSM 23371
GCTCCAGAAAGGAGGTGTTCCAGCCGCACCTTCCGGTACGGCTACCTTGTTACGACTTAGCCCCAGTCATCGGTTTTACCCTAGGCCGATCCTTGCGGTTACGGACTTTAGGTACCCCCAACTCCCATGGCTTGACGGGCGGTGTGTACAAGGCCCGGGAACGTATTCACCGCGCCATGGCTGATGCGCGATTACTAGCGAATCCAGCTTCACGAAGTCGGGTTGCAGACTTCGATCCGAACTGAGATGGGGTTTGGAGATTAGCATCACATCGCTGTGTAGCTGCCCTTTGTCCCCACCATTGTAACACGTGTGTCGCCCCGGATGTAAGGGCCGTGCTGATTTGACGTCATCCCCACCTTCCTCACAGCTTACGCTGGCAGTCTCTTTAGAGTCCTCAGCATGACCTGTTAGTAACTAAAGATAAGGGTTGCGCTCGTTATGGCACTTAAGCCGACACCTCACGGCACGAGCTGACGACAACCATGCAGCACCTCGCAAATGGCTATTGCTAGAGACTCTGTTTCCAGAGCTGTCCAAATGCGTTCAAACCCGGGTAAGGTTCCTCGCGTATCATCGAATTAAACCACATGTTCCTCCGCTTGTGCGGGCCCCCGTCAATTCCTTTGAGTTTCACCGTTGCCGGCGTACTCCCCAGGTGGATTACTTAACGCTTTCGCTGTAGAGCTTACTGTGTATCGCAAACTCCTAGTAATCATCGTTTACTGCGTGGACTACCAGGGTATCTAATCCTGTTTGATCCCCACGCTTTCGTGCTTCAGTGTCAGTTATAGTTTAGTAAGCTGCCTTCGCAATTGGAGTTCTGCGTGATATCTATGCATTTCACCGCTACACCACGCATTCCGCCTACCTCAAATATACTCAAGTTAACCAGTTTCAACGGCAATTTTATGGTTGAGCCACAAACTTTCACCGCTGACTTAATAAACCACCTACGCACCCTTTAAACCCAATAAATCCGGATAACGCTCGGATCCTCCGTATTACCGCGGCTGCTGGCACGGAGTTAGCCGATCCTTATTCATAAGGTACATACAAAACAGGACACGTCCCGCACTTTATTCCCTTATAAAAGAAGTTTACGAACCATAGATCCTTCATCCTTCACGCGACTTGGCTGGTTCAGGCTCTCGCCCATTGACCAATATTCCTCACTGCTGCCTCCCGTAGGAGTCTGGTCCGTGTCTCAGTACCAGTGTGGGGGACCTTCCTCTCAGAACCCCTATCCATCGCAGACTTGGTAAGCCGTTACCTTACCAACTATCTAATGGAACGCATGCCCATCTATCAGCAATTAATCTTTAACAAATATTCCCATGCGGGCCCCCTGTTTTATGCGGTATTAGTCCGACTTTCGCCGGGTTATCCCCCTCTGATAGGTAGGTTGCATACGCGTTACTCACCCGTGCGCCGGTCGCCAGCAAAGTATTGCTACTTCCTGCTGCCCCTCGACTTGCATGTGTTAAGCCTGTCGCTAGCGTTCATCCTGAGCCAGGATCAAACTCTTCGTTGTATAAATTGTTTTGTCTTGCTCAGAATCCGTTATTATTTCAAGTTTTGACGGTATTAATTTTTAATACTTGTACTACTTGTTGATATGTAAATCTTTCAAAGAACTTTCGCTTTCTTTTCGATTGCGGCTGCAAAGGTAAGGACTTTTTTTTAACTACCAAATATTTCAGAAGAAAATTTGAAAAGTTTTTCTGAAGTCGCTGTGGCGGTTGGAATTTTGCTTAGCATCGCTAACCTCATCCCCTTTCCTCAGGTTACCTCTTTCATCATGTATCATGCGCCGTTCTCTCTCGAATGCGGGTGCAAAAGTAGTCGATTACTACATACACTCCAAACTTTTCACCAATTATTTTTTATTTATTTTTTCACGGTAGGCACTGTATTATAATGTACGGGTGAATAAGCTAGAAAATGTTTTTTATCTTAGCCAGCATGACCACAGGATTATCCTCTTCTTTTAAATGAGCTGCAATTTCTCTCAATTTGCCTTTCAATTTACCTTTCTCTTCAATAAGTGACAAAGCTTCCAAAGATACGGCGAAAGCAATCTCTTCATTCAAAGCACATACTGATAAATCCTCTTCACGTTTATCGAAGTCTGCATTATAAACAATAGAATGATAAATCTTTTTTTCCTTCTTGTCATATATTAAATCAACAGTTGGCATTTTGTTATCCTTTTCGAAATTGCATTCCTTTTTCACCGTCTGCATAAAATAATAACGATCCGTCAAGATTCCCGGAAACAGGAAGACTTCCGGCGTCATTGTCTGTACAGAAGGAATTCTGACCATAAACGGGCGAAGATCCCCGTTTGGCCGATGGGCATAGATAGTATCGGCTGAAGGTTCGCTCAAAATCCAATCACCCTGATAAGAAGATACAAAACTATTACTGGGAACGCTTGCATACACCCCATCCGCAACACGCTTTACGATTATCGGCGATATTCTCTTCTCGTATGGAACCTCAATATCCGTCCAACTTCCATCTTGTGCAGACAAAAGAAAGAATGTAGATGTAGAAGACTCGTTCTCTGGCGAATAAACATTCTGAGAAAGAAAATGATTTTCATCATAATCGTACAAGTTCGTAACAAGTGCTCCTTTTTTATAAGGAATTGTCCTTTTATAATTTCCATCCAAATCATATACTTGAATTTTACTTGAAGGACCATCATTCACAAATATCTCATCCTCTTCTTTATTTAAATGAACATTAAAAGGCAATATATACTCCTCTGGACCTTGCCCTCTACGATTAATCTTCTTCAATCCTTTGCCAGTCGACCGGTCAAATATCAAAATTTCCCCCTGACGCACATTCGTCAATACCAAGATATCCTTACCGATATCCGCGATCTTTCCTTTGACAATAAATTCATCCGTCGTTTCCAACAAAACATATTCCACATCTATAAAATCCTGCAAAATCAGTTCTTTCTTTGGATAATCCGCCGTAACATCTACCGTGATAAGACTGTCTGATTTATTACCTTCACATCCCATTAATATTAATAGGATAGTTCCCAAAATAAGATTTTTACTTTTCATGTTTCCAGTTATATTAGTTATTAAACATTGACTATTTTGTTTGGATTCGTAAAAGTAGAAACCGACCCAAAGACAACCAAGGATTTGATGTCACAAAAATGTCACATTTTTAAGCTACTAATAGACAACATTATAAAAGGAAAAGGAAAAATTAAAAAGTTTTGATGAACTTATCGAAATCTTGTGCGGATCCACTCTCTTGAGTCAGCTTTTCATACAAACGCTTACGTTTATTGGATATCGCCTGGCTATTCACCGACAACAATACAGCAATACGTCCTACCGGAATCTGCAATTTTACCAAACAACATACATTCAAATCCAAGTTAGATATACGGGGATACAACATTCTTATCTTACCTGTAAAATCTTTATATAATATATGATCTATCATTTTTATAACCTCCGGCCACTGTGTCTCATTCAGTTTTTTCCAATCCGTATATACTCCCCGATATAAATCGGAGGAAAAGAACGGATGTGCAGAATTCATCTTCCCCTGAATAGACCTTGTAAACTGGGTGGATTGTTCTGATAGTTGCGCCACAACCGCTTCATACTGTTGTTCCAATTGCGCCACAACAGCATTTCGCTCTTCCAAATATTGCTGGCTATTCAAGTATTGTTGTTCCTTACGACGCAAAGATTGATTAAGCTGCTCCTCCCTCTTTTTCCTTTCTCTCCACAGATAAAAAACGAGACAAACGACGAACAGCAGACATCCGGCTCCTCCCAGAGAAAGTTTATACAAGTTGCCCGTTTTACGATCCGACTCTTGCCGATAATATTCCTTTTTCTTTTCAATCTCCCGATAATCATACAAACGTTGTAACCTAGCAAGAGTTTCCATTTGGGTCAGGTTATCAATCGAATCACGAAAAACGTTATATTGTTCCTGATAAAAGGCATAAGCCGACCAATTTTTCCGGGACTTTTCCAACTGCGCCAAATTTAGATAAAGATCTTTCAATGTATACGGATTTGTACTTTGACGGCAAAAAGATAAATAATGATATGCCGAATCTTTTTCCCCCATTCTCAAATAAAGACTCCCCAACCCCAGAGTGACTAAGCAAGAATCCTCCGTAGTCCTAGCCCGGGTATAAGCATTATAGGCATAAGACACCCCTTTTGCATAATCTCCCATTTGTTCATACGTACCTGCCAATTCATTATACATACAAAACTTGTGTGCATCCGAAGTGTACTCCAATGCTTTTGTATAATTAGTGACGGCACTATCCAAACGATGCTCACTCACATGAATCCGAGCAATATCCCTGAGGGCTAATGATAGACGAACCGTATCCTGTTTTTTCTCAAAATAGCCGACAGCCTTTTGCTGAAAATGCGAAGCCTGACCATACAATTTTTGATAGGTGTACAACCTGCCCAAATTGGTACATATACGCCCTAAAAATGTGTATTTTTCCAATTCAAGTCCCAATTTATACGCTTTTAAGTAATAATCCTGTGCCTGAATTGCATCATTTAAATCTTGAAGAACAATTCCATAATAATAATATGCCTGCATCTTACGCTCGGGCAAATCATTCTTATCATAATAACTCACTGCAATCTGTATCAAAGAATCAGAAGTATGTCTTATCTGCTTTCTATCTATCACCGATGTATATAACAGACACCAAAGAGCTTGTTGCTGCTCAGACAATTCTTCTATTTGTTGAATACTATCCAACAATATCAATGTATTGTCCGGTTCTTTCTCTATAGATTTTTCTACCACTCTCAACAATGCAGTCACCTCCCCTTTCTTGCTTCCAAAAAACACAAAGCCAAGCAGAACCAATAGAAGGGAGAAATGTAGTATCCACTTATCCATTAAGTATGATTTAATGCATGCAAGATAAAACTTTATTTTCAGAAATGCAGTTAGCCTCTCTGCGTATTTTTTGCAGAATCTTTTAAATAACTTTTTTATCTTTGCAATTTATCAATATCATCAATTTAAACTTAATCTAAAATGGAATCAGTAATGAAAAGAGTAACAGCCACAAGCTTGTTAGCCTCTTGTGCAGTATCATTGGCTTTGTTTACTTCATGTGCGGGTGCAGAGCAAAACACACTTACTCCCGAAGAGGTCGCCGATGGATGGCAACTCCTTTTCGACGGAAAAACACTCAACGGTTGGAAAGATTACAATGAGACAACCCTCACTCAGCCTTGGCATGTTGTTGACGGATGTATCCAAGCAAAAGGTGACGGCAGTGATGCCAGCGGTTATATTGTAACCGACAAACAGTATGAAAACTTCGAATTATCATGGGATTGGAAACTATCTAAAGGAGGGAACAGCGGTATGCTTTACCATGTTGTTGAACGTCCCCAGTTTGCAGTACCTTATGTAACAGGCCCGGAATATCAGTTGATTGATGAACCGAATTTCCCGGAACCTCTGGAAGAATGGCAGAAATTAGGAGTTGACTACGCTATGCATTTACCAGACAAGTCCAAAATGAAAGTAAATCCGCAAGGAGAATGGAACAACTCTAAAATAGTATTCGATAACGGTCATGTAGAACATTGGTTAAACGGAGAAAAGATTTTGGAATTTGAAGCCTGGACAGATGACTGGTATGAAAAGAAGAATAGCGGTAAATGGTCGAATGCCCCAGAATACGGCTTGGCTAAGAAAGGTGTCCTTTGTTTACAGGATCACGGTTATCCCGCATCATTCCGTAATTTAAAGATTAAAGAACTTCCCCGTAAAAGCAAAGAAGTTAACTTATTTAATGGTGTCGACCTGAAAGGCTGGGAAGCCTATGGTACTGAATTATGGTATGTGAAAGACGGCTTGCTGATTTGCGAAAGTGGTCCTGACAAGAAATACGGTTACCTGGCAACCCGCGATTATTACGATGATTTCGATTTGACCGTTGAGTTCAAGCAGGAGGCTGATGGTAACTCGGGGGTATTTATCCGCTCTTTCATCGAAGAAGATGTTAAAGTAAACGGATGGCAGGTTGAAGTTGCCCCCAAAGGTCATGATACCGGAGGTATTTACGAATCATACGGACGCGGATGGTTGATCCAGATCCCGGACGAAAAAGAAACAATCCTGAAGGAAGGTGACTGGAATACTATGCGCATCAAAGTGCAGGGTGACAATGTTCAGACCTGGTTGAATGGTGAAGAAATGGTTAATATCAATGACGAAAAGATCGGTGCCGGTCAAGGCCGTATCGCTTTGCAGATCCATGATGGAGGTGGCATCAAAGTATTATGGCGTAATCTGAAGCTGAAAACTTTATAATCCCATTTATAACAGACAAAAAAGCCCGATGGATATTCCACCGGGCTTTTTCATTTTTATCATTTACGTCCATGCCCTTTACGAGGGCCATTCGCTTTTTGTTTCTCCTGATAGAGTTTGTACTGTTCGTCTGTCAGTATCTTCTTTATCTGAGCATCCTTTTCACTAAGCATTGTCGACATTTTTTCGCGCATTTTTGAACGATCCTCCTTTACAGCCTCACGTTCTTTTTCCATTTGAGCTCTGAACTCGGTTTCTACCTTACGGAACTCCGCAGCTTGCTTATCATCGAGTTTTAACTCTTCGATCATTTTTTCACTACGCTTTGAGGGATCTCCCTTCTTTCCCTGGCGATTACCACTCTGAGCAAAAACTGTTGTTGAACTGATCAAGATAACCAAAAACAATCCTATTACCTTCTTCATAAACTATTACTTATTACTTAATTAATATACTTTTGTTTGTGAAGCGCTTCGAAGTAATAGACACTGTTATTTGGAAATAGTTTAATCGTCCCGCTAAAAAAAAATCTTTTTTTATTCGGTTGGTCCTATAACGATTCCCTCAGCAGTCCACTTACCAGTAAAATAATCAAGCGATCTCAGGAAACGGTTATAATCTTTTTTATCAGCACCCGTCCATCCTGTTTCTGCATAAGCAGCAATACGGGGATAAACCAGCCGGTTCATGCTCTCAACCGTTGGGATAAATTCCCCCCACATCTGACAGCCCAATCCCAGCACTCTGCTCTGTTCTTCTGGAGATAATCCTTCCGGAACCGGATTAAATGAATAAGCCTTAGACAAAGGGATTGACTCATAATTATAATCTATATAAGTATATTCATGATAAGAGTTCACCACATCATATCCCTTATCAATCGTTTTCTTGATAAGAGCCGGATCACCTTTCCAGAAATGAACGATCGTTCCTTTCGCTAACTGTTGTTCCACCTCTTTCGTATCTTCGGCAGACTGATACTCATGCAGTTTATCACCGGTAATCTCGTTCCATCCCATCATTCGCTTCCCTTTTGATGCTAACATATTGGAAATCTCATTCGTAAAATAAACCTGAAGCTCAGCCGGTGTTTTCAATCCGTTCTTTGCCATATAGCTACGGATAACCGGAGAAGCTTTCCACTGATCGTATTTAACTTCATCCCCTCCGATATGGAATACCGAACCAGGGAACAGAGCAATCACTTCATTCGTTACATCATCAAAGAACTGCATCACTTTCGGATCAGACACGTTAAAAACTTCATAATGTACACCGAATTTACCTGGAACTTTGATCTGCTTGCCACTGGTTCCCAACCAGAGATAGGAAGCGATAGCGGCACTGGCATGTCCCGGCATACTTACTTCCGGCACAATCGTGATATGACGTTTAGAGGCATATTCTACAATTTCTTTGATTTCCGCTTGGGTATAAAATCCTCCGTGAGGTTTACCGTCATACACATCGCTACCAAAATGATTGATCTCAGATGAGTCACGGTAAGCTCCAACCTCCGTCAATTTCGGATATTTCTTAATTTCAATTCGCCAGCCTTGATCATTTGTAAGATGCCAATGGAACACATTCATTTTCAATCCTGCCATTTCATCCAACAACTTAAGCACGACATCTTTTCCTTTAAAATAACGTCCTTCATCCAACATAAAGGCACGCCAGGAAAAAGCTGGATAATCGGAAACAGCCGCTCTTTGTACTACATATTTACCGTCTTTTTCCTTTATAATCTGACGCAGGGTTTGTACTCCGTTCAAAACGCCGGCTGGAGTACTAGACTTTATTGCGATCTTACTGGAAGCGACTTCCAGTTGATAACCTTCCGGTTTATCCGCCAATACAGCAGGGTCAAGTACGAGGTTTATATCCCCCTTCCCTTCCTTAAGGGTTGCATTTACTGAAAAATCAGCAGCAAGGACATTCTGTAAATACTGAGCTTCATTAACAAGATTACCGGAGTAAGATATTACCGGCTGATTACTCATTTTAAAGAACCCCGGAGTATAACTGATCTCCTGAGGTTGCGGAATGATCGTGTACTCTTCAACGGGAGGGGTCTGACAGGCACACAGGAATAAAAAGCACAAAGAGATTAACAAGTTTGTTCTCATAGAATTAAATTTAAATTAGGATAAAAGCATAAACACCTTACATAATACCCTTTATTCAACAATTGTACAAAGATAAAACATAAATACAGATCCTCAAAAACTAAAAACTGGAATGTCTATTTAATATTCCAGTTTTCACAATTATTCATCAAACACAAACGATTAAGTGGTTCATTGGGTACTAAAACAGCTCATTTGTTACTTGATTGAAATAGGTTATGCATTCTTTTATATCAGAAACAGAATTTTCCCAGTTATATTCAAATTCGATTGAGAATACCCCTTTGAAACCCTGTTCCTTCAGTTCCTTCAACATCCCTTTAACATCGAGTATACCTGTCCCCCAAATCACATCATGTTGTTCCTTTTCTCCAACCTTTTTTATTGCTATATCTTTAAAATGAAGGGAAATAATGCGTCCACTCAGTTTTTTCAGACATTCTATCTGGTCGAGTCCTTCCCTGCGCCAATGTCCAACATCGGCACACGAACCGATCAAATGGCTGCGGTGAGAAATAGCCTGCAATAAATTCTCCGGTTTCCAGTAATCGGATGGCTGAGGGTGATTATGTACCGATATGTTGATTCCGTATTGTTTCGACAATTTTTCTACCAAATCCCAGTCGCCGGGTGCCGGTTCACAAGTGATAAACTCCATTTCCATCGCCTTAGCAAAACGGAACATTTTTTCCCAGTCGGAAGATTTCTCGGCAACATATACACCAGTTCCAACAATTGTTATTCCCTTAGAAGCAGCCAGTTCTTTCAACTCCTTTTGAGTTTGGGTATCCAGGTTGAAGTTGAACACCCAATCCCCCCATTTACCTCCCAACTTGTGTCCGGGATATACTTCTATATATTTTAAGCCTAATTCCTGTGTCTTATCGAGAGCTTCTGTTAGTGAGAACAGGTGAAAACTATATGATTGCATCCCCAGCCGCCAACCGTTCTTTTCCGCTCTGGTCTGTGCCTGTACAGGAATGGAGAATAAACCGCAAACCAACAACAGTAAGATATTGAATATTCGCTTTTTCATGATCAATTTATTTTATTCTGATTATTTAGGCATATCCGGTAAGGAGAAACCATTGTTGTAAGTGTGCCTGATCCATTCGTTAGCCATTTCTACCGCATTAAATTCGGCAAAGCGGCGGTCGAAACGAGGATCACCGTCTATTACTTTGAAATCGTCTACCGTAACGATCTTAATTTTGTCTGTCGGAGAGATATTGGTAAAGCACATATTCTCGCCGTCCCATTGCAATTCACGGTGTAACCCCTGCAATCCAGATAACCGTACGGCCAAGACTCCCATCACAACCATTTCGTTGAACGGACCGGAAAACTGGAAGTTAGAAGAAGCTTCTGTCCGGTTTTCGGGAGACTCTTTACATGCACGTATCCAATCCTGTTCGTGGGCATTTGTCGACCAGATATCTCCGTTACCGCCTTTGATCCTAGCAATAGAGGGTTTAGGCTGATTAAAATGTTCCATATCAGAGACAGGTAATAAAGTCGGATTCATCCCATAACATCCTGTCATGATTTTACCTTTCGTACCCATAAAGATAATACCTCCGTTTTCATCACCCATCATTTGTCCATCTTTCAGTTCTTCCGGACGGGGTGGCATCAACCCTCCATCATACCAGTAAACTTTTACTTTCGGCATTTTTACATTTCCTTTTGCCGGTCGCTCCGGGAAAGTATAAGTAACAACCTGAGCATGGGGAGGAGAGTACAGATTACTCAATGTGGAACTACCGATAACGCTGGTCGGATATTTAAGATCAAGAGCCCAGTACAACGGATCCATGATATGGCAGGCCATATCTCCTAGCGCTCCTGTTCCGAAGTCCCACCAGCCGCGCCAATTCCAGGGGGTGTAAACCGGATTATATGGGCGTTTCTGTGCCGGCCCGATGAATAAATCCCAATCCAAAGTCTTCGGGCATTTGGCTGCCTCCTTGGGTTGCATCAATCCCTGTGGCCAAATCGGGCGATCAGTCCAGCAATGTACTTCATACACTTCACCAATGACACCTGCTTGTATCCACTCCGCAATCTGACGACACCAGTCAAATGAGTTACCCTGGTTTCCCATCTGTGTGGCTACCTTATATTTCTTAGCCAGTTTGGTAAGTAAACGTGACTCGTAAACAGAATGAGTAAGCGGTTTTTGTGTATAACAATGTTTACCCAATGTAACGGCATGAGCTGTTACACCGGCGTGCGTATGGTCGGGTGTTGCTACCATGACAGCATCAATCGACTTTCCGATCTCATCAAACATCACACGCCAATCTTTAAAACGTTTTGCATTCGGATAATCCTTAAAGGTCTTATCTGCATAATGCCAATCGACATCACAGAGTGCAACAATATTTTCCGTATTCATATTTGCCAGATTACGACGTCCCATACCACCGACACCGATACCAGCTATATTCAACTTATCGCTCGGAGCAATATGTCCGTAAGTTCTGCCTAATACAGAACTCGGAATAATGGTAAGACCAGCTGTCATAACAGCACTTGTCTTCAGAAAATTTCTTCTTGAAATGTTTTTCATAACTATTACTATAATACAAATCAGCAGTTAATACTGATTTTGTTAATTCAAAAATTAGCCTAACAACTACGATAGTCACTATCTAGCTTTACCACGTAGCATATTTTCTCATTTTATCCAGTTTTGTTCTATTTCTTCCAATGATTTACCGGTTGTTTCCGGAACTAATTTCCATATTATTAATATGTAAGGTACACACATGACCGCAAACAGGAAAAATGTACCTGACGGGGTTAAAGTCAGGAGCATCCAAGGTGTAAGTTGCCCTATTAAATAAGTTCCGACCCACAAGGCAAAACCTGCAATAGACATGGCCAGTCCTCTAATTTTAGCAGGATACATTTCCGAAAGAAGCACCCAAACCACAGCACAGATAGAGACAGCACAGCAAAAAATATAACACAAGAAAAATACCAATAAAAAAAGACTAGGTATAGACATTGATCTATTCAGTATAAAATAACCACCGATAAGCAACAAAGAAACAATCATCCCTGACACACCATAATATACTAACTTTTTTCGCCCAACCCGATCTATTATTACCAATGCGAGAATGGATGTCATCATATTAACAAGCCCAACCAACACCTGAGATAAAAGAGAATCTCCACTGGAAAGACCCGCACTTTCAAATATAGATGGTCCATAGTAAAGAACTGCATTAACACCCATAAACTGTCCCAAAATAGCGATACAAACACCTATTAACACTATCTTTAGGATTTTCGGTTTAAATAACAGAGCCCATTCAGACTTTGATTCACTCCGGATGACAGATAATGTTTCATTCAGTTGTATCTTAATTTCACTCACATTGCGATAAATTCCGGAAAAAACAGAAAAAGCTTCCGTTTCTCTCCCTTTCAACAGTAACCAACGAGGGCTTTCAGGTATAAAGAAAACAATCACAAGAAAAAACAAAGCCGGAAAAATTTCCATCCCCAACATGCCCCGCCAAACTTCCGTTATGAACAGACGGTTTAGCCACGAAGTCGTTAAAGAAATATCTCCTTTCCCTAACTGTAATAAAATGTAATTAGTCAGATATGCACCTAAAAAACCAACTGTAATTGCAACTTGATAAAGTGACACCAACCGCCCACGGTATGCAGCGACTGAGACTTCTGAAATATAGAGAGGAGACACGATTGAGACTATACCAATACCAACACCACCTATGATGCGATAAATGACCAGTTGATTAAAATTTGTACTGAATGCACAACCGATAGCAGAAGCAGAAAACAAAATGGCTGAAAAAATCATTGTCTGCTTTCTCCCCGTTATATCACTCAATATACCAGCCATAAGCACCCCTACTATCGAACCGATAAGTGCACATCCGACATACCATCCTTGTTGCAGCGAATCCAACTGAAACAATTGGGTGACCTGAGCGATCGTCCCGGAAATAACAGCCGTATCATATCCAAACAGGAAACCACCCAGAGCTGCCACCACGGAAAGAAAAACAAGATAACCAAAGTTGATTTTCGTTTTCATACTCACTTTATTAGTTTCCAAACATTGTTTGTATCACCTCATCCATATGAGGTTTCATTGCAACACCCTTTGTTTTATCCCAAAAGCTGGTATCATCCTCAATCAATACCTGAGTACCAATGATCCAACTCTGGATCCAACCGGTCAAGGTAGACCATGCCCCCCAACCATGATCGGCATTTGAAGCCCAGTAGTCCCACCGGTTATAATCGAATGCACGATACCAGGCTCCATCTAAATGGGCATATCTGTCACTTTTTACCTGAATACGGATTAGGAAATCCGACAATTTTTCTACCGCTTCTTGATATTGGGTATTACCTGTCGCTCTTGCAGCTTCGTTCAATGAGAAAAAAGCAAAATTCGAAGTATATAACATATCCGCCACCGGATCACCGTTATGTGAAATAAGCGGAGCCTCCGTCACACCATAATCCTTATTTGATTTAGCTTTTCCAAACGTACCGGTACTACTATTGCCTAATTCTTCCCTGATCGCTCCTGATGTTTGTTGATTTTCCAACAAACGACTTACTACCTGATCTAGCCATTCCCTATGCTCCGGAGTATCCTGCACCTGTACTAACCAAGCCAACGGCAGTATCATTCGCGCCCGCTCTTGCTGAATTCCATTTGTCCACTTCCAACCCTCCGGATAGTTTTCCATTGTAAGCCTGATAGCTTTTTCAGCTTTTTCTAATAATGGTTGATAACCTGTTTTGTCATAAAGCCATAGATAACAGGCCCACATCCAGGATTCAAAATGAGGATGAGGATTCACCAGTTCCGGACGCTTAGCATAATATTGCCAACCTTTTTCCAAAATCTGAGGTTCCTCCAAACGACCACCATTGCCGAAAAAACCATTTACATTACTTAAACGGAAATTAGCTAGTATATTCTCGATAATTTCTTTATTCCACCGATCATAATCCATAAAAGCAGAAGCCCCTATCAATCCTAATACCAAACGAGCATTGTCATCAGCATAAAAAACATAAGGATGAGTATCAGACCATCCGATCAAACCATAGACCGGACTGGAAGGATCTATTCTTTTTCCAGCTCTAAATGCTGATTTTTTCAGTACATATTCCATCAGATTCTTAGACACTTCTTCATAGGTTGAATTATTCAAAGACTTCCCTCCAGCAGCAAGAGCAAATGCAACTTCCCCTTGCACATCAGCTCGAAGCCAATACCGGAAATCTTGTTCTCCATCATAATAGATATTGGATGCATGGCCTTCAAGAATTCCCATCGAGCCATTTCCAACTTTGCTGTCAGCCGGAAGTGCGCGGGCTACAGGCATTAACCCGTCCCCCTGTCGTTCCAACTGCAATTTTTTCCATGAGGGATCAATAAAGAAACGGCCATTGAAAAACCACTCCAGACCTCTGCTTATCATATCCTTTCCTGCATCAGCCGGAAGAGATTGTTCTCTACTGTAAGTAGGTCTAACATCAGACGGCCATTCTGTTGAAAATGTGAAATCAGAATCATTTGTTACAAACGAAATAATATATTTCCATACAGATTGCCAGGCGCCAAGAGGTTCGTAGCGACCTGTCCGGAAATTACTGAGTTTTGTAAATGCGACCAATATATTATCTTTCTCACATAACAAAGGATAGCTCTCCACATCTTCTATCCCATACTCTGCCTGATCAAAACCTGCAACACGAGCTAATACAATCAATGGGTCATTCACTTTTGCTACACGAGTATAGCAATCATTAACACCTATAATATCCATCGGTTCCAGATTCATCAGTTTGTCACTGGTTATTACTCCACGTTCCAAAGATGCATGAAAAGTTTCTTTTTCAACACATAGATCTGGTAACTTATCCGGATATTCCAAATAAAGCCTAATCTTTTTCTGTTGTGCCAATTTATATGTTTCCTGTGTAATTTCCAGAGGACACATCGGATAAGTATCACAAACGATAACGGCTCCTGAACCGTTGGTCGCATTTTCAATCATTACTTCCGGAGAGTCAAATATTATCAATTTGAACCCCTCACTTTTAAGTAATTGATACACTTCATTCTGCTCACTACCACAATAATATATTGTTTTATTTTCAACACAACTGCATAACAAAAGAAAGAGACCCCAAAAACATAATAATTTTAATTTCATATTTTTCATATATTACTATTTGAAAAAAACTGTCACGAAAATAAAGGAGGATATATAAAAATCCCCCTTTATATACTCATTTTGAATATCAATATCCTGGATTTTGTTCTAAGTTCGAGTTTAGAACTAATTCATTTGAAGGCAACGGTTTCAACCAGTTTTTCTTTTCATCAAACTGCCAACCATTCTTTGCCGGACTATTCCAATGAGGAGCAATATAACCGGCATCACTCACTGGTATTGCGCTAGGATCAAGAACTGGTTTGAACTGGTCTTTGATATCTGCAAATTGTTTCATTTTTGCTCCTAACATAGGACGTTTAATCAAATTAACAGCCGCCCATCTCATTAAATCATCAAAGCGATATCCTTCGCAAGCAAATTCAACCCTCCGTTCACGACGTATCTCATTCAGTAACGGGCTCAATTCCGGGAAGTCCCACCTCGGATCAATAAAGCCGACATCCACTGTCATATGAGGCATGTCCACTCGATCACGCAATTGGTTTACCGAAATATCCAGATCATTCTGACTACACTCACCCAGCTCAGCCTTGGCTTCTGCATAATTACATAAAACCTCTGCGTACCGGAAAATAATACTTGCTGTAATATATCCACCTTCATGTACTGCGGCCGGATCACATCCTTTATATAATTGATAACCGGTTGTATTTCTCAAACGGGAATCATATGTCATATCCGGTACAGTAAAAGAACCGCTCACTTGTCCATTCACAATCACACGTGGATCACCTTTCTGGTAAATTGTTTGTCTCAAACGAGGGTCTCTATCCTGTACTTCTTTCTCCACCAAATCATCCCCCTGGTAAAGAGGACTGATACTGATAGGTTTACCATCTGAACAGAGATAAGCTTCTATCATATACTTAGAAACTCCGGTATTATTATCACTTACACCCCAAATACTCTGGCTGTTATTATATACCCCTAATCCCATATCATATTTTTTCCAAAGTAAAACTTCTTTGTTAGCAGATAAATCTGTCTGATTAAACAAGTTCCAATAACCTTTACTTTTATCTCCCCCTACCGGTTCTATTGCATAGACGTCCTTATCGATCACCGCCCGTGCTGCATTTGCTGCAACCCGGAAGAAACGATTCGGATCTGCATTTGCAACGCCAAAGGCCGTTCCGTTATGGTATTTTTCCCACGTTCCTTCATATAAAGCGACACGACTCTGAAACAACAGAGCTACATCTTTATGAATTCGTCCGGAAGTAGCCATACTCTTTTCCGGTAATAGACTAATAGCCTTATCTAAATCAGCTATAATAGAATCTGCTATTACCGTCCGTGAAACCCTGCTATCAAACAGTTCTTCTGAATCAGCATACAAAGCTTTCCCAATCCAGGGAAGATCACCAAACTGTTTCAATTTGTCATAATAAAACCAGGCACGCCAAAAATAAATTTCACCAATATAAGGAGCCGTTTCAGAAATAGGGTCCTGCGATTTATGGTAGTTATCAATGAAGAAATTCAGTCCTCTAAGCATTGTCCAGTCCCATCCACCTCCGGAAGATGGAACTGTAATCGTTCCGGATATTTGGGCATCATAATTATATGACCCGGAGACCAGATTATCTGAAGCATTATCCTTCTCATATGGTCCGTAATCATGACCACTCAATACCGGGAAATTCCCATAATACTTATTGGCATAAAGTTCCATTTCCTTTGCTGAAAATGTCATCTGCTGATCTGTGATCTTATCCAAAGGATCCCGGTCTAGGAAATCTTCACAAGACGTAATGAACAATCCTAACAGTACGATAAATAAGCTATATTTTTTCATAATAATTCAATTTAAAAATCAACATTAAAACCAAAAGAGAATGTCTTCGATAAAGGATAAACTTTTCCGGCTCCCCAACTTCCGTTTAAAAGTTCAGGATCAAAATTTTTCTGCAAAGATGTAATTGTAAAGAGATTTTCTCCACTGATAAACATACGGATACGCTCTAAACCGATCTTTGACATAATAGTCTTTGGAATTGTATAACCTAACTGAAAATTCTTCAGGCGTAGATAAGCTGCATTCTGTAGATAACGAGTTTGCGACTGTTGGTTTTTATATACTTCAGAAGAATTATAGGGCTTCGGATAATAAGCACTAGTATTTTCCGGAGTCCAGAAATCAGATGTTTCTTCATACATATTAGAACCAAACCCACCAGTGAATCCCCAGAAGAAAACTCCGCTATTTCCACCTGTCGGAGGACAAAAATCACGCTTCCCTACCCCTTGCAGGAAAATGTTCAAATCAAAACCTTTCCACTGTGCACCTAAAGAAATACCATAGCTAAAACGTGGAGTTGTATTTCCAATAACAGTTAGGTCTCCATGATCATCTTTCGTATTTTTACCTTTATCAATTTTACCATCATTATTTAAATCCTTATACTCCACATCTCCAACTGTCCAGTTTCCATAGATATATGACTGATCAGATATCTTTTTCAACTGCTCTTCCGTTTGTATGATACCTGCTGTTTTATATCCCCAGATTTCTCCAATCGTCTGCCCTTCATAGTAGGTTGACAAAATCTTTGTGGGATTATTATAAGTGATAACCTTGGATACATAATCAGATAAAACCAAATTTACATTATAAGAGAAATCGCTTCCTATCTGATCTCTCCATCCCAGATTCAATTCGAAACCAGAAGTACGTAAATCGGCATTATTTTCTTGTGGTACACTTGCTCCCAATACCGCCGGCAGGGCATTGGCAGGGCCAAACATGTCAGTTGTCGTACGACGATACCAGTCAAATGAAAGATTCAACTGATTCGATAAGAATGAAGCATCTACTCCCACATCAATGGTAGAAACTGTTTCCCAGGTCAGATTACGGCTGACCAACCCAGGTGCCTCCAGATAGTTCGGACGTACCCCGTCTATCAGATAACCATAATTATTGCCTACATTCACTGTGCTCAAATACAAATAATCACCCACATTCTGATTCCCCAACGATCCATAAGAAGCACGTAGTTTCAATGAGTTCACAATATGTTCGATTGTCCAGAAGTTTTCTCTGGCAATATTATAACCGACAGAAACGGAAGGGAAAAATCCAAAACGGTCACCACGCTGGAATTTGGAAGAACCATCATAACGAGCATTAAACTCAATCAGGTATTTTTCTTTATAGTTATAATTAGCACGGATAAAAGTACCCATATTTGCCCAATGCGTCAGTGTCTGGGAATTCGTCTGTTCACCAATCGCAGTTGATAAAGAAGGAATATCCTGATTTATCAAATTACGACGCATAGCAGTCAAATAATCATATTTACTTAACTCCAATTGCTGACCAACCATGACCGACATAAAATGGTCGCCAAACAAATGTTCATAAGAAGTATAAGCATTAAATGAGCTATAATCAGTTTGAGCCTGCAAAGTTGAAAAAGCATCATGATTTGGAGCCATTACCGGAACTTCGGAGACCGTATACTCCCAGATTACCGCTTTGTCGTGAGTAGACTCTTTTCTTGCCGTATTTCGGTAAGTATAATCAACGTTTATCTTCCAACCTTTAATCGGCTCAGCCTCTAAAGCTCCCGTTGCACTAAAAACATTGGTATTGTCAAGTGTACGTCCCCCGTCTATTTGTTTATAAATATGAGAGGTTGAAGCCCAATGTCCGTTCGGATCTTTCAAAGACCAGTTCGGATAGCGGGTTGTTGCCAAATGTACCCAGTTACCTATATCCCCATTATAAGCCTCTGAAACGGTATTATTTTTATCCCGGCTGAATTTGACTCTGACATCTCCACGCAACCATTTATAGGGTTCAAAATGTAAATTGCTTGTCAGGTTAAAACGTTCAAAACGATCTTTTCCATATCGCAACAATCCATTTTCCTTATAATAGCCGGCTCCCACATAATAATTGGATTTCTCCGTACCACCTCTTACACTCAAGTCATGTTTATGATTCCATGATCCCGGTTTAAAGAATGCCCTGAACCAATCCACATTATCATTATCCAATGTAGCATACGACCAATAATCCGTATTATTCGGATTCGGAATGTTTGACGGATAATGTCCCGGATCTGCCATATAAGCTTTGATGCGCCCAATATGTTCATCACTGAACATCGGAGACTGTCCTGAGTTTAGTGATGCGATATTATACGCATTCGCAAAATCAAGTGAGTTTACCTGATTCGGAATACATGTTGCATGATTATAGCCTATCACATTATTATAAGATACGGTCACCTTTTCATTTTTAGCCCCCTTCTTAGTCGTTACCAGAATAACACCATAAGCAGCACGTGCACCGTAAATAGCAGCAGAAGCCGCATCCTTCAAAACAGTCAGAGTTTCTACATCGGCAGGATTAATATTATTAATATTATCAGCCGGAACTCCATCTACAATAAATAACGGAGCCCCCCCGGAAAGACTGGTTGTACCACGAACATTATAATCCATCGTTGAGCCGGGAGCCCCGCCATTTCCAGAAACTGTCATATTCAAGTTTCCGACTACTCCCTGCAAAGCCTTTCCAATGTTTGTAACAGAGCGGTTTTCCATTGTTTTATTATCTATTTGTGCAACAGCACCAGTCAGATTCACCTTCTTGGTTGTACCGTAACCAACCACTACCACTTCTTCCAACGCCTGACTATCTTCCAACAATGAAACAGAAACATCAGATTTACTTCCTACAGCAATATCTCTTGTTGTATATCCGATATAAGAAAATTGAAGAACCGCATTATCACTGGATAGCATCAAAGAATAAGAACCATTCACATCTGTAGTCGTCCCATTCGTTGTTCCTTTTTCAACAACATTCACCCCAATAACAGGTTCTCCTAAATGATCAGTTACTTTTCCGCTAACTTTTTTACCAACCTGATCCGATCCGGCCACATCAATAGTTGTCAAAATTACATCTTTATCTATCACTTTATACCGTACATTCGACTCTTTAAACAAACGGTTCAATACAACAAATACATCTTCATTCTGTACATTGATAGAAACCTTCCGGTTGACATTTATGATTTTGTTATTATAAAAAAATTGGAAATCGGTCTGTTGTTCAATCTCTTCCAATATCTCTGCGACAGTCTTTTCTGTTCCAAATACAGAAAGTTTTGTCGTTTGCGCATAAGATTGGGACGCAAGTGCCATACTAATAGACAAGCATAACAATAAACAGGTTAACTTCATGGTTCTTGTTATTTTAGGTACTAAATTCAGGATACAAATTTCCCTATCCTGTTGGATATAATAATTCTTTACCATACTTTTGTAAATGATTTAAGATTAAAAAAATAAATTCCTTAGTCTGTTTATAGACCGGCTATTGAATATTTCATACGGGAAGATGCTGGTAACATGTTTCCGTATGTTTTTCAATAATAAGGTCTGCAATGATTGTTCTATTCCATAGGCTTTCTGTTTTTAATGATTATCCAACATTATACTATGTCTCTATTTCCGTTTATTGGTCAACTCGACCACCGTATAATTAATTCCTTTACTGTCATCTCCGGTAATTTGCCTGATCTTATAATCTATTCCTGATGATATTTGCAGGTAATCCAAAATTTGTGACAATTGTTTATCGATGAACGTTCCGGTAAAGTAATAGGATTTTATCAAAGGATCCTTCACTTCGAATTTTACATTATAGAAATAAGACAAATCACGCAACACTTCAGGCAAAGGAGAATTATAAAACATTAATTTTCCTTCTATCCAGGCAGTTTCATATACAGGATTCACAATTTCCATATTCATTTTTCCAGTAGAGAGAATATATGTAGCTTTCATCGAAGGAGATAGTTCTTGTCTCACTACGGTGCCATTCTCTTTTTCTGTTTCAATATTAACTTTTCCAGAAACCAAAGTCGTTTCTATCTGTCCTTCTCCCAGATACGCCTGTAAGTTAAATTCAGTTCCCAGTACTTTTACCCTCATTTTTCCATCAGCGACATTCACTATAAAGGGCTTTTTCGGATCATGTGTCACCTTAAAGTAACCTTCTCCATCCAACGTTACAGCCCTTTTATCGTTATCATACGGAACCGGATAAATCAGCGTAGATCCTGAGTTTAAATATGCAACTGTCCCATCCGGCAAGTTACAACTGGTACGCATCCCCGGATTTGAACGAACAGTAACCATTTGTGCTTTCACCTCACTGTCTGTTGTATTCCACCATGAAAGAAGAGTTGACAAAAAGAATCCAACAGCAAGACAAGCAGCAACAGTAGAAAAACGATAGATATTTTTCTTCCATACACGCTGCCTAACCCGTTCTTGTACCTTCTCAAAAGCTTTAAGAGGATCACGCTGTTCAATACGCCTATGTGTATATTGCACATGATAAATACGAGCAATTTGTAACAAGGTTTGTTCATTCTCTTCTTTGTCATGCAGCCAGCTCTCAACAATAGCACATTCTTCTGCCGAAGCTTTTCCCCCGATATACAACAACAATAATGAAGTTTCCGGTTCTTCTATATGTTTTCTCTGTTCTTCCATTTTATCTGTTTCTATATATACGACAAAACTCCCCCTCTTCTACCCTAAACAATATCATAAAAAATTTTATACATATTCCTTTTTTTTCTAAATATAATTAGAATTATCAACTATCTTTGCCCGAAACCTTCATAAACAAAATTTAGTAAATGAATGATATTCTATTAGTTAGACAATTACAAGAAGGTAATTCCGAGGCTTATAAACAAATGTTTATCAAGTACTATTCTCCTTTATGCGAATACATTTCCCAATACGTAACAGATGAAGACGCCGAAGAACTGGTACAAGATCTAATGCTTTTCATATGGGAAAACCGAAAAAATATCATTATCACTCAATCCTTGAAATCATATTTATTTATAGCAGTTAAACATCGGTGCCTGAATGCGATTCAAAAGAATTTGTATCATAAGAAAGTACATACCCTTCTTTATGAAAAACTAAAAGAGCAATTTGAAGATCCTGATTACTACTTCGTGAACGAACTGACAGAGAATATAAACAATGCTATCAAAGAACTTCCTGACACTTACCGAGACACGTTCACCTTAAGCCGTTTCGGTGAACAAACCAATGTTCAGATAGCAGAACAACTTGGAGTGTCCGTCAAAACCGTCGAATACCGTATCAGTCAATCCCTGAAAATACTTCGTGTTAAACTGAAAGACTATCTCCCTCTTCTTTCCTTTTTATTCGGGTTTCCTTCCTGATACATCCGGAGAAAGTTCAATTTTCCTTGCAGGAAAGTTGTTGCCGAGGGCGTCGGCTATATTGTCGACAGTGTCGGCTAAATTGTCGAGGGCGTCGGCAAAGCTTTCGACAGCGTCGGCAATAACTTTTCCCGGCAACAAAATCAATTTATATCGGGATATTTTTAACTAAATGCCGGGAAGAATGGCCTTTCCCTTTTGGTTAATAAATCAAAATCATCACAGATATTATTAAACTTAATCAAGTCGGAGCCGTCTATCTTCTCGTAACCGGAAACCAGTCCGGATACATATTTGTTTGATACAGATAATATATTAGTTATGAAATCGGGAAGATACTTTTTATGGTTATTTCTTATTCTCTTTTCTTTGCCGGCATTCGCACAGCGGGGTGGAGTTGATGTCACAGGAACTGTGATAGAAGAGGGGAACAACGAGCCTATTGAACAGGCTACGGTACGCTTGTTAAATGTAAAGGACAGTACGATGGTCGGAGGGGTGGCCAGTTCGCGTAATGGTAATTTCACACTGAAAGGGATCAAAGCCGGCAGTTATCTGCTGCACGTTTCTTTCGTAGGGTTCGATCCATTATATCAACCTTTACGGATCACAGGGAAAACCAACCCGGTGAATGTCGGCAAACTTGCACTTAGCGACGGTTCCATTATGCTCGGAGAAGCGGTGGTAATCGGAAAAGCACCGGAAGTGGTTGTCCGCAACGACACGGTCGAATATAATGCCGATTCCTACAAAACGACAGAAGGAGCTGTGCTGGAAGATCTGTTGAAGAAGATGCCGGGTGTGGAAGTCGACAGTGAAGGAAAGATCACCGTCAACGGGAAAGAGATCAAGAAGGTATTGATCGATGGAAAAGAGTTCTTCTCCGACGACCCGAAAGTGGCTTCTAAAAACCTGCCCTCGAAGATGATTGAAAAGGTACAGGTACTGGATCGCCTAAGCGATATGGCACGGATGACCGGATTTGACGACGGGGACGAAGAAACCGTTATCAACCTGACCGTAAAGCCGGGAATGAAACAAGGATGGTTCGGGAATGCCTTTGCCGGATATGGTAGCGACGACCGGTACGAAGGGAATTTCATGGTCAACCGGTTTATCAACAACGACCAGATAACCATTATGGGAGGATTGAATAATACGAACAATATGGGATTCTCGGACATTGCTTCCAATATGTTTTCAGGTATGGGCGGACAGCGCGGCGGACGTATAAGAGGAGCCGGAAACGGTATCACCTCGTCCGGCAATGTGGGATTGAACTTCAGTAAAGAGTTCAATAAGAAGCTGACGCTTGGTGGCAATGTGCGCTATTCGCATTCCGACAATGATGCACAAAGCAAGATCAACAGGACGAACTTACTCCCTAACGACAGTAGCACAATCAAAAACGAGTTGAATAACAACAATACCAAAAGCGACAATATTGCAGCCGACCTGCGTATGGAGTGGAAACCGGACACGCTAACCCAAATCATTTTCCAACCCAGCTTCACTTACAGTAACAGTCACAATCGGGAATCAGGTTCGTTCAACACACTGACCAACCGGAGAGACACTGTTAACCTCGGTGAATCCAGCTACCTTTCCGACGGTGAAGGCTATAACCTGAATGCACGGTTGGAATTCAGCCGGAAGCTGAACGATGAAGGACGCGTTTTCAGCGGCTCTTTATCCGGAGGTACAAGCGATTCCTACAATAAAGGATTGAACTATTCCAATACGGAATACTTTATGGGGGACGAACAAAATGAACTGATAGACCAGCAATTCAGATACGACAATAAAGGTTTCAATTACCGGGTTTATTTATCATGGGTGGAACCGATCGGGCACAACAACTTCATCCAGGCGACATACAGTTTCAGCCAGAACAAGCAGGAATCCCTGAAGAACTCTTACGTTAAAGAAGAAGGAAGCGATATATATAATGTATTGGATACGGCATACAGTAAAAGTTACCGTAATAATTTCGTCACCCAACAGGCCAGCCTGGCATTCAAAGCGGTTCGTGAGAAATATGATTATACGGTCGGAATGAACCTTTCTCCTTCACATAGCGTAAGCGAAAACTTTGTTGGCGACTCGACGCTGTCGCGCCTGACACGCAATGTGATCAATGTTTCGCCAATGATCCGGTTCAACTACCGGTTCGACAAACGTACGAATCTAAGGATCAACTATCGGGGACGCACCAGCCAGCCTTCGATGACGCAGTTGCAGCCGGTTGCCGATATTTCTGATCCGTTGAATACGATCACCGGTAACCCGGATCTGAAACCGACCTATTCAAACAACCTGTTTGCCCGTTACCAGAAATTCATTCCCGAAAAGCAAACTGCTCTTATGATCATGTTGAATGCAAACTACATCATGAATGATATCGTCAAAAAATCCGTTTACGTCGGCGAGTCAGGAAGGAAGATGACTACTTACGATAATGTCAACGGTAATTACAACGGTAATCTCCGTGTATTGTTCAATACTCCACTGAAGAATAAGAAATTCTCGATCAATTCCATGACAATGGCTTCTTACGCCAATACCAATGGTTTCATTAATGAGGAGAAAAACACGAACAAGAATTACACCGCGATGGAGCGTGCCGGCATCGACTTCCGGTCGGACTACATCGACCTGGGATTAAATGGAAACATCCGTTATACCGGTGCAAAGAACTCACTCCAGGGACAGAACGACCAGAATACTTTCAACTACGGTCTGGGGGGAACGACAGCTATTTATCTTCCGCTCGATTTCAAGGTTGAAAGTGATATAACCTGGTCTGCCAACTCCGGTTATGCCGAAGGTTACAAGCAAAAAGAAGTATTGTGGAATGCATCGGCATCCAAATCATTCCTGAAGGGAAACCAGGCTACAATTCGTTTTAAGATATACGATATCCTGCAACAACGCAGTAATATTTCCCAGACAATCAACACCGAATATACCCAGTATTCGGAATACAATACATTGAGCAGCTACTTTATGGTTCACTTCATCTACCGGTTCAGCATCTTTAAAGGGGGAGCCAGTATGAACGACGTACGCGGACCGGGTGGCAGAGGTCATGGCGGCCCGCCACGGTTCTGATATCCGAACGTAAAACATTTCAGCCTATAAACAGTAATCGGTGGTAAAAGCTCGTCAGAACATTTACCACCGATTGCGTTTTCCTATACATTATTATATATACTATACTTTCAGGCTATACGGTTCGCGTATCGGATTACCGCGTCGTTTGTTCGCTTCATCATCAAAGAAGAACTCTTCTTTCTCCGGATTCCACACAAGTTTACGGTCGAACTCATAACACAAATTCACGATATGGCACAGGGAAGCCGTGCGGTGTCCGATCTCCACGGTGCTAAGCGGTTGCTTGCGGGTCTTCATGGAAGTCAGGAAATCATTATAATGATCGTCACTCTTGTATAGCTTGATCTTATCCTCTCCGATCACTTCGTCCTGCAATTTCGCCGGGATCGTGTCCAGGAAACTACGGCTGATATCGATCACTCCGTCCGAACCGATAAAACGAACGGCGTTGCCATCCGCTTTACGGAAAGGCTCATGTGTCATAACCGTACCATTGGCGTAACGCATACTGAGAGGACGCAGTTCACCTTCTTCCGGCGGAGTAAACTCGATCGGGCCGGAATCGTCCATGCCTAATGCCCATTGGGCGATATCAAACATATGAGCACCCCAGTCGCAGATCATACCGCCACCATATTCTTTATAGTTTCGCCAGTTCGGGAACATATTACGTTCCATAGGCGGTGCCAGTTCTTCATTATAAACATTCATAGGAGCCGGGCCGATCCACATTTCCCAATCCAACGTTTTAGGAACCGGTTGTGCAGGCAAATCGTACTTTACGGGAGGAGGTCCGATGGATACTTTCACTTCCTTGATCTCACCGATATAGCCGTTGCGAACCAACTCGCAGGCATGGCGGAAGTTACGCCACGAACGTTGCATATTACCGACTTGCAATACACGGTTGTACTTTTCCACGGCATCGGCCATAGCACGGCCTTCTTCGATACTATGCGACATCGGCTTCTCTACATAGACATCTTTTCCGGCACGACAAGCTTCTATCGTTTGTACGGCATGCCAATGGTCGGGGGTTGCTATAATCACACCGTCTATATCACTCCGGTTCAATAATTCATGGTAGTCTGCATAAAGCTTAAATCCTTTATAGGCCTGCCCTTTTGCCTTTTCCGTTTCTTTTTCGACAATTTCCTGCATGGCTTTCAACTGGCGGGATTCGCAATCGGCGGCAGCTATCAGGTTAGCACGCCGGGCAAACTCCGGAGCAAGTGTCCACCGGCCCTGTGCCCCACAGCCGATAATTCCCAGATTTATCTGGTCGCTGGGAGCTACAAAATTAGTTCCGCCTAAAATGTGACGAGGTAAAATCGTGAAGCCCGCAATAGCCAGTGCCCCACTTCGGATGAAGTTCCTTCTTTTCATTGTGTCTGTCTTATGGTATTACTTACAAATTGAGATATTTCCACAAATCTATAAATAATACCTTAAAAAACAAATACTTGAACAGTGCTAAATATGGAAAATATTCCGATTAAAAGTGAGAAAGGAACGCTTTTATCAACGAAGGATTAAGTAAAGCCGGATATAGGAAACCGTAGACAGCACCGTAAAAATGGGCATTGTGATTGATATTGTCTCCCGCACGTTTAGCCATATATTGACAATAAGCCAGATAGAGCACTCCGAAGATAATTCCCGGTACCGGAATAATAGCAAACAGCAATATTTTACTCCACGGGTCGAAGAGGATAGACGAGAACAGGATGGCCGACACAGCGCCGGATGCCCCGATAGAGACATAATACGGATCGTTGTGATGTTTCAGCACATCATAAATAGAGGCAAAGATCATCCCACCGAAGTAAAGACCCAGATATCCCCACGTTCCGAAACCCAGGTATCCGAAAATACTTTCTATATAAGTTCCGAACGACCAGAAAGTAAACATATTCACCAACAGATGTGTCATATCCGCATGTACAAAGCCATGTGTAACCAGCCGGTACCATTCGTTATTCTTCACCGTCCGGTAAGGTATCAGCGCTAATTTGCGAAACAGTTCCTGGTTATTGAAACAAAGATATGAAACAACGACTGTTATACCTATAATAATATATGTAATCATCTTCTTCCTATTTTATATTATCCGGCAAATGTAGTAAAGATTTGTTATTTCCGAATTACCTTATTACCTTTATCAACCTGTAACAAAGAATAAAAAGAATGCCGGCAGTCATACATATACAATGGGTCGTTGGGGTAATATTCATTATATTATACTCAATCACGATCATGGGGTTAGTGCTGGTTATCATTGCAGAGAACAGGAACCCGTTAAAAACCATCCCCTGGGTAATCGTGTTATTACTCGCTCCCGGTGTCGGTCTGCTCTTTTATTTCTTCTTCGGACAGGACAACAGGAAGCAGCGGATCATCTCACGCAGGACTTACAAACGCATCATGAAACGGCCGCAGGAAGGCAAACTGCCCCAGGATGCCTGTACCGTCCCCGCCCCATACCAGCCGTTGGTCACTCTTTTGAATAACAACAACCAGTCATCGCTGCTGTATGGTAGTGAAATCAAAATATATACAAACGGGACGGAGAAGTTCAAAGACCTGCTGAAAGATATACAGGGTGCAACGCATCATATCCACTTTCAATATTATATCTTCTGTGATGACGAAGTCGGCATACGGTTTAAGGATGCCCTGATAGCCAAGGCTAAAGAAGGCATCACCGTGCGGGTGCTCTATGACGACGTAGGTTGCTGGAATGTAAAAGATAAGTTCTTCAACGAAATGAGGGAAGCAGGGATTGAAGTCTATGCCTTCCTGAAAGTAGCGTTTCCGGTCTTCACCAGCAAGGTAAATTACCGAAACCACCGGAAGATTGTCGTGATAGACGGACAAATCGGTTATATGGGCGGCATGAACATAGCCGACCGGTATGAGAAAGGGACGGCATGGGGCACCTGGCGCGATACGCATTTCCGGATCATCGGCAAAGGTGTCCACGGGCTTCAATCGACATTCCTGATCGACTGGTATGTTGTCAGCAAAAAACTACTGAACGACAAGATATTTTATCCCCCGGCAAAGATATACCACGACGATAATATCATGCAGATTGCCACCAGCGGCCCCGTCGGTCAATGGCGTACCCTGCTTCAGGCTTATATCTTCACGATAGCCAATGCTAAAAAGTATATTTACATACAGACACCTTATTTCCTTCCGACCGAAGGGCTGAATCAGGCTTTGCTGATTGCAGCACTGGGAGGAGTCGACGTGCGCCTGATGTTACCCAAACGTTCGGATACACGTACGGCCAACATGGCAACGCACTCTTTTATCGACGAGATGGTAAAAGCCGGCGTCAAAGTCTATTTCTATAAACCGGGCTTCCTTCATTCGAAGCTGATGATCACGGACGACGCACTTGCCTGCATAGGCTCGGCCAATATGGATTTCCGAAGCTTCGAACATAATTTCGAGATCAATGCATTCGTCTACCAACCCTCTTTCGCCTTGCAGATGAAACGGGTATTCCTGCACGACCTGCACAGTTGCGAACGGCTGGTTCCTTCCCGCTGGCTCAAACGACCGGTCAAGCAACGCCTGGCAGAGTCGTTCATGCGGTTGTTCTCCCCGCTCCTTTAAGCCTTTTCTTCTTTAATAAAGATACTGAAGTTGACAGAGCCGTACACCCGTCGCTGATCAAAATAAGGAAGCTCGGAGAAGTCATTATCCCTGGGATGCTCCATGACAAAGATACCCCCGTCGCGCAACAGCTCTTTTTCGAACACCAGTTTCGGAACTTCCGGCAACTCTTTCAGCGCATAGGGAGGATCGGCAAAGATAAAATCGAAACCTTGTTTCGGAGCAGAATGAAGATAACGGAACACATCACCCCGGATCAGACGCAGCGAGTCGGTTTTCAGTTCCTTAGCCACCTTTGCAATAAAAGAAGCATGGGCATTGTTCTTCTCCACCGCCGTAACGCTTTTACATTCGCGCGACAACAGTTCGAACGAGATACTGCCTGTCCCGGCAAACAGGTCGAGTGCGTCTGCACCTTCCAGGTCGGTCAGGTTGTTGATTACATTGAAAAGATTCTCTTTGGCAAAATCGGTAGTCGGCCGTGCACTGAAAGTAGACGGTACATCGAAACGCCGACGGCCATATATTCCGCTTATAATTCGCATACAGATAAAGCTATTAAATCTAACGGGGCCTGTACGATCTCGGCTCCCAACAAATAAGCGTCCGACGGTATTTCTGCCGGACTGATATATTGTATATAATTCCGCAACGTAGCAGTTATCGTGTTACGAAGGGAAGCACCTCCATACATATGAAGCTGATCTCTTTCCTGATCCATCCCCACCTGTTTCCATACATATAATATATAGTATAGGATATCATCCGGTTTATCATACTCGAAAGAGTTGGCAAAAAGCAAAGATCCTCCGGCATAACAAACCACATCCATCATCCTCCGGTGTAAGACAACATACAACTGCCGGGGTATCAACTGCCGGCTCTGTTGTTTCCACAAAGCCAACTGAGGGGTGATATGATGGATAAATGCAGGATTGATCAGCGAACGGGAACAAAACTCATATACATCTTCATCGATACCGAACACCACTTCTACCGCCTCACGCGTCAGCAGGTTGTTCAGGCATTTGCTTTCAGGGGAGAAGAAGGTGAACGATAACAGTTCATCTTTCTGTTTATCGGTAAAGACCTCTTCAGGCACCATCGTATATTGCGGAGTTACACAAACCAGATTCGTCCGCTTATAAGAATAAGTAAGAAACTCGTGCTCAAAGAAGAACTCTTTCAATGAAGCAATATAAGGCTTCGTCCGGTCGAACTCCACGTTCCTGTAAAAGAAACTTTCGTTCTCCGAAGGGCTGTATCCTGAAAAAGAAAGTCCATCCGACCTAAGCCGGATGGACATTATATATTTTCCAGAATTATCAGCAGTCAACGTATCAGGAATACTGATAGTCATAAGCGATTGATTATTCCCAGTTACCTGCGTTGTTATTAATTTCAGTCAGTGAACCTACGCGTAAACCATCATATTTACCCAGCTTTTCAGCTTTATCTTTCAGGTTTACAACCAACTGTTTGTCAAGATCACCCAGATAATCGTCATACTTAACGCCAGCTTCAAATACTTTTACAGTATAACCGGAACCGGAAGTCAACGTAGCTGTGTCCATAGAGAACTGAACGCCTGCACCCGGAACATTAGCCAGATCATCCACATTGTAGTTTGCTCCGAACAAAGTATCCTTAGCCACAACCCAAACTGTATCACGTTTGATCAAACCTTTCTTTACAGCTTCTTTCTCAGTCATACCTTTTTCCAGCTGCTCGTCAGTCAAAACACCTTCTTTGATCAGGAACGGAAGTTTGTCGTCCTTCAGGAACTTGATCAAATCGGCGAATGTACCTGCATGAGTTTTGTACACATTCTTGTACTCGATCTGAGCTTTACGAATATCGATCAGACGAGCCTTAATAGCACTTTCACGCGCATCTTTTTCCTTGTTGAATTCGATCGGCGTCATAATGCTTCTATAGCACATGTAAACAAGCAGGACAACTGCAGCTGCTACTAAAATCTTTAATGTAACTTTCATGGTTTGTATTGTTTTTTTGAATTTATTTCGTTCGGCAAATTTAAAAAAGAATATTTAATACACTACCTTTATCACCAAAATTATTGCAATCAAAATGATAAATAGTTATTTAAGCCGCCAAATTACACAAAATTTCCCATATAATCCTACTGAAGACCAGAATTTGGCCTTAAAAATACTGACGGAGTTTCTACTTTCGGACGAAACCGACTCGATATTATTGCTAAAAGGATATGCGGGAACAGGAAAAACGTCCCTGGTAGGAGCCCTTGTCAAGACACTGACTGAACTAAAACAGAAAACCGTCTTGCTTGCCCCCACCGGAAGAGCGGCCAAAGTATTCTCTAATTATTCCGGCCACAAAGCCTTCACCATACATAAAAAGATATACCGCCAGAAGGCTTTTTCGAACGAACCGACCGGATTTTTACCGGCTGATAATTTACATAAAGATACATTATTTATAGTAGATGAAGCGTCCATGATCTCGAACGACGGGCTCGACTCGGCATTTTTCGGTACAGGACGTTTGCTGGACGATCTGATACAATATGTATACTCCGGCGAGAACTGCCGACTTATCCTCATGGGTGACGTGGCACAGCTTCCCCCGGTCATGCAAACAGAAAGCCCTGCCTTGAACGCAGAAATATTGAAAGGATATAATCTGGAGGTACGGGAAATCACGCTGACACAGGTTGTACGACAGAGTGAAGACTCGGGTATCCTGTTCAACGCCACCCGTTTGCGTAATGCCTTACGGGAAAACACGGTGGAGATCTATCCGAAGCTTAATCTGAAAGGTTTCGCCGATTTCAGGAAAGTGAACGGGGACGAACTGATCGAAGAAATCTCCTCGGCCTACAGCCGCGACGGAGTGGAAGATACGATGATCATCACCCGGTCGAACAAACGGGCTACAATTTACAATAATGGTATCCGCAACCGTATCCTGTACCGCGAAGAAGAATTATCGTCGGGCGACCGTTTGATGGTGGCCAAGAACAATTACTACTGGACAAGCGAATGCAAGGAGATGGATTTCATAGCCAACGGAGAGATCGTGCAGGTAGTTCGTGTCAGACGAACCAGCGAACTATACGGATTCCGTTTCGCCGATGTTACCGTACGCTTTCAGGATTACGATCTTGAAATGGATATCAAGATACTGCTCGACACCCTGCAAACAGACTCTCCCGCCCTTCCAAAAGAGCTGAATGACAAGTTGTTCTACACCATACTCGAAGACTACGACGACATTCCGACCAAGGCGGGCAAAATGAAAAAGATGAAAGCCGACCCGCATTACAACGTTGTCCAGGTGAAATACGCCTATGCCATCACCTGCCACAAAGCACAGGGCGGACAATGGATGAACGTCTTTCTCGATATCGGATATATGACCGAAGAAATGCTGGGCGAAGATTTCTACCGTTGGCTCTATACCGCCTTCACCCGCGCCACTCATCGGTTATATTTGGTTAATTTACCGGATGAGTTTGTTGAGTGACAGTACATTTTTCATATATTAGCCACGTTACATGAATAGAAATAGTTATTTTTGCTGCAATAATACCGGGACGCCTTTATTAAGCTTCCCCGTAAAGATTAAAATAAGGAATGGCAAATAAAGAAAAAATAGATTATCTGTTACTCGATCTCAAAGAACTTGAGACGCTGATTGCCGGGATGCGGGATGCAGAGGTTTACCCGGTGTCCTTCTTTAGCCAGACTTTCAATCTGACACATAAAGTACTGAATGATCTTCATTCACTGGAAACGGCTCAGATCGAAATGTTACGCGAACAAATGGAAGCCCATCAGGCACTGATCCAATCGTTGCCGAACCCGGCTGCCGCACCGATGCCCATTGTGCCCGAAGTGCAGGAAGTACAGGAAGAGCCGGTTGCTGAAACAGTAATCGTCCGGGAACCGGAGGTTAAAGTGGAAGCGAAGGAACCTGTCCGGGAAATCATTATCGAGAAACCGGAAATAATCATAGAAGAAAAGAAAGTCGTCCAACCGGAAACAGTTATCCAAGCGGAGATCATTACTTCGTCGGCTAAACCGGAAAAGCCGGCTGAAGCACCTCATAAAACCATTACGACGGAAAAGCAGGGCGTATTCCTGAGCGACCTGCTCGAAAAGAAGAATCTTTCCGACTTCCGTAAGGCATTCAGCCTGAACGATCGTTTCCGCTTCCGCCGCGAACTGTTCGGGGGCGATGAGGAGAAAATGAATAAAGCGATCACCGACCTCAACGACATTCATTCATACGAAGAATCGGTGGCTTATCTGAATAACGAACTGAAATGGAATATAGAAGATGAAGCCGTAGCCGACTTCATCAAGCTACTTGAAAAACGATTCCTGTAAGATATGGCAAAGTTAACAGTTGTACCCACTCCCGTAGGAAATCTGGAAGATATGACCTTCCGGGCGATCCGTGTGTTGAAAGAGGCCGACCTGATTCTGGCCGAAGACACACGTACGACTGGTATTCTACTGAAACATTTTGAGATACAAAACAAGATGCAGTCGCACCACAAGTTCAACGAACATAAGACGGTGGAGCAGATCGCTTCCCGCATCAAAGGCGGCGAAAACATTGCACTTGTTTCCGATGCCGGCACACCGGCCATTTCCGACCCCGGCTTTATGCTCGTAAGGGAATGTGTACGACAAGGTGTAGACGTTGAATGCCTTCCGGGAGCAACCGCATTCGTTCCGGCCCTGGTTAATTCCGGGCTACCCAACGAGAAATTCTGTTTCGAAGGCTTCCTTCCCCAAAAGAAAGGGCGGCAAACACGCCTCAAGGAGTTGTCTACCGAAAACAGAACGATCATCTTTTATGAATCACCTTTCCGATTAGTAAAGACGCTAACCCAACTAGCCGAATTCTTCGGAACCGACCGGCAAGTCTCCGTCTCGCGCGAGATATCCAAACTGCACGAAGAGACTGTACGCGGAACCCTCGAAGAGGTTATAGCTCACTTTACCGTGAACGATCCGAGAGGTGAGATTGTTATAGTATTAGCAGGCTTGAAAGATAAAAAAGAAAAAGAGACAGAAAAAGATGTTTAACTCAAAAACAAAAAGAAAATGAAGAAGTTATTATTAGCTTGTACCTGCGCAACATTGCTGGTTTCCTGCGGACAGAATTCGGCCGAATATAAAAAGCTGAAAGCCGAGAACGATTCTCTGAAAATAGAGAACACAAAGAGTAGCAGCGAAATGAACGAAATCCTTTCCATCCTGAACGATGTAGAGGCAGACATACAGTCTATCCGCGATGCAGAAAACTATCTGAACATCCAGCAGCAAACCGGAGGTGAGTTCAGCAAGAGCAACCGCGAACAGATCAAGCAGAATATGCAGTTGATCAGTGAGACACTGAAGAAAAACAAAGAAACGATCAATCAGCTTGAAGACAAACTGAAAAAGAGCGGCATCCAGTCATCCGCACTGAAAAAGACAATCAACCGCCTATCTTCCGAACTGGATCAGAAGGCTACCATGATTGTTGCTTTGCAGGAAGACCTGGCTAAAAAGAATGTACGTATCCAGGAACTGGACGAAATGGTTTCTTCCCTGAACGAAGATGTGGAAAGCCTGGCAACGACTGCTGCCGCCCAGTCTGAAAAGCTGAACGAACAGGATAAGGCTCTCAACACAGCTTACTATTGTTTCGGTACATCCAAAGAACTGAAAGACCAGAAGATCCTTTCAGGTGGCGGCCTTTTCTCTAAATCAAAAGTATTGCAGAGCGGCTTCAACAAAGATTACTTTATCTCTGTCGACATCCGTGAAGTAAAGGAAATCCCTTTGTTTGCTGCTAAAGCTAAACTGAAATCCAACCATCCGGAAGGTTCTTACGAATTCGTAAAAGATGAAGACGGCAACCTGACACTGAATATCACAGATCCAAGAGCATTCTGGAGCCTTGGCAAATATCTGGTTATCGAAGTAGGATGATGAAATACAAAAACCTCTTTATAGACTTGGACGATACCCTTTGGGATACGTACCATAATAATAAAGAATGCCTCGAAGAGATTTATACCGATCACCACTTTGATCGGTATTATGCCTCCTTCGAGGCTTTCTTTGCAATCTATTGGCCACATAATGAGTTATTGTGGAGACAATATCGGGCCGGTGAAATCGACAGGCAGACACTTATCGTCGACCGTTTCCGTTATATGCTTCGCCCGATGGGTATTGAAGATACCCAATCTGTCCTGGCAGTCAACAACGACTTCCTGCAACGCACCACCACCAAGACGCGCCTTGTTCCCGGTGCCATCGAGCTACTCGAATACCTGCGTCCTTCTTACCGGATGTATATCTTATCGAACGGTTTCCGTGAAGTGCAGGACAAGAAACTGCGCAACTCCGGCCTGGCTCCTTACTTCACCCGGATGATTCTCTCTGAAGATGCCGGAATCCAAAAACCTCATAAAGGCATATTCGACTTCGCCCTGATCAACACCAATTCCCGCCGTACCGAATCACTCATGATCGGCGACTGCTTCGAAGCCGACATCGAAGGCGCCTACCACTCCAAAATAGACCAGCTCTGGCTCAACCCGAAAGGAGTACCGGCCAAAGGCTTTACCCCGACTTATGTTGTCAGTAGCCTGGAAGAAATAAAAGGAATATTATAAAAGAGTTAATCCGGCTTCAGCATTCATACAAGCCCAGCACATACTGATATTCAACACGACAAGAAATGAACGCGGTAGTATTTCCGGATTCATCGGGCCTTCATTTCGCCTTCATAGCTTACATCTTCAACCATTTACATATCCGATCGCACAACGTAATTGTCAGCCAGTAAAACTCATAGTCTAATAAAAAGTACTATCTATACTTGCAATAAATAAAATATTGACTACATTTGCCCCATCACCTGCTATTAGGTGTTAACCATTACATACCATAAGCTATGGAACATTACGTTAACATTATGCTCGACAGCGGCTTCAAGGCTGTATTCGGTAACAAACAAGTAGCTATCGATTTCATTAATGCCACTCTGCAAGGCGAACATAAGGTAAAAGACCTTACTTACTTGGATAAAGAGATTATTCCCGAATCATTGGATCAACGCACAATCATTTTCGATTGCCTTTGTGAAGACACAGACGGGACAAAGTTTATCCTTGAAATGCAGAATTGCCCCCAACGTTACTTCTTTAACCGCGGATTTTATTACATTTGTCGTATGATCTCCCGTCAGGGAGAAATAGGATCGGAGTGGAAATATGAATTGCTTCCGGTCTATGGTATCTTCCTGTTGAACTTCAGCTTACCTGAATTCCCTACCTGGCGTACGAATGTAGTATTGGCGAATGAAGCAACAGGTAAATCTTTTAGTGAAATCAAACTGAAACAAGTCTATATTTCGTTTGAGTTATTTAATTTACAGAAAGAGGAATGCATCACTCCTCTTGAGAATATGATTTATATATTGAAGAATATGAATATATTTGACGTGTCACCTTTTAAGGAGGAAAACGAGGCGTTCCGCCGCATACTTGATGCAGCAAACGTGAATGCAATGGATCCCCATGAGCGTGCCGTATATGACGAAGTACTGAAGCGTTACCGCGATTGGCGTTGCACAACAGAATATGCCATAGAACAAGCAAACGAGAAAGGTCTAAAACAAGGCATGGAAAAAGGGATAGAGAGAGGAATGGAGCAAGGCATGCACCTCGTCGCAACAACCATGAAGCAGAAAGGATTTGACTTCAAGGATATATCGGAATGTACAGGTCTCACCCTGGAAGTAATAGAAAAGCTATAGTAAGCCCTTAGTACCGGAGAACTAAGCTTTTAGCATAGCACTATTAAGCTATTATCTCCGCTATTTTAAATATGAAAGGCTAGCCATACAAAAGAGTAAGGCTAGCCTTTCATATTTGCAATCCATGCCTTACATATTAGGAAAGTGAACCTTACGTTTTTCAAAGTAAGGAGAAAAAAGTTTAGATATAGGGAGATAAAGACTTAGTTCTCCTATGCTGAGGGCTTAGTAGCAGGTTGCCGGAGATAAGATTTCGGGGTGAAAGTTAGCTCTTTTTCGATGTAAAGTCAAGAGATTAAACCGATATAAATTGAGATGAATGGTAAAATGAAGGCTATATGAAGGCAAAACAAAGCAGTGCCTTCATGCCATGAAACCCAGATTATCAACAGGCATAGTTAGCATATGAACCCATGAAGGCAAAATCCGCATAAACATTTTTTGGGAGTCTGTAAGCAGCTTTATAAGATTATATCCCTATTTTTGCACACGATAAGTGTTTCGATTACTCATATTATCAACTTTAAATACCATTGTTATGAATAAACTTTGTCTGATCGTATTGACTTGCCTGACTTTCTCGCTCATACTTCCGGCCCAAAAGAAAGGAAATATCCCCGTAAGAAAGAATATTCCACTGGATTCCATCACATTAAGTGATCCGGCTATTCTGGCCGACCGGAAAACCTCTATGTACTATATGACCGGTACCGGAGGCCTGCTTTGGAAGAGTAAAGACCTGAAGCTCTGGGAAGGGCCTTTTCAGGTTGCCCAAACAGATCCGCAATCATGGATGGGCCCTACCCCTATGATCTGGGCGGCGGAATTGCATCACTATAAGGATAAGTATTACTATTTTGCCACATTCACGAACCAGGCGGTAATGATCGATACGGTTCGCAGTACTCCGATAGAGCGCCGGGCTTCGCATATCCTGGTAAGTGATAAACCGGACGGTCCCTATGTCCCGATGAAAGATCCGACTTATCTACCCGCCGATAAGCCGACTCTGGACGGTACTTTTTGGGTGGATAAAGACGGAAAGCCCTATATGATCTATTGTTACGAATGGCTGCAAAACTGGAACGGTACAATCGAAAAGATAGAACTGAAACCTGATTTAAGCGGTTCTGTCGGCGAAGGGAAACTCCTTTTCCGTGCCAGCGACTCTCCGTGGAGCCGGGAGAAAGACGAAAATGGAAAGATTGGCCCGCACAAGGTCACCGACGGCCCTTATCTGTTCACGACCGGAACAGGTCGTCTGGGAATGATCTGGACTAGCTGGATTTATGATGTCTATGTACAGGGAGTTGCCTATTCGGAAAGCGGTACGCTGGATGGCCCCTGGATTCAGGAGAAAGAGATTATCACTCCTGAGAACTTCGGTCACGGGATGCTGTTTCAGACACTGGAAGGGAAATGGCTGATGTCTGTTCATAGCCATGAAAACAGGAACGGACACTATCACCGCGTTCCTCATCTGTTTGAAGTCGATCTGTCGGGAGATAAACTGGTGGTAGGTAAGCCTTATAAATAAATATTGCCGGACAAGATAAAAGTAAACGAAAAGAGCCGTGTTGAGATTGTCGACACGGCTCTTTCTGAATATAGATATTGTTATCTCAAACAATATCAGAACTCCGAAGTAAAGTGGAATTTAATATCCGGGAAGTCCTGTTGCGCCATAGTCAGCACATAACCGGAGTCTGCCAGATATACATCACGCCCTTCCTTATCGAGAGCCATATACTGCGATTTACGTTTCTTGAAGTTTTCCAAAGCAACCTGGTTATCACTTTCAATCCAGCAGGCTTTGTAGAGGCTGATCGGTTCCCATTTACACTGTGCACCGTATTCGTGCAACAAACGATACTGGATAACCTCAAACTGCAACTGCCCTACCGTACCAATGATCTTACGGCCGTTGAACTGGTTGGTAAAGAGCTGTGCAACCCCTTCATCCATCAATTGCTCGATTCCCTTGTTCAGCTGTTTAGCCTTCATCGGATCGGCATTTTCGATATATTTGAACATTTCCGGAGAGAAGCTGGGCAGTCCCTTGAAGTGAAGTTCTTCACCGGAAGTCAGCGTATCACCGATCTTGAAGTTACCGGTATCCGGCAGACCGATGATATCACCGGCAAATGCTTCGTCCACCGTCTCTTTCTTCTGAGCCATGAACGCTGTCGGGCTACTGAAACGCATCTGTTTGCCAAAACGTACATGCTTATAGTTGGCATTACGCTCGAAACGGCCGGAGCAGATCTTTACGAAAGCGATACAGCTACGATGGTTCGGATCCATGTTCGCATGGATCTTGAAGATGAAGCCGGTGAAGTTATCCTCTTCCGGATCGACCACACGTTCTACAGCCTGTATAGGACGGGGAGACGGAGCGATCTTGATAAAGCAATCCAGCAACTCTTTCACACCGAAGTTATTCAGGGCTGAACCGAAGAATACCGGGGCGATATCGCCTCTCAAATAAGTATTTACATCGAACTCAGGATAAACACCTTCGATCAGTTCGATATCCGAACGAAGTTTATCAGCCAGATTAATACCGATATGGTCTTCCAGTTCGGGATTGTTGATGTCGTCAAAACCGATCTTCTCCGTTACATACTGTTTGCTCGGAGTGTAAAGGTCAAGTTTCTTTTCATATATATTATATACACCTTTGAAACGCTGTCCCATATCAATCGGCCAGCTCAGCGGGCGTACCTTGATCTGCAGTTCTTCTTCTATCTCATCCAGAAGGTCGAAAGGATCTTTACCGTCACGGTCCATCTTGTTGACAAACACGATCACCGGCGTTTTACGCATACGGCAGACTTCCATCAGTTTACGTGTCTGTGCTTCCACACCTTTGGCAATATCGATCACGATAATTACACTGTCTACGGCCGTTAGGGTACGGAAAGTATCTTCGGCGAAGTCCTGGTGACCGGGTGTATCGAGGATATTCACTTTATGATCCTCATAGTCGAAAGCCATTACAGAGGTTGCAACGGAGATTCCACGTTGTTTTTCTATTTCCATCCAGTCGGAAGTAGCCGTCTTTTTGATCTTGTTAGACTTCACGGCACCAGCCACATGGATAGCCCCTCCGAACAACAACAGTTTTTCTGTCAATGTCGTCTTACCGGCATCCGGGTGGCTGACAATAGCAAACGTTCTTCTTCTTTTAATCTCTTCTGAATATTGACTCATCTTTATATCGTTTATTTTATTTCAACAGGGTTATGAACAGGGTTTTAAACATACTTATCAACAGGGTTATCAACACCCTATAGTTTCTTCATACAAACACGAAGGCTCTCCTCCCAATGCGGGATAGCAATACCGTACGTTTCTTTTATCTTACTCTTATTCAATACGCTATAAGGCGGACGCACTGCCCGTGTAGGATAATCTTTTGTTTCAATCGGCCGGACATTACAAGCTATTCCGGCTATCTGCAGTACTTTCACAGTGAAATCGTACCAACTGCAAACACCCTCGTTCGAATAATGATAAATTCCCGGAACGAAAGCTCCCTTTTCATCGGCAGTAACAACAGTCAGGATCGCTTCAGCCAGATCGCCGGCATAAGTCGGTGTACCTATCTGGTCGAATACGAAACCAAGCTGATCCCGTTCTTTACCCAGACGGAGAACGGTCTTGACAAAGTTATTCCCAAATTCGGAATACAGCCAGGCAGTACGGATGATTACCGCATCCGGGCAAACTTCCACCAGGGCTTCTTCACCGGCCAACTTGGTACGGCCATAAGCAGAAACCGGACGTGTATCGTCGGTCTCCTTATACGGACGGCAGCTTGTACCGCTGAACACATAGTCGGTTGAGACATGGACGATTTTTGCTCCGGCTTCGCGGGCAGCTTCACCCAATACATGTACCGCATAACAATTCAAACGGCGACATAAAGCCTCGTCGTCTTCCGCCTTATCTACAGCCGTGTAGGCTGCACAGTTCAGTATATAGTTTACCTGGTTATCTTTTATCGCGGCTTTTACCGCTACAGGATCTGTTATATCCAATGTATCGACATCCGTAAAAAGGAAATTGTATTGCGGATGTTGGCTTGCCAGCAGACGGATAGAATTGCCCAGCTGTCCGTTGGCACCTGTTACTAAGATTGTTTTCATGTCTTTAATCTTCTAATTTCAGTTCTCCGTTCATATCCTCGCGATATTTCTCGGCAAGAAGGGCCAGAAAAGAACTGATCTGCTTAATAGCTTCCTGGGTTTCCGGACTTACCGGCTTTCCCTGCATCCGCAGAAGCAGAAAACCATAGATAGCATTAAAACAGGTTTCCAGTTCGGGTAGCTCTTCTCCCCCGGATTTAGCCCGGAGCTGAACTATATATGGGAGCGTTTTATAATAGGCCGCCCCGTAAATCATTTCTTTCGGAGATTTAAGCAGCCGCAGATGCAGGTCGGTCAAGGTGATAATCACATTCTTATTCAACTGAATATGTCCCTTTTCCATGACGCCTTCGCTACGCATCATTTCGATCAGTTCTTCATACCATCGGGCGATTTCTTCCTTTACTTCGTCCGGTTGATCGTATTGGGAGATAACCGTACGGCGGATGGAATCGATATCAAAATGATTGGCACGTATCAGGTCTTCCACCTGCCACATGTATAACAAATACTCGGCTATATTTTCTTTTCTTTTCTGTTTTGCTATAATCATAGCTACAAAGATACACTATATTCGGATAACGCCCGATAAAAATCGGCATCTTTAACACCTAACTGACGGCAGGCCAGACGGGCAGCATTCAGATTGGTAAGGAAATAACTGTCGGCTATCCGTATCGGGAAGTCCCCGTAACGGGTTTGCAGAAACGTAGCTCCGTCTTTCTCGATCACAGCATGTTCTCCATACGGGATAGCGGTGATGTCCTCACGAACGTTCTCGGCCAGTTGCTTGACCATACGGTCGCCTTCGAAATAGATCAGTTTGCCTTCACGCTCTATCAGCTTTGTGAAACTCCTGAATGTATCATAATAAGCATCCGGTGTGGCATGGTCGGTATCCGGTGTCCACGACAGATTGGTAAGAATAGCGATATGCGGGCGATAAAATTCCAGTTGGAAACGTTTTTCCAACGCAGAAGTAACATGTTCGTCTCCTTCAATCAGGGCAATGCGTGCTTCATAGCTCATCCGTACACGGTTAGGCAGCAGAGCGACCTCGCTAGTCAGGGCATAATCGAAAACCAGCTTCTGCCGCTGAAGGGCACAAACGATCATCGAGATAATTGTTTTCTTTCCGCGGCTACCCGCAACAACTACCCGTGTTTTCTCCTTAGTACGCTGAAATATGAATTCAGGGATTGAGAGAATCAGCAAGCCTAATTCTTTGGCCTTTATCAATTCCGGATTATCCTGTTTGACAGTGGCACCCAGAACGACAAAATTACTATCTTTAATTAATCTCTCCGGAAACCATCCGTTTCCATGACAAGTACAACCTGCAGCGCGGAGCTTTGCAACAACTTCTTCTGTTATACCATCGCCGGAAACGCTTACTTCATATCCCTTCTCGTGAATAGCCAAAGCCAGGTCAAGGACAAGAGGTTCGGTTACGGAGATTAAATGAACTTTTCGCATCGCTTAGATTTTGGCGCAAATGTACACATTTTCATCAAGCTTCAACATATGGGGAATAGAAAAAACTTGCTTATATTTGACACAAAAAAAGTGAAATGGAGATAGATCTTATTGACACAGGATGTTTTTACGCGGATGGGGGAGCTATGTTCGGCGCTATTCCCAAGACAGCGTGGAGCCGGCGTTATCCGAGCAATGAAAAGAACGGTTGTATCCTGACGATGAGGAGCCTTCTTATATCAAAGCATCCCGAAAAAATAATACTTGTCGATAATGGTGCGGGCAATAAACATCTCGATCAACTCAGTTATTATAATTTCTTCAATCTGGTCGATCTGGAAGAGGAATTGCGAAAAAAAGGGATCACTCCGGAACAGGTGACGGATGTGATATTGACTCATTTACATTTCGACCACTGCGGCTATTCCACCCGGAAAGAGGAAAAGACCGGAGAGTTATACCCGTCTTTCCCTAACGCCACACACTGGGTCAGCCGGAAGCAATGGGAGAATTTCCTGCATCCTAACCCGCTCGAAAAAGACTCCTATTTCATGGAAAACATGCAAGCAATAGCAGATAAAGGTTTGTTGCGCCTGATCAATACCGATACGAAGCTTTGTCCGGATATCGAACTGCGTATCTTCGACGGACATACCCCCGGACAGCTCGTACCTTATATCACCACCTCTGAACAGACTTTTGTTTTTGCCGGCGATGTAATCCCTCTCGTTGCAAGTGTTTCGCCCGAATGGATATCGGCTTACGACACCTATCCGGTGACCTCTTACCAGGAAAAAATACGCATGTTGGAAGAAGCCGCCCGCGAAGACCAGGTACTGATTTACTGCCACGATGCTTACACCAAATGCAGTACAGTAAAGAAGGTTAATAACTTCTACAAAAAAGACAGGCTTGTAGATATATAATTATTCCTCTTTATTCCTCTGATTATTACATATATGAAATAAATTCCTATCTTTGAACACAATCTCTGACAAAATATAAAATAAGCAGAAAAAGACATTATCATTTATAACTTTTTATAACGCATGAATAAACTAAGCAAGTACGCGCTGCTTTGCGCAGCTTTTGCAGGAATGGTAGCTTGTTCCGACGGGAAAGTCGTAACAGGTGATTATCAGATCATTCCGCTGCCGCAGGATGTATCCCTGACAAACGGGACTCCTTTTATCTTAACGCCTTCTACTTCTATCATTTACCCGGAAGGAAATGACTTACTGAAACAGGCAGGCGAGTTTCTGGCCTCTTATATTAAGGAAGCGACCGGCTATGCTCCAAAAGTCGTGACCGACAAGAGTGCCAAACCTATCAACCTGTCGATCGACAAAAGCATCTCCAACCCCGAAGGCTACCGCCTGGCAGTAACACCCGAAGGGATCGAACTGGCCGGTGCAAGCGAAGCAGGCGTATTCTACGGTATACAGACTTTACGCAAGTCGATCCCCGCAGTAGCCGAAGGAATGAATATCGAACTCCCGGCTGTAACGATCAACGACTATCCCCGTTTTGCCTATCGTGGCATGCACCTGGATGTATCGCGTCACTTCTTCCCTGTCGACTCTATCAAGAAATATATCGATATACTGGCGTTACATAATATGAACACATTCCACTGGCATCTTACCGACGACCAGGGATGGCGTATCGAGATCAAGAAATATCCGGAGCTGACAACAATCGGTTCCAAACGTAAAGAAACCGTGATCGGACATAATACCGGCGAATATGACGGTAAACCTTACGAAGGTTTCTATACACAAGACGAAATCCGCGACGTAATTGCTTACGCCAAAGAGCGCTTCATCACGATCATTCCTGAAATCGACCTGCCCGGACACCAGCAGGCAGCATTGGCAGCTTATCCGGATCTGGGCTGCACAGGCGGCCCGTACGAAGTATGGACACAATGGGGTATCTCCGATGATGTGATCTGTGCAGGAAACGAGAAATCGATGCAGTTCCTGGAAGATGTATTGGCAGAAGTGATCGACCTGTTTCCGTCCGAATATATCCATATCGGAGGAGATGAATGTCCGAAAGTACGCTGGAAGACTTGTCCGAAATGCCAGGCTCGTATCAAAGCGGAAGGTATTAAGGCTGACAAGAAACACAGTGCGGAAGAATATTTGCAAAGCTCTGTAATCTCACAGATGGAGAAATTCGTGGAAAGCAAAGGACGCCACATCATCGGCTGGGACGAAATCCTGGAAGGCGGACTGGCTCCGAATGCTACGGTTATGAGCTGGCGCGGTGTAGACGGAGGTATCGAAGCGGCAAAACAACACCACAACGTTATCATGACTCCGAACACATACCTTTATTTCGACTATTACCAGTCTACCGACACGGAAAACGAACCGATGGCTATCGGTGGTTACCTGCCGCTGGAACGGGTCTACTCATTGGAACCGACTGCCGGCATCCCCGACGAATACAAGAAATATGTAATCGGTGTACAGGCTAATCTGTGGACTGAATATATCCCGACCTTCTCACAGGTTGAATACATGGTAATGCCGCGTATGGCCGCCCTGGCAGAAGTACAGTGGACAGACCCGAGCAAGAAAGAATATGAAAGTTTCCTTCCCCGCCTGGTTCGCATGACAAAATTGTACGACCGTCTGGGTTACAACTATGCCAAGAACATCTTCGACATCCATGCCGAATTCACTACAGATACTGAAAACGGGCAGATCCTTGTAAACCTGTCGACGATGGGTGATGGTGATATTTACTATACACTGGACGGTAGCGAACCGACAAGTACAAGCAGTAAATATGAAGCACCCGTTAAGATCAAAGAAGATGCGACTATAAAAGCAGTCGTTGTACGTCCTACCGGCAACAGCCGCGTATTCTCTGAAAAGATCAATTTCAGCAAATCGACAGCGAAGCCTGTAACATTGCGCGTAGCTCCGAGCAGAGGATATGAATTCAACGGTGGCCCCGAACTGACAGACGGCCTTACCGGTGATACCAACTACAAAACCGGCCGCTGGCTGGGCTTCCAGGGAAAAGACCTGGATGCAGCGATCGACCTGAAACAGCCGGTAGAGATCAGCAAGGTCAGCTTTAACACCAATGTGGTAAAAGGCGACTGGATCATGGGGGCAGCCGGAATTACCGTAAAGGTATCTGAAGACGGCCAGAACTTCAAAGAGGTGGCTACCAAAGTAATCCCCTCACTAAAGCAGTCGGATAAAGACGGCATCTATTCGCAGGAAATCACTTTCGACCCGGTAAAAGCACGCTATGTGGAAGTGATCATCAAGAGCGATAAACTACCGGCATGGCACGGTGGTGCAGGCAATCCGGCCTATCTGTTTGTAGACGAAATCATTATTCAATAGGGTAAAACATTCACACAAAAAGCCGGCTACAAGACTCATCTGTTCCCGACAATAGGTCTTATAGCCGGCTTTTTCATTTAAATTCATACGGGCTTTATGCGAAAAGCAATTATCATGCTAAGCCTTTTCCTCTGCCACCTCACACTAGTATACGGTAATAATCAAGGCAAGCAGGAATACATCCTTGTTCTGAACTCCGTCAATTACGACGAAGTCTGGACAAATGGAGTCTATCAATCTATCTACAATACCTTTAATGGCCCTCAATATGCAGTCTGCACAGAAGAGCTGATGGTTCCTACCATCGCGAATGCGGATGAAGCCGAAGCCAAAAGAAACTCCTTACTGGAAAAATACCCCATACGCCCTAAAGCCGTTGTCTTTATCGGCGACCCGGGATGGATAGTATACCGTCCCTTATTCGACAGCGATTGGAAAGAGGTACCTGTCCTGATCTGCTACTCACGTCAAACAATGCCAGCCTGTATCGATAATCTCCTTTTCCGGAATATATCAGAAAAAGAACTTGTCCCCGCCAGCCAGATGCTGAAAGGTTATAACATAACGGCCTTATATCAACCTTTCTACATGAAGGAAACGATTGAACTCATGCAACGCATTCAACCGGAGATCAAGAAGATAGCTTTCATATCCGATAACCGGTATATCAGCCTGTGTGCACAGAAAGAAGTGGAACAAGCATTGGCTGACTATTATCCGTCCCTGAAATTAGACCTTCTCACTACGACCCGGCTTTCTACCGAACAATTACTGGATACGATCTCACGCTACAATAAGGAAACCGGAATACTGTATTACTCCTGGTTCTCAAAACAGGTTCAAGAGAATAATTTCCTGAATGACAACATACAGCGGATCGTTTACGGCTTTGCCCATAATCCGGTTTTTACCGTTGCCGACCTACAAGCGGAAAACGGGAACTTTGCCGGAGGTCATTATATCTCGCTATCCGACTTTAGTGAAGAAGCTATTCATACTTTACAACAAATAGTAGACGGCACTCCGGCCCGTGATATCCAGCCGCACAACGGAGGCGAACCGCAAACCTATCTGAATTACCGACATTTAAAACTACATAATACCGACAGTAACCTTTATCCTCACAATGCAGTCTATTATCAGCGCCCTCCGAGTTTCTATGAACAAAACAAGCTGGCTATTATCTGCATCATCGCGCTTGTCTGTGCCATAATCATAATCCTGGTGATGAGACTCCGGTTTTACTGGCAGGTACAACAGGAGATACGCGAACGTGAAAAGGCGGAAGAAGCAAACCGTCTCAAGTCGGCTTTCCTGGCCAATATGAGCCACGAGATACGTACTCCCTTGAATGCAATCGTAGGCTTCTCCACCCTTTTAACCAATGAGGAGAACCAGGAAGAGAGAGAAGAGTTTATCAAGATCATCGAGAATAACAATGAATTATTGCTCCAACTGATTAACGACATACTGGATCTTTCCAAAATAGAAGCCGGGACACTCGAATTCACTTATTCGGATGTAGACGTGAACAGTCTGTTAACGGGAATAGAGCAAAGCTGCCGGATCCGCAACCAGCATCCGGAAGTTCAGATCTCTTTCGAAGAACGTCTCCCCCAGTGCCTGATCCATACGGAGCAGAATCGCCTGACCCAGGTCATTACCAACCTGTTGAACAATGCCATGAAGTTTACTACCCGGGGAAGCATCCGCTTCGGCTACCGCCAGGAAGGAAACATGTTGCGCTTTTACGTAAAAGATACCGGCTGCGGCATTCCTGCGGATAAGATCGATTCAGTGTTCGGCCGTTTCGTCAAACTGAACAACTTCCAGCAAGGTACCGGACTGGGACTTTCCATCTGCAAAACGATCGTAGAAAAGCTGGGCGGCGAAATCGGTGTGGAATCGGAAGAAGGAAAAGGTACGTTATTCTGGTTTACTATCAAACCAGATTAAAGTGCTTTCCTGCTTTAATACGTCTTTACCTTACATCCAGATTTTTTTGTTTCACCTAGATGAAACAGTTGTTCCACCCTAATGAAACAGTTGTTTCAAGCGCATGAAACTTTATGCCCGTCACTACCTCTTTCCATATCCACTTAATTCTTTCAAACGCAACAGTGCTTCCACATAATAATAATCCGCATAGTTCAGCGGAGCATCGATCTCTGCATTATGAGGTACACTACCTGTGCTATGCATCAGGACAAAGAAATTATTCTTTCCTACCGGAGCACAATAGGCCGGAGACGACAGACTTCGCAGTATCGAAACAGCATATTCCTTATAAGAGGGTACGAGCGTGCACAATTCCAACAAGGCGGATGCAGTGATGGCGGCTGCAGAAGCATCGCGGGGTTGCTGCTCCAATTCCGACACATTATAATCCCAATAAGGAATACGGTCTTCCGGCATGAGGGGGAAATGAGTAATGTAGTCCGCTATCTTTATTGCCTGTTGCAAATACCGTTCTTCCCTGGTATAGCGATAGCACATGGTATAACCGTATAACCCCCAGGCCTGACCTCTCGCCCAGCTCGACTCATCGGCATAACCCTGGGCGGTTTGTTTTACATGGATATTCCCTGTAATCGAATCATAATCCACGACATGGTAGCTACTATTGTCGGGTCTGAAATGATTTTCCAGTGTTTTATCGGCATGAGAAATAGCGATGTGGTAATAAGAACTGTCACCTGTCAGGGCGGTTGCTTTAAACAACAATTCCAGATTCATCATATTATCTATGATAACCGGATATTGCCAGCCTTTATAACTCTGCCAGCTGTCGTTGTTCACGTCCCACGACTGGATACAACCGACCACCGGATTAAAACGTTGACTCAATGAATGGGCGGCCGTGAGTAGCACTTCCTTATAATCGGCATTACCGGTCAGCCGGAAACCGTTCCCGTACGAACTGTTAAACATAAACCCCAGGTCATGAGCAGAGGTCAGATATTTATCTTTTTCACATAAAGCCTGCAACAGACCTGCTGCACTTTCCCAACGGTTATCCTTCGTATATTCGAACATATACCAGCAAGTACCGGGGAAAAAGCCTTCCGTCCAGTCAATATAATTGATCTCGTCCGTCCAGCAGATCTTACCGCCTTCTACCGTCCGGGGCAATCCTTTCCGTGCAACGGCCTCATCACGCAACAACGACAATTGTTTTTCTGCCGACTCCAATGCCTTATCTGCCAGGACACTCTCCGAAAGCGGTTGTTCTACACAACTATAAAAGAAAAAAGCAACCGACAGCAATCCTAAATATTTCTTCATCATATGGAAATGTATAGTTATTCATAATTCTTCAGATACAAAAGTCAACAAAAGCAAACCAAAGATTGTATAAAATCATCCCCAATATGTTCAAAATAATACATTCTCCCACGTAGACCAATCAACTGAATAACATTCAATTATATTTTGTATATATTTGTATCAGTTAATCTTTACGAGTAAAAAGGATGCAGTTACGACACTCTACTTTCATACTTTTGTTTATTCTATGCTGTTGTTTCAACCGCGTAGATGCCAATGATATAACTTTCAGTCATATCACAACGGAAAACGGCCTGTCTCAATATACCGTAAACACCATCTACCAGGATGAGAACGGATTGATCTGGATAGGAACCGGTAACGGACTGAACCGGTATAACGGCAATGAAATAAAAGTGTACAAACGCAGCCGCAACTCAGACAATACTCTCCTTCACAACGTTATCTCCCAGATCACAGGCAACCGGAACGGGGAAATATATATCCTGGGGCCAACGGGAGTAACAGGATTGAACCTCGTCGACGGCCGGTTCTCTGTATTACTACAGGAAAATGAAGTTTCTACCGTCTATTTCAACAAACGGCTTTATTCAAACGTCAGGAACCAAATCATTGTTTATGATGAAACAGAGAAAAAGTTCTTACCTTATTATACTGTAAAGGAGACTGATTCAAATATCAAATCGCTTCTTGTCGACAAACAGGACAACTTATGGATAGGAACCGAAAAAGATGGCCTTTTTTGCCTTTCCGAGAAGAAAGAACTCTCACATATCTATCCGAAAGGACATATAATCTCCCTGTCGATGGATTCTCACGGAGGAATATGGGCCGGAACATGGGGACAAGGGATGCTCCGCATCATAGGCAAGAAGGTGATCCAACTGAAAGAAGACTTTACCGGGCACGGCCTTTCTTCCAATTTCGCCGTTTGCAGCCAGGAAGACAATGTGGGGAATATCTGGATCGGCACTATCAACGGGTTGAATAAATACAATCCGTCGACCGATAAATTTACTCTTTATACTTCCGGCCAAAACAAAGGGAATCTTACCCACTCCTCTATCCAATGCCTCATAAAAGATAATCAGGGGACGATCTGGACAGGCGGTTATTTCGGGAGCATCAATTACTTCAACCCGGAATATGAAATCTACACCCATTACGATGTCAGCAACAACGAACTTAAAGGGCTCAGTTCTCCCGTCATTGGCCGGATGATAGAAGATAAAGACAACAACCTCTGGATATGTACCGATGGCGGCGGACTGAATTTCTATGACCGTAAAAAAGGGACATTCCGCTGGTACCGACGCGACAACCAAAAGAACAGTATTTCGCAAGATAATGTAAAGTCGCTCTATTACGACAGAAACAACGATCTCCTGTGGATAGCCACCCATCTGGGAGGGCTGAATAAACTGGAAATAAAAACCGGGAAATTCACCCATTATTTATCCATAGAAGGTGACACGACCTCTATCCCGAATAATATAGTGCTGGATATTATTCCCTACAAGGGACAACTGATAGTAGGGACACGCAGCGGTGTCTGCCTCTTTAATCCGGAGACAGGCCGTTGCAAACGTTTGTTTACCGATATAGACAGGCTTTACCCACTCTCTGCCTACGAATTGTTCATCGACTATTACGGTACGCTCTGGATATCCGTGAAAGGGGAAGGTGTATTCTCCTACGACTTTAAAACAAACTTGCTGACGAATTACCGCCATAACCCGGACGATCCGAGCAGTATCAGCGATAATGACATAAGCAATATCATGCAAGACCATTATTTCAATCTATGGTTTGCAACAAAAGGGAACGGCATCGACCGTTTCAACTACGAAACCAAAACATTTGAAAATTACGACTCCCAAACACACGGACTAGCTGGAGACGAGGTCTTTAAGATTTGTGAATCCCGCTACGGCTTATTATGGCTGGCAACCGACCGGGGATTATCCCTATTCGATTACTCAAACAAAACGTCCACCAACTACACCGAAGAAAATGGATTCCCGGCATGGAGTACGACGGAAAATTCCATGTATATCACGCAAGACGGAGAATTGTTTTTAGGCAGCACACACGGCATGATTTCGTTCTTTGAAAAAGACCTTAACATCGCCCCCAAGCCTTACACCGTCGTCCTCGACCGCCTGTTGATAAACAATAAAGAAGTGAAAGTCAATGATGAAAGCGGCATCCTGGAAAAAGAGTTAAACTATTCGCCCGCCATCGTCCTGGGCCCTGAATGCTCTGTCTTCAGTATCTATTTCTCAACCTCCAACTATATTCCCGCCAACAAAAAGAAAATAGAATACAGGCTGGAAGGATTTTCGGATGAATGGATCACCCCGCAGGATAATAACATAATCACTTATACCAACCTGAACCCCGGTAAATACACCTTGTCTTTCCGGATACAGGAATCTGAAAATAAGTTTTATCCGCAAACGCAACTGGCAATCGCCATCCTACCGCCTTTCTATAAAACCGGTTGGGCTTACCTGTGTTATATACTCCTCATCAGTGGGATTATTTATTTCATCATCAGAGCCTACCGGGAAAGGATACGTTTGCAGGAGTCGCTCAAATACGAGCAACAGCATATCTTAGACGTGGAGCAACTGAATCAATCGAAACTCCGGTTCTTCACCAATATCTCGCACGAATTCCGAACCCCGTTGACACTGATCATCGGACAGGTGGAGATGCTACTGCAATACCAGTCGTTTACACCTGCTATATATAATAAGGTATTAGGTGTTTATAAAAGCAGCGTACAGTTGCGCGAACTTATTTCCGAATTGCTGGACTTCCGGAAACAGGAACAAGGCCATCTGAAAATTATGGTTTCCCCAAACGATCTGGTCAACTTCCTGTATGAAAACTATCTGATCTTCTCTGAGTACGCCCGGAATAAACAGATTTCCCTGCTGTTTATAAAAGATGTCGATTCACTGGAAGTATGGTTCGATAACAGGCAAATGCAGAAGGTTATCAATAACCTGCTGTCGAATGCACTAAAACATACTCCCAAAGGGGGAGAAATAACAATCCGCATCAGCCAATCGGATAATCAGGCCGTGATAGAAGTCTGTGATAACGGCCGGGGAATGGAAGAAAAGGAGCTTTCCCGCATCTTCGACCGTTTCTACCAGATCGAGAACATGGAATTGACGACTAATGATTCAGGTACCGGAATAGGACTGGCACTAACAAAAGGAATAATAGAACTTCATAAAGGGACAATCTCGGTAACCAGTAAACCAGGTCAGGGAACCCGGTTTACAGTAAGTTTAGTCTTAGGAAATAATCATTTCACCTCCGACCAGATACATGAACAGGCAATCATTATCCCGGGAGAAAAAGAAACACTTCCCGAATCGGCTCTTTCCCTGGAACAGATAGCCATGGAAGAATCCAAGCAAAATCGCATCCGCAATGCCAAATTGCTGATTGTGGAAGATAATGAGAACTTACGTGAAATGCTGGTACAGATATTCAGTACGTTTTATAATGTAAGTACGGCGGCAGACGGACTGGAAGCCCTCGAAGCCATAAAGATTGAAATGCCGGATATCATTCTCAGCGACATCATGATGCCGAACATGTCAGGTACGGAACTATGCAAACAGATCAAAAATAATATAGACACCTGTCATATCCCGATCGTCCTGCTCACTGCCCGGACGGCAATCGAACATAACCTGGAAGGATTACGGATGGGAGCAGACGACTATGTCACCAAACCGTTCAACATAAACCTACTGGTTTCACGATGCAACAATCTGGTAAACAGCCGACTGTTATTACAGGAAAAGTTTAGTAAACAACCCCAGACCACACCGCAGATGCTCGCCACCAATCCGATGGATAAAGAGTTCATGGACAAAATAATCGAAATCGTGGAACGCAACCTAGACAATACGGAATTCAACATCGACCTACTGGCACGCGAAGTAGGAACAGCCCGCACCAAACTATTTGCAAAGATCAAAGCCGTGACCGGACAGACGCCCAATGATTTCATACTAAATATCCGGTTGAAAAAAGGTGCATGGCTGTTACGCAATAAGCCGGAACTGAACATATCCGAAATAGCAGACCAGACCGGGTTCAGTTCCTCCCAATATTTCAGTACCTGTTTCAAAAATATCTATCAACTGACACCCGGAGCATACCGGAAAAATGGCTCAAAAGAAGAGTCAGAAGAGTAATTTGTACGAAATTATACACCTTCTGAATGATTTTGAAATCCGAGACCTGCCTTTTATGCCACTTTTGCATCATAAAATAACTTTAATAAGAAATCTCTATGAAGTCAAAATCACAAACATTCTTGAAAAGAGCATGGGTACTACTCTTCTGTACCATCTTTTATCAGCAACTGGTCGCACAGGTCAGTACAGTTACAGGTATCGTCACCGACCTGAATGGTGAACCTGTTATCGGTGCCAACATTGTTATTAAGGAAAACAACACGGGAACCATTACAGACATCAACGGACAGTTCTCACTCGATAATGTAGCCGGCAATGCTACTTTAGTATTCTCTTATATAGGTTACAAAACGCAGGAAGTGAAGGTAGCCGGTAAAAAGTATTTTGTTATCCGGCTGGAAGACGACTCACAGGCATTGGAAGAAGTCGTAGTAGTCGGTTATGGCGTACAAAGGAAATCCGATCTGACCGGAGCCGTCGCTTCCGTCAAAGCTGAGGATGTAATTAAAAGTATGCCGACCGCCAATATAGAAACCGCATTGCAGGGACGCCTGGCCGGTGTAAGTATCGTGTCCGGCTCCGGTGATCCGAGTTCCGCAGCAACGATCCGCGTCCGCGGAGCGAACTCCATCAAAGCAGACGGCGGCCCGCTGGTAGTGATCGACGGCTTTATCGGCGGTTCTTTAAATACACTGAATCCCGGAGATATCCAGTCGGTCGAGGTACTGAAAGATGCTTCCGCCACAGCGATCTACGGATCACGCGGGGCCAACGGGGTCATCCTTGTTACCACCAAGGCACCGAAAGTCGGTAAAGTAAGTGTCGACTATAACGGCTATGTGAACTTCAAGAAATCCTACTCATTGCCTGACATGCTTTCCCCGGGCGAATTTGCCGAACTGGCGAATGCTTACGGAAGGGAATTTTATGCCAGTGCCGGACAAGACACCAAAGTATTCTATACGCCGGAAGAGATACAGGGATTTTACAACGGTGGCGGATATGATTATATCAGCAACATATTCAGAGACCCGGCTATCGAGCATACACACGAACTCTCCGTATCCGGCGGTAGCGATAAGACCCAGTTTATCTTCTCCGGCCGTTACAACTATAACGAAGGTATCGCCAAAGAGTCTCAGCGCGAACTGATAAACTACCGTTTGAAGGTCGACACGGAGATATTGAAATGGCTGAAAGGCGGCCTTAACTTCACCGGCAGCTATTCCAAAAGCCAGGGGCCGAACTTCTCCGGCTGGAAAAGTATCCTGAATGAAGCATTGAACCAGCCCAACACGATACAGCCGAAAGACGAGAACGGTAACTACAATAATATGAACTTACTCGGTGAAGCCTATAACCCGATGGGACAGATATGGGAAGTCAACAAGGACGGTTACAGCTACGGCTCGACCTTGCAAGGATACCTGGAAGCAACAATCCTTCCTGGACTGACCTTCCGCATGAACCAAAGCTTCTATTTCGGTAACAGTTCTGCCCTGAATACCGATTCATCCGAAAGCCTCAGCGGCTGGAACAATGGGGGTATGAGCCAGGCTAATGCAACAACCGGCCAGAACTACAGCTGGACAAACCAGAATATCCTTTCGTATGTGAAAGAATTCAACGAAAAGCACCGTATCAACGCCACAGCCGTACTGGAACAACAATACAGCAACAATTTCACCAACATCTCACGTGCAAAATGGCTGGTTTCTAATATAGTGGGAGCCAATAACACTTCTTTAGGTTCCACTTCCGAAGGCGAATCCGGGCGCAACAAGTCCACGATCCTATCTTATATGGCACGCATCAACTATGTATTTATGAACCGTTATATGCTAACAGCTTCCTGGAGATACGACGGTTCTTCCAACCTGTCGGAAGACAACCGCTGGGAGCAATTCCCCTCCGTTGCACTTGCCTGGAACATCAAGGAAGAGTCATTCCTGAAAGATGTCGGTTTCCTCAGCCAGTTGAAGCTACGCGGCGGATACGGTGAAACCGGTAACCAGGGTGTAGCTGCTTATTCGGCATGGACGGAGTTGCAGGCCAAAAGAAATGCAGACCAAACATTAGCCCTTACCACTAAACGCCTAGGCACACCAAACCTGAAATGGGAACGCACCACACAGTGGAACGGCGGTATCGACTTCGGAGCCTTCGATAACCGGCTGACTGTCTCTGTCGACGTCTACAACAAGCGCACCAAAGATGCCTTACTCGAAGTTAACGCGCCGATGTACACCGCTTTCTCCAGCCGCCTGATGAATGCTGCTGAAATACAGAACAAAGGGTATGAAGTCACGATCGGGGCAGACCCGGTTGTCACCAAAGATTTCCGCTGGAGCACTAACATCACCCTCTCCCATAACGAAGGCACCATCGAAAAACTGAACGGTGACCAGGAATATGCCGTTATCAGCGGCGGATACCAGAATGACTATTTCCGTAATATCAAAGGTATGAAGCTGGGCACCATGTGGGGATATGTAAGTGACGGTGTATGGAAAACCTCCGAACTGGCAAACGCTCCCGCCGGGACACAGGCCGGTTCCTACAAATTCAAGAACCTGGACGGAGATCCGGAAAACAAGATCACACCGGAAGACCAAACGGTTATCGGCAACGGACAGCCTTCTTTCCAATGGGGATGGAACAATACGTTCAACTACAAGAATTTCGACCTGAGCCTTTTCATTATCGGTGTACACGGTTTCGATATCTATAATTATACCCGCGAAGCACGTTTCGGCGCCGGACAAAACCCGATGTCGCTCGGCCCGAATCCGGAATGGCTGAACCGCTGGACACCGGAAAACGAGAACTCTGATATCGCAGGGTTCATCACTGTCAGAAATGCAAAAACACCTTCTTCCCAATATGTAGAAAAGGGAGACTTTGTAAAAGTGAAAAGCATCACACTCGGATATACTTTGCCGACATCCTTACTTAGAAAAGCTAAGCTGGGTAACGTGCGCATCTATGCCTCCGTACAGAATCCCTTCCTGTTCTCCGGATATTCGGGAATAGACCCGGAAGTATCCCTGAAGAGCCCATTGACTTCCGGTATCGATTACGGATACTACCCTAACGGACGGAATTATCTGGTCGGTTTAAATTTCTCATTCTAATCATTAAAAACAGAAAAGATCATGAAAAAGTCTATTATAACAGTATGTATTGCCTGCGCTACACTCACCGGATGTGTGGATCTGATGCAGGAGCCGCAAAGCTTCCTCACTCCTGAGAATATCGAATACAGTGAAGAAAACGTTGTCAGCCTGACAAACGGATTATACAAAACACTCTGGTGGAATAACTGGGGGTTCAATTGCCGTCCGCAAATCCTCGGACTGGGAGCTGACGACCTGATCGGCGGTTCTCCCCAGAAACGCCACTACATCGCCGATGAGCTGATGATCGACGGTACGACCTTCAACGGAGACACGGAAACTATCTGGCAGAATATGTACGCTGTGATCCAGGGATGCAGCCAGCTACTCGAAGGACTGACTGTAACAACCGACCTTCCGGATGATAAGAAAAAGCAATATATGGGCGAAGCCCACTTCATGCGTGCATTCGCCTATTTCCAACTGGTACGCTGGTTTGGCGACGTACCCGGTTTTACCGACTCCAAATGTACGGCCGATATACTGGGAAACACCAATATTACAAGAAACAAGGTGGAAGATATTTACAATCTTATCATCATCCCTGACCTGAAAGTGGCAGAAGAATATCTGCCTAACCGTGGTAGAACCGCTGCTAAAAACTCTACCGCCAACAAATGGGCAGCCAAAGCATGCCTGGCGGACGTCTATCTGACAATGGCAGGCTGGCCGCTGAAAAAGACAGAGAACTATGCACTTGCACGCGACAAGGCGAAAGAGATCATAGACAACGGTGGTTTCTCACTCGTCGCCCATTACGAAGACCTCTGGAAGGAAGCAACCAAAAGTGACGACCAGGAACATATCTTCGCCCTTAACCATTCCGTTACGGAACAGGCCAGCAACTACGGCATTTCATACATGACCTCTGAAGAAGAAGGCGGCTGGGGCGATTACCTGGCGGATGCGGCATTCTACGAACGTTACCCGAACGACGAACGCAAGGCATTCAACTATGTAACCGTATTTGTCAAGAAAGACGGGGAAGAAGTACCTTACCAGAACAGTGCCATGAAATCACCGGCAGTCAATAAATACCGTGATTATGGTACTAAGACAAGTGCACAAAGTGCAGGTATCACAGCTCTCTACCGGTATGCAGATGTGTTGCTAACCTATGCCGAGGCCCAGAACAAGGCCGATCATGGCCCGAATGAACTGGCTTATAAATGTATCAACGAGATCCGCCGCCGGGCAATGGGAGGTACGGACAACAACCTCGCAACCGGCTTAAACGAAGAAGCCTTCGACCAGGCCGTATTCGACGAAAGGGGCTGGGAATTCTTCGCCGAATTCAAAAGATGGTTCCAACTTATCCGTACGGAAAAGGTGTACGAAGCCAACCAGTATAATTCACGTGTAAAGGCCGCACTCGACAAAACAGGCATAACAAAAGACAACCGGAGGGTTTACCTGATGCCTCTCCCCGAGCGCGAACAAGAAGACTGCGGGTTCGAACCGAATCCGAGATAAATAAATTAGTCGATAGTCCGGGCTTGTGAAAGTCCGGACTTTATTTTACTACTACATATAATATAAATACCTTTGCAGGAAATATTAAACAGCATCCGCCATGAAAAGAAACATGTTACTTTTGGCCGCTATCTGTTCCTGCTGCAACCTCTTTGCTGAAGAGGTCATTGTTAAACAGTTCAGACATGCCGGCCCCTACGAAGTAAAGAAGCCGTTCCTCAACGACAGTCTCGATGTAAACAGCAAGAAGTTTACGGAAAAAGAACTACTTAAAACAGCCATCCCGTTCAGTAACGTTCGCCAAAGCACACAAATACTGGAAGCCAACGCCAACGGAGAAGGACTACTCCCCGCCTCTTCCCTGCCCTATCAGATCGGACTGGCCTCTTTCTACCTGAACAGTGACCGGTACGTAAAAGGCAACCTGCAGGTAAAAGGGCCGGAAACATACGAGGTATATATTAATAATGAAAAGCAAACGCCTGCCGACGGCAAGATTGCGCTGACGCTCGAACCCCACCGTTACGAGGTCGTGATCAAATACCTTGCCGGAAAAGACAAAGCCGGTTCCCTGAAAGTGACTTTCGACACAGAAGCCGAAGCCACCGTCACAGCCACCACCGACCCGGAGAAACGGTACACCATCAGCGAGGTGTTCGACGGAACCCGCTTCCGCTCGGTAAGCCTCTCCCCCAACGGTAAATATTTGCTGACTTCCTACCAGACAACCTTCCCCGGCGGCGAGACAGCGTCGTACCAACAGGTTACCGACAAGGCCAGCGGACAGGTATTGGTTGAAAGCAGTACTAACAATTATAGCTGGATGCCCCAAAGCAACCGCCTGTATTATACCCGCAAAGGACTGCAAGGCAAGGAACTGGTAAGCATCGACCCGGTTACAAAAACAGAAACGATCCTCTCCGCCAATCTACCCGACGGATGGTTCGTCTTCGCCCCGACCGAAGATTATCTGATCTTTATGGTATCGGAAGAAGGCCCCAAGAAAGACAAGGATATGGAAGAAATCATCGTCCCCGACGACCGTCAACCGGGATGGCGCAACCGCTTTTTCCTGCACAAGTATGACTTAGCAACAGGTCTGTTCGAACGTCTCACTTACGGACATAACTCGACAGCCATCAACGATATTTCCAAAGACGGCCGTTACCTGCTGTTCACCAGCCGCGAGCGCACCCTGACCCAACGCCCGTTCAGCACGACGACTCTTTACCGGATGGATCTGCAGACGATGCAGACAGAAGAGATCCTGAAAGACCCGTTCATCGGTTCCGCCAGCTTCTCCCCCGACGGGACGCAACTGGCTATTGAAGGTTCGGGAGAAGCATTCGGCGGCATCGGACTGAACATCGCACCGGGACAGACATCGAATACTGCCGACGGTCAACTGTTCATCTACGACCTGGCCGGCAAACAAGTAACCCCGGTAAGCAAAGACTTCGACCCGTCTATCCAGTCCGTCATCTGGAACATACACGACAAGCAAATCTATCTTCAGGGAGAAGACAAAGACTGTGTCCGCCTGTACGTACTCAACCCGTCCAACGGAAAGATCAACCCCATTCCGCTGAAAGAAGATATCCTGTCGGATTTCACGATCGCCACCTCGGCTCCCGAACTGGTTTACTTCGGCGAAAGTGCTTCCAACTCGCAGCGCCTTTACTCCGTCAACCTGAAAAAGAACACGACTGTCTGCCTGAAAGACCTGTCGGAAACGATCTTGAAAGATGTTACGCTGGGCGAAGTGCGCGACTGGAACTTCCGGGCTGCCGCAGGTGACACGATCTACGGACGCTATTATCTGCCCCCGCATTTCGACCCGAATAAGAAATACCCGCTGATCGTGAACTATTACGGCGGCACAAGCCCGACGGAACGTTCGCTTGAAAACCGTTACCCATCGCATGCATATGCCGCATTAGGATACATCGTTTACATCATCCAGCCCAGCGGGGCAACCGGCTTCGGACAGGAATTCTCCGCACGCCACGTCAATGCCTGGGGAAAACGTACAGGAGACGAGATTATCGAGGGCACAAAGAAGTTCTGCGCAGAACATAGCTTCGTCGATACCAAAAAGATCGGTTGTATCGGAGCGTCTTACGGTGGATTCATGACACAATACCTGCAAACAAAAACAGATCTGTTCGCCGCCGCGATCTCCCATGCCGGTATCAGCGATATTACAAGCTACTGGGGAGAGGGTTACTGGGGATATTCCTACAGTTCACTGGCCACCGCCAACAGCTATCCCTGGAATGCCCGTGATATATATGTAGAACAAAGTCCGCTGTTCCATGCCGACAAGATCAACACACCGATCCTGTTCCTGCACGGTTCCGTCGATACAAACGTACCTGTCGGAGAAAGTATCCAGATGTTTACCGCCCTGAAACTGCTCGGTAAGGAAACCGCCTTTATCCAGGTAGTCGGACAAAACCATCAGATATTCGATTATAAGAAACGCGCAGAATGGAACAACACCATCTACGCCTGGTTCGCCAAATGGCTGAAAGAACAGCCTGAATGGTGGGAAGCACTCTATCCACAGAAAAGTCTGTAAACATAAAAGAGGGCTGATTCCAATCGGAATCAGCCCTCTTTTATTATGATATAAACAACAATCCCACTAATCAGCCAGTTCTTCCAACTGCTGTATAACCTGGTTGGCCATGCTGAGACATTCCTCCAGGTCTTCTGCCATATCGGGACGCAGGGGGAGGAATTCACTGAGCACATCGCGGGTGGTGAAGAGATCCATCAGATCAGGCATGCTGTTGAGTACCAATTCCTTTTTCCCTGGATAGTCATTCGGGATGTTATCGTTGAGCTCCCGGTAATAGTTAACCGCCAGTGACGCCTGCCTTATCCGTTTTTCGTTCATGTTGCGGATGCGATTGATCGAAGGCAGGACATTGGCAAACATGGCTCGCTGCAAATCGATCGCCGTGGTAATCTCTCCCAGCAAAAAATGAGACTTGATAAGGTTCATATTACATATCGTCCTCATTTCAGAGGCAGGAAACCTCTCCATCATATATTCGAAACCTTCCTTTGCCTGGATAAGGGTAAGAATACTTTCCGGAAGGGTCACGGGCTGCTCCGGATTTTTCGCTTTCAGCCAGTTATAACAGGCCATCGTGATCAGGCAGCGATGCATAAGCCTCGTGCAATCCGGCCCGTCCGGCAGGAAGGCAGCATAGCGGTCGGCCTCAACATACTCATGCTTCATAATAAAATCATAGACCATCTGCTTGCAGGTTTCCGGATGTAAAGAATCCGGCGATTCTCTCCTCCATTCGTTAAACGGAGTAGCCCAATCGGCGAGGAAGGTCATTTCGTCTCCTTCACCGTCTTCGAAATCCATATCGTCACCATAAACTCCCGCCGCTTTAAAGACTTCGGGGATGGCCAGTTGTTTGAGCAATGCCTGTATCCTTTCCGGTGCCGGTGCATTACTATCGTCGATACCGGCTACTACGCAGAACAAAGGGAAAAAGGCATACCAGAGCCCCATCGTATCAGCCGCCGTTTTATCACCTTCGGCAAGAGCCTTTGAAGCCAGGGGGATAATAAGCTCCGCCAGCTCCACCGGATCGAGTTTGCGCAGTTCAGTCTTGGCCGATGCAGGAAGGATCCCCAGATCGAGCAGTTTCTTCCATAACTTCGAACCGGCGGTGACGCAGCAACATCCGGAACGCAGATCGAAATAAGTTTCTTTATTCAGAAAGCCCCCTTTTTTGGCGAGTTTCTTGGCAGCCTTGCATTCAGGCTCCGGCAACTGTTCCGGCGGCAGCAGGAAAAGGTAACCAAGTGCTACCAGTTCATCCTTGACCCGCAAAACGGTATATCCACAATCCAGTAGATTCTGGAGTTCGTAAAGGCTGAAACAAATATTACGGGCTAAAGGGGGAACAGGAGAAGCGGTTGCCACTGTTTTTACAGAATACTCCACCAGGCTTTCTATTGCATGCATCGACATAATTATACGGATTGAATTAATAAAATAGTTTCCTTAAAGGCAACAAAGTTAAACGTTCTTCGCTAAGATACAGGAGAATTTCGTGTATTATTCTTACTAAAAATAACTTAGTTCTGTATGAACTCTGTTTGTTTGAGGCAAAGATAAGAATTATTGACAAACACAACACTTATTATAAACTAATAATCAAGGTTCCCATAAAAAAACAGAGCTATTTATCTGCTTTTCACTCCTATTAAAGGTACCGTTATGGTATCATAAGGTAATCAGATCAAACTTCGATAAACTGACATATTCCCAAATTGATAGAACTTTCAACAAGATTCGCAACCGACACAACTTAATTATCAAGACTGCTACCGTAGTTCATACAGAACTCATTAAAATTAATAAAGCTTATGGCATCTAATGAACCTAAAAAGCGTAGCATTGTGGCCACTTTAGTAGCTAACATGCTGACAGAGCGTGAAGACGACTTCACTGCCAACGTTACTTACGTGGCAAGCCGCTCGATCGAAGACCTCTGTAATATCGCCGCAAGCGGTAAAAGTAAATTCTCCGCTTCCGAATTACTGGCCGCCCACAACGATTTGAAAGCGACCGCCAAGGAAGAATTGTACTCCGGTTCTACCGTAGAGTTCGGCCTGACAAACAACTCTCTCGGGATAGACGGCTCCTTTATCGGCCCGAAGGCCAAATTCGATCCGGCAAAGAATAACGTAACCCTCCGCAGCACACCTATCAAAGAAGTGAAAGAGGATATGAAAGGCATCAGCGTAATCGTTGGTGAAGTGGTGGAAGGCCTTCCTACCATCACGAAAGTGACCGATATATTTACCGGTGAAGTAAATGGAAAGATCACTCCGGGAAATACCCTCAATGGCGAAGGTAAACGTGTTAAGATTGCCGGAACCGAAGGCAGCACGGTCGGTTTCTTCTTTGTGAAAGAGGGTGATGATACGGAAACAGCCGTTCCGATGACAGCCGTTTCCCGCAACGATCCTTCTTATTTCTCCTTTATCATTCCGTCACTGGCTGACGGTAAGTATTATCTGGAAATCGCTTCCCAATACGGAAACAACCGGCAGACGCTGCTCAAAGAGGTTCGCCGCAACCGTTTCCCTTATTTACTCACGGTTGGTAACGGCGGCGGTAGCGGTGAGGATGACCGCCCGGTAATCGAATGATCGCACCCGGTAAGGTGCGGCCTCCGCACCCACTCGTGCGCACGCACCGCACTAACTAATGCGCAGACACCGCACCCGAGGGGGTGCGGTGAGCGCACTAACCGGAAAATAAACAACTACTAAATAATAATACATAATTCAGAATGAAAACAACTTTTACACGAATGGTTTGCCGCTGCCTGTTAATAGCGGTCGCATGCTGCATGCTGCCGGTTACAGGATGGGGGCAGGCGGATGTCTGGGATGGAAGCATTGCCAATGGTTTTAGCGGAGGTGATGGAAACGAAGCTACTCCTTATCTAATCAGTTCCGGCGCGGAACTGGCCTATCTGGCAAAAGGGGTCAATGAAAACTCTCTTAATACTACCAGAAAACACTTTAAGCTGACTAATGATATTGACTTGAATGATAAAGCATGGACACCAATAGGAGCAAGTAATTCCTTTCAAGGTAATTTTGACGGAGATAACCATACGATTAGTAATCTATACATATCAAAAGAAACCGCACACTATTATGCCGGGCTCTTTGGTCATTGCACATTCTATTCGGATGGGACGATCAAAAACCTGGGCATATCAATCGGCAAAGCCGGTATAAGCGGAACGTATGTCGGAGGATTAGCAGGAAACATTGATAGCTCCGGTTCTCTAACAATCACTATCAAAAATTGCTTTGTTACCGGTAGTTTGATAGATAGTAAATACACATCGGATGACGCATTGGCAGGTGGATTGATCGGATGGATCTCAATACTCAACACTACAATCAATATTACGAATTGTTATACCTGCATAAATACAGTTACAGCCAGAACGGATTATGGTGCAGCACATGCTGCTGCCGGGGGAATTATCGGACGGCAGTATAATGGAACACTCAATTTAACTAATTGTTTCTCGCTTTGTAAAAACATATCAGCCTATGCACCAAACAGCAACTCACCTCAAGCAGGTAACCTTGTAGCATTAGAAAGCGGCGGAAGCATTATTTATACAAATTGCTTTTCTTCTCCTCTGACAGCAATAACCACAGATGCAGGCCCAGGCCCTAAAACGACCTATCTGATTGTCCCCGGCGGAAACGATAAAAACGGCATACTCCTGACACAGGATAATTTCAACGACTCCCCCGGTAATGCCTTAGCGGATTGGGGTACCGCCGGATGGTACTTGAACGGCGATAATCTGCCGACATTGATAAACGGAGCCGAGAGTCCGGCAAAAGACGAATTTATATGGACTGGAGACGGAAGTCAAGGTAGTCCTTATCAGGTAAAGAATGAAAATCTTCTGAAAATGATTACCAGTTCTTCTTATCAGAATAAATACTTCATAATGATGAACAGTTTTGAACTGACTTCTGACTGGACACCGCTTAAAGACTTTGCCGGAGTTTTCGATGGCAACGGCTATATTATTTCAGGGCTGAAGATTCCGCAAAGCAAGAGTGCAGAAGCAGCCGGATTGTTTGCAAATTTAAAATCCGGTGCAAAAGTCAGTAATCTGGGAGTTATGATTAAAGATGAAGTAATCGCCGAGGGCGGATCAGCAGAAAGCGGCGGTATAGCCGGTAAATGCGAGTCAGGGGCAACAATTGAAAACAGCTTCGTTACGGGCGGCCAAATTACCGGTCTATCCGCCGGATGTATCACCGGAAGCAATGCCGGAACAATAACCAATTGCTATGCCACAACCGAGATCGCCGGAGCAACCAATGCATCCATAGGAGGTATTAGCGGCAGTAACACGGGTACTATTCAAAACAGTTATGCTATCGGAAAGATTGCAGAAACAGATGCAAGCAATAAAGCCGGAGGTATTTCGGGCACAAATACCGGAACTATCGAAAACTGTCTGGCTTTAAACAAAGAGGGCATTTCAGGTACAACCGGACAAGGCCGTATCACGGGTGAAAACACCGGGATATTGACCAACAATTATGCCACGCTGTTTATCCCCGGCACATGGACAAATGAAGGTGCAGACCAGACAGATGGAGCCGTATGGGAAGGCAACATGTATCCCTTCCCTGCCACACGCTCTACAACTGTTTGGAATATGACAACAGACCCGACTTTATTACCCCGCCTGCAAGCCTTTATCGATAAAGGGACTCAGCAACCGGCCGATAATCTAAAGAAAGCAACTTATCAAACTTTTAAGGTGACGCTTACCCAACCGACTGCAAACGGAACGATTACTGCCACTTATACGGGAGGTTCATTGGTTGATGGAGAAAACAGTCATATTCCAAGCAACACCGTTTTGACTTTAACAGCCACTCCTGCCGCCGGCTTCCAACTTAAAACGTTTACAGCGGATGATGCTCCGATCGATAATACGCATACGGTCATTGCGAATGTTACCCTTTCGGCTACATTCGAATCAACTTCAACACCACCTGTCACTCCCGATCCTGACCCCGTTCCTGATCCAAGTCCGACAGTCTACTACACGGTGACTCTTCCCGTTGTAGAAGGGGCTACGACTGATCCGGTAGCAGGGGAATACGAAGTAGAAGCATGGGGCAGCTTCCGCTTCTATCTCACACTAGATAAAGAATACGATCAATCCGAACCTGTAATAACGACCGACCGGGGCGAAACCATCACCCCACGCAGCAGCGACGGTGCTTATATCGTGAAGTATGTGCGTAATGATGTGGAGATCTTTATCGACGGTATCGTGAAGAACCCTGATCCGGTAGGCAACGAAGTAGTCGCAACGGATGCGGTCAAGGTGTGGGCTGCCAAAGGCAATCTGCATATCAGTACCGTAACCGGGCAAACGGCAAGGGTGTACAATCTGGCAGGCTCACTGGTTAAACAGGCGGAGATTCCGGCAGGAGATACATTGTGGCCATTGCCTTCCGGTATCTATATCGTACAGATAGCCGATACGCGGTATAAAGTGATCTTATAGTAACTGCGAAATTCCGTGCATAAAAAGAAGGTGTCCCTTTAGTCTGTGGTGCAGACTATCAGGGACACCTTTTTATTTACGTAATAATATTTATCAGATAATGCCGCGCATCCGGTCTTCGAAAGCAGTCAACGCCGCTTTCGCACCTTCGCCCATCGAGATAATGATCTGCTTGTAAGGTACGGTAGAAACGTCGCCGGCCGCATAGATACCGGGAACGCTCGTACGGCAATGGCTGTCGATCACGATCTCGCCGGGGCGGTTCGTGTCTACCACGTCACGGAACGGGCCGCTGTTGGCTGCCAAGCCGATCTGGACGAAGATACCATCCAGTTCGATGTTGCGCACTTCCTCTGTCTTACGGTCTTTTATACGGATAGCGGTCACTTTCTCCCCGTTACCCAACACTTCCATCGTCTGGGAATGCATGAAGATCTCCACATTCGGCAGGCTTCTTACTTTGTCTTGCAAGACCTGATCCGCTTTCAATTCGTCTGCGAATTCCAGTAGCGTCACTTTCGAGCAGATACCGGCCAGGTCGATAGCCGCCTCGACACCGGAGTTACCGCCACCGACAACAGCCACACGTTTGCCTTTATAGAACGGGCCGTCGCAATGCGGACAGAAAGCTACGCCGCGTCCGATGTATTCCGTTTCGCCGGGGACGTTCAAACGTCGCCAGCTGGCTCCGGTGGCTACGATAACGGCCGGGGCAATCAACTTTTCACCGGTAGAGGTGGTCAGTAGCTTTTCACGATCTCCCAGTTCCACCTTTTCGATACGGCGGTGTTCGAGGATGTCGATCGGATAATCCTTCATGTGCGCCATCAGGTCGAGTGCCAGTTGCTGGCCTGTCGTCTGCGACACGGAGATCATGTTCTCGATACCGACAGTTTCTTTCACCTGCCCGCCGATACGGTCTGCAACGACCGCTACGTTCAACCCTTTACGGGCGGTATAGATGGCAGCCGCACTTCCGGCAGGGCCACCACCGACAATGATTACGTCATAGTTCTTCTCCACCACCGGCAGGTTTTCTTCTTTCACGCCGTATTGGGCTTCCAGTTTACCCAGCAGTTCGCCGAAATCCCCGCGTCCTACATGGATCAGCTTGCCGTCGGCAAATACGGAAGGGACACCCTGCACTTTCATGGCTTCCACTTCTTCCTGGTTGATCGCGCCGTCCACCATTTCGTGGGTGATCTGCGGATTCAACGTTGCCATCACGTTCAGAGCCTGCACCACATCGGGGCAGTTCGTACAGGTCAACGACACATAAGTGGTCAGTTTGACCGGGCCGTTCAGCGCCTTTACCTTATTACAGATACTCTCGTCGGGAATGTTCTTTCCTTTGCCGTCACTGTTCAGGATGGCCAGCAGCAGGGAAGTAAATTCATGGCCGTTAGGGACGCCGCGGAACTTAATGCCGGTCTTTTCGCCATTTTTCAACAAGGAGAATTCCAGGCCGTCGCCATCAGTTACCTGCACGGACAGTTTGTCGGAACAGGAGGCCACATCGTTCAGTAGTTCGAGCAGCTCATGGCGGTTTTCATGTTCCGGAGCTACTGTGACATCAAATATATAGTTTGTCGTTAATCCTGCAAAGATGCCGGATAACTGGTCTTTCATCGCTGAGTCTAACATAATAAATCCTTTGTTTTAATTGTTTCCAAACAAAAAAGGCCGACATTTGATTGCCGGCCTTCCCTTTTTACTATTAGATCTTACCGACCAGATCAATGCTCGGTTTCAGCGTTTCGCCGCCTTTTTTCCATTTAGCCGGACAAACTTCGCTCGGGTGTTCTGCGATGAACTGAGCAGCTTCCACTTTACGAAGCAGTTCGTCTGCGTTACGGCCGATACCGTTGTCGTTGATTTCTGCCAATTTGATCTTTCCTTCCGGGTTTACCAGGAATGTACCGCGGTAAGCCATACCGTCTTCTTCGATCATTACACCGAATGCGCGGCTCAAAGCGCCTGTGGGGTCGGCCAACATCGGGTATTTGATCTTACGGATCGTTTCAGAAGCGTCGTGCCATGCTTTGTGTACGAAGTGTGAGTCTGTGCTTACAGAATAAACTTCTACGCCCATAGCCTGGAACTGTGCATATTTGTCGGCCATGTCTACCAGTTCAGTCGGGCAAACAAATGTAAAGTCTGCCGGATAGAAAAAGAAGATAGCCCATTTGCCTTTGATGTCGTCGCTACTTACAGTTTTGAAACTTCCGTTCTGAAATGCCTGTACTTTAAACTCGGGTGCTTGTGAATTGATAATAGGTTCCATTTGATTTACTATTTTATTGTTATTACTATTTGTTTTTGTTACTGGTGCAAAGATAAGTTGCCGATTCGAGGTAAGAACAAAAAATCCAATCGAAAGGTTTTATGTGGTCATAGACAAAATCTTTGAGTATCAGTAAATCAACCTTATTATCCCACCCTATTCCTCTGAACAACAACGGCCATTGCACTTGATGCCGGACATTTCAAATTCGAGCGTGGCATGCTGGATGCCTGCATGCAAAAGCTTGTGTTTTATCTCTTGTTTGATGCGTTCCATATCCGATACATTTTCGATGGCAATATGTGCAGTCAGGGCTGTTTCGGTAGTGCTGATCGCCCATATATGCAGGTGGTGCACTCCTTTCACTCCCTCTACCGCATGGATCACCTCTTCCACCTTGTCTATATCCGTCCCCATAGGCACACCGTCGAGTGAAAGACGCAGGCTGTCGCGCAACAATCCCCAGGTGGAAACAATAATGACGATGGCGATCAGCAATCCGATGATCGGGTCGATAATATACCATCCCGTATGGGCTATCACGATACCGGAGACCACCACACCGACCGATACCAACGCATCAGCCGCCATATGCAGGTAGGCGCCTTTCACATTCAGATCCTTCTCTTTGTCCTTCATAAACAGCCATGCCGTAATCCCATTGATAACAACCCCGATACCTGCCACCCAGGCGATAGCGTCGCCCTCGACCGGACGCGGGTGCATCAGTTTCCCTATACTTTCAGCAATGATGATCCCGACAGCCACCAGGAGGATGACGGCATTCAACAAAGAAACCAGCACGGTGCTTTTCTTGTAGCCATACGTGTATTTGCCGGTAGGATGTACCTTCGCCAGCCGGAATGCCAGCATAGCCAGTACCAAACTGGCCACATCCCCGAGGTTATGCCCCGCATCGGACAGCAGTCCCAGCGAGTTATACCAGAAGCCTGCCACAAACTCGGCTACGACAAACGCCAGGTTCAGGGTGATACCTATAATAAAAGCCTTGTTGAGGGAGGTTATCTCGTGGTGGTGATGATCGTGATGATGTTGTTCCATATTCTTTCTTTTATCAGAGTAACAATATGGGACAAAGCTATGTTTTTTCCGGCAATAAAAATATACCTGATTATAGGTAATTTATCACGCTTTAATACTGTATTCTTTGAAAATCGCTATCTTTGGGCATCAACTAAAAGCGACAGAAATATGAAGAGAATTAGCTTTTTAACTTTATCGGCCGGTGCGCTGTTATCATGCGCCCTCGGTTTTTCCGCTTGTGGTTTGGCAGGAACACCCATTGCCAAATCGGCTTCAGATAATAATCCCACCTATAAGGTCGAGTATTTATTTGAACACGACGGTTGTAAAGTATACCGGTTCATGGATATGGGACACTATGTATACTTCACCAACTGCCAGGGAGATGTCAGCAGCATTGAGAATGACAGTGTCCGTTATGTCAATAAAATCCGCAGGGAACCGGTAAAGATTCGCAGAGAACCGATCGAGTAAGGTCAAATAACTATACCGTGTTTCTTAAAGATCTCTTTCGCATTTGCCAGACGTTCGGCGGAAAGAGGGTCTACATCTTTTAATTTGTAGTCGATCCCTTGTGCTTCGTATTTGTAAGTACCCATCGTATGGTAAGGCAAAAGTTCTGCTTTTTGAACGGTTTTATAATGGCTGATGTATTCTGCTAATTGATCCAGAGCTTCGTCGTTATCCGTCAGCCCGGGAACGATGACGTGGCGTATCCATACGGGAATACCGCGTTTCTCCAGTTCATCCAGGAAACGTAACGTATTATCCAGTTTCACTGCTGTTAAACGGGGATGCAGTTCGGGGTCTATCGTTTTTATATCCAGCAAAACCAGATCGACATATTCCAATATCTCCAACGCTTTCGGGGTACAGATATAGCCGGAAGTATCGAGTGCCGTATGAATACCTTCTTCCCGGCAAAGACGAAAAAACTCCTTGAGAAATTCAGCCTGCAACAAGGGTTCTCCCCCGGTGACAGTCACGCCGCCTTTGGCGATAAAGTTCTTATATCGTAAAACCTCTGCCAACAGTTCTTCCGGTGTCATCTGATATTTGGCACCGCCTTTGCTGTCCCAGGTATCCGGATTGTGGCAGTACAGACAACGAAGCGGACAGCCTTGCATAAAAACAACAAAGCGAATTCCGGGACCATCAACGGTCCCGAAACTCTCTAGTGAATGTATGCGTCCAATCATTAAAGTGAATGATTGATTGTTCTTGAAATGACATCCAACTGCTGTTCGCGTGTCAGTTTCACAAAGTTCACGGCATAACCTGATACACGGATCGTCAACTGCGGATAGTTTTCCGGGTGATCCATAGCATCGAGCAACAGTTCCTTGTCGAATACGTTCACGTTCAGATGCTGTCCGCCGTCAGGCGTAAAGTAACCGTCCAGCAGGCCGACCATATTGGCGATCTGGATATCACGTTCCTTGCCTAATGTGGCAGGGGAAACGGCAAATGTATAAGAGATACCGTCGTGTGCATGCTGGAACGGCAGTTTAGCAACCGATGCCAGTGCAGCGATAGCGCCTTTGGTATCACGTCCGTTCATCGGGTTGGCACCCGGGGCAAACGGTGTACCGCCTTCGCGACCGTCGGGAGTTGCACCAGTTTTCTTTCCGTATACCACATTAGAGGTGATAGTCAGGATAGACTGTGTCGGAGTGGCATTGCGGTATGTCTGGTGCTGGCGCAGATATTCCATGAACTTTTCAGTGATATCGACAGCGATGCTATCTGTACGGTCGTCATTGTTACCGAAAGGAACATAATCGCCTTCGCGTTCGAAACCGACAGCCAAGCCACGTTCGTCGCGGATCACTTTTACTTTTGTATCGCGGATAGCGGCCAACGAGTCTGCCACGATAGAAAGGCCGGCAATACCTGTGGCGCGGATACGTTCCACCGAACCGTCATGCAAAGCCATCTCGAATGCTTCGTAAGCATATTTATCGTGCATGTAATGGATGATCTTCAGTGCGTTCACATAGACCTTAGCCAGCCAGCGCATCATCTGTTCGTATTTCTCCATCACTTCGTTGTAATCCAGGTATTCGCTGGTGATCGGTTCAAACTTCGGAGCCACCTGTACACCTGATCTTTCGTCACGGCCACCGTTGATGGCATACAGCAGACACTTAGCCAGGTTGGCACGTGCACCGAAATACTGCATCTGCTTACCGATCTTCATCGGAGATACGCAGCAGGCGATACCGTAATCGTCCCCATAATCCGGACGCATCAGGTCGTCGTTCTCATACTGGATAGCGGAAGTATCGATAGAAACCTTTGCACAGAAACGTTTCCAGTTTTCAGGAGCGTTGTTGAACCACAGAACCGTCAAGTTGGGTTCCGGTGCCGGGCCGAGGTTATATAATGTATGCAGGTAACGGTAAGATGTCTTCGTCACCAATGAACGGCCGTCGACACCCTGTCCGCCTAACGATTCAGTCACCCAAACAGGATCGCCTGAGAACAGGTCGTTATATTCCGGAGTACGCAGGAAACGAACGATACGCAGTTTGATGATAAACTGGTCGATCAACTCCTGTGCTTCTTCTTCCGTCAGTTTGCCTTCACGGATATCTTTTTCAATATAGATGTCGAGGAAAGTAGAAGTGCGTCCCAATGACATGGCAGCACCGTCCTGGTCTTTCACCGCAGCCAGATACCCCAGGTATACGAACTGAACGGCTTCGCGTGCATCCTTAGCAGGTTTAGTCACATCGAAACCATAACCGGCACACATCTTTTCGAATGCTTTCAGCGCCTTGATCTGTTCGGATATTTCCTCACGGCTCTGGATGATCTCTTCGGTCAGCTCCTGGATATCGAGTCTTTTCAGATAATGTTTCTTTTCTGCGATCAGGATCTCTGTACCGTACAGGGCCACGCGACGGTAGTCACCGATGATACGTCCGCGTCCGTAAGCATCCGGCAGGCCGGTAATGATGGCGGAACGGCGTGCTGCGACCATTTCATCTGTATAAGCGGAGAATACGCCTTCGTTATGCGTCTTTCTGTATTTCGTGAAGATTTCTTTTGTCATCGGATCCAGTTTGTAGCCGTAAGCTTCCAGACTGTTTTCCACCATGCGGGTACCACATTTCGGGTAGATACCGCGTTTCAGGGGGGCATCGGTTTGCAGGCCGACAATCACTTCGTTTTCTTTGTCAATATAACCTGGCCCGTAAGTATCTATACCTTGAGGATATTTTGTTTCAGCGTCGTAAACACCCTTCTCCCTTTCAACCTTAAACATTTCGGTCAATTTATCCCAAACTTTCTTCGTCTTGTCTGAGGAGTCTTTCAAGAAAGAGTCATCCCCTTCGTAAGGTTTGTAGTTGTTTTGGATAAAATCCCTTACATTAATCTCTCTTTTCCAAATTTCGCCTTTGAACTGCGCCCAGTTCTCGTTTTCAAACTTCATACCTTATTTTGTTTACTTCGGTTTTAATTTCGATGCAAAGGTACGTTATTTATATGTCATGCGAAACAATCAGTAAATACATCATGTATTCCCAACGGTCAAAATCCCTACAAATAGTTACTAAAACAGCAGATATACTGTGGCTTATCGCCTGATATAGGTATCAAACAGGAAGGTTCATAAATAACTTCAAAAAAATAAAAAAGGAACCATCCTTCACAGGCGGGCTCCTTTTTTATGTCGGAAACAACCAATAAAACATTCCGACACACGTTTAATCATCTTATATGCTTACATAATTAGCAAAAGGTTTTGATATAGCGATTATACTAATAGTGTTACTTTCTTTTCTATGTTGCAAAGATAGAGCTGTCAGGAAGAGTACACAATACCTATTATATAGTAAAAAAGAGCGTTCCATTACCTATTCCGTGTTATAATGAAGAAAAATGCTTCCTTCGACAAACAAAAAAGAGCCATTCTTCACAGGATGGCTCATCTTTATATATGAAAGGGACAACCAATAAAAAATCCCTTTCACGGGTATTTACCTTAAATAATAGGTGTACATAAAAATCAACAAATCGGGTTTTGGTCGGACGATTATACTAATAGTAAAACTTAATTGATGCGACAAAGGTAAAAGCACGTAAAGACGCACGCAATACCTATATATATGTAAAACGCACCTGTTTCTAACTATTAATAGGGATTATAAGACAAAAAATGCATCCTTATACAAACGTATGCCGACTAATGGAAAAGAGAAAGCCTTACTTGAAAGACTATTAAACGAGAAGGGATAAAATTGTCTGCTAAGAGATTTGTTGCTGATAATTATCTGCAAGCTTGTCTATAATTGTCAACAAGCTTGCAGATAGTTGTGGGCAGGCTTGCAGACAATTGTCGGCAAGCAATTACCAGCTATGTTTTTTAACATCTCCTTGTATTCATTACGCCTTTACAAGGCATTAGATCAGATAACAAATATCTATTCAAACACCCATAAATACCTACAAATAGGTAAGATTGTCCTTATTTTACCTACAATATGCGATTGCGCATACTTTTTAACCGCCCTAATTTTGCCCAAAATTAAAAAAGGCAATGAGAAAATTAACAAACTTACTGGTTGTCGCTCTACTTGGGTCTTGCGCAACGGCCCTGGCACAAAACGAAGAAACACCTACAGCATCAGAGAAATCGGCTGAAATTTATGCCGGCGGTTATGAAAAATTTCGCTTCGGCGGTTATGGAGAGATCTTGGCTAATTTTATGGATTATGGCATCAATCGTTTTTCCGGAGTTACCTATGGTAATACAAAAGACAACCGGAATTCGATATCTATCCCTCGCTTCGTTTTAGCATTCGACTACAAATTCAATTCCAAATGGATACTGGGAGCCGAAATAGAATTTGAAGCAGGTGGTACAGGCTCAGCCGTCGAACTTGAACAAAAAGAAAACGGCGAATATGAAACGGAAATAGAAAAGGGTGGAGAAGTCGCTCTTGAACAATTCCATATCACCCGCCTGATTCACCCAGCCTTCAATGTACGTGCGGGACATCTTATCGTACCTGTCGGATTGACAAACGAACATCATGAGCCGATCAACTTCTTCGGAACCTCACGTCCGGAAGGTGAAACAACCCTTCTGCCCTCTACCTGGCATGAAAACGGTATTGAGTTCTTCGGTACTTTCGGTAAAAACTATACCAAATTCAGTTATCAGGCACTCATTGTTGCCGGTCTGAATGCAAACGGCTTTGATCGCGACACATGGGTTGCCAGTGGAAAACAAGGCCTTTTCGAAGCGGACAACTTCACTTCACCGGCTTATGTAGGCCGTTTGAATTATGAAGGTATCCCCGGATTAAAGATTGGAGGTTCCATGTATTATTGCAATGATGCCGGAGCCAACTCCGACAAAACAACGACTTATGCAGGTGTCGGCAGAATACCGGTCCGCATATATACAGCAGACCTGCAATTCCGCAACAAATATGTAACTGCCCGTGGAAACATCCTCTACGGGAACCTGGGAAACTCCAAAGAACTTAGTAACTGGAACGGTAAACAATCCAGCAAATCGCCTTACAGCCGATTGACACCTATTGCCAAAAACGCAGTCAGCTACGGTGGAGAAGTGGGTATTAACATCCGTTCGTTCTTTAAAGAGAATGCCAAAATACCGACCATCTATCCTTTTGCCCGCTACGAATATTACAACCCTCAGGAAAAAGGTGAAAGCGGACAGACGATGGAAAAAAGATGCCAAGTAAGCATGTGGACCGCCGGTTTGAACTGGTATGCCCTGCCTAACCTGGTAGTAAAAGCGGATTATGCAACCCGCCAGATCGGAGGAGGGAAATATAACAGCGAAAATGAATTTAGCCTCGGTATAGCTTATATCGGTTGGTTTATAAATAAATAAAGAGCAATAATATATTAATAATTAGACACATGGACAAACGATTCTTTTATTCAGCTATTTGTGCATTAGGGCTGTTATTTACAGCCATATCATGCAGTGATAACGATGATCCGAAACCGGATGACAAGCCAGACGCAGCTAACATTGAATATACTGCTGAAAATGCAGTAAGTTGGGGCAATTACATGTATAATGTAGCAAACTTATTAAAGAATGATGCTACCACCCTTTACAACGCATGGAATACAAAGTATGAAAGTGAAAGTTATACAGGAGGTGAAAGTTTCGCTTCTCTTTTCAAAAATCATAACTCTGTATACACCAGTGCACTTAATTGTGTAGACGAACTTATAGAAGGATGCATTACAATTGCAGATGAAGTTGGTAACGCTAAGATCGGTGATCCATACAGCAAATACGTTGCAGGTAATACGACAGAGGCCCTTTATGCCGTAGAGTCATGGTATAGCTGGCATTCACGCGACGACTATACGAATAATATCTGGTCTATCCGTAACGCTTATTATGGTTCATTGGACGGAACAATTCATAAAAATTCGTTGTCAGCTCTGGTTGCTACAACCAATGCCGATCTCGATACACAAGTAAAAACGGCTATCGCAAATGCAGCAACCGCAATCCAGGCTATCCCGCAACCTTTCCGCAACAACATCAACAGCAACGAAGCTCGTGCTGCCATGGATGCCTGCGAAACATTAACAAATGTATTTGAAAGCTTGAAAGGCTATGCTGACGATGCCTATAAAGCCAATTCATACGACAGCATACTGGATGCCATCGTTGATAATTATGTAGATGGGGTTGTATTACCGACTTACAAATCACTCATGGAACAAAATACGGCTTTGCTCAATTCAATTACGACATTCAGAAATAATCCGAGCGATATTAATTTCAGTAATGCTTGCGATGCATGGTTGGTAGCCCGTGAACCATGGGAAAAGAGCGAAGCCTTCCTGTTTGGCCCAGTAGATCATTTAGGCCTCGACCCCAATATGGACAGTTGGCCTCTCGACCAGGTTAGAATCGTAGGAATTCTGGATTCCGGCAACTTCAGCGATTTGGAATGGGGTACAGGAGATGATGACGATGCAGTGGAAGAAGCTCAGAGTGCCCGTGGTTTCCACACATTGGAATTCTTGCTTTTCAAAGATGGAAAGCCTCGCACCATCCAATAATAATATTCCATTGATTTATATAGTCAAGAGGCAGGATGTCAAACCTACCCTCTTGACTTGTTTGTTCGTATACCTAAACAACAACAAGACATAAAAATGAAACAATATTACAATCTGTTTTTATCTTTTACTTTATTGCTCATTGCAAGCGCGTGTGAAGACGGATTTGATATAGACGATGTTGAAATAGCTAACGGATATGCACTCTCCGCCGGCACTTCCACCATCTTCGTGAATTCATCGAAAGCGTACGACTCTAATGCCGATTGGGTTACGGGAAATAACCTGATACGCTTTTACCGGGGAGACAAATTATATGATGACGTGCGTACTAGTTCTAATGGTCAAGGAGGAGGATTAGGGCCAGTTTATGCCGGTTACTCCTGCGGCAGTTGCCACCGCAATGCAGGTCGTACCCGTCCGACTCTTTGGAGCGAAGGCGGTTCTGGTAATTATGGCTTCTCTTCCATGCTGGTTTATATCAGCCGCAGAAACGGAGCCTTCTTCAGGGATTACGGCCGGGTGCTTCACGACCAGGCTATTTACGGAGTCAAACCGGAAGGAAAACTTTCAGTAAAATATACTCATGAGACATTCTCCTTCCCGGATGGGGAGACTTATGAATTATGTAAACCGGACTACTCCATTACCGAATGGTATGCCGACAGTATTGCTCCTAAAGATTTATTCTGTACAGTTCGTATCCCTTTACGCCATGTCGGAATGGGACAAATGATGGCACTCGATCCTAAAGAAATCGAAGCATTGGCCGCTAAAAGCAACTACCCGGAATATGGTATCAGCGGACGTTGCAACTACATCTCTGAACGGGGAGTCATGAGTCTGGGGCTGTCAGGAAACAAAGCTCAACATGCAGATCTGACAGTCGAGTTGGGTTTCTCCAGTGATATGGGTGTCACTAACAGCCGCTATCCGGAAGAAATTTGTGAAGGCCAGATACAGGTGAATCAAGGCAGTATGATGGGACTTTCTTACGATCAACTGGATATTTCAACAATAGATATGGAAGATGTCGATTTCTACATGCAAAGTCTTGGGGTTCCGGCCCGACGGAATGTAAACGACCCGCAGGTAATACGCGGGGAAGAGATGTTCTATCAGGCCAAATGTCACTTATGCCATGTCACAACTTTACACACAAAATCACGTGGGTCGGTATTGTTGAATAATACCCAAGTTCCTTGGTTAGGTAGTCAGACTATCCATCCCTACTCCGATTACCTGTTGCATGACATGGGATCGGAAATCATGGGAGTCGGCCTGAACGACAACTACGTCAGTGGTCTGGCCCGCGGAAACGAATGGCGTACTACCCCGCTGTGGGGTATCGGACTTCAGGAGAAAGTCAACGGACATACTTATTTCCTTCATGACGGACGTGCCCGCAATTTGGTAGAAGCCATCATGTGGCACGGGGGCGAAGGAGAAGCATCCAAAAATTTATTCAAGAAAATGAGCAAAGAGGATCGCGATGCTCTGATTACATTCTTAAATTCACTTTAACACACTTGTTATAATATAATTATGAAACAAATAATAGCAGTTATCACACTATTGTTACTCCTGCCTGTTGCAGCCATCGCACAACACGAAAACGATATGGAAAATGGTATCGTATCCTTAGCGGGAAAAGAAGGATTCACGATAGGAACAAAAAAAGGTGATTTCATATTCAAACCTTATTTATTGGTGCAGACAGCAGCCAATCTCAATTACTACGACGATGAAGGACTGGACCCCGCCTACAATCAGGACAACATTGCCAATTCAGGATTTTCTATTCCTTATGCTATTCTGGGATTTACCGGAAAAGCCTTCAATATGATAACATTCAACCTTTCCATCAATGCGGCTGCATCAGGTGGTGCACTTCTTCAGCAAGCCTGGTTCGACGTACAGTTGAAACGGCAGTTCGCCGTACGCGTCGGTAAATTTAAAACACCGTTTACCCATGCTTACCTGACTACATTGGGAGAAACATTGATGCCGGTAATGCCTATATCACTTACAGCACCAGTTATTTTACCTCATTCGCTCAACGCTGTAACCCCAAACATCGGAACAGGCTTTGACCTCGGTGTTGAAATTCACGGTGTGGTAAAAGAAAAATTCGGATATGAAGTCGGAATATTCAATGGCACGGGAAGTTCCGTTAATGTGGCATCCAAAACATTTAGTGACGACTGGCATATTCCTTCCTTGCTTTATGCCGGACGCGTAACCTATATGCCTAAAGGGGTAATGCCTGCCACACAGGGTAATCCCAACCTTCTGAACGAAGACAAAATGTTATTCGGTCTTTCCACATCTCTTAATGTGGAAAGTGAAAATGAAAGTACAAACGATTATCGTGCCGGGGCGGAATTCGCCATGCTGAAAAAACGCCTGTACCTCGGAGCAGAAATTTACTATATGAATGTAGGATTCACTAAGCGTCAGAAAATTGACGAAAGTTACAACTATCTGGGAGGATATGTACAGGGGGGATATTTCGTTACTAACCGCCTACAGGCTACTGCCCGTTATGATTTCATGAACCGCAACGGACTCGACACGAACGGATTTCTCAACATGCCGGCAGTAGGTATCAACTATTTCTTCAAAGGTTGTAACCTGAAACTACAGGCCATGTACCAGTTTACCGGACGTACCGGTCATGATACGCAACTCGACCGCGATAACGACGACCTCGGGCTTGCCATGCATTCCGGCACAGTCCTGCTTCAATATACATTCTAACGAGAAGAATATGAAAAAAGAAATTCTTTCAATACTATTACTGTCAGCACTCGGGCTGATCGCCTGTGACGACGGTAAAATATATACAAATAATAATATTACCACCACCGAAGGAAGTGTTCTGAGAATAACGACCAACATCTGCGGTATCAACGACTGGCCGGAAGGTTACAGCGTTGTTATTGCCGGATTTGACAATACTGACTATGCCACCATTTCCAAAGGGATACCAGCCCCTGAAAAAGACGGAGAAACGGTCGATGTCATCTTGTCAGGAATCTCGACAGAAGTCAGCCAAGTCGAAGTATGCGTCATCAACCGATTGAGAAAGCGCATTGCCACCTTCTACAAAGCAGACTTCACCGCACAGGATGACACTGTCTTTTTAAATGCAGGAACAATCAATGCCGGCATGTTCAACAGTATTCAAAAAACGGTATTCGATTCTCATTGCATCGCCTGTCATGGGACCAGTACTTCTGCTGCCGGAGGATTATACCTGACGGAAGGGAAAAGCTATGAGGCTCTTGTTAATGTGAAAGCCGATTTATCACCGGAAGGGAAAATGCTGGTAAATCCGGGTAACACGAATGACAGTTTTATCCTGGATATCCTTTTGTCAAATACGACAAGACACGATCACAGTGATATATTGTCAGTCATGCCCGAAAAAATAACTCTATTACAAAGTTGGATCGAAGGAGGAGCCAAAGAATGATTCTCACTAAAACATACGAACAAAACTCCATACACGCTCAAATCAGTTCTTTTGAAGGGAAAGGAGGGGTGACGGAATATCATATTATGTTTTCCGTTGCAAGCCCTTCGCTTCCTTTCTGCGAACAATTGGACAGGTTGCAGGCTGCCTACGAGACACTGACTAAACAAGATTTAAAGAATGCCGTAGCCGTTTTCCGCCGTTATTTTCTGAGTGATGCAGCCAATCAGGCCGAGTCGCTGATCGAACGGGAATGTGAAAATCCTTATTGCGCACTGTCAGTGGTACAACAGGCTCCGATGAACGGAACCAAGATCGCCTTGTGGGTCTGGTTACAAACCGACATGACGACAGAAACCTATAAGTCAGGGATGTTCGAAGCAGCACACAACGGTTACCGTCATTTATGGAACGGAGGAGCACACAACAAGGCTGCCACTTCCGAATATCAGACCCGCCTGTTGCTCAACGACTACGTAATGCAGCTCACCGAACAACATTGTACGCTGGCTGCCGATTGTATCCGTACCTGGTTCTTCGTGCAGAATGTAGATGTAAATTACGCCGGTGTTGTAAAAGCCCGTAAAGAAGTGTTCATCACTCAGAACCTGACGGAGAAAACACATTATATATCCAGTACCGGGATAGAGGGCCGTCATGCCGACCCGAACGTTTTGGTACAAATGGATGCCTATACCGTCGACGGCCTGCAACCGGAACAAATCCGGTTCCTCTACGCCCCTACTCACCTGAACCCTACATATGAGTACGGGGTTACGTTCGAACGGGGAACAGCTGTTTCTTACGGCGACCGTAAACACATATTCCTTTCCGGTACCGCCAGTATCGACAACCGGGGAGAGATCGTTCATCCCGGAGATATTCTGAAGCAGACCGAACGGATGATGGAAAATATCAGAGCATTGCTGCAGGAAGGCGGAGCCTCCATCGATGATATCATGCAGGCAATCGTCTATCTCCGTGACCCGGCCGATTATGTGGAAGTAGACCGCTATATCCGTAAGAATTATCCGCACCTGCCACACCTGATTGTACTGGCGCCGGTATGCCGTCCGGGATGGTTGATTGAAACGGAATGTATTGCCATTATTCCGGCAGACCTTCCGCAATACCCCTGTTTATAAATGAAACACCATAAATACAACAACTATGTATAAACAAGGAAAATACAAAGAGACAGATAAAATGAGTGACTTGATCTGCGAGAACTATCCAATGGTTCTCGTAATGAGTCGCTTCGGTATCGACCTGGGATTCGGGGAGAAAAACATCGGGGATGTATGCCGGCAGAACGGAGTGGATTGCTGTACATTCCTCACCGTTGTCAATTTTCTTTCGGAAGAGAATTCGACTACGATCAACGAGATCAACAAATGCCTTTCCCTCGGATCACTGATCACCTATCTGCATAATGCACACGATTATTTCCTGAACTTCCGGTTGCCGCATATCCGCCGGAAACTGACGGAAGCGATCACCGGTTGCCCGGGGGATATTGCTTTCGCTATCACCAAATTCTTCGACGACTATGTCTACGAAGTCCATAAACATATGTCGTATGAAGAAAAGATCGTCTTCCCCTATGTGCGCAACCTGCTGGAAGGGGTGAAAGATCCCAAATACAATATCAGCATCTTCCGCAAACGACACGACCAGATAGAGATGAAGATCGTTGAGCTCAAAAACATCCTGCTCAAATACTATCCCGGCCCCGACAATTACCTGCTGAACAGTGTCCTGTTCGATATCTTTGCCACCGAACAAGATCTGGCTTCTCATAACCGGGTAGAAGATTACCTCTTCGTTCCCGCCGTACTAGCAATTGAAAAAACAATAAAATGACTGCTGTTTTATGAGCACTAACATCAAAATAGCTATTGCAGAACCTTCTGCCATTATCCGTTGCGGATTGATCACCATCCTGAAACGGTTGCCCGGATTACACATCCAGTTAACAGAAATCTCCACAGCAGAGCATCTGGTGGATAGCCTTCGCATGCACCGGCCGGAAGTACTGATCATTAACCCTTCACTTCCCGGATATTTTGGGATACAGCATCTGAAAGAAGAATGCGGCTGTCCCGATATGAAATGCCTGGCCATTGCCTGCATGGTTGCCGATCATAGCATGCTTCGCTTTTACGATGATCTGCTCAATATTTATGATAGTCCCGACGAACTGAAACATAAGCTGGAACGGCTGAATGCTGAAGAAGCGTCCCCCGAACCGGAAGAAGAGGAAGAACAACAAACATTAAGCTCACGCGAAAAGGAGATCGTTGTCTGTGTGGTTAAGGGAATGACAAACCGGGAGATAGCCGACCGGCTATATCTTTCCACTCATACCGTAATCACTCACCGCCGGAATATCGCCCGGAAACTACAGGTTCACAGTGCCAGCGGTCTGACTGTGTATGCAATTGTAAATAAACTGGTTGAATTAAATGATATAAAGAAAGCCTGACAAATATTATTTTCTCACAGCTTTTGTTTTCTTTTCACATAACAAAATTTGGCTTCAATCTGATATACTGTATCTTTGGGAAACAAAAAATATATCAGGCTACCATGGATCTAATAACAAGACAATACAACAAGACAAGAGTACAGATCACTTCCTTTGAAACTAAAAAAGGGATCACCGAATATCATATCATTTTCGAACAAACGGATTGTCTGGATGACTATACAACCCAGTTGCAGGACTTGCTAAAGGCTTACAACCAGTGTGTGGGAGAACTTCCCGGAAATCCGACCGCCGTATTCCGCCGTTACTTCCTGAGTGACGTGACCAACCAAACAGCTCTGCTAATGGAAGAGGAACGTTCAAATCCTTATTGTGCCCTATCCATCGTACAACAGGCTCCAATGAACGGAACTAAAATAGCACTCTGGGCATGGCTCCAGACAGGCGTACAGACACAAGTGCTTCCGAGCAATCTGTTTGAAGCCCGTCACGGAAATTACCGCCAGCTTTTTGGTGCCAACCTTTGCAACCGTGCTGCCAATTCCGAATATCAGACACGGCTTATCTTCCGCGATTACATCATGCAACTGACCGATGCCAAGTGCACGCTGGCCGCAAACTGTATCCGTACCTGGATATTCGTACAGAATGTAGACGTCAACTATCCGGGAGTGGTTAAAGCCCGCAAGGAAGTATTTGCAACACAGAACCTCACGGAAAACACGCACTTCATTGCCAGTACCGCGATAGAAGGCAGATATCAGGACACCAACGTTTTCGTCACAATGGATACGTATGCCGTATCCGGGATCGGACAGGAACAGATCCAATATCTATACGCTCCCGATCATTTGAGCCGGACATACGAGTACGGAGTGACTTTTGAAAGAGGCGTAGCCATCACTTACGGCGACCGTCGCCACGTATTCGTTTCCGGTACCGCCAGTATCGACCGATACGGTGAGATCGTCCATCCGGGAAATGTGATCAAACAGTCCGAGCGCATGATCGAAAACATCACCGCATTGCTGAATGAAGCCGGAGCCGACTTAAACGATATTATGCAAGCAATCGTCTACATACGTGATACCGCCGATTTTACCCGCGTCGAACAATATATGAAGGCTAACCATCCTGACATCCCTTACCTGATCGTCCGTGCTCCGGTATGCCGCCCGGGTTGGCTGGTCGAAATCGAATGTATCGCTGTAGTTGCCGTCGATGAACCGGAATATCCGTCGCTGTAATCATTTATTATTACTATATTTGTGGCAGAACCTTTAAAACAAGAGCGATATGACATTCTTACAACGCAAACAGAAACTGATAGATCGTCTGGAAAACACCTATGACGAAGATATCCTGGATAAGATCGAAGAAATCCTCAACAAACAGGATAGTGTCGAAGCTGATACAGAACGTCCCTATATAGAAGACGGCGTCCTTCACTTCTCCCCAGAATTAAAAGGAAGAATAGATGCAGCCCTCGAACAGATGAAGAACGGACAGACTTATACGGAAGAAGAAGTAGATAAACTCTTTGATGAATGGCTAAAGGACGACAAATAAAATGGACAGAAAATCCATTAGCCGAAGCAAATGAGATTTTCGATTTCTACAAAAAGCGTAACGGAAACTCACGGTACAGTAAATTTCTAAGAAAAGAAATTAATGAGACGTTGAAACTGGTTGCCACACAACCTACGATTGGTTATCCGACAGAATATCCACATATTCGTCATGCACTTGTCATTCCTAAATATTCCATATACTACCATTACAGCGATGACCTGATAACCGTTCTCGTTTTATGGGACAACCGCCGTAATCCAGCGCGTCTGGCTTATACTTTACGTAATCAGGATTCGCAATATCTGAACGAGCCAACGGTTCCTTATGAAAAGCAAACGTCCTCAACAAACGTGAAAGAATAATAACGCTCGAAATTGTTCGCTTAAAAAGAACTACCTTTGAACATTCAATAACACCAAAACAATTTAGAAAGGAATAGTAAAACTTATGTATAAAAACGGGAAATACCGGGAAACCGACAAGATGAGCGATTTGATATGCGAGAACTACCCGATGGTTCTTGTGATGAGTCGTTTTGGAATCGCCTTGGGATTCGGAGAAAAGAATATCGGAGAGGTATGCCGCCAGAACGGTGTAGATGCCTGTACCTTCCTGACAGTGGTCAACTTCCTGACGGAAGATATTTCCGCCCCTGTCACCGATGTCAACAAATGCCTGTCTATCGACGCGCTGATCACCTACCTGCATAATGCACACGATTACTTCCTCAACTTCCGCCTGCCGCATCTGCGCAGGAAACTGGTGGAAGCGATCGCAGAATGCCCGAAAGATGTAGCCTTCGTGATCCAGAACTTTTTCGACGAATATGCCGAAGAGGTGAACAAGCATATGTCATACGAAGAAAAAGTGGTCTTCCCTTACGTCCGCGGATTGCTGGCCGGGAAGAAAGACCCGAAATATAATATCTCGATCTTCCGCAAGCGTCACGACCAGATAGAAATGAAGATCGTGGAACTGAAGAATATCCTGATCAAATATTACCCGGGTCCCGGAAGTAACCTGCTGAACAGCGTGCTGTTCGACATCTTTGCCACCGAGCAGGATCTGGCATCACACAACCATGTGGAAGATTACCTTTTCATGCCCGCTATTTTAGCTTTAGAAAAAACAATTAATTGATGCCTTATGAGCACCACACTGAAAATCGTTATTGCTGAACCTTCCGCCATCGTCCGCAACGGATTGGAAGCCATACTGAAGCGCCTGCCCGGCGGCCTGCGCATCCAGTTTTCTGAAATAGCGACTATCGAAACGCTTACCGAGGATCTCCGGACACACATGCCGGATATCCTCCTCATCAATCCATCCATTCCAGGATATTTCACTATTCCCCACCTGAAAGAAATGACAGGTTGCCCGAATATGAAATGCCTGGCTCTGGTCTATTCGCCGATCGACCACTCCCTGCTCCATTATTACGACGACCAGATCAATATCCTCGACAGTGTCGACGAGATAGGTCTCAAACTCGAACGTCTGCATGCCAAATCGGAAGAAGAAGCCGACGGCGACGAACAACAAACCCTGAGTTCGCGCGAAAAAGAGATCGTCGTATGCGTAGTAAAAGGCATGACGAACCGCGAGATAGCCGACCGCCTGTTCCTCTCTACCCATACCGTCATTACGCACAGAAGGAACATCGCCCGCAAGCTACAGGTACATAGTGCCAGCGCCCTCACGGTGTATGCGATTGTCAATAAGCTGGTGGAACTTAGCGATATCAACAAGGCATAAACAATCATTCATACCATACAAAAAAGGGGATCATTCAGCAATGATCCCCTTTTCTTATCTGTCCGCCACTATAACATCACTTTATAGCGTTTACCGTCCACTTCCACAATATAGGCACCGGAAGGGAACTGCCAGCGGGTTTCCCCCGGAAGGATACGCGCTTGCTTCAGCAACCTGCCGTTAAAGTTATAAACCGCTGCCCGCACTTCGGTAGTGACACTGATATACAGGCAACCATCAGCCGTGCGAACTCCTATACCGTCGGCAGCAATCGTCTCGTTGGCTACCGGATCAGGGTTCTTCACGACACCGTCGATCCTTATCTCAACCGGTTGACGCACATACTTCACGATGTAAGCACCGTCGCTGCTACGCGGGGTGATGGCTTCGCCCCGATCGGTCGTGATAATAGGTTCGGATTGATCATATCCTTTATCCAAGGTGAGATAAAAACGGAAACTACCCCATGCTTCTACCTCGTATTCTCCGGCAACCGGATCGGTGGTTGCACCTTCCACTGACGGAAGTGCAACCGTATAATAGACTGTTGGTTCAGGATCAGGAGTCACCGGCGGTTGAGGATCAGGATTATCTTTGCTAAATGTCGCAGCAATCGTAACAGCATCATCCGGCATGTCAAATGAATACTTATTATTGCCTTCACTATTGACAGTTACATTTCCACCTCCGGCTTTTGTAACAGTTGGTAATCCGCTAAGTTTATAACCGTTTGCCGGGGTAGCAGTAAAGGTGATTTTATCACCGTCCAAAGCTTCCGTTTTATTCCCCTCTATGCTGATAGCACCATTTGTAACGCTTGCTATTGTTATGTCCGACTTAACATTAAACACGGCTGCAATCGTCGTTTTTTTACCTGGCATGGTAAAGTAATAATGTCCGGCATTCTCTGTTATAGCAACTGCATTTTCTCCTTCCGGCTGATAAGTCAGACTTCCCAGTAAAGAATTCTGATCCGGAGTTATGACAAGTTCAACCTGTGTACCTGCTCCCGCATACGTTTTATAATACTTTGCACGTACAGCGCCATGTGTTGTTGCTGCAAATTCCAACGGATAGGGAATTGAGACATCCGGTTGGTCAGCCATCAAGACGCCGGTAGTTGTTTTCAGCTTGGGCATTACGGGTAATACTCCGGTTTCCCAGTTACTGGTATTATCCAGTATACTGGCAGGTATCGGGTCATTGTTCCTCCAATCCCAGCCTGCACCATTCTTATCTGCAGCATTAGATCCGGTGATTGGATTAGATGTACTATTTGTCAGGTCGTCCCAAACGATATTATCATAAGCATGATTGTCTTGGAAATTAAAAGAAACAGCGCCATTGTCAGGACTTTCACCTAATATCCTGCCAACAAAACAAGCCACATCTCCATCTTTTGTAATCAGTTTGTAGTTTAATGCAAGGCTATTTTTTATAGACATACTATTGCTTCCATATCGAACTGCATATCCGAGAATACCTCCGGCACCTCCTGTGTCGGAAGGATCTTTAGCACTGATTATCCCGGATGAAAAGCAATTAGCTATGCCAGCATTCCCATCATAATTATCCATATACCCAACTATTCCACCTGAAACGGAATGAAGTCCTTTTGTTTCTTCCCCGTTGTATATATCTACAGTCGAATAACAATTGCTGATAGTTGCTGTAAACCAAGACTCTGTTTTCCAAGATCCTACCACGCCACCAAGATAGGAAGCAGAACCAATAGCATTGCCCGAAATAGCACCTCCTGTAACGTAGCAATTTTTTAGAGTAGCCTTTTGACCCAGGCCGACAATTCCTCCAAGTTGGCTATCCCCGACACCACTATTGGTTACTTTCATGGTTACCCCCTTTTCTGAAATCACAACTCCCAGATTTTGGATAGTTCCACTATTCAGCCAACCAAATAGACCGGAAGTTATACTTTCTCCGGATATTTTATTGATATACAGGTTTTGAACCTGATATCCATTCCCGTCGAATGTTCCTTTGAAAGGATTTGAGTCGCTATTTCCTATCGGTGTCCATTCCTCACTATCGAGGTCAACATCGGCAGTTAGTTTGACAAATTTGCCATCGAAATCGTTTCCGGCATTTACCACGTTGGCAAATGTTTTCAAAGCGGCCGGGCTGGCAATCTCGTAAGGATCAGCATTTGTAGTGCCGATTAAATCAATTGCAGCGGTAAGCTCTGTTTGCGTCAGTGTAGGGTGCTCGCTGCCGGGAAACAATTCCCAGGCATATTTTTTCAACAATAACGTTTGCGTCGTCCCTTTAGTTGTACTATAATTATAGGCACCCTGATTCATCCTTTGAACCAGGAAATTGTTTTTACTGACATCAGCAGGAACAGGCAGCAAGTTTTCAGTAGTTCTTTCGGCATCATTTCCGGTGCCTTTTGCATAGGCATCCTGATTCCAATAACAATTCAGTAATGTGGATCGTGTACCGGCATTTCCTGCAAATCCGCCTACTTTGGTATCAGTAGAACCTCCTTCCACAGTTCCCAACGAATAACATGAATGTACATCGTTGGCTTCATAGTCATTGGAACTAAAAACGCTCTGTCCGACAAAACCGCCGATATATGCATAATCTCCTCCTTTTACATTTCCGGTTGAATAGCAATTATAAATGATCGGATGCCCTCCGGATGTCGTTCCGTTTTGTCCGACAAAGCCACCAATATAACTTTTATAAGTATAAGTATCAACAACTCCACTCCCTGCTGTCACATCTACAGAAGCATAGCAGTTTGTAATAATGCTGCATGTACCATACCCTCCATAATTCATCCCGACCAATCCTCCGGCATAAACTTTCTCTCCTGTTACAATTTTCCCGGTGGCACTACATCCATCCATAACATCACCGCCCTTCAATCCGGCTAAAGCTCCGACATAAGAATACCCGGTTCCAGTAGGGGTCGTTAACTCTATATCGGCATTCTCTATATGTAGATTTTTGACAAGGCCACCATTACCGGGAGTAGGAAAGCTTGCATCCCCTATTATACCAAACAAACCGGCAAAAGTATGTGTACCCCTTATTTTCAAATTGGATATAGTATGGTTTTGTCCATCGAAGGTACCGCGAAAACAGTTTTTCTTTATAGAATATAGGTCAGTATTACTAAGCCCTATCCCTATCGGTGTCCATTCATGTCCTGCCAGATCGATATCGGTTGTAAGTGTCAACGTGCAACTGATAAACATTTTATCACTGGCCGTATTTCCTGTTTGCCGGTCTTCGTTTACCATTTGGGCTACCCAGGCCAGCTCGGCGGCCGAACTGATATTGACGGCTGCATCCCCGGCTGTCCATCCGGCAGGTTCAGTAGCGGTTAGCCCATCCCATACGTCAGCCTGTGCTTTCGCTACGTGCGAAATAATTAAGAAAACAAGCATATATAACAACCTGCTTGTAACCAAAGTAATTTTTGTATTCATATTGTTTTTATTTTGTATGTATCAAATCAATTCGTGCGCAGGCATTGCGCACGAGCTTGCGCATCGGCCGCGCATTCCCTTGCTCACACATCGCGCACGGTAATGCGCAATGCCTGCGCAAAAAAGTTTATTCTATTACGGGGCGGTCATCCTCACCATTACCTACCGTCAGCACATAAGGGAAACGGTTACGGCGTACGTCCTTTAGCAAGACTGTACGGTTGCCACCATATTGGGTCGCTATTTCAAGATAATATTTTCCGTCAGCCAGAGCCGGGATTATGAAAGAGAGGAAAGAAGGATCGTTACGCGAAACGACAGTCATCGGAACAGCTGTTTCTGCATCATCATCCGACTTGATAAAGAAAAGCCCAACTGTATTACCTTCCGTCCCTACGATTTTTATCCGTTTACCTTCCGCATTGAGGGTATTTCCCGGAGTGATCTTTCCATTTACTTCACCGGTGAATACATCGGTTACTTTTCTAAGGGTAGGAAGTCCTTCCACCACTTCACCTATAATCACACCAACCTCTTTCAAATCCTTCTTCACATCAATAATAGGCATGCTGCGAAGGGTTACACTGTTCTTTGCCGGATCGAATTTGGCTTTCGGCCCGATGAAGGAACCGTCTATTCCAAGGGAGTTGTGAACAAGTCCAAATTCTACGGTAGAACCGGAGTACAATTCATCCTTTGCAGTCGCCTTCAGATCGTTGTGGGCGGCCAGTAATTCGGAAGCAGAGAACTTACTTTTACCGTTGGCGGCAATATTACAAAGGTCTTCGATCGAGCGGTTTGCCACGTAAGTAACGTTGGCAGTGAAGTCATCTTCACGCTCTGTCAGCATGTTAGCCACAAGATTGGCGACGATGCTACGCTTTTTGGGTTCATTTGATGCCATAAGCTTTATCAGATTAATTGAGTTCGTAGAGAACTGTGGTTATTGTATTGATTTTCATAGCCAAACACGCATCACTATTATTGAAGGCAGTATAGAAAGACTGATATGCTAGAGTTTAAGAAGAACATTTATTTTCTTCTTGATACCCTCAGAGTACCTTTTCCTACAGAGAAAAAGACGAAACAAACAGATATCTGACGGTTAAGTCTTGATAATTACCCTATGTTGATACCATATTTACTGATTATTACTATCTTTGCCAGCATTACTAACATAGTTCTCTACGAACTAAGTTATTTTAAGTCCTCTTGTCCCCTCTTTTTCCCCGATTAACATAACAAATCCCAAAACCTGTTTCTTTCTTAATAATTAACCCTAACATTTCACCTTTTTTTCAAAACGGGGCAAACAATATCCGAAACCTTCCTGTTAAGAACAAAGAGTATCACTAATAATGAATATCACATGAAGAAATTCTTTTTAATAGGGGCAACGTTATTATTCTCCCTTTATGCAAGTGCACAACATGTAGCACTAAAGAATAATATCATCTATGATGCCACCGCCACTCCCAACCTAGGTCTGGAAGTGGGGCTGGGGAAGAAAGTCACAATGGATCTTTCAGCGGGTTACAATCCTTTTGAGTTTAGCAACGACAAGCAGGCGAAACACTGGCTGGCACATGCAGGCGTACGTTTCTGGACTTGCGAGAAGTTCAACGGGACATTTATCGGCGTTCACGCACTGGGCGGCCAATACGACGTGGCAGGCTTCAAGCTGCCGTTCGATATGTTCAAGAAACTGGAAAACCATCGTTACGACGGTTATTTGTATGGCGGGGGCGTCAGTATCGGCCATCAATGGATATTATCTAAACGCTGGGGAATCGAAGCCGAGATCGGTGCAGGTTATGCCCGCATGCATTACGACGAATATGCCAAAGGCAAAGATATGCCTAAACTGCGCAGCGGCAACCACAATTACTGGGGAGTGACTAAAGCGTCCCTTTCCTTCATCTATTTCATCCACTAAAAACAAGTAAACAAAATGAAGAAGTTATTCTATATAGCAACCGTTTTATTATGCTCCGCCTATGGGAGCATGCAGGCACAGACTGTTAGTCCCGACGGCATAGCATACAGCGACCTGCAGGTAAAGAAAGAGGGTAGCCAGGTAAGCCTGTCGACTACCGCCAACCTCAACAACATGCAGCTGAAATCACAGAACATGGTCATCATCACGCCGGTACTTCAGTCGGCCGACAAAGCGCACACGGTGAAGTTCGACCCGTTCGTGATCACCGGAAAGAAACGTATGAAAGCACTCGACCGCGAGATGGGCTTCGGGGCAGAACCGTTTGAACAAACACCGACCGTGATCTTCCGCCATAAAAAGAACCAGGCGGAGTCTATCCCTATGACGCTGACCGTTCCGTACGAAAGCTGGATGCGCAACGCCTCACTGGTGATGCAGGCCAATACGACCGGATGCGCTTCGTGCGACGTGGCAAGCAATATCACTCCGTTGTCATCACGTATCCTGCCGCCGGTGGTTGCACCGACTTACGAGTTGAGCTATGTCACTCCTCCGGCAGAACCGGTTAAACAGCGCAGCGAAACCCATTCGGCTTACCTGAACTTCGAAGTGGGCAAGTCTGTCCTGCTGCACGACTTCAAGAACAATGCTGCCGAGCTGAAAGAGGTGAGCAAGATCGTTAGCGAAGTACGCAACGACAAGAACCTGAAGTTTACGGAATTCAATATCACCGGATATGCTTCACCGGAAGGTGGCTACGATTATAATATGAAACTGTCGGAAAGCCGTGCCAAAGCATTCGCCGCTTATATGAAGGATAAGGAAGACATGCCGGCTTCCCTGATGAAGGTGAACTGGGAAGGTGAAGACTGGATCGGCCTGCGCAACGCCGTCAAGGTATCCAACCTGTCCAACCGCGATGAGATCCTGAAAGTATTGGAAGTATCCGATATCAATAAACGTAAAGCACAGCTGAAAGCGCTGAATGGCGGCAAGACTTACCGTATGTTACTGGATGATTATTATCCTGCCCTGCGCCGTATCGACTATACGCTGGCTTACATCGCCCGTCCGTTCGACGTGAACGAAGCCAAACAGGTGATCAAGACGAAACCGCAGTACCTGAGCCTGAACGAGATGTTCGTGGTAGCCAACACCTATCCGAAAGACAGCCCTGAATTCAAGGAAGTATTCGACATCGCCGTACGCCTCTACCCGACCGACCCGGTGGCACAGCAGAACACTGCCGCCCTCGAAATTGAACGCGGAGCTACCGATGCCGGTATCGCCCGCCTACAGAAGATCAATACGCCGGAAGCCTGGAATAACCTCGGTGTGGCTTATGCCAGAAATAAAGAGTACCAGAAAGCGCTCGACTATTTCGGTAAGGCTGCCAGCGCAGGCGTAAAAGCTGCTGCACAGAACGGAGAAGAATTGAGCAACTGGCTGAAAGAACAATAAGACCTCCCTCCCCGCGTCAATAACGGGGACAGGCCACCAGATAAAGAAAGCCCCGATAGGCAGGATGCTTACCGGGGCTTTTTGTATTCATATAAGTAGAAAAATCATTCTTTCGATTTCCATTCGTTGATCAACTCGTTGATCGTCTCCCTCACCGACATGATGCGGCTGGTCTTCCAGGCATTGCTTCCGGCAAAGGCATATCCGTTTTCAAAGTTTCCTTTGAACGCATTATACAACGCCGTCACGATACAATAAGGACTTTTCGAGATATCACACGTCTTGATGCAGTTGAACGGGCAAGCCTTCGGCTGTTTGATGCCGGCCTTTACCTTTTCGAGAAAATTACAGTGGATCGCACGTCCGGGCATTCCGACCGGGCTCTTGATGATCTCAATGTCTTTCTCTTCCGCTTTGATATAGCTTTCCTTGAAAGCCTCGGAAGCATCACACTCGGTGGTAGTGACGAAACGGGTTCCTAATTGAACGCCCGATGCTCCAAGATCCATCATGCGTTTGATATCTTCACCCGTATAAATGCCTCCTGCCGCAATTACCGGGATTCTCTTGTTGTATTTCTCCTCAAACAGGGAAACTTCGTGTACTACCTGCGGCAGTAACTCTTCCAGTGAGAAATGTTCGTCCTCCAACTGGTTTTCCTTATAACCGAGGTGACCTCCGGCTTTCGGGCCTTCCAGTACAACGGCATCGGGAAGATAGTCGTAGTTGTTCTTCCATTTCTCACAGATGATACGTACGGCACGTGCACTCGATACGATAGGCACCAGCTTCGTTACACTGTCTTTCTTCAGGAAAGAAGGTAAGTCGAGCGGCAGGCCTGCACCACTGAAGATGATATCCACCTTTTCGGCGATACTTGTCTTCACCAGTTCTGCGAAATCGGAAAGTGCCACCATAACGTTCACACCGATGATACCTTTTGCCTTTTCACGGGCTTTGCGGATCTCTTCGGCGAGGCCTAAATTGCCTGCTTCCGTGTAATTAGGTGATAGTTTTTTATATAAGAGTCCGAGACCGGCTGCGGAGATAACGCCGATCCCACCTTCATTTGCTACGGCTGAGGCTAAGCCGGATAGAGAAATGCCTACGCCCATCCCGCCTTGGATAATAGGGAAGCGAGGTTTCAAATCTCCGATTGTTAATGTCTTCATGAAAAATATTGTTATTAAATACGCGGCAAAGGTAGCACAATAAACCAAATGATGTGCAAAAAGAACCAATATTATTGCACAGGTATAGTACTTTTGTGCAGTATTTATAATTCTAGTATTAAAGGAGCCACAGATTTACACTCTTTTCCAGGTTTAATCGTATCTTTGCATAAAGAGATAAACCTCTAAAAGAAAGGAGTTAATTATGACAGCAATAGAACTTGAAGCACGCAAAGCCGAACTAGCTCGACAGGTGCTCAATATAGATAGTCGGGATATACTGGAAAAGCTTCAGGATTATCTGAAACATTTATATAGTGGTAAAGAGGGTACAACCAACGTGATATCGGAAGAAGATACGATAAGCAAAGAGGAAATTCTTGCCGGTATTGCTGAAGGTTTGAACGAAGTAGCCGAACGCCGCCGTACTGGAACCAAAGGCAGAACTTTAAGAGAGTTGATCAATGAATTATGATATAATATTTAACCAACCGTTTGCCAGAGAAGTAAAACGGTTGAATAAAAAGTATCATTCGTTGAAATCCGACCTGTGTTTGCTGGAACAGGAACTGCTGAGTAATCCTAATGCAGGAGTTGACTTGGGAAACGGTGTTCATAAAGTACGTATGGCTATTGGTAGTAAAGGACGTGGAAAGAGTCACGGAGCTCGTGTAATTACTGTTCTTATCACTTTAGATGAAGATAATGCAGAAATCAACCTTTTATATATTTACGATAAAGCTGATCGCGATACTATTTCCCCGGCAGAGATTGAGAATCTGTTAAAAGCCGCCGGACTAAAGTTATCTGACACTGGCAAATTATGAATTATCACTATACCTACCAATAAAGAAATGCAGACAATGCATCAAACACTGTCTGCGTTTTTACTACTTGATTCTAACTATTTAACCGGGATATATCCCACCTTCTTTACTGTTTCCTGTCCTTCTGCCGACAAGACATAATCGATAAACGGCTTTACAGGGCCTTCGTTCTTCACTTCATAATAATAGAACAATGGGCGGACGATCGGATAGGTCTTATTCTTTGCGTTGGCAAAAGAGGGTTCGACGAAGCTCTTGCCTGCATCGTAAGAGACATGGATCGGTTTTACATCCTTATTTACATAGGCCAGACCCACGTAACCGATAGCTCCTTTTGTCTGGCTTACCGACTGGATAATGGCTCCGGTGGCAGGCATACTCAGGATGCCGTTCATGTAGTTCTTATTTTTCAGTACGCTTTCCTTAAAGAATTCGTACGTACCGGAAGAGGTTTCGCGTGAATAGGCAACGATCTTCAGGTCGGCTCCGCCTACTTCTTTCCAGTTCTTGATCTTTCCGGTGAAGATACCTTCCAACTGTTCGCGGGTCAGGTTCGTTACTTTATTAGAGGGGTGTACTACGATTGCCAGGGCATCGTAGGCGATCACAACCTCTTTTGTATTCTTCTTAGCTTCCTGCAGGCGGACTTTCTCGTCGAATTTCATCTTACGGGAAGACATGGCGATATCGGTCGTTCCTTCCATCAGGGCGGAAATGCCGACACCGGAACCACCACCTGTTACAGTTACTTTAGTACCTTTATTCTTATTCATAAAGTTTTCAGCTTCCGTCTGTGTGACCGGCAGGCAAGTATCACTCCCCTTAATCTTCTGTGCAAATACATTTGTTGTAAATAAACAGGCGGCCATAGCAGCCAAAACAATTGTCTTTTTCATTACGCTTATTGAATTAATTTCCTGATGCAAAGTAACTACACTGGTATTTCAACCACATGAAACAGGTATTACATTTGTATGAAAATGTTGATGTCGCAAATTGCGACATCAAGTGTTATGGGAAGGCTCATGTTTTGTTTATAAAAAGTTTTTCTGATAATCGGGATAATTTCGTTTAAATCATTACATTTGCAATTAGTACTAATATTAATAATTATCTTTAAACAAACCGACTATGAATGAAATACAAATGATTCAAAGTAAGATCTACGAAATAAGAGGTCAAAACGTTATGGTTGATAAAGACCTAGCTGAATTATATCAGGTAACGACAAGCAATCTTAACAAAGCTGTACAAAGAAATATCAAACGTTTCCCTACAGATTTTATGTTTCAACTAACAAAAGAGGAGTTCGATGAATTAAACTTGATATTCCAAAATGGAACATCAAGATGGGGAGGAACCCGCAAACCGCCGTATGCCTTTACTGAACAGGGATTGGCAATGCTCTCTGGTATACTAAATTCAGATATAGCTATACAGGTTAATATAAGTATTATGCGTGCATTCGTTGCAATTCGTCAAAAGTTAGTTCCTCCAGTTGATAAAATAACAGTATTTCAACATGAATTGAAGGAATTGAAAGAATACGTCGAAGAGGTTTTCACCGATTACAATGATATCAATGAAGATACCCGGATACAACTGGATCTGATCAATAAAACACTAGCAGAATTACAGGTTCAAAGAAAGTTATCAGATAAACCACGCAATCCGGTAGGATTTGTAAAACCAAAGTAATAGTGTTCTACAAACGAAAGCCGCGGTAGATTGCTCTACCGCGGCTTTGTTTTTGTCTGTTTTTGCTCTTCACAGAGGTTGAACAGAAGAACTTTATTTCATTACTTTAGTATTAATACGACCGCTTGTTCGCCCTCACGGGGTAATTGGTTGATTAAAATTGCATAGAGAAAACAACCGCGCAGTCAAATTTAAATTTATTGATTATAAATAGTTTCTATTATTTTACGATTGCTTTTACAGCAGCTTCACCTTCTACGGCTACTACTACGATACCTGCAGGAGCAGCGATTGTAGCATTGTCAGAAGAAAGAACTGTGCTGGCGATTGTCTGACCAAGAACGTTAGTGATAACGACTTTCTTACCAGCTGCACCGTTGATAGTTACTGCACCTTCTTTAGCAATTACGCTGATAGAAGAAACTGTAACATCTTCGTTAGCGACTGCCTGACCATCGTAGTTTTCTTCCATGTTGAAAGTTTCACCGTTAATGAACTTTTCTGTTACAACTACTGTACCATTGATCCATTTCAAATAACCATCGTTTGTTGCAGCATCTTCAATCTGTTTCTGAGTTGCAGCAGGATTGTAGTTTTTGTAACGAGTCTGGATCTTGAATGAACCATCAGCATTATTCACATAACGGAAGGCAAACTTAGCCACATTGAATTCCGGAGAATCCATAGCCAACTTAACAACTTCGCCACCCTTACGAGTGATATACAATGTATCATTAGCATGAATACCTTCTACGAATGACAGCTTAGCCAGTTTTTCGCCGGCTTCAACACCGTTTACATACGGGTTGTTATGCAGGTGAGTTGCACCATATACATTTGCAGTGTCGATCAGGTTGATCAGGAAGCGGCCTTTTACAGCTTTGTGTTCCATTGCATCAGCACAAGGTTTACCATTATTATGTTCGTCTCTCCATTCCTGTGAGTTGTGTTCTGGGTTGTAAGGACAGTAATAAGTATCATCCTTATCAACATTTACACCCAACAGATACTGGTAGCAAGTATTTGCGATACCGTCTGCATCCACACGATTTACATAAGCTGTATCGATAAACAATGCAGGGTTTGCACCGCTTACGCTATTGTTTACATTCAGGAAGCTCAATGTATCTTTCTCTACAACTGACTTAGCATCACGTTTTTCGAACAATGCTTCTGTAGGATATTCCTGACGGAAGATCTTAACGATGTCGCCCCATTCTTTAACAACCTTGCGGTATTCAGGTTTGTCTACTTCTTCAACAACCATGATAGAGTTATCATCTTTTGCATATGTGTTCATGTTGCTCAAAGCACCCCATTGTACGCTATTACCTGCAAAGACTTTATCAGTACCTACAGATGTCTTCACACCACCAGCTTCAGGTAATACAACGATATTGTAACCGTTCGGTTTCACCTTCAATGCGAAACGTGTTCCATTATCTTTTACGTCCGGAGTTTCGTCGCAAACATAGTAGTTAAAGCCTTCAGCTTTGAACTTAACATATTCAAGATTAGACTTATTCTGGAACAAGTACGGAAGGATAGCCAAAGTATCTGCTTTTACACCTTCAGCATCACCAGTCAGGATCTTACCATCTTTCAATGTAGCCATCTTGGTAATTACATATACTGTATCTACTTCTGTCTTTTTCTTCGCGTCAGATTTTGTATCCAGAGACAATCTCCAATCTACAGCACCTTCTGTTACAATACCTAACTGGTGAGTACCATTCGTCTGGTGATTTTCTGCCCAGTAAGCATCCACATTACCTGTTGCGTTATGGAACTGACCAATATTAAATACCTGATTTCTCAATGTATTTACTTCTGCTCTCTTATAACCGTCGAACTTTTTAACTTCAGCTACAGCAGTAACTTTGATTAAGTCGCCCTCGATTGCAGCACCAGTAGCAACATTTGTTACAGAATATACGTCCTTAGTATCAGTTGCACGCAGAACAATATCTTTTACAGTTACACCTGTTTCACGGTTCTGCAATGTAAACTTATTAGTTGCCAGATCCGCTTCAACTACAGCCCACTGAGTTTCCGGAGAAGACAGCAATACTGTACCGGCATCCACATAATCAGCTACATCTTTAGCTGCTTCACTCTGTGCATATTCATTAGTCGGAACCAATACACCATTCAGTTTGTATTCTTCGCTTTGCTCTTTAGCAGCTTCTTTTGTTTCTGCATAAGAGATATTCCAGAATTTACCTAACAGGTTCTTAACAGAATAGATGTTGTCTTCGCCCAAAGTGATGTACGGAAGAGTTTCTTGTTCTGTAAGAGTTTTCTTTGTTGTCAGATAGTTTGCATCAGGAGTTGCTACGATGAATGCTTTAGTTGCATTAACCATGTCGGCAGCTTTAGCAACAAGAAGTTCGGCTACTCTATCAGCATCTTTGCCACCATACAGGTAATTTACCTGGAAGTAAGACAAATGATCTTTTGCATCTACTGCGTCAACCAATTCGAATGCACCATTTACACCTGTGATATTAGTCAACTTAGTAGTATTCAATACCAGGAATTTATCACCTGACTTGATCTGGAATTGCTTAGCATCTTTAGAACCCTGCGGAACCAACTTACCGGCAAATGCATCCATATACTCTACTTCAGCTTTGCTATCTTTACTCATCTTGATAGTCATATTGAAACCATCACCCTTAAGGTCTTTCAGATAAGTGTTCGTTCTGCCGATCAGCGGAGAAGAATAAAGAGAAATAGCAACAGCAGGTTCTGCAGCAGCGAAGCCTGCACCAATCGTTTTACCATTATTGCTTAAATAAAGGTCTACTTTATTGGCATATTGACCTGTAGCGTAGAATTCTGTATTATTACCATCGACAGACCACAAAGCCTTGGTTGCTTTATTTTCGAATGTATAGTAATACTTACCGAGCTTGTTCTTTGTTTCTGTTACTTTCCACAGATAATCATCAAGTTGGGCTTCCTCAATACTAACTAACGCTGCAGAGGCACCAGTTTTTGATAAAACAGTAACACTACCAGCAGTTCCGTCAGTATTCAAAGCAACAAAAACATATTCATCTTTATCTATTGAGCTAACGCGTGCTACAGACTGGCTAAGGATACTAATATTATCTACCAAATCAGTAACAGGAACAGTTGTGTTAACAGTGGCTGTAACATCAGCTGTTGCTACAGGATTTACAGTCTTCTCTCCTAAGGCATAAGTAGTTGAAAGACTATATCCAACCTTTGGTTTTGCCACCAAATAAATCTTCGTATTCTTCGGATCAGCCTTCTTTGCTGCAATTGAATAGAACACACCATTTTCAACACCCCAAGCAGAGCCCAGACCTAATGAAGGAGTTTCGCTTTCAACTACATTACCGTCAGCATCTACAGACAAGTAAGTTTCACCTACAGCCACATAAAGAGGAGCGTCTATGTCTGCATTGGGTTTTACAATAATAGCTCCATTTTCATCTTGTGTCAAGTCTTCGTAACCAGGAACAGATACTTCTACATCTTGTTCATATTTACCGAATTGGATAGCATTGTCATAATTAGTAGGAGTAGCTTCTGCCATGCTTACACCTTCAGACCAAGCTAATTCCTTTCCACCTTCAACAGCTACCAATTCACCTTTTACCAACTCGAATTCAGTAGCTGCAACTGCAGCTACATTTGAAGCAACAAGAGGATTTGTCCCGTCAGCAACAATAAAATAATCAACACCTTCAACTACTGTCTTCAGCTTAAACTGGCCTTCGTCTGAACCTGCCACAACAGTCCAGATATCCTTTGAAGCATCAGTTATTTCAGCGGCACCTGTTTTTAGCAAGTCATAGTAAGCAGGAACTGCTGCGCTAAATGCACCTTTTAGGTAGTAAGTACCCCCATCTGCTAAGTTCGCTGCTGAAGAAAAAACATAAAGAGTTGACGCGGAAAGTGATCCTAATGCAGCTGCACCTCCGGTAGCTGTAACAGCCAAAGCAGGAGTCCCATCAACAACAGACAACCCAGAAGAGGTTACAGACAAAAATTTATTATTATATTTTCCACCAACAATAGTAATTCCCGCAGCTGCATCCTTAACATGCAGAACATTAGAATCGTCCTCACTTGTACTCAACGAAAATACACTTCCATCATAACAAAGATAATAAGGAGTACCTTTTATTGTCACTTGCAGCACTGCTGATGAGCTAATAGTACCAATAAACTGCCACTTTGCATCACTGGAAACACTTCCAAAGTTCAGTCCACCTTCACCAGCCACAACGGAAACTTCATTCACAGCATCCTCAGCATCATAGAATGTGCTAAGCCCCAATGTTTGAGCACTTTTTTCATTCAGACTCGAACCAATAGCATAAGCACTGTTTGCAACAGGTGTAGGTGTCACTACCACCTTCGCATCCAGCGTCGTCCAAGCACCGGCTGCCAGAAGGACAGCCACTAACGTAGAAAACTTTTTGTTCATAATTTAAAATTTAATATTAATAATAGTGTTATAAAAACTCGCTCACAGCCTACTCTCGGCAGGCTTCCAAATGTTAATGACTAGCTAAAACGATCGTTTTTTCTCGTCACTGTTTTCGAGGAATTTTGATTTGATGACAAAAAGTTGTAATTTCGTACTCGCTTTGCTATTCTGTTGATAAGAAAGAAGATAGGAAAAGAAAAAAAATTAGAAGAAATGATTGGTATTTCAAAATGATGAGTTACCTTTGTGACGAGAAAAAACGATCCTTTTTTTTAGTCAGTCTTTTTTCGATCTCTCGCCTTGCTATTCATAGTTTAGAGTACTATTTCCAACAAATGTTAAAAATAATCGGTTATTAGATGGATAACTATCCGTTTCACCTCCGATGCCTACTCATTTTCTACGGGTAACTACCCGTTGAGCGTCCGGTGCCTACCCATTTCAGAGGGAATCGGCAAGGAGGAAGAATACGATAAAAAGTCTCAATAGTTTCAAAAGTCTCTACCCCTTTTTCGAAATAGTGACATTTTCCCCGAGTCCGTTTTATCATAGTAACCCGCACCTAATGAGATTAATAAATCATACATCTGCGCCTTTTTCAGCATACGGAACGCACTCGAACGGCTGATTCCGCGGACAACCGCCTCTTCAACCAGGGTGGCTGTTTTAAACTTATCCGGCATGGCGGCAAACAGGTCGCGCTGGGCTGTGTGCATCTTAAAATGCTGCTCCGTATCGCTATGCTTCAGGGTGGTACTTACCAACATCGAATGACGCAGGCAAACAGTACCGATATGGAAAGCCACTTCGAAGTCGGCATCCGTTATGATGCGATGCACTGTCTCTACTTCTTCCTCCGCTTTGCGCAAAGCTGTCAGTACCATTGCAATACGGAAGATGATCAGGCGGTGGCGCAACACGACCGAGGTAACATCTTCATTACCGAACACGCGTACATTATAATATTCGCGTGAGAAATAGCGGTCGAGCTTCTTACGCTGACGGTCGGTGAAGCTGACAAACGTATCCGTTTTTTCGAGGAACACGGCCATATCCTGCAATCTTCCGCCCAGCTCCGTGAAGTAGGACGCATTCTTCGGATCATTATCAGCAGAAGTCAGAGAACGATAAACGCCACCTCCGGCAATATGGTAGATCAGCAAACGACTGTAGAGGCCGTTTTCGGTAGTGGGCACGAACTTGGCGAACATGCTGGGGGTACCGGTTACGAACATACCCAGCTTCGGATGTTCGACAATGAAGGTACCGTTGGTTTTCGAAGCACAGCTCACGCGTTCGCCGTGGAATGCCTGGTTGAGAACGTATCCGTAACCGCCAAAATCCTGCGCCATCGTGTTGTTCAACGATTCCAGTTCGGTTTCGAACAAGAGGGATGAATAAGGATCGTTTATCTCCAACTGCGCAATCATACGGGCAGTCGTCGTGTAGCCTGCCATATGGAGCTGCCTTTGCTGCACCAAGCGGGGACATTCAAGGGGAGTACCGGCCGGCTTTTTAGCTTTCGACTGGCGTTGCTTCAGTTTGTCGAGCTCGTAGGCTTCCTTTTCCTTATTATATTCCTCCACCTTGCGGGCGGAGTTGTCGTAGATGGAACGCTGCCAGGGTTCTATCATCTTAAATACCCGGCTGACACATCCTTTACCACTGCCCGAGGGGCCGGTCACGACGGTGTAGAACGGGGCATAATACATTTCGCCCTGCATCATGCCTCTCACCTTGGGTAAGGCGGTACTGATCATGGTGAGTGAAGCGAGCAATGTCAGGTCGTGCTCCGTGTCGTCGGAAGCTGTCTTCAAAGCGTCCGCGAGGAGGTTCGGAAGGCCTGTCAAAAGGGACTTGTCGAAGTGCGGAAAATCACCTTCTACGGGTTCATAATCAGGCCCCATAGGGGAACCATCGTCCAAAAGTGCATCTTCGGGAACGGGGGTGGAACTTTTGAGATTTCTGACACTTTTTTTCGTCGCCATACCCGGTGCCTGACGGCCGGAATTGCTGCCGTGGGCAGATTGGTAACGGTGGTAGATGTCTGCCACGGTGGCAAGGATCTCTTTTTCATCGAAACCCGGAGCGGTGTAGCGGTAGAGACATTCTGCCGTCACTTCGGCTTCGCTGAAACCGGCACTGTTGAGCGCCGAAGCCAGCTTCACCACGTAGCTGTGGCGGCTGCCGTCGGTAAAAGGGTTGCCTGCTTCAAACTTGTCGATGTAGTTGGACAACGAGCGGGGTTCGGGCTGAGAAAAGACACCGGACTTTCCGGGGGCAACAGGGACACATACCACTTCGGCTTCTATCTTATAAAAGGCCGCCGGGTCGTAGCTGACGAAGCAACCGCGGTTGGGGTCTTTGCCCGAAGGGTCTACCTTCACGCCCGGCAAGTCGGCTTCAAGCAGGCGGCTTACCACTGCAAAGGCCTGGGCGTGGTGTTCCATATCGCTGTCTACCAGCACGAAGAGTTTAAGGCCGGTACCCGAAGGACTGATATGACCTGCTTTCACATAAGGTAGTTCACGGGCACGGGCGAGCAACTCCGATGGTGATCCCGGCACATGGTCGAGGTCGCCCACTACGCAGCCGGAGTAACCTACCAGGTGTTCGCGTTTGCGGCCGCCTTCCATCCGTCCGCCTGCCACGAGCAGGGGAAGGTTCTTTTTACAGATACCCGCTTCTTCCTCACTGCCGGAGGTTACCAGGGCGCGAACGTTTTCTACCTGCTGTTTGTACTTACCGTTCACCACGTCGGCTAAATAGCCACCGAGGGTGACCGGTGTGTAAGAAAGGGTGTCGAATGCTGTTCTGAACAGGGTACATTCAACGTCTTGACTGATTAAGTCTTTCATTGTAAATAAATTTAGTTTAAACTTTATCAGGGTTCCCCCAGATGTTCGATCAGTACGCCTACTTGCTTCGGCGTGTAGAGTTTTTGGAATTTCACCCATCCGGCGGCTTCGAGCTTGGCTTTGAGTTCGCGCGAGGTGCGTATCCATTCCCACATACGTTTATAGGCAACCACCGGCGTCCGGCCGGGAAAATAGAGTTGGGCAAATTCCGTTACCCCATACGCTCTCCTCCAGGGAGACGGTTCTGTTTTTTTGTCTTCCATATTTTTCTGATATTTAAATAATTAGAATACCACAATGTAAGAATAATATTAATAGGTTGTTAGGTTTTTGAGGGATATTTATCAAATAAATAATACATGATGGATAGATAGCAGTTTTTTAGGCATCAGCCAATTGATAAAGGGTATGGAATATAAAATATTAAGCAATTAATAAATATATAATACATTATCCCTTATGCTATTAAGGGGATACCAATAGAGTATGGGGGGGGATATAGTGAAGATGATTAGGTTTTTACTATCTTTGCATTAGTATTCCAAAAAAGAAAGGAGACTAATATGACAACGATGGAACTGGAAGCTCATAAAGCAAAGTTAGTACGGGAGATATTGACAGAAGTCGATAATATGGATCTGTTGAAAAAGCTCCAGAATGCTTATGAGAAATTAAAAAGCCAAGCGGTAAAAGACCAGACAATCAGTAAAGAAGAAATCCTGAAAGGTATCGACAGCGGACTGAAAGATGTAAAAGCCGGCAAAACAAGATCTGCAAAAGAGTTGCTCGATGAATTATGATATTAAGACTACAGCCTCGTTTGACAAAGAAGCTAAACGGCTAAGTAAGCATTATGTTTCATTCAAAAATGATTATGAAATATTACTTGACGAACTGAGTAGTAATCCTCAACTGGGAACTGATCTGGGTAACGGACTTCGCAAAATTCGAATGAAGATTGCTTCGAAAGGGAAAGGTAAAAGTGGTGGCGCAAGAGTAATCTCTTTTACTGTGATTGCTTCCGCACAAGACGCAGTACTTAACTTGTTACTTATTTATGATAAGTCTGAACGTTCTTCCATTAGTAAAAAAGAACTGGAAGATTTACTTCGAAAGAATGGATTTATTTAAGAGTATATAGTATCTATTTTATATGAATCCCCATTATCCTTATTAACAGATGATGGGGATTCCTTATTTAAAACTTATACTGCAACCGCACTGTCAGCACATTGTCTTTGCGGTCTTGTTCGTAGCCTTTTACGAAGTCGCTCTTTTCGTTGAAGTTAAATTCGTAATAGGCCTGCACACGGATGTGTTTGTTGAAGCGGTACAGACCGCCGATACCAAATGTGCTTTGGGCCAGGTCGGTTTTAGAGGTGAATGTGTTTTCGGCACCGATCTCGTTTCCTTTCAGTTTCGTATTCGGGTCGTAGACGTCGTATTTGAATACGGCAGAGAAAGGGGAAGTGCCGATGTCCTGCACCAGATAAAAGAAATAACCGATAAAGGGACGCTTGAACAGGGCGTTTTCGGGAAGATCCTCCGGACGTGTTCCCGTATTCGGGCTTTTACTGCTTCCGGCAATTCCGGGCTGTGTACCTAAAAGACCTTCGGCACGCAACGAGGTTGTTCCCCATGAACTCAGGAAGCTGAACTGGGCGTCCATACCGATGTATTCGCGCTTCATATAAGTACCGGTTCTGCCTTTATCCACTTCGATAAAGCGTTTGCCGTCCATTTCATAAGCGGTCGTTGTCGGGTTGTAGACACCTCCGTTGTAGTAAGATACACCTGCACCCCATTTACCCCAGTTGCCGATTTCCTTGTCGGCACCCAGGCGTCCGATGAAGTCTTTGCGGCTGTCGGTTTCGCGGTTGATACTGTTACCGGCAAACAACCCGGCATCCAGACGGAGAAAGCCCAGCGGACTATCCTTCTTGGTACGAAGGGTCAGCATCGCTCCCAGATCGCGCTCGTCGGGAAAGAAGTACTGGATGATCGTGGCACGTTCGGGCGACTCGAGGCCACTGGTGGAATACCCGATCTCATGTCCGAAAGGACGGTTGAAAACACCGGCCATCAACTGGCTGCGCTTCGTCCAGGGATCTTTGATACCGATATACAGGTCGCGGAAGCTGACACCTTTGTCGTTGGCTTCGATCTGCACGGCTCCGGTACCGATGCCGTCGTTATATTCGAACTTCAGGCGACCACGGCGGATACCGATACGGTTGAAGCCTTTATCCTCGTGCTCGTTCTTGTCGCCCACTTTCAGGGTGGCATCCTCCTGTCCATACTGATATTGTCCCTGGATATAGGCGGAGACTTTAAACTTGCTTAGTCCCTTCACTATCTTATCCAGCGTTGCTGTCTCTTCCGCAAGCGAATCGATGCGGGCATCTAACTGTTCCGTGTTCTGAGCTTCCGCGAGAAAGGGAAGCAGCGCCAACAGGGAGAGCGCCATAAATTTGATTACTTTCATTCCTAACTTTGTTGGTTGCGGTGAAAAATGTATTACATCACTGTTTCCGGCAGCAAAGAAAGCGCTTTTCTATTTCACACATATTTCAGTCTTGTTACAAAGATAAAACCAAGTTGTTACAAAAAGGTTACGAACAACTTGGTTAAAATCCTATCAGTCAACAGTCAGGTTACCGTGGCCGGTTCGTTTGTCCTTCTCGGCACGCTTCTCCAGCTCTTTTATTGTCAGGGATATGAGTTTACCGACCGGCTTACCGTCGCGATAAGTAATGACACGCAGGCGGCTGGCTGTTTTCGGTATGCTCAGCGGTTCGCTGTACTTCGGAGTAAAGCAATCCGGGTCTGTATTATCGAATGTATAGTAGATATCCGTACCGGCAATCTCGCTTCCCAGTTCCACCTGCAACACGCCGTCCTGCAGATACGGGGTAACGATCGCATTATACATACTGCGGGCATAGTTGATGCCGGCTTGGTCGGCACGAACGAAATGACGTTCTACACGGGGCCAGAACTTTTCCCAATCCGTTTGGGCAGGCCCACTCCACAATACTTCAGCCAACGCCCAGCCGCGCGGCCAGGTCATATACTCGGCATGGCGGAAAGTAGGGATCGCTTCGCCCCAGACATTACCTTGTCCGCCCAGTACCATTTCGGCCGGAACGCCTTCGGGTACAGGGTTGAAGCTATACGAATCCGTCAGGCGGCACATGGAATAGGTGGCCGGTTCTACGGAAGGTTCTCCCTGATACAAATCCAGGTAACAATGTTCGGTCGGCGTCATAATCACATGATGCCCGGCTTTAGCCGATTTGATACCGCCATCCATACCGCGCCAGCTCATGACGTTGGCATCGGGTGCCAGGCCGCCTTCCAGTATCTCGTCCCAGCCGACCAGCTTCTTGCCTTTCGATTTCAGCAGGTCGCCCATGCGGTGGATGAAATAGCTCTGCAATTCTTCTTCGTTCTTCAGGTTCTCCGCTTTCATGCGTGCCTGGCAACGGGGGCATTTATGCCAGAAGCCTTTGAAACATTCGTCGCCACCGATATGGATATACTCGTCCGGGAAAAGGGCGGCTACTTCCGTCAGCACCTTATCCATAAATTCGAAAGTAGACTCCTTGCCGATGCATAGCGTATTCTCATCTTCGCCATAGAATTTATTACCTACATTGAGTGCATCGGGGGCTTTCATACAAGCCAGTTCAGGATAAGAAACCAGAGCGGCTACACCATGACCGGGAACATCGATTTCAGGGATGACGCGTACAAAACGCTGGGCGGCATAGGCCAGCACTTCCTTCACCTCTTCCTGGGTATAGAAACCGCCGTAAGTACTCTCCTCACCCGGCTGCTGACGTTCGCGTCCCCACCAGTCGCCCACACGGGGAGCACGCCAGGCACCTACCTCGGTCAGTTTAGGTAGTGACTTAATTTCCAGACGCCAACCCTGGTCGTCGGTCAGGTGCCAGTGGAAAACGTTCATTTTATATTCGGCCAACTCGTCGATGTACTTCATTACTTCCTCTTTCGTAAACCAGTGGCGGCTTACGTCCAGCATGAGGCCACGCCAGGGGAACTGGGGTTTATCGGTAATTTCCGTACAGGGGATTGTCCATTTCTTATCTTTGGGTTGTGCAGTCCCGCTTTTGATCTCTGCCGGAAGCATCTGCAACAAGGTTTGTACGCCGTAGAAGATTCCGGCAGGCTTATTCGCCGTAAGCAGGATATCGCCTTGTTTCACTTTCAGGTGATAACCTTCATCTCCCAGAGCGGCATCATCCACCAGTTTGAATTCGATCTTTCCATGTTTCTCCACAGGGAGCGTGAAACCGGTGGCGGGAGCGATCTTACCATTCAGATAATCGGCGATGCCTTTCAGTTCTTCATTCGATTGATCCAGGGTAATTGCGGCGTTACGTGTCAGGGTAAAACAGTCTGAACCGACAGTCATTTCCTGTGGAACAGGGATCAGAGCAATTTCTCCGTTCTCTGTAACACCCGACTTGTTTGCGCAGGATACACAAGCCAGCAACAGAGAGGCAGTAGCAAGACTCAACAGTGTTCTTTTCATTATTATAAGTTTATGTTTGAAATTCTGCACGAAGATAAGCATTAGCTGATAAAACCGGACAGGGTTGGTAACAAAAAAGGCGGTGTGCCGTATGCATTCCTGCATAACTGACACACCGCCCGGGTATTTAATTACTAATATTTATCTGGTTACTTCACGATAGCTTTAACAGCCTTTTCACCTTCCACACTTACTATTACAACTCCCTGAGGTACAGGTATCGTTGCATTGTCGGAAGTGACAGTCTGGTTTACAAGCGGCTGACCCAATACGTTGGAAACAACGATCATCTTACCGCCTGCATTGCGTATGCTGATAGAACCGGTACCGGCAACTACGCTGATGGTTGAAGTCGAAACTTCATCGTTGGAAGTTGCAAAGTCGTCGGTATCTTCCAGGTTGAAGATCTGAGACTGGTTGATCAGTTCCTGCATGTTCTTGTCGTCATCTTCATGATTTCCGTTTTCTACAGTAAACTCAGCCAATACAGGCACGCCATTGTGGATCTTCACCCATGCACCCTTGAAGGAAGCGATCTGTGATACGCCGTCCAGGTTAGACTCGAGCAAGAAGTCCTTATGATCGTCGTCTGTGTAACGCAGAGAGAATGCATAGTTCTTATGCAGGCCGTCTACCGGTTTCTTTTCGAAGAGCTCTTCATTGTACAGGTCGCGAGGATCAAGAACGCCGTCTTTAGTTCTCAGGTCTGCCAATTTCTTACCGTTCTTCAGAATATACAAGTATTCGCCGTCTGCATCTACCTGGTGAACACCATCCACGAAACCAAGGCGGGTGTAAGACTGCCATTTGTAAGCGTCAGGATTGTTCAACATGTTCGTGCCGCCCTTTACAGAGTCAGTCAGGTTGATCAGGAAGCTACCGGCCAGGTAACCGTTGTAATCACCTTCGTGCTCGCAACCCGGGTTGTAACCGTGTGTGTTACACCACTTACCGTCTGCTACGGAATCCGGACGTACAACCAACAGGTACTGAGGCATACGGTCGGTAGATTTTACTACATAATCTGCATAGATAGCAGTCGTGCTGTTTTCACCCGGTTTGATCATTTCTGCTGTCAAGCCTAAGAAGTTGAATTCGTCCTTAGCACCCGGTACGTTTACTGCATTATTAGAGTCTTCATACAGGAATTCCTTTCCTGCACCTCTTGCACGGGACAGATTGATCGTCTTACCTTCTTCGCCCAGATCCATATACAATGGACGGTCGTCGGTGATAACGGCAAAGGCGGATGAGCGGTCTTCAGCTTCTTTATCCAGTTTGGTGATGCTTAACTTACCGATACCGTCGATGCAATGCGCTTGTCTCCAACCGTTGAATGCGTAAGAGTATTTCGGGATGTAGCATTTCTCATATTCTTCACAATCGTCACAATCGCCCGGATCAGGAGCAGGAGTATTGCGTAAAGTCAAAGAAGCAGGATAAGGACCATTATCATCTGGATTTTCAGGACACTCAGGACACTCACACTCATCACAATTCATCTTGTTATTGAAGATATCGATCAGGATATAACATTTGTCATCGTCTTTACGCTGGTCGGCTTTCAGATAGAATACACCGAGCTTGCCTTTGCCGGCTTCAATATCGTCGCGGCTCATCGGCTGATAGTAAGCAGTCTTACCGAATTCTTCTACCAGGGCGATATACATCTTATCGTTATCGATGAGGTTCTTATCGCTCACTTTCAACACATAAGCAGTACGAGATAATTGCGGTAAGCCGGCAACACCTGCACCGTAACCAAACTCATAGTTGGTTGCTTTAAAGTCTTCCGGAGCAATTTCCAGTTCATAAGTGGTAGACTGGCTTTCTATCGGCATGAAGGTATTGTCTACTACATTCAGATAGAGGTTGCCGTTAGCGAACAGGTTATAGTTCAAACGATACTTGGTGTAAAGCAATGATGCCGGATCAAGGTGTTTGTATCCGTGATGTTCGCTTGTCAGTGCTTCGTTATCTGTTACCGGAATGAAGTTATAGTTATGCAGGTGGTCTAACATCCAGAGACTGCATGAGCTACAACTGTTGTATTCAAATCCGGTATAGTTTTCATTGATCAGGAAAATATTACCGTCTTTATCTTTATATAACTGGCCTTCAAAGACCGGAACAGTATCCCGGCATATATCCCAGTAATAATCTCTATCATAATACCTCCTGAGATCTACTGACGGAGTTTCACCTTCAAACAACGTGTTATAATCGAATGCATATTCACGGTTATAGATAGCAACGGTAGAGCGGTCACCGCAACCGGTATGCTTAACAACCCACATGGTAGCAGGCATGTCGTCATAGTTCTGATCGTCTTCCGGAGCATCGAACATCATGCGTCCTGCCAGATTAGCCACCACATTCTTACCGTTGTCGGCACTCTTGATAAAGTAAATTCCTTCCGGCAATGTGGTACGTGTCAGATAATCGAAGTCACGGTTCTTGAAGAAGAAACGGGTCTGTAGAGAGCCTGGGAGCTCATAGCCGCCATCCAATTCAGCATTCTTAGCTGTGAGTACAGACGTCTTATCAGTCAGGTAAGCCAAACGGAGAACTACCGGACCGTATGTGTCGTTATGCTCCGGAGCAGCTACTCCATTGGCAGCCCATATCGCTGCCATATCATTATTGGTAGAGTTGAACGCATATTGAGCATTTACCCATTGGCCGGAAGGTGCATTTTTCTGCAAAGCATTCATCGGCTCGATCACCAGACTGTCTTGTGAAGGATAATAAGTGAACTTGAAGAGAGAACGGGCAATCCATGCTTTTGGTGTCAATCCAGTGATATCGTCCGGCATATTACTTGCATCCAGATCGCCTTCCATAAGGTCTAATTTCAGATCTTTACTGCTATTGGGGAAGTATTCGGTACTTACATATAAAGTACTGTAAGTTTCATAATCACCCTCTCTATCTCTTTCTCCCGGAACCTGTAATCTTACATACTGGTATGCATCACCGGATTCAAGCCCAAGAAGCGCATCGGCACTATTTATTGAAGGGAAATAAGAGTCGTCATTCTCCACTGCGATAAATTGATTGGTCAGCAACGGGCTAGCCACAGTCGGCTTAACTGTTGCGTCGAACTGCAAGTTCTTATCTTTTGGCAGAGATTCCGCTCCCCAGTTATTTGTATACTGGAAATCGACCATTTGATTAACAGTTTTGGCATTTAATATGATACCACCGGCAAGAATAGGTTTTACCTTAATGATATCACCAATGATATTGGCCATAGCATCACCGGCTTCTGTTTTTGAATACTTCCAGGCCTGAAGCTCATTGTATCCATAATCGTTGTTCTTTTGCAAAACAAGAACCGAGTCCTGATTGCTGAAATAAGAATACAAAGGAGCAAAGTCGAAATCATCCACCTGCTTATCAGTCGTGTACCAAGCCCAGTTTTGTGTACAACCACCCAGAAAAGATCTGTATGGATAATCGTAAAGGCCATTCTCTAAGCCTTCCTGAGTATAAGCTTTCACATGCCCATACTCCAACTCCATATTTGTTTCTTTGTTCACAAACACGAAATTTTTCCCGCTACGTCCATCATCGGTAGCTTTGATAGACCACAAAGAATAATTGATTGGGCAACCAGAACTCGGCTCTACCAGCTTCAAGATCAACCCATTGGTCCCATAATCATAACTAAGGTCGCGATACTGCACCAATAGCTTGCCATCTTCATCTACCAACTGGTACCATTTGTCTGCTTCAAAATGGTTTACTTCATTATCAATCTCATCACTGCTCATTACTTCCGTCGGGCGATACGTAATCTTATGTCCGCCGTAATTTTGGGCATATACATGAGTTGAAACACACACCGACAACAACAGGCCGGCAATTAACGAGGTAATTGTTTTACTCATAAATTCTAAATTAAGTAATACTAAAATAAAGTTCTATATAAATCCTTTTCTATAATCTTCACTTATTCATCCGGATAAAGAATTTATCCGAAGATGGTTACAACCAACTTATCAGGGGAATGGTACAAAGATATAAATAACAATTTAATAGCAACTCTGCCATTACACTTTTTTAACCATACGGTCAGTTCTATTATCAAAGGTGAGGATATTCATTACAAAATCCCGATTTTAACCATTCGGCATGCCGACATTGTGACAGGCAATAATAGTAGCTTTTATCACTAAATAGCACAAAACAAAAAAATAGGCCAGTCAGTTAATAACCAGCCTATTGCAGTCTCCTAAATTTTCCCAAGAAGGAAACGCAAGTTTCCTGCGGAAGAAACTGTAATTTCCTAGGCGGGAAACTTGCGTTTCCTCCTGAAGAAACTCCAGTTTCCTTAGCAGGAAACTGAGACGCGACAGTATGTCATGCCGGGACTCTCCTACTCCCACAAGACTCTGTCTACCTTATTTTAGTTTTTCCTGATAATCTCCTTCAGCTCTTCGGGTTTGTCGGTAGTGATAAAATCCACTCCCTGTGAGATCATCGACCGCATGACAGCCGGGTCATCCACAGTCCAGACATTAACGGTCAGTCCGGCCTCTTTCGCTTCGCGGATCCATTCGGGATGTTTGTCGAATACCTTATAATGATAGTCCAGTCCGGTAAAGCCCAACACTTTAAGATCGGCCGGAGATACTTCACCACGCAGGTAAGCGACCTGTGCAGCAGGGGCACGGCGGATCAGCTCCTTACAGATATTCATACTGAAGGAGATATATTCCACCTGCTCTTCCAGCTGATACTGCTGAACCAGGGCCAGGATGGCAGTTACCGCCCGGTCTTCATTCACCACTCTTTTGTGGGGCTTTATTTCAAGGATCAGTTGTGTTCCCCGGTTCTGCTTACCTTGTATCAGGTATTCTTCGAGGGTAGGAAGTGTTTCCCCGTTTTTTAGTTTCAAATCTTTTATCTGCTCATAAAGAGAAGTTTCGATGCAGAATCCCTGGATGCTGTCGTCATGATTGACCACAGGGATACCGTCTGCCGTGAGGCAAACATCGAATTCCGAACCATAAGCACCTACTTCATGCGCTTTATTCAACGCTGCGATAGAGTTTTGCGCAGAACCTTCACAGTCCCAATAGCCACGGTGGGCAATTACTTTTGTCTGGGAAAATGCACTGCTTCCGCAAAGGAAGGCGGTAAGCAGCATCGTTAAGATCAATCTTTTCTTCATTGTTTTATCTGTTATGTATTAGAATCCGTAACGAAGACCAATCTGTACCTGATAAGGGTTACCATTCAGATTAGAAACACCGGTATTTGCATTAACATTGTAAACATACTGTTTTTGTTCGGAATTGAAGCTTTTGATCGAATAAATATTTTGTTTACCCAGGTTATGACCGGAGCCCCAGTTCTTGCTGAACAGGTTGGCTACGTTAAAGATATCCACCGACAATTCGATGTTTTGTGTTTTATAGATTTTGAATTTCTTGGCAATACGCAGGTCGAACGTTCCGTAGAAACCGTTCACGCCACCGTTGCGTTCAGCCACTTTACCGAAACTCTTGCGGATATACTTCTTGGTGCTTTCTTCTACATCCGGGTTATCGAGTATGGACTGGATACCTTCGCGCAGATACTGAGGAGTAGCCGCGTCGTTCGGATCATAGATGTAAGCCAGGTCGTTGGAAGAGACAAAATCACCGTTCACATTTCCGTTCACAGCCAGTGAATAGCGCGTTCCGCCCAATCCGGAGAAGCGTAAACCGACACTGACGCCCCAGAAAGTAGGAGCTGTTCCATAGAAAACGACTTTATGACGGAACTGGTTATCGGAATAGCTCATCCGGCTCAAATCACGGGGATCGTCGACCACCATCTTGGAGAGGGTGGCCGAGTTTGCCACATTCCCGTTATATGAAGTATTATCTCTTGTATCATTCCAGGTGTAACTGAAAGCGATCTCGCCATCATTCAGATAACGCCAGGTTCCGTCGACAACGAATGCAAACTGGTTCACCTTTCCTTCACTGTTCAGTTCGAGTACACGGCCTATTTTATCCGTCTTGCGCCCTTGCGTCCAGTCGGCTGAACCGTTTGCCGGGTTGATGCTTTCGGCAGGAACATAGACCCCGCGGTTTCCTTCGGCTGCCAGGCGGAAGAAAGGCTCGTCGGCCATATTGCGGTCTACGTACATATAATTATTACGTCCCAGCGTCATAAAACCGCTTACTCCTATTTTCAGGCGGTCTGTAAAGAAGTGGGTATACGAGAAGTTCGCTTTATAAACAACCGGCACCTTTGCATCGGCTCCGTTCATATTGATCGTTGCCAGCTTGGGGATATCCGGATTATTAAACAGATCGGCACCGGGAGCTGTCGACGGGTCTTTACGGTAGGATTCGAAATCGGGGGTCGGCACCAGGTCGCCTGTCAGGTCGACGGATAATACTTTGGTTCCGTCGAATACCATGTTGTTAATCATTGCATAGTTATTGATATCGGAAGCAAAGATACCACCGCCGAGGCGGATGATGTCGGTATGCTTTTCATTCACGTCCCAGGTGAATTGCAAACGGGGTTGTACCTGGAAAGTAGTCAGGCCATTGTCTGTACGCAAGCTTAATTCATCGTAAACCGTCTGGTTGAAGTTCCCTTTATTAAAGTAATTGGCATTATCGATACGAAGTCCCGCAGTCATTTCAAATCCCGGGAAGAGTTTGGTCTGCAACTGGCCGTACACCCCTGTGTTCAGGATATTCTGTTTGACACGCTGATCGGGATCCAGATATACTTCACGCACATAGCGGTAAGGCTTCAGGTTATTGAAGTTATCCATCCCGGTGAAGTAGAAACGGCCGTTCGCCTCGCTGCCATAACGGGAGTCCATGTTGGTGTACATCAGGTCGGCACCAAAAGTAAAGTTGATCTTATTGGTCGTATAATACAGGTTATCTACCAGATGCAGTACATTATTATAGAAATTCTCCGGAGAATAACGCTGGCCGCCTAACTGGATGGTTGTATAAACATCCTTACCGTCTACTGTGGATTGCACTCGTTCCACAATAGCACGGGGGATATTGGCGGAAGGCAATTGCTTATTCGGCGTACTCTCTTCCGAAGTGTACAAATGTTGCAGTTTCAACTCGTTAGTAATACGGGGCCCCAACACAGAACGCAAAGTTGCCAGGATGCTATTGTCGATGGAATGCACATCACCGTACACTTCATACAAGTTGATAGAACTGTTGTCACCCAGTGCCTGCTTGTTGCGATCGTTCACATAGTTGTCGCGTATGGTCAATAAGTTGGTGGCATTCAGTTGCCAGTCGATACGGGCAAAAACGGCATCCGTAGCCTGTTTCTTATCGAAGGAACCGAACTGAGGCGAATTGGCTACTCCATACTTATTGCGTGCAATCTCCAGATACTGATCCAATGTGGATTGTGTTACGTTATAACGCTTTTCATCGGCTGCACTTTTGATATCGGCAATCTGCAACGGACGGGAGTCCGCCTGATGATCCCAAGCCAGGAAGAAGTGAGCACGGTTCTTGATGATCGGCCCGCCCAGTGTCGCTCCATACTGATAAGTAGAGAAGCTGGCATCACGATCATTACCGCGAATATCATAAGGACTTGAAAGCCAGTCGGCACGACCGTATACAAACGCACTTCCCGTCAGGGTATTCGTTCCCGATTTAGTAACTGTGCTGACAGCCCCACCTCCACTGCGTCCGTAAGTGACATCATATTGGTTGGTCACAACCTCAAACTCGCGAACAGCTTCCATCGAGATCGCGTAAGGCCCTCCGTTACGGTTGGTCGTACCGCCCGAGGTCGGATTCTTTGCCGACATACCGTCGATCGTAAAATTAGTGGAAGAGGCCAACTGCCCGGAAAGGCTGCTTCCCGTACTCAACGGGGAGAGATCCACCAACGAGGTAAAGTTACGCCCGTTCACCGGCAGCTTGGTAATATCCTTTGCCGTTACCGAAGTGGCCGCCCCAATCTTCGGGACTGTATTCTTTAACGAATTGGCTACCACTTCCACCGCTTCGATCTCGACCGATGCTTCCTGCATCTTAAAGTCCACATGGAGCATATCACCCTGATTGAGCGAATAGCCTGTTTTCTTTTGTTCGCCATAACCGATAAAAGATGCAGTCACCGTATAAGGCGATCCCAACGGCAATTGCTTGATGATGTATTCTCCTTTCTCATTCGTCATAGAACCGGTGAAGAAACCGGTCGACTCATTTTTCACCTGGATGGTGGCTCCTATCACTGTTTCGCCGAACTCATCCACGACCGTTCCGGTAATAATGGCTTGCGTACTTCCCTGTGCATTGACAGCCGCAGAGAAACAACAAAGTAGCATCACCCATGTGACTAACCTGGTAAATAGTTTCATAAACAATCTTTTAATTTTATTTCCATATAAGTTTGATGTCGCAAAAGTAGCCCCGGTATATTGCAGAGGTGTGACAACAAAATGTATATTCATTAACATTCCGCTTACTTTTCTGCAACAAAAAGCCCGATGAGCAAGTTGCTTCACCGGGCTACATTAAGCGTATGTCTATAAGAGGAGTTCAGTCTTCCAGGGTCTTGATTATTGAAGAGGCTATCTTCGATGAACTTTTGCGGCTGATCTTACGCACCTTATCCGGGTTCTCCAGATTCATGCAGGTGAAGTAATTATTACCGCGATAAATCTCCTTTTTATCCTTATCATATAGCGAATAGCTTACGATATGGAATAAAGTACGAAGAGGCTGTTCCTGCCATTTCAGATAATGTTGGTTCAGCACCAACAGGTAATCGGCTCCGGCCTTGTTCAAGACTTTCTGTAGTTCTTCCGTAGGCACGGCCGAGAGGTCGGAATAGCTGTCTTCACTTTCTCCGTTTACCTTGATCTCATTCAGCACCTGTCCGTCTACCAGATTATCCGTTGCCGGGATAAATTTACAACCGCCTTCCTTTACCGCCGCTGCGATATTCTCTGCGATAATACTATTATATTCGCGGTCGATACGATCGGCTTGCATACCGGTTTCTTCCGCGATCATTCCGTTATAGAAATAGTTGGACTTCACATTATCATGCAAGCCGACAATAAGGATCTGCTTGGCATGATAGTTGTTGCTTTCATCCTTTTTATTTCCTTTTGCTGAAGCTGTTACTACAGTACCCAGTACAAGCAACAGCATCATAATAACCTGAACATTGAATAACTTTCTCATAATTCTTTTCATCATTGATTTTGGTCACAAAGGTAAAGCCGCCTGATTGCAGCGTTGTTACAAAGGGATAAAGTTCCTATTTCATCCGAAAACACCAGCCGACATTGATTTGTATCACACCATTGTTGGAAGTATTATCATACATCGAGTCGCTCAGACCTCCGGCATCTTTAAATATATTCGTCAGCCCGATATTATAATTGGCAGAAACCACCAGACCGCAATCGAACAGATAACCGGCTCCCACTCCCAGGGAGAAATCAACTTTATTCACATTTTCCCTTATATTACCGGTTATCTGCTTCCGGTACCCCGGCATATCGGAAACAACCATATCGCTCACATTCGCTCTTACATTTATTCCCAACTGGGGGCCGGCGAAAACATTAAATCCTTTAAACAGATAGGCTTTAACATAGACCGGAATATTCAGATAATCACATTTCAGTTTGGAGGTCACGCCTTTATCATCATACTGATACCCCTGCATAGAATAATACAACCCCGGTTCAAGGGCAAACCGCGACGAAAAACGATACTCACCGGCCACACCGATATTAAGCCCCGGCCGCATATCCGCTCCATAAGGAGTCAGGTTAGCCAGATTAAGCCCGGCTTTAGGTATAAAAGAAAACTCCTGGGCATTTACCTGAACGGAAACCAGAAGTACCACAACAAACATTATCCATCTTTTCATATCAGTATTTTATTTATGTATACCTATATGATGATTCTTTGTAAGGAAATGTTGCAACGGATTATGAAAATAATAAGCGGGAGATTTATAGAGAGCTATAATTACCATAGTTCTGTACGAACTATGCGGAATAGATCAGACTGAGAAAAACACTGTGCAAAAATAATAAAAAAGGAATACAAAATGATAAAATATCATTTTTTTATTCTAATATCCGCAAGGTTTATAAAATACTTTTTCACACGGCAGCCAGACAGATTACATATTTTAAGACAAAAACCTCCACCAAAGGCCGCTTCCTCCCTGGCAAAAGACTGTCTACCCTGCATAAAATAAAACAGTTCGTACAGAACTATGGTATGTATTTCAATGGAAACACAAAATCTAATATAACTCTAATATCTAATAATGAGGCCTATGGTGTAAAAAAAGTATCGTTTACCTGAATACGTACCAGATACGTAATTTTTAATCAATTCAATTTATTAAATCTAACTAGTATTAATTAAATTATGAAGAAAGCAATTCAATCGATTTCTTTCAGAGATACAGTTTATGTATCCACATTCTGTCTGTTACTCTCTGCATTTCCTGCAAATGCAAAAGAGGTAAACAGTTATAGTTCAGAAGTATTACCGGTGACTAACATCACACAACAGAACAAAACAGTCACAGGTACGGTGGTCGACACTAACGGGATTCCTATAATAGGTGCCAACGTAGTGGTCAAGGGCACAACCCACGGAAACATCACGGATGCCGACGGTAAATTTACAATTGAGAACGTTCCTGAAAACACTATTTTACAAATCTCTTACATCGGCTATAAAACGCTGGATGTAGCCGTAAGGAGCAAGTCGAAAGTAGAGGTCACCCTCGAAGAGGATTCAGAAAATCTACAGGAAGTTATCGTGGTCGGTTACGGTAGTACGGTGAAAAAAGACCTGACAACAGCCGTGACAAGTGTAAAAAGTAAAGACTTCCTGCAAGGAGCATCCAACAGTCCTTTACAGATGATCGACGGTAAGGTAGCCGGAGTATCCGTATCCAACACAGCCGCTGCCGACCCGAATGCCAGTCCCAGCATACAGGTGCGCGGTGCCTCTTCCCTGAAAGCAGGAAACGGGCCGCTGATCGTTATCGACGGTATGCCCGGTGGGGATTTGCGTAACCTCGCCCAACAGGATATCGAGTCGATCACGGTATTGAAAGACGGTTCCGCCGCAGCTATTTACGGTTCACGCGGTGCAAACGGTGTTATCCTGGTTCAGACCAAACAGGGAAAAGCCGGTAAAGTATCTATCACATATGACGGGTACGCCGAACATGACTTCGTGGCCGCACGGCCGGAAATACTGAGCCCGGAAGAGTTTGTTGCCAACAATATCGGAAAAGACTACGGTTCGCGCACCAACTGGTATGACGAATTGCTCAACAAAAATAACTTCGGACAAAACCACAACCTCGCTCTATCCGGAGGTAGCGAGTCTACTATCTTCCGTATCTCAGCCAACTATCGTTCCAAAGAAGGACTGGATATTGCGACCGACCGCAAAGAATACGGTTTACGTGCCAGCTTCAAACAAACAACTTTAGAAGGCTTACTGGAAGTGACAGGAAACATTTCCTATCGCTATGCCGATGAAGATTACACGGATTACGGTAGCTTCAAACAGGCTGTCGAACTGAACCCGACCTATTCAAAAGATGAAATGGATGCCTTCCGCAACAACTTCGACAGCTACAACCCCATCTTCAACCTGACAAGACGGGAAAACGGAGCTACACAGGAATACCTGACCACCGACTTCAACATCAAACTCAACATCCTGAAGAACCTGAATACGGAGTTGAAGCTCGGCCGCCAGGGACACGACAAAAAGCAACGCGAGTATTATTTCAAAGACCACCGCGAGTCTATCAACAACAGCCGTAACGGACGCGCCCGCCTGGAAAACGAAAAGTGGGTCGATTATACATTGGAATGGCTAAGCAACTATTCACTGGATATAGACCAACACCACCTGAAAGTGATGGGCGGCTATTCGTATCAGGAATTCAACTGGGAAAAGTTCAATGCGGAAAACATGAACTTCCCGACAGACGCTTTCCTGTATAACAACCTGGGAGCAGGCGATTACAACAAAGCGGACGGACGCCTCGGAATGGAGTCGGATAAGAACAAGGAAAAGACAATCGCTTTCCTGGGACGTGTCAACTACGATTTCGATAATACTTTCCTGTTCACCGGATCTATCCGCTACGAAGGGAATACCAAATTCGGTACCGATCATAAATGGGGTGCTTTCCCTGCAGCTTCCGCCGCCTGGCGCGTTTCCCGTCTATCCTTCTTTGAAGACTCACAGACGGTGAACGATTTGAAACTTCGTTTCTCTTACGGACAGACCGGACGGTCGGGCTTCGACAAATATATCTCCCTGGCGAAATATACCGGCTACGGATGGATGCCGAACAGCGAAGGTAAATGGGTTCAGGTATACGGGCCGGGAAACAACCCGAACAGGGATCTGTCTTGGGAAAAACAGATATCCTACAACCTGGGTATCGACTATACCTTATTCAACTCCCGCCTGTCCGGTAGCCTGGATCTTTTCATCCGCGAAGGGAAAGATGTGATCGGAGAATACCAGGTGCCGGTTCCTCCCTATCTGCATGAAAAGATCATGACGAATGTAGGTACGACCAGCTCCAAAGGCTTCGAATTGCAGATTAACTGGGATGCCGTACAGACAGATAAATTCACTTACTCCACCAACGCTACGCTTGCCTATACCAAATCGAAGCTGAAATCATTCTCCAACGAGAAGTACGAGCTAGGCTATATGGAAGGCGACGGTCTGCCCTCACCGGGAAACCCCGGCCCATGCCAACGTTTGCAGGATGGCATCGAGATCGGTTCATTCTACGGATACCGTTATGCAGGTGTCGATGAAGATGGAAATATCATGGTGTACAAAGGCGGGGAAAAAGGAGGGGAAACCCTGCGTGGCCGCGATGCCGGAGAAGCCGACAGAACCTATATCGGCAACGGTACTCCCAAATGGGAAATGGCCTGGGGCAATACCTTCACTTACAAAGGCTTTGACTTGTCGCTCTATTTTCGCGGACGTTTCGATTACCAGATCCTGAACCAGTATCAGATGTATTACGGTCTGCAAGGTGTAACCGGTATCAACAAACTGACATCTGCCTATAAGGAGAATGCCCATATCAAAGGCGAGAAGATCATGTGCGATTACTTCCTCGAAAACGGTAATTACCTGAAACTGGATAATATCACGTTGGGATGGACACCCAAGCTGAACACGAAATGGATCTCGAACCTGCGTATCTATGCCACCATGAAGAATGTGTTTACCATCACCAAATATTCGGGCGGAATGGATCCGTCGAGCGTCGACGTGACAGGCTTATGGGCCGGCAGAGGCAGTATGGACTTATATCCGACAGCCCGCAATGTATCATTCGGAGTTCAAATCAGTTACTAAATTAAAGCATAAACAGCATGAAAAATATAAAATCACTTTGTGCAGTCAGCCTGCTGGCAACGACTATGGCTTTTACTTCCTGTACGGATCTGACAGAAGAGCCATTCAATATATTGACAAGCGACAACTATTTCACCGACAAGGCTTCTGTTGAAGCCACCGTACTCCGCCCGTACGAACATGCACAATGGTGCGGATGGGACGGCGACCGCTGGCAGTTGCAGGAACTCACCGGCGACCATTTCGTATGGACACAGAAGGGACGTCATGGCTACGATGACGGACAATGGGTTCGCCTGCACGAGCATAAATGGAATTATGACATGAACCAGATCAACGGTGGCTGGGTTGGCCCGTATCAGGGAATCCAGCAGATCAACTCGCTGCTTCGCGACTTCAATATCCTCGACTTCCAGGCAATGGGTATTACCGACGAGGAAAAGAACAATTACATCGGCGAGCTGCGTACCTTACGCGCCTGGTTCTACATCTTCCTGATCGACTTCTATCGCAATGTTCCTATCTTTACGGAGAAAGACGCACCCGACGAACTGCTCGCACAATCTGCCCCGGAAGAAGTTTTCAACTATATCGAAAGCGAACTGAAAGAAGTATTGCCCCAACTGAAAAAGGAAAACATCGTCGGTCGCTTCACCCAGGCTCCCGCCGCTGCACTGCTGGCCCGTATCTATTTCAATTCGCAAGTATGGCTTAACGTAGACCGTTCGGCCGATTGCAAGACCTTCTGCGAAGATATTATTGCTGGTAAATACGGAGAATATCATATCAACCAGAATGACTACCGCGATCCATTCCGCTCCGGTATCAAAGGCTACAGGTCACCCGAACTTCTATTCGAATTCCCCCACAAACGTAATGTGTACCAGTTCGGCGGTTTCCACGACTCCTTCCTGCACTACACATCCGGACAGGCATTGGGTAATCCCGACGGCGGTAACAACGGTATCCACATGACTCCTTCAAGGGACTTCGACGGCAACGTCTACAAATTCGCCAGCCAACTGGGAACCCCGTACGAAAAGTTTGCAGACTGCGATTACCGCAAACAACCTTTCCGGATCACCAGCGCAAACGGCGACTATGACGGTTTCTTTATGATCGGTACACAATACAAGTTCGATTATACAAAAGGATACGGTTATACGGATGAGACAGTGAAAGGAACAGAAGAGTACAAAGGCGAACCGCTGATCTATGTAGATCAGGTAGGCCGTTTCTCCGAAGGCCTGGCCACTGCCAAAGAAAAAGGATCGCGTGTGACGACAGGGGAAGAGAACTCAGGAGTTCGCTTTAATAAGTTCCCTTACCTGCAGGAAGGCGACGGACTGTATATGTGCCAGTCTGCACCGGAAATCCGCCTGGCAGAGATCTACTACATGCTGGCAGAGATCAATTACAGAAGCGGCAACAAGACGAAAGCTGCCGAACTACTCGATTTCGTACGCATCAGGAACTATCCGGCAGACAAGTGGAGCAAATACAGCTACACACAAAACCCGGCCATGCTGACAGACCAGGAGTTTGTAGACGAATGGGGACGTGAGTTTATCGGCGAACGCCGCCGCCGTCCGGATCTGATCCGTTGGGGACGCTTCGGTAATGCCTGGTGGGACAAAGACGTCGATCCGTCGGACAAGGAATACACGATCTTCCCGATCCCAAAACGCCAGATGGATGCCAACCCATTGTTAAAGCAAACGACAAAAGGCTGGTAACGACCTCATAAAACAAAATGGATAAGCAGCCGCACTAACTAACTATTTCGCACTTAATAATAATATCCCTGGCTGCTTATTCATAAAAAAAGGTTGCAATGTTCAGTACATTGCAACCTTTTTACATTTAAAAGATCTATCTCTTTTTACTTCTTGTTTCCTTCAATCCACTTGTATGCATTTACGAAACCTTCGATCCACGGAGTTACCTCGTCGTTGTTCTTACGATCGTTCGGATAGTAACCGCACTGCCACGGGAACAAAGCACGTTCCGGGTGAGGCATCATGGCCAGATGGCGACCGTCTTTCGAACATACACCGGCAACAGACCAGGGTGAACCGTTCGGATTGGCAGGATAACCATCATAGTTATATTTAGCAACAATGTGATATTCTTTTTCTTCATACGGGAAAGAGAACTTACCTTCTCCGTGAGCCACCCAAACACCGATCTTGCTTCCGCTCAAAGAACCGAACATGATTGAGTTATTCTTCGGGATCTCCAATGTGACGAAGTTAGACTCGAACTTATGAGAGTCGTTGTGCAACATCTTATGCTTCTTTTCGTGTTCCGGATAAACCAGTCCCAGTTCGGCCATCAGCTGGCAACCGTTACAGATACCCATACTCATCGTATCAGGACGTGCATAGAAGTTTTCGAGCGCTTTCTTCGCCTTTTCGTTGTAGAAGAAACCACCGGCCCATCCTTTGGCAGAGCCCAGTACGTCGGAGTTGGAGAAACCACCGCAGAATACGATGAAGTTTACATCTTCCAGCGTTTCGCGTCCTGAAGCAAGGTCGGTCATGTGAACGTCTTTCACATCGAAACCTGCCAGATACAATGCGTAAGCCGTTTCACGCTCACACTGTGTTCCCTTTTCACGGATTACGGCCGCTTTGATTCCGCTCGGAGTCTTGCGGTCGGCAGACAAGCCATAAGAAGAAAGCTTTCCGGTGAAGTTCTTGTTGTACTTCACTTCCAGCGGCTGCATCTTATAGTTTTCGAAACGGTTGCCTGCGCATACGCTTCCCGACTGTTTTACATCCAGCTTGTAAGAAGATTCATACCATACATCACGCATATAGTCGATACCGAAGTGATATTCCACACCGTCTTTGTCGACGAGGATATGACGTTCGTCGGTCGGCTTGGCGATAACGGCGAAACCTACACCGGCTTCTTCCATCAACTTTTCGAATGCTTTCTTGTCTTTCACCTGAACCAGGATACCCGGGTTCTCAGCGAACAGGATCTTAACGATATCTGTTTCCGACAACTTATCCAGATTGACCTGCAAACCGCCTTCTACGTTGGCGAAGCACATTTCAAGCAAAGCCGTGATCATACCACCGGCTGAGATATCGTGACCGGCAAGGATCAGGTTCTTTTCGATAGCTTCCTGCACTGCGTTGAACGCATCGGCAAAGTATTCGCTATCCTTTACTGTCGGCACTTCGTCACCCAGCTTGTTCAAAGCCTGGGCAAAAGCAGAACCGCCCAGCTTCATCGTATCGAACGAGAAGTCTATATAATATATGTATGAGTTCTTGTCGTTCACCAAAACAGGAGAAACAATTTTGCGGATATCGCTTACCTCGGCACCGGCTGAAATAATAACCGTACCCGGAGCGATCACCTTCTCGTCGCCATACTTCTGAGTCATCGACAAAGAGTCTTTACCTGTCGGGATATTGATCCCCAGTGAGCAGGCAAAATCGGAAGCAGCTTCGACAGCCGTGTACAAACGGGCATCTTCCCCTTCGTTGCGGCACGGCCACATCCAGTTGGCACTCAGCGATACGCCTTCCAGCTTGTCAGCCAGTGGAGCAAATACGATATTCGTCAGCGACTCGGCAATAGCCATTACAGAACCGGCAGCCGGATCGATCATAGCCACCTGAGGAGCATGACCGATAGAAGTAGCGATACCGGCTTTTCCACGGTAATCCAACGCTACCGCACCCAGGTCGCTGAGTGGCAACTGCAATTCACCCTGGCACTGCTGACGGGCGATCTTACCTGTTACGGAACGGTCTACCTTATTGGTCAACCAGTCTTTACAAGCAACAGCTTCCAGTTGCAGTACGTTTTCCAGATAGTGGTGCAATTCCGATTCCTTGTAAACTACCGGAGCATACGTTTCATTGACCGTATGGTCTGTCATGATCGTTCTCGGCGGTTTACCGAACATATATTCGAGCTTGATGTCGATAGGCTTCACACCGTCGGCCTGTTCGAATACAAACTTCATGTCGTTTGTTGTTTCTCCGACCACATACATCGGAGCACGTTCGCGTTCTGCAATACGTTTTACGCGTGCCACGTCTTCTTCCTTCATCAGCAAGCCCATACGTTCCTGGCTTTCGTTACCTACAATTTCCTTAGCGGAAAGCGTAGAGTCGCCGACAGGCAGTTTGCTCATGTCGATATGTCCGCCGGTTGCTTCCACCAACTCAGACAAACAGTTCAGATGACCGCCTGCTCCATGGTCGTGGATAGAAACGATCGGGTTCTCGTCAGACTCGGCGATCGCACGGATCACGTTGGCTGCACGTTTCTGCATTTCGGGGTTGGCACGCTGTACGGCGTTCAGCTCGATACCGCTGGTGTACTGTCCTGTATTTACAGACGATACGGCACCACCACCCATACCGATACGGTAGTTGTCACCACCGATCACAACCACCTTTTCGCCCGGTTCGGGATTCCCCTTCAGTGCGTCGCGCATATTAGCGAAACCGACACCACCGGCAAGCATGATTACTTTATCGTATGCGTATTTCTTATTGTTTTCTTCGTGTTCGAAAGTCAGAACGGAACCACAGATCAGCGGCTGTCCGAAATGGTTACCGAACGTAGAAGCACCGTTTGAAGCCTTGATCAGGATCTGTTCCGGAGTCTGGTATAACCAGGGACGCGGATCCATGATCTTTTCCCATTCGCGGGCACCTTCGGTACGCGGATAAGAAGTCATGTAAACGGCAGTTCCGGCGATAGGCAAAGAAGCCTTACCACCACCCAGACGGTCACGGATCTCACCACCTGTTCCGGTAGCAGCCCCGTTGAACGGTTCCACGGTAGTCGGGAAGTTATGTGTTTCCGCTTTCAGTGAGATAACCGTCTTGATCTCTTTCACTGCATAGAAATCAGGTTTGTCGCCTGTCAGCGGAGCGAACTGTTCTACTACCGGGCCTTCGTTGAAAGCCACATTATCTTTATAAGCAGAAACCAGCTTGTTCGGGTTTACTGCCGAAGTTTTCTTGATCAGGTTAAAAAGAGAACTTTCTTTCTCTTCTCCGTCGATGACGAATGTACCGCCGAAAATCTTATGACGGCAGTGTTCCGAGTTCACCTGTGCGAAACCATATACTTCGCTGTCGGTCAGCTTACGTTCCAGTTTCTGGCTTACTTCGTTGAGGTAAGAAACTTCTTCGTCGCTCAAAGCCAGTCCTTCTTTTTTGTTGTAAGCTGCGATATCTTCGATATAAACAATCGGATCCGGTTGTTTACTGATCGTGAAGATATCCTGGTTCAGGCCGTTGTAGATGCGTTGCAGCATCGGGTCATGGTCTGCCTCACCGGAAGAAACAGGGAAGTATTCTTCGATACGTGAGATACCGCTCAATCCCATGTTCTGGGTGATTTCCACGGCATTAGTACTCCACGGGGTGATCATTTCCCGGCGTGGGCCAACATACCAGCCATCCAATGTTTCCGATTGAACGGGAGTTGCTTCACTAAACAACCAAACGAGCTTTTGAACATCTTCAGGAGAGAAAGCGTGTGCGGCCTCAACAGCCAGCACCGTCTTTGTTGGAGATTGAAAGAATAGAATCATATCGTCGATTTATTAAGATATTCCAATAACAGACTGCAAAGATAATAAATATGTGGCAGATAAGAATGTACATCCTTACATTTTAGATTTAAAACCGCTCTTGCAAGTTTTTTTTAAAACAGGCAGAAAAGACAGACAAGGCTCCTGTCTACAATTTGTTTCATCCTAGTGAAACACTTGTTTCTCCTATATGAAACAGTTGTTTCACTAGGATGAAACACTTTTGAAGTAATATACTTTTTACCACTCGTACTGCTCTACATATTCATCGAACAGGGGAGCTTCCTGAATACCCCGCTGAAGAAACAACTGACGGACATACTCTTGTTGTTCGGGAGTAAAAAGACGTTCTTTACGCCAAAGGCGATAAAAATGCGTTCGTCCGAAATAGGTTAACATCTGTTGTTTGATCACTATCGCATCGTTATGTGGTATATGAGCCAGTAAGTCTGTCATTCCCAGGGCAAACTGCTGCAACTGGTCAGCTTTAAAGAAAGTGCAATCCCCATTGCCCGGATTCGCATACGCCGGACTGACAAGGGTTATAGTCTTGCGCTCTGCCGGTATATGTTGCATGGCCTTACTACGAAGGCACTCATCTGCTCGTTTGCATTGGTTGTTCGCACAGTGAGCGAACTTATACGGCAGCAAATCGTAATTAAAATCTTTATTCATAATGTATATTGTTTTAACAAAACTACATTTTATTATCCAATTGCAAAACAATCGCATCATAAATATACGATAAGCGACTAATCTATTGCCGATAATTACCAGTTTACATTACCGACAGCCATCGACAATAGGTTAGTAAGGCTGAAAAAGATATATACATCAAGATATATTTTTCTCCGCAATCTTCTTTTCCACCTCTTTGATTTGCTTATCATAATAGTTAGCCATGCTATTAATCAGACGGCCGGATTGAGATAAAAAAGCAACGCATTCCATAAGTTCGGCACTAAGCCGATAATTCTTACTCCGAACGCTTTTTCTTTCTTCACATTGCAGGTAGCAGGCAAAACCACGAAACAGAAGCGGGATATATTTATCCCAAGGAAGTTCGAGCCTTGTCAGGAAAGTTTTCACACATTGCAACTGATGCCGGAGATAGAGAAGTTGATCCTCTCCTTGCTTCGTATTGGAAAAGGCCTGCTTGATACGCATAGACTCTTCTTCAAAATAAGCATCTTTTGAAATGTCTTGTTGGAACTGCTGAACGATGTGTTCAAAACCAGAGGTGTCAGCAACGGGGGAATTGTTTTCTGCTTCCATAATATTAATATATTAGAGATTAAAGCAGGCGAAAAAAGAACGGTTTCGCCTTTCCCGTTGCTATACACCTCAAGGGCAGTGGGCACATTAATGCACCACACGGGGGTACGAAACCGTATATGATGGCAGCAGACATAAGATATGCCTGCTGCTTCAAAGTCGGAAGGTTCCTTCCCTTGAGTTATGTATAGCGTTGCAAATATACTATTATTTTAATAATACTACCGCGATTTAGTCTTTTAAATAAGGTTTCCATGCGCTACATGAAAACGGCTGGACGCCAACTTGCCAGAGATAAGATAGTAGTTTTATAATTTTTTTTCCTTTTAATAATAAACGATCTTTATCTTTGCAACTGAATAAGGAGATAATAAATCTATCTATTAATGGATTTCACCACCGAAAAGGGATACATAGAGGCAGTCAGCAGGGGCGATGAACAGGCATTCGAGTCATTGTTCCTACACTACTTTCCACGGATTAAAGGATTCATCAGCGGAATCCTGCAAAACGAGGAAGAGGCTGAAGATATTTCCCAGGATATATTCGTATCCATGTGGCAGAACAGGGAACGGCTCACGAATATCGAGAACCTGAATGCATACTTATTCCGTATAGCGAAGAATACGGTCTTCCGCCATATCGAACGGTCTCTATTATTCAAAGATTACCAGCAACAAACAGAACATGCCGCATTTGTTTCCGGCGAAAATGACAGCATAGAGGAAGAACTATACGCCAAAGAACTGGAATTCCTTATTTCTGTCGCTGTTGAAAAGATGCCGCCTCAACGAAAACAAATCTACCGGATGAGCCGTGTGGACGGACTATCCAACGACGAAATCGCAACACGCCTGTCCATTAGCAAACGGACTGTTGAAAATCATCTGACACTAGCACTAGCCGATATCCGCAAAATCATAGGATTCTTCATCCTTGCTTTCCTCTGATCCCCGACGAACACAGGACGATTTAAATTATTTTTGAAAAAAATTCATTTTCGGCTGTGTGTACTTCCCGCCTCACGTATCTTATATACAAAACAGGAAATATACACACATGTCAAAAGCATATAAAATACTACATAATCTGGTCAACCATACATTTGATCCCGAACTCCGGAACAATATATGGAAATGGCTGATCACCCCTTCCAAACAAAAAGAAAAAGAGGAGGTTCTTTTTTCTCTTTGGAACGAATACCCGTTGGCGGCAGACCAGAGCACCTACCAATCATTTAAGGAAACGCGGAGGAAAATCAAAAACGCCCGGCAGGAAAAGCGCCTGCACAGGATAACCAGAACGATAGCACGGGCAGCGGCCATCCTGGTCATACCTTTGTTATCGATTGTCGGTTCTTATTTATACATACAGAAATACACTACCGAAACGGAGTTGGTACAATGCTTCGTTCCGGATGGAGAAAAGAAGGAATTGATATTACCGGATGGTTCCAAAGCAAATGTAAATTCAGGTAGTATCCTTATATATCCTAAGAAATTTAAGGGAAACACACGCTCTATCTATTTATCGGGAGAGGCAAACTTTACTGTCCAAAAAGACAAAGAACATCCCTTTATAGTAAAAACAAACTACATAAAGGTGCAGGCACTCGGAACGAAATTCAATGTACAGGCTTATATCGAAAGCGATAAGATCATTACAACGCTTGAAAACGGAGCAGTGAAAGTAGATAAAACAACGGAGGATGAAAATTCCTTTATCTTATCCCCCAACGAACAGTTGGAATATAACTATCGAACCGGGGCATTTGAGAAAAGAATGATCAACGCAGCCAATTATTCCGGTTGGACTAAGGGAGAACTGAACTTTATGAACCAACCGTTGAAAGAAATACTGGCTACTTTACAACGGGAATATGCTGTGCAGTTTGTAATAAACGCACGTCTATTTACCTCTGATCTATATACGATCAAATTCTCACAACAGGAAAGTATCGATAATATAATGAACATATTAACCTTGACTGTCGGAGGATTAAAGTATGATATAGAAGACAATATAATAACTATTCAATCACTTAAAAAGAAAGGACTCAAATGAAAAAAAGGGACCGGAGAAAATTGCGACACCTTTTCCGGACCCCCGAAATCAACAACCCGCATTTTAAAATCGTAAGAATCTTAAATTTAGTAATCATTGATTAATTCACAAAAGTATGAAATTAAACTATCAAAAGAGTAAGAAAATACTCCTAAATTTTCGCAAAATATTAATATTAGCATTGTTAGCCTTTTCTACAAGTGTTATTTGCTGGGGACAGAATCAACGGATAACAATTTCAGGAAATAATAATACACTTCTGAATATCTTTGAAGATATAGAGAAACAAACCGGTTTAAGCATTGCATACAATCAAACCAAATTGGATGTAGCCCGAAAGATCAAACAGGATTTTAAGGATAAGAACTTATCATCAGTTATGGCTGACATTTTGAGAGACACCGGTTTTTCTTATCATATAGAAGGAAAACACATTATTATTGTTTCTGCAAAGAGCCAGCAGACAGAGACCCCCCAATCGAGTAATAACCCGCAAAAAATAGCCGGCGTTATTCTGGATGCCACAGGATATCCGATCATCGGAGCCAACGTTGTTATTAAAGGAACAACCACCGGAGTAATATCAGACCTGGATGGACGCTTTTCGCTGGAAGCTCCACAAGGTAGCAAATTACAAATATCATATATCGGGTATCTGAGTAAGGAGCTTACTGTCGACGGTAATACTACAAACTATAATATACAATTATTGGAAGACTCTCAAGCCTTGGAAGAAGTTGTAATTGTGGGATATGGTACGGAAAAGAAAGTTAATGTAATCGGTTCCATTGCTCAGATCGGAGGGGATAAAATAACTAACCGGCCGACTTCCATGCTGTCAAATGCCTTAGCCGGACAAATGGCTGGAGTTACTGTTATTCAACGCTCTGGGCGCCCTGGCAATAACGGAGCCGAAATCCGCATTCGTGGAGTTGCCTCCTTTGGCGGAGATGATTCCAGTAAAGCCGATGCCCTAGTTTTGATCGACGGAATACCTGGTTCCCTAAATGATATTAATGCCGAAGATGTAGAAAGTATTTCGGTATTAAAAGATGCATCCACCGCAGCCATTTACGGAGCACGCGCTGCAAATGGTGTCATTCTCGTAACTACGAAAACAGGGAAAGAAGGTAAAATGACTGTCAGCTATAACGGATATGTCGGATTTAATCAGCCGACCGAACTTCCTGAGTTTGTCGACACCTGGCGATATGCCGAGCTGTTGAATGAAGCGAAAGGGACAGAATTCTATACTCAAAGCGAGATACAGAAAATGAAAGATGGTAGCGATCCCGACAAGTTTGGTAATCACAGATATTTAGATGAAGTATTTAGTAGGAAAGGGATACAGACCGGACATGATTTAACATTGAACGGAGGAACATCCAGTAATCGCTATTTGCTGTCCCTGGGATATCTCCATGAAGACGGAATTATCAAAAAGAATAATTTTGAACGCTTTAATACACGTTTGAATCTTGTTACAGACATTCTGCCTAATCTGACAATCACAACCCGTTTATCAGGAGTTTATGCCACAAGAAAAGAACCTCTTGCAGATGGAGGATCTAGTATGCTGGATATGGTAGGATCAGCTATACGTACACCCGGATTATGGGCAACCCGGCTTTCTAATGGAGAACTGGGACTAGGGAATAAGTCGAATGGGACACCAGCGACTCCACTTTATACCAATTCATTCTTTGAAGCACCAGATTTTAAAGTCAATGCTAATCTCCGTATGGATTATAGTCCGATAAAAGATCTTAAATTGTCCGCAATCGGAGGTTTCAACTATCAAAATCAGGAACAACGAACCTATCAGGCCTCCTGGGTACTGGAAGGAAAGAATGTCGGGACTTCTTCATTAAAACATGAAATGCTGAAAACTATTTATAAAACATTTCAAGCGACTGCTGAATATAATAAGACATTCGGACAGCATTCATTCGGAGTTTTGGCCGGCTATTCGTGGGAAGACCAGTCATACAGAACGTTAACTGGTTTTCGGGACAAATTCCCTGGTAACGACCTACCTTATCTGAATGCAGGCTCACCCGATAATCAGCAATCCAGTGGAGGAGGATATGACTGGGCGATTCAATCTTTATTCGGTCGTATAAGATATAATTATGCAGAACGTTATCTCTTTGAATCAACCTTGCGCTACGACGGTTCTTCCCGTTTTCCGACCAATCAGAAATATGGTTTCTTCCCATCGGTAGCCGCCGGATGGAGAATTTCAGAAGAAAATTTTTTCAAGGAAAATGAAAAACTGGAATGGATATCTAATTTGAAATTAAAGATATCCTGGGGTAAATTAGGAAACCAAAACATCGGTAACTACCCCTGGCAAACCGTATTTAATTTAGGAAGAGATTATCCTTTTGGTGATAATTTTGCACTAGGGGCAGCGGTTGTTACAGCAACAGACCCGACAATCAAATGGGAAGAAACACAAACGTATGATGCCGGTTTCGAAAGTATTTTCTGGAACGGATTGTTAAGTGTCAATGCTAGTTACTTTTACCGGAATACTTACGATATTCTTTATAAGCCCAGCGGTAGTGTATCCAGTGTACTCGGACAACAAATATCTGTTATGAATACTGGAAAACTAAGAAATACCGGATGGGAATTCGAGGTAGGACACCAGAATAAAATCGGAGATGTATCCTATAATGTCAACGGTAATTTAAGTATTATCAATAATAAAGTCATCAGTCTGGGGCTTGGTAATGTTGAGCAATTAAATGGAATGGTAGGTAATGGTAGCGATCTGTTCATTGATTATCCGATGGAAATGTACTACGGTTATCTAACTGACGGTGTATACCTGAGCGATCAAGAAGTAAAAGAGTGGGCAGACGTTTCACAGTTACTACCACAGGCACAAAAAGGGGATGTCCGTTATAAAGATATAAGTGGACCAGACGGGGTTCCCGATGGAAAAGTCGATCCTAACTACGACCGGGTATATTTGGGGTCACGTATTCCTAAATTCACATTTGGTTTAAGTCTGGGAGCTGAGTATAAAGGATTTGATCTGGCCCTCCAACTCCAGGGAGTAGCCGGTGTAAAAGGATTGCTTTCCGGTTTCGCAGGATGGGCTCTTTGTGGAGAAGGGAATGTACAAACCTGGCAGGATGAAGGACGTTTTGATCCGGCTAATCCTCAACGCTATCCCAGTTATCCGAGAATACAGGAAGTTACCGGATCAGAAGGATTCAATACACTCACATCTGATTTCTGGATACTAGATGCTTCCTACATCCGTCTAAAAAACATCCAGGTAGGATACACTTTGCCCTCATCAGTAATGAAAAAAGCCGGAATATCCCGTCTACGTTTTTATATTACCGCCGAGAATCCTTGCAGCTGGAATAAATACAGAAAAGGTTGGGATCCGGAAATCAATGGGAATGGTGTTTATTATCCAATCCTCTCGACTTATACATTTGGTGTAAATCTTAAATTCTAACAAACATGAAACATTGTAAATATTATATAGTATGTTGTGTACTGGTATCATTGCTATTCAGTACGTCATGCAGTCTCGACCGTAACCCGCTGGATAACTTTGCAGAAAACGAATTCTGGACAAGCGAAGAAAATGCATTGATCGCACTAACCGGAATTTACAGGGGGAATATAACGTTCAATGCTGAAGAATACAATCCTTCAGACTTCTGGTCATATAGCGGCATTATGTTTCTTGAATTTGCCAGTGATAATGCTTATGACCGCAGAGGTAACAACTCCGGATTCTTTCAGATGGTAAATGGTAATTTAACAGCAAATACTAATTTCATTAAAGATTATTGGGCGAATGCCTACTCTAAAATAGCCCGGTGCAACCGCTTTTTGACAGGTGTCGATCAGGTTCCTGCATCTCCTGAAGTAATAAACAGGCTAAAATCAGAGGCCCGTTTCATCAGAGCTGTTCAATATTTTTATTTGTCACAGTTTTTCCATAATGTGCCTTTGGTTACTACCGTATTAACAAAAAACGAGGCAAATACTGTCAAAAAAAGTACGAAAGAAGAGATCACCACTTTCATTATTCAAGAGTTCAATGAAGCAGCAGAAGGATTACCTCGTTGGAAAGAACTGGCTACTTCTGAAATCGGACGTGCCTCCAAACAGGCAGCCTATGCTTTTCTGGGAAGAACCTGCTTAGCCGAAAAAAAGTATAAAGAAGCTGCAGACGCATACAACCAAATCATTTCTCTAGGAGATAACAGCATAGAAGATAATTATAGCGAAGTATTCTATCCTGCAAAAAAAGGATCTCCAGAAATCATTATCGGATCTCAATACCTGACAGACCTGGCTGGTTGCGGATTACCTCAGCACGCCTATCCTGTAAAAGATCGCGGTTGGAGTATCATCAACCCTTTAGGCAGTTTGTTTGAAGCTTATCAGTTTACAGACGGATCGGACTTCAGTTTCGACAGTCCGTTATACAATAAAGATAACTTAGGAAAAAACAGAGATCCACGTCTGGATTATACCATCTATTATAATGGTGCAACATTTAAAAATACAGTGTACAATTCGCACCCAGACGGTGGTAGCGTCGATGCTACTCAAAGTGGACAAACCACCCAGACAGGTTTTATGATGCGCAAATATTTCGATGAGTCTTATAATGGTGACCTTCGAAAATATGGGGTTAATATCCCAATCATCCGGTATCCGGAAGTTTTGTTAAGTTATCTGGAAGCCAAACTGGAAGGAGGAGAAGCGATTACACGTTCGTTATTGGATCAAACGATTAATGCCGTACGAGGCCGTGCCTCCGTACAGATGCCTCCTATTACCGAAACTAATCCGGAGAAACTGCGTACTATTCTTCGCAATGAACGTCGTGTTGAACTGGCGATGGAAGGAATCCGATACTGGGACCTGCGCCGTTGGGGAATCGCTCACGAAGTTTTGCAAGGCAAAATATACGGAGCTCCTTTCCCCGGACGAGAAAAGGTTGACGGTGACAATAATCAGGATCCATACGGCCGTTGGTACGTTAACAAATGGAATTTCCGCCAGCAAGATTATGTATGGCCGATACCGCAATCGGAACAAAACATCAATCCGAATCTGAGATAATATTTTTTTAACGAAGGGCTGGAGAAAGATAACCTATAGGAAGTAATATCTTTCTCCAGTCTCATTTTAATAAAGTAAGATCATGAGAAATTTACTAGCTTTCATCATATTATTACTAAGCGCCTGTTCATCCAATCAGTCTGACAATCGCCAGGAAGGAAAATCCTTCTCCGTACCCGCTAATGCATCCCGGGAAGATGTCATCAAACTGGCAACCGAAGTCCGTCCCTCCTACCGCCAACTGGATTACCAGCAACGGGAAATGTTAGGTTTCATCCATATCGGGATGAACACTTTCACCGGAGCGGAATGGGGAACTGGAAAAGAAGATCCTTCTATCTTCAATCCGGATCAACTGGATGCTGAGGAATGGGTTAAGACATTCAAAGATGCAGGGATCACCGGCGTTATCCTGGTTACTAAACATCATGACGGTTTTTGTGTATGGCCCAGTAAATACACCGACCATACTGTAGCCCATTCTCCCTGGCGCAACGGACAAGGAGATATGGTAAAAGAAGTGGCCGACGCCTGTAAAAAATATGATCTGAAACTCTGTCTCTACCTCTCCCCCTGGGATATGCATGAAGAGACTTATGGTACAGAGGCATACAATGATTATTATATCCATCAGCTGGAAGAATTGTTAACGAATTATGGCCCCGTCTATCTTCTCTGGTTCGATGGCGCCGGCGTAAACAGCAAAACCAGCGGTAAAGAAATGAATTTTGCCTGGGAACGTATCTTTAAAAGAGCGCGCAAACTTCAGCCGGATGTATTGTTATCCGGTGCAGCACCTGACATACGTTGGGTAGGCAACGAGGCCGGACAGGGACGCGAAACGGAATGGAGCGTTCAGGGGATCGATGATGAAAATGTATTGTTCGGCGGAGAGATCAAAGGGCACGCTTCGACGGCCAAAAACCTGGGGAGTATAGATGAATTAATGAATAAAAAACGACTGGTATGGTATCCCTCGCGGGGAGGCTTACCACTGCGTAAAGGTTGGTTCTATAATCCGAACGACGACCAAACGACCAAATCATTGGAGTATCTCGTAAACAGCTATTTCTCTACCGTTGGTCAAAACTCCAACCTCCTGCCTAACCTCTCGCCGGATAAAACAGGCCGCATCCCCGGGAAAGATGCAAAACGACTGATCGACTTCGGTAAAATAATTGCAGCCATGAAGCAAACGGACTATGCGTTGGGAGCTAAAACCATTCCCGTTTCAGGTTGGGATAACTCTTCAGAAAAAAATGTCCTGACCGACAATGATCCTTTTACCTCCTGGCAAACACCGGACGGAGTGACACAAGCCGAAGTAAGGATCGAACTGAAAGCTGCCGCCCCGATCAATGTCATCAAACTACAGGAGAACATCCGTGATTACGGGCAAAGAGTAGAGTCTTTTGCTATAGATGCTTTGATCGAAGGAGAATGGAAGGAAGTTGCAACCAGTACAACCATCGGTTTCCGCAAAATGATCCGGCTGAAAGAACCGGTCGAAACCGATCAGTTCCGCATCCGTATCCAGAATAGCAGAGTATCTGTTTCTTTAAGTAACATATCCATGTATTATCTGGCTCCCATTCCGAAAGAAACGGAAAGAAAAAATGACCGGAAAGCGTTGACAGACGACAATTGGATCATTAGCTCTTCCGGCATCTATGTACAGGATACGCCTCTGCAATATCTGGTAGACAATAATGAGTCCGATTGTTTCAAAGGAATCATACGAAAACTTCCGGCCAAATTTCTTTTTAATTTCAATAACCAGGAATATATACTGAAAGGCTTCTCATATCTCCCTGATAAAACTGAACATGCTGGACACATTGAGGAGTATGCCCTCTACTTCAGCAATGACGGACAAAACTGGGGAAACCCCGTTATACAGGGACGTTTCGGAAACATCGTTAACAATCCGGTAGAACAGTTCATTCCTTTTGATGGACACAAAACGAAATTCGTAAAAATGGAAATACTAAAAGCGACTTCCGATACCATTTCGATACCCGGGCTTGTATTTTATCAATAAAAGCACTGCTACCGCGACGTTATCAAACGGTAAATTGTTTTTATCAGATAAAAAACAGATATTTGTAATCTGAATTTATAATTATTCACCTGAGATATTAAATATCATGAAATCAAACTTATTGATCGGGCTTGGATTGGGCACTCTGTTTGTCCCTAACCTATTGAAAGCCCAACAGGGGCAGCCTACTCCACAAAAGCCGAATGTCATCTTTATCTATGCCGACGACCTCGGTTACGGCGACCTGGAATGCTACGGAGCTACCCGCGTACAAACGCCTAACGTAAACAAACTGGCAAACAGTGGTATCCGCTTTACGAATACACATGCAACGGCTGCAACCAGTACCCCATCCCGCTATTCCCTGCTTACCGGAGAATATGCATGGCGCAGGCCGGGTACGGACATCGCTGCCGGTAACGCCGGAATGATCATCCGCCCCGAACGTTATACCATCGCCGACATGTTCAAGAACGCAGGCTATACAACGGCTGCCCTGGGTAAATGGCATCTGGGACTAGGCGATAAGACAGCCCAACAGGACTGGAATGCCCCGCTGCCCGCCGCTTTAGGTGATCTGGGATTCGACTATTCCTATATCATGGCTGCTACTGCCGACCGCGTTCCTTGTGTATTTATCGAAAACGGTAAAGTGGCCAATTACGACCCGTCTGCACCGATCGAAGTCAGTTATGAGAAACCTTTCGAAGGCGAACCGCTGGGAAAAGACCATCCGGAACTGTTATATAACCTGAAACATAGCCACGGCCATGACATGGCTATCGTAAACGGCATCGGACGTATCGGTTATATGAAAGGGGGCGGCAAAGCTTTATGGAAAGACGAGAACCTGGCAGACTCTATCACGACACATGCCCTCGATTTCATCAAAGCGAACAAGGACAAACCTTTCTTCATGTATTTCGCCACCAACGACGTACATGTTCCCCGTTTCCCGCACGACCGCTTCAGAGGTAAAAACCCGATGGGGTTGAGAGGTGATGCTATCGTGCAATTCGACTGGAGTGTCGGACAAATTCTGGATGAACTGGACAGACTGGGACTAAGAGAAAATACGCTGATCATCCTTTCAAGCGACAACGGTCCTGTTGTGGATGACGGTTATGCAGACCAGGCAGAGGAATTGCTGGGCGATCACAAGCCGGGCGGCCCGTTACGTGGCGGCAAGTATAGCGCTTTCGAAGCCGGAACACGCATTCCTGCAATTGTAAGCTGGCCGAAAGAAATAAAAAAAGGCAAAGTATCGGATGCTTTGATGTCGCAGGTCGACTGGTTTGCTTCACTGGCAGCATTGACTGGCTCGGTTCTTCCGAAAGGAGCAGCTCCCGACAGTTATAATTATCTGGGCACTTTATTGGGAACAGACAACAGCGAACGTCCCTGGGTGATCGAACAGGCATCCGACCACACCTTATCAGTCCGTACAAAAGACTGGAAATATATCGAAACCAGCGACGGACCGAATATGGTTCCCTGGGGCCCGAAAATCGAAACAGGCTATTCCAAGACACCTCAACTGTATGATATGACAAAAGTAGGTGAGCAGGAAAACCTGGCATTAAAACGTCCGGAAATTGTCTATCAGCTACAGTCTATACTGAAAGGTGTACGACAGAATACGGTAAAGCCGCAATAAGTTAAGACAATGTATTTCAATTAAAATTCAATGGTCGGGAGCAAAAGTTCCTGACCATTTTTTTGTTTTTACCTTTTTTTATCAGGGAATAGACATTATCTTTGTGGCAATTTGGCAGAAAATAAAAGGATAATGCTGGGACTTATTAGTAAAGGAATTGTGATAGGCATACTCGTATCAGCCCCGATGGGTCCGATTGGTATGCTGTGTATACAAAGAACATTGAACAAAGGACGTTGGCACGGTTTCGTTACCGGTCTGGGAGCAGCCTTATCGGATGTTATATATGCAGCTCTTACTTGCCTGGGAATGGGGGTCGTTGTTAATTTCGTGGAAGCCAACCAGGCTCCGCTTCAGTTGATGGGCAGCATTGTTCTGGGACTTTTCGGTTACTATATATACCAAACCAATCCTGTAAAAAACTTAAAAAAGCAACGTGAAAAAAAGTTATCGTTCACACAGGATTTTATTACAGCTTTTCTTCTTACCTTTAGCAACGTTTTGATCGTGCTTCTGTATATAGGCCTGTTCGCACGCTTTGGATTTGTGTTGCCGGATCATTCGGTCTGGATGTTATTAGGAGGGATCGCATGTATTGGTTTGGGTGCCGTTCTTTGGTGGTTCGGTATCACATATATAGTTGCTAAATTAAAAAAGTGGTTTAATGTACGAGGAATATGGTTGTTAAATCGGATTGTAGGGACAGTCATTATTATTTTGGCTATTGTAGGAGTCTTATCAGTTCTCCTCACCTCATATTTCCATTTGCCGTTGCTCCAAATCTATAATTAACATGAAGAAGCTAAAAGTACCGTATTTAGTAACACTGGATGTATTGGATTTATCATCCGCAGGATATTTGCTGGAAAGCAAAGCTCACAGAGAGTATATTGATGTAATCAATTGGGAGAAATACTCTTACAAACCGATTGTGGCATTCGACATTGCACGTTCGGATGCTTTTTTATACATTCGCTATTTTGTAAAAGGCAACTCATTAAAGGCACTTCATGGTGTCGACGGTTCTCCCGTTTATACAGATAGTTGTGTGGAGTTTTTTATGAAGACCGTGGAAGACCACAACTACATGAATTTTGAATTCAATTGTATCGGGACGTGTGATGCCGCCCGCCGGCAATCACGGGAGATCAAACGATCGCTGACCTCAGACGAATATGCATCCATCCGGAGATATTCTTCACTGGAAAACAAACCATTCACGGAGAAGATGGGCGTATACTCCTGGGAGTTGGTCGTTGCCATTCCTTTCCAGTTGATGGGACTCGATCCGGAAAATCTGCCGGAAAAGATTTTAGGAAACTTCTACAAATGTGCCGACGACACAGAGTTCCCCCATTACGTAAGTTGGAATCCGATCGATGTTCCTACACCAGACTTCCATCGTCCGGAATTCTTCGGGGAGATTTATTTATAAAACAAAAAAGGGTGAAGTTTAGAACTTCACCCTTTTTTGTTGCCTGATAAACCCATTATTTATCCTTATCCTTTGTAATCTTCATCTCTACAAGAAAGGCAATAATCAACCCGATACCACCGAACAACAGAACAGAGGCTCCGTAAATAGAACTGACCATTTCCCGCTCTCCCCAATTTTTCAAATCATAGTTAGTGGTAGATACAGAGATTATAAAGCCTACCAACAACCCTAATCCGACACCGGCCAATAAGCAACCGGCCTTCAATGAGCTAAAAGAGAAATTAGCCGATAGGCGGGGCAAACCAATTTTTACATCGAAAGCGGAAGGATCCAACTTATCTCCGATCTTCTCAATAATTGCCAATCGTTCTTTTTTACGTACGAACAATTCGAACAAGCCGTAAATACCGGCACACACTATCCCGACAATAAGCGGAACCATTATAAAATCCATCATAGCAGTAAGTATTAAATGTTTTTACTAATTCATTTACTAGTTTGACGCAGCGCCACAGAAAAGGTTACAACTAAAGAAAGAAAATATCCCGACACCTGCCGATTAGTTGCCGGAAATCTATTTTTTATATTATTATTGTTGCAAGTTGTAACCTAATTACCGAACTTGCGTCCATAAGGTAGGATGGAGTTGTATAGCGACGCATATTACATAGAAAGGATTGTGGCCGGAGATACAGGTTGTTTCGCCTGCCTGCTCGATAAATACAGCCGTCCGGTTCATTCGTTAATCCTTAAGACGGTACGGAATAAGGAGGATGCGGAAGAACTGGCGCAGGATGTATTTATGAAAGTTTTTCGTAACTTGCCGTCGTTCAAAGGCGATTGCAGCTTCTCTACCTGGATTTACCGGATCGCTTACAATACGGCGATTTCCGAACTACGGAAAAAGAAGCAGGAGTTTGTCGCCATTGAAGAGTCGCAGATCAACAACGTATCTGAAGAAGAAATCAGTGAGATACTGGGACATACGTCGGTATCGGAGCAACTCGACAAACTGGAGATCGCCCTCGCTCAACTGCCGCCGGACGAAAGGGCCTTGATCCTGCTCTTTTACCACAAGGAAAAGACAATCGAGGAACTGACCGTAATAACGGGGCTGAGTGCATCTAATGCCAAGGTCAAATTGCACCGTATACGAAAAAAGTTATTTGTATTAATTAAAGGAATGGAGGAACAATAAATATGGACAGTAACAAGAAGAACCCGGATATACTGGAAAACCTCTTCAGGCAGATGCCGGAAGAAGAACTGCCTGCGTCCTTTCGCCTGAACGTGATGCAGCAGATAGCCAAAGAAGCCGTTAAGGTAAGAAAGCGGGATGAATGGTTCGGACTGGCTGCCGTGATTGCAGCCTCGTTGCTGATGCTGGCAATAGCTGCCGTGTCTTTCTTCTATATAGAATTACCTCAGATAAGCTGGCCGAAAATAAATCTATCCGCCCTTAGTTTCTATTTCTATATCGGGATACTTAGTTTACTTCTCCTGTTTGCCGATTACAAGTTGAGGAAGGCATTCCGCAAGGATGAGTAAAGATAAAACGGGCTCCATTCTCATAGGTCGGATCGATAGCAAAAGTGCCATTTAAACGGTCTGCAATCAGTGTGCAGATAGAAAGTCCCAGGCCGGCACCGGGTTTATAATCATCCAGCTTTTCAAAACGCTGAAAGACAGAAGACTGTTTCTCCTTCGGGATACCGCAACCGGTATCAGTCACAGAGATATGGACCTGTTTGCCATCTTCATCGACTTTATAGGACAGGTTGATCTCTCCTTTTTGTGTGAACTTGGCCGAGTTCGTGAGCAGATTGGTCAGTATCTGCAACAGACGCAATTTATCAGTATGAAGTGTAACAGGGATAATATCCGGAGTAAAGGTCAGCTCTACCCCTTCCGGTATCCTGTGGCGGACACTGTCGAGTGCTCTTTGGCAACATTCCGTCAACGAATAATCATCAAACTTAAAATTCAGATCCCCGGTTTCCATGCGTGACAGGTCGAGTACGTCGTTAACAAGATTCAGCAACTGCTCGGTATTGTTCTTTATGACGGAAGCATACATATCAGCCTCATCCGGGTCACCAGAACCATCGACCAGTAAATCGGAAAAACCGACAATGGCATTCAACGGCGTACGTATCTCATGGCTCATATTGGCTATAAAGGCACTTTTCATCCGGCTGGCTTCTTCGGCTTTGGCTTTCTCGCATTTCAAGTTGTTTTCAGACTCCAACAGGGAATGTTTCTCCTTCAGTAACTCGTTCTTTAACCGGCGGGCACGCTGATAATACAGTAACAACACATACAAAAGACACAATAAGATAATAAAGACGACGGACAAGAAAAGGATTTGCCGCTGTTTCTCAGCCATGCGTTCCTTATTTACCTGCATCTCGTGTTCTTGTTCTTCCTTGTTTTTCAGTTCGTGCAAGGCTCGGAGCAGATTTACCTGACGAATGAATGTTTTCTTGTTGCGCTGTAAGCTCATATCATTCAGTTCATCATATAAAACAAGCGCTTCCGACAACCTCCCCTGCTCTTCCAATACTTCCGCCTGAAACTGCAAGTCGATGGGAATACGTTCCGTTTTGAATATCTCCTCCATCAGTTGTGCCGCCTTGGAGAGATTACCCGTTTTTCTGTAATAATGTGCCAGGGTCGCCCGATAAGTATTTTCCACATAATCACCCTCGACCACTACATTTCCGACATATTTGTTCGCTTTAGCCAGCATTTGTCTTGCTTCTGCCAGCATATCCTCACGGATATATAAATCTGCATAAGAAGAATAAAGTAACCAATACTCCCTTTTTATATGAGCAAATGTTTCCGTCCGCATAGTCATCACAGCCATGGAATCGACAGCAGCTTCATAACGTTTAAATATACCTAGAGCCTGTTCAAAAGGACAAACTCTAGTTGCACATTCCGCCTGATATGCTGACATCCTCATGCGGGTCTCCCTTCTCTTTACTTCAGAGCAATCCATATCATCCAGCATATCGATACCCTCCTGAAACACGACCACTGCAACACTATCACGACGCAAACGTTTATAAATCAACCCTAAACTCTCGGTACACCTAACCAAACCATACGGATGTCCGATCTCACTCGCCAAATGGTATTCGTTTAATGCTTCATTCAAGGCAGCCTCATACTCACCGCTCCAAAGCAAGTCCTGACAGGAATAGCTTTTCGCATCGAACAAAGCATTGGGGTATTCATTCCGGCTTTTGCTGATTGAATCGATCTTTCTTCCCCAATATAATATACTGTCCCGTAGCCCGTATTCATTATAATAATGACGGGACAGATTAAGCAGTGCGAAATAAACAGCAGGAATCGAATCGATCCGGCAAGCTTCTTCATAACAACGTTCCAGCCATGCAACCTCGACAGGTGTCTGATTATTCAGATCTGCCAGCCTGGTCAATACCGGTATCCTGACATGGGGATCGGAAGATACGGACAAGAGAGACTCCAAGCTGTCGATTTTATGAGAGATCAACAGAGAATCCGGTTGTGCAGAAAGAGAATACTGCGACATTACATACAGGATGAATGTAACCAGGAAGCATTTGTTCGTATATATATTGCAGGCTCTCATACTTTTATCGGATTAATCTTTGCTATTTTCCAAACCGCAGGGATGAATGAATACAAAGCACGCGCCTCTCGCTTCCTTTCCGGAAGAAGTATCCAGATACAAGCTGCCTCCAAAACGGTCGGCGATATTCCGGCAAATAGTAAGCCCTAATCCCGTACCTTGCTTAAAGTCATCCAGTTTTTCAAAACGTTCAAATATTTTTTCGGCCATTTCTTCCGGAACGCCACAACCGGTATCAGACACGATAAAGCGGACAGTATTATTCTCCCGGTCTATTTCAAAACTCAGATTCACCTCTCCTGTCGGAGTAAACTTAAGTGCATTTGAAAGCAAATGTCCCAGCAACTGCTGCAAACGGAACCGGTCGGTGTTTAAAAGAAAAGAGTCTACGGGGAATACACTGTTCAGCTTTACACCCGACCTGGCTTTATTTTCCATAAAAGCTGCCACCTCGCGGCAAAGCACAACTATATCCCATTCTTTGATCGTAAAACTATAATTACCAGACTCAAGCCGGGACAGGTCGAGAACATCATTTATCAGGTTCATCAATAACCCTGAACTGTGTTTGATCGTAGTGGCAAAAGTTTTTTTCTCCTTTTCCTGAAAAGAATTGTCGACCAGCAATTCAGAAAAACCGACAATAGCATTAAGCGGCGTACGCACTTCATGACTGATATTCGAGATAAAAACAGTTTTCAAACGGTTTGCTTCTACAGCCTCCTCTTTGATTACTCGCAATTGTTTTTCCGACTCAACCAGTGAATATTTCTCTTGCAGTAATTCATTCTTCAGACGCCGGGCACGGAGATACAAGCGGTATAAGAGAGATAACAGGATCAGCAGTACACCGATCGTCACCAAAATATGAATTAGTTGCCGTTGGCGGGAAGCGATCTGTTCATTCTGATAGTTCAGTTCGCGGACTCGTTTCTCGGTATCGTTCAAATCGTTCAGGACGCGAATCTGGGTCATCTGCCGGTCGAAAGCTTTATCATTAATAGCCGCATTCGTTTCCAGCATATTTTTATATACCTGAATAGCTTCTTTCAATTCCCCGTCACGACGCAGGGTCTGTATTTTCACCCTCATCATATCCACAAGCTCCTTGCCTAAAGAAACGTCTACTTTTTGTTGTCGGTTGATCGTAGTCAACTCTTTCAAAACAGTAAGTTTTTCTTCAGGCGTCTTTGCTTTTTGCAGCACATTACGCAAACTGTCTGTCCGTATTCTCCCTCTCTCGTTTTGGGAGGATGCCGATACAGCGTAAAGTAGAAGAACTACAATATATACTATTTTTACACCCCTTGTAAACAGACTTTTCGTCTTCATGCATATAATCTTACAGCGTTTGGCAAACTTACAAATAAATATTTATACCGGATAGGATATTTCAATTTATTTCTCTTCGGTCATTTTGATTTTCAAATCCTTTGCATACAGCTCATCATAACCGTCAGCAAGGGTGGGTAAAAATGAATCTGGCTCCCTGCACATAAGTAGAATCCACCCGGATAGTTCCCCCTAACGATTCGGCAATCGCCTGGCTAATAGGAAGTCCCAAACCGGTACCTTGTTTATATTCGTCTATTTTTTCAAAACGATTAAATATCAAGGCTACTTTATCAGCCGGTATTCCGCAACCGGTATCCGTCACGATCATATCGACCCTGCTTCTCTCTTGATCCAAACGGAATGAGAGATTTATTTCTCCCTTTTCCGTGAACTTTGCGGCATTGATCAGTAGATTTACCAATAACTGCTGCAAACGTAGCGGGTCAGTATTCAATTGCAGAGAAGGAACTTCCGGCGTAAAAGTCAGAGAAACCCCTTCGGCAACCCGATGGCGAATAGTTTCAATCGAATGCAGGCAGCAATCGACCAGGTTAACCGGACGGATAGAGAAGCTCAGGTTTCCGGTTTCCATTTGCGACAAACACAAGACATCATTCACCAGGTTCAATAATAATTCGGTATTATTACTGATGATAGAAGAGAATTCGTTTTTTTCTTCTTCCGTACAGGAAGGATCAGACAACAGGCTGGCAAAACCCACAATGGCATTCAACGGAGTACGCACCTCATGACTGATATTGGCTATAAACGTCGTTTTCGCCTGATTGGCTTCTTCTGCTTTATCTTTAGCGATACGCAAGTTCTTTTCAGACTCGAGCAACGCTTCTCTTTCTTTCAGTAATGCATCTTTCAACCGGCGGGTGCGGCGGAAAAACAGATACAGGATGTATAATATCAACAACAGAATAACGGATATCGACATAGACAAGATCAGTTGATGTTCTTTTATATTCACATTCATCTGACTGATTTCCAATTCCTTTTCGTGCATTTTCTTATCATTCAGATCATACAGGGTACGAAGCTGATTAATCTGCCGGGTAAAGGCTTCATTGTTGATTTTTGAAGTCTCCAGTATGACCTCTTTATATGCCTGGATCGCATTTTTCGTATCGCCTTCTTCCGATAGAATATCAGCTTTCAATTGCAGGCAATCCGGAGTCTTCCAGCTTTCCAGCAGTTTGTCGATATATTTATGTGCCGCAGCATAATTTCCGATCTCTTTATTATAACGGGCTTGTATATAAAGATAAGCGAATACGGCATAATCATTGCTGATAGTTTCTTTCCCTACATACGTTGCCGCACTATCAAGGGCCTGCCGTGACTTCACTAAATTCTCCCTTTTCAAATAAAGTTCCGCATAGAAAGAATGCATGATCCAGCGGTAACGCTCTACCGGATAGATAGTGCCGGTATCCTTATTTACTTTTTCCTGCCTGTCCAGCAATTTCTTATATTTAGCCAGCAGCATTTCTGCACTATCCAGCTTATTGATACGCAAAAGCGACTCCAGTTGATAAGAAACCAGGCGGATACTGAAGGTCAGATTCTCTCCAACCTCTTCCTGCTTATCCAGGGCTGCCTGAAAGACTACAACGGCATCACTGTCACGGCGTATGGCCTGGTAAATATGCCCCAGATTCTCCCCGCAACGTATTTGTCCGTATGTATGATCTCGGTTAGATGCCAGATTATAAAGACGAACGGCTTCATTCATCGCCAGTTCATAATTCTCCATCCATAAATGATCCAGACAAACATAACTGTATGCGTCAAACAAGCCATCCGAAAGTTCCCCTCTGCTTTTACCTATGGAATCGATATATTTAGCCCAATAAACAACACTGTCGGATTTATTGGCATCATAATAGTAACGGGCAAGATTTGCCGCCGCTGCATATACAGCCTGCACCGAGTCGACCCTGTTTCCAATATCCAGTAACTGATGCAAATAATCCACTTCTTCCGGTTTCTGCCTGTAAAGGTCAGACAATTCTTTTAATGTTCCGATGGCAACATCCGGCGACGGATTGGCAGACAGAATGGTCTTCAGGCTATCTAAACGTGTTGTGCGGTTTGTTGCCGTACTCTTTATACATATAGATATGCAAAGTATACAAAAGAGACAGAGGAAGCTCTGTTTTAGCGGGTGGCGGATAAAAACTTTATACATGATATACCAGTGATAAGCCGCAAAGATAGCACTTTTTACCGAAACTCATTAATAATCAATACACCTTGTTCAAAAAAAGCAAAAAGGACAAAAGTTATTTTCCGAAGCAAAACGCTTGTCTATCAGAAAAAAAGCGTTACCTTTGCCCCGATTTTTGAGAGATGACAACATAATGTCTAACTTACTAATTAAAACAAACTTAAGTATTAACAATTAGAGAATGGAAAATTTAAAGAACATTCAGCCGGTTGAAGATTTCAACTGGGACTCCTATGAAATGGGAGAATCTTACGGTGACGTAAGCAAGGACGACCTTGTAAAAACGTATGACGAAACCCTGAACACTGTAAAGGATAAGGAAGTCGTTATGGGAACCGTTACTGCAATGAACAAACGTGAAGTTGTAGTGAACATCGGTTTCAAATCAGACGGTGTTGTATCAATGGCGGAATTCCGTTACAATCCGGATCTGAAAATTGGTGACGAAGTAGAAGTTTACATCGAAAACCAGGAAGACAAAAAAGGACAGTTGATCCTTTCTCACAAGAAAGCTCGCGCTACACGCTCTTGGGATCGTGTTAACGAAGCTCTTGAAAAAGACGAAATTATCAAAGGTTACATCAAATGTCGTACGAAGGGCGGTATGATCGTTGACGTATTCGGTATCGAAGCATTCTTACCGGGTTCTCAGATCGACGTTAAGCCTATCCGCGACTATGACGTATTCGTAGGTAAGACAATGGAATTCAAGATCGTTAAGATCAACCAGGAATTCAAGAACGTTGTTGTATCTCACAAGGCTCTTATCGAAGCAGAGCTTGAAGCACAGAAAAAAGACATTATCTCTAAACTGGAAAAAGGACAGGTTCTGGAAGGAACTGTTAAGAACATCACTTCTTACGGTGTATTCATCGACTTGGGTGGCGTAGACGGTTTGATCCACATCACAGATCTTTCTTGGGGCCGTGTTTCTCATCCGGAAGAAATCGTTCAGCTTGATCAGAAGATCAATGTTGTTATCCTTGATTTCGACGACGAAAAGAAACGTATCGCTCTTGGCTTGAAACAATTGACTCCGCATCCTTGGGATGCTTTGGATACTAACCTGAAAGTTGGTGACAAAGTAAAAGGTAAAGTGGTTGTTATGGCTGACTACGGTGCATTCATCGAAATCGCTCCGGGCGTAGAAGGTTTGATCCACGTATCAGAAATGAGCTGGACTCAGCACCTGCGTTCTGCTCAGGACTTCATGAAGGTTGGTGACGAAATCGAAGCAGTAATCCTGACTTTGGATCGTGACGAACGTAAGATGTCTCTGGGTATCAAACAGCTGAAAGCTGACCCATGGGAAGATATCGAATCTCGTTTCCCGGTTGGTTCACGCCACACAGCAAAAGTTCGTAACTTCACTAACTTCGGTGTATTCGTAGAAATCGAAGAAGGCGTAGACGGCTTGATCCACATCTCTGACCTTTCTTGGACTAAGAAGATCAAACACCCGAGTGAATTCACTCAGATCGGTGCGGAAATCGAAGTTCAGGTTCTGGAAATCGACAAAGAAAACCGTCGTTTGAGCTTAGGGCACAAACAGCTGGAAGAAAATCCTTGGGATGTATTTGAAACTATCTTCACAGTAGGTTCAATCCACGAAGGAACAATCATCGAAGTACTTGACAAGGGTGCTGTAGTTTCTCTGCCTTACGGTGTAGAAGGTTTCGCAACTCCGAAACACCTGGTAAAAGAAGACGGTTCTCAGGCTGTAGTTGACGAAAAACTTCAGTTCAAGGTAATCGAATTCAACAAAGAAGCAAAACGTATCATCCTTTCTCACAGCCGTATTTTCGAAGACGAACAGAAGGGTGCAAAGAAAGATGCTCCTGCAGGTGACAAAAAGCCGGCTGCAAGACGCAACAAAAACGAAGAAGCTTCTGCAATGGTAACCGGTCCGGTAGAAAAAACTACACTGGGTGACATTGAAGAACTGGCTGCTTTGAAAGAAAAACTTTCTGGAAAATAATCAGTTACACTGATATAAGACAAAAAGGAGTCGCTTATAAAAGCAGCTCCTTTTTTTATGTTCTTATCCCGTTATATCCCCCCTTCTGACACTTTCCCCTACATTTGTTGATATTCATGAAGATTTAAGCCTTATAAGCTTGCGTATCTTAAATTAAATGCTGAAATTTGTTGATGTTAATCCAATATTAAGATCATGGATGAAAATATAGCAAACAAAAGCATTACAATTCTCATCGCAGAAGATGAAGAAAGTAACTTCTTATTACTGAAAACAATCCTGAAAAGACACTGCAATATTTTGCATGCTAAAACAGGAAAGGAACTGTTGGAAATTTATAAAGAGCAACATGCCGACCTGATACTTATGGACATCAAGATGCCTGAAATGAACGGTATAGATGCCCTGAAAGAAATCCGCAAATTCGATGCGGAAATCCCGGTTATCATGCAATCGGCCTATGCTTTTGAGAATGATATGGAATCGGCACGCCAGGCCGGAAGCAACGGATTCATCACGAAACCGATCAACATCAAGGAGCTAAAAGCAACATTATCCAGCTTTCTGCCCGAGTTGACCTGGTAGTTCAAATAAGATAAAGATAAAATAAAAAGGAGATGCTTTCTACAAGTATCTCCTTTCTATTTTTGTATTGCAGCCTTAGTTACTCATTGGCAGCTTCTGCTTTCGCACATTCTGCCTCTTGTTCTTTTGCACCGTAATAAGCACAATCTTCCTGAATTCCTAAAAGCTGATTCATTTGATGTCTTTTTTCTAAATCGGTAAAATAGACTTCTACCACTTTATAAATATCAAAACCTCCTGTCGAACCTGCGGCAAGATTTAGTGACTCTACCATTTTTTTTGCTGCATTATGAATTTCAGCTTTTTCGATGAGGTGTAACTCATTACTGTGAATTAATTGATTCTTTCCCATGATGTTTGACTTTAAAGTTATACTTGCTTTTTTATTAATAACCACTGAGCAGACAAGTTTGTTATGCTTGCTGATTCTTTACAGCTTTAAATATACAAACATCTTCTTATTATTGCACAATTTCATACCTTTAATTTCAAACTTTCGTCAAAATTATTCCAAACAGCATACTTCTTCTATACTTTTCCGTTTTGAATAAGGAGCAGGTTCTGCATATCCAATACGCAGTAGAATAGTAACCATATATAAGAAAACGGTAACATTCAAAAGATACAACAACAATTTTTAATATGAGAATAATGAACAAATATCTTCGAAATAAGGTTTATATGGTTCACTAGTGAATAGTCTGTAACAAAAAATGTCAAGAAACGTACCATATTTCTTCATTGTCATACCATAATTCCACAACCCTGAATATCATAAAGAACGATGTCTTAATTTTATACACGAATATAATTATAGGGTGATGTCTTTAGAAGAAAACAGATTATACGTAGGAAATAATGACACCGCGAATTTTATAAATAACGAATTAATATTCTATAAGGATGTCAAAGAAATTCCTATTCCCCCGTATCCTTCATACATAGAATACGGAATGGTAATACTTTGCACCGAAGGCAATGCCAGGATCAAAGTTCATACATATGAACACTTATTGGCAAAAAACGAGCTGATAATACTTCTTCCAGGTCAGCTTATCTCTTTAAATGAGATAAGTAAGGACTTTACTATAAGTGCTTTTTCCATTTCACTATCGTTATTCAATGATGTATTAAGTGGAATTTGCAGGTTTTCCCCTCATTTCTTCTTCTACATGCGAAGTCATTTCTATTATGAACTGACAGATAGCGAATCGATGAACTTCGGTAATTATTATAACATGGTATGCACAAAGGCCCAATCGCCTTCCAACCTGTATCCAAGAGAATCCGTCATTCATATATTACGAATTCTCTACTTGGACCTTTATAACAGTTACAAAATCGACTCATTGCCATATATACCGACAATGGATTCTCATAAAAAAGAATTGACAGATAAATTCTTTTCTCTTATCATGCAACATTACAAAGAGAACAGAGAGGTTTCCTTTTATGCTAAGATGTTATGTATAACTCCCAAGTATTTAACGACAATTGTCAAAGCGGTAAGCGGCAAGTCGGCCAAAGATTGGATATTAGAGTATATTATATTAGAGATCAAAGCTTTATTGAGAGACTCTTCATTAAACATACAGGAGATCGTACTTAAAACAAATTTTGCCAATCAGTCTTCTCTGGCGAGATTCTTCCGGAAACATACGGGCATGTCTCCCTCTGAATTCAGAAAAGGTAAATTGGATACAAACCTATAAACAAATTTCTAACTAAAAAAGAAAAAGCGATGAACAGAAGTCAACTAATTAACGAACTAGCAGCAAGAACAGAGGTTAACAAGAAAGATATTACAACAATACTCGATGCATTTACGGAGATGGTCGTTGAGCAGACAAAAGCCGGCGACCGTGTATTCATACCTGGCTTCGGGGCATTCAAACCTCGCTTACAGACAAGTCGTCCGGCACGAAATCCCAAGAATGGAGATGTCATTATGCTCACGCCTCGAACCATCGTCCATTTCAAATGTGCCTCTCAGCTGATCGAACAAATAAACGCTGCCGAGTAAAGAACTATCCTCCGGATAATTAAATCCAGCCACCAGGATAATGGAATTAATAGGGCTGGCTGATAGCTATCGGCCAGCCCTATCATTACTAAATCTTAACAAACACTTTCCCTACAAAGATTTATTAAATCCAGAACCTTTTTCATATATTTACGCAACTAAGATATACTACTATGATCAAAAGACTACTACTAATATATCTGCTATGGAGTTGCTTTACCATTTCAGTCAAAGCAACCGGGCAGGTTGGTGAAATAATTATTATCGGGCATGATACCCTCAGTATGCTTTCTTGCCCTATTGAAGCAGATTCATTGATAAGCGAAGAAGTACAAAAACAAATACGAACCTTCTTATCTGATGAACACTTCAGCACCGGATGTTACCGGAGATATATCGGATACTGGCAACTGGAAAACAACACATTATATCTCGAAAAGATAAGAGTTTACCCGGATAGACATGAAGGAGAACAAACCTTTCTAAAGATTGATAGTATTTTTGGAAGATATAAAGAAAAAGAGAGCCGCATCACAGCCTCTTGGTTCAGTGGCGAATTAAAAGTTGTCTCCGGAAAATGTGTTTCATATATACATGACGGATTTCTGCGCGATTATGAACATGAAAGAATATACAAAATAGAACAAGGGAAAGTCATCTCCCAGGCATTTTATGAAAACTCTTTGCAAAAGGCTCGTATTACTAAGGAAGAGGCCTTGCAATTCATTATACAACAGTTTAATAAAGATTTATTCCCGGAGCTTAAAGATATAAAAGTAGGATGTTTATTCAGCCTGATTCCGCAAAAGGACGGAAAAATAGACAGCCTGATTATTCATCATATAACCTTCGGAAAAGAAGATATCTCTTCCGAACGACAACAATTATTCATACAGGAGTTACGTTCCTGTTTCAACTTAATCCCCGAATGGGATGTAATCACCATTCATGGAAAAATCCAACCTACCCTTTCCCGTTGGTTTATACCTCTCTGGCGAGGTAAAGAATTTCGCGAAAAATATCGAAAAACAAAAAAAGGAACTAAGTTTACAACTTAATTCCTTTCTGCTCATTAACCGTCGGGATGACAGGATTTGAACCTGCGACCACACGCCCCCCAGACGCGTACTCTACCGGGCTGAGCTACATCCCGTTTTTCTTTTACGGCTGCAAAGGTAAGATTTTTCCGTTATACGCCAAAACTTTCTCGGTAAAAATCCAGAGACTCCAGTATTTTTTCTTTTGTAACCTGCTGATTTATCTGAACATCACCGATTTGCGAAAGCAAAGTGAAATTGATTATACCTGCCTCATTCTTCTTATCATGTGTCATCAGCTCATATAAAGTATCGTAATCCTTGCAATCGAACACAAATGCAGGATAATATTCCTTGATATAATAAACGACCTGGCTCAACTTATCCATCGGAAAACCGCAAAGTTTGTGAGACAGATACAATTCGCTCACGATACCGGCAGCAACGGCATGACCATGCAGCAACGGACGGTTCTTCTTAAACGAAAGGCTTTCGTAAGCATGCCCGATCGTATGACCGAAGTTCAGCGCCTTACGGATACCATGTTCTTTCGGGTCTTCCTCTACGATACGCTCTTTTACAGCTACCGACTGGGCTACCATCTTATTCAGGAAGGCATAATCCATCTTCTGGTCGAGATCGAACAACATAACAGTCGCATAGGTATCTATCGAACTGATCAGTGCATGTTTAATCATTTCCGCATAACCAGACAACAGGTTATCACGATCCAGCGTACGAAGGAACTCGCAATCGATAAATACACATTCGGGAGGATAGAAAGAACCGATCTCATTTTTCAGCCCATTGAAGTTGATGCCCGTTTTCCCTCCGACGGCAGCATCCACCGAAGCCATCAGCGTAGTAGGGATATTTACCGTTTTCAGTCCGCGCTTGAAAGTCGCACCGGCAAAGCCACCCATATCAGTCACCATACCACCTCCGAGGTTTACCAGCAAGGAGTTGCGGGAAGCCCCTTCGTTTGAAAGGCGCATCCAGATAGTAGATAAAGCTTCCAGCCCTTTATGCGTATCACCCGCATCTACGGTTATAACCGGAGCGCCCTTGATAGCCGGAACATCCTGAATCAAAGGATAACATTTCTCCTGAGTATTCGTATCTGTGAGAACAAACAATTTATCGTAATTCAGTGCAGCAAGGAACTCTTGCAAATCTGCTTTCAGATCCTTACTGATCACTACTTTTTGATCAGCCATATATTTTATTATTTTGCTTCTTAGGTTACAAAGGTATTATTTGTTATTCGATTATCAAAGAAGAAGGCAAGAGAGTTCTCTTGCCTTCTTTCATAAAAAAATGTATCTATGTGATTTAAATATCTTTTAGTATAGTTGCACTCAGCGATTCCTTTCCATCCACTATTTTATCATTGCCACTAAAAGAACGAAGCTTCCAATAGTAGTAGCAATCGGCACCGCTAGCCATAATACAAAATACACCGATAAAAAAACATACATCATTCCCTGTACAAAGACCATGTATAAAAGGCAGTAAACCTATCAGAACAAATGGAGCCAGCAGTGTCATACGGTAATATCTCAATGGTAACGGTTTTATAACCAGAAACCCCCATGACTTCCAGTCCGTATTCCAACGCAGCGCCTGGCAATCTTTTCCGGTAAACCAATACAGTAGACCATATTGAAGCAAGATATACACCACACAACAAAGAGCCATAATAATCGCACCTTTTATTGAAAGCGCCTGAAGCCTGGCAATGTTTCCCAGTTTATGTCCGGCATCATAACTCGAGCCATCTCCCCAGATATAGTTGAATAAAACAACTCCACCTATGACAAAAAAGAACAGAGCTACTAACATTGTTACATTTACCCGGGCAGCACTCACTTTTACCTCTACCCCTTCCGGATGAGTGTATTTTTCCAAATTCATTTCTTTTGTTTTCATATCGTATTATTTTCAGTTGATTTCTATACTGCAAAGATACGGGAGAGGATAGAAGCAAAAGGTTATCCAAACGTTATCTTTACGTTAATACATCAATTGAAGAATGTTGAAAAAACGGAAATGTTTATATTTGCCGGTACAATCAATAGATTATGGCAAAATCATACTACATTATAGTAACAGCCTTCGCGGCCATTATTGCTCTCTTCCTGACAGGACAATGGATCGGACGAAGCTACACCCTGACCAAAGAGCAATTGGCGCGTCAGATACACGAGTCTTTCTGCCATGCAACGGAACGGTACGAAGCTGACAAAACAACCGTTCTCCCAACTCTCTTCAGAGAAGAGCTCAACCAAAGGGATCTTGACAAACTTATATTCCGTATAGACACGGTATTGCTGGATAACCCGGCCACAGTACAGCGCAGCGATATCCGGTATTATCAGGATTACAAGCGCCTGTTCGACAAACGACTTACCTTTGTCTATCCGATCAATGACACACAAGGGATACAGGCATACATTCACAATCCCCGGGCCGGGTCAATAGGCAAACTGCTCTATTTTTTCTTCGGTACCACGATTGCACTGGCTGTTCTTATGATTTGTATCCGACGTCAAATCAATATTATCAAACGACAGGACGAGATCGCACACATACGGGAAGATTTTTCCTATGCCATGATCCACGACATGAAAACACCTCTCAGCTCAATCCTTATGGGAGCACGCATCCTCCGAAGCGGGAAGCTGGACAGTAAGCCGGAAAAGAAAGAAAAATACTTCGATATATTAGAAGAAGAGGCACAACACCTACTGGCGTTAACCAATAAGGTTCTGACCATTTCCAAACTGGAACATGGTGAACTTCTATTAGAAAAGTCCTGGATATTTATCCGGCCAATGGTAGAAGAGTTAACACAAATGTTTGCCGCAAAGACCACTAAAACCGTCACCTTCCAACTGAATATAGAAGCGGAAAAGATATTCGCTGATGAAGAATATCTGAAAGAGGCCGTCAGTAACCTGATAGATAACTCTATCAAATACTCCGGAGACCCGGTTGATATACAAATTATTTCCTGTATGTTCAACCAATTCACACAAATCAAGGTAAGAGACAACGGAGTCGGTATTTCTCTTGCTGCACAAAATCATATATTCGATAAATTCGAACGAGTCTCTGCCTACCGTAACAATACAGCAAAGGGTATCACCGGATTTGGCCTGGGACTTAACTATGTAATGAACGTCACCCGTTCGCATGGCGGCTATGTCAGTGTCGAAAGCAAAGAAGAAAAATATAGCGAATTTACAATCTCATTGCCAGTATCCACAGAAGAAACAACAATATGATCAGATTACTTTTAGTAGAAGACGATACCAACCTAAGTTATATCATTCAGGGGGGGCTGGAAGATATGATAGGTGATTATGCAGTTACTATCGCATACAATGGAAAAGAAGGATTGGAGACATACCGGCAAATAAAACCGGATGTGATCGTCGCCGATATAGAAATGCCGGTCATGGACGGTTATGAAATGGTTCGCCGTATTCGGATGACGGATCAGGAAACACCTATCATTTTCTCCTCAGCCCGTGTCTCTCCGAAAGATGTCGTAAAAGGATATGAATTAGGAGTAAACAATTACGTCAAAAAACCTTTCCTGCCAGAAGAACTGGATGCCCACATCCGGGCACTTCTCCGCATGAAGCTGGGAAATGCAGAAAGGGATAATTCACAGGCACTGACAGTAGGCTGTTATACATTGAATCTCGCCCAAGCTACTTTACGACATACATCAGGAAGTAGCCAGTTGCTGACTCCGCGCGAAACAGGAATTCTGGAATTATTATTCCGAAAACCGGAGGAAGTTGTACGTCGGGAAATCATTCTTGATAAGTTCTGGAATACGGAAGACGATTACTTTGCCTCCCGTAGCCTGGACGTATTCGTTACCAAACTCCGTAAACTACTGGCGCAGGACGAAAGCGTCACTATTAAAACGGTAAAAGGTATCGGACTGATGATTACGATATCCAGGTAAAATCAGGCAATATACCCTTCACCCTTCACCTTTCATGTGATAATACACTGATTACAACCCACTTAATAGCGAATATACAGGGTGAATGGTTTCGTAAAAAGGTGAAGGGTTGCTTTGACCCCTTCACCTTCCTATATATAAGCATCCATACGGCACCTTAAAAAGTATCTTTCCCCTTATTATCAATTACCACTAAAGCTACGGCCTACTAACTCTTTAGTTATTACTTATAAATCCGGACATCATCGTCGTTAAGCTTTGCGACCTACATCATTAAGCTTAACGAGCTCCGTTGTTAAGGTTACCCACCTAGATCGTTAAGCGAACGAGTGGTAATGTCCGGCTTAATCAACCCTGACCTTTTATTTACTGATCAATAGCATAAGCAATAAAAATAAGTAATCTAAAAGAGATAAAGGTGAAGTGTTTATACAAACCCTTCACCTTTTCCAACAACCCTTCACCTCAAAATGCAGGCTTTATATACTGATTTACATATAACTACATCCTTACAAGTGAAGGGTGAATGGTATGAATGCTATTTTTATCATGTAAAAGGAAAATGATAATACAGGTCATAAAACAGAGTCAGTTATTGACAGGTTCGAATGTTTCAGTTCTTGGCAGATATGAGTCTGTTTATAGTGTCGCAGTCGGACCCAAAGGGTTAATATTATTCGCCCCTTCCAGGGACGCTGCGTCACTAATTGGTTCAATATTTCCTAAATTGGCACATTATTTCTTCGTAATCGGCTTATTTAGGTGCGGTTTTTCTGGTTAGTAATAACTATACTATATTATCTCCAATTAAAATCAGTACTAACGGAAGATAATCCTTTAATTCGACGCGAAGACTTTTAAGGGCCTGCTGTATACGGTAATCGATTGTTTTGGAAGACATACCTAATGCTTCCGCTATTTCGTTATAGGTCTTACCGTCGATCCGGTTCATTACGAAAGCTTCCCGGTATGTTTCCGGAAGTTTTGCCAGCGCCTCTTCTATTTTTTGTGTCAACTCTTCCACAATATAAAAGTCAGGATCTTCAAACTGTGATTGCCAGTTGCCGGCAATGAATGAGTGAACCTGTTCATGCAAACGAAGTTTTTCTATATGATTGATACATTTATTCTTCACGGCACGGAAAAGATAACCGTTCAAGGAAGAATCGACCACAATTTCCTTTCTACGTTCCCATATCCCAACCATCATATCCTGTATAAGCTCTTCCGCATCATTCATCCCGACAAATTGTGTCGCATAGGCACACAACACAGGGTAATACCTTAAAAAGAAAGTATTAAAGGCCTTTTTGTTTCCCCGCTGAAGGGAATCAAAAAGTCTTTCATCTTCTGTGTTCTGATACATTTGTTTGGTCATGAGCCGACTTATTCTGATACGCATTTTGCATCTATAAAGCAAAATTAAAAAAAAAGGGCTTATTTCCCAATTCTGTTTAGGAACTTTCATTCCTGAACTGTCATATTAGAAAGAACAGAAAGAATGGAGCAGAAGAAAAATATAAATGAATTGGATTTATTTCGATATATGAATAACGAACTAAGCGGTCAGGAATATATCGAAGTAGAAGAATGGATCAATGCTTCGGAAGAGAACCGGAAGATTGCCAAAGATTATTATGAACTCTCTTTTGCCGTTACTTCCCTGCAGTTTATCAAACGCTCCGCTCCGCAAAAAGCACTGGAAAACGTCAATAAGCAGATAAAGGAAAAACAATTCCGGAAATTGTATCTCTTTGTCCAACGGGTTGCGGTAATTTTACTGTTGCCTTTGCTCACCCTTTCCGGTTTTCTCCTGTTACAGCCCCGGGAAAAGACCCCTGTTTTCTATCTGGAAGCGCGCATGACACCTGGGATGATCGGTTCAACCGTATTGCCCGACGGCACAAAAGTATGGCTTAACTCCTCCTCTTACCTTAGATACCCCAACCTTTTTTCCGGGCAGACCCGTGAAGTGACCCTTGACGGTGAAGCCTATTTCAAAGTAACAGAAAACACAAAAAAGCCTTTTATCGTTCATTCGGGAAATTCTTCCGTCAAAGTTTTAGGTACTGAATTCAATATGGATGCGTATAGCAGCAACGGTTTTATTGCGACAACCCTTGTCAACGGTTCCATTCAATTCAACTATCAAAACGAAGACGACACATCCGGTTCCGTAGTCATAGAACCGAATGAACAGATTTATTTCGATAAGAAAACCAGTCAGACCCAGGTATCTGAAGCGTATGTCCCAAAAGATATTGCCTGGAAAAACGGTCAGATCATTTTAAAAGAGACTCCCTTATCCGAAATCTTGTGGATACTGAGCAAACGGTTCAACGTGGAGTTTACAATAAAAGACCCCGCTTTTTATAAGCATTCTTTTACCGGTGTTTTCACCAACCAGCAGATCGAACGCGTATTGGAGCATTTCAAACGATCATCCGGTATACGTTATAAAATAAATCACGAGCTCGATCAGGATGGAGAAATCACCAAAAGTCAGATAGAATTATATTAACTATTGTCTAATCTTTAAATCAAAAACGATCATGAAAGCAAGAGATCCATAAACAAAAAACACACGAATAAATATTGGCGTATCTATTCGTGTGGAAAAAAAACGACGCTTGAGGCAACAAGCTTACATTTTTGTTTACCATTAAAAACACTGTAAATCTATGCGAAAAAGAAGTAATATCAAAACGAAAATACTCTTACGTATGAAAATAACTGCATTATTGCTAGTCGCCACCCTTACTATAGTAAACGCGGCAAATACGTATAGTCAGACAACCTCATTATCTGTCGAGGCTAAGAATCAAACCATACAAACGGTTTTGGACCATATTGAATCCCAGTCGGAATTCAAATTCTTCTACAATACGAAGCAAGTGAATACAAATAAACTGGTATCTATCCGTGCCAGCCAGAAAAATGTATTTGAAGTATTGGACGATCTATTCAGGAATACAGATATAAAATATGAAGTATTGGATAAGAATATTATCCTGACTTTAAAAAAGGAAACTGCATCAAACATAAGCCCGGCTATCAGCCAACAGGACAAAAATGTGAGCGGTGTGGTAGTAGATCAAAACGGCGAACCGGTCATCGGTGCCAATGTAATGGTGAAAGGGACAACGACCGGCTCTATCACGAGTATAAACGGCGACTTCGCTCTTAACAACATTCCTCAATCGGCTGTCCTGGTGGTCTCCTATATCGGTTATATAACCAGAGAAGTACCCGTCGGACAGCAACAGTCGCTGAGAATCGTCCTGAAGGAAGACCTGCAGACGTTGGACGAAGTGGTCGTTGTCGGTTACGGTACGATGAAAAAAAGCGATATCACGGGAGCTATCTCATCCGTGAGCGAGGAGAAAATCGCTCGCCAAGCTGTGGCCAATGTTTCTTCTGCATTGCAAGGCCTGGCTACCGGCGTATCCGTTACTTCCAGTTCCGGATCTCCGGGTTCCGCCGCCACGATCCGTATCAGAGGTGTCGGTACGGTAAACGATGCAGAACCATTGTTTGTCGTAGACGGGATGCCCGTGACGGATATAAACTACCTGAACACGTCAGACATACAGTCTATGGAAGTGCTTAAAGATGCTTCCGCTTCCGCTATTTACGGTTCCCGTGGCGCAAACGGCGTAATCCTTATCACTACGAAAAAAGGTGCCGTAGGAAAAACCACCGTCACGTTCGACGCGTATTGGTCAATGAACAAGATATTGAATAACATCGATTTGATGTCAGGTCAGGAATGGTACGACTATCAGGAACAGTTGAACGGCGTAAGAAGTGTTCCCATCGACTTGAGCCTTGTCAATCGTAACGTCTCCACCAACTGGATGGACGAGATCACGCATACAGCCTTTATGCACAACTACAGTGTCGGCATAAGCGGCGGTAAAGAGAATGACTATAAATTCAATCTGGGCTTGAATTATATCAATCAAGATGGAACGATCAAGAAATCCAATTATGAACGGTTCAGTGTCCGTCAAAGTACGGAAAAAACAGTGATCAAGGATCATTTGGTAGTAGGTACCAACGCGTCGATCGCAAGATCTACCGATGCGAGTATCAGCGAGCGCAACAGTAGCAATGTGTACGACGCCGACTATGGTGTCGTAAGTAACGCACTCCGCCTCGATCCGGTAACTCCTGCCCGAAATGCGGACGGTTCGTACGGTTACTCTCCTTATATTGACTACTATAACCCGTTAGCAAGCATCATGTACCGGGACAATGAACGGGAGAGACTTGCTTTCATCGGCAATATGTATGGTGAATGGCAGATTATAAAAGGATTGAAGTTCAAGAGTAGCTTCGGAGCGGAAATCAGAAGAGTCGACAATAAAACGTTCTCGCCTGTCTATCAGGTATCCTCTAGCCAGAGAAATCTGGAAAGTAGTTTATCGAAGTCGCAGACCAAAGGATACTACTATACATTTGAGAATACCCTTTCATATGAGAAGAAGTTTGCCAAGAAACACTCCATATCCGCTCTCGTGGGTTATACCAACGAATGGGGTAAGCGGGAAAGCCTGAGCGTAAACGCAAGAGATCTTATCGGTGAGTCGGATAACCTACACTATGTAGACGCTACGCTGGATAAGAACAAGACCACGGCAAGCAATAGCGCTACGGAATATGGTTTGATGTCTTATCTGGGCCGCGTACACTACGATTACGATAACAAATACCTCGTCACGGCCACTTTCCGTCGAGACGGTTCCTCTAAATTCTCTTCCAAGAACCGCTGGGGTAACTTCCCCTCGTTCGCTTTGGGTTGGAGAATGGATAACGAAAAGTTCTTCCAGAGTCTGAACGCCGATTGGGTTTCTTCCCTAAAACTTCGTGCGGGCTGGGGACGGATCGGGAATCAGAATATTACCGATTATGTGGATCGCAGTTTGCTGTCATTAAACGCGTCATACGGTGCTTTATTCGGAGCAAGGGAGAATGAAACCTTGTATCAGGGTATTGCTGTGGCAAGATTAGGCAATTCGGATATTAAATGGGAAACCACGGAATCCCTTAACATCGGTCTCGACGCGAGCTTCTTTAACAGCCGGATGGTTTTCAGCTTCGAGTATTATTACAAGACAACGAAGGATATGTTGCTCGCGGCTCCTATGCCTATCTATATGGGATATGCGAATAATACCTACACCAATATCGGTGAGGCAAACAACCGCGGTGTCGAGTTGAATCTCGAATGGAGAGACAAGACCGAAAGCGGCTTCGAATACAACGTGGGAATGAATATGTCGACCATCCGTAACCGGATGACGAAATTGAACGGTGGTACGCCTATTTCCGACGGGCCATTCCGAAACGGAACCATGTACCTCACCTACACGAATGAAGGTATGCCTATCGGCGCATTCTGGGGCTATAAGACAAACGGGCTTATCCAAACACAGGAGCAGCTGGATGCCGTTAAGCGGGCTGATTTCCAGCCTAATGCCGAATTGGGTGATGTATTGTTTGTGGACACGAACGGCGACAACAAGTTAAACTCGAGTGACAGATGCATGATCGGTAACCCTATTCCGGATATCATATACGGTATCACTGTAGGTATGGGGTGGAAAGGCTTCGACCTCAATTTGCAGTTCGGTGGAACGATCGGTAATGAGATCTTTAACGCGATGCGTTATTACACCTATTTCCCGAACGATATAACGAACAAGGATAGAGCGTTAATGAATTATTGGACGCCTACCAATACAAATACGGACATCCCTCGCCTGACGGCTACGGACGTAAACGATAATGACCGTTTCTCAGACATGTACGTGGAAAACGGCACTTATTTCCGATTGAGAAACGCCCAGCTGGGTTATACCCTACCCGCTTCTCTCACGCAGAAGATAAAACTTCAAAAGGTGCGTTTTTATGTAAGCGGTCAGAACCTGTTTACGATATCCGGTTACTCGGGTATGGATCCGGAAGTAGGTCAGTCGAGCTCTTTATCCAGAGGTATAGATTACGGTATCTATCCTCAGAACAGATCATTCACCGGTGGTTTTAATGTTACTTTTTAAATTTATAAGGTTATGTTTAAAAACAAATATATCATAGGAATCGCACTCGCGATATTAACAGGATTCAGCAGTTGCGCGGATTTGGATTTGGCCCCGTTAGGTAGCCCGGAGGCAGGAAAGCTAACAGAAGAACGGCAAGCATTCTTGCGTTTGACAGCTGTCTATTCAGGTATGAAAGACTTCCGTTACACCTGGTCGATGCAATGTTTCGGAGACGTATTGTCGAACGACGCAACTTATAGCGGTTCTTCGAACGATGCACAGACCTTCACGTTGATGGAGAATTTTCAGTATCAGGCAGATCATACCGAAATTTTGAACAAATACCGGTATTCTTACCAATGTATCAATAAAGCTAATTTATTTTTACAAGACATGGAAACGGCCGACGATGCCATTTTCTCGACGTACAATAAGGAACAAATGATTGGTGAGGCCAAGTTTATCCGCGCCTATACCTATTTCGAACTCGTGAAAACCTTTGGCGGTGTTCCTTGTTATACGGAAGTCCTGGATCTCGCCCATGAAAGGCTCGGACGTTCGACCGTCGAGGAAGTATATGCTGTTATCGAACAAGACTTGAAAGATGCGGTTAGTGCTTTGCCTAAGAAAAGTGAGATCGCGAACTACGATGCAAACTACGCAGGAAGAATCACCAAAGGTGCAGCCATTGCCATGCAAACACGTGTTTATCTTTATCAGAAAAAGTACGATGAGGTAAAAAAGGCATTCGAGAATTTCCAAAAGGAATGCGGTAGCGAATATAGCCTGGTGAGCCCGGAAGAATACGCTTGGCAATTCTCCTTGAAAGGGGAACACTGTTCCGCATCTATCCTGGAAATAAATATGTATACTTCCACAACTCAAAGCTCGTATAATGTAAATAACGGTAACCGTCACGTATTAATGTCCATGCCCCGAAATATGACGATCGGCTTTGGTTGCGCACAGCCTACCCAGGCCCTGGCTGACGCTTATGATGCCGAGGGGGATATCATACGAAAGAATACGACACTCCTCTCCACGAAAGAGGCTATAGAGATCGAGACTGCGGCTAAAGGCGAGGTGGCACCCGTTACGGACGACCGAACCGGCTGGTATAATCGCAAATTGTATCTTGCCCCCGGGGAGAGAGAAGAGAACAGAGGGAATAACCAACCGACAAACCTCAGGCTTATTCGCCTCGCAGAGGTATATTTGAACTATGCCGAGGCTTGTTATTCCAGTGGTGATATCGCTAATGCGCAAAAGTATCTGAACGAGGTGAGAAGTCATGTCAACCTGGCTCCTAAGAACAATACAGGAGATAAATTATTTGAAGACATCATGAACGAGCGTCATCTGGAGTTCGGATTGGAAGGTTTCCGGTTCTTTGATGTGGTACGAGTAGGATGGGGCGAGAAAGTCTTTAACGGAACCAAGAAGACAGAATTTGGAGCTAAGACTCCTTTCGCCGCCGGTGCGGAAGTATTGCCTATACCTCAAACCGAGATTGACATAAGTGGCGGTTTAATAAAGAATTAATAAAGAAACAACAACTTGTATAAATCATAACAGTATGAAAAGAAATCTATTATTGCTCGGAATCTGTCTTCTGGCCGTATCGTTCGTCGGAGAGGCCTTTGGACAGAAGAAAAAACCGCGTATCGGTATTGCCGGTATACAGATAGAAAACAGCGTGTTCGTCCCGAATAGGCAACCGCTCGTAGGACACCCCGTAAGAATGCCGGACTATATCAGTCCTGACTCCGCTATGGGACAGGCGGCCACTTGGTTTCCCACCCAAATCGGCTACGGCGGTGGAAGAGGCCCCGTGACAAAAGAGTCGTACGATGCGTTTGTGGAAAAATCACTGGAGATGATCAAGGCCAATATGCCATATGATGCTTTCTGGTTTTATAACCACGGAGCTTGTAGCGTGGAAGGCGTGGCCGATCCTGAAGGTGAATTTATGGAGAAGGTGCGTAGTTTGATCGGAAACGATGTCTTGGTTACTACCACGATGGATCTTCATGGAAATCCTTCTTGGTTGGTGGCTCTCAACTCCGACCTGATTACTACTTACCGCAAAGCTCCTCACGATGATTCCCGCGAATCGCACAGACGAGGGGTCGTCAATTTGTTGGAACGTCTTGAATCAGGGAAAGGACGTCCGGCCTACAAGGCATGGGTTGCTGTTCCTGTCTTGGTATCCGGTGAATGGTCGAGTACCCGCGTCGAGCCTGCAAAATCACTGTACGCATTGGTTCCCGAGGTTGAAGCCATGCCCGGAGTGATAGATGCGGGCATATGGATCGGTTATGTTTGGGGAGACAACCCGAGAAACCAGGGTGTCGTGATGGTTTACGGTGACGATGAAGAACAGGTGAAAGCCGGGGCGAAGAAACTCGCCCAAAAATTCTGGGATGTCCGTAAGCAATTCTCACTGGAAGCTCCGGGATATTCACTCGAAGAATGTATCGATTTGGCAGTAGCAAGTAAAAAGAAGCCTTTCTTTATCAGTGACATGGGAGATAACCCTGGCGGAGGAGGCTCAGGTGAAGTCACTTGGACTTTGGCGAGACTCTTGAAGCGTCCGGAATTCCAGAGCGATAAAGGAAAGAGCGTTCTTTATTGTTCCATCCCCGGAGAAGAGGTAGTTAAGCAGGCACGTAAGGTCGGCGTAGGCGGACACGTAGAAGGCATGGTAGGTGCTATGGTAGATAATTCCTACGAAGGCCCCGTGAAATTGTCGGGTACCGTGGTTTATGTCAGCCCGGAAGATGACAAGAATGCGGAATCCTGGAGACGCAAAAGGGATATCGCTATCGTAAAAACCGGAAGTATTTATGTGGTAGTAGGTACATCGTCTCCCACTCCGAACCTGGAAGGTTCAGGAATCGATCCGAAAGAAATGGATATCGTAATGGTAAAACAAGGTTACCTTGTAAACCAATGGTACAATATACAAGCGGATTGGGTGATGGCATTTACACGAGGCGGAGTGGATCAGGACTTCAAGAAGCTTCCATATAAAAATATCGTGAGACCGATGTTCCCGATCGATCCAGACATGGCTGATCCGGAATTGAACGTGATCATGGTTCCTTCTGCACAACACTTGTACGGTAGATAAAAATTACCGTTACTAAACATGGATCGCGGAATATCACGGATAAAGATAAAAATACAACTTCTAATCCGCATATTCCGCGTTGTCCGTGTTTCAATAAATAGATATTATTACTTTGATTTCACAAATCCGACCGGGTTGCGCGGCTTATCTGACAGCTTCTTTTGCACCTGCAACTCAGCCAGTGTTTTATTAATCAATTCCAGCTGTATCCGAGTATCCTCGTTGATGTCATTGTAGTCTGTGAACGTTTCTTCTATATATTCTTTCAAATCTTTTATTTCCTGCTTAAGTTCTATAACCATATCTGCCGGGGGATTCAATATCAACTGTCTAACCGTTATGAAAGCACGGATTATTTGTATATTTATCTCTATTGCTATGTCACTATTCAATACAGAAGAAAGTTGAGCAACGCCATGTTCAGTAAATGCAAAGGGCATATAACGGGTTCCACCTCTTTTTGAGGTGCTAAAATTGCACCTCAAACTCTCTAACTCCTCTTTTGTTAGTTCAAACATAAAATCAGAAGGAAATCTTTTGATGTTATTTTTAACAGCACGCTTCAAATACTTTGTTTCAGTTCCGTACATTTCAGCTAAATCAAAATCCAGCATCACCTTTTGACCTCTTATTTCATAGATCTTGCTTTGGATTAATTGTAATTCATTCATAGTTTTAATATTATATGATTAATCTTAATGCAGTAAAGATAACGATTATTTGTTTTCAGCATATTTAAACCCTTATTTTTTATTACCTGACGGGATTTTCCCAGATAGTCGTACTTCATAACAGAAAAAGGTGAACGGCTATGGTAGCCGCTCACCTTTTTCATATGAGTTATTCACCTGCTATAACAACAGGTTTACTTTGTTTTACTCTACATTATATCCTGAAACCACTACCCTCGGTGTATTTCCTCTGGTATCTTCGTCTTTCCAATGGAAACGAACCTCTTTCTTTTCGCCGGGGAGAAGGGCGAAGTAGTTGTCGGAGTAGAACATCGGCAGGAACTGCAATCCGTCCGTACCACCCACTACATTGAGGCGAACCATCAGGGCCGGAGTAGACGTTGGGTTCTCAATCACAGCCGTTGCAGTCCAGTTGCCGTCTGTTTCCTTGTTGATCGTGACATCCGACTTCAGAGCCACTTTCGGAAGGTTACGCAGCTCCTGATAGTTGTTTTCTTCCAGGCTTCTGTGATAGAAGTTTTCAGAAACAACCTCACCGTTCTCCGTCAATACCATCTTGATGAAATGAACCTTCGACAGGTTTTCCGGAAATTCCAGCTTGATGCACTTGTTAGTCGTATCTTCATTGCTGTCGATAGCCACTTCCTTTTCCCAGGCCACGGAAGCATCCATATTCATCACCTGCGCTTTTGCAGTCAAGCCCTTACGGTTGCCACCGCTGTAATTCACCACTTCCACCTCGTCGGTTACCGGGTTCCACTGGATATGCAGCGGTTCGGACGCCTTCTTGATAGCGAAGTAAGCAGCCGTCGGCTCGAAATAATAATCGTACGTCTGCCATACCATAGAAGGCCAGCAAGAATGACTCATCCACATCAGCAAGCCTTTACGGTTCTGGCTGCGGGATTCGAATAAACTACGGTGACCATCATAATTCACCCACTGCGCCAGTTCGGAGAACTCTTTGGCACTGCGCGGCTCGCCATATCCTTTTGCAATGATCTCGTTGAAAGAAGTAGCCCCCTGAGCCCCTTCGCGGGTATAATCGTGCATCCCCCACTGGTTGCCCTGCGGCCAGAGTCCTTCCGGCGAGAAGGTACGGAGCATACTTTCGTAAGTCAGCACATTCGGCATACCGCGTTCACTATGGAACTTATCGTTACCGGTCTTCAGCGTGAAATATTCCTTTGCCGGAAGCATACGGTACGGGCCATGTCCGCTCACTACGTCGTCCGCCGAGCTGGATATATAATGAATACCGGAATGCTCGTCTTTCACGATCCGGCGAAGCTCCTTGTCGATCTGTTCGGGCGGGAAACCTTCGTTACGTCCGCAATAGATACCGATAGATGCATGGCTGCGGATACGTCTCACGTAATCTTCCGCATTGGCGATAAACATTTCGGGATAGTAAGGATCGGGGCCGTCGGACGGATTAGCCAGCCAGAAGTCCTGCCAAACCATAATACCATGACGGTCGCAGGCTTCGTAGAGTTCCTCATCGCCAATCATACCTACCCAGTTACGGATGATCGTAAAGTTCATATCAGCATGATAAGCCACGGCGATATCATATTCGCGGGCACGATAATTCAGGTTAGACTCGCTGAAACCCCAGTTACCGCCACGACCGATAAAACGGCGTCCGTTAACGAACAGGCTCAGGATCTGGTTATCTTCATTGAAGGTCATCTGACGGATACCCACTTTAAAGTCTTTGGCATCCGACACCTTATCGTCTATCTTGAAAGTAAAGTTGGCATCATACAGGTTAGGTTCGCCATACCCTTTAGGCCACCACAGACGCGGGTTCTGCACATTCAGCTGCGGGAAGTCCTTAGCGTCGAAAACAACCGCTTTCTCCTCACCTGCCGCCAGTTCCACCGGCTGCTGGAAAGTGATATCACCGATCTTACCTTCGAGGGTACCTTTTACCGCATTCGCGTCATGGTTCTTCACGATCACTTCCGCCGTCAGTTTAGCCGAAGTCGTATCGGGCAACGGCAACACGGTCTGTACCAGCGGATCGGCCACCGTTACTTTACCGGTAGTCGTCAGGAACACATCATTCCAGATACCTATATTACGTCCGCGCATCGTCGGGATCCAGTCCCAGCCGATCGTGGCATGGAAAGTCGGGTTATCAGCCCCCAGGATACCCCCGTTGAAGTCCGTGCTCTGTACATTCTTCTCTTTGATGGCACCGATATGCTGATTCTTGATGATCTCCACGGCAACCACATTCTTACCCGGCACGATCAAGTCCGTCACATCGAACTTACCACGGATAAAGGCACCTTCGATACGACCTGCCTGCTTACCGTTCACATATACATTCGCTTTCCAGTTGATACCGTCGAAATTCAGGAACACACGATCCTGGGTAAAGCCGGACGGCACTTCGAACTCGTCGCGATACCAGAAATCGGAATTGAAGAACGACTCGGAGATCTGCAACTGGTTATCCGCATAATTCGGATCGGCAATAGCACCGATATTCTTGTAACTGCTCAATACGGTACCCGGAACGGTAGCCATGATCCAGTTCTCCGGCTTGAAGTCCGGGGTAGAAATCTGTTCGCCTGTGGCATTCACTTCCGAAGCCCGCTGAAGCCGCCAGTTTCCTCCCGACAAATAAATCTCACCATCCGAAACAGCAGGTGCAGCGGCACATTGAGGAACCAGTCCCCCTTTACCCATCACCTCCAGTTCGCTCAGGATATAACGGCTGTCGTTAGCCGGCTCCTGCATCAGGATACGCACGTAGCGGGCTTTCTTGCCACCCCCCAGCGTAATTTCATCCGTCAGGCCGTCACCGCCCGGCAGGTCGGCAACATCCGTCCACTGCGTGGCATCGTCAGACACCTGCACCTTACCTTTTACGGCTTTGTTGATCCAGTGAAGGATCACTTTATCGAATTCAGACCGGCTTCCCAGATCCACATACAGCCATTCTTCACCCGTAGTGGCACTCATCCAGGCACTCGTAAAGAATTGCGACGGTTTCATTTCCACCAGTCCGTCTTTATTATAGAAGTTGACATCCGTAAATACCCAGCTGTGGGCACCGGTCATTTTCAACAATACGCGGTAATTGGAGAAAGCCTCTTCCGTATTGAAAGTGATCGTTTCGTCCAGTTTGCGAACCGGCATGGAGATCTGTTCGGTCTGCTTGTTCGGGTCGGTCACGGGAACACGGCGGCGCATCGCTTCGCCCGGCATTCCGTTACCGCTCAGCTTGCCTATTTCCGTCCAGTTCTGTCCGTCGTTCGAACCCTGGCAAACGATCTCGAAACCGCCTTTTGCCAACTGGTCGTTATAAATAAGATTACCTATCAGATGTACTTTCCCGACAGATTTACTATACTCATTCAAAGTGAACTGAAACCAGGTATCCTCCCCTTCGATCGTATTCCTCGAATAAGGCCCCTCGTCGATCATCCATTCGCGTTCGCGTCGGGGAGCATCTCCGGCAGGAGTTGAAAGGTTCAGATACTGCGGTTGCTTATCCGTCACGATACCGTCGGTAGCCAACTGCGCCGTCAGGTTATAATCGTGGCTGGACGAATTGAAAGCGGAACGCAACAAAGCTATATTCCGATAATTCGCCTGATCCGGAACCAGGGAAGGAGAGAAATCCTCCTTCGGACTACCGGGATACTGCCCGATACCACGGGTATAATAATCCGATCGTTCGAATGATTTGTCCGTTGCACCTGCTCCGCTACATCCCCAGAGAAACAATGAGGCTACCATTGCGCCACAAAGAGTAAGGGTACGGGAAACTGCTTGCTGTTCATTACATTTTCTCATTTGATGAAAGTCTACTTGATTTGTATTTTTTGCATGATTATTCCTTTCTAAAAGAAAGCCAGGCAAATATACAGCAAAAACTCCAATTTTTTTACCTCTATGTTATTAAGTTAAGTGAATAGAGGACGTTTAGAAAATAATAAGTTACTAAATAGTCTCTAAACAAAGTAAAGCCTGTAGTATAGAGAATACCGAAAAAAAGGGTGATTCCCTTTAGAAAGGAACCACCCCGAGTCGGATATTTTCTATATATATCTTCTTACTGTAAGTCAGCCGCTGCAAGGATCTGGTCGACAGCCTGGATCAAGCCATCCGGATTCTTACCACCGGCAGTTGCGAAGTGAGCCTGGCCACCGCCACCGCCCTGGATCAGCTTGGCTGCGTCTTTAACCAACTTACTGGCATCCATACCGTCGGCAACCAACGGTTCGCTCAACATCACCATAAGAGCACATTTGGCACCGTCTTTTATTCCGGCAACGAAGAACACTTTCTCATCCGTACAGCTTTCACCCTTGATCTGGAATGCCAGGTCTTTGATGGCATCCACACTGGCTTCACCCCGGAAGACAACCACTTTAACACCGTGGCGTACCACCGCCTTAGCGATCAGGTCTTTCTTCATCGACGCCACTTTTTCCTTGATATAATCGCCTACCTGCTTTTTCAATTCGGCATTCTCCTCTATGGATTTGCGGATGGTCTGAGCCAGGTTCGGCACATTATTGAACATGGCACGCAGTTCGCGGAAAGAGTCCTGCAAATGGTAGGTATATTCTTCAGCACTTTCGGCCGTCACCGCTTCGATACGGCGCACACCGGCAGCAATAGAGCTTTCGGCCACCACGCGCAGCGAACCGATCATACCGGTTGCCGGGATATGCGTACCACCGCACAGCTCGATGGAAGAACCGTATTTAACCACGCGTACTTCATCGCCATACTTTTCACCAAACAGCGCCATAGCACCCAGGGCCTGTGCCTGAGCGATCGGCATATTACGATGTTCTTCCAGCGGGAAGTTGGCACGGATCTTTTCGCTTACCAGCTTTTCTACCTGGCGGATCTCCTCGTCGGTCACTTTCTGGAAGTGTGAGAAGTCGAAGCGAAGGGCTTCCGGAGAAACGAAAGAACCTTTCTGCTCAACGTGTGTTCCCAATACTTCACGCAACGCTTCGTGCAGCAAGTGGGTAGCCGAGTGGTTGCATTCGCACTGGATACGTTTCTTTTCGTTGATCTTGGCTGTGAAAGTAGCCGTTACGTCTTTCGGCAAACGGGCCACGAAATGAACCGGCAGGTTGTTTTCGCGCTTTGTATCTATCACATCCAGTTTTTCATCGTCGGCGATCAACCATCCGGTATCACCAACCTGTCCACCCATTTCTGCGTAGAACGGAGTCTGGTCGAGCACGACCTGGAAGAGTTCTTTATTCTTCTGTTTGATCTTACGGTAACGCAGGATTTCGGCTTCGCACTCGAAAAGGTCGTAACCTACGAATTTGGCTTCGCCCTCTTTCAGGACTACCCAGTCGCCTGTTTCGATAGCGGCGGCGTTGCGGGCACGTTCCTTCTGTTTCTGCATTTCAGCGTTGAACTCCTCGATATTCACTTCCATGCCGTTTTCACGCAGGATCAGTTCGGTCAAGTCCAACGGGAATCCGTATGTATCATATAAGGTAAAGGCATCCACCCCGCTGATAACGGTTTTGCCTGCTCCTTTTGTTTCTTCAATCTTCTTATCCAGCAAACGGATACCTGTTTCCAGCGTGCGCAGGAAAGACTCTTCTTCTTCCTTGATCACCTTTTCGATCAATGTCTTCTGGGCAACCAGTTCGGGATAAGCATCCCCCATCGTTTCGATCAGCACGGGAAGCAAGCCGTACATGAATGCTTCGCGGCGTCCGAGGAAGGTATACCCGTAACGAACGGCACGGCGCAGGATACGGCGGATCACATAACCGGCTTTGGCATTCGACGGCAGCTGGCCGTCTGTGATAGAGAATGCAATCGTACGGATATGGTCGGCAATCACACGCATGGCGATGTCCTGCTGTTTGTTTTCGCCGTATTTGGTTCCGGTAGTGGAAGCGATCACCTGGATGATCGGCTGGAATACGTCGGTATCGTAGTTGGAAGTCTTACCCTGCAAGGACATGCAAAGACGTTCGAAACCCATACCGGTATCGATCACCTTGGCGGGCAGCGGTTCGAGCGAGCCGTCAGCCTTCCGGTTGAACTGCATGAACACCAGGTTCCAGATCTCGATCACCTGCGGATGGTCTTTGTTCACCATTTCGGCACCGCTTGTAGCAGCGCGTTCTTCGTCGGGGCGAAGGTCGATATGGATTTCCGAACAAGGGCCGCAAGGGCCTGTATCGCCCATTTCCCAGAAGTTATCATGTTTGTTACCGTTGATGATATGGTCTTTCGGCAGGAACTGTTCCCAGTAACCGGCCGCTTCGTCGTCACGCGACAAACCTTCGGCGGGGCTTCCTTCGAATACGGTAGCGTATAAACGTTTCGGATCGAGTTTCAGCACATCCACCAGGTATTCCCATGCCCAATTGATGGCTTCTTTCTTGAAATAATCACCGAACGACCAGTTACCCAACATTTCGAACATGGTGTGGTGGTAGGTATCATGCCCTACTTCTTCCAGGTCGTTATGCTTGCCGCTTACACGGAGACATTTCTGTGAGTCCGCGACACGTGAATATTTAATAGGTACATTTCCCAGGATAATGTCTTTAAACTGGTTCATACCCGCATTGGTAAACATCAATGTAGGGTCTCCCTTCACTACCATCGGAGCAGACGGCACTATCTGGTGCTGCTTGGAAGCGAAGAACTCTTTAAACGATTCACGGATTTCTTTTGCTGTCAACATAATCTACTATATAGTTCTCGTTAATATTCTGAAAAACAATTTGCAAAAGTACAGCAAATTATTATTTTTGCACGTATCCAAGCTATAAAATATTCAATGAAACTGTTTAAAACAAGAAAAACATATTACTTATATAACCCAAGCACACTCAATTACGAGCGTGTTTACCCTTCCGCCAAAGATCGTTTCTTTATTGTGCTTCGTCATTTGAGTATCGGAGCGGCAATAGGGATCGGTGCATTTTTCATTCTGATGTACACGATAGACTCGCCGGTAGAATCCTTGATGAAGAAGGAAAACAAGCTGTTGCAGACTCAGTATGAAGTACTTTCGCTCCGCCTGAGCAATGCGCTCGAAGTGTTGGACGATATCCAGCAAAGGGACGAGAACCTGTACCGCGCCATTTTCCAGGCAGAGTCTATCCCCGAGTCGGTACGTAAATCGGGCTTCGGAGGAACCAACCGCTACGAGCACCTCCTGAACCTGCCTAACCCGGAGCTGGTCGTTTCGACCACCCAAAAGATGGATATGCTTGCCAAGCAACTTTATATACAAAGCAACTCATTGGAGGAACTGATCAAACTGGGTAAGAACCAGGAAGAACGGAGCCGTTGCATCCCGGCTATCCAGCCTATTTCCAATAAAGACCTGCGGCGTACGGCATCCGGCTACGGGGTACGTATCGACCCGATCTACCGAACTCCCCGCTTCCACTCCGGCATGGACTTCTCCGCCAAGGTTGGAACGGAGATCTATGCGACCGGCGATGGCGTAGTGACCTTTGCCGCCTGGAAACAGGGATACGGAAACTGCCTGATGATCGATCACGGTTACGGATTCCAGACTTTATACGGCCACATGAGCAAATTCAAGAAGCGTGTAGGACAGAAAGTGACACGCGGCGAAGTAGTTGGCGAAGTGGGTAATACAGGTAAATCTACCGGGCCTCACCTGCATTACGAAGTGATCGTCCGGGGTAAACACGACAATCCGTCCAGATACTATTATATGGATCTCACACCTGAAGAATACGACCGTATGATCCAGATTGCAGAGAACCACGGACAGGTAATGGATTAAGCTTCTTTAAGACGATGGCATTAAATAAAGATAAAAACCTGAAGTTATATTTCTCCATCAGCGAGGTGGCGCAGATGTTCGACGTCAATGAATCGACCTTGCGCTTCTGGGAGAAGGAATTCGATATTATCCGCCCGCGCAAAACGGCCAAAGGTACCCGTTTCTACAAGCAGGAAGATATCGACGCCGTGCGCCTGATCTTCCATCTGGTGAAGGAACGGGGCATGACGCTGGCCGGCGCCCGCCAGAAACTAAAAGACAACAGGGAGACTACTATCCGGCAGGAAGAGATCGTGAACAAGCTGAAACAAATCAAGGAAGAACTGCTTTCCATGAAAGCGGCTTTCGATGCGCTCGACCCTTCCGAATTACCCCAGGAAGACAAAATCTAAGTCAAACAATTAGCAGGTTACGCGAGAAAAACGTATCTTCGCCGACAATTTAAGAAAACATAAATATGGAAATTACGGGAAAGATTATTGCCGTACTACCTGAACAGGGCGGCACAAGTAAAAGCGGAAACGAGTGGAAAAAACAGGAGTACGTATTAGAGATGAACGATCAATCACAATATCCTAAAAAAGTATGCTTCCAGATCTTCGGTGCCGACCGCATCGCACAGGCAGCTATTCAACCCGGAGAAACTTTGACCGTATCGATCGATATAGACAGCCGCGAATATCAGGGACGTTGGTTCACTAACATCAGTGCCTGGAAGGTAGAACGCCCGATGGCCGGCGCACCGGTATCTGCACCGGGAGCCATGACTCCGGATAATTTTGCACCGGCATCTGCCCCGACAGCACCCGCCGCTCCCGATTTCGGCCCGGCTAACCCGATCGACGATCTGCCATTCTAATGGATATCGTTGCCCTGATCGGCGGACTACTCCTCATCCTGGTCGGCGCTAATGCACTGACCGATGGGGCTGCTTCGGTAGCCAAACGCTTTAACATCTCCAGCCTTGTTATCGGATTAACGATCGTCGCTTTCGGTACATCCGCCCCGGAACTGACCGTCAGCATTGTATCGGCACTGAAAGGTAGTGCGGATATGGCTATCGGGAATGTTGTCGGAAGTAATATATTCAATACCCTTATGATCGTAGGCTGTACGGCGGCCATTGTCCCTATCGGGATGAACAAAGGGACGCTCAGCAAAGAGATTCCGTTGTGCATCCTCGCTTCGGTCGTGCTGTTCATCTGCGGAAACGATGTGCTGATAAACGGCGCTGCACAAAACACCATCAGCAGCAGCGACGGTATGCTGTTGCTATGTTTCTTCGCGATCTTCCTCGGTTACACGTTTGCCATTGCCCGCGACGGGAACAGCGAAGGCGAAGCAGAGATAAAGCTGATGCCTGTCTGGAAATCGAGCCTGTTCATTCTGGGTGGACTGGTCGGACTGATCTATGGCGGACAGTTCTTCGTGAACGGCGCCTCGGGCATCGCACGCAGCCTGGGTGTCAGCGAGTCGATCATCGGCCTGACGCTGGTAGCCGGTGGTACTTCCCTGCCGGAGCTGGCCACCTCGGTAGTCGCCGCACTGAAGAAGAACCCGGAGATGGCGATAGGGAATGTGATCGGTTCCAACCTCTTCAACATATTCTTCGTACTGGGATGCAGCGCAACGATCAGCCCGCTGAACATGCAAGGAATCACGAACATCGACCTCGGTGTCCTGATCGGTTCCTGTGTGCTACTGTACCTGTTCGGCCTGTTTATCAGGAAACGGACGATCACCCGTATCGAAGGAATCGTCATGGTGCTTTGCTATATCGCCTATACGGCCTACCTGATTGCGTAAGGTGTAATACCGATCGCCTGCCGGCAACTACTTAAAAATAATATCCCAGGCTGATATTGAACCGTGCATGCCAGGAGTTACTGCCCGTCCCTGCCCCGAAAGCATTCCAGTCGGGGCCGAGCCAGGGCTGATGCAATCCTTGTGCATAATCGATGTAGGCCAGAACCGGCCCGGCAGTGACCAGACAGCCGGTGACATTCTGGAAACTGTCGTTAAACTGCTTATCCCGTTTCTGCATCCACCCGAAATCGTTATAGAACTTAATACTATCGACGATCCCTTTCTTAAAAGGTATCGTATAACCGGCACTGACAGAATAGATATTCGCTTTTGCCGCCATTTCATAAGGCGCATTAAAGGCCGTCATGGTCACAATATTCCGGTCTTCACCCGGAGCATTCTTCGGATGCATGGCGAAGGTGGATATCTGCGTCATCAGGCTCAGACCCTGCCAGTAAAGTTCGTGATGCAGGGCAAAGGCATAATGTGTGCCATTCTTCTCGGTGTCGAGGTTATAGAGCATTCCGAATTCGGCGGAAGCACCCAGTTTCTGTTTGACTTCATTCCCCCATTTATAGAAAACCTGGCCATTGAACTGGTTCACTTCTTTGTTGCGGCCGGCCACATCATAGCTGTAACGGTCGCCTGCCGTTTCCGTATCGGAGCCGAACAGTTCTTCTTCCGAGTTCTTGAAAAAGGCCAGGGAGTAATCCCATTTATCTCCGGTGTACATATATTTCACGCCCATATCCGAATCGTCTTCAAGGCCTAAGTAATAAGCGATCTGAAAGAAATAATTATGTGCCCCGTAAGGCTGTATGCCGAAAGGTACGCGGGTCAGCCCCACCTGTATCTGCTGCTTCTCGTTAAACTGATAACCGATCCACCCGGATTTAAGCATGGCACCTCCCGAGGCCTTGGCGTAAAAGCGGAAATCCACATCCAGCAGGATCTTTTTGTAGGAACCTTCCACCCCCAGCTTAAACAGGTCATATCCCAGGTCGCCCCAACGCTTCCGGGAACCTTCTTTCCAATCGGAATAGTTATAGTTAAAACGCAGGAAACCATTAAACTTCAGGCGGGGTATCTCCTTTTTGACAGCTACGGGCGCAGCATCTGCCCCGGAAGTTTCTCCATGTGCGGCGATTAACGAAAGGAACAGGCAAGCCAATAATACTAATGTCGTTTGTTTCATGTCTATCATTAAGTTTGGGAATTAATATCCGTTGTTGCATTTCACCCTTTTTTATATAACTTATCAATCCACAAAAAGTTTACCGGAAAGGAGCAAAATCAGCCAAAGACTGCAAATTATAGCCTGCACGAATAAATATACCGGAAAACCACAAACCTTTCCGAATCCCGTTTTGTTATTATTAAATAATCGGAATAACATTGTTTAATCATTTTATCTGTGCGTACCATGGGGAGAAACACTTTCTGCAAAAAACTGACGGATGCAGTATTGACATGCGTTATGGCGGCTACTGCCCTTTTCATTATCAACTATTATCTGAATATATGGAATATCTCCACCGCAGTAGCTGCAACTCCTGCCAGGGGAAGCGTACCGGATAAAGCCTTGCTGTCCCCCTCTACCCCCGGCGAGCCATTCCCGGCGGAGAACCAATACTGCCTGACCTGCCACCAGGGGATCGAACCCACCCGTCCACTCCAATCGGGCATGATGGAAGGTATCATGAAGCAAGGCGCAGCCTTAGGCGATCCGAACGGTTGCGTAGTCTGCCACGGTGGTAATCCGAACGAAACGGTGAATAAGGTGAAAGCCCATTCCGGAAAGCCTGCGGGGAGCAAATTATCCGGATTCACTCCTGTCCCCGGCGCCTTACAGGTAAATGAGAATACCTGCGGCCAGTGCCACGGCGACCATACATACAATGTGCACCTCTCCAATATGAATACCGATGCCGGCAAAATGAAAGCCATCCTCTGGAGCTGGGGGATCGGCACAGAGAACCACGACCACATCTATGCCGACCATCACACCAAAGATATGGACGGCCCGACACCTCGCTTCGGCTCCGAGACCTATAAAGCTTATATGCAGGAAATGGCAAAGAATTATCCGGGACAGTTCCCCGACGAACTGAAACAGGTGCCGGAAATAACCCTGAGCAAACTGGATAGTATGCCCGAACAGGCTGCCTATACTTATCTGAGGAATTGCAACGCCTGCCACCTGAGCAACAAGGGTATGCAGGACAGGGGACATTTTCGTGGCATGGGCTGTGCCGCCTGCCATACCCTCTACGGTAATGAAGGATATTACGAAGGAAAAGACCCGTCGATCAGCAAGACAGAAAAAGGACACCTGATGGTTCACGCTATGCAGGGTTCCAGAAAATCGGCCATTACGGTAAACGGTAAACAATTCTCCGGCATCCAGGTATCTACCTGTGCCGCCTGCCACTCGGCCGGACGACGGATCGGACATGCCTACCAGGGATTGATGGCGCTCGACCACAGCGACAACCGGGGGCCGTTCGACGAGCAGGGACTGCCGCAGGAAACCAACGGGGGATACGTCTTCAAATATATCCGCAACGATGCGCATCATAAAATAGACAAGGACGGCAAAACCGTTACCGGATTGCTATGCCAGGACTGCCATACCACCAACTCCATGCATGGAAACGGGAATATCGGGACAACCACACTCGCTACCGTCGAAATAGAATGTGCCGACTGCCACGGTACCCCCGACAAATATCCCTGGGAGTTGCCGATCGGTTACGGCGACGAATTCGGGAAAACACTCGACATGGACAAGGCACGGGGTCTGGCGGACAAGCCGATGGATGTTACCCTCCGGTTTGCTACCGTTTATCCGAAAGAGGATGGTTACCTGATGTCCGCCCGCGGGAACGCACTGGGGAATGTGGTAAAGAAGGATAACAAAGTTATCGTCCATTCCGAAACCGGGCTCGACTTTGAAGTCCTCGTACTCAAACAGATGGCCGAAGACGGGAGCTGGTCGGATCCGGTAAAAGCGAAGACTGCAATGGTAGCCGTTAAATCGCACATGGATAAGCTGGAATGTTATGCCTGCCACTCTACCTGGGCGGCACAGTATTACGGATACAAATACGTGATTGATTACAGTAAAAACTCGATCGACTGGCTTGGTTCCGCCGAGAAAGTAAATCCGGACGGTACATCCGCCGACCGGAACGGCGGTTATGTAATGCAACCCGGTGCCCCTACTTATGGCGATTACAGTCATATGCGCTGGGAAAATCCGCCGCTGGGCGTAAATGGCGAAGGACGTGTAACGCCGTTGGTAGGCGTTATACAAACCGTCGGTACAGTGATCGGCCCCGATGGGAAAACGATCGTCTGGAACCGTGTGGCAAAAACGGCCGAAGGATATGACGCTATGGAACTGGCTCCCTTAAATCCGCATACCACCTCCAGGGCTTCGCGCGATTGTTCCGACTGCCACGGCAGCCAGGTGGCTATGGGATACGGTATGGACGGCGGCGTATACGACTCCGAACCGCAAACCACTCGCTATGCCGATGTCGTAACAGCCGACCGGGAAAACGTCAGCCGCTTTACCAAAGCTCAGATCAGTGCTATCAAAGACCTGCACGGTGACTTTATGCAACTGCTGGATGCGGAAGGCAAACAGGTACAGACCATCGACACCCACTGGCCTACCTCCATGCCGCTGACCGTTGCCCAACGCGACCGTCTCGCCCGTGCCGGAACCTGCATGGCCTGCCACCAGGATATCCCCGACGGTTCCATCCCGATGGAGATGCTGGGAAAGGTAGCCAAAGTAGCCAACCTGAGCTTCGCACCGGCCGACGACCACGCCCACCTGCTCCGGGAGAACAATATCCTGATCGCCTGGATAAAGATGATCGCTATCTTTGCAGGCATACTGGCTATCCCGGTTATCGGTATCTGCTATGCAAAAAGGAAAGCGATACAGGCTTGGATACATAAGGTTACAGCATAGCAACCGGATCATGTTCCTCGGCAGCATTCAATATACGTCGGCGGCTCATTCTTTTACGGCTTTTGCGGTTACTAATGTGGTTTGCGCTGCGATCAGCTTACGCATAAAGAAAGAAGCCGGATGACGTAAATCATGTTAAAAGCCCTTCCGGTAGAAAGACAATCGACTGAAAATTTTGTTTTAATTTAATACGAGTATCAAACTATATACATTTATATATGATGAATTTAGAAGATGTTTTGAATTACCGCCGTTCCGTGCGGGTATTTGACAAAGAGAAACATATAGATCCCAAAAAGGTAAAGCACTGCCTGGAATTGGCAACTCTGGCACCCAACAGTTCAAACATGCAATTGTGGGAGTTTTACCATATCACGCAGCCCGATTTACTGGCAAGCATATCAAAAGCCTGTTTCAATCAAACGGCTACTTCCACAGCGTCCGAGGTCGTTGTCTTCGTTACACGACAGGATCTGTATAAGGAGCGGGCGAAGTTCGTCCTCGATTTTGAAAAAGAGAACATTAAACGATACAGTCCCAAAGAACGCCAGGAGAAACGCATCAAAGACAGGGAACTGTACTATGGGAAAATAATGCCGTTTATCTATGCCCGGTTTTACGGGATCTTGGGGTTTGCGAGATTTATAATATCCAGGGCTATCGGCCTTTTCCGTCCTATGATGCGTCAGGTATCCGAAAGCGATATGCGTGTCGTTGTCCATAAATCCTGTGCGCTTGCCGCCCAAACCTTTATGATCGCGATGGCAAATGAGGGGTATGATACCTGTCCGTTGGAAGGTTTCGACAGCAAACTAATCAAAAAGCTCCTGAAACTGCCTCATGGCGCTGAAATAAATATGGTCATTGCCTGCGGAACGCGGGATGGCAACAAAGGGATCTGGGGAGAACGAGGGAGAGTGGCTTTTGATAAAGTATATCACCGAATTTAATAACCTCACATACAGGAGTAACCGGGGGATATGCATCCCCCGGCACTAAATCACCCTTGCTTCTTTCTTCCTAACAGGAACCCCAACAATTCCATGATAAACTGAAGGATCGTCCTCACCTTGTTTCCTTTCTCACTCATACGCTTTCATTATTTAGATTATACACCAGGGGTACCAGCGACTGTGCAATGCTTTCCAGCATCCTGCAATATGTCTCACGGTTATCCCCGTTCACTTCACTGATATACCGGCTGTAAGCGATCTCACGGGCGTATGCCCGGGGGTAATGGCTCACGGCGGCCGCCTGTTTGTAGACAGTAGAGATCAGGCGGGCGAAATCGAGAAAACTGTTTTCAGGCCGGTCGTAACGGCGGAACAACAGGCCGTCCGGCTTATCCGGATCCGTCTTGCCACCATGCCAGTAAGCATTGGTAACGCCATAGCCCGTCAGCCCGAAAAAGTTATTGTAGCGGGTAGCCAGGGTGCTCTCACCCCAGCCGGTTTCGATTGCAGACTGAGCCAGGATCACTACCGGGTTCAGTCCGTACAACTCACCCGCCAGACGTGCGGCGGGGAAGTACTTCGAGGTAAATGATTGCTTATCCATACGTTGCGACCGGTTCTATGGATAACTACTCGATCACGGGGCGATCGTCTTCACCGCTGCCGCTACCGCCACCTTCCGACGGCTTCGACTCTTCGAGCTTGAAACGTTCGCTCTTGGCCGTCAGGATCAGCTCACGCAACTTCGGCCCGGGGCGGAAACGAAGGCGGGCACGGTACAACATACTGGAAGTGAACTCCTCCGCAGTAACGCTTCCCGAACTGGTCTGCACCAGCTGAAACGTACCCAGCTCGCCACATTGCACCACCTCTCCGCGAGCCAGAAACAAGAGAAGGAATTTGATCAGGCGGTCTATCACCACCTTCACATCACCACTCGAAGCGGTGGAGCTATCAGCAACGATACTGCACAACTCCTCGAAGGTACATGTCCCCGTTGCCCGGGTCTGCGCATAGTGGAGTTTCTCTTTCCCCGCTTCCACATTTTTACTCAGGTTCTTTCTAAGAACCAAATGAAATTGTAATGGCATAACTTTGTTGTTTTTAGTTGATTATTAATTACATATCAAAGATACGACCACCGTCTGCCCCTGTTGAAGTCACAGGTGACAGGACGTAACGAAGCGACATTTTATTTCAGATAATTGCAGATAATTCATTCGCAGAACTAAAAGGAATGCATAAGTAAAAAAAGAAGCAAATACTTGATACATCCATTGATTTTTCGTATCTTAGAGAAATAAACCTATTCATATTATGGAACAAACAACCTTCACGATACGAGCCTACGGGATCGGCGAACTGGCAGCACTTTACAGCCCCCACCTGAGCCGCAGGGCGGCCATCCTGCAACTGTGGCGGTGGATCAATTATCATGGCGTGCTGAAAGCGAAACTGCTTGAATTGGGCTACCATCCCGGCGTACGGAGTTTCACGCCCCGTCAGGTGGAATGTATCATCGAGCACCTGGGAGAACCCTGAAGAAAAGAAAATGACTGCGGCAGCTGTTTTTACTGGCTGCTGCAGTCATTTTCAGTAGCTGCCGCAGCAAAATAAAATAGGTGCGGCAGCCATTTTCTTTATTCGGGGGGCGGATGGGGGCGGCAAAATGGCTGTTTTGAAAACTTTATAATATGATGTTCCTTGTTCCATCTATGAAGGGTTCGTAGATGGAACAAGGAACATACTATACAGAAGTTTCCCAAAAGGGCTTTTTGCCGCCCCCATCCGCCCCCGATTGCTAAAACGGGAGTTTATAATCAGGATGGACACCACCACTATCTTCCTTATTATCAGAATTATCCACCCCATCTACCGGATCATACCCAAAACCTTTGCGGCGGGCTTCTATCTGGTCATTTGTGAGTTCAATGACGGCAAAAAGACGCTTTCCGTGCCTCTTTTGTGACTCAAAACCGGCACTTTTTAACACTTTTCCAAGCTGATTTACGCTCATTGTGGTCACGGAATAGCGTGTTCGTTCCGCTATTTTGGCCATAATTTCGCTGGTGGAAAGCAAAATGTAGACCTCGAAACGCACCGGTTTGCGGAAATAAGTAAAAAGCAATTCCGCTTCGGGACTCGACTGCTGAAAAGGCTCGTTGTTCTCGTTTATCTCCGTTATATCCTTGTCGGCAAACCAGTAGCGGAACCCTTGCTTATAAAGCCCCAATGCCTGGGCATAGATGGCGGCATGATCTATCCCGGAAGTATAATCGATCCGGAGCGTCTCAAAACAAAGGAAACGGCGCGAACCTGTACGGTCGGTCAGTATCTGGCTGTCGTTTACCGTGGCGGCAAAGGAAGCACGGCGCACGAACGTCTCCGCATTACGGGCATACGGGCGGCGTTCGAGGATGGAGTCTTTCGTGATCAGGGCCTTCAGCTGGTTCAACTCCACACGGCTCTGTCCCGACAACTCGTCGAGGATGATCAGGAAGCAATCGCTCATCAGGAGCGACGAGTCTTTGGCCGTAGGATCGAGATTGCCGGAATAGACATAGTTTCTAAGCACGGGTGGTACGAGGTTACGCAGCCAGGTAGTCTTACCCAGCCCCTGTGCCCCACTCAGCAACAAGACCGTATGATTTGCCTTCCGCTCGTTAATGGCACAGGCCACGACAGCCACCAGCCATTTCTTCAGGCATTTCACCCAATATTCGGGGCAAGTGGTATCGACGGTAGCCGCCAGCTGTCCGATAGGATCTGTCTCCCCGTCCCAGGCAGGCAGATTTTCAAAGTAAGACTGGAAAGGGTTGTATTCGGGGCTGAAATCGGATTGGATCACCGCCCGCAGGTCAGACACACGGCAAAACACACCCGCTTTCTGCAAGGCACACCAGACGGAGTTTTCCCAATAGTCGGTCACCTGCTGGAAAGCATCATGCTTCGTCAGGCTCCGGTACTCCACTATACGCCGGACGATATTGCGGCGAAGCTTGAAGTTTGCGGCCAGAAACTCTTGTATCTGAACCACAAAACCATCCCCGCGGGACGAACGGGACGTCCTTTTCACAGTATCATGCTCCTCTGCATGCGTATAAGCACTACCAACCGCTTGCAGGCATTCTTCAGCCGGCAAGTCGGCGAAGTTTTTGCAGGCATACTTCAGCACTTCTTCTTTCACTACCCCCAGCCGGTTGCAGTTGGCGGCAAAGAGATGTACGAAATTGTTGCGGTTGCCCTCGGTATAGGCAAACTTGCGGGTAGTCCGTTTACGGGCGGAAGAGATCAGCTGCATCACATCTTTCCCGGTAATGGCTTTTATCGGCGGCAGATCGTCGGGCAAAGCGCCCTCCCCTTTCAGCCAGGGCTCGAAGCGAGGAGAGAGGTAAAGCTGCGGATCGTACGAAACAAGGCAGAGCCGCCCGACATCGCTACCCGAAGTATCGGCTTCGACCCCCAGCAGGCGCCCGTACCAGTCTTTCACCAGATTATACACAGCCAAATGGTTCTGAGGAGTCAGGTCAAGCCCGACAGCCGGATAGACAATGACTTTGAGGCCATGACCGCGCGGACTGACCCAGCAGGCCACCGTATAGGCAGCCTCGCGCACCAGCCCGAGCAGACGGGGCAGATCGGCCTTCTTCTGTTTGTCGAAATCGAGGATAATCAACGGATTGTAGGCCGTCATACACTCTGCCAGGCGTTTTCCGCGGTAGGTGGCAGAGATGGTTACGGCCGGCAGTCCTTTCTTCAACTGGTCGGCAGCTTCGGAATTCTCTTTGTCCATATAGACGCGGATACGGTTAACAGACGCGGCATACTTGCCATTACGGATATCGGAAAGGATGTCGATCAGATCGACGTCGCCCATACAGGTTCTAAACCGGGCAAACACAGTAACTTTTATCATAACAGATAGTTTTAAATTGAGGAAATCATTATTGCTTTCAAGGTAGATATAATAAGCAAAGGAGCCTATGCTTTTACTTTTTATTATGAGAAACATAGGCTCCGGCAAAAAAAATTATTCGGACTGGTTAGTCTTGTCGTAAATGTCGAGATAGTTTTGCACTGCATTCGTCAACGCTCCCAATGTCAGAAAATCTTTCTCCGGATCGTAGCATATACGAAAGATCGAGTAGAGCGAACGAAGAAAAGGTTTTACTTCATGTCTATCGTTCACTTTCCATTTACGGCTCATCACCAGCGGGCCGATCAGTTCCACGAAATCGGCGGTCAGTCCGTTGAAGACGATAGTTTCTTCCACTATCATATCGTCTTCCCAGACAGCATGCTCCAGCATATGTGCCAGTTTGTTACATTGTTTTTTCACTTCCCGAAGTTCTCCTTCGAGCTGCTCGCAGTGGAGTCTCAACTCCTGTGCCGTCTCTGTCAGCAGAACGGCGTCCAATTTTTTTTCATTGGGTTCATTTTTATTGTTAATAATAGGCCGATGGCCGTTGATTTAATCTTCTCTATAAAAACGAAGCCCCGGAGAACGAATCCCCCGGGGCTTGTTTTTGTCTGTTTTTGCTCTTCACAGAGATCGAACAGAAGAACTTTATTTCATTACTTTAGTATTAATATTGACCGCTTGTTCACCCTCACGGGGTACTTGATTGATTAAAATTACATAGAGAAAACAACCGCGCAGTCAAATTTATTGATTATAAATAGTTTCTTATTTTACGATTGCTTTTACAGCTGCTTCACCTTCTACGGCTACCACTACTACACCTACAGGAGCAGAGATAGTGGCATTGTCAGAAGAAAGAACTGTGTTGGCGATTGTCTGACCAAGTACGTTAGTGATAACGACTTTCTTACCGGCTGCACCGTTGATCGTTACAACACCGTTACCAGCGATAACTGATACAGAAGAAGCGTTGATATCTTCGTTAGCTGTCGGAGTTTCTTCTGTCGGATTTACATTGAATATAGCAGCTTCGCTCAGTTCTGTTACCAGTACAGGTATACCATTATGGATACGAACATATTGAGCTTTCATTTCATCATCTACTTTTTTCGGTTCTGCTTCAATATAGAAGTCAGCGGCATTGCTATCATCAACCAGACGGAATGCGAATGTTGCAGCATTCATCTTGTTTTCACCTTCCATAAGCAAGCTATCCTTATCAAGATTGTGCTTATCAGTAGTATAAATTGAATTGTTTATGATTAATGTGTCTGCAATATGTTTAGCCGGAACGAATGCCAGACGATCATTACCCTGGTACATAGCAGAAGTATTACCAGCAGCAACAGAGTCTGTCAAAGTCACCAAATAACGACCTTCCGTATAAGACGGAGTACCTGCAGTCCAGTGAGGACAATCTTCTGCATAACCATGAATAGGACAAGGAACAGAATCAGTACCTTCAGTAAACTGAACACCCAAAGCCAGCATATACAACGGTTTGTATGTTTCATTGCGAACATAAGCAGTATCAACAAAGATAGAAGCATTGCGTTTCATATCAGCCTTATTGTACATACCCAAGAAATTCAGGCTGTCTTTTGCAAATTCTGTACCATTGTTAGCAACAATGTTTGAAGAGTTTTCATACAAGAAACGAGTTGCTTCGTCTGCTTTGAAGAATTCTACATAAGCAGTATCATTCTTAGCAATGGCATCTTCAATAGTTGCACCTAAGCGACGATAAAGAGGAGCCGGTTCACCTGTCAAAGCAAACATTGAAGTACGGTTTTCCGTTCCGGCAGCTTCCTGATACAAATGCAGGTCGTTGTCGTTTACACTAACTTTTTTGTCATCTGATGTAGTATACAGTACATAGAACGGAGTCTTGTCGTCACCTCTATGCATTGTTTCACGCAACCAGAAGCTTTTTGCATCAGTATCTGTTGCAGTCAGTACATAGCTTCCGTTCTTTTCGCCCACATACATCTTAACACCCTTAACAGTAGTTGTCAGTCTGTAAGCAACCATCTTCAGGTTAGTAGCGATATCTTTAGAACCAGATTCTACAACTGTAGTGTCTTTGTCTAAAATCTTAACTAATTCAGGAATGAAATCCAATGCTTCACCTTTTGTGTCAACAAACAGGACACCATCTTTATTTACATTTACTTTCTTTGTTGCATCCAGTTCGTTGAAATAAGTCAACTGATATTTCTTATACAGAGGAGCATCAAAGTAACCCAGTCTTTCACCACCGTCAGCGATCTTCGTCATTTTCAGCGTATCACCACTTACAACGCCGTAAGCAAACACATTGTCACCGGCTTTGTATAACTGGATAGCTTTATCTGATCCTGTAAGATTTACTTTTGTTTCACGGTTCCAGATTGTTACACGGCCATCGGCATCTTTCTTTGCAACCCACTGTGCAAACGGAAGTTTAGACCAAACATTTTCTGCATCTGCCATCCAAGCATTTGACTGATCAGTCTTAGCACCATAAATCTTACCATTATCGCCATTCTTTACACCTGAAACACATTCGATAACATAGATACCAGATTCGATAGTTGTAACAACTGCATCCGGAGTTCCACCCATACCGTTTGTTGAGATCTTCCACGGATCGATATCCAATGTATTGTCTGTAGCTTTATCAGCTGCAATTACAGTCATCTCAACAATGTTAGAGAAGTCTTTGAAAGATACAACCTGATTAGTGTTTGCAGCAATTGTAGTCTTACCATCAGCCCCTTTATCAAATACGAATGCCGGTTTAATAGAAACAGAGTCGTTTTCTACTGTATAATCCATAGTGAAAGAGTAAGAACCAGCAAAGTCTGTTGCAGGAGCATAGAATTTTTGGTCTGCACTACCTGTACCTCCTATAACATCAGATACAGCATTCAACTTATTCAAAACCAGTTTGAAGTAAGTATCGTTTGTACCTGTTTCGTAAGTAGCAGGAAGAATTGTCAGATATTCGTTTTCGCCTTTTACTTTCAGCATGGCTACCTTTTGATAACTAGCAACAAGTTTTTTTGCAGCTGTTTTTTCAGCATCAGTCTTTACATCATCTGCATAAGTCTTACCAGATGTCTGCATTAAAAGGTTACGATATACCAACTGATATTCTTTATCTGCCAAAGGATTGCTCTGAACTTTCTTATCTTTCGGAGTTGTGAAACCGAATTTTACTGATACGGTAGAACCGTCAGCTGCATCAGAGGCTTGTTTGAATTCTCTAACAAAAGAGGCAAGCAAAGCATCTTCTGTAGCCAAAGTAGTAGCAGCAACTTGCTCTGTTGCATCAGGTAATTCCAACTCACCAACGATAGCCGGAGCGAATGCCAAAGCGGTTGCAGTAACAACTTTTGTTCCTTTCAGATAATTCTTACCACCAGCAGGAGCTACAGTTTTATCGCTTGCAATAATACCACCCAAATTACCATCTTTATCGATAGTTACATCACCGAATTCAGAGGTGTAGTTTTCTAGTGCTGTTAAAGCTGTTCCTAAACCCGAAAAAGAAGTAGACACATTAGTAGTGGTAGTCACACCTTCAAGACCTGCAATCATGCCATTGAATGAACTATTTATAACACCTGCATTAGCATCTTTCAATACTTTTGTTGCTGCTTTAACAGCAGTTACTTCTTCTGCAGTAAGAGATGTTTTAGATGTTACTTTGTTCAATTCCGCAATAGCCTTAGCAAACGCAGTTTCCTTGCCACCCAAAACAACTTCGATAATACCACCAGTTGTAGGATCAGGAGCAGTACTCCCTTCAGCTGCCAATGTAGCAACCGTATACAATTTGTAATCACCGTTAGCAAGAGCTTCATCCCCACCAGGTGTAGCTGTATCCAACCAAACGAACTCGCCCAAGCCTTCAGCCACATGAGCAGTAGCAGCACCAGATTTAGGTAATACCAAAGTCTGGCCTGTTGACTCATTTACAAATGTAAAAGTGTAAGCCTTGTGAGCATCTTGTGTATAAGATACTTTCCATAATGCTTTTGCACGGTTAACTTTAGAAGCAGTTTTTACATCAGCTTTAGGCAACAAAGCTAATTCGCCCTTGTCATTAATGGTCAACACATTGTCGGCTTCATTACCTGCGGCCCATGAACCACCGGCTCCTAATAAAAACGTAGAGCCACTAGCGATCTCTGTATCTACATACGTTTGTGCAGAAGCGCCAAAACAAGTAGCAAACAGTAAGCTAGCTACAAGCGTAGAAAACTTTTTGTTCATAAATTTAAATTTTAATATTAATAATAGTGTTCCTAAAAGTTCTTTAATCTTAGATTCGATACGTTTGGCAATTGTTAAATGACTAGCCAAAACGTTCCTTTTTTCTAGTCATTTTTTTGAGGGACAATTGCTTTCGTGTAAAAAAGAGGGAATTTTATACTAACTTTGCTATCCGGTTGATAAGAAAGCACATAGATTAGGTAAAATAATTTGGAAAAGGATTGCAGATTCAAAATTAAGCAATACCTTTGCATGACTAGAAAAAAGGAACGATTTATCTAGTCAGTCTTTTTTGGGCATCTATCCTTTATTATTCAATAGACTATATATCACATTCACTACCCCCTATTTATATAGATATGTACTCGCGCGCGTTTCATAATAGTCTGTGTATCAATACCCGTTTTTTCAGATTTTCACGAACAATTGTTAAACGGGAATATTTTGCCAGTAAATTGCGCCATTTGTGCTCCCGAAAAGACCATCGAAATACTATTTAAACGGCAATACCTATATATTGCTATTTTCCCCTTCCTTCCCTCTCTGTTTTTTACCTACAATCGGTGATTGATGCGCTTTTCTTTTCAACCGACCTTTGCAACAATTAATAAATGGTAAAAAGATTAAGACATTGAAAGCGATATTTAACACACTTATGTTTGTATTACTCCTTGTATTTCTTTCGGTCGCGGCAAAAGCACAAAGCGGTACGATGATCTCAGGGAAAATAGTATCTACGGAAAAAGAGATCGTCGATTTTGCAACGGTCTATCTGAAAGGTACAAATTATGGGGGAACGACTAACGAAGAAGGTATCTATCATCTGAAAGCTCCTGCAGGAAATTATACACTGGTCGTATCCGCCATCGGTTACAAGACAGTAGAAAAACAGGTCAAACTGATCGACGGGCAACGTGTAAAACAAAATATCACCATCACTCCACAAGCGGAAGAGCTCGACGAAGTGGTAGTTGTCTCCAACGGAGTCAGCCGCCTGAAACGCTCGGCATTCAACGCCATCGCGGTAGATACGAAGGAACTGCAAAACTCCACCAAGAACCTGAGCGATGCACTGGGGAAAGCTCCGGGGATGAAGCTCCGTGAGTCGGGCGGCGTAGGATCAGACATGCAGCTGATGCTAGACGGTTTCAGCGGAAAGCATGTGAAGGTGTTTATCGACGGGGTACCGCAGGAAGGGGTGGGAAGTTCTTTCGCACTGAACAATATCCCCGTCAACTTTGCCGACCGTATCGAAGTGTATAAAGGGGTAGTCCCCGTTGGCTTCGGGACGGATGCGATCGGCGGGGTCGTTAATATCGTGACCAACAAGAAACGCCGCAACTGGTTCCTGGATGCTTCCTATTCATACGGATCTTTCAATACACATAAATCGTATGTGAATTTCGGACAGACCTTCAACAATGGTTTTGCCTACGAGATCAATGCTTTCCAGAACTATTCGGACAACGACTATTATGTAGATGCCCCGGTGAAGGATTTCGAAACCGGTAGCCTGGATACAGAGAACAAAGAACGTGTGAAACGTTTCAACGATACTTATCACAACGAGGCGGTAGTCGGTAAACTGGGTCTGGTGGATAAGAAATGGGCAGACCGCCTGATGTTCGGCTTCACTTACTCGAATATGTATCAGGAGATACAGACAGGGGTACGCCAGAAAACCGTATACGGCCAGAAGCACCGCAAAGGCCATTCGCTGATGCCGTCGCTCGAATACAACAAACGCAACCTGTTCGATAGCGGAGTAGACGTGGCGCTGACCGTCAACTACAACAAGAACCAGACAACGAACGTGGACACTTCCGCCTACGAATATAACTGGCGCGGCGAAAAGCACCTGATGAATTCGCGCGGCGAACAATCCTACCAGCATACCCGTTCGGACAACAATAACTGGAACGGTACACTGACGGCCAATTACCGGATCGGCAAAGCGCATATGTTCACCTTCAACCATGTGTTGAACACCTTCAGCCGCTCCAACACCTCGCTGCTGACCAACGAGGAAATGACGGATGCCATCAACAAGGAGACACGGAAGAATATCTCCGGCCTCTCCTACCGCCTGATGCCGTCGGAACACTGGAACCTCTCCGTGTTCGGTAAATACTACAACCAGTTTGTAGCAGGCCCGATGGCGACCAGTTCCACACAGGACGAGTATGTGCGTACCACCCGCAGCGTCAACTCGATGGGATACGGGGCAGCAGGTACGTATTTCGTTCTGCCCGGCTTACAGGCCAAGCTGTCTTACGAGAAAGCATACCGCCTGCCTACGATCGAGGAAATGTTCGGTAACGAAGACCTCGAAATGGGCGACCTCAGCATCAAACCGGAGAATAGCGACAACATCAACCTGAATATCAGTTACAACCGGACATTCGGCAAACATACCATCTATACGGAAGGCGGCGTGATCTATCGCAATACACGCGACTATATCCAACGTAATATTACCGACCTGAGTGGCGGTAAAGAAGCTGCGACTTATATCAACTACGGTAAAGTACTGACGAAAGGGTATAACATCTCCGCCCGTTACGGTTTCGGCAACTGGCTAAGTATCGGCGGTAACTTTACGCAGATGAACGTACGCGACAACCAAAAGACGGCTATCGGTAGCGGAGCGAACAACATCGCCTACAAACAGCGTATGCCGAACCTGCCCTACCGCTTTGCCGACTCGGACGTGACGTTCTACTGGCGCAACTTGTTTGAGAAAGGCAATACACTGACCGTATCGTACGACAATCAGTATCTGCATGAGTTCACCTATTATTCATCCATCATCGGATCGAATAAAGGGGAATACCTCGTACCGAGCCAGTTCTCACACAACCTGTCTCTGTCTTACACCCTGAAGAACGGACGTTACAACATCTCTTTCGAGTGCCGTAACTTCACGGATGAGAAGCTGTATGACAACTTCAGCCTGCAACGAGCAGGACGGGCTTTCTACGGAAAGGTTCGTGTCTACTTAGGAAATTAATCCCAATATAATAAATAGTAATAAATTCAATATTAAAACAAAAGCAAGATGAAGAAGAACTTCTTTTTAACCGGTCTTTTCGCTACAGCGATAGCCGCACTGACATTTACCGCCTGTGATGACGATCCTACGAATGGTGGTGGCGACGACGGTGGAGACGATGACAAGAATGCCGAATATGTAATCGCGGCTTCGGTTACTGCTTCCGGAAACACGACCAACGTACTGGTAAATGCAGAGACACTGGACGAAGGTACCATTTCGACCATCAACAACGGTGTTGTGAACGATGGTGCCAGCTACTGGGTATTCTATAAGAACCAATATCTATATGCGTTGACTTACAACCAGGGAGAAGCGGGCGGTACTCGTTCGTACATCATGGATGCAAGCGGTGAAGTTAAGAAACGCTCTAAAGAGTTTGCGGTAAAAAGATTTACCACTTATGGCATCTACGACAAATATATCATGACATCCTCTACCGGTGACGGCCCTACGGACTGGAACGACGAGAACGGTTACACACCGAAAGTGTTCCTGATCTCTTATCTCGATGTAGCAGCTGAAACATTTACCACGAATGACACGAACGATAAAGCGTATCTGTCTGAAAACTTCTTGGGTAACGGCGAATACGTAACCCTGGCCGGTTTGCTGGAACATAACAATAAGATTTACACGGCTGCCGTTCCGATGGGTCTCAGCCAGTTCGGTACGAAAGACCAGAACGGCAAATGGATTAAGGCAGGTAACGAAGACCTGGTGAAGAAAGAGTCGGGCGGTTCAAACAGTAGCGCATACAAGAAAGATGAGTTACAATGGACACAGTACCCGAACGAATGCCATGTTGCCATCTTCGACAATGCCGATATGACCAGCAAAAAGATCATCAAGACAGATAAGATCAGCTATGCAGCCGGACGTAACAAGTCGCAGTACTACCAGATGATCTGGGCGGCCGACAACGGGGATGTATATGTATTCTCTCCGAGCTTCGCCAAGACAATGAGCGATCCGCGCCAGCAGACTACTTTACCTGCCGGTGTGGTACGTATCCCTTCGGGAAGCACCGACTTCGACGATTACTACTGCAACCTGGAAGAAAAGACCGGCGGAAAGTCTTTCGTTCGCAGCTGGCATATCACCGGCGACTATTTCATGTTGCTGATGTACGACAGACCACTCACCGAAACAGGTTATGTAGCGAACCAACTGGCTATCTTCAAAGCCGGCGACAAGTCGCTGACGTATGTAACAGGTCTTCCTTCTGCCGATCAGATCTCCGGTTTCGGTAACGAACCGTTTGTTGAAAACGGCAAGGCTTATGTAACCGTAAGCTACACGGAAGGTGGCGGCAACCCGGCAATCTACAAGATCGACCCGACAACTGCTGCTGCAACAAAAGGTCTTACAATCGAAGCGACTCAGGTAAGTGGCGTTGGTAAGCTGACTGCTGCAAACTAAGCCGCAAACGACTGAAAAATGAATTGGATCAAGATCCTTCTTATATTCCTCCTGCTCCCGCTAATCCTGCGGAGCCAGGAGGATATTTATATAGGTAAGAAACAGTCCCTTTACTCTACCGCCTTGCAGGAGAACAGAAACTACTGGATACACCTGCCCGAGAACTACGGACAGGATACAACGCAAACCTATCCGGTGATTTATCTGCTCGACGGTGACTCGTTCTTTCATTCGTTAGTGGGTATCAGCAAGACATTCTCCACGGTGAGAGGGAAGTTCCTCCCGCAAAGTATCATCATCGGTGTGCTGAATGTAGACCGTACACGCGACCTGACGCCTACCGCCTCAGCCGCCGGACGTGACGGAAAGATCGCTCCCGGTGCCATCCCGCAAGGAGGTGGAAGCGAAACGTTCAGCCGCTTCCTGACCGGAGAGCTTCGCGCCGTTATCGACAGCACCTACCGTACCAACGGGAAGAATATGCTGATCGGACATTCCTATGCCGGACTGTTCACGCTCAACACCTTCCTACGCCATACGGAACGGTTCGACACGTATCTGGCCGTCGACCCTAGCCTGTGGTGGGATCAGGGCAAACTGGCGGAAGAAGCAGGTGCATTGATCGAAGGGAAAGACTTCGCAGGGAAAAGCCTGTATATCGGTGTCGCCTCTAAAAAGCGTACCGACCGGGTGGATATCCACCTCAACAAAGTAAACCATCTCCTCACGGAGGTACTGCCGCAGGCGGAGAACCTGCGCTTCTTTAGTAAATCATTCCCCGAAGAGAACCACGGAACAGTCGCTATTCCGGGAATATACAACGGGATCAAACAATTATTCGGAAAATGAGAAAATTATTTGCTCAACTGCATTTATGGTTATCCATACCTTTCGGTATCATCATTGCGATCGTCTGCCTGACGGGAGCCATACTGGTATTTGAATCGGAGATACAGGAACTTTGCCATCCTTCCCACTACTTTGTCAAGGAAGTAAAAGGGGAACCGCTGCCCCCTGCCGCCCTGATCAAAGCGGCACGCCAGCAACTGCCCGACTCGGTCAAGATCAACGGTATCCGTGTCTCCTCCGACCCGAAACGTACCTGGCAACTGGTATTGCCAGGCAAGAAAGCAGCCGCTTTCATCAACCCTTATACCGCCGAAGTAACCGGGATAGCCGACGGACAGGGCTTCTTCATGCAGATGATGCGCCTGCACCGCTGGTTGCTCGACTCTTACAAACGCGACGGTAGCTTCTCGCTGGGTAAGGCCGTTGTTGGATATGCTACACTGGCTCTCGCCATCATCCTGATAAGCGGGCTGGTGATCTGGTACCCCCGCAACAGGAAAGTACTGAAAAACCGCCTGAAGATAAAAACGAAAGCCGGCTGGTATCGTTTCTTCTACGACCTGCATGTATCGGGTGGGTTCTATGCGACATTGCTTCTGTTAGTCCTGACACTAACCGGGCTTACCTGGTCGTTCGGCTGGTATCGTGACGCTTTCTATACTGTATTCGGTGTCGAAACGACCCAAACGCAGGCACATGCACCGGCTGCCACTCCCGCTCCTTCCGCACAGGAAGCTCCCTCCCGCGAAAGAGGGTCGGGCAACCGGGAAGGAAATCGGGATGGTAACCGCGAAAGAGGTTCCGGTGAAGGAAGGGAGCGTTCGCAAAAGCGGACGGATTACAGGCAATGGGCAGAAGTATTGTCTACCCTGCAAAGCCAGTATAAAGAATATAACTCGATCACTATCCAGGATGGCTCGGCAACCGTTTCTACCGCCAGGTACGGAAATACGAGGGGTAGCGACCGCTACACTTTCAACCCGGCAACCGGAGAGATCACGGAAGTCCAGTTATATAAAGACCTTCCGAAGTCCGGCAAGATACGGGGTTGGATCTATTCTGTACATGCCGGAACCTGGGGTGGTATGACGACCAAGATATTAAGTTGTCTGGTATCCTTCCTCGGCGCCGTATTTGCCATCACAGGATATTATTTCTGGATCAAAAAGAAACTGAGAAAAAGAAAGAAATAACGGTAGTCTGGCTTTTAAATGATATATTTGCTTTCATAAAGCATTAATCAGATGAAAACGAGCCTGTTGATCTTTCTATATATATTATTTACGCTGCCTCTGTCCGGCCAGACCCTGACGGGACGGATCGCAGACAAATCAGGAGAACCGATACCCAATGCAACGCTCTATATCCGTGAGATTGCATTGGGTATCACTGCTGATGAGAACGGCGAATTCCGTACCACCCTCCAGAAAGGTTCCTATACCTGCGATTTCAGTTCCCTGGGATATGAAAGGAAAACAGTTCCGGTGCGCATCCCTGAAGATACCCATCTTGTCGTGGAAATGGAGAAGAAGGTATACACCCTTCAGGAAGTGATCATTTCCGCCAACCGGGAAGACCCGGCCTATGCCATCATGCGGAAAGCGATCGCAATGGCACCTTTCTATCTCCACCAGATAAAAAGCTATGAGTCGACAATGTACGTGAAAGGAACGGTCAAGATCGACAAAATACCCCGCCTGATGACATTGGGCGCGGATGGTAAAAAGCTGAAGAACCTGGCAAACAAGCTGTTCCTGATCGAGTCGCAGAACGAGATCACTTTTACAGCCCCCAATAAGTATGAGCAGAAAGTCCTGGCCTTCTCCTCCACGGTTCCGGTCAACCTCGATGCCAGCCAGGCTATGACCGTTATGACGGCCAATATCTATGACCCGGATGCTTTCGGAAGGATCTCCCCGCTTGCTCCGGGAGCTTTCACCTACTACAAATTCTCACTCGAAGGTGTATCGATGGATGGAGACCATATGGTCAATAAGATACGGGTACAGCCAAAAAAGAAAAACCCTAAGCTGGTGACCGGCTGGCTCTATATCATCGAGAACAGCTGGAATGTTCAAAGTGCCGACCTGAGTGCCACGGAGCTAGGCGTAACAGTCCGTTTCACGGCTACTTATAATGAAGTCAAGCCGTACGCTTACCTTCCTACCTCCTATGATATCGACATGGATATAGATGCGATGGGCGCAAAGGCGACCGGTAAGTATTACTCATCCATCCAGTATAAAACGGTCGAACTCAATGAAGCCCAGGGCGTTATCCGTCCGAAGGAAAAGCAGTCCCCTACCCAACCTGCCCGGCAAGCGGTCTCTCCCAAACAGGAGAAGGCCAGGAAGCAACTGGATGCCCTGATCTCCAAAGAAGAACTAAGCAACCGGGAAGCCTACAAAATGGCCCGGTTAGTGAAAGAGGCAACCGAACCGGAAGAGAAAAAGAAAGAACGGGAGTCGCTGGAGATTACTCCGGGCGATGCCAATGTACGGGTAACGGTAGATACATTGGCTACTACCCGCGACACCTCATACTGGCAGACTATCCGCAATCTGCCCTTGCAAAAAGATGAAGTTGTAAGCTACCAGATCAGAGATAGTATCAAGCATACGATCGACTCGCTGCGCAGCAAAGACTCCCTCCAGAACCGGACATCCGGCTACTGGATCGGGAAATTGATCAGCGGCGAAGAGATCGCCTTAAGCAAAAAGATCAAGGTAGGTTACAGTGGATTACTCAGGGCCTGCCCGCAATACGACTTTGTAAACGGTTTCTGGCTGGGGCAACAATTCTCGTTCCGCACCGACTTTACCAAAACGAGGTCGTTGCTTATCTCGCCTTCCGTTTATTACACGACAGCGCGTAAAGCAATAAACTGGCAGGTCGACGGCAGTTACAGTTATGCACCGGAGAAAAGCGGGAAACTGTCTCTCGCCGGGGGAGAAACGACTGCTGACTATAACAACGAAACAGGCACGATGTTACTGATTAACTCCCTGTCGTCCTTATTCTTCGGCAAGAACCCGGTAAAGTTCTATCAAAGGAAGTTCATCGATCTTTCCCATTCAATCGAACTGGCCAACGGGCTGCCTTTAAAGACCGGTCTCAGCTATGAAAAGCGCCATGCGCCGGAAAACAGCCAGTCGTACAACTTCGCCGGAAATACCCCGTCTTCCAACCTGCCGCATGGAAGGACGGGATATATGCCTGACAACACAGCCTTAAAAGCGGGTATACAGATTTCGTACACTCCCCGGTATCATTACTGGAAACATCGTGGAAAGAAGATATACGCCTACTCCCATTACCCGACTTTCTCGCTGGAATATGAAGCCGGGATACCGACAGGTTCTTCCACCTCCGCCTCATTCAGCCGGTTGGAAGGGAGCATTCATCAAACGATAAAGATAAACGAGTTCGACAAGATCGGTTACTATATCAACGGCGGTAAGTTTCTATCTTCCCGGCGGGTGTTTTTCCCGGACTTCAAGCATTTCGAGACAAACGAGTTATTCCTGACGGGAAGTTCGCTGAATAACAGCTTCAGCCTGATAGACAACTATGCCTGTTCGACTGACAGGCAATGGTTGCAGGTACACCTCAACTATACATCCGACTATCTTCTGTTCAAACGGCTGCCGTTCCTGCAAAGTACGCTCTTTAATGAGGCGCTCCATGCCCGTAACGTATGGATACCCGGCAGGAACTATGCCGAGTTCGGATATTCCGCCGGCTTCAGCGACATTGCAAGGGTAGGTGTTTTCGTCGGCCTGTCCGGGGGACGATACGATGCGGTAGGCTTCACGATCAGCCTGCCGGTGCTTAAATCGATGAGGTTCAAATAAAAGGCTCAGGCTTTCAACCGGTATTCCGAAGGGGATAGATTGAACTTTCGCTTGAAAGCCGTACAGGTTAAAATCCGAACCCACCGTGATCGTCCTCTTCAGCTTCCTTTTCTTTCCCTGTGAGATAGACAAAATCGTCGCCGCTTTGAATAATATCGGTGGCAGGAATTTTCTTTTTTAAGGCTTCCGCATCGCCCTTTTCCCGTAGACAGACCAGGGCACGGTAACTTTTCGAAGGTTTATCGGCGATGAACCACACACCCGTATAGGAGATACCTTCCAGATAATGCATCAACGAAGTGCTCACACCGGATATACCTATCGGGCCACGCAGGAATTTCAGCTTGCCGGAATAAGGGGAAAGGGAAGCCAACGGCTCCGGTATCTGCGGGTTATCGTTCCCATCCATCGGCAGATAGTAGCGGATCAGCTCGTCCACCCGGCTCCGGGCGGCCGCTGAACCAGAAGGGAAGACCACCGACACATATTTATTTCCGGCCACAGCCTGCAACTGGTAGGGCGACAGGCAATCGATGCATCCCAGGGTATCCGCCCGCTGACAGCGGAACACGTGAAGGGAATAGATACCGAACGCGTCTTCGGGCGTGGGCATATCGTAGATTTCGATGGTATATTCCTGCCCTTCGTAGACGACATCGCGGGCAACCAACCGGCTGACACCGTATTCGAGGAACTGCTCCGCGCCCCCATTCATAAAACCGTAGAGGCCGGAACCGGTAAACGTGCGTTCGCGCTTTACTTCCACTTCCTGCGCCGCGAGCAGAGCCGGGACAAGGAGCAGGAAGATGAGCCATTGTGTGATGTGTTTCATGCCTGCGGGTCTATTTCGATTAGTTCGATACGGTCTTTGTCGGCGATGCCGAGTTGGAACTCCTGCGCCATATCCATGAAGGTGCGTGCGCCGGCTTTCTCTTCTTCCTGCACGCCTTCTTCGATGCGTTTGGCGATCACCATGTCATAGCCGATACGGTCGACGGCCACCGGGTCGGTACCGACAAGGAGCGTATTATAATGGCAGATGAACTGCGGGTTGGCAGCGGGGCCACCGTCGAAACAGCCGATCATGCCGTCGGTGATATTCAGTACCACCTTGTCGCGCAAGGGTGGGAAGGCGCAAACGGAAGCACAGGTGTCGTGCCACATCGGGCCGTGCAGTCGGGCGGTATTGGTGATGGAACCGAAAGCGAGGTTCTTCATGCAGGAAGTGATGGTCGTCCCGGCATTTTTCAGGATGGGGACGTTGATGATCTTGGTGACCATTTCGGTGCATATCCGGGTGAAGTAGGAATGTTTGCCGCCGTTGATCATAAAGGGCATGGTGTAGGCGTCATATTCGCCTTCGAGGTCAACGAAGAAGAATTGGTCTTTGTCGATGCGTTCTTCGCCGTAGAAGCGGCCTTCGGCGTTGATGTAGCTGCCGTTCTCGTCCTGATACTCAGTGCCGATGATCCGGATTCCGGGATAGTTTTCGGGGGTGAAGCCCGATTCTTTGAGGTCGGCTTCGCGGCGATCCCAGATGATGATATGGTCGCGTGAAATGCCGGCTTCCTCAAGCTGGTTGATGATGGATTGCGTGAGGGCGTGTGAAGTGGACAGCAGTTTACCGGCAATGGGGTTGACTTTCAGTCCGATCACATCGTCGGGGGTGACGAATTGCAGCCAGGCTTCCCGCAGGTTATCCTGTCCGGTGAGCTGCTGCATACATTTCTTCAGCATCCCGTAAGTGATTTCTTCGGATGGCTGGCCGTCGACGATGCAGCCGGGATGGGTCGCACGGGCTACTTTGCCGGGGTAACGACCGGGCATGGAGTGCTGGTTACGGGGGATGGCGAGGGCATCCTTTACGTTGGTTGCGGGCTTCTCCTTGGCGGTATGTGCCAGAGGTGCGGCCTTGACGATGGGGGAAAGAGCTGCGCTCACTCCACCGAGGGCTATCGAACGGAAAAAGTTTCTTCTTTGCATGGTATTGAGTTATTAAGTTATTTGGATGCTAAGGTATTGATTTCAATTTATAAAACCTTTACTTTTGCCCTATCATAAATATAACCCAACACAAAATGTTAGAAAAAGGATTACAATTCATCAGTCATGAAACAGTACGGACTGAAAACTATGCAAAGACAATGGGATCGGGCGATCTGGAAGTTTTTGCAACTCCGTCGATGGTTGCACTGATGGAAAATGCCGCCATGTATGCCGTTGCCAACGAGCTGCCTGCCGGATCGACTACCGTCGGTGCCCTCATCAACGTGACGCACACCAAACCATCCGCCCCGGGCGAAACAATCACCGCCTGTGCCACCCTGCAGGAAGTGGACGGTAGAAAGCTTACTTTCTCCGTTACAGCCAGTGATAGCCAGGGGGTGATCGGCGAAGGTACTCACGTCCGTTATATCGTCGACCGGGAGAAGTTCCTGGCGAAGCTGAAGCGGTAAGCTCCTCTCCCCCCGCCTGTACCCGAAAATAGGTATTTTGCCGGGTTAAAATGCCCATTTATAGTGATTTCACATGCTGTTAAATCTCTCTACATTTGCCTTCGTCTTAAAAACGAACAAACAATGAAAATAGAAAAGATTACAGGACGTGAAATCCTCGACTCAAGAGGTAACCCTACCGTAGAAGTAGACATTTTATTGGAATCAGGTGTAATGGGACGGGCTTCCGTTCCTTCCGGCGCATCGACCGGCGAACATGAAGCGCTTGAATTGCGCGACGGTGACAAGAAACGTTATTGCGGTAAAGGGGTACAGAAAGCTGTTGATAATGTTAATAAAATAATCGCTCCGGCTCTTGTCGGCATGTCGGCACTCGACCAGGTCGGTATCGACCAGGCTATGCTGAAGCTGGACGGTACAAAGACCAAATCAAACCTCGGAGCCAATGCCATCCTCGGCGTTTCGCTGGCTGTTGCTAAAGCGGCTGCCAACTATCTGGATATTCCTTTATACAGATATATCGGTGGAACAAACACGTATGTGATGCCTGTCCCGATGATGAATATCATCAATGGCGGTTCACATAGCGATGCACCGATCGCTTTCCAGGAGTTTATGATCCGTCCGGTGGGCGCTTCTTCTTTCAAGGAAGGTTTGCGCATGGGTGCCGAAGTATTCCACGCACTGAAAAAGGTATTGCACGATCGCGGCCTGAGTACGGCTGTCGGTGACGAAGGTGGTTTCGCCCCTGCACTGGAAGGTACCGAAGATGCGCTCAACTCGATCCTCGCCGCTATCAAGGCTGCCGGATACGAACCGGGCAAGGACATCATGATCGGCATGGACTGTGCTGCTTCCGAGTTCTACAAAGACGGTATCTACGACTATACTAAGTTCGAAGGGGACAAAGGCGTTAAACGTACTTCCGACGAACAGGTGGATTACCTGGAAAAACTGATCGACGCTTATCCGATCGACTCTATCGAAGACGGTATGAACGAAAACGACTGGGATGGCTGGAAGAAGCTGACCGATCGTATCGGCGACCGTTGCCAGTTGGTGGGTGACGACTTGTTCGTAACCAACGTCGACTTCCTTTCCAAAGGTATCCAGGAAGGCTGTGCCAACTCTATCCTGATCAAGGTAAACCAGATCGGTTCGCTGACAGAAACACTGAATGCTATCGAAATGGCGCACCGTCACGGCTACACTACCGTAACATCCCACCGTTCAGGTGAAACGGAAGATGCTACCATCGCCGACATCGCTGTTGCCACCAACAGCGGACAGATCAAGACAGGTTCATTGAGCCGTTCCGACCGTATGGCTAAATACAACCAGCTGCTTCGTATTGAAGAGGAACTGGGCGAACGTGCGGTATATGGTTACAACAGATTGAAATAATTAAACAAATATCATAATCGCTAATTTGCAAGCTAAAGCTAATTTTTAGATAAAAGCTTCTCCGTGAGGAGAGGCTTTTACCTTTTTATAGGTAATGGGAACAGGTGATTTTACCTTCTTATGGCGATTGTGCATTTCCCGGAGAATGAAGACCTTTGGAGATAGAATAAACAGTATATCCCAACTATTCATTATGACAATTATAAATAAGACATTCAACGGCCAGCTTACCTTCTGCAAATGTTGCAATACGTATAGCCTGGAATTCGGTAACTTCTTCTTTTGCTTCACGGAAGCGGGCTTCCACAGCTTCAGGAATTACGTGAACAGTATCGATGGCGACTTGTCCGAACAGCGTAACCAGCATTTCGCTTCCAACCGGAAGATCTGTATAAAGGTACAATCCGAAAGCATCTATTTCTGCCTTAACAAGATGGAACTGGCGGAACTGAAAGAACTTCTCTCTGCCAAACGAAACGGGAAGAAAAGCCCTTATCTGGCACAGAACTATTCCTTGAATTAATGGGTCTTAACAACCTTCCATATTGCCCCTTTCAATAATATACCTACCTTTGCAACAAGGTGATGGAGAAGTATAGGAAATATTTGCGGATTGCACTCCCGGCGTTGTTTATCGCATACCTGGGATGTTTGATAGCTTTTACCCACGTTCATATCGTCAACGGGGTAACGATTGTCCATTCGCACCCCTATCATAAAACCGACGACGGACGCCCCGACCATGAACATGGTTATGCGGAATTCCAGTTGCTTCACCAACTATCGACTATCCAAATTAGCGGAGCTGCCTTTGTAGCCTTACTACTGGCAGCTTTCCTGACAGCATTATTCAAAGTATCCTGCCATCCGGTCTATCCGGATTATCTGGTTCCCATACAAGGGAAACCGTCTCTTCGTGCTCCGCCTGTAGCCTGATAAATAAAGACTTTTATTACAAGGATGCCTATCGACTAATAGGAACATCCCTTATTTTTATATTTTTGACCTGGGTCGGAAATATAGAACATCGGGTACTTTATATTTGAAAGTACCTGACCATCAGTCATTATATTACCTATTTATCAGAACAAATCAATATGAATAAGATTATAACACTTATACTATGCCTATGCTGTGCCGTTACGACTACATGGGCCACAGAAGAAGAGAAAATGAACGCATCGGATGCTAACGTATTCGGGCATGTATTGGACAAGGAAACCGGTGAACATCTCCCCTTTATTACCGTTATGCTGAAAGGGACAACCATCGGAACGACTACCGACAACTCCGGCCATTATTTTCTGAAGAACCTGCCGGAAGGCAAGTTCACCCTCGAGTTCAAGTACCTGGGATACAAGACAGTCACCCGGGAAGTCAAACTGGAGAAAGGAAAAACGCAGGAGATCAATGTCGAGATGGAAGAAGACCGCATCGCACTGGACGGGGTGGTCGTTTCGGCCAACCGGAGTGAGACGTCGCGCCGCCTGGCTCCTACACTGGTAAATGTCATCGACTCCAAAGTATTTAATACGACCAGTTCGGTTAATCTGGCGCAGGGTCTGAACTTCCAGCCCGGTGTGCGGGTGGAGACAAACTGCCAGAATTGCGGTTTCCAGCAGGTGCGTATCAATGGGCTCGACGGGCCTTATACGCAGATACTGATCGACTCGCGTCCTATCTTCAGCGCACTGTCGGGCGTGTACGGACTGGAACAGATCCCTGCCAACATGATTGAGCGGGTGGAAGTGATGCGTGGTGGCGGTTCGGCCTTGTTCGGTTCGTCTGCTATTGCCGGGACAATCAATATTATCACAAAGGAACCGCTCCGTAACTCGGGCGAACTGACACATACGCTTTCTTCGATCGGGGGAAGCGATGCTTTCGACAATAATACGACACTGAATGCTTCACTGGTTACGGAAAACGGGAAGGCCGGAATGTATATCTTCGGCCAGAACCGCCACCGCTCCGGTTACGATCATGATGGGGACGGTTATACGGAATTACCGAAACTGAAGAACCAGACAGTCGGCTTCCGTTCTTATGTCAAGACCGGCACATACAGCAAACTGACTTTCGAATATCACCACATGAACGAATACCGCCGTGGCGGAAACATGCTCGACCGTCCGCCCCATGAAGCGGATATTGCCGAACAACTGGAACACTCCATCGATGGTGGCGGCCTGAAATTCGACCTTTTCTCAACCGACTACAAACACCGCCTCAGCGTATTCACCTCCGCCCAGAATACCGACCGCGACAGCTATTATGGCACAGGTAAAGACCCGAACGCCTATGGCAAGACAACCGACCTGACCTGGATGACCGGAACCCAATATGCCTACAGCTTCGATAAGTTCCTTTTCATGCCGTCAGACCTGACCGCCGGCCTGGAATATAACTTCGACCATCTGAAAGATGAAATGGTAGGTTACAACCGTTTCACCAACCAGAAGGTACATATCGAAAGTGCTTTCCTGCAAAATGAATGGAAGAATGCCCGGTGGAGCTTCCTGATCGGCGGCCGCCTGGATAAACATAATATGATCGATCATGTGATATTCAGTCCGCGTGCCAACGTACGGTTCAACCCGACGGAGAATATCAATATACGCGCCAGTTATTCGAGCGGTTTCCGTGCCCCGCAAGCGTTCGATGAAGACATGCATATCTCCGCCGTAGGTGGTGAGGTTGCCATGATACAACGGGCGAAGGACCTTTCGGAAGAAAAGTCGCAGAGTTACAGCACATCCGTCGACTTCTATCACCGTTTCAAAAACGGCATCCAGGTAAACTTCCTGGCCGAAGGTTTCTACACTAACCTGAGCGATGTATTCGTGTTGGAAGATATAGGGAAAGACGAACAGGAAAACCTGATCAAAGAACGGCGCAACGGCTCGGGAGCCAAAGTGATGGGACTGACCTTTGAAGGGAAAGCAGTGCTCACCTCTTGGCTATCCCTGCAGGCCGGAGTCACATTGCAACGAAGCCATTATAAGGAAGCGGAGAAATGGAGCCAGGATGAAAACATCCCTGCCGAAAAGAAAATGTTCCGTACGCCTAATACCTACGGATATTTCACCTCCACAGTAACGCCGGTCAAACGTTTCACGGCCTCCCTGTCAGGAACCTATACCGGCAGTATGCTCGTACAGCATTTAGCAGGATATATTCCGGCAGACAAGGCCTTCAAAACACCCGATTTCTTTGATATGAACATAAAGCTGGCTTACGAAATCCCCCTGTACAAAGAAATGAAGCTGGAAGTAAATGCCGGCGTGCAGAATATCTTCGAAGCTTACCAGTCCGACTTCGACCAGGGGCCGAACCGTGATTCCTCTTATATCTACGGCCCGGCTACACCCAGAAGTTACTTCGCCGGGATCAAGATCAGTTACTAAATAAAAAGAGAGAGAAACCGGAAGTCCTTACAGGATCTTTAGTTTCTCTCTCAATAAACAATTTTAGGGAAAACTTAAAACAACCATATCATCAGGCAGATGTCAACCGCTGCTTTTTCCTTGTACAGAAACGTTCGCATTGCATGCAAATATCATATCCAAGTAAGGCTCCCAGAATGAAATCCTCCTCCGGGGTAAGCAAATTCAACGGACGGGTCACCAATAAGCGGATGGCTTCTATGCATTCAGGTCTTCCGAAATAAATATTGACACTTCTCTCTCCTGCGTCCTGTTTTACATAACAAATCTGTTGACTTTCCAAACGGTCGGTAACAACTTGCTCATACGATTTATTGATTGTACACAACACCATGCTCCGTATGCCTTTCTTATATTCATAGATATGATTAAGAAAAACTTTCACCTCTCCGGGTACTCTGTTTCTGGCTGTTACCATCTTGCCTGCTGATATTATCTTAAAAACTACAATTCGGGGATAATTATTCCAACCCTTCTTTCTTTAAAGAGTCGATCCACTGGTCGAGACGCGCGTTGGTCTGATCGTCTTCATTCAGTTCATCCAAAGGAAGTCCGACGAACTGGCCATCGATAACGGCTGTAGAGTCATCGTAGGTGTAGCCGTCTGTCGGCACGGATCCGATAAAGCGGCATCCTGTTCCCTGAAGGTCTGTATAGATTATACCGATCGCGTCACAGAATGTGTCGGCGAAAGAGGAAGAATCGCCGCAACCGAAAATAGCGACTGTCTTACCTGTCAGATCCAGTTTCTTGATCTTTGCCAGGAAATCGTACCAGTCGTCCTGCAAGTCGCCTGCTCCCCAGGTAGAGCTACCCAGTATCAGCACTTCATAAGAAGCCATATCCGCAGGGGAAGCCTTGGCCACATCATACAGATGAGCGTCTTCCACACCTAGTTTCTGAGCGATACGTTTTGCTACACTTTCAGTTGTGCCGGTTGAAGAACCGTAAAAGATACCTATTGTCTTCATTTCTTTTTTTATTTAAATTGATGAAGACAAAGGTCTGATATCCCGGCTACAAAGGCAATACCTATATATATGTATTTTGCAGGCTGAAAATACCTACTGACTAATCGGCTACACGTCCTACCGACTTAATATTCTTGTTTTTAGAAAGCGTCACGCACATCTTCTGAATGTCTTCCACATCATGTACTTTCATCTTGATCTTCCCTTCGAACACTCCGTCTTTGGCTTCGATAAGGAGACGCATAATGTTGACATTGAATTCGTCGGCAATCGTCTTGGTGATCGTGGTCAGTACACCGATCGAGTCGATACCTTTCACCTCGAGGGTTGCTTCGAAAGAAGCATTTTTATGGCTACTCCATTCCGTATTCAGAATACGCTCGCCAAAGCTGCTCTTCAGACGCATGGCGATCGGGCAGGAACGTTTATGCACAACGACATTGCCGTCGTCGTTGATAAAGCCCAACGCATCGTCACCCGGAATTGGCTTGCAGCATTCGGCAATCACATAGTTACGCTCGAAAGCCTCTTCACGCAGGATATACGGTTTCGACTTATCATATTTGACTTTACCTTTTTCCTCCGGCTTTTCTTCTTCCTGCTTCTTGGAGCCGACGCCCAATGCCTGTTTTACATATTTGAACAGGACGTTATCGGTCTTTTCCTTCAGCAACTTCTTAATGTTTTCAGGCAGAACGACATCCCCTTTCTCCACAGCATAATAGAACTCTTCCCGTTTGGAAAAGCCGAAATAGATACACAGTTTATCCAGGTTGGAAGTACTAGCTTCCATATCCGACCGCTTGAAAGCAGCGATCACCTTCTCCTCTCCCAGCTTAGCCGCATCCTTACGGGCACGCTTCAACACGGCATCGATCTTGGCCCGCGCCTTTGCTGTCGTAACAAAGTTAAGCCATTCCGGTTGCGGTTCCTGCGAGCGGGAAGTCAGTATCTCAACCTGGTCGCCACTTGCCAGCGGATGACTAAGCGGTACCAGACGGTGGTTGACTTTCGCTCCGATACATTTATTTCCTATATTGGTATGCAGGGCATAGGCAAAGTCGAGTGCTGTCGCGCCCTGCGGAAGTGTCTTGATATCCCCTTTCGGTGTAAAGACGAAGATTTCCGAAGTAAACAGGTTCAGTTTGATCGTATCCAGGAAGTCCAGAGCATTCGGATCAGGGCTTTCGAGGATTTCCGTAATAGTCTGAAGCCATTTATCCAGCTCGGTATCTTCTTCTACGCTATGCTCCTTGTATTTCCAATGAGCGGCAAAACCTTTCTCGGCTATATCGTCCATACGGCGGCTGCGAATCTGTATTTCCACCCATTGCCCGTCAGGCCCCATGACAGTAAGATGCAATGCCTGATAACCATTGGCTTTCGGACGGCTTACCCAGTCGCGGATACGATCCGGACGGATACGGTAAATATCCGTTATGGCTGAATAGATATCCCAACACATATTCTTCTCATCCACACCCGGCAGCGGGTCGAAGATGATACGGACAGCATATAGGTCATAGATGTCTTCGAAAGTAATCCCTTTACTTTCCATCTTGTTCCAGATAGAGTAAGCAGACTTTACACGGGCTTTCATTTCATAATGCAAGCCCATTTCCTTCAGCTTCTTATCAACGGGGACAGCAAAATGGTCGAACAACTTGTTGCGGTTTTCTTCCGTTGCCTGCAACTTTTGCTCGATAAATTCGTATTCATGGGGATGTTCATATTTGAAGCTCAGGTCTTCCAGTTCCGTCTTGATCGTGAAAAGACCCAGACGATGTGCCAGCGGGGCATAAAGATAGAGAGTTTCACCGGCAATCTTGAACTGCTTGGCTGGAAGCATGGAGCCTAAAGTACGCATATTATGCAGACGGTCGGCTATCTTGATCAGGATCACCCGGATATCATCACTCATGGTGAGCAATAACTTACGGAAGTTTTCTGCCTGCGCAGATGCCTGTTCCCCGAATATTCCTCCGGAAATCTTGGTAAGCCCGTCTACGATCTGAGCGATCTTCGGGCCGAACATATCGCTGATATCCTGTACGGTATATTCGGTATCTTCCACAACGTCATGAAGGAGTGCGGAACAGATAGAGGTCGACCCCAGTCCCATTTCACGGCAAACGATCCGTGCCACTGCAATAGGATGCATGATATAGGGTTCGCCGGAACGGCGTTTTACTCCCGCATGAGCCTGGTTGGCGAAGTTGAACGCTTTGGTGATACGCTCGATCTTTCGTCGATGGTTTGAATTCAGGTAATCCTGCAACAGTTCATTAAACCCATCCTGGATCATTTTCTCATCTGCCGACATAGCCGGTAACATGTCACCGGCTTCCTTTGTGTCTTTTGTGTCTATCGTATCGTTCATGGTTACAACCTCTTCTTTTTATACAACGTCTGTAACCACAAATATACAAATATTCGTCAAAAATCAACAAGGAAGCCAGGAAAATAGCAAGTTTATCCTACAGGAATCTTTAAAACCTGTCCCGGACGGATATTTGCGTTGGGCAATCCATTCGCCTTCTGGATCAATGTGGCCGTCACTCCCGGATACTTTTTGGATATGGTATACAGGGAATCTCCCGACTTCACGCGATAAGAGATAAAGCCATTGCTCTGCTTTTCAACGATTTCGGATGAAGATGTCGTCTTTGCAACCGTTTTCGATTTTGTAGCGGAAGCAAAAGTAACCCCGCCGTTATCCACATACAGGGTCAACCGTCGTCCACTGGCCAGTTTATTTGATCTCAGACCGTTCCAGGAACGAACTTCTTTCGGTGTCACTCCATAGCGGTCGGAAATGGTATAGATATTCTCACCCGAAGCTACACGATGCGTAATCTTTTCACGGTTGGAAGAACTTCCTTTATCCGTATCAGTCGTATTATACGCCAGGCAACCGGACAGAAGATCTTCAGCACGATGGGTATATATCGTATCTTCCTTGTCTATGAAAGCATACGTCTGATTAACCGGAAGTTTTAGTACGGAAGGTTCCGCATTTCCGGGAATGATATCGCGTTTGTATTGCGGGTTCAGGGCGCGTACCTGTTCAATATCCATTTGAAGCACTTCAGCCACTTGCTCCAGATGCAATGCTTTTGTTACCACCACCGTATCCGTAGCCAACGGCATGCTGGTTTGCATCGGGCAGATATTATGATCGCAATAATAATTCATAATGTAATTGGCTGCGATAAAAAGAGGCACATACGAACGGGTTTCCTTCGGGAGATAAGGGAAGATATCCCAGAAATCAGTTTTTCCACCCGAACGGCGTATTGCTTTATTCACATTACCCGGGCCACAATTGTAGGAAGCCAGCACCAGGTTCCAGTCGCCATAAATGGCATACATATCTTTAAAGTAACGGCAGGCAGCATGGGTCGCCTTCACCGGATCACGGCGTTCGTCGACCAGGCTGTTGATCTCCAGTCCGTAAATCTTTCCGGTCGGAAGCATGAACTGCCACAGGCCGCAGGCACCGACACGCGAGAGAGCGACCGGATTAAGGGCACTTTCCACAATGGCCAGATACTTTAGTTCGATAGGCAGATCGTGTTCATCGAGCACCTGCTCGATGATCGGGAAATAAAAATCCGCCATACCCAGCATATATCGTACGAGGTTACGGCGGCGGTCGGCATATAAATCGATACAATCGCGTACTACCTTATTATAAGGTAAAGAAATAACGCGCGGCAATCTTTCCAGACGTTCCCGGTAGACAGAGTCGGGGAAGTATACATTAGCATCATCGTCATGGCAATATTCGTCTCTCTTGGAGAAATATTGAACGTGCCACGAGCGAAGCAGGCTGTCGACATCAGCATCCAGACTTTCAGGGATCAGGCCCACATCGACCGATAATGAGTCGGCAGAAAGGTTCGAATACTGAGGTTCTTCATTGTCAGTCAATGTTTCCTGTGCACGGGCAACAGTAAAAAGACAACAGAGACAGAGTAATGTTAGTAAGTATTTCATGTGTTATCAGAATTTTATACTGCAATTCAGGCCATACGACCGTTCGCTGAAACTGGTCTTCGGGGTTACCGCAGGCTCTATCCGCATACTCAGGTCGGGAGAGATATCAAAATCGAACAACTGTGCATCCACATACGCATCGATCATACAGATAGCATAAACGCCAGCTGTAATAATGATACTCAAATCCCTGTACCGACGGAAATAGTCCTTACGGCTCTTTATATTATCCTGCAACCGTGTATTGGTTATAAACTCCGACGGCTCACGCCCGTTCTTCTTGGCAATATCCACCCACGACTTACTCCAGGCATCCGGATTGTCCTTGTTATGATCCACATCATACATCAAATCCAGATAAGCTGTCGAATAATCCTTATAGTTACGATTGTTCCAGGTCACCGCATAGATACATCCCATAAAACCGCCATACACGATCGGCAACTTCCAGTATGCCCTGTTGTAGATCTGTCCCAAGCCCGGCAGGATGGCAGAAAAAAGAACTGCCTTTGTCGGATTCGGTTTGAACGGCTTCATGTCTATCTCCTTGAACTTGGGTTGCGGCACCGAGTCGGCAGCCTGAAGCACAGCCTGCACTGTCGAATCGGGTGGTGCCACCACTACCGTATCAGCATCGAGTATTACTGCCTGCCCCTGTGCTTTCGTATACAAGGATATCCCGGCAAGTATTACCAGAAGGCATAGTATCCTGCTTATTTTTAATCTCATCCTCACGAATCTACCGTCCACTTATTTCAACTTATCCAACAGGCCGATCAGCCTTTCCAGTTCTTCTTCCGAGGTAAAAGGGATCGTGATACGTCCTTTTCCCTTCTCGTTGCATGCCAATTGTACCTTTGTATTGAAAAAGCGGGACAAATGATCCTTCAGCAGATTAAATTCCTGGGGAAGCATCGGTTGGCGTCCGGCTGTTTTCTCTTTCTTCTCCGGTGCAACAGCTTCCGCCCCGTTTCGTACGATCTCTTCCACATTCCGTACGGAGAGGCCTTCCGCCAGTATCTGTTCATACAAGGCCAACTGCACTTCCGGATCTTCTACCGGCAGCAGGGCACGTGCATGTCCCATATCGATCTTTTTATCTTTCAAACCCATCTGTATCTCTGCCGGAAGTTTCAACAGGCGGAGATAGTTGGCGATAGTAGCGCGTTTCTTCCCCACCCGTTCGCTGAGCTTTTCCTGGGTCAGGCCGTAGCTGTCTATCAACTTCTGATAAGCCAATGCAATTTCTATCGAGTTAAGGTCTTCGCGCTGTATATTCTCGATCAGCGCCATTTCGACTACATTCTCGTCGGCCGCCGTCTTGATATAGGCAGGAATCTGCTCCAAACCGGCCATCAGGGAAGCCCGGTAACGGCGTTCACCGGAGATGATCATATACTTCTCCGTACCGATCTCTTTCAGGGTTATCGGTTGGATAACACCCAGGGAGCGGATAGAAGTAGCCAGTTCTTCCAGTGCTTCTTCCTCAAATATAGAACGGGGTTGATCAGGGTTGGGCTGAATCTTGCTCAATGCTATCTCACTGATAGAAGACGAACCTCCGGTTTTAAGGTCGTCCATCGTGATCAAAGCATCCAATCCACGGCCAAGTGCCGATCTTTTCATTACTGCCATAATTGTTATTATTTATTTTTGTCTATCAGCTCTTGCGCAAGCTGCATGTGATTTAGTGCTCCTTTCGACTCGGCATCGTAAAGTATTACGGGTTTGCCGTAGCTGGAAGCTTCGCTCAATTTCACATTACGCTGAATAACGGTCGTGAAAACAAGGTCGCGGAACGGTCGTTTCACTTCTTCGTAAATCTGGTTAGCCAGTCGGAGACGCGAATCGTACATCGTCAGCAGGAATCCTTCGATTTCCAGGGCCGGGTTCAGCTTCGATTTAATAATCTTTATCGTATTCAACAGTTTACTGATACCTTCCAGTGCAAAATACTCGCATTGAACAGGGATCATTACCGAATCGGCTGCGGTCAGTGCGTTAACTGTGATCAGCCCCAAGGAAGGAGAACAGTCGATGAGGATAAAATCATACATATCCTTCAGGGGAACAAGCATCTGTTTGAGTATCTGCTCCCGGTTCTCCATGTTCAGCATTTCAATTTCCGCTCCTACCAGGTCGATATGTGACGGGATAATATCCAGCCCTTCCACCTCGGTCGGGATAATGGCTCCTTTCGGATCGTCTCCGTTCACCAGACATTCGTAGATGGATAGTTCGACACTCCGAATATCCACGCCCAGTCCGGAAGAGGCATTTGCCTGCGGATCTGCATCAACAACCAGCACTTTCTTCTCAAGGGCAGCGAGGGATGCAGCCAGATTTATCGTGGTTGTTGTTTTACCAACTCCACCTTTCTGATTTGCTAAAGCGATAATCTTTCCCATACTTCGTCTTTTAATTCAGTGGCAAAACTAAACATTAAAAACCTAACGAAATCAGGTTTAAGCAAAACAATGCTCGTTTTGTTGAAAAGTCGCCCTAACTGTTGATAACTTGCAAATATAAACAGAATATTTAATAACTTGTTTCAAATGAGGAGTATGTGATAGTTTTTTGGTAAATTATAACATCCTTATAAAAGTATTAAAGTCAAGGATAATGGTGTGATTGCGGATTTTGTGGTGCATAACTTCAGGCATATGGTCGTCTACTTTATGGTCTTAGATACACAGTGGTCTTTTATGATCTTAACAAAGCCAATACACCTTGTCTTTTAGAACTTTAGATATATAGCACTCTTTATGGCTTCAGCCTGATTTCAATTGCCGTCGGTTTTAACCGACGGTCCACAAAAACTCTCAAATTGGCTTTAGCCAAATTTCTCTTTATCTTTTCCCTGAAAATTATATTTCACCATAAATTCCTTATACTCAACATCAAAACTCTTCCTTTTATGATGTTCTTCCTGATTATGTATATATCTCCTAACAATATCAACCTGACTTTCACCAATCGATACAGCAAAATAATCATCTTGCCATTGTAAAGTATTCCAGCCTTTCTTATTAAACCAAAAAGAAGATTCTCCTTTTATCAACTGAATTATTTTCGCTATATTTTGCATTCCACCTAAAGAGATCAAACAATGAACATGTTCTTTATCTCCTCCGATTGTGTCAATATAGATTCCTTTATTATAAGAGTGTATTCTGATGTGTTCGAATAATTGAATTCGATAATCTTTGTTTACTAATTGAGGCTCACGATTCTTCGTGCTCCACACACAATGGATCATCATTCTAATATATGTCATAGTCTTATGGTGTTAGTTATTCTTACAAAGATCATCAATTAATATATTATAAACAATAATTTATCTAGAAAACTTTGGCTAAAGCCACTGCACATACATCAAACTAACCGTCGGTTAAAACCGACGGCAATTGAGATCAGGCTAAAGCCATAAAGATTGCCATATATCTAAAGCCATAAAATACAATGCCTATAAAGATTATTATAAAAACATCCAAACTAACGAAGCCCCGAAAAGATAATCCTTCCGGGGCTTGTTTTTTTTATCTGCTTTCCTCCTTCGCAGGGGTACTCGACAGATGAACTTTATTTTATTACTTAATATTTTGTCATTTCACCTGTTCACCTGTCGCAGGTTACTTAATGGCTCTCCCGAAGGAGAACCATTGCATGAAAGACTATTTTTGATTATAAATTTCTTTTATAAATAAGTCGTTATTACTTAACGATTGCTTTAACAGCAGCTTCACCTTCTACAGCTACAACAACTACACCAGCAGGAGCAGCGATTTCAGCCTTATCAGAAGAGATTACTGTGTTAGCAACTGTCTGACCAAGAACGTTACTGATAGTAACTTTCTTACCCTGTGCACCAGAGATGATTACTGCACCGTCTTTAGCGATTACAGATACTTCAGAAGCAGTTACACCTTCGTTAGCAGTCGGAGTACGAGTTTCGTCTTCGTTCATGTTGAATACTTCAGCCTGTTCGATATCACTAACAACAACAACCAAACCGTTCAACCATTTCAGATAACCTGTACCGACTTCTTCAGCATAGTCACCATTTTCATTGTAAGCCTTGCGACCAGTTTCAATAACATATGAACCAGCTTCCTGATCTACATAGCGGAATGCAAACTTAGCAATGCTGTGAGAATAGTCGCTACGATCCATCGGTAACACATTGTATGTTCCGTTCGGACGTTTCAGATACAAAGTGTCGTGTGTATGGTAGCCTTCTACAAAGCCTAACTTAGCCCATTGTTCACCATCTTCTTCATTGATGAATTTGTTATCATGCAAATGAGTTTCAGCATAAACATTAGCAGAGTCCATCAAGTTAACCAGGAAGCGACCAGTTGTTGTGTCAGCTTTGTGTACTGGATGATCTTCAATTTCACATTTGATTTCAGAATCCCAATGTTTAGCTTCTACAGCTAACAGATATTCCCAACGGTTGTTGTTACCACGGTTTACATAAGCAGTATCTACATACAAAGCAGGATTGATTGTCGGGAACTGAACGGCATTTGCAATACTCAGGAATTCACCCTTTTCAAACAGAACCTGTGCTTCGTTTACACTTGATTCACGATAAATCTTGATAGTGTCAGCCATAGCTACCTTACGGTATTCAGGAGCATCTTTCTTAACGATAGTGAATAAGTCGTTTTCTGTCTGGTTGTACATATCTGTATTGTTCAGGATACCTTTTGTAGCACCATCACCGCTGTACATTTTTTCTACAGAAACATTTTCCCAATCAATAGCATCTGCTGTATTTGTATTCACTGCAGTTTCGTCTTTCAACGGAATCAGATTATACAAATCTTCTCCTACCACTTTAACAGCAAAGATATTTGCGTCTGCTGGATCCAGATTTCCTTGTTTTACACCAAATTCACCTGTTGCATAACGATTAGAAGGAGCAGCTTCATAGTTCATATATTCTTTATTTGCAGCATTCTGGAAAGAATATGCTAACATTTTCAAGATTACTGTACCTTCATCATCAGCATCTTTTGTTTCTTTGTAATCATCACCATCATAGTAACCTAAGATACTCTTAACCTGAATTGTATCAGGACGATATTCAACTCTGTCACCCAGGTTGTTCAAACCTTCATACATATAAGTTGCAACATTCCATTCTGTAGCTTTATCTTTCTTTGTATCCAAACCAATCTGATGATTATCGTTATGGTTTTCTACGAAGTAAGCAACATTATCGAATACAGAAGAGGCAGCGCCCAGATAATATTTCTGATCTCTCAAGTCATCAGCATTCAATCTCAAATAACCATCAGCTTCTGTGTAAGAAGTTGTAGCTTTGAATTCGATTGTATCATTTTTAGCAGAACCATCAAGAACAGCAAATACATTTGCTTTGCTAGTAGTATATAACTGTGCAACCGGATATGATTTTGTAATAGACGGTCTTTCACGGTTTGTTAAAATCAGATTACCACCAGTATATGTGATAGCCCACTGAGTTTCAGGATAACCAACCAAAGCTTCAGATGCTTTTACATATTCTGCAGCAGGAGTTTCATCCAAGCCAAGAACTGTCTTATAGTTGTCAGAATAAGCAGCTTTTGTATTCTTATTTGTCACTGTGAAGAATGACGGAGTGCTTGTTAATAACTTCTTAACGTCGATAGTATTGAATTTACCAATCTTGATTGTGATAGCATTCAAGAACGCATCAGTAGAAGCCTCTGCAGACAGTGTAGGAACACCTTTCAAATCAACAGAACCTAATTTATAAGAAGCAGCATTACCTTTAGTTGCAGCACTAATTGAAGCGACCGGTTGATTTACACCCGGAACAAAGTCATCAGATGCATTAATAGTAAAGTTATATGCATATCTGCCTGAGATTTCAGCTTTAGCATCATTCAATGCATTAGCTAAAACTTTAGGAGCAATAGCTTTTACAGCATATTTTGTTTCAGTACCAGCAGCATATTTATCATTCAGGTCAATAACGATAATGTTTCCATCTTCGTTCTGAAGCATAAATGGGGTACCATTTTCAGCTTTAACAGTTGCTAAAACTTTACCAGCAGTACCATCGTTAAATGTAACAGTCTTCAACAATCCATCAAACGGATTATTTGCCAATGCTTTATCCTTTTTGTCACCATCAACAAATTTCTTAATGCTAGCTTCAAAACCTGCACCAGTGATAGATGTTAATTGCTCGCCTGTTAAAGATTGACCGGCAGCACGAACAGCACCAAGGCTAACAGCATTAATACCAGTTACTGCAGCACTCAAATCTACATCTTCAAAGTCATCTACTTTCCAAGGACTATTTTTATCAGTTCTATTTACATCTATTGTAATAAAAGCAGCACCTGCTGAAGGAATCAAATATTTACCAGTAGCCTTGTTTTTTAGCTTTGCTGTACCTGTATTATCACCATTGTCAATAATATCTAAACTCCAAAACATATCCTGCTCAGCTGTATAAGTTTCAGATGTTGCAGTTCCATCAGCAGCGCCAGTCAAAACATTTCCACTTGCCGGATCCATCAATACATAAAAAGAAGAAGAAAGATCTGTTGCTACATCTAAAGGCCTATAAACTTTCAACGTATTTACAGCAACAAGTTTAGCTCCTGCAATCTTTCCATTTACATCTGCCTGAACAGAAAATACATTCGAAGCATAGTTTACAGAACCAGCAGAAGCATTTTTAATTGAAACTTCTTCTCCTGATGAAGCTATAGTAAAAGCTTCAATAGCACTACTTGTACCAAAAGCAACAAATGCATCATTTGTCGAAGCAAAAGCCAGCTTATTAGCACCCGAAGCAATTCCATATGTGCCAGATCCAGTAAGAGTAACCTTATTAGCAGGGGTTGCATCGGCTAAAGATGTACGAACCAACCCCGTAGCACCTGCACCAACAGAAATAACATAACCATCAGATGTTACAATGTAAAAATCAGTTGCAGATGGAGACGCCTCCGCTGCAGCACTGTAGTCTCCGGTAACATACACCAACTTCGCAAACAAGTCCGTAGGAGTAATCAGAGCACCGGCTAGCAGGGCGCCGGCCACAAGTGTAGAAAACTTTTTGTTCATAATTCTAAAATTTAATATTAATACTAAAGTGTAATAAGTTCTTATTCAATACGATCGCTCATTTATGTACTTTTATTCCCTCTGACTAGCGAAAACGATCGTTTAATCTCGTCACTGGTTTACCGTTCGTCCTCTAAAAATGCGTTTTCATACAAACTATGCTATTCAATTGATAAGAAAGCAGATACCAATGAAAAAAAAGAAGTGAAAAGAATTGCGGAAATGAAACAAATGCGTACTTTTGTAGACGAGAATAAACGATCGTTTTTTCTCGTCATCCCCCTGCTCCTCCTCATTCACATTCAACAAACAAATCTTCGGATAAAACAACATTATATATATTATGTACGCGTGTACATTAATATAAGGCATCATATACACCCCGAATTACGGTTTCTTATGCGTCACCTTCAGCTCTGCTTTCCCCTCCTTTTTCCCCTTAAATACCTAAGTTCTTACATTAGGAAAGCTAAAACCGAAACACCTTACAATTTAGGGTCATCTTCATAACTTTTATAAAAGAAAGGCATAGATTACATATACGTAAGGCATGCCTTTCTTTTTTGTAATAATAGCCTTACATATATGTAATCTATACCTTACTAATTTCAATCTACTGACCTTTCCACTTAATTATCCTATGCTTTGACCTTAGATATACTGACGAAAGACCTTAAACAAGCAGACCTAAGCACCGATGGAACGGAGATAAATTTAGTTCACTAGAACAAGGCCGGAACCAGCAATACTTATCATATATGTTTTGATGAAAAGGCAGCACACTATCACTAATTTATTCAACACTATTATATTCAAAGCATATAGCAGTGATAGTTGCCGTTTTTAACTATCACTCATCTATCACATAACTATCACTATCTTATTCCGAAAGTCACTAGATGCTTACTTCTTTCCACAAAGTATACTATTAATTATCAGACACATACAGATAAATATCCTTTGAGATCCGGATCTCGATGCCCCCGACACCCGGATCATCGCATCGTCAACATGGGGGTGTAAAACAAGTCAAAACAGGGGTGTCGGCAACAAAAAGCAAGTAATCCGATGAAAAAAGCCTATATATTTGGCGTAAATATCTAAGGAGAAATAAATATATAGGTAAACAATCGCCCTTTGGGGCTTATTTGTGGGGCATAAAACAACCCTATATAGGATTTAATTAATACACAGTCAACCAAAATCAGGACGAGACACACCCACTAATTCACAACTCTATTCACAAAAGGCAGACAAGCATACCGAACGTTAGAATAAATTAAAAGCATCCGCCATCAAAAGATTATCGTTACATTTGTGGAAGTAATTATAAAAATAAGTACGCGATGAACGAGAGACCGCTTATCCTGATTACAAACGATGACGGCGTAAACGCCAAAGGAATTAAAGAGTTAATAGAATGCCTGCGCGACCTGGGAGATTTGATTGTTATGGCTCCTGATGGCCCCCGTTCGGGAATGAGCAGCGCTATCACGGCAGAGAATCCGCTCCGCTATTCATTAGTAAAGAAAGAAAAAGGACTGACTGTATACAAATGTACCGGCACTCCGGTCGACTGCGTGAAACTGGCTATCAACGAAGTACTCGACCGTAAGCCCGACCTGCTGGTTTCGGGTATCAACCACGGCGGAAATATGGCGATCAGCGTCCTTTATTCAGGGACGATGGGAGCGGCGGCCGAAGGTTGCGTGTTCGGTGTCCCTTCCCTGGGCGTCTCTTTGCTCGACCATCATGCGGATGCCGACTTTACGGAATGTTGCCGGTTGGGACGTATGGTAGCCCGCCGCGTGCTGAAAGAAGGATTGCCTACCGGTACTTATCTGAATCTGAATGTACCAAAGACAGATGCCGTAAAGGGAATGAAGATCTGCCGCCAGGCTGCCGGAAAATGGATCAAGGAATTCAAACGCTCGGAGAATGGAAGCGGACACCCTGTGTTCTGGTTGACAGGCTCTTTCGAGAATGCCAAACCGATTCATCCGGACAACGACACTCTGGCACTCGACAGCGGATACGCTTCGCTGGTTCCCTGCAAACTGGATGTGACAGATTACGATTGGATGAACAAATATAACGACTGGGGAGTATGAAATATTTTCTGATCGCAGGCGAAGCCTCCGGCGACCTACACGCGTCGAACCTGATGGCAGCATTAAAAGAGAAAGACCCGGAAGCGGATTTCCGCTTCTTCGGGGGCGACCTGATGCAAGCCGTAGGGGGCACCCTGGTAAAGCATTACAGGGAGATGGCCTTTATGGGCTTTATTCCGGTGCTGCTCAACCTGCGTACAATCCTGAATAATATGAAGACTTGCGAGGAAGATATCCGCAGATATCAGCCCGACGTAGTCATACTGATCGATTATCCGGGATTTAATCTGAAAATAGCCAAATTCGTAAAGACGGTGCTCCATCTGCCAGTCTACTATTATATCTCACCGAAGATATGGGCCTGGAAACAGTACCGTATCAAGGACTTCCGCCGTTACGTAGACCGTATGTTCTGCATCCTGCCTTTCGAGACAGAGTTTTTCCATAAGCTGAACTATTCGGTGGATTATGTGGGAAACCCTTCGGTAGACTCGGTTGCCCAGTATAAAGAAAAGCAAGCCGCCCTACCCGATACGTTTATGGCGGATGAAGGATTGCCGGACAAGCCTATCCTGGCCCTTCTTGCCGGAAGCCGCCGGCAGGAGATCAAAGACAATCTCCCGACCATGCTCGAAGTGGCCGCCTCTTATCCGGATTACCAGCCGGTTATTGCCGGAGCTCCGGGACTTGAACCAGCCTATTACAAACAGTATATCGGTAACCATCCCGCCCGTATCGTCTTTGGGAAAACTTACGACCTGTTGCAGCACAGCCGGGCTGCGTTGGTTACTTCCGGGACGGCAACGCTCGAAACCTCCCTGTTCCGTGTGCCGCAGGTGGTTTGCTATTACACGCCTGCCGGACGGCTGGCCAGCTTCATCTTCCGTAATTTCTTCCACACCAAATATATTTCGCTGGTCAACCTGATTGCCGGCCGCGAAGTCGTGCAGGAACTATTCGGTGCCCGCTTCTCCACCCGTCAAATACATGATGAACTGGGCAGGATACTGAACGATCCGGCTTATCGCAACCAGATGCTTTCCGGTTACGATGAAGTGATCCGCCTGCTCGGAAAACCGGGGGCTTCCCGCCGTACCGCCGAACTTATCTTCCAATCACTGAGACATTAACATCTTTTACCATACGTCTTTGCAGCATTTCCTGAAATTTCTCCATCTAGCTTATTAGTATGGGAATTAACAATTGTGATATGAAAGCTATGAAGACGTTGAAGACATTTTTATTGGTATTAGGTACGATATTGGTATCTTCTACTTTATATTCTTGCCTGGATGATGACGGCTACTCTCTTGATAAATTTAGTGCAGGTGTAGCAACAGTCAAACCGCTCGGTAATAATTCGTTTTATCTCCAGTGGGACGACTCTACTTCATTTTGGCCGGCAGCAGGTGTTACCACACCTGATTTCGATGTAAGTAAGGAAAGAAGAGCATTTATAAACTTTACCTTACTCGGGCCGGGCAAGGATATGAATATCGAACAGGATTACGTGATCCGCCTGAACAGGATAGATACTGTCCTTACCAAGTCGATCGCAGAAGACCTGGGAGACAGGAACGATGAATATTACGGGAAAGATCCGGTAACGATGAAATCTGTATGGATTGAAGACGGATACATCAATTTCCAGTTTGCCACTTATTTCGAATACGGAAGCAAACATTTTATGAATCTCGTAAAGATGAATGACTCCGGGCCTTACGAACTGGAATTCCGACATAATGCGAACGGTAGTACTTCCGGAGCAGAAGGTTGGGGACTGGCATCGTTCAGACTGAACAGTCTGCCGAGTACCGGTGGCGAGACAGTAACGATGAAGATCAAGTATAAAACATCCAGTGGTGATGAAACGATCGAACTGAAATATAAATCAGGTGAAGCAGCGGGGAGAGCTCCGGTGATGGGATCTGAGAATTTTCAAACGACAAATTAAACCTTCCCACATAACTTTTATTTTTATCATTTAGTTCAGGGAGAAAGACATCGTGATGATGTCTTTCTTTTTTTGTATAATTTCGTACCGGAGATGCAACGTTCGCCGTTTGCTCTCGTTTATATAAACAAATGAACGAAACTACAGAACAACTGATCGAGGGTTGCCGCAGAGGAAAGCGAAACGCGCAACTGGCCTTGTACAAACAATTCGCACAGCGATTGTACATTGCCTGCCTGCGTATCGTGGGCAACACGTCAGATGCGGAAGAGGCCATGCAGGATTCGTTCCTGAAGATTTTTACCCGTATCGACCAGTATAAAGACAATCTGTGTTTCGAAGCGTGGATGCACCGGATAGCGGTTCATACGGCTATCGATTATGTACGTCGCCAGACCCCGGAGTGGGACGAGTTGTCGGACAACTATGCCGATCCCGGATCGGACGAACCCAGCGAGGACGACATACAGTATTCGGTGAAGCAGGTGAAAGAAGCGACTGCCAAGCTACCGGCCGGTTACCGTGTGATCCTCTCTCTTTACCTCTTTGAGGGGTACGATATGGAAGAGATTGCCTCTATCCTGAATATTCAGCCGCCAAGCGTACGCAGCCAGTATCTGCGGGCAAAGCGCAAATTGTTAGAAATTATATCAGCAAACTGAGATGGACAAATTAAAGAATTTCATAGACACCAATAAAGAAGCCTTTGAAGATGACCTTCTTCCGGAAGGTCACTTCGAGCGCTTCGAAAAGAAACTGCCACCGGCTCGCAGGAACCGTTTCGGGCTGTACAGCCTGTGCGCTTTTGCTGCCGCAGCTTCCATCGCTCTGCTCTTTCTGTTCCGGTTGCCGGGTGGAACGCCTGCTCCTCTCAATCAGCAGACCACTGTACAGAAAACTTGCCAGGCGAAAACGGAAATCGACGAACTGCGCGTCTATTATAACATGCAGATGGACGATATACTGGCGAAGATGGAGACTTTATACAAGCAGGAACAGGCACCGGGTGCTGCCGGTCTTTTGCAGGAAAGCCGGAAGATACTCAAAGACAATTATATGTTTGAAGAGACGATCCTTCCTACCCTGCCCTGCTCTAATGACGCTTTATTCGCCATGAACCAGCATTACAGCACGAGTATCGAAACGCTGAACTTCATGCTGGAACAGATGGAAAGGGTGACAACAGATAATGAGAATGAGAACAAATAAATAAGAATATATCATGAATACAAAACAAACAAAGAGCCGTTCGATGCTGCTTCTGGCCATGTTGCTTATCGTCAGCACCGTTTACAGCTGGGCCGGGAAACCGGATAGGATTAAGAAGAAAGAGTACAGCCAGTCATTCAGCGTCAGCCTGAGCGACCAGTTACTGATCGACAACCGCTACGGCAACACTACCATAACTCACTGGAATAAGAATGAAGCACTTATCCGTGTCGAAATTGAAGCGAAAGCGGAAACTGAAGAGGCTGCACAAGCTACTTTGGATCGCGTACAGATCGAACTGAAGAAAAGCGGGAATACTGTTTCCGGCATCACCTCGCTTAAAGAGCAGAGATGGAGCAACAATAGCAACGAGCGTTTCACGATCAATTATTATATCAGCATTCCTTCCAAGCTGGCAATCAATCTGTCGCAGAAATATGGAAACATCAATCTGCCGGACAACAACGAGGGCAGAAGCACGATACAGGTGAAATACGGCAACCTGAATGCCGGAAGTTTCACGGAACATTTGCATGTAGAAGCTAAATACGGCAATGTAGATATTAATAATGTAGTGAATGTCGGACTTAATCTTGGTTACTGCGGAAACGTTTCGATCGGCAATGCGAAGCTCATCAATGCGGAGAACAAGTATTCGAATATGAATGTCAAGAAGTGCACGCAGATCAATGTCGAGAACAAATATGGCAACCTGAAAATAGAGAGCGCCGACAAGGCTCAGATGGATATTAAGTATAGCGAAGTTTCCTTCGGAGCTATAAACGGTGAGTTACTGGTCGGTGAACTGGCTTACAGCACATTGACAGTCAAGGAGCTATCGGCCAACTTCAAACAGGTGAAAGTGGATGCCCGCTACGGTAATCTGAACCTGAGCATACCTTCCGGCGCCTCCTTCAAGGTTTCCGCCGAGAATATGAAATATAGCAACCACAATGTAAGCGGATTCAATGTCACTAACAAATCGACAGAGGATAAAGTAAACCATTACTACGAAATCAATGGTGGCAAGAAAGGAACAATCTATTTTGACGGGAATAATTATAGCAATATAAATGTGAAGGCGTTAAAATAGAAATAGTAAACAAAAGGGCGGGTTCCAAACCCGCCCGATATCAGCAATATCAATAGTCATTTAGGTTCGATTTAAAACCGCAATGCCAATATCTTATCCAAGGTCGAATAAAATATCAACGATCCGGCAATGGCGGCAACCATCCCGATAAACGGTAATTTATCTTTAATGCTGTCCAGTATATGGCTAACGTTTCCTGTGGACTGCTGACCGAAAAGCATCAACAGTCCGGCAAAGGCTATCAGATATACAACGATTATACCAACAATCATAAAAGGCGGCATTCCCGATTTCATCTTTGCTTTCTTCACTTCCGGAACTTCCAGCGGGGCTTCCTGCATGATACGATCCATAATCAACCTGCTCAGATCCGGAGACGGTTCTGTCATTCCTTCTTTCAACAGGTTTTTCGTCAAACGGTTTATATCTCTATCCGATGTTTTCATAATACACTTACTGTTTCTTTCTTCATCATGAGCTGCAATGTTTCGTAGAAATGCTTACGTCCGCGAAACAGTTTCACTTTAATATTGGAAGCCGTCAGTTCCGTGATCTGACTGATGTCAGCAATGGAACATTCTTCCAGGTAAAAGAGATTAAGCAACAGGCTTTCGTCGGCCGGAAGCTTCTTTAATACACGGGCAATTATCTCCTTACGGTCTTCCCGTTCCAGAATAGCGGTCGCACTATCCACCTCATTCGTTGTAAGATCGGTAGCAATAGCGTCGTCGTAACTTTCAAATATAGATTGTTTCCTATGTGCCGTAATAGCCGTATTATAGACAATCTTGTAAAACCAGGTGGAGAACTTACTGCCGAACTGGAAAGATGGAAGGGCACGATACATCTTCACAAAAGCATCCTGCACGACTTCTTCTGCCTCCTCGCGATTCTCCAGTATGCGGAAAGCAATATTGAATGCCATCTGCTGATACTTCGCGACGAGGCAGGAGAAACTTTGGGTATCTCCTGCCAAAATGCTTTTTATCCACTTTTGTTCGTCCATCAATCCTGTTTTATTGTTCTTTTTCCTTTTCCATCATCTTCAGGACGATGAAGAAGTAGATCAGATAAGCTATACCGCCACCCAGAACAGTGAAGATAACGACAGAAAAACCTTCCCAGTCATTTGAAGCTGCAGACAAGCTACTGTCGAAAAAGATACCGACCATAGCGCCCAATGCCAATCCGATCATCAGTAGACCGTTGCGAAGGGCATTGAACTTATTCGTCTTTCTCTCAGGCTCTTCCAACACTATACCTTTCTCGATCATTGCCATACGCTCTTCGTGTTTTGTCCGGGTCGTTCTGATAACCAGAATCATAAGCAATAATACAGGCAGACCTACCGCACAAATAATCGCAACTAAAGGGATCAACCAATCTTCCATAATCTATTCATTTAAATGTTTCTAATTGTTTCGTTTAAGATAAGACTAACCTCCGGAAAGAAAGGTTACAGGAAAAAGAAACTTTTTTAGAAAAAAATACCCGGAAGTCGGACAAATGCCGATTCCGGGTATTATAAGTTAGTTATCCGTAGATTACAAAATTAGTCCAATACTTTGATCTTGATGTTACGGAACCAAACGTCATCGCCATGATCCTGCAAACCGATGAAACCTTCTTTGTTAGCTCCACCACAGTTCAACAGCAGTTCGTAAGCCAACGGCCATTTGTCTTTGCTGAATTTGCTCTTGTCCAGCATTTCTTTCCACTGCTGTGTCCACAAGTGATATTCAACAACCGGTTCGTCATTCTGATAGTGAACAACAGTACCTTTGTAACACATGATCTTCGATTTGTTCCATTCGCCGAACGGTTTAGAGTTCTGCGGTTTAGCCGGGATCATATCATACAGGGAAGCAGACATACGGTTGCCGTCTTTACCCAGTTTAGCATCCGGATGGTTTGCGTTATCCAATACCTGGAACTCAGGAGCAGAGATGTAAGAAGGTTGTCCTTCCACTTCCTGTATCATGATAAATACACCAGAGTTTGCACCCTTAGCCACTTTCCATTCCCATTCCAATTCGAAGTTTTTAAACTTATGAGCAAAGATCAGGTCACCACCGTCTTTTGCACCGGCTTCACCAGCTCCGGAACCTTTGATATGGATTGCGCCGTCGTTTACTTCCCATGCATTGGGAACATCTTCGCGGTCATATCCTCTCCATCCGTTCATTGTTTTACCATCAAACATAGTAATCCAACCATCGGCATCTTTCGGGAATGTAGATAAATCTACAGTCGGTAAATCCAATAATTTATATTCAGGCACAGCAGCTTCTGTCTGTGCTTCGGCTGATGCATCGGCAGCAGCGTCTTCTGTTTTCTTTCCACCGCCACAAGATGTGAAATAACACATCATCAGCGCGGCACTAGCAAATAATACTGACTTCTTCATTTTTTATGTAGTTTAAAACTGTTATCTAGGCATATCAGGCAACTTCCAACCTGCACGATAGTTGTGCTTGATCAGTTCGTTTGCAAATTGTTTTGCATTGATAGGATCAGTCCAGATCTTGTTGAATTTCGGGTCACCGTCAACAATCTTGAAGTCGTCCTTGATCAGGATCTTGATCATTTCGTCATCCTTGATGTTTGTGAACTGCATGTTAGGGCCATCCCACAGCAACTCTTTGTTCAATGTTTGCAGACGGATAGCCAATACACCCATCACAACCATTTCATTGAACGGACCTGCTTCCGAGAAATCAGATTTAGTCTTCACACGGCTGGAAGCACTTTCCTTACAAGCACGGATCCAGTCTTGTTCGTGACCACCGTTCATTGCATTCGGAACGCGACGGCATACTTTCGGAGCTGAAGCAGGAACACGTCCAGACAACAACCACGGCTGTTGACCGTAGCAACCGCAAATCAACGTATCTTTTGTACCGTGGAAAATACACAGACCACCACCAGGGCCCATCAATTGTTTTCCATCAGGGAAACCAGCAGGACGATCCGGCATCATACCGCCATCATACCAGTGAATTTCAACTTCCGGCAAGCCCAGTTTAGGCATATTGTCGCGAGCAGGGAAAGTCAGTTTTACATGCTGAGCAGTAGGAGCACAATCCTGAAGCAACAGCGTAGAAGAACCCTGTACTTTTGTAGGATAACCCAGTTTCAACGCTTTGAACGGCTGGTGAAGGATATGACAAGCCATATCGCCTAACGCACCTGTACCGTAAGCCCACCATCCGCGCCAGTTCCACGGGTGATAAATCTTATTGAAAGGACGCACTTCTGCAGGCCCTGAGAACAAATCCCAATTCAATGTAGAAGGAATTTTATCTACTTTTTCAGGAGCATTCAAACCTTGCGGCCAGATAGGACGGTCGGTAGCACATTCCACTTTTGTCACTTCTCCGATTTCACCATTCCAGATCCATTCGCAAACCAAGTCTGTACCTTCGTCTGAAGAACCCTGGTTACCCATCTGTGTTGCCACGTTATGTTCGGCAGCCAGTTTGGTAAGTAAGCGAGATTCATAAACAGAGTGAGTCAGCGGTTTCTGGCAATATACATGTTTACCCATGCTTAATGCTTCAGCCGAAATAATTGCGTGAGTATGGTCGGCGGTTGCTACCAATACAGCATCGATAGATTTACCCATTTCGTCGTACATCTTACGATAATCCCAATACTTCTTAGCATTAGGCAAACGATCGAATACAGGTTTAGCATACTTCCAATCCACGTCACAGAGAGCAACGATATTATCCGTTTTCTCCATGTTCTTCAGGTTAGCATTACCCATACCGCCGATACCTACACCGGCAATATTCAATTTATCTGTTGGAGCAACATGTCCATGACTTTTTCCTAGAACGGAACCCGGAACAATGGTCAACGCTGCAGCAGCGGCTGCGCCTCTTTGAAGAAATGATCTTCTAGTGATGTTTGACATAGTAATAATTTTTTATAGATTAGCACTTAATAATAATATTTCAATTCAAATGTCACGTCTTAAAAACACAAACTGTCGCAAATATAGCCAATGCGAAAATAACAACAAGCCGTGATTCGGGCTTTCTTTTTCAAAATAGTTTTTTTTAACAGTGCTTATAGACAATGTCTATTTTTTCATAAATATTATCTATCCGGTTAGGGGCGCAGAAAGTCGTCCTTTCTGTTATATTTGTCTAGCAGAAAACATATTTACCTTATATCTGTTATATAAATGAAGACATAAGCATGAAAAAGGAACCAATATTCATTCGAATTTACCACTTTTACCTGGAAGGATTCCGATCTATGAAGCTAGGTAAAACGCTATGGCTGATTATATTGGTCAAGCTCTTCATCATGTTTTTTATATTAAAACTGTTTTTCTTTCCTAATTATCTGGGGAAGTTCGACAGCGATTCCGAGAAACAGGAACACGTATCAGGTGAATTGATCCAACGAGCAATTACTCCTTAATTAATATAGTTATGATCGAAAGCATTGACACTTCTTTGATTGACTGGTCGAGGGCACAGTTCGCTCTCACGGCCATGTATCACTGGCTTTTTGTACCCCTGACTTTAGGGCTTGGCGTGATCCAGGCAATACTGGAAACGATTTATTACAAAACAGGTGACGAATTCTGGAAAAAGACAGCTCAGTTCTGGATGAAGCTGTTTGGTATTAACTTCGCGATCGGTGTAGCCACCGGCCTTATACTCGAATTTGAGTTCGGAACGAACTGGTCGAATTACAGCTGGTTCGTCGGTGATATTTTCGGAGCGCCACTGGCCATCGAAGGTATCCTTGCTTTCTTTATGGAAGCGACTTTTATCGCAGTCATGTTTTTCGGTTGGGATAAAGTGAGCAAACGCTTCCACCTGGCTTCTACCTGGCTGACCATCGTCGGGGCCACCTTGTCCGCTCTCTGGATCCTGATTGCCAATGCATGGATGCAGTATCCGGTGGGCATGGAGTTCAATCCGGATACCGTTCGCAACGAGATGTTCGACTTCTGGGCCGTTGCCTTATCGCCGGTAGCCATCAACAAATTCTTCCATACCGTGTTATCCGGCTGGATCGTAGGTGCATTGTTCGTAATAGGTATCAGCAGCTGGTATCTGTTGAAAAAGCGGGAAACACGTTTTGCGCTGGAAAGCATTAAGATCGGAGCCATCTTCGGACTGGTCGCTTCCCTGCTGATCCTTTGGACGGGTGACGGTTCCGCTTACCAGGTTGCTCAGAAACAACCGATGAAACTTGCCGCGATGGAAGGGCTTTATGAAGGAGGAAACGGTGTCGGGCTGGTCGGTATCGGCATGTTGAACCCGGCAAAGACCAGCTATAACGATAATGTAGAACCATTCATCTTCAACATACAGATCCCGAAGATGCTGTCGCTGCTGGCTGAACGCAAAGTGGACGGCTATGTACCGGGTATCACGAACCTGATCGAAGGCGGTTATACTACCGCAGACGGTACGCCTGCCCTATCGGCAGCCGAAAAGATCGCCAAAGGCCAACTGGCTATCCAGTCACTGGCGAACTACCGCAAGGCAGTGAAAGAAAAAGACGAAGTTGCCGCCAAACAATACCGGGCGACGCTCGACGAAAACTTCCCTTACTTCGGTTACGGATACATAAAAGATCCGGGCGAACTGGTTCCCCACGTAGGAATGACATTTTACTCGTTCCGTATTATGGTTATCCTGGGCGGATACTTTATCCTGCTCTTTATCGTTGCCCTTATCTGGAGCAAAAAAGATAAGTTCAAAGATACCCGCTGGCTCCAATGGGTTTGTCTCTGGTCGATACCGCTCGGTTATATAGCCGGACAAGCGGGATGGGTGGTTGCCGAAGTAGGCCGTCAGCCCTGGGCCATACAAGACATACTCCCGACCAGTGCTTCTATCTCGAAGCTGGCTACCTCGTCGGTTCAGACGACGTTCTTCCTCTTCCTGATCCTCTTCACGGTCTTGCTGATCGCTGAAGTCGGGATTATGGTGAAAGCGATCAAGAAAGGCCCTGCCGTATCTACTAACAATGATAACTAAAAATATACACCATGGACAGTACATATATATTATTACAACATTACTGGTGGTTCCTCGTTTCCCTGCTGGGAGCACTGTTAGTATTCCTGCTTTTCGTTCAGGGAGGACAGTCGTTGCTTTTCTCGATCGGGAAAACGGAACTCGAACAAAAGATGCTGCTCAACTCCACAGGGCGTAAATGGGAGTTCACCTTTACGACACTGGTTACTTTCGGTGGTGCGTTCTTCGCCTCTTTCCCCCTGTTCTATTCCACCAGCTTCGGCGGTGCCTACTGGGTGTGGATGCTGATCCTGCTTTGCTTCGTTATCCAGGCCGTATCGTACGAATATCAGGCAAAGAAAGGGAACCTGCTGGGAAAAAAGACGTATCAGGTATTCCTGATCATTAACGGTGTGTTAGGCCCGATCCTGTTGGGTACGGCTGTTGCCACCTTCTTCAACGGAGCTGAATTCTCTGTCAACAAAGGACAGATGACAGACATTGCCATGCCGGTTATCTCCACCTGGAACAATTCGCTGCACGGACTGGAAGCCGCCTTTGTGATCTGGAACGTTTGCCTCGGACTGGCTGTGTTCTTCCTGGCACGCGTACAGGCTTTGCTTTATTTTATCAACAACATCGATAATAAGGATATAGTAAGCCGCTGCCGGAAACGTCTGATTCCGGAAACCGCTTTATTCCTGGTGTTCTTCCTGATATTTCTCGTACGTTTACTGCTGGTGGACGGTTTCGCGGTCAATCCGGAGACGCAGGAAGTATTTATGCAACCGTACAAATACTTCATCAACCTGATCCAGATGCCGGCCGTACTGGTCGTTTTGCTGGCTGGCGTTGTACTCGTATTGTTCGGTATTATCAAAACAATCCTGTCGCAGACATGGCGGAAAGGCATCTGGTTTGCCGGAACAGGAACAGTCTTGACCGTACTCGCCCTGCTGCTTTGCGCCGGATGGAACAACACGGCTTATTATCCGTCCATCACCGACCTGCAGAGTTCGCTGACAATCCAGAACAGTTGTTCAAGTCAATTTACATTGAAAGTGATGAGCTACGTATCTATCCTGGTGCCTTTCGTTCTGGCGTATATCTTTTATGCCTGGCGTGCACTCGACCTGCATAAGATCGATGCGGAAGAAATGGAGCAGAAAGACGGGCACACTTACTAAAGAACATGGCGTCCGTACGGGCGGTTCGCGAACCGCCCTTTGCAAGAAACAGACCCTATAAAACAAAGGAAACGGCGAAGCTCACGCTTGGCCGTTTCTACATTTAACCGTTTTAAACAAAAAGAAAAAGTTAGTTAAGGCTTAGAATAAAATATCTTAAGTCTTTTCACTTACAATATTTTGCTTCCATAAGGACAGCAAACAAATATATGTAATCCAACTCATCCTACGAACAATCGAGCTGCATTTTTTGCTATTTTTCACAGAACACAGATGCTTTTGTATTATCTTTGCAAACAAATATCCTAGGTATTCCTTTATGGCTGATTTTAACTTAAACATTTTGGGATGTGGTTCGGCGTTACCGACCACGCGGCATCTGGCAACTTCCCAGGTCGTAGATTTAAGAGATAAATTATATATGATAGACTGTGGTGAAGGCACTCAGGTGCAGATGCGTAACATGCGTATCAAATTCAGCCGGCTGAACCATATATTCATCTCCCACCTGCATGGCGACCACTGTTTCGGCTTGCCCGGCCTGCTCTCTACACTCGGTATGCTGGGTCGTACCGGCGATCTGGTCATTCACGCCCCGAAGGAGATCGAGAACTATATGCGCCCCGTGCTCGACACCTTTTGCAAAGGGATGCCTTACGAAGTTCGTTTCAATCATATAGATACCCGCAGCCATTCGCTGATCATGGAAGACCGCTCCCTGTCGGTCTACTCCATCCCGTTGAAGCACCGTATCCCGACCTGCGGCTTCCTGTTTGCCGAGAAACCCAAAGAAGCGCATATCATCCGCGAAATGACAGACTTCTACCAGGTGCCCGTCAAATGGATGAAGGATATCAAGCAGGGAAAAGATTACATCACGCCGGAAGGCGAAGTCATTCCCAACGCACGCCTGACACGCCCTTCCGCACCCGCCAAACGGTACGCCTATTGCTCGGACACTGCCTATTCCCCTTCCATTATCCCTATTATAGAGGGGGTAGACCTGCTTTACCATGAAGCGACGTTTATGGAAAGCGACAAGGCACGCGCCAAAGAAACCTTCCACTCCACTGCCCGTCAGGCCGCAGAGATCGCTCGCCAGGCAAATGTGAAGCGGTTGGTGATCGGGCATTATTCCGCCCGCTACGAAGAGCTATCGGAACTCCACAAGGAAGCACAGGAAGTATTTCCCGGCACCATTCTGGGTAACGAAGGCATGGTTCTTCCCATCTGATGAAGCGGCTTTTCTCAAATAATAACAGCTAAATACCGCCCATATTCAAAATTATTCATACATTTGTACGAATTTAGGGTTTTGAATATGAGAATATTATTTTCCATCATTCTACTGATCAGCGTTTACGTTGGTAACTCGCTCACTGTGAAGGCACAGCAGGCGGCTGACTCGACGCGCGTTGTAGCGACAGCCCAACCTGTTACAACACAAGTAAAACCCGACTCCGTTTCAATCAGCGCCTACGATAATAAGATCGTTGTAAAGAATGCTCCGATCGGAAGCAAACTCGAAATATACAGCGTCGTTGGTATCCGCGTAAAAGAATTTGAAATGAAACAACCGGACGGCGAATATACCGTAAATATTGCCAAAGGTTACTACATCATCCGCATCGGCGATACAGTCCGCAAGGTAGCTATCCGTTAAACAACAACTCCTATTCCCTGCATGCTATTCCGGTAGCCTATATTAGGCTATTTCATTGTCCTATATTATGCTACTCCTGTGCCATATATTGTGATACTGCATTCTCATATATTATGACACTGGAATACCATATATTATGACAATCCAGTATCATAATATATGAGAATTCAACCACCTGCCGGACAGGTAAAAAGAAAGGGGGCTTGCCAAGAAAGCAAGTCCCCTTTGTCTGATTTATTATATATATGTATAGGTTAAAAAGCGTAATCCAGACTTAAACCAAATACTTTATTGGTTCGGCTATATACATTCGTTCCGGGAAGACCCGTGCCACAGTAGTCATCCGATTTCTTTGTATAATCATGGTAGGTTGTCCACATATACCCTACGTTCAATGCCATCTTTTCGCTCAACATCACCTTAGCTCCGAAGCCCAATGAGTAAGAGTCGCAGGAGAAACTGGTATCGCTCTGATACTTGTCCGACAAACCATAATCCGTAATCTGGGCACCACCGCTAATAGTCAATCTCTTGATAACATCCCACTCGATACCCAGCAAATACTCGTTGGTACCTCTTTCGAGCTCTTTCTGTTTTCCACCGGCCATTCCCGCTTTCTTATCATCGAAAAAGTGATACTCAACAGAAGCTTTCAACATGGGCAAAAACTGATAAGAAGCAGCCACGGAAAGCATGGAAGGAATATCGTTCGGCGTATTCACACCATGCTTGTAAGCACCCACCAGATCTTCCGCACTTTCAGGATAATCCAACTTCTTTGTATCGTTTTCGATGTTCAGGTTCGTCTTGAACTCATATTTGGCACCGAAATTGAATTTGCCATGTTTGATGTCGACTCCAAGAACCGGCGTTAATCCCCAACCTGTCTGGTCACAATCCAAAGCCAGCGCCATCAATTCTGATCCGCCTAAATTTTGTTTTAGCTTCGCATTCAGATAACCGTCGTAGTTCCCTGAAAAATAATTCATCCGACCACCGGCAAAGGCTGAAAGCCAGTCCGTGATTTTGTATCCCAAACCAAGTTGTAGAGAATAAATAAACTGTTTACCGTCCATCGCACTGTTAATAGTATACATTTCCGGAGTGACGATGGGACTTTGACCGCCTGTCTTTATATAGTTTGTCAAACTTTCCTTGAATATACCGGCCATAGCAGCCGATTCGAACATAGGCAAACCGTCGTTAAACGAAGCCTTACCTCCTCCGCCTGTGATGGCAAAGAATCCGGAAATAGTCCAGTCGCCTTTTTTGTAAGCTGCGAAAACACTCGGAATCACAGGGGCTGCTGCTTTCCCTTTGTAATACTTTTTGTAGGGAGTCTCTGCCATTGTCGGCTTCTGATTGACCGGATCGAAACCATTATATGTACCGAAAGAAGCATCGATATTTCTAGTTTGAAAAGCACTCTGGATACTCACGCCTACGCGGAAACCGTCTGTCGGCAAGAAAGAAAGGCCCGCAGGGTTAGACAAAGCACCATCTATATCGATTGCAGCACCTCGCGAAAGTGATCTTAAAAAGGCTGCATGCTGATTGGTATTCGTCAAATATCCACCAGCGAAAGAGAACAGTGGCAACATCGCCAATGCCGCACCTAATAATACTTTTTTCTTCATGTTTTACTTTTCTTTATTACAAAAACGGCAGCAAAGATAAATACTTTTCCTTAATATTGCACACTTTTAACCAGAATGTGCCGCACATTTTCATTATTAGTGTGCAATCCGCCATCAAATCAAATAATTCGGAAAATCTATTTATCTTTGCAGCGCAAAGGAATGTCTCCCTTGCCGTGTGCTTGCTAAACCACGTATAAAACAAGAAAAGTATGAAACATCAAGAAGCCGCTCTGGTATGCTTCTCCGGTGGACAAGACTCCACGACCTGCCTTTTCTGGGCAAAGAAGCATTTTAAACGTGTAGAAGCCGTATGTTTTACTTACGGCCAGAAACATTCTCTCGAAATTGATATTGCACGCAAGATCGCTGCAGACGCCCATGTCCCGTTCCAGCTGCTGGACGTTTCCCTGATCAGCCAACTGGCTCCCAACTCGCTGACGGACACTTCGATCACGATGGACGAAGATAAGCCGGCCGACAGTTATCCGAACACATTCGTTCCGGGCAGAAACATGGTGTTCCTCACCTTCGCCGCCATTATGGCACGGAGCAAAGGCATCTTCCACCTGGTGACGGGCGTATCGGAAGCCGATTTCAGCGGATATCCGGATTGCCGGGACACTTTCGTCCGTTCGCTCAACGTGACGCTGAACCTGGCGATGGACGAACAGTTCGTCATCCACACCCCGCTGATGGATCGCGATAAGAGCGAAGTATGGCAGCTTTCCGACGAACTGGGCGTATTCGACCTGGTACGCACGCAAACGCTGACCTGCTACAACGGCGTCCCTGCCGACGGTTGCGGCCATTGCCCGGCCTGCAAGTTGCGCAAGGAAGGATTAGAGAAATATCTTAAGAAGAAATCGACAGTAGACAAACAATAAAATGGATACAAGAAAAGACGAAAACGAACTGCATCTGTTAGGCGGTTCCACCGAATACAAACAGGATTATGCGCCGGAAGTACTGGAAGCATTTACCAACAAACATCCTGACAACGATTACTGGGTACGTTTCAACTGCCCGGAGTTCACCAGCCTCTGCCCGATCACCGGACAGCCGGACTTTGCCACAATCCACATCGACTACATTCCCGATGTGAAGATGGTGGAAAGCAAGAGCCTGAAGTTATACCTGTTCAGCTTCCGCAGTCACGGCGCCTTCCATGAAGACTGTGTAAACATCATCATGAAAGACCTCATCCGCCTGATGGATCCGAAATACATCGAAGTAACAGGTATTTTCACCCCAAGGGGCGGCATCAGCATCTATCCGTACTGCAACTACGGACGACCGGGAACGAAGTACGAAGCACTGGCAGAAAAACGCCTTTTCAGCCATAACCCGTAACACTTCTTTCAGATTTTTGGGCAATACGATGACAACGTGACAAATAATTACGTAGATTTGCAATTACTTAATTGTAAACCTAAAATTATTTAGACCCATGAGGAAGAAAGACATTACTATCAAAGCTGTACTGGCTGCTATGGCTTGTACAGCTTGTATTAATCTCAGTGCACAGCAAAAAGAATATCCGAAACCCGAGCAGATGACTCCGGGCATGTCGGAATATTGGACTCCCCAACCTAAGATCGTAACGCCGGGTGACATCAAAACCAATTCGGCTCCTTCGGATGCTATCGTCCTGTTCGACGGCAAAGATCTGTCTGCCTGGGAAAACACCAAAGGCGAACCGGCTCAATGGACTGTCCACGACGGCGTATTCACTGTAAACAAAAAGACGGGCGATATCCAGACCAAGCAGAAATTCGACAGCTACCAGCTGCATATCGAATGGTGCGTTCCCGAAAACATCACCGGAACAAGCCAGGCACGCGGCAACAGCGGAATCTTCATGCAAGGCATGTACGAAGTGCAGGTACTCGACTGCTACAATAACGAAACATACGTGAACGGACAGACCGGAAGTATCTACAAACAGACTCCACCGCTGGCAAACGCCATGCGTAAACCGGGCGAATGGAACGTTTACGATATTATCTACAACGCTCCTGTATTCAAAGAAGACGGAACCTACCGCGTACCGCCGCGCATCACGGTTATTCAGAACGGTATCGTGCTACAGAACAACACGACCATCCTCGGTACAACCGAATATATCGGCTTCCCGAAAGTGATACCGCACGGAGCAGGCCCGATCGTGCTGCAGAGCCACGGCGATCCGAGCGAACCGATCAGTTTCCGGAATATCTGGTTGAGAGAATTATAAGAATCAATAAGTAAAGTGTTTATATACGATGAAAACAAATAATCTATTTGGTATATGGTTGCTGTTCCTTTGTGCGACCGTCCTTTCCGGCTGCAACAACTATTTATTAAACGGCAAAGACGGAGATGAGGAAGAAGACAACGAAGAAGTATGGTATAACAATATACCGGAGGGAAACTTCTTTTCAAGAGGAAACACTTTACGATTCTATTATATAGATGAAAAGGGAAACGACCTCATCAACCCGAGCGACTTGAAAACCTTCCCTGTCTCGTGGAACGAAGAGCTGGACAATCCGCTCGAACGCACCTACGACAACATCCGCGATGTCGAAAGCAACACCATCCGCTACAACGGCAATCACAACTGGATACTTTATGATTCGGAAGAACAGCTCCATTACTGTACGGTGAGCGCTTACGGAGATGAAAGACAAAGTACTTATACGTTCCCTATCTATGTAAACGGCGATACCGATAAAATGGAAATCACCTATAAATACACAGACAAGGGCGTTGTCGGAGGAAAGTACTGGGGGAAAATCGTTTCCTGGAAATACAACGGCACACATATCTATTCGGATGATGATGAGTACGACAAGAAGATATTCATCCGGAAAGCGAACGGAAACACAACCGTTTCTTTCACCCGGTAAAAGGAGTTTTCAATCATAACAGACTAAAGGCAGGTCGTTTGACTTGCCTTTTTTCATATACCTGTTTATCGGCAAAATCCTTCTATTGGTCGACGAACCTTCGCTCTATTTCTATTCTAATTGTACAGTTTTTTAATGTAAAGTAGTTTTGCTTCCGTAACAAGGTAAAAAGATTGTTTAGGTCGCAAAACGAAAGCATTATGAAACAAGTATCTCTAATAATCCTCTCCTGCCTGCTTCTTCTGCCTGCCGGAATGAAAGCAGAGGACGACATGCCGAAGCAATGGACGCTTCGTAATTGTATCGATTATGCACTGGAGCATAATATCACTATCCGGCGCAACCGTATCAGCGTCGAAAGCACCCAGGAAGATGTAAAGACGGCAAAAGCCGATTTCCTCCCCTCACTGAGCGGTAATATCAGCCAGCGTATCGTAAACCGTCCGAACAACACCAGCGGAACCATCATCAGCGGCGACAACATCACCACCAGTGAAAGCAAGACATCGTACAACGGCAGCTACGGCATCGACGCCAGTTGGACTGTCTACAACGGAAGCAAGCGCGTGAACACCGTCAAACAGCAACAGCTGAACAGCCGCATGGCTGAACTCACCGTCGACCAGAGCGAAAACTCCATCGAGGAAAACATCACCCAGCTGTACGTACAAATACTCTACTCGGCCGAAGCCGTGAAGGTGAACGAGTCGACACTGGAAGTCAGCCGCAAAGAGTTCGAACGCGGACAACAACTGTTCGACGCCGGAAGCATCGCCTCCAGCGACCTGGCCCAACTGGAAGCACAGGTAAGCAATGACAACTACCAACTGGTCACTGCACAAACCACCCTCCAGAACTACAAACTGCAACTGAAGCAACTCCTCGAACTGGACGGCGACTTTGAAATGGATCTTTTCCTGCCGCAACTGGATGACAGCAGCGTACTGATCCCGCTCCCTACCAAAGACGATGTTTATCAGACTGCTCTCAACCTGCGTCCCGAAATCGAATCAGGAAAATTGAATATCGAAGCTTCGGATATGAACATCAAGATAGCCCGTGCCGGTTACATCCCGACCTTAAGCCTGAGCGCAGGGATCGGAACAACGAATGCCAACGGCAACGACTTCAGCTTCAGCGAACAGGTCAAACAGAACTGGAACAACTCGATAGGGTTGACCCTGAGCATTCCCATCTTCGACAAACGGCAGACCAAAAGCACAATCAACAAGGCCAAGCTACAGATGCAAACCAGCCAACTGGATCTGATGGACGAGCAGAAGACGCTCTACAAAACCATCGAAAGCCTCTGGCTGAGTGCCAACAGCGCCCAACAGCAATACGTAGCCGCCACCCAAAAGCTGAAAAGTACACAGGCCAGCTACGCCCTCGTCAGCGAACAGTTCAACCTGGGTATGAAGAATACCGTGGAACTGCTCACCGAAAAGAACAACCTGCTGAGCGCACAGCAGGAAACGCTTCAGGCCAAATACACAGCCATACTCAATGCCGGCCTGCTGCGCTTCTATCAGGGAGAAGAAATCAATCTGCTCTAAGTCACCAGTAAAGAAAAAATAAAACAGGAAAACATATGAACAAGAAAGTTATTATCGGAATAGCAGCCGTTGTGCTCGTAGCCGGAGGCGTCTGGTTCTTCACAGGCAAATCGGCTAAAGGTGGCATCCGGCTCGAAACTGCCAAAGTAGGCCGCAGCTCCATCTCCAACACAGTGACGGCAACCGGAACGGTCGAGCCGGTAACGGAAGTCGAAGTCGGTACCCAGGTATCCGGCATCATCGACAAGCTGTATGCCGACTACAACGACGTGGTGAAAGCAGGACAACTGATTGCAGAAATGGATAAAGTGAACCTGAAAGCCGAACTCGCTTCCGCCCAGGCACAACTGGCCAGCAGCAAGAGTGAATACGAATACCAGCAAAAGAATTATGCACGCAGCAAAGTTCTTTTCGACAAGAAACTGATAAGCGACTCCGATTACGAAACGGCGACTTACAATTATGAGAAGTCGAAAGCCGCTTACGAACAGAGCCAGGCCTCGATGGTGAAAGTAAACCGCAACCTGGAATACGCCACCATCACCAGCCCGATCGACGGCGTTGTCATCAACCGTGCCGTTGAAGAAGGACAGACGGTAGCCGCCGGCTTCGAAACCCCGACCCTGTTCACCATCGCCGCCGACCTGACGAAGATGCAGGTGATTGCCGATGTGGATGAAGCCGATATAGGTAATGTAGAAGACGGACAGCGCGTCAGCTTCACCGTAGATGCTTACCCGAACGATGTGTTCGAAGGGACAGTCAAACAGATACGCCTGGGCGACAGCAGTAGCAGCAGCAGTTCATCTACCTCTACTTCCACCGTCGTGACGTACGAAGTGGTTATCACTGCCGACAATCCCGATCTGAAATTGAAACCGCGTCTGACGGCCAACGTGACGATCTACACGCTTGAACGCGATAATGTGCTGACCGTACCGACCAAATCACTCCGCTTCGTCCCGGAAGAAGAATTACTGTTGGGAACCGGACTCACGGCTGAGAACAGCGCACAGGAAGCACCCGCCGGCAAACGCCTTATCTGGGTAAAACAAGGACAGCAACTGCTTCCGAAAGTGATCACCGTAGGTTCCACCAGCGGCAACATGATCGAAGTAACCGACGGACTGACCGAAGGCGAAGAGATCGCAGTGGATATGGCTTCCAACGGAGCAGCCCCGGTAGCCGCCGCTACGGAAAAGAGCCCGTTCATGCCAGGCCCTCCGGGAGGAAACAAGAAGAAATAAAAACAGTTGACAAGTGACAGTTGACAGTTAAATAAGCAGAACAATGAAAGAGATCATCAAACTAGATAATATCAAGCGCGATTTCCAGGTCGGCGACGAAACCGTCCATGCCTTGCGTGGCGTAAGCTTCACGATATACGAAGGCGAATTCGTCACCATCATGGGAACCTCCGGATCGGGGAAAAGTACGCTGCTGAATACGTTGGGATGTCTCGACACACCGACCAAAGGCGAGTATTACCTCGACGGCGTATCCGTCCGTACGATGGGAAAGAACGCCCGTGCCACGCTGCGCAACCGTAAGATCGGCTTCGTGTTCCAGAGCTACAACCTGTTACCCAAGACAACAGCCGTTGAGAACGTGGAACTCCCGCTGATGTATAACCCCAACTACAGCGCCTCGGCCCGCCACGAGAAAGCCGTACAGGCACTCATCGCCGTAGGGCTGGGCGACCGCTTGATGCACAAAAGCAACCAGATGTCGGGCGGACAGATGCAACGTGTAGCCATCGCCCGCGCCCTGGTGAACGACCCGGCCGTGATCCTGGCCGACGAAGCGACCGGTAACCTGGATACGCGCACCTCGTTCGAGATCCTGGTACTTTTCCAGAAGCTCCATGCCGAAGGACGTACGATCATCTTCGTGACCCATAATCCGGAGATCGCCCAATACAGCAGTCGCAACATCACCCTGCGCGACGGCCATGTGACATCGGATACGGTGAATACCAACATACAGAATGCGGCAGAGGCGTTAGCCAAACTGCCGAAAAACGACGACTAACAATGAACGGAACAAACCTCATAAAAATAGCTCTCCGCGCCCTCGCCAACAACAAGTTGCGCGGTTTCCTGACGATGCTAGGCATCATCATCGGCGTAGCCTCGGTGATCACGATGCTGGCCATCGGTCAGGGATCGAAGCGGAGCATACAAGCCCAGATCAGCGAGATGGGTTCCAACATGATCATGATACACCCCGGCGCCGATACGCGAGGTGGCGTACGTCAGGATGCATCCGCCATGGAAACGCTGAAGCTGGAGGACTATCAGAACATTGTCGACGAAACGCGCTATGTGTCTGCCGTCTCCCCTTCGGTGAACAGCAGCGGACAGGCGATCTATGGCGCCAACAACACACCGACAACGGTCTACGGCATCAGCCCCGACTATCTGGAAATACGCCGCTACAAAGTGGGCGACGGTGAAATGTTCACCGAACAGGACATCCAGACCGCCGCCAAAGTATGCGTAGTCGGTAAAACCGTAGTCGACAACCTTTTCACAGGCGGCGAAAGCCCCGTAGGAAAAGTCATACGTTTTCAGAAATTACCTTTCCGCATCGTAGGCGTGCTGGAAAGCAAAGGATACAACAGCATGGGAATGGACCAGGACGACCTAATCTTAGCTCCATACACAACTATTCAGAAAAAAGTCCTGGCCATCACCCATCTGCAAGGCATTACCTGTTCGGCACTCAAAGAGGAATACACCGACCAGGCCATTGATGAGATAACAGAAATACTGCGCCGCAACCATAAGTTGAAGGAAAGTGACGATGATGATTTTACCATCCGTAGTCAGCAGGAGTTGAGCACGATGTTGACAAGCACTACGGACATGATGACCGTGCTGTTGGCGGCTGTGGCCGGTATTTCGTTACTCGTTGGTGGTATCGGTATTATGAACATCATGTACGTCAGCGTTACGGAACGTACCCGCGAGATCGGTCTCCGTATGAGTATCGGAGCCAAAGGGATCGACATCCTGGCGCAGTTCCTGATCGAGTCTATCCTGATCAGCGTAACGGGCGGACTGATAGGAGTGGTGCTGGGCGTAGGAGCCGCCCTGATCGTGAATGTGGTAGCCCACTTCCCGATCTATATACAACCGTGGAGCGTGATGCTGTCGTTCGCCGTCTGTACCGTCACGGGAGTATTCTTCGGATGGTATCCGGCTAAGAAAGCGGCACAGCTCGACCCGATCGAAGCGATACGTTACGAATAAATTAATATCTTTGTGAGTATGAATACAGAAGGAACAACACAGACACATGTATCCCCCCCGATAAAAGGAATGGGCAGCATCATCCATATGGCTGCCTGGGGGATCCTGATCGGCCTGCCCTTTTTCTTTACGGGCAGGGAGACACAGGAAGTTACTGTTCAGAGTTATATACGGTTCGTTATCGTTCCGCTCTCCTTCATGCTGGTGTTCTATGTGAACTACTTCCTTCTGGTGAAACAATTCCTGTTTTCCAAGCACGGTTGGAAGTTCTTTCTCAGCAATGTACTACTGATCGCAGCGACAATCGTGTTGGTACACCTCCTGATGCATATGTTGCCCCCTCCGGAGTTCCATCACCCGCGTCAGGAGAAGGAATTGAAAGAGATCATCGGCTTTTTCTTCGGCAATGCCATGCTTTACGGCCTGGTAGCAGGTCTTAGCGTAGCCATCAAAATGACGAGCGGCTGGTATCAGGTGGAGTCGGAACGCCGCGAACTGGAAAAGAGCCGCGCCGAAGCCGAATTGCAAAACCTGAAAAGCCAGCTGAACCCGCACTTCCTGTTCAACACGCTGAATAACATCTACAGCCTGATTGCCTTCAGTCCCGAACGGGCACAGGAAGCCGTGCACGACCTGAGTCGCCTGCTCCGTTACGTGCTTTACGAAAGCAGCCAGCAACTTGTTCTCCTGGAAAAGGAACTCGACTTTATCCGCAATTATGTGGAACTGATGCGTATCCGCCTGCCGGAAAATGTAGAACTGAAAACCGAGATATCATCCCTCAGACCGGATGCGGAAATCGCCCCGCTCCTGTTCATTTCGCTTATCGAGAATGCCTTCAAGCACGGGGTAAGCAACAACAAACCGTCGTACATCCATCTGGATATCCACCAGAACGGCGACTTGGTTGTCTGTTACCTGCGCAATAGCTATTTCCCGAAAAATGCAGAACAGGACAAAAGCGGCTCGGGCATCGGCATCCGCAACCTGAAGAAACGCTTGGCCCTGCTCTATCCCAACCGGCATATTTTCTCGTGCGGAGTAGACGGCGACAGCTATTACTGTATGTTGGAGTTACAACTCGGAAACGAACCAAAAGACGAAAGCGTATGAAACTGACATGTGCCATCATCGACGACGAACCGCTGGCTATCAGCCTGCTGGAAAGTTATGTGAATAAGACGCCGTTCCTCGGCCTGGCGGGAAAATACAACAGTGCCGTCAACGCGCTCCCCATCCTCAGCAAAGAGCCCGTCGACCTGCTTTTCCTCGACATCCAGATGCCGGAGCTCAACGGGATGGAGTTCTCCCGTATCCTCGAAGGTGACACACGTATTATCTTTACCACCGCTTTCAGCCAGTACGCGCTCGACAGCTACAAAGTGAATGCACTCGACTACCTGCTAAAACCGATCAGCTATCCCGATTTCCTGAAATCGGCCAACAAAGCCCTGCAATGGTACGAACTGCTGCGCGAAGGCCAATCCCATCCGGAGACAACCGCCCCGGGTACGGACAGTCCGCGAACTGCCCACACAATCGAAAGCATCTTCATCAAAACAGAATACAAACTGATGCAGATCGAACTCCGTAAGATCTTATATATCGAAGGATTGAAGGATTACGTCAAAATATATGTGGAAGACGAGCCCCGCCCGATCCTTTCACTGATGAGCATGAAAAGCCTGGAAGATATGCTGCCGACCGACCGTTTCATCCGTGTGCACCGCTCCTTCATCGTGCAACCCGAAAAGATCAAAGTGATCGAACGCAACCGCATCGTATTCGGCAAAGAATATATCCCGATCTCCGACAACTACAAACAGAAGTTCATGGAGTTCCTGGCACAAAGGGCATTACTGCCCTAAGAAGTTGACAAGGGGCAGTAGACAACTGTCAACTAGAAAAGCTGCAACAACAACTTTTCGAGCCCTTTCGTCATTTCGCCCATGCTACAGGAATAGTTGTTGGAGAAAACGGCAACGGCATACTGCTTGCCGTCTTTTGTTATATATCCGGCATAACTTCTCACCCCGGTGATGCCACCGCTTTTCAGCCGTGCTTTTCCCTGAAGCTTACTTCCTTTCAACAGGTTGCGTACCGAACCTTCGACGCCTGCCTGCGGCAATGAAGCGATAAAAGCATCCGATGCATCCGACTTCGTAGCCATATAAACCAGCATATCGGCGATAAAGCCGGCCGAAACCTTATCAGCCGGAGCCAGTCCGCTACCGTCATTCATCCGCAGCGGGAAGATATCCAGCCCTTTCTTCTTCCAATGGTCTGCAACCACCTTCACCCCCCGTCCGAAAGAAGAGATCACTTCATTCTTCCGTGGCTGATATTGCAATCCAACGGTCTTAACCAATGCATCCGCAAACAAGTTATGGCTGACATGGTTGGTGACGCTCGCAATCTCCTTCAAAGTAGGAGAATAGGTGGTGACGACCGTTTTCCTGTTACCCTCCTTCCATCTACCCGCTTCCGACTCGATCCGGTAGCAGGTCGGTTCTCCCGTCACCTCGATACCTGCGCGTTCCAGCCCTGTAGTCACGTAACCTGCCAGGAACAAGGCCGGATCGGGAATATCCCCTTTCAGTATATACCCGTCGCGGTTGGCAGGAAGGACACCGTATAAATAACGCTCGCCGGCCAACGGCGCACCGATAATATAAGCACTGTCGGAAGCCACCGGAGCCGTTTCCAGATAATTGATAAAACGGACGGATGGCAAGGCGGGATCAGTCCCCTTTACTACCGGACGGCTACCGGGAACACCCGTTTTCAGGGAGAGTTTATACATATTGTCGAACACCGAAAGGCCATAGCTTCCCGGCGCATAATAATTCCCCATATCCTCACGCAGCCATTTGATAGACGATCCTTCAGTATCGAAAATACTTTCGTCGGACACAACCGCCCCGTTTATCTTCCGGATACCGGCTTTCTTCAGCGCCGCGATCCATTCGGGCATAAACTTGTTCTTTGCCGGCGTATAAGTACCCCTGTCGGGTGCAAAGTGGGACGAGCCCAACGACGGGTCGCCGCTGCCTTTTATATAAAGGTTACCGTTCAACACCCCTTCCCTGATCGTTCCGTCATACTCCAGCGTCGTCTCAAAACGATAATCTTCGCCCAGTATTTCCAGAGCCGTTGCAGTTGCCACCGTCTTCAGTACCGAAGCGGGCGACACCAGGCGGTCTGTGTCGTAACTATACAAGGTCTTTCCATCCTGCAGGTCTTTTACCACGATCGAAAAAGTGGCCCCTTTCATGTAAGGGGCATTCAGCAACTGCTTTACAGGCTGGGGAGTCTGTGTTTGCGCCTGTGCCTGTGGCAGGTAAGAACAGCACAGTATCAGGGCGGTACATAATATTTTCTTTATCATCTTGTTATCCTATTCTACTTTATTCTATCTTTGTTGCAGGCAAAGATAAAAATTATAATATGAACTCATTGTTTCAACGACCATTTACATTCGACCGGGTGGCCCGTATTGTTTTCAGCATAGTGATCATCGGTGGATTGCTCTATCTGGTCACAGTCTTACGGAATGCGCTGCTTCCTTTCCTGATCGCCTGGCTGCTGGCCTATATGATGCAACCTTTCGTAAAGTTTTTCCAATACAAGCTCAAACTGAAAAGCCGTATCCTGGCGATCATTGCGGTTATCATTTCCGCTTCGCTGGTGATCGGTCTGGCTGCTGCCCTGGTCGTACCGTCCGTCGCCCAGGAAGCCGACAGGACACTGAGCCTGATGCGCACGCATAACCCGGGTGCCGGTCATGTCCCGCTTATTCCCGAGTCGTGGATCGAATATCTTGAAACGAATGTCGATATCAACCAGTTGATGGAGCTGCTCAGCCGCGAAAACATACAGAATGCGATCAAACAGCTGGCGCCGAAGGTGTGGAGCATCCTGTCGAACACCTTCTCCATCCTGTTCAGCATCACGATCATCTTCGTTATATTATTGTATTTCATATTTATCCTGCTCGATTACGAAAAGATCGCCAACGGCTGGATCGAACTGATCCCCGCCCGCCAGCGCACCTTTGTGAAAGGGCTGGCCGATGATGTGGAGATGAGTATGAACCGTTATTTCCGTGGGCAGTCGCTGATTGCTTTATGTGTCGGTGTCTTGCTGGCTATCGGCTTCAAGATCGTAGGGTTCCCGTTGGCCGTTACGCTGGGGCTGTTCATCGGCGTTCTGAATCTGATCCCCTATTTGCAGGCTATCGGCATTATCCCGATGATTATCCTCAGCCTGCTTAAATCGGCGGAGACAGGGCAAAACTTCTGGATCATCTTCGGACTGGGTCTGCTGGTGCTCGGGATCGTGCAGTGCATACAGGATTTATACCTCACCCCGCGCATCATGGGAAAGGCGATGGGATTAAATCCGGCCATTATCCTTCTTTCGCTCTCCATCTGGGGAACTTTACTGGGATTTATCGGACTGATCATCGCTCTACCGCTCACGACACTCTGTCTGTCTTATTATAAGCGTTTTATCTTGCTGGAAGAGGATATCATCCCTCCTTCCCCAGCCGATAATCAACCGCCGGAAGAAAAATAATTGCACTTTTTTTGAAAATATTCGCCCTTGCTATTGCAAATTCAAAAATAAACCCTACCTTTGCACCCGCAATACAGAAGTAAAGCACACCGCAATACAGAGTATGCAAATGATGATTCGCTAGCTCAGCTGGTAGAGCACATCCCTTTTAAGGATGGGGTCCTGGGTTCGAACCCCAGGCGGATCACCAAGAAAACAGCTTCAGATTTATTCTGAAGCTGTTTTTCTTTTATAACCTGCCAAAGTTATTCACAACTAGATTACCCGCTATTGTTTACAACTATCACACAAAATAATCAACCAAAAGATTATTAGCTAATTAACCTGTTGATAACTCTGTTGATAAACCTGTTAAGAAGGGGAAATACAACCTATCCCCATCATCCCCCTTTCCTTTTCTTCCCGAAATCCAACAAGAACCCCAGCAACGCCATAATAAACTCAAAAATAGACTTCAACTTACTCATACTGATTGATTTTAAATGATTAATAAAAAATGTTCGAACCTTACCACCCTCCTTACAACTCCTCCTGCCGCAACAACCCGTCGACCAGCGGAGCGATCTGCCGTGCAATCCGGGTAAGCATTTCCTCATAAGCAGCCCTGTTGTCACCGTTCACTTCACTGATGTAGCGGCTGTAAGCGATCTCACGGGCATAGGCTGCAGGGAAGTTGCTTACGGTGGCGGCCGGGCGGTAGGCCGTGGATATGAGGCGGGCGAAATCGAGAAAGCTGTTTTCAGCGGTATCATAGCGGCGAAATAAAAGGCCGTTTTTCCCCTGGTCGGTCTTGCCGCCATGCCAGTAGGCGTTGACGACACCGTAACCCGTCAGTCCGAAAAAGTTATTATACTCCTGCGCCAGCGTGCTCTCACCCCAGCCGCTCTCGATGGCCGACTGTGCGAGGATGACGACCGGATTGATCCGGTACAGATTCCCCGCCATACGTGCGGCGGGGAAATAAAATTCTACAAATCTCTGTTTGTCCATTGGTAAATAGGGTTAGCGGTTATTATTCGATTACAGGACGATCGTCTTCCCCACCACCGGCGGGCGGAGTGGTAGGCGTGAGGGTCGTACGTTCCCCTTTGACCGTTTGCGTCATGTTACGCAAGAGGGAGCCGGGCCGGAAACGCAGGCGGGGCTTCTTTAGTAATGTGGATGAAAAATCATCTTCAGTGACACTCCCTTTGCTGCCGAGCAGTAACTGGAAGTTGCCGAGTTCCCCAAATTGCACCATCTCCCCGCGCCCGAGCGCCTTTGCCGCAAACAGGTTCATACGGTCGAGAACCAGTTTGACATCGCCACTCGAAGCCGTGGAACTCTCTGCGATCAGTTCACATAACTCTTCAAACGAACAGGTACGGGTTGCCCGCGTCTGCGCATAATAGAGTTTCTCTTTTCCTGCTTCTACATTCTTACTCATGTTCTTTCTCAGAACCAAATGATACTTTACTGCCATAACGTGATTGTTTTTAATGATTAATGAATTGTGTTGTAATTAATTACAATATAAAGATACGACAACCGGGCACCCCTGCTGATGCCCAATGTGACCGAACGTGACAAGACAGCACTTTATTTCGTTTAAATCCATTCAAAGCCTTGTTATTCTTATCTTTAATGCGTATATTTATAGAAACAAACAACGATATCATGGAACAAAAAGCATTCGTCATCCGCGCCTACGGTGTCGGCGAACTGGCCGGACTATACAACCCCCATCTTTCCCATCGCGGAGCCGTCATGCAACTCCGCCGCTGGATCAACCATCATGGCATCCTCAAAGAAAAGCTAGCCGCCCTGGGCTACCATCCCGGCATACGTTGCTTCACCCCGAAACAGGTGGCCTGTATCGTAGAACATTTAGGGGAACCTTGAACACGAACTAGAAAATAGGGGTCGGGAGCTATTTTATTTCGGACGGGGGCGGAAGCAGGCAGGACGGGAGCTATGGCGAGGGTGGACGTGGTGAAGGTTGGGGGATGGGTTCCCGTGACTTCTGTATGGTAGCGGGAGCTTTTATAACGTGGGATAACGGGAATTATGGATAGTCCACATACAGAAGTTTACGGAAAAGCGATCTTTCCTCCACCACCTCCACCCCGTCGGTTCAGAAAGGAAGAGAAGGGTCGGGAGATTTGGTGTCATCGCGGGGATTTTGCGGGGTGCTATCCGGCTGGTTTTCCGGCGTTTGTTCATTGTTGTTTTCGTAGGAAGTTATTCCCAGCTGCACGGACTTTACTTCGTCGAAGGTTAGCTCTATCACGGAAAAAAGACGGGTACCGCGACGGATTGTATATTCAAACTCCGCCCTTTTCAGCATCTTACCCAGGTTATTCACATTGATCGGCGTGATAGGCAAACGCGTCTTTTCGGCTATCTTGGCGATAATCTCGCTGCTGGAAAGCAGTTGCGGATGCTCAAAACGAACCGGTTTACGGAAGAAAGTGTAAAATAACTCCTCCTCAGGACTCGTCTGCTGGAAAGGCTCGTTGTTACGGTTCACCTCCGCAATGTCGGAATCGGAAAACCAGAACTTGAAACCATCCTTATACAATGCCAGCGCCTGCGCATAAACACCCTTGTAATCGACCGGGCTCAGGTAGTCGATCCGGCTGGCCTCGAAGCAGAGGAAACGGCGCGAACCGGTGCGGTCGGTCAGCACCTGGCTGTCGTTGACCGTGGCAGCAAAGGAAGCGCGGCGGTCGTACGTCTCGGCGTTATGGGCATAGGCACGGCGTTCGCGTACGTAATTTTTCGTGATCATCGCCTTCAGGCGGTTCAGCTCCATGCGGCTCTGCCCCGATAGCTCGTCGAGGACGATCAGGATGCAGTCGCTCAACAAGAGGGAACTGTCTTTCGAAGCCGGATCAAGGTTGCCGGAGTAGGTGTAGCGGCGCAGTTCGGGCGGTACCAGGTTGCGGCACCAGGTGGTCTTACCCAATCCCTGGTCGCCACTCAGCAGCAAGACCGTGTGGTTCTCCTTCCCCTCGTCTATCGCACAGGCCACCACTGCCACGAGCCATTTGCGAAGGCAGTTCAACCAATATTCGGGGCGGTTGGTACTGACGGTCGCTGCCAGCCGGGCGATATGGTCGGTCTCCCCGTCCCAGGCAGGCAGTTTACCGAAATAAGATTTGAACGGGTCGTATTCCTTGCTGAAATCGGAATGGATCACCGAGCGCAATTCCGAGATCTTACAGAAGATACCCTGCAATTGCAGGTTGCACCAGACCGTATTCTCCCAATAATCGGTGACGGGAAGATACTCTTTATACCGTTTCCGCTTCTCCCGGTATTCGATCATACCGCGCACCACATTCTTACGCAACATAAAATACTCCGACAGGTATTGTTGTATCATTTCCACCTTTTTGCCGTTCACCTTCTGGGGAAGGGTGTTGTATTCCTCCCGGTTGTTGCAGGCGCTCGCCACCGCGTTATTGCATTCTTCGGACGAGAGATCAGCGAAATTGGCCGTACAATAGTCCACCAGGTTCTGCGCAGGGACACCCATACGGTTGCACAGGCAGGCAAAGCGGTAGACATAATTGTTGCGGTTGCCTTCGCAATAAGCTTCCTGTTTGTCCATCCTTTTGCGGGCAGCGGCCAGTAGCTTCGCAGGATCGGCAGGGACAGCCGCTTTCCTGGGGCGTTTGGCCTGAGGAGTGAGCAAAGGCAGGCCGTCGGGCAACCCTTCCCCGGTACGCAGCCATCCGGTAAAACGGGGCGAGAGGTATAACTCCGGATCATACGAAACGAAACAGAGCCGTCCGGCATCGCTACCCGAAGCGTCGATCTCTACTTTAAGCAGGTCAGTGTACCATTCCTTCAGGGTGTTGTAGATGGCACGGTGGTTGCGGGGGTGAAGTTCGATATCGACTGCCGTGTAAGCGATAATCTTCAGCCCTCTTGCACCGGGGCTCAGAAAACTGCAAACCGTATAGGGGGCGTCGTTCACCTGTTTGCGCAAGCGGGAAATATCAGCAGGGTCGAGGTTGTCGATATCGAGTATCTGCAAGGGGTTATATCCCGTCAGTTGCTCGATGCGGCGGGCGTTGCGGTAGGTGGCCGATACGGTAAAGGCCGGCAATGCTTTCTTGATGCGTTCGGCAGTCGACGTGTCGCCGGCTTGCAGGGCGGCACGATGGAGATTGACAGGGACTTCATACTTTCCGCAAAGGATATCGTCGAGAATAGTAAACAGCGGCATATTTCCTCCGCAAATTCTGAAATTGGTAAACAAGGTTGCTTCAATCATAGCGTATAAAATTTAATAGTTATCCGGCTATCCGGTATGAAACGAAGGTACAGGAAACCATTGGATGGCTTCCTGACTTTTTGGTTTTCTTATGAAAAAGCATCGTTCGGAAAATTCTTGTCGATATACTCTTTCACGGCGGCTACCAGGCTGTCGAACTTGAGGTAGTCTTTTTTCTTGTCGTACCTGATCCTGACTACTTCGTCGATAGCCCGCAGGAATTTTTTCAGTTTCGACGTACCGTTTACTTTCCACTTCCTGCTGCTCAATAGCGGGTAGATAAGCCTGATAAACTCGTTTGTCTCGCCACAGAAAATGATCTTTTCCTCCTCTACCATATCTTGTTCGATGATAGCGTGGTCGAGTAGTTTGTTAATACTCCGGCAACTCTTCGTTACTTCGTGCAGATCTTTTTCAAGTATCTCACAATTTTCCCTTAACTCGCGAATGGCCTGGTTGATCAGGTCTGCTTCTACTTTTTTTTCATATACAATTTGTTTTTAATTTATATGATACAGCCGGATAGCTGCATTTCTAATAACGAAGCCCCGGAGAACGAATCCTCCGAGGCTTGTTTTTGTCTGTTTTTGCTCTTCACAGAGATCGAACAGAAGAACTTTATTTCATTACTTTAGTATTAATATTGACCGCTTGTTCGCCCTCACGGGATACTTGGTTTATTCTTGTCCGATATCACCACGCAGTCAATCTAAAATTTATTGATTATAAATAGTTTCTTATTTTACGATTGCTTTTACAGCTGCTTCACCTTCTACGGCTACCACTACTACACCGGCAGGTGCAGAGATTGTAGCGTTGTCAGAAGAAAGAACTGCGTTAGCGATTGTCTGACCAAGAACGTTGCTGATAGTAACTTTCTTACCCTGTGCGCCGTTGATAGTTACAACACCGTTACCGGCGATAACTGATACAGAGGAAGCGTTGATACCTTCGTTTGCAGTCGGATTACCTTCGTAATCTTCAGTCATGTTGTAAACGTCAGCATTCTTGATATTGTCAACCACTACGATCACACCGTTCATCCATTTCAGGTAACCCGGAGTTGTTTTGATCTTACCAGCATCTTTGCCTGTCAGATTGAAATCAGCAGTTTCGATAACAAATGACTTAGCTGTTGCATCTACATAACGGAATGCAAACTTAGCTTCGTTGAATGCAGCTGTGTTTACTGTCAATTTGTTGTTATCGCTGTTAATGATCAGAGTATCTTTGATATGTTTAGCAGGAACGAATGCCAACTTCACATAACCTTCAGTGTTTGTATACGGATTGATACCGCCATGTTTGTTTGCATCTTCCCATGCAATAGCTGTATCTTTCAGGTTCACCAGGTAACGACCTTCTGTGTAACCTTCAATATCCTGTTCGTGAGAACAACCAGGGTTGAAGCCATGTTCCGGACACCATTTACCTGCCGGTACATAGTTAGGTTCAACCATCAACATATACTGAGGACGATAAGTATCTGCAGGAGCATAAGCGCTATCTACAACCATTGCCGGAGCGATTGCCGGGAACTGAACCTGATTGTTCATACCCAGGAACTGGCCGTTTTCGAACAATACTTCCTTGTTGTTGCCTTCGCGGAAGATAGAGATTGTATCCAGAGAAGTACCCTGAACTGCATTTTCCAAACGACGATACATTTCATAAGCCAACGGAGCTACTACAAAGCGGTCGTTTTCTTCTCTTTCATACAGATCGGTAGAAGAAACCAGACCTTTGTTCAATGAAGAACCTGCATAGGCTTTGTTGAAGTCTTTTGATGTGTCAAATGTGTTGTATCCTGTTGTTTCATCCAGGTCTACCGGACGCAAATTCAAAGTATTGTCTGTATCCAGACGCAGTGTAAACTTCGTTGCTTTAGTTACATCTTTCGCAGAAGATACATAAGTGATCTTAGAGAAGTCTGCATCAGCAGCCTTTACATACAACGGTTCGTTATATTGGTTCTTGAATGTATAAGAAACCACTTTCAGTGTATCAAGAACTTCATCATAATTGTTGATAGCAGCGTTGTAATAACCGATTGTGCTAACTACATAAATAGAATCTGTAACAGCATGATCTTTGTCGCGCTTCTGATCGTGAGCGATTGCTTCATAGATCAAACCTTCTTCCTGATCAATGTTCAAACCGATTACGTGATATTCAGCATCTTTATCTTCACCGTGGTTTTCAGTAAACCAGGCAGTATTATCGTAAACACCTGCATAAGAACCGATGTTGAAACGTTGCATTTCCAGCTGATCCAGTGTCTTGTAACCATCTGTTGCAGCGTGGTTAGCAACCGGAGTAATGATGTATTTGTCTGCACCGCTTACGTAAGTATATTCAGAAGTAGTTGTGTAAAGTGAGTTTACACCAACAAATTCGAATGTAACTTCCGGAGTTTCACGGTTAGTCAGTACATACTTATCTTTAGCATCGTTCAATGTCAATGCCCATTCGCCTTCCAATACGTTGCGAACTGTCTTGTTGTATCCATAAGCTGTGTTAGTTTTTCCTGTAGCTACCAGGTAACCTTCAGCTTTTGCATTATCTGCTGAATAGTTGCTGATCTTTTCTACAGTAAAGAATTTACCTTTCTGAAGAACATCCTGCCATTTTGCCAATGTACCTGTGCCCAAAGAGAATGTAACAGTTTTAGGACTAGCACCAGCACCCATATATACAGCATCAGGAACTTTATAGTAACCTACTGTTCCGGCAGTACCAGTACCAGTTAAAGTCAAAACTACTTCAGAAGGATTTACTTCACCTGCATACGTCTGTGCTGTAAATACAGCCAGGTCACCATCCTTCATATCAGAAAGCTTATCTACAGTAGTAAAGCCCCAAGCTACAGTACCAGCGCCTTCAATCATATCCTTTCTACCAATGATAAACTTTTTACCTGATTTCAAGTTAAAATTGTTACCACCCAGATCAACAACAGTCAGGAAGCCTGTAAACGGATTACCTTTGATATCAGTTTTACCATTATCGTAAGAAGCGGTTAATGTAATACCACCGTTTTCGATCTTAGCTAAGTCAGCAGCAGAGATAGCTTGCAGAGTACCTTTTGAGAAGCTGAAAACAGCTACGGATTCATCAGAAATAGTACTAGCATTCTTCCAAGCCAAAGTTGTACCTTTAATTGTCAAAAATTCGCCACTGGCTTTTTTTGCTATAAAGCCATTGCCTTCCTTTACAATATTGAAAGAAACTTCGCTAGCCAGTTTCACCTGAGCATTACCATCGAACAAAGAGTAAGAACCATCTGCATTCAATTTGATTGTCAGGGCAGCGTTGCCTACACCTGAATTTTCTAGTGTTCCGTCATTTTTAACAGCTTTTTCAGTAGTAGCATCTCCAGCCGGATTAACATACAACACTCCAGTCGTTCCGTTTGTCCATGCCAGAGCACCGGCAGGAACCTGAGGAGCTTCAGAAGGGGCGGTTGATGTAAGAGCAAATGTTGATGCATCAGTTACTTTAGATGATACACCGGAAGAAATGACTGTTGTATAAACCTGATCATTTGCAGCGTTGTTCGCATCCTTTTCAATAGCAGGAGGATTTGTATTTGTAAGAGTGATTGCAGATGTATTAATCTGACTGATACCATAACCACTTTCACTTACAGACAAAATCTCACCATCAGCAGAAACCGTAAACTTCGCTTTATCCTGCAAGCCTAACATAGCAATAGTTGTTCCATCCAGATAGATCACATTTGTTGTTCCTGTACAAACCGCATACTTACCGTCGATTGTTACGTAAACAAAACTACCATCAGCAGTTTTTGCATGAAGAGGAGTTGTGGCAATATGAAGGAAAGCATCTGCACCAGATCCATCAGCAAAAGCAGGAGTACCAGTTATTACAAAATCTGTAGCACCAGAAGTTGCAGTCTTCAATTCTGAAGCTCTAGTAGCGTTTGTAAATAGAGCAGCAGCGGGGGTTCCATCTTCTCCCAAAGCAGCAGTAATAGTATTCTGTGTAACGAATTTACCATCATTACTTACGCTCTTTAGTTTAAAATCTGTGCTACCATCAACTATCCATAAGAAGTCATTGCTGGCAGGATCAAATGCTTTAGTAGACAAAGCTGCACCTTCAGCAGACAAAGCGTTGTCTTTATCTACAGCAACCACATACTTTTGCCCGCTTACGACTTCACCAGCCGCAGTAACCTTGTAGATCCCCGCTTCCGCCGTCACAGAATACCCGGCTGCAATAAGAGCAGCCATCATCAGAGATAACTTTTTGTTCATAAATTTAAATTTTAATATTAATAATAGTGTTCCTAAAAGCTCTTTAATCTTAGATTCGATACGTTTGGCAATTGTTAAATGACTAGCCAAAACGTTCCTTTTTTCTAGTCATTTTTTGGAGGGTCAATTACTTTCGTGTAAAAAAGAGGGAATTTCATACTAACTTTGCTATCCGGTTGATAAGAAAGCAGATAGATTAGACAAAATAATTCTTAAAAGGATTGCAGATTCAAAATTTAGCAATACCTTTGCATGACTAGAAAAAAGGAACGATAAAACTAGTCATCCATTTTCTGCACCTTACACTTTATTATTCAAAAGATCACACCCCTATTCAGACTACCCCTATTTATATAGATATGTACGCGCATGCGTTTCTTAATACACTGTGTATCAGCACCCATTTTTTCAAGTTTTTGTAGTCTTTTGTTAAAAGGCGGTATTTAGCCCGTTTTCAGGGTGAAAAACAGAAGTTTCAAATATGAAGTTATAGCTGTTTTATTTGCCGTTTGCTTCAGCAGACGGGCTATCTTTGAAGCCCATTTTAATCATCCTGTCAAAGAAATGCCCGGCTAAAACTATTTTATGTGCCGTTAATTCTTTACATTTGCCACAAAATTAGCAGATATGGCAGAGAGCAAGGATGAACACATATTGAACGTCATTAACTATCCGGAGGATTTACGCCAGTTGCCTCAGGAAAAGCTGGGACAGGTATGTGCAGAGTTGCGTCAATACATAATAGATATACTTTCTGAAAATCCCGGACACCTGGGAGCAAGCCTGGGAACGGTGGAACTGACCGTGGCTCTTCACTACGTATTCAATACCCCTTACGACCGGATCGTCTGGGACGTGGGACATCAGGCCTACGGACACAAGATACTGACCGGACGCAGGGAAGCTTTTCATACACTCCGCAAATTCAAAGGCATAAGCGGTTTCCCCAATCCGGAAGAAAGCCCCTATGACGCTTTTATTGCCGGGCATGCGTCCAACTCGATCTCGGCAGCGATGGGAATGTCGGTCGCTTCGGCCCTGAAAGAAGAAAACAACCGTCACGTAATAGCCGTGATCGGCGACGGAGCCATGACGGGCGGACTGGCTTTCGAAGGCCTCAACAATGCCTCGGCCAACCCGAACAACCTGCTGATCATCCTCAACGATAACGATATGGCTATCGACGACTGCGTGGGCGGACTGAGCCAGTATCTGGTTGACATCACCACCAGCCAGACATACAACAAGATGCGTTACGACGTGTATCGCGGACTGAAAAAGATGAAGCTGATAAACAACGACCGCCGGGGTAATATCATCCGCTTCAACAACAGCCTGAAAGCATTACTTACACAGCAACATAACCTGTTTGAAGGTTTCAGCATCCGTTACTTCGGGCCGGTAGACGGGCACGATGTAAACTATATGATCAAGTTGCTGAACGATATAAAAGATTTGCAGGGCCCCAAGCTGCTGCATATCAAGACAACCAAAGGGAAAGGTTTCAAACCTGCCGAAGAGTCGGCCACCGAATGGCACGCACCCGGCAAATTCAACAAGGAAACCGGCCAGCGCATCATCGTGCACAACCTCAACGAGCCGCAGCTCTATCAGGATGTCTTCGGGCATACATTGGTGGAACTGGCCGAACAGGACGAACGGATCGTGGGGATCACTCCCGCCATGCCGACAGGCAGCTCGATGATCCATATGATGAAGGCATTCCCCAAACGGGCATTCGACGTCGGGATAGCGGAAGGGCATTCGGTGACTTTCTCCGCCGGCTTGGCCAAAGAGGGGATGATCCCTTTCTGTAACGTATATTCATCGTTCATGCAACGTGCGTACGACAACCTGATCCATGATGTCGCATTGCAGAAGCTGCACATGGTGATCTGTCTCGACCGTGCCGGCTTGGTCGGCGAAGACGGAGCCACGCACCACGGTATGTTCGACCTGGCTTACCTGCGCCCGATCCCCAACCTGATAATCTCCTCCCCACTCAATGAGCTGGATCTGAGAAACCTGATGTATACCGGCTACAAAGAGGCTCCGGGTACGTTCGTGATCCGTTATCCGCGTGGCAAGGGAGAAATGAAGGACTGGCGCAACGAAATGAAGGTGTTGCCTATCGGAAAAGGTCAACTATTGAACGAAGGAGACGATATAGCTGTTTTATCTATAGGGCCGATCGGGAATGAAGCGATAAAGGCGATCAGCGAAGTGGCAGGCGAAGGCATATCGGTTGCCCACTACGACATGATCTACCTGAAGCCGATCGACGAGGAGTTATTACATGAAGTAGGCAGGAAGTTCAACCGCGTCATCACGATAGAGAACGGGGTGGTAAAAGGCGGATTGGGCAGTGCCGTATTGGAATTCATGGCAGACAACGGATATACCCCGCGGGTAAAACGCATCGGTATACCCGACTCATTCATTGAACACGGATCTATTCCCGAACTGTACGAACTGTGCGGTTTGAATGCCGGAAGCATCGCGGAAGAGATCCGGAAGATGATGAACGATTAATTATTAACAGATCATTGCCGCAGAGACGACAGGGAAATGATTAACAAGTAGCAAAATGAAAATTATTATTGCCGGGGCAGGCGAAGTGGGTACACATCTCGCGAAGATGTTATCTCAGGAGAAGCAGGATATTATTCTGATGGATCCCAGTGAGGAACGGTTGAATTTCACCAACACCAATATGGAGATACTTCCTATGGTTGGTAATCCGACTTCGATCCGCGACCTGGAAGAAGCCGGGATAAAGAAAACGGATCTGTTTGTCAGTGTCACCCCTGAAGAGACAACCAATATTGCTGCTAGCATCCTGGCTTCGAAGCTGGGGGCACGCAAAACCCTGGCACGCATCAATAACTACGAATATCTGTTACCAAAGAATAAGGAGCTGTTCGAAAAGCTGGGGATCCATTCGATGATCTACCCGGAAATGCTGGCAGCCAGGGAGATCGTCAGCGCGATACGCCGCCCGTGGACACGCCAGTACTGGGAATTGTTCGGGGGTGCCCTAATCCTGATCGGGGTAAAAGTCCGCGAAAACTCCCGCCTGGTCAACAAACAGCTTGCCGAACTGCTGAACGAGCAGAAGCTTTACCATATCGTTGCCATCAAACGGCAGTATGAAACGATCATCCCGCGCGGTACCGACTACGTATTACCCGGCGATATCGTATTCTTCACCACGACGAAAGAGCATATCAAAGATGTACAGATACATGCCGGCAAGAAAGACCCGGAAGTAAAGAAGGTCTTTATCATGGGGGGTAGCCGCATCGCTATCCGCACGAGCCAGTATCTGCCGAACAATATACGTGTCAAGATCCTGGAGACGAACAAGGAGAAGAGCCACCGCATAGCAGAGGTCGTGCCGAGCAATGTGCTGATCATCAATGGCGACGGACGCGACACGGAACTGCTTATGCAGGAAGGTATCAAGGATGCACAGGCATTTGTCGCCCTGACCGACAACTCCAGTACCAACATTCTGGCTTGCCTGGCTGCCAAGCGGCAAGGGGTATTCAAGACAGTCGCCAAGATCGAGAATATAGATTATATCCCGCTGGCGGAGAATATGGATATCGGCTCGGTGATCAACAAGAAGTTGATTGCCGCCAGCCACATTTACCAGTTCTTGCTGGATGCCGACGTATCGAACGTAAAGTTCCTTACCTTTGCCAATGCCGATGTGGCCGAACTGGTTGCCCGTCCCGACTCAAAGATCACCCGCAAGCAGGTGAAAGACCTGCATCTGCCGAAAGATCTGACCCTCGGGGGGTTGCTGCGTGACGGCGAACCGATGATGATTAAAGGAGATACCCAAATACAGGCTTACGACCATGTTGTCGTGTTCTGCCTGGAAACGGCCATGCGCAAACTGGAAGATTATTTTAATTAGTATGTTACTGAATGTACGTTTCATAATAAAAATGCTGGGGATGATGTGCATCCTCGAAACGCTGTTCATGCTGATGGCTGCGGTGGTGGCATTTCTTTATAAGGGGAACGACCTGTATCCCCTGTTGATTTCCTGTGGCATTTTGTTCGGAACGGGCGTAGCGCTTTATGCGATCGGTTTCCGTGCCAACGAATATTCTGCCGGACGACGTGAAGGTATGCTTACGGTAACATTTACCTGGATACTTTTTTCCTTGCTCGGTATGCTCCCTTTCTACCTGGGAGGATATATAGACAACGTAACGGATGCATTCTTCGAAACGATGTCAGGATTTACAACCACCGGCTCAACTATCCTTACTGATATAGAAACCCTCCCCAAAGGTATTCTGTTTTGGAGAAGTCTCACCCAATGGCAAGGGGGAATCGGAATGATTGTTTTTACAGTGGCCCTGATGCCTATTTTAGGCGGAGGAGCTACCCAATTGTTCAATGCGGAAACACCAGGTATTACACACGAACGGTTTCGTCCGCGTGTCACACAGGTTGCCAAACGGCTTTGGGGTGTCTATTTATTCCTTACACTTCTTCTGATCGGCCTTTTATGGGTAGGGCCGATGGATTTATACGATGCTGTCAACCATGCGTTGACGGCTATCTCAACCGGAGGGTACTCAACGAAAAATGCCAGTATCGCTTACTGGGATTCTGCCTATATAGAGTATATCATTACCATATTCATGTTTATCGGGGCAACTAACATGACGTTGATTTACTTCTGTTTCAACGGAAATGTAAAGAAGCTGTTCCATGACGAAGAGTTCCGCTGGTTCTTCTGGTTTGTGGCTATCATGATCGGCGTTACTACGGCCTGGGTGATGTATCAGGGGTTTGCGACCGACTTTCTATCGGCTTTCAGAAAGGCTTCATTCCAGGTGGTCACATTAGTCTCTACCTGTGGATTTGCTACAGACAATTATATTCCCTGGGGACCGTTCTTCTGGATGATTGCCCTGATACTGATGTTTATATGCGGTTGTGCTGGTTCCACTTGCGGCGGTTTAAAAATGGGGAGGTTTGCCATCCTTTCTAAAAACCTGTTCAATGAATTCAAAAAGCAGACCCATCCGCACGCGATCATTCCGGTGCGGATGGATACACATATCGTATCCGGCGAAATAGTACACCGTGTACTGGCATTCTCGGTAGCTTATATGCTTCTGATCGTTGTGAGCTGTATCGTGCTGATGCTCGACGGACTGGGTTTCGAGGAATCGATCGGGGCGGCGGTTTCCGCCATCAGCAACGTGGGGCCGGGGCTTGGGAAACTGGGGCCGGTCGATAACTTCTCTGAAGTGCCGGTCGTTTCCAAATGGTTCCTTTCCTTCCTGATGATGACAGGGCGACTGGAGATATTTACGGTATTGACTTTACTCGTTCCGGGTTTCTGGAAACAATAAAATAGATAATCATGAAAACACCTGCAATCTTTCTTTTTATCCTCGGTTGCTTCTTTGCCCCCCTGACAGCCCATGCACAGGACACTACCGACCTGCTTCCCGAATGGACGTTCACCAACGGGATAGAAGGCCCCGCCACAGATAAGGCCGGCAACCTGTATGCCGTGAATTATGCCAAAGAGGGGACGATCGGTATCGTACGTCCGGACGGGTCGCACGATTGTTTCGTGACCTTACCGGAAGGATCTACCGGCAACGGTATCCGGTTCGACAGGGAAGGGAATATGCTGGTGGCCGACTATACCGGGCATAACATCCTGAAAGTGGATATGAACACCCGAGAGGTCAGCGTATATGCCCACGAACCGAAAATGAACCAGCCCAACGATATCGCCCTGGCTCCCAACGGCAACCTGTATGCCAGCGATCCGGACTGGCCGAACGGGAAAGGACAGCTCTGGCTGATCACGCCCGACAGGAAAGTAACCCTGCTCGGTAGTAACCTGGGGACGACCAACGGGATCGATGTCAGCCCCGACGGGAAGAAATTATACGTCAACGAGTCTGCCCAACTGAAAGTATGGGTCTACGATATACAGCCGGACGGGACACTCAGGAACAAAAAGCTTTTCCATACCTTCGAAGGTTATGGGATGGACGGCATTCGTTGTGATGTAAAAGGGAATTTATATCTCTGCCGGTATGATAAAGGGACGGTAGCCGTTATCAACCCGAAGGGTAAACTGATCCGCGAAATACGGCTGAAAGGCAAAAAACCTTCCAACATAACTTTCGGAGGTGCGGATAATCGCCGTTGCTTCGTCACCCTGCAAGACCGCGGTTGCTTTGAAACCTTCGTTGCCGAATACCCCGGAAGAGAATAATTATTCACGTTATTGAAGATTTCTTTAGGTCTGATATACGCTTTTGCTTAATTTTGCGTTATAATAGGTACGAATTACAAAGATGTAACGCAAAATGATAGAATATATTAAGGGGGATATCGTAGAGCTGACTCCTACGCAAATGATTATTGAGTGTGCCGGGATCGGCTATCAACTTAACATATCTCTGACTACATACAGCGCATTCAACGGAAAACCTTCCGGGAAAATTTACGTATATGAAGTGATACGTGAAGATGCCCACCTATTATTCGGATTTGCCCTGAAAGCAGAACGCGAGTTGTTTTTGCTGTTGACTTCGGTATCCGGAGTCGGCCCCAATACGGCACGCATGATCTTGTCGTCACTTCCCCCTTCCGAACTTATACAGGTGATAGCTACCAAAAACGAAACCGCACTCACCTCTGTAAAAGGTATCGGACAAAAAACAGCCCAACGCATCCTGGTAGACCTGAAAAACAAGGTAAAGGCCGGAGATATGGCAGTTGGAGGCACAGCAGTTCCGGCACCCGGCCACGGAGCAGTTGCCGAAGAAGCAGTTGCCGCCCTGGTTATGTTGGGATTCCAAAAGACAGCTTCACAGAAGGCAGTAAGCTCGATACTGAAAAGTTCGCCTATGCTGGCTGTGGAACAAGTGATTAAAAGTGCACTCAGAATGCTTTAATAGTTGACAGGGAGGGCGGTTCGCAAACAACCCTTACAAGTGACAGTTGACAGTTTGAAATGAAAAAGAAAACTCTTAAATATCTTATTTGGGTAACCATACTGCTATTCGGGGTCAGCATGCTCTCGCTGAATGCCGATTACCTGACATATACGGCTACATTGCCGGATATTCAGCTACTGGACGAACAGGATATGCCCGACGGGAAAGATACCGTACCGGCAACCCGTTACCCAGTTTCCAAAACCGTACCACAGGACTATGAAGATTTGACGAAAAAGTCACCGATGGACTTACGCGACCCGGAGAACGTAAAAACAGCCGTTGAATATGATCTTAAGACCGGTTCGTATGTCGTTCGCACCCGCTTGGGAGACAAAGACCTGACTACACCTATCTCCCTGACTCCCGAGGAGTACCAGGATTATAGCATGCAGCAGTCGCTCCGCTCCTACTACCGCCAGAAGAATGAGGAGGAGTTTCAGAAAGAAGCCGACAAGAAGTTCAACCTGGCTGATATGCAATTCGGTATCGGTGCGGCAGAAAGAGTGTTCGGCCCCGGTGGTGTCCGCGTAAAGACACAGGGATCGGCCGAGGTTACGATGGGGCTGAAACGTAACAGTACGCAAGACCCTTCACTTCCCGAACGGGCTCGTAGCCGCACTTTCTTTAACTTCGATGAGAGCGTACAGCTGAATGTACAGGCTAGCGTCGGTTCGAAAGTGAACTTCGACATGAACTATAATACAGAGACTTCGTTCGATTTCGACTCTAAAAAGCTGAAGCTGGCCTATACGGGTGAGGAAGACGAGATCATCAAGTCGCTGGAAGCCGGTAACGTATCGATGACTACCAGCAACTCCCTGATAAACGGTGGAGCGGCTTTGTTCGGTATGAAGGCAGACCTTCAGTTCGGTAAATTGAGGGTGAACGCCTTATTCGCACAGCAGGAGTCGGAGTCTAAAACCGTAAACTCGAAAGGTGGCGTACAAACCAAACCGTTCGAACTGACAATTGATAAGTATGACGAGAACCGCCACTTCTTCATGGCGCATTACTTCTATCATAATTATGATAACGCCGTTGCAAAGTTACCTCAGATCAACGCTCCTCTTACAATCACCCGCATGCAGGTATGGGTAACCAATACAAGAGGTAATTACGATCAGGCACGCAATATCGTTGCTTTCACCGACCTGGCGGAGAACAATAAAGAATACATATACAACAACCAATTTACAGTAGTTGGCATGCCCCAATATCCGGCCAATGATGCCAACACCTTGTATAGCCAATTGCAGGGTCGGTATAGTGGCGCCCGTGACATCACACAAGCTCAGCAAGCTCTTTCCGACCTTGTCGGTGGAGTTGATTATGAGGAGGTGGAAAGTGCCCGCTTACTGGATGCTTCGGAATACACATACGACAAGCAGTTAGGGTATATCTCGCTAAAAACGACCCTGCAGCCTGGTGATGTGTTGGCTGTTGCTTACGAATATGAATATTCAGACGGGGGAACAAAGAAAACCAAAAGAGTCGGAGAGTTCTCGGATGACTCCAATATCACTCCCAGCCAGGCAATCTTCGTAAAGTTATTGAAAAATACGAACATGACCCCTTCCATGAAGTTCTGGAAGCTGATGATGAAAAACGTTTATTCGTTGGGGGCTTACTCCGTCCAGAAAGAGAAGTTCCGTCTGGATGTGACGTATCAAAGCGATACGACAGGAACCTACCTGAACTATCTGCCCGAATCGACTAATCCAAAGCAAATATGGATCCGCATCATGGGGGCCGACCGACTGAACTCTCAGAATCAGGAACATTCAGACGGTTTCTTCGACTTTGTGGAAGGATATACCATTCAAACGGAGACTGGTAAAGTCATATTCCCGAGCGTCGAACCGTTCGGTTCGAGCCTGAAGAAGAAAATGACAGACCTGAACATATCTGCTGCTATTGCAGACAAATATGTCTTCCAGGAACTATACGACTCGACTCAGACTGTTGCCCGGCAGATAGCCGAAAAGAACAAGTTTAAGATGACGGGGGAATACAAAGCTTCTTCCGCCGCCGAAATACAATTGGGTGCCAGCAACGTGGCACGCGGATCGGTACGTGTAACTGCTGCCGGAGCTGTCTTAACCGAAAACGTGGACTATACGGTCGATTATACATCCGGTACCGTTACCATCCTGAATGAAAGTATTATCTCTGCGGGAACTCCTGTCAGCGTAACATTGGAAAACCAGACGGCTTATAGCATGCAACGAAAGACGATGGTAGGATTGGATCTGAATTACCAGTTCAACCCCAATTTCTCATTGGGAGCTACCATTATGCACATGTCGGAAATGCCACTGACTACCAAAACAACGATCGGTGACGAGTCCATCAAAAATACACTGTGGGGGTTGAACACCTCCTACAAGGCAGAAAGCCAGTGGTTGACTAATATGTTCGACAAGCTGCCGCTGCTCACTCTTACACAACCCAGTCAAATTGCATTTAATGCTGAGTTTGCGCATTTGATTGCCGGCCACTACGAAAGTAAAGAAAACGGAGGTTATTCTTATATCGACGATTTCGAAGCGACCCAAAGTGGCTACGACTTGCTGAGTCCTTATCCCTGGAAGCTGGCCAGTACACCAACCGACGACAACAAGGCGACTGCTTTATTCCCCGATGCAGATAAGACAAACGATATTGCATATGGTAAAGACCGTGCCTTGTTGGCCTGGTATTACGTAGACGGTTTGTTTACCCGTAGAAACTCCAGCCAGCGTCCTTCGTATATATCAAAAATAGATCTATCCAATCACTATGTGCGTGAAATACAGGTATCCGAATTATTCCCAGACAAAGATCTGGGATATAATGAAACCAGTACGATCAATGCACTCAACCTGGCATTTTATCCCAATGAGCGCGGCCCGTACAACCTGGACGCAGATCAGGTTAATCAGGACGGTACGTTGCAAAATCCCGAAAAACGCTGGGGCGGTATTATGCGTAAGATAGATCAGAGCGACTTCGAAACTGCCAACGTAGAATATATCGAGTTCTGGATGCTCGACCCATTCCTCGAAGATTCAAACAAGATTAATACCGGAGGAGATCTTTATTTCAACCTGGGTGAAATATCTGAAGACGTTCTGAAAGACGGAAGAAAGTTCTTTGAGAATGGTTTACCTCTCGACGGAGATCAGAGCAAGGTGGACTCTACCGTATGGGGTCTTGTTCCCAAGCAGCAAAGTACTGTCTATGCTTTCGACAATACAGCCGGAGCACGCGATAAACAGGACGTTGGTTTAAACGGTTTATCAGCAGATCAAGAGCTTGAATATCCCACTTACAAGGAATTTATCGAAAAACTGAAAACTAAGCTGTCTCCCGGAGCCATCACAAAGATGGAGGGTGACCCCTTTTCTCCACTCAACAATCCGGGGACAGATAAATATCGTTATTTCCGTGGGGCAGACCTTGATAACGAATGGCTAAGTATCCTCGAACGCTACAAACGCTACAACGGTACCGAAGGGAACTCTGCAGAAACAGGCAAAAACGGAGAAAGATATGATACATCCGCCTCTAAAAACCCGGATGTGGAAGACCTGAACCAGGACAATACCATGAACAAGAATGAGAAGTATTTCGAATATAAAATATCTCTCATACCGGATAAGTTTGAAGTCGGATCAAACTACATTGTAGATATAAAAAAGACTTATCCTAAAGTACCGGATGGTTCGAATGATAATGGCAAGAAGGGAAAAGAGGCAAAATGGTACCTCTTTAAGATACCGGTAAAACAATATAACCGCCGTGTCGGAGCCATAACAGACTTCAAGAGTATCCGCTTCATGCGTATGTATATGACGAACTTTAAGCAACCGACCATACTCCGTTTCGGTTCGTTCGAACTGGTTCGTGGCGACTGGCGTTCGTACGAACAAGACTTGTCAGACCCAAAAGTGCCGGTACAATCAAACGGCACATTGGAAGTTTCGTCAGTAAATCTTGAAGAGAACAGTACACGTTTACCGGTCAACTATATAACACCGCCGGGAGTAAGCCGCGAAATTATGACCGGACAACCTAATATAGGATACCAAAACGAACAGGCACTATCGATGAAAGTAACCGAACTTTCACCGTATGATGCACGTGCCGTGTACAAGAATACTTCCTATGATTTGCGCCAGTATAAGCAACTGCAAATGTTCATCCACGGAGAAAAGTTAAAAGACGGCGATCCTTACACACCAGCTGATGATGATATGTACGTATTCATCCGTCTGGGTTCCGACTATAAGAACAACTATTACGAATATTCAGTTCCACTAAAACTAACTAATTATACCGGAGATGGAAAAAACAGCTTCTCAGCCGAAGAGGTTTGGCAAACCCCAAACGGCAACACAATGAATATCTCTCTTGAAGCACTGACAAACATGAAATTGGAGCGCAATGCTGCTAAACGTAAGGGAGTAAGCGGTGTAAACTTCCAGACCGTTTACAAAATGCCCGACCCTAATAACCGGCTTAACTACATAAGCGTTGTAGGAAACCCGAGCTTGGCAGAAGTGAAAACCATCATGATCGGTGTTCGTAACGAATCACCAACGGTGAAGAGTGCCGAAGTCTGGGTAAACGAACTGCGTCTGGGAGATTTCAACGAGTCAGGCGGATGGGCTGCCAATGCCAACCTCAACGTGGCTGTGTCCGACCTCGGAACAGTGAACGTGGGTGGACGTATCGAAACAGCCGGTTTCGGTGCGCTCGACCAGTCTTTGTCCGAACGCCGTATCGACGACTTCTCACAGTATAATATTGCAACCAATATCGAATGGGGTAAATTCTTCCCTGAAAAGGCGAAAGTAAGCATCCCGATGTACTACGCTTATTCGAAAGAAATGACCAAGCCTCAGTACAACCCGCTCGATCAGGATATCAAATTAAAAGATGCCCTCGATGCAGTAGAGACAAAAGCCGAGAAAGACTCGATCAAGAACTTCTCGGTCGATAAAACCGTGATTAAAAGTATCTCGTTCAACAACGTGAAAGCGGATATCCGCAGCAAGAACCCGATGCCTTACGACCCGGCCAACTTCTCGTTCGGCTATTCTTTCAGTCAGACTAAAACACAGAACCCGGAAACAGAATACGAAACGACCAAGGATTACCGCGGAAACTTAGCCTACAGCTATACCCCGTACGTAAAGCCCTTCCGCCCGTTCCAGAAGCTTAAGAAGAGCAACGGGTACACCCGTTATATCAAGCAATTCAGCCTGAACTATGTTCCGTCGAACATCAGCTTCCAGACTGCCATGATGCGCAACTATTACGAATTGCAACTTCGCGACCTGGAAGATACGGGTTATAAGCCGGAGGCATCCTTCAGCTCGACTTTCTACTGGGATCGTGCTTTCAGCCTGCGCTGGGACTTCACCAACAACCTGAATATGACATTCACTTCCGGTACGAATGCACGTATCGAAGAACCGTACCAGCAGGTGAACAAAGAGTTGAACCCGAACGGATACGAAATCTGGAAAGACTCCGTGAAGCAGAGTATCGCCGACCTGGGTACGCCGATGAAGTACGACCAGACATTCAACGTGACCTGGAACCTGCCTTTGCAGTATATCCCCGTGCTCGACTGGGTTAACAGCTCGTTGACCTACAATGCGCAGTATAACTGGGATCGCGGAGCCGAGGTAGAGTCCACTTACGAAATAGGTAACACCATCAAGAACAACCGGCAGATCGATATGCAGAACAGCTTGAACATGCTTTCGCTCTACAACAAGAACAAGTTCCTGAAAAAGGTGAACCAAAAGTTCTCCGCCACCCGTACGTCGACCAAGAAGAAGGAGCAAAAAGAGATCAAACTGGAGAAAGACATCCAACTGAATATGGATAGCGGAACAGTCGTTCAACACGGTATGTTCACTAAAAAGGTGCGTATCACCGCACGCGGAGCCGACGGAAAAGTCTACGCCATCAAGTACAAACCGATCAACTACGCACAGGTAATGATCCTCAATAAGGATACGGCTCATCTGAAACTGACGATCAAACCGGGCCCCAAAGCTACCGAAGACTTCCTGTATAAAACAGCCGAACACGCTTCACGCTTCCTGATGATGGTACGCCGTATCAATATCCAGTACCAGACAACCGATGGTATGATGATCCCCGGATTCCGTCCGATGATTGGCGACATCTTCGGCCAGGGACGATCGGCGGGTGTCTTGTCGCCCGGTCTGGGCTTTGCCTTCGGTGCCGTAAACCGCAGCTATATAGATGATGCCAAAGAACGTGGCTGGCTGGTCGACGACAACCCCAACAACATAACCCCTGCCGTAATAAGCAGTGCCAAGAATCTGAATATACGGGCAAACCTGGAACCGATAACCGGCCTGAAGATCGACCTGAATGCAAACCGGGTAGATACCCGCAGTACCGAAATACAATATGCGTACGACAACATGACCGAACAGACAGGCGGTAACTTCCTGATGACAACCATCGGTTTGAAAGGCTTCTTTAAAGGTAGCGGCAATGCCGATAACGGTTATGCTTCGGACGTATTCAACAAATTCATCGAGAACCGTGAGATCATAGCCAACCGTCTTGAAAACCGGTACAACGGAACCACCTATCCCAATAAAGGCTTCCTGACTGAAAACGGACAAGGCGGACAAGCATACGAGGGCGGTGGTGTCAATAAGAACTCGGCCGACGTGCTGATTCCGGCTTTCCTGGCTGCTTATACAGGAAAAGACCCGAATAAGATTTCGTCGTCGCCCTTCCCGGCTCTCCGCAATCTGCTTCCGAACTGGCGTATCACTTACGACGGACTGGTTCGCATTCCGATTATAAAGCAACACTTCAAGAGCGTTATGCTGAGTCACCAGTATGTGTGTACATATAATGTCGGTTCCTACAACTCCTATTCTACCTGGGTAGACGGCGGGCTGGGCGACAACCTCGGATTTACACAAGGTTCTAATAACCTGGCAATACCGTCGTCTCCATACGAAATATCATCCGTCAGTCTTAACGAAAGCTTCAACCCGTTGCTGGGTGTCGACGCTACGATGCTGAACAATATCACGATCCGCATGGACTATTCGACTTCACGCAATCTGAACCTGAACATTTCATCTTACCAGATCGTGGAAGCGCTTTCCAACAAATATACGATCGGATTGGGATATAAGTTCGCCGAGTTCAACAAGATCCTGAAGATGAAAAAGACACGCGACTTCAGCAACGACCTGACCGTGCGTCTCGACTTCTCATACAACAAGATGCAGTCGCTGATCCGTAAGATCGAAGATAGCTTTACACAGGCCACCAGCGGTAACATTGCCAAGACGATCCAGTTCTCTGCCGATTACGGATTGAGCCGCGCATTGACCCTGCGTGCGTTCTATGACTTGCAGATCAATGAGCCGCTGATCTCTAACGCATCCTACCCGACAAGCAACTCCAATTATGGCGTTGCCCTGAGGTTCTCGCTGGCACAGTAAGGAGGAGTTTAAAACATATGGTAGTTCTTCAGCTCCTTCCGCAAGGCCAGTGCCTTATTGTCTGTCAGGCTATCCAGAAGTTTCCAGAAGCGGTCGCTATGGTTCATCTCGATCGTATGGCAGAGTTCATGGAGCAATACATAATCGATCAGATGCCAGGGGAGCAGCATTAAGGAGAGGGAGAGGTTGATCGTCCGCCGGGTGCTGCAACTTCCCCAACGGCCTTTACTGTTCATGATCCGCACTCCCGTACAGGTAAAGTTATGTTTGGCGGCCAATGTCATCAAACGGTCGGGCAGCAGGCGTTTGGCCTCATGGCGCAACGCTTTTTCCAACAGGTCTTTCAATAGTTGCTGCACCTTTTCCGACTCGAAACGGGTTCCGGAGGGACAGGCTATACGAAGGATGCCATCCTTCAGCGTCATATAATAATTGGTACGGTCGGTACAGAATATTTCCAGCTTGAAAGTAGTAGCCTGCAACGTCGTCGTCTCATCGAGCAACGGACGTGCCGGGTGCTTTTTCAATGCCGCAAGAAGTTTCTGCCGGTTCTCTTCTATAAAAGCCAGCATCCTGCGCTCGTCGCCACCTACCGGCATAGTCGCAGTGATCATTCCCTTCGATATTTTCAACGTATAGCGGGTAGCTCGCGGAGTAGTACGGAGAAGGATGGTTCCCAGATCATTGTCGTGTATCTTCTTTTCCATATTCAGCACAAAAGTAATACTTTAAAGGGAAATAATATTACGGTAGAAATGCTTATCTTTGCGCCCGGTATTAGATATTTAATAAGTATAAACTATATAAATAAGGCAATCATGAGCAAGAAAGCACTTTTATTAATCTGCGACGGCTGGGGTATCGGCGACCGTGGTAAAGATGATGTAATCTACAACACTCCTACCCCTTACTGGGATTCACTGTTGGCAACCTATCCTAACTCTCAGTTGCAGGCTTCCGGCGAAAACGTCGGTTTACCTGACGGACAGATGGGTAACTCGGAAGTTGGCCACCTGAACATCGGTGCAGGCCGCATCGTTTATCAGGATCTGGTGAAGATCAATATCGCATGTCGTCAGAACACTATCCTCGACAATCCGGAAATCAAACGTGCTTACAGCTACGCGAAAGAAAACAACAAACAGATCCATTTCATGGGGCTGGTTTCAGACGGTGGCGTTCACAGCTCACTGGAACATTTGTTCAAACTGACTGATATCGCTAAGGAATACGGAATCGACAAAGCATACGTTCATTGCTTTATGGACGGTCGCGATACCGACCCGAAGAGCGGTAAAGGTTTCATCGAACAACTGGAAAACCACCTGAAAGCAAGCAGCGGCAAGATCGCTTCTATCATCGGCCGTTATTATGCAATGGATCGTGACAAACGCTGGGAACGTGTGAAAGAAGCATACGACCTGATCGTGAACGGTACAGGCAAACCGGCAGAATGCATGGTTACAGCTATGGAAGAATCATACGCAGAAGGCGTAACCGACGAATTCATCAAACCGATCGTACACGTGGAAAACGGCAAGCCGGTAGCTACTATCGAAGAAGGCGACGTGGTTATCTTCTTCAACTACCGCAACGACCGTGCGAAAGAACTGACAGTCGTTCTGACTCAGCAGGATATGCCGGAAGCTGGAATGAAGACTATTCCTAACCTGCAGTATTTCTGTATGACTCCGTACGATGCAAGCTTCAAGGGTGTTCACATCCTGTTCGACAAAGACAATGTAGAAAACACATTGGGCGAATTCCTTGCCTCTGTCGGTAAGACTCAGCTCCACATTGCCGAAACAGAAAAGTATGCACACGTTACTTTCTTCTTCAACGGTGGACGCGAAACTCCGTTCGATGGCGAAGACCGTATCCTGGTTCCGTCTCCGAAAGTAGCTACTTACGACCTGAAACCGGAAATGAGTGCATTCGAAGTAAAAGACAAACTGGTTGAAGCGATCTACACCAAGAAATACGACTATATCGTTTGTAACTATGCCAACGGCGACATGGTAGGCCACACCGGTATCTACTCGGCTATCGAGAAAGCGGTCGTAACCATCGACGCTTGCCTGAACGACACCGTTGAAGCTGCCAAGGCTAACGATTACGAAGTGATCATCATCGCCGACCACGGTAATGCCGACCACGCATTGAACGAAGACGGCACCCCTAACACGGCTCACTCTTTGAACCCTGTTCCTTTCGTATACGTAACAGCCAACAAAGATGCTAAAGTAGAAGACGGTATCCTGGCTGACGTTGCTCCTTCCATCCTTCACATCATGGGATTGAAGCAACCGAAAGAAATGACAGGAAAATCTCTGATTAAGTAAATGATTCAAATAGGCGATACATTGGTAAGCCTCGATCTGATCGAGGCTTATTTTCTTTGCGACCTTGCTCAGTGTAAGGGCGTCTGTTGCGTAGAAGGTGATTCCGGTGCACCGCTCGACAAAAGCGAAATAGCCCAACTCGAAAAGGCGCTCCCCATCATTTGGGACGACCTCTCACCCGAGGCGCAGGCAATAATAAACAAACAGGGAGTAGCCTATATCGATTGCGAGGGCGACATCGTGACCTCTATCGTCAACGGCAAGGATTGTGTTTTCACCTGCTACGACAGCGACGGCACCTGCAAGTGCGCCATCGAAAAGGCCTACCGCGCGGGGAAACTGTCTTTCTACAAACCGGTATCCTGCCACCTTTATCCGGTGCGCGTTGCCCAGTACAAAGACTTCCGCGCCGTCAACTACGACCGTTGGAAAATATGCAAAGCAGCCGAACTGCTAGGCCGGAAAGAAGCACTTCCTTTATATAAATTCCTGAAGGAGCCGCTTATCCGTAAGTTCGGACAAAAATGGTATGAGGAACTCTCCCTTGTTGCCGAAGAATGGATAAAGCAGAAAGAGGAAGAAGCAGGCGAACTGTAATACTCTTTCTCATAAAGTGATAATCAAAGGGCTGTCGTTACCAAACGACGGCCTTTTTTTGTAGCTGCAAATCCCCTGTTTCTCTTCCTGAAAACCCACCAAAAACGACCCTTTAACAATTCCCCGCGAAAACCTGAAAAAACGGATGCTGATACACAGGATATTAGGTAACGCGCGCGGGTACATATATATATATAAATAGGGGGAATCGAATACAGGGAGTAATCTGTTGAATAATAAAGGATAGATGACGATATAGGACTGACTAGATAAATCGTTCCTTTTTTTTAGTCATACAAAGGTATGGCTTAATTTTGAATCTGCAATCCTTTTCCAAATTATTTTACCTAATCTATGTGCTTTCTTATCAACCGGATAGCAAAGTTAGTATAAAATTCCCCCTTTTTTACACGAAAGCAATCGACCCCCGAAAAAATGACTAGAAAAAAGGAACGTTTTAGCTAGTCATTTAACGTTTGACAACACTAAGCCTTCCTTTCCGAACAGGCTTTTTAGAAACACTATTATTAATATTAAATTAAAGAATTATGAACAAAAAGTTTTCTACGTTAGTAGCTGCACTGTTAGCTTCGGGTGGATTGTTCTACGCTGTAGACGCAATGATCCTTCCTGCAGGTGACGGGGTAGCTAAGTATGTGACGGCGGTAGCTCAGACTAATGAAGCTGGCGAATTTACGGGCTATACATTCGCTAGCGAAACATTTAATGAGGGAACCTCTTGCATTTGGAAGATGGTTCAGGTTGACGGTGGTAGCACTTATAACCTGACTGCTGCTGCTAGTGAAGAGGCTACTTATTTTTTAGCAGCCGATGCTAAGGGTAATTTAGTTATGCAGGCTAAAGCTGAAGGTGCTTTGGCATTTACGCTGGATGAAACTACGGGCAAGTTAACAGCAGCTGACGGCAAAGTATTGTCTATTGCTGATGGCGTTCTTTCTTTACAGGCTGCAGGTAGTGAGGTTGCGGCTGCTGGTTTGTTTGTAGCAGCAAAAACTCCTGTAACTGAAGCAAAGACAGAGGATGGATTAGCTTTAGGTACTATCGTTCCTACTAAGGATGTGGTTCCATTAACTACGGAAAGCCAGGTGCTGAATTGGAAGGCTGCTGAACCAGATGGTAATGTCGGAGTAACAGGCCTTTCTATTCAGGATGCTAATGCGAAAGAGTATAAATGTACTCTTACGTCGGGAACTGGTGGCTACTACCTTAAGTTTGCAGATGGAAAGTTCTTAAAGCATAATGGCTCTGGAACACTGACAATTGAGGATATAGCAGATCAGCAAAATGATTCTAAAATCACTTTTGATGAAGGAAATGGGTATGCGGTCAAAATAGGTGAGTATTGGTTAAATCTGGATGGTACTGAATTTACTGCAGAGAGTAGCAAAGGCTCCCAGCCTGTTTATCTAACAGAAGTACTGGCTTCAAACACGACAGTGCTAAATGCAGCCAAAGCGGCAGAGGTAATCTTGTTTCATGCAGAAGATGTTTCAAATGTTAGCGGCCAGTCAGTCCTCAAATACAACGCTGCTAAACCTGCTGCTTTAAATGGATGGGAGAACTTGACAAGCACAACACTGAGCGAAGCAGGCCAAGGAAAGTGGTCAATCGCCTCTACTAAGCTTCTGGCTACATCCGGTGCAGAATTAGTTGTTGCTGAAAATAACCAGGCTCCTACTTTAGGAGTAACGGGTACTGCTATTGCTTTTGGAGCAGATTACGCTATCAAACTGGGTGAGAATGTATGGTTGAAGAAGACAGAAGAAGGTCTTCTCTGCTCTACTGAGGAACCTACTGCTGCAGAAAAAGTATATCTGTATAGCGCAGTGGGTCAAGTGATTGAAAACGATAATAATGCTCCTAGCCTGGTTCTTTCTACTTTAAAAACTACAGACGGTGAATCTGAAAACGTAACAGGAACAGTCGCTACCGTTGCTGCTAAATATGCCACTCCTGCCGATAATCTTCCTGGCTTGGATAATGCTACGGTTGATGCAAACGGTCAGGTAACTGCTGTTACAGTAGACGCAGCCGGCAAACTTACTGTTGCTGCTCCTTTCTATTTCAAGAATGGCAATACTTATCTTTCTGTAGTAGTAGAAAAGGATGGTACATTCGCTCTTGCAACAGGTAAAGAGGAGATTAAAGACGCAGAACCTACTGCTGCTCAGTCGGCAAGTGCTTCATGGAAACTGGAAGGTAGCAAACTGATCTCTGTCGCTTCTGAACGCGCAGGCAAGCCGGTGGCATTAGTTGCTGAAAATGCTCCTACTCCGAAATCTCTTTCATCAAAAGCAGGAGGTGAAGTAACATTTAAAACAGCCCCTGTGAAAGACGCTCCGGAGGTTACAATAGCAGCCGGTGGTGCTATTCAGTTTGGTGATATAGAAACTACAGGCGGACTGTATGTATCTACCACATCAATGGATATTACAGATGTAGTAAATACATCAGATGGTATCGTAATTGGCGGAACTCAGAAGTCTAACGAACAGAAGTTGTATACAAGCGTACCTTCTGGTTATGCTTTGGTTGGCGTACAACAGGCTGACAATACTATGGAATATCTGTATGCTGCTCCTGACGGAACTGTTTCAACAGAAGCATTCGATGGTTCTGATTACAAAGGCTACTTGTGGAAAGTAAGTGAAACAAATGATAATAGCATTGCTTATTATTATACATTCACCAGCTTGCAAATGAAGGGTGGCAAAGCTATCCAATGGACTATGTCTGACGGTACGGCTCAACTGACCGGTGGTGTTAAGTATGAAGGTCAGGGCTTTACTTTGTCTCACAAGACAGGTGTTATCACTGCAGACGGCGAAGCTTCAAATGTTCCTGGTGCTAAAAACGCCGTTATCGGTTTCTACGAAGCTCCTATGGCTCTTGTTATTAACGATCAACTGGATGCTATCCTGAATCCGGGCTTCGAAATGACTATTGCAATCGAAAAAGATAGCAAAGACGTTATCGAAAACAGCAATATCTTCAGCGGTAAGATGTATCAGAAAGAAACTCAGGCCGGAAACAGCACGTATGTTCTTTGGGATAACAAAGATGCTAAGGATGCTGCAGCCAAGATGTTGGTATTGAACAAAGCTAAAATCTCCGGCGACAATGCTGTCGGTGCATTTGCATGGGTTACCAAGAAAGAATATGATAAAGATCAGGATGGTGATAAGAATTATGTAAATACATTCAAATTCATGTATGACCTGAGCAATCCTTCAACAGATGTTATCGCTAAGATGATGGTTGGCGACTATACTGTTTCAGTGTTGGAAGTAGATAAGAAATTCTATCTGACCTCTGTTATAAAAGTAACCGACCTGACTAAATTGCCGTATATCAAATTAGGTAGCGACAATGTCTATCCGGTTAAGAATTTGCTAGGCAAACTGTGGAACATCTCTTATGCTGATACGAAAGTAAATGCAAATGCTGATGATGAAGCTTATAAGCTGAACGGTATTGTAGCTGTTACTTACGATAAGGAAGGTTTGGAATATGTATGGAATAAGAGTACTAGCAAGTGGGATCCAACTTCTATCACATCCGTAGCCGACTACGTAGCATCAAGCACAGTAGCCGAATCTGCTCCTGAAGCACAGTGGATGGTAACTGAAGCTAATTTGGGTACAAATACATTCACATTGACAAACCGTGAAAATCCGGCTGTTAAGATCACTGGTATTCAGTTGCGTCTGCGTGATGGCAATAAGTTCGAAGTATATATTACTCCGACTGCAGGTTCTGCTTCTACTTCTGAATCTAACCTGAAGGGTGATAACAACGACATCGTTTACCTGACAGAATCAGTTAAGAAGGACAACTTCCAGGGTTATATGCAGACAACTGAAAATACGTTGAGAAGCAATAACTACTTCTTAGGTCAGTATCATGCTATCGGTGGTAACCACAATGCTTACTTTGTAGAAAATCACGAGAACAGCCACCAGATCGGTGCCGTTGCTGATCAGACAAAGGCTGACAAGTGGAAACTGCACTTCGGTATGAAACAAGACGATAATAAGAAGTATACAAAAGTGGATACTGTATATGTTATCACTGCGTTTGCAACACTGAATAAAGATGGTAATGGTTGGGAAAGCGATGCAAAGAAGATTAAGAGAGATACATTGGCTATCCTTCCGTATGCTTTCCAGAAAGTGTCTAACCGCGAGTTCGTAACATTCGATGCAACTCCGAAGTTCAACTTCTATGCTTGCGACGAAACAAATAAGGATAACGAAACTCAGAAAGCTAAACGTTTCGCTTTGAAGGTTAAACCGAACGGTTACAACTTCGTTGAAATCTCAGGTACTGAAGAAGAAGCTGTTTTAAGTGCAGACAAAATGTATCTGGCCAACAGTGCTGAAAACGGTTCTTTGGAACGTATGCAGACATATGCTGCCGACAACAACTCTGTCATGGTGGTAGAAGCTGCCGATGCATCTGAATATCACAAGATCGCTATCGAATGGGGTGATACTATCAGCTTGTTCCGCAACGAAAACAACTCACAGGTATTGTATGAAAAACGTGACGCTAAGTCTGTTGTAGAAAAAGATACATTGAGCTTCCTGAACATCGACAACACGAACCAGTTCAGTGTAAACCCGGCTATCTTTGCTGATACAGCTTACATCAACCGTTGGGATGCTGATGGCGTATTGAACACTACTTACCAGTACTTACTGGCTGTTAATCCTTCATTCGGCCTGCACACTGAAAACTGCGAAATACCGGGTCACGATCCTATCATCGGTGGCATCGATACAGTTTACGGTCGCTTCCTGGTGAACCTGATCGACACAGCTAACGTATATGGTGTAAATCATATCCATAACAACTGGTATGTAAATGAAAACGAAGCCGGTGAAAAGTTGGCTAAGTTATCATTCGTAGAAGGTTTCCATACAAACGATACACTGTATGTTACTCGTCAGGGTGGCGAAACAGTTAAGATCGGTATGACTGATCCTGCATTCAATGTAGCTAAGTTCGCCTTCCGTTATGTAGATAGCGATGCTAAGACATTCAAGATCCAGACTCAGTTCAAGTCTTACCTGGGCGACAACAAGAGCTATGAAACAGCAGAAGAGTTCGCTAAAGCTTATGCAAATGGTGTAGGTACAGTAAGTGACGAAGGTTACCTGAAATGGATCAACGGAACAGTTGTAGTAACAAATGGTTACGAAAACGGTGATGTATTCGGTATCGAAGAAAACGTTAAACGTAACCCGGTTGCCAACGAAGATGTAACAGTTTCTTCTATCAGCGTAATTGCTTCTGAAGGTAAAGTTATCATCAACGGTGCAGCAGGTAAGAAAGTTACTATCAGCAACGTTCTTGGTCAGACAATTGCCAGCACAGTTCTTTCTTCCGACAACGCTACTATCTCTGCTCCTGCAGGTATCGTAGTAGTAGCCGTAGAAGGTGAAGCAGCTGTAAAAGCAATCGTAAAATAAGTAACTATTTATAATCAATAAATTTAAATTTGACTGCGCGGTTGATGCCCTATACAAGAATCAACTAATTACCCCGTGAGGGCGAACAAGCAGTCGTATTAATACTAAAGTAATGAAATAAAGTTCTTCTGTTCGATCTCTGTGAAGAGCAAAAACAGACAAAAACAAGCCCCGGGGAATTCGTTCTCCGGGGCTTCGTTGTTAGGATGAACTAAACCATCTACTATCCCCATCTGCATATTACATATTTAAAATAATCATCAAGATGAAAAAAAAGAGCCCTCATTGGCATCCCTCACATTGGCATCCCTCACATTGGATGCTCTGGCCGGCGAGATCGAACGTCTGCGCCGGATGAAAGACGAGTGCGGCAAGCTGTCGCGCAGAAACGAACGGAGATTGAAACATGGCAAGTCCCTGCTCCGAAAAAAACTGGGAGCCGCTGTTATCTATCCCGAAGACAAGCAGCATGTGCCCCAGGCGATCTATATTTCCCTCAGCTTCGCACTGAAGGATATCGACCATTCGCTGAAGAACTGTCCCGGCTGCACACACGACGGGCGACTGTTCGGACTGTTTTGCGATATCTTCGGTTTCGAAGTTGCCGAAGCCACCGTCGCCCGCTATTATTACATGGCGGACAAGCACCGGAAACTGGGTAAATAAATATTTTCCCACTCCCCGCAGAAGAAACGACCACCCTGGCCACCGCCATCGGGGAGTCGGGATGCTGTCAGGTACCTTCAGGCACCTTTCCACACCTTCCGGCTTCTCCCGCGGCAACGGCCGGGTGGTCGCTTCCTATGCTTGACAATCAAGAGCGGAAACAGTAGCTTTGTGTATCAGCCAATAAGTTGTATAACCATTAAATTAAGACATTATGAATGCACCCGCCATTTCTTTTTTCGAGCGGCTTTACCTGCCGCCTTCCAAAGCCTACACGCTGGAAGAAATCATTATCCTGATCCGTAGCCGCCGCTGGGAGTACCTGATCGTTGCCTACCGCGCCGCATTGTCGGCAGGCGACCGGGAAGGAGCCCGGGAACAAAAGAAGCAGCTGCCGGGGTTCACACCCTCGGGACTCTTCAAGGGCGGCCACCGGGCTAACCAGCTGGAAGCTTACTCGCAGATCGCAGGACTCGATTTCGACCATGTAGCCAACCCTTCGGGGTTGGCTGCCCGGTTGCGCGGACTGGCTACCACGCTAGCCCTCTTCGTCAGTCCCGGCGGACAGGGGTTGAAAGTATTCGTTGCCGTCGATACCGGTGGTGGAGAACACCCTGCCACCTTCGCGGCAGTGGCTGCCTGCTACGAGCAACTGGCGGGATTGTTCTGCGACCGTGCCTGCAAAGACATCAGCCGTTGCTGTTACGTAAGCTATGATCCGGAAGCTTACTACAACCCCGAAGCCGAGGTTTTCTCCCCTTCCGCCATCGCCCCGGCACAAGTGTTTGTTCACGATTGGCTGCGCAACCATCCGGCCCTCGAGGGCAACCGTAACCAGACAGTCTACCGCCTCGGCTGCGAGGCCAACCGCCGGGGCTTCGGCTGCGACGAGACAGCCACTTTTTGCGCCGCCCTGTTAACCGCCCCCGACTTTACGGAAGAAGAGATCCGTCTGGCATTATCGTCTGCTTACCAGGGAAATAGCGACGAGCGATCTTCCCGCCTACCCGCGTTACGGCCAGAAGCGGCACTTACGGCATCGCCCGTCGTTTCGGGAGAAGAGCTACGCGAATCGACCCCTCTCCTGCCCGCCGACCTGACAGACCATCTGCCGTCGCTCCTGGGTGAGGCCATTCGTTTCTATACCGATCCGCGCGAACGCGACATGGCCTTGCTGGCAGCCTGCACCGTAGCCAGTGCCTGTTTGCCGGGGGTCTGGGGCGTGTATAACAAAAAACGTGTCTATCCCCACCTCTTTACCGTCGAGGTGGCTCCGGCGGCCAACGGCAAAGGGTGTATCAACGATATGCGCCGCCTGGCCGACCGGTATGCTTCGCTGATCGAGATCGAGACGAAGCGGAAAGAAGAGGCTTACCGGCAGGCACAAGAAGAGTGGGAACTGAAAAAGACGACTGCCCACCGGAAAGGCAAAGCGGTACAGATAGCGGAAGCCCCGCTGAAAGAGTCTACCTGCTACTTCCTGATCCCTACCCAGATAACGAAAGCCAAGCTATTGGTGCATCTGGCCGACAACGGCGAAACAGGCGGCCTGATGGTCGACAGCGAGATCGATACCCTGATCAGCGCCTCGCGACAGGATTACGGACAGTTCGACGACCTGCTGCGCAAGGCGTTCCACCATGAGCCGGTAGCTTCGTCGCGTAAGACGGATAATGAAATGATCCGTATCCCCCGTCCCCGTCTGGCCGTGCTGCTGGCCGGGACACCGGGACAGTTTCCGCGCCTGATACCTGATACGGAGAACGGACTGGTGAGCCGCCTGTTGCTCTACACCTGCCGCAGTAAGGCTGTCTGGCAGGATGTGTCGCCCACGGAAGATACGGAAGATTTCGAGTCTCATCTGGACAGTCTTTCCGAAAGGATGGCCGATGCCGCCGAGCTATTGCGTAAACGTCGTTTGCAGGTACGCCTCACCGCGCGGCAGTGGGAAGAGCTGAACCGTCATTTCGGCCGTCTGCTGGGCGAGTCGGATGTGTTTGGCAGCGATGATTTCCTGAGTGTGGTGAAGCGTTACGGGCTAATCACGTTCCGCCTTTGTATGATCTTTACCGCTCTCGATGTGGCCGGCCTCGATTACGGGGTGGACGAACGTTTCTGCAGTGACTGTCATTTCCGGGCGGCGATGGCGATCACCGGGGTCTGTATCGAGCATAGTCGTCTGTTGATGACGCAGTTGCAGGTGGATACCGAGACGCCCGAACTGAGTTGCCCGGACAATTTCCGGAAGATATTCAACAGTTTGCCGGAGCAGTTCACCTTATCGGATCTCTACCCGCTTTGCCAGTCGGCAGGGATCGGCGAACGGGCCGTGCGCCGTTATCTCTCGCGCCTGCAACCGGCCTTCATCACCCGCCTGTCGCGTGGCGTCTACCGCAAAACAGAGGGGATGCCGTAAATGCCGTAAGTGCCGCAATGTTTATTACCTTCCGTTTCCCTACATTTTACCCTATAACCTGTCGCCCGACACCCTATAAGGTGGAAAGCGATACGTTATAGGGTATCAGGAAGCAGGGTATAGGGTAGATAATTTGTACGTCACATACGTATGTGTAATGTAGAAGATCGGAAGATAGCTTCCGGCTGCCCGACTTATTCCGCTTTCCGGATCAGGTCGGCTGTTTGTCCTTCTTCTTTTAGGTAGGTTTCGATATGACGTTTCTTCTTATCTTCAAGAATTTCATTGATGGCGATCAGGATACCAGTTTCTTCCACATCCCCGAACTCGTGGTTGATAGCCGTACCGAATACGCGCATCTTTGGAGAAAGGCTCATGTAGGCATTTACCAGCGGCGGCACGTTGATACCGAACTTACGTACTTCCTGGTTCAGCACCTTGTAATTATCCTTGAAATTATCATACCGGAATAAAGCCTTCATTTTCTCCAGATCCATATCCGTCTGCAGCGGGTAGACAGGTGTCACCAGCCTATCCGCATCTGGGAAATGCATACCCAGGAAATAAAGGATCATGTTGCGGGCTTCCGTATTATAGGTATTATACATCGTTACTTTCCCGAAATAATACTGCAGGCTCGGATCGACGACCGACAAGGCGCCCAGTCCGTCCCACAAATTATCCAGCACGAACAAACCTTTTGCACCGGCACGCGTAGACTGATATTCCAAAGTAACAAAAGAGCGGCCCAACTCGACCGTATAAGGAAGGAATTCTTTATTGAACTTTTCAGAGAAGTTAAACAGGTGTGAAGTAGCCAGCATCGGCTTACCGTTCTCATCGAACTTGACATCCGAACCGCAAAGGAAACGATAACCTCCCAGTATCTGTTCATCTTCCGGACTCCAGACGATCAACTGACGATAGGCATCCTCCATCGTATCGAACTCGTCGATATCTACCGGAAAGCCGGTTCCCCCGCCATAATAACGAAATGCGATTTCACGCAAACGCCCGATTTCCTGCATTACATTAGGCGAGTCATGGGCGGTTACAATATATATTTCATTGTTTGATTTATTCGTGCTGCGGAGCTTCTTCTCTTTCGTCAGTTCCGCCTTAAGGATTGCACGATCAATCGGTTTAATAATGTCTTGCATATAAATAGAGTCTATGATTTCCTGAGATTATAAACAAGTGTTCTTACCCATTCGGCCCATTCGCCCGGCTTCTTACTTGTGTCGAAGGTCTGCCACGGAATAGGCTCCCCGAAATGGATACGGAACGTTTTATGTTTGCACCGAAACATTTCGTCCGGCAGATAAAGCATTTCATAGTTCATTTTAATCCCCAGCGCCTTACGCAGATTAGCCAACCGATAGAAGAAATTGGAGTTCCTTCCTTCGAAATAAACCGGAACGACATCCCGTTTATGTTCGACGGCCTTCTGGATAAACGATTTCTTCCACTCGGGATCTTGTATCTTCCCGTCTATCTTACGGGAACAAAGACCAGCCGGGAACGTCACGATCTGATTATCCAAAGCATATGCTTCATCGATCAACCGGGCATTGTTCTTTCCCTGTGCACCGTGCTTATTGATGGGGACAAAAATGGATCTTAAATTAGACAGGTAGAGTAACAGGTCGTTTACCAGATAGCGGATCTTTCCGTTATAATGCTGGCCGATCACTGCCGACAGGCAGATACCGTCCAGTCCTCCCAGCGGATGATTGGATGCAAAGATATAGCGTCCTTCCGCAGGAATATTTTCTTCATTCACCAGTTCCAGGGTCAGATCAAAGTAACCGATCAGTTCCTTCATAAAATCAACCCCATCCTTATCATGATACCGCGTAAGGATATCATTCAATTCATCCTGGTGAATGGTACGGATCAGATAATTGACAATAAAACCGGGAATTTTGCCGGCCACCGAGGGAGCCTTCTGTTGCAATACCTGTTTTACATCAATTTGTGTAATACCTTCTTGTGCCATGCTACATAACTCTTGTCAGGTGACAAAGATATAGCTAATAATTAAAACTGAATGCATTCGGCAAAAGTTTTTAAGAAGTTTCAATTTCTTCTGTTACCGTTCGTTAGCCCGGATATAAAATAAATCGGTAGTTGCGTCCGTTATACATATATATTATACCTTTTCCGTATGCCCGAATATGAGTCCGTATCCGCCTCCGGCAAATTCATATTTTTTGCATAAGTTGAAACAAAATAATCAATAATTATGTTTTTATACACAAGAACGAAGCTACAACTATTCCTTTCGGAAGGAGAATATAAGGCTAAAGCACTGTTTTCAAAAGGGATATACAAAATAACAGGTGGACAGGCAAACTATATTTAACATAATAAGCCTACGTTTTTTACCTTTTTTGTGTGAATATTAAACTAAAATGAGCGTTATTTGTTCTGTTAAAAAGAGAAAGTATTTCGAATGAGGAAATCGACTATTTGGTTACTCGCTATTGTAATGGCATTTGCATTTGCCGGCTTGCTTTTCCTTCAGGTTAAGTACGTGAGCATCATACTCAAAAAAAGTAGCGAGCAATTCAACGAAACAGTAAAAAGAAGCCTGCATCAGGTATCAAAAAACCTGGAGCTCGACGAAACACGTAAATATCTCGAAGAGGATATCAAGCGTGATGAGAATGAGTATCTGCAAAACAGCCAGGATGCACAGAAGAATCTTGCCCAGACAATCAGCCAGCAGAAATTACAGATACAGGATGCCAACGGAAATATCCTGCATATAGAGCAGTTGCACAGTTTCAGCCAGAAATTCGAACCGCTGTCGTCGCTGGATAAGAAACAGGCATCCAACAACATTGTCAGTACTTCGCAGGATTTGCAGAAAACATTGAAGCGCCGTTTTCAATATCAGGATGCTTTGATGAAAGAGGTCGTGTATAGTATGTTATACACGCCAAACCTTAAGCCTATTCAGGAGCGGGTGGATTTTAAGAAACTGAATAATTACTTAAAAACAGAATTTATTAACAACGGTTTGAACTTGCCGTTCATATTTCTTGTTATTAACAAAGATGGTAAAACAGTGTACCAGAGTGGGGAAATAAAGAAGGAACCTATTGCGTCTGATATCATTACGTATGTATTGTTCCCGAACGATCCTCCCTCGAAGCAGAATTATCTGAAGGTATATTTCCCGACAAAGGGTGATTATATTTCAAGTTCTGTAACATTTATTGTACCGTCTGTCGTCTTCTCGCTGATACTTTTGGTAACGTTCGTCTTTACCATATATATAGTATTCCGCCAGAAGAGACTGTCAGAAATGAAGAACGACTTTATCAACAATATGACGCACGAGCTGAAAACTCCGGTTTCTACGATCTCCCTTGCGGCACAGATGTTGAAAGATTCGGATATTACCAAGAGCCCCGACGTGTTCAAACACATATCAGGAGTTATCAATGATGAAACGAAGCGACTGGGCTTCCTGGTAGAAAAAGTGCTTCAGATGTCGTTGTTCGAACGGCAGAAAGCTGCACTTAAACTGAAAGAAGTAGATGCAAACGATCTGGTGATCAGTGTAGCGAACACCTTCGTCCTGAAAGTAGAAAAGTATGATGGCTCACTCGACATTGACTTACAGGCAACGGACTCGTCCATCTATGTAGATGAAATGCATATCACCAATGTACTGTTCAATCTGATGGACAACGCAGTGAAATACCGCCGCCCGGAAGTGCCGCTTACATTGATGGTTAGAACTTGGAACGATAACAACGGGAAACTGTTGATTGCTGTTGAAGATAATGGTATCGGGATCAAGAAAGAATACCTTAAGAAAGTGTTCGACCGCTTCTTCCGCGTACCTACCGGAAACGTACACGACGTAAAAGGTTTCGGCTTGGGACTGGCCTACGTCCGTAAAATTATCGAGGACCATAAAGGTACGATCCGTGCCGAGATCGGTCCCGGAAATGTTGGAACAAAATTTATTATTACTTTACCTCTTATAAAAAGTTAGTTATGGAAGAAAAACTGAAAATCTTCTTTTGTGAAGACGACGAAAACCTGGGTATGCTATTAAGAGAATACCTACAGGCAAAAGGTTATGTAACTGATCTCTTCTCTGATGGAGAAGCTGGTTACAAAGGTTTCACCAAAGGCAAATATGATCTTTGCGTATTAGACGTGATGATGCCGAAAAAAGACGGTTTCACTCTTGCACAGGAGATCCGTTCAATAAATCCTGATATTCCAATTATTTTCCTTACTGCAAAGACAATGAAGGAAGATATCCTGGAAGGATTCAAAATCGGTGCAGACGACTATCTGACAAAACCGTTCAGCATGGAAGAGTTGTTGCTTCGTATCGAAGCGATCCTTCGCCGTGTGAAAGGTAAGAAGATGAAAGACATTCCTTTCTACAAGCTTGGTAATTTCTTGTTCGATACTCAGAAACAAACACTGGCTATCGGCGACAAAGTAACAAAGCTGACTACCAAAGAATGTGAATTGCTGAGCCTTCTGTGTGCACATGCAAATGAAATTCTGGAACGTAACTATGCACTGAAAACAATCTGGGTAGATGACAACTACTTCAATGCCCGTAGTATGGACGTGTATATCACAAAACTTCGTAAACTGTTGAAAGATGATCCAGGTATCGAAATCATCAACATCCACGGTAAGGGTTACAAACTGATCACTCCTTCAGGAGAAGAACAGGCCCGCGAAGAAGGTATCCAGGTACTTTAATGAACAAATCCCGAAGCTGGTCAGCCATAAGCCGACCGGCTCCGGAAGATGAAATAAGAAAGGCATTGCTGCTCAATGAGCGGGCAATGCCTTTCTTATTATAGATCAATTCAAACGATGTCGGACACTTAGATAGCTGCGCCCTCGAAATATCCGTGTTCTTTAACTACGTTTCCTTTGTCATCGAAATAGACTTTCAACTCTTTCTGCTCGCGGGTCAGCAGGACAACCTTATATTTTACATACGTGCTATTGTTTGACACATAAACCGACTTGATCAGGCAATCCTGATAGACCTTGTTCACCCCTTCCAGCAAGATCTGGGGAATCTCCGTGATATCTATTTCATAGAACTTATCGACTTTCTCTGTTTGCATTACAACATTATCCGGTGTGTTCCGGGCCTGGATCTGTGACATAAATGCGGCGCTAGTGGCGATCATCGCCATTAAAACAATCTTTTTCATACTTTCTTTTTTACCTTAAAAACCTAATACCTTAATTTACCTATTCCCCCATATTTATCAATATCCGTGCCAAAAACAAATGACAAAAGAGATCTTTCGATAACAGGCTGTAAACGCGCGGCTTGCCTCTCTTCAAAATTCTCTGCCGGAAAAGATGAAAAACAGCTCCGGGGCGGAAAGTGTGGAATATTTCCATAACCCATTGGGTAATTCCCCAAACAGCTTCGTCCATAAACCATCCCTATCTCCCGTTTGTTTATCTTTTTATACGCCGGTAGCCGTGTTAAAAAAATTGCTACCTTTGTAGACTTGAGATAAAATAAACGATCCGGTATATAAATACAGTGATAACCAGCATGAAACAAACGAGTATAATAATCACTTTCCTCTCAATTCTTCTGCTAACCGCCTGCGTAAGCAAGCAGACAGAAGGAAATATAGTAACAGTAACAATCGAACCCCAACGCTATTTCGCCGAGAAGATAGCAGGGGATAAATTCAAAATAAACTGTGTGGTACCAGCCGGACAGAGTCCCGAAACGTACGATCCCACACCTCAACAAATGATACAGATAGGGAAAAGTATGGCCTATCTGCGTATCGGCCCTATCGGTTTCGAACAGGCCTGGATGGATAAGATACGCGAAAACAACCCGAAGCTGGAAGTGTTCGACACTTCCGAAGGGATGAACCTGCTTACCGACACGGAAGAAGACAGCCACGCACATAATCACGACGGCCACGATCACAGTGCTCATGCCGGAGAGGACGGGCATCACCATCATCATCATGGGGGAGTAGATCCGCATATCTGGAGTTCCATCACCGGAGCCAAAGTTGTAGCCTGGAATACATTGAATGCCTTTATCGCATTAGATCCCGACAATACGGAATATTTCTGGAAGAATTATAACGAACTGGTAGATGAAATAGATAAGACCGAGGGCGAGATCAAGCAATTACTCGACCCGCTGACCGATCGTACCTTTATTATCTACCATCCGGCCCTGACCTATTTTGCAAACGAATTCAACCTGACACAACTGTGTATCGAAATGGATGGCAAGGAGCCGTCACCGGCCCAACTGAAGAAGCTGGTGGAGACAGCCCGCGACAACAATGCCCGCGTAGTCTTTATCCAACAGGAATTCGACCAGAAGAATGCAGAGTTGATCGCCAAGGAAACAGGATGTAAACTGACTGTGATCAATCCGCTGGCTTATCACTGGTCGAAAGAAATGATACATATAGCAAAAGCACTGGCAGATGGACAAGCTCATTGAAATAGATAAGATAACAGCCGCCTACGGAAACAAAATAGTCCTGAAGGATGTCTCCCTGACTGTATGGAAAGATGACTTTCTGGGAATTATCGGGCCGAATGGCGGTGGAAAGACTACTTTGCTGAAGGTGATCCTCGGATTGCTTCAGCCTGTATCGGGTTCAATCCGTTTTTATCAGGATGGTGTGCCTGTATCTTCCCTTCGGATCGGTTATCTGCCCCAGTTGAACAATATCGACCGGAAGTTCCCTATCTCGGTCTGGGAAGTAATAGCTTCCGGACTGGCTGCCGAAAAGCCCCGTTTCCGTTCGTACACAGAGGCGCAGAAGCAGCGTATCGACGAAGTGATCCGGCAGATGGGACTCGAAGACCTTTATACCCGGTCGATCGGTGAATTGTCGGGCGGTCAGCTGCAACGTGTCCTGCTGGGGCGTTCAATCGTATCCCGTCCGCAATTGCTTATTCTGGACGAACCGAATTCGTATGTCGACAAACGGTTCGAATCGCGTTTCTATCAGTTGTTGGAAGAGATCAATAAGGAGAGTGCGATCATTCTTGTTTCGCACGACATCGGAACCGTCCTGGCGATGGTAAAGAATATAGCCTGCGTAAACGAAACATCACACTATCATTCCGGCGTGGATGTCACCGAGGAGTGGCTGGGCGAGAAATATGCCTGCCCGATCGAATTGATCGGACATGGTAACCTGCCGCACCGGGTATTGAAAACACACGAACACTAATTCTATTTTTTCCATGTCACACCCACTTTGTTTAATCTCATTGCCGGAACTCGGCGTTATCGTTGGCATCGCTGTTATTCTGTTTGGCTGCAAGGCGGTTTCGCAGAATCCTTTTATCAGCCGGGGGCAGAAGATCGTCTGGATAGTAATTATTGTCGTACTCAACTGGATCGGCCTGTTGTGGTATTACTACACCTATTATATGAAGAATAAAAACTAAGATATGAAGATATTGATTACAGGAGCAAGCGGTTTTATCGGTGGTTTTCTGGTAAAAGAAGCGTTGCGCAGAGGATATGAAACCTGGGCGGGTGTACGCGCCAGCAGTAGCCGGGAGAACCTGCAGGATGAACGGATCCGTTTTATCGATCTCAAATATAACAACCCGGAAGCGTTGACAGCGCAACTGACCGACTTTGCCCGTGAGCATGGCGCGTGGGATTATGTGATCCACAATGCCGGCCTGACCAAAACGACGGATAAAAAAAGCTTCTTCCGTATCAACGCAGAATATACGCATCACTTTATAGAAGCACTGGCTGCTGCCGGATGCAAACCGAAGAAATTCCTTTTGATGAGCAGCCTGAGCAGCTACGGCCGAGGAGACGAAAAGACTTTCCGTCCGATCCGGCTAGATGATCCGCAGCAACCGGATACGGCTTACGGAAAGAGTAAGCTCGAAGCCGAGAATTATATACGCAACCAGTCTCATTTCCCTTATGTGATCTTGCGTCCGACCGGTGTCTATGGCCCTGGTGAGAAGGATTATTTCATGGAGATCAAAAGTGTAAAGTCCGGACTGGATTTTGCCGTAGGCGCTATTCCCCAGCGTATCACATTTATCTATGTAAAAGATCTGGCTACCGTGGCTTTCCTCGCATTGGAAAACGAAGCGATCCGCAACCGCCACTACTTCGTGGCCGACGGGGATGTGCATACCGACGAGTCGTTTGCCCGGATGATACAGGATATACTCGGAAAGAAGCGGGTACTGCATGCCCGTATTCCGCTGGGATTAGTCAATATTGCCTGCCATTGTTCCGAATGGATCGGCAAGCTGCTGAACAAAAGCATGACACTGAACACCGATAAATACATCATCCTGAAACAACGTAACTGGATTTGTGATGTTACGCCGCTTCAGGATGAGCTGAACTTTACTCCCGAATATCCCTTACGTAAAGGACTGGAAGAAAGTATTGAATGGTACCGGAAGGAAGGGTGGTTGTAATCAGTCTATCTTCTTGACTGAACCCAACCCTGCCTTATCCATTTTTATGGTAGGGTTTCCTTTATATTTTACTGTTCCCATTCCGGCTATCTGGGCATTGATCCGGTCTTTTGCATACGTTTCAATCGTTCCTTTTCCGGCGATCTCGCACGATAAGGTCGAGAGTTCATAATCCAGCGCACGCACTTTACCGTTTCCGGCTATTTCAAAGTCTGCTTTTTCGCCTGCACCTTTCAGGTTGAATGTGGCTTGTCCTGCTATCTCTCCTTTAAATGTCCTCGCATAAAGTGCATCTGCATTCAAAGTACCTTTCCCGGCTGAACTTACTTCCATTTGGTCAACAGTCACAGTATCTCTTAACTCTAATGTCGTATTACCCGCCATACTGAATTTCACCTTCTCATTTGACGCGAATTTACCGTTCAGATTAAACACGTCAATCCCGGCCAGATCGGCTTTTTTCAAGGAAGAAGAATTAGTCGTGATCGTAAATTCCGTCGGACGGAGCCTTACCGGTTTCTTGTCGCGATCTTTCAGGCGGATAACAAGTTTCTTTCCATCCGTCTTGAACTCAAACAGATCGTAAATATTCTGATCCACCGTTACAGTCAAAGCCGGAGCCGATTCCTGCTGCGAATAATTGAAGATGATGGAAGAGCCCTGTACTTCAATCGCATCATAATCGGCGACATCGATCGCCTGGGTAATTACGTCACCATTGCCTTTGATAGACGGCATAAAGATACATCCCGAAGTGAGCAACAGGATGACGGACAGTACGGATAAATAGAGTGTTGTTTTCATATTGTTTTATTATTTTACTTCCTCAACGCTGCCTTTGCCGATCACTTTCTGCTGAACGGCTGTCGGGCCTTTGTAGCGGATATTGCCCTTACCGACAATATTCGCTTTCAGATTGTCGGTGGGGTGAACTTCCATTGTTCCGTTACCAGTCATTTTACATGTCAGATCAGGTACTTCCACACCGAAAGCCATTATTTCACCACTGCTGGTGATACTGTATTCTCCAACGGCCGCTTTTCCTTTCTTCAGGTTGATCGTACCGGAACCGTTGATGCTGCACTCCAGCTTATCGGCCTGCAAGTCGTTAACGACCATATTGGCGCTACCGGATACATTCAGCTCCAGCTTTCCTACTTTAACGGTTTCTTTCAACTGAACCAGACAGTTGGAGTTAGCCTTAATCTTCACTTCATCCCCGGTAATCGCACTATTAACCATGAAATTGGCATTGCCTGAAGCCTTCACTTCTTTCAGCCATTTTGAATTGGTTTTTACAATGAACTTGGTATAATGATCTACTTTAGCTCCTTTGAAGCCGATAGAGAGTTCCCTGTCTTTTATATTGATATTAACGAACTCATGCAAGTTCTCATCGACCGTTACTTCGATATACGGCTCTGCATCCGACTGTTCGTAATTAAAATCAATAACACCATCGATTTTGATCGTATTAAATTCATCGATCTTTATCTTCTTAGTGGTAAGAGTTCCGTTTCCCTTCACATGATCTGCTGCCTGGACTGTGAATAACAACCCTAATAACATGATAATAGATAATAAGCCTTTTGTTCTCATAATTTATTTGTTTAGTATTGCCTATCCTTTTAATAGACGCATCAAGGATGCGGTTGGTTACAAAAATAGGGGTAATTTAATTTATAATTCCTACATTTGCTATATTTTTATAGGGAATTAAGTTATGGAACAGCGTTTATTTGGCTCTGGTAAAGAAGACTATTCGAAAGTATATACGATATACTTTCCGAAACTGGTGCGCTTTTCCGAAACTTATCTGCTTTCGAAAGAAGAGGCGGAGAACATAGTACAGGATATATTTCTTTATTTGTGGGAAAACCGGGAACAGATACCTTTACTTGGGAATATGAATGCGTACCTTTTTACCGTTGTAAAGAACCGTTGCATCGATTTCCTTCGCAAACAAACCCAGGTCGGAAAACAAAAACAGTTGCTGTCGGAACTGGAAGAAAAGGAACTGCAATTTAAGTTATACTCTTTGCAGAAGTTTGATGAGAACAATCTTTCCGTATCGGATATAGACACACTTATCACACAGGCAGTCGATTCATTACCTGCCCGTTGCAAAGAGATTTTTATACTCAGTCGGATGGAAGGTTTACGGCATAAGGAAATAGCCGAGCGTCTGAATATCTCCGTTAACACCATAGAAAGCCAGATCGCTATTGCTTTGAAAAAGCTAAAGGTCACATTGAAAGATTATGTGCCATTGTTTATTTTTATCATCTGATCGTACCCTCTAAGATTTTCAATCCCTTTAAGTTCTTTTGGCAAGAAGGAGCCTGTGCCTGAAATGTTAAAGTCAAAATTTTTTGATTTTCTTTTTGGCGGCATTCTTATCTTTTACGTCATAAGAATAAAGAAGATATAATTTTATGAAAGAACAACTCGATAAATATTTTGCAGGTACACTTACCGATACCGAAAAGTTAAACCTTTTCCGGGAAATGGAACATGATGCCAGGCTGAAAGATGAAATGGCGGATATGCAGAATATTATGGCCTTATCCGGATTGATGGATAGGGAAGGCGATCAAAAATTGGTGGCCGGAAAGATCAAAGAACTGGAACGACGGGCCAACAGAAGGAGAGTACTTCATATATCCCGCTTGACGTTAAAGTATGCGGCTGTTTTCGCCCTGCTTTTCTCTACCTGGTTCCTTTCGGAGAAATATACATTGGAGAAACATCGGGACGAAGCGATCTGGATAGAAGCTCCCCAAGGACAGCGAGTATATCTGACGCTTGCCGACGGGACAGAAGCCTGGCTCAGTTCACGTACGAAAATAAAGGTTCCCAATCAGTTCAATAATAAAGAAAGAGTCGTAGAGCTGGACGGAGAAGGTTTCTTTGCCGTAAAGAAAGATGTGAAACGCCCGTTTATCGTCAAAACCAAACAATATAACGTGCAGGTATTGGGAACACAGTTCAATGTATTTGCCTATTCGACAAGTACCGATTTTGAAACCGATCTGCTGAAAGGATCTGTATATGTATATCACAGGGATGACAAAGAGAGCGGCCTTTACCTGAAACCGGATGAGAAGGTTTTCCTGAAAGACGGGACGTTGTTGAAATCAGCTTCAAACTTCAAACAATCAAAATACCTGAAGAACGGTATCTTTACTTTCGAAGATAAGCCCTTCGGCGAATTGCTGACAAGACTGGAACTGTGGTACGACGTCAAATTCACTGTAACGAAGCCGGAGATCAGGGAATATGTCTTTTCGGGCAAATTCCGCCAAAGCGACGATATAGCCAATATCCTGCAAGCGATACAGGAAGTGGGGAAATTTAATTTCCGGATAATTACGGAAAACGAGATAGAGATTTATTAACCTTATATGTAAAACTAAAAAAGAATATTGCCTATGTAAATATCAGTAATGAACAGATAGGACGAAACAGGGGAGTGTTGGTACCACTCCCCCGCAATAGTCAATACTATCTTCTTAGCGTTGTAACCTACAAAAAAAAAGTATTAACATTATTATTCAGCAAAGTTATGAAAAAAAACTTGTTGCAGACATGCTATTATGCTATAAGAGAACTTAAATCAAGAAAAATAGTTCGCATTATGAAATTATCAACCTTTTTCTTCTTCCTGCTTATCATGCAGCTGCATGCCGAGAATATTCAGTCACAGACGGCAAGTGTAGCTCTGAACAAGGAAGCACTCACGTTGAATGAATTGATATCGGAAATAGAATCGCAAACCGATTATCTGTTTATTTATAGTAAGAGCGATATAAATGTGAGCCGGCGGGTAAAAGTAAATACACCCAGCCGGCAGGTGTCCGATATTCTGAATGATATTTTTTCAGACAGTGATATTACCTATAAATTTGCCAACAACTATATCTCGTTGCGCAAAATAAATGAGAAAACGGCAACCGGTAATCCCGATCCGGCACAAACAAAGAAAATAGTCGTAACGGGTAAAGTGCTGGATTCCTTTGGTGATCCGGTTATCGGAGCCAATATCGTGGAAGACAATACCACAAACGGAACGGTCTCCGATATAGACGGGAACTTCAGCCTGTCGGTTGCAGAGAATGGCGTTTTGGCCGTTACCTTTATCGGATATATAGAACAAAAGATACCGGTAAAGAATAAGACTTCCTTCACCATTAAACTGAATGAAGACCTGCAAAAGTTGGATGAAGTGATTGTGGTTGGTTACGGTAGCATGAAAAAGAGCGACCTGACAGGATCGGTTGTCTCATTGAAGGCCGAAGAAATTAACTCACCTAACAACTCCAGTTTGGTACAGATGATGCAAGGACGTGCAGCTGGTGTTGTTATCACTCAGAACAGTACACAGCCAGGTGGTGCAGCCGATGTGCGTATCCGTGGACTTTCTTCTGTAAATGCCAGTAAAACACCGCTATATGTAGTAGATGGTTTTCCTGTGGATAATACAAACTTTTATCCGGGTTCGGGAGATGTGTTTGACGGCCCGAAGAAAGACCCGCTAAATAGTATCAACCCTTCTGATATCGAGAGTATGGAAGTGTTGAAAGATGCGTCAGCTACGGCCATCTACGGATCACGTGCCGCCAACGGCGTTATTCTGATCACGACCAAACAGGGTAAAGAAGGAAAGGCGAAGGTCACTTTGAACTCTTCTTTCGGTATTCAGACAATCGCCAAACGGTTCGAGTTCCTGGATGGTTCGGAATTCGGGAAAGTGACTAATGAAATGTTTTCCCTGTATAATAAGAACCCATACTATACCAATGACGAAATTGCGGCATTCGGAAAAGGGACAAACTGGCTTGACGAGGTGACGCATACCGGTATGGTTACTAATCATGACCTGTCTTTGCAGGGTGGTACGGCTTCGACCAAATATATGGTGTCGGCCAGCTATCATCTGAATAACGGTATAGTAAAAGAAAGTTCTTTTGAGCGTTATAGCTTCCGTGTAAATCTGGAACAGAAGATATCCTCTCTCTTTAGCGTGAATATTTCCAGCTTTATGAGTAATACATCAGACAAGAATGTAGCTGTAGGTACACGTGCAGAAGATACAGGTGTATTATCCGGCGCCTATACATTCCCGTCAAATGTTCCGGTTCGTGATGAAAATGGCAAATTTTCAAAGAACCCGCGCTATGCCTTGTTGCCTAACCCGGTATCTTTGCTGGATATCGACGACAAAACACGTTCGAAGAGATCTATGTTGAATGCATCGTTAAATATAACTCCTACCGACTACCTGTTTATCAAATTGCAGGCAGGCACGGATATGCAAGACTCCAAACGTGAATACTACAATCCTAAAACAACGCGCAACGGGGCCGATGCCAATGGTATCGCTTCTGTAACAGCCACTCAGGGACGCAGCAACCTGTTTGAAGGAACAGCTACATTCAAGAAGGAGTTTAATAAAGTTCATAAACTGGATATCATGGCCGGTTATACTTATCAGGATTTCACTTATGAAGAACTGACAGCCAAGGTGTCAAATTTCTTTACCGACTATTTTGGATACAATAATATCGGTATCGGTGAAACTTATAGTGCTCCGGGAACTACGAAAAGAATGAATAAACTGTTATCCGGCATAGCTCGTGTAAACTATAACTTCGCAGACCGTTATTTGTTTACCGCAACATTCAGAGCAGACGGTTCGTCTAAATTCGACAAAGAGCATCGTTTCGGCTATTTTCCCTCTTTCTCTGCTGCATGGCGCATCTCTAACGAAGAGTTTATGAAAGGACTTACATCGTTATCGAACATGAAACTTCGTCTCGGTTATGGTGAAACAGGTAATCAGGATATCGGTAACAACAGTTACCAGAACTTGCTGAAAAAAGGATATGAGTACGTTTTCGGTAATTCTCCGGTTACAACGATCATTCCGGGTAATGCAGGTAATCCACTGCTGATGTGGGAAACAGCCAAACAGTTTAATATCGGTTTGGATATGGGCTTTCTCAACAATCGCGTTTCAGGAACTCTTGAATATTACCAAATCAATACGGATAATCTGTTGCTGCAATTCTCCACCCCGGCCTATTCCGGATATACTTCACAATGGAGAAATGCAGGTGAGATTATCAACCGTGGAGTGGAGTTTACTTTGAATACAACTAATATCCGTACCCGCAACTTCCAATGGGAAACTTTACTGACCGTTTCTCACAACAAGAACAAATGGAACGATCGTGCCGGTTTGCCTAAACCATATATCGGAGCTTCCGAAAATGATCCGGTGAATGCAATCTATGGATATACATACGATGGTATCTGGCAGGAAGGTGATGATATCAAAAACAGTGCACAGCCTAATTCTGTACCCGGAAATATCCGTTTCAAGGATATTGGCGGACGCGATGCCGACGGGAACTTTGTTGCGGGGCCGGACGGAAAGATCAACGATGCGGATATAAGTTATCTGGGAACTCCAGATCCTAAGGTGGAATTAGGTTTTGGCAATGACCTGACCTATAAGAACTGGAACCTGAATATCTTCTTCAATGCCCGTCTGGGTGGTAAGAAATACAATCAGTTCCGTGCTTATTACGAAAACCCGGTAAGAGTTTACGAAGGTTTCAATGCATTCAGCAGTGTGATGGATCGCTGGACTCCGACAAATACAACCAGCCAGATTCATTCGGGAGCCGCCAACCCTTATGGTGGCGATATGAATACATTCTATGTAGAAGATGCATCGTTCTTACGACTGAAATCTGTCAGGCTGACTTACAACACGAAGATTCAGTCTTTCCCTCTCAGTGTGTATGTCGACGCCCAAAACCTGTTTACCATAACAGGATATTCAGGTTACGATCCTGAAATTGGAGGCACAAACGATTATAATACATATCCTGCTTGCCGTACATTCATGGCAGGTTTAAGAATCAGTTTTTAAAAAGTTACAATTATGAAGACACTCAAAATATATTTGCTGGCAGGTTTAACTTGCTTACTTTCTTCCTGTCTGGACACACAGTTGTATAATGAGATAGCTGTTGACGACTTTTTCAATACGGAATCGGATGCACGGGCATATCTGAACGGTGTGTATGGCGGTTTTCGTGATAGAAGTGCCCGTAATTACATCCCCGCAGGCGAATATGCGTATCAGATGCTGAACGAAATAGCGGCCGACGGTCTGATTTTCGGTCCCGGAGCACAGAGCGGCAAAGGCAGTCAGTATGAAATGGCCGAATGGGGAGTTGACTTTTATGTAACCTCTTCTCTTTGGAACGATTTGTACCTGGCTATTGTCCGTGCCAACATTGGAATCGACAATCTGGGAAAAGTGGAGACAAACGACACTAAGCTGATAGAACAATTTGTAGCAGAAGCACGTGTAGCTAGAGCCTGGTTTTATGCGGACCTTACTTATCTGTACGGAGATGTTCCTTTTATCACAGATTCAAAGTTTGATATAACATCGAAACCCAAACGTGAATCGAAAGATAAGATCATCGAATTTTGTATTTCAGAGATTCTGCCTTCTATTGAGAAACTTCCCGAAAGCTATCCGGCTGAAGATTACGGCCGTTTTACAAAATCAGCCGCCCAGGCCAAGCTTTGTAAAATATATCTGGAAGCCAAGATGTGGAAAGAATGTGCCGATATGGCAAACGAGATTATTAATAATTCGCCTCATAAGCTTGTATCTGACTGGGGTAAATTATGGGGTGTGGAGAATGAGAAGAATATAGAAACAATTTTCTCAATCCCCTGTTTGCCTCCCCGCTATCAGCATTCGGCTTATGCTGCGCATTTTCATCCGGCAGACTTCCTTATTGAAGGCGGCGGTTCTATCGGTTGGGATTATTATCGTTGTACCTGGGATTTCTATAATACATTCGATCCGGCCGATAAACGCAGAGCAGACATGCTGACTTCATACATCAGTGTTGAGAAAGATGCCAACGGACAAAATATCCGCAAGGAGATTGGTCATGGCGGTGGCGAAGGGCCGATACCGAATAAGTTCCCACTTGACCCGGCTCATATCGGGTGGACTGAAGGAACAGATGTCGTGCTGATCCGTCTGGCTGATATTATTCTGGCACGCGCCGAATCATTGAATGAGTTGAACGGTCCCAATCAGGAGTCAATCGACCTAATCAACCAGATCCGTACACGCGCATTCGGAAACGAAACCCACAACTTAAAACTGGCTGATTACGGTACGAAGGAAGCGTTGCGTGCTGCTATCCTGCAGGAAAGAGGATGGGAGTTATATCTGGAAGGATACCGCCGTCTCGATCTAATCCGTCATGGAGTTTATATCGATGCTATGAAGAAGAAAGGTTCAACGTTTGTTTCTAACAGTCAGTTATTGTTACCGATACCGACCAGTGAAATTAATCTGAACCCGAATCTGACACAAAACGATTATTGATAGATAAACAGGATTTAAGGTAAAAGAGGAAGGAAGCAACCGGATAAAAGATAGGATCAGTATATCTTCCGGTTGCTTTTTTGTTTACTTTGAGTTTGATAAACAGAACAGTTATGAGAGTACGATTTAAAATAGTCCTTTTCTGTAGCATTTTCTTTTCAACAGTTCTTTACGGACAGGACACCGGATGGACGCTACCGACTCCGGATAGCAATAAGCTGCCAACAGCCCTGATCCCCTATCCCGATGAGGTGATCCGGCAAAAAGGATGTTTCAGCTTTTCTACACTAAAAGCTGATATCGGTTCTTTGGATAAGATAAAAGATCATGAACAGGTCGGAAAAGAACTGAACGAAGTCTGTATGTTCTGGAATATGCCGGAACAGGCGCCAACTGTATGCAAGGTTTACTTTGAACAACTCCCCGAAGAACAGGATGCATTAAAAAGAGAGGCCTATCAGCTGGCTATCTCGGATAACAGCGTCCGGATTTCAGCGAACAGTTTTGCCGGGTTCTTCAACGCCTTGCAAACATTACGACAGTTGATCAAAGAAACTTCCGATGCATACGAACTTTCTAATTGTATTATTAATGATGTCCCGGCTTTCTCCATCAGAGGCGTAATGCTGGATGTCGGACGTAATTATGCGGCCACGCCGTTTATAAAGGAGATGATAAGAAAACTATCCTATTACAAAATTAATGTATTACACTTACATCTGACCGATGATCCGGGATGGAGAATCGAAGTAAAAGGAATGCCGGAACTGACAGCTCCATCTTCCTTCTGGAAAACCCGCCAGCCGGGGAAATATTATACACAGGAAGAACTGATATCACTCGAAAATTATTGCACGACGTTGAATATGCGGATCATCCCGGAAGTGGATATGCCGGGGCACAGTGCTTATTTCGAAAAAGCAACCGGCCTGAAACTTCAGACACAGCAAGGAATGGCTACACTTCAAAAGGCATTGGACGAGGTAATTCCCTTATTCAAAGATTCGTTTTTTCATATCGGCTCGGATGAAGTTCATTTTGAAATGGATAGCTTTATGCCCGAAATGATAAAATACGTTCGTAGCAAAGGGAAGGAAGTGATAACCTGGTATCCGGGATATTCGCCTGACAACAAGGCTATACGGATGTGCTGGGGTGAGAATGAAGCCGCACATCCCATTGACAAAACGGCACGCTACATCGACAGCAATGGTTTTTACATGGATTATATGGACTCACAAGGGGGTATGCTGCAAACCTTCTTCCAGCAACCTTGCGAAGTACCCGTTGGCAATGACAACGCACTGGGTAGCATCATGTGTGTCTGGACAGACGGGGCATTAAGTTCTGAACAACGTTTACTGGAACAATATCCTTTCTATCCTTGCATGCTAACCTTTGCCGAACGTATCTGGCGCGGAAGCAGAGAGAAGAGACGCGACCTGATGGCACAGGTTCCCTCTAAAGGCACACCGGAATGGAGTGCTTTTGCCGAGTTTGAAGATCGCCTGGTTTATCACCGGGATCATTATTTTAAACACACGCCATTTGCTTACGTAAAACAAGCTGAAATAAAGTGGCGGATAATCGGTCCTTTCGATCATAAAGGGATAAACGATACTTCTTTTGAACCGGAGAGATTGATAAAAAAAGAATACATAGTAAATGATACCTTGATGAAATGGACACCTTCACCCATTTATGGAGGCGAAGTTCAAATCCGTAATCTGTATGCCATGTTCAACGCACATCAGGGCAAATACCGGTTGGACCATTGGCCTACGGCGATGTCGCCTGCCGTTGGCAAAGGTGATGGAACCTGCTACGCACTGACTTACATAAACAGCCCGGAAGAGCAGGATGTCTATCTGATGTTTGGACTGAACGGTATGTGGGGACATTCCGGTGGATATCGCACGGCAAGAGCACCTGAGCAAGGAAGCTGGGATTTCAGTGGAGGTGATATCTGGCTCAACGACGAGCGGGTGAGTCCTCCTCACTGGCCATTCGAAAGCTTACCCTGGACAGGCTGGGGAAAAGGGCGCATAGAAACACCGCTGACAGAAGAAGGCTACTTCTATCGTCCCCCTGTGAGAATCAAACTGAAGAAAGGGTTGAATAAAGTCCTTATCCGTAGTGTATTCGGGCATTGGAAAGGAGATAACGGACAGCGTAAATGGCAATTTTGTTGCATTCCCGTTCAATGGGACGGCTTGCATTACACAGAAGTGGAAGGACTGGAATATGTAGATTGGATAGAATAAAAAGCACAAAAATAACCCGGAGACTACTTTTCTGCAAACACTTGCGCGAAAAGTAATTCCGGGTTTACTACAACTCTCCCTATATTGTATTAATTCACATGATCGATATCGCTGCCACCACTTGCACTCTTATTTACTTTCGGATCGCCTTTGTACCTAATGTCGCTACCGCCACTAGCTGAGGCATCCAGGCTTTCAGTGACATTGGTTTCGATGTCGCTGCCACCGCTGGAAGCACAGTCCAAACTCTTCACTATGAACTTGTACGCATGGATATCGCTACCACCACTGCTACGGTATAATCCGCTATTTGCTTTACCGGCTAATGAGATGTCGCTACCGCCAGATGTACGGACTTCTATTTCGTCACATTCCAGGTCGGTGGCTTGCACGTCGCTGCCCCCACTCAGACTGAATTTGCATACTCCAGATATACGAACCGGATTTTTCAGATAAACATCGCTACCGCCGGAAGTACTTACTTCCAGATTATCGGTCGTAAGATCGCTTTTCAGATAAAAATCAGTACTACCCGATGTGCTCAGCTTAGTCAATTCACTGGAATGTCCGTTTATTTCCAGAGCGGTCGGGGATATTTGGCTCCCTTTCTTTGCTTCTATCATCAGAATACCGTTGGTAGATTCGATCTTTAATGCAGAAAGCAGATTCTCATCAATCTTGATTTCCAGGCCTGCATTACCTTTCTGCTGGCTATAATTGAATACAGGCGATTTGAATTTCTGCCCCCAGGAAAACAATCCATTAAATCCGGAAGAACCTATCCCTTGTCCTATTCTTATCTCTGTAAAATCAGATACATTGATCTCTTTGGTGATGATATTACCGTTCCCTTTCACTCCTCTTGCATGACACGAAATCAGTCCCAGTGTCATTAATCCGATGAATGCTAATGCAATTGCTCTCATACTGTTTTTTCCTTTTAAGTTTAATATTTAGTTTGCTTTTTTCAGTTTGCCGGAACCGATAATACTTTTGCTGGTAGTCGGACCCCCTTTGTAATATACGTTTCCGCTTCCTACGATATTGGCTTCCAGACGGTCTTTGGCATAAGCCTGGATATTACCGCTGCCGGCAATATTACATTCCACTTTGCCGGTGGTACAGTCGTAAGCTTTTATACTTCCGCTTGCCGCAAGATTGTATTCTGCTTGTTCGGCCTTCCCTCCTATCTGAATGAAACCACTACCGGCCAGGCTGCATTCAACCCCTCTCAGATCGATGTCCGATGCAACAACGCTACCAGAACTTGCCAGGTTCACCTCCAGCTTGTTTCCTTCCACTTTCTTCTTCAGCAGGATATTTCCGCTACCGGCCATATTGATTTCCAGCTTACTTATATTTATCGGGCTGGCGATAATAAAATCACCGGAAGAAACAACGTTCAGTTCCTTTATCTCGCGCGAATTCGTTACCACCTTGAATGTCGTCGGATTCAGGTTGTAAGTATTTCCGTTACGGCTACTTTCGTTTATTCTTTTCGGGCCGACTTTCAACTCTTTGCCTTCCACATTTATTTTAAGCAAAGGGAACAGGTTTTCGTCGATGGTTACTTTCAGATAAGGAGCCGCATCCGACTGTTCATAGATAAACTCCATGACGCCAACCGTCGATATTTCATTATAATCGCTGATTGAAATTTCTTTAGTAATCACGTTTCCGTTTCCATCGACTGTTTTTTCAGTGATGGCAAAGCCTGTCAGAGTGGTCATCAGGCAAGCAATAAGAAGAAGTACTTTTGTTTTCATCTGATTTATTTTTAGTTCTTTCTTTATAAGACGAAGGAGATATGGTTTCGGTTGCATATTGGAAGCACTTTTTTCAGAAAATAATAAAAAAAAGAAAACCGCGACCCGTATTTATAACGGATGCGGTCTCTTTGCTTCCCAACGAAGCAATCTCACGATTCCTCCTTTGCAAAGACTTGTTAACCTTAGATCTAAAATACTATGAAAAAAACTCGATGCAAATATAAGAGGAATTATAGTATGTGCAATAAACAATTGTATCAATTTATTGTAAATTTGTCACTTTATGATTCAAATGTTACATTTTTTGATCGATTTATTCTATAACTCCAAACTTTTCCGGAATAGAATCCATAATATCAAATAGTTCGGCTACAGTCTCTGCACGGAGCATGGCAACGCGAGTCGGTTTGAAATCGGCAATACCCTTGAACAAGGGAGTTGCTGCCAGATGGCGACGGATATGAAGAATGCCGCGCCGCTCGTCCAGACGTTCCACACTCTGGTTGACCTGCTGTTTCAGGATATCCAGATACCAGGTAAATTTTTCGTCGGGTAGCGGTGTCCCGTTCGTCAGGAAATGTTTCACCTCACGGAATATCCAGGGACGGCCGATACTTCCGCGACCGATCATTACCCCATCGACACCATACTGGTCGAAACGTTCCTTGCAGGTTTCAGCAGACGTCACATCGCCATTACCGATAATAGGAATATGCATACGAGGATTATTCTTCACTTCACCGATCAGCGTCCAGTCCGCATCGCCGGTGTACATCTGTGCCCGTGTACGGCCATGTATGGAGAGGGCGGCAATCCCGCAATCCTGCAACTGCTCGGCCAGGTCGACGATTATTTTATTATCGGCATCCCATCCCAGACGCGTTTTCACCGTCACCGGGATATTGATCGCCTTTACCACCTCTCTTGTAATCTCCAGCATCAGAGGAATATTCCGCAGCATACCTGCCCCGGCTCCTTTACCTGCCACCTTCTTTACCGGACAACCGAAATTGATATCGAGAATATCAGGGCGGGCAGCTTCACAAATTCGGGCAGCTTCCACCATCGCGTCCACTTCCTTACCATATATCTGTATGGCTACCGGACGTTCGTCTTCGGCAACCGTCAGTTTTTCCTGTGTCTTGTTCACGCTACGGATCAGTGCGTCGCTCGATACAAATTCCGTATAAACCATATCTGCACCAAAACGTTTGCACATCAAACGGAAAGAGATATCTGTCACATCTTCCATCGGTGCCAGAAACACCGGGCGTTCACCTAAATCTATTGAGCCTATCTTCATACCTTCTTATTATAGTCTACAAAAGTACTGCTTTTCCGGTTAGAAACATGAAAGAATCAGGCCGAATCTCTACTGGAATTTGTAATGGGAAAGGTAAGTTTATAAACACGAATAGCGCGGATTTAGAAAGTTTTGAGTCTTGAAGCTAGGAATGTGAGTCATTAAGCGACATTCTGGACCCGAAGGGTTCAATTGTGAATAGCCCCCGGTGAAGCCGGGGGATCCGATATCCGCCGGATGGTACGTCCCCGAAGGGGGCGAATAATACGCTCATGTTGACCCCCTTCGGGGATCACCGGATGGATATCATTACCAACCCCCGGCTTCACCGGGGGCTATTCACAGTTAGTCCTTTCAGGACAAGCGGCGACACTGAAACATTCAAAACTGGCAAGAACTGAGCCAACAATACTTACTAAGTATATTTAGAGAAACAACTATCATACTATCACTAATCCATTTAATATCGTTATAATCAAGGCTTGCAACAGTGATAGTTGCCGATTTTAACTATCACTCATCTATCACCCTACTATCACTGTCTCGTCCTGAAACCGGATACATGCCGGTCTTTTTATATGTGGTATATATCTAATTATCAGATATATAATAACAAATATCGCTTTATATCCGGCTCTTGACGCTCTCAAAGCTCGGATGTGAGCATCGTCGAGACACAGGTGTAAAATAGGTTGATATGGAGGTTTTGAGAACAAGGAGTAAGTATTTCAATGACAACCTATTTCAGGACAAGACAGATCAACCCGGATTGGTAATATGCTTATTACTGTATCATATATTGTGATACTGAATTATCATATATTATGATACTAGAGTACCATATGTTATGACACAACAGTATCATAATATATGGCATTTTTATCTTCTAAAGACCAGTAACTTACCAGTCAACAATCCTTCCGGATGCGAATGGCTGTAAGTTCAATGCCGTCTCGTTGACGGCTTACGCCTCTTGGGCTGGTTGGTGTTTATTCGCCAAACCGGGTAATACGTTGCATAAATCGTGTTGTTTCGTCCGATAATACTCCTATTTCGGAAAATTATGGGTGTTTTCCCTTGTTGATTCGGAAAACCTCTTTACCTTTGCAACGATTCCGTAGCGGGCAGCGGCTCGCGATACACGGTTTCAATTACATATTGTAAGCATTTTACGAAGATTATTCCAACTCAAAAATCTGGTAAATTTTTAGTACACCGGAATAATGGACAGTAAATGCTTGCGCTTATTACGTATAAGTTCATCCACCATTTTTATGGGTGGATTGTTATTATATCGTATAGGCGCGGGCTGTTGTTCTATTATTGGTGTACGGGCTTACCAGAGCCTTTGAGTTAATAATAGACAACACGCTCGCGTTTTTTTATGCCCGTTCATAATCATTCGCGGGGGTGTTCTCACCCTTCGTAAAATTAGTTGTTGGATTTTTAATCCCTATTTATAAACAATTAATTTTTTAAGATTATGAACAAAAAGTTTTCTACACTTGTGGCTGTCCTTCTGGCAGCCGGTGCTTGGACTACGATGGATGCAAAGGTGGTGAAGGTTGAGACTCCCATTGATGCTCAGTCTTATTTAGTCGGAAGCGGAATTACTGCAGAAGATGCAGGTTTTACGAATGCTCTTACTTATAGTGGGACTACATTGACTTATGGCGCATTAACGCCAGATGCAACATCTTCTGTGTGGACTATTGAGTACAAGACGTCAGGTAATGCAGCTGATGGTTTTTATTTGAAAGCAGGAAGTAATTATGTGGTTGCTGCAAATGATGCTAACACAGCTCCTATATTGGGCGATGAATCAGGAAGCAATGTAAAAGTTCTTTTTACTTGGGCTACAGACAGTGAAAAGAATTATTTTCAAGTAAAAGAACAGGTTGGAACTAATACCAAGGTGAATGCAAATACCTATTTGAAATTAGGTGCCACCTTGGATTGTGACGCTACTGCAGGTAATGCAACAGCTATTGATTTAGCTGTTTACGCCGCCGATTCCAATGTCCCCGGTTTCGACTTGAATGTAGATGATCAGGGTAAGTTGATATTTACGGGTGACGTAGCAGCTCCTAACTTCGCAGCTCCTGTATATTTCCAGATTGATGGAAACTATATTTATGTAAGTGGTAGCGATGTTAAGACTGATATGACTGCTGCACCGAAAGCCGGAGAAGCTGTTAAAGCATCCTGGAGATGGGAAAATGGTAAGTTAGTTTCTGTTGCTGCTGAAAATGCGGATGCAAAGGCAAAAGCTAAGTATTTGAAAGTCGGATCAGTAACTAGATCTCTTGCGTATACATTGGTAGAAAGTGCTAATGCTACCTCTTTCGCGATTGAAGGCAATGCAATTACAGCAAATAATAGTGGAACACCGGTAAGTTTGACAACTCCGACCATGTACGCTTCTGCTGTATTGGCAAACACCCAGGCGAAAGCTGAAGTAACTATCGCAGGTGGTTCAAATGTTGTAGCAGGTAAGTTGCAAATATTGAATGCTCCTTCCGGTTATGTTGTTATCTCTTTGCAGGAAGGTGCTACGACTAAATATCTGAAAGCAGGTGCGTCTAACACTTATGAAACTGATATTGAATTGACCGCTGCGCTTACAAACGGAGACCCGAAAGAATATGAAAAGTATTTGTGGAATGTTTCTTCTAAAACACTTGCAGGAAAAGCATACTATACTTTCACCAGCTTGGCAAAGAATGGAGATAAGAATTATGTAGCTTTTGAAGAACATCTAGCAAATGCTGTTTACTCTAAACAAGGTATTACTTTGGGTAATGGTACACAGTTTATTGGTATAGATGGAAATTTAGGTAATACTCCTGCCGTTTTCGGTTTCTACAATGCATTCCAGTTAGCTAAGACACAGGCACAGTTGAACGGTATCTACAGCCCGGGCTTTGAAATGACTGTCAAAGTCAGCAAAGATGGTAAAGAAACGATCGAAGATATCGATGTATTCGGCAAGACAATGTATCCGAAAGCTACTAACGCTACAAATATAGGTGAAACAACTGTAGAATTGTGGGATAACAATAATACACAAGCTAAGGGTGCTAAACTTCTTGCATTGGATATAACAAAGACATTCGACTCTACTTCTCCTATTGTAGGTGAGTTCGTTTGGATTACACCAACAGAACTTAGCAAGAATGGTACTAATTACGAAACAGGTTTCCAATTTATTTATTCACTTGGAGATCCAGCTTTGATTGAAGAAGTAAAAGTGGGTGGTTTAGGCTCTCTGTATATCTTCAAGGCTTCTGATAAATATTATCTGACTGTTAATAAGGCTGTGGACGAGGATACTACACTCCCGTACATCAAATTGGAAGGAAGCAACATCTACGATGTTAAGAAGTTGTTAGGCCAGTATCTGAGCTTCTCTTATGCTGATACAAAAGCAAATGCAGTAGCTGCAGGTGAAGAATATAAGTTAGGCGGTATGTTAGCTATTACTGAAAACACTACAGTAGAAGCTGATTTCATCACAGGTACAAGAGCTACATTGCCTGAAGCACAGTGGGCTGTAACTGCTGCTGATAAGGATAATAACAAATTTACGTTGACAAACCGTGAAAATGCATCTAAGACACTTACGGGTGTTCAGTTGCGTGAAGTAGGTAATAAGTTTATTATGACTGTTGAAGGTGGTAATGGATCTGCTAATATCACATCAGATTTAGTAACTCTGACTACAACAGCATTGAACAAGACAACTAACTTCGACGGTTACATGCAGTCTACTCCGAATGCGTTGAGAAATGTAAACTACTATCTGGGTCAGTATCACGCTGTAGAAGGTAACAATCATGCTTACTTCGTAGAAAACCATACTGAAAAGGCAAGTCACCAGATCGGTATGACAGCTGAAAAAGAAAAAGCTCAGAAGTGGAACCTGCGTTTGGCTACAAAAGCAGATGAAGATGGTAAATATACATTAGTTGATACTGTAAAAGTTCCTTTGGTATTCGCTACACTGATAGATGGTAAGATTGTAACTGATGCAAAGAATAAAGATGTAGTAAAAGATACTTTGTTCATTCTTCCGTATGCATTCCAGAACGCTTCTAACAGAGAATTAGTTTCTTACAAAGAAGGTAAAGGTTTTGAATTCTATTACTGTAATGAAGATTACAAGGAAAACAGCGATGTGAATAGTGATGAAGTTATCAAGTTCGCTTTGAAGATGAAACCTGATAATACTTACAACTTCGTTGAACTTAGCATGGATAAAGCTCACGATACTGATGCTCTGGGTGCAGAGAAAGTATTGGGAGGCAACAGTGCCAACAAGGGTGTTATCTCTCGCGTAGCAACTTACGATCAGAATGCAAACTCTCTGATGGTTGTTGAAAAAGCAGATGCTCCTGAATACCATAAAATTGCTATGGCTTGGGGTGATACAATCAAATTGTTCCGTGACGAAAACAACTCACAGGTTGTTTTCGAAAAACTGGATAGGAAGTCTGTTGTAGAGAAAGATACGTTGAGCTTCCTGAATATCGATAACGTTAATCAGTTCAAAGTAAACCCGGCTATCTTTGCAGATACTGCTTATATCAACCGCGTAGATGCTAACGGTGAATTGAACACTTGCTACCAGTACTTACTGGCTGTAAATGTAGATCCTGAAAAGTCTTACTATTGCCCGTACAACCCGGAACATAATACAGACGAATGGAGAAAAGAACATAATGGCCCTTGTGCTGACGCAAAAGAACACAGAGCAGTTTATGGTCGCTTCCTGATCAACCTGATCGATACAGCTAATGTGTATGGTGAAGAACATATCCATAACAACCCGTATATTGACGAAGTTGAAGTAGGTGCCGACAAACGTGCAAAACTGTCGTTCGTAGAAGGTATCCATGCAGATGATACATTATATGTAACTCGTCAGGGTGGTGAAGTTGTTAAGTTGGCTATGGATACTCCGGACTTCAATGTAGCTAAGTTTGCCTTCCGTTATGTTGATGCTGATGCTAAGACATTCAAGATTCAGACTCAGTTTAAAGAATATGCTCCTGAAACAGATGCTGATGATCTTCATGTATCTAACGAAGGTTACCTGAGATGGATCAACGGTGCATTGGTTGTAACAGAAGACTTCGAAAACGGTGACGTATTCGGTATCGAAGAAAACTACGAAGGCAACCCTGTTGCTAACGAAGATATCACAGCTTCTTCTATCAGCGTAATCGCTCAGGAAGGTAAAGTTGTTATCAACGGTGCAGCCGGTAAGAAAGTTACTATCAGCAACGTTCTTGGCCAGACAATCGCCAACACAGTTCTTTCTTCCGACAACGCTACCATCGCTGCTCCTGCAGGTATCGTAGTAGTAGCCGTAGAAGGTGAAGCAGCTGTAAAGGCAATCGTAAAATAATAGAAACTTTTTATAATCAATAATTTTAAATTAGGCTGCGTGGCAAGGGCGGTTCGCGAACCGCCCCCAACCAATTACCCCGTGAGGGCGAACAAGTGGTCAGTATTAATATTAAAATAGTGAAATAAAGTTCTTTCTGTTCTACCTTTGTGAAGAGCGAAAACAGACAACAAGCAAGCCCCGGTGGATTCGTCCGTCGGGGCTCCGTTGTATACGACAATCGTGTGCAGGTCTGTTGAGATAAGGTACTAAAAGTTAACGGTGTTTATTCAGGAAATATAAGAAGAAACCCCTATCTTTGTGGTTTCTAATTTAAAACCAAACAGCTTTGAACGAAAAAGAATTTGAAATAATGGCTCCGGTCGGTTCATACGAATCGCTGATGGCAGCTATACAGGGTGGTGCCGACTCCATCTATTTCGGCATTGAAGGACTGAATATGCGTTCGCGCTCTTCCAATAATTTCACGACCGACGACCTGCGTAAGATCGTTTCCATCTGCAAAGAACATGGGATCAAAAGCTATCTGACTGTCAACACCGTTATCTACGGGGAAGACCTGGCGTTGATGCGCGAGATCATCGATGCTGCAAAAGACGCCGAAGTATCCGCTATCATCGCAGCCGATGTGGCCGCCATGAGCTATGCAAACCGTATCGGACAGGAAGTGCACCTCTCCACACAGCTGAATATATCGAATGTAGAAGCGCTGAAGTTTTACGCCCAGTTTGCCGATGTCGTTGTGCTGGCACGCGAACTGAACCTCAAGCAGGTTTCCGAAATCTATCAGCAGATTGTCGAACAACAGATTGTTGGGCCACGTGGCGAACTGATCCGTATCGAAATGTTTGCCCACGGGGCTTTGTGCATGGCCGTCTCCGGTAAATGCTATCTGAGCCTGCATGAGATGAATGCGTCGGCCAACCGGGGTGCTTGCATGCAGATCTGCCGCCGTGGCTATACGGTGAAAGACAAGGACAGCAATATCGAACTGGATATCGAAAACCAGTACATCATGTCTCCTAAAGACCTGAAGACGATCCATTTCATGAATAAGATGATGGATGCCGGTGTCCGTGTATTCAAGATAGAAGGTCGTGCCCGCGGCCCCGAGTATGTACGCATCGTCACCGAATGTTATAAAGAAGCAGTCAAAGCCTATTGCAACGGCACGTACGATGAAGAGAAGATCGCCGTATGGGACGAACGTCTGAAAAGCGTCTTCAACCGTGGCTTCTGGGATGGTTATTACCTGGGACAGCGTCTGGGCGAATGGAGCAGCAAATACGGTTCCGGCTCGACCAAGAAGAAGGTGTATGTGGCAAAGGGCATTAAATATTTCAGTGGCATCGGTGTTGCGGAGTTCGAAATGGAGTCGGGTACCTTGAAGGTGGGCGACGAGATCCTGATCACCGGCCCGACAACAGGTGCCGTTATGCAGACGATCGACGAGATACGCGTAGACCTGAAACCGGTGGAAGAAACAGTCAAAGGCGAACGTTTCTCTTTTAAAGTGACCGAGAAGGTACGCCCTTCCGACCGCCTCTACAAAATGGTATCCGAGAATAATAACAACAAAGAACTGAAATAAATGAAAGAGTATATCTTTAAACTGACAGACAAGGTACGCGACTACGAATGCGACCTGCAGGGAGTCGTGAACAACGCCAACTATCAGCATTATATGGAACATACCCGTCATGAGTTCCTTGAGTCGCTGGGGGAAAACTTCGGTGCGATGCATGATAAAGGGGTCGACGGGTTCGTATCTCATGTAGATATCGATTTCAAGACTTCCCTGAAAAGCGGCGACAGTTATATCTCCTGCCTGAATGTCTATAAGAAAGGCGTGAAACTGGTCTTTGAACAGGATATTTACAGAGCTTCCGACGGTGCACTGGCAACCAAAGGGAAAGTGGAATCGGTCGTCGTGCAGGACGGGAAACTGACCCGGGGTGAATACTTCGATGCGATGCTGGAAAGGATAAAGAACAAGTTATGATATAATATGACAGACAAACGAATTTACCAAATCGGCCTAACTATGATAAACGGTGTCGGAGATATCCTGGCCCGTCAGCTTTTGCAGTCGATGGGTGACGCAGAAGCCGTCTTTACGGAAAAAAGACAGAACTTGGAGAAGATTCCGGGTATCGGAAGCCTGACGGCCGCCGAGATCAAACGCCCGGAAGTCCTTCTGCAGGCAGAGAAAGAGTTAGCCTTCGTTGAAAAGAACCATATCACCTGTTATTTCCTGACAGAGGAAACCTATCCCAAACGCCTCAGGGAATGTACGGATGCTCCGATACTCTTCTATTATAAAGGTACGGCAGACCTGAATACGTCCCGCATCATCAGTATTGTAGGAACACGCCACGCAACGGAATATGGCAGGGCGGTGACAGAGGAACTGATACAAACGTTGTCGGCTTCCTTCCCTGATCTGCTGGTTGTAAGCGGACTGGCTTACGGCATCGATGTCTGTGCCCACCGTAGCGCACTCAAAGCCGGATTGCCTACTATCGGCGTACTGGCGCATGGTCTCGACCGGATTTATCCCCCGGCTCATCGCTCCACTGCCGTAGAAATGCTGCAACAGGGCGGATTGTTGTCCGACTTCCCCAGCGGCACGGAACCTGATAAACCGAACTTCGTCAAGCGCAACCGGATCGTTGCCGGACTGGCTGATGCTACGCTTGTAGTCGAGTCGGCCGAGAAAGGCGGTTCGCTGATCACAGCTGATATAGCGTTCTCTTACGGACGGGATGTATATGCTTTTCCGGGACGGGTAAACGATATTCACTCCAAAGGATGTAATGCCCTGATCCGGCAGAACAAGGCCGGCCTGATCACTTCTGCCGCCGATCTGATCTCCGCGCTTTGCTGGGATGTGGAGAAGAAAGCCGCGCCTGCCCCTGTCCAGTCCGAACTGTTCTTCGGAGAAGAGGACAGCCGAACAGGAGCTATCACGACACTTCTCCAGGAAAAAGGCGAAATGCACATCGACCAGCTGGCAAAGTCGCTCGATCAGCCTGTCCGCGAACTATTCCCCCTTCTGTTCGAGCTGGAGATGAACGGACGGATCCGGACTTTGCCGGGAAATATCTATAAACTGGTTTAACAGAGAACGGGGTGTGTCAACTTTCCGGCACACTCCTTGCCTGAACTGTTTCGTAAACAACAACAGCAATAAATACCAGCGCAGTTATCGCATTCAACTGAAGCGGATTAAAGAAGCGTGCAAACGGAATGATAAACGCAAGCACGATAACGGCGATCACATGCGACCAGGCAATCATCCGGCAGGTGATCCACTTATACACACTGTTACTCATCAGATAAATGATCGGGCCGCCCACCATAGCGAAGATACCGCCCGTCGTCATTTCACCCAACGGATGGTTTACGACCAACTCATCCCCTACCGCACAAATGATCAGTGCCCCGACCAGCACGACATGGATCGAATGATATTTCAGTCCGAGCAGGCCGGGGTTCGATATCTTTTTGATCTTCCGGCTTCCCGCCTCGCTGCTGACATCAAAATAAATCCACCACATTGCCAGGCTGTTGGTGAAAGAGATTATTACCGCATAGATAATCGTCGCGTCCCACACCTCGAAATCGCTGAGTGAAGCGCCCGTCATCATGATCGTTTCACCAAAAGCGATGATAACGAACAGCTGGCTTCTCTCTGCCAGATGTTGCCCTTCAATCGTCCATTCCTTACTGGAAACGGATCGTCCGAGCCCCGGCAAATAAAAGCCGAACATCGGCGAAGTGTAATCGCACAAAACGGCCACCAGCCACAACAGGACACGCATATATCCCTCGCTGAACGCTCCCGCAATCCAGAATATGGCGGAGATACAAAACCATCCCAATATACGTTTGAAGTTGGGGGAAAGATGATGTTTTTTATCCAACAGGAAAACAATCACAAGCGTCCGCCCCAACTGGATAGCCACGTAACACGCGGCAAAAACCACCCCCCGGCTTGTATACGCTTCGGGAATGGAAGAAGCCATCACCAGCCCGATCAGCATAAGGACAAACAGGAGCAACCGGATAGAACGTGTTTCGGGATTGAACCAGTTCGTTACCCAGGTGGTATGCTGCCAGGCCAGCCAGACGGCAAACCACAGGATAATCTCCTGCAGATAACCCAGCCAGTCCAGATGATGAAGCAGGTAATGCGATAACTGCGTGACCGCAAAGACATAAATCAAGTCGAACAACAGTTCCGAATAAGAAACAGAAGCCCGCTCTTCCTCCCGGCTTCTCAGTAAATGATGTGAAGAATGCGACATACGCCAACGATTTTATAGCCTGTATAATCCGATAACCCTATGGAATTAGAACAAGCGCCCGTTTATTTTGTTTAAGAGATGTTAGTTGTTTCTTTTTGTGTGAACGGGAACTATCTTTATCTTTGTCAAAAGCATTTGAATATGGAATTGCGAACAGCGAATGTAGTCAGATATATTATGCCTTTACGCGAAGGCGGTTCGTTGCCGGCGCTGGCGGAAGCCGACGACGGATATAAGTATGTAGTTAAATTCAGGGGAGCCGGACATGGTACGAAAGCATTGATTGCCGAACTGGTGGGTGGTGAAATAGCACGCACGTTAGGCTTCCGTGTACCCGAACTGGTCTTCCTGAACCTCGACGAGGCTTTCGGCCGTACCGAAGGCGACGAAGAGATACAAGACCTGCTGCAGGCCAGTCGCGGACTGAACCTCGGACTGCATTTCCTGTCGGGCGCACTGACCTATGACCCGGTTGTGAATAAAGCCGGAGACAGGCTGGCTTCGCAGATCGTCTGGCTCGACGCCCTGCTGACCAACGTAGACCGCACCGTACGCAACACCAATATGCTGATGTGGCACAAAGAATTATGGCTGATCGACCACGGTGCCTCACTCTTTTTCCATTACTCATGGTCGAACTGGCGTAAGCATGCTTTAAGCCCGTTCATCCAGATCAAGGATCACGCTTTGCTTCCCGAAGCTTCCCTGCTACCGGAGGTAGACGTCGAATTCAAACGCCTGCTATCTCCGGAAAAGATTCGTGAGATCGTCGAACTGATCCCGGAAGACTGGTTGCAGTGGAGCGACAGCCCCGGCACGCCGCAGGAGATAAAGGAGATATACATGGAATTCTTAACCGAGAGGATCGCCCATTCCGAAACATTTATAAAAGAAGCGCAAGATGCAAGGAAAGCACTTATATGAATATGCCGTTATCCGCTTTGTTCCCCGGGTGGAACGTGAGGAGTTTATCAACGTAGGCATTATCCTGTTCTCCAAACGGGCTAAATATATAAAAGCGCGTTACCGGGTAGACGAAAGAAAAATCCGGCTGTTCTCTTCCGAGCTGGATATGGATTCGTTGTATGCCAGCCTGAAAGTATTCGACCACATCTGCTCCGGTGCCAAAGGAGCCGGCCCTATCGCGGCGATGGACATTCCCGAACGATTCCGCTGGCTGACGGCTGTACGCAGTTCTTCCATACAGACATCCCGTCCGCATCCGGGCTTCTCGGATGATCTGGATACGACATTCGAGAAGTTATTTTCGGAGTTAGTATTATAGCCGGAGAAGCAGGCTTTTTCACCACAGAAAAGGCTCTCGAAAGTGTTAAATTTAGCAGTTTTTACCTGTATTGTATAAAGTTTTATCTTCACTAACACTTTTTGACGATGCAACCCTTCAAACTTAACAAATATTGGCCTGAAAAAGCTTGACAAAACCTCTTTGCAACCGTATCTTTGTACTGTGGTTTTTTCATAATAGTATTAGATTTAAGGTTAACAAAGTTGGTTAGGGCTTGTCGTGAGACAGGCTTTAATTGTTTATAGACCTTTCGTTTGTTATTTCCTTTTCAGACACAATAATTCTTCGGTGCAAATGCAGCCTTTTCTTTGTCATTCCTTCCCACCGTCACACCAAATAAACAAAAGAATTTTTCTATATTGATTTAAATTAGCTACTTTTGCAAACAATCAGATATACAGATATTTAGACATTATTTAGTGACCGCTTGAAAACGAAGCGGTGAACCTAAAAGATACACCATTTGTATACATTACTTTATGCGACGAATAAAATATAAAAAGATGGCTATGTTGATTTACTTTCTTATTGTTGTGGTGGGAATTATTACATTAGTACTTATAACCGGCCTTCTGCTACCCGGCAAGAGGATCGGCTCCCGGCAATGCTTCTACAACGCATCACCCGAAAAAGTATATAATGTACTTATCAACAACACCGACTACGGCTACCGCAGCGACCTGAAAGAAATCATTATCATTGAAAGCCTGGACGGTATAGAAGTATGGGATGAGATAGCCAAAAACGGTTCTGTTGTCCGTTTCAAAACCGCCCGCAAAGAACCTTTCTCACTTTACGAATTCGATATCATCAAAGGAAACGGCTTTACCGGACACTGGAAAGGCGAACTGCAGGAAACAAGCACAGGCGGAACCCATTTTACTTCTACGGAAACTATCCGGATGAAAAACCCTTTCCTGAAAGTCCTCTCTTACCTGTTCTTCGACATCGAGAAGTTTATGGACAACTATCAAAATGACTTACGGGTGAAGCTGAGCGAAGACCTCGCATGAAAAAAGGGAGCCTTTAATGGACTCCCAGAAACTTAAATGGTTTGGTCGATACAAACTGCCCGGCTGTATTGCCTGCATATGTTTTACCGCTTACCAGATCCAGCATCCTGACAGGTGCACCCGCCGAGAAATCCACCTCTTTGAAATCCACCCAGAACACATTGGGATAAATGGTCGACTCATAATAATAAACCTTATTCTTCTGGTCGGAAAGCGTTCTCCATCTTGTCGACGAGATATTCGGCTGGTCGGGTGTCGTAATGCCCAGCGGGACGGAAGTGTTGCGGATCACACTGAAAACACTGGCCACCGCTACCCGCGTATCGTCTACCTTCGGGATGGCATTGATATAGAAGGAAGCCCTTACGAAACGGTCAGCAGCCCGGTTGGTTCCGGGAAGGAAAGTGGTTCCGCCGATGTTCTTCCAGTAATCGTCTAACGCCAGTTGCTGATCAAATACCGGCGAGTTGGTCATCACCTGGTACGACTTGCTATGATGGATATTCAATTTACCGTTCACATATTCGAAGATAGCATTATCCCCATCCGCGTCGGAGATAGACAGGTGCAACGTTGCCAGGCGCGTACCGTCGGGCATCATGTCGGACACCACTTCGAACGTGCCTTTTTCGGTAAAGGCCACCGCCTCATCCACCGTAGCAAAATTATCCAGCATATACTGAACCCAGGCCGCAATGGAAAGTCCCGGCTTCTTACCGTCCCACTGCGGGTATTCCGACTCGGCCAGCCAGAGTAGGTTGGCTACCAGCCCTTTTTCATTCATTCCGTCCGTACTGCAAATATCGTAGGCGGATGTTATTACGCTTCCATATTTCGAAGTCCACTCCAGCGGATTCTTGCCTATTTCACCGTTGCGCTGCATGCCCCGTGGAAATATCCAGAGGTTACTGCGGGTATCTTCTTTCCAGTCCATCGTCCGGCCGGTCAGCACCGTATTACCTTTTCCCTGGTAGACAACTCTTGTACAGGCTTCCGACGGGCTGAACCGGGCGGTTGCAGCGATTGCCAGCAACGCTATTCCCCATTTATTCATCTCTCTCATAACTTTATCATAAATTATTTATAGTATATATAGTTATAAACGTTTTGCCGAGTGTATTGTTTAAAAAAGATAAGTGTCACAAATGTTACAATTTAAGAGTAACAGACCTTGTATCTTTGTTTGAAATAATTATATCATCAGACTATGGAACAGTTACATGCACATGAAGTCCTTCACATGATGGAAGGAAACAGTTACACGGAAGCCTCTTTGAAGGCTGCAATTATCGAACGGTTCGGTGAAACACAACGTTTTTACGCCTGCTCGGCAGAATATATGAGTGTCGACGACCTGATCGTTTTCCTGAAGGAGAAAGGGAAATTCATGCCTATGGACGACGGCTTTACGGTCGATATTACAAAGGTTTGCAATCATTAAAGATTGTGTTATCTTTGCGGTAAATATTGATTTTTCAGATGCCGACGAACGCTATTGTAAAAAAGTCGAAGATGTGGAACTTATGGCATGGTTGCCATAAGCTGAGCCAGGGATGCAAGCATTGCTACGTTTATCGCGGCGACGCCAAAAGGGATGTGGACAGTTCGGTGGTGACGCAGACGAAAAGTTTCGATCTCCCCATCCAGAAGAAGCGCAACGGGGAATACAAAATCCCTTCCGGGACGCTCGTATATACCTGCTTCACTTCCGACTTCTTTGTAGAAGATGCCGACGGATGGCGGCCGGAAGCGTGGAAGATGATGCGCGAACGGAGCGACCTCTCGTTTATGATGATCACCAAGCGGATCGACCGCTTCACCGCCTGTATCCCCGACGACTGGGGCGAAGGCTATGAAAACGTCACCATCTGCTGCACGATCGAGAACCAGGAATGCGCCGACTACCGCCTGCCGATCTACAAAGCGGCCCCGATCAGGCATAAGATACTCATCTGCGAACCGTTGCTGGGAAAAATAGACCTGCGCCCTTACCATATCGGGGAATGGGTGGAACAGGTGGTTGTAGGCGGCGAGTCGGGTTATGAGGCCCGCCCGTGTGATTTCGACTGGGTGATGGATCTGCATGACGTATCGGTGGAAAGCAATGTCGCTTTCTGGTTCAAGCAAACCGGCGCGAAATTCATCAAAGACGGCGAAGCCTACACGATCAGGCGGCAGTTCCAGCATTCGCAAGCCCGCAAGGCGAACATAAATTTCAAATAGATATATCCGCCAGGCGGCCGGCTTTATTCTTTTATCAAGCGCAACAGCGTTTCATGCATGGCGCCGTTTGTGGCGAGCACTTCGTCGCCCGTCTGCCAGTTGTCACCGCCACTGAAATCAGTTACTTTTCCTCCGGCCTGCATCAGGATCATAGCACCGGCCGCCACATCCCACGGGCCGATCCAGGCTTCGATACGGGCTTCGAACCTTCCTGCCGCGATATAGCATATCTCTGCTGCTGCCGCTCCCATCAGGCGGGTTCCTCCAGCAAAACCATACAGGCGGTCGACCAGGTGGAGAGCTACCGGACGGTAAGCATCCGAGTTATAAGGAAATCCCAAGTCGATAAAGGCTTTGTCGAGATCGGACACATCCGATACATGGATCTCCTTCCCGTCCAGATACGCCTTACTGCCTTTCCAGGCGTAATAACATTCATCCCGGCATACTTCATACACGACACCGAGCAACAGCTCTTCTTTATTACGCAGGGCAATACTTACGCAATAGGGTGCTATGTCGTGAATATAATTGGAAGTACCATCGAGCGGATCGACCAGCCAACAATAATTCTCGTCGGTCAGGCTACCGCTGCCTTCTTCTGCTATGAAACCGGCTTCGGGAAGTAAAGCGGAGAGCTGGGCGATCAGCCATTTCTCCGACTCCTTATCGACATACGACACATAGTTATGGGCACTTTTTTCCTCCACCCGTCCCCGGTCGAATTTACGTCGTTCCTCTTTCAGGAAAGCCCCTGCTTTACGGGCTATATGCTGTACCTCGGTACAAAGATTCTCTAAGTTCAACATGCTGCAATTCTTTCTTTTTAGCGTGACAAACGTACGCAATTTTATGGATTGCAAGGGTATATGGAAAATCTTTCTTATTTTTGTTAATGAATTTTCAAACAAAACTAGGTATTTAGCCGTTATCATTATAAAAAGAATACACTATAAAAAACAGATGAGGATTTGGATTAAACGAATAGGGATCGTCTGTCTGATACCTGTAGTATTGGTATTGTTGGTCTCTGTGCTATTATATATACCGCCTGTACAGAATTTTGCCGTGAAAAAAGCGGCTTATTACGCCGGTAAAGCCACCGGAATGCAGATCGGAATAGAACGGATACGGCTCTCTTTCCCGCTTAACCTGACGGTACGGGGCGTAGAGGTGCTGGCTTCGCCCGCCGATACGCTGTTGACATTGAAAAGCCTGACCGTAAACGTACAAGCCCTCCCCTTATTAAAGCAAGAAGTTTTGGTAGACGCCATCAACCTCGAAGGGGTAAAGGTGAATACCGGTACCTTTATCGAAGGGATGGAGATCAAGGGCGTGTTGGGACGTTTATATGCCAAGGCCGACCGCATCAACCTGGCAAAAGAGAAGGTCACCCTCAATACGATCGACCTGTCGGATACGGCGATCACCCTGCTGCTGAACGACACGACCACCCAAGCCGACACCACCTCGACACCCGTAAACTGGATACTGAAGCTCGAAAAGATAAACCTCGACCGGGTAGCATTCGCCATGCAGATGCCTGCCGACTCGTTGCGCCTGACAACCTACATAAATAAAGCCAGCCTGAAAGACGGCGTAGTCGACCTGGGTACTTCCCGCTACGGAGCCGACCTGTTCACGCTGACCGGTTCGACCTTTGGGTACGACGGCAACAACCAGGCTGCGACAGACGGCTTCGACCCTTCGCATATCTCCCTGAGCAATGTAACGATCTCACTCGACTCCCTTTTCTACAGTGGAAGGGACATAAAAGCACGGATACGCGAACTCTCCGCCGAAGACCGTTCGGGACTGACAATCTCCTCCCTCACCGGGAGCCTTCATAGCGACAGCACGACAATCAACGTACCGCAGCTCCTGTTGAAAACTCCTTCATCCGAGATGCGCCTGCTAGCTACGGTTCCCTGGAATTCATTTGCCGAAAGCCCGGAAGGGAACATGCGGGTGCTGCTTACCGCTTCCGTAGGGAAAGAGGATGTGATGATAGCGGCCGGGGCACTCCCCAAAGATTTTCAGAAAGCCTATCCGCAACAGCCCATCTCATTGACTGCCGGAGTGGAAGGTAACCTATCATCCCTGCTTCTCCGCCAACTGAAAGGAGAATTGCCGGGCGCTTTCCGTATGGACGTAAGCGGGACGATGAAGTCGCTGACCGACAGTGTACGCCGTTCCGGTAAACTGGATCTGAAAGCGAAAACAGGCAACCTCGACTTCGTGCTGGCCATGTTGCCGGAGTCAGAGCGGAAACGTTTCAATATCCCTTCCGGCATCACCCTGACCGGGGAAGCCGCCCTGAAGAACAACGAATACCAGGCCGACCTCCAGCTAAGGGAAGACAAAGGAAAAGTATTGCTGACCGGACGTTTCAACCCGGCCAAAGAGTCGTATGAAGCCGACCTGAAAGTAGACAGCCTGGAACCCCTGCATTTTATGCCGCTCGATTCCCTCTACGGGCTGACAGCCTCTATCCGGGCGGAAGGAAAAGGTTTCGATCCTTTCTCAGCTTCAACCTGGGCCAAACTGGACGGTAAGATCACCGATATCCACTATGGCAATTACAGTGTATCGGATGTCAGCCTGGCCGGTTCGCTCGAAAAGAATTTCGCCAAGTTCGACCTGCTGAGCAAGTACCCGTTGGCCAAAATGGACATGACGCTGAATGCCACCCTGCTGAAAAAAGAGATCAAAGCGATGCTGATCGCCGATGTCGAAAACTTCGACCTCTACGGTATGCACCTGATGAAAGACTCGCTGGCCACCTCTTTCCAGCTCTTCGCCGAGGCGGAAACCGACATGGGGAAAAACAACCTGGTCGATGTCACGCTGGGTAACTGGGAGCTGACCACAACTACCGGCACCTATAAACCCAAAACCCTGACCCTGCACGCCGAGAGCACGACAGACACCACCCGCGTCTCCTTCCATGCCGGCGATCTGGGTATTACGCTGACCGGGAATGCCGACCTGGAGACCATGACCGACAAATTCAACAAGATATCGGAAGGCCTTAACCGGCAACTGGAAAAGGACTCGATGATCAACATCCCGGCTTTCCGTCCGTTGCTTCCGGATATGCATCTGGCTATCTCGGCCGGAAAGGACAATCCGATCTACAATATCTTGCAGCAGGCCAATATTTCTTTCAACAACCTGAGCCTGGAAGCATTTTCTTCACCGGAAGAAGGTTTCCGGATGGATGCAGGCATCTACAACCTGATGCAGGACACAACCCGGCTCGACACGATCAGTTTCGCTATCCGGCAGGACTCGCTCGGGTTGTTGTATAACGCCGATGTCATCAAGACCAAATTCCGCCAGCAGGCACCTTTCACGGCTGGTGTGAAGGGAAAGATCAGAAGCACGTTCGCCGATGCCGAACTCCTGTACACCGACGGGATGGGAGACACCGGCATCCAGCTCGGCTTACGCGCGGATAAGGTACAAGAGGGCATCAACCTGCATCTGTTCCCCGACAACCCGATCCTGGCTTTCCGGCCGTTCAAACTGAACCCGGACAATTATATCCTTTATAAGAATGAGAAAGATATCGCAGCCAACGTCCGCCTGTCGGGAGATGAGAATGCATCCCTGTGGATACACTCGCTTCCTGCCGGGGAAAAGATGGAAGAGTTGCACCTCGAACTCAGCCAGATCAACCTGGATATGGTGACAAAAGGGTTCGCCGACCTACCTTCCATGAAGGGTGTCCTGAGTGCCGACCTGCAATATGCCCCGTCCGACAGTTCGTTCATGGTGGTGGCCGATGCCAATATCGACAACCTGATCTATGAAGGGGGACGGGTAGGCGAACTGATGTTCAGTACCGTTTACCTGCCGCTGGCCGATAATACCCACCAGGTGGACTTACACTTCCTGCGCGACCAGATAGAAGTATTGTCGGCAACCGCGCTTTATAAGATGGGAAAGACCGACCATCTGGACGGAACGCTCGACGTGACACATCTGCCGCTCGAAATGGTTAACCCCTTCATCCCCGATAATATGGCGAGCCTGAGTGGGGTACTGGAAGGGAATATGACCATCAAAGGCAGCAGCAAAGAACCGAAAGTAAACGGATATATCGAAATGGACTCAACCTCGATGTTCGTCACAGCCGTAGGAACCAGTTTCCGGGTAGACGATAAAAAGATCGTGGTAAAAGACAACCAGGTCGTATTCGACGAATACCATATCCATGCCGCCGGAAAGAACCCCTTCGTGATAGACGGGACAATCGACTTCCATAATCCTTCGCGGATGATGGCCGACCTGAAATTGAAAGCGGATAACATGCAACTGCTGGATGTGAAACGAAATAAGGAAAGCCTGGTGTACGGCAAGCTGCTCGTCAACCTGGCGTCTACTGTCAAAGGCCCGCTCGATGCGCTTATCATGCGCGGCAGCCTGCAATTGCTGGGGGGAACGAATGTGACGTATGTCATGCAGGACTCTCCGCTGACGGTACAGGATCGTTTGTCAGACCTGGTTACGTTCACCTCTTTCGAAGATACACTGGTGAACCGCCGCCGGCAAGAAGCACCGCTACCGTTGGGCGGTATGGATATGTTGCTGACGATCGGTATCGACCAATCCGTACGGCTGAATGCCGACATCACTCCCGACCGTTCCAGTAAAGTGGAACTCGAAGGGGGCGGCGACCTCTCTTTCCAATACACGCCGCAGGGTGAAATGATCCTGAACGGACGCTACACCCTGTCGGGGGGGATCGTAAAATACGCCTTGCCTATCATCCCGCTGAAAGAGTTCAATATACAAGACGGCAGTTACGTACAATGGAGCGGCAACCCGATGGATCCGTACCTGAACCTGACGGCAACCGAACGTCTCCGTACCAATGCCACACCCGACGGACAGAATCCGCGCATGGTCAGCTTCGACGTAGGTATCGCGCTCAAACAACAGTTGGAAAACCTGTCACTCCAGTTTGTCCTGACTGCCCCGGAAGACCAGGCGATGCAGACGCAACTGAACACGCTGGGAGAAGACGAGCGTACCAAACTGGCTGTCGGAATGATCATCACCGGAATGTACCTGTCGGGCAGCAGCAGCGGCAAAAGCAATATGAATATGGGGGCGGCCCTGAACAGCTTCCTCAACAGCGAGATCAGCAACATTGCCGGAAGTGCACTGAAGACGGTGGATATCTCCTTCGGTATGGAAAGCTACGATGAAAACGGCAGCGGCGACGGCGGTGGGCGTACCGACTATAACTTCAGCTTTGCCAAACGTTTCTACAACGACCGTATCCGTATCGTGCTGGGCGGCCGTATCTCGACCGGCGAAAATGCCAGCAGCAGCAACCAGACACAGGCTTTCATCGACAATGTGTCGGTAGAGTACCGCCTGGATGCCAGCGGCACGCGCTACGTGAAGCTTTTCCACAATAAGAACTACGAGAGCCTGCTGGAAGGCGAGATCACGGAGACAGGCGTCGGTATCGTGCTTCGCCGCAAGATGCTGCACCTGCGCGAACTGTTCAATTTCAAGAAGAATAAACCCAAACCGGTAAATGAAGAAGAATGATGACAGGAAAGATGACAAATACAATGACAGAGAGTGCTGACAAAAGATGTCAGGACAAAAACATACTGCAAAGTGTCCGCGCCGGTTCGCGGAAGCCTTTGACGTGCTGCAAAACGTCCGCGCCGATCCGCCGGGGCTCTTGCAGAGCTACAAAACGTCCGCGCCGATCCGCTGAGGCTCTTGCAGAGCTGCAAAACGTCCGCGCTGTCCCGCTGGGGCTTCTGAAGTGCAGCAAGACCTTCATGCCGATTGTTTCGTTATGCCTTTTGCTATTCCTGGCTTCCTGCTCCACTACCAAGAACCTTCCCGAAGGTGAAATACTGTATACCGGTATCAAGAAGATAGAAGTCACCCACGAAGATAAAACAAGTGCGGGGGAAGATGCCCTGGCGGAAGTGGAAGCCGCCCTGGATTATCCCCCCAATAATGCCCTGCTGGGGAGCTCGTCTATCCGTGTGCCGCTCCCTTTCGGCCTGTGGGTATACAATGCGTTTGTCAACAAGAAAGGGAAACTGGGGAAATGGATATTCGAGAAGCTGGCTGCCAAACCGGTGTTTATCTCGACCGTCAACCCGGAAGTACGTGTCAAAGTGGCGCAGAACCTGCTGAAAGAATACGGTTACTTCAACGGGAATACGGGCTTCCAGGTAGATCCTGACCCGAAAAATCCGAAGAAAGCCAAGATATCCTACCAGGTAGAAATGAACAACGCCTGGACGTACGACAGTATCCGTTATGTCCGGATGCGTCATAAGATGGACACCCTGATACAAAACACGGTGGGCGACCGCCTGCTGCATAAAGGCGAGAACTTCAACGTCACGAACCTTGAAGCCGAGCGGCAGCGTATCTCCTCTTTATTGCGTAACAACGGTTTCTACTATTTCCGTCCCGAGTTCATCACTTACCAGGCCGATACCATCATGAATCCCGGAAAGGTAGCCCTGCGTATCACGACCAAACCGGGTCTGTCGCGTGCTGCCCTGCGTCCGTGGAAGATCGGTGATATCTCCGTCACGCTGAACGGTTACAATAATGAACCGCCCACCGACTCGGTGAAATACAAAGACCTGACGATCTTTTACGAGGGGAAGCTCCGTATGCGCCCTTCCGTCTTATATAACCGTCTGAAATTCCGTACGGGTGAGCTTTATTCGCAGAAGAAACAGGAACAGACACAGACCAGCTATTCGCGCCTGGGGGTTTTCCGCTATTCAGAAATGCAATATACTCCCCGTGATACGACACGCCGGCAAGATACGTTGGACTTGAAGATCAACACGGTATACGACCTGCCCCTCGATGGCGAGCTGGAAGTGAACGTGACTTCCAAGAGTAACGACCAGGTAGGCCCCGGTGCGATCTTCAGTGTAACGAAGCGGAACGTGTTTGGCGGTGGAGAAACTTTCGGGGTACGCCTGCGCGGATCGTACGAATGGCAGACCGGTAAGCGGGTGGACGGCTCCAAGTCGGCCATTAACAGTTGGGAAATGGGATTGAGCGGGACGTTGACTTTCCCGCAAGTTATCTTCCCCAGCCTGATGCGGGGGGATTTACAGTACCCGTCGAGCACCTCTTTCCGCCTTTACGTCGACCAGCTCAACCGGGCACGCTTCTTCAAGATGCTGGCGTTCGGGGGAAGTGCTTCGTACGACTTCCAGCCAACTGCCACCAGCCATCACTCGGTAACCCCTTTCAAGCTGACATATAACCTGCTGCAGTCGACTACACATGAGTTCGACAGCATCACCAAAGAGAACAAAGCTTTGAAGTTAAGTCTCGAGAACCAGTTCGTCCCGGCTATAGGGTACACCTACACATACGACGATGCCCCTATTACCACCAAGCGGAACCATACCTGGTTACAGCTATCCGTTACCCAGGCCGGTAATCTCCTGGCGGCTGGTTATGCCATTGCCGGAAAGAAATTCAATGAAGAGGGCAAGCAGTTGTTCGGAAACAAGTTTGCCCAGTTCGTAAAAGGGACTGCCGAGGTTCGTTACAATTATAAGATCGGGCGTAACCAGCATCTGGTGGGGCGTCTGATGGCAGGTGCCATTTACAGTTACGGCAATGCCCGTGTTTCCCCTTACAACGAGCAGTTCTATATCGGCGGAGCCAATAGCCTTCGTGCCTTTACCATCCGTTCCATCGGGCCGGGTCGTTTCAAACCGGTGGAAAGTACTTACAGTTATCTGGATCAGACCGGTGATTTGAAGTTTGAAGCCAATATCGAATATCGTTTCCCGATCCTGGGCGACCTTCACGGTGCCGCCTTTATCGACACCGGAAATGTCTGGCTGATACGCGAAGACACACAACGTCCCGGTGGCCAGTTAAAATGGGGTCGTTTCCTGAAAGACCTGGCACTGGATGCCGGCGTAGGACTTCGCTACGATCTCACCTTTATCGTGATCCGCCTGGATATGGGTATCCCCTTGCATGTCCCTTACGAATCGGGCAAGAACGGTTACTTCAATGTCCCCAATTACACACCGGGCTGGCACCTGGCGATCGGATATCCGTTCTAAAAGAGAATGCCCGGCCATTTCCTTACCCTATAAGGTATCCTCCGATACCCTATAGGGTGTATCTCTCTTCCCTATACCCTGTTGCACGCTACCCTGAAGGGTAAAACACTGTAAAACAGAGACAAACAAACAAGAAGGACACAAAAGGACAAAAAGGACACCGCCACTTTTTTCAGGCGGCCGGCGGAGTCTTTTTGCTATAAACGCCTGCCGACAGGCGGGTGATGTACTGCGGTTCCAGACGGGAAAGGTGGCGGCGTACGGTACGGTCGTTTATCTGCGCGGCCTGGGTCAATGCATAGAGATCGGAAAGGGTGAACTGCTCCGGTAGCTGTTCGAATATCTTCCGGAAATAATCGGGACAGGTCAGCTCGGGAACGGGAGAAGACTCCTCCAGTTGCGTCATCAGCAGGCGGCTGTGTTCGAGGCAGACATCGACGATCGACAGGGCGGCACGGAAATGGGCGGCACTGCAATAACGCTCGTCTACCCCGTAATCGAGCGAAGCCGCATCGAGGGCGGTAAAAAGCATGCACAGACGGTACGCCATCAATCCGTGACGTTTTACCACACTCAGGAAATGTTCACTGCCAAAGAGGTCGGTTTCGCGCAGCAACCGCTCGAAATGCATATTCAGCTCCTGCCATTGCAACGGGGTGAGCCTGACCTGTAAACGGCGTTTACGCAATAACATGGCGACCTGCAACACCCGTTCGGACAGTTCGCCCAGATAAAGCTCGAACTGCTCCGCTTCCCCCGCCGACGACACATCCTGCCATACCGCCTCACTCCGGCAGGTGTACAGCAACAGGCGGCTGGCCAGACCGTTCTCTACATTGGGTACCAGGCGAAGAAACTGCCCCGGCGTACCGGCCAGCAGAATAGCCAGGCGGGGACGTTCCACGCGTATCATTTCGTGGTCGGTCTTACGCGACGAAGCCACCATTTCATGGTGGAAAGCCTTGCGCAGCAGGTCGTCGAACAGGCCGTAATCCTGCTTCCCCGCACTGATCAGGGTATCGATCTCGCTGTCGGCCATCAGCCCGCCTATATCACCGTTCTCGGACAGGTGAACCAGTAGCTTCGCCTTGGTGATCTGGGTAGGGATATAGAAATAGCAGGTTCTTTCCTCCCGCGGGGCATCGGCTATGCTCACCGCCTTCTTCGTGCGGCGCGACTCCGCTTTCTTCAGCTCCCACTCTTCGAGCGCCTGCAGGTATTCATCTTCCTTACGCTTCGTCTCTATTTCGATCAGCGAGGCATAACGGTCGGCCAGATGGCGCATGTCGTTGATACAGCCCTTCCCGTTGGCTGCCGGGGCTACCTCGACGGTATAGAGGTGGGGATATACCCGTTTACGGTTGTACACGCCCCATACACCGGGCAGGCAGGCACTCAACACGGTACAAGCCGCCAGAAAAGCCATGTCGCGTTCGCGGCGGTCGGTATAGAAGCGAAGGGCATCGCCCAGCAACGGCGGCAGGTGGTCGGTGATATCCCCGGGAAGAAAAGGAGTGTTACGGCGCAGCTCCTCGCCCGAAAAAGTGCCCGTGTCCTTTTTGTCCTTTTGTGTCCTAAACGTTGCGGGGGAGACGGAACGTTCACCCTTATTCCCCTCATAGGCAGAGGATAACGCCTGATCGATCTCTTCGGATGTAAAGCCGGGAGCGTGCAACAGGGGGATGCAAAAAGCAGCGACTTCTTGGCGGGAAAAGCCTTTCCGGTTCGCTTCGCAGCCCAGGCGGTAGACGGTCTGGTTACGGTTGCCCTCCGCCATCGGGTGACGGTGCAACCATTCCTGTGCAAATAGCTGTACGGGAGACAAGGTAGAGACAACGAAGGTTTCGGCATCGGGGTTATACCAGGCATCCGGATCGTCGCTCACATAGCAGCAACGGCTGATGTCTTTGCAAACACGGTCGCAGGATAGCCCCGACAGTTGTTCGTACCAGGTGGCAACGGCTGTGAAAGCATTCAGATGCAGCTCGCGGTCGGTATCTACGAGTACGAATACTTTCAGGCCTTCCCCGCCGGGACTGATAAACAGTCCCAGGGTGTACTTCTGCTCACGGAAAAGACGGGCCAATGCCGGCGGGTCGGACACATGGTCGAAGTCGAGCCCCACGGCATGGCTGTAAGTTTCCAGTTGGTCGGCACGGTGTCCGGTACGGAATACCCCCGAGGGAGTAAAGCCGGGCAGTTGTGTTTTGAGCTTACGGGCTCCTTCTAGGTTTCCGGCAGCCAGGGCATTGCGGTACGCGGTTATCTCATGCATCCAGTGGCGGATACGGATCAGGATAATGATTTCTTCGAGGGTACGGGGTTCTGAAGCTGGCAAGTAGAGCTTGCGGAAGAAGGAAACTTGAGGATGTGTATTCATAACTAAATTAATTTAAGGCACCAAGCCGATTTGTATATCCTAAAATTAGCCAACCTTCCCGACATGGCAAGGCACATAAAAAGACCGGCCGGGTGTTTCCGCAGATGCTCCGGTGGCATCAGGACAGGTATAACTGTTACGGATCCGCCCGATAACCGGTCAATTTATGTGAAAAAGCAGGGTGATAAGAATACTTATTTTCCTACTTCACGGCCTTCCAACCCCATATAATAGAAGCGTTTCACGGCTGCGGGGCTGGCTTCGAAGGTAAAGATATCGTACATCAGGTAATAGAGTTGCCCATCGCGTTTACGCTCCGAGCATTCCCGTAGCCGCAGGGCAATGTCTTTTACGGCAAAGGTCACGGCTTTATGATTTTTCGCCGATACCGTTATCCGGTCTTCGGGAAAGATCACGCTGGCTCCCAGACGGTCGCGCAAGCTGGCCTTATAGGCCGACAACTTATGTTCATTACTACGGGACAGGTGCCCGTCCCGTTCACGCATCGTGCGCAGCCCAGTTATCTCAGCAAACAGCGCATCCAATGATAGGGATGCGGGGGATTGTTGTTTTTTTTCATGTTATTGAATGTTTTAAATTATGGGAAAAAGGAGTAATTGGCGTGATGATAGGCTGAGGTGAATGTTCACTAATCAGATAGCTCAAAACTCTCTAATAACGAAGCCCTGGAGGACGAATCCCCCAGGGCTTGTTTTTGTCTGTTTTTGCTCTTCACAGAGATCGAACAGAAGAACTTTATTTCATTACTTTAGTATTAATATCGACCGCTTGTTCGCCCTCACGGGATACTTGGTTGATTTTAGTATAGGGTATCAACCACGCAGTCAATTTAAATTTATTGATTATAAATTATTTCTTATTTTACGATTGCTTTTACAGCAGCTTCACCTTCTACGGCTACTACTACTACACCTGCAGGAGCAGCGATTGTAGCTTCGTCGGAAGAAACAACTGTGTTAGCAATTGTCTGACCAAGAACGTTGCTGATAACAACTTTCTTTCCAGCTGCACCCTTAACGATTACGGCACCGTTAGTTGCTACTACAGATACTGTTGCAGCTTCTACGCCTTCGTTAGCTGTCGGGTTACGATCTTCGTCTTCGTTCATGTTGAATACGTCAGCATCCTTGATGTCGTCTACAACAACTACTACGTCGTTCATCCATTTCAGGTAACCGTAAGTTGCCTTCATTTCACCTTCTTTTGCAGCGTCAAGTTTTTCGTAATCAGCTGTTTCGATAACGAATGACTTTTCATTGTTGTCTACATAGCGGAATGAGAACTTAGCCACGTTGTAGTCGGCAGTGTTCATCTTGATTGTATCGGCAGCTGTCGGTTCTACTGCATTGAAGATCAAAGAATCGCCAATGTGAGAAGCCTGTACGAAACCTAACTTGTAGTAGTTTTCAGAGTTTACATACGGATTACCCTTCATGTGGTTGTCTGTATTCCATACAATAGCTGTATCTTTCAAGTTCACCAGGTAACGGCCTGTTGTATAACCGTCGAACGGTACTGCGTGAGGACAACCTGAGTTATATCCATGTTCCGGACAGTAAGTGCCACCGGCTACAACACCCGGATTTACCAACAATGCATATTGCGGATGATGTCCTTCGCTATCTACATAAGCCAAGTCAGCTACCATTGCAGGAGCAATCTTGTTGAACTGTACATTATTAGCGATACCCAGGAATTGTCCCTTTTCATACATTACGTCAGCAGAGTTGTCCTGACGGTAGATAGAGATTGTATCCAACGGGTTAACGATAGTGCGATACATCGGTTTGTCTGTTTCTTCAATTACGAAACGGTCGTTTTCAGGACGTTCGTACATTTTTGTATCATACAGGATACCGTTCTTTGTATCACCTGAATACATCTTATTTACATCATTCACAGAGAATGTGTGATATAATGCACCGACAGCAGCATCAGCGAATTCTACCGGACGCAGGTTCAGCTTGTCGCCTACTTTTCTCAATGTGAATTTCTGAGCTACATCACCTTCGCGTACAGCCTCGATAGCTTCAGCCAAAGAGTTGTATTTCGGAGTAGCAGCAGATACATAAGCATCTTTGTTATCAACAACCTTAGTAGCCAGTTTCATCGGTTCGTTGAACTGGTTGATGAATGAGTAAGAAACAACCTTCAATGTATCCAGTTTTTCCTTATATTCACCCTTAGCATCGAAGTAACCTAATTCGCTTACTACATAGATAGAGTCAGACAGAATGCTCTTGTCAGCATCTTTTGCACCTACGAAGTCTACTACAGCCAATACCAACGGATCGTTTGCCTGATCCAAACCGATTACGTGATTGTTTTCCTTCACGTCTTTATGGTTTTCAGTAAACCAAGCAGTAGCATTGTATGTATCTGACCAGTAACCCAAGTTGAAACGTTTGTTCTTCACGTTTTCCAAACGCAGGTAACCATCTTCTGCTTCTGTTCCTTCGATCGGAGTGATAGCGTAAGTAGCGTCACCAAAGACATATTCACCTTCTTTTTCTCCGTGATACAACTGAGATACAGCGATTTCGTATGTGATTTCTTTTGTTTCACGGTTTGTGAAGATATACTTAGTTCCATCTTCGCTCAAAGTCAACGCCCACTGGTCTTCCAGGTCACCGTTTGTCTTTGCTACGAATGCTGCTTCACCATATAATGTTCCAGCTTTTGTGTCATCATACAATACACCCAAAACTTTGTCACCGTTCTTTACAGTAAAGAACTTGTCAGTCAACAATTCTTCGGGCTTAACAGCTGTTGTGCTACCGATTGAGAAAGTAACGTCTTTTGCTTCATCGTGAGCTGCCAATACATTTAAGTCGCCAACTGTTACGTAACCGATCTTAGTGTCAGCATCCGCAGCCAATACCAATGTGATATTTCCAATCACTTCATCGAACTTAGATTTTGTTGCTTTGAAAGCAGCTACATATTTATCGGCATTGTCAGCCAGTTCCTTTGCAGAAACAGTCTTGAATGTATATGCATTGCTATAAGCAGCAGTTCCTTCGATTCCGTTCTCAACACCTACGATATAGTTTTCGCCTGATTTCAGTTTGAAGCTAGTTCCATCAATATCTTCTACAACCAAGTGTCCTACAAACGGATTACCAGTCAAATCTGTTTTGTTGTTACCATATTTGATAGTTACAGTGAAACCGTCTTTTTCGATAGCTGCAAGGTCAGTAGAAATGATATCTTCCTGTTCGTCTACCTGGTTGAAGATAGCGGCACTAGCAATAGCACCCCAACTTTGTAAATCTTCCTGCAAATAAGTTTCATCAGCATCGGCAGTTGTAACAGCGTCAACAACTTGTTTCAGATAGAAGCCGTTTGATCCTTCGATTTTCTCAACGATGAATTCTGCAGCGCCATTTAATACTAAGCTCTTATTTTCGCTTCCGTATACAAATCTATATTTGTCACCGGAAATCTTAACGGCTGTGAATACACCTGCGTTATCTGTAGCAGCCTCAGATGCACCTTCAGTTGAGATATAACCATCAGCACCCAAACCTAAGTAGAAAGGAGCACCAACTGTGAAAGGTACAGAGTTTTCGTTTTCTGTTGCGGTGTCGTCACCAGTATCAGGATCGGTTGCGTCGTCAGCAGACCAAGTACCGAAAACAAAAGAAGATGCTTCTCCTTCTGCTACTAAAGTAGGAACTGCACCAGCTGCAAGTTTCAGATAAAGTTCTCCTGTGATAGCGCTATTTTCGGTAAAAACATCAACATTAGCCAATTTCAATTTACCATCGCTCTCAATAGTAAATTCTAATTCGACATTATCACCTTCAGCAGTCCCAAAAGTTAAAGTAGCGTCATTTGAACCACCTGCATTAGTAGCAACAAAACATTTACCACCAGCTTGCAATTTGAAATTAGCTCCAGACTGTGTCAAAGTCCATTTTCCTGTTGTTTCTTCAATTGCAACATCGGCTTCACCTTGTCCATTTGTTGTGTTCAAAAGAACATCATAAGTAGTTGGATCATCAGCATCAACACCGACCACATAATCACCACCAGTACCGGCAGCAAGTTCAGCAGCAGATGTCACATCCACCTTTGCATCCAACGTTGTCCAAGCACCGGCTGCCAGGATGACAGCCACTAACGTAGAAAACTTTTTGTTCATAAATCTTTAATTTAATATTAATAATAGTGTTACTTAAAAAGCCTTTTAGTCTATTCCGTTTAAACCATCGAAATAGCGAATGACTAGTTTAAACGTTCCTTTTTTTTAGTCATTTTCTGGGCCCGGATAAAGTTTGGTACAAAAAAGAGGGGGATTTCATACAGGGATTGGTATCTTACTGATAAGAAAGAATATAGATTTGAAAAAATAAATTTGAAAAGAATTGCAGGTTAAAAAACTAGTCGTACCTTTGTACTTGGAAACGCGACTAGAAAAAAGGAACGATTTTTTTAGTCATACATTTTTCAGCATCTATCCTTTATTATTCAACAGATCACGCCCTACATTCGATTACCCTTATTTATATAGATATGTACCTGCGCACGTTTCATAACAGCCTGTATTTCAATGACTCTAATTTTAAGTTTTTGCAGGGAGTTGTTAAAAGGGGGTATTTTGCCTGCTTTTAGGGGGAGAAACGGGGCATTTTCACCCACAAAAAAAGAGCCATCGTTAGAAACGACAGCTCATTATTATTTTATAGGAAAGGGGATCCTAGGCATTCTTTTTCTTCCACCAAAGAAATACAATCAATGTGATTGCCGTAATAACGCAACCGATGATCTGCGAAACCGTAACATCCATGTTCAGTCCTTCGGGAGCGACAAAAATATAAGTGGAGCAGACGGCAGTCATAAACAGGGCGGGGATCAGGGTAATGATATACAGCTTTTTGGAAGTAGCCAGGAATACCGTCAAAGCCCAGAGGGTAAACACGGCCAATGTCTGATTTGTCCAGGCGAAATAACGCCAGATCATATCGAAGCCGTCTTTGTCTTTCAGGCTATAAAGCAATATGCCGATTGCGACGATGAACAAGGGTATACAGATCACCAGGCGGCTAACCATGCTCTTTTGCTCTTTATGTAAGAAGTCGGCTATGATCAGGCGGGCGGAACGGAAGGCCGTATCTCCCGAAGTGATCGGGGCGGCGATAACTCCTAAAACGGCCAGTACACCGCCTACCGTACCCAGCCATTCTTTAGTGATACTGTCTACAATCACGGCGGCATTACTTTCGCCCATACCGTTATTGTGATAGAAATAGGTAGCGGCGGCAGCCCAGATCAACGCAACGATACCTTCCGTGATCATCGCCCCGAAAAAGACAGGGCGGCCGTATTTCTCATTCTTGATACAACGGGCCATCAACGGGCTTTGCGTGGCATGGAAACCGGATATGGCTCCACAGGCAATGCTCACGAACATGATCGGGAAGATCGGCAGATTTTCAGGATGTGTATTGGTCAACCCGTCTGTCAGCTCCGGCAGGGGCGGATGGTTGACAAACAGCATCACAAGGATACCGACAGCCATAAACAGTAACGCGGCGGCAAATAGCGGATAAACCTTACCGATAATCTTATCGACAGGCAGTAAAGTAGCCAGTATATAATAGATGAAGACTACAAATATCCAGAAAGTGGCATCGAGATACTCCGGAGTCAGTTTTGCCAGCAAACCGGCGGGGCCGGCCACAAACACCGCTCCCACAAGAACCATCAGGATAACGGTGAAGCCGCGCATGAATTGTTTGAAGTTATTCCCGAGGTAACGCCCGATAATTTCAGGCAAGCTCTCGCCCTGATGCCGCAGGGATAACATTCCTGCCAGGTAATCGTGGACAGCCCCGGCAAAGATCGTACCGAGCACGATCCACAGGAAAGAAGCCACACCGAACTTCGCACCCATGATAGCCCCGAAGATCGGGCCTAATCCGGCAATGTTCAGGAATTGGATCATAAAGACTTTCCAGGAAGACATCGGAATATAATCAACTCCGTCCTGACGGGTAAAAGCCGGAGTCTGGCGGGAAGAGTCGACCCCGAAGATGCGCTCTATAAAAGAACCATAGATAAAATAGCCTGCAATAAGGGCTGCAAGGCAACAGATAAAGGTTATCATCGTTGTATAGAGTTAGTTCAATTATTGACAGAAGTGAATGTAGTGTCGTTGGTAGGGGCGGTTCACGAACCGCCCTTACAGACACCGTCAATATCAGTTATTCAGCAGTCGTTTTACCGCCTCTGAGATAGCGCGGCCTTCTGCTTTTCCGGCAAGGGCTTTGGATGCGGCACCCATTACCTTACCCATATCCTGAGGGCCGGCAGCACCCACCTGGGCGATGATGGCTTTCAATTCGGTTTCCAGCTCTTCGGCAGTCATCTGCTTCGGAAGATAAGTTTCAAGTACTTTCACCTGTGCCAACTCCCCTTCAGCCAGATCTGCACGATTTTGCTGTGTATAGATGCTGGCAGAGTCTTTACCTTGTTTTACTAGCTTCTGGATGATCTTCAATGCATCGGCATCGGTCAGGGTATCGTTGGCTCCCGGAGCTGTCTTGGCTTCGAGGAAGAATTTCTTTACATTTCTCAATGTCTCGAGGGCAACTTTGTCTTTTGCCTTCATCGCGTTTTTAATGTCTTCGCTGACTTTTTCAAACAAATCCATATCTTAATATCTTATTAAAAATTATCGGAAACTTATCACCTGCTTGCCACCCGTATCCGGCTTCTTTCCTTCAGGACGGGGAGCGGAAGTACCGACCGTAGCCGACGATACCGGAATTTCTTCGCTACCCACCTTCGAACGGGCGCGGGCGATTACTTTCGGATCACGGTTGTATGTAGGGTTGTCCTCAATCAGGGCGATCAAGGCGTCGTCGTCCAGTTCGTCCTGATTCAATACGACCGCTTTAGCACGAGCCGCCACACGGCGCATACGTTGGCCGGAAGCCCCATAATACTTGTCGATCAAATCTTTTTCGGCACGTTCCTTGTTCAGGCGCTCTTCTTCGAGACGGAGCTCTTCTTCCGTCATGCGTCCCTGTTCGATCTGGCGTTTCTCGGCGATCTGAGGAATATCTTCCATACCGAAACCGGTTGCGAGGATCGTCATCTTCACTTTCGAGCCGAGGGTGTTATCGATAGCCGTACCCCAGATCACTTCTATATCGCGTCCGAAGCGTGACATGAAATCGTGCACATCGTTCATTTCTTCCATACGCAGCTCGGCTTCTTCGCCGAACGATACGTTGAATAATATCTTTTTGGCATTGAACACATCGTTGTTATTCAGCAACGGAGAGTTCAGCGCATCTTCAATAGCCTGGCGCACACGTCCTTCACCTTCACCGAAACCGTTACTCATCAGGGCAACGCCACCGTCTTTCATCGTCGTGTTGACATCGGCGAAGTCGAGGTTGATTATACCCGGAAGGGTGATGATCTCGGCAATGCTCTTGGCGGCAATGGTCAGCGTATCATCGGCTTTTCCGAATGCGTTCGTCATGGTCAGGTCGGAATAGATCTCGCGCAGGCGCTCGTTGTTGATCACCAGCAGCGCATCTACATTCTTGCTGATCTCCTCCACACCGTTCAAAGCCTGGATGATCTTGCGTTCGCCTTCAAAAACGAACGGGATGGTAACGATACCGACAGTCAGGATACCCATGTCCTTGGCAAAGCGGGCGATCACCGGAGCAGCTCCCGTACCTGTACCACCCCCCATTCCGGCAGTGATAAAGACCATCTTGGTACCGTCGCTAAGCATCTTGCGGATATCTTCCATACTCTCTTCGGCGGCCATCATGGCACGTTCGGGTTTGTTGCCGGCTCCCAATCCTTGGGTGATGTTACGTCCCAACGGTACTTTTATGGGTACGTCGGAACGGTTCAACGCCTGGTTGTCGGTGTTACACAAAACGAATGTAACATCATGTATACCTTCTTTGTACATGTGGGTAACAGCGTTACCTCCACCGCCTCCTACACCGATTACTTTGATAATCTTAGGAGTATCTGTCGGATAATTGAAATTTAATATTGTATCGTCCATTGTCTTCCGGTTTTATTACATTCGCTGGTTTACTTTACATCATCTTCATCGTCAAAAAGACTCTTACCAAAAGTATCTATTCCCTTGGTCAGTCGGCCGAACAATCCGGGGCCTTTCTTCTTTTCGGGTTTCTTCTTCGGGGGTTCAGGAGTCGGCTTCACTTCTTCCTTCACTTCTTCCACAGGTTTCTCAACCTTCACCTCCACTTTTGGCGGGATATAAAGGGCACAGTTTTCCGTTCCTTTGGCCAGCAAACCGACTGCTACGGCATACTCGGGGTTGTTGGCTATCATCTCTCCGCTTTCTACGATACCTTTGCGAACGGCAGAGTAGCGTACGTCCATATTCAACCGTTCGCGGATCACTTCCGGAAGATTTTTCAGGGCGGCACCTCCACCTGTTATTACGATACCTGCACCCAGGCTGTTCATCAGGCCGGTTGCTTCCAGGCGGGCGTATACATTTTCAAGAATCTCTTTCATACGGGCTTCGACCACGTTATTGAGGTCGGCCAGTTTGATTTCGCGAAGTCCCATGCCATCGGCTGAACTGACCTGTATGCTCAGGTCGTTGTCTTTCTCCATCTGCGCACTACCGTAGGTAAGCTTCACCCGTTCGGCTTCCGTCTCTACCAGATGCAGGCTAGTGATATCGCGGGTGATCAGGTTTCCTCCGAAAGGAATGACCGAGAGGTTGACCAGCTGGCCGCCTTTGTAGACCGTCAGCGTAGTTACCCCGGCACCGAAACCGATCAGGGCACATCCCAGGTCTTTCTCGTTGTCGGTCAGCACCACATCAGCCAAAGCCAGGGGAGAGACAACGATATCGGCTATTTCTATCCGGGCACGGTCGCCGATGCTATTCAGCACATAACGTTTCAGCGAAGGGCGTCCTACAATTAGCTTGTAGCGGGCTTCAATCCGGGTACAGGGGATACCTACCGGATTAGGCTCGGGCTTTTCGTCCAAAAAATAGGTGGGGGAAACCGCAGCCAGCACATCCAACATATCCGGATGATAGTTGCGGCATTCTTCGTAGAGGCCGTCGATGATCTCTTCGGTCACTACCCCGTCGGTACCCAGAATGCGGGGAACCGTATGGTCGATGGAACGCAGCGACTGACCTCCGATGCCGACATAAACCTTTCCGATGCGTGCACCGCCCAGTTTATTTTCGAGCTTCAGGATAAGCCGTTTGATCTTATTCGCTGTTTCTTCCACATTATATACACATCCTCTTCGTATACAGGTAGCGGAGTTCTCAACTTCGTAGGCTATAATCGAGAGTGCCCCTGTCGGGCCTTTCGTTCCTACCATACCGACCATGTGAGAAGAGCCAAGGTCGATGGCTGCTATAAAGTCTGTGTATGCCATATCATCTATCTTTTAGTACAAACAATCTGATCTTTGTATTTTAAATTAATTATACTGTATTTCTCCCATCCGGTTTTCGGAATGACCTTATCGTAGAAGAGCCGCAGGTTATCCAGCTTTTCTTCATAGTCATTGAAGGAACCCAGTACAATCCGGTGGTTGCCCACCCGGGGAATCAGTTCCACTTCATTATCAGGATGAACATAAATCTGCTCTATCTGATTATTCCAGAACTCATTCTCCTGCAAAAATAATGCAAATTTGTATAAGTCGGTTACCGCCAGCTCTTTTTCGACATATCCACTTACTAAAGGGACGTCTGTTACATAGCGATGACTGACCGGCATCGTGCTGCCGAGGTTATCCACATAGAAGTTTCCCCTGGAACTGATCACACGCAAAATAGGTATTTTCTGCTCTACTTCGAGCTTGACGATCCCCGACGGCGTTTTATAGGCTTCAATGCGGGCTATCATCTCGTTCTTTTTCAGTTCATTCTCTATCTTGTCCGTATTGATCTCGTCCATAGGCTTTTTGATCGGGTTAAGATCCGCCTTTCTAAGGATCGACACCAGGTCGCTTTCGCTTACGAAATGTTTATCGAGACTGTCTTTTACCACGACCTGGAGCTCATGGCATTCCTTATCCTGCCTCATATCCCGGAAGAAGAAGGTGACAAACACGATGTAACAAGACAACAGTGTAGCTACTATTATGGATACTATACGAATCACAGTTTCTTATCCAATATTTGTTTAACTGGTTCGATCAACCGGTCGATATCGCCGGCGCCAACCATTAATACGATTTCAAACGTATCTGCCTCCTTTTCCACCAGGTCGAGCAATTCACCTTTACGGATCAGCTTCTTGGCGGGAATGGTCACAGCATCGAATATGATTTCCGAAGTTACCCCCGGAATCGGTTCTTCCCGTGCGGGATAGATATCCAGCAGGATCAGTTCGTCCAACAACGACAGGCTGGCGGCAAAGTCGGCAGCAAAATCGCGTGTACGGGTATAAAGATGCGGCTGGAAAATACCGGTCACCTTGCGTCCGGCATACAATTCTTTTACAGATTGTATACTGGCTTTCAGCTCGGCAGGATGATGTGCATAATCGTCGATCAATGCGATATTCTCCTTTTTCAGGTGAAAGTCGAAACGACGTTTCGGGCCTGCGAAAGAAGCCATGCCTTTCTTTATTTCCTCGGGTGTTACACCGTTCAGCCATGCCAAGGCGATAGCGGCAACCCCGTTCTCTATATTTACTTTCACGGGGACACCCAGCTGGATGTCGGCGATACGGATATCCGGGCCGACGAAATCGAACCAGATCTCACCGTTTCCGATACGGATATTCTCCGCATGGAAATCACCTCCCTCGGAAGCCGAATAGGTATATAGTTTTACTCCTTCCTGTAGACGGGGAGTCACGTCAATGCCTTTCCGCATGATCAGGCAGCCATCGGGACGGATCAGCGAAGTGAAATGCTCGAAGCTTTCGCGATAGGCTTCGGCCGTGCCATAGATATCCAGATGGTCGGGATCGGCAGCGGTGATAACAGCCATATAGGGGGTCAACCAGTGGAAAGAACGGTCGAACTCATCCGCTTCGATCACGGTTAGGTCACTTTTAGCGGACAGCATCAGGTTGCTGTCGTAGTTCTTCAGGATGCCACCCAAAAAGGCATTGCAATCTACATGCGATTGTTTCAGCAGATGGGCAAGCATAGAAGAGGTGGTTGTCTTACCATGCGTTCCGGCGATGCAAAGGCCGCGCGAACAGTTGGTGATCTCGCCTAATACACGGGCACGTTTCATGATCTCGAAGCCGTTCTGACGGAAATAAGTCAACTCCGTATGCGACTCGGGAACGGCCGGCGTATAAACAACCAAAGTCTGAGCCGGGTTCTTAAAAGCATCCGGGATCAGGGAGATATTATCTTCGTAATGAATAACGGCTCCTTCACGGTTTAGTTGCGCAGTCAGGTCGGACGAGGTTTTATCATATCCTCCCACCTGCTTTCCCTTCGACAGGAAATAACGGATCAGGGCACTCATCCCTATTCCACCTGCTCCGACAAAATAAACGGCCGTTATCGTATTTATATTCATATATATTATTGCTTTTTCTCTATTATCTTTACTATCTTGTCGACGATCCGTTCGGCACTCTGATGCTGGGCCAGTTGTTCGATATTACGGCTCAATAGAGCCAGTTGCTCATCGTCGTGTATCACTTCAAGCGCCCTGGTGACCAACTGCTGTTCGGCATCTTTATCTGCAACCATTATGGCAGCGTCTTTGTTCGCCAAAGCCAGTGCATTCTTAGTCTGATGATCTTCCGCCACGTTAGGGGAAGGAACCAGGATTACCGGCTTCTTCAGCAGGCATAGTTCAGAGATCGAACTTGCACCGGCACGGGAAATAATCAGATCGGCCGCCGAATAGGCATAATCCATACGCGTAATAAAGTCTGAACACCAGATCGGCATACCGCGATAAGCTTTCAGATGCTTGGTCGCTTCACTGTAATAATAACGTCCGGTCTGCCAGATAACCTGCACATCGGAAGCAAACAGTTTATCCAGATCGCCCTGGATACTGCGGTTGATCGTCCGGGCACCCAGGCTACCGCCTACCACGAGGATCGTTTTCTTTTCGGGAGACAGGCCGAAGAAGGCTAGTGCTTCCTCTTTCTTGTCCGTGGCTTCTTCCAGATCCTGGCGAACAGGGTTTCCGGTTATCACAATCTTGTCGGCAGGAAAGAACTTTTCCATGCCGTCATAGGCAACGCATATTTTGGACGCCTTTTTCGCCAATAGCTTATTGGTGACTCCGGCATACGAGTTCTGTTCCTGTATCAGGGTAGGAATACCCTGCGAAGCAGCCATCCATAAAGTCGGGCCACTGGCATATCCGCCTACGCCGACTGCGATGTCGGGACGGAAGTCGCGAATGGTTTTCTTTGCCATACCGAGACTCTTCCGCAGGCGGTTGAGTACTTTTATATTGTTGAACAGGTGAGCACGGTCGAAGCCACTCACCGGTAAACCTACTATTTTATAGCCGGCGGCCGGAACCTTTTCCATTTCCATCCGGTCTTCCGCACCTACAAATAAGATTTCCACATCAGGGAAACGTTTCCTGAGGGTATTGGCAATGGAGATAGCCGGGAAGATATGTCCTCCGGTTCCGCCACCACTTATTATTATACGGTACTGTTTCATCTTTTATGTTGTTTCGGGTTGCGTATCAGGCACCCAGTTTGATATTTCTTCTTCCGTTATGGCCGGAGCAGCGCCAGCACCTTCCGTTTCCTCTTCCAGGTCTTCCTCTTCCTCATTACCCATATTGGCACCGAAACGGCTTACACTCAGGATAATCCCGAAATATATACAGGAGATCACCGTCGAGGTTCCACCGCGGCTGACCAGCGGCATCGGCTGCCCGGTTACCGGTATCAGGTTGACGGCTACCGCCATATTTGCCAGTGCCTGCACCACGACCAGCAAGCCGCACCCGAGTACCAGGTATTTGGGAAAGGCTTTATCGCACTTTCGTGCAATCATTCCAACTCGCACCAACAGCATGATATACAGCATCAGCACGAATACACCGCCTACCACGCCCAGTTCTTCAATAATGATCGCATAGATAAAGTCGGAATAGGCCTGCGGAAGGAAATCCCTCTGCTGCCCATGACCCGGCAATTGTCCGAACAGTCCCCCGCGTGCAATAGCGATCTTCGCATGGGAGACCTGGTAGTTATCATCCGTTATCTTATAGACTCCGTTCTCATCCGTGTCCGATTCGTGCCCGTCGAAGAAACGTTCCAGACGTCCCTGCCAGGTACTGAAACGGTCGGGCAGGTACTGCGTCACCCCGGTCGGCGTAAAGCGCAACAGCACGATAAACACGACGAGTGAAAGCAGCAGGAAACCCGCCAGTTTCCCCAGTTTCTTCAGCGGCAACTGCCCGATAAACATCATCAGGAAGCAAACGCCGAACAACATGAATGCCGTAGAGAAGTTTTCCGGAAGGATCAACACGCATGTCGCCCCTACCCCGATCAGGATATACTTGAATATCTGGTCGTCCGTAAACTTATTCCGCTTGCTGAGCAGGAAGGCGATGAACACGATCGAAGCCAGCTTGGCAAACTCCGAGGGTTGAAACTGTATGCCGAATATCTCCAGCCAACGATGCGCGTCATTGGCATTGATCCCCACAAAGGGCGTGACCAGCAACATCAGCACCGATACGGGAAGCAAAAGTATGAATGCCGGAAAGAACCGGCACGGGATATTGTGCAACAGTAAAACCAGCACAAACCCGCCCAGCAGGAAAGTGGCATGACGAACGATCGGCGCCCAATGATTCGCGTTCTTGTAGGCGATCGTACTCGTGGCACTGAACACCTCAACAACCGAAATCAGGCACAGGAACATGAAGATGATCCATATCACCCGGTCGCCCTTAAATAATTTACTTGCCAGATCCATTCTAATTCATTTTACAAATTACGTACGCAAGCCTTGAACTGATCGCCGCGATCTTCGTAGCTTTTAAAGAGGTCGAAGCTCGCGCAGCAGGGCGATAACAACACCGTGTCGCCTTTTTGAGCCAGTTTGTAAGCCTTTGTTACCGCCTCTTCCATCGAGCGGGCATCTTCTATCTGCGCTACTTTTCCATCGAAAAAGGCATGCAGCTTCGCATTGTCTACGCCGAGGAAGATCAAGGTATGCACTTTCTTCTTTACGAGTTCTTCTATTTCAGAGTAGTCGTTGCCCTTGTCGGTTCCCCCCAGTATCAGCACCAGTTTAGTGGTCATACTTTGTAAGGCGTACCAGCAAGAGTTCACATTCGTAGCTTTCGAATCGTTGATATAGTCTACTCCGCGCACACGGGCAACCTTCTCCAGACGGTGTTCCACCCCCGTAAAGTCACTCAGCGAAGCCCGTATATTCTCATCGTGGATATCGACCACCTTAGAGGCGATACCCGATGCCAGCGAATTGTACAGGTTATGTGTACCCGTTAATGCTAATAAGTCCTGATCCATTGTAAATGTTCCGTTTGAGGTTTCAATTACTATTTGCTTATGATCCGTATATCCCTTCACGCCGTCTTCATGCGTTTCGGCGAATGGGTAAAGAGTAGCCGCAGGATGGCGCTTGGCAATCTCGCGGGCAATAATTGGGTCGTCGTTCCAGAAGATGAATGCATCTTCGGACGTCTGGTTCTGAATGATGCGGAACTTGGCGTCCACATAATTCTGCATCTCGTAATTATAACGATCCAGATGATCGGGCGTTATATTCAGCAAGATAGCTATATCCGCCTTGAAGTCGTACATGTTATCCAACTGGAAACTGCTCAGTTCGATGACATAGACTGCGTGCGGGTCTTCGGCAACCTGCAATGCCAGGCTGTTTCCTACGTTTCCGGCCAGGCCGACATCCACTCCGGCTTCTTTCAGGATGTGGTATGTAAGCATGGTGGTCGTTGTCTTACCATTGCTACCGGTGATACAGATCATTTTCGAGTCGGTGTATCGTCCGGCAAATTCGATTTCGGAGATAATATGCGTCCCCTGCGCTTTCAGCTGTTGGATGATCGGAGCCTTGTCGGGTATTCCCGGGCTTTTGATGATCTCGTCGGCATTCAGAATGTCGGCTTCGGTATGCTGTCCTTCTTCCCAACGGATCCCGTGGGCGTCGAGCATATCCTTATACTTGGGTTTGATAGACGAGAAGTCGGAAACGAACACGTCAAATCCTTTCACCTTCGCCAGCACGGCAGCTCCTGCGCCGCTTTCTCCTCCCCCTAATACAACAATTCTTTCCACGTTTATATATATTTATTATCTCATCTTCAATGTGACGATCGTAATAACCGCCAGAATAATACCGATCAGCCAGAAGCGCACCACAATCTTCGATTCGGGCACTACGTTGAACGGTTTTTGTATCAACGCCTGTATACCGGCATTCCCTGCTTTCTGGAAATGATGATGTAACGGCGTCATTTTAAATATACGGCGACCTTCGCCATACTTCTTTTTGGTATACTTGAAGTAGGCAACCTGTGCCATCACCGAAATACTTTCAGCGAGAAAAATACCACAAAGAATCGGGATTAGCAACTCTTTGCGTATAATTATAGCGAATACCGCAATAATACCTCCCAGCGTCAAGCTACCCGTATCGCCCATAAACACCTGTGCAGGGTATGAGTTATACCAAAGGAAACCGACCGTTGCACCGATAAAGGCAGCGGCAAAGACCACCAGCTCTTCCGCTCTCGGAATAAACATGATATTCAGGAAGGAGGCAAATTCGAAGTGAGACGACATATAAGCGAGTATTCCCAAGGCAACCCCGATAATAGCAGAACTTCCAGCTGCCAGGCCATCCAGTCCGTCCGTCAGGTTTGCCCCGTTGGAGACAGCCGTTACGACAAAGATTGTCATCAGCACAAACACCAGCCATGCCGCTTCTTCCTTATAATCGCCGGCCCAGCTTACCAGTTGGGCATAATCGAAATTGTTATTCTTCATGAACGGGATGGTCGTCTTGGTCGATTTGGTTTCCGCCGTATGGTAATGAACCTCCTCAATCACGTTGTCATGGCGTACCTCCATATTCTCCTTGATCACGACATCCGGGCTCATAAACAACACCAGACCGACAATCAGCCCCAGACCGATCTGTCCGATAATCTTAAACTTACCGTGCATTCCCTCTTTGTTCTTACGGAATACCTTGATGTAATCGTCGGCAAAACCGAGGGCACCCAGCCAGACAGTGGTCACCATCATCAGGATCACATAGATATTATTCAGTTTGGCACAAAGCAACGTCGGTATCAAGATGGCGATAATGATAATGATACCTCCCATTGTCGGCGTACCTTTCTTGCTCATTTGTCCTTCCAGGCCGAGATTACGTACCGTCTCGCCGATCTGCAACATCTGCAAACGGTCGATAATACGGCGGCCGATGGCTGTCGAGATAAACAAAGAGAGGATCAGTGCCAGTCCGGAACGGAATGATACATATTTAAACATCCCCGCTCCAGGGAGATCCAGTTGATCCAGATAATTAAAAAGATAATAGAGCATGTCGTTTTATTGTTGTTGTGTTGCAAATATTTCCCGTAACTTCTCACGGTCGTCAAAATGGTGTTTCACTCCTTTTATATCCTGGTAATCTTCGTGTCCTTTACCGGCCACAAGAATTACGTCCCCTTTTTTAGCCAGCATGGTTGCCGTTTTGATTGCCTGCGTACGGTCGGTAATACACAACGTACGTTCCATATCCGCCTTGCTCAGTCCGGCTACCATATCCTGAATGATATCGTCCGGCTCCTCAAAGCGGGGATTGTCGGATGTGAGGATCACCTGGTCGCTCAGTTTCACCGCTTCCTTCGCCATCAACGGACGCTTGCCTTTATCCCGGTTTCCTCCGGCACCTACCACAGTGATGATGCGTCCTTTTCCGTCGAGCACTTCTTCAATGCCGTTAAGCACATTGGTCAAAGCATCCGGTGTATGGGCATAATCGACAATGGCCGTATATCCCAGCGGTGACTGTATTGTTTCGAAGCGGCCGGAAACCGAATGCAACGTACTTAATACGATCAGCGTCTCTTCCGGATCTTTCCCCAGTGATACCGCCGCACCGTAAACAGCCAGCAGGTTATATGCGTTAAAACGTCCCACAAAGTGAACGATCACTTCGCGGCCGTTAATGATCATTTCCGTTCCTTCAAAATGAGACTCCAGGATCTTTCCTTTGAAGTCGGCCAGGGTACGGAGTGAATAGGTCAGCTTCTTGGCTGCTGTATTCTGAAGCATCACCAGGCCTGATTTGTCGTCTGCATTTGTCAGGGCAAAAGCATCGGCAGGCAGGTCGTCGAAGAACTTCTTCTTGGCTTTCAGGTAATTCTCTACCGTCTTATGATAATCCAGATGGTCGCGCGTCAGGTTGGTAAAGATACCGCCATCGAACGACAGGCCACTAATACGTTTCTGGTCGATTGAATGGGAGCTGACTTCCATAAAGGCATATTCGCACCCGGCTTCCACCATCTGTGCCATCAGGCTGTGGAGAGTGATCGGATCGGGAGTGGTATGTTCCGTCGGTATCGCCTGCCCGTCGATATAATTGCAAACGGTGGAGATCAGGCCGACTTTATGCCCCATCTTGCGGAACATCTCATACAATAAGGTTGCGATGGTTGTTTTACCGTTCGTTCCGGTAACTCCGACCAGCGTCAGCTTATCCGAAGGATTGTCATACCAGGCCGATACCAGTTTGCCTAAAGCATCCGCAGAATCCTTCACCCGAATGAAAACTACTTTTCCTTCGGATGCAATTTTACTTCCGTCCGAAAGGACTGGCATTTCCTCGCAAACGATCGCAACAGCACCTTTCGCGATGGCTCCGTCGATATAAGCGTGTCCATCGACTGCCGTACCTCTTACCGCCACAAACAAAAAGCCGTTTTCCACCTTGCGGGAGTCGGACTGGATACCTGCGATTGTTACATTATCTGCCCCGACTGTCTCCAGCACGTCCAACGTATGAATCAAATTCTTCAGTTCCATATTCTATCTATTAACAGACACAGGCCCGAAGCCTGCCCCCATGTTATTTTAATGTTAATCTAATGGTTTGTCCCTTGGAGATCCTTGCTCCCGGTCCGATAGACTGGGCGGAAACCCGTCCCATTCCATCCAGGGCAACACGCAAACCTGCACTCTCGAGCAGGTAGACTGCATCTTTCGCACCCATACCGATTACACTCGGCACCAGGCCTTCGCGGATCGTCAAATCACGCAAGTGAAGCTCTTCGTCTCCCTCCTCCCGTTTGGTGACTACCCATTTTGTTTCCAGACTGTCTGTATTTGCTTCGACATCCAGTTTTCCCAATACATTTTCCAATGCCTCCAGATTACCGTTCTTCGCAGCCGGAAGCAACACGGCTAAAGAATCGCGCTCCATATCCCGCACATCGAACGACATATGGCTGGCATATACTTTTTCTGCAATTGCTTTTACTACACCTCCCGACATGGTACCACCGGACGGATAACCGATGCGCGGACGACGGATCACCACGATACAGGAATACTTCGGTTCGTCTGCCGGGAAATATCCGCAGAAAGCCACCTGGTGTCCGCTTGTACGATACACACCACCTGTTGCAATCTGCGCCGTACCTGTTTTACCTGCTATACGGATGATATCCGAATGGACGGCTTTACCGGTTCCCTGCTCAACCACGCCCAACAACATTTCTTTAATAATATCGAGCGTCTTATCTGAACAGATGGATGATTTCAGTACCTCTGTCGAGAAACTTTGTACCGTTTTCCCGTTGTGCATGATCTCTTTGGTGAACATCGGGCGCACCATCTTCCCACCGTTCGCAATGGCATTGAAGAAGGTCAGCGTATAGATCGGCGGTATCTGGGTTTCATACCCGAACGACATCCAGGGCAGCGTGGTCTTCGACCAGTACAGCGTCGTATCGTTCGGCATACGGATCTTGGCACGTCCGGCTCCCGGTATCTCCAGGTTCAGCGGGATAGTCAAGCCCAGTTTGTAAAGTCCTTCCACATATTTGGTCGGGTTCTTTTCGTATCCTTTCAGAATGATCTTGGCGACTCCGATATTGGATGAATACCAGATGGCCTGTTCCGCAGAGATACGTCCGTAACCTCCTTTGTTCATATTATGGTCGGTCATGCGGGCTCCTTTATACATATATACCCCTTTACCGACGTCTATCGTATCACTGGGCTGGCATACACCGTCTTCCAGCGCAACCATCATAGAGGCAACCTTGAAAGTCGAACCCGGTTCTATTTCATCGGCAACGGCATGGTTCTTGGTTTCCGCATAAGCGCCTTCACGGATACGTCCCATATTGGTGATGGCTTTTATCTCGCCTGTCGACACTTCCATGACGACAGCCGTACCCGACTCGGCATCGATCTTCTTCAGCATATCCACCAGCGATTTCTCGGTGATGTCCTGTATATTGATATCGATCGTCGTACGGATATCCATTCCGTCCACAGGTTCTACCTCAACGACGTTTGTCCATCCTCCCCCGACACGGCGCACGGAGCTTAACCCGGCTTCGCCACGAAGCAGCGAGTCATACTGCAATTCCAGGCCGTTCTTTCCTTTGGTCACACCTCCGGCTTCGATCTCACCGTAAATATCTCCGATCGTACGGGAAGCCAGTGTTCCGAACGGTTTCTGGCGCTGCACCATTTCTTTCGTATAGAACCCGCTTTTATACCGGCTCAGACGCAGGAACGGATATTTCCTCATTTCCTTCAGGTCTGTATACGAGGCACGGCCTTCGTACACCGGGTATTGGCGGCTTTTGCTTTTCAGTCCGCGAAGCAGATGTGCTTTATAGCCGGCCGGAGTACGGTTCTTAAACTTACGGGATAAATAAACCGATAGCGAATCGACTCCGTTTATCTTCGAATTGAGGAACGTATCGACAGAAAGGCCGTCGGCACGAAAGTCGATATAGGTATAATAACGGGGCACACTGGTAGCCATCAGCTTTCCATCGGAAGAGTAGATATTTCCACGTCCGGGTAATATCAGACGGTTCGGGCGTTTCTGGCTTTCCGCCACCTTTTCCCATTTCTCTTTTTCCACGAAAGCCGTATCAAACGTCCGCAGTAATATCCCTACTGCAATAAGCCCCAGTAAGAGCACAACAAGGAAGTAACAGAATAATATCCGGTTACTTTTTGGCGCAGCTTCTTTTGGTTCTATTTCTTCTGCCATATTTATTTATGTAATTCATACGGCGGAGTTTTGGCTCCTTCCAGTTCAATACCTTGTTCTTCAATCAATAATTCAACTTGCGACTGACGGCTGTTGCCTGTCAGCTCCGATGAGATAGAAAGTGCTTCGAAGCGCACATCACGCAAACGTTGTTGCAGGCGATCTATCTCACGTAGTTTCTGCATGCAGGTGTAACGGTTTCCGATGAAGAAAAATATCATTATCACAACAAGCACGATCATCCGTGTGTGTTTAACGATAAAATCCTCATTCAGGATACCACCGCCCAGCACATACAAAAGAGAAAGACGTTTCTCTTTTTTCTTTGACTTTTTACGTTGTTGTTTTTCCTCCATAACCCCTATTTTCTGTTGATAGTTGGCAAATGGCTGTTGACAGTCAAATCAACCGACCGGGCCTGTCCATAGCCAACTGCCTACTTTTTCTCTGCAATTCTTAACTTGGCGCTTCTCGAACGAGGGTTTCTTTCGATCTCCTCGTCGGAAGGCACAATCACTTTATTGTTCACCATACGAAATGGTGTTTGTATATTTCCGAAAAAGTCTTGTTCGCTTTTTCCTTCAAAATTTCCTGTCTTAAGGAAATTCTTTACCAGTCTGTCCTCCAGAGAGTGGTAAGTGATTACAACCAAACGTCCGCCGGGCTTTAAGACCTGCAGAGTTTGTTGCAGCATTTCTTTCAATGCACGCATTTCGTCGTTTACTTCGATACGAAGTGCCTGAAATGCCTGCGCAAGGAATTTCTTTTCTTTATCCTTTCCGGTGAAGGGTTTGATCACCTCCAGAAAGTCGCCGATTGTTTCTATTTTCTTGCTTTCACGTGTCCGGACGATCAACGAGGCCAGTTTACGTGCCATCTTCAGTTCGCCGTACAGATAGAATACGTCTGCCAGTGCTTCTTCGGTATAGGTATTTACGATATCGGCAGCGGTCTGGCCCGCACGGGTATTCATCCGCATATCCAACGCCCCGTCGAAACGGAAGGAGAAACCGCGGTCTTTGTCGTCGAAGTGATGGGAAGAGACTCCCAGATCGGCCAACAGGCCGTCTACTTCGCCGGCAACGCCGTGATATCGCATAAAATTATACAAATACCTGAAATTACTGCGAACAAACACAAAACGGGGATCAGCAGGGATATTATGTTCTGCATCAGCATCCTGATCAAATCCATAAAGTTCTCCTTCGCTATCGAGCCGTTTCAGTATCTCGCGCGAGTGTCCTCCCCCACCGAAGGTCACATCGACATAGATGCAACCTTGTTGAATATTCAGACCTTTCAGGCTTTCTTCGAGCATTACCGGTACGTGATAGCTGTTCTTATTCTCTTCCATTCTTGTGTTTCACGTTAAACTTTCTCTTAAACAAAAGTAGCGTACTGCGTTGGCAACGGGCACGTTACTCTATTGGAGGGTAAAATTAAACATTTATCAAATTACCTTCCAAGAAATATAGGAGAAAAGTACAAAAAAGTTATCAACAGGTCATTATCTTACTTTTCTCTTGATAGAAAAGTAAGCAAAAGATCAAGGCTGCACCGGCTTCGCTGAGGCCTTTCTTAAAACGCTGCGCGTTTTGTTGAGAATAGGTGAAAGGATAGTTGTGATTTCTTTAGGATAGTTGTTTTATAGCTATTCAGGCACAAATTTGTTTCATTGGGATGAAACTAGTGTTTCACCATAGTGAAACAACTGTTTCTCCCTTATGAAACAGTTGTTCCAATAGGGAGAAACTTCTGAAACTATTCAAGCCGGCTATGGAAGCTTTACGGAGATAATCTCTCCTTCCTTGAATGTTTTATGCAGGAGGGTTTTACCTCCGGCTTTGACTGCTACTGATTGCTTCCCGTTTTCACGGGTTACTTCGATATCGAATGTGGCGTTGAACGCCTTTATATTACGCAGATTCATCTTGTTCCACTCTGCCGGTAAGCGGGGAGTGAAGGTGAAGGATTTCAATCCGGTCGGACGGATGCCGAATACTCCTTCGGTGATGATACGGCAATACAATCCGCTTTCTGCAGAAAGGTGACGCTGGCTTCCTTCCGGCCAGGCTTCGATGGCGTATGGGACATGGTCGCCCAGAAGACGTTGGCTGGAATAGAATTTCAGGTATTCGGTAGCTTTCTCCGTTTCGCCACAGGCATATACGCCACGCAGGGCATAGAGGGTGGAACGATCCCAGAAGGTTTCACTGCCGGCTTGGGTCAGCAATCCGTTCTTTGTCCATAAGCGGGGTGAGAACAGGGCGTCGATCGTTCCGTCTTTACGATCGTTGATACCGACTGTCAGCGGGATACAGATCCAGGAACGGAGGATGTCGTTACCTTCGTAATATTGATAGGTGTCGAAGCCTTCGACTTTTGCTCCGAAATACTCTTCCATATTCTTACGAAGGTCTTTCGCCTGTTTCTCATAGTCTGCCAATACGGAGAACGGTTTTTGCAGGTCTTTGCCGAGATAGGCGGCTGAACGCAATGCGTCATAATATAAGGAAGAGGTGCAGAGGTTGGCTTTTCCGGCAGGGAAACGGCCTTCCAGCTCGTCGGCATCGGAAGCCACAACACCTTTGTCGCTCAGATTACGGCGGCAGTATTCCAGACACCATTCGATCAGCGGCCACAACTCTTCGGCTTCCGTCTTATCTCCTCTTGCCAAGGCATAACGGGTGGCTCCGTAAGCAACCATAGCGGCATCGCCCCGGTCGCCGGCTCCACCCCAGACATCCAGTCCTTCTGCAACAATGGAACTGGGGATCTTCTCATATTCCGGGTTCATGAAACGGGCGAAATGCTTGAATGAGTTCAGGGCTGAACCGTTTCCGACTTTATATCCCAGGAATGGGAAAAAGGGGTTGATATATTCAGCCTGGTCATTCGCCCAGATAGCTGCATAGTAGGACTCACCGCCTGGGCCGTGCATCAGCCCGCCTTTCGTATCATAGATGCTTTCTGCGCCGCGTATCTTGGCAAAGGCGAACATAGTGTTGACTACAGGATCAGGGGTTTCCAGGATCAGGTTATTCCAAAAACCGGCAATCAGGTCTTTACGTGCCTGGAGTTCTTTCTCTACATCGGGTTTTAATTCGGCTTCACCTTCCTTATAGCCGGTCAGAGCGGCATAAAAGACCAGTTCTTCTTTGGGTTGAAGCTGTTTGGTTGCGGCTCCGATGATTTCCGAGACTAATTTATAACTACCGTCCACGCCTTTTGCCGGATCTGTATGGCTCACGGCATGCGACTCGGGGATCTCCACTGCCAAAGGGGACGTGCCTGTATTCCGAAGGATATACTTCTCATAAACAGCCGGGCTGGAGACTGCCGGGAAAATGATCAGTGTCAGCTCAACTTTCGCATTACGCGGCAGTTCGACAGTACTTACCACGGTCATTTTTCCATCCAGTGTGATCTTACTTACTTTCTCACCGGAAAGGGATTGTCCGTTCACAGAAACCATATCGGATGCGTTCCAGGCAAAACGCCGCATCAAGCTGGCATGTGTATCATTCGGGATCGTCCGGAGCATCGGCCAGATCATGCTTTTATTCAACTCGAAAGAGCCGTCGGCATTCACCCCGTAACGCAAAACAGTTGACACTTTCAACCCGCTCATCTCGATATGGTCATAATGGGGTACACGCCCTTTCACCTCCCACGAGATACTGCCGTCGGGGTTGATCGACCAGCGGTTTTGAGCGGTTAACATTCCTGTACAAACAAAGTTCAGACAGAAAAGTGTAATAAAAAGAATTTTCTTCATGATATTTGATTTACATGTGGCTATTGAATAAATATTAGTTCAACAAATATACTAATTTGCATGTAAACTACTTGACTGACACAGTTTTTTTCTCTCCAGGTTCTATTGTCAACTGACAAACGGAGTATTTGACTCCCATTATATCAATACTTCCACAAGCCTGCTTTTTCCCATTCACATGTACATAATCATAAGAGCCGGCAAAACAAGCATCCCAGATCAAGGTTTTATCTCCCTGCACATAATACAAAGATGAAAGACTCTGTTCTTCATGTGAAACTTCTACCAGAGAATTGCCCATCTTTATATTCTTCACACTCAAAGTCTTTACTTCCTGTGGTAAATGAGATGCAGTCGATATATAATTACGAGAAGCCTCAACCGATACGCCTGCCAGATTCTCTACTATATTTGCGATCAGGACATAAGAAACCTCCGGATAATTCCCATTTTTTCCAGTAAGACTGCTTGCGGCATGTTCCTGATCAATAGTAGACAATATATGCTTCATCCATTTCCAACCCTGTTCATTCCTGTTATACAAAAAGAATACTTCCGGCACATAAGATATAGCCTCTATGTTATCAGGAATATCTTCTTTCGAGTCCAGACGCATACTGATGAAATCAAGATATTTTCCGGTTCTTTCTGAAAAAGGATCCGTAATGCCTTTCATTGGCATAAACCATGAGTTTTCTTTCCCCCAACCTGTAACCGGCTTATCTTTTGAAACATATCCCCGATTATACAAATCAGTACCTTCAACTCCCCATTTCGTATTAAAATAACTCTTTAAATCTTCCGCTTTTTTTAAATACTCATCAGCCAGCTTAGTCATACCACGCAATTTAGCCATTTCGGCATAGGCTACAAAAGCACTGTATTGACAAGCAATTCCATCACCTGCCTCAATCAACGGAACATCCCGTTGCTCATTGAACGTTGCTGAGCCTTTAAAGATATTTCCTTCGCCAGTACCTTCGGCGATCCCGTTCGGTATTTTACCATCATGCAAAGCGATAAAGTCTGTTACAACTCTGGTATAATAATTCCATAACGTTTCATCTTCCAGATATCGTTTATCACCGGTCCAACAATATAATTTATAGGCTTTTTCTACCAATTCGAATGTGGCAGGAACCTCCCTCACAAAATCATTGTCATTTTTATAGTCCAACAAATAAGGCGATCCGTCAAAGTTTATGGCCCATAAAGGATACCATTTTCTGGAAGCATTCGCCGAAGCAGCAAAGGCTTTCATCATTGTAAAATTTTCTTCTTCCAGTCCTAACAGGTGTGCGCCCGCTATTTGATGGCAAAAATCACGCGAATAAAAAGCAGTACGTAAAGGATAACCAGCCCAGTAAGCAGGTATGTAGTCGACTATTTCCGATTCATCATTCACATCCGAAATATTAACCGGTCCCTTTTTACCTGTTACAACGAAGGAACGGGCTTTTTCTTTGGCCCATTCAAATCCTTTTTCCAGATCCCGGCAGGAGGATGTCACACTGATATCCTGCGCTGAAATATCAACAGCGAACAATAATAAGCTTATGGCATATATTACTTTTTTCATACAATTTCATTTTTATACTATTCTGTAAAATAACAAAGGATACATCTTTATTTAAAAGAAACATGTATCCTTTGCTCAACTACATTTTTACATTAATTATAGTAAGGATTCTGTTCCAAAAGAGGATTTTTCTGAATTTCACTACGTGGAATAGGCATCAAATAATGTTGCGGCAGGAATTTCCGTTCCTGAACATCTACAAACGAATATGTTTTCTTTCCGGTTGCCAGATCTTTTACAATATGGACTCTTCTCTCCACTTTATTTTCTGTCTGTTCTGCTATTTTCCAACGACGAACATCATAATAGCGATGTTCCTCAAAAGCTAATTCAATCTTACGCTCGTGTTGGATTTTCTTTAATAACTCATCCCCGGATGAAGTGATATCAGGCAACACGTCTTTTCCTTCACGTGCCCTTTCCCTTATCAGGTTAACATATTTACGGGCAGTAGCTTCGTCTCCCAGATGAAACATCGCTTCTGCATAATTCAGATAAATTTCTCCTAAACGGGAAAAGATAAAAGGTTGTGTACCTTTATCCACCCATGCAGCAGTAAGAGCCTCGTTCATGAATTTCCGGATCGTATATCGTGTCTTAGAAGTGTTCCATCCCTCCGGGCCGTATTCTGTATCAACACCATTTACACCTTCCGGATCACTTGTTGTCCAGAATTCAATTTCACGTCCCCGGAATTCTTGTCCATCACAGAGAATTGAATGATAGAAACGAGGCTCACGCCCTTTCCACGGCTCGTCTGTTTTATACAAATCGGGAGTCGGCATCGAACCGTCTTCCATTTCATAAGAATCGACCATATCTTGCAAAGGGCATGTTGCACTCCATCCGGTAAAACCATTCGGAGAGTTTTCCCAGTCAAAACGATGACCATACTCAGAACTATACAAACGCATGAATATAATCTCCTTACTTTTGCTTGTCAGGAACAAGTCTTTATAACTGGGATCCAGTTCATAAGCTAACGAACCGCTGTTATCGGTCAAATCGATAACAGCTTTTGCAGCATCTGCTGCAGCTTTCCATTTCTGAGTATCACCGGAAGAATTCCATTGTGGACTAGCTGCATACAATAGCATTCTTGATTTCAATGCCAATGCAGCACCTTTAGTAGCACGTCCGAAATTTTTATCTTCCTGTTTAACAGGCAATAAAGAAGCTGCTTTATCAAGTTCTGTTACAATAAAGGAGATACAGTCTTCATAACTGTCACGAGTCACCATCATATCATCGTTAATACCAAATGTTTTTGTGATAATAGGTACTCCACCGTATCTGTTCACCAGTTCAGCATAAAGATAAGCTCTCAAAAATGTCACCTCTCCTGTCAAACGGTTAACCAATTCTTCCTGATTCTGCAACAATTCGATATTCTCAAAGAAGATATTACAATCTTTTATCCCTGTAAAATATTCTTTCCACACATTATAACTTCCAACCTGATCAGGTGTTACCTCTCCCTGGTTATAGCTCCAGGCACTAGCCCAGTTAAAGTTACTCATAGATTCATCGCAAATAAAACGTGTAGAAGCCTGATATTTCAATCCCACCGTACTTTCAGGTCCAAAATAATCCCGCAAACCCATATAACGTTCATTGACATAAGCTTCAGTCAGAGAGGGATCTGAAAACACAGCTTCTCCTGTAAATGAATCCAGGGGTTCTACATCCAGAAAATCCGAACATGAGATACAACATGCACTAAAAAGAAATATTGACAATTTTGCTATTTTATTCATAACAATAGATTTAAACAATTAGAAACTAAGACTTAACCCAACATTATAAACACGTTGTTGAGGATAATACATTCCGGCAGCGTTTGTACCCTCCGGGTCCAACACTTTAATTTTATCAATTGAAAACAGATTAAATCCACTTACAAAGACACGTAAATCTCTGATGTTAATCTTTTCCAACCAAGAAGAAGGTACATTATAAGCCAACTCAACATTTTTCAAACGCAGGAATGCAGCATTTTTCAACCAGAAATCCGAATCTCTATTATTGATCTGATCTTGTGTATTAAAGGCTCTCGGATAAAGAGAATTCGGAGTTTCTTCAGCTGAGATCCAACGATTATCAAAATATTCGACATCACGGTTATAACCGAACGGACGAATCATTTGCTTTGCCCGTCCCTGGCCCGTCCAAAGAATATTCAATTCAAATCCATTCCATTTAGCTCCCATATTAATACCATATACAATTTCCGGTATAGCACTTTCATGGATACGTACCATGTCATTCGCCGTAATCTCACCATCATCGTCTACATCTACATATTTAATATCGCCAGGTTGCGCATTCATTAAATGGGGAGAATCATCTACCTCTTTCTGTGTCTGATAAATACCATCCGTTTTATATACCAGCCATGAATCAATAGCATATCCGGTTCTTCTCTGCCAATCAGGTATATCGTTCGCCTCATCAAAGAATTTAATTTTATTACGGGCAAATGTCAGATTACCGCCAATATAATAATCGACCTTATTTACTTTATTCCTATAAATCAAACTCGTTTCAAATCCTTGATTCCCTACTTCTCCAATATTCTGATCAGGTAAAGTCAACCCCGTGTAATCAGGAACAGAAGCCTGTTTAGGAGTCAGAATATCTTTACGATTCGAATTGAAGTATTCAAAATCAAAACCAATAAGACCATTCAAGAATTGAGACTCAAATCCTATATTCTTTGTGTCGACTTTTTCCCATGTAATCAGCGGATTACTCAAACGCCCAATAGTAAAACCTTTATTCAATACCGGATCTATTCCGAAATGGGCACCATTGGTAAGATTGAAGGTACTCAAATATTGGAACGGATCTACCCGGTCATTACCTAATTTACCCCACGATGCACGAATCTTCAGTTCGTTGACAAAAGGAAGACTTTTCTTAAAGAATTCTTCTTCAGAAATACGCCATCCTACTGATAAGCCGGGGAAAACACCCCATCTTTCAGAACTTGCAAAATTTTGAGATCCATCATAACGCAAAGTGAATTCTGCCATATAACGGTCTTTATAACCATAACTCAAACGTCCGAAATAATTCTGACGGGCAGAAATCGACCCTTTTCCATCATTACTTTTTTCAATATCGCTCCCGGCAAATAAATAATCCACACTACTCGACAGGAAGTCCCTGCGATAGGCGGAGAACCAGTCACCGGTTGTTTTACTCTGTTCATAGGCAATAAACGCATTTACACTATGCTCTTCAAAACGCTTCTCATAACCTAACTTAATATGGAATGTCGTGATCCGGCTTTCATCACTTTTCTGAGTAAGATCGATAAAGTTATTCTTATTTCCTGTTGCCACTTTATCATATTCTTTTGTGGTCGGATTATAACGATACGCATCCCACGTATCATTCAGCAGTTTTTCTCTTCTAAACTGAGTATCAAATGCGCCATAGCCAGACAGATACAATCCGTCAAGAACCCAAGGCATTTTCAGATCAAAGGAAACCTTAGTATTCATATAATTATCTTTGATCTTATTATAACCCGTTACTCCTGTAGCCAGTAACGCCAAATTTTTCCCTTTTGAAATACCCGGACCCGGCAAACCATTCGGATAGAAATCCGGTAGATAAGGATAAATCATATAAGCCTCATAAAAGAAATCAGATGAAGAGATATTTGATTGATTCCTGTTTTCCTGACGAGTTGACAATTCTAAAGAAACAGTAAAATCTTTTGTTATTTTAGCATCCAAATTCGAACGAACCTGTAATGTATTAAAATCCATATTTGTGTTCTTAAAACCGGGCTCCTGATAGAGATATCCTCCTGAAATATAATACTTAACCCGGTCGTTACCACCTCTTACAGAAAGAGAATGCTGCGTCTGAGGTGCAAAATTCCGGAAAGTTGCATCAAACCAGTCTGTATCTGCATACTGAAGCGGATCAATCGTTCCATCCAGATAACCTCCCTTAATATTTGCCCAAATCTGATCGCGTCCCATATATTTGTTCGCTTCGTCATCATATACCATATACTGATAAGCATTCATCAGATGAGGTGTACGTGTATTCTGAGAAACGGAAAAATTACCATCATAAGCAATCACCGGCTTCGAATCAGTACCTCTTTTGGTGGTAACAAGAATTACACCGTTGGCTGCTTGCGCACCATAAATAGAAGCGGAAGCATCTTTCAACACGGAGATAGATTCTATATCATTCGGATTCAAGCGGTCGATACCTCCACGATTTGCAACACCATCTATCACATATAGCGGGGAACTATTGCCTAATGTACCTTTTCCTCGTATATATATTTCAGACGCATCACTACCCGGTTCTCCGCTTCTGTTATTGGCAACAACCCCCGGTATACGTCCAGCTATGGAATTTGATAAATTTGCTGCCGGTGATTGTTTTATGACCTCACCGGAAACCTGTGCTACAGATCCGGTCACTGTTGCTTTCTTCTGAGTTCCATAACCAACAACGATAACTTCATCTATCAGTTCTGTATTTTCAGCCAATCTGATTTCAAGGCTTTTCCTGTTGTTCACAGCCACTTCTTGATCAGCATATCCAATATAAGAAACTTTTAAGATTGCATTCGGCGAAAGATCCAATGTAAATGCACCGGATACATCTGTAATCGTACCGTTTGTTGTACCTTTCTCTACAACATTAGCACCGATAACAGGTTCACCTTGTGAATCCAACACAATTCCTGTTACTTTATTTACCTGTTGCACAGATTCATAAATTTCCTTTTTATTTAATACAATCTGCCGTCCACTTATCGAGTACGATATTCCGGCATTTTTAAATAGATTGTCCAATACCTCTACAATATTCTTATTTTTAACAGAGACATTGACTTCATGTTCCACATTAACCATTTTCTTATTATAAAGAAAACGGAATTCAGTTTCTTCTTCTATTTGATTCAGCACATCCTCAATTGAAGCATTTTTCATTTGAAGGCTCACAGACGTTGTCTGTGAATAGGATACTGAAGCAAATACTTGTGTTAGACTTAAAGCTATAAATAACAAGCATAATCTCATAACTCTAAAAAATTTAATGGCAAAACTTAGCTTTTCGATTTTTTTATCCAAAATGGAATTCATACATTTGTTTGTTTAGTTAGAAAAATAAGGTTGACTAAAAACTTTTTAATGACTGAACAATTGAAAGGAAAGGTGTGCGAGACCTTTCCTTTTTTTATTCGGTACATATATCAATTACAATAACACAACTTTATCCCATAGGCATTAGATTTTTTGGGGTGAACAACTCTTTTTTATCTCCTTACACATAACTAAGACGTTTCTGTAGCATTTTCCCACATTCAGAAAATGATTTTTTTAATTCATTTTCAATCTTGTGCCTCTGCAGAAACCGTTTCACCTGCCAGACAGGGAATATCAATAAAACTATACTGATTACCCAAAACATCTGTAATATATTCAGCTGTTTTTTTGTTTATCATCTTAACCTTACCAGGAAACATTGCCCTCCAAACCAACTCTTTATCCAGTTTATTTACAAAAGAACTTTTATTTCTCGATTGATGCAATACTGAGATTTTCCCAGAAAATACAGGTATATTTTCTACTGCAACCCAATCTGTCGAAGATGTAAAACGAGGCAGTGTAGATATTCTGTTAGCTGTGGCGTCCGCCTCAACTCCGACAAGTCCGCATACAATAGCTTCAATCACACTACTTGCCACTTCCGGATAGTCGCGACGATCACTCGCATACAAATCGTTCAAATAACGATAAGCTGTTTCATTCTTACTGTGCTTATAGAAAATCATCGGATAATAAGACATAATTTCTACTATCGGTTCTTTCTCTGCCATTAAAGCCAATAATCTTTCTACCCGTTCCGGGTTACTAACAATATCAAACCAAAAAGAAAAGACATTACTCCCACCTTCTATCAATTTTTCATCTTTCAGCTTATAGGCATAATAATTCTGAGTGTCCTCATTCCACCAAACAGTATCATAAAGACGAGCATACTCTTCTGCCATCGCATTATAAACACAGCAACTGTCTTCATTCCCTCTGATCTTCCATATTTGGGCATACGATTTCAAACCTCTGAACATGGAAGCAATCAAATCCCCCGTCACAGTAAGACCGCGTACAGATTCTTCATAAGACGGTAATCCCCGGAACGTTTTAAATCTCGGATTTAAAAGTGTATTATCTTCATGCATAACATCCGGACGTTTCATAATTTTATCTGGCTGCAACTGCCAGTGAGTAATATAATCATTTGTTGTCAAACGAAAGAATGTCTCAAAACGGGGATCATTAATGTACATTTCATTTCCTGACCACAAATACAAGCGAAGACAAGCATTCAACACATCAAAATTAGCATTCAGATTATACCAGAAATCTTTATCAGAAGCATAATCTACCGGAGCGGGAACATTATCCTTATTTATCTCCCAATAGGAGCAATAATCTTTCGATTCAGATATGTTTTCCACAAACTTAGTAAACATATTCAGGTTTTGTTTACCGTGTCCATTCACTTCTTCTCCCAAACATTGATGAGAAACATCTCTCATACAGAAAGCTGCCCTGTCCGGCAATGCAGCTTCATACCAAGGACCTACAGGATCATTACTATCTCCCACACATGTATTGGAACTACAAACAGCCCAATCAAATATTTGTGTAAGTGTCGTATCATTGGAGGATAGACTAAATGTAGTACGATTTGTATCAGAAATATCAGGATATACCTCTTTCGATTGGCTGCATGCAGCACAGATAAGTAATATATATAAATAAGCAAATTTCATTTTAGTTTATTTTGTGAATCAGTATTTCAATAAGTAACAATTCAAAATCTCAATAAAACAATATATCATCTTTATAGCATAGGCACCAGATTTAATTATGAACAAAAGTGTATTATCTCCTTATATGACTAAGACGTTTCAGCGATCTTTTTCCACATCGGAAAAAGGATTTTTTTAAACAAAGAAAGAGGTGAATAAATCACCTCTTTCTTTTATATACCTCTATAGTTTGCTTTTCATAAAAGTTATCCTTTGACTTTATCCTTTTATTATGTTTAAATTGTAAAGGAGCACTCATTTCCAACAATCGTAATATTTCATCCAACGATTCATATTCGAAAGTGGCACGATAAGGAGCGTTAGCCAAACTGGAATCTTTCAACTCTATATTAACATTAAAAGTAAGTCCTACCCGTTTAAACACATATGACAACGGATCATCCCGGAATATCATTAATCCATCTTTCCAGGCATACCATTTATAAGGATCGGTCTTTGCGATAAGGCACTGTTTGGTCTGACTATTAAAGGAAGCACGTTCTCCCGGAACCATAGTGACCGGAGAAGAGTTTCCGAAAGCAACATCAATCTTGCCATTTACCATCGTAACAGCCGTAATCGAATCCATGTTATAGGCTTCTATATTAAAAGCCGTACCCGTAGCTCGCAGGGTTATCTGATCGGTTTTTACGATAAAGGGATTTTCTTTATCGGAATGTACTTCAAAATATCCTTCACCATTTAAGAAAACATCCCGTTCACCTTTCCGGAAAGCCAAAGGATATTTCAGGGAACTTCCACCATTCAGCCAAACGTTGGTTCCATCAGGCAAACGCACCTCGGAAAAAGTTCCATGAGGAGATTTCACCTCCTGATATTCTATTGTATCATACAGATCACTCTCTTTATTCAGATATAAATAAGTACAAAGAATCAACAAAGGAAGAAGAAGGATAGCGGCTACACGCTGCCAATAAACCAATATAGTATGGACTATATTCCTCTTCGTGGCTGCGATATTTGCCCAAATATTTTTTTCAGCTTCAGATACGTCAATCTCAGAGGGGTTAAAAGCAGGATTCATCACCTGCCAGATATTACGCATTTCTTGGAAATAGCAATTATTATCAGGCGATTGCTTTACCCATTCCTCCAGTTCACGGCATTCCTTCACCGTTGCTTTTCCGGATAGATAAGCAGATATAATAAGCTGTATTTGATCTTTGTCTGTCATTTCTTCTCTTTTATGGTGTTAAGACGTCTGAGGAATCATTTTCCACATAGCTTATAACTTTTTTTAGGGAATACCGATTGAAATCAGGAACATGAAGAAATCTTTTAAATATTTCCGCAATAAATCCAATGTTTTACTGACACGGACTTCCACAGTGCGTTCAGAGACATTCAGCTGCTCTGCAATCTCTCTGTATTTCAATCCTTCAAAACGATTCAACATAAAAGCTTCCCGGTATAGCTCGGGAACTTTCTCTAGTGCACGATGTAAATGATCGGACAGGTCCGAATGCAATATATAATTATCCGTATCATATGAATCCAATACAGTACTCTCATATTCAGCTTCATGCTGACGTATTATTTCCAAGTGTCGAAACTCATCAAAACAACTGTTACGGACAGCTTTCAGTAAATAAGATTTTAAGGAGGTTTCAATCTGTATGTTTTTCCGGTCACTCCAAAGTTTCAGGAAGATCGATTGAACAATATCTTCACACGAATTCTTGTCTCTTATAAAGTTACCACAAAATAACACGAGGTCGGTATAATAGGTCTGGAATAAAAAGGAGAAAGCGTCTTTGTTGTCTTGCTTTAAAGCAGACAGAAGAATGATTTCTTGTTGTTTTTCCAGTTTTCCCATATCGATTTTAAGTATTAACTCCTTTTCCCGGCTGCTAAATTAGTTACATTTTTTTTATTTCCAATCTATTTTACATCTACAAAATACCACAACAAAACAAAGCCCCCACGATACAAGATCGCAGAGGCTGTTTTTTTCTGTATTCCTTCCTCACGGGAGAAATTACAGTAAGAACTTTATTTTATTACTTAATATTAATAACCACTTTTTCGCCTGTCGCAGGGTAATTGATGGGTTAAGCAGAGGCGCTGTATTCAACGCCTCCACCCCACCACGTGGAAATTTTAGAATTTATATTTGATTATAAATTTCTTATTTTACGATTGCTTTAACAGCTGCTTCACCTTCTACAGCTACTACAACTACACCAGCAGGAGCAGCGATTTCAGCCTTATCAGAAGAGATTACTGTGTTGGCAACTGTCTGACCAAGAACGTTACTGATAGTAACTTTCTTACCCTGAGCACCAGAGATAGTAACTGTACCGTTACCTGCAACTACACTAACTGAAGAAGCGTTGATATTTTCATTAGCAACAGGATCTTCGCTAGTCTTCTTCAAGTTGAACTGAGCAGCTTCAGCAATATTATCTACTAATACAGGAACACCATTGTGTACACGTACATAACGAGTTTCACCCTTAGAGTTTGCTGTCTGCAGATAGAAGTCAGCATTGCTGCTTCCGTCTACGATGCGGAATGCAAATGTAGCAACATTCAATTTCTTGTTGTTATTCAACATGATTGAATCTTTACCTGCATGTTTTACTGTTCCAGTATATTTAGAACTTGCAATAACCAAAGTATCTTCGATATGTTTAGCTTCTACGAATGCCAGACGATATTTATCCTGATACATGATCGGATCTTTTCCTACTACTGCAGAATCTTCTTCCAAAGAAACCAAGTAACGACCAGTTCTGAATTCTTTTGTATCAATAGTCGGATGCTGGTGGCAATTTTCAATCTTATCCGGACAAGTATTGTACTTACCTGCAGGAGTATAATCGACACCTAGAGCCAACATATACTGAGGCATTGTTGTTGCATTGCGAACATAAGCAGTATCGATAAAGATAGGCAACATACTATTTTCCGGACGATCGGCAACATTGATTACACCTAAGAAGTTCAGACTATCCTTAGCCACTGCAGTTCCATTTTCAGCAGTACGGTTAGCACTGTTTTCATACAGGAAGCGAGTCGGTTCGTTAGCCATATAGAACTTAGCTGTATCAATAGTCAGATCAGTAAAGTCGTCAGTAATAGTTTTACCAAGACGACGGTAGATAGCATTATTGTCATCATCGAATGCAAATGTTGCAATACTGTTTTCAGTATTAATACCTTCTACAGACAATACTAATGACGGGTGTTTAACACCTGATACAGTAGAAAGATCTTTCTGTACTAAAGCATAGTAGCAAACAGCATCTTTATCTTCTTCCTTCAATTCGTTATTTTCTTTGAAATAGAAAGAGGTTGCATTTTCAGCATCAGTCAAAGTATAACCCTTGTCACCGTTAGCCAACAGATAAAGTTTATTTGCTTCGGTAGCCTTCGGATCATAAACCTGAATTTTGTAAGCAATTCTATACAGATTCTTTACACCGTCAATCTTACCTTGATAGCCGAATTTGTCTTTTACAGGAGCTTCATCTTCAAATGTAGCAGGAACGAATACAAACATCTTACCAGCCTTGGCATCCGGATTAACAGCCATAGCTGCATCTTCATCAACTTCTACAAAGTTACCGGCATTCAAACCGTTGAAATACTTCAATGCGAATACATTTTCGATATATTCATCGTAATCGAGAGCCTTGTAGCCAAGAGTTTCAGATGTTACAGTTTCACCGGCAGCTTTCGTCCATGACAAGGTATCGTTTGCACTAATTACACCTGTTCCCAGATTAGTTCCATAGTTAACTGCAAATACTTTATCGTCAGCAGCTTTATACAACTGAACATTTTTAGCATAATATGTTTCCGGATATTCACGGTTGTAGATATTTACAGTCTGAATACCTGCAGCACCTGTGTTCTGTTCAACAACCCACTGTGCACGCGGCATGTGTTCGAAGTTTTGAACATCACCGAATACTTTAGAAGTTTCTTCGTTTGCCCAGATCAGTTTCTGGCCAGCAAAGTTTGCAACTAAATTCTTACCGGTAATAGTTTTGTTAGCTTCTTTTCCAGAGAACAAATCAAAGAAGTATACGCCCGAAGCCAAAGTTGTCTTCACATATTCGTCGTCGATCTTTTTGATTGAGATGCGAGTGTTAACTGTGTTCAAAGGATTTCCCACATAATGATCAGAGCTACCTACTGTTATTTCACTATGGTTATTAGCCAGATAGATCAATCTAACAATATTGTTTTCAGTACCAGCAGCAGAATGATCTGTTTCATTAGCTACACTTAATTCTGGGTTATCTACAGTATTCATATCCCCCCATGAAGTCTGAGCTTTGTTCTTTTTAGCCCAACCACCTGTGCGGATTACCAATGAGTCTGCATTCGGGAAGTAAGTGAACTGGAAGTTGTAACGACCGTTCAAATCCAAACGAGCAAGAGGATCAGCTGTATAACCGAAATCTGCAAATTTACCTGTTGTAAATCGTAAAGGACGATCTCTTTCATTTACTGTTTCAGTAACGAAGTCACGAGCTACAGAGAGATAAGTATTATCTGCTGCTTTATCAGCTTCTTCCAACATCAGAGATACCCATTTGTTATCTGCTACTCCTTTAGCATAATAACCAGAAACAGCTGTGTTCAGAGTGTTTTTAGCAGACGTAATAGCTGCATCCAATGTTTCACCCTCTGCTAATACATCTGTATAAGAAGTTTTAATAGCTGCATCAGCTGTTGCTTTAGAACCAAAGTTGTCACTAACAAATTTAGCAACCGAACCAGATGTTCCAACTGTAGACATAGTCTTAATTTCCTGAGCAGCAGTCAAACGTGCAGCAGCGTCTTTACCATGAACACCAGCAACATAAGCTACTGTAGCTTTCACTACCGCTTTAGCTTGATCGTCACCAGCATATGTAAAACCTTCAATAGCTTCAACTACCTTATCAACAGTTGCAGCATTAACTATAGCGCTACCAGCATCAGTTGCAATCACAGCCAATGCATTCAATACATTTGTTTTCTGACCTGCATCTATAGCACCATCTTTAAGACAGGCTGTTAATAAAGCATTAACAAGCACTTTCTCCTGTGCTTTCTGATAATAAGCAATTTCAGCTATATATAAAGCATCATAAGATGTTGTCAAAGAATTAAACGGATCAGTTCCATCTGCAACAGCAGCCGGGAAACCTACAGCCGGAACAGCTTTGTAAGCATTTTCAGTAAACAAGTTACCGAATACATTCGTTTCGTCGTTAATCACGTTCGGAGTGAATGTGAATTCTGCTTTGCTATCATCCTTTGAAGGATTTTGCTTCCACAACAATGAGTTCAAATCGTCTGCACCTAAAACAATAGCCTCAGGAGAAGCAGGAATAGCTTTAACTACTTGAGTAGGATCACCTGCCGGAACATTCTTTAATGAATACTTTACAGCAGCAAGTTTTACATCATTCGCAATAGAAGCTGCATTTGCTACCAAGACAACAGTTGAGTCATTCTTTTCGCCGAAAGCAGAAGTAAAACTTTTAGCATCAGCAATTTCAAAACCTGCATCCTTAACAACAGATGGAGCAGAAATCCATTTCCATACAGAAACTTCCGATCCCACAGGTACAACCTTACTTGTCAAAGCTGCTGCATTAGGCCATGCAGCAGTACCTTCTTTATTAACTGCGATTGCATCAGATGTATTAACACCCAAAAACTCTCCTGTGCCTACGTTCTGTAATTGGTAAGAGTAACCAGCTTCAGCATTTCCACTGATAACAGCCTTCCAAAGAGTTCTTCTTACTTCAACAGCGTTAATGCCAGTAGCAGAACCATCAACCACAACCAGCTCATATCCTCCAGCATTAGTCGGCTGCATTGCCAGAATATGCTTATCAATGGAAGCACCAACCGCTAATTGGAAATATCCTTTTTCGATAGTCCGCATACCTTCGGTAGGTGCGTTTGCTGTCGCATACTTTGCAAAATCCCCCGTCGGTGCAATCTGCGCAGTAGCTCCGAAACTTGTAACTGCCAGAACAGCAGCTACCAGAGTAGAAAACTTTTTGTTCATAATAAATAATTTAATATTAATACTAAAGTGTAATAAGTTCAATTCACAATTGAAACGCCTCGTTCTGATAATACATGGCGAGTTTAATCGTTCCTTTATTTTAGCCATTGAATTTTGAGGTTAGTCTGTTCGTCTACGAAAGATACTATTTCGTACTTATATTGCTATTCAATTGATAAGAAAGCATATAGAAGGATAAAAAAGATCTTAAAAAGAATCGTTCGTATCAAACTAATTCTTACTTTTGTAGACTAGAAAAAAGGAACGATTTCACTAGTCAGCCCCTTTCTCCATCCATCTTCCTGTATCACAATTCTTTAGACTCCAAAAATCAATATATTTCACCCTTTATATTATAATGTACGTGCGTACATCTATATATACAGCTATTATCCCTTTAATACAGACTATTAGAGTTCTTTTCTGTTAATGCTGCAGAACTAAGAAAAAAGGTCATAACTATTAAGTATTTATATCAGGAGAATTATTACCTTTGGTACGGACTTTTATTTATGTAATACTTACGTTGCATAAAAGAAACGCAAGCCTTACATATTTGCAGACATAGCCTTACATTTACGTAAGACTTGCCTTCCTTTTTATAGATTAGGGAGAAAAATCCTTAGAAGTCATGACGTTACACCTTAAAGATCAGGAAGAAGATGAGTATAGAATATGATCTGTTTGCGAATCCGCCCCAGGAAGGGCAGGAGAAGCCTACTTTACATGCCAGAGCGATCAATACCGAGACCGTCCATACCGACGAACTGGCCAAAATGATCGAAGGCATGAGTACTTTCACGGCGGCCGATATCAAAGGTGCTATCAAGGCGATCGGCGACCGGATGTTTTACTATCTCAGCAACAGCCAAAGCGTGCATCTGGAAGGGATCGGGACATTTTCAGTGACACTGAAATGCAGGCCTGTCGAGAATAAAAAGGATATACGCGCAGCTTCCATCTCATTCAAGAACGTGGAGTTTCGCGCCGATCCGGAGATGAAAAACCGTTTCCGGGGCGTAAGGATCGAACGACGGGAAGGTACCAGCGAGAAGAAAGTGTATACCGACGACATCCGCCAGAAACGCATCTTATGGTATATCAAAAACTACGGGACGATCAATCTGACCGTAGCTGCCAGCATGAATCACTGCACGCGCCAGAAAACCAAGAAAGACCTGGAACAGTTGATCGAGGACAACCAGATACAAAAGAGCTGGTGCGGAAAGCGGGCGTTCTACATCCGGCGGTCGGCCGACCAGAGAACCCCTGAAGCGCCGTCCAACGATTCAATAGAATAAAGATGGAATTATATACCCATATTCCTATTCCCAAAGCCCCTTTTCTGTTCTCATGTACGGAGCGGATGCTGTTGCTAGGCTCCTGTTTCGCCGAGAATATAGGGACAAGGCTTGCCGGGAATAAATTCAATGTAGATATAAATCCGTTCGGCACGCTGTATAATCCCGCATCGATTGCTGCGGCATTGCGCATGTTGCTGCACCCGGAACGGTTCACTGCCGGGGATTTGCTGCAGCAGGGGGGCGTGTACCATAGCTTCGCGCATCACAGCCGTTTCTCTTCCACTTCGGAAAAGGAGTGTCTGGAGAATATAAACGACAGGCTGTTCGCCTCGGCCGGCAAGCTACGTTCGACGGCGTATCTGGTAGTGACACTGGGGACAGCCTACGTGTACCGGCTGAAAAGTTCGGGAGAAGTGGTTGCCAACTGCCATAAACTGCCGGAGAAAATGTTCGACCGCTCGATGCTGTCGGTTACGGAAATCGTTTCGGAATGGAAGGAACTGCTGCTCTCGTTGTGGGAACAGAATCCGGAACTGAAGATACTGTTCACCGTCAGCCCTATTCGCCACTGGAAAGACGGGGCACATGGTAACCAGCTGAGTAAGGCGACTTTGCTGCTGGCCATAGATGAGTTGCAGGCGGCATACCCCGAACGGATCGCCTACTTTCCGGCTTACGAGATCATGATGGACGAGCTGCGCGACTACCGCTTCTATGCGACCGACATGCTCCATCCGTCGGAGCTTGCCATTGATTATATTTGGCAACGTTTTACGGAAAATTTCTTATCGGATGAAACCAAAGGGATCCTTAAAGAATGGGCAGAGATACAAAAGGCTATTAATCACCGCCCGTTTCAGCCCGAAAGTGATGCCTATAAACGGTTTATCTCGCAAACTTTGTTAAAGATGGAACGAATTAACGAGAAATTTCCGTCCTTTGATCTAACCAAAGAGAAGGAAATAATAAAGTCTAAACTAATGTAAAGAATGGAATACTCAATAAAAGAAATCGTTGGAATTATTGGTGCCAAGGCAAACAACCTGCAAGACAGCACTATCAGCATATTACTGACCGACAGCCGCCGGCTCTCTTTTCCGGAACAAAGTCTTTTCTTTGCTCTCAAGACAAAGACCAATGACGGACACAGATATATAAAGGAACTCTACAAACTGCGCGTACGCAATTTTGTGGTAAGCGACATGCTCCCGGAGTTCGAGTCGTTGCAGGATGCTAATTTCCTGGTAGTAAAAGATACGTTGAAGGCGCTTCAGAAACTGGCTGCCTACCATCGTAAACGGTTTAATATTCCCGTGATAGGCATCACCGGAAGTAACGGGAAAACAATTGTGAAGGAATTCCTTTATCAGTTGTTGCATAGGGAGTTCAACATCGTTCGTTCGCCGCGCAGCTATAACTCGCAACTGGGTGTTCCGCTGTCTGTCTGGCAGATGAGTGAAAAGAACACGCTGGGGATTTTCGAGGCGGGTATTTCACAACCGGATGAGATGGAGAACCTGCGTCCTATCATCGCACCGACCATCGGTATCATTACCAATATAGGAGAAGCGCATCAGGAGAACTTTATCTCCACAACGCAGAAATGCCTGGAGAAGCTTACGCTTTTCAACGACTGTGAAGCGATTATTTATGATGGCGACGACGCCTTTATCTCCAACTGCATAGAGTCTGCCTGCCTTTCCCATAAGGCAATTGCCTGGAGTCGTACGGACTCGGAAGCCCCACTTTATATCGAAGCCATCGAGAAGAAGGAGAATGAAACGGTTATCCGTTGTACGCTGCTCGGGTTGACCCAGAAGTATGTCATTCCTTTTACCGACGATGCTTCCATCGAGAATGTGATCCATTGCCTGGCCGTCATGCTTTTCCTGAAGCCGACCAGCGTAAACGGCGTGGAGAAGTTCGCACAACTGGAGCCTGTCGCCATGCGTCTCGACGTGAAACAAGGTATCAACAACTGTATGTTGATAAACGATACTTACAATTCAGATATTAACTCACTGGATATCGCCCTCGACTTTCAGCAGAGCCGCCATGTGGATAAGAACCTGAAATGTACGTTGATCCTTTCCGACATCCTGCAATCCGGCACCTTACCGAAGTCCCTTTACAAAAAGGTGGCCGACCTGGTACGCCGTAAAAAGATAGACCGTATCATCGGTATCGGCCGCGACCTGAAGGAATACGGCAGCGTGTTCGATATGGAGAAGGAGTTCTATAATACAACGGATGATTTTCTTAAATCGCCGACATTCAGGCAGTTTAAGAATGAACTGATCTTGCTTAAGGGTTCACGCCACTTCCATTTTGAACGTATCTCCGAACTGTTGGAGAAGAAGGTGCACGAAACGATCCTCGAAGTTAATCTGGATGCAGTGGTGCATAACTTCAACTATTACCGGTCGAAGCTGAAGCCGGAAACGAAGATGGTTTGTATGGTAAAAGCTTTCGGATACGGAGCCGGTTCCTACGAGCTTGCCAAGACGTTGCAGGAACATCGTTGCGATTATCTGGCCGTAGCTGTTGCCGACGAAGGGGCGGAGCTACGCAAAGAGGGTATTTCTATCCCTATCATCGTCATGAACCCTGAATTCAGCAGCTTCAATGTCTTGTTTGAAAATAACCTGGAACCGGAGATATACAGTTTCCGTCTGCTGGATGCCATGATAAAGGAAACGGAACGTAGAGGTATCACTTCCTACCCGATCCATATCAAGATCGATACGGGAATGCACCGACTGGGCTTCCAACCGGGTGATGTTCCTGCCATCTGCGAACGCCTGAAAGAACAAAGCGGCGTTACGGCACGCTCCGTCTTCTCTCACCTGGTAGGCAGCGACTCATCCATCTTCGATGATTTTACAAAAAAACAACTGGAGATATTCAGCGCAGCGGCTGCCGAACTGGAAAACCTTCTCGAATATAAAGTGATCAAACATATCCTGAACTCTGCGGGAATAGAACGTTTCACCGATTACCAGATGGATATGGTTCGTTTAGGCATCGGCCTTTACGGGGTAAGTGCTTCCGGCATGAAAGGGCTGCGCAATGTAAGCACACTGCGTACGACCATCCTTCAGATACAGCATGTCCCGGCAGGGGATTCGATCGGTTACAGCCGGAAGACATACGTCGACCGAGACTCGCGCATCGCCATCATCCCGATCGGTTATGCCGACGGGCTGGATCGCCACTTTAGCAACCGGGGAGGCGAAGTGTCTATCGGTGGTAAACGTTGCCCGATCGTCGGCAATATCTGTATGGATGCTTGTATGATCGACGTCACCGACACCAACGCCCAGGAGGGCGACCCGGTAATCGTATTCGGTGAGGAACTGCCAGTTAGCGAACTGTCAGACAAGCTAAAGACGATACCTTATGAGATCCTGACCTCGGTTTCTCCGAGGGTGAAGAGAGTATATTACAGGGAATAATTGCTCATCTTGCACATTTTATGTACTTTTGTGCCGTAAATAAATTAAATAAAGGTATGAGTCATAATTTATTGAAAGGAAAGAGAGGCATTATCTTCGGTGCGCTGAATGAGATGTCGATCGCCTGGAAGGTGGCAGAAAGAGCTGTAGAAGAAGGTGCAATCATTACGTTAAGTAATACACCGGTTGCCGTACGTATGGGCGAAGTGGATGCCCTGGCAAAGAAACTGAACGCAGAAGTATTGCCGGCGGACGCTACAAGCGTTGAAGACCTGGAAATGGTATTCTCAAAATCAGTAGAAATACTGGGAGGTAAAATAGATTTCGTATTACATTCTATCGGTATGAGTCCGAACGTACGTAAGAAACGTACTTATGATGATCTGGATTACGGAATGCTTGAAAAGACGTTGGATATATCTGCCGTATCTTTCCATAAGATGTTGCAGGTAGCTAAAAAGCAGGATGCTATTGCCCAAGGTGGTTCCGTTCTTGCTTTGTCATACGTGGCAGCCCAACGTACTTTCTTCGGTTACAACGACATGGCGGATGCCAAGAGTTTGCTGGAATCGATTGCACGCAGCTTCGGATATATCTATGGACGCGAAAAGGGCGTTCGTATCAATACGATCTCTCAGTCGCCGACAATGACAACTGCCGGTAGCGGCGTAAAAGGTATGGAACACCTGTTGGACTTCTCCGATAAGATGAGCCCGCTGGGTAACGCTACGGCCGACGAATGTGCAGACTATTGCGTGATGATGTTCTCCGACCTTACCCGTAAGGTAACGATGCAGAACCTTTATCACGACGGTGGATTCTCAAGTATGGGTATGAGCCTTCGTGCCATGAACCAGTACAGCAAAGGATTAGAAGAGTTTACCGACGAAAACGGTAATATCATTTACGGCTAAAAACCGTAAAAAGCTGACAGATAACAGTTGACAGACAACAGGCACGCGGCTTTCTGCCGATCGATCTCCTGTTTTAACTGTCAACTGTCACTTGTCAACTGTCAACTAAAAAAGCTATGTTAATAAAGATCTATCCGGAAAATCCCAATCCAAGGGAAATAGACAAAGTTATCGAAGTTCTCCGCGACGGAGGTCTGGTAATTTATCCGACCGACACAGTCTACGCGATCGGTTGTGACGCCCTGAATGTGCGTGCTGTCGAAAAGATCTGCCAGATGAAAGGGATCAACCCGCAGAAAAGCAACCTGTCCATCATTTGTTACGATCTTTCAAACCTGAGCGAATATGCCAAAGTGAACAACGCGGCATTCAAACTGATGAAGAAGAACCTGCCGGGCCCTTTCACCTTCATTCTTCCGACAAGTAGCGAATTGCCTAAGATATACAAGAACAGAAAGGAAGTCGGTATCCGCGTGCCCGACAATAACATCATCCGTACACTTGTCAAGGAACTGGGTAACCCGATCCTGACCATGTCTGTGCACGACGATGACGACATGATCGAGTATACCACCGATCCGGAGCTGATACATGAAAAGTATGAGAACCTGGTAGACCTGGTGATTGACGGAGGTTTCGGCGGTTTCGAAGCGTCGACGGTCGTAGATTGTACAACGGACGAGTTCGAGATCGTACGTCAAGGAAAAGGAATATTGGAATAATATCTTACAGACAAAAGCAAGACGGTATGTCATTGAATACATTAGACACACCGTCTTATCTTTTATAGCTTCAATATTTACAAAACTCTGATCTCATCCATAAAGAACCATCCCGGATGACCTACACCACAATGCCAAGACGGACAAGTATTCACACCATCAATCTCAACCTTGATATAACGAGCTTTCACCGGCTGAGACGATTCATTACGGGCCTGGAAGAATTTCACCTCGATTGACTGGTCCTCCGCTATATCTGTTTTCCCGAAGAACTGATAATCCTGATTATTCAATGAAGTGGAATAAGAGACTTTTTTAGGCAAAAATACCCACTGTCCCAACTGGTGCAAAAAGTCACTTTCTATCACGCTCACCTCTTCTTCCTTGCCTAAGTCGAGTATAAATGCTGCATTCTTACCTTCCCAGCCAACCCAGCTCTCTACAAAGGCAGTTCCTCCATATAATTCGTCAATCAGCATCTCCGTTCCTTTTTCGGCATATTTACCGGACGGAGCTTCTATCCACGTTATCTTTGCATTCTTAGCGAAATTCTTTTCAGACTTGGGCAGAAAACGTTTTTCATACAAATCGCAATACTCCAAAGGGGAATTATGACGCTCATTCAAAGTCGGCAACTGATAATAAGCGGCCCGCTCCCTGAATAAAGCCAGCTTTGCCTTAATCTCATCGACATCGTGCCCACGTTCAGCTCTTGCTACTTCCAATTCCGAGTATTGTAACGTCAGGCGTTCGGTCCTTACACGATCCAATAACTGTCTATTACCCGCTACTGCGGCTTCTGCTTTATCAAACAACTCATTGTACCGTTTAAGACAGTTGGTATTTAACATTCCGTTTTTATGTGAAACTGGAGAATCGAAAATCCATAAATCTACTTTACTCCCGAGCAATGCTCCTTCCAGTAGCTTTTCATAATCATACAAATAAGGAGCTGCCGCACCGTAATATCCTTTCATAAACGACTTCATCAGAGAATCCGTATCCAGTGAAGGATTCCACATCAGTTTGCTGACGATGTAAGATCTCATCTCTGTAAATGTTCCGCATTTAGAACCTGCAATCTGGGAGAAATGCATCGTAACATGATGGTCTTTGAACAACTGAATATTCCTTTTCAGAATTGGAAAATTAGGGAACGGAGCCAGATAGCAATCGAAATTGATGCCATAATCCCATACAAATATATTATTACTGATTTTTGACCATCCTTCCATCGCTTTCATAAAGTCACGTCCCGATTCGTTATCCGTCAACGGAACTTCACGCTTACAATCGATATCGCATAGCATAATATTTACATTAGGCAAAGGCTTTATCTGTTTAGGAGGATGCATGGAAAACAAATAGGCCAACGTCGAAAATTCCTTGTCCGGGAAACGGGCCGCCAGCTTATTCAGAAAGTGAATCAGACTACCACTGGGAGAACCTCCTTCCAACTCATCCAGGGCTTTACAGTCAGGACAGGCACAATTAGTAAAATTACCATCATTCTGACTGATAGAAATCATATTCTTACCTGGATTAGCCTTAAAAATGGAATCAACTCTCTGAGATACTATTTCAAAGACTTCCGGATTTGTCAAGCACCACTGACTTGCCGCACCTGGGCGACGTTCACCATTAATAAAAGAATAATACTCCGGATGCTTTTCCCCGAATTCCGACGAAGGCAGAATTTTATCGAACGTATGCACCCACAAATTACCAGCAAATACTTCATTAGGCTCTTCCAGCCGGAACCACATTTTATAGATCGGATCTTCTTTTACCGCATAACTTTGAGTTTGACGATAACGGAAAGCGGGATTCTCTGCCCGGTCGAGTTCTGGTATCTCTATTGTTTTACGCTGATCGAGCATATATGTATGAGCTGTATAATAAGAGACTCCCAAATAATCTTCCAATAGGGTAACAACCCCGTAAATAGTCCCTTTATCACCTCCGCTACTGATTCTTAAAATACCATCGGAAGTAGACAGACGAAATCCGTCTTCAAGCAGTCCGGTTGCATCTCCCTGACCGATTACTACATCTCCTTTTTTAGCTTTTTTACCTTCGATGACAGGAAGAGACGATCCGCTGATCCGCTGGACAAAGTCCTGCAATAATGTCGCAGCTTGTTGATTCACCTGACTGATTTCCGGTATAACGATTCGGGAAACTGGTTTTCCGTCCTTAACCAAAGTCATTTGGGAATAAGCGCCACCCACACAAAGCCATGCAGCCAAAGCAATCCCCAGCAGTTTACATTTGTATTTCATAAAATAATATCAAAGAGTTTATTAATTACAATACTTTATCCGAACTTATCTATATCACAGGATAAATATAATAAAACCCCGAAAGCCGCAGAGCAACATTCGGGGTTTATATCAAGAATCTAACATTTATTAGAAATTACGTCCGGTATCCCACCACAAACGAGTTGCCTCATTATCCGGTCCGTTCAGCAAGCTGACAGCTTTTTCAACTTCTGCCTTGTTCGCGTTCTTATCATTACGCGGGAAGCGCAAACGTTTCACAAATTCACCATTTTCGATACCGCCATTTACCGTGCTGCTATAGTTATTTGCCACCGGGAACAACTTCGGATAACCCGTACGACGGAATTCACTCCAAGCTTCCTGGCCTTCGGGGAACATAGCAATCCATTTCTGGTTGATAATCTTATGAAGCTTTTCTTCGTTGGAAGCAGAAGGATCCCATTTCACCGTACATTTGTCAATACCAGCAATATTATTAACAGGATTATGAGGATCTTCAAAGTTCGCAGCTACACCGGTATCATTTGCAATGTATTTATTGTATGCATCAGCAGAAATTCCATGTTCATCGAATGAAACTTTTATACCCTGTTCATACAGATCCTGAGCACTACCACCCATATCCCAGCCTCTCAAAGCGCCTTCAGCACGCAAGAAATAAGCTTCGGCCACCTTCATCCACGGAAGAGCGTTCGAAATCTGTCCTGGGTTAGTCAAGTCGGAATTCAGACTTCCCTGAATCATATTGATTGTTGAATACATCTGATAGTTAGCTTTATCATCGATCCATGTTCCTTGACGAATACCGATGTATTCACCGATCTTATTGGTTGCCTGCCCGTTGGCATCTTTGATATCTTCATTATTGAACCAGCCTACCGGAGTTACAAATATTGGCAGACGCGGATCATCGTACCCTTTCAGAATAGAAACCAAAGAGGCACCTACACGAATGTCATTATATCCGTAATTAATCTCACGTAATGGATTCTGCACACTGGCACTTCTTACTTCCACATTATTATTTCCGGCTACTAATACACCATATTTATGCTTTACAGCAGCTTCAGCTGTGGCTTTAGCCAACTCCGGAGCAACCATAGAGATACGCATAGCCAAACGTAAACGTAATGTATTTGCAAAACGAATCCATTGCGTATGGTCAGCTCCACAGACAATGTCGAAATCAGAAATACGGGCAGCATCAGCATTGCCGGCATCTACGAATGCAGTTAAAGCATCTACGCTCTCATTCAACTCTTGAATAAAAGTCTTATACAATGTTTCTACATCATCATAAGGAACAGATGCACCACCCTGCATGGCTTGTGTGTAAGGTATAGGGCCATAAATATCAACGATACGATGCATAGCCTCCACACGAATAATTTTAGCTATGGAAACAAAATCCGGTTCTTCCGTTGCTTTCAGGATATCGCTGATCGGCTTCATCACATACGATTCGCCGGCAGTGAACGGCATCTCATTCCAACCTTCATTCATGGCATAGGTAGAATTGCAATAATTACCGCCAAAAGCAGTCGGCACACCCATATAACCAGAATACAAGTCCGCATTCAGGTTCTGCATCAACTGATATTCATAATGTCTGTTCTGATAGTTCAGATAAATGGAAGTGATTGGCTGATTAAAACGTGCCGCCACTCCGATTTGTTCAGGTTTTAAGCCGTTCGGATTCGTGTTAATTGATTCAAAATCCCCTGTACAAGACACATTCCCCATTAACATGGCAACGGCACACAGAGGCAACATTTTCTTTATTTTTTGGAATATATTTCTTTTCATAATGACTATCTATTAGAATGTTACTTTTACATTGATACCATAACTGCGAGAAGTTGGAAGACCGAATGTATCGAATCCACCCCACGCATTATCTGTAGAAACAGAAGAATCCGGATCATGCGGAGAATTCTTCTTAAAGAAGAACAAATTACGTCCTACCAACGATAAATTCAAGTTCTTCGATACCCCCAACAAATTACGGAATGTATACCCCAAAGAAACTTCACGTAAACGGAAATTAGTAGCAGAATAAGTATATTCGCTGTTACATTTATCCTTTCCGGCTACAGCCGAATAGTAAATCTGAGCATCTATCTTCTGTCCGTTACCTACATCTACACCTCCGTTATCACGAGCATCGGCAGTAGTTTCCGTTACACCATAGCTGTCCAGATAACTCTGAGTCATACCGATCGTATTACCACCAATCTTTCCGTCGATCAAGAAGTAAAAAGAAAAGTCTTTATAAGTGATCGTGTTTCCCCAACCTAATTGCCAGTCAGGATTTACATTACCCAAGTATTCCTGCGTGTCGCTCTTAACGGGTACACCACTTTCGTTCAATTTGACGGAACCATCTTCGTTACGCAATAACTTATAACCGTAAATATCACCGTAAGAACCTCCCTCTTTCAACATAAAACGGAAACCGGAACCACTACCGATCTGTACACCATCAGGAAGACGGGAATCCAGTTCTTTTATTTTATTATGGTTATAAGACATATTCAGCTCAGTCTTCCAACTCCAATCTTTTGCAAAATCCCAACGATAGCTGGCAGAAGCTTCAACACCCTGGTTTTCTATGTTACCGGCATTGATATAATAGCTTGAATATCCTGAAGCTAACGGAGCTGCAATAGAGAAATACTGGTTTTTATTATTTGTCTTATAATACGTAACATCAAAATTGAAACGGTTATCAAACATAACCAAATCGACACCGAACTCCATTGAATGCATCTTTTCCGGTTTCATTTCCGTAAACGGTTCACTGGTATTCGGTTCCAGAGCCCCAAGATTAATACCATCCAACGGATATGTAATGTATGCCGGCACGTCATTACCTACAATAGAATATGAACCGCGGAACTTCAATAGATCTATCTTTTCACCCATCGGGATCATTTCATTCAGCAAAGCCGTTACACCAACAGACGGGTAAAAGAAAGAGAAATTGTTAGTAAAGGCCAATGTAGAAGACCAGTCGTTACGGCCGGTAACATCCAAATAAACCATTCCGTTATATCCGAACTGAACAGTACCGAAAACTGAGTTCAACCGTTTGCGAGGATTGCTTGTACGCTGATTACCATTACCTGCAATATTTTCAGGCACAAAATAATTTGCCTCAATCAAGCCTAATTTATCACTATCCAAAATCAAATTCTGAACCTTCGAATCCATAAAGCTTGTACCCAAAGAAGCATTCAATTCCCACTTTTCATTCCAGGTTTTATTGAAGTTGACCATAAAGTCTCCATAAAACTGCTTTGCATCAAAACGTTCCTGACGGTAGCGTCCCTTGCCACCTGGAGCCCACGTAGTCGTTGTAGTTGCATACCATTTGCGTTCGAATCTGTCGAATGTATTATCTACGCTCAAACGTCCCTGTACATTCAGGTAATCAGTAATTTTCAGCTTTGCAGTAGCAGATGCCATAATACGATCACGTTTCTCTTTGGATGTGATACGGTTCAGTACCCAATATGGATTGGCTGTAAAATCATCTAACGGGGTATACCAGTTCTGGGCATTCCAGTTCTTTGAGCCATCGAATACTTCGAAATTATTCTTATAATAGTCCCAGTCACCATTAGCGGGGAACGTGTAAGCACCCGTCAAAGCATTATTATAGGTACCACCGTGAGGACGGTTTGAAGCCTTCTGAGTAATATAAGACAAAGTTGCATCAATCGTCAGCCTATCCTGGAACAATTTGAATGATTCACGGGCAGTCATGTTATGACGATAGAATGTATTTTCCGGCATCATACCAATGGCAGAAGTATTCGCATATGAAAGGAAACTCTGAGCCTTCTCAGTACCGCCGTTAATTGTAACAGAGTTGATATAGGTCGAACCTACACGAAAGAAATCATTCAATCGTTCTTTTGCTTTTGAATCATTGTCTGCGATTTTTTCACCCCAACTCATAGCACTCAGTTGATCACCCGTTTTCACAGCCCCATAACGTCCTTGTAACTTCGGTGCTGTTAACGGAGTTTCCAATGTAATATTAGAAGAGAAATCGACCCGGGCTGCACCTTCACGACCTTTCTTTGTCGTAATCATAATTACACCATTAGCGGCCATACTACCATATAATGCAGCAGCCGATGCACCTTTCAAAACGTTCATGCTTGCAATATCGTCTGGGTTCAAATTCGACAGAGCATCTCCCCCGTCTCGTCCTTCATACTCCCCGGCTTGCTGAGTCGTCTTCGGATTGTTCATCGGCATACCATCGATCACAATCAACGCCTGGTTGTTACCATATACAGATTTATTACCGCGCAGGATAATCTTGGAAGAACCACCTGCACCCGAAGAGTTCGGGGTAATAACCAAACCTGCAGTTTTACCCTGCAAAGCATTGATCATATTCGCATCTTTTGCACGTGTTAATTCCTGATTGCTCACCTGCTGAGTTGCATAAGTTAACGATTTAGCTTTACGCTGGATACCCATGGCAGTTACAACAACCTCTTCGATCTTTTCTGAATCGGAGATCATATCTACATTAATAACAGAACGGTCACCAACAACTTCTTCTATCGTCGTCATTCCTATGTAAGAAAATTCGATAGTTGCATTGTCACCAACCATCAACGTGTACTTTCCGTCCAAATCGGTAACTGTTCCGTTTGTCGTCCCTTTTTCGACAACATTACATCCAATCAACGGCATATTTACCTCTTTTTCCATAACGACACCACTCACTGTCTTTTGTGCCCAAAGCACATTGGTACATATTCCTATGCAGAATAGTACTAGCATAACAAAGCTCTTCCTCATAAAGTTAGATTGTTTAGATGAGTTAATAATAAAAAATTTCATAATACTTAATCCTAAGTTTAATAAACGATTTAACATTTTGCCAGGTTTAACCAGCCACAAGAACATAGTTCTATCAGAACTATCGTAGATATTATCATACTCAGTCTACTAAACGATTAAGCGGTTAGGGAGCCAAACAATATTTGTTCAACTATACATAAAAAATATGTTTATCGTAACACAAATAAAGCATGTTTCCCTAACCATTTAATCGATTATTAAAATGAGAAATATATAATTTACGTAAGTTCTGATAGAACTATGGCATTTACCATTTATTTGAAGCCTTTATTCTCCGATTCTCCCCTAAAATACCTACCTTTGTAAAAAGACATTAATACAGAACTATGAACTGGACCCAATTACTTTCAGGCAAACGTTTCGGAATGGAAGAGTATCATGAACGCAAACATGAGCGTACTGATTTCCAGCGGGATTACGACCGGTTAATTTTCTCTTCCCCTTTTCGCAGATTACAGAATAAAACGCAGGTATTTCCCCTTCCAGGCAGCATCTTCGTTCATAACCGTTTGACGCATAGCCTGGAGGTTTCCTGTGTAGGCCGTTCATTAGGAAACAACGTAGCCAAAGGATTAATGCATAAGTATCCCGACGGAAGTATCAATTTTCCGGAAATAGGTTCCATAGTATCTGCCGCCTGCCTGGCCCATGATATGGGAAACCCTCCTTTCGGACACTCGGGCGAACGAGCCATTTCCGCTTATTTCTCTGAAGGAAACGGCAGTTACCTGGAAGATGAGATACGTTCTAACGGTGGCCGCTGGGAAGATTTTCTTCATTTCGAGGGAAATGCCAATGCCATGCGTCTGCTTACCCATCAGTTTATCGGGAGACGCAAAGGGGGATTTGCCTTAACATACAGCACATTGGCTTCCATCATAAAATATCCTTATGCTTCGATCTACTCCGGAAAGAAAGGGAAGTTCGGTTTCTTCCAGTCGGAAGAAGAATCTTACCTGCGCATAGCGACAGAACTGGGAATAAATAAAAATCCGGAAGATGCGAACAAGTTTGTCCGTTATCCGCTGGTCTATCTGGTGGAAGCTGCCGACGATATCTGCTATCAGATCATGGATATCGAGGATGCCTGTAAACTGCATATCCTGACAACGGAAGAAGCCATCCAGCTTTTATTGAACTTCTTTGAAGGGGAACGCCTCGAGCGCATCATCAAAGTTATGAAGATGGTAGACGATACCAACGAACAGATCGCCTATCTCCGTTCCTGTATCATCGGATTGCTGGTAGATGAATGTTCACGCGTCTTTCTGGAAAATGAAGAAGGAATACTTACCGGCACTTATAATATACCTCTGATCGAGCAAATCAGCACGAAAGCCAAAGAGGCTTATGAAACCTGTTCCAGAACGGCTTATAAAAAGATTTATCGTGCCAAAGAAGTGCTCGACATCGAACTGGCCGGTTACCATATCTTCAGCCACCTTATCGACAGCCTGACAGAAGCGGTTATGAACCAGAGCCATGCTTACAGCAAGCTCCTGTTGCAACGCATACCGGAACAGTACGACACCAATGCCCCTACCACTTACGGCAAGGTACAATGCGTGCTTGATTATATATCAGGAATGACAGACGTGTATGCGCTCGACCTGTACCGTAAGATCACAGGGATGAGCCTTCCGGCCGTATAATCAATACTCTTCGCGGTATTTACCTTCTTCCTTGTCTTCGAGGATACTGAGGTAACTCTTGTAGCGCGACTCGCTGATGTAATTTTCTTCGAGCGCTTTAAGCACCGCACAGCCCGGTTCATGCCGGTGTGAGCAGTCGCTGAACTTGCAGTCAGCCGAGAACTTGAATATTTCGGGGAAATAATGGGATATTTCGGCCGTCTCCATCTCAATCGTACCGAAGCCCTTGATCCCCGGAGTATCGATCAGGTAACCACCTTCCGGCAACGGGATCATTTCCGAGAAAGTGGTGGTATGCATCCCTTTATTATGATATTCGGAGATATCGCCCGTCCGAAGGTTCACACCGGGAACAAGCTTATTAATGATCGTAGACTTACCGACCCCCGAATGGCCGGATAAAAGCGTGATCTTGTCCTTCAGTTCGGCCTTCAACTCCTCCAGTCCCTCACCCGTCTTCGCACAAAGCGTAGAGCAAGGATAACCGATCGTAGTATACAGGTTCATCATCGCGTCAAGATATTCTTTTTCTTCTCCTTTATAACGGTCGACCTTATTGAAGATCATTTTAACCGGTACGCGGTAAGCTTCGGCAGTAGCCAGAAAGCGGTCGATAAAAACAGTTGTGGTAATCGGATAATTGACAGTGACGATCAGCATTGCCTGATCGAGATTAGCAGCAATGATATGCGACTGTTTCGACAAATTGGATGCCCGGCGGATGATATAGTTCTTCCGGTCTTCAATATGGGTAATAAACGCCGTGCCTTCGTTATTGATATTGATATCGACACGATCGCCCACCGAGACAGGGTTTGTGCTGCGGATCTCTTTCAAACGGAAGTTACCTTTTACTTTACTCTCCACATCACGGCCATCGTCGGTACGCACGGTATACCAGCTACCTGTATTTTTTATTACCAGTCCTCTCATTCCTTCTTAATTGTCTTATATAAAAAAAGAAGGGCGAAAATTGTTTCGCCCCTACAAGTTATACTGTCATTATTTCTTTTTCTTTAGCAGCGTAGAGGTCATCTACTTTTTTGATAAACCGATCGTGTATCTTCTGAACTTCCGCTTCAGCATCTTTTGCCACATCTTCGGGAGTACCATCCGCTTTCACACTTTTCTTGATCGACTCGATAGCATCACGACGGGCATTACGAATACTGATCTTAGCTGTTTCAGCTTCCTGTTTAGACTGTTTCGCCAACGCACGGCGACGTTCTTCCGTCAGTGGAGGAATACCCAGACGGATAATCTCACCATTATTTTCAGGAGTGATACCTACTTCCGAGTTCATGATCGCTTTCTCGATCTCCTTGATAAGCGGCTTTTCCCACGGGGTGATGATGATGGTTTTTGCATCCGGTGTATTTACCGAAGCAACATTAGTTAGAGGAACAAGACTTCCGTAATAAGGCACCTTCACGCTGTCAAGGATTTTCGGATTAGCCTTACCGGCACGGATGTGAGCCAACTGATCGTCGAGATATTCAATCGCAAACGTCATTTTCTCTTCTGCGGCCTGTACATACTGCTTTATTTCTGCCATAACTGATTATATTTTTGTTTCTGTTTTTTTCAATAAACAAAAGTAGTAAAGTTTTTGAACCTGACAAACAAAATGCTTTTTTAGCGGTATAATTCAATAGCATAAAGCGTGTTGGAAACGAATACTCCCTATCCGCTTACATAACTGTACCGGATAGGGAGTACATTTATTCATCCCGAGAGTTGTTTCATCAGGGAGAAACAACTGTTTCACTTAGGTGGAACAAGTGTTTCTCCTAAGTGAAACTCTCATTGCTTCAGCTTCGGGCAGAGGAAAGCCAGGTACAAGACTCCGACACTCAATACGATCACCGCTCCCAGCTGTGAAGCCATTGCATCCGACAGGAAGCCCATAAAGAGCGGGAAGATCGTTCCGCCGAACAAGCCCATGATCATCAGGCCGGATATTTCATTCTTGCGTTGCGGCATCGATTGGATGGCCTGCGAGAAAATAATGGAGAACACATTGGAGTTGCCGAACCCGATCAGTCCTATACATATATATATAACTTCTTTGCTTTGGAAGATGGAAAGGCCGACCATAGCCGCCAACATCATTAGAACACTGATACCGAAAAATACCTTTGCCGACATCCGCGTCAGGATAAAAGCCCCCAGGAAACAACCGATCGTACGGAGAATAAAATAGAGACTGGTTGCGAACGAAGCTTCGTGTAGTCCCATTCCCAGACGTTCCATTAATATCTTGGGAGCGGTCGTGTTGGTTCCCACGTCGATACCGACATGACACATGATCCCGATAAAGCACAGCAGGATAAACGGTTTACCGAGCAAGGCGAAGCATTCGCCGAACGTAGAGGGCTTCCCTTCCGGCTTCTCCTCTTCTATCTGCGTAGCTCCAAGCAGAAGAACCGCAACGACGGCTACCACCATATAGATCGGGAAAAGTATCCGCCAGCCCATACCGAAGGAAGGGATGGCCGCCGTAGCTCCCCACATGGCGATATACGGAGCCAGGAAAGAGGCGATCGCTTTCACAAACTGGCCGAACGTAAGGCTGCTTGCCAGTTTATCGCCACTGATCACATTCGACAACAACGGGTTAAGTGATGTCTGCATCAAGGCATTACCGATACCCAGCAGAGAGAAAGAAAGTAGCATCAGCGTATAACCGTCACCAAAGATGGGAAGAAGCAGTGAAAAGAAAGTCACTACCAGACTGAGCAACACGGTTTTCTTCCGTCCGATGCGGTTCATCAACATTCCTGTCGGCACCGAGAAGATCAGGAACCAGAAGAATACCAATGAAGGGAAGATATTCGCCTCCGAGTCGGTCAGGTTCAGGTCTGCCTTTACATAGTTGGAAGCGATACCTACCAGATCCACAAATCCCATAGCGAAGAACGCCAGCATGATCGGGATCAACTTAATATAGAGTCCTTTTTCTTTCATGATCAGTTTTTATTGGGGTATTCCGGCCACGCACCTTCCTGGGTACAAACAAACGCTGCTGTTTCTACCGCTGCCTGATGGGCTTCGCGCAGGGATTTACCGGTTAATATGGAATAGATAAAAGCTCCGGAGAACGAGTCGCCGGCACCAACCGTATCGGCTACCTGCACTTTGGGAGTCGGGATGGTGGATGCCTCATCAGCGGTATAGATAGAGCTGAAAGAGCTTCCGGCAGTCAGGATCATATAACGCAGGTTGTATTTACCGATCAGCTGGCGGCATACTTCCTCATTCGTGCCTTCCAGGTCGCACATCGTACGTATCAGCACCAGCTCGTCATCATTGATCTTGAACACATTCGCCTTATGCAGCAATGTTTCGATCAGTTCCTTCGAATAATACGACTGGCGAATATTGATATCGAAGAAGCGCAAGGCATCTTCGCGAGCATAGGATAATAAAGTTAAGATCGTTTCCCTCGAAGCGGCAGAGCGCAAGGCAAGCGTTCCGAAACAGATTGCATCCGCTTTCTTCACCAGGTCGATCGCTTCCTGTGTAAGAGGTATATAATCCCAGGCTACACCTTCGATGATGGTATAAGTCGGGATACCATCTTTCAGTTCTACCATGACACTTCCGGTAGGATGTTCCACGATCCCCAGGCTATTGGAAATATGGCTCTTTTCCAGTTCCTGGATGATCTCGGTTCCGGATACGTCATTTCCTACGGCACTGATCGCATATCCTTCCGCTCCCATCTGGGTAGCGTGATAAACAAAATTGATCGGAGCTCCTCCGGCTCTCTTTCCTGTGGGCAGCACATCCCATAACAGTTCGCCGATCCCTACAACTATTGGCTTGTTCTTTTTCATCATTTATATGTTTTTTATTTCCAGATTGAACGTATTTCAGTAATTTTTCCATCGACCAGCTCCACATTACCATTTTCGGTAAAGAGTTCTATCGTATCAAACGGTTCCGAAGGATAGAATACATCCGTCACGACAACGCGCCCTCCTGCTGTAAAGAACTCGACGGAAGCAACATCTATCAGCAATGTCCATTCGACTTCCGGAGTATTCACGATATAAGGTACCGAATGAACTGAGGCGAACTTATCAGAGAATACCTCGCCGACTGCATTTGTACGGTCTACGTAGAACAGCTTGTCCACATTCTCATAGCCGATAGTTATATATTCGCCTTTGTTGTTTTTCAAGCGCACACCATAACGGGATGCAAAGCCCAACTGGGTATTATCCTTCTGATTAAACGTCAGCTTGATCTCTATCGGGGCTTTCCCGAATTCGAACTTATCGGATAAAAGGGCTGATTTACTGACCTTCATAGCATCGAGGGTGACAGACTCGCCGTATAAAGCATCCAGTTCTTTTACCGGTTCGGAAGTCAGCAAATAGATCGACTCGTCTTTTACCAGTCCCAGTTCACGTGGGAATGTGGCAGCACCACTCCATTTCACACACGGTTTTGCACCGGCATATTCCCAGTTGTTCATCCAGCCGATTAATATCTGTCTGCCGCCGGGCGCATCCGACCAGGTTACTCCGGCATAATTATCTTTGCCATGATCCATCCAGAAGGTTTTCTTCTGGTCGCTGGAAAACGTCTTACCATCAAAGTCTCCGACAAAGTATTGAGTAGCGGAACCGCCTGCCGGGCCACCGGGGTTAATATTAACCAGCAACACCCATTTGGTTTCGTCCGAATCTTTTACCTTCAGAGGAAGCAGGTCGGGACATTCCCAAACACCATCGTGGCAACCCTGCCCTTTACCGAACTCGCTCAGGAAAGACCAGTCTAGACAATTCTTAGAACCATAGAAAGTGATGGTTTGTCCGGATGCCACAGACATGATCCACTGTCCGCTCTCTTCATGCCAGAAGACTTTAGGATCGCGGAAATCGCGGATACCGGGATTCTTCAGCACCGGATTCTTATCATATTTTATCCAGGTACGGCCTTTATCGATACTGTAAGCCACGCCCTGCGATTCGATCTCTATCTGTTTCGCCTGCTCTATATCCGGGTTATGATAAGTGAAGAAGGCTACTAAAGGTGGATTCTCCGCAGTTCCGAAACCGGACGTATTCTTCCAGTCGACCACTGCACTACCCGAGAATATATATCCCAGACTATCGGGATAAAGGGCGATAGGCATGTGTTCCCAATGCACCAGGTCTTTACTGATCGCATGCCCCCAGTGCATCGGCCCCCACACGGATGCTTCAGGATAATGCTGATAAAACAGGTGATATTCTCCTTCATAATACACCATGCCGTTCGGGTCGTTCATCCAATGTTCTGCCGGTGAGAAATGGAACTGGGGACGATACTTTTCCTGAAACGCGGCGATATTGTCCCCGGTTTCAGCTTTCGGTTTACTATTCTTACACGATATCATGCACAGTATAACAACTATTGGTATTGTCAGATATAAAACATATTTCATCAGAATAATCCTTTCATAAACAATTAATAATACAATTTACTTCCAAATAGACCGGAGCGTGTACACTTCCAGGTTCTTTACTTCGATATTATTCCCCCAGAAATGGAAGCCTTCCTTATTTTTCAAATCCGGTCGGCGCTCCATAGAATAGGAGTAAGCGCCATTATCGATAAATACTTCGACAGAAGTTTTGTCCAGGATGATATCGGCAGTGATCTCCATGCCGGTCATATCTTCCGGTGAATAGAATACACCATTTACCAGATTGAAATTCATATCATAGTTCAGTAAAGACTGTCCGAATAAGTTCAATCCTGCATTTGTGGCATGGGATAGTTTGATCGTTGTGCGGATACGCAGAGTTCCTGCATCATTGTATTGCTGAAGCAGATCATTTGCCTTGTCGGCAGTCAGCGAACTCCACTGGTTTGCTTTTGTCTGCAACTGTTCAAACTCTTTAATTGGTTTGCTGAACAGACGAACGCCGTCTTTCGTAGTACGCAAAGATAATTCCGTCGGAAGCAGCATCATACCGTTAAAGGGCATTCCCGGATGAGAGATACGTCCCCATCCGATCTGTATCCTGCGTCCGTCGCTCTCCGGTATATTGGTAAATGTCTGGGCAGCATAGATAGAACCGGTTGAATAATAATATTTACCAGCCTCCGGTGTAAACTTCTTTCCATCGAACGATCCGATCATATAAGTACCGGAAGCGCCATACATCACCCATTTGGTATTATTCTTATTTCCATCGACAGGCAGCTCGAATAGTTCAGGACATTCCCAAAAGCCGGTTATATGGCTCTCGAAAGTCCAGTCTTTCAGGTTGTCCGAATTATAGATCGAATGGCCGTCACGCTCATTCAGTACAAGCACCCACTTGTTGGATGGTTTGTGCCAGAACACTTTCGGGTCGCGGGTATCTTTGCTGTTCCACTTCGCCTTGGAGTCGATCACCGGATTTCCCTGATATTTTGTCCAGGTACGTCCTTTATCGAGACTGTAAGCAATACATTGTACCTGCTTTTCGGGATTATCGGCCGTATAAATCGCTACCATAGCCGGAGTGCCTTTCTTACCGAAGCCGGAAGTATTGTCATAGTCGATAACGGCAGATCCGGAAAACATGGTGCCATGTTCGTCGGGATAGAGGGCGATAGGCAATTCTTCCCAATGTATCAGGTCTTTACTTACGGCATGCCCCCAATGCATATTGCCCCAATCGCGTTCGTACGGGTTATGCTGGTAGAACAGGTGATATTCACCGTCATAATGCAACAGGCCGTTAGGGTCGTTATTCCATCCCCTGCGCTGAGTATAATGGATTTGCGGACGGTTGGTCTCGGTATACATACTATCCTGTCCTGCAATTTCGTCTGCCTGATAGATCTTGTTTATTCCGGCTTTATTCCCGTTATAGGATATTTTTATCTCTTTATTCTTCAGGGCGGACATATCGCAGAATACCCAATAATCCGGATTTTCGGGAGCCAGACGAATATCGAACGCCCGCTCCTGCTTACCGCCGACGTCAAAAGTCATCACCGCCCGGTCAGTCTGATGCGAAACCGGAAGGTTGAGATACTTCTTCGTGATTTTCATTGTCAGATCTTGTGCTTCTACCGTAGAGATACAGGTCATCAAAGCACTTGCAAGAATTAATACATTTCGAGTTCTTACTTTCATGGTAAATAAGGATTTAAAATAAAACAATAGTACTATTTATATTGGTCATAAACAGGACACCAGCGACAAAAGCAAATGTCCTGTTTATCGATTGATTAATTTTACCAGCCATAATTTTGCTTGTATAGCTTTTTGCTAAAATTAATCTGATTTTTCGGGATGGGGAAATATTCATCTTTATTTTTAGTAAACTTCGCTTCACCCATATAAGTACGGCGGGTTCTTTCAACTTCAAAGTATTTATTTACAGTCTCCGCAGCAATACCCCAGCGTACCAGATCGAAGAAAGTCGAACCTTCCTGCGACATTTCCAGACGACGTTCCCAACGCAAAGCCTTACGGGCGAAATCTTGTGTCCATTCCGGACAGTTCTTACCCGGTTGATAAGTTGCAATATTGAATTTGCCTGTAGGATCGCCCTGTACATCCACTAACTTAGCTGTACTGTTAGCCGCTCTTTCACGAAGGGCATTGATCAACGGAAGCGCTTCTGCCTGACGTCCCAACTCGATCAGGGCTTCTGCCTGCCATAGCATCACATCGTCGTAGCGGATAATATCACGGTTCTTGGAACTCGACATAAACGGAGAGGCAAAAGCGAAACACGGACAATCAGGTAAAACTGTTTCCTTCATAGACATAAAGCTACCGTAGGTATTCGGATCGCGCGTCCAGCTCGTTTCAAAAATAAACTCAGGGTTATATTTATAAGGAGCCCCCGGAATGGCAACCGTATGATTCAAACGCGGGTCGATATTTGTGGCAAGCAAATCGTCAGCAGTCTGTAAATCATGATTATTATAAGTATCGAACAGTGGCAATCCGTTTTCATCTGTCTGGAAAGCATTCACCATGTTCTGTGAAGGACTATGGAAACCACAGCAACCATATTCCGGATTCATCGGATAATTCAGCATAGCACCCCAATCCAAACGGCCACGTAACGTTCCATCGTTCACTGAAAACTGAACTGCGAATATCGACTCCGGCCCATTTTCTGTTTCGCAAAGGAAGTTATTGGCAAAATCAGAAGCTAACGAATACTTACCAGACAATCCCTGGCAAAGAGTAACAACTTCCTGCAGTTTTGTTTTATCGATATTCACAACATTATGCTTTTCATCCTGTTCGTAAGCAGCATACAGAAGAGCTTTTGCCAGATAAGCTTGTGCCATCCCTTTATTTGCCCGTGCCAGATCATCGTTTTTATCAGGCAGGTTTTCCATTGCAAAACGGAACTCGGCAATAATCATATCCCATAGTTCCTTATCCGTGTATTCGACGTTCGATATCGTAATATAATCGTCTGTCTTATCATTTTCATCAATCCACGGCATTTGTTTAAACAAGATCTTCAGATCGAAATAGAAGTTAGCACGTAAGAAACGCATTTCAGCTTCACGAACTTTCTTTTTAGGATAAGCCTCTTCCGAAATTGCATGAATACGTCCCAAAGCATCATTTGCACGGGCAATCGCGATATATTGCGAATACCACTTCTTATCCAGGTAACCATTATCGTCACGCAGATAGACAAAAGTCTCAAACATATGGAAATCACCCATATCACCTGTTCCGGCACCTCCTTTATAAGCATCACCGCTACGCAAATCCCCGTAAGGCCAGTAAGCATTAACACCCTCCTGATAGTTATCGTTACCCAACATGGAATAAGCCGAAATCACCATCTTTTCTATATTATCTGCCGTATTCAGGTTATCCGAATCGGCTACCCCCTGTGGAGCTTCATCCAGAAAAGAATCACAAGACATCATCGGGAGTAATAAAGCTGCTCCGAAAGCTATATATTTTAAAGTTTTCATAATTGTATAATCTGATTTATTAGAATGAAACATTGATACCAAAAGTAAAGGCTCTCGGAACCGGATAAGCAAAGTTCGGAGTTTCCGGATCTGCTCCCGTAAAGGCATTATCGCCCCAGCCTTTCTTGATTGTCAGCAGGTTCTGACCGGACAGATAGATACGTGCGCTTTCCATATGGGCAGCTTTCAGTATATGATCCGGCAAACGGTAACCAATTTCAATATTTGCTAATTTCAGGAAAGAAGTATTTTCCACGAAATAAGTAGAGAAACGTCCTTCATCATTTACATTATTTGCAGAAGCTGCCGGAATAGTTGAGCTTGTATTATCCGGACTCCATGCATCCACCAGACGTCTTCCGTAATTCTGCCCTCCGAAAAGTCCAAAGAAATCCGTAAATGTTTTCTGACCGTTATTTGCATGAGAACCGACCTGTCCGTTCCAGAACATAGAGAAATCAAAATTCTTCCAACCTGCATTCACATTCAAACCATACAAGAACTTCGGGTCTTCTACACCTAACCAGGTACGGTCTTCATCATTGATCTTTCCATCATCATTCAAGTCTTTGTAACGGATACGGCCAACACCTTTACCCGGTTGTTCCACGTGGTCTGTTACTTCTTGTTCATTCTGGAAGATCCCGTCAGCCACATAACCGAAGAGAGATTTCCAGGGACGTCCAAGAATAGTCTGGTCGTTACCATTACCCGGATAAGAATTGATTACATCTTCCGGCAATTTTGTGATCTTATTACGATAGCTGGCAATATTACCGGTGATATTCAAGTCTACTTCACCTACTTTTTGATTATAAGTCAGCATGAATTCAAATCCACTGTTCTCCATGCTTGCACCATTCACCCAACGATCACCGCCAAAGCCTATTGTTGCAATATAAGGAGGTTTAACCAGGATATCATCTGTTTTCTTATAGAAATAATCGATAGATCCGGTAAACATCTGATTAAACACACCGAAATCGATACCAGCATTATTCTGAGTAGTTGCTTCCCATTTCAGATCCGGATTAACGCGTTGCGTACGGATAAAGCCGGAAGGTAATTGTCCTTGCCCTGTTCCGGTAATATCATAAGCTGTACCCTGATCGCGTCCCCAGGTAGCATCTGTATAATAACGAGCCTGATACAGACCGTAAGAGGCATAGTTATCGATTTCCTGGTTACCTGTTTTACCCCAACCGTAACGAAGCTTCAAGTCTGAAACAATATTTTTAGCTCCTTCAAAAAAACCTTCTTCACTGACACGCCATCCCAAAGAGAATGCCGGGAATGTACCCCAACGGTTATTTTTACCGAAACGGGAAGAACCGTCACGACGTACCGTTACAGAAGCCAGATATCTGTTATCGTAGCTATAATTCACTTTTCCAAAGAAAGAAGAAAGAGCGTAAGAAGTTGCTCCACCGGCATTACGCAAGTTTCCGTCACCAACCGACAGATACATATAATCTTCATTTTCCAGCAGGAAGCCGTCACGACCGGCCGACATATCTTCAAGTCTGTATTTCATCATTTCCTGACCGACCAATATATCGAAGTTACTCTTACCTAAATCAACTTTATATTGTAAGGTATTACTCAATACCCAGTTTCCGCCATAGTTTGTATATGTATTCAAGCGGGCTGTCTTATCCGACATGAAACCTGACTGGTAAGTCTTTTGCATATCGCGTTTCCACCATCCGGTATAATCGATACCGAATTTAGAACGGAATGTCAGGCCTTTCAATATATCAACACTCAGGTTCACATCCCCGAAAAGGCGGAACACATCTTCGTGATTTTGTTTGTTATCTTCAATCAAACGAACCGGATTCTGACGGTCGCTCATATTATTTGCCGGGCCTCCCCAACCACCGTCCAACGAATGAACCGGTACGATAGACTGGATATTCTTTGCATTTTCCTGCAGACCTTTGCCATCCAACGTAGAACTACGCGTCTTAGACAGGGATAGATTCTCTCCGATAACCACACGGTCGTTAAACAGTTTATAGTCACTGTTGATACGGGCTGTAATACGGTCAAAATAAGTGCCTTTGACTGTACCGTCATTTCCATAATAATCTGCAGAGAATAAGGCACGTCCTTTTTCATTACCGGAAGTAACAGTTACATTGTAATTCTGAATAAAACCGGTACGGCTGATTTCCTTTACCCAATCCGTGTCTGCTGCACGCATCACAGGATCACCTGCTACATCCAGATATTCTGGAAGGATCATTCTATTTAAAGTCGGTTTGCCATTATTCCAGGCAACATCATACATATAAGTATAGGGATTCATTTTCTCATTAATAGATCCGTTACTTAATGTAGTAGTATTCAAAACGGAGCCATCATTTACCCCTGCACGGAAATTCACAAGTCCATACTCTTCCGTATTTAACAGATCAACTGAGCGTTGCCACTGCTGGGCAGTCAGAGAAGCACGGAATTCAACATGCGTTCCACCTGCTTTTCCTTTTTTTGTTGTTACGATGATCACACCGTTAGCGGCACGTGATCCGTAGATAGTAGCTGCGGAAGCATCTTTCAACACCTGGATAGACTCAATATCAGAAGTTGCTATCTCATTCATCGAACGGGTACTGGGAATACCATCGATGATATAAAGCGGTTTGCTGTTTCCCAGGGTAGAGACACCACGTATCTTAACATCCACATCACCGTTAGGCTGACCGGTATTCGTTACATGGAGTCCCGGAACACGTCCCTGCAATGACTGAACAGCATTACTGGTGTTTATATTCTTTATATCATCCATTTTTACAACCGAAACGGCTCCTGTCAGGTCGGCTTTCTTCTGTGAAGAGTACCCTGTCACCACTACGTCACCTAATGCCTGTACATTTTCTTTCAGGACAATATTCAGTTTCTTGTTTTCATTTGCCGGAATTTCCTGTGTTATATATCCGATATAGCTAATCTGGATAATAGCACCTTTAGTTACTGAAAGAGAGAAATTACCGTCCATATCGGTAATTATACCATTTGTAGTTCCTTTTTCTACAATAGAAGCTCCCACAACAGGATAATTATCAGTTCCTGAGATAACAGTTCCATTGATGGAAACCTGCTGGGCAAACAAAGCTTGTGCCATAAATAACATGGTTATCCATACGCACCATTTACGTAGTTTTAATGCTTTCATTAATCTTAAATTATTTCGTTTAACAATGATTTGGTGAAAGCAAAAGTATTCCCTATGCAAGTAACAGGTGATAAAATATTCATCTTATCGTATCAAAATTGTCACATCTGTAGCATTTTAATTATATAAAGTGACAAATTTGATAGATAGGATACATTTGTTATATCAAACAAAGTAAGGAAAAATCACTGATATTCCGTTGGCGTAACATCGTACACCTGTTTAAAGCATTTGGAGAAATAAGCGGGCGAAGAGAAACCCGTCTGATAAGCAATCTCGCTTACCGTATATTGTTTTTGCTTCAACATAGCGGCCGCTTTACTCAAACGATAATTGCGCAGGAATTCGACCGGGGTCGTTCCGGTCAGTTCTTTTATTTTCCGGTGAAGATGTCCACGGGAAAGCCCCAGCGTATCGCTCAGTTTCTCGACGTTATACTCGGTATCGGTATAAACCTCTTCTATGCATTTGATAAAGTTGTTCAGGAAAACATCATCCATGTTCTTCACCTTTTCCGGCTCGGTAAGCAGCAGCTTTCCTTTTTGTAACTTTTCCAGCAACTGATCGCGCAAGCGCTTTCGCTCCTCGAGGATACGGATCATTTTAAGTTTGACGAAATTAATCCGGAAAGGCTTCTGAATATATTCGTCCGCACCTCCCGACAACCCAAAGTTACGTTGGCGTTCATCGGAAAGAGCCGTTAACAAGACGACAGGGATATGGCTGGTCGACAAATTCGTTTTGACATAACGGCATAATTCGAACCCGTTCATTTCGGGCATCATCACATCACTTAATACCAGAGATACATCTTCAGTAGCCAACACTTCCAGCGCCTCTTTCCCGTTAGCGGCAAGCAGTATATTGAAGTTATCCTGCAACTCTTCTTTCAGATAGGCTCTTACTTCTTCGTCATCTTCCGTAATCAGGATCGTATAAGGATATCTGACAGACAGCAATTCTTTCTCTACGGAATCATCCAGTTGGGCCGCATCATACGCCAAAGGAGAAATAGGAAGTTCGGTGACATAGCCATCGGTAAAATGCTCTTTTCCTTTCAACAACGTCAGTGTAAAAACAGTCTTTGACCCCGGAATACTGTCTACAACAATCATTCCATGGTGCATATCGACATATTCTTTGACCAGATGAAGCCCTATACCGGTTCCGCTGGAAGTATTTTCCGTATAGAAACGGGTAAAAAGATAAGGTATATTCTCCGGTTTAATGCCCCGACCGCTATCTTCTACCGATACCTGTATCTTATTCTCCAGTTCAGTCAGATTTATACGGATCGTTCCGTTTTCCGGGGTGAACTTAAACGCATTGGAAAGCAGGTTTATCAATACTTTTTCCATCATCACCGGATCAAACCAAAGGTTACACTCCTTAAGATCGGACGTGAAAGTAAAATCGATATGGCGCACCGATGCCATACTATCAAAGTAAGACTTCAGTTCACGGATAAAAGCGACCAGGTCGGTATTGCGTATCTTTAGTTTCTCCTGCTTATTCTCTACTTTGCGGAAATCAAGTATCTGGTTAATCACACGCAGTAGATGTTCCGCATTCTTCTGCATCAATTGCAGGTCACGCAGATAAGGAGAGTCATGCAGTAACTTCAGCAGTTTATCCAAAGGCCCCAGTATCAGGGTTAACGGAGTGCGAACCTCATGGGAGATATTCGTGAAGAATTGTAGTTTCTGTGCCGTCACTTCCTTTATCTCTGCATTTAGCTGAATGAGTTTTTCGCGTTGTTCTTCTTCTTTCCGGTTGATTTCGCGCAGTTCGTGATTTGTTTTCTTCAGTTTAAAGTTGATCACGAACGTATAAATAGAAAGCAGGATAAAGCCGATCATCAGGACAGAAATGATCAGGAAAGAGTTCTGCAGAAAATTAAAGCGGTTCAATAACGTATCGAGATTAGAACGTTGCTGTTCGATCCTTCTCTGATAGTTCAACAGACGGGCAGATTGTATCAGGAGCGTCTGGGCACTGACCTTATCGATCTCTCCGGTTTGTAAAGGAATATACTTTTCTACCGGTTCGCCATTCAGTATCTTCATAGCAGTACGGATCACCTGTTCACCACCGGTAGGATAAAGGAAAGAAGCATTGATACGCCCATCTGAAACGGCTTCAAGCCCGGCACCAGCCACGGCATCGACCCCGATGATCGGAAGTTGGCTTGCCCATTCCGGCGCCTTTTCCATAAAATATTCGCGAGCGGCGATAGCCATCATATCGTTATGCGAATACACGAAATCGACTTTGAAAGGCCATTCCAACTGTTTCAAACGGACCTTTGTCGTATCATACACCCATTCCCCTTCTACTTTCCTGAAACTCAGATCCGAGCGTTTCACCAGGGCGTCTATAAATCCCTGATGACGTTCCTGTGCCGGAGAAGAGCTGGATAATCCCCAGATTTCAAGGATAGAAGCCGAAGGGGGAAGATATCTTGCCGCATAGCGACCGGCAGCATATCCGATCGTATAGTTATCGGCACCGACAAATGTAGTGTACAAATCCGTATTCACCTTCCTGTCTGTTATAATGGTAGGAATACCCGCCCGGTAAGCCTCTTCCGCCACCTCCGTGATCGGGTTAGACTGGAAGGGGGAAATGATCAGTACATCCACCTTATCCTTAATCAACTCCTTTATCTGCCGGATCTGCGTATTGTTATCGCTATTCGCATCTTTAACGATGATCTCCAGATTATCATAATTGGATGCTTCTATCTGCATTTCTTTGACCATCGCTTGTCGCCAGGCATCATCAAGCATACATTGTGAAACACCGATCACATATTTCTTTTCCTTTTCCGAGGTACTACAACCTACTATAAATAAGGAAAGAAACAACAACAGCAAAAAGTATTTCGTATATCTCATGGTATGATAGAATTGATATGGAAATCCAAGACAAAGATAGAAAAGATCCGGAAGATATCAAGATGCACAAAAATAGGATAATATCTTTTCAGAAGGCTATCACAAATGTCGTAAACACGATAACAATTGTATCATCCTTCATTTTCAGGCACAAAAAAAGCCTCTTCCCATGCAATTATGGAAAGAGGCCGAATATCTGTTATACAGAATAGGAGACTAATTATGAACCAGCGTGCCTATATTCTCTCCGCTCATTACCTTTTTCAGGTTGCCGTTGGTGTCCATATCGAAGACAATGATCGGCAGGTTATTTTCTTTACACATGGTAGTGGCAGTCAGATCCATCACCTTCAGGCCACGGGTGTATATTTCATCATACGTGATATCGGAGAATTTAGTAGCTGTAGGATCTTTTTCGGGATCGGCTGTATAAATACCATCTACACGGGTTCCTTTCAGCATGACATCGGCTTCGATCTCGATTCCTCTTAAGGAAGAGCCTGTATCAGTCGTAAAGAACGGGTTTCCCGTACCGCCGGACATAATCACGACATTTCCTTGTTCCAGCAATTCGATGGCACGCCATTTATTATAGAACTCGCCGATCGGTTCCATACGGATCGCAGTCAAGACTTTTGCTTTTACGCCTTGTGCCACCAAGGCAGAGCTCAATGCAAGGCTGTTGATAACCGTTGCCAGCATTCCCATCTGATCGCCTTTCACACGGTCGAAACCTTTGGATGCACCACTCAGGCCACGGAAGATATTACCGCCACCAATCACGATACCGATCTGAACACCCATTTCAGCAATCTCTTTGATCTGTGCTGCATACTCGTTCAGACGAACTTCGTCTATACCATATTGTTTCCCTCCCATCAGCGACTCACCGCTCAGCTTCAGAAGAATTCGTTTGTATTGTGCCATCTTGCTATTTTTTGATTTTTAATTGTTCTTCTGCAAAAATACAGTATTTCGATCAGCAAACAATATCAGCACTGAATTATTCGGGTATTATTTAATAAAACTGTATCGTGTATGAAGCAACATTGTAACGTGCCCACCCTACATTTGCACCAGACATGAAACACGCTTTATTCCTTATTTTGAAAACACTAAGAATATTGGCCAAACCTTCTTCCTAACTTTAGCGTTTCCCTGCTACTTTCAGAGGAAAGAGACAGGGAAACGTTGTTTTGAACAATACAGACCAAACTACTGTTTCATATATAAAAGAAACCAAGTAGAATCATTTAAAAATTTAGTAGTTATGAAGAATGTATTAATAGGTATCGCTGCAGGTATTGCAATCGGTTATGTGCTTCGCAAAATGGAGGACGACGGCAAATTCAAATGTATTCATGATGACATGAGTGAATTGGCTGACAGAACAAAAAAGAAATTCAAAGATGCGGTCGACAAAGGCATCAACCAGGCAGAATATGTAGCCGACCGTGTTGAACACCTGGCCGAAAAAGCAAAACAAAGTAAATAAAGGTACCTTTATAAACGAACGAAACCCCGGTAGATTACTCTATCGGGGTTTGTTTTTTATCTGTGTCCCCTCTTCGCAGAGGTACCGACAGATGAACTTTATTTTATTACTTTAGTATTAATACGACCACTTGTTCGCCCATCGCGGGGTAATTGGTTGGAGTATAGACGCTGCACGCAACGTCTATACCAGTCAACCACGTGGTGGTAATTTAGAATTTATTTCATTATTTCTTATTTAACGATTGCTTTTACAGCAGCTTCGCCTTCTACAGCCACTACAACTACACCTGCAGGAGCAGCGATTGTAGCATTGTCAGAAGAAAGAACTGTGTTAGCAATTGTCTGACCAAGAACGTTAGTGATCACTACATTCTTGCCAGCTGCACCCTTGATGATTACAGCACCATTAGCAGCAACAACCGATACTTCAGAAGCTTCGATACCTTCGTTGGCTGTCGGAGTTGTGCAACGTTCGTCGATGTTCCACCATTCTGCGTTCAGCATACCTTCTGAAGCTGATGTGAAGCGAGCAATTACAGGTACACCATTCTGTACTTTGATAGCTCTGTATTCACCTGCATTTTCTGCAGCTGTATAAGTATCATTGTGCAAGCCCCATGCATTGTCATGGTTTTCGATGATAAAGTCACGAGCGTCTTTGTCATCTACCAAACGGAACATGAACTTATAGTTTGCATAGTCCTGAGCAAATGCTTTTGTTGCATTGTTTCCGTTGCGGTCTTTCACGTTCATTACATAAACGTAATCGTTTTCGTTCGGAGTAACCGTATTGGCTGCAGCTGCACGAGCCCATTCCATTGCTTTCAGATAATCCTTATGACCTTCATTTGTCAACGGATATTCACCGTTCTTGAATACGATCAATGTATCACCTGTGTGCATTGCATGTACGAATGACAAACGAGTGTATTGTTTTTCCCACTGATAGTCTGCACCATTCGCTGCATTATTCAAAGAGTCCTGAGCATTGATCAGATAACGACCCCAAACCTGAGCAGGTACATCCAACAGGTGTTCTTCTTTACAACCGGCATTGAATCCGTGGATCGGGCAGTATTTGCCTTCTGCTACGATTTCAGTACCTACAGCCAACATATATTGAGGACGATACGGATTACGTACATCTGCTGTATCTACATACATCGCTGTGCTATCGTTGAACTGACCACCTTCGTAACGAACACCTAGGAAGTTGATACCTTTGCCTGTTTCATTGAACTGAGCCTGGTTAGCTGATTCAAACAAATATTGTTTGTCGGCAATACGTGCACGGAAGAAGTTTGCAACACACGGAGCTGAGAACGGTTCTACACCTTCTGCAACGGCTGTCGTTTCATTACCCTTCAATTCACGATAAATGATAGACTGGTCATAGTCTACATGGAATGTAGCTACACGTTCTTCACTGCATACACCTTCAATAGAGAACTTCAATGAACCGTCACGAACACCTACACGATCTGTATTTTCAAAGTCTACCAATGCATGATAGCAAAGAGTATCGCCTTCTTCAGTAACGATCTGGTTGTTTTCTTTCAGATAGAACTTAACGGCTTCGGTAGCATTAGCTGTTACTTTATATGTATTTTCATTTGCTACATCACGAGCAATCCATTTAGCATCGTTCACCAGCTTGTTGCCATCATATACCTTGATTGTATAATAACGACGATACAGTTGAGGAGCTACAGAACCTTCGTAACCATATTTAGCATCTGCTGACGGTACCAACTGGAAGGTTGCTTTATTACCCTTAACGTCTACACGAACAGTCGTATCATTTGCTGTAGGAGCTACATCTACAAAGTTACCAAGCTGGATACCGCTGAAATAATCCATAGTCATACGGTTCAACTTGAACTGATTTTCATCTTCAGGTTTATAGTAACCCAGATATGAGTCTGTCAAGACACCGGCAAGAGGTTTAACATCTGCAGCCAATGCGTATGACAAGGTATCACCAACAGAGATTGTCGGGAATCCAAACATTGTGAATACTTTCTTGTCTCCACCTTTGTAAAGCTGGATATTTTCATACTTCATAGTCGGGAATTCACGGTTGTAGATGTTTACTGTTTGCTGTCCAACTACACCCGGATTCTGTACAACAACCCACTGAGTGCGCGGCATGTGACCGAAGTCCTGAGCTACGCCATACAACTGAGTTGTTTCTTCTGCTTCATAATCAGTATTATTACCACAGAACTTAGCTACATAATATTTGCCATTGTCATATTTCTTAGCGGCCACACCTGTAGACAGGTTGAAGAAATATACGCCAGAAGGCAATGTTGCCAGTTCATATTGAGAACCTGCGTTCAGAGTAATTTTCGTATTGATAGTATAATTATTTTCAGCCGCAAATTCCGAATTACCAACCGTTACTTCACGGTGATTGTTAGTCAATACTGCAATTTTCACCAAGTTCTGCTCTGCATTACCTGTTGCTGATGCTGCAGTATGATCTGTAGCCTTCGGAGCACTATAATTCGTTCCAGCAGTCAATACCAAATCACGGAAGTATGCCGGTTTAGTTGTTTTATCATCATCTTCCAATTTAGCATAACCTGCTGTACGGATTGAAATAGAATCCTGTGCAGGGAACCAAACAAACTGGAAATTATAACGACCGGCCAAATCCAAACGAGTTTTATTTGTAGGAGCCAAATAACCACCATTAGAATTTTCATTAATATCCGCAAATTGCTTCAAAGAAAATTTCAGATGTTTGTTACCAGCCTGACTAGTCAAGTAAGCCGTATCCAACATCAAATATTTACCATCGTCAGCCTTCAAAGATATCCATCCGTTAGCTGTTATAGCATTCACCGTTGCAGTAGATGTTTTTTCAGCAGCAGCAGGCGTAGCCTTTGCTGTAACATCATCTGTATAAGTTTTAACAGCAGCATCAGCTGTAGCTACAGTTGTTGCTGCAGAGATCACATTTGCGACACCTGTTGTAGTGCTAGATACAGCTTCTCCCAAAATAGTTGCCGCATCTCCATCACCACGATAGCTTTCTGTATTAATATACGCCAAAACAGCAGCACGGACAGCTTCTTCTACTGCAATTTTATCTTCATCAGATTCAATGTTACTTTCACCTTCTACCCCCGATACAATAGTAGCAATATCTGTTGTTGCAACAGCACCAAGAGCCTTTGCAAAAGCCAATGCAATAGGAGCATTCGCTGCCACCTCTGCATCTGTTGTTCCTAATGTTGCACGTACTGCCTGAGCCAATGTTGCCAAATGTTGAGCGTTTTCATAAGCTTCTAAAGCAGTTGTTGTTAAAGGAGTTGCTGAAATAACACCTGTTGTAGGAACTGCATAATTATTAAACGGATAACCAACAGCTGCCACAGCTTTGTATGCTTGGTTTGTAAACAAATTCACAGCTTCCGGATTACCACCTTCCACATCCTTTGTGAAAGTCAGTTTCATCTTGCCATTGGTTGCATCACCTTTCCACAGCATAGAATTCAGATCGTCTACTCCCAGTAATACAGCAGCAGGAGAAGCCGGTTTAATTTTCAAATAATTAGTAGAAGCAGTAACATCTGTTGGCAGATTCTTTAATGCATACTTTTCAGCACCAACAAAACCTCCAGCAGCAGTCAACACCAGCACAGAGTCACGTTTTTCACCAAAAGCAGCAGAAAGCGTAGTTTCTGTAAATGATTTGCTAATAGGATCCGGAGCTGAAACCCATTTCCAAACAGCAACATCACCACCCACTGTTATATTAGCAGTTGGAGCACTTATGGTTCCAGCAGTAGCCGGATGCTTTACGACAGCAGCTCCCTGCGAGTTGATAGCCAACTGCAAACCAGAAGCGTAATTCACAAATACATAAGAATAACCACCTTCTGCATTTTCCTGGGACATGATTGTCCACAATGTGGAACGAAGTTCATCTGTACTACCACCTGCTGCAGCGACTGTTTTTAACTCATACTGACTAGTCGCCGCGTTGAGGAACATACCCAACACTGTTCCAGGAGTACCAGTCTCTAATTGGTAGAAATTACCAGCTTTTACAACCTCGGCAGCTGTAGGAGCAGTAGTAAACTTAGCATAATTAGCCGCATCTACCGTTCCCATAGCACCTGCCAGCAGGACGCTGGCTACAAGCGTAGAAAACTTTTTGTTCATAATCTAAATTTTAATATTAATAATAGTGTTAATGAAATAGTTCTTGTTCAATCGTTTACAGACATCAAGTTAAATACAGTGACTAGATAAAACGACCGTTTATTCTCGTCATTCATTTTTGATTAAAGACAATTGGTAATTGAAAGAGTGAATTTTGTACAGACTTTGCTATTGTCTTGATAAGAAAGAAGATAAGAATGGAAAATATCTTTATAAAAGAATTGGTGTTTCAAAACTTATGGTTACTTTTGTAGACGAGAATAAACGGTCGTTTTCTCTAGTCAGTCCATAATTACATTATAACCATTATATTTCATAGCTTTCATCGTTATTTACAGATTAATTTTATCTATATTAGACATATTAATGTACGCGCGTACCTAATATATATAATAGTTTTTTCCCCTTGTGGTGTCATAGATGCCTGTGCAAACATAAGTCACTGTTTTTATAGCACTTACAGATGACGCCGCCTTCAAATATGGCGTCACTCATATCCTTTTAGCGCTCTTTTTGAGGACATCAGCATAACTAAACATTTTCATTGGGAAAGCTAAGGTTGAAGGATAGGACATTTTAGGAGGATTGTCCTGTATTTTATAATTGTAAGGCAGAAATTACATAATTGCAAAGCATAGGTTACATATATGAAAGGCATGCCTTACTTTTTAGTAAAGCAAGTATTACATATTCAAAATATGGGAAGAAAATGTTTAAATATAAGCTCTTTTAGGCTTACATATCCTATGAAAAGGGATTAATCGGAACGAGTCAGGACAAGACACTATTAGCAGACAACCTATTTCAGGACAAGACAGGACAAGACACAGTGATAGTTGGTGATAGATGAGTGATAGTTGAAAAAAGCAACTATCACTGACACGAAGCTTGATTATAAAGGCATCAAACAAATTCGTGATAGTGTGATAGTTGTTTTTCAAAACATGTAAGAAATTATTCTTTCGGGATAAACATACTGATGCCAACCGGGTAATGGTCGGACAGGTAATCCGTATCAGAGCCGTTGTAGATTTGAGCATCAACACAGTTAGGACGCAGGCTGTCGGTGACAAAGATAAAATCGATCCGTTCCTGCTGGCGGCGCAAGGCATCCCCTTTCGGAGAACTGACTAATATACGCGTTGGGAAGGAATAACGCTGAGCGTCAGCGGTGAACAAATAGCAAATGTCGTGCAGCGAGGCGGCCATGAAAGTAGATATTACAGCATAATTCTCCAGATGTTCGTCTGTCCAGGAAGCATCGAAAGGAGAATGGGCGTTCATATCTCCCATCAGCAGGCAGTCGGTTAACCGGTTGTCGGTTATATAGTTGACGATATTGTCTGCTTCCTGCTTGCGTTTCAAGCGATCGGACGGGTTCAGGTGCGTCACCAGAAAGTCCATGTTGAGTACTTTGCAATGCAACAGTCCATGTCCGTAACCGTCTATTTTCCGATCGATTACCTGGATCGGGGTTTTAGAAGTAAGTCCCACCGGATAACCATTCTCCTTTACGATGGCAGCGTACGGGTGGCCGTATCCGGCAGCCAGTTCTTTCAGTTTGGCTTCGGTAAAGCCACAAAGTTCGTTCAATGCCAGGACATCAGGCGATTGTTCCTTAACCCAAGCGGTAAAACGGGCGATACGGTCTTTGTCCGCACCGTTACTGAAGCCATCCATGATATTGTAAGAGATGATCTTTATCTTCTGACGATCCGTGCGCCAGTCGCGTTCGTAAGAGTTTGATGTCTGGGCATAGATGCCGGAACAAACCAGTAATAAGAAAAGAAAAAGGACAGACCTGCTGTTGAATAAACGTTTCATTCTTTTAGTTTTTATGTTTGAAAACAAAGGTATATCAAAAAGTGCATAAAACCTTTCGATATACCTTATGACTTATTTAATAACCCGGATTCTGAGGTTTCAGATTGGGGTTCTTGCTTATTTCCGTATTCGGGATGGGCAGTAAACTCATCTTCTTATCCCACGTGAAGCCTTGAACTTTCGCCCATGTCGACTCTTCGATATTCCAACGGCGCAGGTCGTAACCACGCACATCTTCACCGGCAAATTCAACACGGCGTTCGTAGCGCAGCTTCTCCATACCGTCTTCCTTGCCACTGATGGTAATATCCGGCAGAACCTTACTTTCAGGAAGTCCGGCAGGAATATATTTATCCGGATGCGCCAGGGCATAGTTGCGGGCACGGGTACGGATCTGGTTGATATACTTGGCTCCGGTCTGAAAATCACCGGTCTGTATATAAGCTTCAGCCAGATTAAGCAGGACTTCCGCATAACGCATCAGGATATTATTCAACCCTACGTTCGTTTCGTTCGGCCCATACCACAAGGTATTCTTCTGGAAGTCGACACCCCCTTCTTTATTCAGCAGCCAGTCCATCGAATAAACAAGCGGTTCGCCTGTCGTACGATGGGTAGAGACATCCAACGGCGTGTAGAAAGTGATATCAAAGCGGGGATCTCTGTTCTTCCAGTAAGCGGCCGCGTCATACAAAGAATTTACATCTTTTCCTATCGGGTTACCGTCGATCAGGGCATAAGCATCCCTCAGGTTGGCTGTCGGGTTAAAGTGAGTCGTATAAATCTCTCCACGGCAGAAACCACCTTCTACCGTCCCGAAATAACGGGTCTTCCAGTTCTGTTGGTCTTTACTGAAGGATGCTTCAAAGATGGATTCCTTGTTGTACTCATTCGTTTCCATATAAATGGATTCCATATCCGCCAACAACTCATAAACACCTTCGTCCGCCAGCTTCACCACTTCCTCACCCGCTTTGATCGCATTGGCATAATCCTGACGATAGAGATAGGCAGCCGAAAGAAAGGCATAGGCAGCTCCCGACGTTGCACGCGGGGCATCTTCCGCTCCATAAGAAGACGGCAAGTGCTGGGCGGCAAAGGTAAGATCGGGCACAATCACTTTTTCATAAACTTCATCTACAGAGGAACGGGCCGGATGCAAAGCCGCTTCATCCTTCAAATCCACCTGGGTCAGCAAGATAGGCACATCACCATACAGACGGATCAGGTGATAATACCAGTAACCGCGGATAAAACGCATTTCAGCAGCGATCCTGTTTCTATCCTTACTACTGATCTTATCGTCCGGCATATTTGAGACCTTTTCGATACCGATATTACAGCGGGCAATACCGGTATAGGCATTTACAAAAGAACCTGTTACCAGATAATTGTCGCCCGGATCAAAGCTAGCGCGGGCATAGGACGCATCGATCGAACCGTTTTGCGTACAATCATCCGAACATAAGTCACCGAATATCTGCACACCGGTCGCCCAGAAGCCGTTCAGGGTCTGCAAAGTTTTATAGCAGGCGTTGGCGGCATACACTGCCTGATCCTTATTCTGATAAAAGTTATCTTCAGAAAGTTCTCCATACGGCTCCCTGTCGAGGAAATCACTACAGGAAGACAATACGGCCATCAATGCGATTATATATATTTCGAACCTTTTCATATTCTCGTATTTTTACTGTTTAAAACTTAATATTTGCACCAATCATAAAGGTCATTGCAGCAGGGTAACTGTACGCCCAATTGTTATACTGGGCTGTTCCACTTCTTTCAGGGTCGTATCCATAGAATCCTTTACTAGTGATCGTTACCAGGTTTTCACCGCTTACGTATACTCTGAATTTATACTTACTGACCACATCGAACGAATAACCGACGGAAAGATTTTTCAGACGGGCATAGCTTGAGTTCGTCAACAGGAAGTCATTCATTTGATACATGGAATAGGCACCACCCCAGATTACAGCCGGCCACTTGCCGGGCGTTCCTTCTCCGTTCCAACGGTTTTCATACCACCATCTTCCATAGTTTATACTACCGTCGTTCACCCATTTCTCGTATGGCATAAATTGTTTCTTGCCTAAATCGCCCTGCCAGAACATAGAGAAATCGAAGTTCTTATATTGTGCGCCCAACTTGAAACCGAATGTCATTTTAGGAATTGAATTTCCCAGTATCACACGGTCGTCCGCATCTATTTTATTATCTCCATTCTGATCTTTAAACTTTATCGAGCCGACAATAGCACTACCATAGGCAGGCGAGTTGTCGATATCTTCCTGACTGGCATATACACCTTCCATTTCCCAACCATAGAATGAGTCGATCGCATAGCCGACCTTGTTGATGTAAGTGTCACGGTGGCCACCGTCACGCAGTTCCTCATCCTTACCGTCACTCAGTTGGAGTATCTTGTTACGTACCGTACTGATATTGGCTCCGACATAATAAGTGAAGTCTTTATTGATTTTATCCTGCCAGTTGATTTCCAGTTCGACACCCCGGTTAGCCACCTTAGCGAAGTTCACGTTAGGGGCTCCCAGGCCAACTGTCCCCGGAATAACCTGTTGACGAAGGATACCGGAAGTACGCTTATCGTAATATTCGGCTGAAGCCGTCAGGCGATTATCCAGCAAGCCAACATCTACACCGGCATTTGTTATAGTGGTCGTTTCCCATTTCAAGTCCTTATTCACCAGGTTGGCAACATAGTAACCCGGAACAATGCTATGATTATAGCCGCCTTGCCCCATCAGCACACTCATATTGCTCAGCGTGGCAATAGTAGGATATCTGCCTGATACGGACTGGTTACCCAACTGTCCCCAGTTCAAACGCAACTTCAGATTAGAGATAGCGGGAACATTAAAGAACTCTTCCTGGCTGATACGCCATGCACCGGAGAATGAAGGGAAGAAACCCCAGCGGTTGCCGGATGCAAAACGGGAAGAACCGTCGGCACGAAGATTGAAGGAGAGCAGATAACGGTCGGCAAAGTTATAGTTGATACGTCCGAACCAGGACATCATTGCCAGCTGGCTTTTGGCACCGCTGTTGCGAGAGTCGGTCGGATTCGTTCCACCGTTCAGTATCTGCATATTCTTGGATTCCGACACATAGTCGTAGGCTTTCCCGTAGATATCATCATCGGTGGTAAGCTGTTGAGAGAAACCCGCCATACCGTCGATAGAATGTTTGGAAGAGAATGTATGATCGAAATAAAGCAGATAATCCGTCAGCCAGGTAACATTCTTGCCACGTGTTTCTTCGTAGCTCGAACGGGTATTTCCATATTTATCGGCAATATTATAAGTCGGGGTAAACGATTTCTTTTCATAATAGTTGAAATCAAGTCCGGCATTGATGCGGAAGCGAAGAAAGTCGAATATCTTATATTCGGCATAGATATTACCCAACACCTTATAAGTACGATGATCCGGATTACTCAAATTTGCCATGTAAACGGGGTTGATACCTGTCTCACCGGGATGTTTGTCATAGCCCGGAGTTATCCCGTCTGCTTCATAAAGCGGAATGGTCGGAGAAACATTATAAGCATCACCAGCCGCATTCGATGTTCCATGCTGTAAACTGGTACTCAGATTGATACTGGTACCGAAGGAAAGACGTTCCCCGTATTTGTTATCGTTGTTGATCCTGAAGTTAGCCTTGTTGTAAGATGTGTTTTCCAGAATACCTTCCTGGTCGACATAACCGCCGGACATATAATAAGAGGAGTTCTGGCTTCCACCCTGGGCGCTGACATTCACGTTATAGGTCGGAGCGACACTGAACAGTTCCTTCCCCCAGTCGGTTCCTTTTCCGTAAGAAGCAGGATCATTTGTAAAATAGGGGGTGATATTACTTCCGCCGATCCAGCGGTTTGCATTGGCTATCGCTTCATTCTGAAGTTCCACGAATTCTGCGGCATTACACATATCCAGATACCGGGTGATGCGCTGCAAGCCGAAATAACCGTCTACAGAGATACTGCTTTTTTCAGAAACTCCTCTTTTTGTTGTTACCAGGATTACACCATTTGCCGCACGCGAACCGTAGATCGCTGCCGAAGCCGCATCTTTCAACACATTGACAGACTCGATATCGGAAGAAGAGATACTTTCCAATCCGCCATCAGCCGGAATACCGTCGATAACGACCAGCGGGGCATTATCACCAAACGTACCCATACCTCTGATACGGATATCCGAGCTTGCTCCCGGCTGTCCGTTGCTCTTCGTAATAACAACGCCCGATAATTTACCTTGCAAGGCTTGTGATACGGAAGAACTGGATACGTCTTTCAGGTCTTTTGAAGAAACGACAGAGACAGCTCCGGTCAGGTTGGCTTTCTTCTGCACGCCATAACCGACTACCACCACCTCTTCCAGATTCTGTGTATCCTCTTTCATCAGGATACGGACTGAACTCTGGTTTTTAACCGGTACTTCCTGTGCCATATAACCGATGTAAGTAACCTGAAGGGTTGCATTTGATGCTACATCGAGCGTAAAGCTACCGTCTATATCGGTGATAGTTCCGTTGCTGGTTCCTTTTTCCATCACGTTCGCACCGATAATGGATTCACCCTGCGGATCGAGCACGACACCGGTTATAGTCTTGCGGTTGGCCTGTTGCATTATCGCTAACATCCGGTCGTTATTCTTCATCAGGATAATATTGTTGCTTTTCATCGCATAAACAATATCTGTATTCCGGAAGATTGTGGAAAGTACTTCCTCTACCGTCTTCTCACGGGCATCGATCGAAACCTTGCGGTTCAGGTCAATATCCCGCTTGTCATAGACGAAATAATAGTCAGTCTGCTTTTCGATATTGGATAGGATCTCCCCGAAAGGAGTCGACTGTGCTGTTATCGTAACCTTCGCCACCTGGGAAGAAGCTCCGGTAGCAAACAGCCCTGTCACACATAAGAAAAGAGCTAAAAAGGTTAGTTTCATAATATTAATTATTCGTTTAATAGGTTTTAACAGGGCATAGCTGTCCCCATCTGAAATATTTTTCATACTTTTAAAATCTGTATTAGTTAGTACTAAGTTTAACGCAATTACACGGTATTAACTTCTTTGCCGGAAGAACGTTGGCGCGTTTTTCCGGTTTTGTGTTTACTGATGGTATCTACTTCATAGGCATTTCTTTTAAGGTTACTACTATTTGATCTATTACTATTTGATCGTTATCGTATTATTCTCTTCATCCTTTTCGTAGACAAACCGGTCTTTCAGTTGGAATACGTTCAGGATATGCTCGATGCCTTTCTTTGCCTGGAACTTTCCGGTATATCTCTTTTTCTTGAAAGCTTCGTTCTCTACGGTAATCCGGGTGTCGAAGTATAATTCCAGCTTTTCAATCATCCGGTCTACGGGTTCATCGTCGAAACAGATCACGCCGTCTTTCCAAAGCAGGTTGTCGAAATGGGAAATCGGGCCTTTCACCAACCGGTCATTCTCTACATGAACCTGTGTATTTGGTTCCAGAAGTACTTTCTGGTGTTTCGTTTCCGAATAGACTTCCACCGATCCGTTCAGCAAGGCGACTTCAAACATCGGGGCTTTGGCATAGGCCATTACATTGAACTCCGTGCCCAATACTTTTATATTATAGGTAGAGGTTTTCACGATAAATGGTTTCTTTTCATTCCGGCTCACTGTAAAATAGCCCTCTCCGTTCAATTCCACTTCCCTATCGTCTGAAGAGAAATTGTTCGGGAAAGTGAAGGTCGTACCTGCATTAAGCCACACATTGGTTCCATCGGCCAGTGTCAGCTCCACACGTTGGCCAGGCGGTACGGAGATCGTTTGCATGGCTGTCTCCGGCAACTGCCGTTTCAAATCGAATATATACCAGCTCATGCTCAACAGCAGCAGGAAAACGGCTGCGACAGAGGCTATCTTCGTAAACAACGGAAAATTCAGCCTTGTCGTTTTCTTCCGGCCTTTCATAACGTCGCGTTGTTGCCAGAGAGTGACATTATACAGTTTATGCATCGCCTGAAGCTCCGACATGTTCCTCTTGTCACTCTTCGCCCAGGCCAGCACCTGCATTTTCTCTTCTTCTGAAGCCCAACCTGTTATATATTTCTTTATTAGTTCCTGATCCATCTGTTTTGTATAAGATATAATTAGCCTTACAATCATATCGACGATTGATAGCCGTGCATCCCTAAATGAAAAGTCATTTTATTTGAAAAAAAAGAAGAAATAAAATATCGGGAGATAGTCTTTCAAGCTAACGCGCAAAGCCTTTAATACTTTCGTTATATGATATTCAATACTTTTTACGCTTAAGCCCAGTTCATCCGCTATTTCCTTATTCGATTTGTTATCAAAGCGGCTCATTTCAAAAATAAGTTGAGTCTGTTCGGGGAAAGTGGAGAGGGTGGTACGGATTATTTGCTGGATCTCAGTCGTAAAGACCTCTTCCGGATCGCAAGACTCCAGCATGGAGATACGCATATCCAGTTCCTCCTGATGGGCGGTCTTCATATGATTGAAAGCTTCTTCCCGGATCACTTCATGTTTCAGATAATCGAGTGCTTTATTCTTCAGGAGAGTCAGTAGAAAGGCATCGGGGTTGTTTATTCCTCCGCGGCGGAGTTCCGCCCACAGCTTGATAAGTACTTCAGATGTAATATCTTCCGCTACCATTTCGTTATGTACATACGACATGGTAAAAAGGAAAGATTTCCTGTAAAACCTCTTATACAAGTCCTCGAACTCTATATCTGATCTCCCTTCCATACACTTAGTGCTTTTCATAAAAGTTGCACTGACAAATATAATCTTTTACGTCAGATCAAGAAATTAAAATTCAATGATAAAATAATTACAAACTTAATTCAGGAGTTATAACGGTAGAAACTTCTTTAAATGCATAACGTCTTACTTCACCGTCATTCAGTTCGAGGATCAGATGACCGGTCGGCTCTATGCCACGGATACGCGCCTGAAAAGTTCCTTGTTCATCCCGGTAAGCATGAAAACCTTTCCCACGATACAAAGCAGCCATATAGTCGTTGCGTATCTCGTCTTCCTGCTCCCGGATCAAGCCTAGGTAGCGGTTGTAAAGACGTTCGAGGAAGCTGTTCAGTATCTCATCCAGGTCGTACTCCCGGCCTGTGATCTGCGTCAACGAAACGGGATTAGGGGCATTACTCCGGAATTCCTGCTGGTTTATATTGATACCTATACCGATAACAGAACAGAACAGGGATTGTCCCGTAAGATCGTTCTCTATCAGCATGCCGCAGATCTTCCGATCTTTCCAGTAGATATCGTTCGGCCATTTAACGGTGATGTCGTCCGTATACTGATCGAGCGTTTCTTTTACGCTCAATGCGGCGATCTGGGAGATCAGGAACTGGCGGTTGGCCGGCAGAAAGTCAGGATAAAGGATAACGCTGAACATCAGGTTCCTGCCCCCTTCCGACTCCCATGAGTTACCAACCTGTCCGCGTCCGGCTGTTTGAAAGTCGGTAACCACGACGCTTCCTTCCGGCAATTGTTCCTTACCTACCAATCCACGGAGATAATTGTTGGTAGAGGTCGTTTCCTTCAAACGGATGAAGCGCGGCATTTCATTCTCTTCACTCATCGTATGCTTCTCTTATCTTTTTAGGCAATTTGGCTATTACTTCACGGTAGGAATGACGGATCCAGTGACGGATGTCGTCATCGGACAAATCGCGTTCGAGATAGACGCCGTTCCAGTATTTCTTATTGAAATGATAAGCCGGTTCCACCGCCCTGTAACGTTCTCGTAAGTCTTCCGTATAGTCGGGATTGCATTTCAGGGCAATATATGGCTCTTCGGCATCCAAGGCCAGAAGAGCGAACATTTTATTCTCAACCTTAAAGACCAGGGAGACCTCATCGAAAGGGAAACACTCAGTCGTATTCTTCAGCGATAAACAATATTCGCGGGCTTCTTCTATATTCATACTATTCTCTGTTTTATTTATCTGCAGGGAGCGTAAAAGGCATCGTCCAGATGTTCGATCTTATAGCCGTCACCGCTCTTTATCAGTGTTATAATATCGAAGCGAACCGGACAATCCAGATTGAAATAACGGACGTACGCATCCGCAGCAGCTACGATCCGCCTTATCTTCTTATTGTCGACAGCTTCTTCGGGAGAGACAAGGAAATCCTCGGAACGTGTTTTCACCTCGACGACTATTATTTCGTTGTCTTTCAGGGCAACAATATCCAATTCGTAGTGATGCCAGTGCCAGTTCGAATGTAGAACCGTATAGCCCTGACGAATCAAAAAGTCGCGGGCTGCGGCCTCTCCGTCTCTACCTAATTTGTTTCCTTCAGCCATCTTATTAATTTGCACAAATATACTGTTTTTCTTTTTTATTTGCGCTTTCACTTGTACATTTGCACATTATGGTACAGAAACGGAAATATTCAGCTCCACAACCCAACCGTCCACGGGTACATAAGGTTACTTTTATGCTCAACGAAGAGGAGCAGAAGGCTGTCGACCGCTATCTGGCCAGATACAGCATAGAAAACAAATCCCGATGGTACCGGGAAACCATTCTTTCACACATACTCAAGACGCTTGAAGAGGATTATCCGACCCTTTTCAAGGAAAACGAAATGAGACGATGAATCCATTTAACGACGAATATTTTATGAAGCAGGCCCTCGTGGAAGCACGTGCCGCCGCAGCTGAAGGAGAAGTGCCCGTCGGGGCTGTAGTTGTCTGCAACAATCAGATCATTGCCCGTGCCCATAACCAGACGGAACGGTTGAACGATCCGACGGCACATGCGGAAATGCTGGCTATCACAGCGGCTGTTGGTGTATTGGGGGCTAAATATCTGACCGGATGCAGTTTGTATGTTACGGTAGAACCTTGCATTATGTGTGCCGGAGCGATCGGATGGTCGCAACTAAGTACGATCGTGTTCGGTGCAAGCGACGAGAAAAGAGGATATCGGGAATATGCTCCGAAAGCTTTTCACCCGAAGGCTGTTGTAAAAAGAGGTGTAATGGAGAAAGAGTGTGCGGAAGAGATGCAGAAATTCTTCCGGCAACGCCGGTAACGGGCGATCTGCTCGCCCGATTGCGTCTGCTGCTTACTTTACTTCTTCGAAGTCAACATATTCACCTTCGTCTTTTGCGAAGATCTTCTTACGGTTGGCAGTTGCATAATCTTCCTCATTGGTATCATGCGACGACTGCTGTCCGCCAGCGTAACTGCTTGTCTGACGACGTTGTTCTCCCTTCTTTCCGTTACTGCTACCGCTACCGAACAACATATTCTTAAATGTGCGCAGGATAGAGAAACCCATCAGAAAAACTAACAGGATAAAGAAGAAAAACATTACAAACAAAAACTTAAACATAATATTCGTTACTTAGTTGGTTTAAAAGAGAAACACATAGACCAAACCTCTTGTTTAGTGTCTTTTGTTAAAAATAGACAAGAGGATATAGAGAAGAATAGTTCCGGCTATACCAAGCATACCGAAGAAAGCGACGAACAAGACTGCACAAACGACTAATATATAGCGCCTTTCATTGCCTTTCCAGCCAACCGACTTGATCTTTAGCGAGAACATGGGAATCTCAGACACAAGTAATAAAGAGGTAGCCAACGCTACCACCAGCGTAACCACGATAAACAAGACATTATTAGCCTGGCTCAACGGAGCTAAAGAGTATCCGGCCGAAGCCCAGAACAGGGCGTGTGCCGGAACAGGCATACCGATGAAAGAGGTCGTCTGACGTTCGTCGATATTAAACTTCGCCAGCCGCAAACCGGAAAAAGTAGGGATCACAAAGGCCAGATAAGGAATATAACGACCTATTTCCCCTAAAGGAAGACTGGCCTGGCTCAGCATCCAGAACACGATCATACCGGGTGCAACACCAAAACTAACCATATCCGAAAGCGAATCCAGCTCTTTCCCCATCGGAGAGTATGCTTTCAGCAAACGGGCGGCAAAGCCGTCCAGAAAATCGAAAACAGCAGCAATAATGATCCATATAGCTGCCCATAACAAATTTCCCTGCAACGCCACTACAGTAGCTATGCAACCGGATATAAGACTCAGGCAAGTAATTGAATTAGGGATATGTTTTCTGATATTCATTGTTTCGTATATTTTCCGGGTCTCATTCGCACGGACATTTGCCTAATCGTGCGATCGGAGTCTGATTACCGGTAACCTTCTGATCCATTTCGATCAGGACTTCCGTTCCCACTGGTAAATAAACATCTACACGCGATCCGAACTTGATAAAACCCATTTGTTCGTCTACATGACATTTCTCTCCTACTTTGGCGTAGGTAACGATACGCCGTGCAAGTGCCCCTGCAATCTGGCGTGCCAGTACGTCTACTCCGCTCTTCGTCGTGATAACAACAGCCGAACGTTCGTTCTCTGTACTGCTTTTCGGTAAATAGGCCGCCATGAATCGTCCGTTATTATGGGAAACGTGCTTCACTGTGCCGTTTACCGGAAACCAGTTGGCATGTACATTGAATACGGACATGAAGATAGATATCTGTAAGCATTTCCGGTGAAGGATCTCATTCTCCATCACCTCTTCAATCGCTACGATCGTACCGTCGGCGGGTGCAATAACCAGTCCTTCGGAGTCGTAAGGGAAACGACGGAACGGACTGCGGAAGAAATTCAGTACCAGCAGAAAGAGAATGGTCGATGCCGAAGCAACGGAATAGAACAACGTCTCCTTGCTGACGGTATGGTATAATGCGACATTCACGATAAACAACACCGTAAACAACGTAAGTAGTAGACCTGTTCCTTCTTTATGTACTTTCATTCTTTTTCTGAAACTGCGTTTTTATTACAATCTGCAAAAGTATTCATTTTTACGGAATAACAAAACAATTCAGTTGACAATTGACAGTTCGCAGTTGACAGATAAATGAATTGTAACCATAATTATGAACAAATGTCTGTCTATTGCCGTTTATCAGCTGTCGACCGGTACGATTTTTCCCTGTTCGACATACCAGAGGAAGCCTTCCACTTTGCCATAATCCATCTGGCGGATCAGCTTCATATAGTTCTTTACCTGGCTATGATGCCGCTTATCCTGTAGGTCTCCGAATTTATAATCGACCACCACGACTTTATCGTCCGATATCATTACCCGGTCAGGACGTTTCGACAACCCCTTGCCGAAAAGGATATCTACTTCGTTCAGCACACGGGCAGTCCCATCGTACCAGGGCAGGACTTCCGGTGTATCCAACAGTTCTTCCAGACGGGCGATCAGCGTTCCTGCTTCATTTTTATTGATCACACCAGCCAGACGGTAACTTTCCACGGCCGACTCTATGTCCGCACAGGTTCGTATCTGGCTCAACACTTCGTGCATCAATGCGCCGTGTTTACGCTTTTCATTATCGAAGAAAAAGCCTTTACCGTGCAGGCGAAGTTGCAGACGGTCGTCGGGAGAAATGGAGTTGATACGGATCATTTCCACCTCTTCCGGTGCCGAACTGTCGCTCTTGGCTGCTGACGGATGCCACCAGCTACCCAATTCGAAAAGACCGGCCTTCGTATCGAAGGAAGAGGGCAACGGCATTAGCGATTCTCCCTGTTTGGTATCCGTTACTTTCCAATGCAGGCCGGCCCAGAGAGCGTCGGCGATAGTCGATATTTTTTCCACTTCTCCGGTTCCTTCGTTAATCTTTTTAGGACGCGGGGAAAAGACGATCAGCTCTTCTTTGGAACGCGTAAAAGCAACATACAACGTATTCAGGTTATCGATAAAGGCATGAAGCCGTTCGCGGAAATAGTCTTCCGCAAAGATGGTATTCCCCAGCGACTGGCTGTAACGCACCGGAACCAGATGCAGGCGGTTGAAAGGTTGCGTCTCCGGCTTGCACCAAAGGATAACGGGCTTTGTCGGCTTATGGTCGATCTCCCAGTCTCCAAAGGGGATGATCACCACCTTAAAGCCCAGTCCTTTCGACTTATGGACGGTCAGGATACGGATCGCATTCTGCGCATCGGGAGTAGCGATCGTTTTCCGATAGCCTGCTTCCTCCCACCATTTCAGGAAACGGCTCAGGTCGGCACTTTCCTTCTGGGTATATTCGGATACCATATCGAGGAAGGCTTGTACGAATACCTGCTCATTATCCTGAAAATATCCGGAGAAAAGACGGAAAAGCCCTTCGGATATTTCATACAGCGACTGGCGGGAGAGAGCCAACAATTCAGTGGCGATCTCCGGCGGGAAATCCAATCCGGAAACAGGCACAGAGCAGACAGTCCCGTCTGCTGCGTCCACCGGCTCTCCTTTCAGTATCCGGTAGGAGTATAAGGCGGTTTGTTCGTTAATCTTATCTTCGGGGTTCTTCAGATAACGCAGAAGGGCGATCATAAATCGTACCGCAGGCGAGCCGCTGACGAACAGAGCCTCATCGGATATGATATCGTAATTGTAACGGTCGGACGGGTTTTCTTCCTTGTAGGAAAGCAATTTATCCGCCACCATCGCACCTTCCATATTCGTTCGAACCAGGATCGCTATATCTTTCAGCGCATACCCATTGTCCTGCAGTTGTTCGACCACCTGCGGCAAGCGGTCGAGGGCTTCCTCTTTCCAATCCCTGTCTTCATCACCGGAAAGAAATTCGATCCTGACATGCCCGTCCTTCTGCTGGAAGGGGGGCGGTACCTGTTGATAACTCCTATCATAAGCGGACATGATCTTTGTCAGAAAAGCTGCACGCTGTTCATCGCTGAGCGAAGAGGTCAGCAGGTTTTCATTGTATGTTGTCTGTAGGATACCGGGGATGGAAGTGAAAAAGGTATTGTTGAATTCCACTATATTACGGCAACTACGCCAGTTCTCCTTCAATGTTTCTTCCGTTACCTCTTCGGGAGAAAAGTCGGTTTGCACCTGCTCGTCCAGCAGTTTCCAGTCGGAGTTACGGAAACGGTAGATACTTTGTTTCACGTCACCTACGATCAGGTTGCCACGGCCGTGCCCCAGGCTTTCTTCTATCAGCGGACGGAAGTTATTCCATTGCATGCCGCTGGTATCCTGAAACTCATCGATCATATAATGATCCACATGGGTACCCGTCTTCTCGTAGATGAACGGGGCGTCGCTGCCACCGATCACCTTGTTTAGCAGTTCGGTGGTATCGGCAATCAGCATGACATTCTTTTCTTCCCGGTAAGAAGCGATCTGCCGGGAAACGTCGGTCAGGATGCCGAGGGTATAATAATAGCGGACTATTTCGCGCGCCGTATTATAAGCAGTCAGGTTGGAGAAGAGGGCGACAATATTCTTGATACAGTCATTCAACCCGTCTTCAAATGCACAGCCGATGATCTGGCGGATTCCCTGCGGGGTTGTCTTGGCGAAACAACCGTCCAGGTTATCTGCCAGGCTGATAAACGTAGCGGAAGGATCTTTCATCTCTCCCCGTTCCAACCGTTCGAGGAAGGTCATCGGCGAACGGCTACCTCCTTTGAAGTCGGTAGTCTTAAGGGCATATTTCCCCAGTATCTCCAGTCCTCTTTCACCCAGACGTTTAGCTTCGGCTTCTACCGAACGGATGATAGAGTAGAGATCGTTCTTATAGTTCTCGAGGGCTTCCTTATCTTGTATATCTTTTGCTACTTCGTCGCTCGAAGCCTTATAGCTTTCTTTAAACACTTCGCGACTCAGCGACATGATATCTTTACGCAGGTTCCATTCGCCACCGCTCTCGATCTTGTCTTCGGCAAAACGGAGAAGCCAGCCCAGAAGTTCTTTGCTTTCCGGCTTTTCCAGGTCGGCCAGCAGGTTGTCGATAGCGGAAGTCAGTACCAACTCCTGATCCATTTCGATGCCATAGCCACCCTGCAAACCGATCTCACGGGTAAAGGCGCGCATGGTCTGCTGGAAGAAACGGTCGATCGTACTGATATTGAAAGCCGAATAGTCGTGAAGAATATCCGTTAATATCTTACCGGCCTGTTTACGTACCTGTTCCTCCGTCAACGAATAGGCAGACTTCAGGGAGTCCACATAATCGGATTTCCGGCCGGACGAGAGGTTATACAACTCCTCTACGATACGGCTTTTCATCTCATCGGTCGCCTTATTGGTAAACGTCACAGCGAGGATACGACGGTATGCGCCCGCACCGGCGAATAGCAAATTCAGATATTCACCCGTCAATTTATGGGTCTTACCGGCTCCGGCAGAGGCTCTGTAAACAGTCAGCATAATTACATTATTCTATATGATCCGGGATTTAACGTATCCCTCTTTTTGCAATATCTCAAGAACTTTCTGGCGGAGATCGCCCTGTACGATAATTTCGCCATCCTTGGCGGAACCGCCTACCCCACATTTCACCTTCAGGAATTTGCCCAATGCGGTAAGATCGTCCGTTGTTCCACGGAAGCCGGTCACCAGGGTTACGGCTTTCCCGCCCCGGTTACGTTTATCCAACGAGATACGTAAGAGTTGTTTTTCTTTGAGAATCGTATCCTCTTCCGCTTCATCACCTGTATTATATTGAAAGTCGGGGTTGGTAGAATACATCACACCCAAACGATCTTTCCAGTCATTATTCTTCATTTTCTATTATTTTATCAACATCAAAGCTACAAATAAACGGGGAAATAACAAGATGAAACAAACGAAAAATGCCGCCTGAAAGAACAGGTGGCATAACGTACTGAAATCATTCTTAAAAAAGAAAGACGATCAACGGGTGATCAACACGGTAGCATAAGCCGCAATACCTTCCTGACGGCCTGTAAAACCGAGCTTTTCGGTTGTCGTTGCTTTAATGGATATATCTTCTTCGTCCACCTGCATCACCTCTGCCAGTGTTTGTTTCATCAGAGGGATATGAGGATTGAGCTTAGGACGTTCGGCTGCCACGGTGGCATCGATATTACCAAGTTCATAGCCTGCATCACGCAACAACTTCATGGTGTCACGCAATAATATCTTGCTGTCTATATTCTTATATTCTCCGGCTGTATCGGGGAAGTGATAACCGATATCACGCATATTCGCAGCCCCCAGCAGTGCATCGCAAATAGCATGTATCAACACATCGGCATCGCTATGGCCTAACAACCCCAACGTATGTTCGATCCGAATGCCACCCATCCATAATTCACGGTCGGGCACCAGCGCATGTACATCGTAACCAAAACCTACACGTATCTTCATATTAGTTGACAGTTTCTTATCTGAACAGGTTTTTGATACCGTCCATATCGAACGAGAGGGAGAAACGCAACGTCTGGTCTAACGGGTTACTCTGAACCGTACTTACCAGATAAGCAGCATCCAACTGGAACACACTCATACGGAAACCTGCTCCGACAGAGAAGTACTGACGGTTACCTTTATTGGCATTTTCATAGAAATAACCACCACGCAGGAAGAACTGCTCGTTATAGCTATACTCGGCACCGATAGATACCATCACCTCCTGTAACTCACCTTTGAAACCGTCGGGAGAATCACTGAAAGATTTAAAAATACCGGAGATACCGGATACATCATTATATTCCAGTTTCTTTTTGTCATACTCTTCACGTTCTTCGTCAGTTGCACCTTCCTTCAGATAAGGCAGACTCGGCACCAGATATTTACTCAGGTCGACATATAGACCGATCCGGTTAAAATCGTCGATCGGATAAAGTAAACCTGTACCCAAACGAAGAGTAGTAGGCAGGAACTCATTGGTAGTTCCACCGTTATAAGATATTTTAGTACCAATATTAGACACATTAAAACCTAAGCTCCATAAAGCCTCTGCCTGCCCCAGAACCACATACTTTTCCAGATAACCGGCAATATCGGCTGCAAAAGCATTACCAGGAACACGACTTTCATCTTGCGCATCCTGTCCCATATCCGAACGGATATAGCGCATGGCTACAGCCATAGAGTAAGATTCGGATAGCTTACGGCTATAACTAACGTCGAATGCCATTTCATAAGGACTTACCATATATCCTTGATCTTCCGTATTACCGGTACTATTAGTCGGTACATCCCCCAGTGAGAAATAACGCAACGAAGCGCCTATCGCCTGCAAATCACTATCACCAATCTTATAATATCCGGAAAGGTTTGCCAAGGCAACATCGTTAACCAATTTGCGCAACCAGGGAGTATAAGATAAAGAAACACCTGCTTTACTGTACATAAAAGCATACTTGGCGGGGTTCCAGTATTGTGAGTTTATATCCGGAGTAGTAGACGCTCCATTATCCCCCATCGCACCGGCACGAGCATCAGGTGCAATAGAAAGAGAAGGTACGGCTGTATTGACCGGAGCAAATTTACTTTTATCCTGTGCCCAGGTAGTAAAGACAGCCAATAAACTGAAAACTACTATAAGTGTACTAATTCTTAAATTCTTTATCATACTATATTCCTGTTAAATACGCGGCAAGTAACAAACTTACCTTACGAACATATAAACTGATTTTGTTTTACTTTATTGTGCGAGGATTATTAATTTCTTTGCTTCCGTCGCCTCCTTAGAACCACCGGAGCTGATCGCTGCACGGTATATATAAACACCCGGACGGAGCCGTCCGCCCCTGTTATTGGTCAGATCCCAGGTCACCGTATACGATTTGAAAAGCTCGGAAGAGCCTGTTTCCTCATGCCGCCATTGCAAGCGTCCAACCATATCGTAAACCATGATCCCAACAGTCAACTGGCTTTCCGGACGGTTATGGAACAGATGGAAAGTCACCTGTTCGCGAGCCGGCGTAGGTGAAGCAGTCAATTCCAGCAGATACGGTTTCAATCCTTCCACTACCTCAAACTCAAACTCCTGTGTTGTCGAGTTGTTCTGTATATCCCAGACTTTAAACTCTGCTTTATGCACTCCCGGAGTCAATGCCGGAAGCAGGTATTTTACAATTCCTTCTCCGTCGCTACCCGGTATCAGTTCATAATAACTGTTCAGGTTAAAACTCAAAGACGGATTACCGTCGATGATCAGCATCATATCATGTCCGATACTGCTGCCTGTTATATTCACACCACTCTTATCCCAGAGACGGGCCACAAAGAACGGGGTCGTATTGACCTGACCGCCACTGACAAAAGTAGAATCATTCAGATAAAGTGTACGGATTTCCGGGCCGTCCTGGTCGTCGTCCGCATTATCGTCGGTACCGCCGACCCGGTAATTAAGGTAAGCACCCTGCGCCTCGACATTAGTCGTTTCATCCGAGGCATACAGGTTCATCTTTCCAAATTCGTTCGAATAGGAGATATCTTTAGGCACAGTAAAGGTGAAACTGAATTTTCCCGAACGGACGGAGTCGTTACCGATAAAGAGAATGTTCGAGTAGTCCGTATACTTGAAGGTCTTACCTATTTTATTATTATCCAGTGTCTCGTAAGAAACACGGCTATCCAGAACAGTCGGGTTCAGCAGACCGGAAAAGCCTGTTGCCACGTTTCCTTCCGGGTTCAGCACTTCACCTTCTACGGTTATTTTCTGTAATGCTTTAAAAGTAACGGGCTCACTCGTTACCGGGTTTCCGTTTATCGCCGTTATGTTCATACGATACTCCGGATAGGAAAGCTTCAATGCCGGGTCACCGATCAGGGCAAATCCCAACTTATAACGGCTTGAACCTAGACTTTGCTTGGTTGTTTTCATCACTTCCCCCAATGTCAACCGGCGCCCGTTCTTCTTCTCGAACAAATTACGGATCAGGTTATCATTGATCGTGAAGTTCGGACTGGAATAGGCCACACGGGTAGTCGTGAACAATCCGATACCGCCACTTACCTTATTCAGGAAGACCTGCTCACCGGCAGAGGTTACCGGAGCATCAAAACGGCAGAAGTCGCAAGTAGCCGTGATCCAGATCGGCAGACGGGTATAGGTGGATTTGGTAATATCACTTTCCGTCAAGACCTGTTCGTCACTCCAGGAAACTGTATTTCCGTGCCCCGTATAATTGATCAGCAACTGACCGCTCTTAAGGAGTTTCTGGATATCTGTCTTCACGACCGGATACGTACTCAGCCCTCCGGAAATATCTTTCTTATAGGCATCGAAATAAATCTTATTCACCAGAAACTCGGGATGGCTGGTATTTATATATTCTCCCAGGGCATCGGCCTGTTCCGCATGTTGTATCATATAACCATCGGCTCCGTTACCATCGTCCGCCACAAAGCAGACATTGTTTTTCCACGATCCGGTCTCCTTATTATCCATATAATTGATGACCTTATCCACCATGTTGGTCGCCTCGGTCACTGTCCGCACCGGGAAACGCCCGATACCGATATCGATCTTCGAGGCCAGCAATCCCTTGCCGTTATTGCTATCGTCGAGGAAACCGAAGTAGTCGTCTATCACATACGATTTATCATCCAACGACTCGTCCGTCTGGTAAGTCAGCAACATATTACTTGTCGTCACATTCTGCCAGCTCGATGTAAGGAAACGGTTATCGAAGGCACCGTCACCGAAAAGAAGCAGATATTTGGGGGCATCGCTCTCGGAAGTCTGACGGTCATAGAACATCTTCATAAAACGGCGATAGGCAGTCGCATCCGGGGTTCCGCTGGAAAACTCGTTGTAGACAACTTCAGGAGTAACTACCTGAACCGACAATCCGTCACGGTCGCGGTGTGCTTCCGCCAGACGCTCTGCCTGGCTCGTCAATCCCGGTTGTGCAAGGATGATCATATCGGTTTGAGGTAAAGCATGCAAGTCCTGGTTTGCCACATCGCCCACTACTTTCGGAGTCGGGAGTGTCTGATTACGCTGTACCAGAGCAAACTCTCTTAATGTTCCCGAAGGAATGGAGAAGGACAATTCGCTTCCGCTCAATTCCGTTTCCATCCGTTTCGGATTTATAGGATCCGTCACATCAAAAACCAATGTGTTGGCATTGGCATTCTGAACGACAAACCGGGAAGAATTATTGACAGAAGCCAGGCTGCGGAAGAATGTGCAAGCGCCATAAGGCTGTAACTCGCGCACCATCTGCAAACGGATAAAGTCGAGATACACATTTTTATGTCCGTACTGTCCGTATCTTACATTGACTTTGGTATTTGCACTTTTCTCACCTTTCCAATCAGCCACTTCATACGCCAGGTTCGCTTTTGTATATTCATCGCTGGAAGCACTGTAACTGATTGTTCTCGATATCAGTTCACTGCCTCCTATGCTCAAAGTGACACTCCCTGTACCGCTGGTAGGCTTTGCTATAAAACGCAGCGTCACCTTACCGTCGTCATTGGTGATCCCTGTGATACCATTAAATGAGAAATCCCTCGAAAGGGTCATATCCATTGCTTCGCCAAACAGCTCACGTCCGGAGTTATTCACAGAAACCAGGTCTTTTTCATGTACCCGGTAATCATCGAACGTCGTTATTTTCAGGGCAGCACCTGCTGCGGAAGCAACAGTCTCCATTTCCTTCGTTGCCGTGGCATCCGTCAGGAAATAATAACCATACTGAGAATATGGATTATTGGTATGGACAAAACATCTGTTTGTCGTATCATACGTCCACTTTACCACTCCGCGCCCGTAGAACAGCAGGAAATCGTCACCACGCCAGGTTGCCACAGCCGGTACATCATCGATGTAAGTGTTTGAGAAATCTTCATCCAGTATCCAACCGCCATAACCATGCACGGAGACTTTCGCCGGGTCGGAGAACCCCATCGAACGAAGATCGGAATAAGAAAGTTTATAAATGCCGTCTTCTTCCACCTGCACCTTCACCCATTTACCGGACGATAAAGCCGATTTGGCAGCATAGCGGCTCCCATCAGCCCAGGCGGAAGTAAGAAAACAAATACTTATTATTAACGTATATATTATTCGTAACATACTCTTTTTCAGATGACAGTTAATAGTTATTCCAGCCTTCATTACCGTGCGTGAAACTTAACTGCCGATGTGCTACTTGCCAACTGCCAACTATTTCACGTGGAAATCCAGAAGCTTCCTTTCGCCGATATATCCCTGCAAATGATCATCGATCTTAACAGGCCCTACCCCTGCCGGAGTTCCTGTAAATATCAGATCTCCGATTTTGAGGGTAAAGAAACGGCTCACATAAGCGATGATCTTGTCGACCGGGAAAAGCATATCCGAGGTATTCCCCTCCTGCACATTCTTTCCGTTTATATCCAGATGAAACGGGATACGGTTCACATCCCCCACCCTGTCCAATGGCACAAACGACCCGATAACAGCCGAATTATCAAAAGCTTTACTGATCTCCCAGGGTAATCCTTTCGCACGCAGCTCTCTTTGCAGGTCACGGGCGGTAAAGTCGATACCGACTGTTACCTCACTATAGTAACGGGATGCAAAACGCTCGGCGATATTCTTACCCAGCCGGTCTATCTTTACAACGATCTCGGTTTCATAATGTATCTCCGACGAAAAATCGGGGATAAAAAACGGTTTGCCGTCTTTCAACAAGGAAGAATCGGACTTCATAAAGATAGTAGGCTCCGATAATTCTAACGAATGATGCAGCTCTTTATTGTGCTCCGCATAATTCATTCCTACTGCTATAATCTTCATTTCAGTGATTTATTGAGTTCAAACGATTAAACATGACAGCCAGATGGGCATACATGGAAGTATTCTGCACGACAATATGCTCCGGTACGCGGATACGGAACGGGGTAAAGTTCCATAAGGCCTTGATCCCTCCGGCGATGATCTGTTCGGTTACTTCCTGTGCCTTATCTACCGGCACAGTGATCACTCCGATCGTGGCCCCGTACTCTTTTTGCTTGGCCGGGAAATCATCCAGATGAAAAACAGGTATCCCGTTGATCACCGTACCTGCCAGCTCCCTGCGCACATCGAAACCGGCTACAATTTCCAGTCCGTACTGATTTAATCCGGAGTCCTGCAACAAGGCAGCTCCCAGGCTACCGACACCAAACAGGAACGCTTTATGCTGTACGGTAAAACCCAGAAAGTCTTCCAGGACATCCACCAAAGTACAAATCTCATAACCTACCCGGGTCTTACCGGAAATATTCACAAAAGAAAGGTCTTTTGCCACCTGACTGGGATCTACATTAATCTCTTTAGCAATCTGGGTAGATGATACAAAAGTCTCCCCCTTACCTTTCAAGAGCTTCAGGAAGGCAAGATACCAGGGCAGTCTCCGGAGTGTCGGCTCCGGCAGTTTCCAGGCTTGTTTCATTTCATCGTTGGCCATTATCTTTATACTTATTAATGCAGCTCACAAAAGTACAATTTTTTTCTTTCCGACAGGGTCTATCACTAATAAATAAAAAAAACCGCATACCCAGTTACGGATATACGGCCCTTCGTATGACGGATAATCTATTTGAAAGATTATATATTTAAATTCTTTCCAGCACAGCAACAATAAAGTCCCACACTTTCTGTACGGACGGGATACTCACGCGTTCGTCTGGTGAGTGCGGATGTTCCAGATCCGGGCCGATGGAGATCATATCCATCGCAGGATAAGACTCCTGGATGATACCACATTCCAAACCGGCATGCATCACTTTTACCGACGGTTTCTTACCGAACAGGTCTTCGTAGGTCTGCTGCATCACATTCAGGATCGGGGAATTGATATTCGGCTGCCATCCACCGTAAGCGCCGCCGTATTCCACTTTGGCACCAGCCAGAGCGAAGATACTTTCCAGGCTTGAACAAACGGAAGCTTTACGGCTCTCGGAAGAGCTGCGCACCAATATCTTTATCTCGATCAGCTCGTCAGACGACCTGACGATCGCCAGGTTGGAAGACGACTCCACCGTACCGGGGAAATCGTTCAACATGCTGATCACACCATTCTGGCAACCTTCGATCGCATTGATCAGGTCGTCCTGAATTTCTTCCGGAATCAAGGTTGCAGGCAGATCGACCATTTCAGCAGTAAAACTGATATTATTTTCGATACCTCTGTATTCTTCGCGGAACATATCCTGATAGTCGGCAACCATTTCCCACAACGACTCTACGTTATCACCGGGAATCGTAATTACGGCAAAAGCCTCCCGGGGAATCGCATTACGAAGCGAACCGCCTTCGATAGACGACAGACGCGCACCATAATCGCAAACCGCCTCTTTCAGGAAACGGAACATTAATTTATTGGCATTCGCACGTCCGAGATGGATATCCACACCGGAGTGGCCGCCTTTCAACCCCGTCAGGTTCACCTTTACAGCGACGTCCCCTTCGGGTACATATGTATCTTCTTTAAACTGTACGGAGATATTCAGATCGGCACCGCCGGCACAACCCACAAACAGTTCGCCTTCCTCTTCCGAGTCGCAGTTGATCAGCGTATCCCCTTTCAGGAATCCGGGTTTCAGGCCGAAAGCGCCATCCATACCTTCTTCTTCATCTATAGTGAAAAGAGCCTCGATCGGGCCATGTTTGATAGTCTCGTCCGAGAGCACAGCCATGGCAAAAGAAGCTCCGATACCGTTGTCGGCACCCAGTGTAGTATCACGGGCTGTAACCCAGTCGCCATCTATGTAAGCATCGATCGGATCGGTAAGGAAGTTATGCTTTACGGAAGCATTTTTCTGGGGAACCATATCCAGGTGCGATTGCAGTATAACGGTTTTATGCCCTTCCATTCCGGGGGTTGCAGGTTTGCGGATCAGAACGTTTCCTACTTCATCCCGCAAGGTTTCCAATCCCAATCCTTTACCAAAAGCTTCTACATAACGGGTAACTGCTTCCATGTGTCCCGTAGGACGAGGGATCTGTGTGAGGTCATAGAAATAACCCCAGACATGCTGCGGAAAAAGATTCTTGATTTCTGCTGACATAGTTTCTTCTAAGTTGACAGTTGACAAATGATAGTTGACAGATAAAATGGCAACCGGGATATTGACAACCAGATTAATAAATTATATTAGTAACAAACTTATTCTATAAAAGGATAACCAATGGAGTTTTTTTAACAGCCAACCATCACTCGTCGACTGCCAACTGCACATTGTTATCTCTATTGGTAAGCGGCAGAGCCACAATACCGAACAGACCGCAAATCACCGTCCAGGCCGTTTGCACTGTATGAACCACGAGGGCAAAAGCAGCAGCATCATTTTCATTGACACCGAAGCAAACCAACGTAGCGATCACCATAAAATGCCAGGCACCGATACCCGCCTGAACCGGAACAGCCACACCGATACTACTCATAGTAAAGGCGATCAGGCCGACCTTTATACCCAGGTCGCGCGTAAAGTCGAAGGCATAGAATGTGATATAGAAATAACAGAAATAACCGCCCCAGATCAACAGGGTCTGCACCAGGAAAAGGCCTTTCCGCTTCAGTAACCAGACGCTCTTCATTCCGTCCCACACATTCAGCAACAATGACTTTGCTTTCTGCACCAGCGTAAAGTTACTCATATATTTGAAAACAAACCAAATTCCGACCACTAAAATTACTGCAATGACATAAATCCATAGAGAGTCGAACATTTTCCGGAAGCCATCCAGCAAGGCCGGGTTGCGTGCAAAAAAGCTGACAAAGAAGTCGAAATTGAATATAAAGATCAGCAAAGTGATCGATCCGACCACTACCGTATCGCTCACACGGTCTATCAGGAGAGTCCCGAAGAGCTTGGTAAAAGGTATCTTATCATATTTGGTGATTATTCCGCAACGCCATACCTCGCCCACACGGGGAAGAACCATATTCACGGCATAATTACCCAATACAGCATAAACGACGTTACTCATCTTAAAACGCTCACCCAGCGACGAGATAAGCAGTCCCCAGCGAAGCCCGCGGACAATATTGGCAAACAGGCCGAACAACAAAGAGACCAGGATAATATCGTATCTCACTCCCTCACGGATCACCCGCCATATTTCGGTGACATCCATATTACTATATAGAAACCACAGCAATAAACAGCCAAAAGCTAAGGGTAGAAATATCTTGACAAACGTTTGTAGGATACTTTTAAAATTCATTCTACGTAGGTTACTTTAAATTATTTGTTGTATTTTTGTGCACCCGCAAAGATAAGCATTATATTTTAATACAAATACTTTACATCAAAGAACTGGATGAGATTAGTTAAGCCAAAGAAAGCATTAGGACAGCATTTCCTGAAGGATTTAGATATCGCCCGGCGCATAGCCGACACACTGTCCGACTACAAGGATTTACCGGTTTTGGAGATCGGCCCGGGGATGGGTGTGCTCACCCAATACCTGCTGGAAGCCGGCCACGACCTGACCGTTGTGGAGTTGGATATGGAGTCGGTAGATTACCTGGAGCAGAACTTCCCCGCGCTTGAAGGACGTATCCTGGCAGAGGATTTCCTGCGGCTGGATCTATCCAAACTATTCCCCGGCCAGTTCTGCGTCATCGGTAACTATCCGTATAATATATCCAGCCAGATATTCTTTAAGGTGCTCGACTTCAGAGAACATGTACCCTGTTGCTCGGGGATGATACAAAAAGAGGTGGCCGAACGCCTGGCAGCCGGCCCGGGCAGCAAGACATACGGCATATTGAGCGTGCTGCTGCAAGCCTGGTACACGGTCGAATACCTCTTCACGGTGAGTGAAACCGTATTCGATCCGCCCCCAAAGGTAAAGAGCGCCGTGATCCGTATGGTACGGAACGACCGGAAAGAGCTGGGTTGCGACGAAAAACTATTCAAGACAGTCGTCAAGACCTCTTTCAACCAACGACGGAAAACACTCCGAAACTCAATGAAGCCGTTGCTGGGAAAAGACTGTCCGGATTATGCATTGCCCATCTTTAATCAACGGCCCGAACAATTATCGGTCGAGCAATTCGTTGAATTAACACTGATCACAAACAAGTGGTTGCAACAGACAGGGACAATACAGAAAGAATAAAAACAGGAAAATAAACAAGATATGAAACGAATAGGAAAAATGATCCGGTCGCTATTTCCATCTAACAAGTACGGATGGATGACTCTTTTATTTTTCCTTCTTCTTTTGCCTAACCTTGTAGTGATGTTCCGGTCGAGCGACCTGGCCGGCGACATCCCCAAGCAAGTAGCCTACCTGTTTTTCTCCTGCCTGATCCTGACCGTCCCGGCATTGCTGTTCAAGGCCAGGGTTTATTTTGCCCTGTCGAGTCTTTTCCTGATACTCAGCCCGATCGAGATCGGACATGTCATCCTCAATAAGATGCCGATATCTATCGGCCTGATGTCGGCTATCCTGAACACGAACAACCAGGAAGCCTTCGAACTCATCTATTCCCTGAAAGGATATGTCCTTCTTTTTATCCTGATCCTTATCCTCTATTATTGGGTATTGTTCACCCGGATAGAGAACAAACCGATATTCACCGGAAAAGGGAAGATAGTCGTATTCAGCCTGTTTGCCCTTTTCAATATCGCCCTATGGGGAACAATGTGGAAGATGTCGGATTATACCGACGGGGCAGTCTACCGCATGCGGGCGGCCAATTCGAATTTTCTGATGAAATATAAGAAGGTATATCCCTGCGACCTGCTGGCGGCCACCACCGAAGTTTTCGCAATGGAGCGGGAAATCGACCGGATGCAGGAACAGCTGAAAGACTTCTCCTTCCGGGCCGAACGACAGGACACCCTGCCCGGAAAAGAGATTTACGTATTAGTGATCGGTGAATCCAGCCGCTACGGCAACTACTCGTTGAACGGGTACAACCGCCCTACTTCCCCGCTACTCGACAAACAGGAAAACCTGGTTTCTTACAGCAAAGTACTGACAACATCGAACCTGACCAATATAGCGATCCAGCAGATACTCACCCGGGCAACCCCGGATAATCCGGATATCGCCTACAAAGAAAAAGCGCTGCCCGATGCCTTTATCGAATGCGGTTTCAGCACAGCCTGGCTGGCCAGCCAGTCGTCGAGCGACCGTTTCGTGAAACGCATCACAGCCGACATGGACTATACTTTCTTCTCGACTACCGATTTCGATTCTGCCGACAACTACGACGGGAAGCTATTGCCCCACCTCGACTCGGTATTGAGCCTGGACAAACAGAAGCAGCTGATCGTGATCCACACGCTGGGAAGCCATTTCCGCTACAACGCCCGCTACCCGGAATCTTTCTGCCGCTTCACGCCCTCGCTGCATGACAACACCGGATACGACGTAGTCAGCCCGTCCAACAAAGAAATACTGGTGAACAGCTACGACAACAGCATCTGTTACACCGACTACGTACTGAATGAAATCATCCGAAAGGTGAACGACGAAAAGGCTGTCAGCGCCGTTGTCTACCTGTCCGACCATGCGGAGAACCTCTACGACGACGAACGCAACCTGGCGGTGCACGGCAATACGGAACCCTCTATCTACGAATTGCATATCCCGCTATTTATATGGACTTCCGCCGCCTACCGTGACGCACGGCCGGAAAAAGCAGAAGCCATCGAAAATCATAAAGAGAAGAAAGTAAGCACATCCAATCTGTTCCATTCGTTCCTCGACATCGCCGGCCTGTCTTATCCGGAAGAGGATAAGGGAGAAAGCGTTGCCTCACCGGAATTCAGAGAAGACAGTGTATGGTATATACTAACACCGGACAAGCGTCTGATAAAGAAAAGTGACTTATGATTGAACTAACGAAAGACTATATCGAAAACTTAAAGAGTATCATCTCCGCCAAAGATGATGCCAAAGCACAGGCGATGCTCCACGACCTGTACCCGGCCGATATCGCCGAGTTATACCAGGAACTGAACCTACAGGAAGCTATCTATCTGTATCTGCTGATGGATGGCGACAAAGCAGCCGACGTCCTGATGGAACTGGATGAAGAAGACCGTCATAAGTTACTGAAAGAGCTACCTAACGAATTGATCGCCAAACGCTTCGTCGACAATATGGAGACCGACGACGCCGTAGACCTGATGCGTGAACTGGACGAAGACACCCAGGAAGAGATCCTTTCGCACATCGAAGACGTGGAGCAGGCGGGCGATATCGTCGACCTGTTGAAATACGACGAAGACACTGCCGGTGGTTTGATGGGTACGGAAATGATCGTGGTCAACGAGAATTGGAGTATGCCCCAGTGTATCGAAGAAATGCGTAAGCAGGCCGAAGACATGGACGAGATCTATTATGTATATGTGATAGACGACGACGAACGCCTGAAAGGTGTTCTCCCGCTCCAACGGCTGATCACCAACCCGTCCGTTTCCAAGATCAAACATGTGATGAAGAAGGAGCCTATCGCGGTACGCGAAAGCGACAGCATCGAAGAGGTGGCCGAAACGATCGAGAAATACGACCTGGTAGCCTTGCCGGTAATAGACAGTATCGGTCGCCTGGTCGGACGCATCACCATCGACGACGTAATGGACGAAGTACGCGAACAGCACGAACGTGATTACCAGTTGGCATCCGGTATCTCGCAGGACGTGGAAACTTCGGATAATGTATTCACCCAGACGGCCGCCCGTCTCCCGTGGTTGCTGATCGGTATGATCGGCGGGCTGGCAAACTCCGTCATCCTCGGCGGTTTTGAAGGGAATCTGGCGAGCAACCCGAAGATGGCTCTCTTTATTCCGCTGATCGGTGGTACGGGAGGAAATGTCGGGATACAATCGTCAGCTATCGTGGTACAGGGTCTGGCCAACAACTCACTGAAACAGGATAACATTCTTCCGCAGATATTGAAAGAAGGAATCGTCTCGCTTATCAACGCCAGCATTATCAGCCTGGTCGTATTCGTGTATAACTTCTTTATGCTGGGCGACAAAGGGATAACGGCATCCGTCTCCCTGAGCCTGTTCGCCGTCGTCATGTTCGCCAGTATCTTCGGAACCCTTGTCCCCATGACGCTCGACCGCCTGAAGATAGACCCCGCATTGGCTACCGGCCCGTTCATCACGATTACGAACGATATTATCGGGATGATGATTTATATGTTTATTTCTTCGGCGTTAACATAAGGCCTGTTCGGTAAGGTGTGTTGGGTAAGGGCGGTTCACGAACCGCCCCTACGGGTTAACCTTGTTTCTTTCTTCCCAACAGGAACCCCAGTAATTCCATGATAAACTGAAGGATCGTCCTCACCTTGTTTCCTTTCTCACTCATACGCTTTCATTATTTAGATTATACACCAGGGGTACCAGCGACTGTGCAATGCTTTCCAGCATCCTGCAATACGTCTCACGGTTATCCCCGTTCACTTCACTGATATACCGGCTGTAAGCGATCTCACGGGCATACGCCCGGGGGTAATGGCTCACGGCGGCCGCCTGTTTGTAGACAGTAGAAATCAGGCGGGCGAAATCAAGAAAACTGTTTTCAGGCCGGTCGTAACGGCGGAACAGCAGGCCGTCCGGCTTATCCGGATCCGTCTTGCCGCCATGCCAGTAAGCATTGGTAACGCCATAGCCCGTCAGCCCGAAAAAGTTATTGTAGCGGGTAGCCAGGGTGCTCTCACCCCAGCCGGTTTCGATTGCAGACTGAGCCAGGATCACTACCGGGTTCAGTCCGTACAACTCACCCGCCAGACGCGCGGCGGGGAAGTACTTCGAGGTAAATGATTGCTTATCCATACGTTGCGACCGGTTCTATGAATAACTACTCGATCACGGGGCGATCGTCTTCACCGCTGCCGCTACCGCCACCTTCCGACGGCTTCGACTCTTCGAGCTTGAAACGTTCGCTCTTGGCCGTCAGGATCAGCTCACGCAACTTCGGCCCGGGGCGGAAACGAAGGCGGGCGCGGTACAACATACTGGAAGAGAACTCCTCCGCAGTAACACTTCCCGAACTGGTCTGCACCAGCTGAAACGTGCCCAGCTCGCCGCATTGCACCACCTCTCCGCGAGCCAGAAACAAGAGAAGGAATTTGATCAGGCGGTCTATCACCACCTTCACATCACCACTCGAAGCGGTGGAGCTATCAGCAACGATACTGCACAACTCCTCGAAGGTACATGTCCCCGTTGCCCGGGTCTGCGCATAGTGGAGTTTCTCTTTCCCCGCTTCCACATTTTTACTCAGGTTCTTTCTAAGAACCAAATGAAATTGTAATGGCATAACTTAATTGTTTTTAGTTGATTATTAATTACATATCAAAGATACGACACCCACCTCCCCACCTTGTAGACAGAGGTGACAGGGTGTGACGAAGCGACATTTTATTTCCGATAAATTTCTAATTGCCATTAGTGGTAAAAAAGGAGACTCAATGAGGAAACATTAAACCAGAATAATTTCATATATCCATTGATTATTCGTACCTTAGGAGATATAAAACAATCACACAATGGGAAATACATCCTTTGAAATACGAGCCTACGGAGTAGGTGAGCTGGCTGAGCTTTACAGCCCTCATATGAGCCGGAGAGGAGCTATTATGCAACTTTGGCGGTGGATCAATTATCATGGCGTGCTGAAAGCGAAACTGGTCGAGCTGGGCTACCGTCCCGGCATCAGGTGCTTCACGCCTAAACAGGTGGAATGTATCGTCGAACATCTGGGAGAACCCTGAAGAAGCCGAAGGGAGAAAAATACACGGAATGACTGCGGCAACAGTTTTCAGTGGCTGCGGCAGCCGGTAAAAATAGCTGCCGCACCTACTGAAAACGGGTGCAGCAGCCACCGGGAACGAATGCAGCAAGAAAGATGGACGAGACAGGAAACGGGGGAAGATGGGGAAGGTAATTTACGAGTTGGTGAACTTACTGTAATACATGTTCCTTGTCCCCCTCCAGCTGCAAGGAACAAGGAACATCACTTCAAGTACTTTCCAGAAACGCAAATTACCTTCCCCATCTTCCCCCGATCCCGCTCAGAAGCCTCTACGATGGGCTTCTACCTGGTCGAAGTTCAACTCTACAACGGAAAAGAGCCACTTCCCATGCTTCTTTTGACACACAAAACCATCTCTTTTCAGCATCTTTCCGATCACATTTACACTGATACTTGTCAACGGAAGACGTGTTTTTTCAGCTATTTTGGCCACAATCTCACTACTTGAGAGCAAAATATAAGCCTCAAAACGCTCCGGTTTGCGAAAATAAGTATAAAATAACTCCACTTCCGGGCTGGTTTGCTGGAAAGGCTCGTTGTTATCGTTCACCTCCATAATGTCGGCATCGGCAAACCAATAACGGAAACCGGCACGAAACAAAGCCAGCGCCTGCGCATAAACAGCCGCATAATCTACCGGAGAGAGATAATCGATCTGCGTCGCTTCAAAACAAAGGAAACGGCGCGAACCGGTGCGGTCGGTCAGGATCTGGTTGTCGTTGACAGTGGCGGCAAAGGATGCACGGCGGTCGTACACTTCGGCATTACGGGCATAGGGACGGCGTTCGCGCACGGCATCTTTCGTGATCATCGCCTTCAGGCGGTTCACCTCCATGCGGCTCTGTCCCGACAACTCATCGAGGATGATCAGGATACAGTCGCTCATCATCAGTGACGAGTCTTTCGACGACGGATCGAGGTTACCCGAATAGACATATTCATGGAGCACAGGGGGCACCAGCCGGCGCAACCAGGTGGTCTTACCCAATCCCTGGGCACCGCTCAGCAGCAGGACGGTATGGTTCTCCTTATGGGGATCGACGGCACAGGCCACGAGTGCCACGATCCACTTTTTAAAACACTTCCTCCAGAAGTCCGGACGGGTGGTTTCAAGCGTAGCCGCCAGGTCACCGATCGGGTCGGTTTGCCCGTTCCAGGCGGGTAGCTGTTCGAAATAAGAACAAAACGGGTCGTATCCGGGACTGAAATCGGAATGGATCACCGCCCGCAGATCGGAGACATGGCAGAATATCTCCTCCTTCTGCAAAGCGCACCAGACGGAATTCTCCCAATAATCGGTGACCGCCATAAAAACAGCCCCTTCCTCCCGTTTGTCGCGATACTCGACCTGACGGCGCACCACATTGCGGCGCAACTCGTAACGCGGAGTCAGGTATTCCTGTATCCGGCAGACAAAACCATCGCCACGCGACGAACGCCTGGCGGGAGCTGCCTCCGTTGCATGCTGGTCGGCACGTGCATAAGCACTGTCGATAGCCAACGTACATTCGTCTGCCGACAGGTCGGCAAATGTTTTTCCGGCATACTTTTCCACCTCCCTTTTTTCCACGCCCAACCGGTTGCAATGGCTGGCGAAAAGGTGTACGTAGTTATTCCGGTTGCCCTCGGCATAGGCCATTTTGCGGGTGGTACTTTTGCGGGCCATCGCAAGCAGTTTCACCGCCTTATCCGACACGACGACTTCTATCGGCGGCAGTCCGTCGGGCAGGCCGCCCTCCCCTTTCAGCCAGGGCTCGAACCGGGGAGAGATATAAAGCGCCGGATCGTACGAAACGAGACAGAGCCGCCCGGCATCTTTACCGGAAGCATCGACTTCCACACCCAGCAGTTTCCCGTACCAGTCTTTCACCAGGTTATAGACAACGACATGGTTATCGGGCACCAACTCCAAGCCGACAGCCGGATAAACAATGACTTTGATCCCTCGTCCGCGCGGACTGATCCAGCAGGCCACCGTATAGACCGCTTCGCGAAGCAAGGCCAGCAGGCGGGGTAGTTCCGCCTTCGGCAACCCGTCGATATCGAGGATCGTCAGCGGATTGTAACCGGTCATACACCCCGCCACCCGTCTTTTCCGGTAGGTGGCGGAGATAGTGACGGCGGGCAGTCCTTTCTTCAGTCTGTCGGCTGCTTCGGTATCGTCTTTGTCCATGCAGAGACGGATACGGTTGACAGCCGGTGCATACTTCCCGTTACGGATATCGTAAAGGACATCGATCAGGTTAACATCACCCATACAGGTTTTAAATTTGGTAAACACCGTTACTTGTAACATAATAAATTGTATTTTGAGATTGGTTTATATCCTACAAGGTAGGGATGATAAACAAGGCGACCTATTGCTTTCTTTTCTTTTAAGAAAACAACAAGCCGCCCAGGAAACAGACTGCTAACGATTTGTCTTATTGCGTTTTGCGGCGCACATAGAGATAATCGAGCACGAGGTTTTCGATCGTTCCCATCGTCAGACAGTCTTTGTCGGGAGCCGTGCGCAGGCGAAACACGGAAAGGAAGGCACGCAGGAAGGGCCTGATTTCATGCCGTCCGTTGACAGTCCAGTCCCGGCTTTCCAGCAAAGGGCCGAGCCATTCCAGAAAGGTGGCGGTAGGCATGGTCAGGACAATCAGTTCTTCCTTCACCATATCCTCCTCCCATACGGCATTTTGCAGCAACCGCCCGAGGCTGTTGTTATGTTTCATCACTTTGCGAAGCAGGCTTTCCAGCTCCCCGCAATCGTTTCCCAAAAGTTGCGCCGCCCGGTTAAGCTGGCCGGCATTCAATTTTTTTTCATGATTGTTGAATTTTAAATTATATGTTGTGGCAATATGCCGAGAGATAAGAGATAGTTCAGCTTTTTCTAAAAACGAAGCCCCGGAAGATTACTCCCCCGGGGCTTGTTTTTGTCTGTTTTTGCTCTTCACAGAGGTTGAACAGAAGAACTTTATTTCATTACTTTAGTATTAATACGACTGCTTGTTCGCCCTCACGGGATACTTGGCTCATGACGGAACCGCGCAGTCAAATTTAAATTTATTGATTATAAATAGTTATTTATTTTACGATTGCCTTTACAGCAGCTTCACCTTCTACGGCTACTACTACGATACCTGCAGGTGCAGAGATAGTAGCATTGTCGGAAGAAAGAACTGTGTTAGCGATTGTCTGACCAAGAACGTTGCTGATAGCAACTTTCTTACCAGCTGCACCCTTGATAATTACTGCACCTTCTGTTGCGATAACTTTCACACCATCCACTGCAATTGCATCGTTGGCTGTAGCATCTTCGTCTGTTAATTCTACATTGAACGGAGCGGCATCGGCAATGTTTTCAACCAGTACAGGAACAGTGTTCAATACATGTACATAGTTTGTTTTACCATTCACTTCTGTTTCGATGTAGAAGTCGCCATTTTCTTTGTCAGCCGGATCAACCAAGCGGAATGCGAAAGTAGCTGCGTTCATCAAAGCTTCATCCTTATCATTAGCTAAAGACAATGTATCATTCTTAGCCAATTTCTTGCTATTTGTAAATTTAGAGCTTTCGATTACCAATGTGTCATTTTCGAAATGAGTAGCAGGCACGAAAGCCAAACGAGTCTTGCCTTTATATTCAACCATATCATTGTTGCCAGTATATATTGAATCGCTCAGGGCAACCAGATAATGAGCTTTACGGTAACCCGGAACAGCCTGAGTTGCATGCGGGCACTGTTCTGCTGTCAACGGATTGCCATCCTGATCGTAACCATGATTATCTTCTTTATCACACGGTTTGAACGGAGTACCTTCTACAGCATCTTCGTTGCGCACTGCCAACATATATAACGGTTTATGTGTTTCATTACGTACATAAGCTGTATCGATGAAGATAGGCAGAGCTGCATTTGCAGGCAGGTCGGTCAGATGAGTTTCACCTAAGAAATTCAGGCTACGTGCACCACCCTGTGTATTGCGGTTAGCGCTATTTTCATACAGGTAGTAACCTGTCACATCGTTCGTACGGTAGAACTTAGCATTGTTAACACCTTCGTTCACGAAACCGTCGTTTTCGATTGTCACGCCCAGACGGCGATAAACCGGACGATCCAAAGATTCCACAACGAACAGGTCGTTGGTAGTTTCAGTGTACAAGCCATTCTGTTTCTTCAAGAAACCGGCATCTTTATCGGATGTGCTTGCATAAACCTTTGCACATTCCATAGCAGCACCGTTCTTAACCACGCGCAGGTTGTAGTATTCACCATCCTGGCGGATAGCCAATGTATCCTGATTAGCGTCGAAAGCATACTTACCTTCTACCAGACCCAGTTCGCTACCTTTCATGTTGGCGAACAGGTAAACCGGAGCTTTTAATGTATAATCTTTAGTTGTATACTTACCATCTTTATAGAAACCTACCGTAGTTGTTACTTTGGCTGTATCCACATCGATTACTTTGATTTCCATCGGAGTAGCATCTACGTCCAACACAACGAAACCATCTTTGTTTTCAACGAACCAAGCGTTCTGTTTGTATACACCTGAATGATGAGCCATTACGAAACGCTGGTTGTCGATGTCACCCAGATACAGGTAACCGTCTGAAGCTTTTGCTCCTTCTACGGCTTTAATTTCAACAACATCTCCATTGTATACATAGTAGTTGTCTTCTGTATCTTCGTCTTCACGCAAAGCGTTGCGGTCAACCTCGATAGTAACGTCTTTGTTTTCACGGTTAGTCAATGTATACTTGGCTGTCTTTTCGTCGTAAGTAATAGCCCATTGAGCTTCCAGTTCGTTACCTACAGATTCAACCCAACCCTTGCCTTCGCAATCGTTAACAGCTAAACGTAAGTCATCGCCATCTTCTGTCAACATCGTAACAGTAAAGTAAGCGTCTTTCAACAAGTTCTCAGGTTTAACTACATTGTCGCCCATGCTGATAGCGATCTTATTTAAACCAAACTCGATAGATGCAGCCAAAGTAGCCACTTTCTTTTCTGTCAGGTATGCAAAACCTACTACAGCAGACTGCAATTCTTTCTTTTTCGTCGTTGCGTTCAAGCCCAACACTTTTACAGTCATGCTGTCGATAGACGCTGTAGTCAATTCGTCTTCAACCAGAGCAGTCTTCGGGAAATAGAAAGCGTTGAATTCACCGAACAGTTTACGGTCTTCTACTTTTGCCTTTTTCAGGTCAGCAACCAGGTCTTCTTCGCTTACTGTATCGAAAGCATAGATAGATTGGTTGTAGATAGAGCCGTTGGCTTCGTATTCTTTTACAACGATATATTTTTCAGCTTCCGTCATGAAGTACAGTTCATTGTCTGTTGTTGTAGCAACTTCAAATGCTTTCTTCGTGCTGTTCCATTTCATCGGTGTCAGGTGACCTGCAAACGGATTACCTTTCACACCTTCCGGAGCGATCGTTACAGAGAAACCATCTTTTTCGAACCAGTTCAGGTCAGATGCAGACAACTGGTAAACATCAGCTGTATACAAACCGAAATAATGAGCTGCACCTACGATAGGAGCTTTAGTAGTCGGATCTTGTGCCAGTTCGAAAGCAACACCCTTGTCATAAGCTACGTTACCTAAAGCACGCAATACGGTTTCACCGTTCACTTTCAATGTATATGGTTCGTCAGCCTTATTTGTGAATGTATAGTCAACTGTCTTGATAGCAGTCTTTGTTTCTACTTTCCAGTAGTTAGCAGGATCTGCCAATTGGGTAGCAGTAACACCAGCAACAGCTACAAATTCGGGAGCACCGTTATTCAGAATCAGTACAGAATCTGCTTGTGCACTTGAACTTGCATTTTCACCTGCCTTTACTAATAAATAATAAGCACCATCAACTGTTTTTGCAGCCAAGTTGAAAAGTACATCATCACTTGTTACTTTAATCTGTTCTTGCGGCATGTATTTGATACCGGTAACAACTATCTGGTCTTCCGTAGTGATAGCCACGTTTGCCAAGTCTGTTTCCGCCTTCAAAAGATCATTCAGTTCTGCTGCTGTACCGGCAAAGTTGATGCTTCCGTTTTCTGCAACAGTACTGATAGCGTCTTTCAAGGCTGCTTTTACAGCTTCGTTAGCACTTGCTTCCGGGTTAGATACATAAGCAGCTTCTGTTGAAGCACCGGCAGCTAATTCTACATTGTTACGTACAAACACGTCGGCTGCACAATTTTCAAAAGTATTACCGCTTGCCAAAGTAGCTGCGTTAAGACCTTCTTTAATAATAGGAGTAGCATTGTCCGCTGGACCACTTTCTACATTCACACCCAGTAGTCCACTATCTTTTAAAGGATCGCCGGCCTTTACTTCTCCTGCTGTACCCTGGTAAACCTGGATAGCTGAAGAGTACCATTTATCAACAACCTTATTCAATCCTTCAAAAGTATTTCCTGAGACAGTCCATTCCACTTTTTCATTTTGCGGATAAAGAACAACACCGTTTGTCAACGTAACAGGATTATTACCGGCAGTGAATGTATTACCTGTGATAGTCACCTTGCTTGCAAATGCAGCAATAGCTGTTTTTTGCCAATAACCACCAATGCCTGTTTCAGGATTATTCACGAATTTCAAACCGGAAATCGTTACACCTTCAGCACCGATAACAACACGACCGGTGAAAGTTACTTCCTTGTCTTTAGCCGCAGTCAGTACAATATCCTCGTCAGTAATGACAACATATTTGACTGTTGGGTTTCCAGTCGACAAATCTACATCTCCAGTCAGTTCGATCTTACCGTCAAAATCAGTCAGAGCCTCTTTCAAATCTTCAATGCTCAACACATTGCTTTTGATAGCAGCTGTGAACTGCGTCGGAGTAACATCCGTAGCATTTACAGGAACAAACAACGAACCACCTACCAGTAAGCCCGCTGTCAAAAGCGTAGAAAACTTTTTGTTCATAATCTTTAATTTAATATTAATAATAGTGTTTCTAAAAAGCCTGTTTGTAAAGGATACTTTAGTGTTGTCAATTGTTAAATGACTAGCCTAAACGTTCCTTTTTTCTAGTCATTTTTTTGAAGGTCGATTACTTTCGTGTAAAAAAGATGGAATTTCATACTAACTTTGCTATACGGTTGATAAGAAAGCAGATAGATTAGACAAAATAATTCTTAAAAGGATTGTAGATTCAAAATTTAGCAATACCTTTGCATGACTAGAAAAAAGGAACGATTTATATAGTCAGTCATTTTTTGACATCTACCCTTTATTATTCAACTGATCATATACCACTTTTCACTACCCCTATTTATATAGATATGTACCCGCGCGCGTTTCATAATAGTCTGTGTATCAATACCCGTTTTTTCAAGTTTTCGCCGAGAATTGTTAATAGAGGGGATTTAGGCTGTTTTTAGGGGAATAAACGGAGCATTTTCACCCACAAAAAAGGGCTATCGTTTGAAACGACAGCCCCACCAGATAATAGTAAGAGTAGGCTACCACTATCTACTTCAAATGAACCTGTAACTAGGCCTGTCTTATTTTATGATAGATTGTTTATGTCCAAATAGACTCACATTCTTCCTAATAACACACTCAAATCTTTCTATAAATGCCTCAACAACTCCTGTATATCTAATTGCATTTTAGAGAAGGCGAACCATTTTTTACCTAAATCTTTTAATGAAGCGCCGATATGGTACAGTTCTCTTTCGTCTATAATGAGGAAGCGGTCATGCGACTGGTGGAATTGGCGGATATCAATCGGTTCGTATTGCGAATTATGACGCAGCAAATCTAATGATAGTTGTTTGGACAGTTGGGCAGTATAGATCGTAACCGTTACTCCGGGAATGCGCTTGGTGAAAAGTGTCAACACTGTGTCATCAATATAGTTATCGATCAGGATAAGAGAGGTGGTAGCCGTACGGATCAGGTCAGCTACAAACTTATAAGCATCGAACAGTTGACCATCATAGAAAACTCCTTCTACCGGCGGTAGCGATGTTTTCACAAAGAAGTCGATCTTTTGATCATGTTCAATTATTTTTGCTTCAATATTTTCAATTCTCTTATTGATAGAGTAGCCTTTAAGCAAATAGTCTTTTAAAATCTTATTTGCCCAAATACGGAATTGAGTTCCACGCTTTGATTTGACGCGATAGCCAACAGAAATAATAACATCAAGATTATAAAATTTCTGCATTCTTTTTATCATCCTGCTTCCTTCTTCACGAACTTGTAAGAAATCCTTACAAGTTGAATCTGCAATTAACTCCTGTTCAACATAAATATTCTTAATGTGTAGTGTAATATTTTGAGGGGTTGTCTCAAATAAATCAGCCATTTGCGCCTGGGTCAGCCAAACTGTTTCATTTTCCATTCTGACTTCCAACTGTAAAGTCTTTTCCGGTTGGTAAACAATGATCTCTCCTTGATTTTTCATAGCTATATAATTTTGTTTGTTACAAAGTTAGGATTATTATTTATTACATATCTGTTTTCTTCTCAAAAAATCATGAGAATATCACAAACAGGTTCATTATTTCCTATAAATGAGCCATCAAGTTATAACACACCTGCGTTAAAGGTTGTTATTGGGCATTCTTCTCCAACAAGTATTTATGTTAAATCGACATGTTATAGAACATATTTGATTCAAAGCTGTTATCTTTGCAGTGTCTATTTAAACAGTAAAGAGATATGCTAAAACAAGCATTTTACATTCTGTTCTTCTATTTTACCGGAGAGTTTATCAGCTCCTTTATCGACGGTTTCATTCCGGGAAGCGTGATCGGTATGATATTGTTATTTCTGGCATTGGTGTTTAAGCTGGTGAAGCCCGCCAATGTAAAAAAACTATCCACGATCCTGACTGAAAACATGGGGTTGTTCTTCCTTCCCGCAGGTGTCGGGCTTATGACGTCGCTGGGGGTCATCTCACAATATTGGGCTGTCATCCTTACCGCATCCGTTGTAAGTACTATTTTAGTTATTGCTAGTGTCGCACTTATCCAGCAAAAATTAGGCAATGAGGGCCGAAACAATGAATAATCTGGCACAATCGGAAGTATTTTCACTCACATTGGTTATCGGTACTTATCTGGCGGCATTGGCTTTGTATAAGAAAACACGTATCAGCCTGCTGCACCCGCTGCTGACATCTATCCTCGTTATCATTGTCGTACTCGAAACGATGGGGATCGAATACGAGTCTTTCCAACGGGGAAGCCACCTGATCCATTTCATGCTGGGGCCATCGGTTGTCGCATTGGGATTTGTGTTATACGAGCAGATGCAATACCTGAAAGGGAATGTGATCTCTATCCTTACCTCTGTCTTTATAGGCGCCATCGTCGGGATTGTAAGCGTGATTGTGATCGGTGACCTGATGGGAGCCGACCAGGCATTGATAGCCACCCTGCAACCGAAATCCGTAACGACCCCTATTGCGATGGGGATTGCCGAAAAAGCCGGGGGGATCCCTTCGCTAACGGCTGTTATCGTTGTGGCGGTAGGTATATTCGGGAGCATCGTCGGCCCGTTCGTGATGAAAGTATTAGGTATCGAGAGCCGGATTGCCAAAGGATTGGCACTGGGCGCATCGTCCCACGGCGTAGGTACTTCGGTGGCTATACAGATCGGAGCGATTGAAGGCGCATTGAGCGGATTGGCAATCGGACTGATGGGTATCATGACGGCTATTTTAGTCCCCGTTATCAGCTTTATTATTTCCCTGTTTTAAGTAGTATCCGTTTACGCAGATCATATCAGACTGATTTGCAACTCTTTTCTGAAGAAAAAGGAGACTACGTGTTGGTACTTTAAGAGGAAAACACTACTTTTGTACCCGAAAATTACCGATGACAGTACAAAATCATTATAAATAAAAAATAGATCGTATGATTAATTCACAAGACATTAAAAACGGAACGTGTATCCGCCTGGACGGGAAATTATATTTCTGCGTTGAATTCCTTCACGTAAAACCGGGAAAAGGAAACACCTTCATGCGTACCAAACTGAAAGATGTAGTAAAAGGTGGTATCCTTGATCGCCGTTTCAATATCGATGAAAAACTGGAAGATGTACGTGTAGAACGTCGTCCTCATCAATATACATATAGAGAAGGCGAACACTATCACTTCATGAATCAGGAAACTTACGAAGATGTGATCATCGACAAAAACCTGATCAATGGTGTAGACTATATGAAAGAAGAAGAAATCGTTGACGTTGTTTCCGATGCTTCTACAGATACAGTTCTTTTCGCCGACCTGCCTGCTAAAGTTCAATTGAAGGTTACTTACACTGAACCGGGTGTAAAGGGCGATACTGCTACTAACACATTGAAACCTGCTACAGTTGAAACAGGAGCCGAAGTTCGTGTTCCGTTATTCATCAACGAAGGCGAAATTATCGAAGTAAATACGGCGGACGGTTCCTATTGCGGACGTGTTCGTTCATAAGATACAACACCAAACACAGTAAGGGCGGTTCGCGAACCGCCCTTACAACCAAAACACATCGCTATGAAAATAAAAGAATGGGCAGAAGAAGACCGCCCGCGTGAAAAAATGCTGCTTAAAGGCGTTACTTCCCTCAGTGATGCCGAACTCCTGGCCATCCTCATCGGTTCAGGCAACAGTAACGAGACGGCTGTCCAGTTGTCGCAACGTATCCTCAACAGTGTAGAGTACAATCTGAATGCATTAGGCAAACTGTCTATACAGGATTTAGTGTCCGGTTTCAAAGGGATCGGCGAAGCCAAGGCCATCACCATTTGTGCAGCCCTGGAACTGGGTAAACGGCGTAATCTGGCTGATCCTATCCTACGCAACAGTATCCGGAGCAGCCGCGATGCTTACAACCTCTTTCATCCCCTACTCTGCGATTTACCGTACGAAGAATTGTGGGTAGCCCTGACCAACCGGGCCGGCAAAGTGATCGGCAAGGCAAAGATCAGCCAGGGCGGAACAGGGGAAACGTCCGCCGACCTCCGTATCATCCTTAAAACGGCTATCAATGCGCTGGCTTCGGGGATCATCCTTTGCCATAACCATCCGTCGGGGAATGTGCGCCCCAGCTCGCAGGACGATGCCCTGACCAGACGGCTGGACAAAGCGGCGGACTTGCTGGAGATAAAGCTGTCGGATCATCTGATCGTCTCCGACGGTACTTACTTCAGCTATGCAGACGAAGGACGGCTGGGCTTGTAAAACATTTTCTCTTTTCTACGGTTTAGTATATAGAAGATATTAATGTATATTTGCATTCAAATTAAAGAAAGATGAACAACGAATTCCTCCAAACAGAAGAAGCGATTGTCGCCATGCTCAAGACAGTGTACGACCCGGAAATACCGGTCAACGTATTTGACCTTGGCCTGATATATAAAGTAGATGTAGACAACGATAAGAATGTCCGTATAGATATGACCCTGACTGCCCCCAACTGTCCGGCAGCCGATTTCATCCTGGAAGATGTCCGTATGAAAGTGGAGTCGGTAGACGGTGTGAACAATGTGGAAGTCAACCTCGTGTTTGAACCCGAATGGGATAAGGAAATGATGTCGGAAGAGGCTAAACTGGAACTAGGTTTCTTATGAATCCCTCCCGAAAGAAAATATACTTTGCATCGGACGCCCATCTGGGCGCCCGCTTTCATAAAGACCCGTTGGCCGTCGAGAAGAAGCTGGTGCGCTGGCTCGACAGTATCAAAGAGAATGCGCTGGCGGTCTATTTCCTGGGGGATATATTCGACTACTGGTACGAATACAAATATGTAGTGCCCAAAGGGTTTACCCGTTTCCTCGGGAAGCTGGCCGAACTGGCCGACAGCGGTGTCGAGATCCATATATTTATCGGTAACCACGATATCTGGATGTTCGATTACCTTCCCAACGAGATAGGTGCAATCATTCACCGGGATGTATTAACGACCGACCTGCTGGGTAAGCGTTTCTTCCTCGGACATGGTGACGAGGTGGACTACCGCAGCAAGGCTTTCCGGTTTATCCGTGCCGTTTTCCGTAATAAATTCTGCCAGTGGTTGTATGCAGGTATCCATCCCCGCTGGACGTTCGGTTTTGCCCTCGGATGGTCGCTCAACAGCCGCAAAAGCGGTCTGGAGAAAGAGGATGCACAGAAATATAAAGGGGAAGCGGCCGAATACCTGGTCGTTTTCGCCAAAGAATATCTTAAGACACATCCCGATATCAATTTCTTCATCTTCGGGCATCGTCATATCATGCTCGACCTGATGCTTTCGCGTACTTCCCGCCTGCTGATCGCCGGCGACTGGATGACGCTCTTTTCTTATATCGTATGGGATGGGGAGAACCTGTTCCTCGAACAGTTCGAAGCAGAATAACAGATAAAAAAACTGCCCCAACCGGTGTCGGGGCAGTCTAAACACTAATCCTGTGTTTTGTAAGCTGTGAGGACTAGTTTTTTAATTACCAATATTTATTTACCTAATATATCCATTGTATCGGAAGCGATCATATATTCTTCGTCGGTAGGAACAACAATGATTGTCACCTTACTGTCCGGAGTGCTGATCACCATTTCTTCGCCACGCATACCTTCGTTCTTCTGAACGTCGATCTTCATGCCCATGTATTCCATGTTTTCACATACGACACGACGGGTAGCCCACTGGTTCTCACCTACACCGCCTGTCCATACCAGGATATCGCAACCGCCCATGGCTGCAGCATAAGCACCGATGTATTTCTTGATACGATAGTTGTAAATATTCAGAGCCAGAATAGCACGTTTATCGCCATCAGCAACAGCCGCTTCAATCTCACGCATATCGGAAGAGATACCGGAAACTCCCTGTACACCGCTCTGTTTGTTGATCAGGTCAGACAAACCTTTGGCATCCAGTTTTTCCTTATCCATGATGAATGTAAGTGCACCTGCATCTACATCACCGCAACGGGTTCCCATCAGCAGACCTTCGACCGGAGTCAGACCCATAGAAGTGTCAATACTCTTACCGTTCTTCACTGCAGCGATTGAACCTCCGTTACCTACGTGAGCTGTAATGATCTTTTGTTCTTCGTACGGAACACCCAGGATATCGCAGGCACGTTTTGATACATAACGGTGGCTGGTTCCGTGGAAACCGTAACGACGGATACCGTATTTCTTATACAGTGAATAAGGCAGACCGTACATATAAGCATAGTCCGGCATGGTCTGGTGGAAAGCAGTATCGAACACACCTACCTGACGGATGCCCGGGATCAATGCGCTCATGGCACGGATACCTTTCAGGTTTGGCGGGTTATGAAGCGGTGCCAGGTCGATGCACTCAACCATTTTACCGATCACTTCCGGAGTAATTTCCACACTTCCGCTGAATGCTTCTCCACCATGTACCACACGATGGCCTACAGCGTCAATTTCGTTATACGACTTGATACAGCCGTATTTGTCATCTGTCAGCACGCTCAGGATAAACTCGATAGCCGCATTGTGTTCGGGTAATTCCTTATCCAGAATTACTTTCTTACCATCCGGCTGGGTGAATTTGAGGAAAGAACCCGGCAAACCCAGTTTCTCAACGCCACCCTGTGCAAGTACTTCGTGTGTGTCCATATTGAACAACTTGTACTTAACAGACGAACTTCCGCAATTTAAAACTAATATCTTCATATCTTACTTGTTGTGTCTTTTTTACTTTTTAGCCGCCTTTAAGCCGATAGACTGGTTGCTGGCGATAGCCACCATCTTATAGATATCGTCTACAGAGCAACCGCGTGAAAGGTCGTTCACCGGAGCAGCCATACCCTGAAGGATAGGGCCTACTGCTTCTGCATCACCCAGACGCTGAACCAGCTTATAAGCGATATTACCTACTTCCAGTGTCGGGAATACCAATACGTTTGCCTGACCGGCCACTTCGCTACCCGGTGCTTTCAAAGAAGCAACAGATCCTACCAGGGCAGCATCCGACTGCAATTCACCGTCGATCTTCAGTTCGGGAGCCATTTCTTTTGCCAGACGGGTAGCTTCCACTACTTTGTCTACCATCTCATGAGAGGCACTGCCTTTTGTCGAGAAGCTCAACATAGCTACACGGGGTTCGACACCTACGATGTCGCGTGCTGTCGCAGCAGTCGCCACGGCGATACTAGCCAGTTCGGGAGCAGTAGGATTAGGCATTACAGCACAGTCAGCAAAAACAAGAAGGCCTTCTTTTCCGTATTCCGGCTTCTTGGTAAACATAAGGAATGCACCCGATACACAGCTCATACCCGGAGCAGTCTTCACGATCTGCAAAGCGGGACGAAGCACATTTCCTGTCGTGTTCTGTGCACCGGCAATTTCGCCGTCAGCATCGCCGGCCTTGATCATCAGGCAAGCCAGATACAAAGGATCTTCAGCAAGGACAGCTGCCTTCTCCGGAGTCATACCTTTTTTCTGACGTAATTGGAAAAGCAGGTCTGCATAAGCAGCTTTCTTTTCGTGATTTTTAGGGTCAACAATAGTAGCCTGTCCGATGTGGTTCAGACCGTAGTTTGCTGCCAAAGAAGAAATCTCTGCGGGATTTCCAATCAGGATAATGTCAGCAACTCCATCGGCCAATAAACGGTCGGCGGCTTTCAATGTTCTTTCTTCTGTTCCTTCAGGAAGAACGATACGCTGCTTGTCAGCTTTAGCGCGTGCAATAATCTCTTGCATTAAGTCCATAGCGGAAGATATTTTTTATAGTATTTAGTAATTGCTACTGTTTGCGGGTACAAAAGTAGACAAAATGCAACATAGAGTTTGCAAAAAGCACAAACTATTTGCAACCGGAGCTGTCACTTTCAGAACATTTAACAGTAATTCACTACTTCTCGCTCGCCGGAGAGGATTTGTTGCAGATCTTCGGCTGAAATGTTGATATCGAGCTTACCGTTGTGAGCAACAGATATTTTACCCCGTTCTTCCGATACAATAATAATCAATGCATCGGTTTCAAGAGACATTCCGAGCGCGGAACGGTGGCGTAGTCCGAGATCTTTCGGCAAATTGGCATTCTGCGCTACCGGAAGGATACAGCCTGCGGCCTTGATCCGGCCGTCGGCAATGATCATCGCCCCGTCATGCAGAGGGCTGTTCTTAAAGAATATATTTTCGATCAGGCGGGCGTTGACATCGGCAGTGAACATTTCGCCCGTATGCTCGTATATGGAGAGGTCGACATCCTGCTGGATCACAATCAGGGCTCCGGTCTTTTTACGGGCCATATTCATACAAGCCAGCACCACGGGGGCGACATATTTTCCTTCCCGCTCGTTGTTCGCATCCTTTTTAGAAAAAAGCTTTCCCAGGAACTTCCATCCCCGGTGTGAACCGAGCGCCATCAGAAAACGGCGTATCTCATCCTGAAACAGAATGACCAACACCACGAAACCGACACTGATAAACTTATCGAGTATGGCTCCCATCAAACGCATTTCCAACACCTGCGAAACAAGGATCCATACAATAATAAACGAAACTACCCCACTAAAGATGGCCAGTGTACCTGAACTCTTCATCAGCTTGTAGGTCTGGTAGAGGAAAAAGGCTACCAGCAGTACATCGATCAGGTCTTTTATTCCGAAATGCATCCACATAATATTATGAGTTGATAGTTGACAATTGACAATTGACGGTTTTGGTAACCAGCTTGACTGCTTCGACAGCGGCTTTCACATCATGCACACGAAGGATATCGGCTCCGTTCATCAGTGCCAGTGTGTTCAGTACCGTAGTGCCGTTCAGGCTATCGGCCGGTGTTCCGCCCAGAAAACGGTAGATCATACTTTTGCGGGATATGCCTACCAGGAGGGGAAGATCAAACACGCCGAACTCCTGCAGGCGGTTCATCAGCAGATAATTCTGGTCGACCGTCTTACTGAAGCCGAAACCCGGATCGAGAATAATATCATTCACACCGAGTAGACGTAGTTCGCGGACTTTCGCAGCAAAATAGAGCATGATTTCCTCCATCATATCCGTATAGCCGGTATGCTGTTGCATGGTTTGCGGAGTACCCCGCATGTGCATCATTATATAAGGTACGTTCAGATCGGCTACCGTACTGAACATTGCGGCATCCAGTTCACCTCCTGAGATATCGTTAATCATGGCAACACCATATTCTTCTACACACCGACGGGCCACGCCGGCACGAAACGTATCGACCGAGACCACAGCCTCCGGATAATGGGTATTCAATATTTTCAGGGCAAAAGCCAACCGTTCCATTTCTTCTTCGGGAGAAACTTCTGCGGCATCGGGACGGGAAGAATATCCGCCGATATCGATAATTCGTCCGCCTTCCGAAAGAATAGCCTGTATCCGTTCGTCGATAGCGGCTTCGTTCTGCTTACGGCTGTCGGCATAAAAAGAATCGGGAGTGACATTCAGGATTCCCATCACAACGGGAGTTGCAAGCGACAGGAGTGTTCCCCTAATATTGAGCGTTTTATCTAACATTCTAATCCTTATTTCCGGCAAAGATACACGATTCTCACTTAAATATTCATTCTTCATTCCTCATTCTTCATTTAATTGCTACTTTTGTTCACCAATAATAAGCAAACGAAAAGAAAGCTATGAATATATCAGAACTGTACGAATTGTTTATACACAATCCGAAAATAACAACAGATAGTCGTAATTGTCCGCGCGGCTCCATCTTCTTCGCCCTGAAAGGTGAAAGATTCGACGGGAACCAATATGCAGAAAAAGCTTTGGCTACCGGCTGTTCCTATGCAGTAATCGATAACCCTGATTATATCATCGGAGAACGTACCATTTTGGTCGATGATGTGTTGACAGCTTTGCAACAACTGGCTCACCGGCATCGTAAAATGCTGGGTATTCCTATTATCGGGATTACCGGAACCAACGGCAAGACTACGACTAAGGAGTTGCTGGCCGCCGTATTGTCCACTAAATTCAATCTGCTCTATACGGAAGGTAACCTGAATAATCATATCGGCGTTCCGCTTACCCTGCTCCGTCTGACACACGACCATGAAATGGCGGTGATCGAAATGGGTGCCAGCCATCCGGGCGATATCAAGGAACTGGTGGAGATCGTCCTGCCCAACTACGGGATCATTACCAATGTAGGCCGTGCGCATCTGGAAGGGTTCGGTTCATTTGAAGGTGTAGTGAAGACCAAAGGCGAGCTGTACGACTACATCCGCCGTTCCAAAGGAAAGATATTCATCAAGAAAGAAAATAAAGAGCTGCAGGCGATAGCTAAAGGCATCGAACAGATCACTTATGGCAGTGAGGATAGCTCATTTGCTTCCGGCCATATCATCAGCTGCAATCCTTACCTTACGTTCGACTGGAAGCAACAGGGTAAGCTCCATACGGTAGAGACGCATCTGATAGGCGGTTATAACCTCGATAATGTATTGACAGCTGTAGCAGTAGGCCGTTATTTCAAGATCCCGGCCGAACGTATCAGCCGTGCCATCGCTGCTTATGAGCCGACCAACAACCGTTCGCAATTAAAGAAAACGGAAAATAACATCCTGCTTATCGATGCCTATAATGCCAATCCGAGCAGCATGAAGGTGGCTATCGAAAACTTCACATCTATGCCTGTCTCTCCCAAAGCCGTTATCTTAGGAGATATGCGCGAACTGGGCCCGGCAAGCGACGAGTTGCATGCGGAAGCCATTGCAGAAATCAAAGCAGGTAAATTCGATAAGGTATTCCTTTGCGGGGAACATTTCCGGAAAGCAGGTAAAGAGTTTGCCACGTTCGCGACAACGGAAGAGCTGATCGAAGCATTAAAAGCCAATCCCTTAAAAGGATACCATATCCTGATCAAAGGATCGCATGGAATGGCGCTGGAAAAGACGGTGGATGTTTTATAGGTTCGGAAATTTTTGATTTATAATCTTACACAAAGGGCAGGTTTGGAACCTGCCCCTACGAAGTCGTCCTATAGGTTTTAATCTGGCAATATCCAATTCATTCTTCTTTGATCAGTTCCTTCTTCCCTGAATCAAAGACCACATACATCTTGTCATCTTCAACCAGGACACCGCGTCCGCGCTTCTTTTCCATATTCTCTTTGTTGTCTACATTGACTGCAACTACCCGGTATTTATAGAAAGTAGTAATATCATCAAAGATCGTATGGCCGACAAACAAACGTTTAGCTTTATATTTATCAAAGATCTTCGGCAAATCTTCCGGATATAAAGGATGATACCTGTCGGCACTGTGAACCATACCGCGATACCAGATCGGGCCATAAGTAGCATACATGAAAGCGATATCACCTGGGGCTTCCTTGCGTTCCTGCTTACTGAGGAACAGGCCTTCGCTCATGATCTTGTTCACCTCCGGGATACTTTTGTTCTTATCCAGAAAGTTCAGGCTCAGTCCGGCATGAACAAAAAGGTTATCACCGATCAACTGCATGGTATTACGTGTACCCAGCCAGCGTCCCAGTTCAGTCTGCCGGTTCCACAATTCCTGATAAGGGATGTTCAGGGTATCAGCCAGATGGATATATTTACTTTTTGTATATCGTAAATCACCCGCCAGCACCATTCCTTCATGATTCCCCAGTAAAAAGACCAGCTGTCCTCCGGCATCGGCCGCCTCTTTCTCCAGTTTATAAAGCAGCCAGTAGATCGGAAGCACATCTTTTCCACGATCAAACACATCGCCTATCACAACCAGTTGGTTCTTGCCGAAAATCCAGTGATAATCCTGATCTACAACCTTCCATTCTTTCAGTATGGAAGAAAAACATTCCCAATTGGCATGCGGATCGGATAAGACAAGCATTTTCGCGGCTTGCTTACTTTTCCACTCCGGGCGTTTTGTCTTATGCAAAGTAACAGGGAACAGCTTCTCCCCTTTATCTGAGTAAACATCAAAAGAGAAACCCTTCGGAACAGACCGATAGGTTTGGTCATTCAGTAACCCGGCCGTATCCACTGAGATCGAACGGAAACCTCCGTCGGCAGTGTATAACAAATACGGCCCGTCAGCAGAAAGTTTATGCTTCTCCTGCTTTTTGTCTGCCCCTGACAGCTGCGTTAAGCAGCTTGCCAGTAGAACGAACAATAATATAAATTTATATTGGAAAGATTTCATATTTCAATTATCAGATTAATAACCCGGGGGACGTTCTTCACAAGAAAAGAGCGCGTAGCTGTACTAACTCTTCAATAAAAGCTGTAAACAGAGTGCAAACATGAAATAGGCGACATAACAGAATACAGAAACTCCTAAAGAGACAAGTAATTGCAGTGGTAAACGTTTTTCACGACGCATATAGTTGTAAGTAAACGTCGCGCCCACAAACCCAAACAGAGCGCCAAGCAATCCTCCCAGGAATATCAACAGGACAGGAAGGGCACCTATGACATATTCGAGGGTAGACAGTCTCTCTTCCAATGGTATTTTTTTCCCGCGAAACTCTACGACATGTACAAAGTCTAGTCCAAAAACGATTTTCATCTCTTCCGGTTCGCCGGAAGTATTGGTCACAAAGTATTTCGGATTAAATGTTCCTGTCCGCTTAATTTCTCTACCATCCTGATACAGACGTTGTTTGAATGGAGCCAACTCTAACTTCAACTCCCCCTGTACACCCTCAACTGTAAAATGCAATTCTTTTGCCATGATTTTATTTTAATTAGAATTAAGTTATTGATATGCGAAGATACAAGAAAGCCCCGGAAATTTAGAACTTCCAGGGCTTTTTTTGTGTCTGTTTTCTTCCTTCGCAGGAATACTGACAGAAGAACTTTATTTTATTACTTTAGTATTAAACTGTCGCTTGTTCGCCCTCACGGGGTAATTGGTATAAAACCGCGTGACAGATTACTTTTTTAAAATCTTATTTTACGATTGCTTTTACAGCAGCTTCGCCTTCTACAGCAACTACAACTACACCGGCAGGAGCAGCGATTTCTGCATTGTCAGAAGAAAGAACTGTATTAGCAATTGTCTGACCAAGAACGTTGGCAATTACAACAGTCTTACCCTGTGCACCCTTGATAGTAACAGTTCCGTTACCGGCAATTACTGATACTTCAGATGTTGAGATGCCTTCGTTAGCAGTCGGAACTTCAGTTGTCTTTTCGATGTTGAAGTGTTCAGCATCCAGAATAGCATCTTTATAAGTTAAATAAGAAGCTACTACAGGAACACCGTTCTTGATTGCAATCCACTTACCTGTGTTTTCTGTCGGGATCTTATGGTTACCAGCAGATTCGATCAGGAAGTCACACTGAGGTTCGTCGTTGATCAAACGTAATGCAAATACAGGGTTCTTGATACCGTTAGGTCTTTCATCTGTAACCTTGTTATGAGCATTATTTCCTAAGAAAATAGAATCTTCCGGAGCAAGGCTCGGTTTACCATTACGATAAATAACCAAAGTATCTTCGATATGTTTAGCAGGAACAAATGCCAATCTTGTATACTTTTCATTCCAGATATAGTCTTTTCCGTTAGGAGCAGAAACTACAGAATCTTGAGCATTGATCAGATAACGACCATATACATAACCCTTAGTCTGAACTTTATGACCGCAATCACCGTGGTTGGCGATATATTCCGGAGTATTGTGTTCCGGATTTTCAGGACACATCATTCCTTCAGGAACAACTGTTACACCAACAGCAAACATATACTGAGGCATGTTAGTTTCATTACGAACATAAGCAGTATCTACGAATAAAGAAGCAGCTTTTGCATCCCCCTTACCTTCAACACCTAAGAAGTTGATACCTTTTTCTTTTGAATATGCGCTATAAGCATCTTCATACAGATATTCACGAGCAGTAGCATTGATGCGGTAGATCTTAGCAGTATCAGTTGTCATGTTTTTCAATCCATCAGTAGGATCAGAAACACCCAGGCGACGATACAACGGAGAGTTATCTTCTGTCAAAGCAAATGCAGCCACACGGGTTTCATTATATTTCTCATTAGACAGTAACAGAGAACCGTCTTTAACACCTACACGGTCTGTAGTTTCCTGATACAATGTATCGTTAGCGATAACTTGTGCACCAACCAATGCATAATAAGGAGTTGCTTTCTTTTCTACAGTTACTTCATTGTTTTCTTTCAGGAAGAACTGAGCAGCGTCAGCTTTCTTGATGTCAGCAACAACATACAAAGGTTCACCTGTAGAAGTAGTAGAAACCATCTTCACATATTTGTTGTTCTGGATCAGCTTGTCGCCATCCTGTACTTTCAATACATAAGCTGTTCTTCTTAAGTGCTGGAACATACGGTCTTTACCCAGAGCCAGTTTACCGGCATAACCGAAATAACCTTCAGCCTTAACAGGAGCTGTTTCCAGTACGAACATAGTGTTAGCACCCTTCAGGTCTACACGCAATACAGAGTCTGTTTTGGAATCCAATACATTTACATAGTTACCCATCTGGATACCTGACAGATAATCGAACCTGAAGATCTTTTCATCCAGAATAGTCGAATCAATCTGTGCATAACCCAGATATTCGTTAGTATAAGTTTCAGAATCTGTCGGTTTGATTATACCGAATGCCAAAGTATCAGCAGCAGAGAAATAATTTCCAGCAGCGAACGGCATTGCAATATTACCATTAGCATCCTTATACAGCTGAATGTTTTCAACCTTGATAGAAGGATATTCACGGTTGTAGATGCTAACCAGTTCTTTACCTGTTTCACCAACACCCTGTTCTACTACCCATTGAGTAGCCGGCATGTTATAGAAGTTCTGGATAGTTCCCAGCAACTGAGATTCGTCTTCTGCTGCATATTTAACAGCTGTTGAAGATGCTCCATATTGGTTAGCTGTCAGCTTAGCCACCTTGTAACCATTGTTTTCAGAAGCACGTGCAGCCAAACCTGATTTCAGATTAATGAAATACAGACCGGAAGCCAATGTTGTACGATCATCAGATGTTGTGCGACCGATGTAGATACGGGTGTTGATAGTAGATTTAGGAGAGAAAGTCTGTCCTAAATACTCAGAACTGCCAACTGTAACCTCACGACGACCATCTGTACCCAAACCTACAATCTTGATTACATTCATTTCCTTCTCAAGATCAGATGGACCATTTATAGCTCCCTGAGCTTTCTGAATTTTAGCTTTGTCCATACCCAAATCATCTGGATTTGTAGTAGTTGTCATATCAGTCCAGTAAGCAGCATCACCATTCTTCACAGCAAATCCCCCAGTACGGATTACCAGTGAGTCACTGGAAGGATAATAAGTAAACTGGAAGTTAAAACGTCCATTCAAGTCTTGAGCTGTAACATTATCTGAAGCCATATTCAAATGTTTCAAACCACCCACTTCTTCAAACTTTTTGATAGCAAAAGCAAGATGGCTACTACCTACATTTCCAGTAAGATATGCTGTATCCACTGCTAAATAAGTTGCAGGAGTATTTCCTTCTGCTTTAGTATATTCTAAAGACAACCAGTTATTGTCATATGCACCTCCACCAGCTGTAGTGAAAGCTTCATAAGATGTTGCATATTGCGTTTTATACTCTTCTCTTGCCTTAGTAATAGCATCTGTATATTCTTTTAATGCAGTATTTTGAGCAGTAACAGTCGTAGGAGTTGCTATTTTATTAACAATACCTGTTGCTGAGCCACCCGTGTTAACTGTTTTCGCAACAACCGCATCTGCCTCACCTTGAGACGAAATAGTACATGTAAGAACAAAAGCCTTAAGAGCATCTCTTACTGCACTTTTAATTGCTTGTTCAGCTGCGGTTCCTGTAGAAAGGTCAATAGCATCAAATAAAAGATTTAGCTTAGCAGGAGTATCTGTTCCCGATGCCGTTGCTACGTTTGCCAAAGCTTGTGCAGCACTCAGTGCTACAGGAGCATTAGTTGCTATATCATCATCTATTGCCGTTTTAATAGCTTGAGCTAAAGCATTCTCATTGATTGCTGCAACTACAGCAGCCTGTTTAGTATCCAAAGCGGCAACAGCTCCTGCTGCAGCTAAAGTTCCTGTATTAGCAGGAGCTGCTGCTGGGAAACCGATAGCAGGAACAGCCTTATAAGAATTTTTAGAGAAAAGATTTTCCAAAGTATTCTTTGCTACATCCTTATCGAAAGTAAATTTAACCTTGCTTGCAGCCGCATTATACTTCTGTGTCCAAAGCATAGAGTTCAAATCGTCTGCTGTAAGAACAACTGAACCTGCTTCGAAAGGAGCAAGCCATACCTGGTTTGTGAAGGCAGTAGCCTTATTTCCTAATGCGTATTTAGCAGCACCAACTTGTACACCATCTGCAATTGCTGCAGTACCAACCAAAGTTACAGCAGAGTCCAGTTTTGCACCAAAAGCAGAATACATTTCCATATTACTGAAAGAAGTAGCTGTTGTTGTAACAGCAGGCTGCCATTTCCATGTATTTATGTCGCCACCGACTAAAAGGGCTTCTCCTGATGGTGTTGCAAAAGCCGGATTATCAGCTGTAGGATCATCAGGTTTTGCTGCTGTTGCTGAATTTAAGCTCAGAGGCATGTTAGTTGCAACATTTACAAACTGATAGGATAAAGCCCCTTCACTATTCTGCTTTACAACAACTTTCCATAATGAATTAGGAAGTTTTGTACTTCCTATAGCTTTTACAACTAATTTATACTGCCCAGGAGTAGTTTCTTCCATAACCAGTACATTCGCAGCCGGATCACCTGGCGTACCAACAACACCAGCGGTAGCTCCCAACTGATAGTATTTGCCAGGGACTACTATTTTTGTTGGGATTGTAGCTCCAGGTACAGCAAAGTCCTGCGCACTTACAGTTCCAACCGATGTAGCCGCCAGAAGACAGGCTACCAGAGTAGAAAACTTTTTGTTCATAATTCTAAATTTAATATTAATACTAATGTTAATGAAAACTTCCTTATATGCGTCTTAGCTCTAAATGACTAGCTAAAACGTTCCTTTTTTCTAGTCATCCCTTTTCGGTTCGTCGTCTGAACGCTATATTTCGTACAAACTTTGCTATTCGGTTGATAAGAAAGCATATAGAGAAAGAAAATATTTTTGGAAAATGGTTGCAGAAACGAAACTTATGGCTAATTTTGTAGACTAGAAAAAAGGAACGATTTCTCTAGTCATTCCGACGCATTCGTAATTTTCTTTAATTTAATCAATTAGGGCATATTTCTATATATATAATGTACGCGTGTACATTATATATAAGTAATTTAATGACATCTCATTTCCAACACTTTACAAACCCAGTTTTTTAAGATTTTCAAGCCACACCCGAAATTTGCTCTAAAAGTGGGTAATTTATCATGTTTTCAAGGATCACTTCTGTTACCTGTAGAGATAGTGGAAACACGCCAGCAAGTAATAAGATTCACATGCCAGATAATAGAAAAAACATCGGTAAGTAATTGCTTGCCGATAATCATGAGCAAGCTTGTCGATAGCTATGGGCAAGCTTACTCACAACTGTCGACAAGTTTGTTAATAATTATGGGCAACAGATTTTATATTGAGGCATCAGCAGAAAGGTGCTGATCATAAACTATTTAGAATCGACAGACATCTACCTGCAATTATAAAAGTATTTATTCTTTTGTTAATAGATTTTCATCATTATCCATAAAATAATCCTATCTTTACAGAGTTAAAAACAAAACCATAACAATATGACTCACACAAATGCAATCAAGCTCTTTGAAGAAAAGAAAGTTCGTACCCTTTGGGACGACGAAACGGAAGAATGGTATTTTTCAATCGTTGATGTTGTAAGTATTCTTACAGAAAGTATTGACGGAAGAAAATATTGGAACAAACTCAAACAGAGATTAAAAGTTGAAGGTAGTGAGTTGGTGACAAATTGTCGCCAACTGAAATTACAGGCATCTGATGGCAAATTTTATAAGACAGATGTTGCCACCACCGAACAACTATTCCGCTTAATTCAAAGTATCCCATCCCCTAAGGCTGAACCATTCAAGTTATGGATCGCCCAAATCGCTAAAGAACGTTTGGATCAGATACAAGATCCGGAACTATCGATCAATCAGGCTATGCAGGACTATAAACGGTTAGGATATTCGGATAATTGGATCAACCAGCGTCTGAAAAGCATTGAAATACGTAAAGAACTCACCGACGAATGGAAACGGCATGGATTGCAGGAAGGGGTACAATTCGCCACGCTCACAGATATTATTTACCAAACATGGGCGGATAAAACAGCAAAAGAATATAAACAATTTAAAGGGCTGAAGAAAGAGAATTTACGAGATAATATGACTAACACTGAACTAGTGCTTAATATGTTAGCCGAATTGTCAACCACAAAAATATCAGAAACACAAAATCCTGATACATTCAATGAACATGCCGATGTAGCACGCCGGGGCGGAAATATTGCACGGGATGCCAGACTAAAACTGGAAGAAGAGACCGGTAAAAAAGTCGTTACCCCCTTAAATGCCAAAGCTGTAATACAATTAAACAGCAATGATGAGAATAACAAAAAAGAATAATCAATATCGAGGAAGCTGGATCAACCAACTTCCTCTTTATTATCCATAAACAACACCTTCTTCAGTTTCTGATACAGGAAAGATAATACCAGCAGGATTACTCCCAACATAATAAAGACAATGATCTTCCCGACTGTTGGCAACAACCACAAATCGACAATGACCAGCTTCAGAAGGATAACGCCAAAAACAGCCAAACTGATCATACGCAGAACTTTCAGATGCAGACGCATACCAAGCGCCATCTGCACAAAGCCCGCAATACTCAGGGCGATTGAAAGAGCCGCACTCGACTCATTCTGCCAACCGAAAAGATACAACATATTATGTGCGGCAACTGCAAACAGGATAGTAGAGACAACCGCAATAAACAAGGTCATCCTGTCCGCACTTTTCTGCCGGAAGTTAAACGAACGGTAAAACCATTTTCCCAGAAAGAACAGATGGGCAACGACAATAAACAGAGAAGACCATTGCAAGATGGAGAGAGAAGACTCACCACATTCATTCGCCACTCGTGAAAGCCAGATAAATAAACCGCCCGAAAATCCTGCCATCACAGCATAAACAACAGAAAAACGTGCCATCGGAAAACGCTTCTTCAACCCGATCAATAAAAGTAATAGAGCGAAATTGGTAAATGCCAGGCAAACACAATTACTTAACGGCCCGTCCGTTATATTCCTATAGAAATCGACTATAAATGAAAGATAAACGATGCCGCAACCCATCAGCAACGAAATAACACTAAAAGGAATATATTTCAGATTCGACGTTTGAGTAAAGAATACCTTCTCCCGCTCCATCAGCCAAACGAATACACCAAAAGCCAATCCGGTAAAGATTCCGGTGGCAAATGTTCCATTCCACAGTAGTGGCTGGACAAAGCCATCAGTCAGCACATCCTCCACATCCATAAGGAAAGAAACAACCGTCAGGAAAAGAAGCAACTGCGTAAAATAAGCATAGACAGGTTGGCGGAACTTAATGAACAACCAAAGGACAACCACCATTTCTGTCGCCCAAAGCAATGTAATAAAACTACCTTGCAGCTGGATAGGTATGCTTATCGAAATAAATGTCAGAAACATGCCTACCAACGCAGTAAACAGATAACCGGTTTCCGATTTCTTCCCCCGTATCACATAAGCCAGACAAACATTCACCAAAGCGATAAACATAGTAAACGCCCCCTTAATATTATACGGCAGATGCAACTCATGCAGATACCACAAGGCAAAATAAAGATAGATGAAATTATTCAACACAACGATCATCATCAACGGCTGATTAGACTTCTTATTATCCGTACGCAACACCGAAACGACCGGTAACAGGAATATCAGATAAAATAATGTAGAGAAAAGCAGCAGCTGTATCAATTGCATATTCCCGGCAATATCCAGGTCAGCCACCAGCGAATACCCCAACATGATCACATAAGTAGCCACAAAACCGATCACCGGCAATTCTCCCCACTTCTTATAGAGCGACAGCCCGAACATTCCCACATTCAGGATCGTTAGATAAGTAAACAGCACCAGATAGTTTCCCATCCCGTTACTAACCAGGAAAGGTGCGATAAACCCACCCACCAAACCGATCACCGCCAGTTCACGCCGGTTATAAACGACCGACAACAAAGACATCAGCACCGTGAGAACCACCAATATAACAAAAGCGGCTGTCTGGCTGAACAAGCCATAATAATGATAAGCCATCGCCACCGTCACATAGAAGATGGCAAATGCACCACCCGCCAGCAGAGAACTGAATGTACGATAAGTATTTTTCAGTCTCTGCGACAAGACCAGTAATCCGCCACCAACTACAAAACCCAATACCGTACGGAAAACTTCATTGATCCAATTCTTATCGATCGCATATTTAACGAACAATCCCATGCCGACCACCAATACAAGGATACCGATCTTCCCGAACAGATTCTCTCCGATATACTTCTCATAATCGACTTTCTTTTTCTCCTTAACCAGCCCAAAGGGTTTGATGACAGGCTGTGGAACGACCTTCTTCTTTTCCGGTTGTACTTCGGCAACCGCTCCACTCACCATCTCTTTCTGTAAGTATTCGGTAGCGACTTCTACAGGAACCTCAACAGGCACCTCAATAACAAGCGGCACCAATTCCTCCACGACAGTCTTTTCCGGCATCTCTTCCGTCAATTCCGTCACACTTGTCGTTTCCGGCCGTTTTATCTCTTCCAGCCGAGACTCCACCAGCTTTTTCAGACTATAAATATCTTTCCGGAGAGCATCCGTGTGAGCATTCATCTTACTTATATGTGAATACAAGCTGACCCAGACGACAACGATCAGTACAACAAGTAGAAATTCCATAACGTTATATTTAAAGACCGTGCCTAAGATACGGATTTATTTGGATTACAGGCTACCAATGATCATTCTTTGCTTCTCAAAGAACAAAATCCGCTGCTTTTCTCCACTGACAGAGATCATGGTTGACGATTTCAGCAATGCTTGCATCCAGTTATGAAATATCTCATACGCCTTCTCATCCAGCGAGACAACCGAGTTCAGTATAAATGCCCGGATCATGCTGATACGCATTTTTTTAGTCTCCAGATAACTATAACTGGCATCAAAATTAATATTGGAAACATAGATCTGTATCGGATTGCCGGTTTCACTATACGTCCCCCTGGAAGCAAGCGTTTCCATATAGTTAAGGAAATGCATCAACTCTTGTTTTAGCTTCCGGACATCTTCCGGATCAATCAACCGGATACTACTGTAATACAATATATCATTCACAATATACTGAAAGATCAAAGGATCCCAAACATGAACCGTTTTCCTGACATGCCTGGATTCTATAGCCGTAACACGTTGAACAGCCAGCAATTTCTCAGCCGTTTCAATATCTCTGAAATGAACAGTCTTGTCCGAATGACCATACTGGTTATACCATTTGAATAAATAAAAGCGGGTGATGTATTCATAATCCAACAAAAAAATAGAGGGTAGAACGTTCATACATTCCACACTACAGGATGTCGGATCTTCCCGTGCTTCCTGCAACCGTTCGTTATACAGTCCCCACATCTTGTAGTCGTCTTCAATTGGCTCTACATACTCCACCAGACTCAGCTGATAAGGACGGCTCTTAGCCGAGTGTGCTCCGACCAGATTATCCAACGAGATCCCTAGTTTATGGGAGATTGACGCAATCTCAGCAAAAGAGAAAGCAACATCGCCCCTCATACGGCGGTAAACAGCTTCTTTTTCCAGGCGCAATAAATCAACCAATGTGTTAGTTAAAGTTGCTTTGTGTGGTATCTTCTCTCTGATTGCGCCAACGAACTTTTCGTGAATCAGGTCTTTACTCATAACCACAATTTTAATGATTGTCAATAGACAAAAATAATAAAAATAAAGAAGTAGTTCCTATCAGTGGCAATTTTGACTACTTTTGTATAATAAACAATCAATAATATGCATGATCTTTGCTGTATCGGGCACATCACACTGGATAAGATAGTGACCCCTAAAAATACTGTACACATGGCGGGAGGAACCGCATTTTATTTCTCCCACGCGATTAAACATTTCAACGATATAGATTATACGCTGATAACTGCTCTTGCCGAGTCTGAAATGAAAGAGGTCGACAGATTGCGGTCGGAAGGAATCGACGTAGCTGTTATGCCCAGTAAACATTCCGTTTATTTCGAAAATATCTATGGAGAGAATCAGGATAACCGTACGCAGCGGGTGTTGGCCAAAGCCGATCCTTTCACTATCGATTACCTGAAAGAGGTGGAAGCAAAAATATTCCATCTGGGTAGCCTGCTGGCTGACGACTTTTCGCTGGATGTAGTCAAATACATGGCAACCAAAGGGTTTGTTTCGGCCGACTCACAGGGATATCTGCGCGAAGTAAGAGACAAGAATGTTTATGCAACCGACTGGATCGGAAAAGAAGAAGCCCTGAAATATATCCATTTCTTAAAAGCGAACGAGCTTGAAATGGTGGCATTGACCGGGTATTCGGATGTAGCCAGCGCCGCAAAGCAGTTATACGACTGGGGAGTAAAAGAGGTGCTGATCACTTTGGGAAGTCTGGGATCTGTTATTTATGATGGCGATACATTCTATAAAATACCCGCCTATAAACCCCGGGAAGTAGTTGACGCTACCGGATGTGGCGATACATACATGACCGGATACCTGTACCAACGCGCCAAAGGTGCCGGCATAGAAGAGGCAGGTCGCTTCGCTGCTGCCATGTCGACCATCAAGATCGAAGCATCAGGGCCCTTCAGCGGAAGCAAAGAAGATATCATCCGCTGCATGGAGACGGCGGAACAAAGGTATGAGGATACTGTCTGCATTAATTCCCCACACAAATAAAAATTATGGGGAATTTTCCCCAGCAATGGTGGGAATAATCCCCATTGCAATGGGGAAAAATACCCATTCTAAGGGAAGTAAAATAGCCGAGTTACTTAAACGCCTTACTAAACGTTGTCATCAACAGGATGCAAAGCCCTAAAAGTCCTACCACCATATAAGCATACTCCATATTGAATGCCTGCGAGATTGCGCCGATCAGAAGCGGTGCGATCAGCGATCCGATAAAACTGATGCTGGACAGAATAGTCAGAGCAATACCGACCGGCGTCTTAGACTTCGCGCCGACCAGACTATAAATAGTAGGAACCATACTGGAAATACCCAACCCAACGAGCATAAAACCCAATGAGTTTACGATCACCTTCAATGCCATCGAATCAAAACGACTTCCCAACAGGGCCGAAATAAAGAATCCGATAAAAATAAAGGCACCGGACAACTGTAACACTCGTTGCTTACCTAATATCCGATATGCATAATTTGCCAGGAAACGCCCTACCGTCATCATCACCATAAAGACAAGAAATCCGATCTGTAACGATTTAGGCACCTGCAGGACCGATTCAAAATAGACCCCGCTCCAGTCAAACATCGCACTTTCCACTATCAAGGCAAATAAACCCACCAGTCCCAACTTGATAAGCAGCATTTCCGGTCGCCGGATATATTTCCACTTTTCCGATGATTCTTCTTTCACGACCGCTTCTTCTGCCTGTTCCTCAGACGTATCTTCCTGCAAGTATCTACGTCCAATCATCGTTATAAAAAGAATAATCACCGCAATCATCGTAAAATGCCAGAAAGGAGTGATACCCGAAATAATCATAATAAAACCGATCAGTGCCCCCATACAGGCCGCCAGGCTCCAACCTCCGTGAAAGGAAGCCATGATTGTCCGCCCATAAAAACGTTCAATGCCGATCCCCTGTGTATTCAGCGAAATATCGCACAAATTCCAGAACACCCCGAAAGAGAAAAGGCATACCCCCAACATATAAATATTCACTGCCGTCCCGATAGCAAACAGCGAAAGAGCATATCCCATAATACTGACCTGCACCATAATCCGGCTTCCCAGTTTCGACACCAGATAACCGGCCAGCGGAATCGCTATGAACTTTCCGACCGGAATCATAAACAACACCATTCCCCAATAGAGAGCATCATTTACAGTAAAAAGTTCCTTTATATCAGGAATACGGCTCGCCCAACTGGAAAAGCAAAGTCCCTGAGCAAGAAAGAAGGAAAGAACAGCATAACGTATATGTTCTTTCGGGTAAGCGACATGGTTATTAGAATACATTTTATTAGCTATTGATTGAATGTTTAAAAGTAAATATATTTTCTTTATCCGGATATGCATTCTTGCGGAAAAACACTTTTTTCAATTATTCTTTCTCCCTCGATGCAGCCTTTTTGCAATTCCCTACATCTAATTAGTCGTACATAATTTATTAACATTAAAATAATAAGAAAGATGAAGAAGACGTTGAAATGGTCGCTTGTGATGATGTTAGCTGTATTTGGTTTAACCTTTGCATCTTGTAGTGATGATGACGATGAGACACCTACTGTACCGACAGTGGAAGATGTAAATGGTGAATTTTCTGGTAAGATGACTTATGCAATGGCTAAAGCTGCTGCTGAAGAAGGAACAACACTGGACTTGACAGTAAAGAATGATTCTGTTAACTTTCAAGAATTTCCTTTTGAGCCATTAGTGAAAGCGATTATCACTGATGAAGCTGCTGCTGAAGCTATTATCAAAGCTATCGGAACATTAGAGTATAAAATCAACTACACTGCAGTCATGAATGCAGCAAACGATTCAGTTGTGATGACTTTGAAACCGGAACCGTTAACAATTGCTGCCGCTGCTGTTGAAGTTACTATTGAAGCTGAAACAGCATCTTATGCAATCAAAGACAAGAACCTAAAGTTCAATTTGAAAGCTGCAAAAGTAAAAGTAGCAGGAAATGATTTCGCTACTTGGGCTCCGATCGATCTGTCATTCGACATGAAGAAGAAGTAATTCAGAAATAGTACGATCTATATAAAAAGGAGAATGTTCCCGATGTGAGACATTCTCCTTTTTTATTTTCCTATAACCTTTACTCTCTCAAGAGTAGAAAAGATTTCTTATTTACAATTCTCCAAAATCTGTTTAGCCACAGCCCCCGTTACATTTCCGGCATCACCGTAAGCTACATTGGCGGCATTGAAGCGGCGTTCGATCTCTTTGATCGTTTCATCACCGATATTTTCTTCACCCAGACGGGTAGACAATCCCAGGCTGCGGAAGAACTCTTCCGTCTTTTGGATGGCCTGATCGACGCGTTCGTCCACCAAGCCTTCGGTAATACCCCAGACACGTTCGCCATACTGAAGGATTTTATCTTGTTTCTGCTGGCGGAGAGTACGTAAAGTACCCGGGAAAACGATCGCCAGCGTTGCACCATGCGTCAAGCCATGCAAAGCAGTCAGTTCGTGACCGATCATGTGGGTAGCCCAATCCTGGGTGACACCCATGGCTATAAAACCATTCAACGCCATAGTGGCAGAAAGCATAAAGTCAGCCATCACATTATAATCCTGCTGATTTGCTTTGATCTTAGGAGCGATCTCAACTACAGTGCTCAAGATACTTTCCGCCCAACGATCCATCAGGCGCGACTGACCCGTTGTCGTCATATACTGCTCCATTACATGCACGAATGTATCAGCCAGACCGCAGGCGATCTGATGAGCAGGCAAGGTAAAGGTCGTTTCCGGATCGAGGATAGAGAATACCGGGTAGTTACTATAAAACGGATACTTCTCTTTCGTTTCATGGCGAGAGATCACCGCCCCGTTATTCATTTCCGATCCCGTAGCCGGCAAGGTAAGCACAGCCCCCATCGGGATAGTATCTTTAGCAGCACCTCTCTTCACCAGATCCCAGGCATCACCGTCATACAGTAATCCGGCGGAGATCAGCTTGGTTCCGTCGAGCACCGAGCCACCGCCCACGGCCAGCAGAAAATCTACGTTCTTCTCTTTACCCAAAGCGATGGCCTTACGTAATGTTTCGATGGAAGGATTCGGTTCAATCCCCCAGAACTCCACATACTCCCGTCCTTCCAGGGCTTTTATCACCTGGTCGTACACGCCGTTTTTCTTCACGCTACCACCACCGAAAGTGATCATAATACGTTTACCGGCGGGAATAGCTTTGCTTAATTCCGCGATCATCCCTTTTCCGAAGATCAATCGGGTAGGATTCTGAAACTTGAAGTTGTTCATAGCTTTACAATTTTTCCTTTAAATACTTTCCTGTATACGATTCCGGACACATGGCAACTTCTTCCGGTGTCCCGGCACAAACCAGGTTACCGCCGGCGTTACCACCTTCCGGGCCTAAGTCTATCAGATAGTCGGCACACTTGATCACGTCCATATTATGTTCGATGATCACCACCGTATGTCCTTTATCGATCAGGGCATTAAATGCTTTCAATAATGTTTTGATATCGTGGAAGTGCAATCCCGTTGTCGGTTCGTCGAATACGAACAAGGTAGGCTGTTGCTTTTCCTGTCCCAGGTAATAGGCCAGTTTCACGCGCTGGTTCTCACCCCCCGAAAGCGTGGAAGAGGTTTGCCCCAGTTTGATATAACCCAGACCGACATCCTGCAACGGTTTCAGCTTCTTTACGATTTTCTTTTCCTGCGAGCCGGGATATTGTTCGAAGAACTCAATCGCCTGGTTCACTGTCATTTCCAGCATATCATAGATATTGGCTCCGTGATATTCCACATCGAGCACATCCTGTTTGAAACGTTTACCGTGACAGGTTTCGCATTCGAGGGTGATATCCGCCATAAACTGCATCTCGACAGTGATCCGGCCATCGCCCTTACACTCCTCGCAGCGTCCTCCTTCTTTATTAAAAGAAAAGTATGCAGATGTATAACCCATTTGCTTGGCCAAAGGTTGTTCGCCGAACAGTTTACGGATCTCATCGTAAGCACCGATATAGGTCACCGGATTGGAACGGGAGCTCTTTCCGATCGAATTCTGATCGACAAATTCGATACCTTGTATCAGGATCATGTCGCCGTCCAACCCCGAGCAATCCACCATCAGGCGGGCGGCATCATCCAGATAATGCTTCACTCCTTCATAAAAGATATCACGTACGAGCGAACTCTTTCCCGAACCGCTGACACCTGTCACCACCGTCATCACATTCAACGGAAACTTCACGTCGATCCCTTTCAGGTTATTCTTGCGGGCCCCTTTCACCTCTATATAATTATTCCACAAACGGCGGAAGGCGGGAACCTCGATCTTATCTTCCCCGGTCAGGTAACGGACAGTATAACTGTTACTGCTGGTCTGCAGGTCGTTTACATCCCCCTGGTAAACCACTTCGCCCCCCAGACGACCGGCCTTCGGGCCGATATCGATAATATAATCGGCTGCACGGATAATATCCTCGTCATGTTCAACCACAACCACCGTATTACCCAGCGACTGCAACTGGCGCAAAACCTTTACAAGCAGGTCGGTATCCCGCGAATGCAAACCGATGCTCGGTTCATCGAGGATATACAAAGACCCCACCAGGCTACTACCCAGCGACGTTGCCAGGTTGATACGCTGGCTCTCACCACCGGAAAGGGAAGCCGACAGACGGTCGAGCGACAGATACCCCAGTCCTACATCCAACAGGAATTGCAGGCGGTTCATAATCTCCGTCAGCAGACGTTTTGCTACGGCAGCATCCGTCTCATCCAGTTGCAGGTTGTCGAAAAAGGCTTTCGCATCCGTAATAGGCAAAGTCACCAGTTCGGCAATGTTCTTTCCACCGACCTTCACATACAGAGCTTCAGGCTTCAGGCGCGCCCCTTTACAGGAAGGACAGGTCGTCTTGCCCCGGTAGCGAGCCTGCATAACGCGGTATTGTATCTTATATAAGTTCTCTTCTACGAATTTAAAGAAATCGTCGATGCCGTGTAATCCTCTGGCACCATGCCACAGCAGGTCTTTCTCCTTCTGCGTCAGGTCGTAATACGGACGATGGATCGGGAAGTTGTATTTCTCACTTTTCGCGATAAACTCCTTCAGCCACTCTCCCATCACCTCGCCTTTCCAGCAGACTACCGCCCCCTGATAGAGCGACAGGCTCTTATCAGGCACGACCAGGTTCTCGTCTATCCCGAGCACTTTCCCGAATCCTTCGCAAACAGGACAGGCACCCAGCGGATTATTGAAACTGAACATCATATCGGTCGGCTCGATAAAAGTGATACCGTCCGCCTCGAACTTCTTGGAGTATTCCTTTACGATCGTCTCTTCGGCTGTATAGATACGGATGATACAGGTATCGTGCCCCTCAAAGAAAGCCGTCTCCGCCGAATCAGCCAGACGGCTTTTCAGCGTCTTATCGTCCGAAACGACCAGACGGTCTATCAGCAGTTCGATGACCGGGGAAGCCAGCAACGCCTCGTCCGCCATCACTTCCGTAATGCGGTAAGCCGTATCATTTATCGATAAACGGGTATAACCCTCCTTCTGCAGTATCTCCAGTTGCTCCTTCATGCTGCGGCCTTCGGGTAGCACTACCGGTGCAAATACGGCAAAACGGGTTCCGTCCGGGTAAGACAATACCTCACTGACGATATCTTTCACCTGGTGCTTCTTCACCTCCAGTCCCGAAACAGGCGAGATCGTCTTTCCGATGCGGGCGTAAAGCAGACGCAGGTATTCATAAATTTCCGTGGATGTACCCACCGTCGAACGGGGGTTGCGGGTATTCACTTTCTGCTCGATCGCAATGGCAGGCGGAATACCTTTGATATAGTCACATTCCGGCTTGCTCATACGCCCCAGAAACTGGCGGGCATAAGCCGAGAGGCTCTCCACATACCGGCGCTGACCTTCGGCGTATAAGGTATCAAAAGCGAGCGAAGACTTTCCACTGCCGGATAATCCGGTGATGACGACTAATTTGTCGCGCGGGATCTCTACATCAATGTTCTTCAGGTTATTGACACGAGCCCCCTTGATAAATATAGAATTATTTTCAGACATAAATCTTTCCCTAATAAAGGATACAAAAATAGCAAAAAGAAATGTATCTTTGCCACAAGATTTGATAATGTGTTACAATAATCCCAAACCAACGAAAATTCATGAAGATTCAATATATCCGCCTGTTCCTGGCCATACTCCTATGTGCCGTGACATCCTGTTCGACAACCAAACAACTTCCAACTCAAAAGACCGAGAGAAAAGACAAGCGGGAATTCAGGGGAGCCTGGATACAAACAGCCTTCCAGGGAGAATACAAGGATATGACTCCCGCCCAGTTACGCAAAGACTTCGTTCGGAAACTCAACTACCTGCAGGCTTGCGGTATCAATGCCATCATTTTCCAGGTACGCCCCGAAGCCGACGCCTTCTATAAATCGGATATCGAACCCTGGAGCCGTTTCTATACCGGAGAACAGGGCGTTGCCCCCGCCGGAAACTTCGACGTGATGGCTTTCCTGGTTGAAGAATGCCATAAACGGAATATGGAGTTCCATGCCTGGCTGAACCCCTACCGGGCAAGTACGGCAGGGAATACCCGTTTCGCAGACTCGCATATCTACCATAAACATCCCGAATGGTTTGTTACCTATAATAAACAGATACTTTTCGACCCGGGACTGCCCGAAAGCCGGCAGTTCATCTGCAAGGTAGTACGCGATATCGTAAGCCGTTATGATGTGGATGCCATCCATATGGACGACTATTTCTATCCTTATCCTGCAGCAGGGATGCCTTTCCCGGATGACGACAGTTTCCGGAAATACGGCCTGAACAAAGGATATACCAACGCACAACGTGGCGACTGGCGCCGTGAGAACGTAAACACCCTGATCCGCGAACTGAAACGGACGATCCTGCTGACCAAGCCCTGGGTACGTTTCGGTATCAGCCCGTTCGGTATCTACCGGAATAAGAAAAGTACGCCCGACGGCTCGGGTAGCAACACCAACGGCCTGCAAAACTACGACGACCTGTATGCCGACGTGCTCCATTGGGTGAAAGAAGGCTGGATCGACTACAACATGCCGCAGATATACTGGGAAATCGGCCATCCGGCAGCCGACTATATCACCCTGATCCAATGGTGGAACAAGAATGCGACACCCGAAGGTCCGCATCTTTATATAGGTCAGGACGTAGCCCGTACCATGAAAGCCGACCAACTGACCCGTAAAATGCTTTACGAACGTTCGCTCTCGAAAGTAAAAGGCAACTGCTTCTGGCCGGCCAACGAGATCCTATGGAACAACAAAGGCATAGCCGATAGCTTGAAAAGGAACTATCACCGTACCCCGGCCCTGATCCCGGCTTATACGCATATGCATAACCGTGCCCCGCAGGATGTGAAAAAGCTGAAAGCGGAATGGACAGCCGACGGTTATATGCTGCACTGGCAGACCGAACAAAGCCCGACAAATCCGGAACTGGCTTCCTACTTTGTCGTTTACCGTTTCGATCCCAAAGAGCCGGTAGACCTGACCAACCCTGCAAAAATCGTAAAAATAACCCGCGAGGCAAGATATTTAATGCCTTATGATAACGGAAAGAAAAAATATCACTATATTGTGACCGCCGTCGATCGTTTCCATAACGAGAGTCCGGGGAAGAGTAAAAAGGTAAAGTTATAAGCGTAAAAGGGTAATATGTTCTCACAAGACCTGAGATACACCAAATTCACAGATTGTGCCTCCTGTGCCGAATACAGGAAGCAAATCTTTAAATACCGTTCTTATCCTAAGGGGATCATACTCCCTCAGGAAAGATGCATGCAGAATACACTCTATTTTCTGCTGAAAGGTAGTGTCCTGGTAAACAGTGAAGAACATCCCAATACCATTTTCAGTGAAGGCCAGTTCATTCTGCAGCCGATCGGTTCAAAAGTAGAATTCAAAGTACTCGAGGCGTGCGAATGTATCCTTTACCTGTTCGAACGCCCGATCAACGTATGCAGCGAGCGCTTCAACAAAGGGGCAAGCATAGCCGAGACAGCGCGCACCGAGTCGGTAGTGTTGGATATGTGCCCGCCTTTACGCTTTTTCGTGGAAGGAATGAGGATGTATCTGAATGACGAGTTGCTATGTGCCGGTTTCCTGCAAGCCAAACGGACAGAACTTGTCTATCTGCTGAACTGCTACTATACATTAAAAGACCTGGCTGCATTCTATTCCCCGATCTACCGGTACAGCAAAAGCTTCCGTTACTTCGTCATGCAGAATTATATGAAGGCAAAGGATGTGGAAGCCTTCGCCCAGATGGGAGGCTACAGTACACCTACTTTCCGCCGTCTGTTTAAGGAAACGTTCGGCGAACCGGCCTATCAGTGGATGTTGAAGAAGAAACGTGAAGACATCCAGAACGATCTGACCACAACCGAAATGTCTATCTCCGAGATCAGTTATAAATACGGTTTCGAGTCTCTTTCCAACTTTTCCCACTTCTGCCGGACTAATTTCGGGCAGTCTCCCCGTGCCATTCGTACTCAGAGAGGCGAAAAGCAGTAAAAATCAAAGCTTATTACATTTTTTACAACTTATTGAATAGAAAAAGCAATTTTATGTCTGCTTTTTCCCGATACATTTGCGCCATAGAGAAAAAGAAATGAAAATCAACGATTATTAGACGATGATAAAGGGAGAAGTCGGTTGCTCGTGTGGCATAGCAGTCTGCATATTATTGATCATTACATGTTTCATAAAATGCAGTCCCGAAGATAAGTCAGAACAGACCTCCTATGGCTTTATCTCGTATTCGTTGAAATGGGAACAGGCCATGAGCGGCTACGAAGCACCCCGGAAATTACGTTATTGCTTTTATCCCATGGAAAAGGGAGCGATGACACAGATCGAAGGCGATGCCGAAGGTTTGAAGTTCACGTTGCCACCGGATAAATACCGTTTGCTGATCTTCAACTGTGACGCGGATAATATTCAGTTCCGCAACATGGAGTCGTTCGAAACGGCAGAAGCATACATCCCGGAGACAAAAGCATCCGGAAGCGTAGTATCGGGACAGATTCCTTTATACGGGATCGCCATCAATGACCTGGAAGTGGAAGCCGACGAAGGCACACAAAACAAACGTGAGTTCAGTCCGGCCCCCTTGATCCGCGAAGTAACGCTCGACATCAAAGTCGACGGTATGGAGTATATAAAAGACTGCAAAGGGATGTTATCGGGAGTACCGGCAGCCTTCAGCCTGAGCAAGTTAGAGATCGTACCGGACAAAACAACCACAGTAAACTTTGAAGCCGCTCCCTCAAAGGAAGGAGTAAAAGCAAACATCATGATACTAGGAACCGCCCCCAAGCCCGGAGAAACTCCTCCCGCCACCCCCACAAACGAGGTCAAGCTGGATTTCACCCTCACTGACGGCAGTACCTCTTCCGCCACAATCGATTTGGGTGACTCGATCGGTAGCACGGAAAGCAACAACGTAAATGTAGACGTATCCGTAACGGTAGAAAAGACCGCTTCCTTCACTGTTAAAATCAACAACTGGGAAGTCTCCGCCGGCGATAACATGGTCATTGAATAGACATTAACAAGCAACGAATAAAGTTCAAACAATTTAATTTTTATAGTTATGAAGACATTAGTATTAAGTATGATTTCAATTGCTGCAACTGTTGCAGCAATGACCGCTTGTACAAGCGAGAGTGATGGGATAGATGATCTTACTAAGGATGCACCGGTGGAGATTAAAATGAGTGCAAAAGTGCTTAATATCGAAACTAGAGCAACAGGTCCAATTAATGATGTTAATACCGCCATTGATGACATTGGATTTATTAGAAAAGATGCAAAACCCGCAGACGCTAATACAATTGATTGGACTACCAGCCCTACGGAATACAGTGCTAAGATTGCTGCAGGGGGAGCAATTACTTTTACTCCTGTTCCCTACTACCCTGCAGACAAGGCAACCAGTGCATACATGATTGGTTATCATCCTAAAAGGACCGTAACATCTGGAGCAGTAGAATATACAATAGATGGTAATACAGATATCATGTATGCTGAAAGAGTGGATGGCAACAAAGAAAAGACAACTGCATTAACACCAAATTTTAACCATTTACTATCTCAACTTGTATTAAAAATTACAGGGGGAACAACTGAAGCTGAAGCAAACGCAGCAGCTGCAGCATGGGGTACAATCAGTTCTATTTCAGTAAAAAGTATTCAGCCAAAATATACTTTAGCACTATCAACTGGGAAATTAACAGTTGTTACTAACGACAACGAAGCTACTGCTATTAATTTTGAGGCTCCCGCCTCTGGATTTCCCACAATTGCAACAACAACTGATGATGCAGGATATTGTATGATTCCCCCACAAGGAAGTCAAATAACTTTAGCAGTAACAACTGATAAAACTACCAAGGATGTGATTATCACAATTCCTGAAAGAACAGGAGAAAACCCTCGCCCAGCAAACACTACATTAGCAGGAGAAGCTTATACAGTAACCTTAACATTTAAGGCTAACGAAATTGAATCTACAGCTTCTGTTACTGCATGGACACCTGTTGCCGGAGGTGAAGGTACGGTAGACTAACAAACAGGAAGTCATTAGTAACACTGATCGTATATGATAATATAATTATTCATAAAAATCAGTGTTATTAATGTGCTTTATATCAAGCTACACAAACAATATTTAACACAAGGAACTACCTCATGAAAGCTCACCCCTCATACATACTAACACTCCTACTCATCCTCTGCGGATGCAGTAGCGAAGTTGCCGAGGAAGCTGATAAAATCATAGAGAAGCCTATCCCTATTCTTATCACTACCCCCAAGCAGATTGATGTAAACACCAAAGCGGTTATTGATGCTTTCACTTCCGATAATATCTCTAATATTAGAATATACAGGACAAGCGAAACTGACAATTCGTATACCAATGGTATAACTCCCTATACCAACTCACTGAATTCCGAACTAGAATTCGAATCTCCACTCGTTTATCCGGTAGACGGTAGCAACGTTACCATATACAGTTTCTACCCTTCCAACATACAAGACATTTACCAATCAACCGCTACAAACGAAATAGCCTTTTCCATATCAGGAAAAGATGATTTAATGTACGCTTCCGCCCCGGCAGGAAATAAGCGTAACCCTACAACTGTCAATTTAACTTTCGATCATAAACTGGCACAAATCAAATTTAAACTTAAAAACAACACCATAGATACATTAGAACGACAAGAACCCGTTAGCATCATCGCAACCGGCCCCAACTCCGGAACGATGAATCTTACAAATGGGGAATTATATATTACATCCGAAATAACAAAGACATTCAAGCTAGCTACCAATTTGACTTTTGACCAATTAGACATAAATGCAGAAACAGAAATATCAGGAGAATTATTACTATTCCCCAAAAGCGAATACAGTTTTTCCTTACTAATAGGAGATAACTATTACCCTGTTACATTCGATCAACAGGCAACAACCTCCTGGCAGGAAAGCTCTGTCTACACCTTAACCATTTCTATCAACTCATTAAACAATCCTATGACAACACCTGTCGTAACAGAAGATATTTAATATGACAAACAAAAGATATTTCATAATTACCCTACTCGTTCTCATATTCGGCTGTAATAGTGACAACGATGTTCCCCAAAACGAGACGGTTAATGGTGCGGTCATACGATTCGGAGGAGAAATAACAAACATCGTATCCAAAGCTATTACGGAAAGCAATGATTTTCCAGATAAGGCAGCTATCGGTATCTTCGGTTGGGGGCACACCGATGGTAGCACAACAAACCAATCCCTTCGTAAAGATTTAAATAACGCACAATATATCAAAGTAGCCGGAAGCAATGAATTTACTAGTGATTTACACGCCCACTACCCTATCAACCCTGACACGCTACTAAACTTTTATGCCTACTATCCATATATAGCAGCAGCCAATCCTTCTAACATCCCGTTCGATCTAAAAAAACAAGATGACATCATGTGGGCTACTCCCGTGAAAAACAAGGATAAAACGACAGCTGACACACCAATCAATCTTTCCTTCAACCATATCTTATCTGCTATCACCCTTAAATTCAAGAAGGCGGATGATATTAAAGAAGATATGATCCTGCAAAGCATTTCGCTGGAGAATTACCCCTCGTCTATACAACTAAACGTACAAACTGGTAAATTAAATGCCGCTCCCTCAACCAGTCCTTATACAATTATCAGCGGACAGAACACGACAATGACACCCACCGAAGAAACAATCGTGATAAACTACCTTCTTTATCCCATAGAGAAGCCCGTATTTATTGTTAGGATGAGCGACAAAGATTATCGCATCGAATCAACAAAAGCATTCGAAGGAGGAAAAAAACAAACTTATTCATTTACTATACAAGCGAAAGACATCACTATTTCCGGGAGTATCAATCCTTGGGTGGATGGAGGGACAAGTAACGAAACAGTTTATTTCTAGCCTATATAGTATCGACTTATACCCTATATCCTGTTACTCCTTATCCTTAAGGGGAAAACCTTGCGGGGTATAGGGAAAAAGCGTACAGCCTTTCGCTGAAAAGCTTGCGACTTTATGAAAATGGGTAGGCATCGGCTCCTCAACGGGTAGGCACTCAATAAAAATGGCTGCGGCACCCATTTTCAGTGACTGCCGCAGCCATTTTAAACCACTGCCGCAGTCAATATTTATGGTTGCCGCAGCTATCTGATACTCACTTCAAATAAGTTTTGTAGAATATTGGATTCATGCATTCATATCTGCATATATGCCTGATAATAGGACTATTGCAACAACCTTCCGGGTTCATACAGCCTTCATGTCGGGTTCATATAGCCTTCATGTGATAAATGTTATCCGATGAAGGCTATATGAATCCGATATGAAGGCAAAATGAAGTCACTACAACGGATATAGATATTGTATATCAACGAACAAACGCAGATATGAACGCATGAACCCTATTCCTGCCGGATATTCAAATCATCCGTTAGGACATCCGTATAAGTTTGAACCGGGATATCATCATAATTATTCAATTCGCCGACAAGAATCAGTTCGGCATGTTCCATCCAGGCCTGAAAAGGCACCTCTTTCTTATAAGTAACCTCCTGCAACAGAGCTGGATCACTCTCCAAAGTCACATAAGTGTTACCATCGGCTGCCATCTTACCTTGAAGTGCCAGTGTGCGTTTATACATCTTCTGCTTGTTAGCACCGTTAACCCGGATAGGCTGCAGACGCAAAGACTTATCGCCGTTACGCAACACCGGAGTCAACAGCAGGCTTTGATGGCGTGCCACCGACAAACCACACAGGCTGACGTTCATATCCAACGATAAAACACCCTTTTCAAGTTCAATCTTATTCGGCTTGATATTAACCATTCCCTGGTAAACAGCCGTCTGCGCCTCAGACGGCAGCACCTGCATGATCAGGAAGAAAAAGAATATGTAGAATGAAGTTTTCATTGTTCGCTTATTTAATGATATAAGTAATACTTACGCCAAGCTTTGTCGGCCCGAAATAATTATTGCGGTATTTGGCGGATACGTTATCATCAGTAGCAGGAAACGCCGATTTATCGTATTCGAAATGCACAAATCCCACACCTGCAGAGAACTCCAGGTTCCAGCGCGGAGAAAGATATAACTGATATCCGTACGAGATACCGCCCCCGTAAGCATTGCCATCATAGGCAAAGTCTTTTTTCATCACCGACATGAAGTTCACGTTAGACATATCATAATCCATGTAAATGCCATGAACGCCGAAATAATGCCCGTTAAACTTCTCATGCAGCCAGTAACGGCCCTCGGGTTGCACCAACCAGTGTTTCCACGATTTGTCGCTGGCAACCTCCCAACCATTATAGTTACCGGAAATATCCAATGTCCAGTGTTTATTGAAAGCGACCTCAGCCCCGAGGTTGACAGTTGCTGTCGCATCATAAAGCAAGTTGGTCTTTACAGCTACAACTTGTGCCTTTACCCCTATCCCTATACACAAAGATGTCAGGAATATCAACAAGAGTTTATTCATACCAGTTATTTAATCTTTGATTCTCAATTCATTTAAGTTCACAAATATAAACAAAAAGTATATTCAGATAGATAGAAATGATATTAAATTCAGCGTCTGGATAAAAATTATCCGTACCTTTGTAATCTTCAGCATACATAACATAATATGAAGAGTAAATATTTTATATATATCCTACTTACCATACTCACTTTTGGTAGTTGTACGAAAGAGGAATTTGAGGAACAAGGGCCCAAACGGACAGTTCTGGTATATGTAGTAGCCAGTAATCTGGGATCGTATATCAATAAAAATATTGACAGTATGATCTCTGTTGCCACTCCCAAAAACCTGAATGGTGGAAATCTCATTATTTATTATTCCAAGAGTGATAAGTCAGCAGAACTCTATCAGATCAAAGAAGGTTCGAACGGCGTTGTGACCAAGCATCATATCGCTGATTATACCAATCAAAGCGCAATCGATCCGGAGGTAATGAGAAGTGTTATCAACAAAGTAGTTACCGATTTCCCTGCTGAAAGTTATGGTATGATCTTCTCTAGCCACGGTACTTCCTGGTTGCCTTCCGGTTATAATAAGATGCTAAAATCATTCGGAGAAGAAGGAGGTAAAAATATGGAAATATATGAACTGGCTGAGGGCATACCCGATGAATATCACTTTGATTTCCTTCTTTTTGATGTTTGCAGCATGGGAGGTGTCGAATGTGTTTATGAGCTAAAGGATAAAGCGGATCATATCATCGCATCCCCGGCAGAAGTTATTGCAGCGGGCTTCCCTTACCAGACTATATTACCTTATTTCTTTGAGAAAAATGTAAACTTAGAAGGGATAGCAAAAGGTTTTTACGAATTTTATAAGAATAATGAAAGTCCTTATGGTTGCATTGCCGTGACAAATACAAGCGAATTGGATAATCTCGCAGCTATCACCAAAGAGATCATTTCCGCTAACGGAGGGGAGGATGGGATATATTCGTTACCACTTGGAGAGATACAGACTTTATCTTATCTTCCGAGTGCTCCTACAAGACTTTACGACTTCAGCGACCTTATCAAACATTTAGCTACGGACGAGCAGTATGCACGTTTTACGGCCTGCATGGATAAAGCTGTAACGAACAGATATAGTACTGATTATATTTATTGTACAAAAGGCGGAACAACAAAAGTAGATACCTTCTCCGGCTTATCCATTTATCCCCCACAGGAAAAATTGACTCAACTAACCGATTGGTACAGGAATAATACACAATGGTATAAGGCGGTTTATAAATAAAAGAATTTAGTTGCTATATCAGAATACATGGTTATCGTACTCTAATATAGCAACTTTTACTACTTATCCACACGTTCTCAGCGAACCAGGAATACCTGTTTATATCTTTTTACCGTACCGCTGGTATGATACAGTTCGGCATAGAAAATATAAACGCCGGTTCGTAAGTGGCTACCAGTCAGTGACGCGCCATCCCAGGTTAACTCACCGGAAAGTCCCAGCAGTTCATGGTTGGCTATCTCGGCTACACGTTGCCCGATCGTGTTGAAAACAAATGCACGGCAACTATATCCCGGTTGATCCAGATAGTAGGTGATTTTGTAATGCTTTGAACCGGGAACCCATTCAGGAGCTTCGATACCGGTCGGCTTATCCGGTTCATTCGGGAAAGAAATATCAGATTGGGAATTAGGATATCCTGGAGTTCCATAACCTGCTGTGGCTGATGCAGAAGTCCAGTTGGAAGGAGATTGTGTTTCGGCTTCGGGATCGATCCGTTCAAGGGCGACTCCTTTCTGATCTTTTATCGAAGAGGCATGCCATTTGGAAGAGTAGGACACTTCGTCGATTATCGTTCCATCTTCAGTACGGAACAAAACAAGGGTAGAAGATGTATTTGCCAATATAGGTAATTTTGAGATTTCAAAGAGGGCTGCAGGGGACGTCACCATATAGAAATCAGCTACTCCCTCAATACTCTTGGTCAGTACGGCATAACCATCCGGCTCGATAAGCGTATTTATTGAAGATAACGGGTAGCGTGTGCTCAACGTTCCATCCGTTTTACGCACAGCGACAGACAAACCGGACAAAGGCAAAGAACGGTCGGAACGGTTATATAACTCGAAGTATTCGCTACCTCCGGCAAAGGGGTTGGGAAGAAGCTCATTAAAGATAAATTCTTTCGGTTCAACTTTGATAGTTGGCGAAACTGAAGGATCGTCGGGGATTTCGGGTTCTGCCGGCTTATCGGGTTCAACAGGTTTTTCCGGTTGTTCCGGCTCTCCTTGCCCGGAAGAGTTGGCCGAACCGGGTGTTCCTCCTCGGGGATCGGAAGAAAGATGCCAAGAGCCGGAAGATGAACGTTCCCATGATTTGCCGGGTTTGGCTTTATCGTAAGTTACTTCGTCGATCAGATTACCCGAAGCATCGAGTAATTGCAGTTGCTTACCTGCATTTGCCAATTGAGACGGGAAATTATCTAATGGTACTTTTATAGCCGAAGGATCAATCTTTATATCACGTCCGGAACGGAAAAGTACAGCATAACCGTTTGCCGGAATTTCAAACGAGCCCATAGATTTAGCTTTTCCACCATAGGAAAACTGCCAGTCTGCCAAGCTGATCACATTGGCCGTTTTATTATATAGCTCCACATACTCCGTTTCAGGTAATTCTTTCAAGCCTTTCGGATCTGCCATTATTTCGTTTATCCGAACAGAACCGGAAGTGGCTTCTTCTCCCTCTTCTTCCAGTTTAAACTCTTGTGAGAAAGAGGAAAGTTTGTTTCCCTCCTTATCAGTAATCCCTTTATAAGAAATTGTATATTCTACTCCCGCAACCATCTCCTTTGGATAGCGGGTATTCACAATCGTCATTTCTTCATCGTCAGTATATGTCACACGATTAGCCTTACCAATATTAGATATGGAGAACTCGGCATCTGTTATATTCACCGCTTGATCAAAAGTAAACTGAAGTTCAGACAAACTTAACGGTTCGACAGAAAGCAGTTTCGGCAAAACAATATCAGGTGGCAACGGTTCTTCCGGATCAGGATCTTCCGGAGTTTCATCCGGAATGGTATCGGTTGGAGTAATATCATGCAAGACCTTTAAATTGTCGATGGCAAAATTCCGGTAACGTGTTTTTGTATGTCTGATATTCAGTATAAGCTTTCCGCTCTCCAGAGGCGTTTTCACAGGAAATGTTGAAGTCTGGCCCTCCAAGCGATAAGAAGACTCTCCTGCTCTGCGAGAATACATAGTCCAAACTTTATTTTCTTCTAATGTTACTTTTATAGAAAGAGATACAGACTCCTTTGGCAAATCACTTTCTTTCATTGTAAACAGAGATTTAGAGCCTTTAGTACGGAGGCTGATTTTTTTTGCTCCTGCATCTCCGATTTGTACATAATAATAAGCACCGCTCTCTTCTGTATACAGATACAAACGGAGGTAATTTTCATTACTCGGAGCATTCTCGATCCAGGTATCAAATTCCCACTGCATAGTGGATGCATAGGAAATAGGACACCTCAAGCTAACAGTATCGACCTCTCCTTCTACTCCGTTTAGCCGCAACCAACCCTCTTTATCGATTATAAACTTGTCCAAATGACCCTCCCACGGGTTAGCGGAATTAATCTCAGGCCCATCAAACGTTTCTGTGAACTGTGCAAATGCACAAACAGGAAGCAATACGAGGAAAAATAGAATGAATTGTTTCATAGTTATATAGTTTTGTTATAAAATTATCTATCTTTGCACGCTAATAGCTTACAACTATACGCGTAACCGATTTTGGATGCGGTAAAGTTATAACAATTTTTTTATATCACAATTAAATTAGTGCTCAAAATGAAAGTAGCAATTGTTGGTGTGAGTGGAGCTGTAGGACAAGAATTCCTGCGCGTACTCGACGAAAGAAACTTCCCGATGGATGAGCTTGTGCTTTTTGGCTCATCGCGTAGTGCCGGACATGTTTATGACTTCCGTGGTAAACAGTATACCGTGAAGGAACTTAAGCATAACGACGACTTTAAGGGAATCGATGTTGCTTTTGTTTCGGCCGGTGGTGGTACATCTATCGAATTTGCAGAAACCATTACAAAACATGGTACTGTGATGATCGATAACTCCAGCGCATTCCGTATGGAAAACGATGTACCTTTGGTAGTTCCAGAAGTGAACCCGGAAGATGCACTGAATCGTCCCCGCGGTATCATTGCCAATCCGAACTGTACTACCATCCAGATGGTCGTTGCATTGAAGGCAATCGAAAAGGTATCGCACATTAAGCGCGTACAGGTAGCCACTTATCAGGCAGCCAGTGGTGCAGGTGCAACAGCTATGGCCGAACTGATCAAGCAGTACGAACAACTGTTGAAGGGCGAAGAACCTACTGTAGAAAAATTCGCTTATCAGTTGGCATACAACGTGATCCCTCACGTAGATGTGTTCACTGAAAACGGTTATACGAAAGAAGAAATGAAGATGTATAACGAAACACGCAAGATCATGCACTCCGATATCGAAGTGAGCGCAACCTGTGTACGTGTTCCGGTTATGCGTGCCCATAGCGAAGCAACCTGGATTGAAACAGAACGTCCTATCAGTATCGAAGAAGCTCGCAAGGCATTTGCCGAAGGCGAAGGTATCATCCTGCAGGACGATCCGGCAAACAAAGACTACCCGATGCCTTTGTTCGTTGCCGATAAAGAACCTGTTTACGTAGGTCGTATCCGCAAGGATATCAGCAACCCGAACGGACTGACATTCTGGACAGTAAGCGACCAGATCAAGAAAGGCGCCGCCCTGAACGCTGTTCAGATCGCCGAATACCTGATCAAGGTAAAGAACATAGGATAACAACTTTACAATCTTTCTATATAAGAGAGGGACGGTCTGTTGGAGACCGTCCCTTTCGTTTTTTATACCTAAGTAAACACCATTATTATATCACGTTCGCCTGCTTACAGAATGAAAAAGGCATATTCGTCTTTTATAATCGACAAAATAAACAGACTTTTATCTTTTATAGTCGATAAAATCGCAGTATATTTGCCTGTATAAAAGATAAAACGACATGGAAAAGGATGTGATAAAGTCTCTAATTATTGAATATCAAAATTTCGTAGAGAAAATAACACTGATAGAACGAGATATTCATCTATCAGACCAGCTAAACTATGTGTTTGTCGGCCTTCGCCGTGCCGGAAAGTCTTATCTGATGTATCAACAGATACAACATTTATTGAGAGAAGGACACCAGATAGAGGAAATTCTTTATTTCAATTTCGAGGATGACCGTCTGGTAGGCCTAACAATCGAAGATCTGGATCTTATCAAAGTCTGTTACGAAGAGCTTTATGCACATCATCCAATCTTCTTTTTGGACGAAATTCAGATAGTGGAGCATTGGGAAAAGTTTGCCCGTCGGCTGGCCGATCAGAAATATAGGGTATACATCACCGGAAGCAATGCCAAAATGCTAAGTAGCGAGATTGCCACAACACTTGGTGGTCGGTTTCTCATTCAGAATGTATATCCTTTTTCATTCCGGGAATATCTGAAAGCTAATAGTATAACTGTTGAACCGGTCTGGTATTTCAAAAATCGTACTGAAATAGTCCGTGCATTCTCTGCATATTTCTACTTTGGCGGGCTACCGGAACTGGAACTGATAGAAGAGATAGAAAAACGCCAATGGTTAAGCAGCTTATTCAATAAGATATTTTTCGGTGATTTAATAACACGGTATTCTATCCGAAACGATTTAGCCATGAAAGTCCTGATTCGCAAGTTGGCGGAAAGCGTAAAACAGCCATCCTCATTCAATCGGCTGTCAAACATCGTTTCGTCCACAGGAGTTAAAGTCACCACAGATACTGTTATTGATTACCTGGAATTTCTACAAGCGACATGGTTGATTTTTTCTATTGAGAATTATGCCAGCAAATTAGTAGAGAAAGTATCCAATCAGAAATACTATTTTATTGACAATGGCCTGCTGAACCTATTCCTCATTGATCCGGTCACTTCACTATTGGAAAATCTGGTGGCTGTCAGTTTAAAAAAGAAATATGAAGATGAACTTTACTTTTACCATCAAAATATTGAAGTTGACTTTTATATACCGACAAAGAAACTTGCAGTACAAGTATCATACAGTCTGAAAGAGGAAGCAACACGTAAACGCGAAATAACCGCTCTATTGAAAATAGCGAAAATTATGGATGTTGATAAATTACTCATTATCACTTACGATGAAGAAGAAATAATCATGGAAGACGGAAAAGAGATCGCCGTCCTCCCTATCTGGAAATGGTTACTTGAATAAGTCTAACCAGGCCTATTCAAATAACCATTCGTCTATTATCAATTAATGATGGAACAACCGTACCCCCGTAAAGGCCATCGTCATACCATATTTATCGCAGGTATCGATTACATTATCGTCACGGACGGAGCCGCCTGCCTGTGCAATATATTCAACGCCGCTCTTGTGGGCACGTTCGATGTTGTCGCCGAAGGGGAAGAAAGCATCCGAACCTAAAGCAACGCCGTTCATCGTATCCAACCAGGCACGTTTTTCTTCGCGGGTCAGCACTTCCGGTTTTTCGGTGAAGAACTGTTGCCATACACCGTCGGCCAACACATCTTCGTGATCGTCGCTGATATACACATCGATCGTATTGTCACGGTCGGCACGGCGGATCTTTTCGATCCAAGGCAAATTCATTACCTTCGGATGCTGACGCAGGAACCAGATATCCGCTTTGTTACCAGCCAGACGGGTACAATGGATACGGCTTTGCTGGCCGGCGCCGATACCGATAGCCTGTCCGTCTTTTACATAGCAAACAGAGTTACTCTGTGTATATTTCAATGTAATAAGGGCAATGATCAGGTCGCGTTTGGCTTCTTCTGTAAACTCTTTGCTCTTGGTCGGGATATTCGTCAACAGGCTTTCATCCAGTTTGATCTCATTGCGTCCCTGCTCGAACGTGATACCGAATACATCCTTATGTTCGATAGGAGCCGGTTTATATGCGGGATCGATCTTGATTACATTGTAAGTACCTTTCCGTTTGTTCTTCAGGATCTCCAAGGCTTCCGGCGTATAGTCGGGCGCAATGACACCATCCGAAACTTCACGGTTGATCAGGCGGGCGGTAGCCTCGTCGCAAGTATCGCTCAAAGCGATAAAGTCACCGTAAGAAGACATACGGTCGGCACCACGGGCACGGGCATAAGCTGTAGCCAAAGGAGTAAGCGGCAGGTCATCCACGAAATAGATCTTTTTCAGCGTGTCGCTCATTTCAATACCGACAGCCGCACCGGCCGGGCTTACATGCTTGAAAGATGCTGCTGCGGGAAGGCCGGTAGCCTCTTTCAGTTCCTTTACTAATTGCCAGCTATTGAAGGCGTCGAGGAAATTGATATATCCGGGACGGCCGTTCAATACCTCAATTGGCAATTCCCCTTGCTGCATAAAGATGCGCGACGGCTTCTGGTTGGGGTTACAGCCGTACTTCAGTTCCAGAGAGTTCTTATTTTCTGTACTCATATTACTTATTATATATATGATTTACGATCTCATTTCTTCCATTCCTTCTTCCAGGGAATGCGGGTTATACCCTAATTCGCAACGGGCTTTTTCGATACTCAGCCCACTGAACCGCGGACGTGACGTTGCTTCGTTCATTTCTTCAGTAGTGACCGGAAGGATCAGCGAGCGATCCAGCTTGAAATAATCTGCTACGCGATAAGCTATATCTGCAATGGAAAGGCATTCGCCACCGCAAATATGCCAGATGCCGTTTTGGGATATATGCATCAGCTTTTCCACTCCGTCAGCAATATCATTGACCCAGGTCGGCGTGCGGTACTGATCGGAAACGACCCGTATCTCCTGCCCTGCCTGCAAACGGTTCTTCACCAGTTGCAGGATATTGCCATGCTGTCCGGGGAAGGCTTTGCCATAAACAACGACTACGCGGACATTCGCATAACTGCTGCAATTGGCTGCCACAGCCAGCTCTCCCTGATATTTGGAGATACCATAATAATTTACCGGATCAGGCGTATCTTCTTCAGTATACAAAGTAGTTTTCTTCCCGTCAAATACGAAATCGGTAGACAAGTGGATAAAGCGGCTTCCCAGTTTATCGCAACAGCGGGCTATATTTTCGACAGCCAGCACATTGGCTGCATAAGCTTCCTCATGATGCAGTTCGCAATAATCGGGAACAGAAAGAGCGGAACCATTGATCACAACCTCCGGGCGGATTTCATCCACCAATTGCGCGATCATGGCGTGATCGTTGATATCAGCCCGGACAAATCGGTAATTATCTCCCGGGGCGATATCTCCGTGCAGAGAGCAACCTGTCAGTTCATATCCTCCACGCTGGGACAGATTCTGCAAAATCCGTCTCCCCGTGAAACCGTTGGCTCCGATTATCAGTGTTTTCATCAGAATGAATAGATTAAGACACCTAATATACGGTGATTCGTTACAGAGTGTGTATCACGGATACGTCCGTCAGCCAGTGTTTTATCGCCATACCAGGCCAATGACGGGCTGTATTCAAATCCCAGCTTCCAGTGAGGTAACACATACGACATTTGCAGATTGGTTGTAAACACCTGATCCACATCCAGGCCGACACCATAGGTCGCTCCGACAATATCTTTACCGGCTCCGAGGTTCTTCAGATAACCGACAAACAGGCCGGGTTGCCATTTCTTTCCGTATACGATATTCAGCCAGGTCATTGAATGGCGGTAAGGCGTATATTCCTGTTCGCCGGTACGTTTGTCGATGCTGCTGACGCCGTAGCCACCCAACATACAGAGGTGAGCCAGGTTCTCTCCCATAATTGTCTTGGCGGAGATCTTCCAGTTATCATCCGTATAGCGGGCATGCGCCTCCACCGAAACGGAAGTAATGCGCTCCTTTACCTTATATACTTTATCGTTAAATTCAGACTTCACCCGGGGAGCCAGCGAAAGGACATCCACCCCGACTCCTGCCGTCCAGTTCTTATATTTATAATCGATACCGCCATAAAATTCGGGCACACAACTATTCTTTATATATTCCTCGCTCTTCCCGTTGGGGCCGGTAGAGAGATACTGCAACTGCCAGATAGCCGCTCCGGTCAGGCTCCACCCGCTATCCGTATAGCGGTAACGCAGCATCGGGTTACGGCTGAACGCCTGGAAAGGAGCACCGGTAGAAAGGTTCAGCATCTGCGGAAAGATATCGCCAAACAGCGGATGCCAGGTCTGGCCGATCAATACGGCTGATTTGCCCCAATCGAGATTCACATAAGCATGGCGCACACGGATCATCGCAAAGTTACTACCCGAGCCACGAAAGTCAACTTCCAGCTTGGCCGTTGTCTTCGCTTTCCCCACATTCGGCCCTGCCGCATCTATCCCCAACCGGGAATAAAGCAGGTAGAAACTACCGTTTGCCGTAGCATTCAGGTCGTTGCCATCGGCATCCGGTTTCTTATCCAGCGGATAAAGATGGAACAAACCGTCTACTATCTCGGAGTTTGCCCGGGAGTTATAAAACAAATCACCACGTACCTGTCCGTAAAACTTATACGAAAAGTTTTTCTTCTGTGCATAACCGGTAGTTACCGCTAACAGTCCGGCCAGTAAAAGCATGCTCAGTTTCGTTCTCATTCAAAAGCGTTTAATTTAGAAATAATACATAACCAATCCCAGTATCCGGTGATTGGTTACGGCGTGGGTGTCTCCCACTTTCCCGCTCTTCTGGTTGATCGTACCATACCAGGCCGTTGCCGGCGAATATTCAAGTCCGATCTGCCAGTGAGGCAGGTTATATGATAAATTCAGATTCACAGTAAACAACTGATCGATATTCAATCCCATACCATAGACAGTTTTCGAAGCAATCAGTTCGTCGTCCGTCCCCAGGTTCTTGGTATATCCCATAAAAAGCCCGGTCTTCCATTTCGTACCGTAAGTAAAATTAGCCCAGGTAGTTGAATGACGGAAAGGAGTGTACTCCTGTTCCCCTGTCCGGGGATCGATCGAGCTGATACCATAACCACCGATCAGGGCTGTTTGATCCAGACAGGATGCCATCAGGCTTTTGGCTGCAAAGGTATAATTCCTGCCGGTATATTTCAAGTGAGCTTCGTATGAATATGTGGTCATCCGCTCATTTACTTTATACGTTTTACCGTCTACCTCCGAGGTCGTACGGGGTTTCAGGGAAATCAAATGAACACCGGCTCCGGCCAACCAGCCATTGTCGGAAGTATAATCGCCCCCCACGTAAAATTCCGGTACGCAACTGTTCTTAATATAATCTTCACTCATTCCTTTCGGGCCGCTCGACGTGTATTGCAGCTGCCAGATAGCAGAAGCCGTCAGCTTCACCTTACCGGCCTTGTATTGGTAACGGAGTTGCGGACTACGATTAAACGGTTGAAAAGGTGCCCCTGTAGACAGGTTCAGCATATCCGGAAAAACGGAACCGAACAACGGATGCCAGGTGTGACCGATCAATACATTACTCTTCTCCCAATCGAGCGCCACCCAGGCCTGGCGGATACGAAGCATCGTGGTGCTTCCCGAAAAGCCGCCGAAGTCGGTTTCCAGACAAGCCGAAGTACGGGCTGTACCCACATTCGGCCCTGTTACACTGATCCCTAAACGGGAAGTAAAAGTATAGAAGCTACCATTCGGGGTCGCATTCAGATCTTTCCCGTCTTCATCCGGATTCTTATCCAGCGGGAAAAGGTAAAAGTTTCCGTCTACCGGAGCCATATTGGCACGCGTATTGTAGAACAGGTCACCACGTACGAATCCATAAAACTTGTAAGTAAAGTTTTTCTTTTGGGCAGTTGCGGAAAACAAAGTCAGTGCACTTACCAAGAGCAGAGCCAGCTTTTTCATTGTTGTTGTTTGTTACCTATTTGTCTAGTTTGAAGCCGCAAAGGTATATATTTTTGTTCATTCAATTTGAAGAACGAAATATTATTTGTTACTTTGCTTCCAAGTTGTAAGCCTTAAAGGCCAAATTTGATTAATAATGTAAACTACATAAAGAATTATGAGTACGAAAAAATTTTTACTAGAGGAGAAAGACATACCTACAGCCTGGTACAACATAGTGGCTGACATGAAGAACAAACCACGCCCTATGTTAAATCCGCAGACAAAGCAACCGTTGAAGGAAGAAGACCTGTATCCTTTATTTTCCAAAGGGGTATCCCACCAGGAAATGAACACTACGGATGCATGGATCGAAATTCCGGAAGAAGTACGTGAACTATATAAGGTATGGCGTCCTACTCCGCTGGTTCGTGCTTATGGCCTGGAAAAGATGCTGGATACTCCGGCTCATATCTATTTCAAAAATGAAAGTGTCAGCCCGATCGGTTCTCATAAACTGAACTCGGCTCTCGCACAGGCTTACTATTGTAAACAGGAAGGCACAACCAATATCACGACCGAAACAGGTGCCGGACAATGGGGTGCAGCCCTTTCTTATGCAGCCAAGGCATTCGGGCTGGAACTGGCCGTTTACATGGTAAAGGTTAGCTACCACCAGAAACCTTACCGCCGTTCGATCATGCAGACATTCGGTGCACAGGTGATCGCTTCTCCTAGTATGAGCACAAAAGCAGGACGCAAGATCCTGACAGACCATCCTAATTATCAGGGAAGCCTGGGTACAGCGATCTCGGAAGCTGTTGAACTGGCAATGCAGACACCAAACTGTAAATATACTTTAGGTAGTGTATTGAACCACGTCATGCTCCACCAGACCGTGATCGGCCTCGAAGCTGAAAAGCAGATGGAAATGGCCGGCGAATATCCCGATGTTGTGATCGGTTGCTTCGGTGGCGGTTCAAACTTCTCAGGTATTACATTCCCCTTCCTGCGCCACAAGCTGACAGAAGGAAAAGAGATACGTATCGTTGCTGCCGAACCGGCTTCCTGCCCGAAGCTGACACGCGGACAATTCCAGTACGACTTCGGCGATGAAGCCGGTTATACCCCGCTGATCCCGATGTTCACGTTAGGACATAATTTCGCTCCCGCCAATATTCATGCCGGCGGCCTGCGTTACCACGGTGCCGGTTCTATCGTCAGCCAGCTGATGAAAGACGGTTTGATGAATGCCGCAGACATAAAACAACTGGATACATTCCAGGCAGCTACTATGTTTGCACAGGCAGAAGGTATTATCCCGGCTCCGGAATCTTCTCACGCTATCGCCGTTGCCATCAACGAAGCGCTGCAAGCAAAAGAAGAAGGCAAGCAACGTACCATCCTGTTCAACCTGTCCGGCCACGGACTGATCGATATGGCCGCCTACGACCAGTATCTGGCTGGCGACCTGGGCAACTACGAAGTTACCGATGAGGATGTAGCAAAGAACTTAGCAGAAATAGAAAAGATTATCTGATCGACAGATAATCTTTTAAATAGTAAAAGTGGCGCTAATAACAGGGACTCACGTCTTTTGTTATTCGCGCCACTTTCGTGTGTGTGTGTCTATGAAATGTTTTAAAATAGGTATTATGAGAATATTTCCTCATAACTGGTTGCTGGTACAACCATTTCTTGTGTATTCAAACTAAAATCTTTTTTCTTTTTGTTCCACATTCCGTATACGGAATTAATTTCTCCCTTTGCCTCGTTATACTGATAAGAAATCAGATAATAAGGATCCCAGGTTTCTTTTGACTGATTCCAGCGGTACGCTTTCTTTTCAGCGACTTTGCCGTTATCATTATAGGTGAATTCATATTTCACCTGCTTGTTTAAAAGTCCTTCTTCCTGCAGGAAGATAACTTTCGATACGATCTTACCATTCTCCTCCTTTGTATCATAAAGATAGTTTCTCGGAGAGGCTGCACTCATTGCCAAACTACATACGAACAAGACAACCAGTGTCAAAATTTCTTTTCTCAATAATGAAGCTTTCATAAAATATATTACTTATAAGATTTACTTTCAAATTGCGTGCAAATGAACACAGTTTTCCGGTATCAACCAAATATTATTTGACAATTTGATAGCCAAAATAACATATTTAACCATTTTAAACCAATATCAAATTAGAACGAATCGAACACCAACTTACAATTTATAAGAAATCAGGTCTATTAATGCCAAACAAAGTCCTTTTATGCCTGACGCCTCTTAAAAAAACAATAAAAACAGTCGCGCCACTTACGAATTGACACAAAGAGTTTTTTCATCATCATCTACATTTTTTAAAACTAAATACCCCCTGCAATTTGTTATTTACAAATAAAGGAAGGATCTTAGCATCCTAATTAAATCGGTATATCATGGAGAGAAATATTTTTAAACTAGAACAGGAGCAATTGAAGGAAATTGCCCTTACGTTACAGAAGAAAGTAGAAGAAGGTCTGGCAAAAGACAATGCAGAAATACAATGTCTGCCAACATTTATTACTCCCAGGAGTAAAGGTATCAACGGAAAGGCTTTGGTTCTCGACCTGGGCGGCACCAATTACAGGGTGGCAACAGTCAATTTTGCAGACGACAAAGCAACTATTCACCCTGATAACGGATGGAAAAAGGATCTGTCCGTTATGAAAACACCCGGTTTCACCCGTGAGGAGTTGTTTAAGGAACTGGCCGATCCGATCGGAGAGATCAAACGGGACGAAGAAATGCCGATCGGTTACTGTTTCTCCTATGCAGCCGAATCCCTTCCCGATGGCGACGCCCGGTTATTGCACTGGACGAAGGGTGTTGAAATAAAGGATATGATCGGAGAACCTGTCGGAAAACCTTTGCTCGACTATCTGAATGAAAGGAACGACATCAAATTCACTGGTATAAAGGTACTCAACGATACCGTAGCCAGCCTGTTCGCCGGACTGACCAACAGCGGTTATGATGCCTATATAGGACTGATTGTCGGAACCGGAACGAATATGGCCACTTTTATCCCTGCGGAGAAAATAACAAAACTTCCTCCCTCCTGCCAAGTCCAAGGACTGATCCCTGTCAATCTGGAATCCGGTGATTTTAATCCGCCTTTCCTGACCACTGTCGACGATACGGTAGATGCCTGCACCAATACCCGTGGATACCAGCGTTTTGAGAAAGCTGTTTCCGGCATGTATCTGGGCGACATACTTAAAGCGACCTTCCCGCTGGATGAATTCGAAGAAAAGTTCGATGCGCAGAAACTGACTACCATTATGAACTATCCGGATATCCATAAAGAAAAATATGTACAGGTAGCCCACTGGATCTACAACCGCTCGGCACAGCTGGTAGCCGCATCGCTTGCCGGTCTTATCCGACTACTTGTTTCCTATAATAAAGAGACCAAAAAGATTTGCCTGGTAGCTGAAGGCAGTCTTTTCTGGAGTCAAAACAGGAATGACAAAGACTATAACATTCTCGTAATGGAGAAATTGCAGGAGCTTCTGGATGAATTCGGACTGGGAGACGTAGAAGTTCATATCAACAAAATGAACAATGCCAACCTGATCGGAACAGGTATCGCTGCATTGTCCTGATCATATTGTAAAAGGTTCGAAACGAGTTGAAATTTCGAACCTTTTACCTTTCCATACAATCCGGCTGATGATTTATCATAATATTTTTTAAAATTCATCGTACAAATTAAGGTTCAATCTGCTATCTTTGCCCATACACACTAGTTTTAATATGAATGCCATGATAACAGAAGTTTTCAGAGAAAAGTCGCCTCTATCCATTAAGGACAGTTTCATACTATTCGAACGCACAAAATCTTCTTTCACTTTCCCAATACATGTCCACAATGTTTGGGAACTTAACTTTGTAGAAAATGCTAGCGGTGCCCAGCGTATTGTCGGCGACTCGGAAGAAACTATCGGCGAAAAAGACCTTGTACTGATCACCAGCACTGAATTGAAACATGCCTGGATGAACGGTAACTGCCGGTCGAACGATATTCATGAAATCACCATCCAGTTTCATCCGTCCCTGTTTTCTAACCCGGCTTTCCAGAAGAACCAGTTCGATTCTGTCATGAAAATGATGGCAAAAGCAGAACATGGATTGGTATTCGGCCAGGCCGATATCAACCGTGTGCTTCCTATTATGCGAATGATCTCTACTGAAAAAGGGTTCTATTCGGTCATGAAGTTCTTTATTCTGCTACATGAGCTCTCCCTGTCGGAAGATGTGCGCGTTTTATCCAAAAACGCTTCTCCGCAATATACGGAGACTGACTATCAAATGAAAAAGATACTCGATTATATCAGCAAAAACCTGGCTGAACCGATCACGATAGACGAACTGGCCCAATATATGGGAATGAGTCTTTCCACACTTTCCCGCTTCCTTAAAAAGAATACGAACCATAATTTCACAGACTTTTTACAGGAATATCGTATCAATTCTGTTGTCCGCGAACTGAACAACAATGAAAAGGAATGTATCATGGACATCGCTTCCCGGTGTGGTTTTGTCAGTCAGTCTTATTTTTACAAAGTATTTAAGAAATTCAAGGGCGTTACCCCGCAGGAGTACCGCGAGAATTACCAACGTATGCGAGTTATCGTCTGAACAAATCAGCGGCTGATAATTATCGGCCGTATGGTTTACAATTATCAGCCAATCGGCCGACGATCATCAACCATACGGCTGACGGTTATCAACCGTTGATTAGTCGCCGTAGTAATTCTATTTAGTACGTATAGTAAATTCGATTACATAGTATAGTTATATCATTTTGACCATAGAAGATTTTACCCTTCATTAAACCATTCCTCCCATTATTCCCCCCACTATATTTTCAAATCCGAATTAGAAAAAAAGAACCTCCCTTATTCCGTTGACCGAATAGAGCAATCACTTTTGACTTCACAGTGCACTTCCACACCTCTAAAGCAATTGGAAAACAATAATTTAAGTACAATAAGCCTCAGCAATCATCGCCTACAAATATTCACATATATTCGGTTTTTATTTGTTAACCTAACGCCTATCAGACAGTCATACTGTTAATTTATGCAATTTAAAGACAGTTGCAAGAGTTTTGATTTAATAAAATTGACAGAAACGCGCAATAATTTGACTGAATAAGACACTTCCAGGATTCTTCCAATCTCTACATTTGCAATGAAGATTAACATTAATGCCATTCATTATGAAAACACGTCGAAATTTAACCTTAGGATTATTCGCTTGTTTGTTCCTGTTAGGATCTTGCACAGACAACGAATTTGCAGACCAGAAAGCTGGTAGTTCCATTGCGACAAAAGCCGTTGCAAATACTGATGTAGTACTTCATTGGGATAAAGAAGAACAAAATATCGATGGTTTCGGGGTGGCACAAGCCGGATGGGCTGATTATCTGTATGCACACCGAAAACGTGATACAGTATTAGACCTGATGTTCGGAAAAGATGGATTGCACCTGAATATCTTAAGAGGTGAAGTCTATTCTCATTATTGGAAAAAGGAAGGAGATACCTCTTTCTATTTAGATGAAGAAATCGATATGCCGCTCGACGACCCATTTTTCGATATAGACTACAGTGCCGATGGAAATGAAGCAGCCGAAGAAATGGCCCAACGCAAAGGTCAGCTATGGATCAACCAACGTGTCAAAGCATTATATGATGTCGATAAATTCGTTTACTCCGTCTGGAGTCCGCCTGCGTATATGAAAAGTAACGGCAGCGATTCGAAAGGGAATTTAAAATCTGCTTACTATCAAGAATATGCCGATTATCTATCTGCTTTTTGTGATGCTTACGGTTCAGTAGGTTTAAAGCCTTATGCCATATCACCAGCCAATGAGCCGGAATATGCAGCCTCTTGGAGTTCTTGTCTCTGGTTACCGGGAACAACTACCCTGGGACGTTTCATCGTCAACAACATGGGGCCTACATTCGCCAGCAAGCAACCGGATGTGAAGATAATCTTTGGAGAAAATGCACAATGGACAGGTATTTTAGGTTTTATCATGGGTAGTAAAAACTATGTACGTGATATTCTAAATCTCAATACTCGTATTACCAACTACCCGATCATCGCAGCCGGACATGGCTATGTAGATCCGGTAACGAAAAAAGATCCGGCTATCGAACCGTTTACCAAAGCTGAATCGAAAAACGTTCCGGTATGGTTGACAGAGATCAGCGACCCGCATAACTCATACAGTACTTCCATAGAAGATGGGCTTAACTGGGCAGTCAAATTCCACCGTTATCTTTGTGAAGCCAATGTAAGTTCGATTATTTGGTGGGCAGGAGCGTTGCCTGACAGCGGAACAAACGAAGGACTGATCTATATCGCTAAGAACCGTACGGACTACGAAACCGGTAAACGATATGAAACATTCGGAAACTTTACACGCTACATACCCGTAGGCAGTAGACGCATATCAGCCGAATATAATACGGATCAGGGATATATGGTATCCGGTTACAAAAACGGTAATTCATTCACTGCGGTTGCCATCAATACCAATGACACAGAAAAGACCCTAGATCTACTGATCAACAATACTCAAACTACCGGTCCGATAGTAGGCCATCTGACTGATGCCACACACAAATGGGCAACTCTTGATACAATACAACCGGTAAATAATACATATGTAGTTACGCTCCCGGCTAAGAGTGTTGTAACATTTACAGGAAACGTTGAATAACTTTAAATAGATAAAATCATGAAAAAGCTTTTAACACAAACAATCTTTTTGCTGATAGCAATATTTGCAGGAACAGCAACAACATTTGCAATTACTAAAAATGACATCTCTTTACAGCTGGATGGAATCAGCACCCAACTCTCAGGAACATATTCTGATATAAATGAATATACTGATGGTTCAGGAAAAACATTCCTTACAACTGGAGACATTTATGTAAAAGGAAGATTGATAAATAAGACTTATCAGGATATTCAACTAAATACATCCAGAATTTTAGTTGCTTTTGTTCAAGGAGATTCCCCCTATACTTCAACCACATATTCTTATGATAAAACCATGTTAACAAGCCTCAATATAGAAGCACATGGTTTTGCTGAAGTAATAGTCAAAATTCCCAGCAATTATCAAATTAGAAATGGAAAATTAAATCTTTATTTCGTTTATGCTGAGGGTGCAGGCGGATATTTCTTCACAGGAACTTATAATGTTACAAATTCTGTAACCAAGACCAGTACTATGGCCTCTACTTCTGAAAATGATCTAAGATTAGACTTATATTACATTAGTGATCGAGGTTCAGCTGGAGGTCGTTTAAGTTCATATACTCTGGATTCAAGAAACAGTTTTGTAACAACTACTGGTGATATATATGTGTCAGGAAGTATTACAAATACTACAAATAACCCGATTGTAGTAAATTACCCGAGAATTTTAGTTGCATTTGGTTATCATGAATCACCATACACTGGTGAAGTTTACAATGGTGGTGGAGATAAAGTATCCACAGTCACGATACCAGCACATGATTACACTGATATTATGATCAAAATACCAACAAATTGGCCTTATCATTTAAAACAAACATCTGATAATTATACATATTTAGATTTTTATTTTATTTATGCAGAAGGTTCTGGACTACCGCTTTTCAACGGTTCTTATTGCATCTCCAACGGAAAGAGTAAATCCCTTTCTGTAGAAAAACAATTATCTATTACAGTTTCGTATTACGATGCATCCAATGTAACCGTCAAATCGACTGACGATTCTGCTATAAAATCAATTCGAGTTATCGGAACAATGGGAGATTTAGTTAAAAGCCAATCATACGGTAATAACAGTATGGAAGCCAACATAGATCTTTCCAACTGTAAAAATGGTATCTACTACATTCAAGTAGAGAAAACAACAGGAGTTGAAACATCCAAGATTATTAAGAAGTAATCACAGCAATACAATAAGTTTACTTTCACTAAATCAAAGAAAGTAAGCTTATTGTGAGCTCTATACATAAAACGCAATAAATATCTTACAATAAATTTAAAACATAATATTATGAAGACTTTCAAAATTGTATTCGTAATTTCTCTTTTATTGTTAACTGGAATCAACGTTTATGCTGAAAACCCAAACAAAACAAATCAGTCTGTAAATGAACAAAACAAATCTGGTTATTATATCTATGGTAGAGATGATATTTATAATCAAATAGGTAGAAGATATACTATCATGGGAGACAAACCAGCAAACGTTCGTGTAGAATGGGATTTGGATGATCTCCATCAAGTTACAAATATGTTACAGTACATTGTCGTAGTTCGTGAAAAAGCACTTGGAGAACAAACGATCAAAGCTCATGTTACAGGAGATAATCTTGATATTGTTTTAACAAAGAAAGTTATTGCAATTGATGGTGTAGACCCAAATCCTTCCGATACCGGTTATATTCCAGAATGGTGGTAAATCTAACTTAACAATTATTATTTAACTATATTATCATGAACAGAAAACTAGCTTTTTCTCTATTACTAGGAGCCTTCGCTCTCTCCGGATGGGCGCAACAGGCAATTACCGTGAAGGGTACGGTAAAAGATGCGGAGAATAATCCCGTTATCGGAGCAACAGTTGTTGTAAAAGGAACCACAATAGGTACAACAACTGACATTGATGGAAATTACACCATCAATGCCAATCCAGGACAGGTCCTGGAATTTTCTTACGTAGGTATGCAACAGTCATCTATCACTGTTGGTAACAAGAATGTAATCAACATCACAATGGCTGATGGCGAATTATTGGATGAAGTTGTAGTAATCGGTTACGGTACAGTAAAGAAAAGTAACTTGACAGGTGCAGTAGCTTCCGTATCCAACAAGGATTTGATGGCCGATGTAGCACGCAGCGCTTCCAGCGCTTTGCAAGGGAAAATTGCAGGTGTTAATATCTCCAATGTGGGTGGTCAGCCGGGTTCTGGCATGAACATCAACATTCGTGGCGTAGGGTCTGTAAATAACACAAACGAACCTTTAGTCGTGATCGACGGTGTATATGGTGACATCAATATGGTCGACCCCTCCGTTATTCAATCCATAGAAGTATTGAAGGATGCTTCAGCGGCAGCCATCTACGGTTCACGTGCAGCCAACGGCGTAGTGCTGATAACAACCAAAGGAGGCCTCAAAAATTCCAAAGCTAAGATTTCCGCCAACGTGTATACAGGTTTTCAAACTGTTACCAAGAAACTGGATGTCATGAATGCCGACCAGTGGATTGGATTCATGAAGGATAACTATTATTCTCCGGGTGGTGAACCCGAAGCAGTAAAGAACTGGAAAGGCGGAGCAGGGACAAACTGGCAAGATGAAGTGTTCCATACTGCTCCTGTAACCAAGGCTTCCCTTGCAGTGAACGGCGGTGCTGAAAATTCGACTTATAGTCTGGCAGGAGGTTATCTGAACCAAAAAGGTGTATTGCGTACCACAGGTTACGAAGCCTTCACCTTGCATGCCAAAAATACATTTTCTTTCTTGAATAATCATCTGCGTATGGGATCCTCGATAATGGCGAAGTTCTACAATAAGGATTATGACGACTTTACCATTACGGATGCGTTGCGGCAAAACCCGATCATTCCTGTATATGATCCTAATAACAAGGTAGATGGATTTGGTGGCATCACGAACAGTGGATTCAAGAACCTTTCCAACCCGTTGGGTTATCTTTATGTCAACGACTTTGAGCGTCACGGTTCAGACCTTTTGATCAATGCCTGGGCAGAAGTAGATCTATTCCTCAAAGGCTTGAAGTATAAAATAAATGCAGGTATCAACCGTAGTGAATATAGCGATTCAAAGTGGAATGGTAGTTATAACTGGGGTGACTTGGGAAGTAGCGGTAATTCCAAATTGAATGAAAACACCTACAAATCTGATTCCTGGTTGTTGGAACATACACTGCACTATGACCGTACATTTGGACAACATGACCTTTCTGCAATGGTTGGTTATTCTGCACAGGATTTCAATTCACGTTCTGTTTCTGCATACCGCGAAGGTTTTGCACCGGGAGCTCCCCATACCCTTGATGCTGCTCCTAATTCCAGTATGACTAACTCGGGAAGCAAGCAGTCCAATTCATTGGTCTCATTGTTCGGACGCGCAATGTATAGCTATGCAGGTCGTTATATGGTGTCTGCCTCTGTACGTCGTGATGGTTCTTCCCGTTTTGCTGACGGACATCGCTACGGATGGTTCCCTTCTGCTTCTGCAGCATGGAACATAGCCAGGGAAAACTTCTTTGAGGATTGGAAAGAAACGATGAACAACTTTAAAATACGAGCCAGCTATGGTGTATTGGGTAATCAGGAAATCGGCAACTACAGGACTCAAGCAGGCTTGGTAACAGGTATGAACTATATTATAGGAGACAAGTCTTGGCAAGGTGCCATTACCAATGCAAGCTGGGTATCTCCACAGAATTTGACTTGGGAAAAATCCAAAACTTGGGATATTGGTACGGATTTAGGATTCTTCAACGACAGATTAACTTTGACTGCCGACTACTATGTGAAGCGTTCAGAAGATATTTTGCTGTCTATCAACATGGCTGGTAATGCCGGTTTGAAAGGCTCTCCAACCATGAATGCCGGTACTGTGGAGAACAAAGGTTTTGAAATAGCGGTAACTCATCGCAACACGATAGGTGATTTGTACTATTTCGTAGGCGTGAACGCTTCTACTCAAACCAACGAACTAAAAGAAATCACCATTGGCCAAGTACAAGAGTATGGAGGTTATAATCCGCAAGGAGAAGGAATTATCACTCGGGCAAAGGTTGGTTATCCCATTGGCGGTTTTTGGTTAACGAAAACAGACGGATTATTCCAAAGCCAAGACGAAGTATTAGCACATAAAGACAACAATGGCACTGTGCTTCAACCGGATGCCGAACCGGGAGATATACGTTTCATAGATATCAACAACGACGGAAAGATTTCAGATGGCGACCGTCAATATTGCGGTTCACCTTTCCCTAAGTTCAATTTGGGCCTTAATATGGGAGGTATGTGGAAAGGTTTTGATTTGAATCTCTTCTTCGATGGTTCTTTCGGCCAAAAGATTTACAATTATACCCGTGCCCGCATGGAGTCTACTAACGAACTCAACAACTATTCGGTAAGAGTACTCGATTCATGGACTCCCCAGAATACGAATACGGATATGCCTCGATACGCTAAAAAAGATGAGATGAACTACACTCGCTGGACCGATCGTTGGCTGGAAAATGGAGACTTCTTCCGCTTGAAGACTTTGGAATTCGGCTATACATTACCAAGCGCATTGACACAGAAAATCAATGTGAATAAACTCCGTTTCTATACCACAATGGACAATCTCTTTACCATTACCGGTTACAAGGGATATTCACCTGACCTAGGAGCTAATGACGCTACAAATGGTGGTGGCGAAGGTATCATGACCAGCGGTTGCGACCACGGACGTTATCCGTTGGCACGTACTATATCTTTCGGTATACAACTTGATTTCTAATCTTTTAAAGTAAATAAACATGAAAAAGAATATATTAAACTTGACTCTGGCTTCTTTACTTGCATTATCATTCTCTGCATGTAATGAAGCGGACTTCCTATCCAAAACAAATCCCAACACTCCTACAGATGAAGGTTTTTGGGATTATCCCCAAAATGTGGACCAGGCACTATGTACCATATATGCCCCTATCAGGAACCAGTCAGAAGGTTATTATGGTGCACATACTCATTATCTTACCATGACTAGCCGTGGCGATGATGTGTTTCTTATCCCCAACGAAGACGGAGATATCAAGTTCTATTCCACTTTTACCAATACAGCCAATATGGATCCGGGTATCTGGGGTGATTTGTACAAAGGGATACAGCGTGCTAACATGGTTATCAGCAATTTGCAGTCGGGAGAGATTGAATGGGAAAAGCCCGAATTGAAACAACAATACCTGTCAGAGGCATACGGTATGCGCGGTATGTATTATTTCCTTTTAGCAAGCAATTATGGGGCTGTACCATTGCATTTGGAACCGGTAGTCAATCCGGAAGACACCTACATTGCCTCCTCTCCGGAAGAAACTGTATGGAAACAGGTGGAAGATGACTTTATCGAGGCAGCCAAATATTTGCCGGTAGAACGCGCAGCATCCGAAAGACAGCGCATCAGCAAAGGTATGGCATTGGCCTATCTGGGCAAGACATATGTGTTCCAGAAAAAATATGCCGAAGCGAAGGAGGTATTGGGACAATTGTTACAGTCTCCTTATAATTATGATTTGGTAGAGGATCCATTGGAAAACTTCCACAAAGACAACAAATTCAATAAAGAATCGGTTTACGAGATTGATTATGTGAATGAATTAGGCGGTACAGGTACATGGGGCGGCGACGATGCTAATGCCAGTATGGGTATGAATCTTCCTACCTATTTAGGTCCGGAAGGAACGGGAGCTTGGTTTAAGATGGCTCCGGCCTCAGAAGCATTACGCGAATTTATCAAAGAACCTCGTCCTGAAGGATCGGATAGCAAATTCGATAAGCGTATGTATGCAACTTTCTACTTTAACCAGAATGAAGTGGGAGACAACAAGCCTTATGACAATCCTTATGACAAGACCTTTGCCGAATTATGGGAAACTCCGAGCAAAGGTAAGTTAAACAGGGATCCGGAACATTCTTACATGACGAATCCGAAAGCGGATAATGGCGTTCAGTTCCTGGCATTGGGAAAGAAATACACCAACTTCTTTGGCGGTGACAATGATGCCATGTATACTCCGTCTAACCGTAGCAACAGTTTGCGTGTATTCCGTTTTGCTGAAGTATTGTTGCTTCACGCAGAAGCCTGCGCCATGACCAATGACCTTGCCGGTGCCAATGCCGACTTACAGCGTATACGTAATCGTGCCGGATTGGCTCCTAAGGATTTTAGTGCAATGTCACAAGATGCTGTAATGAAAGAGATAGAACATCAGAATTTCCTGGAATTCTGTATGGAAGGGCATCGTTTCTATCAGTTGAAACGTTATTATACAGCAGCCGAAATCAAGCAGCATTTCATTGACTGTGGCAAGGTAGGCGGTGAAAACTTTGCAGAGAAATATTTTTACTATCCTATCAGCGAGGGAGAGAGGAACAATAATCCGAAAATAGAACAGAATCCGTTGTGGAAATAAACTGAAATAAAGGAATCCTGTCCACGTGTACTTTGTTTGCGGAGGATAGGATTCCTTTCCTAAAACACTACCGATATGAATAAAACGGGAAGCTACTTATCCTTTTGGATGGTAATACTCTGTGGAGGTTTGATCTGTTCTTGTGAAGAAGAGGAGGAACAAGAATACAATGAAACATATATTCAAATGGATGCTTGTATCCAACAGAACAAGCTGCTCCTGAAAGTGGAGCAGGAAACAGAAAACACCTGTTTCTTTTTTGATGGAGATACGGTATTCATACCTACAAAATCCATTGCATCCATAAATACGGAAGCAACCGCTTGGCGGACTACGCTGACAGACGTAGATGGCACAACAATTATCATACCGACTTTAGGCAATTCATTAAACTTGTCTAAGGAAAACATAAAAGTGAATCCTACGGGATACGCCCCTTGCAGTATGCAGCTTACTGTTCCCTTTCCGGTAGAAGGGAGATTAAAAGTCTGTGTAAAAGGTAAACATGGCTCGCATGGCGATTTGTCGCACCTTTTTTCCAAATTCGGATATAATCATCAGGAATATATACATGGTTTGTACCGTGACTCAAAGAATACAGTCGATGTTTCTTTTGTCAATAAGGAAGGAAAAGTCCTACTGACGGAAACGATAGAAGTCGAAACGACTACTCCCGAAGATTTGGTACCCGATTTCTTTTCCGCCAGACAAACGGTCATAAGTAAACCGGACAAGATGGAGCCTGGTGTCACTATTGTGAATGATCAGGGGGGAGGGGAATATGATGCCCATCGTGCCTATATGCTGGACAGCGACGGGGAGGTACGTTGGTACCTTTGGTTACGTAATCATCCGAAATTGAATATCACGGCTCATTGCGGATTCAAGCGTTTGGAGGACGGCAACTTTCTGGGTGGTGATGCCCGGAAAGGGAACTTATTCGAGTTTGATATGGTTGGCAATCTTGTGAAAGAGTGGGATATTGCTTCGAGAGGTTACACGTTCCACCATGATGTGATAGAAATGCCTAATGGAAATCTTCTAGCGACTGTCACTAAAGCCGGAAGCACAAATTCACAAGGGACTTACACCCGTTTCGATTATGTGATAGAAGTAAACCGTGAAACAGGCGACATTGTAACCGAATGGGACTTGAAAAAAAGCATGGATCCGAACCGGAATGCGTTGTTAAGCATACAAGATATGGACGATTTCCAGCATAACTGGGCACATTCCAACGCTGTTGCATACTCACAAGATGATGATTGCATACTGGTTTCCAACCGCTACCAAGGATTAGTGAAACTAACGCGTGCTAATCAATTGGTATGGTTTCTCACGCCACATCGTGGAGCAGAAAAAAACAGAAATTCATTGTTAACGCCTTTGGATACCAACGGGGCTTCAATTACGGACAAGGAAGTGCTGGATGGAAAAACATACCATGAAGATTTCGACTGGGTGTGGGGAGCACATTGTCCGGTCATACTTGACAACGGACACATACTCATCTTCGACAACGGGTATCATCGTCGTCATGAAGAGATAGACCTTCATAGTCAAGTCGGATATAGTCGTGCTGTTGAGTTTGAGATTAATGAGAAAAACAAGACCGTACGACAGATATGGGAATACGGACATAAAGAACAGGGACGCAGATGTTATTCTGTAGCACTTTCTTCTGTGCAATATCTTCCACAAACGAATCATATATTATTTGGTCCGGGAGTCGGCACTCCCAATGTGAATGGAGCTGGAGGAAAAATAATAGAGATAGATTATAAGACCAAGGAAGTTGTATATGAAGTGCATATTTCCCGACCGGATTATTTAGTATTCCATCGGGTAAACCGCATCTCCCTCTATCCGGAAAACCTCTAAAAACGGAATGCTGAACAGTGATTAACAATATACATAGATAAATAAAGAACAATACGATAATGGAAATCAGTTTCTCAGATACGATCGAAAAGTTACAGATACAACACGAAATGCTTCTATCAGCAGAGAATGCCCCTCTGGATGCTCCCCGCAGCATCGCTACACGTTATAAGAACCCTGTTGTAACAGCAGCACATGTGCCCCTCGAATGGCGTTACGACCTCAACCCGGCAACCAACCCCTACTGCCTGGAACGCATAGGCGTGAATGCTTGCATGAACTCCGGTGCTATCAAATGGAACGGCAAATACCTGCTGATGGTACGTGTGGAGGGATTCGACCGGAAATCTTACTTCGCCATCGCCGAGAGTCCGAACGGGGTGGATAACTTTCGGTTTTGGGAACGTCCGGTCAATCTGCCGGACATCGACCCGGAAGAAACTAATGTGTACGATATGCGCCTGACGGCACATGAAGACGGGTGGATATACGGTATCTTTTGTAGCGAGCGGCATGATCCGGTTGCCAAACCGGGTGATCTGTCCTCGGCGGTAGCCAAAGCAGGGATTGTCCGTACCAAAGATTTGATCAACTGGGAAAGGTTACCCGATCTGAAATCAAAAAGCCAGCAGCGCAATGTCGTGCTGCATCCGGAATTCGTGAATGGGAAATATGCATTGTACACCCGTCCGCAGGACGGCTTTATCGATGCCGGTAGCGGCGGCGGTATTGGCTGGTCGCTCATCGATGATATTACACATGCGGAAGTCATCACGGAACAAATAATAGATAAACGCTACTATCATACAATCAAGGAAGTAAAGAATGGAGAAGGGCCTCATCCGATCAAAACGCCGCAAGGCTGGTTGCATCTGGCTCATGGAGTCAGAGCTTGTGCCGCCGGGCTTCGTTATGTACTCTATCTGTATATGACAGCCCTCGATGATCCTACAAAGGTCATCGCACAGCCCGGCGGCTACTTCCTCGCCCCTGTCGGGGAAGAACGGACAGGAGACGTGTCGAATGTGCTATTTTCCAACGGATGGATTGCCGATGAAGATGGAAAAGTATTCATCTATTATGCATCCAGCGATACCCGGATGCATGTTGCAGTCTCTACCATAGATGTACTGGTGGATTACTGCATGAATACACCGGAAGACGGACTGCGTTCTACCGCTTCCGTTGCTAAGATTAATGAACTGATTGATAAAAATAAAAAGTACAAAGAAGGTATTATTTAAAGTAAGGTTTCAGTTTTTTAAAGGCTTTAGTCCAACCATAGAGTTCGACTAAAGCCTTTTACTATTTTATACCCGTCCCAGAAACTCGTCCACCGTATAATTCAGGAAGTTATTGAACGGCAACAGCTCTTCAAACCGTTTCAAAGACTGCTCCATCCAGTCATCCGCCATAAAGAACTCGTCCGGCAAGTTGACGGCAAAACAGAAATCCTTATGTCTCAGGATCTCATCATACTTGAAATCGGTAGGATAACCGGTCGGCATACGCTTCAACACTTCCCCTTCCATCACCGGAAACGCCTCCTTAAAAGAGGGCTTTTCGATAATACCGACAAACTCATCGATATGATCATAAATATCCTGACGAAGCATTTTCAGCAGTTTGGGAGGAGGACACCATACACCACCGGATAACATACAGGCACCCGGTTCAAGATGGATATAATATCCGCCCCGCTCACTGGCACGTCCACCCTGCGCCATATAAGCCGCAAAATGAATTTTATAAGGCGTCTTATCCGGAGAGAAACGCAAGTCCCGGTAAATACGGAACTGGCAGTCTTTCGATTCCAGACCTGCCACCTGCGGATCGAACAACGCTATCCGGTTGATGATTTGCTGAACCTCGTCAATAAACCCTTTATGCAATACGTCGTAGCGGTCTTTGTTTGCCTGAAACCACTCCCGGTTATTGTTCTGGCTTAATTCCTTCAGGAATTGTATAATCTCTGCATTCATAAATATCTGTTTGTTTTACAGGCAAAGATACAGAATAATATCATTCATTATTCCAGTTTCTGTCCGTACGGAAAGGAGCTACCGGTAAACCTTCTTTATTGAAGAGGTTTCCGACGGTTGCATCATCAAAACAATAACGTACCGTAACAGGTTGCTTCACACGCGGAGAAGTCACGATAACGGTATTGTCTTTGATTTGCGCTTTACCCGGCTCAAAAACACCGTCTTCACCGGCAATCATGAAACCGGTTATCTGTTTATCCTTGCAGACCAATCCGTTTTCGGCATGCAGGAATGAGATAACCGCCTTATTCTTATTAACCGTCATTCCGTTGAATACCGGACTTTCGTATCCGGAGGCAAGTTGTCCGTACGTCTTTCCCATAGCCAGGTTTGCCAGACGTAAGCCGACATCCTGCTTATTGGTGGGATGGATGTTCTTTATATCTGCCACACAGTCCGAAACGACAACCATTCCGGTTTCCGGGACTGTACGGGACACCCATTCCTGATGCTCACGAACTAAAGCGGCTCCGTTATCACCGGCATTATAGGTATAAGGAGCGATCTGCACCAGATAGAACGGGAAGTCTTTCTTAAAACTCTTCCGCCAGCTCTCGATCATCGTTTTCAGCAGGATACCGTACGAGTCGGGGTGGTCACGGTTCGACTCACCCTGATACCAGATGGCACCGGCCAGACTATAAGGCACGATCGGATTAATCATCTGATTATATAACACACCCGGTTCTACCGGCCACCAGGGATACGTTTTATCCGGCATGGCATCACGTATCTGTGGATTTTCCATCACCCGTTCTTCCGGCGTCCAAACCTCTGCCGGAGTACCGCCCCAGGCCGAAACGATCAGGCCGATAGGGACATTCAAGTCTTTTTGCAGATTACGTCCGAAGAAATAGGCAACCGCACTGGTATTCTTCATTACATCCGGAGTACAGGTAGCCCAGGAAGCTTCGCAGTTATTCTGTGGAGTTGTTGCTCCCCGCTTAGGGATATGGAAGAAACGGATATCCGGATAGTTGGCGGAGGCAATCTCCTCGTCGCGGTTATCGATATTGCTCATGGGTGTCCATTCCATATTCGACTGCCCGCTGCAAAGCCATACTTCCCCCAGCATGACATCTTTCAGTTCACGGCTCCCGTTCCCCAGGATAGATAAAGTATAAGGGCCTCCGGCCTCAGTCGTTTTCAACGTCGTCTCCCAGGTTCCATCCGAACGGACAACCGTAGTCGCCGTATCTTTGGGAGCCCAGCTACCGACCACTTTGATCGTACCGCTTGCTACTCCCCAGCCCCATACGGACACATCGCTTTTTTGTTGCAAAACCATGTGGTCAGTAAAAACAGACGGCAGGCTGATCTGTGCCTGTACACCGGCCACCAGCAGGGACAAGCCGATCGCCATCCCGGTAATTCGTGTAAGCTTCATGATTCCTATGTATTTGATTGATTAACTTATCAGCAAATGTATAATAAAAATCAGAACGAAAATCCCAGATTCAAATAAAACTGAAGATTTGTATTCTGGTTGGACATGCTGAAATTGGCACTCAGCGGCCCGGCAATACTGTTATAAGCATACCCGATGCTGCCTCCCCACACGCTTTTGCCACTAAACAGATGAAGGAAGTCGTCATGGTGGATGGCATAGTTACCGATCAATGAGATATAATTGCGTCCGGCGATACGCTGGCGGAAATGCAACCGGGCCACAGCCAGGGCATTGTCGAATATCTCCACGCGGTTGATACCGGCAAAAGGTAATTGCTGCGGAACATACCGCCCCTCCACTTCGCCACCTACGGCATTCAGGAAAGGATAAGCCAGGTTTCCCCCGATCAGCACACGCCCGTAAAGAGACGGCAACACGCTCAGATGGGAAGTGATCGGCAGGACGGACGTGAAGTTCAGTCCTACAGCCGAGAAGGGAGCATGACCGTTATAACTGACAAAGTTATCCGTATAGAACGAATAGTCTGCTTTCAGGGAAACCCCTTTTGTCGGGAAATAGCGGCGGTCGAATGTCTCCAGATGCGCCAAGGCAAAATAACTGATGAACCCTTCCGGCTTCACCGCATACTCGTTGTTATTATCCCCCGTGTACAGGAAAGAAGTATAGTTGAAGTATTCGTAACGAAGGCCGACCTTGAACTTGAAGTTCAGCCAGTTCATATCCGAATACCCGAACTCCGCCAGATGATGCGTGTAACTGGTGTTGAACGTCTTATCCCCTTTCTTATAAATATCCAGGTCATTGTAGGTAAACTGGTAAGCCAGATTAAGGTTACGCAACGGATTCCGCTCGATTGAATAATCCAGCCGGGCAGAAGAAATCTTCCCTCCGACACGTCCGGTGAACGCCAGTTTCGAATGGTTGCGAGTCCGGTAATCGAACGTCGCGTTCAGCAGCACACCGATGATCTCTTCCGAGTCAAAGCGGACGCCGGCATTCAAGGAACTGACCGATTTCTTCTGAGCCATCAATACCAGATCCTGTTGATGCTCGCCTGTCAGTTTATAATTTACATTCGAATAAGCATTCGAACCTACCAACACCGACATGGCATGATGGAGCTCATTCAATGTGATATGACTGTTCTCCCGCAGGCCGCTGATTTTCATCAGCCATTTTTCATCCCGCGAGTCAGTTCCGGTAAACAGGATATGGCGGATATAAAAGCTGTCGGTCGGCAATACGGGATAGGACTTCCGCATATGCCCCTGCTCCTCCGGTTGGTAGTTGTCCGGAATGCCGATCTTCTTCTTTAAAGCGCAAATCTCGTCCCAACGGGCATAGGCTTCCCGTTCGCCGCGCCGGATCAGGGTATCGAGGGCTACCGTACTGAAGCTGGCGGCATTATAAGGCGTCATGTTGGGACGGAATAATAAATCTGTCTGTTCCTTGTTTCTGGCATATTTCTCGTAACCATGCAACGCGATGATCTGCCCGATCAGGTCACCGGGCGTATTCAGGTCTTTCAGTTCTTTCAGGTCGCTGGTACCCAGGTCGACCCCGATAATGATATCGGCCCCCATCTTCCGGGCCACATCGACCGGGAAGTTATCGTTCAATCCGCCATCGACCAGCACCATGCTATCCAGTCTCACCGGCGTGAACACAGCCGGTATAGCCATGCTGGCACGCATCGCCAGCGGAAGGCTGCCTTTATCAAACACATAGTCTTTCCCGTTCACGGCATCTACCGCCACACAGGCAAAAGGAATATTAAAATTCTTGAAGTCCACGGAATCATGATATCCGATCGTCAGGTTCGAGAAAAGGTTTTGCAGGTTCTGTCCCCGGATCATACCACTGATCACACGGTCTTTCTTATCCTTGCCGAAAGGAAGGGATACGATATATCGCTCGGAGTTCTCTTTCTCCGGGAAGGATAGACTGGTACGCGTCACCCGGTCACTCAAAAGCATTGTCCAATCTTGTGCAATCACCATGCTGTCGATCTCATCCGGCGTATAACCGATTGCATACAAACCGCCTACAATAGCCCCCATACTGGTTCCTGCCACATAATCGATCGGGATACCCGCCTCTTCCAGTACTTTCAACACTCCAATATGAGCTACTCCTTTTGCACCTCCGCCTCCCAATACCACACCTACTTTCTTCCGTTGAGCATACAGCGAAGGGAAAGTGAACAGCACCAGGAGCAAAAAGTAAAGTAACTTTTTCATCTTCACATTATTTGCAGCAAATGTAGTTGGTTTACGCTAAAGATACAAATGAAATAAAGTTTACTGTATTTAATAGATTTACTAATAAAAACACTAAGTAATAACCACACTCTCCGATAATTGTATTATTTTTGAGGCTGTTTCTCACCTTAAGAAGAAAAACTCAATATGCAAAAACTAGCATTATGTCTATTACTATGCAGCTTTACATTGCAAAGCTTTGCTACAGTAGATCCACTAAAAGGCTATCAGTATGCCGCAGAACAGGCGCCGAAAGGGAATGAATGGGAATCGCCCGAAAACCTTGCGCTGAACAAAGAACAACCTCATGCCTGGTTCTTCTCTTTCCAGGATCAGGAAAGTGCCCGGAAAGTATTACCGGAAAACAGTACGTACTGGCAGTCACTCAACGGTGACTGGAAATTCAACTGGGTACGAACTCCCGAAGAACGTCCGAAGGACTTCTATCAAACGAACTTCGATGTATCGGGATGGGACAATATCCCGGTGCCTTCCAGCTGGAACATCGTCGGTCTTCAAAAAGACGGGACACAGAAGTACGGGACACCTATCTATGTGAATCAACCGGTTATCTTCCAGCATAAAGTAGCTGTCGACGACTGGCGCGGCGGCGTGATGCGTACCCCGCCGGAAAACTGGACAACCTTCAAAGACCGTAACGAAGTCGGTTCTTACCGTCGCGAATTCACCATCCCCCAGGATTGGGAAGACAAAGAAGTCTTTATAAATTTCGACGGGGTAGATTCGTTCTTCTATCTCTGGATAAACGGGCAATACGTCGGTTTCTCCAAAAACTCGCGTAATACGGCCAGCTTCAATATCACTCCTTATCTGGTGAAAGGGAAAAACATCGTAGCTGCTGAAGTGTACCGCAGTTCGGACGGTTCTTTCCTCGAAGCACAGGATATGTTCCGCCTGCCGGGTATCTACCGTACCGTATCGTTGACTGCCGTTCCGCAGCTGCACGTTCGCGACCTGGTTGCCACGCCTGACCTGGACGCAACCTACACAGACGGTTCACTGGCTATCCGGGCAGACATCCGTAACCTGGGTAAGAAAATGGCGAAAGGATATTCGATGGTCTATTCGCTGTATGCCAATAAACTCTATTCTGACGACAATACGAAAATAGAGAACGTAACAGCTACCGCCCCCATCGCCCAGATTCCTCCGGGCTTGGAGATGAATGCTGAAACAGTCCTGAAAATACAAAACCCGAATAAATGGTCTGCCGAACAACCATACCGTTATACATTGGTAGGCGAGTTGAAAGATAAGAAAGGCCGTACGGTAGAAACAATCTCCACCACTGTCGGTTTCCGCAAAGTGGAAATAAAAGATACGCCCGCTTCGGAAGACGAGTTCGGACTGGCCGGACGCTACTATTATGTAAATGGTAAGACTGTCAAGCTGAAAGGCGTGAACCGCCACGAAAGCAATCCGGCCGTAGGCCATGCCATCACCCGTAAGATGATGGAAGAGGAAGTGATGCTGATGAAACGTGCCAATATCAACCACGTTCGTAACTCGCATTATCCGGATGATCCGTACTGGTATTACCTGTGTAACAAATATGGTCTTTATCTGGAAGATGAAGCCAATATCGAATCGCATGAGTATTATTACGGTGCAGCTTCCCTATCCCACCCTGCGGAATGGAAAGATGCCCATGTGGCACGTGTCCTGGAAATGGTTCACGCCAATATCAACAATCCGTCTATCGTGATCTGGTCGCTGGGCAACGAAGCCGGGCCGGGACAGAACTTCGTGGATGCTTATAATGCGTTGAAGAAAGCGGACTTATCACGTCCTGTACAGTATGAACGTAACAATAAAATTGTGGATATGGGTTCCAACCAGTATCCGTCTATCTCCTGGGTACGCGGCGCCGTGAAAGGTGATTATGATATCAAGTATCCGTTCCATATCTCGGAATATGCACACTCGATGGGGAATGCCTGCGGTAACCTGATTGATTACTGGGATGCGATGGAGTCGACCAACTTCTTCTGTGGCGGTGCCATCTGGGACTGGGTAGACCAGTCGCTCTACAACTATACGCCGGACGGTAAACGTTACCTGGCTTATGGCGGTGACTTCGGCGATACGCCTAACGACGGACAGTTCGTAATGAACGGTATCGTATTTGGCGACCTGGAACCGAAACCGCAGTATTACGAAGTGAAGAAAGTGTACCAGCATATCGGTGTAACAGAAGTGGATGCACAAAAAGGCCTTTTCGAGCTGTTCAATAAATACTATTTCAACGATCTGTCTGACTACGATGTGAAATGGTCGCTTTACGAAAACGGTAAAGAAGTGGAAAGCGGCTCACTGAACCCGGGCAAGGTTTCACCGCGCAAACGTACGCAGGTAGCCATCCCTTACAATTACAGTCAGCTGAAAGCGGAGAACGAATATTTCGTCAAAATACAGTTCCTGCTGAATGAAGACAAACCCTGGGCTGCCAAAGGTTATGTAATGGCTGAAGAACAACTCCCGGTAAAAGCTTCCGCCGGCAAACCCGCTATCAATGAAGTGGCCAATGCCTCAGCAGGAGAATTATCGATCGAAAAACAGTCAGACCCACGCTTCTCAACGATCAAGGGTGATAATTTCAAAGCGACATTCGATAACGAAACCGGAACGATCTACAGTCTGAATTACGGTGGCGAAACGATCATTGCCGACGGTAACGGCCCGAAACTGGATGCTTTCCGAGCCTTCACCAACAACGACAACTGGTTCTACGGCAGCTGGTTCGAAAACGGCTTGCATAATCTGAAACATAAAGCGACCGCATCCAAAGTAATCCAGCGGAAAGACGGTTCTCTGGTATTGTTCTACACCGTAGAATCGCAGGCGCCCAATGCAGCCAAGATACTGGGCGGAACCTCGAGCGGTAAGAACAAGGTGGAAGAAGAAACCGACAAGGTATTCGGTGAAGACGACTTCAAGTTCACGACCGACCAGGCATGGACAATCTACCGCGACGGCTCCATCGAGCTGCAGGCAAGCATCACTTCCAACAACCCGAGCCTGGTACTGCCGCGTTTAGGTTACCGGATGATAGTGCCTCAACGTTACGAAAACTATACGTACTACGGACGCGGCCCTATTGAGAACTATGCCGACCGTAAATCCGGACAGTTCATCGAGCAGTATCAATCGACCGTAGCCGACCTGTTCGTGAATTTCCCCAAACCGCAGGACATGGGCAACCATGAGGACATACGTTGGTGTGCCCTGACCGACAAGGCCGGCAAGGGAGCTGTCTTTGTAGCAACCAACCGCCTTTCTACCTCGGCTTTGCAGTATTCCGCACTCGATATGACCCTGGCCGGACATCCTTACCAATTGCCGAAAGCCGGTGATACCTACCTGCATCTCGACCTTGCCGTTACAGGCCTGGGTGGTAACAGTTGCGGACAGGGTGGCCCCTTGATGTACGACCGTGTATTTGCCGGACAGAACAATATCGGCTTTATCATCCGCCCGGCAACACAAGACCTGTCTGCTGCGGCACAGGTATCGCCTGCCGGTGAGATTCCTTTCTCCATCACCCGCAGCCGGGTAGGTATGGTCGAATTGTCGTCTATCGACAAGGACGCTGTTTTCTACTATACGATCGGCAAGGAAAAGAAAGCGAAAGAATATACCGGAGCCATCCCGATGCGCGAAGGCGGAACAATCACAGCCTGGTTGAAGAATAATCCGGAGATCAAGTCGACAAAGACTTTCAACAAACTGGAAAGTATCCAGACAGAAGTTATCTACGCCAGCAGTGAGGAAGTGGGTGAAGGCGATGCCAAGAACCTGGTAGACGGCGATCCGAATACAATCTGGCACAGCATGTATTCGGTTACGGTAGCTAAATATCCGCATTGGGTAGACCTGGATGCCGGCGAAGAAAAAGCATTCAAAGGCTTTATCTACATGCCTCGCAAAGACAGCAACAACGGTAATATCAAAGAATATTCCATCCAGGTCAGCTCCGACGGCAAGAACTGGGGTGAGCCTGTCTGCAAAGGCCAGTTCGCAAATAACCGGGATGAAAAGAAAGTCCTCTTCGACCAACCAGTGAAAGGACGTTACATCCGTTTCACCGCACTGAGCTCACAGAATGGACAGGATTTCGCAACGGGAGCAGAACTTACTATTCTGAGTGAATAAGAGATTTGTATCCAAAGATATCTCTAAAAAGAGCGGGCTTTTGTCCGCTCTTTTTATTTTATTTCAAATAAACAAGCATCAACACCGGATTATCATCTTCGTCTATCCCTTTCAATTGTTCTAATTCAAGGATAGCCGGATTCTTTTCTGCTTCCTTAAATATATCCTGCATTTCCCATACAGACAATAGCGTTTTACTGTCTAATGCAGCTACAGGACGAATAGGCAATTCACTTCCCAGGTCATTCTTTATGAAGCCATCACCCGATACTTTATAACACTCCCCGGTTTTCTTGTCGAACAGAGCCAGCCGCCGCTTGCGTGCTTTTTCACCTGTCCAATTCGTATAAGGCATGAACAGATACGATTCTGTCTCGATCGCCTGATACCTCAGATAAGGTGCTGCCAACTCCTGGAAACGTTTGCCATCCCCGTTCAGGTATTCAAAACGACAATCAATAGGCAAAGAGTATTTCCCCATTTCAAAGATATACCGAGGTTCGAGTAAATCTTTCGTTACGGTAAACAGGGTATCGTTGTAATAGTCTTTACAGCAAACCATATCTTTATAATGGAACATATAACGATCCGTCGGGCTACTCATCATCCACGAATACTGGCTATTCAACTCAAACAGATCCGACCGGGAGAAGGCATTCATGGTATCACCTTTGGCATCAGCGATATAAAGGCGTATCTTCCTTTTGCCGTTCGTATTACGAACGAATGTAACGGATGTCGTATCATTCAACATCGCAAAGTCCCCCGACTCAATATCCGGGCATTTCATCGATCGCAGAAACTTCCCGGACTCCATATCATACACATTGATCCGCTGCGAGGTCGTTTGCATAAAAAGCAATCCCTTTTCTTCATCAGCATCAATCTGGGAGATCCAGACAAACTCACCGGGGCCGCTTCCTTTACGTCCTATCTTACGGACAAACTGACCATCTGTAGTATATTGGAACAATGTTTCCACCCACGGTAAAAAGAAGTATTTGTCAGTCTTCAGGATATTCGCCTCTTTTATTCCTCTGATCAAAGATTTATCGCTTGTCTCCAACGGTATAAACCTTACAGAATCGGCAATCTCGCTTAATAAGACTTCGCGCTCCGTCTCTATACCGGTTTCAAACGGAACAGTCATAGGATATGTGGGAGCTTTTGCTACCTCCACTTCTTCCGTCTGTTTCTCTGCTTTCTTCCCGCCACAGGAAAACAAAAGAGAGGAGATAATAACGAATGATATGGTACTAAATCTATTCATACTCCTAAGTATTTAGTTGATTATTACTTGTTCAGATCATTTCAACTGAACGATCATCAACACCGGGTTATCATCTTCTTTCAAATTCTTCAATTGCTCATAGTCTAGGATCGAAGGATCCTCTTCTGCCAGCTCCAGTACCTCGGATGCTTCCAGGTAATAAAGCAACACATCATCTGCGATGCGAGCTTCCGGATAAAAAGGCAAACCGCCCGGCATATCGTTCTTGATCCGGTCGTTCTTCACCTTATAGCAAACGCCTTTCTTCTTATCATACATAGCCAACCGGGGCGACTCATCTTCACTGGTCACATCCCAGGAAGTATAGGGGAGAAACACCCATTGAGAAGTTTCGTGGAAATCCGGGCGCAGATACGCCTGTGCCGGTTCTGAATAGACCAGCCAGTTTCCTTCGAGGATTTCAAAACGTCTTTCCTTCGGAATTTTATATCTTCCCATATCCAGGATATAACGGGGTTGAAGCTGCTCCGGTGTAACCGTAAAGACCGTATCATTATAATACTCTTTGCAGCAGGCTTCCTCCTTAAATGAATAGACATAACGGTCGTAACGTCCCCACAAATAATAATTCAAGCCGCTGGCAATGGTAAACTGATCATACTGCGGAAAAGTATTCCATGTCTCACCCTCCTGATTTATGAGAAGAAGTTTATCTTTCTTCTGTCCCGTATTATTATAGATATAGCCGACAAACGTACTATCGCCTAACACGGTGAACTGCCAGCAGAAAGGTATTTTGCACTCTCTTATATACGTTCCATCGACAGAATAAGTAAGGAGTTTTCCGTGATCCATCAAATAAACCTGTTTCAACCTGTCATTTGCAGCAATAAACCTGACTGCCGCATATTCTCCCGGCCCTTGTCCCCGCTTGGCGACCGAGCGGACGAACTTACCGTCATCCGTAAACTGCAACAACCCTTCACTGCATGGAATAAACAAGTTATGATCCACCATCTGTATCATCCCCTTATTCACTTTGGCTACCAGACATTCGGGCTTCGTCTCCAGCGGCACGATCTTTACTTCCTTAGCGATCTCACTCAGCAGTACTTCCTGCTCCGTCTCGATCCCTTTCTCAAAAGCGATCGTTACCGGATATCCGGATACTCCGGAAATATCTTCCGCCTGTTGATCACCGGACTTCTGTCCTCCACATGAAAGCAGAAATAAGCAGACAGGAAGTACACCTGCCATTCTGATCTGTTTTACCATATGCATACCTGTTAGGTTATTCGGATTTTTTCTCCTGGGCAGCTTTCCTGCCGGCATTGAAGTAATGATCGGACGAGTCCTTCGAAGCCATCTCTTTCTGTTCCCGTTTCTTCATGGCAGCACGCATCTGTTCGTAGTGTTGCTTTTCTATTTCGGGTGGTTCGGGCAAGCTGTTGATCAGAGAACGCAGGTCGATCAATGAGAGTTTACTCTTTTTCCCGTCGGGTGCCAACATTGTCAGCTCGCTGACACTACGGAAGAAGGCGTCCTGATACAGGTCTTCGAGGAAAAAGCGGTAGCTATGGAGTCCTTTCGACGATTCATTCCGCTTCATATATTCCGTCAGGTAGGTGTACTTGCTGAAAAGCGTTTTCTGCAACTTCACCTCATCCTTAAACAGATCCGGTTCTATTGCCCAATAATTCTTACTGATCTCATACAGGAAATTCAGTTGCGTCGGATCTTTCTTCCAGGCTTCATAATATATCTTCTCCGCTTCGTTGAAACGGCCGTCACGTTCCAGGGTACTTCCTCTGAAAGCAGTCAGCAGATTGACAAAAAAGGGCTTCGGCTTCATACACTCTTCCGCCTGGTCGAATAAACGGTACGCTCGCTGACGGTCGTATGTTTTCCCCAGCGAAGCACCGTAGAGAAGAACCGTCTCCACATCGGTAGAGTCGATCTCGTAAGCGAACTCCAGAGGGTCGACAGCATCCAGTGCATGTCCCGACATATAACGGGCTGCTCCTGCATATTTGAGGTTGATGAAAGAGGAATCGCCTTCAGCCAGCAAACCGGTGTAGACCGTATCCGCTTTCAGGTAATTCTTCGTCATATACAAAGCCATCCCCTGGCTCTGCCGGATCTGGCGACTATCCGGGTTATAATACAAAGCGGTATCGCATACCTGCAACGCCCCTTTTCCATCCCCCATCCGAAGCAAAGTATTGATCAGGGAAGAGGCGACACGTATATTTTCCGGGTTTATTTCCAGCGCACGGGCATACAGGGAAAGGGCAATCAACGTGTTCGGCCCGATTCCTTTCTTGACATGGCAATCGGCGAGGCCGGCCAGGATAGAAGGATTATCACTCTCGAAAGAAGCCAACGTATGGTAATATTCCATCGACTGCCCGTAATCGCCCAACTGATAATACAGGCGGGCCAACTGATTATTGGCGTAGAAGTTCAGCGTATCCGTTTCGAGCACTTTCTGAAAACAACGCTTCGCTTCCGCAATCTTTCCGAAGTTGATGGCTGCACGGGCAACCGCATTCAAAGCATCTACATTCGTCGTGTCCATCGACAGACAATGGCGGAAACACTGGTATGCTTCCTTATACCGGAGCACGCCTTCATAAGCCTGGCCGATAGCCGACATAGTAACATAGTCGGCAGAGTCTGCCGCCGTAAGACTATCGGCCAGGGCAATCACTTGCGTAAACTGCTTTCTGTTAACCAGTTCCTGTAGTGATAAACTCTGTGCCTGCCCCATCAGGGACAGGACACTGAGAAGAAGCAAAACAGTATATTTATGCATCATCAGCTTCGTATTATTTGGTGGTTACTGCAAGGTGAAAGTCAGAGGAACGGTATATTTAACCCGAACAGCCTTTCCGCGCTGTGTTCCCGGAGTCCATTTCGGCATCACACTAATGACACGCAAAGCTTCTTGATCCAATAACGGGTCGATACCCCGAATTACTTTCGTATCACTGAGCGAACCGTCTTTCTCCACGATAAATGAGCAGACAACACGTCCTTGAAGACCTTTCTCCTGTGCTTCCTTCGGATATTGTATTGTCTTTGCCAAAAACGCAATCAAGCCGTCCTGTCCACCGGGGAATAGCGGCATCTTTTCCACCATTGCAAAGACCTGGTTAGAATCGGCTACTTTATCAGCCTCGTCGCTACCATAACCAACAACTACTATATCATCCTTGCCCGGAGTGGGTTGATTCTCTGTTTTTCCCTGCAAGCGGAAAGTAACCGGCACCGTATACTTAACGGCCACATCCTGTCCCCTTTGCTTTCCGGGCGTCCATCTCGGCATTGCAGAAAGTACCCTGACAGCTTCCATATCGAGTGATGGATCGACACCACGGATCACTTCGATATCACGGATAGAACCGTCTTTCTCTATGATAAATGAAGCCGTAACACGTCCCTGAATACCGTTCTCCTGTGCAATCACCGGATATTTGATAGTCTTGGCCAGAAATTTAAGCAATTCACCCTGTCCACCGGGAAATTCCGGCATTACTTCTACAACGGTAAATACCTGATCCGATACAACCTGCGGCCCATCCGACTGCCGTTGCGGAGCAGGAGAAGCCGTGGCCGACTGTGACCGTTGTACCGTTCCGTCCGAATACAACTGTACCTTCAGGTCACCCAGCACATCTTTCACTGCCACTTCTTTCGCCTTTGTTCCCGGGAAAGAGAATACGAGGACGGCATCTTTTGTCGTTTCGAGTACAAAGTTACCATCCATGTCGGTTATTGTCCCGACGTTGGATCCTTTTACAAGCACATTCGCACCGATGATCGGCCCGTTAAAATCGTCTATTACCTGACCTTTCACTTTCACGGCTTCTGCCGGAACCAGACTGATCTCGGTCGCTTCCTTTACTTCAGCAACTGCATCGGCTGCAATTTGTCCCGTAATGCGGGCAACCGCCTCAATATTACTGAGTAGCATCAGGAATGCCGCCAGTGGAATGAATATCAGGTATTTTGTTCTTCCGATCCCATTGGATCTCTTTTTGTTCATCATACTAATTCTGTTTTTTAGATGTAATACATTAAAACTATTATATAACGTTGCTGCAGCCTGATGGTGATGGGCAAGACCTAACAGGTGATACTGGTAGCTCCTGCTGTCGTATCCGGATTGGATAACGGTATTATCTGCCAGGTATTCAAGGTTATGGCGCACTTCCCGTTTGAGAAGCCATGCAAAGGGATTCACCCAGCATATAACGGTAATCAGCTCGCAAATCATCACATCTACCGAATGCCATTGGAATACGTGGGTACATTCGTGTGTAAGTATTTCATCTATCTCTTTATCCGAATGGTTTTCCGGATGTATGAATATCATTTGGAAGAACGAGAAAGGCCCGGCGGGTTTATCCAGTTGATAAACAGGCACGCCGTGTATGACCGTCCGCCGACTGCGGTAAGCCAGTAGCAGGATACTGCCTAACTGAACGAGGAAGCGGACTAAAAGAAGGGCCACGACACCCCAGTAAAAATAAGAACTTGCCGAGAGCAGGATACTCTTCCAGTCTGTTTCGACCACCACTTCGGGCGTCACGGTTATTTCCGGCAGGATAGCCGAATACATCTGTATCACTTCCGTCATGGGCTCCTGCTCCTTCACCCATTCCTGTATGTTGAGCAGGGGATAAATCAACGCCAACCCAAAGAAAGCAAGGAGTGAAAAGCGACGCAACTTAAAGAACGTGTCCTTATAAAAGAGCAGTCGGTAGAAGGCATAAAAGAGTACAAAGGCTACATTCACCTTCAGAAAGTAGGCAAATTCCGGTGTCATGGTAATAAGGTATTAAAAGGTTTATTCTTTTCCTTTTTCTATCAGATCGATGATATCTTTCAAATCATCCGTAGAGATCTTCTGCTCTTTGGCGAAGAAGGAAACCATCTCTTTGTACGAGTCTTCAAAGTAGTTGCGTACAACACCGCTCATAAAGGTACGTTTATATTCGCTCTCCGGTATTTGGGGAGTGTATTCGTACGTATTACCATAGCGTTTGTTCTTCACATACTTTTTGCGTTCCAGATTTTTCACGATAGAAGCAAGCGTGGTGTAAGGGGGCTTTGGGTCCGGATACTTCGCCAGTATATCTTTAACGAAACAAGGACCAATCTGCCATATCCAGCGCATTACCTCTTCTTCCTGCATTGTCAATTTTTCCATGATTCCTATTTATTTACGATTGTATCGCAAACTTACGAAATAATCGTAAGCAAGCAAGAGAAAAGGAGTTAATAAGTATTAAAGATGAAGTTACCTACCAGATAAAGAGCATTACCCGGCGGGAAGGGAGGATGATCCCGGACATATTTCCAACTATCCGGGAGGGAATTACCGATCAGCGCGGTCGCAATTTCAGCGGGGTACGGAGGAAAACTTTGTTCGACGGGTGTGGGACAGCTGTTCGACACTCGTCAGACAGCTGTTCGACACTCGTCAGACAGCTGTTCGACACTCGTCAGACAGCTGTCTCACACTTGTCGAACAGCTGTCTGACGAAGGTCGAACAATGTTTTATTGCGGAGGTAAATAAGTTCACATCAGCTCCAGGGGAAGTTATCTCCCAGGCCAGCCAGTTTCTCTAGGGGCAAGTTCCAGGCATTGAACTACCGTTTGTTCTCTTCCTTCCACTTATTACGCATCTTCATCCGCTTGATTTGCAGATAACGCAGCAGAAGGATGACGAACACGGATACTCCCATGACAGCGAAATACTGTACCCAGTCGGGGTCGGGTTGCTTTCCGGGCCAGCCCCATACGCTCATTACGATCAGGTAGATCAACAGGACACCGGTTGTAATATTAATCTTCTTCATACCGATTTTCTTCTTTATTACTTTGAACAGGCAAAGATACAAGATAGTTCCGGCTTTTATTGGGTCAGAACGCATTTGTGTTGGGCGCGATAACCACCGGCTTCAACAATAATAATGTACAATCCTGACCGGAGAGACAAAGGCAATACGGATGAACGATTTGATACGGCGCGGGAATATACAACGCGTCCGGCAACATCTATCACTTTTACTTTTCCGGCAGACGGGAGATCTTCGAGATAAAGTGTATTACCTTTTATGAAACTTTTCCCTGTTTCCTTTTCGACTTGGGATATTTGGGTCTTAACTTCTGTCGGCTCTGCCAACTCTGAACGCAAAGAGAAATCGGATTTCAGCAAGATTACATTTGCCTCAGATAATTCACCGGTAATAGTCAACTCGGTAGCAGCCGTCGCCTTGACAAAGAAAGCGGCAAGTGGTGGAAGTGCGTAATTGCTGCCTATCGGATAGGGCTTATAGGTATTCCCATCGTATAAATAGATATTTCCATCCAGTGCCGGATCAAGTTTTATCCGGGAAAGTTCCAACGGTTCGGGCAACGGGTTGCCACAAAGATACCAGCCGCTATGACCTGAATTGGCATCACCGGAAGATGATATATTTATTGGTATAGAAGTGCCCTTACCGAAATTGTCCGGTATATTCTCTTTATCGACAGAAAAGGTCAATGTATTGTCAGATGCCGTTGCGTCTAATGCGACCAGATAGCCTTTTCCTTTCTCAAAGATAAAAGGATTCTCTAAAGAGGACGGCATAGGAAAGACTTCCCAGTTTCCGGTAGCCTGTTGACTGGAAGCTCGTTTGTCGCTGTTATAAGTTTGTACATACAGGTAATTACCATTACCGGAAAAGGTATCATCTTTCAACTCAAAACGGGGATCGAGCCCTTTCAGGGAAACATCGAAAGGGAAAGAGAGGAAATGCCATTTGCCTTTTTCGGGGAAGGTATAGTATATCGTTATCTGCTTATTTACTGTTAGCTCTCCGGCGACTGTCAGTGAAATGTCAGTGTTATGGAGAAACAGTTCATCCACAATGAAATGACCATTATCGGTAATATGTAAGCGACCGTCAGCTAAACTGGCCTGGTTACATTGTACCAAAGAATTGATTTCTACGACCCCATTTATCAAAGCACGCCGGTGACGGAAAGGGGGAAGGTGAGACCAACAGCTTTTATCATTCCAGTTGCCTGTTCCAGAGAAGAGAGAATATCTAGGTATTGTATCCTTTGCATAAATACTGTCAATAAGGAAATACCCCTGAGTATTAGCCTTCAAAGTAGATGCAAAAAAGTCCAGACGATAAGGGTTACTTCCAAATCGTACAGACTCAACGGGCTTATCTTTTCCTTGAGGATAAACTGCTCCTCCCCGATTTTTCCCGTTTTTATTATCGAGCTCGACAAACAACGTATCACCTGCAACAATCGAATGAGCAAAAAGAGTAATCACAGCCGACACTCTCTGAAAGCTCTCCAACGTATAAGGTTCAAACGAGACCTTGCCTTTCAAGGGTATTTTCAACCCCCTTCCTTTCTCTATAACTACCCCGTCACTTCCCGTATACTCCCAGTTATCACCAGCCGCCCCCGAAAACGTCTGCATACGAAACGTATCGACAACTACCGTATTCCCGCTTCCTTTCACAAAACCAGACCATTCAGACGGATTAGACACTTGTGCCCGGACAGGCACTAAAACTGTAAGAATTGCAGTCCCGGCTAAGATGCGCCGAAACATACGTAAATGTTTCTTTTTCATAGTTAATACTATTTTGGATTGATTTATGTCCGCAAATATAAAGAAATAATTGAAATGATTATCTTTGTCGCATGAAAGAATTTATCATATCAGAAGCGCTGACAGAAAAAGCGGTGCTCGTTGGTTTGATTACCCCCGAGCAAAACGAACAGAAAGTAAAAGAATATCTGGACGAATTGGCATTCCTTGCCGATACGGCCGGAGCCGAAGCCGTGAAACAATTTTATCAGAGACTGGACTATCCGAACCCCGTTACATTCGTCGGAACCGGTAAGCTTCAGGAGATAAAAGAGTATGTGATCGAAAATGAAATCGGACTGGTTATCTTCGATGACGAACTCACCCCCAAGCAGCTCCGTAACATTGAGAAAGAACTTCAGGTGAAGATACTCGATCGTACCAGCCTGATCCTCGATATATTCGCCCATCGTGCACAGACCGCCAACGCAAAGACGCAGGTGGAGCTGGCCCAATATAAATATATGTTGCCGCGACTGACCCGTCTGTGGACTCACCTGGAACGCCAGCGTGGTGGTGTCGGTATGCGTGGGCCGGGTGAAACGCAGCTCGAAACCGATAAACGTATCATCCTGGATAAAATAGCCAAGCTGAAACGCGACCTGGTAGAGATCGACAAACAGAAAAGTGTACAGCGGAAGAACCGCGGTAAAATGGTTCGTGTGGCATTGGTCGGATATACCAACGTCGGCAAGTCTACGCTGATGAACCAGTTGAGCAAGAGCGAAGTATTTGCCGAGAACAAGCTGTTTGCGACACTCGATACGACTGTCCGGAAAGTGATTGTCGAGAACCTGCCGTTCCTGTTGTCAGACACGGTCGGTTTCATCCGCAAACTGCCTACCGAACTGGTGGAATCGTTTAAATCGACACTCGACGAGGTGCGCGAAGCCGACCTGCTTGTTCATGTGGTAGACATCTCCCACCCGACTTTTGAAGAACAGATCGAGGTGGTAAACAAAACATTGGCCGAGATCGACAAGAGCGAAAAGCCGATGATCATGGTATTCAACAAAGTCGATGCCTTCACCTTCGTTCCGAAAGACGAGGACGACCTCACTCCGCGGAAACGTGAAAATATCGACCTGGACGAACTGAAACGTACCTGGATGAATAAATTGCAGGATAACTGTATCTTTATCTCCGCCAAGGAACGTACCAATATCGATGCTTTGAAAGCATTACTATACGAACGGGTTAAACAGATACATATCACCCGTTTTCCTTACAACGACTTCCTCTTCCAGCAGTACGACGACGAAGAACAGGAGTAAGCCGGAAGAAATACAAACTAGTTGACCAATGGATAAAATAAGAAACCTGCGGCCGGAAGAGATTGCGATCCTGCAATCTCAGGACTGCCGCGCAGAGAGCTGGGATCAGGTATTAGTCCCGCTTTCCTTCGATACGAAGTATCTCGTTAATGTTCGCTTTTCGGGAACGGTTATAATCGGTCTTTTCGAAAAGGAGTTTACGCTGCCCGGCGGAATAAAGAAGCATAGCGGGATCAGGAATGCTACTTTGCATAATTGCTTCTTAGGCAATAATATCCTGATCGAGAACGTACATAATTATATTGCGAACTACCGCATTCACGATAATTGCTATATAGAGAATGTCAACATAATGGTCGTGGAAGGGGAAACGACGTTCGGCAACAACGTACAGGTATCGGTCTTAAACGAAACCGGCGGTCGTGAAGTACCGATCTTCAACCGGCTTTCCGCCCCTTTGGCTTATGTGATCGCACTTTACCGCCACCGCCCGAAGCTGATCGGCAAGCTACAGGAAATGATTGCCGATTATACTAAAAAACTGACTTCCGACTACGGGACAGTAGGTAAGGATGTAAAGATAATCAATGCCGGAACGATCCGCAATGTCGATCTAGGCCCATACACCACCATCGAAAACTGCACACGCCTGGAAAACGGAACGATAAACAGTAACGAAGAAGCTCCTGTATATATCGGCGACAGCGTGATCGCCCAGGACTTCATTATCTCTTCCGGAGCGGTTATTGCCGATGCAGCAAAGATTATCCGCTGCTTTATCGGACAGGCCTGCCATGTGACGCATAATTTCTCGGCACACGACTCCCTGCTGTTCAGTAACTGTTCGTTCGAAAACGGGGAGGCTTGCGCAATCTTTGCCGGGCCGTTTACGGTATCCATGCACAAGAGCAGCCTGCTGATTGCCGGTATGTATTCGTTCCTGAACGCCGGCAGCGGTTCCAACCAGAGCAACCACATGTACAAACTCGGCCCGATCCATCAGGGTATTGTGGAAAGGGGCTCCAAGACAACCAGCGACTCTTATATCCTCTGGCCGGCACGTATCGGTGCTTTCTCGTTGATCATGGGACGGCATCACCATCACAGCGATACATCCGACATGCCTTTCTCCTACCTAATAGAACAGGATGACGAAACTTATCTTGTTCCGGGCGTTAACCTGCGGAGCGTCGGAACGATCCGTGATGCCCAGAAATGGCCGAAACGCGACAAGCGTACCGACCCGAACAAACAGGATATGATCAACTACAACCTGTTAAGCCCTTACACCATCCAGAAGATGATGAAGGCAGTCGACATCCTGAAGAACCTGCAAAGCCTTGTCGGTGAGACTTCCGAGATCTATTACTACCAGAACACCCGTATTAAAGGCTCTTCCCTGCGGAATGCCCTGAAACTGTACGGGATGGCAATCAATAAATTTCTGGGTAACTCATTGATCAAAAGACTGGAAGGCACCCGGTTCAAGAGCCTGGAAGAAGTACACAGTCAACTGATCCCGACAACCGAAGAGGGAGAAGGAGAATGGGTAGACCTGGCCGGCCTGATCCTTCCCAAAGACCAACTGGATGGATTGATCGAGGATATTGAAAACCAGGAAACAACCTCGCTGGGTTTTATCGATTTGTTCTTCCACACCATGCACTATCTGTATTATGAGATGGAATGGACGTGGGCTTATAAGAAAATAGAAGAATACTACGGCATAAAACTTGACTCCATCACCGCTAACGAGATCATACAACTGGTGGAGACATGGAAGTCTTCCGTAATCGAACTGGATGAGCTGCTGTACAAGGACGCGCAAAAGGAATTCTCGCTTACCTCAATGACCGGCTTCGGCGTAGACGGTTCCAGAAAAGAGAAACAGGAAGACTTTGAAACCGTTCGCGGCGCATTCGAACAAAACCCATTCGTTACAGCCGTCAAAGAGCATATCGTGACGAAACGGGCGTTGGGAGACGAACTAATTGAAAGGATAAAAGGCATTCATTCCCGGTAACGGCTCCGGGGATGATGTTCCAGGATTTCTTTACGCAGGAATTCCCGGTCGATATGGGTATAGATCTCTGTCGTCGTGATCTTTTCGTGCCCGAGCATATCCTGAATGGCACGAAGGTTGGCACCGCCTTCCAGTAAATGGGTGGCAAAAGAATGGCGGAACGTATGCGGACTGACATTCTTTTTTATGCCGGCCATCTCCGCCTGCTGTTTGATCACATGAAACACCATGATACGCGAAAGCCCTGTCCCCCGGCGGCTCAGGAAAAGAATATCTTCATACCCTTTCTTTACTGCAACCAGATTCCGATCCAACAGATAATTCTTTATCTCCCGAATAGCCGTATCGGAGATCGGGACAAGGCGTTGCTTGCTCCCTTTCCCTTCCACTTTGATAAAACCTTCATCGAAATAAACATCCGAATAACGCAGGGAAGTCAGCTCGGAAACACGCAATCCGCAACTGTACAACACTTCCAGCATCGCCCGGTTACGCTGGCCTTCCGGCAAGGACAGGTCGATAGAATCGAGTATGTCATTTATCTCGTTGACGGTCAGAACTTCGGGTAACTTCAATCCGATCTTGGGCGATTCTAACAATTCGGTAGGATCGACTGTTATATACTCGTCCAGCAACATGAAGCGGTAGAACGACTTAATACCCGAGATGATGCGAGCCTGCGAACGGGGATGTATGCCGATATCACGCAACTGGGCGACGAACTGCTGTAAATCCTGATAGGTTATGTCGGTGTAATCCTTTTCCTCCGATTCGATGAAACGGGTCAGTTTATCGAGGTCGGTCAGGTAAGCCTCTATCGAATTGGCAGATAACGACTTCTCCAGCCGGAGCCAGGTCTTATATTTGCCGATTATATCTTTTCCTTGCTGCATTGTAGACAGGTAATTATGTATGTGTCAAATAAAATCACTACCTTTGCCGGATATTTTCAGCCCGTACAAGGTGGTACAAAGGTAATAAAGTTACAGCAAAATGAAGAAGATTCAGATTATTAACGGTCCTAATCTTAACCTGTTGGGCAAACGAGAGCCGACAGTGTATGGTAGTGCTTCATTCGAAAGTTATCTGGACGAACTACGCGCCCGATATCCTCAGTGCGAAATAGCGTACTATCAAAGTAATATTGAAGGTGAAATGATAAACAAAATTCACGAAGTGGGTTTCGACTATGATGGTATTATAATGAATGCGGGAGCATATACACATACATCCATCGCATTACATGACGCCATAAAAGCTGTAAATACGCCGGTAGTAGAAGTACATATTTCAAATGTACATGCACGCGAATCATTCCGCCATGTCTCTATGATATCCGCTGCCTGCAAAGGAGTGATCCTCGGGTTCGGTCTGGATTCATACCGGTTGGCGCTTGAAGCGCTTATCTAGTTGACTGTTGTCGACTCTTACAAGGAATAATAGGTTATAATATTTATAAGGTTATATGTTAAAGCATACTAAGATTGTTGCTACGATTTCTGATCAGCGTTGTGATGTTGAATTCATCCGTTCGCTGTATAATGCAGGAATGAATGTTGTGCGCCTGAATACGGCTCACATGATGGAAGAAGGTTTGAACCGTGTCGTAACAAATGCCCGTGCCGTATCCGACCGCATCGGTATCCTGATGGACACAAAAGGCCCTGAAGTTCGTACTACGATATGCCAGGAACCGATCCCGTTTACAACTGGTGAACGTGTAAAGATCATAGGTGATCCGAACGGTGAAACTACGCATGATTGTATTTATGTATCATACAAGAATTTTGTCGGCGACCTCATCGTCGGAAGCGATGTCCTAATCGACGATGGCGACCTGGAACTGAAAGTGATCGAAAAACATGACGATCACCTGGTTTGCGAAGTCCAAAACGATGCCGTACTCGGTAGCCGCAAGAGCGTGAACGTTCCGGGTGTACGTATCAACCTGCCTTCACTGACAGAAAAAGACCGTAAAAACATTCTTTGGGCTATCGAAAACGACCTTGATTTCATCGCCCACTCTTTTGTAAGAAACAAACAGGATGTATTGGATATCCAACAGATCCTCGACGAACATAAAAGCCCGATCAAAATCATCTCCAAGATCGAGAACCAGGAAGGGGTCGACAATATCGACGAAATCCTGGAAGTGACTTACGGTATCATGATCGCCCGCGGTGACCTGGGTATCGAGGTTCCGGCAGAAAAGATCCCGGGCATCCAGCGTGTATTGATCCGCAAATGCGTGGAAATGAAGAAGCCGGTAATTGTGGCTACCCAGATGCTCCACTCCATGATCAAGAACCCGCGTCCTACCCGTGCGGAAGTGACCGACATCGCCAATGCTATCTATTATCGTACGGATGCGTTGATGCTGAGCGGGGAAACGGCTTATGGTAAATATCCGCTGGAAGCAGTCCAGACAATGACGAAGGTTGCCCGCGAAGCTGAAAAGACCAAGCTGGCCGCAAACGATATCCGCGTTCCTATCGAAGGGAACGACCTGGATGTTACTTCATTCCTGGCAAAACAGGCGGTGAAATCATCCAACAAACTGCACGTAAAAGCGATTATCACAGACAGCCATACCGGACGTACAGCACGCTATCTGGCTGCATTCCGCGGTACATCCACTGTATTTGCGATCTGTTATAACCAGCGTGTAACCCGCATGCTTTCTTTGTCATACGGTGTATGGGCTGTTTATCAACCCTGGGACGACAGCCGCCGCGGTTATTTCTTCAGTGCGCTGAACGAACTGATCAAAAGCGGACGTATCACACGCAACGACATGGTAGCTTATCTGAGCGGTAGCTTCGGCGAAGGTGGCGGAACGACATTCCTTGAAATCAACAACGTAGGTAAAGTGTTGGATTCAGGAAGCAACTATTCCCTGCCGACTTTTAAAGAATAATCCGATAAAGATAAAAGAAGGTGTTATAAAAGTCGAAGTGCGGTGACGGATCAAGTCTGTCATGGTAAAAAGACTATTTGTAACATCTTCTTTGTATATTTGACCCGTAAACATCTTTATTTATAATGACATTAGACGAATACATTCTCTCCCACAGTGACGAAGAAGGCGAGTTGTTATCCTCCTTAAACCGGGATGCCAACGTAAACCTCCTGCGTCCGCGTATGCTGTCCGGCCATTTGCAGGGAAGGATACTGAAAATGTTTTGTCGTATGCTACGCCCCCGGCGTGTATTGGAAATCGGTACTTATACCGCTTACGCCACTCTTTGCATGGCCGAAGGAACTGAAGAAGATGCACTGATCCATACCCTTGAGATAAACGATGAAATGGAAGATTTCATCATGAAGTATCTTTCCCGTTCTCCTTATAAAGATAAAATAATGCTGCATTTCGGTGACGCGATGGAAATCATCCCGCAGCTCGATGAAACGTTCGACCTGGTGTTTATCGATGCAGACAAACGACTATATTCAGAATACTTCGATCTGGTATTTCCGAAAGTCCGTCCCGGCGGCCTGATCCTGGCCGACAACACGCTTTGGGACGGTAAAGTATTGGAAAAACCTCACCCGGCAGATAAACAAACCATCGGTATTCTTAGTTTTAATGATAAAATAAAAGCAGACCCACGGGTGGAGAAAGTGATCCTTCCGCTTCGCGACGGCCTGACAATGATTTGGAAAAAGTAAAATTACAACGATATGGAAAGTACAAGACTGAATAAGATTGGTCGTCTGATCCAGAAAGAATTAGGCGACATTTTCCAGAAACAGACCCAGGGAATGCCTGGCATTCTGATTTCTGTAAGTGCAGTGCGCGTTAGCCCCGACCTGGGTGTAGCCAAAGCATACCTGAGCATCTTCCCTTCCGAAAAAGGCGAAGAGCTGCTGGAATCGATCCGCGCCAATACCAAAGCGATCCGCTTTGATCTGGGCAAACGCATCGGTAAGCAGGTACGTATCATTCCCGAACTGAGCTTCTTCATCGACGACTCGCTGGATTATATTGAAAACATAGATAAACTGCTTCAAAAATAAGACATCCGAACTTTGAATCTCCCGTTCTATATAGCCCGGCGGTACCTCTTTTCGAAGAAATCCCACAATGCGATCAATATCATATCGATGATATGTGTTTGCGGGGTGGTGGTCGCTACCATTGCATTGGTTTGCGCCCTGTCGGTCTATAACGGGTTCAATGATCTGGTTGCAGGTATGTTCAGCAGTTTCGATCCGGAACTGAAGATCACGCCCCGGACAGGAAAAGTATTCGATCCGACAACCTCCGATATGCAGAAAATAAGGGAGTTGCCGGATATTGCTTTTTTCAGTGAGACATTGCAGGACAATGCCCTGATCCGCTACCACGACCGTCAGGATGTAGCTGTCGTAAAAGGGGTGGATGATGCTTACCAGCATCTTACCATGATGGATAGCGCGTTGATAGACGGAAATTTCACACTACAAGACGAAGTGGCAGACTACGCCTTGCTGGGAGTTGGCCTGTCGTCAAAGTTGGGAGCACGGCCGGGCTTCGCCTCTCCTCTGGAACTTTATGTGCCTAAACGGGATGTGAAGGTCAACTTATCAAATCCTTCTTCTTCGTTCAACTGGAAATATGCCTATACCGGCGGAGTTTTCATGATCAATCAACAGGTTTACGATGAAGGCTATATGATTGTACCTCTCTCGCTGGCCCGCGAGCTGTTCCATTATGACAAAGAAGTCAGCGCCATAGAATTGAAGCTGACAGATAAAGCAGATCTTTCTTCCGTAAAAAAGCAAATAAAAAGCATTTTAGGGGATGAGTTCATTATCCGGGATCGCTTCGAACAACAAGAGGCCTCGTTCAAAATGATGCAGATAGAGAAATGGATGACTTTCCTGATCCTCTGCTTTATCCTGGCAATCGCTTTATTTAATGTAGTAGGCTCGCTGTCGATGCTGATGATCGAGAAGCAGGATGATGTACGCACACTCCGCAACATGGGAGCAAGCGACAGCCTGATCCGCCGTATATTCTTGTTTGAGGGTTGGATGATCTCCGGCTTCGGAGCGTTGATAGGGATTGTGATCGGCCTGGTTCTTTGCCTGCTGCAACAATCGTTCGGCCTGATCAAACTGGGACAGACGGCCGGTGCCTTTATTATCGATGCTTATCCCGTACGTGTTATCTTTACGGATATCCTGGTAGCGTTTGTAACGGTAGCGGCCATTGGATTTATGGCCGCCTGGTATCCCGTTCATTATCTGGGGAAGAAATGGTTTAATTAAATTCCGCCCCGTGTTTTATTTGCGCATCGGCAACAAACTGTTTGATGCGTTGTTCATCGTCTTTCTTGCAAATGAGGAGTACATTTCCTGATTCAGCCACGATACAATCATCCAGTCCCTGTACAACAGTCAACCTTTTAGGGTTTCCTACTGCGATCACATTGCCCGAACTTTCATACAGCAGCGCATTACTGTTCTTCAATACGGCATTGTTGTTCTCGTCTTTCGGAGCCAGTTCGAACAACGACCCCCAGGTTCCCAGATCGGCCCAACCGAAGTCGGCACACAACATATATACATTATCCGCTTTCTCCATAATACCGTAGTCGATAGATATCTTCAGGCAATAAGGGAAGTTCTCACGGATAAAGTCACGTTCATGTTCCGTATTGAATTTATCTTTACCCAGATCGAAACGTACAGCGATATCCGGTAGGTATTTGCTGAATGCATCTAGAATAGCATCTACATTCCACAGGAACAATCCGGAGTTCCAGAAAAATTCGCCACTTTCATAAAAGACCTTTGCCAACTCCAGGTTCGGTTTTTCCGTAAACGTCTTTACTTTGGTAAATTCTCCCAGCATAGAGTCGCTGCTCTGGATATAACCATAACCGGTTTCCGGACGACTGGGCTTGATACCCAATGTAACCAGTGCCTTATTCTCCTTAACAAAATCCAACCCGCGCTGAACATCATTCAAGAACACATCTTCTTTTAGGATCAGATGGTCGGAAGGTGCTACAACGATATTGGCATTCGGATTACATGCTTTGATGTGATATGCTGCGTATGCGATACAGGGTGCCGTATTTCTACGTGCAGGTTCCAGAAGGATCTGGTCTTCTTTTAACTCAGGTAGTTGCTCTTGGATCAGATCGGCGTAAGCTTCATTTGTTACAATAAAAATATTCTCTGTTGGAATGATCTTGGAAAAGCGGTCGAAAGTCATCTGCAACAAAGAACGTCCGGTTCCGAAGAAATCCAGGAATTGCTTAGGATAACTTTCTCTGCTAAAAGGCCAGAAGCGACTGCCAATCCCTCCTCCCATGATAACGCAATAATTATCTTTCATGATACACAGGTTGTTTTTATATTATACTCTTACAAAGTTAACGAAATAATCCGGGATTTAGTCTCCCTATCTTGTATTATTAGCCTTCCGTAACAGATAATTTGAAAAAAAATAGCTGAACGCTTGCAAGAATAAAAAATATGCGTACCTTTGCAACGCATTAGAAAAAAACAAATGCCCAGATGGCGGAATTGGTAGACGCGCTGGTCTCAAACACCAGTGGATTCACTTCCATGCCGGTTCGATCCCGGCTCTGGGTACTTAAAACTCCTGATAAAATTTTATCAGGAGCTTTTTACTTTGAAGTATTTCAAAATTAAACATTGGTATCTAGCATGAATTCCCACTATAATAATTTAGAAATGAATAAAATCCGCCAAGCAAACCGATCAGATATTCCGGCTCTGAAAGAGTTATATCAGAATACCGTTCTAACTGTAAACCGAAAAGACTATACAGCTGAGGAAGTGAAAGACTGGGCTTCTTGTGGAGCAGATGCTGCACATTGGGACGAGCTTCTCAAAGAGCAACATTATGTAGTGGCTGAAAATGAAAAAGGAGTGATTGTAGGTTTTGCGTCTGTAAACGATGCTGGCTATATGCATGCGTTGTTTGTACACAAAGATTTTCAGCATCAAGGCATTGCATCATCTTTGTATAAATACCTCGAAATATATGCGAAAGAAAAGGGTGCGAAAAAATTAACATCAGAGGTTAGCATCACGGCTAAACCATTTTTTGAAAAACAAGGTTTTCAAGTCGATGAAGAGCAAAAGCGGAAAGCAAATCAATTGTGTCTCATCAATTACAAGATGAGCAAGGAACTGCATAAATAAGGCGGCGCAAAAAATAGATTCACATGGTTTTGCAAACAAAGATTTGTTTCTCTGATTTGTTTTCAAATCGTTCTTCTTCAAAACTCCCAAACTTATGGATAATCTCAAATCCAGCCCCCTCCAGATAGGAGTCTAATTCCTGCGGGAAAAACAATCTCATATCCAAGTTTTGGATTGAATGAAACTCACCATTTATAAAATAATGCCATTCTATGCGATTAATTTGGGTTGCGCTTTCATAACGCATTGTTTGTTTTATCAATACTGCCCTTCCATCTTTAGTTGTATATTCAGCAATTTTCTTCTGTTCTTTTTCACCTTCAACAATATATTGGATATTAGGGTTAAAGCAATCTAACAGGAATAAGCCCTCTTCTTTGAGATAATTTTTAACCCCATTGAATGCCTTAAATAAATCTTCATTTTTATATAAATGATGGATCGAATTAAACGGAATAAATATAAAGTCGAATTTTTCTTGCAAGTTTAACGATCTAATATCTGCTTCAATAAAATTGATCTCTAATCCTGCTTCAGAAGCTTTTACCTTTGCTTGTTCAAGCATCGATGAAGTATAATCGACTCCACAAATGTTGTATCCCGCCTTTGCAATTGGAACTGTAAGCCTACCTGTGCCGCAGCAAAGCTCTAGTATTTTAGCCTCTTTATTTTTCGGCAGCCACTTTTTGTAAAATTGCAAATCAGACAGGAAGGTATTTAATCCGTCATAAATATTTGCGTCATAAATCAAATCGCCCACCTTGTAATCTGTATTCATTCTGTTCTTCAAATTATATTTTAAGCTTTATATCCCTAATAGTCTTGAGACGCCTATAGATAAAGGTATTATTGGCTATACCAGGGATGGAACTAACTTAAAAATCCGTATCGCTCCCGGAAATACTTCGGTTATCAAACAAATCTATAGGGAATGGGATAAACTTTATCCGGGGAAATACCTTGAACATGAGAGCCTGTATGACAAAGTGCTGGGTAATAATAAGAAACTTTTCGAATTGTCTGACTTGTTGATGATGTATTCAGTTATCAGTATTCTGCTCACCTGTTTCGGGCTTTTTGGTATGGCGCTGTATGCTATCGAACAACGAACAAAAGAGATCGGGATCCGAAAAGTAAACGGCTCGACTACCTGGCAGATTATAAAACTGCTCAATCGTCAGTTTATTATATGGATTGGGAGCGCTTTCGTTGTTGCTGTCCCTATAACCTGGTGGCTGCTTAATCAATGGATGCAAAGTTTTGTTTATCGGGCGAGTTTTAGCATCTGGACATATATTTTGTCACTATTAATTGTTGTCGGTATAACGTTATTAACTGTCAGTTGGCATAGCTTCAGGGCTGCTTCCGGAAATCCGGTTAAAGCGTTGAGGGATGAGTAAAAGAGTTGTTATAATGATAAAAATATCGCTAAATACATGTTGATATGTCTGTATATGTGCATTTTTCGTAACAGGTGTATATGCTCAAATAGTTGTTCTGTATAATCGTTGTATACATTAATTAACAAGTTGGTTCTTGGGTTTCAACTATTCATTTCGTTTTAAACGAATTTCAAGTTCGTTTAAAACGAAATGAAATTCTCTTGAAGTAGAAAATAGGTTTGTTTTAAAGCGAAAATATGTTAATTTAGACGCGCGTGTATTCTTTTTGAAGCTTTTTTGTGGCTGAAAGGTGTGTTTTTGAACATGTTTTCTTTCCAGAATGACTGAAAAAGTGTGCGGGTTATGAATATCAATAGTAACTTGAAATATGCATAAAAGTTATGTCTGGGTTGTTGTGGTGGCTGATGGGTGTTATTATGTGCGATAATATTCAATAATAGCGATATTTTGTATGTATACAACTCTCCAGGAGCCAAGTAATAACATACGAGCACTTACTCTTTCTCGTATGGAACCTTTATGAAGGGGATGAAATGACATTTTGATAATCTGTAAAATGTGATATACCGTATGTTGCTTTATTTACACTGAATATTTCCTATCATTATTTCCGCTTCAACCAAAAAAGATATTAGCTTTGTCTTGATGGAAGCAGGTTTACCTGAAGACATACATAAAATAATCTTCAACAACCCCAGCAATAACATGATCATCGCCAAAAGGAGGACGATCCTTCAATCGGGGTTCGTATTCTTTTATAAGACTCCCGACAGGCAGTTCTCCATCCGGGAACAAGCTTTGAGCCCATGTACGGTTTAGATAAACCGGATGCGGATACCTTTCTATCGCCTCTTTCCAGGGCAGACCTTTCAATAGCTTATAGCCCATAACTTCCATTATTTCTTCATCGCCATCCTCTGAAGTATAAGATTCATATGTACCATCCGGCGAAAACTCACCGAGAGGCCATTCATATATGGGATTGCTTAATGCCACCGCCTGTATGCCCGAAAGAGAACCGATATTTTCTTTAAGCCGGAACATAGATGTCTCGTTATCTCCGACTGAAAAAGTATAAATTCCTTTATAATTTTCAGCCTTATCATATAAAAGCGAGATTTGCCGCCGCACGGAAATATTACCGATTATCAGGATAAATGAAATAATAAACTGAACGATAGCCAGAGAGGTAATGATACGCCCTTTTGCTTTTCCCCGGTAGAAATTGTTATACATGGAAACCGACATATCCGGTAAACGCCGGCTCATATACAAAGCAGGAATACACGCCAGAAAAAGAATAAACCCGAATGTAACCGGCAACATCTGACTACTATACAGGAAATTGACCGGAACCTGAATAGACATGATGCGATTCATTATCCCCAACAGGTCGAATTGTATCAGTTGTGCAATCAGGAAACCGAAACCAACAGTCATAAATGTATCAGCAAATAATTGCATGCTCAATTGTCCGCTTCCTGCACCCATCAGTTTCTGTATATGCAGGGAGTATAACTGTTTGAATACACGTGAAAAGCTCAGATTAACATAATTGAAACAAGCTATGACCAATATCAGAATGTACACGGCACGCCTTATCCAATTCCGGGACACGCGCGAGTAACTGGGAAGTGATATCCCGTGAGACCGTATTAAAGGCAGTCATTCCTGCCCCCGAAATAGTTTGTTTAACCACTACCATCCTATCCTTATTCGGATTCTCCTGTTCTATATTATACTCATGGATAACGAAAGCGGCCAGCAAATTGGTACAGGCGATGCCGACTGCCAGGCTGAGAATAGAGATTACAGTAAATGTTTTATTACGTAACCAACTCCGAAATATAAGTTTGAATGATATGTTCCTCATGATATTTCTGTTTTTTGTCAAAACTAGTCAGTCCCTGTCTGCCTGACAACAAAAATAGCGTTCCTCTATTACAAAGAGGTGAAATCGTCTAAATTTTAGACAATTTCGGGAAGTGGCTATCCATAAATCAGACATTCAGCCGAAAGCAGAGTACTTTGAATGCATCATATTAGTTTAAATTGTACTTTTGCAATAAAGGATATGCTGAATCGCAGATTACACCGGGTCATCATCAGCGGAATAACAGGAATTGTGTTATTCTCGATTGCAGGTGCCTGGCTTTTGATTAGCCGGACTTCCCTATTCTTTGCATTTGTCTGCATCTGTATGATCATAGCTTTGGCTATTATGCTGATAAGGAAAATGGACAAGACAGACCGCCAGTTGGAAAGCTTCTTCAGCGCAATCAATAATAACGACTTCAACGCCCACTTCACGGAAAAAGGGGACGATAAATTCCTGAACGGATTATTCCGGGAGATGAACCGGATTATCACACAATTTGAAAACAATCATACCGAATTAGAGGAACGACGATTCTATTACGAGAGTATCATTCGGGTATTGACGCATGAAATTAGAAACTCCATTACGCCTATAGCCTCTTTGTCGGCCGACCTGATTAAATATAATGATGAATACGGAAAAGAAGGAACAATTGACGGACTGCAAACCATTAACCAGCAGGTACAACAGCTGAATACTTTCCTGAATGCCTATCACCGGTTAACCCACCTCCCTGACCCGGTCAAAGTAAAAGTAAAAATCAGCACTTTGTTTGATAAACTTGACCGTTTATTAAACTCGGAACAAGGCAGTGAGAACATCCGTTATATTTCACCGGAAAACATAGAAATCCTACTGGATCAAAACTTAATAACACTAGCACTCATTAATCTTATCCGCAACGCCTTACAGGCCACCGCAAATAACCCGGAGCCACAAATCAGGGTTGAGTCAGGAAAAGAAGCTACCTTTTCATTCATACAAGTAACTGATAATGGGGAAGGCATTCCGGAAAACCGACTGGAAGATATCTTCACCCCCTTTTATTCCACCAAAAAAGAAGGAAGCGGAATAGGATTGCCACTATCCCGCCGCATTATGCAACTCCACGGCGGAGAACTTATTGTGACCTCAGAGCCCGGAGAAGGAACAGTGTTCCGCATGGCATTCCCCGGCTTTTGACACCTGTCAAAATCATACTAAACCTTTAAATAGACTAAAAATACCAAGTTACATTTGGAAAGCAGAATATTATTCGTAGTTTTGCGAACAACAAACAGTAAAGGAATAATGAGAACGAAACAGTATACAAAAGAACAAGAGCAGATTGCCCGTTTTGCTAAAGCGATGGGACATCCGGCACGGATGGCTATTCTTAATTTTTTAGCCAAACAGGATAGTTGTTTCTTCGGAGATATCCACGAAGAACTACCAATTGCTAAAGCAACTGTTTCACAACATTTAAAGGAATTAAAAGATGCCGGATTAATCCAGGGAGAAATAGAAACTCCTAAAGTCAGGTATTGTATCAACCGGGAAAATTGGGAACTTGCCCGCAATTTATTTGCTGCTTTTTGGAATAATTGTAATTCTACAAATACATCGTGCTGTGAATAACAGCACCTTTTTTTGAGAATATTGTTCGTTTTTTTACGAACAACCTAATGGGTTTAATTTAAATAAAAAAGAATATGAAAGAGAATCAGGATTTAAAAGAATTGGTAAAACAGCGTTATAATGAACTAGCATTAGATTCCGACACGCTAAAAGGTTGCTGCTGCGGCAAATCTCCGGCAACCCCATCAAAAAAAGTATTCACTATAATGAGTGAAGACTATAAAAACCTAAAAGGATATGAACCCGATGCTGATTTAGGAGTTGGATGTGGATTACCCACCCAATATGCCAACATCAAAAAGGGGGACACCGTTATCGATTTAGGTTCAGGAGCAGGAAATGATTGTTTTATAGCCCGCTCGGAGGTTGGTGAAAGCGGCAAAGTCATCGGCATTGATTTTGCTCCTCAAATGATAGCTAAAGCACGAGCCAATGCACTCAAGCGGGGATATACGAATGTTGATTTTTTAGAAGGAGATATTGAAAATATACCTTTACCGGACAATACTGCAGATGTGATTGTCAGCAACTGTGTATTAAACCTGCTTCCTCAAAAAAATATTATTTTCAAAGAAATCTACCGTGTATTAAAACCGGGTGGACATTTTTGCATCTCTGATGTCGTACTGAATGGGATATTCCCCAAAGAGTTTACCGACAATGCCGCTATGTATGCAGGCTGTATCGCTAGTGCCATTCAAAAAGAAGACTATTTAGCAGAGATAGAAAAAGTGAATTTCACAAATATCCGTGTGGAAAGGACTAAGACAGTAATTATCCCCGATGAAGTACTATATGAACATCTGGATGAAAATACAATTCAGAAATATAAATCAGGAAATGTCGGAATCTACTCTATTACAGTAACAGGAGAGAAACAATAGCGTGAAAGTTTTTTATTCGACACAACACTGTTCATAAAATTGTGAAATAGGATATCCACATTTTATGAACAGTGTCGTTTAACATGAAAATCAATCAATATTACTTCATATTACGCTCACCATCCATCAAACTCATGATACTCCAGTTCTTCTTCGCTTAAAGATTTCTCATAATCACAAACTTCTTTATAAAACTCCTCCACGATATTCTTATTTTCATACCAAATATCATCGGCAGGATATGTACAAACCCCATTTGTCAACTCTGTAAGTATTGCACTTACCATAGAGACAAATCTTAATTCGAAGCTATCCCCCATATGCCATACAAATGAAACTACTTTCCTGCAATCCTTCAGCCGTGTTTCAATATCCGGAGTGGCAAAAGCAATTTCCGGCTGTTTCTTCCCTAAGAGTTTATCCCAAAAACCTAATTTGGGTTTTAATTCTTCTTTAGCAATAGCCAAATCAAAATCATCTACATACAGCTCAAAACCACTTACTAATACTTTTCCTCTCAGTATCTCCGCTGGTGGATTTGTCAACTGAAATTTAAAAGGACAAAAACCTGTTTGGTTTGTGAACATGACATCGGGATGAACTTCAACAATCATATCATAATCATTGAGTCGCTTTACAATTTTCGGCATTAAATCATCCGTCAATTCTTTACAGTACACACTAATATCTAAACTCATTACCGTTTCTATTTAACAAACATCTAAAACAACCCTTCAGAGTCTCATAGTCACTAGAAAACAATCCACATGGCTTCAAACTGAATGCTTAAACATACTTCGCACAAATATAGTTTATATTTTAACACTCAATTCGTTTTCAACAAATAAAAGCAGCTTGTACTAAAGAAGTTTCTCAGATACGGAATGGAAGAAAGAACTCTACCCAGCTTTCGCGGTGATAATCCGAACTTAACCTCATAATGCGGATTTATAAAAAATAATTGCTGGTCAACAATATGATATCCCGTCTGTTTTACAAGATTCCGGAACATTTCAATGGTACATTTCGTTTCTTTAATACTCAGCAACTCCTTTATTGTATCTTCTTCTTCACCGCCTGTTTCCAGTATCCATTTATATAAAACCCGTGGAAGCAAATGTATGAAAGGAAGATGCGAAACAACCCTGCCCCGTGCTATCTGCTGATGTCCGCCAAACGGCATCTGCCAGGCAGGAAAGGCGATAAAGAGCACACCGCCTGCCGATAGATAACGTTTCATACCGGACAGGAATTGAGATTTATCTTCAATATGTTCAATCACATCATGTCTAGAGGGGAAAAGTTACTCCTGTCGCTATAAACAGATAGCTCATCTTTTTCTAATGATGAAAGCCACTATGAAAGCGAAAAGAAAAGTGGCTTCATCAACCTATTCATTATTAATCAATACCTGCAAGGAGTTATGAATGCATGAACGCAGTTTGATGACTCTACAACTAAGGCGAGGGTGACGTTTTGACTATTTATAGAGTCACTCCCGATTTGAACAGGGCAATCTCCCGGTAACCTTTCCGTTCGTTGTTTGTCTGCTTACCTTCGGCTACGTTCAGGATGAATTGTATAAACTGTTTGCAGAGTGTGTCCATAGATACACCTTCTGTTAATGTTCCGGCATTGAAGTCGATCCATCCGGGTTTGTTTTTCGCTAACGGGCTGTTGGTGGAGATCTTGACGGTCGGGACGAAAGTACCGAAAGGCGTTCCCCGTCCGGTGGTGAACAGAACCAGGTGGCAACCCGATGCAGCCAGGGCTGTGCTGGCAACGAGATCGTTTCCCGGCGCACTCAACAGATTCAGCCCTTTGGTTGAAAGCCTGTCGCCATACATAAGGACATCCTTTACTGCCGACTTGCCGGACTTCTGTGTGCAACCGAGGGATTTCTCTTCCAGGGTGGAGATACCGCCCGCCTTGTTGCCGGGGGAAGGGTTTTCGTATACCGGTTGTTTGTTTTCCAGAAAGTAGGCTTTGAAGTCGTTTATCAGGTGAACCGTTTTGTTGAATAGCTCCTCCGTTCCGCAACGGTTCATCAGGAGTGTTTCGGCACCGAACATTTCGGGCACTTCCGTCAATACGGTTGTCCCTCCCTGTGCAACCAGGAAGTCGGAAAAGACTCCCAGCAACGGATTGGCGGTGATGCCGGAAAAGCCGTCCGATCCTCCGCATTTCAATCCGACACGCAGCTCGCTCAACGGGACGGATGTGCGTTTATCGGCGGAAGCGATGGCGTATAGTTCATGCAGGAGTTTCATTCCCTCTTCCTGTTCATCTTCCACCTGCTGGCAAACCAGGAAGCGGACACGGTCGGTATCATACTCGCCTAGAAATTCACGGAAGGAATCCGGTTGGTTGTTTTCACATCCCAGACCGACTACCAGCACGGCACCGGCATTCGGGTGCTTTACCATATCGCGCAGGATCTTACGGGTATTCTCATGGTCGTTGCCCAGTTGTGAGCAGCCGTAGTTGTGGGGGAATGCGACGATGGCGTCAATATCCTTGCCGGAAGTTTCCCGCCGGAGAGTCTCTGCCAATTGGTTAACGATACCGTTTACACAGCCTACCGTAGGGATGATCCAAATCTCGTTACGAATACCAACATCACCATTCTTTCGACGGTAGCCGTTAAAGGTCAGACCCTGGTTGGGAATGTTCAAAACAGTTTCCTGCGGTTGCCAGGTATAGTCCTGCAATCCTTCCAGGTTTGTTTTGATATTTTTCTCATTTACCCAGGAACCTGTGGGGATATCTTTCCGGGCATGCCCGATCGGGAAACCATACTTGATAACAGGATCGCCTGTTCTGAAATCCTGCAGAGCTACTTTATGACCGGCCGGAATGTCTTCACTGACGGTGATCGGCGTAGTCCCTACGGTGATATTATCTCCTGCCGATAGCGGATCGATAGCTACGATCACATTATCGGCAGGATTTATTTGGATATACTTTTTCATCAGAGGATTTCTTTTACTACTTCACGCATTCCTTTTTCCTGAATCTCATCCAGATAGTAAACAATCCGGTCTGTCAGGCCGGGGATTTCGTTCAGGTTTTCTCCCCAGATATCTTCTGCCGCCAATACATTAACGGCAACTTCGCGGGTGGAACCTGTCGCCCAAAGATTGTTCATCAGAGAGATGATCTTCGGGTTGTCGTTCGGGATGATTGCTGTTCCGTCTGCACGCTTGCCACCCTTGTAATAAGTTAAGATGGCGGCAAGTCCCAGGACGAGTCCTTGCGGGAGTTCCCCTTTTCGTTTCAGGTACTCTTTCAGTCCCGGCAAGTCGCGTGTCTGGAATTTAGGGAAAGAATTCAACATGATGGAAGTTACCTGATGATCGACAAACGGGTTGTTGAAACGATCCAATACATCGTTGGCGAACTGTTCGAGTGCAGCTTTAGGCAGGTTCAGCGTCTCCATCAGTTCGTCGAACATGACTTTATGGATGTATTTCCCGATTACTTCATCCTGGCAGGCATCCCTTACGATATCGATCCCCGAAAGGAAAGCCACCGGTGAGAGAACGGTGTGTGGGCCATTCAGTAAGGTCACTTTCCGTTCATGATAAGGCGCTTCGGAAGGAACGAACAGGACATTCAGACCTGCTTTATCGGCAGGGAATTCTTTTGCCACTTCTTGCGGAGCTTCGATAACCCACAGATGGAATACTTCGGCTTGCACCACCAGGTTGTCGTTATATTGCAGTTTCTCTTTGATCGCATCGATGTCCTTATGCGGGAAACCGGGAACGATACGGTCTACCAGCGTGGCATAGACACCGCAAGCTTCTTCAAACCAGTTTCTGAAATCGTCTCCCAGTTGCCAGAGGTCGATATACTGGTAGATTGTCTCCTTCAGCTTATGTCCGTTCAGGAAGATCAGTTCGCAGGGGAAGATGATCAGTCCTTTGCTTTTATCTCCGTTGAAGGTTTTGAAGCGGTGATAAAGCAATTGCGTCAGTTTGCCCGGATAAGAGGCAGCCGGTGCATCATTCAGTTTGCAGGAAGGATCGAAGGCTATTCCCGCTTCGGTCGTGTTGGAGATCACGAAACGCATTTCCGGTTGTTCGGCCAGTCGGATAAAGGCATCGTGATCCGTATATGGATTTAGCGAACGGCTGATCACGTCGATCAGTTCAAGGCTGTTGACGGCTTCGCCCTTATCCAGTCCCTGCAGGTTGACATGATACAGGTTGTCCTGCTTGCCGAGCCTATCGACCATCCCTTTCTCGATGGGTTGGACAACTACGACACTGCTGTTGAAGTCTGTTTTCATATTCATGTTCCGGATGATCCAGTCCACGAATGCCCGAAGGAAATTACCCTCTCCAAACTGTATGATACGTTCCGGTCGGGTAACGACCGGAACATGCTGCCTGTTTAATTCTTTCATTTTGATCTTTATCTGTTCACGACAAAATTCCGTATCTGGCATTCCGTCCCTAAAGAATCGGGGTTCTTCTCTTTCGAGATACGGAGTACCAGCTTATGGTTTGTATCGTTTAATTCTGTTTCCAACATATATACCCAGGGGATATAAAGATATTTACTCCACTCAGTGAATGTATCCAGCTTTTTGAACGGTGCACCGTCGATGCTGTATTCAATGATCCCTGCTGTCGGGCCCGGGGTGCAGAAGATACCGATCGCCTTTCCTTCGAAGTCGAGCGTCAGCTTGTCTCCCGGACGGGTAGCTTCGAGCATCGGTACATCGACGAAGCCTTTTCTCTTTTCATACTTGTTATCTGCACGCCAGGAAGGGATATACTTCCAACCTTTATTCAGCTTTGCTTCCTGCAGGTCGATAAAGTCGCCGTTATAATAGCTGTATGCATCAAGCGGTTGTTCCGGTATCTCATGTGCTGTGACAGGCATATCGGGAGTAACTCCTTTCCACATACTATCGAACAGGTGGTTGATAGCTGCTGCATAGAATTTATGTCCAAAGGGCAGGGGATGAGTGCCGCCGAACTGTTCCCAGGTGAACTCACCGTCCTGCATCCGTTCGCCTATCTCCTGAACGAGGTTGACGGAAGGAATCAGATAATGGTTCGCTACCCGTTCATGATTCAGCAGTACATCCGGTTGTTGTCTTTTGGCAACCATCGGGATAAACGGATCATAGATGAAATGCAACATAATGATATCCATCTGCGGGTTGCTTATCAGGGCATGACGTACTTCTCCTTCCATACCGCGCACCTGTTCCAGTGCACTGAAGCCGTTGGTATGATCGTTCACGGCAGCTTCCACAAACAGCAAATCGATCTTTCCTTTCGACAGCACATCGTTTTGCATACGGAAAGATCCCGGCGTTGTTCCGGTAGATCCGATGCCTGCCTCTACAAACTCGAAAGCCGTATAGGGGAAACGTTGTTGCAATTGCTTCTCGATCATGTTCTTCCATCCGTTCATTTCTGTAATCGAACCCCCGAGGAAGGCGACACGCCCTTTACGTTCTTTCTCAAACTTGACGAATGAGTTTTGCAGGCTGCCGCGTATATTATAATGTAAGTATTTCTCATATTCCGGCTGGTGACGGATAATAAAGTCGACAACCGGCTCAGGATTTTCCAGACTATGCGGATGATGGTCTACTCCCGGCTTGATAATGAGTTCTACCGGGCCGCCCAATGCCAGATAACGGGAACGCACCACGTCCATATTCTCTTTGAACGGAACGACCTGATCGCTATCTCCGCAAACACTGATAATAGGAATGCCCGCTTTAGCCAATGGCTCCAGGTTATCGATCGGATTGCCTTTGAACGAGTTCATCTCTTCGTCTGTCAGGTTCCATTCTTTCAGCAAACCGTTCCATAGTTCTGTGTTTTTTCTTCCCGGCCAGCTGAAAACGTTACATACCGGTGCATCGATATAGATGCAGGCTATTTTATCCGTGTTTTTACTTGCCCAGTTTAATGCATAAAGTCCGCCGCGACTGAAACCTTCCAGTGTTACTTTAGGAGAGAGGTTATAATAATCCTTCATATAATTATAGAACTCCGTACCCAGGGCGACTGCACGCGGGTTTCCATAGGCATGTGTCAGATCGTAATAAGCCACATGGAAACCTTTTTCAAGTAACGCTTTATCTACACTTGGAAAAGCATCGAAGAAAGCCGGACGCCAGATCCACGGATTGCCTTTAGCCGCCTGTTTCGGAACAACAACAATCGCATCCCGTCCTCTAAACTGGAAATCATAGCGGTCGCAACCATTCCATTCACTTTTGAAACCGGGGAAGGCTTGCATCTGATGAGCCGTATCTTCTCCGGTAATCGCTTTATAAACTGTCTCTGCAATCTTATGCGCTCCGGCAGGGTCGGGATGCACATTATCAGGAAAGTGTTCTTTCATTCCGCTTAATGCCGTATGCAAATCTATCACAGGAAGATTATTCCGTTTTGCAACCTGTTCGATAACAGGAATAACCCCGGCAGCAATGATGCTATCGTTAATACCCTGATCGCTGACATAGGCTTTTGGTGGATAACAAAGATATATCTTCGGTTTCGAAGGCAATGCCTTAAATGCATTCACCATTGTCTGAATATCTCCGGATAATCCTGCTTTATATTTCCAGTTGAATGACTTTGAGTCGTTTGTTCCGAGTTTAATCACAACGATGTTCGGATTATAACCGAGTGCTTCCTTAAACATCTGTTCTTTCATATACGGATGATCTCCTTTCATCAGCATCGTTCGGGCACTGAAGCCATAGTTACGCACTTCATACTCCCGTCCGAGCATTTGCCCGAGTACGGACGGATAACTATCACGATCACGGTTCGCTATCCCGGCCCCGTAAGTAATACTGTTTCCCACACATGCCACCCGAATCACTTCGGCAGCGTCCTGCGCCCATCCATTAAGGCTGACGAGCAGGAATAATACGATCAGATTGATTAGCTTTTTCATTTTACTTATCTCGATTCTTGATTCGTGCGAAGGTAAATAAATTTTTGATATCTCAGAACTTTACAAGAATACGAAATACTTTACCCGGAGCGGCGCTCCATTGCTGCATCGCGTTAAGTGCTTCTTCCGGGTGTACTATATTGGATATAAACTCTTCCAGTGGACAATCACCTTGTTGGAGATAACGTACTACAGCCCTGAAATCTTCCGGCAATGCATTACGTGAACCGCGTATATCCAACTCCTTCTGTACAAAGTATTTTGTCTGGAAAGTTACTTCACTTTTTGCATAACCGATACACACTACGCGTCCGGTAAAGCCAACCTCGTTCACAGCCATGATGTAAGTGGCGGGACTTCCTACTGCTTCTATGACGACATCCGGCCCCAAGCCATTGGTAATTACTTGTAGACGTTCATGCAGGTTTTCCGTCTTTGAGTTGATCGTATAGTCTGCTCCGATCCGTTTGGCTAACGCTAGTTTATCATCGTCAAGGTCTACGGCAATGACAGTTGCACCTCGTAATGCGGCACGTACAATAGCACCGATGCCGATCATCCCGCAACCGATTACCAGAACAGTATCGATATCGGTTATCTGTCCGCGTGAAACTGCATGGAAGCCCACGCTCATCGGCTCGATCAAGGCGCAATCGCGTGGGGAAATACCGTCGGCGGGGATTACTTTCTGCCAGGGTAGGGATAAGTATTCGCTCATTGCGCCGTTGCGTTGTACGCCGAAAGTCTCGTTGTGTTCACACGCATTCACCCGTCCGTTGCGGCAGGCTGCACAGGTTCCGCAGTTGGTGTAAGGATTGACGGTTACCGGCATATCAGCCATGAAGCCGGCCGGCACATCCGTGCCTACTGCTTCAATCGTTGCACCTACTTCGTGTCCGGGGATAACAGGCAGTTTCACCATCGGGTTACGCCCTAGGAAAGTGTTCAGGTCGGAACCACAAAAGCCTACATATTTGATCTTCAAAAGAACTTCTCCACTCTTAACTTCCGGTTTTTCTATATCGACTACCCGTAAATCGGCAGGAGCCGGAATTTGAATTGCTTTCATATACGTTATATATTATAGATTAATCAACTACTTTATATCCTTTCCAGCCATACCAGGCACAGAACAGGAAACAAATTAACGGAATCAGGTAAGCTACATAGTAAATAGCTTCGAAATGATGCATCACATAGGCTGTCAGTTGTGGCAAACAGGCATTTCCTACGATCGCCATCACCAGAAAAGCTGCCCCGCTCTTGGTATTATCACCCAGATCTTTCAGCGCCAGTGAGAATTGTGTCGGATACATGATCGACATAAAGAAGGAAACCGCCAGCATGGCATAGAGCCCGATCGTACCACCCCATAAAGCGATCATCCCGCAAAGAACTACATTCAACAGGGCATATACCAGCAACATATCCTGTGGGCGGAACTTCACCATCAGCAGTGTACCGATCCAGCGGCCAAGCAGGAAGGCCAGCATATAAAGTCCGAAGAAAGTCGTAGCTGTAGACTCCGACAGTCCGGCATAACTGCAACAATACACGAGGAACAGACTATTGATAGCTGTTTGCCCGCCGTTATAGAAGAACTGTGCGATCACTCCCCAACGAAGATGCGAACGTTTCAGTACGCCGAAGTCGATTAGTTTTCCGGTATTACTTTTGTCTTTTGAAGGTTCTTCATCCTGTATTTTAGGAAGTTTGGAAACGATGAAGACAACCGCTATTATTATTAAGAGTAGTGCTAAGAGTAGATACGGTTGCTTCATCGAATCCGTTTCAAACTGGATATAAGCTTCCCATCCTCCGGGATAATCGGCAGGCAGGGAAGCGCGAGTGTAGTGGTCGCCACTCAATACCAGTTTGCTAAGGAACATAGCCGCAATAAATGCCCCCAACCCATTGAATGATTGTGCCAGGTTGAGGCGGCGCGGGGCAGTCTCCTGATCCCCTAAAGCCGTTACGTATGGGTTTGCGGCCGTTTCCAGAAAACACATACCCGTAGCAATGATAAAGAAAATTGTCAGATAACCCCAGTATTCCTTTAAGATGGCGGCCGGAAAGAACAGCAATCCGCCGAATGCAGCCAGCAAGAGACCGAATATGATTCCCGATTTATAACTGTATCGCTTCATAAACATTGCGATCGGTATCGGGAAGATAAAATAAGCCAGCCAGTAGGCTGTTTCGGTGAAAGAAGCTTCGAAAGCATTCAGTTCGCAAGTCTTCATCAGCTGCCGGATCATCGTAGGCAACAGGTTACTGCTTATCGCCCATAGAAAGAAAAGACTGAATATCAGAGCCAGTGGTAATGTGTAGTTGTTCTTTTTCATGGTGATTTATTTTAAGGTGTTCTACTCGGACATATTCTTTATATAAGGTAACACCGGAAGATCCCGGAATCCGTAGAAAGCAATCGCATTCTCTCCGAGGAAACGGTCTTTCTCTTGTTCGCTCAGTTCTTTGGAGCGAACGATAAAATCATACGACATTTTATAGGTGATGGCCGTGATTGTACGGGGATAGTCGGAACCCCACATCAGTTTCTCCATTCCTACGAGTCCGGCAGCTTCGCGAATGGCACGAACGGCACCGTCGAACGGATAAAACTCGTCATTAAACAGCCAGGTGATGCCCCCCGATTCTATCATCACATTCGGATACCGAGCCAGACGTATCTGTGCGAGCCAATCCGGGCGTGTCACCATCCCGAAATGGCCGATGGCTACTTTCAGCGCAGGACATTCCTGTATTACTTCTTCCAATTCGGCTGTCTGTGTGTCGCCATCCGCCAGATCGACAGACAGGATGATCCCGTGTTCTTCCATATAGTGAAACATACGCATCATTTCATCGCAGTTGAGGAAGATACGTCCTTCTTTCAGCAATAGGCGTTGTGCCGGTATCTTGATTGCCTTGAAACCCTGTGCGATGAGTTGTTGTGCCTGTACAAAATAACCGGGACGGCGGAACTCGCAAAGTCCGTAGACGAAGAAGCGTTCCGGATATTCGGCAGCTACTTCCAACAGGTAGTCATTCTGTATCCCATCGATAAACTCCTGCGTTACGACGGCTGCTGCTACCTGTGCATAGTCCATGTTCGATAGAAAAACTTCCGCACTGTTCTTCCCGTCGATCATAAAGGGGGGAAGCATCTGCCGTACTTCACCCATAAAGAGCGAACGGCCGTTTCCGAGTGTGCGGATGGGCATGTTGTCGACAGTGGTATCTTGCCGGAGCCACAGATGGGAGTGGGCATCTATGATTGTTCTGTTCATGAGTTCGCCCAGCTTACGCGTTTCTGATCTCCGATGATTTCCTGTACTTCGCGTACCAGTTGCCAGTCGATCGGTTCTTCCGCATAACGGATATTCTTCAGTACATTCTCCGGGTTGGCCGAACTGAATAGAGTCGTAGCGATCCGTGGATTGCTGATAGCATACTGAATAGCCAGCTTCTCGATCGGATACTCTTTCGACTGGCAATGCTGTACCGCCTGTTGACAAGCCTTTACCAGTGATGCCGGAGCCGGATGCCAGTCGGGTACGCCGCGCAACGACAACAAACCCATCGACAAAGGGGAAGCATTGATCACACCGATCTCTTTCGCTTCGAAATAGTCGAGATAATCAGCCAACTTATCGTCGTTCAGGCAGTAATGGCAGAAGTTGAGAACAGTTTCGACAGTTCCTTCCGGTACACGGTCTATAACCCATTGCAGATTCTCCAGTTGTAGGTCGGTGATGCCGACATGCTTTACGATGCCTTTATCACGCAGTTCTACCAGAGCCGGAAGAGTTTCGTTAACGACCTGGTTGAGGTCGGCAAACTCGATATCGTGGACGTTGATCAGGTCGATCTGTTCGATATGCAACCGTTCCATACTTTCATAGACGCTTTCGGTAGCCCGGCGGGCAGAGTAATCCCAGGTGTTCACTCCGTCTTTCCCGTAACGGCCTACTTTGGTGGAGAGCAGATAGGCTTTACGCGGGATTTGCTTCAAAGCTTTTCCTAAGACTGTTTCAGCTTTATAATGTCCATAATAAGGGGAGACATCGATGAAGTTCATCCCGTTTTCCACAGCGGTGAAGACGGCATCGATGCTTTCTGCTTCGCGCGTTTCGTGAAATACACTGCCCAACGACGATGCGCCGTAGCTTAGGATGGGGACTTTCATTCCTGTTTTTCCGCAATATGAATAGTTCATAATTTGTATGATTAAAGTTGTCAGAAGCCAAATGTATAGCTTTTATGTATTGATTATAACCGTATTATGCATAAAAATCTACGCAAACGTTTGCGTAATAAAAGCAGGAAATCAGTACCTTGCTATCGGAAAAACCTTATATTTGTGTCACTGAATAAACCCCGATGGCCAGGAAAAGACACATATCATTGAAAGACCTCGCAAACGAACTGGGAGTCTCTGTTTCGACTGTCTCACGGGCACTGAACGACAGTTATGAGATCAGTCCCGAGATGCGGGAGCGTGTAAAGGCGCTTGCCGAGCAGTGGAACTATCGTCCCAACCCTTTTGCCCTTAGCCTGCTGAAGAATACGCCGCGTATTATCGGTATTATCGTGCCCGATCTGGTTACTCATTTCTATTCTTCCATCATCAGCGGCATAAATGATGTGGCGCGGAAGAACGGTTATTCGGTTATCATCACCTCTTCATACGAGCAGTACGAACAGGAGCTGCATTGCGTGGAAGACTTGGTGAATATGCGTGTGGAAGGTATACTGGCTTGTCTTTCACAGGAAACGATCGATTATTCCCATTTCCTTTCTCTGTCCGATATGGATATCCCGTTGGTCTTTTTCGACCGGGTATGCATGCCGAACGCTATCCCTTCGGTGGTGGCGGATAATATGGAGTCGGCTCTCGTTGCGACCAAACATTTGTTACAAACGGGATCTAAACGGGTCGCTTTTCTCGGTGGTTCCGATCATCTGGAGATCGTGCGACAGCGTAAAGCCGGATATCTGGCGGCACTTGCCGAACTGGGTATTCCGGTTGAAGAGGAGTTGATAATCTGTGAAAAGATGACTTACAGCGAAGGGCGCGAAGGATGCAGCCGCCTGCTTTCGTTGCCGGCGCCGCCCGATGCGATCCTTGCCATGAATGATACGCTGGCCTTTGCCGCCATGAAGGAAATCAAGAAGCATGGTTTGCGTATCCCTTCCGATATCTCGCTTATCGGTTATACCGATGAGCTGCATTCCAACTATGTGGAACCAGCCCTTACCGCCGTCACTCACCAGACCTATAAAATGGGAGAGGAGTGTTGCAGCCTGTTACTGAAGCAGATAAAAAAAAGGGAGAAACCCCGCCAGATCGTTGTTCCTACCCATCTGTCGGTACGGGAGAGTTCGATAAAATAGTTTGTTCCCGTACCGAAATGCCATTTCATTACATGTTTATTTGGAATTGATCCAGGTAAGCTTATGCCACAGGCTTTCAAGTGGCCCTTGTTTGTGACTTTTCAGCCACCATTTACAGAAGTTGACCTGCAGGAGGAACAGGACGAAGCCAATGAGCAAACTGATTGTGTAGCCGCAGTAAGGTGCCAGATATAATCCGAACGGGAAGTAAATAATTGCACCAAATATAGATTGTGATACATAGTTCGTCAGACTCATTTTACCATAGAACCGCAGTCCGGAAGTCAGTTTCTTGAACGCCTCTTTCTGGTATAACAGAACGAATGAAGCTACCAGTACGATCGTAAAGGCAAACTTCTGCCACATATCCAGAATGACGCCGACGCTTTGTTGAATAATAGGGGTGTCGCTGTTATCATATAGCATGACTTTTAGCTGATACAACGGGCAGAAGACGATAGCCGAAATGATCAGGGCTTTTATCCAGAAACGAGTATTGTTGTCGGATGTGACGAATAGCTGTTTCCTGCCGATCAGGAATCCGAGCATAAACAATCCGGCTGTCTGCAGGAAACGTCCGGCTCCTATTGCCCAGAACAGGCTGGCTTTTTGTCCTAAGGTGATATTTCCGAGGATGAATTTCCCGAAGTCACCTTCTTTGGTATAGGCGGCAACCTCTCCGTACATTTCTCCGACTCCCAGATTAGGCAAGGTGTATTCGGGGTTAAAGAGACTTGCAATATAATGGAACCATTCTACCGGTTGTAATAGCAGGATAATGGCCGTGATAAGTACAGCTTTGTCACTCCATTTGCGCACGAGGAAAAGAAATATACCTACGATGCTGAATAAGAGTAATACGTCGCCAGCCGGGAAGAAGGCAGCATTCAATGTTGCAAAACCGGCCAGTAGAAGCAGACGCCACAGGAAGCGGTATCCGAAATCTTTCCCCTTCATTTGCTGGTTGGTATATTGGATATAAAAGGTGAAACCGAATAATAAGGCGAAGATCGCATACGCTTTCCCGGCAAAAAGAGAAAAGGTGATACTGAATACTCCTTCATTCAAAATATTCAGCCAACCCGGTTGGGTGGCAACATCCGGATAAACCGGAAAGATAAAATGTTCCAGACTGTGAACTAGTAAAATTGCCATGACGGCAAAGCCTCTTAGGGCGTCAACGACCTCTATACGGGGCGTTTTTGTGATTGCAGATTGTTGCGTGTTCATCGATTGATTAATTGTTTTTCCTGGTTTAGAATTAATGAAGGTACAAATATAAGAAAATGACAGAAAAAAGGAAGTGTATCTGTCTATATTCAGATACACTTCCTTTTAAGTGATAGCAAATCGATGGATAAGTTATTTGGCCGGATGAATATCCAGCTTTACCGGATGGATCATATTTTCCGGGCTTAAAATCGTATCCAGTTGTTCTTTCGTCAGGATGCCGTGATCCAGTACCAGCTGATACACGCTTTTACCTGTCTCCAATGCCTCTTTGGCTATTTTCGTGGAGTTCTTATAACCGATAACCGGGTTTAAAGCTGTTACTACACCAATGCTGTGATGTACTTCTTCGATGCAATGTTCGGCATTGGCTATAATTCCTTCTACACAAAGGGTACGAAGTGTCTCAAAACCGTTCATAAGTAATTCGGCAGACTCAAAGCAACATTGTGCCATTACCGGCTCCATCGCATTCAGTTCCATTTGGGCAGCTTCACCGGCCATTGTCACACAAAGCTCATTTCCGATCACCTTGTAGGCGATCTGGTTCATAACTTCCGGAATAACCGGATTTACTTTTCCAGGCATGATGGAAGATCCCGGTTGCATTGCCGGCAGATTGAACTCACCCAGCCCACAGCGCGGGCCGCTGGCCAACAGGCGAAGATCATTACATATCTTATTTATTTTGACGGCTACCCGTTTCATGGCAGCGGCATAACCTACCAAGCAGGAGGTGTCGGAAGTGGCACCGACCAGATCGGCAGACAATTTGATATTCCATCCGGTGATTTTACGTAAAGCTTCGATACATTTTTCTGCATATCCCGGTTCTGCACAAATTCCTGTACCGATAGCTGTTGCTCCCATATTGACGGTCAGGAAATCATTTGCCGCATGATCCAGATGAGCGATCTCATCCTGCAGGATACTGGCAAAACCATTGAATGTCTGTCCCAATGTCATAGGAACGGCATCTTCCAACTGGGTACGTCCCATTTTAATAATGTGTGCAAATTCTTCCCCTTTTTTACGGAAAGAAGAGATCAGCGCTTCCAGATAAGGGATCAACCGGAGATGTGTGGCATACATACCCAGATGTATCGCTGTCGGATAGGCATCGTTGGTCGATTGCGAACGGTTCACGTGGTCGTTGGGTGAACAATAAGTATATTCTCCCCGCTGGTGTCCCATGATTTCAAGGGCACGGTTGGCTATGACTTCGTTGGCGTTCATATTGCTGGTCGTACCGGCTCCCCCCTGGATCATATCGACCGGGAATTGCTCATGGTGTTGTCCGTCTAATATCTCGTGGCAGGCCTGTGTGATGGCACGGTATTGTTCGTCTGTCAGTAGTCCCAGAGCGAAGTTCGCTTCGGCGGCTGCCATTTTGGTGATTGCGAGTCCGTTGATAAATAGCGGATATTCGTTGAGATGGAATTTGCTGATGGAGAAGTTTTCGATTCCTCTGAGTGTTTGTACACCATATAATGCTTCGGCCGGTATTTCCCGTGCACCGATCAGGTCGCTTTCGGTGCGGGTTTTACCTGTAAATTCAGTCTTCATATCAATACGTAGTTTTATAATGTTTATATTAAATGCATGTAAAATGCGAATGTCTTTTGTTTACGTGACAAAGATATGAAATGTCAAATTGAAATCAAAAAATGTTTTGACGTATTTAAAATGTGTCAATGTTTTTATTTGAAATGTGTATGATGTGATTGTTTGGTGTTAAAATGATATTACCGGCTAGTGCCCGTAGACGCTAACCGGTAATATCACCTGTTAGCTGATATTACTGTCTGTATTTGCATATATCGTCTACGGAGACGACGGTCATATCATGGTGAGCAGCGAAGCGGATGATTTCGGGGAGGCGTGCCATTGTTCCGTTTTCGTTGGTCAGTTCGCAAAGAACAGCCGTGTCTCCCAGGCCGGCAAGTTTTACCAGATCGACGCTTCCTTCGGTATGCCCCCTTCTTTCTAAAACTCCATTCTCTCTGGCTCGTAAAGGGAAAACATGTCCCGGGTGAGACAGGTCTTCCGGTTGGGCATTGGGGGCGATGGCTGTTTTGATTGTTTGTATACGGTCGGCAGCAGAGACACCGGTGGTAACACCTTCTTTCGCTTCGATGGAGATCGTAAAGGCTGTCTGGTTTTTGCTTGTGTTGTCTTCTACCATCTGATGTAGCCCGAGCGAATTACATTTTTCAGGAGTGAGGCAGAGGCATACTATTCCGCTACATTCACGGATCATCAGGGCCATATCTTTTACGGTCATTTTTTCTGCGGAATAGATGATATCCCCTTCATTTTCCCTGTTCTCATCGTCGACCAGTAAAATACCTTTTCCTGCCTGCAAATAGCTGATTGCTTTTTCTACGCGTGCCTTGTAGTCAACGCCGAAATCTTTGATAGTTTTCATTTTCAAACCCTGTTATTAAGTAGTTGTTTATAAATTAAGGTATGCGACAGGGCAAAGGGAGGCAGATGCAACATTTTCCCCTACATATATATTATGTTGGTAGAAATGTCATATCGATAAATACTGTCTTCTTCTCTCATCCAGACTTTAACTGTCGGTTCCGGAATTTCACCGAATCAGTCTCCTGTTCATACGTCCAGAAGAGTCGCGGACTGTCACCGCCGGTAGGGAATCTCACCCTGCCCCGAAGAATACTGAGTGCAAAAATAGAAAGAATTAGGAAAACAAACAGAAATGAACCGACTAAATAAGGTTTTTTACTACATTTGTGCATATCCACAAAATCAAATTTATGAAGCACCATTGTAATGAATGCCCGTTACGGGCGAAGCACGATAGAAAACCGCAGTCTTTAATGGGGCGTTTTTGGCGTTGGCACATTAATTTTTGTCCGGGTTGGAAAGCCTATTTTCTTTCGTTAAGCATCGAAGAACAACAGGCTTTACGTGAGAAATATAATTTTAGTAAATACCAATGATCCATATGATTACTGATATCCGTTTACGAAGCCAACAGTTGGTGAAGCCTGAATTCAATGATCCGAAAGATCTTGTATCGTGGATGGGAGCTATGCAGGCGCAGGATTATCCGAGGGTGAAATGGGCACTGGGTATCAGGCTTAAATCGCCAAAGATCAAGGCCGTTGATGAGGCTATCCGGCGAGGTGACATTCTCCGTACCCATGTGATGCGGCCTACATGGCATTTTGTTACTGCCGAAGATATCCGCTGGATGTTGAAACTTTCCTCGCAGCGGATCATAGCTGCCTGCAATTCGTTTGCGAAAGGGAATGGAGTTGATATCGCGGAAAGTATTTATACAAAAGCCAATGATTTGTTTGTAAAGATATTGGAGGGAAATAATCACCTGACAAAGCAAGAACTGGAAGACGAGATCGTAAAGGCCGGCATTCTCCCCGATTCCCCTAAGTTAGGCTATCTTTTCACACGGGCAGAACAGGAAGGAATTATATGCAGTGGCAACGATAAAGGCGGTAAGTTTACTTATGCACTGCTTGAAGAGCGGGCTCCGATGGCAAAAGATTTGCCCCGGGAAGAGGCGCTGGCTTTATTGGCGAGGAAGTATTTCTGTAGCCATTCTCCTGCAAGCCTGGAGGATTTTGTATGGTGGTCTGGCTTACCTGTCATTGATGCCCGGCAGGCCATAGGCTTGATCGATGCGGAACTGATAAAAGAGAAGTTTGCCTCTCAAAACTTATTTGTGCATCAACAGTGGGGCAAGAGGATAAAAAGTAGTGATGTGTTGCATTTCCTACCGCCTTACGACGAATATCTGATCAGCTATAAGGATCGTACGGCGGCAATGGATAAGGAGCATCATCCTAAGGCATTTAATAATTTCGGTATATTTTATCCGGTCATATTACACAACGGAAGGATTATCGGTAACTGGAAGAAAACAGTAAAGAAAGGAGATATCTCCATTGAAACCTCTTTCTTCGGTGAATATCAAAAGCCGGATGATGAGCAAATAGAAAAGGCGGCGGATAGATACAAACGTTTTGTTTTATAATTTATAAAACAATATAATCCCTTTGGGCTAGTGTTGTTTGATGTAATCGATTTTACAGTCTTCGGTAACCTAGATAATCTATATCTTCCGGAGAGGCAACAGTATAGGCTTCTGCCATATTCAGTTTGTAGCTGTCTGCCAGTATGATTCGTTTTCGGGCACGTTCTATCATTAGCCGCTTCATCATCGCCTCTTCTCTGTCGGGTGCTGTTATAATGTGATGACCTCCATATCCTCCGGGACGAAAATATTCCCGGAGAAGTTCTCCTGTGCTTCGGCTGTATATTTTTCTTTACGTGTAGCGAGGGTTTTGTCCTCCGTATGGTATAACAGCAGGTTCTTGATATTCAGTTGTTGAGCGATCTTTCCGGCATCCAGTGCCGTACTGTGATGTTTTTCGTACGGCTTGAAGGTTTCTCTGTCTTCGTATAGACAAAAGGCTTCGCATAGCATCCAATCGGCATCTGCAACAAATGGACGGTTGGCTTCATTGTACGGTTCGTCTCCGAGGCAGACCAAACTCTTGCCGTTGGGAAGTGCAGTGCGGAATCCGTATTGTTTTTCTTTAGTCGAGCCGATGTCGAAACATTGGAAGTCCATGCCGATTGCTGTAAAGGTTTCACCATGGTGTACTTCGCATAATTGGATATCCCGGCTGATATGTGCCGTTATTTTTGGGGGCAATATCAGTTCGCAAATAGTATTCAGAACTTTTATAACCTTATCATGCCCGTATATTTTTAATCTCCCTTGATATTTCCCTTTATTCATTTGTTGGGCAATAATGCGTATCATCCAGATTATTCCCAGGATATGGTCGGTATGGGCGTGGGTTACAAATATTTCATGTATCGCGGAATAAGGGATATTGGCTTTTTCCAATTGGGCAAGAATGCCGTTTCCTCCACCGGCATCCACCAGCAGGAAATCGTTGTTCTGTTTCAACGCAAAGCAAGTATTATAGCAACGGGTAACTGTCGCATTACCCGTTCCCAGTATGATAAGTTCTGTATTTTGCATAAATATATCTTTCTGTTAAGCATACAAAGATATAGGGTTATGCAAGTATTATCGACATGCTTTTAGTTTCCTTTTCAGATACCAGGTAATGAGGGCGAGTGTTACCAATGCCACAAAAACATAGCTTATTTCTCTGCTGTATCTCTCCAGTTCTTCCAGCAACCGGTCTTCCGGAAGTATCTGTGCCAGGTAATATCCGAGCAGCACCAGGATACTGTTCCAGATGGCCGAACCGAGCGTTGTGAACAGGATGAAGGCGGGAAGCCGCATTCGTGCCAGTCCGGCAGGGATGGAAATGAACTGCCGTACGGCCGGTATTAATCTTCCGAAGAAAGTAGATATTTTTCCATGCTTTAGAAAGAATGACTCCACATACTCTATCTTTTGCCGGTTTATGCCGAGCAGATGGCCGAAGCGGCTGTCGGCAAATTTATAGACGATGGGCCTGCCGACGAAGAGGGCGAGATGGTAATTGATCAACGCCCCAATGAGCGCTCCCAAGGTTGTGAAAAGTATCACGAGGAAAATATTCATCTCACCGTTTGCCGCCTTGTAGGCGGCAGGTGTGACGATCAACTCGGATGGTAGCGGAACCAGCGAGTTTTCAAGTATCATGAGGATTAAAATCACCCAATAGCTGAGGTGCTCCAGGCACCATTGGATTAAATCAGAAAAGTCCATAGGGTATTTTATGCATTATTATCGTTGGGTACCTGAACCAGTATTTTATCTATTCTGGCTCCATCCATATCAACAATTTCGAAGCGGAAGTTGTTCCATTCGACTTGTTCTCCGGATTGAGGGATATGTCCCAGCTGTTCCAGTAATAATCCTCCTACCGTATGATAGTTACATCTTTCATATAAATCTTCTTTATCGAAATAAGACAGGAAATCATAAAAAGAACACTGTCCGTCGACCAACCAGCCGTCGTTGTTGCTCCGTTGGATAATCTCCGGTTCCTTCTGCGTATCGTTGATGGTGCCTAACAAGGCTTCCAGAATATCCCTGAGTGTTATAATCCCCTGGCACATACCGAATTCATCGCATATAAGAGCGCGGCTTATTCCCTGTTCTTTCATTTCTTCAAGCACTTTATATACACTCATGTTCTCATGGAAATAGAAAGCCGGGCGGACGATGCATTCCAGATTGAAATCAGGTGTATCCAGATGGAGAACCAGGTCTTTCAGAAAGATGACTCCTTCCACGTCTCCCTTTTTCTTGCCGGTCACCGGATACATTTCATATAAGTCCTGTTCGATGGTCTTTTTCACTTGCTTCTTATCCATATCCAGGTCCAGCCAGATGATTTCATTCCGCTGTGTCATAATGGAACTGACCTTCAGGTCGCCCAGGATGAAAACACGTTCGACGATGTCCTGCTCTACTTCCTGTATTTCTCCGCCTTCCTTTCCTTCCTGTACGATCGATTTGATTTCTTCTTCCGTCACCTTATTATCCGAGTCCTTTATGCCCAGCAGATTGAACATGCAGGAAGTACTTTTCGACAGCAGCCATACAAACGGGGCGGCTGCCAGCGATAAGATATACATCGGGCGGGCAACAACTTTGGAGGCTTTTTCTGCAATACTCAAACCGATTCTTTTAGGAACAAGTTCGCCGAATATTAAGGTCAGGTAAGTGACGGCTACAACAATCAACCCCTGGGCAATGAGGGATGCGTAGAGAGGGGACACTCCCCAATTCTTCAGGATAACCGAGAAGTCGTCCGTCAAAGCTGCACCGGAATAGATACCGGTCAGGATACCGATCAGTGTGATGCCGATTTGAATGGTCGAGAGGAAACGATCCGGCTCATTTGCCAGCTTCAAGGCCAGTTTAGCCGCTTTACTGCCTTTCTTTGCGTCAGTGTTCAAGCTCGATTTGCGGGCGGAGATTAATGCGATTTCAGACATGGCAAATATGCCGTTCAATAGGATAAGTGAAATGATTATTATTATTTCGTTCATGAAAATGATACTGTTTTAGTTTATTATTTAAAAGTCTTATGGGCGGGGCCGGATGGTTTGCATGCGGTGGTAGTATCATAATATATGATACAAGAATATTATAATATATGCGAACGGAGTATCACAATATATGATACAGCAGTCTTATAATATATGATATTATGCTTTCGTCCGGTGAAAGAATATGGCTGTGTACTAAATAAGGAATGTACAGAACAGGGAATGTATCTGCCGTGGGGCAGGTCTGTTGTTAACGGGGATATAGTAATCAATATGAACCAGCTGTGTGAACTGGTCGGGAAGCGGTACGGAACAAACCGGAATCAGGGGATGAACGGGGCGGTTCCCGTTGCGGTAAAACAGTTCGTCCGTATTACCCGGCTCATCGGTATCTTCCGCCTGGTTGGAAATTTCCGTCTGGTCTGCTGTATGTGTATCATAATTGGGCACAACGTATCCGAATACATCGAGTAACACCAGGAATAACATGATGATACAGATTGCCCGTGCTTTGACAGTATAAATCGTATGTTGCGTAAATGCCATGCAATAATGTACAGCTGAATTTGGGTACGAAAATACATATTCGTCTGTTCGGTACATAGTATTCAACGCGTTTTTGTGTTACTTTAACGAATTTAGCTCCGGCATAGAGCTTGCTGTGCAAGATAATGCCGGAGCTTCTTTTCAAACAGGAAGAAAATTAGGTCGCTCGGTTAAATGCTTCTTCCTTTGAAAACATCTGAACAAGTAGAGGGTACCAGGTAACCGTTCAGGGTTACCTTATTGGAATGAAAGTTAGGATTGACAGTTACAGAAGCCCTGTTGCTTCCTTTGGGTAAAGAGATATCCACTGTGGCGGACAAGCCTGTTCCCATAACGCTCATAGAGAGAATGGAATTCCCTTTTTTGTCTGTTTTGAGTTTGATATTGGAAGCCTGTCCCTCCAGGGTAATTCCTCCTACACCGTTCGGGCCGCCACCATTGAAAGGGGCGATTTGTATAACTGCTTTATCGTCTGATAAAGAGATAAAGTTGGTGTTGGAGGTTACATAAGCCGTTTCACCCCGTTTAAAGACCAGGCGGTCTGCTTCCAGTACGAAATCCAGTTTCTCCAGCGCATTTACAGCGTTTACATAATTAACGGAATCCTGAATGGCTTCCAGACGCTTCTGAAGTTCACGCTCTTGTGCGCTCTCTTGCTCGGCTTGCGTATAAATACGCTTTTCTGTCTGTGCGTTGGCTACCATATTCACCAACAGCACCATCAATAAAACCAATAATCTGTTCATAATCTATCTGTTTGGGGTTAATGAAATAAACTCAATCGGCACCGCCGCCCAATGCGTGATACAGATTGATGACTCCTTGTATCTCGTCATATTTATCCGATACTTCCGTTAGTTCGGCCTGCAACAGGGTTTGTTGAGCAGTCAGTACTTCCAGGTAGTTGGTATTGCCGTGGCGCATCAATAGTTGGGTGCTCCGTACGGTCGACTCCAATGATTTGATTCGTTGTTTGTCTATCTCCTGGCATTTCCTGGCAGTCTGCCACTGAACCAGGGCGTTGTTCACTTCAGAGCCGGCATCCAGCAACTTCTGGCGGAAGGCAAGGACGGCTTCTTCCTGTTGCGCCTTGGCTATTTTCAACTGGGCGATATTCTTTCCCTGGTTGAAAAGGGGCTGTGTCAGGGAGCCGACGGCATTCAGTAGCCACTGACCCGGGTTGACGATTGCTGCCCCCGAACTGTTTGTCCAGCCTGCCGAACCGCTTAGCGTAATCTTCGGATAAAAGGCGGAACGAGCCTCGTTGGTTGCATAGAAAGCGCTTGCCAGGTTATATTCAGCCTGCCGTATGTCCGGGCGTTTGCTGACTAACTGCAACGGGATGCCGACAGACATGTCGGCCGGGAAATCCTGGTTGGATATTTCTCCCCGTTCTATATCTCCGGGAACCATTCCTAATAAGGTAGAGAATGAGTTCTCGAGTTCGTGTATCTGCCTTTCCAATGTCAGGATAGAGGCTTCGGCTTCCAGCCTGTTTGCTTCGGCCTGGGTCACGGCTGCTTCGTCTGCTTGCCCGGCACGTTTCAGCGCGGATGTCATCCGGACGTTTTTCTGCCAGTTTTCAACTGTCTGCCGGGTAATGATAAGTTGTTTATCCAGCTTCAGCAGTGAATAATAGGTGTCGGCAATAGTCGCTATTAATTGTGTCTGGACAGCTTGCTGATAGGCTTTGCTTTGTTCCAGCAGGGCACGGGCGCTTTCTTTTGCATTCCGCTGGCTTCCGAAAATATCCAGTTCCCAACTGGCGGAAGCACCGAGGTTGTATGTTTTAGTTGCCTTGCTTCCATCAAAGCTGCTTAATGAACCTTCCGGGCTGAGAGATACGGAAGGAAGAAAAGCCAGTTTGGCGGATAACAGCGTGGCCTCGGCCTCTTCGACTTTCAGTTGGGCGGTCTGCAAATCGGTGTTCTGTTCCAGTCCCAGTTCAATCCATTTTACCAGTTGGGGGTCGGTGAACAACTCCCGCCAGGAGAGGGAGGCGAGTGAAGCGGTGTCTTCCCCTGTCGGGATGTCCCGGTAGAGGCTGTCGGTTGGTAATCCTTCCGGCCTTTGGTAGTGGGTGTATATGCCGCAACCGTTTAGTGCCGGGATTGCCAGTATTATTGTTATAATCAGTTCTTTTTTCATCTTTTCCTGTTTTTAAGCTGCTAAAATAGTCTTTGCCTTATAGCTTCCGCTTGGGCATTACGCGTTCTTCGATGTGCTGGAATACGATAAACAGTACGGGGACGACGAATAGCAGGGCTATCGTTCCGATAAGCATACCGCCTACCGTTCCCACTCCCAGTGAAATGTTTCCGTTTGCTCCGGCTCCGGTAGCGACAACCAAAGGCAATAAACCGATAATCATCGTCAGGGCTGTCATCAGGATAGGGCGCAGGCGGACTGTTGCGGCAGATAGTGCGGCAGCAGCAATCGACATTCCGGCCCGGCGACGTTCCGAAGCATACTCCGTCAGCAGGATAGCGGTCTTGGCCAGCAGTCCGATTAGCATAATCAGTCCGGTCTGCATATAAACGTTGTTCTCTATACCGAATATATTGGCGAAGACAAAGCTGCCGGCCAGTCCGAACGGTATGGAAAGCATTACGGCCAACGGAATGAACAGGCTCTCGTAGAGGGAACATAGAATAATGTATATGAACAGGATACAGATAACGAAGATGATTACGATAGAAGTTCCGGAAGAGGCTTCTTCACGTGAGATACCTCCTAATTCATACCCATAACCAGAAGGCAGCGTTTCTTTGGCAACCTCCGCTACCGCGTTGATTGCATCCCCGGAACTGTATCCCGTAGCTGCGGATGCATTTACGGAGATGGCATTGAACAGGTTGAAACGGCTCAGGATTTCCGGGCCATACGTTTTTGTCAGGGTAACGAATTGCCCGACAGGAGCCATATCGCCGTTCGATGTGCGTACGAACATATTATTTAAAGCCTCTGTGTCCAGCCGGTCTTCCGGTCTGGCCTGTATCATTACACGATAGATTTTGGAGAAACGGTTGATGTTGGACGCATAGTTTCCACCAACATAGCACGAAAGAACATCGAGTACGTCCGAGGGCGAAATATCGGCACGTTTACAACGGGCGGCATCCACTTCTACCAGGTATTGGGGGAAACGGGTGTCGAAGGTAGTCAGTGCACTTTGTATTTCCGGGCGTTCGTTTAATCCCTGGATAAATGCCCGGGTATGTTCGAACAGGGTTACTATGTCTTCCCCTTTACGGTCTTGCACATAGATTTCCAGTCCGTTGCTGGCTCCGTATCCCATAATCATCGGCGGGGCGAAAGCATATACTTGTGCGTTCTTTATATCGGCGGTTCTGCCGAATATCTGTCCGATAACGGCATCTTTGCTGTTCTCTTTCCCTTTGCGTTCACTCCACGGCTTTAACCGGACAATGAAGGTACCGCCGGCACTACTCTGTCCGCCTCCCATCAGGTTATAACCTCCGACTTTGGCGAAAAGCTGTATCTGAGGAATCGCTTCCAGGCGGTTTTCCACTTCGTCCAAAATGACTTTTGTCTCGGCCAGCGTACTTCCCGGAGAGGCTGTGACGGAAACGAATACGGTTCCGGTATCCTCATCAGGAATCAAACCCGTTTTAGTCGTTTTTAGCAGGACGAAAAGGGTGACGACTGCTATTACCAATGCGACACCGACCTTCCATTTCCGGCGGAAGAAATATTGTACGGCTCTTTTATATTTGCCTAGCACTCTGCCGAATGCCGTGTCGAAAGCAATGTGGAAGCGGGAAGAAAAGCTCAGTTTCTCCCCTTCCTGCGCTTCCATATGCGGAGTCATAATTAAGGCGCAGAGAGCCGGGCTTAAAGTCAGGGCGTTGATAGCCGATATGGCAACAGCCACCGCCATTGTCAATCCGAACTGCGTATAGAACGTTCCGGTCGTGCCTCCCATAAAACTGACAGGGATAAATACGGCCATAAAGACAAGGGTTGTCGTGATGATGGCTGCCGTAATTCCTCCCATAGCATCCACCGTGGCAAGGTAAGGCGATTTATATCCTTCATCAAACTTGGCCTGTACGGCTTCCACCACGACTATCGCATCGTCCACCACCGTACCAATGACGAGCACCAGTGCGAACAGCGTCAACAGGTTGATACTGAAGCCTGCCACATAAAGGAAAGCAAAAGTCCCGACCAGAGATACGATAATGGCAATCATAGGGATGAAAGTAGAACGTATACTCTGTAAAAAGACGTACACGACGATGATAACCAACAAGATAGCCTCGAGAAGCGTCTGCATCACATTGGCGATAGAGGCATCGAGGAAATCCTTTGTACTCATCATATCCGACAGAACCATTCCTTCGGGTAAATCGGCTTTGATTTCTTCGGCCAGCTTATCTATTTCGGTAATGATTTCATTTGCGTTCGAACCGGCTGTCTGCATCGTCATAAAGGTTGCTCCCGGATGTCCGGACACTTCGCTGCTGAAATTGTATGAAACGGCTCCGAGTTCGATGTCGGCCACCTCTTTCAGACGCAGGACATTCCCGTTCGAGAGTGCACGGATTACCAGGTCGCCGTATTCCTCACTTGTTTCGTACCGTCCGCGATACTTTAATGTATATTGGAAGGTGTTTTCGGAGTCCTCTCCGAGTGTCCCGGTAGGAGACTCGACATTTTGTTCTCCCAGCACGGTGATAATATCCGACGGGACAAGTCCGTATTGTGCCATTACATCCGGCTTTAACCAGATACGCATGGCATAATCGTTCCCCATCACCATTACTTCTCCTACGCCCGATACACGCTGAACGCGCGGCACGATATTAATCTTCAGATAATTACTTAAGAAATTCTGGTCGTATGAACCGTCCGGGCTGTAAAGGCTCATGATTTTCAGCTGGCTGCTTTGCCGCTTCTGTGCCGTCACACCGATCTTGGTTACTTCCGAGGGTAACGAGCCTTGTACCTTTGTCACCCTGTTCTGCACGTTGACGGTTGCCATATCCGGATCAGTCCCTTGTTTGAAATAAACGTTGATGGTGGCACTGCCGGTATTGGTGGCCGAGGAGGTCATATACATCATATTCTCCACCCCGTTGATACTCTCTTCCAGGGGGACGATGACACTCTTCTGAACCGTTTCTGCACTGGCTCCGGTATAGGTGGCCGATACCTGGACGGTGGGCGGGGCGATATCCGGATATTGTTCCATCGGCAGATTTGTAAGTCCGATGATTCCCAGCATAAGAATCAGTACGGAGATACATCCGGCCAGAATGGGGCGGTCTATAAATAATTTCGGTTTCATTGTTGTCCTCCTTCCTCTACGGTTATGCCGTCACGCAACAGTCCGGCGCCTTCGGCAATAATCACGTCGCCGGTATTCAGGCCGGACTCTACAACGTATTCTTTCCCGTCATTAATCGCGAAGACGGAAATCTGGGTCGATTTTGTTTTTCCATCCGTTACTTTATAAACAAATACCTTATCCTGCAACTCAAAAGTGGCTGCCTGGGGGATGACGATACAATCCTTCTTTTCATAGGGGAAAAGGATATTGCCGGCACCTCCGCTGCACAGAATATGTTGAGGATTAGGGAATACGGCTCTGACGGTCACGGCTCCTGTCTTGGTGTCGATGATTCCGCTGATGGCATCTACTTTTCCTTTTTCGGTATATTTGACACCGTCACTCAGTATAAGTTCCACTTCCGGCATCTCTTCCAATGTGTTTGCCAGCCTGCCGTTCTGGCGGGAGAGGGCCAGGATTTGTTTTTCCGTCATGGAGAAGTAGACATACATCTCGTCATTGTCGGAAACCGAAACCAGCGGGGTGGAGATAGAGGCACTGACCAGGGCTCCGACCCGGTAGGGTATCATTCCGGCCGTACCGTCCACCGGACTCTTGACTTCTGTATAAGACAAGTTGTTCTGGGCCGAGATTAATTCGGCACGTGCCTGTGCTAATGCGGCTTTCTGGGAGCGTAGTGTGTTGCGTGCCGTTTGCAGGTCGAAGTCTGACACGACCTCTTCCCGGTATAATTCCTGTTTGCTGTCTGCCGTCATCTGGGCGGTGGCAACAGCAGCTTCGGCACTTTCCACATTTGCCTTTGCGGTTTCCAGGGCTGCTTTATACGGTACCTGGTCTATTACAAACAAGGTCTGTCCCTTTTTAACATTAGCCCCTTCGGTGATGCATACCTGGGTAATCAGTCCTGATACCTGCGGGTAGAGACTCACATCCTGTCGTCCCTGAATACTTGCGGAATAGTTGGAATGCAAGGTTTTGTCTGTCGTGGAAACACGCATTGTCTTGTAATTGTTGTTCGCCGGCATAGCGGAACGTTCCTTACATGAGTTTCCAAAGAGTAAGATGCTTGCCAGCATCAAATAACCTAATACTTTTTTCTTTCTCATAACCAATACTTGTTGAAATGTTTCTTTGTTCGCTGCAAAGTTCGTGTGGTGAAGTGGAGACTCATTTGTTTTACAGGGAACAGTATTTGTCAGATTGGAAACAGGATAGATAAAAAAACAAAACGGTTTGTATAATCCGAACCGTCCTTTGTCAATATGGAAACACAGCTCATAAACGGGCAATGGAATAATAGCCTGACAACTGTGACGGAGCCGGGCAGATTTGCCTTGTCGATTTACATGGTTGCTTTAGAGACAAAAAGGGGGAGTTGGTCTATTTTGTTTTCTTATGGCAGGCAAACAAATTAGATTTGTAAAAAGATGATTGATTTTATTCACCTATATCGGTAACCTGTATTGTTCCGTTATGCTAAAAGAGAAAAGAGATGGACTTTTATGAATTTGTAAAACAGAACGAGCATTGTTATGCAATAGAAGAAGGATTTGCTTTGTGGAAGATGACTGCCGGTGAGAGTGATTCCAACCGGTTTGTGTTGAATGATGTGCATTCTATGATAATAGTCATGAAAGGGGAACTGAAGGTCAGAATCAGTGACAGGCAGCTTTTGCTTACTAAAAACTGTTTCGCGGATATTATCGGTAAGCGTCCCTGGGAAATGACTGCTGTTTCTGATGATATTACGGCCTATCAATTGTTCTTTACGGAATCTTTTCTTACGAATTTATTGAAGAATAGGCCTCCGTTTCCTATTACTTATGTGTTGAACAGGAAAAAACAGCCGGTATCTGTCCTGAATACTTCTACGTTGGATATTTTAACTCAGCGGATGGAATATATAGAGTCGGCTTTTCAGGATCGTACTCATTATTTTCAATCCGAGATGTTGAAGTATTCTCTTTGGATGCTTTTTCTGGATATATCGAATGTCCATTTGCATAAGGAAAAAGAGAATAATAGCAAGAGAATGGAGACGGAACGTAAAGATGTCCTGTTTAAACAGTTTATGAAATTGCTTTCCTGCCATATCGGCGAGGAGCGTACGGTTAATTACTATGCTTCAAAGCTCTGTATTACCCCTCAGTATCTGAATCGGGTGGTAAAGAGTATCTCCGGCCGTACCGTTTATGAATGGATTAGCACCTTGCTGCTTGGAGAGATTACTCAACAACTTGAGGCTGCGGATAATTCCATTCAGCAAATCGCAGACAGACTTAATTTCCCGGACCAGGCGACATTGACTAAGTTCTTCAAGCGGCATACCGGGACGACACCTACTGAGTACAAGAGAAATCGTTTGTATTTGTCGTGAGTTGTATTATATTTGTTGTGAGTATACTATAAACTAATGAATAAACTTATGGCAGGAATTGAGGATTTGAAGATATTATTGTCTTCTATGAAACCGGAATTAGATAGTAGGGAATTTGTATTCTGTACGTTTGATAATCCCCTCTCTATGGAGGCAATAACGAATTTAACCCCGATTGGTACTTTCCGGGAAAAAGAGGGACTGACATTAATTATAACAACAGATGATGCGTTATCGAACGGTATTCGTTTTGATACTGTCTATAAATTAATATCACTCACAGTTCATTCAAGTCTTAATGCCGTGGGATTAACCGCTGCCATAGCCACAAAACTAGCATCAAAAGATATCAGTGCTAATGTTGTTGCGGCTTATTATCACGACCATATATTTGTTCAGAAGGAGAAAGCCGGGCAGGCGATGGAGGCTATAATGGAATTACAAGCTGAATCCTGTTAAATTGGGGCTCGAAATTAGAAAGTTTTGAACCTGATAGCGACGAAGTAGCCCTGTAAGGGCGTGCAAAGCTAGCCCAAGGTTTTAAGCTTGGGTATAAGTAAGTTAAGTATATTTTAAGTCCTGTAAGGACGTTACAAGAAAATGCGCACCTCTTGTGTCGCCCTTACAGGGCTTAAAAGCAGATTAGTTGATTATCAATATCCAGGATTAAAACCCTGAGCCAATTTTGAGGTCAGGCTTACAGCCTTCAAGACAACGACACTACATTCAAAACTTGTCAAGAACTGAGCATTATGAATCCCCCTTTTTTCTTATCTTTGTTTAGGAAAAGGAGGTTCAGACGGAACGTAAAATCATACATATAGATATGGATGCATTCTATGCATCGGTCGAGCAACGGGATAATCCGGAGCTGCGCGGAAAGCCTTTGGCTGTCGGTTATTCGGAAGAACGCGGTGTGGTTGCCGCTGCCAGTTACGAAGCACGCAAGTTCGGTGTACGTTCTGCGATGTCGTCGCAGAAAGCCAAGAGGTTATGTCCGCATCTGATCTTCGTTCCCGGAAGGATGAGTGTCTACAAAGAGGTTTCTAACCGGATACACGAAATATTCCATGATTATACGGATATCATAGAACCTCTCTCCCTGGATGAAGCCTTTCTGGATGTCACCGTCAATAAGAAACAGATCCCGCTGGCCGTCGATATCGCCAAAGAGATCAAACAACGTATCCGCCAGGAGTTAAACCTGGTTGCCTCAGCCGGTATCTCCTACAATAAATTCCTTGCCAAAATAGCCTCTGACTACCGCAAGCCGGACGGCCTATGTACTATCCATCCCGACCAGGCACTCGATTTCATCGGCCGTTTACCGATCGAGTCTTTCTGGGGAGTCGGCCCTGTCACCGCCAAAAAGATGCATACGCTAGGCATCCACAACGGCGTTCAGTTGAGAGAATGTTCTCTGGATATGCTGACCCGCCAGTTCGGGAAAGCAGGTATCTTGTATTATGAGTGTGCCCGAGGGATAGACCTGCGCCCGGTCGAAGCTGTCCGTATCCGCAAATCCGTCGGTTGTGAGCATACGCTGGAGAAAGATATCTCCCGCCAGTCGTCCGTTATCATCGAGCTTTATCATGCGGCCACCGAACTGATCGGTCGTCTCCAGCGAACGGGTTTCAAAGGAAATACCCTGACATTAAAGATCAAATTCCACGATTTCACCCTCAAAACCAAAAGTATCACACAGCCCCGTGAACTGACCACCCTGAACGATATTCTTCCCCTCGCCAAACAATTGCTAAAGGAAGTCGATTACGCCACCCACCCCATCCGCCTGATCGGCCTTTCAGTTTCAAATCCCCAGGAAGAAAGGGATGAAGAGGAAAGAAAAGAGCGCTGGGAACAGTTAAGTTTGGAGTTCGGGGATTGGAAAGTTTCATATTAAAGCTATATTTGCACAAAATCTAAAAGAGATACTATTATATGCACAAGCGGTTCCTCTCCATATCCGGGCAAACCGATGACGAATTACTTATTCTTTTGCAAAAAGGAAATGAGAGGGCTTTTACTGCAATTTATGAACGCTATCACAAACTTCTCTTTGTGGTGGCATATAAGTACTTAAAAGACAATGACAGTGCTAAAGACGCTGTTCAGCAGATATTTCTGAAACTATGGGAGTCGCGCACACTCTTCAGTATAAGTATCAACCTGAGAAATTATCTGTATACTATGTTGAAAAATCATCTGCTAAATGAGATCCGAAATAATTACACGGCTCTGGAAAAGAATTATGAACTGGCACAGGAAGCGATCGAATATGAAAATGAAATATTATCGAAACTGGAAGAAAAAGAAATGACCGAGCAATTATACCGAGCCATCAACGATCTTCCGGAGCAAAAAAAGGCAGTCTGTCTGTACAAGTTAAGAGACAACTTATCAAATCTGGAAATTGCAGAGAAAATGCAGATATCCATACCAACTGTCAAAACCCATTACTCGCAGGCTATCAAGCTGCTTCGTGAGCATTTCGATAAATTGTTAATCCTGTTACTTTCCTCCCTTTTCCTCTGAAAAGAGAAAAAGAGTAACAAACACTCATACTATCAGCTCAGTTATGTGTCAATTAAGAAAACAAAAATAAAAATGAAAGCACCGGATAAACATATCATCGACAGAACTCTCAGTAATACGGCTACCCCGGAAGAAGCCCGTCAGGTAATTCGTTGGTTCTCCACTCCTGAAGGTGCAAACTATCTGTCTTCGTTAATGGATGAAGATATTGATACAATTCAGCCAGGTAATGAAGAACTATATGCAGAACGGACTATTCCTTCTGATGAAATGTATCAGTACATCATGAAAAGAATCCATCTGCAAAAAAGAAAACGAATGCTTTTCCGTGCAGCCGCCATTCTAATCCCTTTTATCTTCCTTCTCGGCCAGTTCTGGTATATAGATAAACGTATCGATCTTTTTGCCGACTCCGGTTATGAAGAAATATATGTACCCAAAGGCGAACGTATGCAACTGATCTTCCAGGACGGCTCCAGAGCCATGCTCAATGCCGAGACACGCATCAAATACCCGCGGAAATTCGGTTTCTCCGAACGCAAAGTCGAATTGGAGGGAGAAGCGTTTTTTGAAGTGTCTCCAAACAAAGATCGCCCATTTATTGTAGATCTGAAAGATGTCAGTGTAAAAGTATTAGGTACAACATTTGATGTAAAAGCATATATTACAGATCCGAATATTTTTGTTTCACTGGAAACTGGGAAAGTAGCACTAGCTAACAATACTCGTCCACTTGGTCATCTAAAACCGGGGGATAAAGCAACATATAATCGTAAAACAGGCTTATGTAAAATATCCAGACCCGAAAACATAGAACAGAACTCTGCCTGGAAACAGAATCAGATCATATTCAATAATACTCCTCTATCAGAAGTCATAGAAACTCTGTCACGCTGGTATAATGTAGAGTTCACTGTTGTGGATTCTTCTGCTCTATATTACAACTATACATTGACTTCGACCAATCAGGAACTTCAGATAATACTTAAAGATCTTGAGAAAATAACGCCGATACAATTTACAGAGGAAGAAGGAATTATTAAAATAAAGAGAAAAAAATAAGACATTTTACATTTCTGACTCATACTTTTTCTCTTATCATGTGTCTATTATACAAAGCACTGGTAAGACTCATTCTTATCAGAGGAAATCGAGATAAGACTATTTTGTTTAACCTTTTAAAATAAAGACTGTATGAACAACACAACCTAACAAGCTCAAAAAACAACCGGAAATGTCCCCACATTCCCGGTTATTCGCAGTACTGAAATTTAGTTCAATTTCTAATACATTAATTCATTTCAAAAGTATGAAAAAAAACTATTTGTGCCTCATATCTAGGTACCTTTTAATATTAATTGAGAAAATTCCGAATGCAATGAAACTGACATTCTTTTTTCTGGTTATTTCTTTGTTAACTTTCACAGTAAAGGCTTCTGCTCAAAAAGTGTCTATTTCCTTTAATAATGCAAAGGTAGAAAAAGTACTATCTTCCATTTCCAAGCAAACAGGACTTAGTATAGCATATAGCAAACAGATTGTAAATCTGGACAGAAAAGTTAGTATTAAAGTTGAAAATGCAGATGTTAATCTGGTATTGGAAAAACTTATAGCAGATACTAATTTAAATTATGAAATCAAAAACAACAAGATCTATCTTTTCGAGAAGGAATCGGACGGATCGACTCCCGTAACGACACAAAAGAAAAAAATAACCGGAGTTGTTACCGATTCCAACGGAGAGACGATTATTGGTGCTAACATCATCATTAAGGGAACAAACATCGGTACAACTACAAATATCGATGGTAAATTCTTTCTGGAAGTCTCCCCAAACGATCTGTTAGTGGTTTCTTACTTAGGTTATGAGTCTCAGACTATCTCTGTCAGCAACAAAACGAATTTTACAATTAAACTGTCTGAAGATCAATTAGCATTAGATGAAGTTATCGTTGTTGGATATGGTGTTCAACAGAAAGCGAATCTATCCGGAGCTGTAGCCCAATTAGATAGTAAAGAACTGAGCAATCGCCCAATCACAAACATCTCATCCGGCATTCAAGGATTAATGCCCGGTGTAACTGTTACGACATCGGAAGGACGTCCGGGACAAGATAACGGTTCAATCCGCATACGTGGTGTAGGGACATTAAATTCTTCAGACCCTTATGTTCTTATTGACGGAATAGAAAGTGGCTCTATGAACTCCATAGATCCGAATGACATTGAAAGCATCACTGTTTTAAAAGATGCTTCTTCTGCTGCAATTTACGGTTCCAAAGCATCGAACGGTGTTATATTGATCACTACTAAACGAGGAAAAACCGGTAAACCTCAAATATCTTATAATGGATATGTTGGGATCCAGAACCCTACCGCAATGATCGATCTTCTTTCTTCGGCTGATTATGCAACATTATACAACCAGGCATTAACGGCAGAAGGAAAAAACCCCCGTTTCGATGAAAAAGAAATACAGAAATTCAGAGACGGCTCAGATCCTTACAAATATCCTAACACGGACTGGCAAGATCTGGCATTCAGGACTGGGGTGCAACATCAGCACAATGTAAACGTTAGTGGAGGTACCGATAATATAAGATATCTGGCATCTGTAGGATATTTAAATCAATCAGGGATTCTGAGAAACTCCTCCAGAAACCAATTCAATGCACGGACAAATCTGGATATAAAACTTTCAGAAAAATTAAATGTCCGAATGAATATGGCTTATTTTAACAACACATATTCTGATCCAAATAGTTGTCTTATCCCTGGTAATTCGGATTTACTGATTCGTGAAGTGAACATTGTAGCTCCTTGGATCCCATACAAAAACGAAGATGGCAGTTATGGAACCGTTTCAGATGGAAACCCTATAGCATGGTTGGATATGGATCAAACAGTAGACAACAATATCCAGAATTTCTCCGGAACTGTAGCTGTAGATTATCAAATAATTGAGGGGCTTAAGACCTCTGTACAGGGAGCATATATTACAAATAACCAGCACTACAAATCGTTTGTAAAAGATATACAGTATAGCCCGATTAAATATCACGGTCCGAACGAATTAACAGAAACTGTTTATAACTGGAATCGCTCCAATCTGGATGTGCTATTGAATTATGATAAAAGACTCAACCTACATGGATTAAAAGTATTACTAGGTTATCATTTGGAGAAATATAATTATTATGAGAACACAATGTTCCGTAAAGGTTTTCCAAACAACGACCTTACAGATATGAATGCCGGTACAGCCTCTACACAAACCAATGGTGGTTTTACACGGGAGTTAGCCATGTTATCCTATTTTGGACGTATCAACTATGATTACGACAGTAAATACTTATTCGAAGCAAACATCAGAGCTGATGCTTCTTCCCGCTTCAGCCCGGATAATCGTTGGGGATATTTTCCTTCTCTATCAGCTGCCTGGCGCCTAAGCGAGGAAGATTTTATGGAAAACGCGAATGAATGGATGAACAACCTGAAAATAAGGGGTTCATGGGGATTTCTAGGAAATCAGGATGCACTAAATGATTATTATCCATGGATGAATACCTATTCTATTGGGGCAAATTACCCGTTCAATAACAATTTATCAACAGGATATTATCAGGAAAACTACAGACTTGCAAGTATATCCTGGGAAAAGGCACGTACATGGGGCATTGGTCTTGACATGACCTTAATGAATAAAATAAATTTCTCTATGGATTATTACGACCGCAAAACGACAGATATCATCATGGATGTTCCTGTTCCCTCTGAATTTGCACTAGGTGCATATAAAGATAATGTAGGAGCAATGGTTAACCGTGGTCTTGAAATTGCACTTGGATACAATAACAGATGGAAAGACTGGAGCCTGTCTGTCAACGGTAATTTTACGTATAACCGGAATGAAATCATGAATTTGGGAGGCGTACAACGTATGATCGACGGAAATGATATTAAACAAATAGGTTCACCGATTAATTCATACTATGCATACAAGGCTGTTGGATTTTTCCAGTCAGATGCAGAAGCACAAGCATATATGGATAAATACAAAGGGAAAGAGGGTTATCCGTTTACATCAGACTTCAAAGCTGGAGATATTATATACTCAGACACAAACGGAGACGGAAAAATGACCTCAGAAGATCGCGTTATTTGCGGTAGTAAAGACCCCAAATTCACCTATGGTTTAAATATTAATGCAGGATGGAGAGGGTTTGACCTTTCTGCCATATTTACAGGAGCTGCCGGAGTTTCCCGCTTCTTCAACACACAAATGTATGGTGAATTTTCCGGAGATACCACTCATCCGTCTACAGCATGGTTGGATGCCTGGTCTACAGAAAACCCTGATGGAAAAATGCCCCGGGTTGCAGTAAATTCACCCAGTAGCTCTATGAATACAGTCTCTACATTTTGGATACAAAATGCAAACTTCCTCAGAATGAAAAGTATTCAGCTAGGTTATACATTTCCATCTGAATGGATAAAACCATCAGGATTATCCAACTTGAGAATATATTATTCCGGTGAAAATCTTTTTACAATCGATAATTTAATGATCAATGTAGATCCAGAAGCTCCGGAGGGACGCGGATCACATTATCCACTGGTACAAACTCATTCTATCGGTGTTAATTTAACATTCTAAATTACATAACTATAAATTATACATCATGAAACATTTATTATCATATATATTAATCAGTTCTACCATTGTTGTATCTACTACATCCTGTTCTGATTTTCTCGATACTGCACCTTATGATGCATTATCTCCAGCTACTACCTGGAAAAGTGAAACTGATGCCAGAAGTTTTGCTGTCGGTTGTTACAATAAATGGCTTGACGGATACACAATTCTCTATCAGGACTGCGCTTCCGATATTGGTTACAATAATTTTCCCTGGGAAAAATGGACTGTACACGGAAATGGAAAGCTCAGTGCTTCCAATACTGGTGCCAGTTTCTACGATTTCACAACAATTCGTCGTTGTAATGATTTCCTGGAAAACATAGAAAATATATCATTTACTGACGATGCGGAAAAAAAAGACTTGATTTCCCAGATAAGAGCAATACGGGCCTATAAGTATTTTGAAATGAACTTCTGGTATGGCGGTGTTCCCATTATAGCATCCTATATTACTGCAGAAGAAGCAAAAGTTCCCCGCAATACGGAAGAAGAAGTAAAAAAATATATTTATGATGAATTGGATGCTTTGATCCCAGACCTGAAAGAAACACCATCTGAATCGGGGAGAGTGGCTAAAGCTACCGGCTTGGCGATCAAAATGAGATCTGCTCTCTACTGGGGAGATTATCAACGTGCTAAAGATGCTGCTCAGGCAATTATAGACATGAAAAAATATGATCTGCATCCTAACTATGCAGAGCTATTCACATTAAAAGGGAAAAGTTCGAATGAAATAATCTTGTCTGTGCAATATCTCGAAAACCTCCAAGGATTAGGAGTTATCGGACAAATGTATAACAACGCAGATGGAGGATGGTCGTCTATCGTTCCAACCCAGAATTTAGTAGATATGTATGAAATGAAGGATGGATCGACAAAAGAGGAATCAGATATATACGACCCTAAATATCCCTTCAAAGATAGAGATCCTAGAATGGAAATGACAATTTTGTTCCCTGGACAAATGTGGCAGGCGCAAGGAAAAGATGCTGTAGTTCTTAATACTTTAGACAAAGAAATTAATGGCATCAGCAATGACAATTATCCTGAAGGATTAGATAATGCATCTAAAACGGCTCTTTCATGGTCTAAGTATCTGGCACCAATGGATCAATATAGCAATATATGGGACACAGGTGCTTGCCCAATCGTATTCCGCTATGCGGAAGTTTTACTTTCCTTTGCTGAAGCAGAAAACGAACTGAATGGTCCATCTGATGATGTATATAAAGTACTGGACAAAATCCGTGCCCGAGTAAACATGCCGACTGTAAACCGGACTAAGTACGGAACTAAAGAAACACTTCGAGAACTGATCAGAAGAGAAAGAACAATAGAATTGGCAGGAGAAGGCCTTCGCAAAGCAGACATCCTCCGATGGAAAGATTCCTCAGGGAAAATGCTGGCTGAGAACTTGCTGAATAGTAATTTATACCGTATTACGGGAACAATAAATTACAATGAAACAGATCCATATAAGAAAGCCGTAATCGAGCCAGGAGTTTTATCTCTGATCGAAACCCGGAAATTCGCTCCTTACAATCGATATTTGCCTATTCCACAGTCAAGTATTGATAAGAATCCGAATCTTAAACAAAATACAGGTTATTAAAATGAAGATACAGTTAATTACAATCATGCTATTACTCTTATCCAATATCAATGGAAAAGAGCTTGACAATGTATTCCAACTAATACCTACACCTCAAAAAATAGAAGTAAAAGGAGGAAAGGCTTTACATTATGGAGAGTTAACTTATTTAATATCCACCCATAATAACAAGATTCCGGTGCTTCCCCCCATATTAGATGCTTTGCCGCAAACTGAAAAACCAGGTAAAGGTGTCCAATTAATAATTACGGAAGAGGGAGTTCCTTCTTCCATTGAAGGGTATGTATTAGATATTAGTTCAAAAGGTATTACTATAACATCCAAAGATAAAGCTGGAATTTTTTATGGTTGTCAGACATTAGAGCAGTTATTGGAAGATAGTCGGGATTTCAAACGCAGTATTCCAGAAATGATCATCACTGATTATCCAATCTTAGCTTACAGAGCCATTCACTTCGATACAAAACACCATCTAAATCGGATGGAGTATTATTACAAGGCGATGGATCGGTTGGCCAGATATAAGATCAATGCTGTAATTTGGGAACTGGAAGATAAACTCCGCTATATTCGCCGCCCAGAAATAGGAGCACCTAATGCTATCAGCAAAGAAGAAATGATAGCCCTTTGTCGTTATGCACGAGATAGAAATATTGATGTTTCACCTCTTGTTCAAGGTTTAGGCCATGCTTCTTATATTCTGAAACACCATTGGGAACTACGGGAAGATCCGGCAAGCGACAGAGACTTTTGTCCTGCAGATCCCAGAACGTATGAACTCCAATTTGATTTATATCAAGATGCCATCGAAGCAATGCCCTATGGAAAATATCTTCATATAGGAGGAGATGAAGTTCAGTCTATCGGTATTGATGAACGATGTAAAGCCACAGGAAAGACTCCTTTTGAATTACAAATGGATTGGTTGCAAAAAACATGTAGTTATGCGACAGAGCATGGACGCACTCCTATCTTTTGGGATGATATGCCTCTGAAGCACGCAGGTTTATGGGATATTCTCCAAAACGATACTCTTCAAGGGAAAGAATTGGATATTCAATGGAATACCCAGAAACTTGATGAAGCCATTAATCTATTTCCTAAAGATTGTATTTATATGCGTTGGAAATATGAACAAGCCGTGACTCCTATCCATCAGAAACTTCTAAATTGGTATAAAGATAAAGGCCTGAAAGTAATGGCTGCAACAGCCGCTGCTACCGGAAACAGTCTTTACCTTCCCAGAGAAATTGAAAGAACTGATTTCATAAAAGGGTTCTGTGGTATCACTGCAAAAAATAATTTGACAGGGATTCTGGCTACAACCTGGGATGACGGTTCGCCACATGCAGAAGCCGTATGGCGTGAGTTTATTGCTCTGGGAGAATATAGTTGGAACCCTACTGGCAAAGACAGGAAATCTTTCAGCCTGGCACATGGTCAAAGAGAGTTCGGCTTTTGTCCGGCTGATTCATTAACGGAATTTATAAATGATCTGAAAGCTTTAGCAGACTTTTTTGACGAAGCGCTGGTCACAAGTGGAAGAAGAAATCCGGCATGGGGTGTTACGCCTTTTACCTTATTAGATATGCCTGATCCTAATAATCCGGGAAAATGGAGTTTAAATAACGGCAAAAGGGTGGAAGATGCAACAACAGCAATCAAAAGATATGAAAAGATTGATTCTATCCTCAATCTCGGGGAAAAAGTTGCTTTAAGAAACAGATATACACTTCAAGTATACAGACAAACAGCCCATTTGTTCGCATTTTCTGCAAAAGTTATAATTGCTCTTCATAAATATGATTTAGCAAGTACTTCTGTACAAAAAGAGCTGGCTCTTTCCGAAATAAGCAATTTATGCAATTATTTCAATGTAATGAGAAGTCAATTTGAAAATGTTTATTCTGAAATACGCTTCCTATCCGTAGCAGACGGCTATATAGAGGAGGTTGATTCTAATAAACATCTTTCGGCAAGGACAAATAATAGTGACTGGATGTTTTACTTTGAAATTCCGATGGTAAAACAATTGAAAAAATGGATTTCTAATTTATAAAAATACAATTTAGAGAAAAGGAGGAAGTAAAGTCCTCCTTTTTTGTAAAAACGATTCCCTTTCTCATATAGCTCATACAAGCTTATAATCTACATTTTCACAAAAGACTTTTTCTCCACCATATCATCTTTCTATTTTCTTTATATTTACATCCGAAATAAATGATACCTAAAAAACACTATCTATATGAGAAAGATTTTAATTCCAGTCTGCGCACTGGCTTTATCTACCGCATGTTTCGGACAATCTAAAAAGAAAGCGCCGAATGTCCTGTTCATCCTTGTGGATGACATGCAGAGTACATGCATTCATGCTTATGGATGCGATCAGGTTTATTCACCCAACATCGACCGGATCGTCGATAACGGAGTATCATTCACCCGTACTTACACGAACGGTTCCCTGGGAGGTGCCCTGTCGATGCCGAGTCGGGCTATGATTATGACAGGACGAGGTGTTTATCAGGTCATTCAGGATGGTGCCCAGATACCGGAACAACATGTTACTATGCCGGAGTTATTCAGACAAAACGGATATACTACTTTTGCAACCGGGAAATGGCATTCCGACTATAAATCCTTTACCCGTTCATTCAGCACCGGCGAAAATATTTTCTTCGGAGGAATGCATACCTATGAGACAAACGGGCATGTATCTCCCCATCTGCATCACTATGATCCGAGCGGAAACTACAGTGAGAAACCCTTTATAGGAGAAAAGTTTTCTTCCGAAATGTTTGCAGATGCTGCCGTCGACTTCCTGAAAAGCCGTAAAAAAGAAAAAAATCCGTTCTTTGCCTTCGTATCCTTCACTTCCCCGCACGATCCCCGGATGCAACATCCCGATTATGCTCACGGATATAAAGCGGATACGCTAAACCTGCCTATAAACTTCCTGCCTCAGCATCCGTTCGATAACGGAGATATGAAAGTACGTGACGAAGTACTGACTCCTGTTCCCCGCACTAAGGAAGCGACTCAGAAAGAGCTAGCCGGTTATTACGGCATGATCAGTGAGGTTGATACGCAAATAGGCAGAGTCATACAAGCCTTGCGGGAAAGTGGGGAGCTGGACAATACGATCCTTGTCTTTGCATCCGACAACGGCCTGGCAGTCGGCCAGCATGGTCTTCTGGGTAAACAAAATTTATACGATCATAGCGTACGCGTACCTCTTGTTATTTCTGCTCCCGGTATGGATAAGAAAAAAGGGACAAAACGAGATGCCAATTGTTATCTATACGACATCTACCCGACTCTGTGCGACCTGACCGGTATCCGTCCGGCTCCTTCCGTAACAGGAAAATCCTTACTTCCTGTCCTGAAAGGTGCCGACAAACACAGAGACTGCCTGTTCCTTGCCTACAATAGCATCCAACGCGGCCTGGTAAAGGACGGCTGGAAATATATCGTCTATAATGTCGGTGGCTTCAGAACGGAGCAACTATTCGATCTGAAAAATGATCCCTGGGAGATGGTCAACCATGCACAGGAACCGGCTTACGCTTTCAAACTTTCTGCTTATAAGAACCTCTTAAAAGAAGAAATGAAACGAAATAATGACTTCTGCAACCTGGATGATTTCTATTGGTGGGGGAATGGAGAAATGCTTCCTTGGAATAATGCAATGAAACTTTATACGGATCCAAATAAATAAACAAAAAAACCAGACACGAGGCTCTATGTTCCCGTGTCTGGTTTTTTTACATATTCTAATGCTTCACTTTACAATCTTAATATACCGCAACAATGCCTCTTTTTCAGCCTCGGCAACTAACATGTAAAAAGCATCCGGTTCTTGCTCTGTATGCGATTTCTCCAGAGCTTTATAATATTGTAACTTCTTTTCATTATCCCCTTTCAAGGTAACAATAATATAACCATGCTGCAAAAGGTAAAGGTTCATCAAAAGACGGCATGTACGTCCGTTCCCATCGATAAACGGATGAATCCGTACAAGTTCATCATGCAGGTAAGCTGCAATTATTACCGGATGAACTTTGTTTTCCTCCATTTGCTTGAACTTCAATATAAAGTCCTCCATCAGATTTTCAATCAAATAAGGTTGAGGTGGCATGTGCATACTACCGGAAATCATCACAGGAACAGTACGATATCGACCAGCATTCTCCCGGTTGATTCCATGCAAAACAATAGCATGTATATCTTTAATCGTTCGTTCACTGATATCTATATCCTGCCGGGCAACATCTTTAATAAAATCAATGGCCTGCGCATGGTTGATAGCTTCTAAATGCTCACGCATAGACTTACCGGATATAGTTATACCCTCATTTACAACCAAAGCTGTTTCCTGCAATGTAAGTGTATTTCCTTCAATCCGGTTACTCTCATAGGTATACTCCATATCAAGAGCATCCTCAATCTTCTTAAGAGCTTCCGAAGGCAATGGACGTAATATCGACAATTCCGCTTTAAGAATGTCTATTTCCTGCAATATGGTATTCACATTCTCGTTCATAACTATCTTACTTTGATGTTGATGATACCCAAACACTAAAAAACAAAAAATCGCTTAAACGTTTTATTTTCAACATTTAAGCGATTCATATATGTGGTCCCACTTGGGCTTGAACCAAGGACTCCCTGATTATGAGTCAGGTGCTCTAACCAACTGAGCTATAGGACCGGTATTTCAGAGGGTTACTCTGAAATCGGGTGCAATATTACGACTTTTAATCGGATTTTGCAAGTATTCTTGTAAAAACTTTACTTTTCAGCAGTTTCCTCACCACCAAACTCCATCAGATAAGCCTTGATAAATTCGTCGATCTTACCATCCATTACACCATTTACATCAGAGGTCTGATAGTTGGTACGGTGGTCTTTCACACGACGGTCGTCAAAGACATAACTACGGATCTGCGATCCCCACTCGATCTTCTTCTTACCGGCTTCGATCTTGGCCTGCTCAGCCATACGATGTTTCAATTCCTTATCATACAGGATAGAACGCAACTGACGCATGGCGTTCTCACGGTTCTTAGGCTGGTCGCGCGTTTCCGTATTCTCGATCAAGATCTCTTCCTCCTCACCGGTATAAGGATCTTTAAACTGGTAACGCAGACGAACACCGGATTCCACCTTGTTCACATTCTGTCCACCGGCACCTCCTGAGCGGAACGTATCCCACGAAATAGCTGCCGTTTCAATCTTAACCTCGATCGTATCATCTACCAACGGAGTAACAAAGACCGAAGCGAAAGAGGTCATTCGTTTTCCCTGTGCATTATAAGGAGATACACGAACCAGACGATGTACGCCGTTCTCGCTTTTCAGATAACCGAATGCATAATCACCTTCCACATTGATCGTGACTGTTTTGATACCGGCCTCATCCCCTTCCTGCAAGTTGGCGATAGATACTTTATAATTGTTGGATTCCGCATAACGCAGATACATACGCATAAGCATGGAAGCCCAGTCCTGGCTTTCAGTACCACCGGCACCGGAGTTGATCTTAAGGACACAACTCATCTGGTCGGCTTCATCACGAAGCATATTCCGGAATTCCAGGTTCTCTACCAGTTCCAACGCTTTGCCATAAGCGGCATCGACTTCAGCTTCGGTGATAATTTCTTCCTTTACATATTCATAAGATAACTGCAACTCCTCTGCCGCATCATGAACCTCATTGTAAAGTTCAATCCACTTTTTCAGCTCCCTTACTTTTTTCATCTGAGCTTCCGCCCGTTTGGCATCTTCCCAGAAACCGGGATCCTGTGTACGCAGTTCTTCTTCTTCTAACTGGATGGCCTTACCATCTATGTCAAAGATACCCCCTCAGCGCGAGCTCGCGCTCCAACACATTCTGTAGTTGGTCTGATGTTATCATACTCTTGTTCTTCTTTTAAATTTTGTGCAAAGATAGGAAATTAATCTTCAGTTTACTCAGCATACATTGCTTCAATCTCATTGGCATATTTTTGCAGGACAACCGGACGACGTAATTTCAACGTATCGGTCAGTTCCCTTCCTTCCATCGTAAACGGTTGGGGAAGCAAAGTAAACCGCTTGATCTTTTCATAAGAAGCCAGGTTCTTCTGATGTTCCTCAATATGCGACTCTATCAGACGGATAATCTCGTTATGGGCAACCAACTCTTCACGGCTACCATACGTTATACCTTTCTTCTCTGCATACTCTTCCAATAAGAGATAAGCCGGCACAATCAAAGCACTGACAAACTTACGCTGGTCGCCGATAACCGCAATCTGCTCGATATACCTATCGCTGCTCATTTCCATTTCTATGGCCTGTGGAGCAATATATTTCCCATTGGAAGTTTTATAAAGGTCTTTGATACGTTCAGTAAAGAATAGCACATTACCTTCCAGACGTCCGGCATCCCCGGTACGGAAAAAGCCGTCTTCCGTAAACGAACGGGAGTTTTCTTCCGGTTTATTATAATATCCGGTGGTAACCGTTTTTCCTTTCACCAGGATCTCCCCGTTACTTTCATCTATTTTTACTTCAACCCCCGGCATAATCTCACCGATCGAACCAAACTGGAAGCCTATTTCCGGATAGAAACACACAGTAGCCGTAGTTTCACTCAATCCATAACCATAAACAATAGGGATATTAACAGACTGCAGGAATTCGTTCACCGTATCAGACAGCGGAGCCCCGGCAACAGGGAATAAACGTCCCCGCTCAATACCCAGAACTTTCTTCAGCAAGGTAAAGACAGTCTTATCATAGAATTTAAATTTGGACTTCAGGCAGAAAGGAGCCTTTAAACCTTTATTCTTATATTCCAGATTATATGAACGACCGGTCTCTATCGCATCCAAAAAGATCTTTTTCATAAAAGGAGCAGAAGAATTGATCTTCTCATGAACTCCCACATATACTTTTTCCCAGAAACGGGGAACATTACACATCAGCGTAGGATGAACTTCCGGCAACGTTTTCTGGATCATCTTCGGATCCTGGTTTATAGCGATCTTCACCCCTTTATGCAGACAGTAATACGTCCAGGCCTTCTCGAAAATATGAGTCAAAGGAAGAAAACACATGGATGTATCTTTATCGTTCACCATCGGCAAACGAATATCATGGATGCGCATCGCTTCCAGATAATTAAAATGATGGAGGATAACACCTTTCGACTCGCCGGTCGTACCGGATGTATACATGATCGTTGCTATATCATCGGCCGTAGCCTCATTGGTACGGATCTTTACGGTTGTCTCCGCATGAGCAGTATCTCCCAAACGCAGGAAATCTTCAAAATAAATAGAAGTTTTATCTTCCGGATTCAATTTAACGGCTGAGTCAAATACCACCAAACGCTTCAATACGGTCGATTCCTTCTGAACTTTAAATGCATTATTATACTGCAATTGTTCGCCCACAAACAAGGTATGTATATCCGCATCATTAATAATATATTCTATCTGGGCCGGAGAGTTGGTGGCATACATCGGGATAGAGATCACCCGGTTTCCATAAGCCCCGAAATCAGTAAACAAACATTGAGGCATGTTCTGAGAATAGATACCGATTTTCTCCTGTACCTCTATTCCAAACTCTGCCATCGCTTTAGCAGTAAGCATTACACACTCAGAGAAATCTTTCCATGAGATCTTTAACCATTTTCCGCTTTCATGATCGCGGTATTTCAAAGCTGTACGCGAGCCATATTTTTCAGCCTGCCTATGAATTAATTCAGCATAGTGGTAATAAACCATAAATCTTCTTTTTGAGTTGATACAACAAAAGTACGGCTTTCCTACTGAATAGCAACAGATTCCCTTCTTTTTTTACACACAATCGCACTTTTTGTGCAAAAACATAAACTCCATATCAGGGCCATCCGGAGAAAAGCGTGTTAAAATAGAATAAATATAGTAGTATGTATTGCATAGTACATAGGCAATACATATATTTGCATCATAAAACTATAAAATATGAATGCAGAGAACGTAAAATCACAAATGAGAAAAGGGACACTGGAGTATTGTATCCTCCTGCTTCTCAAGAAAGAGCCGGCTTACACCTCTGACATTATTCAGAAGTTACAGGAGGCTAAATTGATTGTAGTTGAAGGCACCTTATATCCCCTTTTAACACGATTAAAGAATAGTGAGCTATTAAGTTATCAGTGGATAGAATCGACTCAGGGTCCGCCCCGCAAATATTACCAACTCACTCCGACGGGAGAAGAGTTTCTCGGAGAACTGGAAAACTCGTGGCAGGAACTAAATGATACAATAAACCACATCAGAAACAATTAAAACAGCAAAACAATGAAGAAGACACTTACTGTTAATTTGGGAGGAACAGTTTTCCACATTGACGAAGACGCATATCAACTATTAGATAAGTATCTCTCGAACCTGCGCATACATTTCCGCAAAGAAGAGGGCTCTGAAGAAATTATGAACGATTTCGAAATGCGTATATCCGAGCTTTTCGGCGAACGGGTTCGTCTGGGTCACGAAGTGATCACGATCGAACATGTCGAAGAGGTGATCAACCGCATGGGGAAACCGGAAGAAATATTCGAAGAGGAAAAAGAGGAAGAAAAAGAGACTACGGGAAAACGTGTTTATCAGGAACAAGTAATCTCCGGCAAGAAAAAACTGATGCGCGACCCCGACAACCGCGTAATCGGCGGAGTTGCCGCCGGTATTGCTGCCTATATGGGTTGGGATGCCACAGCAGTCAGATTAGCGATGATCCTGCTGCTCTTCATTCCGTTCGTACACTGGATGGCTTTATTATACATTATACTCTGGTTGGTAATGCCGTTAGCAAAAACGGCAGCCGACCGGCTGATCATGCGGGGAAAAAGCGTCACGCTTGAAACGATCGGACAAACGGTTACAGACGGTTTCGAAAAAGTTTCAAACAATGTGAATGACTATATAAGTTCTGATAAACCCAGGAGTTTTTTTCAAAAAATAGCTGATCTGTTCGTCACAGTGTTCGGCTTCCTCTTAAAATTTGGAGCTGTCCTGGCTGGTATCATTTTACTGCCACCTCTCCTGCTGGTCGTATTTATATTGTTTGTTATAACAGTTGCCTTGATTGGAGGAGGGGCAGGAATATTATACCAACTTTCTCCTTTCGGAATGGATCTTTACAACGGAGTCCCTGTTTATATAGCGGTAATAGGCTGTATCGGCATCATCTTACTGATCGGAATACCTGCAATAGCACTGCTTTTCGCCATATTCGGACAATTATTCAATTTAAAACCGTTGCCCAATCCTGCGAAATGGACATTACTGGCCATCTGGGTACTTGCTCTTATTGGCTGCATTATTTATTTTGTAAACCTGGGATTACCGGCACTTAGTCCGTACCTATGGCACAATTCTAATTTTTCAATACATATATAGGGAGATTAAAGACTTTTGTTTATAAGTAAATGTGTGTTTAAAAAAAGAAGGCCGCTCTGTCTCAGAGGGGCCTTTCTTCTAAGGTTAACAAATTTATGAGTAAAAACCACTAATGAATCATTTAAAAAAACCACTACTTCTGCAGTTCAAAAACTAAGCAGAAATAGTGGTTACAAATATACGTATTATTTTGAATAAAAAAAGACTTTACCCAATTATTTGTACGCTTTTCTTATCAAGGCGGCAATTGAAGCCAATTCTTCCTGGCTTATTGTCATTTTTTCACCGCCGAAGTACATGTCCGATTCCTTGGTTATAGGGATCAGGTGAATATGGGCGTGAGGTACTTCCAACCCCATCACAGCCAACCCTACGCGCTTGCACGGAATAGCAGCTTCCTGCGCACGGGCCACACACTTGGCAAATGCCATCATTCGCCCTAATGATGCGTCTTCCACGTCAAAAATGTAATCAATTTCTTTCTTCGGAATCACCAATGTATGCCCTTTTGCAACCGGGTTGATATCCAGGAAGGCAAAGAATTCTTCGTCTTCCGCAACTTTATGACAAGGTATTTCACCAGCCACTATTCTACTGAATATTGTTGCCATATCTTATTGTATTAAATTGAAATTTCCATCACTTCGAAAGTCATCAAGCCTGACGGCACTTTGATTTCTACAACGTCACCAACTTTCTTACCCATCAGTCCCTGAGCGATCGGAGTACTGACAGAAATCTTACCTTCTTTCAGATTGGCTTCCGAATCAGAAACCAAAGTATATGTCATCACAGCGTTATTCTTTGTGTTCTTGATCTTTACTTTATTCAAAATCTGCACTTCGTTTGTTTGAACACGCGTTTCATCGATCAGACGCGCATTAGCCAACAGGCCTTTCAACTGAGACAACTTTGCCTCCATTATACCCTGAGCTTCTTTTGCAGCATCGTATTCTGCATTTTCAGATAAGTCTCCTTTATCTCTGGCTTCAGCAATCTGGGCAGAAATCTCCGGTCGTTTCACGGTTTCCAAATAGTTGATTTCAGCTAAAAGCTTATTGTAGCCGTCTTCTGTCATATAACTAACAGCCATACTAAATCCTCCTAATTATTGATTATTAAATTAATATTTATACCACATATAAAAAAAGAATCCCGACCAATAGCCTGGCCGGAACTCCTCTTTCTCTTTATTTTAGACTAGGCAAAGATAAGACATCTTTTCAGAATGTACAAACCCTTGCAAGTGCTTTAAAACATATAAATCTGATTACTAGTAAAATACATTAAAGTACAGCTTTCACATCGGCTTCCAGTGTTTTAGGATCATCCACACGCTTCACCAGGTTACCTTTGCGATCGAGTATGAAAATCGCCGGGAGTTGCTTCACATTATACAATCCGGCAATCTGCGAATAAACCGACTGCGGATCGCGCACTGTCACCCAAGGCAAATTCGAAGCTGCATTTTTCCAGAAGTGAGCATCAGAGTCCAGAGATATCTGGTAAATATCCAATCCCTGTCCGTGATACTTCGTATAAATCTCGCCTAATGCCATATTCAGCGCCGGCGACCATTCTGCCTGATAAGCCGTGAAGTTAATCACTACCGGTTTTCCTTCTGCCACACCCGACAACTTCACCACTTCCCCTTTCAGATTCGGCAATTCGATATCGAGGAAGCTTATTTCGGTTGTTTTCACATCATCAAAGTTCACCGGACGTTGTGCGCGAAGCACTTTCATAGATTGCAATGTCAGGTTGTACAGATGTTTGGAACGCGGGCTGCCCGGATAGAAATGATCGTAGCTGGTCGCTACTGCACCATAGGCTTTCACATCATTCCTGTCATATAAGTCAAAGAACAACAGACCGTCAATTTGCTGGAATAATGCAAAGTAGGCAGCTGTAGACATCGGAGCCGAATAAATATATTTACGGGCTACCTCCTTATATGCCTCTGCTGTTTCCAGCATCTTTGCACGATAAGTCGTATCCGCTATATGCTTATCTTCGTATTCCTTACGCAATCTGCCGATCGCCTGATTTGCATCCAGCTGTGCCAGCGTAATTGCTTTGATCGCCTTGGAGTTCTCAGAACCTTCTACCGTATAGGAAGTTGCAAATGTCCCCGCATCGGCAGCGATAGTAACCGTTTCAACCGAGTCGATCGCGAAATTGATCAACTGATTATTCAACCGCAAGCGGTAAAAATCAGGAAATCCCGGACGTTTATGATTAAATTTAAATTTGCCGGCAGCCGTCAGTTTGACAGAGTCAAGAGTTTCGACATTCGATATACCCACATTCTCCAGGTACATGGTCTGCCCATCAGCTCCGGACACCACACCTTTCACTGTAAAATCGGATGCATTGTTACATGCAGTGAACAACAGCATACATATTCCGATAACAAGCAGTAACTGCGCAGATATTTGTTTCATTCTTTCTTCTTTACAATGTTCGTAATTCCGATGCAAATATACATTATTTTACAATTGTGGCACTATTATTCTCAAAATCTTCCCTTTATTTTTATAAAAAAGAACTTTTCTGATGTTTTTTATTTTCATTTTCATGCATTTACAGGTAAACTTTCATTACATTTGCACCAATTTTTACAGATAGAAAAATAAGAAAGAAGATTATGCTTAATCCAATTAACAAGACGATCGAGTTGGCTGATGGAAGAACCATCACCATCGAGACCGGGAAGTTGGCAAAACAGGCGGACGGTGCGGTTACCGTTCGTATGGGCAACACAGTGTTGCTGGCTACTGTTTGTGCCGCAAAAGATGCAAATCCCGGTGTTGACTTTATGCCGCTGCAAGTTGAATACAAAGAAAAGTACTCCTCATTTGGCCGTTTCCCCGGAGGTTTCACAAAAAGAGAAGGAAAGGCTTCTGACTACGAAGTCCTTACATCACGCCTGGTTGACCGCGTGTTGCGTCCGTTATTTCCGGACAACTACCATGCTGAAGTATATGTAAACGTTATATTGTTTTCTTCTGACGGCGAAGACATGCCGGATGCACTGGCCGGTTTAGCCGCTTCTGCAGCTCTGGCTGTTTCAGATATTCCTTTCAACGGTCCGATCTCCGAGGTGCGTGTAGCACGTGTCGATGGTAAATTCATTATCAACCCGACATTCTTAGAATTGGAAAAAGCAGATATCGATATGATGGTTGGTGCAACTATCGACAACATCATGATGGTGGAAGGTGAGATGTCTGAAGTACAGGAATCTGAAATGCTTGAAGCCATTAAGGTTGCTCACGAGGCGATTAAAATACAGTGCCAGGCACAGATCGAACTGTCTGAAGCTTGCGGCAAGCTGGTAAAACGTGAATATTGCCATGAAGTAAATGATGACGAATTACGTAAGGATGTACACGACAAATGTTTCGCTAAAGCGTATGCTGTTGCGACATCAGGTACAGACAAACACCAGCGTCACGATGCTTTCGAGGCAATCGTAGAAGAATATAAAGCCAACTTCTCTGAAGAAGAACTGGCAGAAAAGGCTGAAATGATCGGCCGTTACTACCACGATGTAGAAAAAGAAGCTATGCGCCGTGCAATCCTCGACGAAGGTAAACGTCTGGACGGCCGTAAGACAACTGAGATCCGTCCGATCTGGATCGAAACAGATTATCTTCCGGGACCTCACGGTTCAGCAGTCTTCACTCGTGGTGAAACGCAGTCACTGACAACTGTTACGCTTGGTACCAAAGCCGACGAAAAAATGGTTGACGACGTACTGAACCACAGCAAAGAACGTTTCCTTTTACATTATAACTTCCCTCCGTTCTCTACCGGTGAAGCAAAAGCTCAGCGTGGTGTAGGACGTCGCGAAATAGGTCACGGAAACCTGGCTCACCGTGCATTGAAACGCATGATACCGGAAGATTACCCCTACGTTATCCGCGTAATCTCTGACATCCTCGAATCAAACGGTTCTTCTTCTATGGCAACAGTTTGTGCAGGTACGCTGGCTCTGAGAGATGCCGGTGTTCCGATGAAGAAACCGGTATCAGGTATCGCAATGGGGTTGATCTCTGAAAACAAAGGTCAGAACTATGCTATCCTTTCCGATATCTTAGGAGACGAAGACCACCTGGGAGATATGGACTTCAAGGTAACAGGTACAAAAGACGGTATCACTGCTACTCAGATGGACATCAAGGTAGACGGACTGTCATACGAAATCCTTGAAAACGCATTAGCTCAGGCAAGAGAAGGCCGTATGCACATCTTAGGCAAGATCATGGAAGCTCAACCGACAACCCGTGAAGATCTGAAACCGCATGCACCTCGTATCGAAACGATGATGATTGGTAAAGAATTCATCGGAGCCGTAATCGGCCCGGGCGGAAAGATCATCCAGGGTATCCAGGAAAAAACAGGTGCTGTTATCACGATTGAAGAAGTTGACGGATTCGGTAGAATCGAGATTTCAGGAACAAACAAAGATACTATCGATGCTGCTATCAGAGCAATCAAAGGTATCGTTGCCGTTCCGGAAGTAGGCGAAGTATACGAAGGAAAGATCTCTTCTATCATGCCTTACGGTGCATTCGTTGAATTCATGCCGGGCAAAGACGGTCTGCTTCATATCTCTGAAATCGACTGGGCTCGTCTGGAAACAGTAGAACAGGCTGGTTTGAAAGAAGGCGATACGATCCAGGTTAAGCTGGTAGACATCGACGCAAAGACCGGTAAGTTCAAACTTTCACGCAAGGTATTGTTGCCAAAGCCGGAAGGTTACGAAGAACGTCCGCCGAGACCAGAAAGAGGCCCGAGACCAGAACGTGGCGACCGCAGTGACCGTGGCCCTCGTCAGGATCGCGGCGATCGCAATAACCGTGGCGATCGTTAATAAACGACTTTCTTATACATTATATAAAGAGCTATCCGCAATTCGGGTAGCTCTTTTTTTACCTCGTTCCATTAAACCTGCTTGCTCACAATTATCAGCAAGCCTGTTTACAATTATGGGTAAACCTGTCGATAATTATCAACAAGCTTGCCCATAATCATCGACAGCAAAATACAATAAAGAAAAAACCTGCTCCCTTAACAGAGAACAGGTTTCTTACCTCTTATAATTAATTGTTTTTATTTACTGCAAGAGCAACGCGGTTTCAGTTGTTTGAAGAAATCGTTTCCTTTATCGTCAACCAGGATGAAGGCAGGGAAATCTTCTACTTCGATCTTCCAGATTGCTTCCATTCCCAGTTCAGGATATTCCAGACATTCTACCTTCTTGATACTTTCCTGTGCAAGGATAGCAGCCGGACCACCGATACTTCCCAGGTAGAAACCACCATGTTTCTGGCAAGCGTCTGTTACCTGCTGGCTACGGTTACCTTTAGCGATCATGATCATGCTACCGCCGTTGTCCTGGAACAGGTCGACATATGAGTCCATACGACCGGCAGTTGTCGGGCCAAACGAACCGGAAGCCATTCCTGCCGGAGTCTTGGCCGGGCCTGCATAATAAATAGGATGATCTTTGATATACTGAGGCAGACCTTCGCCCTTATCGATACGTTCTTTCAGTTTTGCGTGAGCGATGTCGCGGCCCACCACGATTGTACCGCTCAAAGAAAGGCGGGTTGAAACCGGATATTTGGTCAGTTCTTTCAGGATATCTGCCATCGGCTGGTTCAGATTGATCTTAACTGCGTTACCTTCACCGGCTTTACGCAATTCTGCAGGGATCAGACGGCCTGGGTTGGAATCCATCTTTTCGATCCAGATACCATCTTTATTGATCTTACATTTAATATTACGATCCGCAGAACAGGAAACACCCATACCCACCGGACAAGAAGCACCGTGACGGGGCAGACGAACGATACGTACGTCGTGTGCATAATATTTACCACCGAACTGAGCACCCAGACCAATGTTGTGAGCAGCTTCCAATACTTGCTTTTCAAGTTCGATATCACGGAAAGCACGTCCGCCTTCGTTGCCGCTTGTAGGCAAATTGTCATAATAATGAGTAGAAGCCAGCTTAACAGTCAGCAGGTTCTTTTCTGCTGAAGTACCGCCGATAACGAATGCAATATGATAAGGAGGGCAAGCAGCCGTTCCTAATGTCTTCATCTTTTCAACCAGGAAAGGAACCAGAGTTGTCGGATTCAGGATCGCTTTTGTTTCCTGGAACAAATAAGTCTTGTTGGCAGAACCACCGCCTTTTGCTACACAAAGGAATTTATATTCCATACCTTCAGTTGCTTCCAGGTCAATCTGTGCAGGCAAATTACATTTTGTATTTACCTCGTCATACATATTCAACGGAGCATTCTGAGAATAACGCAGGTTTTCTTCTGTATATGTTTTGTAAACACCCAACGACAACGCTTCTTCATCGCAATAACCTGTCCAGACATGCTGGCCTTTTTCACCGTGGATGATTGCTGTACCTGTATCCTGACAGAAAGGAAGCTGGCCTTTGGCTGAAACTTCGGCATTACGAAGGAAAGTCAGGGCAACAAATTTGTCGTTGTCGCTGGCTTCCGGATCACTCAGGATCTTAGCAACCTGTTCGTTATGTTCGGGACGAAGCATAAAAGCCACATCACGGAAAGCAGCGTTAGCCATTGCCGTTAGTCCTTCTTTTGCAATTTTCAGCATCGGTTGTCCTTCAAATTCGGATACCGACACATAATCTTTTGTAAGCAGATAATACTCTGTAGTATCCGGTCCCAGTGGGAACGGTTCCTGATACTTGAAAGGAGGTGTTGCCATATCTTTATTATTTAATTATGTAATATTGGTTTTATAATTCAAGAATGATCCGTTTTCGCATGGCAAACTTAGATAAAAATCACGAAATACGGGAGAGGTTTTGAAAAGAAAAACATATATTTGCATGAATATGAAAAAGCTTACCATATTTTTCACATTGTGTCTGCTCATAACCAACCATTTGACAGCACAGATAAGTCACGGAGGCAAACCACTTCCGATGACGGAAATCAACACCCGCTCCGGTAGCATATTCAAAGAAATGCCATCCTTTGATATAAAAGAGCAACTACGTATCGACTCCCTAAATGAAAGTGATTTGCGCAGTGGTTATCACTTTGCCTATAAGTTTATGACGGACTTTACACCGGAAAATTCGGGTACTCGCTTTACACTGGCGGATGGTACCCGGGTATGGCGTCTGGGTATACGCTCAGCCGGGGCTTACTCTATTAATGTATTATTCTCGGAATATGAAGTGCCGGAAGGTGCCCGGCTTTTCCTTTATAATCCTGATCAGACACATATATTGGGTTCATTCAACCAGCTTAATAATTCGGAACTGGGATTATTGCCTGTTGCACCGGTGAAGGGAGACGAATTGATCATCGAATACCAGGAACCTGCAAATGCTCCGTTTCACGGCAAGTTGAAGGTTGGCGAAGTGAACCATGATTATCGGGGATTTAAAAGATATGAGCCCAAAGGAGAAGATCCTTTTTTATGGTGCATGAAACCATTGGTCTACCTGCAAGAGGAAACAGATAAATATGACGAGATCGGGCGAAGCATCATTCTGATCGTTATCAATGGAGAAACAGCTTGTACGGGTACATTAATTAATAATACGGAAAATGACGGTAAACCTTATATTCTGACAGCCTCCCATTGCCTGAACAATCGATTTCAGATTCAACCTGACTATGAACAAGTAGCAGGCAATATCGTTACCTTTTTCAATTATGAAAGTCCGCTTTGTGACCCCGTTATGAGAGGCACAGAAGAAATGTCAATGGCATCAACCCTTTTCAGGGCGACCAATGAAAATACAGATATGGCATTACTAGAACTAATAGAAACTCCACCAGTTTACTATCAGCCTTATTATGCCGGATGGAATGCAAAGAATCAGGGAACTGCGCCTTATATCAGTATACATCATCCAAAGGCATCCGTAAAAAGATTTGCAAAAGCAGAAAGTGTTGTATTAACTTCTTTTTCTTTTTTTGAGAAGAATGGACACTGGCATGTCAAGGAATGGGCAGAAGGAAGTACACAGGACGGCTCTTCTGGTTCTGCCTTATTCGACAACAACAATCAGATAATCGGAGGACTTTCCGGAGGAGGAGCAAGTTGTTCACAGCCATACGACGATTACTATTTCGCATTAGCCAAAAGCTGGGATTTTTCCTCTGATGCCGACAAACAATTAAAAGCATGGCTCGACCCTGCCAACCGAAACAAAGAACTCACCTGTAATGGCCTCGACCCTTATAGTACCACACCCGCTATCCGCCTGAGTAACATTAGTGAAAGCGGTAAAACAAGCACGATAGAAACGACAGCCCTCCCCTCACCCGGAACAGGGCCGGCTTTCGGAAACAACTCATTAGGCATGACCGAGTTTGCAGAGATTTACAAAACGACTGGCGATGCCACTATTTTCGGCACTTATATAGTCAATCCGGCTATCAGCGACTCTAAAAACATCGACATAGAAATAACCGTATACAGTGGCTCCGACAAACCGGAAAGGCTTTTACATTCCGAATCATTCCAACCGAAATTCACAACGTTTGAGAAAGAAGACTTCGAAAGCGTCTCCAAGCCATTGAACCGCGATCAGGAATCATTTATTACATTTTCCGAACCGGTAGCGGTGTCCGGAACTTTCTTTGTCGGATACAGAATCAAGTCTTCTACAGAGAATGTTTCCTTCTCGGCATTCAACCTTCCGAAAGGAGAAACCACCAAGAACACCACATGGATCAATTATAAAGGGCAATGGATAGAGGCAACCGCTCACCCGGCATCACCGATGAGCACATCCTTGTTTGTGGATCCGGTCATTCAGTATAACACGGCATCAGCCAATGCTTCGATCGAAAAAAGTAATCCTATCCGTATCTTTATGGGGGCAAATCCCGGAACAGTTCATGTCCTGCTACCGGAAGATATCCGGCAAGCCCGGTATACTTTATTCACGGCAGATGGAAAAACATTGCAGGGCGGCACGGTCTACGCCGGGCAAAATACAGTGACAACACCCTCTGCCACAGCAGGGATCTATCTGATACAGGTTACTTACAATAATGAAAGTTTCACGCAAAAGATATTATTTTAATCAAAAATACACAATAAGTGAGTCGGAAATACCAGATTGTTGTATGATCAAAGACAAAGCAAATACAAAAAATTAACCTAATTACATCGGAGTAGTCGCCTTAAGAAAGGCCATAAATACTACTATTTGCATCCATTTCAGCCAAAAAGAGGTTGCCGATTCATTAATAAGTATTAATTAGAAAGATTTTATTGTATCTTTGCTATTCATAACAAAAAAATGCTTTAGTTTTGCACTTTGATGGCTAAGGGACAATTGAAAGTGAATATATAAACATAGTAACATTTTAAACTTACATCAAATTATGAACAAAAAGTTTTTATTGTCATTCTTCGTAATGGCAGCAATTTTAACCCTTTCTTCTTGTTCTAACAAGTTGAAACCGCTAGCTGAAGAGTATATCAAAGCTGAGCCGCAGCCGCTAGAGGCTATCGGAGGCAAAGTTCCGGTAACTATCAACGCAACATTCCCTGCAAAATGGTTCAACAAAAAAGCTGTTGTAACAGTAACTCCGGTTCTTCGTTACGCAGGTGGTGAAGCATGGGGAACATCTTACACTTACCAAGGTGAAAAAGTAAAAGGCAACAATCAGGTTATTGCACAGAAAGAAGGTGGCAACGTAACTATGAAGTCTGCATTTACTTACAAACCGGAAATGAAAAAATCTGAATTGTATTTGACTTTCGACGCAAAGATCAAGAACAAAACAGTTAAATTGCCAGACGTAAAAATCGGTGAAGGTGTAATCGCTACTTCTGAACTGGCTGACGCTGCTACTGCAACTGCTGCTATCGCTGCTGACAAATTCCAGCGCATCATCAAAGAAGCTCACGATGCAAACATCATGTTCCTTATCCAACAGGCTGAATTGCGTGCTAAAGAGTTGAACTCTGACGCAATCAAAGAATGGAAAGAACTGGTTAAAAACGCTGACGAAGCTCCTAATCAGAACGTAGCAATCGAAATCTCTGCTTATGCATCTCCTGATGGTGGTGTTAAGTTGAATACAGGTCTGGCAGAAAGACGTGAAGGTAACACTTCTAAATATCTGAACAAAGAGTTGAAGAAAATGAAAGTTGACGCTCCGGTTGACGCTCGTTACACTGCTCAGGACTGGGAAGGTTTCAAAGAATTGGTATCTGCTTCTAACCTGCAGGACAAAGACCTCGTATTAAGAGTTATCTCTATGTATCAGGATCCTGAAACAAGAGAAAAAGAAATCAAAAATATCTCTGTTGTTTATTCTGACCTGGCTGAAACTATCTTACCTCAGTTGCGTCGTTCTCGTTTGACTGCTAACATCGAAATCATCGGTAAGTCTGACGACGAAATCAGCGCATTGGCTAAGAGCAATCCTTCAGAACTGAACATCGAAGAAATTCTGTATGCTGCTACTCTGACTAACAACGATGCTGAAAAGATGGCTATCTATACAAAAGCTTCTGAATTGTATCCTAACTGCTACCGTACTTGGAACAACATCGGTATGATGGCGTTCAAGGCTGGTGACCTGGCTAAGGCTGAACAGATGTTCAACAAATCTAACTCTGTTAAGGCTAACAACGAAGCTAACATGAACTTAGGTCTTATCGCTCTTACTAAGGGTGACCAAGCTAAAGCTCAGCAATTGTTCGGTAACGCTGCTGGTGTAGCTGAATTAGGCGAAGCTCTGGGTGTTCTTTACCTGGAACAAGGCGAATATGCTAAGGCTGTTAACTCTTTCGGTTCAGTTAAGACAAACAACGCTGCTTTGGCTCAGTTGTTAGTTAAGGATTATAGCAAAGCTTCTCAGACTCTGAACGCTGTTGCTAACCCTGACGCTACTACTTCTTACCTGAAGGCTGTTGTTGCAGCTCGTACAAACGATGCAAACGCAGTTATCAGCAACCTGAAAGCTGCTATCGCTGCTGACAAAGCTATGGCTAAAGAAGCTGCTATCGATCTGGAATTTGCAAAATATGCAACTAACGCAGATTTCGCTAGCTTAGTTAAGTAAGTAAGTTTACAACCTACATACAAAGAGGGAGCCCAAAAGGTTCCCTCTTTTTTTATGTCCTAAAATATACCTGTATCCTATCGGAATGACCCATAAATAGTTTATATTTACAGCAGGAAACAAATGGATCAGAAACCACTTAATAGACTAGTTATGAAACGAATTCTACTCTTTTGCCTGATTTGTATCGTGCATACTACCGGCCTTGTTGCTCAGATAGACAGTACACAATTTCTGTTGAAAGGTTTTCAGGATGGATACGTCTTTTACAAAGACGGCCGTCAATTCCAGGTTCCGATGAACTATAGCCTGCCGATCAAGAAATTCCTCTTTCTTGACCCAAACGATAATAACAACATAAAAGAATTCCTCGAACCGGAGATGGTCGCAACGATCAAGATCGGGGACAGGATCTTCCTGCCTACCAAAGACGGAGCCACGGAAGTACTGCAAATGAATCCACCTCTTTTCGTCCAATACAAAGGTTCGATGCGTTGGGAAGGGAAACAGGTTGGATACGGAGGACGTTCGGAAACCTCGGCTGTAGAGTCTTATTCCACCTTCCAGGCCGGAGCCACCGTACATAAACTGGAAACAGAAAAACTTATCCTAACCAGCATATTCAAGATATTCCGCATCGAACGAGGCGGCAAGCAATATCGTTTCTCCAGCGAGAAACAATTCCTGAAAGCTTATCCGGAACATAAAGAGGTATTAAGGAAATACATTAAAGACAATGATATAAACTTCGAAGTAATAGAGGATGTGTTGCAGGTTTACAACCATGCGGCGACCTTGTAGAATGTTTTACCAGTTAAAATTCCCCACTTCTTTTATTCATGTGGGGAATATTCCCCACTACTACGGGGATTATCCCCCACAACAACGGGGAATGTTCCCCACTGCAATGGGGATAAACTCCCACTGCAATAGGAGATCCTGTTCCCGTGCTTAACATGACAGATCACAAAGGCACAGTGCCTGAAATCTTTACAAATACCGAATTTCGGAAGATGTGTGAAAAATAACCGGGTTTTACTTGTTTTATCCGATGATACTCCATACTTTTGCTACGTACTCCGGTAAAGCGTTACCGGTCAGTACATTTTATTGATTACGGAAGCGTTTTAAAGATATTATCCTTTTAATGAAATCTCGACAATTTCAAATGCACTGGATAATAGACAACAAGAACGCTCACGTGCCTTTCCTTGTTATACCTATTCATAGGTGTATATATTTGTACATTTGTATGGATTAACAAGATAAAGGGCGTGGGTTGTTGTTTATATCAGTGCATTGGGCAGTCGAGAGCCTCATTAAAAGATATATCAACAGTTCCTACGCCTTCTTTATTTTTACAACATCCATTCTGGGAATTGATGGATACCCTAATAAGTTTTCAATATGAAAAGGGTAACTTTACACAAAATGATTGACAGGCCATCGTCGAACCACAACATGGCAGCTACCGGACAACCGACCCCCTCCGGCGGCAAACGAACCTTACATCTTCTACTGGCACTAGGCATCGGACTACTAGCCAGCAGTAGCTGGCTGCAAGCACAAACTACAATTTATGTAGATGCAAACACTGGTGTTAATATTAACAATGATGGCTCACAAGACAAACCCTACAAAACAGTAGCAGCTGCTATAACAGCCGCCAGTAGCGGTGATTCTATTATTCTTAAAAGCGGAACATACGCTGAAGCACTGACTATCGACAAGAAACTGACTATCCAAGGAAAGGATAGCACAGAGGCCGGTTCGGTCATTACCAAGCCAATAACAGTTGCTACCACCGAGCCGGTAGTATTATCCCAATTACGTATATCTGTTTCGGGAGATGTGTCTGGAGTGGAATATTCGAATAAGGCCGATGGAGGAACTATTTCGTTGAAAGAGGTTGCATTGTACAGCCCTGACTCGGGTTTAAAAATAAACAAGGAAACAGCAACTAATAAGTATAGTGTAAATATTGAAGATTCACATATTAATGCTCCTAAACATTATGCAATGTGGGTAAGAGGACAAGCTACTAATGAAATCAAAGTCAAAAGTTCTAAACTGGAAGGTTGGTGCGCCATTTATGCTTCTTTGGGACAACCGGATATCACTATAACAGATTCGTATTTGTATGGAACCAATAGTTATGGTGATAAATTCACTATGAATTGGGAGACCAATGCCCCCAGTAATGGCTTCGCAACCTTAATATTGGAAAGTACACAAAATGGCAAGATACAATTAGAAGACACTTATGTTGCAGCCCTGCATACGGCTGAGTCGACACAAGGACAGGCAGTCATTTCTTTTCAAATCAGATATTCTACTACCAGTAGTTATGTACGGAATGTAACCGGCAACACAGTGACATTGAAAGGTACATCTTCTTTATACATGGATCGGGGGGATGTTTCCAATCCGGTATTGGCATACTCAGAAACAAAAGCGACAGACAAGGATGGAGAGGAGCATATAGGCGAAAACAACAAAATAGTTTTGGCTGACGGCTGGAAAGGTTCGATCACTTATGGCGTAGACAATAAAAAGCCATCTTCCGTATTATACGCAGATAAAAACAATGAGTACCGAAACTTCTTTGTCCCTGCCGCCATTAAAGATTTGAGTAAATTTACAGTAGCGACCGACTCTGTAAACATGGAAATTGAAACAAGTGGCGATTTCAATGCGGCTGTTACCGCCTTAAATGCCGGTCCGCGCAAATGTTCCATCCAATTGGCAGAAGCAGAGTATGATTTTAGCAATACGCTTTTTACTGTAAACAAGAATTTAACCCTATCGGGAACAGACACGACAAAGACTATACTTAAAGGTGCAATCACTCTTTCGCCCGATGACTCCGCAACCGATACCACCCGTATTGCTATCAAAGGGATCAAGTTCGATTATGCACCACAAAAGGTAAGTGGCACGGATTCTTGTAAGCCTTTGATTGGAATAAAAGGAAATGTAAATCTACTGGTTGAGAATTGCCTGTTTAATAATCAGACTGCAGGATATGGAGCGTACAATACGATGTTACCAGCCAAACAACATCAGCATGTGTTTTATACAGCACCAAATGCAACAGGTCGTTTAGCATTAAAAAATTCTGTTGTTAATCTAAACGCTAATTGCCAAAGTTGCATTCTAGTGGATGGCATCATGAAAGATATCTCTCTTACTAATGTAAAAGTAAATGGAAACACTGAAGAAGGAAGTTGCCAGTATGGAGTATATATCTTCCATGAGAAAACACCTGTCACTTTAGATAATACAACCATATTACTGAATAACCATTATTGCATTTATGCAAAATATGCAGGTAATCAAACTATAACGGTAAAGAATAAATCTCTTCTTTCAGGATATGGAGCTATCTATTCGTTTGGATCTGAAAATATGATCATTAATGTTTTAGGAGGAAGTACATTAACTGGTATCACGAAAAACAACGGCCCGTCCGATAGTTTTGGCGCACTCATATTGCAGGCTTCAAACAATAAAGTTACGATCGAAGATTCGTACATAGGAAACGAGTTTAGGGCAAAGCAAACCGCATCAATGACTCCTATTCTGTTTAATAGCAATCCATATAAGTCAGATGGGAAAGACAAATATGCCCAGAATAACACGATAACGATAAAAGGCCGAAGTATTATCAGAACTTTAAAAAGTCAAACTAATCCAACCCTGGTAAGCTATGGTCAGGATTTAGCAGAAGATAACAACACTATTATCATTGAAGGTAACCAGATACAATTAAAAGATCAGGATGATAAAGATTGTATCATAATAAATAAGCCAGAAGGTGCTTTCAGAAATGCATCAGCAACTATTCTTGCGACTATTGACTTTGGAGAATTGTATGATACAGTGTATTATCATGAACCAATAGCGCACGCTGGAGATATGATTATGGCAACAGATACAACAGTAGACAAAACGCTGCGTTCATTAAATGCTGCTAAAGACAACTTTTTTCAAAAACCAAATACTGCAAAGACATGGGAAGCATATACTATCCCCGACAATATAGTTTTCCATTGTAAAGACGGCTATTTAGTAACAGGGGAAACGGCAGCAAAGGAATTTGCTAATTCAATTTCCGACAAGCCCGTTTTCTATCTAAAGCAAACAGCTACTAAGTTTAGCACAGTTGCTGTCGGCGATAACCGGGTAAAAGTTCCGACCAGCACCACCTGGAACAATGCCAACAACGCCAACCGTTCGGTTGAAATTGCCGACAATGCAACGCTGACGATCAACGTCGATATGGCTTTGGATACCGTCTTCATGGCAGAAACGGCACAGCTGAAAACCAGTGCCAACGTAACAGCCAGAGCAGTACAGTTGACTTATAACGTAGCAAAGAGCTGGAAAGCTTTCGGTTTCCCATACACAATCGGTACGGTTAAAGACGTTGAAGGTACAAAGGATATCCAAACCGTTGCCAAAGAGAATGATGGTATCTGGACAGCCAATATCAAAGCCACTGCCCCAATATTCGAGGTAAGCTCCCAAAATACAAGACCCGCTGCCACCTGTATCATAGCCGCCAATGCAAACAGTAAGATCGTTGTTACTTCAAGCGGTTCTATCTCGTTGGCATCTAAAGCAGAACCGGAGGCTCCGGTAATACCGGAAGCAGCCAATCTTGTAATGAAAAGCGGAACGGAGCACTTTAAAATGGTAGCAAATCCCAACACCTACGATATCCAGCTGACGCAAACAGCTTATATATTGAGTTCGGACGGCACTACCTTCGAGCGCAAAGACAACCCGACAATCAAAGCCTTCCAGAGCTTTGTACTGGCTGACAAACAGACAACCTCAACACTGCGTTCGCTGCGTGTCGATGAAACACCGACCGGTAACGAAATCACACCGGTTGCCGGCTATTATGTTCAGACAGGCAAAGGAACAATTACAGTTCATACGGCTGCTCCGGTACTGGTAACGGTGGTCGATATAGTAGGACATGTTTATTTCAACGACCGTGTATCCGGCGATTATCAGATTGCCGTACCAGCCGGTATCTATGTTGTAAACAGACAGAAAGTAATAGTTAAGTAACAATTTAAACAATAGAGAATATGAAAAAGATAAAATACCTTATATCTCTGGCCCTCCTTGCAGTGGCTCCGACGATATATGCCCAGACAAAAGCAGCTCCGGAAGTTCCCACATTCAAGGTTACCCTGAATGTTACGAATAACGGAGGAGGTTCAGATACCCTGAGAGCGAAAAAGACAACAAGTGACGATAAGTATGAAACGCTTTTGTTTCATAGCACCCCCCAGAAGCCATCCACGTTGGATCAGAAAGTCACATACAACACGGACGCAAAGATCATCATGGTGGCTGAAGCACAGAAAATGCTGGAAAGTTTTACGGTGAATAACACGGATAAGTTATCAGCGGCTAACGGTGCATTTCAGACGACCGGTACCGATAAAGGACGCAACACCTACTCTTTTGCATTAGGAGAACTCAAAGAAAAGACTGACATCGTGCTGAAATGGGTGGATAAACCGGAAGTGAAAGTGACAATCAGTGGCACGGAACAAACGGTGAATACCACCAGCGGCGCAACCGCTGTCACGGTTACCACCGATATTGCAGATTTAACTTTGACACCGACCTATTATTCGGACAAGGCATGTACGACTAGCACCACCCTTGATAAGATTAATAACGCCGGTACATATTATATAAAGCTAAAAACAGACGAAACTTTCAATCATAAAGGAGTGGATATGGTAGTTCCTCTGGTCATCAATGAGAAAATAACATTGAGTGTAGCAACCAATCCAACGGTTAGCACCGGAGCTTTGCAAGGCCAGCCGCTTTCTACTGTTACCTTTACAGGTGGTAAAGTTACGGTTGATGGTAAGGCAGACCATGTGATAGCAGGCACCTGGTCATGGGATAATCCGAATCTGGCTCTGAAAGGCGGTACCAATAATTATGCAGCAACCTTCACACCTGACTCTTCAGCTATCTACAATGCCGTAAAAGTTTCAGCGATCAGTGTCGCGGCCAAGAAAGTAGCCACCGTGACGGTTAAGCAGACGGTTGGCGGTACGGTTACAATTGATAAAGCAACTGCCGATAATAAATATGTAGGAACAACGGACGCTTTTGCAGATATAAAAGCAACAGCCACTCCGGATGCTGGATATAAGTTTGTAAAATGGGTAATACCTTCTAATGCAGAAAGTGCCGATTCAGAAACAGCCGTAACAAAAGAATTCAGTACTGTGGAGGATGGAACAGTTATCACCGCAGAGTTTGCCAAAGCGACCCGCAAAGTCAAATTAGCAACTATGACTGATGGTACGGTAGAAGTCAGAAACGGGACAACAGCTTTATCTCTAAACACAACAGGTATTGACATCGAAGTCGGAACCACCCTGACGCTTACAGCAAAACCGAATGAGAGTAAGGAAGTTGTGAAATGCGGATATACCTATAAAAAAGAGAATGCTAACGGCACCGATCCGGAAACAGATGCAACCAGCTTCGTTGTAGGTGGAGAGAAAGAAGGATCTTATACAATCGCAGCCACGTTTAAAGAGATCGTTCCTGATCAATATATGATCAGCGTTTCTTCAATGGAAAATGGTACGGTTGTAATGAAACAAGGGAATGATATTGTCACCCCGAACTCTTCGGTTGTAAAAGGGAGTACGGTTAATATCATCGCCGTTCCGAATAAAGGTTATCGTTTGAAAGAATTACGGGCAGGCGGTACGGATATTACAAAAACCGGCCTGGCTACCGTAAACGATGATATGGCAGTAGTCGCCACCTTCGAACCGGAAGAATATCTGGTATCTACCGATGGGTTGGGGCTAGCAGATATTACTGTCAGTGGTGTAGCCTCTTCCGGCAGTAAATATGCCTACAAAAGTAAATTGCAGGTATCGGCCAAAGAAAAGAATGCCGACAACTACAAGATCATTTCACTGTTAGTCAATAACAAACCGGTAGCCAACGGTAGTGAAATAATAGTAGAAGGGCCGACAACCATTACCGTCGATATACGTCAGTTGGTCGATCTGAAAATACTGAATCCGGAAGTAACCACCGTTACCTACAACTCGAATATACAGGAATACGCTGTCGAAACAGCTAATAATCTGGGTAACTTCAACATCAAGTACAGAGCTTCCGGCAATTCGAATTACACAGATCCAATTGCAGCCAATACATATACCGTTGTTATTACTCGTCCTGCAGATGATATATATAAAGCTGTAAACGAAACACGTACCCTGATCATTGAAAAGGCTCTGCCGGGTATTCTGGATATTCCGGCAGCAGAAGAAATAAATAATCAGGCAACGGGGAAAGAAGTAGCCAACACTACAACAGTAAAAGGTGTATGGAGAAAAGGAGGTGTAACGGAAAGAAAGTCTTTATTGTTAACAAAGACAAGTGGAGAAGTAACTTTTGAAACGATCACTTTCTATCCGGAAGATCCGAACATATCACCGGTTACTGTTAAGGCTCCACAGACAACCGAGATGAAGAATAAAGCAGAAACTAAAACTATAACAATCAATGGCTCTGAAAACGGAGTTGTCGGCCTCAAAAATCAGGATGCAGATGTAACCAGCGGCCAGAAGTTAATGGTAGGTTTGAAGCTTACGGTTACCTTAAAAGCAAATCCGGGTTATAGGATCGATTGGAGCAAAGTTACAGTTGATAGTAAGTCTTTGGGTGCGGATCACACATTTACAATCGAAGACAAGGACATGACAATTAATGCTTCACAAGCTTTTGTGAAAAAAGAAGAGGTCAAGATCAATTCTTCCTCCCAAAGCATTGAGACAGCTTATACCAGTATGCCAGTCAACGTTACTGCTACCCAACTAACTCTCCCTGCATCAGTAGCTGCCGATGAGTGGATATTCACTTATAAACAAGATGAAAATCAGGCTGCCCCGGTTAATGTTGCTTCATATGATATTTATGCATCTTGTAAAGAAAGTGAGACGCATACAGCTGCGACTGCGACAAAAGTAGGTACATTAAAGATTGAGCAAGCGAAGCTCACTACGGGTGATAAAACGACGATCGTCTTACCTACCGCAAATGGCGTTTTGACAGGAGCCGCCCTTTCCACTTCGACACTTACAGGAGGTTCGGTTAGTTTAAACGGACAACCAATAGCCGGTTCCTTTAAGTGGGCAAGTGAGAATGCTACGGTAAATGCAGCCGGAGAACAATCAGTTTCATTCACTACTACAAATACGAATTATGACGCTTCAACTCTTAACGGTTTAAAAGTTTATGTCAGCCTGTTGGATGTACAAACCCATACAGTAACCATCCAAAAAGCTGGAAATGCCAATGGGGAAGCACTGATAACGAATGCAAGCGGCGTTGAAGTAAAAAGCGGTGACTTGATACAACAAGGAATGCAGTTGACCATCACCCCGGTAAAAGGTGAAATAGAAAGCGTCATGGGAGTAGATCATTCTGTAAATAAAGATGCCAACGACAAAGTACTTTTCTGGACATGTACAGCCCCAGCTAACGACTTCACACTGACTATCACTTTCAAATCGGGCACAGTCGATCCGGGAAAACCGGAAGAGCCGGAAAAACCGGGTGATAAAGAAACAGCAGTCACCGGTATCACGCTCGATAAAACAACACTGGAGTTGCAAACCGGAAAAACGTATCAACTGATACCCACGATCACTCCGACAGATGCAACCAATAAGTCTGTTAAATGGATCAGTACCGATCCCAAAGTGGCAACGGTTACTTCAGACGGGACAGTGAAAGCAATAAAAGGCGGCAATGCTACAATCATCGCCACAACTGAAGACGGCGGTTACACCGCCCTGTGCGAAGTAACGGTAAATAGCACTGCAACAGGTATCGAAGAAATCCTTTCCGAAAGCCGTATATACGGACTAAGGGGAGCGATCCGCATCGAACCGGCAACAACGATGAATGCAATGATTATCAGAATGAACGGACAAATTGTTTATAACGATACCATCAGCGCATCCGAACAGATCCCGGCCGGTAGCGGCATCTACATCGTACGCCTGTCGGCATCCGGTAAAACAACGACAACCAAAGTGATCGTAAAGTAAGCAGTTTACGATTCTTAGAAACAAAAACGGATGGTTCTTTACAGAGCCATCCGTTTTCTATTATAGTATATTACTTCTTATTATCTACCCTGACGCTTACGCTCCGTTTCATCCAGGATGATCTTACGCATACGCATATAGTTCGGTGTGATCTCTACATATTCATCTCCTTTGATATACTCCAAAGCATCTTCCAGACTGAATACGATAGGAGGAGCCAATGATACTTTATCATCAGAACCTGAAGCACGCATATTGGTCAGTTTCTTCGACTTCGTTACGTTTACTACCAGATCACCTTCCTTAGTGTGTTCACCAACCACCTGACCGGCATAAACATCTTCCTGCGGAGAGATGAAGAAACGGCCGCGCGACTGAAGGTTGTTCAACGCATAAGCAAATGCCGTACCACCTTCCATAGCAATGATCGAGCCGTTGCTACGACGTTCGATCTCCCCTTTCCACGGTTGATATTCGAGGAAACGGTGCGCCATGATCGCTTCACCGGCAGAAGCAGTCAGAACGGCATTGTTCAAACCGATAATACCACGTGAAGGTATATTGAATTCAAGATGCATACGGTCGTTCTTGCTTTCCATCATTGTCATCTCGCCTTTACGCTTCGTTACCATATCGATGATACGGCTGGAAGACTCTTCCGGGAGATTGATAGTCAGCTGTTCAACCGGTTCGCATTTTACTCCGTCAATTTCTTTAATGATTACCTGCGGCTGACCAACCTGCAATTCGTATCCTTCACGACGCATTGTTTCGATCAACACAGACAAGTGAAGTACGCCACGGCCATATACCAACCAGGAGTCGGCCGAATCGGTAGGAACCACACGCAATGCCAGGTTCTTATCCAACTCTTTCTGCAGACGCTCAAAGATATGGCGTGATGTCACGAACTTACCGTCTTTTCCAAAGAACGGAGAGTTGTTGATGGTAAAGAGCATAGACATGGTCGGCTCATCGATCGCGATCGTCGGCAATGCTTCCGGTTCATTTACATCAGCAATTGTTTCACCGATCTCAAACCCTTCGATTCCGATAACAGCACAAATATCACCCGACTGGACTGAAGATACTTTGGTACGTCCCAAACCTTCAAACACATCGACTTCTTTTATTTTTGATTTCACCATCGTTCCGTCACGCTTACACAGCATAACATCCTGACCTTCCTTCAACTCTCCACGGTGAACACGTCCCACAGCGATACGTCCCACATATTTAGAGAAGTCGAGCGAAGTAATCAACATCTGGGGAGTACCTTCCAACACTTTCGGCTCCGGAATATATTCGATAATGGCATCCAGCAACGCCAGAATGTCTTCCTTCGGTTCCTTCCAGTCGGTCGACATCCAACCCTGTTTAGCTGAACCATAGATTGTCGGAAAGTCCAACTGTTCTTCCGTTGCATCCAGACTGAACATGAGTTCGAAAACCATTTCCTGCACTTCCGACGGACGGCAGTTCGGTTTGTCTACCTTATTAATAACAACAATCGGCTTCAGCCCCAGTTGAATTGCTTTCTGCAACACGAAACGGGTCTGAGGCATCGGGCCTTCAAACGCATCGACCAACAGCAGACAGCCATCAGCCATGTTTAATACACGTTCAACTTCACCTCCGAAATCGGCATGCCCCGGAGTATCAATAATATTGATTTTATAATCCTTATAATTAATAGAGACATTCTTGGCCAGGATCGTAATTCCTCGTTCACGTTCCAAGTCATTGTTGTCCATAAACTGATCCGGCTCTGCCTGTCCTTCACGGAAAAGCTTACCGGCTAATAACATCTTATCCACAAGCGTCGTTTTGCCGTGGTCTACGTGCGCGATAATCGCGATGTTTCTGAGTTTTTGCATCGAAGACTAATTTATTGGCTGCAAAAGTACGACAATTTTACGATATGTATGTGATTTTCATGTTGCAAAATATAAAAAAGATACTGAAAACAGTTGTCAAACAAAAAAGTTATGCATATCTTTGTCGCCGCTTAGATAATATAGTATCAATTTATTAAAGTAAAAAGAATCATGCAATTAGATTCAGCAAAGAAAAAAGAATTATTCGAAAAGTACGGCAAATCAGCAACAGACACAGGTTCTGCAGAAAGCCAGATCGCTCTGTTCACAGTTCGTATTTCTCACTTAACAGAACACTTGAAAGCTAATCACAAGGATTACAGCACTGAAAGAGCTCTGAAAATGTTAGTAGGTAAACGTCGTCGTTTACTGGATTATCTGATCAAAGTTGATATCACAAGATACCGTGCTATCATCAAAGAGCTTGGTATCAGAAAATAAGAAACAGCTTCTCCGGAAGTTCGTAAAAGGACAACTCTTTATTGGGTTGTCCTTTTTTTCTTTCAGTAAATTACATGGTAAAATAAAATATTAATGTAAATTTGCGGCGTTTAGTTACAAATTAAAAGATATACTAATAAAATCATACTTATGGGAAACAACAAAATTATCGGAGCCAAGATTAAAAGTATCCGTGATTCTAAACAACTTTCCATCGAAGAAGTGGCCGAACGTTCCGGCCTGAGTGTAGAACAGATCGAACGCATCGAAAGTAATGTAGATTTTCCTTCGCTCGCACCACTCATCAAAATAGCACGGGTACTGGGAGTCCGTCTGGGTACATTCCTCGACGACCAGTCTGAACTCGGCCCGGTAATCTGCCGTAAGAAAGACAGCAACGACTCTAACAGCATCGGTTTCACCAACAATTCGATGGAGAACCGCAAACATATGGAGTATCACTCTCTGTCGCAGGATAAGTCAGGCCGCCATATGGAGCCGTTCCTGATCGATGTGGCTCCGTCGGAAGAGGGTGTCGACTTTGTTCTTTCTACCCATGAAGGAGAAGAGTTTATATATGTGCTTGAAGGTATTCTCGAAATAAACTACGGGAAGAACACATATATATTGGAAGAAGGCGATAGCATTTATTACGACTCGATCGTTGCCCACCATGTACATGCGGCTGCTGAAAGTACAGCTAAGATACTCGGAGTCGTTTATACCCCATATTAATTGAAAGAAGGATATGGAAATACAATTGCAAGACAAAACACTGGGTCAATGGTTGGAGCACTGGGCCGAAACCATCCCGGATAAAGAATATCTGGTTTACTCGGATCGCGACCTGCGTTTCACCTGGAAAGAATTCAACAACCGTGTAGACCGGATGGCTAAAGGAATGCTGTCTATCGGAATCGAGCATGGCACACATGTCGGTATCTGGGCAACCAATGTCCCCGACTGGCTGACTTTCCTTTATGCAACTGCCAAGATTGGGGCTGTTGCCGTCACAGTGAATACGAACTACAAACAGAATGAACTGGAATTCCTGGTAGAGAACGCCGATATTCATACGATGTGTATCACCGACGGTGTCTTCGATGGCAGCTATATCGACATGATGTATGCTATGCTTCCCGAGCTGAAAGAATCACAGCGCGGCTACCTGAAGAGCAAACGTTTCCCGAAACTGAAGAATGTGGTTTATATCGGCCAGGAGAAATATCGCGGTATGTATAACACGCCGGAACTGTTATTGCTGGGAGAAAACATCAGCGACGACAAACTGGAAGATGCCAAGAAGCTCGTTACCTGCCACGATGTTGTCAACATGCAATATACTTCCGGTACGACAGGTTTCCCGAAAGGTGTCATGCTGACGCACTATAATATAGCCAACAACGGTCTGCTGACTGGTGAGCATATGAAGTTCACTACCGAAGACAAGCTTTGTTGCTGCGTTCCCCTCTTCCACTGCTTCGGCGTGGTATTGGCTTCCATGAACGTACTGACACATGGTTGCACACAGGTGATGGTCGAAAAGTTCGATCCGCTGGTGGTGCTGGCGTCCATCCACAAAGAAAGATGTACGGCACTTTACGGCGTTCCGACCATGTTTATTGCCGAACTCAACCACCCGATGTTCCCGATGTTCGACCTGACTTCGCTCCGTACCGGTATCATGGCCGGTTCACTGTGCCCGGTAGAACTGATGCGTCAGGTAGAAGAGAAAATGTATATGAAGGTAACCAGTGTATATGGCCTGACGGAAACATCGCCCGGTATGACTCATTCCCGTATCGATGATCCGGCAGAAGCACGTCACAATACGGTTGGCCGCGACTTTGAATTTACGGAAGTACGTGTCATCGATCCTGAAACAGGCGAGGAATGTCCGGTTGGCGTACAGGGGGAAATGTGTAACCGTGGTTACAACAACATGAAAGGTTACTATAACAATCCTGCCGCGACTGCCGAGGTGATCGATAAAGAAGGCTTCCTGCATAGCGGCGACCTCGGTATAAAAGACGAAAACGGTTACTACCGCATCACCGGCCGTATCAAGGATATGATCATCCGTGGAGGCGAAAATGTCTACCCGCGTGAGATAGAAGAATTCCTTTATCACCTGGAAGGCGTAAAAGACGTCCAAGTGGCCGCCGTCCCGTCCAAGAAATATGGAGAAGAAGTCGGTGCGTTTATCATTCTGCATGAAGGCGTTACGATGACTGACGATGTGGTAAAGGATTTCTGCCGTGGAAAGATTGCCCGTCATAAGATACCGAAATATATCTTCTTTGTCGATACCTTCCCGATGACGGGTAGCGGAAAGATACAGAAGTTCAAATTGAAAGACCTCAGCCTCAAATTGCTGGCCGAACAAGGTATCACTCCGGTATAAAACAGATGGCTTTTACTTATAAAATAGCCGTTGGCATTGCCCAACGGCTATTTTTATTCAATATACCGACGCGGAATAATTTGCTATAAATCAGTTATAGGAATCGCTTTAATACTTTGAGTTCCACGATCTACCACAAGCAAAGTTCGGCGGGAAACCATTATTTTTTCAGGATTGGTAAAAGAAGCAGTATAGTTTTGCAGCAACTTACCATTAGACGGATCTATTTCCCATAGTTCAGACTGTTTACTATTGATACGTAAAGTTACAAATAATCGATTATCAATAAAAGCCAATGATTGCGGCGCATTTTCGAAACCGAGAGATACGCTGTTATACATGAAGCCACTATTACCTTCCCGTATGTTTTTCGGATCGAAAATATGAATTTCTTTCGTGTTTTGGGCAGTTACATATATGAGGCCCTCTTCGTTAACAGCAATTCCATATGTTCCGGCAGCTTCTTTTAGATTGACACTTCGACTGTAAATAGGAATCCGTCGTGCCGTCCCGGATTGTACGTCGTTTTCCAAAACGACGACCAGTTTACGTTTATCCCGAATCAGGATGCTACCTTGACTGGCTGCCACATCAAAAGCATGCACAGTCTGATAAGCACCTTCTCCCCAAGCCCCGGTTCCGATACATGTTATAAATTCATATGTGGAAGCATCGAACACATCCGTTCGACTTCCTGCATTTGTCACGTATATCTTATTGAAAGAACGGGTTACACCAGTAGGTTCTCCGGCAAAAGTCTCTTCTGTATTGTTATCTGTCCATTTCCGAATACTCCGTATATGGCGGATACCGGAAGAAACGTCAAAGATTTCGAGACTGTAATTGCCGGGAGCACTGTTGGCCACATAGAGTGTATTTTGATACAAGTGAGCGGCTTTAGGTTGAAACGTTTCAACGGTGGCTCCGGGAACATCCAGTACAGAAATGGTAAAGGAAAGCGGAGAACCCTCATTGCCGGCTTTGTCTGTTTCTGTAAAAGGAATACTAAGTCCGCCATCTATGGCATCCAGCTCCGGATCTTCAATGATATAGGCCGAAGCGGTATAGATATTTTTATTCTCTATCAAGTTCTTGTTTCGCCTCGTATGCAAGAAACGACGTGAATAAACCGGCAATTTCTTTTCCCTGGATAGTTGCGAATACACTTTCATACAAACGGTCGGGAATCCCCCTTCCGCCGGATAATAAGTCATATTACCACTGTGTCCGTAGCCGAGACAATGTGCCATTTCGTGATAGGGAGTGTCACTCCCGTTTGCATCGTCGGCATAATGGGTTAGATAAACATATTCACCTAATCCGTAGGTATTTCCTCCTCCCAGTCCTACCACATTTACGACACGTCCGAAACAAAACCCTGAATGATTAGTAATTTGTTTCTTCAAAGTGTTGATGTCAACAATGTTTCCATTATTAATCAGTTTTCCCTTCCATTTATCTAACTCCTGTTCAAACAAAGAAGTGGAGAACATTGCCGCCATATTCAGGGACAAGGCTACCGCTTCACGAGCAAGATGCGGACCAAAGCTCCCCCAGTTGGAACCGGAATATTTACCGAACCAGATGTTCCATTTAGGTTTGACATTGATCATGCCCTGATAGACCGGATCGGCAGACTCGATCCTGAACTTAAAATCTTTAGCATTGATCTCGGGAGTTGCCGATACAATCACTTCTTCACCCTCCCGGGTAGAATAGATTTTATCGTTATTGATAAAAGGTATCTTTATCCGGAATTCTTGAAAAGGATGTATATGTGTAAATTCCGCAAATCGCAATTCCTTTTCATATCCTTCTATGGTCGCCCACACAATTACATTTTTGATTCCTCTCGGGCTATAAAAGCGGAAAAGAAATTCCTGGTTTTCAGTTACAGAAATTTGTAAAGGCGCGTTTACACGAAAGCTACGTTGGTTGCGGTTGAAAAGTAAACTATCCGGTTCGCCATCCTGCAAAATATAAGCCGTATTGTCGGAATTATAATCATTTTCTGACATTCGGATAAGACCATATTTACTTTCCGCCGGCCCATCGCTGTCATTATTGTCCGTACATCCAAAAATGAGAATAAAACCAATAATCACCCCCAATACCCTGGTGATATTATCCCTTAATTTGATACTCATAACTATAAAACCCTATTTGTATTTTCGACCTGCAAAATTATAAATTTATTACAGGTAATTAGCGTGTTCTTCTTATCTTTGCCACACATTCAAAATAATTATTATTTATGTCACAATTATTTCCAACTAATCTGCCTTACAAAGTGGCAGATATGGGTTTGGCAGAATTCGGTCGCAAAGAGATTGAAATCGCCGAACACGAAATGCCGGGATTGATGGCGCTTCGCCAGAAATATGCCGATCAGAAACCTCTGAAAGGTGCCCGTATCACCGGCTCACTGCACATGACAATTCAGACTGCAGTGTTAATCGAAACATTAGTTGCGTTGGGAGCGGATGTACGCTGGGCAAGCTGTAACATCTTCTCTACACAGGATCATGCCGCCGCAGCTATTGCTGCAACAGGTGTTCCCGTTTTTGCCTGGAAAGGTGAAACACTGGAAGAATACTGGTGGTGTACCGATATGGCACTCCGTTTCCCCGGCGGAAAAGGCCCGCAGATGATTGTTGACGACGGAGGCGATGCTTCTCTGCTTGTTCACATGGGATATCGTGCTGAAAACGATGCTGAGACGATCAACCGTAAAGGTGGAAACCATGAGGAACAGGTTATTCTGGACACACTGAACAGTATCCTGAAAGAAGATAACCAGCGCTGGCATCGTACGATAGCTGAAATGAAGGGTGTTTCGGAAGAAACGACTACCGGAGTTCACCGCCTGTACCAGATGATGGAGAAAGGCGAACTGTTGGTTCCGGCTATCAATGTAAACGACTCTGTAACAAAATCCAAATTCGATAACCTGTATGGCTGCCGCGAGTCGCTGGCCGACGGTATCAAACGTGCAACCGACGTAATGATTGCAGGTAAAGTGGTAGTCGTTGCCGGATATGGTGACGTAGGTAAAGGTTGTGCCCACTCCATGCGCTCTTACGGAGCCCGCGTGCTGGTGACTGAAATCGACCCGATCTGTGCACTTCAGGCTGCAATGGAAGGATTTGAGGTGACTACGATGGAAGATGCCGTTAAGGAAGGAAATATATTCGTTACGACTACCGGTAACTGTGATATTATCACGATCGGACATATGTCGCAGATGAAGGATCAGGCAATTGTTTGTAACATCGGTCACTTCGACAACGAAATTCAGGTAGAGAATTTGGTTAACTATCCGAATATCAAGCACACCAACATCAAACCGCAGGTGGATAAATACACATTCCCTACCGGAAATTCTATCTTCCTGCTGGCTGAAGGCCGTTTGGTAAACCTGGGTTGTGCAACAGGCCACCCGTCGTTCGTGATGAGTAACTCATTCACCAACCAGGTATTAGCCCAGATCGATTTGTGGACAATGCCTTACGAAATAGGTGTTTACCGCCTGCCGAAACGCCTGGACGAAGAAGTTGCCCGCCTGCACCTCGAACGCATCGGTGTGAAACTGTCTACGTTGAGCCCGAAACAGGCCGATTATATCGGAGTGCCGGTAGAAGGCCCGTACAAAGCTGATCACTACAGATATTAACAGGCATTCAATCCCGATCGCGATCGACACATCCTCTCGGTCGGGATTGATACCTCATCTCGGTCGCAATCGACACCTTATTCCGGGCGCAATCGATATCCTATTACGATCACGAATAAATAAAACTCCTGACAACAGTTATGTTATACCGAAGTAAAGCACCTTTCAGATTGGGTATTGCCGGAGGAGGGACAGATGTATCTCCTTATTCAGACCTCTATGGTGGTGCTATCCTCAACGTTACCGTCAACTTATATGCCCACGCCACTATCCGCCCGCTTAACAATGGGAAGATACGGCTCATCCACATCAACGAAAACATCACGGAGGAGTTCGATGCCGTCAGCCAGCTTCCACTGGAAGGCAGATTGTTGCTACAACGGGGCATCTACAACTCGATCGTTTCGCGGTATAACAACGGAAAACCTCTTTCTTTCGAACTGATCACCCAGATGGATGTGCCTTCCGGTTCCGGTCTTGGCACCTCTTCCACCCTCGTTGTCGCTATTCTCGGAGCATTCACCGAATGGCTGCGACTGCCGCTGGGTAAATACGACATTGCACATTACGCTTACGAAATAGAACGTATCGACCTCAACATGGCCGGTGGTAAACAAGACCAGTATGCGGCCACCTTCGGAGGAGTCAACTTCATGGAGTTCCTGGAAGACGACAAAGTAATCGTCAATCCGCTTCGTATCAGCGACGACATCCTGCAGGAATGGGCGATGAACACTGTCCTTTTCTATACCGAACAGCAACGTTGCTCCGGAAAGATCATCGAAGAACAGGCCGAGAACGTCAAAAACAACAAAAACGATTCGCTGGAAGCCATGCACAACGTGAAGCATGAGGCTTTCCGTATGAAGAATTGCCTGCTAAGGGACGAACTCATCGAACTGGGAAAAGCCCTGAACACGAGTTGGACGAACAAGAAGAAAATGGCACGCAATATCTCCAACGAATTTATCGATCATATCTACGAAACAGCCATCGCCAACGGTGCCCTGGGAGGAAAGATCTCCGGAGCCGGAGGAGGAGGATTCATGTTTTTCTATTGCCCCGGCAATAGTTGCTATAAAGTGTCCGAAGTATTGGAAAAGATGGATATCGGACATATACAACAATTTGAATTTTGCAAGAAAGGATTGAACACATGGACAGTAAAGGAATAATCAGAAAACGGTTGGAGCAACACCGCGACGTAATCGAGCAGATCTTGTCGGATGAGAAGTTGCAGGACATGATCGCACAGATCACTGAAACGATTGTCACCTGTTTCAAATACGGGGGACGGGTCTATTTCTGCGGAAACGGGGGAAGTGCCGCCGATGCACAACATCTGGCTGCCGAGTTCTCCGGTAAGTTCTATCTGGAACGGGATATCCTGCCGTCCGAAGCATTACACTGTAACTCTTCTTACATCACAGCCGTATCCAACGACCTTAGCTTCGAGATCATCTATTCCCGCCTTATTTCGGGTATAGGGAAAGCCGGTGATGTCCTGATAGGCTTATCTACCTCAGGTAATTCGGCCAATATCGTAAAAGCATTCGAGACGTGCCATGAAAAGGCGATCACGACGGTGGCCTTTACTGGTTCCGACGGGGGACGGATGCGTGAATTATCCAAACTCATCATCAATGTGCCGTCTACCGATACACCGCGCATCCAGGAAGCGCATATCACCATCGGACATATCATTTGCGAGCTGGTAGAAGAAGAAATATTCGGTAAAAAGAAATAAGATGGAATGTATCATACTGGCAGGAGGAATGGGGACACGGCTACAAAGCGTAGTATCGGACGTTCCTAAATGTATGGCGCCGGTGGCCGGACATCCTTTCCTGTATTACCTGATAACCTCTCTGATTGAAGCGGGATTCAACCATATCATCCTTGCCCTGGGATACAAGCATGAAATTATTGAAGAATGGATCGAGGCCAATGCATTCCCCATCCATATATCTACCGTTACGGAAGAGACTCCGCTGGGTACGGGGGGGGCCGTCAGACTGGCTTTATCTAAGGCAGGAACCAACGAAGTATTTGTCTTAAATGGTGATACATTCTTTGGCGTCCATTATCCGGAAATGTTGAGCTTGCATAAGTCAACACAATCGGCGGTTACCGTTGCCCTAAAAAGAATGGAGAAGTTCGACAGATACGGAGTGGTCGATATAGAACAGCCAACCAGCCGTATCCTGCGCTTCAACGAAAAGCAGTATTGCGAATCAGGCCTGATCAACGGAGGTGTATACCTGATCAACCGTCACGAACTGGATAACTTCCCGATAAAGTTCTCACTGGAGAAAGACTTCTTTGAAACGGCTGTTCGTACCTCTACCCTTTCCGGCTATATATCGGAAGGTTACTTTATAGACATCGGTATCCCCGAAGATTACGAACGTGCCCAAACAGACTTTAAAGATGAAAAGTACAAAGCCATATAGCACGTTATTCCTGGATCGCGACGGCGTTATCAACAAACAACGCCCGCATGATTATGTCAAATCACCGGACGAGTTCATCTTCCTTGACGGAGTATTGGAAGCCCTCGAACTTCTTTCCCCCTTGTTCGATCATATCGTGATCGTTACTAATCAACGAGGGGTTGGTAAAGGGGTTATGAGTAGGGAGACATTAGAAGAGATACATGCCTCTATGTTGGCTACGATAGCACTTCACGGAGGAAGAATAGACAAAGTATATGTTTGTACGGCAACCAGCGATTCCCATAAAAGCCGGAAACCGAATATCGGCATGGCTCTTCAGGCTAAACAGGACTTTCCGGACATCGACTTCTCTACCAGTTTTATGGCCGGCGATAGTATAAGCGATATGCTCTTTGCAAAGAATGCAGGGATTACAGGTATTTTTATTGGAAATAAATATGGCCCGGGAGAGATTTCAAAAACACTCTACCAGGCCCATTATTCTGATTTATTAAGTTTCGCTCAGGCTTTTTTCTTGTAATGTTTCTTCAGTTCTGCTTCAACATCGACCTTTTGTTTCAAAATCACCTTACGAACAAACGCATAGATAAAGCCATTACCATATCCGCCTAACTGTATAAAGCTGGTTATAATAGACAGCAACGCGATAGACAAACTCTTATTTACCCACAAAGATTCCAGGAATAATGCCAGGATATATATACCTAAAGGTAACAATGCCCAAAGACAAATAAATGAGGAGATCAGCAGGAACAAAACTCCCAAGACAAAAACAGCAGGGAGCAGATGTACAAATTTCAATGAGTCCGGATGCATCAGATATAAATCCACACGAGCCATACCAAACACATAGACCTGTTTGTAGAAAGATTTCAGACTCACCCGACGCTTATGATAGACATAGGCTTCGGGGAACAACTCTACGGTGAATCCGGCTTTGCGGATACGGGTGCTTAAATCAATGTCCTCTCCGAACATATCCTTAAAACCACCGACCTTCTGATAAACCTCCCGGGAGAATCCCATATTGAACGTACGTGGGACAAACTTCTCCAATCCTTTTTTACTACCCCGGATACCACCGGTTGTCAGAAAAGAGGTCATCGAATAACTGATAGCTTTCTGCATCAGGGAGAAAGACGAATGTGCCCTATCTGGCCCACCGAAACAATCGGCATTTGTTTCCTTCAGATAGTCTGTTACCTTTTGAAAATAATCGGCAGGAATAATACAATCCGAATCAAAAAAGATCTGGTATTTACCTTCTGCACGCTCCATCCCATAGTTACGGGTCAGGCTTCGTCCGGAGTTCGGCTTAAAGAAATAACGTACATTCAACCTGTCCGCATATTCTTTAACCACCTCATCACACCGAACGGCAGAACCATCTTCTATAATTAAAACTTCAAAGTCTTTAAACGTCTGCAACAACAGGCTGTCCAACAACTCGCGAACTTCAACCGGACGGTTATATACGGGTATTATGATTGAATAAGAAATCATTTGTCTTTTATATCTGTAGTATTACGAGATTCTTGCCAGTATTTCCAACCAGACCAACCAACTGCAGCTATCAGCAACAACAGGATCAAAAATGAGCTGTAAGACGAGACATAGGCCGCTGTCACATAAGCTTCCGGACGGAACTCAAAAACTATCGTATGCTCTCCTGCCGGAACTAACATTCCCCGTAATATCCAATCTGTACGGAAATGAGGAACCTCTTTTCCATCGATCGTAGCTTTCCAACCTGGTTGATAATAGATTTCAGAAAAAACAGCCAGCTGTTCCGAATCGGCTTTAGTCTTATAAGTTAAACGATTGGGACGATATTTTTCAAGAACGATCGTAGCCGTAGAGTCTTTATGCGGTGTAAAACCTTCCAGATCTTTTGCGAAGCGTTTATCGACAACAGCTGTCTCTAACGGATTGATCACATTTAAAGCCTCTATTTCTGCATCCGCATTATCTACTATCTCAACCTTGTCTACAAACCAGGCATTGCCAAAAGCATACGGATTACGAATCGGAGCCTGATCCGGATTATAGATAATATAACGCATGTTCAGCATATTCAAAGAAGGCGACGCAGCCAGAACCGACATTATATCATCAACAGATTGTGCCTTTTGTAAAGCTCCGATTATATTCCGGTACTCTCCATCTAACCGATGGTCGATCAACTCCTGATATCTGCGCAATTTAACAGCATGATATCCTCCAATAGAATGATGGAAATAAGAGACATTTGTATCCTGCCAAGGATTATTCAGACCAAATACACGGAATGACTCATCCATATCTTTAAATATTTCTTTATCGGCAACACTTTCTTTGTATGTTTCCTGTGCAGTTTCTTTCACGTAATTACTATCATTCAGGTAACGACGATCCACACTCCACAAATCAACCAGGATCAGCACAGCCATACCAGCACTCACAAACATAGAAGTCCTGGTTTTATTCTTCGACTTCCAGAACCACACAAGCAATCCGGCTCCCAAAAGAATAAAAATCAAAGAACGTAATGCATCAGCAGAAGCCAACGAAGCACGATCCATCAACAAGGCAGTGTAATACCATTCCGGAACCTGATTCTGGAACTGGGCATCATAAAGCGAATGGAAGTTCAATAATAAGGAAGGCATTAACCAAAGTATCAAACAAATACCACCGGTTATTCCCAACGACCAAAGAAAACTCTTTTTTAAACGTGCCTCTTCAATCTTTTCTGTCAAAATTTCTCTCAATCCCCAGATACCGACAAGAGGGAACACCAATCCCGGTATTACCAATGCCATCTCCACAGTACGGAACTTATTATATAAAGGCAAATAGTGGAACATGATATCATTAAAGGCATCAAAATTTCTACCTAAAGCCAGGAACGTCAAAAAGACAGAGCCTCCTAACAGCCACCACTTCATCTGATTACGGATCACAAACATACCCAGGACAAACAAGAAACAAACCAACGCCCCGAAATAAACCGGCCCGGAAGTAAACGGCTTATCCCCCCAATAAGTATAAGTTTGTACTTCCTTCCCCACTTGTGCCCCATTCTTCTTAAGTTCTTTGTATAATTCAGAAGAACTATCCAAAGTTCCTCCGGAGCCACCTCCATATACGTCGGGAACCATAACCGTCAGCAACTCTTTCCAGCCATAACTCCATTGGAAAGCATAGTCTTTATCCAGCCCTGTAGAAGCTTTCTCTACTTTTCCTGTTTCATCAGCTTTAGGGGTCAGCTCAGAAGCTCCACGGATAGAGTGCTGACCCAAATCCCAGTTTGAATACATATGTTTGGCGTTGGGTAGCACGGCCAAAATAACACAAGCAGCCATAATCAAAGATGTTTTCATCCACTCTCCGTAGGCCTTTTCTTTAAACATCTTTATCGCATATCCCAAATAGATGAATAAACAAAGTAGTACTAAATAGTAGGTAATCTGGATGTGTCCGTTATATAAAGAAAACGCAACGCCAAGAAGGAACAACACAGCTCCCCACAACCATTTACGTTTGAATAACAGGAACATTCCAGCTAAAGTAACAGGCATATACCCAATCACATAAGCCTTTACTATATGCCCTGCTTCAATGATAATAATATTATAAGATGCAAAGGCGAAAGCAATAGCCCCGGCAATTGCTAACCACCAGTTTACCCCCATGATGCACATCAAAAGATAAAAACAAACCAGGCCTACAAAAACCATCGCAGCATCTCCATATCCTACTGTTTTCAGCCAACTATCCACTATACTGTAAGAAGGTAACTCCGGAGCCGGATTTCCATATCCGGGACCATAAGGCATACCCGAAAACATTGCATCCGACCAAACGCTAAATTCTCCAGGCTCGGCCGTTTTTGCATATTTATCGGCTTGGCTTCCTCCCATACCCGTAGCTTTTATATTATCCCCCTGCATGATGACCTTACCATCAAATACAGCCGGAGAGAAATAAGCCATTACTAACCCTAAAAATAAGATAAGGGCAGCAATATGCTTACCCACATTTTTCATAATACTATGCATATTATATATTATTTGTTTATACTCTTCCTTTAAACCATTTGGCCGCGTAAAAACGTATAGCGAACCATATATGAAACAGCGATGTCGACACTATTCCATAATACTGACACATAATATCGTACCTCTCTTTTAATGACGCTTTTCTTTGTGTTGTACTCACGCCACCATCCAAAAAATTAGAGAGAACCATTCGTGTATTATATATTCTCCGTGCATTTTTCATACACCGAATACACCATTCGAAATCAGCCGAATAACGGTATTTTAAATCATATAACGGAGCAATAGTACGTTTTGTTATAAACGACTGATGACAAACTAACATCCCCATCCTGAAACTTTTCCATGTAAGTTTCTCGGGAGCCTTCAATCTCCGTTTCCCCAATGATTTACCATCTTCATCAACAATAAAGGTTTCCCCATATATAATATCAGGCAGAATTTTCTTTTTCTGTACCAATGAGGCAACTCGCTGTACGGTATCTGAAGTATACAAAGAATCCCCTGCATTTATAAACCAGACATAATCTCCAGTCGCTTTTTGAAGCCCCTTGTTCATCGCATCATAAATACCTTTATCCGGTTCACTGACCCAATAAGATATACCAGAAGCATATTGTTTTATTATATCCACTGTTCCATCTGTCGAACCTCCGTCAATAACAATATACTCTATATTTGAGTACGACTGGCTCAGCACATTAAGAATAGTCTGCTCCACCCAGCGGGAAGCATTATATGTGATTGTTATAATTGAAAAAAGAGGTTGTTGCATATTCATTAATGAAAAAGAAACTATAAATTAATCATTGCCAACAAACGTTCGGCAACTTTCCGGGGTGTATAATTTTCTAAAACAAACTCCCGACCATTCGTAGCAATCTCCCCTAAGACCGACGATTCATCAAGACTTTTTGCATCCTGGCTTAAGAGCTTATCTAATCGATCCACGTTTTTAATATCTATACCAATATAATGCTTACCATTCTCCGGCATTACAGGTAATACACATCCGTATTTTTCCAAATCCACATGAATTACACAAGCTGCAGCAGCCCAAGCTTCCCACAAACGCCAGGAATCCCATTGACGAACTCTATCCCATTCATAAATATTCAAGACTCCATTTATTTCACGTGCAATTTTAGCAGTATATTTATTATAATTACCCACAGGAATAGCAAAAACCCCTCCGTAACAAGCACAAGCCATACTCGATGACAGTTTCTTGTAGTATTCAGGATAATGCCTTGCACCGGTCTGCTTCCAGTATAAAAGATCATCTCCCTCCAGTCCCTCATTAGAGAAAGCATCACACGATGTGTTCCAAATCATATACTTTGAAAAAACAGGAGCAACCAAATTCCCGACAAAATCTCTTAATTGATGCTTTGCTCTAAAATTTACCAGAACCTGAGGGACACGTTCCTTATAAGGTAAAGGAGATACAGCTTTTAATATTCTATTACAAAGACCAAACTGCCAAGGATGGAAATTTTGAGGATATTTGTATAGTTTATTATAATGCGACTTCAAAACAATATCACACGAACGGCCACCTTTTCTAAATCCTGGAGTACGTAGGCCATCACTGTCATCCAGAAAAACCGTAATATATTTTCTCGGTTTCTTATTCAACCGGATTAACGTTTCGTCAGCTTGAGGATCCCGCTCATATATAGTATAATGGATAATTACAATATCAGCATCAGAGAGGGAGTGCTTGTCATCATATTTTATTAAAAAATCTTTTCCAATGCCAGTAAGGCAATTGGAAAAGTCTGAATAGCATGCTATTCCCATTTCTGTAAATCCTTCTGCAAGGCAAACACAGGAATGATAAATAACATCTCCCAAGTTCTTACCCCAATAAAAATAAGCCTCCATCAGAATTTATTTATCGTCTCTACTACTTTATAAATATCATCTTCCGTATGACCGAATGAAATAGGGAGGCTCAATGTCGTTCTATGGATTTCTTCCGATATGGGATATTCTCCAATAATAATTCCTTCCATTGCTTTCTGCTTATTCGGAGGGATCGGATAATGAATATCTGTTTTAATGTCATTTTTCAGAAGATATTCTTTTAACTCATCCCGTTTTGGATGACGTATATTAAAGATATGGTATACATCAAAATAGTCTGAAGAAACCGACGGTTTTATAAAATCATCTTTTAATTCTTTCAGATATATTGCTGCCAAATCTCTCTTATGCCGATTAATCTTATCAAGATATTTAAGCTTTACACTTAATAAGCCTGCCTGAATTTCATCCAAACGGGAGTTATAACCTATATAATCATTCTGATATTTAATTTTAGACCCGTAATTTCTTAAAGCCATAAACAGATCTTTCTTTTCCTGATCATTCGTTGTAATAGCCCCCGCATCTCCTAAAGCACCTAAGTTCTTAGTCGGATAAAAAGAAAAAGCCCCGATACCAAAAGTTCCGACTTTCTGCCCTTTATACATTGCTCCATGAGCCTGTGCACAATCTTCAATAACGGGTAACTTATATTTGCCGGCGATCTGCATAATAGGTTCCATATCACATGCCTTCCCATACAAATGAACAACCATGATCGCCTTGGTATTCTTTGTTATCTTTTCCTCTATTTTGAGAGGATCGATATTGTATGTATGGATATCCGGCTCTACCAACACTGGCTTAAGACCACATTGAAGAATAGATAGGATAGTTGCGATATAGGTATTCGAAGGGACAAGTACTTCACTTCCTGCAGGAAAATCATAACAACGTAAAGCCAGCATTAAAGCATCCAGTCCAGAGGCAACCCCTATACAATGTTTTGTTCCGCAGTATTGCGCGAATGCCTCTTCAAATGTTGCAACCTGTTTACCAAGAATATACCAACCACTATTCAGTAACTCTCTAAAACATTGCACATATTCATCTTCGAAAGATTTATTCAATCTCCCTAAACTTTCATATTCAATCATAAGGTTCGTAGATATAATCATTTGAATCAAAAAACTCAGATGCTATAACCATAAGGATAGCATCCTTACTGAAATGATGCATGATATGCCAGTCTGCCGGTTCCAATATCAGGCATTTATGGGGAGAATCCAAGACAAAGACTTGTTTCTCTTTCCCTGTATTATTGGATATTGTACAATGACCTTGCAGGCAAATTGCCGCCTGTACTGTCTTATGATGACGATGACCACCTCTCTCTGAATCATCAACACCATATATATAGAATATTCGTTTCATATCAAACGGTAATACTTTTTCTATTACAGTCAGATTTCCACGATCATCTGTAAACGTCTTCAAATCTATGATATGAGCCATATTTTAGTTCTCATGTAATAATTTAATATATTTTTTTTCCTTCAGTCCGCGACGAACAAGAAGCTCTAGCAGATACTTATAATATTTCCATCCATGCAAATATAACTCAGAAGTTTGTATCGCAGGGTAATTACTTCTTATTTGTTTAATTTCTTTCACATATGGCTTGAAAAGCAAAACGATTGAAGTTTCGTTTCTTTCATAATAAGGCCGGGGAGAGAAATAGTCCGGAGTAACAAAGACAAAAGAGTGAAAATGAAAAAAGATTACAGGAAATCTTTTATTTGTTTTCAGTTCGCGCCCTCTTATGCAATCATTCAACTGTTCAAACTCATATTGTTGCATATTCCAAGGGGCTACTCCGCCCCCCAAATTTCGGGAGACATAAACACCTTCAAAACGCTCAGGCCAATCATCCAGATATTTCTGATCTCCAAAACGTCCTTCTTCAAATCGATTATAGCACCAATCCAAACAAGCATTACGCCACCATTCAAGTACAACTCGTCCTTCTTGATTATTTTTAAAGGTGACAAATTGAACACAATAGATGCCGGTTTTCTCACTCTGATCATATTCCGGAGTATAGCGATGAGGCGTTATCAATACAGAATTATCTCCCATCTCATCCAATAAGACCTGAGGGGAAGAAAAAAAGTACAAATCCGAATCCAGATAAGTACAATGATCCACTTTATAATTATTAAGTACGTATAGAATCGTTGAAGAAGAACATGTCCAACAATATTCCGCTCGAGTACGGGTAGGTTTCACCTTCAATAACTCTTCGTCTTCAAACTCAGATAGAGAAATCACTGTAGCATTTACTAACTGCAACGATTTCAGGATCGAATAGCACTTATCATTAAAAGCAAATATATATAAATGGAAATCTTTACAATGTTGACTCAGCGAATTATACATTGCCAGTCCCCTTGAAAGATAAACAGAATCAAATAAAGTGCAGAAATTAAGCATATCAACTAATTTTAAAAAGACGTTTCAGCCTGGCTTTAACTTTATAGTAAAACATCACATATCTGAAATAATAAATAAAAGCATTTCTTCCTTGCTTCGATTCTTGAATCACTGTTTCAGAAAGTTCTATAGGAGAATCTGCCAGCGATACATTAAACATTTCATTAACTCCGCAATGCGTACCACTCCCATCCACTCCTATCTGATTTACTAAAGACCGTCCAGGATATAACGTAAATTTATTTTGTAGAAATGCAGATGCATACCAACGGATCGCCCAAGAATTATTCTTTCCTTCAATTTGCCGTTTTAACATCCGAAAGTAAGGATAGGAATTGTCAAAATCAAATTCTTTTTGCAGATTTCGTTTCTCTATTTCATTTAATAATCTCTTTCCGTCTGGACAGAACAGATCCCATCCACGCTTCCAAGTAGCCCATCCCCAACAATCAGCTCCTTTTATAAAAAAGGTTTCAGGTAGTTTTTGTTTTACCGGATATACATATCCATGAATACAAACAACCTGCTCTTCTTTCTCATAAAAATCAAGCGCTTCATTCATATACTTTAAAAAATAACGTGAGACGACGAGATCATCTTCCAAAACGATCACCTTTCCATATTGGTTAACTATTGAGGTCACACCATCAATAATATTCTTTGCTAGTCCCCAATTTTCTTTACGTTCTATTATATTTATAGACTTAAAACCGCTAATTGTTCTCAAATACTCTCGTACAGATAAAATTTCATGAGCAACATTACTGTTTTTGATTCCATCTGAATAAATAAATAAATCACTTTCCTTGGCACACTTATTCTTCAATAACGAATTAATAACCTGCTGAGTGTGATTAGAACGATTGTATGTAAATAAAACAATAGGTGCTAATATCATTTCTTTTTATAAAAATTTCCACATAAAAAATCAATTACTCCTTGACATACAGCCTTAAACAAATCTATCTCACCTTTTAAAATCAAATTTAAGGAAGTAGATAAATTAATAACCAGCAACTGATATAAAATAGATATAAGCCGTGTTAATCCATACAAATTTCTTTTATACAACAAAAGTCTGTTTCTTGTGTTATAATAACAAACTAAAGAAGAGTCTTTACCTGTGCTTTGGCTACCTACATGATAGACTATTGACTGCGGCTCATACCAAATAGAAAAACCCAGATTTCTAATATGAATAGACAAATCAACTTCTTCAGAATACAAAAAATATATTTCAGGCCATCCACCTATTTTATTCAAAACATCTTTTTTAATAATAACTGCAGCTCCGTGCATTAACGAAACTTCCTGCGATACAGAAAGTCCTTTTTCTAAACTACCGTTCAAATAATGTATTCGCAGCAGATACTTGTCAATAGGCTCACATCCCCCATAACATAATGTATTATCCATATATCTTATTTGTGGTGATATAGCTGCAATATTTGTATCTTGGTGAATTTTTTCTAATAATGGTAGTATAAAATTTGACTTAATAATGATATCATTATTTATAAATAATAATAATTCACCCGTAGAATATTTAACTCCCAAATTATTTCCTCCTGAAAAGCCTAAATTAACATCACTCCGAACACAAATTACTCCATCAAACTCATCTTCAAGTATTTTAGCTTCATTATTCACCGAAGCATTATCAACAACAATAATTTCATACTCGACTCCTTGAATCTCTTTTCTAAATGACCCCAAAAAAACTCTAGTATCTGAAAGTCCATTATAATTAATAGTTATTACAGATATTTTCATTTGAACCTTCCCAGCTTTCTTACTTCATTCTCCCATGAAATAATCTTATTATCTATCGGTTTACTCTCATAGATAGATTGAATATCTATTTCTCCATCTATTATTTGTTGTAAACGAAAAGCTAATATTCTTGCATCATTCATAGGATATAATTCACCCATACCCATCGAAATTAATTCTTTAGCACATCCAACATCTGTTGAAAGTATATAATTATTAAAACGAAAAGCCTCTCCAATTACTATACCATAGGATTCATAAATAGCTGTATGAACAAAAATTTTGGATCTATTAAACCAAGAGTACAATTCCTTTTTATCATAAACAGCTCCTATAAAATGAACTTTTTCTTTCAATTCTCTATTTTCAACAAAATAAGTATCAATATATGATTGAAAATCACATTCTTCTTTTTCAACTGGTCCTATAAATACAACAGAATAGTCTTTCAAATCAATCTTTTTTAAAGCATCAAGAAACAGTTCTGTATTCTTCTGTTTAGAACCATGGCGACCAACAGAGATAATAAGTTTTTCTTTTTGATTTATTGGATATTCTTTTATATCATATGTATTTAAAATTTCTTCATCAATCCCTAATCGCATATGAATCAATTTATTTTGATTTACACTTAAAGGTTCTTGAATCTTATAAAAATTATAAATATCAACTAATTCTACAGAAATTTTGTCTGCAATATTACATGCTTTATACAAGATTTTTTTTATAAAGAAGTTTTTAATATTTACCAGTAATGTTTTCTTTCTAAATAAAGCAGCCCAAAGTCCATATCCATCACTAAAAATATAAAATATACCTTTGGGATTTCTTAATTTATAAATCCAACCTATTATTATAGTCAAATAAGAAAAATGCGGTCTAATTAATACATCTATTTCATGTGCATGCATATAAAAAAACCAAAGAAAATACCATTCACCAATTAATGAACCAGTTTTTCTAATTCCCCAGAATTTCAACGGACAAAAATGTACACCTCTATAATATTCAGCAAGATCCTTACTTTTCTCATCAGCACGATAAACTATTGCAACAGACATATTGTTTTGTTTACCAATATAATAAGGAAGAGGGAAAGTTTTTAACAATTCAACCTTATCATAATGAGAAAAGTTATATACAATGCTCTTTTTACTCATTTTTCAACAATCTCAAATCCAATTGAACATAATCAATTCCAGATATATTAGCAGATATTCGAGCAAAAGAACTATCACCTGCATAAATTTTCTTTGTTCGTGATAATATATTCATCTCAACAAAGGCATCAATAATTCCTTCTTCAGTATTTCGATTGGTTTCTTTCATAAATGCCATTATCCTATCACCATATAAATCCTTTAAGTATTTTTTTTCTTCCATGGAATCCGAGGCTAAAAAGAAAGAGATACCTTCATCTATCTCTATTTCATTATTTATTGCACTTACAAATAAATTTGTCGGACTATATTTCTGAGTATTCCAATTATCTGTTCGCCTAATATGAATACCCACCATACTAGAAATATTAGAGAACTTAAGTGCTTGGATCTTTCTTTCTATTATATCAGAAGGCTTTATCCACTTATACATTCCTTCATTCCTCCAATACACCCCACAAGAAACCATGTAAACATTAGAATAACAATCTAATTGTTCATCAAAAGGAGGATATTCACAACTTACATGAAAATCATCATGATAGTAATATATAGCCTTATCATAATAGAATTTCTCAAAAACAGAAGGTATCCATAAATTTTTTCTTCGAGGATTATCTCTTAATAAAAAATCACTTACTCTTGCATTACAAATCTCCACAAAATCTAACATTGGATCCAAATAGAATAATTTTTCATAGCTACAATTAAGCCCACAATCCTTAAACCATAATATTTTCAAATTCCATTTCTTTTCTATACAAAAAGCTATTGCAGAACTTATAGCCTCTATTCTATTTCCTAATCCACCAACGGGAACTAATGTTATTTGTTTTTTTCTCATAAAAAGCATCAAACATTTAAATATATTTTTAATTTTCGAGCCATCCTCAAAAACTTATTTTTAGGAAAATTCTGATGAATATAACTTACTTGTTTATGAGTTAATCTTTTTAATTCATGGTTTCTCATATAGCTATCCACTCTCTCCTCAAACAATTCGCCACCATAAATTGGATATCTAGAAGAAGCTATATTATATTCATTATAGATAGGTTTTCTAAATACTTCATTTTTTACTAAATAACACTGATCCGAGAAACCATATCCTATATAGAACTCTTCTATTTCGTCCATAGATTCATTAAATGCATCTTGATGTCTATAATTCCATAAAGGATTAGCTACGACAAAATCAGAATGCGTGTTCATTTGTCGCATTGCTTGTTCTATCCAATTAATAGTAGTATTCTTTCCCATTATAGCGTCACTAGAAAAATGAAGATGATAAGTTGTTTTACTTAAATAGAGTCCAACTAATTCAGATATTGAATAATAATATCCTCTTCCAAAAGATTTTTTATCAATCTGAAAAAAACTAAGCGAATCTTTTGCATAATCCTCTGCTATATAATAAGCATCAATTACACCTGTTTTCACCTTTTCTTCTGCATATTTACAAACTAAAGAAATATCACTTACATTGTTTATTATTAATTGCTTATGTGTAAAAGAGCAAGGGATCCTTTGCAACATTTCATCTAAATAGTTTGTCTTTAAAACAAACTCCCAATCATTCTCATAACATTTTGTTTCAAATGTAACAGTTTCCATTATTCTATAATTTGGTATTTTATTTGAAAAATCATTTACGCAATAAATAGTTTACACTTTCTCTAAATATAACAGATTTCATAGACCACATAATAAAAATATATAAAGACACAGATATAAGAATTTTCAAAATAAAATTCACATATATATTATCCAACTTATATGTAACTAAAAAACTTCCACCCAATACAGCAAATGTAATAATTAAATAAGGAACTATGTCTTTAACTACATCAAAAAATTTAATACCAATTAATCGATTCGCAAAGTAATGCCAAGACAGCAACCAGCCCATATAAGCTACTACATAAGCAATGACCATCCATAATATACCATAAGGTAACATTACAACTAATAATAGTAACTGAAAAATACCAAAAATGATATTTGCATATAAGAAAATCTTTGAATTCCCTCTACTAATAACAATGTTTTTATACAATTCGCAGATCGGAGAAAATGCCCCCCAAACACATAAAATCTGTAATATAGGGACAGATGCTAACCACTTATCTGTAACAGTAATAAGAATTAACTCTTTAGCGACCAATGCCATACCAAACATTAACGGAAAAGAAATAAAGGCCGTAAAACGAATCATTTTTCTCAGAACCTGTACCTGTCGTTCTTTTTCTGATGTAACCTGTGCAAATACAGGTTGAGCTACACTGGTTATCATTCCTGAAATCAACCCTCCCCCCATATTCATCCATTTATAACCTTGGGAATAATAACCAACTTGCTGCACTGTATAAAACTTACCTAACAAAAGCGAAAAGACATTTGTAGAAACTTGCCCAAACAAATGGGTCAATAATAACTTAGAACTAAAAGGAAACATTTCTTTTAATGGCTTAATTGTAAAAGAAAATGTGGGACGCCATGGGGAATAATACCAACGAAAAAATGTTCCAATACCCATATATAGCGCATTCTGAACAGCAATTCCCCAATATGCTAAACCTTTTAAGGCCATTATCAATGCAACAATATTAGATAACAACAATGCAAAAATATCAATTTTCGCACGTTCTTTAACCATTAAATTTTTAAATAAATAAGCCGCCTGAGCAGTTCCAAAACATCCAAACAAAAAGCTTAAAAAAACAATTCGAGAAACCCACAATAATTTGGGCTGTTCAAAAAAAAGAGCAATCAATGGTGCTGAAAAAAATAAAATAATATATAAAACAACACCTGTAACTATATTAAACCAAAAGACAGAATTATAATCATCATGTCTAATATTCAATTTATTAGTCAATGCTGCAGAAAAACCACTTTCTTGCAAACTTCCTGCAATACCTGTAAAAATAGCCAATAATCCCACCAAGCCATAATCTTCTGCATCCAAAATTCGAGACAGAAATATTCCGAATAATAATGATAGAATCTGTTGTAATCCATTACTGATACCACCCCAAAAGAGTCCTTTAGCCGTTTTATCTTTTAATGTTTCTTCTTGCATTATACTAATTTCATCTCTATCTCAAATTGATTTTATAACATCACACAATAATTGCTACTCAAATTTTCATGAAAACAAATGAAATCGTAATATCGCAGATCTAAATTCGTTTTCAAATATAATGTATCCCGGTTGAATTTCAGTAACACAATTAAACATTTTCAGAAGTTCTTGTATAACTTCCTTGTCATCATGTAGATGATAAATACAAACTGATCCCGAAAGATTCTTTGCCTTTCCCAAAAGATTCTTTGCTCCTTTCAATGCGTTTCGCTCATAACCTTCTATATCCATCTTCAAGAAAAAGTTATCAGTTTGCTTATCTAAGAAATAGGAGTCCAACGTTACATTATTTTCATCATTTAAATCGCTTACATACTTTCGAACGATTGTTACTTTTTCTTTCCAAGGAGCAAATGTAGCCTTCAAAGCCTCTAACCATCTCTCATCACATTCAAAAAGATATGTATGATTAACATATTCAATTGTGTCAAGAGCAAAAATAGCCTCTGCTGCACCGATATCCAATAAAACTTTATTTCTCAAGTCACTATATGAAACAACATAACGATGAGCAGAACGTTCATCTTGTTCGATCAAAAGCCCTTTATACATCCCAGGAATATCATTAATCATATCACGCTGAAAATATAATCTTTTACCATGATGTATAACAAATGGAAGAGAGTTTTCCATATCAATATGAACATCAATAAGCAGTTGATCATATTTTCCTTTCCATAAATATGGATATGGAGTAAGGCAGTTTTCTGCCTTACTCCAGGCTTTATAAGCCTGCTCCTTTTCTGTTTTGGGAGCAACTATATTATAATAAACTCTATACCATTTATGCTTCATCCAAGGTTTAGAAATACGAATCACTGCTAATAAATCTCCCAGAAATACTCTGTAAATAAAAGCCCGTATATCACTAGGTATAACTTTTCTATATAATGCCGCTAACATCTTTTATTTTTTGATTCTCAATGCATTTTACAAAGCAACTATCACACTATCACTCACCACCTTCTACCTGGTGTAAATCAAACCATTCAAGCAGTGATAGTATCTGTGACAGAGCTTATTTATACTATCATACTATCACAAAAACAGTAATCTATTTACCGATAGTATACTACTTATTTTCAACGACATAACTATAAAAACTCATTGAGACCCGGGTCTCGAACAACTTCACACCCAGGTCTCCGCATCGTTCAGATCGGGGTGTAAAAAGCATGAAAATAGGGATCTCGAACAACTTTTCTCCTTGTTTTGTCTTAAAAAGGTAACTTGTTCGATATGAAAAAGTATATACTTAACACAAAAATAGAGACAGTGATAGTTTGTGATAGATCAGTGATAGATGATTTCATCAACTATCACCATTAAATCACTTATAAATCAAAAGATACATAAAAAAGGTGATAGTGTGATAGTTCTTTTTCAAAAACTCTTGAGAACAAACACACCATCCTTTTTACTATCGAATGTCCTGCATTTACCGCCCTATGCAATGATAAACAAACCCATTCTCCTCCATCTCCTTGATGTCATAGATATTACGGCCATCAAGTACCAGCGGGGTAGCCATCAGTTTCTTAATGGCAGACCAGGAAGGCATACGGAACTCTTTCCATTCCGTAACGAGCATCAGGGCATCGGCATCTACAACAGCATCATAGATGTCTTTTGCATAATGTACAGACTCTCCGATACGACGTTTAGACTCTTCAACCGCTACCGGATCGTAGGCATATACCTCACAACCTGCTGCCAATAACTTTTCTATCAGTACTAATGATGGAGCTTCACGCATATCATCTGTTTCCGGCTTAAATGCCAATCCCCAAATAGCGATGCGCTTACCTTTCAGATCTCCATTGAAATGTTTTTCCAGTTTACGGAATAACAGAGATTTTTGCTCATCATTGACATCTTCTACCGCCTGCAAAATACGCATCGGATAGTTATTCAGTTTCGCTGTATTGATCAGCGCTTTTACATCTTTCGGAAAGCAAGAACCTCCATAACCGATACCGGCATATAAGAAACGATTACCGATACGGTTATCCGAACCGATGCCTTTACGCACCATATTTATATCGGCACCGACAATCTCGCACAGGTTAGCCACATCGTTCATAAAACTGATACGGGTAGCCAACATAGCATTTGCAGCATATTTGGTCATCTCTGCGGATGGCACATCCATAAAAATCACACGGAAATTATTCAAAAGGAAAGGACGATACAGACGAGTCATCAACTCTTCCGCACGCTCCGATTCGACACCGACAACAACGCGATCCGGACTCATAAAGTCACTGATCGCCGCTCCTTCTTTCAGGAATTCAGGATTGGAAGCAACATCAAATTCGATCTGTGCCCCCCGTTTATCCAATTCATCCTGAATAGCCTGACGAACTTTCTTCGCCGTACCGACAGGAACCGTACTCTTTGTCACCACCAAAATATGTTTCTTGATATGGCGGCCAACCGTACGAGCCACTTCAAGCACATACTTCAAGTCCGCACTTCCATCTTCATCCGGCGGTGTACCTACGGCACTGAACAAAACTTCCACTTCGTCCAGGCACTCTGTCAAATCAGTTGTAAAATGTAATCTTCCGGCCTGTTGGTTACGATGAACCATATCTTCCAGCCCGGGTTCGTAGATAGGAATTATGCCTTGTTTTAGGTTCTCAATCTTTTCGGTATTTACGTCTACACAAAAAACTTCGGTACCCATTTCGGCAAAACAGGTTCCGGTTACCAGACCTACATAGCCTGTACCTACTATCGCTATTTTCATAATTTATAATCAAATACAAAATTAAAGACTTTTGAAATACTTAATCGTCTCAACCAACCCTTCTTCCAAACGGATGTTCGGTTCCCAGCCATTCAGCTTTTCCTTTGCCAAAGAGATGTTCGGTTTGCGCTGTTTGGGGTCATCAGCAGGAAGCGGTGTAAATATTATTTTTGATTTTGAGTTAGTCATTTTAAGCACTACCTCTGCCAGTTCTATCATTGTAAACTCTCTGGGGTTACCTAAATTTACGGGGCCGGTGAAGTTTTCTGAAGCCATCATACGAACCATGCCTTCGATCAGGTCATCCACATACTGGAAGCTACGGGTTTGTTTTCCGTCTCCATAGATAGTGATATCTTCCCCCTTCAGAGCCTGCACGATAAAGTTTGATACAACTCTACCGTCGTCCGGACGCATACGCGGGCCATAGGTATTAAAGATGCGGATGATTTTGATGTCGACTTTATTCTGTCTGTGATAATCCATAAACAGAGTCTCCGCACAACGCTTGCCTTCATCGTAGCAACTCCGGATACCTATCGGATTCACATTTCCCCAATAACTTTCTTCCTGAGGATGAACCACCGGATCCCCATATACTTCACTGGTAGATGCCTGAAGGATACGGGCTTTTGTACGTTTAGCCAACCCTAGCATATTGATAGCACCGATAACTGATGTTTTAGTTGTACTCACCGGATCGAACTGATAATGTATAGGCGACGCCGGACAAGCCAGATTATAGATTTCATCAACTTCTACATAATAAGGAAACGTCACATCGTGGCGGACCAGTTCAAAATATGGATTGTCCAATAAGTGGATAACGTTTTGTTTACGACCTGTAAAATAATTATCCATACAAATCACATTGTTTCCGTCTTTCAGCAGGCGTTCACAAAGATGAGAGCCTATAAATCCGGCTCCTCCGGTAACTAAAATCTGTTTCATGCTATTTGTTAAATTTGAGTTTCCCTATATATCTCAACAAGCTTCAAAAAATGAAAGCACGCAAAGGTTCGTCAGTCCCATGCCGAGAATGACTAAACTGTCACAAAGATAGGAAATTGAAGGGATTCTACCCCTATAAAAAAGCTTATTTGTACAAAAGCAGCCGGAGTGACTTACTAAAACTACTTATGTTATTAATACTAGTTATGCAATTATTCTTTCTGTGCGTAAATACGCTGTATCATATCGACCACCTTCATACCTTCCAGTACATTGGTAGTAATACTTTCCGATCCTGTGCCCGACAATACGCGAACGACATTGCGGATCACGAAGTTATGGTTCTGCGCCGAACCCTTATAAGGACCATAATCATTACCCGGATTAGTCGGAGCCAGCTCCGGCATTTCATAATCTTTCACATGACAATATTCCACTTCATTCATATATTGACCGCCGATCTTTACACTGCCATTCTCGGCTACGATCATCATACTGCTTTCCATATTCCTGTTCCATACAGAGGTTGAATAATTCAGACTACCCATTCCTCCGTTCACGAAGTTGAAGTTTACGAAGCCTGAATCTTCAAAAGCAGTCAGTTTCTCATGATTGAAATCCGCGAAACGAGCCTGGATATTGCAAATATCGCCAAACAGCCAGTACATGATATCGATAAAATGGGAGAACTGGGTGAAAAGCGTACCCCCATCCAATGCTGCATCCCCATGCCAGCCGCCCGGTTTATAGTAACGGTCATCACGGTTCCAATAACAATTCAACTGAACCATATAGATCTTACCGAGTTTACCGGACTCAATCATTTCCTTGATCCATACAGAAGGAGGAGAATACCGGTTCTGCATCACACAGAACACCTGTTTATGATATTTCAAAGAAGCATAAACCACCTTCTCCGCATCTGCCAGCGTCAGTGCCATCGGCTTTTCTATGACCACATTACATCCGGCCTCAACAGCCTTTACCGCCATAGAAGCATGCAAGCCGTTCGGCGTACAGATGTTAACTACATCTATCTGCAGACCGCTTTGCAACAAATCCTGCAGATCCGTAAAGAAAGGGACATCATAAGCCTCTATTCCCAACTCCCCACGAGGACGGATATCACACAAGGCAACCAGTTCAGCGTCCGGATCGCGGGTCACCATTTCGGCATGGCGCTTTCCGATATGCCCACAACCAACTACGGCAAATTTTATCTTATTCATCATATTTAAAATTGACTATAGCATCAATTATATATTCTTGTTCTTCTTTCGACATTTCGGTATGGATAGGCAGTGACAAGACGCATTTGCTCAAACGAGCCGATTCATCGATACATCCCGGCGTACGGGCCATCCATTTATAGGCATCCTGTGCCTGCAGAGGTAAGGGGTAATAAACCATCGAAGGAATACCTTTCTCTTTCAGGTAACTCTGCAACAGCTCCCGTTGCTTCGCCATCTCTGAAAAACCAGCCGCAGGCTTCAACTGAATCGTATACTGATGGTATACATGGGTAGAAAAAGCAGATCTCTTCGGAATGATTAACAGATCACACGAAGCCAGTGCTTCATCATACCTTCCGGCAACCACTCTGCGGGCTTCCGTGAATTCATCGATATGTTTCAACTTCACATCCAACACAGCAGCCTGCAAAGTATCCAACCGCGAATTACATCCGATCAGTTTATGATGATATTTACGTTCCTGCCCGTGATTGGCGATCATACGGATACGTTTAGCCAGTATCTCGTCGGAAGTCATCAGGGCTCCCCCATCCCCATAACAGGCCAATGGCTTGGAAGGAAAGAAAGAAGTCGTTCCGATCACTCCCATCGTTCCGGTTTTCTTCACATGCCCGTCTGCAAAAGTATATTCAGCTCCTATCGACTGGGCATTATCTTCTATCACATACAAGTGATATCTTTTGGCAAGTTGCAGGATCGGCTCCATATCACAGGACTGTCCAAACAAATGCACGGCTATTATCGCCTTCGTATTACGGGAGATCGCCCCTTCTATTTTCTGCGGATCGAGATTGAAAGTCTGCGGGTCGACATCCACCAGGACAGGCGTTAACCCCAATAAAGCAATCACCTCCGCAGCAGCCACATAAGTGAATGCAGGAACGATCACCTCATCCCCCGGCTGTAGTTCGAGCGCCATCAGTGCGATCTGCAAGGCATCCGTTCCATTCCCGCATGGGATCACGTAAGGAATATCCAGATAGCCGGCCAAATGATCTCCGAAGGTTTTCACCTGAGGGCCATTGATAAAGGCACTGCTTTCGATTACTGTTTGCATCGCAGTATCAATCTCCTCTTTCAGGCGATGATATTGTCCATGCAAATCGACCATTTGTATCTGTTTTTCAAACATCTTTATTCTCTTGTACCCGTTTTGTTTTTCCTTGCATTTAATAACGTAGCAACTGCTACATTATTATAAAAAAAGTGTGCCATTCATGCGGAAACAAGATGACACACCTTTGATACCTCTTACGCAAGGTTTATTTCTCTTATTTTACTTCACTACCAGGTTTCACCTCTTTTTCCGGAGTGATGACAGCCAGCTTACCGTCAAAGTTTTCCGCAGACAAGATCATTCCTTCCGATACGATCCCTTTCAGCTTACGGGGAGCCAGGTTTGCGATAAAGCAAACTTGTTTTCCTACCAACTCTTCGGGTGCATAATGCTGGGCAATACCGGAAACGATCGTACGTTTCTCCAACCCATCATCGATACGGAACTGCAACAACTTATCTGCCTTAGGCACTTTTGTACATTCCAATATCGTACCTACGCGGATATCCAGTTTTGTGAAATCGTCGAATTCAATGTTTTCCCGAATTGCTTTAGCCTTATAACTAGCCTCTTCGTTTGCTTTCTTCGTATCCAACAACTTCTGAACCTGTGCTTCGATCACGCTGTCTTCGATTTTCTCGAACAGAAGTTCTGATTTACCTAACTGATGACCGGCTTCGAGCAAGTCTGTCGAGCCCAGACGGTTCCACCCCAACGGCTCTACGTTCAACATCTTATTTAGTTTCTCCATGCTGAACGGCAGGAACGGTTCGAAAGCGATCGCCAGGTTCGCTGTGATCTGCAAAGCGATATTCATGATCGTTGCCACACGTTCCATATCCGTCTTGGCCAGTTTCCAAGGTTCTGTATCCGCCAGGTATTTATTACCGATACGGGCCAGGTTCATAGCCTCTTTCTGCGCATCACGGAAATGATACGTATCCAGCAGACGTTCCACATTGGCTTTCACATCTTCAAAATCCTTCAATGTCTGACGATCGTAATCGGTCAGCTCACCAGCAGCAGGCACTTTACCTTCAAAGTATTTCTCCGTCAGTACCAAGGCACGGTTTACGAAGTTACCCAGAATAGCAACCAGTTCATTATTATTGCGAGCCTGGAAATCTTTCCAGGTAAAGTCATTATCTTTCGTTTCCGGAGCGTTGGCCGTCAATACATAACGCAACACATCCTGTTTACCCGGCATATCCACCAGATATTCATTCAACCAAACCGCCCAGTTACGAGAGGTGGAAATCTTGTCGCCTTCCAGGTTCAGAAACTCGTTGGCAGGCACATTCTCCGGCAGGTTGAAAGAGCCTTCGGCTTTCAGCATAGACGGGAAAACGATACAATGGAACACAATGTTATCCTTACCGATGAAATGCAGCATCTTGGTTTCAGGATCTTTCCACCAGGTCTCCCAGCTATCCGGCAGCAATTCTTTTGTATTGGAGATATAGCCGATCGGTGCATCGAACCATACATAAAGCACTTTACCTTCAGCACCTTCCACCGGCACAGGAATACCCCAGTCGAGGTCGCGGCTTACCGCACGTGGTTGCAATCCCATATCCAACCAGCTCTTACACTGTCCGTATACGTTTGATTTCCATTCCTTATGATCTTCCAATATCCATTGACGCAGGAAAGGCTCGTGCTTATCCAACGGAAGATACCAGTGTTTGGTTTCCTTCATCACCGGCTCGCTACCGCTGATGGCAGACTTCGGATTGATCAGGTCTGTAGCATTCAACGAAGTACCGCAGGCTTCGCACTGGTCGCCATACGCTTTTTCGTTGCCGCAATGCGGACATGTACCGGTTATATATCGGTCGGCAAGGAATTGTTTAGCTTCCTCGTCGTAGTATTGCTCGCTTGTCTTTTCGATGAATTCGCCTTTCTCATACAGGGTGCGGAAGAAGTCCGATGCCACCTGTCGATGTGTCGGCGAAGTTGTACGGGAATAGATATCGAACGTGATACCGAAGTCCTCAAAAGATTTCTTGATGATGCCATGAAAACGATCCACCACATCCTGCGGTGTAACCCCTTCTTTTTTAGCGCGAAGGGTAATAGGCACACCGTGCTCGTCCGATCCCCCGATCATCAAAACATCCTCTCCCTTCAGGCGAAGGTAACGGGCATATATATCGGCAGGCACATACACACCAGCCAGGTGCCCGATATGTACCGGCCCGTTCGCATACGGCAACGCCGTAGTAATCAGCGTTCTCTTAAACTGTTTTTCCATACCTTGTGTTCTCTTTTTGAGGGGCAAAGGTACGGAAATATTTGTGAAAAGTGAATATAGGGTGATCGTATTTACACTGATAAGTCAGTCTTCATCTGACGGATAGTATTGAGGAGAGGATCTAAGTCCCGTTTTATTACATTAAATATTTCTTCTTCATCTATTCGATGGTACTCATGAGCAATAATATCCCGTAAACCCATAATTCCAGTCCATGGTACAATCGGATAATTTATTAAATAAGAATGTCCTGTTTTATTATCAATTGTCTTAACACTTTCTCCAATAAATATCAATTGCATACAAATACCGCTTAGAACAAACATTCCATCCGGACTTAATAAAAAATCCTCAGCACTGGATATCTGTCCGGATTTAGTTTGTATCAGCAAAATAGAATTTTCTATTCTGTTAAGCAAGGAAAGAATTCTTTCTTTTTCAAACATAGACTAAATCTTTTGAGATATTTTTCCCAAAATCAGAACCAGCCAACTGCTTTCTCAAACGAACAAGATCTACTTTACATCCAAACAAAGATTCCAATTCCTGTTTCATACGGCTGCGCAGTAAAAGATTAGCTTCTCCTTCATAAGCGACATCAACATCGCTATTTTCTGTTTGTTCATTCCTGACAACTGAACCGAACAAAGCCATCCGAACAACGCCATATCCTTTGGCATTATTCAAAAAATAGCTACGCAGTAACTCTATATATTCCTTCTTTGTCTTCATAAACAAACACTTACTTTATCACAAAGTAAAGTAATTTCGTTTGTATTTGCAAGGATATGCCTTATTATCCTTTTATTTATCGAATTATAATCTTCCTTGTTCCCATATCTCCCACTTTCACGAGATATCCCCCGGCAGGTAAGTTCAATGTGTATGCTCCGGCCGGTATCTTCTGATTACGGAACAGGGAGCCTTTGTAATCCCATATATATAACATCGACTCTTCTGCAACAGTAACCGATAACGTTTGTCCGGATACCGTGATCTGGGCATTTTCTTCTTTTTGGATCGATTCGTTATTGACAGTGGATTCTGCACCTAAGAAATATGCTTTTACTTCCGTATCGGATGTTACCGTATATGGATAAGGGTTCAGGGTGTTTCCGTCCCACCATTTGACAAATAACATCCCTGATGCCGGCTGTGCCTTAAGCTGAATTTTATCACCATGTGTTACTTTTCCGATAGGAAGGACAGATACAGTTCCGCCATCTGTTTGAGCCATCGTTACATCATAGGTATTTAATTTTAATCCAGACACTTTTACCGCAACCCCGTCTTTCTGTACCGGCAATTTATACACATACGTTTTCGTATCTGTTGCAGCACGTAAAGAGACCTCTGGTGACAGTTTTTGATCGTCAGCTGTCAACACCACTTCACTCTGACTGTATGCCGGCAGCAAAACAACTTTTAATTGTACCACATCTCCACTCTTTACAGCATCCAAGTTTGCATTCACACCGGTAATACCCGCTCCGGCCGTTTGATTCAGAATCACTTTCGCATAAGACTCGTCTCCTTTATCATCAAAAAGAGGGATCAGTTGTGCCGCATCTAATGCCGTTGATAAACGGGGATTATCTGTTTTTCCATCTGTCCATTTGGTAAAGACTTTACCGGCCGGTGCTTCCGCATGCAACAGAACCACCGTTTCTCCATATACCCCCTGCTTGGTAACATCTGCCATAGTCTCTACAACTTTCGCAGTTACATGTTCAGGTACTTTCAACGTCATGGCATCCCTACCAATACCTTCAACAGAAATACTGATATTTTTATTGATATGGTAAATCGCATATCCCCCTTTATTCTTCGTCAACTCTTCTCCATTAGCGCGAACCACCAGATTATCTTCGTGATAACCATTGGCAAATTGCAGATAGAATTTGAAAGTTCCGTCTTTCTTCACTTCAGTAGTAAAGCCGGAAAAAGGTTTCACCGTTACCCCTTCCAATTGCGGCAATGTAATCGCGTAGGCTTTATAATCGGAAATAAAACGAGCTGAGATAGTCGTATCCTTCGTTACTGTCAGTTGCAAAGGGTTCCTTTGACTGCCGGTACTCCATTGCAGGAACTTATACTCTTCATCCGCCGTTGCTGTTATAGAGACTGTCGCCCCATAGTCTACTGTCGCGGTCGTTTCTTCTGCTCCGTCTGTAAAACTGATCTTCCCGTTCTCTGTCTGCTGCAATGTAACCGTGCAGGTTCTGGCTTTCAGGCCGGAGACAGTCACCATAATATCGGAAGAACAATTCGTCAACGTATAAAGTCCGGAAGCATTCGCCCGAATCGTCGAGTCATTTGCCGAGACAACCATTGAGTCGAGATTCGTATAATAGTTTTTATCTACCGTCAGCTTAAATTCAAAAGAGCCTCCGGTCGTGGTAGCCGTCACCACATCGCCACCTGTCGGGTTGCTCGCTTTCACGCCAAGGGGGAGATCGAAAGTCAGGGTAATCTTCCCGTTATCGAAGATGATATAACGTGTTGTTACCCCATCCCGATAACCATCTTTCTTGGCAATAGCCTCCAAAAGAACCGTATCTTTAGCACTCTCAACCAGGAACTCACCCGAATAAGCCTTCTCCGGCGAACCGTCCAAACGGTAATATAAAGTTGTAGCCTCATCTGTTTTCTCCAACTGCACTTTCACCTCTTCTCCCTTCGGGAATTTATCTACACCGGATGGGGTAAGGTTTATTTTAGGGGCAGGGGCAGCAGGGACAGATGACATTGTAAACTCTGCCGTAATCTTCAAATCCTTTTCCGGCATCGTTATCAATTGCGGACTGGAGGTATACGTCTTACCGTCAATGACCAGTTGTTTCAATTCATAATTCGCATCCGTCGCTTCGGCTGTCACCGCCAACGATTCGCCTTTACCGATCATCGTTCCGGCAGGCAAGGCAACGCCATTGCGGGTAACGGTAATCTTACCATAAGAGGGTTGGGTAAAGATTAATTGGTAACCACGATCCCAGGTGGCGTAGAAGGTTTTGTTGCCGGAATCTGTCGCTTTAACCACCGGAGAAGATACCGGCTTTGTCAATAAATCATCTGCATACCAACCGGCAAAAGAGAAACCTTCACGTATAGGTATTGGAAGTTTGTCTACTGTACTTCCATACGTATACGAAGTCGGCTCATTCGTTCCTGCCAGAAACTCTCCGTAATAGCAATTTAATTCGATTTCATATTTTGCAGGCGCCCATTTAGCATATAATGTATGATCGCCACTTTTATCGGCTGCAATCTTACCTCCAAAAGGTTGTGTATAAGCTTTATCATAATACCAACCAGCAAAACCATAGTAATCCCTGTATGGTTTACGGGCAAATTCCGTTACTTCGCCATATACATATTGCTGCGTTGTTTGGCTAATACGTCCTCCGCATGGATCAAATGTCAAAATATATGTCTTAGGAGACCATTTCGCATAAAACACTTTATTGCCCGTGGAAGTCGTTGCTATAACTTCAACCGCATTCTCTAATTCCTCTTCAGTAAACCATCCTCCAAAAGTGTAATGTTCCTTTGTTGGATCAGGCAATTTAATCGCCTCCGTTTCATAGGTATACGTTGTAGGGGCATCATCCGGATTCGTACCGCCAAACAAATTATATGTTATATTATATACAATCAACTCCCATTTGGCCGTTAATGTTAATTTTTCGCTACCCGGAGCAATCGATGTCACTACTTTATCCTGATCATTATACCAACCTAAGAATTTATAACCGGCACGCTCCGTTTTAGGCATATCCTTTTCTGAAACTCCTTCTTTCACATTATATTTACGATCGTCAACAGGTGTGCCACCATTTTCAATAAATACAATATCATAATTGATCAACTCCCAGTCGGCAGTGATTGTAAAAGACATTTTTCGTCCTCCATCACTCACCGTACCGTCAGATACCGGAACTTCTGTAACCTGCTTATCCCCCAATTTCCATCCTTTAAGTTTATAACCAGTACGAGATACCACATCACCGGTTAATAGTATAGCTCTCTCATTATATGTATAAGTAATCGTTTTATCACCGGCATAAGAACCACCCTTCAGATCATACGTCAATGTATATTCGATAGGAGTCCATTTAGCATAAAAGACCTTATCTCCAGAAACGTTCGTAGGAATAGATATAACCTTTTTCCCATTTTCCGGGACATCCATCCAATATTCAAAGATGTATCCATCTTTGAAGTCCGGATTCTCAAATGAAGCTAATCCAGTTGTAACGGTAAAAGGTTCTTTATTCACTTCTGTATTTCCGTCATAGAAAGAGGCATAATAGGTTTTGTCTTTCCAATGGGCTTCAAGCTGCAAATCTTTCAGTTCAACCAAAGGGAACTCTACTTTTGTATTTGTTCCTTTTATGTACCAACCATCAAAGACCTTCCCTTCAGGAATCTGATCGGCATCAGGTTCAGAGAAATGATTATCATCAATTGTGAATGTTCCTTGTTTTACACCATTTACATTTACATCAAATGTTACATTATATATATGTTTTTCCCATTGTGCTGTTAAGGTATATACCTTATCTACCGATTGTGCCTCAACATCGTCATAGTTAATTGTCCTTACAATCGCATCATTATGTCGCCAGCTAGTAAAATCATATCCCCGTCTGGTTGGAGCCTGCAAAGTAATTGGTTTTCCTTCATTTTCCTTTATTGTATAGTATTCAATCGTATTGGGATTCGTATCTCCGCCATTTAAATCATAGCTAATCTTATATTCTATTAATAATGTTGTAGCATCAAATGTGATTGTACCACTAGCTACCCGATTTGTTAAGACCGGAATATCATTCACATATGTGACATTATTAGTCGATGTCCTCCAATTAGAAAATTCATAACCTTTTCCTACTTCATAGTTGGGATAGGAAAAGCCTCCATCCAAAGTGTAATTAGAGATCGCTGAATATTGCTGTCCATTTATATTAAACACAGCTTTGTAGTTGGATGATTTTATATTTGTTGCATAAGTGCCCTTAGTCCACGCCATATACTCGCTCAAATTACTATCCGTGTACGATATGTTTTGATTCGACACATACGCTCCATAAGGTATAAGAGATGCCAAAGAAGTTGAAGATTTTATTGTATAAGCAGTTGCTACAGATGGCGTTGATGCTTCTAGATCACAATCCAAAATCTGCAAAAAACCCGATTTAAATTCTAAAGCGACAGCATCATATCCTGAGCCACCTCCAAATTTATATTTTGTTGTAACGGATATTTTTCCACCCCCTTTAATGAGTAAACGAGCATTATTTCCATCGACCAGAATGCAAGTTGCTTTTGAGTTTGTCTTCTCCATAGAGATGATATACTTTGCTAAATTCAAAATAATATCTCCTCCTTTTATCTTAATCGTCTCCGATATGTTTACATTACCCGTCAATGTCACCGTATTTCCATTAACTGTAGCTTTTCCTTGCAATGCATCTTTTAACGCATTTGCAGAATTCACATCCACCGCCTTCACCCCGACCGAGCAAAGTACCCCGACCAGCAAAACCAGCCATTTCATATATCTCTTCCTTTCCATCTTCATATCCTTTCCTCCCAGCAAAACACCGTTTCTTTCGGGAGAAAACCCAGTTTCTTTCGGAAGAAAACATACGTTCTTCCGATACTACTCTATTTATTCTTAAACTGTTTTTATTTTATGCCGGTCCAAAACCGAGGTTTAAAGCCTCCGGTTCTATCCGGTTTCTTATTTCATTCTTAACAACCGCTCTATGAAGTATTGAAGCAAGCCAAAAACTACTTACTAAGTAGAGCATCGTCTACTTAATAAGCAGACCCCCCCACTACTTACTAAGTAGACGAGCATCTACTTATCGAGTAGATTTGACCTTACTCGATAAGCAGGTTTTCTTCCACATTCGAATCCTATTCAAACACCAACTCCAACTCATCCAGCAACAACACGCTGCTCGTACTGCCTGTAAAGTAATCGCCATACTTGCTGGCGGAAGCTACAATCAATATATAGGTTGGCTTTGTTGTCTGGTCGCGATATTGCAGGTCGATACGGAACTGCGTATAATCCTTGACTGTTTCGCCCTGAACCAGTTGGCCGAAGGCAAGCAGGCTTTCATTGTTCCAGGTCAGGTCGACAAAGGTTCCTGTATTCGTATTGACAGGAAAAGGAGCTGTCCAATCGGAGAACAACGCCATATAAATATGACAGGAGTCTTTACGACCTTCCAAATCCTTATAGGGATCTTTCGCTTTATCGATCGTGCCGGAATTGTATTTATAGTAGCCACGCAAGGCTGACGGACGACCGGTATACGGACGGCCGAAGTTCAGCGAAGCACCGCTCAGCCCTTCCACTTTGCCGAATGTACCGCAATAAAGGCTACCGGCTGCAAACACACCGGCCACCGTTTTACTTTCCAGACGGGCTGCTTTTCCTTTTACGACATCACTTGTTTCGGGAGAAGTAGGATTGGCTTCACCTACCGCATTCGAGCCCTTGTTGCCTGAATCCCAGAAATAGTTTTCCGCTGTCAGGTCGAGATTAGCATACCAGCTTTTGCCATCTTTGAACCAATCGTCCAACGAGAGATTCGGCACCAACTCCACAGCCTCCGTCGTAAATGTTTTGATATCCTCGGCTACACCATCCACCGTTAACTGATATTCATACACCATGCTTGGTTTAAGATGCGTAAAGACCAACGTGAAGTTTCCTTCTTCATCTATCTCTATTTCGCTGGAAAGCACCTCTTCCCAACCTTCTTCCGAATCGGCCTTTGTCTCCGCCTGCGGTTTACCGCGATAGCGAGCCGAAACCTGTCCGGTCAATGTCTTGCCCGTTACTACCGCCCGTTTCGCCCAAGCGGACAATGAGGTAAACGACATGCCGGCAGGCGGATACGCCACACTCACGGTCCATTCTTCCGTTTCACCGAAAGCCGATACCTGAAATACACGAGGACGGGTGAAATCGGTGACCGCCGATGGTTCGGGTGTCGTTTTTGCAATGCTGCTACCCAGCTGGAAAGTCTCTATTTTCACCTTACGCAAAGAAGGCTGGGCCATTGAATCCACATATATAATTACATTATGCGTATCAGCATCGATCAGGGAAGCCCCCAGCTGGTTGGCAACAGTTACTTTACGCTGTATGTCATGTTCCACCGTCACTTTCCAGGGATAATCCTGATACAAACGAAGCAGAAAAGAAACCGGATTCCTGAAGTTCATCCGCGTATTGACCGTTGCGGGCAAACTGTCTACCGACACAAATCCGGTATCCGGGAAATGCAGGAAGTCTTTGCAGGCAACAGAATCCGGCAGCACGGTCATGCCCGGAGTAACGACCAGCTTTTCCACCCTCAGGTCTCTTAAGTCTAACGTATCCGCCACCTTCACAGAGACGGAAGCCGAAGCCTTATCGATCTTTGCCGAAGTCTGCCCTTCGATGGCGAACTCCTCGATAACCCCTTTGATGGTAGGATAAGGCAGATCGTTTTTCACACAGCCTGCCAGCAACAGACTTAATAAAAAACACAATATATGATTTCTTCCTTTCATGCCCTGTTTTTACAAATAAAAGACAATACCTAAATCGATCGACAACAGATTGATCTTGAAATTAGCGGAACTTGCCGTACGTTTCCCTTTATACACCTGGTCTTTCGTCTGGTCATACCAGTTAAAGTTCAATCCCGCCACATTGACCGAAGCCTCGGCTGCCACGTAATCGTTGATAAAGACAGTCAACCCGGGAGCCAGACCGATATTCAGGTTGTGTTTCAACTGATACATACCGGAAAGATCGATACCCGTACCCGAGCTGCTATTGCTTTCCGAATAACCATACGACACACGTGCCTCATTAAACAATCCGAAACGCTTGCTGTCTCCCAGATTCAGATAGGTACGGATAAAGGCAGCAACCGTATATGTGTTGGATACAGACTTGAAGTTTTCGACCGCAAAGCTCAGATCGTCACCCAGCTCCAACGATATATTACCTATATCCATATTCGAACGCGAATAGGCAAACCGTCCACCGAGACTAATATTATCGCGGATAAAATAGCTTACCAACGGAGTAACCTTAAAGGTATACCCTTCGCTGTTAATATCCTTCAACACAGACAAAAACTCAAAATTCTCATCCACATGTTCGCTATAGGAAAATGTAGTACCGACCATCCATTGCCCTTTCGGAATAAAGGTTTTCATCAGAATGCCCCGGTCGTATTTGTTCTTCTTGGCCAACGCAGGAAAAGAAAAACAGAGAAGCAACAAAACGGTTAAAGATAAGAGTTGTTTCATATTCGTTATTTGTCGTTTATATTTACCGAAACCATATTTCCAACTACCGAAGCTGGAACAGCAGAATCATTGTAGTCGTAAAGCAATTCGAACTCATCCAAAAGCAACCAACTATCCGTCGATCCTTTGAAAAACTCTCCCTTACTGCTTGATGCAGCCATAATAATAAGGTAGACTTTCTCCTCTGCTTTCGGCAATCGAGCATAGACTAACGGAATATTGAACTGTTCATAAGTTGTAACTTCCTGCTGAGTCCTCATCTCGCCATAAGCAATCACGCCACCATCGGTAGGATCAAAAGTTATAACTCCACCAATATTTGTACGCAACGATTCCAAGATATATTGTTTGGTAGTCAATGCCGCATAAATAATTGCTTCATCTGTTTCGTTTGTCGATGTCTCTTTATTATCCACCCAATTGATCTTGCCCGGATGATATTTATACCATCCCTGTAAGGCTGTCGGATAACCATTATGCAGTTGCCCGTACTTCAGCTTAGCCCCTGCCGTAGATACATCTTGCACAGAACCAGAAAATAGACTACCTGCAGAGAACGCACCGATACCAATAGCCCCTGCCCAACGAGAAGTCAGTTTGGCAGCTTTCCCCTGTTTGACATCCGTGCTTTCTCCCTGCAGCAGGACTTCCCCCCCGGATGCAGCACCCCGGTTTCCGGATTCCCAGTACACACCTCCGGAACTATTCACTCCATTTAAGCAAGGATAAGAGACATTTCCTCCGATAGCTCCCTGTCCGCTCCGTGTTCCCCAATCGTCCATATTCAATCCCGGCACCTCCAATGGTTTAGCTAAGCTAAAGCCTGTCGGTTCGCATTTCATCGCACTATTATCCGCCGATTCAATCCAATACGAATAGTCTGTACCCGGTGTCAATCCAACCACCAAAGCCGACAGATTTCCTTCCGCATCTCGCTGGACAACATCTACCTTCTTCGGTTCTCCCTCTGCCGCTTTCAACATGAAATAGCTGGATTCGTCCAGACAGACACCTTTCAATACAGCGAAGTGCGTCCATTTTACAGGCTCTTCCACATAAGCATCCACATCCGGCATTATCTTGAAAGAGAAATCAATGGATGTTTCCTGATTGATATTGTCAAGCAACGTAACCGTGAAAGCATGCACTGTCGGTTTGCGGTCTACCGTCTTCAAATAAGGCAATATCCCCGAAAGATCCAACTCATAGTTGAGATAAAGTTCTTCTTCTTTACCCGCTACCCCCGGCAAACGCGGAAATCCCAACCGAGCAGCCTGCATTGCAACCGTTTCATCGGTCATCTCAAACTCCGCTAATCCGGCTGCCGAAAATACCGGGGAGTTGGTTGTCACCTTAAACGACTGTACACTATTCTTTTTACCGATACGATAAACCAAGCCAACAGTTCCGGCTGCCGGAGGTTCTACCCCGTCCACTATCTCCGGTTGCTGGAATATACCTTCATCCTTAAAACCGCGAAGAAGCAAAGAAGGCTCTCCCTTTTGTGTCAAATCCTCTTTACGGATAAAGATCGGACAGGTTATTTCTTTATGTTCCTCATCAATAGTGATATCGAAATCGATACCGGCATTCGTATCACCCGGTCCCTGGTTATCTATTTCAAACTTAAAAGTATAATGATATTTCGGCTCGATATTCGGATAGACCCGTTTAATGACAAATTCGTTACCATCCCGGTTCACCAGCTTGAGCTTGACCGCCAACTTTTCCGGAGCAAAATATCCGGCACGATATTCGTCACGGGTATAGATCAAAGAGCCGGAAGAATTACTCACTTCCGTTTGATAATCGGTAAAATAATCTTTCAACTGTGAAGCATCTACCGATACTTTTGTATTGTGAATGGTACAAGTCACCTTTGCATTCGTTATCTCGCCTTGTTTCACTTCCACCGTTTCCTGTCCTTGATAGAAAGGAGATTCCCATGCCGCTGTCCCATCATGGTTGGAAGTAACGGCAACCGTATATGTCCCGATCGGCAATATCAACCGTTCGCCTTTTACCTCCTCCAGGTAATCGTTGTAGACTTTCAGCGTATCTTCCTCCCCTTTGATAATAGCTACCCGAAGCGACTCATACGTCACCTCCGACGTAGCCCGGGTTTGCAAAGAAGCATCCTCCTCCACATTCAAATAAAGCATGCCTGTCGGTATTCCCTCTGTCTCGTCTTTACAGGAAAGACAAAAAGCCATCAAGAGGCAAAGAGTGTATCCTATTATCTTTTTATAGTCCATGTTCATCGCTTATTTCTTATTCAACTTTATAGTTGCACTCGTCGTCTCCCCATTCTTGTCTCCCAAAGAAATCTTAAACGAGTTATTCGTATCCATCAGTCCCAAGAAGCCCGATATATCAAACTTCAGGTTTCCTTTATCCCCTTTGGATGGGACTACTAATTTCTTACCTAAGTTAGCCAGAATAGCATTCACTTCATCTACTGAAGACTTATTTAGCAAGTCAAGTGACAAATTGATATCTGCTCCGATCGCCACATCCACACCCAACTGAGACAAGCCTGTCGGTAAATACAAGTTAATCACCACACTTTTAGTAGCAGAAGTAATTGTCTGTGCTTGATTGACATTAAACGACTTGCCATCGATCGTTCCGGTTATACCAATCTTCTGTTGCGTATCCCCTCCCGGTCCGTCTCCACCTCCGGGCGTATCCGTGCCTCCTCCCGGTGTATCCGGTTTTCCCGACTCTTCAAAGACAGAGGGTACTTCAATCACATAGTCCTTTTCCACCAAAGATATATCCACTTTCAACAAGGGGCGAGCTACCGTTTGTGACGAATCGCCCGGTTCTTCCGGATCCTCCGGCAGTTCGGGTTCTTCTCCCTCACCATCACCACCTCCACCCGGTGTATCAGGGGTTTCGGGTTTCATCGGCTCGGTGCCCAATTCTATATATACATTATTATGTTCCAACACAGTCTCTTCTTTGGATAGGTCTACCGAATAGGTACAAGCCTTATTTTCTTTTGTCGTGGCATATACTGTAAAGCGTAAAGTTCCGCTGTTTTTCAGATAAGCAATCCGCTTCTCTTCCGCCGGAATAGTCAACACTCCTAAGCCATTGTCTGCCACGATCGTATAATCCCCTAAAAACTCCTGCTGGAATTTATCAGAAAAGCCAAACTGTATTTTTTTATTTTGTAACCGACAGTTCGTTACCACTTTTGCCACCTCTTTAGCCGAGACCACACAAGTGGTATCACCTGCATAATAGGGTCGGTTGAATCCGGCATTCACATCATCCCCCAGACTAGCCACCACATGATAAAGCCCGGGAGGCAACAACAATTCGCCTGCTTCTTTCAGCTCGGCATACGAGGCGTATGCCTTTACTACTTGCCCTAAACTATCTAAAATGGAAACGCCAAACTCATCCGAGTTCAATGTTTCATCAGCATCCCCTTTAGTTCCCGGTACCGGAATCTCTTTTTCTGCACTTACTTCCAAATCAAGCAAACCGACATTCTCTATCGACACGCCATCTCCCGTTTGCCCGTCTTTTTCACCAAACAGATCTTTCTTCATCTCGCAAGAAAACAAGAAAGAAAGAAATAATAAAAGACTACAATATATTCGTACGTACTTCATCTGTTTATTCTTTTATCTCCTGTGTTACCGATTTCAATGACAAAGCTTCTTCCTGTTCAGCCCCTGCATCCAGGTGTATAACATAATACTCTCCCAATTGCGGGGAGGTGGCAGGCGTATTCAAACTGTTTTTTACGTAATAGGTTCGTTCCGGATACCAGCTATTGGAAGCACCTAGCCTAACTTTCACCTTTACAACCAAAGCTTTACAAGCGTCCAGAAAATAGACAGCCGTCATTTTATCCGGAGTAAACTCTCTGGAAACGATTCCATTGGAGACTGTTACCTGGTAAGAATAGTTATTCGGTTGTTCTTCCATCAACTGCTTGAACTGGTCGGAAACGGCTAGTTCCACACCTATACTCTCAAATGTACAACGAAGAGAGACATTGGATATTTGTTTTTCTTCTACCCTTACTTTATCATTCTCAGCCATAAAATAGGGTATTTCCGTCACACCCTCGGCTGTATCTGTTGTCGTACAGGCTTTAACTGTATATTCTCCCAATGGAAGAACAATAGGTAATCCCCCCTCTTCTTCATTCAACAAATCACCGTACACCTTATCCAGCTTCACGGAATTGTCCTTGTTATCAGTAATCACTATATGTAGGTCTTTAACTGCCAAACCACTGAAATCCGCACTCCGGGTAATGACCGGAACCTTTATTTCAGTAGAATAACCCGCCATCAGTCGCAGACCACCCGTTCCTTCCTCAAAGCCAGTCACCTTGTTTTCCGGCTCGTCACCGCAAGCCGACAAACCCAGCAATACGGCACACAGACAACAGTATAGTATATTTCTTTTCATCTTTTCTTATTCGTATATTAATTCGACGTTGTCAATATAAAGGTTACTACCTTCATGGTGGGTATATCCATCCACCTCCGTACCTAAATTCAGATACGGTTTCAAATTATCAGTTTCTACATCCTCTCTTTCTGAACATTTGGAAGAAGAAGAAAAGACGACATAAATATGAGTCGCTTTCTTTTCATAATTTGTATAATTGATTTTGAAACACATCTCTTCCCAGTCGGTAACAGACTCACCTTTCACCAATTCACCCATACCAAGAACAGACTCCCTTTCACCTTCCCTATTCAACACCACAGCCCAAGCCTTAAAAGAATCACCTTTGACCGGTGTGTATTTATAATAGGCTTTCACATAAGATGGTCGAGAATTAAATGATATACCATAATCATAAGTATCTGTATTTGCATTATGATCATAAGCATAAGAACCTAAGAATAATTTACCTGCCGCTGCATGACGACAAATAGAGACTGTGTTGCCAGCTCCATTATCCCATCCCACCGTCCGTAATCGAACAGCAGTACCACTATATCCTTCGGCATATTTCATAGTCGAAGGGACTCTGTTGTAAGTAGAATTAACATTGCTCTCCTCTGCAAAAGTTTTGACATTGACTGTTGCCCACGACTCCGGATCATTCGCAGTTAATGAGACCCTAGATGCTATTATATTTGCACCATTAAGCATTTTCGAAATAGTTCGTGAGTACCAACTTCCTTCGAACCCTCCATTCGGAATCGTGCCGGTCGTCTCAGTCTCAACCGTTACCTCTTTGCTGATACGTTCATAAACTTTCCCCCTGTTGTATATCGCACGAACAGAATATTTCGTTTTCGGCGTCAAATTACGCAAAGTATCTACCCACTGGGTGCCGGAAGCATCCTTCTTCAACGATTGGTTCGGAAGATCCGTCCAATCACTTCCATTCAAATATTGATAAGTCAACTTATTCTTATTTTCGTTACCCAAGAAATTCGTACGCAAGACGATTCGTTTAGCAAAAGCATCCCCATTACCTGTTACCAATTCAAAATTCGGAGCTTTCACCACAATCTCTTTCGTCACCTCGTCCGTCTTTCCGTTTTTATCTTGCAGATGCAGTTTCAACGAATAAGTAGTACTTCCTCCCTCTTTCGGTGCAGTCAAGAATGTCGTAAACGACTTGAAAACATACAGTTCCAATCGGGAATCGGCAATTTTCTCCACGCCTATGCCATACCCTTCATACAACTTCTTCCGTTCATCATCGTTTGTCAAGCGGAATACCTCATTCAATCCGGCTGAACTTGTCAACGTCAAGGTCGTATGCTCTTCATCGATCAATCCTTCTGCTATTAAAGAGGCTTGCAGCACATCAACCAATTCATCCCCTTCCACCGCTTCGGATGGCAAAGCCAATGCCTGCTCGTCAATAAAGGGAGCGCCGGCCGGTTGAACGACCACAGTCAGACGAATCGTATTGCTTTCGTATGCCTTACCGGTCGCATCGACAGCCTGAAAAACGAAATGATAAGTCACAGGATTATCCGGATCCGCTTGTAAACTCCGGATCGCTTTCAACAAACTGATATATCCCGCCCGGGCATTAGACAAACTGCCGTTTTCAGTCTCTCCGACCATCCAACAATATCCTTGTTTCAATGCCTCGTCCGCTTGTGTGACCAGATCAAGGCTCTCAGCATCTTCCTCCTCTTCGTCACCTATCCAACGTTTTACAGAGAAAGACTTCACTCCACCCGGAATATTAAATCCTACTTGCAGCTCATCATCGAAAACAGATGTTTTTATCTCTATCGAAGCTCCGTTTTCAAATCCTGCCGCACTCAACGTCGGTTTTGACACCTGTTGCCACATAAAATCAGGAATCTTCGTTGTCAGCGCCACCTCTTCCATCGTATCATCCAATACGATATCCAGCCCGATCCCATCCAACGCCTCGCCATCCGTCTTGAACACCAAGCGGACATTCTGGCGGCGTTCCAGTTTTAAAGCAGTCGGCACGTAATATGTTTTTTCTTCTTCTGCGTTTATCTTCTTTAAACGGATACCGATCGCCACGTCTGTTCCCTCTTTGGCCACCTGCATATAAGCCGGCCGCGTTTCTCCTTTGGCAATTTCAAATTCGGTAGTGGCAAAGGTGGAACTTAACAGAGCCGTATAATCGGAATATGCTTCTTTGAAATCATCCGTATATTCGGCAGTAATCCGCACATTCCCCAGCGTACAAGTCATATCCAGCGGAGTGCTCATTCCTTCCTTAATGGTAAATGCCGTACTCCCCTCAAAATAAGGATTTTCAAATGCAGCAGGAAGGTCGTTGCCTTTGGATGCAACTATTGTGTAGGCACCTTCGGGGAGTTCGATCTCGGAAGGCATTTTGTCGAAGCGGTCGTAAGATTTTACTGTATCTTTATCTGTGACGATACGGATCTGGTAATCCTCTACGGTCAGGAATTTCTCGAACTCATCCGAAACAGCTTTCGTCAGATTCGAGTTCACTCCTTTCTTCAGAGAGGTTGTATCAGCAGTCAAACTTAAACGGAGTTTTCCCGAATGGGCGGAAGAACCGTCTTTCCGGTCATCACAAGCAAACAAACCTATTATTAATACAGAAATACATGCAAATAATACCACAGTTCTTGCAGAACTATGTCTTTTCGTCATTTCCATTTCCCTCATCTACCTATTTTTGCGGTTATTGTCTAACCTTAATATTATATACTAATGTGATATGCACTTTTTATCGGGTGCAAAGTAACCTTGAATTATAAAATCCCACAAGGTCTATTTATGCGATTTACTGTCCTTTTTATTAGATATGCCTTAAAACATATTAACTAACTCACTTTATTATATGCGATATAGCACCGGAAAGGATAAATCCGGTGTTCTATTTATAAGAAAAAGACGACATCCTTTGAAAAATAATAAATACATTTGCATCCAGTAAACAAGCAAGCAAATGAACGCAAATATACCCAAGGAGCTACCCAAACTGGACATACCCGAAGACTGGATCGTAGGGATGGATATCAGCCGGGAAATACTGAATATGTACACCAATTTTCCCTGCCGACTGAAGGCCGGTATCTTCGTGCTTTGCATGGGGGGAGAGATCGAGGCTTCGATCGATATGACCCAATATAAGGTAAAAGAGAACGATTTCGTGACAATCATCCCCGGCAGTATCCTTCAGATACACAAGGTAGAAGGCGATCTGAAGATCTTTTTCCTGGGATATTCCTCGCAGTTTATCACGGAAGCAAACGTGATCAAGCCGACGCTCGATATCTTCTATACAATAAAGGCCACGCCTGTCGTCCCGCTGAAAGCGGAAGTCGCCGCCATCATACAGGATCATCTGGCCTTGCTTGCTAAAACGTACCTTACCTTTTACGGGAAAATAAGTAAAGAGGTAATCAAACACATACTTTTCACACTGGTTTACGGACTGGGGGAATTGTACAAAGACATCCGGACGATAAAAACCGTACAGGGCAAAAGCGAAAAGATTGCGCACGACTTCACACAGTTGGTCATGCAATATTACAGCCAGGAACGGAATGTGGCCTTCTATGCCGATAAACTGGGTATTACACAGGCACATCTGAGCACCACGATACGGCAGGTCACAGGGAAAACATGTATGGATATCATTGCGTCGATGGTCATTATGGATGCAAAGGCGCAATTGAAATCGACGGATGTTTCGGTACAAAACATCGCCTATTCGCTCAACTTCACCAATATGTCTTTCTTCGGCAAATACTTTAAACGACATGTCGGCATGGGGCCGCAGGAATACCGGAATAGCTAAGTTCTGCAAGAACTCAGGTACATAATCGCTTTTCCAAGAAAAGTGCGTTCATGCCTTCATATGCCTCATATTCAACTAATACAAAGCAATTTGCAATATGAACGCACTCCATGACCGCATTCATACCGGCCTTCATTCCGCCTTCATCGAAAAGACTAATCCGTGGTGATATTCGAGTCGATGATCAGGCTACCCGGCTCCGGTTCGTCGTTCCCGGCAGGGCGGGTATAGATCGCTATATGGCGGGTGCCGGTCTCCTCGAGCGTGCCATTCTCTACAAACCCGGCCAGGTCTTTCCGTGCCGCATAATCCGAGCAGCCGTTCAATCCGCGATATTTCATAACGGTGATATACGGGTGGCGATCCATATACCATTGCAACCGGCGGTATTTCTCATCGTCGTTGAAAGTACGCAACTTTTCTTCTTTCAAACGGGTAAGCGGCATTGTCTTCAGCCTGTCTTTCAACGTCTGGCTGCACCTGAAGTTTACGTTCTTGAAATGCACCGACTCGCTTCGCAACTCCTTCTTGTCCATCACCGGGCGCGACTGAAGCGAGACGCTGAAAAAGCCCAGCCCTTCGATCTCGACATTATTTCCCGAACGCAGATTTTCCGCCACCAGATCCGTTATCAGTCGAAGTGCACCCGCAATATCGGCCTCCGAGTAAGTAGACCGCTCTTTGCCGTATCGCATCAACTCTCTAATATTGTATGTATTATGAGGAATCAGACGGGGATGCAACGGCATCTCATCGTTCTCGCCTTTGGGGTTGGGGTTTCGCTCCATTCTGTAATTAGCTTCCATATAGTATTCAATTATAGGTTAATATACTAGTGCTTATTGTTTTTGTCCCTACTTAGTAATCTTTTGACAATTGTCGAAAGATTGTTTGCCTATTGCCGAAAGATTATTCGACAGCTGGCAAAAGATCTTATTACAATTGGCGGAAGAATAAGAAGTCGGCATCTAAGATATAAAATATAACGAACAAAACCATAAGATACAACGACTTATTTATTAGTAGCGGACAGAGCAAAAACCGGATAACTATCGGTCGGAGTGTTCTTTAAACCGGATATCACGGTTGTATATTTGCTGACAGAAACATCAAAAATCAATCAATATGGAAGCAACTATTTACAATAGCACGAACAAAAAGATGAAAAAGATTGCGTTGGCAACCTTACTGGAAGAGATGCGGACAGCGCAAAAACAAATTCCGGTAACGGCATTTCGCGAAATGCTGGATTATTGCATGCCGGAGAGCCGGCCGGCCGAAGTGGAGAAGTTACCGGTGACTGTTTTCAGCGGAGTTTACAGCCGGTCGTCGGGCAGCCCCGTCCTAAAGCGGTATACCGGTATCATCCTGGTAGAAATCAATCGGCTTGCCAACCGCTCCGAAGCGGAGAAAATTCGGGGAAAAGCGGCGGAAATTCTCCAAACTTTGGCGGCCTTTGTCGGTTCGAGCGGTAGAAGCGTAAAGATACTGACGCACTTTACGCTACCGGACGGTTCATTGCCGGACGAAGAACGGCAGATCAGGCTGTTTCACGCGCATGCCTATCGCCGGGCGGTCATCTTCTACGGGGAACAATTACAGCAGCCGGTCACGCCGACCAGTGCTTCGCCGTCGAAAGGGGTTCGTTACACGTTCGATCCCGGACTTTATTATAATCCCGACGCGATCGCGATCCGTATGCCCCAACCGCAACAGGAACCGGATGAAATTCAGGCAGAAAACAGGACGAAAGAAAAGAAAGAGCCGCTTCTCCACCTGATGCCGGGTTACGAACGTTACCAGGTCATCGCCCGATTGTATAACGTAGCACTGAAAAAGACACTGGCAACGACGCCGGTTCCCCAAGCGGAAGCCGATAAGCAGGCGTTTCTGGTGAACCTGGCCGAACATTGTTTCCGTAACGAGGTACCGGAAGAGGATGCCGTACGCTGGACATTGCTACATACGGGTTTCCGCAAGTTCGAGCCGGAACTGCGGGAAACGATACATACCTGTTACCTGGTGGAGAAGAATTTCGGCGGCAAGCCGGAGCTTTCGTCCGGACAGGTATTGATGGCGCAGCTGGATGATTTTATGTCGCGCCGCTATGAATTCCGGCGTAACAAACTGAGAGGTGATATGGAATACCGGGAGCAGTGCTCCTTTTGCTTCCGTTTCCGCCCGGTGACGGACGAGGTGATCAACACGATCAGCATAGAGGCACAGAAAGAGGGGATCGAGCTATGGGACAGGGATGTGAAACGTTTTATCTTTTCCACGGCAACGCCTTCTTATGATCCGCTGGATACTTATCTCGGAAATCTGCCGGCCTGGGACGGAAAAGACCGGATACGCAGCCTGGCCGACTCGTTACTGGTGGAAAACGGGATGTGGCGCGACCGTTTTTATATCTGGTTCCTGGGAGTGGTTGCCCAATGGCGGCAGATGGACAGGATGCATGCCAACAGTGTAGTTCCGCTTATCGTGGGGCCGCAGGGATGTGGCAAGTCCACCTGGTGCCGATCGCTCCTACCGCCGGAGTTGCGGGAGTATTATGCCGAAAGTCTCGATTTCAGCAGTCGGCGGGAAGCGGAAATGGCGTTGGGGCGTTTTGCGTTGATCAACCTGGATGAGTTCGATTCGATCAGTTCCAGGCAGCAAGCTTTCCTGAAACATTTATTGCAGAAGCCGGAAGTGAAGATCAGGCAGCCGTACGGACAGAGTATTCACAGTCGACAACGGTATGGCTCGTTCATGGCGACCTGCAACAACCTCGACCTGCTGGCCGACCCGACAGGTAGCCGCCGTTTCCTTTGTATCGAGCTGAACGGGCAGATCGATAACAGCCGGACAATCTGTTACGAGCAATTGTATGCACAGGCACTGGATGCGCTGAAGCGTGGCGAACGGTATTGGTTCACGCATGAGGAAGAGGTCGCTATCATGCAGGACAACAGAAGATTTCAGCAATGCCCGGCGGAAGAGCAGTTGCTCCTTCAATATTACCGGAAAGCGGAATCGGGAGAGGAAGGCCTTTGGCTGTCGGCCACCGAGATGCTGCTGGATATGCAAAAACGTAGCGGCGTGCATCTAAGCAGAACCAATATGAACACCTTCGCCCGCGTCCTCATAAAGAACGAAATAGCGAAAAGACATACGATGCGGGGCAATCTCTGGCATGTAATAAAAGTTTGATGAAGCCCCTATGAAGGCCCCATGAACCCGGAATGAAAACCGGGTTCATGGGCTATTCCTTATTAATTAAAAGCTAGAAGAGAGATGAAGGCACTGAAGGCTGAAAGGTTATGTGCTATCAGGGAATAGGCTTCAAATCAACCGTTAGCCCTAATGCATTCGCAATATGCAAAAAGCTGGATAGTTGCATATCCGTTTCACCTTTCTCGATTTTTGCAATATAAGCACGTTCTTTTCCTATGCGTTCCGCCAGCTGTTTCTGAGTCAAATTCAATTCCTTCCGACGATCGCGAAGTATCTCGCCATAATACCAGGCTAAGGCCTTTGCCTGAAAAGCTTCACGCTCCGGAGTGCCGTATTCACCATACTCTTCTACCAGCCTTTTAGTAAAGCTCAACAGCTTGGTTTTATTTTCTACTATTATATCTCCCATAAGTTATATTTATCAATAAGTTTCAATGCTTTCTTTATTTGCTTTTCATAGTCCTTGGTTGACTTTTTCAGGAAACCATTCAAAAGAACAACTTTGGTTGAGAGGATAACATTCCTATCGTCTACTGTAAACAGTATTGTCCGATATTCATTATTGCCTATCGAAATCCGCATTTCATACAAAGGTAACTAATTAATTACATTTCACCCAATAAAAACAACTCTATTTTTCCTACAATCCCCAGCTCTCCCTATCCAGATTACGGTAATTGATAGCCTCGGCCAGGTGGCGGGCTTCTATCTTTTCAGAGCCGTCGAGGTCGGCGATGGTACGGGAAACTTTGAGGATACGGTCGTAGGCACGGGCGGAAAGGCTCAGGCGTTGCATGGCTGTTTTGAGAAGAGCCAGCCCGGCAGCATCGGGGACAGCATATGTATGAAGAAGTTGAGTGCTCATCTGGGCATTACAATAGATACCTTCGTGACCGGCAAAACGTTTTTCCTGGACGGAGCGAGCTTTGATCACCCGCTCACGGACATCGGCACTCGACTCGGAAGGACGTTGTTCGGAGATCTTTTCGAAAGGAACAGGCACGATCTCCACCTGTATATCTATCCGATCCAGCAACGGCCCCGAAACACGGTTCATATACTTCTGCACCGCACCCGGTGGACAAAGACAGGGACGGTCGGGATGGTTGTAATATCCGCAGGGACAGGGATTCATGGAAGCAACCAGCATAAAGCTGGCCGGATAATCGACCGAGAAACGGGCACGGGAAACCGTTATCTTCCGGTCTTCCAACGGCTGACGCATCACTTCAAGGACACTCCGGTTGAACTCCGGCAATTCATCCAGGAAAAGCACACCGTTATGCGCCAGGCTCACCTCTCCCGGTTGCGGATAAGCACCGCCACCTACCATCGCCACATTCGAAATGGTATGATGCGGGGAACGGAACGGCCGTTGCACCATCAGGGATGTCTCCACCCCTATTTTCCCGGCAACGGAATGGATCTTTGTCGTTTCGAGCGATTCGTGCAAAGTGAACGGGGGAAGGATTGTAGGCAGGCGTTTCGCCAACATCGACTTACCGCTCCCCGGCGGGCCGATCATGATCAGGTTATGACCGCCTGCCGCAGCTACTTCCAAGGCACGTTTCACATTCTCCTGTCCACGTACATCGGAAAAGTCGAATTCGAACTGTTGCTGACGGGCGTAAAACTCTTCCCGCGTATTGACAACGGTAGGTTGCAGGTCGCGTCTGCCGGCAATAAACTCGATCACTTCTTTGATATTCTCCGCACCATACACATCCAGGTCATTCACGACAGCCGCTTCACGGGCGTTCTGCTTCGGAAGGATAAATCCCTTAAAACCCTCCTCCCGTGCTTTGATCGCTATCGGAAGGACTCCTTTTACCGGTTGCAGACTACCATCCAGCGACAGTTCCCCCATCAGCAGAAAACGATCCAGACGCGACGCATCCAGCTCTTCGGCAGCGGCCAGTATACCGATAGCCAGCGGCAGGTCGTACGACGAACCTTCCTTCCGGATATCGGCAGGTGCCATATTAATAACGAGACGGTTGCGGGGGAATTTATACCCGCTCACCTGAAGTGCGGAAATGATACGTTCGTGACTTTCGCGTACAGCGACATCGGGAAGGCCTACCAGAAAGAACTGGATGCCTTTTGTACAATTCACCTCAATGGTTACGATGGTTGCAGAAATGCCCTGCACGGCAGCAGCGTAAGATTTTACTAACATAATTAAAAGGTTTTTGGTTGAAAGTTTATAATTCGTTATCTCATCATTCTACCAGTTTTTCGAGTGTTTGTTCGATTTCCAGGCCGTTGTCCGTTTTCATGATGATCTTACCATCCTCATCGATCAGGAAACAGCGCGGAAGCGCATTTACATTATACAGGTCGACCAGCATAGTAGCCTGACCGGCCGAGTCGGTCACCAGGTTCCAGTCGATACTGTCTTTAGCCAACAACTTACGGACTTCCTTCGGATCATCATCCAGACTGACCAGTAACATTTCGACCTTGTCTTTCGGATATTTCATAGCGACCTTATCCAAAAGCAGATCTTCCGTCTGGCACATATCGCACCACGGAGCTGTAAAAGCCAGCAATAAATAACGTTTGGGGAAAGAATCCAGGCTTACGGTATGCCCGTAGATATTCTTCACATTAAATCCCGGAGCTTCAGCCCCCAGCGAAGTACGCTGCGCCTTGGCACTATACTCCTGCAATTTACGGATCAGGTAGAAATCCTTCAGCTTCGGACTCAGCACCGCCAAGAGTTCGTCCATCTTGCGGGTATCGTCCGGATTCATAAAGAAATACTGCAAAAGGACAGCCGAAGCCTCTTCATCCGGATGCTCCTGGATATAGGCCTGAGCACGCTCACTCAGCGAATGGGTTACATTCGTCAGGCGGGAAGGAATATCCGTCTCCTCTATTGTATTGGTATGATTACTCTTATTATTCAGGATATTGATCAAATCAGCCTGTTCCTTCAGCAAGGGGTTGACGCCTTTACGGAAAACCGTCAACTGGTCGTTAATACGTCCGCCTTTTACCTGCAACAGAGCCGGATAAAGGGCATCACCCGTTATCGTCACTTTCTCGCCCGGTATCAGGTAAGCCGTTGCCCAGCGCTTTTTATGATCAAAGAAGATAGTTACCGTATTGAAGTCGCCTTCACTCCGTTTGATAGAGAACTGTCCGGGTTTTTCGCAGGTGATGGTATCGACTACTTTATAACTGTCATTCTCAAAAACGGCATATAGCGTCTCATCTTCCAGATTAGACAATTTGCCTTCAATCCGGTAAGGGACGTCCCCGCCGCATGACGACAAGAACAATACGACTCCGAAAAACAGTAATAAACGTTTAATCATTATACCTTAAAACCCCACATTAACAGATAATATGCGGTAAAGATAGCAATAGAAATTAAAATACGCTAACAATTATAATAAAATTCATTCAAATATATAAAAAAAAGCGTAGAACATGATGTTCTACGCTTTTCAATAGCTTTATTCTTAACCTTTGATAAAAACTTATCTCCGGTAGGGAAATTACAATTTCGGACCAGCAGCAACCAAAGCCTTACCAGCTTCGTTACCAGTGAACTTAGCGAAGTTCTTCTGGAAGCGGCCTGCCAAATCTTTAGCTTTTTCGTCCCACTGAGCAGCGTCAGCATAAGTGTCGCGAGGATCAAGGATCTTCGGATCAACACCCGGAAGTTCTGTAGGAACAACGAAGTCGAAATAAGGAATAACCTTAGTCGGAGCTTTGTCGATAGAACCGTCCAGGATAGCGTCGATGATACCACGAGTATCTTTGATAGAGATACGTTTGCCGCTACCGTTCCAACCTGTGTTAACCAGATAAGCCTTAGCACCAGCCATTTCCATTTTCTTAACCAGTTCCTGACCGTATTTAGTCGGGTGCAATGACAAGAAAGCAGCACCGAAACAAGCTGAGAATGTAGGAGTCGGTTCAGTGATACCACGTTCTGTACCAGCCAATTTAGCTGTGAAACCAGAAAGGAAGTAGTACTGAGTCTGTTCCGGAGTCAGGATAGATACCGGGGGTAATACACCGAATGCATCAGCAGACAGGAAGATAACCTGTTTTGCGTGCGGACCTTTAGAAACCGGCTTAACGATGTTTTCGATATGATAGATAGGATAAGAAACGCGAGTGTTTTCTGTAACTGACTTGTCAGAGAAGTCAATAGCGCCGTTAGCGTCTACTGTACAGTTTTCCAACAGAGCGTCACGTTTGATAGCGTTCCAGATATCCGGTTCGTTTTCTTTGCTCAAGTTGATAGTCTTAGCGTAGCAACCACCTTCGAAGTTGAATACACCGTCGTTATCCCATCCGTGTTCGTCATCACCGATCAACAGACGTTTCGGGTCTGTAGACAATGTAGTCTTACCTGTACCTGACAAACCGAAGAAGATAGCTGAGCTCTTGCCTTCTTTGTCTGTGTTAGCAGAACAGTGCATAGAAGCCATACCCTGCAGCGGCAACAGATAGTTCATGTAAGAGAACATACCTTTCTTCATTTCACCACCATACCAAGTGTTTAGGATAACCTGGATCTTTTCAGTCAGGTTGAATACTACAGCAGTTTCTGAGTTCAAGCCCAGTTCTTTGTAGTTTTCAACTTTAGCCTTAGAAGCATTCATGATAACGAAATCAGGTTCACCGAAGTTAGCCAGTTCTTCAGCTGAAGGACGGATGAACATGTTTGTTACGAAATGAGCCTGCCATGCTACTTCCATGATGAAACGCAGTTTCAGACGGCTGTTTTCGTTAGCACCGCAGAATGCGTCAACAACGAACAATCTTTTGTTAGAAAGTTCTTTTGTTGCTAATTCTTTACACGCCTTCCAGCATTTTTCGTCTACTGGTTTGTTATCATTTTTATATTCTTCAGATGTCCACCATACAGTGTTTTCGCTGGTAGCATCCTTTACAAAGAATTTATCTTTAGGAGAACGTCCTGTATAAACGCCAGTCATAACGTTTACAGCACCCATATCAGTTACCTGACCTTTTTCGAAACCTTCCAGACCTGGTTTTGTTTCTTCTGCGAACAGAACTTCATAAGACGGATTGTGTACAATTTCTGTTACACCAGTAATTCCGTACTTGCTTAAATCTAAATTAGCCATTCTTGATAATAATTTAAATGATTGACTTTATATAACTTTTCTCTCTCTCGAAATTAAAAACAGCAGGGCTCTGATACCTACTTGTAACTTGCTGTTACCCCGCCTTGTTAAGACCGGTACAAAAGTAATATTTTTTTTAATTGCTGATACTCTATTAAGGAAATTTTTCAGTAATAATTGCTCTTTTCCATGCAATTAACAAATACACTAGTCTATTTGCAAACCAGACCTTACAATATAGAACAAAAATGTCAGTTCAAGTGTTCAGGCACAGTACTATCTGAAATAAAAAAGGCGATCATCCGACCGCCTTTTCCATCTTATTTTACTTCCCAGATCTCACCCTGCATAAGCAAATCTTTCAGCTTACGGGTCGGATTTTTCGTCTGTACTTCCTCTATCTGCTGATGAACAGCCTGGTCGTATACCGGAGCTTCCACATCGCGGATAACTCCCAGTGCGATAGGCATATCGTCTTTCATCATAGCCAGCATCATATGGAGAGTCGTATCTTTCTCATGGGCATCATGAACCAGAATATCATCCATCGTATAGCCGTCTTCACCGATCGTAACAACTTTCAGCTTCAAGCCGTCCAATACAAGGCCTTTATTACCGTCTTTTCCGAAGACCATCTTTTCGCCGTGACGCAGGAAGATAGTACGGTCTGCACGGAATTCCTTATCGACGATACTTTTGTGGATACCGTCGTTAAAGATCACACAGTTGACCAATACTTCGGTAACGGAAGCACCTTTATGGCGGGCTGAAGCAGCCAACACTTCGGTTGTATTCTTCAGGTCTACATCGATCACACGGGCAAAGAAGTTTCCGCGTGCACCCAAAGCCAGTTCGGCCGGGATAAACGGATCTTCCACTGTTCCGTAAGGAGAACTCTTGGAGACGAAACCGCGTTCGGATGTCGGAGAGTATTGACCTTTTGTCAGACCATAGATCTTATTGTTGAACAGAACAATGTTCAAATCGATGTTACGGCGTACGGCATGGATGAAATGGTTACCACCGATAGCCAGACAGTCGCCGTCACCTGTGATCAACCATACGCTCAGGTCGGGACGAGCCGTCTTTACACCTGTTGCAATAGCAGCACCACGTCCATGAATGGTATGGAAGCCGTAAGTATTCATATAATAAGGTAAACGGGAAGAACACCCGATACCCGAGATAACGGCCATATTGTGAGGAGCCACTCCTACTTCAGCCATTGCTTTGTGTAAGCAGTTCAATACGGCATGGTCTCCACAACCCGGACACCAACGTACATACTGGTCGCTCTTATAATCTTTCGGTTCGAATTTTATATCTGTCATTTTTTAAGCCTCCAATATTTTAGTGAATTCCTCAACTAATCTCGCAACAAAAAAAGGCTGGCCTTTTACGCGATTGAATCTGTACGGATTGAATCCGGGAACTTTACCACGCAGGTAGTTGGCAAACTGTCCGTTATTCTGCTCGGCAACAACGACTTTCTTAAACTTGGAAAGTACTTCAACCGTGTTCTTCGGCAGCGGGCTGATGAACTTGAAGTGAGCCATCGCAACCTTCTTGCCTTGTTTCTGCATGGTCTCCATTGCTTCATACAAGTGTCCGTAGGTTCCTCCCCATCCTACCAGCAGCAGGTCGGCATCGGGATCACCGATCACTTCCAGTTCAGGGATATAATCGGCAATCTTGTCGATCTTTGCCTGGCGGGTAGAAACCATCTTCTGGTGGTTGATCGGATCCGTTGAGATCGCACTTGTTTCGTAGTCTTTTTCCAGACCACCCAGACGGTGTGCGAAACCTTCCATACCCGGGATAGCCCAGTAACGAACCAGACTTTCTTTATCACGGCGGTATGCTTTCCACACCTTTTCTTCCGTATAGTTAGATACGTAATTCGGTTTGATTTCCGGATACTTGTCTAGATCAGGCAGTTTCCATGCAGACGAACCGTTTGCAATGAAAGCATCTGTCAACAGGATAACCGGAGTCATATGTTCAACAGCCAGTTTACCTGCCCAGTAAGCAGCATCGAAACAGTCTGTCGGAGTAGAAGCGGCAATCACAACCAGCGGACTTTCACCGTTACGGCCGTAAAGCGCCTGCATCAGGTCGGTTTGTTCACTCTTGGTAGGCATACCTGTGGAAGGGCCGCCACGCTGTACGTCGATGATCACCAAAGGTATTTCGGCTATAACAGCCAGACCGATAGCTTCACTCTTCAGAGCCAGCCCCGGGCCGGAAGTGGAAGTAGCAGCCAGGCTACCGGCAAAACTGGCACCGATAGCAGTACAGATACCGGCTATTTCATCTTCAGCCTGTACAGTAACGACTCCCAGGTCTTTGCGTTTTGATAATTCATGCAGGATGTCTGTAGCGGGGGTAATAGGATAACTTCCCAGGAACAACTGCAAGCCGGACTTTTCGGCAGCGGCAATCAACCCGAGGGAAGTAGCCTTATTTCCGTTTACATCCGTATAGAACCCCGGTTCTGCCTTTTCGCTTTCGATACGATAGGTGGAAACCGTTGCGTGGATATTGTGTCCGTAGTTATAACCGTCGGTCAAGACTTTGATATTAGCCTTTGCGATAGCCGGCTTTTTAGCGAACTTATTCTGGAGCATGTTCATAGCCTCTTCCAGAGGACGGTCGAACAACCAGCAAACAAGTCCTAAAGCGAACATATTCTTACAACGCAGAGCAGCCTTATTATCCAGGCCGTATTCAGCCAGTCCGTCTTTCACCATTGTGGAGATCGGGGCGGCAACCACCTGCACACTTCCCAGACCTAATTCCTTGAATGGATCGTCGGTAGTGAACAATGCTTTGTCGAGATCAGCCTTTTTGAAAGAATCGGTATCTATGATAACAATCGCATTCTGTTTGATATTCTTTACATTAACCTTCAGGGCGGCCGGATTCATTGCTACCAATACATCTGCCTTATCTCCCGGAGTAAAGATCTTGCGCGATCCCAGATGCACCTGGAATCCCGATACACCACTAAGTGTTCCCTGTGGAGCACGAATTTCTGCCGGATAGTCGGGGAATGTAGAGATCTCATTTCCGAGGATAGCCGACAGATTTGAAAAGATTGTTCCGGTCAACTGCATACCGTCTCCGGAGTCTCCGGAGAAACGAACTACAACCTGTTCCAAAGTTGTTACTTTTGTCTGTTCTGCCATAATTACTTATATTAGCTTTAATCGCTTGTTTGTAGTTAGATTTCCGCAAAGTAAAGAATAAACTTGGCTAGTTCAAAACTTTTGGGGCTTAAAAAGCAGATAGATATAGATCCAGGTTATTAGATGATAAATTAAAATGATTAGATACATAACTGCTTACAGGTTTTCCACAATACATGTAAACACCTGAACGAAAGCCATCATCTGTCTTTATCATATTCTGGACCGACCCGGCATCCCCCAGCGAGAGGAAAACGGGTACGAATATATTACTGAAAGCCATTGAAGTGGTACGTGCCACCCGGTTACTGATATTGGGTTTGCAGTAATGCAATACGCCATATTGTTCAAACACGGTCGGATCTGCTTTACCCAAACAGCAGGTAGTCTCAAAACATCCTCCCTGGCTGATACGCAGATCGATCACCAGTGAGCCCCGCTTCATGGTACGGATCAGTTCCTCCGCAATCACGTAACGGTAACGGGTATTGATATAACGCATAGCTCCGATCACCACATCGGCGGTACGGAAAGCGTTGTGCAATACGTTCGGATGGAAATTGGAAGTAAAAAGTCCCTGCCCCAACACCTGCTGAATGGTACGAAGCTTATTAATATCATCGTCAAAGACTTTCACCGAAGCTCCCAGCGCCAGGGCGGCACGGGCAGCAACTGTCCCGGCATTACCGGCTCCGACAATAACGACCTCGGTCGGTGAGACGCCGGGGATTCCCCCCAACAGGATTCCTTTTCCCCCCTGCGTATTGCTTAACAGCTCGGAAGCGATGGTAATTGAAGCGGTTCCTTCTATCTCGGATATGATATTCAATACCGGGCATCTTTTCTGGTCGTCCGACATCAGTTCGTAAGCGATAGCCGTAATACGTTTGGCCATCATCAGTTCGAAGGCTTCAGCGGCAAAAAGGTTGAGCTGCACCATCGAGAATATGGTCGAACGGGGTTTCATCAACAGGATTTCTTCCGGCAACGGGGGAAGGATTTTCAGGATAATATCGGCCTGGAATACTTCAGCCGGGGTAGCGACTATCTGAGCTCCTGCCTCGGAATAATGGTTATCGGAATAGTTTATACCCAGTCCGGCTCCGGATTCTACCAGCACATGATGTCCGCGATCGGTCAGCATATCGACAGCTTCGGGAGTAAGCACCAAACGCTTTTCCCCTTCTTTCCGTTCGCGAGGGATACCAATCAGTAAGCGGTTGCTTACCTTATTCAATTCCTTCAACAGTTCCTGAGGGATATATGCCCCCTGTACCTGCTTGCCTCCTGTTGCTTCCATAATACGACTCCTGTCGGCAACTCCTGCAATTGCCTTTACCTTATTATATTATAATATATTTTCTAATGCTTCCGATATTTCATGTACATCCGACTCTGTCAACATCACTTCCGCATCAAATACGATTGAAGCTTTCGTATAGAAAGGGGTTCTCTTCTCCAGGCTTTCGGCAATAAATGCGACCAGTTCCTCTCCGGAACGTCCTTTCAACACCGGACGGGTACCCTTGCAGGCTTCCAGGCGTTTGGCCAGTTCTTGCACCGAAACTTTCAGATAGACAGTCGTCCCGTTCGCGTTCATGAACTCCATATTATCAAAGAAACAGGGAGCACCGCCGCCTGTGGAGATCAATACGTCTTCAAACATCGAGACTTCCTGAAGCATCCGCCGTTCAATATCACGGAAAGCTTCTTCTCCTTTCTCAGCAAAAATCTGCCCGACAGTTTTGTGATAGCGGGCTTCGATATAACAGTCCAGGTCGATAAAAGAGAGTTTCATCCGTTCCGCCAGGTCTTTTCCGACCGTCGTCTTTCCGGCTCCCATATAACCTATCAAAAAAATACGCTTCATCTCGTATATGATTGTTTACCGCAAATGTAAAGTTTTTTTTCCTCATAACTATGATTTCCTTAAATTATAGTTGGGATCTGAAAAAGTCGTTCCGATGTATTACCTTTGTACTCTTATCTGAATAATAGCAGACAATGGCGAAGAACAAATATTATGTAGTATGGAAAGGGCTGAACCCGGGAGTTTATGACAACTGGGCGGAGTGCAAGATGCAGGTTGAAGGACAGGATGGTGCCAAATACAAATCGTTCGAAACCCGCGAAGAGGCTGCCGAGGCTTTCGAAAAAGGGTATTCTTATTACTTGAAAGCTGCGTCATCAGCCAAAGCTGCTTCCAACCTGGCTCCACAGGCTCCCATCGGAAAGCCTATCAATGAGAGTCTGGCTGTCGATGCTGCCTGCAGCGGTAATCCGGGGGATATGGAGTATCGCGGCGTTTACACGGCTACCGGACAGGAAATCTTCCATATCGGGCCGTTGAAAAAGGGCACCAATAATATCGGTGAATTCCTCGCCCTTGTACATGGCCTGGCGTTGCTGAAGCAGAAAGGAAGCGACCTGCCTATTTATTCAGACAGCCGCAACGCCATCATCTGGGTAAAAAAGAAGAAATGTAAAACATTACTCGAACGCGAACCAGTCAACGAACCGATCTTCGAACTGATAGAACGTGCCGAGAAATGGCTCAACTCCAACACTTATACCACCACCATCCTGAAATGGGAGACGGCGGTATGGGGTGAGATACCGGCTGACTTCGGACGAAAATAAAACGGATCAGAAGCAACGGATATAAGCCAGCGAGAAAGTATCATACAGATAATCCTGCAAACCGTGCTTATATCTGAACGAGACAATGTTTTTCTTAATCTCATAATTTAGCTTGGAACGGAAAACCATCGGCTTATCCCCTTCTCCCCTGTAACCACGAAAACCGGAATAATCTACATCCAACGTAAAATTATGGCAGGTTCCCTGCAAGCCGAGCCCGTAACAAAGTGCATCATTCTGCCGGTTCTGAATACTGTTTGTCATCCAGCAATAAAAGCCGACCATTCCCTGTGCACGGACAGAAAGCGTCTTTTCCGGATTATTCCATAACGTACGTCCTATATTGCAATCGAACCAATAAGAGGCGGCATCCGTATAACGGGCATCACACAAGCGTCCTCCGCTGGCCGTTTTCAGATTGGCACTTACGATGATATCCATCCACTTTTCACTGGTAAGAGCCTGATAATGGAAACCGAAAATAGCATCCCCATGACAAGGGATAGGCTGTTTTACCTCCACGGCATTACGTTCGTCACGCACTTCCGGTGAAGTCTCATACCATTCCTGGATCACTCCCTGAACCGTAACACCGGCACGTCCTTTGGCAATGGGGATATACAAACGGGCAAAAACATCTTTGGTCTTATCCCCCGGCATCGTATGATATTCACCCCTGAGTTCGACTTCCCAACGGGATGAAAGCTTTCCTCCCAACATCTCCGGTATAGGAAAGGCATTGGCTCCAAAATAGCGGGGAGTATAGACTAATAAGGGTACTTTATCCCACCAGTTGCCAGCCTGTACGGAGGATAGTGATAACAGGCAACAAATAAAAATAGAAAAGAGCGTCTTTGTTTTCATTCTATACGTTCTGTTTGTTATTTTGTTATAGACGATCGTCTACCCATTCCGGGTTCAGACAACCTTTCACGTCATATACTACATGGTTTTCTTTTACAAGCGACGGTATATCGAGGGTCATAAATTCCTTATGTGCTACCGCCAGCACTACCGCATCATACTTTTTATTACCGGATAAAGAGACAGCCAGATCGATGCCATACTCCTTCCGAACTTCCTCCGGACGAGCCCAAGGATCATATACGGAAACGTTTATTCCATAATCCTTCAAAACACGGACAACATCGCCCACTTTGGTATTCCGCACATCCGGACAGTTTTCTTTAAAGGTGAAGCCCAGCATCAATATCTCTGAAGACTTCACAGGAACATCTTTCTTGATCATACATTTGACGACCCGGTTGGCTATATATTCACCCATCGTATCATTAATACGGCGACCGTGCAGAATCAGTCCGGGATGATATCCATAATCCTCCGCCTTACGGATCAGATAATAAGGGTCGACACCGATGCAATGCCCTCCAACCAGTCCCGGTTTGAACGGGAGAAAGTTCCATTTCGTTCCGGCTGCTGCCAGCACCTCATTCGTATCTATATCCAACAGATGAAAGATTTTAGACAACTCATTTACAAAAGCTATATTGATATCGCGCTGGGTATTTTCAATCACCTTGGAGGCTTCCGCCACACGGATGCTGGATACAGGAAATGTTCCTCCCGTAATTACAGAGCGATAGAGCGCATCGACTTTTTCTGCCGTCTCCGGTGTCGAACCGGAAGTTACCTTCATAATCTTTTCTACCGTATGCTCCTTGTCTCCCGGATTGATACGCTCGGGAGAATAACCGGCAAAGAAATCCCGGTTAAAAGCCAGACCGGATGTTTTCTCGAGAATAGGAACACATTCCTCTTCTGTCACTCCCGGACAAACGGTAGACTCGTAAATCACAATATCATTCTTCTTCAGCACCTTGCCGACTGTTTCACTGGCACGATACAAAGGAGTCAGATCCGGACTATTGTGACTGTCCACCGGTGTCGGAACAGCCACTATATAATAATTGCAGACAGCCAGATCATTTATATCGGAAGTACAATACAAACCTGTTTCGCCATCAGCCGGCAATCCGGGAAGGAGAACGGCGGACAGGCATTCGTCCGAAATCTCCTGCGTGACATCCTTTCCGGCTTTCAGAGCCGCCACCCTTTCTACCTTTACATCGAAACCAATGACAGGATAACGCGTTGCAAACAATCTTGCCAACGGCAATCCTACATATCCCAAACCGATAACGGCAACTTTTATATTTCCCATTGTGCGATTTCTATTTTATTCGCTATAGTGCTTCTGTATTTTATCAATTAATTTCCGGTTCGCAGAACTGAATTTGCGTGCAAAAAGCATATCCGAACCGACCAGTTCTTCATAATCCGTATTCTGCCACACGTAAGGTCTTCCGCGCTCCCAGTCTATTTTCCTCATAGAACTGTCATCCGTCTCTTCCTTCGAATATAAATTGAAGCGGAATGGCGAATTCCACAAAATCGTTTGCAGAAATATCTCATCCGGACAAAGCGTATACCGGAAGCGTTTCAAGACAAAATCCTTCTTTGTCATAAGATACTCTACAAACTCATGTGTGACACTGACCCAGTTCGCCCCTTTCCTGAATTCCAGTTCATGATACCTGCGATATTTGGAAACTTTCTGCAAACATAATACGATATTACGACTAATAGACGAAGCAGAGTGCAAAAAAATATTTCCACCCTTAAAACGCCGTGTGAACAGATGATACCGGGACACCTTACGATCCATATCTTTTTGATGAAAAGAGCTCTGCCAAAAGCCCACAAATTCTTTTCCGGCATTCTCCCGGAAAAACGTATGAATATAATCCTGACGTTGTATAGGCAAATCTACTCCCGACAACAAATGATAATAAGCATACGGCCCATTCGACAAAGCCGTCTCAAATAACAGGTACTCAACTTTAACCTGGCTGATATCTCCCCAATGCACTTTCATAGGTTTCTCCAAAAGATAAAAACCGGCTTTTCTCATCCGAAAGAGACCCACTTGGCGGGATAACTCGTATGCACGCTTATCCACATGCAGAAAAACATCGTTTCTTTCATCATCCAGCATCGACAAAAGAGCTTCTAATACGAGATACTCTCCATGTGCTATAACCAAATATGCATGTTTCATTTTATCGTTTTTTCATCCAATCGCCCAAACCATTCCGGTATGGTTGTATCCGTTCGGATAAATCCATCTTGTTTAAGCTGATCGAACGATGTCGCTCCTATCACTTTATCATATTCGGCTTCCAGCAAACCCTCTTTATAAAGCTGATAGAAGTAACGCCAGTGACGTCCTCCATGCTTTTTAGGGTTTTGTTCCAACTGTTTGCCACCGTTGATCATCTTTTCTAAAAACGGTTTTTTACCCCGAATGTTATAATGATAGATACGAATATTACTCTTTGCCACCTTTTTCGGGAACATAGTCACCTTGTGATTACCCATCGATATCTGTATATAACCGGCTGTACGATGAATCACTTTCTTATTCTGACGGGCAAAAAGAGAATAACGGGAAAGGTTATATCGCTCCAAATCGTTTACAACTTCGACAGTCTGCCCCCATTGCCAGAAAGGCTTACCCTCTTCGGGATAAACGCACTTCATCTCACAGGTCAGGACATTTGCCTGGCTCGAAACAAGTTCAGTCTTCAGATCACCGAACGGAGCATACCATATCTCATCGGCATCCGCATTAATAACCCAATCTGCTTTATGCACCGATTTTGCCTTCCAGATCATGCGATCTACCCATTTTTTCTGTTGATAATCCGTCGCTTTCTCTTCAATGGCTTCTACTATCCACCCTTTCTCTTTATATTTCCGGATAATTTCTGGCGTACGATCCGATGAGTTATTATCTGTAATGATAAACTCATCCACACCCATTGCTTTATGGAAAATCAAATTTTCCTCCAGCATATCCTCTTCATTCTTAACCAGCAACGTCATGATCAACCTGGGCGTGGATTTCCGTTTATTTGTCCGCACACCACCCTCAACAACTGCAAGAACGATCTTTTTTATAAGAAAAAGATAATCCATATTCAATTCTAATTATAGGTAAACACTTTATCTGTGCCGACAGAACAATACTAAAACCTTATTGTTGCGCCAACGTATATTTCATAATCAACCTGAAACATTCATCCGCATCAAAGCCTCTTGCTTTTGCATATTCATCCGCCAGAACGGCAAACATTTCAGGCGTACCGGGCAAACGCTCAAAATTCTTACAGCCTTCATCCATCCCGATCTCTTTGAAGCGGATCCGGTTCAAATCGATAATTTCGACCTTTATTTCCTGTTCCGTATCATTAAACAAGATGTTACCCCGTGAATAATCCTTATGTAAATAGCCATGTTCATGCATAGCAGCCGTTGTACGGGCAATTGCACGAAGTATCTGTTCCTGGTTGGAGAAATTATTTTTTACCAGATCATAATAGGTATAAGGACATTCCGACTTCAGGCTGACATAATAACTGCGTTCAAACAATAAACCTGTACGCTCCGTATAATAACCCACCGGTTGCGGAGAGCCGATACCCGACTTCAACAACATCTCTGCATATTCATACGAACGCTGTGCCTTGGAAGAACGGAACAAGCCGTAAACGATCTGATTGACAAGATTCGGTTTACGGAAGGATTTTATTACCAGATCCTGTCCTTTATAATTAAATTCGCGCAGTTCATTACGCCCTTTATAAATAACTTCGCCATCCCCATTCCTAAAATGGACAGGGAGAGTCTTTACAAAATAAGAGAAACTGCTATATGCTTCATTTACAAATGAAACACGAGGATGGAAAATCCGGTATATTCTATTGATCAGCTTCGACCAGGTTCTTCTGTACCGGAGAGGGCCGCCCAACTCCCGTTCGAAAAATTCAGGATGACGCTTGTTCAGCACATCAATTACATGCTTTTTCAGTAAACGGTCCGTTACACGCTTCGAGCTGTTTCTAATCCGGTAATGCAGAGATATATCAGGAAGCTTTACTACTTTCCCTCCATCCTTCAATACAGAAATCCAGAATTCCCAATCTTCACGTGCGACAATCTCCTCACAATAGCCTTTTACCCGTTCCCAATCCGATTTACGATATAAGGCACAGGTATCCATTATATTCTTCCGTGCCAGCAACTTTAAAGAGAAAGAGGGCAAAAGCCATTCTCCCGAACGATCGCCAAAAAAGTCCGAACGCGGGCAAACGACTTTAATATCTTCATCTGTCATGATTACCTCTACGGCTTTACGGATAAAATCGGGTTCAATAGTGTTATCGGCGTCGACGGGTAAGATCAATTCACCTTCCGCCAGCGAAATCGCATGATTACGGGCAGCACAGGCTCCGCCATTCGGTTGCGTAAAAGCTTTTACCCGGGAATCTTTCCGAGCATATTCTTCCGCTATTCGCAAAGAGCCATCTTTAGAACCATCGTCCATGACAATAACTTCAAAAGAAGGATAATCGGAAGCCAACACCGAGTCGAGTGTCTCTCCCAGATATTGTTCCATGTTATAGACAGGTACGATGACCGAAACCAACGGCGAATGTTCCATAAGCAAATCAGATTTTATCCAGCCCTTTCGTAAACTTCAGCCAGTAATATTTTAGAGGATTTGTATATTTAAGCTGTTTCCAGGGCCGACTGCCATGCGGACGATGCCACACAGTCAGGGATGTGAACAGGTAGTTTGTAAATCCTTTTTCCTGCGAACGGTGCGAAATAGTGACATCATGCCAATTTTTCTCCGGATTCAGCAAATGGAAATCAAAAGCCTTCAGAAAAGAGAAGGTAAGCAGGGAGCAACAAAAGCTCAAATGCTTTTTCTCCGGAAAGACCTGGCCCTCCTTTCCTTTTGCATACAAATAAGGATAATTGATATTTTCCTGCTCATCCACCGTCACGGCTGCGGCAATACCACAATCCGGACGAGTCGAAGCTCCGTCAAACAGGGCTTGCAGCGTATGCTTTTTTACGATCACATCAGATTCCACTATCAACAACCCGGCATTAGCATCAATCGCTTTTTGCTGCGCTGTCTGAAGGGTCAGCAAATAGTTCGGTGAAGGATGATCTGTCAGATCCGAAAGATTGACCAGTTCAAAGCCCAATCGCTCCGAAGCCTCATGCAACCGCATTGTATTCTCCTCGGTACTGAAATCATTATAAACATAATAATGGTAAGGCACTGTGAAATCGGACGCCAGTATCGACTCGATCGTTTGCAATGCCAACTCTATCGAATCTTTTACCGGGGTAATGATATGTAATTGCTTCATCTTTTCTTTCTTTATTTTCAATACTTGAAATATGGTTGTTGTCCGTCAGCTAATTCTCTTCCAGCGCAGCCAATACCCTTGAGACAATAAGTTCCGAAGGCAATTGCGTAAGACATCCCCAGTCTCCCCGAGGACATTCTTTTTGCCCAAACTTCGAACAAGGACGGCAAGGCATGGACAATTGGATCACATCATCCGGTCGTTGGCGATAGCCATAAAATCCGGTATAGATATGCGTAGCTCCCCATACGGATAACACCCGTGTTCCAACCAGTGAAGCAAAATGCATATTGGCGGAATCCATACTAAGCAGCAAGTCCAACTGACTTATTAACGCTAATTCATTGTCAAGCGTATATTTACCTACTACATTTTTTACACGGGGATAACGATAAGCCCAATCTTCCAGTACAGCTTCTTCATATCCCCTCGCCCCAAACAAGAACAATGTCAGATCTTCCCTTTTAGATAGTGTAGCAACAACCTGCTCCATTTCATCGATCGGATAAACTTTACCCCGATAACGGGCAAAAGGGGCGACTCCCAGCCACTTACCAGTCTTAACCCCGGCAATAGCCTCCATTTTTGACAAGTTGGCCGGATGTGATTCGTATAAAGAGGTGAAAGATTCGGTATAAGCCAGCCCGGCAGCACGGAATACATCGGCATAACGTTCGAGCACGGAAGGCAGAGGTTCCAGTTTTTTGTTTTCCCTACGCATAAGCGGAGGGTATCTTTTCCGTATCTTGTCCAGCACATAGACCGGTTTACCTTTCATCCAAAAGGAAGTACGAATAATCATAGTACGAATCACATTCTGTAAATCCAGAACGATATCAAAATCAAACTTCACCAAAGCGGAAGTAAACCGTAACAGACCGATCAACGTTTTCTCAGCACCTTTAGTACTAATACCTATCACTTCCACATTGGAAGGACGATTCATGAAAACCGGCATCATAAATGCCTGCGTCAACACCGTAAACGAATCCTTCGGATTGGCTTTAGCAGCCGAATAGATGACCGGAAGTGTCATCGCCACATCGGCAATCGCCGCGAGTCGTATCACTAATATCTTTGCCATCTCTTATCGTACTTTTTCGTTTTCAATCCGTTTTTCTTTCTGTAAATACAGTCCACAAAGGTAGGAAATCTTTTCTGATACCCAAAGTGTAAACTTTCAACGCATTTGCTGCAAAGTGGTGGTGGGTCCCTCCACATACAAATGTCCGTCTTTGTCAACGCCCATCTTATCGATAAAAACGACCCGTTCTTCACCAGTAGCCTTTGTACGACCGTGATAGACACAATACATCTGTTTCCCGTCTTTTGAATAAGTCACGCTGTTATGACCGGTTCCGGTTACTATTCCTCCTTTTTCCACATTCTTCTGCAATACCGGGTTATTCGCTGATTTGACAAACGGGCCAAGCGGGGATCTGGAAGTAGCATAACCGACGGCATAGTTCTTACCTCCGAAATAATTCGCCGAATACATCATATAGAAAAGAGCACCTTTCTTGAATATATAGGAACCTTCCGTCCATCGGCGATTCACCTCACCGGAAGTAACGGAACGGCTCTCCCACTCTGCCTGCGGATCATCATTCGTTACAGGCGGACGCAGTATCAAAACAGGTTCACCAATAATTCCGCTCAGGTCTGGTTTCAGCTCGACTCCATAAATCCAACTTTCTTCTATCTCTTTAAACATACCTTTTTCACGTGCCCAGGTAGCCACTTCGCTCTCTACCGGATGCTTATAGCAGCAACGGGAATAATACAGATAAAACCGTCCGTCGGAATCTTGCAGCAGGTTACCGTCGATAACCGGATAGCCGGGATCGAAAAGAGGGCGGTCGCTCATCTCTTTAAAAGGCCCGGTCAGTTTATCGGCCACAGCAACACCTATACGGAAATTTTCCAACTCATTCGTGGGATTCTCTTTCCAGTCTGCACTGAAAAACATATAATACTTACCGTTCCGCTCATATACTTCAGGAGCCCAGAAGTTGGCAACAGCCCACGATCCGGGAACATTTCCCCGATAGACCTGTCCTTCCGGCTTCCAGTCTATCAGATCATCTGAAGAATAAGCACAAAAACCATCCACAGCTCCGGCACCCGTACCATACATATAATAACGACCGTCTGAAGCCAGCAACACATACGGGTCACCGAACTTCACCGGCAGCGGATTCGTATATTTACCTTTACCATACACAGAAAGACTGAGAACTGCCAACAGACATAACACACAACGAAACAAATATTTCATACGTCAATTTACTTTATTAAAAACACATTGATTATTTAAACGTGCAAAATACGCTTTTATCTTTATTTATCAAAAGCGTAACGGATAAAATTTATACGGAAACAATCAGGTCCGGACAATTTGCCCGGACCTGATAAACTATCATACTGGTAATTAATATTAAGGCTCATACACTCCATCATACGGATTCTGATCACCGGCCGGCCAGATATCATCCACCATCGACTTATTATTCTTAAGTTCCGTACTCGGAATCTGATAGATTAGACGCCATGAACGGGCAGGGAAACTTTTTGCTCCTCCGTAAGTAACATGATTGCCTTCGCGAAGCAACGGTTTCTGATTCCGGTTAATATCATACAGAGCAAAACCTTCTCCATACAGTTCCTTACGCCTTTCTATCAGAATTGCTTCAACCAAATCATTACCGGTAGCTGTTGTGTGTTTGGCACTACGCAGATCCTGAAGCTGCCACAATAACTCCTGTGCTTCTTTATCTTTGTTCTGGCGGGCTAAAGCCTCCGCCGCATTCAACAACATTTCTTCTGCACGCATAAAAACGATAGAACCACGACATTCTTCATTATCTCTGAATTTAAAGGAAGCATAAATCTGATCCCACCAATATTCAAACTGACTGGCACGAATATCCTCCTCATCGAACATAGCGACAAAATTATCACTCAGGAAGAAACAACGGAAAGTAAAGCATTTACGCGTATCATTCGCCCACATCGCAAACGGAGAATAATCACTCATATTCTGCTCTTCTGTCTGTTTCATTCCCCAGATCCAGGAAGGAGTCGTTTCGTCGTTAAAGCCGGCTTTAAATTGTTCCGCAGTAGTCAATGGATATAAAGCCAGTACTTTTTTCGCATATTCTTCCGCCTTTGGCCAATCATTCATTACCTGGTATACTTCAGATAAAACACCCTGCACCACCGACTGGTCGAAGTTATTGATTCGGTTACCACGATCGAAACCATCCAGCATCTGTTCTGCCGCAGTCAGGTCTGAGAGGATCTGGGTATAAGTATCTTTCAATGTCCCGCGAGGTTTACCTTCAGTAGACTCGGTTGTCGGCTCCGTATAAATAGGCATACCCGGCATGTCCTGAGCAATAATATAAGTCTGCTGAAACAAACGAGCTAAACTAAAATAAGCCCATCCGCGGATAGCCAATGCCTGTCCTTTCACATATTGTTTATCAATATCCGATCCTTCACAATTATCGATATTGGCAAGAATTCCGTTTGTGTTATTAATTAGCGTATAGTGAAAACGCCATAATGCGCCACTCCGGAAAATATCACCACGGGTTTCACCCCAATAATTATAAGTATAGCCATACCATCCGCCCCAAACAATCATATCTTCTCCACTCACATCGGAAACCATTTGCATAGAAGGGATACCACAATCATCCCAACGATCGGCACCTCCGCTATTATAAGCTCTCATGTGATAATAACAACCATTCAATGCAGCCTGGGCACCTGCCACCGTTACGAATACTTCGCTATCGGCCACAGATGTTGACGGGTTTGTGTCCAGAAAATCGCTGCACGATAATGTGCTTAATGCAAGCATACCTGCACCTAACACTGATACTATATATTTTATTGATTTCATATCATTTTATTTTTTATATCCTTACAAATTCAACTGCAAACCAAATGAGATAGACTTCGTTGTCGGAAAACGGTTTTCGGTTGTACCGGAAATATCCTGCTCCGGATCTGTTCCTCTACGTGCGGCGCTACCTACTGTGAGCAGATTATCACCCTGTACAAAAAGACGTAATGAGTTGATTGTAAACTTACTCAACAAAGACTTAGGTAACGTGTAACCCAATGTTATATTTCTCAAACGGGCAAAAGAGTTATCATACAAGAATTTAGAAGAATAAGATCCCATTGAATTCGCATAAGCAGTAGAAATTCGGGGAAATTCGGAATTCTTATTCTCCGGTGTCCAGGCCTTCAACATATCCGGATGCATACTATAGCCGGTACGGTAAGCCATCATTTGTGAATAATCTCCGTCATACAATTTACCACCGATGCTATAATAAATCATAAACGAAAGATCAATGCCTTTATAGGAGAAGTTATTTGTGAAACCGCCGAACAAGGCAGGAATAGCATCACCCAGATATTTTTTCTGGTCATCGCTGGTCAACTCGTTGAAATCTTCAGTCAATACACGGTCTACCAACACTTTCTTTCCATCTTTCGTTTCGTATACATTTTTCCAGAACTGATCGTTACCAGTCTCCGGATTTACACCGGCATACTCCGGCCCCCAGAAATTATAACGGGATTCACCTTCACGCCATTTGAAATAACCGGAATTCATTTCTTCCTGCGGCAACTTGGTGATTGTGTTATTATAAGAAGTTCCATTCAAATCGATCGTCCATTTGAAATTCTTATTCGTGATAGCAGCATAGCTTAACTGAAACTCGATACCGGCATTCTTAACATCTCCGACATTCCGGTTGATACTTGAGAAACCGGTAGAAGGAGCCATAGGCATCGGGAACAGCAGATCTTTCGACTTACGGCTAAACCATTCGATACCACCGGTCAGTTTGTTGAATAACGCGAAATCCAAACCGACATTGAACTGCATATTACTTTCCCATTTCAGGTTTTTGTTCGGTAGGCGGCTGATCTTTACACCTGCGTTGTTATAATCGTTATTTCCTGTAGCATAAAGCCCCTGGTAAGCATAATAATCTGAAAGTCCGTCATTACCAACAGCACCGTAACTAGCTTTCAACTTCAAATTGTCGATCCAGGTATATTCTTTCATAAAATCTTCATTCGAGATTCTCCAGGATGCGCCTACCGACCAGAATTTACCCCAGCGTGAGTCTGGATGGAAACGGGAAGAACCATCCGTACGGAAACTTCCTGAGATATAATAACGATCATTGTAATCATATTCAACACGACTCAACCAGCTTAATAAACGATATTTATCCTTATATGAATCCATGCTGTACATCGTCGAAGCTGCTCCGATCTCTGTCAGACCATTAAATGGGAAACCGCGTTTAGCTGCCTGCAATTTTTTATATTCGTATGCATAAGCCTCCTGTCCGACAAGTACGCTCAAAGTATGATCGCCAAACGACTTATTAAAAGTCAGCAAATTATTGATCGTATAAGAGAAACCACGATTAGATTCCTTATAAGCCTCCCCTCCGAAACCGGCACCAAAGCCATGTTCACTATTGGTATATCCATCATAAGAATACAAGAAATAATCAAAACTAACATTCGTACGGAATTTAAGTTCCGGGCAGAAAGTAATCTCGGCATAAGTACGGTTAGAAACGTTATCATGCATAGTCGGCGAAGGATTGTAAACAGCATCAGCCAATGGATTCCAGGCAATCCAGCTTTGACGATTATCGCCATAATCATAGATACGGTTTCCATTACCATCTACTTTATAAGCTCCCTTATCATAATCCCATTCATAAACAGGGTAAGTAGAAGGGATAGTACGAAGGAACCAGGTTGTATTTCCACTAGCCCAACCTTCACTGCGGCTGTGAGACAAACCAATATTTGTACCTACTTGTAACCATTTATTCACTGTATAATTGACATTGCCACGGGTAGAATAACGTTCAAATTTCTGTGTAGTAAATATACCTTTGTCATTTACATAGCCGGCTGAAATAAAATAGTCCGCTTTCTTCGATTTTCCACTGAAATCAATATTATATTCCTGACGTAAACGTGATTTCATCAATTCACCATCCCAATCACCGGAGAATAACAATTTGGCATTCGGATCCATCAAACCATTCAAACCCACAGGCTGATTGATAGAGAACGGATTAATCTTCAACTCTGTTGCCAGACTGTTTGTCGCATATTGGGCAGCTTCTTCAGCAGAAACACCTTTGTCGTCCATATAACCATTCTTCAATGCAGCCCAAGTTAATTGAGTAAATTCCTGCGGGCTCAGTCTGTCAGGCAAACCGACAGCCAAGCTTGCAAATCCCCATGTCGATTTAAAATTGATCTGTCCTTTTTCGGAATTCCCTTTACGGGTGGTGATCATAATAACACCATTGGCAGCACGGGAGCCATACAATGCTGTTGCAGAAGCATCTTTCAATACTGTCATCGACTCAATATCGGAAGGGTTGATCGCATTAATATATCCATCATAGGCTATACCGTCCACTACATACAAAGGAGAACTGGATGCATTGATCGAACCGATACCACGTATTGAAATCTTGGCATCTTCTCCGGGTTCTCCGGAACTGTTTATAACCTGAACACCGCTACTCTGACCTTGTAATGCCTGTGTAACATTCGATGTTTGTATCTTTTCCAAAGATTCTTTCTTAACCACTGTTGCCGAGCCCGTAAAAGTCGATTTCTTTCCGGTACCATAAGCAACTACCATAACCTCATCGATGGCTACCACATCCGGTTCCATCTGAATCGACAGGTTGTTTCCAACAACAGGAACTTCTTTGGTTTTGTATCCCAGATAAGAGACATGAAGAACTTTGGTGCGGGCAGTCACTTCAATAGAGAACTCTCCATTCTCGTTCGTTGTCACTCCGTTCATGGTTTGTTTATCCATGATCGCAACACCAATCATCGGTAAACCGTCTTCCGAGGATGTAACGACACCCTTCACCAGCTTACCCTGCGCTACCACCAGTTGAGTACACAACAAAATGGCGCAAAGAATTGAAAAGATTTTTTTCATAATCACATTTATTAATATCAACACTAGTTTTTTCATATACAAAACACAAAATCCGATAATTCAAAGCAAACAGAGTTCTGGTAG
>NZ_KQ033919.1:2025342-2035077 GCF_000969825.1 Parabacteroides gordonii MS-1 = DSM 23371
CTACCAGAACTAACACCCCTACTACCCAACTTGATTCTGCAATAAATACATTAATCACCCTCATTCCTCTTCCTTATAAAAGAAAGCACTACCTTTGCACACAGATAAAACAATAGGATTTCTCTTTTATCACAGCAGTTAATACAAAGGCAAAATGAAGATAATAGCAGATAACACCATCCCTTATCTAAAGGGAATAGCAGAACCGATTGCAGAGGTTAAATACCTCAATTCAAAAGAATTCACTCCCGGAAATATTCATGATGCAGATGCGCTGATCGTTCGCAGTATAGATAAATGTACACGCGAGCTGCTGGAAGGGAGTCGGGTAAAACTGATTACCACGGCAACCATCGGTTTCGATCATATCGATACAAAATATTGCGACGAAGCCGGTATCACATGGAAAAATGCACCGGGCTGTAATGCGGTATCGGTTGCCCAATACATATTGGCATCGCTAATCACGGTAGCACTCCGCAGAAAAGAATCATTACAGGGAAAAACAATCGGGATAGTCGGTGTCGGCCATGTGGGGAAAGAGCTCGAAAAGCTCTGTACAGCTTACGGACTGCATGTTTTACGCAATGACCCGCCGCGTGCCGAAGCAGAAGGAAGCAAAGGTTTCGTTTCTTTGGATACAATCGCCCAAGAATCTGATATCTTCAGTTTCCATACGCCTCTAACCAAAGAAGGACGCTTCATGACACGTCATCTGGCTAATGAAGATTTTTTCGGTAAAACCCGGAAGAAACCCTGGTTTGTAAATGCCTCAAGAGGAGCCGTACACGATACGGGAGCACTTCTCACAGCGTTGAAATCCGGACAGATCAGCGAAGCCATTATAGACTGCTGGGAAAACGAACCGGCAATCGATCGCGAACTGCTTGACCGTGTGTCCATCGCGACTCCACACATTGCAGGTTTCTCTGCCGACGGTAAGGCAAACGGTACCCGTACCTGCCTCGAAAATATCGAACGTTTTTTCGACATAAAAATAGAGAAGCTGGGAGAAGTGATCCCGCCAGCCCCGACCGATCCGGTTATCGACCTGGACGGTGTGGCGGATCAACGTATCGAATATGCCGTTCTCAGGAGCTTCAACCCGCTTGCCATAGATCAAATACTACGGGAAACGCCGGATAAGTTTGAATGGTTCCGGGCAAATTATCAGCACCCACGGGAGTTTGCAGCTTATACAATAAAGAATGCAACTGCAGAAGAACGGAAACTTTTCGATCAGTTGGGTTTCCGGTAACTTCAGTATTTTATTTTGATACATACGGTAATTAATCCAACGACTCACAACAATGGCGAAAGACAAGTTATTATCACCCGGTTTTTGCTACATATTGACAGCAAATTTCCTGCTGTTCTTTGCTTTTTACCTGATACTTCCGATCCTGCCTTTCTACCTGCAGGAACGGTTTATGACGGATAAGTCGATGATCGGGTTTATCCTGTCCTGCTATACGATCGCCTGTCTTTGTATCCGGCCGTTCTCGGGTTATTTACTGGATACGTTTGCACGCCGGCCGTTATACCTGCTGGCTTATGGTATCTTTATGGTCATATTTGCCGGATATATGGTGGCCAGCCTGTTGAGTATATTCATTGTGCTGCGTATCCTGCATGGATTTGCTTTCGGTATGGTGACAGTTTCCGGTAATACGATCGTGATCGACATCCTCCCCTCTTCCCGACGTGGCGAAGGGCTTGGATATTACGGGATGGCAAACAACCTGGCGATGAGTTTCGGGCCGATGATCGGATTGTTTATGCACGAAAGTTTCAGTTATGAGGTGATCTTCTCCTGCTCGCTTATTTCCTGCTTCCTGGGATTCATTATGGCTTATCTGGTAAAAACACCTTACAAGCAGTCGGTCAAGAAGGAACCGATCTCGCTCGACCGTTTCTTCCTGGTGAAAGGGCTTTGGGCCGGGATTTCCTTATTATTGCTTTCCATCCCTTACGGCATGACGACTACTTATGTGGCGATGTATGCCGACGAGATCGGTATTTCCGTACATTCCGGACTTTACTTCACCTTTATGGCGATCGGGCTGGCGGTATCACGCCTGTTCTCCGGGCGACAGGTGGATAAAGGGCGTATCACGCTGGTTATCCTGTTGGGAATGTTCCTGGCATGTGCCAGCTTTTTCGCACTGGCATCACTCGAAACATTGATGAAATGGAACCCGGTATTCACCTCCTATTTATTTATCGGGATCGCCTTGTCGCAGGGAGTCGCTTTCGGAACGATGTTTCCGGCCTTCAACACCTTGTTCGTGAACCTTGCCCCCAACAGTCAGCGCGGAACGGCTACTTCCACTTACCTGACAAGCTGGGACGTAGGTATCGGTATCGGCTTGATGATTGGGGGAAGCATTGCGCAAACCTTCGGCGGGTTCAATTACGCCTATCTTTTCGGCGCCTGCCTGACAGTCTTATCGACACTTTTCTTCATGGCAAAAGGCGGGCCGCATTTTAACAGAAATAAACTGCGGTAAAAAAGACTAAATACAAGCCGGATTCATCACGCCAGAGACTCTATGTAATCACATAGTTTCTCTATACCTTTTTCGCTCTTTATCTGTTCAGCGACAGCGGCTGCATTCTTTTTATAATCCGGATTAGTGACCAGGTCGCTCATTTTTTCTTCCAACTCTTCTTCCGAAACCTTTGCGATCTTTACCCTTGCCGGGCCTAATCCCAGAACCTGCACCCGGTAAGCCCAATAAGGCTGGTCGAGCAATAAAGGAGTGATCAGTTGAGGAACTCCTGCACGTGCCACGCTATGTGTCGTTCCGCTTCCTCCGTGATGGATAACAGCATCGCAATGGGGGAAGATCAAATGATGAGGGATCGGCTTGTCCATCAGGAAAAGTTGCTCGCTTCCCTGTAACGAAGCTCCGGTCTTTGCCCAACCCGAACCGACCACCAGGCGGTATTTCTTCCGTTCACAGATACGAGCCAGCATCCCGCAGAAGCGTTCGCGGTCATTGGTCGTACAACTGCCTAGAGTGAAGAAGATAACCGGTGCCTTGTCTTTGTTTATAAACGCCATCAGTTCCTGATAGGCCTCTTCATCATACTCGAAAGTATCATTAAAGCAATAGCCACCGATATTCCAACGGAAACGTTCATCCCAAACCGGATCGGTATGTCCCAGGTATTGGCTATACAACAGGAAGTTATCACTATTCTTCGCGGCATCCTGTCCGAAGTTCTTGATAGGAGCCAAACCATATTTCGCACGGTTCCTGTTGATTGTGTCTTTCACCATATAATTGGAAACACGGTTCATCATCAGCCAAAGCAACTTAGGCGTGAAGATAGGATTGGGTTTCGGATATGGGAAAGCGGGCGGCGGCATCTTCTCCCCGGGCAGGAAAGGAGCGAAAGCCGTGCGGACAAACGGCTTTTTACAATATTCCGCAATACCGGTTGCCGCAAATTCGGTATTGGCGGCAACCAACACATCGTTTTGTTCCAGAAGCGGTACGACCTGCACGAACTGCTTGTCTATCGCATCGCGCGTCCACTCTACGATCCGTTTAAAACTTTGCTTATTCTCTGCGGCATCGGCCATCATTCCGCCTATATTGTCGAAGTCCTGCAAAACCACTTTCACAGGATATTTTTTTGCCATCTCCTCAAAGACATGGGGAAGATTCATTGTTACTTCATGGCCGCGCTCAACCAGTTCACGGGCAATAGCCAGATAGGGCAATACATCCCCCTGCGATCCTCTTGTTACTAATAATATTCTCATCCGTTCAATATTTTACATGTAGTTTTTCCACAACAATTCAGACTTCTTTGCCTTCACTGTCATCCACGAGACACTGTTCTTTCACTTCGTATCCCTCACTTACCTTTTTACTTGCCGCTTTCCGTTTAAAGAGCATGCGAACCAAAAAGGCTAAAAAACCTAATAATAGACTCATTAACATAATGAGAACAAAGAACGTACTTATAAATATATCCGTCAATCTCCATTTTTCACATTCGATATTCTATTATTAATAATATCTCATTGGCATATATTAATATACAGATAGTTATACAAGAATAAAAGGTCATTTCTTAAGAATAGAATATTGATTCCGAAAGATAGCTATTGTTTGATTTAAAGTTATGTCGGTACTTTGTAACATCATTATATTAAACAATAAAAAGAAAAGTAAATGAACAAGTATTTATTGCGCAACTTTCTTTATGCCATCTGTATGGTCGCCCTACTTACCGCCTGCGATGACAATGATGATTATGATGGACCCGAAATGAACGGAACCTATTCTAACAAGTTGAGCGCACCCGAGGGTGGCGACGCACTGATCCTGACTTACAGCGGACGAGAGTTCATCGGTAAGGATGTCGCTTTTAAAATGACTAATGACAACACAGCCAACATTACCTTACACGGTGTCTTACCGGGAGAAACTGCTACCCCGCTGGAGAATGTAGCACTCACTTCCGAGACCAACGGCTATTCTTTTGCCGGGAACGGAACCGGAACCAATGGAACGACCTTCGCCTACAAAGGGAAAGTGGAGAAGGGGAAAATGACACTGGATCTGACTGATGTGAAAATTGCAAGCAACCAGCTGACATCCAACAAGACCTGGTATCCGGTGCAAACCGCTGTCACCGAAGAGAAAGACCCGGTGCTGGGAAACTACACCTTACGTCATTATTCTTTCCATCTAGTAACCGACAACCTGATACTGGCACAGGCCGCCCCCATGCTGGAAGGTATGCTGAGCAACCTGATCACGTGGTTTATAAATAACGTCACTTTCAATCCGGACGGTAATATCACAGCCAGGTATGCCACTATGCCGGAAGGGAAAGCGATCGGCGACCTGATCAATGCAGTTCCCGACAGAAAAGACAGCGAATGGATCTCCTCTCCGATCAACCTGGCTTCTTATTATGTAAAAGACGATTCAGAGCTTTACATCGTGCCTAATATCGACATGATCCTCTACCAGATCCAACAGAACAAGACCAAGGCGGACGACGGGTTAGACATGGCACTTATCGCCGCTGTTTATCAGCAGCTCAATAAATGGAGTACGACAGGCATTAAGATGAACATCCGTAAAAACTCGGAAACGCCCACCAACAGCATGGGCAATATGATTGCCTACAAGGGAGACATTTACCTGTACCTCGACAAGGAAGAAATAGAGGCGTTCATTCCCCTGCTTTCTTTAGTAAAAGGACTTCTTCCGGAAGAAATCCTGAACGGCCCGATGGGGCCGATGATCGGTACCTTACTCGACCTATTGAGCGGAAGCCTGCAACAAACCCAGACACTCGAACTGGGTATGATGCTGACCAAAGAAAAACAGACATTATAACAAATAAAAACGATAGAAATGAAAAAGTTATATGTAATAGCATTCCTACTAACCTTTCTGGCCGGGCCTGCATTCGGGCAGATAATGAAAGGACATATTTACGATCAGGAGACAAACGAACCGCTGGCCGGTGTCAATATTACTTATAAAAGACTGAGCGGGGAAACAGACGGAACCGTCTCGAATGCCGACGGTTTTTATCAGATCAGCCTGCCGGAAGGTGGCGTCGACTTGTTGTTCAGTTATATAGGATATGAGAATGAAATGGTGCCGGTAGTGATCAACCGGAACGAAACGAAAACCCGAGATATCCGGATGCGTATCAAAGCGAATCTGCTGGGCGACGTAGTAGTCAGTGCCGGACGCTTTGAGCAGAAGCTGAGCAACGTAACCGTTTCAATGGATCTTCTGAAGGCGGAAGACATCACCAAACAGGCACCGACCGACCTGAGCGCAACGCTGAATACGATGCCGGGTGTAGATATCAACGACAAACAGCCATCTATCCGTGGCGGTAACGGCTGGACATACGGTGTCGGTTCGCGAAGCCTCGTTCTGATAGACGGGATGAGCGCCCTTACTTCCGGTACGGGTATTATCAACTGGAACATCGTCCCGCTTGAAAACATCGAACAGGTAGAGGTGATGAAAGGAGCTTCATCGGTTCTTTACGGCTCGTCGGCCTTGAATGGGGTGATCAATATCCGGACAAAACGCCCCAGCCTGACACCGGTAACCACCCTGCGTACTTATCTGGGTATTTACGGCGATCCTGATAACGAAGAATACCGTTGGAGCGACAAATCGTTCTGGAAAGAAGGTAAATATGAAGTGGAACCTTTCCTGCGTAAGAATGTATTCTCCGGTATCCGCAACCCGATATACGAAGGGATAGACTTCTCCCATGCCCGCCGTATCGGGAATTTCGACGTATCGGCCGGACTGAATATGTTTACCGACGAAGGATACAAGGAGCAGGGCTATAACAAACGTTTCCGTGCCGGTGGTAACCTGACTTATCATCAGCCTATGACGAACGGCCTGTTGGTAAACTATGGTTTCAACGTCAATTTCATGAGCGATAAATATGCCGACTTCTTCCTCTGGCGTTCACCGAAAGATGCTTATGAGCCATCGCCTATCGCCAATATGGGACGCGAAGCGAATACATTCTATATCGACCCGTTCTTTAACTTTACGAACCCGTCCAATAATACGTCACATAAGATCAAAGCCCGTTTTTATTATCGTGGCGACAACATTGCAGACGGTTCCAACAAGGGCAAGTCGATCACTGAAATTCTCGGAAATATGGGAACGGACGTCAATGCCATTACAGGGATTGTGCAGAACGTACAAAATGGCGATTACAGCATGCTCTACCCGCTCATCCAGCCGGCACTGCAAGGCGATGTGAACGGACTGGTGAACGGAGCGACCGGTATGCTGGGCCAGATCTTCCCGACAGCAACTACGGCCGATTATGCCGACCTGCTCTCGTGGGTGATGAAACGCGGTATTCCGAGCAGCACATCCGACCTGATCCCGTGGTTATCGAATGCGATCGAACCGAAATCCGATCCGGTCAGCATCGATAAGAACTATACCTATTATATAGACTACCAGTTCAATAAGAAATGGGACAACGGAACACAGATCACTGCGGGTGCCACTTACGAGCACATGCGCAGCACATCCGTCACCACCGGTAACCATGACAGCGACAATGCCGCCCTCTTCTTCCAGTACGACCAGCGTTTCTTCGACCGCCTGAGCGTATCGGCCGGTATGCGTGCCGAATACTACCGTGTAGACGACTACCTGCGTGAAGCTGATACCAAGATATTCGGTGCAAAAGTACCGGTTAAGCCAATCTTCCGTGCCGGTCTGAATTATCAGTTGGCCGATTACAGCTTTATCCGTGCCAGCTTCGGGCAAGGTTACCGCTATCCGTCTCTGACCGAGAAATATGCCCGCAAGGATATCGGCGGAGTCGGTGTATTCCCGAACAACGATGTACAGCCGGAAAAGGGAGTCAACGCTGAATTAGGTATCAAGCAAGGCTATAAACTGGGAAATCTGCAAGGCTTCTTCGATGTAGCCGGTTTCTATACCCAGTATACCGATATGATCGAGTTCCGCTTCGGATTCTTCGACCCCAATACATTTGCCTATGCCAACAGCACGAAAGAGATCCTGGGTATCCTTGCCCAAGGCCAGATGCCGGGTATCGGAGCACAGTTCTATAATGTATCGAAAGCACGCATCTACGGTGCGGAAGTAAGCACGACCGGTGCTTATAACTTCAACCCCGACACGCGCTTAACCTACAATCTGGGATATGTATTTATCGAACCGGAAGATGCCGACTATAAAGAAAAGAACGAGATCGAAGCACAATACAACGACCCGCTCCGTGCCAAAGAGAAATCAAACGACTCCAAATATCTGAAATACCGCCAGAAACATACGGTAAAAGGAGTTGTCGATTTTGAATGGAAACGTCTGAACCTCGGTCTGAACGTCACCTGGAAAAGCAAAATGCTGGCAGTGGACTATCTGATGGTAGATGAACGCGAAAAGGATCAACCGGATGTAATGGAATATATCCGCCAGTTCCTGTATGGCAATATCGGCGGAGAGACATTAAACTCTTACTGGAAAGAAAAGAACACGGATTATTGCGTGGTCGACTTGCGCGCAGGTGTGAAAATCACAAAAGATATCCTTTTCCAGTTCTCCGTAAACAACTTATTCAATAAAGAATATTGTACCCGCCCGATGCTGGTATGTGCACCGCGTACTTACGTGATGCAGTTGAATATGAGTTTCTAATTTTACTATACACATATTGAAAAGCAACTATCACACCATCACAAATCTTCTTTATACTATTATAATCAAGGGATATAAGAGTGATAGTTGCTTTTTTCAACTATCACTTAACTATCACTCATCTATCACTGTCTTGTCCTGAAATAGGATATACCCATCCTTACAACGCTACCGGACTCTGTTTTTATCCTGTTCTATCTTATCACAGTATCATATATTATGATACAACATTCTCATATATTATGACACTCAAGTATCATATATTGTGGCACTCAAGTATCATAATATATAAGAATTTTCTCTCCTGAAGAGCAAGCACTTACAGTACAGTCTGTTTCATTAATCAAAATCACTTGAGTGTTACAGGATAGTTAATATAATAGGAAAAAAGCGAACCAGTTCTGTCTGTTCATCCATTAATATATGTATCTTTGTGAATTACGTAACACATAAAACACTTAATTATGAAAAATTTAGATCCTAAAGTCATGGCAGAGAATGAAAGAAAAGAGTTGCAAGACCGGTATATCCGCTTCGATTGGGCCATCAAGCGTTTGTTGCGCCAGAAGGCCAACTTCGATGTGCTTAACGGTTTCCTGACAGTCGTGTTGCGGGAAGAGGTTCGTATCCTTGAAATCCTCGAAAGCGAAAGCAACCAGGAAAGTGCCAGCGACAAGTTCAATCGTGTAGACATCAAAGCATTGAACAGCAAAGGCGAGATCATTATCGTCGAAATCCAGAACACCCGCGAAGTGCATTATCTCGAACGTATCCTCTACGGCGTGGCCAAAGCCATCACCGAGCATATCTCGCTGGGTGAAGGTTATCAGAAGGTAAAGAAAGTCTACTCCATCAGCATTATTTACTTCGATCTCGGTGTGGGTACGGATTATTTCTACCACGGACAGAATCATTTCACCGGTGTGCATACCGGCGACCGTCTGCGTATCAACATGCGCGACCGCGATGCAGTCATCACCCGCCTGCCTGCAGAGATCTTCCCTGAATACATTCTGATCCGTGTAAACGAGTTCGATAAAGTAGCCACAACGCCTTTGGACGAATGGATCAAATACCTGAAAGACGGCACGATCCGTCCCGATACGACAACACCCGGCCTTCGTGAAGCCCGCGAGAAACTAAAGTACTACTCCATGTCCTCGCAGGAGCGGCATGCTTATGACGAGCACCTGAATGTAATCATGATCCAGAACGATGTTCTCGACACCGCCAAATGGGAAGGCCGGATCGAAGGCCTTGCCGAAGGAAAAGCGGAAGGTCTTACAGAAGGAGAGGCTAAAGGAAAGGCAGAAGCCTTACGTCAGACGGCAGTAAATATGAAACGTATGGGTATAGAGACTACCGGCATTGCAAAATGTACAGGTTTGTCGGTAGAGGAGATAGAGTCGTTATAATCTTACACCGAAAACATTCATTTATAGGAAGAACTGAAACATTTAAATCTGGCAGGAAGTGAAACAAAATCAGCCGGGGTATTATGTATTAATACAACCCGGCTGATTCAATATAT
>NZ_KQ033919.1:2035087-2393787 GCF_000969825.1 Parabacteroides gordonii MS-1 = DSM 23371
CTGATCCGTGTAAACGAGTTCGATAAAGTAGCCACAACGCCTTTGGACGAATGGATCAAATACCTGAAAGACGGCACGATCCGTCCCGATACGACAACACCCGGCCTTCGTGAAGCCCGCGAGAAACTAAAGTACTACTCCATGTCCTCGCAGGAGCGGCATGCTTATGACGAGCACCTGAATGTAATCATGATCCAGAACGATGTCCTCGACACCGCCAAATGGGAAGGCCGGATCGAAGGCCTTGCAGAAGGAAAAGCAGAAGGTAAAGCGGAAGCCTTACGTCAGACGGCAGTTAATATGAAACGTATGGGTATAGAGACTACCGACATTGCAAAATGTACAGGATTGTCGGTTGAGGAGATAAAGGCATTATAATCCACACATCGAAAACATTCAAGTCTAGAACAGTTGCAGGTAGCAGGCGATAAGACCGTGCAGTTGCAGGCCGGTTTCTATATCGTCCGCATCGGTAATTATACCGCTAAAATGATCATTCGCTAAGCGGAATTAATACTGGTTTCCAGAAGAGTGCACCGCCCGGATCTTCATCAGTCCGGGGTGCACTCTTTTTTATTAAATCTTCTTTAATACCTCTTCAATTACATGCGGATAATGGGCATATTCGAGTTTATGCACCTTTGTGGCTACTGCATCGGGCGAGTCGGTAGGCAACACCTCACATTTGGCCTGGAAAATAATATCCCCCTCATCGTAATTCTCATTAATATAATGTATGGTTATACCCGACTCCTTGTCGCCGGCAGCCACCACCGCTTCGTGCACATGCATGCCATACATACCCTTTCCGCCATGTTTCGGCAACAGGGCCGGATGGATATTAATGATCTTTCCCGGATAAGCCTTCAGCAATGCATCCGATATTTTATTCATAAAACCAGCCAAAACGATCAGGTCAGCCTGATATTCCGCTAATTTCGCCAAAACGGGCGTACCTTCCACAAACTCCTCACGGGAGAATACAAAGGAGGGTATTCCCAGATTATTGACACGGGCATGAACCCCTACATTTTTGTTATTCGACAAAACAACCGCCACTTTAACGGTTTCACTTTTAGAGAAATATCGGGCGATATTCTCGGCGTTTGTACCCGAGCCGGAGGCAAAAATTGCTACGTTTTTCATATTTTCCTATGTTTTAGTGCACACGAAAAGAAAAAATGTGCAGTTTTCCGCATTTTTAGTGCATTAAATTTGTTTTGTAACATAAAAAATTCTTTTCTTTGCACTGCAAATTTAAAAAGTATATTCGTATTTATTAATCTAAATTGAAAAAGTTATGTCTGAAGTTGCATCTAGAGTAAAGGCTATCATCGTTGACAAGTTAAGTGTTGAAGAAACAGAAGTTACAAACGAAGCAAGCTTTACTAATGATTTAGGAGCAGACTCTCTTGACACTGTAGAATTGATTATGGAATTCGAAAAAGAATTCGGTATCTCAATTCCTGATGATCAGGCAGAAAAGATTACAACAGTAGGCGACGCAGTTGCTTATATCGAAGCTAACGCGAAGTAATCAATCCTTTTAATTAAAGGTATGGAATTAAAAAGAGTTGTAGTAACAGGTCTTGGTGCCATTACTCCTCTTGGTAATACCCTCGCAGAAACATGGGAGGGTATTATCAATGGGAAGAGTGGAGCCGGCCCTATTACACAGTTTGATGCATCCAAATTCAAGACACAATTTGCATGCGAAGTTAAAGGTTTCGATCCGTTGTCAGTAATGGATCGCAAGGAAGCCCGCAAGTGTGACCGTTATAGTTTATTTGCAATAAATGCCGCAAAACAGGCAATCGAAGATGCTGCTATGGACTTGGACAATGAGGACAAGAACCGTATCGGTGTTATTTTTGCTTCAGGTATCGGCGGTATCAAGACATTTGACGAAGAAGTTTTAGGATATGCGAAAACCAAAGATACGATCGGCCCGAAATTCAATCCGTTCTTCATCCCGAAGATGATCTCGGATATTGCAGCCGGACATATCTCCATGCTTTATGGATTTCATGGTCCTAACTTTGCAACAGTGTCGGCTTGTGCCTCTTCTACCAACGCGATCGCTGATGCATTCAACTATATCCGTTTGGGTAAAGCCAATGTGATCGTAACAGGTGGTGCGGAAGCTGCTATTGCAGATTCAGGTGTCGGTGGGTTCAACTCGATGAATGCGCTGTCAACCCGTAACGATTCGCCCGAGACAGCTTCTCGTCCATTCAGCGCAAGTCGCGACGGTTTCGTCATGGGAGAAGGTGGAGCTTGTTTGATTTTGGAAGAAATGGAACACGCTTTGGCTCGCGGTGCTAAAATATATGCCGAGATTGCCGGAACAGGAATGTCTGCCGATGCATACCATCTGACAGCGTCTCATCCTGAAGGATTAGGTGCCAAGTTAGTGATGCGTAATGCACTGGAAGATGCAGAAATGGCTCCGGAAGATATCGACTATATCAACGTTCACGGAACATCTACTCCGGTAGGAGACGTTTCAGAAGTAAAAGCGATCAAAGACGTTTTCGGAGATCATGCTTACAAGCTGAATATCAGTTCAACGAAGTCAATGACAGGTCATTTGTTAGGTGCAGCCGGAGCTATCGAAGCAATGTTGTGCATCATGGCGATAAAAGATGGAATCATTCCTCCGACAATCAACCATGCAGATGGCGACGATGATCCTGAAATAGACTACAAACTGAATTTTACATTCAATAAAGCTCAAAAAAGAGAAATACAGGCAGCACTATCCAATACTTTTGGATTCGGTGGTCATAATGCTTGTGCTATTGTTAAAAAATTTGTGAAGTAACGTGTTTACACAACTATACAAAAAGATAAGGCTCCTGAAACATAAGAATAAGGAGCCTTATTCTTCTTTATATAAGATACTGGGATTTTACCCCGACAACATCCATGTTTATGAACAAGCCTTCCTTCATAAATCTTCCTCTGTAGAAGATAGTGATGGTAAATGGTTGAATAACGAACGGTTGGAGTTTTTGGGTGATGCCGTATTGGATGCTATCGTAGCAGACATTGTGTATAAACATTTCCAAAACAAACGGGAAGGTTTTCTGACCAATACCCGTTCGAAGATCGTACAACGCGAAACACTCAACCGCGTGGCGGTCGAACTCGGTCTCGACAAGATGGTCGTTTACTCGGCTAAACTGAGTTCACACAATAATCACATGTACGGAAACGCATTGGAAGCGCTGATCGGGGCAATCTACCTGGATCAGGGATATCGTGCCTGTTACCGTTTCATCAATGATGTGATCATCAAGAGGTATATCGACCTGGATAATATTGCCCGCAAAGAGGTCAACTTCAAATCGAGCCTGATAGAATGGAGCCAGAAGAATAAGCTGGAAATAACATTCGACCTGATCGAGTCGTTTTCCGATAATGACGGTAATCCGGTATTCCAGACAGGCGTAACATTAGCCGACATGCAGATCGGCGTCGGTATCGGTTATTCCAAAAAAGAATCCCAGCAGAATGCCGCCAAGATGGCTATCAAAAAGCTGCGTACCGACAAAACTTTCCAGCAGTTTATCTCCGACCTGAAAAAGAAACAGACGGGAGAAAATACCGCTGCACATGAGTTTGAGGATCTGCCGGAAGAAGAGTCTTCTGCGGAACAGACATCTTCTGAACCGACAACAATCAACAAGACAGCATGCATTGATGCCACCATCAATGAAGAAGTCCGGTAATTACTTACCGAACGAAATCCCCATTCTTTCTCCCTGAACGATCAGATCCTGCTCCGGCGTGACCACTTTCAATTTGCCTGCCACTTCCGATAGGGCGATCGATTCCACTTTATCCCCTTTCATACACACCATACGCCCGAATTGGCGGTTTGCAATCAATTCCGTGGCATGTCCTCCCAAACGGGTGGCCAGGTTACGGTCGAACGGCGAAGGGTTGCCACCGCGCTGGATATAGCCTAATACGGTATCACGGCATTCGATACCGGTAGCCGCTTCTATCGTGCGGGTGATATAATCGGACGGGCGTTTCTTATCGGGTGTCTCCACTCCTTCGGCAACGACAACAATTGAATAGGGCTTACCACGGCGGGCACGGTCGAGGATAGCTTCATTCACCCGGTCGATATCATAACCGAGTTCGGGCAACAGGATAACATCCGCTCCCCCGGCCATTCCGGCATATAAGGCAATCCATCCGGCATGATGTCCCATCACTTCCACCACCATTACACGTTTATGCGAACTGGCGGTCGAGTGCAGGCGGTCGATCGCTTCTGTAGCAATGTTAACAGCTGTATCGAAACCAAAAGTGATATCGGTACCCCACACATCGTTATCGATCGTTTTGGGAACACCTATAACGTTCAGTCCCAAGGCAGAGAGCATACCCGCCGTTTTCTGCGTACCGTTTCCACCGATACAGACAAGGCAGTCTAATCCTAATTCTTCATAATTCTGTATAATGATCTGAGGCTTTTCGCTTTCGCCCGAAGCGAGTAGTTTGCGGAAAGGTTTCTCGCGGGATGTCCCCAAAATCGTTCCGCCCAGATTAAGGATACCTGAAAGGCTTCGTTCGTCGAACGATTGAATATCTTTGTTCAGCAGTCCTACAAAACCACTATGGATACCTATTACTTCCATGCCATAATGCATGATGGCTGTTTTACCTACACCGCGAATCGTAGCGTTTATACCGGGACAATCACCTCCGGAAGAAAGGATTCCTATTTTCATTGTTTTGTTAATTATGTATGCAACAAAGATATAAATAAAAAGAGAATGCCTACATTTGCAGCCTATACAAAGTAAAAGGAGCATGGATATTTTAACAAATACGATATCACTACTCTTCCGTCACCGGCAGAAGGACATAGAGAAATACGGGCAGGACACCGACCTGCTCCAGCGTAAGCAATTGCGCACTCTGTTGAAGACCGCACGTAATACGGAATGGGGTCTGACATACGATTACAAAAGTATCCGTAATTACAGTGACTTCTGTGAGCGGGTTCCGCTTCAGCTCTATGACGATATCAAACCTTATGTGACACGGATGATAAACGGAGAAAGGAACATTCTGTGGCCTTCGGTCGTCAAGTGGTACGCTAAAAGTAGCGGCACCACGAACGATAAAAGCAAATTCCTACCCGTTACCCGCGAGGTGCTCCACGGCTGCCACTATCAAGGTGGCTTCGACACAGTGGCTCTATACCTCCGAAACAATCCCGAAAGCCACTTCTTCTCGAAAAAAGGCCTGATACTCGGAGGAAGCCACAGCCCCTCCCCCATCAATCAAAAGTCCCATTGCGGCGACCTCTCGGCTGTTCTTCTACAGAACCTGAACCCGTTGGTCAACCTGATGCGTGTTCCGGCTAAAAAGATCATCCTGATGGACGAATGGGAAAGCAAGATAAAAGCAATTGTAGACTGTACCTGGAATAAGGATGTGAACAGCCTGTCGGGTGTCCCTTCCTGGATGCTGGTGCTTATCAAGTCGATCCTGAAGAAGACCGGACGGGAATACCTGAGTGATGTATGGCCCAACCTGGAAGTATTCTTTCACGGCGGTATCAGTTTCGAGCCTTACCGGGAACAATATAAATCGCTGATTCCTTCGGACAAGATGCATTATATGGAGACTTACAATGCCTCGGAAGGTTTCTTCGGCATACAGGATGATCCGGCAGACCAGAGTCTGCTGATGATGCAGGATTATGGTGTTTTCTACGAATTTATCCCCATGTCGGAAGTGGGTATGGAGAACCCGACGGTTCTTCCCCTAGAAGCAGTAGAGACAGGAAAGAATTATGCGATGGTAATAACGACATCCGGCGGACTGTGGCGTTATCAGATCGGCGATACGGTTCGTTTCACCTCCCTTTTCCCTCATAAGTTTATTATTTCGGGCAGAACAAAACACTATATCAACGCTTTCGGCGAAGAGCTAATGGTAGACAATGCCGATAAAGCGATCAGCCGGGTAAGCATCCAGACGGGAGCAAAAGTGAAGGAATATACAGCCGCCCCTCTCTTCATGCTGGACAAGGCAAAAGGCCGTCATCAATGGTTCATCGAATTTGAAACAATGCCGCCTTCACTGGACGAATTTGCATCCCTGCTGGACAAGACTCTGCAGGAACTGAATTCCGATTATGAAGCCAAGCGTTACAAAGAAATATCTCTCCAACCGTTGGAGATCACAATCGCTCATGAAGGAGCTTTTTACGAATGGCTCAAAGAAAAGGGTAAACTAGGCGGACAGCACAAAATACCCCGCCTCAGCAACGACCGTACACACATCGAACAATTACTGGACATCAATAAGCGGTTGTCCTGATTAGATTCTCCAAATCTGACATGTACCCCCATTAACTATATATTCAGAATTCATTGAAAGTATAAAATTTGGTTTACCGTTGAATTTTAGGCTTTCAAAGATTATAATACCCATCTCGAAGATTTTGTTTTTCAAACATGAAAAAACAATGCAACTTGCGCTAAAATTTAAATTATACAAGCATGAAAAAACAATCCTTTTATCTATCATTATTCTCTTTTATTCTAAATAAGCCAGGCAATATTATCGTATTGTTACTGTGCATTTTGTACGGAGCAGTCAGCTGTGGAGATAAAGAAGAGGACGATGGTACGGAGATATATGATATACCCGATATATATTATACCAATTATAGGTTCTCGACTATAAATCCTCTTGAAGAAAACGATACAATAGAATTAAAGGTAGGTGATACTATTGCAATATATATGAAATCTGCCATAGAGTGGAATGTATTAGCTGAAGACAACTCTGCTATTAATATAGCTGATAAAGGTAATGTCGGATATATGGTTACGACTAAACAAGTCGATTTTGTTACAGCGGGTATACTGTCTGACTCTTTCAATTTCATATTCTATATAGATATCCAATCACTCAACTCCGAGATTCAGGTATTAGAGCCTCCTACATACCAGATAGATATAGAAAATGGAAATCTGAGAAACACAATTCAGGAAGAGTTAGAGTCCTCGTATGCCGTTCGGCTTTTAGACAAGTTTGAACTTACATATACAACAATGAATGTAGGGTCTGTCAAATATACTAATAGAGCGGATGTTGACACCATAACCGGGACATTCAAAGATAATGGTAATGATTTAAGCATATATATCGATAATCATCTAAAATACAATTTCACTTTTGAAAAATATGAGCCTGCTTCTCTAATTTATTCACACTATATATGCCAGGATCTTACCGAAATATTCCGGATCAAGTATCCGACAGAACAAATAAATAAAGTTCTTGTCACTGCAGAATGTCATAAAACAGATCCTAAATAAATTATAGATAAATACAAAACGAATAAGCGGAGGGGGTTAGGTATTATTAAAACGAATAAGAAAAATAAACTCCTCCCCCCTGTTCGTTGAAGGTCGGGGCGATCACCATATTTTTAGCTGACTTACGATTTATTTTGCGGGCTATGGCGTTACGGAGGGGGAAATAAGCCAGATAGGATAATTCGACGGAAAGAATACCGAAACCGGCTCCCGCCACGACATCGGCCACCCAATGGCGGTTATTATACAACCGCGAACCGGCGACAAACAAAGCGATCGCATATCCCGAATAAGCCAGTACCGGACTACTGTCCTTAAACTCTTTATAAGCCATGTGAGCCCCCAAAAAAGCATTGGCCGTATGACCGGAAGGGAACGAATAAGGCCCTCCGTCAGGACGGGTCTCATTGATGGAATATTTCAGGGTACGGGTCATAACGGCATTCATACCTTCCGCCATAGTCACCAGAAAGAGCTGGTCTACCCAGTTATGCTTCTCCTTCCCCATCAGGTCGCAGACGAAAACCCATCCCAGCATCCCCCATTCCAGATAATCGTCCACACGGATCTTCTTCACATCGCTTTTCCGGGAGAAAAGATGGAAATCATTCATCCCGTCGATAGCTGTTCCGACTGCTCCGACGGTGATCAGAGAAGCCGGGAGAATCAGGTGTTTCGGATTAAATTTATATTCGATAACCGGCATCTTTTGTTTCAGGCTATCGGGTACAGACACCTCATGCTGAGCTTTCACTGGCGACAAACAGATAATCGTCAAGAGTGCAACGATAAGTACGGATATTCTCATTCCTTACAGGCTTAATCTTTTTTATTCAAACCACAAAGGAACAAAAAATAACTTATCTTTGTTTCATATACTAGTATAGATCTCCGTTTATAAACAAATTAAAGACATTCATTCCGATGAAAAAAACAAACAACAGGCACATGCTGACTGCCTTTATTCTTTGCGCAGGATTGCTTTCTGCCTGCGGACAAAAGAAAGCACAACAAGAACCACAGTCAGAAAACGAATCTGCCGAAATGGTTGGAAACGATAAAGACGAACACGGCTGTATCGCCTCTGCCGGCTATACCTGGTCGGAAGTACAACAAAACTGCATACGCCTTTTCGAGTCGGGAACACGCCTGGAAGCAACAGACGGGAAATCGTCTGCTTACCTCGTATTCAGTCCGGACTCGCTGAAAGCCGAATTATTCTTCTCTACCGGCGCCCCAAGTGAAGTACTCGACCGCCGTTCACTGCCGGCCGGAGGTTATGCCTGGAATATAGAAGACGATGATACCAAAAACGTACGTATGGTAGACGGCGTATGGACTATCAGCCAGCGTCAAACTGAAATCTACCGTCAGGATAAAGCGGAAGCAGACAACTCCTTGGGAGCTATGCAGACGCTTACTTATGAAGGTCTGCTTCCCTGCGCCGACTGTCCGGGTATCCGTTACGACCTGACTATCCGTAGCCGGAAGCATAGCGGGGACGGCACTTTCTCTCTTTCACAAACATATCTGGAAGCGGAAGACGGCAAAGACGCTACATTCGTCACTAACGGGAAACGTCTCACACTCAAAGGGATGCCAGGAAACGACAATGCAACTATATGGCAACTGGTATCCGATAATGGAGACGAAGTGATGAATTTTCTTTGTGAAAATGACTCTACACTGACTCTTTTGGGAGACGATTTTACTAAAGCAGAGTCGGATCTCAACTACAGCCTGAAGTTAGTAAATCAACAATAATAAGCATTATCCTTGATTTATTTATTCTATTCATACAATTAAAACCAGGAATATATTTAATTTTGCCAGTTATAGACCTCCCGAAATTTATAGGCTATGGCAAACGACAAAAATGCTCTGACAGGGATGAAGCAGTTTCTGAAACTGCTTCCCGATACGGTTTTAATAGTAAACAAAGAGGGTGTAATCGAGGATTCACTCAATTACCAGCCTGAAATATCTCTGTCCCTTACGCCTCAACAGCAAAAGGGACAGACGATACAGGAGTTGTTTCGTTATAAGAATTTGAGAGGAGGCTCAGGGGCTGAACTGCTGAATGCATTCCTGGATACGATAAAAACACGTAAACCGAATATAATTCATTACGAAGTAGAGAACGAAGGGCACACAGGCTATGCCGAAGGATATATAATCCCTTTTGAAGAGGATTACACATTCGGCATCTTCCGTAATATGACCGAACGAATACAGGCCCAGCATGAGACGATCGAGCAGAAAAATAAACTGGCGATGGCTCTGAAGGCAGGTGGACTATCAGTCTGGTCATACCTCCCCAATACCGACTCATTCGACCTGGCCGATGAAAACACAGTGCCTCAGCCCGGCATGAGATTACGGGATGTCACCAACCAATTAGTTCCGGAAGACCGGAAAAGGCATGTTAAACTCGTTACCGATATTGTCGAAGAGGTACACGAACAGAGTTGCGAACAATTCCGTCTCGTTACTCCCGACGGCCAAATCCGCTGGTATGAGATCTACTCGATGGGGATACGCGGAGAAAACGGAAAAATAGACCGTTTGATCGGTACCCAGAAAGATATTACCGACCAGAAAAACAAGGTGCAGGAGTTAATAGAGAATAAACAGCAACGAGACCTGCTGCTCCAGATCACGAATATGATCATCTGGGAATACGACCATAAAACAGGAATATCTACTTCGGCCGGAGAGTCAATGTTTTTCGATAAGGATATCAAATTGAAGGATAGCTATAAAATCATCGCCCCCGAACATCGGTTAATGTATCAAAAAGCATTCGACAATATCCTGAATAAGCGTTCTGACCAGATGAACATAAAATTCCGTGTCAAGACGCTCGATAATTCCTACCGATGGGTTCGGCTCATTGCAAAGGTATCGAACTATGATAAAGAAGGTAATGTGGCCAAACTGATCGGAACCCGCGAAGATATTACAGAAGAGGTAGAACGCGAACAACGTTTCAAAAACTATATCCAGCGAAGCGAACTGGCTATTCAGGCAGCCAACATCATCCAATGGGATTTCGACGTCGATACGCAGGAATATACCCGCCTCTATCCCGACCCGATCGATCCCGGAGAGTTTATCCGAAAAGAATTGATTTTCACTATCCATCCGGATGATCGCTTGATACTGAAGCGGGAGCAGGAAAGACGCGCATTGGAAAACAAAGGATATAGCAATCTACATTTGCGCATTATGCTAGAAGGCGATACAAACTACCGTTGGGTAAATGCCTTTTCCGTCCCTATGGAGTTCCACCTTAACGGGAATCTGAAAAGCGTTACGGGGTTGCTAATAGATATTACCCACATCGAAAAAGTAGAAGAAGCCAACCGGATGAAGATGACTTTCCTGGCAAATATGAGCCATGAAATACGTACGCCGTTGAATGCCATAGTAGGATTCTCCCAGCTACTGGCCGAAACGGACAATCACGGGGAGAAAGGAGAATTTGTCCGTATTATCGAAGAAAACAATGATCTGCTCCTACAGATTATTAACGATATACTCGACATATCCAAAATAGATGCCGGGAAAATGGTATTCAATTACACCGACTTCGATATAACGGAAGTTATCGTCGATTTGAAACAGGTCTATGAATCGCATTTATCACCGGAAGTAAAGCTTATCTGCCATTTACCTCATAAGAAATATGTGATCAACTCTGAAAAGAACAGACTGACGCAAGTTATCACGAATTTATTGAATAATGCCGTTAAGTTTACTTCGGAAGGATCGATTACGATAGGCTATGAGGTCATCCCCGGTGGATTGGCTTTTTATGTAACCGATACGGGGAAAGGGATCGATCCGGAAAACCTGAAGCGTGTATTCGAGCGTTTTGCCAAGTTCGACAGCTTTGTTCCCGGCACGGGGCTGGGCTTGTCTATCTGCCAGATGATCGTAACAAAATTAGGAGGTAAAATATCCGTTGAATCGGAGTTGGGAGTCGGAACGACTTTCCGCTTTACGATCGCTTGTGAATCGACTACACAAGCAAAATAAACAAAAGCCACTTGTCCCCATGCTTTGCACGAGACAAATGGCTTTTATTAGATTTCTTCAGGTCTCAGATCAATTCTCAACCTTCACATCCCTCTTCTCATCGAACCCGCCATCGAAGGTATTGTCCTTGATTTCGGAATTAACTACACGCTGGAAGAAGAAACGGTGATTATTCCAGTGGAAAGCAGGATACTGGTTATTCTGTTTGACCGTATTGTTGCGGAAGATCAGTCCGTCCACCGATTTCGCATACAGGATCGGAGCATCGAATGTTTCGAACTCATTATTCTCGATCACGATATTGCTATGGAAATACTTTTTCTGGTCTTTCAGGTCGGGTATTTCGGGATAGATCGAGATAACTGCATTCGTAAACTGGAACATATTGGTCAATGCATTGATGAACTTGTTGTTGCGGATCAGCACATCGTGGCAGGCTCCTGTTTCGAACCAGCCGTTACAATCACCGCACAGCAGGATAGCCGTACCGGAAGTATGGTCGAAGACGTTGTTTTCCACCACCGTCTTTTTCGGCGTGCTGAACAAGGAACCGCGGGCACGGTTGTTGCGGATCAGATTGTCGGCAAAATAAACTTCCGGTGTCCATTCCAGATTCTCGATACCGAATGTTCCGGCTTCGCTGATTGCCGGGTCGATACTTTCTTCAAAAACGATCTCAAACTGTTTTGCGCCATGTGCAGTCGGTTTGTCCACCGTTTTGATAGAAACCACTTTATTAAGATTGCCGATGATCTCCATTGTCTTGGAGTCGATGAACTGTACGGCATCCCCCGGAAATCCCCATTCAAAGCCATAACTCTGCGAATGCATATACTCGCCTACTAACGTCTTATCATCCACACGCTTCTGGACTTTCAGATAGGTGCCGTGTACGTTGATCGCGTCATCCATCATCCCTTCATACAGGCCGCCTACAGAGACGATCTTACCTTTACAACCGGAGAAATGGGTTGCATCCGCCTGCGTTGTAAAATAACGCGGATCATTCTCACCACGAAGGCATACGGAGAATTTATTAAGCGTGATGTTCTCGCTCATCTGTGCCAGTAAACCCATGCCCTCGGCATAATGAACCTGGATATTATCCAGTGTCGTATTCGTATCGTAAGAGATAAAGATACCCGGTGTCGGACGTCCCCAGCCACGCATGGCAACAACTGTTCCGGGGGTTAGTTTCTTATTATTCCATTTAGTCGACTTAATTACACGGGGAGAAAGTTCCGATACGCCTTTCGAACCGACAGCAATATCGCTGGTCGTATAGACGAGGCGTTTGGTGTCTCCTTCAAAAGCAATTCCCCAGGCAGGGATATGCTCCCAACCTTCTCCTTTGGCAACAAATGCACTGTCGCGTATTTCATACTCGACCCAGGGAGCCACCTCATACGTTATAGCTCCGGCTACCGTATCATTTTCCAGCACTTTCACCTGGCTGATATGCGGGTTCTCGAAGTCGATGCTGAAATTCTTCAGTGTACAGTTTTCAGAACGGATCAACGAAACGGGTAACATACGGCCGTGGAAGATCAGTTCCGAACCTTGTCCGTCGAAAACGACGTTCTTCATATTCTCAAAAGGAAGTCCCACCAGTTTCGGGTTGTCCTGATCGTGGTTGGAGATAAAGTATTCCTTCTGTGCGGCTCCTTCAGGATAGAAATCATAACGTCCTTTGGGCAGGACGATCGTGATCGTGTCATCCGAAGTGTGAGAAGCGGCGATCTGTTCCAATGCCTTTGCCATCAACGGGGAGGCATTTTCCTTGTTGTCGGGAACAAGACCGAAATTCGACAGGTCATACGGATTCTTTGTCTGCGTACAGGAACACAACAAGGCAAGACAGAACAAAGCCCGAATAGCAGTGAGAGTTTTCTTCATATTGTTTATTATCTAGTTATTAACCGGACAAATATACGAATTCTTTGCAACCCTGTTGCATTTCTTTCTGTCTACCTTTGTATCAGTAAACGAATAAAACAGATAAAGATATGGGACATTCTTGCAGTTGCAATTGCCAGGGGCATTCCGAAGAACAACATCGTTTTCCACCTTATATACTTCCGGCCGTTTCTTTCGCCATGTTGTTGACCGGGCTCTATATGCAGCATACCGATGCAGAGCTATTCAGTAAAGAGATTGTACGGTTCGCCTGGTATCTGCTGGCTTATCTGCCGGTCGGGCTTCCGGTGATCAGGGAAGCGATAGAAAGTATCCGGGAGAAAGATGTTTTCAGCGAGTTTACCCTGATGTGTATCGCTACGCTCGGCGCCTTTTACATCGGGGAATATCCGGAAGGGGTTGCCGTTATGTTATTCTATTCCATCGGAGAGATCTTTCAGGAGAATGCGGTGGCTAAAGCTCGTAAGAACATTAGTGCCCTGCTCGATGTAAGACCGGAGACGGCAACGGTGATCCATGATAACGAAGCGGTCACGTTCGCTCCCACGGATGTTCTTCCCGGAGAGATTATCGAGGTAAAGGCCGGAGAAAGGGTTCCACTCGACGGGAAATTACTCAGCGAGGTCGCAGCCTTCAATACTGCCGCCCTCACCGGTGAAAGTACGCCGCGTAATATCCACCGGGAAGAGGAAGTACTGGCGGGAATGATCGTCACAGACAAAGTGATCCGGATAGAAGTGACAAAGCCCTACAACCAGAGTGCGCTGGCCCGTATCCTCGAACTGGTGCAAAACGCATCGGAGCGAAAAGCTCCGGCAGAATTGTTTATCCGCAAATTTGCGCGTATTTATACACCGATCGTAACCGGGCTTGCTTTCCTGATCGTGCTTATCCCTTTCATCTATTCGTTGATACAGCCGGATTTTCTGTTTGTCTTCAACGACTGGCTGTACCGGGCACTGGTATTTCTCGTAATCTCCTGCCCTTGCGCACTGGTGATCAGTATTCCGCTGGGATATTTTGGAGGGATCGGGGCGGCTTCACGACAAGGTATCCTGTTTAAAGGAGGAAATTACCTGGATGCCATCACTAAAATAAACACGGTGGTATTCGATAAGACGGGGACGCTGACTAAAGGGATCTTTGAGGTACAAAGCCTGTCTGCTGCAAATCATATACCGGAAAAAGAACTGCTCCATATCATCGCTTCCGTCGAAAGCCGGAGCAATCATCCTATTGCCAAGGCGATCGTGGCATACGCCCGGGAACAACAGGTGGAAATCGACACAACCATCGATACAACCGAACTGGCAGGCTATGGACTAAAAGCAGTAGTCGAGGGGAAAGATATATTGGTAGGTAACTCCCGTCTGCTGGACTCGGAAGGAGTTTTGTTTCATCCTAATGAAACAAGTGTTTCACCTGGAAGAAACAACTGTTTCACTAGGATGAAACAAAATTCAGATACCGTGGTTGTCTGCGCGATCGACCGGCAATACGCCGGCCATATCCTGCTCGCCGATACGCCCAAAGAGGATGCGGTGAAAGCCATCAAACAATTAAAAGAATTAAATATTAATAACCTGGAGATATTATCGGGAGATAAACAGATAATTGTTTCTAAATTAGCTACCCGTTTGGGAATATCCCGGGCTTATGGCGACCTGCTGCCGGAAGGAAAGGTGGCTCATCTGGAAGAACTGATACGTAATCCGGAGAACCGGATCGCCTTTGTAGGCGACGGTATCAACGATGCTCCCGTCCTGGCTCTTAGCGATATCGGTATTGCTATGGGAGGACTCGGCAGCGATGCGGCCATCGAAACGGCGGATGTCGTGATACAGACCGACCAGCCGAGCAAGGTGGCTACGGCGATCCGCATCGGGAAGTTCACACGCAACATCGTGTGGCAGAACATTTCGCTGGCATTCGGTGTCAAGCTGATCGTCCTGATCCTGGGAGCCGGAGGTATCGCTACCATGTGGGAAGCCGTTTTTGCCGATGTGGGTGTCGCTCTGCTGGCTATCCTCAACGCTGTAAGAATATTAAAGACGAATAAACCGGATTGATATGGATGCTTATTTAGATATACTCAACAAAAGGAAGATCAAACCGACTGCCATCCGCTTGCTTGTACTAAAAGCGATGATGGAGTTTGAACGGGCTTTCAGTCTGCTCGATCTGGAAAACTATCTCGATACGGTGGATAAATCGACTGTATCACGGACGATCAACCTCTTTCTCGACCATCATCTGATCCATTGCATCGACGACGGGTCGGGCTCACTGAAGTATTCGGTCTGCGGCGAGGATTGCAGTTGTTCGATAGAGGAGTTGCATGCACACTTTTATTGCCTGAAGTGTCACAAGACCTTCTGCCTGCGGAATATTCCCGTCCCGACCGTGCAGTTGCCACGCAATTTCACCCTGGAAAGTATCAACTACGTATTAAAAGGTTGCTGCGAAGATTGCTCAAAATAGACAAAGACATTATCTTTGCGGTTTAAATGATAAAAAGATATGGAACATCCGTTAAGTATTTACAACACGCTCACAAGAAAGAAGGAACAGTTTATTCCGTTGCATGAACCACACGTAGGCATGTATGTCTGTGGACCGACGGTTTACGGCGATGCGCATCTGGGACATGCCCGTCCGGCGATTACATTCGACCTCTTGTTCCGTTATCTTACCCATATAGGATATAAAGTACGCTATGTACGCAACATAACCGATGTCGGCCACCTGGAACATGATGCCGACGACGGCGAAGACAAAGTGGCTAAAAAGGCCCGCCTAGAACAGTTGGAGCCGATGGAAGTGGTGCAGTTCTACGTGAACCGCTACCATAAGGCGATGGAAGCCCTCAATGTGCTTCCTCCCAGCATCGAACCGCATGCGTCCGGCCATATCATCGAGCAGATCGAACTGGTGAAGAAGATCCTCGACAACGGATATGCCTATGAAAGCGAAGGTTCCGTTTACTTCGACGTGGAGAAGTACAACAAAGACCATAACTACGGTGTCCTTTCCGGCCGTAACATCGAAGATATGCTGAACACGACCCGTGCACTGGACGGTCAGGATGAAAAGCGTAACCCGATTGACTTCGCCCTCTGGAAATGTGCGCAACCGGAGCATATCATGCGCTGGCCTTCACCATGGAGCGACGGTTTCCCTGGATGGCATTGCGAATGTACTGCGATGGGTAAGAAATATCTCGGACAGCATTTCGACATCCACGGGGGTGGCATGGACCTGATCTTCCCGCATCACGAATGCGAGATCGCGCAGGCTGTCGCTTCACAGGGGGACGATATGGTTCACTACTGGATGCACAATAACATGATCACCATCAATGGTCAGAAGATGGGTAAATCGTTGGGTAACTTCATCACGCTGGACGAGTTCTTCACAGGAAACAATAAAACGTTAAGCCAGGCTTATTCGCCCATGACGATCCGTTTCTTTATCCTGCAGGCTCATTATCGCAGCACGGTAGACTTCAGCAACGAAGCGTTGCAAGCTGCCGAAAAGGGATTGAGCCGTCTGATGGACGCTTACAACCATCTGCAAAAGCTGACCGCTTCGGACGCTTCGACAGTGGATGTGAAAGACCTTCGCAAGAAGTGCTACGATGCATTGAACGACGACCTGAACTCTCCGATCGTTATCTCCCATCTGTTTGATGCCGCCCGCGCCATCAACTCTGTAAAAGATGGTAAAGAGACAATCTCTGCCGAAGATCTGAAGGAACTGCAGGAAGTGTTCCATACATTCCTGTTCGATGTCTTAGGCATGAAAGACGAGGCGGCTTCCGCCGGAGGCAATAGCTACGAGACATTCGGTAAGGCGGTAGACTTGTTGCTCACCATCCGCCAGCAGGCGAAAGCCAACAAAGACTGGGCCACTTCCGACAAGATCCGTAACGAACTGACCGCTATGGGCTTCGAGATAAAGGATACCAAGGACGGGGCTGAATGGAAGTTAAGCAAATAAGGTTATGACAATCAACGAATTTCTTCAGGGCGACAAGTTTGCCCTGTTTGCCGGAGTAGAATTGTTAGAGACGGGCAACGGCTATGCTAAAGCCCGTATGGAGATCAAACCGATGCATCTGAACGGCGGCGGTGTCTGTCAGGGTGGTGCTATCTTTACACTGGCCGACCTGGCCTTTGCAGCTGCCACAAACAGCCATGCACGGCTTACGTTATCCATCACTTCCAATATCAACTTCTTCAAAGCCGAAAGCAAAGGGTTTCTTTATGCCGAAGCACGCGAGGTATTCAGCCATAAAAGGCTTGCCAACTGCGAAGTGAATATCACAAATGAAGCAGGTGAATTGATTGCCACATTCAGCGGCTCAGGCTACCGGAAAGATACGGAGTTGCCGTTTGCACCGATAGAATAATTATATAATGAAAAGGCTTGTACATACAACATGTACAAGCCTTTCTTTATTTCAGTCTATCCAGTAGACGCAGAGGATTTTGGCGGCAATCCCAAATCGAAGCAATATAAATATTCTTCTTTTCTATATAGTAGACAATCTTGTAATTACTTTCTATCATAGAACGGTAACATTTCTGACGATCTCTTAATAGCTCTTCTATCCCTCCCATTTCCGGAAATATAGCCAAACGCTCTGATGCATCTACAATTGCATTAAACAACTTAACTGCCGTTGCTTCACTTTTATACTCATTATAATAAGTATATATTCCATTTAACTCATCCAGAGCAGGTTCTGTCCAAACTACTTCTGTTGCCATAACTTCAGTTTTTCACGAACCTGTTCGGTTGTAAAAACACGTCCTTCTGCAACTGCCTTCTCCGCCTCATCCAATCGCTTATTCACCTCTTCCAATGTATAAACGCAAGGCCGCTGCTTTTCTGCTAAGATATGCTTCTTTATCTTATTATAAGCAACTTCCAAACGAGATAATAGCTCGTCATTATCGACAGTATTGATAATATCCTGTATGAGGTTCAGTTTACGAGCCTGTAATTCTAGTTGTGTCATAATCTATACCCTTCCTTTAGTATTTGTAACAGAAGCAAATGTACATCTTTGCTCCATAAAAAGCAAATGATGTACATTTTTTATAGGGTGGTTCAACTGCCCTCCCTTACTCATACCGCAACGACCGGGCAGGTTTGCTAAGGATTGTTTTAGCAGTCTGCCAGCCTATGGTAAGCAGGGAGATCACACACAACAAAATCACCGGAACGAGGAAGAACCAGGCTTTCCAGTCGGTGCGGAAAGAGTAATGACTCAGCCAGCCGTCCATTATCCATCCTGACAGCGGAAGGGCAATAACTATCGCAATGCCGATCAGGATAAAAAACTCGCGGCCTAATTCATAGAACAATTGTAGCTTCGACGCCCCCAATACTTTACGGATACCCATTTCACGTACACGGGTCGAGCAGGAGAACATCACCAACACCCAAAGCCCCATGCAGGAAATAAAGATCGCCAGTATGGCAAAGAGAGCAACGATCAACCCGAATACTTCGTCCTGGCGGTATTGCTGGTCGAAGAACTGGTCGAGGAAGAAGTAGTCGTAGCTGGAGTCGGGGAAATAACGGTTCCAGACCGCTTCCGACTGTTGTACCAGTTCGCGGGGATTACCGTTTTCCATCACAACGGAGATATAACGCTGTTTCATCCAACTCAATTTATCATGCAAGGCAAACAAGATAGGCGTATAATCTTTGTTCAGGGATTGCTGGTGATAATCCTTCACCACCCCGATGATCTGCATAGGCTGATCGACCGTCTCCACCGAAAGACGTTCCCCCAGCGCGGCGTCGGCAGAAGCAAAACCGAGTATACGGACAGCCGCTTCATTCAGGACGATATTGTAAACGTCGCCACCGAAATCCTCGGCAAAACCACGGCCGGCAACAAACTCCAGGTCGTACGCATCCAGGTAATACACGTCGCAGCTAAGCATTTCCAGCAGACGGGTCTGCTTGGTGGCATCGCTCAGGCGGACGATGGAAAGGAAGTCGGCAACCTCCGTCCCGGGAACAGCTCCGGAAACAGTTACATTCTTCACGGAAGGCAAAGACTTCAACTCTCTCTTCATCGCGGCCAGCTTCGTAGACAGCTCCTCACAATGAGCCGGGAATTTCAGCACCAGCGTCTGATCCGTACGGACACCCAGCGAAGCACTCCGCATATATTGCAACTGAGCATATACGATCAACGTCCCGCACAGCAAAGCCAGCGACGCGGTATACTGCAACACCACCAGCACCTTGCGGGTGATCGTCGCATTCTTCGTATGCGTAAACTTCCCTTTCAGCATCCGGATCGGCTTGATACCGGAAAGGATCGTTGCCGGATAGAAGCCGGACAAGAACACGCCCAGAGCAAAGATCAATAGCAGCATCCATCCCAGCGAGGTCGTAACCCAGACAGAGAAACCCAGGTCGCGCCCGGTCAGGTTATTGAATGCAGGCATCAGCGCTTCCATCAATCCAATGGCGAGCACAAAAGCGATCCCGTTCGTCACCAACGACTCAAACAGGAACTGTGCCACGATCTGCCGCCGTCCGGCTCCCGAAGCGCGGCGTATGCCGATCTCCTTAGCCCGCTCCATCGAACGGGCCACCGTCATATTGATATAGTTGATCCAGGCGATACAAAGGATAGCCAGCGCCGTACAGATCAGCACCAGCATGGAGGAGCTGTTGCCTTTCGTCTCCGGTTCGTAAGCCTTCTGGGGCGTCAGGTGGATATCGCGCAGGTTAGTCAGTTCGATAGCCCAGGTCTTATTCTTCAGGGCTTCTTCCGTCTTATACTTCTCCGCCATCGCCGGGAAGGCATCTTCCACCTGTTTCTTCAGGGCGGGCGATTTCAGCAGGACATATGAATAGACTTCGTGGCGATACCAATATTCATCCATCCATTTCGGAAGGGTTTCATACGAAATCATCATGCTGTAACGCACATGCGAATTGATAGGCATATCCTTCATCACACCGGTCACTTCACAGGCTTCTTCACCGATATTGCTGCGGAAGATCAGTATCTTTCCGATCGGATCGGCTCCCTTGAAATATTTACGGGCGATGCGTTCGGTAATGACCACTTTGTTCGGGCCGTCCAGACAGGTGTTCTTATCTCCCTTCAACAGATCGAAGTCGAAGAAGTTAAAGTAATTCTTTTCGCCGTAACCGATGTTTGTTTCGCGATACAGGAGCTCGTTGTATTTAACGATCTGCTCCGGATAATACTGGCTTCCTACACGGGTGTAATCCTCTATGCCGGCCAGGTTGCGTTTCATGGCTGTGGCATATCCGGCGGAGCTGCTGGCCCAGTTGTCGGTCAGTTCCCCGTTCTCATAGAAGCGGGCTTCCACGCGGAAGATACGGTCGGCGCGGCTATGCATGTCGTCGTAGCTGTACTCGAAGGCCACGTAGGTCAGGATCAGCATGGCGGCGGCCATACCGATTGCCAGGCCGAGTATGTTGATTGCGCTGAAGCCTTTCTTCTTCGTCAGGCTGCGAAGTGCGCTATTCCAATAGTTTGATATAATCATGATACTAGTTTTATTGCTTGTTACTTAGATACGACCCGTCCGTCCAGCAGATGGATCACACGATGGGCGTAGGTGGCATCCCGCTGCGAGTGCGTCACGATCACGATCGTTGTTCCCTGGTTATTCAGTTCGCGCAACAGCTCCATCACTTCGACGCCGTTGGTCGAGTCCAGGTTACCGGTCGGCTCATCAGCCAGGATCAGCGGACAGTCGGTCACTACGGCACGGGCAATGGCTACACGTTGCTGCTGGCCACCCGACAACTGCTGCGGGAAATGACCAGCACGATGGGCGATGTTCATCCGTTCCAGCACTTCCATCACCTTCTTTTTGCGTTCGCTCTTCTTGCCGTTCAGATAGACAAGCGGCAACTCCACATTCTCGTAGACGGTCAGTTCGTCTATCAGGTTGAAATTCTGGAAGACAAAGCCGATATTCCCTTTACGGAAAGCGGTGAGCTGGCTTTCGCTCATCTTATCGATCTCCTTATCGTCAAAATAATATTTGCCGGAAGTAGGCGAGTCGAGTGTCCCGAGGATATTCAGCAGGGTAGATTTACCGCAACCCGAAGGCCCCATGATGGCAACAAATTCGCCTTTCTTTATCTCGAGGCTTACTTCATTCAATGCTTTGGTCTGTACGTCTTCGGTGGTGAAGATCATAGACAGGTTCTCTGTTTTAATCATATCATGTTCTGTTTTATAAATTATTCACTCCTTAATATATGCATCGGTTTCAGGCGGATGATACGCCATACCTGACGAACCACCGTAAGGAAGGCGATCAACATCAGCAGGGCAAAAGCGACGGCATACACCCACCAGGGCTGCGAAATATGGAAAGCATAGCCTTCCAGCCAGTTGTTCATCAGAAACGCGGAAACGGGGATACCGATCACGGAAGCCAGCACCGTAAGGAGTAATAATTCACGCGTCAAAACTACAAAAAGATTTGCTTTCCCTGCACCGAGCACCTTCCGGATGCCGATTTCTCTCACCCGTGCCAAGGTAGAGAAGAGCGTCACCACCCACAGCCCCAGACAGGCAACGAAGACGGCCAGCAGGGCGGAACAGGCAAACATCCAACCGAAGTTCCTGTCCGCCTTATATTGGTTATCATTAAAATCATCGAGGAAGAAGTAAGAGAACAGCGAAGTCGGGAAGAAATCGCGGTAGGTCTGTTCTATCTCCGCCAGGCGGGCAGCATCGATCGTTCCGTCCATGCGGAGGGATATATAAGGTGTCCCGATAAACGGCACGCGTTCTTTGATAAAGAAGATGATCGGTTTATAAGGGACAGCCAGCGACTGCTGATGATAATTCTTTGCCACACCGATTATCTGGAGAGGTTCTTCCACGACTTCCATCGACAACTGCTTGCCTAAAGCGGCTTCGGCGGAAGGGAAACCGAGCAGGCTGACGGCTTCTTCATTCAGGACGACTTTATTCAACTCATCCCCGTATGCTTCGGAGAAACCTCTGCCGCACACCATTTCGGGCGAATATGTCGGCAGATAATCATAATCGACGGCAAACATCTGGATCAGTTTGCTCTCCGTCTGGTCGCTTCCGTAAAGTCGGTTGGTGAAATAGTTGGCGACCTCCACGCCCGGGACGGCACCGGAGACTGTAACTTGCCGCATATAGGATTTCTGCAATAACTGCTTTTTAAAGCTCTCCATCTTCACAGACATATCGCTGGTGAAAGAGGGATATTTCAGCACCAGTATCTGTTTGAACGAAGCGGATGCCGTCTCATTCTGCATATACCGCACCTGGCCGACAACAACGAACGTTCCTGTTATCAAGATAAACGAAGCGACGAACTGCACGACAATCAGCGCTTTCCGTATCGTATTCCCTTTCCGGCTATGCAGCAATTGCCCGCGCATAATGGCTGAAGGACGAATACCGGTCAGCAGATAGGAAGGATATAATCCGGTAAACAGCGTCCCCGCCACGATCATAGCCAACACCAGCCCCCAGAAGCCGGGTTGCAGCAACGAATCCGCTCCGAAGTCCTGCCCGGCCCAGGTATAGACGAAAGGAAGCAACACCTCCAGCCATCCCAAAGCGATCAGGGCTGCCAGCAGGTTGACGATGCCTGCTTCCATCAATCCCTGGAAAAGCATCTGCCGGCGGGAAGCGCCGAATGCCTTCCGCACACCGAACTCTTTCCCGCGTTCCAGAAAGCGGGCAACCATCAGGTTCAGGGCATTCACCCAACCGATCAGAAGCAGGGCAATCGCCATCACAGAAAGGATATAGACTGCTGTACGGCTCCCCTTCGTCTCTTTTTCGTACGATTTCTGCGGGGTTAGATGGATCTCTTTCAACGGGATCAGTTCGACCCGCCAGTTCTTATGCTTCAGTGCCGCTGTCTTATATTTGTCGGAGATAGCACGGAAAGCCTTTGCGATCTCCGCAGGGTCTTTCCCCGGTTCCAGGCGGACATAAGTATAAACGCCATGAACATACCAGATATCCTGCCGCTCCTTTGGAATGGTGGCGTACGAAAGCAGGAAATCATAATGCAGGTGCGAGTTGACCGGCATATCGGCAATCACACCGGTCACTTCAAAATGCTGTTCTGCCGTGGCGGTGCGGAAAGTCAGAATCTTTCCCAACGGCTCCGCCCCGCCGAAATAACGGTGGGCGGCACTCGCTGTCAACACCACAGTGTTAGGTCGAACCAACTGACCTTCCCTCTCCCCTTTCAGGATCGGGAAATTGAACAGCTCGAAGAAAGAAGGCTCGGCATAGCAATACCGTTCTTCGGCAAACTGTTTATCTTGATATGTAACTACCTGCTCACGATCCTGCGCCGTCAGCCGGACATACTTCTCGATGCCGGGAATCTCACGGCTCATGGCCGGGGCATGCCCGAAAGAGGTGGTTGCCCAGTTATCGGTCAGTGTTTCCCCTTCATAGAGGCGGCTTTCCACCCGGTAGACGCGATCGCCGTCGTGGAAAGTATCATAGCTCAGTTCGAAACGGACATAGAGCAGGATCAACAGGGCGGCAGAGATACAGACGGACAGGCCGAATATATTGATCACCGAAAGCGACTTCCGCGCCCGCTGGCTTTTTATGACTTGCGACAGGTAATCCATATTATTAGTTTATTATCTGATTATTAAACGCTCGTTCTCACCGAACAATTCATACCCGGAAATGATCACTTTCTCGCCCGGCTTCAATCCTTCGGTCACTTCATAATACTGCGGGTTCTGACGGCCTATCTTCACCGGGCGGCGGCGGGCGGTCGTTTCATCTTCATCCACGACATACATATACAGGCCGCCGCTTGCCTGGTAGAAGCTACCGCGGGGAACCAGGATGGCCTGCACCGGATCGCCCAGTTGCAGGTTGAGGTGATAGGTTTGCCCTGCACGGATATTCTCCGGACGATCGGAAGTGAAATGAAGGTCGGTACGGAACTGTCCTTCGCGCACTTCGGGATAAACTTTGGTCACTTCCATATTGAACAGTTTCCCTTCGCGCTCAAAGCTGGCGGGCAGGCCGGGCATGACGCGCTCCACATAATGTTCGTCTATCTTGGCTTCCACCTTCAGTTCCGGAGTAATGACCTGGCCGATACGTTCCCCTTGCGCGATAGACTGGCCGATCTGGGCTTCCAGGTTACCCAGCTGGCCGCTTACGGGCGCTTTCACCTTCAGGTTCTCCAGACGTTCGCGGACAAGGGCGAGGCTTCGTTTCATATTGCGGATGTTCTCGTCCAAGCTCTCCAACTGGCTGCTGCGGAAGAGGTCGTCCTGCTTGATGCGTTGGTCTACCACATCCAGTTGGTCGCGGGCGGCATCGTAGTCTTCTTTCGCCTGCAGATAATCTTCGCGGGCCAGCAGTTGTTTGTTATAAAGGCGTTCGTATTGCCGGTAACGGCGTTCCTTCTGAACCAGTTCTTTGCTGAGGCCGATCCGATCCTGCTTCAGGCGAAGATGTTCCTGTTCCATGCTCAGGCGGGTATTGCGAAGTTCGTTTTCCTGATACGCCAGGTCGGCTTCGCTTTGCAGGATACCGATATTCAGGAGCGGGTTGCTCAGACGCAGGATCACGTCACCGGCTTTCACCTGTGCCCCTTCCTCAATCAGACGTTCTTCCACACGCCCTCCTTCGATGGCATCCAGATAGATGATACGGTCGGGAATGACCTGCCCGATCACGCGGATATAGTCGTTAAACTCTCCCTGGGTGACGGCCGAAATAGTCAGCCGCTCCTTATCCACCTTCATGGAAGAAGTCGTGTCGCGAAAGATAAAATAGAGGATGCAGACGATCAGGAAGCCCCCGCCCGCTATCGCATAAATATGTTTCTTCTTCAAACGGGATTTCCGTTCGATCCGGGTATCCATGTTGTTGTTCATAGTATATTATCGTGTTTATTTTATTCCTAAAAATGATCCTGACTGATAGAAGCGCACCATACGTTCTTTCAGGTCATATTGTAATTGCGTGCGCATCAGTTCGGCTTTTGCCAGGATATATAAATTCCGCTTTTCCATCAGCTCGAATACGGAGATCATGCCTTCCTCCCACCGCTGTTCATTCTCTTTCAGCGTAGTCGTTGCCGTGCGAAGTTGTAACTCAGCCTGCCAATGTTCCTGCGCGGCGGCCTGCAACGACAGGCAGGCTTCTTCTATCTCCTTATATAAAGAGATACGCTGCTGGTCGTTGTCATTCCTGATCTTCCGAAGACGGAAACGTTCTTTCCGTACTGAAGTAATACGCGAAAGCCCGCTAAAGATCGGGATAGAAACCCTGACGCCAATATATTTATTCAAATTATTCTTCATCTGGTTGCTAAAAGAGGTTATATTCCCCTGTTCGTCCCGCTCCGTATCGTAATAACCGGAATAAAGGCTGAACTCCGCACGGATAGAGGGAGAGAAAGCCCCCGAAGCAATAGCCAGCGACTTGCGCGAAGCCTTTTCGCGTAGCTCCATGATACGGAACTGGGGCAACGCCTCTTCCGACTGCAAATAGACATCTTCTGCCGAAAGATCCTGTAGAAGGGGGATTTCCCGGCCGGTTATATCCTCACCACCGATCACCAACGTATCTGTCCCCCTCATCTGCAACAGTTCTTTAAGAGCCAGCAGGGAAAGGCGGCAACTGTTCTCCTTCACCGTTTCCTGGTAGATATCAGACTGTAAACGGGCTTTTACCTCCTGCAAGTCGGATGGTGCACGCAATCCGAGGTCAACAAATTCGAGCATCTGCTCATGATACCGTTCGCTCAGTTTCCGTTGCTCGGAAGCCAGCTCATACATTTTCTTATCAAAAAGAAGCAGATAATAGGCGTCCATCACTTCAAAGGCGATCCGGTTTTCTTCCACCTTCTCCGTCAATCCGCCGATCTGTTTGTTCAAGCGGGTAAACTGTGCACGGTTCACACGGGTGAAGCCATCGAACACAGGCAACGAAATATCCAGTCCCATCGTACTTTCCAAGAAAGAAGAGGAAGTGTACATATTCGTCTTGGGATCGACCGAACGCCCCAAACGTTTCCCTAGAGCGCCGGATGTACTGACCGAAGGCAGAAAATCGCCGATGGCAGCAGCAAAGTCTTCACCGGCGATACGGGTGTCGAGCCGGCTGTTTTTCAGGCTCACATTCCTTTCTATGGCATACTGCATACAGGAGTCGACCGACCAGGAAGTAGTCTGAGCATGTATTCCCGGCATACAGCCTGCAAGTAGCAGGATGGCAAGCCGCAATCCATATTTTGTTGTTATTTGTGTATTCATCTTGTAAATGAATAGGCAAAACACGTGCCACAAAAATGACATCCCAATAATCAAGGCGTGCCATTTCAGCACCTCCGTCAAGTGTCAAAATATTTGACGCCCGATTGTCAACTATTTTGACGGTGCGCATTGCGGTCGAAGCCAGAAAAAGGTAAACAAAGATGACTCATATCTGGCAATAGGTGAAACACTCATATCATTTCCTTTTTACATGATAAAAAAGCATTAAAACCGTTCACTGTTCACCTGGCAGAGTGCGACGGCATGCAAATCAATGGATAAGACGCTTATTTCCCAGGTGAATGGTCACTCAAAAAGGTGAATGGTTTATACGAACCTTTCACCCTCGTCTTATCCGGATTACTTATTTTTACAGCTTATACTATTGCTCAGTAAATAAAAGGTCTGAACTGATTAAGGTCAATATTATAGCTTATTTACTTAACGACTAACGTCGATAAGCTTGCTGAGCATCGTCGCAAAGCTTAACAACTAAGGTCGCAAAGCTTAACGATGGCGGTGTCCGGATTTATAAGTAATAACTAAAGAGTTAGTTTGCAATAGGTTTAATGGTAATGGATAATAAGAGGAAAGATACTTTTTAAGTTGCCGGATAAATACTTATATATAGGAAGGTGAATGGTTGGATCCAACCATTCACCTTTTTATCCAACCATTCACCCTGTGTATATGCTGTTAAACAAAATATAATCAATAAGTTATTATGTGTAAGGTGAAGGGTGAAAGGTTTATTGCCTGATTTTGCATGAATAGTTGCTCCGGAGCAAAGATTGCAACACTGATAGCTCAAATCGGGCAGTAAGTGAAACATTCAAAACTATCAGGAACGGAATCAAATTAATTCTGTCAATGGGAAGAAAGAGTTAAAAAATTGACAGAGTTCGTTCAGAACTTTGTCAATTATGGCGGTAAAGGTAATAAATATTGGCAATTAAAAACAATGCAACATCGGAGATATCAAAGAATAAGCTAAAATAACACTTCAAAAAAGCATTATTTAGTACTCTGAAAGGGTACCGTGTCGGTATACCCTCCCGAAACTATTCCTTAGAAAACAGATCCGATAAAGGGCGAATTATCAGATAACCAAACACATCGAAACCGGCGATGGCTTAATATTCAATAAGACTACTAGAGTTCTGAACGAACTCTTTTAAATTGATTGTTCATAAGCCCAAAAGCCCCAGAGATACGCAGGGTCATATATTTTCAAATTGCAGAGGAAATGCAACCGGCGTGATTCATTCAATTTTTAGGTTCTTTACAGTGCAGAATGGCACCCTGCTTCTACCGTAAAAACAGAATGAGAATCAGTAGTAAAGCATATATATAAAATAAGGTTTAAAATCATGAACAAGAACGAGTTGATCCAATACGTGACGGAAGACACCGGATTAAAGAAAAAAGATGTCAAAGCAGTGCTTCAATCCATACTTAATGCATCTACAAAAGCTTTACAGCAAGGCGAACCGGTAACGATGATAGGTTTCGGAAGCCTTCACCCGTGGAAACAAACCAGCCGTCCGGCCAGAAATCCTAAAACAGGCGAGCCGGTCATAATCGCCCCACGCACATCCGTCAAGTTTCGTGCAGGAGTAAAGCTACTGGAAGATCTGAATAAATAAGTGTCAAATATTTTGACGCTTGCTTGCAAAGTATTCCGGAAGCGAATACCTTTACGAAAAAACAGATCGTATGCAAGCAGGAACAGTTCTTATAGTAGATGATAACAAGAGCGTACTGACATCGCTCGAGTTATTGCTGGAAGACGAATTCGAACGGGTGGAGACAGCCTCCAACCCGAACAGGATACTTTCAGTACTCGACACTATGCCCGTCGATCTCGTTATCCTCGACATGAACTTCTCTGCCGGCGTCAACACCGGCAACGAGGGCTTGTTCTGGCTCCGCCGCATACAGGAAATCGTTCCTGGCCTGCCTGTTATCATGCTGACCGCTTACGGGGATGTGGAGTTGGCCGTGAAAGCCCTGAAAAGCGGAGCAGCAGACTTCGTACTCAAACCGTGGGACAACGACGTGTTGCTGGATAAGATACATACCGCACTGCAAGCCGCCCGGGAAGAACCCAACAAACAGGGTATCGGAAAGAACACCGCCCCCCGGCCAACCGAACCGGCCATGATCATCGGGCACTCGCCCGTTATGATGAAGCTGATCAAGGTGGTCACCAAAGTGGCTAAAACAGACGCGAATGTCTTGATCACAGGCGAGAACGGGACAGGCAAAGAAATGCTGGCCCGCGAAATACACCGTCTCTCCCTGCGCAGCCGACGGGAAATGATCAACGTGGATATGGGCGCCGTCAGTGAGTCGTTGTTTGAAAGCGAGCTGTTCGGGCATGAGAAAGGAGCCTTTACCGATGCCCGCGAAAGCCGCCCCGGTAAATTCGAAGCCGCCAGCGGCAGCACGCTGTTCCTGGACGAGATAGGCAACCTGCCGGTCGGCCTGCAGGCCAAACTGTTGGCAGTCCTCCAGAACCGTGAGATCACACGCCTGGGAAGCAACCGGAAAATACCTGTCGACATACGCCTCATTGCCGCCACCAACCGGAACCTGCCGGAGATGGTCGCCCGGTCTTCTTTCCGCGAAGACCTGTTCTACCGCATCAACACGATACAAATAGAAATACCGCCGCTCCGGAGCCGACGGGAAGATATTCCGCTATTCATCGACTATTTCCTGAAGAAATATATCGCGCTCTACAAACGAACCGGGCTGACCCTGCATCCGCAGGCTGCCGCCAAACTCGAAGCATACGACTGGCCGGGAAATATCCGTGAGTTGCAGCACACCATCGAAAAGGCCGTTATCCTGGCTGAGAAGAATATGATCCGTGCCGGCGACCTGTTCATCCGCCCTGGAAAGGCTGTCTCCTTCACCGAAGTACCCAACCTCAGCGATGTGGAACGCCAGGCTATCGAAGCCGCCATCACACAGAATGACGGGAACCTGACTGCTGCCGCCGAACAACTGGGAGTAAGCCGGCAAACCCTGTATAACAAACTGAAACGGTTCAACCTGTGAAGCGCATGTTCAGCCTACGCATCTACATACGCATTATCCTGCACGTCGCCCTCGTCATCGTGGTGGCCGGGACAGGCGTTATCGGTATCATAAGCGGCAAAGCGATTATTCTGGGGTCGGTAGCACTACTTATCGCCTTATGGCTGGCGGGAGTGCTCGTTTACTATCTCAACACCTCCAACCGGCGGATACAGCTTTTCCTGGATGCGATCGAAGACAATGAATCGATGCTTTATTTCCCGGAAAACACCGGCACCGATGAACAACGCCGCCTCCATGCCGCCTTCAACCGTATCCACAAATTAATGACGGAAAGTAAACAAAGGGAATTCGACCGCGAGCTCTACCAGAAAGAATATGAGTCGTACGACAAACTGATGCATGTGCTGACCCACGAGATCATGAACTCGATCGCTCCCATCGTCTCCCTCTCCGGCACGCTTCTCTCCTATTTCCAGACCAAAGGAAATGCCCGGAGCAACGACGAGATCACCGATACGACCATCCGCAAAACCATCCGCGGACTCGACACCATCAAGAGCCAGGGACAAAGCCTAATGAACTTCACCGACTCTTACCGTCAGCTGGCCCGGCTGCAACCGCCCAAGCCCAAGCCTTTCTCCCTGTCGCGCCTGATAAGGAATATCGAAATACTGTTTCAATCAGACCTGCACCGGCAGCATATACAATTCCGGGTAGATCTTTTCCGGGAAGAGATAGAAATAAACGCAGACGAAGAACTGCTCTCGCAAGTGCTGATCAACCTGTTGAAGAATGCCATGCAAGCTCTCGAAGGCCAGGACAACGGCAAGATATCACTGACAGTAATACAAGTCCGGACAACCACTTATATAGAGGTGAAAGACAACGGCCCCGGCATTCCCCACGATATACTGGAAGACATCTTCGTCCCTTTCTTCACCACCAAAGACACAGGTACAGGCATCGGCCTCAGCCTCTCGCGGCAGATCATACGCATGCACGGCGGCGAATTGCAGGTCAGCTCCCGTCCTTACAGCGAAACATCATTCACGATCTCCCTGCCGCTAGCGCCTGGGAATCTCTACGCGTGAAGTAAGCGGATAACGTAATCCTTTGGATGATTTATAATAGACTTCGGCCGCACCGATCTTCAGCTTAGCCCGTATCTTCACGGGGATATGGTTTGCATCGTCACCGATCCAGATCTCGGCTGCCGCCTTACTTTGGGTAAAGGCATCGTCATAAATATCGATAAAGAAATGACGGGTACGGTATTTCAACGTCTCGCTACGTTCCACGATCTGCTGGCCGGTATACCGGAAACTTATATTGATCCGGTCGCGCCCGATCGCCACATGAAACGGGAACTCATCACCCTGCTTCATCTTTTCCCAATCCAGCGAACGGAGATACATGGTGGCACCCAGCATATCGAACATATATTGTTCGGAGACAAGCAGGGTGTCGATCTTCGTCCGGCTCGGCGTGTAGCGGTGGGAATGTGCGGAGGTGTGTCCGTCGGTATACGAGAATTTCAAATCGTCTATCAGGTAATAATCATTCTCATTCACCCGTTTCTCACTGCGGAGCAGTAACATCTCGGGAGAGAAATAACAGTCGATGGTATCGCGCATCGCAAATATCTTCTCAAACATGCCCGACGTACGGAACAACAGGCGGTAATGGTAAGCTGGCTTGCTTTCATACCGGGCGTCCTGCACAGACAAAGAAGCTTGTCCCGCACGAGGCATCAGAAGCCCCCATTTGAAGTACAACTCATACTGTACCGTCTCGCCGGCGCTGAACCGATCTTTCACCGGAATGGCCTGTGCCTCTGCCATTGTCGGAAGCAATAGCCATAAAGCCATCACTCCCAGGCAAATCAACCTAAAACGGCATACCGCTGCGGCCACTGTTGCTCGTGCTACCACTGCTGTTGCGTGAAGAAGATTGTTGTTGTCCTTCATTTTTATAGTCTCTTTTCTTCTTGGTTGCTTCTTTTGGTTTATTCTTCGTGATCTCGAGCGGCTTCTGTTTAGCCCACGGGGTAGCCTTCACATCCCAGGTTTCTTCTACCTGCCAGTTCTGCATCACATCGTATTTTACCGGCGAATAGAACACTTCTTCCGGCTGACGCTTTGCAGCATAATTGCCGGTATCCCATTTCCCGTTGCCGTTGAGGTCGACCACCAGACGAAGATAATACTTATCCGGTTTCAAGTCCATGAAAAGGGCACCCCCGTCTTTCACCTTCACTTTTCGTATCGGAGCATCGCTGCCGTTCAGTAGCTCGACATAAGCAGTCGTATCGACCCCTACGATATTGATATACAAATGGCCGTATTCATCTTCTTTCTTGATCTTGAACTCACCGGAATAAGGTTCGTTCCATTTATCATAGATACTGAAGATCGTAGCCGAGTCGACTTCCAGGCGATACTCCTCACCATATTTCCACGGACGGCGTATAAAGTAATTCAAGCTGTTCGTCGAGTCCGGGAACAGCTCGAAATCAACCGGAGTCCACACCGTATCGACTTTCTGATCCAGGAAGAACAGCTCTTTCGACAAATCGAGCACCGGTTCGTTGAATGTAACGGACACCGTATCGAACAAGTCCATCGACCCCGGAGCATCGACCTGCATACCGAGGAAGACGATCGGTTCGGGCTCATCATCTTTCTTCTTTTTCTTCTTCTCCGGACGGCGGCGCATCACAAACTGAAGCGTATCCGTTTGCGGACGAAGTATATTCAGCGAATCGCTCTTCGGATAAGACAATTCCACCCGCAATGTATCCTGTTTCCAGACAACCGAGTCGGTCAGCCAGAAGTTAACGGCCGTTCCGCCTTCCGTCTCCTGCATAAAATACCAGGATGAATCGGACGGGGTGAAATTAATCGGGCGGGGAAGCGGGATCGTATCCAACGGAGAGTTGAAACGGACTACCAACAGGTTTTCCTGCTGGCGCTCGGGCTTCAACAGATACTGGCGTACAAAATCTTCTTTGAACAGACGTAGCTCGATATCATTGGGAAAATAGCGGGTAAAGGCTACCGTCTTGATCGTGTCGATCGTCAGGCTGTCTTTCCAAAGCGTATCCTGACGGCTGGTCAGTTCGAAGGAAGGGATGATGATAGAGTCGTTGAAAGCGATCTCTTCGCCCGCCTGGTCGAACTTATAATCGCGGTTCACATCATTCAGACCGAATATGCGGTAGCTGCCCGGAGAGATATTGCGGATCGTAAATTCGCCTTTATCGTTCGTACGGGAAGTACGGTCGAACGGCATTTTCACGAAGGCCGAGTCCTCCAGGTTGCGGTGCAGACCGATCGTGATACCGGGCATCGGTTCCAGATTCTCCGCATTCAACAAGATACCCGACACTTCCAGCGTATCGATATTCTCTCCCGTAGAAAAGGCGAAAGAGTAATTCTCGAATACATTCTTTTCATTATTGTCGGAGATCGAATTGGTAAAGTCGATCGTATAGGTTGTATTCTCTTTCAGTGTATCTTTCAGCTCGACAATAACTTTCTTTCCGGCTGCACGGATGATGGGCAACTGCAACTGCGGCGGCGTGACGATCACATTCTCCGACGGCTTATCGAGTTGCACCAGTTCGTCAAACAAGATCTCGACTCTTTTTCCTTTGTAGTTCGTCTGGTTCGGAGCCGGCGTACTGCTGACGTATTTAGGCGGCGTCTCATCATAAGGCCCCCCGTTCGGAGAAGCCATATTCGCACACGAATACATCGTGACCAACAGGAATACCCCACAGACAGCCAGCAGTAAATCTCTTATATATCTATTTCCCATTCAAATGCTTTTTAATCAGAGGGCAAAAATAGGGAAAAATCCCGTGACTAATAGTGATATATACGCTAAATAAGAAATCTTTGCATTCTTAAGAAGATGAAAGAGGTTGTTCCATGTTAAGATTCTCCTCGTTGTTTTTATTTCACCGACTCCTTTTGTGTAATAACCACGCTCTCCGACGAGCTTAAAAAGCCTGCGACATCAATAACAAGCTTCCGTTCATAGGGAAACTTGTTCTGTGCGATGTCAACCTGAAGATCTCCGGCCTTGTTTTTAATGATTTTAAACCAGTCGCCGGCCAGTGTATCCCTATAGAGAATAATATCCTTCATCCGTTCGTCCGAGTATTTGTAGGTCGTATTATGCAGAGTCGAACTTTCGCCATTGGCCATAGTCCGGCTACGCAAAACATACCAAGTGATCCTATCGGCTCCCACTCCGACAGTCACACAGCTATCCGAAGAACCGACAGTGACATTATTTTGTTCCAGATTAATCATTGATAATCTTCCCGGAGCGTCTATGGTATCATCACAGCTTATCATGCCAAGGATGCAAACTAAATATACGGCGATCTGTTTCATAATGCAATATTTACAGTTTCAAAGATATAAACACGCCAACACATGAATTATATGCGACGAATATAGCAAATAATTCTTAATACACAAGCGATTACAGTCATTCTTTATTAATTAAAATCAGAGGCCGGATAGCATGCCTGCCAGAAGGGAAACGTCAGGGTATCTCAACGTTTCAAATACCTGAATCCGATCCGGCAATACAGGCACTTTTTCTTCTCGCAATATTCCCGTTTCAACTGGATAAGCGCCTGGCTGTCTCCGGCATGGCAGACGTTGATCCCAGCCCGGGTGAAAGCGGTCACAATCGTATTCTTCTCCGGGGGAAGCGTTTCGAGGATACGGATGGCACGTTCGCAATATTCCGGACGTTTATTTCTCACTCCATAGGCAAACATTACCGGGACAACCGTGTTGATCAGCAAGATACACAGAGAGTTCTCTCCTATCGGCTTATCTTTCTTTTCCGAAACACTGCGAAAATGATAATGTGTTTCCCAATAATCAGAAGGACGAACCCGGAAACACTGTTTGATCTGCCCGACATTCCCCGCTTCCAGGATAACGGAAAATAACGTATCGTGCTGCACCCAGACGGAAGCCAGTTGTGCCAGTTTCAGGTAAGGGAAATTGACCGGACGGGTGCGCAGGCTCCTGAACTGCGAGTCATCCAAAGGAGTCAACCCGAATTTATGCCGCAGGAACTGGTATTCACGTTGAAGCAAACGGTAATAATGGCAATCGCCCGGCTCTTCCAGCATGCCGGCCTGGCCGAATAGCAGGGCTTCAACCTGCGAATGGCTGCTGCGTTGCTTCTGAATATATCGCAAAGGCAGGCTTTTGGCCAGACGCTCGAAGATATCATTATTCACTCCAAAGCCGAAATTACGGGTTAAAGTAATATAAAAGACCTCATTCCAGTCATTCCCATACTGATCCAGGAGACGGAATATATCAGCCGTTTTCCGTTCCAGCCGTTCGCTTAAGAGGGCACTCAGCCAGGAAGTTACATGAACAAGTTCTATCTGAGGAATATAACCGGCACAGGGAAAGGAGATATCACGGTATAACAACCAGTCGATATTCTGTGCGACCGACTCCGGCACGGCCAACTGCATTTGTGGAATAACCTCTCCATTCGTCCGGTAAACGATACAATCGGAAACTTCCACAAGATGAAGGATAACCGCATCATAGGCCTTATCTTTATCATGGCGATGAAGCAGCCAGTCGGAAGCTTTTGTATGGATTTCAATACATCCGGCCCAGAGCGTACCGTCTATCTTCACCTTGGCATTGAAGAAGTCGGGGCCCGCATCGGTATTGGGTATTCCGGGGTCGATCACTGAGATTATACTTCCGTCGGTAGTAAGAAGCGTAGTAGTTGGATACAGCCTGTATTTCCAAACATAATGTAATAAACGTTCCATATTATTTTCAGAGTTAAGATTTATGCCACAAATCTAATTCATTTTCTTTATATTTGCACCCCTGAAGGCTAAGTTATTAGCTCTATTTATTCATTTTATTCTGAAAAGATATGAAGATTGCACTTATCGGCTACGGCAAGATGGGTAAAACCATCGAACAAATTGCATTGAACAGAGGACACCAGATCGTCTCTATCGTAGATATAAACAACCCGGAAGAATTTCAGTCAGACAATTTCAAAAGCGCAGATGTCGCCATCGAGTTCACGACTCCGGCTACGGCTTTCGACAATTATATGAAAAGCTTCGCAGCAGGTGTCCCGGTTGTTTCCGGCACCACCGGATGGCTCGACCGTATCGGCGAGATAAAAGAGAAGTGCGCCAAGGAAGGAAAAACATTCTTCTATGCGTCCAACTTCAGCATCGGCGTGAATATCTTTTTCGCATTGAATAAATACCTGGCGAAAATAATGAATAATTTCCCCGTATATAATGTCAGCATGACGGAGACCCACCATATCCACAAGCTAGATGCTCCCAGCGGAACAGCGATCACGCTGGCAGAAGGTATTCTCGAAAACGTAGACCGGAAAGAACACTGGACACTGGAAACAGCCGAACAGCCCACCGACCTGCCTATCCATGCTATCCGCGAGGGAGAAGTGCCGGGTATACATGAAGTCACTTACGAATCAGACGTCGACTATATCAGCATCAAGCATGATGCCAAGAGCCGTGCCGGTTTCGCTCTCGGGGCAGTTGTCGCTGCCGAATTTACTGCCGGGAAAAAAGGGTTCCTCGGTATGGATGATATGCTTAAATTTTAATTCCACAGAAGTCTACAAATGAAAAAGTTTTCCAAGAAACAATGGATCAAGTTCGGCATCGCAGCCGTATTGTATATACTCTTTTCAATCTGGATGCAGAACCTTTGGCTGCTGCTGGGATTGATCGTACTGGTGGATATTTTCCTGACGCATTATATTCCCTGGGGAGCATGGAAACGGTCGAAGAATCCTGCCGTACGCAATGCGTTGGAATGGGTGGACGATATCCTGTTCGCTCTGATCGCAGTTTATTTTATCAATCTGTTCGTTTTCCAGAACTACCAGATACCGAGTTCTTCGCTTGAGAAGTCGTTGCTTGTAGGCGATTATTTGTTTGTAAGCAAACTGAGCTACGGGCCGCGCGTGCCGAATACGCCGCTGTCTTTCCCGTTGGTACAGAATACACTGCCGTTCTTCAACTGCAAATCGTATCTGGATTGGCCGGAATGGGGCTACAAGCGTGTGAAAGGCTTCGGCCATGTGAAACGCAACGATATCGTGGTGTTCAACTTCCCTGCCGGCGACACGGTTGCCCTGAAACAGCAGAATCCAAGCTACGACGAGCTGGTGGCTATGTACGGCCGCGACCGTATCTGGATGGATAAAAACACTTTCGGAGATGTGATCTACCGTCCGGTAGACAAACGCGAAAACTATGTAAAACGTTGTATCGGTATGCCGGGCGATACCATCGAGTTGCGTAACAACCAGGTTTATATCGACGGGAAAGCCGCTAAAAATCCGGAAAACATACAATTCAACTACTACGTGGAAACAGACGGTTCACCGATCACGGAAGAACAGTTCCGCCTGATGGACGTAAGCAAGGACGACCGGATGTTGGCATCCAACAACGGATATTATCAGGATGCGATGTCTTTCTTAGGCTTCAAACCAATCGCTCCCGGCCAGTTCAACCCGATCTACAGGATGCCTCTGACACCGAAGGCACTCGCCATCGCAGAGAAGTTGCCTTCCGTAAAGAAGATCGTTATCGAACCGGATGCTTTAGGGGGGCCTACTTATCCTGCCTGGTATGAAACAGGTTGGACACGCGATAACTTCGGCCCGTTATGGATTCCGAAGAAAGGTGCTACAATTCCTCTGAACGAACGCAACATCGCCTTATATGGCCGTTGCATCAAGAATTACGAAAACAATACGTTGGAAGAAAAAGACGGGCAGTATTATATCAACGGTAAACCGGAAACAAGCTATACCTTCAAATACGACTATTACTGGATGATGGGCGACAACCGCCACAACAGTGCCGACAGCCGTTCATGGGGATTTGTTCCGGAAGATCACATCGTAGGTAAACCGATCCTGATCTGGCTATCGCTGGATAAAGACCGCAGCCTGTTTGACGGTGGTATCCGCTGGAACCGCCTGTTCAGGATGGTGCATCCGGATTAATAAAATATGGCAAAACGTTCCTTTATATCTGTAACGAGATGGCTGGCAACTATTGTGTTGCTGGCGGGGATCGTAATGGCAGTCCGGTACTTTTGTATGGAATCTTTCCACGTCTCCACCGACTCGATGGAAGTGGCCTTGCATAAAGGGGATTATATCCTGGTCAATAAACTGCCCCTGAAAGATAATCCGGGGCGCAACCGGGTAGTGCTCTTCACCAGTCCGCTGCTGAAAGACACCGTATCGAATCCTTTATTCCTCAGCCGATGTATCGGTATGCCGGGCGATACCATCCGGATCAGTAACGACGGATACCGGGTAAACGGCAAACTGATACCGCATTCTCCCCGGTCGCTCAGTACTTATATCGTGACACAGGATGCGCTGGACGAGGTGTTGAGTACCCAGAAGAAACTTAACATCCCGCTCAGGAACCTGAAAGAGGAACCGTTCGGTATTTCCATCAGCCTGACATCTTTCGAAGAATATCAACTCCGTGAAGAATTGTCGGAAGAGGCCAATATCCGTTTCCTTAAAAACCCGATGGAGAGCTATGAACTGATCGTTCCCCAAAAAGGAAGAGCCTACCGGCTGGATGCCGCTGCCCTCACTGCTTGTCGTGAAGCGATCCAGACGGAAGCCGGAGACAAAGCCGTTTTCCGCGATGGCAAACTGTTCCTCGACGGACGCGAAGCCGCTTTCTTCTTTTTCGATCAGGATTATTACTGGATGCTTTCGGACAATGCCAATGAAGCGGTCGATTCACGCCACCTCGGATTTATCCCCCGCAACCATATCATAGGAAACGCCTGGCTCTGCTGGTACAGCAAAGAGCGGCAACGAATTTTAAAACCCGTAAACTAAACATGCAACCCGTATATATTTCATCGGCTTATCTGGGCCCGGTACAACAATATTGTAAACTTTTCCAATTCAAAGAAGTACGGATAGAGACGGCAGAAAACTATCTGAAGCAGACCTACCGTAACCGTTGTACGATCGCAGCCGCCAACGGCCCGTTATCTTTGTCCGTACCGATCGTCAAGCCCGATACCCTGAAATGCCTGACGAAAGATATCCGTATCTCCGACCACGGCAACTGGCGCCACCTACACTGGAATGCGTTGGTTTCAGCCTATAATATGAGCCCGTTCTTTGAATATTACGAGGACGATTTTGCCCCGTTCTATGAGAAGAAGTTCGAATACCTGTTCGACTTCAATGAGGAATTAAGAATATTGGTTTGCCGTCTGCTGGATCTGCCGGCGGAAGTCACATATACCGAGGAGTATCATCCGGAAGTACCGAACGATTTCCGCGAGATCATCCGTCCAAAGCACGAAGGGGAAGATCCCGCCTTTATCCCGCAACCCTATTACCAGGTATTCCGGGATAAATTCGGATTCCTCCCCAACTTAAGTATCGTAGACTTACTTTTCAATATGGGGCCGGAAGGGATTCTGGTCTTACGCGATTCTATTCACCGGCTCCCTTGATCAAATCAGGCGACAGGCCGGCAATATTTTCCAACAGCTTTTCCATGTCTTTAGGAAAAACATCCCCGATATTACCGATACGGAAGGTGTCGGCATCCGAGATCTTACCCGGATAGATCACAAATCCTTTCTGCTTCAGTGCCTCGTAGAATGCGACAAAGTTGAAATCGGCGGAAGGGTACAGGAAAGAGGTGATGATCGGGCCTTGCGATGCGTCAGGAAGCAGCGTCTTAAACCCGAGGGCACGCATACCGTCAACCAGCGTACGATGATTTTGTTTGTAACGCTCGTAGCGGGCGGCAATACCTCCTTCTTCGTTCAGCTCCTTCATGGCCTGGAAGAAAGCGCGGACAACATGCGTCGGAGAGGTAAAGCGCCATTTGCCTCCGCCCTTCTCCATCGTTTCCCACTGGGCATAGATATCGAGCGAGAGTGAACGGGCTATCCCTTTGCAGGCCATCAGTTTCTCTCTCTTTGCAATGATGAAACCGAAGCCGGGAACGCCCTGGATACATTTGTTGGCACTGCTCACCAGAAAGTCGATACCAAGCGCTTTCATGTCGATAGGCACACCGCCGAAGCTGCTCATCGCATCCACGATAAAGGTGATATCACGGCCACGGATCACGTCGGCCACTTCTTCGATGGAGTTCAGCAGTCCGGTAGTCGTTTCACTATGCACCATAGAAAGATGAGTGATACCGGGATTGGCTTCCAGTGCACGGCGGGCCACTTCACCGGTGATCAGTTCCGTTTCATGGAGCGACACCAGGACATGGTCAATATGATAATAACGGGCTATCTCGGCCATACGTTCACCGTACGCACCGTTGGCGAGGATAAGCAGTTTATCGGAAGACTTTACGGTTGCGCCGATAGTTGCTTCCACACAGTAAGTACCGCTGCCTTGCAACAAGACAGTCGTATATTCGTCTTCGCTGAGTCCGGAAATGGCCAGCAGGCCTTTGCGGATCGGGGTCACGATACCTTCGTTATAATCTTTATCCCAGGTACACCAATCCTGGAGCATGGCTTCGCGTACTGTCTGTGAAGTACTTAAGGGGCCGGGAGTAAGCAACAGATAATTTCTCATTTGGATGGATATGTTATGTTTTTGTCTTATTCTTAATTAATGATCTTAACGGTTGATCTTTTCGATACAAGCCGGAAGTTCGGTGATATTGTCGAGTACGAAATGTGCTCCGGCCACCATCATACGTTCGCGGACTTCCTGCTTCAGGGCAGCCAGCTCATCGGGTGTACGGCGGTTGTATTCTTCTTCCGTAATGCCCATTTCATTACTACCGGTGATGATGCCGATACTCCATACTTTAGCGTTAACACCTTCCTTGATATCGGCAATCGTATCGCCCACCTTCACGACGTTATCGACAGAAGGGATAGCGAGGTCGATCATATTCTTATAGATCATATAAGGAGCAGGACGTCCGGCAGGCAAGTTATCCGGAGTAACCAGATTGTCTACGACATAGCCTTTAGCTGCGGCACCGGGGCGCACAACATCCATCATGGCCTGTGTATAGCCTGTAGTCGAGCCGATCTTGATACCGCTTTCGCGCAATTCCTTTATCGTATCCAGTACGCCGGGGATCGGGGTGGTGAAGTTGCTTAATGAAGCGAACAGGTGCTTTTCGAAGCTCACGTACATTTCGTTTACATCTTCCATATTCCAGTCACGACCATAACGTGCACGGAATTTTTCGTTCACCTCCGGCATGTTGAGGATGGCTTTGATATGGTCGATCTTGAGCAGTCCCATCGGCTCACGTGCCTGACGGTAGGTAATATCTATTCCCTTTTCTTCAGAGAACACTTTCAGGAAAGCATTCAGCGGAGCGAAACAACCGAAATCGACAGCCGTTCCGGCCCAGTCCATAATAACACACGAAATCTTCTTCATAACTAACTTATATATTTATATTATTATACTAGTTTATCTGTCAGGCAACAGTGATGGCATTCTGCGGAGTGGCTTCGATCGTCTCTTCACGGGGGGCTGTCACACCTGTTTCCTTCCGGAAACGCTGGTGCAAATATACGAAGGAACAAACGAAAGTGACACAGCAAAAGATACCTACATATCCGGCAAACTGGTTATAAAATACCGCCCAGTCGATATCCGGGTTACAGAATTCTTTCAGAACAAGCACCAGCACTGTCCCGGTATATCCTAGGAAGTCGGTCGTTACGATAAAGAAACCGACGTTACCGCGAATCCTGAAACAAGCGATGAAACGGTCGAAAAAGATCGTTTGGAAGGTCAAGTAAGCAATATACAGGCACAGGCTCTGGATAAACAGCCATATAACAGGTGAAAGGCGGAGTTGCTGCTGTCCGAAAGAGACGACCGACATAACGATCATCCCCGCGATGATCAACCCGAATAAAACGGAAAGGGCTTTCAGATTATCCTTTACCAGTACCATCAATCCGAATATGCCGAGGATGATCAATGTAACTACACTGTCGATCTGGGCAAAGAGCCAGGGCGAATAGGCAGATACATCGATAATATTCACCAGAAAATCTTCTTTTATATCACGCAAAACGACAATTGCAATATTAGCAATGAATAGCATACTCAGGAAAGGCATAAAGCTTTTGAAGAGTTCCCAGCGCTGCTTGCCATTCAGCGTTTCGCGTTCCGACTTCATGGCGATATCTTCTTTGTTCGGCTCTGGCAGTTTGTTCAACGCCCAACCGAGCAACAAGAGAAGAGGGAGAGCCACAGCCCCGATCAATGCCGGCATCCAGAACTCGCTGACATGAAGATGGTTCATTACATACAGTCCGACAGACTTGGCTGTACCTGAACTGATCACCATACTGACACCCAGTAGACTTGCCAGGATATCAGTCACCCGCCGTCCTTCGATAAAGCTGAAGATCACTCCCCACATACAGCCCAGCGACAAACCATTCAGGAACATGGCCGCCACATTGAATGGAGTGGAAAGCAACCCGAACAGGATCAGCGAAGCCTCAGCCAGCAATACGGAAGTCAGGATAAACTTAAACCGCTCTTCCGACTGCAGTTCGGATATAAGTTTAATACCGATAAATTTGGAAACTACATATCCTAGGATCTGTGAGATCGTTACCACCACCTTATAATCCATATCGAAGAATTCTGCATTCTCGAAAGAAGCAGCGGTAAAAGGTTTACGGAGTGCATAAACCAAAGAATAGGATAATAGAGCGGCGCCTCCGGCCCATAGGATGAAGAGAAAGTCGGAAAGACGCTTCCGGGTTGTTTCGTTTATCTGCAAAAAGTTATTCATATTCATGCTGTCGTTTTGTTTCCGGCAGCAAAAGTATTCCAGCGATATTACAGGAATATTACTGAACGCATGAATCTATATTATTAATATATAATGCATTATCAATAAATTATAAAGAAATATTTATGTAACATTCATGTAACCGGAATGCAATATCACGGCGGTTATTTTGCATAATAATTACAAACAACAAACGCATGACAAACAACTTCCAGGAGTTTTATAAACGCATCGGTTATTTGCGTAGCAGTGGGGTAAAAATGAAGGAAATAGCCGACTGGATCAGCATTGCCCCGAGTGTTCTTTCTTCACTTTATACAACCGTATTGCCCGATTATTTCGAATCGATTAAGACCAATCATCCCGACGAGGCGCTCGACCACGCATTGGCACAAGTGAACAACGTTTCCAAAAGACGGTTACTGGCCGATATGGAGAAAATGCTTACCCGGCTGGAAGAACTCGAACCGTCGCAGCAACCCGGCAGGAAAGAAAACCCTTTTATGGAACTGCTAACGGAAGAAATGCAACTGACTACCGGCAAGGTATCGAGTATCTGCGGATTATATACCAGCTACAGCCTCTCCTCTTCGTCCGATTGTCTGAAAATGGAGCCGTTTATCATCGCTTTATCCGAAAACAACGACCATGTCCGTATCGGCCGGCTGAATGCCTACGGGGAAGCTCAATGGGGCATTGGCGTCAGCGGAGATCCCCAAAACTTCTACTGCATGTTCAGCGAAAGCCAGACTTCGCAGTTCATCCCCGTCACGCTATACTTGCAAATACCGTTCTTCAACCAGCCCAGGCAATTAAGAGGTTTATATATGGGACTGGATTACAACCGTAATCCGGTTGCCCGGCGAATCGTCCTGATAAAGGAATCCGAAAGCACTTCCACCGACGACTTCCTGGCGATGAAAAGCGGCCTGGTCGCCAAAGAAGATTTCACACCCGAACAGCAGGTTTATTACGACTACACCTGCCAGACCGGCGACTATATAAAAATGTGTACCGTGCCTTCCCTCCGCATGGACGAAAGCGACCTTATAAAAGAAAAGAAGATGCTGGCACTGTAAGCAACAGGCTGGAGAAAATTCAGAAAACCTGTTGCAAGGGTCACAACAGGCTGGAACAAATGCAGCAAGCCTGTTGCAATACCTGCAACTACCCGGCGGAACTTCCGCGAGCCTGTTGCATTAGTGTAACGATTCGGCGGAATTCCCGCGAGTTTATTCCTTCTGGAATTTTCGGCTCACCTTAACCAGGTTGGCAGTAAATGAAACCACATTCTGTGCTTCCTGTACCATATTCAGATAAACCATGCTGACTTTCGTACTGCCGCTTTGTCCCTGGATACGTTTCAACTCACCTTTCTTTAAGGCTGTAAGCTGACTCGTCAGTGTTACGGATTCGGCCACTACATCGTCCAGACGGTGGTAATCATTCTTTTCAATCATAGAAGCACTGCGTTTGAGGTAGGCAATGATACTTTCCGTCATCTTGCCGAAATCGCCTTTCTGCACTTCACTCAGCGGGCTGAAGTTGTTATCGACATGCTCCTTGCTCGGTTCTGTGAGGCGGCGGATACTGAAGATGATCTCGCTGGCAAAATCATTTCCCTGGTAATAGTATAATCCTTTTTCTACGGCAATATCATGTTCCAGATGGGTAACGCCCAATGTTCCGACACGTTTTACCTGCTTCAGGTGAACCTTCTTCTCTTCCACCTCATTCAATACTTTACGTAACTCACGGAGATTTTCATTCATAAAACCGTGAACCGACCTGTCGAGTGCGTCAGCGGCAAACAATAAGACAGAATTTAATTCCTCGCGGCTGTGTTCACGGAACAAAGAAAGCGCTTCGTGGCTGTCTGTCGTATCGCGCAGTTTAGCTACTGTTGTGTTGACTTCTTCTTTCAGGGCTTCTTTCTTCAGTTTTTTCTTGTAAGCCACCTGGCTGCGGATCAGCATATAAACTGCTAGTCCGACCATTGCCGCCATTGCCGCAATTCCTCCGAAATTAATAATGAGAGCTACCAGGAAGCAGATCGTGAATGCCGCACCGGCCGTAATAAACCATCCACCGATAACGGACAGTACGCCGGTAATACGGTAAACTGCACTTTCACGTCCCCAGGCACGGTCTGCCAGCGAACTACCCATTGCGACCATGAATGCCACATAAGTAGTAGAGAGCGGCAACTTCAACGAAGTACCCAGTGCGATCAACAATCCCGAAAGCACCACGTTTACCGAGGCACGAACCAGGTCGAAGCTGGCTCTGTCTTCCAAAATGATTTCATCATTATTAAAACGGCTGTCGATCCAGTCTTTTACCCGGGGGGGAACTACACTGAGAAGAGTGCTCGATGCATTATTGCAGGTACGCACCAGCATACGTGCAACCGGCGAAGTTCCGAAACTCTCATTACCTTCCGACTGACGGGCCAGGTCGAGCGAAGTCTTCACCACGCTGTGTGCCTTTTTGGAAGTGGCCAGCGCGATGACCATCACTAATCCCGAACCTGTCAGGAAATACCAGGGCGTTTGTGCCGGAGCGAGCAACGATCCCATCAGGAATGTATCCGTAGTGGTCGTTCCGCCCTGCGCCATCAGGTCTATATAAGAGGAATATCCAACGAGGGGCACACCGATAAAGTTTACAAGGTCGTTACCGGCAAAGGCCAGCGCCAGGGCAAATGTACCCATCAGGACAATTACCTTAAAGACATTTACTTTCAGCCAGTGAAGCACCTGCATCAGGATGGTGAAAAAGATAAATGCTCCCCAAACGACTTTATCCGTATTACTATATATCAGAGTCTTCAGTTCGCCGTCCATGAATGCACTTTCCTTCAACCCTTTTATCAACATAAAATAAAGGATTGAAGTGGCTGCAAGTCCACCGAACAAGGCTATAAAATATTTTGTGTGTTTCTTATAATTAAAGGTGAAGATAAGACGCGACAAGTATTGCACGACCGTTCCGAAAAAGAAAGCGATTGCCACCGAAAGGAAGATCGCAAGGATTACGGTAAAGGCCTTATCCGTATTCAGCAGGTTTCCCAGTTGTAAAGCTCCGTCGGAATGGGCAATCTTAACCAATGCAATAGCTACCGTACCGCCTAACAATTCAAAGACCAGAGAGACTGTAGTGGAAGTGGGCATCCCCAATGAGTTAAAAATATCCAGCAATACCACGTCCGTCAGCATAACGGCCAGCAGGATACACATGATCTCGGAGAAAAAGAAGTGTTGCGGCTGATAAATCCCGTGCCGGGCAATATCCATCATACCGTTTGACAAGGAAGCGCCGACAAATATACCTATCGCGGCGATGACCATAATAACTTTGAAAGATGCGGCCCTCGAACCGATTGCAGAGTTTAGAAAGTTTACTGCGTCATTACTGACTCCCACCGACAGATCGAACACCGCCAGCACAAAGAGAAAAATTACGAGGAACAGATAAAATGTTTCCATAATTGATTGTTACGTATTCGACTACAAAGGTCTGAAACAGATATTTCACATGTGTTACATGGATGTTACAAACATGTTACATCTGTTAAATCGCCCTTATTATTAAAACAAAAGAGAGAGAACAAAGTTATAAGGCGAAGGACTATTTCTTTACTTACCATACATCTTACTGATAAACTCCTATTTCGAAACATCTCCATCGACCCTGTCCCCCATTCCACAACTACAGCTGATACCAGACACCTTCTGTACCGATCAAAGAGTCACCTATTAAAATATGGAATGAAATTTGATTGGTTATCAGCTAAAAATGGCTGGTTTATGAAACAAATCATACTAGCAAATAGGTTACATTTGCTTTTGAAAACTTATTGGGAAATAAGGGGGTCGGTTAAGTTAGAGAGGGAAAGGCTTGGAGTTAAATCCAAACTTTCCCTTTCATTGTTTTTATCTCTTCCGTAAAAGTGATATTTTTTCTTCTCATCCAGTAGGGGTATTTATGGATTTCCTGTCTTATCAATAGAAATAGAATTCAAGTTTTTAGCCAATATCTTTACAATATCACTTCGATTTTTCCATTTTTTTCGTTCCTTTACAGTATCAATTACTGTAAAGGAACACTTTTTTCATGAAGCACATAGCAACCCTACTTCTACTGATACTATACACTTTTCCTGTTTTAGCTTCTCCGGACTCGTCGCCTATCGACTGGAAATTATCCGGCCGTTTATTCCTGGATGGCGGAGTTTATATTAATTCCCCCTCGTCACTACATGCAGGTGCCCACATTTCGGATGTCCGGCTGGCGGCAAAAGTGCGGATCTATTCAAACTGGTACACAAAGGTCGACATCGGTTTTGCCAATAATAAGGTGACGATGAAAGATGCTTTCACCGAATATGGCAAGGATGGCAATTATTTCCGTGCCGGTTATATGCTTGGTTATTATAGCATAGACCAGTCGACCAGCACGAACGATCTCGTATTCAATACAGCCGCCAATGTTGCCGAAACATTTTATCCGGATCGCCGGATAGGTTTGTCCTACACCCGCTCCCTTCCTTCTTATTACTTTTCAGTCGGAGCGTTTTGCGGCGATGGATTGACTTTCTCTGAAACAACCAAACCAGGTTACAATTTCTCCGGCCGTATCGTATGGCGCCCGGTTAATTCGGACGGACAATTATTCCATATCGGAACCGGTGCTTTATTCAGAGTTCCCGACGAAGATACGGAAACAAACAACCAACAGATCCGGTTAAAGACGAAAGGTGTCACTTACATACCTTCTCCGCGAACCTTAGACCTGACCGTCGAAGATGCCGAGAACCAGGTACAATCGAACGTAGAATGCCTGTTCTTCCGCCACAAATGGTTGCTTCAAACAGAATTCTTATATACCAATATACAGCGGAAAGCCCATAAACCGTCTTACTCGGCTCATGGTGGATATATCCAGGGAGGCTTTCTGCTAAAAGGTGAAAAATATGCTTACGATGCATTGGATGCCATACCGGTCATGCCGGAAGAGCCTCACTCTATTTTACTGGCTTGCCGTTATAACTATACCAATCTGAATGATTTCAGCAGCAATACAATGGGAGGAAGCCAGCACGACTTATCGATCGGTGTCAACTACTATTTTAATAAATACATATCTTCCCGCCTGAACTATGCACATCTTTGGATGGATAAATACTCGGCATTAGGAAAATGCGGGATTAACATGATGCAGGTGCGGTTACAGGTACGGTTCTAAAGCTAATTTCAATCTTTCATTGACAAAACAGGCCTTACATAAAATAAAAAACTAACTTTGCGCCCGATTTGGTGATACAGCTACATTCCGTACCTGTATAAAAGGGAATCCGGTTAAATTCCGGAGCAGTGCCCGCTACTGTAACACCCATTCCGAAGAAAAGCATCTCTTCATGCCACTGTTTTCGTTTGCAGGAAACGGGAAGGCGCTTTTCAGGGTGAAGCCAGGAAACCTGCCGGTCAGACATAAATAATCAAGTTTTCCCGGGGTCAGGAAAGCCTTTATTAATTCTTAGAAGAACTTCGATGAAAAAGAAAGTTTCACTTACGGCATTATTATGCTGTATGGTAGTATCTATGTTCGCTCAGATATCTTTGAGCGGTAAAGTTGTCAATGCCGAAACAAACGATCCGGTGGTAGGAGCCAACATCCGTATAGACCACAGCCTGGCCGGGTGCACGACCAACGGGAAAGGAGAATTCACCATCAACAACCTGCCGGAAGGCGAACATCTGCTAAGCGTCACACATGTCAGCTTCCTTCCCCAGAAATATACTGCCAATACCGGTGAAAAAGATATCCTGATCAAAATGACCGAAAGCTACATCAACCTCGGACAGGTAGTAATAACCGGAACAGGAACACATCGCCGCATGAGCAACTCGCCCGTTCCCATCCAGGTCATTACCGCCAAAGACCTCGGTAATGCCAACGTGACCAGCCTCGAAGACGCCTTGGTCAAACTCACTCCCAACGTCACGACCATGACGAACGGCATGGGAACCACCCTGAGCCTGAATGGGATGAACGAAGATTATATGCTACTGCTCGAAAACGGTAAACGACTGACTGGCGACGACCGTTATACCCGTATCAACATCGGGAATGTGAAACGCATCGAGATCCTGAGCGGAGCCGCTTCCGCCCTTTATGGTAGCGACGCGATCGGCGGTGTTATCAACATCATTACCGACGATGCCAAGAATACGGTCAACGTATCCAACTACACCCATTATACCAGCAAGGGACGGTTCAGCGAAAACATCAACGCAGACATCAATTCTGGCAAATTCTCTTCCTACACCTCCTACCAGCGCCGGGAAGCCGACAACTGGCAGGTGAACGACACCGACGAGAACGGATACAAGACCGGCCGCCCGATGTCGACAGGCTTCATATCCGACAATATCAGCCAGCGTTTTGCCTATAACGCAACCGACCGCCTCTCCTTCTATGTACGTGGTAATTACTACAATTACAACACACGCCGTCCGGAAACGGCTACTTATTTTAAAAAAGGTAAAAAGAAGGATGAAGACGGCAAACCGATCTACGAAGAGACGCAAGCTTATACTTACAACATGCTCCACGACACCTATACATACGGTGCCGGAGCCAAATACATGATCAATAAATCAGCCTATATAGATGCCGACTTCTTCGCCGACAACTATACATCCAAATACGATTATTTCCTGAAAAGCGGTGATTTCGAACGTGGAGACAAAGAAACCCGTAAGAAGACAAGATATTATAATGCCACCGTTAAAGGGATCTTCAAACCGAACAGCTGGAACAAGGTTTCTACCGGTATCGAATATATCAACGAGAACTTCAGCAGCGAGTCGGACAATATCAGTTTCAAGAACATGTACACATTCGCCCTATTCGCACAGGATGAAATCACCATCTTAAGGGACTTGCAGGCCGTAGTCGGTGTACGCTACCTTTATAATGAGAATTTCAAGAATTACGCGACACCGAATGTCGCCCTGATGTATAAGATCGACCACTTCAATTTCCGTGCCTCTTACGCAACAGGCTACCGCGCACCGACACTCTCCCAGCTGTATGCCACAGACGAGGCAAAAACAGCGAGCCGTTATACCATCGGCAACCCCAACCTGAAGCCGGAGAAAAGCAATTTCTTCTCTCTGAACGGAGAATACACCTGCTCACGCTTCTCGATCGCAGCGACCGGATTCTATAACGATATCAAAGACATGATCAATTACCGTGTGTTGAATGATGAAGAAATACAACAGATGGGATTGGGTGAGCTGCATGAACAGTTCTCGACCATCCGCCAGCGCGACAACGTAGACCGTTCGAAGATCAAAGGGATCAGCGTCAATGCCAACTTCTATCTGGGTGCCGGACTCACCCTCGGTGGCGGTTATATCTATACCGACACCGAAGCCAAAACACTGGAACACGACAGCAAGACCAATAAGGACGTAGTTGTAATCACCCCCGTAGACAAAAGTGTGAAGAACGCCGCCAATGTACATGCCCGCTGGGATCACGACTGGAACAACTACCACCTCAACGTCAACCTGAGCGGCCATATCCAGGGCGAACGTTATTCAAGCACATACGGTTACGCCCCCAAATACCAGCAATGGGATCTGAATACACGCCACACGTTCAACCTGGATGCCTTTATCCTCGAACCGGGTATCGGTATCGAGAATATCTTCAACAAACGGGACGACCGCCCCTGGAACAGTAACTTCTCGACCATTAATCCGGGACGCGCTGTGTATGTCAGCCTGGCTGTTAAATTTAAAAAGTAAGACATCAGTTTGTATAGCTACTAGGCTTAACGTCCTTTCCAACTAGACACAAAGTAGGGACTAAGTAATTCAAAGCTCACTATCCGTTATTGCCAGGGTGTACAGGATAACCGACTAGGGTGTACACCTTAGCAAATCAACCTGTACACCTTGTTCCAACAACCTGTACAGGGTAGCAATAAGGAGTGGTAGGCTTTGAATTATTTAGTCCCTATTTTCACATTAAATATAGATAAGCCAAACAATAGTTTCTGCCTATACACAAAGTTGCTTCATTGTATCTGCCACCTGTTCTATATAAAATATTAAAAACAACTATCACTACTATCACTCGTCAATTAACATCAAAATAATCAAGGCTTGCAGAAGTGATAGTTATTGTTTTTAACTCTCACCACTACTATCACACTATCACCTTGTCTTGTCCTGAAATTAGGTATATATTATTCCTTTCACACAATTAAATTACTCATTTTCAGCAATATAAAAATCAACCTTGCTTAATTTCAGAAGATTAATACCCTCGACATTCAGACATGAGCATCGTCAATATAGAAGCATAAAACAAGCCAAGACGGGTATTCAGACCTCTATCAATATATTGTTAGCGATACTGCGATGAATAAAATATGAACCAAGAAAACCTGTCCCTATGAAGCAAGTTTTCCTGGTTCAATTCAGTTAATCACAACTATATTTACTTGCAGTAATTCAACACTTCCACATTCTTTACCGTACTCTTGAAATCTCCGGTCTTTTCCAACGGGAATACCAAGGTACGGACATAGCTCATCGAGTCCTTTCCGCCGTTGAAGAAGCGTTTCTGGATGTTCAGTTCCTCTTGCAGTTTACCGTTGATATATAAACGGGTAGACTTTTCATCGCCACTGATGGCAACAGATGTCTCCTCTTCGGGATAGAACTGGTAATTGAATGTATTCAGGTAACCGTCGCGGGCAAAACCCAACTTTCCGCTGACCGGATCGGACAGATAGAAAACAGCATCCGGCGAACGGAACAATTCTGTTCCGGGAGTTTCCTTTACCGACTGAACATCAAACGAGACCGTGTAATGGTAACCGATCTCTTTCAATCCGGTCTTTGTATTCGGTGGCAAAACATCCTGGTTGTAGATGGCACGCGGCTTGTTACCCATACGGCCAGCCACGTTTACGCCCGGGCCTTCGCTCAGTTCCAAACGTTGCGTATTGAAAGTTTCATACGGGACTTTACAATCCTTGCCTGTCCACATCTTTACAGCCAATGTCTGCAAAGCAGGGAAAACACGGTAATGGATATCTTTTGTACTGATGCCGTTGCCAGCATGGTCGTTCCATACGGCAAACATTCCACCTTTGATCTGTTTATGTTTCTCGGGGAAAACCTCTTTACCGATATGCGCCGGAGTCCATTCCTTATACAGCATTTCCGTATTCAGATAATCGTAATAATAACCGGCAGCCGGGACGATATACAGATAGCCGTCGGGCACACTCACCAGGTCGTATCCCTGTTTGATCATTTCCTTCGGATCGGCATAACCGTTATACCAGGCACTCATCAGAACGTTTTTCGATTTGACGGGTGTCTCGCCTTTGGCATGGGTCAACGCTCCCCAAACACAGGCCTGCTTGCCGAAGCCTTCAACAAAACGGATGTAATGATCGGTGAATTCGCGGAATTTCTCTACTACATCCTGCTTCTTATTCGAATATTCGTCTGTTCCGATATGTACACGTTTTCCGATAAAGACAGGATTACGGCCTTCCAGATATTCACGGAAAAGACTGTCGACAAACTGGTAAGTTTCCGGTTTGAACAGATCCAGGTGATCCATGCCGTATTCCGCGCTACCGATCTCCGGACGGTAATGTGTCAATGCCAGCGAATGGGCGGGAACGTCTATTTCGGGGATGATCTCCACGCCGAGGCTATCCGCCATCAACTGGAAATCGATAAATTCCTTCTTCGTATAATAACCGTCGCGGGCAGTCAGTCCCGGGAAGAATTCGCTTTCCAGACGGAATGCGGCATAGGTCTTGTTCCAGTCGTGTTCGAAGTATTGTTTGAAAGCGTTATCATTCAGGTGAACCTGCAACGTATTCATCTTATAATAAGCCATCATCTTTACATAATCGCGCAGGAAATCCATCGGGATAAACTTACGGCCGCAGTCCATCATAAAACCACGGATGGCATAATCCGGATAATCACGCATCGAACCTTTCGGCAAAGCCTGGTTGCCATCCTGTTCCGTCATTTGAAGAATAGTGCGGGTCGCCCAATACAGACCTTTTGCTTTAGGAGCCGAAACGGTTACACGGTCGGCAATTTTCACGGCATAACCTTCTTCACCCAATTGTTTGTCTCCGGATAAGGAGAAAACGAAATCACCGGCGGAAGCTCTACCCTGTACGACTGTCAGTTTACGTCCGAACATCGTTTCGTAATCTTCGGCAAACTGATTGGCAATCTTGTCGATGGCCGGATCTTTACCTACACAGACAATACGGGAGGTCGCGGAAGGAGTAAACATTCCCTGTCCCCCTCTCCATTCCTGCAATTCGGGTATTACAAACGGTTTTTCGTTATTAGCGGCATAGCCTTTACCCACAAAGAGCGTACATGCCACCATCAGCATTAAATAGCGTTTTATATTCATTGTATTTTAAATTAAGCGCACAATATTACAGCTTTTTAATCATCCTTACAAGCTTAAAATGAAGGAATAGTTAAAAGATAACTAATTAAAAGGCGGTTTCTGAATGATTTATTACTTTTGTGCTCAAAAACATATTAATGAGTTACAATTGGAACACACGGACGGAGTTATTATTGGGGGCCGACCGGATGGAGTATTTGTCACATTGCCATGTTTTAGTCGTAGGATTAGGGGGCGTGGGAGCTTATGCCGCCGAACAGATTTGCCGTGCCGGGATAGGACATATGACAATCGTGGACGCCGATACCGTAAATGCCAGCAATATAAACAGACAGTTACCGGCATTACATTCCACCATCGGAATGCAAAAAGCCGAAGTAGTAGGACAACGCCTGCTGGACATCAATCCCCGTTTAAAGCTGACCGTGCTGAACGAATTTTTGCGTGACGAGCGGACAGAGGAAGTATTATCTGCAACAAAATACGATTTCATCGTGGATGCAATCGACTCACTCAGCCCGAAAGTCTATCTTTTATACTATGCCAACAGACGCGAGATCCCTATCGTCTCCTCTATGGGGGCAGGTGCAAAGGTCGACCCGTCGCAGGTTAAACTGGCCGACATATCCAAAACCTGCAACTGCGCACTGGCAAAAGCCGTACGCAAACGGCTCAGGGGACTGGGATTGAATAAAGGTATTCCGGTTGTTTTCTCAACAGAGATAGCCAACCCGGAGGCCGTAGTGGAAGTAGAAAACGAACAATGCAAACGGACAACTACCGGGACAGTTTCTTATATGCCCGCCATATTCGGTTGTTACCTGGCATCGTATGTAATAAGAAATATATAACGAGGAATGATACAGACACAAGGAATTACCAAGAGTTTCGGCAACTTACAGGTATTGAAAGGCATCGACCTTACGATCAATAAAGGTGAAGTGGTAGCCATTGTAGGCCCCAGCGGAGCAGGGAAAACGACTTTATTACAGATCATCGGGACATTAGACACTCCGGATGCCGGTAAACTGTATATCAACGAGACTGAAACCGGTAAACTTTCCGAAAAGGAACTGGCCGCTTTCCGCAATAAGAACATCGGTTTTGTATTCCAGTTCCACCAGCTGTTGCCCGAATTCACCGCATTGGAGAATGTAATGATCCCGGCATTGATTGCCCGCGAGAAAGCTTCCGACGCCGAGAAGAGGGCAAAGGAAATTCTCGATTTCCTGAAACTGTCCGACCGTATGACGCATAAACCGGCCGAGCTTTCGGGGGGAGAGAAACAACGTGTGGCTGTTGCCCGCGCATTAATAAACAACCCGGCAGTGATCCTGGCCGACGAACCTTCAGGCAGCCTGGACACCAAAAATAAAGAAGAATTACACAGCCTCTTTTTCGAATTGCGCGACCAGATGTACCAGACTTTCGTTATCGTTACCCACGACGAACAGCTGGCATCGAATACGGATCGTGTGATCCATATAAAGGACGGGGTTGTTTTAGGATAAGTATAAACAAGTAGAATTATTTATGGCAAACAAAGATAGAGTAACTTTTGGTAGTAAAATCGGAGTGATATTGGCAACAGTAGGTTGCGCCGTAGGCTTAGGTAGCATCTGGCGTTTCCCTTATATGGTGGGAGCCAACGGAGGGGCAGCTTTTCTGTTGGTATTCATGATATGCACTGTCCTTCTCGGCCTTCCGATCATGATTACAGAATTCTTCATCGGCCGCCATTCGCGCAGTAATGCTGCCGGGGCTTTTAAAAAGCTGGCTCCGGGCACCCAGTGGTCTTTGATCGGTTACAACGGTGTGCTGGCGGCTTTCCTGATATTGGGCTTCTATTCCGTAGTTTCCGGTTGGACTTTAGAATATATCTGGCAGGCTATGACCGGTTCGCTGGCCGGAAAAACAACGGCTGAATTCACAACGGACTTTGAGACATTCTCTTCGAGTGCCCTTCGCCCGATCGGTTGGACGATCGCTTTTATTGCATTAACGCATATCATCATTGTATCCGGAGTAGAAAAAGGGATCGAAAGGGCTTCCAAAATTATGATGCCGGCGCTCTTTATCATACTTCTCATATTATGTATTCGTTCCGTCACTCTCCCGGGTGTACAGGAAGGGCTTTCTTTCCTGTTCAAACCTGATTTCGACAAGATAACTTCTTCCGTCATATTAAGTGCGATGGGGCAAACGTTCTTTTCATTAAGTATCGGTATGGGATGCCTGATTACTTACTCCTCTTATTTCGGGAAAGATACGAACCTGCAATTAACGGCTGTGCAAGTCACCGTATTGAATACGCTGGTGGCATTACTGGCCGGTATCATGGTGTTTCCTGCCGTATTCAGCTTCGGCATCGAACCGACGGCAGGCCCGGAGCTGGTGTTTATCACACTCCCGAATATCTTTGAACAGCTGCCGTTTGGCAATATCTGGTCGTTCATATTCTTTATCTTGTTGGCTTTGGCCGCCCTGACATCTACTATCTCCCTGCATGAAGTGGCTACGGCTTATGTACACGAAGAATACCACATGACAAGAAAGAAAGCTGCCTGGATCGTTTCAGCAGGTGTCGCTGTCATCGGAGCGGTTTGCTCGCTCTCTTTCGGCTTGCTGAAGGAATACACGATCGGCGGCCTGATCATTTTTGATGCATTGGATTATCTGACCGCTAAGATTATGATGCCTCTCGGGGGGATGATGATCTGCGTTTTCGTTGGCGTACGCATTGAAAAGAAAGTGCTAAAAGCCGAACTAACCAATAAAGGCACCATCACTTTCTATTTCTTCAACGCATACGCATTCTTCATAAAATACATCGCCCCTGCCGCTATCGGCCTGATCTTCCTGAACGAACTGGGACTGATCAAAAAGATCATCTCCTTGTTTTGATAAATAAAAGGTATAAGTTACTTGCTTATTTACAGGTAACTTATATCTTTGCAAAACAGTATTCACTCTTTAATAATTATCAATATGGAAATCAAAACCGTCTCAAAGAAAAGAAAACTTCTCCCCGGATTAAACATGACTCAGGAAGAGTTCGTTGCCCGCGTGCGTAAAGCCGAAGAAGGGCCATTTTATACATTGGACGAAATCAAACAAAAAATGCAGGAATGGAAGGCACAAAAATTTAACCCCGCTATTGAAGGCGGGGAGCTAACTATTGAGGAATTTAAATCAATGGTGAAGAAAGCCGAAGAAGGACCTTTTTATACACTGGAAGAAGGACAAGAAATGGTAAGACAATGGAGGGAGCAAAGAAGAAACCGGTAGTCGTTTCGTTTCTCTTTTTTTCTTCTGTCGACCAAATCTTTGAATATGGAAAAATAACCTTTGGAGAAAAGAAAGCTATCGAATACGAAAACCTTATTTATGGAACTGTTCGGCAACTAACTTCAAGTTATTTGCTAAATGCAGAATATCCCTATCTTCCCACAAAAGATAAGCGATATAGAAGAGCCATACTTCCCGCTCATTTTATTCTTTACCGAATAACAAAAGAGCGGATAGAAGTTCTGAACATATTACATCAAGCTGTAAGTATCACTCAAGTTAAAAAAAACAGAAACATTAAACCATAATAACTATGAACTGGCGTGATTTATTTTATTTCTCCCAAGGAGAACGCAGAGCCTTGACTCTCCTGCTCTGTCTTATTTCTATTTCCTGGATCATTTTATTATTGACAGACAACAAACCAGAACAGATCCCTAAAGAGAATGCTCTGATCATTGAACCGGCTAAACCGGCTCAAACAATCGTTTCAAACAGGCCGGAGCCCGAGAAGGCCAAAACACCTGCATCCGAAAGAAAAAACAATTCCTTCCGGGAGAAAAAGGAATTTCATCCGAGAGGAACTCCAAACATACCCGGAAGAAAGACTTTCCCAAAAACAGAGAAATATCCAATCGGAACAGTGGTCGAGTTAAATACCGCCGATACGACTATTTTGAAGAAAGTTCCCGGAATAGGAAGTACTTTTGCCCGCCGTATCATCAAGTATCGGGATCTGCTGGGCGGCTTTTACTCCGTCTCCCAACTTTGTGAAGTATATGGGATCGATGAAGAGCGGTATAATGCGATGAAATCGTGGTTTTCGGTAGATGTGGAAAGTATTTGTGAATTATTTGTGAACCAGGTGCCAATCAAAAGCCTGTACAGACACCCTTATATAAACAAACAACAGGCAGATATTATCGAACAATTACGTAAACAGAAAGGAAAACTCTCCGGTTGGGAGAACCTGCAACTACTGGAAGAATTCACCGAAGCAGATAAAGAAAGACTGACTCCTTATCTGTCATTTGAATAAAACAGGAAGTTTATCTACATTTGTAAAAAAGAAAGCTATGATTTACCTCAAACAAGTTCAATTGCTCAACCCTGAAGAAGTGGAAGGGCCGCTGGAAGATCTTAAATATCCGTTTAAGGCCGCAGCAGTACGACATATAGACTCGATCGTATTCCGTAAACCCGTTACTTTCCTGGTTGGTGAAAACGGAGCCGGCAAATCGACCCTACTGGAAGGGATCATGTTCAAATACGAAGAACGGGATGAAGGCCAACAAGGTATGCTTTACGACGGCGTGGAAGCATGGAAATCTTATTCAAACGTCCTGCCGCAATGCATTCGCCTGATTGAGGAACGGAAACCTTTCGACCATTTCTTCTTCCGCGCCGAGTCATTCTTCGACCATGCAGCCGAAATAGATGCCAAATCGATGAAAGACATACTCAAATACGGACGCGATTATTCGATGGGAGCTTACGGAGGGCACCGCTTGCTGGAACAGTCGCATGGCGAAAGCTTTCTCAGTACCTTCCTGAATTATGCAGGAAGAAACACGCTCTTTATCCTCGATGAACCGGAAGCTGCCCTTTCTCCTCAACGGCAACTGGCATTATTAGTCCGTATCCGTGAACTGGTTGAACAAGGCTGTCAGTTGATTATTTCCACCCACTCGCCCATTATCATGGCTTATCCGGAAGCGGATATTTATTCGATCGAAGAGGACGGAGCATATATCACCCCGTATGAGGAAACACAACATTACCAGTTAACGAAGTATTTCCTGACCCATACGGAGCAAATGCTCAGGGAACTGGGAATAAAGTAGAATTACTTTTCCCAGGCATTTACTATCTCTGCAACATAAACGTTATGCGGATTACCGGCCATAGCGCTGTACCATTTTTCAAACAATGCCGGATCGACGAAAGAATCCTTATCCATCTTGGTCACATAAAGAATCTTACACTCCAATGTCAACCGGGATTCCTCAAAACAAGGGTTTCCTTGTTCGGTGAAGCAGGGAGTCAGCCCCGTTGCCGCCACTTTATCTATATCGCGGCCCGACTTGGAGCCACAGATCTTATGGGCTGCCTTGTGCTCCTCACCTAGGAAAGAGAGCGTAAAACTTCCCTTTTCATCGATGAATTCGCGGGTATAACGCTCCGGGCGGACAAATACGAATACCACCGGTTTGTTCCATAGGAAACCGACACCGCCCCAACTGGCTGTCATCATATTAAACTTCTCCTTGTCGCCGGCACTGACCAGCATCCACTCTTTCCCGATAATTTCAATAAAGTTATCCTTTATCAGATTGGGTTCAATTGCTTTCATACTCTATACGCTTTAATTTCCTCCAAAGATACAAAGAATATTATTTACCGGTACTCATTACGCCGGAGTCGTTGTCTGCATTGTTCAGACGCTTCTGCCCGGCTTTATAAGTACGGCCGAAAGAGAAGTTATACGTGACGGAAGCTACGAACAGACGGGAGCTTTCCTTGATGTACATCGCTTTCTTGTAGGAAGCATACTGATTCCAGTTCTCTGTCTTCACCTTATAGTTATCGGAGAACGGGTTGAATGCACCGACACCCAGCGATAAATTCTTATGGCTGTAACGCACCATGAACAGCTGGATATTCTCGCCTCCTTCCAACGTTTCGCCCCAGAACCAGTTCCAGTTCGTATTCATCTGATACATCAGCATGAACTTCTTCCAGGTAAGCGACGCCTGTGCTTCGCAATACCAGTTGGTATAACGGTGGGAATAAGTATTCCCGTTACTGATATAATGGTTTACACCGCCGGTAAAAGAGAATTGCAGGATATCTTTGATCGGCCCAATACGGAACATGGCGGAACCGGTCACACGCTGCCAGTTTTTCTGGTTATTCCAGGTTTGGATGATCTTGTTCCCTTCCTGGTATTTCTCATCCATAATAGGATTAGGCAGATATTCGTACGCACCGTCGAGGTTCGTATAGAAGATGCCTTTCTGATATTCGTAAGTAAGTGCCAGACGGTAGCGCATATAGGCTTCCAATTGCGGGTTGCCGCGTTGTAGCTGAAGGGAGTCGATCACCTGTTCGATCGCACTCAGGTTACCCAGGGAAGGAGAAGAATTACCTACATAACCTCTCAGGCGGATAAATGACTGTCCAGGCAAAGCGTATTGCAGAGTAAAACGGGGATTAAAGGTATAATACTGGTACGAGTCGTCCGTCCCTTCCTGTTTGTAGAATGAACGCGATACGCCGACGCCCAGCGTATAATCCAGTTTCTTAACCTTTCCTTTAAATTCCCCGTAAAGGAAGCTTTCCGATTGATCCATGTGCGTATCATAATCATGCCCGTTCCGGTATTCGTTATCGGAGAAAGATTGTGTGTGACGGATACCGCCGCTCAGACGATTCCCGTTAGTCAGTTTCTTTTCATAGATCGCTTCACCGATCAGGGAATATTTATTTCCGGAAACACGGTTATTGATATCCGTCAGTAATTCCTCACCCCAGCTTTCCTGGTAGAAACGATGGGAAGAAGTGCGGTTGTAAGTTCCCACCACGTTGAACACCAATGTCTGGTCATTCTTCAGATTACGCTGGTAATATAAATCCAGGGCCGGAACCTGGTTATCGCTGCTATTCAGGTCGACCATATCTACATAATCCGCCGGATTATCCTGGTTAGATAAAACCCCGCGATAATCCCAGTGCGGCTGATGGTTATTCCAATAACGGAACGTAGCGTTGAACAGATACTTTTCAGGATCCTGCACACTGTAATTCAGGTTCAGGTTATGCATGAACATACGCCCGTGAGCCGGATCACCTTTTTCTTTCCGGTGTAATACAGTGCCGTCGGCCAGATGGAATATTTCTTCATTATCTCTGGAAAGGCCATAGAAATCGCGCGGCCCGATCCGGTAAGAAGCACCAAACTCCGATTTCTTATGATTGATCTTTCCTGAAACCCGGTGTTCGCCCCATAAAGCATTCAGTCCCTGGCTCATATCCACACTGAGACTTCCTCCCGTTTCAGGCCGGCGAACGATATAGTCGAGTACGACTTCGGCATTTCCATAACGCAAGCCCGGATTATCATGGAATTCGATACGAATAATATCAGCAGGTAACAAGGATTTGACTTCATCCAACTCCACCTTCACTCCATTGATACGAAGTTGAACTTCTCCGTTTCCCGGCACTTTGATCTCATTCGACATCGGGTTTACCGTTATCTTCGGCAACATCAACTGTTGCAGCAAATCCATTCCGTTAGTAGATGCTTTTACCTGACGGTCGGAAGGAAACACCAGTTTGCGGTCGGAGCGGCTACTCGTGTTGGAAGCACTGACAGTAACGCCATCCAGTGAGACGGCCGCATCTTCCATCGGGATATCGTTCAGTGTTATACTCTTATTAAATCCCTTCAAAGCAACATATTGCGTTTCGTACCCCAGGCTGGAAATAGCCAGCAGGTAATCGCCCGCCTTCACCTTATCCAAAGCAAAATGCCCCTTTCCATCGGTAGTTGTTCCGGTTATAAAGACAGAGTCTAGCGTTTGTAGAACCACATTGGCAAATTCAAGCGGTTCTTTATTCCGGCCGTCTTTCACCAAACCTTTTATCCCTAAATTTTGAGCAAAAGCTCCCTGCATCATGCAGCCGAGCAGCATGATCCCGAATATTATCCGTTTCATAAGTTTATTGTTTATTTCTTTCTGGCAGGGTGGCCTATCCTGCCTTTTTGTTTGTTTCTGCTAGTAAGACGAAGCAAACAGGAAAAAGGTTACACCATTCAGCAGGAAAAAATGCAACTATTTTTTCACACCTGTTTAACATCTTAATCTACAGAATAAAAGAAAACCTGTATCTTTGAGACAAAACGAACAAAACACATGGATATATTAAACACCTGGATTAGCGCCATCAACGATGTATTATGGTCGTACATACTAATAATCATGCTGTTGGGCTGTGCAATATGGTTTACCTTCAAAACCCGTTTCGTACAGTTCCGCATGATTAAAGAAATGATAAAATTGCTTGGCGACTCCACCGGAAAAACTAAAAACGGTGAAAAACATATTTCTTCCTTCCAGGCTTTTGCGGTTTCATTGGCCAGCCGCGTAGGAACAGGCAATCTGGCCGGAGTAGCCACAGCAATTGCAGTCGGTGGCCCGGGTGCCGTATTCTGGATGTGGATCATTGCCTTATTCGGAGCTTCCAGTGCATTTGTCGAATCCACACTGGCTCAACTGTACAAGAAAAGAGGGAAAGACTCTTTCATCGGCGGGCCTGCTTATTATATGGAACGCGGACTTGGATTGCGATGGATGGGTGTATTTTTTGCCGTATTGATCTCTATCACGTTCGGCTTTGCCTTTAATTCCGTACAGAGCAATACGATTTGTGCAGCATGGGAAGGAGCATTCGGGTTCGACCACCGGATCATCGGCGGAATACTGACCGTACTCACTATCCTGATCATTTTCGGAGGTATTCAGCGGATCGCCAAGGTAAGCAGCATTATCGTTCCGGTGATGGCTCTCGGATACGTTGCGCTGGCATTAGGGATCGTACTTTTCAATATAGGAAAACTTCCGGCTGTACTGGAACTGATCATCGGTAATGCTTTCGGTTGGGAACAGGCTCTCGGCGGCAGTATCGGAGCAGCACTGATGCAGGGAATCAAACGAGGATTGTTCAGCAACGAAGCCGGTATGGGTTCCGCCCCGAACGTGGCCGCAACAGCAGACGTGTCTCATCCGGTCAAACAAGGCCTGATCCAGACATTAGGCGTTTTCACCGATACACTGATCATCTGTACTTGTACGGCTTTCATCATCCTTTTCAGTGGTGCCCCGCTCGACGGAAGCGTGAACGGCGTGCAACTGACACAACATGCCCTGACCAATGAAGTAGGAAGTATCGGCAGCATCTTCGTCGCTGTAGCCATTTTGCTGTTTGCATTCAGTAGTATTATCGGTAATTATTATTACGGAGAGGCCAATATACGGTTCGTCACCCAAAAGAAAAGCGTATTGTTCACCTACCGTCTGTTAGTCGGTGGAATGGTGATGTTCGGTGCTTTGGCAAGCCTCGACCTGGCCTGGAGCCTGGCCGATATAACAATGGGATTAATGACGATCTGCAACCTGATTGCCATCTCCCTGCTCAGCCGCCAGGCATTCCTCTTACTCAACGATTACATCACCCAGAAACGAAAAGGAATAGCAAGCCCTGTATTCACAAAAGACAGCATCCCGGAACTGAAGGACAAGGCGGAATGTTGGTAAAACATCATACATTTTGTATGATAAATATCGTATATTACTGATAAATCAGGCTAAACAACCGCTCCGGTGCAAATACCTCATTCGCTACCTCCTGTATCTCTTCGGCTGTCAGGCTTTCGACCTTGCTGAAAACTTCCGGGAGGGTATCATAGCGGTTGTAGTGGAGGAAGCTTTTTCCCAGTCCGAGGAAAAGCCCTTCTTTGTTATCTCCTGAAACACCCAACTGACCGATTACCTGTTTCTTGGCAGCAGCCAGTTGTGTAGTGGACAACTTAACGTCACGTATCTTACCTAACTCTTTATGAACCAGCTTCAGCGCCTTCTCCATATTCTTCGGATCGGTACCGAAGTAGATACTGGCTAAACCGGTATCGGTATAAGAAGTAACATTCGATTCCACATTATAAACCAATCCATGCTTCTCACGGAGTGAGACATTCAGGCGGTTGTTCATACCCGGGCCACCCAACATATTATTAAGCAGGAACAACGGTATCCGTTTTTCATCATGCATACTATAAGCGCGGCTACCGATCAGTACATGTGCCTGGTGCGTATCCTTATGCACCTTCTTCACACACGGAAGGATTTCGGCAGGCGCCACCCGGTTGCGGGAAGCAATCGGGAAAGCGATATCCGACAACAGACTTTCCGCCAGTTTCACGATCTTCTTAAAATCCACACGCCCCATCGAAAAGAATACCATATTCTCCGGTGCATAGAAACGGCGCATGAACGAACGGCCCGATTCCGAATTAAAACTCAGCAGGGAAGCCTCGTCTCCCAATATATTATGGCCTAAAGCATGTCCGTCATAAAGTAAATTCTCGAATTCATCGAAGATAAGTTCGGAAGGGCTATCCTCATACGAATTGATTTCATCCAGAATCACATCCACTTCCTTCTCGATCTCCTGCTGCGGAAACTGGGAGTGGAAGATCAGGTCGGTCAGCAGTTCGAAAGCACGCTGATAATGTTCTTCCATAAAGATGGAATAAACAAATGTCTCTTCCTTGGTGGTATAGGCATTCAATTCGCCCCCTACATTCTCCATTCGGTTCAGGATATGCCAGGATTTACGCTTTTCGGTGCCTTTAAACATCATATGTTCTACGAAATGCGCCAGGCCGAACTCGTTCGCTTCTTCGTCTCGTGTTCCGGCATTGACAGCAAAACCACAGTATGAAACCGGCGATTCCATCGGCAGGTGTACCATACGAAGACCATTAGGTAAGATATGTGAGAAATAATGCATTGCTTCTTTTTGCTTAATTGACCCGCAAAAGTACAACAAATATTCGATAACAGATAATTATCTCTGCTTTAGACAAAGTCACCGACTGAAACTACATACCTGCGTTAAAAAAACAACGAGATACAGTAACCAACCGATTAAAATCGTATTTTTGCAAACTGTTAGAGATTATTGTATAATTAATAAAGTATCTATGTCAAACGAAGCAATCGCCTGCATCCTGCAGCAGGAAGCTGCAGCAGTCCTGAATATTCCCGTTAGCTCCGGCTATGAAGAAGCTGTAACCCTCATTGTAAAACATGTTCACGAACTGGGGGGGAAACTAATCACCAGCGGAATGGGGAAAGCCGGGCAAATTGCAATGAATATTGCCACAACCTTCAGTTCCACGGGAACACCCACCTCATTCCTGCACCCCAGCGAAGCACAACACGGCGACCTCGGGATTGTACGGAACAACGATATCATGCTGCTGATCTCCAACTCCGGAAAGACACGCGAGCTGATCGAGTTGGTAGACCTGACCCGCGGACTCGTGCCGGATATGAAATTTATCGTTATCACCAGCAATGCGGACAGCCCGCTGGCCAAAGAAGCGACCGTGCAGTTGCTTACCGGAGCCCCCAAGGAAGTTTGTCCGCTGGGCCTTACTCCTACCACTTCTACGACTGTGATGACAGTTATCGGGGATATCCTGGTAGTCGGTACGATGAAAAGGATCAATTTCAACAATAAAGATTATGCGAAACGCCATCACGGCGGTTACCTCGGTTCGAAAAGCCGCGAACAGAGCAAGCACGAATAGTCTATAAACAAACCAACATATATGAGAAAAGTTATTGGCATTGGAGAAACCATTCTCGACATCATTTTCAAGAACAACCAGCCGCATACAGCTGTGCCGGGCGGATCAGTCTTTAACGGATTAGTATCGCTGGGTCGTCTGGGAATTCCGGTTTCTTTTATCAGCGAAGTCGGCAACGACCACGTCGGCGATATTATCCGTCAGTTTATGGAAGAGAACCATATCTCTACGGAATTCGTAGACCGTTTCCCCGATGGGAAAAGCCCTATATCGCTGGCTTTCCTCGACAACGAGAACAATGCCAATTACACATTTTACAAGGATTACCCGAAGCAACGGCTGGAAGTACCCCTGCCTGTCATCAACGAAGACGACATCTTTATCTTCGGCTCCTATTATTCCCTGAATCCGGTTTTACGCGAACGGATGGTAGAATTCCTGGAATATGCCAAAGAGCGGAAGGCCATTATCTATTATGACCCGAACTTCCGCAAGGCGCATGCGCACGAAGCGATCTACCTCACTCCTACTATCCTGGATAATCTGGAATATGCCGACATCGTACGCGGCTCGGATGAAGATTTCTTCAATATCTTCGGTAAATCGGATGCCAAACGGATCTATACGGATCATATCAAGTTCTATTGCGACCGTTTCATCTCCACCCACGGAGCCGATGGCATTAATCTTTATACCGGTAAGCTGGAAGAACATTTCGATACCGCACCTATCCAACCGGTCAGCACCATCGGAGCCGGGGATAATTTCAATGCAGGCATCATCTACGGGCTACTGAAATATAATATCGGATACCATGATCTTTCAACCATGAGCAAAGAAGCCTGGGCAAAGGTCATCCGTTGCGGTATCGACCTGGCCACCGAAGTATGCCAGAGCTACGATAATTACATTTCTAAAGAATTCGCCGCCTCATACGGCCGGTAGTCTTAAATATCATTAACTCTGGTACTATAAAGAGCTGGATTTATTATCTTTGTAAAGTATGTATGCTAGAAAGACAATATTTGTAAGAGTTTCATCATTGCTCGCCTGTGTAGCACTATTGATAGGCTGTTCGTCCAACAACCCTGAAATACGGACGATATGCCTGCGCGATGGTATAGGGAACTATATTATCAAGTGGGAAACAGAACCGCAGATAGACGGCATCCTAAAAATGTATGTGTCCGATGATCCGGAAACATTCAACAAATCCCTTCCGGCAGGATACGCCAATATCAACGACGGCGTTTTCACCTACATTACCAACGACAATATGTCGCGTAAATACTTCCTGCTGTCTTTCAACGATAAATACTTCAAAACAATCGGTGCCCGTTCCGTCGGAATGGACAGCATACAGAATGTACGCGAGATAGGCGGTTACGGAACCGTCCACAACCATAAAACAACCCGCTGGGGACAAGTATACCGCTCCGGACAGCTCAGTTCCCTGAGCGAATGGGACTCTATCCGCCTGAACAATCTGCATATAAAGACTGTTATAGACCTGCGTGGAAACGATGAAGTGGCCGTCAACCCCCTGCGTTATTCCAACGCCAACATTGTCCGCATCCCTATTCCCATCAAGAATATGGATAACGTGGTCACCCGCATTCAGGAAGACCGTATGCGTAAAGGAGACGGGATCCTGTTTATGCAGGACACCTATTTACAATACGTGACCGATTACAGCGAGCAATATGCCAAGGCTCTCGATGTTTTTCTGGATAAGGACAATTACCCGATCCTGATAAGCTGTTCGATGGGGAAAGACCGTACGGGTTACCTGACAGCCATGCTGCTGTTCGCCCTCGGGGTACCGGAAGAAACCGTAGTGAAAGACTATATGGCTTCCAACGAGAATATCAACATCGGACACCTGGCCTATATGGCGCGCGACCTGAGTACAAATGCGCAGGAAACGATCACTGCATTGCTCACGGTCAATGACGGGCTTATCGACCTGGTTCTGAAACGGATCAGGAAAGATTACGGTTCGGTAGACAAATATCTGTCAAAAGGCTTACACCTGACCGACAAGAAACGGGATACATTAAAAGATATTTTATTATATTAATGTGAATCCGAATAATTTATCTACCTTTGTGCCCTCTGAATTTATTATATATACATATATCACATTTTGAAAACATTTGAAGAATTAGGAGTTGCCGCCCCCATATTGAAGGCAATTCAAGAAATGGGTTATGAATCACCCATGCCGGTACAGGAAGAAGTGATTCCTTTCTTGCTGGGAGAAGACAACGACGTAATTGCATTAGCACAAACGGGAACAGGAAAAACAGCCGCATTCGGTCTGCCCATCCTGCAGAAGATCGATGTGACAAGATATCAGCCTCAAGCACTTATACTTTGTCCCACCAGGGAACTTTGTCTGCAAATTGCGGACGACCTGAATGACTACTCCAAATATATCGACAACCTGAAGGTACTGCCGGTATACGGAGGATCAAGCATTGAAAGTCAGATCAAGACTTTAAAACGCGGCGTACACGTAGTTGTAGCGACTCCGGGACGTCTTTTAGACCTGATGAACCGCAAGACGGTAGATCTGGGCACCGTGAAGAGTGTCATCATGGATGAAGCAGACGAAATGCTGAACATGGGATTTACAGATAGCATCAACGCTATCCTCGCTGAAGTTCCGCCGGCTCGTAACATGTTACTTTTCTCCGCTACCATGCCGCAAGGTATTGCCAGCATCATGAAGAAGTACATGAAGAACCCGAAAGAGATCGTTATCGGGAACAAGAACGAAGGTAACAAGAACATCAAGGATATCTATTATATGGTACAGGCAAGAGATAAATATCTTGCACTGAAACGTATCGCCGATTTTTATCCGAACATCTACGGTATCGTTTTCTGCCGCACCCGTAAGGAGACACAGGAAATTGCCGACAAACTGATACAGGACGGTTACAATGCCGACTCTCTGCATGGCGAACTGAGTCAGGCACAGCGCGACTATGTAATGCAGAAGTTCCGCGTAAAGAACATCCAGTTGCTGGTTGCTACAGACGTGGCTGCCCGCGGACTCGACGTAGACGACCTGACACACGTAATCAACTACGGTCTGCCTGATGAAGTAGAATCCTATACACACCGCCGCGGACGTACCGGACGTGCCGGTAAGACAGGTATTTCTATCTCTATCTGCCACGTAAAGGAAAAAGGTAAGATCCGCCAGATCGAGAATATCATCAAGAAGAAATTCGAGAAAGGCGTTATGCCCAGCGGACACGACATCTGCGAAAAGCAGCTGTTCAACCTCGTCGACCAGATCGAAAAGGTAAAAGTAAACGAAGAGGAAATCGAAACGCTGATGCCGCAGATCTATCGCAAGCTCGAATGGCTGGATAAGGAAGATATCATCAAACGTGTTGTTTCCCTGGAATTCAACCGTATGATCGACTATTATAAAGATGCCGACGAAATACAGGATGTGGATGAACGCTCAGCCCGTATGGATCGCTCTGAACGCAGCGGTGAACGTGGCGAACACCGTACTTTCACGGCAGAAGAAGGTTACTCCCGTTTCTTCCTCAACTTCGGTAAGGCTGACGGTTTGTATCCGAACCAGTTGATCGAACTGGTCAACAAATGCGTACCGGGTAAAGTACGTATCGGAAAGATCGACCTGCGCGACAACTTCTCATTCTTCGAAGTGGAAGAAGGCGAAGCACAACGCGTAATGGACAGCATGAACGGCTTCGAAATAGACGGACGCCGTATCTCCGTAGAGCCTGCACAAGGTAAAAGCGAAGGCAGAGGTAGCCGCGGTGGCGGTGGATTCAGCCGGGGTGGAGGTAGCACACGCGGTGGTGGTGCCGGTTCCAGAGGTGGTTACAAAGGCGGTGGCGGCTATAAAGGTAAACGCGAAGGGGGCTTCAGCGGTAGCACGACCGACAGACGTAACGGCGAAAAGCCTTGGAGACGTGATACGGCCGACCGTACTGCCCGTAAGAAAAGATACTAATCTATACTATACATAAAGCCTGAAGGGCGGAGTTCGGAACTCCGCCCTTTTTATTTGCATTTAACCGTTCTGCAGTACATCTTCTTTCTCGGGCGCATCCGGCTCGGGAGTAGAATCGGGATTGAACGGATTAAAATAATAGATACCGAATGTATCGAGGTATTGCAGGAAGTAAGGCAACTTCTTCATAAAGAGACTGCTTTCTTTCGCTTTTGCAGGTGTCCAGGCCGACTCGGCGACAGCCGCCAGACGAGGGAATGTCATATAATCCAACCGCTTCTCATCTGCTACACGTTCTGTCCACAAAGAGAATTGCATACCCATCACCTGGTCTTCATAATCTTTCGTCAGGTGAATGATCGGATCGGGGAAACGATAAATATCCTCGATAGGGTCGTAACCGTTCCACAGGCGTCCTACCTTATGGGTACTGTATTGTACAAAGTCGGCATACAACGGACGACGCGGGGTCATAATCACACGGAAACCGTTCTCCAACGCCTTCACCAACTGATGCTTGCGGTCGTGGCGCCACCACATGATAACGGCTTTATCAGGAGAAACGCCTGCATCGATGATTTCATCCCAGCCGATCATTGTTTTCCCTTTAGAGGCTACGATATCGGCTGCACGTCTTACGAAATAATGTTCCAGCCCTGTCTCGTTCTGTAATTTCTTATCCTTAATGAACTGTTGAATCTCCGGGTCGGTGAACCAGCTTTGATTACCATAATGCACTTCATCCCCTCCGATATGGATATAGGGAGACGGGAACAAGGCTACGATTTCATCCAGCACATCACTGATAAACTGGTAAGTCGTCTCTTTACAGGGATGGAAAGTGAAACCGTCCCATTTACCTTCTCCCCCGCCCGACAGTTCCGGATAAGAACGGCAGACAGCCGTTGCATGCCCCGGCATATCGAACTCCGGAACGACCATGATATGGCGGTCGGCTGCATAGGCAACGATCTCTTTGATATCTTCCTGTGTATAGAACTGTGCCGGTGCTTCCGGATCGTGCCAGTTACCGATAGCGCCGACGGACGTCAGCTTCGGATATTTCTTGATCTCAATACGCCAGCCCGGTTCGTCGGTCAAATGCCAGTGAAAGACATTCATACGGAGGGATGCCATAATTTCGAGATATTGTTTTACCTTTTCTTTCCCGAAGAAGTGACGGCTTTCGTCCAGCATGAACCCTCTCCATTCGTAACGCAGCTGGTCTTCGATCCGGCAGGCTTTCAAGCTACCATCGCCAAAACGAACCAACTGCAACAGGGCTTCTTTGGCATGGAACAGACCCGACTCGGAAGAAGCTTCCAGTAAAACCGTTTCCGGTAAGATATTCAGGGAATAGGCTTCGTCAGCCATCCTCAACTTCTCGTCCAGCACCAGGCGGATCTCTCCTCCGGTAGCGGAAGATTGCTTTCCTGTGGCCTTCAATTCTGATTGTAGTTTCTTTGCGAGGACATCGGCGTACCCGCCATTCCCGCTGATCTTCGGATTCATTCCTACCGTAAACGAGCCTTTTTGCCCCACCACCCTGGCAGGTGTAGGAAACACCGCCAACTGTGCCAAAGCCGGCAACATAAGGAATACAGACAATAAAACGACTGAAAATAGCTTTCTCATGGTAATTATAGTTGTTGTGTTATCGTACACAGCTTAGATTTGGGCAAATATATGTAATTATTCCGATACAGTTTGTATCTTTAACGGATAAATCAAATGACGAACACATGAACAAACTGTTTATCTTAACTCTTACACTTATCTGCCACTGCCTGATCTCATCTGCGCAGGAGATAGAATACTCCCAGCCGGTGAACAGCCCGGAGAGTTGCACTAGTATTATGGTCGGTAAAAAAGCCTCGGCAGACGGCTCCGTAATGACCAGTCACACCTGTGACTCCAACTACCGAACCTGGATGGATATCGTTGCCGCCGCCACTTACGACCGCGACACCACCGTTGCCATCTACACAGGCCGGATGCACACGGAATATCCGGGTGACGAAACGAACGTCAGGCTGAAAGGAACCATCCCGCAGGCCCGTTCCACCTATCAGTTCCTGAATACCTCCTACCCTTGTCTCAACGAAAAGCAATTGGGCATCGGCGAGACGACTATCTCCGGCCGCAAGGAAATGGTTAACGAAAAGGGAATGTTTATGATCGAAGAACTTCAAAAGATCGCATTGCAACGCTGCTCGACAGCCCGCGACGCTATCCGCCTGATGGGAAAACTGGTGAAGGAGTATGGCTACAGCGACTCCGGTGAATGCCTGACGATTGCCGACCCAAACGAAGTCTGGATCTTCGAGATCTTTGGAGAAGGGCCGGATAAGATCGGCGGTGTATGGGCTGCCGTCCGTATTCCGGACGACCACGTCAGCGTATCGGCAAACGTTTCCCGCATTTCTACCTTAGATTTAAAGGATAAGGATAACTATATGGCTTCAGACAACGTGTTCGACGTAGCCAAAAAGATGGGCTTCTGGGACGGAAAAGAACCGTTCCGCTTCTGGAAAGCATATAGCGGCGGAAACTATTTCGGCGAACTCAAATCGTACAGCCTCCGCGAGTTCTTCATATTAAACAAACTGGCTCCCTCCCTGCATCTGTCTTACGACTCGGAAGAGCTGCCGTTAAGCGTAAAGCCTGACAAGGCCGTTTCCGTAACCGATGTAATGGCACTTTTACGTGAAACATACGAAGGTACCGAATGGGACGTGACGAAGAACCTGAAAGTGCTGGCCAAGAAGAAGGACAGCCAGGAAAAAGACTCGATTACCAGTGCGTCGGCTAATCCGTGGATGACAACCGATATGATCAATATGCTGAACGGTGTGAAAGAGGGGACAGTAACCCGCAACCGCCTGGTCGCTGTGCCGCAGTGTTCTTATTCGCACGTGATCCAGTTACGCAGCTGGTTGCCCGATGCTATCGGCGGTATTGCCTGGATGTCGTTCGACAACCCGGGACAAAGCCCGCGTTTCCCCATTTTTGCCGGTTCCACCGCACTTCCTCCCTCTTTTGCTATCTGCGGACAGCACCGTCACCGCGACGATGCAGCGATCTGGTCGTTCCGTGAAGCCAACAAGCTGGCGACCGTACGCTGGGGACTAACCAAAGAAACTATGCAAAATGCAATCATGCATTTTGAAGACAAAGGACAGCGGGAATTGCCTTTCGTAGAAAGCCAGTACAAACAGATACAGCAAGCAAAAGGCGATGATGCCGCCAAAGCATACCTCACAGGCTACACCTCCGACTTTGCCGGAGCCACCATGCAACGCTGGGAAGACATGGCAGACGAATTCTGGAAGATGTTCGCAAGAGGTTTCTAAATTATAAACACAAACAATTAAATCATATCTTATGAAAGCATTATTTATTTCCTGCGCCTTGCTGCTTTCCGCTTTAAGCGCATTTGCACAAGGCTATCAGTTTACCGAAGTGGTAACGGTTCCGGCCACTCCCGTAAAGAACCAGGCGGCAACCGGTACTTGCTGGTGCTTCGCCACGACTTCATTTATGGAGTCGGAATTGTTGCGCATGGGAAAAGGAGAATACGACCTTTCCGAAATGTTTATCGTACGCCAGAAATACATGAACCAGCTACAAGATAACTACCTGCGCCGCGGGGAAGGCAATATCGGACAGGGAAGCCTTTCGCATACCTTCATGAACGCTTACCGCCAGGTCGGTATCGTGCCGGAAGAGGTGTACAAAGGTATCAACTACGATTCCGAACGCCATAACCACAGCGAACTGGTTCAATACATGAAAGCGATCGCCGACGTTGCCGTAAAAAACAAGAAACGCAGCCCCGAATACGACAAGCTGATCGAAAACCTGTTCGATACTTATCTGGGCAAACTTCCGGCTAAGTTCACCTACAAAGGGAAAGAATATACCCCGAAGTCGTTTGCCGCTTCCCTGGGACTGAATATGGACGACTACATCGAGCTGACCAGCTTCACGCATCATCCGTATTACGTAAAGTTCGACGTGGAAGTACCCGACAACTGGGAACATTCGCTGATGTATAACCTACCGCTCAATGAAATGATGGAAACGGTAGATTATGCCTTAAACAACGGTTTCACCGTATGCTGGGATGGTGATGTAAGCGAGAAAGGCTTCTCTTTCAAAAATGGCGTAGCAATCAACCCGGAAGTAAAGAAGGTGGAAGACTTCTCGAACACCGACCGTGCCCGTTTCGAAAAGATGGACGAAAAAGAACGTCTGGAAGAAGTATATAAATTCGAACAGCCTTATCCGGAGATCCAAGTAACTCCCGAAGTCCGTCAGGATGGCTTCGAAGCATTCGTCACTACCGACGACCACCTGATGCACCTGACCGGTATCGCTAAAGATCAGAACGGCACAAAATATTATATCACCAAGAACTCCTGGGGCACAGACCGCAACAAGTTCGGTGGTTACCTGAATATGTCGGAAAGCTTCGTCCGTGCCAAGACTATTTATGTAATGGTACACAAGGATGCTATCCCAAAAGCAATCAAAACAAAATTAGGTTTATAAGGAAACGCATTCATCGGGTTCATTCAATGAATCTTTCCTTAATTATCAATGTATAGCAGATGAAGGCACTATATAGATGTGCCTTCATCTGCTATCATTTTAGGGTTCATAATCATACTCCTGAAACATCATCATATACTCTGGAAGAGACTTTATCCATAGGGTACATACCTACAAATCCAATCAACACAACCGAAATACCATCCCCCATCACCTGAACAACTAATCGCAACATCATATCCAACTAAATGTAAAGTGCCGACTAACTAATTCAAGACTCCTTATCCAGTAAAACTAAGGTGTACAGGGTAATCTACCAGGGTGTACAGGATAGCCGATTACGGTGTACACCTTGGTTTATTACCCTGTACACCCTGGCAATACTGAGTAGTAAGCTTTGAATTAGTTAGTCCCTACATTAGTATTAATAAGAGCAGGGATTAATAATAGTACTTGTAAGGAGAAGTTCACCAAGTACGGGTTCATACTCACTTTTATTGAATATCAACAACGATACGACACTAATGAACACTGAAAGCACAAAGTAAGGGTAAATTATGCTTCTATCAGACACAAAGTAGGGGTAAATATGCCCCAAAAAAGGAACAAAGTAAGGGTAAATCTCAATCCGAAGGAAAACGATACTCCGTGATATGGCGGTACTCTTCCGTTTCATCGATCAGGATGGAAGGGAAAGAGGGTTGGTTGGGAGCATCCGGATAACCCTGGGGCTCGATGGCGATACCGGCACTGGCATAGTAGGGAGTTTGATCCTTTCCAATATCTGTTCCGTCCATAAAATAGCCGTTATATACCTGGACAGAGGGTTGATTGGTATAAATCTCCATCTTTCTTCCGCTGATTTCATCCGACAGGCGGGCAGCAAAGTTTAATCCGCCATCCTCTGCTACGTCTAAAGCATAGGCCAGAGAGAAACCTTTTCCCTTTTGTATTTGCGAATGTTCCTGCGTTAACGACGAGGCTATGGTACGGGGGGCACGGAAATCCAGCAACGTATTATCAACCGGAAGCAGCCGGCCTGTTGGGATCAACTCGCTGTCGCAGGCAATGATAGCAGAAGCATTGAGGGTAAGCAGATGGGATAAGACATTCTTTTTCCCGGACATTCGGGAAGAGAATTGCAGGTTGAAGAAAGCATGATTCGTCAGGTTAACGGGGGTCGGACGATCGGTCGTTGCTTCACATTCCATCCGGAGAGTATTATCTTCCTTCAGCAGGTACGTAACTTTTACTTGCAGGTTGCCGGGATAGCCCTCTTCACCGCTTTGTGAACTATTTGTGAACTCGACAGCCTCCTCTCCAGAGGGAGTAATATATTTACGGGATTTCCAGTAACGGTTGTGAAAAGCATCGATTCCACCGTGTAAATGGTTACGAACAGGTGTACCGTATGCATCGTTGGAAGCGAGCAGATACTCCTGCTCTCTTATTTTGAAACGGGCATTACTGATCCGTCCGCAAACACGGCCAACAATAGCACCGTGATACCTTTCGCCCGCTGTCAGATAACCATCGATCGTATCGAACCCGAGGATAATATCAGACAGGTTCCCGTTACGGTCGGGTGTCCACATACTGACCCAGCGGGCACCATAGTTGGTAAACTGGGCAACAAGCCCGTTACGGTTCCTTAATGTAACCAGTTCAGCGGAAGAAGACTGGCTTCCTCCGCTGAAGGTTGATGCAGATAGTAATTTCATCAACGAGACTATGCTTTATTGTTTTACTATTTTAAATATCCGACTCTTGAATGCACCATACAAAGGGAATTCCACACCTATATTCATCAGCTGGCTACCTTTACAAAGACCTTCCATTCCTTCGATCTGATAGGAAGCATCCGGTTGCAGTCCACGTAACTTAACGTTTTTAGGACGTTTCGTTTCCAGTATCGCGTTATTGGGATATTCTGCCAGATTATATACGAACACGATGGATTCGGACTTCGGCTTATTTACAAACTGAAGTACGCTCCGGTTATTCTCATAAGGTGAAACCAGGCGGTAATGATCCCCTTTGTGAACAGTTTCACGGATCTCTTTATACCGGGCGATCTTCTCACGTGCCACCTCTTTCTCCTTATCTGTCCATTTCGTTATGTCATAGCCAACACCCAGTACACCGCACATGGAGACATCGAACTTAAATTCGAGCGGATGGTTCTGGCCGTGCCAATCTTCCTGTGTCACCCAACTGATCATTGAGTTAGCGGGAAAAACATTCAGGAAGGAATGTTGTATAAATGTCCTTTCCACCGGATCGGTATTATCACTTGCCCAACAGAAATCAGTACGGGCCATCATACCCAGATCCACTCTACCACCTCCACCGGCGCAATTCTCAAACCATACTTCCGGAAATTCCGACCGTAATGTTTCAAGCAGACGGTACAGGTTCTCGACATACTTAATACGGACAGCACGTTGTTCATCAGTCGGAGCAGCAAGGAAACCGGGCTCAGTAACGCCCCTGTTCATATCCCATTTGATAAACTTGATATTGTTTTCACGCAATAATGTAGAGAAACAGGTATATAAATACTGATAGACATCTTCACGGGCAAGGTTCAGCATCAACTGGTTACGCGTTTCATGACGGGTACGGTTCGGATAATGGAACACCCAGTCCGGATGCTGACGATACAGGTCGCTGTTGGGATTAACCATTTCCGGCTCTATCCAGATCCCGAAATCGAGTCCCATATCATTGATCTTCTGGATCATGGGCTGCAAACCATTGGGGAACTTGTTCTTATCTACTGTCCAGTCACCCAGACCGCCTTTATCGTTGACACGGCCTTTAAACCATCCATCGTCAATCACAAAGATCTCCACACCCAGATCTTTTGCAATCTTAGCCAGTGCCAACTGATGCTCTTCGTTTACATCGAAAGTAGTGGCATACCAACTGTTATATAAAACCGGACGAACCTGGTCACGATGCGACGGATAAAGAACTTTTTCACGAGTATAGGAAGCTAGGTTCTGAGAAGCGCCTTCCATTCCACGATCAGAATAGCCGATGATCATTTTAGGAGTAGTAAAGCTCTTACCCGGTTTGAGCATCAACGTCTGATCCCAGAAGTTGATACCGCAGGTAGCCTGAAGTTCACCCGGTGCGAATTTTTCAAGGTCAACACGCCAGTTACCGCTGTATTGCAACGTACCGAACCATACTTCGCCACAAGTCTCTTCCTGTTCCCCCTCGGGGCGTATCGCAAAGAAAGAAGAACCATACGAACGCAGATCTTTTGTTTGAAGCGTTTTCAGTCCCTGTGTTAATTTTGTTACATTCTGCTGATACTCATATCCCCATCTACCGGACAGATGCGTCAGTTCGTAAGCATTTTTCGGAAGGAAGAAAGTTCCCGATTGGGCATTCTCTATTTCAATATCCCCCTTCTTCCCCGTATTGCTAATCTCCACCCATTTCTCTAACAGGTCGTATTCCGGCAAAACACGGATATATTCCGTTACAGACAACGGGTAAAAGTTATCTTTCTGATGGATAGCCAACACTGTATATCCATCTTGCGTCTGTATTTCAGAACCTGCATAAGTCAATTCGATATCCCGCACGCGATCTTTAAAGATCGCTTCCAGCATAGGGGTTGTAGCAGAATAGCCACCACGTACAGTTACTTCTTCACCTAACGGGTTATTGAGCATATCCGGGTTCTGGTTCTTATCACCAAAATAAAACATATTCACCACTCCCTGGTTGGAAACACGGATCTGATAAATAAACGAATTTGTCGTCAACGTCCAGGATTTCCCATCATTGCCGACTGTGACAGGCGACTTCTGCGCCCAGGTAATTCCTGTCACAAAAACAAATAACACAACTAAGAGCTTTTTCATATAACTTCATTCTTAATATTAATAAATATCTTCCGGTTTGCTCACACCCGAAGGTGCTCCACCCAGACGTAATTGAGATAAAACATCCGATTCCATCGCAGATGACGGATGGAAAGCGTCACTTTTCATGTACTCCAGCAGGCTGAAGTATAATTGCCGTGCTTCAGGACGTTGTGCCCAATCGGACAGCAGATCCATAGAGCAGAAGATCAGTTTACCCTCTCCCACTTTTGCCTCAAAGAGATTGCTCAGTCGGCGGTTGTTAGCGAAGTTGTCGACAACCTCTACTAGCGGGGTTACGGAAGAAAGACTATCCAGTACGACTGTTTTAGACTGTTTCAGAAGCGACCACCATTGCCAGTCGGTATAGTTTCCTGTCGGGAACCGGCCGAATGCCGGATGGTTGGCATCACATAAGATGCCCATCGAACCGGCTTGTTTCGGGAAATGTACGGGGCTCCAGAATACCGGAACGAATTTTCCTTCCAGACCTGCGGTCTTCTTATAATCCGGATTATACAATACTTTCTTTCCACTAGCCAATGCTTTCCGGGCTTCATTCAGATCACGGGTAACAACGATTTCCCCTTTATCCGGACTCAGTTGAGCCGGATATACCCATACGCTCCATTCATTTTTGTAAGGAGTATTCTCCAAAGCAAGCGATAAGGTTAACCGTGTTGCTTCAGGCTGATCCAACGGACTGACGATCGTTCCGGACAATTTGTTCAAACCGATAGAGAGTGACGGACAGGCAATCGTCCCTTTATTCACTTCTTTTCCCTTTTCATCCTTCAATGACCAGGAAAGGGTCTGATCTTTTAATTCCCGGTCTGTAAAGTTGGCAACCTCAACCGCAGCCGTAAAAGACTCGTTATTGGTATATACTGCTTTCGGGAAACGCACCAGAGGAACTACCGGAGAGCTGGCCTGACGGAACGTAGCCGCATCCGTTACCCCCTTGCTATCCCAGAAAGCATCCAACAAACCGACCAAAGCCGTTCCCTGTCCGGGGAAATCATGCAGGTCGAGCAACTGGAAACCACTGCATCCGGCCGTTTTCATCGCACGTTCAACTTCTTCTTTATATAGAATAGTTGCCAGGTAACCGGACGCTTTCAAATAATCGTCGGCTTTATCCAGCAGGCCTTTCTTTTCCAGTTCCTGCTTCACTCCTTTAAAATTCAACGGATCGAGTACACCGGTGTATTTATCGATCTCCTTCAGATTAGGGTACACCGAATACTGACCGATCTCATGCGTTACCAGCGGAACGGTCATTCCTTCTACGGAAGCCACATAATCTTTGTCGAACGAAGGAGACTCACTGTCGAATACCCCCTGACCACGTACCCACCCTTTCTTCGTTCGTTGGGTGATAAAGAAATCGTCGCCCGGCTCAGGCCAGTCACCATGCCCACTCTCAAAAGTGAAAGCGGTGGTTGTATATAAGTGACGTGAGTCTTTTGCTTTTACATAACCCAACAACTGAGACAGGAAATTAAAGTCAGGCTGCAACTCATTCCCCAGACAGAAGAAACTGAAAGAGGGATGATTGCCATATTCAGCCAGGATACGATCGGCTTCGGCATACAGAAATTCATTCATATTCTTATCCCGTCCAACATTTACCGACCAGAGCGGAAGCTCTACCTGCAGATAAAAACCCAACGAGTCAGCCACCTGAAAAGCCGCTTCGGGCGGACACCAGGAATGGAAACGCAGATGGTTCAACCCCCATTCGCGGGCAGTCAGGAACACTTTCTTCCATCCTTCCGGCTCCATCGGCGGACATCCAGTAAGCGGGAAGATACAACATTCGAGCGTTCCGCGCAGAAAGACCTTCTTTCCGTTTAACAACAGATCTGATTGGTTTCGGCTGAATTCGCGCATACCAAACTTAGCACTCCCTTTTGCCTTCACCAAACCGGCCTCCACCTTCAGATCCAATTGATATAATGTCGGGGTAAACTCACTCCATACCTGCATCGAGTCACCCATCGGACAAGTGATATCCACCAGTGTTTCTCCCGACGGAAAATCCATATCACGCGTTACGGTTGTAATAGGGTTATTCTCCTGTTTTTGTACTACAGCCTGTAAAATACCTTTCGCAGCTTCTCCCCGGTTGCTTATCTTTCCTTTCACATGGATTTGCCGGCCGGTAACATCCGGATAAACCTGTAAATCCTCGATGGAAAGGGCTTCTTTTGCTGTAAGGGATATTTCGCCAATGATACCGTTCCACATGATCTGTGTTTCGTTGGTATAGGCATGAGCCATATCGTTGACGGTAATATCATATCGTTTCCGGTTGTCTACACGAACGGTCAACTGATGTTTACCGGGTGTCAGATAGCCTGTCAGGTCAAAATAATGCGGGCTGATCAGGCTTTCGCAGCTACCCGGAACAGGATTTCCGTCCACCCAGACCGAGGTCTGCCAGATAACACGTTCCAGTTTCAACTCGACGGATTTGCCTTTCCAGCCGGACGGGATCGTTACTTCACGCGAATACCAGACCGGCCCTATATAACTGTTCTTACGGGTAAGATGAAGGATCTGCGGTTTCTCTACCGAAGGCGGCAAGCTGTTAGGGATACCGTACCCGGCTTCATCGGTCGTTCCCGGTAGCCGGATTTTATCGGCAAACGAACGGTCGAACCATTTCTCCGATAGACCGACATCCGTACTATCCATCGCAAACTGCCACTCCCCGGCCAAAGAGATCACCGGTGATGTTTCCTTACAAGCAGAAAACATCAACAAGCTTATACATACAAACAGAAATTGCTTCGTCTTACTTTTCATAATTCAAACCCTTATTTAATCATTTCCCGGTGTATCTGCACGCCCTGATGGTTATTATCCATCCCGGCAGCGGCATTGAAATAGGTCATAGCCTTTTCATTATTCCCCAATCCCAGATGTCCGAGTGCCATCAGATAGTTGCAATGGATACGGTTCTTCTTGTTCATATCATCTTCCCATATCTGCAAGTCGGGCAAAGAAACGGCAAAGTAGTCCATCTTAAAGACATCATACAAATGCTTCTCTCCGTAAGAGATCAGGTTATTGAAACGGCCGCGGGCCTCCTCCTCACGTCCCAGTTTGCGCAAGGCCAATCCCTGATAGAATATCTTATCCGGCTTCTGGTCATTGTAATACATGGCGGCAGCCGGCTGGCTGTTTCCTACGCTGGCTTCAAGGAAGAGAGTTTCGGCTTCTGCCTTCTTACCCAGACCTTGCAGTGCACAGGCCTTATAATAATTGAAGTCGTTCTCCTGGGCACCGTACAGTTTTCCTTCTCCGAGGTTATGCGGATAGACGAAACATTCTTCAATCAGGGATAATGCTTCCGTATATTTTTCTTCAGCCAATAGTTTCTTAACCAGTTCGACACGTGCCAGTTGATATTGTGCCGGCACCTTTCCTTCTCCCCCTTCCCACGGATGGAACTTACGGGCATCGATCATGCGGATCGCTTCTTCATAACGACCGAGCTGATTCAACAAGGTCAGGTATTCCAGATACAGGTCGTCGCGACCAAAGGCTATATCCTTATATTTGTCCAGGAACGCCAACCGTTCGGCATGCGGACGATTCAACCGCTTATATAATTGATCGAGCTCCATCAGGATGCGGGCGTCGGTTGTATCCAGGGCGAAAGCTTTCTCCAGTAATGTTACGGCTTCCTCCTGTCTGTCCAGCTTGTTAAAGTAAGCCAGCGACAGGTTACGCAATACGGTCGGGAAGGTATCATCCTGTTTCATGGAAGTCTCCCAGGCTGCAATTGCTTCCGGGTACTGGCGTTTATCGTACCATAAGTTACCCAGGTAATAGAGTGCCTTCGGTGTTTCAGCGGCAAAATCGATCACCGCCTGAAGAGCAAGGATAGCTTCCAGCACATTGGGGAAACAACAATCCGGAATCTGTTGCTCTGCCTCATGGATAGCGGCCAATGCCTCTTCCTTCCGATCCAGACGGATCAGGAACCAGGATTTGTAATAATGCAGCATTGTCTGGCCCGATACATTCAGGCGGATCGCCTTGTCAGCTACTGCCAGTGCTTCTTCCCAACAACCGGCCGAAGCATAGTCGAGTGCCAGTTCTTCATAATTATGGGCTTCCGGACGCATCAGGGAGACCAAAGCCTGCCAGTCGGCATCACTACCGGTGAGCAGGAACTTCTCAAAACCGCAACCGAAGTTGAAACGGTCGATACGAAGCGATTCCTCAATTAGTGACAGGGCTTCCTCTTTTCTTCCCAGGTGGCGAAGGATAGCGGCTTTCAAATGACGTCCGCGCAGGTTATGCCAGTTGCGGAGCAAAGATTTGTCGATTTCATCGAGTGCTTCTTCCCAATCACCACGGGCGGCGGATAACTGTGCCAGCGAATAATATCCGGCATCCTGCCAGGCTGCGTTCCAGCAAGCCTTGTAGAAAGAGTCGTAAGCTTCTTCCGTCTTGCCCTGGTATTTCAGAGAAAGGCCGAGGTTATACAACGGTTCGCCGTCATAAGGGTTCGGGTTCCGTTCCGTCAAAGTCTTTACTGCCTGGCGCAGATAAGGTTCAGCCTTGGCGAACTGTCCTTTACGGATCAGCCACAAGCCCATCGCATTATTGTTGCGGACATCGGTTGGGTCACGGCGGATAGCTTCCGCGTAATAATCAGTGGCCGAATAAGTGGCATGGCGATATTGTTCCAGGTGCAAACCTGTCAGGTACAATTGTTCCGTGGTACGGACATCTGCCGGATCGAGCGCTGCTTTGGCCGGTTCGGGCACTTCCTTGATCACATCGGGCTCCGGCTCCCAGGCAAGCATCTGCTTTCCTTTGGCATTGGAGATACACACTTTTACATCTGTGAGGCTGTCGATAGGGACAAACGCTTCGAAGATGTTTTCGGGGGTGATGTCGCCAGTCATATCCAGGCAGATCTCGCCGGATTTCTCCACTACGATATGCAAGTCCTTCTGTACGGAAGTAGCAAATATTTTTAGCAAGGCCCCCTTTCCATCGGGTTCGATATTCATCAAAAGCTCGGAAGAAGCATTCTTCACCACACCCAGTTCGCGGTAAGGCATGAAGTATTGGGTAAAGGTTTTCTCTTCGTAAGGCTGTAACCAGGTGAAGTCGGGCTGATTGTCGGTATAGACACCGGTCATGAGCTCGATATACGGGCCGTCCGAGTCTGTCAGGTTACGATCCCAGGCCTGGCCGAAGTCGCCATTTCCCCAAGTCCATTGCTTCTTACCCGGTGAGATATGATGGTTCGCCACGTGTAATACACCGGCACGGGTGTCATTCTCATAACCGCCCACAAAGTTGTAATCGGAACGGATCGCCATATAGGAAGTAGGTACCGGGATATTCTTGTAACGGGAGATATCCACACCCGCCGAATAATCCATCTTATAATATGTGCCTGTTGCAATCGGATAACGGGACACATCGCGTTTGCCATGATCGAACACCGCATTTACGTCAGCAGGGAATACCGATTGATAGGCATCGTTCACAGCCACCGCCGGATTCGCCCACCAAAGGAACGTCTGGGGCATCGGAGTCGGATTATACAGTTTACCCTGTATCTCGAGCACGGCACGGCCCGGACGCAACGTAAAACCGGCCATTCCTTTCTGGTGGAACATACGTTCGCGTTCGCTCACCCAGACAATGGCACTGCCGTCGGCACAACGTTCGATTGTAAAGTCGATCGGAAGGAACGTACTCGGACGGTGATGCTGCGGCCAGTTAAACTCGATACCACCGGAGATCCACGGCCCGGTCAGACCGACCAAAGCGGGTTTGATAACATGGTTATAGTAGATGAAATGGCGTTTTTTGATCTTATCGTACGCCATCTGTACACGTCCGCCCAGCTCGGGCAGGATCATTACCTTTATATATTCGTTTTCCATCCATACGGCATGGTAACTCTTATCTTCGCAGGTATCTTCTATCTTTTCCACTACCGGATAAGGATAAACCACCCCGCTGCTTCCCTGGTAGACACGCTTCTCCAGGAACATCGGATTCTTTTCGGCTTTGCCAATACCGTAGGTAGGAAGAAGGATATCTTCTTCCCAAACTTTCACATTTTCAGTCATTTCAGTATATTTATTTTGTTAATTCTTTTTCCAGTTCTTCCAGAGTCTTACCTTTTGTTTCAGGGAGTTTGGCACGGATAAAGAAAAATCCGGACAGACAGATAATACCATACAGCCAGAAGGTACCCGAAGCACCTACCGCTTCATTCAATATCGGGAACGTATAGGTCAGCACGAAGCAGGCCACCCAGAGGAAGAAAGTCGAGATCGCCATCGCCATTCCGCGTATCCGCACCGGGAATATCTCGGAAAGCACGACCCATACGACCGGGGCCAGCGACATGGCATAGCAGGCAATGGCCATCACCACCAGCAGCAACATCGGCCAACCGCTTATCCCGAAGAAATAGCAGGTACCCAGAATAACATATATGATCGCCAGTCCGGCCGAGCCGACAAACATCAGGCTTCGTCTGCCCCATTTATCCACAGTATAGATGGCAACGAAAGTAAAGATCACATTCGTGACACCCGTCACCACGATATTCATCAGGACATCGGATACGGCATAACCGGCTTCCGAAAAGATCTCGTGTGCATAATTAAAGATCACATTGATACCGCACCATTGCTGGAAGATGGCCAGCACGATCCCGATAATCAGCACATTCCGTACTCCCGGCTGAAGCAAGGCGCTCCAGTTGACTTTCTCTTCCTGCTTACCCGTCAGTTGTGCCAGTTCGTTCAATGTCTGGTCGGCATATTGGTCGCCGCCGATACGTATCAATATGTTCCTGGCTTGGGTCGTCTTCTGAACCGTTGCCAGCCAGCGGGGACTCTCCGGTATAATAAAAGAAAGCACGAAGAATAATCCGGCCGGAACCAGTTCCGCCCAGAACATCCACCGCCAAGCCCATTCCACACTTTCGGCACTCAGCACTTCACTTCCTTTGGTAAAGTACTCTCCGATCTGCCAGTTAGCCAACTGCGCCATCAGGATACCCAGCACAATAGTAAGCTGATTCAGCGAAACGAACTTTCCGCGAACCGATGCCGGAGCCACTTCCGCAATATATACAGGAGAAATATTCGATGCAATCCCGATGCCGAAACCGCCAAGAATACGATAGATTATAAACCAGGTGAAACTATCGACCGCCCCGGTTCCGTAGGCCGACCATACAAAAAGGAAAGAAGCGATGATCAGCATCTTTTTACGTCCGTACTTATCGCTCCATTCGCCGGACAATAAAGCACCTGCCAGACAACCGATCAGTGCACTACTCATCGCCCACCCGCGGAGAGCGGCAGAACCTTCCAGGCCGAAAAACGGTTCATAGAATATTTTAGCGCCACCGATCACCACCCAGTCGTAACCGAATAGCAATCCTCCCATAGCTGAGACCAGACAGATAAGTAATAAGTAAGCAGTTGTACGCTTCATGGTAGTAGTATTAAAGTTATGGTGCAAAGAAACAGTCTTTCAGGAAACTACAAAATAGATAAAACCGACTTGAAGATGGATTATCTTACGATTTTCCTCTCCAGGCCGGTACCAAAATGAGCGTCTTTGTTTCTAGCCGATCACTCCATTTTCTTAAAGCTTATTCCTATCGGCGATCCGTCCACAGTTACGTCAGCTTCCAGCTTTCCGGCCTTCTGCTTGAATGAGATGTTCACATCACTGCCTTCGATATTCAGGTCGCATTTGTAAGTATCCCCCGCTTGCTCTATCTGATCGATGGTGATCTTATTATAACTAATACTAAGGATCACGTTCAGTTTACCCTCTTTCGTCTGGAATTCGATATTCCCTGTTTCATATCCGTAAGGAACATCTGTGGCGCTAAACTCCCATTTACCGGATAAACCGTCTGTTTTGTCCTGTGCCGACACGGTCAGCGAGAATAACATACAAAATAAAATACATACGATCTGTTTCATAACAATTCACTTTTTAATGATTACTAATCTTGTTGAACTCAACAGCGGCAAAGATAGAGGCCTTTTCCTGCAATGAAGAGGTTTTCGGGGTAAACAGCACCATTCCGGGACGAATGGGCAAAGGGGCAAACAGGCTATATCTCCAGCGCCTCCTTCACCAGTTCGACATACCCCCGGGAGACCGGAACAGTACGCTCCATCCCGCTGATCTCTATCTCATAGGTACGCCCTGACTTCCGCAGATAATGTATGGCTTCCCTGTTCACCAGATAGGAACGGTGGCAACGAAGGCTACCCAAAGGTGCCAGCATTTCCTCCATATTCTTCAATGAGTTCCTGATCAGCTCCCTGACGATCCGCTGTTCCTTTCTGAAATAAACCAGCACATAGTTGTCGGCCGATTCAATATACAGCAGGTCGTCCGGCTTGAGAGAAAGACGTAATTGGCCGTTTTCATCGGTAATATTGATCCTTTCCGGCAAAACCGGCTCTTCTTTGAACGACTCGGCTTTCTGCAAAGAAGCCTTCTGTTCCCTCCTCAGCTTCAGCAAAGCCAGCAGGTTGAGCCCGACCAGATAATATAGGAACAGGATGGGTATAACCATCCGGGCTGTCTGGAACAGATTCGTTATCCAGGGATTATCCGGACTACGGTATAAGATCCCCAAAGAGACGATCAGAAAGAGCGCATCCAAGAGGTATCCCAGAAGAAGATGAAGCATTATCATCGGTTGCTTTCTCCAAAGAAAAGCCTGCAACAACTGTGAAAACAGGATGGCCAGGCATCCGATAGCCAGTAAGCCGACTAAAGCGAACGACCGGAAAGGAGACAGGTATCCGATCCAGGAGATTATATTGAACGGAGAGAAGAGATAGAGAAAAAAGGTACAGAATATCCCCATGCCGATAGCAAAAAGCATCCGCATCCGCAAAGACTCCAACAAGTCGAATGGTTTATTCAATAGTCGTATAACCGGCTTCATTCTTCTCTTTTATTAATCGGGGATAAAGATAAATAATATATCTTTGCACACATCTATAAATCCGGTACCATGATCAAACGAAAAGACGGTTTTAGCGGCGAACGCGCGCTTGTACTTCCCCAATCGGTCGTACAGGAGATGGAGAAAGATGCGCTTTCATCGATCCTTCACATTACAGACATCGGCTATTATCCAAAGGCGTTGCATCATTTTCGCGAACGCCTGGAGCCGGTCAGCCAGTTCGTTTTCATCTATTGCATAGAAGGTGCCGGATGGTTCCGCATCGGTGATCAGGAATTTACGGTTACGGCCAACCAGTATTTCATCCTCCCGGCCGGCGTGCCCCATGCTTACGGTTCCGACGAAACGAATCCCTGGACGATCTACTGGATCCATTTCAAAGGGAAGCTGGCTTCTTATTTTGCAGGACAGGCTGCCCGCCCGGTCGAGATAAAGCCGAGCGTGCAGTCCCGGATCAGCAACCGCAACGATCTTTTTGAAGAGATATTCCGCACGCTGGAAATGGGTTACAGCCACGAAAACCTGTTGTATGCCTGTTCCGCTTTCCACTATTACCTGGGTTCTTTACGTTACCTGCAACAATACCGCGAAGCCGCCCGCAGCGAATCCGACAAAAACGACATCGTAACGGCCGCCATCCACTTCATGAAAGAGAACCTGGAGAAACGGCTCACACTGGCCGACCTGGCAACCCATACCGGCTATTCCCCCTCCCACTTTTCCGTGCTGTTCAGCAAACGCACCGGCTATGCCCCGCTCACCTACTTCAACCAACTGAAGATACAGCAGGCCTGCCAGCTGCTGGACTTCACCGATATGAAAGTAAACCAGATCTGCTTTAAGATAGGAATCGAAGACACCTACTACTTCTCCCGCCTGTTCAGCAAGGTGATGGGGATGTCACCGAGGGAGTATAAGAAGCAGAAGAAAGGGTGAAATACTCCCCCTCCTTATTTCAACTTTTGATAAATAGCATCTGCAAACCGTTCACCCAATGTCAGGATACCATAGGTACCTAAATGTACATCATCCTTGGGCATAGGTGTTTGATAATCATTGCACCTCATTTGTAAGTCATCCGCAGAAACTAACAAGGCATTCTTTACCGACAGTTCGGAGCCTGAATTTTCGGCAATTGCCGCCTGAGCCTCCTTCACCAACTCACGACCAGTAAAACGCAGAGCAGCCAAAGGCATAACCGTTCCGTAGACAAATAACATCTCTTTACAGCCGAACTCTTCCCGTACCTGTTCTATAAAATTCTTCAGATTCGGGCCATACCGACGGGATTGATCCATACCGGCGATATCACGGGCATCCGCTTCTCCCTGTTGCCAGACCATCGCCCTGATAATGGGACGATATCCCTGCTTCTTCAGATCAACAAGTGCATTCTTTACCGTCTCGACAAACTTTACATATTCTTCTCCTCGGATATCTCCCGAACGATTACCCGGATTCCATTGTTTATACAGATTAGAACCGGACAAAGCATGTTTTATCAATGCGATACGACGTTCGGGATATAAAAATTGCAACTTTGTACCCAGACTCAGCTCCACACCGAACTTGTCTTTTGTTTCAGATGCCTGGCACAAAGCCGTCCACTGTCCACCGCCTTCCCCCTGATTGAGAAAACGGGAATAATAGAACCGAACCGTTGTATCCACCTTAAAAGTAGCCGGAATATTCCTGACGTATCCTTGCCCCGTTGCATTCGACTGCCCACCGATTAAAAAAACATCTACCTCTTGGGCGGAAAGAGACAAGACCACTGCCCAAACAGACAAAAAGAATAAAACGAACCTTCTCATAACTCTCGTCTTAATCAATTACTTTACTATCCCACCACGTCTTATTCGGTTCAAAGCCCGGAGAAAGTTGCTGCTTGCGTTCTTTTTCCAACCTCAACAAGTTATCGGTCTGCACTCTCTTTTTATAAGCGGCTTCTTTGACCGGATCATATTGAGAGTCAGGTGTCGGATATTTGGCTCCGGCTTCTGTCAGCCATACGGATAACTTCTGACTCAAAAACTCCACTTTATCCGGATATTGGGCATTCAACGGTTCCGATTCCGTTTCATCTATCTTCAGATTATACAATTCGTTTCTCCCGTCTTCATAATAATGAATCAGTTTCCAATCACCGTCACGAATTACGGAAGAGGGTTCACCACCTTGATTCCCGTAATGAGGATAATGCCAATACAGTGCCCTCGACGGAAGTTCTGAACCTTCCAATACAGGTATCAGACTCCGCCCATCGACATGTTGCTCCGGCAATAACGGCAAACCTGCATACTCAAGGATAGTCGGATAAAAGTCTGTACCGATTACAGGAACATCCGTCGTCGTTCCATGAAGCGGACAGTCCGGATCCTGAATAATAAACGGGACACGCAAACCGCCTTCCCACTGACGGCCTTTTCCACCACGCAACGGCAAGCACGATGTCGAATAATTATCACCGGAAGACACACCACCATTGTCACCGGTGAAAATAATCAATGTATTTTCCATCAGTCCCAATTCTTCCAATTTATCCAATACCACGCCTACCGCGTCATCCATTTGTTTGATCAGACCGGCATAGATTGGATTATCCTGTTTCTGACGAACCGGTAATGTGCGGTCTACCTTAAAACCTTCCGGAGCTATCCCCATCGAGTCGGCTTTATTCCGAAAGTAATTCCAGTTTTCTTCCGTAGTCTGGATAGGACCGTGCACGGCATAAAAAGACAAATAAGCGAAGAAAGGCTGCTTTTTGTTTTTCTTCGTTTGTTCTCCTATAAATTTAGATGTTTCTTGTGCCAACCGCATGGAAAGATTTTCACCTTTCGGACCATCCGGCAATTTAGGATTCTTATAAGGAGAGAAGTAACCTCCGACAGGACTACCGGCTTCGAAACCACCTATATTGATTTCAAAGCCATGATCTTCCGGAGTAGATCCTTCCCCTCCGATATGCCACTTGCCTGCCATAAAGGTTTTATAACCATGTTGTTTTAATGTTTCCGGCAATGTCTGTTCTTCCTGGGACATTTTCCAGGCATACTCAGCCGGAAGCAGTTTGGAATGGCGACCCATTTTACGCCATGCCTCTCCCGAAGCTTCTCCGATCCAGTTGGTGATACCGTGGCGGGCTGGCGATTTACCGGTCATGATACTGGCACGTGACGGACTGGACACCTGGCAGGCAGCATAGCCCTGGGTAAACATCACTCCCTGCCGGGCAATCCGGTCGATATTCGGGGTTTCGTAAAACCGACTGCCCCCACAGGAGGTATCATTCCAACCGTAATCGTCTACAAGAATAAACAAGACATTACGAGGTTTCTCTTTGGCTTGCATAACAGATGCCGACAGAAGCCCTGCACCTGTACAACATAAAACGAATAAATTGTTTTTCATGACATTCATTATATTTTTCAAAGTAAGACGTTAGTATGAATAAACGGAAAAACCGGCAATGACAGGAAGATCCAACGACTCTCCGATTTGTAACCTGAGAGCAGAAACCTCTATGGGCTCTATCTCCTCGATCCGTTTATGTCCGATACAACTTCCCGTAGCCAATGTTTTCCATTTCCCATTCACTTTCCCTTCCACCTTATAACTACGGACACGTTCGCCTTGGCGGATGTCTTCTGCAATGACAATTGCATTGATCTTTATCGTTGCAGGCAATTTCAACTGTAAACGCTTTCCTTCTCCTTGGGTTGTAGCTATCGGGTTCCCAAAACGACGTTGTATTTCATCACCAAACTCTTTCAGGCGAGCGACATCCACATCCGGAAGCAATCCCCTGTCATCCGGTGTTACTCCCAGAATCAATGTCGAATTACGACCGACCGAACCATAATACATTTTCATCAGATGCTCCAACGGAAAGACATGTGCATCGTCTCCCGGCTCCCAAAACCACTCATGCCGCCCATTATAGCCTCTCAATGGGGCATCCGACATGGCTGGCATATAGTATTTGCCCTCCGGATCACCTGTTTTCAACAATTTAAAGTTATCCTTGAAGATTATATCCTGACTTTTGGAATGGGAATAAGGAAATGGAAATGTTCCCCAACAAGGATAAGAAACCATTCCCGATTCGGAACCTCCCCAGCGAATATCTGCACGCTGGCTGTTGTGATAGAAGATTATATTCTTCTGGTATTTCTCTACAATCGGAAGGATATCCGCTCCTCCCAATTCCGGTCCATGCCCGCCTCCATCGTACCATACAATAGCCAAATCTCCATAACGGGACATCAACTCTTCCGTCATTCCTTCACACATTTTATTATAGAAGATCTGTCGGTTTTCCTGAAATTTAGTCCCGTCTTTAGGCATTATGAAATCATGTACTCCCAGAAAAGAGTTCCAACGGATACCGATATAGATACCCGGTTGAACGCCATATTTCCGGCAAGAATTGACGAAATCACGGACAATATCCCCCTTGCCGTCTTTCCACTTCAAGGCTTTCATGCAATACGGATTCACATCCGACTGGTAAAGAGCAAAACCGGTTTCATGGGTAGCCGTAAGGATTGCTATTCCAGCCCCCATCGCCTTTACCGAACGAATCCACTGATCCGTATCCAACTGTTCCGGATTAAATATATTTATATCAGGAATCGGAGTGATACGGTTGTAAGCCTGGTTATATTTGACTCCGTCGAACACATGCAAGTCGTAAGAAACAAGAACCGCTAATTCTGCGCCTTGCCAATTCAATTGAGCTTGGGTCGGTAATGGAAGCATTCTTTCTTTCACTTGCCCGTTTACAGACAAAGCCAAGAACAACAACAAGAACAATAATTCAATTTTCTTCATATACTATTTATTTGTTTTTTTATTTCATCTATATCTTTCAGAATCAAGGCAACCCTAAAGACTTATTGGTCGACTTCGACAAGGGAATAGAGGCATCCACCGATTGCAGGTATTCACGCAACTCTTTCCGCAAAGCCTCCGCTTTCGCCGGTTCCTTTTCTATCAGATCGGTCGTCTCACCTATATCCTCTTTCAAGTTGAACAACTCCGCCCGTTGGTCGGCATAATGCCAAATCAACTTCCAATCTCCTTTACGGATGACACTGTACGGGTCGTTTATGTCATAAATATGCGGATAATGCCAAAAGAAAGATCGGTTCTTGTCCATAGACTTCTTCCCTCTCAATAAAGGAGAGAAATCACGACCGTCTACCGTTCCTATATTTTCTGCAAATTCCGTTGCCGAAGCCAAAGATAAAATAGTGGGATAAATATCTTCTATGATAACCGGAGCGTCACAAACCGATCCCGCCTTCGTCATACCCGGTACCTTTACCAACATCGGCACACGGATCCCGCCTTCATAAGGCGTTATCTTATGCCCTCTAAGCGGAGGATATTTTTTAGCTTGACGCGGCTGGCCGTTGTCCGACATAAATATGATTATCGTATTGTCTTCAATCCCCAAACGGCGGACATGTTGCATCAGGTCGCCCAAAGACTTATCCATGCTTTCCAACATAGAAGCATAAATAGCTTCGAAATCCGTCAAGCCCATCTGCTTGTATTTATCCAGAAAACGGCTGTCTTCTTCCCACGGGGCATGGATAGCATAGTGGGACATATAAAGATAAAACGGCTTTTTCTCATCTACCGCCTTTTCCATCTCACGGGTAGCCTCCAAAGTCAGTGCTTCGGTGAGATTGATATCTTTGCCATGATACTTTTCCAATCCCGGGACATCCCATTCGGTACCTCCCTTTCGGAAAGCGGCACTGAAATTACGTGTCCCATGATAACTACCCGGCCCTCCGGCTGCATGCCCTGCAATATTAACATCGAACCCCAAGTTCAATGGTTCTTCACCCGGTGTCCCGATAGCCCCCCAATGAGCTTTTCCTACATGTATCGTTTTATAACCTGCCTTTTTCAAGACGGAAGGCAGTGTTTCACGCACGCATAAAGTATGTTTAACGCCGGGAACCATGGACATGCCGTTTACGTTCCATTCCGACACGGCCACCTCTTCATTCTTTGTATGCCGGTCGGAAGATTTATCCTTAAACAATGTCCAATTCGTCACTTTGTGCCGTGCCGCATTCTGCCCGGTCATCAAACTTATACGGCTAGGTGAAGACAGAGGACAAGCATACGCCTGAGTAAACTTTATCCCCTGCAATTCCAAACGTTCCATATTGGGTGTATGGTAATGGTTGTTCAACCAAGTTCTTTCCGTGTGGAAGGCGACAGAGGTTTCCTGCCAACCCATATCATCCACCAGAAAGAAAATGATGTTGGGTTTCTCCTGAGCCATCAAAGAAGAAACCTCCATCATCGAAAATATCAATCCCGTACAAATTTTCTTCATATTTTATCTTGTTTATCTTTTATACACAAATCAATACCTACCGGATAATGATCCGACAAATAATCCGTATCTTTTTCATTATAAATAAACGCATCTGTTACCTCTTTAGCAATCAAAGGCGTTGCAAGTATAAAATCTAACCGTTCACCTACTCGTTTTCGGACTTCCTGATGCCGAGATAAATACATCAATATAGCGGTTGGAAATGTTGTTCGCTTATCTTCGGGGACATAACATCGGCAAACATCAATGAATGGCAATGACAAAAATCTTGAAATAACAGAATAATCAAAATTTCCATCCAATAAATTATGACTTTGTTTTCCTCCGTATTTCATTAACAACTCAATAGCATTCGCTTCCATATAATCTGCATCAAATGGAGAATGAGCATTCATATCTCCCATCAAAAGGCATTTATCCAATGTCTTTTCTTTTATATATTGAACAATAAACCCAGCCTCTGCACGACGTTTATCAGTATCTCCCGGATTCAAATGAGTAACCAAAATATCATATCCATAAGTTTCCACATGCAATAAACCATGTCCACAGTTTTCCAGCAATTTTGCTTTAAGATTTATCGGTTTCTTCGAAGTAATTCCGACCGGATAACCATTCTCCTTCAATATAACAGCATAAGGGTGTCCCCATTGTTGTGCCATTGCCAATAAACTTTCCTGAGTAAAGCCACACAATTCCTGTAATGCTAATATCTCAGGATCTTGTTTTCTGATCCATTCCACAAAACGGTTCTGCCGGTCTTTGTCTTTTTTCCAGTCAAAGCCATTAAACACATTGTATGAAATAATCCTTATTTTTTCATACCCTTGTTCCCAATGCCGCTCATAAGTCCGTTGAATTTCATTTTGGGCTTTTAGTGATATCCCCAAAAAGACATCTAAAAAAAAGATACAAATGATATTTTTCATAAACATAATTATTTCAATTTCAACACATGTACAATTGTATGATCATCTCCATTCATATTGAAGCCGGAAGGAACATACAACCAAGAGGGTTCCCCATTTTCCATTAATACCTGCGGACGTTCAAATTTAGGCATTTTCCCATAAAGACCTTTAGCTTTTTTCAATCGGTCTTTCCCTACATAATATTCGAACGGATAAAAACCGGCTTCTTTCCTGTCAAAAGTAATGCCATCATCCGAACTCCACAAGATACCTCCTCCTTCGTTCAGTATACCATGGTTGTCGGTAGTCAGTAAACAGATCTTGTCTTTCCAGATAAAGGCATATCCGTCTTCTATGGCTAAATTGTTACGGGTGACAGGTTCGGGATACATCACATAAGGACCTTCAATATGTTCGGCAAAGGCAACTCCCATTTGAGACTTATTCGATTTGAAGTAAAGCAAGTATCCCCCTTTGGGATGTACCAGCAGGGCAGGATTGACAACACCGTTACCGGCATTATTCGTCCAATGATCCGGGTTAGAGGAAGGAGAAAGGATACAACCGTCTTTTCCGACTTTCTTCCACGGACCGTTCAAGTGATCAGCGATCAACATGCCTATCTTTTGGTTTTTAGGATGAGGCGGTTGTTTGTAATTATCGTTAGAAATGTAGAGTAAAGCATATTTGTCTCCCACTTTATGGATGGCCGGGTTATGTATGCCGCATTTATCCCAAGTTTTTTTCCCTGTTCCGGTAAGCACGACATTCAAAAAGCGAAAAGGACCTTCCGGTTTATCGGCTATGTAATGGGCTATTTCGCTATGTGAACGCCACCCGGGATCAAACTTGTGCTCTATTTTCCAACGGGTGGCAAACAGATGTATCTTACCGTCTTCACCTTTAATGGGCGATGAACCCCATACGTGGTAACCGGGGTCGTCGATGGCTATCCCCCGGAACTCCCACCGGTCGGCTAAAACCTTCTGCTTATCTTTTGGCTCCGTTAATTTAAAGAATACGATAAACGCATCATTTCCTTTCTTGACACCGAAGCTAAGCAACGTCGGTTCTCCGTTTTCCACATACACAAAAGGACGTTCCATCCGCTCCACTTTCATGACTGTACCATCTTTCAACGGGACTTCTTTTTTACAGACCTCATAATGTTTGGCCTTTTGCCAGTTGATGCCGTCTTCGGAAGTTATCAATCCGATAAAATTACCTCCATGCGCATGAAAAATGGCATAATAACGTTTCCGGTTTTTGTCGTACCACATAGATACATCTTCGGTAGGTATATCAGCAAAAGCCGGTTTGTCTTCCAATCGAAATGGACCGGTAGGACTATCGGAAGTTCCTATCGCCTGTATTAAACGAGGTTTACTGGATTTTACATCGTCACCTTTAATAATCAGGTAATACTTACTATCTTCTCCCCGGCATATTGCGGGATTGACGGTTACGGTTCCGATAGGACCGTGAGGTTCTATCATAGGTTTGTTCATTCTTTCCCAAGGCCCTTCCAGCGATTGTGCCGTAGCGACACCAGTCCGTTGGTTAGAACGCAACAAAGGCCAGTATTTGTGTGAATATCCTGTTTTAGCAGCTTCAACCAGGTCGTTTTCCGACAACTTTTCTTTACCGGTATTGGTGGAAGTATAATACATATAATAATTGTAATCGAACTTCTTTACTTTTACATTATGGGCCGTGACGTTATCCCAATACCTTTTTCTGGCCTTCAGGACGGTTTTGCCCATTTTGTAAGGTCCCTCCGGTTTGGAGGCTGTAGCATGTGCTATTTCAGAGTGTGTCAACCAAGAGTAAAAACCGATGGATTTAGGCCATCGTGAATAGAACAGATGGTAAATTCCGGCATCATCTTTGATGATAGAATTACACCAGTTATAGTACGTGGAATCATGCACGAACAATGCCGGATCGGCCGATTGCATCATAGCCGACAAGTTGAGGTCGTCGGTCGATTGGGCAAAAGCCACGATGTTTAGCATAGAAGCTAAAAGAGTTGATATAAGATATTTTCTTTTCATGGTAAAATGTATTTATTTTTATTGTTTTAAAGAAACCATCACTATATAAGCATCGTCATCTTTTTTACACCCCATACGTTACAAGTATAAACTCAAACCATTCACCTACTCGTTTACAGACTTCTTGATATCAAAACAACAAATAATATTCCTCATGATAATGTTTAAATCAGAAGAGTAAAAACTCTTCTGATTCATAAATTTAATTGATATTACCACCCTGGATTATTTTCTTTTATATTCGGATTTTCATCCAATACAAACGCAGGCAATGGCCACAATTCACACTTCCCTTTTACCCATTTAGAACCAGGAATACCAGACATAACCTCATCTTGTATACCCCAACGAATAATATCCCATCCCCGGATATCCTCGAAAGCAAATTCAACTCTACGTTCGTGACGAATTGCTTTTCTCATTTCATCCTGGCTATAGGATGCTTTCGTTTCCAATCCGGCACGATCTCTTATCCGTTTCAATAGAGGTATCGCTTCGCTTGTCCGTCCTAATTCATTCAAAGCTTCGGCGCGGAATAAGATTACTTCAGCATAACGCATTACAATCGTGTTAATTCCTATCTGTCGAACATCTCCATAATAAAGATTTCCCTTTTTTACATCATGGGGAGTCGGGCCATAAGCGGAAGCCATCTCTCCACTATATACCAAGTCTTTACCTCCTACTGTCAATATCTCTCCGTCCTGAAAAAAGGTTGCGGCAAAACGTTTATCTCCCGGTTCAAACTCTTCCACGATACTCTTGGAACACTGTATCCAGCCATAACCTGCATGACGAGCCAGATTTACACCACGTGGCCCAAAATAAACAGGTCTCCAGTTTGTTGAAAATTCAGTCGAGTATTGTCTTTCCAATATCGACTCTTTATTATTTTCATTTTCTTCAAGATGGATAGCAGAATAATCCGCTAATAATTCATATACTCCCTGTTCTTCCAGTTTCATCACTTCGGCGGCCCACTTTTCAGCCTCCTGCCAGTTTTTCATATTAAGATAGACCAGTGATAAATGAGCCATAGCTGTTCCTTTTGTGACACGTCCGGCTTCTGCAGAAGACCATTGCAGTGGTAAGTTTTCTGATGCAAACATCAAATCTTCCAAAATCAATTTATAAACCTCATCTACTGACGAACGTTCAGGATACAAATCATCCAAAGACGTATATTCACGAGTTACCAATGGAATGCCTCCATATAAACGTACTAATCTGAAATACCAGTAAGCACGAATAAAATGAGCTTGCCCCAAAACTTCATTTTTTACTTTTTCCTGAATTTCCATAGGGGCAACATTATCTATACAGGTATTACAACGAGAAATACCTTTGTAAGCAGCATTCCATACACCTTTTACTGCCTCATGGTTTTCGTCAAACTGATAAGTAGGCATAAAACCAGTCCATCCTAAAAATGGAAATATATCATCAGACTGCATATCCCCAACAGCATCCAATCCCGGAGCCCAAAAATTAGTCGGATCATTCATTTGTTTATAGCAGGATGTTCCTGCCATAATTGCATCCTGCTCCGTTTTGTAAAAAGTATCCGGAGTAACCGTTCCATAAGGATTTTCTTCTAAGAAATCAGAACAAGCAGGCAATATGGACAAAAGCGTTGAAGCTCCCAATATATATATTATTTGTTTCATAAGACATTTTATTTAAAAATTAAGATTCAAACCAATCGTATATGAACGAGACTGCGGATAAGAGTCTCCCCATGAATTCCAGTTAGCTATACCATTAATTTCAGGATCAAATCCAGGGTAAGGAGTAATTGTCAGCAAATTCTGGCCGGCCACATATACACGTGCAGACATTGTATCTTTTACTCTAAAAGTATATCCGACCGATAAATTCTTCAATCTTAAATAATCGGCACTTTTAATTTGCCAAGAGGATACATCCGGATATTCAGCATTATATTTCACTTTGGGCATTTCATTAGTTGAACCTGGCCCTGTCCATCTGTCAAGCCAAATCGAGTTTACATTTCTTAAACCACACATAGGAAACATTCCACCAAAATACCCCCAGAACAAATCCTTACCAAAGTCTCCTTGCCAAAACATTGAAAAATCAAAGTTCTTATATTTCATTGATAAGTTCAGACCTAAAGTAGATGTTGGCATTGCGTTTGCGATATACGTTCTATCTTCAGACGTGATTTTATTATCCCCATTCAAATCTTTAAATTTAGGTGTTCCCACTTCAGCCTTCGACCATTCCGGAGAGTTCTTTATTTCCTCTTCCGTCTGATAAATTCCATCAAACACATATCCGTAAATTGAATTTATCGGATGTCCTATTTCACTTCGGGCAACTACATTATAACTATAGTTATGAGTTATGAAATCCTGTTCTCCGATCAATCCTCTTACTTCATTCTTATTATATCCATAAGTCAGCGCAGCATTTAACCATAAACCTCCGAAAGTATTATTATAACGAACTTCCAATTCAAACCCAGTGTTACGAACTTTTCCTGCATTTACTGTCGGAGATCCCTTACCTACCGTTGAAGGAATAGGATAAGATAACAATATATCACGAGTGTTCTTCACATAGAACTCTGAAACCAATGAAAGAGTATTATTTAAGAACCCCATATCCAAACCGATATTGGTTATCGTTGTCGTTTCCCATTTAATAGTAGGATCTATTAAATTAACAGAAGAGACCCCTGGTACACGGCTCGTTCCATCACCAAACAAATACCATTGATTTACATCAAGTTGGTCTGAGAAGGAATATAATCCAATCTCCTGATTACCCAATGAACCATAACTTGCACGTACTTTCAGGTTGGATAACCAACTTAAATCTTTCATAAACTCTTCTTCCGATAAACGCCATGCTATTGATCCGGAAGGGAAGTATCCAAACTTATTTTCCTTACCAAACCGGGAAGAACCATCTGCACGCAAATTGAAAGACAGTAAATAACGTGAATTGAAATTATAATTAATATTACCAAAATAAGATAACATAGACCAACGTTTCAGGCCACCGGTTGCACGCCAATCACGTTGTCCGGCATCTAAGACCTGCAAATATTCACTATCATTCAAAAAGCCTTTCACCACTGAGTCATTGTTCTTTTTCTGGCTGGCTTGCAATGACATTCCAAGCATAGCATCCACATGATGCTTACTCCAGTCTTTATTGAAATAAAGCAGATAATCGTTTTGCCATGTATATCCTAAAGACATATTATCATTCAGTTTCTGATCTGTAAAATCAAGATAATCACCGTAGATATCAACTCTAGGATAGTACTTTTTTGAATTTTGGGCCGCAAAGTCGATACCTCCCGTCACTTTAAACTTTAACTCGTCCAATATTTGATACTCAGCATAAACATTAGCCAATGCACGCCACATACTCTCTTTATGTCCCTTATATAGTTCTGTCAAATACATCGGATTGGCAGAATTGCCTTCTCCATTTTCCGTACTGGTTCCCCAAGAGCCATCTTCTTTGTACACCGACATAGTTGGAGCGGCTATAACAGCTGCACTTAAAGGTTGGGAATTCCCATAAGACTCATTCCATGTTAACGTTACAGAATTACCCACTTTTAATTTTGGCAAAATCTTACTATCCCCATTGAAACGAAAACTGGCACGGTCATATCCAGTATTCTTAACAATACCTTCCTGGGTAAAAAATGTCCCCGAAACATAATAATTAGTTTCATCCGTTGCTTTTGAGAAATTCACATTGTATTCTTGAACAGGTGCCAAATGAGTTACTTCTTTTACCCAATTTGTCCCTTTTCCATAATAAGCAGGTTCATGCGAAAACATTGATTCCATACCAGCATTTGCCCGTGCTTCATTTTGCAACATTACAAACTGCTCTGCATTCAATACATCATAATCCTTCATTAATGTCTGTACAGACACATAGGCATTAACACTTAGTTTTCCAATACCTTTCGTTCCCCGTTTAGTCGTTATCAAAAGAACGCCATTAGCGGCACGAGCTCCATAAATCGCTGCAGAAGAAGCATCTTTCAATACACTGACGGACTCAATATCATTCGGATCAATTGTCTCGATGCCATAATCAACAGCCTGCCCATCAACAACCAAAAGCGGATTATTTTTTGTATTAGAATTATCTTCATTAACTCCTAACGTACCCATACCGCGTATACGGATGGTAGAACCGGCTCCAGGCTTTCCGTTATTTTGGGTAATCTGAACTCCTGACAGATGTCCTTTGATCATGGACGAAACCGAATTAGTCTGTATATCTCCCATATCCTCCGGACGGACAGAACCGACAGCACCAGTCAAATTTACTTTCTTTTGTGTTCCATATCCTACCACAACGACTTCATCTAGAGCTTGTGTATCTTCATGTAAAACAATCCGGATTATACTATCTTTCCCAACTTTTACTTCTGCCGGATTATAACCGATATAAGTAACCTGTAAGACCGCTCCACCAGGAACCTCCAAAGCAAACTTACCATCCACATCCGTGATTGTCCCATTGGTAGTCCCTTTTACTACCACATTAGCCCCGATCACAGGTTCCCCGCTTTTATCTACTACAATACCCGTTATCTTTTTTCCAAGCTGCTGTAATGCCATTCCTTCTGCAGAAAGAATAATCTTCTTATCCAACACCGAATACCCGATATTCGTTCCTGCAAATATCTGGTCAAGAACTTTGAATATGTCACTTTTCTTTTCAAAAACAGATACCCGACGCTGCAAATCAATGTGCCGATTATTAAAAAAGAAAGTAAACTCAGACTGGTCTTCGATCTCATTCAGAACATCTTTGACTGTCTGATTACGAGCCTCTAGACTCACCGTGGCCTTCTGGGCATAACTGTTCGTGGCTTGTACCAACCCTATAGAGCTGATAATAAAAACAAATAATAGCCTCATAACGAATGGAATCTTTTTTAAAGTTACCCAAAGTGACTTTGTCACCCATAATAATTGGGTACAAAAATAATTTTGCATAATTTTGTTGTGCTAAGTAAAAAAATAGTTGATTACTATGCTTGTCGCCAAACAAGCATTTAAAGTTAACTCATTTCATACGGGATAATACGCCAATATTATTCCGTATGTTTTTTAAGGTGGAATGCTTTTCATGATACATACTGTTTTTAATAAATTTCTATTCTCGTCTTCTCTTTAGAAGTTTCTTTTGTATCGATATATCGCCATCTTAAATCAGATGATATTTTAAACACTTCCAATATGCGCTCCAAACGTTGGTTAGTAAAAGATCCTGTAAAAGAATCTCTTTCATACCTTATAGTAGAGACAACGAACTCTACATTATATCGTTTTTCCAACATTCGCAAAGCTTGTTGGAACGGAGTATCCAGAAAAACAATACGTCCGTCTTTCCAGGCTACTTCCGACTCCCCGGTTGTTTTATATACCCGGGCTTGCATCCTGTTTGAATCATAGACCAGTTTCTGTCCGGGTTCCATGACTATGCTTTTCGATTGGTCACCTCCGGAATAAGCAAAACGAATTTTACCTTCCATCAAAGTCGCAGCAATCATGGTATCTTTTTCAAAGGCTTCTACATTAAAGGATGTGCCCAAGACCTCTATTTGTGCATTGTGAGGGGTAGATACTATAAAACGCTGCTTTTCATTCTTCGTTACATTGAAATAGGCTTCTCCCATTAATGTTACCATTCTTTGATCTCCCTCAAAAGAAGAAGGATATCGTAATGTTGACTCCGAATTCAAACAAACAGTCGTTCCATCCGACAAATCCAGTGTAGTAGTCATTCCCGGGTTGGTCTTAACCTCTACCATCCTGACTTCACGTGGAGACTCCTTTTCCATATTCTGTACCACAATTGTAATTAATGCGGGAATAAGCAATACAGCAGCAATACGCTGTATCCGATTCCACCAAATGTACCTTCTTTTTGTCTCCATACCGGAAAAAACCTTTTCTAACGCTTTTTCCGTATTAACTTTTTCCAGTATATTTATCGTATCGGTCGCCAGATAAATGGTATGTATTTGCTTGGCAATCCGCCTATTTTCGTCTGATTGCTTTATCCACACCTCTACGATCTTTCTCTCTTCCGGAGAAACAGCTCCTTCACAATAACGTGGAAGTAACTCATTAACTATATCTGAATATTCTTGCTTCATTTATCCTCGTTTATATATTAGACAGGAGAGATGACAGGGATTCCTAAACAAGAACTTACTTTTTTAGAAAAAAATAGTATAAGGGCTATTTCCATATAAAAAAAGCCTACTTTTGTATTACAGGAAAGAGAAATAGCATCATGAATAAAAATCATTTTTTAGAAGATAAACAGCTTTTGTCCGCTATCCGGATAGCGGACAAAAATGCATACGCATTTTTATTCAAGAAATATTACCCGATCCTTTGTGCTTACGGCAATAAGTTTATCGAACTGAAAGATGCAGAAGAAATCGTACAAGATGTCATGTTATGGTTATGGGAAAACCGCACAACTCTCCAAATCGAGACATCCCTCAGCCAATATCTATTCAGGTCGGTCTACCACCGGGCCATGAACAGGCTTGAAAGCAAACAGGCTCAAAACCGGGCTGACACCCTGTTTTACGAGCAAATGCAAGAGATGCTACAGGATACCGACTACTATCAAATTGAAGAATTAACGAAACGCATAAAAGAAGCCATCGACAAACTACCTGAAAGTTACCGGGAATCATTCGTCATGCACCGATTCCAAAACATGAGTTATAAAGAAATCGGTACACAACTAGGCATATCCCACAAGACTGTCGATTACCGCATACAACAAGCCCTCAAATTATTACGTATCGAATTAAAGGATTATTTACCGATAATATTACCTTTTTTGATGTATTAGTAACGGGAATAACTTTTCCACGACATCCGGCTTTTCCTCGTAAATATTCTTGCGCTCAAAGATATCTTTATCGTATTCATACAACTCCATAATCGTATCCTTTTTCCCTATATAACGACTCAGGCGGAAGCGAGGAGTCCTCACGCTGATGCCATTCCCGAAATAACTGTAAGCAATATCTTCCCAATCCGCATCTTCAGGCGATGTCAGTTGTTTTACGAAGCTACGGCCATCCAGTCCCTCCGGACAATCCACACCGCAAAGTTCCATCAATGTCGGATAGATGTCCACCGAACTGACGATCCGCCTGTTTTTAACACCTTGTTTCGTCCCCGGGGCTTTAACGATAAGCGCACTGCTCAGCGAAACATCATGCAGCGTGTGTTTGCCCCACACCCGGTAGTCGCCCAGTTGCCAGCCATGATCGCCCCACAAGATAATGACCGTATTATCGGCCAGCCCTGACTCTTCCAATGCATCCAGCACTTTGCCGATCTGGGCATCCACATAGCTGACACAGGCAAAATAAGCGTGGCGGACTTTACGAGCATACGGGTCGGAAAGCCTCTTCTCCAGCGATGCTTTCTCTTCTCCCAGCTCATACCCATTAAACTCTCCACTATTCAGTAACGTAGACAAATGGCACCCCTCCGGAATATCCGGTGTTGGAGATAAAGGGATAGCCTCCTCGTCATACATATCCCAATATTTCTTTGGAGCCGTGAACGGCAAGTGAGGCTTGAAGAATCCTACCGCCAGACAGAAAGGCTCTCCTTTCCCCGCCAGTTCCTTCAGTTTACCGACAGCCAGATTGGCTGTCAGTCCGTCGGGCAAGCCTTCGTCCGGGATGTCGGCACATTCGTAAGGTTTCACCTGCCTCTTCTCGCTTTGCCGGTTCGTGCCGTTCGAATAGCCGAAAAAGGCATTCCATCCGGTCTTCCATTGTCCGGCATCGAAAAGCATCTCATCCCAACTGTAGGGTAGTTCCGGTTTTGTGCCCACCGGATCGTTGTAGGCATACAACATCCCGTCCGCTGCATGGCTGATCTTGCCTATGCCTACCGTATAATAGCCGTTACGTTTCAGATGATGAAACATCGTTTCGGGATGTTCACCTTCCGCCTTGTCCGACAGGCGGATATGGCAAGCCTCGTTTGTCAGGTCCGATTTGTCCCGTGGCAACATGCCGGTCAGCATACTCGCCCTCGATGCTCCGCTAGTCGGGATCTGAGTATAATGATTGAAGAAAAGGCTCCCTTCTGATGCCAACTTATCCATATGGGGTGTCTTGACGACGGAGCCGTAGCTCCCCAGTTCATGCCGCAAGTCGTCCACGCAGATAAATACAACGTTCGGACGCGGAGCTTCTTTCTTTTCAGCCGTACAAGCTCCAAGGAGAAACGGGGTACCTGCCAGGATACCCCAGCTGTTTGTTATTCTATGCTTCATGGTATAGTTTATTATTTAGGAGGTGAAGATACGCTTTTTCAGCGAGACTCTTCCGTTATCCACGGCAATTGCCTCCACGGATATGCTCCGTCGTTCTTTTGCGGCAGTCCCGGGGTACTTCTTCCCTCTTCCACATAGCGGACGAGCAGGTCACGCAAGCGACTAGCTATTTCAGGGTTTGCCTCATAGACGTTGCAAGTCTCTTCGGGGTCTTTCTCCAGGTCGTAGAGCTGGTATTCTGGGGTACCTTCCTGCGGTTTGAGCGGCTCGCTCCAACCTCCTGAATAGGAAGAAAGGAGAAGTTTCCATTTACCCTGGCGGATGGCGAAGGAGCCGTCGATAGAATGATGCACGGTGGCTTCGCGGATCTTCTCTCCCGTTTCGGGAGCGGTCAGGAGGGGAAGGATATTATAGCTGTCTTCCGCCTCGTTGTCGGCCAACGAATAACCGGTGAGGGCAGCAAAGGTCGCCATGAAGTCGGTCAGGCAAACGGTTTGCTTCACACGCCGGGGTTCAGATTGTGCCGGCCAGCGGACGATACAGGGAACATGGTGGCCACCTTCGAAGAGGTCGGATTTCATGCCGCGGAAGATGTAGCTGGGGTCGTGACCCTTCTGTCCCAGCAATTCGAAGTCGGCACGCGGCGAGCAACCGTTGTCGGAGGTGAAGACGACGATCGTGTTGTCGGCAATCCGGTTCTTTTCCAATGCTTCGAGGATACTTCCAACCACGGCATCCGACTGCATGACGAAGTCGGCATACTCGTTGAGTTTCGACTGGTCGCGGAACTCGTCGGTCGGTACGATCGGTGTATGGGGCGACGTGAGGGGGAAATAGAGGAAGAAAGGTTTGTCGCCGGCTGCCGACCGGTCGATGTAGTCGACGGCCTTCTTCTCCAGCTCGGGTAGTATCTCCTTCATCTCCCATCCGGGGAGGCCTCTACCTGCACGGCTGTCCATTGCCTGGCTGACGGGGTAATACGTATCGGGCAGTCCCACTGTGCGGCGGTTTTCGATAAAGCAGTACGGGGGATAATTGGGGGCATCCACGCCGAAGAAATAGTCGAAGCCGACGTCGCGGGGGCCTCCGGTAATCTCTCTCGTGAAGTCGAGGTTGTATTCGTCCGGCTTGTCCACCGGCTTCTTTCCGTCTTTTGTGGGGAAGTGGAAGCCCAAGTGCCATTTGCCGATGCAGGCGGTGTTGTATCCCTGGTTGCGGAGCATGCTTGCCATCGTGGTGCGTCCGGTAGGGATGAGCGGGGTGTCGTACCAATGGAGGACGCCGTTTTTCAACGTCGACCGCCAGTTGTAACGACCTGTCAGTACGCCGTAGCGTGTTGGGGTACTGACAGCCGAACTCGAATGGGCATCACCGAAGACGACACCTTCGGCCGCCATCCTGTCGAGGTGGGGCGTTTGGATCTTCCCCTTTTCGTTCAGGAAAGAGAGGTCTCCGTAACCCAGGTCGTCGGCCAGGATGAAGATGATATTCGGTTGTTTCTTGTCACGTGCAGCCATGTTCAGGGACATGCCGGCTGCGAGGCATGAGAGTAGAATCGTTTGTGCTTTCATGATGTGTGAATGTCTTAAAATCAGATAGTGTAAAGGTAGTGTTTGCGGGAGATATGACCTTTACACTATCCGTGCTTTATTTTGCATAATCCGTTATCGGAGTGGTGCGTTACGGAGTCTTCCGTGCTGCATCGTAACGGTCTATGACTGATTTTAATGTCCGGTATACGTTGCGCTGTTTCTTGGTGAGGGCTATCAGCGACAGGGGTGCTTTTTCTTCGAAATCCTGAGACACATCGTAGAATTCGCCTGAGCGGTATAGCTTGTATTGCTTGTCGCGGGCGAAGGCTTTCGCCTTCCTGTCGTCTACTTCCCGGGGGGCATACCAGCAATAGACCCATTCTCTTGCTTTATGCTTTTTCCCCAGCAGCTGGGGATAGAAGCTTTTGCCGTCCGACTGAATCGAATCAGGGACGGAAACGGAAGCAGCCTCACACAGTGTCGGCAAGAAATCGGTAAAGTCGACCAGATTGTCGTTCACTTCTCCTTTCAGACCACCCGGGCATGAGACTATAAGGGGAACGTGCACGCCCGCGTCGGTGGTCAGTCCTTTACCGCCGGGATACGGTTTGCCGTTCAGCCGGGAGGAGACGACCGTACGATCGGTACCGTTATCGCCCGTAAAGACGATCAGGGTGTTGTCTGTCAGCCCCAGGCGATCCAGTTCGTCCAATAGCTTACCGATCAACTTATCCGTATAGTTCACCATGTCGGGGAAGTGGATCGGATTGCCTGCATACGTCTTCGACCGTTCGACCTTCCAATCCTTCGAATCGGGCGTGGAGACGAAAGGGCAATGTGTCAGAATCATCGGGTAATAGGCAAAGAAGGGCTGTTCCTTGTTTTCCCGCATAAAGTCTATGATGAAGTCGCAAGCCACATCGGGACCGAATTCACCTTGCGTATACTCTACCGAACGGCCGTTGTACTCCATCACCGGGTTGGCATACCTGGAGTCGCCTCCTCCGGGTGCATAAGCACCTGCTGCATGTTGCCACAAGCAAGACTGTTCGAAGCCGAAATGCTGCGGAGAGTCGAGCTCTTTGCCCAGTTGCCATTTACCGGCGATGCAGGTGGCATATCCTTTCTTCTGTAACAAGTTGCCGAAGGTCACCTCTTTACGATCCAGTTGCCCGAAGGCGACATAGTTACGCACATTATACTTGCCGGTCATCAGTTGTACCCGGCTGGGGGTACTCAACGGGTTGGAATAGCAACGGTTGAAGCGGATACCCCGGTTGGCCAGCCGGTCGATGTTAGGAGTCGAATAGGTGTCCGAACCGTTGGCACTGAGACATTCGTACCCGAAGTCGTCGGCCATGATCAGAAGGATATTCATCGGACGATGGCCGGCTTCTTCCGCATACAAGGTAGCGGAGCAAAGGGCAAGCAGCCCGATAAACGTTGTTCTATTATTCATATTATGTTACAGCTATAAATCAAACAATGTTACCAGTAATACTTGTCCATAATCTCTTTCATGCGCGGCGTCTCACTGTCTGTGTCGCCCAGAGCGCGGCGCTGACGAATCATTTCACGTTTCATTTCATCGATTACCTCTTCATATCCAGGGGCACCGTAGAGGTTGTGATCCTCTTTGGGGTCGGCCAACAGGTCGTAGAATTCCCACGACGGAGTGCCGGGCGTTTTCTCCGATCCGGTAGCATTCAGGCGATCGGCATAGAGGAACATCAGCTTATAGCGGTGGTTGCGAATCCCCATGTGGGCCGGCCGGATGCCGTGGTGCGTCCAGTAACGGTAGTACATCGTTTGCCGCCAGTCGGCCGGGGCTTGTCCTTTCAGATTATCGCGAAAGCTGCGTCCCTGCGATTTATCGGGAGCATCTACTCCGGCATAATCGGCCAACAATGAGGCAAAGTCGACGTTCAGGATGATATCGTGGTTGCGCGTACCGGCAGGTATTTCTTTCGGGTAACGGATTACGAACGGCATGCGCAGAGGTTCTTCGTACATCATGCGTTTATCGAACATGCCATGCTCGCCGAGGAAATAACCCTGGTCGGAGACGTAGACGACGATCGTATTCTCAGCCAGCCCTTCTTCATCGAGGAAACGTAGAAGACGGCCGATATTATCATCTATCGTAGCCCCGCAGCGCAGATAGTCGCGGATAAGTTTCTGATAGGTTTCGCGGCGAGCTGTTTCCTTGTCCATTCCTTCACGTGAGAAAGGCAGTTCCGGGTATTTGCACCACCATTTATCGGGGTCTTTGGAGGCTGTTTCCCAACGGACAGCCATATTCTCTAATTGTTGTCCGTCGAAAGTACGTCCGGAGGCTTCACGACCGAATTCCATCAGGTTTGCCGGCTCCGGGAAAACAACATCGTCGTAGAGATGCTTCATCCGTTCCGGGAAATCCCAGGGTTCGTGTGTTGCCTTGAAATGGCAGCACATCATGAAAGGTTTCTCTTTGTCGCGTTCACGTATCCAACGGATTGTCTTGTCGGTTACCTGATCGGTGGAGAAGCCTTTTTCTTTTTTGCCGCTTCTTCCTTTGTTATCGTCTATCCATCCGTCGGCGGTCTTGAATACCGGATCGATATAATCGCCCTGATCATGGAAAACACTGAAGTAATCGAAGCCCATCGGCTGTGTTTTCAGGTGCCACTTCCCTATCAGTGCCGTTTGGTAGCCGCCTTGCTGCATCTGCTTGGCGATATTATCAGCCTGCGGGTCGAGGGCATCGCTCAGGGTATAAACACCGTTGCGATGACTGTAAGCTCCGGTCATGATAGCTGCCCGGCTGGGCACGGATATAGAGTTCGTACAGAAACAGTTGTCCAGTACGCAGCCCTCGGCGGCCAGACGGCGGATGTTTTCATTCTTCACGTAATCGGCCAGCACGCCTCCGTAGATACCCCATGCCTGGGCCGTATGGTCGTCGGAGAGGATAAAGAGGATGTTCGGACGGCTTTCTTTCGCAGTCGGCTGATTTCCGGCAGCCGATGCCGGAGCGGGGAGCACGACCGATAACAGGCCGGCTCCCGCCAGGAATAAATCTTTCAGTTGTTCCATATCATTATTTCTTTTTATCGACTAAACCATGCTGACGTTGTCCGGTCGGTTTGCGGCGGGTCAGGTTGTCGCCCAGGTCGGCGCGCATATCGTCGGCTATCTTCATCAGGCGTTGTGCCACTTCGGGATATTGGGAGATCACGTCGTAGCGCTCACCCGGATCACGACGCAGGTCGTAGAGCACGGCCTTGCGGATTTCCTTCACGGTCAGGTTGCCCGGCTGACCGTCGTTGCCCGGCACATACTCTTCGTAAGTGGCATGCTTGTGGGGGAAAATCAGCTTGAATGTTCCGTCGGTAACGGCTTCGAGGTCGTTCTTATTGAAGTAGTAGACGAAAGAGGTACGCGGATTGGCATCCTTCTCACCTTTGATGAGAGGCAGCAGGCTGACTCCATCGATCTTATGCGCAGGAAGCGATGCCTGGCTGATCTCGGCAATTGTCGGGAAAAGGTCGATGTTGGAGGCCAGCTTGTTGCAGCTTGTACCCGGTTCGATCTGTCCTTTCCAGTACATCACACAGGGCACGCGGTTGCCACCGTCGAAAGTGGTCGCTTTGGCTTCGCGCAGTCCGCCGGCCGAACCGGCATGGTTGCCGTAGTTTGCCCAAGGGCCGTTGTCGGAGGTTAGTACCACCAGCGTGTTTTCTTCCAGACCTTCTTCACGGAGGGCTTTTAAAACTTCTCCTACACTCCAGTCGATCTCCATCATCACATCCCCGTAAAGTCCCTGCTCGCTCTTCCCCTTGAATTTGTCGGAAACGGCTAGCGGCACGTGCGGCATGGAGTGTGCCAGATAGATCAGAAAGGGATTATTTTTGTTCTTGCGGATAAAGTCGACGGTACGGGTGGTATAGTCGGTCGTGAACTTCGTCTGGTCGGTGTTGTAGCCTGCCACTTCATTTCCGTCGATGGTCGGCAGGTCGGGGAAGTTGAACACTTCTCCCTGCTGGGGGTGATAGGGCCACATATCGTTTGAGTAAGGTAATCCGTAGTATTCGTCGAACCCGTTTTGCAAAGGGAGGAACTGTCGGGCATCGCCCAGATGCCATTTTCCGAAGATAGCGGTGCTATAGCCTTTCTGCTTCACCAATTCTCCCAGGGTGACTTCGTCTTCATGGATACCGTAGGGGCTGTTGGGACCCGGTGCACCGGAAAAGCCAATGCGGTTCGGATAACAACCGGTGAGCAACCCGGCACGGGAAGCCCCGCTGATAGGTTGCCCCGCCAGAAAGTGGGTAAAGCGCATCCCTTCGGCTGCCATCCGGTCGATATTGGGGGTTTTATAACCGATGGCTCCGTTGAAAGAAAAATCGCCATACCCTACATCATCGAGGTTGATCACTATAAAGTTCGTAGGGCCGGTAGCCTGTGTACATACAGGAAGGGCGGCACCGACCATCAATAAAGAAAGTGTATGTTTCATTTTATTTTGTTGTTATTTATTGTTAGTTGTATTATCTGCTTCACTCTCCGTCAGCGGCTTCTTCCCGAAGATACATACCGGTCGAGCAGTTGTTTCATCGAACGTACTTTGTCGGGATGGGAAGCTATCAGGTTAAATTGCTCGGTAGGGTCTTCCTTCAGATTATATAACTGTTCCGCCGGAAGATGCGCGGCCTGCTTCTCCGGAAGCGACCAGCCGCCCGAGCCGTGTGCATCCAGATAGACCCAGTCACCCTGACGCAAGGCGAAATAACCTTCGATGGAATGATGGATTGTGGCTTCGCGCAGCGGTGACGTGTAAGGTTGTCCGGTAAGGATTTTCCAGAAGCTGTAGCTGTCTTCGCCTGCGTTGTCAGCCAAAGACAGACCGGTCATCTCAGCGCAGGTAGCCATCAGGTCAGTCGTGCAGATGACCTCGTCACATTGCTTGCCTTCTTTTATCTGCTGAGGCCAGGAGACAATGAAGGGGACGCGGTGGCCACCTTCCCAGATATCGGACTTCTTGCCTGAGAAATGAGCATTTGCCCGGTGGCCTGTCTCTTCGATATCTTCCGGATTCCAGCTCGAGCCGTTGTCACTGGTGAAAACGATGATGGTATTTTCCAGCTGTCCGCTTTCCCTGAGCGCCTGCCGTACCTGACGCACAACGTCGTCGACCATACAAACGAAATCACCGTAAACTCCTGCTCCCGACTTACCTTCAAACTCCGCCGAGGGTAGCCAAGGGGTATGCGGGGCGGTAAGCGGGAAATAGAGGAAGAACGGTTCCTTGCGTCCGGCAGAACCGGTGATATATTCAACAGCTTTGCGGGTGAAATGTTGCAGGCAGTCGGCATGATCGAAGTTATCTGCTTTATCGCCGTGACGGTACCACATCCCGCGCGCTTTGTCGTTGCGCCAGGTGGGAGTATGGGTACTGACCGGACTGTTCACCTGCCCATTTTCCACATAGACGTAAGGGGCGATATCGAGCGAGGCCGGCAAGATATAACTGTAATCGAATCCGTGGTCGGACGGACCTCCGTGGACGGGACCGGCGTAATCGATATTGCCGGTATCCGTTATGTCCCAGGGATTGCCGGTAAAAACAGGCTTCGTCGTGTCGTGACGCGCCCAGTCGAGTCCCAGGTGCCATTTCCCGATACAGGCCGTATGATAGCCGCCCTTACGGAGCAGTGTGGCGACCGTTTCGCGTCCCGGTTCGATCAGTGAGGGGTCGTGACCTACCAATACGCCGTTTTTCAGGCGCGAACGGAAGGCATAACGGCCGGTCAGTATCCCATAGCGGGTCGGCGTGCTGACGGCCGAGTTGGTATGTGCATCGGTAAATGCAATACCTTCGGCAGCCAGGCTGTCGAGAGCCGGGGTAGGTATTTTACATGCGGGGTTATAGGCACGAATGTCGCCATACCCCATGTCGTCCGCCAGGATGTAGACGATGTTGGGAATTGTTTTCTCCTCGCCGGCCGGGGCTTTCTTCTGTCCGTTGCAGGACGGCAGGAGCAGAAGGGCGGAACCGGCGGCCAATGTGAGTGTTGTTCTCATGATATGTCGTTTTATTTAATGATAATCTCGTCAATGAAAAGGAATGCGCTTTGTCCGGCATTCTTCGTTCCCTCAGGCACACACGCCGAACGGATGAAGACTTTGACATAGCGGGCATCTACCTGAGCGAAACCGGTCGTATGGGTCTTGATCCCGTCTGCTCCGGCATTTCCTTCCGAAGGGATGGCAGCAGAGGTTATTTCCCGGAATGTCTTGCCGTCATCGGAAATATGTACGGAGATCCCGGCGGCGTCCCATATACCGTCCCGTTTCATAACCAGGGAGTGGAATGTCACTTCGCTTATCTTCCGTGAGGTCCCAAGGTCGATTACCGCTTCCAGATCGTTGCCGATGAAGCCAAGCCAGCGTCCGGTCTTATAGTTGGTGTTGCCGAACAAGCCGTCGGTCAGTTCCGGTCCGCCGTTAAAGGCATAACGTCCGCTAGGTTTCGTCAGCAGGCTGACCGGATGAAGCACCGACAATCCTTCGTTGACTTGTTCCGTGAAAACGCGTCCGGGTTGTCCTTCACGGATCACACGGGCTTTCAAGATGGTTCCGGGTGCCAGTTTCAGGGGAGCTTCGTATGTCGTGCTACCTGAGGCGGGGTCGCTTCCGTCTACCGTATAGACAATCCGGTAATCGCTACCCGGCGCTGTCAATTCGGCTTTCAGGCTTCCTTCTTCCGGCACAGGTGTAAAGGCGGCTTGCACATCCTCGATATGGCGGGCATAGTTGTATCCTATGCGGTCGTATAGCTTCACAAAACGGAATAGGCGAGACATAAACCCGCTGAAGTCCTTCTGCCCCGGGTTCAGCCATTGTACTTCCGCCAAGGCTGCCATACGGGGCAGAGTCATGTATTCGACCTGCTTGTAGGTGGTCATGTATTCGCTCCACAGGTTGGCCTGTGCACCGACGATGTATTTTTGCTCTTCCGCAGTCAGCTGGTCGGCCGGGACGGGTTCGAAAGAATAAACCTTCTCGACAGGCAGGTAACCGCCGTTGGCGAGGGGTTCTTCTTCCACACGGTCGGTCTGGTAGAAGTCGAAGTAGACAAAGCCGTTCGGACTCATAATGACCGGGTGCTTTTGCCGGGCGGCTTCGATACCGCCTCCCATGCCGCGCCAGCTCATGACGGTTGCCTGCGGGGCAAGACCTCCTTCCAGTATCTCGTCCCAACCGATGATTTGCCGTCCTTTGCTGTTCACGAAACGTTCGATACGGGTCATGACATAGCTCTGTAAACGGTTCTCGGCCGTGTGCTTCTTGTCGGCTTTCAACCCTTCGGCTTTAATGCGGACCTGGCATTTCGGGCATTTCTCCCAACGTACCTTCGGACATTCGTCTCCTCCCACATGGATATATTCGGAAGGGAACAGGTCGATTACCTCTGCCAATACATCTTCCACAAACGACAGTGTTTGGTTGTTGCCGGCACACAGCACATCGTCTTTTACTCCCCAACGGGTACCGACCTCGTAGGGGCCTCCGGTACATCCCAATTCCGGGTAAGAGGCAAGTGCCGCACTCATGTGCCCGGGTAAATCTATCTCGGGAATGATCGTGATATACCGCTCGGCGGCATAGGCGATCACATCACGTATTTCGTCCTGTGTGTAAAAGCCTCCATAAGGTTTGCCGTCATATCCGTCGGTATTCCGTCCGATAACGGTCTCTTTACGGATCGAACCGACCTCTGTCAGGCGTGGGTATTTCTTTATCTCGATACGCCATCCCTGGTCGTCGGTCAGATGCCAATGCATCGTATTGACATTATGCAGGGCAAGCATATCGATAAAGCGTTTCACGGAGTCGACGGTAAAGAAATGGCGTCCGACATCGAGCATCATGCCGCGGTAAGCGAAACGAGGATGGTCGTTAACTGCGGCTGCCGGCAGTTCTATCGGTATCCGGTCGCAAACGGGTAAGGACTTACGCAGGGTTTGCATCCCATAAAATATACCTGCAGGGGTGGAACCGGCTACTTCAACCGTATTCTCTGTCACTACCAGTCGATATCCTTCTTTCTCTTTTATCTGTTTATCCGTCAACAGGCGGATAAGCTTTCCCGATGCACCGCCTTCTTCTTTAACCTGTAAGCGGAAACCGGTAGCTTCTTCGATATAGCCGGATAGAAGCTGGGCATTATGAGACAGGGCGGAATCTCCCAATGGGTAGACAATGGACGTTTTACCGGTCAGGAGAAACGGATTTCCCTGTTTTATAGCGATCTGTTTAGGCAGGGGGACAACTTCGTAATTGCCCGAGGCAGGCTTTTGCGGTGAACAACTTATTATAAGCAAAACGACCGCAGAGAGAAGTGCAAGTACTTTTATTCGTATATCCATAGTTTACTTTTTCTTTAATGGTATCTGTACGTTAAACGAGCTTCCGTCGTATTTCTTGTTCACGTCTCCGATGGAACAAGCGGAATATAATACCTGCGGGTCGTCGTTTTCATCCAGGAACAGCTGCGGACGTTCGAGGCGGTGAACCTTCACTGTATCACCCGAGGTCAAAACCAGTTCTTTCTTCATGAACAGGGAGTTTTCGGGTAGCTTCCAATCGATGCCGTCTTCTGAATACATGATGGCCAGGCAGGGGCCCGACTGCGTAAAATGTCCGGTAAAGTCTTTGAATACGGCATAGAAAAGATGGTCTTTCCGGTTATACCAAACGTAGGGATCTTCGGCTGAAAGTTTCTGTCCGTCGGTCGAAGGCAAGTCGAACACGACGGTATCCAGCGGAACGAAAGGCCCTGCCGGCGAGTCGCCGAGCGCAACTCCATGTACTCCGCGCCAATGCGGATCGTACATATTTCCTTTGAAGTAAAGGAGGTATTTCCTGTCGGACGGACGATAGACCACCGATGGGTTTACCACGATGATGTTGTCCGGCTTCGGCTGGGTTCCTTCGGGAGACGGGTCGACTATATCGTTAGGTTTAACCCTTGTTCGGGGCGAGAGCAGTGGGGTTTTGCTTTTCACGAACTCGCCTTTCAGTAATTTGTCGAACGAATCGAACTCGAGGACACCGATCCGGAGCATCTGCTGGATGCGGCTTCGCTGGTCTAATGTGTCGGCCTTCGATTTTACAGGCAGGTCGCCGGCGTCTTTGCCTCCTACATAATAGAGGTAGTATTTATTGCCGAAGCGGCGGAGATGCGGGTTCATAACGGTCTGTGCATCCCAGGAAGAGGTGTCGGGCATAAAACCGTCCGCATTCAGGAAGAAGCCCAGTTGCCTGAAACCGGCGTCAGGGCGATCAGATACAGCCAGTCCCATCTTGGAACCATACACCCAGGCGTTATTGAACGGATACTCTCCGGCTTCAGGCGCCGAATAAACCATATAATATTTCCCGTCTTCTTCTGATTTCAGGACGGAAGCGCCCCACATAAAATGTCCGTCGACACTGAATGCGGCAGGACCTTTGCCGATCAGGCTTTCTCCCTTTTGAACAATCCCGATGTCGACCGACGATGCCTCATAACTGCAATGGGGTACATTTGCTTCCCGGCAACCGACAAGCAAGGTGATAATACTAATACCTATTAATTGTTTATACATATTTATATTGTTACTTCGTTATATTCCACCAGTCCTGCCCTACTTTGTCATAAGACTCACGGCCGTATTCTTTTCCGGAAAACGAGCTTTCGTAACTTTCCAGTTGTGCCAACAAAACTTTACGTAATCGTTTGGTGATATCAGGTAACTGTTCCGCCAGGCTATGCTTCTCATACGGATCATCTTCTATATCGTACAATTCATATTGACCTTCCGAATAGTATAATTTATAGTTCCCTTCTATCACAGCCCCCTGGTGTCCCGAACAGAATACCAGCTCTTTCTTTTTAGCCTGTGCCTTTCCTGTTATCAACGACCAGAAAGACTCACCATCCAACTCGCGTCCGGTGGGATAAGCTATTCCGGTCATATCCAGCAAAGATGGCAAATAGTCGGATGTGGAGCAAGGCTCCTTTAATACCTGAGGTGTTTTTATCCGATCCGGCCAGACCATAAAAGCAGGAACTCTTATTCCACCTTCGTGCAGAGAGCGTTTTTTCCCTTTATAATCTCCTGCCGTACCCGGCGTATTCAGTTCAGGTCCGTTGTCGCTACAAAACAATATAATTGTATTTTCATACACCTGCTTGTTTTTCAGAAAAGAGACCAGACGGCCTATCTGCTCGTCCATTGCGGTAATACAACCATAATAATTTCTTTCTTCCAACGGATAGTTCCGGTATAAGGCAGCATGTTCTGGACCCGCCACACAAGGCAGGTGGGGTGTATGGAACCATACGACACTGAAGAAAGGCTTCTCCTCGGTAACCGAGCGATCGATAAAAGGCAGAACACGATCGATAATGATCCGGCTGTCATCTCCTGTCAGTCCATCCGTTTCCCTGTTTCCGTTTATATCCCAATAGGCGGTACCATAAGACAAGGTGGTCTCCGTCTCCTGTATATAATCCCAGAATCGCCCGTTATTTTCCCGGGGTTTCACCATCGGATCGAATGTCGGGACTTTCGACTCGGTCACAAAGGCTACATCATAACCATGCAACACCGGCGGATTGTATAAGTGTTTGTTTTCCGGACGTCCCCTGTTGGCATCCGTCTCTGTTGCGGTCAGTGTGCCCAAATGCCATTTACCAAAATGGCCAGTCTGATAACCGGCAGTCTTTAACAACTCAGGCAATGTGATCTCTTCGGGGCGCAAAATACCTTCATTGGCTGAAAAAACGCCTGTCCTGAAAGGATTACGCCCGGTAAGCACGCTTGCCCGGGTTGGTGATGACAAGGGACCTGCCGAATAGAACCGTTCCATCTTAACTCCTTCGGAAGCCAGTCCGTCCAGAACCGGCGTTTTGATTATCTTATTTCCGTTGAAACCGACATCCCCCCAGCCCAGATCATCGGCCATAATTAAAATTATATTAGGTTGTCTGCTTACCTGTTGAGCTTGGGTAGCCAGCATGGAAAGAAAAATACCACCTGTTGTTAGAATCATTTGTTTCATGATATCATAATAAAATAGGAGTGCATCAAAAGCCTTATAGTATAGCTTTTGATACACTCCCTGATAAAACCTGTTACCAACCAGGATTCTGTTCCAGGTTAGTATTTAATACCGTTTGTTTTAAAGGAATAGGATAAAGATAGCATTTATCTGTCCAGCCCGGATTAGGCTTTTCGATATAAGTAACGCAATTCTTATAACGGGGTTGTTCGGCACCGTTATACAGACTGTGTGCCAAAGCCTCACTATTATAATCCTCTATATTATTGATCTTGACGCCAACCGGTTGCAAACTCAGATAAGCTCCTTTCTTCCAGCGTTTGATATCATCAAAACGGAAACCGGATCCCATCAGTTCCACACATCTTTCACGTCTGATCTCCCACAATACCGGATCGACATCCGAATCCCGATAGGTATCGAAACCGCTTCCGATCTCATTCACCTGCATGGCCGGGATATGAGCACGAACACGCAACTGGTTGATTGTCTTGTCAGCTACAGCCTGATCGAAGCGTCCTAGTTCGAACATCGCTTCCGCATGATTGACAAGTACCTCTCCCATACGGAAAACAGGAGCATCCGTTCCCTGGTTCTCACGGTTTTCCGCTCCCGGATAGTTGTTGTAATAACGATAGAAGTAATAACCGGCACGTGTAGGAAGTCCACCGACTTTTACTGCTTCCAGATTCGGCACTTTTCCGGTATAGGTGGTTGCTCCGTTGAAAAGCGGAAAGTGCTTTTTCTCCTTGGAGCCGCCGACGATTTCATTCATCATATCCATATATTTACGATCTTCAGGATCATCTGTGTACTCCCACGAAGTTCTGTCGGATGACAGTTTTACCTCATAAGGCGGACAGATCGTATAATATAAACGATAATCACGGTTTTCAAATTCATCGTAAACGGTGTTATCACCTTTATATTTTTCCGAAGTGGAAACCGGTTTACCGTCGGAGCACAGATAATGTTCCACCAGACGTTTCGTACCTTCCATCAGAAACTGATATTCTCGGGCATCGTTGGTCAGGTTGTGCGATTTCTCCTTGTCATATTCCACATACTCTTTGTAAAGCAGAATACTACTTTCATTCTTCAGAGAAGGGGAATTGAACACGGCATCGTAATCGTCTACCAGTCCGAGATTCTGATCGATCAGATTTTGAGAAGCTTTCACACTCGCTTCCAGATATTTCGTACCATCCACACCGTCTACTGCACCATGATATTTCCGCCAGGTTCCTTCGAATAGACCAAAGCGGGAGATCAATGCTCTGACCACATTCGGGTTGATCGTATTCTTCCCGTCTCCATTTGGATTGATATGCTCCTCTGCATATAACAGATTGGTCAGGATATTGTTGGCTACCAATTCGCGGGAGTCTTTCTTCCCGTACAAAATTTCCGTATCGCCCGTAGTTACGATATGCTCCAGCCAAGGTAGTTCGCCGAAATCTTTCATCAGATCGAAATAAGCCCAGGCACGGAAGAAATAACCGACACTTCTCCAGTGTTCTTTCTCCGTATCCGTCATGGAAGATCCATCAATATTATCCAGCATAATATTCACATCACGGATAAACGAGAAACTCCACATATCGGACGAGACATTCGATGCATCCAGACGGTTGGTTACCAAACTAATCCCGTTCGGACTCTGCGCCCAATACAACATATCCGACTCATCCCCCATATGAGGTCTGTCCTTATAACCGGTAATGTAATCTTTATACAATCCCCAGCCATACATTTTAAAATTATCATAAGTGGTGAAAACCGTGCTTTCAACTTCTTTATCGATAGGAGTGCGATCCAGAAAGGCATCGTCCAGACAGGATACCAGTCCAAAACCAAACAACAGACCGCCTGCCAATATATATTTCATTTTCATATAGTCAATTATTATAAAGTCATGTTAATACCAAAAGAACATTTCTTCATGAATGGATAGAGCTCGTTGATGCTCATCGTCTGTTCAGGATCCATACCTTCATACAGATGGTGCTTTGTCCATAAATCTTCACCACTGAAGAATACTTTGAATGAGCGGATTACTTTTGTCTTTGCCAACCATTCAGAAGGGAACGTGTAGCTTACAGTTATATTTTTCAATTTAATATAAGCGCCGTTCATCATATACTTAGTCTGCGTACGACGGTTGAAACTGTCGGTACCCTGATTGATTCCCTGCTGGTTACCCAAGCGCGGATAATAAGCATCACGGTTTTCAGGTGTCCAGTAATCCAGATGATGTGCCAATACCATCGCAGCGGCATCCGGATTATCTACATTGGTATGCGGCCATGCCAGGAACATCGCCGGTGAAGAACCTCCGACAATCAGGTCGCGTTTACCGACTCCCTGGAAGAACAGTGACAGGTCGAACCCTTTCCAACCCAATCCGGCAGTGATAGAATATGGAAAACGACGGCTGTTATTACCAATGATCTTACGGTCACCCGGATTTTTAGCCGTATCATCACCACTTGCATCGATCTTGCCGTTACCATTCAGGTCTTTGAACAGGATGTCACCCGGACGAGGATCACGAACATAAGGATCGATGGTCGGTACTCCTTCTTTTAATGTATAAATACCTTTTGCTTCATCAATGAAGGAGAAATCATCCTCTGTATAGAAGCGATCCGTCACAAATCCCCAGATCTCCCCGATCTCCTGTCCTACCCGATACGTAGAAACGGATTTACCATTTTTATCTTTAGTCGTCAATGCTTCAGTCGGATTGTCGAACTTTGTGATTTTGGAACGTGAGTCGTACAGATTGAAGCCGATGTTGTAGCGCCAGTCTTTACCGATATTGTCACGCCAATTGATAGCCAACTCCCAACCTTTCGTACGCAGGTCGGCCGAGTTTTCCAGTGGTGCATTAGCTCCCAATACCGAAGGTAATTCCTGCCCCGGAGCTAACATGCCTTTCGTATCTCTGCGATACCAGTCGAACACCATATCCAGGCGGTTATTGAACAAGCCTACGTCGAAGCCGATATCCAGTGTTTCCACTTTCTCCCAGGTAAATGCCGAGCTGAACAAAGCCGGAGATGTACGGGAAATATACCAATCACCGTCATACAACCAGCCGTTTTCAGTATTCATTGTACCCAGATAAGCATAGTTTGCAATCGCCTGGTTTCCAACCTGTCCGAAAGAACCTCTCAATTTGAAGTTAGTCAGGTATTCTTTCGACCAATCCATAAACGCTTCTTCAGAAACTCTCCATCCTAAAGAGAAAGAAGGGAAGAAACCGAAACGGTTATCTTTCGGGAACTTGGATGATCCGTCGTAACGTCCGTTTGTTTCAAACAGATATTTTCCTTTATAATTATAGGACAGTCTATAATAAAGACCACGTAAAGCATATTCATCGTAAACATCCCCTGTTGTCTGAGTTCCGCTGGAACCTGCCAGAGAAGGATGTTCCGGATTAATCACATCCAGCTTTTTACCCCATAATTCCTGACGATAGCTGTATTCCTGGTTGAAACCACCCATCACAGACGCATTGTGGTCGCCCCATGTCTTTTCGTAGTTTCCATATATATTGATGGCGTTATAATTTACATGTATCTCATCGAGGCGATAAGAAGTATTCCCGTTATGTGTATAGCCTTTCTGGAATGCTTTTTCAGCATTTACATAGGCCATTTTCTTATTATATTCCTCTTTCCCGGAATTCGTACGGTTGAAAGTATATTCCGCATTAATGATCAAGCCTTTCAATGGTTTAAAAATGGCTTTACCAAAGAAACGGATATCCTCTTTCTTCTCTGTTTTCAGTGGAGAGTTCTCTATATTCCATTTAGGAGTACCTATAGGAAGTATTTCTCCACCAAGTTCAACATCTCCTTCCGGATAATACGAAGGCAACAGTTGGGCCAGACGATACGGGTTCCAGGCTCTCAGAGAGGTCATATTCGGCTCATCGGCTCTGGAGTTGGCGTACTTTACATCCGCTTGGAACGAGAGCCAGGGGGTAACTTCAGTATTCACGAAAGTGGAAACATTATAACGTGTATAGCTATCCTTATCTGTCACCAGAATACCATCTTCATTCAGGTAGCCGAATGACAGACGATAAGCCGTTTTCGCCGTACCTCCATCGATTGAGGCATTGTGGCTCTGTTGAAAGCCAGATTTATCCATCATTCTTTCCAGGTGATTTACCTCTTTCAGGTCATAACGTTGGCCTGCATCATCAATGTAATATCCCAGTGGATATTTCGAAGGATTAGCCGCATAATCATCCAGATAGCCTAGCCAGGAGTCTATATCCTGTCCTCCCATAGCATAACGTCCACTCTTATAACCCATATCTTTATAGAAACGAACAGTTTCTATCGGACTAGCTTTCTGAATCAATCCCTGGGGAGTGGTAAAAGCAAAGTTATTGTTATAATTGATACGCATCTGCTGATCTTTGCCCGATTGCTTGGTTGTGATCAGGATCACACCGAAAGCCGCACGTGCGCCGTAGATAGCAGCCGAAGCAGCATCTTTCAATACCGTTACCGTTTCAATATCCGAAGGTGAAATCATATTGATATCCATCGGCACGTTATCGACCAGTACCAATGGCTTACCTTCTCCATATTCATCCAGGTTAATACGATTTATACCACGGATATTCATATCCATACTCTGCCCCGGTTTTCCACTGGTAGTGGTAATCTGCAATCCGGGCATAGTTCCCTGCAAAGCCTGTTCGACAGAAACAACCGGACGGTCGCCCATCACTTCCTCCATCTTCACTGTGCTCACGGCTCCTGTCAGATTTACCTTCTTTTGCGTACCGAAACCGACAACTACGACCTCGTCCAATGCCTGTGTGTCTTCAATGAGTTTTATGTTCAAAATATCTTTACCGGCTACTGCTAATTCCTGCATATTATAACCGATATAACTAACCTGAAGGATTGCATTATCCGATATGGATAAACTGAATTTCCCGTCAATATCAGTTATACTACCATTTGTTGTTCCCTTTTCAACTACATTCGCTCCAATTATAGGTAAACCTGTCTGATCAACCACTACCCCTTGTATAATTTTCTTCTTTTGCTGAGAAACTTCCTGAGGAGCGGCATTTCGTATCATTAATGATATATTCTTACCTACCAACTGATAAGAGATGTTTGTCTCCGCAAATATTTTATTCAAAACATCAGAAACAGATTCATTACGAACATTCAATGAAACAAGTCTTGTTACATCTACTTCGTTTCTATTATATACAAATAGATAATCCGTCTGTTTCTCTATTTCTGCAATTAGCTCCTTTGTTGATAACTGGTTGGCATGAATAGACACTTTCGCATTTTGGGAGCTGGCTTCCGTAGCATAAATAGAAAAAACAGAGGCAAATAAGGCTACTACTGTGATCTTCATAATACGAAATATATGTTTAGTTTTTGATATAGGTTGTCTGTACAAAATATAATTCATAATTTTGTATATAGTTTTTTTGTTAGTACTTCGATAAAATTCCAAGCTCGGGGTTCTAACCCACAACCGGTAAGCGTTGGCGCGCTTGCCGGTTATCATTTTATTTGAGATCTACTTCATAGGCATTAACATTTTAGGGTTATACATTATAGTTTAATTTATGGTAACAATATTTTTTTCATCATCCTTTTCATAAGAAAAACGATTGGTTAACTGTAAGACTCGCAAGATATGCTCCAATCCATCCCTCGACCTGAATTTTCCCACACAAAGATGTACATCTTGTAGCACTCGTTTGTTGTTCACTTTAATCTTTACATCAAAATAAAGCTCCAGCTTCTTCAGCACCTTAGACAGCGGTTCATTGAAACTAATAATTCCTTCACGCCAAAGAAAATATTCGGCATCCTGTATCGGTAGCGTTTTTAGTTTACCACTCTCCAGAATCACCCGGTTATTTGGCAACAACAGTACAGTCTCTTTTTTTGCACAATCAGTAATTTCAACTTTTCCTGTTAATAAAGAAGTTTCAAATATACCGGAACTTTTATAGGCATTCACATTAAAAGAAGTACCCAATGCCCTAATATCATAAGTAGATGTCGAAACAATAAACGGCTTTTCCTTATTGGCCTTTACTTCAAAAAAACCCTCGCCTTCCAGAGTAACTTGCCGCTTTTCCTTTACGAAGCGAGTCGGGAAATTCAGTGTACTTCCTGCATTCAGCCAGACTTTGGAACCATCTGCCAGTGTCAACTGTGCATTCTGTCCGGCCGGAACATGTACAGTCTGCATAGAAATATCTCCCTCTACACCCTGATTGAGCCAATAGTTCAATGTAAATCCCAGAATAAAAACAGCAGCTATTTTCACCGCTTCACGTAAAAGACTCCGCCACCTGAACTTGCCTTTTAATGAAATTACGGCTGTTTCGGGTTCTTCGTGCCAGAATCCTATTTCATACAACCGGCAAAGCTGCTGATAATGTTTCATATTTGCCGCATCAGCATCCAGCCATTCCGTGATCAGGCGGGACTGTTCTTCCGTTGCACGACCTTCAAAATATAATTGTAATAGTTTATCGTTCATATTTTTATTGCTTTACACATATAAGACGATAGCCGGAGAAAGTTCACTAGTAACAAATCCGCTTTTTTTTACTGTATAAACAAAAAATAAGCCAAAGGCAGATAATCCTTTAAAGAAACACGCAACACTTTCAATGCTTTTGCTATATGATAATCAACTCCCTTTACCGTAATACCGAGTTCTTCGGCAATTTCTTTACCTGATTTCTGCTCAAAACGACTCATCATAAAAACTTTCCGGGTCTGGGAAGGCAGTTCTTCTAAAGTTCTGGTCAGGATATTTTGGATCTCCTCTGAAAAAACATCATTGGGATTACAGGCTTCGAGCGTTGAAATACGGATGGACAATTCCCGCTGTTGCCAAGCTGCCATCGCTTCAAAGGCTTCTTCTATACTAATCTGTTTTTTGAGATAGTCGAGTGATTTGTGTTTAAGTATAGTCAATAACAGGGCAAGGGGCTTCTCCACTGTCTCCTTTTTCATCGTTTCCCATAATTTGATGAGAGATTCCGTTGCTATATCTTCAGCCACCTGGTCATTACGAACATACAACCGGGCAAAGCGGTATGTCTTATCATAATGCTTTATATATATGTTATTAAATCGATCGATCCCAGACATTGTCATATAATATAGATAATACAAACTTACTAAAATATCCCAGACTGCAATACAAACACAATCAAATATAACAGGGAGATAACGCCAATTACCTCCCTGCAAGATAAAATTACCCGGCAGACAGTATGGATTTCCTGGGATATATTGTACATTTGTACCGATTCTCTTTTCATACCACAGCTGTGGTATGAAAGAAACCCAACTGTGGTATGAACGGAATCCAACTGTGGTATGAAAGAAAAGCAGTTGTGGTATGCAATAGAGAAGCAATGCAAACCTTTTATTGGCTATTATTATGGGAGCAAAATACGCATTATATGAGAATCCGAATCCTAAGGGCGATGGAAAGAAACAGCCTTTACATGCCCGGATCGTGCCTAAAGGTACTATCCACACGCCAGAAATTGCAGAAGAGATAGCCGATAGCTGCGGTTATTCCACTGCAACTACCAAAGGGATGCTGGATGCCCTGGCAAAAGTGATCTCCAAAAATCTACGTAGAGGATATACCGTAGAACTGGATGATCTCGGCTCGTTCTCCATTTCCCTGAAATGCCGTCCGGTTATGGACAAGAAGGAACTTCGTTCATGGTCGGTACATTTTAATAATATCCATTTCAAAGGAAGTAAAAAGTTGAAACAAAGACTGACGGCCATTGATCTGGAGCGGGACTCGGATGCCGGTGCAACTTCTTATTCTCCCGAACAACGTAAAGGCCGGATGTTACGCATGATGGATGATAAAGAATATTTCACGGCTTCTGAATATATGCGTCTTAATGGTTGTAACCGGACAACTGCCATACGCGACCTGAATGAACTGATGGAAGACGGAAGAATAAAAAAGCTGGGACATGGAAAAGCTGTGCTATATGTACCTGTAAATAAAAAAGAACAAGTATGACTAACTTCCCCCAAACAGAGAATGCCGCATTTTCGAAAATATACCGGATATATTTTCCTAAACTCGTGCGCTTCTCCCGGGAATATGTAGTCTCGACCGAAGATGCGGAGAATATCGTCCAGGATATCTTCATGTATCTGTGGGAACACCGCGATATGCTGGAATCGCTGACCAATCCGAATGCCTTCCTGTTTACCCTGACCAAAAACCGGTGTATTGACTTCTACCGGCATAAAGTACGTACCGAAAGCAAGAAAGAGTCGCTCGACGCCCTGTCGGAAAGAGAGCTTAAACTGAAGATGGAGGCTTTACAGCAGTTCGACGAGAATATGTTCACCGTAGATGATATCGATGCGCTCCTCAACAAAGCGATCGCCCATCTGCCGGAAAAATGCCGTCAGGTATTTATTCTCAGCCGGATGGAAGGAATGAAGCACGAAGAGATAGCCACGCAGCTGAATATCTCCGTTAATACCGTCCAGAACCATATCGTAACCGCCCTGCGCAAACTGAAAGTCGAGTTAAAAGACTATCTTCCCCTGTTTCTGTTTATCATTTAAACAGTTCAGTCCTCTTTCAGCCCGGCTATAACCGGATTGAGTCCCCCATTTCCGGGTTTCAGTAAATGTATACCGGCCAGACTGTTGTATTACATTTACTTTCGGCCTCAAATTTAAATCTCAGATAAAATTTGAACCGATGAAAGTAGTAGTCAGACAACTCCTGTTCCTAAGCATTATATTCGTAGGGATCTCCTGCAGTTCGGGAGAAAATCAATCTAAAAAGCAAAACATGATCGTCCACGTAGCCCGGGCAGAACAAGGGAATGCGGATGAAAAGAATGAGTTCCCATTTATTGCCAAACCCTACCGCACGTCCGAATTATCGTTTCGGGTAGGCGGCCCGATCGACCGGTTTGAAGTATATGCCGGTAATCACTACCGGCAAGGACAGGTCATTGCAGAGATAGACCCGCGTGACTTCCGTATCCGCAAGGAGCGTGCCGAGGCACTTTACAACCAGTCAAAGTCCGAATATGAACGTATCGAGGCGTTATTCCATAAGAATAATATCTCGGCAAGTACTTACGAAAAGGTGAAAGCCGATTATACATCCGCCAAATCAGCCTTTGAAACGGCTTCCAACGAACTGAACGACACCCGGCTTGTCGCTCCTTTCAACGGCTATGTGGGTGAGGTCTATATAGAACAGTTTCAGGATGTGAAAGCAACCCAACCTGTTATCTCACTCGTGGATATAGACCAGCTCCGCATCGAAGCATACGTAACGCAGGAGATTGCTTTTCGTGCGCCGGATATAAAGCAGGTACAGCTCCGCTTCGACGCGATTCCGGATACAACATACGAAGCGCGTGTAATGGAGATTTCCAAAAGCACTACCCGCAACAACCTCTCCTACCTGCTGACAGCTATGCTTCCTAATAAAGAAGGAAAATTACTTTCAGGCATGTCGGGGCGGATATTCTTCCATACGGATGCCGGTAACTCCCCCACCGTCTCAATTCCGCAAACAGCCCTCTGCCATCGTCCCGGCAAAGGCGATTATGTATGGATCGTTAACCCGGCAGACCGGACTGTTTCACATCGTAAAGTGACTCTCGGAGGAATACAGAAAGACGGAAAAGCAACAATCATAAGCGGAGTACAGGAAGATGAAATGATCGCAGTAAGCGGACTCCGCTTCTTATCGGACGGAATGGTTGTCGAACTCTCACAAGACAGAAGATAGAAGCCATGAAACTAGTCAAATATTTCTTGAAGAATAAACCGGTGACGGTACTGATCCTGTTGCTGGTTTTCATAGGAGGTATCTTCTCTTATATCAAAATGGGTAAACTGGAAGATGCCCCGTTCACCATCAAGCAAGCGATGGTGCTCACCTCCTATCCGGGTGCTTCCCCTTCGGAAGTGCAGACACAGGTAACGGATGTGTTGGAAGAAGCCATCCAGTCGCTCGGCGAACTCTATTATCTGAAAACGGAGAATCGCGCCGGATTATCAAAAATCACGGTCTACGTCAAAAAGGAGATACGAGCCGACGAGATGCAACAGCTTTGGGACAAATTACGCAGAAAAGTCAACGATGCGCAGGAGAAACTTCCCGCCGGGGTGAACCCTTCCGTAGTCAACGATGATTTCGGCGACGTGCTGGGTGTCTTTTACGGATTAACCGGGAATGGTTATACCTACAGGCAACTGGAAGAGCAGGCCAAGTTAATAAAGAACGACCTGCTGAAGGTAAAAGATGTAGCTAAAATCGAGATCTACGGTGTACCCGTCCCTACGATAGATGTATCCGTCAGCCCCTCGACGATGTCACAGAGCGGGATCACGACAACAGATATTGCCCGCGCTTTCGATGCCCAGAACAAAGTGGTAGACGCCGGAGGGATTGAAACGGAAGAGAACCGAATACGTATCGAGTCGACCGGGAACTTCTACTCACTGGATGATATAGCCAATCTCACGATCGTTTCCCGCACAGGGGAACATTTCCGGCTAGGAGATATAGCGGCCATCAGTGAAGGTTATAAAACGCCGGTCAGCAACATGATGCGGATCGACGGCGAACCGGCTATCGGCATTGCCATCTCTACCGTCCCGACAGGTAATGTGGTGGATATGGCGGCACTGGTCAAAGAGCGGGTGGAGTGGTTTTCCTCCACGATGCCGGAAGGATATCAGTTACATTCTATATACGACCAGGGATATGAATCGGATGTAGCCAATAAAGGATTCATCCTGAACCTGATCATTTCCGTTATCACAGTGGTGGCGATCCTCCTCTTTTTCATCGGGTTCAAGAATGGCATCCTGATCGGTAGCGGCCTGGTATTCTCTATCTTCGCTACGCTGATCGTGATGTTTGCCGGAGGGATAGCGCTTCAACGTATGTCACTGGCAGCGATTATCATTGCTATGGGGATGCTGGTCGATAACGCGATTGTGGTATCCGACTCCGCACTGGTCAATATGCAGCGGGGGATGCGCAAACGCGTGGCGATCCTGAGGGCATGCTCTGCCACAGCGTTGCCGTTGCTGGCGGCTACCGTCATCGCTATCCTTACATTCCTGCCTATTTACTTTTCACCGCATATCACGGGGGAGCTACTTTCGTCACTGGTTATCGTTATCGGAGTTTCACTGATGTTCAGCTGGGTATTCTCCTTGACGCAAACCCCGTTCTTTATCCAGGAGTTCGTACGCCGTCCACGCCCGAACGAACTTCAGGGGGAGCTTTTCAGCGGCAAGATATACGACCGCTTCAGGGCTGCTTTGCGTTATGTCATCAAACATAAGTATGTGGCAACAGGCAGTCTGCTCCTCTTGCTTATCGCGTCGGCATGGAGTTTTAAGTTCATACCTAAAGTGTTCGTTCCTTCGTTGGATAAACAATACTTTACGATCGACATGTGGCTGCCCGAAGGAACACGTATAGAGAAAACAGACGAACTCTCTCTGGAAATAGCGAGATATATCCATAATCAGGAGCAGACCGAAATGGTATCCAGCTATATAGGCCGTACACCGCCACGCTATTATTTATCGAATATCGCCTTCGGCCCGCAACCTAATTATGCCCAGTTGCTGGTGAAATGCCATTCGCCGAAAGAGGCAAAAGCGTTAAATGCACTTTTGCAAGACTCGATACGTATCAAATATCCCGAGCCGCTGATCAAGGTAAATAAGTTTGAACTCAGCCCGTTGTCCGAAGCACTTATCGAAGCGCGTTTCCTGGGGCCTGATCCCGCTGTGCTGGACTCGCTGACACAAACGGCGATCGAAATCATGAGACAGAATCCGAAAGTAGCTGACGCACGCAACGAATGGGGATCGATGACCCTGATGATACGCCCGGTATACGATCCGGTCAAGGCCGGTGCATTGGGAATAACGAAAGCGGCTATGATGGAATCGGTCAGGTCGATCAGCAACGGACTTCCTGTCGGGATCTACCGGGATAATGAAAAGAAAGTGCCGGTATTGTTAAAATCAGGAACGCCGGATATATCGGATGTGACCTCATTAGAGAATTTCCCGGTATGGAACGGGAATAAATCGGCTCCCCTGTCGCAGGTAACCGAGCGGATAGAGACCACCTGGGAACATCCCCAGATGAGAACTTACAACCGTCAATTGTCGATGGCGGCGATGTGTGGTGTTCAGCCCGGATATACGATGGCGGAAGTACACGGGGAGATACGCAAAGAGATTGAAAAGATCAAACTTCCCGAAGGATATACCTTCTTCTGGGACTCGCAGTTCAAAGATCAGCGGGAAGGCCTGCAGGCGCTCGCCAAGTTCTTCCCTCTGGCATTCCTGTTGCTTATCGTGATCCTGGTGGATCTGTTCGGAAACTTCCGTGAGCCGTTGATTATCCTGTGCGTGCTTCCTCTCTCACTGATCGGTGTTACCATAGGTATGCTTATGACCGGGTTCGACTTCGGCTTCTTTCCGATTGCAGGATGGCTCGGCTTACTGGGGATGATCATCAAGAATGTCATTGTGCTGATCGATGAGATCAACATACAACACAGGAGTGGAGTGGCTATTTATACAGCGATCATAGAGGCTACGGTATCCCGTACACGTCCGGTACTGATGGCGGCGACAACGACTATCTTCGGAATGATCCCCCTTCTGTTTGATGTCGCTTTCGGTGGAATGGCTGCGACCATTATTTTCGGGCTGACGTTCGCCACGCTTCTTACCTTATTTATTACACCCGCATTATATGCTATATTCTATAAAGTAAAAGAGAAACAGCAATGAAAAAGATATTTATAGTATTCCTGTTGTACAGTTCATTTACATCGTCTGCACAACAAAGCGCCTTGTTGGAAAAATACCGTTCTATGGCACTCGGCTACAACCATGATCTGAAAGCTGCCGAAAGAAACATATCCGCCAGTATCGAACTGGAGAACATGGCTCGTGCCGATATGAAGCCAAGCCTTACCGGAGGAGCGAACTTTAATTATACCGGTAATCCGCTGGAACTTACGTTGGATATGCCGGGGTTCGACAATCCCGTTTCGTTTCAGGGAAAGAACTTGAAATACGGTGCTTCGGTCACCCTGCTTCAGCCGGTCTATACCGGAGGACGGTTGTTGGAGTCTATCCGGATGGCACAACATCAACAGTCGCTGGCTTCCTCGCAGGCCGAGATGATCGGTTCTGCCGTTTGTTTCCAGACCGATATGCAATACTGGAATACGGTAGCCCGTAAAGAAATGGTCGATATTGCATCCGACTTCAAAAACTCTGTTTCTTCTTTGGTTGTCACGATCCGAGAACGGGTGGAAGCCGGCCTGGTCGACCCGCAAGATTTGCTGATGGCCGAAGTGAAGCTTAACGAAGCAGAGTATCAGTTGTTGCAGGCCCGGAGTAATTTTGAAACAGGGCGGATGGCTCTTAACTCCATTATAGGAGAAGATTTACAACAGGCTACTCCTACCGACTCCTGTATCCCGGTAGTATCTTTACAAGACTCTTTATTACATCTGGAAGAATCGAACCGTCCTGAACTTAAGATCGCATACGACAAGATAAAAATAGAGGAAAGCTCCCTGAAACTAAATGATTCACAATATAAACCTCAGCTGTATATCGGTATAGACGGGAGTTATTCATCCCCGGGATATAACTTTCATTCGGATCTGGATCCAAACTACGCTGTTTATGCCAAACTCTCTATCCCTATCTTTGAATGGGGCAAACGGAAAAGCCAGAAAAGAGCTTCGACCCGCCGTATTGAAATGGCTACCGACAATCTGAACAAGGTAACCGATAATATCCGGTTGGAAGTGCAAACAGCACGGGTGGCGCTTCTCCAGGCAATCCAACGGATCGACCTGGCCGGCTCCTCACTCGAAAAAGCCCGGGAGAACGAACTGAAAGCAGTAGAAAGATATGCCGAAGGAAAAGTCTCTATCCTGGAAGTGATAGATGCGCAGACGTATCGCCAGACGGCACAGGTAAACTACGTACAGGCCAAAGTCTCAGCCCAGGGGTATTATTCCGAACTGATAAAATCGCTGAACCTGTACGAATATAAATAGAAACCGCTAACTTAGCGACAGAATAAAGTCCATTCTATGCGCATGAAACTGAAGATATTGCTATACGGCTTCCTGTTCTCCGGATTAGGAACCTTCTCTTATCTGCTTCTGGTGAATTATACTAATCTTTCACCGGAAGTAACAGATGCATTATTTTCGATGAAAGCATTTCTCTTTTTTATTGTCGCTTTTAATATCCTGGGGTATTCCACCCTTTGGTTAAGTTCATGGATCAATGACCAGTATTCGCTGAATATAAAGAAACGGGGAAAGATCATCCTGCTTTATACAGCGGTAATTTTCATGCTGTTCTTGTTGAATTACGGATTGCTGGTTATCGCGAAATTACTCGTAGGGGCGGAATACCCGTATACTTTCCCTAACGGTGGTGTGCGCATACTGATTGTTGTCTGGCTGGTAGAGCTTGTAATACTGGGATTACTGCTTGCGAACAATTCAATACAACATTCTCTGAAACTGGAACAGCAGGCTGCCGAGTTACTGAAAGAGAACAACACGGCGCGCTATACGGCATTACAGAATCAGTTGAATCCGCATTTCCTGTTCAACAGCCTGAATACACTGATCGCGGAAATCCAGTATGATCCCCAGAAAGCAGTCGGTTTCACAAAGAACCTGTCGAATGTGTACCGTTATGTACTTCAATGCCAGAACAAGCCTTTAGTTACATTGGATGAGGAACTGGAGTTTATGACAGCCTACCTTTTCCTGCATGAGGTACGTTTGGGAAACTGTATCCACTGTCACTCGGATATCCCGGCAGACCGTCTGGACAGCATGCTTCCCCCGTTGACATTACAACTCCTGACGGAGAATGTGATCAAGCACAACTCGATAACCATAAACAAGCCGATGAATATAAATATCAGTATTGTTAACGACTATCTGGTAGTGAGCAACTCTATCAATCCTAAAAAAAGAAATGAGCCTTCCGGCATCGGCCTGAAGAATCTCTCGAACAGATGCAAACTGATACTGAACAAAGAAATCAATGTATCCGACGAGAACGGATTATTTACTGTAAAAGTTCCTTTATTATATGAATAAGATAAATGCTGTTATTATAGAAGATGAAGTGCCTGCGGCCCGTTTGCTAAGCTCGATGATCAGAGCCTTGCGACCCGGCTGGGAGATCACATTGTTGCCGGGTAATGTGGAAGAGTCGGTAAAATGGTTCGGGGAACATCCGCATCCGGATATCATATTTCTGGATATACAATTATCGGACGGTGACTCATTCCACTTCATTTCTGAAGCAAAACCAACATCGACCATCATCTTTACGACAGCGTACGATGAATATGCTATCCGTGCATTCAGTGTGAACAGCATCGATTATATCCTGAAGCCTGTCGACGAGAAACGGTTGCTCGAAGCAATCATCAAATATGAGACGCTGACCCATAAAGGGAATACTCAGCCGGAGGATTATCTCGACACCATACTCGAAAGCCTGCAGCGTAAAGAGAAACGTTACCGTTCGCGCTTCCTGATCTATGGGGCCGACAAGTTCTGGACATTACAGGTTTCCGACATCGCTTATTTCTATTCTGAAAACAAAATTACCTTTGCCGTTACGCACACTGGAAAAGAGCATATCGTAGATTTACCTTTGAATAAACTTGAAGAACAACTCAACCCTGACCAGTTTTTCAGGGCAAACCGGCAGGTGCTCTTAAGTATCACCGCCATCATTCATGTAGAACCTTATTTCAACGGCAAGATCGTCATCCGGGTTAAGCCACCGCATAAAACAAAGATTACCGTGAGCGAAGAAAAAATATCATCCTTTAAACTATGGCTTAACTTCTAGTAGACAGTACTGATTATTAATCGATTCACAAATCGACACCAACCAATAAAATCTTCTTTGAAAAAAAATATATTTTTTCTTCATTTCCGACTAGTAGTTAGCTGAAATTATTTCGTCATATTTATAGAACGAGTAATTAAGCAGTATGAACGAACAACTAGATAAATATTTCCTCGGAGAACTTTCTGATGCGGAAAAGGTTCTGCTTTTCGACCGGATAGAGTCTGACCCGGATAGTAAAGCTGAATTTATCCGGATGCAGAATACCGTCACCGTATCGAAACTGGCCGGACAAAGCGAAGACGCCGAATGGAGCGGTAAGAAGATGAAGGAGCTGGAAACACGGATCAACCGCAAGCAAGCCCGTCGCCTTTATCTCAATCTGGCAAAATATGCGGCTGTCATTGCCATCCTGTTGGTAAATGTCTGGTTACTTACCGACAAATTCATTCCGGAAAAGAAAGTACCGCTTTACACGCAAATAAAGGTTCCGACCGGTCAACGTATATATATGACACTTCAGGACGGAACGGAAGCGTGGTTGAGTCCGCGATCAATAATCAGGATACCCAGCGAGTTCAGTAAAGACGAACGTTCAGTAGAGCTGGATGGTGAAGGTTTTTTCTCGGTAACGAAGGATGCGAAACGGCCTTTTATTGTAAAGACACAGGGATATAATATTAAAGTTCTCGGAACGAAGTTCAATGTTTTTGCCTACACAAAGAGCAAGCGTTTTGAGACAAATCTGGTGGAGGGTAGTGTACAAGTGATCAACAACAAGCAGCCGGAAGAGCATATGATCTTGAAACCGAATGAAATGGTGTCTTTAAAGGATGGCGTACTTGTAAAATCGATTGCTGCATTCAATAATGAAGAATACCTGAAAAGTGGAATATTCTATTTCAGCAACAAGAAATTCTCAGAGGTACTAGACTATCTCACTTTATGGTATAAGGTCAAATTTGAAGTGAAAGATTCTGCTCAAATAGACAAGTATGTATCCGGAAAGTTCAGGCAAAGTGATGATATAGAAAGGATACTGAAAGCATTACAAGGGGTGCATCACTTCCGGTATAAAATAGAGAACAATGAAGAAATCAAAATATACTAATATAATATTCATTTAAAAAAAGCGAATGCCTATGAAGTAAACACGATCATTTCCGGAGGAATGGTATAAAAATGGGGCAAGTGTTACCAGCACTTACCCCGGAGTCAATACCTTTCTTTTATGTATCCACAAAAAATCAAAAACAGTATTAACTTTAAAAGTACAAGCAAAGTTATGAAAAAAAACTTATTGCTATTATTCAATTGTGCCTTTTATCTTGAATTAAAGCATATAATTCGTATTATGAAAATCGCAACAATTATCACGTTAATCGCAGTCTTCCAAATAAGTGCGACCACTTTGCATTCACAAAATGCCAAAGTAAACATCAGTAAGAGTGATCTGCCGCTCAAAGAGTTCATCCAGGAGATCGAGAAGCAGACGGACTATTTATTTATGTATAGTGAAAAGGAGATCGACATGCAACAACAAGTGCATGTAAACGCTAAGAACAAGCCTGTATCAAAAGTGCTTGAGGAGGCTTTGGCCGACAGTGAAATCAAATATAACTTCAACGAAGGATATATTTCACTGAGTAAAGTCAAGAATGTAACCGTCAGTCAAGAAGGTAGGAAAGTAACCGGTATCGTAAAAGATCCCACAGGCTATCCGGTAATCGGTGCTAATATCATGGTGAAAGGAACCACCAATGGTACTATTACCGATATAGACGGAAAGTTTACTCTGGAAGTACCTGCAAATGCTACTTTGTCAATCTCTTATATCGGTTATCTACCACAAGAGATCGCTACAGGTAATCAGTCAGACTTTTCCATCCTGCTGAAAGAAGATACACAGGCATTGGAAGAAGTAGTAGTTGTCGGTTACGGTCAGCAAAAGAAAGTCAGTATAACCGGTGCTGTCGGTAATATCAAGAGCGACAACATCAACCGTCTGGCCAATAGTACCACAGCTTCTATGCAGGGTGTATCACCGGGTTTAACGATTCTGGACAAAGGAGGATCACCGGGTCGTGCCAGCACTACACTTCGTATCAGAGGTATCACTACTATTAACAACGATAAAAATATTGACCGTAATGAGGCTTTATTGCTGGTAGACGGTGTTGAACAGCGTATCTCCGATATCAACCCGGACGATATTGAAAGTATCTCTATCCTGAAAGATGCTTCTACGACAGCCATCTACGGTTCGCGTGCAGCTAACGGAGTTGTGCTCGTAACAACCAAACGTGGAAAAGAAGGTAAGATCAGAATGGATTTCAATACTTACTGGGGGATCCAAAGTGTGACCAACAAACCGGAGCACATGGAAACAGTCACTTATATGCAGCAGCAGAATTATGCTTTCCAGAATGCCGGACAAGCTCCTCGTTATTCCGACACTTTTATCAAAGAATGGCAGGCTAATCACAAAAGCGATCCTATCACATACCGTAAAGCCAACCAATGGCAGGATGCAGTTTACAGTTCTGCCCTGCAACAGAATTACAGCCTTACCGTAAGCGGTGGTAACGAAAAAGCAAGAGGTTTGATGGCGTTGCGTTATTACGATCAGGACGGTGTTGTTCCAAACTATAAATCCGACATCAAAGAAATCCGCGTAAACACAGACTTTAAACCCTTCGAACGACTGAAGATATCGGCGGATGCCAATTTCAGAAGCAGTTATTCCAAAGCACCTATCGATGCCTACGAATACGATAAAAATGGTGGTGGTATTTTCTACTCCATGTATCATGCCACACAGTTCGTTGTTCCGCAATATCCTGACGGCAGCTACGGATTGGGTAACAAAAATGCCAACCCGCTGATGCTGGCCGAAATGGGCGGAACAGACAAGCAATGGAACAATTTATTCATCGGAAATATTAAGGCTGAATTACAAATTATCGATGGCCTGAAGTTTACAGCCCAGTATGCACAACGTTACGGCTTCAATAAGACCGTTAAATTCGAAAATGCCTATACGGTAGTGGATCATCAATATCTGGACTGGACAGCTACGGCAAAAGACGAGCCTTATAATCCGAGCAGCAACCGCCAGCGTACCAGAAATATTTCGCGTAACAGCATGGACGACAAACGGGAAGATACCAACGAATATACACTCAACCTGTTGTTGAACTACGAAAAGCAGCTAGGTAAACATAACTTACAGGCTCTGGCCGGTTTCTCGCAGATAAAGAATGAATGGACACACAACCAGGCACAACGCTGGGACTTCTATAACAACGATGTTCCTTCCATCAACATGGGTTCCGAAAGCTCTTGGAAAAGCTACGGATACAACAATGAGTTCGCCCTGCGCTCTTATTTCGGTCGTCTGAACTATAATTACGACAACCGTTACCTGCTCGAAGCGAATCTGCGTTATGACGGTACATCCCGTTTCACCGGAGATAATCAATACGGAACATTCCCCTCCTTCTCCGCCGGTTGGCGCATCTCCAACGAAGCATTCTGGAGCGATGAATTGCGTAATATCGTTTCTGACCTGAAACTGAGAGCTTCCTGGGGTAAAACCGGTAACCAGACTGCCGATCTATATGCCTTCTACGAAAGTTATACCTCTACCTCTTATAATTTTGGCGGTAACCTGGTACAAGGCTATATGCAGAAGGAACTTGCCAACAAAGACCTGAAATGGGAAACAAGTACACAAACCGACGTCGGTATCGATGCTGGCTTCCTTAACAACCGCCTGACGCTTACAGCCGACTATTATTATAAGAAAACAGACGGTATCCTGGTGAAACTACCGATCTCCGGAACTATCGGCCTCGATGCTCCGGTACAAAATGCTGCCGTTGTCGACAATAAAGGTTTCGAGTTGGCTCTCGACTGGAAAGATAATATCGGTGATTTCTATTATGGCGTCAACTTCAACATATCCAACAACTGGAACAAGGTGATCAGCCTGGGTGGTGCAAATCCGACCCTCGACGGAGGAACAGCCGACGTTATAACAACTGTCCGGGAAGGTTATCCGATCAACTCTTACTGGGGTTACCAGACAGACGGATTCCTGACACAGGAAGATCTCGATAGTAATTATCCTGTTTACGATAGTAGAATGACATTGGGTGATGTTAAATACGTAGACCGCAACAAGGATGGCAAGATTGATGCAGAAGATATGACCGTGATCGGTAACGAGTTCCCGCGCTACCCGTTCGCCTTCTCTGCCAACTTTGCTTATAAAGGTTTCGACTTCTCCTTCATGTTCCAGGGAGTGATGGATGCCCAGACCCGCGTATCAGGAGCATTGGCTGAAGGTGGTAACTTCGAAGGCTTCACCCTCGATATATTCAAGGATTACTGGACACCGGAGAATACGAATGCTCGTTTCCCCCGTCCACGTAAGAGTGTGGATTACAACTCTATGATGTCTGACTTCTGGGTAATAGATGCCGGTTACATCCGTCTGAAAAATGTACAGTTAGGCTATACGCTCCCGAAGACATTGAGCCAGAAAGCTTACCTCGACAAAGCACGTATTTACCTGGCCGGAAGCAATCTGCTGACGTTCTCGCCGCTCAAGGAATGGGGACTGGACCCGGAATTCGTATCAGGACGTTTTCTGTATTATCCTCAGACTTCGGTATATACAATCGGAGTTAACTTGACATTCTAAATACTATTAATATTGAAATATAATTCATTATGAAGAAGATTTTTATATATCTAGCCTTACCATGTATCGTATTCGGATGCGACGTACTCGATACGATACCGACCGACCGTATTTCTTCTGAAATATTCTGGAAAACCGACAAGGATGCCGAATATGCATCTAACGCCATCTATCGTTTCCTGGAAGACCACGGTACTTTACTGAGCCGTGACGAGATGTCGGATATTGCACGTGCCACTTTCGAAACCTCAGACGAAACAAAGATAGAAGCCAGTATCGCAGACCCGCAAACCAACCTTTTCCAGAATACCTGGAATGATCTGTACAAAGGTATCCGCCGTTGTAACGACTATATGGCCAACGTCGACAAGATAACTCCTGAAAACGAATCCAAAGTAAATACCTATACGGCTGAAGTTCGTACCCTACGTTGCTATTTCTACTCCCGTCTGGTAGCTTATTTTGGTGATCTTCCCCTGATTACTACACCGATCGGCATCAGTGAGTCGAAAGAACTGACACGGACTCCTGTCTCTGAAATATACGATTTCATCTATAAGGAACTGACAGAAGCAGCCAATGATCTGCCGGTAAAAGCCAGCGAAACAGGCCGTGTAACCAAAGGGGCGGCTCTCGGTATACTGGCACGCACCATGTTGTTTGCTGCAGGCAATGTAACGGGTACGGACAACCAGGCTACATTATACTATCAACGGGCTAAAGAAGCCGCTGATGCAGTAATCGCCTCCGGAACTTATTCATTACTGCCTACTTATAAAGAATTATTTACGTACGAGAATGAAAACAATCAGGAGGTTATTTTCGACAAACAATTCATGAAGGATGTATACTCCAACTCGGTTATGAATAATTTCGGAGCCGTATCATTAGGTAACAACGGTTCAATGATGTCGCCTACTGCCGTACTTGTCGATGAATATGAAACGACTAACGGGAAGAAGATCACGGAAGACAGTTCTTACGATCCTACGAATCCTTACGAAGGTCGTGACCCGCGCCTCAGTTACACACTGTATGTACCGGGCGACGAACTGCCTAACGGAACGATATACGATTCCCGTCCGGGATGGAGTACTACAGGCGATGTGATCGGAGCCAGTTACCAGGTTTCCAAGACCGGATTACTTCCGAAGAAATATATCAATGCGGAAGATATCGGCCAGAGTAACCGAACCAACTGTGGTATCAACCTGATCATCATGCGTTATGCGGAAATCCTGCTGACTGCAGCTGAAGCCCGTATCGAACTGAACACAGAAACGGATCTGGCCTTGCAATATATCAACCAGGTTCGCCAGCGTCCGGATGTAAACATGCCGGTATTATCAGGTATCACCTCGCAGGCTGCCCTACGCGAAGTCGTACGGCATGAAAGAACAGTTGAACTTGCATTGGAAGGACACCGTTTCTTTGACATCCGTCGCTGGAAAATTGCTGAAGATGTATGCAATATGGATCAGATCGAAGGTATGCGTTATGTAGATAAAGAAACAGGAAAACTTGTAACGGTTACCACCGACTATAAGAAGAAGTTCACATCCAGAGATTATCTGTGGCCTGTTCCATACAACGAAAGACAATTAAATAATAATCTAACCCAAAATAATGGCTGGAATTGATCATGAAAACAGTTGTATTTAAAACATTACCCATTGCAGCGTTCGCCTTTTCGGCCAGCGCGTGCAATGCACAGGAAAATAACAAAGAAAGTAAACCCAATATCCTGGTGATCCTGGCGGATGATATGGGATTCTCCGACCTTGGGTGTTATGGTGGAGAGATCCATACCCCCAACCTGGATAAGCTGGCAGCAGAAGGGCTTCGCTTCACCCATTTTTATAATACAAGCCGGAGCTGTCCGACCCGTGCATCGTTGTTGACAGGGCTTTACCAGCATCAGGCAGGTATCGGACGTATGACCTTCGACGATAATCAGCCGGGTTATCGCGGTACGATGACACACAACGGAGTTACCATCGCCGAAGCTCTGAAGGAAAACGGTTACCAGACAGCCTGGGTCGGTAAATGGCATATTGCGGAAACACCTTTGCGTCCCGATCAGCGTCAGTGGCTGGCACACCAGGTGCAGCACGATGAATTTGCACCCAAAGATAACTATCCGATCAACCGTGGTTTCCAGGATTGTTACGGTACGATCTACGGAGTGGTGGATTATTTCGACCCGTTCAGCCTGATCAGTGGAGATAAGCCGGTGAATTCTGTTCCGGATGATTATTACAGTACGATCGCACTGGCCGATACGGCAGTTGCCTACGTGAATAAATATGCGGAAACCGATAAGCCTTTCTTTATGTACCTGGCTTTCCACTGTCCGCACTGGCCGTTGCATGCATTGCCTGAAGATATAGAAAAATATAAGGATACCTATAAAGACGGCTGGCAGGCTATCCGCGAAGCCCGTTACCAGCGGATGAAAGAGATGAAACTGTTCGGTGATGCCGACAATTTCCTATCTCCCCGCCAGTTTACCGACTCCTGGGAAGAAAACCCGACCAAAGAATGGGATGCCCGTGCGATGGCAGTCCATGCAGCGATGGTTGACCGTATGGATCAGGAGATCGGCCGTGTGATAGAGACGCTCCGCAAGAACGGTCAGCTGGATAATACCCTGATCCTCTTTATGTCGGACAACGGTTGTAGTAACGAGGACTGTCAGAATTATTCGGAAGGGGAAAACGACCGTCCGGCAGAAACACGCGATGGCCGTAAGATTGTTTATCCGAAAGAGAAAGAGGTAATGCCCGGCCCGGAAACGAGTTATGCTTCAGTCGGAGCAAGATGGGCGAATGCCGCCAATACCCCATTCCGTTTCTGGAAAGCGAAATCGTATGAAGGAGGAATTTGTACCCCGATGATCGCCCACTGGCCGAAAGGGATCAAGCAGCCGAAAGGAAGTGTTAATACGCAAATGGGGCATGTGATGGATATCATGGCAACTTGCCTGGATATCTCCGGTACAAAATATCCCACCGAATATAACGGCCATAAGATAATTCCCTTGGCAGGCGAGAGCTTGAACCCTATATTTAAAACCGGTACACGTAAAGGGCATGACGAATTATGCTTCGAGCATTTCAACGAGAAAGCCTTGATCGATGCTTCAGGCTGGAAGATCGTCTGGCCGAACAGTACGAAAAGCTGGGAACTGTACAACCTGAACGAAGACCGCAGTGAAATGCATAATCTGGCTGACCAGTATCCGGATAAGGTAAAAGATATGGTAGCACGGTATCTGGAGTGGGAAAAAGACTATATGGTTGTTCCCCGTCCGCAATAAGAATAAAGTAACAAAACCTGAACCTCTGAATGAACTGCATTTCGTTTGTTTGTACAACTTTCGAAGTGCAGTTTGTGTTTCTAAAAATCACAGAAAAGACATACTTCCCTTACTGTTTTACCAGTAAGCATTTTGAATTATCCGGTAGAAACATTTATTATCTCCATAAAAGGCCTATTATTACTCTGATAATACCGAATTATGCAAAATTTCCACCTCATTTTATCAACTATAACAAAATTCTGTTCTTTAATTTTACACAGTCCTTATTTTACTATCTTCATACAGAAGTAATATTAAAGGCAATGGTGGGTTTCCCTGATTATATCCATAAGAAAATTAATAAGTTATGAAGAAACAATTTAGAAGCGTAGCATCTGCCATAGGTATTTTTTCTCTCTGTTTTACCGCCTGCTCGGTAAAACACCAGGATGCACCATTAACATTATGGTATAACACCCCCGCCGACGCCACCGCCTCCGACAATCCTTATACGGGATACAAAGACGATCCGGAATGGCTGAAGGCTTTACCCCTGGGCAACGGCTCGTTGGGAGCCATGGTATTCGGGGATGTACACAAGGAACGCATCCAACTGAATGAAGAGACTCTCTGGTCGGGAAGCATGCAGAACTGCGATAACCCGGAAGCAGCCAAGCATGTGGAGAAGATCAAGCAGCTATTATTCGAAGGCAAATACAAAGAAGCCACAGAGTTGACGAACCGCACGCAAGTCTGTACCGGAAAAGGTTCTGGACACGGACAAGGCTGCAACGTCCCTTTCGGATGTTACCAAACCATGGGCGACCTATGGATCGACTTCGATAATAAATCACCCTACACCGACTACCGAAGGGATTTGAATCTGAACGATGCGACAGCTCGGGTTTCTTACAAGCAAGGAGAAGTCCGTTTCAAACGTGAAATCTTTATCAGCCACCCGGACCAAGCGATGGTCATGCGGTTATCGGCAGATAAGAAGCAACAACTCTCTTTCACTTGCCGGTTGAACCGCCCGGAACGTTATTCCACCTATGCGGAAAACGAGCAATTGATCATGGCAGGGGCTCTTTCGGACGGCAAAGAGGGCGACGGACTCCAATACATGACGCGGTTAAAAGCTGTGCCGGTAAATGGTACCGCCACCTATTCCGATTCGACACTGACCGTAAAAGGTGCCGACGAGGTATTGCTTTTCCTGACCGCCTCAACGGATTACAAAATGGAATACCCTTCCTACAAAGGGCGCGATTTCCGTGGTATTACCGAAGCATCCCTGAATAATGCCGTCGGCAAATCATACGACCAGCTTTACAAAGCGCATGTAAAAGAATATGCCGATTATTTTCAAAGAGCCGACCTGTTGCTGACCGATGCCCCCGACACGATCCCGACCGACGTAAAGGTACAGAACGCCCGAAAAGGGACGATAGACCCTCACTTGTACGAACAGATGTTCCAATACGGCCGTTATCTCTTGATTGCGTCGTCACGACCGGGAACTATGCCCGCCAACCTGCAAGGCATCTGGGCGAACAAGCTGCAGACGGCCTGGAACGGCGACTATCATACCGATGTCAATATCGAAATGAATTACTGGCCTGCCGAAGTAACCAACTTGTCGGAAATGCATCTGCCAATGTTCGACCTGATTGCATCGTTGGTTGAACCGGGAACGAAAACAGCACAAATCCAATACAATAAGAAAGGATGGGTAGTACACCCTATCACGAATGTATGGGGATATACTTCGCCGGGCGAAGCAGCTTCCTGGGGCATGCATACCGGTGCTCCGGCATGGATTTGCCAACATATCGGCGAGCATTACCGGTTTACGGGCGATAAGGACTTTTTACGTAAGACCTATCCGGTCTTAAAAGGGGCGGTTGAGTTTTACATGGACTGGTTGACCGAGCACCCGACAACCAAAGAGTTGGTTTCCGGCCCCGCTGTTTCTCCGGAAAATACCTTTGTCGCTCCCGACGGCAGCCATAGCCAAATCAGCATGGGACCTGCTCACGACCAGCAAACCATCTGGCAGCTATTTGATGACTTCGCGATGATCTCCAACGAATTATCCATCGATGACGACTTTACCCGTCAGGTCGTAGATGCCCAAAAACGTTTGGCAGGTACGAAAATTGGTTCCGACGGACGTATCATGGAATGGACGGATGAATTCCCGGAGGTAGAACCCGGTCACCGTCATATCTCCCATCTGTTCGCTATCCATCCGGGATCGCAGATCAATATGCTGCAAACTCCCGACTTGGTCGAGGTAGCCAACCAATCGCTGGATTACCGCATTCAGCATCGCAGAGGGTATGTCGGTTGGAGTTCCGCCTGGGCAATCAGCCAGTACGCCCGCTTGCATCAGGCCGAAAAAGCAAAAGAAAATCTGGATGATGTCATCGGGAAATGCATCAACCCGAACCTCTTCACGATATGCCCGCCTTTCCAGATCGATGCCAACTTCGGAACCACAGCCGGTATAGCCGAAATGCTGTTGCAGAGTCATGTGTACGATCAGGGAGGTTATATCATTCAATTACTTCCCTCCCTTCCTGCCGATTGGAAAAAAGGAGAGTTCTCCGGCTTAAAAGCCCGTGGTGGATTTGAAGTGGCTGTGAAATGGGAAAACGGACAAATTGTAGACGCTTCCGTTAAATCGTTACAAGGGAATAAATTCCGTATCTGGTACAACGGTAATTATTTGCAGGCAGATGATTTAAAAGAAGGAGAAACTTGGAAATGGAATAAACAATAGATAAAAAAGCGCAAAGGTTTGCGTACATTTTTCATTAAGGAAGTGAAGTTATGAACAATATATTCCACTACCTTTGATAGCAAATCTTCTTACTTATACTCACGACATAATATGAAAAACTCAAGAAGAAACTTCTTCAAAAAAGGTTTGGCAGGAGCTGTTGCATTAGGCACTGCATCTATTACCCAACCCGTAACGGCAATTACAGCAAAAGTAAACGCATCTGCAGCAAAACGCATCGTTTTAATATCACTCGATGGCATCTGCGTTGACGGATTTCTGAAAGCAAAAACCCCCAACCTGGACGCATTACTGGCTGAAGGTTCACTCTCGCTCGATACCCGTGTGGTTATGCCCTCGGTCACTTTGCCAAACTGGACAAGTCACCTGACCGGAAGCGGCCCCGAACAGCACGGTGTCGTGGATAATAGCTGGGAAATCTCCAAATTCATATTGCCTGCAATAGAAAGTGACAGCGAAGGTTACTACCCTTCGGTATTTAAAGTACTGAAAGAGGCACTTCCGCAGGTAAAAACAGCATTTTATTATAACTGGATCAATCTGTTCTATCCCTATAATAAACAGTATCTGGACGAAGTAAGCTACCTGGAAGAAGATGCTTATGTGCCTAATTATGAAAAGGCTCTTTCCTTTCTGAAGGAGAACCGGAAACATCCGACATTGGTCTTTCTTTATTCCGTCCATACCGACCATGCCGGGCACAAATATAAATGGATGTCCCCAGAATATATAAAATCCATCGAGGAAGCGGATGTTGAGATCGGGCGATTCATTGACAAAATGAAGCAGGAAGGATTATATAATGACACCCATTTCATGTTCCTTACCGATCATGGCGGTATCAATTACGGACATGGCGGAGTGAGCACGGATGAAATGATCGTACCCTGGGGTATCACCGGGCCGCGAATAAAAAAAGGATTCAAAATAACAGAAGCCAACAATACCGTAAACACAGCTGCTACTATCCTGCATCTGTTCAAGGTGAAACAACCCTTATCCTGGACAGGAGAGGTAATAGAGTCTATATTCAAATAAATCTATAACAAAAAACTATGACAACACTCAAAAGTTTTCTACTTCTTTTGTGCATCAGCTTCTCTTTGCAGGCTTATGCACAGGAAAAAGTAACCACCCGCGAAGTCCTGTCTTTGGATAAAGGCTGGAGCTTCCATTTGGGAGATATTCCCTACCCTGTTATCAAAGGGCATAACGCTACTTACCGGAACGCCAAGGCCGGATATGTGAGCGGAGCCGCTTCCCCGAACTACGACGATTCTTCCTGGCGCATCGTAGACCTTCCTCACGACTGGGCGATTGAAGGAAAGGTGGATCCGGAAGCCAACCTCTCGCAAGGATACTACAATCGTGGTTTCGGTTGGTACCGTCGTAAATTCAAATTGTCTCCCGAAGATAAAGGAAAACATCTGGAAATACAGTTTGACGGTATCGCTACCCATGCAACAATCTGGGTAAACGGAACCGTACTGCATCGTAACTGGTGCGGCTATACTTCCATGTATATTGATATTACTCCCTATGCTACTTATGGCGATGATGTAAATACCATTGCCGTACGTGTGGATGCGGATGCCCAGGAAGGCTGGTGGTACGAAGGAGCCGGTATCTACCGGCATACCTGGTTGGTAAAACGTTCGCCGCTGCATATCATTACTGATGGCGTATTTGCCAACCCTATAAAGAAAACAGAAAGCCAGTGGGAGATACCTGTAGAAGTTTCCTTATATAATTCAGGTAAACTTCCGGCAAATAGTGAAGTTGAAGTGTCTCTGTTTGCTCCTGATGGCCAATCGATCACCACACAAACCCAAAAACTCTCCGTCGGAGCATTGGGAGAAGAGATTGCCAAATTGTCGATGACAGTTGAAAACCCTCAACTTTGGTCACCGGACAGCCCTGCACTTTACAAGGTGAAAACCGTTGTCAAACAGAATGGTACTACAATGGATAAAGCAGAAACCAACTGCGGTTTCCGAACCATCCGCTTCGACAACAAGACTGGCTTCTGGCTGAATGGGGAGAATATTAAGATAAAAGGCGTATGTAATCATCAAGACCATGCCGGAGTAGGCGTAGCTGTTCCGGATGCCTTATGGGAATTCCGTCTCCGCAAATTAAAGGAAATGGGGGTTAATGCTTATCGCGTTGCCCATAACCCGGTAGCCAAAGAATTTATGGCGGCCTGCGACAGCATGGGGATCATGCTACTGGATGAAAACAGATTATTCAATACATCCCCCGAATATGTTCGGCAGTTGGAATGGCAGATTCGACGCGATCGTAACTGCCCGAGTGTAATCCTTTGGTCGGTATTCAACGAAGAGCCGATGCAAGGTACCGAAAACGGAGTTGAAATGGTACGCCGCATGTACGACGTCGTGAAGAAGATGGACCCGACACGCCCCATCACTGCTGCCATGAATGGTGGATTCTTCTCCGAATATAATGTATCGCAAGCCGTAGATGTCGGTGGATTCAACTATCAGATCGAAAGTTATGATCGTTTCCATGAAGAAAATCCGGACCTGCCTCTAACCAGTACTGAAGACGGTTCCGCTTTCATGATCCGGGGCGAATATGTCACAGACCGGTCGAAAAACCTGATGGACTCATACGATACACAATGTGCCGACTGGGGAGCTACCCACCGCAGGGCCTGGAAAGCCGTGGCGGAACGTCCCTGGATGGCCGGTTGCTTCTACTGGACCGGATTCGATTATCATGGCGAACCCACTCCGCATCGCTGGCCTACAGTCAGTTCTTTCTTCGGCATTATGGACTTGTGCGGATTCCCCAAAATGGCTTATCACCTGCATCAGGCACAATGGGTAAAAGACAAACCTGTCCTGGAACTGGTGCCTCATTGGAACTGGCCGGCCGATTCCATCGGAAAGCCGATCAAGGTAATGGCATTAAGCAATGCCGACAAAGTAAAACTATTACTGAACGGTAAAGAGATCTCCGAGCAAACGGTAGACCCGTACGAAATGAATACCTGGTCTGTCCCCTATAAACCAGGCAAGCTGGAAGCTATCGGCTACAAGAATGGAAAGATCGTTTCACGTACCAAGGTAGAAACGACCAAAGAGCCTGTACAGGTTCGCCTGACACCCTACCGTAACAGCCTGGCAGGTGATGGCCGGGACGCTATGCCGGTGACCGTTGAGGTTGTCGACTCCAAAGGCCGTCATGTCCCGACAGCCGATAACATGATCGAATTCACCGTTACAGGCCCTGCCGAAATCATCGGTCTGGGAAATGGTAATCCGAACTGCCATGAACCGGAAAAAGGGAATAAACGCAGCTTGTTCTATGGTCTTGCCCAGGTTATCATCCAGAGCAAGGAAGGTTCGGGGCCAATCACCCTGACAGCCTCAACACCGGGATTAAAACCGGCTACCATCACAATCAACGCCGACCAGGTAGCCCCTGTCCCGTCCATTCCGGCTGAAAACCCGCCGATGTTGCTGAATAAATGGGTAGCTTCTCCCCTTTCCACCGAAAAGCCCGATGCCACCCGTCAGATAGCAGATAACGACATGAACAGTTGGCAGCCTATCTCCGGCGGCGACCTGATCAAATTGGAGAATGCCAACTTCGTTATTTTACGTGCTACATTCAATCCTTACCAGGCTCACCGGCAAGAAGGCGGAAGCATCCTCTTCAAACAACTGACAGGGAAAGCCGAAATCTGGCTGAACGGCCAACTGATCGGCTCTAAAACGACAGACAAAGAAGAAGACTTCACCGTTGAATTCCCGGCGATCAAGGATAGATGCGACCTGCGCGTCCTGCTGAATGGTACGGCTAATGAGTCCGTAGGCTTAAAAGGCAATGTAACAGTTCGTACGAAACGTTCGGCATCAGTTTCCGATTAGAACATGTTCGTTTGGAACAGTAGTACCAACTTGCCGGCATTACTGTTCCAAACGAACAACACAGTAGTGCTGGCACTTACTCAATCGGCTAAAACAGTCTCCTACAGAGTGTTTTAGCCTTTACATTTCATCTGTCATCGCTTTCAGTCGATTGATAGATAGCAGATTATGATGACAGGATATTGCTTTAATCTTTTTAAAAAAAGTCAAACATACTACATAAGATACTATCTATAAAGAAACGGATAGGTATCGAACGGTAAAGGAATAGGCACCGGATGACAAACGGAAAGGCACCCGTTTTTAAAGGTCAGGTGTTTTGAAATGTTAAGACCTTAGTTCTGATTTCAAAAGAAGGGACTTTTGATTTTAAAAGACCGGTCTTTTTTTCGGCTTACTATATAGCATCGGTGAAAGCAATAGGTGTCATCTGTATGTATTATTTATCAATGTTTATAATGTATTTGAAAGATGAATGCAAAAGATTGAAGATATCAAGAGGAAGGTTTGGGCTAGGTTGAATGTTTCACTTACTGACAGATTTGAATCATAAAAACGCCTTCAGACATTGAAATGTATAAAATATTACCTACATTTGTTCCGTTGCCTGTTATTAGGTAATAAACCAATAAAACCATTGACATATGGAAAAGTACGTAAACATTATGTTAGATCGGGCTTTTAAAACCGTATTCGGTAAAAAGCAAGTAGCCATCGACTTTATCAATGCCGCACTCGAAGGCGAGCGCCAGGTGAAAGACCTGACCTATCTTGATAAAGAAATCCAACCGGAAGTAATAGAACAGCGCACAGTGATCTTCGATCTTCTTTGTGAAGATGTGGACGGAACTAAATTTGTGCTTGAAATGCAGAATTGCCCCCAACGTTACTTCTTTAATCGTGGGTTTTATTATATTTGTCGGATGGTCTCCCGTCAGGGAGAGATAGGTTCTGACTGGAAGTTTAGCTTGCTTCCTGTATATGGCATCTATCTGCTGAACTTTAGTCTACCTGAATTTCAGAGCTGGCGTACGGACGTGGTGCTGGCTAATGAAGCAACAGGTAAAGCTTTCGGTGAGGTCAAACTGAAACAGATTTATCTTTCGTTTGACCTGTTCAATTTAAGCAAAGAGGAATGTCAAACGCCTCTTGAAAATATAGTTTATATATTGAAGAATATGAATTTATTTGATATGTCTCCGTTTAAGGAGAAAAATGATGCCTTCAAACGCCTGCTCGATGTGGCCAATCTGGACGCAATGACTTCTCACGAACGGGCTGTCTACGATGAGAACCTGAAAATTTATCGCGACTGGCGCAATACGCTGGAATACGCAGTGGAGGAGGCTGAAGGGAAAGGTTTGAAAAAAGGGGAAGCAGAAGGAAAACTTGAAGGTAAGGTTGAAGAACAACGTCTTATTGCTGCTAAATTAAAAAAGCAGGGAGTCAATATTGAAACAATCGCTCAATGTACCGGTCTTTCTATAAAAGAAATATACGAATTGTAGGCAGTCATTGCAGGAAAGCCGTACGCACGGATTTCACGGACAGTTAAAAAGTTAAAGGCCTGACGGAACAAATCCGCCAGGCCTTTCTTGTGTATCTTATTGAAAGATTATCTAACCAGTTTCAGTTCTTCGATCAGACGCGGGCATTTACCCCATTTGTCGATCATATACAGCACATAACGGATATCGACAGCAATACAACGTTGCAGATCCGGTTCGAAAGCGATGTCACCGCTCATGGCTTCCCAGTTTCCATCGAAAGCAAGGCCGATCAAACGGGCGTTTTTGTCGAAAACAGGGCTACCGGAGTTACCGCCTGTGATGTCGTTGTTCGACAGGAAGCAAAGCTGCAATTCACCCTTTTCGTTGGCATACTGGCCAAAGTCTTTGCTACGGATCAGATCGAGGATTTCTGGTTGTACCCAGAATTCGTCATCTTCCGGATTTTCCTTTTCAAGAATACCTTTCTCTGTTGAATAATAGTCATACCAAGCAGCATCGTACGGACGGTAACCACCGATGGAACCGTAACTCAGACGCATGGTAAAGTTTGCATCGGAAGAAAGCGCCTTGTCAGGATACATTTCCTTCAAGCCTGCGAAATACAAACGTTCGCCTTTTTCAATATCGTAATGGGCATCTCCCATCAATTGCTGCAATTCAAACAGAGAGATCAATGTAGACAGACTCAGTTCCGCTGCCGGATCTTTCTTCAGCTTGGCATATAGTTTCGGATTCTTCAGCATCTTCTCTATATTGTCATACGACAAAAGGGAAGTCTTTTTAAAGACATCGGCCGCATACTTGGCGTAGTTGCCTTTGTATTTCTTATCCACTTTCTTATAGATGTCCGGAAGATACTGAGCCGGGACACGTTCTTTCGCTACCTTCATCATGGCAGCCAGCACCTTCTGATCGAGCGCCGCATCATAATCTTTAAAGAACGGTTTGATCTTATCTTCCAGAATCAAGTCTATTTCTTCCGGAGTAGAACCGCTAATGTCCACACTCTGCACCATACGTGCCAGACGTACGATTTCAGTACCGCTGACAAACGCTTCCATCAAATAGGTCGAAACATTCTTATATTCGTCAGTCGAAGTATAGCCTTTTTCCAGCAGGCTCAACACTTCGCCGTATTTCGCTTTACGTTCCGGAGTCTGGTCTACCCACTTAGCAAAAGCGGCTTCTTCCTCCTTCTTACGATCCAGTACATTCAGATTAGCCAAACCACGGTTCATACCGATAGAGTTTTTCCAGTAGTTGGAGCTACCGGCATATTTAGAGGCATATTTGATACGCACTTCATCGCTGGCCTGCATCGCTTCTTTCCAGATAGCCTGTTTAGCACCACGAACATCGATACGGGGTTTGTTACTGTCCTCGATACGTTGTTTCACACCCCATGAAGACAGATAACGGTCGGTACTTCCCGGAAAACCGATCGTCATAGCATAATCCTTATCCTGATATCCCTGAAGAGACACTTCGGCAACATACTTCGGACTATAAGGTTTGTTATCCTTGTTATATTCAGCTGGCTTGTTATTTGCATCGGCATATACACGGAAAACAGAGAAATCGCCTGTGTGACGCGGCCACATCCAGTTGTCGGTATCACCACCGAACTTACCTACGGAGCTGGGCGGAGCAAATACCATACGGACGTCGTTGAATACGTCGTAAACAACCAGGAAATACTTGTTATTATTATAGAAAGGCACTACATCGGCTGCCTGGAATTCCGTATTACCAATAGAATCACAAATAACCTGTCCGATCGAATCGGCAGCGGCCAGACGAAGATACTCTTCCTCAATATTAGCGATTTCACCGTTAATACGATCACTTACATCGACTGTTTCGCGCAGGTAACGTACGCTTAATCCCGGAACAGGCAGTTCATCGCCTTTACTCTGAGAGACAAAACCATCTTTCAGATAATCATGCTCAACACTACTCAACTGCTGGATCGAACCGAAACCACAATGGTGATTGGTAAAGACCAATCCTTCTTCCGATACGGTAATACCGGTACATCCGCCACCAAAAATAACAACAGCGTTGGCCACACACGGGTCAGTTTCACTGTAAAGCTGCTTGTAGGACGGGACAAATCCCAGTTCCTGCATTCTCGCCAGATTCTGTTTGTTTAATTCCTTCAGAACCCACATACCCTCGTCGGCATACATCTGGCCTGCAGCAATAAGAAGCAGTAAAACTGCCCACACCTTCTTCATAAAATTCATTCTTTTCTTTTATTCTATTAGTAATTTAATATTCTTCGCGTTCACACGTGCTCCGAGCCACTCCCGGATCTTTTGTTGTTCTTTTTCATTGATACGTTCTTTGCTTTTCAGGTAAACCAACATGACTGTGTCTTGCTTCATGCTATCGGTACTCACAATATAGGTATTTGAACAGGATGCCTCGAGGACAGCCGGGAACAGGACTTTCATTTCAGGGATCAGCTCCGAAGTAATACGTGAAGCGGTTTTATACCGGTCTACCGTCCGCTTCAACGAATCGATCTGTATGGATTGTACGCGGAGCACTTCTTCGCTATTCTTATAAAGATCCTGCATCAACATACTTTTCAACTCATTAATATCTGTCGCTTCCTGGCCGAAACCTTGCTGTACGACTAATGAAACGTCTTTCAAACCATATTTACGCAGTCTGCTCCGGGCAATTTCAATCATCGGGTCAGGTACACTTTCGCCGATCAATACGACCTTTATCTCCTTCTTTTCACTTGTATCCGTTACTGTTTTATTGAGTATCTGTGTATTCGGAAAAGCCAGTTCCTCTGATACAAAATTGGCAACCCGGTCATTGAAATAACTGGCGCGGATCAGGTTATAACTCAGAAAAAGGCTGGGTACGATCGTAAAAAAGACGATGACACCGACATAACGTGTCACAACCTTCTCCCGCTGCTTGTCGAGGAATACCTTTTTAGGATACTTCAGCAGGCGAACAACCAGGAAGGTTGCCAGACTGATAAACACGGTATTGATAAAGTAAAGATAGAAAGCGCCGAAGAAATAATAAAGGTTCCCGCTTGCCAGCCCGAAACCGGCCGTACAAAGTGGCGGCATCAACGCCGTAGCGATAGCCACACCCGGAATCACATTCCCTTTACTTTTGGTGGAGCTGGCTACAATACCCGCCAATCCACCGAAGAAAGCGATCAGTACATCATACACGGTCGGTTGCGTACGCGCCAACAATTCACTCTGTGCTTCGCTGATCGGAGAGATAAGAAAAAACAGGGTCGAAGTGATCACACTAAAGACCGTAGCTGTGGCAAAATTGCGGAAAGAGCGTTTGATCAGTTCAAAATCATAGATCCCCAGCCCCAGACCAAACCCCATGATAGGCCCCATCAGCGGAGAGATCAACATCGCACCGATAATTACCGCTGTAGAATTTGTATTCAGACCCAAAGAAGCAACAAAGGTCGCAAAGATTAAAACCCAAAGATTAGTACCTTTAAACTCAATACCCTTTTTTATAGATTCAACGGTTTCAAGTTCATTTTCCTTCTCCTGACGGACATCAAAATTACGAACAAAGAAGTCTCTCATTTGCTTGTGTAACACCCCTTTTTCCATCACAATAACTTGTATTGATAATTACTCCGACTAATAGCTACGCCTTAATCGTGCAAAGATAGAAATTGTATCCCGAAATAAAAAATAAGAAGAACAAACAAGAATAAGTTCCATAAGTTCAAAACAGTAGTTGATTTTCATTAACTTTGCAGACGATCGACAAATGGGTTCCCAAAAGGAGCTTACCTAAAATATTTATGTGCGCCCGTAAAGGTTGCATCGTAAACATCTCTTTGGCAAGAGATTAGGAAAGTGTTCTTTGAAAATAACCTATCATCAGCCGACTTATCTGTTTTCGGGAAAACTTAACCGAGCAGGGAGTGTAGCATGTCGGAAAAGTCATAAGTCAGTTAGTTACCAAACTGCGACTGAATGGCGAGATGAAAAGATAGATATGAGGATAAAGTCCGAATTGATTAAACGATAGTCCGAGTGGTTCCCCTTTAGGCTATGGCGTAAGGTAACTATCAATCGCCATATCGTGATACTACTTCAGTGTATAGGTATGAATGTAGCAAGAACTTATCACGACACAACCGCAGTAAGCGAGTGAAGGACGGAAGTCGTATCCGACAATCTATCATGCCAACAGTTACGATGTAATAAACGGGGATTACCTATCCCGAAGTGCCGAAAGGCTATTAGGTTTGACCTATGAAAATTCGGAGTGGTAACGGAGCTTCCATAGTAGTCCGAGCAAGGTAACGCCTTGTACATGGCGAAGGGAAGCAGCTAATTATTAATACAATTAACGGAAAATGTGAGAGACATTATGAGAAGTCCAGAAAGAGTATTAAACAGTCTATCAGAACACAGTAAGGATGTAAGCTACAAGTTTGAACGTCTTTACAGAATTTTGTTCAATGAGGAAATGTTCTATGTTGCCTATCAGCACATCTACGCCAAAGAGGGCAACATGACTAAAGGTTCGGACGGTCAGACCATTGACAACATGAGCCTGAAACGAATTGAAAAGTTGATTGATACGTTAAAAGATGAAACGTACCAGCCCCAACCGTCAAAGAGGGTGTACATACCGAAGAAAAACGGTAAGAAAAGACCTCTTGGCGTACCGACTTTCAATGACAAGTTAATACAAGAAGTAGTAAGAATGGTATTGGAAGCCATATACGAGGGAAATTTTGAATACACCTCGCATGGGTTTCGACCCAATCGAAGCTGCCATACTGCATTAACTCACATCCAAAAGGAGTTTAGCGGTGCAAAGTGGTTTGTAGAGGGAGATATAAAAGGTTTCTTTGATAATATAAGCCATGATGTATTAATAAACATACTCAAGGAGCGCATTGCGGACGAACGCTTCATACGCTTAGTACGCAAGTTTTTGAAAGCGGGATATATCGAAGAATGGCAATTCCACAATACTTACAGTGGCACACCGCAAGGGGGTATCATCAGCCCGATATTGGCTAATATATACCTTGACAAGCTGGATAAGTATATAAAGGAATACATAGCCAAATTCGATAAAGGGAAGAAACGAAAATTCAGTAGAGAAAGTTTGGACTTCGGCAATGCAAGAAAACGTATTGTGCGAAGATTGAAGTCCGTAAAAGACGAAAGGCAAAGGGTAAAGCTAATCCTTGAACTGAAAGCAATAGAACAAGGACGGGCTAAATATCCCAATGGCGAAGAAATGGATGCCGATTACAGGAGAATGAAATATGCGAGATATGCAGATGATTTTCTCGTGGGAATTATCGGAAGTAAGCAAGATGCGCAACAGATAAAGGGAGATATTAAAAACTTCCTTGCTGATAAACTGGCATTGGAACTGTCTGATGAAAAGACACTTGTCACCCATACCGAAAGACCTGCCAAGTTTCTCGGATATGAAATTACTGTAAGAAAGTCCAACGACCAAAGACGTGATAAACGGGGTAGATTAAGAAGAACCTATGGTAAAAGGGTCTGCTTGAATGTCAGTATGGAAACTGTCCGTAAAAAACTGTTCGATTGGGGAGTCTTGGAAATGACAAACCGTAACGGAAAGGAAATATGGAAACCGAAATGTAAATCGGGACTGATATTCAATGACGACCTTGAAATCCTTGATAGCTATAATCGGGAAATCGTGGGTTTCTATAATTACTACTCCATAGCCAACAACTGTGCCCATGCCTTGAATAATTTCAAGTACATCATGGAATACAGCATGTACAAAACGTTTGCAGGCAAATATAAGTGCCGCACACGCAAGGTAAACAAGAAATATCGTAAGAACGGTAGGTTTATCATAAAGCACATGACTAAAACAGGTGTAAAGGAAAGATACTTTTACGACGGTGGCTTCAAACGCAAGAAGCCCACCTATAAATCGGAATGTGACACCATGCCACGAACAATTTATACTGCGGGGCGGACAAGTCTTGTTGAAAGGCTGAAAGCCCATGAGTGTGAATTATGTGGAGCGACAGACGACCTTGTTATGCACCATGTAAGGAAACTAAAGAACTTGCAGGGTAAGGAAAGCTGGGAACGACACATGATTGCCCGCAAACGCAAAACGATTGCCGTGTGCAGGAGTTGTCACAAAAAGATACATGACGGAAAGATAGACTAAAATTAGTGGAGAGCCGGATACGCTGAGAGGTGTAAGTCCGGTTCGGGGGCGAGCATTTGGAAACCTACCATAGAAATATGACAAGGCGCTGGGTGCTTAGCCTACATAAAAATGAAACGCTGCTTAATTCTGATGTACATGCTCGTTAATATGCTCTTTGCTGTAGCTAACAACGCTACGACAAAAGATTCTTTGAGCACAAGCCTAAAGTCCGCATCCTCAACAGAAGAGAAGCTGGAAATACTAACCAACCTGATGGATATTTCCCGTCAGGAAGAACAGGTTGCATACGCAAAAGAATTATACAAAGAGGCACTCGCCAATAACGATGATTACTATAAAGAGATAGCACTTACCGAGATACTCCGTTTTTATGTCAACAACGATATTAAGGATAGTACCAATGTGTACATGGAAGAAGCCAAACAGGAGTTGAAAGGAAAAGCGCGTGACTTCCTGGTGACTTACATGCAAACGATCGTCGATGTACGTATCGTCTTTTATACAGAAGGGGAAGAGAGAAAGAAATTGATAGAACAATACCGGCTCAAACTGGAAACAGATAAGAAACTTTCAGCTCTTGAAAAAATGTCGATCAACTATGTTCTGGGGATGGCTTATAGTAACCGGGTCGAACCGGGTAAAGAAAAAGAACTACAAGAAATGGTAAGCGAGCGGTTCAGGGAAGTGATCGCCCTCTCGGAAAATATGCCGTTACGATATTCATATCTGTTCCGTTTGAATTCATTCAGCATCCTGACCCTTTACTCACCTGATGATTCGGAGAAGGTAAAATATGCAGTCCGTTACCTGGATATGCAAAAAGAATATGCAGAGACAAAGGAAATGAAGAAGCGCCCTTATGTCACCAAACGGCATTTGTTGAATGCTTACTCTTCACTGGCCCTTTCCGCCAAAACGCTGGGAAAAGATATAGCAACTTCCTATTATCAGCATTTCATGGCTTTGAACGATCAATATCCTGAAGCCGCTGCATTCTCCCCCGAATATGAGCGTTATTTTACCTCGCTGAATTTCTATCGGCTGATAGACGAATATCCTAAAGCCATCAAATATTGCGACTCGGTTATCCATTATTTCCGTAATTCCGGTTTGAAGATCGACCTGTCGGAACATGTCGTATCGACGCTCAAAGAGAAAATAGATATGCTGGACAGCCTTCATTTGTATAAAGAGGCTTTCTATGCCCACAAGGAATATGCAGCCCTGTTAGACTCTGCACGGCTGAAGAATATCAATGACAAACTGGAAGACCTCGAAATACAGAAGCGGGTAGACGAACTGGTCATTGAGAAGAAAGCACTGGAAATCGATTTGCAGAAGAGCCGCAACCAGCTTTACATGTTCCTGTCTTTATTTATCCTGGCTATCAGTTCGGCAGTTTTCGTTGCTTTCCGTTTATGGAAAATCAATTCCTTATATAAGAAGTTGCAGGAATCGAACCGTCTGGTTATTCTCGCCAGTGAAAAAGCACAGGAAAGTGAGAAGATGAAAAATGCGTTCATTAAGAACATGTGCCATGAAGTCCGTACGCCTTTAAATGCAATCAACGGCTTTGCAGAACTGATCACGACCGAAGATAATACCCTAGAGGAAAAACAAGAGTTCAGTAAGATCATCTTTGAAAACTGTAATCATATCACCTCCATGATGAACAGCGTACTGGAGATCGCCCAGTTGGATAGCAACAAAGACGACCTTCCGTTATCGGGAGTCAATATACACCTGCTTTGCTCCTGTGAAATGGAACAAATTAAAAGGCTTTACGGCAAACCGGACATTGAATACAAACTTGAAGGTAACCGTGAAAAGGATCTGGCCTTCACCAACCAGAGCCATTTCAGCCTGATCCTGTCGCATCTATTGAACAATGCCAATAAATTTACCGAGAAGGGAAATATCACACTCTCCTACGAGCCGGATGAAGAGCAAAACCGGATGGTCGTAAGCATCACGGACACCGGCTGCGGCATTTCACCGGATAAACGCGAATGGATATTCGAACGGTTCACCAAAGCAGACGATTTCGTTCCGGGTTCAGGACTGGGACTATATCTATGCCGCCAGATCGCCCATCGTTTGAAAGGTAACATTTACGTAGATCCGGATTATACAACCGGCCTGCGTATCATTCTGACGATCCCGCTCAAACCGGAATAAAACTATTTCTTTTTGGCGAAATAACGTCCTACATAAGGTAGTTCCTGCAACGGAAGATCCCGTTTGATCACAATACCAACGAAAAGACAAAGCAGCAAAGTACGGTAACACAGACGCAAAATCTCCGATTCAATCGCGGGTAGCATGCCGGCCAGATAGAATGCTGCTGCCAAAACGGAATAGATCACAGCCGATTTAATATCATATTGGATCGGGAATTTCTTCTGCCCGATAATATATGAAAGCGCCATCATAATAAGGTTGCTTGCAAAAGAGGCCCAGGCACAAGCCATATATCCGTATGTCGGAGCAAACAAGACAATTATCAGGATCGTAGCAACACATCCTATCGTAGAGAAATAGGCCCCCCACTGGGTCTGATCAATCAGTTTATACCAGAACGACAGGTTAAAATAGATTCCGAAGAACAGTTCTCCCAGCATGACAATGGGGACGACACGCAAACCCGGATAATAGGCCGCCGCTACAAAATGTTTCAGGATATCAATATAGAACATTACCCCCAGGAAAATGATCAATGCGAAGATAATGAAATATTTCATCGCTTCCGAATAAGACTTTTTACTGTCGTCGTCTTTGTTCTTCGCAAAGATAAACGGCTCGTAGGCATAGCGGAAAGCCTGGGTAAACATGACCAACACAACCGCAATCTTAAAGCAGGCACCATATATTCCTAATTGTGTATTTGCCAGCTCTTTATCCTCAAACAGAAACGGGAACAAAATCTTATCGGCCGTTTGATTGAAAATACCGGCGATTCCCAGGATTAATATAGGGAAAGAATACCTGATCATCTGACGGAGTAGTACGAAACTGGCTTTCTCACGCAAGCCCGGAACCATGTCCGGAATAAGCAGGATGAATGTGACCGCAGAAGTTATAACATTAGCAATAAAGATATATCCCACCTGATAATCCGGAATATAGAACCAGTCCACCAAAAGCGGAGCATGCTCGGCCAGCCACGGACAGGCGATTAAAAAGAAAAGGACTAATATTATATTCAGGAATATATTGAACAACTTGATGGAAGCAAAGCGAATCGCCTTCCCCTGATATCTCAAAAAAGCAAACGGGATACAACAAAAGGCGTCTACCGCAACAATTCCGGCCATCATCCCGACAAACTCCGGATTAGAAGCATATCCCAGCGAACTGCTGATCGGGTTCAGTGCATTAAAAACAATAACTAAAAACAGGATAGAGGTTGAAGCAATGCTGAACAATGTCGTTGCATAGACCCGCATGGGAAGAGTGATCTCTTTCTTGTTCATAAAACGGAAAAAACCCGTTTCCATCCCATAAGTAAGTATGACCATCAGTAGTGCCGTCCAGGCATATAGATTCGTTACGATCCCGAAATCACTTTCTGTTGCCAGCACCCGCGTATACATCGGCACCAGCATCCAGTTCAGGAACTTTCCGACAATACTACTAACGCCATAAATCGCAGTCTCTCCTGCGAGTCGTTTCATTCCTCCAGCCATAACTTTTTCAGTCAAATAAAAATCCTTGTTCTTCGCCCCTTTTCCGTCCGAGATGTGTATAGGCAAGGTCGGTGACCTCACGTCCCCGTGGTGTTCGTTTGATAAACCCTTCTTTGATCAGGAAAGGTTCGTATACTTCTTCCAGTGTACCGGGATCTTCGCCTAAGGCTGTCGCAATCGTTGTCAGGCCGACCGGGCCACCGTTGAATTTATCAATTATTGTTGTCAGTAATTTATTATCAATTTGATCCAGACCATAACGGTCAATATTTAATGCTTCCAAAGCATAACAAGAAATTGCCTTGTCTATTTCGCCCGAACCTTTCACCTGTGCAAAATCACGTACGCGGCGAAGTAATGCATTGGCAATACGAGGCGTTCCACGGCTGCGGGAAGCAATCTCTTTGGCTGCACTCAACTCGCATTTCACATTGAGGATATCGGCACTACGAAGCACAATCTTCGTCAACGTCTCCATCTCATAATATTCCAGGTGCATATTGATCCCGAAGCGGGCACGCAATGGGCTGGTCAACAAACCGCTACGGGTCGTTGCACCAACCAGTGTAAAAGGAGCCAGGTCTATCTGGATGGAACGGGCACTCGGCCCTTTATCGATCATAATATCGATCCGGTAATCCTCCATTGCCGAATAAAGATATTCCTCGACAATCGGGCTCAACCGATGAATCTCATCGATGAAAAGAACATCATCCTTTTCCAGCGAAGTCAGCACCCCCGCCAAATCACCGGGTTTGTCCAGCACCGGCCCGGAAGTAACTTTAAAGCCGACTCCCAGTTCATTAGCTATAATATTCGACAAAGTAGTTTTACCTAACCCGGGAGGGCCATGCAGCAACACATGATCCAATGCTTCTTTACGCATACGGGCCGCCATCACAAATATCTTCAGATTCTCAACCACTTTGGCCTGTCCGCTGAAATCATGAAATGAAAGCGGGCGAAGTGCATTCTCATACTCACGCTCACTTTCAGGCATACGGCTATCCCTTATATCAAAATCGTCTTCCATATTCTTGCTCATTGACTGGCAAAGATAATAAATATATCGAATACAAATTTCCTGCCTATGTATTTGCATTTACCCTACGTACTAATTTGAATTACTACGGCGACTAATCAACGGTTGATAACCCTCAACCGATTGGCCGACAATTGTCAACCGTATGGCTGATGATTATAAACCATACGGCTGATAATTATCGGCCACTAAAATATTCCGTTTGTTTGATAGATATGTATAGGATAAGCATTGATAATGAAAGGTATGGTTTCATAGCCGAAATATAGGGATAATATCCGTTGGATACAACAAAAAAATGAACTTAACGTTTACAGAAACAATAAAGACTTATATTAGAAAACAATAATCTTATAAGAAAATGAAAGCTATTAGAAACCTGTTATCCGTGTTTACCCTTTTTGTTTTAACCAGTTGTGCACCCAAAGTTATAACGGATATCGTTAAAGTTTATCCGGTGACGACACCTCCTGAAAACGTACTCTTATATGAAGTAAATGATACAGTACCGAATACGGCAGAGGTAATCGGAAAAGTATCCGTAGTAGATAATGGTGCCTCTACAAAATGTAATTATGACCAGGTACTGGCACTGGCCAAGAAAGAAACATCCAAAAATGGCGGAAATGCGCTGGCACTTACCGACCATAAAGAACCGTCTATCTGGGGAAGCAGTTGTCATCAGATAGCAGGAATGATGCTCAATATAAGCGATACGGTAATCAATAGTTACCAACCAAACTCATTTATCGAAGCGAAGGAGATACGAACAGAGAAAGAAAGAAGAATGCGTCCCACAACAAATACCATCTATGCCAATATCGGATATGCCGGGATAACAAGTAAATTCTATTTACCATCGGGAGCTTCCGGAAATCCTAAAAGCGGTTTAGACTGGCAGATCGGGTATGAATGGGTGTCAAAAAGCGGTTTCGGCTGTGGCTTGTTATATTCCGGCTACAAATCATCATACGATATATCGAGCAATACGATCAATGTAGGCCTTACGTACATTGCTCCTCAGTTCGTACTTAAACAGAAGGTTAGTGAGAAATGGCAATTGCGTGAAAGCGTCGGACTGGGTTACTTCGGCTACCGGGAGTCATATAAAGGAGAAAGCGCCTCATTATCCGGCCTCGGATACAACTTTTTGTTTGGAGCGGAATATCTGTTGAGTAATCATATCGGTATTGGTGCCAATATAGGATACGTCGGAGGTTCCCTGCCTAAACAGGATACGAACTACAATACTTCAGATGACGAACGATCCGGTATTTTCCGCTTTACCATCGATGCAGGAATTCGTTTTTACTTTTAAAAGTAATAAATAAAAATTCCCTACATTTGTTTCGGACATATTAAACACCTGTATATGAACAGTTCATTCCTTCGTTTCCGGCTCCGTCAGTTCGGAAAGTTTATCCGTGAGATACCTGTTATCTATCTGATCATACTGACAGGTATTTTACTGATAGCCGGGATTGCTTTGCACGAACTCACAAAAGAGTTGAAAGCGTGTTTAATTGCCGGAACCGTGTTACTGGCTCTTTTATCTTTGCTGCAACTGAACCGGAAAGATTATCATTTTATTTTCCTTGCGGAAGAAAAGGCATGGAAGGTCTTTTATATGGATTATCTCCTGCTCTCCTTCCCTGCCCTCATTATTATACTACTACATGCTTACTGGTATATTGCTCTCGGTATTCTGTTCGGATGCCTGGGAATAAGTTTCCTAAAACAGCCTTTTCACCGTACAAAACAGGGTGTAGCTCCTCCCCGATGGATACCTGCAGAAGCCTTTGAAATACGTTCGGGAATACGACAATACGGTGGTTTGCTGATGGTTCTTTATATCAGTGCCTGGATCGGCTTGTTATTGCCTTTTGCTTCATTAGCTTCACTCTGGTTTTTCACGGTTTTCTTCTCCGAAATGTTCCGCTATTCGGAATCCCAACAGATACTCTTTTATATGGAGAGGCCCGCAAGAAGCTTTCTGCACCGGAAACTGGCATTGAATCTGAAACTATTTTTGTGTGCAATATCACCTGTCTGTCTGGTATATGTGTTGATATATCCTGAACACTGGTGGCTTATACTCACCTTTCTGGTAGCAATCTCATTGAATATCCTGTTATTCATAACAACGAAATATGCCTATTACTGGCCAAACAGCAAGATTACAGCAGGGCAGATTCCTATTGCAATAGCCATGCTGAGTATATTCCTGCCGGTACTTTTGCCCGTTATCCTGTTTTTCCTGATCAGAAATTATCTGGCGGCCTGCCGGAATTTAAAAACTTATTTATATGCTTACAATCCGTAACTTACAAGTAGAATATAAAAAGCAATCACTGATACTGAAAGGGATCACCCTATCGATGGAATCGGGTAAAATACACGGTATTGTCGGTTTGAACGGTGCAGGTAAAACAACCTTGCTGAATACGCTTTACGGATTTATCCGTCCGGTAGAAGGTTCTATCCTGTATAATGACAATCCTTTGCACAGACGTGATATTGCCTATCTGGAAGCCGAAAACTATTTCTATCCTTATATGACGGGCCACGAATACCTGGATCTTTTCCCTGCAGGGGAAAACGGCTTTCAAGTAGATAACTGGCAGAAACTGTTCAATATCCCGCTGAATGATATCACGGAAAACTATTCAACGGGAATGAAAAAGAAACTGGCTCTATTAGGTGTTCTCAAACCGGATAAGCCTATTCTGATCCTGGATGAGCCTTTCAACGGATTAGATCTGGAAAGTGCACATATACTCACGCTTATCCTGCAACAACTCCGGGAGAAAGGGAAAACAGTACTGGTTACTTCGCATGTTTTCGAAACATTGACTTCCGGCTGCGACTATATCCACCATATCAATAACGGAATGATAGAACAGAGTTACTCCAAAGAGCAATTCGGAATGCTTAAAGAGTTACTCTTCTCTACCATAGAAAAACAGACTTCCGAACAGATAAAAGAACTTATTTGATATAGGATCGATACAAAGATTTGTCCATATCACTCTGAAGGAATATGAAGAAAAGCTTTCACTACCGATGATATTTCATACCTTCTTAATCAAAAAAACTGCCGGACTTTTTGGGAAAAGGTCGGCAGCTTTTTTGGAAAGGGATAGCAGAAATTATTCTGTGCTGATAGTCAATTGTTTTCCCTGCTTCAAGAGATCGTGAGAAATAAACCAACCGCTGATCTTCTGACCGCCATAGGTAATATTCGTTATCTTACGACCTTTGCCGTTTTTAACGATCGTGAACTGGGAATGATCCCCCAAGGTGAATTTCACCTGGTCAAACAAAGGTACGGTGATGATATATTCCGGATCTGCGGGCGAATAGGTGTATAAACCGATTGCGTTGAAGACATACCAGGAAGACATCTCACCGGCGTCATCCATTCCCGAATAAGCCAGTTTGTCCTTACCCATATCATAATAATGATTCATGATACTATCCAGCATACATTGTGCCTTTTCCTGCTTATCGATAAAGTAATAAGTATAAGGAATACTATGTCCGGGCTGGTTACCCTGACAATAATTACCGATGAAACCGGTCAAATTGTGGGCCTCATAGTTTCTCCAAGGCTCGGTAAAGAGCGAGTCGAGTTTCTGTTCAACGGCCTTTTTGCTGGGATAAAGGGCAATCATACCTTCCGGATCATGGGGAGCGAAGAACAAAGACTGCCAAGCATTCGCTTCACGATACATATAGGCATAATAAGGATAATACGGATCGAAATCTTTGATCCAACTGCCATCGGCTATCTTTCCACGCCAGAAACCGGTACTCGGATCAAACAGGTTCTTATAGTTATCGGTACGATCCATCAAAGTCTTATATGTACTGTCATCACCTAGTTCTTTTGCTAACAGGGCGGTTGCATAGTCGTCGTAGGCATATTCAACGGTTTTTGTTACTGCCGCTTTGTATTCATCCCAGGTAGGGACATTGGTGGTATCTTTTTCTGCAATCCAGCCTTGTGCGATATATTCGTCCAGATACGGCCTGCCGCCTTTTCCCGGAACAGTCGCATTGTTCACCAACAATTTATAGGCACGGTTCAGATCGAAGTCTTTCAAACCGCGTAGATAATTACCCGCAACAAAAACAGAGGCATGATCGCCATGAAAGAAGGTCGGCATATAGCCACCACGCTTTTCCCCTTTATCGGTAATCGATTTGATCACGTCTACCGTTACATCCGGAGAGATCATTCCCAGTAAGATCAACTTATTGCGGTAATCGTCCCAGAAAGACGGGTCAGTATAATAACAGAAACCATTATTTACCACATCGCCCTTCACATCCGTATATTCCCCGTTCACATCGCTACGCAACACCGGCCAGAGGAAAGAACGATAAAGGCAGGAATAAAAAATACCCTTCTCACGTTCCGTACCGCCTGTCACTTCTATATTAGACAACAGCTTTTCCCAGGTCTTATCAGCCTCTCCGCTAACCTGTGCAAAGCTTTTATCCATCATCTCCTTTTCCAGGTTCATCTTTGCATTATCGACGCTTACGAAAGAGAAACCGATCTTTAGTTCCAGGGGCTTGTTTCCTTTGCTATCGGCAAAGTTGACGACCGAAACCTCGTATTCACCGTTCTTCACCTGTTCGATATTATCGATCTTATAGTTAGAAACGGCATAGAAACGGATATTTCCTTCCGCATCCTGATTACCAGAGAAGGTATAATCGTCCACTTTCTGAATGTTCCAGTCTCTCACTCCGTTGTTCGTACGTGTAATATCGACCAATACTTTCTTATCGTCTTCCGGACGGAAAGTGTATTTATGATAAGCGCAACGAAGCGTAGAGGTCAGCTCTGCATTGACTCCGTATCTCTCCAAAAATACCTGATAATATCCGGGGCGGGCCGATTCGTTGGTATGACTGTATTTTGAAGCATAATCGTCGGAAGAGACATCGCCCGTCACTGGCAGAATCGGAAGATGCAACAGGTTCCAATGCCCCTTGTTGGTATGTGAGAAGCCATAGATAACGGTATCTTCATACTGGTAACCGGCCCCGCTACGGAACTGGGTTACGGGGCTTAACTGAACCATCGCATTCGGGACGGAAGAACCGGGAAAAACTTCCGCTCCCCAGGTTCTCGTTTTCAGGTGACGTTCGTACCCTAAATCTTTCGTTTCCCAAAGGGTTGCCGTCCCCAGGAAAGGATTCACATAATTTGTCAGTCGTTTATCGGGCTGGCAATTTACCATAAAGGCTAATGACAGGAAACCCGCTAAAAAATAGTTTTTCATGTTATTTATTATTTAATAGTGCTGCTGCTTCGATCAGCATACAACCGCTTAACTGCTCGGTCAACCCGGTAGACGCTCCCGGGGCCGTCCCCCAATTGGTTCCGAATAAAACATTCGATTTATTTGTCCCCCGCATCCAAAGCGCTTCTGCATTTACGTTCAGAAATTGCGTATAACGTCGTTTAGCCCCAACATCCAAACGATCCTGTTGGATCAGTTCTACAAAATAACGAATAAAAATCCCTTTAAATAATCCTCCATCCCCTGATCCTTCGTCTTTGAGGATAGAATTATTCACTAACGTGCTGATTGTATAATCAGCCGCTAAAACGGCATCGTTCAGATAGCTTTTTTCCCCCAACATCTTATACAATTCTACTGCCGAACCGATGAATGTACCTTCGTTGTAAGTAAATATCCAATCTTTCTGTATCTCTCCGGTATTACTGTTTATATTATCATACACCATCCCGTTTTTGCTGTTGAACAAGGTACTTTTCTCCCAGTTATATATCTTAAGAGCCCATTCTTTATCGGCTTCGTTTCCGAATTCCTGAAACAGACGGGCTGCCAAGATACAGGCCGGGCCGTTCGAACAGGCATTTTTACTGTACTCCTGCCCTTTTACCCAAGTAATACCTCCACCGGCATTCATGTTCCAGCCGACTTTGATATACTCCCAGATCTGCAAGGCCGCTTCTTTGTACTTCTGGTCTTTAGTGACCTGATAGGCACGAAGGATAGCCAGTGCATTCCACTCCATGTCATCATAAAAGTCATTCCTGAAAGTGTTGCCGTTCTTTACCTTTACACCTTCAAACCATTGATCGAAATAAGTCTTGTACTTCGTATCTCCGGTACGCAGGCTGGCATCTACCAACACATCCAATGCGTGGGCCTGAGGCCAGTAATGGAAGGTCTCATTCCCGTTACTGTCATAATTAAAATACTGTCCTCCGGTATTCCAGAAAGAGTTGACCAATGCTGTGGTACTGCTATCAGCAGCGGCATACCAGTCGATACCTTCACCTTCATCCGGGCTCACCGGATTATTGTCGTCACCACCACATGCACCCAATAAAAGGGGGAGAAATAAGAAAAGGAGAATATTCTTCATGTTATTATCTTTACTCAAGTAAAAAAGAAGAACCGGAAATGAGGTAAACCTCTTTTATTGTACCAGAAATTTCCGGTTCTTCTTGTCTTTCACTCTGGATTATTTAACTATCGTATGTGTATAAGGCTGATCAGCTGTCAGATAAATAGTATAAGTTGCCGGAACCCCATCAAAGTCTCCCATCAGCTTCCACTTATTTTCCCACTGAGAAGTCTCATTAAACATTTGCAGGTAGTAATACGTTTCTGGGCTGGATGCCGTCGGACGTGAGTCGGTCTGGTTCAATGTTCCCCAGTCGACTTCTTTCTCTGCATCGGCACCATTATTTTCCTGGATAAACATTCTGAACTTATAACGTTCGTCTTTACCCCAGCTTTCTTCCTTGAAGTTCACGGTTGCCTTTGTCTGGAATACACCATAACCGACGTAAGGCAGTTCAAACAGGATTTCATCATTCGGACAGAAATAGAAACCGATCTTATTTACCAATGTATAAGTACAAGCACCGGTGTTAAAATCTAATGTAATCCGGTAGATACCATCCTTAGGAACTGTTGTCGTTCCATTTTCCTTAATGACACCATCGGCTGTATAGAACACTCTTGTCGTCCCTGATTTGCCGTCAGTAAAATTGAATGATTTACCGGCTGCCAGCTTCGTATAGACCTCAAATTCGCCACCTGCTACTGCTTTCATTTTATGTGCTTTTGCCAGGTCTGCACCGCCTTCGGAAGCTTCACCGGTTACATATACATCGATAGGAACATCTTCAAATCCAGCCAGGCGGGTAACTGTGATCTTGTTTTCCACACTCGATTTCATGCTTTGCATTCCTTTGGTAGAAAATACAGTCCATTTGAAAGTACCTGTATCGGCAGGTTTAATACCTACTTTACCGGCAATCTGGTTCAACAGTTTATGTGTAACGGTTGCAAAATTGTTGTACCCGTTGTTATTAGCAGACACCACATAAACAGGTTTTGAAAAGTCACCGTCCGCTTTATCAAAAGCAATCTGATAAAGAGCCGTACCGGCTTCTTCCACACTGGCTGCTTTCCATTCAAAATAGACACTTGCCGATGCGGAAGCTTCCAGTACAACCGATTTGCCGTCCGCAGGTTCGAGCAATGTATTCACACTTGCCAGACGACCGTCAGTGTCTCCCATATTATCATTACATCCCATGAATACCAGCGCAACAGAGCTGACAAGCATCAGTTTTTTTAATATCGCTTTCATAATTCTTCCTTTTTATTTGATTACTAAATTATGAGTATATTCACCTTGCGTATTCAAAGAGAATGTAATATCATATGTTTTATCGCTCCAACCATCGGTAGCCGGAGTTTTCCAGACTTCATTGTTCGTCCACTGTTCTACATTCGCCTTTTCCATCATATAATAATACTCATCGTTTCCGGTCGGCTTGCTGTCGTTATTGATGGCAGCTCTCCATTCGGTTTCTCCATCGGAGCTTTCCATTCTGAACTTATACCGGTCGTCTGTATTATCACTGTCCGTCAAACCAGTAACCGTGTAACCGTTCAATGCCCAGACTCCAAGTCCCTGGTAATCGAGTTCGATCTCTTTCTGCGACCAGTTCAGGAACCATTTTACTTTGGTTACTTCTTTAGAGGTAAACGAACCGGCATTGAAATCGATGTAATATTTATAGATACCTGTCTTAGCCGCTGTAATGCTACCGCCTTCAACCAATTTCTCACCGTTCAATGAATATTCGGTCGGAGTTCCTGTATTGGCACTAACGAACTTGAATGATTTGCCTTCTGTAAGTTTAATGAATACTTCGAATTCACCGTCGGCAACCTTCTTCATAACCATCGCTTTGTCCAGATCGGCTCCCACTTCCGTAGCTTCACCAGTGATATACAACTGGCTCGGCACTTCGGCGAATCCTGCCAGGCGGGTAAGAGTCAGCGTACGTTCCTCTTCTGCCCTTACGGGATCGATACCTTTAGAGGCATATACCGTCCACTTCAATGTTCCCTGGGCAGCAGACTCGATACCGGCCAAAGCGGCGATCTGGTTTAATTGTTTATGTGTAATTGTTGCATGATTACTACCACCATTATTGTCTGCCGTAGAAATATAAACAGGGTCCGAGAAATCGCCGTCTACCTTATCGAAGACTACTTCATACAACACTACTCCGCCGTCTTCGGCTAAAGAGGGTTCCCATTCGAAATATAAAGAAGCGGATGCTGATGGTTGCAGAACGACTGACTTACCGTTATCCGGTTCGTATAATGTTTTTACTGCGGTCACGCCCAGATCTCTCACTTCGCCGTCACTGCTACAGGCAGTAAAAGTCAGGATGAAAGAAAAGAGCATCGCATATGTTATAGATATTGCTTTCATATCTTTTTCTGAGTAATTAGATTTATAATTTGATTAATATCCCGGATTCTGAGTCAGGTTCTTGTTAATATCCCGTTGTGACTGCGGAATAGCGAACAAGTAATCCCTGTCTTTACTGAACTTACGGGCATCCAACTCAATATATTGTGTGTTATCGGCTGCGAATTTAGCTCCGTGAGGACGACCATTCAATACGGTTTCGATGGTTTTCCAACGACGGATATCATATATCCGCAAGCCTTCGATGGCAAGTTCGCAACGACGTTCACGGCGAACGATCGACTGCATATTACCAGAAGCAGGATAATTCAGGGCGGATGCATCGGTAAATCCGGCACGTTCACGAAGAGGTTTGATCGTCTTGTTCCAGACAGCTTCGTTCATCTGGCCTAACTCTGTTTTAGCCTCAGCATACATCAATAAAACATCTGCATAACGCATCAGCATAATATTCAGTCCTGCTGCAAGTCCTTCCGGAGCAGTCGGATCGAAATATTTGCGGATATAGTATCCGGTACCTGTCGAGTTCTGCCCGGGGCCTGCATATTCATCCAGGTTAGCGACACCGGCATCCGCAGAAGAACCCGGTTTAATGTAGATAGTAGAGGTTACGCCTTTACCATCTGTCCACTGATATCCATGATAAACGATCGTAGCTTTAAAGCGAGGGTCTCTGTTTATATAAGGATCATCTTCCTTATAGCCTGAACCGGCTTCATTGATCGCTTTACCATTCTTCATCAGGTAATCGTCCACCAGTTCCTGGGTAGGTGCAAATGCATTGATACGTCCGCCTACGGAAAGCGGGATTGCGTCGTACATTTCAGCCCATGTTCTCAGGTTCAGCAAATATCCCATATCCAGGATCACTTCACTGTTGTATTCATTTTCCGGCAGGAACAATCCCTCGTAGCTGGGGAACAAGGTATATTCGCCGTATTCTCCATTGATAATTTTCTCACAAACAGAAGAGACATTCTCCCAGTCGCTTTCATACAAATAGGAACGAGCCAGTAATGTCATGGCAGCTCCCTGGGTTATACGGCCATTATCAGCTGCCGTATATTGCTGTTTGGTTGGCAACATCTTTACAATATCGTTCAGTTCCGTACGAACAAAATCGAGCACTTCACTTCTCGGTGAACGGGCTATTGTATTTGCCTCTTCAATTGACAATCCATAATCGAACAAAGGAACATCACCGTAATGGTTGGTCAAACGGAAGAAAAGGTAAGCACGGATAAAGCGGGCTTCCGATTTCATCCTGTTCTTCAATGTCTCATCCATATTCGGAACGCGATCTACATTTTCAAGGAAAGTATGGCAGGTTTTAATTCCTTCATAACATTTTTTCCAATCTTCTGAAAAACGACCTAATGCAGCATTAGCCTGGCCCGAAGTAATCAATTTTTCATCTGAGCTGCCACGACCTTCATATAAGTTGTCGGATAGCTTTTCATCTTTGAAGAAATACTCAGACGACATCATTTGTCCATAAGCCTTGCTCAGTACAGCAGAGGCTTTTGCTTCAGAAGTCCAATAGTTCAAGTCTGTAAATTTATTGGTCGGAGCCAAATCCAGATCATTGCATGATGTAAAGGTTGCGAGTACCAAACAAGCAATACCTGTACTATATTTTAAGAAATTCATTTTCATAATAAACAGATGTATTAAAATTCTATATCTAAACCGAACCCATAATAAGTAAGCGTCGGATAGTTACGGCCACTATTACCGCCGATACCACTAATACCTCCCATATCACTACCAAATTCAGACGATTCCGGATCGATAAATGAGTTTTTACAGAAAGTCAGCGGGTTTTCCGTATTCACACTGACACGTAGTTTCTGAACTCCGAATTTCTGAGTCAATGATTTGGGCAAAGTATATCCGACCTGAATATTCTTTACACGCAGATAAGCCGCATTTAATATATGATTATCACCGGCCAGGCTCCAATTGTTAGTAGCAGATGCAGAGCCTGGAGCTGTCAGGCGCGGCCAACGGGCGTCCGGATTAGTCGGTGTCCAGAAGTCCAATTGATGTTCATAGATACAATATGAATAGTTACTATGGAATGGTTCCATTAACTCTCCACGGAGGAACTGAGAACGTTTTCCAACACCCTGCAACATCAGGTTCAAGTCAAATCCTTTCCAGGCTAAACTGTAAGTAAAACCGAATGTGTAACGAGGAAATGCATTTCCCAGTACGACACGGTCTTTCTCATTAATAACCTTATCACCATTCTGATCGACATATTTCACATCTCCCGGTTGAACGGCACTACCTACAGGCAGTGCACTGTTAGCAATTTCTTCATAGCTCTGGAACAAACCGTCGGTTTTATAGCCATAATAAGATCCCAACGATTCGCCTTCACGGATCAGCTTGTATAACTCATCAAGTCCGTCGATACGTTCCTGACCGCCAAAATCAGTGACCTTATTCTTAGAGTCTGAAATATTGAAGTTAAAATTATGGTGAAAATCACCATGATTTAGCTTATAGTTGACTGTCAACTCCCAACCTTGGTTTTTCATTTCGCCCGCATTTTCCTTAGCAGTAGTTCCTCCATAAATGGTGGATACTTCGGGAGTCAACAGGATATTGGTTGTTTTTTTATTGAAATAATCGGCAGATACATACAAATTACCATTCAGGAAAGTAGCATCCACACCGATATTGAAGTTGGCAGACTTTTCCCAGGTTAACAAAGAGTTTCCATCCGTAATCTTCGTACCGGCAATAGAGGTGTTATTGAATACGAACTGGTTGTTCTCTATCAAATAAACCGTCTGGTAGGAATAATTATCTACATTCTGATTACCCAATACACCATAAGAAGCACGCAGTTTCAAATCGCCGATATTGCTCTTATAAGTATCCATAAAAGCTTCTTCCGACAAACGCCATCCGGCAGAGAATGAGGGGAAGAAACCCCAACGCTGATCTTTAGCGAACTTGGAAGAACCGTCATAACGGAAAGAGACATCTCCGTAGTATTTATCCATATAGCTATAACCTACACGGCCGAATACGGATGTGATACTTGTCTGGTCTGTATCATTATTCGAGTTCTTATTTTCTTTATTCTGCACGGAGTTGTCTGTTGTCGGTAAACCCAGATCTTCGTCTGTATATTCCCAGGCAATACGACTGGCTTGCTTTGTATACGATTCGTTAGAAGCACCGAACAAGGCTGTTACATGGTGAGCTTCTTTAAATGTACGGTCATAATTCAACAGGAACTGGGAACTGAGTGTATATCGTTTTTCATTATAGTCTTCCGTCATTGTATTAGAATGCATATACAATACCGGATTTGTCAGATCGGCAGAAGAATATAAAGGTACTTTCTTATCACGGCGATAACGATGATGTTGCGTAAGATCCAAACCGATCAAACCAGTGGCTTTTAACCCTTCCATGATCTTGAAGTCGAGATTCATACTACCGATGAAATTATCCTCGTCTTTCTTTTCATAACCTCCATCCTGCAGCAATGCCAGCGGGTTGTCATCACCTACAATATCGTTTACCAGATATTTGTCGCCTTCCATGAATTTATAATAGTAGTAAGAAGGTACGCGGGAAGAGTTGATAATCGCATTACCTGTACCACCGGCAACGGTACGGTCCTTACGGCGGTTGTAGGCCATCAGTGAAGTCAGTTTGAAGCGTCCGTATTCCGTGCTTAAGTTCGTACGGAAGTTATAACGTTCCATGCCGAAATTACCCTTAAAGTTACTTTCCTGATTAAAGTAGCTGGCCGATACCATATAAGTTGTATTCTCGCTACCGCCCGACACATTAATGTTGTAGTTCTGCTGAAGACCTGTCTGGATGATCTGATCGTACAGCCATTCTTCTTCGTCGCGGTGATCATATAAGTCGCGAATAGCGGTCGGGGTAAATTGAGGGGCATTTCCTACATTCACATTTGCCTGGTTTCTCAACATGGCATTCTGCCAACCTTCAACCGGAGAGAACAAAATACGCGGGTCCTGCATACCGACCTGTCCGTTAAATGTAACTTGAGGTTTACCTCCCTTAGATCCTTTCTTGGTTGTAACAAGGATAACACCATTCGCTGAACGTGAACCGTAGATAGCTGCACTACCGGCATCTTTCAGGATAGAGACATTCTCAATATCGTTCGGGTTCAGATTATTCAGTGTAGAAGAGCTGGAGATCAAACCGTCGATAACGATCAGCGGATCGTTGTTACCCATCGTACTGACACCACGGATGTTGATATTCATACTGTTGTCATTCGGATTCATGTTCTTGCTCTGGATAACCAGGTTGGCTGAAGCTCCCTGCAATGCCTGAGTTGCATTGGTTACAGGACGATTCTCGAAAATCTCGCTGTTCACCTGGTCTACCGAACCGGTGATACTTTTACGTGAACGGGTTCCATAACCGACAACCACCACTTCATCCAGTTTCTGGCTATCTTCTTTCAGGGTAATACGGAAATCGTTCTTTCCTTTTAAAGAGATTTGCTGTGTCAAGAAACCGATATAAGAGATTTCCAGCATTCCGTTTTCAGGAACTTGCAAGGAGAAGTTTCCGTCAAAGTCGGTAACGGTTCCGCTTGTAGTTCCCGAAACAACTACATTAGCACCGATAACAGGCAAGCCCGTTTCATCGACAATAACTCCTTTTACGGTTTTTTCTTTCTGATTGACTGCATTTTTAACAGGTGCGGAAATGACAACATAATCTCCTTTAATCGAATAAGTATACCCTGTATCAGCCAAGATCTGCTTTAATACATCCAATACTTCTACGTTCTTTTGATTCAGTTGTACCCTTTTGCTGACATCCAACTGCGTACCATTATAAGCAATTTTGTACTTGGATGAAGCTTCGATCTTCTGGAACGCTTCCTTTAGCGAAACTGTTCCTTCATTAAAGGAGACCTTTTGTGCATTGATCTGCAGACAACCTGCGATCAGAAAACACAGACAATAGGTTCCAATTCGTCTGGATTTGTGTTTATTCTTCATATGTAATTAAAAAAGTTAAACAATAACACGATTTTAAGTGCGTACTCATCTATAATGACAGATGGAAAAAACGTTGCACCCAATCGAAACTAAAACTTTTTTTAATTACATCGCAAAAAAATACTTTTTGCCTATTTCAAAAAGATATCTTTATTTTCAATCCGATATTCAAGTCCGGGAATTAACTCCTTCAAAAGCATGAATATATTTTCCAACGATTCATTCTTATTAAAATGTACCGTTATTTTGTTATTATTATAAACAGATGTCTGCAAATGTACATTTACTCCGTATGTACGTTGCAAAATACGGATGATATCCGAAAAAGAGTAGTTGTCAAATAATAAACCTCCTTCGCGCCAGTCGGAATAATCAGCAGAGACTACCTGTTTTATATCCGCTATTCCGGAGTCTATATTATATACCAACTGTTCATCGGGCACCAGATGATATACTTTCTTATCGTTATCCTGCAGGCATACCCTTACGGAGCCTTCTTCAAGTGTGGTTGCAATCTGTTTTACCTCCGGATAGGCGAGAATATTAAAGCGCGTACCCAATACTTCTACATTCAATGTACGGGCTTTCACGATAAAAGGTTGTTCTGTATTTTTTTCAACCTCGAAATAACCTTCACCAGACAGATAAACATCACGTGTCTGTCCTATAAAAGTAGAAGGATAAATCAATACGCTACCGGAGTTCAACCAAACCCGACTACTGTCCGGAAGAATGATCTGTTCACGTTTGCCTGCCGGAACAAAATGCTCGATCAGCAAAACATCCGCTACCGCATCTTTAGCTATATTTGCCTGCCAATAAAAATAAACGGAAGAAGAAAGCATGATCAGCGGTAAGAGCCATATAGCCGCCAGTTTCATAACAAATGACATCGGCCGTAAAGATTTCCGCACGGGTTCTTTTTGTTCTGAGAAACCTAACTGTCTGCTTAATTGAGAAAAAGCCTGTTCTGAATGATTTTCGTTCATCTCCGGGAACCCCATAGTATCCCAGACCGACAGCAGCGCATCGTCTACCTCCGGCCTATCATCTTCCTTTGTCAATCGTTGATGCACTTTCCTTATCGTCTCTTCCGAGAAGTCATGATGAAAGAAATAATCAACTATTTTTTTTATATAACTCATTCTGTCCTTAACATTATATTATAAAGACTCCTTTTGGGCATTTCGCCCCCAATATTTTAACACAAATAAAGTATCAATAGATATAATAAAACTTTTCTCAATTCTTTTAACGCCAAATTCAGGTGATTTTCAACTGTTTTCTTACTTAATTGTAATTTCTCGGCAATCTCCTGGTTGGACAATCCAATCTCACGGCTCAACTGATAGATCAATTTACGCTGTGGAGGCATGCTTTCTACTACCATATCGATCAAAAGCTGCAGATCCTTGGCTATTAAATCTTCATCCGGAGAGTCATTGGTCTCTTCTTCAAATGGTTTTTCTTTTAATCTTTCGATACGTATTTGTTGAGCTTCCAAAAAATTGAAAGTGGTATTTTTAGATAAGATGAATAGATAAGCGCCAAAGTTCTTTACATCGGCAAACTTATCCCGGTTCCCCCATACTTTAGAGAAAACTTCCTGGGAAATATCCTCTGCATCCTGCTCCGATTTAACTAAACCGTATACAAAACCACGGATCTTAGGATAATAGCGCATGAATAGTACCTGAAAAGCTTTCTGGCTTCCCAAGGTCAGTTCCTTCACTAATAGTTCCTCGTCGATAGATTTTGTTAGCATGGAGGCAAATATACAAACCTAATGTTTAAATCAGAGCGAAGATTGGCAATTTGTTTTTGCCAAAATTGATTTTCCTGTATTGTTACTTTGGAATCAACATTACAGGCATATCACTAAATTATTTTTAAGCAAATAAAACTGCCGGTATATTAAATTGACAGAGTTCGTGACAGACTCTGGTAAATAATGGCTTAAATAGATTTAAAAAGAGTGTAAAAAATATCTTATAAGTATTAGCTTATGTGGAAAGTCAAGTGAAGAGTTGAAATATTGTGCTTTTTTTATTTTAACAAGCTTATATTTGAAATATATTTATTTACATTTGTTCAATCATACAATAAATAGCAAAAAATAAGGCCATGAATACAAAATTTCTTATCACTACCGACAATAACCGTAATGAGTCTCTTAAAAAGAAAATCATACATTATTATATTGCTAATGGTGATGCTACGATAGCAGAACTCTGTAAGGAAATGGACTTAAGCATTCCAACCGTAACTAAGCTGATTGGCGAGTTACAAGAAGACGGTTATATACTAGATTTTGGGAAGCAAGAAACCAGTGGTGGACGTAAACCTAATATTTACGGACTGAACCCAACTTCAGGCTATTTTGTGGGAGTGGATATCTTTCGGGATAAGATCAATATTGCGGCTGTTGATTTTAAAGGAGAAAAATTGAGGATAGAAGAAAACATTCCATTTGTTTTAGAAAATACTCCGGCAGCTCTTGAGTCATTATGTATTTTGATAAATACTTTTATAGACTCTTTACCTGTATCACGTGAAAAAGTGTTAGCAGTCGGAGTCAATATTTCCGGTCGTGTTAGACCAGAGTCAGGTTACAGCTACAGTATTTTTTACTTTGAAGAAAAGCCTTTATCTCAAATATTGGAAGAACGCATAAAAATCAAGATATATATTGAGAATGACACTCGTGCCATGTTGTATGGAGAGTATATGCAGGGAGTTGTTAAAGGTGAAAAGAATATTTTATTTATTAATCTGAACTGGGGGCTAGGGCTTTCTATCTTTATTAATGGAGAATTGTATTATGGCAAATCCGGTTTTTCCGGAGAGTTCGGTCATTTTTGTTTCTTTGATAACGAGATTCTCTGTCACTGCGGAAAGAAGGGATGCATTGAAACAGAAGCCTCAGGATCAGCTTTGCATCGTAAATTATTAGAAAGATATAAAGAGGGCAGTAGCACGATCCTTGCGGCTAAAATAGATAAAAATGAAAAAATAACTTTGGCGGATATGATTGAAGCCATACAAAAAGAAGATGTGCTTTGTATTGAAATATTGGAAGAAATGGGATTGAATTTAGGCAGAGGGATTGCTGGTTTAATGAATATATTCAATCCGGAACTGGTCGTTTTAGGTGGTGCATTATCTCTGACTGGAGAATACATCAGCCTCCCGATAAAGAGTGCTATACGGAAATACTCCCTTAATTTAGTGAGTCAGGATACTGAAATAAGATTGTCTAAACTAGGCGAACGAGCTGGAGTGTTGGGAGCTTGCTTGTTATCACGAAGTAAAATTTTAGGAATGATACGATATTAATCTCTCTTTTTATACAGATTTACCAAAACTTTAATTCTTCCCCTTACTACTACTTGTGAATATTTATATCTACAGCTTGAATTAAGAATGTTTTTAGTTCAGGCTGGTCTGTATCGAAAATATATTTTTTACTATTTGTTTATTATTAAAATAATTTATTTATATTTGCGCAGTATTTAAATAATAGATATTTTTCTGTCTGCAATAATGAAAAGAACAAAAAACATAAAAACAATCCTCTCTTGCATCTTAATATACCAGAGTCTGTCACGAACTCTGTCAATATACGAGATAAACTCATATTTATCCGCAAGTTTCAACCTTGGTTATTAACAAATAAAAGTAATTTATTATGAAGAAAAATTTCCTGATTTTAGTGCTTGTTATGCTGCTTCCTGCTTTTGCATGGGGACAAGAGCAGATAACTATCACAGGAACAGTTATGGATGAGTCTAATTTCTCCGTGCCGGGCGCCTCTATTGTGGAAAAAGGAACCACAAATGGTACAGTGACTGACCTTGATGGTAATTTCTCCATTATTGTATCTAACAAAAATGCAATCTTGCAATTTTCATTTATCGGCTACAAAACGCAGGAAGTTCCATTAGCCGGAAAAACAAAAGTAAATGTTATCTTACGCGAAGATGCAGAGCAACTGGATGAAGTTGTTGTTACCGGTTACGGTGGACAACAAAAGAGGGCAACCCTAACCACAGCTATTTCCAAGTTGGACAACAGAGCGCTTGAAAATGTAGCAATCTCAAATGCCGGACAGTCACTGCAAGGTACAGTGAGTGGTTTACGTGTTGTAAATACATCCGGTAAGCCAGGAGAGGCACCTAACATCGTTTTGCGTGGGGGAGCTACTATTACGGGTGACCCTGCAAACAATCAGGCACTAGTTGTAGTTGATGGTATCGTACGTTCCATGAATGACGTAAACCCCGCCGACATAGAATCTATCCAGGTTCTAAAAGATGCGGCTTCCACTGCGATTTATGGAGCTCGTGCCAACAGCGGTGTTATCCTTGTAACGACTAAAAGAGCCAAAGAAGGGAAAGCGACTGTTTCTTACAAGTTTAAAGGCGGTATGAACTTTGCCCGCAAAGGCTATGAGTTCCTTGGAGCCAGAGACTTCCTGTATTATAATCGACTAGGCAATAAATACATCAATGATGCCGGCTATACGAGAACATTGCAACAGGTAAATAACACAACCGGTTATGGAACCAATGCCGGAAATCATTTCTCTGTTCATTATCTGACAGATGAAAACAAACATCTTCTAAATGAAGGATGGGAGCAAATGACAGACCCGTACGATGGCGAAGGACAGCTGATCTTTAAAGACTACGGTGGTCAAATGATGGATGCAGCATTCAATGATCCTTCATTTACACAGGATCATTATTTCAGTGTAACCGGAGGAAATGACAAAGCAACTTTCCTGACATCTTTCGGATATTATAATGAACAAGGACAGGTTGTCGGAACTTCTTATGAACGTTTCACAGGAAATATCAATGGTTCTTATAAGGTTCGCGACAACATTAAAATCAATGCAGGAGCAACTTATTCATTTTCAAAAAAACCAGGGTTATGGATCAGCGAAGCACAGCTGTTCTATCGCTCCATGAGTTTATGGCCGACCCTAAATCCTTATGATGAAGATGGGAACCCTGCTGCCGGTGTCGGATCTGCTGACGGGAATCCTCTTTATTGGAAAGACAAACTACAACGTATCAATAATGTACGCCGGACAACCTTCAATATTGGAGGAAGCTGGGAAATTATTCCCGGACTGGCATTGAATGAAAATAGTTCAATTTACTATATTGATAACGAGCAAGAAGATTTCGATAAACAATATCAGACACAGAACAGCTCAACTCCCAACAATACACGCAACGCCCGTGGTATGTATGAACGTCAGTTCCAACAGCAACATAGTGCCACATTGACTTACAATAAATCATTTATAGAGAAACATAATCTGGATGCAATGATCGGTGGCGAGTATTTCGACTACAACCGCTTCAAGCTACAGGCGAAAGGAAATAAAGCCCCCAGTGACGATATTCCTACACTGAACGGATCAAGTGACAAAACGGAAGTCTATTCTTATAAAGATGGTTATCGCATGCTATCAGGCTTCGCCCGTGTCAATTACAACTATGAATACAAATATCTGTTCTCTGTTGTTGCCCGCTATGATGGCATATCCAAACTAAGTGATAATCGCTGGGGATTCTTCCCGGGAGTTTCCGCTGGTTGGAACCTGCACGAAGAATCATTCTTTAAAGATACAGAAGTGGCCAAATATGTATCTACTGTTAAACCACGTGTCAGCTACGGTGTAAATGGTAATGTCGCCGGACTAGGCAATTATGAAGTATATGGAGAATACAACACGATCAACAACAGTTCCAGTATTCCTATTCCTTATAATGGCAACGTTGGTTTCCTGAATACCGGACTGATCAACAGCGACCTTCGCTGGGAAAAAAGTAATTCTTTTGAAGTAGGTCTCGACCTGGGCTTCATAAACAATCGCTTCAACCTGATCCTAGATTATTATAACCGTACCACCAGCGACTTGCTGACCAGCCTGGAATTGCCCGGATATACGGGTTTCAGCAATATCAGAACAAACTTGGGTAGCTTGCGTAATACCGGTTTCGAAGCAGAAGTAAAACTTAATATCCTTTCGAACCCCAAAGCATTCAGTTGGGATTTCTCATTCAACACATCGTTGGTACATAACAAAATCATTAAATTGCCTTACAATGGTAACGAAAATAACCGTCAGGGAGGTATGGAAGTATATGATCCTAAATCCGGAAAAGTGACCTGGGTAGGCGGATACCAGGAAGGACAACCTCTCGGCGAAGTATATGCTTATAAACAAGAACGTATTTTCAAAGACTGGGATGACGTAAAAGCTAATGCCGGTGACAGATATGACGCAGTCGCTGAACTATATGGGCCAAACAAATGGGCGCAGATGAGCGATAAGGAAAAGATTGGTAAAAAACCGATTGAACCGGGAGATGTTATGTGGGCAGACCTCGATAATAACGGTGTGATCAACGAATATGACCGTGTAAAAGTCGGAAATGTTTTACCTAAATGGACAGGAGGATTTTCTACAAATCTTTCTTATAAAGACATCTCTTTGTTTGCTCGCTTCGACTATGCATTAGGGCATATTATTTACAATGACCTTGCTGCACGTTCACTGGGACAATATCAAGGTTCTTTCAACATAATAAAAGACGTTTATAACACTTGGTCTCCCGAGAATGTCAATGCTGATCTGCCTAAATTCTATTATGCAGACCAGTTAGGAAAGAAGAACATAACACGTTCAAACAATGCGAATCCCAATATCAATAATAACAGTTCCCGTTTCTATGAAAAAGGAGACTACCTGGCATTGAGAGAGATCACATTAAGTTATCGTTTACCTAAAAAAATTATTGAAAAAGCGACACTGAGTGATGCCTCTATTTACATAACAGGGCAAAACTTATTCTATATTACCGGTTATACGGGAATGTCACCCGAACCGGCAGTCAAGAAAGATAATGCCGGAGTAGACGAAGGTAGATATCCTATGCCACGAACTGTATTATTAGGTGTTTCTGTTTCATTCTGACAACCACTTTAAATTAAAAGCAATATGAAAAAAATATTTTTATCAATAGCCATAATATCATCGCTCTTCATAGGAGGATGTACATCTTTGGATATGAAGCCAATCAGTTCCATATCAGATGCGAATTACTGGAAATCGGCTGACCAGTTCGATGCTTTCATGACCGGATTGCACACTCGCTTCAGAGAACATGCCTATAATTTCTTCCTTTTAGGGGAAGCACGAAGCGACGTTTTTGGTGATTTACCATTCGGAGGTGAAGCTTCACAGGGCATGGAGCGCTTTCCGTATAATACTTTAAACGAAGAAAACCCGGGTATTTCTAATTACGGTAAATTCTATGAGAATATCAATCAGTTAAATCTAATGATACTTCGTTCCAGTGAAACTGAAATATTGACCGAAGAACAGAAAAACTATTACCTTGGGCAAGCTTATGGTATACGGGCATTCTATTATTTCCATATTTTACGGTCATGGGGAGACGCAGTCATTACAACTGAACCAACATTTACAGTAGATGTTTCCAATATGGCAAAAGAAGCATCTCCGGCAGCCGATGTAATGACACAAATAAAAGCAGATATTGAAGCTTCTATAAATGCATTTGGTTCGGATTATACCATCAAAGGACAAAAAAGCATGTGGTCAAAAGCGGCGACATTAATGTTAAAAGGCGAAGTATATCTTTGGTCTGGAAAACAAATGGGAGGAGGTAATGGAGATGCAACCGTTGCCAAAAGTGCCTTGACAGATATACAGAACAATGTTTCTTCACTTGGTTTGATGGAAAAATTCAGTGACATTTTTGCCTATACAGAGAAAGGAAATAAAGAAATCATTTTTGCTTTCCGGAATCAACTCAAAGAATATGATTTGTGGAATGGTTCTTTTGGCGGTAGTTTTCTCCCCCAAAGAAACTACTTATCCACCTATTACGATGCTGCAACCGGAGAAAAATTCGACCTGACAAAAGAAAACAGATTAGGCCTGATCCGTCTGGGTATTAAAAAAGACAATATGGATAGATATGACGATAAAGACAGCCGCAAACTAGCAACATTGAAAGGTGCTTACAATAAACTGGAAGATGGAACACTGGATCTTATAGGCGTATTTAATTATAAATACCAGGGAGTACAGGATGCTGGTGACAGCCGCTCTTTATGTGATGATTATCCTATATACCGCTATGCAGACCTTTTGCTTATGCTGGCAGAGGCAAAAGCAATGTTGGGAGAAAGTCCGGCAGAAGAAATAAATGCGATACGTCAACGGGCTTATGGGGAAAACTACGATAGTGAAACAATCGGTTTCCCCAATCAACCGAATGATAAAGATATCAACGAAACTATTTTAGAAGAGCGTTTTAAAGAATTTATCATGGAAGGCAAACGCTGGTATGATTTGCGCCGTTTTGGTAATGAATATGTATTCGAACATACATTGGCAGAAAATGGAAATACTGACAAGTTATTATGGCCGATCGATAAAACGACGCTGACCAACAACCCTGCCTTGAACCAAACTCCAGGTTATAAAGTTGCAGGAGCAAAATAAATTTAGAAATAATCTTGAGTTCCAAAGAAGGATTGTTGTATATAAAGCAACTTTCCTTCTTTGGAATTTTATTTTCCTCCAACCAAGACTGTTTCCACAAATTTCCACACATCTAACATAGTTGAAAACAAATTCCACTTATTAGGAAAATATTTCTCAAATCACTATCCATTTATTAAAATATTTTATTTATATTTGCCATGTATTTAAAATACAGTATATAATAACTACTAAAATACTACGTACCATGGAAAGAATTAAAGGTCTTATCGATGCTCCTTTTACTCCGTTTTATGAAAATGGAGAAGTGAATTACGAACCCATTGAAGCTTATGCCAAGCTACTTGTTAAGAACGGATTGAAAGGCGTTTTCATTAACGGATCATCCGGCGAAGGATATATGCTGAATGAAGAAGAACGCATGAAACTGGCTGAAAGATGGGTGGAAGTTGCACCTAAAGGATTCAAAGTTATCGTGCATGTCGGAAGTACCTGCGTGAAGACAAGCCGCAATCTGGCTGCTCATGCTCAAAAGATCGGTGCGTGGGGTATCGGTGCGATGGCTTCTCCTTTTCCTAAGGTGAACCGTGTGGAAGAGCTGGTAAAATATTGCGAAGAAATTGCCTGCGGTGCACCGGAACTACCTTTCTATTATTATCATATCCCGGCATTCAACGGGGCATTCCTTTCTATGGTTGATTTTCTGAAAGCGGTGGACGGACGCATTCCAAACTTTGCCGGCATTAAATATACGTACGAAAGCCTGTATGAATACAATCAGTGCAGATTGTATAAAGAAGGTAAATTCGATATGCTTCACGGACAGGACGAAACAATTCTACCATGCCTGGCTATGGGCGGAGCACAAGGCGGTATCGGCGGAACCACCAACTATAACGGAAAAGAACTGGTAGGAATTATCGAAGCATGGGAAGCCGGCGACCTGGAAACAGCCCGCGAAAAACAGAACTTCTCACAAGAGGTAATCAACGTTATTTGCCATTACCGCGGAAATATCGTAGGGGGAAAGCGCATCATGAAACTGATCGGTCTCGACCTCGGTAAAAACCGTACTCCGTTCCAGAACATGACAGATGCCGAAGAGGTAGCCATGAAAGCAGAATTGGAAGCCATCAATTTCTTTGAAAGATGTAACAAATTCTAAGGCCTTATGGATGCAAAGACAAATATAAACCAACCGGCTGATTACCTGGGTTACTGGGGAGACGTCTATAAAAACGACTTCTTGAACGATATCATGCCTTTCTGGCTGAAATACGGTATCGATAAGGAGAACGGAGGATATTTTACCTGCCTGAACAGGGATGGCTCACTGATGGATTCAAACAAGTCTGTCTGGTTTCAGGGACGGTTCGCTTTTATACTGGCATATGCCTACAATAATATAGAGAAACGCGAAGAATGGTTGCAGGCATGTAAAAACGGGATCGATTTCATCGAGAAATACTGTTTCGACACCGACGGACGCATGTTCTACGAAGTAACGGCAACCGGTGTTCCGGTACGCAAAAGAAGATATGTATTCTCTGAAACATTTGCTGCCATTGCCATGGCTCAATACTCGATCGCTTCGAGTGATAAGAGTTATGCAGAAAAAGCGGTTAAACTGTTCAAGCAGGTTCTTCATTATAAAAATACACCGGGACTGCTGGAACCTAAATTCAGGGAAGGTTTCATAGCCAAAGGACATTCCCTTTGTATGATCCTGATCGATACGGCCGCACGTATCCGGGAAGCGATCGACGACGAAGTCCTGAACCGACAGATAGACGAATCGATCAGCGAACTTCGACGAGACTTCATGAAGCCGGAGTTTAAGACAATCCTCGAGACGGTAGGCCCGAATGGCGAATTCATCGACTCGATTCCGGGACGTACCATCAATCCGGGCCATTCCATCGAAACAGCCTGGTTCATTCTGGAAGAAGCCAAATACAGGAACTGGGATCCGGAGCTGAAGCAGATGGGGTTAACCATCCTCGACTGGGCCTGGGAATGGGGTTGGGACAAGACCTACGGTGGAATCACTTATTTCAGAGACTGCAAGAACCTTCCTCAGCAGGAATACTGGCATGATATGAAATTCTGGTGGCCCCAGTGCGAAGCCATTATCGCCACATTATATGCTTATGAAGCTACCGGCGACAGCAAGTATCTTGAAATGCACCAAATGATCAACGAATATACCTACGCCCGTTTCCCGGACAGAGAATATGGCGAATGGTACGGCTATTTCCATTACGACGGAACACTGTCGCAGCCGGCCAAAGGTAATATGTATAAAGGCCCGTTCCACATCCCCCGGATGCTTCTCAAATGTAATTTGCTTTGTAAAGAAATTCTTTCAAAATAAAAACCTACACCAAACTTTGTTTTTCCCTATCCAACAATAAACGATATGAATAATAAAAAAATCTATCCCTGGGTAGTTGTCGGTCTGTTATGGGGCGTAGCCTTACTGAACTATATGGATCGCCAAATGCTCTCTACCATGAAAGATGCGATGATGATCGACATCACCGAACTGGAATCGGCGGCAAATTTCGGCCGCCTGATGGCCGTATTCCTCTGGATTTACGGATTCATGAGTCCTGTAGCAGGAATGATTGCCGACAGGGTAAACCGCAAGTGGCTGATCGTAGGAAGCCTGTTCGTCTGGTCGTTCGTTACGCTGATGATGGGTTATTGCACTACCTTCAACCAGATCTATTTCCTCCGTGCCCTGATGGGGGTAAGCGAAGCTTTATATATCCCTGCCGGATTATCATTGATCACCGATTATCACCAGGGAAAGACCCGTTCGCTGGCCGTAGGTATCCACATGACCGGACTTTACACCGGGCAGGCTCTGGGCGGTTTCGGTGCGACAGTAGCAAGCGCTTTCACCTGGGAAACGACCTTCCATTGGTTTGGGATTGTCGGAATAGCATACAGCGTGATCCTGATCCTGTTCCTGAAAGATAAGAAAGATCATATCGTCCATAAGATAAAAGAAGTAGGAGCTGCCGTAGAGAACCCGGTCAAAGGTGCTCTCAAAGGAATGGGAATGTTGTTTACGAACATTTCCTTCTGGATCATCCTGCTCTACTTCGCAACACCGAGTTTACCGGGTTGGGCTACCAAGAACTGGCTACCTACATTGTTCTCGGAAAACCTGTCGATCGATATGTCTGAAGCCGGCCCGCTATCGACAATTACGATCGCCTTGTCTTCATTCATCGGGGTTATTGTGGGCGGTATCTTATCAGACAAATGGATACAGACAAACGTCCGGGGACGCGTTTACACGGGAGCCATCGGACTGGCGTTGACCATTCCATCGTTATTATTGCTCGGTTTCGGGCATAACTTCCTGATGATTGTCGGCGGTGGTCTTTGCTTCGGTATCGGTTTCGGTATCTTCGATGCCAACAATATGCCGATCCTATGCCAGTTCATTTCACCACGTTACCGTGCTACAGCTTACGGTATCATGAATATGACCGGAGTATTTGCCGGGGCAGCCATCACAGATCTCTTAGGCAGATCGACAGATGCCGGTAATCTCGGACACGACTTTGCGATGCTGGCAGGACTCGTGGCGATCGCCCTGATCATTCAGATCTGTTTCCTTCGTCCCAAAGTGGCTAATATGACGGATTAATTTTAACAAACAACACAATAGAACAATTATCATGAAGAAAAGCATCTTTTATCTCTGTCTTCTATTCATCGCACAAACCGCCTTTGCAGCAGACAGCTTGTACGTAAGGGAACAGCAGATTCCTATTCTGATCGACCGTACAGACAATGTGCTGTTGGAAATGCGTATTCCCGCACAGAAGGGGGATGTATTAAATAAGTTCACCCTACAGTTCGGTAACGAGACAAACCTGTCGGACATCAAAGCGATCCGGTTATTTTATAGCGGAACGGAAGCGCCGGCAAGAGAAGGCACGCATTTCAACCCGGTTACTTATGTGACAAGTTTCACACCGGGAAAGACACGCGTAGCCAATCCTTCTTATTCCGTAAAACAGGATGAAGTGACCGCACCGGCAAACACCATCACACTGACTTCCAAACAGCCAATGGTAAAAGGGCCGAATTACTTTTGGGTAAGTATCGAAATGAAACCTGAAACGTCTTTACTATCGAGAGTGTCCTTCACAATGCCCGAAGCAGTCATCAACAATAAACCGGCTGCAATAGCCTGGAAAGGGAAAGCAGAGGCTCCCCGTCGCGTCGGTGTAGGAGTACGCCAGGCAGGTGACGACGGTTCTGCCGCTTTCCGCATCCCGGGAATGGTTACTACCAATAACGGAACTCTTCTGGGGGTATACGACATCCGCTACAACAGCAGCGTCGACCTTCAGGAAATGGTCGATATAGGCGTAAGCCGCAGCACCGACAAAGGACAAACCTGGGAACCGATGCAGGTAGCCATGACATTCGGTGAAACCGGCGGTTTACCCCATGCCCAGAACGGCGTAGGCGACCCGTCCATCCTTGTGGATGAAAAGACAAACACGATCTGGATCGTTGCCGCCTGGACACACGGAATGGGTAACGGACGTGCCTGGTGGAACTCGATGCCGGGTATGACTCCCGATGAAACGGCCCAATTAGTGCTGGTAAAGAGTGAAGACGACGGTAAGACATGGAGCGAACCGATCAACATCACTTCACAGGTAAAAGACCCTTCGTGGTACTTCCTGCTGCAAGGGCCGGGACGCGGTATCACTATGCAGGACGGTACACTGGTATTTCCGATTCAATTCATTGATGCGACACGCATTCCCAACGCAGGGGTAATGTACAGCAAAGACCGCGGCAAAACATGGCATATCCATAACCTGGCCCGCACCAACACGACCGAAGCGCAAGTGGCAGAGGTAGAACCGGGAGTGTTAATGCTCAACATGCGTGATAACCGTGGCGGCAGCCGTGCCGTGGCAACGACCAAAGACCTGGGCAAAACATGGACGGAGCACCCTTCCAGCCGTAGCGCGCTTCCCGAACCGGTATGTATGGCCAGTCTCATCAAGGTAGATGCCGATGACAACATCACCGGAAAGAAACTATTATTATTCTCCAACCCAAACACAACGAAAGGACGTAACCATATCACGATCAAAGCCAGTCTCGACGGAGGTCTGACCTGGCCGGCAGAACATCAGGTATTACTCGACGAAGCCGAAGGATGGGGTTACACTTGTTTGTCTATGATTGATAAGGAAACTGTCGGTATCTTCTATGAATCGAGTGTGGCACACATGACTTTCCAGGCGATCAAGATCTCCGACCTTATTAAAGAATAAGGATGAAACACAAACTGTTCATAACACTTATACTCTGTTTATGGCTACCGGCGGTCTATGCTGCCGGTAGTCTGAACTTACTCCCCTGGCCGCAGCAGGTGGACTGGACAAAGCAAACATTCTCCGGAAAAGATATTTCGGTATCACTGGCTGGCGAAACCCGACAAATGGTTACCGACTGGTTGCAGGAAAGCAATATCAAAGTAAATCCCGCCAGCAAAAGGACTTTCCGGGTAACATTGGTGGAAAATCTGCCGGAAGCAGCCATCAACCAGAACGAAGCCTACAAACTACAGGTTTCATCGCAGGGTATCTCTATTGAAGCAACAACGGAACAGGGTGTTTACTGGGCCATCCAAACCCTTCGGCAGTTGACGGAGAAGAAAGGCGACAGATCATACATCACCGGATGCCGAATTACCGACTGGCCTGCTTTCCGTATCCGCGGTCTGATGCAGGACGTAGGGCGCTCTTACATCTCGATGGAAGAGCTGAAACGCGAAATAGCCATGCTGGCACGTTATAAGATCAACGTATTCCACTGGCACCTCACCGAAAACCAGTCATGGCGACTGGAAAGCAAGATCTTCCCGATGATCAACGACAGTATCAATACCACCCGTATGCCGGGCAAGTATTACACACTGGAAGAAGCCAGGGAACTGGTTGAATTCTGCAAACAACATCAGGTATTACTTATCCCCGAGCTGGACATGCCGGGACACAGCGCCGCTTTCATCCGTACTTTCCGCCACGACATGCAAAGCCCGGAAGGGATGAAGATATTGAAGCTATTGATCGAAGAGGTATGCGAAACATTCGATGTTCCGTACCTGCATATCGGAACGGACGAAGTAAAGTTTACCAATCCGCAATTTGTGCTTGAAATGGTTGCATTCGTACGATCAAAAGGCAAAAAAGTGATCTCCTGGAACCCGGGATGGCATTATCAACCGGGAGAGATCGATATGACACACCTGTGGAGTTACCGCGGCAAAGCCCAGCCGGGGATACCTGCCATCGACTCCCGTTTCCATTACCTGAACCATTTCGATACCTTTGCCGACATCCGTGCTTTATATAACAGCACGGTTTACAACCATACCGAAGGCAACCACGATATGGCCGGTGTCATCCTGGCCATCTGGAACGACCGCCTGGTGGAACCGGAAGAAAACATAATCCGGGAAAACGGCCTTTACCCGAACATGCTGGCCATAGCCGACCGTTCCTGGCGGGGAGGGGGCTATGAATACTTCGACAAAGAGGGTACGAACCTGCCTTCCGAGGATAGTCGGGCATATATCTCCTTTGCCGGATTCGAGAAACGTATGCTCTGGCATAAAGAACACAATTTCAAAGGATACCCGTTCGCTTACGTAAAACAGACGAACGTAAAATGGCGTATCACCGATGCATTCCCCAACAACGGTGACCTGAACAGCACATTCCCACCCGAAGCAGAACTGAAGGAGAGCTATGTCTACGACGGAAAAACATACGGAACAGGCGAAACCATCGGAGCCGGAGTCTACCTGCGCCATGTATGGGGCAACCTCATTCCCTGCTTCTATAAAGATCCCGAAGAAAACCATACGGCCTACGCCTGGACATGGGTCTATTCCCCGAAAGAACAGGAAGCAGGTGCCTGGATCGAATTCCAGAACTACGGCCGTTCGGAAATGGATCTGGCACCGCCACAGGGACAATGGGACTACAAAGGAAGCCGCGTATGGCTGAACGACCGGGAGATACTGCCACCCGTCTGGACAGCTACCCACAAAGAGAAATCGAATGAAATAGCCTTGGGCAACGAGAACTGCGTAGCCAGAGATCCTATCCGGGTACATCTTCAGAAAGGCTGGAATAAAGTATTTCTGAAACTTCCCGTAGGCAAATTCACGCTGCCGGAAGTCAGACTGAACAAATGGATGTTCACCTTCGTATTCGTTACACCTGACGGTGAAAAGGCGGTAGACGGACTGATCTATTCGCCCGATAAAAAGAAATAAACAGATCATTATACGATGAAAAGGACTCTTTTATTCTTATGCCTGTTGCTTTGCACAGTGACCTATGCCCAGAACAAGGTAAAGGTTGCCTGTGTAGGTAACAGTGTAACATACGGCGCAGGCATAGAAAACCGGGAAATAAACGCTTACCCGGCTCAGCTTCAGCGTATGCTGGGAGATGGTTACGAAGTAATGAACTTCGGCAAAAGCGGTGCGACGCTCCTCAACAAAGGACACCGTCCTTACCGCGAACAGGCCGAGTACAAAGCAGCACTCGGCTTTGCCGCCGACCGGGTCGTTATCCATTTAGGACTGAACGATACCGATCCGCGCAACTGGCCCAACTACAGGGATGATTTCGTAAGCGATTATCTCTCCCTGATCGATTCCTTCCGTAAAACGAATCCCAACTGCCGGATATGGATCTGCCGGATGACACCGATCTCGCACCGCCATCCACGCTTCAAATCAGGAACACGCGACTGGTACCGGATGGAGCAGGAAACGATTGAAGAAATAGCCCGTCTGGCCAATACCGGACTGATCGACCTGCAGGCCTGCCTCTACAACCGTCCGGATCTGTTACCCGACGCTCTTCATCCGACTGCCGAAGGTGCCGGGATCCTGGCTAAGACGATTTATCAGGAGCTGACCGGCAACTACGGAGGTCTACAAATGCCTGTCACTTACTCGGATAATATGGTTCTGCAGCGGGAAAAACCACTACAAATCAACGGCACGGCCAATGCCGGCGAAAAAGTAACCGTTCAGATCGCCGGACAAAAGCGAGAGGCAACAACAGCCACCAACGGCAAATGGTCTGTCACACTCGATCCGTTACAGGCAGGAGGGCCTTATGAACTGGCTATCGAAGCCTTTTCACCGACAGATAAAAAGAACAGAAAGAAAACTCCGGCTTCCCGGAAGCTGGTTTATAAGGATGTACTGGTCGGCGAAGTATGGCTTTGTTCCGGACAATCCAACATGGCATTCCGGGTAGACGAGCTGATAGACAGCCAACATAAGGAATTACTCGAATATGCCGGCAAGCAACCGCAGATACGCCTTTTCAACATGCAGCCCCACTGGTATACAAATGCGGTGGAATGGGATGTTTCGGCAATGGACTCCCTCAACCGCCTGCAATATTACCACGACACGCAATGGACGACATGTAACGAACAGACAGCCGATCAATTTTCAGCCATAGCTTTCGCTTTCGGACGAATGTTGTCGGACAGCCTGCAGGTTCCGGTCGGACTTATCCTGAATGCCATAGGCGGCTCGGGAACCGAAGCCTGGATAGACAGGAAAACACTGGAGTTCGATTTCACCGATATATTGTACGACTGGACACAAAACGACTTTATCCAGGATTGGGTACGCGGCCGTGCCATGCTCAACACCAAAAAGTCGACCAATAAATTGCAGCGTCACCCGTACGAACCCTGCTACCTTTATGAGACAGGCATCGAACCATTGCAACAATACCCGATAAAAGGCGTAATCTGGTACCAGGGCGAATCGAACGCACAGAATATCGAAACACACGAACGCCTGTTCCCGTTACTGGTGAACAGCTGGCGCGAAAACTGGCAGGAAGAGCTTCCGTTCTATTACGTCCAGTTATCCAGTATCGACCGCCCCAGTTGGACATGGTTCCGCAACAGCCAACGCAAAATGATGGAAACAATACCGAATTGCGGCATGGCTGTCAGCAGCGACCGGGGAGATTCCTTGAATGTACATCCAAGATACAAACGCGAAATAGGGGAGCGCCTGGCTCGTTGGGCATTGAACAAAACATACGGACAACCGGTAATTCCTTCAGGGCCTTTGTTCCGTTCTATCGAATTCAAAGACGCAGCCGCTTATATCTCCTTCGATTATGCGGAAGGCCTGCACACCTCCGACGGACAACCTGTACGCACATTTGAGATAGGCGAACACGACGGCCTGTTCGTCCCTGCCCAAGCGGAGATTATCGGTGGCAAAGTCAAGGTATGGAACGAGAAGATTACTAATCCGAAACTGGTACGTTACGGCTGGCAGCCTTTTACCCGCGCCAACCTGGTCAATGGGGAAGAACTTCCTGCATCAACATTTAGAACTGAAATAAAACCGAAAGAGATCATGATTAACTGGAGTAAATTACCCGACCTGCCCGGAATGGCAGATACGGCATCCCTGGGAGTATCGGCTCCGTTTGTCGGCATCAGTAACGGAAAACTATTGGTAGCCGGCGGTTGTAACTTCCCCGACAAACCCGTTACGGAAGGAGGAGCCAAGAAATATTACAGCGATATATTCGCCCTCAACCTTTCTGCTCCGGCTGCCGGATGGAAGAAAGCAGGCAACCTGCCTCACCCGGTAGCCTATGGCGCAGCAGTCACTACCCCCGAAGGCATCGTCTGCATCGGAGGCAACAATAGCGATTCATTCTTTCCGGATGTCTACCTCTTGTCATGGAATAAGACCGATGAAAAGGCGGATATCCGCAAACTGCCCTCACTTCCGGCTCCTATGGACAATCTTTCCGCCACATACATCGACAACACGGTTTACGTAGCCGGAGGAAACGAAGACACGCATCCCTGCAACACCTTCCTGTCAATGGAACCGGCCACGGAAAGCAACTGGAACAGTCTGCCCGGCTTCCCGGGAGCAGCCCGCGTCCAACCCGTTTTAGCCGCCCAAAAGGCAGAAGACGGTACACGCATCTATCTGGCCGGCGGTTTCCAGCCGATACAAAACGATATGGACGCGATCGTACCGACAGATATGCTCTCGTACCATCCGGCATCAAAAACGTGGAGAACGGAAACGAAATTGCCTGTATTTGCCAACGGAGATCCCCGTACCTTTACCGGAGGTTGTGCCGTTTCATACGGTGACAGTTCGATCCTGCTGATGAGTGGCGTCAATTACGACTGTTTCTTTAACGCCATCAACCGTCCGAAACGGATGGCCAAGGCGGTAGAACAATTTGACACGACCGGTATCGATTGCCTGGAAAGAGAAGCGAAAGAATACATGCATCATCCGGTGGAATGGTACAAATTCAACACTGCCTTGTTGCAATACAATACCTTTACCAAAGAATGGAAAGAGCTGGGTAACTACGAACAATTAGCCCGTGCCGGAGCCGGTGCCGTACTGACAGGCGACAGCCTGATCATCGTCAACGGCGAACTGAAGCCGGGTATCCGTACCCCGCAGGTGAATTATGCACAGATCAAATAGTTTATACACAAAGTTTTCAGAAAACATCTGTCATCTGTCACACAAACAGATAAAAGACTATAGATTAAGACATAAAGGGTTGCAGATAAAATAAAACATCTGCAACCGCATCTGCCACCTGTCACACAGCAAACATCTACAGCAACAACTAACCGGAATATAGTATACTACTAATTGTTAAGTGCCGACCTACTAGCACAAAAGTCCTTACCTACTAAAACTACCCTGTACAGGATAATCCACCAGGCTGTACAGGCTGGAAAGTTAAGGTGTACAGTATAATCAGCCAGGGTGTACACCCTAAAAAGACTTAGTCGGTAGTTTTGAATTAGTTTCTCCCTTAGTTAATACTAAAAGATACCGAAGTCCGCGTTAGTTGGTAAAAACCTCAGGATAAGTCCCTCTCCTCTTTCCGTTATTATCTCTACAGAAGGATCCTCTTTTAAATATAAGCGAATATTCCTGACAAAGACATCTAAGCTACGCGAACTATAAAAGTCAACCTTTCCCCAAAGCTTATCGAGTATATCGGTTCGTCTGACAAGTTTTCCTTTTTCCTCATATAGCATCCATAAGATATTCGTCTCACGGACAGACAACTTTATATGTTTATCCCCCAATTGCAAATACTGATGTTTGACATGGAATATATAAAGTCCCAGAGGATACGTATCCTGATTAACTGATATCACTTCATTAACCGGATCATTCTCCCCTACCCGTTTTAATATTCCGCGAATATGAGCATCCAATTCTTCACACAAATAAGGTTTTCGTATGTAATTATCAATCCCGAACTGATATCCCCGTATCAAATCCTGAGGGGAAGTTTTAGCCGTAGCAAATAAGATGGGCGTCTTTCTATCTCCCTGGCGGATCTGTGCAACAAAGTCCTCCCCTGACATTTCCGGCATTTCAATATCAGAAACAATCACATCCGGTTTAAATGAGACATATGCCTCCAGGCCTTCCTTTCCATTTGATGCAACAAAAACCTCATAACTTCCGGTCAATTCCAGACTTCCTTTCACTATAAAGGACAAAGACTCATCGTCTTCCACAAGAAGTAATTTTATTTTGCTCATAATGATTAGTTTTGTGCTTGCTCAAATATAGGAAAAGGAAATCAAATAAACGATACTTTAAGGGGCATATATAAAACAAATTTTGAACCCTGTCCTTTCAAGCTCGATAAAGAGACCGTTCCACCGTGTGCATTCATCACCCGTTTCACATAATTAAGTCCCAATCCAAACCCTTTTGCCCCTTTTCTACCTACGGCTGCTCCACGTTCAAATTTCTCAAATATCTTTTCTCTATCTCTTTCTGAAATACCGAAGCCATTGTCGCTAACTTCTATAAATAACTGATTATCGCTTGAATGGCAACAAATATCAATTGCTACAGAATCACCGGAATATTTAATCGCATTATCAATCAAATTGCTGACTGCATTCGTTAAATAAACAGGGTCGGCAATAATATGAGTACTTTCTAAATCTATATCGATTTTAAAACTGACAGGCTTTTTAGTTTGAATGGAAAACTTATCGACCAACCCTTGAATCATGTTTGACAGATCCATAATTTTAGGATCCAATATCAATTTCTTTTGTTCAAGATATGCTATAGTCAATATCTTATCGACTAAAGCCTGCAAATTCAATACTTGTGCCATTGCCGTATCTGAAAACTTAGACCGCAGTTCCGGATTTTTATCAAGAACTCCTTTTCCCCATTGGTCAACAGCCATATAAATCGTACCTAACGGAGTTTTCATATCATGCACCAACGCATGAGAGAAGTCATCACGTAGTTGGGTAAGGCGACGCTGGGTGAAAATGACCCTCAATTCATAAACAAAACAAATGATAATCAACAAAAACATTAAAACTGAAACAACAAGCATCCAAAACATTTGACTCAAAACCAACGGCATAGTGATAGAGAATATCGCTTGAACTTTTGTATCATTTACGATTGGAACTTCTTTACTTTTTATTCCCCGCAAAGAGCTATCCCCCACCGAATCCAAGACTTTCATCGAATCCTGATAACATAAATAATATTCCATTTCTATATTCTGTTGTTCCAACATAGCATTGTAAATACTATCTAATACAGACAAGTCGAAATTATTATTTTCGAAAACCATCAGGCGTTGAGAAGCCTCATTTTGCAAGGCGAGCAACCCCTCACTCTGTATTTTATCATTATCCAAAAAAAATTTAAACGAATCTCCTTTTTTCTCCGGACTCTTTTCAGTCTGTTGATCCGAATATAAAAAACGTTTGTCTAATTCCTTTTGTACAGCCTCTACCAATATTATATTAAGTCTTTCCTCCAAATCCGTTTTTTGAATATGATACATATTATGTAACCAAAAAAACTGAGAGAGCAATAAGACTATGACCGCAATAATAAAAGTAGTCCATATATAATTTATTCTCATACTAGTGAGCATTTAAACGTAAAACATTAATAATTAAAAACTTCCTATGTTAATAAAAAAGATAACATAAATCATAACATACAGATAACATAACATCAACTCCATGAAATCTATTTTTGTGGTAAAAATAATAATTAATCAACACAAACACTTAGTAAACATGAGAACAAATAACAAAATGACAGAATTAAGCGAAGAAGAGTTGACAGACATTTTTGCAGGACAATGGGTGTTAATTTATTATATGGAAAACGGTACTCGTTGCTTAGAATGGGTTAAAATTTGAAACGATGAAACTACTCCCCTCTCCCCTAATCACCAACAGTATCGATGCCTATATAGACAAGCATCCTACTAAATCCCAGAAAATATACTGGGTAGTACTTTTTGCACTAACGGCAGCTATCATTTCGCTGCCGTTAGTTTATGTAGATGTATCGGTACAGGATGCAGGAATAATCCGTCCTGCCGTAGAAAAGACTGAGATAAAAGCGAGTATAACAGAATTCGTGGATTCTGTATACACCAAAGAAGGATTGAAAATCAGCAAAGGCGATACTATATTAACCTTCCGCTCGTCAAATGCAAATTACAAAATCAATTATCATAAAGAACGTTTACGTGATTTACAGGAACATATAAACGATCTGAAGGAACTGGCCAAAGGCAAACGTCCGGATATATTTTCTTCTGATACCCGCCGGAAAGAATACAGTTACTTCATCAAACAGCTGGAAGAATATAAAACAACTTTACAAAAATCAATCAAAGACTATCAACGTAACAAGGCGCTTTATGAAAAGAAAGTAATTGCAGCCGAGGAATATGAAAAGTACCAGTACGAATATAACAAAATCAATAATGAACTGGCTTCATTAAAAGATAATCAAATCAGTAAATGGCAAACCGACCTGAATAGTTATACAAATTCTTATAATGAGATATTCTCTTCTTTAAATCAGGAAATTAAAGACAAAGAGCTTTACGTTATCACGAGTCCGGTAAGCGGAACACTCGACTATTTCAGAGGAATCTATAAAGGAAGTAATATACAAACAGGAAACTCTGTTGCTATTATCAGTCCGGACTCGACTCTATGTTGCGAAATCTATGTTACTCCCCGAAATATCGGATATATCCATATCGGTATGCCGGTAAGTATACAAGTCGAGTCGTTCAATTATAACGAATGGGGAACCATAGAAGGATTGGTAACGGAAATATCTTCGGATTTCCTGACAGATAATAATAACAACGCATTTTATCAGGTAAAATGCAAATTGGAAAAAGACCATCTGATACGTAAAAACGGGGTACAGGGAAAACTCAAAAAAGGAATGACTGTGATCAGCCATTTCAAAATCACACGGCGCTCCCTGTTCGATCTGTTATATCAGAAAATGGACGACTGGGCTAACCCGACACAATACAACAGCAACTCAATCACACAAGCTCTATGAACCATAAAATAAAAATCAAACAACACGACATCACAGATTGCGGTGCTGCTTGTCTGGCATCCATCGCAGCCCATTACGGCTTAAAGTTCCCTATTTCCCGTATTCGTCAATATGCTTTCACGGATAAAAAGGGAACTAATATCTTAGGTATAATCGAAGCCGCTAAAAAACTGGGGTTGGAGGCGAAAGGAGTCAAAGGCCCTTTCGAGTGCCTGACAGAGATACCGAAACCCGCTATAGCACATGTTGTAGTTAAAGAAGTGTTGCAACATTTTGTCGTTATCTATAAGGTAACCGACAAATATATTCTGATCATGGATCCGGGAGATGGAAAACTTCATAAGAAATCGCATGAGGAATTTAAGAAAGAATGGACAGGTATTCTCGTTCTGCTACACCCTGCTGAGACATTTCAAAAAGGCAATCTCAGAAAAAGTACGCTGAAAAGTTTCATTGAATTATTACGTCCCCATAAAAGCGTAATGGGACAGGCATTATTCGGTGCTTTGGTTTATAGTATACTGGGGCTATCCACTGCCATCTATGCAGGAAAAATCACGGACTACGTTTTAGTTGACCGGAATATCAACCTATTGAACCTGATGGGAATTCTGATGATACTTATCATATTACTCCGGACATTTGTCGGTTCAATGAAAAGCATTTTAGCATTAAAAACAGGACAACGTATCGATGCATCGTTAATCCTGGGATATTATAAACATTTACTAACCTTACCGCAACAGTTTTTTGATACGATGCGGGTTGGTGAAATCATTTCCAGGGTCAATGATGCCGTTAAAATACGCAACTTTATTAATAATGTTTCATTGGATTTAGCAGTGAACTTACTTATCATGATTTTTACCCTCATCGTCATGTTCGTTTATTCATGGAAGTTAGCAGCTATTACCCTGGTTTCTGCCCCTCTATTTATCCTTACCTATGTACTTTTTAACAGGCTGAATAAAAAATACCAGCGCAACATCATGGAAAGTAGTGCCGAGTTGGAATCACAACTGGTAGAATCCTTAAACTCCATTGCCACGATTAAGCGTTTCGGTATTGAATCATTCGCCAACCTGAAAACAGAGATCAGGTTTGTACACCTTTTAAAAAACACATATACCAGTGCTTACGGAGCAATCATTGCCAATGGAGGAATTGAATTTATCTCGACCAGTATAACCATTGCTGTGTTATGGGCAGGAAGCAATTTCGTAATTGATAAAGAGATCACTCCCGGAACCCTTATGGTATTTTATTCCCTGGTCGGTTATATCCTCACGCCTGTAGGGAAACTAATAAGTTCAAACCAGACCATACAAGATGCGATGATCGCGGCAGATCGCCTTTTTCAGATTATGGATTTGGAAAGGGAACAAGATGAAACCAATAAAATCATTTTAAAACCGGAAATGGTCGGGAACATTCAATTTGAGAACGTAGCTTTCCGGTATGGCTCCCGCAAGCAGGTATTCGAATCTTTAAATCTCTCCATCCATAAAAGCGAAACAACCGCAATTATCGGGGAAAGTGGTTCGGGAAAAACTACACTGATTTCCCTGATACAGAATTTATACCCTATTCAGACAGGATGTATCCGAATCGGAGATTACAACATCACTCAAATAAATAACGAAAGTTTACGACAAATTGTAGGAACAGTTCCACAACAAATCGAACTATTCGCCGGATCGATCATTGAAAATATTGCGTTAGGAGACTTTGAGCCTGACATGCAAAAAATCATGCAGTTATGTGATCAGCTAGGTATTAAGGATTTCATTGAAAAACTGCCCAACGCTTATCTTACACAGATAGGGGAACATGGAGTTTCCCTGTCCGGCGGAGAAAAGCAACGGATCGCTATTGCACGTGCTTTATACAAGAATCCGGAAATACTGATATTCGACGAAGCAACATCTTCGCTGGATTCAATATCTGAGAAATATGTAAAACGAACGCTTTCCGCACTGGCAAAAGAAGGAAAAACGATCATAATAATAGCCCACCGGCTAAGTACGGTAAAACATGCAGACACTATCATCGTTCTGGAAAACGGCAAAATGATGGAAAGCGGGACTCACGATCAGTTAATACACACGGAGGGAATTTACTGCAAATTATGGAATGAACAATTTAACCAGATATAATTGAAGAAACAATGCGTATCATACTAGTATATATCACTTTAGGACTCTTGGTTTCATGGCCTTGCAAAGCACAAAAGAAATATACGTTGCAGGAATGCATAGAACAAGCTTTACGATCTAATACAGACATAAAGCGGCAACGTGTACAGGTAGATAAGCAAGCGATCGAGACTGAAACCCAACGTTTCAGCCGGTTACCGAATCTAAATGCCGATGCGACACAGAAGTTCGATTTCGGACGCTCATTAAACCGGGAAAACACATTTGACGACAGCAATTCACAAAGCAGCTCATTCTCTTTGAGTATGGAATTACCGATCTTCACCGGATTTAAAATATCCAATACGATAGCACAACATAAGCTGGAATTAAAGATAGCCGGGGAGGATCTGAAGAAAATACAAAATGACATCAGCCTACAAGTCGCGACAGCTTATTACCAAGTCCTCTTGAATAAAGAAATAGCAGCCATCGCTCAAATGCAAATCGAGCTTACCCGTGAACAACAAGATGTGACCCGCATCCTCGTTTCACATGGCAAAGTTGCTGAATCACAAATATTGGATATAGAGGCACAGCTAGCCAATGATGAATTATCTGCGATAAAAGCAAAAAATACATTACGTCTTTCAATGGTAGATCTGATCCAGTTATTAGAAATAGATCAGCCTGAAACATTCGATGTCATGCAGGAAGATTCTGAAGAAATTCTTCCCTTACTAAGAAAACCTGAAGATATATATCTGATCTCGGAACAAATCATGCCTCAGATAAAAAGTGTGCATTTGGCAATAAAAAGCCGGCAAAGATCAGTCCAGATCGCTCAATCGGACTATTACCCCACATTATCATTATTAGGTGGACTAAACAGCGGTTACTACCATTTCAGTAATACGCAAAATCTATCGTTCAATGACCAGTTAAAAAATAACCTGCAAAAAACAATCTACGTTACCCTACGTATCCCTCTGTTCAATCGTCTGAGTACACGCAATAACGTCAGAAAAGCCAGAAAAGAGTTAGAAGATAGTCGTCTGATCGCCGAAAATACGAGTAAGGCACTATATAAAGAAATACAGAAAGTATGGTACGATGCTCTGTCGGCGCAGGAAAAGTATCACTCTACAGCAAAAGCCGTCGTCGCCAATAATGAAGCTTTACGATATGCCAAAGAGAAATATGCAAATGGTAAAAGTACTGTTTATGAATATAATGAAGCCAGAATGAAGTTGGCCAACAGCCAATCTGAACAGGCTCAGGCAAAATATGAATATCTGTTACAAAGATATCTGCTTGCTTTTTATGCAGGCGAACCAATACGTTAATAACCTCTTAATCCGATATATCATGCAATTATTTGAATCCATCGATCGTGCACAACGAATACATCAATTTATTCGCACAGAATCAACCGGTACTCCCTGCGAGTTTGCCCGACGTCTGGGTATTAGCCGCAGACAACTTTACTATTGCTTGGAAGAATTCAAAGAATTCGGGGCACAAATTATGTACAACCGAATCAAAAATACATTTTATTACGCAAATAATTTCGAGTTTATATTAACAATAAGAACATCTCCGCTAAATTATCAGGAAAAAAAACATATATTTGGTGGAGAAGTTGAAAATAAATGGGACAGTGCAAATTCATTGCACTACACTAGTGTATCTTTGCTAATGTAAAAACAAAGAGACTTGCAAGTTACAGAAGTGTTTACAAGGTTCTCGATCACCTGTAAATATCGGGAAGTGGATATCGAAAAACTTTGAAAGAGTAGATAATAATAAATTAAACTGATCATGAATATTAATTTAGAAAAAAATAATCTTATCGAACTGGAAGATTATCAATTAGAAGAAATAAATGGTGGAATCGCAGGACTTATTATCGGATGTATAGGTATTGCTGCTATTTGCTACTATTTTGGTGATCACTCAGCCAGATAGTGTTGACAATAAAGAGAAGTACCGATATTGAAATTGGTACTTCTCTTATCAAGAATCTTACAAACAGTTTCACAACATGGATCTAATACAGATTTATACCGACCAATGATAAATCGGCATTCTAATTATTCTTTAATTATGATCGAAAAAACATTCAGTACGATAAAAATTAACCTATTAAGTATACCTTTTACTATATTGGCAATAGGACTAATATTTTCTCTTTACTTTCAACTCTTTGGAAATATCAAAGAAGAGATGAGTAAATTAAATGGACTTGTTGTATTCATTTCATTCTTTGGTTGTATAATTATACACGAGTTGATTCATGGCCTATTCTTTGCAAAATACGCTAAAGAGGGATTTAAGAATATTCATTTTGGCATTAAATGGAAAGTATTAACTCCGTATTGCCATTGTAATGAAAGCATTAAAGCACAACATTATCGTATTGCCATTCTTGCACCTACAATATTCTTAGGATTCATACCCTTGATCTTTGGATTCATCTTTAAAGAAATAAATACCGTAGGATTAAGTACATTAATGATTATAGGAGGTATTGGAGATTTCATTTCTTTATGGATGCTAAAAGAATTAAACAAAGACAGTATGGTGATAGATCATCCCTGTAAAATAGGATTTTTCTATAGTAAATCAACTATATGAAAAAAAGCTACTCTACACGTGCAAAACTGCATCTCTACTTTTTTAAAAGTACTTTAGAGATCGCTTTAGTATGTCAATTGGCTGGAACTTTATTCCTATATCTTTCTACGCTGTTAGTTGACAAGACGAATACCTCAACAAGTCCGGTTCTCTTTTTCATTCCTTTCGGTTTATTTCTCGATCTGATATATAAAGAGATCGCTCGTAAAGAGAACTATTATTTTTATTATAACCAAGGAATTAGTAAAGTTGAACTATGGCTAGTAGCTATTTGTAGCTGGTTGACATTACTGATAATCATTAATTTAACAATCAAACTATGTGTGAATGTCTGGAAGTGGATAGTGTAATTAAATCTTTTGGTGATAAAAACATACTAACAGACGTTTACCTCAACTGCCAACCGGGCGACCGAATCGGTATTTTCGGGTGGAATGGTTCGGGAAAGTCTACTTTATTTGAGATCATTTTCGGAACAATGAACAGTGATAGAAGCTTTATCCGCATAGACGGAAAAGTACAAAAGAAACAAGCCTTCCGTTCCGGACAGATTGCTTACTTGCCCCAACATAACTTTTTGCCCCCGAATATACGAGTCGGGGAAGCAATAAGCCTGTATATTCATCAGAATGAAAGAGAACAGTTTCTCAATGACAAAAATTTGGCTTACATAAATTACTCCAAGGCAGAAGAACTCTCTGGAGGTGAGTTACGCTATCTTGAAATCAAGCTCATTTTATTTTGTTCCGCTAAATACATTCTGTTGGATGAGCCATTCAACGGAATTTCTCCTGTTTGTTGTGAATCAGTAAGAGAACTTATCCAAAAAGCCTCGCAATCAAAAGGTATTATTATGACAGACCACAATTTCAGGGAAGTCCATAAAATAGCTAATCGAATCTTACTTTTAGATCAAGGGTATTTAAAAATAATCCAAAACATGTCTGAATTAAGTTCTTACGGATATTATCCCATATCCGAATAGAGCTAACCAGCCGAATACGGATCAGCGGAAAAGACCGACATGTTACCTTAGGGCAAATAAGGAGACTTCCGATAACATCAAATTTATATTAACAATAAGAACCTCTCCACTAAATTATCAGGAAAAAAGCCATATATTTGGCGGAGAAGTTGAAAATAAATGGGAAAGTGCAAGTTCATTGCACTATAACCAGATATCTTTGCTAATGTAAAAATGAAAAAAGCTTGCAAGTAATAAACGTATTTACAGATATCCGATAATCAAACAATATCGGAAAGTGGGTGTCGAAAAGCTTTAACAGAGTAGACTTTAAAATTTAAGAAAATGAAAGAACTAGTATTACAGAGCCTCTCAACAGAGGATTTATTGAATTGTAATGGAGGTCATGTTCCTATGGCTTGGTATATGGATAGTGATTCCATTGAAGCAAATGGAAGTTTTGCTAAAGGTTTTTGGTCTAGTTTATACAATTCATTGTTTTAACTATAAAAAAATAAGATATGGAGAATAAAATCAAATTAGCACCATTAAGCCAATATGAAATGATAACCGTAGAAGGAGGTAATCAGATGGCTGAAGATATGGGGAGTATGATGGGAGAAGCAGTAGGAAGAGCAATTAAAATGTTTCTATTTTGCGCAGCCATTTATGCACTTTGAACAATATTAACAAAGCAACGAAAGGGCAGCATATACTGTTGCCCTTTCATAAATAATACACAATAATGAAACAAACAAATAAAAACAATAGTATTTATTGGTTAGGGCTTTGTGGATTAACCATTCTTTTACAAAGAGAATTCAATATTCATACATATAATACTGTATGTTTATTGGTATTCCCTTCACTATATGTTATTACAACCTGGCATACAATACCCGATCTTTCCAAAAGGATACATCAAGCCATACTCATCAGTCTTGTATCATTTTGTTTTTTCGGAGAGAAAACACTTATCTCTTTTATATTACCTTTTATAGCTAGCTTCGCATCTTTTGTAGTATATGCAGCCTTTGAAAGATATTGCAAGAAACAATCTAATCCAAATTAACAAAAATTCGGATTCCTCTGTAAGTATCAATCTAACGCTACCTCAATCAAGTATGGAACACTCAATCAAGCCATCATCAAAGATCCAGGCATACGAACTGATAAAAACGATCTTCATTTATTGGGTTGGGACATTTATTTGTAAGATTGCAGTAAAAATAGCAGAGACATATATATTACCATATTATCATGTTCAGTCACCCAGCATAGAACTCGAAGAATTTCTAAGACATATCCAATCCATATTAGGAGCTTTTACTCCTTATTACATCATACTTATTGGTCCATTAATTGAAGAGGCCTGTTTCCGGCTAGGCCTTTCTTTTAAAAAAAGAGATATATTCATTGGAGGATACACACTATTTGTTGTCGTATTTATTAATATCACAGGGAAGCTATATAGTTTAAACCTATGGAAAGTTTCCGTTCTTCTTGTTGTTCTTTTGGGAGTTATTTACCTATACAAAAAAACAAAACAAGAGATATTTACGAAAGTAAGGAATAAGTATGGCAAAGGTATTACTTATTTATTTATCGTTCTATTCGCATTAATGCATATGTCAAATTTTTCTTCTTTTGAACTAGGACAACTATCTTACTTTGTATGCTATTTTTCATACCTTTTCATTATATCATACAGCATAACAAGACTACGCATCTACAATGGATTCTGGTGGGGATATGGTTTACATGCAGTAAACAATGCTTTTGCAGTTTTAGCAACTTCAGGAATATAATACTTCTTCATAACTGATTATCCAATTTATTTATAAGGATATATTCCACGGAGAACATCTATTCATTTTTGTATGTACAATCCACTGCTTATTTCCAAATCCCTATAGTAAATGAGGGCATTCAAACGTATTGCCATTCTTACACCTACACATATAAGTCTAAAATCGGACTAGGAATAAAGTCAAAACTATTTCTCCCGATTTATATCATACCCAAACAACGCAAAATCCCCCAGGCACGGATCATCGGGAAATACTTTCTTCAAAGCTTCAGTAATCTCGACAGCCGTCTTAAGGGTGGCGACCTTTTGTTCGGTCAACCCTAATTCCAGGGATATCTGGTGAACATGGGTATCTAAAGGAATGATCAATTCATGCGGCTGGATCGAAGTACCCCAAATACCGAAGTCCACAATACCGTCTTTTCGAACCATCCAGCGGAGAAACATAGCCAGACGCTTACAGGCTGAAGTGCCGGTTAACACAGGAATACCTTGAATGCCACGAAAGACATCCTGTATTTTAGTCACCGGATTAGGGTAGGGACTGGCAGCCAAAGCCTCTTCCAATGAATCATACTGTTCGTAGACCGCTTTCAAACGGGCACACAACTGCCGCAGATCGGAATAGGTATAGAAGCGATAAAACGTATCCCGCTTACCTGGCTCCGGCTTACTAACAGGCCACTCGTTGTATCCCTCGTCCATAATCCACTGATAAGGGCCGGGAAGCATGGCATCATGCAGTTCGTTAGCCTTCCGCAGGATCAATTCCCGGCGTCCATAGGAGATCCAGGAAGTAAGAAAGGCCGATATTTCAATATCCTTCTTCTCCGTATACCGATGCGGAAACTGCACAGGGTCGTCCGGGATAAATGTACTTACATTATATTCTTTCGCCCACCGGCGAAGCTTCTCTTTTATTTGTTCATCCATTTTTTCTACCCGTATCTGTCTTTTTCCCTTTCAGTCGTTTTACATCCTCATCCAGTTCTTTAATACTATTCAGTCGTTCTACCGCACGCTGCACTTCTTTATATTGAGTATATTCCTGTCCGGCTTTTTGTACAGCCAATTGATGAGAGATATGGCCCGCATCTTCCAGAATACTTTTTTCGTTCATTGTCAAAACCAACTTCAATTTCTCTATCCAATCTCTCATATACAGCGGTTTATGAGCCATTGCCTGCGCCTCTGCAAAAGCTAGAAACTGTTCGACTATCAGTTTCAACATACTTACTTCTTCTTCATTCAGATAGTTTTTTCCAACGGTTATATCTGCTTTAACAACTTTATCGGGATGACTTGTAGAGGTCAATCCCATCATAGGTAACGAAGCATTAGCCCTGTAATAGATCAACTCTGCTGCAGTTTTACCACTAACAGCCCAAAGTAGCTTGTTTTGAACCTCTTTATAAAAAGAAAGTGTCATTTCATCAGTCGGATCATAGTCGATACTTGTGGCATAAATATCTTTGATTTGCTGGTAAAATACCCGTTCAGAAAGCCGGATTTCCCTGATACGTTCCAGCAATTCCCTGAAATAATTCATGGAAGAGCCCGTTTTGAAACGTTCGTCATTCAACGCAAAACCTTTAATAATATAGTCACGAAGCCTTTGAGTCGCCCATATACGAAATTGGGTGCCTTGCTGTGATTTTACCCGATAACCGACGGATATGATGACGTCCAGATTATAGTAGTTAGTTTCGTACTCTTTCCCATCATTAGCAGTTGTTCGGAAATTCCGAACAACTGCCGACGGGTTTAGTTCTCCTTCCTCAAAAATATTCTTAATATGCTCACTGATTGTTGATTTCGACTTTCCGAACAAAGTACCGAGTTGTGACTGTGTCAACCATACAGTTTCTCCTTCAAACAGAACATCTACTTTGATCGTCCCATCCTGTGACCGGTATATTAATACCTCATTGTTACTATTATCCATGATATCAATTATTATTTCTTCTTCAGGAAATACTGCCGTTGTTCCTCCGGATAATGTTCGATAGCGTAACGGAGAGCCGTACGGGGGAGACGTGTCGCGTATTCTTCGAGGAATTCCGTTAATGTTTCCCGGTCTTTCTTGCCGACTTCGCGGAGCATCCAGCCAACCGCCTTATGCATCAGGTCGTGTTTATGCGTCATCAGCTTTTCGGCCAATGCCAATGTGTCGGTGAATTCGCGGTTACGGATAAAAGTAACGGTTGAGACCATTGCGATCCGTTGTTCCCACAGACATTCGCTTTCCGCCAGTTCATACAAGCGCGAACAGTCTTTATCCAACAAATAAAGCCCGACCACATACGGACAGGTGACATCTACCAAATCCCAGTTATTGATACGGGCGGCATTATCGAGATAAAAGTCATATAATTTCTTACGTTCGGCTTCGGTTGCCTTTTTGAACTGTTCGACAACAATCAGCAGGGCACAAAGACGTGCTTCGTGGTATTTGCTTTCGATCAGTATCTGCAATTCGTCCAGAGGTGTTTTCTTGTTTGCCTTTGCGATACTACGGGTCAGGGGAGCCACCAGCCCGAGGAAGACATCGCCTTCGGCATACTGCCCGGGGCCGGTCTTAAAGAAGCCCTGCAGGAAAGCGGCCTTCTCCGGATTAGCCATCGAGAGAAGCTCGCTCAGTATAAAAGCCGCCGTCATGGACGTAAGACGCGTGACACAGGGCGGTCGCCTTCCAGGAACCCGATCACATTATTGCAAACCGTACGGGCCATTACGATACGCACATCCATCGTCTGCGTACCGATGTGGGGAGTTAATACTACGTTATCCATCTCCAGCAATTCTGGCAGGGGATAATCGCCGAACTCGAATACGTCGAGACCGGCACCGTGAATTGTCCCGTCCTGTAAAGCTTTTACCAAGGCATGTTCATCCACCAACGGGCCGCGAGCCGTATTGATCAGGATAGCCGATGGCTTCATCTGTTTCAATTCCGCTTCACCGATGATATGGTAGGTATCGGGAGTATAAGGAGCATTCAGAGAAACAAAATCTGACTTTGCCAGCAGATCTTCCATCGAAACATACGTTACATTCAGTTTTGTTTCTTCCTCTACATAAAGAGGACGGCGGTTATGATAGATCACGTCCATGCCACAAGCATTTGCACGTTTGGCCAATGCTTTGCCGATACGCCCCATACCGATAATACCGAGTGTCTGTCCGGTGATGTTAACGCCCAGGTTTTCCAGAACGCCGATCTTCATTTCTTTACCGAGCGTACGCAGTTTGCGGTCGCATTCGGTGATACGGCGGGCGGTATCGATCATCAGTCCCAAAGCCAGGTTGGCAGTAGGGGCGGTGACGGGGTCAGGCGTATTGGCAACAGTGATACCTTTTTCAAGGCAGTAAGCCACATCGATGTTATTATATCCCACCGCATAGTTGGCTACCATTTTCAGGTTCGGGGCATGGTCGACCAGTTCCTTGTTTACCGGGAAGTCGAACATGGAGCATAACACATCATACTCCGGGATCATCTCCATCACTTCTTCATACGTAAAATCTCTTCCTGCGGGAAAAGTTACATCATATTTGCTTTCCAGCTCGGTGAAGCCTTCACGAAACATGTCGTAGGTCACTAATATCTTCATATTCCAGTGTATATTATTTTCTTTATCAGCCGTCAAATTTAAACAAACAGCCCTTTAATACAAAGAAGAATTGCTACTTTTGTCAAAACATTTAGTAAAATAAACGACTATTGATCTATGGTTTTAAACTATATCTGGATTGCCTTCTTTCTTATCGCGTTCGTTGTCGCACTGGGGAAACTGATCTTTGCCGGAGACACGGCGGTATTTACCGAAATCATCAATTCATCTTTTGCCTCTGCCAAAACAGGGTTTGAGATATCCCTCGGACTGACCGGGATATTATCGCTCTGGCTGGGTATCATGAAGATCGGTGAAAAGGGGGGAGTGATCCAGTCGTTCGCCCGCCTGGGAGCACCGGTTTTCAGTAAGTTGTTTCCGGGCATACCGAAAGAGCATCCGGTAACAGGTTCGATCTTTATGAACATCTCAGCCAATCTACTGGGGCTTGATAATGCGGCTACACCGATGGGCCTGAAGGCCATGCAGCAGCTACAGGAACTGAACACCGAGAAGGACTCGGCCAGTAACCCGATGATCATGTTTCTTTGTATCAATGCGTCGGGACTGACATTGATCCCGATCACCATTATGATGTACCGGGCACAGATGGGGGCGGCTAATCCGTCAGACGTTTTCCTGCCGATCATGCTGGCTACGTTTTCATCTACACTGGTAGCCATACTGGCTGTCTGCATCAAGCAACGGATCAATATTCTTCAGAAAAATCTTATTCTATTCTTCGGTGGATTGGCTGCTTTTATAGGCGGGTTGGTCTGGTTGTTCAATTCGTTGGAGCAGGAACAGGTGTCGCTTTACTCGACTTTGTTTGCAAACACTTTGCTGTTTACGATCATCTGCGGTTTTATCGTCAGCGGCATCCGTAAAAAGATCAATGTATATGACACGTTCATTGAAGGGGCAAAAGAAGGATTTAAGACAGCGATAACGATCATTCCGTATCTGGTAGCCATACTAGTCGGGATAGGAGTGTTCCGCGCTTCAGGTGCAATGGATTTTATCATCGAGGGTATTCGTGTGGGTATCGGCGCACTGGGTGTCAATACTGATTTCGTAGGCGGACTACCAACCATCCTGATGAAGCCTTTAAGCGGTAGCGGAGCACGCGGAATGATGTTGGATGCGATGAATACATATGGTGCCGACTCATTTGTGGGACGACTGGCTTCGATCGTACAGGGTTCGACGGATACGACTTTTTATGTCGTGGCTCTGTATTATGGAAGTGTCGGCATACGTAATACCCGTTATACAATACAATGTTCTTTATTGGCAGACCTGGTAGGGGCTATTGCAGCTATTGCATTGACTTATCTGTTCTTTGCCCAATAGGATTTACCGGTTATCAAAATGTCATTACTATAGCGGGTAATCGGGATTAATATAGCGACTAATTAGAATTAGTACCGCGACTAATATTTTTTAACGTATCATTTAGATCAGAAAATAAGAATAACAAAAGCAATATGGCAATATCATTTTATGCAGAGGATATCGAACTCCCTGCCATCAAGAAAAGAGCAGTAGGCAACTGGATAAAGGCCGTTGCAGAAACATACGGTAAAAAAACAGGAGATATCAGCTATATCTTTTGTTCCGATGAAAAGATACTGGAAGTAAACCGCCAGTACCTGCAACATGATTATTACACGGACATCATCACTTTCGATTATACCAGCGGCAATAAAATATCGGGAGATCTCTTTATCAGCCTGGATACGGTAAAGACGAATGCAGAAGCATTCAAAACCGACTACAACGAAGAATTACACCGCACCATCATCCACGGGATTCTCCATCTTTGCGGCATCAACGACAAAGGGCCGGGGGAGAGGGAGATCATGGAAGAAAATGAAAACAAGGCACTGGCTATTTTGCCGGAAGAATGCCGGGAGAGTTAACCCCGGCATTCTCTTTAATCTTTCATATTTCTTTCAATCTCCTCAATCGTAGGCAAGCTACTTTTAAATTCTTCGGGCAAAATATCCTTTGGGGACAGATTCTCACCCAAACCCGCCATTCACTCATTTTTCAATCGAGGGAAAGTCTTTCGCCTATACTTTTGAACTGTAATCGGATTTTTCATTTAAATTTACAGTTATGAAAGTGAGACTCTTATTTTTATTCCTATGCCTGACATGGAACGGCTGGGCGGACACATTCGTCCCTTACAATCCCGACTCCCTGAAAAAAGGAGATTGGATAACCCTCGAAGCTGTCCATTATTATCCCTATGTCGCCCCGGGGATTAAAGAAGAAATTCCCTGGAGGGCGGAAAACATACGTCGGATCACTATACAGGCAACAGTGGCAGACAGAACGGACAAATCCATTTCTATCGACTATGCGCTAGGGTACTTGTATGATTGCCGTAATGACAAAGAGAAGCCCGGCTTTTATTATTTCGACAGCCGTTATCAGCAGGATTTCGCTTTCGATAATAATACGTCAAACAGACAAATTATGCGCGTTACGTACGACCGGAAAAGCCGGAAACCACTTGCATCCGATAAAAAGGACTCATTCTATTCCTATTCGAAAACATATGTTCCTTTCGGAGTAAGACAAGAGGGATTACCTGCTTATTCGGAAACATCTGTACGGGATTCGTTAAACCTGGAGGAGCTAATCACCCCGGTAGCCAATGATTTCCTCATCGGCTGGAAAGAAGACGGGATTATCCAAACAACACCGGGTACACGAGTTATCGATGCCTCATTCGCTCTTCCTCCGAATACGGAATTTACCTGCTGTGATTTCGATATCGACACATCCGGAGATTCAACTATTCATAAAAAAATATTTATACCTTACCCGACAGAATACAAAGTCGGAAAACGAGTGACTTTACTGCTCACTCCGGGAGATTCCATTGTCCAGGATAAAGAAGTTTATGCCAATACACATACCTTCCATTACGAAGGACGAGGGAATGAACAAAATAACCTTCAATACAACTTCATGCGTTTCTCTTACTACAATTCTGAATTTTACAGTACTTCTCCCGCTGATCAGAAAAAAGCATTTCAGTCCCGTGATTCTCTTTTTCAAACAGCCTTTGAGAAAGATTTTAAGAAGATGGACCCCTATTGGCGAAGAGTATTTGAACTCTCGGAAGAGTATTTTAAAGGTGGTGAAATCCTACGGCGTTGCCTGTTTACCGAGAACAAAGAAGTTTGGCGCGAAAGCGGCTTACCCGACTGGCAGGCTCCCTACTTTACATCTGTTAATCCACTCATCGATTATGCATATAGCCTAAGAAAACAGGATGCAGCAAATTATAATTATTTTCTGTATGTCTATGCTATCTATAAAAAACAGGAACTCAAGTCGGACAATCTACGTCTGAACAAGCAGAAAGAATTAACCCCACAGGAAGACTATCTATTAACTAAACAAATCCTTTCCGGTTATCCAAAATATCAAGTAAATAAAGTTAATCTAAAGGCTTTAATGGGTGAAAAAATGCTATCCGAATTAGAAGCGGATTATAAGGATTTTATCAGCTCCTGCCCGGATACCAGCCTGACAAACGATCTAAAAAACACATACAGCAAGCTGTTACCTTTTGAAGCTGGAAAGAATATTAAAGAAACCGGTTTGATTATAACCGACAGCCTGCACCTAGCGAAAGGGAACAACCGGAAATACATTCTGTTACAACTATTGACATGGGATGGTCTTCCCGCCAATAATCTCCAAAACGCATTCGACTTGAAACAGCGTATTGAAGCGGAAGGACTAACTTCCACCATACAGCTTGAACTATACTCAAAGTTTTCCTCTCATAATGCTAAGAAGGTTAAGCCATACAAAGCTATACCCAACCAGCAAGTACAAGATTTAAAGTCTAAAGGTATCTACCCACTCACCATTCTGATGCGTGAAGACGGAACTATTCTCTACCGGAGACTCTGGGATTTTGACATAGACACAATCATCGATTTAGTAAAAAAAGACCTGAACAGAGAGGATAAATCCTTCAACGATTTCATAAAAGGATTCAAAGAAGGTATTCTAGGTGCGCTTTTGATCTCGGCAATCATTGGTATCATATACTATTTCCGGAACAAAAACAAACAGAAACAGGAACGTAACCGCCGCCGTATCCGCGAACTCGAACTCCGTGCGATCCGTTCCCAGATGAACCCGCATTTCATCTTTAATGCATTAAGCTCGATACAGAACCTGATCAATCGATCGGCTAACCAGGAAGCAAACAAATACCTGATCGATTTCTCACGTTTGCTCAGGAAAGTACTGGCAACATCCGAAAAGAAACTGGTTCCTCTCTCGGATGAGATCGAACAGTTGCAGCTCTATTTAAAGCTCGAACAACTTCGTTTCCCCTTCTCTTACTCGCTGACAGTAGACGAGAACATCGAGCCGGATACGATCGAGATTCCGGGAATGCTGATACAACCTTTCGTTGAAAACGCCGTTAAGCACGGAATCGCTCCGCGCGGTACGGGAGAAATCACAATTCGATTATCTTTGCAAAACCAGTTGTTGATAATCGACATTACGGATGATGGCCCGGGATTGAGGACAGAGGCGAACGGTGGTTTCGGTATCCGTGCCGTCACCAACGAATTCGAGATATTAAAGACTTTGTACAATACGGAAATCGGCGTCACGATCGAAAACAGGCAGGAGAAAGAAGCCGTTTCCGGTTGCCATGTCCGGTTATCCATCCCTTTATAACAACGAAATATGGAAACAAAGATAACCGCAGCGATTGTAGATGACGAGCAGGGAAACCGGGAGAACCTGCTCCGCATGCTCGGAACCTACTGTCCGCAAATCAAAATATCGGTCATTTGCAGCTCTGTCACGGAAGCCTGCACCGTGCTACCCGAAGTTAAACCGGATATCCTTTTTCTGGATATCCGGCTGGGCGACGATACCGGTTTTTCCCTGCTGGAAAGCCTTCCGGATATTCCTTTTGAGGTGATCTTTGTAACCGCCTACGACAGCTATGCGATCCAGGCGATCCGCTTCAGCGCACTCGATTATTTGTTGAAGCCGATCGACCCGGAAGAGCTGGCACATGCCGTAGAGAAAGCCGTCCAAGTCGTCCTGCGAAAACAGGAGAACAAACGGATGCAAAACCTCCTGCAAAACACACGGGTATTGGATAAACAAAAGAAAATAGCATTGTCCGTAGCCGACAAAATAGAGTTTGTGGAGATCGGTTCGATTATCCGCTGCGAATCGGAAAGCAACTATACCACCTTCTATTTAAAAACAGGGGAGAAACTGGTTGTCTCCAAAACCTTAAAAGAATTCGACGAACTGCTAACGCCCCATAACTTTCTGCGCGTACACCAATCCCACCTGATCAACCTTGATGAAATCAAATGCTTCATCAAGAGCGACGGGGGATATATCCGTATGAAAGACGGCTCGTCTATCCCTATCTCACGGCAACGGCGGAACTATGTGATGGATGTACTAAAAGAATTATAATTCTATAACGAAACTAAGCATAAGCAAAATATCCTTCGGGATGGTGAGTAAAAGGCGGAGTATGACTATCTTTGCAAAAGAAACAAAGATAATTACGACAATGACTTTCAATTACGATGTGATCGTGGTAGGTGCTGGTCATGCGGGCTGTGAAGCCGCTTCAGCTGCCGCCAACCTGGGTTCGAAAACGCTTCTTATCACTATGGACATGAACAAGATTGCACAGATGAGTTGCAATCCGGCCGTTGGCGGTATCGCTAAAGGACAGATCGTCCGTGAGATCGATGCGTTGGGAGGTTATATGGGAATTGTTACAGACCGCACGGCCATCCAGTTCCGTATGCTGAACCGGAGCAAAGGCCCAGCCATGTGGAGCCCGCGTGCACAAAGCGACCGTGCCCGCTTCATCGACTGCTGGCGGGGGATCGTGGAAAACCTTCCGAACCTGTATATCTGGCAAGACACCGTTCAGGGATTATTACTCGACGGAAACACGGTCTGCGGTGTAAAGACCAGCATGAACGTGGAATTCCGAGCCAAAAGCGTTGTATTAACCAACGGGACATTCCTGAACGGATTAATGCATATCGGACGCACACAAATACGCGGCGGACGTATCTCCGAACCCGCTGCAACCGGACTTACCGAACAGCTGATATCCGCAGGCATCAGATCCGAACGTATGAAGACAGGAACCCCTGTCCGTATCGACGGCCGCAGCATCCATTTCGATGAAATGGGGGAACAACCGGGAGAGAACGACTTCCATAAATTCTCTTATCTCGATTTCCAGCCGCGTCCTTTAAAACAGCTTAGCTGCTGGACTACATTCACCAATGAAGCTTGTCATGAAATCCTGCGCGAAGGCCTCCCCGACTCTCCCTTGTACAACGGACAAATCCAGAGTATCGGCCCGCGCTATTGCCCGAGTATCGAAACAAAAATCGTGACCTTTGCAGATAAAACGCAGCACCAACTGTTTCTGGAGCCGGAAGGCGAAACGACACAGGAATATTACCTGAACGGCTTCTCCTCCTCTCTCCCATTAGATATCCAGTTGCGTGCCCTGCAAGCCATCCCGGCCTTCAGGGACATTCAGATCTACCGTCCGGGATATGCGATCGAATACGACTTCTTCGACCCTACCCAACTACATCACAACCTGGAAACGAAACAGATCAAGAACCTGTTCTTTGCAGGACAGATCAATGGTACCACCGGCTATGAAGAGGCAGGCGGACAAGGACTGATTGCAGGTATCAACGCACATATCAATTGCCACGGCGGTGAACCGTTTGTATTGGGCCGCGACGAAGCCTATATCGGTGTACTGATCGACGACCTCGTAACCAAAGGAGTGGACGAGCCCTACCGTATGTTTACCTCCCGTGCAGAATACCGTATCCTGCTCCGCCAAGACGACGCAGATATGCGTCTGACAGAAAAGGCATACAAAATAGGTTTGGCAAAACAAGACCGTTACGACCTGCTAAAAGAGAAAAAAGAGCACAGAGACGCCATTATTGCTTTTGCAGAAAACTACTCTGTGAAGCCGCAATACATCAACGACGGATTAGAAGCACTGGGTACTACCCCACTCGCTCACGGCTGTAAACTGATCGACCTGATCCTTCGCCCGCAGCTCACGATGGAAAGTATTGCCACCCTCGTTCCAGCACTCCGCGCAGAGCTGGACAAGGTTCCTGCTTCACGCAAAGAAGAGATTATCGAAGCGGCAGAAATCCTGATCAAGTACAGCGGGTACATCCGGCGCGAACAGATCATCGCAGACAAGATAAACCGCCTGGAGAATATCCATATCAAAGGTAAATTCGACTACAATTCAATCCAGTCCTTATCCACGGAAGCACGTCAAAAGCTGACGAAGATAGACCCTGATACGATTGCCCAGGCAAGCCGTATCCCGGGTATCTCCCCAAGCGATATCAACATCCTGCTGGTACTGCTCGGAAGATAAAACGCGAATTGTTCCACGTGAAACATTTACTTTAGGTAAAAGAAGGTAAAACACTGGGAATAGGCCAGAAACAATTAAACAAGATGAGTTCAGAAACCGATAAACATATAAAAATGATCCTTTCGATCCTGCCGGACAAGCCTGGGTGCTACCAGTACTTCGATGACAAGGGTACGATCATTTATGTAGGCAAGGCTAAGAACCTGAAGCGCCGTGTATCCTCCTATTTCAACAAGGAGCACGACAGCAACAAGACGCGTGTATTGGTGAAGCAAATACGCGACATCAAATACATTGTAGTCGACACAGAAGAGGATGCGTTATTGCTCGAGAACAATTTGATCAAACAGTATCGCCCACGATATAACGTGATGCTGAAAGACGACAAAACGTACCCGTCTATTGTCGTAAAGAACGAATACTTTCCACGCATATTTCAGACCCGGAATATCGTGCGGGACGGTTCGCAGTACTACGGGCCCTACCCTTCCGTGTACACAGCCAAGGTGATGCTGCAAATGCTGAAAGAGCTCTATCCGTTGCGCACCTGCAAACTGCCGCTTACACCGGAATCGATTGCCGAAGGGAAATACAGCGTTTGCCTGGAGTATCACATAAAACGTTGCAAAGGCCCCTGTGTAGGATTGCAATCCCTGGATGAATACCGACAGAATATCTCCGAAATAAAAGAGATCCTACGCGGAAATATTTCCCAGATCAGCAAACATCTGTATGAAGAGATGCAGGTATTGGCAGGAGAATTGAAGTTCGAAGAAGCACAAAAAATAAAGGAGAAGTATGAGGTAATAGAGAACTACCGCTCGAAATCGACGGTCGTTACTCCCATGCTGCATAATATAGATGTCTTTTCGATTGCCGAGAACGAGCGTTCCGCCTATATCAATTTCATGCATATCGGTAACGGGGCCATTGTACAAGCTTATACGTTCGAGTATAAAAAACGGTTGGACGAAACAAAAGAGGAACTGCTTAGCCTGGGCATTATAGAAATGCGCGAACGTTTTAAAAGTACGGCACGGGAGATCATCGTACCTTTCGATCCGGATATGGAACTGGCAAACGTCAGCTTCACGGTACCCCAGCGCGGCGACAAAAAGAAGCTGCTAGAGCTGTCTGAAATGAATGTAAAACAATTCAAAGTAGACCGTCTCAAACAAGCAGAGAAATTAAATCCGGAACAACGCAGCACACGTATATTAAAAGAAATACAAGACGCCTTGCACCTTCCCAAATTGCCGATGCATATCGAATGTTTCGACAACTCGAACATACAGGGTAGCGATGCCGTTGCTGCCTGCGTTGTGTTCAAAATGGCGAAACCATCGAAGAAGGACTACCGCAAATACATCATAAAAACAGTGGTCGGCCCCGATGATTACGCATCGATGAAAGAAGTGGTACGCCGCCGTTACCAGCGGGCCATCAACGAAGGTTCTCCCCTGCCCGACCTGATCCTTACCGACGGTGGAAAGGGACAAATGGAAGTAGTACGCGAAGTCATACAAGACGAACTCCATTTGGATATACCTATAGCCGGGTTGGCGAAGGACGGGAAACACCGCACATCCGAATTGCTTTTCGGCTTCCCCCCGATTACGGTCGGCATGCAGATACAAAGCCAGATGTTCCGTTTCTTTACACAGATACAGGACGAGGTACACCGCTTTGCCATCACCTTCCATAAGGATAAGCGCAGCAAGAGCCAGACACGTTCCGAACTGGATAATATCAAAGGGATCGGAGAAAAGACAAAAGTATTGCTTCTGCGCCACTATAAGAGTGTGAAAAGGATACGCGAGGCCAGCTTCGAGGAATTGAAGGAATTAATCGGAGAAGCCAAAACAAATACATTAATAAATGGTTTAAAGTAAACATACAAATGAGGACAGTTATACAGCGTGTACAGCATTGCTCCGTCACGATCGACGGAGAAGTCAAATCCAAGATAGGAAACGGGATGCTGGTTCTGGTAGGTATCGAAGACCGCGATACGCAGGAAGATATCGAGTGGCTATGTAAGAAGATCACCAACCTGCGCATTTTCGACGATGAAAACGGGGTTATGAACCGTTCTGTGATCGAATCGGGGGGCGAGATAATGGTGGTTAGCCAGTTCACTCTCCATGCGTCTACAAAAAAGGGAAACCGCCCTTCCTACATCCATGCATCCAAACCGGATATCGCCATCCCGATGTACGAAGCCTTTTGTGAAGAGATGGGGCTTCAGCTGGGCAAGGAAGTGGCCACCGGGACATTCGGTGCCGATATGAAAATAGAGTTATTAAACGATGGGCCGGTCACTATCCTGATCGACTCGCAAAACAAAGAATAAGATGGCGGATATTACCTTGCAGGAAGCCCAGGAGAAAGTAGACCACTGGATCAAAACATACGGTGTGCGCTACTTCAACGAGCTTACCAATATGACGATCCTGACCGAGGAAGTAGGCGAATTGGCCCGTATCATGGCCCGCACTTACGGCGAACAGTCTTTCAAAGAAAGTGACAAACACCGCGATTTAGGCGATGAAATGGCAGATGTACTATGGGTACTGCTTTGCCTTGCCAACCAAACCGGCGTAGACCTGACAGCAGCATTCGAAAAGAATCTACAGAAGAAAACCGACCGGGATAAAGAACGACATATAAACAATAAAAAATTATAACCTATGGCACACGAACACAATTGCAGCTGCGGACACGACCATGATCACGATCATGAACACGACGGGCAGATGGATAAATATCACGAAGCATTCAGCAAATTCGATCCCGCCGGGACAGAGGAAATAGTAGGCAAACACGTCAACTCGATCCTCGAAAACCATGAAAAGGAGAACTTCACTCCCGAGGTTTTGAAACAGATACACGGTTGTATCGACCTGACATCGCTGACCAGTATCGATACGAAAGAAAGCATCTGGAAACTGGCGGACAAAGTGAACGATTTCGAAGGTACGCGCCCCGACGTTCCCAACGTAGCGGCGATCTGCACCTACCCTATTTTTGTTGAAACAGTGAAGCAGGCATTGACAGCCCAGAACGTAAAGATCGCTTCAGTGGCCGCAGGTTTTCCTTCATCACAAACCTTCATGGAGATAAAGATAGCGGAAACAGCGATGGCCGTCATGTCGGGTGCAGATGAGATCGATGTCGTTATGAACCTCGGCTATTTCCTGGAAGAGAACTACGAAGAGCTCACCGAAGATATCCAGGAGATCAAAGAAAGCTGCCGCGAAGCCAAGCTGAAAGTGATTCTGGAAACCGGAGCTTTGGTTACTCCGGAGAATATCCGTAAGGCCGCGATCCTGGCTCTCTATTCCGGTGCAGATTTCATTAAAACATCTACGGGCAAGGGTTATCCCGGTGCCACCCCGGAAGCTGTTTATACGATGTGTAAAGTACTCAAAAAGTACCATTCCATCACAGGCAATAAGGCCGGCATCAAGATTTCAGGTGGCGTGCGTACAGCAGAAGATGCGGTGAAGTACTATACCATCGTGAAAGAGGTTCTGGGAAATGACTGGCTGAACAACGAACTATTCCGTATCGGAGCCAGCAGCCTGGTGGAAGATATCGAGCATAGACTGGGGAAATAAAGTTGCCAGTTGAGAATAAAAAAAGGTTCAATCCATCGATGGGTTGAACCTTTTTTATTGGAATATTTACTTATTTCTGTCTTTCCATTATATAGTCGGCAAGTAGCAAAAGCCCCTCGCGGGCATCCGACTCCGGCAGCTCCATAAGGACTTCCACCGCCTTGGCGTGATACTCCTTCATACGCATTTCCGCATATTCGATACCGCCGTTCGCTTTGGCAAATTCGATCAGGGCATCGATATTCTCAGCAGAAAAATCCTTCTCGTGGATCACTTTCAGCAGAGACTCCACTTCCTCTCTCCTGCCCTGTTCAAGCGCATGCAACAGAGGTAAAGTAACCTTTCCTTCGCGTATATCATTACCGGTAGGTTTTCCGATATTCATTTCCTTGTAGTAATCGAAAATGTCGTCTTTGATCTGGAAGCAGTACCCCAGGTATTCACCGAACTTACGGCATTTCAACACCAGTTCTTGTGAAGCATCCGCCGAAATAGCACCGATCTCGGTACAGGAAGAAAGCAGCGTTGCCGTCTTTTTCTTTATGACCTGCATATAGCAAGCTTCATCCAGAATGCTTTCTTCAGCCGTTTCCAGTTGCTTGATCTCACCTTCCGACAGGTCGCGACCGAGGTTGGATACGATATTTATGATCTGCAGGCTGCCTGTCTGGATAGAACGGATCAATGCGGTGGAAAGGACATAATCGCCCACCAGCACAGAGATACGGTTATCAAAAATAGCATTCAGGGAAGGTACTCCACGACGCTGTTTGGTCTCGTCGATCACATCGTCGTGTATCAGCGTAGCCGTATGCAGCAGTTCCAGGAAAACGGCCGAATTGATCGTATGATCGGTTACTTTTCCACAAGCTTTAGCGGTAAGCAGCACCAGCAACGGCCGTACATGTTTACCGCTGGCATGCAGTATCTGGTCAATAGCCGATTGCAATCTATGCGTCTCACTACGAAGTGAATCCGCAAATTCCTCGTTAAAGCGTTTAAACTCTTCAGCAACCGGTTGTTCTATTTTCGTTCTATCATTCATAATCTATCCAAAGATTCGCAAAAGTAACAAAAAGTATTGAGTAAGCGAGTTTTTTCGTACATTTACCGTCTATTGTCACCCTAAAACGTGTTAAAAGAGATGAAGTTATTCCTCATAGATGCGTATGCACTGATCTACCGGTCGTACTACGCTTTTCTTAAAAATCCGCGTATCAACTCAAAAGGCATGAATACATCGGCCATTTTCGGGTTCATAAACAGTCTGGAAGACGTTTTAAAACGTGAAAATCCGACGCACATTGCCGTGGCTTTCGACCCCAAAGGGCCGACTTTCCGTCATGAGGCCTACGAACTGTACAAGGCACAGCGCGAAGAAACACCGGAAGTGATCCGCCAATCCGTACCTATTATTAAGGATATTATAGAAGCATACAATATCCCTATCCTGGAAGTCCCCCGTTTTGAGGCGGACGACGTGATAGGCACCATCTCCAAGCAGGCGGAGAAAGAGGGTTTCGATGTCTTTATGATGACACCCGACAAAGACTACGGCCAGCTGGTATCCGATCATATATTCATGTACCGCCCCAAGTTCGGAGGCGACTACGAAATTATGGGAGTAAAAGAAGTGCTGAACAAATACTCGCTGACTTCGGTCGACCAGGTGATCGACCTGCTTGGTCTGATGGGCGACAGCTCCGACAACATTCCGGGTTGTCCGGGTGTGGGAGAAAAGACAGCACAGAAATTACTCGAAGAATACGGCTCGATCGAAAAACTGTTAGAGAATACCGACAAGCTGAAAGGCGCACTCCAAAAAAGAGTAACGGAGAATGTGGAACAAATCCGCTTCTCCAAATTCCTGGCAACGATCAAGACGGATGTCCCCATCCAGTTCGACGCCGTGAAATGCGTCCGCGAAAAACCGAACGAAGCCCGGCTGACTGAGATTTACACAGAATTAGAATTCAGAACATTTATTAACAAGTTGACAGCCGAGGAGAAAAAGCCCGCTCCGGCCAAGGTTGCGAAAGGCCCTGTTCAAGGCTCTCTGTTTGATATATTTGCGCCCGAAGAGCCGAGCGTTCCAAAATATTCGACTCTCGCGGACTTAAAATCGATTGCTCACACTTACCATCTCGTTGATAATGAAGAGAAAAGGGAGAATTTAGGCCGTTTTTTATTGAGTCAGGAATTTTTTGCTTTTGACACGGAAACCGATGGCATCGATCCGCTTACTGCCGGATTGGTCGGGATGTCGTTCGCCGTGAAGGAAAATGAGGCCTGGTATGTCCCTGTTCCCGCCGATGCGGAAGAAGCGGCAAAAGTGATCGCCCACTTCTCCCCTGCCCTGCAAAATCCCCAATCGTTAAAAATTGGACAAAACATAAAATTCGATATTCTCGTTCTCCGCAAGTATGGCGTCCGGGTAGCCGGCTCGCTGTTCGACACGATGATCGCCCATTACCTGCTGAACCCGGAACTTCGTCACGGGATGGACTACCTCGCGGACACTTATCTCAAATATAAAACCATCCCTATCGAGAAGCTGATCGGCCCCAAAGGGAAGAACCAGTTATCCATGCGGGATGTCCCCATCGCCCAGATCGCGGAATACGCGGCCGAAGATGCAGACGTCACCCTAAAGCTGAAAAACTACTTTGCCCCCGAGTTAAAGAAGGAAGGACTCGAATCGCTTTTCTTCGATATCGAAATGCCTTTAATATATGTATTGGCAGAAATGGAGGAAACAGGTGTCAAGCTCGACACGGTTGCCTTGAAGCAATCGTCGGATGTATTGACCGGCGAACTGAACAAGCTGGAAAAAGAGATCCACGAACTGGCAGGAGTAAAATTCAACATCAACTCGACGAAACAAGTCGGTGAAATCCTGTTCGAGCGGCTTAAGATCGAAGAGAAAGCCAAAAAGACAAAAACAGGCAGTTACAGCACCAGCGAAGATATTCTGGAGAAAATGCGCTCCAAACATCCTATCGTCGGCAAACTTCTGGAGTACCGCGGACTGAAGAAGTTGTTGAGCACATACATCGATGCCCTGCCCGAACTGATCAGGCCGGAAACAGGCAAAGTGCACACTTCCTTCAACCAGACAGTAACTTCGACCGGCCGTTTGAGTTCTACGAACCCCAACCTGCAAAACATCCCGATCCGTGACGACCTGGGACGTGAGATCCGCAAGGCATTCATCCCCGACAATGAAGATTGCATCTTCTTCTCCGCCGACTATTCGCAGATTGAACTCCGCATCATGGCGCATCTGAGCAAAGATGAACATATGATCGAAGCTTTCCGCAGCGGAGCCGACATCCACGCGGCAACGGCTGCCAAGATTTACGGTATCCCGGTCGAAGAAGTGACCAGCGATATGCGCCGCAAGGCTAAAACGGCCAATTTCGGGATCATCTACGGCATTTCGGTGTTCGGGCTGGCCGAACGGCTCAATATCCCCCGGGCGGAGTCAAAAGAGCTTATCGACGGTTATTTCAAATCCTATCCGGGCATACGCGATTACATGGATGAAAGCATCGAAGTAGCCCGTGACAAAGGATATGTAGAAACGATCTATAAACGTAAACGTTTCCTACCGGATATCAAGTCACACAATGCGATAGTCCGCGGATATGCCGAACGAAATGCGATCAACGCCCCTATCCAGGGAAGTGCCGCCGATATTATTAAGGTGGCTATGGTAGCTATCTTCAAACGTTTTGAAGCGGAAGGCCTGAAAAGCAAAATGATCCTTCAGGTACATGACGAACTTAACTTCAATGTACTGAAAGAAGAACAGGAGAAAGTAAAACAGATCGTCCTCGAGGAGATGGAAGGCGCCATCAAGCTGGAAGTTCCACTGATTGCCGATTGTGGCGAGGGAGCGAACTGGCTGGAAGCACATTAAGCAGAAACTTTACGAAGTTCCCTGCCTAAAAAGGGCTACATCACGACCTTTTTTCACGTAAATAAGCAGAAAAGGTTCCCGACGCCCCCTTTTTACCGCCTTTCAGACCCCCATCTCAAGAGTATCGAGACCCGGGTGTAGCAACTGCCAACACCCGGGTCTCAATATAAATATCTGCCTTATCCGCTGAAAATAAGTCATATACCTTATCAAAATACATCCTTATCCAACGAAATTTCAGTGATAGTGTGATAGTTGGAGTGATAGTTGAATTTGCCTACTATCACTCCGTTTATGCTTTATATTTCAAGTCATACACTAATATTAGTGATAGTGTGACAGTTGTTTTCAAAAACAATTTGGTTAACGATCCCTCATACAGATAAAACACACGATATTCCCTGTTCATGAAGAATATACGAGAAAGAATAGCTATCTTTGCCGACTGAAAATAATAAAAACAACATAATAGTTTATGGCTTTACAATGTGGCATCGTAGGTCTTCCTAACGTAGGGAAGTCCACTCTTTTCAACTGCTTATCAAATGCAAAAGCACAATCAGCAAACTTCCCGTTCTGTACGATTGAACCGAATGTGGGTGTGATCACCGTTCCCGACGAACGTTTGAACAAACTGGCAGAACTGATTAACCCGCAGCGCATCGTCCCCACTACGGTAGAAATCGTCGATATCGCCGGTCTGGTAAAAGGTGCCAGCAAGGGAGAAGGATTAGGAAACAAGTTCCTTGCAAACATCCGCGAAACAGATGCGATCCTGCACGTATTGCGTTGCTTCGACGATGAAAACATCGTGCACGTGGACGGCAATGTCAATCCCGTACGCGATAAGGAAATCATCGATGCCGAACTTCAGATCAAAGACCTGGAAACAATAGACAGCCGTATTGCCAAAGTACAGAAACAGGCTCAGACAGGTGGCGACAAACAGGCCAAGCAAGCTTACGAAGTTCTGGTAAAATTCAAAGAAGCCCTCGAACAAGGAAAGAGTGCCCGTACGGTTACTTTCGATACTAAAGACGAACAAAAGATCGCCCACGAACTGTTCCTGCTGACCAGCAAACCGGTCATGTATGTATGCAACGTTGACGAAGCCAGCGCCGTAAACGGTAACAAATATGTAGACGCCGTACGCGAAGCGGTAAAAGACGAAAACGCAGAGATCCTGGTGGTAGCCGCCAAGATTGAAAGTGAAATTGCCGAGTTCGAGACGTATGAAGAACGCCAGATGTTCCTTCAGGAAATCGGGTTGGAAGAATCAGGCGTAGCGCGTTTGATCAAATCGGCTTACAGCTTACTGAACCTGCAAACTTACCTTACTGCCGGTGTACAGGAAGTACGTGCCTGGACATTCGAAAAAGGATGGAAAGCTCCGCAATGTGCCGGCGTGATCCATACGGATTTTGAAAAAGGCTTCATCCGCGCCGAAGTAATCAAATACGACGATTTTATCAGCTACGGCTCTGAAGCAGCGGTGAAGGAAGCCGGAAAGATGAGCGTGGAAGGAAAAGAGTATGTTGTACAGGATGGCGATATCATGCACTTCCGTTTCAATGTATAATAAAAGTATAAAATCCCGTATCAGGTACGGGACAACAGAAGGCCGTTCCGTTTTATCCGGAGCGGCCTTTATTTTTAGCATTACGATATTGCATCGGAGTCACCCCGAAGTATTCCTTAAAGCATTTCCCCATATAACCGGGGCTTGAGAAGCCAGCTTTCCAGGTTATTTCCGAGATAGTCAGATTGCTGTTCTCCAGCAGGGAAGCACATTTACGGAGTTTTATCTGAAGGATGAAATCATTCAGGGTCAAGCCTGTTATCGCTTTGATCTTTCCCCCGAGACGGGTACGTCCGATGGCAATCTGGCGGCACCACATGTCGATATTGAAGTCTTTATTCTCCATATTCTCCTCAATGATCCGGACAGAGTCTTCCAGCAATTGCTGGTCAAGACGGTTGGTTGCCAGATCGGTCGGAGCCGACTCTGCTTCGGTACGGAAACGTGCCTGCTGACGCCGCAACGTATTGATCACGTTATTACATTTCAATAGGAGCAGTTCCAGGTTGAACGGCTTCATTATGTAATCGCTGGCACCGCATTTCATCCCTTCCAAAGCACTCTCCAGATCGGTACGGGCAGTAAGCAGCAGGATCGGGATATGCGATGTCTCGAACTTCTTCTTCAACCGCTGGCACATGGCTATCCCCGACAGACCGGGCATCATCACATCGCTGATAATCAAATCCGGCTGCATTTCTTCGGCAACGCGGATACCTTCTTCACCATCTCCGGCCTTATATACCTTATATTTGATGGAGAAGGCTTCTTCCAATACCTGCAACAGATCTTCATTATCTTCCACGATCAGGACAGAGAGTGCATTCTCTTTCATTTCCGGCGAAGCTTCTTCAACAGGTTCGGAAAGTATAACTTCTTCCTCAGTATATTGTGGTTGCACGGGGAGGATATCGACCGGGACAGTCTCCTTCGTTTTTTGTTCCTCCGTCAGATGCTGTTCGCCGAGTTTAAGGGTAACGATAAAGGTCGTGCCCTTCCCCAATTCGCTACGCACTTCGATCGTACCTTTGTGTTGCAATATGATTTCGCGGGTCAGTGCCAGCCCGATACCACTGCCGGAAAGAGAGACGCCGGAAGCATTGTCTGCCTGGTAAAAACGATCGAAAATATGATCTTGTTGGCTCTGGGGAATACCAGAGCCAGTGTCGGAGATACGTATCTCCGCTAGATCCTTTTTCTGTATAATAGTAATGGTGATACTACCCTCCTTCGGCGTAAACTTAAAGGCATTCGACAGCAAATTATTGAATACTTTCCGGATCTGTGCCGCATCGAACCAGACAGGGATATTCTCCTCCGCCGTTTCCAGTTTATACTGGATTTGGTTCATCGAAGCGTAATCGCGGAATGAGTCGAAGATTTGCTGTATGAAGGATACCAGATTCTGTTTACTTGCATGGAAGGGCATTTTACCTTGTTCCAGACGACGGAAATCAAGCACTTCCGTAATCAGCTGCTGCATCTGTCCGGTATACTGGCGAACCTTTAGCAACTTGTTGCGGAACGTTCCCCCTAAATCGTAGTTTTGCAGGATCAGGTCGATCTGGCTGACCATCAAAGTAAGCGGGGTACGCAGTTCGTGAGATATATTGATATAGAACTTCAGCTTCATCTGGTTCAGTTTCTCGATACGCAGTTTCTCCCTGTGTTCCATTTCCAATGAAGCTTTCAATACGGCACGGCTCCGGTTGAAGCGGATAAGCCAGACCAGAAATAAGATGGTCAGCAAAGCATAAATTCCGAAAGCATAAACAGAAGCGTAGAAAGGAGGACGTATCCGGATATCTATCGCAATCTGTTTGCCCTCTCCTACTTCACGCACAACCAGGCGGTATTTACCGGGAGACAGAGAGGTATAGATTATCTGTGGAAGCCGGGTACGGGTCCATTGCTTGTCGAGGCCTTCCAGTTTATACTCAAACAGGTTCTTATCGGCATAACGGTAATTGGTGGATGTAAACCCGATCGTAAGGTTGTTACGGTCGTAAGGTAAGACTAGTTCGGAGGTATAGGCAATACCTTCCTTCAATATACTGGAACCGGAAGAAGGTTTGATACGGGTATTATCGATAAACAGGCTATTGAATGAAATCGTATAAGGAACGGAAGCAGCGGACAAACTCGACTCTTTTGTCGATATCAGCCCTTCCACACCGCCGATAAAGATCGTGCTGTCTTTCGGGGAGATATACACACCGCAGTTTGAATTCAGCCGGTGAAGCGGCGAAGAGATACCCAGCAGGGTATGCGTGCTTTTCCCTTTCTTTATATCCAGCAGGGTTATTCCACGGATCGATGTGATCAGCAATCGTCCCATTGGTGTAACACAGACTTTGTAAGATTCATTCGTGAGCAGTTGCCCTTGCTCCTGGTTATAGCAAGCCCAGAAATCATTTACCGGTTCATATTGCAATACACCTGTACCGACTACAACAAAATAGAGGTTTCCCTTGCCGTCACCGGTAATGCTTTGTACTACTTTTTTCCCTATCATTCCTTTTACAGAAGGGATTTCTTCCGCCTGGCGGGTTTCCATATTCACACAAACAATCTCCCTGTTAGCCGGAGCCAGCCAAAGCCGGTCCTCCGCATCCAGATAAGCAGCCCGGATAATAACACCGGTCTGGCTTAGCAACCCGGGGTCGGTAAACAACTGCGAAAGTTTCTGCGTTTCCAGATCCAGCAAAAACAAACCACCCTGCGAAACGACGATCAGGTTACCTTTCCAGGGAATAAGGTCTGTTACTATCTGCTGGTTGTCTTCCAGCAACACATCTTCTCCTATTTGTTCAAAACGCCCGGAGGAGGTGGAACAAAGCAGTCCGGACTGGAAAGTACCGACATATAACCGGTCGTGTTCATCATCATACCAGACCGATTTCGTTGTCCGGCAAGGTATACGCGAAGGGCCGGAATCAAAGCGCTTTATCTTTTGGGTGTTAAGATCCATGCTGTTCAGTCCGCCATGTTCGGTTGCGATATACAAATTACCTTTCGTATCTTCCGCCATTTTACCGAACAGGAAACCATTCAGGCTATTGGGATCGCTCAGTGAGATGCCATAAAAAGTATAATTCTCCGTATCCGGATTAAAATAACTGAGTCCTCCGTAATAAGTACCGACCCACATTCCCCCCTGACTATCCCGGTGGATGGCATAAACGGACGAATGTTGCAACGACCACGACACCTGCTCTTTATGGGACAAGTGGTAACAATCCTGCAAAGAAGGCCTCACCACCGTTATCCCGCCAAAGGTTCCGATCCATACATTACCATTAATATCCTGATTTATACAACGCACCTGATCGTTGATAAGCGGACAGAGAGGGCTGTTCTCCTGCAAAGAGATCCATACTCCGTCGTTATACACCTTAGCTCCATTCGAGACGGTTCCTACCCATAGCCGGTTCTGTACATCCATAAATAAGGAAGAAACAGACTCATTCTCCAATAGAGTATGGAAAGTCCCGCCGGAGTATTTATACAGACCTTTGGTTGTACCCAGCAGCCAACCGTCATCAGATAAAAGCACAGACTTTATCGTGTTCGTCGAGTCTTGGAAAGCACAGACCTTTTCGGGACTTCCGTCGGGGCGGTAACGATAGAATTGATTTCTGTATGAGTAGTACAAATACTCATCCTGCCAGGTTAATGTACTCGCAGAAATATCCGTACGTTTAAACTCTTCCGTACGTATATTGTAAGTAACCACCCGGTTATTGGCCAACATATAGATAAACGACTCGCTATCTCCACAAATAGCATGGATATTATTATCCTCTACACCGTCCATATAAGTAGAGAGACGAAAAGAACGGACAATTCTTCCATCGTATAGATTGAAATTATCGTTACCAAACCAGATATAGCCCTTCGCATCCTCATAGATGGAGATAGCCGACGGTTGTGTAATGCCATCATTCAAATCGATATGTTGAAAGTAAAGCTCCTTCGCCGATAAAGGAAATACCAGTAAGAGGCAACAAAATAATTGATGAAGGTTCTTAAAACTCATACACACTATATTTACATACAAATGTAGCTTATTTCCAACTAGTAAGCAACAATAAAAAAAGGTAATAAGCGATAACCCCAACAGGTAATACCGCTGGTATTAGACTTGTTTTCGTAAATGAACACAAAAAATAACGAAACGTTGCACGGGCATGATGGTAATATCCGTCAAATAGATGGTAAAATCCGTCGCTAACAGCATTTACCATCCTATCAACAGATTCTAATACGGCTTTAACACAACACCTTAATAGATTTGCAGCATTGAAATTAAATTTTCTTGAATCTAATTAAAGATTTGTTTATGAAAAAAGTATTGAGACCTATCGGACTTATTTTACTGTCCGGCGCTCTCTGTTCTACCGGTCAGGTATTTGCAACAGGAGCTACGTCGGAAGCTGTAACTAACATCGCTCAACAAAAAAAGCAAGTAACAGGTACAGTTATTGATGCATTTGGCCCAGTAGCCGGAGCTTCTGTTTCCGTAAAAGGAACAAATGAAGGAACTATTACAGACATGGATGGAAACTTCTCCATCGCTGTAGCTCCCGGAAGTACCCTATCTATTTCTTTCATCGGATATGTAACACAAGATATCAAATACACCGGACAAGCTACTCTGGATGTAAAATTGATGGAAGATAGCCAGAAGATTGACGAAGTAGTAGTAACCGCTATGGGTATTAAGAAAGAAAAACGTGCCCTGAGTTACGCTATGAGTGAATTGAAATCGGAGGATATCCAGTTAGTCCCCGTACAGAACGTAGCCAACTCATTATATGGTAAGGCTGCCGGTGTACAGATCCAGCAAACGGCTGCGGGGCCAACAGGAGGTACCAAGATCCAGATCCGTGGTATCAACTCCGTGGAAGGTAACACACGTCCGCTGATCGTTGTGGATGGTATACCTATCAACGACACTGATTCTAACTGGGCAGGTCGCGAACGTAGCGAAACACAGCAAGGTTCCGCCCTTAACGACATCAACCCGGACGATATCGAATCGATGTCTATCCTGAAAGGTGCTAATGCAGCTGCCTTGTACGGTTCTCGTGCAACTAATGGTGTGATCGTAATCACCACTAAACGCGGAGGCTCAGGGAAAGGTTTAGGTATCCAGGTCGGTACTTCTTATACGTACGACCAGCGTGCTTATATGCCGGAACTTCAGAACGTCTTCGGAGGAGGAACAAACCCTTACTTCACGACAAATGCAGACGGACAACCCATCTATAACGGGGATACTTACCGCAGCTTCGGCCCGCGTATGGACGGAACGGAAGTGCTTTGGTGGGATGGTGTAAAACGCCCCTACTCTCCACAGCCAAACAACTATCGCGACGTATTTAAAGACGGTTTCACCAATAATAATAGTATCGCTATTACCAATGGCTCGGATAAAAACAGTATCCGCCTTGCCTATACGAACATGAACTACGGCGGTTACCTGGAAAACTTCAAGCAGAATAAACATAACTTCAGCTTCTCGGGTAATTTCAAGGTACACGAACGACTGACTTTCGATGCATCTGTATCGTTCAATATTTCGGAAACAAAAAACCCTCCTACACGTATCGACCGTGTATCGAACTATCCGATGCCTCGTAACGAGATCACACAATTGTGGAAAGACAATTATAAGGACGAAGATGGCTACTTCTTGACTGATGCTATCTCAAATATCAGCTCAGGAAACCGCGATAACATCATTAAATACCTGATGTGGCAGCAGAATGAGAACGAATATACACAGAACCGTGAACGTTTGATCGCTTCTCTGTCTGCAAACCTTAAGATATTCGATTTCCTTAACTTCCGCCTACGTGGTGGTACGGATCGTTACCGCGACGATAAAGAGAACAAAGAATACTTTACTAAATACGCAGATCCTTCGGATATGAACACGCTGGAAGGTAGCTACCGCAAGGAAGATGCCCATTATCAGAAGAATTATGTAGAAGGTCTGTTGATGTTCAATAAAGCTTTCGGTGAAGACTTCGATGTGTCCGCCAACTTGGGTGTTTCCGGTGAAGATATCACAGAATCGAAAGTTATCTGGGAATCTCACGGATTGAAATATAACGGTATGTTCTCATCAGAAAACAATAAGCGGGATCCGAAACAAGCCAGCAAAGACAAAGTGGTTAACCAGGGAGAATTCCTCGGTGCTGTATTCGCTTCTGCCCAGTTAGCTTACAAACGCTTCCTGTATCTGGATTTGACAGCCCGTAATGACTGGTCTTCCCGTCTGACTGCCGGTAACCGTAGCTTCTTCTATCCTTCTGCCGGTCTGAGCTTCGTATTTACGGAAGCGTTGGATCTGCCGGATTGGTACAACTATGGTAAAGTAAGAGGATCATACGCTATCGTGGGTAACACGACACCGTCTATCTACTTTACGAACTCCGAATATCAGTACGGATCATACAACAGCTCGATTATCACCAATGAATTCAAAGCCGACGTACCTCCTACCAATGTCGTTCCTGAAAAGACGTATTCATGGGAAGTAGGTTTGGAAAGCCGCATACTTAATGGCCGTTTGGGATTAGATTTTGCGTTCTATACCAATAAGACAAAGAACCAGATCATCACCGTTCCGGTTGCTCCTTCAACAGGTGCCACAGGTATGAGAATGAATGCCGGTGAAATCGGTAACCGTGGTGTGGAACTTCAGGTGAGCGGTACTCCGGTCGAAACAAAGAACTTCAGCTGGGAAGGCGTGCTTAACTTTGCCTATACACACAATGAACTGCTTTCTTTGATCGATGGAATGGAAGACCGTCAGATCAGTAACCCGTGGAGCGCAGCTATCTTCAAAGCTGTTCCAGGATATGCAACTCCAAGCGTATTTATCCGTAAATGGGTACGTGACGATCAGGGAAGAATCGTTGTCGATAAGAACGGTAACTACCAACAGGAATCGGAATTTACGTATGCAGGTAGTGCAGCTCCGAAATTCACAGCCGGTTTCACCAATACATTCCGTTACAGAGACTTCTCTCTGAGCGTACATATCGACGGATCGTTCGGAGGTAAGTTGCTTTCATTTACCAACAATTATCTGAAAGCATCCGGTGCAGGTAAAGAATCTCTTTGGGGACGCGACGAACAATACGGTGGCAAACCTTATTACATCGACAAGAACACCAACCAGAAGATCGCTTTAGACAATCATCAGGCATCAGCTCCGGCCAATGCGCTCGACGGACGTGTTCGCCACGATGGTATCATCGTAGACGGTGTAAACGAGAAAGGTGAAAAGAATAACATCATTGTATCGGCAGCCGATTATTACAACTCCCGCTACAACCGGGCCGGATCGGAAGATAACCTGTATGATAATACATACATCAAACTGCGTGAGATGAAACTTTCTTACCGTGTTCCGAATAATATCGTTTCAAAGATCGGTTTGCAGAACCTGAATGTTTCGTTGGTAGGAAGCAACCTGTTCTTTATCTATAAGAATGTTCCTAATGTGAATCCGGAAGCAACACTGGGTACAGGCGGTACCAATCCCTACGTGGAATATACCTCTTATCCGTCAGCAAGAAGCTTTGGTTTCGCTATCAATACCAGCTTCTAAACATAGTAACTCATTCATCATAAAAAACAGAAAACGTTTATGAAACACATATTATATAGCCTGCTTTTAGGCACTGCCATCACATTCTCCTCCTGCGAAAGCAAACTGGATGAGAAGCACGACAATCCCGATGGGTTTACATCGGCCGAGATTGGATACCTTTTTACCAAAGGTGCCCAGAAAACAATTGAAATAGACTATGCCGATACCTGGAATTACAACTTCCGACTGATCGGAAACTATATCCAGACCACTGCACGCCAGGCTGGAAAAGACCGTGTCAACCTCTATCAGAATATTCAGGATGATAAGGCCCGTTGGGAAAACTATTACGTAACACGTATGAGTACGCTGACCGAAATAGATAAGATGTATGCCAACCTTTCGACAGAAGAGCAGGCAAAATATAAGATCTATGTAGAAGCAGGCAAGATCCTGAAAGCATATAACACAGCGATCGCTACCGATTTCTTCGGAAATATGCCTTATTCGGAAGCTTTTACCGCCCGTAACGTGATGTACGGCGGAAGCGTGATTTTCCGTCCTAAATATGATACGCAGAAAGACATATACTACGCTATCCTCGACGACCTGAAGTCGGCAGCCGCCTATTTCCAGACAGCAACGTCGAACGATGGTTTCAATCAGCAGGATATCGTTTATCAAGGTAACTGCAACGGTTGGTACAAATTTGCCAACTCCCTGCGTCTGCGCTATGCCATGCGTATCTCGAATGTAGATCCTGATAAGGCTAAACAGGTATTGGCCGAACTGTCGCTCGACCAATTGATCACCACCAATGCCGACAATACCTATATTAAGACGGATAATCAGAGCACTGCTCCCGATGGTATCTGGCGTGCTATGCGTGAAAGTCATTCAAAGGCACAAAGTTATTATATGTATCCCCCTGAATTCACCGTTAATCTGTTGAAAGAAGCTACCGACCCTCGTCTGGTTGTATTCTATCAGCCGGCAACAGATGATGAAGGAGATGTTTACGAAGGCAGCACGGAAATACTCGGTTATCCCTCTTCGGCCGACGAAGCAATCAAGCTGGTGAATGGCCCGGACGGTACACGTCTGTTTGAGATCTACGGATGTCTGAACACAGTCACTTTCCGTAAAAACTTTAAACTTCCTGTGGGAATCGGTATGACGGCAGCTGAAGTTTACTTCTGTCTGGCAGAAGCAGCACAGCGCGGCCTGAAAAGTGGTAATGCTGAAGAGTATTATAATAAAGGGGTGATCCTTTCTATTCAGAACTATTACGAATATTACAAAAATAGTGATGCTCCGAAAGGAAAAGACGCGAATATTGCCAACAGAGATGTATCCGATGCCACATTGGGCAGCTGGTTGGCCGCTTCAAGCTTCAAATATAATCCGGCAAAAGCATTGGAACAGATTGCTACCCAGAAATGGTTGCATCTCGGCTTCCTGCAGATCTATGAGAACTGGGCTGAATATCGCCGTACAGATTTCCCTGTATTCGATGACGACCGTGAAAATGGTGCACTGCTGAATAAGGAAAATGCACCGGTACGCTTCCTCTATCCATCGAAAGAAGCTTCCATGAATACAGAAAACTATAATGCACAGTCGGCATATAACAAAATAGACGCACGTCTGTGGTGGGATGTAAAGTAATACAAGCCCCGGAATAGCTACTAATCATTGACCGTATGGCCGATAATTGTTACCTTTGCGCTAATGATTACCGACCATACGGTTTTTACATTACTACAAATTACATAAATCTATAAAAACATGAATTTCAAATATTCATTACTAGTTGCGATCTGTCTTGGTACCGGTACCATGCAAGCCAAAGACTCGATCTACAAAAAAGGATGGATAGATCTCAACAAAAACGGCGTAAAAGACGTGTACGAAGATCCTTCCGCCCCGATCGATGCCCGTGTACAGGATTTGCTGAATCAGATGACCCTCGAAGAGAAGAGCTGTCAGATGGCTACCCTTTACGGCTTCAGCCGTGTCTTGAAAGACTCGCTTCCTACCGAAGGCTGGAAAAATGAGATCTGGAAAGATGGTATCGCCAATATCGACGAACAGTTGAATGGAGTAGGAAGCGCTCGCCGCCGTACGCCCGAATTGATCTATCCTTTCAGTAATCATGCCGAAGCGATCAATACTACTCAACGCTGGTTTATCGAAGAAACACGTCTCGGTATCCCCGTCGACTTCTCCAATGAAGGTATCCACGGACTGAATCATACCAAGGCTACTCCCCTGCCCGCTCCTATCAGCATCGGTAGTACCTGGAACCGTGCATTGGTATATCAGGCCGGAGATATTGCCGGTAAAGAAGCCCGTGCCCTGGGATATAATAACGTATATGCCCCGATCCTCGACGTAGCCCGTGATCCGCGCTGGGGACGTGTACTTGAGACCTACGGAGAAGATCCTTACCTGGTTGGTGAGCTCGGTATACAGATGGTAACCGGTATACAGCAGAACGGCGTAGCTTCTACCCTCAAACATTTTGCTGTATACAGCATTCCGAAAGGCGGACGCGACGCAGCGGTACGCACCGACCCGCATGTAGCTCCCCGCGAACTACATGAGATCCATCTTTATCCCTTTAAAAGAGTTATACAGAAAGCACATCCCAAAGGTGTAATGAGTAGTTATAACGACTGGGACGGTATACCGGTAACAGCCAGCCATTACTTCCTCACCCAGCTGCTACGCCAGGAATATGGCTTCCGTGGATACGTGGTGAGCGATAGCGAAGCTGTGGAGTTCGTACAGACCAAACATCATGTGGCCGACTCGTACGAAGAAGCCGTTCGCCAGGTAGTTGAAGCCGGATTGAACGTACGTACCAACTTTACCCATCCGGCCGACTATATCCTGCCGGTACGCAAGCTGGTGAAAGAGGGCAAACTGTCTATGAAGTCCGTCGATCGTATGGTAGGCGATGTTTTACGCGTCAAATTCGAACTCGGACTGTTCGATGAACCCTATGTAAAAGATCCCAAGGCAGCGGATAAGATCGTGGGTGCCGACAAACACCGCGACTTCGTGCTCGATATGCAAAAACAGTCGCTTGTCCTTCTGAAGAATGAGAATAATCTGCTTCCATTAGATAAACGGCAAACCAAAAAGGTACTTATTGCCGGCCCGCTGGCTAAAGAGACCAATTACATGATAAGCCGTTACGGCCCACAAGGTCTCGATAACATCACAGTGTATGATGGATTGAAAAACTATCTGGGCAATGAAGTAGAAATAGCCTATGCCAAAGGTTGCGAAATAAAAGACGCCAACTGGCCCGATAGCGAAATCGTACCGACTCCATTGACCGACGAAGAAAAGAATACTATCGCCGAAGCCACTTCCGCTGCTGCCGATTGCGACGTGATTATCGCCGTACTGGGAGAAGATGAAAGCTGCACAGGCGAAAGTAAGTCGCGCACAGGCCTCGATCTTCCCGGCCGTCAGCAACAACTGCTGGAAGCGCTGCATGCTACCGGAAAACCGGTCGTTCTTGTTCTTATCAATGGTCAACCGCTCACAATCAATTGGGCAGACCGCAATATTCCTTCTATCCTCGAAGCCTGGTTCCCCGGTCAGCTGGGCGGTGAAGCCATTGCACAAACCCTGTTCGGTGATTATAATCCGGGCGGACGCTTGTCTGTTACCTTCCCGAAAACAATCGGACAGATCGAGTTTAACTTCCCGTTCAAGCCAGGTTCGCAGGACGGACAATACTTCAGCGGCCCTAACGGTTCCGGGAATACCCGTGTAAACGGCGCTCTTTACCCATTTGGCCACGGATTGAGTTACACTACCTTCAATTACTCTAACCTCGCTATCAAGCAGGAAACGCCGTATTCGCAAAGCCCCGTGCATGTAACGGTAGACGTAACCAATACAGGCAAACGTGCCGGCGACGAAGTAGTACAGCTCTACGTTCGCGACAAGGTAAGCAGCGTGATCGCTTACGAATCCGTATTGCGTGGCTTCGAACGTATCTCCCTGCAACCGGGAGAAACCCGCACCGTTTCTTTCACGCTTCTTCCCGAAGATCTCGAAATTCTGGATAGAAATATGGAATGGACGGTCGAACCAGGCGAATTTGAAGTCCGTATCGGCGCATCTTCTACAGATATCAAACTGAAAGATACATTTGTTGTAAAGTAACAACTTAATGATATATACAAAGCAAAGGGTAGAGTAGTTAATGCTATTCTACCCTTTCTTTTTCCTTTCTTTTTCCTTCCTTTTATACTTTATTAAAAAGAATCCTACCCTCATTCCCAATGATTTGAATACCTTAGCAGAAAATCAATTATCCCGATAGACTGACTGTTTATGGATAAACTGCAAAGATGGAAAACGCAATACCGGTTTTACCGGACATTCTTACTCAGTACATTAAAATTCAGTGTCCTGGTCAGCTTTCTCTTTGCATCTATGGGTAGCATTACTTCCATTATTCTATATAACGGAAGTATGATGGATTCCGTCAAACTCTGGTTTCGCCTCATCCCTACGGTCGGACTAGGATTCGATTATATCTACAAGGAACTGACACACAAAGAAGAATACTTTTTCTATTATAATCAGGGAATCAGCAAGTATCAACTCTGGATCGTTACGTTTATCGTCATGTTCATCTGCTGTAATCTACTGAATCAAATCATCGAGCTATGCATACAGGCCTTGAAATAGACAGTATACTTAAATCGTTCGGAGAACAAACCATACTGGCAGATGTTTACCTGAAATGCTGCCGGGGAGACATCATTGCCCTTTTCGGACGAAACGGGACAGGCAAATCAACCCTGCTGAATATCATCTTCGGGACACTGAAAGCTGACCGGAAATTTATCCGCATCGACGGAAAGGTCATAAACGGGCCGGCCTTCCGCTCCGGACTGCTCGCCTACCTGCCACAACATCCATCCTTTCCTTCACACTTGAAAGTATCACAGATAGCAGAACTTTGTATCGCTCCGGAAGACAGGAAACGCTTTCTTGCCGACAAAATGCTTCTCCGCCTCAGAACCTCGCGTATCTGTGAAATCTCGACCGGAGAGCAACGTTACCTGGAAATCAAAACGACCCTTTTCAGTCCGGCTCCTTATATCCTGCTCGACGAACCTTTCAGCGGCGTCTCCCCTGTCGTAGCCGAACAGCTCCGGATACTTATGACCGAAAGCGCCAAAAATCATGGAATTATCCTGACAGACCATAATTTCCGCGAAGTACACAAAATAGCCAACCGCCTGACCTTGCTTAACGAATGCTATCTTAAAGAGATCAAACAAGTAGAAGAGCTGATACCTTACGGTTATTACCAACCATAAAGTAAACCCGGAAAAATGGAAATAAAAAAGGGATACCCTCACGGACATCCCCCTAACACTGAAAAGATTTCTTTTATTTTATTCCATACTTCTGCATCGCATATTCACCCAGTATCTCCAGGTATTTGACGCATTTACTAACTACTTTTTTCATAGCGCATTTCTATTTATTTAAAACGATCTCTTAGTAAAACATGTCACATAAATATGTTTTACAACACAAAAGTAGTAGTAATACGCATACGTTATACCTGCATCACCCGGTTTTAACATCATTTGCACAAAACCGGATCCCTATTTGTCGAATGCCTTTATCCTATAATGTATTTTGAATAAGGCAACTTAGACAGCAACCAGACAAATCCCCAGGTAGCTGCCAGTGTAAAGACAGCCGAAACAGGCACGATAGCCGACACTGGAATCCCCAGCCAAAGAGTCAACAGATAAGAAGGCCCTACAAAGAAATAATGCACGCAATAGACTCCGAATCCCAACTTTGTCAGATTAGCCAACGCGCGACAGATCAAAGGAGACGAAATACGTACCTTCTGTACCAGCAGGAAGATAGCAGCCGTCATCAGCATCGCATTCGGCGAACAATAGGTGAAAAACAGCTCCATCCCCTCCTCGCTTACATTCGGATCGGAAGTCATATAGCGGAAACCGTTAAAAGTGATCAGGAAACCGACCACAAACAGCGGAATAGTGATTGCCAGCGTCTTTGCAACCGACCAGTTATTCCCTTTCCCCAGATAATGGCCCAGCAGTAGGTACCCGTTGAATCCGGCGAAATAATAGAACAGCCCGTAGGCATTCCATGAACAGGTTCCGAATAGATAATGCGAAACAAACTCCATCAGATAAGGTATAAACAGCGAAATACCCCAACCTGCCAGGAACCAGCGTTTAGCCTCATCGGAAGCTTTCTCCACCCAGGCCGAAAATACCGGCATATACAAATACAGTCCGATCAGCGCATAGATATACCACATCGGCGTAGCATAAACCGTAAAGTTGATCGGGATCATGGCTATATCTTTCAATCCGTCTGCCAGAGATGCCGAAGGATCGGGTGCCCAGGGGAAGAAATCAGTCACCAGTTCTGCACTTCCTCCTACCCATTGGATAAACCACGGAGCCAGATTAAAAAGTACCGACCAGATCAGGAAAGGAAAGAATACGCGTGGAATGCGTTTCTTATAAAAGACGGAAGCCTCCTGCTTCACCGGCAACAACAGAAAGCCTGTCATCATCACAAACAGGGGGACACAAGCCCTCAACATAGAGCCATAGAACGATCCCCAGAAATTAATTTCCGGATTGGCACGCGACTCCGGAGAGGCATTAAACGGGTCTGTACAATGACAGGCTATGACCATCAGGATAGCAATGAAGCGAAGTGCGTCCAACCATACGATATGCGGACGCGCGGTAGTAGTGTTATTCATGATAAGATTATTTTCTTTATTCAGGATGTAAAAGTAAGTAATCTTATCAGATTCTACAAGACAGAGGGTTATCCTCTCTTATATTCGGAAGGTACAATCCCGGTTTGCTTCGTAAATGCCCTGCGGAATGTACTGATGGAATGAAAACCGGAGCGTTCGGCAATATCCTGGATGCTGGCCAACGGTTCGGCATCCATCAGGCGTTTGCTCTCTTCCACCCGGAACTGATTCACATAATCGGAGAAGGACATTCCCAGCTCTTTGTTGAATAACTGGGAAAGATAGGAACGGCTGATCGGGAATACCCGTTGCAGGTCAGTCAACCGCAAATCGTCACGCAGGTAAGGTTTCTCTTTCTCGAACCAGGTGTTTACTTCTTCTGCATAACGTTTAAACAACATGCTTTGCTGTTCATCGTCGTCATCATTTTCTTCGTCGTTCTCATCCACAGGCGAGTTCCACCCATTCCTGAAAGTACGATCTAATTGGATATTCTTAAGAAACAGGGCATTATAAAAGAAATAAAACCAAACGACAAGGAGCACAGCCTTATCGACAACATAAAGAATCGGAATATCCGTAAACAGCAATATCAGGTAAAGAACATAGAGGATTAACAAGACGATCATAGTTCTTTTCAGCCAGATCAGGTCTTAATTTTCAGGGTCAGACACATTTTCACTAAGATATTCCGAATACTCTTTCCCGTATTTCATGACCAGATAAATAGGCAACGCCATATAAACGACAGTCAATGCAAAGACAAGCAAACGTAGACATACATCAAGATTCAAATCATTAAAAACGTCCCGTACGGAATAATAAACATGGATTTCTCCGCCACACAAGCGGTAAGTCAGATAAGATAAACCACCTATAATAACAGGAGAAAGAAAGATAGAAAAACGCTTAAAAGTAAGATATCCGGGGCGTAGCTTTTCAATCACATAAGCGGCCAGACAAGCTACTACGAAACAACTGGCAATAAGTACATCCGGATGGAACGCTTCTTTTGCATCGTGCAGGTAAAAATTAACTATATTCCTGATTACGGCCATAGCGGCCCACATAATCATACTCCAACCCAGAATATGTCGTGCCCTGTTGCCGAATGATCTCAATAGCATCATAATGCCGCCTAAAATGCACAGGCCGATTATTTGCATACTCAATAAAAACTGTATTTTTTCCAACATACTTCTTCCCCTCGTTTATCTATAAACAAATTGCTCTCTCAAATAGTTGATTTGCACCATATTTAGACAATTTGACGCATTTAGATTATTTGCTTCATGCGTTTTTATACGATTTCATCGTGGTTTTATACCGTATGATCTCTTATTTTGCTCAAACCGCCGGATATTTGCAATATGAAATTTGATACAAAAATAGCATAAAAGTATGAGAAATTTATTACTATTTATTACACTGATTTTCTGTTTGGCAGGTTGCTCCAACGAGGGCAATATCGCAGCCATTGAGAGTATTAGCGCAAAAGAGAAACCATTAAAAATTATTACACGTATTTTAACTACCAAGTCTGCAAATTTTATCCAGGAATTTAAAGACGGATCAGAAATCGGATTGCTGATCACCCGCGAAGAGGACGGCGGATTGTATGACGAGGATAGTGATTACGTAAACGTAAAAGCGCACGCAAATTTAATTAGTAATAAAATCTCCTGGCGGCAAACGCCGGAAGTCACACTTAACTTTGATCCGGCCACCGTGTATGCCTATTATCCATATCAGTCGCAGATGCGGCTGAGCGTAGCCAGTATTCCTGTAAGGCTCTACTCGGATGCTGCTCAGACTCCCGACTATATGTATGGCACACACGCTGTTGGTCAGAAGATAGTGAACAGTATATCACCCGTGGTTCTTCTGAATATGAATCATGCCTTATCTCTCCTCTCCTTCCAGGTCAACCTGCAAGGAAGTGGCAACGAAGATTATCAGCTGACGGCTATCCAGGTAGGCAATAAAGCCGGAGGAAGTGCCCTGATATGTAAAGGTATGATGGATATACGCAGCGGAGAAATAACCGGTACGGCAGGCTGCAAGACCTCGACCCGGCTACATCTTCCGGAACCTGTCACATTGACAAAAGAGTTCTGCGATCCGCAACAGATCATGGTGATCCCAACATCGGCCCCTATCGCTGAAGGAGACATTGAAGCGCTGTTCACCATAAATGGAAATTCGTACAAGTACAAGATCCCGGCTCAAACCGTCTGGGAGAAAGGACATAAATACCTCTACAAATTAACTCTCAGCGGAGAGGCTCTTACATTGAAAGAGGTATCCGTTACCGACTGGATACAGGGTAACGGTGAAGATGCTACAGGCAGCATTATGTAAGTTTTATTTTATGTTTTGGTTATGGTTAGAATCTCTGGATAACTGCATTTTGTTGTGATACCGATGAGGGCTGCCCGGATGTACGGACGATAAGTCTGATAGAGCATACCCCCGGCATTGCAAGAAGAAATACAGTGATCGTTAAGAAGGAAAGTCTCCCTCATTAATTACCCGACATCCGGTAAAGAGGCCTAAAAAACATCCTTCAAACAGGATTCTATAAGTGTAAACGCCGTGGCAAGTTGTTCCATGCATCTTGCCACCGGCCACTACACCGAATCGACCATCCGGGATACGGCAGCGGCCAATCCCTTGAAAAAGAATTAACGAACTAACTCGTGAGAGTTACGTATACATTTAATTAATACTAAAATAGTAGTAATGAAGCCGGCTCCGAATACCGCGTCTTGCACTCAACAAGGCGCATATTCCCTCTCAACTTATCGCCGACAACACTCTTTTATTTGACCCTAACCTTACCGGAGCCGGTTTCATTATGCTACTATTTTTTCCTCTGTATTTTATCAATCAGTATCATTATTCTATTAAAGAGATTTGAATTTTGTTTATTTTCCCTACATTTGCCCTCAAACGACTATTGAGAAAAGATGATCGGGACTGAGATACATAATTTCAATACTTTATACACTAAATTCTACAGAAAATCTTTTCTGTTCACCAAATCCTATGTACATGATGAATGTATTGCCGAAGATATTGTGTCGGATGTCCTGATCAAATTATGGGAAATATTGAAAGAAAAGGAGATCGAACACATTGAAGCTTTACTACTGACCACACTAAAAAACAAATCGCTCGACCATCTGAAGCACGAAGCGATCAAGACCGAAGCCCTTCACTCGCTGACAGACATGAAACAAAGAGAACTGGATATCCGCATCTCTACCCTGGAAGCATGCAATCCCGAAGACATATTCTCTACCGAGGTACAACAGATCATCACAACTACTTTAGCCCGTTTACCGGAACAAACCCGGCGTGTTTTCGAAATGAGCCGCTTCGAAAACAAAACAAATAAAGAAATAGCCGAAGCGCTCCAATTAACAGTAAAAGGTGTTGAGTATCATATCACTAAAGCTTTAAAACCACTACGGGAGAATCTGAAAGATTATCTTCCTCTTTTCTATTTCTTCTTCTTTTTCCAATAAATCTTCATTTACACACTAGGGTTATTACTTTATGAATCGTTTTAATAGTAACGGGGCATAAAACATGCCAATAAAAAGAAGTAAATGAACCAGGAGACACTACATAAATATATTGCAGGTGAAGCAACATCGGAAGAAAAGGAAGATGTTGCCCGCTGGCTGGATGCTGACAAGAAAAACATGAAAGAATTTCTTGCCCAGCGCAAATTATATGATATATCTATCTGGCAGCAGGAGCAAGAGCCCGTTTTTGTTGCCGGGAGTAATAAACGATGGACATTACGATCTGCTTCCATCGAATTCTCCAAGATAGCAGCCATCTTCCTGATTACTTTCACCGTCTTATATTCATTTATGATGAATAAAGGTACAATCGACCCGGCAAAAATGCAAACAATCTTCGTTCCACCTGGCCAACGGGCCGAACTGACATTGACCGATGGTACCAAAGTATGGTTAAATGCAAAAACGACTTTCACCTTCCCCGATAAATTCACAGCTTGCAGTCGTGATGTTACATTAGATGGAGAGGGTTACTTTGAAGTGACCAAAGACATAGAAAAGCCTTTCACCGTTAAGACCGATAAATACAATATAAAGGTACTGGGTACGGAATTCAATGTAACAGCTTACTCTACTTCTCCTGTCTTTGAAACTTCCCTATTAAAGGGAGCTGTCGAGGTCTCTTCGCCTGCAACAAATACCAGGATCAACCTGGAACCCAATACCCGCACATATATTGAAAACGGGATATTGAAGAAAGGAGTGATTGAACATCAAACCTACTTCTTATGGAAAGAAGGTCTGATCTGTTTCTATGACGAACCGGTCGGCAAAATGATAGACAAACTCGAATTATACTATGATGTAAAGATCGATGTACAGAATGAAAAATTACTCAAAAACCGCTATTCCGGAAAATTCAGGACAAAAGATGGTGTCGAACATGTATTGAGAGTTCTTCAGTTAAGTAACAAGTTTACCTACATAAAAGACAATGACTTGAATCTGATCACCATTAAATAAATTAATCACAAAAACAGTTAGCCTATGACGTAAAAGACATGAACAAAACAAAAAACCGGAAAGTGCTCGAACACTTCCCGGTTTAGAGCAAGTCAATACCCGACTTCATTCCTTAAATATCTAAGTATTAACTAACACAGTTTACAAAAGTATGAAAAATATTTTGTACGGGGATTCTTTTATCCCACTTAAACCACATTTTAAATACACATTCCGTATTATGAAATTAGTCTTCGTGTACCTCTTTATTTTCGTATCCGGGGTATTTGCAACGGAAGCGACTTCACAAACAACCAGAGTGTCTATTGTCGCAAAGAATATTTCGACGCAGGAGCTCATGCAGGAGATCGAAAAGCAGACAGATTACCTGTTTGTATACAACAAAAATGAAGTGAACCTAAATCGTAAAGTAACTATTCAGGCAACCAACCAAACAGTTATTGAAGTCCTGAATAAAGCTTTCAGTCAGACAGATATCGCTTTTGCTATGGAAGGTTCAAATATCATGCTAATGAAAAAAGAGTCGAAAGAAACTTCTCCTTCTATCCAACAAAAAGGACGTACCATTAATGGAGTAGTTACAGACGAAAAAGGTGAAACGATTATCGGAGCCAACGTATCGGTAAAAGGAACAACTATCGGCACAATCACGGATATAGACGGGAAATTTACCCTGGATATACCGGAAGGAGCAAAGCTCCAGGTTTCTTATATCGGCTACCTGACTCAGGATATCACAGTAGGAAACAATACCTCTCTTAATATAAAACTCCTTGAAGACACACAGAATCTGGATGAGATCGTAGTTGTCGGATATGGTGTACAGAAAAAGAGCAGTGTATCCGGAGCGATTGCTACAATCGCACAAAACGATATTAAGAAAGCGGCAACATCGAATTTAAGTGATGCTTTGGTTGGACAGATGCCCGGCTTGATCGCTGTAAACGAATCCGGAAAACCTGGTTCCGGTTCCAAACTTCTGATCCGTGGACAAGGAACCTGGAATAATAGTGATCCGCTGGTAATCGTCGACGGTATAGAACGTGACTTCAGCAATCTCGACCCGAATGAGGTTGAAACGATCTCCGTCCTGAAAGATGCAGCAGCAGCTGCCGTCTATGGTGCACGCGCTGCTAACGGAGTTATCCTGGTAACAACCAAGCGAGGAAAAGACGGAAAACCTTCCGTAAAACTGGATACTTATTACGGACTGAAAAACGTAACACGTTACCCAGATCTGGCTACCCCTTATGAATGGGCTTCTACCCGTAACAAGGCATACCTGATGGATGGTGTCAGCCCTAACGATAACCGTATTTTTACTCAGGAACAACTGGAGAACTTCAGAACAGGTGGACAGGGAACAGACTGGTATAAAGAGACATTCAATAAAACAGCACCTCAGTATTATGCGAACCTCAATTTATCGGGAGGATCGGAAAAAGTAAAATATTTTGTTTCTTTAGGACACCATTCGGAAGATGGCCTGATCGACAATTTCAACTACAAGAAATACAATTTCCGCTCCAACATCGATGCGAAGGTAACCGAACGGTTCACCATCTCGGCCGATGTAGATGCCAGTACCAGAACTTACAATAGTCCGGGATGGAAAGCAGAAGATCTGTTTCATTACGTAGCTCGTCAAAATCCGACACTTCCGGCTTATCACCCGAACGGTTTACCAGCCAACACAAATGGCGAACACTTACCGGAAATGGTTCACAGTTCGGGTAATAATAAAGAAACTTACAATGATTTCCGTGTTACCTTTAAAGCTGACTACAAAATCCCCGGAATTGAAGGATTGGTGGCTAGAGGGATGTTCTCCTATGGCAAAAACTATATGTATAATAAGAAGTTCTTTATTCCATACTCGATGTATGACGTTAACGAGAACGGAGATATCACGAACACAAAAGTAGTAGGAGAGAAAACGAAGCTGGATGAAAAATTCGATCAGGGTGACGGTTATACTTACAATGTCTCCTTAAACTACAACCGCACATTCGGTAAACATGATGTAGGCTTCCTGTTCCTGTATGAACAAGAGTCTTCCAAAGGCAATGAGTTTTCAGCTTTCCGCACCAACTTTGTTTCCAATTCGGTACCACAGCTTTCTGCCGGTGGCGATGCAGATAAAACAAACGCAGGTAAAGCAAATGAGTGGGCACGCAACGGTCTGGTCGGACGTATTAATTACGCATTCGACTCCAGATATATGTTTGAAGCCTCTTTCCGTTACGACGGATCCATTACATTCCCCAAAGGACACAGATATGGATTCTTCCCTTCAGTTTCCGGAGCTTGGAGAATATCTAACGAAGCGTTCATTAAAGACAACTTCTCCTTTATCGATAATCTTAAGTTAAGAGCCTCATACGGAACATTAGGTAACGACCAGGTAAAACTATGGCAATACATGTCTGAATTTGTATATTCGGATGTAGCAACCATAGGTGGGAAAAATACCAACAGTATTGCCGTTTACAAAGATTTATTCCCTAACCCTAATATCACCTGGGAAAAATCATCCACTTTCGATGTCGGGCTCGAAGGTATGTTATGGCAAGGCTTACTGAGCTTTGAACTCGACTTCTTCTCCAAAAGAACCAAAGACATCTTAGCTCCTCAGATCAGGACGATTCCAGAAACATTCGGAGCCACACTGCCTGATGTTAACTATGGTATCCTGGATAATAAAGGGATAGAAATAGCGGTCAGCCACTCACATAAGATTGGCGACTTCACTTATAAAGTAGGTGGAAACTTCAGTTTCGTCCGCAATAAAGTAATCAAGTTTGATGAGAGTGAAAGTACTCCGGATTATTACAAAGTCGTTGGCAGGCCATTTACCCATACACTAAGTACCAGCGGTGGAAAAGTATCATTAATGGATAAGACAACGGAGAAAATTGGCCGTCCTTATGCCGGACTTGTCGGCATGAAAGCGATCGGTATTTTCCAGTCACAGGATGAAATCGATGCCTGGCCGAAGCAGTTCAATGGAGGCCAGAAGCCGGGTGATGTTAAATATGCAGATGTAAACGGTGATGGAATGATCAATGAAAATGACCTGATTGTTGTAGACCGCTACGGCTCAATTCCTGAAATTATTTACGGATTCAATCTTGCATGCGGATGGAAAGGTTTCGAATTGACGGCTTTATTCCAGGGGGCAGCTCATAAATCCATCATGCTGGAAGGATACGGAACTACCATGTTCCTCGACGGCTCAAGTAACTATTACAGCTATTTGTCAGACGGCTCATGGTCGCCCGAAAATACAGGAGCCAAATATCCGCGTGCCTATGTAGGAGGAAACAGCAATAACAACCGTGCATCGAGTATATGGATGAAGAATGGTAACTACCTGCGTCTGAAAAATATTGAATTATCATATACTTTCCCGAAATCGATATTAGAGAAAACGAAAGTTATCAATGGATTACGATTATACATTAACGGCACGAACTTATTAACGTTCGATAAGTTGGATATCATGGACCCGGAAATGACTGGCGGTTCCGCCCAATATTATCCGCAACTGAAATCAGTAAACTTTGGTCTTAATTTCACATACTAAATAAAGAAGGAATCATGAAAAAATATATTCTATTATTAAGCGTAGTTTGCATGTTTTCATGCAACGACCTGTTTGATAAAACAAACCTGGAGTCTATGGGCTCTGATATTGTCTGGAAAGACCCTCTTCTGGTTGAAAGTTATGTAAACAACCTATATGCAAAATATCCCAGCTGGAGCCGTGAAGAAAATGACTTCACGGATGAAGCCAGAAACGGATACCGTACACATAAGGCATGGAATGTAGTAAAAGGAGAATGGGGATTGGAAAGTAATCCGATGGAATACTGGGCTTACAGTTATATCCGCAAATGTAATGAAATACTGCAGAACATCGATGATGTAACAATGGATGAAAAACTGAAAGACAGGATGAAAGGTGAAACGCTTTTTTTCAGGGCTACCGCTTATTTCAAGATGGTGATCCGCTATGGCGGCGTACCTCTAATCCTGGAACCTCAGACCTTTGACTCGGAAGATCTCTATCCCAAAAGAGCCAGTGTCGACGAAATATTCGATTTCGTTACAAAAGAATATGAAAAAGCAGCAGGCTTCCTTAGTGAATTTAAAACACAGGATAGCAATAACTTCGGACGTGTAACCTGGGGAGCCTGTAAAGCGATGGAAGCGCGCGCTTTTTTATTCTGGGCCAGCCCATTGTATAATACTTCACAAAACATGTCCCGTTGGGAAAATGCATCCCAATTAAACAAAGAAGTAATAGACAGCGGACTATACGAATTAAAAGAGAATGCCCGTGATCTGTTTCTGGATTACCAGTCACCTGAAAATATCTTTGCAGTCTACTACAAAATGCCTGAACGATATAATGGAGTAGACGCCATGTGTAAACCGCTTGGTATCGCAAATGGGGATGCAGCTCATTGGGGGCCGCTACAGGAACTGGTTGATGCTTTCCCAACAATAAATGGCTTGGATATAGCAGATGACAGTACCTATGACCCTACTAATCCATACGCAAACAGAGATCCCCGGCTCAATGCCTTTGTGGTTGTCAATGAAACACAATATTGCGGCCGTACCCAATATAGTTATTTCGACCTGGGGACGATCGATCCTTCTTTCCCCAAAGAGGAAGCAGACAGATACAAATCATGGGAAGCCAAAGGAGAATTCCAGGATGCTGCCGGTTCCGCACACAATTCCCTTACTTCTTATCTTTGCCGTAAGGTAATTAAAGAAGATCTACCCAAGGACGGTTATTCTTATGGTTGGGGTAGCGAAACTCCATTTATTGAAATCCGTTTAGGCGAAGTTTATCTTAATTATGCGGAAGCTTTAAATGAACAAGGCAATATCAACGGGGCTTGTGAACAACTAAAAATAATCCGTCAGAGAGCTGGCATATTGAATCCGGAAGTACCGGCAAAAAACAAAGCCAGTAAAGAAGCACTTCGCAAATTCATCCAGAACGAACGTTATATCGAGTTATGCTTCGAGCAGAAGCGATACTGGGATTTACGGAGATGGAAAATAGCGACAAACCATCTCGGAGGACAAAAATTCTCCGGCATGAAAATATATCTGAACTTGTTGAATAATTCAGATATCATATCTTCTGAACAATACAAAAAAGCATCTTTCACCGAACAACTGGATATGCTAAGAAAAAGCTGGACATACGAACGTTATACAGTGGACGAAGCGCCCTATGTTTTTGATGAGAAAATGTATTTTATGCCTATCCCACGAAACGATATGGAAACAAATCCGAATCTGGAACAAAACAATGGTTGGTAATCGATTTGACAGAATAATAAAACTAAATGACGATGAAACATTTTATATATACTATATTTGTATGCCTGTTTGTATTAACGGGTTGTGACAATGAAGAGCCTGGTTACGGATATAAAGATCCGGTCGTATATTTCTCTAGAGCAGGCATTCTGGAAACAAAGATCACCGGCAGTGAAATACCGGTATCCGTTTATTGCAGCGGGAATCCGGATCGGGGATCGGTAACAGCATCTGCAGCAGTAGAGAGATCTCTATACGACTCTTTTACGGGGAAATCGGAATATCAATTAGTTCCGGAAGGCTTCTATACCGCCTCTTCGTGGACAGTCGATATACCTAAAAAAGAACAAATAGGAATATTCAATATCCCTATACAGGCTTCTGTCTTAGGTAAAGGGAAATATGTATTGCCATTGAAGCTTACGGACTCGTCTCCTTTCGAACTGCTGAAAGATAAAGACATATTATACCTTACATTCGTAATAGAATAGGAAATACCAAGAATTACCTGCCTTACTTTAAGACAGGTAATTTTTTTATATGAAAATACTAAATCTCATAATCAAAGGCAACACCTTAAAACTCAATATCATGAAGACAAAATTATTTCTTTTCTTATCTATCTTCGTCCTGTCCTCGACAGAAATAAATCTTTCTGCCCAAACTCCCTCAACGATCGGCCCTTCCGAAAATTCAGGGAAAACATTAAGAAGGAGCGAAAGCTTCCTGGGATTTCATTTTGATTTTCATGCAGGTATGGATTGTCATGAAATTGGTAAAAGGCTCACAGAAGGAATGATCGACTCCCTGCTTATCCTCACTAAGCCTGATTACATACAGGTTGATTGCAAAGGCCATGCCGGTTATTCCAGTTACCCGACCCAGATAGGTAATCAGGCTCCCGGTTTTGAAAAAGATATTCTGGATATATTCCGGAAAGTAACCCGAAAACATCATGTAGCCTTATATGTGCATTATTCCGGTGTGTGGGATACCCGTGCCATGCAATTACACCCCGAATGGGCCATTGTTCATCAGGATGGTTCTTACGACCGCGACAAAGCAGCTTATTTCGGCCCCTATTCTGATAAGCTCCTGATCCCACAACTAAAAGAAATAGCGGCCAAAGATATTGACGGAGCATGGATAGACGGCGATTGCTGGAGTGCCATACCCGATTACTCACGGTATATGCAACAATTCTATACCACTGAAACCGGCAAAAAAGCAATGCCTAAAAAGGGAGAAGAAGGGTATGAGGAGTTTCTGGAACTAAACCGGAAAGCCTTCCGCATATATATGAAAAAATATATCGATGCCATACATCAGGCTTACCCCGAATTTCAGATAACAAGTAACTGGTCATACTCATCCATGATGCCCGAAAAGATTGATACTCCCGTAGATTTTCTCTCCGGTGATGTAGCTGGCAGGAATGGGGTATACAGTGCAGCCTGGGAAGCCCGTTGTCTGGCTTTACAAGGAAAGCCCTGGGATTTAATGTCATGGGGATTTAACTACAATCAGGGGTTGCCTTCTTCCAAATCACTGGTTATGTTACAGCAGGAAGCAGCAGAAGTGATCGCCATGGGCGGAGGTTTTCAAACTTATTATCAACAAAACAGGGATGGTTCATTAAAAACAATCTATTTTGATCAAATGGCAGAACTGGCCTCCTGGTGTCGTGACAGACAAACATTTTGTCATCATAGCAAACCTATACCACAAATAGCCTTATGGTATTCCACACATGCTTGGAAAAAAGCTCAATCAAGCTTATATACCAGCGAACAGAGTTGGCGGATGGCAGAAACATTAAATATGTTACTGGATGGCCGACAGACTGTCGAAGTACTAATGGATCATTACCTGAAAGAGCATATAAACGAATATCCGTTAGTTGTTTTACCAGAATGGGCAGAGATCGGTACGGAGATGAAAAAGATCGTCCTTCAATATGTTGAGAATGGAGGAAACCTGCTTATTTCAGGGGTTGAGGCAAGCCAGGCTTTCGCAAATGAAATAAAAGTCGAATTGACAGAGTATCCGCAAAACAGCAATGTATTCCTATTTGCAGATAATGAATCAGCGGCATTGAATACTCGGTGGCAAAAAGTTATTCCTTCAAAAGAGGTCGTTTCTTTCGGCGTTATCAAAACATGTGATGATCCGAACTATGGTAATGAATCTTATCCGGTAGCTACCATAGCTCCTTATGGAAAAGGGAAAATAGCTGCAATATACTGTGATCTGGCTGAACCTTATCGCTCAAATCGTTCCTCGAATGTCGCTGCGATCTTCAATTCTTTAGTAAGAACCTTACATCCGGAAGCATTAGCAACCCTAGAAGGCAATGGCCGTATGCACCTTGTATTAGCTCAAAAAGAGGATAACTGGATTGTCAACATCATTAATATCGACGGAGAACATAACAACAGCCAGGTCTCGGTCTACGATACGGTTCTACCAACAGGCTCCGTCGAGTTAGTAATGAATACAAACAGAATTATAAAAAAGGCAGTCCTTCAGCCGGAAGGAAAAAGACTATCCATAAAAAAAGAAAAGGGAAAATACATTATTCCCGTTCCGCCTGTCGCCATTCATAGCATAGTGGAACTATCCTTCTAAATAAAAAATTATTATTAATCTTTATCGGGTTCATACTGATCTGTAATAAGTATGAACCCGATATTTTCAACTATCATTTTGACATTAGTATAGCGACTAATTGGGATTAATATAGCGGGTAAATGAAATTAGTATTGCGACTAATATTTTTTAACATATCATATAGACAGGTACAAAACAAATTATCTATCAAATTGTCTTTTCGGTAAATTGAAATAATCAGATGAGAAATAGACATAGTTCTAGAAGAACTATTGTATTTTATTCAGTGCAAATATAATCTATTTATAGTATAAGTGGTTAATATTGTGCACTAAATCCGAGAATAGAAAAAAATGAATATATAGCAGAATAATTCTACTAAAATACCTATATAACAGACAATCAATATAATGCCGTATCGCTTAAGATTGAGTTCTTCTAGAACAAAGTTAACTTATGGCAACAGAAGCATTGACTGATCAAAAAGAAAATATCAAATTTGAAGATATTTATCTTTCTTACTTCTCCAAAATGAAGTACTTTGCCCTGGAGTATGTTATACGAGAAGAAGATGCAGAAAATATCGTTCAGGATGTATTCACCGAACTTTGGGAAAAGAAGGAAATGCTCTCTATGCACATAAACCTGGTTGCATATCTATTCACTACAGTCAAGAATAGATGCTTAAACCACTTACGCCACAAAACAATCGTTCAGGAAACAGCCACTCTGATACAAGAAGAATATCTTATCACGCTACGAATGAACCTGAACTCATTAGAGGCATTCGATCAAAATTTATTCTCTGATCAGGATATTGAGAAACTAATAACGCGTGCGCTCGATACCTTATCTCCCAAATGCAGAGAAATATTTGTTATGAGCAAAATAGAAGGGAAAAAGCAGAAACAAATAGCTGCGGAATTGAATATATCAATCAATACCGTTGAAACTCAGATAGGTATAGCCTATAAAAAATTAAGAACAGAACTAAAAGAGCACCTTCTCTTATTCATATTTTTCTTCTATCTTTAAAAAATACAGAAAAACAGGGTTCGTCCTTTAGCGGATTTTTTCGGCATAGGTGTTTACATTATAACAAGCCGATCATATGGACGAACAAATAAGAAAATATTTCCAGGGAGAACTTGACGCAACCGAAAGGTTGAAATTGCTAAGACAAGTTGAATCCGACGATAAATTGAAAGAACAATTTATCGAGTATAAAAATATGTATGCTTTATTATCCCTCTCTAACGAGGTAAATGATAAAAAAGCAAATCAGGACGGATATATTCGCTTCAATACTAAAATCAAAACGAGAAAAATTAGACGACTATTATTAAAAGCAGCAAGTTGTGCCGCTATCGCAATATTATTAATAGTATCAACCTATTGGGTTACCGTCAATCATCAGTCAACCATGTCTTCAGCTATTGCAGACAACAGACTATATGTACCTGCCGGTCAGCGGGTCAAATTAACATTGCAAGATGGGACAGATGTATGGTTAAATGCACAGACCACATTAGTCTATCCGGCCGTCTTCTCTGATAAAGAGAGACGGGTATCCGTTGAAGGAGAGGCATTTTTCGATGTTGCCAAAAATGCGGACAAACCTTTTATCGTTTCTTCACGAGGAATAGATATGAAAGTATTAGGTACTAAATTCAATGTACACAGCTATCCCGGAGAAAAAGATATTCAGACGAGTTTGATAGAAGGTTCCTTACATGTCTATTTTTCACGGCCGGATAAGAAGGGTGTTATTCTAAAACCGAATGAACAGGTAACAATAAAGAATGGAACCATGAAAGTCGGTTCTATCCCACATTACGATCACTTTTTATGGAGAGATGGCATCTACAGCTTTGAGAACGAGCTACTTTTTGATATTCTTAAAAAGTTGGAACTCTACTACGACGTAAAAATAGAGGTGAAAGATCCTTCCATATTCAAATGGGAATACACCGGAAAATTCCGTCAACGTGACGGAATCGATGAAATTCTCCGTATGATCCAAAGGATACACAAATTTAACATCGAGAAAAACGAAAAAAACAATATTATCACTTTAAGTAAATAAAATGTATAACCCCTAAATAGTAATGCCTATGATAAAATCCATGTAAGAAAATAACGGCAGATGCTGTAACATCCGCCGTTAATAAACTAAGTAAACATCAAGTAGTTAATTTTAATATTCACCTAATATTCAGCAAAGATATGAAAAGAAAAGCTTTGTTACCACTCTTTACTGTAGATCATAAACACATTAAAGAATATTACAGAATCATGAAAATATCACTGTTTATACTTTTCGCCTGTGTGTTTCAAATGGTCGCTGTCAATTCAGAGGCACAAAATACCATTATAAAACTTGAAACAGACGTACTTTCCATCGGTCAGCTTATCAGCCAAATAGAAAAGCAAACAGATTATCTGGTTGTATTCAGGAACCGGGAAGTTGATACTGAACGTGCAATTACCGTACACAAAAAGTCCGGTAAAATAATCTCTTATCTGGATGAAGCTTTTAAAGGAACCGACATCTCCTACGAGCTCGATAATAAGTACATTTTATTATTAAAGAACAAGAGTACAGACAAATCGGAACTCATCAATCAGCAAACCCGAAAAATAACGGGTACGGTTACTGACTCCAATGGAGAACCCATTATCGGTGCTAATGTCGTTATAAAAGGTACCACAACAGGTACTGTCACCGATTTTAACGGGAAATACACATTGGAAGTACCACAAAGTGCCGTTTTACAAATTTCCTACATCGGTTATTTGACAAAAGAGTTTGCTATCAATAATAACAAATCGGCAGACATTAGTTTGATAGAAGATATGCAAAGCATTGATGAGGTAGTAGTAGTAGGTTACGGTACACAGAAAAAAGGAGAAGTTGCCAGTTCTATTTCCACAATCAAGTCTGATAACTTTGTTAAAACTCCAACGACAGATGCTGCCCAATTAATTAAAGGCCAGGTTCCCGGTTTAAGCATTATCATGCCGGATGCCAACCCAACATCGACTTCACAAATCTCACTGCGTGGTATCACGACCTTAAAAGCCAGTGCCAGCCCGCTAGTATTGATCGATGGTATCCCGGGGGATCTGAATTCGGTATCTCCCGATGATATAGAACAGATCGATGTATTAAAAGACGGATCGGCTGCAGCTATCTACGGAACACGCGGTACAAACGGTGTTATTTTGATCACCACCAAGAATGCAAATGGAGAAATGCCGACAGAGGTAGATGTTAATGCGTACATTTCAACTCAGCAGATAACAAAGACCCTTCCGTTTATGAACGCGGAAGAATATCGCCAGCGCGTTAAGGAAGGATGGCCGGGCGGTCAGGATGACGGTGCTTCTGTCGACTGGTTGGATGAAATTACCCGAACTCCCCTTACACAGATTTATAATATCAATCTACGTGGTGGCAGCCGTACGACAAATTATGTTGCCAGTTTCGAATACAGAGGGCTGAACGGTTTAATTAAGCGGACAAACAACCAGATGTTCTATCCGCGTATTGAAGTAACACACCGGATGTTTAACAACAAACTAAAACTGAATGCCAGTTTAAGTGGATATAAACAGACTTATTTTTCCGGTTCAGATGGTGGCAGTTATAACAGTGAAGTATATAGAAATGCGTTGATATATAATCCTACTACACCTGTATATGATAAGGAAGGCAATTATTCCGAAAGTTCTAAAAATGAATATTACAACCCTGTTTCACTATTAAATGAAGTAGAAGGTGAAAACCAGGCCACAAACTTAAAAATGTTTGCCAATGTGACTTATTCCCCGATCGAAGGATTAGATATCAAATATCTGTTTTCTTCAAACACTTATAATCAAACCAGAGGATATTATGAGACTCAAAAACATAAATCCAGCTGGCGGGATGGTAAAAACGGGTATGCTTCACGTGGTGCAACACGGAGTACGGAAGATTTGTCGGAATTAACCGCTCAATGGAGAAAAACATTGTGGGAAGATCATTCATTCACCTTGCTAGCGGGCTATAGTTGGCAGAAGACAAATTATCAGAATTTCTATATGCAGAACTTCAACTTCCCTTCTGACGATTATACATACAACAATATGGGGACAGGCCAGGCTTTAAAAGATGGACGAGGAACTGAGTACTCAGAGGCTAATGAAAGTAAACTGATCGGTTATTTCGGTCGTTTGAACTATAGCTACAAAGGTAAATATATGTTTGCCGCAAGTATTCGCCATGAAGGTTCTACCAAGTTTGGAGCCGATCATAAATGGGGTAATTTCCCCTCTGTATCCGCAGCATGGAATATAAAAGGAGAAAACTTCTTAATGGATATAGATGCGCTGTCTATCTTGAAATTACGTGCCGGATACGGAGTAACAGGTACAGTGCCGACTGATCCCTACATGTCACTAAACACATTGAACTTTGGTACATATGTTTACTACAACAATGAATGGATCAAGACTATCCGACCGGATTCAAATGCCAACCCCGATCTGAGATGGGAAAAGAAGAAAGAGATCAATGTCGGTTTAGACTTCGGCTTCTGGAATGACCGGATCACCGGTAATATCGATTATTATAATCGTAAGACAGAAGATCTATTATGGGATTATGACGTTCCTTCCCCGCCTTACTTATTCTCCAATATGGTGGCGAATGCCGGTTCAATGAGAAACCAGGGTATAGAAGTTGGCGTCACAGTGATTCCCGTACAGACAAAAGATTTCCAATGGACAACATCCATGAACTATTCTACAAATAAAAATGAATTGTTGTCATTGTCAAACGACCAGTTTATTTCAAGTGGTTATTCTGACCAGGGATCAACAGGAGAACCTTTGCAGACAACTACCCACCGTATTCAGGAAGGTCAGCCTATCGGTAACTTCTGGGGATATAAGAGTATCGATATCGATGAAAACGGCCATTGGATCATTGAAGGAGCGGACGGTAACCCCAAGTCAATCTCAGAACAACAGCCTACAGATAAACAAATCATCGGTAACGGCCTTCCCAAGCATTATCTGAACTGGAACAATTCGTTATCATGGAGAAACTTCGATTTCAATGTAACGATGCGTGGTGCTTTCGGTTTTGATATTTTGAATATGCCACGCTTGCAGTATGAAGCTCCGGTTATGTTAGCCAGAGGAAATGTCCTGAGTGCCGCTTTCGATAAAAAATTCGGAAAAGTACCTTTGGCAGCCGATCAGGAATTACAGTATGTCAGCTATTATATTGAAAAGGGAAATTACTGGAAAATCGATAATGTAACCTTAGGATATACTTTTAAGTTTAATTCATGGATCAAGAATCTAAGACTCTATGGAACGATATCCAATCTGGCAACTATCACCGGTTATTCCGGTATCGACCCGGAAGTCAGTATCAGTGGACTGAATCCTGGTGTGGATAACAAAAACCGTTATCCGTCTACACGAACCTATACTTTAGGAGTTTCCGTTAAATTTTAATGCGCAATAAATATGAAAACCTATATAAAGTTATTTTTAGCACTATGTTGTTCAGGCTCCATTTTATCCTGCAGTAACGATTTAGATGAAAAGGTTTATTCCAAGATCACTGAACAAACATACAATTATACAACTGAAGATTTTGTCCCCTCTGTGGCCAGCATTTACAGTTATTTACGCAGCTCCACCGATCATTGGGGATATTTTGCAGCTCAGGAAGTAGCAGCCGATGCCATCGTTATGCCGCCAAATGCATCCGGATGGGATGACGGTGGAGTCTATCGGCGTATGCATTATCAGACATGGAACTCTGAGCAGGATCATGTTAAAAACATTTGGTCCTGGTTCTATCAGGGCGCTTTACTTTGCAACAAAATAATCGAACAGATTGAAACAGGAGTACTTCCTGCTCCTTCTGATGCGGAAAAAACAGTAGGATTAGCCGAGTTACGAGCCATGCGAGCCTATTACTATTGGCAAATATGTGATAATTTCGGTGATGCTCCGTTAGTAGTCACTACCGCAATGGATCTGCCTGCTAAAAACACACGCAAAGAAATTTTTGACTTTGTCGTTAAAGAACTGCAGGAAGTTATTCCTTCATTGAGTGAAGAACAAAATGGCAATAATTACGGTCGAATGACCAAATGGGCAGCCAAAGCTCTTCTCGCCAATGTATATTTGAATGCGAATGTTTATGTAAATGAAACCCATTGGGATGAGTGTATCCAACAATGCGATGACATCATCAACAGCAACCGGTTCGCATTGTCGGAAAACTATAAAGATCCTTTCCGTACAACAGGTGTAGAAAACTCCAAAGAGGTTATATTCACAATACCTTTTGATGAAAACCTGGCAGGAGGACAAAGTATCTTTATGTTCTCCTGGCACGGCGAACTAAAGAAAAAATATGAAACGGAAGCAACTCCGTGGGGATGCGGTTCTGCAATGGGAGTCAGCCAGTTTATCGATACCTATAATGTGGAAGATTCCCGTTTGGCAGATTCCTGGTTGATGGGACAGCAACTAGCAGCCGACGGTTCCATCTTATACGGTACCTATGACAAAATGGGAGAACCTCTTATTTATACCAAAGACTTACCGGATGGTAACTACACCAGTGAAATGGAAGGATATCGTATGAATAAATTCGAAGTGGCCAAAGGCTCACAAAGTTCATCCGGTACAGATGTCCCCATATTCCGTTATGCTGAAATATTAATGATGAAGGCAGAATGCCTGTTACGTTCGGGAAAATCGGGGGCAGGTGCACTGGTAACAGAAGTTCGTAAACGGGCTTTTAAAAACAATCCTGAACTGGCGACTGTAACAGATGCTCAACTAAGAGAAAACTCCTCTTACCAGTATGGAACCGTACAAAACTACAAGATTGTCGATAAGGGTAACACCGATCCTGTTGAGTTTGGCAGAATGTATGATGAGTTAGGCTGGGAATTTGCCTGGGAAATGCATCGAAGAAGAGATGCCATCCGCTTTGGTGTATTTACCAAGAAAAGTTGGCTATCACACAAACCTCAAGGGGATTATAGAACTGTATTTCCTATACCGGAAAAGGTGTTGACTTCTAATCCAAACCTGGAACAGAATCCCAGCTACAAGTAAACAATCCATAAATACCTAACATTAATACAGGCTCCCCGTCCATACAAAAGATGGGGAGCACTAAACTCTATTGCTTCCATGAATAAATATATTGTATTCATTGCGTTACTCTTATGCAGTCTGGTACGGCCTCCTGATACGATCAGTCATGAGTGTCAGTGGAATGGCCCATTCTGGCCGTACGCCACATCCATGACATTAACGGGTTTGGCCAATTTATTAAATAATCAGGAGCAATCCTTTATTTGTTCACGCGATTATGTAACTTTACTTTCTGTTTATGCGCGAAGCCAATATAGACAGAGCGTTGACGGCAAAAAGGTAATTTCTTCTCCTTCATTGAAGAAACTAAGTTGTGAATTATAACATTAAATTTAAGACCATGAAACAGTATCTCGTATTGTCTCTAGCTTGTTTGGCTTTATGGGGATGTGCCGAACAAAAACAAATAGCAGATCAGCCCCGTTTGAAAATGATAGACCAAATTGACTTCTCCCATGTCCACATACAAGACAATTTCTGGTCTCCGCGCTTAAGCAAGCATATCTCGGCTACACTGCCCGTTTGCATCGATCAGATAGAAAATCAAACAGGCCGTATGCAGAACTTCGTCAATGCATCTAAAGGGGAAGGAGAACATTCCGGAATCTTTTTTGACGACTCGGATGTTTATAAAGCGCTCGAGGGAATAGCCTACAGCCTGATCAATAACCCGAACCCGGAATTAGAGAAGAAGGCTGACGAGTGGATCGATAAGATCGCTGCGGCACAACAACCCGATGGATATATCAATACATATTATACACTGACCGGACTGGATAAACGGTGGAAAAATATGGATAAACATGAGATGTATTGTGCCGGACACATGATGGAGGCTGCTGTAGCTTATTACCAGGCTACCGGAAAACGGAAACTACTGGATGTAAGTACACGGATGGCAGACCATATGATGAGCTTATTTGGCCCGGGCAAACGCCATTGGGTTCCGGGGCATGAAGAAATAGAGCTGGCACTCGTAAAACTTTATCAAACCACTCAAGAGCAAAAATACCTCGATTTCGCGAACTGGCTATTGGAAGAAAGAGGCCATGGGCATGGAACCAAAGGCGACGAAGGCAAATGGGATCCTGCTTATTATCAGGATGTCCTTCCTGTCCGGGAATTGACAGATATCTCCGGCCATGCCGTTCGTTGCATGTATCTTTATTGCGGAATGGCCGACGTTGCCGCACTAAAGAAAGATACCGGCTATGTAGCTGCACTAGATCGCTTATGGGACGATGTAGTCCTGCGCAATATGTATGTGACCGGTGGTATCGGTTCTTCCAGACACAACGAAGGATTCACCGAAGATTACGATCTGCCGAACCTGGATGCCTATTGCGAAACCTGCGCATCCGTCGGTATGGTCTACTGGAACCAACGAATGAACCAGTTCACGGGCGATTCCAAATACGTAGATGTGCTGGAACGTTCCATGTACAACGGAGCATTAGCCGGTGTATCCCTGGCCGGAGACCGTTTCTTCTATGTCAACCCGCTGGAGTCGAAAGGCGACCACCACAGACAAGCCTGGTACGGCTGCGCCTGCTGTCCAAGCCAGATTTCCCGCTTCCTGCCTTCTATCGGCAATTACATTTACGGAACTTCCGACAAAGCATTGTGGGTAAATCTTTATATGGGAAATACGACACAAATCCAGATCGATAATAAAGAGGTCACTTTAAAACAGGAGACTAACTACCCGTGGGACGGACAGGTTAAACTAACGGTTACATCTGCACAGCCATTGAATAAAGAACTCCGCATCCGTATCCCAGGATGGTGCAAAAACTATACACTATCAGTAAACGGCAATCAGGTAAAAGCATCGACCGATAAGGGATATGCAGTGATCAAAGACTGGAAATCCGGTGACCGGATCGACCTGAATATGGAAATGCCGGTAGAGATCGTTTCTGCCGACCCGCGTGTAAAACAGAATATCGGTAAACGAGCCATACAACGTGGCCCGCTGGTATATTGCCTGGAAGAAATCGACAATCCTAAAAACTTTGCCAACTCCAACCTGACAGCCTCCACCTCTTTCGAAGTGAAAGATGAACCCGGCAAGTTGGGCGGGATTAAATCGGTAGAAGCAACCACCGGTGATCAGAAACTCTCTTTAATTCCTTATTACACATGGGATAACCGGGATGCCGGAAAGATGGAAGTATGGATCGACTATAAAGAGTAACTACTTAACCTAAATAATCATGAATATACTAGCAAAAGCATTTATAGCCTCTTTCGCATCCATTGCGATCGCTTCGGCTGCCCCTGTTGGAGAAGTGTCCGTATCAGGGAATTATCAAAACAACCGTCAGCCTTTGTTGCAAAAAACTTATATAGAGTTACCGTTGGGAGCGATAAAAGCAGAAGGCTGGATGCAGGAACAATTAGTTCGTATGAAAAACGGGATGACCGGCCATCTGGACAAAGTCTATGAGAAAGTAATGGGTTCCCGCAACGGATGGCTTGGCGGCGATGGCGATGTATGGGAACGTGGCCCTTACTGGATCGACGGGCTCCTGCCTCTGGCGTATATACTGAACGATCAGGCTCTGATCGAAAAAACAAAGCCCTGGGTGGAATGGACGCTGGCTTCACAAAAACCGGACGGATACTTCGGGCCGGATACCGACCGGAGCTACGAACCGGGACTTCAGCGTGATAATGCCCGCGACTGGTGGCCTAAGATGGTTATGTTGAAAGTCATGCAACAATACTATACAGCCACAAATGATACCCGTGTGATAGACTTCATGACAAAATACTTCAAATACCAGTTAGCTGAATTGCCCGTAAACCCGCTGGGAAAATGGACATTCTGGGGCGAACAACGTGGTGGAGACAACCTGATGATCGTTTACTGGCTCTACAATATCACCGGAGATAAATTCCTGCTCGATCTGGGCGAACTCATCCACAAGCAGACGTTTAACTGGACTGATATCTTCTTAAACCAGGATCACTTGTCGCGCCAGCACAGCCTGCATTGCGTCAACCTGGCACAAGGTTTCAAAGAACCCATCGTCTATTATCAGCAGAATAAAGACCCGAAACAGATACAGGCCACTAAAAAGGCGGTACACGATATCCATAATACGATCGGGCTACCTACAGGATTATGGGGAGGTGACGAGTTACTGCGCTTCGGAAAACCGACAGCCGGCTCCGAACTATGTACAGCTGTAGAGATGATGTATTCGCTGGAAGAAATGCTGGAAATAACAGGTGATGTACAATGGGCCGATTATCTCGAACGGGTTACTTATAACGCATTACCCACACAGGTAACCGACGATTATTCCGCCCGCCAGTATTATCAGCAAACCAACCAGGTAGCTGTAACCCGCGACTGGAGAGAATTTTCCACCCCTCACGAAGATACCGATATATTGTTCGGTGAACTAACCGGTTACCCCTGCTGCACCTCTAATCTTCACCAGGGCTGGCCTAAGTTTGTCCAGAACTTATGGTATGCGACAGCCGACAACGGAATTGCAGCCTTGGTATATGCGCCCTCTCAGGTATCCGCTAAAGTAGCCAATGGCATCCAGGTAAATATAAAGGAAGAAACGGCTTATCCTTTTGAAGAAACGATCCGTTTCCATGTCTCTTTTGCAGACAAAAAGGTAAAGCAAGCCTTCTTCCCTTTCCATATCCGCATACCAGGCTGGTGTAAAGAACCTGTTATCAAGCTGAATGGTGAAGTCATTTCCGCCGACACCTATCCGGGTGCTGTTGCAAGAGTGAACAGGGAATGGAAAAACGGTGATGTCTTAAGTGTGGAACTTCCTATGGAAGTAGCTGTAAGCCGGTGGTATGACAACAGTGCCGTCGTTGAACGCGGCCCACTGCTGTATGCACTAAAGATGAATGAGAAATGGGAAAAGAAATCTTTTGAAGAAAAAGCAGCCGGTATATATGGCAAATGGTACTACGAAGTAACTTCGGATACTCCCTGGAACTATGCACTATCAGGCCGTTCACTTTCAGCAGACCGGATTAAAGACGCTTTCAGCGTAGAAAAGTCATCTACCGTTCCTGCCTATCCGTGGAATGTAGAAAATGCCCCTGTCCGCATTAAAACAAAGGCAAAACGGTTAAACGGCTGGACACTGGTACGGGGATCTGCCGGGCCTATCGCCTATTTCACACAACAAGGTTTGGATTTCAGCGATGAAGAAACGATCGAACTGATACCTTACGGTTGTACAACGCTCCGTATTACCGAATTTCCGGTAAGATAACAACACTTTAAGCCACCTTCAAATAAAAGAAGGTGGCTTTTTCTTTTATGATCAGCATAAAGCCAAAATGCATAACAATAATATCAGAATTGAAACATTACTCTCCTGATTAGTAAGTACTTTTGTTCCATTACAGATTATAAACTGATCAGCCATGAAAAAACTCTTTATTTTAACCTTATGTGCTTTATCCCAACTTCTTTCCGCCCAGGTAAAACAATTACTTCCGGGACATCCGGATCGTTCTGCCAAAATAGATTTGAAAAGCGGTTTTACAACGCCGCCTAAAGGATACGGTGAAGTACCCTTCTACTGGTGGATGGGAGATACATTGACCCGGGAGCATCTTACCTACCACCTGGATCAAATGGCAGCCAAGAAGGTAACCAGCCTACAAGTTAATTATGCGCATTCAGACAAAGGAGGAGTCAGTTACGGCCTGACTTTCCCGTCCCGTCCGGCTCTTTTTACAGAAGAATGGTGGGATCTGTTCGGCTGGTTTATGGGAGAAGCCAAAAAGCGGGGCATGACCGTCAGCCTCAGCGATTACACACTGGGAGTCGGACAAGGTTCTTATGTGGATGACGCACTGAACGAAAATCCGGAACTGAGAGGAGCCGAACTGAAATTCGAGAGTGATACCATTCAGGGAAACTACGATAAAACATGCCGGAATAACCTGCTTTCCCTATATGCCTATCGATTGGGAACAGACAGTAACATCATAGAAAACTCCGGTATCGACCTGATCAAGGAACTCACAAACAACAGAATACAATGGCATTCGCCGGAAGGTAAATGGATCGTAACCCAGGTGTACAGTGCCGAGAAGAAACCTTCGCTCGATCCGATGCATCCTCTCTCCGGTAAAAGCTATGTCAAACATTTCTTCCAGCGGTTTGAAGACCGTTTCCCCGAACAATCCAAAGGCGGACTGAACTTCTTCTTCTCCGACGAACTGAACTTCAACCTGCAGGGCTGTATATGGAATTCAGTCTTCCGGGACGAGTTCCGGAAACGGAAAGGATATGATGTCGTCCCCTACCTCGCCGCCCTCTTTACCGATATCGGTTCGATCACCCCGAAAATACGGTTGGATTATAACGATGTAATGGTCTCCCTCAGCGAAGAAAACTTTTTTATCCCCGTATACCAATGGCACGAAGACCGCGGCCTGATCTACGGTTGCGACCACGGCGGACGCGGAAGGGATGTGAGCGAGTTTGGCGATTACTTCCGTACCCAGCGATGGAACCAGGCACCGGGTTGCGACCAGCCCGACTTCTCGAAAGACATTATCAAGAATAAAGTAGCCTCTTCCATCGCCCATCTTTACGAGCGTCCCAGGGTATGGCTCGAAGGTTTCCACAGCAGTAAATGGGATAGCAATACGGCCAGTGTCATCGACGCGATCTTTTCAAATTTCGCGATGGGACAGAACCTGCTCAGCCTGCATGGTTTCTATTACAGCACGGTAGGTGGCTGGTGGGAATGGGCTCCGCCCTGCAATCACACCCACATGCCCTATTGGGAGCAAATGGGGCCGTTACTGGAATGTTCCGAACGTCTGAGTTATGTGCTTCCCAGGGACATCACCGGGCTGATATTGCGCTCCTATACCCGGTAGAACCGGTAGTGGCCGGATACGGTAACGAGTCCGTGCAAAAGGCATTCAGCCTGGGCGACTATCTCTATAAGAAAGGTATCGACTTCGACTTTATGGATTACCAATCGCTGGATAAGGCAACTGTCAAGAACGGGAAACTCCATATCTCCAGGGAAGAGTTCAAAGTCCTTATTATCCCCTCTATGAAAGCCATCCGCCATTCTTCCTTGGAAAAGGCGCTGAAGTTCAAACAAAACGGAGGTATCGTCATCAATCTGGGTGATCTGCCCGAAGCAACGGAAAAGAAAGGGCTGAATGACGCCCGCGTAAAAACAGTACTCGACAAACTATTCAAAACAACTGGTAACAATGCCTTTATCGCAGCCGATAACCAGGAGGTGCTTCATATGCTCGACTCGCATCTCACCCGCGACTTCCGCATTACTTCCCAACAGGATAACCAGGAAGTACCTTATATCATGCACCGGAAAATAGCAGGCAAAGACCTCTACGCCGTCTATAACGTACCGAAAGATACAGAATGCTTTTTCCGTGCGACAGGTAGCATAGAACTATGGGATCCGTGGACTGGAACCTCCCATGAAATATCCGCCTCATCCGTTAACGGCGAAGGTACCTGTATCCGTATGCCGCTCAACAAACAGGATATGCACCTTTTTGTATTCGACCCGACAAAAAAAGCAACGATCTCCACACCGGCAGAACGCAAAGTTGTTGAAACAGTCGTTCTCGACGGTGAATGGTCATTCGAACTCAAGCCCAGCCTGAACAATGAATTCGGTGATTTCCATTGGCCTGCCACCCCGGAAATGCTGGGTGCCTATATCTATAAAGCCCGTTACAACCAGAGTTTCACACCGACAGATGGCTGGCAATCCCCCTCTTTCGACGACAGCGACTGGACTGCCCAAACTTTTACATTCGGCTCCCGTTTCATGTTGCTGGAAGCGACTCCTGATCTGTCGGAAGAACTTATTTTCAGCAATCTGCCGGGAACGTCCACCGGTGTCGTTGCCGATAACAAAGAATACCGGTGGAAACCCTATGAATACTCCTGGCGCTGGGGAGTAGAGAACGATTACGGCCATCAGGGATGGCACGGTCTGAAAGCAACCGTACATGATGAATTTATCCGCCTGGGAGAACTCAAACAGGAATTCAGGGAAACCAAACGGGTAGAAGATCCGAGCGGCAACAAAAACTATTATCTCTATTCCAATGTATTGGCTCCGGAAACAGGGATGTACCAACTCTCACTCGGAGAACTGAAGCCGGCTGCCGTCTATATCAACGGCAAACGGATAAAAGACCTGTCGGCAGGCATCGCCCTGAACGAAGGGCCGAACGAAGTCGTACTGCATTATGATACGTTCGGCATTACCTGGTGTGTCATACGCAAACAAGGCGACAACCCGCGTGTAATTAAAGAACTAACAACCGAAAAACCGTTGGCAACGAACTTCAGAGGAGATTTGTCGATACTACCGTTCGACACCCGGGCAACCAGAAGGACGACCTACGGACAATACCGCTTCACATCGGCTCCGGGACTCGAAAAGTTCGTATTCTCCGCCTTTGGAAAGCCCGAAGTCTGGGTAGATGGAAAAGCCTGCCCGCTGACCACGACAGGAAAACGCCCCGATGGTTGCATCACGTACGAAGCGACAATCGCGACCCCCAACAAACGGATATCCACAGTAGCTATCCGCATAGAAGAAGAGTGGGGTAACACAGGAGGAGCCGCCATAGACGGCCCGATCAAACAAATATGCGGAGAGGGGTTGATCTCCATAGGCGACTGGTCACGGATAGAAGGTATATCCACCTATTCCGGTGGTGCCCGGTACCGTAAGAGTATCCGACTGACGGAACTAAAAGACGGCCAGAAGGCATTTTTAAACCTCGGCAAAGTCGTTTCGACAGCCGAAGTTCGGGTAAACGGCAAAAAGGCCGGATTGAAGCTGATAGCCCCCTGGCAATTCGATATAACAGACCATGTAAAAGTCGGAGACAATGAGATAGAAGTGCTGGTACATAACACGGCAGCCAACTACTATCTCTCCGTCCCGACCCAATACCGCGGAGACACGGCAGCCGGACTTTTGGGTACCGTCTCGGTAGAAATCACGGACAGTAAATAAAGACAAATAAGGGACAGAACCGTTCAGGTTCCGCCCCTCTTTTTAATAGGTAGAATAGAAATTACATAAGTATTTATTATGCTTGTGTATTATTCGTCGTAGTCGTATTTGTTGTTGCGTTTGTACTATTTGTGTTGGCAGTCGGAGTAGCAGCAGTTGTACCGGCAACAGGAGCCTGTACTTTTGCTTCTTCCCAATGGAACGGTTCGAACTGTGCGTTCGGATCGACCCACGATGCTTTCTTAGAAGCAAAGATAATGAACGGAGCAGCCACAACAACAATAGCACCGATAATCAATACGGCAAACCAGACAGTATTACTACCGACAGAGATCTGACTCGGTGGAATAAAGCTCAATATAAACGCCAGTAAAGATCCGCAGAAACCAAGACCACCGATAAACCACATCAATCCGTTACCACTTTTACCGATACGGAACGGACGGTTAGCCTTTTTCATCCGGTAACGCAAAGCAATAGCGCCGGAGAACATCAGCAGATACATCACCAGGTAAAGGATCACGGTCAACTGTGACAGGATCTGGTAGAAACTCTGTACGGAAGGCATTACCACGAACAGTAAGCTCAACAGAGTAACGGCACATCCCTGTACCAACAAAATATTTTTCTGTACCCCGATCTTATTTGTTTTCTGGAAGAAAGGAGGCAGATAACCGGCCTTACCCACTGTAAAGATACCTTTTGACGGACCGGCAACCCATGTCAATACACCGGCCAACACACCGAATGCCAAAGCAACGGCAATGATCGGAGACAACCAGGAAGCATGGATAAATTTAAAGTAATTGTCGAAGCCGACCAACAAACTCTGTGTCAGGTTAATATCCTTTTCTGGGATAATAACACCCAGCGCAAAAGTACCCAGCACAAAGATAACAACAGTGATCAACGCACCGATAAATACAGCTTTCGGATAGTTCTTGGAAGGATTATCAACATCCTTTACGTGGATACCGCCCATCTCCATACCTGCATAAAACAGGAAGATACTGGAAGCAAGCACCAGATTATCGAACTTAGAGAAATCGGGGAAGAAATTACCGTGGAAGTCCATGTTGGAATGACCGCCCATAGACAGGTAAACAATTCCGAGAATGATCAACAAGGCAGCGGGAAGGATCGTACCGACGATACCACCTACTTTAGCCACTTTACCAACCCAACTCAAACCTTTCAATGAAATAAAGGTAGCCAGCCAGTAGATGATCAACACCACAGCTAATGTGTACATTTTGTTTGAAGCCAGTGTCATGTCGTGTGCATCGTTCATCCCGATAAAGGCGATGGATACAGCACCGAAGGTCAACACAGTCGGATACCAGATCGTACTTTCAATCCACTGCACCCAAATAGCGAGGAAACCCCATTTCTTACCGTAGGCCTCCCCGACCCATCGGAAAACCCCACCTTGTTTATCCTGGAACATGGCCGCCAACTCAGCTGCCACCAACGACGTCGGGATCAAAAAGACAATTGCCGCAAAGAGATAATAAAAGGCTGAACTCAATCCGTATACAGCCTCGGCTGGTAGTCCGCGGAGAGACACTACCGCCGTAACATTCATAATCGCAAGAGTAAAAACTCCAAGTTTTACTGCTTTTCCTACATTTGCCATGAATTTACTGTTTAAATGTGAATTTTGTATTGTTTAGTTTCGCTTTAAATATGACAGTAAAACAAATCGGTATTGTGTTAGTTTGTCAATAGGATGTCAAACTAGGTTAATTAACAGAATAGTGTTAAAAACAAAATCAGGGGATTCGCTGTTAGATAACCTAAAATATTTCTGTCTAAACGCCTAAATATGAAACGCAATGAAGTCTGCACTGAATGATTTTATTTATGAGAAGAAAGGGATCTATGGAATACTGCATGTTATCATATTGCTACTTTCATTATTTCTTATTGTAACAATTTCAATCGATACGTTCAACAATATCCCTTTCCTGACACAGGGGTCTTACCTGAAAATACAGTTCTGGATCTGTATGTTCTTTATCGCCGATTTCGTTTTGGAGTTTTTCTTATCAAAACGTAAAATATATTACTTGCAGACTCACCTCATTTTCTTAATTGTATCTATTCCTTATCTTAATATTATCAATTATTACGGGATCGAATTCTCACCGGAGATCACTTATTTCCTTCGCTTTATTCCGTTGGCACGTAGCGGTTACGCACTGGCTATCGTGGTGGGATGGCTATCTTCCAATAAGGCTTCAGGGCTGTTCGTATCCTACCTGACCATGTTGCTGGCTACCGTCTATTTCTCCAGCCTGATATTCTTCGTGATCGAACATAAAGTAAACCCACAGGTAGTAGCCTATGACGATGCCCTCTGGTGGGCGTTCATGGATGTAACGACAGTCGGTTCGAATATTTACGCCGTTACGCCCACAGGCCGAATACTGTCTGTCCTGCTGGCAGCCCTGGGAATGATGATGTTCCCCATCTTCACCGTTTATGTAACCAGCCTCGTACAGAATGCGAATAAAAGAAAGAATGAGTTATATAACGGGGAGGATGCACCGGAAACAGACACAAAACAAAAGTCTCAAAATGGATGATAAAAGTCAAAACAATTTATAATAATAAAGGCTGTGCCCTGATTCCGTATGGAAGGATGGCACAGCCTTATTTATGTAAGAGCAGATAGTTATTCGCTTATGCTAACTTTATAGCTCTGGTCATTCAAACGGACAACGTAAATGCCCTGCGGCAATTGCATTTGGGTATCACCGGAGATCATGGCTGATTTTATCAGCCGGCCTTGCATATTAAATACACTTACCTTAACAGGGGCTTCCGGTTGGATATACAAAACTCCACCTGTCACATAGACCTTTGAGCCCGTTATTATCTTTTCGTTGGCAGTTGCCGTATTCTTAACAATGCCAGTGATTTTGATAACCATATCCGCAGTTACCCTATCTGTTACGTAATTCATATCGGCATCCGGTTCCAGCGTCTTGTCACCAACGGTAACAACCGGTTTCGACTCGTTGTATTCTTCATCCAATGTCAATGAGAAGCGGAAACGTTCGCCATCTTCTATTTTAGATATACCTTCACTCGGCGTGGTTGTTGCACCTGTCAGGAGAGGAAGCGTTACATTGCGCAAGGCTTGAAGAGCCGGGTAATCATCTTTTCTCAATTGCCATGTAAGAGCTCCTTCCGGCAGGTTTTTATTGAGTTCACCAACAAACTCCTGGCTCTTCATCGATGCTTCGCTCGCTTCGTCTTTAGAATAATAACAATTGCTAATCGTTGATTCTCCTGTTGATAAACAGCAAGTAGGGTCAACGTAAGATCCAGTAATAGCTTGACTCTTTAATGCTGGAACAACACTCCAACTATTTGAAAGTATACTCTTAGCAAGTAAACCAGGAACTATCCCTGCTGTATATGCATAAGATGTACCACCCTCCTGTTTGTTTTCCACTTTCGCGCTAAGCGACTCACCTCGACTACCACAGTTCAGGATTTTACTACTGTTATTGGCATAAGATGCGATTCCGCCAGCATAAGCAACTAACTGGTCGGCATCTCCGGAACCATAACTTTCTATCTTACCATAGCTAATGCAATTAATAACTTTCGTACCATTGTCCACAATTCCGACAATACCAGAAGCCTCTGCGGTGCTGGAACCGCCTGTCGAAATAACTTCACTACGAAAACTGCCATAACTACGACAATTGTCAATCGTACTATTATATGCTTTAGCAACCAAACCAACAACATCACACCAAGCATTCTTACCGGTTATCCGTACGGAATAAGTACCTTCTGTCGTGCAATTGATTATTTGACCATCCCAAAAATTACCAGCTAACCCTGCTACCGACCAACTGATGCTGACAGCTTTCCCTTCGATATCGATTTTTGTATCAACCATGCGGATGTTTTTAAGGATAGCCCCTTTCGAGTTATTGAATAAAGCTGTAGAGACACTATGATTAGCCTCATCTTCATAAATCCTACTAAATTTTAAATTACAATTCTTTATGGCGTACCCGTCGCCATCATACGTCCCTGCAAACCATGCACCATTACCGATCCTAGGCATATCTTCTCCATCCTCATAAACGATATCAGCAATTTGCTTAAAATAAACCCCTTCCAATATTTTAGGCCAATTACCGGAAGCATCCTTAGCCAATGTCTCAAGACTACTTAAATGTTCCTTGGTAGCAATCAGATAGGGATCCGCTTCCGTACCGGAACCTCCGGCGAAAGAGGAAGCATCTGCCTTGGTTGTGATTTGTGGAATGGCGCTGTCAAACATGACGGGTTCACCAAGTTTCATTGACGCAAATGCACCTGCATTTGTCTGTGCCTGGGCACAATAGATACCCAATACAAGGGTAACAAGCGTTAAAATCTTTTTCATACGCATTAATATATTTGTTGATAAAATAGAGTTAGGCCAACTGTTGAGTGTGGTCTGTTTTAGTAGTTAACATATTCTAAGTGCACCGTCTAACCAATGTTGGTTAGACAGGCTGCAAAAAACTATATAATCAGATTCTTACTTTAACTATCTTTTGGTTGATACGGATCAGGTAGATACCTGACTGCAGGTTTGATATTTGTGCTGATCCATTAACGAACGCATTATAATAACATCCACCAAGGATCGAATATACTTGAACTGACATATTTTCCGGAGTTTCTACATAGAGAATACCATCTTGACTATAAACACGTACATTCTCCAATACAGGAGTTTCCACCTGAGTAGATGAGTTTTCCGGGTAATAGGTATAAGTCTGACTTGTAACTACCCATTCCGGAGTTTCATTATCCCAATAGTTTTTTACTTTGACAGTAGTAGTTACCGGATTTTCCCCTTCCGTCTCAGTCAATGTCTCTGATAAAAGAGCCAAATCTGCGTCTGCAGAAAATCGTTGATAAAGTTGCATTAATTCACTGTTATCCGTATAACTATATATCCATTTCCCTAATTGATATGTGGCATTATCCAAGCTTGTTTCAGACAACCGTCCCTGATCATCATAAGTATATGTCAGCTTATTATTAAACACCCATTCGTCTTTATCTGCTTCATTACTATTTTTGTTATAGTTTATATAACTCTTTATTTGTCCGTTTTCCATATATTCCGTTTCTATTTTTCCCCGAATAACAGTAAAAGCTGTTTCACTTGTCCGGGTTGTATCAACATATATTTCAACACCATTCAATCCATTATATGTATACTCTTCCACACGATGACGATTAACCAACAGATCTCTCAAATCATAACTCAAAATATGCCCCTGATCATTATATGTAGAAGTTATCTTTATTGAATCATTCCAGACTTTACCATCCTATTTCTGAGTAATGACCGCTGTTTTATTACCAGCTGCATCATAGGTATTAGATGTTTTAGAAAAATTAGTCCAATCCTTTGACAAAGCATTCCAGGTATACACCAATTCTTCCGACACCTTTTTATCGTCAGTATACGTATAAACCGTTTTGGATACATTCTCCGCAGCATTGCGTTGGATAATGCTATCGACATTTTGTGTAGCATTACTTTTTACAAGAGGATTACTGACTTGTGCATTTACAGTTGAATTAAAAGCTAATCCAATAGCTACTAGTGCGATGTAATAATGTTTCATGATAAATTTACTTGATTATTAAATGAAATATATTCTCTTTCTTGTTTTAACATTCTTTAGGCGCACCGTCTAACCAACGTAGGTTAGGCAGGCTAAGTGCCTTTAGTGAGTGTGTGTAAGTGCCGTTGGTTAGACAGTCTATCCAACGGCACTGAGGAAGACTATTCAATAACAGGACGGTCATCCTCACCACCGCCACCCGGTTTTTCGCCTACATAAAGCAGTACCGGGAACGTATAGGTACGTGGTTCTTTTACCAGCTTGTTGCCGGCAGCAGACTGGGTAACAATGCTTAGCGTGTATTCGCCGTCTTCAAGAGCAGGCAACATTACAGTCAGTTCAGAAGGATTGTTATGAACTAGCAACGGGCTTTTCTGTGCCGTGCCGCCCGCCTTGGTGAAGAAAACACCTATACCGGCATCGTCGCCGGCTACTTTGATGTTCGATCCGGAAATAACGACAGGAGCAGCAGAAGTGAGTTGTGTGTTCATCTCGCCGGTCGTAGAGTCGATAATCGAGTTGATGACCGGGCCGGTGACGGCGGGACGGGTATCTATCTCTACGTTCTTCAACGTATCACGCAGCAGTTTAGCGGGTACATAGCTGGCTGTGAGTTTGTTTTTAGCAGGATCGAAAGCGGCTTTTTCGCCTTCGAAAGGGCCTGTGATGGTTGCCATATACTGGCCTACACCGTCAACGACACTTTTACCTTCCGCAATAGCGGTTACCTTTTCCTGATCGCCCATCCCCAGGATGTATTCGATCGTATCCAGTCGCAGTTCGGAACCACGAGCCAGGATGCGTTCGGCGATTTGCTTGTTACGTACTGTTCCGGTTATACGGGGCTTCGCTGTGTAATCGCCTTTACGCTCGGTAACGGCATTGTCGTAAAGATCGGCAGTTAAAATGATTTTTTCAGCCATAATACTTTGAATTATACCCGCTGGTTGGGCAGGGAGTTACCTTTGATACTTAAACCTTATTTGTGAAATAAGGGTCGGTTTATCTTAGGGTTTAATATTGACAGATAGTAACTTACTCCCCTCTGGAGAGGGGGTAGGGGGTGTGTAATTTGCCGAACTAAAGCACGAACTATATAGATTGAGCGGATTTTATCTGTGATTTTCTATCTGGATAGTCTTTATTTGAAGCTTTAACACACCCCCTGCCCCCTCTCCAGAGGGGAAAAGTTACCCTCCGCCCCACTATGCCCATACCCCACGAAAAACCGCCTGGATTCAGTCTTTTTAGCGAAATCGTCCCCCACCCACCTAAATATAAGCAGACAAGTTTGTTTTGTTTAAAAGAAAATACATATCTTTGCCCCGTTCCCACACTAGTACAAGCCGTGATTTTCAAGATTGGCTTCAAAGGGGGCAACATACCTTATTTCACAAATAAGGTTCCTTAAGCCCTCATCCCTACCAGGCCATCCAGTCCTTTTGTGATTATCTTATTGGCAGCATCGAGCATCGACTGATCTAGTTTTGCCAGATAGTGCCGTGTCGTGCGCTCCGACGTATGGCCGAGCATCTGACCGATGAGGGCTACCGGTGTACCGTTACGCAGCGCTTCTGTTGCCCAGGTATGACGGAAGACATACGAGGTAAGGTGGATCGGGATGGATAACTGCTCGCCGATCTCCGTCAGATAACCGTTATACCGGTGCAAGGCACGTTTATAGGCTTCGTAAAGCTGTTCGCTGTCACCGGTTTCGGGCAATACCGGAAAGAGGTAACGGCTGGCGGGTGAAGCGTATTTATCGAGCAGTCGCTGCATACCGGGGGTGATATGGATGTGTATCAGGGTACCGGTTTTGCAGCGGTTGTACACCAGTTCACCGTCCACAATATTCTCGCGGGTGAGGTGTGCCAGGTCGACAAACGGCATACCGCAGGCCAGGAAGGAGAAAAGACCGAAGTCTTTCGCCTGTTGCAGACCGGGATCACCGGAGACGTCGAGCCGGGCAATTTCTTCGAGCGTTTCGATACGCAGCGCACGTTTGGCGGTCTCTTCCGCCCGGAGGATGAGGTGGGCGAAAGGCGACAGACGGCCGACCGGGGCAACGCCTTCGCGCACGGCTGTGTTGCAGATGGCGCGGAGATTGCTTAGGTAGCTGTTTATCGAGTTGGTTTTCAGATGTCCACCGGCTTGCAGCCAGTAGAGGAAGCGATCGATCATACCGGGGGTGATGTCGGCAAAAGACAGTTCGGCGTTGCCGCAGAACCGCAGGAACCAGTTGGAGGAAGCCCGGTAAAGGTCGGCGGTAGCATGTTTGCCCGCCTTGCGTTTGCGTTTCACCAGCGTGTCGGTGTAGGTGAAAAAGGTTGTTGTTGTCATAAATAATATATTAATGTGGCAATATGCCGATAATGAGAAAAAGTGAAACAATTTGTCTTGCATATCAATTGAAAATAATATCTTTGCCTTCATATTAACAATCAAAACATATTAATTATGAAAGACAAAGATGAAATCCAATTAATTCAAAACAAGATCTATGAAATAAGAGGCCGGAAGGTTATGATCGATAGCGATCTAGCTGAATTATACCAAGTCGAAACACGCGTGTTAAATCAAGCAGTAAAGCGTAATATAGATCGGTTTCCCGAAGATTTCATGTTCCAATTGACAAGCCAGGAATGGGAAAATATGTCATCACAAATTGTGATGACATCACGTACCAAACGTCCCAAATCAGCTATTCCACTTGTTTTTACCGAACATGGTGTAGTAATGCTGTCAAGTGTACTTCGCAGTAATATAGCTGTACAAACAAGTATTCTGATAACACGTGCTTTTGTTGCTATCCGGCATTTAATAATTGATACTCCTGCAAACAAAGTACAGGAACTTCAACATGAATTGAAAGAACTAAAGGAATATATAGAAGATGTATTTACCGACTACAACGACATCAACGAAGACACCCGTATACAACTGGAACTGATCAATAAAACATTGGCAGAGCTACAGGTACAAAAGGGACTATCCGACAAGCCTCGCAATCCGGTAGGATTTGTTAAACCCAAACAATAACCAAACAAGCCTCCCACCCTCTGAACGAGGGATAAGGAGGCTTGCCAATTAAAAGAACAAACTGTTTATTCAGTAATTGTTACCCGGTCGCCATTGAAAATGGACAGACCCAGTTTATTCATTATATATTTGATAGCCAATTGAGCTTTTACAGAATTACCTGCACTGTCAATTGGAGGGGCAAAGGCTGAGATACCGAACAGACCGGGCATCACACCCATCACACCACCACCTACACCTGTTTTTGCAGGGATACCGGAAGTGTACAACCAGTCGCCGGTATGTTCATAGAAACCTACGGTAGCGATCAGCGAAGTGATCTTCGGCGACAATGATCCGTCGAATATCTGCTTTTTCGATACCGGGTTCAGACCATCGTTGGCAATAGTAGCTCCGCAGACAGATAATTGAGTTGCTGTAATTCCCAGCGAACACTGACGGGTATAGAGGTCGAGCGACATATCCGGATCGTCGTAGATACGGTTATAGTTCTTCAGCAACCAGGCAATGGAGCGGTTGTTGAAATTGGTGGCAGACTCCGATTTGTATAACTCGTCGATCAGCTGGGGGGCACTGCCGCAAAGGTCGGTGATATTCGCAACAATGGCATCCCATTTCTTGGCGGAGTCGCCTATCGGTTGAACCATACTGTCGGCGGTAATCGCACCGGCATTGACCAATGGAGTAGACGGATGGTCTTTTTCCAGCAGGATCGCCATGATTGAGTTGAAAGGCAGTCCGGTAGCATCGGCACCGATCATTTGCAGTAACTTCTCTGCACCGTATTGGCGCAAGGCCAGTATGGCGGTATGCACTTTCGATACAGACTCTATACCGAAGCGGTATTCGGAATCGCCCAACTGGATGAGTGTCCCGTCCATCAGACAGATACTGATACCGAACAGGTTCTTATCTATATTGGCCAGATAAGGGATGTAATCGGCATTCTTACCGTCTGTGTTCGTCTTGAACATCTCGTAAGCTTCCCGGGCTGCTTCCTTGATTTGTGAAACGGAAATCTTCTTATCCATACTAAACAAATTATTTAGTTGATTTAGGAGAACCGGTATGAGTGAAGACAGAGCCTTTTACGGGTTGTTGTTTGTCTTGTGCGATACGGGTTGGAGTAGGATATTCCAGTTTTTCCAGGTCGGCAATCGCATTGCTGATGTCACCCAGTAACTGGTCAGCCATGTCGCGGCTGAAGCCCTGACGGACAACGATACGCATAACTACCCAGTTTTCGAGGTTGTCAGGCAATGTATAAGCAGGAACCATCCATCCGCTTTGTTTCAGTTTATCCTGCAGGTCGTAGAGTGTCCATTTGGCTGTCTTGGCATATTCCGGTTTCAGGTACCAGATGAACAATGGATTCACTACTTCTTTACTGTAATTCTGGAACGGAGCGAACTTAGCGATTTCAGCATGCAGATAATCGGCAATAGCCAGACTGTTCTGCTGTACTTCCTTGTAACCCTGGAATCCAAGACGGATAAACTGATAGTATTGTCCCAGGATCTGAGCAGCAGGACGAGAGAAGTTCAAACCAACCTGAGTGATGTTTGCGCCTAAATAATTCACACTGAAAGACATGGAGCCCGGCAGGTATTTTTTATCTTTCCAGACAACCCAACCCAGACCCGGATAAACCAGACCGTATTTGTGGCCGGAAGTACTGATGGAAAGTACCCATTTCAGACGGAAGTCCCATTTTACTTCCGGTTTCAGGAACGGCAGGATGAAACCACCGGAAGCGGCATCTACGTGGATAGGAATATCGTAGCCTGTCTTTGCATTATATGCGTCGAGGGCAGCGTCCAATGCTTCCACATCGTCGTTCAGACCTGTCCATGTAACACCCTGGATAGGAACGATACAGATAGTATTTTCGTCACACATATTCAGGGCATCCTGCGGGTCGAGTGTGATATGTTCCTGTGTCAACGGTACCTGGCGCATTTCGATCTGCCACAACTGGGCAAACTTTTCCCATACAACCTGGAATCCAGCAGAGATCACAAAGTTAGGTTTGTCGACCGGTTTGCCCTGAGCCAATCTTTTTTCACGCCAGCGCAACCAGGCTGCAACACCACCCAACATACATGCTTCGGAAGAACCGATAGCTAAAGCTCCGGCTTTCCACTGTGCCTGTTCGGGGCTGTTCCACAGGTTAGCCATGATGTTGATACATTTAGCATTCATCACAGCGATACGCGGGTACTCAGTTTCGTCGATATAGTTGATGTTGATTGCTTCGTTCATCAACTTGGTTGCGTAATCGTCCATCCAGGTGGTAACAAATGTAGCCAGGTTCAAACGGGGTTGAGTCTGTGCATAAGTTTCATCTTTTACCATCTGGTAAGCGATCTCCGGAGTAGTTGGTCCGTCAGGGATCACGTCTACTGGAGCCGGGTGCAACATCGCGTTCGAGCCAAAAATTGCGGTTTTGGCATCACCTTCTCTAAAACTTGAATCTTTCATGTCTTTTTGTTTTTAAATTATTAAGAATTGGCGCAACCGACATTCGTGCGTCGATTTGTAGTGCAAAAACAGCCTCTAAAAAGAATTGTTCTTCGATTTTAGTTAATCCTGTAAGATTTGGAGTTTATTATCACAATGTTATATAAAAGAAGTTAGTGCGCTCACCGCACTCGAGAGGGTGCGGTGCATGCGCATTAGTTAGTGCGGTGCGTGCGCACGGGAGGGTGTGGCGACCGCACTCGCTGGCCTGAATATGCAAAATGAACATTCAGCCCTAATAATTGTTTTCTGTCTTATAAAACAGCCATTTAATATGAGAATAAAAACCGGACAGGGGACGATCCCCCTTATCACACTAATAGGCATATGGTCGATCTCGGCGCTGAATGCATTGCCGGGGCTGGCAGTCTCTCCTATCCTGGGGAAGCTTTCGGCCATCTTTCCGCATTCGACGGAGCTGGATATACAGATGTTATCTTCCTTGCCTTCCTTACTGATCATACCTTTTATTATATTGTCCGGCAAACTGACGGAGAAGATCAATAATATATGGTTGTTACAGATCGGTCTGGGGATTTTCGCCGTCAGCGGTCTCCTGTATCTGCTTTCGACGAAGATGTGGCAACTGATTGCCGTCAGTGCATTGCTGGGAATCGGTTCGGGGCTGATCGTTCCGCTGTCGACCGGGCTTATATCGAGGTTCTTTATCGGAGCTTACCGGACAAAACAATTCGGATTGAGTTCGGCCATCACCAATGTGACGCTGGTGCTGGCAACCATATTGACCGGTTACCTGGCGGAGATCAACTGGCATCTGCCGTTCCTCGTTTATCTGTTCCCGCTTGTTTCGATCGTCCTGTCGTTCTATCTGAAAAAGAATATAGATCCCCTACCCGTCCACGCAACGACTTCTTCGAAAAGCAAAACGACCCCGACCGATCCTTCATTCGGGAAACGGGGCATACAGATCAGGCATTTGATGCAGATCATGGGGTTCTACGGGCTGGCCACTTATCTGGTGATCATCGTCAGCTTCAACCTGCCTTTCCTGATGAAGGAATATCATTTCACCAGCGGTAACTCGGGCATTATGATCTCGCTCTTCTTTTTGGCTATCATGGCTCCGGGATTCGTTCTGAACCAGATCGTCGATTATTGCGGGAAGAAAACCAAGTTCTACAGCCTTCTTTCCATCGCCCTCGGCATGGGTTTGATCCTTATCTCCCGGACAGAGTGGCTGATCGGGCTAGGTTGTATCTTTACCGGATTAGGTTACGGCATTATTCAGCCTGTCGCCTACGACAAAACGACCCGCACGGCTATCCCGGAAAAGGTGACATTGGCACTGGCTTTCGTCATGGCGATGAATTACCTGGCTATCCTGCTTTGTCCGTTCATTATAAATGTATTCAAAGATTTATTACATATAGAAACACAACAGTTCGCGTTCATATTCAACCTGATCATAGCCCTGGTGGCTGCCGCATGGGCTTATATCAAACAAGACTCGTTCCTGTTCAATGATAGTATGTAAATTACTTAAAAACGTCAAACAGTATGAAGAATAAAAAGACAGAAGCCAACCTTAGTATGATCGTATCGAAGACTTTCAGCGGTCTGAATGCGAATGCACTCAAATATCTCCTACCCTTATGGATCGCTCCGCTGACAGGGGTTATGTTCCGTTGCGTATTCGCTGCTGTCGTGTTCTGGATCATCAGCCTGTTCTGGAAACAGGATAAAACGACCCGGCGGGAGAAGATAACCCTGTTCCTGCTGGGGGCGATCGGTTTATATGGCTTTATGTTCTTCTATCTGCTCGGGGTCAGCAAGACGACACCGGTATCCAGTTCACTGTTCAGCAGCCTGCAACCGATCTGGGTATTTATCCTGTCGGTCATCTTCCTCAGGGAACGGATCACGGCGATGAAGGTCATCGGTATCGTGATCGGGTTGGGCGGTGCATTGCTCTGTATCATGACACAGAAAAGCGATGATCTGGCTTCGGATGCTTTCACGGGTAATATGCTCTGCCTGCTCAGTTCGATCGCTTATGCGGCCTACCTGATTGCGAGCAATGTGGTACTGGGCAAGGTCAGTTCGCTCAATATGTTGCGGTATAGCTTTCTGGGGGCGGCCGTTTCCTCTTTGATCGTGATGGCCTTTACCGGCTTCGACGGCCACTTGTTCAGTCATTTCGAATGGCAACCTTTCCTGATCCTGATGTTCGTCCTGATCTTCCCTACCACGATCAGTTACCTTTTAATTCCGATAGGGCTCAAATACCTAAGTACTACGCTGGTCGCTTTATACGGTTATATTATATTGATCGTTGCTACCATCGTCTCCCTTTCCATCGGCCAGGATCGTTTCAGCTGGTATCAGATGATCGCCATCGCACTGATCTGTTCGAGTGTCTACTTCGTTGAAATAGCGGAAAGTAAGGATAAAGCAACCGCCTCAAAATAATCAGCACATTGGGCTGTTAACACATTGCCGCATTATTTTTTTCCCTTTCTTTGTAACAACTTATTCTCTGTTCCCGTCTACCTTATGAAGCCGCTCCGAAGTGCGCACGAGGAAAGGCCGGAACAAACAGAATTAGTAATCATTTAATACAATAGAAAGATGAAACGATACTTTGTTATCCTGGCGCTGATAGTGATCTGCCAGGCAGGAAACAGCCAGACAATGAGCCAACTGTTCAACGAGTTCTCCAAAATAGAACAGATCAACCATGTTAAACTAGGTAATATCACCATGAAACTTGCCGGCATGTTCACTGAAACAATGGGAGTGAACGGCATTGAAGTTCTTGAATTCGGCGATTGCAAGAGAGAGATAAAAGAACGTTTCGAACAAGCGATCAAAGAACTGAAAGACCCTAACTTCGAGACTATGGTCACCTCTAACGAAAAAGGCCGTCGCACAAAGGTTCTGATACGCATTGAGAATGATATGATCCGCGAACTGGTAGTCCTTACCTCCGGCAGCAGTAATGCTCTGGTACGTATCAAAGGGAAAATCAAACCGTCCGATATAGATAAAGTAATGAAAGAACATGGAAAAGGATAGTGAGAACTTTAAACGAAAGTTCCTCTCTTTCCACCCCAAGCTTTTTCGAATCGCCTATGCACTTGTCGATAACAAATCGGATGCAGAAGATATCCTCCAGGATGCTTACTATAAACTATGGAATAAGCGGGATGAGCTGCCTGACATAGAGAATCCGGAAGCCTTCTGTGTCACACTGGTCAAAAACCTCTGTCTCGATTTCCTCCGGTCGCCCCGTGCCAATCGCCGGGAAGAAGATATAGAAAGCGTATTTACGCTGGACACCGGTTCTTCACCGGAAAAGGAACTGGAAACGAAAGACAAGGAACAACAGATCCGGCAGTTGATCAACCGATTACCCGAGAACCAGCGGCAAGTGATCAGACTGAGAGGCATCGAAGATTGCTCGATGGATGAGATAGAACGAATTACCGGCCTGAGTGCCGTAAACATACGCGTGCTGCTTTCCCGGGCACGAAAAGTAATCAGGGAACAATTTGAAAAATTATACGAATATGAACGATAAACAGATAGATGAATTAATCAACAAGGTTCTCCGGGAGGATCAGACATTGCCGGAAGGACTTTCCGAGCGGTTGGAACAGCAGATAGATGCCTGGGCTGCCGCCGAAAAGAAAGAGACGATCCGTTCATCTTTCCGCCAACGTTCCCTTTACTGGCTCAGCGGAGCGGCTGCCGTCGCACTGTTATGTATAGGTATCTTCCAGTTTGTTGCCCCCGAAAAGGAACATCAGTTGGCAGACACGTATACCAATCCGCAGGAAGCCGCCATTGCCGCCCAGGAAGCACTCGCTTTCCTGTCTGTAAACCTGAATAAGGGCATCGAACAAGTAAATGAAGCTCAACAGGAAATGAATAAAGTAAACGAGATCCTGAATATACATTTAAAAGACAAACAAGATGAAAACTAAAAATATATTGCTTATTTTCTTTCTATGCTGCACAAGCATCTGCTTTGCACAGAACAAACTTTTCGACAAATACTCCGAAATGGATAACGTCACTTCCGTCTATATCTCAAAGAAAATGTTCCAGATGATGCCCTCTTTCGACACCAACGGGCTCAACCTGATGAACATGAAAGGTAAGATAGAAGGCCTGCAAGTGCTCTCGACCGAAGATAACACCAAAAAAGAAAACATGCGCAAAGACTTTAAAGGGCTGATCAGTAAAGACCATGAGGAATTAATGCGTGTAAAAGACGGCAACACCCGTGCTACTTTCTATGTAAAACAAAAAGGAGACTTGATCAGCGAACTGATCATGCTGGCCGATACGGATAAAAGTTTCAGCGTTATCCAACTGATAGGAAACTTCACCCTCCAGGACATACAGGAGATCACCAAAGAGATGAATAAATAAAAAAAGAACTCATAATAGGCTATCTAACCGCTTCAAAATATTATATTTGCGAAATATAGGGTACCTATCCCTTTACATGAATCAAATAACAAACGAGTGGAGCGGCGTATGGAAATAGAGAGGTTGAAAGTAATGGTCGTTTTGATTACCATGCTTTTCTTGTCTGATATAGCACTTGCAGAAGAAAGAAACAAAGATATTTTACCGGGTGGCGGGGTAGACTCCGTCGCTTATTCACGGCGATTGATTCACCGGTTGGGGATCGACGGCCGGCCGGCTTATATTTTCCCTACCAACTCTTTTCTGCGGGGAGACAATATGGATATGAAACCGATCCGAAAATCGATCTCTGCCCATTTGAAATATTCCTTTCAATATTATCCGAACAGTTACACGGACCGGATCTACAGAGGTTCTTACCAGGGACTCGGACTGGCCATGTATTCGTTTGATAATAAAGAGGAAATAGGAAACCCTTTTGCCCTTTACCTCTTTCAGGGTGCACGTATTGCCCAGTTCAATCCCCGCCTGTCGTTCAACTATGAATGGAACTTCGGAGCCTCTTTCGGCTGGAAGCCTTATGAAGAATATGATAATCCGTACAACAAAGTGATCGGTTCGAAAATCAACGCTTATATCAATGCTAATTTCTACCTGAACTATATTCTTTCAAAAGAGTTGGATCTCACAGCCGGAGTGGATTTAACACATTTCTCAAATGGAAATACTCGGTTTCCGAATGCGGGACTGAATACGATCGGACTGAAAGTGGGACTGGTATATAACTTCAACAGGAATGGCGATTGCTTCTCCAAACCTTTCTTCCGGTCACCCGTACCGAATTTCCCCCGCCATATCAGTTATGATGTAGTCTTGTTCGGTTCCTGGCGACGGAAAGGGGTGTATTTCGGAGAAGGACAAGTTGCCGCACCAGGAGCTTTTGCGGTAGCAGGATTCAACATCAACCCGATGTATAACTTCGGATACAATTTCCGGGCAGGAGTATCGCTGGATGGTGTTTACGATGAGAGTGCCAATATCTACACTGAAGATTATATCGTTGGAACCGAACAGCCTTTTTATCGTCCGCCGCTCAGTTATCAGCTGGCATTGGGACTTTCCGCACGGGCAGAGTATGTGATGCCTTACTTCACTGTCGGCATCGGTCTGGGTGGAAACGTTATCCACCGGGGAGGTGATTTGAAAGGTTTGTACCAGGTACTGGCACTCAAGATTGAAGTAACCCGAAGCTCATTCATCCATATAGGATATAACCTGCAGAACTTCCATACTCCTAACTATCTGATGCTGGGTATCGGATACCGGTTCCATAACAAGTATCCGACGTTTCATAGGTAAGAAGAAAAGTTTCATGCTTATGGAACTTTTGTTTCTCTAGGGTGAAACTTTTGTTTCATGCCTATGAAACTAATGTTTCTTCCTAATGAAACAGTTACTACTTCCCTGAAATGATCTTACGGATCTCGCTTAGTTTGTTCAGTGCTTCGATTGGAGTAAGGTTGTTTACATCGAGGTTCTTTATCTCGTCGCGTACCTGGCTTAATACGGGGTCGTCGAGCTGGAAGAAGCTAAGCTGATAGCCTTCGGCGGCGGATGCAATCTCTTTGACAGGCTTTGCTTTCACCTTGCCTTTTCCTTTCGCTTTGTCTTTGCAGTCGATCCCCTCCTGACGGTTATCCGTTTCCAGTTGCTTCAGGATCTCGTCGGAACGTTTCACGATGCTCTTCGGCATTCCTGCCATCTTGGCCACATGGATACCGAAGCTATGTTCGCTACCGCCGGGAACCAGCTTACGCAGGAAGATCACCTTGTTGGAGACCTCTTTCACCGATACATTATAGTTCTTGATACGTTTGAACGAGCGCTCCATCTCATTCAACTCATGATAGTGCGTGGCAAAAAGCGTCTTGGCACGGGCATTCGGATGCTCATGGATATACTCGACAATCGCCCAGGCAATCGAGATACCGTCGTAAGTACTCGTACCACGCCCCAACTCATCGAACAGCACCAGGCTGCGCGACGACATATTATTCAGGATATTCGAAGCTTCGTTCATCTCCACCATAAAAGTAGACTCACCGACAGAAATATTATCGGAAGCACCTACACGGGTAAATATCTTATCAACAATACCGATGCGGGCAGACTCAGCGGGCACGAAGCAACCGATCTGTGCCATCAGCGTGATCAATGCCGTCTGACGAAGTAAGGCAGACTTACCCGCCATATTCGGCCCTGTTATAATAATGATCTGTTGCTTTTCGCTATCCAGATACACATCATTGGCGATATAAGGTTCTCCCAGCGGCAATTGCTTTTCAATCACCGGATGACGACCCGACTTGATATCGATCACCTCCGAATCATCCACCAGCGGACGGATATAACGATTGTTTTCGGCTACCTTGGCAAAAGACAACAGGCAATCCAGCCGTCCGATCAGGTTCGCATCCAACTGGATAGGAGGAATAACCTCAGCCAGGCAAAGTACCAGGTCATTAAACAGACGTCCTTCCAATGCCAGGATCTTCTCCTCCGCACCTAATATCTTTTCTTCGTATTCTTTCAGTTCCTCAGTGATATAACGTTCGGCATTCACAAGGGTCTGCTTACGTATCCATTCTACCGGAACCTTATCTTTATGGGCATTACGCACTTCGATATAATAGCCGAATACGTTATTGAAAGCAATCTTCAGACTGGGGATACCGGTCTTTTCACTTTCGCGCTGTTGCACCTTCAACAAATAATCTTTACCGGAGTAAGCAATCGCACGCAGATCATCCAATTCGGCATTTACTCCTTGGGCAATAACGCCTCCCTTATTCAACAAGGCGGGCGGATCGTTGTTTACTTCCTTTTCTATCCGCTCACGGATCTCCAGGCAGGCATTCAACTGTTCTCCGATACGGCAGAGACTGGGCTCGTCGCTATTCATACAGGCCTCTTTGATCGGCTCGATAGCGCGAAGAGCAACTTTCAACTGAACCACTTCACGGGGCGAAACACGTCCTACGGCCACCTTCGATATAATACGCTCCAGGTCGCCTATCTGATCGATATGTTCGTCCAGAAGCTCTTTTACCTCCGGGTGACGGAAGAAATAATCCACCACATCCTGCCGTTCCTGTATCGGTTTCACTTCCTTCAACGGGAAAAGAACCCAACGTCTCAGCATACGCGAACCCATCGGCGAAACTGTCTTATCGATCACATCGAGCAGACTGGTTCCTTCATCATTCATCGTACCGACCAACTCGAGGCTGCGCACGGTGAACTTATCCAGACGTACATAACGGTCTTCCTCAATACGCGACAGGCCGGTGATATGCGAAATATGTTTATGTTCCGTCTGATCCAGGTAATAGAGGATAGCTCCCGAAGCGACGATACCCAATTTCAGATGCTGCACGCCGAAACCTTTCAGGTTCTTCGTTTCGAAATGCTTCAGCAGGCGGTCGTTAGCAGCTTCGTCGGAGAAAACCCAGTCGTCCATCTCAAAAGTAAAAAAACGGGGGCCGAACGATTCTTCAAAACGCTTCTTATTGTTGCGCTCTATCAGCACCTCTTTCGGGGAGAAGTTATTCAGTAGTTTGTCGATATAATCGACCGTTCCCTCAGCTGTCAGGAACTCACCGGTGGAAATATCCAGCAATGCGATACCACAAACATCCTTTCCGAAATGAACGGCTGCGAGGAAGTTATTTTCTTTATGATTAAGAATATTATCGTTGATGGAAACACCCGGCGTAACCAATTCCGTCACCCCACGCTTCACCAGTTTCTTGGTCAACTTCGGATCTTCCAACTGGTCACAGATGGCAACACGTTTACCGGCTCGCACCAGTTTAGGCAGATACGTATCGAGGGCATGATGCGGGAAACCGGCCATTTCGATAAACTGTCCCGGCCCGTTGGCTTTCTTCGTCTGAACGATCCCGAGAATTTCAGCACCAATCACGGCATCCTCACCATACATTTCGTAAAAGTCTCCTACACGGAACAGAAGGACAGCATCAGGGTGTTTCGCTTTAATATCGAAATACTGCTTCATCAATGGGGTTTCAACGATCTTTGCCACGGGATATATCTTTTATCATTTTATTTAAACCGTACAAAGGTACAATTTTTTACGAGAGTATAAAGGAGGAGAATATCGCTTTACCTTATTGTTGCCAAAAGTTACGGATCGCCTGTTCATTCACGAAAACACCTTCTATGCCCGCAATGGTAATCGTATCCATTAATTGCGACAAGCCGCCAAAGCCATCATTTGCTTTATCTACTATCTTCTGATAAGCTTCTGATGAATAACGGGCATTGGCATCTTCCGGCTTCACCATGAACTTACCCAGATAATAATTACCGTCGAACGTATTATTTGTCGACTCTGTGAAGTTGAACGTTGTGCTTTCAGCCGTATAGAAAATATTATCTTTTACCAGCGTACTGTCGGAGAAACCGCCCCAGGAGTCGAATGTCATCATGCTGCGGTCTACTTTTCCTTCCGGCTTTTTATTCACATGGAGGATGTTGTTACAGATGGTCGTGTTCTTTACAGGGCCTGCCAGATGAATATTAGGCGAGAAGGTTCCTACCCGGGTAAGGCGCGTACGGATACCGTCATTGATACTGATATTGTAGCGGACGATTGTTCCCCGGTTACCGATATTGGACGGCTCGGAAACTTCACCGGAATTGCAGATCAAGACCATGCCGCCTTCGTTATCGTGACTGTAATTATACTCGATCACCGTGTTCGTACAGTTCCAGTCCGAATCGAATCCCTGGGCATCCCAGGGAGCCTTATGATCGCTAACTTCGTTGAAACGAATGATCGTATTGTCACAGCTCCACGGCCAGATACCGGCTGCGGCTTCCGTATCAGGAAGTATGGCCGGACAATTACGCATCACATTATATTCAATCAGCGTGCTGTCGCAACCGATCGGAACGATACCGTCGCCGGGTACTTCTTCAATCAGGTTATTACGAACAACCGTATGTTTGCTCGGGTGCCAGTTGCGGCGGTCGCTGTAAGCCGACCATATCATCGCATTACGGGAACAACGGCGTATGCAGCAGTTCTGGATGGTCAGGCTGTCGAACATGGAGATCACCTCTTTTCCCCCGTTGACGATCAGGATACCGCTGCCGCCGCCTTCCGCTTTCACCAACGAACCGTTGACATCCCGTATATCAATCCCATCTACTATAATATTATGTGACACGCCATAGTCGGAAGCTTCTATCTTCAAGCCGGTACGGAAAGGTTTACGTTCTTTGCCTGTATTCACTATTTCAATATCACGGAATGTGACGTAATCGGAGTTGTGGATACGAACGGCATACAGGGAACTGTCGTTTCCAACAATACATGGCTTACTTCCTTCACCATAAGCTTCTACATATATCCTATTATCTGAAGTTCCCTGTCCTGAGATTTCCAGTTCGCCGGAGTAAGTATCTCCCCTCTTCAACAGGATACGGTCACCCGGTTTCAGTTGGAGAGATTGAAGTTTGGAGAGGCTCTTCCAGGCAGCCTGTTCGGAATGTCCGTTATTATTATCATTTCCGTTCACAGCATCCAGATAGTAGCAGGAGGTATCCGGCGCACAGCCGACACAAAGAAAAACAAGGAAAAAGAACAATAAGTAACTGTTTACATGCTTTGTCATAGCCAAAAGAATATTAGATTAAAACGACAGTAAATATAATAACTATCTGTAACAAAGAACCCAAATGAATAATTATTATTCCGGATAAATAATATAACTTTGTCGACAATCTGACAAGAAATAACTAAAAAATCATGAAAAAAACTATTTTACTCGCTTCCGGCCTTATCCTGGCCGTTCCTTTTGTGCAGGCGCAAAAGAGCAAAGACAAAAAACCAAATGTTGTATTTATCCTGGCCGACGACCTTGGATACGGCGACTTAAGCTGCTACGGACAAGAGAAGTTTAATACACCGAATATCGACCAACTGGCTCAAAACGGTATGCGTTTTACGCAATGCTACTCAGGTACTACCGTCAGTGCCCCTTCCCGCTCCTGCCTGCTGACAGGTACACATAGTGGACATACTCCCATTCGCGGAAACAAAGAACTTGACCCGGAAGGACAATTCCCGTTGCCCGAAGGGGCACGTACCATTTTCCACGTCATGCAGGATGCCGTATATAAGACTTCGGCTTTCGGTAAGTGGGGACTGGGCTATATCGGTACTTCCGGTGACCCTAAAAACCAGGGATGCGAAACATTCTTCGGATATAACTGCCAGCTACTGGCACACAGCTATTATCCCGATCATCTGTGGGACAACGACCAGCGTGTCGAACTGAAAGATAACGTATTAGAAGTCGAATACGGAAAAGGTACTTATTCACAAGACCTGATCCACTCGAAAGCACTCGACTACCTGGATAATTTGAAGGAAGACGAACCTTTCTTCATGTGGTATCCGACCATTCTGCCTCATGCCGAACTGATCGTACCGGAAGACAGCATCATCCAGAAATTCCGTGGCATGTATCCGGAAAAGGCACATAAGGGTACCGAACCGGGCAGTCCGGCTTTCCGCAAAGGTGGCTATTGCACACAACTATATCCCCACGCTACATTTGCCGCAATGATCTACCGTCTGGACGTATATGTGGGACAGATCGTGCAAAAACTGAAAGACAAAGGTTTATACGACAATACAATCATCATCTTCGCCAGCGACAACGGCCCTCACATGGAAGGTGGAGCCGATCCTGATTTCTTCAACAGCAATGGCATCTACCGCGGTTACAAACGCGACCTGTATGAAGGTGGTATCCGTGTACCGATGATCATTTCATGGCCGGGACATATACAGCCGGGAACGGAAACGAATTTCATGTGTTCGTTCTGGGATGTGTTGCCCACATTCGAAGAGATCATCCATCCAAAAGCTAAACAGAAAGAGATGGACGGTGTAAGTATGTTGCCGCTGCTACAAAACCGTAAAGGACAGAAAGAACATGAGTTCCTGTATTTCGAATTCCAGGAAATGAACGGCCGTCAGGCTGTACGCCAGGGCTCATGGAAACTGGTTCATATGAATATCCGTGGCGATAAACCGTATTACGAGCTTTATAACTTAGCAGCCGATCCTTCGGAAAAGTATAACCTGCTGGACAAATATCCGGAAAAGGTAGCCGAACTGAAAGAGATCATGGTACGGGAACATATCGAAGATCCGAACTGGCCGTTACTGAAGAAATAAAGATATGACCATTTCGTTGACGTCAACGAAATGGACAAGGCATTGAAAAAGGCAGGCTGAATTGTAATTAATAGAACAATTCAGCCTGCTTTTGTTTTATCTAACCATTATATATTACTTCTTTACCACCTTATGGCTGCTTCGTCCTTCCGCAGTCTGTACTTCCATCACATAAATACCTGACGGATAGCCGCTGTAAGAAAATGTAACAGCCGAATTATCGCTTCCCGGCTGCTTTTTCAACAGGCGGCCGTTCATATCATACAAAGCGACTTCCCGGATAGCGACAGGAGAAGTTATGTAAGCCGTTCCGTTTGTATCGTAGGAGACAGAGATATTCGTCTCTGCTGATATCTCTTCCGTTGAGGTCGGATCGCCGGCTACCAGGATCTCACCGGTCGTATTGCCGCCACCTCTCACCCATTGCCAATCCTGCGCGTCGCTGCTCTTATATAGCAGACGGATACGGTCGCCGGGAACCATTTGTTGCGTGATCGTGCAAGGTACTTCCTGAGCTACTCCCTGTTCAATCTGTATGCTGACAGGCTCTTCACTCGAAATGAACTCTTTGGTATTACCATCCTTATCGACAAGGGCGACAACCAGATTACCGGAAAAATCACGGATACTCATATTACCCACATAGCCGTATTCAACACCAAACAGTTTGTTTGGTTCGAAAGTATCCGTTGTTGCTTCAAGGCCGGCAAAGACCGTTCCGCTGTTCTCACCATAGAAAAAGGCCAGTACGTCCTGATAGGTGGAACCTTCCACCGGTTTCTTCATACTGATGATAGCATCCTGATCGAGCGAGAAACCGCCAATGTTACCACCTGTTCCCTGTTCTTCGGGTTCAAGTACCGCCAGCAGGTAATAACCGTTGGCCAGTCCGCCCCAGCCCCAGTTCACATGATAATAATCCGCTTCGTTATAACCGTCGATGATAAACTGGTGGCCTTCGTTCTGATCGTTTTCACCCCCGTAAATCACAGGGCGGTTATCATCCAGTTCACCTTTGATGATAGACTCCCATTCGGCTGTCTGGTAGTTTTCACGTTGCAGGACATGAAGGGATTTATCGTATTTCATATAATTGACAAGGCCCTGGGCGGCTGTCAATGTCAGTGCACCACTGTTTCCGGGGGCATAATTCATATCGGACATAACACCGACATCATACATCAGGGTAGCTATGTTCTGTGCCTGTTCAGTAGTATATTGCCCAGCCGTATAGGTAGAAGGCATGTTATCCCACTGGTAAGGAGTATCGAAGGTAGCCGAAAGGGAGAGGTTGTAAGTCTGGGAAGTATAAGAATGGCTGCCCTCACCCACATCCGGCCATTTATGATACTGCATGGCAATAGATGTCGAGGTGGCGACACATCCGGTCGGTGTGCGCTGGCTGTTCACTACGGGACACAAATTGTTATAAGGTGTCATTTGATCCCATAGAACGGTTGTCAGAGATACTCCGCCCGACTTCAACTGCATAGTTCCCTGGCGAACCTGATTCCAAGCAGCCGAAACTTCACGGGATGCTTCCCGCTTATTCTCACGTACCCAGTTGATCTGGCGTTGGTAACTATCAAACCATCCGCGCAGATTCGACGGCATGGAGTCTTTTTCAAACAGTTGCTGCATGCCATATCCCAGGATAGGATAAACGGCATCGTCACCCGCCACGACGACAAAGCCGTCGGCATCTTCGCGGTTGAATACGTAAAAAGTAGCATCCTGCACGGAACCGGCTGACTTGGTAGTTGTTCCGGCATCCGACCAGACCAGAGTCAATGCGGGTTCTGAAGCTTTTGTCTGCGGAGAATTCGCTTTCAGGAAACTGAGGGCTACGCTCCGTGCCTGCTTCACATCAATAGGTGCGGCACTTATCGACATAGTCAATAAGGCGATAAAGAAAACAAAAGTACATCTTCTCATTACTCGTAATTTTTAAGTTTACATTCAGTTTGCGCTTATCAGAGGCCTGGTTAAAGGTGTTTTTATAACAAGGAAAGGAGAGAAATAGTTTCTGTCTTTTCACACCGGCAGATCAACAACTATTGCTTGCCAAAAAACTCCTTCCGGAATCTATCCTGCCCATTTTGAAATGTCGACATTGCAAAATACCCTATAATTTATACTTCCCGATAAATATTATTGTATCTTTGCATCACAATTTAACACATTAGGCAGAAAAATGAAAAGCAAAATTGATTTTCAGCCCAAGCTTATATCGGCGCTGAAAAATTATTCCAAAGAAAAGTTCATGACCGACCTGATGGCAGGGATCATCGTGGGTATTGTTGCCCTTCCATTGGCCATCGCATTCGGTATTGCTTCGGGAGTAAGTCCGGAAAAAGGATTGATCACGGCAATAATCGGTGGGTTTATCGTTTCTCTTCTAGGAGGAAGTTCCGTGCAGATCGGTGGGCCGACCGGAGCTTTCATTGTAATCGTATACGGTATTATACAAAGTTTCGGTATCGAAGGACTAGCCATAGCAACAGTTATAGCCGGAATTATATTGGTGGTAATGGGAGCTTTAAAGCTGGGAACGGTCATCAAGTTCATTCCTTATCCTATCGTAGTCGGTTTTACCAGTGGTATTGCGCTGACTATCTTTACCACACAGATGAAAGACCTGTTCGGTTTGACGATGGAAAAGGTTCCGGCCGATTTTATCTCCAAATGGATTGCTTATTTCGAACATTTCCATACAATTAATCCCTGGTCGTTCGTCATCGGGATTATTAGCATCGTCATTATAGCCGTTTCACCCAGATTCTCGAAGAAGATACCGGGTTCGCTGATCGCTATTATTGTGATGACAATTATTGTCTATATCATGCGTAACCATCTGGGTATTGCAGGCATAGAAACGATCGGCGACCGTTTTACCATCAATGCCTCTCTCCCACAGCCGGAAGCTATTTCTTTCAATATGGAAACGATCAACCTGTTGCTTCCTTCTGCATTTACCATTGCCATGCTGGGGGCGATCGAATCGCTTCTTTCTGCAACAGTGGCAGATGGTGTGACAGGAGACAAACATAATTCCAATACCGAACTGATTGCGCAAGGGGCTGCCAATATCATTGTCCCTATTTTCGGTGGTATTCCGGTTACCGGTGCTATTGCCCGTACGATGACGAATATCAATAACGGTGGCCGTACGCCTGTTGCCGGTATTATCCATGCAATTGTATTACTATTGATCCTCTTATTTCTGGGCCCGCTGACCAAACATATCCCAATGGCCTGCCTGGCGGGTGTATTGATCATCGTTTCTTATAATATGAGTGAATGGCGCACATTCCGTTCGTTGATGAAGAATCCGAAAAGCGATGTTTCCGTTTTGCTGGTAACCTTCTTCCTGACAGTGATATTCGACCTGACTATCGCTATCGAGATAGGTCTGCTAATCGCCATGTTCCTGTTTATGAAACGGGTAGCTGAAACAACACATGTTTCAGTGTCCAAAGATGAAATAGACCTGTCCGATGAAGGTGAGATACACCATGACGAAGAGGTGCTGACTTTACCGAAAGGGGTTGAAGTGTATGAAATCGACGGCCCATTCTTCTTCGGTGTCGCCAATAAATTCGATGACGTAATGAAAGTCATAGGCGATAAACCTAAAGTGCGTATTATCCGTATGCGTAAAGTTCCGTTCATGGATTCAACAGGGCTGCATAACCTCGAAAGTTTATTCCGCTTATCGAAAGCGGAGAATATCCACATGATCCTATCCGGGGTAAATGAAGATGTACGCCGTGTATTGATCAAATCAGGCTTCGACCAAAAGATCGGTGCGGAAAATATTTGTTCCAATATTAACGAAGCGGTCAGAAAGGCAGAAGAGGCAGTAAGGTAAATCTATTTTTTCAGTTTTGAAAGTTACTAAAGAAATAAATATGTATGAATGGGGAGAACTTTAGGAAAGTCTCCCCATCAATTCTTATAAATTGAATTTATATCCAATAGTTATAGCTACGCTTCTATTCTTATACTTAAAATAATTATCCGGATCAAATTCTTTCCATGTCTTTTTAAGCCCTAAGTCATAAGCCAAAGATAAATTAAACTTATATACCTCGGCACTTAGAGCAAATCGTAAACCGGAATCAAAGCGTTCAAAAGGTTCTATGTATTCATTTTTTCCCGTCTTTAAATCAAAACGTTCAAACGGATTATACCATATCCCATCTGTATTACCGATTCCCGTATGTACAAAATTGGCCCCAAACTCTCCATATCCATTTACTCCACAAGCAAAATAAGCCCCTAGCTGAGGAACTAAAGATATATGTTCAACAACCGGAATACGGTAGCCAAACATGACAGGCAATTCCAGATACCCCAAACGAACCATTAATTCACGACTGCCATCCACCAAACCATTGGCACCTTTCGTTGTATGATAGATTCCACTTAAAAGCATTATATTATTCCCTAACTGATAGTCAATTGTCAAACCACCTACAGGCAGAACCTGCCTATGATCTCCTTTCACTCCTAACCTAGCCATATTAACACCAACCTCAGCCCCCAAACGAACTTGAGCACTCAACTTCACTACACTCATACCAATGAGCATACTTAAAATAATACACAACTTTGTTTTCATAATTTTTTATCATTTTAAATCCACTACAAACATAGATGTTTACAGAAACAAACACCTCATATTTTCCCCAAATGTACAAGGACAATCACCTTATGAAAATCAATAATTTAAAACAATACCTTATGGACAAGCATAAAGATACCTACCTAATAACCAATTATTTACAAACACACTCATAAAATGACACTTCACTTCCCGCATAACCCAGCTTCTGGCGTATGCGTAACCTACGTTTACTTATGGATTCCGGATTTATATTTAGTAAGATGGCTTCCGAGTTTATATCCAGTTTCAAAAAAGAAAGGTAACAATATTGTATTTCTGTTGGGGTTAATCCACGGGGAGTATTAGATATAAACTCATCAAACGAATGATATGTCTGGTTAATCAATTCCATAAGACTATGCCAATCTTTATTTGTCAATAATGGCTCTTGGTTACCGGCAACCACTTTAGAGGATAGTTTAATTATCTTTTTCACAATAGTAGCATTCTTCATTTTTTCCTCTTTTAGTAAATTCAGCTCTTTCTCTATGTTTACTATATTATCTTTTAATGAACTCAATTTTGATTCACTATTATGTATAGATTCCTGTAGGATTACTTCTTTTTTTTTTCCTCTAGTTCATAAGACAATACGGATATTCTTTCTTCATTTTCTTTTAGTTTGACTTCTTGTTCATATAACATTTTGTTTTTCCTATTATTGTAATACAAAACGATAATACATAGAAACGAACCAATAACTATAATAGTAATAATAATAAGAAGATTGCTGTTATGAAGTTTAGTATTCTCATTCAATAATAATACATGATTATATCTTTTTTCCGCATCTAATACATCCAAATGAATAGTGGAATTATAAATAGAATTGACCTGTTCCACATATTGTTCCAAAATAGATAAAGCAAGTTCTGTATTACCACACTTTTTCTCTATTTCATATTCTGTATACAAAGAAGAAATCGGAGTATATGGATTAGTTATAGGCACTCCTCTTGATTTTTCCAAATACAAACGCGCTTTTTCCAAATCTCCTATATCCATATATAATCCACTTAATGCCGAATAACTGGTAGCCATCTCCAATGAATCGGTTTCTAAAGACTTTAAAAGATACATTTCCGCTTTTTCCGTATCTCCCAACATACTATACACATTACCCAACCCATTGGCAATAGAAGGCATTGCACTCGAATCTTGTATGCTTGTTACTATGGAATCCGCCTTCAACAAATAATCCAACGCCAGCGAGCAGGAATCCTCAAATGCCAGTGTTTGAGCCATGAACTTCAATGCCAACGCATAACTTCGTTTATTATCGGCTTTAAAAAAATAATCAGCAGATTGGTTATACTTGTCTAAAGTTTCCTGGAAGAATCCTTTCAATTCATATAAATCCCCCATATACGAACAAATATACCCGGCCACATTATACTCCTTTGCCCTTTCAGCCACATCCAATGCCTGTGTATACGCATCCATAGCTTTCATATATTCTCTATCTTCTACGTATGATCGTCCTAAAAACAAACCGATCTGTGCCTGCTCGTAAGGTGTTCCATGTTTTTCATACCAGGTTCGTGCCCTTAATAATTGAGATACATAAGGCATATCTTTATGTACTTTATCAGCAGCTTTTCCATATAGCATACACCACCGGGCTAATAACTTATCACTTAGATTATCGGCCATTGTTATGCTATCTAACAATAAATAAGTACTATCCGAATCAATTTCTAATAAAGTTTCAGCACGGTCAATCAATTGCTGTTCTTTGATTTCGTTTCGGCAACCTGTAAAAAATACAGTTAATAATAATACTAGATAAATCGTATTTTTCATAAACGTTATATTATCGACACAATATTAATCAATAAAAAAGAAACAGCAAAAGGATAAATAATACAAATTCTATACAACATGGTTTGATCTCAGCAGACAACTCAGCTATATAAGCATTCCTTAAAAGACCAGATATATTTCCAATTACCCTACTTATTAAATAGAATTACTATGGCGACTAATCAGCGGTTAACAACCATCAACCGTATGGCTTATAATCATCAACCATACGGTTGATAATTATCGGCCATACGGCTCACAATTGTAAGCCACTAAAAAATGCCGTATAAATGTACAAAAACATAAGGTTGATTGTACTGAAAGTTCGTGTTTTATTTTTTAATAATACTACCCTATTCTTTTTTCCATTACATTTGCGTCTTTACAAACCTAAAATCTAAGATATGGCACAATCAGGAAGATTACTCTCGTTGGATGTAATGAGAGGTATCACAATTGCAGGAATGATCATGGTGAATAATCCCGGAACCTGGGAATATGTATATGCTCCTTTACGGCATGCATCCTGGAACGGTCTCACTCCTACCGATCTGGTCTTTCCGTTCTTTATGTTCATCATGGGAGTTTCGATGTTCTTTTCATTGCGGAAATATAATTTCAAACTATCCAAAGAAAGTGTTACGAAGGTATTGAAGCGGACAGCACTTATCTTTCTGGTCGGATTCGGACTGAACCTTTTCTCCCATATCTGTTATAACGGATTCACCCACTTTGAAAACCTTCGTATCCTCGGTGTTATGCAACGCCTTGCATTGGCTTATGGTGCAGGTTCACTGATCGGGTTGGCTGTCAATCATAAATATATCCTGCAAACGGCTACCGTGATACTCTTATTCTACTGGATACTCCTGGCCCTAACAGGAAGCACCACATTATCGGAAGATAATATCATTGCCGTTGTAGACCGTGCCCTGTTTGGCAACACACATATGTATCACGATTATCTGGCCGACGGAACACGTATTGCTTTTGATCCGGAAGGATTGTTAAGCTGTTTCGGAAGTATCGCACATGTATTATTAGGTTTCTATGCCGGTAAAATAATTCTGGACAGCAAAAAGAATAATGAATTAATTATCAGGAATTTGTTTATCTTTGGAAGCATTATTCTGTTTCTGGGATTTCTATTCAGTTACGGTTGTCCGATCAATAAAAAGTTATGGAGCAGTACTTTTGTTTTAACCACTTGTGGATTCGGTTCATTGTTCCTGGCCTTATTGATCTGGATTATCGACATTAACGGTAAAAAGAAATGGTCATTATTTTTCGAATCATTCGGGATTAATCCGTTATACCTGTATGTACAAGGCGATATACTGGCTGTCATACTGGATAAAAGCGGTATAGCATCTTATATTTATACGGATATATTGGCTCCCTTATTCGGAAACTTCGGCGGTTCATTAGTATGGGCTATTTTCTTTGTTATTCTGAACTGGATCCCCGGATATTGGTTATATAAGAAACGTATCTATATTAAATTATAATGAATAGTAAAAACCTCTTTTGCCATTACATTTATATAAGTATTGTCTGTTTATTTTTGTTTTGCACTAATAAGGTAAAATCTCAAATAAGCGAAGGGGGAATGCCAGCCAGTTTCAATGAACAGAATACATTGAAAAGCCAACTACCGGTAGTTGACATTCCTATAAACTTCAGTGTGGAAGATATGAAAGTGGTGGATGCCTGGCAAGTAAGCCAGGGAGCACCATTAACAGTCTCTACCTTGATAGATACAGATCTGAATATGGATAATGCCGGCCATTGGCTTACCTTGTCTTCCGGACAAAAAATATGGCAACTGCATCTGCAGGCAAAAGGGGCTATCGCATTAATGCTTTATTATGATACATTCTACATACCTGAAGGAGGAAAACTGTTCATTTATAATGCAGAGAAAACTCATTTACTAGGGGCGTATACTTCACGAACTAATCCAGCAGGAAAATCGTTTGCTACCGAATTCGTAGCCGGCGATAATATCACGCTGGAATATGAACCCTCGCCTTCCGGTGAACCAGCCTGCATAAAAATCAATCAGATAGGATATGGATACAATCATCTATCCGTTTTCTCCGGGTTAAAAAGTACCGGCCCCGGAACATCCGGTTCCTGTATGGTGAATATCAATTGCGAAGAAGGAGAGGAGTGGCAGACTGAAAAGAACGGGGTCTGCCAGATGGTTCAGAAGATAGGAACAGCGGCTTATCTTTGTACAGGCTCCTTAATAAATAACACGGCTTTGGATATGAAACCTTATATTTTATCCGCTTTCCATTGTTCTCAAGATCTTAAGAACAATACCATTGCTTCGGATGAGGATCTGAACCAATGGGTATTTCATTTTCATTTTGAACATTCCGGATGCGATAATTCTTCTCCCGTAACGGAACAGAAATCGATGGTAGGCTGTACCCGTAAAGTCAGTATCCCACTCGACGGTGGTTCCGACGGACTTTTAGTATTACTGAATAATGATATTCCTAAAGATTATAATGTCTATTTCAATGGTTGGGACAGGAGGGACACACCTGCAAATTCAGGTGTAAATATTCATCATCCATCCGCCGATTACATGAAAATATCAACCTTCGGCAGTTATCCGGTTGAAACAGTCACTTGGCTGGATGATACTAATACAACGGGAGCTCAAAATGCACACTGGAATGTAGTGTTCGATCCGACTCCCAATGGACATTCTATAACCGAAGGTGGCTCATCCGGTTCCCCTCTATTAAACCAAAACAAACTGATAGTAGGCACCTTAACCGGTGGTAACTCCACCTGCCGCTATACGGACGGGCGAAATATATACGGTAAACTGTTTTATCACTGGAATAAATACGGTAAGTCGGATAACGAACGCATGGATATCTGGCTCGATCCACTGAACACAGGTACAGTCAACCTCGCAGGATTATCTCAGACAGGTGAGGAGGGGACTTTAATAAATTATCAACCGCCAACAGATGTGACTTCAAAAACCATATCTTCCAATAATATTCTGATTGAATGGAATGCTCCTTTATACAAACAAGTTATCGGATGGGGAACTCAAAATTCATCAAAACAGATAGGTTATACAAACACTCCATTCTATTTCGGTCAAAGATGGGATACCAAAGATTTAAAGGATTTTCATAAGAAAAAGTTGATCAGTGTTAACTTTATTCCGGCTTCCAACGCTTTCTATGCTATTTATATTAAGCAGGGGGAACGTACTTACAGCCAGGAAATAACTAATCCGGTAGCTAATAAATCAAATTCGGTTCAGTTGAGAACTCCATTTGTAATAGATGCCGGACAGGAGTTGATTGTCTCTATCCATGTAAAAAAATATAGTCGGTCGACTCCCGCATTTATGGACGGTGGGCCGTCCATTCACGGAAAAGGGAATCTTATTTCTTTTGACGGAGAGAAATGGGAATATTTGCAAAATGAGAAAACGGACAATAACTTTATCTTATCAGCGGTTGTAACTTCCGAAGAGGGAACCCTTACACGCAGCAGTGCTTTCCCTGTTATCACAGGATATAATATCTACAAAAATCAGCAAAAACTGGCTTCCGTTTCTGCTTCTACATTACAATATACAGACAGAAACATCACTTCAGGCACACATTCTTACAGTGTTTCAACATTGTATGACAAAAATGAAAGTAGACAAATTACAGCTGCTAACGAAATAAAAGTAAACTCTGAAAAACTTACGGAAGCTGATGAAATAACCATCACTCCGACAATATTCAAGGATCAATTACGGATCATTAATCATCAACAGGTAAAATCTATCGAAATCTATACCGCCGATGGAAAAATGATCCGGAAAATAAATAACCCGTCTGAACAGATAAATCTAAGCAATCTATCACAGGGCGTTTATTTCTTCAGGTTATACGCCGATAAAACAGTAAAAACGATTCGCTGTATCAAACAGTAAAAAAAATATCAATAAGAAACCGTTACATCGAAGCCTTCTTTGCGGGCACGATCGGCTATTTCATCCAATGTTTCTTTTGAAACTTTCTGAAGACCTTTCAGCGGAGTTTCACGATCGATAGTATAGATCATTACCTGTTTCGGTTTTATTTTCTTCAAAGCCTCGAGCCAGCCTTCCAGTTCCGTTTCTGTGGTGTTATCAACCGACTGACCGTTAACTTCCCCTTTCAGAAACATGGTCTGGATGATCAGGTTTCCTTCGAAACGGCAAAGTTGTTCCATCAATCTGTCGAATGTAAATGCGGGAGAATTCGGAACATTCAACTGCTGTATACGGCTGTCCAGTACAGAGTCGAGTTTAAGGATATTATCTTCGATCTTATTCAATGCCCGGAATACACCTTCTTTATGAAGCATTGTCGAATTCGATAAAACCGCAATCTTTGCCTTCGGGAAAAAACGGTTACGGGTAGCAATCGTATCTTCAATAACTCCTTCAAACTGAGGATGCATAGTTGGTTCCCCATTACCTGCAAAAGTAATCACATCGGGAGCAATCCCTTCACTTTGCATAGTTGATAACTTTTGTATCAATGCTTCTTTCACCTCTTCACGAGTCGGCAGTTTGGTATACGTACGGCGTTCTCCATTCAGGCCGCATTCGCAATAAATACAATCGAAAGAACAAAGCTTCCCGTCCACCGGAAGCAAATTCATACCCAAAGAAACTCCCAACCGACGGCTGTGCACCGGGCCGAATACTATCTTATCAAAGAGAATTGTTGACATAATTATATTGGTTTTTATCTATCAAGTTCTTTATATAACAAAGAACACTCCTATATTTCCATAAATTATGGATGCAAAGCTACAAAAGACCCTAATACTACCAATGAAGAAGCATATAAAAATTAGATAATTATCCATTACTTTATTAAAACATAATTTATTATTAATTAAACAGATGATGAAATTATGTTTCGCTATTTTTGTAATTAAATATAATCGCGCTATCAGCGATATTTATAATAGAAAGCGTCTGGCTTTATTCTTTTCAATTTATATTTCATAGTTTATAGTATTATTTACTCGCTACTATTTCGCGTTTACCTGTTCATAGGTAAGCGTGTATATATTAGCGCGTATAAACTATGTATTATAAATTATGAGAATGAACTATTGAATAGATAAATCTGGTCAATTCCTACGTTTTCTTTCTTAACAATTGTCACTTCAGGGAGTTGAGGACAGTAATTGTTTACTTATTGTGCTATTTAATTCTATAGAGTTTATCTTCTTCCTGCCAATCATATTCCTATTATATTGGTTAGCAAATAAGAATTTAAAGTGGCAAAACTGTCTTGTTATACTGGCAAGCTATATATTTTATGGCTGGTGGGATGTTCGTTTTCTTCTTCTTATCATACTGACCAGTGCCTTTTGTTTTGTTAGTGGCCTGCTTATCGAACAAGCTGAAGGCCACCGAAATAAACAAAATATAATCAATACGATTAATATATTACTTAATATTGGCATCCTGGGGACTTTCAAATACTTTGATTTCTTCAGTGCAAATATTAAAGTAGCATTGAATGCACTGGGATTTGAACCGGATTGGATTACATTAGATATACTTCTCCCTGTTGGTATAAGTTTTTATACCCTTCAAGCATTAAGTTATAGTATCGACGTATATCAAAAGAAAATATCCGCTTGTCATGATCCAGTTGCATTTTTTGCTTTTGTCAGCTTTTTTCCACAATTAGTAGCAGGCCCTATAGAAAGAGCTACCGGCTTACTTCCTCAATTTTACAAACAACGTACATTCGATTATCATAAGGCAATAGATGGTTGTCAGCAGATGTTATGGGGGTTTTTCAAGAAAATGATAATTGCAGATAACTGTGCAATAGCAGTCAATGAAATCTGGAACAGCTATCAATACCAAAGTAGTTTTACTCTTCTGCTTGGAGGTATTTTATTTGCTTTTCAAATATATGGAGATTTTTCCGGGTATTCGGATATTGCTATCGGATGTTCCCGCTTATTTGGTATCGATTTAATGAAGAATTTCAATTATCCTTATTTTTCAAGAGACATTTCTGAGTTTTGGAGACGTTGGCATATTTCATTAAGTACTTGGTTTCGCAATTATATTTATATACCTCTGGGTGGAAGTCGCTGCCAGAAAACGAAAGCAATAAGAAATACATTTATCATATTCATTATCAGCGGACTTTGGCATGGGGCAAACTGGACATTTATAGTATGGGGTATTTATCATGCACTCTTATTCATACCTCTCCTATTACTCAACAAAAACCGAAGATATACAAAAAACATTGTAGCCGAAGGCAAATTATTACCTTCTTTGAAAGAAACCGTACAAGTACTTTTAACATTCTTCTTTGTCGTTATTGGATGGATTATTTTTCGGGCAAATAATATAACCGAAGCATCTGACTATCTGTTACGAATTCTTTCTCCCTCTTTGTTTGAAATATCATTTCCATACGGTAAACGAGCCCTGATATATTGTCTGTTGTTATTTATCATTGAATGGATACAGCGGGAAAAAGAACATGGTTTACAGATAAATGGGGAAATAAAATCACCTGCAATCCGCTGGGGAATTTATTATATACTGATTTTTGTAATTGTCTTTTTACAAGGTACACCTACTGACTTTATTTACTTTCAATTCTGATTTGTCATGAAAAACTTTATAAAACAATTGGTTATTTTTATCATTCCCCTTATAGTGATATTCATCATATTAGAGTATGCAATCCGGCAAATACCAAATACTTACAAATATAAAAATGAATGGATGTTACAACATGCCAACAATTTGAATACGCTCATAGTGGGTAATTCACATTGCATGTCGGGAATCAATCCTTTCTTTTTAACGAACAATGCCTTTAACTTCGCAAACTCTTCTCAGGATCTGGAGCGTGACTATTTTATATTGACTAAATATGAAGACATATATGCTGAATTAAAACAAGTGATCCTTTCTTTTTCTTATTGTACGCTTCAGGATAAAATGGATTATACAGATAAGCCACGTTTAAAATATTACGGGATTTATATAGGATATGAAAAATACAAATACAGTATGGAAATCACAAGCAACATTACTTATGAAAAAGTAAGGGAATATTTAAGAGATGGTTCTCTACAATGCTCTCCATTAGGATTCAGAGTGAATATTCCTTCAAAAGACGATTTGAACATAAGTGGCATAAAAGCAGCAAAACGGCATACGCTAAATAATCAGGAAAGTTTGACTGATAACCTTAAATTTCTGAATAAGATCATTCAGTTTTGCGAAAACCGGCAGATAAAATTAATCCTCGTCACTACACCAACCTGGCACACTTACTATGAACACCTGGATGAACATCAGCTTAATCAAATATATTCCATAGCAACAGAGATAACTGAAGATCACAAAAATGTATTCTATCTTGATTTTCTGAAAGATGTTAGATTCAATGATAAAGACTTTAGCGATGGCGATCATTTATCAGAAGAAGGAGCTGAAAAATTCACTAAAATATTGAAGGACTCTCTTGACCATACCTTCAAAATAAAATTATAAGGCTTAGAAATAAAAAAATCATACAATATTTCAGTGAATTATTAAAGCCACAAAACCTATTCTAAAATTTATATCTTAGAAGAACATACAAATCTGTTTTATTATGTCCTTCTATTTCTTCCTGGTCTGTACCTATCAAGTCCCGGTCTGCGTAATAAGTGTGAGCCAATTTAGCTGAAAGGGATAACTTTTTCAACAGATCCCAACGAAAGGAAACAGAAAGCCGGATACCCTTTCCATAAAAAGAAGGCATATTGAAAGCATAAAGAATATTCTTTTCATAGGAACTTATCCGACTGTAATAATCATCAGTATGGAAGTAACCAATATAAAAATCAGACTGAAAGGGAAGGGAAGACGGTTTCCAGCCTGCACTCTGCGAAACCATCCATCCAAAGCTATGTTTACCTTTATGTTCATCATAATAAACACCATCTACCGAAGTTTTCAACATCCATGCCGGTTGCGATCCATATAATAGTTGAAACCGGAAACGTTGCTGTGAATAAGGTAATATACTTTGTGTCGATTCATTTTCCAATGTCTGGTTCTTTTCCTTCTTTCTATATTTATAACGCACGTAAGCTGCAAGATTCTTACCCGAATTATAATCCAATTGTACCATGTATTCCTTCCCGGAAGAAGGTGAGTCAACTCCATATTTTAACCAGGGAAAACGAAATAAGTCCGCATATAAGGATAGTTTAAAATGAGCGAACGGTGTCCATTGCATTCCGGTATAAACACCCTGTTCGTTCTGAACGGTAGAGTTCTGACCAAAAGCATTTCCAAAGAAAGTTTGATAACGTCTGTCATAATAACGATGGAGCAATAATAACGATAAATAGGAGACAGGCGTCAATTGGAAAGCATTCAAAGTAGCTATTGCCTTATTGGATGATACGGCTGTTTCTCCATAAAACTTAAGCTTATTCGTTTTCAACATATAATCTACACTGATGTTCATATTCCTGTTTCCACGAAAATAAAAAAGATTGTACGGTTTTAAATCCGGCTGTATCTGATAATTCCCAAAAGAATAGGATAGTACGGTTACTCCGAAATGAACATGAGAAGTTGCATATCGAATATTTCCTCCATACGTATGCATAGGTACTGTCCGTAACTTCTCCCGGTCACGTACCAACCGATGCAGACCATCTGTTTTAAACGAACTTACTTCGTAGTTATTAACACCTGCGTCCAGTTTCCTAAAAGAATAGAACAGGCTGATATCAAAATCTTTAATTGAAATGGTAGAAGCCACTCCACGAAAATAGTCATTTTCATTCGTTGATAAGTGACGGCGAAATCCATTTGTACGTCGTTCGGCCTGAGCTACAATAGAACTGCGGCTAGGAGAGAAATCATTACTGATAACCAATCCCTGCCCAAAAGATATCTTATAATCACCGACTGCAAGACTTTTCAACCACTTATTCATATCTTTCAAAAAAAGATGTACCGAATAATAATCATACCCTTTATGATATTGGTTCCAAAAAGGTTCACCGGCATCTTTTTCCGCTACAACTCCAAATTGAAGCCTTTCATCAAAAGCATATGAATAACGAAGGGAATGATAAAAAGGTTCACCCAAATATTTCCGGTTCGGATATTGCTGTAAAATACTATCCGGATATGAACAATATCCCTTTTTCTGTTGAAAACATTGATCATATCTGATTTGCAATTCATTAGAACTGTACTTCAACATGTTCTTAACAGAAAACGGACGTTTATCAACAGAAATATCTGCAATATAAACAAAAGAGAGTAAAAGTGATATTGTCTGGAAATCTAACCCTTCGACATTTTTCAGTTCATAAAGGGTTACCAACTTTCCATACTCGTTCCGGTAAAAGATAACCTGTTCTATTTGCTGATCCGATAAAAAGGGCAGACGACTTAACTCCTCTTTAGTTACACTATTCAGTTCAAAAGGATGTTCAGCCAGATAAGAAAGGTCGGAATAAAGATTTTCAATACGAGCTTCATCATCTGTTTCAGAAGCCATTTCTTCTATATATTCCATCCACTTATCAACAGAATATATGTTCTGACTATTAAGATGATAACTATTTATCAACAGATATACCAACAGGGTTATAAACAACTTTTTCATAGTTATATAGTTTTAAAATGAATACTTCAAACCTATACCGGTACTAATACCTAACATCGGATGATACACGGTCGCAACATCAGCAGTGAAACCGGAAAATCGATATCCGACACCGATAGTGGGAAGGAGAGGGGTTGTCTGCATTCCAGCCCGCACATAGAATTGTTTATACAATTGATATTCTAAACCGATGTTACCTGTTAATGTAGTATGTTTATTCGTTCCCACATTTCCTATTATCAACAAGCTGTTAATTACTTCCCATTGAAAACCTATTTGCAAAGAATATCCCCTAAAATAATCTATTTCAGTATTTTCTTTCTTAACAGCAACAGAAGGAAAATCCATTATCAACATACCAATCAACAGCTTTTCAACCGGAGAATAACTGATACCGATATCAGTTGACAAGTATTGTGGATGTTCTTCCGTCAATTCTGTCTGTACGATCGAATACTGGATACTTATGCCGATACTCCATTTATCATTTAAAGATCTTCCGAAGAAAAGCCGGAACATACTTTCCCTATATTGATCATACCCGAAAGAAGAGATATTAACACCAAAAGGAAGAACATTATTAGGATAAGAAAATGAAAGACCAACAGTTCCCAGCTCCTTTAGTCCATAACGGTTAAAATAGTTGATATCGATACTCTTACAAGATTCCAACCCAATTAGTGCTGGATTAAAAAGGAAAGATTGAGTCACAGCACATCCGCCCATTCCCATGCTACGCATGTCAGGCAAACGTAAGTTATTAACAGCATACAAACAAGGGAAAACTCCCAATAACAGGGATAGGATTAATAGTTTCATAGATAAGATATTTTTGGTTGTTAATATATAAGTGCAATTAAATGCTAACAATATTATTCAATGTTCATAGTCAATTTGTTTTGTTATAATTCAGAATTGCCACAAATATAATGAAACTTATTAAGTTGACAACTTATTAACAAGTAAATCATCATTTCCATATAATTAGTCAAATTCTGTAAAACCTGCACAGGCTATTACTAAATCACCTATTTTTGTAGGCTATGACAAAGGTGAGATGGTATAAGATTGTGGTTATGTTTTTACTCTGTGTTACAGCTGGTCAAGCACAGAAACTAAAAATAAACACACTTCCCGAAGGAGTGCAAAGAGCTTATCTGGACGGGAAGGATACGGTTCCCGTTGTCAATCTTCAGGAAGTATTTATATTTCCGCAGATGCGTTTTAAGAACAATCGTGAACAACAGAAATATAATAAACTGGTTCGAGATGTAAAACGCACATTACCCTATGCCAAAATGGTATATGAAACTTTAATAGAGACATACGAATATATGGAAACGCTCCCTGATGACAAAGCACGCCAGGAACATTTGAAACGTATGGAAAAAGATCTGTTCAAAGAATATAAACCGGAGCTTAAAAAGCTGACCTTCTCACAAGGTAAATTACTTATCAAGCTGATTGACAGGGAATGTAACCAATCCAGTTATAACTTGTTGAAAGCTTACCTGGGCGGTTTCAGGGCAGGCTTCTGGAATTTGTTTGCCGGAATGTTCGGAGCCAGCCTGAAATCCGAATACGACCCGAAAGGAAAAGATGCCATGACCGAACGGGTCGTTATTATGGTTGAAAGAGGATTAATCTGATAATTGCTTAAAGAAATCCCAGATAACAATCCCGGTCGTTACCGATACATTCAGCGAGTGTTTAGTTCCGTATTGGGGTATTTCAATACACATATCACAGTTATCAACAACAGATTGTTGAACGCCTTTTACTTCGTTTCCCATGATAACAGCATATTTTTTATCTCTGTCTAACAGCAATTTATCAAGCATAACACTACCTTCAGCCTGTTCTACTGCACAAACGATATACCCTTGTTGCTTCAGGTTATCAACAGCATCGTGTGTATCTTTAAAATATTTCCAGTCTACAGTTTCTTCAGCTCCTAAAGCTGTCTTATGGATCTCCGCATGGGGCGGACAAGCCGTAATACCACATAAATAAATAGCCTCTACCTTAAAGGCATCTGAAGTACGAAAGACAGATCCGACATTATTCAGACTCCTAACATGGTCGAGCACAACGATTAACGGTATCTTCTTACTTTCTTTAAAGGCCTCCGGAGTAAGACGGTTCAGTTCTGTTATTTTTAATTTACGCATAACTTTTTCTTTAGCTGCAAAAGTAGCTAATTAATGTGGATATGCCGTTGAAAAGGTATTGATAAGTAGTGAACAGAAAATGAAAAAAAGTTCTTGCATTATTCAGATTCTTATCTATACTCCTCCTCATTCCGAACACGCAACATTTATAACCTATTATTTATGAAGAGCTATTAACAGTGGTTATACACGTATCAACACCCATCAACAGAGATAAACTTTTTCACACGACCAGTTATCAACATAAAACTAATAAAGTCCATAAAATAAAGAAAAACAGTACAGAAGCTATCTTTTATATTGTTGGTATCGTTTTGATAAGTAGTTCATATACTTTAATAACTCCTCAGGCAAGTATTGTAACAAAAATGTATTAACTGTTTCAACAGCATATCATATACATCATATTTTATTTTTAAATTAAAGATTAATATTAATATAATATATAATTGTGGATAACTAGGAGAGAGGCAAGGAAGAACCGGTAGCATTATCGAAGACCGATCTACTCTTTTACAATTTCATATCAGGTATTGAAGTCGGGTAGGATAAGAGTTGTATCACAATATATGATACTCCATTATTACAATATATGCTAAACCAGTATCATATATTGTGATACTATTCTTATAACTTGTGAACATCTGGTTGGTAAACAGTAATAAAATTAGTTTGTTTTAGTCATTGAAGATATTGTATAAGAGAATTATCGGAATGGCTGATAACTATGAATCGATACTTTCCCCGTTCTTTTAAAGATTGTTTTACACTGCTTTCGATGGCTGAAATGAATAAAGTTTTTACCTTTGCATATTATCAACAGTGAGTTGATAAGTATATTAATATAAAGATTATCAGCTATAAAGCCTGATGATAACTTTGTTGATATACTATTTATATCCTCGGAATGAGGTATGGGCGATTATTATATGAACCATTTTAACAGGATATTATATACATCCTATTTATCTTTAGAATTAAAATTAAGAATAATATAATAGATAAATCATGTTGACAAATCAATCGATCGGATATATGGATGCACCGGTTCCCAAAGATATGGATCTGAAGGAAGCCATTGATAAACTTCGCAAAGAAAAGAACGCTATTATTTTAGCGCATTATTATCAAACTGGTGATATACAGGATATAGCAGACTTTGTTGGGGATAGTTTGGCTTTAGCCCAGTGGGCTGCCAAGACTACGGCAGATATAATAGTTCTCTGTGGCGTTCATTTTATGGGTGAAACGGCTAAGATATTGTGTCCGGATAAAAAAGTTCTGGTTCCTGACCTGAATGCCGGCTGTTCTCTGGCAGATAGTTGTCCGGCTCCGGAATTTGCTGAATTTGTAAAGCAGCATCCGGATCATGTGGTTATTTCGTATGTAAATACGACAGCTGCGGTAAAGGCTGTTACGGATGTGGTAGTAACTTCTACGAATGCCCGTCAGATCGTAGAAAGTTTTCCGGAAGGAACAAAGATGATCTTCGGCCCGGATCGTAACCTGGGGAATTATATAAACAGTATTACCGGACGTAATATGTTGCTTTGGGATGGTGCTTGCCATGTCCACGAAGAATTCTCGTTAGAAAAGATACTGGAAGTAAAGAAACAATATCCGGATGCGGATGTGATTACTCACCCGGAATGTAAACAGCCTATTATACAGGTGTCAGACTTCGTTGGTTCGACTGCCGCTCTTTTGAAGCATACTATCAAGTCGGATAAGAAACAGTTCATTGTAGCGACGGAAAGTGGTGTTATTCACGAAATGAGAAAAAAGAGTCCGGATAAAGAGTTTATTCCGGCTCCTCCCAATGATAGCACATGTGCCTGCAACGAATGTAATTTTATGCGTTTGAATACGATGGAGAAGCTTTATAACTGTCTGAAGTTTGAAATGCCTGAAATATTTGTGGACGAAGAGGTACAAAAGAAAGCAATCAGACCGATCAGAAAGATGCTGGAGATTTCTGAGAAGTTAGGATTGTAATAGTATAATTGTCCCATCATCCGCAGAACAGAGACATATGTTATTTAATTCGATAGAGTTTCTAATTTATCTTCCTATTGTATTTTTGTTATACTGGTTTGTATTCAACAGGAAGATAAAATTACAAAATCTGTTTATAGTAATTGTCAGCTATCTGTTTTACGGATGGTGGGACTGGCGTTTTCTGATATTGATTGCATTTACTTCCTTTTGTAGCTGGTTGAGCGGTGTAGCGATTGAAAAGGCGAGAGAGGGAAACTCATTATCGGAAGATACGCCATCTGTCCGAAAGAAATGCAGATGGATAACCGGAACCAATATTTTCCTGAATTTAGCTATCCTAGGATTTTTTAAATACTTCAATTTCTTTGTTGATAACTTTGTTGAAGCTTTTTCATTTATAGGGATCGCTTTGCATAAATCAACCTTACAGATTATTCTTCCGGTTGGTATAAGTTTTTATACTTTCCAGGCTTTAAGCTATACGATCGATGTATATAGAAGGAGATTGAAACCTACTAAGGACATTGTAGCTTTCTTTGCTTTTGTAAGTTTTTTCCCTCAATTGGTTGCCGGGCCTATCGAAAGGGCTACTAATTTGTTGGTTCAGTTTTATAAACCGCGGGTGTTTACTTATGGGGAGGCTGTAGATGGTATGCGGCAAATCCTGTGGGGATTTTTTAAAAAGATGGTAATTGCTGATAACTGTGCATTGGTAGTCAATGATGTATTCGGTAATTATATGAATTATTCAGCCAGTACGTTGGTCTTAGGTGCTGTTTTGTTTGCTTTCCAGATATATGGGGATTTTTCCGGCTATTCGGATATTGCGATTGGTACAGCCCGGTTGTTCGGCATAACATTAAAGCAGAATTTCAACTATCCTTATTTTTCAAGAAATATTATTGATTTCTGGCGTAGATGGCATATCTCATTAAACACCTGGTTTGTCGATTATGTGTATATACCTTTGGGAGGTAGCAGAAAGGGCCAGTATAAACATATACGTAATATTCTGATTATATTCCTATTGAGTGGATTATGGCATGGAGCAAACTGGACATTTGTAACCTGGGGAATATATCATGGTCTTTTATTTATTCCTTTGTTATTGCTGGATAAGAGGAAACAAGCTGATTCTGGTATGTTTCCTCCCGTTGTTTCGATGTTAATTACTTTTGGGTTCGTTACCCTGGGATGGATCGTGTTCAGGGCTGAAACGCTTTCTGTTGCGTTCGATTATATTAATAATATATTTTCGTCTTCTTTGTTGAGAATACCTAAAGTGAGTGGTGCTAATAATGTAACTGCTATGTTATCACTCGCATTCATCGTTATTCTGTTGTGTGTAGAATGGGTGAACAGGAATAAACCTTTTGGGTTGGATATAGAGAATATACAAAGTTCATTTGTCAGATATTCAATCTATGCCGGTATACTCTTTTCTATTTATTTCTTTGGGGCTGATTCTTCCAATTTTATTTATTTTCAATTTTAAGAAGTTATGGAACTGACAGGTAAGCAGATAAAGAGGTTAGTATTTTTTCTATTATTTGTAATAGTTCTAATGGCTTGTTTGAATAGGGTAACTCCCTGCTTTTTCAGAATGCTGCCAAATGATTATGCCCGTACTAAACTTATACTGAATACAATAAGGGATACAACACAAACTCCTGAAGTTGTTATCTTCGGTAATAGTAGAGGAATGAGTGGAGTAGATGGTTATCTGTTGGAAAGGGAGTTGAGTGATCATCCTGTTGTATACAGTTTTACTTCTACCGGGCAGAAACTGAGTGAGAGTGCTTTATATTATACTTCTTTGCCAGCTTCTGTAAAAACGGTTATTCAATGTCTCGATATAGATGCTTTATCCAAGCCGGTTGATATGGATATACCTAATCAGGTTGCTTTACATATGTATGGTTATAAAATGGATGATCAGACAAAATTGTTGGTACCTGCCTTATATGACGAATTGAATAAATCGGACTGGTACTATAATTATAAGGCCAGGAATTGTTTGTTTTCAGGATTCTCATTTGTTCTTCGTAATCTGTTAGATGATGATGCACCTGAAAATTCTATGGACAATGAATTACGTTATCCGGCGTCTCAGGCTTCCTATAGAAATGAAGCTGTTTATCAACGTGGCCTGGATGAACAGAATAAAGAAAACAAGTTTGAAGCATATAAAATCACTGCTGAATGGAAACGGTTGCTAGAAGAGTCTTATGCTTTTTTTAAAGCGAAAAATATTCAATATTACCTGGTATTAATGCCGTACAATCCTGATATTATATCAGCAAAAAAGACTGAAAAGCAGGAAGCTCTTCAGTCTTATATAAATGAATTGGGATATATTCCCTATATAAATTGTTTTGATTTACTGGAAGCATCCGATTTTTATGATGCAATTCATCCTAATGATAAAGGTGCTAAAAAGATAACCAGGCAGATACTTATTTCACTACCATAATCTTGGTAACTACACTTTCTTTGGCTTCCGGTGTAGCTGATAATACCAGATAAACTCCTGTCGCAACACGGCCTCCTTTTCTACTTCGGCAATCCCAGGTGAAAGTTCCTCCGGCAGATTTACCCTGATATATGATATTACCTCTCAGATCTGTAATTTTTACATTCGAATCGTTCATTAATCCGACAATTGTAACCCGGTCGCTATGTTCCGGACGCACAGGGTTTGGGTAAGCGTATACATTTGAATAGTCTTCTTTTCCCTCTGTAGCATCGCCCATATAAGATACCAGTCCATTTTCAGTACCAATAAAAACTTCTCCGGTCAGCTGATTTATTGTCAATGAATTAATCTGATTAGATGGGAGAGGAGAGTTAGCTGTTGTAAAGTTCTCAATAGTTTCCATGCCATCTTCGCTAACTAAAAATACACCGGAGCTTTGGGTAGCTATCCATTTACGGTTTCCACCGTCTACAGCAATAGCGTTTATTTGTTCTCCGTCCAGAAAGTTATAAGGAACATCGTTTATTTCATCGGCAGGACGAATAACCCGGCTGCATCTTATCTCTTCCAGTTTAGCTTTGGGATTGGTACAGTAAATCGGGCCTCTATTAGTTCCAATCCAGACCTGTCCATTTTTATCTTCAGTAATGCAAAAGTAACCGCTGGCATCGATTGTACCGTTTATATCACTGAATGTTTTTACAAAACGATGTTCGTCATCGCCAGTATCGTCTATGGTTCCGTTATCATCAAATATTAAAATGCCAGATTCATTTCCATAGGGAACATTAACCCATTTACGATTATCGGATGTGATTGTTATTTTATCAGCCATGTGTACACCCGTGAAGTTATTGAAATGAAAAGTCCCCCAAGTTCCATCTGCTTTATATACTTTAAGAACATCTTCTACTTCACAATTAGTGGCCCATAAGTTACCTTCCTTATCGAAGGTTATACCGCCTATGCGAATGTAGTCATAAATACTTAAACCTTTTACAGGAGTGAGCGTACAATTTTCGGTATCTGTGTTATATAATGCAGTAGCTTTTTTGTCTTTTAATTCTGCAATACCTTGACCATAAGAAGATATATAATAGTGTTCAGGATTTTTGGGATCAACAGCTATTCCTGTATAGTCCCAGAAATACCTGAAGTTTTTATTAATATCATTTTCATCGAAGTTAAACCATTTTCCATCTTCATACTCCATGAATGTTCCGGGTCTTCCCCAGCGATCAGTCCAACGTCCGCCACCGATAACCAATAATTTATTTTCATGTGTTGTCATGAAATAATTATAGTTACGTTTCGGATATTGTGTATCATTATTGGTATTTTCCAGAATGATTTGGTATTGATTATTTTTCTTTTGTATACCTTTTATTCCGTTTGTACCTGAAGCTATCCAGAATGTATTAGGATCTTTAAGAGATGCCACACAGTTTATAATACCTACATTGATAACATCTCTGTTAGAATTAGATAAAGAAGAATAAATATATAATTCAGAACTGGTATAAGATATTAGTTTATTGTTTTGAATAACCATATCTTTCAGGTTATCATTTTTTAATAAACTTTTTACTGTACCGTCTGTTTGTTGATAATAAATACCGCTTTTGTTCTTTTGATTTTGATCGGCTAATAGACAAAGATTATTTTGAAAGAAACATATTTGACTAATACTATCTGTGTCGAATTCAGATGAAGATAATGCATAAGTTTTCCATTCATTATAATCCAGTAAATTACTATCTAATGAAGCATATATTAAACCAGTAGCAGAAGCTGCATAGATATGGTCATTATTAATAGCAACAGAATATATTACTCTATTTAGTTTATAAGTATCTTTCACTTCTTTTTTATTCATATTCAGAACGATGATTCCAAAATCAGTGGATAGATAAGCAAATTCTTTATATAGGTAGATGCTATTGATAGTTTTATTTGTTACGCTTGAATTATCAAGTAGATAAGATAAGTTATATACACCATTTTCTCCTAATAGATCAATATTTCCGTTACTGTAAGTGATGAGTAAAGTATTTACTTCAGGATTAAAACTTATATGATTTATATCATTATCGCTTAAGCCTGTTTGTCTTGAATAATGAGTAATGCTATTATCTTCTTTGTTATAGCTATATAAAGAACCGTCTGCTACTGCATATACATGATTATTACCTTCGGTAATCTTTGTTGTTGTATAATAAGCTAGATAAGTATTCCATTCTCCTACACTTTTTTGAGCTATAATATAAGGGGCTGTAATACAAATTAATAAAAGAGTATATACTATTCTTCTCATAACTTATTCTGATAATGTAGATAAAAATGCACTCAATTTCTTAACAGCTTCAGCCCGGTGACTGATCGTATTTTTAATATCATTACCCATTTCGGCAAATGTTTGCTCAAAACTGTATGGCTTGAAGATTGGATCATATCCAAAACCACTTGTTCCACGTTTTTCATTCGTGATCTGACCATTTACTACACCTTCGAACAAATATTCTTTACCATCTAAAATCAGGGCGATAACAGTACGGAAACGGGCATTACGATTTTCTTTCCCATTCATTTCCTGAAGAAGTTTCTTCATATTAGCTTCAGAGTCATGACCAGGGCCGGCGTAGCGGGCTGAATATACTCCGGGTGCATTATTTAAAGCTTCCACTTCAAGACCGGTATCATCGGCAAAACAGTCGTAACCGAATTTTTCTTTGATATAGCGAGCTTTTTGTAAAGCGTTTCCTTCCAGAGTATCAGCTGTTTCCGGGATATCATCGTGACAATTGATAGCAGCTAAACTAATTATTTCAGTGTAACCTGCTGTTATTTTCTGTACTTCATCCAACTTATGTTGGTTATTTGTAGCAAATACGAGTTTCATGTTTGTAAATATATAAATAAAAAAGCACTTCTGTACGATATGTATAACGTATGGAAGTGCTTTAAATTGTTTGAATAATCGTTTTATGTCTTTATCTGATCAAATCCTTCTCCATATACTCCGCGGACGATGCTTTGTGATATGAATGCCTGGTGGTCTATTTGTTTTACCAGGCGGAAGATGGATATGGATTCTGATTTTTTAGCTAACAAGACAACTACTTTGACCGGTTTTTTGGAGTAACCTCCTACGCCATCAAGGATGGTACATCCACGATCCAGATCATGGATGATCCGATCAGCTATCTCATCGTATTTTTGTGAGAATATGAGGAATTGTACGGATTGGCGGTTACCGTTTAACACCATGTCGAGGACATAGTTGCTGATAATCATTTCAACAAAACCGAACACGATCTTATCCACATTATGGAATAGGAAGAAGGAAGAGCTGATGATGAAGAAATCACAGAACAACAAGGCACGTCCGATGGATATGTTCTTGTATTTGTTTACAATAGCTCCGATAATATCCGTTCCTCCGGTACTTCCGTTGGCGGAAAATACCAATCCCAATCCGGCACCACAGAGGAGGGCACCGATCATAATGGCCATAAATGGCTGATCATGTAAGATCGGATTTCCTTTCAGCAACCATTCAAAAAATGACAGGGAAGCTGAAAGCGAGAATACTCCAAAGATTGTCTTTATCAGGAATTTAAGTCCTAAAATCTTTAGAGCGGCTAATAGTAAGACAACATTGATAACAAAGTATGAAACCGATACCGGTATGGCGCCGCCGGTGGCAAAGAATATCAATGCACAAATACCACTGACACCACCGGTAACAATCTCATTAGACAGGATAAATGCGTTGAATCCGAAACCGTATAAAATGGTTCCGAACAGAATCATCAGATAATCCTGTATGGAAAAGAAAACTTTATAAAACTGAGCTGTTCTCATTTAGATAACGATATTAACGATCTTACCTGGAACGACAATCACCTTTTTAGGAGTTTTGCCTTCCATCCATTTAGCGGAACTTTCGTGGCTGAGAGCAACCTTTTCTACCTCTTCGCGGGGCATATCAGCCGGGAGTTCCAGATTGAAGCGGACTTTTCCGTTGAATGAGATGGCGTAAATAACTGAATTTTCTTTCAGATATTCTTCGTTGTGCTGCGGCCACGGAGCATCGCATATCGTTGTGGTATGACCACATACATGCCATAACTCTTCTGCAGTATGAGGTGCAAACGGGGCAAGTAATATGATCAATTGCTCCAGGATAGCACGCTTATTGCATTTCAGGCTGCCTAATTCGTTAATACAGATCATGAAAGCACTGATAGAAGTATTAAAAGAGAAATGCTCGATATCGAATGTAACTTTCTTGATCAGTTTATGTAATGATTTTAATTCTTCAGCTGTCGGTTCAGCGTCTGTGATCTGTAAGCTTTCCGTATTGCCATAGAATAAAGCCCACAGTTTCTTCAGGAAACGGTGAACACCGTCGATGCCGTTCGTATCCCAGGGTTTAGACTGTTCCAACGGGCCTAAGAACATTTCATACAGACGCAAAGTATCCGCACCGTATTTGTCTACGATCATATCCGGGTTTACTACGTTGAACATAGATTTGGACATCTTTTCAACAGCCCATCCGCAGACATATTTACCATCTTCCAGTATGAACTCTGCTGTATGATATTCCGGACGCCAGTTTTTGAAAGCTTCAATATCCAGGATATCGTTGGAAACGATGTTTACATCCACATGGATAGGAGTTACTTCATACTGGTCTTTCAGGTTCAGAGATACGAATGTGTTGGTATCTTTGATACGATATACGAAGTTGGAACGTCCCTGGATCATACCCTGGTTGATCAGTTTCTGGAATGGTTCATCTTCGCAAATGACACCCATATCATACAGGAATTTATTCCAGAAACGGCTGTAAATCAGGTGACCGGTAGCATGTTCCGTACCACCTATATACAGGTCTACATTGCGCCAGTATCCGTTCACATCCTTATCGACCAATCCTTTATTATTGTGCGGATCCATATAACGCAGGTAATAAGCGGATGAACCGGCAAATCCCGGCATTGTGCAAAGTTCCAGCGGGAAGATTGTTTTGTTATCTATTTTGGATGTTTCTACAACTTCTTTGTTTACAGAATCCCAGGCCCATTTAGTAGCATGTCCCAATGGAGGTTCGCCTGTTGCGGTGGGCAGGAATTTATCTACTTCCGGCAATTGCAGGGGCAGTGCTTCCATCGGCAGCATCTGAGGCAGTCCGTTGGCATCATAATACACAGGGAACGGTTCGCCCCAATAACGTTGACGGCTGAAGATAGCGTCACGCAGGCGGTAGTTTATTTTTACACGTCCTAACTTATGTTCTGCTACAAATTTCTTGGTAGCGGCAATAGCTTCTTTAACAGTCAATCCATTCAGTGACAACTCGCAATAAGGAGTTACATCCGGTCTCGGTGAGTTGCAGACGATACCTTCTTTAGCATCGAAACTTTCTTCGCTTATGTCGCAGCCTTCGATCAATGGGATGATAGGCAGGTTGAAATGTTTGGCGAAAGCATAGTCGCGGCTATCGTGAGCCGGAACAGCCATGATAGCTCCTGTTCCGTAACCGGCCAACACGTAATCGCTGATCCATACAGGCACTGCATCTCCGGTGAACGGATTGATTGCATACGATCCGCTGAATACACCTGTTACCTGACGGTCGGCAATACGTTCACGTTCGGTACGTTTTTTAGTACGTTCCAGATAAGCATCTACTTCTTGTTTCTGCTCCGGAGTAGTCAATTTCTCAACCAGTTCGCTTTCGGGAGCCAACACCATAAAGGTTACACCGAACATAGTATCGGCACGGGTGGTGAAGATCGTAAATTCCAGATCGCTGTCTTTTACTTTGAAGTTAACTTCGGCACCTTCGCTACGTCCAATCCAGTTACGTTGTGTATCTTTCAACGAGTCTGTCCAGTCGATCGTATCCAGTCCGTCCAGCAAACGTTGTGCATAGGCGGATACACGCAGACACCACTGGCGCATCATTTTTTGTTCGACAGGAAAGCCGCCACGTTCGGACACGCCATTTACTACCTCATCGTTAGCCAATACGGTTCCCAGTTCCGAGCACCAGTTTACCATTGTATCACCCAGGTAAGCGATACGGTAGTTCAGTAATATTTCTTGTTTTTCCTTGTCGCTTTTAGCTTTCCACTCATCGGCAGTGAAGCTCATTTCTTCACCACAGGCAACGTTAAGACCTTCCGTTCCTACTGCTTCGAAAGCTTCGATCAGGCTATCGATAGGAAGTGCTTTCTTTTCATCGTTGCAATAGTAGCTGTTGAACATTTTGATAAATGCCCATTGTGTCCAGTGGTAATATTCCGGTTCGCATGTGCGGATTTCACGGCTCCAGTCGTAGCTGAAACCTATCTTATCCATCTGCTCACGATAACGGGCGATATTTTGTTTTGTAGTTACTTCGGGATGTTGTCCGGTCTGGATGGCATATTGTTCTGCGGGCAAGCCGTAAGCATCGTATCCCATCGGGTGTAATACGTTGAATCCCTGTAACCGTTTGAAACGGGAATAAATGTCAGATGCGATGTAACCGAGCGGATGTCCTACATGTAGTCCGGCGCCCGATGGGTAAGGGAACATATCCAACACGTAGTATTTGGGTTTATCCTTATTTTCTTTCACTTTATAAACCCCGTTGGCAATCCAGTATTCTTGCCATTTTTTCTCGATTTCTCTGAAATTGTACTCCATAATATCTAATCGTTTTTTATCGTTTTCAGTTTAAAGCCACAAAGTTAGTTATTTTATTTAGTTTTACTTCACATAACTAATCTTCGGTAAGGGTTTGTTGTTCTTTTTGAACGAAGACTCGTACATAATTAACCTGCTGACGCAGATACTTATTTGCTTCATTTCATCCTGTTATAGTTTCTTCCTGGGAAACTCTAGTTCTTCGCCCAGGAAATTGTAGTTTCAGGAGTTCAGTATTCTTCTTTTATTTTGTTTCTTTGTAAAGCATATAAGAAATATTACAAAACTCTGATTTATATGAAGATATTTGTTAATGTAAAGCAGTTGGGGAAACGACGGAATGCTGTTGAAGATAAAGAGGTGTTATTGGATGCTGTTCCCGGTACGGTCGCGGAATTGATCGTTGCGATCGTTATCCGGCAGGTGGAGGAATACAATGAACGGTTGGAACAAAATGATCTGTTGAAGTATCTTACGGATGAAGAGATAAAAGACAGGGCGACAACGGGAAAGGTTAGCTTTGAATTTAATTATAATGGCCTGCCTGCCGATACGGAGAAAGCTGTTCGTAATGCCTTGCAATCGTTTGAAGACGGCATATTCCGTGTCTTTCTGAATGAAGAGGAACTGGAATCGCCCGATCAGATAATTGATTTGAAAGAAGAAGATAAACTAACTTTTATCCGGTTGACCATGCTGGCCGGTCGTATGTGGTAATGTAAAGAAGGAGGGAAGCAACATGAGTTTATTCTGGAGAAAAGAATCCAATCAATACGTCTCCGATTATGTAGACAAAATCGTAAGTAACAAAAACAAACTTAGTGAAAACGAACGCGCTTTATTCGATTTGCTGATCAAGCGGATGACGGACTATACCTATGAAGCCGATCGTTACCTGTATGGATTAATGCTTAAAGGCGAGTTCAGTTATATCGGCCAACTTTTCGAGGACGATCGCTATCATGTGCTGAAGCATATGTTGGGCGATGAATATGCCGGCAAGTATGTCGCCTGGCTGAATAAGATGGCCTTTATCCCTTATACTTCCGGTTATTACCGCCGGCCGCTTCGCTCTGCAAACGGTGGACTTCATTACGTGAAAGCATTGGATGCCCTGAAAGACTTCCTAGCTATCAAAGCTTCGGGTCTTTCGCTTGAAACCCTTATGGAAGGTGGCCGTACCGAAGAGGAGCGCGCCTTTATCTCGGACATCAGTTTCCATCACCTGATGAGTGTGGAGATAGACGCCGGAAATAACGCTATCATCCAAAAGACGAAAGATATTATCTGCGGAGAAGAAAACAACGGAAGAATATCATATAGTTTATTGCAGGGAATAGTCACAAGCAGTAATCGTGAACTCTATGAATTGGAGGGTAAACTTCTTTTGGCCGCCCGCTTGCAGGAAGGACTTCGACAGTCTATCTGTGAAACAATGGATAGCGGTACGACAGAAGCCTTTATCTATCTTTTCAATATAATCCGGACAAATGACCTGCAACGTTTCTCATCGGTTAAACGAGCTGTGGGAACCTGGACAGGATTGGTCAATGAGGCGAATACTGACCGTATCAATCAGAAACTGATCGAGTTGATCCATCTGATGCTGACTGACCCAACTTACGCCGACTCCTGTCTGAAAAGCGAGGATAGCATCGAAGTGTATATGGCCCTTTGGACGAAAGGTTTCTTTAAGATGGAAGACCTCGACGTCTGTGCCAATGAAATCATAAAAGAAGGGGTAAAACATAAGATACAAGTTCTGTTCTATTATCTTGTAGCTACCCAATGCGACTGGCTACGTGAGAAACTATCTAAGCAAGCCTTGGAGTTATATTCCGGTGATCTGTCGATTGTAGCTGCCTTCCTCGACAGTTATTTGCATAGCGTATCGTTGGGATATTATAGTGATAAGAAGAAAGACCATTCTTATTTCGAATCACTGGCTGAAGCCAGGAAGCATTATGATATACTGAAAGATATCTATAATCAGCTACCGAAGAAACAAACATTCTCTCCGTTTATCTTTCCCTGGCATAGTGTGGAATTGTCCCGGCAGGATATAACCAGAAAGATGGTTGCCATTGTCTATGTGCTGGGAAGCGAAGAACTGTTGAACGATCTGTGTAATTACTACGACCAGATGGATAGCAGTGTGCGCCATTGCGTAATCAGGGATTTGCTGAACGATCCTTCTTCAGCCATACAGGTCGATACAGTTGTAAAAGCATTGGGCGACCGGGCTGAATATCCCCGGAAGTCTGCTTATGAGGTATTGAATAAAATGGAATTATCCGGCAAACAGTATTTGTCTATCGAAGAACTGTTGAAATATAAATCGGGCGAACTGCGTCAACAAGCAATCTCCCTGCTCTTGAAACAGGATAAAGAAGCCCTGTCCGGCAGTATCGAACGTCTGCTTACTGCTACTGTGTCGGAAAAGCGGTTAGCCGGATTGGATATGTTGCTTACCATCCGTAAGAAAGAAGAGTATACCGGAACTTATAAAAAAGCAGTTTCGTCGGTAAGCACAATAAATAATCCGACCTCGAAGGAACAACTGCTGATCGACCAGCTGACAGAAGAACATTCACCTTCGGAAGCCTATACCAAGGCGAATGGTTTCGGCCTGTATGATCCCGACTTTGCGGTTTCAGTGCCTGACCTGAAAATGGATGATGGTTTTGATATGAAGCAAGTTTTCCCTATCCTGCAGGAAGGCTCTTTTCTGAAGAAGCTGTTCGGAAAGAAACAGGAAGATGTCTATACGATCCTGGAAAAGCTGAATGAACTGGTTACCCGAAATGCCGGGTATGAGTATAAGACCCGTTACGGTTATTCTGTTTTACTTGGAAATAGTTTTTGGGAGACGGAAGGAAGCAATAAAGATATGCCTGAGATAGACCGTTATCCGCTGGCGGATGTATGGCGTAAATTCTATGAAGAGGAGATAGGCGATTTTGCCACCTTGCTACAAATCTACTTCTTTATAAATACTAGCTGGGATGATGTCCGGGAGTCCGGACGTCCGGATGAAGTAAGCAAATACTATTCTCCGGCTATCCGTTCTTTTTACGGTTTCGACCTGACGGACAGGAAATCCCGGGTGGGTAAACTGAATTATGTGAATATTGTTAACCAGATACTTACCATCTTGTCAAGAGCATACTGGGATAACCGGTATGCCCGCAGTGTGGCAAGAAATATAATGATTGGTTTTGGCCGTACCCTCAACAAGAGTAACCTATCCAGAATATATGAATACGAAACATACGGTGGCAGGAAAGAACGTTATACCACTTTCATATTCAGGGATGTGCGTATCGCTTTCTGGCTGACCGATCTCTTCGACTGGGATACCGATGAAGAATTTGTTTCTTATTTTATGCTCCGCTATAAGTTTTATCAGATGGCGGATTATTTCATGACCGATCCAGTCAGTGTAAGTCCGGAGAATAACCCTTCCATATTGGATTTTGCCAAAGCGTACGAAATGGGACTGATACCCGAAGCTGAGGTCATGAAAGAACTGATGGTACGCCGTGCTTCTGAAGATTCGCTTAGCTTCGTCTCCCGCTACTTTACCGACTCATTGAGCCATTGGCAAAAACAGAAGATAAAGAAGTATGAATATACGGAGTTCACGAAATTTCGTGAACTGGCAAACAAAGTGATCGGCCGTATCCTCGATATAGAGCTGAAGCGTGGAGACACACCGACCGAAGTTTCCCCTCTGGCCATGAAAATAGAATATGTGGAAGGGGTGAACTATCTGGTACAGATACTGAAAGCATTTGGCAAAGACACATTCGGCCGTTCCGACTACTATTATAATTCAAGTTATACAAAGAAAGAAGTATTGAGCAAGCTGCTCCGTTGTTGTTATCCGGCTAAGACGGATAATGCGGAAGTGCTGGCTACCTTGCTGCAAGGCTCCGGTATTACTGAAGAACGTCTGGTGGAAGCAGCCATGTACGCTCCGCAATGGTTGGATATCATACAGGAATGCATCGGCTGGAAAGGCCTGACCAGTGCCGCCTATTACTTCCATGCCCATATCAACGAATGGTGCGACGACAAGAAGAAAGCCATCATCGCCCGTTATACGCCGATCGAACCGGAAGACCTTCGCCTGGGAGCTTTCGATATCGATTGGTTCCGCGAAGCCTACCAAGAGATAGGAGAGAAGCGTTTCGAAGTAGTCTACGATGCAGCCAAATATATCTCATCCGGTACGGGACATACCCGTGCTCGTAAATATGCGGATGCCGTAAATGGAAAGATGGTTGCCGCAGCAACGAAAGAGCAGATCAAAGATAAACGAAACAAAGACCTGCTGATGAGCTACTGTCTGATCCCGTTGGCAAAGAAAACAATGCCCGACCTGCTGGAACGTTACCAATACCTGCAACAATTCCTGAAAGAGAGCAAGACCTTCGGTGCACAACGTCAGGAAAGCGAAAAGAAAGCCGTCGAGATCGGCATGCAAAACCTGGCACGCAATGCCGGCTACAGCGATGTAACCCGTCTGGTGTGGAGTATGGAAACCGAACTGATCAAAGAGATGGAACCTTATTTCACTCCAACCGAACTGGAAGGTACCACCGTTTATGTGGAAGTAGATGCCGAAGGCAAGTCCGAGCTGCGTTACAGGAAAGGAGAGAAGGCTTTGAACAACGTTCCCGCCAAGCTGAAAAAGCATCCTTATATAGAGGAACTGAAAGCTGTCCATAAGAAGTTGAAGAACCAGTATTCGCGTTCCCGTATCATGCTGGAACAGGCGATGGAAGACGAAACGCCTTTCTTCATCAGCGAACTGGCAGCCCTGACCCGTAATCCGGTGATCTGGCCTTTACTGAAAAACCTTGTCTTTGTCAGCAAAAACGATACCGGCTTTTTCGCTGACAACTGCCTGGTAACGGCCGATGGCGAATGCATTGCCCAAAAGCCGGACACTTCCGTCCGTATCGCTCATCCTGTCGATCTGTATAACCGTGGCGTATGGCACCGTTATCAGCAATGCCTGTTTGAGAAAGGGATACGTCAACCCTTTAAGCAGGTGTTCCGTGAATTGTATGTGAAGACGGATGAGGAACGTCCGATGTCAAACTCGCTTCGTTATGCCGGTAACCAGATCCAGCCGCAAAAGACAGTAGCCCTGCTGAAAGGCCGCCGCTGGGTTGCCAACTACGAAGAAGGGCTGCAAAAGATTTATTACAAAGAGAATATCATCGCCAGTATCTATGCGCTGGCCGATTGGTTCAGCCCCGCAGATATAGAAGCGCCTACGTTGGAATGGGTGGCTTTCTATGAACGAAAGAGCTATAAAGCGTTGAAGATAGAGGATATTCCGGAAGTGATCTTCTCCGAAGTCATGCGCGATGTGGATCTGGCTGTCAGTGTGGCACATGCAGGCGGTGTCGATCCGGAAGCCAGCCATTCTACCATTGAAATGCGGCGGGCCATTATCGAGTTCACGTTGCCGTTGTTCAAACTTTCGAATGTCACGCTGGAGGGAAGCCATGCCTTTATCAAAGGCACTATGGGCGAATATACGGTTCATCTGGGTAGCGGTGTTATTCATCAGAAGGCGGGAGCGGCTATCAATGTATTGCCTGTTCATTCGCAGCATCGCGGACGTCTTTTCCTTCCTTTCGTAGATGAGGATCCGAAGACGGCTGAGGTTATTTCGAAGATATTGCTCTTTGCTGAAGATAAGAAGATAAAAGATCCGTTTATACTCGATCAGATACGGATTGTGCGATAGGATAATAAGAAAAGGGGGACAATTACGTCCCCCTCTTCATACACTAGTATTAATACCGTTTAGCGGATAATCACTTTTTGTGATACATTACCGATACGTACGATATAGAAACCGGCACGCAACTGCATATTGTAGTCGCCCGATACACCACGAAGTTGTTGCTGTAAAGCTCCGGTACCACTGATTACATATACATCCGATGTTTCCGGTACATGTATATATAAGGTAGAACCTACAGTCCAGGCACGAGCAGCATCTGCAACATTTTCTTCAATACCCGTTGCGGTATTCTTCACAATACCTGATACAATGATCTTGATATCTTTCTGAATATTCTTGATCGTATAGTTGCCGTCGGCGTCTGCTGTGATGGCTGTACCATCTACTGTTACAACCGGTTTAGACTGGTCATAATCCTTATCCAACGTGATCTTGAAGGAGAAGTTATCGCCTTCGTCTACGGTTGTCGTTTCGCCTTTGCTGAAAGTAGCACCGGCTACCTTATCAAGTGATACGGTGTAAGTAGGTGTCGACGGAGTTGACGGCTCATCCGGAGTACTTGTGTAAAACTGAACGGTAACAGCCGGGGTGTAAAGAGTGGTTGTTGCACTTTCACGGTCATTTGTACTCTTCACCTCGCAACGGTATTTTGTTGTGCCGTTTGTTGTCTTGGCTATTGTCAGGCTTTCTTCTGTTCCGTCTGCAGCTACCCATTGATCGGTATATTTCTGCCATTTGTAAGAAACGGTTCCGTTTTCTGATGTAGCAGCAACAGCCAATGTTGCACTGCTTCCGGTTGTAGACTTGCTTGTCGGGCGGGAAGTGATAGTCAGATCGGCAGCACCTGCTACAGTAACGATTGTAGCTGTCATATCGGTAAAGACACCGCTGTTGTCTACTGCACCTACAGCACCATCGTTTGTCAATCCGGCACGTGTTTCGAGAGTCATTGACTGAGCGGCTACGGCAGGAGTGGCTTCTGCATCCTGTAATGTCAGCGTTCCGGCATTGGTGATCTTGTCGATCGTGTTGCCTGACTGCAGAATAAGCGTAGTTGTTTTTGTTGCAGCTAAAACAACTTCAGGAATGGTTGCTTCTTTCAATACAACTTCGTCAACTGATCCTTGAAGATCGAGTTTTCCAATTGTAGCCTTATTGATAGTAAGCTGATCGGTTGTAACAGCAGCTACGATTTCAACGCTCTTTACGGTTGTAGGTGCTGAGCCGTCGCCAATCTTATCGACAGGTTTGTCTGCTGTAATTTGAACATCTTTCTGTGATTGATCACCTGTAACAGCCGGCATAAAGTTGGTAACATCTGTTTTACCTGTTATCGTTACAGTTTCGGCTGTTTCTAATTCTGCACCTTCTCCGTCTCTTACCACTTTCCAGGTAAATTTGTGTGTCTTACCGTCTTCGTTTGAATACGCTTGAGAGTTGTTGTCGCTGTTATCGTATGTCCACTCCAACTTCATAGGTGTTTTGCCACTTTCTGTTTGGATTTCGACGCCTTCCATAGCGGCCAGCAATTCTTTAGCGCCTGCTTCATCGGTAACTGCTTCCGGCAATTTGTAAGTGGCCGGGACAGTTACTTTTGTTATCTTTTCTTTTGCTACCGAGAAAGTAAGGGTAAATACTTTATTTGTATTTCCGTCTTCAGCTGTTACTTTCAGTTTGTATGTAGTTCCGGCTGCATCGATTGTAACAGGCAAAGAAACAGTTTCTGCTTTGAGAGATTGGAGACCAGGTGCAGCTTCGTCTACTTTTGCTATTGTAGCAAACTGATTGGAAGCAGTAGCCAACAAAGTGATAGCAGTAGTTCCGAACGGAAGTGCCGGGACGGTGATAGCAACCGTTGTTCCGTCTTGAGCTCCAATCGTAATATCCTTGGCATCAGCATCACCAATTTGGTATTGTAACGTTGCCAGTGTGGCATCGGTTGAAGTCGTATGGTTGGTTACGATGATTGTTCCGGCAACATCTACGCCTGGTGCAGGGTGGGCATCATCTCCGCTTTCATTTACGACCTTCCAATCGAATACATTGGTTTCTCCACTTCCCGGTTTAAACGGAGAACCAGCATTGCTTTCTGCTTTATATTCCCATTTAAGCTTAAACGTAGAACTACCGGTTGAAGTAATTGTGGGAGTTACATTTGCTTCCAGCAAGGTGATAACATCGTCTGATGTTGTTACTGCTTGTGTTAGTTCCTTATCTGTGATGCCGGTCACTTCTGTAATCGACTCTTTTGTAGAAACATTGAAAGTGATCGTTACAGTACGTGTTGCTCCGCTTTCAGAAGTAACAGTAAGTACAAGTGTGGCGGTTCCACTGATTAACGTTACTGTACCGCTGCTAAACGGTTGCCCATTAGCACCAGTTATTTTTGCATACTCCGAAGTTGTTGCTGTAACTGTTATATCTCCGTCTTCAGTTCCGTTCAGGAGAGAAACTGTGTAAGTCTTATCTCCGCCAGCAGCCTCATCAAGTGTTATGTCAGAAGTTTTACCAGCCAACTGATATTCTAGCTTAGTCAGTGCGTTTTCTGTGGCGGCATCAACGTTGTCGATATCGATATTTCCGGTTAATGAAGTTTCCTTTGTGTTTGCAAGTGTTTCCGGCAGGGTGATTTCCCATTTGAATTTATTGCTTTCACCCCCAGCAGTCTTATAAGGGCCGCTATTCGCAGTTTCGTCAAACGACCAGGTAACATCTTGTTTCTCGTTCTCTGCACCGGATTGGGTAGTGATAGCAGTCTTTATACTTCTGCCATTCAATTCATCCACTGCATCATTAGCATTATCCTTTCTCCCGGTTAAGGCTTCTGCTGTTGGTGGTGTTACTGCGGTCAACTCGTCTTTAACGAAGGTCAAGTTGACGGTGTAGGTCTTTGTTGTTTTCTTGTCCTGAGCAGTTACTATGATAGTAGCTTCGGCTGATTGGGTTCCGTCGGTTTCTGTTGTTATATCGGCAGCTTCTTTTTTAGTAATGCTAGCATTGGGATCATTGAGAGTTCCAACCAAAGTAACATTTGCTTCTTTTGTGAAAGCGATGTCAGTCAGGTTGTATTCTTCTGTGCCAGGAGCAAAACCTTCTACATTTTCAGCTTTGGTTGTTCCCAACTGATACTTTAGATCACTTAGCGTAGCATCCGAACTCAAAGCAGTAGCGGTGATAACGATATCGTCGGTAATCGCAGCTGCATTAATTGTTACTTGTCCGTTTCCAGGATTATACAGGTAGGTCTCGCCCTCGGCAGCATCTGTGGTGTAAGTTAGTGCTGTTGCACCCATCATCACCGTAGTAAAATCAGTCGGCAACGAATACCCAACAGAGGCTGTGAGAGTCGCTGTTTTTTCTCCCGTTTGATTTATTGTGATATGGCATGTTTCTTCATTGTCAGCCAACGTTATATTATGCGTAAACGCCAACGCCTTCCCCGAAGTCAGCAACGTAATCAGCAACAAGCTGGCTAAAAACATAAAGTGAGAGAATAGGCCTTTTGTAGCCTTGGTTCGTGTACTGCCGGACGGGGTCGAGAGTCCGGTTGTTGCCATCTTACTTCCCGCCGATGGCTGGTCGGTTAAGAGTAAATTTGCTCTTTTCATACTAATGTGAATTATACCCATCAATCCCCGAGTGGATGGTTATAAAAAATAAAAGAGGCGTGAGGACTGTTGATATATTTAACTGGAGGGATTCGACGCCCCGGAGGTTAATATACAACAGCTACCCTCACGCCCTTTTATTTGTATATCCACAATACATATGCACATAGCAATGCTTATGAATAGATATAACAAAAAAGGTACGTGAGCGTTTCACTGTGTATTATCCAACCTCCTAAAAGTGTCGAATTTTCCAGAAAGGATAATATCGTTAAACGCTTCTGTAATCAATAAAACGTACTGACCGATAACGCTATACCGGGGTACGGGAGCAAAAGTAGGGAGTCTCGTCGGATAAAACAAGCAAAAAGAAAAAAGTTTTTTAAGCATTGTGGGTTCATCAGCTATTTATATTCAATATCTAGCTGATATTCTGACGGATAGAAGATGAACCCACCTGCCTTTCCGCATTCATCGGGGCTTCATTTCGCCTTCATGGTTCATATTTTGGCAAATTTGAGTGTTTCAGTTCTTGCCAGTTTCGAATGTTTCAGTGTCGCCGCTTGTCCTGAAAGGACTAACTGTGAATAGCCCCCGGTGAAGCCGGGGGTTGGTAATGATATCCATCCGGTGATCCCCGAAGGGGGTCAACATGTTCGTGTTATTCGCCCCTTTCAGGGACGTACCATCCGGCGGATATCGGATCCCCCGGCTTCACCGGGGGCTATTCACAATTGAACCCTTCGGGTCCACACCGTCGCTATATGGTTCATATTCTGGCTTCAAGACTCAAAACTTTCTAAATCCGGTAGTTTTTCCAGTGAGTGCGGTAGCCATCATATTTGGGTGCGGCACCTATTTTAAACCGCTGCGGCAGCCACTATTATTGAGTGCCGCAGCCACCGGAAACAGGTAGGCAGTTTTTAAGGAAAAGACTTACGCTTTTTATCTGGAAAGCTTACGGCTCTACTCTATACCCTGCGCAGCTTTACAATATACGGTAGTGGGTGATACCCTATAGGCCGCAAGCCAGCACTATATAGGGAAGAAGTTGAGACAGTAGTACCAGACTGCCAGCACTACTGTCCCAAACGACCAACATAGTAGTGCTGCCACTTGCCAAACCGGCTAGAACCATCCATAAAGAAACGGATAAGCATCGATAAGCCAACGGATAGGCATCGGATGGCGAACGGGTAGGCACCCGTTTATGAAGCCACTATGAAACCATTATGAACCCGGAATACAAAGTGGCTTCATCTATTAGGCATTATTAATCAATGGATATAAGAGTATGAAGGGTATGAAGGCCATTTGAGGAAAACAATGATGCCGTTGTAAATATCGCCCGTGCAGGGAGCCGATGTATATGTAATCAGCGGTGGTACCGGCACTTTGCGGCAACAGTTGCAATGACCGGAAGGAGGCGGATAAATACCGTTTATCGCCCGATAGATATATTTTAAGTAAAAGAATGAATTAAATAATTAAACAATTTCATACTTTTGAGAGTTATTTGAATAGGGCGATTACACAAACTCATTTTATATTACATATTAGCATTATGGAAAAAAGTATTAAAGGTACACGTACAGAACAGAATCTGCTGAAATCATTTGCCGGAGAATCTCAGGCAAGAAGTCGTTACACATTCTTCGCAAGCGTAGCTAAAAAAGAAGGCTACGAACAAATTGCCGCTGTATTCATGGAAACAGCTGAACAGGAAAAAGAACATGCAAAGCGTTTCTTTAAATTCCTCGAAGGCGGTATGGTTGAAATCACTGCTTCTTATCCTGCCGGAGTGATCAGCTCTACAATGGAAAACCTGGCTGAAGCTGCTGCCGGTGAAAATGAAGAGTGGGCTGACCTGTATCCTGCATTTGCCGACATCGCTGAAGAAGAAGGTTTCAAGCAAATCGCTGTTGCTTTCAGAATGATTGCTAAGGTGGAAGCTGAACACGAAAGACGTTATCGTAAACTGCTGGCTAACCTGGAAGAAGGAAAAGTATTCGAAAAGGATGAAGCTATCTTGTGGCAGTGCCGTAACTGCGGTTTCGTATTCGAAGGAAAGAAAGCTCCGGCTAAATGTCCGGCTTGCGAACATCCTCAGGCATACTTCGAACCGATGAAGCAGAATTATTAAAAAATTTCCTTATCAGGATCTAATTCAGGGCGTTCCCATCCAATATATTTTGGTTGGGAACGTTTTTTATTTGTATTAATGCGAATAAAGTATATCTTTACCAGCATTTTATGACTTAATTCTAACTTTCTTGTGAACCTTTGACTGAATGAGTATATCGATAAAGAACCTCAATAAGGTATATCCGAATGGCAACCATGCCCTGAAAGATGTGAATCTGGAGATACCGACGGGAATGTTCGGGCTGCTGGGCCCGAATGGTGCCGGAAAATCTACATTGATGCGTATTCTGGTTGCTTTGATGGAACCGACTTCGGGACAGGTGGATATCTGTGGATACGATCTGCTCAGGCAGCGTAAAGAGATCAGAGGGATATTGGGTTATCTTCCGCAGGATTTCCGTTTCTTCGCTAAATATAAAACTTACGAGTTTCTGGATTATGCCGCCCGCCTGTCGGGTATGACCAACGGCAAACAAAGAAAGCAGGCTGTCGATGCCATGCTGGAAAATGTGGGCCTGTTCGATGTGCGCGAACGGTATGCCAATAAGTTGTCGGGCGGTATGAAGCGTCGTCTGGGCATTGCACAGGCACTGATCCATCATCCGAAGGTGATTATTGTCGACGAGCCGACCACCGGACTCGACCCGGAGGAACGTATCCGTTTCCGCAACCTGCTCTCGGAAGTGAGCGAGAATGATGTAACGATCATCCTTTCCACCCATATCGTGGGCGATATATCCAGTACCTGTAATTGTATGGCGCTGATGAACAAAGGGCAGGTGTCTTTCTACGGTTCCCCGCAGGATATGTTGAAGCAGGCGGAAGGCAAAGTATGGCGTATAAAAGTGACGAGCGATCAACTACATGAGGTAGATAAGAAATACCCTGTTATCTCAACCATTCCTTCCGGTTCCGGCTGGGAAGTGCAGGTGGTGGCCGACGAGATCAAGGGATATGAAGCGGAGTCGTATCCACCCAACCTGGAGCATGCTTATGTGTATTATATGGAGAATAAGTTAAACCTTTGGACGAATGATTAGCAATATACTATCGGTCGCTAAATATGAAAGTAAGATCTTGATCCGTAGCTGGTTCTTTAAGGTTTTTACTGTTCTGGCCATCCTTATACTCGGATTCTTCGATTTTGCCCTGCTGATCATGGAAGACTCCGGAGGATTCTGGCTGGTGAAGGCGATACCGGCCAATCTCCCTTATCTGAACCTGCTTTTGCTGAATACCGGGCAGGCAGTGATCTGTATATTTCTTTCTTCGGAGTTCCTGAAAAGGGATAAGAAACTCGATACTTCGGAGGTGTTTTATGTCCGTCCGCTAAGTAATGCCGAATATGTGATCGGGAAGATATGGGGAAACCTGCGTGTATTCCTGATCCTGAACCTGATCATTATGGCGATAGCCCTGCTGTTTAACGTTATGACGTCGGGGATGGCGGTCGACTGGCAGTCGTATATCTTCTATTTCCTGTTGATAAGTATTCCTACGCTGGTCTTTATTATCGGTTTGTCTATCTTCCTGATGTTGGTGTTGAAGAACCAGGCGCTGACCTTTATCATTCTGCTGGGGTATATCGGCCTGACGATCTTTTATATCAGCGACAAGTTCTATTACCTGTTTGACTATATGGCTTACAGTCTGCCGTTGGTGAAGTCCACCATTGTCGGTTTTACCAATTGGGAAACGGTATTGAATCACCGGGCGATCTATTTCTTTGCCGGGCTTGCCTTTATCTTCTTTACGATCTTTCTGTTCAGGCGGTTGCCTAATTCCTCGCGCAGCAATTACCCGTGGTTGTTCCTTTCCTTCTGTATGTTGTTGGTCAGCGGGGCTGCCGGATATAAACATGTGCATTCCATCTTGGAGGAAAGCGATATGCGTGCCTTATACACTGCCGTCAACAATAAATATGTACATACGCCTAAGATGATCATAGACCGGTATGATATCTCGGTAGAACAGCATCCGGAGACATTCTCTTCGGAAGTAACGATGAAAGGGACGGTATTGGAGCCTGCTTCCGTATTTACTTTCTGTCTGAATCCGGGTTTACAGGTGCAGGAGATAACAAGAGGAGGGAAGAAGCTCGGCTTTGAGCGGGATAACCAGATCCTGCTGGTTGATTTCGGTGAAAAGATCGTGCCGTCGGATACGGTTACTTTCTCTGTTAAATATGGCGGCAGGATAGACAGTAAGTTCTGCTATCTGGATATTCCGGCGGAGGTTTTGCAGAAAGAAAATAAAAACTTCCTGTTTAATATAGATAAACAGTATGTGTTTCAGACCAAAGACTACCTTTTGTTCACGCCCGAAACCTATTGGTATCCGCGTCCCGGCACGGCTTACAGCGATGTCAGTTCCGACTGGCAACAGACTTATTTCAGCCGGTTCGGCTTGCAGGTGAAACCGCTTCCGGGGCTGGTTCCCTTGTCACAGGGAGAAGGAGTGAAGGGGGAAGACGGCAGTTATTCTTTTGCTGCCGAATATCCGGCGCAGACGGTCTCACTGCTTATCGGTAAATATAAACAGCAAAGCCTGGAATCCGACAGTACCTTATATAGTATCTGGCATATCGAAGGGAATGATTATTATACGGCAACCTTCGATTCTATTCTCGACACGGTGCCGTCTTTCATCCATAATATAAGGGAGAACCTGGAACGTACTTACAAACTGTCTTATCCGTTCAAACGCTTTTCCGTGGTGGAAGTACCGGTGCAGTTCTCTACCTATCCTCGCGCCTGGTCGCAGGCACAGGAAGCGGTGCAGCCGGAAATGGTTCTTTTCCCTGAAAAAGGTTGCGTGTTCGGGCAGTTGGATGTAGAAAGAGCCTGGAAGAACCAGATCAAGTGGTCGAAAAGGGGAGGGCGTGAAATTACCGAGGAAGAAGCCAAGATACGGGCGCTTAATAACTTCCTCTGGATATTTACCCGACTGGAAGGGAACTACAACTTCTCGTCCAGCGGCCGGGGCAATTACAATATATCGTCGCAGGCAAATCCCTATTTCCTGTTTCCGCAGTTGTATAATTTCCGATACAATATATTCTCACCCGAATGGCCGATCGCTAATGCGGCTATCGAACTGTATCTGCAAAAGAAATCGGATAACTCCGGTTGGGAGCGCGATATAAACGGTATCAGTAACAATGAGAAAGCGAGCTTGCTGATGGAGAAGCAGACGTTTAAAGAGTTGCTTACGGATGTGGAGCACCGCGACTTGCTGAATAATATTATTAGCCTGAAAACGTACCGGCTGTTCGCCGTCCCGGAAATAAATATCGGGGTAGATGCTTTCAGGGATTCCCTTTATACATTATTGGAACGGAATACCTTCCGCAATATCCAGTTCGAGAGCCTGTTGGATACGTTGGGTCAGGTAGGCCATGCGGATATCCGTTCCGGATTTGCCGAATGGGAACGTCCTACACCGCTTCCTTATTATAGTCTCGAACGGTTTGAAGTAACGAAAGTGACAAACAGGGGGGAAGAGAACTTCGTACTGAAGATACAGATAAGCAATAATTCCGATTATGAAGGTATTGTCCATCTGGAAATACAAGGTGTGCAGCGAGGTGGCCCTGACCTTGATCCGCGTGCTAACCGTAAGATCGTATTGGAGCCGCATCAGACAAAACTGTTGGTGTCCGTTTGGGAGAATGCTCCGCGGTATGTGATAGTCAATACCTTGATATCCGGGAATTTGCCGAGTGTGATCGGTCAGCAGATAGGGAATATAAAAGAAGAAAGAAGGCGGGAGGTGGATACGGAAGGCGACTTTATTATCTCCGGCTCTTCCCGTGACAATAAAGACGAGATCATTGTCGATAATGAAGATACTACGCTGTTCGTCCTCTCCGAACCGGATGTAGTGGGATTGCTTCCCAAATGGCTGGATAAGGTGGAAGATACCTCATTCAAATATTCCGGTGTGTCCGACTGGCGTCCGCCGTTGCAATGGACGGCTACGACCAATAATAACTATTACGGAAAATATATCCGTTCCGCTTATGTGATAAAGAGCGGTAACGGAAGTCAGACGGCTACCTGGAAAGTTCCTATCCCGGCAGAAGGGCAATATGACGTTTATTATTACGTGAGTAAAAGTAATGAGATAAGATATAACAACCGTGCGGAGGGCGAATACCGTTTCAAGGTACGGCAGGGAGAAGAGTCGGAAGACGCTTATATCGATCTCCAGAGAGCGAATGAAGGGTGGGAGCAGTTCGGTGTATATTACTTTACTGCCGATACGGCTTATATCACCCTGACAAACGAGTGTAAACTGAGAAGTGTGGCGGCCGATGCCGTTAAACTGGTCAAACGATAATAATTAATATGATCTTGTATATGCAAAGAGAGTTACTATTGATGAAAAAGATGATCCTTACGATTGTTGTACTGCTGGGGGTTCCGCTGATAGCTCACGGGCAACTGTCTCTGACCATCGAGAAAGCATTGGACATAGCGGAAGAGAACAGTCCGACCCTGCGTCGTTCGCACATGAACCTGGATCGGTATCAGGAGAATCTGGTTGCCCAGCGGGCTTCTCTTAAATCCCGGTTTTCACTCGATCTGACTCCGGTGGATTATAATAAGAACCGCCGGTTCGATAACCGTCTGTCGCAGTGGTACACCAACGAAACGTTCAGTTCGAGCGGCACCTTCCGGGTAGATCAGCCTATCTTATGGACGGATGGTGTGGTATCTTTGATAAACACCTTCGGCTGGCAAGACAATAACTCGGATGTGGAAGGATCGACAAACAGCAATAAGGCATTCAACAACAACCTTTACCTGCAACTCTCGCAACCTATCTTCACATACAACAAGCGGAAGATGGAGCTGAAGCAGATCGAGTATGATTACGAGAATGCCAACATTAGCTATGCCTTACAACGTCTGAACACCGAAAAGGACATAACGAACCAGTTCTATAGCGTCTATATGGCGCAGAGCCAGTTGGCTATCACCCGCGAGGAACTGGTGAATGCCCAGCAAAGCTACGACATTATAAAGAATAAGGTGGAAGCCGACCTGTCAGCCAAAGACGAACTCTTTCAGGCGGAACTTAACCTGGCAACCGCCCGCTCGTCGGTAGAAGAACAGCAGGTTTCACTCGAAAACGCAAAGGATAAGCTCAAGCAGACATTGGGAATGAACCTCGATGAAGACCTGATGGTCTTTGCCGAGATAGATATCAAGCCGATCGATGTGGACTTGCAGCAGGCTATTTCGCATGGCCTGGAGTCGCGTCTGGAACTTCGCCAGCGGGAGATCGAGAGCGATGAACTGGGCTTTGAGATGATCAAGACAAAGGCATTGAACGAGTTCAAGGGCGATATTGCCGTTTCCTTCGGTCTGATCGGTGACAACCGCAACCTGAAGAATATCTATGATAACCCGACACAGAACCCGCGTGTTGCCATCAGTTTCTCCGTGCCTATCTTCGACTGGGGAGAAAAGAAAGCCCGCGTCCGTGCGCAGAAGGTAGCACAGAACATCAATAAACTGGACTTCCACGAAGACAAGGTAGATATCGAGTTGAATATCCGCCAGGTATGGCGTAGCCTGGAGAATCTCCGGACACAGATAAAGATTGCCGAGCAGAACGTGACGAATGCCCAGCTCACCTACGACCTGAACCTGACCCGTTACCGGGAAGGCGACCTGACCGGTATGGAGATGAGCCAGTTCCAGACACAGCTCTCGAACAAAAAGATATCGTATACCCAGGCACTCATCAACTACAAGATAGAGTTGCTTAATCTTAAAATACTCTCGTTGTACGACTTCGAGAGAAATATCCCTATTGTCCCGATGAAAGACTTAATATCAGCAAAATAATCAGCCATGAAACAGTATAATCATTCCCTCGTTGCTCTTTTATTACTAACCGTAATAACCACCGGTTGCAACAACCAGCCGCAGAATGCTCCCAGTGATATCGCCACACCGGTTTCTGTAACGGAACTGAAGAAAGGCTCTATCAGCAAGCTGATCAATACGACCGGCACGGCACAACCGACTTACGGCGTGGATCTCAATTCCGAAATGAGCGGCCTTTACAAACTTCAGACCAACCCGAAGACAGGCAAACCTTTCAAGCTGGGTGATCTCGTATCCAAAGGACAGCTGATCATTCGTCTCGAAGATAAGGAATACGAAAACGGCATCGCCATCGACGCCAAGGAACTCAGCCTGGAAATAGCCGAGCAGGAACAAAACAAGCAGAAAGCCTTGTACGAAAAGGGCGGCGTAACACTCAGCGAAATGCGTAACACGGAGGTGAAGGTAACCAATGCCCGCTATGATCTGGAGAACGCCAAGCTCAGCCTTGAAAAGATGAATGTAAAAGCTCCTTTCGACGGTGTGATCGTCAATCTTCCCCATTATACCACGGATGTAAGGGTGGAGCAGGGAAAGCCGATGGTCGGCGTCATGGATTATGCCCGGATGTATATGGATGTCAACCTGCCGGAGAGTGCCATCAGCTATGTGAAGGCCGATCAGCCGGTGTACATCACTCATTATACCCTGCCGGAAGATACCCTGAAGGCGGTGATCAGCGAACTGTCGCCGGCTATCAGCACGGAGACACGTACTTTCAAAGGGAAGGTATTGATCATGAACAATGACCTGAAGCTGCGTCCGGGAATGTTTGTCAAGGCGGATATTGTGGTAGACAGGGCCGACAGCGCCATTATCATCCCGAAAGATGTGGTACAGTCCAACCGCCGCCGCAAATATGTATTCATCGTGGATAAGAATACGGCGATCCTGCGGAATATCAAGACAGGGCTGGAAGACGAGAACAATATCGAAGTGCTGGAAGGATTGAATGAAAACGACAACCTCGTGACCAAAGGCTTCGAGACACTGAAGGAGAACAGCAAAGTGAAAGTACAAAAATAGTGACCGATAGAGTATAATATGAAGAACATCGTCAAATTTGCGGTAAGCAATCCGGTCACTATCTGTATGGTCGTGCTGGCGATTCTCCTGTTGGGGAAGATCTCCTACGATCAGTTGAGCGTCGACCTGCTGCCCGACCTGAATAACCCCCGGCTGTTTATCGAGCTGAAAGCTGGAGAACGTCCGCCGGAAGAGATAGAGAAGCAGTTTGTCAAGAACATGGAGTCAATGGCGATCCGCCAGAGCGACGTCACACAGGTATCGTCGGTCGTGAAAGCAGGTTCGGCTCGTATCACGGTAGAGTACACCTGGACGAAAGATATGGATGAGGCCTTCCTCGACTTGCAGAAGGCAATGAATCCTTTCTCGCAGAACAAGGAGATTACCGAGCTGAAGATCACGCAGCACGATCCGAACCAGTCGCCGGTTATCCTGATCGGCCTCTCGCATCAGCATATAACGGATATGGCGGAACTCCGGAAAGTGGCCGAAAGCTATATCCGCAACGAGCTGATCCGTCTGGAAGGTGTGGCAGAGGTAACGTTGTCGGGGCAGGAGGAAAGTACCCTGACGATCCGTACCGACCCGTATAAACTCGATGCCTTTGGACTGAAGATAGAAGATATCGCTTCCCGTATCGAGGCAAACAACCAGAGTATCTCCGGCGGCCGCGTCAGCGAACTGGGCTTGCAGTATCTGGTAAAGAGCTCCAGCCTGTTCACCTCGGCCGAAGACTTTGAGAACCTGATCGTCGGTTATAAGGCGATCAATAAACAGGAGACGGCAGCAAGTACGAACAATACCGGCTCTGCTGCGGAAGCGACAGGCGACAAAGCCCCCCTTTTCCTGCGCGAGGTAGCCACCGTGACATTCGAGAATGCCCGTCCCGACAACATCGTCCGCATCAACGGGGAACGGAGTATCGGGTTGTCCATCTATAAAGAAATGCGTTATAATACGGTCAAGGTAGTAGATGGCGTTGCCCGTCAGCTGGCCGTGATCGAGCAGGCGTTGCCCGGTTATCATTTTAAGGTGATAACCAACCAGGGGACGTTTATCAAGAGTGCGATCGGGGAGGTGAAAGACAGTGCCGTGCTGGGTATCGTCCTGGCGGTGGTGATCCTGTTCGTTTTCCTGCGCCGTTTCGGTACGACACTGATCGTCAGCATGGCGATCCCGATCTCGATCGTGGCTACGTTCAACCTGATGTTCTTTAACGGGCTTACGCTGAATATAATGACGCTGGGCGGTCTGGCGCTGGGTGCCGGGATGCTGGTGGACAACGCCATTGTGGTGATCGAAAGTATCTTCCGCAACCAGGAGAAAGGACTGTCGGTGAGGGAAGCGGCCATCAAGGGTACGTCGGAAGTGGCGGGGGCGGTTATCGCTTCTACGCTGACGACGGTTGTTGTTTTCCTTCCGATCGTGTATCTGCACGGGGCTTCGGGCGAGCTGTTCAAGGATCAGGCCTGGACGGTGACGTTCTCGCTCGTCTCGTCGCTGTTCGTGGCGATACTGGTGATACCGATGTTGTATGACCGCATCTCCGGAAAGAGAAAAAAAGAGATGGAGATAACGGAAACGAAATCTATCCAAATGACCGGTTACAGCCATCTGTTGCGCCGTCTGATCGGCCATCGTTGGTGGGTGATTGCCGGGGCGGTGGGATTGCTGGTGATCACCGGTTTCCTGCTCCCGCTGATCGGGACGGAGTTTATGCCCCGGATGGAAAGCAAGGCCTTTACCGTCGTGGTGAAGATGCCGGAAGGAACTAGGCTCGAACGTACTTCTTCGGCCGTCTCGAACCTGGAGGAACTCCTTTATACGATATCGGGCGACTCCCTTTTGACGGTTTACAGCCATATAGGTGAGGGTAGCGGCTCCGAGAACGCCATCTTTGAAGGGGAGAACACGGCCATGATGAAAGTGATCCTTTCCCCCGAATGTAAAATCGCACCGGAAGCGGTCATCGAACAGTTCGTACGCACGGCGGAGAATCCCGACGGCCTCGAGCTGACTATCAAACAGGAAGAAAACTCCCTCAGTTCGCTCCTCGGCAGCGAAGGCGCCCCTATCGTGGTAGAGGTGAAAGGAGAGGAGCTGGATGAAATCGCCGCTATCACCGAAGAAGTAAAGACCCGCATACAGGACGTAAGCGGATTATATAATATCGTTTCTTCCATCGAAGACGGTGCCCCGGAAATAACCATTTCCATCAACCGTACGATGGCGGGTATCAACAACCTGAGCGTCGCCACCGTTATCGAGCAGCTGAAGCAACAACTGGGTGGCAAGGAAGCCGGAAAGATGGAGTACCGCGGTGAGATGCGCGACATCGTCATCAAAACCCCCGATATCCCGCTAGCGGCTCTGGGCGACCTGGTGATAAAGAACGGCGAACAGGAGTTCCGCCTGCGCGAGATCGCCACCTTCGGCGAGTCGCAAGCTCCGAAGGAGATCTACCGGCGTGGACAGAACCGTATCAGCCGGGTGATGGCGAATATGGATGCCGGACGGTCGCTGGATAAGGTGGCTGAAGAGATCCGCCGGACGGTAAAAGGCATCGAACTCCCTCCGAACTATTCCATCACGGTAACGGGTGAGGAGGAGAAGCGGCAGGAGTCGATGAACAGCCTGCTATTTGCCCTGGCGCTTTCTGTGATACTGGTGTATATGGTGCTGGCTTCGCAGTTCGAGTCGCTGCTCCATCCGTTTACCATCCTGCTGACGATTCCGTTGGCGGTGGTAGGGGCGATCCTGCTGTTTTTCATCACCGGGACAACCATTAATATGATGGGAGTGATCGGGATCGTGATGCTGGTGGGTATCGCTGTCAACAACTCCATCATCCTCGTCGACCGTATCAACCAACTGAAAACAGACCGCCCCCTGACCGACGCGATCGTGCAGGCAGGCCAGCAACGTATCCGCCCGATCATCATGACCACGCTGACCACCATCCTGGCTTTGTTGCCGATGACGTTCAGCTTCGGTGAGGGTGCTTCGCTGCGTTCGCCGATGGCTATCGCTGTGATCGGGGGACTGATAACATCTACTTTAATGAGTTTGATGGTGATACCGTGCGTGTATTATGTGTTGGAAAGGATGAAAAAGATATGAACTTTTTACTACATAGAAGAATAACGATCTCGATGCTGTTCATCGCACTGTCCCTGCTGGGCTATGTGTCGTATAAACAGCTTCCGGTGGAGTTATTGCCGAATGCCGAACTGCCGATGCTCTTTGTCCAGGTATCTTCCCAACAGGACATGGATCCTCAGTATGTGGAGTCGGAGGTGATCATTCCCCTCGAGGGAGCGATCAGTTCGATAGGCGGGGTGGATAAGATACAGTCGAATATCGACAGCCGGCAATCGAATATACAGGTAGATTTTAAGAATACGGTCAACTTCAAGATTACTTCCCTGCGCCTGCAGGAGAAGGTGAACGAGCTGGCGGCTACTTTCCCCGAGGGTTTTATGGTGCAGCTGCAGAAAGTGGATGTTTCGCAGCTGGCAAACAACTTCATGGTACTTCAGGTGCGTGGCTCGGGAGGGATAGACCGTGTGCGTAATATTGTAGATAAAGAGATCCGTTCCGACCTTGAGAATATCGACGGGGTAGCTTCCGTCAATGTCTACGGCGGCCGGGAGAAAGCCATCGAGATACGGCTCAATCCCGAAGCTTGCCGGGCACTCGACCTCACTCCCTCGAAGATAAGCAGCCTGCTGACGCAAAACACACAGGACAAGGCCTTCGTGGGCTTTGTTGACGAGCCGGACAGTAAGTATTTCATCCATGTAAACTCGCTCTATACGGCGGTGAGCGACCTGGAGAACATCGTCGTCGCCCCCGGCCCTGTGCTGCTGAAAGATGTCGGTACGGTCTTTTTCGACCTGAAGGAAGAAACCTCTTTCAGCCGTGTGAACGGGAAAGATGCCGTGTCCGTCGCCCTCACGAACGACTCGCAAGCCAACCTGATCGATCTGTCGCACCGCGCTACCGAAGCGATAGACAAGCTGAATAAGAAGCTGGAACACCTCGATGTAGAAGTCGTGGTGCAGGAGAATACGGCCGAAACGATGGAGAATAATATCAATCAGATCATCAACCTGGCCCTGATAGGCGGTCTGCTGGCCGTGCTCATCCTCTGGCTCTTCCTGAAGAACCTGCGGCTCGTGTTCTTTATCGCCCTCTCGATCCCGATCTCGGTCTATACGGCTTTTAATTTCTTCTATGCTTTCGGGATAACGATCAACAGCCTGACGCTGGTCGGCATGGCACTGGCCATCGGGATGCTACTCGACAACAGTGTGGTGGTACTGGAGAACATCTACCGTCTCTCCGGCACCGGAGCTACGCCTGAGCGTTCTGTGACGCAGGGTACCCGGGAGGTGTGGCGCTCGATCGTGGCCGCTACGCTGACAACGGTAACGGTGTTCCTGCCTTTCGTCTTTTCCGATAATTTCATGATCAAGCTGATCGGGCATCATATCGGCGTCTCGATCATCTCGACCCTTACGATCTCCCTCTTTGTCGCCCTTCTTTTCATCCCGATGGCTACGTATACGTTGCTGCGGAAGAAGACGGGGCAAAGCGTGTTCTACGAGAAAGTCTCGATCGTACAGCGTCCCGTTCAGATCTATCTGGTCTTTCTGAAGACTTGCATGCGTAATTCGGGGGTGACGATCATAGGTGCCATCATCCTGCTGTTTGCCACGCTGATCCTCTCCATCACGTTGAACGTCCAGCAGATGAAGGATGTCGACTCCGACCGTTTCAACATCTACGCTACGATGCAGACCGGCAGCACGCTCGACAACACCGACAAGGTCGTCAAGGTGATGGAGGAACGTCTGACCGACTTTCCGGAGATGAAAGACCTGATCTGCCGTATCCGTGAGACGGATGCCGTGCTTACCCTTGTCCTGAAAGACGACTATACGAAAATAGGTAAACGTAAGATTGCCGATATCAAAGCCGATGTACAATCGAAGCTGGCCAACATCCAGGGAGTGGAAATATCCGTCAACGAGGCGATGGGTGGAGGAGGAGGAGCTGGCTCGGCCATGAGTGGCCTGGGTAGCTTTATGCGCCTGCTGGGAATAGGCGATAACCGCGAACGGATCGTGATAAAAGGTTCCGACTTCGATGTGATGCAACTCGTAGCCGAAGATTTCCGCTATTACCTCGATGAGCAGGAGTTTATCCGTAACTCCAACGTTTCCTACAACCGCCGTCAGCCGGAGATACGGCTTGATTTTGATCCTATCCTGCTGACTTCCTACGATATTTCCCGTGCCAATATCTCTTCTGGACTGGCGGCGCTCAATTCGGAATACTCGTCCGGCTCTTCCTTCAAGGTGGGAGAGGATACCTATGATATCATTATCCGTAATGATGTCCCCGAAGCCGAAGAAGAGGAGGAGGAAACCGGGAAGAAAGATAAAACGATCGACGATCTGCGTGCCGTGCAGATACAGAATGCGGCCGGGGGATTGCATAACTTGCAGGATCTGGCCTCTATCAACTATGGCCGTGGACGTTCGCGTATCATGCGTGTCAATCAGGATAAGCAGATCGAGGTGTTCTATAACTTTTCCAAAGATGTGGAGTCGTCGAAAGACCTGCTGGAAGGCTATCGTTCGGACATCGACCAGTTGGTGGCGGGGTATAACCTGCCTGCCGGGGTGGCGGTGGAGGTATTCCATGAGGAGGATCAGTTTGCCGACTTTAAGTTCCTGATCGTGGCCGCCTTTATATTGATCTTTATGATCCTGGCTTCGGTCTTCGAGTCGCTGGTGACGCCTTTTGTCCTGCTCTTCTCGATCCCGCTGGCTGCTATCGGTTCTCTGCTGGCCTTGCTGCTGACGGGCAACAGTCTCTTGAATGCCAATACGCTGACCGGCTTCCTGATTCTGCTGGGGGTGGTAGTGAACAACGGTATCATCCTGATCGACTACTCCAATATCCTACGCCGGCAGGGATACCGCCGCAACCGGGCGCTGATGACAGCCGGCCTGTCGCGTATCCGCCCGATCCTGATCACTTCGATTACGACCATCGTGGCTATGTTCCCGCTGGCGATGGGGGATGCGGAATATGCCGGGGCGATCGGTGCGCCGTTTGCCATCACGGTGATAGGGGGGCTGGCCTTCTCCGCCTTGCTTACCCTGATCCTGATACCGACCGTCTGCATGGGATTGGAGAATACGTTGCAATGGTATCGTGGCCTGTCCCCTAAAATATGGATACTTCATCTGGTCTTGTTCCTGTTGGGGATTGCCTGTATCTGGTTGTATGCCGACGGTATGCTGTGGCAATCCATCTATCTGGTGCTGTTGGTGTTCGGTATTCCGGGCGTGACTTATTTTGCACAGACCAGCTTGCGCCGGGCCCGCTCGAAGGTGATCGATCCCGGAGAGGAAATACATATCTCTGTCCGCAACCTGGTGAAGATATACGACTGGCCGGGACGCTTCAGCCGCCAATGGAACAGCGGACTGCATATCCGCCGGCATCTGGGACTGGGCAACGAGTACCGTTCCCTGAAAGACTTTGTGAATGTGATCTGGCAATTCGGAATGCTGCTCTTCGGAATCTATTTCACCTGGTTCTTTATCGACAACCGGCTGTGGATATTCCTGCTGTCGTTTGCCATTTATGCTACGATCCTTTACCTGTGGCGGAAAGTACGGGAGTATCTGTATTTCCGTTTTGCAGAGAGTAAGACGGTGAAGTATATCAATCGCGTGATCTTCTGGAGTATTCCGCCGGTTATCCTATTCATGTTATTCCTGAAGATGGATAATACGAATCTGGTCGGTGTAGTCGGTTTGTTATGGGCGTTCTGTATTGCCGTCTATATCTCCTCTCAATATCTGTATGAAAAGGAGATCAATATCGAACGTATCAAAGGACGTATGGCCGGATTGCGGCGTTCGTGGTTCCGCATGGTCAAGAGTATCCCGCTGATCGGTAAACAGCGCAAGCCGTTCAAAGCCCTTCGTGGAGTGTCTTTCGAAATCCGCACGGGGATGTTCGGTCTTCTGGGGCCTAACGGAGCCGGAAAGTCTACCCTGATGCGTGTGATCTGCGGTATCCTCGAACAGAGCTATGGCAGCATCTGGATCAATGGCCTGGATACCCGTATCTACCGCGAAGAACTGCAGAGCCTGATCGGTTTCCTGCCACAAGAATTCGGAACCTACGAGAATATGTCTTCCTGGGAGTTCCTCGATTACCAGGCCATCCTGAAAGGCATTACAGATACCGCACTGCGTAACGAGCGGCTGGAATACGTCCTGAAAGCCGTCCACATGTACGAGCGGAAGGACGACAAGATCGGCTCCTTTTCCGGCGGTATGAAACAGCGTATCGGTATTGCCCTGATCCTGCTTCACCTGCCGCGTATCCTGGTGGTGGATGAGCCTACGGCCGGACTCGACCCGCGTGAACGTATCCGTTTCCGTAACCTGCTGGTCGAACTGAGTCGTGACCGCATCGTGATCTTCTCCACCCATATTATCGAAGATATATCCAGTTCTTGCAGCCAGGTGGTAGTAATCAATAAGGGGGATCTGAAGTATTTCGGCGATCCGATCAATATGGTGGATATGGCTGCCGGCAAGGTATGGCAGTTCCATATCGGACGGGAAGAATTTGAGAAAGTATTGGATAAGACGATGGTAATCCATCATATCCAGGATGGCGATACGATACAGGTACGCTATCTTTCTGCCGTACCGCCTTATGAGGGTGCCGTACAGGTAGAACCGAACCTGGAAGATGCTTATCTCTGTCTACTAAAGAATATGAATGATTGATATGACAACGAAACAACTCATACAACTGCTACCTAAAGTAGTGAAATACAACTTGAAGATCATCTTTGCCGGGAAGTTCATCTGGTTCCTGGTGGCGGCGTTTGTCTTCTTTGCCTATTTTATGTTTCAGGTGGCCTGGAACCGTTCGGAGATTAACGAAGGGGTGATTTATAACCTGCTGATGTTCCCATGCGTCCTGCTTGTCTTCTATCCTGCTGTATTCGGCATCCAGAACGATGAGGACAACCGGATACTGGAAATCCTTTTCGGTATCCCTGACTATAAGTACAAGGTGTGGGGAGTGCGTCTGCTGATGATCTATGTGGCGATCTTCTTTATCCTTGTGGCTTTTTCGTATGTGGCGACCTTGTTGCTCTATCCGGTCAACCCGTTTGAGATGTCCATCCAGTTGATGTTTCCGCTGGTCTTTTTCGGTAATCTGGCCTTTATGCTCTCCACGATTACCCGTAGCGGCAATGGGACAGCGGTATTAACGATCATCCTGGCAATTCTTCTCCTGATAACCAGTGAGATGGATTTCATAGAGCGTTCCTTCTGGAATATCCTGCTGAACCCGTTCAAAGTCCCTGAAAACTTCCTTCCGGTGATCTGGGAAAGCCTGATCATTAAGAGCCGCATCTTCCTTTTTACAGGCGGCCTGGTATGGATGATGATAGGGTTACTGAATTTGCAGAAGAGAGAGAGGTTTATATAATAGAAGGCCCGGATAGTAAGTATCTTATGAAGATATCCTATTATCCGGGCCAAATGTTTATTGTTAGCTTAACTGTTTCTCTCTAACCAATCTCTGCCTTTCTTAGTTTTAAAAAGGAAGATATACCCTATAAGGGCAGCTGCTCCCAAAAGAGAATATAAAAATAAAGCTGGTCCCATATTTATTTCTTTTTAAAGATTAATACTCCAAATCCCAACATAAAGAAGATTATAGCTAAACTTATAGCCGCTGCTATTACCACATATTTATCGGAATTAAGTTGTAAGACTGTTGTAATAACAGCTCCTCCGATTACTAATTTCGATACATCCAATAAGTATCTTCCCAATTCTTTAGAAATACTTATTCTCTCTTTCCGTATCTGCTCCTGTATGACAGGAACAGGTACAATCCTTGTCTTTCGTCTATTCTTCATAGTTAAATAATTTTGTTACAGGCAAAGATAGGATATATTCTTGAAAGAGTGCAGGAACAACTGCTAAAATTTATATCTCATCCGGCCAGGGACAAGGCTTGCCGGTTGCCTTAAACGACGGGCGCTGTGCTTCCATCTTACGCAGCTGCTTTCCTAAGTCTTTGGATAGTTTTTTTACCATCTTTGGGTTGGCTGCGGACAGGTCGTTCTTTTCGCCTATATCGTCAGGGATATTGAATAACTCTTTCTTTCCAGTTTCGTAATAGTAGATCAGCTTCCAGTCACCCTGACGGATCGTGCAAGTTGCTCCGATACCCGGGCCGGTATTTCCCCAAAGGTTCGGGAAGTTCCAGTAAAGGCTGCGTCCTTTGGAAGGGTCGCCGGTGTTGGTCAGTAACGGCATGAAGCTGACACCGTCGACAGGCTGGATCGTTTTGTACTTCTTTACGCCTGCCATTTCGAGGATGGTCGGGAAGAAGTCTTCGATGATCAGATACTTGTCGCATTTCGTCTGCGGCTGTACTTTCCCCGGCCAGCTGACGATCATCGGTTCGCGTACGCCTCCTTCATAGGCGGAACCTTTACCGCTGTTGAGGGGAGAGTTTTGTGTATGCGGTTTGCCGTCACGCCATTCCGGTTCGGCAGCCAGGCCACCATTGTCGGACATAAAGAGGATAATGGTGTTATCAGCCAGGTTGTTCTTTTCCAGATAATTCATGATGTCGCCCAGGCTCTTATCCATTCCTTCGATCAGGGCGGCATAAGCCGCTTCCTTTTCCCCCAGGCCTTTATCGATATACTTCTGATAAAAGCGCATATCCTTGTCGATCGGAACATGGATGGCATAGTGCGACATATAGAGGAAGAACGGCTGGTCGTATTGCTGTGCCTTATCCAATGCTTTGGTTGCTTCCTGTGTCAGTGCTTCGGTGATGAATATATCTTTGCCCCAGTATTTATCCAGTCCGGGGACGGCAAACCACGGGCTCGGTTTTCCATCCGTACGGTTACCGAAGTTAGCTTCACCGAGATAGCTCGCCAGACCACCCCCGGCATGTCCGGCGATGTTTACTTCAAAGCCGAAGTGATAAGGGTTTTCGCCCGGAGTATCTACTGCCCCCCAGTGGGCCTTACCGCAATGGATGGTATGATAGCCGTTATCTTTCAGTATCTGAGCCATAGAAGTAACCTGATAGGTATGTTCGATACCCGGCACTTCACAGATACCGTTCACGTTCCAGTCCGGTAGTTCCAGTACATCGCTTTTACGGTCGGTGGAAGCATTCTTGGGATAGGTCCAGTTCGTTACCCGGTGGCGGCCGGCATTCATTCCGGTATAGAGACTGCAACGGCTGGGTGAACTGATACTCGACGCATACGCTTGTGTGAACATCATCCCCTGACGGGCCAGACGTTCCATATTCGGCGTTTCGTAGACCTCGTTGTAATGTGTCTTTTCCTTCCAGAAAGGAAGGGAGGTATCCTGCCAACCCATATCATCCACAAGGAATAGAATGATATTCGGCCGTTCCTGTATCTTGGAAGCTTTTGTCTGGCCTGTCGTCCCTACTAAGGGAAGTGCGGCCAGGGATAGAAGTAGGCTCTTGTTCATGATCGTATGTTTTTGGATTATTGTTTGTTTATTGTTATTTCTCCCGGATGACTGACCGGTATGGTACGTAATTCCTGCTGACTGTTTCCTTCCGCCCATACCCGGAGATTGCCCGGACAAAGGACGTTCAACTTTAACTGCTTGGAACTGGAGAAGATGACCTCGACTGTGGCCGGCGAGAGGAACTTCTCCTGTATTCCTACCATAGCCCATCCGTTACGGATCGGGCAAAGATGGAACAGGCGGTCTGTAAAGCCTTCCAATGCTATCTGCTTATCGGCAGTCAACACTTCTGCCGTTTGCTTTTCCCAGTCGTATAATAAGATACGTTCTGCCTGGGGAGCAGCTTTCCCGCTCATTGTTTCCCGGAGAGAATAATCCGCCGGACTGATTGTTGTTTCCACCTGGTGATGGGAAGGCGATGTATTCAGGTTATAACAGATCAGCGACACTGCTTCGTTTCCTGTCGGAGCAAATACCCGGTACGCCTTTCCGTCCTTCAGCGGATTGGTTATCACCGACTCGGGTGTCGGTATGGCAGGCGCTTCGGGACGGAATATTCTGCCCTCTTCATCGATCAGCGGCAGGATATTCTCTTTTACGAAATCAACCGGAGAGTCCGATAAATAGACCGGGCCACCGGAGATCGCTTTCGAGCGGGCCATCAGACTACCACAGATAGTATCGCTCGAATGAAACATATCATGGTCGGGCCAAACGGTTTGTCCTTGCAGTAATGTATTGGTATAAGACTGGAACAGATGCGATTTGGCCATGTCTTCATCATATTTCTTATAATCGATGCTGACGCGGGCCAGGTTGCTGTATTGCGTATGATCGATATTCAGGATATTCTGCGCCATACAATTCATCAGTCCGACCTGCTGGTTGTGTGTTTGTTCTTCCAGCGCCAGGTTGCAGGCCTTGGCTTGCCGTATCACTTCCGTATTACCCATATAAAGAGGTAGCAGGAAAGACTGGTTGTCTATCTTCAGAAAGTCGAAGCCATAGTCTTTCAGCGTTCCGATATAATATTGATAGAATGTCCCGATATTCTCTTTGCTTTTGCCGGGAAGCATACTGCCGTTGTAGGAATAAAGGGTTTCTTTAATCTTTTCCGGGAAATCGTTTTCAGGCGATATCCCCATCCAGTAACCGCAGAAGTTATACCATAACCCCATCCATTTTATCTTATCTTCTTTCTTCCGGGAGATAATATTCTTCCATCCGTTTGGGAACCGTTCTTTATCCGGCACGAAGCTCGTCAGCTGGCGGTTCTTGTTTGCCAGGTGTCCGTCGTCTATGAGAACGTAACGGATAGGAAGGCCGGATGCCTCGATGCCGTCCAGGTCGTTCAGCATCTTGGTCTCGTCTATATCGAAATGATAATGTTCCCAGGAGCACCAGCCCAGGTAGTTGAAGGCTTCGAAGTAACCTTTGTCCGTTCTTTTCTGCAAAGCCGATACTTCCCGGTTACCGATCAGTGCGGTATATGCCTTATGGATCGCATCGTAAACCGTTTTCCCTTTTTCCGCCAGCAGGACAGGAGCTTGCGAAGCCAGGTTGTCAGTCCCTAACGTAGACAGGTAGACAGGTAGACAGTCAGCGAACCGTCCTTATTCACCTGAAACCAACTGATACTATTCTCTCCGGCCACTGCTTTGGCAAAGAGAAACTCTCCGTCAGCCAGTTCCAGCAACAGGGCATCACTCAGCACGGAAGGAGCCCCGTTGGACGGGATACCCGGATAAGCCTCTTGTGTCAAATCATCCAGTCGGTTGAATACCCAAGGTAATAACCTATTCGTATTGTTCGGCCATTGGTAATCGTCCGGCCGACTATCGCGGCTGAAGAAGATACCCTGTTTATAGGCCGGTATCTTTATTCGATAGGAAACTGTTTGCTGTTTCCCCGGAATATTCTTTTCATAATATATTGGTGTTTGCTGCGTTCCCAACCCGATAGAATGCTCCATCTGAGAAGCTGTAACGTCAGTAAACATCTTTCCCTTTTCATAAACAAAGGAAGTCTGTCCTGTAAGACCGGGGCAAACCCATGCTGCACCACTCAGGATCAATGTCAACAGATATGTCTTATTCCTTGTCATTCCTTTGTTATTGAACGTTGAAAATACTGAAGTTACGAATATCCGGTTGTGCAACCGACCGGGAGATAACCAGGCGTAAAGCCGAAGCCTCGACTGCCGGGAACTGTTCGATACGTTTATGACCTACCGACTCACCCTCGCAGACCGTCTGCCATTTGCCATTCACTTTGGCTTCTACTTTATACTGGCGAATGCGTTCCCCGTTTTGAATATTTTCCTGGATAATGCAGTGATTGACAGGTTGCACCTTATCCAGTTTCAGCGTCAGGCTTTTCTTCTGTCCGAAGGTTGAAGCAAGAGGAGAGGAGAAGCGGCGGTTGATCTCGTCGCCCCATTCTTTCAGGCGTTGCGCATCACCGGCAGGGATCAGTCCGGTCGTATCGGGTGTAAGGCCGACAATCAGCGTTGCGTTTCTTCCCACCGACTTATAATACATGTTCATCAAGCTGTCTACCGGGTAAATGGTCTGCTCGTCATCCGGCTCCCAGAACCATTCGTGACGGCCGTTCATCCCGCGAAGCGGTGTATCAGCCATAGCCGGCACCCAGTAACGACCGTCTTTGTCGCCCTGTTTCAGCAGGTCGTTATGATTGCGAACCCCTTCCGTATTGTTGCTGTGCGAGAAAGGATAAGGGAAAGAAGACCAGCAGGGATAACCGACAGTTCCCGACTCGGAACCGCCCCAACGGAAGTCCGCCCGGTCTACATTATGATAAAAGAGGCATTCCGGCTGGTACTTGCTGATGATCGGCAATACGTCCGGCCCGTCCCCTTTCGGGTCGTCTGCGCCACCGTCAAACCAGATCATAAACAAATCCCCGTAACGGCTGCATAGTTCTTCCACCATGCGCTCGCAGAAATGCTTATACCATTGTTGACGGTTGGCGGCAAACTCTCCTTCTCCCTGTACCTTGAAATTATGAACGCCAAAAAGTGAGTTCCATCGGATGCCGACATAGATCCCCGGCATAATATCGTATTTGCGGCAGGAGTTGACGAAGTCGCGGATGATGTCCCCTTTCCCGTCACGCCATTTCACCGCTTTCAGGCAATACGGATTGACATCGCTCTGATAGATGGCAAAGCCCGTCTCATGCGTGGCCGTCAGTACGGCAAACTTCGCCCCGGCTGCTTTGGCCGCCCGTATCCATTGATCGGTATCGAGTTGTGTCGGGTTGAAGATATTATAATCTTCTATCGGCTGGACGCGGTTGTTACCCTGACCATACTTGATGCCGTCGAAGACATGCAGGTCATAATGGAAGACAACACCCATTTCCGACTCGTGCCACTTCAGCTGATGAGGTGCCGGGCGCGGAATATCGGTTTCCTGTCCCATTGCCGGGAAGATACTTACTATCAGAAGGATTGCCAGATAAAAATATGTTTTCATGTGTATGTTCGTTATAGACAGTTTACAAAAGGATCATTTGTCTTCTTCAGCCAGTCTTTTAACCGGGAGGAAAACTGTTTAATCAGTTCCGGCTGATCGGGGGCTATATTGTTTAGCTGGAACGGGTCTTGTTCGCGGTCGAACAGCAACCACTCGTCAGTCTGAGCGTTTGTAGCATGTACCACAAAGGTATATTTTTTTGTTCGTAAACCCCGGTATCCGGTTGTTAAATTTTCAGGGACGACGTAATAATAGGGCTGTACAACCTCCTGGGTGTTCTCCGGGGAAAGGATGGAAGCCGACAAGTCGAATGTCTGTACCTCTGCCGGTATTTCATCTTTGAAGCCCATCAATGAGAGTAGCGAAGGATAAAGGTCGGCAAAAGCGATCGCCAGGGTCGAGTCGCGGCGCGGTGCGATCTTCTCCGGCCAGCTGATCATAAGCGGGATACGCATCGCTTCTTCGTAGTAAATATCTTTCCCGATATGGTTGTGCATTCCCATACAATCGCCATGATCGGAAGTGAATACGACGATCGTATTGTCGAACAATCCCTGTTCTTTCAGCTGGCGGATGATGCGACCCACTTGTTCGTCTACTCCGGTCATGCAGGCATAATAGTCGGGCACGCTCTTCCGGAAGTAATCTCCCGACTCGGTTCCCCGGGGAGGGATAACGGGCGAGTCGCATAAAGTCTCGACATCCATGTGCCGGTATATCTCTTTGTATTTGTCGGGAACCAGCTCATATCCGGTATGCGGCGGGTTCATGGATACGACCAGGGCAAAAGGTTTGCCGCTGTCGCGTAGCTTGTTATCTTGATTGGCGATGTAGTCGATGGCCCGGTCGGCCTCATATTCCGGCCCCCATTGGTCGACGAAATAGTACTCGTCGCGGGAAGCATCCGTATCCCAGTACATAGGTTTCAGGTGATAATCGTACGTGCCGTAGGCGATCCAGTGGCTGAAACCGTGGCGGCGTTCCTTGGGGCACCATTCGTTCCAGGCTATTTTGCCTTTGTTATTATAGGTATCGATGTAAGGTTGGTGAGGAGAGTCGAGATGCCACTTCCCGATATATCCCAGTTCATATCCCTGGTCTTTCAGCACATCCGACCAGCAACGGGCTTCGGTGGGTAGCTCCACATGGTAAGGAGCCGTGGCTGAATTGCAGTTGCCTGTTACCTTACTGTTTGTCGGGTACATGCCCGTCATCAGCATTCCCCGGGCAGGGGAGGAGACGGGATAGCTGCTGATTGCATCCGTAAAATAGACCCCTTCGGCGGCGAGACGGTCGAGATTGGGAGTCTGTACCGGCTCCAGTCCCAAGCAACCTATTGCCTGTCCGCGCCATTGATCGGCCATGATGAACACCAGGTTAGGTGTTTCAATCTTCTTCTGTGCCTGTGTTGCGTTGATACATAGGCAGGAAGTAAGTAATAAGAGCTGTTGGGGTAACTGTTTCATGGTGAACTTCTATTGTTTAGTACCCTACCTTTTCATCTTTCGACAGTTGGCAAATGATTTTTTGACTATTGTCGAATAATCTTTTCCCAATAGTCGAAAGATTATTTTCCATTTGCCGAAAGAGGAAAGAGTAGGGACTTAAATGTTACTTACTCGTATTGTAGCTGTTAGTAGATGCCTTACTTCTTAGCACTTGTTCCCGCCTGGACTTCCCAACCCGGGTTCTGGTAGATGTAAGCAGTGCTTATATCGCCACCCTTTTCCGGTGTACTCAGACGGATCACGTCGTAAGCGATAGGAGCCAGGTAATGAGCTTTCATAAAGGTATATCCGTTGAACGCTTTGTTGTTACGGTGTATCTGGTACGGGCGGAGATACTTGCTCGAATTACTGCTCGAAACGTTAGGCTCGTCGGCTTCTCCTTCTGGTTTCAGGTCGTCATACAGTTTGTATTGTTCGTCCCAAAGGTTGAAACCTTCCACCTGGTAGTCCTTCATGCGGTCGAGCGCTCTCCAGCGGTACAGGTCGTCGAGGCGTAAACCTTCGGCGATGAATTCCGAACGACGTTCACGACGGATGTTATATAAGGTAGCATCCACCTGCTGATCACCGGAATATACGGCGAAGTCGTTTTCTTTCGAAAGATCGGTTGCCGCGATTGTCTTCTGTATATCGTTGTCTACACCGGCACGGTTGCGCAAGGCTTTCCAGTAAGCGATGCTCTTGGCATCCAGCGAGTTGTTCAGTACATAGTGAGCTTCGATATAATTCAGATAAGCTTCAGCGGCACGGAAGATAACGCAACCTGTGTTGCTCGGCAGGGTTGCTCCCATGTTCGGGTCTTGATTTAAACCTTTACGCAGGCAATAGCCGGTTGTGTTCTTATTCTCGGCGATGATTGTGATACCCGGACGGCTGAATATATTGTTCGGGTTGATCTGGTCGCCAGTGATACTCATGGATTCACGCAGGCGGTTGTCGCGGTCGGTAGCCACATCAGTCAGCGTTTTGTCACCTTTATAACCGGAACCGGCGGCATAGATCGGCAGACCGTTCTTCATCAGATAACTTTCTACCAGCGAACGGGTAAAGCCCGTATTACCACAACCGTTGCCACCCGGGTAAACAGCTTGCAGATAAGATACCACATAATGGAATATTTTCAGTCCGATGTCATACTTTCTCCAAAGAATGACTTCGGGCTTGTCCGACAGATCGATGCTGTTGAACATGCTGGAGTAATCGCCCAACGGGAACTTGTCGGCCACTTGTTCTGCGGCATTCTTGGCTTCTGTCAGGAAGAACTGCACTTCGCTGTCCAGGTTGATGCTAAAACCGTTCAGGTAACTGGCGTTGGCACCCGGCCATCCCGGTCCACCCGGCACGCGGTCGGTTCCTGCGTGATATTTCAACCAGGTTCCTTCGTACAAGGCTACTCTCGACTTCAAAAGAAGAGCTGCGTATTTTGTCAGGCGGTTAGCTTCGGGAGCTGTTTCCTTCAACATCTCGGTTGCTTTATCCAGGTCGGCGAGGATGAAGCGTGCCACTTCGTTCTGCGGACGGCGCTGGTTGGCTTCGGCCAGTTCGGCATAGTCGTCCGAGAGTGTTTTGTCGACGATCGGGAAGTCTCCATACTTCTTCAGGAAGGTGAAGTACTGGAATGCGCGGAAGAAATACATCTCTCCGATATAATGGCGGATGTTTCCGTCTACGCCGCTGATCTTTCCATCTTCGTATTTAGGCAATACGGTTTCAAGGAAATAGTTGCAGTCGCGTATCTTCTTGAAGTCCCATTCTCCGCTGGTCGGTACGCGGCGTTCGCCGGGAACGAAGTTATCTTCTTCTGTTGTGGAACACTGATTGTCACTGTTATTGTCGGTCTTGAATACACCGATACTGTATTCACCCGGTTTATGTGCCGGAAGCGCATCGTATTGTGCGGCTCCGAAGCTGGCCAACTCCGCTTCTGTGTTCAGATAATGCTCCGAAGTTACGGACGATAGCGGTTCACGGTCGAGGAAGTCGTTACACGCAGTGAAACTTAGCGAGCCGACTGCCAGCGATAATATGATGATTGATTGTCTTTTCATGATGCTTTTATTTATTAGAATGAAACATTTACACCGCATGACAGTGTTCTTGATAGCGGATAGATCTTACCGGCACCCATTTCTCCGCCTACTGCTTCGGGATCGAATACGCCGAAGATAGAAGAGATGGTGAACAGGTTATCGCCGGAGAAGAATACGCGTACCTTGCTCAGACCTGCTTTTGATGTCAGGTGGTTAGGAACGGTATAACCGATTTGCAGGTTCTTCAGACGCAGGTATGCTGCGCTTTGCAGGTAACCGGATTGTACCTTCTGGTTCTTTGTCGCATTGGCATCGAAGTAAGGTTTCGGGAAGTAAGAATTCAGGTTGGCACCCATGTCGTCGCCTTCCGGACGGAAGTAGTCGAAATGTTCCTTATATCCGATAGATTGCCAGAGACCGCTGCCTACAGCACCCCAGAAGAAGTTACCGTCCAACCAGACATCGCGTTTGCAAACGCCCTGGAAGAAAGCGCGGAAGTCGAAACCGTTCCAGTCGGCTCCCAGTGTGATACCTACCTGGTAGCGCGGAGTCTCGTTACCGATGATCTTGCGGTCGCCCGGATCGCCTACCGTATTGGAACCGGTTGTGATCTTACCGTCGTTGTTGATGTCCTTGTACATGATGTCGCCTGCGCCCCATTTGCTACCGATCTGTGACTGGTCTGTCGTAGCCAGATGATCCTGCATCTCCTTGTCGGTCTTGGCTATGCCGATGGTTTCGAAGCCCCAGATGTCGCCCATGTATCTGCCGTTGTAAGGAACGTATTCCATGATGCCGTCCGAGTTCTTGCGGTCGATGATCTGCGCGTCATTCGGGTATTTAGTGATCTTGGTACGGGCATCCGCCAATGTAAATCCGACAGTATAACCCACCTTACCGATCTGGTCGTTCCAGGTTAAAGCGAGTTCCCAACCTTTGCTTTGCATGGCTGCGTTGTTGATACGCGGCAGTTTGCCGTTGTCGATACCGATAATCGGTGATTTTTCTTCGGGAGGGCCTACCATATCGTCTGTCTTTCTCATATACCATTCAAATGAACCGGTCAGGCGGTTGTTCAGAGCACCGAAGTCGAAACCGATGTTGGTTGTTGTGATCTTTTCCCAGGTCATCAGGTCGCTGACCATCAACGGAGCAGTTGCCGTGGTCGGTTGCTGCCCGCCGATCAACCATTTACCATCTTTCAGTCCGAGTGGTTGGGAAGGATAGAACGGATAGAACTCCTTGGTGTTCTGGTTACCCAGCTTACCCCATGAGAAGCGAGGTTTCAAAGTGCCTACGTATTCCGACAGATCTTCCCAGAATGCTTCACGTGCGATGTTGTATCCCAGCGAGAAAGAAGGGAATACATTCCAGCGTTTGTCACGCAGGAAGCGCGAAGAACCGTCGTAACGAATATTGATCTCAGCCAGGTAACGACCGTCGTAGTCGTAGTTCAAACGTCCGAAGAAACCGGCGGTGGCCCATTCCTTTTTGTTGGCCGACGTATAGTCTTTACCCATACTGGTATCGATGCTCGGCACTTCGTCGCTGATTACATCGTCACGTTTAGCATACACATAGTTCTGCTTGTAGAGTTCGGTGTTGAAGCCGACCATCACTTTAAAGTTGTTTTTGTTGAACGACTTGAAGTAATCGGTATACAAGCTGGTTGTCAACAGATTGTTGTCCTGTGCGGAAGACCATGCATACGTTGCACCAGGACCGTAGCTACCGGCAAATGCCAAAGGCACCGGTTCGTTCTTTGAGTTCCATTCATAGATTTTAGCCAGGTTTTCGTCTTTGTTTATATGTTCTGCCTTCAGGCTTACGTCTCCTCGGATGTTCCAGTCTTTCAACGGGGTGATGGTTACGTTTGCCTGTGTATAGATTATGTCTTTTCTGCGTTTGTAACGTCCTCCGTCTTCGATCTGGATGATTTTGGAATTACGCATGTAATGCCCGTTCGGATCTTTGAGAGGCATAGTCGGCCAGGTACGTGAGATGTCGTGGTAATATAAACCGACCTGGATACCGTTTGTGGTATTGTCCGGATCATCGTTTGCGTAAGTCGGACGGTCGAGTTCTTCACGGATGAAGCGAGTGCTTAGGCCGATCTGCAACCAGTCGTTCACCTTCGAGTTGATCTTGGCTGATGCGTTCATACGTTTGAAGTCGTCATCACCGTAACGCATGTTACCACCTTGATCCATGAAGGCACCCGACATGAAATAGGTAAGCTTCTCAGTACCGCCGCTTACGTTTACATTATGTTCGTGGCTGAAACCCGTTTTGAAATGGTTGCGTGTCCAGTTCTGATTGTCGTTCGCCCTTTGATGGAATTCGTACATGCCGTTACCCGGATTAGGAACAGTGGTTGTCGACAGTTCTCCTTTCTGATAAGCGATAATGCGTCCTAATGTTTCGTCATTGAACGGGCTGTCCTGTCCGCTGTTCAACGCGGCTGCATTAAAGTACTTGGCAAATGTGTAAGAATCCATCATATCAGGCAGATTGGTTGCCGTAGACCAGCGGAGACTGTTATTATAAGAAACCTGTGTCTTTCCGCTTTTTCCGCTTTTGGTCGTAATAAGGATTACGCCGAATGGAGCACGTGAACCGTAAATACTGGATGCGGCTGCATCTTTCAGTACGGAGATGTTTTCGATATCATCCGGGTTTAAAGCATTCATATCCCCTTCGATTCCATCGATCAGGATCAGCGGGGCGTCGTTCGAACCTTCACCGATCGTGCCTGTACCGCGGATGTTTATTTTCAAGGCGTTACCCAATGCACCCCCCTGGTTGTTCAGCGAAAGGTTCAAACCGGGAACAACTCCCTGCAGGGCTTGTCCTACCTGTGCTACGGGGCGCGATTCCAATGCTTTGGTATCGACTGTGGAAACAGCTCCGGTCAGGTTCACTTTCTTCTGTGTTCCGAAACCGACAACAACCACTTCATCGAGTGCCTGTGTGTCTTCTCCCAATTGAATGGTGTAAACCTGTTGTGTACCGTCTATTTTAACGGTTTGTGGCTGGTAGCCGATATAGGAGATATTTAATACATCTCCTTTGGAAGCGTTGATAGAAAACTTACCGTCCATGTCTGTAACAGTCCCGTTGGTGGTTCCTTGCACGAGAACGGTCGCTCCGATAACCGGATCGCCCAGGCCTTTGTCAATAACAGTACCAGTAATGGTCAACTGCTGCGCGTATATATAGGATATACTGGCCATCAGCAGCGCAATTAATAATGTGACTCTTTTCTTCATCCTCTTTTAGTTTTAAGGTTGTGAATACTAATTTTAAATAATCTTTGTAAGCAAAAGTATCGGGTATATACAGATGGGATAACAGGTGTTTTATTCATTAACAGCGGGTGTTCTCTTTAATTTACTTATTGATATACAGTATGATGGGTGATTTATTCACAAATGACTGGTGTTTTAATCATTTGCTCTTTTTCGTCAGTTTTATTTACTCCGATTAGGATTATTCTCCCTCTTTTTTTCTTTCTTTGTATGACTTATCGTTTTATGTATGGGGAGATTTATCGTTGCGTTATTATTGTTTGCCTTCTGTTATACTTCCGGATATGCTTTTTTTGAGAAGGATATACGGGTGCTTACCATGCAGAACGGATTGGCTGATAATACCGTTTCCTGTATCCATAAAGACAGTGACGGTTTTATGTGGTTTGGTACGGATAACGGCCTGAGCCGTTATGACGGAAAAAATATGAAGAACTTCGGGCCGGATAACAACTATGTGAAGGTTTCGCAGATACGCGAAACACCCAACGGCTTCCTTTGGTTGATAGCCAATCAGCAAATTTATTGTTTTGACCGTAGACTGGAGCGGTTTGTCCCAATTCATTATGCCGGAAAGAAGGATGAAGATACCAGAGTCCAGGATG
>NZ_KQ033919.1:2397017-2474465 GCF_000969825.1 Parabacteroides gordonii MS-1 = DSM 23371
CATCCTGGACTCTGGTATCCGCTCCCTCGACCTTTGGATAGATAGTGGAAAGATAGAATCCGCTTTAAGAAATCTTTTATCGAATGCTTTCAAATATACTTCCAGCAACGGAAAAATAAGCGTTTCATTATCCGAAAAGGAACTCGACGGAATAAAGTACTGTCTTCTTTCTGTTGCAGACAATGGCCCTGGAATTGCCGAAGAGTTGCAGGAACATATCTTCGATTCTTTTATTACGGGGAAGAATGAACCCTCATTTTCTACCCGGATGGGTATCGGTTTACGTATCGTAAAAAACACGATGGATATGCATCACGGGAATGTTTTATTGGAGAGTTCTCCGGATAAAGGGACAGAATTTACTCTTTATATCCCATGTGGAAAAGAGCATTTCAGGGATGATCACTATGAATTGATTGAAAAAACACAGGAGCCGGATGGAAAGGATACTTATTTTGATGTGGAGAAGCAGAGTGAACCTTCCCAACCGAATTCGGGTAAAAAGCTTCTGATAGTAGAGGATAACGATGAAATAAGGGGTTATATCAATACCTTATTCAGCAAGGAATATCAGGTTTTGGAAGCGCATAACGGAAAGGAAGGAGTGGAGACGGCCATAACAGAAATCCCCGATCTGATCGTTTCGGATATAATGATGCCGGTAATGGATGGATTTGCTTATGTACGGGAGATTAGGCAACATTTGCAGACAGCCCATATCCCTGTCATCATGCTTACGGCAAAGGCTGAAGAGGAGGATCTGTTGAAGAGTACCCGGATGGGGGCGGACGATTATGTGATGAAACCGTTCAACCCGGAAGTGCTCAAAGCAAAAGTCGAGAATCTGATCCGTATGCGGGAGCAGTTGAAACGTATTTATACAAAGACATTGATGCTGAAACATACGGCAGAAGAGCCGGAGGAGGAAGGGAAAGATCCATTCATGCAACAGGTTATCAACATCATCGAAGCCAATCTGACGAATCCCGATTTCAGCGCGAAAGCTCTTGCCGGATTCTTGAATATAAGCCAGCCGACTTTATACCGGAAGATCAAACAGCAAAGTAACCTGTCCATCATAGAAGTGATCCGCAGCATCCGTATCAGTAAAGCGGCTTCATTGATCATGCAGCGGAAGTATTCTGTCCAGGAAGTTGCAGAAATGGTAGGCTATAACGACATAACAACGTTCCGTAAGCATTTTATGAACCAGTTCGGGGTATCGCCGTCACGATATAATGCCTTATAGTCTCCATTACCCTTGGGGTATAGTCGATTACCTGCCGGATATTGTCATTTCCCCGGCGAGTAGTGCTACTTACTACTGCATTCCCTTTTCATACCACAGCTGTGGTATGAAAGAAACTCAACTGTGAAACAAACGGAATCCATCTGTGGTATGAACGGAATGCGGCTGTGATATGCAATGTTTGTTCAAAATCTATTTAGGGAATAATGCCTTGATCTTGTCATAAGATATACATGTAACTTCTTTAATTAACAAATTAAAAATTGTGAGGTATGAAAAGACTTATTTATTGTTTGGCGACTTTATTCCTGCTACTGTCATCCGGATGTGGAAAATCAAAAGCAAAGGAAATTATTGTTTGTGGCGAAGATCAGGCTCTGATTATTAATGTTGATGAATCGGAAGACCATCATATAGATATTCTGTGGAGTTGGAAAGCTTCAGAAGATCTGGATTCTCAGGTTCCTGTTGAGTATAAAGAGTATATGAAATCATTAGATGAATGTAAACCTGTGGATAATGGTTCAAAAATTTTGTTGACATCTTCCAGTGGAGGAGTTTTGTTGTTGGATAGGGAAAGTAAAAAAACGTTGTTTTATGCACGTGTACCGATGGCACATTCTGCTGATTTATTGCCTAATGGACGAATTGTTGTCGCTTTATCTACCAGCGTGGAGGGGAATAGTCTGGAACTATATGATATTCAAAAACCTGAACAGGTGCTTTTTAAAGATAGCCTTTATTCCGGACATGGAGCGGTATGGCAAGAAAGCAATGAAACTTTGTATGCATTAGGTTTTGATGAACTGCGTGCTTATTCACTGAAGGATTGGGAAACATCTTCACCATCTCTTCATTTGGAAAAAGTTTGGAAAACACCCATAGGGAGAGGGCATGATTTGATTGCTGTTACTGACAACGAACTTATTTTCACAGGGCATAATGGCGTTTACTGGTTTGATATAGCCAAAGAGTCTTTTACTACATTTGAACCGCTGGCAGACAGGGAGAATATCAAGTCGGTTAATTATAATAAAGAAACAGGATATATGGTATATACACAAGCTGAAATTAATTTTTGGACACATCATATTTATATGGAAAATCCTAAGAAAGTTTTGACAATTGAAGATATAGATCTCTATAAGGTCAGAACATTTAAATAAACATATTCATATTTGTAAGTGACAGACCGTTTATCAACCTTGAAAGAGTGGGTGATAGGCGGTCTCTTCTGTGTCGGTATAGAGATATTTTGCAATTTAACTTTGTGATTATCAAATAAAAATTACTTTTGCTGAATATTGCTATCAACCCGGAGAGAGATCGTGTACAATGAGTACTATTAGCTTCAGTGAAATATATACGAATTATTACAAGCGTTCCTTCTTGTTTGTAAAGTCATACATCAGAGATGATATGATGGTAGAAGACATTGTATCCGAAGCTCTTATTAAATTATGGGAAACCTCAAAACAAGAAACCATACAGCACCCCCAATCATTACTTCTGACTATTTTGAGAAATAACACTCTGAATTACCTGAAGCACCAGGAAGTAAGAAAAAAGGCTATCGAAACAATGTCGTCCAAGATGGTGAGAGATTTGGATTATCGTATCACAACCTTGGAAGCTTGCGACCCGCAGGAAATCTTTTCTTCCGAAATAACACGTATTATTCAGGATACATTACAATCCTTACCTGACCAAACCCGTCGTGTTTTTGAGATGAGCCGTTATGAATCACTATCTGTAAAAGAAATAGCCGAAGAATTATCTATCTCTCCTAAAAGTATTGAATATCATATAACAAAGTCATTAAAAGCTTTACGAATTGCTTTAAAAGATTACTTGCCGATATTTTATTTCTTGTTTGGGGCCTAAAAATCGTAGAAAAAAGATTTTTTGCTTTTAGGGGTTCTTATTGCTGTGTTGTCTATATTAACAAGAAGCTGATAAAAATATGCAAATGGATAAAAAACTATTACAACGGTATATTGAAGGTAGTGTCACGACAGAAGAAATAGAATCTGTTGTCGACTGGCTGGATCAGGATGAAAAGCATGTCAAGGAATTTATGTCTTTACATAAGCTGTATGATATTTCCATCATGAATCAATCGAAACAACAACAAATCCAAAGGAAGATGAATACATCTGTATCCCTGAAACGGATTGCGATCGAGTTGTTGAAGATTGCGGCTATTGTACTCATATTGATAGGGGGAAGGTCGTTATTGGATAAGAAGGAAACCGAAGAGGATATTCCTTTGTATCAGACATTGTTTGTTCCTTCAGGACAGCGTGCGGAATTGACTCTTCCGGATAGTACGAAAGTGTGGTTGAATGCACAATCCAGATTGGTTTATCCCGTCACTTTCCAGAAAAGCAGCCGCCAGGTCGAACTCGATGGCGAAGCTTACTTTGAAGTTAAGCGTAATGAGAAGTCTCCTTTCATAGTAAAGACAGAGAAAATGAATATAAAGGTTTTGGGGACGGAATTTAATGTTTCTGCCTATTCGGAAGTCCCGGAATTTGAAATCTCCTTGTTGAAAGGGGTTGTTGAACTGGCCTCTGTAAACTCTTCCAACACTTACAAGATGAAGCCGGGAGAACAGATACGATTGGTCTCCGGGAAATACATATCCACAGGAATAAAGGATATGGATTATTTTAAATGGAAAGAAGGATTACTCTGTTTTACCAATTCACCGATAGAGGAGATCATCCATAAATTGTGCCTCTATTATGATGTAAAAATCGAGGTGGCGGCATTGCCTTTCCTGAAAGAATCCTATTCTGGTAAATTCCGGGTAAAAGACGGCGTGGAACATGTGCTGAAAGTATTACAGCTGGAGCACAAATTCTCTTATAAGATAGATAATGAATTAAACCTGATAACAATAAAATAGAAAGCCTATGATTAGAAGATAAGAAAGAACCTAAAAAAACCGGATTATGTTGCAACCATAATCCGGCCAAATGTCGGCCTACGACGTAATTAGCGAATTTAAATCAAGTACCAACATTTTAGATCAGTACAAATTTATGAAAAAAAAATGTACAAGGACATGTTATGTCCTGTTATTAAGCGAATTTAAACACCTTTATAGAGTTATGAAGTTAACCTTTGCTTTTATACTACTGTGTGTATCAACGGTTTTTGCTTTTAATGCAAACTCGCAGAATGCGCGTATCCATATTGATGCAGAGAACGTACAGGTACGGGATGTTATTAAACAAATAGAGGAACAGACTGATTATCTTTTTGTTTATAACTATAAAAAAGTGGATTTGAGTCAACAAATCTCCCTGAAACTATCGGATACGCCTGTGTCTGAAGTTTTACGCAGGATATTTGAAAACTCGGATATCATTTATGCAATGGAGGGCCACAATATCATGCTGATGAAGCGGGAATCCTTACCGCAACAACAGAAAAAACGTATCCGCGGATACGTTGAAGACCAGCATGGAGAACCGGTAATCGGAGCTAATATTGTGGAAAAAGGAACCGGCAACGGTACGGTAACCGATGTAAACGGCACTTTCTCTTTAGAGGTAGCTATCAATGCAACCTTACAGATATCTTATATCGGATATAACGAACAAGAGGTTAAAGTAACCGGAAAAGATCAGATATCGGTTACGCTCAGAGAAGATATGCAGGCATTGGACGAAGTCGTTGTAGTAGGTTACGGAACTCAACGGAAAGGGAATATGACCGGAGCTATCTCGAATATCAAATCTGGAGAACTAACCGTTTCCCCGATTGCCAGTACTTCAAATGCATTGGCTGGACGTCTTCCCGGCTTGGTTGCAGTACAGTCCAGCGGACAGCCGGGTGCTGATGCTGCTGCCCTGAAAATACGTGGTTTCGGAGATGCATTAATTATTGTGGACGGCGTTGAATCCGACTTTAATAATATTGATGCCAACCAGATAGAATCTATTTCCATCCTGAAAGATGGTTCGGCTTCTATTTATGGAGCAAGAGCCGGTAACGGTGTTATTTTGGTAACAACCAAACGGGGTATAGACTCGAAACCTATGTTCTCATTAAACGTTTCCGGGACTTTCCAGGGAGTGACTAAAATTCTGAAACCGTTATCGAGTGGGCAATATGTGGAAATAAAGCGTGAATCCCATTTTAATGGCGGAGGTACTGAAGAGAATGCCCCTTATACCAAAGAGGCTATGCAAGAATATTATAAAGGAACGAATCCGCTTTATCCGAATACGGATTGGTATGATGTGCTGATGCGGAACTGGTCACCACAGCAGCAATACAATCTTTCCGTCAGAGGGGGATCCGATAAGATCAAATATTACGGATTTATCGGTTTCATGGATCAGCAAACAATGATAAAGAAGCATGGAGGTAATTACCGTCGGTATAATCTGCAATCGAATATAGATGCAAAAATCAATAACAGTTTATCATTCCAGTTGGATGTAGTCGGTATTTTTGAAGACCAGAATACACCAGCACGTGATATGGGAGTGGGTGGATATATGTGGGAAGATTACTGGTCTACTTTGCCTATCTATCATTCCAGTTTTCCGGATCCTACTAAGATACCATTTGCCCATGGCGGCGGAATGGGTGGACTACATATCACATCAAACAGCGAACTGTCCGGGTATTATCAAGGCCGTAATCAGAAGTTCCAGGCTACAGGGTCATTGAACTATAAGGTTTTGCAGGTAGAAGGTTTATCTGCTAAATTCTTCGCGAACTATGTATTGGATTACAAATTCGGTAAAAACTTTACCAAGCCGGTCGACTTGTACACATGGGATCCGGAGAGTGATACCTACACACTGGCCGGAGCATTCGGCGATGTTTCCCGATTAACCCATACTGTCTCAAAAAGCCATACTTTGACTCTCCAGGGAATGGTCAACTACGATCGCATATTCAATGAAAAGCACCACCTGACAGCTGCCGGTATTTTCGAATGTATCGATTATCGTACCGATAATATATCGGCCGGAAGAACAAATTTCCTTTCAACGGAGATCGATTACCTGTTTGGAGGAAGCACGATCGGTATGTATAATGACGGGGATGCCTACGAAATGGGGCGTATGAGTTTCGTCGGCAGGTTCAACTATGCCTATGACAGGAAATATCTGATCGAAACAATTATCCGTGCGGATGCTTCGGCCAAGTTTGCTAAAAGTCACAGGTGGGGTTATTTCCCCAGTGTTTCTTTAGGATGGGTGATGTCTGAAGAACGCTTCATGAAGAATATGGATGTATTGGATAATTTGAAGTTAAGAGCCAGTTATGGGCGTTCGGGTAATGATGCCGTCGGTAGTTTCCAGTATCTGACCGGTTATAACTTCAATAAATTATATATGTACGGGAGCAATATTATTAAAGGACTTGCTTCTACTGGGCTTGCCAATCCTTTCCTCACTTGGGAAACGATGGATATCTACAATGTCGGAGTCGATTTTTCTCTCTTTAACCGGAAGCTCTATGGTGTTGCAGAAGCTTTTTACCGGGATCGGAAAGATATCCCTGCCAAGCGGCAATCCTCTCTACCTTCTTCTTTTGGTGCTGTCCTACCGGAAGAAAACCTCAACAGTATCAATAACAGAGGATTCGAATTACTGTTTGGTACTTCGGGAAATGTGAAAGACTTTGTATATGATATTAGTGGCAACATATCCTGGTCGAGAGCTAAATACGGTCATTATGAAGAGCCAGAGTATACCGACCCGGATCAAATCCGTATAGAAAAGCGTTCCGGCCAGTGGGTTGATCGTGTGTTCGGATATAAATCGGACGGTTTATTTACAAGCCAGGCAGAAATCGATGCACTTGGTTTCGACCAGGATGGCAGTGGTAATAAAAATCTGAGACCTGGAGATGTCCGTCTGGTAGATACCAATGGAGATAAGGTATTAGACTGGCGCGACCAGGTCGAAATAGGGAAAGGCAGTATTCCTAACTGGATGTTCGGTGCAAACTTCAACCTGAAATATAAGGGATTCGATTTGTCTCTCTTATTCCAGGGGGCATTCGACTATTATTCGAATTTATCCCTTGAAGTGACTCGGGAAACATTCAATGAAAGGTGGACGGAAGAGAACAACGACCCTCACGCCCTTATCCCGCGTGTTGGAAGTATAGCTCCGACAGCCAATTACGCTTCCGATTATTTCTACAAAAGAGCCCGTTATATACGTTTGAAAACAGCATCTTTTGGATATAATCTGCCTAAAAGACTCATCACAGCCATGAATATAGAAAAGGCCAGGGTCTATTTATCCGGGACTAATGTCTTCACTCTTAGCAACCTGAGTAAATACGGTATAGATCCTGAAGCACCGAATATCGGGCATTATTATCCGCAGCAAAGAACGATAAGCCTGGGATTAAATGTAACATTCTAGTACTAATAACGTAAAATAATACGAAAATGAAAAGAACGATTCTATTTGCAATTATATCGGCTTGTATTCTTTCATCCTGCGATATTCTGGATAAAAAGCCGTTAGGATATATTTCAGATTCGGATGTGTGGTCCGACCCGAGTCTAATGGACAGTTATCTGGCCGAGCTATATGCCCAAACACCTGTGTTCACCAATGATGCAACAAGTACCGAATGGGATAAATACAGTGCCATCCAGGTCGGAATGTTTTATGTAAATGAACTTTCCGATGAGTGTACTTATAACTGGGGACTTCAAAACAGGGGTGACATCATCCGGTATAAAGGAGGAAACTGGACTATACGAGGTGGATTACTGGAATACTGGGAGCTGCCTTACAAGACAATCAGGAACATAAATATTTTCTTGGACAATATAAAGATGGCGAATGCCTCCGACGAATATATTAAAACCCGTGCTGCTGAAGCCCGCTTTTTAAGAGTTTTCAATTATTTTGCTATGGTAAAAAGATATGGAGGCGTCCCTCTGATTACCAAAGTGCAAGAGTTGAATGATCCGAAAGAAGAGTTGTATCCCAAGCGGAATTCAGAACAGAAAATCTATGATTTTATCTTGTCGGAAGTAGATGAAATCGTAAAAGATTTACCGGAACAAATCGAGTCGGCTGAGTTAGGCAGGATCAGTAAATATGCAGCATACGCCCTTCAATCGAGAGCTGCGCTATATGCAGGTAGTATTGCCCGCTATGGAAAGGTGCAGTTGGACGGCTTGTTGGGAATACCGGAGAATATGGCTGACAGCTATTACCAAAAGTCGTATGAGGCATCTAAAGCGATTATAAACTCAGGTATGTATACCTTGTATGACAAAGAGGCGGATAAGACGGAGAATTTTAAAAATATCTTTTTAGTGAAGGACAATCCGGAAGTAATCTTGGCGCGGAAATACAATGGTGTCTCCGATGGTGGCATTGCCTGGAAATATGATTTTGCCCAATCACCTAAACCACAGGCATGGAATGCAGGGAATAAAAATGCTCCTTACCTGGAAATGCTCGAGTCGTTTGAAAAGATAGACGGAACTCCGGGAACCATCGACAGGCAAGAGTTAACATCCGGTCTTTATTCCATAGACGAACTTTGGGGAAACCGGGATCCAAGATTTCATGCTACCTTCTATACCGAAGGAACACCTTGGAAAGGAGGTACGATAACTTTTTATAACGGACTTATAAAAGAAAATGGAGAGATTCAATCCGAAGGTTCATATAACGGAGTATTGGCACAAGGTGACCAAAGTGTAGACGGTCGTTTCGGTACAGGTTTCGGAGTTATGAAATATCTGGATCCGGATGCCAACAATATGGAAGGTATAGAAAATTCGAAAACCGACTATTTAGTGTTCCGCTATGGAGAGATCTTTTTGAATCTGGCTGAAGCTGCTTTTGAATTAGGAAAGCCGGGAGAAGCACTCGACGCGGTCAATACGATTAGAAACAGATCCGGGATGCCTTCCAAAACGAACATCGATAGGGAAGCTATTCGCGCGGAAAGAAAAGTAGAATTGGCATTTGAAGGCCACCGTTACTGGGATTTGAGAAGATGGAGACAAGCAGAAACGGTTCTGACGGGAGGAAGATCCGGTATTCGTTATTATCTGGATTATGCTACAAGAAAGTATAAAGTGGGAATAATAGAAAATGTGGAGATCTCTTTTGGCGATGGAGGAACACTTCCTTTGTTCAGGCCGCATTATTACTATTTTCCTATTACGACGACACGGACAGGGGCTAATCCGGATCTTATTGAAAACCCTGGATATAATTAATGTTGTAGTAAACACGAATATCCGGAAATAAGAAGGGAATGTAATCTGAATGACACTATGGTAATCGGATTACATTCCCTTTATTTTTATTATGCAACTTGTGCTGTTATTTCTTCACCGGCGGATAATCCAGCGTATAATGCAACCCGCGGCTTTCCTTTCTTTCTATCGCCTGGCGCATGATCAGATACCCTACATTAATCATATTACGCAGTTCGCAAATATCCTTTGAAGCGACCGAGCGTTTGAACAAACTTTCCGTTTCCTCGTAAATGATATCCAGGCGATCCCATGCACGTTTCAGACGCAGGTCGGAACGGACGATGCCGACGTATGTACTCATGATCTGCCCCACCTCTTTTACACTCTGGGTGATCAATACCATTTCTTCCAGCGAAGTGGTACCCTCATCGTTCCATTCAGGGATACTTTCCTGGTAACTTAATGAGTCGATGATATTAAGACTATGTTTGGCCGCAGCGTCGGCATAAACAACCGCTTCGATCAGCGAGTTGGAAGCCAGGCGGTTGCCGCCATGAAGACCGGTGCAGGAACATTCGCCTACGGCATACAGGCGGTCGATAGAAGAACGGGCATCCAGGTCTACCTTGATACCGCCACACAGATAATGCGCCGCAGGAGCAACCGGAATATAATCCTTGGTAATATCGATACCCAGACTCAGGCACTTTTCATAAATATTGGGGAAATGCTTCTTCGTCTCTTCCGGATCTTTATGTGTAACATCCAGATAAACATGATCGTCACCACGTGTGTCCATTTCATTCTTGATGGCCCGTGCCACGATATCTCGCGGAGCCAGCGAAAGACGTTTATCGTACTTTTGCATGAACTCCTTTCCATCCAACGTACGCAAAACGCCACCATAACCACGCATCGCTTCCGTGATCAGGAAAGAAGGACGATCGCCGGGATGATACAATGCCGTCGGGTGGAATTGAACGAACTCCATGTCTTTTACAGTCCCTTTGGCACGGTAAACCATCGCGATACCATCGCCGGTAGCCACCAACGGATTGGTGGTAGTCTGGTAAACAGCTCCGACACCACCAGTCGCTATCAGGGTCACTTTCGAAAGGAATGTATCGATCCGTCCGTTCGGATCCATGATGTAAGCGCCATAACATTCTATATCCGGCGTCTGGCGGGTGACGGTGACACCCAGATGGTGCTGCGTCAGTATTTCAATTGCAAAATGATTTTCAAAGACAGTGATGTTAGGATGCTTTTGGATCGCCTGTATCAGGCTGTCCTGTATCTCGGCACCCGTATTATCCTTATGGTGAAGGATGCGGAATTCGGAATGGCCGCCTTCACGATGCAGGTCGAAGTTCCCTTTTTCATCTTTATCGAAATCGACACCCCAGCTGATCAGCTCTTTGATTTGTTGAGGAGCGTTGCGCACAACCTTTTCAACAGCATCGCGATCGCTGAGCCAGTCGCCCGCAATCATTGTATCTTCAATATGTTTATCGAAGTTATCGACGATCAGGTTTGTCACCGAGGCGATACCCCCTTGTGCGAAATATGTGTTAGCTTCTTCCAGATTAGTTTTGCATACCAGGGCAACTTTCCCTTTACTGGCTACTTTAAGTGCGAAACTCATTCCTGCAATACCGGAACCTATCACTAAGAAATCGAATCTTTGTACCATAAGACATTACTGTTTAGACCGCCAAAGTTAGGAATTAACTTTTATGGTTGTACCTTTAGATGCCCCCTTTCCTTATAAATAAGGCTGAAATAGATATTCTTTTGCTATTTTTAAAGGAATAGCCCTGAACATTCGGGGGCTTCCCCTGTTCTAACATGGCATTGGATATCCGGCTTATTATTAATACTTAAACGTTTTGAAATATGAAATCTAAAGTTTTACTGTTAGCTTTAGCCTCTATGTTGGCAGGCGGGGCTATGGCACAGGATTGTACATTCTTTTTCCCTACGACAAAAGGTACTAAACTGGTGAAAAAGAGTTATGATGGCAAAGGTAACTTGTCAGGTGTGATGACTTATGTAGTGGATGAGGTGGAAAACAAACAAGGCGGACTGGAAGTCGAAGCCGATTACGTGTTCGTCAATAATAGCGGAACGGTTATCGATAAAGGCGAGCTGGAAGCTTTTTGCCAGGATGGCGAATTCTTTATGGATATGAAAGAGGTTCTGTCCAACCCGTCCTTTGTTACAACGACGAATACCGCAGTGGCTGCAACTGATGCCGTGATCAATTACCCGAGCGTAGCGCAGGGAGCTTCTTCGGATGATGTCTATTTCGACGATGCGGTAATCAACATCTATTCAAAGAAGAATCGTAAAGACAGAAAGAATATTTCTATTTACGACCGCGAATATGTGAAAACGGAAGAGATTACCACTCCGGCAGGAACATTCGATTGTACGAAGGTAAAATTTAAAATCAAATCACGTTCCCCGAAAGAAACAATCGAAGGTTACGGATACGAATGGTATGCTCCTAACATTGGAGTTGTCCGTACAGAACAATATGACAATAATAATGTATTGCAATCTTATTCCGTACTCGAAGAAGTAAAATAAGAGGAGTTCCCGTATTCGGCCCCTGAGTGCCCCGCAGTTTCTTCCGTAGGAAACTCCGGTTTCCCTAGGAGGAAATTACAGTTTCCCAGGGAGGAAACGCTAGTTCCCTATGCGGGAAACTTCAGTTTCCTAAAGTAGAAACTACGAGGAAACTGTAATCGACTGACAATTATTGTTATATCCCTTTTATGGGAATAAGGGGATTCAAGTAAAATATATTCCTTTTTGGAATTGTTTGACCGGTTTAAGTGGATACGCTGTTGCTGTGAAGCGGCGGCGTATTTTCTTTTATAATCGTTTGTCTTTTTACCAGAGATCAACAAGAACTACGGTTAAAATGTACCTTATTTGAAGCAAAAATCATTCAAAATATGGCTGCATAGATGTTTTTTGTCGATTATTAGTGTTGAAATCAAGGGTAAACAGACTAATTCAGTAATATTATTAGCAAAAATCACCGTAGTTCTTGTTGGACTCCGTTATTTTTATTTCTGCTCTCTTCTTTAAACTGGCTGGGTGTCATCCCTTTTATCTGTTTGAAAATAGTACTGAAATAGCGTTGATAGGTGAAACCTACTTCAAATGATATTTCGGAGATGCTCAAATCCGTATGAATTAACAAGGAGGAGGCTTTCTCTATTCTAAGTTTATTGATATAGTCGTTCACTCCCATATCGGTGAGTGCTTTTACCTTATTATATAATGAAGCACGACTCATAGCCATATTTCCCATTAAGAATTTTACATCCAGATCCGGATTTGACAGGTTGTTGTAGATTAAGCCGTTCAGTTTAGTCATAAAAACCTCGTCAGCGTTGCTAATCGTTGAGTCTTGGGGCAGGATAGTGGCAGTTGCTGTTTCTTTATATTTTTGCCTTATGACTTCTCTGCTTTTCAACAGGTTGACAATAATTGTAAGAAGAAAGTCCAGTTCGAAAGGTTTTGACAGGTAAAAATCTGCTCCTAGTTTATAACCGGCAGAAGTACTGTCCTGATCACATTTGGCTGTCAGCAGGATGATAGGAATATGGCTGATTTCAATATTGCTCTTAATGCTCTTACAAAGTTCATATCCATCCATGCGCGGCATCATGACATCGCTCACTATGATATCCGGCTGTTTGTTTTTTATAGTATCTAATGCGTAAATACCATCTTCCGCCGTATAGATGTATTTGAATACATCTTTGAATGAGTCTTTTAAAAATGTACGGAGTTCCTGCTTATCTTCTACAATTAATAATGAATAGTTTGAACATGATATATCCATGGAAGAGATGTCCAGTGGGATAGGAATATTCTCACTGTTGTTATCGTTCATGACCTCTTCAGGTAGTGAAGTTTCAGTTAAGATTGGTAGTTCAAAATAGAATGTAGCTCCTTTATCTGTGTTATTGTAGGCACCGATATCCCCTCCATGCATTTCTATCAATATTTTGGCATAAGATAAGCCGATACCGCTACCGCTTTTGTTGTGTTCTCCCTGATAAAAACGGTTAAACAATTTATTGGTATCGATATTTTGCAGTCCGATGCCCTGGTCTTTGACAGAAATACGTACTACGTTATCTATCAATAGGGTCGTTACCCGTATCTCTGTCTGTGGATCACTGAATTTTAATGCATTCATCAACAAATTGGAAAGAATGATCTGGCATTTCCACTCATCGAACCAAATATATTCGATCGTATCATCCAGTTGATATTGTAAATTGATATTCTTTTCTTCGCATTCATTTCTGAAATCGTCTGATACGGAACGTACCCATTCATTCAATTGATGGGGGAGTTTTTGCAAAGGCTCTTCTCCTGTTTTGATCCGGTTCAGATCGAGAACCATATTAATGATGTTTTTCATTTGACGAGCCTGTTTGTATATACTGTTTAGCTGTTCCCGGATCAGTTCCGGCCTTAAAGTTTCGTTACTCCTGTCGATAAGCCTTTTCAAGGGTGCATATATCAGTGTCAGAGGTGTTCTCAATTCATGGCTGATATTTACCAGGAAGCGTATTTTTTCTTCATTGACGGTTTGTTCATGTTCTTTCATCTCCCATTTCAACTTGTTTTCTTTTTTCTTGATGATCAGATAGACGGAACCGGACAATAGAATGAAAAATAAGAAGATCATGGAAGAAATAAACCAGTTACTTTTGTACCATGGCGGAGTGATAAGAAGCGTGGCTATTTTTATAGGTTGGCTCCATATACCGCTTTTGGTATTACAGGATACAAGAATGGAGTAACTACCTGGGTTTAACGAAGGTAATTCAAGTTTATGATTGTAGGATTCTATATATTGATTGTTTAGCCCGGCTATACTGTAGCGGAATAGTGCTTTCCGGAATACGTCTTTCTCGTTAAGGTTGATAGTGATGGATAAAGAGGTATAATTCCAGGGAATATTTATCTTTTTTTCTTTCCCGTCGAGTTGGCTCATATATGAACTTCCGTTGAAAATGATATCTGTCAGTTCTATTTGTGGTTGTACCTTGTCGTTATAGGATATGTTTTTATCTATTTTTACCAGGCCGTTTGTTCCTGCGAGGTAAATATTGTTGGTTTTTGATGATTGTTGATACATGAAAAGTATTTCGTTGGGAGAAAAACCATCCGACTCACTCCAGACTACGAACCTGTTCTCATTTATAACATAGGAGAAGAGCATATTTTGTGCACATATCCACAATCTACCCTGATTGTCGAGGAATAGTTGGGTAATATTATTGAAAAGCTTGGTTTCGATCCTGTGTAATACCTTTTCATCTTTGTTGTAATAACTTAGTCCCTGATCGCTACCGATCCAGAATGTACCTTTTTGGTCATAAGAAAGCGAATGGATTGTTTCGGAAGGATCGACGCTGAATAGGATATGTAAACTGTCATTTTGTTGTAATCCTTCAAGTACATAGTGCTCTTTTATCAGGTACGTCAAAGAGTCGTCTGCATATACCAGATTAAGTGCTCCGGGATCGAGTTCCCCTTCGTTCATCTTAAGGGAAGAGAATTGTTTGGTTTCCGGATTGTATATGAGTGCACTCTGAGAGAGTATATAGATCTTATCTTTTGCGACTTTATGTGTAAGAGGCATATATCCGGAATAACACTCCTCGATGTTGGTTTCTTTGTCTACGATGGTGAAAGGTTTGTATTTTCCGGTCTTTTTATCAAATATGAATACTTCTTTACTGTATAAAGAAACAAGCAGTTCAGAATAAGACAGGGAGGTTATGGATGCAATTTTGTCTCCATAGGTGGAAGGGTAATGTCTGAATTGCCCGGTGAAAGGATTATACTGGTTTATACCTCCTCCGTCGGTTCCTATCCACAGAATACTGTCCTCGTCTTCATACAGACTGATAATCGCTTTTTCACTGAGTCCGTTGGTATTGTTTATTGCGACATCTTTATAGGTTTTTATATAAGTTTCTTTGATTCCGAATATACCGCCTCTGACACTCCCAGCCCATAAATTGTTTTCATTGTCTTTATAAAGAACAGTGATGGAGTTTACCGGAAGTGAGCCGGCATCACCGGGAATATGTTTGATACATGTGATTTCCTGTGTCTGGGGGGTAAGTATGTTGATACCTCCTCCATCGGTTCCCATCCATATCTCCCCGTCTTTTTCCAGGATGTTTAGGACTATGTTATTGCTTAGTTGGGAGTTTCGGGTGGTATAGTTGGCAATCAGTTTTCCGTTCGGACTGTAACAGAACAGTCCTCTGTTGTAGGCCGACAAATATATATATCCGTCTGATCCCCGGTAGATATCCAGTAAAGTGGTATAATTACCAAACGGAACTTTTTCTATGTGACCGGTTTTGTAGTTGTAGGCAAATAATCCGTTATTCTTGGTGGTGACAAGCACCGTGTGTTCGTTTAAAGGAAGTAACTTGATAATTCCTTGCATCTGTTTATCGTCTTGCTGGCCGATTGTATCCTGTAATTTTTTGCTTTCGAGGTCGTATGTATAGATATTATTTTCGGTTCCTATTAAAAGCAGTCCCGGCAGATTTAGATATGACAAAGCTTTTTCTTTGAGGATCAGATTGAAAGAATTACTATCAGGGTTATAAAGGGTAAGTCCTTTATTGGTGGACACCCATATATTTTTTTGCTGATCTTCCGCAATGAACTGGATATAATTTCCGGGCAAAGAATGCGGATTATCTTTTTCATTGAAGTAGTTCTTTAGTTCATATTGATCGAAACGATTTAATCCGGATTTAGTCCCGATCCACAGCATACCTTTGTGATCACATAAGATGCAGTTGATACTGGATTGCGATAATCCGTTCTCTATTGCTATTTGCTTAAAATAGTAATTGGTATTATTACACCAACCGCTATCGACGTATCCGCATATAGAAAATAGGCCAAATAAGAATGTGATAAAATGTTTAATCATTGATCTCTCTTTGATGCAAAGATACATTTAAATATCAATTTTCAAATATATTTTACATGAGTATTATGCATCTTCTATGTGAATATAAGTCCTTGTTTTTAGGACTTATAGATCAAAATAGACAATAGAGGAACAGATTTAGACAGGATTTGACGCCTTTTAAAAAGGGACCTTATACTTTTGTGGACGTATGGATTATATACATAAAATAATTAATTTTTAGAATCTTAGATCTATATAAGTATTCCTTGGTTTTTATAAATCTTAAATTGAAATTCTTATGAGGAAAATTGTAATTCTGTATTTACTCTGTTTAGTTTGGTGTGCAGGTTTTGCACAGCAAAAGATAAACGGAATCGTCTATGAGGCTGATACGATGGAGCCTTTAATTGGAGCAGCAGTAATGGTAAAGGGCACAACGAACGGCCAGACAACGGATTTGGACGGAAAATTCTCTATTATGGCTTCTGCCGGTGAAACTCTTTCCATATCTTATTTAGGAATGGTGACACAAGAGATTCCTGTGAAGAATGGCATGTCAGACCTGAATATTAAATTGGTAAAGGATGCCATGAATATTGATGAAGTCGTGGTGGTAGGATATGGCGTCACTCGTAAGCGTGACTTGGCCGGGGCTATTACTTCATTGAAAACTGATGAGATAAAGGCTGGTGTTGTAACCAGTACGGCACAATTGTTAAAGGGGCGTGCAGCTGGTGTTCAGGTAAAACAAAACTCGACGGAACCGGGAGGAGGTATTTCTATCCGTGTCAGGGGAGCTTCTTCCATCAGTTCAAATAACGAACCTTTATATGTAATCGATGGTTTTCAGACAGAGATCGGAAACCAGATCAATCCTGAAGATATTCAGTCGATCGAAATTCTGAAGGATGCAGCCGCTACTGCCATCTATGGTGCGCGAGGTGCCAATGGTGTTGTCCTTATTACGACGAAGAAAGGTTCGAAAGGCGCATTCAATGTAAGTTATTCTTATAATGCTTCTGTAAAGAATTTACAGAATCCCTGGAAATTGATGGATGCACAGGATGTGATGGGATATAACATGAAAGTTTGGGAGGACAACGGTAGTACCGGCAATCCGCCATATACACAGGAAGAACTGCAATATAAGGGAGCAGGAACAGACTGGATCGATGCAACTACAAGAACAGCAATGACACAGACTCATCAGTTCTCTATTACCGGAGGTAGCGATAAGATGACTATGTCTATTTCAGGTAACTATCTGGATGATCTGGGTGTGTTACAGAATACGAATTTCAACCGTTTCAGCGGTCGTATGAATATGGATTACAAATTGAATGACAGGGTTCGTTTCGGCTCAAATCTTTATATGGCACGTTCCAATAAGAATTTCCTGAATATGGGAACCAATACAACGACCGACAACGTTATTTATAACATCTTCATGATGTCTCCTCTGACAACTGTTACCGGTGATGATGTATTTGGTAAGAAAGGAAAGAAACCGGGTATTTTCAGTGAGTTGAACGATGTGGATTTCGAAGATATTACAAATAATATGTATATAACTTTGTATGGTGAAGCCGATATCCTGAAATCATTGACCGCACGTGTTCAATATACATACAGTAATGATAACGAAAAGTATCAGAAGTATTATCCGAAAAGTACGAATGTAGGTAAAGCCAATGACGGTCTGGCTACGATCTGGAATTATAAGAATGACAAACAGCAATTGGACGCTGTTTTGACCTGGCACCAGCAGTTCACAGAAAAACATGATGTGAAAGTAGTTGCCGGTACGACATATACCAAACATATTTACGAACAGAACGGAATGCAGGGATTCGGTTTCTCTACAGACGAATTCTCTTTCAATAATATGGGAGCAGCCCAGACGGTACAATGGATCAACTCTTCCAGATCGGATAATACGACAACCTCTTTCTTTGCAAGAGCGGAATATGTATTGAATCAGAAATATATTGTCAATGCTTCTGTTCGTGCAGACGGTGCTTCAAACTTCGGACCGGGTAATAAATGGGGATATTTTCCTTCTGCATCCGTAGCGTGGCAATTAGGTGACGAACCTTTTATGAGCTTCATCAAACCGTTGTTCTATGATTTTAAACTGAGAGCCAGCTATGGTGTTACCGGTAATGACGGGATCGGTAATTATCTTTCACAACGTAAATTTGCCATGACAGATGTATATTTGGGCGGTGGTTCGATCGTAAAAGGTATGTATCCTTCCAACCCCGAAAATAAAGATCTGAAATGGGAATCTACTTCACAGCTTGACTTGGGGATCGATTTCTCTTTGCTTGATAAACGTATTGAAGTGAATTTCGACTATTATGATAAACGTACGAAAGATCTTTTGAATCCTATCTCAGTATCCAGTTCTACAGGTGGCTTTCAGACTATGACTGGTAATAATGGCAAAATCCAGAACAGAGGTTTTGAACTGTTTATTAAATCCAACAATATTGTGAATAATAACTTTAGCTGGAACACAACATTCAATATCTCCCGAAATAAAAACAAAGTGCTTGAACTGAATCAGGGGGAAGCTCGTTTCGAAACAGTTCGTCCGCAAGGATGGTATAACTGGGAAGAATATGCTATGTTGAAGGAGGGTTATCCGTTAAGTTCTTTATATGGTTATGTATTTGATGGCATTATCCAGACAGGAGAAACGTATGCTGCACAGCCGAGTTCAGTTCCGGGTGACCCGAAATTTAAAGATTTGGATGGTGACGGACAAATTACTATCAATGACCGTGAAGTGATTGGTGACGGTAATCCGGATGTGATCTTGGGTTTGGGTAATAACTTCAAGATTCGTGATTTCGATTTTTCATTCTTTTTCGATGCTTCTATCGGTAACGATTTATTGAACTTGTCGCGCGTAGTTTTGGAAGATGATAACAGATTGATCGATTCAAAAGATAGGTGGACACAGCATAATCCGTCTAATGAAATTCCACGAAAAGGATATAAAAAAGATGCCGGTGTTAAATACGGTTCTTATATCAACTCGCGGTTTGTTGAAGATGCGAGCTACCTGCGCTTGCAGAATGTGGAATTGGGTTATACGCTGCCGTTACAGAAATGGGGGAATATGTATAAATATGTCAAGAACTTGCGTGTATTTGTAGGTGCACAGAATTTGTTTACCATCACTGGATATACAGGCTTCAATCCGGAAGTAAGTACGAATGGCGGTAAAGCCGTTTCACAGGGGCTTGATTTTAGTTCTTATCCTGCTTACAGGACATTTAACTTTGGTGCAAAAATAATTTTTTAAATGAATACGGTTATGAACAACATATTGAAAAAAGGATTGATATATACTGCGGCTTTTCTTTCGGCAGGCATCATTACTTCTTGTGACAGTACATTGGAGGAGGTTGTCTATTCGGAACTGACATCAGAGAATGCATTTAAAACGAAAGACGATGCAACGGCAGCTGTTAACTCAATGTATGAACCTCTTCACGGGGTATCCAACAGGGCGATTTTTTATTTGAACGACATGCCGACAGATGCCTGTTTCATGAAAGAGATGGACTGCGAATTGTTGAATGAACTGAAAATGAGTACAAACCAGGATGTTTCGTCTTCTTGGAACGGTTATTATAAGATTATCAGCCGCGCAAATATCGCACTTGATAAGATACCTGAAATTCCTGATGCTGAATTCGGGGATGACGAGGCTACCGCCGCGCAACTGAAAGGTAGATTATTGGCCGAAGCACATTTCATGCGGGGTTTTGCCTATTACCAACTGACGGATTTATATTATACCGTGCCATTGGTTATTAGTAGTGATGTGGCTGTAGATGCTATTTTGCCTCCTGCTTCGATAGAAGAAATAGAAACACAGATAGACAAGGATCTGAATGCAGCTAAAGGAGGTTTACCACAGAGTTATAGCGATAAGCTGGATGCAGGAAGAGCTACTTATGGCGTGGCGGCGGGTTTCTTGTGCCGTCTTCATATGAGAGCAGCCGGTCGTGCTCGCTTATCTGGAGGAGATGACGCGTCGGAATGGAAAAAAGCGCTCGAATATGCCAATGAAGTACTGGCACTGAATGGTAGTGTTTATTCATTGCAGCCAAAAGTATGGGATGTGTTTAACCCTGAAACAGATGCTACCTTATATAATAATGAGCTGATCTTTACCGTACGTTCCAGCCAAGATATTCCTTCCGGAAGCTCCGATATAGGTATGAACTTTACTCCGTGGGATTACGATATGGGATGGAATCTGTTCAGTGTCCCTCTGGAACTGACCTGGATGTTCGATAAGTCAGACGAACGTTACTCAGAATTGTTGGTTACCCAGTTTAGAAATGTTTATGATAATGATGCGACTCCAAAGCCCAGATATTATATCATACCGGAATCGGTGGAAAAGGTAGGTACTGTCTATGCGGATTCGGAAACACAGACAATCAACGAACTGGGAGCTTCCTATACTAAAAAGTATAAATATCTCCGACCGGGTACTTATAATTACAATACCAAGAATAATATGCCAATGCTTCGCCTGGCTGATATCATCCTGTGCAAAGCTGAAATCCTGAATGAATTGAACGGACCGACCCAGGAAGCGATCGATTTGATCAACCAGATCAGAAGCCGTGCGTTCCAGGACGACACTCATAATCTGTCGTTGGCTGCTTATTCTTCAAAAGATGCTTTACGCAATGCTATCTGTGACGAACGCCTTTTGGAATTAAATAATGAAGGTGTACGCCGTCCCGACCTGATCCGTATGGGATTGTGGAAAGACCGTTTGAATAAGTATATAGCTGCCATAAAAGTGAAATCGGAATGGCGACAGAAGAATTCAAAAGATCCGAATGCGGATTATACGTCTGAATGGAAGGTATATCCTCAGGACCTGACGGATAACGATATCAGACGTTATTTCCCGGTACCGAAAAGAGAGTTGGATCTGAATCCGGATCTGGCAAATTGTAGGAGTTTTTCCAAATAATTGATAGGCAGATAGGCACTTGTCCCGACAGGTGACCTATCTGTCGATTTTACCACAATGAATTATAAATAGACTGAATATGAAGAAATATATAAGCCGGATTGTTTTTTGGGTATTTATCCTGTGCGCAGTCAATACTTATGCACAACCTCCGAAGAAAAAAGTCTGGAATTTTAATGACCTGGAAGGCTGGGTGTATGCACACCAGGATGATAACCCTGATCACCAATGTGTGTTGGAGAAAGGTAAGTTGCGCATCTTTACGCGGGCCGGTTCGTGGGACAGGAAGAAAGTTCGTACAGCAGATAAAATTTATACGACCGGACGTTATACATGGAAGACTTATATCCCGGAAATGGGAAAAGGGGATCAGGCAAGTGTCGGCTCCTGGATTTATTGTGACGATCACCATGAGATCGATTTTGAAGTAGGATATGGAAAACAGGCGGTACGGGAAGAACTGGGAGCCGAACCTGACGAGATGATCGCCTATATGACTACGCAGGATCATCCGTTTAAGTCTGTCCCAGTGAAGATAAAGACAGGATGGCACATTTTTGAAATAGACATTACTCTGGTGAATGGCAACTATAAAGTCGATTGGTTGATAGATAAGAAGATTGTCAGTACGGTACAGCAGACCTTTGGTACGGCATTCGCATTTTATATCTTTTGCAGTGTTGAGAATCTGAAGTTTATTGGAGACAACCTGTCGACACAGGAAAACTATGGTATCTTTGATTATGTAAAATATCGGTATCACGAATGATCCGTTAATAAGACTCTGTTTAACAAAAATATAATCCCGTGAAAAATATAGTAACTATCTCATTGACGATTCTTTGTATTATGTGCCTGGGAGCATGTAACAATGATCTGGAAATAATAAAATCCGGAAAGAGTGATTATGTCATTGTAATACCCCAATCCCCTACAATGATAGAACAAAGAGCAGCAAAGGAACTGAATGAATATCTAAACAAAATAGCTGGGGTGATGCTGCCGGTTGTTGAAGATAATGCTGCTCCTGTCGATCATGAAATTTCGATAGGGAATACCAACCGGGTTATTCCGCTGGCTATTTCATTAGATAAGCTGGAACAGGATGGTTTCTATATTAAAACGAATGCACATAAACTTTATATAATGGGGGGGAATAGCTACGGCACTCTCTATGGCGTTTATGAATTATTGGAAAAATATTGGGGATGCAGAAAATATACACCGACTGTAGAAGTTGTTCCGCAACGGTCGACAGTCGTATTGCCTGCCAATATAGATAACTGGCAAGTTCCGGTTATTACATCCCGGAATATGTTATATGTATGTGCCAATGACAATGCCTATTTTGATTGGTTGCGGCTGACGCAAACTCCTACCAGCTGGGTGGACAGGGGCAAATGGGGTTTCTGGGTACATACGTTCGATCGGCTGGTTCCTCCCGGAAAGTATTTTGCTCGGCATCCCGAATACTATGCGATGAATGAGAAAGGGGAACGTGTCCCTTCACAACTCTGTCTGAGCAATCCGGAATTACTGGATGTCCTTTGTAAAGAACTCGACTCCTGCATATCTGAAAAACCGGAAGCGCTCTATTGGTCGGTCAGTCAGAATGATAACTACAATTATTGTAAATGCGAAGCATGTAAAAAGGTTTACGAAGAGGAAGGGAGCCCTTCCGGATTATTGATCCGCTTTATTAATAAAGTGGCGGAACGCTATCCGGACAAGATCATTTCAACCCTGGCCTATCAGTTTACCCGTAAAGCTCCTAAGCTGGCTAAACCGGCCGGGAATGTGAATATCATGTTTTGTAATATCGAATGTAACCGGAGTAAACCGATTCCTTTGGATACATTGAGTGCTGGCTTTAGAAAAGATATGGATGACTGGGCGGAAATATCTCGTAATATTCTTTTATGGGACTATATAGTGCAGTTCAGCAATTTATATACTCCTTTCCCTAATTTCAGAACTTTGCAGCCTAATATGAAGTATTTTGCAGGTAATCATGTCACTTCCGTTTTCTCCCAGGGCAATCCGGAGCCAGCCGGGGAGATGTGTCATTTGAGAGCTTATGTCTCGGCAAAGTTGTTATGGAATCCGGATTGCGATCTCGATGCTGTGGTTGACGATTTCCTGGAAGGTTATTATGGGCAGGCCGGGAAATATATTAAGGAGTATATGACCTTATTACATGATAATCTGGAGAAAAGCGGGGAGGAGCTAAGTATTTTCGGTAATGCTCTGACCCCGGTCAATGGTTATCTGTCACCAGAGAACCTGGATGCTTATAGCCAGTGCTTTGATAAGGCGGAAAAAGTCGTTGCCGATGATAAGGACTTGACGGCACGTGTGCAGTTTGCACGTTTGCCTGTTATCTTTGCAGAGCTGGAACAAGCTAGTCTGATGCCTGTCGGTAAAAGAGGGTTCTTGATCGATGGCAAAGATGGGGATTTGTCGGTGAATGAAGATTTTATGCATAAATTGGATCATTTTATCTCCTGCTGTAAGGTAAATAACACACGCCGTTTATGTGAATGGATGACACCGGTAGACGAATATAAAGAGGAGATGACGGATGTTCCCCTGCAATATCTGAAGTTTCTGGCCAAAGGGAACAAAGCGTTGGGGAAGCCTGCTACAGTGAACTTACCGTTAACCCGGTATGGTGCAAAAGGTACCGGATCATTAACCGATGGTGTGTTGGGTGCCCGCAATTATGATGAAAACTGGCTGGGATTTAAACACGATGACTTCGAAATAACGGTCGATCTTGGAGAGAAAGAAATTATTTCGGAGGTCGATACCCGGTTTATCCAGTCTATTCTCGATCGTCTTTTCCTGCCGGAAGGGATGGAAGTATTCGTTTCTGCTGATAACCGGACATACCATTCTGTTGGCCGGATCGTGAATGAGATGGATAGGGAAAAGAATTATAAAACGAAAGTGTTTGAGTTGAGGTTCACACCTTGTGAGGCTCGTTATATAAAAGTTAAGGTTAAAGTAGTTCCGGTTTGTCCTATGTGGCATCGAGATGCCCGAAGCGATGTATGGACCATGGTGGATGAAATAGCAGTTCGTTAATCAATAAATGTGATATTATGAAGCTAATGAAGTATTTGTGTATGATGTTACTGCTCGCGTTTGTAGCGTGCAACAATGATTCGGAAGGCGAGGTGCCCCCGACAGAGTTGATTCGGGCGATACAGGTAGCCCCCAAATCGGATAATGTGTTGAGGATGGAGGTCAATATAGAGTTCAAGCAAGCTGTGGACTATCAGATCGAGTATTGGAAAAGTGATGATGAAGCATCTAAAAAGATGACGGCGTTGGCTGGAGCTGACGGTTCTTCTACCTGCACTTTGGTTTTACTGGAGCCGGAAACCGAATATACTTTCAAGGTAAAGGCTTCGACGGGAGCAGTTTCGACGGTCTCCGAAGGATATACCTTTACGACATCTTCGCTGCCATCAGGTGTTCCGGTCTATTCAATGCCCATCGATAAGATGGAAGAAGATCTTCCCGGTTATATCTTGTTGATGAAAACAGATAAACCCGGTCATATTACGATAGTGGATACTAAAGGTAACATTGTCTGGTATCAGAATATGGAAAAGGCAGTACGTGTGGCAAATTTTGATGAAAAAACGAATACAATCTCCTGCATCATAGGTGCTTATGCGGAAAAGGATTATACCGGCAATGAAATCGTAGTGATGGATCTGACGGGGAAACGACTGCTGGATAAGGTATTTGATAAATTTTATGCTCACCATGATATCCGCCGCATGCCGGACGGGAACCTGATCCTGGTTAATTATACTCCTAAAACATTTGATCTGACAGAACGTGGAGGGAGTAAAGAAGAGACGGTATGGGGAGACGGCTATACGATCTTCGATATGGAAGGTAACAAGCTCGAAGAATGGGATTGTTTCGGCGAATTGCATCCGGCGGATGATCCTAATATCATGGAAATGGTACCTGTTACCAGCGTATTGGAGAATCCTATATGGTATAAAGACGATTGGCTGCATGCCAACTCGGTTAATTTTGATTCCGAAGGTAATATTTATATGTCTTTCAACTGGAGAAGTGAGTTGTGGAAGATAGAGAGAAAGACGGGGAAAGTTTTGTATAGGGTTGGTAAAGATGGTAATGTCGATATGCCGGCGGCTGGTTATGCAAACGGTATGCATAGCGTTGACCCGTTAGAACCGAATGAAGTTCTGGTGTTTGATAATGGCATTTACAATCATCTTTCCCGTGCATTGATTTATTCAGTCGATGAAAAAGACCGAAAAGCGGAGGTGACTATGGAAGTGACTTTACCGGAATACAGCTCTCCTTATATGAGTAATGTCCAGATATTGAATGACAATTTATTGATGTTTGGTTCGACACAAACCAGTACTGTTGTCTTTACGGATAAGAAAGGAACAATTTTACGTACGATCCTGGGATTACATCAGTCCTACAGATCGGTTTATATACCCGAGATAGTGTATTGAATACGATCGAAATAACCTTTTACAATGAATACGCTGTTTCTGTAAAGTTACAGCGTATTCATTTTTCAGGGGATTTTTTCGGATAGGAGCAAAGAACCATAAAAATAACGGAAAGTACTTGATTATAAGGATAAAAATGCTTAATATTGCTTATTACTAACTTTAATACGTAAAGTTATGGAAAAGAAAGCATTTAGAAAACGGATGATAACTCCGAAACATCTCTCGATTGCCGTTTGCCTGTTAATCATTTTCGGGTTATTCTATTTGAATGATGTGCCCTGGTTTATCTATGTTGCAGTTGTAGCGATCGCCTGCGTTGCCTTCCAGCCATACAGAATAGACAGCAAATACCTGACACAAGGAAATTTTGTGGCCATCCCTGTTGAAGCAATCGATAAAGTCTTTGTAAAAGAGTCGGGTAGCGTGGTAGTATATTATAGTAAACCTTATAAAGACGAAGAATATACGAACACGGTTCATCCGGTCGATACCGAAGGTTTTGTGGCGGCTTTACAACAAGTAAATGAAGAAATGACTATCTTGCGCGAAAATTCGTAAAATGGATAGAGTCTTTAAATCTAAGATCGGTTGGTGGTATCATTTGCTGATCATTGTGCTGGCAGTTTTGTGTGTGGTATCCGTATTGCACCAGAATGTAGCGGCTATTGTTATTTCGTTGGTCGCCAGTGCATTGACATTGCATGTGTTTTTCAATACCTATTATGTGGTTACGACAGACGGCATGCTGCTGCTCCGTTGCGGTTTCTTTCCTAAAAAAGAAATCGCTATTGCTGATATAGAGGCGTTGCAACCTTCTATCCTTCCCGTTTTCAGTTATTCTTTATCATTGGATAGAATCGTTATCTGGAAGAACGGACAGATGTGGATGCTGATATCTCCCCAGAATGAGAAAGAATTTGTCAAGCTGCTGAAGAAGTTTAATCCGGATATCGAGATTAGGAGTAATGCCGGGTTGTTATAACAAGAAGAATAGAATCACAATATAAAACTTAATTAAATCTGATAACATGAAATACGATGTTGCTATAATCGGTGGGGGACCTGCCGGTTATACTGCGGCCGAAAGAGCGGCTGCCGGTGGACTTTCTACCATACTTTTCGAGAAAAACGCATTGGGCGGTGTCTGCCTCAATGAAGGATGTGTTCCTACAAAAACATTGCTTTATTCGGCTAAAGTGTATGATACCATTAAGCATGCACAGAAATATGCCGTCAAAGCGGAGAATCCGACATTTGATTTTCCTAAGATCATTGCCCGTAAGAATAAAGTGGTAAAGAAACTTACCGCCGGTATCCGTATGAAGATGACGGAACATGGAGTGGTTGTAGTCAACGGTGAAGCTGAGATAAAAGGGCGTGCCGCTGATGGAACCATAACTATTGCCTGTGGTGAAGAAACCTATGAAGCAGCCAACTTGTTGCTGTGTACCGGTTCTGAAACCGTGATCCCGCCGATCCCCGGCCTGGCAGAGACAGAATACTGGACGAGCCGTGAAGCCTTGCAGACAAAAGAACTTCCCGCCTCTCTCGTGATTATCGGTGGAGGAGTGATCGGTATGGAATTTGCCTCTTTCTTCAATAGCATGGGAACGGAAGTACATGTGGTGGAAATGCTGGATAAGATATTAGGCCCGATGGATAAGGAACTATCCGAAATGCTTCAGGCTGAATATGCCAAAAGAGGGATCAAGTTCTATCTGGGCCATAAGGTGACAGCTGTTCACGGTGGTGAAGTCACTGTCGAGAAAGAGGACGAAAGCTTTGTTATCAGTGGAGAGAAAGTCCTGCTGAGTGTAGGCCGGCGTCCGGTAACCAAAGGCTTCGGCCTGGAAACTTTAGGCGTTGAACCTTTCCGGAACGGTATAAAAGTGAACCAATATATGCAGACTTCTCTGCCCAATGTATATGCCTGCGGCGACATCACGGCCTTCTCTTTACTTGCTCATACAGCAGTCAGTGAGGCTGAAGTAGCGGTGAAACATATTCAGGGAAAAGCCGGCGACGGAATGAGCTATAAAGCAATACCGGGTGTTGTATATACAAATCCCGAAATTGCCGGTGTTGGTAAAACGGAAGAAGAACTTCAGGCGGAAGGTATTCCTTATACGGTAAAGAAATTACCGATGGCTTTCTCCGGTCGTTTTGTGGCAGAGAATGAACAGGGAAGCGGGGTCTGTAAATTGATCCTGGCCGAAGATGAAACAGTGATCGGTGCCCATCTGCTGGGTAACCCGGCTTCTGAACTGATCGTTATCGCAGGTCTTGCAATAGAAAAAGGCATGAAAGCCGACGAGTTGCGGTCGATCGTTTTCCCACATCCTACCGTTGGGGAGATTATAAAAGAAACATTGTTCGTTTAATTACTTGGTTTAAATAGTTTCACCCTAATGAAACACTTGTTTCTCCTAGGTGAAACAGTTGTTTCATTAGGGTGAAACTATAATCAGCAAAGCATTCGGATTTCCTGTTTTGCTGATTTTTTGTTCTGCCTTATATTATTCCCTATCTTTGCAGAGCTAAATTGCAATGCATGAATATGTTTGAAGGATATGTGGGAATTCGTTTGTGGGACGGACAGTTGGTGGATGATGTGATCTTCTCATTGCTGCTATCCTTGCTGGTTGCTTTTGCTATTATATTCCGGGCTAATTATCAGCATTTTATAAAGATGCTGAAGGATGTCTTGTATTTAAAGGAACGGCAGAATCTGTTTGACGAAACAGTAGGGAAAAGTGAAACTTTCTTCCGCCATTTTATGATATTTCAGGCGCTTTTTCTGTGTAGTATAGCTCTGTTTACTATTGCCCGTACAAGAGGCATAGCCAGCCATTTAGGAGAAAAAGAAGTCCTTTTTACAATTGTTTTTATTTTTTGTGTGCTGTTCTTGTTCTTCCAGTTTAAGCAATTTTGTTATTCGCTGTTGGGATTTATTTTTGCTTCTCCTGAAAAATACAGATTTTGGAAGAAAAGTTATAATGCAACGATGGGTAGTTGGGGCATTTTATTATATATTCCTGTCCTTTGGTTATTGTTTGTAGGAAGTAAAACAGTAGCACCCGTTATATTGTTTTGTATTTTCTATTTTTTGTGTCGTTTTGTAATAATTTATAAGACAATACGGATATTTCACAAGAATAATGCAGGTTTATTATATATTAGTTTGTACCTTTGCACCCAAGAAATTTTACCTCTTATATTTTTGTATGAAGGTATGATTTTTTTGTATAACTTTATCGAGACGAGTACTCTATGGCATTGAACATCAAAAAGTTGTTGGTATCGCAACCGAAGCCTGCATCCGAGAAGTCACCGTATTTCGACATAGCAGAGAAATACGGGGTTGAAATCGACTTCCGTCCTTTTATCAAAGTAGAAGCTCTTTCATCTAAAGAGTTCAGACAGCAGAGAATTTCTATTCTGGACTATTCGGCGGTAATTTTTACTGCCCGTACAGCTATTGACCACTTTTTTCATTTATGTGAAGAACTACGTGTCACCATTCCGGAAACAATGAAATATTTCTGTATGACGGAAGCTATTGCAGTTTATCTTCAGAAGTATATCGTGTATAGAAAACGTAAGATATTTTTCGGTCAGACCGGGAAGCCTGAAGATTTGGTTACCGTTATTGCAAAGCATGCGAAAGAAAAATATCTTGTGCCTGTATCAGACGTGCATAAAGAAGATCTGACCGCTATGCTGGATGCAAAGAAGATTAACTATACAAAAGCTATTATGTATAGAACAGTAAGTAACGAATTTGCAAAAGATGAGAAGTTCGATTACGATATGCTGGTATTCTTCAGTCCTTCAGGTATTTCTTCTTTATTGAAGAACTTCCCCGATTTTAAACAGGAAGATATAAAGATCGGTTGTTTTGGTCCTACTACAGCGAAAGCGGTAAAGGATGCCGGCCTCAGGCTGGATGTGGAAGCACCTACTCCCGAAGCTCCCTCAATGACGGCTGCTTTGGATTTATATCTGAAGAAAGAGTTGGGTGGAAATAAAAAGAATGGAAAATAAAAGGTATACCCTTTCTAAAGAAGAGCGCCTGTCGTGGAAACGTTACATTGACCTGTTGTTTGAAAAAGGACAATCGTTTGTGGCGTTTCCACTGCGGGTCGTTTATTTACCGCTGGAAGAAGAGATGGCGGCTCCTGTCTCTATCCTGATCAGCGTTCCCAAGAAAAAATTCAAACGTGCCGTTAAACGAAACCTGATCAAGCGTCAGGTACGTGAAGCCTACCGGGTACGTAAATATGATCTGATCGATCCGTTGACAGAAAAAAATAAGCGAATGCTCGTTGCCTTCCTGTATCTGGACAAAGAAATACATCCTTTTACCGATATGGAGAAAGCAATGACGAAAGCAATCAAAATATTGCGTGACAAGGAATAATGAAGAAATTCTTTACTACACTCCTTCTGTTGCCGGTCTATTTCTATAAATATTGTATCTCTCCCATGACACCGGCTTCGTGCAGGTATACGCCTACTTGTTCCGAATATGCTGTGCAAGCCCTGAAGAAATATGGCCCGATCAAAGGGCTTTACCTCGCTGTCAAACGATTGCTCCGATGCCATCCCTGGGGTGGAAGCGGGTATGATCCGGTGCCGTAAATATGATTTACTACGATATACATACTCATCAACCCTCGGTTCATCCGGAGGATATCGCAATCGTAAATACGATTATAAGGGAGGAATGTGATTTATCCATGCCTGCTCAATGGTGCTCTGCCGGTATTCATCCGTGGTATATATATAATGTAGATAAGCAGATTTCCTGTCTTGAATCGGTTGCTTCTTCCTCTGCTATTGTCGCTATTGGTGAAGCCGGACTTGACAAGCTGGTGAAAACACCTTTAGATATTCAGAAGAATGTTTTTTTAAGGCAAGCCGTATTGGCTGAAAAGTTGAAAAAACCACTTATTATTCATTGTGTAAAAGCCTGGGGAGAACTTATTGCTGTCAGAAAAATAGTGAAACCTCATATCCCCTGGATCATTCACGGCTTTCGTGGTAACGGAGAACTCGCACAGCAATTGATTTTACAAGGTTTTTATCTGTCTTTTGGAGAACATTTTCAGATATCGTCTTTACGTAGAGCCTGGCCGGAACGTTTGTTGATTGAAACAGATGAATCGTCCTGTTCCATACAAGATATTTACCAACGTCTTGCTTCAGGTCTCCAAATCTCTGTTAATGAGTTGGGTAATCAGGTTAATCAAACGGTAGGCCGTTTGTTTCCGACCATATGATAAAGCTTTCTAAGTTGAATAAATGTTATGCTTTTGTTCACTTTATGATTTGTGTGTCTACATAAAGTCGTATCTTTGTCCGCATTAAGTATATAATAATGAATAATTAAAACGATGAATTTTGTTGAAGAATTAAGATGGAGGGGCATGATTCATGATATGATGCCCGGAACAGAAGAGCAGTTACAGAAAGAAATGACTTCTGCTTACGTAGGCATTGACCCGACGGCCGATTCATTACATATCGGACACCTTGTTAGTGTAATGATGCTGAAGCATTTGCAGCGTGCCGGACACCGTCCTATCGCTCTGGTCGGTGGTGCCACCGGTATGATCGGAGACCCTTCAATGAAGTCGGCAGAACGTAATCTGCTTGATGAAGCAACGCTTCGTCACAATCAGGACAGCATCAAAAAGCAGTTGTCGAAGTTCCTGGATTTCGATTCAGATGCTCCTAATGCAGCCAAGTTGGTAAACAACTACGACTGGATGAAGGATTATTCGTTCCTGAACTTTATCCGTGATATCGGTAAACACCTGACGGTTAATTATATGATGGCTAAGGACTCTGTAAAGAAACGTCTTAGCTCCGAATCGAGTGTAGGTATGTCTTTCACTGAATTTTCTTACCAGTTGTTGCAAGGATACGATTACCTGTTCTTGTATCAGAATGAAGGTTGCCGCCTTCAGATGGGTGGTTCCGACCAATGGGGTAACATTACTACCGGTACGGAACTGATCCGCCGTAAAACAGGTGGTGAAGCATTCGCTCTTACTTGTCCGCTGATCACAAAAGCAGACGGAGGTAAATTCGGTAAAACAGAATCAGGGAATGTTTGGCTGGATCGCCGTTATACATCTCCTTATAAATTCTACCAGTTCTGGTTGAATGTAAGCGATGCCGATGCTGCCCGTTATATTAAGATCTTTACAGACTTGAGTCAGGAAGAGATTACGACACTGGAAGAAGAACAAGCAGCAGCAGCTCACCTTCGTCCGTTGCAGAAACGTCTGGCAAAAGAAATCACTGTAATGGTTCACTCTCTGGAAGACTATGAGGCAGCTGTTGAAGCATCTAATATCTTGTTTGGTAACTCTACCCACGAATCTTTGATGAAGTTGGATGAAGATACGCTGTTGGCTGTATTTGAAGGTGTTCCGCAGTTTGAGGTAAGTCGCGATGAACTGAGTGCCGGTGTGAAGGCTATCGACTTGCTTACAGAGAAGGCGCCCGTCTTCGCTTCAAAAGGTGAAATGCGTAAATTGGTGCAGAGTGGCGGTATCAGTATAAACAAAGATAAACTGGCTGATGCAGAAACTGTTATTGACTGTTCTTCTCTGTTGAATGAAAAATATATGCTGGTTCAGAGAGGTAAAAAGAACTACTATCTCCTGCTTGCAAAATAAGAAAATTGCAAAAAACGCTTGCAGGGTAAGATTTTATTCTTACCTTTGCATCGCTTTAGATAAAGCGCCGGATTGTCTCATGGTGTAATGGTAGCACTACAGTTTTTGGTTCTGTCTGTCGAGGTTCGAATCCTCGTGAGACAACAGAAAAAGGAAAGGTCTGAAACGCATGCGTTTCAGACCTTTTTTTTCTATAATTCTCTCCTTTTTATTTACTGAATGTTTTTTGGCTATAACGGAAGAATTGATACTGCATGTAGGGACTGTGTTTCACTTTAGCAGGATTGATACTTTTTTTAGACTTAGTTTTTTAATGAAAGAATAGAGTTCTTGAGGAACTAAGGTACTTTTATAATGTTATATATCTGATAATCAAAATTATAAATGAATTATCTTACTCACTTACAAATACTCGTTTTTAAAGACTATTTTTCTATTTATAATGAAATCGTTGGATTAAAACACTGTAATTAACCATTTATAATATAAATAGTTTATATTTGTCACTGAAGAAATATCTTAGTTCCTCAAGAACTTCGTATTACAACTGATGAGGATTATTATGCAATTAAGTAATTTATAACTTGGGGCCTATTGATGTACATAGAATAAAAGAAGGAGATCAGGAAGCTTTTAAAAGATTTTTTGTTCACTTTTATCCGAAGCTCATGTCGTTAGCTTGCCGTTTCGTAGATGATCAGGCAGCTAGGGATTTGGTACAGGATATTTTTGCATATTACTGGGAACAAAAACATCAGATAGATGTAAACAATGTTCAATCCTATCTTTTTAAAGTCCTTCAAAACAGGTGCTTGAACTACCTGAAGCATCAAATGGTTATAGAAGAATATACAGCCAAAATACGAATAGCCGAAGCTCGTATTTCTTTCCTTAATGACCGGACTGATTCTAATGATGTTTTGAAACAAGTAATTGATTGGGATCTTCGTGAACAGATTGAGACTTCTGTAAAAAAATTACCACCAAAAGCAGCGGAAGTGTTCCGTTTGTGTTACTATGAAGATATGTCCCACAAAGAAATTGCAGATAAACTTGAAATATCAGTGCGCACAGTTGCGAGCCATGTCCGGACTGCAGTCCTTTTTCTACGGGAAGATTTGAAAGATTTGCTGATACTTTATATTGTTTTTCTCCGGATTATAAATTAAGTTGAATTTTTTCCATTTTTGACTACGTAGTTTTGAATGTCTCAGTTGTCTTCTTTATATAAACGATAAGGAAGATGTATGAATGAGGAAATATTAATACGATTTTTAACTCACCGTTGCACACCGGAGGAAATAGGAGAAGTCGATGGATGGATTGCTGCCGATCAGGCTAATGCCGATTGGTTATTTGAGATGGAACGTATTTGGAGCTTGAAAGACCAGCTGCGTTTTTCTGACAAACAAGAAATTGAAATGGCCTATGCCCGTTTTATGTCCGGATTACAGGAAAAGGATATAAAAGTAGAGACAAGCCGAAAATCGTCCTATCTATTATGGGTAAAATATGCTGCAGCGATTATAATGATTGGATTATTAAGTACCAATTTATATTTTTTATTGCAGGAAGAACCTTCTTCTATGAATATAGTTGAAGTTCCTAATGGCCAAAGAGTTTCTTTGACCTTATCTGACGGAACAAAAGTCTGGCTAAATTCTCATAGTAAATTTACTTATCCTGCCCGGTTCTCTTCTAAGGATCGCGATGTAGAGCTTGAGGGTGAAGGCTTTTTTGAGGTTGCGCATAATGAGAAAGTCCCATTTGTCGTACATGCAGATTTACTTCAGGTAAAGGTATTGGGTACCAAGTTTAATATGAAAGTATACAATGAAGAACCTTCTGCAGTAACATTGGCAGAGGGAAAGGTAGAAGTCGCTACAAATGATAATGAACATAAAGTTACACTAAGACCTAATGAGCAGGTAACTTATTCTAAAGAAAATGGATTGACAGTTAATAAGTCAATCAATGCTTCTTTAGTCAGGTCATGGACAGTTGGTGAAGCTGCTTATGTAAATGAGCAGTTGATTGATATTGTAACTGATCTGGAGCGTCGTTTCAATATTCATATTACAGTAAAAGACCGGGAGCTCGACACTGAATTATTTACCTGTCGTTTTAAAGAAACTGCTAAAATAAATCAGGTACTAACATTATTGAAAGAAACCCGCAAACTGGATTATAAAATTCAGGGGGATCATATACAAATTTATAAACCTATAAAATAAGGATGCTTATGAAGAATACTTAGATGTTGTAAAAAATGAAGAACCGAAGATGCCGCAAACATCCCCGGTTCGGATTAAGCAAGTAACGTATTAGAGATGACCTAAATTTATTACTAACTAATCATTTACAAATGTATGAAATTTATTATGAAAAGCATGTCATGCGATAATAAGAAGTCGCCATGGCTCCGAAAAACATTGTTTATTATGAGATGTATCTTGTTGTTCTTACTATTGGGTACAATGCAAATTACTGCAAGTGTGACTTATTCGCAGTCGGTAAAATTTTCTCTGAATGTTGAGAACTCTTCGGTGCAGGATGTCCTTTCAATTATTGAACAGAAAAGTGCATTCTATTTTACTTATAATGTTAACCAGATTAATACACAACGTAAAGTCTCCATAACCATTGAAGACAAAACCGTTACAGAAGTATTGGATCAGCTTTTTGAAAAAGAAGGTGTAAAATATCTTATTAGCGATAAACATATTGTTTTATATAAAGCAGATAAAGCCGTTCCTGCTTTAGAAAATATCAATCAGCAAAAGGGTATTACTATTTCGGGTGTTGTAAAAGATTCGAATGGGGAACCAATCGTCGGTGCAAATGTCTTAGAGAAGTCTGCAACCAATGGAACTGTAACTAATATGGATGGTCAGTTCACATTGACTGTTCCTGCAAATGCCAAATTAGTTATTTCATATATAGGCTATAATACGCAAGAGATTAATGTAGCGGGAAGAACGGTGATAAATGTTACATTAAGTGAAGACTTTAAGGCGCTTGATGAAATAGTCGTAGTTGGTTATGGTACACAAAAGAAAGTTAACCTGACTGGTTCTGTAGCTTCTGTCAGTTCAGATGATATCAAAGACCGGGTACAGACAGATGTATTAAGCTCTATTCAAGGAACAGTTCCAGGTGTAACTATTATTTCCCGTCCTGGTAAGGACGTTTCTATCAATTTTCGTGGTCGTGGTAATTTAGGCACATCCGAACCTCTTTATGTAATCGATGGTGCTATTGCTGATGCAACTTTCTTTTCAAATTTGGATCCGAACAGTATTGAAAATATTTCTTTTCTGAAGGATGCTGCTTCTTCAGCTATCTATGGTTCACGTGCAGCCTATGGTGTCGTGTTGGTCACAACAAAGCAAGGGAAGGACGGACGAATGGAGGTTTCTTACAGCGGTATGGTGGGTATGAAAGCACCGAGCTATACACAGGATCTGGTCAACTCTTGGGAATATGCAGAATTGTATAATGAGGCATTGTATAATACGAACCCTTCCGCAGGGAAAAATCAGGGATATTCGGATAGTGATATAGAGCTGTTCAGAAAAGGAACTGAGCCTGATCTGTATCCGAATACGAATTGGGTGGACCTGGTATTTGATGATTGGACTGTTACTACCAAGCATTCTTTGAACTTTTCGGGAGGAACTAAGAAGTTGCGCTATTTTGCAGGATTAGGCTATGTATATGATACAGAAAATATCCGGAATCGGGATACCCGACGGTATAATCTGAATTTGAATGTATCATCAGATGTAACAGATTGGTTGACGTTTCGTGGAAGTGTGAAATATATCCAACGTAATAAAGATATTGACGGAGGAACACCTTCGTTTGATAATATGCTGATTGTTCCGAGTACTTTCGTAGCTCGCCAATCTAATGGTGAATGGGGATCAGTAGAGTCGGGGCATGAAGCCAGTGGTACGTTTGCCGGAGGTAATCCACTGCGTGCCTATAGTACGAATGATTGGACTAAAAATACGGTTGAAAATTCAATGTATGAACTGGCATTTGATTTGAAACCGATAAAAGGTCTGGTTATCACAGGCCAGGGTACCTATAAATCGTATGAATACAAAAATAAGGCATATACTAGTTTGAAAGACGATGTACCAAGCTTTTTGAATCCGGGTACGGTAATCGGTGGTACGGGTAATACTGTTAACTCAATGGAAGTAAACTGGAAAAAACACAATTTCTTGACTTATACAGGAACTGCCAGTTATAATTGGACAAAAGATATCCACTCGCTTTCAGCTTTGGCCGGTGTATCTTATGAACATTATCAGGAAGAAACACTAATGGCTTCCCGCCAGGACTTCCCGGCTGATTCATTTGACGACCTGTCAGCAGGAGCAACATCCGGTTCATTATATAAGAATGGTTCCAGTATGCAAGAATATAAGATGTTTTCTTATTTCGGCCGTATCAACTACACGTTGATGGAACGATATATGCTTGAAGCAAATTTTAGAGCGGATGCTTCTTCCCGTTTCCATGCTGATAATCGTTGGGGATATTTCCCTTCATTTTCAGCAGGCTGGAGGATCAGTGAAGAGTCTTTTATGGAAAGTACACGTCACATTATTGATAATTTGAAACTTAGAGCATCTTATGGAACGCTAGGTAATATTAATAATGTCGGTAATTATGATTATTTTCAGAACTATGGAAGTCGTAAGATTTCAGATGTAGATGCTTATTATTCTTTTGGTGATTCACCTGCCAAAGTGATCGAGGAAACGAAACCGGCTAATCCTTCACTGAACTGGGAAAAGGTGGCTTTGACTGATATTGGTCTGGACTTTGATTTATGGAATGGTAAATTGAGTGGTACAGCTGATTATTATATCAAAAATACCAGCAATATTCTGCTGGCTTACAATGTTCCACTGGAAACAGGAATTGCAAATGCTCCTTCACAAAATGTAGCGAAAGTACGTAATCGTGGATTTGAATTTGCATTGGCACATCGTAATACAATAGGAGATGTCTCTTATATGATCAGTGCAAATATTGCAACAAACAATAATGAGATAACTGATTTATCTTCTTCAAACGATATAATCAAGAATCTGGAAAATGGTCATGGTGTGGCTAAATATATTTTGCGTGAAGGAGAATCTATTGGCTCTTTCTATGGTTTCAAGAGTGACGGTTTATATACCCAGGAAGAGATTGATGCCGGACATTATTATACTTATGGCGGAGTTACTCCCAATGCAGGTGATACCAAATTTATCCCTCAACGTAAGTTGAATTGGGGAGAAGAAATTACGGATAATGATCGTATGATTATTGGTTGTGAAGTACCTGATTTTACTTATGGCATCAACCTTTCGGTAAATTATAAGAACTTTGAATTTTCAATTTTTGGACAAGGAATTAGTGGTGCAGACGTGGCCTTTGAAGTTTATCAGGTACATCCATTCTTCCATGGTCAGGATAATCCGAGAAAATACCATATGGGCAGATGGACGGAAGCTAATCCCAATCCTCATGCCATTTATCCGAGAATTTATACGGCAAGTAGCCCGCATACTACTTATAATAGAGCTTTTAATGACTATCATTTGTTTGATGCAGACTATTTCCGTTTCAAAACAATGACTTTAGGGTATAATATCCCAAAGAATGTAGTGTCACGTTTGGGTATCTCTTCATTGAAGGTATATTTGACCGGAGAAAATTTGTTTACTATTCGTGCAGACAAGAAGATGAAGGATTTTGATCCGGAGGCAACCAGTAGTACTGTTCGTGCTTTAGGTAGTAAATCTTTAGCGTTTGGTGTAAATGTTTCATTTTAATAGAAGGAGAATTGTTTATGAAATTACATATAAAAAGTTTAGTTCTATTTTGCACATTAACAGGAGTATTAACCTCTTGCGATATGGATGTGGTTCCACCGGCAGAGATCTCTGCCGAAAATTTCTGGCAAACGGAAAAGGATGCCTGGTATGCTTTGAACGGCTGTTATCAATCTATGCCGGGATTGGATATCTGGGATGAAATGTGTACGGATAATGCACACAGCCATAAGCCTTGGGAAGGTAATATGGAGATGGTTCAGCAAAACGGTATCAACACTGCTGCTACCTATGGTGATTATAAATTTAATGCGATCCGGACAGCTAACTCATATATAGCCCGTGTTGAAGGTTGTGATATGAGTGAAGAACTAAAAGAAAGGACAAAGGCTGAAGCTCGTTTTTTTAGAGCTTTCGCTTATCTGAATCTGACCCAGTATTTTGGTAAAATTGCTATTGTTACAGAAGAATTACCTTATGACGCACCAACTGTCGCTCGCAATTCCGTGGAAGAAGTTCGTAATTTTATCCTGACAGAACTGGCTGAGGCAGCAGCAATATTACCAGAGAGTTATAGTGGTGGCTTCATGAACGAAACAGGTCGTGTAACACGTTATGCAGCTTTATCTCTACGTGCCCGTGCCGCGTTGTATTTTGGTAATTATGCGGAAGCAGAGAAATCAGCTAAAGCAGTAATGGATAGTGGTAAATATTCATTATTTAAACTGACATCATTAAGTGCAGCTCAAGAGCAGGAAGCAAAAGAAATGGACTTGTATATAGATTTTGCAGGATTGGGTATTGATAAGGATAAATATGTGAAAGGCATGTTTAGCTACGAAGCTCTTTGGCAAGGTGCGAATGCAACACCAGCTAATCCGGAATATGTACTGACTCATGAATATATGGAGGATCCATATGCTTACGATCAATACCGTTATACTTATTTTATTCCATTGTCAATGTCTATTCATCATGGTTATTCATCTTTTGAACCGATGCAGGATCTGGTAGATGCTTATTGGAATATAGATGGAAAGACCATTCCGGAGAAAATCTCGGTGGATACCCGTAAGGCTAATTATGACAAGATATGGAACGACACCAAAGACTTAAGTGCCGGGGATTATAAGGCTTTTGCTACCGGTCCCAACTTGATGACCTATGATTATATGAAAGAGTTCAAGAATCGTGACAGTCGTCTGTATGTGACGTTGATGTTCCCGTTTAAAGGATGGCATGAAACAGCTGTTGGTGAGTTTTATTACAAATGGAACCCGGATGTGATCAACAAGAATGGTAATGAATCGTGGACTGGGTTTAGTTATCGTAAAATGGTATCCTGGAATCCTTACGTTGCTAGTCCATATGGTGCAGCCGAAGATTATCCAACTATCCGCTATGCAGAGGTCCTGCTGACATTTGCCGAAGCTCATTTAATGACAGTCGGTTATGATGATCAGGTTCGTTCTGCTTTGAATTTGCTACGTGATCGTTGTGGCATGCCGAATGTTCCAGTTTCTTTGGGTACACAGGAAGCAATCGATTTTTTACGTAACGAGAGACGTATTGAATTGGCTGTAGAAGGTCATCGTTACGATGATGTAAGGCGCTATGGAAGTGAATATTGCAATAAATACCTGAATGGCCCGTCAACTGCTCCGAATGGTTATATGGTAATTAACAAGAAATGGGACGATCGTTTGATGTTGATGCCGATACCTACTACTGCTATAGATGTGAATCCATTGTTGAAGGATGATCAGAATCCAGGTTATTAATGTATAATCAATGATGAATCGATGAAAAAATATATAGGATATGTAGGACTGTTCTTATGTTTGTTGTCTTGTTCCCCAAAAACAGAAACTCTGAATGGCGATAGTCAGTATCTTCCGTTTGCCCCGGATGGGATACCTTTCATGGTGGCGGATAGTATGTGGAGAGCTGATATGCAAGGTAATCACAGAGCAGTGGTGCAGGTTTCCGATATAAATGGTAATACAGCTGTTAAGGCTGTATTACCATGGCGTCGGCCGGATTTACGTCCTGAAACCAAAAAGATTATAGTTGTTGATGCGCAAACAGGCCAGGAGATCAGGAATGTAGAAGTTTCGGATTTTTCTTCGGAGTCTGGTACAGTTATTTTTGAGCCTGTATCAGGAAAAGGGCTTTACTATATTTATTATTTGCCTTACAAATATAGAAAAGGATGGGGAGATGCCCGTTATGGTAAGCCTTGGAATGACTATCTGTCTCCGGTTTATGAAGCGGATAATACATGGAAGTCTGCATTGTCCGGAGATCTGCCTGAAGCAGAAGTACTCCGTTTTGAAAGCCGTTCTAAATTTGATGCTTTTACTCCGATGGGAATTATTGCAACGGCTGCTGAAACGGATAGTTTACTGAGACAGTATCCGGAAACTCCGATCTTATTCCCGGAAGACAGGGCTTTTCCGATTCGTTTACCTCACCAGCTACCTGTTCGTTGGGTAAAAAACGGACCAGCCGGATCGTTTGCAGGTGTTGCTTTACGAAATGAGTATTATGTTTGGCAGATTGGAGTTTGGGCTGCTCGTGAGGAATTGAATAACGTCAGGCTTTCATTCAGCGATTTGACAAATGGTTCCGCTACGATTGCTAAAGAGGAAATCACTTGCTTTAATCAGGAAGGCATTAACTGGGATGGTAAACCGATCACTTTTAATATTCATGTGTCGAAAGGAGATATTCAGGCTCTTTGGTGTGGAGTTCAGATTCCTGAAAATGCAAAAGCTGGAGTTTATCGTGGGACTGTCGATTTTTCAGCCGAAGGGATTGCTTCAAAAACAATTCCGGTTAAAATAACTGTTACTGGAGAGATTCTGGCAGATAAAGGAGAAGGTGACCTTTGGAGACATGCCAGGTTGAGATGGCTGAATTCCCGGATAGGTGAAGATAATGAACCGGTTACTCCTTACCAGGCAATGGAGGTCGATGGCGACAAGATTCAGGCTACTGATAAAACGCTGCAAATTGCATCTAACGGCTTGCCTGCTTCTATCCAAATCAATGGCGAACAGGTTCTGGCAAAGCCATTCCGTTTCGTTATCGTTACAAATAAAGGACCTGTTTCTTTTGATGCGACTGACGCTGTTTTGAAGAAAGATGCAAATGGCCTGGTTTCCTGGAAGTCCTCTTATTCTAAAGACGGTATCCATTTTACGAACTATGCTTCTATGGAGTATGATGGATATGTCCATTATGATTTACAAGTTTTTGCAGAACAGGATATGGTAGTGAAGGATGTACGTTTGGAAACCGACTATACACCTTATGCTTCGGAGTATTTCATGGGGACAGGTTTTGGCGGAGGCTTCCGGCCAGTCTCCTATCAATGGAACTGGGAAGGTCCATGGGATAGCTATTGGATGGGAAATGCGAAAGCAGGTTTACACGTAGAGTATAGAGGGGGAGGTTATCATGGTCCTCTGTTGAATGACTACAAACCGGCAGCACCCAGAGCTTGGTCGAACCATGGAAAAGGTACGGTTCAGATATCAGGGGCTAAAGGGCGAAGCGCTAGGGTTGTGGCAAGTACAGGTGTCGATACTTTGTCGGTACAACCTCGGAGTTACGAGTTTGCCTTATTAATTACACCGCTTAAGCCATTGGAGCCAGCTAAGCATTTTTCTGAACGCTATTATCATGCGGAACATACGGGATTTGATAAAGCGGCCGAGGAGGGTGCGAATATCATTAATATTCATCATGCAAAACCTTTGAATCCGGTTATTAATTATCCGTTTATCGTACGGGATTCGTTGATTGGATTTATCAAACACGAACATGAGTTCGGACGAAAGGTCAAGTTATATTATACCATTCGTGAATTGACGAATTATGTACAGGAGATATATGCTCTGAAAAGTTTGAAACATGAGATATTTGTTTCTGGTCCGGGATATGGTTTACCTTGGCACTGTGAACATTTGATCGATGATTATCGGGCAGCTTGGTATTCGGAAATGCCTAATGAGACTTCGGATGCAGCTTTGGTATTAAATGGTTTTTCCCGTTGGATCAACTATTATCTGGAGGGGCTGCGTTGGATGTTTGAGAACTATGATCTGGATGGAATTTATATGGATGACGTTTCATTCGACCGTCCGGTGATGAAGCGTATGCGGAAGATAATGAATCAATATCATCCGGGGGCTTTGATAGATTTACATTCTAATACATGGTATTCCGTTGGCCCCGCAAATCAGTATACAGGCTTTTTCCCATATGTAGATCGGTTATGGTTTGGCGAGAGCTTCAAGTACAACGAAATGCATCCGGATGAATGGTTCGTAACTTTCTCCGGTATTCCGTTCGGTGTAATGAGTGAGATGTTACAGGATGGTGGTAACCGTTTCCTGGGTATGGTGTACGGAACGACTGCACGTCATTCTTATGGAAAATATTCACCGGCTCCGGTTTGGGCTTTGTGGAAATCGTTTGGGATAGAAGAAGCAAAGATGCTTGGTTACTGGGATGAGGCCTGTCCGATCAAAACCTCCGATCCGGAAGTGAAAGCGACGGCTTATGTAAAGCCAGATAAGGTGCTGATATCGATTGGAAACTTCTCCAATCAGGATAAAAGTATTCATCTGACCTTTGACTGGAAAGCGTTAGGCATGAATGAAGCAACTGTTTCATTAGAAGCTCCGTTTGTAAAAGATTTTCAGCAAGCTTCTACTTTTAAACTGGATGACAGGATTCCTGTAAAAAGTAAAGAAGGTTGGCTGTTGGTTTTATCAAGAAAGTAATAGTCTCTGGTTTTATTACGTAAAGCGATGATGACCTTTAGATCTTCATCAAAAATACTATGAAAAGAAAAGGAAGGTCTTTGCTCTGATCCTGTTTGGAGAATATTGGAGAAGAACTTCCTTTTCTGTTTTATATCTCTTCTTAAAAATTTTGATTTACTAATATAGATTATCATGAAAAATAGTATACTACTCCTTTGCGTAGTCATGCTGGTACAGCCTTTGTTTGCACAGCAACAGGCAACTATTTCCGAAAGTGTGGAAACAATTAAAACGTATCCATTCTCCGATCCGGATCCGGTGGCCAATCCATCCGATCTGTATTATCCCTATTTCCGTTTTGACGGTTTCTCTGCTAAAGGGACTGATAAACAATGGAAAGTAGTTTCACTTGAAAACGAGTATATCAAATTGACTCTTTTCCCGGAGATCGGCGGAAAGATTTGGGGGGCAGTAGATAAAACTACTGGGAGGGAATTTATCTATAATAATCATGTCGTTAAGTTTCGTGATATTGCGATGCGCGGTCCCTGGACATCGGGGGGAATTGAGTTTAATTTTGGTATTATTGGTCATGTGCCGACCTCTAGCACTCCGGTTGACTATGTAACCAAACAGAAAGCAGACGGAAGTGTGAGTTGTTATGTCTCTTCCTATGAACTGGTAACTCGAACATTTTGGACAGTTGAAGTTAATCTACCGAAGGATAAGGCTTACTTTACGACAACAACGACTTGGCACAACAGTTCTTCCATCGATCAGCCTTATTACCAATGGATGAATGCTGGCTATCCGGCAGCCGGAAATGTCGAGTTCTGTTATCCTGGAACTAACTATATCGGGCACGGTGGAGAACTCCATTCTTTCCCTCTGGATGAACAGGATCGGGATATTTCCTGGTATGAAAAGAACGACTTTGGTAATTCTAAATCATACCATGTAGTAGGAAAATATAACGACTTTTATGGTGCTTACTGGCATGATTATGATTTTGGCTCTATTCATCATGCAGATTATGATGAGAAGTTGGGAATGAAGATTTTCTTATGGGGGCTTTCTCGCGAAGGTGGTATCTGGGAGGATTTGTTGACAGATACCGATGGTCAGTATATCGAACTTCAATCTGGGCGTATGTATAATCAACCTGCTTCTAACAGTAGCTTTACTCCGTATAAACATACAGCGTTCGGGCCGCAGGTAACGGATCAATGGACTGAGTACTGGTTTCCTGTAAAAGGAATCAAAGGAGTATCGAAAGCAGGTCGTATCGGTGCCCTGAATGTATTGCGTGAAAAAGGTTACCTAAAATTGTATTTTTCTCCTCTGCAGAAACTCTCTACGACTGTAAAGCTTTATGAAGGAGAAAAGGAAGTGGGTTCTTTCGCTCTTAACTGTGGAGTGCTTGAAACATGGAAAGATTCTATTCCGTTGAATGAGAGTGTTGCTGCCGGGAAACTGAAAGTAGTGGTAGGTGAGAACCTGTTGGTCTATTCAGAGGCTCCTTCAGATAATATAACGAGCCGTCCTAAACTAACACCAGTCGATTTCGATTGGAATTCCGTGTATGGTCTTTACACTCAGGGAGAGCAATGGATGAACCAGAAAGTACTTGATAAAGCGGAGAAGTATTTATTGTCCTCGCTGGAAAAAGATCCTTATTTCCTGCCCGCCTTGATTGGTTTGTCTTCTCTTTATTATCGCCAGGGTCATTATGAGGAGGCTCTTTCCCGTTGTAAAACCGCTTTGAGTATTAATACGTATGAAGGGAAAACGAATTATCTGTATGGTTTATGCAACATGGCATTGGGAAATAAAACGGATGCCAAAGACGGTTTTTCGGTAGCCTCTTATTCAATGGATGTCCGTAGTGCAGCTTATGAGAAGTTAGCAGAAATGTACCTGATGGATAATAACTGGTCGAAAGCCGAACATTATGCCTTGAGAAGTAAAGAGTTCAATCGAATGAATCTGAGTGCGGATCATGTTCTAATGGTGGTTTATCGTAAAACCGGTCAGCCGGATAAAGCGAAGGCTATTATCGACCCATTGTTGGAAGACCTTCCATTGTATCATGCCGCACGTTTTGAGAATTACCTGCTGAACAGAATGGATGAAAAAGACTTCGGATCTCTGATTCGTAACGAGCTTCCTTTCGAGATTTACATGGAATTGGCAGAATGGTATGAAGCAGTAGGTTGTAATGAAGAGGCCCTGACCTTATTATCTTTTGCAGAAAATTATCCGATTGCAGCTTATAAAAAAGCTTGGCTATTGCATAAGAGTGGAGATGAGGCCGGAAGCATGATTGCGTTAGAAAAGGCAAACGCTCAGTCTCCGGAAGTTGTATTTCCTTTTCGTCCTACTTCTTTAAAAGCGTTGGAGTGGGCAAAGACGATTCGGCCAGACTGGAAAATCAGCTATTATGAAGGTTTGATTTATTGGGTTAATCAGGATAAAGCGAAAGCATTGGCACTGTTTGAGGGGTGTAGCGGAGCGAATTATGCACCGTTTTATCTGAGTCGTGCTTCTTTAAAAGAGGGTGAATCCCGGTTGACGGATTTGTTAAAGGCAGAGCAGGTAGATGAATCGTGGCGCACCGGATTTGCTTTGATCAACTATTATATCTCCAATAATCAATGGCAACAGGCTGTTGAAATCGGAAAGAAATATATAAAAAAATATCCTTCGAACTATTATATTGGCTTGAAGTATGCAAAAGCATTATGTGAAACGGGCCAATATCAGCCATGTATCTCTTTATTAAGTAAAATACAGGTGTTACCGAATGAAGGTTCGTATGCAGGACGTGCAGTTTATCGTGAGGCCAATTTGTATCGGGTGATGGAACTACTGAGAAGCAAGAATTATAAACAGGTGATGAAAAGTGTAGAAGCATCGAAAGAATGGCCGGAGAACTTAGGTGTAGGTAAACCTTACGATAATATGATCGACAGCCGTCTGGAAGATTATCTGGAAGCAAAGGCGGTTGCCGGACAAGGAGATGAGCAAAAGGCATCTGCGTTGTTATCTGCCGTTGCCGGTTATCAGACATCCCATTCTTATTTCAATTCCGGAAATCTGTTAAGTGCTTTGGCTTTACGTGAGTTAGGAAAAGAGTCGGAGGCAAACCGTATGGTTACTTCTTGGAGTACGGATTTTCCGGAAAATCGTATAGCTGAGTGGTGTACTGCTATCTACCGTGGTGAAAAAGAGAAAGCTGCAGAAATGCTCAAGTCACGAAAGGAACAGACGGATACGACACCATGGGAATCTTCTTTCCGTGATTCTGATTTTGAGCTGATCGTCCGTTTGTTTTAATTTTTATGAGTTATTACTGCCTGTTTGTATGAATTGGCTGTAAGTGCATATCGACCTGGAGTGACACACTTATTGTTGCTTCGGGTTGTAATATGTTTCTTGGGCTTTTGTATTTTCTTTGGAGGATAAAATTATTATCTTTGGTGCTTTATTTCAGGAAGAAACATAAGAGCTTATGTTTAATGGAGGGAGATTGCGATAAGTATGGATAATGAACTTTTATATCGTCTTAAAAAAGGAGACAGGGATGCTTTTAATTCCGTCTATTGGCAGTATAGCTCCAAGGTATACAATACCGTTCTGTATTTGTTGAATGATTCTGATATTGCTGAAGATGTGGTACAGGAACTCTTTCTGACTATTTGGGAAAAACGCGAGAATATCCAGCCCGAACTTAATTTTGAAGCCTATATTTCAACCATCGCCCGTAATTTAGCTTATAAATATATTGAAGAAGCTCTTCATAAAAATCTACCGGTTGAAGATCTCAATGATGTAAAATGGATGTCTAGCTCAGAAGAAGATGCGATTGAAGCCGAATCATTGCGGGAATACATTTTTAATGTTATCTCGTCATTTCCGGAAATGCGTCGGAAAGTATTTATCATGAGCCGTTTTGAAAACCTATCGCATGCAGAAATTGCGGAAAAACTATCCTTGTCCGAACGTACGGTAGAAGCACATATCTATCAGGCTTTGAAAGAACTTCGTAAAGTGCTTGGAAATAAAGCGATAGCTTTCCTTCTTATTTATCTTTCCATGTAGTATACACTTCTTTTTACTAAATACTTCTTGCTATAAATGATAATCAATCTGTGAATTAAAGTTAAACATGTGCGTATTTTATATTTTGACTAAGTAGTAGATACATTTAACTGACTATTATAATAAACGAGTCAATGATGAGAATAGAATTACTTCACCGTTTGATAGCTGGTTCCACTACCGAAGAAGAAAACCGGGAGCTGATGGAATGGTTCCGGCAGTGTGCATCCCAGGAAGAGTTCTTCATGCTTTTTGAGAATGTATGGAAGGATAGTCCGGATGAGATGCCTAGGGACGTACAGGAACGTATGTATCGCAGGCTGAATCGTGATTTGGGTGAAGAGAAAAAAACGATAAAAGTTATTCCGTGGCATTCGTATTTTTCCCGGAAGATCTGGCAACGGGTTGCGGTGGCCTGCATAATCGTTGTTTTGAGTCTGGCTAATTATAATATGTTTCATAAACAAAAACAATTGTCGACACAAAATTTTACGGTATCGGCAGAGAAAGGGCAACGAGCTTTTGTCACCTTGCCTGATAGTACGAAAGTGTGGTTGAATTCTGATACGAAGATCAGTTATCCGGCAGATTATGGTATGAAAGAACGGAATGTGGCATTGATGGGAGAAGCCTATTTTGAAGTAGCTAAAAATCCGGATAAACGTTTTATTGTGGAAACAAAAGGTATGCAAGTAGAAGCTTTGGGAACTGCATTCAATATAAATGCATACAAAAATGATAATAAAATTATTGCATCGTTGTTTTCGGGATCTGTACGAGTGAGTTATGAGGATCATGTGACTATCCTTAAACCGCATGAGTCTGTGAAAGTCGATCTATTGACCCGGGATTTCTTCCAATACGAAGATAATACTATGAAGGATATAGCCCTTTGGCGGGAGAATGAAATCACATTCGATGGCGAGTCGCTGGAGGAAATCGCACACATAATAAATCGCCTGTACAATACGACTATATATATAGAAGATGAATCATTAAAGAAAGAATGTTATATAGGCACTGTCCGAAATAATAGCCTTGAAAACTTTATCGACATCATCAACCTGACTACTCCCGTGGTATATGAAAATAAAGGAGATACTGTATTCCTGAAAAGAAGGGATCCTTAACAGGGCCTGTTAACCATATATAGAAATAAATCTAATGTCTAATCTAACAAAATGCCTATGAGGAAGGAATAAAAGAAAAGAAGAGAGGTAACCCTTTACAGAGTTACCTCACCAATACAGTTTTAGCAGATATCCCTAAAGTTGATATAGCCGATGTAGGAGACCGACTATTATTAACAGGACTCTTCTGCTTACAAAGTTACAAACATTTATTTTATCTACATCTTATTTCTAATTAAAAGAAAAATGAGTAACATGAAGCATTTATTTAAACAGATGGTTATTCTGACATTATTGTTAACCTTTCCGCTATTGGAAATCCACGCTCAGATAACCGTCAAAATGAAAGACAAACCCGCTTCGGAAGTGGTGAAGCAAATTGAAAAAGTAAGCAAATATCGCTTTTTTTATAAGAAAGGTCTTCCTGGTATGAATACCCCGATTACCGTTGAAACAAATGATCAAAGTATCGAAGTCGTATTGGGGCAAATCGTTCAACAGATACCTGTTGCTTATGCCATAAAAGGAGAGACTCAGGTAGTACTTACTGAACCTGAACTTCAGAATACGAATACCAATCTTACTAAATTTGTGAAAGGAACCGTAACTGATGCGAATGGAGAACCCATTATCGGAGCGAATATTATGGAAAAAGGAACGATTAATGGAACGATTACCGATATGGATGGTAACTTTTCACTAACTGTAAAAGAGGGAGCAATTTTGGTCGTTTCGTATGTTGGTTATATTACTCAGGACTTACCGGTTAAGAATAGGGCTACACTGGTTATTCATTTGAAAGAGAATTCGCAGGCCCTGGGAGAAGTTGTAGTTACAGCTTTAGGTATTAAAAGAGAAGAAAAAGCCTTAGGTTATTCTGTTCAAAAGATGAGTGGTGATGATATGCCGATGGCAAAATCTGTCGATATTACTACTTCATTAACGGGTAAAATCGCCGGGTTGAATATTCAGAACAACACTGAATTTGATCAGGATGCAACGATCTCTTTACGCGGTTCCACTCCTTTGTTGATTGTGGATGGTATTCCATATGCCAATTTATCGATAAATGAAATAGCTGCCGATGATATTGAATCCGTAGACGTCCTGAAGGGAGCAACTGCTTCTGCTTTATATGGGGCAAGAGGTTCAAGCGGTGCAATTATGATTACGACAAAGAAAGGATCGGATAAGGAAGGATTAAACATTAATATTAATAGTAATACTATGTTTTTCTCCGGTTATCTGGCTTTTCCGGAAACTCAGCATTCATATAGTGCAGGTACCGGCGGTAAGTATAATAATAATTCAGTGTGGGGAGATAAGCTGGATATAGGACGAACGGCTGTTCAGTGGGATCCGAAAACGTACGAATATAGAGAAATGGAACTTACATCCAAAGGAAAAGATAATTTCAAAAACTTCCTTCAGTTTAGCATGGTAACAAATAACAATGTAAGCGTTACCCAAAAAGGGAAGTATGGTTCCTTCAGAGCATCTGCAACACAGGTTTATAATAAGGGAGAATATCCGAATCAGAAGTTGAATAAAATGACTTTTTCCGTAGGTGGTGAAATGAAATGGCAAAAGTTCTCGATGGATGCAACGGCAGCATACAATAAACGTGTATCGTCAAACACAGTAGGTTCGGGATATAGTAGTAGCTATATCTATAATATGGTAATCTGGGGTGGTACTGAATATGATATCCGCGATTATAGGGATTACTGGGTAAAAGGGAAAGAGAATGAAATGCAGAACTGGTATGATAAGAGTTGGTATGACAATCCCTGGTTTAAAGCTTATGAACAGATTACTTCCTATGATACAGATGTGTTCAATACATCCATCAATACCAGTTATGAGATTACTCCCTGGTTGAAGGCGATGGCTCGTGCCGGTGCTGATGTCTATAACAAACGGGAAGAATCCAGAAATGCGATCAGTGCAAACGGAGCATGGGATAAGAAAGGATATTACAGTATAAATAAAGATACTAAGTTCAGTGTTAATGCGGATGCTATGTTAATGGCCGATAAGACATGGGGAAAGTTTAATTTGAATGGAATGTTTGGCGGTAACATATTTTATCTGCATAATGATGATATGTTGAGTAAAACGCAGGGGGGACTCTCGATCCCTGGATATTACTCATTGAATTCATCTTCCGATCCTGTCAGTGCAACAAGCGGTTTGAAGCAGAAACGGGTAAATAGTCTATATGGGAAGGCTTCTGTCTCTTGGAATAGTACCTATTATTTGGATATTACGGGACGTAATGACTGGTCTTCAACTCTACGTTCTGATGAACGTTCTTATTTTTATCCTTCAGTGGCTGGTAGTGTAATTTTGTCGGAAATATTGCCGTTACCTTCCTGGTGGAATTTTCTGAAAGTAAGAGGATCGTGGACTACAACCAAGCAAGATGCAGAGATATATGCTAATAATAATGTGTACGGCATTACAACGAACGTTTGGGATGGTTTGTCTACAGCTTCCTATCCTGAAACTTTGATTGGAGGGATTGTCCTTCCTCAGAAATCGGAAACTTGGGAAGCTGGTCTGGCTCAAACCTTTTTCCAGAAACGGTTGAATATAGACTTTGCCTATTATCATAAGTTAGAGTCTGATTTTATTATTAATGGAGGCGTAAGTGAATCTACAGGATATAAATCTATCCAGACGAATAGTAAAGAACAGCGTTTACGTAGCGGAGTAGAATTAGTAGTGGGAGGGACACCCATCCAAACGAAAGATTTCAATTGGCATATTCTGACAAACTGGTCACACGATAAGTATACTTATCATAAGCTGGATCCTGATTATTCGACTAAACGTCCCTGGATTAAAGAAGGAGCCGATTGGGATTGGATTGCTATTAATGATTGGGAACGTGATCCGGATGGTAATATCGTTCATAACGGCGGTATACCTGTGCGGCAGACTTTCCAAAAGAAAGTGGGTAAATATGTCCCTGATCTGGTTTGGGGTATAACAAATACTTTTACTTATAAAAATTGGTCGTTAAGCTTTACGTTTGACGGACGTGTAGGAGGAACATCCTATTCCAAAACACATCAGATGTTATGGAATTCGGGAACACATGTGGATTCGGATAATCAGTATCGATACGACGAAGTAGTAGACGGAAAAATATCTTATGTTGGAGAAGGTGTAAAAGTTGTTTCCGGTGCTGTGAGAAGAGATCCGGATGGCAATGTGCTGGAAGATACCAGAGTCTTTGCTCCTAACGATGTTGTGGTGTCTTATGAAAGTTATATTACGAAATATCACGATTCCCATGCCAGTCCAAGTTGGCAAAATATGTTGAGCCAGACATTCTTTAAACTTCGGAATTTGTCGTTGACATATCAAATACCCTATGCTGTCTGCCATAAAGTGGGCATGAAGAATGCAGCAGTCAGCTTTACCGGTCAGAACCTGCTTTTGTGGGCTAAAGATTTTAAATATGCAGATCCGGAAAAAGGTGGTGAGAAAGAAGAACTGAACTCTCCCTCTCAACGATATATGGGTTTTAATATTAAAGTTGATTTCTAATAAAGTATACAAATGAAAAATATAAAAAGTATCAAAATAGTAAGCTGTTTACTGATCTATGTTCTTTCGTTTTCAGCTTGTACATCGACTTTTGACGATATGAATACGAATCCGGATGCTACGACACAAGTCAAGTCGTCTATGTTGGCAACCAACGTAATAAAAGATATGGTTACAAAGATATGGGAATATAATGAATTCCTGAGTCGACGGATGTTTTGGGGTGAACAAATTAATAATGCCCAGTATAACCGTTTCGGAGCAGATGATTTTTCTTATATTCGGATACTGACTAATGCGAAGCAAATGATGGAGTTAGCTTCTGAAGATGATAAAGATGCCTATTCCGGGTTATTCTATTTCATGAAAGGTTGGAACTTCTGGCGTTGTACGATGAGTATGGGGGATATCCCTTATTCTCAGGCTCTGGATATTGAGGCATATCGTTATCCGGTCTATGACAATCAAAAAGATGTTTTTATTGGTGTTTTATCGGATCTGGAAAAAGCGGATGAGTTCTTCGCCACAGCCAAAAGTTTTGAAGGGGATCCGTTTTATAAAGGAGATCCGGTGAAATGGAGAAAAGCAACGAATGTTCTTCGTCTGAAGGTGTTGATCTCCTTGTCGAAACGAGTAGATGATACACCAGAGTTGAATATTAAGGACACATTTGCAGAAATAGTGGCAGAAGGTAATCTGTTCCAAAGTAACGATGACAATTTGCAGGCTATTTATTCAGATAAGCAGGGGCAGCAGAATCCGTTTCATAATAGTTTTGTGAAAAGTATTAATGAGTATGCAGGTTCTTCTCTGTTAATCGATCCGTTGAAGAAGTTTGAGGATTATCGTTTGTTCTATTATTTTTCTCCGGCTCAGGCTATGACCGATGAACTGTATCTGGCTCCGGGACAGGAACTATTGGAGCCGAGTGACTGGAATGCTTATCAGGGATTGGATGTTGCTGCTGTATTTGGAGAAGAATCTAAAAAGATTGCAAATAAGTTGCATTCGCGCCCTAATGGTGTATACCGCTTAAGTTATGCAGGGGTACCTTATATTCGTTTAGGATATGCAGATATGAACTTTACGATTGCAGAAGCGATAGAGCGTGGATGGATAAAAGGAGATGCACAGAAATATTATGAAGAAGGTATCCGTGCTTCTTTCAATTTTGTGCGTACTACTGTTCCTGCGGAATATCGGAATGGAAGAGAAATAACAGATGAGTATATTGATCGTTATTTGAAAGGTTCTTATGTGGCTTATAATGCGAAAGGGACGCAGATGGATCGTTTGAAACAGGTCTGGATTCAGGCCTATATTGCTCGCTATTATCATATGCAATATGATGATTATTATGACTATCGTCGGAATACTTATCCGGAGTTCCCGATAAATCCGAATACGAACCTGAATGATGATAAGACTAAAATTCCGATGCGCTGGCAATATCCGGAGAACGAATTATTATATAATAAGGAACAATATCTTGCAGCATTGGATCGTCAATGGGGGGGGACGGATAATGTTAATAACGTGATGTGGTTGTTGAAATAATTTTTATTGAAAAGAGATGATTATATGAAAAAGATATTATTTTTATTACTCTACCTGCTGAGTGTGCCGGTATGGATAAATGCGGAAAAAATAAATGATACTTTTACTGTTTTCCAGATGAACTTATGGCATGAGGGCTCGAAAGTTCCGAATGGATACCAGGGCATTCTCGATGTTTTGGATGAGGTCGATGCGGATGTTGTTTTCTTGTGTGAAATCAGAGATTTTGATGGGAAAATGTTCATGCCTAGAATTTTGAAGGACTTGGAAAAACGAGGAAAGCATTATTATGGGGAGACTTTGGGGATGGTAGTTGGTCTTTTAACAAAGTATAAACCGGATAGTATCGTAAAATGCTGTATTGTCCCCGGTGATGAGAGTAGGGCAATGTTGAAAGCTGCAATTACGATTGCCGGACAATCGGTTTCTTTCTATTCCTGCCATCTGGATTATTTGCATTATGAATGTTATATGCCTCGTGGATACAGTGGTATGAGTTGGGAAAAAATAGATTCTCCGGTAACGGATGAAAAAACAGTTTTGGAGGCTAATCGATTAGCATACCGGGATGAAAGTATCTCTGCTTTTATTCAGGATGCATTGGCTGAAATACAAAAGGGTATTCCTGTTATTATGGGAGGTGATTTCAACGAACCTTCTCATTTGGATTGGCAGGCGAATACCAAAGACCTATGGGATCATAATGGTGCCGTTATTAATTGGGATTGTTCTGTCATGCTGCATAATGCCGGATTTAAAGATGTTTACCGTGAGAAATATCCGGATCCGGTTGCATATCCGGGATTCACATTCCCGGCTGGCAATAAATTGGCTGAAGAGGCAAAGTTGGAGAAGCTGGCATGGGCTCCAGATGTTGATGAACGGGATCGTATTGATTTTATTTATTATTATCCGACCTATGCAACACTTTCTTTGAAAAAAAGTATTCTTGTTGGGCCGTCTGAAACTGTCATCCGTGGAAAGATAGAAGAGAGTGATTCTCAGGACAAGTTCTTCACTCCGAAAGGAATCTGGCCGACAGACCATAAAGGTAATCTGGCAACATTTAAGGTTGTTACCGGAAAATGATAGATAATAATGGGCAGGAAGCAAGGAATATTGTTATACCGGTATCTGATTAGAACGGTAACAATGTGCTGTTGTTTTGTTGTACTATTTTACTGTCGATAATTGTCGGCAAGCTTGTTGATAGTTATCGGCAAGCTTGCTCACAATTATCGACAGATTTGTTTATAATTGTCGACAAGCAATTACTATGACGGGATCTTATCTTTTCTTTGGGATGAAATTCAGGTTATATCGGGTTGTAACCATGAATATTACCCTTTCTCCTTCAATAATTGTTCTAGCAAAGCGGACTTTTCTTTTTCAACGGCCAGCATGCGTTCAAAAAGGTCGGTGGCTTGTTTGTTCAACTCCATTATCTTCTCTAAAGGATGAATGGTATTTTGATTGTATTGATCATTTGAAATTATTCCTGTATTATAGCTTCCACTTTCAAAATTATTATTTTCAATAATAACTGACAGCGGATTTTCATCCAGTTCTTCAATGATCTTGGGGGAAATATTTAAGATGTTCGCGATTTGGATCAAGGTATCTTTTTCGATCACCCGTTGGCTTTCGATACGTGAAACCGCTTGCTGAGTAGTGCCGAGATCTTTCGCTAATGAGCTCTGTTTGATCCCCATTATATTACGTAATTTGCGGACGTTCGAACCCTGGTGAACGTTCTTTTGGATTTTCTCTTCTGTTTCTTTTTCCATATCGAACTTATTTTATTTGAGACAAATATAAGGACAAAACGATAAACTCTTTGCTTGTCATATGGGAAATAACAATCTATCTTGCTTTTTTCTTTTCCTGCATGCGATGTAAAAAACCTAGCTGTTTTGTGTATTTTACCTAAGCATGAATATTGGGGCATGAAGATATACTACTTTTCTTTGTAAAGGTATCGTGAAAGTGAATTGATAAAAAAGGAATAATGGATATTGCCGGGCATTGCGAACTTTTACGATTTGTGGCAGCTTCCGGTAAGAGGTGATTGGCGGATCAGAGGATAGTCCATCAAATAAGTAGTTTTATACTATTTTTTATAACAAAAATAAGTCTACATTTGCATTGGATTATAGCGTGCAATTATATAGAAAAAGATTTTAATTAGCTCATACAGCCATATCATTAAGAAATAGTCGTGATAATTACAGAATAATATTTGTTGAATATTTAACTTAATATATATTGAATATCTCTATTACAGATGATAAACTAATTGCTGCAATCGCAAATGATGATTACATCAGTTACAATAAGCTGTTTGTCCGTTACTACAGCCGTCTGTGTTGTTATGCCTATCGTCTGTTAGGAGAGAAAGAGGATGCTGAGGATGTTGTGCAGGAACTATTCCTTACCCTTTGGAACAACCGGAAGAGGATATTGGTTGGAGAGAATGTTTCCGGCTACCTGTATAAGATGGCGAGAAATCTGGCATTGAATCATATCCGTACGCGAACAAATTACAAAACAGTTTTAGATAACCGGGAAGAACAACTTCCTTATTACGAAGAAAATCCGCTTGAGACTGAAGAATTTCGCATGGCCCTTTACGATTGTATCAACCTGCTGCCTGACAGGTGTAAAGAGGTGTTACTCCTTCACCGCGTAAAAGGGCTGAAGCAAAAAGAGATTGCAGACCAGTTATCCATTTCAGTCAAAACAATTAAAAATCAGATATGGGTATCTCTCCAGAGATTGAAAAAGTGCCTTGAAGTAAAAGGTATATAAAATTTTTTAGGTCCGTATAGGACCTTTTTTGTTTTACTGTGTCTTAATTATAAAAGGAAGATTCATGGAAGAAAAAGAACATATAAGTGATCATATAATAGATTACCTGCTCAGCGGTGAAAAAGAGGTCACCGACCCGATCCTACAGGAATGGTTGGATCGAAATGGGGAGAACTGTCAGGAACTGGAGCGGTATCGCAGGATCTGGAAGGAATCCGGACATTATATGGATCCCGGTGTTTTTAATGTGGATCGTGCCTGGGAGAAAGTAGATACGTCTAACAGACAGAAGGCTCTTCTCCGGAAACGTATGAATAATATTTATTATACATTGTCAGGTATCGCAGCCTCTGTCTTATTGATGGTTGTTCTTTCTGTTACCGGAGTATTTGATAGGGAGCAGGATATCTCTGTCAGCTTGACCGCCGATTACGGGAACCGTTCGGAAATAGCGTTGCCTGACGGGTCGGTCGTAAAGTTGAATTCAGGGTCGGATATTACCTATGTGTATAACTCGAAGAAGAAAATTCGGGAAGTTCGTTTCCAGGGGGAAGGATATTTTGATGTATCGAAAAGTAAAATCCCTTTTATTGTGAAAATGACTGATGGAGTAGAGGTGAAAGTATTAGGTACATCTTTTAACCTGAAAGCGTATGCAGATGCCCCGACTATACAAGCTTCGTTGGTGGAGGGGCATATTGAACTGGGACATAATAATGACAAACTGAAGATGAAAGCAGGTGATATGGCAGAGTTCGATAAGCGGACTAGTACATTGAAACAGCTTAGTGGTGATTTGTCCCATTCTTATGGATGGCTGAATAATAAGCTTTACATGGATGATATGTCATTGGGGGATGTCTGTAAATATTTAGAAAGATGGTATAATGTCGATATTCATATTCAGGGAGATTTAGGTAAAAATATACATTACAATGGTGTAATACAGGAAGAAACAATTGCAGATGTATTGGAGGCCTTATCCCATTTAAGTAACATAGCCTATCACGTGAAAGGAAAAAATATAAGTATAACCCCTAAATAAGTTTGCCTATGAAGTAACAACCATGAAGCACGAAAAACGGGAAATGCAGCAACACTTCCCGTTCTATTTTTTGATCATTAATACACAGTGTGTCCAGCACTATTGTTAACTAACAATCAAATTACAAATATATGAAATTTTTTAATTTGTCAAGGTCGGAATCGTATCCGGCCCTTAAAAAGGTATACGCTATTATGAGATTGACAACATTAGCTTTAATTGCTTTCTCGCTCAATATCTCGGCTACCGTTTATTCCCAAAAGACGAAATTATCGTTGAACGTAAACAATCAGTCCATCAAGGAAATCCTTTTCCTGATAGAGAATCAGTCCGAGTTCCGGTTTATTTATGAGAGTGGAAAAATCAACCTAGATAAGAAAGTCTCTGTCCGCGAGAAAGACCAGAGTGTCGAAACGATCCTGAACCGTCTGTTTGCAAAGGAAGGGATCAAGTATGAGATCACAGAGAATAATCTTATTCTGATCAACCCGGCGGAAAAGAGTGGTGGTCCGGGAATGCCGGTTGTGGCACAGGGGAAAAAAGGAAATATTACAGGTGTGGTTACAGATACTAGCGGTGAGCCGATTATCGGTGCCAACGTGGTAGAGAAAGGAACAACGAATGGAACAATTACAGATATCGATGGGAAATATACTCTGGATAATGTTTCCGGAAAAACTCTTCTGATTTCCTACATCGGCTATATCAGTCAGGAAGTGCCTGTACGCGAAGGAGCTTCTGTTAATGTGAAACTACTGGAAGATACCCAAAATCTGGAAGAAGTGGTCGTTGTTGGATATGGTATCCAGAAAAAAGTGAATCTGACCGGGTCGATATCTTCTGTCAGCGCGGAGGATATTCAAGATTCTCCCGCAGGTAGTTTATCCAGTGCACTTGTCGGTAAGATGGCGGGGGTATTGTTGACACAGTCCGGAGGTAAACCCGGTGCCGGTGCCGATATGACGGTACGTTCTAAAGGAACCTGGAATGATTCGGCTCCTTTATATGTAATTGATGGGATTGTCAGAGACAAATTTGCTTTTGACGGCTTGGATGCAAGTGAAGTGGAAAATCTGTCTGTCTTGAAAGACGGAGCGTCTGCTGCTATTTACGGAGCACGTGCTGCAAACGGTGTTGTGTTGGTTACTACCAAGAAAGGTAAAATAGGAAAGCCAACCATCGCTTATACCGGTTCTATCGGTTTATCGGATGCAACTATGATTCCGGAAACACAGAATGCTTACAACCAGGCAGTTTTTATAAATGATAACAGGATTGTGGAAAATGTCGATCCTACGGATTTGAGTTATTATACGGATGACGAGTTGGAGTACTTCAAAAATAACAATTATAACTGGTTGGATGAAGCATGGAAGCAACCGTTGGTAACCAGGCATTCTTTGAATGTCAGTGGAGGTAACGAACGTGTCCGTTATTTCATTGGCGGTAACTATTACTATGAAACAGGTTCTTTTGATAATCTGAGTTTCAAGAAATATAATCTGAGAAGTAATCTGGAAGCGAACATAACAAAAGACCTGATCGTTTCTCTGAATCTGAATATGGATACAAGAAACGATGATAAACCATATTGGAGATACGACAATGATTCTGATAAGATGGATAACCTCTACAGGGGGTTGCTTTTCCGGACAGGACAGGTGCCTCCCTATATTAATGGGAAGCCTACCGGAAGTTTTGTGGAATGGCATCCGATTGAGCTGTTGGGAGGTAATACCGGTTATAACAGAAAGAAATATTCCAATTATGAGGCGAATATTTCATTACAATATAATGTCCCCTTTGTCAAAGGTTTGAGCCTTAAATTATTATTTAATAAATATGATAGGCACACTTTTATAAAACAATTCAACCGTCCTTATTCATTATATGAATATAAAATGACAGGCGGCCACAATCATATTATAACAGATGTAATAGACCGTGTCAAAGTGAGATCTGACGGTGACTTCTTGGAAGAGAAGTATGATACCCGTGACAGTTATCAGTTAAATGGATATATTACATATGCTAATAAATTCGGTAAACATGATGTAGGGGCATTATTTGTATATGAACAGTCGGAAGGAACGGTGGATTGGTTTAACGGCGTGAGAAATTACTTTATCTCCTCTGCGGTGGACCAGTTGTTTGCCGGTAGTTCTGACTCAAAGAACTCGACAGTGGACGGAAAAGGTGAAGAAACAGGACGTATCTCTTATATTGGTCGCCTGAATTATGGTTATGATGACAGGTATCTGGTGGAAGCCTCTTTCCGTTATGACGGTTCTGTCAATTTTGCTCCCAAAAACCGCTGGGGATTTTTCCCGTCTGCTTCATTGGCATGGAGAGTATCGGAAGAGAAATTCTTCAAAGAGAATGTAAAGTTTATCAACTATCTGAAATTAAGAACATCTATCGGATTGTTGGGAAATGACGGCATCGTATTGAAAGATAAGAATGCGATTAGCGGATGGCAATGGATGCAGCGTTATAATCTGGTAAACGGAGCATATTTCGGTTCGTTGAGCAGTGGAGTTGCTGCAGATGTAATTCCTAATGTGGATATTACCTGGGAAAAGTCTTTGACATACAATTTCGGTCTTGATGCTACTTTCCTGAACAATAAGCTTTCGATGACAGTAGATGCATTCTACAGGCATACATATGATATTTTGGGAGATCGGGCTGCCAGTATTCCAGCTACTTTTGGCGCGAAGATGCCTTCTGAAAACTATGGAGTGATCGATGCTAGAGGTTTTGAAGTAGAATTGGGCTATAATGACAGAATTGGAGATGACTTTAAGTATTATGTAAAAGGAAATCTGGGATATGCGGTGAATGAGGTGATCACAAAAGATGAGGCGGAGAATCTTCGTTCTTATAAGTCTGAGATCGGTTATAGCACAGATCGTAAAATGGGATATATTGCAACGGATATTATCCGTACACAGGCGGACTTGGATGCGCTGCCGGAAGGATATACAATCTTTGGTCAGAAACCCGAATTAGGTATGCTGAACTATAAGGATTTGCGTGGAGCGAACAGTGATGAGCCCGACGGTGTGATCGATGATAATGATAAAGACTGGATTATAAACCATACGACACCTCCTCTGAACTACGGTATTTCTTTAGGCGGTTCATGGAAAGGTATTTCTTTGGATATATTCTTACAGGGAGTAGCCGGACATGACGTGATGATCGCTATGAGAGGTGCTCAGGCACGTCCGCAGGAAACGAACTTCGATTTTTGGACTGACCACTGGACTCCGGAAAATGTAGGTGCTGCTTTTCCGCGTGCCTCTCGTAATGCAGCTGGTGAGGAATCGACATTCTGGATGCGTAACGGTTCTTTCCTGCGTTTGAAAAATGTGAATCTTTCTTATGCGTTGCCTAAATCGGTGTTGACTAAATTGGGGGTTGCCCAGCTGAAATTCTTTCTGACTGGAAATAACCTGTGTTTGCTTCAAAATAAGGTGAAATATTACGATCCGGAAAGTTCGACGATTTTCGATTATCCTATGATGAAGAGTTACTCTTTTGGTGTGAACCTTAGTTTCTAATATTAAAATTAAAGCATTATGACGATCAAATATTTATTATACGGCTCATTGTTAGCTATGAGTGTGAGTTGTTCGGATATCCTGAATAAAAAGGATTTATCTGCTGTGACAGACGACCAGGTTTGGGGAGATGCCAAATATGCAACAGCTTACCTGAACAGGTTGTATGAAAAGAATCTGCCCAAATGGGAAGGAGAGCAAGATAGGGATGGAGATGGTGCTAATTCTATTTTTTATTCATCTTATTCGGATGAATCCGATGGCGGCGGCGGTGTGATGTACGGTCAGTTAACGACAGCTTCAAGCGATTATTGGTATTATGAAGATATTCGTAATATTAATATGTTATTTGAAAAACTGGAGAATAATGAGGCTATAGACACGGAGACCTGTACAAACCTGAAAGCTCAGGCTTCTATCCTTCGCGCCTGGCGTTATTTCTGTATGGTGCGTGTGTATGGCGGTGTCCCTATGTTGTTGTTACCACAGAAACTGACTGATGACTTACTGGTGTCACGTAATAAAACGTCTGAGTGTATCGATATTATCATCAAGGACCTGGATTATGCTTATGAAAATCTTCCCTGGAGTTGGACTGGTGATGATTTGGGACGGGCAACCAAAGCTGCAGCATTGGCTTTGAAAGGACGTGTTTTATTGTATTATGCCAGCCCTCAGTTCAATCCTGATAACCTGACGGATCGTTGGGAGGTAGCATATAAGGTCAATAAACAGGCAAAAGAAGAACTGGAAGCGAATGGCTACGGATTATATGCCGATTATGAAAAGATATGGTATGATGAAATGAACAGAGAAGTTATCTGGGGACGCAGATACCAGGAACCGGGGGCTACGAACAAATGGAATGCAGCGACCCGTCCTTTGTCTGAGGCACAAAATTATACAGGAGCGAATCATCCGACTTTGGAGATGGTAGAGTCATATCCAATGATAACAGGTGTTCCTATCACTGAATCTACCGATTATGATCCTGTTTTATATTGGAAGAACAGAGATCCGCGTTTCAATATGACTATCGCTTACAATAGCTGTACTTGGGAATTGAGTGGTAAAGCAGGCAGAAAACAATGGACGTATGTGGGGGCTGAATTGAATAATCCCACAGCAACAGGTTTTTATTGTAGAAAGGCTGTTGAGACAAGCTATACCTCTTATTATACAGAAAGAAGTAGTACAGACTGGATCGAGATTCGGCATGCTGAGGTGTTGCTGAACTATGCAGAATGTGCAGCTATGCTGGGTAAGACGGATGAGGCCTATGATGTATTGAAAGCGATCAGGGCAAGAGCCGGTATACTTGCAGGTGATAATGGCATGTATGGATTAAAGCCGGAGTTATCGTCAGGGCAAATGATTGATGCAATCATGCTGGAGAGGAAGTTAGAACTATCTTTTGAGGGTAAACGTTATTGGGATTTGCGCCGCCGTCGGTTGTTTGAGGCTGAGTTGAATGGGAAAGTACGTCATGGTGTCCTGCCAAAACTAAATATACCGGAAGAAGAATTTAATAAGATAAAGGATACGGCTGATTTTGAGAATAATTATGCTACTTACTTCAGAGACTCGCTGGTTATCCTGGATAAGAACTTTACGATTGATTTTAAAGACAATTATTATTTCTATGCGATACCTAACAAGTATCTGGAAACGAACTCCAAAATGGAGCAGACGCAAGGCTGGAGCGGTGGAACGTTCAATCCGTTAGATTAATTTTATAATTACAGAAGGCAGAACCCTGTGATTCTGCCTTCTTTTAAATGAGATATATGAGAAGATATTTTGTAGCAATCTGTACTCTTTGCATTTTGAGTGCATGTAATAATTCTCCTCAAAACAAAGGAGGAGTCGAATGGAAAGAAGAGGTAGCAGGCGTGTGGAATGTTTCTGTCGGTACTCCTGAGAAGATTAACCTGCTGAGTGAATTGAATATTAGTCCCAAGTTCGATGCTATCAGGAAAATGGGAGAAGCCTCCCTGCCTGTCTCCCAAGAGGATATCAGTTTTGAAGTGGTCGATGGGAAAACCTATATCCGTTTCCCTCTGGAAAAGGATGAGAAGATATTCGGTTTGGGCCTGAATTTTAAAACGGTTGAACAGAGAGGACGGATCATGCGTCTGCATGTAGATCATTATACCGGAAAAGATGATGGACGTACACACACTCCGGTTCCATTTTTTGTTTCTTCTAGGGGATATGGTGCCTTTATCAATTCAGCCAGATACATAGATACATGGGTAGGTACGAGTGTGAGGAAAGACAGCAAGAACCCACCAGTCGTAAGAGACCGGAATACAGACAAGAATTGGGAAGCCCAGCCGTATTCGGATAATCTGGAGTTTCTGATTCCGGCAGAAGGAGTAGAAGTTGTCCTGTTTGCCGGACCGACGATGTTGGATGTAGTTCGTCGTTTTAATTTGTATAACGGTGGCGGTGCATTACCTCCGAGATGGGGACTTGGCTTTTGGCATCGTGTACCTTCTTTATTCTCCGATAAGGAAGTGAATGAAGAAGTTGCTCAATTTGAAAAACGAGGTTTCCCGTTGAGTGTAGTCGGACTTGAACCTGGTTGGATGAGCCGCTCCTATCCATGCACTTACGAATGGGATAGAGTTCGTTTCCCGGATCCGGATCACTTTGTGAAAAATCTGAATGACCAGTATATAAAAACGAATGTATGGATCAATCCTTATGTATCACCAGATGGTGAACTGTACGATAAAATCGAACCCTATACCGGATCGCATACGGTGTGGTGCGGGATTGTCCCCGATTATTCGATGCCCGCAGCACAGAAGATCATGGTGGAGCATTTTGAGAAACATCAGTTGGATAAAGGCATTAGCGGATATAAGATGGATGAAAATGACGGTTATGATTTCTGGCTTTGGCCGGATGTTGCCTCTTTTCCATCCGGTATGCCGGCAGAACAGATGCGTCAGATATATGGTTCCCTGATGCAAAGTGTTACAATGGACATGTTCCGTAAACGTAATACGCGAACTTATGGATTAGTCCGTGCTGGGAATGCAGGGACGAGTTCGTACCCTTATGTCATTTATAACGATTATTATGCTCATCGTGATTTTATAACAGCACTGATAAACAGTTCTTTCATCGGTGTTCTTTGGACGCCCGAGGTTAGATCTTCCGGGACGGGAGAGGAGTGGTTAAGACGGATGCAGACCGTTTGTTTTTCTCCTGTAGCTCAATTGGATGCCTGGGCGGACGGAACAAAGCCCTGGAGTTTTCCGGAAGTGGAAAAAGAAGTACGTGAGATTGCGCAGTTACGTATGCAGTTGATCCCTTATCTCTATACAGCTTTTGCCGATTACACCTTTGAAGGAACTCCTCCCATGCGTGCCATGAATCTGGAAGAAGGCTACCAAGCGGATACCCAAACAGAAAAGGGGGTATTGGATGCGACAGCTAATCCGTATGCGATGGCTGTTAAGCGGGAGGTTAAAGACCAGTTTATGGTAGGTCCGAGTTTACTTGTCGCTCCTTTGTTTGCCGGTGAGAAAGAACGCCAGGTGATCCTTCCGCAAGGTAAGTGGTATGATTTCTATACCGGTGAGTTTGCAGGGGAAGGGGAGGTGATAACGGTCTCTCCTGGCTTGTCAAAGATCCCTGTATATGTGAAAGAAGGGGGAATCATTCCTCTATGGCCTGCTGTGACAAAAGTGAAGGATGAGAAACTTCCGCTGGAAGTTCGTCACTATGGTAAAACTTCCTCTTCTTATAATTTATATGATGATGATGGAAAGACATTCGATTATGAAAAAGGAGATTTCTCTCGTATTGTATTGAAAGTGGATGTAAATACGAATGGCGATAAAACAGGAAAAGCTATTATTCCTGAAGGGACGAAAGTCTGGTCGTTCAGTGATTATAATTTTCGTTTTATGACTGGTAAATAAAATAATAGTTCAAAATAAAACCGAAGCGTTTATATCCAGGATTTGGAATACAGTAAAAACTGTACCCTAAATCCTGGATTTTGCAAAATAATGCTCGTATTTTGTGAAGACTTATGCTGGGTTTGTTTCCTATTTTTACCATTTCAATGTTTGAAAATCTAATATCACTTAAAATGAACAATAGTATATCTAAGTTTTTAGTAATTGCATTGCTTTTGTTAAATGTAAATCAGATAGTAAAAGCGAAGGTCGTAGACGCAGTATCTGGTGCTACCCCGGTAAAATTGAAAATAGAGGCGAATGCCGATAAACAATTGGTGCTGGATGTCTCTTATGAGGAAAATTCAGTTATTCGGGAAGCTCCTTTAGGTTTGAATGTCGATCACCGTCAGCTGGGAAAAGACGTTCAGCTGCTTAACAAGGAAAAAAAGGAAAATAATACGCTTGTTTATCAGTTACAGCAAGCCGACGGAAGCCTTTTTTATCTGGATGCCCGGATATTTCCTGATGGTATTGCCTTGCGTTACCGTATTCCGGTAGAAGGTCCTGCCTGTATTTATGGAGAGGAAACTTCATTTATCTTTCCGTCAAAAACTAAGACCTGGTATGCCAGCGGTCCTTTCCAGTATGGCTGGCTGCAACAATATCAGGAACGGGAGACCGATCATATCACTGGTGAATTGCTGGCACCGCCTGCCACTTTTCATTTACCGAATGGAGTTTATGCAGCGATCACGGAAGCGAATCTGTTCAATTATCACGGAGCGGTACTATTTGGAACAGCTCCGAACCGTGTACAATTTGGCTATGTAGAAAATAAAGGGCATGTGGAAACTGGAATAATAACCGGTCTTCCGCCTACGAAATACTGGCATGAAGAAGTACGTGATACGCCATGGATTGTTTCTCCGAAAGACCAGAGTAAAGAAATTGTAACCCCCTGGCGTATACTTATGTTGGCAAAAGATTTGAATGGCTTGGTGAATAACCGGATTATTGAACAGGTATCCGACCAACCGGATAAAACACTTTTCCCTGACGGGGCGAAGACTGACTGGATCAAACCGGGCAGAGCAACATTCACTTGGTTGGTGGAAGGTAATGACCGGCTGAGTGTAGCCAATCATAAAAAATATGTGGACGGATGTGCTGAACTGGGAATCGAGTCTGTTGTTGTGGATGATGGCTGGGAGTTGTGGCAACAAACGGAAAAAGACGCAAACGGTCGGACCAAGTGGGAGATGTTGAAGGAACTGGTGGATTATGCAGGGAAAAAGAATGTAGATATCTGGGTATGGCGTTCCTCGTCTCCTCGGTTTGGAAATAAATCTGATGTGGGTTTGGTCGATGCAGAGGAGCGTGCCGACTTTATGAAGAAGTGTGCGGAAGTAGGGGTGAAAGGGTTGAAAATAGACTTTTTCCATACAGAGAATGCTTTTACGGTCAATCTGATGGAGGATATTCTGAAAGCTGCAGCCAAAGAAAAATTGATGGTTATCTTTCATGGTGTGAATAAGCCGACAGGCGATTCGTATACCTACCCGAACTTGCTGGCGAAAGAAGCTGTAAGAGGACTGGAGTGTGTGGGCGGAGAGAACAGCTGGGCTCCGGGTCCGCCCTGGCCTTATCATAATACGGTATTGCCATTTACCCGCTGGCTGGTTGGGCCGGCTGATTATACACCGATGAATTTTCGTGCTTTTTGTCATCCATCCGTGACCTTTGGACATCAGTTGTCGTCAATTTATATGTTCACTTCTCCGATGTTGATCTTTGCGGCAGATATGGAAGATATGCTGTCGTGTCCGGGTAGATCGTTTATAGAAAGTGTGCTGGTAACCTGGGATGAAACGATCGTATTGCCGGAAAGTGAGATCGGACAGTTGGCTGCTCTGGCCCGGAGAAAGGGAGATGTCTGGTATCTGACCGTTCTTAACGGAGAGACTACCAGGACGTTTGATGCAAAGTTGGACTTCTTGCCTAAAGGTAAATATAAGATAGAAATAGCTTCGGATACTCCCGGTAATCGGAAACAGATCGAGGTGAAGAAAAGTAAAATACACTCCGGACAGCGAATAAAGGAAGAATTGATGTCGGGGGGAGGTTTTGTGGCACGCATCTCCATGCAAAAATAATAAGGTATTATAATAATGAATGTATATACAATATTCCAAAGATCCCGATTGGGAACATCTATGTTTAGATCGTGTATTCTGAAGGCTATTTTGGGGTGTATAGTTGTTTCTATGATTTCAATCTCTCCCCTATCTAGTCAGCAGAGAATGGATAAAATGTGGGGTGAGCAGCAAGCGAAGGCGACAAATGTAACAAATGTACGCGGACATCTTTTCGAATGGGGAAATTACGCCATGTTTATCCATTGGGGGCTTTTCTCTCATTTGGGGAATAAATGGCAGGGAAAAACCTATTATGGAATCGGAGAGTGGATGATGGATGTAAATATGGCGAATGCAGATAAAAATGAATATAAAGCAGTAGCCCGAGAGTTCAATCCCTCGCAATTCGATGCCATGAAGATTGCCCGGTTGGCGAAAGATGCCGGAATGAAGTATATTATCATTACAAGTAAACACCATGACGGTTTTGCCATGTTCGATTCACAATGCGATGAGTTCAATATTGTAGATGCGACTCCCTTTGGCCGCGATCCGATGAAGGAATTGGCTGATGCCTGTAAGCAGTTGGGATTGGGCTTTGGGTTTTATTATTCCCACAATCAAGATTGGACTACTCCCGGAGCTTCCGGCGCATCGCGTGTGGATGCAAAAGGAAATCCGAAAACATTTGATGATTATTTCCATGAGAAGTGTCTTCCGCAAGTGGAGGAAATAACAAAGAACTATGGAGATATAGAACTCATCTGGTTTGATACGCCGGGAGGTATTCCTCAGAAGTATGCCGAAAAATTGGTGGAGGTCGTTCATAAGAACCAACCTGGTGCACTGGTTTCCGGTCGTATAGGTTATAATCTGGGGGATTATCAGACGTTGGGTGATATGGAAGTCCCTTTGGAAAACATAGACGGTCTGTGGGAAAGTGTGGATGTGACGAACGATGCATGGGGATATGCCTGGTACGATCAGAATTGGAAAACTCCTAAACAGATCCTGATGTATCTGATATCCACAATAGCACGTGGAGGAACCTATATGATGAATATTGGTCCTGATGGACTGGGAAATGTTCCGGACTATGCGGAACAGACGCTTCTTTCATCCGGCAAATGGATCGGAAAGTATCCGCAAATGATTTACGGTGCCGATCCGTCTCCTTGGAAACATGCCTTACCTTGGGGAGATGTAGTCTGCCAAGATAATAAACTTTATCTGGCAGTATATGACTGGCCTGCGACTGGCAAATTATATATTCCCGGCCTTAAATCGGAAATAATATCTGCTGACATTATCGGTGAAAAGAAGCCGCATAAGGTAAAGATTTCGAAAGAAAGCTCATGGACAGTACTGGATATTCCTCATAAAGCACCGGACCCGATGATCTCTATTATCGAACTGACAATAAAAGGGGACATTGTAGTGGATAACACAATTGCTCCAGACCCTGAAACCGGTATAGAAGAGCTCTCTGTGAAATTTGCATCTGCTAAGGATTGTACGATACGAAAAGAAAGTTGGATGGAGAAATTCGGAGAGTGGAAGCATGTTTATTGTGTGAGTGATCTGTTTAAAGATGGCAATGTTACTTGGGAAATAGAAGTTAAAGATCCTGGGATATATCATGTTGATTTGAAAGTAAAGGGTAATGGGCGTCAGGTATGGGAGATCAGTACGGATGAAGGTCTCCGGATACAGAATCAGCAAGGCTCTTCCTCTATTTACGGATTTAAGCCTGTTGGTTGGATACGTTTTGATAAACCGGGTAAACATACTGTTTCTGTTCGATTATTAGAAGGCAACCGTCAAGATGTTAGTTTATCCGCGGTCAAAATAAAGCCTGTACGATTCTGATTGAAAACAAGGTTCTGTAAACAATAATAGTCCACCGAATAGGCAGTTATTTGCTATTTTCTAAGGAAACATGATAATTTATATTTGCGTTGGATAATAAAGCACTACTATATTTATGAAACGAAATCTATTTATCATTCTTTGTTGTACAGTTTCGACCATGTTATCGGCGCAACATCAGGATTGCCGATTGTGGTATGACAAGCCGGCAAAAGATTGGAACGAAGCTTTACCCGTCGGGAACGGTCGTTTGGGAGCGATGGTGTATGGCGATTACCGCCGCGAAACCATTCAGTTGAATGAAGAAAGCCTATGGGCCGGAGCTAAGAGTGACGCCAATGCAGAGTCTGCCGCTAAACTACCCGAAATACAACAATTGCTGTTAAATGGAGAGATCGGAAAGGCGGTGGAACTGTCGGAGAAATACATGAAAAGCGATCCGTTGCGTATTCGTTCTTATCAATCGTTTGGTAATATTTATATAGACTTATTGACCGGCAGCGTCAATCCGGCTGTTTCCGGCTACAAGCGGGAATTGGATCTGGAGACCGGCATCACCTCTGTCTCCTATGCGTTAAGCCAGGTGACTTATAAACGTGAAGTGTTCGTCTCTGCTGAAAATGATGTTGTCGTTATTCGTTTGTCGGCTGACAGGCCGGGGGCTTTGACGTTCCGGTTGCATTATGACAGGGAACAGGATGCTACAGCTTATCCGGTTTCGGCCAACGAGTTGGAGATAAAGGGGCAGATTGTAGATTTGCCGGAAGCGGAAACAGGTGCAATCGGTCCACATATGCGTTTTGCCGGCCGGATTGCCGGGTTTCATAAAGGCGGACAACTGATGACACTGAATAATGGGTTTTATGTGGAAAAAGCCGATGAGGTTGTCTTTTTCCTGACGGCGGCTACAGACTATAATCTGTCGCAACTGGATGTTGACCGGGAAATCAATCCGTCGGAAACTTGCCAACGTATCCTTGCTCGGTTGGGTAAGGATTCTTATGAAAAGATTAAACAAACACATATAACAGAGCATAGTAGTCTGTTCAACCGGGTGACGTTCAACATGGGGGAATCTTCCGTATTGCCGACCGACCGCCGGTTGGAACGGGTGAAGAACGGAGAAACCGATCTTTCTCTTATTACTCTTTATTTCCAGTACGGACGTTATCTGCTGATGAATTCCTCCCGGACACCGGGTGTACTTCCGGCCAATTTGCAAGGATTGTGGAACGAAGATATGTATGCTGCCTGGAGTTCCGATTTCCATACGAATATTAATATTCAGATGAACTACTGGCCGGCTGAAGTATGCAATCTGTCGGAGACGGTAGAACCTTTTTCAAATTTCATCAACGCGCTTCGGGTACCGGGTAGGGTAACAGCTCGCAAAACCTATAATGCCAAGGGCTGGACGATGAATCACCTGACCGATCCTTTCGGCCGAACAGCTATTGCCGATGGAGTAGGATGGGGAACATTCCCGATAGCAGGTGCCTGGTTGGTTTTGCATCAATGGGAACATTTCCTTTTCAGCAACGATAAGGAATATCTGAAGAACGAAGCTTATCCGGCCATGATGGAAGCGGCTGAATTTATCATGGATTATTTGGTGGAAGATAAGAACGGCTATCTGGTGACGGCTCCTTCCAATTCACCGGAAAACAGATACAAGTTGCCCAATGGCGAGCATTATATGCTGACCTATGGCGCAACGATGGATATCGAGATTATATACGAGTTGTTCAATGCTTGTCTGAAGGCCGGCAAAGTGATAGGCTCCGATCCGAAAACCGACAAACAGCTTTCCGCGACCTTGCGTAAACTGCCTCCTATACGGGTGAGCAAACGTTATCAGACCATTCAGGAATGGATTGAAGATTACGAAGAAGTAGAACCGGGTCACCGCCATATTTCGCATCTCTTTGGTCTTTATCCCGGTACTTCGATCAATTCGAACAAGAAAGAGTTGTATGAGGCTGCCCGGAAAACCATAGAACGTCGTCGCTTCTACAATGAGAACGAATCGAACCGGCAAGGTTCTTATACCGGCTGGAGTCGTGCCTGGATGATTAATTTCTACGCTCGTTTGCAAGATGGGGAAGAGGCCGGCAATAATGTACAGATGTTGCTGAGCAAAACTACTCAAAATAATTTGTTCAATATTCATCCGCCTTTCCAGATTGACGGTAATTTCGGAGGTACGGCAGGCATTGCCGAAATGTTGTTGCAAAGTCATAACGGAGAAATTCATCTGCTGCCTGCATTGCCTGCCTGCTGGAAAACAGGAGAGATACGTGGCCTGCGTGCACGTGGAGGATATACGGTAGATATGCAGTGGAAAGAAGGAAAACTGGTTTCTGCCCGGATCTATTCGGACAAACCACAAAAGGTGAGCGTCCGTTATGGTGATAAGGTGAAGAAATTACAGGTTGCTGACGGAACAAATGTAATAATGAATTAAAGAATGGCCGGCAAAAGGTCTTTTATCTTATGAAAACATATTTGAAACTTTTTATGCTCCTTCTTTTGGGAGGTTTCCCTTGGGGAATGATGCAAGCTACGCCTTATAATATTGCCCCGAAAGCCCGTGCGTCGGCTTCCTCTTCCGTGGATGCCGGTCGTGATGCAAGCAAGGCAATCGACGGAGTGATACGGGTATTGGATAAAGGCGAATGGGTATCCAAGAGTACTGAAACTTTCTGGGGGCAGATCGATTATCCATGGATACAACTGGACTGGGAACGTCCCGTGAATATCAATAAAATCATTTTGTATGATCGTCCGGTTATGGAGTCGCATATTGCCGGAGGCGTATTGCGTTTCAGCGACGGCAGTAAGATCAATGTCTGGGGTATGGACAACGATGGAACACCCAAAGAGATTGAGTTTGAATCGAGACAGGTCGAATGGGTACGGTTTGAGGTGACCGATGCCGCCGGTACTCAGGTAGGACTTTCAGAGATCGAGGTCTTTCCTTCCCCTGATGATTATACGGACTACGTATCCTGGGTCAATCCTTATACCGAGACTGCCCGGGGACGATACTTCTTCTTTATCACCGGAAATCAACCTTATGGGATGATAGGGGCTGCACCGCTGACCAGAAATAAAAATCAATACGGCGGCGGATATAATTATAATTCGACGGAAGTGCTGGGTTTCCCACAGATCCATTGCTGGATGCTTTCCGGGTTGACGGTAATGCCGGTTACGGGAGATGTAGACCCGACAGGCGGCGAACAACTCTGGAAATCCTCTTTCCTGCATCAGGGAGAGATTGTTCAACCGGGTTATCACAGGTTGTTTCTGGATAAATATAAAATGTGGGTGGAACAAACGGCTACCGACCGTGTCAGCTTCTACCGTTTCACCTATACGGAAGACAATCCGGCTGATATCCTGCTGAATCTGGGTGGTTATGTCGGCACTTCCACAATGGTAAACGCCCATGTGAATAAGAAAGGGAACAACAGTGTAGAAGGTTATTTCGATACCACCGGACGGTTGTGGGGAGGGCCTGATGTAGTCCGTATCTATTTTGCCGTGACGTTCGATACTCCTTTCAAGGCTTTGGACGGTTGGGTAGACCAACAGCGGCTTACGGATATAAACGAGTTGCAGGGGACGAAAGAGAGCACTCCAAGAAACCGGGGAATGAGTTATCATGATGCCCCTACTTCTGGCGTGAAGGCAAATTATCAGGTACAGGCAGGTGAACAATTGCAGATGAAGGTCGCTATATCGTATGTCAGTACGGACAATGCCTGGGAGAACCTGGAGCAGGACTGCAACCACTGGAACTTTGACCAGGTACGGCAGAACTCACAACAGGAATGGAATGAATGGCTGGGCCGTATCGATGTGAAAGGAGGAAGCCACAACCAGAAGATGAAGTTCTATACCGATCTATGGCATTCCTTGTTGGGAAGACATAAACTCGACGATTATAATGGTGAATATCCCGATTATACGGACGGAACCCGGTCGGGAGCACAGACGAAAAATATCCGTTTTCATGTGCGGCAACTGGAAAAGGACAAACAGGGAAAAGTGAAACATCATATGTACAACTCCGATGCCTTCTGGTTGACTCAATGGAACCTGAATACGCTTTGGGGACTGGCTTATCCTTCCGTACTGGATGATTTTGCAGCTTCCCTGCTCGAGTACGATGTAAATGGCAACCTGCTTCCCCGTGGTCCTTGTGCCGGCGGCTATTCTTATATCATGTCGGGATGTCCGGCTACATCCCTTATAACGAGTGCTTTCCAGAAAGGGCTTGTGAAGAAGTGGAATCCGCAGAATGCTTTCCGCGCTATGAAACGGAATCACTCCAAAGGAGGTATGCTGGCGTTGGATATGGATAAGGAACTGGACTTTTATGTCCGCAACGGATATTGTCCCGGAAATGCAGGACTGACGATCCAGTGGGCTTTTGAGGATTGGGCTTTGTCTGAAATGGCTGCTAAAATGGGAAAGAAAGGGGATGCCGATTATTTCCGTAAACGGGCAACCGGATGGCCGGCTTCCTTCAACAAGGATTTGGGATTGATTCTACCGAAGAAGGCCGACGGGGAATGGCTTCATACCGACCCATTGAGCGGTAACGGATACGTCGAAGCGAATGCCTGGCAGGCTACTTTCGGGATCTCGCATGCAATCCCTGTTCTGGCGAAGATGATGGGGGGTAATGACAGCCTTTGCAATAAATTGGATTATGCTTTCAGGGGATCGGAAGATACCGATTTTGTGTATGGATATGGTAGTGGCTATGTCAGCTATGCGAACCAGCCGGGATGTTCGAACGCCCATGTCTTTTCGCATGCCGGAAAACCCTGGTTGACACAATATTGGGTGCGCCGGGTGAAGGAGCAGGCCTATGGAGCAATTGGCCCCGATAGAGGATATGGCGGACATGATGAGGATCAGGGCCAGATGGGTGGTGTAAGCTCTTTGATGGCGATCGGATTGTTTGCTCTGGATGGCGGTTCTTCCCGTGATCCGCAATATGACATAACCAGTCCGGTATTTGATGAGGTTACCATTTCGCTGGATGCTGATTATTATAAGGGAAAGTCTTTCAAGATAAAGACGTATAACAATTCGGCAACCAATTGTTATATCCAACGTGCACAGCTTAACGGAAAGGAATATAATTCTTTTCAGATTCCTCATACCGTCTTTTCGGATGGAGGAGTATTGGAATTATGGCTGGGCGATACTCCCAATGAAGCTTGGGGCAAATAAAATGTTCTATGTAACCTATATAGTCTCCGGAGATATTTTAAGTATCTTTGGGGACTTATATATATTCTAACTTTTAACTACCATGAAAAAGACTCTTTCTTTATTTCTCCTTATGGGAGGATTTTTCTTCTCTGCTTGGGACGCAAGTGCCCAAAATACAATTTCTTTGCCTGAGATGGATCTGTCTCTGGCTTATCAACAGTACGGATCACCTATGAAGAATGCAGCCGTTACCGGTGAGAAACTGGCGGTGGCCGGTGAACAGTTTGGACAAGGGATCGGTGTGCAGTCAAATAGTAAGATAAAACTGAGCCTGCGAAAGAACACCGGGCAATTCACCTGCAAGGTTGGTGTAAACGACCATTCGTTGGATTATAAAAAAGAAGATTTCAGCAAGATACCGATGACGGACGGGACGATGCTGTTTTACCGTACCGACGGTACCGGAGGGAAGAAGCAGTTTGTTGGAGTCGGTTCCGGGGACGGCTCTTTTGATAAAGGAAGTGTTGTTTTCCGTTTGGTAGGTGACGGGAAGGAAATATATAACAGCGGAATGGTTCGCGGAGGAGAGAAAGCCCGTGAGATCTCACTCGATGTATCCGGAATAGATGTATTGGAGTTGATTGTGGATGATGGTGGCGATGGCGTCAGCGGAGACCATGCCGACTGGATCGATCCTGTTTTCTCTTATAACGAAATCAAACCTTCGCTGGTAAATGCCGATTATAAGGGAGCCGTTGAGACAATGCCTGCTGAAATAGAAAGGACATTGCGAAGTAAGATTGCCACTTTACCGGCGATCGATCTGCCGGTGGCACGTCCCCAAACAGACTGGTTGCTCGATGCCAAAGGCATACAAGCCGGCGTGTATCAAACACATAACGGAAAAGACATTGTCCTTTCCAACGGCCTGGTAAGTCGTATATTCCGTATCTATCCGAATCTCGCTACCGTCGATCTGATCAATCAGATGACAGGCGAAAGTATGCTCCGTGCCGTTAGTAATGAAGGAGTTTTGAAGATCGATGATAAGATTTATACGCTCGGCGGTCTCGACGGACAATTCGAGTATGGTTATACACAATATAAATGGATAGACAGTTTAACTATTCTACCGAATTCTTTCCGTGTGACCGGATTTGATATTACGGAGTTGACACCCCGTATTCAATGGCCTGGCAAACGCTGGTCGCTTGTTAAACCCGGAGAAACATCCGGCAAAGTACTTTCTTTCTACCTGGAAGGGCCGGATTATCTGAAAGGTGTCAAAGTCAAATTGAATTATGCCTTGTATGACGGCCTTCCCTGTATCAGCAAATGGTTTGAGATCGATAATAAAACTGGAATGCAGATAACGCTGGATGAGTTTACCCTTGAACAGTTGGCTATGGCTGAACCCGAATCTCCGGTAGAAGCGAAAAGGCCGGAGCAGTTCCTTAAACCGAATATCCATGTGGAAAGCGACTGGGCCTTCCTCGGTTTTACCGAACGGGAAGCGGAACGGACGGAAAACTGGAGCGTGGATCCTCGTTATACTTCTCAATGTAATTATCCCTTGTTGACACCGTGCCTGTTGGAAGTAAAATTGCCTATGGGGCCTGATGAAGATATTCCTGACGGTGGTAAATTTGAAAGCTTCCGTACCTGGCTGATGCCTTTCGATAGCGACGACCGTGAGCGGAAAGGCCTTTTCCAGAAACGGATGTATCGGAAGATCGCTCCCTGGACAACCGAGAACCCGATCTTCCTGCATTGTGTCTCTTCCGATCCGAAGGTGGTGAAAACGGCGATCGACCAATGTGCCGAAACCGGTTACGAAATGGTGATCCTCAGCTTCGGTTCAGGCATGAATATGGAGGATGAAAGTGAAGCGAATATTGCCAAATTCAAAGAATTTACCGAATATGCCAATTCCAAAGGAATAGAACTTGGCGGTTATTCCCTGCTGTCCAGCCGGTGGATCAGTGATGAAGTGGATGTAATCAATCCGGAGACAGGAAAACGGGGAGGTATGATCTTCGGAAGTTCCCCCTGTCTGTCCAGTGAATGGGGATACGATTATTTCCGCAAGATACGCGGCTTCTTTGAAAAGACCGGAATGACTGTTTTCGAGAACGATGGCTCTTATCCGGGGAATGTCTGCGCCTCTACCACGCATGCACATCACAAGGGGTTGAAAGACTCCCAATGGAAACAACGTAAACAAATAGTCGACCTCTACCAGTGGATGTGTGAAACCGGTATTTATACCAACATCCCCGATTGCGGTTATATGCTGAATGGCGGATCGAAAGTCGGTATCGGTTACCGTGAGGTAAACTGGTCGCTTCCCCGCGAACGTCAGTTGGTGCTGGGACGTCAGGTGATGTATGATGGTTTGTGGGAACGTCTTCCGGGCATGTGTTGGACATTCGTCCCGCTTACCCAATACCACGGAGGTGGAGCGGCCGCTACCTTGGAACCTCTGAAAGATCATATCCCCGACTATAAAGCCCACATGATCCAGAATTACGGAGCCGGCGTACAGGCTTGTTACCGTGGCCCCCGTCTATATGACACCCCGGAAACAAAAGCGGCCGTAGTCGAGGTGATCGACTGGTATAAGAAATACCGTAATATCCTCAACAGCGAACTGATCCACCTGCGCCGTGCCGACGGACGCGATTGGGACGGCTTTATGCATGTGAACCCGGACGAAAAAGAAAAAGGGTTTGCCTTGTTGTTCAACCCGACCGACCGGGCTATCACCCGTACGATCCGGCTTTCGCTTTATTACACTGGTATCTCCGATGTAGCGAAGATCAGGGAAAAAGAGAATGCTCCGGTTGCCTATAAACTGAATCGCGATTATACGATAGATATTACGGTGACTATTCCTGCTCGTGGAAATACCTGGCTGGTGATAGAGAAATAAAAAGGTTCTTTTACTTCAGTATTGTTTAATATAACTATCACACTATCATTCATGGCTTGATATCTGTTGAATAACAATGTGTATGAGCTGTGATAGTTGGTGTGATAGTTCATATTATTTAAAGGATGGTTTGTCTTTATTTTGAGCATCCAGCTTTATGTAAAATAGATCAATAAACGTATTTTAAAGTTAAGCAGGCGTATACTCTATTTGTGTAAAAAGTATTTTATATCAGCTTGTTATTTGAATATTAAGATGGGAACTCGTTGTAACCTTTCTTAAATAAGTGATTTAGTCCGATAAGAACTCTTTCA
>NZ_KQ033919.1:2474670-2832743 GCF_000969825.1 Parabacteroides gordonii MS-1 = DSM 23371
TGAAAGAGTTCTTATCGAACTCAGGTCAATTGTTAGTATTCTGACAAGTTTACTGTAAAGGGGATGCAATTGTATGCAGATATAAATCTAATAATTTAAATTTATGAACAACGCTTTACTGAAAGAAAATTTTACTGCAAGAGCAGTGGATTCTCAGACGCGGAAGGTGTTATCAAGATCCGGTCTTATAGCTGGATTATGTATATCTTCCCTCGTTTCTTCGTATGCTATTCCTGGTGGAGTGGATGCAGCGAAAGCAAAGAATGAAAGTGTTATGGTCACTCAACAGGCTAAAAAGGTGTCGGGTGTAGTAACGGACAGTGCCGGAGAGCCCATACCGGGTGCCAATGTTGTGCAGAAAGGAACCACAAATGGTACAGTTACTGATGTGGGCGGTAAGTACACCCTAGATGTACCTAATAATGCAACTTTGGTTATTTCTTTTATTGGTTATACTACGAAAGAAATTAAAGTAGGTACCCAGCCTGTGGTAAATGTCAGTTTGGCTGAAGAAGCAATCGGCCTGAATGAGGTGGTTGCGATTGGTTACGGCTATGTGAAGAAAAAAGATTTGACAGGTGCTGTTTCGACTGTATCGGCTGATGATATGGTGATGGGTGGTACGGTAAGTAATGCAGCACAAGCACTGCAAGGTAAAACGGCCGGTGTACAAGTGTCGCAAAGTTCAAAAGCACCGGGAGGTACTATTTCAGTACGTGTCCGTGGTAACAACTCAATCTCGTCTACAAATGAACCGCTTTATGTAGTGGATGGTTTCCCCTCTTCGGAAGGCTTGAATTTGAACCCGAATGATATTGAGTCCATGCAAATACTGAAAGATGCGTCGGCCACGGCCATTTATGGAGCACGTGGGGCGAATGGTGTCGTATTGATTACGACGAAACGAGGAAAAGCGGGTGAAAATAAAATCTCTTACAGTGGTTATCTGGGAGCTCAGAAGGTGGATAATCCGTTCGATTTTATCAATGCAAAGGATTATATGAATTTGCAAAACGCGTTGTATCAGGAGATCGACGGCCAGGCGGGGAACCCGAACGGGGCTTATACGCCGTCGCAATTGCAGTCTACCGTAGATACCGACTGGTTGGATGTCTGTACGCGGACTGCTTTGGTACAAGATCATAACATCCAGTTCCGTGGCGGCTCCGAAAAGACAAAAGTCTTGACCAGTCTTGGATATTATAAGCAAGAGGGTGTTTTGAAGAATACGGATTTTAATCGTATTTCCGGACGTATAAATGTTGACCAAACTATCAACGATTTTATTAAGGCCGGTGCTACGATGTATGCTCATCGTGAACGTTCGAATGCTCAGACTTATAGCGGTAATATTTTGGGCGAGAATGTAATGTTGAGTGTGATGGGTTACGATCCGACGGTAAAGCCTTACAACGAAGACGGCACGTACGGGCGTGTTCCTGGTGGTCGTGGAGATAACCCGCTGGCCAATTTGCTGGAACGTAAGAAAGAGGTGGTAAATGACAAGTTCAACGGGACGGCTTTTCTTGAAATTCGTCCGTTTGAAGGATTTACGGCAAAAGCTACAGCCGGTGTTGAACTGTTACATAATTTCAAAGGCTCTTATTTGCCAAAATCTACTACTTATGCGGGAGAAATAGAAGGAGGTATTGCTTCTACGTATGATTTCAGGGCAACTCGGCAGGTATTTGAAGGTATTTTAAATTATATGAAGACTTTCAACAATATGCACGACTTGAATGTGATGTTGGGATATTCGTATGAGAAGTATAGTGCAGAATCTCGTTCAGCAAACGGAAAAGGCTTCTCTACCGACTTATTCGAATGGAACAATTTGGGAGCTGCTTCCATTAAAGGGGTTTCTTCTGCCAAGACTGAGAATTTGTTGGCTTCATTCTTCGGTCGTGTGAATTATACGTTCAATGATAAATATCTTGCAACGGTAACGGTTCGTCGGGATGGTTCTTCCCGGTTTGGAGCGAATAATCATTGGGGAACATTCCCGTCGGGTTCTTTGGCTTGGCGTGCCAGTGAAGAAGATTTTGTGAAGAATTGGGATGTTTTTAGCAACTTGAAAGTACGTGCAGGTTACGGTGTCACGGGTAACGAACGTATCGGCGACTATGCATCGTATGCTTTGGTTTCTACCAACCATGTCACTTTGGATGGTTCAAGCAATATGCCGGGTACGCATCTTAGCCAAAGTAGTCCTGAAAATGCCAGTTTGAAGTGGGAAACGACAACTCAGTATAATGTTGGTTTCGATATGGGATTTTTTGATAACCGTTTGTCTGTAACGTTGGATGGTTACTGGAAAAAGACAAAAGATTTATTGCTGAAAGTTTCCTTACCTTATTATACCGGCTTTACTTCCGGTCAGCAGAATGTTGGTGAGATCTCGAATCGTGGTTTTGAATTGGATATTACTTCTCATAATTTGACTGGTGATTTCGTTTGGGATACGAAGTTTAATTTGGCACTCAACCGGAATAAGGTATTAGACTTGGGGAGTAGTGGTGACATACGTATCACATCTTCAAAACCGGTGGGAACTGTATCGGAAAATGCTTATGCTATTGTACGTGAAGGAGAGCCTTTGGGCTCTTTGTATGGATGGAAATATATCGGTGTATTGCAGGAAGGAGAGACATATGCTCCACAACCCAATTCCAAACCGGGTGATCCGAAATTCGAAGATGTGAATAATGATGGTAAGATAGATGCCGATGACCGTACGATTATAGGTAATGCCAATCCGGATTTGATTTTTGGTTTGACCAACAACTTTGCCTGGAAAGGATTTGATTTGTCTATTTTCTTCCAGGGATCTATCGGTAACGATTTGTTGAACATGACACGTATGAACTTGGAGTGGAAACGTACAACAGACGCATTGAATCGTTGGACGCCTTCGAACACGAATACGGATATTCCGCGTAACGGTTTCTACTATTCGCAGTATGGTGGATATGTGAACGATCATTTTATCGAAGATGCTTCATTCCTTCGTCTGAAGAATTTGACATTGGGTTATACGATTCCGTTTAAAAAGGTGGTAAGTTCTTGCCGGGTATATTTCTCTGCAGAGAACTTGTTTACAATCACAGGTTATTCCGGTTGGGATCCGGAAGTGGATACGAAAGCTAACGAGGCTGCCCAGTCAGGTGGAAGCCAACAAACGGCGAATGCTGGTGCTGGTATGGATTTCAATGCTTATCCTGCTATGCGTACTTATACGGTAGGTTTGAATATTACGTTCTAATGGAAAGGAGAATTTGAAAATGAATTGTAAGAAATATTTATTAGGTCTGGTTACGATGGGGTTGGTTTCGGCTTGTACCGATCTGGATCCTGAAATATATAGTAATTTGACGACAGCGAATGCTTATGGTACGGAGTCGGATATTGAAGCAGCCGTCGTGGGTTTATATTCGGATATGAATCCTTATCCGGGAGATGCTTGGTTATATTACGGGGGGTATATGATTATGATTACCGATTATGCTACCGATATAGGTTATTCTACTGCGGCTGGCGACCCGACTAAACTGAGTAATATGACGTATGATGCCAGCAACCGTTATTTCAGCAACAACTGGAGGGATATGTATAATGTGGTATCGAATGCCAATACGATTCTGGATAATGTAGATGCTGTCAATATGTCGGAAGAAAAGAAGAACTTGGTGAAGGGACAGGCTAAATTCTTGCGGGCGATGGCTTATCGTGATTTGACAGATGCATGGGGGGCAGTTCCTTTTATCACTTCGTTGGTGAAGAATCCGTTTACCATGAATGATGCGACATTGACTCCGGTAGCCGAAATTGAAGCGACATTGATTTCTGATTTGAAAGAATGTATCAATCTTTTGCCTGCTAGTTGGAGTGGTCAGGATTTGGCTCGTGCCACGAGTGGAGCCGCCGCTACATTGCTGGGAAAGATCTACTTGCGTAATCATGATTATGCGAATGCGAAAACGTATATCGACATGGTGTTGAACAGTGGCCAGTATGAATTGGAAAGTGATTTCAAATATGTATGGTCGGAAAACAACAAATATGGAAAGGAGATGATTTTTGCTTTATTGCATGAAACGGGAAATAATGCTGCCGAGATTGCCTGTCACTTTGGTCCCTCGGATCATCCGGAAGTACCGGGACGTTGGCAATATTATGGTGTATCCCTTCCATTTTGGCGTAGTTATGACAAAGAAGATCCTCGTCGTGAGTTCTTTTATTATGATTATACGGGGGATGCAAAACGTGATGATCAATCTGATTATGGTTTTCGTTACATGGTTCCGGATGAGGGTGTAACGGTTGTTCCGAATGATACGACGAAGTATATGCAAAACGTAGCTACCATGAAATATACCTACGATATGATTTCAGATGCTTATTATGATGGGCGTACGGTTTGTATTTTCCGCTTATCGGATGTGATCCTTTGTAAGGCGGAAATCGAGAATAACTTGAATGGTCCGGCTGCAGCTCTTCCTTACTTGAATCAGATTCGTGCTCGTGCCGGTGCTCCGGAATATGGAAAGCATAATCGTTTCCCGGCTCCTTCAACGAAAGAAGCAATGAACGATGCTATTCTTAAAGAACGTGGTTATGAACTTGTGTTTGAATTCCAGCGTCGTGCAGACTTGATTCGTTTTGGAAAATATGAGGAAGTCGTAAATGCGCATTTAAAGAAGCTGGGTATCGCTCAGCCGACAAATGTAACTTCTAGTTTGCGGTATTTCCCGTATCCGTTGAATGATGCTCAATTGAATCCGAATTTGGCAGCAGAGAATCCTTCACGGTTACCGAAATAAATAATGGGGGAGGATGTGTGGAAAACCGGAAAGGGGTTAGGAGCACATCCTCTTTTTATTTAATTTAATAGTTTAAGATGGATATGAAGCGTTTGATTACAATGGTTGGTGTTATAGGTTGTGTCGTGTTGGTATTTTTTTGTTGGATGAAAAAAAACACATTGAAATCTATTACTTTGACTTCTCCTAATAACACAGCGATGTATAATAAAGTCGATATCTTGTTGGCAAAGCCGGCTCCGGTATATATTGAATATACGGAAAAGAAGACTGGAAAATCGTATCGTTCCCGGATATCCCGAACAGACACGCTTCATCATATTGATTTGTTGCTTTTAAAGGCTAATACCGAATATACATATCGTGTTATTATAGATAATTTATTTAAACAGAAATCGAAAGACTTGACTTTTAAGACCCGTGAACAATCACCTTGGTTGGTGAACCATTGGTTTAATGAGGGGCATCCCCATGACACGACGGCTTTGGGAGACGGAATGATATTAGTATGTTTTGGCCGTCTGCCCGGTTATATGATGCTGATCGACAACGAGGGCGAGGTTCGTTGGTATTGGCAGGTTGAAGATATTGGCGTACGTGCCGTTTCACTGACTCCGCGGGGAACATTCCTGGCAATGTTGCGTCCGTTTGTGAAGGATGTTATAGATGATTATACGATGACTCCGGAGCAAGTACGTAACGATGAACATAAAAAACCGATGCGGCGCGGTTCGATCGGGTTTGCCGGTGGAACTGGATTGGCAGAAGTGTCGCTGACGGGCGAAACGATGTGGCGTCTTGACTTGGATAAGATAGAAAAGGGAAAAGATTATCAAGTGATTCATCATGATATACTAATGGATGAGGATCATCATATACATACATTGTACCGCCCGAAGAAAGTGGCAACAATTTCGGTCAATGGTAAAATGGAGACGGATACATTAGGAGGTGATGGTATTATGGTCATCGACACATTGGGGAATGTATTGAAAAAATGGTCTGCCTGGGATGTATGGGATATTGAGAAGGACCCATATATCGCAGAATATCGTTATGACCGTTTCCATATTAATGGGCTTTGCTTTGATAAAGATGGCAATTATTTATTGTCGGCCCCTATTGAAGATCAGATTTGGAAGGTGGATGCCAAAAGCGGCGAACTAGTCTGGCGTTTTGGGCGTGACGGAGACTTTAAAATGGATACAACGGCTTATTTCTCTTTTCAGCATTCGCCTTATATTATGGAGAATGGCGATCTGATGCTTTTCGATAATGGTTTACATAATCAGCGTTCCGGAGGGAAGGCTTTCCGGTTGGATGAAGAGAACCGTACGGCCGAAACAACAATCAATGCTTTATTACCTGCCGATAAATATACTTCACGGATGGGCAATGCCTCTATGTTGCCAAATGGAAACTTGCTACAGTGCAGTTCGAAGACTGGTTCGGTGATGGTTACGGATAAGAAGGGAAAGGTACTTTGGGAAAGTGTTTTGCACTTTGCACCCTATCGGGCGGTGTACGTACCGGTAGAAACCTGGGATCAATATTTTAAAGAAATCAAGTAAAATGGGACAGGTTTCGCTTCTATATATATTCCTTACGTTCCTGAAATTGGGCGCTACGGCGTTTGGCGGTTATATGTCGCTTATTGCTGTCGTACAGAAGCAGTTAGTAGAAGTAGACAAGAAGCTGAAAGAAGAAGATTTGCTGGATGGCATTTCGTTGACGTCCGTATTACCGGGGCCTGTAGCGGTTAATACGATCGCTTATGTCGGGTACCGCCTGAGGGGAATTTCCGGAGCGATTGTCGCTTTTATCGGGATCATTATTCCTTCCTTTTTGTTGGTGATCCTTCTCTCCTGGTTGTATTTTTCCTATGGTAATATTCCGGCGGTTAAAAATATATTCAGCGGGATTACACCGGCTATCACGGCCCTGATCGTTACGGTAGCAATCGGGATGACGCGTAAGACCGTGAAAGTTCCTATACAATGGGTCATTTGTCTGCTGGCCGCTTTATTGCTGATCTTTATCGGAGGCTTTACGGTTACATTCTTATTGCTTGTAGGTAGTGGAGTAGCCGGCGCTTTCCTGTTCCGTCAGCCTGCCGGGACAGATACGATGTCTACCGGTAAGAATTTTATAGGCAGAAAACAACTGATCATATCCGGTATAGTGTTGTTGTTATTGCTTTGCACGTTGTTATGGGGCGGACAAAGCCCGGAAGCTCCGAAAGATATTCAGATTTTATCTACTTTCTCCGGAATAAGTCTTACCCTGTTTGGCGGAGGTTATGTCGTTATTCCGGCATTACATGAATTGTTCGTGGAGAATCTGAAATGGCTTACTTCGGCTGAGTTTGCGGATGGGATTGCTATCGGGCAGATCACTCCCGGGCCTATTTTTATTACGGCAGCCTTTATAGGCTATAAAGTGGCCGGGGTATTGGGGGCTTTGCTGGCTACTGTTGCCATATTTACTCCACCGGCTGCCCTGACAGTTTTGTTATCCCGTTTTGTAGAAGCGTTAAATCATTCTTCTGTAGTAAAAGCGGCGATGAAAGGTATCCGGGCGGCTGTTATCGGAATGATCTTTGCTTCGGCGATAACGATCGGGCAGACCATTACGCTGTCGGTTGCTGCTGCGGCTATTTTTGTTGTTACATTCTTTATCTCATTTAAATACACAATCAGCCCGATCTACCTGATCCTTGGAGCAGGTGTGGCGGGTTTTATCTTATTCTAATTCTATGAATACAATACAAGGAATACAAATGATTGGAACGCAGCGATCCGGTTCCAATCTGCTGCGTGTGATGCTGGATGGTATAGAACAGATTGTCGCTCCGCATCCACCGCATATTCTTCAGCGTTTCCTGCCCTTATTGCCGAAGTATGGCGACCTGTCGGATCAGTCGAATTTCCATCGGTTGGCAGCGGATATCTGCGAGCTGGTCACGGTAAATCCCGTACCCTGGGAGGGAATAAGCATCCGAACCGATGAAATACTGGCAGCCTGTAAACAGCAAACAGTCTATGAACTGTTCCGTGTAATCTATGAAACGGCAGCCCGTCAAACCGGAGCTTCTTTCTGGCTTTGCAAGAGTATGAAGAATATGTTTTATGCTGAAGGGATCGAGTCTACGGGTATTCAACCTTATTACATCTATCTCTATCGTGACGGACGTGATGTCGCCCTTTCTTTTAAAAAAGCGATTGTAGGAGAAAAGCATATTTATGCGCTGGCTCAAAACTGGAAGAAAGACCAGGAGGCGGCACTTCGCTTAAAAGAAAAGACTGCGGAAGATCATTTTTTTATGCTGAATTATGAAACGCTGATTGCCTGTCCGGAAGAAACGATGCGCCGCCTTTGTAACTTCCTGCATGTCCCTTATTCCGATCGGGTAATGGAGTACTATAAGAGCCGGGAGTCAGAAAATACAGCCGTAGCCGGTAAGATGTGGTCGAATGTAACCAAGCCGATCCTAAAAGATAATACGAATAAGTTCCTGCGTGAATTATCTTCGGAAGATATTACTATCTTTGAATCCGTAGCCGGAGATCTTTTGCAGCAACTGGGGTATTCCTTATGTACTCCCCCTGATCTACTGAGAGATAGCTTTTCCGACAGGGAGATAGCTGTTTTTAATGAAGAAAACAGTCGTTTAAAGAACGCTTTTATTCAGCAGGCCGATTCGACCGACCTCGAGAAAAGGCGTCCGCAGGATGAATTGATCAATCGAATAAAACAATATTAATCGTTAAAAACTAATGCGTATGAAACAAATGCTATTTACTCTGCTTTGTTTGTTTACCTTCAGTAACTTACAAGCTCAAACCGTGCCTACCGACGAGTTGTACGGGCTGGGAACCTGGAATGCCGATTCCCTGGGAAACCATCGGGTAGTCGTTTCGGTAGAGAAACCGTCGGATGCCGTGTTGGCAACGATCGATTGGCGTCGCCGTGATTTGAATCCGGAAGATAAGAATTTGATCGTGGTGGATGCTGCTACGGGAAAACGTATTACCAATGTATGTCGTTTTACAGTGAACCGGGAGAAAGGGGAAGTCGCTTTCCAACCGCAGACGGTTCCGGGCGAATATTATATCTATTACCTGAAGAATGTAATGAGCGGCAGCCCGTATTATCCGACCGTTAATTATCCGCCGTTCGAAAATACGGCTTCAGCCGATTGGGTGAAGAAGAATAAACTGTCGGGAAAGAAAGCGCCGTCGCTTCCGGCTGCGAAGGTGGTACAATTCCAGGCTATAAACCAGTTGAACAGTTTCTATCCGATGGAAGTGATTGCTACGGCTGATGAAACGGCCCGCTTACTGAAAGGGCGTTCGGGAGAAAAATATATCCTGTTCACCGAAGACCGGGAATATCCGATCCGTATGACCACCGATATTCCTTATAAATGGATTGTCGACGACCGTCACGACCATTTCAGCGGCCAGGCGGACAAGGGCGAATATTATGTTTTTCAGTTAGGCGTATGGGCTGCCCGTTCAAAGGTGGAGAACCTGCACGTAGACTTCTCTGCTCTGACAAATACAGCTACCGGCGAACAGATTCCGGCATCTTCATTTACCTGTTTCAATACGGAAGGAACGGATGTAACGGGTACTGTTTTCAAGAAGAACTGTTCTGTTGAGCAAGGCAAGGTTCAGGCGTTATGGATTGGAACCCAGTTGCCCGAACACCTTTCTTCGGGAACGTATCAGGGAACGGTTATTGTGTCTGCCGCCAATGCCGAAAGTAAGACTGTACAGGTTACGTTGAATGTCTCTAAGAATATAATAGCCAATCATGGGGATAATGAACCCTGGCGTCATTCCCGCTTGCGTTGGCTGAACTCACAGATCGGTTTTGATGATGAGGTGATTGCTCCTTACACGCCATTAGTCCTGAAAGATAAAACGATCAGCTGTCTGGGACGTGAAGTGAAGCTGTCTTCTCTCGGACTACCGGCAGATATCACCAGTTACTTTAAAGAAACGATGACCGGTATCGGTACCGATGGCCGTTCTATCCTGGCCGCACCTATGGAACTGGCGGCAGACGGTGGTGCTTGGGAAAATCTGAACTTCGAAATCACAAAACATAAACAGGGAGCTATTGCCTGGAAGGCGTTGAACCAGAACAGCCGTTTTCTGATGGATCTGGAAGGACAAATGGAGTCGGATGGAAATATCGAATATAAGGTGACGCTGGTTGCCCGCGAAAATGCATCCGTCGAAGATATCGGTCTGCGTACTCATCTGGCTCCCGGCATCGGACGTTATATGATGGGACTGGGAGAGAAAGGCGGCTATTGTCCTAACGACCTGCGTTGGAAATGGGATGTTGAAAAGAACCAGGACGGCCCGTGGGTAGGCGATGTAAATGCCGGCCTTCAGATCCGTTTCTACGATAATAAATACGAGCGTCCGCTGAATACGAATTTCTATCATCAGAAGCCATTACATATGCCTCTGTCCTGGTGTAATAACGGAAACGGAGGTATCGACATTAATAACGCTTCCGACGGAACACGGATCAATGCTTATTCCGGCAAACGGGAAGTAAAGAAAGGCGATAAGCTGTATTACTATTTCAATGTGGCAATTACCCCGTTCCGCCCGATCGATACGGATAAGCAATGGCGCGAACGTTATTATCATAGTTATGACTTTATCGAAAAGGTAGAGAAGCTGGGTGCGAATGTGCTGAATATTCACCATGCAACGGGTATCAATCCGTTTATCAACTATCCGTTCCTTCGTACGAAGGAAATGAAGGCTTATATCGATGGCGCACATGCACGGGATATGAAGGTGAAGATCTATAATACTGTCCGCGAGTTGTCTAACAGTTGTGTGGAAATGTATGCCCTTCGCAGTCTAGGTAATGAGATCTTCTCGGAAGGCCCTGGCGGTGGTTTCTCCTGGTTGCAGGAGCATCTGGATCAAAATTATATCGGAGCCTGGTTCGTTCCCCACCTGAAAGATGCTGCGATTGTGAACAGTGGTGTTTCCCGCTGGCATAATTATTATCTGGAAGGACTCGACTGGCTGGTAAAGAATGTCGGTATTGACGGTCTGTATATCGATGACCTGGCATTCGACCGTATGACGATGAAACGTATCCGTAAGGTACTGAACCGTACGAATCCGGGCGCAATGATCGACCTGCATTCCGCTAATCAGTATAATCCGAAGGACGGTTTTGCCAACAGTGCCAATCTTTATCTCGAGCATTTCCCGTATCTGGATCGTTTGTGGTTCGGTGAATATTTTAATTATGATTTCCCACCCGAATTCTGGCTGATTGAAGTATCCGGCATCCCCTACGGATTGATGGGTGAAATGCTGGAAGGCGGCGGTAACCCCTGGCGCGGAATGTTGTATGGCATGACCGGGCGTAGTCCGCGGGTAGACAATGGGCCGTTGTGGCATCTTTGGGATTCATTCGGCATGCAGAAAAGTGAAATGATCGGCTACTGGGTGAAAGATAATCCGGTGAAGACGAACAGCGATAAAACATTGGCAACCATTTACAGCCACCCGGGAGAGAAGACCTTGATCTCGCTGGCTACCTGGGAAGATGGCGATGCTAAGGTCACTCTTTCTGTCGATTGGGCGAAACTGGGTCTCGATCCGTCGAAAGTAACGTTGTATGCTCCGGCCATAGCTGATTTCCAGACCGAAGCAACCTGGAAACCGGGTGATGAGATCACAGTACCTAAAGGGAAAGGCTTGTTAATTATTGCAAAATAACGCAGGCTGATATAGTATAATTGACAGTAAATGTACTCCTTAATTGTATAGGGGGAGAATTGCTCCCCCTATACAATTGTTTATTATTTAAAGAAATTACCATGAAAAAGATTCTCATCCTTCTTTGTGCAACCGCTATATTGCAACCTTTATCTGCACAACAACAGGCTACTGTTTCTGAAAGTGTACAAACGGTTAAAACCTATCCATTCTCCGATCCTGATCCGGTGGCTGATCCTTCCGACCTGTTCTATCCCTATTTTCGTTTTGATGGCTTTGCCGCTAAAGGGGTGGATAAAGAGTGGAAAGTGGTGGCACTTGAAAATGACTATATCAAACTGACTCTTTTTCCCGAAATAGGAGGGAAGATATGGGGAGCAGTGGATAAGACTTCCCAAAAGGAATTTATTTATAACAACCATGTCGTGAAGTTCCGTGATATTGCCATGCGTGGGCCGTGGACTTCCGGCGGTATCGAATTTAACTTCGGCATTATCGGTCATGCTCCGACTTCCAGTACACCTATCGATTACCTGACCCGCCAGAAAGCCGACGGAAGCGTAAGCTGTTATGTATCTTCCTACGATCTGGTGACCCGTACGCTCTGGACAGTGGAAGTAAACCTGCCGAAGGACAAAGCTTATTTTACAACAAAGACAACTTGGCATAACAGTTCTTCCATCGACCAGCCATATTATCAATGGATGAATGCGGGCTATAAGGCAGCCGGAAACGCACAGTTCTGTTATCCCGGAACTAATTATATCGGTCATGGGGGCGAACTATTTTCTTTCCCGCTCGATGAACAGGGCCGTGATATCTCCTGGTATGAAAAGAATGACTTCGGAAACTCCAAATCCTATCATGTGCTGGGTAAATACAACGACTTCTACGGCGCTTATTGGCACGATGACGATTTCGGTTCCATCCATCATGCCGATTACGACGAGAAGCTGGGTATGAAGATATTCCTTTGGGGACTGTCCCGTGAAGGCGGTATCTGGGAAGACCTGCTGACAGATACGGATGGCCAGTATATCGAACTGCAATCCGGCCGCATGTATAACCAACCGGCATCGGGCAGTAGCTTTACTCCGTATAAGCATACCGCATTCGGCCCGCAGGCAACCGACCAGTGGACGGAATACTGGTTTCCGGTGAAAGGCATAAAAGGCGTATCCAAAGCCGGACGTATCGGTGCGTTGAATGTGTTGAGGGAAGACGGTTTCCTGAAACTATATTTCTCTCCGTTGCAACAGCTGTCCACAGAGGTCAAGCTTTATGATGGTGATAAGATGGTTCGTTCCGTTCCTCTTCGTTGTGGCGTTTTGGAGACATGGAAGGATTCTGTTCCATTGGATAATGCGGTTGCTGCCGGAAAGCTGAAAGTGGTAGTCGGCAACGACCTGCTGGTTTATTCGGAAGTCCCGTCGGATAATATTACCAACCGCCCGAAACAATTGCCGTCGGACTTTGACTGGAATTCTGTTTACGGCCTTTATACGCAGGGCGATCAGTGGATGAACCAGAAAGTATACGATAAGGCAGAGAAATACCTCTCCGCTTCATTGGAGAAAGATCCTTATTTCCTTCCGGCGCTGACAAGCCTGGCTTCCCTGTATTACCGGGAAGGACGGTACGAAGAGGCATTGAAGCATTGCCGTACGGCGTTGAGCATTAATACATATCAAGGAGAAGCCAACTATCTGTATGGCTTATGTAACAAGGCGCTTGGAAATAATACCGATGCTAAGGACGGTTTCTCTGTTGCTTCTTATTCCCCATCGGTACGCAGTGCCGCTTATGAAAAGCTGGCGGAAATGTTCCTGATCGATCAGAACTGGGAGAAAGCGGAACATTATGCGTTGAAGAGCCTTGACTTCAATACGCTGAACCTGAGTGCCGATCATGTGCTGATGGTTGTCTATCGTAAGACAAATCAACCGGAAAAAGCGAAAGCGATCATCTCTTCGCTCTTGGAGGAACTTCCGTTGTATCATGTTGCACGGTTTGAAAACTATCTGCTGAATGGTGCGGATAAAAATGACTTCGGATCGTTGATCCGCAACGAACTTCCTTTCGAAACATATATGGAGTTGGCCGAATGGTATGAGTCTGCCGGCTGTGACGAAGAAGCATTGACATTACTGTCTTTTGTCCCCGATTATCCGGTGGCAAACTATAAGAAGGCCTATCTCCTGCATAAGCAAGGCGATGAAGCCGGAAGTCTGGCCGCTCTGGAGAAGGCAAACGCCGGATCTCCCCAGTCGGTATTTCCTTTCCGTCCTTCCACACTGGAAGCATTGAAGTGGGCTGAAACGGTTCGCCCCGACTGGAAGATCGGTTATTATCAAGGTCTTATTTATTGGGCAAACCATAATAAGGAGAAAGCACTCGAACTCTTTAACGGCTGTGGTGAAGCGGATTATGCTCCTTTCTACCTGAGCCGTGCGTCATTGAAGAGCGGCGAAGCCCGGTTGGCCGACCTACTGAAAGCGGAGCAGACAGAAATGTCATGGCGCACCGGTTTTGCATTGATCAACTATTATATCTCCAATAACCAATGGCAGCAAGCGGTTGAAACAGGAAAGAAATACACTAAAAAGTATCCGTCGAACTACTATATCGGTTTGAAGTATGCAAAAGCATTGTGTGAGACAGGCCAGTATCAGCCGTGTATCTCCTTATTAAGTAAGATACAGGTTCTTCCCAATGAAGGTTCTTATGCCGGACGGGCTGTCTACCGTGAAGCCAATTTGTATAAGGCAATGGAACAACTGGGTAAAAAGAGTTATAAACAGGTTTTGAAGAATGTGGAAACATCGAAGGAATGGCCGGAAAACTTAGGCGTAGGCAAGCCTTACGACAATATGATCGACAGTCGCCTGGAAGATTATATGGAAGCGCAGGCATATGCGGGATTGGGCGATAAGCAGAAAGCGGAAGCTTTATTGGCATCCGTTGCCGGTTATCCCTGCGCCCGTTCTCATTTCGGTTCCGGAAACCTATTAAGTGCACTTGCTTTGCGTGAATCGGGAAAACAGGCCGAAGCGGATCGTATGGTGGCTTCATGGGCTACTAGTTTCCCGGAAAATCGTATCGTCCAATGGTGTGCCGCCATTTATAACGGTGAAAAGGAGAAAGCCGCCGGAATGCTTAAATCCCGCAATGATCAGGCGGATACTACGCCGTGGGAAACTTCTTTCCGCGACGCTAACTTTGATTTGATCGTCCGTCTGTTTTCAAATGACGGTAATAGCTTCCGCTAATAGTTTCTCTATAGTGAAACAGTTGTTTCTTCTAGGTGAAACAACTGTTTCATGCCTATGAAACTTTTCTTTTACCTATAGGATACCGCATAGATATATGGAACCGATGATAGCTGTATAGGCGTTGGAACTTGTCTAATCTTAAATTAAAAATAGTATGTGCAGAATAATTAATCTTCTGTTTGGCTTGTTGCTGGTTCTTCCGGTAATGGGACAAACCGGTCAGAGAACTTCTAATCCGGACGATCCTTCCAGGATAACGACAAACCGCAAAGATGGCCGCTTCTTAAGCTCGAGAGGAACTGTCCAGTATATGTTGAAAGAGATGAAACCGGCGTATGCTTTCAATCCGGATTTTACTGAAACAGAATTTAAAGAATGGCAGGCCGGCTTACGTTCTGCAATGCAAGAGCTGATGCATTTCCCGGAGATCGCGGATTCACCCGCCCCTGTTTGTGTCAGGACAGTAAAGCGGGATGGTTACCGGATCGAGAAATGGGAGTCTTATCCGTTACCCGGTAGCGTTGTTCCCTATCTGGTATTGATACCGGATGGTGTCGGTTCCGGACATAAAGTTCCTGCTATGCTTTGTATACCTGGATTTGGTGGTAGCAAAGAAGGGCTGGCAGGTGAGACGGAGGGCGATTATGAACTGACTTCATCACCCGTGGAACCGGTAAAAAAGAATGCGATGGCTTTACATTACGTAAAGAAGGGTTTTGTTGCGGTCGCTGTGGATAATCCGTCATGTGCCGAACTTTCGGACAACGGGCATTTCGACTATCTCAACACTTCGCGTATCTTGCTGGAGATGGGATGGAGTTATCTCGGCCTTACCGCCTGGCAGGACTGGAATATCCTTAACTGGATGAAAACACAAAACTATGTGGATAAAGAACGGATTGTTGTCAGCGGTTTCTCTTTGGGAACCGAGCCGTTAATGGTTCTGGGAGCTTTGGATCCTTCTATCTATGCCTTTGTTTATAATGATTTTATGTGCCGTACGCTCGAACGGATACTCGTAATGACCCAGCCGGATTCGAAGGGAGTTCGTCCTTTCCCCAACTCGATCGAACACCTGATCCCCGGTTTTCTGAAGCAATTCGACTTTCCCGATCTGGTTGCCGCTTTGGCTCCCCGCCCGGTGATCTGTACCGAAGGCGGATTGGATCGTGATTTCAACCTCATAAAGAAAGCGTATCGGTTGTCAGGTAAACCGGATAACTTTACCTTCTATCATTATAAAAAGTTTGCCGATCCGAAAGACCGGAAACAACTGGAGCAGGTTCCGGAAGGAGTGGATCGGGATACTTACTTTAATCTGGCGAATGTAGATCCGAAGAATCATTATTTTAAAGAAGAATGGGTATTGCCCTGGCTGGATGAGTTATTGAAGTAGATTTATTTTACTTATATTTGTAGCATCTAATTAATTATCAATTCTAATAGCATGGAAAACATTTCAAGAAGAACTGCAATTAAGACCGCATTAGTTGGAGGAGCAGCGATAGCTGTATCCGGCCTGGAGGCTGCAAATCCGGCAAAAAAGAAAAAAGCGGAAGCTCCCCAACCCCTGAAAGGGAATATCCGCCATTCCGTAAGTAAATGGTGCTTTGGCGATTATGAGTTGGAAGAGTTTTGCGAAATATGTAAGAAGATTGGTATCGAATCCATCGAATTGCTCGATCCGAAGGACTGGCCAATCGTTCAGAAGCACGGCCTTACCGTGGCGATGGCACAGGGTGCCGGCCTGGGTATCGACAGAGGATTTAATGATCCGAAGCTGCATGACGAGTTAGTTGCCAGCTATGAACAGGTGATCCCGTTGGTTGCCGAAGCCGGACTGACCAATCTGATCTGCTTCTCCGGTAAACGAAACGGACTGACAGACCTGCAAGGTTGGGAAAATTGCGAAAAGGGCTTGAAACGCCTGATGCCGCTGGCTGAAAAACATAATGTGGTCCTTACTATGGAATTACTGAACAGCGTAGGGCATAAAGATTATCAGTGCGATCATACGGTCTGGGGTGTTGAATTATGCCGCCGTGTAGGTTCACCCAACTTCAAATTATTGTATGATATCTACCACATGCAGATCATGGAAGGGAATATCATCGAAAATATCCAGAAGTATCACCAATATTTCTCCCATATTCATACCGGAGGTAACCCTGGTCGGGCGGAGATCGATGAAACACAGGAATTGTATTATCCGGCTATCATGAAAGCGATAGTAGAGACCGGCTATAAAGGATTTGTAGGGCAGGAGTTTGTTCCCCGCCAGCCGGATAAGATCGCTTCCCTTGAAAAATGTATCCGTATCTGTGATGTCTGATAAGATGAGTAAGATAAGAATGATACAGCTTTGCATCCTGTTCTTCGCTCTCGTGTTCGCAGGATGTAAACCCGAAGGATCGTTTACTCCGGGTGAATTGTGGCCGGACAATAACGGCGTGCATATTAACGCTCACGGTGGCGGTATCTTGCATGTCGGAGATACTTATTACTGGCTTGGTGAACATAAGACAGAAGGAACTGCCGGGAATAATGCGTTGGTGGGTGTCCATTGCTATTCTTCCAAAGATTTATATAACTGGAAAGATGAAGGCGTCGCTTTATCCGTTGTGAAAGACGATCCTACGCATAGTATTGCGGAAGGTTGTATCCTGGAACGTCCTAAGGTGATCTATAACAAAAAGAATAATAACTATGTGATGTGGTTCCATCTGGAACCTAAAGGAGCTGGTTATTCCGGTGCGCTTAGCGGTATCGCTGTCAGCGACCAGGCGGCAGGCCCTTATAAATTTCTCCGTGCCGTTCGTCCGAATGCCGGTTACTGGCCGCAGAATGTGCAGGATGTACATAAGACTAAGGTGCCTTTGACTGATCGTGAAGGTTTTACAGGCGGTAGTCTGCCTGCACATCCCGATAGCCTGAACCTCTTGGGACGGGATATGGAAGGCGGCCAGATGGCGCGCGATATGAATCTTTTCGTAGACGACGATGGTAAAGCGTATCATATCTACTCTTCCGAGGAGAATAGTACATTGCATATCTCTCAACTGACAGATGATTATACAAACTATTCCGGTACTTATTCCCGCTTCTTCCCCGGACGTTTTATGGAGGCGCCGGCCATGTTCAAACGTGACGGTAAATATTATCTGATCATGTCCGGTTGTACAGGTTGGGCACCGAATGCCGGTCGTTCGGCTGTAGCTTCTTCTATCTGGGGGCCTTGGGAAGAACTTGAAAATCCGTTTGTCGGATCGGATGCCGACCTTTCTTTCCATTCGCAGAGTACGTATGTATTACCTGCTCCGGGCAAACCGGGACAGTTCATCTATATGGGCGACCGCTGGACTCCCGAGAATGCGATCGATGGCCGTTATATCTGGCTTCCCATCCGCTTTGAAGGTGACCAGCCTGTCATAGAATGGCTGGATAAATGGAGCTACTGATTTTTTTTATAAATTCATCAGGGCCATATCAATAAATTGATTTAATCTTGATTAATTTTGCAGCTTCGCTTTCGCGGGGCTGCAAAATTTGTTTTGTGGCAATAGATCTTTAATACATAATAAACATTTGAAATGAAACCTTCTTTATCAGTTACTTCACGACAATTAATGTGGAGGGAAATGCATGATTATCTGATGATCGCTCTGGGAATGCTTTCCTATGCCATCGGGTGGACTGTCTTTCTGTTGCCCAATGACATTACTACCGGAGGGGTGCCGGGTATTGCTTCTATTGTATATTGGGCAACCGGCCTGAATGTACAGTATACCTATTTTGCGATTAACGGTGGCCTACTGATCGCTTCTCTGGTTGTTCTTGGATGGAAGTTCAGTGTGAAAACTATTTTTGCCGTATTGGTCATGACTTTTATCCTGCCTATTATCCAGAGTGCGACATCCGGTTTGCACTTACTTGGTGATCAGCCGTTCATGGCTTGCGTGATCGGTGCTTCTTTTTGTGGAAGTGGTATCGGTATCGCTTTTTCTGCCAACGGCAGTTCGGGAGGTACGGATATTATTGCCGCAATCATCAATAAGTACCGTGATATTACATTGGGACGCGTGATCCTGATGACGGATATGATTATTATTTCTTCCAGTTATTTCGTACTGCACGATTGGGAGAAGGTTGTTTATGGTTTTGCCACCCTTTATATTTCCAGCTTTGTGCTCGACCAGGTGGTGAACAGTGCGCGTCAGTCTGTACAGTTCTTCATCATTTCCAAGCAATATGAAGAGATTGGACGCCGTATCAATAAAGATCTGCACCGTGGGGTGACGGTGATTGACGGAACCGGACTGTACACCGGCCTGGGGATTAAGATGATGTTCGTTCTGGCCAAAAAGCGCGAATCGACCACTATCTTCCGCTTGATCAAGGATATAGACCCGGAAGCATTCGTCTCACAGAGTTCTGTCATCGGTGTGTACGGGGAAGGGTTCGACCATATTAAAGTGAAATAATGACTCTCTATAATAACTTTTATTCAGGCACGGATCTCACAAATTCCGTGCCTGAATAGTTTGTTGAAAAGCTTTTGTACATAGTTTTCCCCACTACAATGGGGATAATGCCCCACTATAATGGGTATGAATCCCCGCTTATATGGGGAAAACTCCCCACTCTAAAAAAATAAATGGGGAATTTTGATGACAATTTAGGACATTCATTCTTCTTCCCAATTTAACCTATTATAATAAAAATGAGTTATATTTGCAGTTGTTGGTGTGTTTGTTCTAACAGAACTATTTCTCCAACCGTTTAATTTAAAAGAGATAGATATGTTTTGATGAATAATACTATTGGGAAATTTTCAAATTATATAATCTTAATACTAATGCTTACTTAATTTTGATGTAATGTGAGTGTAATACAGTGTCTCTATTTTTGCGCACCCAATTGCCGTTGAGGCGCTATTACAATAATTATAAGTAGTTGTTTATATGCAAATATCCGATGAAAAGTTATGGGAATCATGCTTGACGGGGAATAAAGAGGCTTTTAAGGAAATCTACTGCCGCTTTTATTCTCTGTTATATAATTATGGTTCTAAATTAGTCTCAGACCAGGATTTGGTGAAAGATTGCATACAGGATATTTTCATTAAACTGATTCAGAATTATCAGTCTCTTTCTTCGACTCCGAATGTAAGAGGATATCTGTTAAAAGCCCTGCGTAACAAATTATATGATACATTGGAAAAGGAAAGAACCACCGATGATATATCCCTTTATGAAGAAACGTTTATAACTGACGAATTACTCCCTTTACTTTCTTTCGATGATTCGGATACAGATCATCGCGCTAAACATTTGATGAAGGTTTTTTCCGAATTGTCCCCTCATCAGCAGGAGATCATCTATCTTTATTATGTAAATGAACTGAAGCATGAAGAGATTGCAGAGATTATGGAAATAAATTATCAATCCAGTAAAAACCTATTATTCAGGTCTTTGTCTAAGCTGAGAAGATTATATTTGAAAAATAATTGATTTTTATTCCGGAAAGTGAGTACCAAATGAAAATTTCCCCGTAATAAAGGCAAAAAGGGGTTACTCGTGGATAAAAAACAAAATATATCAGATAAACAATCATTTGAACAGGCTGGCCAGGACTTGCTTAAAAAGGTGCGTGTGGCGGAGAAAAAGGAGTTGCGTGAGGCGTTGAACTCATGGCAGGAAATAGAGGCACATTTGGAAAAGCCCCGTTCCGCATCCGGCTTTTATATCCGTCGTATCCTTTCCATTGCTGCTTCTATTGCGGTTCTTCTCTCGATTGGAATTTACTATTGGATGGAGACAGAGAATGACTCATTCATGTCATTGGCTTTGTTGGAAACGCCAGCTTCTTCCTTGTCCGGTGATGAGATCGTCCTGATAGAAAATGAAGATAAAATGCAATTGAAAGACGAATCTTCTATCCGATATGATGCCCAAGGTAAATCGAATGTGGAAGAGCATGTTATCAAGAAGGAAGCGGCTGTCGAAAGAGAAGAGAAGAAAGATGAAGTAAACCAAATCATTGTGCCGAAGGGGAGAAGGGCTAATGTTACATTTTCAGATGGTACCAGAATGCATGTAAATGCCGGTACGCGGGTTATTTATCCGGCTGTATTCAAAAAAGATAAAAGGGAAATATTGGTGGAAGGTGAAGTTTATCTGGAGGTTGAGAAAGATCCTTCACGTCCTTTTATAGTCAAGACGAATGGATTTGACGTGAAAGTGCTTGGGACTGAATTCAATGTATGTGCATATAAAGAGGATACTTCAGCCTCTGTGGTTCTGGTGAACGGAAGTGTGGAGGTTCGGATGGGTAGGAATAAAAAATCACAGCTTTCTCCCAGCCAGCGGATTGAAATCGATGAGAAGGGTTCGAATATAAGCGAAGTAGATGTATTTGAATATATTTGTTGGAAAGATAATATGATGTTACTGAACGGTCGGAAAGCTGGAGAGACTCTCGACCGTCTTTCGCGCTATTATGGACGTGGTATCTGGTATAATGAAGAAATAGGAAATATTCCTCTTTCCGGAAAACTGGACTTGCGTGAGAACATTGAAGATGTGATCAATATCCTTTGTCAGTCTTTGTTCCTGCAATACAAAACTGATGCGAACAATAACATAATAATATCAAAATAGAATGCCTATGTAAAAGACGTCGAGTAAAAAAACGAACCGAATGATACGGCCATATCACCCGGTTCAATAGTTTTTGTTTAATCTATTAATTTATGTATCAAAGAAAAAACATTACAAATGTATGAAAAAGAATGAAGAATTCAGCCGAAAACCGGCTCATTTTCTTAAAAGTGCATGTCTAGCCTTATGTCTGGTAAGTTATGGAGGATCTGCTATCTGTGCAGCATCAGTCTATGCGGAGCAAACCACATTGACTGTCCGCATGAACAACCGGACTGTAAAAGATGTATTTAATTACATTGAAAAGAACAGTGAATTTATTTTTGTGTACCATGGTTCAAATATTAATTTGAACAGGAGGGTGAGTGTGGACGTTAACAGCAAACCTGTTGAAACCATTTTGGATAATATGTTTGCCGGAACGGATATTGAGTATATTATTAATGACCGTCAGATTATCATCCGTAGAAATGAAACGAAAGTAAAGCAAATGCCTGTGGCGGCTCCTCAACAGGAAAAGAAAATTACTGTAACAGGAAATGTCAAAGATGGGACAGGCGAGCCACTGATCGGTGTGAATGTCTTGGTGAAAGGTACAACTATCGGTGGTATAACGGATATAGATGGTAATTTCTCTTTATCGGAAGTGAATCCCGATGCAACGATCAGTATTTCTTATATAGGTTACAGGACACAAGATATTGCGTTGAAAGGGAAAAGTGCGCTGAATATCACCCTGAGCGAAGATAGCGAATCGCTGGATGAAGTGGTTGTTATCGGTTACGGTACACAGAAGAAAGTGGATTTATCCGGAGCGGTGGCAACTGTTTCAACAAAAGTATTGGAAAACCGTCCGGTTTTGACAGTCGGACAAGCTCTGCAGGGATCGGTTGCTAACATGACAGTTTCGATCGGTAGTGGTCAGGCTACGGATTCTCCAACATTTAACATACGTGGTACAACCTCTATTAACGGCGGTGATCCGTTGATCGTTATCGATGGAGTAGTTTCTACCTCGGAAGAATTAAACCGTATGAATCCTTCCGATATTGGAAGCATCTCCGTTCTGAAGGACGCTGCTTCGGCTGCTATCTATGGTTCACGTGCAGCATTCGGTGTAATTTTGGTGACAACGAAGACGGCAGGACAGGAAAAACTGACCGTTAATTATAGTAACAATTTTGCCATGCGTAAGTTGAGTAGTATGGCAGAGGTGATTACTGACCCTTATACAGTGGCAACGGCACGTAATGATTTCTACTATCCCTGGGGTGTTAATCATAATCAGGAAGAGTTAGAATATGCGAAACGTGTTTCGTCTGATCCGAGCGTATCTCCTTATTTCTTGAAGCCGGATGGAACTTATGCTTATTTCGGTCAGACCGATTGGTTTGGTGAAGCCTATAAAAACCTGGCATTCTCAACGAACCACACTGTCGATGTCTCTGGAAAGACCGACCGGCTGAACTACTATTTCTCTGCCGGTTATAACTTCCAGGATGGTATGGTTTCGCAAGGAACAGATAAGTTCAACCGATACAATCTTCGTTCCAAACTGGACTTCAAACTGACTGATTGGTGGACGTTGGGCAATAATACTAGTTTGGTAATTTCTGATTATGATGCTCCTTACTTTTTGGGAGATGATTATTATTGGGCTGTGAACCGTCGTAATGCATTGGTGCCTATAAAGAATCCGGATGGTTCTTATACTGAAGACGGCGCCGCTATCATGGGACGTTTTGCGGAAGGTGGACGTAAGAAAGAAAACAAAACAACCTTGACAACGCAGTTTACGACTAAGCTGGACATTATTAAAGATGTTCTTTTTGTTAACGGTTCGTTTGCCTATGTCGCTAACCGGAATAATAAGGACGGTGCGCAATTGTCTGTTCCTTACCGGAAAGGTCCGGAAACTCCTATTCTGTATCAGAACTCGGTTTCTTCCGCTTTCTTTGATAATACGGAAGCGTCAACGGTTACTTTCGATGCGTATGCAACTTTCCATAAGTTGTTTAATGACAAGCACGATTTCACGGCGATGGCGGGTTACAACCAGGAAAGCTGGAGTGAATCTTATGAGTATGCTCAGCGCAAAGAGCTGATTACTGACGGACTGCCTACACCGAATCTGGCTACGGGTGACATGACTGTTACTCAACGTATTAGAGAGTTGTCTTTCCGAAGTGTTTTTGGGCGTTTGAATTATACGTATGATAATCGTTATATCTTGGCGGTGAATGCCCGTTATGATGGAACCTCACGTTTCCCGACAGATTCCCGCTTTGTGTTCAACCCGTCCGGATCTGCTGCATGGGTCATTTCACAGGAAGGTTTCTTTGAGCCTCTTAGAGATGTGGTTAACTTCCTGAAATTACGTTTTTCTTATGGTAGTTTGGGTAATCAATATCTGAAAGACAATTATTATCCTTATTTGGCAACGATGAGTTCCGATAAGTCGAAAGTCATATTGGATGGCAAACAACCTGTCTATGTTTCTTCTCCGGGATTGGTTGCCGGCGACTTAACTTGGGAAACGGTGACGACTGCTGACTGGGGTATGGATGTCAACTTCTTCAATAATCGTTTGACGGCAACAGTTGATGGGTATATTCGTCGTACGAAAGACATGTTGAGAACTGGTGCGAAGCTACCGTCAGTATTGGGTACGGCTGTTCCGTTGGAAAATGCTGCTGACCTGAAAACTACCGGTTGGGATTTGACAATCAATTGGCGTGACCAATTCAAGCTGGCAGGCAAACCATTTAATTATGGTGTGAGCTTTAATATTGGTGACAGCCGTTCTTGGATTACGAAGTATGCAAATACGACAGGTAGTTTAAGTGATGGCGAACATTATGTAGGAAAAGAATGGGGTGAAATCTGGGGGTTGGTGAATGATGGTTTCTTTACTTCTCAGGAAGATATCAATAATAGTGCCGACCATACAGAGGTTGATCCGTATCCCGGTACACCTCCTATGGCTCCTGGTGACGTTAAATATAAAGATTTAAACGGCGATGGCAAGATTAATAAAGGCGCTAACACATTGGCCGACCATGGTGACTATACGGTCATAGGTAATGATCAGGCTCGTTATGCTTTCGGTTTCACTGCTAATGGCGATTGGAACGGATTCGATTTCAGTATATTTATACAGGGTATTATGAAAAAGGATTATTATCCGACTCGCGACCCATATTTCTGGGGTATGTATTATGATCCGTGGACAAATCTTACGTATGGTAACTACAACGACCATTGGACAACCGAAAATACGAATGGATTCTTCCCGCGTGTTAAGTCTTACCAAGCGTATGTTGCCGATAGGGGGCTGGCTATTCCGCAGACACGTTACTTGCAGAATGCAGCTTATGCTCGTCTGAAGAACCTGACGGTCGGTTATACGCTTCCGCAAAAATGGGTGGAAAAGGTTAATATCAGTCGCCTTCGTATTTTCTTCTCCGGCGATAACCTGTGTGAAATCACTGGTCTTTACAAATACTATAAGATGGATCCGGAATGTTTGGGCGGACAGATTTATCCGTTGCAGCGCTCCTATTCTTTCGGTTTAAATGTTACATTCTAATTTTAGCAAGACATAAGTTATGATCAAGAATAATATAAAAATATGGATGTTCGGGTGCATCGGTCTTTTAGGTTTAAGCGGATGTAACGACTCTTTTCTGGAAAAACATCTGGAAACTTCAATCACGGAAGACGGTTTTTTCAACAATACTAGTGACTTGGAAGCCTATACAAACGGTTTGTATGAGAAGATTACTTCGGGTTATACGGATGCTCCTTCCGATAATATGATTTATACGGAAAGTAAGGATATTTACAGTATGATGCGCGGAGAGGTGAACCCGGATAACCGGAGCACCTGGGATTGGGAAGATATTCGGGATGTCAATTTTATGTTGGCCAGAGCCGACAAGGCACAAGGTGATCCTGCTGAAATTAATCATTATATCGGATTGGCTCGTATGTTCCGTGCGAAACTGTATTATGACAAGGTTTTGTCTTTTTCAGATGTGCCTTGGTACAGCCGTGACTTGCAGACAACGGATAAGGACTTGCTCTATAAGACACAAGATCCCCGCTCATTGGTCGTAGATTCTATTATGGCAGATTTGGAGTTTGCTGTTAATAATATGACAAACGGAACCAGCCGGACTCGTTGGTTTAAGAATGGTGCTTTGGCCATGCAGGCTCGTATTGCCCTGGATGAAGGCTGCTGGCGCAAATATCATCCGGAATTGAACCTGAATGACTCAGAGCGTTTCTTGCAGGTGGTGGTAGAAGCTTGCCAAAAGATTATGGATTCAGGCATGTATGAATTGTCAACAGCCAAATCTGGTGAGATAGATGCTTATGAAGCCTTGTTCTGTAGTCAGGATTTGAGTAACAATAAGGAAATGATTATCTATGAGGATTATGATAAAGCATTGGGACGTACTCATAATGCCGGAGGATCATTATTCGACTTCAATTCCAGTATGTCACGTGATTTAATGGAAGATTATCTGGTGGTAGAAGATGGAAAAACGAAACGATTCCAGGATATATCGGGGTATGCAACTAAAAAATATACAGAGGTGTTCGAAAATCGAGATCCTCGTATGCGACAGACTTTTATGACACCGGGTTTTGTTCGGGCAGATAAAGTAGATGCATATCGTCCGAAGTTAACTATGGGTGGTTATCCGCAAGTGAAATTCTCCCCTCGTACAGCTGATCAAATAACTTGGAATAACTCCTATACAGACCTTCCTTTGATTCGTTATGCCGAAGTATTGTTGATGTATGCCGAAGCAAAGGCTGAACTGGGAGAGTTAACGCAGGATGATATAGATCGGACGATCAATTTGCTACGTGATCGTGTAGGAATGCCACGTGCTTCATTGACTGATTGGTTGAGTAATATAGATCCGGTTCAAGCTAACCGTTATTCGAATGTTTCTTCCTCACAAAAAGGGGCGGTTTATGAGATACGCCGTGAACGTCGTATTGAGTTGGCTTGTGAAGGTTTTCGTTATGGTGATTTGAGACGTTGGGGCTGTGGTAAATTGCTTGCCAACGTTCCGGAAGGTGTTTATTTGGAACCTGGCTATTTGGATGTGACTGGTGATGGACAACCGGATTATGCTATCGTAGCTACAAAGGCAGATGCAGATGCTATTCCCCAGGAGGATAAGGATAAATATAATTTGCAGGTTGAAATATTGGATGGTAATACGTATTCGCTTACCAATGGTGATAAGGGATATGTTCGCATGATTTCACAAGTTGGTCGATGGACCTTTGTTGATCCTAAATATTACTATACTCCGATTGCAACTGAAGACTTGACTTATAATCCGAACTTGGTTCAGAACCAATACTGGAAGTGATGTTTTATTGCTTCTTACTCTCAGTAAGAGCTGATAATTCTTATATCTCAAAAGCTGTATCTTTTGCATTAACAGATACAGACTTTTGAGATATATTTTTGATTCGTTTTTATCTTTCTATCTTTGTGATTGAATTATATTAATATCGATAAGTTATATACATGAAAACACAAATTCTTACCAGTGTTACATTGGTAATACTCCTTCTGGGCATGTTCACCTCTTGTTCAGAACAACAAAAAGAGCAGCACCTCACCGTCCTCTCCTGGAATATCTGGCATGGCGGACATTCTAAAACCTATGGGCAGAAAGCCTGTGACGGGATTATCGGCGTGCTGAAGAAAAGTCAGGCCGATGTCATCCTGATGGTCGAAACTTACGGATCCGCCCCTATGGTTGCCGATTCGCTGGGCTATAACTATCACCTGATATCGGATAACCTCTGCATCTACAGCCGCTATCCGATCGTAAAGAAATATGCATTCCCCGATCAGATCGGGACATTCAACTTCGGCGGGGTGGAGATCGATATGGACGGTACACCTGTCCGCCTGTTCGATACCTGGATACATTACCTACCCGATATGCGTCTTGTTCCGACAGACAAAACGGAAGAAGAGATACTGGCCTGGGATGATGCCGGCACTCGCGACGAAGAGATCCGTAAGATCCTTTCCGTCCTGAAACCGATGATCGCAGAAACCGACAGTATTCCTCTTATCATGGGCGGCGACTTCAACAGCCATTCGCATCTTGACTGGACGGAAGCGACCAAAGATATGTATAACCACGGTGGTGCCGTTGTCAACTGGACTGTCTCCAAGGAGATCGCAGCCGCTAACTTTAAAGACAGCTTCCGTGAGATCAACCCCGACCCGGTGAAGAATATCGGCACTACCTGGCTGACTGATGCCGACTCGCTGGAAACCGTCAACCGCCAGGATCGCATTGACTTCATCTATTATCAGGGCAAGACCATACAGGCTACCGAGTCTGAATGCTATGATAATATCCTCGGTGAAACGTTTTCCTTCAAGGGAGAAGACTTCTTCTATGCTTCCGATCACGGATTTGTACTGACAACCTTTAAAATCAAGAAATAATCAGATGAAACACTTATTCTTATCCCTTCTTGTCTGTCTGGGCTTTGCCGCCTGCCAGAAAGAAATGAAACCCGTTACGTTCGCCGTCGTCTCCGACCTTCATCAGGATATAGCACATGATGCGGAAGAACGCCTGAGTACTTTCCTGCGTGCAGCCAACGATAACCAGGTCGACTTCATTATCGAGCTGGGCGACTTCTGTATGCCCAAGGAAGAGAACAAACCTTTCCTGAAACGCTGGCAGGATTACGCCGGCGAGAAATACATGCTGCTGGGTAACCATGATATGGATAACTGCTCGAAAGAGGAAGTCATGCAGTTTATCGGTATGAACAACCGCTATTATTCCTTTGATAAAGGAGACTTCCATTTCGTCATCCTCGACCCTAATAATATATATGATGGGGAAAAGTATATCCCATACGAGAACGGTAACTACTTCGGTTACGGCGAGAAAGTTTCTTACGTCGACCCCGAACAGGTCGAATGGCTGAAGAAAGATCTTCAGGCTACCGATAAACGATGCATCATCTTCTCCCACCAGAGCTTTGAATGCTCCTCACAGAACCGCGAAGAGATACGCAAGATCTTTGAGGACGAGAACCTGCGTGCCGGTTATAAGAAAGTAGCAGTGGCCTTCAGTGGCCATGATCATACCAATTATATGAAAGAGATTAACGGCATTGCTTATATCCAGATCAACAGCGCCTCTAACCAGTGGGTGGGAGAGAAGTACGCCTGCCCGGAACGTTTCAGCGACGAGATCAATCAGAAGCGGCCTGCTCTGAAATACACCTTACCTTATAAGGATGCCCTCTACGGGATCGTTACACTGACTGGCGACGGCATGCAGTTGAAAGGCGTAAAAAGCGAATTCATCGCCCCCGGCCCCGAAGAACTGGGTATTACCGACCGTTCGCAACCGCTGGTGCCCTGGATTGAAGACTTACAACTCACATTCTAAATATAAACATTGAGAAACATGAAAAAGACATTTCTGAACATCGCCTTGTTGAGCTGTGTGGCATTCTCTGCCAGTGCCGCTTATACAGGACGTGTATTTGTAGACAAGAACAACAACGGCGTCTTTGATAAAGGCGAAAAACCGATGGCAGGTGTAGCCGTCTCCGACGGCCTGAATGTCGTAAAGACGGCATCCGACGGTACTTTCTCCCTTCCCGGTCACGACCGTGAACGTTTTATCTTTATCACGACCCCTTCCGGATATAAGACAGACAACAAGCATTACCACCGAATCAATGGCGACCAGGTATCTTATGACTTCGGCCTGCAATCCTACAACGGTGGCATCAAGAAAGACGGTAGCCATAAATACGTGCATATCGCCGACACTGAGATCTTCAACACCGAAAATCACGGTGACTGGGTGAACAACGTCCGCGACTATGTCGCTAATGAACAGGCTGCTTTCATTATTCACACCGGTGATATTTGTTATGATAACGGCCTGAAAGCCCATATCAAACTGATGAACACTGCCAATATGGATTGCCCGATGTTCTATTGCATCGGTAACCACGACCTCGTAAAAGGCAAATACGGTGAAGAGCTTTTTGAAAGTATCTACGGCCCGGTCTATTACTCTTTCGATGCCGGAAGTACCCATTATATCGTCACCCCGATGGCCGGAGGAGACTATCAGCCGGGCTATACCAAGGAAGATGTCTACCGCTGGTTAAAGAACGATCTGGCACAGGTTCCGCAGGGAAAACCTATCGTTGTCTTCAACCACGACCTGCTGACTTACGGTGACCAGTTCATCTTCGGTATCAACGATCAGGAACAGATCAACCTGAATGAACATAACCTGAAAGCCTGGGTCTACGGTCATTGGCATATCAATTATATGAAGAAGCAGGGCGATGTCTATTCCATCTCCACGGCTACGCTCGACAAAGGCGGTATCGACCACTCGACAAGCGCTTTCCGTGTGCTGCATGTAGACAAGAAAGGCGACTTCGTATCCGAACTTCGCTATACGTATCTGGATAAGAACATACAGATCGCTTCTCCCGTAGAAGGCCAGGTACCTGTTCTGGCATCCGGCGCCGTCCCGCTGGCGGTGAATGTATATTCGTCGGTCACTCCGGTAAAGGAAGTGACTTATACCTGCCTGGTAGACGGTAAAGCCATCTTCTCCAACAAGAAGCTGCAACAGGCTACCGACTGGTGCTGGAACACGGAAGTCCCTCTGACCGCCAAGCAGGAAGGTAAAGTCGTCACCCTAAAACTGAAAGCCCGCTTCAACAACGGCGAAGTAGCAGAGACGGAAAGCGCTTTCACCTACCACGCCACTCCGGCAGAAGTAAAGCTGGCCGGTAATTGGGAGAACCTGCTCGGAAACCCGCAGCACGCCGCCACCGCCCAGCCTGCGCTAAACCAACCTTTGCAGCTGGCCTGGATCAAAAACGTCGGTGCCAATATCTATATGACTTCTCCTCTCGTTCATAACGGCAAAGTCTATATTGCTTCCGTCGACGAGAACCTGCAGGGTGAAGGCCATGTATATGCCCTCGATGGTAAAACCGGTGAACTGGTTTGGAAATACCCCGTGCGCAACTCCATCAAGAACACGATCGTAGTAGACAATGGCCGTGTGCTGGCACAGGATGCACAAGGCTGGCTCTACGCCATCGATGCGGCAAGCGGTAAGCTCAGCTGGGAGAAGCAGTTGCCTATCAATGGTCTGCCCGCCCTGATCGAAGGACTGGTGGCTGCCGACGGTGTTGTTTATGCCGGAACAGGCAAAGGCCTTTGTGCCATCGACACCAAAGACGGTCGCGAGATCTGGCGGAACAAAGGATGGGGGCAAGGCGAAGGTACAACTTCCACCTTCTCTGTCGCCAACAACATACTGGTCGGCTCTTCCCAATGGCGTGCCCTCTACGGCAACGACCTGAAAACCGGCGAGCTGAAATGGGAAGCCAACACGAACGGCTTGCGTAACCGCGGTGCCTCGGCAGCCGTCCACGGAGGTCTGCTTTATATCATCTCGGATAAGTCATTCTTTATCCTGGATGCTGAGAATGGCCGTGTGATTGTGCGTAAGGAGTTGCCGTTCAGTGTGGATGTCACTTCTACTCCTTTGCTGACGGATAAGGAGATCATCTTCGGTTCGGCGAAAGACGGCCTGATCGCTTTGGATAATGAGACGCTGGAACTGAAATGGAAGTTCGCGACGGAGAATGCCCTTGTCTATACTTCCCCTTATTCCCGCAAACCGGCTTCGACTATCGAAACCAGCCCGGTACTGGCCGGAAAGACCGTCTATGTCGGTGCTTCCGACGGTACGATCTACGGGATCAATAAGGAAGACGGCCAGTTGGTATGGAAACATGCCACAGGTGCCCCGGTATTCGGTTCGGTGGCCGTATCGGGTAATGCGCTGATCGCGGTCGACTTCGGAGGGAATGTGTATACCTTCGTAGCCGGAGAATAATAGCAAAACAGATTGAAGTGAAAAGGTATGCTTCTTATGGGGCATACCTTTTCATTTATAAATTTTACTTCACTTCCTTAAGGAAAGGATGAGTAGTTATTTCAATTCAAATGCTACTTTGCTGCGGATGTCGGTTGCTGATGCACCGATCAGTGTCTCGAACTGTCCCGGTTCGGCTACCCATTCGTGCTTGCCGTCGTCGAAGAAGCTCAGGGCATCGGTGCCGATGGTGAAGGAGACTTGTTTCTCTTCGCCCGGTTGCAGGTAGACTTTTTGGAAACCTTTCAGTTCCTTTACGGGGCGGGGCAAGGACGACTTCTTGTCGCTGATATAAAGCTGCACGACTTCTGCTCCTTCGCGGTTGCCTGTGTTCTTGACGGTCAGGGTGAAGGTGATCGGTTCGCCCGGGGCGATCGTTTTCTTGTCGGCAGTCACCTTGCCGTATTCGAAGGTGGTATAGCTCAGGCCGTGGCCGAAGCTGAAGAGCGGTTTGGCTTTCTGCTTGTCGGCCCAGCGGTAACCGACGAAGATACCTTCGTTGTATTTCTGGTCTACTATATGGCTTCCGTCGTTTCTGGGAGTACCCGGATATTCGCCCAGTTTATGCGCACCTACATCTTGCAAAGAGACAGGGAAAGTGAACGGCAGCTTGCCGGACGGATTTACGTCACCTACCAATACCGAAGCAATGGCACTGCCTGCTTCCGATCCTAGATACCAGGCCTGTACGATGGCCGGAACCTCTTTCACCCACGGCATGGAGATGGCATTACCGGAGATATTAACCATAATCAGGTTCTTATTAGCTTGAGCCAGAGCTTCTATTACCTGATCCTGTCCGTAAGACAAGCCTAGTTCCTTGCGGTCTGCATCCTCGCAGTCCTGGTGTGCGCTCTTGTTCAGGCCACCGATAAAGATCACATAGTCGGCTTCCCTGGCCACAGCCACGGCTTCGGCCAGCAGTTCTTCCGGCGAACGGTTGTCTTCCAGGTCTTGCCCGGACTTCACCCCATTGTATTCACCGCTCGGATCACCCACATAACCACGTGCATAAACGACCTCGGCTTGGTCGCCCACCCGCTTGCGGATACCATCCAGCGGGGATAATTCGTATTTCACTTTCAGGGAAGAAGAGCCGCCGCCTACGGTCATCATCTTGATGGCATTTTCACCGATAACGGCTATTTTCTTTGCACGGCTGAGGTCGATAGGCAGTACATTATTGTTGTTCTGCAACAAGACAATACCTTCTTCACCGATTTGGCGGGCTGCGGCGAAATGGGCTTCCGAGCAGAGCGCCCCGTAAGGACGGTTTCTATCCATATTGGTGCGGTAGGCCAGGCGAAGGATACGCCTTACCTTGTCGTCGAGTTCTTTCGTCCCGACTTTACCTTCCCGGATCAATTGGAGATAGGGGTTTGCCAGGTAATAATTATCGTAGGCGTTGCTTGCCCCGTTGGATAATCCGTTGGTCCAGCTTCCGAACTCCATGTCGAGCCCGTTGGTGATTGCTTCCTGCGTATTATGAACGCCACCCCAGTCGGAAACGACAACGCCGTCGAAGCCCCATTCGCCTTTCAGGATGTCATTCAGCAGATACTGGTTATGGCAGCCGTGCTGGTCTTTATACAGGTTATACGAGCCCATGATAGCCCAGGTCTTTCCTTCCTGGACAGCGGCTTTGAAGGCCGGCAGGTAGATTTCATACAGGGCGCGGTCGTCTACGATTACGTTGGTCGTGTGGCGGTTCACTTCCTGGTTATTCAGTGCGTAGTGTTTCACACAGGCGGCTACACCGTTCTGCTGAACGCCTTGTATGTAGGGAACCACCATCTTTCCGGCCAGGTAAGGGTCTTCGCCCATATATTCGAAGTTACGACCGTTCAGTGGTGAGCGATATATGTTCACACCGGGGCCCAGCAATACCGTTTTGTTGCGGTAGCGGGCTTCTTCGCCGATATTCTTTCCGTACAGCAAAGCTATTTGAGGGTTCCAGGTTGCCGCCAGGCAGGTTAGTGCCGGGAAGGCAACACAAGAGTCGTTCGTCCATCCGGCCTGTTCCCATTCATCCCATAATACTTCGGGGCGGATGCCGTGAGGGCCGTCGGTCATCCAGAACTCGGGAATGCCTAAACGGGCCACTCCCGGCGAACAGAACTTGGATTGCGCATGTGTCAGCGCTACTTTCTCTTCGAGTGTCAGGCGCGACAAGGCGTCTTCCACACGTTCTTCTATCGGTTTGCTGTTATCCAGGTAAACCGGGACTTCCTGCTGCGCCTGTGCAAAAGCGGGCAACAATAGCAGGGAACAGGCTATGTACTTGATCAGTTTCATCTTATTCGTGTATTTTTAAACTTAGTGAGCGGATATATTCTTTCTGGATGATGCAGTTCGACAGGCGGCTGTTGCGGATGAACTCCATCAGGGCAGCCCTGGCTTCTTCCTGATCCGGACGGGCGTCGCGGATCTCCTGGTAAGTGCCGCGCGGGGCTTCGGAGAAGGCGACCACCCGTTCCCAGTTCTTCGGAGGTTTGATGCCGGCGAATGCGGAGTCGTTGATCTTCTTATACGGCCAGAATGTCCAGCCGATATTGTTCTCTTGCATTGTATGGCAGAAAGCGTTCATCCAGGTAGACGTGTTGTGTCCGATCTCTCCCATATACATCGGCAGGTTGACGCGGTCGCGGAAGTCGATGATCTCCTGAATGGCCGCTTTGGTGGCCTCGCCGCCGTAACGGTGGCAGGTGTACATGATCTTGTCGTCGAAGGTGGAGTCGGTGAAAGGACGGAAATTGCCGTTCCACTGGGCACCGCCCAACAGGATGATATGGTTGGTATCTACTTCGCGGATAGCGGCGGTGGCCCGTTTGTACAACGGTTCCAGTTTACCATTCAGCTCTTCCATATTACTGAAATAGGGGGCGATAGGCTCGTTCATCAGTTCGTAGCCCAAGATAACGGGTTCGTTCTTGTAGTAGGCGGCGATCTTTTTCCAGATGTCGCAGAACTGCTGCTGGCTGGCTTCGCTTTCGAATAGCCAGGGATACCCGTAGCTGTCGTCGATGTTATCACCGGTCTGTCCGCCCGGGGCATCATGCATGTCGAGGATCAGGTAGAGGCCTGTTTCCCGACACCAGTTCACAACGCTGTCTATGCGGGCGAAACCGTCCTGGTTGGCGGTCAGTCCCATATAATCCTCGTCGGTGAACAGTTTATAATGGAAGGGGAGACGGATGGTGTTGGCTCCCGTCCCGGCGATGAACTGTACATCTTCACGGGTGATATAGTTGTCTTTGAATGCTTTCCAGAATTCGGCGGTGAAGTCGGGGCCTACCATTTCACAGAATAGCTGGTTGATGCGTCCCGGGGAGTTCGTCTTGCTGAAACCGAACATATAGCCTTCCGGATTCAGCCAGTTGCCGAGGTTTGTCCCTTTGATAAAGAACTTCTGTCCTTTGGGAGTGATCAGGTCGGTTCCGGATATGCGGATAAAGGCTTCCGGAGGCAGGGCAGAGATTTCCGCCTCGCCCGGCCCTGTATGCTGCCGACATCCGGTGAAGGAAACCAGCAGGAGCAGTATCGTTATATATATATTCTTTTTCATATCAGTTGTTTTTTGTTGTTATTCGATGGTGAATGATGTTTGTAACCCTTCTGCGCTGTTGGGGCCTACCCATAAGTTGAACTCTCCGGGCTCGACCACTCTCTGCATGTCTATGTTCCAGAATGCCAGTTCTTCGATAGGAAGGGAGAAGGAGACTGTTTTCTTTTCCCCCTGCTTCAGGGATACGCGTTGGAACCCTTTCAGTTCTTTTACCGGGCGGGTGACGGAGCCGGTTTTATCTTGTACGTATAGTTGTACGACTTCCGTGCCGTCGTACTTGCCGGTATTTGTCAGGTCGAAGCTGATTTCCAGCGTACCGTTCGCAGACGGTTTATCGGTAGCCAGCCGCAGGTTATCGTATCCGAAAGTGGTATAGGATAATCCGTAACCGAAGGGAAATAAGGGATCGAAGCCGGCATCCATATAGAAAGAGGTGCAACCTAAAGAGGTCTGACCTGCTTCCAACGGGATATCGTCGATCAATGTCTCCTGGCGGGAAGCGGGGCGGCCTGTGTTCGTATGGGCATAGTAAACGGGGATCTGTCCGACCATCTTCGGAAAGGTGACGGGCGTTTTGCCACTGGGTACCGCTTTACCGAAAAGCAGGTCGGCGATGGCCGGGCCCCCCATCGTTCCCGGATGGAAAGCGTAGAGGACGGCGTCCGATTGCTTTACTTCCTGTTCGATCGTCAGCGGACGGCCTGCCATAACCACCGTCACGAGCGGTTTCCCTGTCTTTGCCAGGGCGGCTATCAGTTCGCTTTGTGCTCCCTGCAGGTGCAGGTCGGCCAGCGAATGGGCTTCACCGGAAAGGATGGATTCTTCTCCGACACAGGCTAGTACGGCGTCGGCACGCATGGCGGCGCTGACGGCTTTGGAGATATTGGCGGTGTTCTTGTCGCGACTGTAACCTAAAGCCGGTTCGTAGATGAATGTAACTTTGTCGCCATACATTTCTTTCAAGGCGGGCAGTAGCGTTTGGGTATGGGCTTTCTCCCCGTCGAATACCCAGGTTCCCATCTGGTCGTGGGCGGCATCAGCCAACGGGCCTACGACGGCAATGGTGCGGATCTTATCTGTAAAAGGCAAAGTCTCCCCGTCATTTTTCAGTAAGATTACCGATTGCTCGACCGCTTCTTTGGCCTTTGCCAGATGGGTGGGGGCATATTTTACATCTTGGTCTGTATTTACATAAGGATTGTCGAACAACCCCAGGCGGAACTTAAGGCGTAGGATGTTGCGTACCGCTTCATCGATCGCTGCTTCCGATACTTTCTTTTCTTTTACGAGCGCTTCCAGGTGGCGGATAAAGGTGCCGCTCACCATTTCCATATCGACTCCGGCGTTGACAGACTTCATGGCTGCTTCTTTTTCGTCTTTACAGAAACCGTGGGAGATCATTTCGGCAGTCGATGCCCAGTCGGTCACAACCATGCCGTCGTAGTTCCATTCGTCGCGCAATACATCTTTCAGGATAAAGCTGTTGCCTGTCGAAGGCACACCGTCGTTATCATTAAAAGAGGTCATAAAGGTGGCACATCCGGCTTTGGCGGCTGCTTCAAACGGGGGGAAGTAGACGTTGCGTAACTGGCGTTCGGGGATAGAGGTCGAATTATAATCGCGTCCCCCTTCTGCGGCTCCATAACCTACGAAGTGCTTGGCACAGGCTGCTATCGAAGTAGGATCATTCAGGGAGTCGCCCTGGAAACCTTTCACCATAGCTACACCCATAACGGCGCTCAGGTACGGGTCTTCGCCACAACTCTCGGCTATACGTCCCCAGCGGGGATCACGTGAAATATCGATCATCGGGGCAAATGTCCAGCGGATACCGTCGGCAGACGCTTCGATGGCTGCCACACGGGCGCCGTCTTCCACGATCTGCGGATTGAAGGTAGCTGCTTGTCCCAAGGGGATAGGAAAAATAGTTTTATACCCATGAATAACATCGCGCGACATTAATACAGGAATGCCGAGCCGGGATTCTTCCACCGCTATTTTCTGTATCCGGTTGACAACGTCCGGATCTGTCACGTTCAGTAAAGATCCGATCTCTCCTTTACGTATCTGTTCCGCTACCTCTTCCGGGCCGCCGAACGGACTGAGCTGGTTCATCTGCCCGATCTTTTCCTGTAAAGTCATTTTACCGAGCAGTTCCTCTACCTGCCTGTCGACAGAGGCCTCCTTCCCTGATCCCGAAGGTTGGCTGCACGCCGTTAGGGAGAGCGCCAGCAGGCCTGTATAGAAAATGGTTGATCCTGATGTTTTCATGGGTATAATAGTTATTCCTGGTTATTAATACGGATTTTGTGTGATGGTTCCTTTCGATGCTTCAATTTCACTCTGTGGGATAGGAAGATACTTCTTATTTACCGTCCATTGAACGCGTTCGGGGATACCGTCTTTTACATAGCTGCCGCCTCTCTTATCCAATACTTTTCCGCCTTTGGCTTTCAGTACGTCTTCCGCTTTGTTGAAACGAACCAGGTCGAAGTAGCGTTTCCCTTCGCCTACAAATTCGCGGCGGCGTTCATTCAGGATATTATCGAGGTTGGCATCGATCGGGGCAACGCCTGCACGTTCGCGAACCTGATCCAGATAGCCTTTGGCTGTTCCTGTGTCGCCGGTGCGCAGGGACAGTTCAGCGGCATTCAGCAGTGTTTCCGCATAGCGGTAGATACGAAGGTTGTTGTCCCAGTTGAGGTCGGCATCACCAACGCAACCTGCATTGCCGCCGATGCGTCCCAGATACTTGCGCATGAAGAGTCCGGTGTTCTGGTAACGGCCTCCGTAGGTAACGGTTATGCCTTTGGCTGCATTGTCTGCGATATACTTATCCATATTCAGGATACCGATGTCACGGCGCTTATCGTTTTCTTCGTAAGCATCGTATGCCTCTTTGGCAACCGCTTCGAATCCCCAGCCTCCTACATAATCGGGACTACCGCTCAGGCCGTCGATGCCGATCATGGCGGGAACTACGGTACCTCCGGTGAAGTTGGCATCTCCCCAGGTTCTCTTACCGCCTTTGGAGATATAATTGATGTCGAAGATCGTTTCATTGTTCCATTCGAATTCAGCTTCCCACAAGTTCTCAAACGGTTGCAGGGAGTATTGGCCTGAAGAAATAACGCTCTTCATATAACCCAGCGCTTTGGCATATTTGCTTTCGTCCTGCTGGTACATAACGTATTCGGCGTATAGCATGGACGCCATTGCCTGGGTCACGCGGCCGGCCCATTCTGCCGGTTGTTTCATCGGAAGCACATTGCTGTCGAGCACATCGGCCAGATCTGCTTCTATCAGGTCGTACACTTCTTTAGCCGTTTTCTGTTCGGCTATGTAAGGGAAAGTCAGGTTTACATCGTAATAAGGAACATTACCCCACAGTTTCCACAGGACGGAATAGTACCAGGCACGCAACACCCGGGCTTCGGCTATCAATTTCTTCTTATCCGTTTCACCCATTTCGGATGCTTCCACATCGGCGATCACCAGGTTTGAACGGTTGATACCGGAATAGCTGGTTGTCCATGCGCCGGCGATCGTCTTGATCGGGTCGGACAAGTATTGTGAGATCAGATGGAGCTCGCCCTGGTCGCTGGTGCTACCGCCACCTACATATACATCGTCGCTCATGCAATCGTACACCAGGCTTAAAGGAGCCCAACCGCTGAAATAATCGTACCATTGCAAGGGGTCGTAAGCAGCGGTAACCGCTTCCATGATACGGCTTTCCGAATTGTAATATCCGTCGATAGGTACGCTGCTGGAGGGTTCAACGGACAGGAAATCGTCTCCGCATGAGGTCGCTCCGAAGATAGTCAGAGCTGCACAGGATGTTATTATTATCTTTTTCATGTTGTCTTATCTTTTTGAATGTTAGAAATTAAGGTTTAAACCAACTGTAAACGTACGGGCTTGCGGGTAGATACCCCGGTCGATACCTGAAGATGCGTCGTAAGAGATCTCCGGATCGAAACCTTTGTAACCGGTCAGTGTCAGCAGGTTCTCAGCCGCTACATATACGCGTAGGCTGGAAATGAATGCTTTTGAAGTCAGCGTCTTAGGCAATGTATAACCTAACTGGATATTCTTCAGGCGCATATAGGAACCGTTCTTGATGTAAAGGTCTGAAACACGGTAGTTGTCGTTGTTGTTGGCCCAGGTGAAACGGGGAACGGAGTTGGATGTCCCTTCGCCGTGCCAGCGATCCATCATTTCAGATGACAGGTTCACGTAACGCAGGTCGATACGGCGGGTGGCATCGAAAATATCGTTGCCGATAGATCCTGCGATCAACATGCTGAAGTCGAAATCTTTCCAGGCAGCCTGGAAGTTAAGACCATATGTCCAGTCCGGTGTACCTTTACCGATTTTTGTGCGGTCGGTATCGCTGATCTTTCCGTCTTCATTTACATCGACGAAGATAACATCACCGGGCTCGGCATTGGGCTGAAGTTTTTCTCCCTTACTGTTTACATACGCATCGATCTGTGCTTGGTTCTGGAAGATACCGGCTGTCTTATAACCGTAGAAGAACGGGTAGACTTCACCGTTTTCCGCACGGCTGACATTTCCCAGCTGGTGAACGTTGTCCTTCATTTCGAAGCCGTCCGAGTTACCCAGGTTGATCAGTTTGTTCTTCAGGTAACTGATATTACCGCCCACCTTGAAGCTCCAGTCGCCTGCTCCGAACTTATACCCCAGGTCTACTTCAACACCCGAGTTTTCCATGCTACCCACGTTACCCCAGGGTTTGGATTCACCCAAATAGGAAGGTATGCTCATTTCTTTCAACATGCCGTTCGTTTTCTTCTTGAAGTAATCTGCGCTCAATGTCAGGGCATTATCGAAGAAGCCGAAGTCGAGACCTGCGTCGTACTGTTCCGATTCTTCCCATTTCAGGTCGGCATTGGGCGTGCCCGACGGCTTGCTACCCATGATGATCTGCTGGTTTGTTCCGCCACCGAATACATAGTTGTTGCCGGTTGCTACGTTGGCAGTATATCTGAAGGCTCCGATGTTCTCGTTACCGTTCTTACCCCACGACAGGCGCAGTTTGGTACTGGTCAGCCAGTCCGGGCGTTTTTCCATAAATGATTCGTTGGTGATATTCCATCCTAAAGAGACGGAAGGGAAAGTTGCCCATTTATTATTCGGGCCGAAGTTGGAAGAACCGTCACGGCGTACGGTCATCTGCAACATATAACGTTCGTTGTAGTTGTAGCTGATACGGCCAAAATACGAAGCCAGGGTGGAAGGGTCGAACATACCGCCGTATACATCGCGTTTACCGTCGGATGCCAGTCCGGATGTGAAATCGAGGTTGGCTTTGTCTTCCATTTCCGCGATCATATCATAAGCGCTACCGCCAATCTTACGACCGGTATATTTCTTTGCCGACTGTCCTAATACGACTGCAAACGAATGGGCACCGAATGTTTTGTCGTAAGTCAGGATATTTTCAAGCTGCCAGGTGCAGCCACGGTTCATTTCCGACCATACTTTCGATTTGTCGTTGTGGCTGTTTACTGCCAGGTAATAAGCCTTGCTCCATCCGTCTTTGCCCCAGAAGGCCAGGTCGGTACCGTAAGATGTCTTGAACTTCAGGTTATCCCAAAGGGTTACTTCTGCATAGAAGTTGGCAACGAACTTATCTGAGTTGTTCGTTTCTCCCGGCAGGGAAAGATATCCCAGCGGGTTGCTGATCTCGTTGAAATCTTTGCTGGGGATAGTGACCAACCGGCCGCTTTTCTTGTCTCTTACCAGATCGCCGTATTGCTTGATCTCCTCGGCATATTGTTTGTACATAGCTGCTTCATCATCTGCATATACGCCATCCAGCGGAGAGAGGAACATGGCATTACCCAATGCGGAACCGGTCAATGAGTTAGTCTCGATACCGGTATTCTTAATGCGGGAATAAGCGGCATTCACACCGATAACCATTTTACTTAGCCAATTGCGCTTTTTGCTTTCATCAAACAGGGTATAAGTCGTATTGGAACGCATGGTCATACGTTTGTAGTTGGAACGGTCGTAGTCGCCACCCACAATACCTTCCTGGTTGTAGTAACCCAGAGACAGGAAATAATTGATCTTTTCCGTGGCACCGCTTACACTTACCTGGTGGTTCTGTACCGGAGCGTTGTAGTTGAAAGTTTCTTTCTGCCAGTTTGTACCTGCTCCGTACTGGGCAGGATTGTCATACATATTCCCTTCACCGGCATAGTTGCTGGCCTCGTTCATCAAAGTGGCATACTGTGTGCCGTTGAGGAGTTCGCGTTCTTTCCAGGGACGCTGCCATCCGAAAGAAAAATCGTAAGTCACTCTTACCTTACCTTCTTTACCGCTTTTGGTGGTCACCAAAACAACGCCGTTGGCGGCACGTGCCCCGTAAACAGCTCCGGAAGCCGCATCTTTCAGCACTTCGATAGAAGCGATGTCATTCGGGTTCAGATAGTCAATACCGCCGTCGATAGCCATACCGTCAACAATATAAAGGGGGTCGGAATTGTTGATGGTACCGGTACCACGTATACGGATCTTGGCCTCTGAACCCGGCTGACCATTGGTCGTCGTTACCTGTACACCTGATGCCAGACCTTTCAGCGCATTATCCACACGAACGGGGGCTGTCGTGCTTAAATCGTCGGCCGAAACCCGGGCGATAGAGGCAGTAACCACACTCTTTTTCTGGACACCGTAACCGATAACGACTACTTCATCCAATGCCTGGTTATCTTCTTTCAGGATAATAGATAAAGGGTTATTGTTCGCCGCTTTTACTGTCTGGCCCAAATAACCTATAAAAGAGATTTCCACGATGGAGCCTTGCTCGACATCCGGAATTGAGAACATTCCATCCAGATCCGTTATCGTACCGGTGGTAGTGCCTTTTATCGCAACATTCGCACCGGTGATCGGTTCACCCTGGGTGTCTTTTACTTGTCCGTTAACTGTAAGTTTCTGGGCAAACACTAATGTAGGAAATAATAACAGGCATAATAGAGGAATGATCCCTTTACAAAGCCTTCTTTTTGGTAAAATGCTTTTCATAAGATAAATACATTTTTTAAAGTTAACATACTAATCGTTTTTACTTTTGTTGTACTTGCAAAAGTAGTGTGTGGCTTATTGGGTTCAATAGGCTGGTAAACCGGAGAAGTAAGTTGATAATTTTTGTATATTATTGTTACACAGCTGTGTAAGCTTTTTGCAAATGTGCAAAAAGTAAGTTGTTATACGAAGCAAAGGAGGCTTTGAGAACTGTTTCAGCGCTCTATTTTTCCTAAAGATTTTACAATTTCCGCAAAATTCTCTCTGGGGACGATCGCTTTACTTCGTGTTTTCAGCCGGTTGTTGTAGACAGTCTGGGCAGAGCAGTGCAGGAACTCGGCTATCTTTACACTGTCACTGATCCCCAGCCGCACGAGCGCATAGATACGGAGTTCGGTATTCAGTAATTCCCCTTCCTTGGGTATGATTTGCTTGTCCGGTTGCAGCAACGCATTGAAATCGGAAACAAAGTCAGGATAGATATGCAGGAAGATGGCATCGAAATTGGCATAGAATTCTTTCAGTTCGTTAGAAGCCAACGAAGAGGCATCTGTCATCTTTTTTACCTCTTCCACCATACCGGCTTTGATCTTCCGGTTTATGTTTTTCCTGTATTCATCGAGCTTGCTGATATAGCTGGAACAGATATTGAATACATAACCGATATATTCTTCCTTGACGTAATTTGATTCGGTCAGTTTGTTGTTGGCTTCCAGCAACTGTCCGTTCAACGACTGAAGCTGGTTGTTTGCTTCGGCCAGTTGCACATGTGCCAGTTCCAGTTCGTCCACATGATTATTCAACGCCTGATTGGCGACATTGAGCTTCTTTCGTGAATCTTTCAACCTCTTCATTTGTAGGGCAATAAAGAAGATGGCCGCAAGCAGGACTAACGACAACATACTGACGATAAGCAAATAACGGCGTAGATCGGCTTCCTGTTTCTTATTTCTCTGTTCGTAGGTTTTATGAATGGCATCCAGGGCAGAGGAGATACCGATCATCCGTATCCTGTTCTTGTAGAGTTGTGCACAACTCAGGCAATAATTCAGGTAAGAATATCCCCGGTCTATCTCTCCCTTCTCATAGAGTATTTTCCCTAACTCCTCCAATGATGCAATATCATGGTTGGCAGACCTTATATCGGCCATTGACGAGAGAATCAGATAACGGAGAAATTCTTCTTCCTTGTTCTCCTCTTTATATAGCTGGGCCAGGATATAAGAATTCATGGCGTCCGGACGTGAATTGAATTTGGAAGTAGCCAGTACGTGGGACAGCTGATCTCTTACCTCTGCGGCCTGAGGCGTTCCTTTGGACTGCCATCCTCTGTACCACAAATATAAAGGATGGTCGCCGGGAATATGAAAATAGACGGAGTCGCGGTATGATTTTTCCTGTATGTTGTAAAGAGCGGTCTGGCTGGAGTTCTCTCCCGAGTATTGTCCGTAGTGTGAATACAGATACATCATCTGTCCGTAATAATCTGTCTTGGCATAGGATGACAGGTTTTCTACTTTTATCTCGTTCAGCAGATCCAGTCCCTCTTTCAGAAAGCCGGTAGCGGATGATATGAATGATTGTTCTATTTTCCATTGTGCCACCCATTGGAGATTATTCAGCCGTTGGGCAATATCCAGGTTCTTATGTATATAGCTCAGGGCAGAGTCACTGTCATATACCATATATTCCTCGTAAAACAGTTTGTTCATCCAGTATTGTTCTTCCTCTGTCTGAACCTTTTTCTCCATTTTCCTCAACTCTTCGATCCGTTTCTCTTTGGCAACAACAAATGTTTCCTTTTCTACAACCAGAGAGTCAAGACTTTGCAGCATCCTTTCTATATTGTCGGATATTATTTGTCCTGTGGCATACCCTGAAAAGATAGATAAAGCGGTAATAAATAGTATTATTCTGATATACATTGTTGTCTAATTTAAGGTTTACGGGTCAAAGATAAAAAAAGAGGATGAATTCATCCTCTTTTTTTACTACTTATAAACAATCTGCTATTTTAGTCTTACGGCTCCATCACCACCTCGATACTATTCCCCTGACCAAGCAGCTTTTTGGTAAAAGCCTGTATTTTAGCCGGAGTAATACCATTCAGCGTTTCGACATACTTTGTTGCGCCGTCGAAGCCTTTGTAGTAATAATTATCCAGTGTATTCAGCCAGTAGCTGTTTTCCTGTTGGTTTTCTGCATGACGTTTCAGGATATTGTCCTGCGTCTTTTTGAAATCTTCGGGACGCGGGCCGATGTCGGAGATACGTTTCAGTTCGTTGCGGACGATTGTGTTCATCTGTTCGCGTTTGCCCGGGTCGGTATCGAAGTAAGCCTGCAGGAATGTTTGTCCCTCGGGGAAAGTGGAGATACGTGCGGAAGTCTGTACACCGTATGTTCCACCTTCTTCTTCGCGTACCTTTTCCATATAAACAAGGTCGAGCACCTGTTTTAACATGGTTGCCGTAAGGATGTTTTCCAGGTTGTAATCCATCTGACCGGAATAGAAGTTTACGACGGAAGCTTTCGGGGTTTCCATCTGGCGTTTGAAACGGTTGACGTATTCGCCTTTGCGGATGGGCGGGACTTCTTTTACATTTCCTTTTTCAATAATAGCTTTATTGAGAAAAAACTTCTTGTTTTGTGGGAATCATCAGGCGGCGGAAAACACAGCTGTTATATGTTCATTGTTAGTATCATGCAAAGCATCTCAAGTTAATCCCAGAGAATGGCTTATCGATATAATTGCTTGGCTACCATATTACACAAGAGATAAGGGAAAAGACCTAAAAGAGTTGCTACCCAATTACTGGAAACAGAGAAAATCCAAAGAAATCTAACAATACTCTAATGAAAAGCATCTTATAAACAGAGAATCGCTATAAACTTATTAGATTTATATAGCGATTCTATAATTTATACGGATACTTTATCGGGGGCTTGCGAAATAAGCTGGTAAAAGTTCTTGTAGGTCAGCATCGTTCTGGTAAAGGATTGTTTATGATGAGGTATGAAGTTGAAAGTAAGCGATTTATAGAGGGGCATATGAAGCATACTTTAGTGACTTGCTCATTTAATAATGTCCAAGTTACTAAAGTCTGTTTCTTTAATGTTGTCTGTTAGCATTTTATTGTCTATATCTTAAATTACCTGGCCTCTGATGAAGGACTTAGGTCACTAATTAATCCCATCCGAATTTTTTTGTTCCTAAAATGCGATAATATGGACTTTCCTTAAGAGTATACGAATGGTATCTATCCCACATATCTACTTGACCAACACTATGAGATTGATTATATCTGGCTTCAGATACTACTTTTAATGTTGTCTTATGACTACTGTTTTTAATTTTTATATCTTCATATGATATAGTTTCCTTATGATTTGGTCGATAAGTAATAAATTTATTTCTATGAGAAATTTCGAATTGTATAAAAGATGGTGCAATTGTTGGAATTTTAGAAGAATTTTTATAAAAAGTCAAATAAAGGTTTTTAAATGAACTTTCAAGACTTTCTTCTGTCATTTCAACATAAACCGGTATTATTTTAATATTATAAGTGAATTTTATTAATAGTGGTGAATTGTCTCTAGCATGAGCGTAAGTTACAAATATGGGTACTCCTGGTTCATTTTTGCTAAAGGTTCCCTTTTTTATATGGTTTAAGAAGCCAGTTAAACCAGTAAATGATTGAGCCGAACTCATCCCATTCCCTGCAACTAAATATACTTTAAAATCACAACTTTGTAGAAAATCTTTCTCTTCTTTAGTGAAATTCGTTGAATTATTTATAAAAATTGATTTAAATACTTTATTGATATATTCCTTAGATGTATTAACAGAAGAATCAGTCTCCAATGTTAAAACACCTAATCGTCCGTAAGCAATAGAATTCATATAGACAGCTTCGTCAATTTCATTTTCAGGTATAGAAGCTATACCGTTTTGAGGATAGTCCATAATGGCTTTAAAACTGGTTTGGTAAAATCTTACAGTAAGTCCGGTTGATTTAGAAATGGTTATATCCTCTCCACCTTCTTCTGTCGAATAACCCCAGAATAGCCCTGATACGTCTTTGTTGCTTCCAAATGAACTTTTGAGTTCATTATATGAAGTGAATTGTTCTACAGAAAAATTGAATTCCTGATTCTGACTGAAATTACCTTTTTGAGTTTGAGATTCAACATATTGGCCAATGGTTATATAAGAAGGATTATTGATTGTACTAGCTGTTGTTCCAAGTAAAGTTAATCCCACTCTTATCGGATTTCTTTGATATGTTAAGGGTTTATAATCCAAATCAGCTACTGAACTTTTCTTTATGATATTTCCAAGCCATACATGAGGCAAAAGCTCAGGAAGCACAATAGATTCTGATGTTTCAACATTTCTTACCTGTATTAAAGGATTTCCAGAAGATTTTGTTAATAAGCTAATTGAATCTATGTTTTCTATATTTCTATATGTAGATATATCAATTGATAGAGGAGTGTTTTTTACTGATTCTATCATACTAGTGATGTCGTTTTCATCTTCGTTTGAACATGATAAAACAATTGTGAAACAGAAAATTAACGCTGTTATATTTATATAGTTTTTCATGATTAATTGGTTGTAAATGATGTTGAAAATATAGAGTTATCACTTGCGTAATTACAAGTAAAGAATATAGGTACACCAGGAACTTCTTTTGAAAATTCTCCCCCATTTACAATAAATTCTTGAAATTTGTCGAATCCCATTACTAATTTTGCTACTTCTGAGCCTGCTCCACCGTAAACTAAAATCCGAATTTCTGCTTTTTCGAGTAATTCTTTGGATGTGGCATCTAGTTGTAACTCACCTCCGACAGCTTTTACGGTTAAAGCTAATTTAAAAGCCTTCTTTACTTCTTCATAATTTGATTCGCTTTCTATTGATATTATACCCATTCTTCCAAAAGTGACTGAATTAATATACACAGGGGATAGATGAGATGTTGCAGCTAAATCTGATTGATTCTTGAAAATATTACCATCAGTAGGATAATCCATGATTACAGAGAAATTCTTCTGTAGGATTCTTGCAAATAGACCAGTTTTTTGCTTTATTTTACCGCTTTCGTATGTTGCATCTATTTTTAAAATATTGAAAATATTGATATTTCCTCCAAATGCTAATTTCATTTCATTATAATATGAGAACTGTCGAAAATCATATTCAAATGACAATGATTGTTGTCCTGAAAATTTAGGAGATTCTACAGCTTTACCTAAAGATGTATACATAGATACAACTCCAGGAGTTGGAATTACGTCTGTAAAAAATCCTGGAAAAGTATAAGCTACAGAAATTGATTTTACAGGTTTATTTATAGGATTTATAGTTAAATCATTTATAGAAGCTGCAGTATAGACTCCTCCAATAAATAAATTAACAGAGGTAATTGCTATTTCAGAACTTTGATTTTGTCCTTTACTTATTATTCCATAAGGATGAAAAGATTCATCCCAATCAAGAGTTTTGGAAGGGATAATAATGGGATCTGGTGTGTAGATCTTGTCTGAACTACTTTCACTGATATCACTATATTCCAGATCTTCTTTAGAACAAGATGCAAAAATAAGTAATAAAATTGCAAAATAATAAATTTTCTTTTTCATAATCTTCGCTTTTTAATTGTTTGATATTATTTAGCTTATACTAATTCATTTTCTTAAACCTATAATATATATTGCACCAAGCAGCTATATCATTGTTATTTAACATATCACTAGGTTTTTCAAAATAACCATTTTTGTGAAATATTTTATTAAATGATTGTAAATCAAAATCACTTCCTTTCCATAAACTGACTCCCAATGCGTTATTAGATTTGCGCACAATATAAAAACCGAGATGTGTTGTAATTTCGTCATTGTTGTTATCTACTGTACAGAAAAAGGTGTATGATTGATCATTTCTTAAAATGAATATAGAATCATTATGTTTGTGTGTTTCAAAGTAAATTGGATCCATTGATTTGATTTTCAGAATTAGTGAATCTGAATTTTCGTTAATTATTATTGTATCAGAGTAAGGCATTTTAATATTAGGCCAAAAGGTTAATGCTTTTTGTTCATTAAAATCTTTTATTAATCCCCTTTTTCCAAGGTATAAATTTAAATCTGTTAATAAATAACTGCCATCAAAGACATAGGTCTTATTAATAGATGATTCTATTGATATTGTTTCTTTATTACAAGAAAAAAGAGTGAGAGTAATGAATAATAATAATATTGTAAATGTTTTATGAATTGAAAGCATGGACTATATTTGTTTTAATGTGATAAATTCTTGTTTTCACTTCAAAATTAAGTAATATTATGCATGGCTAAGATGAATATGTATTCATAATTTGACTATGAATCTGAATTTTCATTAATTTATATAGTTGTTTATATTGAGTTGTTGATTTATGAGTATTAATTAACTACATTTTGTATTTGTCAACCTTACTTTTGGTAAATGAGACTAAACACTTTGTGTGCAAGAGCCTGAGATCGAACAACGGATGCCCGAGACTTTTCGTTTGACTTCTTGATAAGATGGTAACATCAAGATTCTTACGTGACTAGATTTATAGAGGAAAGATATAAACGGGTGTGCCAAACTAAAGTGAATTCCAAAAGTTTTTTGTCTAATTTTTAGAGTTCATTTTAGTTTGGCACACCCTCATTAAATTTAATAATTTAACATTTCTATATATGTTTTCATAGCAGTATTATTCTTTTATTAGATTATATGTGCTCTTAATTGATTCAAGAATATCCAACGTTTGATCCAAATCTTCTGTTGTATGCATGGCTGTTACGCTGAAACGTAACCGGGATAACTTCTCAGGGACAACCGGATAACTAATCGGATTTACATATATACCTCGATCGAACAATACACGAGCAGCCTCTTTTACATTTTGTTCACTACGCACCATAACAGGAAATATAGCTGATTCTGTATTCCCGAAATCCAGGTGTAGTTGCTCAAGTCCTTTCTTAAAGTAATTGATGTTATCAAGTAGGTTGTTTCTTAATTGCGGTTCCTTATCAACGAGCTGGATCGCTTTAATGGCGGAAGCAGCCGTTTGCGGAGTGGCAGCAGCGGAGAATATATTTTGTCTTGAATAATATCTTAATAAAGTTATGATTTCTTTTCTGGCAATTGCATATCCGCCAACACATCCAAAAGACTTGCTGAATGTTCCGGTTATCATATCTACCTTATCCAATAGGTCATAATCTTCAATAATTCCTCTTCCTGTTTTTCCTAAGACACCAATTCCATGTGCATCATCCACAATTAAGTAAGCACCAAATTCCTTACAGACCGTATATATTTTATCTAACGGAGCGATATCGCCATCTTGTGAATACACGCCGTCTATAATAACAAACTTATTTTTGAAATCTCCTGCGTTTTTTAGTACATGAATAAGTGAATCTACATTGTTATGGAGAAATCTTTTCGTATTGGTACATAAGCAACCATCAAAAACACTGGCATGTGTGAACATATCCATTATTGCAATATCCTGTTTTCCCATTAATGAGAGTAAGGTGCTTGAATTGGCTGCATATCCGGAAGTGTATGATAGAGCGTATTCGTTTTTCATGAAACGGGCGATTTCCTGCTCTAATTGCTCATGTAAAAAATTATGTCCCCCGATTAATGGACTGGCACCAGCACCGGCTCCATACTGTTCTAGTGCTTTTATACCGGCTTTTATTACTTCCGGATGGTGTGATATCCCTAGATAATCATTTGATACGTAGCTGATTACTTCTTTTTCTTTATTGGAGTAAGGATCTATCAATTTCATTCGTGCATTGGAACCTGTTAATGAGATAACACGGTAGGGCAAATGTTGGATTTGATGTCTATATGAAATATAATCATCTATTTGTTTGGCTCTGGTCAAAAGGTCTTCTCCCCGGTTCTCAAAGTCTTTTAATGTCATGTTGTCGAATTTGTTTTGCATAAGGTAAACTGTTTTTGGAATTATAACTATAAAAGGAAATAATATATTTAATGGATCTTTTTACGGATCTGGCTTAGTGTTTGAGGAGCTACTCCTATATAAGAAGCTATATATTTTAAAGGAATTTGTTGAATAAAATCTTTGTTTTTAGTCATTAGCTCTTTATATATTTCTTCACATGAAAGTCCCAATAATTGTATTTCTCGGTTAATCTTTCGTACTAAAGCATCTTCTAGAACGATTCGTGCGATTTTATTTATATTCAAGGAGGTTTCATATAAGTTGACCAGGTCTTGCTTTGCCAATTTCCAGATTATACAGTTAGTCAGAGCTTGAATATTTATGATAGAGGGTTCTTTTTGCTTAAGAGAGAAATAGGAATTCGCAAATTCTCCGGGAAAGGAGAACCAAAAAGTAATTTCCTTATCAGGATCATTATGACTAGTAGTAGTCCAATAACGGAGGATACCTTTTTCTATGAAGTAAAGATAGTTCTCAAAATCACCGATTTTGATGGAAAATTCATTTTTCTTTATTTCTTCTCGTTTGAAGTGTTCACAGAAAAAGGATTGTTCTTCCGTGGTAAGCCGTAAACCTTTGTTCAAGGAGTCAAGCTCATTTACGGACTGTTCTATTAGTAAGGCTATATTCGTTTTCATACAATTTCTTTTTTGTTAAATGGTGTTTATGTGGCGTCTTATTTTCAACGTATCAACGCAAAGTAAGAATAATGTCTGAACCGTCAAACAAAAAATGAAAAAATTATGGGAATGCCTTGTATTTATTAATATAGATTCATTATGCAGGGAGTAAATATGAAATATTTACTCTGTTATTATTATGGGAGCATTAGGATCCTCTTTTATAAAGACGATACATTTATCATTTAAAATAGTGTTTTTAAAGGCATTTATAATGGTATCACTACATTCTTTCAGGCTTACATATATGTGATTATCTTCAAAATTCAGCATATGACCTACTATCTTGATACTATCTATAATAGAACTGTTCTTTTTATCTTGAAGAAATTGGGTTAATATACTATCTACCTTTGTCAGATGGTTATACGAAAAATTACATGATTTAATAGAAAAGTCTGTACTATTAAGAATTTTGGTCATTTCTTTTTTCCCTTTCAATGTATCTCCTACAATATAGATTATGAGATTATAATCATCATCAGTAAAATTCCCACCATAGAAATCCGGGTATTTTTTCTTCTCTCTATAATAATCTCTGATTGTTAATAAGTTTTTTCTATATGTAGCCAATGAAATTCTTCTTGGCCAATTTTCGGGTTTAAGGGGATAAGCTTCACCCTCTGATTTATTCCTTTGCTCCAAAATCTTTTTTTGAGCAAAATCCTGATTGGAGTTGATGGAACTATCCTTGTTGGGACTTGTACAATAACAAAGGAATAGTATTATAATTAGTATTGTTAGGAGTTGTTTCATACTTTGTATATAGTGGATGATAAAAATACGAAAGTATTATGGTTTTCCATAGTACTTTCGTATTTATTATAGGTTTAGTATGTTGTGAGATTCATTGTTCTATTTATTTCTGACGCAGAAATGAAGTATGAATAGCCACCACCTGCAGCTTCATGTATTCCATAAATATTATTACTACCTGAATAAACGATTCCACCACTATCTCCGTCTTGACTAGGATAATTCGCTTTAGTTAGTCCGTAAAGTGTTACTTTTATTCCCATACTAGGAATAGTTATTGTTCCGGTAACATTAGTTGCAATGACTTGTGATCTTAATCCTGCATGATTATTTTTACCCTCCATAGTTACATTTGCTCCTTGAAAAGGAGTTTCTACATAAGATGATATATAGATATTTTGCCAAAATGTGTAGTTGCTAGGATTATTCGTTTGTACAAAAGCTGCATCAACTGAACCACCAATCATTGTATTTGTACATGTTCCAATAAAGCCTTCAGGCCCATAAACAGACTCTCCATAACTCCTTACAACATGGCCTGATGCTACTATGCCATTGGATCCATTTGAACGTGCTCGATATCCAAAAGACCCGACCCCAGAACCTTGGCATTCTTCTCCAGGATAAACCTCTGCATGTGCCATTATTTTGTCAACTGATTTTTCAAATACTAGCATTGGCGAATCCATAACAAGACCTTTGAATTGAGTGATTTTTTCCTCGTTGCAATCATTCAATTCAATGAATATTCTATTTTTGTTAGGAAGAAGTCCAAAACTTTCTAATCCGCATTTTTCAATTATAGATTTATTTACTTCGTTGAACATAAATGAATTTAGTAAATCTAATGTTTCATTTAATTCATTCATTGAATATGTTGCTAATTTCAGAATAAAATCGTTACTTTTTGTTCTCTGTATGAAATTATCTTTATACAGAGCCGTGTCTTTATTAACAAGAATAACAAAATTATTATTATCAATGTATGCACCGCAGTAATAATCAGGATAAAGCAGGGTATTAGAACGTAATGGAGTTGCATTAAATGATTCCATTAAATTTATTCCTATTGCTGTAAGATCTTTCTGTTCGGTGGAAGATGCTTTTGTTACAGGAATACTACCATCATCAGATAATATATTATCTGAACAAGATGTCATTGCACATATGGCTGTCAGTACCATAATTTTGAATAGTAATTTTTTCATGACTTATAATTTAAATGATTAATAAATACAATTCAAAATTACTTTTGTATATTTTATTATTCGATAAACATATATTCAATTGCAAATAGATTAAATGAAGATATATTAATAAATATGATTATTTAGTATAGAATAGTGATTTTTTGTGTTGTAATGAATAGAAGTAAGAGCAAATTGAGAATATTTTTTTACTTGTAGTTTCTCAATTTGCTCTTTATTTACGGCTCCATCACCACCTCGATACTATTTCCCTGACCAAGTAGCTTTTTGGTAAAAGCCTGTATTTTAGCCGGAGTAATACTATTCAGCGTTTCGACATACTTTGTTGCACCGTCGAAGCCTTTGTAGTAATAATTATCCAGCGTATTCAGCCAGTAACTGTTTTCCTGTTGGTTTTCTGCATGACGTTTCAGAATATTGTCCTGCGTCTTTTTGAAATCTTCGGGACGCGGGCCGATATCGGAGATACGTTTCAGCTCGTTGCGGACGATTGTGTTCATCTGTTCCCGTTTATCCGGGTCGGTATCGAAGTAAGCCTGCAGGAAGGTTTGTCCCTCGGGGAAAGTGGAGATACGTGCAGATGTTTGTACACCGTATGTTCCACCCTCTTCCTCACGTACCTTTTCCATATAAACAAGGTCAAGCACCTGCTTCAACATGGTTGCCGTAAGGATGTTTTCCAGGTTGTAATCTATCTGACCGGAATAGAAGTTTACGACGGAAGCTTTCGGGGTTTCCATCTGGCGTTTGAAACGGTTGACGTATTCGCCTTTGCGGATGGGCGGGACTTCTTTTACATTTCCTTTTTCAATTTTACCGTTGGCCGGCAAGGTTGCCAGGTATTGTTCTACCAGCGGACGGATACTATCGGTATCGATATTTCCTACGAAAGTGAAGACGAAGCCGGAAGCATCACCGAAACGCTCTTTATACATTTCCATGATACGCGGGTAACTTATGTTTTTGAAATCAGCTGGCTCGATACGCATGGCGCGCGGGTTGTTATTGTAAATAGCCTTGGTCAGCGAGTCGCTGAAAGCCACCATCGGGTTCAGTTCCACGTTTTTTAGCTGGGCGATCATACGGTTCTCGAACGATGCGTATGCCTCTTCGTCCATTCTTGGAGCGGTGAAATAGAGATAGATCAGTTCGAACAACGTTTTCAGGTCGGAAGGTGTGGAAGAACCGTTCATATTTTCACTATCCATTCCCAGTGATGGAGAACAGGACACTTTCTTTCCGGCCAGAAGTTTGTTCAGGTCGGTTGACGAGAAGTTACCCAGGCCACCCAAATCGATGACTTCGTTGAATATTTTCAGGTTGTCGATGTCCTTGTTGCCGAACAGCGTGCTTCCGCCCGGGCTGGTTGCCGTCATAACGATTTCATCTTTTTTGAAGTCGGTATGTTTCAATACCACTTTGATGCCGTTGCTTAAAGTCAATACGGTTGCACCGAACAGCGGATCTTCTTTACTCTCCGTAATCTTGCCGGGAGCAGGCAGTTCAGAGATCAGCGGCTCGTTGGAAAGAGTTTCCTTATAGGGTTCGACAGGGATACGTTGCGCTTTCATAAAGTCGCGAAGCAGCTCCTCGTCCGTAGGGTAAGTGATGCCCTCTTTTTCAGGCCCGGTCAAGCTGATAACGATATTCTTTTCGTCGATCATATCCTGAATATATTTGTTGACCTGTTCCACCGGAACCGCCTGGGCGATCTGCCCGATCAGTGCATATTCGGTTTCGATCCCCGGGATATATCCGCCTTCTGTGAAATGGCGCACATATTCATTGGTGAAGGCACTGTTGCGTTGTTTATCGCGGTCGTTATAAATAGACTCGTACTGTTTCAGCACATTGATACGGGCACGGTCGTATTCCGAAGGTGTGAAACCGAAACGTTTTACACGCTCCGTCTCTGTCACCAATGCATTCATCGCTGAGTCCACTTCGTTTTCCTTCACCAGTGCGGCAACCGACCAGGCACCTTTCGTCTTCGAGATCATATAATCGCCGTCTGAAGCCTGGGCTGCAACGAACGGGGGATTGGCTTTCTGTACCATTTCGTTGAAACGTTCGTTCATCATTGTGGCGGCTACGCTCTGGATATAATCTTTTACCACGCCGGCAATCGTTCCGTACATATCCTGCGGCATCTTCTCATGTTTGTAGAAGATGGATAAGATGGTGTTTGATGCTTCCTTATCCGTTGCAATGGAGATCAGCGGCATATCGTTGTCGGCTACTTCGAACATTTTACGCGGAGCCGGGTTTACCGGAGCCGGAATATCAGCAAATATCTTTTTAACGGCCGCTTCTACCCGGTCGACATTAATATCTCCTACAATAATGATAGCCTGCAGATCCGGACGGTACCATTTATGATAATAATCGCGTAGTTCATCCGGTTTGAAATTGTTGATTACATCGATCGTTCCGATCGGCATCCGATGGGCATAACGGCTGTTCGGATACATTTTCGGCAATTGTTGTTCCCAGAGACGAGCCTGTGCATCCTGTCGTGTACGCCATTCTTCACGGATCACGCCGCGTTCCTTTTCGATCGCAGAGTCGGCCAGCGTAATGAAGTTCGACCAGTCGTGCAGGATCAGCAGGCAGGAGTCGACTACGCTTTCACGGGTTACCGGTGCATTCATGATCATATACACCGTTTCATCGAAGCTGGTATAAGCATTAAAGTTTTCACCGCCACGCATACCGACACTTTCGGTAAATTCATCCATCCCTTTATCGGGGAAGTTTTTCGATCCGTTAAAGGCCATGTGTTCCAGGAAGTGAGCCAGTCCGCGCTGGTTTTCTTCTTCCAGCATGGAACCTACATTCTGGGCGATATAGAAGTCCGCCCGTTCTTTCGGCAGTTTGTTGTGACGGATATAATACGTTAATCCGTTGGGTAACTTACCATAACGAACCTGCGGATCGATAGGCAGTGGTTGCAGTTCCTGCTGTTGTGCTGCCAGCTGGAAAAGGCTGAAGAAGGTCAGCAGGAAAAGACAGAGGAGTCGTTGTTGTCTCATTACTATATATTTATTATTTAGTTACTTATTTATTATCATTATCATCGGGTAACACAAACATAATGTGTGTACCACTTCCCAATTGATATATTTCTTTATCGGTTACTAACAGTTTCAAATCCTTCTGTGCCTGATAGCGTGAACAATCGTTGAGAATGGAGTATCCTCGTGTTGTGATATGTTCGTTTCGCTCCAGATATTTGATTAGCTTGGCTTTACGTTGGGGAAAAGTCTGTTTGGCGGGTGGACTGACCTGTTCCAGTTTGGCTGCTTTCAATGTCTCTTTCAACTTTTTAGAACAGCGGAAATTTACATTGTCTACTGTCACCCGCATTTTTCCGTCCGGTAGTGGATGGGTACGTAGGGAAGGAGAGAAATGTCCCAAGTCTTCCAGTTCTACGTTGTCTCCATATTTTAATGAATGTCCGATTGCCCATACAAACGAGTCGAGTACGGCTTTGACATCGGCGGAAGAAATCGATCCGCGTTGGCAGATAATTTCGCAAAGATCATCCATTTTCACAGTCCCGCGTGATAAAGCCCGGGCATGGCTTAGAGCCTTTCCTTTCCTGCCGTTGGGCTGTGGAGTGTCGTGTATCTTGAATTTTATTCCCATATCTGTTTATTTGGGTTACGATCTGTTTGTAATTATTCTTAGGAGTAATCTCTTTTTTTCGCCGGGTAATTGCTGGCTGATAATTGTCGGCCAGCCTGCTCACATTTATCAGCCAACTGGCTCATAACTATCGGCCAGTTGGTCGACAATTATCGGCCACTGAATAAGTTGGCTACAAATATACAAAACAACGGGGTGAATTGTTCAGGAGATCGGGATCTTTTTGGAATATATACGAAATAATTATCCGTAAGGGAAGAAGAATGAAAATATAACTTTCTGTCCTTGACTTTCAGTTTTTTCAATACCTTTGTATTGTGTAACTATAAGTATAACAAGTAAAAAACAATGATAGATATTGTTAGACAAAAATTGCAGACCATACAACTTACAGATCTTTTAAGTGGGGGAAAATGTATGAATTTCGGGGTGGATAGCTTTCCTGACGCAATGTATGTTCACCCCGAAGAGTTGCATCGGCATGATTATTATCAAATAGTATTGCTGACAAAAGGTTCGGCTATTCATACAATCGATTTTGTTACACATTCCATTGAGTCACCTGCTGCAGCTGTCGTTTTCCCTCAGCAAATACACAAATGTAAGTTTTCTGCGGATGCAGAAGGTAAGGTTGTTTTATTTGACAAGACAGTGTTTTGTTCGGAGATACTTGCCAATGAATTGAAAGAATATAATTTGGATATTCACAAAAGGCTAAACTCAATCTCTTTTAATGGTAAAGAAAAAGAGTTTTTAAGTTTACTCACCATCGAACAAAATATTCGTGAATTGTATGCAGAACTTAATCTGATTCGAAAAATGCAGATTAAGTTCATGATGAAGATACTTCTTCTAAAATTAATAGACCAAGCCCCAACCTATCATTCACCTTCAGGTGCGGATAAGGATATTCAACATTACATTCATTTTCGATCCTTGATAGACGAGTATTATGCCACGGAGCGTAAATTGAATTTTTATACCACTCGATTAGGGGTGTCTGCCAAAAAACTGACAGCTTTATGCCTGCTTTATAGTGGAATATCCCCATCCGTATTAATTCATGAACGTTTATCGTTGGAAATTAAGAAATGTTTCTTGTATGAAGACATCACGTTGAAAGAAATGGCATTCAGGTTTGGCTTTTCCTCACAGTCAGCTTTGAATAAATATATTGCCACTAAATTCTCAATGACACCATCGGAGTTGAAAGAACATGTTTTGCGATTGTCTGCAGGAAAGTTGTAGTTGTTTCCCTATTTTATAAATCATCAGCCCTATTTTATAAATCCGGCTACAAAGAACAGCGGTAACTTTGCGGCATAATTCTAAAGATAAAATAGTATGGCTAAATTATTTGGAACTCCGGAGCTTTATCACGGAGTAGGTTCACTTGGTGAACTTAAAAACATTAAAGGTAAAAAGGCTGTCATTGTAATTGGCGGTAGTTCGGTGGTTAAAAACGGAAGTTTACAGAAGGTTGCGGCTCTTTTAGATGAAGCCGGATTGCAACATACCGTATTTAGTGGCGTAGAGGCAGACCCGTCCATTGAAACAGCCCGACGGGGCGCAACCCTTTTTATGGAGTTTCAACCCGATTGGGTGATCGGATTAGGTGGTTGTTCGGCAATTGATGCAGCAAAAGCTATGTGGGCTTTGTATGAACATCCTGAACTGACGTTTGAAACAATGACTCAAATTGGTGGTATTCCACCGTTGCGTAACAAGGCACGCTTTATTGCTATCCCTTCAACCAGCGGAACAGGTACGGAAATTACAGCATTGGCAGTTATTACTGATCGTACGAACAATGTGAAATACCCGTTAGTTTCGTATGAGTTGCTTCCAGATATATCAATCGTCGATGGAGTATTATGTAAATCGATGCCTGCTGATGTTACTGCAAATACAGGACTTGATGCGCTGACTCACTGCGTGGAAGCCTACGTTTCTAATATTGACGATAATTATGCTGATGCATTTGCCAAAGGTGGTATTGAACTTATCTTTAATAATCTCAAACAAGCAATAGCTGATCCTCAAAACGAAACTGTAAGACAGAATATGCACGATGCTTCTTGTCTTGGAGGATATGCCTTTACTAATGCGTGGTTGGGTATTGCTCATTCGATGGCTCATCAGATTGGTGGAACTTTTGGTATTCCTCACGGTTGTGCCAATGCGATTGTTCTGCCGAGTGTAATTCGTTATAATGCTGCTGTAACCGGACGTTACGCAGACCTTGCACGTTTGTTGGGAAAAAGCACTAGTGAGGAGTTTGCTACAGCAATAGAGGTGTTGCGCACAGAAGTAAATGTTGCACCGTCGGTAAAGGCTTGTGGTATTGAGCAAGAGACTTGGGATCAGGAAGTAAAGCGTATGGCTGAACATGCAATGTCTGATCCGTGTACAGGATTCAATCCACGTAAGTTGAAACTGGAAGAAATGGAACGTCTTTTTATGGCTGTTTACGAAGGTGTAAGAGTAAATTTTTAATCAGTTAGTCAACAAGGAGCAAAATACAAGGGAAAGAAGTGGGCATAATTCCATCTTTTTCCCTTTCTTAGATTGAAAAAAGAGATGTTGTAAGTACAAGTGTTAAAGAATCGGGTCTATTCCTATGATTTATTCTATATAATAGTACCTGAATTAGTGGAAAAATTACTAATTTTCCACTTTGAATAACACACGATAAATGAATGAAAAGCGCTTTTTACCTTATATCCTGTCTGTTAACTTTTGTGATGTGTAATAAACGCTTTGAAGTGTTGTCGCTTGAATTAGTACATGCCGAATCTTTTATGTTAAGTCATTCGGACATCATTAAACATACAATAAAGAGGCGGCAGGCATCATTTTGATGATTATGCCGTCTTTTTCAAATGTGTCACTCTGGTTAAGGGTTACAATAGTACCTTGTTTTATGCCGAGATTTTGTATGGCTTCCAATAAGCCGTTATATTCACGGTCGAAGTTTTCATTGGTGATAGTCAAACAGACTTGTATGGCTTCTTTTACAGTGCTTTTCTCAATTGCGATAAAATCGCACTCGCCACGGTCTTTATAATAGAAAATATGTTTGTATTTTCTGCGCAGATGTAAGAAAACGAGGTTTTCCAGGCGCCTGCCCATATTGTCACTGGTTGATAGGGCGTTTTCAGTGTAGAGCCCCATATCTGTCACATACACTTTTTTGGGGTTACGTGCCTGTATCTTCAGTGAATGGCTGAACATGGGGATGAAATCCAGTAGATAAGCGTCTTTCAGGAATGAAAAGTATTCCAGAAAGGTTGCCGGCGATTTTATATCGAACATTCCTGCCAACTTATTTGCGGAAACAAGATTTCCAATATTGGTTATCAGGTATGCAGTGAGTTGACGCAGTGAATTAACATCCCGAACAGAATGTCTGATTGCTATATCACGCATTAATATATCATCCACTAAAGCATTCAGTACGTATGAAACGCTACTTTTCACATACTCGGGAATTCCTCCTGTCTTCAGATAATCGATCACTGCATTTTCGTCATTGTTCAATTTTTTGAAACGAATAAACTCGGAGTAGGAAAACGGAAACAGTTCCATTGATAAATATCTGCCTGTAAGGTGTGTGCCTAGCTCTACACTAAGCATAGAGGCATTAGAACCGGTAATAAAAACTTTATAACCTTCACGTAATAATTGGTTAATAAACTTTTCCCAGTTTTCTATGACCTGCACTTCATCGAAGAATAATACCCGTATTTCTCTACGTTCAATTTCTTTGTGCAGACGGGTAAAGTCGGCTGTTTCAAAACCGGAAAGACGTATATCGTCAAAATTAAGATATATGGCATTCTGATAATCCCGGCGAAGTAATTGTAGCAATAATGTACTTTTCCCGCAACGACGTATCCCGGTTATGATGGTCGCGAATGAATTCACTATTGGTATCTGGGACAAGGCATCGCGGCTAAAGCCAGAATCTTGTTTCAAAAACACTTCCCGCTGTGAGTCTATCACCAGGCTTATTTCTTCTTGTCTTATCATAGCCGTAATCTTAACAGGAATAACCTTTTGCTACAAAGATAAAATATCTTTCGATAATAATGAATGATATCTTTCATTTTGAATGAAAGAAAGTACGACGATACTGCTGTATCATTGTTGGGTTATCAAACATAACTTATATATAGTTATATTTTCTGTTGTTTATAAGTTATGATTGATAAAAATGCTATATTTGCTTCGTTTATCAAGTATAACTTATAAAATTATGAAGATAATAGAGCGGCCTGTTTATAGCAAACGAATAAAACCTTTTATTGGTAAAGGCATTATAAAAGTGCTCACCGGTCAACGCCGAGTGGGTAAAAGCTACATCATGATGCAGTTGATGGAAGATATTCGTAAGGAAAATGTGGATGCCAACATCATATATATCAATATGGAACATGAGGAGTTTCGTATGATCCATAATGAAGATGATTTGTTTGCTTACCTGAAAGATAAAATAATAGAAGGGGGTGACAATTATCTTTTTATTGATGAAATACAAGATATTGAAGGGTTTGAACATGTGCTACGCAGTTTGCAGGCGAAAGAAAGTTGTGATATATTTTGTACGGGTAGTAATGCCCGGATGTTGTCAGGTGAGCTTTCAACCTTCCTTTCCGGACGTTATATAGAATTTCATATACATAGCCTGAGTTATACGGAATTTCTTGTTTTCCACCAATTACCGGATAATAATCAGAGCTTGCTCCTGTATCTTACTTACGGAGGGATGCCCTATCTTTCAAAGTTGGCATTGACGGATGAACTGGCGTTCGAATATCTTCGAAATGTCTATGCTACCATTTTATTGAAGGATGTAGTCAAGCGCGAGGGTATCCGTAATGTTGATTTCCTGGAAACGCTGGCTCTTTATGCAGCAGATAATGTCGGCAATTTGTTCTCGGCCAATAATATCAGTAAATATCTTAAATCTCAACGGGTAGATATTTCAACAACACAGGTGATAAATTATTTGAAAGCATTAGGTAATGCTTATTTGATCAATAAAGTAGGGCGGGTAGATGTAAACGGATTGAAGAAATTTGAAATAGGGGATAAATATTTCTTTGAAGATCTGGGGTTGCGTAATTGCCGTTTGGGCTTTAACCTGCAACGAGATATTCATAAATTGTTGGAGAATGCTGTTTATCTACATCTTTCTTTTCTTCAATATGAAATATATGTCGGTCAGAAAGATAATCAAGAGATTGATTTTGTTGCCTTAAAGCAGGGGAAGAAAGTGTATATACAGGTGACTTATCTGATTCCGGATGAAAAAACCCGGGAACGTGAATTTGGGAACCTGATGGCTATCCAGGATAATTATCCGAAATATGTAGTTAGTCTGGATGAGTTCAACAGAGGAAGCGATGTGGAAGGGATTATGCATCTTCATCTTTCGGATTTCCTGAAAAAGGAGCTTTTGTAAAGTAGACAAATCAGAAATAAGACCGGAAACATGATTTTGACACTGTGATATTTTCGAGTATGGAAGAATATTCTTACATTTGAAGAAATATTTTCGAGTATGGAAGAAAATTTTGCATTACTGAGTCAATACAATTTTTGGAATGGGAATGTTCCTGAATTAGGTTTTATACGGGTTGGTTATACAGATAAGATTTTTGATTACACAGGAAATAAGCTGATCAAAGTTCTTGTAGGACAGCGTCGTGTAGGGAAAAGCTATCTGCTTCGGCAAATTGCTTACCGGTTAATTCAAAGTGGAATAAATCCTCGGAATATATTTTATATCAATAAAGAATTTACTGATTTTGACTGTGTACAAGATTATCATGATTTGGAAACTTTGTTGAAACAGTATAAAGAAGCTTTGAATCCTGATGGGAAAGTTTGGTTGTTCATAGATGAAATACAAAATATATCTGGCTGGGAGCATTTTGTAAACTCTTATTCTCAGAACTTTATAGATAGTTATGAAATCTTTATCAGTGGTTCGAACTCGAAAATGTTATCGGGAGAATTGGCTACCCTTCTGTCCGGGCGATATGTGAATTTTGAAATATTTCCATTTAGCTTTCAAGAATATGCAGGCATAACTGGTAAAAGTGAGAGCAGACAAAGCTATATTGAATATATGGAAAGCGGGGCTTTGCCGGAGTTATTTATTTTACCCAATAATGAAACCAAGCGTAATTATATCGCGGCAATAAAAGATACTGTCTTATTAAGGGATATTATTCAACGAAACAGTATAAAAGATCCGAAGTTGCTGGAAGATATTTTTATTTATCTTATAAATAATGCCTCCAACCTGGTTTCGATCACTAATATTCTGAACTTCTTTAAAAGCAATAAAAGGAAAACTACTTATGATACAATATCTAACTATATAAGTTATATTGAGAATACTTTTTTGATTCATAAGGCTGAACGCTATGATATAAAAGGGAAAGATACTGTATCGGGTAATTGTAAGTATTATATTAACGATCTTGCTTTTAAGAATTATCTTTATTCTGGTTTTGCCTACGGAATTGGTTATAAACTGGAAAATCTTATTTATTTACAATTGCGACGTTCCGGATATAATGTGTATGTGGGCGCGATGCGGGATAAAGAGGTCGATTTTGTGGCCAGTAAAGGTGATCGTATTATTTATTTGCAAAGTACGTATCTGCTTTCGGACGAACAAACTGTCCGTCGCGAATATGCTTCTTTGGAAGCGATTCAGGATAACTATGAAAAGTATGTTGTGTCTCTTGATGATTTCTCTTTTCCTTCCAATAAAGGGATACAGCATATTCAGGCTTGGAAGCTGACGGAAATTATCTGATTAACTTATAATGACACACGATAAACGAATGAAAAGCGCTTTTTACTTTATACTCTGTCTGTTAACTTTTGTGATGTGTAATAAACACTCTGAAGTATTGCCGCCTGAGTTAGTACATGCCGAATCTTTAATGTTGAGCCATCCGGACAGTGCTCTGGCTATTCTTGATTCAATGAAGATACCGTCTCCAGAAAATGAATTACAGTATGCTACCTGGTGTTTGCTTATTACACAGGCTCGAGATAAAAATTACCTGAAACATACGTCGGATTCTTTAATAAATAGAGCTCTCGAATATTTTGAAAAACAGGATGATCCGCTCAGAAAGGCAACAGCCTTGTATTATGAAGGACGTGTGAACTACGATATGAATAGGGCAGAGGAAGCTGCAACATTCTATTTACGTGCACGGGATGTAGCAAAGAATACAACGGATTATAATTTGCTCTGTTTGATAAATTCCCATCTGGGAACATTGTATCTTCATAGGGACTTATGTACTCAAACAACTGAGGCCTATAAGCTTGCTCATGATTACTCCCTGTTATTGGGAGACAGTGCAACTATATCATACTCTTTTTCATATTTAGGGCGTGCTTCTATAATTTGTGGCGATATGGATAAAGCTGTGGGCTATTATAAGGAAGCTATAGATATTGCCGAAAAATGTCGAAGTCAAAGAGCTTTAACTTCGGCTTGTGCAGAAATAGCAATGGCATATACCAGAATGGGGGAGCTGGATTCGTCTTTGTATTATCAGGTAAAATCATTAGGTATAGATGAAAGATCTGGTTCCCTTGATTTTTCACAGATACGTTTAGGTATAGGAGAGACATATCGCTTGATGGGGCAGTTTGATTCGGCGTATTACTATTTAGAAAGTGCGTTGAATACGACGAATGTATATGTTAAAAAAAATGCAAGCCAGGAATTATACTATTTGTATCGGGATTTCGGAAAATATAAAGAAGCGATAGCGCATAATGATTTATATCGAATGTATATGGATTCGGTAGAGAATATTAATCGTAGTATGAAAGTGGCTGAAATACAGGCAAAATATGACCGGCAAAAGCTTTTAAACGAAAATAATCAATTGTTGATTCAAAAAAGTCATTTTATAAAAAGTGCTTTGTCCATTCTGATCTTATTGCTTATACTAATCGGTTCATTGATATTTGTCTACCAACGTAAATTATTGCGTAAAGAGCGTGATATTCAGAAAACGAAAAAGCAGTTGCAGTCTCATTTAGTTCATTTGCGTGAAAATGAATCTGTTATCAGAAAGAATGAAGGTTTGATCAAATCATTATCTTTGCAAATAGAAGAAAATACGGAACTGCAGGAGTCTTTGCAGGATAGAATTTTTGAAATTGAATGTATTCGCCAAAAGAATGAATCACTACTTGGTCAAAATAAGCTTTTACAGGAGAATATAGAAAACTACATTTATAAGTTACAGGAAAAAGGAATTGAGATAGAGACTTATGAATGTTTGGCAGTTCAAAATACAGTTTTGCATGACCGTGAAAAGTTCCTTTGTAACGAATTGGTAAAACGAATGGAAGTATTAAATAACCTGGCAGTATCTCCTCGTTATATAACAGATGATAAATGGACTGAAATCTTCGATTTAGTAAATATGGTCTATGAGGATTTAACTTATCGTCTGCAGAAAGATTTCCCCACATTAACGGATAGTGATCTCCGGATTTGTTGTCTGATTAAATTGCATCTGAGCAACCCCATTATAGCGACATTAACAGGAATTTCCTCTTCTTCCGTAACTAAACGGAAACAGCGTTTAAAAGAACGTATCAGCCAACATTTGGTTACTCCCCTGGATAGGGAAACTTCAGTCGACGCTTTTCTTTGGGAATATTGAAAAATGATTTGTCCGTATTTTATGGATATAATAGATGGTAATTGCTTTATTAATAGTATTTTATAATTTGTGGATGTCCACATTGATTCTATCCTTGTTTGTTGCAAAACACATATCTTTGTTATGTATTAATCATCTCAAATAATTAAAATCATGGTAAAGGGTAAAAAAATGTTTACATGGATTGTATGTGTATTTTTTGTACTTATTTTCAGTGGATTAATAGTACAGGATTTGTCTGCAAAGACAATGTCCGCAGTTACATTTGGCGGTTGGTGGACAGAAGGGCATCGTTCTGCTTCCGGAGTTGTTCCTATTTCTGCTGTTATTAATGGGGATATCTTATCTATTCAAAGTTCCAGCCAGCGTTCCGATATTGTTGTACGAATATCGAAAGATGGCATTGTTCTTTATGAAGCGAGAGTTTCGGCTTCAGAAGCAGAATATACTATGATTGATTTAGGTGGTTTAGATGCAGATACGTATGTTCTGGATTTGACAAACCAATGGGGAGATCACCTATATGGAATATTTGAAAAAGAAGGAAGTAATAGTCTATAGGTAATAAGATGTTTGCAAAGTGTTTTGAGAGTGTGTGAAACTGACTAACTATTTAGTTAGTGGTAAAATCAGGTGAATAGAGTTTATATTTCATATATAGGCTCTATTTTTTTATTTCCATTGATCCTTTTTATCTGATTTACCTTGCATTTTAATGGCTTTTTATAAATCATTTTTGGGTATATTTGAATGTTTATTACTTTAACTTTTATACGATTGATTTTTAACCAAAAAGAGGATTTACTTTTTAAACAAAACTTTTACAGCTTCTGTTCTATATGCAAATCGAAAGAAATATACTTCCTCTGTCCTTTCCTTGTACTAAAATGACTCTGGTCGGTATTTTAGGTGTTAAGTTAATCACAAGATAAATTTGTTTTATTATGGGAAGAATTGTGTATTTTCTTCATGCCATTGGTATACTTTTTTTATTATCATCTTGCATAAAAGAAGATATGGATGATTGTGTAATAACACATACTGTAAAAGTATATGTAAAGGATAAGAATTATTCAAATATAGAGAGTGTTTTCCAGCTGGTAAAGAAAGATGAAAACTTGCCTTATCGTGCATTTATTAGTACGGTGCATTATCAGTTACGTGATATAAAAACCGGACAAATTGTTGAAGAAAAGTCAGATAATGCATTAAGTGATAGTGACCAGTTCTATACAATTCAGTTCAATAATTTGCCTCAGGGTGATTATAATCTTACTGTGTGGGGGAATATACAATCGGATATGGCAACCGGTATTTTACATAATAATGGTAATGAGTTGACAGATACTTATGTTGCCAATAAAAATATCACTTTTACTTCCGAGCCTTTTTCCGACCTGTTAATGCTGGAGAGAGCTAAAGGTGATTTGCTTCTGCTTTGTTCGAATTTCCCGTCTGAGATAACGCAGGTAGAAGAAAAAGTTACTTCATTATATGATACGGTAGATCCTTATTTGAAGTATACGGGGAATACGACTGTTCACAAAACGGGGCCTGTTAAACCTCTTATTGAGACTGTGCTGGCACCTTCTGTGGCGGGGGGAAGTTCGAAGTTACACCTTCGTTTCTTTTCCGGTACTTCCGGGAATGCATCTAAAGAACTTGTTGTTCCGGAAATACCTCTTATAATGAATCGAAATCAGGTAACTGCTGTGGAGGTTAACTATAATAAGATCACCGACGTATTGGAGATATGGACGTATGTCGATGGTGAGTGGACTATGATCCATCATTTGGATATCTTAAACACCAAATAATATATTCTTTTTTCTAGTTATTTACTTTAATAATTTCGGCTTATGAAAAGTGTTGTTTTTTTATCAGTAATTTCTTTACTGATGTTTGCCTCATGTTCAAATGAAGACAACGTAGATCCTGTAGAGAGTGAAAACGGTTCAGTTACTTTTGAACTGTCAGCAGTGAATGAAATAGAGAGTGGCTCGGTGACACGTGCTCCGGTTTATAGCCAGGAAGCCACCCAGCATGTAACCCAGGTGGATGTGTATGCTTTTAAAAAGAGTGGCTCGGATTATCTTTTTGAAAAATCGTACAATATTGCAGGCTGGACGGACGGTACGACTTTCAAACGTTTTTCCGTTCCGGAAGAGAACAAACTGGCTATGGGAGATTATAAGTTCCTGGCGGTTGGAGTCGGAGCGGATAATCAGTTTGCAATAACATCACCTACTGCTTCCACGACTAAGTTTGAAGATATGGTGGCTACTATTGCTACGACAGGTAACGAAACGGAGATCTTTGCCGGTTCTACCCCTTATACGATCATCGCCCAGGGTAGCCGTGTCAGTATCCAGATGACTCGTCAGATAGCCGGTGTTCTGGGATATTTTAAGAATGTACCGACAACGGTAGACGGAACTGCTGTTAAGTACCTGCGGCTTTCAGTATCGGCCACCAATAAAGTGACGAACCTTTCTACAGGTGCCGGATCGACAGCGGGAACCAGTCCGTACAATATTATCGATATCGACCTTTCTACACAAGGTACAGCGAATGATGTTTATACCGGAAATACGGTTGGGTCTGGTGTTGTCAAAGTTGCGAATTCACAGCTTAGCGGTAAATATATGGTTCCTGTTAGTGCTATTACAATGACTTTGGGCTTGTATGATGCGAGTGGAACAGCTCTCAGGACATGGGCGGTTTCTTCTCCCGGAACAGGTACGAGCTTCGATATTCTGGCCAACCATTTCTATACGTTAGGTAGGAAAGTGACTGCAGGCAGTACTGTTGGAGATCCGGATGATCCGAATGATAACGATAATCCGATCGATTTGCTGACTGACCAAACAATCACCATCACTATCTCTCCTAACTGGGTGGCTATTCACGATTTGGTTCTACAGACTCCTTAAACTGAATGTCGTATGAATATTATGCGTCGGACAACAGATGTTTATTTTTGGGCCGCTCTCCTGGCTTCCTTATGGCTGGGAGGGTGTTCTACGGATGATATTCCTCTCGATCAGGAAGTCGGAACGGTTTCTGTTCCTTTGTCGATCATGGAAGAAGGGAGCAATCTCACCCGTGCGTTGGGAGATGCTACCCCTTCCGTGAATCGGGTATTGATCCTGCCGTTTAAAAAGACGAATGAATCCCTGGCGAATGATCCGGCCAATTTTGTACCGGATTATACAGCCGTCAAACAGATCGATCTAAATGCATTCCCTTTGAATACGGCTATGCTCCGGATGACTGCCGGCTCGACATACCAGTTAATGGTGATCGGTTATAACCGGAATGATTATGACTTCGCTAATCCGGCCGCTTCCGGCAGACGTTTCGACCTGGGAATATCCGGTCGGCCGTCGACCCTGGCCGATGTGAATTTGAAGTTGATCAATGCAACGGATGTTCCCGAACTGTTTTCCTGTATGGGTAATGGATATAATGGAACTGTTTCGGTTGGAGGATTATTTAAACCCGAGCTGGTAAATAATATAAAAGGGACGTTAAACAGGATTTCCAGTGGTTTAACGCTGAATATTACCAATATTCCCGCCTATGTGAGCTCTATTCGTTTGAGAGCCGAACAGCTGGTTACGGCAGTGAAGGCCGCTGATGGTACTCCTGTGCAATGGCAGGTTGTCGGTGACACCGGGGTAAGGACGTTGGGGTTATTAGCTCCCGCATCCGGTAAAGTCACATTCAACATGTTTATGTTGCCTACTTTGGATGCACGTAAAACGCTTTTATATCTGGATGTTATTTATGCGGGTATTACGGAGCAGTACACGGTGAAGATTGCTGATGTTGCCAATGTTGTCTCCGGCAATCGAATCATATTCTCACCGAACCATTGGGTACGGATTGATGGTGATTACAATAAAATCAACTTGGGTTTTACCTTATCCAATAATATTAATCTGGATGATAATGCCTGGGATGGTATTCAAAACTATTAAAAGAGTAACGAAGATGAAGACATTTATTCTTGTTTGGGTTGGTTTGCTTCCGCTCTTGCTTTTTGCTGCCTGTGAGAAGGAAGAATTGGCGCCCGTTGAAACGGAAAAGCCGGCAGAGACTCCTGATGACGGAGGCTCCGGTGTTGTCCCGGAGGGATATTTTGTAGTAACATTCTCACCGGAAAGCGGTATGACCCGGACTCCTGTGAGTGGCCTGGATGGGCGGGTTCGTCATCTTCGTTACCTTGTTTATAATGAATCAGGGACGTTTGTAAAGGAAAAAGAGGTGTTGCCTCTGACTTCCGAGACAACGACCTGGCCATTATCTGCCATAAGAGATACTTTGCCAAGGGGAGTCTATACGGCTGTTTTCCTGGGAAACACGGATAAGAATTTGTTCCCTTACCCTGTTACGGGCGGTGGACAGGGAGTGGCAGATGTGTTACTGAACTATAAAGGGCAGATGTCGGATGCACGTATCGTATTGCCCAACGGCCCTTTTTCCGATACGTCGGAATATTATGAAGCGAAGGTGAGTTTTTCGCCTGCTGCGCCGAATCCGAATATTGTGTTACAACGGATCATCGGAATGTTTAAGGTACACCGTAATTTTGTGGATGCACAGACAGCGCTTAACCAACTAGTTAACAATATTGTGACACAGATACAGTATAAGAATTATATACAAACTACGGTAGGAGGATCGATAACGACTCCTGGCTCATTGCGGTATTTATTAAAACAAATTACTGTTACTCCTCTTGTCCCTCTTGCTGATAATGTTGTAAATGCTGTAGCCGATGCTTTGCTGATTCCTGTAACAGATGCTCTTTATAATATTTTGCTGCAACAATTAGTAAATCAGATCGGATTGGCGCTGACCGGAAATGCTAATCAGCAGGGAGCGCTTAGCGGAATCGGTGTTTTGTTGAATCCCTGGGTGGGCGATTCGGCTCGTACGGCCATTGTCAGTATTAATAATTTCCCGAAGTCGGTTGATCTGAACAATAATGTGACAGACTATTATACCGGAGTGAACAGGTTCAGGTTTAATTTTACCGGAGGAAATGTTTACAGTGAAAAAGATATCCTTATCCGTGGTTTTCATGGTAGTTTCGATGTTCGCCGTATCAGTGCCATACGTGACGGGCTTATATCCGGTTTTCTGATTGAGAATACGATCGACGGGCCTCTTTTGCTGAATGGTGCTTTTATCGATATTACAGATCCGGTAACGGCTAACGTGGCGACGAATATGCGTTATAAAGCCGATTATTCCTTTGTCGACTTAGGGCTTAAATCATATACCCAGCAAACCGATGGAAACCATTCGCTTACGCTGAGTGTAAAACTTGGGAATATTGCGAATATCGATGGTATACTGGGAGGAATACCTTTGCTGAGTGCTATATTGAGTACAGTTCTGACTCCTATAAAGAATATTACAGTTTCCATCCCTGTTAATCTACCCTTGCTGGGTGTGAATAACCTGCAATTGTCGGGTAGCTGGAGTGCGGTGACATCTTATTGATTTATCCATCTTTGACTTTCATATTTTCCGGGAAAAGAGCTTGTGGGGAATGAGGAGGCTTATAACTTTAAGTTAAAGTGTTACTTAGCTTTGTATACTTGAGCAAAAAAGCTACTTTTGCACGAGAATATAAAGGAATATATGGTGAAGGATGTATTATACAACCCCAATGCTAACTTAACCCTGAATGAAGTACGGGCTTTGTTGTTTCAACAGAGAATACTTACATTATCCACAGAGGCTTTGGCAAAGGTGGATCATAGCTATACTTTTTTGAAAGATTTTTCAGCGGATAAGATCATTTATGGGATTAATACAGGTTTTGGCCCGATGGCCCAGTACCGCATAGAGGATGATTCCCTGAAACAGTTACAATACAATATTATACGCAGTCATTCGACCGGGGCGGGTGCTCCGCTGTCTCCTTTGTATGTCAAGGCGGCGATGATTGCACGACTGATGACCTTTTTACAGGGGTATTCGGGTGTACATGTAGAACTGGTCGAATTGCTGGTTGAGTTTATCAACCGGGATATTTGCCCTTATATTCCCGAACACGGCAGTGTGGGAGCCAGTGGGGATCTTGTGCAGCTGGCACATATGGCGTTGGCCCTGATCGGTGAAGGCGAGGTTTTCTATAAAGGTGAACGCCGCGATACGGCAGAGGTCATGAAGGAAACCGGACTGAAACCTTTTACTATGAAGATACGTGAAGGCCTGTCCGTAACGAACGGGACATCGGTCATGACCGGTATCGGTATGGTCAACCTGATCTATGCCAAACAGCTGCTTACCTGGTCGGTAATAGCTTCCGTGATGATGAACGAGATCGCATCTTCGTATGACGACTTCATGTCGCCTGCCCTGAACGGCGTTAAACGGCATGAAGGGCAGCAGACGATTGCCCGTGCCATGCGTGAATGGGTGGCGGGAAGTTCTTCTGTCCGTAAACGTGAGAATGAATTATACTGTCGCCATACGGAAAAGATATTTGAACATAAGGTACAGCCTTATTATTCGCTGCGTTGTGTTCCCCAGATACTGGGCCCCGTATTCGACGAGATGGTCAATGCGGAAAAGGTACTGATCGACGAGCTGAACTCTGCCTGTGATAACCCGATCGTCGACCCGGAAACGGAAAATGTATATCATGGGGGTAACTTCCACGGCGATTATATCTCTTTTGAGATGGACAAACTGAAGATCGCCGTAACCAAATTAACCATGCTGACCGAGCGCCAGCTGAATTATCTGTTCCATGACCGTATCAACGGTATTCTGCCGCCGTTTGTCAATCTGGGGGTATTGGGCTTGAACTACGGATTGCAGGCTTCCCAGTTTACGGCAACTTCCACAACGGCAGAGAGTCAGACCTTGTCGAATCCGATGTATGTGCACAGCATTCCGAATAATAACGATAACCAGGATATTGTCAGTATGGGGACAAATTCCGCCCTGCTGGCTAAAACAGTTATAGAGAACGGTTTTCAGGTGATGGCGATCCATTTTATGGCAATCGTGCAGGCAGTGGATTACCTGAAGATACAGGATCGGTTGTCTCCCCGTACAAAGGATATTTATAACGAAATACGTTCTTTCTTCCCGGTGTTTACCGAAGATACTCCCAAATACAAGGAGATCGAAACAATGATCGAGTGGTTGAAGAACAAGAATTTAGAACCGATTGCATGAAATACGCATTAGTAACAGGCGGAAGCCGCGGCATAGGGCGTGCCGTCAGTGTCAGGCTGGCGGAAATGGGATATGCCCTATTGATAAACTACCAGAGTAACGATACGGAGGCAGAACATGCCCTGCAACTTGTCCGCGAAAAAGGATCGGACGGCGAACTGCTGAAATTTGACGTAACGGATGCCGCAGCAGTGACTGCTGCCCTTAACGGATGGACGGAAGCCCATCCGGATGCCTATATCGAAGTGCTGATCAATAACGCAGGCATTCGCAAAGATAACCTCCTGCTCTGGATGACCGGAGAGGAGTGGCACCGTGTGCTCGATATCAGCCTGTCGGGTTTCTTTAACGTTACGCAGCCTTTATTGAAAGACATGCTGGTAAAACGTTTTGGACGGATTGTCAATATCGTTTCCTTGTCAGGGATAAAGGGGATGCCGGGACAGACCAATTATTCGGCGGCTAAAGGCGGTATTATTGCGGCAACCAAAGCGCTGGCGCAGGAAGTAGCCAAGAAGAAGGTCACGGTAAATGCTGTTGCTCCCGGTTTTATCCGTACGGATATGACCGGCGATCTGGATGAAGCGGAGCTGAAAAAACTGGTGCCTGCAGGCCGCTTCGGCGAACCGGAAGAGGTGGCCGCCCTGGTGGCTTTCCTTGTTTCGCCTGCCGCCTCGTATATTACCGGCGAAGTGATTTCAATAAACGGAGGATTATATACCTGATAATAAAGATATATGAATAGAGTTGTTATTACAGGAATGGGTATTTACTCCTGCATCGGAAAGAACCTGGAGGAGGTAAAGACTTCATTATATAAAGGGAAATCGGGTATCGGTATCGATCCGGTTCGTAAAGAATTCGGATACCGCTCGGCATTAACGGGACTATTGGATAAACCGAACCTGAAAGGCGTACTGGATCGCCGTCAGCGTATCGGTCTTCCCGAACAGGGCGAATATGCTTATCTGGCAACGGCCGAAGCTTTTGCACAGGCGGGGATAGACGAAGAGTATCTGCTGAACCACGAAGTCGGTATCCTTTACGGAAACGACAGCAGTACGGCTCCTGTGATCAATGCGGTGGATATCATCCGTGAGAAAAGAAATACGGCGCTGGTCGGTTCCGGCTCTATCTTTCAGAGCATGAACTCGACGGTGACGATGAACCTGTCGGTTATTTTCAAGCTGCGGGGTGTCAACTTTACGATCTCCGGTGCGTGTGCCAGCGGTTCTCATGCCATTGGGATGGGATATTTCCTGATCCGTTCGGGTATGCAGGATTGTATCGTATGCGGCGGGGCGCAGGAAGTGAATATGTATTCGGTCGGCAGTTTCGATGGGCTGGCGGCTTTCTCTGTCAGGGAGGACGAGCCCGGAAAGGCATCGCGCCCGTTTGACAAACACCGTGACGGACTGGTTCCCAGTGGGGGAGGGGCGACCGTTATCATTGAAAGTTACGAGTCGGCCAAACGGCGGGGGGCGAATATCCTGGCGGAAGTGGTAGGCTATGGCTTTTCTTCCAACGGCGAACATATTTCCGTCCCGAACGTAGACGGGCCACAGCGCTCACTCGAAATGGCATTGAAAGACTCAGGACTGGCTGCCTGCGATATACAATATGTAAATGCACATGCAACATCCACTCCGCTGGGCGACCTGAATGAGGCGAAGGCGATTGCTGCCGTCTTCGGAGAAACGTCTCCGTATGTCACCTCTACCAAATCAATGACCGGACATGAGATGTGGATGGCCGGGGCAAGCGAAGTGATCTATTCCATGCTGATGATGCAGAACGGGTTTATCGCTCCCAATCTAAACTTTACGGAACCCGACGAGGCTTCTGCCTTGTTGAACATTCCGGCGGAAACGAAACAACTGGAGTTCGATACGTTCCTGTCCAACTCGTTTGGCTTCGGAGGAACCAACTCTACATTAATAATCAGGAAATTCAAATCTTAACAGACAATAAACAAATGGCAAGCACAGAATTAATTCAAAAGATCAACGAGAAACTATCGGAGGAGTTCGAAATAGATATAGAACTGATACAGCCCGATGCCCCGTTGATGCAGACACTCGAACTCGATAGCCTCGACCTGGTGGATATGGTCGTACTGGTAGAGCACAACTTCGGCTTTACCCTGAAAGCGCAGGACTTTATCGGGATTAAAACGTTCCAGGACTTCTACGACTTTATTGACTCACGTGTGAATGGGTGATAGTAACGATACAGGCTGGAAAGGTAAAACGCGCGGAGGTTCTTTCGGTTACCTCTTCTTCATTCTCTTGATAAAAGGGCTGGGGGTAAAGGCAGCGTATGCATTTCTTTGTCTGGTCGTGGTCTATTTTGTACCGTTTGCCCCGAAGGCGACCTGTGCGGTCTGGAGATATGCGCGGCAAAGGCTGGGTTACAGCCGTTTCCGTTCCGCCTGTTTCCTGTTGAAGAATTATTACCGGTTGGGACAAACCCTGATCGATAAAGTGGCGGTCGGTGCCGGGATGGCCGAACAATATACTTTTGACTTCGGTACGCAATATTCCGATTTTCTGGAGGTATTGAACGGGAACGAGGGAGTGGTGATGATCGGTGCCCATGTAGGCAACTGGGAGATCGGCGCCCCTTTCTTCGACGATTACGGGAAGAAGATGAATATTGTGATGTTCGATGCCGAATATCAGAAGATAAAAGAGTTACTGGAGAAGAATACGAACGGAAAGAACTACAAGGTTATCCCTGTAAATGAAGATAATCTGACACATATATTCCGGATCAGGGATGTCCTGGCCAACGGGGAATATGTTTGTTTTCAGGGAGACCGTTATGTGGAGGGCACGCAGACTTTTAAGGAAACTATCCTCGGTGCGGAGGCCTCTTTTCCTGCCGGCCCTTTTCTGCTGGCATCCCGCCTGGGGGTACCTGTCGTATTTTATTTCGCTGTGCGTGAGAAAGGAATGCACTATAAGTTTAACTTTGTACTGGCGCAACCGGAGAAGCGCGTCAAAGGGGTGGTTCCCGGACAGGGATTGCTGAAACAGTATGTCTCGGCGTTGGAATCGGTAGTGAAACAATCTCCGGAACAATGGTTTAATTACTATGACTTCTGGAAATAACAGATAGAATAAGAGAGAACATGGAATTATCATCTCCTCAAAAAGAAATATACGCAAAGGATCGTTTTTCGGCTGTACAGGCGCAACGTCTGGCACAGGAGATCGCTTTTGGCCCGGTAGTCTTCCAGGTGTCGCGCCTGATGGTTAAATTCGGGATCTTCGGAATGCTCCGCGAAGCACAGGGCGGCCTGACGATGGATGAGATTGCGGAAAAGACAGGCCTTTCCCATTATGCCGTACAGGTGTTGTTGGAATCGTCGTTGACGATCGGTACGATCCTGTTGAAAGACGGGCATTTCCATCTGGGAAAAGCCGGATGGTTCCTGCTGAACGATGAAATGGCCCGGGTCAATATGGATTTCAACCACGATGTGAACTATCTGGGACTGTTCCGGTTGGAAGAGGCTTTGCTGAATGGCAAGCCCGAAGGCCTGAAGGTTTTCGGTAACTGGCCGACCATTTACGAAGGCTTGTCCAGCCTGCCGGAAAAGGTGCAGGAGAGCTGGTTCGGTTTCGACCATTTCTATTCCGACAACTCCTTTAAGCAAGCTCTGGAGATTGTTTTTGCCAATCCGGTGCGTACGTTACTGGATGTAGGCGGCAATACCGGGCGTTGGGCGACGCAATGCGTGGCTTATTCGCCGGAGGTGGAAGTGACTATTATGGATCTGCCCCAGCAGTTGGAGATGATGCGTGAACAGACCCGGGAGCTGGAAGGGGCCGACCGTATTCATGGCCATGCAGCGGATTTGTTGGACGACGGAACAAGTTTCCCTCAGCCATTCGATGCCATCTGGATGAGCCAGTTCCTCGATTGTTTCTCGGAGGAGCAGGTACTGAGCATCCTGTCACGTGCAGCCCGGTCGATGGAAGCAGGCAGCCGCCTGTATATCATGGAGACTTTCTGGGATCGTCAGCGTTTCGAGACCGCTTCTTATTGCCTGGCGCAGACCAGCCTTTATTTTACGGCAATGGCCAACGGTAACAGCAAAATGTATTATTCCGCTGATATGGCCCGCCTGGTAGAAAAGGCCGGACTGGCGATCGAACAGATACATGACGGCCTGGGGCTGGGACATAGTATTATGCAATGTAAACTGAAATAGATATGGTAGCAATCTCGTTCGATACCCCATTATTGTCCGGTGATGCCCTTCTGGACTTGATCCCGCAGCGTGCGCCGATCGTGATGGTTGACCGTTTCTTCGGGATGGACGACAACGGGTCTTATACCGGATTGAAGGTAGAGGACTCGAACCTGTTTTGCCAGGACGGCCAACTGGATGAATGCGGCATAACGGAACATATCGCCCAATCGGCTGCCGTAAGGGTGGGCTATCTCTATCGGTGTGCGGGCGAAAAGATCCCGGTCGGTTTTATCGGCTCGGTGAATAAAATGAACTTCTATGCTTTGCCGCAGGTGGGGGACGAATTGCATACCACGATCCGGGTAGAGCAGGAGATTTTTGATATAACGCTTATCTCGGCCACCGTACAGGTGAATGGCACTACGGTAGCCGAAGGTCAGCTTAAGATATTTCTAAAGAAAGACGCATGAGACGGATGAAAATACAGGAAGCGGCATTGACCAACCGCACGACTTTGCGGGTCAGGTTCAGCGAGGTAGATTCGATGGAAGTCGTTTGGCATGGCGAATATGTCCGCTATATGGAAGACGGGCGGGAAGCTTTCGGTCGCCAGTACGGTATCGGCTATACGGAGATACGGGATGCCGGCTATGTAGTTCCGATCGTCGAACTGAACATCCAGTATAAGCAATCGCTGAAATACGGTGAGTCGGCTATTGTCGAGACACGGTATATCCGGACGGAAGCGGCTAAGATCCTTTTCGAATATATAATCTTTCGCGAAAGCGACGGGGCGGTGATGGCTACCGGTTCCAGTACGCAGGTTTTCGTGGATAGCCGCACGGGGGAGCTGGAATTGAATAATCCGGACTTTTATCAAGCGTGGAGAGAGAAATGGAATATCGGATAAACAGCTATATAACCGCCGGCTCGATCATCAGTTCGCTGGGCTTCGGCACGGAAGAAAATTTCTCCCGCATCCGTGAATACCGTTCGGGTATTGCCCGGGTGGAAGATACTGCCCTTTTCGATACGCCTTTTATGGCGGCACGGATAGACAATACCCGGCTAAAGGTACTGGCACAGGAGCTGGACGGCTACACCCGGATGGAGCAACTCTTTATCTTGTCCTTGTCGGATACAATTAGGCAGAGTGGCATCGATCCTGCCGATCCGGGCTGCGGGATGATTATTTCTACTACAAAAGGAAATATAGACCTTCTATTTGGTAAGAGGGACTTACCAGTATTGGTAACACAGGCTTCCCAGAGCAGGGAAGACACCCTTACTAGTGCAGGGAAGACTGACTTCCCAGGTAAGGGAAGAGCTTCTTCCCAACTTTATGAAATGGCGATGCGTGTTGCCGGCCATTTCGGTTGCGTAAATGAACCTGTAGTTATCTCCAATGCCTGTATCTCCGGTGTGTCTGCGTTGATAGTAGCTTCCCGGTTGATAGAAGCCGGGAAATATAAACATATACTGGTGGCCGGAGGGGATCTGCTGACCCGCTTTGTTGTCACCGGCTTTCAATCTTTCAAATCGGTCAGTCCGGAGATCTGTAAACCCTATGATAAGGCACGTGACGGCTTGTCATTGGGGGAAGCCTGCGGATCTGTGCTGGTGACTTCCGACCGGGGATTGGTCGGGGAGGAACAGCCGGTTAGTATAGCAGGCGGTTCCATCACCAACGATGCTAACCATATTTCGGGGCCTTCACGAACCGGCGATGGCCTGTATTATGCGATCAGCCAGGCGATGGATGAGGCAGGCCTGCAACAGGAAGCCATTTCTTTTGTCAATGCACATGGGACGGCAACCTTATATAACGATGAAATGGAATCGAAAGCCCTGCATTGGGCGGGGCTCGATCATCTGCCGCTCAACAGTATGAAATCTTACTGGGGGCATACGCTCGGCGCTTCCGGCATTATCGAAGTGATTGCCTGTATGGAGGAGCTTCGTAGCGGTGAGGTGTTCGGGACATTCGGGTTTGAAGCCTGTGGGGTTCCTTACCCGTTATCGGTAAGTGCGGCGCATAAAAAGGTGGCGATGGCGCATTGCGTGAAAACGGCGTCAGGTTTTGGCGGGTGTAATGCGGCGGTTGTGCTGTCGTTGGAAGGGAAGAGCATTGACACACCCCCTGCCCCCTCTCGAGAGGGGAAAGGATACTCCCGGCGCACGGTGGTAATAGAGCGGGGGAAGATCGTGCTGGATGGAGAGGTGCTTCTGGAAACGGAACCGGCGGGGGCGTTTGCTACCTTTATCCGTGCTGCTTATAAGTCTTTAGCGTTGGATGACCGGAAGTTTTATAAGATGGACGATCTGTGTAAGCTTGGATATATCGCGGCAGCCTGTCTTTTTGCCCGGAACGGGGGGGAAACGGGATATGAACCCGGCGAAGTCGGAATCATATGCGCAAATGCTTCTTCCTCGATGGATACGGATCTGAAACATCAACATATTATCGATACGATGGGCGATCGGGAAGCAAGCCCGGCTGTGTTTGTCTATACCTTGCCGAATGTGGTGCTGGGCGAACTCTGTATCCGCTATAAGATACAGGGCGAGAACACCTTCTTTATCAATAACCGTTATCCGGAATCTTTCATCTGCGACTACGCCGCGCTGGTGATGCGGAAACAGAAACTGCGTGCCTGCCTGACCGGTTGGTGCGAGTTGCTGGGGGACCGGTATGAAGCCCGTTTCGACTGCTGGAACAAACAATAATAGCAAATAATTAAAGAACAAACGATATGGAACAATTAATGCAAGAATTGAAAGAAGCGCTGATCGAATCGCTGAACCTGGAAGATATCACCCCGGATGAGATCGATAACGAAGCACCTCTTTTCGGTGATGAAGGGCTGGGGCTCGACTCGATCGACGCACTCGAAATCATTCTGATCCTGGAACGCAACTACGGCATTCGTATTGCGAATCCGGCTGAAGGTAAATCTATCTTCTATTCTGTGCGTACGCTGGCTGACTTTATCACTGCAAACCGTACGAAATGAGAGTCTGCGTCACAGGCATCGGTTGTGTGTCCGGCATCGGTCTGAATGTGGAGGAACATCTTCGCTCGTTTCGTGACGGGCGGGATGGGCTGGGAGCTGTCACGCTCTTTCCTACACGCCATGAAGAACCGGTCTCCGAAGTGAAGCGCACGAATGAGGCTTTGAAAGAGCAACTGGGTATTCCCGTATCCGCAGCATTGTCACGCACGGCCTTGCTGGGAATGACGGCAGCTTTCGAAGCGCTTGCCGACTCCGGGCTGGATCTCTCCGATCGGGATTGTCCCCTTCGCGTCGGCCTGATCTCTTCTACCTCTACCGGAGGTATGGATCTGACAGAGTCTTTCTACCCTTCCTTCCGGGAAAATCCGGCACAGGGTCGGTTGCGGTATGTCGCTTCGCACGATGCGGGTGACAGTACGGAACGGATCGCTTCTTTCCTGGGCATTACCGGATTTCGTACAACCGTCAGTACCGCCTGTTCGTCTGCCGCCAACGCGATTATGCTGGGTGCCCGGATGATCCGGCAGGGGATGCTCGATGTAGTGGTCGCCGGAGGAACGGATGCACTGTGCAAGTTTACTTTAAACGGCTTCGCTTCGCTGATGATACTCGATAAAAAGCCTTGCCGTCCTTTTGATGTCTCGCGTGCCGGGTTAAATCTGGGCGAGGGGGCCGGTTATCTGGTGCTTCAGTCGGAAGCAACGGTCGGTAAAACTCCTTATTGCCTCTTATCCGGTTACGCCAATGCCAATGATGCTTTCCATCAGACGGCTTCTTCTTCCGAAGGTACGGGTGCTTTCCTCGCCATGAAAGGCGCTTTGGAAAAGGCCGGCCTGCAACCGGAGGAGGTGGATTATATCAATGCGCACGGAACAGGCACACCGAACAACGATGCTTCCGAGAGCCAGGCGATCCGCCGTCTTTTCGGGAACCGGATACCGTCTTTCAGTTCGACGAAAGCCTTTATCGGGCATACCCTGGGGGCTGCCGGAGCCCTCGAAGCCGTATTCAGCGTACTCTCTCTGAAACGGGGTATCCTTTATCCCAATCTGAATTTCACTACACCGATAGAGGAAACGGGCTTGATTCCCGTTACCCGTTATCAGGAGGGAATATCCCTGCGTTCGGTATTGTCTAACTCTTTTGGTTTTGGAGGGAACAACGCTTCCCTGCTTTTCCGGAAATACGATAAATAGGTTATGCTTACGAAATCGGTTTATATAGATAAGGCGGCAGCCTCTTTTGAACGGACAGACGATGGTTACGTGTTGAAAGAACCGGACTACAAGTTCCTGATCCCCAATGCCACGCTTCGCCGCCGGATGAGCCGTATGGTTCGTATGGGGGTGGCAACCGGGTTGCAGTGTTTTGAAGACGCAACGGCTCCTGTCGATGCGATCCTGACGGCTACAGGCTTGGGATGTCTGGCCGATACGGAAAAGTTTATGAATACGATACTGGATCATAACGAGGAGCTGCTTACCCCTACGGCCTTTATCCAGTCCACTTTCAATACGATCGGGGCACAGATTGCCCTGCTTACCGGAAACCATAGTTACAATACGACCTATGTGCACCGTGCCTTCTCTCTGGAAAGCGCTTTGCTCGATGCCGCTTTGCTAGTTCAAGAGGAAGAAGCGCAGTTTGTTCTGGTTGGGGCGGTCGATGAAATGACACCGACGCTGCAAACGATCCTCGGCCGTTTGGGTTTCTGGGAGAAGAACAAGCCGGGAGAAGGGGCGGCATTCTTCCTTTTGTCGGGGAACTGCTCACCGCAATGCGTGGCGGAGCTCCGGGATATGGAATTGTTCAGCGGCCGTTTTACGGAAGAAGAGATAAAGGAACGGATGACCGCCTTCCTGCTTCATAACGAAGCAAGCGATGCAGAGGTGGTCTTTCCGGATGAATACAAACAATATTGCGGCGAATATCCGGTAGCGATGTCCTTTGCTCTGTGGCAGGCCTGTCACCGCGTGCAGGAGACGGATGCCCCGCGTTCGATCCTGCTGTATAACTCTTTTCTGGATAATCACTCGTTTCTATTAATAAGGAGGGTATAGTTTTATGGTATGGCTGGTCTTTATAGCGGTTTTAATCTGTATGGGTGCATTTCTCTTTTATGCCTCTTACAGCATTCGTTCAGGAGTATATGTGAAAGCTTTGTGCCGGGGAAACACCGATAAGCGCGTTGTTTGCTTGACCTTCGACGACGGCCCCGATCCCCAATATACGCCGCAGGTGCTCGATGTACTGAAAAAGTATCAGGTGCAGGCTGCCTTTTTTTGCATCGGGGCGAAGGTACGCGAAAATCCTGCCGTAATGAGACGCATCGCATCGGAGGGGCATCACGTCGGAAATCATTCTGACAGTCATTCATGGAAATTCCCGTTTCTTTCGCGGAAAAAGATGCGTTGGGATGTGTCGTTGTGTGAAGACTCTTTACTGTCACATGCAGGGCCGATTCTTACTTTTCGCCCTCCTTTTGGCGTGACAAATCCGACAGTTGCTTGGTTGGTGGACGATATGCTATATACAATAATAGGTTGGAGTATCCGTTCTTTTGATACGCGGGGAGAGTCGGAAGATAAAGTGTTTCGTCGGATAATAAAACAGATAGAGCCGGGTTCCGTTATCCTTTTACACGACCGTATGCCGGGTGCAGCTTCTCTGCTAACCCGTTTGCTGGAACATTTGAAGACAATAAATTACGAGGTTATTCCTTTGGATAAAATGTTTGATATACCTGATCCGTATGGAAAAGAAGATGAATAAATATATATATACATTCCTGTTGGTGGTTTTTTGTCTGCCGTTAGCTGCACAGAAAGACTTAACCCCGCTGGCATCCGTTACCGCGTTTCAGGAACGGCTGAAAAAGGAAGCAGCGTCGCTTTCTTCCATTGAAAGCGACTTCACGCAGGAGAAATTTCTGGATGTCTTTAATGAGAAGATCGTATCGAAAGGCCGTTTCTATTATAAGCAGGAGAATATGATCCGGATGGATTACACCTCTCCGATAGATTATCAGATCATTATAAACGGGCAGAAGCTGAAGATCGTTTCCGAAGGGAAAAGCAATGTAGTCAACCTCGGTTCCAACCAGATGATGAACGAGATGAAAGGAATGCTGGCAGCCTGCATGATCGGCGACCTGACAGTGATGTCGTCGGCTTACCGGCTGGAATATTATGAATCCCCTTCCCTTTATGTGGTGAAGATCCGTCCGGTTTCCAAGAGCGTACAGGCTTATATCTCGGAGATCATCATTTCGATAGATAAGAAAGATATGTCTGTACAGACTCTGCGTTTGTCGGAGAATGCAAAGGATTATACGGAATATCATTTTACGAACCGGAAATACAATACGCTGACCAGTGATGAAAAGTTTGTTATCCGCTAGTCTCTGCTTGTTGCTGGTCTGTTGTTCGTGTGCCCCCTCTATCACACGTGAATGCCGGAAAGGGGAAACTGTGTCCGCTACGAAAGGGCAATTCCCACCTATGATAGATGCTTCTTCCCGCCTGTGTAAATACAATATGACGATCGACTTTATGCGGAAGCACTTCAGTGGGCTGTTATTGGTGAAGAAGACGGAGACGGGCACGTACCGTACGCTGTTCAGTACGCATTTCGGACTGAGTCTTTTCGACCTGGAGATCGGTTCGGATAGTCTGACGGTACATCACTGCATCGAACCGTTGAATAAGAAAAAGATACTGTCTCTGTTCTATCGCGACTTCTCGGTCCTTTTCGGTTTGAACATACCGCCGGAAAATAAGGCGATTGTTTATAACTGCACCAATCCACAGACAGATATCGTATATAAGCTATCCACTCCCGGCTTCAACGGTTATTACCGGATAGACGGTGTGGAAAATCGTATGCGGGAGATCAAACTCGGTTCCGGCCTGCGCAAAACCACTTTCCGCTCTTTCCCGGACAGTTCCGGACAGGAAACGATCCGTATCAGGCATACGGGGTTGAAGCTTTCCATCGGGTTGGATGTGTTGAATTAAGAAATTCTTCATCATTCTGATTATCTGAGGAAAGGGATATTGTATAGCAAGGGTTAATACCTTCAAAAAGATTCGAAACTGACCAACATAATAGAAAAACTTCCCTACCTTTGTCACACTAAATGCATATTGGAAAGGGATGTTGACTAACTTTTATACGATAGAAGCTATTGCAGAACAAGGCGGGGAATATAATTGTACGATCCGGTTGAATCCGCGACATGATGTTTATAAAGGGCATTTTCCGGGTATGCCGGTGGTTCCCGGCGTTTGTATGCTTCGTATAATTAAGGAATGCATGTCGACAATCTTAGATACCCCGGTTCGTTTTCAGACAGTAACCAGTTGCAAGTTCCTTTCTGTGGTAAATCCATCGGAGCAGGAGTTGCTGGACTTTATATTTTCATTGAAGGATTCAAACAGGCTACAGGTTACAGCTAATGCAGGCGGAGTAACTGTGCTGAAACTAAAAGCAACGATTGTGGCAGAGTAACGACTTATAAATGGTAACAAATACTACACATACATTTCCGGAATATCATCAGCAGGAAAGTCGATCGGTTATTGTGATCCCGACCTATAATAACGGGGGGACACTCGGTCAGGTACTGACAGATGTATTGGCTTATTCATTTCCTGTCATAGTGGTGAATGACGGTTCTACGGATAATACGTTGGAGGTTCTGAAAGGATTTCCCGGGATACGTGTAATCAGTTATCCTGACAACCAGGGAAAAGGATATGCCTTGAATACCGGATTGAAGGCTGCTACGGAAGCCGGTTACCGTTATGCGATTACCCTTGATTCGGATGGGCAGCATTATGCGGATGATATACCTGTTTTCTTGAAAGAAATAGCCCTTTATCCCGATAGTTTGCTGATCGGAGCCCGTAATCTGGCTTCCGATAACATGCCCGGGAAAAATACCTTCGCCAATAAATTCTCTAATTTCTGGTTTACACTGGAGACAGGCATCCGGCTGTCGGATACGCAGTCGGGCTTTCGGCTTTATCCTTTGCACAAGCTGAAGAAGATGCATCTTTTCACTACGAAATATGAATATGAACTGGAAATAATCGTACAGGCTGCTTGGAGGAATATACGGGTGGCGAATGTACCGATAAAGGTGTATTATCCGCCGGCTGGGGAAAGGATCAGCCATTTTCGTCCGTTGCGCGACTTTACGCGTATCAGTTTGCTGAACTCGGTGCTCGTCTTGATCGCCTTGTTATGGTACTGGCCGTGGAAATGTGTGCGGAGTGTGACGAAAGAGAATGTGAAAAAGTTTGTCTCTAAGAATATTACGCATTCCGCAGAGTCGAATTTGCGGATCGCGTTGGCGGTCATGTTCGGCGTGTTCATGGGGATTGTTCCGATCTGGGGATATCAGATGATCGTTGCCGGGGTGTTGGCGCATTTGATGGGATTGAACAAGGTCATTACCATTGTGGCCTCGAATATCAGTATCCCGCCCATGATTCCTTTTCTGCTGTTTGGCAGTTATGTGACGGGTGGCTGGGTGCTGGATCAGCCTGTGACGCTGACGTTGCACGAGGTTACTTTTGATACGATCAAAGATTCGCTGCTGCAATATCTGGCCGGGAGTATGGTTTTTGCCGTTATCTGCGGATTGCTGGCCGGCTTTGTTTGTTTAACGTTGCTTTCGTTGTTCAGGAAACCTGAACGTATTGCCGGATGAGTAAGTTGTTTATTCATATATATAATTATCTGGAACGCCATACGGCTCTCCGTTACCTGTTACTGGCCGGTAGCTTTCTGCTGATGCTTTTCTTCGCCGTACAGGTAAAATTTGAGGAAGACGTAACCCGTTTCTTTCCTGATACGCAGGATGCGAGGAGTACGGAGATCGTTTTTCAGAACCTGAAAGTCAAAGACAAGATCATCGTTATGTTGTCGTCTGCCGACACTGTTTCCGGTGCGGTTCCGTCCGATCGGCTGATCGAGGCGGGTGACTTGCTGAAAGACAGTTTGCTGGCTGAGGCCGGTTCCGAATACATCACGGATATATTCTCGGAAGTGGATGAGAATATGATCGGGAAAGTGACAGATTTCATTTATGATAATCTGCCGGTTTTCCTGACGGAGGACGATTATGCCCGCATGGATTCTGTACTGACGGTCGATGGGATAGAACGCCGTATGCGTAGTAATTATCTGCATTTACTATCTCCTGCGGGAGTCGCTTTGAAAAGTATATTACCCCGTGACCCGGTAGGGCTGGGGACTACCTCGCTGGAAAAGTTGCGCGATTTCCAGATGACGGCTAATTATGAGATCTATGACGGGCATATCTTTTCGAGGGATATGTCTACCCTGCTGCTTTTTATTACTCCGCATTACGGGACGGGAAGTACCGGGAAGAATGAGTTCCTGATCGATACGATCGAGAAGCAGCTAAGGGAGACGATGGACAGGTATCCCGGCGTGAAAGCAGAGTATTTCGGCGGGCCGTCGGTCGGTGTATATAATGCCCGGCAGATCAAGTCGGATACGATGCTGACGATGACGATCGCGCTGATTATCATCATTGTTTTTATCACGTTGGTATTCAAGAGCCGTTCGGCGGTGATCCTGATTATATTGCCGGTATTGTACGGGGCTGTGTTTTCGCTGGCTCTGATCTATTTCCTGAAAGGGTCTGTCTCGGCTATTGCTATCGGAGCAGGGGCGGCGGTGTTTGGGGTGGCACTGAGTTATTCCATTCATGTGCTGTCGCATTTTAATCATGTTTCGTCTATCCGGCAGTTGATCGAGGAGCTGGCTTATCCGCTTACTGTGGGTAGTTTTACGACGGTCGGCGCTTTCTTCGGGTTGGTTTTCACCAGTTCCGATTTGTTGCGTGACTTTGGGCTGTTCTCATCGTTGGCGCTGATTGGAACCACCTTCTTCTGTCTGGTGTTCCTGCCGCATTTCCTGAAAGTGAAGGAAGGGCATGAGGAGTCGGGGAGGGTTCTCCGTTTTATTGAGAAGATTAACGGGTATGCGTATGAAAAGAATAAGCCGTTGGTTATTACGATCGTAGTTGTCTTCTTTGTGTCTCTTTATATGTCGGGGAAGGTGACGTTCGACAGTAATATGATGAACCTGAGTTTTGAGCCGGCTAACCTGAAGGCGGCCGAACAACGTTTGAACGACCTGTTCCAGTCGGATAATAAAACGACGCTTTTCGTATCGGTCGGAAGCACCCCCGATGAGGGGCTACGGCATTATGCCGAAACGAACCGTAAACTGGATTCGTTGAAAGCAGAGGGCAGGATCAAAGAATTCGCTTCTGCTGAAAAGATATTTATCCCTTATGCGGAACAACAGCGCCGTATTGAACGCTGGAATAGTTATTGGACGGAGGGACGGAAAACGCAGGTAAGGGAGGATATTAAAAACGGGGCTGCGAAGTACCATTTCCGCGAAGATACCTTCCATGATTTCTTTGCCCTTCTAGATAAACAGTATCTTCCCTGTGACTTTACTGCGGGTGATTCTTCTTTACCTCTATTGGACAGTTGGGTTTCTTCAGCTGATTCCCTGTCTATGTTTATTACACAGGTACGTCTGAATGAGGAGGATAAAGAGACTGTCTACGACCGTTTTGCGGGTAATGACGGATTGGTGATTTTTGATCGCGGGTATTTTGCCAATAAATGGGTGTCTGCCATTAACGACGACTTTTACCTGATACTGTATATCTCTTCGTTCCTTATCTTCTTTGCTTTGCTGATCTCCTATGGACGGATCGAACTGACCTTGATGACTTTTACGCCGATGGCTGTCAGTTGGGTGATTATCCTGGGGTTGATGGCGGCTACCGGAACGCAGTTCAATATCGTGAATATTATCCTTTCCACCTTTATTTTCGGCTTGGGGGATGATTTCAGTATCTTTATTATGGACGGCCTGCAACAAGAGTACCGGACGGGGAAGAAGATGCTGACTTCCCATAAGACGGCTATATTTTTCTCTTCATTCACTGCTGTAGTGGGGCTGGGGGTACTGGTCTTTGCCAAACATCCGGCATTACAATCCATTTCGGTGATCTCGATCCTGGGAATGATCTCCGTGGTGCTGGTGTCTTACACTATTCTACCGATTCTGTTCCGCTTCTTTATCTCCGGGCCGGCATCGAGGGGTAATTTCCCTTATACGCTCTCCGGATTGCTGGTTACAGTCTGGTTCTTCGGGTTGTTCGTTGTCGGTTGCCTGTTGATGATGGGGGTTGCCCTTCTGCTGGTATTGCTTCCGGTGAAGCGGCGGAAAAAGAAGCAAGTGTTCAGCCGGATCATGATGTATATGTTGCGTATCTTCCTGAAAGCGGCCTGGATTGCCCGGCGTGAGAATATCAATCCGGGTAATGAAACGTTTGAGAAGTCGGCGGTGATCATTGCCAACCATCAGTCTTTTGTCGATATCCTGGTGATGCTCTCACTGGCTCCTAAGCTGGTGATGGTGACGAATAGGTGGGTCTGGCATTCTCCTGTCTTTGGAAAGATCGTACAGTATGCCGACTTTGTACAAACGGAAGATGGGTACGAAAAGGTATTGCATCATCTTCGGGACAAGGTGGCGCAGGGATATTCCGTTGTTGTTTTCCCCGAAGGGACACGTTCGGCCGATTGCCAGGTGCATCGTTTCCACAAAGGGGCTTTCTATCTGGCGGAGAAATTGCAGTTGGATATACTTCCGGTAGTTCTTTACGGAACCGGAATGATCATTTCGAAACGGCAGCCTTTCTATGTAAAACGGGGAGTGTTATGCACCCGGATATTACCGCGTATTTTGTATACGGATGCGAGTTACGGAGTCACTTACCAGGAACGTTCCAAAGCGATAGCTAAAACTTTCCGCAGGGCTTATCAGGAGACTTGTGATATTTATTCAAATCCGGGGAACCCGTATTTCTACCGGCAGTTGGTGGCTAACTATATTTATAAGGGCCCGGTGGAAGAATGGTATATCCGTATCAAAGTCCGTATGGAGGATAAGTATGACTTTTTTAACCGGATTGTTCCGCGCAGAGCCCGGATTACGGATATCGGTTGTGGCCTGGGGCCTTTGTCCTATATGCTTGCGATGCTTTCCGGAGAGCGAACGGTACTGGGGATCGATTATGATGCGGATAAGATTGCCGTAGCTAATCATAATTTCTCCCGGAATGAGCGTATACGCTTCGTTTGTGCCAATGTTGCAGACTATGATCTGCCGGAAAGCGATGTGTTTGTTATGAATGATATGCTCCATTATATGGATTATCCGTCACAGGAACGGTTGCTTGAAACCTGTATCGGCAAGTTGTTGCCGGGTGGTATGCTGATTATCCGTGACGGGGATGCCGGAGGAACGACAAAGCACCGTGTGACGCGGTTTACCGAATTACTTTCCACCCGTTTGCTGGAATTTAACAAGAGGGAGAATGACCTCTGTTTTCCGACGCATGAACAGTTTATCCGTGTAGCGGAACGTTTTCATCTGGAGATAGAGCAGCGGGCAAACGACCGCTTTACTTCCAATATGATCTATATCCTGAGAAAGAAGGAGGTCGCTTATGAATGATAACCGGTATGATGTTATTATCATAGGAAGCGGATTAGGCGGCCTGGCTTGCGGTGTAACGTTGAGCAAGGAAGGGTATAATGTCTGTGTGCTTGAAAAGAATGCTTTGCCTGGCGGTTGTTTTCAATCCTTTAAACGATATGGCAGGGTATTGGATACCGGTATTCATTATATCGGGAGTATGGATGAAGGGGAGATCATGCGGCAATACTTCACTTATTTCGGTATCATGGATAAGCTGAAGATGAGGCGGATGGATGAGGTGGCTTTTGATGTGATCTGTTATCAGGATAAATTCTATCCTTTTGCTATGGGGCATGAACGGTTTGCCGAGACATTGACCCGTGAGTTTCCGAAAGAGAAAGAGGCGCTCAAACGTTATGTTGGTTTGCTGGATAGTGTGGGGCGTTCTATCAGTGTGGAGCAGTTGCGGAAAGGCAAATTGTCATCCGGGAATATGGATAACTTTTATATCTCCGCCTGGGAGCAAATCAGGGAAATCACTTCAGATACAACCTTACAACAGGTTTTATCCGGCAGTGTATTACTTTATGGGGGCGATCAGTCGGTTTCTACCTTCTATCATCATGCCATTATTACAAATTCTTATTTGCAGGGAGCCTGGCGTTTTGTAGATGGGAGTATGCAGGTGGTGGATGCGATGGTGAATGTGATCCGTCAAAATGGAGGGACGGTGCTGACTGGTGCGGAAGTAAGTAAACTATGCCTGTCCGGAAATGAGATACAAGCAGTGGAAATCAACCGGGCGGAAAGATTGGAATCCCGGTATGTGATATCTTCCCTGCATCCTTTCAATACATTGAATTTGGTGGAGAAATCGCCGCTCATACGGAAAGCGGCTTTATCCCGTTTGGAGCATCTGCCTAATTCGTATGGGCTGTTCTCTGTCTATCTGCTTCAGAAGCGGGGGACGACTCCGTATAGTAACCGGAACTTCTTTTTATTGGGCGATCAGAATGCCTGGTATAATACCGGACACAAGGAAGATACCCGGATCAATACCTGTATGGTTTCGATGCAACCTTCTTCCGTCTTGGAGCAGTACACGGATGTGATCTGCCTGCTTTCGCCTATGTATCTGTCGGAAGTACAAGCCTGGGAAAATACAACTGTCGGGCAGCGTGGCTCCGATTACGAGCAGTTCAAATTAGATAAAGCGCAGCAGTTGATCGCTTTTGCCGAACGCTATTGTCCCGGTATATCACTGAACACGGAGAAGATCGTAACGACTACGCCGCTCTCTTACCGCGATTATACCGGAACCCCGGAAGGTTCGGCCTATGGGATTATGAAGAATTATAATAATCCGTTGACTACCCTGATCCCGACGCGTACGCGCATCCCTAACCTGTTCCTGACCGGACAGAGTCTGAATGTACATGGTGCTTTGGGGGTGACTTTGACCTCTATGCTGACTTGTACGGAATTAGTGGGTTCGGAATACCTGGCCCGTAAAATAGGAGAAGCCTGATATGAAGATAAAGAAAATACTGAAATACCTCGTCCTGTCCTTTATTAGTCTCATTGGATTGATAGTGGTTGTTTCGTCTGCTCTCTACCTGACTGCGGATATGAAGCAACCGGTAATAGATATGAACACCCTACCGGATTATCCGTTGATAAAAACGGATAGTTTACGCACCTATGGCCCTAATCATCTGCGGCAAAGTAAAAGCGGTTTGTGGGAGTTATCGGTGCAGGGAAGTCCTGCCGAGCGGGGAGTGGCTTTCGGGAAGCTGGCGGAAGATTTGTTGCATTATCAGGAAGAGGTCTTTGTCGATCAGATACGCCAGATCATTCCTTCAGACAGTTATCTGAAGTTCCTGCGTTTCTTCCTGATCCTCTTTAACCGTAATCTGGGTGAGTATATACCGGAAGAATACAGGACGGAGATTTATGGAATATCTCTTTCCTGTTCCCATGAATATGATGCGATCGGAACTCCTTATGAGCGTCAGTTGAATTATCATGCGGCGCATGACATCGGCCATGCCATGCAGGACTATATGCTGGTCGGATGCAGCTCTTTCGGTGTTTGGGGAGATGAAAGTGCGGACTCTACTTTACTGATCGGGCGTAATTTTGACTTTTATGTAGGGGATGATTTTGCCCGTAATAAACTGATCTCTTTTTATCAGCCTTCCGCCGGGTATCGTTTTGCTTCTGTCGGTTGGGCGGGAATGACCGGAGTATTGTCGGGTATGAACGAAACGGGACTGACTGTGACGATCAATGCAGCCAAATCAACGATGCCGGTATCGGCTGCTATGCCTATCTCCCTACTGGCACGTGAGATATTGCAGTATGCTTCTACGATAGAGGAGGCTTATGCGATTGCACAGAAGCATAAAACCTTTGTCGCGGAGTCTCTGCTGATCGGTTCGGCGAAAGATGGTAAAGCGGCTATTATTGAGAAATCGACCGATAAGATTGCTCTTTTCTATTCGGGAACAAACCGGATTATCTGTACAAACCATTACCAGTCGGATACTTTTAAAGAAGATGCCCGTAACAAGGAAAATATAGCTACCTCCGACAGCCCTTACCGACAGGCCCGGCTGGATGAATTATTAAGTGATAATCTCCCGGTAGATCCATCGAAAGCGGCTTCCATACTGCGTAACCGCTTTGGAGAAGAGGGAAAAGAGATCGGATTGACCAATGAAAAGGCGATCAACCAGTTTATAGCCCACCACTCTGTCATCTTTGAACCTGCTAATCGCTTGATGTGGGTATCGACTGCTCCCTGGCAACTGGGTGAATATGTGGCCTATGATCTGAATAAGATATTTGCTCATCCCACTGATACGGGAGAGTTACGGATCGATAGTCTTTCATTGCCGGCGGATACCTTGTTGGATAGTCCGGTCTATCGGCAATTGTTGACTTATAAGAATTTGGCGAAGGATATTCGTCATAGTATCGGTAGTCATACTCCCCTTGATGAAGCTTTGCTGGATGAGTTTATAGCATCAAATCCCGAGTTCTACTATTCCTGGCAGTTGGTCGGCGATTATTATCAGGCATTTGGTGCGGAAGATAGAGCGATCCTCTCCTGGCAGACCGCTTTAACAAAAGAAATTCCTAAAGAAGAGGAGCGTACGGCTCTACAAGAGAAAATAAAATAATGAACGATATGGATAAGTATAGTGCTATACAATTTAAAACCCCGGCAGAGATAAAGGCTTATCAGGAGTTTCGACTGGCCGGTGAGTTGGAATACCTGAATAATCATTCCGTATTTTATCAACGCATGTTCAGAGAAGAAGGGATCGATATTTCCCATATCCGGACATTAGAGGACTTGCAGCAACTGCCGGTCACGACAAAAACAGACCTGCAACTGCATAATGACGATTTTATTTGTGTAGACAAAGCGGATATAATTGATTACGTAACGACTTCCGGAACGTTGGGTGATCCGGTGACATTTGTTCTCACCGGTGACGATCTGGACAGGTTATCTTATAATGAATATTTATCGTTCACGACTGCCGGCTGTACGAAGCAAGATGTCATGCAGTTGATGACAACGCTCGACCGGCGCTTTATGGCCGGCTTGGCTTATTATATGGGTGCCCGTGAACTGGGAGCCGGCGTGGTGCGTGTCGGTAATGGAATACCGGAATTGCAATGGGATACGATCCATCGGATACATCCTTCTTTCTGCATGGTTGTCCCTTCTTTTCTGGTCAAACTGATAGAATATGCGGAAGCCAACGGGATCGATTATAACAATTCTTCCATACGGAAAGCGATTTGTATCGGTGAAGCCTTACGCAATCCGGATTTCTCCCTGAACACTCTGGGACAGCGTATCCATGAGAAATGGAGTACTCCTTTGTTGCAGTCTACGTATGCTTCAACAGAAATGCAGTCTTCTTTTACGGAATGCGAGGCCTGTCGGGGAGGACATTTGCAGCCGGAACTGATCATTGTAGAGTTTCTGGATGATAAGAACCAACCTGTAGCCGAAGGAGAAGCCGGTGAGGTCACTATCACTACATTGGGGGTTAGAGGAATGCCTTTGTTACGCTTTAAGACGGGCGATATCTGTTATCACTATACGGAACCTTGCTCCTGCGGACGGAATACGGTGAGGCTGAGTTCTGTGTTGGGTCGCAAAGGGCAGATGATAAAATATAAAGGAACAACCCTTTATCCGCCTGCTTTATATGATATCCTCGATAATATTCCCGGCGTAAAGAATTATGTAGTGGAAGTATATACGAACGATCTCGGTACCGATGATATTTTGATCCGGGTAGGAAGCGACAGGCAAACAGAAGCTTTTGCCAAGCAAATCAAGGATCTGTTCCGTTCAAAAGTACGGGTGGCGCCTACCATTCAGTTTGCTTCCCCTGACTATGTGGCTAAAATTCAGATGCCCCAGATGAGCAGGAAAGCAATTAAATTTATAGATTTGCGATAATTTAGTACTAATTTAAAATGTAATCGTATGAAACAGTTGATGGTATTGATGTTTTTATTCCTGACAAGCCTTGTAAATGCGCAGGATAAAACAAATTTGAAGGATATAGACAAACTGACATTTTTTGGTGTGGACTTTTCTATGGCTAAAGTGTACGGTGCTGATGAGACGACGGAACAGTTCAAGGATGCTTTCTATGGTATAAATACGCTATTCCAGCGCGAGCCGAAAAAGTATGATACGGCTAAGGCCTTTGACGCTGCTGTAACAACCGATCTGGAAACTTCTCAGAATCTTATCGAGCAGATAAAGAAAGCTGATCTTTTTACCAGTGACGATAGTTATCAATTGATTGGTGACGAAATAGCGGAACATATCCGTCAGTTTAATACCGGAAATGCTCAGGGATATGGCGCAGTTTTCATTGCGGGGCTGCTTAACAAAGGAAAGACACAGGCTACTTACAATGTCGTTGTGTTCGATATCGCCACCAAAGACATTATTTTTAACAGGCAGTTTACTGAAAAAGCCAGAGGCTTCGGACTTCGTAACTACTGGGCTTATCCGGTTTATAAAATATTGAATAAGGTAAAAAAGATCAAGTGAATCTAATTGATTTACAGATAAATGAAAAATGACATCAGTGTGACATTGGTGTCATTTTTTTGTCAGCTAAATATCAGTCGTTTTTTAATATAATTCTAATCTCTTCAATACAATTTATAGAGTGTTAGGGCGTTGGTATTAAACGTAAATGCTTACCTTTGCGGCCGACTGTCTGTGTTAGGATAGCTTTTTTAGACAATTAATTATCACACTTTATACAAACGTATGAGAAAGTATAAACTAATCAACAACGTGTTGGGATGGGTCGTATTTCTGATCGCAACCACCGTTTATTTGATGACGATCGAACCCACTGCCAGCTTCTGGGATTGTGGTGAGTTCATCTCTTCTGCCTTTAAACTGGAAGTAGGACACCCGCCCGGAGCACCGTTCTTTATGCTGACGGCCAACCTGTTCACACAGCTTGCGTCGGACACTTCCACAGTAGCTAAAATGGTCAATTCTATGTCGGCACTGTTCAGTGGGCTGACTATCCTGTTCCTGTTCTGGAGTATTACCCACCTGGCCCGTAAGATCATGGTGAACGAGGAGAATGAAATTTCTCTGGGTACAATGATCACTATCATGGGTAGCGGTCTGGTAGGAGCTTTGGCTTATACCTTTAGCGATACTTTCTGGTTCAGTGCGGTAGAAGGTGAAGTATATGCTTATTCTTCCCTGTTCACAGCCCTGGTATTCTGGTTGATCCTGAAGTGGGAAGAGGCGGCCGACCGCCCTCATGCCGACCGTTGGATCGTACTGATCGCTTACCTGATGGGGCTGAGTATCGGTGTCCACCTGCTGAACCTGTTGTGTATCCCGGCGATCGTGCTGGTTTATTACTATAAGAAATTCCCGAATCCGACGATGAAAGGTACCATCTATGCATTGTTGGTTTCGTTCGCAATCGTAGGACTGATGATGTATGGTGTCGTACAGGGACTGGTTGAGGTATGCGGTTATTTCGAACTGCTGTTCGTCAACGTACTCGGAATGCCTTACAACTCGGGTGTATTTGCTTATGTATTTGCTCTGTCCGGTGTACTGATATGGGCTATCTGGGAGACGATGCGCGACGAGATCAATCCGACACGTATGAAGATCGCCTTTATCCTGGCCGTTGTACTGGTAGGTGTTCCGTTCATCGGTAGCGGTTATGTATTGGCCGTTATCCTGACGGCTGCGTTGAGCGCTTATCTCTTCATGAGCAAGAAAGTTAATATCAAGCTGCTGAATACGATACTGGTCTGCCTGATGGTAATCGTTGTCGGTTATTCATCTTATGCACTGACTATGATCCGTGCTACCGCCGATACGCCTATGAACCAGAATGCGCCGAGCGATATCTTCACCCTGCGTTCGTATCTGGCCCGTGAACAGTATGGTAAAACCCCGCTGCTCTACGGACAGACATTTGCTTCGGAAGTGAAGCGCGAAAACCAAGGTGGTAACTGTTCTCCTGTAACCAAGGAAGGTGAAGCCGTTTGGAGCCGCGTGATCAAACAAGATCCGAACGAGAAAGATAAGTATTATGTTTCCCGTCACGACGTTGAATATGAATATGTAGACGAGTTGAGTATGCTCTTCCCGCGTATGTACAGTAATGTGGATGCCCATGTGGGAGCTTATAAGGAATGGTCGCAATTCAAGGGAGAGCCCGTGAAGTTTAACCGTTGTGGAGAGAATGTGACGGTGATGAAACCGACCTTTGCCGAGAATCTCCGTTACTTCTTCGCTTACCAGCTCAACTTCATGTACTGGCGTTATTTCATGTGGAATTTCTCCGGACGTCAGAACGATATCCAGGGAAATGGCGAGGTGATGAACGGTAACTGGATCACCGGTATCAAAGCCATCGACGAAGTACTTGTCGGCCCGCAGGATAACATGCCTTATGATATAGCCAATAATAAAGGACACAACGTATACTATATGTTGCCGCTCCTGCTCGGTATTTTAGGTCTGTTGTATCAGGCTTATTCCGGACAGCGGGGTATCCAGAGCTTCTGGATCACTTTCTTCCTCTTCTTCATGACGGGTATTGCCATTGTGCTCTACCTGAACCAGACGCCTTATCAGCCGCGTGAACGAGACTATGCCTATGCAGGCTCCTTCTATGCGTTCTGTATCTGGATCGGGTTCGGTGTCGCGGCACTGGCCAAGTTGATGCGGCAGTATGGCAAGTTGTCTCCGGTAGTGGCAGGCTCTCTCGCAACCGTGCTGTGCCTGTTCGTTCCCATCCAGATGGCTAGCCAGACCTGGGACGACCACGACCGTTCAGGGCGTTACGTTTGCCGCGATTTCGGTGCTAACTACCTGGAATCCTGCGAACCGAATGCCGTGATCTTCACCAACGGTGATAACGATACATTCCCGCTGTGGTATGCACAGGAAGTGGAAGGCATCCGTACCGACGTACGTGTATGTAACACCAGCTACCTGCAAACCGACTGGTATATCGACCAGATGAAGAAGCAGGCTTACGAATCGGCTCCGCTGCCTATCTCCTGGAACCGTGCGGACTATGTGCAGGGTACACGCGATGCGGCTTATGTATTCCCGATGACGGATCAGCCTATCGACCTGAATACAGCGTTGAACTTTGTCCGTAGCAACGATCCGAAGTTCAAGAAGATACCGGGTATCAGCCAGGAACTCGATTATATCCCTTCTGAAACGTTGATCTATAAAGTCGACTCTGCCACAGCAGTAGCCAAAGGCCTGGCAACCGACTCAACCGGTCTGCTGAAGGAAATGACGATCAACCTGAAAGGCAAGAACGCACTGGGCAAACAGGAACTGATGATCCTGGATATGTTGCAGACAAATAACTGGGAACGTCCTATCTATTACGCGATCACTGTCAACCCCGACCAGTTCGTCGGTCTGGACGGCTACTTCGAACAAACAGGTCTGGCTTACCAGATCGTTCCGAAGAATGCCAACAGGGAAACGAACACGGAAAAGATGTATGATAACGTCATGAACAAGTTCAAATGGGGTGGCGTAGACCAGCCGGGCGTTTACATCGACGAGAACGTGATGCGTATGTGTAAGAGCTACCGTATGGCCCTGTTCAACAAACTGGCGGAAGACCTGCTGAAAGAAGGTAAGAACGAGAAAGCATTGAACGTGCTGAACAAGAGCATGGAAGTATTGCCCCCGGAAAATGTGCCGTTGGATTACACGGCTCTTTCTACCGGCGAACTGTATTATGCACTCGATGAAAACGAAAAGGCAGAAGAGGTATTTACCGGAATTGCAGAGAATGCAATGCGTAATATCGATTGGTTCTTCCGTCTGAAACCGTCTCAGCTGGCCTCTGTAACAAGAGAATTGGAACATAACCTGGCCGTTATGCAGCAAGTGCTGGCAGTCAGCAAACATTATAATCCCGAATTTGCAACTAAGTATCAGGAAGAGTTTGACAACTATCGGATGGCTTACGGTTCGGTTCGTGGGAATAAGTAATATATGTTTATAGAACAACCACCCTGGTTTTACAGGGTCCTGTTTCCAGGGGTAATCTGGCGGATACCGGCCAAGGAGAAGTGTGTATATCTCACCTTCGACGACGGCCCTATTCCCGAGGTTACCCCTTGGGTCTTGGATATACTCGATAAATATGGTGTGAAGGCTACCTTCTTCTGTGTAGGAGATAACGTCCGTAAGCATCCTGATATCTATCAGATGGTGCTCGACCGCGGACACAGGGTAGGCAATCACACCTTTAACCATATCCAGGGACTTCAATACTGGACGAAAAACTATCTGGATAACATCGAGAAGGCCGCCGGATATATCCATAGCGACCTCTACCGTCCGCCGCACGGTCATATGCGTTTCCCCCAGGTAGTTGCTCTACGAAGGAAGTACAAGATCATCATGTGGGATGTCGTCACCCGCGATTACAGTCCCCATATGACCCCGAACGGTGTCTTCAATGTGGTAAAGAACTATACCCGCAACGGCTCCGTCATCGTCTTCCACGATTCCCTCAAAGCCGAAACGAACATGCGCGAAGCCATGCCCCGCGCCATCGAATGGCTGCAAAAGGAAGGATATACGTTTAAGGTGTTTGAATAATCTGTCATGGCGGACTTGTCCACCCAAATAAAGAACAAAGCCAACCAACTGGGCTTCGATGCCTGCGGAATAGCCGAAGTAGCTTCCGCAGACACCGAAGCTTTGTTTTTTGACCGGTGGATAGCCGAAGGCTGTCATGCCGGCATGAAGTATATGGAGAACTACCGCGACATCCGTCTCAATCCGGTAGGATTGGTGGAAGGTGCCCGTTCCGTTATCTCCGTCGCCCTTAATTATTACCCGGCCGTGAAGCAATCGCCCGATGCCCCCCGCATCTCCTATTACGCTTACGGAAAAGACTACCACCTCGTAGTAAAAGACAAACTGCGCCAACTCTGGCAATACATCACAGACCTTGTCCCCGTGCTCGACACGGGGTCGCAAGCGAACAGGCCGGATCAATCGGATATTCATACGGATCACCCTTCTGTCGCCCGTATCTTCACCGACTCCGCCCCTATTCTCGAACGCTACTGGGCATGGAAAGCCGGTCTCGGCTGGATCGGGAAGAACACCAACCTGATCATCCCCGGCAAAGGTTCTTTCTTCTTCCTCGGCGAGATCGTCACGACACTGGAGTTGGATTATGACCACCCCCAAGCGAACCGTTGCGGCTCCTGTCGCCGTTGTCTCGACGCCTGTCCGACCGGAGCCCTCGAACGCCCCGGCCATCTCGATGCCGGTAAATGCCTTTCCTACCTCACCATCGAGCATAAAGGCGATATCCCTACCGAACAGGCCGCCCGTCTGGGCAATCGCCTCTACGGTTGCGACACCTGTCAGGAAGTCTGCCCCTGGAACCGTTTCGCCCGTCCCACCCGCGAAGCTGCTTTCCATCCCACGCCCGACTTCCTTTCCCTTCAAAAAGAGAGCCTGCAAGACTTTACCCGTGAAGATTATAATCGTATCTTTGCCAAGTCGGCTGTTAAGCGGGCGAAATATGAAGGGCTGATCCGTACAATCAGCAATAAAAAGGATATCAACAACAAATAAACATACACCATGAGAAGAACATTCAACCTCCTGCTCCTCTCTTTCCTCTGTACCCTGGCAGCCTTTGCCGCTCCGGGCGAACTGAAAGAGAAGCTCGCTTCCCTCAAAGGGATCAGTAACATCGAACAACTCGAATCGGATGTCTATCCGGAAAAGTACCTGGTACGCATCACCCAACCCGTAGACCCGAAAGATCCTTCGGCCGGTACATTTACCCAGCGTGTCGTTGTGGGCCATGTCGGTTTCGACCGTCCTACCGTGATCGTGACCGAAGGATACGGCGGCGCTTACGCCCTCAACCCCAAATACCAGGAAGAGCTGACCAAACTGCTCGACGCTAACCTGATCTTCGTCGAATACCGTTACTTCCTCGAGTCGACCCCCGAACCCTGTAACTGGGATTACCTGACTGCCGAGAACTCCGCCTACGACCTGCATAACGTCAACCGGACATTCCGCCAGCTCTACACCGGCAAATGGATCAGCACCGGTATCAGCAAGGGCGGCCAGACCACCATGCTCTACCGTGCCTTCTTTCCCGACGATGTGGATATCTCCGTCCCGTACGTCGGCCCGCTGTGCAAAGGTGTTGAAGACGGCCGTCACGAACCGTTCCTGCGCAAGGTAGGTACCAAGAAGGAACGCCGTAAGATAGAAGATTTTCAGCAAGAAGTCCTGAAGCGCAAAGCCGATATGCTCCCTCTGCTCGAAGTCTTCTCCAAAGATAAAAAACTGGAATACCGTATTCCGATGGCCGAAGTGCTAGACTATTGTGTACTGGAATATCCTTTCGCCCTCTGGCAATGGGGCACCCCGGTCTCCGTCATCCCTTCATCGAATGCCGACAACGAAACCCTATTCAAACACCTGATGGAGATCAGCAGCCCCGACTACTTTGCCGAGAACCAGCCCAACATCTCCTTCTTCGTACAAGCCGCCCGTGAACTGGGTTACTATGGCTACGACACGAAGCCTTTCCGCAAGTACCTCACCATCGACAGCAGCAAAGGCTATCTTAACCGCATCATGCTCCCCAAAGAGCTGGTCGACAAGATCGAATTCCGCCCGGCTCTCTATCATAAGATCTACGACTTCCTGAAGGACAACGACCCGAAGATGATCTTCATCTACGGAGAGATCGATCCGTGGAGTGCGGCACATGTCCCCGTCTTCAAAGGCAAGAAGAACGAACAGGTCTACTTCCAACCCCGCGGCAGCCACCGTTCGCGTATCGGTAATATGCCGGAAGATATCAAGGAAAAGATTCTGACGCAACTGAACCAGTGGCTGGCGGAATAATTTTTAAGCTACGAATAGCATAGTAGTGCTGACCATCGTAGGACTATAGTGTCAGGTAGGTTAGGATTATAGTGATAGATATCCTATCATTATAGTCCTATTTTTCTATCATACTATTATTAGGAATATCTGAAACTCTTTACAGCCACCCCTGCACCTTATAAACGAACTCCATCCACACCCAATAGCGGATGGCTTTGCCCAGGAACATGGAGATGGCGACGATCCAGACGTTGGCACGGAGGAAACCCAGTGCCACTGCGATAAAGTCGCCGATGCCAGGGAGGAAGACGAAGAAGCCCATCCATGAGCCTTTGCCTGCGATCCAGTCCTGTACCTTTTGCAGCTTTTTGGCATCCAGTTTGAGGTATTTCTCGATCCATTCCACCTTGCCCAACATACCGAGCCAGTAGCAGCTCATGCCGCCGAGGAAGTTCCCCAGGGTGGCGGCAACCATGCAGGGCCAGTAGGACGAACCGGCCAGTAAGACACCCGTCAGTACCACCTCACTGCTGAACGGCAGGATGGTAGCTGCCAGGAAGGAGGCGATGAACACCCCGATATATCCGTATTCTATAAGAAATTCCATAAGCGTAATACCAGGAGAGTTATATAAAGCACAATCGTTGAATAGAAAGTCCAGAAGATGACCTTACCCCGCATCACGGTGAAGAAGTGGGCGATCAATATGGAAGCCGGGATACAGGCTGTCTCCAGAAATTCTTCGGAAACCTGTTCGTAAAGCAGGTAGAGCGCGAAAGCCCATACCGACATGGCGATCAAGAAAGACAGGAACTGGCGCGTACGCAGCACGTCTTCAAACTCATGCGTAATGATGTTGATGGCGGACACGGTTGTCAGCAACGCCATCCAGAGGATACCGATCCAATCGAGCAGGCCGAGCTCCTGGGAGATCAGGAAACGGATCTTAAACAGGGCGGCAAACGGGATCGTGAAGGGTGTAAAGTCGCGGAACCATACGCACCAGCCTAACAGGAACCAGTAGATGGTGCCGATACCCAGCAGGGAGGCCAGGAAAGTACGTATATTCAATGTCCTGAAATTATACATCCCCATCCAGAACAGGGGCAGGAACCAGAGGATATGCACCCACAGGAGACTACCTACACCGATTAGCAGCGCCGCGTTGTAGGCATTGCTTTTGGCCTCGGGATCGTGGTAGGAGGTGAATAGCTGGTAGATAGCCAGGATCAGGCAGAATACGCCCAGCGAAGTGGACTTCAGCGGGAGAAAGTCCGGATTGGTACTAATGAACAGCACATAGAAAAGGAAGGGGAGCAGTGTCTTTTCGCGTATCAACACCAGGATGTAGTTGGCGCGGTGAAGCAGGAAAGCCCCACCGAACATCAGCAGCATACCGATCCCGTAGGTGAAAGCCTTGCCGGGCAGTACCTGGCAGATGGCATTCCATAACGGTGTGGCAGTCACTTCCCCATATACCGGATAACCGACCGAATTCAGATAACTGGCGATCCAGCAGCCGATACATGCCAACAGCACCACAACAAATGTCGTGGTGCCGAATAAGTTATGTCTGCGGGAGTAACTGTATGTACTGTTCATTTTGCTTCCTGTCTGAACCTTTTACAAGTCGAAGCCGATGTCGCTCCGGAAATACTTCTTGTCGAACAGGATCTTCTTTGCTCCGGCGAATGATTTGGCCAGGGCTTCTTCCTTGTTGGCTCCGTAAGAGCTGACGGCGATGACACGGCCACCGTTGGTCAGGATACGGCCGCTGGCGGAGATGGTGCCGGCGTGGAAGAGTATATTGTCGGATGTGATGTCGTCGAGTCCGTAGATGATCTTCTCTTTCTCATACGCTTCGGGGTAACCGCCGCTTACGAGCATGACCGTTACGGCAGCACGCGGGTCGATCGTCAGGGTGCGCTTGTCAAGATCGCCTTCGGCTACGCCTTCCAGCAGGTCTACCAGGTCGCTCTGGATACGGAGCATCACTACTTCCGTTTCCGGGTCGCCCATGCGGCAGTTGTATTCGATCACCTTCGGGTCGTTCTCGTTGATCAGGCCGAGGAAGATGAAACCTTTATAGTCTATGCCTTCCGCTTTCAGCCCTTCGATGGTCGGGCGGATGATCTGTTCTTCCACCTTCGCCATATAAGCGTCGTTGGCAAAAGGAACGGGAGAAACGGCACCCATACCGCCGGTATTCAGACCGGTGTTGCCTTCGCCGATACGTTTATAATCTTTGGCTACGGGGAGCACTTTGTAGTTTGTACCGTCGGTCATGACGAATACGGAGCATTCGATACCTGTCAGGAACTCTTCGATAACGACTGTCTTGCTGGCATCGCCGAACATACCGTTCAGCATGTCGCCCAGTTCCTTTTTCGCTTCTTCCAGTGTTTCGAGGATAAGCACGCCTTTACCGGCTGCCAGTCCGTCGGCTTTCAGCACGTAAGGAGCTTGCAGCGATTCGAGGAAAGCATAACCTTCGGCGATGTTTTCGGCGGTGATGCTCTTGTAACGGGCGGTCGGGATGTTGTGGCGCATCATGAACGCCTTGGCGAAATCCTTGCTGCCTTCCAGCTGTGCACCGGCTTTGGAGGGGCCGATCACCGGGATGCCGGCCAGTGAAGCGTCGTTCTTGAAGAAGTCGTAAACACCTTTTACCAGCGGGTCTTCCGGGCCGACAACTACCATGTTTACGTTGTTTGCCAGTACGAAGTCTTTAATGGCCTGGAAATCGTCTGCTTTGATGTATACGTTGGTTCCTGCCTGTGCAGTACCGGCGTTACCGGGGGCAATGAATAGCTTGTCCACTTTCGGGCTTTGAGCAATCTTCCAGGCTATTGCGTGTTCGCGGCCGCCGGAGCCTAATAGTAATATGTTCATATCTTAATTATTTATATCGGTTATTTTAAATAGTCGTCGAAATACCGCGTGATCTTCTCGTAGAGATGCGGGCGGTCTTTGCCGATCACGTTGTGTTGGTGACGGGGGTAGACGAAATAGTCGGGGTAGGTGTCCGCATTCACGCAGGCTCTGAGGAAGCCCAGGCTGTGCTGCCAGACCACTACCGGGTCGATGTCGCCATGTATCTGCAACAGGTGTCCTTTCAGGTTGCTGGCCTTCAGCTTCAGGTTGGCATTCTTATATCCTTCGGGATTATCTTGCGGACGATCCATATACCGTTCGCCGTACATGATCTCGTAGTTGCTCCAGTCGATTACCGGGCCGCCGGCTACACCCACTTTGAATACGTCGGGATGTGTCAACATCAGGTTGGTCGTCATAAAGCCTCCGTAGCTCCATCCGTGTACGCCGATGCGGTCGGCATCCACGTAGGGCAGCGATTGGAGGAACTCCACGCCTTTCATCTGGTCGGCCATCTCGTTGACACCCAGGTTACGGTGGATCACGCTTTCAAAGGCGAATCCCCGGTTGGAGGTTCCGCGGTTGTCGACAGTGAAGACCACGTATCCGCGTTGTGCCATATAGATATCCCAACCCCTGACGCCGTTCAGCCAGCCGCCTGTCACCAGTTGCGAGTGGGGGCCGCCGTATACGTAGACGATGGTCGGGTATTTCTTGCTTTCATCCAGTCCGACGGGTTTCACCAGGCGGTAATGCAGGTCGGTCACGCCATCAGCAGCCTTTATGACTCCGGCTTCTATTTCCGGCATGGCATAGCCTTCGTACGGATCTTTGGCGGTCAGGAGGTTTTCGATCACCTTGCCGTCTTTCGTTTGCACGATGTCTATCTTGCGGGGGATTTCAGGCGCGTCGTAGCTGTCTATCGCGTATTTGCCGGAAGGGCTGACAGACAGGTTGTGCACGCTTTCCAGTCCCGCACTCCGGGTGAGGAGCTGCGTTGTCCCTTTCTTCAGGTTCAGCTTCCAGCCGTTTACATTCATCGGCGTTCCGTAGCTGAATGAGCTTAATACGTGCGGCTGGGTGGAGGTGAGGAAAAGGTTCTCGCCTTTGGCATCGAAGCCGATCACCCGGCTGACTACCCATTCGCCTTTGGTGAGCTGTTTCAGCAGCTTGCCGGTGGTATCGTAGAGGTAGAGATGGTTGTATCCGTCACGCTGGCTTTGCCAGATGAATTTCTGCGGATCGCCGGGCAGGAAGAGGACGGGCTGCTGCGGTTCGACGTAATGCTCGTTCGTTTCGGTGAACAGGTCGGCTTCCTTCTCGCCTGTCAGGGCGGAGTAGCGTACCAGATGCATTTCGTTCTGTTCGCGGTTCAGCTCGGCGATATAGATGCTCTTTTCGTCGGGGCTCCAGGCGATGTTAGTCAGATACTTCTCTTTCGGGGTGCCTGTTTTCAGCCAGACGGTATTGCCTGTCGACAGGTGGTAGACACCGACCGTTACCTCATGGCTCTTCATGCCGGCCATCGGGTATTTCACCGGTTCGGCCTTGGCACAGCGGGCGTCGATATTGACGATCGGATAGTCGGTCACCATGCTCTCGTCCATGCGGTAGAACGCCAGGGCGGAACCTTCCGGCGACCAGAACAGGCCTTTGCTGATGCCGAACTCCCGTTGGTGGACGGCCTGTCCGCATACGATACCCTCTTTTGTTTCACGTGTAACAATTCCCTGTTGATTGTCCGGTGAGAGAATCTTTATGTTATTCCCTTCCGTGAAAGCCAGGTAGCTGTTAGCCGGGCAGAACTCGTAGTTGCTCCATTTCTTATCCAACGGATAATCGGCTACAACCTTTCCCTGCTCCATATCATAATGGATGCGGTGCTGCTTCTGGGTGAACGCCAGTATCCATTGGCCTTTATAGGGTACGGAGAAATTGGGCATGCGGGCTACCGTATCGAGTCCGGCAGCCTGTAAAGCCTGGTTCAGTCCGGTAAGGCTGACGCGTATCTCCGGATAGTGCTTGGGCTGGGCACCTATCACGATGTCCTTCTCTACATATATATACATGTCGTCGCCTACCCATTGCAACTGCGACCGGTTCTCGGGTACGAAACGGCTGTATGTCTTCCCGCCCGGGATCAGGTCGTGCAATGTAAACTGCTTGTCTTGCGCCATCAGTGTCAGAGGGGTTGATAAAACGAACACGCAAAGGAGTAACAGATACTTAATCTTCAAAGTCATTCTTAAAATCATCAGTACCTCTTTTGAATGGTTTCTTGAATGCACGACCTTCTCCGCGTTTTCTGTCTCCGAAGCTCTTTTTATTCTTTGAGTATTTATCGTCGTCGTCGTTGTAGCGCATCTTGACAGGGCGTTTCTCACCGGCTTTGCGCAATACGGGGCGGTCGCCGGCAAACTGTTTGCGGGCAGGGCGTCCGTCGTTACGTTCTTCACCGAAGAAGCGTTTGCCGGGAGCAGCTGAAGCGCGTTCGCTTTCATCTTCGCTATGGGCGGCGGCAAAGCGGCGTTCGGGGCGATCCAGGCGGTCGGACTTGAAGTTGGGACGCGAAGGACGGTCGTTGCCGCGGCTTCCGTATTCTTTTCTCGGAAATTCCGTTTTAGGACGTGAGTTGCCGGAAGAGGATTCTCCCCCTTCTTCGTTCAATGCTTTCTTATAGTCTTTGTTCTTTCCTTCAAAGATATCGTAGCAACGGTATTCGCAATCGAGCGAGCCGTTGATCAGCTTCATCTTCTCGCTCGGACGCAGCCCGATCTTGTCAAAGCATTCGTCTTTGTAGCTTAAGATCCACACTTTATAACCGGTGAATACATGCTTGATGCGTTCGCCGATCATATTATAAAGTCCCAGCAGGTCGCGGGAAGAGATACGTTCGCCGTAAGGAGGGTTGGTAACCATGATGCCCGGTTGCGGGGCATCGGCATATTGCTGGAAGGGCAATGTCTTCAGGTCGATGTATTTAACGAGTCCGGCACTGCGTATGTTCTTCTGTGCGATCTCGATAGCGGCCGGGTTGATATCCGAACCGTAGCATTTGAAGGTGAACTCGCGTTCCCTGCTTTCGTCGTTATAGATACGGTCGAACAGTTCCTGGTCGAAATCGATCCATTTCTCGAAGGCAAATTCCTTGCGGTGGATACCCGGGGCGATGTTGAGCGCGATCATAGCCGCTTCGATCAGCAGGGTTCCCGAACCACACATGGGATCGACGAAGTTTGAATCGCCTTTCCAACCTGTTTTCAGGATCATACCGGCAGCCAGTACCTCGTTCAGCGGGGCTTCGGTCTGTTCGACACGGTAGCCGCGTTTGTGGAGGCTCTCGCCCGAACTGTCGATCGACAATGTACAGTCGTTGTGTGAGATATGTATATTGATATACAGATCCGGATTGTTTACACGTACGGAAGGACGCTTGTTGTGCTTCTCCATGAAGTAGTCGACAATAGCATCTTTTGTGCGGTAGGCAACGAACTTTGAATGGTTGAAGTCATCGGAATAGATCACGGAGTCGATCGCGAAGGTCTTGTCCAGCGACATATAGTTTTCCCATACTACTTTTTTTACTTCCTTGTAAACCGTATCGGCGTCTTTGGCTTTGAATCGATAGATCGGTTTCAGGATGCGCAGTGCGGTGCGGCAACAGAAGTTTGCTTTGTAAAGCACTTCCTTATCTCCTGTGAAGGATACCATCCGGCGTCCGATCTCTATGTCGTTGGCGCCAATAGCTAATAACTCACCGGCCAGTATTTCTTCTAACCCGTAAAGGGTTTTGGCCACCATGTCAAATGTCTCGTTACTCATTTGTGTGCGTTGTAAGAAAAGATATTATTTAGTTACTTTATTTTGCGTGATTACATCGCCGGGAGGAACATCCCCGGTGATCCATACGTTACCACAGATCGTAGCGCCTTTACCGATCCGTATCTTTCCGAGCAATGTCGCGTTGGAATAGACGGTTACATCGTCTTCAAGGATCGGGTGGCGGGCTACGCCACGGATAGCATTCCCATTCTCGTCGGGAGGTAGCTTTTCTCCTGCAAGGCTGACACCCTGGAAGATACGTACACGGTTTCCGATGATACTGGTTTCGCCGATCACGGTTCCTGTCCCGTGGTCGATAGAGAAATAGTGTCCTATCTCAGCGCCCGGATGAATATCGATACCTGTCTCGGAGTGAGCCATTTCGGTGATCATACGGGGGATGAAAGGAACGTTCAGCTTATAGAGCTGGTGTGCGATGCGGTAGTTGCAGATTGCCCGGAACCCCGGATAGCAGAATATGACTTCGTTGATGTTCTGTGCAGCCGGATCACCGTTGTAGGCGGCTTCGGCATCGGTGGCAAGCAGGCTTCGCATTTCCGGCAGGGTAGCGATAAATGCTTCGGTAAGCTCTTCCGCCCTTGCCTGGATTTTTTCTTCCGGGCAGGAGGTACAGCTCGTATCGGCCAGGCAAAGTCCGGCATAGATTTGCCGGCAGAGCAAGGTGTGCAAGGTTTCTATATTTACTCCGGTATGGAAGCGGATCGTTTGTTTGCTGATCCGCGCATTCCCGTAGTAGCCCGGAAACAGGATTGCACGGCACAGGTCTATGATGTCCTTCAGTACCTCTCCTGAAGGTAGTGCTTCTTCGTCACGGTAGGCATGGAACAGTTGTTTGTACGAGCTCTCGTCCGAAAGCTTCTCTACTGTTTCATTCAGTACCTTGCTATGCTTTTGCAATCCCATTATTTTGAAAGTCTTATTTTGGGCAAAAGTACATTAAATATCTGATATATGCGTACTTTTTAATAGGTTAAAGCTGCTGCTCTGAAATATGTTGTTGGTGGCTTCTGGTCGAGAAAGAAGTCAGAGATTGACACTTTGAAGATGATAAAACCATCGATAGTGTAATCGTATGAATAAGTTTCTGTCCATTTGTTGCCATCCTTATCTTGCCGGTCAACCGGGTTAGGGAGCGGTGTTTGTGCTTCCAGCTTATCGTCTCCAAAATCCAGATACATATAACAGCTGACCAATCCCGTATAATAGGCATTCATATAAAGATCGTAATCTTTATCTTTGATCCTGAAATCATAGGTATAGATTGGCTCTCCTTCTTCGTTACTGCTCAATTTCCAATCGTTCGATTTGACTTCTATTTCATCTTCTATTATCCAGTAGGTTGATGCACCGTCTCTGCCTGGCTCTCCTTGTGGTCCTTCGCACGAAACGAACAGGATCGCCATTAAAAATATCGCTAACAGATTCTTCATAAATTCACTCTCTTATTAATGTTTAGTATTTCTTGTGTGGCGCCCCGAACTCTTTGCAAGTCACTTCATCGAGGTCTACCAGCCATATTTTCACGTTCTTTACTGCCGGATCCGAATAACGGAATTCTTTATCTGAATATTGTTTCATGATGATATCCAGTGCTTCCGTTTTCTTGTCGAAATCTTCTTCAAACCGCACTTCTCCCCAGGCGATAACACTCTTTGAGCGCATACGATAGCTGCAAGCCACTTCGGGATGCTGGAATACCAGGTCGTGATCGGTACTGAATGTAATACAGATCTTCGGATTACGTTCCAGTATCGAGATGCTGCGGCCTTCCTGGGCGGAATGTAAATAAATAACACCATCGCGATAGCCAAAGTTCATGGGAATTACATAAGGTGTACCATCCGTATCAGCCAAGCCGACGAAACAAACGTCGCAGCTGCGGATAATTTCCTCTATATGTTCTTTCTCTGTGTGTACCAGTGTTTTCATTGCCTTTTTAATTATGCTTTTGCAAACATAGCTAAAAAAGTTCAATTCTTCCGACTCACCGGCTAACTAATTCGTTTAATTTCTTCTTTCATCTTGTGTAGTATCACAGATTAGGTAATTTTTGTTTCATCTGGGAGAAACAACTGTTTCTCCCAGATGAAACATTTACCAGAATAAAGCCGTTACCGCGGCACCGATCGTGAAATAATGCATTTTGTGTTTACTGTAATGAAGGTCGTCGTATACAGGTTTTTCTTCGCCCGGATTCATTAATATCTGGTAAGGAGCGTTCAGGAAGGTGTAGTCGTAATCCACATACATGCGGATACCCAGGTTCCGGTTGATAATGCCTGTCGCAGAAATTCCGGTACGCATAATGACGTTGCTGCTGCTCCTGCCTTTCATAAAGATGACATTGTCTTTTTTAGTATAAGGAGCTTTCCTTTCTTGCAAATCCATTTCAACATCATTCCCTATCAACTGGGAATAGCCTGCCTGGAATTTGGTGCCCAGTAATAGCTTTCCTGCTGCTGGTAGTGAAAAGTAAGGGCCGGCGGTAAAGGTGAAGATGCTTGTCGGATCAGCATGAACCTGGGTGATGTTATATTTCTCGGAAGGGGAATTCCCGGTGAATAAGGACATATCGAAAGCCATCGGGCTGGTAATCGCTGTAATTTCGGCACCGACACCGATATAAGGGTTAAAGAAATAACCACCTTTGGCACTGATATGAGTAGCACCCGGTGAAGAAAGCCGGATATTTTTCCCGATCTCGATACTTCCGTTTACAATGCTGTATCCCACACCGAATTCAAGGAATGACGGCCGGCCGCCTTTAGGAGCCGTTTCCCTTATTTTGTCGGGCAGGTTCAATCCTTTGTCTTTAAATATAAGATCCCCCAGAAAGTAACCGAGTTCGGTAGACAATATCCCGATACCCGCACCTGCCAGTACGTCGCTCAGCCAGTGGCGATTATTCAACTGGCGGCTGAATGCGGTGGCGGTGGCAACCGTATATCCTCCGATACTGTATAAAGGGCTGCGGGTGAGCCCGTATTCTTTGTGCATGATCGTGGCAGCCATGAAAGCCGTGGCAGTGTGTCCGGAAGGAAAGGAGTTGTTAGCCGAACCGTCCGGGCGCGTCCGGTGGATGGAATACTTCATGCTGTTTACCGTGATTCCCATCAGCGTCATCGCGAAAGCATCCGAAGCCAGCATTCGTCCCCATGAACTACGGCTTTCCACGCCCCCCAGCTTCATTCCGATTACGGCGGCCAAAGGGGCATATTGCAGGAAATCGTCGTAGCGGTAATGGAAGTTCGGAGCATAAGAGTCCTCATAGTCCGGAACTTGCTTCCCTGACTGTAAGTCAACGCTGATATGGCAAACAGGGGTACCGGGATATGCAGCATTTTGAAAACCTTATTGTCTGATATTTTATTGAAAGCAGCTTCAAACTCATGTGTTGTATGCACGGCAACTACACTGTCTTTCTGTTGGGAAGAAACCGTTGTACTGTAAAGTGCGACAACTATGAGACACAGTATTTTATGATGTAACATGCAAATCCATAATTTATCCGGTGAAAATAGATTATTTCCTGATAAGAAACGGAATATATCAGTTAATTATTGCACGGTAAAGAATGCTTAGTTTATTTCCCCCGAAAAGCATGGGTTTGATTGGCGAAATTTTTCTTTAATCGTTTGCGTGATACGTGTATTTAGCATACCTTTGCGTGATAATTAAGCTAGTTGAAACGAATCTTTAAAAACAATTAAATAACTTAAATTATTATCTTATGTGGTTACTTAATTCTTCTATCGGGAAAAAGCTGATAATGAGTGTATCAGGCCTTTTTCTTGTTTTGTTCTTATTGTTCCACTTGTCAATGAATGTGGCGGCAGCTTTCTCGGGAGAAGCCTATAACATGATTTGCTCATTGTTGGGAGCTAATTGGTATGCTGTTGCTGCTACTTTGGTACTTGCGGCAGGAGTTGTGATTCACTTTGTGTATGCTGTTCTTCTGACACTGCAGAACCGTAAGGCCCGCGGTAACGACCGTTATGCAATTAACGCTCGTCCGAAAGGTGTGGAATGGGCATCTCAGAACATGCTGGTACTGGGTATTATCATTATCCTGTTCATGGTGTTGCACTTCAGCCAGTTCTGGTATAAGATGATGTTCGCCGAACTTCTGGGCAATCACATGGTAACTCTTTGCGACGGAACGACCACCGTATCTCCTCAGGACGGTGCAGCATTCATCAACTACTATTTCCAGGGTAATATCCTGAACACAGTTCTTTACCTGGTATGGTATGTAGCTTTGTGGTTCCACCTGACTCATGGTTTCTGGAGCGCTATCCAGACAATCGGTTGGAGTAATACAATCTGGATGAACCGTTGGATCTGTATCTCTAAGGTTCTTGCAACAGTAATCTGTGTAGTGTTTGCTATCATTACTATCGTTTTCTACCTGAATGGTGTAGGTGGTGACTATGTAGCTGTTTGTGCAGGACATTAATTTAAGGTGTAACAATATTGAAAATAAATCATTATGACTCAAATAGATTCTAAAATCCCTCAGGGCCCGTTGGCTGAGAAGTGGAAAAATTATAAAGATCATCAGAAACTGGTGAACCCCGCGAACAAACGTCGTCTGGACGTGATTGTAGTAGGTACAGGTCTGGCAGGTGCTTCTGCTGCTGCCTCTCTGGCTGAAATGGGATTCAACGTATTGAACTTCTGTATCCAGGATTCACCCCGTCGTGCTCACTCTATCGCTGCACAGGGTGGTATCAATGCTGCAAAGAATTATCAGAATGATGGTGACTCTGTTTACCGTCTGTTCTACGATACAATTAAAGGTGGTGACTACCGTGCCCGCGAAGCAAACGTTTATCGTCTGGCTGAAGTGTCAAACTCTATTATCGACCAGTGCGTAGCACAGGGTGTTCCTTTCGCCCGCGAATACGGTGGTCTGCTGGATAACCGTTCATTCGGTGGTGCTCAGGTATCCCGTACGTTCTATGCCCGCGGTCAGACCGGACAGCAGTTGTTGCTGGGTGCTTACTCTGCTTTGAGCCGTATGATCGGTTTGAACAAAGTAAAGATGTATACTCGCCACGAAATGTTGGACGTTGTTAAGGTGGATGGCCGTGCCCGCGGTATCATTGCACGTAACCTGATCACAGGTCAGATCGAACGTTTCTCTGCTCACGCAGTAGTGGTGGCAACAGGTGGTTATGTAAATACCTTCTTCCTGTCTACTAACGCAATGGCTTCCAACGGTTCTGCTGCATGGCAGTGCTACAAGAAAGGTGCTTACTTCGCTAACCCTTGTATGGTGCAGATCCACCCGACTTGTGTACCGGTGAAAGGCGACTACCAGTCTAAGCTGACTTTGATGTCTGAATCATTGCGTAACGACGGTCGTATCTGGGTTCCGAAGAAACTGGAAGATGCAAAAGCATTACAGGCTGGAACAAAGAAAGGTAAAGACATTCCTGAAGCAGACCGCGACTACTATCTGGAACGTCGTTATCCGGCATTCGGTAACCTGGTTCCGCGTGACGTGGCTTCACGTGCCGCTAAAGAACGTTGCGACGCCGGTTTCGGTGTGAACAACACTGGTCTGGCCGTGTTCCTTGACTTCTCCGACGCCATCAACCGTCTGGGTAAAGATGTTGTAAAAGCTAAATATGGTAACTTGTTCGACATGTACGAAGAAATTACCAACGACGATCCATACGAAACTCCGATGATGATTTATCCTGCATTGCACTACTCGATGGGTGGTCTGTGGGTTGACTATGAATTGATGACTTCTATTCCGGGTCTGTTCGCTATCGGTGAAGCAAACTTCTCTGACCACGGAGCTAACCGTCTGGGTGCTTCTGCGTTGATGCAGGGATTGGCCGATGGCTACTTTGTATTGCCTTATACAATTCAGAACTATCTGTCAGACCAGATTCAGGTTCCGCGTTTCAGCACCGACCTGCCTGAGTTTGCAGAAGCTGAAAAGGGTATCAAAGACCGCATCAAGAAATTGATGAGCGTCAAGGGTAAAGAGTCGGTAGATTCTATCCATAAGAAACTGGGTCATATCATGTGGGAACATGTAGGTATGGCACGTGATGCAAAAGGTTTGCAGGAAGCGATCCAGATGTTGAAAGAGCTGAAGAAAGAGTTCTGGAGTAATGTATATATCCCGGGTGAAGCCGATAACCTGAATGTAGAGTTGGATAAGGCATTGCGTTTGGCTGACTTTATTGAGATTGGTACATTGATGGCACACGATGCATTGGATCGTGCCGAATCTTGTGGAGGACACTTCCGTACAGAACACCAGACCGAGGAAGGCGAAGCCCTGCGTCATGACGATAAGTTCATGTACGTATCTTGTTGGGAATACCAGGGTGAAGACAAAGACCCGGTTATGCTGAAGGAAGATTTGAACTATCAGTTCGTTGTTCCTCAAACACGTAACTACAAGAAGTAATAATCATCAATCACAAAAATTAGAATCATGGATAAAGATATAAAAGTAACACTTAAAGTTTGGCGTCAGAAAGGTCCGAAAGATAAAGGACAATTTGAGACTTACCAAATAGACAAAATCAATCAGAGTGTTTCTTTCCTGGAAATGTTAGACATTTTGAATGAACGTTTGGTCAGTGAAGGTAAAGAGCCGATCGTATTCGACCACGACTGTCGTGAAGGTATCTGCGGTATGTGTTCATTATATGTAAACGGACATCCGCACGGACCTGCAACCGGTGCAACTACTTGCCAGCTTTATATGCGTCGTTTCAACGATGGCGAAACGATTACGATCGAACCGTGGCGTTCTGCCGGTTTCCCGGTAATCCGCGACTTAATGGTAGACCGTTATGCTTACGATAAAATCATCCAGGCAGGTGGTTTCACCTCTGTGAATACAGGTGGTGTACCTGATGCGAATGCTATACCTATCCCTCGTGCAGATGCTGAAATGGCTATGGATGCTGCTGCATGTATCGGTTGTGGTGCTTGTGCTGCTGCTTGTAAGAATGGTTCGGCTATGCTGTTCGTTTCTGCAAAGGTGAGCCAGTTGGCATTGCTTCCCCAGGGTAAGGTGGAGGCTGCTCGCCGTGCGAAAGCAATGGTTGCCAAGATGGACGAACTGGGCTTCGGTAACTGTACCAACACGCGTGCTTGCGAAATGGAATGTCCGAAGAACATCTCTGTCAGCAACATCGCCCGTTTGAACCGTGAGTTCATCTGTGCTAAATTGCAAGACTAATATACATATATATAATGTATAACCGGAGAGGCGTTGCTTATAGCAGCGCCTCTTCTTTTTTGCCTCTATTTTAACATTTGTGAAGCCATAGATAAATATATTGAATGTTGTTAGTGTTTCTTATATGCTATACAACACTAATTAGCACTTTAACTATTGACAAGTTGGAGAATACCTGTATCTTTGTACTGTGGTTTTTTCATAATAGTATTAGATTTAAGGTTAACAAAGTTTGGTTAGGGCTTGTCGTGAGACAGGCTTTAATTGTTTATAGGGGTTTGCGTCCGGCATATCCCTTTTTTTAGCTCTCCCTGTATTCCTGTGGAGTCATTCCCACATGCTGCCGGAAGTATTTGTTGAAGAACGACAGATTGTCGAAGCCCAGGGCGAATGCAATCTTTTTTACCGGAAGGTCGGTCGATTTCAACTGCGCTTTTGCATCCATGATAATAATGTTGGAAAGTATCTCTAAAGCGGTGCGCCCGCTCACCTTTTTAATTACGTAGCAGAAATGCTGTAAAGTAATATTGAGCCGCTTCGCATAATAAGAGACGCTATGCTCTTTCGTATAGTTCTCCATCGCCAGTTGGATAAATTCCCGGCAGATCTCCATATTGCGCGTCATCGGTGCATTGCTGTACGGAGTGTGATTCCGGTACAACTCGATAACCCCCTGCATAAAAATAGTAAAGACCGCCTTGATGATCTCCTTATTCTCGATCGCTTTAGGCATGGTATAAGCATTGATCAGGACAGAAAAAGCCTGTTGGTATAATAAGGATATATGCTCAGGTAACGGCATGACCGGACTGTCGAAGATAACAGGCAGATAGTTCGTGATCGTTTTTATATAGTTTATATGGCTCACGAACGTAGATGAGAACCCCGCAAAACAGAGTTTGATATCGTCGGACACTTCATGTATCTGGATGAAGCAGCCCGGTGGAAGCGTGATGAAGTCATTCTGCTTGATAATGAACTCAGTCAGGTTGACGGTTGCACGTGCAGTACCCTGTACGCAAAGTACGAAAATACCGGCTTTGATCTTACAAGGGAAGCGACCGTATTGATTTAAAATTTCACCCGTAATACTGTCTCCGACAATAAAGTCCCGGGGAAGATCGAATTTAGGAATATTGTCTTCCATGTTGTTGTCTTCACTATTTTGAATGTACAAATATAAGATTATTTAGATTTGTTGGTCGATATTCTTAAATATAGAACATCGAATCCCACAAATGGAGATTGTTTGGTGCTATATAATAGTTGAAATTTGCGAATGTTTTCAGGTCTGGCCGATAGTTTTAATTGGGATGGTATATATTTGTCTATCTGCTATATAAGATATGGGAGCTAATACTAATAGAGAAATCTAATCGATAATAACAATGAGTACGAAACGAACAAAGAGCTCTTTCAGGGCAATGAGCACAAACAGAAAATTAGAATCTATCTTCCTGTTTGTCACAGGACGGTGTAATGCCAAATGTAAGATGTGTTTCTATGCCGAGGACATGGATAAAAAGGAAAAAGACCTTACTTTTGAAGAAATAAAGAAGATCTCCGAAACAGCCGGTCAGTTCAACCGCCTGTGGGTGTCCGGTGGCGAACCGACCCTTCGTGAAGAGCTGCCGGAGATTATAGAAATGTTCTATAAGAACAATGAGATCAAAGACGTAAACATTCCTACCAACGGGTTGAAGCCCGACCGGATCGTTGCCTGGGTAAAACAAATCCGCAAGAACTGTCCTGAGCTGAACATCAATCTCAGCCTTTCTCTGGACGGTTTCGGTGATACGCACGATGTGCAACGCGGGGTTCCCGGTAACTTCTACAAAGCAATGGGAACGCTGAAGTTGATTGAGAAAAACTTTGCTGACGACGGCAGAGTCCTGAAAAACCTGGCAACCGTGATTACCAAATATAACGAGACCGAAGTGGAAGATCTGATGGTATGGATGTTGGGACGTTTCCATCTTTCCAACCATATCATCGAAGCTGCCCGCGGAATGACCCGCGACGACGGAGTGAAGATCCTTACCGAGCCTACTTTACGTGCTTTGCAGGATAAGGTTGTACCTATCTATAATGTCTATGGAGAGCGTATGGCGGAGGAAACCGGTGGTTTCAGGAAACCTATCGCCCGTTTCTTCTATCTGGGCTTTATCCGTACCTTATATAATGTACGTGCCACCAACATCGATCATCCTACTCCCTGGGGAATGGATTGTACGGCTGGCGAAACAACACTGGTGATCGACTATGACGGCCGTTTCCGTGCTTGCGAACTTCGCGAACCGCTCGGCAATGTCAAGGATTACGATTGCAATATCGCAAAGATCATGGCGAGCGATGCCATGAAGCAGGAGATTGCCGCTATCGGTCATGGCGATAAGGCTAATTGCTGGTGTACGCATGGATGCTGGATCACATCGTCGCTTGTTTTCAATCCCCGCAAGATGATTACACAGGTCTATAAGGGATACCGTGAAATGAAGAAACTGAACCGCCCCGTGGATATCAGCGAAGATGTATTGCAGAGCATCGAACGTAAATATGCACTGGATGTGGAAAAACTGACGGAACTAGGCGTTCGGAAATAACATTCATTGATAAAATACTGCAGGGGTTGTGTCGAAATATTCACCGACACAACCTCTTTTTCGTATAATAGGGAACAATTGACAAGTTATCTGGCAGAATTGCCATTTATCAAAGGGTAGAAATGTCTGATCTTTGCATCATAAGTTAAACACATAAAAAAGAGAAAGACATGACTACTAAACTGAAAGATTTATTTTACACATTCCTCAACATTGCCGCTTCCACTCAGAAGCTGGGTATCAACCTGATACGTGTAGCTATCCTGATCATCTTTGTATGGATCGGCGGCCTGAAGTTTTATAATTATGAGGCGGAAGGTATTGTACCCTTTGTGGCAAACAGTCCTTTTATGAGTTTCTTTTATACAAAGAGTGCTCCGGAATACAAGGAATATAAGTTGAAGGAAGGCGAATTCAATGAAGCAAAACATCAGTGGCATGTAGAAAATAATACGTATGGCTTTTCGCATGGCCTGGGTATTCTTATCATGGGGATAGGTATCCTTACTTTCCTCGGTATCTTCTCACCGAAGATCGGCCTGGTCGGTGCCGGCCTGGCTATTATAATGACTATCGGGACGCTCTCTTTCCTTGTCACAACTCCTGAAGTATGGGTGCCTGACTTGGGTAGTGGCGAGCATGGTTTCCCGTTATTGACCGGGGCAGGCCGCCTGGTGATAAAAGACACGGCTATCATAGCCGGAGCATTGGTCGTGTTATCCGACTGTGCACAACGTATTTTGAAGAAGAAATAGGAAAGGAAAGTGTTTATTTTAACACTTTGGAAGCAAAAAACAAACATATTGAAACTTGTTAGCTTTTCTTATACGGCATGAAACATGATTTAGCACAAAAAGTCTTGATAAAGTTAGAGTAAGCAGTATATTTGCATCGTGGTTTTTTCATAATAGTATTAGATTTAAGGTTAACAAAGTTGGTTAGGGCTTGTCGTGAGACAGGCTTTAATTGTTTATAGGGGTTTCTTTAATCTATCGACCACCACTTCCCAAAGTTGCTTTCATGGCCTTCATTACCTTCGCATCTATTGATTAATAATGCATAGCGAATGAACCCGCTTTGCTTTTTGCCTTCATAGTGGCTTCATTGTGCCTTCATAGAGCGCGGATGGTGCAGATGTCGATATCGATTGATACAGGCTTACTGCTGTGTCATATATTGTGATACTATAGTATCATATATTATGGCACTCAAGTATCATATATTGTGACAATCCAGTATCACAATATATGGCATTTTTATCTTCTAAAGACCAGTAACTTACCAGTCAACAATCCTTCCGGATGCGAATGGTTACGACGAACACCTGAATGTAATCATGATCCAGAACGACGTCCTCGACACCGCCAAATGGGAAGGCCGGATCGAAGGTCTGGCCGAAGGCGAGGCTAAAGCCCTGCGTCAAACGGCCGTTAACATGAAGCGTATGGGTATAGCGACTACAGGCATTGCAGAATGTACAGGTTTGTCGGTCGAAGAAATAGAGTCGTTATAGGAAGATTTTGAGTCTTGAGGCTGGCAATCACTGAAACATTCATCTTTAATAACTAAATTAATGAACCCCAAATGAAGCCCCTATGAAAGCAAAACCGACTCAGGGTTCATGCTCGTTTCTATTGAAAAACAGTAACTATCGACCCTCAATGAACCCTGAAGGCACGATGGCTAAAAACATTCTTTCGGGAGACTGAAAGAGCAACAAGCAACGAATGCGAAAGACGGAATATCGGTGCATGACAGAAAAATAACTGATTTTTACTTGTTTATCTTATCCCTTCTACCTACTTTTGCCCCTGTACTCCGGCAAAGCGTTGCTGTTCAGTACATCTTATTGATTACGAGAAGCGTTTAAAAGATATTATCCAGTAGATGAAACTTCGACACTTTCATAGGGATTGGATAATGGACAACAGAACGCTCACGTACCTTTCCTTGTTATATCTTTCGTATGCCATACATACGTCTATATACAAGATAAAGGGCGTGGGTACGTTGTTTATATCAATCCCTAGGGCAGTCGAAGGCCTCATCTATAGATATATTCAACAGTTCCTACGCCTTCTTTATTTTTATAAACATCCACTCCGGGAACTGATGGATACCTAAATCCATATTGCTAATGAGGTAAGTATAATCTTTTCGAAAACCACATCTGTATACTCTTTTATAGGGAAAGGGCATGCAAATCAGGTAAGTTGTCCGGGCAACTTAAAATCACACCCGGAAACAAACACTAGATATTAATATTTTAATTAAGAAGATTTATGAAGAAAAGAATACTTCTATTGCTTGTAGCCATGATAGGGTTGGCGACAAGTGTTGGATGGGCAGGAAATATCTCTGCAGATATTAAAACCGATCTGGAGGTTGCACAAAAGGGAAAACCTATTGTTTTTTCAGTAACCACACAAAAAGGCTCTGAAGATAAAACAGTTCGTGTTGAATTGAAAATGAATGCTGATACTGATCTGAGCGGTTGGAAGATGGAATATTATGAAGCAAATCAACAACCAAACGGATGGAAAGACTGGACACCGGAAAACGGCGTTTATATGTACGGTCCGGCTAATGGTTTTCCATTGATCGACGGAACCTCTTATTTTAGAATGACCCCTGCTACGGCTGGCGAATATACTTATTCTTTATCGATTAAAGAAGCAAGTGAAGGTACTGTAGTAAAAACGGCTGATTTTAGTTTGACAGTCAGTGAGAATGCAGATGCACCGACTGTTTCTATTGGCAACGAAAACTATGCCTCTTTAAGTGCTGCTGTTGCTTCTGCTGCGGAAAATGCTACAATCAATCTCTCGGAAGGCCACTTTTTCCTTGACCGGATGTTGGTTATTAACAAGCCTCTTTCTATAAAGGCTGTAGATCCGATAAAGACGATTATTCAACCGTTGGATCCCCACAACTGGATTATTCCTTCCGGGATGATAGAGGGTGAGAATAAACATTTGGTTGCCATTCTCGGAGATGCAACCGGAACTGTGACTCTTGAAAACGTGACTGTGGGTAGCTCTTTAGCTTCCGGTATCAATGCACAGTCTGCAATGAAAACTGTACTTAATAACGTATACTTGTCAGGCAATGCAAATGCCGGTTTGCTGGTTCATTCAACAGTAGAAGCTACAGGTTTACATACCCAACAAAATGTATGGGGGGCTGTAAATGTGGATAAGAGTAAAAAGACATCTTATACGGTTTCTTTCAAATTCGATGCTGCTTCATTATTTGAAGAACCGGCAAAGATATGGTCGGAAGTTACAGATAATGAAAACATTGTTATTGCTCCCGAAGGATGGATTAGCTATCTGGGAAAAGGAGGGGCCGATAATACGACAGATATGCGTTATTGGAAGAATTCAAAACTTACGTTAGAAAAAGGGACAATAAACAATACTCAATTTATCTATGCAAACGGGAATCCTGTAACCATAGAAGGTGTAGCTGATAAAAAGGTTAGAATCAGTCTGAGTGAAAGTGATTTTATAGAGTTAGCCGAATCTGAAAATCCGGTTATATTTGGTGGTAGTAAAGAAGGAACAGTTACTTCTTCCAATATTACAATGAAAAGTGGTACTGTGTACAGATTGTATGGTGGTGGTTATGGTACTGCTGAAGGCAAATCAGCAAGTGTAACAGAAACAACGACTTTGATTATAACAGGAGGGACAGTATCAAACAGCATGTTTGGTGGCGGTAGATTTTATGCTCATTCAAAAGATGTTGTAATCAATATATCGGGTAACACATTTATTGGAGATCCTGCAGGTAAAGGCAACTATTGGTTGATTTGTGGTGGCGATGAAAATGGAAAGACATCCGGAGGTAACTATGTAGAATTTGACCAAAGCAATAATACGGTTGAGTCTGCAACTCTGAATATTAATGGAGGTACATATAGCCTTATCGCGTTAGGTGGAACAGATGGAGCCAAAGGGTATATTAAAAATGTTACGGCTGATATTAAAAATGCAACTATAACAGGTGGAATATATGGTAATGGATCAAACGGGCGTAGCGATAAAGTAGTTGGTTCATTGACTAACTGTACGTTTAAAAAATCAACATATCCAATTGAGATTGCAGCAGTGAATCGTGGAAAGTCTAAAGAGATATCACTTACGTTTGATAATTGTACTTTCCCTGATCAGGCTACTGATATCTATGCTTATTTAGGTGCAACTTACAACACACTATTAGGTTACCAGGGATCGGAATATGGAGTTCCTGAAAGTGTGAATTTTGTTTTTAAGGGTACAAAAGCTTTTCCGGAAGTTGGTGTAAGTGATGGTTTGGGTAGTGCAAATGTTACGCTTACCGGAGCAAAAGGATATATTAAGCCTTTTGTAGCCAGCTCTTCAAGTACGATAAAAGCATTTACAATCCCTGAAGGTAAGACCTGGGCATTCAACAATGGTCTGGAAATAGCCAATGATGTAACGCTGACTAATAACGGGACATTGAGTGTGCCTTTAGATAATGTGATGACAGCTATCGCTGTTGGAGGAACAATTCAAATAAAGGCTACGGCGAATGAGGTGGTGACTGAAATGAATAAAGCCGAAAAGAAAGAAGATCTTTCTTCTAAAGATATCATCATCGAATGTTCCGATGCCGTAATTGCAACAAATGAAACTAAAGCGAAAGAACTGCTTAAGGCGGGTAGGAATGTACAGTTGTTGGCATATGCTGAAAGCCGATATACTATCAGCACCTATGTAAAAACTCTTGCAACTATCACGAACCTACCTGAAAGCGTAGTATATGGTACGGAACCAATTACACTGGCTTTCAATATGGAGAATGTGACTGCTGCAATTGATGGAAGTAGTTCGGATGTTGCGAGCTTGGCTACTGAAGAACAGAGTCAGAAATTGACAATTTTGAAGCCCGGTACAGTTACTCTCAATCTAACTGTTAGTGACAACGACGATGCTGCCAATACCCAAACATTGAAAGTAACAAAGAAAATGCTTACGGTAAGTGGTATCACTGCAACAGCAAGAGATTATAACGGGGGAACAGATATTACACTGGTCACTGATCAGATGGTAGTAAATGGCCTTGTTGGTGATGATACCGGTGCCAATATACTAAATACTCCTACCGGTAAACTCTCTTCTGCTAATGCCGGCGATGCCGTGCCTGTTGAAGTAACAGCTACACTTAAGAGTAAGAATGATTATTACGACCTGGCAGAAATAACAGGCGTTACTGCTAAGATTAATAAAGTAGCTTTGACAGTAACAGCTACAAAACCAAGCGCGATAAACTTTGGTGCTGAAATACCGACATTCGGAGCAACAGCATCCGGCTTTGTAAATGGCGAAAATAGTGAGGCTTTAGGCGGTAAGCTCGAATTTGACTGTCCTGCAACTACCACCTCTTTGGCTGGCGAGTATTCTGTGACACCTTTCGGTTATACTTCACAGAACTATACTATTACTTACAAGGCTGCACAATTGAAAATTAATGCAATAGCACCGACAGCCGAACTGACAGGTGTAAAGGTTAATTCGGTAGGAGCAAATGCTTCTGTTACCGTTAGCGGCCGTGTCTTATCAAATGGCGGTACGCAAACAGATAAGTTAGTTGCCAAGCTGGAAGCTAAAACGGGAAATCAAACAACTAAGACTGTCGATGATATCAAAGTCAATGCTGATGGTACTTTTGCTGCAGATATAACAGGACTAACCTCTGCTGCTTATACGGTGGATCTGACTGTTTCTGATTCTAAGGAACTTACATCGGAAAAAGTTACTTCTTCTTCTATTGCGCTGAACGCAAAATTGCAGAACATCCACTTTACTACCGAACTGAATCGTTTGGTGTATGGTAGCACAGCATCCATACTGGCTGAAGGGTATGCAGAAGGAGCAACGGTAGAGTATACTACTTCAAGCGCAGCTGTTCTTGATTTCAATGCTGATAAGACGGAGGTTATTGCTAAGAGCGCAGGTCAGGCTACAATTACTGTTACGGCAACATTAGACCAGTATGTAACGGCAGTTGCCAAACAAACCATTACTGTTGAACCGAAAACACTGACTGTTACTCCGACCGTAGCTTCAAAAACCTATGACGGAACGAACACAGCCGATGTAACTTACAAGGTGAATGGTTTGGTTAATAACGATGCTATAACAGTAGCGAAAGTTGACGCAACCTATGCTGATGCCAATTGTGGAGTTGATAAACGCATCACTTTGTCCGAACCTCTTAAATTGAGTGGAGAAAAAAAAACTAATTATCAATTGGTACAGCCAACAGACCTGAAAGGTTCTATTGGCAAAGCCGGCAATTTGGTTGTCAAAGCAACGAACGTAAGCCGTAAATATAATGATCCTGTAAATGCGCTTAAGTATGACTTAGAAGTAGAAGGTTTCGTTAATAATGAAACGCTTACCACAGCTATGCGTACAGGTGCTATCATTGTTACCGAAGGGCCGGAAGGTTCTTATACAATTGATGTAAGCAAAGTATCTTTCCCTAATTACGGTACTATTACCGCAAATGGAGGAAAAGTTGATATCATCAAAGGAACTCCGAAGGTTATTACTGTTAATACGACAAATGCCAGTGGTGTGACCGGTGTATTGGTCGATGCGGAAGGCTGGGAAGGTTTAACTGTACAAATAGGAAACGGCTCCGATAGTAAAAAATATGCTTATGTCAACTATGGTAATACACAGATTTCACGGGGGGTAGAACTCGCAGCAGCACAAGCAACATTACCAACTATTAGTTGGACACAAAAGGCAACAACGAACAGCTTGACAAAAGCAGCGGTTGTTGTTGATAAAGAGTTTACTTATGATGAATCTGCTACATTTACAGGAGTAAGCGGCTATACCGTTGAATCTTCGAACCCGAATATTTTGACAGTGGAAGGTTCTGCTGCCTCAAGAACAGTAAAAGCAGTAGGTGTAGGTAATGCAGCCTTGATATTTACAAAGGATGGTGCCGTTTCTTCCATGACTGTCAAAGTGAATCCGAAAACGATCAAGTTGACAGCTACGGGTACTAATAAATCATACGATGGTACCACAACTGCCAATATCCTTTTAAGTGCAACAGGCATGGTCGATGCTGCTCTTGATCTGAAAGATATCACATTTGATTATGCATCTAAAGATGCTAAAGATAATATTGCTATCTATCCGTCCAAGACAATTCTGTTGCAAGGTGCTAATGCCAGCAATTATCAACTGGAAACAGCTTCGTTGAAGGGAAATATTACTCCAAGCGAATTGAAAGTAACCAGCGCTGTCAGCAAATACTATGACGGTACCAATAAAGTTGTTCTAAACACTTACTCTGCTGAAGGACTTGCTGCCGGCGAAGAAGTTCCGTTGACAGCTACTTTTACTTCAATAGAGGTGAAAACAGACATTGATATAACTTGGGGGAAGTTAAACGGAAACTATACGATGGGTACATCTACTAGCAAAGGTAATATTATTAAGTCCACTTTAGAGGCAAAACTGCCTTCAAGTGCTTCCAGTGAAAGTGATGTAAAGAACAAAATCACCTATGTAATCCGTGAAACAGGTGCAGAGATTACCGGTGCAGAGGCTAAAGCTATTTCAGCAAAGGTAAATGTGGTTAAAACCGGTACTAACTCGTTCCTGGTTAATGGTGGCGATACGGATAATTATACAATTGCTTATCCTACCAACTCTATTGGTTTTAAATCTGAGCCGGTTAACCCAGGTACCGGTACTGATCCCGACGTTGACGTAACCGGTGTTTCCCTCGACAAATCCGAGCTGACTCTGGCTGTAAAGGGCACTTATACCCTGAAAGCAACTGTTGCCCCATCCGATGCTTCCAACAAGAGCGTAACCTGGAAGAGCAGCGACGATAAGATTGCGACTGTCGATAAAGACGGTAAAGTAACAGCGGTTGCCATCGGTAAAGCTACTATCACGGTAACAACCGAAGATGGCGGCAAGACGGCTACCTGTGTGGTGACTGTCGATGCAGCTACCGGTCTGGAAGAATTGATTGCCAATACCCGTGTATACGGTCAGGATCATGCGATCCGTATCGAACCGGCTATGTCTGTCAATGTTCTGGTGGTAAGTATGAACGGACAACTGATCTATAACGATATCGTTAGTTCCGCTACACAGATACCTGTTCCTGCTGCAGGCATCTATATCGTAAAACTTGGAACCGGAAACGATACTTCCGTTCGCAAGGTTAGCGTGAAATAAACAAACAAGTAAGTAAAAATTAGGGGGGATATGCTAAATATCTCCCCTTTTTTGTCGGTAATTATCGGTAATTCACCGATATTTGACGGTGGTACAACGTATTTCTATTGCCGGAAGGCTGGCCGGAGCATACTTTTGTCCTCAAACAATTAAACTGTATTTATTATGAACGTAAGGAAAAATGTATTTTGGGCGATCCCGTTTATTGTGGTGGGGATTGTATGGTTGCTTAGAAATATGGGGATGGTTACATTCGAACTGTTCGATATAATTGTCTCCTGGCAGATGCTGTTGATGTATGTTGGCGTAGGCAATATGTTGAGCCGGCATTTTACCGGTGGTTTGATCACCTTTATGATTGGTGCACTGTTCCTGATGCCCGAACTGGGATGGATAGACAGCAACTGGCTGAGTGTGAACTGGCCGATTACATTAGTCGTAATAGGTATCATCATTCTGCTGAAACCTCTGTTCAGGAAATCACACCATAAACGTCATGGTCATTTAAATCCCGAAAATGTATCTATGGGGCGTACGACAGAAAGCTTCGTTAATACCGATGGCTATGTGGAATCAGATAATACATTCAGTTCAGTGGAACAGATCATATTGGATCCGGTTTTTAAAGGTGCACGGATTAAAGTGTTGTTTGGTGGAACAGTTCTGGATCTGCGACGAACAACGCTCGGTGATCCGAAAACTTATATTGATGTTGATTGCCGGTTTGCCGGTTTGGAGATTTATGTTCCTTCCGATTGGCGTATTCATTTTAGTACTTCTCCAATAATGGGGGGATGCGAAGACAAACGTTTTAACTCCTCTGTGGAGTTGGATAAGGGACATGTATTGATTATACGTGGAAATATTACTTTCGGGGGAGTTGAAATTAAGAGCTGATTATGCAGAATCATCCATTTATAAATTCTGTTCTGTATAGGATTGCCGGTATTACTTTGGTTTTGCTCGCTTGTAGTATAGGTGCTCTGTTGTTGTATTACTATGGGCATGCGGGATGGCTCGTTGCGTGGCTGGACAGTCTGGTTTCAGTCGGCCTTTTCTCAATGGCAGGTTTTTTGTTCTGGTATGTAACAGGCATATTACGACAGGTACAAGCTCAGATTGCATTAGCTTTGGGTGTTTTGGCTATTTCTATTATAGGAGGATATATGGTGATGGCACTGGTTTGTCCTGATCATATGGATTGGTTTGTTTCTACAATCCCTTTCCGTCTTCTGTTCGGCCTTTTGGGCTGGATCATTCTGGCTCAATGGTATTTTATTCGTTGGAAGGAGATTCAGAAGGAGGAGCAGGTGGATGTTCAGTCTGAGGATCGGCAAATTGTTACAGGAACGGCATTGTCGGCTGAAGAGGAATTGTTGGATCGAATTTCCGTTAAAGACGGTTCCCGCATTCATTTAATCCAGCTGGATGAACTACTTTATATTCAGGCAAGTGGCGATTATGTCACACTATTTACTTCAGATGGGCAATACGTCAAAGAACAGACAATGAAATATTTTGAATCGCATCTGCCGGAAAAGACATTTATCCGTATTCACCGCTCTTGTATTGTGAATAGTGACTATATCATGCGTGTAGAGTTATTCGGAAAAGAAACCTGGCAGGTTCGGCTGAAGACAGGTGTTTCCCTGCGGGCAAGTGCAGGCGGATATAAGTTACTGAAAGAGCGTCTTTCTCTATAAAAAGAGGAAAGAAAACTGTTAATTTTAGCAGATTTTGATTGTAATGTATATAGTTTTGTGTTCGGAAACAATTTTTAGCTACAATGCCTCGACGGCTTAACATATATTGTCTGTAAAAGACTTGACAAATGCTTGTTGCAGCTGTATATTTGCATTGTGGTTTTTTCATAATAGTATTAGATTTAAGGTTAACAAAGTTGGTTAGGGGTTGTCGTGAGACAGCCTTTAATGTTTTATAGAGGTTTGCATTATCCGATGCAGGCCTTTTTTTATTCTCCGCATTGTAACAGATGCGTCAAAAAATGACACAAATGTTGCATCTTCATTAAGTCCTTATTAATTAAGCTCATAATTACAAGTAATTGGCGAATCCGTGCTTTTTGTACTATTATTTATTGGTTTAGTTTGCATCGTCAACCATGAATAATAAGTATAAAATTGATAGACATGAAAGCACTATTGTTAACTGTTGCCCTGCTGTTGGGATGTATAACTGCTTCCTCGCAAGATAAGGATACGGGTATCATTACCGTTTCTACGAACGACCTGAGTATGGTCTTTTCCATCTCGGCGGATAAGAAAGTGGTGTATAACTATTTCGGGGATAAATTCCAGCATGTATCTCCTTTCCTTAATAAGAAGTATAAGGAACAACCGGATAACGGGATCGGTTATGCTCCGGTGATCTATCCGGCCTACGGGGGACGTTTCTTCCTGAACCCGGCGTTGAAACTGACCCATAACGATGGTGTGCAGACTACCGAATTAATCTATGCAGATCATCAGGTAAAGAATATAGATAATAACAGAACGGAAACAGTGATACGGCTGAAAGATCCTTTGTATCCAGTTTTCGTTAACCTGAACTTCACGGCTTACCGCAAAGAAAATGTGATCTGCCAGTCAGTTTCCATATCTCATCAGGAGAAGAACAAACTGGCTGTCGAGAATATTGCTTCCGCTTACCTTCCCCTGCATGCAGACTCTTATTATCTGACCCATTTCCACGGAGCCTGGGCTTCTGAAATGCAACTGGTAGAAGAGAAGCTGACGCCGGGTGTGAAACGGGTGGAGTCGAAGAAGGGAGTACGTACTACCCAGTCCGAAAACTCTTCTTTCCTGCTTTCGCTGAATGGCCCGGCTAATGAAGACAGGGGCGAAGTGTATGCCGGTTCTCTGGCCTGGTCGGGCAACTATCTGTCTTCCTTTGAGATAGATGAATGCGGTTTGCTTCATGTTATGAGCGGTATGAATGATTTTGCCTCTACCTATAATTTGGAACCGGGTAAAACGTTGCAGACGCCTGAAATGGTATGGACATACAGTTCTACCGGTAAGGGACAGGTATCGAGAAACCTGCACGACTGGTCGCGCAACTATGCGCTGGCTCATGGTGACTGGGAATTGCCTGTTGTCCTGAATAGCTGGGAAGGTGCTTATTTTGATTTCAGTGAAAAAACGATTACGGATATGATCGATGACGCTGCTGCTTTCGGTGTTGAAATGTTCGTACTCGACGACGGTTGGTTCGGAAATAAGTATCCTCGTAATTCGGATAAGGTCAGTCTGGGAGACTGGCAGGTGAATAAGAAGAAACTGCCGCGCGGAATCGATTACCTGGCTAAATATGCGGTAGATAAAGGACTGAAATTTGGCATCTGGATCGAACCGGAAATGGTAAGCCCCAAGAGCGAACTGGCGGAAAAACATCCCGAATGGATTGTAAAGAGCGGTAAGCGTGATATTATCCCGATGCGTAACCAGTGGCTGCTCGACTTGAGTAATCCGGCTGTGCAGGACTTCGTGGTAAAGACATTCGATGAGGTAGTGGCCTTGTCGCCCCATATCTCCTATATAAAATGGGATGCAAACCGTCACGTCGACAATTTCGGTTCCGATTATCTTTCCAAAGAAAACCAGACTCATTTCTGGATTGAATATACGAAAGGACTGTACAGTGCTTATGAACGTATCCGTGAGAACCATCCGGATATTATGATTCAGCTATGTTCTTCCGGTGGCGGCCGTCTCGACTTCGGTGCGTTGAAATACCACGATGAGTTCTGGGCAAGCGACAATACCAACTCGCTCGACCGTATATTCATTCAGTACAGCACAAACCTTTTCTTCCCGGCTAAGGCTACGGCAGCCCATGTTTCGACCACTCCGAATCATCAAACCGGTATGATGGCACCGCTGAAGTTCCGCTTTGATGTGGCTATGACCGGCCGTCTGGGTATGGAACTGCAACCCAAAGACCTGACCGGCGATGAACTTCCTTTTGCAGAAGAAGCCGTGAAGAATTATAAACGTATCCGTCCGATCGTGCAGATGGGCGACCTTTATCGCCTGAAATCCCCTTACGACGGAAACGGTTGGGCTTCACATATGTATATATCTAAAGATAAAAAAGAATCGGTATTTTTCGCATACAGCCTGAAATACCATGGACGTACAACATTCTTTGAGACCAAGTTGAAAGGACTGGACCCGGCTAAAATGTATAAGGTAACGGAGTTGAATAAAGCCGGGAACAGTACTTTCTATGGCGACGGCCAGGTCTTCCCCGGCGATTATCTGATGAAAGCCGGTATCAGCCTGACAATCGGGAATACGTACGAAAGTACCGTCCTGCTGATCACGGAACAATAAGAACACATATTAATTATCAACAAATGAGACTTATCAATTTAAATCTGCTGCTATTTCTCGCCTTGCTGGTATCTTGTAGCGAACCGTCCGTTTCATCGGGTAAATGGAAGGTTAGTTACGACCGCCAACAGAAAGGCTATCGCATCGAGAAAGAAAATCAACTTCTTTCCGGTGGCACCTACGCTTCTTATAAGCTGGGTGATAAACTAGTCACGACCCGCGATTACCAAAAGAGCCGGGCGAAGCTGACTCCTGTCAACGACGCTTTCGGCCAGGGATCTTTATTACAGGTTACTTATACGGACAGTAACCTGCCTACACTGGTACAATCTTTCTATATCTACCCGGAGAAAGATTATCTATTGACGGAATTCACTCTTCAGGGAGGGGATGCCGACATTGAATCGAACTACATGGCTCCGGTCAATATCGACCCGATGCCTGCTATTCTGGCCGAAGGGGATAACCGTGCCCTGTTTCAGCCATTCGATAACGACTGTTGGATCCGCTATCAGTCTCATCCGCTTACATTCGATAAATTGCGTAGTTATGAAGTGGCTACCGTCCTGAATAATAACGACCGTAACGGTCTTATCGTTGGATCGGTGGAACATACGGACTGGAAGACTGGTATCGATATGAGCCGGGGCGACCGTAATAATATCGGTTCGCTGGTTTGCTTCGGTGGTGTGGCCGACACGTTGACGCGTGACTCGAAAGCACATGGCGCACTGAAAGGCAAGGAAGTGAAATCGCCGAAGATCTTCCTCGGCTTCTTCAATGACTGGCGTACCGGGCTGGAGGAGTATGGAAAGGCAAACGCTGTCGTTGCTCCGGTAAAGAAATGGCCGGGTGCCGTTACTTTCGGTTGGAATAGCTGGGGTGCTTTGCAGTTCAACCTGACTTACAAGAAAGCGCTTGAAGTGTCTGATTTCTTCAAGAACAATCTTCAGAACAACCATTTCGTGAATACTGACGGTAACGTAACGATCGGGCTCGACTCCGGCTGGAACAGCTTTTCCGACGAAGAGTTGAAAAGCTTTGTCGATCATTGTGCTGCCAACGGCCAGATAGCCGGTGTTTACTGGACTCCTTTCACCGATTGGGGTAAACGCCCTGATAATATCATCAAGGATGCTCCCGGTTACACCTATAAAGATGTTTATCTCTATGCCAACGGACAGCCGCAAGAACTGGACGGTGCTTATGCCATCGACCCGACTCACCCGGCTATCGAGGAAATGATGAAAAAGACATCCGATCTGTTCCACCGCAGTGGTTTCAAGTATGTCAAGATGGACTTTATGACGCACGGCGCGATGGAAGCCGACAAGTGGTATAACCCCGATATTCAGACAGGTATCCAGGCGTATAACTATGGTATGCAGCTGCTGGATAAGTATTTTGGCGATATGTACATCAATTTGTCTATCTCGCCTGTATTCCCGGCTCATTATGCACAGTCGCGCCGTATCGCCTGTGATGCCTGGAATAAGATCAAAGATACCGAATATACGTTGAATGCCCTTTCTTACGGATGGTGGCAGGATGAAGTGTATCAGTATAATGACGCCGACCATCTGGTGCTGCGCGAAGCTACCGAGGGTGAAAATCGTGCCCGCATTACTTCGGGTGCCATCACCGGATTGTATATTGTAGGGGATGATTTCAGTGCAGGAGGTAAATCCATCGACAAGGAACGTGCCATGAAGTTCCTGACCAATCCCGAAGTTAATGCCGTTGCGACAGGTGTTTCTTTTGCTCCGGTGGAAGGGAACGGCGAGCGCTCGGAGAACCAATTTGTTCTTCACAATGCCGATGGAACCACATATTTCGCTATCTTTAACTATGCGGATAAAGATATGAATGCCACGATTTCACTCGAAAGAATAGGGTTGAACCCGGCCACAGAGTATAAAGCTAAAGAACTTTGGAGCGGACAGGAGCAAAACGTAAAGGGATACATGCAGGTAGCAGTTCCTTCCGCAGATGTATTACTATATAAAATTATAAACAATTAAGGTGTACCTAAATTAATCAATTATGAAACAGATCAAGATTTTCAGTATTTTGATGATGCTTGTGTTATGTTGCGGCACGATGTTTGCCCAGAACGCCACGATCACAGGGATAATCACCGACGCTAATACGTCGGAGCCGCTCCTAGGAGCGAGCGTTGTTCTCAAGGGAACAACGCAAGGGACTGTATCCGATATGGATGGAAATTACTCTATCACGGCGACACCGGGTGCCACACTGGTGTTCAGCTATATCGGTTATGATACCAAAGAAATAAGAGTAGGAAACCAGAATGTGATCAACGTTGCACTTTCGGAAGATTCACAATCCATTGACGAAGTGATTGTTGTGGGTACTGTGATGAGAAAGAGTGATCTGACCGGTGCTGTGGGCAGTGTTAGCGGTGAAGTGTTAAAGGAAAAGCCTGTAACCGATATAAACCAGGCACTTCAAGGTCGTGTGGCTGGTGTGTTTATCAGTTCTGCAGCAAAACCGGGAGATAACTCATCTATTAAGATCAGGGGTATCAATACTATTAATGGGGCTACAGATCCTATTTATGTGGTCGACGGTTTGATCATGGACAATTATGGAGGTGGATTTAATGCAGTCAACCTGAATGACGTTTCTTCCATCGAAGTTTTGAAAGATGCTTCGGCTACAGCCTTGTATGGTTCACGCGCAGCCAATGGTGTCGTTTTGATCACAACCAAAAAAGGAAGCAAGGGAGAAGGTAAAGTTAGCTATGACGGATGGATTGGCGTTCGTTCTTATGCAAAAAGACCTGAAACAATGAATTCCAAACAGTTATTCGAACTTCGTAGAGATGCTGCAATGAATAGTTTTGCCGCTCGTCATCCTAATGCAACGGAAGCAGAGATTAATGCCAATCTGCAAAATCGTATCATGACACCTTATAACCCGCTTGGAGGAGGAGGATATGTATTCGGACAATACGAATTGGATGCCTACAACAATCCTAATTTCCAGGATTACGACTGGCTGGACGAAGTGACTCGTAATGCCATAGAACATAATCATTCATTGAGTTTTGCCGGTGGAAGTGATAAAGGTACTTATTTTATAAGCCTTGGCTTTGCCAATCAGGAAGGAATGGTGAAAAACCTGAGTAACAAGAATATTACCGGCCGTGTCAATGTCGATTACAATGTTAAATCCTGGTTGAAAGTCGGTACCAATACTTCGTTTATACGTACTGAATCGGAAATAGCAGAAAATGACGATGTTTTCGATAAAGCAAGAGGTGCGAACCCTATGTTACCAATTGATTATGATTTGCTTACATTGAATTATGGTGATCGTATTGACGAAAACTATTTTAACCCGCTGGGTACGATGCGTATCGACCACGATCGGATAAGAAACCGTTTTATCAGTTCTAACTTTTTGAATATTAATCCGATCAAGGGCTTGAACTTCCGTACGACTTTTTCACTGAACCATTTGGAAGAATCGACTTTCAGATATCAACCGAACGATATCCAGCAGGCTATCCGTTATTCCAATCATGGAGAAACGCAGCATAAGCGGGATAATGTAACTATGTGGCAGTGGGATAATACTATTTCGTATGATAATACTTTCGGTGGAGTTCACCGTATCAATGCTATGTTGGGTACTAGTGCTTCTAATAATTCCCGTAACTATACTAATGCAACCGGCCGTGGATTCGATTCTAACCTTTTGGGATACCATAACATCGGTGCATCTGAACAAACCGGAGACAGACGTATTGAATCGGATTTCTATTCTTCTTCATTGATGTCTTATTATTTGCGTGCCAACTATACGTATGACAATAAATATTATCTGACTGTAACGGCTCGTTACGACGGATCTTCCAAATTCGGCAAAGACTACAGGTGGGGTTTGTTCCCTTCTTTCTCCGGTGCATGGAATATTACTCAGGAAGATTTTATGCAGGATCAGACAATCTTCGACCAGTTAAAATTACGTCTGGGTTATGGTATCGTGGGTAATCAGGAAATCGATAATTATGCTTTCCTTACATTATATAAACCTAATGTCACTACCGGATCTACTACTTATGTTCCTGATTCTAAAAAAGGTACATCAGATATTACTTGGGAAGGACAGCGTCAGTTCAATCTCGGATTCGATATGGCATTTCTTAATAACCGGATTAAATTTTCGGCAGACTATTTCAATATTATCAACAGCGACTTGCTGCTGACACGAAATCTGGCAGAGACCTCCGGTTTTAAAACTGCAGTAATGAATATCGGTGAAATCAAGAACAGAGGGGTTGAGTTCACTGTGGATGTAAATGCTCTAAAAACGAAAGATTGGGAATGGAATATATCAGCCAATTTCTCAAGAGACCGTAACAAGGTGACCAAGTTGTATGGTGACGGAGTGGAATTCATTAAGAAATATAATGGGGATCATAACCTGGAAAAAGAGGGTAACCTGTTCCTGGGCCAGTCGCGTAACACTATTTATATCTGGAAAACCGGAGGTATTGCCCAGGTTGGTGATATGGATCGTCTGAATCAGATCAATTGGCAGGGGAAAAATGTAAGTCCTGGTGATCTATATCCGTTGGATGTTTCTGGTCCTGATGGTGTACCCGATGGAAAGATCGACGATGAATACGACCGCGTTGTTGTAGGTTCTCCCGATCCTAAATTTTACGGAGGATTCAGTACGGATCTTAGTTACAAAGGTCTTTCATTGAACCTTGTATTCAATTATTCTTACGGTGCAAAAAAATTAAGTCCTTTGTATGAAACATTGGTTGGAAGTACGGGTAGTTCGCTTGCATCGGTCGATCTGCTTGACCGTTGGACACCTGAAAATACGGGAGCTAAATTCCCCCGTCCGATGTATCAGGATGGTAACGATTCGGCTCCGTCGTATAACCCGTTTAGTGCCAGCCAGATGGATTTTTCTGTACAGAAAGCTTCTTACCTGCGCTTATCTACACTGACGCTGGCTTATACGCTTCCCGGAAAGATTGTCAATAGTCTGAAACTGGATAATCTGCGAGTGTACGGTACGGCATCGAATGTATTCTGTCTGACTCCGTATAAGGGGTATGATCCGGAAACGGGCGACTGGTATCCACCGACAAGAATGTTTGTTTTTGGTCTTAATGTATCATTCTAAGCTACCATTGATAAAAGAACTTATTTATAATGTTTAAAATGAAATTTATGAAAGCAATAACTATATTATCACTTTCGGCTTTGTGTTTGTTTGGGACAAGCTCTTGTCAGGATTTTTTGGATAAGACACCACAGAGCGCATTGACAGCGGACCAGATCTATACGGATTTGGACAGATTGGAGCCTACGGTTAACGGATTGTACACCAGTTTTCGTAACACGAAAGTCAACAGGGAAGGTTTTACTTTCTATATGATCGGTACGGACGAAGCTCAGCAAGGTATTAAAGAAGTGCTCACTTATTCGAGCCAGCCGGGCTTTGATTATTATAACGGACAGCTGAACAGCGCACTCGATAAGATTTCGGCTATGTGGCAAAGCAAATGGCCTATCATAAATACGGCGTCATTGTCTATTTGTGGTCTTACTATCCTGGAGGAGTCAGAAACAAATGACGAAAATCTGAAAAAAATCAAATTGCTGAAGGCAAATGCCTGTTTCATGCGTGCCATGTCTATGTTTGAACTGGCTATGCATTGGGGAGAGGTTCCTATCGTTGAAATTACATCTTTGGATCAAACAGATACGGATTATGCGAGAAGACCTTTGCCTGAAGTATGGAAACAAATCTTCGATGATTTCACATACGCTTCAGAAAACCTGAGCGAAGGTAGACAAACAGGCCCACGCGCTACCAAAGGATCGGCTATTGCCATGTTGGGTAAGGTTTGCATGTATGCACCTGAAGAAAGCGGTTATCGCGACTTCCAGAAGGCTATCGGTTATTTCGAGCAAATGAATAATGGGCTTTATTCTTTGGAACCGGATTACGGAACATTATTCGACGAATGGGGAACGTTGGAATTTAACTCTCCTGAATCGGTGTTTGAGATCGATTACGAACCGAATGATAACGGAAGAAGCGGCTGGCAATGGGATATGGGTTCTAAAACCTTAGGACAAGCCGGTTATAGTGAAGAATGTTATTTAGGCGGATGGGATGTGATTATGCCGACAGTATACCAGTATAGCATGAGAGAAGACGGTGGTGTATGGGAAGAAGGCGACTTGCGTAAAAATGTAAACTTGCGCTATGAATGGACTTATGATGGTATTACCTATACTGTTCCTACGGATGCTGCCGACGAGTTGGACCCGCATATTAAGAAATGGGAAGACAGACGTATCGACAGATTTGCACCTGAATATCCCAACGTTTTCAATAGAAGTTATTATCGCGTGGGTAAGAATTATCCGATGATCCGTTTTGCCGATGTTCTGCTTTGTTATGCCGAATGTTTGAATGAAGTAGGAAACACTGCTCAGGCGATAGATATTGTAAACAATCAAATCCGTAGACGTGCCTGGGGGGGGAATCTTCCGGCAGATAAGCAATGGAAAGGATTGTCGAAAGAACAGTTCCGGGTCGAAATTATGGATGAACGTATGCGGGAGCTTTGTTTTGAAGGATGGAGGCGTATGGACCTTATCAGGACAGGTAAATTTGTGGAGTTGATCAAACAACGTAACCGTTGGGCAAGAGAATCGAATACGATTCAGGAATACCACATGCGTTATCCTATCCCTGATTCCGAAATCAATAATAATCCGAGTTTAACAAAGGATGATCAGAATCCGGGTTATTAATTAAATTGCACAAGGCAATCTGAAATATAAACTGTAGTTGTGGAGTATGGGGGTAATATTGTTATATTCTATATTACCCCCTTTTATTTTCAAGTATTTAATAACGTATTGACATGAACATTCAAAGAAAGAATAACTATACTCGAATCATAATCTTTTTTCTATTGATTTTATCTTATACGGGAGTTAGCGGGGCTCCAGTAAAAACGGAGTTGAATTCCGGATGGCGTTTTAGACAGTGGAGGTTGAACAACTGGTATCCGGCTACGGTTCCCGGTGTGGTTCATACGGATCTTATTGCAAATAAGATTATTGAAGATCCTTTTTTCCGTCTTAACGAGCGAAGCGTGCAATGGGTTGATAAGGAAGATTGGATGTATGAAACATTTTTCGATCTGAACGATGAAATGTTTGATAAGAAAAACATCCGGTTGCACTTTATGGGATTGGACACTTACGTCAGTGTATATCTGAATGGCGAAAAGATATTGGAAGGCGACAATATGTTTCGTGAATGGAAAGTGGATATAAAAGATAAGGTAAAGCAGAAAGACAATAAGTTGGAGGTTCTGTTTCGTTCTCCTATAAAAGAAGATATACCTAAATGGGATGCGTTGCCTTATCAATACCCTACAGGACCGGATCAATCGCAACAAGGTGGTATCTTTAATAAAACGGTTAGTTCGTTTGCACGTAAGGCCGGATATCATTATGGCTGGGATTGGGGGCCGCGCCTGGTTACATCCGGCATTTGGCGTCCGGTTTATTTAGAGGCATGGAATGAGGCCAAGCTGGAAGATGTTTTTATCCAGCAAAAAGAGGTGAATAAACAAAAGGCTTCAATTACAGTTCACGTTGATATTTTGTCTGATAAGGATATCTCCGGTGCGCAAATCATTGTAAAAGACAAAAAATCAGGAAAGACTTATGCTACATATACGGCAGATTTAAAGAAGGGTACAAACGTTGCAACAACTGATTTTGTAATCAATAATCCTCAATTGTGGTGGACAAACGGATTAGGAGAACCTCACCTGTATGAATTTCAGACAGATATCGTTTTAGGTTCTCAGGTGATTGATTCCAATATTTCCAGAACAGGCATACGGTCGGTAAAAGTGATTAATAAACCGGATCAGTATGGTACGACATTCTATTTTGAATTAAATGGAGTTCCGGTATTTATGAAGGGAGCGAATTACATCCCTGGTGATAACTTCTTACCTCGTGTTACCAAGCAAAAATATGAAAAGACGATCCTCGATGCCGTGAATACCAATATGAATATGCTCAGGGTTTGGGGTGGAGGAACGTATGAGAACGATATATTTTATGATCTTTGTGATCAACACGGTATTTTGGTCTGGCAGGATTTTATGTTTGCCTGTGGCATGTATCCTTCTGAAGGAGACTATCTTGAAAGTGTTCGCTATGAGGCGATAGATAATATAAAACGTTTGAGGAACCATCCTTCAATTGCTCTTTGGTGCGGGAATAACGAATCGTACGATGGTTGGTTCGGTTGGGGCCGTAAAGAAGACTATACCAAACAAAATCCGGAATACGCGCGTGTTATGTGGAAACAGTACGCTGATCTTTTCCATAAACTGTTGCCGGATATGGTGGAACAGTATGCTCCGGGTGCATTTTATTGGCCTTCTTCCCCCTATGGTCTTCCGGGGCAAGGATGTGATGATAAAAATGGAGACCGGCATTATTGGGAAGTATGGCATGGCAGGAAACCTATTACTCAATATAACAATGAGCGAAGTCGATTCTTTAGTGAATACGGATTTCAATCCTTCCCTGAGTTTGAGTCGGTTAAGATATATGCGCCGGAATCCGGAGACTGGGCGATTACATCTGAGGTTATGATGGAACATCAACGAGCCGGATCTTATGCGAACAATTTGATAGAAGAATATCTTTTGAATGAATACAGAAAACCTAAAGATTTTGAATCTTTCCTTTATATGAATCAGGTCTTACAGGGTGATGCCGTTAAGATTGCGATGGAGGCTCATCGGAGGGATATGCCTTATTGCATGGGTACTTTGTTTTGGCAACATAATGATTGTTGGCCTGTGGCTTCATGGTCTAGCCGTGATTATTATGGTCGTTGGAAAGCCCAACATTATTTTGCCCGTGATGCTTATAGGGATATATTGATTTCTCCTATAGAAAAAGATAACAGGTTATCAGTATATGTAGTGTCCGACAGATTAACAGCCACCAAAGGGGAACTTACTTTGACAGCATTGACATTGGATGGTACGGTTATTGATAAAGTACAGAAGACAGTGACAATTGCAGCCAATACAAGTAAAAATGTTTTGTCGATGAATGTCGGTCACTTGATACAAGATCGCTCAAAGAACGAAGTGGTAATACATGCACGTTTGGTGGATAAAACAGGAAAGATATATACCAATAATTACTTTTTGTTACAGCAAAAAGAGATAAATTATCCCCGAGCCATGATCTCAAAGCAAATTAAATCAGTGGATGGAGGATATGAGGTTCTTCTCACTTCTGACAAATTTGCGCGTGCGGTATTTATGTCTTTAAATGGGATCGATAATTTCTTCGAAAATAATTACTTTGATATACTTCCGGGAGAAACCGTTGCAGTCAAAGTAAAATCGACACTTTCGGTATCGGACTTTGAGAAGCAGTTGAAAATTATCTCGCTAAGTGATGCATACTGATAACTGACAAATCGTATATATACAATCAGATCTGCTAAAATCGGACGGGAAAACTGTTAATTTTAGCAGATTTTGATTGTAATGTATATAGTTTTGTGTTCAGTAACAAAATTTGGCACGGATAAGTGTCTTGCTTAACGTTTATTAGTCTGAAAAGACTTGACAAAAGCCCTCTACAGCCGTATCTTTGTACTGTGGTTTTTTCATAATAGTATTAGATTTAAGGTTAACAAAGTTTGGTTAGGGCTTGTCGTGAGACAGGCTTTAATTGTTTATAGGGGTTTGCTTTGCTGCAAGCCTTTTTATATCAAACTAACAGATAATAAAAAGGGAATATCCAAAACAGATATTCCCTTTTTTAATTATATAAAAACCGGCTAAATAGTAGTACCAGCCGCTTCTACAGTTCGTTCAACCACTTCTATTTCAAAAACCAAAGTGGAGTAAGCAGGAATAATTTCGCTAGATCCGGGAGCTTGATAGTCTGCTGTACCATAAGCAAGTTGCTGGGGAATCCAGACTTCCCATTTTTCGCCTACTGTCATATTTTGTAAGGCAATAGTCCATCCAGCTATAGGGTTGGAAATTTGATTGTAAACAGCTGAGGCTGCACTGACTGCAAATAGGGCAGGATTTCCGTCTTCGAATTCCCTCTTGTCGAAATATTCATCATCTTTGCCAGTGGCATACCATCCCTTATAATAAACAGTAACACGGCTATTGTAGTAGATTGGAATTGCCGGTTTTTTCCCTTCCTGAAGCTTTTTGGCATAGACGAAATAATCACCTGCCCCGGCTATTTTCATTTGTATATAATCCGGATCATTGGCTTTCGCCTGGAAAGCCTTTTCATTTTCCAATTTATATGCTTCAACAGCTATATCATCACTATTATCATCGTCATCCTTACAGGAAGTAAAGACGGCGGATATACAAAAAATCATCAACGCGATTTGCAGGTACTTCTTCATGTACTTATTCAATTATCTTTTTTAATAATGTCTTCATATTTACCTTTTCGGAGATAATGTCGTGCAACTTGTCGATGCTGACACGTTCCTGTTCCATCGTATCACGGAAACGGATCGTTACGCAATTATCCTTCAAAGTGTCATGGTCAACTGTAATACAGTACGGGGTTCCGATAGCATCCTGGCGACGGTAACGTTTACCGATAGAATCCTTTTCATCATACTGGCAACGGAAGTCGAACTTCAGCATGTTGATAATTTCTTCTGCCTTTTCAGGAAGACCGTCTTTCTTTACCAATGGCAATACCGCCAGTTTGATAGGAGCCAGGGCAGCCGGCAGTCTCAATACAACACGGGTTTCACCGTTTTCAAGCGTTTCCTCGCAGTATGAACCTGCCATAACGCTCAGGAATACACGGTCTACACCGATAGATGTCTCGATCACATACGGAGTATAGCTCTTATTCAGTTCCGGATCGAAATATTGCATTTTCTTGCCGGAGAATTTCTCGTGCTGGCTCAGGTCGAAGTCTGTACGGCTGTGGATACCTTCCACTTCCTTGAAGCCGAACGGCATTTCGAACTCGATATCTGTAGCGGCATTAGCATAGTGCGCCAGTTTTTCGTGATCGTGGTAACGATACTTCTGATCACCCAGTCCCATCGCTTTGTGCCAGTTCAGACGAGTCTTTTTCCACATCTTGAACCATTCCATTTCTTCGCCCGGACGAACAAAGAACTGCATTTCCATCTGTTCGAACTCACGCATGCGGAAGATGAACTGACGGGCAACGATCTCGTTACGGAATGCTTTACCGATCTGTGCGATACCGAAAGGAATCTTCATACGGCCTGTCTTCTGCACGTTGAGGAAGTTCACGAAAATACCTTGTGCCGTTTCGGGACGCAGGTATATTTTAGAAGCTCCTTCGGCAGTAGAACCCATTTCTGTAGAGAACATCAGGTTGAACTGGCGTACTTCTGTCCAGTTGCGTGTTCCTGAGATCGGACAGGCTATTTCGCAGTCGATAATGATCTGGCGGATATCTTCGAAGTTGGAATCGTTCAGTGCTTTTGCAAAACGGGTATGTATCTCGTCACGTTTAGCCTGGTGTTCCAATACGCGGCCGTTCGTGGCGCGGAATTGTGTTTCGTCGAAAGCTTCGCCGAATTTCTTAGCAGCTTTGTCCACCTCTTTCTGTATCTTGTCATCGATCTTAGCCAGATAATCTTCAATCAGGACGTCTGCACGATAACGTTTCTTTGAATCCTTGTTGTCGATCAACGGATCGTTGAATGCATCGACGTGGCCGGATGCTTTCCAGATAGTCGGGTGCATAAAGATGGCGGAGTCGAGACCTACTACATTTTCATGGAGTAATGTCATACTGTCCCACCAGTATTTTTTTATATTGTTTTTCAGCTCAACGCCATACTGTCCGTAATCATACACTGCGCCTAAACCATCATATATTTCTGAAGAGGGAAATACAAATCCGTATTCTTTACAGTGTGAAACCAGTTTCTTGAAAACATCTTCTTGTGCCATAACTATAATTTGCCAATTTGTTTAATATGCCAATGTGCCCTGCACATTATTATCAACCTGCAAAGTAAATGATTTTTTCTGTAAGTTACAGCATTTTACGCGCCTTATTCGTTAATACATATAAAGAAGTGTGACCACTACAACCACTCTTCACCATCAAAAATTATGTTGAATATTTGGTCCCGGGTTTATTCTTTAGTCTCTCAAAAGGTTATTATAAGAAAGTCTTTGATATAAAATAAATATGTTGATTCATTGTAGGATATTTATGGATTTGCTTATTTTTGTGATAACGGATCAACTAGGGTATTACAATATAAAACTAAATATTATGAATGACAATTCCAAGAGAGTAGTAATTCTTCTGGCTCACCCCAATTTAAACGAATCGCAGGCAAACAAAGCTCTGGCTGATTCAGTTAAAGATATTGACGGTGTAATGGTATATGATTTATATGAATATCAGAATCAATCTTTCGATGTGAATATCTGGAGTAAGATTATTTCTGATGCTTCAATGGTTATTTTCCAGTTCCCGTTTCATTGGATGTCAGCTCCTTCCTTGTTAAAACGATGGCTTGATGAGGTATTTACATCGCTTGCCAAGACACCCGCCGTGGCCGGTAAGCCTTTGCAAGTCGTTACGACTACCGGATCGGAATATGCGGCCTACCGGAGTGGCGGACGCAACTGTTTCACTATGGATGAATTGCTGCGTCCTTATCAGGGCTGTGCTATCCATGCCGGAATGGTTTGGCAAACGCCTTTGGTTGTCTATGGCATGGGGACAAGTGACGCATCCAAGAACATTGCTGCTGGTGCGGAAGCTTATAAACAGAAGGTGGAAGCCATGCTCTCTGATCATGGAACCAATAGTACTTGGTAATTCTTCTCCGATATACTTTCATTCTGTTTTTGAATAAAATAGAGAAGTTTATTAGCTGATTCCTTTTGAATCAACAAAAAATATCTATTTTTGCATAGTTGATGTTTTTAATGTTTGCGCAAACAGACTTAATTTATCTAATATAAAATACCATGAGATCAGAAGACATTTCACGCCGCTCGTTTCTGAAGCGGGCATTAGCACTTTCTGCAGCTACGGCGATCCCGTCGTTTTGGATTCCTTCAAAGGCGAATGCTTTTCCAGGTGTACCTTTCGTTAGTCCTAACGAAAAAGTTAATATTGCATTTATCGGCATCGGAAACCGGGGTGGCGAGATTGCCAAAGAGTTATATAAGACAGGCTTATGTAATGTAGTGGCTCTTTGTGATGTGGATATGGGGGCCAAGCATACGCAGGAACTTATATCTATGTTCCCGAAAGCCCAGCGTTTTCAGGATTTTCGCCAGATGTTTGATAAGATGGCGGACAAGATCGATGCAGTTTCGGTAGGAACTCCCGATCACTCGCATTTCCCTATTACAATTGAAGCGATGGCTCATGGTAAACATGTCTATGTGGAAAAACCGATGGCTCGTACCTTCAATGAAGTGGAACTGATGATGAGGGGCGAAAAGAAATACGGAGTAGTCACTCAAATGGGTAACCAGGGACATTCTGAAGCGAATTATTACCAGTTCAAAGCCTGGAAAGAAGCCGGACTTATAAAAGATGTAACAGCCATAACAGCGCATATGAACTCTCCCCGCCGCTGGCACGGATGGAATCCGAATATCAAACATATGCCGATGGGTGAGCCTATTCCTGAGACAATGGACTGGGATACCTGGCTGGGTGTAGTGCAGCATCATGATTATAACCATGATTACCATATGGGACAATGGCGTTGCTGGTATGACTTCGGTATGGGTGCGCTGGGTGACTGGGGGGCACATATCCTGGATACGGCACACGAATTCCTGGATTTAGGTTTGCCTTCGGAAGTTAATCCGTTATACCTGAAAGATCATAATCCATTTTTCTACCCGATGTCGTCTACCATCTTGTTTAAATTCCCCGAAAGGAATAATATGCCGGCTGTAGATGTCACCTGGTATGATGGCTTGGATAATATTCCGGCTGTTCCCGAGAACTTCGGTTCATCGGATGTCGATCCAAATATTCCGACTGTTGCAGGCGGTAAACTGCAATTGATGAAACTGAATCCGGGTAAAGAGATATATTCGAAGACGCTTACCTTTAAAGGGGGGTCTCATGGCAGTACATTGTCTGTTATTCCTGATCAGGTAGCCAAGGATATGAATCCGAAGTTGCCTGAATACGAAAAGAGCACATCTAATCATTATGCAAACTTTCTGCTGGCTTGCCAGGGAAAAGAAAAGACCCGCTCTCCGTTCTCTATTGCCGGCCCGTTAAGTCAGGTGTTCTGTATGGGTGTATTGGCACAGCGCCTGAACCGTAAACTAGTTTTCGATCGCAATACAAAAGAGATTGTGAACGATGATTTTGCTAACCAGATGTTGGTTGGTGAGCCGCCACGTAAAGGTTGGGAAGAATATTATAATGTATAACAGAAAATCGATGATATAGTAAAAGAGCACTACATATTATATGTAGTGCTTTTTTTAGTTACATCGGCAGAAACGATTGGCACCACAAGTACAGGTCGGGCCTCCGTCACCGTTAAGTATTTCATCATTATAAAAGTCATACATCTTTGTTTTGATCTGTATGCATATCCGGCGGAATTCACTTTCGATAAATTCAGGTGTTCCTGTTGCACGTGAAGGATCATAGAAGCCGATATGTAACCGATGGCGGACTTTTCCTCTGAATACGGGGCAATTCTCGTTTGCGTCTCCGCATACTGTAATTACATAATCCCAGGGTTCATCCAGATAGCGCTCGACCGATTCCGGCGTATGGCTGCTGATATCTATTCCGGAATTTTTCATTGTCTTAATGGCGAGCGGGTTTACTTCCCCTGCAGGATCCGTTCCGGCTGAATGAACGATCAGATTCTTATCGAAAGATTGTAACCAGCCCTGTGCCATCTGGCTACGGCAACTGTTGCCGGTACATAGGATTAATATTTTCATTTTTCGTGTATTCTGTAATTAGCAGGTAAAGATAACTTAAATATGTTGATAATTATCGGCAAGCCTGCTTGCAATTATCAACAAACTTACTCATAATTGTCAACAAGCCTGCGCATAATTATCAGCAACAAAATAGATTGATAGCTGCCAGCAATATTCTTGCAATTATCAGTGATAACATCAGAAGACCCTAAACAGATCCAAATAATCCGGTAGTTCATATAAAAGCAATAATAATCCATCAAATAGGCAACTATTTGCTATTTTCCAATAATGATGGTTGTTTTTATTTTGTAATTTGTTAGTAACAGACTCTAATTCTAATAATTGAAATGAAGCATTTACTCTTACTTCTATTCTTGTTTTTATCGTCTTCCGGCCTGTCTGCCGGAAATAAAGTCTTATTCGAAATAGGACAGCAGGATAACTCAGCGGCTGAGTTTGCATTATATCCTGATAACTATAATAGCTTTCTGGCTAACTTCGGAGGGGAGAAATCTTTTTATGTCGGTTATTCGACTGCCGATAAGCATTGGCCTTATGTTTTACCGGGGCCGTTGGATAACTGGGCCGGTGGTGGGTATTGGGCCGGATTCCATCCGCGTCATTTCCCTTCTGTGTTTTTTAATCTTGATAAGACATCTGCAGAGGGAGAATGTTATCTGACCTTTTTCTTTACCGGAGCACATAACAGTAATCCTATTAAGATACGGGTGGAGATAAACGGTAACCGGTTTGAGGAGGATTTGAATGGAGAAAACTCTGGAGAGTTACTTACGAATAAGGAAGACGGAAAGGCTAAAGAAATAAAAATACAGTTCCCCGCCTCGTGGCTTACCACAGGGATGAATAAAATCCAGTTGGGAACAATCAAAGGAACCTGGGCAATATTCGATTGTATCCGCTTGGAGACTCCGGCCAACATGCAATTGGGAAAAGCTTCTTCTTCCCTGATACGTTCTGTCGAAGCAGCTCCGTTTGAATACCAAAAAGAAAACGGAGAACGTATGCAACCGGTTTTGGTGGATATGAACCAGTTTGACTGTTCCCGGGAATTAATATTCCGGGTAGAAGGATGTCAGCCTGTTTCGCGTACAATCGAAGTAGGGGAGAGCATTCAGGAAATATTAATGCCTGCTGCAAAAACAACAGGTAAACAGGAAACTTTAAAGTTCACAATACAGGATGGAAAGGAGATTGTTTATAAAGGCGAAATTACCCGTAGCCGGCAACCTCTTCATTCCTATTCGGATGATGTCGATTTGCTGATGGGAACTGGTAATTCACGCTGGATGTTCAAGCCGGGACCTAGCCTTCCGCTGAGTATGGTGCAGATTGCTCCCGACAACCAGGACGAGATATGGAAAGCCGGATATGAATATACGATCGAAAATATCATGGGATTCAATCATTTCAGCGACTGGACGATGACCGGTTTCCTGATGCAGCCAACCTGTGGGGAGTTGCAAGTAAATCCCGGCAGGGAAGATTTTCCCGACGAAGGCTATCGTTCTCGTATTGATAAGGCTTCCGAAAAGGCCGAAATAGGCAGATATTCCGTCTATATGACCGATACAAAAATCAAGGCGGAGATTACGTCAACACGTCGCGCCGCCTTACAACGCTATATTTTTCCGGCAAGGGAAGATGCCCGTATCCTGATCGATATGTTTACTCCCAACGAGTATCCGCATAATCTGGTGAACGCACATATAACTAAAGTCAATGATACTGAAATAGAGGGATATGCAACCTATTACAATGCCTTTACCGGTTATACGTTGGAGCAATCTTATACATTATATTTTGTCCTTCAGTTCAGTAAGCCTTTCGAGTCGATGGGGGGCTGGGTCAATGAAGGCGTTAAACCTGTGACGGGTTATATACCGGGATGGAACAGAAATCATGAATTTGATACACCTGCAGAGATCAGTCAGAATATTGACGAGATAGAAGGGAAGGGTGATGTCGGAATCTTCCTGAGCTATAAGACTGCAGAGGGGGAAGAGGTTCTTGTCCGTTCCGGTGTCTCTCTGGTAGACATGGCAGGAGCAAGAAATAATTTGAAACAGGAACTGGCTGACCCATTCGGATGGGATTTTGAGAAAGTAGTGAATAACGCCCGTTCCGTCTGGGATGAGTATTTGGGAAGGATCGATATTGAAACGGACGATTACCTGCAAAAGAAGAAATTCTATACGAATCTTTATCGTGCGCTGGCTGCCAAAGCAACCTGGAGCGACGTGGACGGTCGTTTTGTGGATGAGAATGAGAGAATCAGACAGTTGGAGAAACCAGGCGATTGTATTGTCAGCGGTGAATACTGGAATACGTTTTGGAATAACCAACAGTTGTTTAACCTGATTACTCCCGAAATATCGAGTCTATGGGCTCGTTCGGCTATCCAGTTGTATCAGAACAGCGGATGGTTCAATACAGACCCTGCCGGAATCGAGCATACGGGAGTTATGGTGGCTATGCATCCGATTTCCCAGATTCTGGGGGCCTGGCAGAGTGGTATACGTGACTTTGATATGCATGTGGCTTACGACGGCTTGAAGAAGATGATGCTGACACCACCCCAAAAGTATGAGGGAGGAGGCACTGTCGGCGTTGAGAATCTGGTGCCTTATATGGAGTATGGATATATTCCGGCAGGGAAAGGTACTGTTTCCAATACGATGGAATATGCTTACGACGACTGGTGTCTGGGGCAAATGGCTCACCTGCTGGGAAAAGAAGACGATTTTCATTTCTTTGACAAACGGTCTGACAACTGGTATAACTTGTTTGACGCTGAATCCGGTTTCATCCGTCCTAAAGATGAGCACGGGAAATGGATAGAACCTTTCGACCCTTATCATACACCCGGATTTACGGAAGGGAATGCATTTAACTATTCCTGGTTTGTTCCTCATAATCCTGAAAAATTGATTCGTATGGTTGGCAAGGAACGTTTTGTCGATCGGTTAGACAAGGCGATGGAGCAATCCGCCCATGCTAACTTTAATGCGGCGGGAGATAATTTCTCCGCTTTCCCGATCAATCATGGAAATGAAACTTCTATGGAAGTGGCCTATCTTTTTAACTGGGCGGGTACTCCCCATTTAACACAGAAATGGATACGGGCGATACAGGAACAGTACTACGGAACTACTCCTTATGATGCTTATCCGGGAGACGAGGATCTGGGACAAATGAGCAGCTGGTTTGTGATGAGTGCTATCGGCCTGTTCCAGATGGAGGGTGGTTGTTCGGAGAAACCGTTCTATGAGTTAGCTTCTCCCCGTTACCCCAAAATAACAATCCGCCTGGATGGAAAGTATAACCGGGGCGAGACTTTTGTGATAGAAGCTCCCAACGCCTCCAAGGAAAATAAATACATTCAATCGGTTACCTTAAACGGAAAACCGATCAATGGCTTTAAAATATCACAGGAGGAAGTGCTGAAAGGAGGAAAGATTATTATTGAAATGGGCAAGGATGCGAAGGTCTTGCATCCTTAGCACTATAGTAATAAGTAGATTGGCACAGTAGTATTAAGCAAATCAGCACAGTAGTGTTGGCTGTCTTAACACTACTGTGTTCCTTTACCGGTATAAGCAAGCTATCGATGCGGAATCACTATCCCGGAATAATCTTATACCCCGCTGCTGTCAGCGTATATTGTATCTGGTCGATGTGATCCTGGTTGCGGGTTTCCATTTCCAGGCGGAGATAGCAACCGTTGATGTCGGCTGTATGGCTGACCCGTTCATGGTGTACGGAGACAACATTAGCTCCTGTACCGGCAATGATCTCGGATACATGCTGTAACTGTCCCGGCTTATCGACCAGTTCGATCGTCATGGTATAAGAACGGCCGGATTTCTGCAAACCACGTCCGATCACACGCGAGAGGATCGTTACGTCGATGTTGCCACCCGATACCAGGCAGATCACTTTCTTCCCTTTGACCGGAACCTTGTTGAACATGGCGGCAGCAACTGCGACGGCACCGGCTCCTTCGGCTATCAGCTTTTGCTGTTCGATCAAAGCCAGGATGGCGGTAGATATTTCATCGTCGCTGACAGTTACAATCTCGTCAACGTATTGGCGGCAATATTCAAACGTATGTTCACCCGGTTCTTTTACGGCAATACCATCGGCAATCGTGCGGACAAAACCCATTCGTTCGATCTTGTTGTGCTCGATGGAATTAAGCATACTCGGAGCGCCACTGGCTTGTACGCCATATACTTTTACATTTGGATTCAGGTGCTTGATTGCAAAGGCGACTCCTGAGATCAGGCCACCCCCGCCAATGGGAACGATAACGGCATCCAGGTCAGGCAACTGTTCCAGCAACTCCAGGCCGATTGTTCCCTGTCCGGCAATTACATCGTCGTCATCGAATGGATGAACAAAGGTATACCCTTTCTCGTCTCTCAGCTTCAACGCTTTCTGGTAAGCATCGTCGTATACGCCTTCTACCAGACAAACGTCGGCACCGTACCATTTGGTCGCTTCTATTTTGGAGATCGGAGCATTGTCGGGGAGACAGATCAACGATTTGATACCATGTGTAGTAGCTGCCAGAGCAACTCCCTGCGCATGGTTTCCGGCGGAACACGCCACGACGCCCTTCGCTTTCTCTTCTTCCGTCAGTTGGGATATTTTAAAACAAGCCCCGCGGACTTTGAATGAACCTGTTATCTGCAAGTTTTCCGGTTTCAGATATATCTGTGAGTCCGGATTGATATTGGGCGCACTAATCAAATCTGTGCGACGGATAACTGTTTTCAGGGCAAAAGATGCCTGATAAATCTTATCAAGTGTGAGCATGAATGTCTATTTTGAGGGGGCAAATATAGGGAGAAATAATATATCTCATCGAAACAATAACGCTTTTTTATTATCTCGCTAATATTTCGTATATTTACGCCCCGGAATTATTTCCATTCAGGGGCTGAATATAGAAGAAAGAGCACGATATAAGTATATGAAACCAGAGGATATTGAAGATTTCACAGGAGAAAACGAAAACGAGGAAATAGAGCAAACAAATGCAGACTCTCAACCAAATGAGCCGTCTGATGCTGCTACACATTCGGAATACAAAATACCCGGTAAAGGGGAAGGACGTGTATCCTATCATCTCTCAGGGATGTATCAGGATTGGTTTTTGGATTACGCTTCGTATGTAATCCTGGAGCGTGCCGTGCCGCATATCAACGACGGATTGAAGCCGGTGCAACGTCGTATCCTTCACTCTATGAAACGTCTGGATGACGGACGGTATAATAAAGTGGCCAATATTGTCGGACATACCATGCAGTTTCACCCGCATGGTGATGCTTCTATCGGCGATGCGCTGGTGCAATTGGGACAGAAAGACTTGTTGGTCGACTGTCAGGGAAACTGGGGTAATATTCTGACCGGTGACGGTGCCGCTGCTCCCCGTTATATCGAAGCGCGTCTTTCCAAGTTCGCTCTTGAAACAGTGTTCAACCCGAAAACAACCCTTTGGCAACTGTCTTATGACGGACGTAACAAAGAACCGGTCACTCTGCCGGTAAAATTCCCTCTGCTCCTGGCTCAGGGTGTGGAAGGTATTGCGGTTGGTCTTTCTTCCAAAATATTGCCGCATAACTTCAATGAGTTGCTGGACGCATCGATCGCCTATCTGAAAGAGGAGGAGTTCACTTTGTATCCCGATTTCCAGACGGGAGGATTTATCGATGTAACAAAATATAATGACGGCGAACGCGGTGGTTCCGTAAAAGTCCGTGCCAAAATAACAAAGCTGGATAACAAAACATTAGTTATCAGTGAAGTTCCTTACGGTAGAACGACTTCTTCCCTGATCGAATCGATCCTGAAAGCAAATGATAAGGGAAAGATCAAGATTAAGAAGGTAGACGATAATACGGCAAGCGGCGTAGAGATACTGGTGCATCTGGCTCCGGGCGTTTCATCGGATAAAACGATCGATGCGCTGTACGCATTTACCGATTGTGAGATCAGTATTTCTCCGAACTGTTGTGTGATCATGGACAACAAACCCCACTTCCTCACGGTAAGTGACGTGTTGCGCCATTCAACAGACGATACCTTGCATCTGCTGCGTACCGAGCTGGAAATCCATAAGGCTGAGCAGGAAGAAACGCTGTTCTTTGCTTCCCTCGAAAAGATATTTATCGAAGAACGCATTTATAAGGATAAAGAGTTTGAAAACGCGAAAGATATGGATGAAGCAATTGCCCATATCGACCTGCGCCTGACTCCGTTCAAGCCTGATTTTATCCGTGAAGTGACCCGTGAGGATATTCTTAAACTGATGGAGATCAAGATGGGCCGTATCCTTAAATTCAATTCAGATAAGAGTAATGCCCTGATTGCCCAGATACGCGAAGAGATCGAACGTATCAACCATCATCTGGAAAATATCGTAGATTATACGATCGATTGGTTCACTATGCTGAAGGAGAAATATGGCAAGGATCATCCGCGTATGACCGAAGTACGCAACTTCGATACGATTGAAGCGACCAAAGTAGTGGAAGCAAACGAAAAACTGTATATCAACCGTGCCGAAGGTTTCATTGGTATGAGCCTGAAAAAGGACGAGTATGTTTGCAATTGCTCTGATATCGACGATGTAATTATTTTCTATCGCAACGGTACGTATAAGATCGTGAAGGTTTGCGATAAGATGTTTGTCGGAAAAGACGTATTATATCTGAATGTGTTCAAGCGCAACGATAACCGTACGATCTATAATGTTATCTATCGCGATGGTAAGGTCGGTTATAACTATATCAAGCGTTTTGCAGTTACAGGGGTAACGCGTGACAAGGAGTATGATGTAACGAAAGGATCAGAGGGATCACGTGTCCTGTATTTCAGTGCCAACCCGAATGGAGAAGCTGAAACGGTGAAAGTGATACTGAAACCTAAACCACGTCAGAAGTTGCTTGTCTTTGAGAAAGATTTCAGTGAGATTGCTATCAAGGGACGTGGTTCGATGGGTAATATCCTGACAAAAGCCGATGTACATAAGATCAGCTTGAAACAAAAGGGTAGCTCAACTCTCGGAGGACGTCAGGTTTGGTTCGACTGGGATGTGTTACGCCTGAACTATGACGGGCGTGGCGATGAACTGGGCGAGTTCCAGAGCGACGATGTGATCCTGGTTGTTTTGCGCAACGGTGACTTCTACACAACGAACTTCGATCTTAGTAACCATTACGAAGATAATATACAGATAATCGAGAAATTCGATGCGAATAAGGTATGGACGGCTGCCCTGTATGATGCAGATCAGAAATATCCTTATATGAAGCGCTTCCAGCTTGAAGCCGGCAGCCGTAAACAGAACTTCCTGGGGGACAACCCGAAGAGCCGCTTGCTGTTGCTTACCGACGAAACGTATCCGCGTATCGAGGTGGTATTCGGTGGGCACGACGCTTTCCGCGAACCTCTTGTGCTGGATGCCGAAGAGTTTATCGCTGTGAAAGGCTTCAAAGCGAAAGGCAAACGTATCACTACCTTTGAGGTAGAAACAGTCAACGAACTCGAACCGACCCGGTTTGCGTCACCTGACCAACCGACAGGAGAGGGGAACACCGGTAATTCGGAGGATGACGATGAAGAGCTGGATCAGAGTAATTCGGATATTATCGATGAGATAACAGGACAGATGAAACTTTTTGATGAATAGTCTTTGAGGCAGATAAAAAGTAAAATCTCCGCTAAAAAACTTGCAGATTAATAAAAAAGGATTACCTTTGCACCGCAATCCAAATGCGGCTGTGGTGTAATTGGTAGCCACGCCAGACTTAGGATCTGGTGCTTCACGGCGTGGGGGTTCGAGTCCCTTCAGCCGCACAAAATGCAAAATCCTTCTAAGATGTTCTTAGAAGGATTTTTTGTTTAATGCTGTTTACTAGGTTTGTCTTAGCCAGTTTTGAATAACCCTAAAATCAATAGAATCATACTCGTAATCAGTAAATAAATCTATATCATCAGAGATACGGTGTCCTAACTGTAAACTCAATGATGTTCCACCTACAAGCTGGAAAGGTTGAAAAAGTTCATTAGACATTAATTGTGTCAATACCTTTTTTAGTAATGGTGTTACTGTTTGATATTTGAGTTTTGTTGGCATAATTCAGATATTTTTGAATATTAGATTTTAGATTGACTGCATACTTATTATTTAAGTCCAGCAACGACAGGATTGTGTCTCTGCCATAGAAACGAATTGTTTCAAGTATTTCTTTTTCATTTCCCCGTTCAAAAATACGATTAATGATATACCGTTTATTGGTGTTCCAATCTAATTTATCAAAGTCTGTATCCCAAAACAAGATCTTACGATATATAGAAAGATCAGGATGATATGATTGAGCTTCTTTCTTCTTTTCCAATTCAATATCATAATAAACCTGTAAGGTCATTAGTAGTCCTTCGTCTAAATGGAGTGATCTCTCGATCTTTAGAGACAAAGGTATGTTCATATTTCTTCGTCCCTTAATGATGGCACTTAACGTTTGAGGATGAACTCCTATGGATTCTGCAAATGCACCACTTCTTAATTGACGATTTCGTAACTCCCTGCTTAAAAATAAGCCAGGGTGAATACCTTTCAATATTTCTAATTGATCTTTCATATCACTACAAAAATAAACAAATTTGTTTAGAAATACAATATGTGGATATTTATTTAGCTTCCCCTACTCAATTACTCCAATCTTTATCGAGCATGGCATAAATTATATCATCTACCCATTCGCCACGAAGGAAATAACTCTCTTTGAAATGAGCTTCTTTCCTGAATCCCAATCGTTCGATAAGTCGGATAGAGGCGGTGTTTCTTGGATCGATAGATGCTACAATACGATGTTTCTTTAGGATTGTGAAAAAATAGTTTACCATTGCCGTCAATGCTTCGGTGGCATATCCTTTGCCCTGAAAAGCTTTATTCAACGTACAACCGACCTCTACCTGCATTCTTTCATGTCCTGTGAAGATTATTCCCATATCTCCGATCAGGCGGTTTTCATTCTTGGTTAGAATGGCAAATTGAAAGCATACGTCGGCTATATCTATAGTCATCGGCATATTGGTTATATAATTACGAACTTCCTTTGCGGATTCGGGGAACCAACCCTGATATTGGTTTTCAATGGTATCAGAGCGGTAAGCGTATATTTCTTCCGCATCATCCGGGTTTGCTAACCGTATAATCAACCTGTCGGTCAGAATATTGCCGAAAGTAGTACCGGTTTTATCGACGTTTTTGGATTCAATCATATGTCTTTTCTTTTTATTCTTTTGTTGCTATTTAATGTGAACTGATTCGATAGGGTTCCTAAAGATAGTAAATATTTGGAAAACAGATATTTTATTCTTTAAAGCAATGTGTTAAAGTGGGATATTACGTGAAATGATAAGATGGCAACACGAACTTTTGAAGTGAAATTATGGGGTTTGACAAAATGAAACAATAATACTTTGCTTTTGAATAAAAAAGATTTTATTACAGCCCTTTTTGTAACTTGTGTATTGCGCCAAATTGGTGTTGTAGAAGATTGTTGAATACAATATTTAACAATATTTTCTTCATATATGGCTTTTATAATTCGTCTGAAAGGGAATTTAATCTCGTTTTAAACGAAAATATAATTCGTTTAAAACGAGATTAAGGTTTATTTGAAGTGAGATTTATGTTAATAAATATTGAATTTGGCATTTTCGGGTACTGTTTTGTAGTACAAAAGTGTGTTGAATAACATTTTTTGTCCTCTGCGGCAGAGTAAATGAGTGTTGTATGTTGGTTGACATATATGTAGTGTATGTGATAAATATTTGATTGATTGTCCTGTTTAATTTGATATTTGCATTATAATATTGTTTTATTTGGCTTTGATTGGATAATGTGTTATTCATGAAGTCTCTGACAGGAGCGTGAAAAGCAGCAAGTGTTGATTCTCCCCCGTGCAGCCTTTCTGGAGGCGGGTTGAATTGACAGTTTGATATTCGTGAGTTCTTCATGATAATATATTTCAAGTACGGATTACACAGATTTCATTGTTCAGATAAATAAACAATTTGTCAAATCCGTATAATCCGTGCCTGTAAAAAGTATAAAGAGGCTTTTGGGTATAGTCTTTTATGGTTTAGGGACTATACGATTAATTATAAAACATCAGACAAATGTCACTGGGTAGATGGGCTATTGTTTGTGCTTTTATGTAACAGCCTGATGTCGTCCATCTATTCTTTAAATAGTCGTAGCTCTGGGTTATCTCCAGATAAGAGATGAATCCTTTTATATACTCATTTTTATCAGGGAATAAATAAACAAACTCACATTTACCATCATTGCTGAAAAGACAAGTCAATGTAAACTCTTCCTGGTCAAATCGTATCTCGATCGATTTTTCTTCCACCTCTTTTTCGAAATAGTCTATTAAGCAATATGGATAGTTTATATATTTCTGTCTGATTTCTGGTAATGACAGATTTAATAAAGAAGTAATTTGTTGTAGCAGATAGTAATAGCTTTTTATCCCAACTATATTATTATTGTCCATATGAATACGTTCCTTTTTAAGCCTGATTCGGGGGAATCGAGCCTATATTAATACTATGATATTTTAATTACCTGTATTATATAGACTTATTCATTTTGTAATAACAAACAAAACAAATAAAAACAGGAACGTTGTACAAATATATGATTTAGAATCAAAAAGCTAAAGGCAATTCTGCTTTTTTTGTACTTTTGTATTTTAACGTTGTACATAATCAAGCATAATGAAAGACTCGATCGCTTATCTACCTAAAGACAAACAGGAAGAACTAAATTTTCTTGTAACGGAGATACTTCGTCGCTTACCTCAGACGGAGTTTATTATTCTGTATGGAAGTTATGCGAGGGGCAATTATGTTCGCCGTAGCATACGGATTGAAGACGGCGGCATTCCTACCGTTAAAATTTCAGATTATGATATTTACGTGATAACGAGCGGAATAAACAGCAAAAAGGCGGAAACCATACTGGATAACGTAGAAGATATCTTCTTTGCCGGAAAAGATTTTGACCGCGATACCCCTGTTGAGTTTATTAACGATGATATTGCACAGCTTAATAAGTTTATTGAAGAGGGACGGTATTTCCATACACAGATAAAGCAGGAAGGAGTAATACTTTATAATAGTGGAAAATACAAATTGTCTCGTAGGAGAAAACTCAACTTTGCGGAGATAAAGGAGCAAGCTCAGGAGTATTTTGGTGAGAAGTTTGTCAATGCCAATGAATTTTTGGATTCTACAGAATATTTTTATCAAAAAGAACAGTATAAAAAAGCCTCTTTTATGCTTCACCAGGCCTGTGAAAACTATTATTATGCTATTCGCTTGACATTTACTTTACGAAATAATAAACAGCATAATTTATCGAAACTGTCTTCTACAACCAGGCGTTATTCCGATGATCTGAGTACTGTGTTCCCTCAGAACACTCCTGAAGAGAAACGACTTTTTAAACTATTAAAAGCCGCTTATGTAGATGCCCGGTACAATCCCCACTTCGTCGTGACTAAAGAGGATATCGATGCGCTTATCCCAAAGGTAGAATTGCTTAGGGATATAACGAAGCGGATTTGTGAGGAGAAGATTAAGGAGTATGGGGAGCAGAGTAATATATAAAACGAATGATAAAAATCCGAATTTCCTAGATATTGTTGTCGGATGCCGGATTTACAATAGTCAATTTATTGCGGAAAGAATATCCTGAGCCGGATGGGATGTTCCTTACCGATATGATCTTTATTACACAAAAAATATAAAATGGAAACACCGATCGATCCTAAATCAATCGCATTGAAGTTCAATGAATACATTGGTAATGCAGATATTGAAGGCCTTGTTGGCTTAATGACGGATGACCATGTTTTTATTGACATGGCAAATGCCCGTATCGAGGGGAAATTGAATAACCGGAAAATGGCTTGGGAACCTTTCTTTCGTTTGTTTCCCGGTTATCATAATATCTTTGAGAAAATACTCGTAAAAGGATCGACCGTTATATTGCAGGGATACGCTGTCTGCTCCGATGAAGTGTTAAATAACGTTCCTGCCATCTGGATAGCGGAAATAATCAAAGACAAAGTCAGCCTATGGCATATTTATCCGGATACGGAGCAGAACAGGGAGAGATGGGGACTTTGAGGATTATATAAAAGAGTCTCGAAAAGCAGATGATTCCTTTTATATTCTAAAATAAATAAACGATATTCTAAATTTCATTTATGAGCCTAAATGGGGTTTTGATTTTGCGTAATTGGTTTTAAACCTGTAACTTGCGCGCTTTATTAATGTAAAATAGAGAAGAAAAGCGTGTTATGAAAAAGAGTTTATTTAGTTATTTGTTGCTGTTATTTTGTGCTTCCGGGGTATTAACTTCTTGTGATGATGATGATGAAAAACCAACTACCGGTTATTCCGGTAAAGATATAAGCGGACAGGTTGAACTTGTGCGTGATCTGACATCCAAAGAAGCGACATTGAATGTCTCTGGTGATAATGCCTGGGATTTATATGCAGGTTCTTCGGCAGACGATATCGATATGAGTACACCATGCAAGAGTGGGGATGGGAAAGGTTCTTTCGAGTTGAGTGTCGATACACAAAAAAGATCCATTTTCTTGTTTAAGACTTCTGAAGGTCAGGTGTTATTGGCAGAAAGACGTTTGCCTATCGAAAAAGGGTACAATTTCAGAGATCTGGGCGGTATAAAGAACAAAGAAGGCCGTTTTGTTTGTTGGGGAAAATTATTCCGTACCGATGAAATGAACAAATTGAACGCAGCCGATCTTGCTTATTTGGTAAGTACCGGTTTGAAAACTGTTGTCGATTTCCGTACTGATACTGAAAAAGAAGGAGGTCTGGGTGGTATGTTGCCTGCTGCTCCGGATATTCTGCCATCTACCGTAAAGAATACTTATGATTTAAAGATCAATGCCGGTAATATCTTTTCAGATGAAATCATCGGAGCAATATCAAAGGGTATGAGCGAAGAAGAAACAGCACAGATCATGATTGATTCTTATGTGGAAATGGTAAACTTTGATGATTATGTCGCTCAATATAAGGAATTCTTTAAATATGTTCAGGACGCAAATACTTTGCCGTTGAGCTTCCATTGTTCAGCAGGTAAAGACCGTACGGGAGTTGCTACTATGCTTATACTCTCGGCTCTTGATGTGGATAAGGAAACGATCATGAAGGATTATCTGCTTAGTAAAGATTATATTGCAAGCAAATATAGCAGTTTCTTGAAAATTTATCCTCAGATTGCCCCGCTGGTTACTGTCGATGAAAAATACCTGAATGCGGCTTATGATGCAATTGATAAGAAATATGGTTCTATGACTAAATTCCTTACGGAGACATTAGATATAGATATCCAAAAGATGAAGGAGCTGTACTTATATTAATGTAAGACCGTATTCGGACTATATATTATTAACCCGGTTGGAGTTTCCAATCGGGTGTTTTTATTCTTGGATAATATCTTTCAGGTCTGTAATTACTTCGGCTTTTTCTATTAAGAGGTTATGACTATTATGTCCGCCAGCATACAACACACAGTTTACTCCTAAAGCATTTGCAACTTCGGCATCATGTAATGTGTCTCCTATGATCAGGGCCTTATCCGGGTTCAGGAAATTGTCTTTCAATAACTTCTGGCCGATCCCTACTTTTCCTGTTGCGCATATATCTCCCGAGCCGTATATACCTTTAAACTTTCCGGTCAGCCGGAAATGATCGAGCATACGCAGCAGGTCATTCTTTCCGGCAGCAGATAAGATATATTGGTTGATCCCCAGGCTATTGACTGTGTCTAAAATGAAAGGAACATCCATATGCAACTTTATCTCTTTCTCATAACTCTTGTAACGTTCCATATATTCGGCTGATACTTCCTCGATCGACTCTTTCTCAAAGTCGATACCTATTTGTCTGTGAAACTGTTTGACCGGGAAGCAGAATAATTCCTTATAAGTATTTAAATCCAGTTGAGGTAAATCTCTTTTTAAAAGCATTTCATTGATAACCCTGACGTTTACGTCTACATCATCTAATAGTGTTCCGTTCCAATCCCAGATTAAAGTGTCTATTCCTGATAAATTCATTTTGTAAAGTTTAAATATGGATACAAAGATAATCGTATGTGATAACTAATTAAAAAGGGGATGTACCAGTTATTTAATTTTTGGCACATCCCCTTTATTTGTTTAGAACCATAACAGGCTCGCATTGAAATCTTCTTTACCTTCCTAGTTCCTTATTGTAAACCGTTTCATCATTGATGATGCGCAGCGCTTCCTGATAACTTTGGTTATCGTCATTGATTACCTGGAAATATTCAGCCATATCGTACAGGTCGCGGGCTATTAAGGCCTTTACCTGAAGTGTGATAAGCGGTTTTGAACGGTTATATTGCTCTTCGTTGAACTCGATCTTTTCCTCTTTACCCAGATCGATCAGTTCCTGCAGCGTCTCTTCGGGAACGACGAATCCTTTTTTATATTGGCTGAACTTCGGATATTTTTTGTTCATTTCACTGCGGTTACGATCCAGATAATTCATGGCAACACGGTTCACCAGTCCGGTGGCAACCAGGCTACGGTGATAATCCGTATAGCGGGTGGTATCTACCGGGATGAATACGTCAGGCATGATGCCACCGCCACCGTAAACGATACGTTTTGTTTCCAGTGTATTGTACTTCATCGAGTCCGGGAAATGGATGCTGTCGGCACTCATCAGTTCGCCACGGTTATAACGGTCGATCAGGTCGTGTTGGTAATCTTCCAGTTTACCGTTTTCGTAATGTTTCTGTATGCTTCGTCCGGTAGGCGTATAATAACGTGCTACTGTCAGGCGGATCATAGAACCGTCGGGCATGGGGATTGGTTTCTGCACCAGACCTTTACCGAATGTACGGCGTCCTACAACCACTCCACGGTCCCAGTCCTGTACGGCACCGGCCAGGATTTCGCTGGCGGAAGCAGACGATTCGTCAACCAATACTACCAGGCGTCCTTCTTCAAATCCACCGCGTGCAGTCGATTTGGCTTCGTCGCGCGGCTGCTTGTTCCCTTCGGTATAGACAATCAGTTTGTCTTTGTTGAGGAATTCATCAGCCAGTTCGATGGCAATGTTGAGATAACCGCCCCCGTTTCCTTGCAGGTCGAGGATCAGGTTTTTCATTCCTTGTTTCTGGAGCTTGGCAAGCGCTTCACGGAATTCGTCGGCAGATGAGGCTGCGAAACGGTTCAGCTTGATGTATCCGGTCTGTTTGTCGGCCATATATGCGGCATCCATACTCGTTACAGGTATCTTTCCACGGATGATTTTGAATTCGATCAGTTCCGGATTTTTATTACGCAATACCTTTACGCTTACTTCGGTACCTTTCGGCCCGCGCAAACGCTTCATAATATCGGTTGTTTTCATTTTAACACCGGCAATTAGGGTGTCGTCAACCATGATGATACGGTCACCGGCTACCAGGCCTACCTTTTCAGACGGGCCACCGGGAATAACCTGGATAACGTATAGCGTATCGGTCAGCATGTTGAACTGGATACCGATACCGTCGAAATTCCCTTGCAAAGGTTCGGTCATTTCTTTTGTCTCTTCCGGATCCATATAGTTTGAATGTGGATCCAGCTTTTCCAGCATACCGATAATCGCATCTTCTACCAGCTTGGAATCATCCACCGGATCTACATACAGATTCGATATGGCATACAGGGCCATGGATAATTTGCGGGCATCCTGATTCGGTTTCTGGGCCACTGCCGAAGTGATGACGAGCATTGCTGCGAGCAGGGTGAATAGGATTTGTCTCATTTTTGATCTTTATTTCGTAAGTTGTCAATATAAGTTCGTACCCTTCGGCACGAACTGGGATATATCTTTTCCATAATTCAGCAGTTCGCGTACGATGCTGGAGCTGATATGCGTATGCTCGGGTTCTGTAAACAGGATGAACGTTTCGATGCCGCTGAGTTTACGGTTTACGTCAGCAATGCTTTTCTCGTATTCGAAGTCGTTTACCGTACGGATACCACGCAGGATGAATGCAGCACCCACCTCGTTGGCAAAATCTACCGTGAGCGAGTTGTATGACATCACCTTAACCCGAGGTTCATCTTTATATAGGTTACTGATCGCTTCTATCCGTTTTTCAATCGAGAAATAGGTTTGCTTCTTCTCGTTGATACCGATAGAGATAATGATTTCGTCTACCAGAGCCAGTCCACGGCTTACCAGCGACTGATGTCCGATGGTAAACGGGTCGAATGTTCCGGGGAAAAGGGCGATACGCTTTTTCATTCTTCGTGTTTAATTAACCACATCTTCTTCAACAACCAGGTTATCAATGATAAAGTTCTGTCTTTCCATGGTATTTTTACCCATATAGAATTCGAGCATATCTTTTACCAGGTCTTCTTTTTTCATTGTAACCGGATCCAGGCGTATATCTTTGCCGATAAAATGCTTGAACTCGTCCGGTGAGATCTCTCCCAATCCTTTGAATCGGGTGATTTCGGGGTTCTTTCCTACAGCTTGTATGGCTGCCAGACGCTCTTCTTCGCTGTAGCAGTAATACGTTTTCTGCTTGTTGCGGACACGGAAAAGCGGGGTTTGCAGGATATAGACATGATTACGTTTGATCAGGTCGGGGAAGAACTGCAAAAAGAAAGTGATCAGCAACAGGCGGATGTGCATACCATCGACATCGGCATCGGTTGCGATAATAACCTTATTGTATCTCAAACCGTCCAGGCCGTCTTCGATATTGAGGGCTGCCTGCAGAAGGTTGAACTCTTCGTTTTCATATACGATCTTCTTGGTCAGACCGAAGCTGTTGAGCGGCTTACCACGCAGACTGAATACAGCCTGATAATTCGGGTCGCGGCTCTTGGTGATAGATCCGCTGGCCGAGTCGCCCTCGGTGATGAAGATACAGCTTTCTTCCGTACGGTCGCCTTTGGTATCGTTCAGGTGGATACGGCAGTCGCGTAGCTTTTTGTTGTGCAGGTTGGCTTTCTTGGCTCGTTCGCGGGCCAGTTTGGTCACACCGGCAATGGCTTTGCGCTCTTTTTCCGATTCCAGTATCTTGCGAAGCAGGGCTTCCGAGGTGTCTACGTTCTTATGCAGGTAGTTGTCGAGCTCCTTCTTGATGAAGTCGCCAACAAACTTGGCTACCGTAGGGCCTTCGGGGCCTATATCCTTCGATCCCAGCTTTGTTTTTGTCTGGCTTTCGAATACCGGTTCTTCCACCTTGATACTGATGGCGGCAACGATACCGGCACGGATATCGGAGTATTCGAAGTTCTTATTGTAATATTCTTTGATAACACGTCCCAGTGTTTCACGGAAAGCGGAAAGATGCGTTCCCCCCTGTGTCGTGTACTGGCCGTTGACGAATGAGTAATATTCTTCGCCGTACTGGTTACTGTGGGTGATAACCACTTCAATATCTTCGCCATTCAGGTGAATGATCGGATATAACGGTTCGGTGGTCATGTTCTCGTTCAGCAGGTCGACCAGCCCGTTGCGGGAGTGGAACTTCTTGCCGTTGAATATAATCGTCAGGCCGGAATTCAGAAAGACGTAATTCTTCAGGAGACTTTCGATGAACTCGTCTTTGTACTGGTATTCCTTGAATATTTCGCGGTCGGGGATGAAATAGATCGATGTACCGTTTGATTCCGTAGTAGGCTGTATCTTTGACTCTTCTGTAATGATCGCCTTGCTGTATTCCACCCGTTTGCATTCTCCATCGCGGAAACTGGTGATAAGGAAATAACTGCTTAGGGCGTTTACGGCCTTGATACCGACACCGTTCAGTCCGACTGACTTCTTAAAAGCCTTGCTGTCGTATTTGGCACCTGTATTCATCTTGCTGGAAACGTCGACAACTTTTCCCAGAGGAACGCCGCGTCCGTAGTCCCTGACAGAAACGGTTCCTTCTTCTACGGTGACCTCTATGGTTTTGCCATACCCCATCATGTATTCGTCAATGGAGTTGTCGAGTACCTCTTTCAGCAATACATAGATACCATCATCCGCATAGCTACCATCTCCCAATTTACCAATATACATACCTGGGCGCCGGCGGATATGTTCCATCCAATCCAGCGTCTTGATATCGTCGTCATTATACGCTGTCGGTTGTTGCATTGTTGAATTCAGTTCTTCCATAGAAAATCCTTATTTTAATTTTTTGATAAAAGCTCTTCTTGTTTTATGATGTTCACGCTTGAAGTAATCCCATTGAGCCTGTACGGCATTATTGCTTGCCAGTTCCGGGTTGCTTTCGGCATATTCGACACCTAAGCCGATATATACGGGGATAAGATCGTTAAACAGTAACGCATTTACTCCCTTATTCTGGTATTCCGGTAATACGCCCGTCAGATACAGGTCGATTACCTTCGGTTTTGTCTTCAACGCTTTCAGCAAATGTATCCAGCCGAAAGGAAACAAATGTCCTTTTGCTTTTTGCATAGCGTGCGAAAGGCTGGGCAGTGAGATACCAAAACCGACTACCGTATCGTCCTCTTCCCTGATAATAAGGGTGACCAGATCCAGGCGGATCATCGGAATATACATTTTTACATAATAGTCGATCTGCTTTTGTGTCAGCGGAGCGAAGCCGTACAGAGGTGCATAGGATTCGTTCAGCGTTTCGAATATCTTTTGTGCATACGGCCATATCTCCTTTGTCTTTTTGAACTTCATGGTTTTCAGGCCGTATTTCTTTTTTACGATCTCTCCGATGCGCTGATGCTTCTCCGGAATACCTTCGGGTATATATATCTTGAACTCGTGCCAGTCCTGATCCTTCTCGTAACCGATACGTTCAATATGTTTCGGATAATAGGGGTAGTTGTAAATGGCAGCCATTGTACCCAGCTGGTCGAAACCTTCAACCAACATCCCTTCATGATCCATGTCGGTGAATCCCATCGGCCCGTGAATTTCAGTCATACCTTGCTCAGTCGCCCATTTTTCAACAGCATTGAACAGACCGTCTACTACTTCAGCGTCATCGATAAAGTCGAGGAATCCGAATCGGGCACGTTGCTGGTTCCACACCTCATTACTGCGGCGGTTGATCATTCCGGCAATGCGGCCGACTATCTTATCGTCTTTGTAAGCCAGATAATAGACAGCATCACAGACTTCAAAAGCCGGATTCTTTTCTTTATCTAACGTAACCATCTCCTCTTCAATCAATCCCGGTATGTGGTATGGATTGCCTTTATATAAATCGATATTGAACTTAACGAACTTCTTAAGCTCTTTTTTGCTGGTAACTTCTTTAATTACTACGCTCATCGGTTATTTTTAGTTTGAACGGCAAATTTACATAATTAATTCGTTAGATTGTTTCTTTGAAGCTAAGATTAGGACTTTTAACACGAATAAGGTCGTTTAATTGATATCGATTACCTGCTGATGAGTAAAATACGCTATATTTGCACTTAATAACAGGCAGTGAAATTGATTATTTACCATGAAAAACTTAATAGGAATACTTATGTTGACAATACCTTTTATAACAGGCGGATGTTCGTCCGAGCCGAAAGTTCTCAATGCAAATTTAGCCTTTAAAGCAGAAGCGACAACCGGAGAAGGTTCTATCTGGCATCCGGATAGAAATACGTTATTCTGGGTTGATATCGAGGGCAAAACGTTATATGAGTATTATCCTGAAAAGCAGGATTGTAAAACCTGGGAGTTCGACCGCATGGTGTCTACCGTAGTGCCGGAAACGGATAGTACGGTTGTTGTCTCCCTTCAGGATGAGATCGTGCGGGTAAACCTGAACGACGGCGGTCTGTCATCCATCGCTCCGATACCCGACCACGAAGGAAAGGTTCGCTGTAACGACGGGAAATGCGATCCGGCCGGCCGTCTGTGGATCGGTACGATGGGATTCGGTGCTCCTAAAGGTGCCGGAACACTTTACACCGTACTTCCTGACGGAACCGTAACGACCAAGTTGGATGAAGTGACGATCTCCAACGGTATCGTGTGGTCTGCCAACAAGAAATACATGTATTATAATGATACGGCAACAGGAAGGATTGCCCGTTACCGTTATGATGAAAAGACGGCCGAGATCCTGTTCGACGGGGTGGCTGTTATGATGCGTCCGGGTACCGGTTCCCCCGACGGTATGACGATCGATAGCAACGATAACCTTTGGGTAGCCCAATGGGGAGGTTTCGGTGTTTATTGTTATAATCCCTATACGGGAGAATTGCTGGCAAAAGTAGAGGTGCCGGCTCCTCATGTCGCTTCCTGTGCATTCGGCGGCGAGGATATGAATACGCTCTACATAACAACGGCACGCGCCGGACTTTCTGACGAACAACTGGAAGAATACCCCCTTAGCGGCAGTCTTTTTGTTTGTGAGCCGGGAGTAAACGGCCCGGAGCCTTACTGCTTCAAATAATAACAGGGTAAGCGATATAATTTAGTCTGTTTGTAAACAGTATCTCGATTATAATTGTTTATTTTGTAGGGAGATGATACATCTCTCATTTAATTACGAAAGAAATATATGACGAAAAACAAATCCGGGAAAAAGGACAATAGAGAAAACAAACCGAAAAAGGGAAAAGGAAAGCGCATGAAGAAAGAAGCCATGCTGCATTCCGTAATGTCCGTTTTTCAGTCCTCTCCCAAGGAACCATTTAACTATAAACAGATAAGCAAGCTGATCGGCGTGGAAAGTCAGGTTCAGAAGCTCCAGGTAGTGGATCTTCTGTATGATCTGTCCGCCGAAAACTTTATTACGGAAATAGACCGCGGCCGTTATCGCTATAACGGCCTGGGAACAACAGCTATCGGTACATTCGGACGCCGCAGCAACGGAAAGAACTCGTTCATCCCCGAAGATGGCGGAACCCCTGTATTTGTGGCTGAGCGCAACTCCGGACATGCTATGGACGGTGATAAGGTAAAAGTACAGCTATTTGCCAAACGCAAAGGTGCAGAGCCGGAAGCCGAAGTGATCGAGGTGCTGGAAAGTAAGAACAAGAGCTTTGTCGGTAAACTGCAGGTAACGAAAGGTTTTGCCTTCCTGATTACAGAGAACAAGACATTGGCAAACGATATATTCATCCCGAAAGACAAACTGAAAGGTGGTAAGAACGGCGATAAAGCGATCGTCCGTATCGTGGAATGGCCGGAAGATGCCAAGAACCCGCTGGGTGAAGTGGTCGACATATTAGGTGTGGCCGGTCAGAATACCGCAGAAATGCATGCGATCCTGGCTGAGTTCGGTTTGCCGTATGTCTATCCTGAAAATGTGGAGAAAGCTGCGAATAAAATACCCGATACGATTACGGAAGAAGAGATCGCTAAACGTGAGGACTTCCGTAATGTGTTGACTTTCACTATCGACCCGAAAGATGCGAAAGACTTCGACGATGCTCTTTCCATCCGCCAACTGGATAATGCCAACTGGGAAGTGGGCGTACATATCGCCGACGTGACCCATTATGTAAAACCGGAAAGCCTGATCGACCGTGAAGCCGAAAGCCGTGCGACATCCGTCTACCTGGTGGATCGTACGATCCCGATGCTACCGGAACGGTTGTGCAACCAGATCTGTTCGCTGCGTCCGGATGAAGAAAAGTTAAGTTTCTCCGCCATCTTTGAACTGGACGAAGATGCCAATGTGAAGAAATCGCGTATCGTGCGTACGGTGATTAAGAGCGACCGCCGTTTCACTTACGAAGAAGCACAGCTGGTGATTGAAACAGGGGAAGGCGATTATAAAGACGAGATACTGAAACTGGATGCGCTGGCAAAGAAGCTGCGCGAGAAACGTTTCAAGAATGGGGCCGTCAACTTCGACCGCTTTGAAGTAAGGTTTGAGATCGATGAAACCGGAAAGCCTATCAGCACCTATATCAAGGAGTCGAAAGATGCCAATAAGCTGATTGAAGAGTTCATGCTGCTGGCAAACCGTACGGTCGCAGAATTTGTCGGCAAAGTGCCAAAAGGGAAAACGAAGAAGACGTTTGTCTATCGTATCCACGACTTGCCCGATCCAGACAAGTTGGAGAACTTCGCCGCCTTTATCCGTCGTTTCGGATATAAGATGAAGACGGAAGGTAGCAGTAAGATCGATATCTCACGCAACCTGAACCGTCTGCTGGATGAAGTACACGATAAGCCGGAAGAGAACCTGATCGAGACACTGGCTATCCGTTCGATGCAGAAAGCCCGTTATACGACAGAAAATATCGGCCACTATGGTCTGGCCTTTGAATATTATACACATTTCACCTCTCCCATCCGTCGTTATCCGGATATGATGGTGCACCGCCTGTTGGAGCGTTATCTGGATGGCGGCCGCAGCGTGGTAAAAGCGAAATATGAAGAAAAATGCGACCATTGTTCTACTATGGAGCAGGTGGCAGCCAATGCCGAACGTGCTTCTATCAAATACAAGCAGGTAGAATTTATGCAGGATAAACTGGGTATGGTGTTCGACGGTGTTATCTCCGGTGTTACCGAATGGGGATTATACGTCGAGTTGAACGAGAATAAGTGCGAAGGCCTTGTTCCTATCCGTGATCTGGGTGACGACTTCTACGATATGGACGAAGAAACCTACAGCCTGATCGGTCGTCGTAAGAAACGCCGTTTCCGTCTGGGTGATCCGGTTACCGTTAAGATAGCCAATGCCAACCTGGAACGTAAGCAGCTCGACTTTATGTTGATGGAATAAAGAAGATATTGCTGGATAAAATAAAAGAGACAACCTATCATTAATAATCAGTTGTCTCTTTTATTTTATAAGGAAAGTGATAAAGTCGTATTATTCTTCAGCAGGCTGGAGGTTTTCGCCGATAGTGTATCCTAATTCGTCATCACGTTTTTTATCCTGGAAAAGATATGAGTTTCCTTCTTCGGATTCGATATAGTAAAGGTTTGTATAGATAAAGTCCGGGTTGTCATGTTTTAATACTTTGGCAACATTGTCCGGGATAGGAGTATCCATGCTTAATTCATACACTGTCCTTCTCCAGAAACCTCTGTCCGTTGCTATTTCCCCATGAAAGAAAACATGTTTAATTGTATCATTGTGAAGGATGAAGTATTCATGCTCTCCGTCATTCATGTATCCTCTTATCTCTGCCCCTTTATATTTTTCGTGTATAAAATTAAAATGGTCTTCGGGCAGATTTACAAACCAGCGTGTATCGTTTGGAATACATCTAAGGGTTCTCAAGTAAAGTCCGTCGTCATTGATATAAATATAATGTTGCATGTTGTCGGATTTTTTCCAGGGATACGTGAAATGTAATGTGTAAAGGGGCCTTGTTATCCCTGCTCGTTCTGTTTTAAATATCTCAATGTCCTGTACGCCAATATATCCGGCTTGCAGGAAAGAAGTCTGAACTTCAATGGGGAGTTGTTGGATATCGCTGATCTCTGTATAGGTCATTTTCCAGCTATCATTGACATACGAGATCAATGCCTCATTTTGTTCCGGATCTTTAAATTTTATTTGGTCGATGCCATCCGAATAATTCATGAAAGAAGTGATCTCAGCAGATGGATATCTTTTGGAGAAGTCGCTTTTGATTGCTGCGGGAATCACATCTTCTATTGTTGAGTTCTCTTTATCACAGGCAGTAATACACATAAGTAGCATACATGCTACGATGTTGTGAAAATAGTTTATTCGCTTCATAAGCATTTTTATTTAGACAGGTAAATACAATAGCAATACTAGTAGGGTACAAAGGTAGGAAAAACAAGGAATAGAAATCCTTAGACAGACTTCTATTCCTTGTTTATGATGTGTTATTTTTTTACCAGTAAATCAAACCGAGTGTGCCGCAGCTAATTAGCGCTAATCCCAATAAAGCATAAAAGATGCGTGCCCCTTTTCTTCCGAATTTATTTACGAAGGTCGCTGCTCCGTTGGTCTCGAAATACCAGTCGAAGTTGAAGATCGCGGCGATCAGGGAGAAGGCTCCCAGCGCCATGAAAATGACTAATATGAAATAATCGGTCGGTTCCATCGGTTATTTTACTTCAACGGTTCGTGATCCGTCAGGGTTTTCGCTGATCGTTACGTTTACCACATCACCCGGCAACATCTCTTCAACTTTTTCCGGCCATTCGATGAAGCAAAGGGCACCGCTGTAGAAGTAATCTTCCGTGCCTATCTGTTCCGCTTCGCTGATCTTATTGATACGGTAGAAGTCGAAATGATAGATCAGTTCGCCGGTAGTTTCGCTACGGTATTCGTTGATAATGGCGAATGTCGGGCTGTTGATAACATCTTCTACACCCAGTTCTTCGCAGATAGCCTTTATGAAAGTAGTCTTTCCGGCTCCCATGCTACCGTAGAATGCAAAGACTGTACGATCATCCATACCGGCAATAAACTCTTTCGCTGCCTGACGGATGGTATCTAAATTCTCAATCTTGATAGTACTCATGATGTCTGTCGATAATGTTCTTTTATTATGCCGCAAAGGTATATTAAATTGTCGATTGTCAGCCGTCAACCGCCAACTATTTTGGGATCATGGTGATAAACGGCACCATCATTTCTTCCATTGAAATACCCCCGTGCTGGAATGTGTTCTTGTAGTAGGACACATAATAGTTGTAGTTGTTCGGATAGGCAAAGAAATCGTCGTTCATGGCGAAGATATATTTGCTGCTCAGGTTGGGCGAGGGGAGACCTATCTTTTCCGGATCGCGTATCTCGAATACCTCTTTCGGGTTGTAGTTGAGGTTCTTGCCTACCTTGTAACGCAGGTTCGTGTTGGTATTCCGGTCGCCTATCACCTTTATCGGATTATCTACACGGATTGTCCCATGGTCGGTAGTCACGATCACTTTATAACCTTTGTCGGAGATGCGGCGGAACAGTTCCAGGGTCGTGGAATGCTGGAACCAGGAACGGGTCAGGCTGCGGTAAGCCGCTTCGCTCTGTGCCAGCTCGCGGATCATCTTCATTTCCGTACGGGCATGCGACAACATATCCACAAAGTTCAGTACCACGACATTCAGCTGGTTATGCGTCAGGGATGAGATCATATTCAGCAACTTTTCGCCATATTGCGAGTCGTGTACCTTGTTGTAGGAGAACGTATATTTCTTGCGGAAACGGTCTATCTGTGTCTGGATCAACGGAGCCTCGTTGAGGTTCTTACCCTCTTCGCTTTCCTCGTCTACCCAAAGGTCGGGAAACATCTTTTCTATCTGCGAGGGCATCAAGCCTGAGAAGATGGAGTTGCGGGCATACTGCGTAGCGGTAGGCAGGATGCTGTAATACAACCCCTCGTCGAAGGTGAAGTATTCGGCCAACAGGTCTTTTACAACGCGCCACTGATCCAGGCGGAAGTTATCGATCAGGATAAAGAAAACCTTCTCCTCGTTGTCCAGCAACGGGAATACCTTTTTCTTGAAAAGATCCGGACTCATCAAAGGGCGTTCGGCCGGGTTCTGTATCCAGTTTACGTAATTCTTCTTTACAAACTTACCGAAAGCATTGTTAGCCTCTTCCTTCTGCATCCGGAGCATGTCGGACATCTGCGTCTGGCTGCTTTCCAGTTCCAGCTCCCAATAAACCAACTTCTTATATAGTTCCATCCAGTCGTCGGTAGTCAATGAGTCGTTGATCTGCATGCCGATACGGCCGAATTCCTGCTGGTAACCGACCGTAGTCGTTTCCGAGATAATCACATTCTTATGTACATTCTTCTTGATAGACAGAAGAAGCTGATTCGGGTTGACCGGCTTGATCAGGTAATCGGCAATCTTGTTGCCGATAGCCTGGTTCATGATGCTTTCTTCTTCGCTTTTGGTCACCATCACGACCGGTACGTTGGGGTTGATCTCTTTGATATGGGCCAGCGTTTCCAGACCAGTCAGACCGGGCATGTTCTCGTCGAGGAAAATAATATCGAACGATTGCTCCCTGCAACAGTCGATAGCATCCTGCCCACTGATTACCGGAACTACTTCATATCCTTTGTCCTGCAAAAACAAAATGTGAGGTTTCAGCAAATCGATCTCATCATCTGCCCAAAGTACTCTGTCTTTCTTTACTGCCATATTATTACCTTATTAGTTCTTACAAATTTAATCGGAATAGTTTACATAATAACGATGCGTTTTACTGTTTTGTATATTCTTCGCTGTTTTTTACGGTCTTTTATATCCGCCCGCAGGAGACAGAATCTGCATAGCGATAGCGGGAAAGCCTCTCTGCTTCCTCGCTATTACTGTTCTTTTGAAAAGGGATGTAGATGATGTTAATTCTTTTTCATCGTGTAGTCTGTGATGCCCAGCGCTTCATAAGCCTGGAGCAATGCCTCGTCGTTGTCGGAGATCATCAGCAGCTTGTCGCCTTCCATCAGAACCGTATTGCCTTTGGGGATGAAATAACGTTCGTCGCGCATCACCATAACGGCCAGTGTATGGTCGGGCAAGGTAAGTTCCATCAGCTTGTTACCGTGCGTAAGGACTTCCGGAGTGATATCGATCTCGCTCATGGCGCTTTTGATGCCTTCCGGGAGTTCGATGCCGAATACGTCTTTCCGTTCCGGTTCGTCGATCAGTCCGAGCCATTTGGCTGCCTGCGTCACGGTAGTTCCCTGGATAAGCAGGGAGAGGATGGTGATAAAGAATACCACATTGAATATCAGCCCGGCATGTTCAATTCCGGCAATCAGCGGATAAGTGGCGAAGATGATCGGGACGGCTCCGCGAAGGCCCACCCAGGAGATATATAACTTCCCTTTCGTTGTAAAATTCTTATAAGGGAGCAGACAAAGGAATACGCTGATCGGACGTGCAAAGAGGATCATGAAGATACCGACAGTGAGCCCGATCGGGGCAACCGGCAGCAATTCGTGGGGGTTGACAAGCAATCCCAGCGTAAGGAACATCACAATCTGCCATAACCAGGCAAAGCCGTCGAAGAAAGTACCGATACTTTTCTTATGTACGATCTTGGCATTTCCAACCACCAGCCCGGCAATATAAACAGCCAGATATCCATTCCCTTTGCACAGCGTAGTGGCGGCGAAGGTGAAGAAAGCGGTAGCCAGCAATAAGATCGGGTACAACGACTCATTATCTATATCGATCTTGTTGATGATCAGCACGGCCAGTTTACCCAGCAGGAAGCCGGCAATAGCACCTACCGATAACTGGATCACCAGCGAAAGAGCAGCATCGGCCAGGTTCATCCCGGCTGTCTGTATATAAGCGATCAGCAGCAAGGTAAGCATGTAGGCCATCGGGTCGTTACTACCACTTTCCAACTCCAGCGTGGGACGCAGCCGTTGCTTCAGGTATACCCCTTTACTACGGAGGATGGAAAAGACAGACGCAGAATCGGTAGACGACATAACAGCCGCCATCAACAGCGATTCGGGAAAGGTGAGGGTTTCGTAGCCCGTAACCAGTTTGGAGATGTAATAAATGAAGCCACCCGTGATAAACGTAGTGGCCAGCACCCCGACCGTTGCCAGGATAACCCCTTGCGATGCAATCGGCTTAACCTCGGATATCTTCGTATCCATACCGCCCGAAAACAGAATGATACTCAACGCCAACATACCGATGAACTGTGCGGCGTTCGGATTACTGAACTGAATACCCAGTCCGTCGCTACCAAATAACATACCGACTCCCAGGAATAGCAATAACGCGGGGAGTCCGAAACGATAACCTGCCTTACCGGCGAAAATACTGAAAAAAAGAATGACGGAAGCAATCAACAAGATTCCTTCCGCATTATGTAGAATCTCTAAGTCGTGGAACATAAGCGGAAACGGTTTTACTCTGTGATGTATAATATGATACAAAGTTCGCAAACTTATACCAAATAACGTGCATGATAAATAAAAATAATTGCTAACGTTAAAATAAAAAACAAGAATGGCAATATGTTGCTAAAATACTGGTTTTACGATTGATTACCCTTGGTCTGGCTGTCATGGTGTAAGGAAATGAAGCAATGTTGTAAAACATCGATAACCAATATTAACAAAAATAGATATTAATAATACATCTACAGATATATATTTGGTGCGGGAGAGATAAGTTATTCCAAATAAGGAAAAAGTAAATTCAAATATGGAAAAACAAAGTGACTTGATGTTGATTTCGCACTAGTATTAAACACACTACTATTACTATTACAAACTTCAAATTATGAACCAACAAATGTTTTGTTCAAAAAAGCAGAGTTATAACTCTGCTTTTAATGGCCAGCCATTAAAAGCATCATCCTTATGCTTATGTTTGGCTTTGACGGCAGGATTAGCATTTCCGCAGACGGTATTCGCCAAGGCCGGCACGGAAATGGCAGTAACCCAACAGCAGACTATTAAGGTTACCGGTCAGATTATCGATGCAACCGGTTTCGGGTTGCCGGGTGTTAATATTGCCGTGAAAGGTACTACCACCGGTACGATTTCTGATGTGGATGGAAATTACTCTATCGATGTACCGGCAAATGCCGAGTTGGTCTTTTCCTTTATGGGGTATCAATCCCAAACTATACAGGTAAAGGGACAGACTGTGATCAATCTTGAAATGAAAGAAGACTCGGAGCTTCTGGATGAAGTCGTTGTAACCGCTTTAGGTATGAGCCGCGAAAAGAAGGCGCTGGGTTATGCAATGACAGAAATCAAAGGGGATGAAATCGCCAAGGTGAACGTGGTGAACCCGATCAATGGTATACAGGGTAAAGTGGCCGGTGTACAGATCAATATGGGTAACTCCGGGCCGCAATCTTCTCAACGTATCCTGATCCGTGGTAACTCTTCTTTGGGCGGTAACAACCAGCCGATCTTTGTGGTCGACGGCGTTATCATCGACAACGAAGTAATGGATCCGGATAAGGTGAACAGCCAGACACAAGACTTCGGTAACGACCTGAAGAACCTGAATGCCGACGACTTCGAGTCGATGTCTGTCCTGAAAGGTGCCGCTGCAACCGCCTTGTACGGTTCGCGTGCCGCTAACGGTGTGGTTCTGATCACAACCAAGAAAGGTAAAAAAGGATCAGGTATAGGTGTCAGCCTGTCGCACTCTGAAACCTGGGATGTGGTGTATGCCACTCCGGACGTTCAGAACGAATTCGGTATGGGTACGCAGCCGGTATGGAGCCTGAATTCGGATGGAAGCGACAACCGTCATATCTCGACCGGCCGTAACTTCGGCCCGCGTTTTGATGGCCAGCCCTATTACGTGGATAATTATGAAGGAATCTTCCAGGCTTCCAAGAACAACATTAAAGACATGTACCAGACAGGGCGTTATATGAATACCAACGTCGCTGTATCGGGTGGTGATGAAAAAGGAGCTTTCCGTTTCTCTTACTCCAACCTTAAATCAAATGGTGTAACCTTCAACAACGACTTCTCAAGAAATAGCTTTAGCTTGAACGCTTCCCGCGACCTGAGCAAGTTCCTGAAAGCAGAAGGAGGATTTGCCTACATCCGCTCCAAAGCAATCAACCCGACTTACCAGGGTGGAGATAAATCACCGGTGTACGACTTTATGTTCAACGCTCCGCGTGAATATGACGTGAAATACTGGCTGAATAATTACAAGAGCGCTAAAGGCGACGGTTACAACGGGGAAGATCCGTTCGGCTACTCCAGCACGTTGTTCGATTATCTGGAGAACCGCTATTCGCAGGTGGAAGACAACTTCCGTGCCAACCTCGGACTGGATGTGAAGATCCTGGACTGGTTGACATTGAAGGTGAAAGGGGATATCTACAAGATATTCAAGACATATGAAGCAAAAGTCTTTGCAACAGGCCAAAGCAATTACGACGGATCGAAATATGAAATCAACGACGAACGTAAAGATCAGTATAAGGTGACCGGTATGTTGAGTGCCCATCATAGTTTCGAGGATTTCAATATCAGCGGATCAGTGGCTGCCGAGCAATGGGATACCCGTTCAGGTTACCACAAGACCAAATCTACAAACGGTCTGCGTATTCCCGGACAGTATGATATGACTAACTCGGTGGCTCCGGCTACGACAGAAGTACGTTATAAGACAAAGCGTAAACGCATCAACTCGGTCTATGCATTTGCCAATATGGACTATAAGAGTCAGATCTTCCTGGATATCACCGGCCGTAACGACTGGTCGTCTGCTTTGATCTATGCCGATGGAACAGGTACGACCTCTTATTTCTATCCTTCTGTCAGTGCTTCATGGATCATGACGGAAACGTTCCGCGACCGGCTGCCCGACTTCCTGTCATTCGCAAAGATCAGAGGTTCTTATGCCGTGGTAGGTAATGACTGTGATCCGTATCTGACAACAGCTACCGGTTATTATACATTCGACAATACGTATGTAAACCCGTTCGACAGCAAGGATTATCCTTACTACAAATACGACTCCGAGTATCTGCGGAATAATGCGTTGAAACCTGAAAAGCAGTATGCTCTCGAGTTCGGTCTCGAAGCCAAGTTCTTTAATAACCGCTTAGGCTTTGACCTTGCTTATTATAAGACGAATACAAAGAACCAGATCCTGGCACTCAGTATGCCTAAAGAAACAGGGGTAACCGCCCGCTGGATCAATGCCGGTAATATTCAGAACTCCGGTGTGGAACTGTTGATCAATGCCACTCCTATCGAGACAAAAGACTGGTTATGGGATCTGTCTCTTAACCTGACACACAACAGCAACAAGATCATCGAACTGGCTCCGGGCGTTGAACGCTACAAGCTGAAAGGCGGTGGTGGTGATACGGAAGCATGGGCTACGGTAGGTGGTGCTTATGGCGATATCTACACCAGCTATGCTTATACACGCAACGAGGCAGGTGAAAAGATCCTGAACCAGGACGGTTCATGGCGCCGCTCGGGTACCAGCGAAAAGATCGGTAGTATCCAGCCTAAGTTGCTGGGTGGTTTAAGCTCTTCCCTGACCTGGAAGAACCTTTCTTTCAACGTGGTGCTGGATGCCCGCTTCGGTGGTGATATCTTCTCCGGTTCTTACAACTATGGTATGTCTAACGGTATTCTGAAATCCTCTCTGTTCGGTCGTACGGAAGAATACGGCGGATTGCCCCGTACACTCGACGACGGACGTGTTATCAACGACGGTATGATCCCGGAAGGAGTGTTTGCCGAAGGAATCAACATCAACGGTACGGATGTTTCCGGTATGAGCTATCAGGAAGCCTACGAAAAGGGGTTGGTTAAGCCGTTGTCGGCCTACAAATATTATGCTAACCTGGCCGACTGGGGATCGGGTATCCGTGAGACAGGTATCCAGAAATGTTCCTGGATCGCTTTGCGTGAGCTGTCGCTGCGTTATTCATTACCGTCAAAATGGATCAGCAAGTTATACGTGCAGAACGTAAACGTAGGCCTTGTTTGCCGTAACGTCGGCTTCCTGTATAATAGCCTGCCGGATAACATCAACCCGGAAGGTCTGAGAAGTAACTACACTTCAGAATACTACGAAGCCGGTGGTTCTGCCCTGACCCGTAACTATGGTTTCAGTATCAACGTATCTTTCTAATGCCTTATTTAAACGAAGAAAATCATGAATAAATTAAAAATATGGGCCTATGCCCTTCCGGTTTTTTTAGGATCGCTTTGTTCCTGCAACAATGATTTCGTAAAAATCAATACCGATACCGGTACCGTATTGGAGGTAGATCCGGTAACAATGCTTTACCAGGCCGAGTCTAAATATAATACCTACCAGTCTATGTGGGACGACTCGTATGCCTGCAAACTGAGATGGATGCAATATTGTACAGGTATCTGGGGATACGGTACGACTAACTTTACATTCTTCAACTCCCGTATTGGCGAGACGTTATATACGGAATATAATGATGTAGGTTCCTATACCAAGCATATCGAATATCTTGTTTCGCAATTGCCGGCTGAGGAAGCGGCTAGATATCAGGACTTGATCGAAGTAGGCCGTATTATCCTGATCACAAAAGGCATCGCTACGACCGATATGCACGGATCACTGGTTTATTCCGAAGGATGGGGAATGCGTTCAGGACATGAAGACCTGATCGAACCGCATTTCCAGACACAGGAAGAGCTTTTCGATGTATGGAATAAGGAGCTGAAAGAAGCTGCTGCTACCATCAAAGCGAACCTGGGCGGTGACCAGATCTCTCTGCAAGGCTACGATGTTTGCTTTGATGGCGAAATGGAGAAATGGGTAAAGACGGCCAATGCAGTCCGTATGCGTATCGCTCTTCGTATATATAAACGGAATCCGGAAGAAGCGAAAGCCATCGTCAAAGAGGTATTGGCTTCAGCTGATATCCCGGCAAGTATCGACGATAGCTTTATCATGTATTTCGATAAGTTGTTCACCAGCGGTGGCGACTGGCATTCGGTAATCGACATGGATCGCGCTTCTGCTCCGTTCATGACTTATCTGAAGAAATATAACGACCCCAGAAAACGCTTGTTTTTCCAGATCAACAACCTGACTTCGGAAAATGTAGCGAAATATAATGCGGAGCAGACAGACCCGGATAAATATATCCCGGAAGATTTCACCCGTTGGGAAGGGGGTACGGTCAGCAACGATTTCAAGTCAACCGACAAACGTTACCTGGCCCGCTCTTTGAAATCGGACGGTACGGATATGCGTGCGGCCAACAAACCTCAGACCCGCCTTTGGAAAGGTATGCAGGATAACGGTAGCGGTGGCTCGTGGTTCCCGATCCTTACTTATGCCGACTTCTGCTTTATGGCATCCGAGTTCGTACTGGATGGTGTGAACAGCTCCAAGACGGCACAGGAATGGTATGAAGAAGGCGTACGTGCTTCTATCACGCAATGGAGCAAGATCGGTGACTATTGCAAGATCAATGACTACGAAGCGGTAACCGATGCAGAACTGGAAGCCTTTATGGCTCAGGACGGCATCAAGTGGAATCCTTCCATCGCAAAGGAACAGATCTATTGCCAGTCATTCGTCGAACACTTCAAGAACAACAATGAGACATGGGCTATGTGGCGCCGTACAGGTTATCCCAACCAGCAGTCTACCGTTATTACTTTCGATCCGGTTTTCATCGGCGGTATCCAGCAGGATGTACCGCGCAGAACGCGCTTCTCATACCCGGCTGTGGGTAGTCCTAACCATGACAACCTGGTTGAAAGAATCGAAACAATGGCTAAAGATCCTGAATTCGGTTTGATTACCGACGAGTTCGGCCGCCTGTGGTGGGATAAGAAATAAGTCTTGCCGGGAAACGTTTGAACAGTAATTACATAATTAAGGAAGAGGGTGTGGATATATTCCGTAAAAACATCCTCTTCCTTTTGTATAGACTTGTATCTTATCGTTTTATTCACTACTTTTGGCACACATACATAATCACTCTATGAACAAAAAACATCTATTCACATTGCTGTGCACCCTTCTTTTATGTGCAGCATGCAGCAAGCAGCAACACTTCATCTCTGACAATGCATTCAGAGCGGAAGTAGAGAAAGATTTCCAGGCCAAACAGGTTGCCCTGCCTGACGGAGATCTGTTCGCAGTTTTCAATCAGGAAATGACGCCGCAGGAGAAAGAGGCATTGACCTTCCTTTACGCCTACATGCCGATCGGTGACATTACCGATTATGACGGGAAACTCTATCTGGATAACATCCGCAGTTCTTTCAAGGCGAAACAGGAAATGCCCTGGGGCGACAGTATCCCTGAAGACATCTTCCGTCACTTCGTCCTGCCGATCCGCGTGAACAACGAGAACCTGGACGAAAGCCGTATGGTCTTCTTCGACGAACTGAAAGACCGTGTAAAAGGCCTGTCCTTGTACGATGCCGTGCTGGAAGTAAACCACTGGTGTCATGAGAAAGTAATCTATACCCCTTCCGATGCCCGTACCAGCTCGCCGCTGGCCTCTGTAAAGACAGCTTACGGACGTTGCGGTGAAGAGTCAACCTTTACGGTGGCCGCACTCCGCTCGGTAGGTATCCCCGCCCGCCAGGTATATACCCCGCGCTGGGCACACACCGACGACAACCATGCTTGGGTGGAAGCCTGGGTGAACGGCAAATGGATGTTCCTGGGCGCTTGCGAACCGGAACCGATCCTGAACCTGGGATGGTTTAACGGCCCCGCTTACCGTGGCATGCTGATGCACACCAAGGTATTCGGCAAATACAACGGCCCCGAAGAAGTCATGCTCGAAACAGACGGTTACACCGAGATCAATGTGATCGACAACTACGCACCGACAGGCAAAGCCATCGTAACGATAGTGGATGCCGACGGCAAGCCCGTTCCCGATGCCAGCGTTGAATTCAAGATATACAACTATGCCGAGTTCTATACCGTAGCCAATAAAAAGACCGACGCCGAAGGAAAGACCTTCCTGACAGCCGGTAAAGGCGATATGTTCGTCTGGGCTACCAAAGACGGCAAGTTCGGTTTCGACAAAGTATCTTTCGGTAAAGGCGATGTAACGATCAAGTTGGATAAGAAGCCGGGTGACGCCATCGAAGCAGTCGCTCTGGATGTTATCCCGCCGGTAGACGGTTCCATCCCTGCTGAAGTAACTCCCGAACAGAAGGAAACCAATGCGAAACGCCTGTTGGAAGAAGACGCTATCCGTAATAAATACGTAGCTACCTTCTATACCGAAGAGAAAGCGGAAGCCCTGGCAAAAGAGCTGGGTATCGACCCGTTGAAAACGTCCGACTTCCTGATCGGCAGCCGTGGCAACTGGATGGAGATCGAGAAGTTCCTGCGCGAAACTCCGTCCGACAAACGTCCGGTAGCAATGGCTTTGCTGGATGTGATCTCTGCGAAAGACCTTCGCGATACACCTGCTTCTGTACTGGCCGACCATCTGAACAATACGGAAGTGGTTAACTCGGATCAGTTCAACAGATATATCCTGAACCCGCGTGTAGCCAACGAATTCCTGTCTCCTTACCGCAGCTATTTCATTGCCAACATAGATCCGGAACTGGCCAAACAGGCTCAGGCAGATCCGATGGCACTGGTTGACTGGGTGAAGAAGAATATCACGATCAAGAACGAACTCAACTCGCAGCGTATCCCTGTTATGCCGATGGGCGTATTCAAATCGCGTGTGGCTGATACCGGATCGCGCGACATCTTCTTTATCGCTGTGGCACGTAGCCTGGGTATCCCTGCCCGTATCGAGCCGGTAGCACGCAAGGTACAGTTTATGAAAGACGGCCGGTGGATGGATGTAGACTTCGAAGCAGCCGTTCAGACTACAGCCAAGCAAGGTAAGGTTACAGCTACTTACGCTCCGATCAAGGCATTGCAGGATCCGAAATATTACAGCCATTTCACGATCGCCAAGATCCTTCCGGATGCTAAATTGCAGACGCTGAACTTCCGCAGTGCAAGTACCGATATGGGTGTAGGTACCACCTGGAGCAGCTTGTTGAAGAAACCGCAGGCTATCGACGAAGGCAACTATATGATGGTGACCGGAACCCGTATGGCAAACGGCAGCGTACTGGCCGAAGTATCGTTCTTCAACATAGAACCGGATAAGACAACCAATATCAAACTGGAGATGCGTGAGAACCTCGAAGAAGTGCAGGTGATCGGTAACTTCAACTCCGAGAATAAGTTCAAACGTGCCGATAACGGCGAAGAAACCAGTGTACTGGCAACAACCGGCCGTGGTTACTTCGTAGTGGCTATCCTCGGTGCCCGTCAGGAACCGACCAACCACGCTATGCGCGACATCGCCGCCGTGAAGAAAGACCTCGAAGCATGGGGACGCAGCATGGTGCTTCTTTTCCCGGATGAAAAGGGTTACAACAGCTTCGATCCGAAAGAGTTCGGCGACCTGCCCGGCACTATCACTTACGGTATCGATGCAGACAACCATATCCAGAAGGAGATCGCATCGGCCATGAAGCTGCAGAATGCAAGCCAGTTGCCGATCTTCATCATCGCCGACACTTTCAACCGCGTCGTATTCGTATCCCAGGGATACACGATCGGCCTGGGTGAACAGTTGATGAAGGTGATACATAAGCTGTAAGATCTGGCAAGAACAGAAACAAAATCAGCCGGGGTGTTATATCAAGATACCCCGGCTGATTTAATATATTATGCAGTCATAAATTACAATTCGTCAATCTCTTTCACCGACAATCCGGTACACTGAGCGATCGTTTCAATATTAATTCCCTGTTTTTTTAAGTTCGCAGCAATGAGACGTTGTTCTTCTGCCTTGCCTTTCTCCAGACCTTCCATTTTGCCTTTCTCTAATCCTTTCTTCAAACCCTTCTCTTCAGCTTCTTCTACAGCATATTCCAGCGTAGCACGCCAGTCGCGGTAAATCTTTAGATTCTCCTCATAGACGGCACGTTCGTGATCGGTCATTGCTTCTAATTTCGATACATCGAGCAGACGCTTGAAGGCATCATTTTTCTCCTTGAACGGAGACATATCAAATAAATTCATATTCTTCAATATAAAAATCGTGTTTTCAAGAGGCGTCTTACACTCCTCTTCACTTAAATTGAACAGGTCGAACGACAGATAGATCTGCTTCAACTTGACCTCGCCAAATGCTTTACCCGTTGCCTCGTTCGCCAAAACCACATCCGTGCGCCAACTATGAAACTCAGGCAGGCTGAAGTTCAACAGGTAGATACCATACACCGGAAGCAGGCTGTACTTCCAGTCATCACCGATCCTTCCCTGACGGGAGACCATTTTACAAAGATAATAGAATCCGCGGTTAAAGAAATAACGTTGCGGGCAATTCTGCATCTCCAAAATAAATTTACTTCCATCCACATCTTCGCAAAGGAGATCGAAGATCACCGTGCGCTGTTCTACTACTTCCGGTTGGATTTCTTTATCGAGATAAGTCAGGTCTTTCACCCGGTGCTCGCCTTCGAGGGCGGCATTGATAAAGTCGATGGCTACTTGCTTTACTCCGAATACGGTTTTAAAAGCGCTATCCAGCATGATATTAACGTACTTTTCCATATGTCAATGGTTTTAATGGTCTGTTACCCACTAGCGGGTAACGGGACAAAGATAGTTGTTTTTTATTTATATCAAAAGATGAAGCTGCTTTTTTCATGGCTTCAAAGAGAATGAGCATGTGAAGTTTAGAGACTCTTTCCCCACCAATAAGAAATATTGGGGAAAATCACTCCAAAAACCCCCTTTTTACAATCCCCGGCAAAAACCCGAAATAATGCCCATTGAAACACAGGCTATTATGAAACGCGCGCGGGTACATATTTATATAAATAGGGGTAGTCGAATACGGGGTATGAACTTTTGAATAATAAAGGATAGATGCCAAAAAAGGACTGACTAGATAAATCGTTCCTTTTTTTTAGTCATACAAAGGTATCGCTTAATTTTGAATGTGCAATCCTTTTAAGAATTATTTTATCTGATCTATGTGCTTTCTTATCAACCGGATAGCAAAATATGTATGAAATTGCTCCTTTTCTACACGAAAGCAAAAGGCCTCCGGAAGAATGACTAAAAAAAAGGAACGTTTTGGCTAGTCATTTAACAATAGGCAACACTAAGGCATCCTCTACGAATAGGCTTTTTAAGTAACACTATTATTAATATTAAATTAAAGAATTATGAACAAAAAGTTTTCTACGTTAGTAGCTGCACTGTTAGCTTCTGGTGGATTGTTCTACGCTGTAGATGCAATGATCCTGCCGGATGTGGATGGTGGAGCTAAGTATGTGATGGTTCAAACCAGAGCTGCTTCTCCTGCAGAGTATACTGTTAAAGGTGAGGCACTGTCTGCTGAACTGACTTTTGAAAATGCAAAGATCTGGAAAGGTAAAGCAAATCAATCGGCTACTAATCTGGTTACTGCTAACGGAAGTTATATCGGAAAGGCTGCAACAGGAGAAGTCGTATTGCTTCCTGCTTCTGGCGACGCAGCACCTGATGGCGCTGTTGCTTTTACATTTGAAGGTGAAAATCTTAAATCCGGTACTGATTTCCTTATTGTAAATACCACTACTGGTGCATTATCTTTGAAAGCGACTCCGGGGGCTGGTGAAGCTTTTGTTGGCGTATTTACTGCTGTAGGAACAGTGGCAAATACAGCAAGTACAACTGAGGCTTTTGCTTTGGGACAGAATGTGAAGGAAGCTGCTGAAATAGCTGTTAGTAGCCAGGTTGCTGCAGGGTATTCGGAGACTACTGCTGAAAAGCTTTCTTTGGGAACTACTATTTCTGATGGAACTTTTACAACTTCTGCTTTTACTGTTGATGCAAGTAATAAAGTAAGTTTCTCTACTCCCGATGGAAGAACACTTTACTTGAAACAGAATGATGCAACTCTTGAGTTTGTAGATAATGCTGATGATGCTTCTGCTATTAGCTTAAATGAATCCACTTATGAAGTAAAGATCGGTACGAAATTCTTGCAGGTTTCAGGTAGTGATATTGTTCTAGGAAGTTCGGCAAGCACAGGTAATAATATTTATGCTTATCCTAAAAGTGGAGGTAGCCAGAAACAGTCAATAACTGCTGGAGAGATCTATTTAGCAAAGGTTGCTGATGATAATAAAGGATCTATTGGCTCTGCGGATGCAGATCCTATTATCTTTACCCCCGAAGAATTAGCACAAGCAGAAGCCGCTAATATTACTAATCTTAGCTCAGTAGACGCTACTAGCCAGTGGACAGTAAAAGATGGCAAGATCGGTGCTTCTAAGAGCCTTTTGACAGGAAGTGCAGATGCTGATATGACATTAGCAGCAACAAGTGAAGTTACCTTCACTTTGTGTGCCGATGGTCGTTTGAAATCAGGAAGCAATTATTTAGCAATTGTAAGCAATAAGCTACAATTAAAAGCTGAAGGTGACGGTGTTAAATATGCATATCTGTATGCTGTTTCAACTAATACTGTATCAGGAACTCCTAAACTAGGCACAGGCGAAGCTCCGGCTGACGGAACTTACGTAATTGCTGAAAGAACAGAATCACAGGTAGCTCTGGCTAACGGTGCTCAGGTTCTTACCGCAGTAGAAAAAGCGGCAACTCCGGCTGATCCTGAAGCTGGTGGAAACTTGACGGTCGCTCCGGATGCTACTACTCCTGTATTGGTTAAGTTAGGTGAAAACTTACTGATCGTTGACGGTGGTAAAGTTAAGACAATTGCTGCTAGCGAATGGAGCCTGACAGATGGTGCTAAAGCCGCTGCTGCATCCTGGTTGGTAAACAATGGTAAATACGAATCAGTAGCATTGAAGAATGCCGGTGAAGCAAAAAGATTCCTGGATGTCGCTCCTGGTTTAAAATCTGCAGATCCTGCTGAAGCAACTGCTTTTGCTTTGACTGCTAACGGTGGTACGTTTGCTTATTATACGGATGCAACAAACACAACTACGACTATTAGTGGAACATTCAAATTTGGTTATACAAAGCAAGGTGCAAATGTATTCTTTACGAATACAGGTGCTAAAGCTGAAAATTATGCTGCTGCCGCCGCTACCAAATTGGCTGCTTCTTCCGTAATCGCTCAGGCTCCTGAAAACACAACTCACGAAGCTTATAGTTTGGTTAAGAATGACGGTAATTATTATCTGTTATCTGTTGATGGCGGACAGAACTACTTGTCTTGGAATGGTACTACTTTAGAGAAAAAGACTTCTGCAGAGGTGGTTAGTGCAGAGAATGCCGGTGCTGTTTCAGCTACAGATGATGCATTGAAGAATGTATTGTGGAAAGTAACAGAATCTACATTCGGTGGTGTTAAGCACTATACTTTATCGACTGTTGCAAGTACAACAGATAAGCCTTTAGTATTGGGAGGCGGTTCCGACTTTGAAAGCGTTGGCGGTTTGTCTTATAATACAAACTTAGCCGTACAGTTACAGCTGAATGGTGCAACATCAAAGACAATGGTTATCACTGATGCTACTAATGGTATTGCTCTTTCGCAGGCTGCCCAGGGTGAAACAGTTGCAACCTTCGGTTTGTATGCAGCTCCGGGTATGTTGCTGGATGGTAAATATCTGACTGAAAAGCTGGGTAACGGTTTTGATGTAACGATTGCTATCGACAAAGACTTCAAGAAGACTTCTATCGAAGCAAATCCGTTCACAGGTACTTTGACTCCGGTAAGATCTGTTGCAAAGACGAACAATAAAGTTGTTTCAACTGCTGCAAATGCAAATACGGATAAACGTTTCTACCTGCAGAATGCAGCCGGCGACTTCATCGTATTGGATACTGAATCTACATGGAGTGAATCTTCTGAAAGCTTGAATGGTGAAAACTCTAAGGATCGTGGTTACAAACTGGCTACTATCTCTAAAGAAGACTTCTGGGCAATGACCGTAGGAGAATCAGGTAGCGGTGATGCAGACATGAAAGCTCAGTATAAATATACCTTTGGTGTAAGTTATAGTGCCGGTGTTTATAAAGCATCCGATGCAAAAGCTCTGGCTATTAATGTGTACAATACTGGTGCAACTACTGAAAGCGATTTGTTCGGTAAACTGTATGTTGCTACTGTAGACGGCAAGAACATGCTGACAACATCCAACTCTATCGAAACAGACGGTAGCCGTGTAGAAAACTGGCCGTTCATCAAGTTCGGTGGTTCTAACCTGACAGACATCAAGACTTTGCTGAAAGGTAAGTTCGTTACTATCGTGAATGCAAATACTGCTGCTAAATACAACTCAAAAGGGTATGGTAAAGTATATGCAATCAATACAGAAAGTGAAGCCGGTTATGTGGATGCTTCTAAGGTTCTGTTGACTTCTCCGGAAGCTCAGTGGGCTGTAACGAAGAACAGTAGCAACCAGTTGGTATTCACCAACCGTGAAAATCCGTCAATCGCATTGGATGCTCAGACATTATATAATGTAGAAGCTGACAATGTATATGCTTTCGCAGGTTCTCAGGATACTGTTAAGATCGAATTCGTAAACAATGCAACTAAGTTCGACGGTTTCGCCAACATGGATGAAAATGCATTGAGAGACGAACAGTTCAAGATCGCTGCTTATCTGCCTGTAACAGAAAATGCTTATCTGACAGAAAACCATGCCGGCAAACACCAGATCGGTTTGGATAAGAATGCTGCCAATGCAGTTATCTGGTCTTTGACAAAAGAATATGCAGGACGCCCGGCCAAGAACGTTTCCAGAATCGATACCGTATATGTAGTAAGCACATTAGGTTATTACGATGGCAACGATTACAAATCGGATAAGAAAGATACATTGGCTATCCTTCCGTATATCGTGAAAAACGATGCTAACGGCGAATATGTAAGATATGGAGTTGACTCTAATATCAAGGATAACGATCTGATGAAGCATTATGTATGCAATCCGTTCAATGGTGAAAGTACATTGGATGAAGCAGGTGCTAAGGCTGCTGCCCAGCGTTTCGCTCTGAAGATGAAACCGAACGGTACTTACAACCTGGTTGAGATCGATCAGACTGATGATAAGATTGGTTCATATAAGACTAATACATTAGGCGATTTGAAGATGTATGCCGGAACCAGCGAAAACAATGGTATTACTAACCGTGCCGACATCTATGACCAGACAGAAAACGACCTGTTCGTTGTAGAAAAGATGGATGCTCCTGCATATCGTAAGATCGCTATGGGTGATACGATCCGTATCTACCGTGCTGAAAACGATGCACAGGTGGTATATGAAAAGGGTGAATTCCTGAGCATTGCAAATGCAGTTCAGTTCCCGAAAATCAATCCTGCTCTGTATGTCGACACCGCTTATGTAGATCGTGGCAACAACAACCGTTGGGAATATTTGTTGACAGTGGAAGCTGTTCGCAAGATTGTGAACGACGATTGCGGTATACCTTCTCACGAGAAGTTCCATGCCGATACTACTTACGGACGCTTCCTGGTTAACCTGATGGATTCTGCCAATGTATATGCCGAAACGCATATCCATGACAACAAGTACATCAACGAAGAAGATGGCGAAAGCTATGCTAAGCTGGGCTTCGTGAAAGGTTATCATACAAAAGATTCTTTGTTCGTAGAACGAGTAGCCGGTAAGTTCGATCGTCTGCCGATGGATAGAAAAGCAAACTCTCATAGCGTAGCTAAGTTTGCCTTCCGCATCGTAGATCAGGATACTAAATCATTCGTTATCGAAACAGGCCGTAAAGATTTCGGTTCAAGCGAATACGCTGAAAAGCCGGGTTATCTGAAATGGTTGAACGGTGTATTAGTTGTAGTAGATGACGTTAAGAAAGCCGACATCTTCAACTTGAATGCTGACGAAACTCGCATCCCGACAGCCAACGAAGGTATCAACGCAAGTGAAGTATCAGTAATTGCTAAAGAAGGTGCAGTTGTTATCAACGGCGCTCAGGGTAAGAAAGTTACTATCAGCAACGTTCTTGGTCAGACAATCGCTAACACAGTTCTTTCTTCCGGCAACGCTACCCTCTCTGCTCCTGCAGGTATCGTAGTAGTAGCCGTAGAAGGCGAAGCAGCTGTAAAGGCAATCGTAAAATAATAGAAACTATTTATAATCAATAAATTTAAATTTGACTGCGCGGTTGATGCCCTATACAAGAATCAACTAATTACCCCGTGAGGGCGAACAAGCAGTCGTATTAATACTAAAGTAATGAAATAAAGTTCTTCTGTTCGATCTCTGTGAAGAGCAAAAACAGACAAAAACAAAGCCCGGAGGATTCGTCTTCCGGGCTTTCGTCGTTAGAAATAATTCAAACATAAACATCCAACAAGATGAAAAAAAACAAACCTCTCATGCGGCCCCTTCTTCATTGGAAGCGCTGCACAGCGAAATCGAACGGCTGCGCCGGATGAAACAAACCGACGGCAGGCTGTCGCGTAGTAATGAACGGCTGTTGAAGCATTACAAACAACTCCTCAGGGAGTTGCTCGGTGCCGCAGTGATCTATCCCGAAGACCGACGTCGGGTGCCAACTACGGAACATGTGCGGATCGCATTCGATATGGGAAAGATAAACAGCTACCTGAAGGAGCGCAGCGGCGAAAAACATGACGGGAAGCTTCTCCATCTGATGCTCGACATCTTCGATTTCGATGTTTCCCCCAGAACCATCCTGCGATATTACTACATGTCGGAAGATGAGAAGAAAACAGGTAAATAAATTTTACCCCTCTCCGCTCTAAAAATGACCGGCTATGGAGGCTCTGTGTTGTCTCTTGCACGGCTCAGACGGCTTCAGGGCTGTTTCGGGCTTTGCCGAAGAGTGCCCGAGTCCTCTGTATCCGGTCTTTTTTAAGGCTTTATCCTTCGAAACGAAATGGCTAACTTTCGCGTATAATAAACCGGCCTCAGGGCACAATACTAAACATTATGAATGCAACATCCTCTGTTTCCTTTTTTGAGAGACTTTACCTACCGGCTTCCAACCCCCTGACCCTCGAAGAGATCATCATCCTGATCCGTACCCGCCGCTGGGAACATGGGATAACCGCCTACCGGGCTGCACTGGCTGCCGGCGACAAGGAAGGAGCGGGGAAGCTGAAAAGCCAACTACCCGGCTTCACCCCGTCGGGATCGTTCGACGGCGGTCACCGTGCCAACCAGCTGAAAACCTACAGCCGTATCATAGGCCTCGATTTCGACCATGTGCCCGACCCGGCTGCCCTGGCCGCCCTTTTCCGGGGACTGGCTTTTACGCTGGCCCTTTTCGTCAGCCCCGGCGGGCAGGGACTGAAAGTGTTTGTCGTGGTCGATACCGACCGCGAACACCATGCCGCCGCCTTTGCTGCGGTGGCTGCCTGCTACGAACAAGCGTCGGGGCTCACGGCCGACCGTGCCTGTAAGGATATCTGCCGCTGCTGTTATGTCAGCGACGATCCCGAAGCCTGGTACAATCCCGATGCCGAAACCTTTTCCCCCGCTTCCGTTGTTCCCGCACAGGTGTTTGTACACGACTGGCTGCGCGCCCATCCCGCCCTCGAAGGCAACCGCAATCACACCGTCTACCGTCTCGGTTGTGAGGCCAACCGGCGGGGCTTCAACGCGGAAGAAACAGCCCGTTTCAGCGTACCCCTGTTGCAGGCTCCGGACTTTTCCGAAGAAGAAATATTGCAAGCCTTATCGTCTGCGTATCAGGGTAATACCTGCGAACACGACACCCGCCGGAATACCGGAAGGACACAAAAGGACAAAAAGGACACCGCCACAATTTCAGGTGAGGAACTGCGTGAACGTACCCCTTTTCTACCGTTCACAATCACCGACGGCCTGCCCCCGTTACTGGCCGATGCCCTTCGCTTCTATGCCGACCGTCGGGAACGCGACATGGCTTTTCTGGCCGCCTGCACCGTATTGAGCGCCTGCCTGCCGGGTGTGTGGGGCGTATATAACCGTAAGCGTGTCTACCCCCATCTTTTCACGGTCGAAGTGGCTCCCCCGGCTACCGGTAAAGGCTGTATCAACGATATGCGCTGCCTGGCCGACCGGTACGCCTCGCTGATCGAAGCGGAGACAAAGCGCAAGGAGGACGACTACCTGCAGCAACTCGAAGAATGGGAGTTGAAAAAGACGCTCGCCCATCAGAAGAAGCAACCGGTCAGGATGGCGGATGCCCCGCAAAAAGCATCCACCTGCTATTTCTTTATCCCTACCCAGATCACCAAGGCGAAGCTGCTGATCCATCTGGCCGAGAACGGCGAGACGGGCGGCCTGATGGTAGACAGTGAGATCGATACCCTGCTCAGTGCCGGGCGGCAGGACTACGGCCAGTTCGACGACCTGCTGCGTAAGGCTTTCCAGCACGAACCGGTGGCTTCTTCACGGAAGACCGGCAACGAGATGATACGCATCGAACGTCCGCGTCTGGCTGTGTTGCTGGCCGGTACGCCGGGACAGTTTTCGCGGCTGGTGCCGGATGTGGAGAACGGTTTTGCCAGCCGCCTGTTGCTTTATACCTGCCGGAGCCAGGCGGTATGGCAGGATGTATCGTCGGCGGGCGAGGCGATCCATTTCGATACGTATCTCAGCACGCTCAGCGAACGGGTCATGGAGGTTGCCCTGCTGTTGCGTAAGCGTCGTTTGCAGGTATTGCTTACGCAGGAGCAATGGGTGGAACTGAACCGTCATTTCGAGCGTCTGCTGCACGAAACGGATGTGTTTGGCGACGAGACCTTCCTGGGTGCCGTAAAGCGTCACGGACTGATGGCCTACCGCCTCTGTATGATCTTTACGGCGCTCGAAGCCGCCTCGCTCGATTACGGGGTGGATAAGCAATATTGCAACGCCGTGCATTTCCGTGCCGCCCTGGCTATCGTGGATGTCTGCCTCGAACATAGCCGCCTGCTGATGACGCAGTTGAAAGCATCCGACGAGACACCCGAGTTGACCTGTCCGGATTATTTCCGCCAGCTGTTCGACCGCCTGCCTGCCGAGTTCAATCTCTCCGACCTCTATGCGCTCACCCAGGCGGTAGGTATCAGCGACCGCACCGTCCGCCGCCACCTCTCCCGTCTGGAACCGCAGTACATCACCCGCCTGTCTCCCGGCCTCTATCGCAAAACGACTACCCCCGCCGCCTGAAATTGTGGCGGTGTCCTTTTTGTCCTTTTCTGTCCTTTGCTCTTTCAAATGCTTATTAATCAGTAGCCTACCCTATGACGTACCCTGCAACACCCTATATCGTGGGAGGGAGTACCCTTTAGGGGGGCGGGGGATAGGTTATAGGGTGGTTTTTCCTCTTTCTTCCCCATCTTTCCACTCTCTCCCTCTCTTTCCGTTGCTTTCCGCTGGCCGGGCGGGGGTGGTTGTATCTTTGTTATGTGATTAATAAACAAGGTGTTTTACTTAAAAAACTAAATGATTATGCCAGCAAAGTACACATTAGTGTTGCGCAAGGACATGCGCAAAGGGGCTGCGGAAGACAGCAAGTTATATTATGCCAATGCGAAAGCGGCGGGAACCTGCGGGATGTATGAATTGTGCGATCTGATCTCGCTGTCGTCTACCGCTTCGCCGGGCGATGTGCGGTTGATCCTCGACTCGCTGATCGAGGTGATGAAGCGCAGTTTGGGGAAAGGGGAAGTCGTACAGGTGGGCGAACTGGGTAATTTCCAGTTGCAGTTCGGCAGTACCGGTACGGCGACGAAGAAGGAATTCAACCAGGCGTTGATCAAAAGCAAGCGTATCGTATTCCGTCCCGGTAAGGTGTTGCGCGACTCGATCAGCAATTATTCCTTTGAAAAGATACCCGAACCGTCCGACACCACAGGGGGCAACGAAGGCGGCGGTGGCGAAGACGACCGCCCGGTGATCGAGTAACCACCCCTCAGGGCTCACCCAGGTGGTGGACGATATAGTCTTTTTGCCTGGGTGTAAGGAACTTCTTACGGGGATGCCATCCGGAGGCTTCCAGTTGGTCGACGAGCTTGTCGCTTACGCGAACCCATTTCAGCAGCTGCATCGTAGCACTTTTCTGAGAAATATTCGGGAAATATTGCAAGGCAAGCTCGCCCCATCCCCATACTCTGTTTTGATTGAATGAATTTTCCATAATGCTTGTTATTGAAGGTTTGTATAGCTATAAATATACTAATAACCAGGCATATATGCAAACATTAAACACTTAAATTACGTATGAAAAAAGATCAACAAGTGCAGTATCTGCAAACCTGTCTGTCGGCGGCCGAGAAGGCAGGTTACACGTATGACATGAACCCGGTAATGATCCTGGCACAGGGTGCCCTGGAAAGCGGCTGGGGTACTTCCTTCCTGGCCAGGGAACATCGTAACTACTTCGGCATTATGGGGTATGGCGCATCGAATGGCTATTGGCACGGTGAGAGGGCCAGGATAGAGGGGGCGAACGGGGTACATTATTTCCGTCGTTATGGCGGGGCGGAATTCTCTTTCCTGGATTTTGCCCGGCTGATCCGCAGCGGTTATCATCGTGCCTGGAGTTTCAGCCGCCAGCCGGAAGCCTATGCCAAGGAGATTGCCTACAGCCCCTATATCAGCGAACAGAACGGGGATAACCGCGAGCAGTATCGCCGCAGCCTGGTTGCCGTCTACGAGCAGATCGTCACATTAAAGGATATGTACGATTGGATGCGGGGCAGGGCGGCATAACCGGAAATAATTATGAACTATAAAACAACGACTACAATGAACAAACTAAGACAAATCCTGCAATTTATCAGGGCCCTGCTGGGCTTTTTGTTGGGCCTTAAAAAGAAGGAGACAAATGAGAAAGAAGAGAAAGTGGCTCTGCCGGACAATCAGCCGGTGGTGGCTCGTGTGTTACCCGGTGATACTCCCTGCTGTTATGTACAGCAGGGAGTATGGGTGGTAAAGATGATCTGAGTATCGCTTAATCCCTGACGCAACGGATGGAAGCGGCATTCAATGATGTGGTAGATATGCTACCCGGTTTCCATCTGTTGTGTTCTTGCGCCCATACATTGGTATTTCCTGTATTCTGAAACGGTGCCGAAGCAGAAGACGTCCAGTAATAACCGGTTTCTCCGGGATAATACAGCAATCCCATTTCCTGATTGGGGCTTCTTCTTCCTGCTGAAGGCAGGAAGATAGAGGCCTTGTTATTCGGGTTAAAGATAACCACCCCTGGATACGCTACCTGTGCCGTGCTTGAAGCAACGCTATAACGGCTTGCTGATGTTGTACCGTCCACCTGCCTCTTGATCGGGCGGCGGTCGAAATAACCGTCGGCATAAAGGCCGTAGCGCTGTTTCAGGTTCTTTTCATCTTCCACGTTTTCGAGATAGGTCGGCGAAGAGTTGTAGCGTTGTACTATCCTGTTCGGGTATGTGTCGAGCGGCCCTGTCCATTCACCGATATCTCCTGCTACAGGATTGGCCCACATCGATTGCCGCCATTCCGAATATTGTATTTGATCCTTATGGTCGGTCGGTGTTGTCTGGTTCCCCAGGTAATCGCATTGGAACATAAAAACGTTGGAATCGTTAACCCGGTTGAAGTTGGGATAAAGCCCGTTGTAACTCACCTGATTGGTATATCCGTCCGATGGAAGATGGTATCCCTCCGGGCACAGTTCGTAGTTAGCCTTCATATTCCATGTCACCCCGTCTCCGGTGCCGTTATCCCAGATCGGGCGCGGGTATTCCTCTTCGCTCCAGTCGCTTCCCAGGTTAGTCGCGTCCGGGTAGGCCGGATTGTAAGCCCGGCGGGGATTTACAGGCGAGTACCATTGGAACAGGCTGCCGGCTTGCGACGGATACTCCACGAATTTGGCACCTTTCACCGAAAGGTCGTAATATATGTTTGTCCTGTTACTTGCATTCAGGAACTGGTTGGCCGTCAGGTTAAAGTTGGAAACCTTCCTTGCCATGTTACGGGTTTGCGACGCTAAAGGGCCTTGTCCTATACCGTCTTCCGGGCGCATGACGTAATCGTCGGCTTCCCCCTGTCTGACGTAGATGCGGTCTCCCGGTTCCCATCCGTCATTACCATATTCGTGCTTCACAAATATGGTGGCATATCTGGGCTTCTTTAAGCTACCTTGTCCTGACGCATCCGAAGTATTTGCCGTCTTCCAGCCCACCCGGAAATAGATTCGGCCTCTTCCTTTGATATACGTACCTCCTTCATTTTGATAACTGTTAGGGACAACAGGATATTTTTCAGGATCGCCGGGCGAGTCTGTTCCGACCTTTGGATCGAAGCTGGGGGTAGTGCTTATAATTACCTGATCCTCTCCGTCTTCTACCCAGGCTTCCCATTTCGCCAGCCTGCTGGTACTTCCGATCCTTCCTTTTTGTCCGGTAATGATTCGTTCGCCGGTTTCGTTGTCGCGGGAGAATACACCTACATAGGGATATTCCCAGGTCATGTGTCCGAAGCGGCGACCTTGTTGTTTGGTTCGGACGGTAATTTCCCGTTGCAGCTTGCCTCCATACAGATCTTCTCCCGAAAGGATCAGGCGGAATGTCTGTTCGCCCGGATCGTTATATTCGTCGAGCAATATATCCATGTAGCCGTGTCCTGTCTTCAGGCCCTTGTCGTAGGTGTACGAGAAGCGGGAGGTTTTGTATTCTACATAAGTACCGTAATCTGTTATATCTCCGTCTTTGAGCGGCAGATCATTAAATGTTTCATCTGTCAACCTGCTTGTCGTACCGGAAGTGCCGACATATACGTCTGGCAATACATGTACCTTCGCCAGATTGGAAGAGAAGGTGATCCGCGCCCCGTTGAAATCGGTTATGTCGGCTTCTACCTGCGAGACATTCAGCTGGCGGTCTTGTACCTGCCAGTCTCCTTCTCTTTCTCCCCAGTTGGAGACGGTGATATTCAGGTCGAATGGAAGTTTGACCGATGCCTGCACCAACAGCGCCGCATCACGGGGAAGGGTATAATTATCTTTCTCCGCGCCGTCGACTCCTGCCGTATGTATTTTCAGTTTGGCGGCGGGATCGTAGAGGCTTTCTAAATTAACGCTGAATACCACCGCCTTGTCTTCTTCGTCTGTCGGCGAGAAATTACTGAAAGGGAGGATGAAGCGGGTCATTTGCTGCACCCATACTACGCCCCTGGCCGTTTGTTCGGAGGTGGGTGCAACCTGTTGAAAATAATCCTCGTCGACAGTAAATGTACGGGTGACGTTCCTGGCGGCAGAGCTGTTGTCGCCGGAAAGTAACGGCACTTCGGCAGGGATATTACCGAATGTCACGCCTTTGAAATCGTCCGACAGGTTTTCGTTGGCTTCCAATTGGATGTCGATACGGGTGGCCAGCCGGCTTAGTTTAAGTTCCAGCGGATTGTGTGTCACATCGTCTACCTTCGATTGGCCTTCGTTGCCGAGCACTTCCACCTCTTTTATTTCCTGGCTCATCGGGATCTCGTTCAAAGAGTTGACCGCCGAAGCCGGATAAGAGATGTTTTTCAGGTCGGAATAGGTCATTATCCCGTTTAAGGGGGAGGTGGTTTCCGGATACGGCTCGTTGGCCAGAAAGATAAAATTGTATGTCCCTTTGGGGATCTCATGCTTGATGATATCGTATTTTTTTGCCTCGTATCTTTTGTTGCTGACACATACACCCATTGCATCGAATCCCAGGATACGAAGATTTACGATCTTATCGTCGAGCTCCGCATTTTCCGGGTAATTAGAACGGAAAAGCGTGTTGCTTTTGATAAACAAATGGGCTATTCCGCTTGTTTGCTTTTGCTCGAACTCCTCGGAGCAGGACACAAAAGAGACGATACAGCCGAGAAGCAGTAATATAAAATGTAAGTTTCTATTCATTAGTGCATTTATAATTATAATACAATGATATGTACTTTTATTCGTTGTTCTGCTGTCAAGTATTCTGTAATCTTTTTACTCATCGATACGTACGCATCGCCTTCGCCGCTCCCGTTGACATGCAGGTCAATCAATCCGTTGTCAACCGTAATCCGGTGGGGATCGTTGCGAACCGGTTCCCCTCCGGGCGAAAGTTGAAGCCAATTGCTCGGATTGGGCGTGTTGCTGTCTATCATCGGGTAATTTTCGATATAGGCCGATGTGTATTTGCCGACATCCGGAGTAAAGTTGCTGATCACGGTTCCGGTGCTTACGGGAGCATAGCGTCGGACGGTGATAATCTTTTGCAGGCTTCCGAGATGGATTTCGATCTCACCCTCGGTAAACCCGTTGGTGACTTTTATCTTGACATCATACGGGGTAGTGCTCGAAAGAGGAATCAGCCCGTCCGACGGAGCGACGATCTCCAGACCTGTAGTCAGGGATCTGACCGTCCTCTTATCCGGGAAAGGCGTTTTGCAGTCGGTCACCATCGTAAATGCCGTATATTCGGTTGCACCGTTTTGCGGTGCATAGAGCTCGTAATGCGAGTTGGTTACGCCGAGGTAATAATCGTTGTTCGCCTGTATCTCATATCCTGAGTTGTCTTGTATGAGTACCTCGTAGTTCAGTCCCGTATTCGAGGCGAGTGATTTCTTTACATCCTCTATCGTGGCATATCCGGGCCCTTCCACGGAGGTAATGGTAAATTCGTATAAATAATTGCGTTCCACATCGAGCCTTTCTCCGTTTGCCACCAAGCCCATCTTGTAATAAGACGCCTGTCCCCTGTATTCTCCCCTGATGATCAGGTAGGTGTCGTTGGCGGCAGCATCATACCCCGATTCATACAGGTAGATCGGGTTGCTTGCCGTACTGTTCGATTCGGCCTGTATAAAGTCGGGACTGTAGGATGCGTTGCTGCGGTATTCTATCAGGTTTGTATTCGCATAAGTGAGCGAACTGTTCCAGTTATATAACCTTGACTGTTTCGATGTATTGACAACGGCTGTGATACCCAGCAGTGTAAAATAGGGGGATGTGCTCGACACAACGATTTTGGCTGCAACACGTTTCAGCTCGACAGTCGGTATCGGGATGCCGACATCGATGCCGGAAACACTGACCAGGGCATTCATACTTAGTTTCTCACCTACGAAAGGTGCAGTAGTCTGCGGATTGCCCAGAGGTTCCGTTAATATCTTTTCGCTGGCATATTGAAGACTGCGGACAGGATCCTTCAATGCCGCATTAAATCCATCTTCGCTGTAATCGTAGGCTGTGCTTCCGATATAGAACTTATCCTGGGGGTTGGCCAGCATCAATAACTGGCAGGGGCCTGTCTGTTTATCCAGATAAACGTACGACTTGCCGTTGTTGTATTCCGCCTTGGCTGCCTCCGCGAATGTCGCGTTGCCGTCAGAACCGGTAAATACCAGAACCCAAGGAGTTTGATCGAGTGCATTTTCGTTCGCACCTGCACGGGTGATAGGTAATCCGTAAGAACTTGATTTTGTGTAAAGTTCGAATTGGATTTTGTTATTAGAAGGAGGTGAATTATCTTTCAACTCTTCTCCGGTTGTACATGCCTGGAATAGTAAGGACAGTAATCCGATGAAATAATATATATATGCCTTCGCCATTCTTTTTAATAATAAACAAATATGACTTTCCTTTTGTTTGCTTTTACTGGTTCAGGGGGGTATAACGTTGTATCTCAAGGTGCCAATTACAAACGAAATAGGAAATTACATACTCATGTTCTACGTCTTTAGCCTGACGTATTGATAAAATAAAGTTCACGCTTTTGCAAAGGTAATGATTGTAAGTGGAATAAGAGATAAGTATTTAGTTAATTTTTGAAAGCGCCCCGATTGGGGACTAGAGGATGTTTTTCCGTATGTGCTATCTCCTGCAAAAAAAATAACAGTGAATAACAACCGGCGGCTATTCACTGTTATTATCCCGACTAGCGGGTATTATCTTTCAGTTTCCTTTTATCTTCTGCGACGTACGCTACGTACCGGAGATGATTTCTGGGCTTTCGGAGCTTTTGTCTTGACTGTCTTTTCTTTGGTTTCCTTGACCGCCTTTTCGGTGGTGGCACCTTGCTGTCCGCGAGCCGATTTCTTAGCCTTCTTAGCCACTTTCGGGTCTTCCACCTGGGTTGTGTCAGGCTGGAACCAGAGAGCCTTTTCAAAGGCAACCAACTGGCCTTCGATGCGATCCTGTTCCCTCTTCATCGAGTCGGGAGTCGGGCAATAAGCCTGCAACGGCTGGTTCATCAGGTTCTGTGTCTTGATGATATCTCCTTCAAACATACGGCGGCGGAAATAGTCGTCGAGCGTAAAGGTCATAGCGTTGTTGATGTTGGACGTCATGATAAACGCTGTATTGATATACGGACGGATACTTTCGTAAGGGATCCAGAACATCGGCATGGTTACTTCGCCCACATCACCCGAAGAGGTCATGATCGGGCAGATAGCCAGTGTCTTTACATCGAATACCGAATTATTCTGGTCGAAATACCAGGCTTCCTTTACATAGTAGGAGCGGACGCTTTCGGAAGGTATGTCGCTTTCGTTGATCACGAAAGTGCTGCCTTCAGTCCCTCTGCCGGCCACTTCCTCGTAGTAGATACTGAAACGGTCGAGCATCTCTTTCAGGTTGACCTTGCTGCCCTCGCTGAAATCTTCGTAACCGTCTTCATACTGGTATGCATCGATCTTACCTTCGCTGATCAGACTGAAGATGATGGAGAAAAGGTTCATCTGCCCGTTCATCGGAGTGACCGGATAATACAGGGGAGCGTTCTTTTCCTTCATCAGGTCTATCTGACGGTACATGACACGCATCCAGCGGGCGTTGCCCACTTCCTGTGTCATACGCTCGTTCATATCCTGTGCCCGCACGGTCAGTTCGGGTATACCGGTGTCTTTCTTATCATTTGCCCGTTCTCCGCGGGTGGCCTGCGGGCTTCTTCTTGCCCGTTGCTGGGTGTTTCCTGCTTCTTCCTGTGCCTGTATGGAGGTCGCTGTGAAGAACAGGGCGCTTGCAATTGCCAGTATGTAATAAAAACGTTTCATATTTTATATTCTTAGTTTGAGGGCGGTTCGCGAACCGCCCCTACTTAATTTACAATGACTTCGATCGGTGTAAGGGTACGTTCCAGTCCGTCGGGCCCTTTGGCTACTACGCCCCGGATGAAGAAACGTTTACCTCTTGTCAGACGGCGTATCCTGTCTTTCTGGCTGTCCGAGAAGCTGGCACCCTGAGATACTTCAGGTATGGCATTTCCCATCGAGTCGAAGAAAAGCAGTTCGAAACGTAATACGTTAAATTTGATATTCAATATATCATCGTCGATAGCAGCCTGAAGGACTTCTGTTTCGATCAGATTACGCTTGCTCATGTTACCACCGCGGAATTTACGCACATTCCCGTTTTGATCCTTATACTCGATGTAAGGCATCGGATCGGGCAGGGCACGTACGCGGAAGGTATTCTTGGCCATTTCCACGCTGCGGCCGTCGGCCATACGGGCGTTGACGGATATCACGGCATCGGTTCCTACCTTCGACGGGCGGGCTTCCCATATATCGCCCTTGCGTGTCAGGGTACCGTTGGTCATGGTAGCTGTAATGTTTCCGCTCGGTACACCCGGTACGGCGATACGCATATCGTTGGCGATACCGGCATATAATACGTTCATTAACAACGGTGCTACGGTTGCACTCGGTTCGGTCACGAAATATTCGCTTTCGAAGTTCTGGCGCATTATGCTACCGTCGTTATTAGGCATTTCGATATATCCCTTGATAGGGTAAGTTCCCGGTGTACCTGCTACGGCGGTGAATAGCCCCTTGCTGTCAGCCGGCAGTTCCTTTCCGTTGACAAAGACGGTTGGACGTTTGGTCGAGTCGACTGCCGACAGGACGATGTTCGCTTTATACTGGCTTCCGCGCATCACGATCTGGCTTTCCGGTATTACCTGGGCTCTGATCTGGTTTACACGGTAGTCGCCTACGTCGACGCTGCTCAACAGGTTGTTCAGCACTTCTCCTTCCGCATAGCGGATATCGCTTTGCAGCTTGGTCAGCAAAGTAACAGCTGCTGCCACCGGCATATTTTCAAACAAGGCCTCTTCCCAGGTGCGGGTATTGATACCGGCTTTGTGGGGAGGTGTCGTGCTCAGGCTCGCTTCCAGGACACGGGTCTTGGCGCTGTCTTCCACCATTTCACCCATCATGGAACGGTAGGAGTCGATGGCTTCGCGCAATTTCTTGCCTTCACCGGTGACCGGGGCCAGCATGACGCGTGAAGCGGCTTCGAGGTCGTCTTTATGGTCGATCTTATTTACGTCGGCATCTTTTCCGTCAGCAATGACTGCGATACGTTCTTTCAGCTCCTGTACGTAGTTGTACAGGCTGTCGGAAGCCGTCTTGACCTGCTGGCCTTTGTCGTACCATTCTTTCACCTTTTCGGGGTTACTTTGGTAATAGGCAGCCAGTTCGCCGGATACGATATCGTTTCGGTGGGACGAGTTGTCGATAGACGTTCGTAAACTGTCTTCCACTAACTCGAAACCATCGAGAACCTCCGACGACACATTCAGTGCCATCATCGCGATGAACACCAGATACATCAGGTTGATCATCTTCTGACGGGGCGAGTTGGGATTATTTGCTATTCCAGACATTTTTCTTCAGTTTCGTTTGTTTGTTATCTACCGGCTTGTTGCTGGCCAGGATTGTTTGTATACGGAGGCTGCTGCTGGTATCCGTACGGTTGCTGGTACGGCTGCTGATAGGCAGTCTGCTGTTGCTGGTAATTAGGCTGCGGCTGTTGTGGTTGCGGTGCGGGTTGCTGGTAAGCAGGGGCTCCACCCATATTGACAGTCATAGCTTGCAGCAAACGGCTGTATACCTGGTTCAGTTCGGCCAGCTGACGGGTCATCTTTTCCGTTTCGTTGCGGAATACCGAGCTGTCGGTTACCGAACCGTCGTACATTTCGCGGATGCGGTTCAGGCCGCCGTTGATATGTTCGATCGACTCGATCTGTGAACTGATACTCTTCAATTGTATTTCGTAGATAGTGTTCAAACCGGAGATATTGCGGTTCAGCGTTTCCATCTGGTGCACATAGCCGCGTGAGTTCTGGCTGATACCGTCCGAGTTGTCGGTGATGCTCTTATAAGAGTTAAGCAGCGTGTCCGAAACGTCGGTCAGTGAGTTGGTTACATGACTGAAACGTTCCATGTTTTCCGACATGCCCGACAGTTGTTCCAGGTATTTCTGGGTGGCTTCGGTCAGTTCCGCCATCTTCGAGATCTGTTCGGCTGCACCGCTCAGTTTCTTGATGCTTTCTGAGAGGTTCTTGGTGTCTTCTTCGCTGACGTCGAGGTTGCTCAGGACGGAAGCTCCACCGAGGTCGCCTGCGATACTTGCTTTTTTAACGCCACCGACGTTGATGTTGATGCCTGTCGAGGTATTATCGTCTTCCTGGTTTTCAGGAGAATTGATCAGATTGCTCATGCCTGTTCCTGCAAAGTCGGGACGATCCATCGGATTCTTCGATTTCAGAACCGGGAATACTTCTTCCCAGTGATATTCGTTTGAAGGATGTTCGAACGCAGAGATAAAGAATACCAATGCTTCCACAGTCATGGCTATACCAAGTACCCAGTTAGCATATGGTACGTGCAGTAACTTAAACAAGGCACCGATAATAACGATAGATGCTCCCCAGCTGTAACAGAAATTCAACGCTCTCTTTCCCATTTCGCTGGAAAGGAACATCTCAATTCTGTTTTTATATCTTCTATATTTTCCCATAATGTTGTATGTTTCTTATATTATTTTTTACCTTTTGAACGGGAGAACCCTACTTGTGTACGTGCGCAACGGAAACCGATATATGAACGTGTTTCGTTCTGGAATTCGAACGTACGCATATCCGAACGGATGAACTGTGCGACATCTTTCCATGAACCGCCGCGTACCACTTTCTTCTTCATGGCATACGGGTCTTCCTTCGCCGCATTGTAACGGAGGTCGGGGTTCATATCGCTCATCTGGCTCGGGCCTGATTCAGAATACATGGTAGATGTCCATTCCGCCACGTTACCGGCCATGTCGAACAGGCCGAATTCGTTCGGGGCGAAGGAACCTACCCGTGAAGGGATCAGGTGGCCGTCTTCCGTATAGTTTCCTTTTCCGGGTTTGAAGTTGGCCATGAAACAACCTTTGGAGTTTTGTAGCTCGTCGGTCGACCAGGGATATTTGTTCTCGTTCTTACCGGCACGTGCGGCATATTCCCATTCACCCTCTGTGGGCAGGCGGAACGGCTCGATGGCTTGTCCGGACGGGAAGTTCAACGACTGTTTGAACATATCGGTGCGCCATACGCAGAATGCGGTAGCCTGTTCCCAGGAAACACCTACTACAGGATAATCGTCATATCCCGGGTGCTGGAAGTACATGCGCATATAAGGCTCGTTGTAAGCATTGTTGAAGTCGTTTACCCAGCAAGTTTCATCCGGGTAGACATTGACGAAGCGGGTGTGAAGGAAATCCCACGGGCCGCTCAGCGGACGGGTGAGGGTTTCGTTGATGATATTACCGTCGTCGTCGATGTAGGCCGTATCCTTCGAGATCATGATTACCTCGTTCGGGTCGACCTGTATATCGGTGTTACGCACACGTTCGTCCGGATCGAGACGGTTCTTGCGGAGAGCGGCTGATGTGTAGTCGTACCACTCATATTTATAGACCATCTGCTTTTCGTCCAGACGTTTCTCGCCGGTGATCGGGTGCACATAGTAAACGCTCTCGATGGCGCGCAGCTCGTCTTCGTTGGCCCGTTTCCAGGGGATCGGACGGCTCCAGTCCAGATGCGGAGTCACAGGTTCGCCATATCTGTCTTCGGTGATCTTGAACAGATCGTTGCCACCGAAAGCAGGGTCGGCCAGGCGTTCGCGGATGATAGAGTCGCGTACCCAGTAGACGAACTGACGGTATTTGGCGTTGGTTATTTCTGTTTCGTCCATCCAGAAAGCGTCAAACGAAACTCCCTTTGTTTCGGGATTGATCCCCCACAACGAGTCTTTGTCTGCCGGCCCCATTTCGAACGAACCTCTTTTGATCAGAACCATGCCATAAGGCGAGGGTTCATTAAAAGCCACTGACCGTACCCCGGTAACTTCTCCTCCCGCTCCGGAAAGGGATTTACCACATGAGGTAAGCAAGGCTACTGCCATAAGTACTAATAATACTTTTTTCATATACTATAATATACGTACACTTTTATGTCTGTTCTTTCCTGTTTTTGTCTTCTTCAACTTCAACTGGTACCGTACTACTACTTCGTGGCTACCGGTACTTGCCTTTAATATCGCCGTGGTAGGGAAATCGTAAGCATATCCAACCTGAAATCTGCCGAATGTGGCTCCCAATAATACTACTACCGATTCATTCACACGCCAGGAAAGACCTCCGTTAAACATTTTATTATATACCATTCGGGCGGTAATGTCCGCCTGAAACGTCTGCATGTCCGTTTTTAGAAATACAGAAGGCTGTAATTCATACAACGGATTATTAAATTGAATATTGTATCCACCTGTCAAATTTAATCCTGTAGACAGGTAGGTATAGGCATTTTCTTCAAATTGCATTTCAGGGGCGGTCAGGTGGGTTGCTCCGAAACCGACGTAGAAATGCTTGTGGGTATAGTAAACGCCGGCATTCACATCGAGTGCCATAGCCTGTACGGATGTACGGGGAATGGCTTCGTCTTCCAGTTGGTGGTAGTCGCTTTCGGGAATATATACCTTTGTCCCGTCGAAAGTTTTATTGAAGATGCCTCCCTGCAGTCCGACACTTAATGTCCCACCGAAAAGTTTCTGCTTATAGGCATACTGAAAGGCGACCTTCGTGTTTTGGTAAAGTCCGATACTTTCCGTGTTGACTACCAGTCCGATACCGTGGTTTGTCTTTCCGAATGTCAGGGGCATATCGGCGATCACAAAGAAAGAGGTTCCGGCCTGGGGCATCCCGATCCATTGCTGGCGGAAGAAGCCGAGCATGTTCAAATCTCCTGTCGTTCCGGCATAGGCGGGGTTGTAATACCCCATACCCAGGAAGTATTGGCTTAACTGCACATCATCCTGTGCCCGCACGCTGACCGTGCAGGTAATCAATGCAATAATAAACAGGAAGACTCTCTTCATTTAACTATAACTAACGAGGTGAAAGAAGTTTCACCCCTACAATAACGCGGCGAAAAGGTATAAATTGTATTTCGCACAAAAAAACAAACGAGGCAGGGAACCGTTAGAGCCCACCACCTCGCTTTTATTTCAATACGTTGTGTTTACAGCACATCAATATTCTTCTTCATTGAAGAAAAAGTCTTCTTTACTTGGATAGTCAGGCCAAATGTCTTCCATACATTCGTAAATCTCGCCTTCGTCTTCCATTTCCTGCAAGTTCTCAATTACTTCCAGTGGCGCACCGGAACGTTGTGCATAGTCAATCAATTCGTCCTTGGTTGCAGGCCAGGGTGCGTCTTCCAGTTTTGAAGCTAACTCTAATGTCCAATACATAGTTGTCTAGTATTAACAACTGCCTTGAAGGCAGTTTGGTTCTCAAATTTTCCGCAAAAATAAAACAATATTTCTTAGATGCAAGTATAATCCCAAATAATTTCTTTGCCATTATTCTTTATACACTCTTTCCGGGCCAGAACAAACAGATAATCAGAGAGTCTGTTGATAAAAATAAGTACAGGCTCTTCTACCGGATTTGTTTCGGCCAGGCGGTAGATCTGGCGCTCTGCACGACGACAGACTGTGCGGCAGACATGTGCCAGTGAGGCGGAACGGCTTCCTCCGGGAAGGATAAAGTTTTTCATCTGCGGCAGTTCGCTGTCGATGCGGTCTATTTCGCGTTCGATGCGTGTGATGCTCTCGGGGGTGACTTTACTTTCTATCTTCAGCTCGGTTGTTTCCTGATCGGTTGCCAGGTAGGAACCGATCGTGAATAACTTATGCTGGATGAATGAGAGGAAGTCGATATCCGCCTGGTCGTCGAGGGCAGTGATAAGCAACCCGATGAATGAATTCAGTTCATCGATCGTTCCGTAACTTTCTATGCGCTGGTGCGCTTTCGATACCCGCTGGCCTCCTACGAGAGAGGTTTTACCCTTGTCTCCGCCTCCGGTGTAAATAATACTTTTCTTCATATACTTCTTTTTTTAATTTTCAACACTCTCTTTTCTGTTCCCGCCGTCAGAAGTAGACGATATAATTCCGTTTATGCAGTTTCTTATTAAAGAATACGATCCCCATTGAATAGAGGTCGATCGTTACCGTTACTTCCGGACGCGCACAGATTTCCTTCCAGAACTCCCTCATTTTCTGATTGGCCTTGATTCCCTCAAAAACAAAGAGAGAGCCGTCGTGTGCATACTTCGTACATTCATTAAACAACCAAACGTTATCAGGTTGTTCATATAAGGTATTAAAAAATACAAAATCCACTTGTTTAAGGTCTTCCAGTGCTTGTGGAAGCAGTTCCTTATTAGACCCGATGCGCAGGTCGACCGGGTTGTGGCCTCCTTTTTCGTAGGCGATCCGGGCGATAGGTGCAAACTCCGGAACGTTTTCGAAGGCGATACATTTCAGTCCGGGGGCATACGAGGTCAGGTAGAGGGTGGATAATCCCATCGACGAACCCAGTTGCAGTATGTTCCGCGATTTAAAATAGTTTGCCAGCCGGAAGAGCAAAGCCCCGTGTTTTGGCTTGATCGCTTCGCGTTCCACTATCTCTCCGACCGTACGGTGGCGCAACTTCCCTTTCTGCTGCCTGTCGGGATAGGCAATGACATCGTCGCGGAAAAGAAGCTGTTTCCGGATCAGCTCTATATCGTAAAAGCTATAATACGAGCAACGTTCCTCAATCACCTTCGTTATCAGGTTGAATACGAATGGCGAATGAACTCCGTAACCGCGGCGGTACCGTATGCCCCGGTATAAGAGTACGCTTTTGCGCAAGGTATTAGCTTTGGGTATTATCTGCATTTCACATTTTGTATTTGCCACACAAAAGTAAGATATTCTTGTTTATTGGCAATAATTAGCATCTAATGATTACGGACAGAAAGAGAATATCTATATATTTGTCGCGGCAATAAGGTTATTTATCATTCTAGTGGAACCATTTGTGAAGGCAGAAAGAAGAAAACAAGTATTCCTGGCGTGGGTATTGCTTTTGGTCATGCTTCCGTTCTTCGTCGTGAAGATCGCGCACCGGCATGAACTGAAAGAGACGACCTGCTGCACTGCTTCACATACCGAAAAAGGGGATACCCATTCGCAGAATCCCGACCACTGTCTGATCTGTAATTTCTTCCTGTCTCCTTTCCTTGAGTCGCATTCACTTGATTTACATTTTATACTGACGCTCAGTCCTGTCGAGCGCATGACTACCCCGAATGGGAAGGCTTTCCAGCTTTCTTATTCTCCTAACCTCCGTGCTCCGCCGGTAGCCTGATACATATTAAATCCATTATTTTCTAAATTAAACAGATTGTATTTATGCGTATCGGAATAATTCCGGGTATGCTTGCGGTATGTCATGTATGTACCCTTCATGCCCAAGATCCCGATTCACTCCGCAATGTGTCGCTTTCCGAGATCGTGGTTACTGAAAATTTCCAGTATCTGCGGAATAAGAATACGACGCTTCATCTGGATGTGGTTGGGAAAGAGTTTCTAAAAGAGCATTTCTCCGGCAATCTGATGCAGACTCTGGAACAACTTCCCGGGGTTCATTCTATGGATATCGGTTCCGGCTTTTCCAAGCCGGTGATTCGTGGTATGGGTTTCAACAGGGTATCGGTTACGGAGAACGGCATCAAGCAGGAGGGGCAGCAGTGGGGTGCCGACCATGGGCTCGAAATAGATGCTTTCAATGTGGAGCAGGTTAATATCAGGAAAGGGCCGGCTTCGCTCTTGTACGGGAGCGATGCGATGGGCGGCGTGGTGGAGATCACACAGGCGGCTCCTCCGTTCGACGACCAGGTGTTCGGCGAAGTCGATCTGCTGGGCAAGTCGGTCAACGGCCTGTTCGGTGGCTCCCTAATGCTTGGTGTAAAGAAAGACCGCTGGTATACGAAGCTGCGCTATTCGGAGCAGCATTTCGGCGATTACCGTATCCCGACGGATACGATCAGTTACCTGACACAGAAGATCCCCGTCTATAACCGTCGGCTGAAGAATACCGCCGGGTTTGAGCGCGACGCAAGTCTGTTCACTCAGTACCGGAAGGGGCGTTATATGGGTAATTATGCAGTCAGTAATGCTTATCAGAAGGTGGGTTTCTTTCCAGGGGCTCATGGTATTCCTGATCCGTCGCGGGTGCAGGACGACGGCAGTTCACGGAATATAGAGTTGCCGTATAGTTTTGTAAACCACCTGAAAGCGACTACCCACCAGGAGTATGCGTGGGAGAAGCTGTTGCTTCAGTGGGATCTGGGTTACCAGAATAACCACCGGGAGGAATGGAGCCAGTTCCATACCCATTACGGCACGCAGCCTGTGCCTGACAAAGATCCGGATAAGGAGCTGGCTTTTACCCTGAATACGTTCAGTTCGGGGGTGAAGGTGCGGTTTACGGGATCTCAGGTGTGGGATCATAGTGCCGGATGGGATTTGCAGTATCAGCGGAATACCATTTCGGGTTATTCGTTCCTGCTGCCGGAATATACCCGTTTTACGACAGGCCTTTCATGGCTGACTACCTATAAGCCGACGGATGTATTTTCGGTCAGCGGCGGGTTGCGTTATGATATTGGGAAAACTGATATCAGTCCTTTTACGGACGCTTATCTCGCCACTTATCTTCAGGAACAAGGATATAGCCAGGAAGTCATAGAGATGAATAAGATTCGCAGCCATGCCGTAGACAGGAGCTTCGGCGATTACTCCGGTTCATTGGGTATCGTCTGGTCGCCGGCAAAGGAGCATCTTCTGAAAGTGAATGTCGGTCACAGTTTCCGTTTGCCGGGAGCGAATGAGCTGGCATCCAATGGCGTACATCACGGTACTTTCCGCCATGAGCAGGGTGATCCCGACCTCGACTCCGAGCGGGGCTGGCAACTGGATATGGCTTATTCCTTCTTCGGAAAGTTCTTTTCGGTAACTATATCGCCCTTTGCCAGTTGGTTCAGCAACTATATCTATCTGAAACCGACCGGTGAATGGTCTGTGCTTCCTCATGCGGGACAGATCTACCGCTATACGGGAGCCGAAGCCCTGTTTGCCGGGGGAGAAATCTCGGCGAAGGTGTATCTACCGTTGCATTTCACTTACGAGTTGGGTGGCGAATATGTCTATACCTACAACTGCGACGAGCATATACCGCTTAGTTTCTCCCCTCCGGGTTCTTTACGGAACACGCTTTCGTGGGAAAAGAAACGTTTGCGTTTCTATGCTGAGCATCAGTATATAGCCGATCAGAACCGGGTAGCCCGGAATGAAGACCCTACGCCGGGTGCGCAATTATTGCATCTGGGTGCCGGTTTCCGTATTCCTGTGGGAAGCACGGATGTAGAGGTAACCTTGTCTGCCCGGAATTTACTGAATACGAAATATTACAATCACCTTAGTTTTTACCGGAAGGTTGAGATCCCGGAACCGGGACGTAACTTCCAGATTTTAATAAAGATTCCATTTAAAAAATTACTCAAATGAAAACAGCATTTTATCTATCGATAGTAAGTATTCTGGCAGTATCTGCCTTGTTTGTATCATGTTCGGACGATGAAAAAGACGGCGACACAACGAAGCCGGTCATCAACCTGATCGAACCGGAAGAGGGAGCGATGTTGAAGCCCGGTTCTACCATCCATTTTGAAATGGATCTGTTGGACGATGTGATGCTCGGTTCCTATAAGGTGGAGATACATAACAATTTCGACGGACACGACCATACGAAGGCGGCAGCAGATGAAACGGTCGCTTTCGCATTCAACAGGTCATGGGACGTATCAGGCCAGAAGAATACGCATATCCACCATCACGAGATCGAGATACCGGCCAACGCAAAGGAAGGAAATTACCACCTGATGGTCTATTGCACCGATGCAGCCGGCAATGAATCGTATGTGGCAAGGAATATCGTGTTGAGCAAAGATGGTGCGACAGGGGAGCATTGATCTTTAACACAGAAGAAAAAGAGACTGTCCGGTAATGTGGGGGCAGTCTCTTCCTTAATTCATCTATTCGATAACCGGTTATTCGTCTTTTGTAAAAGTAATGCCAGGAAGAGGTATTTCAAACTTTTTCAAGTCTACATTGACCAGCGCAATTTCTTCTGGCAATGTATTCAGTGGTGAAGAAATTATTTGTTCCCAGGTATATTTTTTTCCTGAATAGGCTGATTCACGTGCCATGACAGCGGTTAGGGCAGACGTAGCGACTGTTTCTGCTATATCCAGTACTTTCCCTTCCCGAATATGGTTTATCAGCATGATATGTTCGAGCGTGTACATATCATGTACTTTGAACTTTGCTTTTGCTTCTTCACGGTCGTATTGCCAGATCACTTCTCCGTTCCTGTTTCGGATGGAAAAGTCACTGCTGTGCCAGGAGCCTTTCTCTCCGTGGATGATGATACCGGCTCCGTTGTCGCAACCATCGATTCTCCGTACCATGCCATCTAATGTGACCCCATTCTCGTATTCAAAATGCATGCTGAAGTTATCGTATACATTCCCGATATTTTTACGTATCCTGGAGCCATAAGCTATGACGTTTATCGGTTTAGACATAGAGAACCAGTTAAATACATCGATCCAATGAACCAGCATATTACTGATCTGGTCACCATTTACCCAGTTCCAGTTGAAATGGCCGCGAATCATGTATTCCATATCTGTCCATTTGGGATGGCGTACGATGTACTGGTCGCGTCCCGTGTGGTAATAGACATATCCGGATATGATCCGTCCGATCATTCCTTCCTGCACTTTCCGGAAGGAAGCGACAAATGGGCGGTCGAAATGGTACTGTGTGCCGGGTAAGATACTGAGACCTACGTTTACAGCTTGTTTTGCTGCTGCCAGAAAGGTACGGTAACCCACCGGATCGATAGCTGCCGGTTTTTCGACAAAGACGTGTTTCCCTTTTTCTATGGCATATTTCATCTGTTCGGGGTGAAAACAGTTGGGAGAAGCTATCAATACAAGATCGACAGGTAGCTCGCAGACCTTCTGATAGGCATCGAAGCCTGTAAAACATAATTCGTCAGGGATATCCACGTTTTTCCCTGTTTTTAGTCGTTGCCGTCCTGCTTCCAGTTTATCTGGGAAAAGATCCGCCAAAGCCATTATTGACAGATCATCTCCTGCCTCTAAAAAGTTGAAAGCTGCTCCGATACCTCTCCCTCCGCAACCTATTAATGCCGCTTTTATCGGTTTTCCGTCAATTGCTTTGTCCGGAAGTTCCGGTATATATAGCTCGTCGACGGGATGCAAAGGAATCTGTTTTTCCTTATCCGAACAGGAGGTGAGCAGTAAACCGGAGCCAATACTGTTGCCCAGGCCCATAGTCGCTATGCCAGCCAAGAAATTACGTCTGGTTAATCCTTCTTCTGAAGCCATAGGAAATAAGGTTTAATTTACTATTCTATTCAGTGTTTCGTACATCGTATATAATTTCTCATTGCGTGTACGGTTTATTTCTGCGATCTCTTCGTCGTGTAGAAATCCTTTGTTCAAGGTGAGGAAACGTTTGTCCAGCATCTTTGCTTCCCGGATTAGCGGTTCCAGTTCTTTCAAGAATGTTTTAGCACTCCCCCTTTCAAACCGATCTGACTGGTATCTGTTTTCTATCTCCTTAAAACTTAGGTATTGTACGCGTATATCGTTCATCAGACGCAGATGCTCGAATTCTGTATTGTTTTTTTTCGGTTGCAGTGCAGATAATTGTCTTTGCACGGCGATGGCATCAGTTTTCATCTCTTGGACAGGTTTTCCTTTAGGATCTTTTCCTCGAGTGACAGTTTCCTGTGGTGCTTTCAGTGTTTGCCACAGTATTTCGCTTTCTTGTGGCGTAAAACCAAAACGTTCCTGCCCGTATTTAACGACAAATGTTTGCGGGTCGATAGGTGTGTTGTTTTTTAGAGATTCTCCGTAGGCTGCAACCAGGATTCGGAAGCCTGATAACGGATATACATATCTGACAGGAAACATTTCGATGACTTCCCAGCCGGTATCGTAACTGAACCCATAAGTTCCGGATGTGGACCAGGAAGTCATGACCATTCCCTGATAGCCGACTTGACGGGCATAAGGTATAAATGTTTTCTGGTTGTTGAAATGCTTTTCCCATTGTGTCAGATAGATATTATCCGGATGGCTTCGGATGGATGGGGCTCCCCAGAAAGTCACTCCGGCATTGAACAGGTTGTCCAGATTCCCGAAATGATTACGGTCCCAGCCGTAATTCCAGTCGACATAGATAATATCTTTAGGCAATTCATTCAGTGCTTCTGGGTATTTCAGGATGATATCTGCCCAAAGGACAGGTTGCTTTCCCATTGATTTGACAATTTCGCACATTGCCTTTACGTAATCGACAAAGAGCTTCGACTTGCCTTCTTTCTGTACTTTTTCAGCACATGCTTTGCAACTGCCTAACAAGTAGGTTTCGTCACATCCGATATGGAAATAACGGGAAGGATGAAGTTCGGCCATATCCTTGAATATTTCTGTGAATATGGGTTTGCATTCGTTTATTTTTAAAGGGCATACCTGTGATACCTCTTTCCTGTCTTCTCTCAGGTGAGCATATCGGTCGTGGCGGAGAATGTATTCGGAATGGCTAAAACAGTTTTGCAGTGGGATTACATCGATACCGAGGGAAGTACAGTAGGTGATAAACGACTTTACCTCTTCACGTGTATAGGCATATTTGTTGGAGATGGTCGCATGTTTGTTGTAAGGAAAGGAACCTTCCCATTCCATAATGATTGTGTTGATGCCGAAGCCAGCTAGTTCTTTAGCAAAGTTTTTCAGAGCAGGCATGGTCATTACCTCGCAACGAAGATCAATGTGGAAACCTTTGACAGTGAAATCCTGTTTATTCATCGCCTTAGGCGATGAATAAACAGATGGACATAACGCGAAGGTAAGCAGTATCAGTATACATATGTACTTCAGGCTATGTATAGGACTTGTTGATATGTTTTTCATATTCATGATTGTTTATAATTTGATATTTATAGAGTAGATAAGCCGGTTTCCGGAACTTCCGCCAATGGTGTTATATTCAACTCCACTCCTGTATATCCGGGGTTTTGATTGATTCGCCCGGATGAATTACCGTCGATATCGTTCTGTGGTATCGGCCACCAGATATGGTAAGGACTCATTTTAAATTCTGCCCCATTCAATGCTTTCACCCCTTTGTTATAGAAGTTCCCTCTATCCATAATCCGGTCGTAAAAGTAGTTATTTTGTGACAATGTGGCCATACTGTAGGTCCTTCCTTTGTAATCGGACTTTCCTGTTCTTGCATATAACAATGCAATACGGGTTAACTCGATCTTGCGATTTTCTTCGTATAGCAGTTCGCGGGTACGTTCGTCCAACAGGGTTTCCATATTTATTTCTCCAACATTTAACGGAGCAGCACCAGCACGGGTACGTACTGCATTTATATCGCGGGCTGCCGAAGTGGGGTCGTCTTTCCATAGATAAGCCTCTGCACGTAATAGGTAAGTTTCAGCCAGACGCATGATGTACATATCCGAATAACCTCCGTTATATTGGGCGGCTGTGGCTGCGTCAGGTTCTTCAATGTATAATTTGTAATGAGCCCATTCGCCCCAGTTTCTTAGCGTGTCGATACATAATAGCTGTCCGTCGTCGCTCCATAAACGTATCGGTTGGTGGTAATACGGAGTTCCTTTGAGATCCGGATTGTTATAGACGAGATCGGTCATTTTCATCCAGTTACCGGGAGTATGACGCAGGTCGTTGCCATCGTCCCATACTCCATTCGAACTATACCAGGTCAGGCGACAACGTCCGATTCCACGGCCATAAATACCGTTATAATCCAGCTCGGGTTCCTTTAAACGTTTGTCGGACATACCTGGTTTCCCGTCGGGAGTTTGTATACGGTTGGTCGTATTGACCCAGAATGGAACGAAGTTACGCATTGACAATGTTTTTTGGGAGGATTTGGCTGTTTGATATTCGTAGCGGTCGAGTGTAGCCAATAATACCTCCTTGTTTTCCGTACTGTTTTTGTTCAGTGGGCGGTGTAAGTCCCAAAGAACATTTTTGGAATTATCAGAGGCATCGATACCGAAACGGTTGGTCATTAGGCTATAGCGTCCGTCATCGATAATGGAACTGGTAGCTTTTATTGCTTCATCGAACTCACCCAGCGTCAGGCATATCTTTGCCAGAAGGTGGTAGCAGGCTCCTTTGGAGACACGTCCCCTGTCATTGTTTTCCGCAACCCATTGAGCTGCGAACTCCATATCCGACTTGATCTTCTTCAGTATGCCGTCGCGTTCAACAGAGCAGAGGTTGGTGACTGGTGTTTCCACTTCTGTGAAGATAGCCGGTATATCATTGAATAACATGCAGAGACGGTAATACCGGAAGGCTCTGTGCCATAAAGCCATACCCAGAATGTTGTTGCGTTCGGCTTCGGAACTGTATATTGCATCGTTTATTCGGGTTATAACGGTATTGGCATAACGTATTCCCAGATAATCGTTCGTCCAGTACCAGTACATACGATTTGTCTGGTCCCAGTTATTGTTGGCTGTCGGTAGAATTTTCTCATTCAGGTTCTGAGCAGGTCCGGAGATATCTGTTGTTCCTAATACACATTGTTCCGAAAAAATCATAGCGGTAAGTATAGGGGCGTGCTGTCCCACAAACTCTTCACGTAACAAACGGTCGCAGGAGGTGATGGAACTCAGCATACCTTCTTTATTGATCAGGGTGTTGCCCGGTGAATAGAATGACAGTGGATCCGGTTCCAACCAGGATTCGCTACAACTTGTGGTCAGAAGTATTGTTGTCAGTGCTGTATATATTATTTTTTTCATGACTGAATAGTATTATTGAGTTAAACATTAGAATGTTACATTGAGACCCAGTGTATAAGTACGGTTGGTACTGCTTACTGTGTTCGGACTGTCCGGATTATAGGCTTCAGGATCATAGTATTCCCAGTCGGGAGCCCAGCATGCTACATTCTTGATCGTACCGTATATGTTCATACCTTCGATATGGAATTTATTCAGGAATGATTTGGGTACGGTATAGCCGACCGAAATATTGTCCAGGCGGATGAATGACAGAGAACGGTAGAAATTAGCACCGATATTTTTATCATCCGAATACAGGCGGGCATATTCGTTCGTCGGGTTCTCGGCAGTCCAGTATGGGATTTTGAAGTAGTTTGTTTTTGTCAGTGTGCCTGCTTCAAAATGTTTTGCACGCTGGTAAGGAGCCTTATGTCCCCAATATGAATAGAGCATAAAAGAGAGGTTCCAGTTTTTGAACAGGGTGAACTCATTACGGAGGGTCCAACGGAAACGTGGGGTCTTGTAGCCAATGAATTCCTTGTCATTGTTATCGTAAATTTTATTACCGTCCACATCCTTGATCTTCATGTCGCCAGGTCGGAGACCGTACTCTGCGGCTTGTTCAGCTTCGTTTTCCTGCCATACACCGGTTACATTATATGTCCAGATAGAACTGATATCCTTCCCGATAAACCATTCGTTTTTGATATCGTCCATCTCTTTCCGGCCGACTACATTTCCGTTGTCATCCAGAATGTTTTCGTAATCACCGTATAGATGGTTTACTTTGTTCCTGTTCAGGGAAAAGTTGAAGGTGGTATTCCACTGGAAGTTCCTGTTATCGATATTGAGCGTTCTCAAAGCGATCTCGAACCCGGTGTTTTGTACTTCACCCAGGTTGGCCATTACTTCGCCGAAGCCGATCGTTTCTGTCAGACTGCGGTTAATCAGTAAGTCGGAGGTCGTCATTTTGTATACATCGATATTTCCTGAAATGCGGCTGTCGAGAAAACCGAAGTCGAGACCGAAGTTAAAGGAGCTCGTCGTTTCCCATTTCAGGTTTTTATTTGCCATTGTTTTTACATATACAGAGTTCGATAAATTAATATTACCGTTTAGCGTCTGGTATAGATACTGGTCGGTATTCATTTCTGCCAAAGCTGCATACATACCGATATCCCTGTTCCCGTTCTTACCCCATGAGACACGGAGTTTACCGAAATCCATTGCAGAAAATTTGAAAAACGGTTCTTCTGTAAACACCCATCCTAGGGCAACGGAAGGGAAGGTGGCATGTGGGTTGGATACACCGAATGCAGAGTAACCATCACGTCTGATGGAGGCTGTAAGCATGTATTTCTTGTCGAATGAGTAAAACACACGGCCCATCAGGGCATCTCCCGTATTTCTGGTGTCGTTGGATGAAATGGCGGGGACTGTACCTGCCTGCATCCGATGATATCCCAATACGTCACTGGGTGCGAATTGCTGGGTAGTCTGTATCTCCTGCCAGGCTTGGTTTTCCTCGGCATTCTGTAATAAAGTGACTTCCACCTGATGTTTTTTTGCAAAGGTATGTTCCCAACGAATAAGGTTGTCCACCTGCCAGTTATATGCCATTTCACTTCTTCGTTCTGCATCTCCCCCGAAAGATTTCCATACGGGATGCTGTGACGAACGGTGGTTCCTGTAATTGTACAGTAACAGGCGCGGAGAGAAATTCACTTGGTATGAGATACCGAATGGCAATTTGATCTTTGCATACATTGTCCCGGTAAAGGAATTACGTATGGCAGAACGGTCGATAAATGAATCATTGTAGGCTGAGTTGATGGAACTTGCGTTGTCAATTCCTGTCGGATAAAGCATTGGATTACCATCCAGGTCAGTAGGAGTGGAGTAAGGAGTGTTTGCCCATATCTGGTTTACACTACGTGGAATGGCTCCCTGGTCGCGGTAAGAATATTGTACGTTCACTCCGGCAGAGAACCAGCTGGTGACATCGAAATCCAGTTTCAGGCGGCTTCTGTAGGATTTGTATTTATCACCGATAACGATACCCTCATTATTAAGATATCCTAATGACCAGTAGTAACTTACTTTATCTTTCTTTCCGGAGATATTGACATTGTAGTCCTGGCGAAATGCTTTCTGGTAAGTCTCATCATACCAGTCGAATGTTCTTCCGGCGAAATAATTATCGATTTCCGGTTCGAACAGTCCCAGTCGAACTAGCCAATCGTATTCATAATTGCCGGTAGTGGGGCGGTAGGAGATCCAATCTTCCAGGGTTACTCCTGCCGGAAGATTGTTCGGGTTCGAGAACTCGCCAGGTTTATGATCTTCGAAAATACTTTCCTGTACATTTTCCCTCCAGGCCAGGTATTCCTGGGGACTGTAAACGTCCATCTTCTTTGCCAAAGTTGCGATACCTACGCTGGCATTGAATTGAACGGTGGGTTTTTCGGCTGCTCCTTTTTTCGTTGTAATCAGCACGACACCGGCGGCTGATTTCGCTCCGTATACGGCTGCCGAACTGGCATCTTTCAAGACGTCGATCTGGGCGATATCATTGGGGTTGATCTCATCGAGACTGCCGTAGTAAATAATACCGTCTACAACCAATAAGGGTTCGTTGCTGGCTTTGATGGAGCGTTTTCCGCGAATTTCCATACTGCCGCCTCCTTTGGCTGAGTTGTCGAGTCCGATGTTCAACCCAGCAACATTTGCTCTTAATATGTCTTGTACGGTAGCCGGACGTTCCTTTTCCAATGAAGTAGCCTTTACCTGGGTCACTGCACCTGTCAGGTCTCTTTTCTTTTGGACTCCATAGCCCACAACAACTACTTCTTCCAGATTTAATACCTCCTCCGCTAGGGAGATATTAATGGTCTTTTGTTTTTTTACAGGAACTTCTTTGGTGACGTATCCGATGAAGGAGAAAGCCAGTATCGAATTTCCATTCGTTACGCTTATGGTGTATTGACCATTGACATCGGTTATCACTCCGTTGGTAGTCCCTTTTTCCATTACATTTACACCAGGTATCGCATCACCGTTGTTATCGGTGACGGTTCCAGTTACTGTTTGCTTTTGCTCGATAGCAGAAGTGTTGTTCGTTGTTTCTTCTGCGAAAACCGGTACTATGGTCATAAACAGGAAGGCCATAACTAATAGATTTAATACCAGTCTTTTTGCATTGTTGATTTTTTTCATACCATCGTACTTTTAAGATTAATAAACTTCCTGATCCTTTACTAAGGATAATGCTTTTTCATAAATTTCTTTTGTGTTCACAGGCTTACCGCCTTGCCGGATACTTTCATTGGCTGTTTCCATGAATGTGTATATCTCGATCGTTTCCTCTTTACTGACAGGTGCTATGCCCGTGCGGAAAAAAGTAAGGATGGCCTTCAACAGTCCTTCGTAACCTTCATATCCTCCTGCGGGTACAACTTTCTTTGTACAGATTGCCGTACCACCGTATGTATGTGCACTGTTCCGTAGCCCGCGAAAGGTTCCTATTCTTCCGTCGTTCCATAGTCCGACAGCCAGGTCCGCGCTTTCGTCCGAGATGCAGGAGACAGATTTACATCCGGTCCCCATTAGCGTATACAATATTTCTACTCCATGAATTCCATACCAGAAAAATCCGGCGTGTGAGGGTTCGTTCGTGCAGGGAGAGTAGCAGTCTGCACCGGCGACTTTCCCTTCCGGGCCGTTTCCGGCTCTTAATTCCAGGTTCCGGGGGGAAAAGCGTAATGCCGATGATGAAAAAATGGGAACCTGTTTCTTTTCTGCCATTCCGTAGATACTCAGTACATCGGACAACCGTGCAGCAACCGGTTTGTCGATGAATAGGGGTTTACCATTATTTATCACTTCCTTTGCCTGTTCGAGGTGCAAAGTCCCGTCATTTGTTTCTAGTAATACACAGTCTACCTCTTTCAGAAGCTCCGCAATCGATGAAGTTATACGGACTCCGTGTTGCCGGGCTGTTTCCGTATATTTGGGAATGCGGCTATAACTGGACTCGATAGTTCTGGAGCCGTATGGATAGGCGGCTACAATTTTGAAACCAATATAATCTGGTTGCGGGTTCTCTCCGTTTATTAATTTGATAAAAGCTTCGGAGTGAGAGGTGTCCAGTCCGATAATGCCTAACCGGATGATCTCTTGCGAGTGAAGTGAAGTTATGGCAAGAAACTGAATAATGAGCAGTAATAATACATTACGTTTCATAAGTTGTTCTTTTTAGGGATTCGTTAATTATTTTCTTGTATTTTTACAGGTAGAAGCGAAGCGCTGTCCATATCCAGATATAACCGGGCGTTTTCTTTTTCGCGCAGGATCGTAGAGGGATACTTTTCGCATAGAGGAGCATATAAGGTATTGTAAACAGCCTCTGCCTTTGTGGAGGCTGGAACGATACAGAATGTATATGCGGCAGACATCAGAATCGGGATGGTGAGCGTGAATGCCTGTGTGGGAACTTCATCAAGAGATTGAAAACATCCGTCGTGCACCTGTTGTTCTCTACATTGGGGGGCAAGGTCGACTACCTTCATCCAGTCTTTGTCGTTGAAATCGGCTACATGCGGATCGTTGAAGGCGATATGTCCGTTTTCTCCTATTCCCATACAAACGATATCGATCGCTCGTTTTGACAGCAGGCGGGTATAGCGTTCGCATTCGGCTTCAAAATCGTCTTTCTTCATTTGTATATAATAGACCTGTTTGAAGGCCACTTTTGTGAATATATGCTCACTCAGGAAATTGCCGAATCCCTGAGAAGCATTGGGTTTCAATCCGATATATTCATCCATGTGGAAAGCATTGATACGGTTCCATTCGATCGATTTATCGGCTGTGAGTGCTGCCAGGAAATCATTTTGTGAGGGAGCAGCAGCAAAGATCATATTGATCTCTTCCTTCTCTTTTAATAATTTGCATATAGCCTGCGCAACATCCGATGCTGCACTCTTTCCCATAGATTGCCTGTCAGGGAATACCTGTACAGTAAGCTTGTTCTTTTTTAAATTTATCATATTGATTATTTTTGATTTATACTGTTAGCAAACGTGATCTTTCCGTTTGTTTCACTTGTTTCATGCTGGTGAAACATTTGTTCCTCTTAGGTGAAACATTAGTTTCATTAGGAAGAAACTGTTATTAGGCTATAGGAAGTCGGTGTTTGTATTTATACTTTTGATGACCAACTTACGATGCGATATCCCCAGGCGGCATACCATATTAGATATAAATAGCAAGGTATCAATACCCAATATCCGGTTTGCAAAGAAGTTATGTCTGCCAGTTTGCCGTAAACAAGGGGAAGGATGGCATTTCCGCACAATGCCATAACTAGCATGGATGAACCAATTTTGGTGAAACGCCCTAGATTCCGGATGGCGTGGGGCCAGATACCTGCATATATCAAAGAGTTCGGTAAACCGAGGGAAGCCAGAAACCAGATGGATAAACCTGCATTGTGTCCCAATAGGGAAATATTCGTATGGGTGAGAATTACTCCTAGAGAGAGGATTAACCCTAAAACTGTACAAACGATCAATGCATTTTTCTGGGATATAAAACGCGGGATTAACAGGATTCCGAGCAAGTAACCCAGAATTGTCGCTCCAAGCGTATAGGAAGGAAAGAACTTGGCGTCCAAAAGTCCTACGCCCATAGAACCTGCATAACTGATGATCGTATCTATAGCTACGACTTGTGTCCCAACATGCAGGAACAGGGCCAATACGCCGAGTAGCAGGTAGGGGAATTGAAAGACGGAGGTTTTTCCGCAATTGGCGGTTGCTATCTCTTCATTCTCCTCTTCAGGGTTGATATCCGGTAATTTTGATTTATAGATAAACAATCCGATTGTGAGAAGGATGAGGCTAAGTATGCTGTAAGGAAGTATTACTCCACGCATAAGTTCATTGAGTGCTGCTTCCTTTTCTATGCCGTTGAGGAGCCCGGATTCGACGGATGTCAGGATATTTTGGCTTTTCCCCAACACGACTGCAGCAAAGATAATAGGTGAAACGATTCCGGCGAACTTGTTGCATACACCCATTATGCTGATGCGCCGGGCTGCTGTTTCAATAGGACCGATGATCGTGATATATGGATTTGCGGCAGCTTGCAGAACCGACAATCCTGTACCCATCGTGAACAGACCGGTAAGGAATATCCAGTATGTTCTGTCCAGCGCAGCGGGTACAAATAGCAATGCGCCTGCGGCCAGACAAAAGAAACCGTACATCATTCCTTTTTTGTATCCCGTCTTTTTTAATAGATAGGAAACCGGAATCGACATGACGAGATAGGCTATATAGAAAGCGAATGTAACAAAATATGATTGATAATTTGTCAATTCGCAGGCAATCCTGAAGTAAGGAATCAGTATCGAGTTGACCCATGATACAAAGCCGATGATAAAGAATACAATTCCGATGATAATGATTCCTGTTATGACTTGCCTTTTTTCTGTTGTATGATGATTGTTTATCATAATTTTACCTCCCATCCTTCCTGATAAGTTCTTCTCCAGTATTTATCCGCAATTTGTTTGTTTCTGATATGTCCGTTAGCCGGGTCTGTTTCCAGTTTTTCTCCTGAACGCTGGGCTATATTCCCTAACTGGACGAGTAATGTACTTATGTGCCCGGACTCTATTCCCGCATTCAGCTTTTCTCCTTTTTTGATTGCATCGAAGAAGTTTTGGATATGGATTGCATCCAATTGCTGCGCCGGATCCATCCGGTTGCGGGGATCGGTTTGTATTTTACTTTCCACCTCGCGGATGATTTGGTTTTTATGGTCCATGATTTTGTAATAATTACCTCCTCCGATCAGCAGGTTGGCTTTCTCCCCGTAGAAAAGTGCACCGACGGAATTGTCTTCTATTTTAAAAGCATTGCAACAGTGTCCTTCCCAGATCATTGACTTCTTGTCTCCGAAATTCAGACTGATCACTTGCGTGTCAGGAGTTTCCCAGTCGTCTTGATAATAGTAACGTCCACCCGTGGATTGCACGGAAGTCGGGTAGTCCACTTCCATACCCCATCGTAGCAGGTCTATCATATGGGTTCCGTTGTTTAAGGCTTCACCGGTGCCCCATCGCCAGAACCAGTGCCAGTTATAATGAACGATATTATCCTTGTAGGTTGTCCGTGGAGCCGCTCCCTGCCACAAGTCCCAATCGAGCCAGTCGGGGACGGGAACTTCTTTTCCTCTGCCTATAGGGGCACGGTTGTTCGTATACCATGATTTGCCGAAATAAACTTTCCCTATTGTTCCGGCTTTGATCTCATTGATCGCTTCTACAACATTGGGCCACGAACGGCGCTGGTTTCCCATCTGTACGACCTTGTTGTATTTTTGTGCGGCTTGGATTAGTATTTCGCCTTCTTCGGGAGAGTGACTGCATGGTTTTTCAAGATAAACATGCTTTCCGGCTTTCATTGCCAGTAAGGCAGCCGGGGCGTGCCAATGATCCGGAGTTGCTATTACTACAGCATCCAAGTCTTTCTTTTCAAGCATCAGGCGCAGATCTTTATATCCTTTCGGAGTCGTGTCGCTGATGTTTGTGACTTCTGCGATACATTTGTTTAAGGCCCTGGAGTCGACATCGCAAATGTGTTTTACGATGCAGTTTTTTTGTTTGGTAAAATTCCGGGCTAAAGCGGCTCCGCGGGAGTTCACTCCTATGCAACCGATTAGGATCCGGTCGTTTGCTCCTACTATGTTTGCATAACTTTTTGCACTGAACCCAGGCAACACGCCACCGAATGATAACATAGCCGTACCGGCTACTGCTTTTTTTATAAAACTGCGTCTCGTTGTCATACTGATTAATTTTTAATGGATCTCAATACGACAAAAGTAAAAGGATGAATTATTCATTTTCTCCCATCTTGCGAAATAAAATCCTCAAAATGCGTCAGAATGGAGAGGCCGGTAATAATGTCTGGAAAGAAGTTATGCCTGGTAAACCGTCTGTCCGTTTATGATGGTACGTGATATCCTGATCTGATTGTCGAATAAAAGAATATCTGCCGTTTTACCTACTTCTAAAGAACCGATTCTATTTTCCATATGAAGAATACGGGCAGGCGTTACCGTCATCATTTTTACTGCATCTGTTAAGGATACTTCTGCCAATTGAACCATTGTCCGGACCAGACGGTCTGCAGTTGCCACGCTGCCGGCAAAAGCACTTCGGTCGAGTAGTTTGGCTACTCCCTCTTCTACCATTACAGTTTGTCCTTCCTTTAAACTTCCTAATTTATATACCCCTTCCGGCATTCCGGCGCCGCGCATGGAATCGGTAACCAATGCTATTCTGTCTGCTCCTTTGAATTTATGTATAAGTTGAAGCAGGCTTTTGGGGAGGTGAATGCCGTCGGCAATGATTTCTACATCCATATCTTCCAGTAAGAAAGCGGCTTCTACAGCGCCCGCATAACGGAGTGCATTCCGGCGGGTAACGGTCTGCATACCTGAGTAGAGGTGCGTCATCAGGGAGTATCCGGCCTTATGGGCTTCCATGACCTCTTCGCAAATGGCATCCGTATGCCCGACGGATGGAATTATTTGTTTTTCTTTCAATAGTTTACCCAGGTAGAGGGCACCGTCGAGTTCGGGTGCTATACTCCAACGAATGATATCGTCAGTGGCATTCAATATGCTGGTATAATGTTCGGGAGTCGGTGCCTTCAGATTGGCGGGATCTTGCGCACCACGTTGGCTATAGGCGAAGTACGGACCTTCCAGATGAATGCCCAGAAACTTTGCACCTTTCGTGTTTTGTTTTTTTGCTTGGCGGTAGATTTCAAATGTGTGGAAGAGTTCTTCGTCAGGACAGGTCAGCGTGGTGGGTAAAAGGGCGGTTGTACCATAGCAGGCATGTGTGTTGGCTACGGTCAGGTAAGCATCTACCGTACCGTCCATGAAATCGGCACCTCCGGCTCCATGTGTATGAAGGTCAATAAACCCGGGAGATATATACTGCTGGTCAGCATCGATGATTTCATCGATATCATCCGATGACGGATGGCCTGTGCCGATAGCAGTTATCTTATCATTTTCAATGATGATATAACCATCTTCCAGAATCTTGTCGATCTGGATTAATTTTCCGTTGGTGATGAGCCTGCGGACTACTTTTTTTTCGTGTGATGCTGATATTGTATTCATATGGCACTGTTTTTATTGTTCAAACAGTACAAAGTAAGTAGAATGAATCTTCTTTTTATGTGCTGATTGCGAAATAAAATCCTCAAAAAACGAACGGACCGGATAGAAAGTCGGTACATCTTTTATTTGTTTTTAGAAGTAAATCGTTTCCGATATTGAAAGGGGGTCATTTCCTTTACCTTTGTAAATGTTCGGGAAATGTTCTTGTAATCCGTAAAACCGACTTTAGCAGCGGCTTCTACCAATGGTAGATCAGTTGTAACCAATAAATCGGCAAATTTTTCTATACGCAGTTCCTGAATATACTGGCAGACAGATGTACCTGTTTCCCTTTTGAACTTTTTCTCCAGAACACGTCTTGAAAAGGGGACCATCCGGATAAGGTCGTCTATAGATAGGGGATCCCGGTGGTTGTTATCTATATAATGCAACAGTTGTTCGATATATTTGTCGGAAACGGCAAAGCGTTCGGTGGAAGCGCGAGGGACGATTCGTACTGGCTTTATGATTATATCGACGGGGGTAACGATCTTTTTTTCGATGAATTGGTGAATCAGTTTCCCTGCTTCATAACCTCCGTTCTTGATATCCAGTTCTATGGATGACAATTGGGGGTCGGAAATATTACACAGCAGTTTGTCATTATCTACTCCCAGGACTGCAATTTCCTCCGGAATGCTTATATCATACATTTTACAGACTTCGGTGATTTGCAATGCATAATAATCGTCACAAGCGAAAAGAGCTACCGGTTTTGGCAGGCTTTGTAGCCATTTGCTTACGAGTTCAACATCAAAACTCCACTTTTCACTGGGTATCCGTTTCCGGTTACTGAACTCATAAACGTCATAGCCCTGATTGCTGACAGCTTTCTTAAAGCCTTCGCCTCGTTCACGTCCCCATACTGTATCCGTCAGCCCATAATAGGCAAACGATTTATATCCTTTGTGCAGGAAAAAGTTTGCTGCTATTACACCGGTTCCGAAATAGTCACCAGTCAGGTTAGAGATACCGGGGCTTCGTTCTTTGTAATTTTGGACAATGATCGGTATGTGCAACTGGTTCAGTACAGACAGGTCTATATCTGTGAATTGGGCGATGATGGCATCCGCTCCCCATTTCTTTGCCCACTCCACGACTCCTTCATCACCGTAAAGCTCCCTGAAATACAAGGGCATCCGGTAAAAAGCCCAGGGGCCTACTTCCTTTGCATATCTGACTACATTTTCCAGAAGTGATCTGCTATAGCCACTGGAAAAATCGGTTAACAGTAATATCTTTATCATGTCATGGTGTTCATTACGCAGTGCTATCTTGTTCCAAAATTATAGAAATATTTTTTGCTTTAGGTAAGTATTCTCAAGTATTTTTATGAATAGTACTTGGTTGTATGTCTGTGATGGCAAGCTTATCTCTCGCCTTAAGGCTTTTTGGCATATTCTTATTTTTTTAAGATCCTTTGATTTTGCTTGTGTATTAAAAGATTTATAAAGATATTTGCCCCTTGATTTTCGGTTTAAACAAGAAAATGATTGAGGGGGTATGTTAAAGCGATTTATTTTAATCATCGGATGTCTCATCTGTATGTTTCAGGTAGTAACGGGGCAAGTCACTACCTCCGGTTTGTCCGGGCGGGTAATTTCTGAAGGGGAAGCACTGGCCGGTGCTACGGTTTTGGCTGTTCATCAGCCGACAGGTACCCGTTATGGGACGATAACTAACCTGGAAGGGCAATACTTTCTTCAGGGCTTGTATACAGGCGGGCCTTATAAGGTGGAAGTTTCCTATGTAGGATGCCAGCCGGTCTGCTATACCGATTTGCGGCTTGTTCTGGGCGAGACGTATGTGCTAAATGTATCCCTTGAAGAATCGACCGAACTGTCGGAGGTGGTTGTTACTGCCAGCCGACGTCCTTTTGCCAGTACGAAGACAGGTGCTTCCAACCATATCAACTCCCGCCAGATCGCACAGACTCCTAATATCGGGCAGACATTGGACGGACTGGTCAAATACTCTGCTTATGCCAATGGGGGAACTTATGCTTTTGGTGGACGCGACCAGCGCCAGAACAGTTTTACTGTCGACGGAGCCAGCTTCAACAATAATATGGGACTGGGAAATTTCCTGTTAGGAAGTAAACCGATCTCTACCGAAGCGTTGGAAGAGGTACAGATCAATATCGCCCCTTTCGATGTGCGCCAGAGCAACTTTGTGGGCGGTAGTATTAATGCTGTCACTAAAAGCGGAACCAACCAGTTCAAAGGCAGTGGTTATACCTATATAAGGAATGAGAAATTGCGGGGGAATACGGTAGACGGATTCGATCTCGGCGAACGTGCGGAAGAAGCCGCTTATATTTATGGGGTGACGCTGGGCGGGCCTATCATTAAGAACAAACTTTTCTTCTTCATCAATGGTGAGATGGATAATTCCCCTAAGCCGATGACCAAGTACACCTATTCGACGGATGGGGTCAGGGATGATGCCAACCTTATTTCGCGGGTAACAGAAGCTGATATGGCGGCCTTTTCCTCCGTTTTGAAGAACCGCTACGGCTATAATACCGGTTCATGGACAGATTTCTCCGGTGGTGAGAAAGCCTACCGGGCTCTTGTGCGCCTCGACTGGAATATTAATCAGGCTCATAAACTGATGTTCCGCTATAATTATACACAAAACAGCGTTTATAATCCTGTCTACAGCAATGGCCGCGGAGGTGAAGTAGCCATGAACGGTGCCCGTATCGGTCCGTACAGTATGTCTTTCCGCAACTCCTGTTACACGGTCGATAATAATCTCTTTTCTCTCACGGCTGAACTTAACAGTACGCTGGGAAGAAATAAATATAACAAGTTCTCCATTTCCTATACTTCTGTCGAGAATAATCGCCGGAAAGCGATCGACGGAGGGCCTTTTCCTACTATCGATATCATGAAGCCTATCGAGGGCGGAAGCCTTTATACCTTTATGAATGCAGGTTACGACCAGTATGCCTGGAATAACGGTGTGCTCGATAAGACCCTTTCGATAAGCGATAACTTTTCCTACAATTTGGGACGTCACAGCCTGACTACCGGACTTTCGTTCGATCTGATCAATGTATCCAACTCTTATATGAGGAGCGGACTCGGTTATTACCGTTACAACAGTTACGAAGATTTTGTGAATGAAGTAGCTCCCTCTGTTTATACGCTTACTTACTCACTTACCGGTGGTGACAGTCCTACCGCCGAGGTCAAAATGGGGCAGTTTGCCGCCTATCTGCAGGACGAGCATAATGTGAGCGACCGCCTGAAGCTGATCTACGGCCTCCGTATCGACCTGCCGATCTACCTCAGTGATAAGCTGCTTAACCCGGCCGTAGCCGGACTCGACTTTGACGGCCGCCGTCTTTATGCCGATGCATGGCCTGCAACTCAAGTGCTATTCTCTCCCCGTGTAGGATTTAACTGGGATATTCTGGGCGACCAGTCGCTTAAGCTACGCGGAGGAACAGGCATTTTTACGGGACGCATGCCGCTCGTATTTCTTACCAATATACAGAGTAACAGCGGTATGATACAAAATACCGTTACTTATACCGAAAAGGATAACCAGGCCGCACTCGATAAGCTGGCCGGCGGTATCCGTTCCGCTTCCGAGGTGATCCAACTGCTCGATCTCCCCACAGAGCCCGGTACTGTCAACTCCCTGGCTACGCTCGACAAAGATTTCAAGCTCCCTCAGGTATGGAAAACGTCTATCGCTGCCGATTATCGGTTGCCACTCCCGTTCGATGCCAACTTCACATTCGAAGGTATCTTTATAAAGGATATCAATGCGATTGTGCAGAGTAATTATAATGTGATCTCGCTGGATAACGGGAAGATGCAGCGTTTCAGCGGCCCTGACAACCGTTATTTCTATCCGGGCGGTGCTGATAATAAGGTATTGGCGAAAAACAGCGATGCGTTGTTGATGAGCAATACCTCCAAAGGATACAGTTACACCTTGAATACCTCCTTGCAGGCCAGCCCTGTGCGGAACCTGGATCTTCTTGTGTCGTACACGTATACCGGCTCCAAGAGCCTGTTCTATAACCAAGGCAATGACCCTATATCTTCCTGGAAGAACCAGATGTCTGTCGACGGCCCTAATAACCTCTTCCTTCAGAACCCGTCTTTCCTTGCTTCGCCCAGCCGTGTGGTTGCTTCTGTCAACTATACGATACCTTATGCCCGCAAGCATATGGCTACTTCGGTGGCTCTGATCTATACGGGTGAACGTACCGGCAGTTACACCTATTGCTATACTGGCGATATGAATAACGACGGAGTGAGTAATGATCTTCTCTATATCCCCAAGACAAAGGATGAGTTGACTTTTACGGATAAAAAGGATAAGGACAAAGTAATCTTTACCGCAGCAGAGCAGGCGGATGCTTTCTGGAACTTCGTGAACCAGGATCCATATCTCAGCAAACATAAAGGGGAATATGCCGAGGCTTTCTCTGCTTTTAATCCCTGGGCGCATCGTTTTGACCTGCGTATCCTGCAAAACTTCAGTGTGCAGGCCGGCAAACAGAACAATACATTGCAGATCAGCCTTGATATACTGAATGTGGGCAACCTGCTTAACAACTCATGGGGACTTTATAAGTCGGCGGCCAAGTCCGGTGGCGGTCGTATCCTGGAACGTAAAGGCGTAACGGCCGATAACGTTCCCCTCTACAATATGACCCACTATGTGGAAGATGGGCAGTTACTGCTTCCCACTCAAACTTTTAGTGCTGTTCAGAGTAGCAGTAACTGCTGGCAGATGCAGATCGGCATACGTTATATGTTCAATTGATACCGGTGACGATCATTCGCTGGCTTTCTCCGGATCGGGAGCTACGTAGGTCAGTATCTGGCCGCTCAGTTGCAGCAGGGATACTTCGCAAAGTTTGGTAGAGTATTCCGCGATAGACTGGCGTTCTTCTGCTTCCAGCAAACTGTTCTGTGCTTCACGCAGTTCGATACCCGACAGCTCACCCAGCTTATAGCGGTCGATGGCGATACGGTAGTTCTCCTGTGCGACAACCAGGTTCTCTTTTTCCAGGCTCCACAGGTCGAGGTTGTTCTGGTAAGCCATCCACAGGTTACTCATATCGGCACGTAAGGCGAGTTCCAGTTCCTGCATGCGCAGTTCCTTGTTCTCGATCTCGATACGGGCGTTCCGGCGTTCGCGGCGGCGGTTCAATCCATCGAACAGGCTCAGTCCGACGGTTATACCGTAATTCAGACCCAAACGTTGCTGCAGGTCGGTGGTGCCTACTTCATACCAGTTGGCGGTGTAGCCATAACCGGCATTCAGTTTGACGTAAGGGTAATTGCGGCTTTTCACCTTTTTATAATCCAGTTCGGAAAGCGTCTTGTTCTTCTGGGCGATCAGCAGGGAAGCGTTCGACTCGATCGTGCTTTTCCATAGCTCCACTTCATCCAGGAAGATATTCGGATAGATTACTGAGTCTTTGACTGCGATGTTTTCTTCTACATTCTCGAGTGCCATCAGTTCGTTGAGCCGGATGCGTGAGGTGTTGACTACTTCCAACTGATTCAGCACCTTCGAACTGTCGGAGTTGAAATCGACTTGTGCCTGCTGCAAGTCCATACGCGAACCGGAACCGATATGGTAGCGTTCTTCTGCAATACGGACACGTTCGCGGGAAAGATCGAGGGACGAACGCAGGTTACGCAGGCGGATATTCTGGCGTATCCGGTTGTAATATTCGGTAGACAGGTCGGCCACGAAATCCTCTATCGTCATGCGTGTATTCAGTTCGCCCATCCGTTGCAATTCCTTCAGGCGGGAGTATTCGGCCTGTATGCCGAAACCGTCGAACACAGTCCAGTTCACGTTCAGGCCGATATTGCCAGTTTCACTGTTTACGCCGTTTTGTTTTTCCGTTGTGCCGTCCATCAGCTTGTTGCGGTTGTTGTTGACCGATCCGCTGAACCCGCCGCTCATATCTACGGTAGGCAGGTAGCCGGCATTGCCCGGTGTGGCGTTATTATCGTTTATCTGTTGTTCGTTACGTATAATCCGGATGGAGTAGTTGCGTTCCAGTCCGGTTTCGATACATTCTCTGAGGCTGTATACATCCTGCGCCTGTACGCCCAGGTAGCAGGAAACAGCCAGTATGATCATTGCTACTCTTTTCATTTTTTCTTTGCTCTGTCTGTTGAGATAAAACTATACATTGCCGGGACGATGAATAAGGTAAGGAAGGTAGATACCAACATACCGCCTACAACGGCAATACCCATCGCAATACGTCCCTGTGCCCCTTCGCCTGTTGCATATACTAGCGGAACCAGTCCGAGGATCGTGGATACACTGGTCATCAGGATCGGACGCAAACGCTGTGTAGAAGCCGAACGGATCGCTTCCGCCATGCTTAGTCCCGCCTCCTGGCGTTGGTTGGCAAATTCCACGATCAGGATACCGTTCTTTGCCACCAGCCCGATCAGCATAATGATACCGATCTGACTGAATATATTCATCGTGATACCCGAATAACTCATAAACATCAATGCCCCCGCAATGGCCAACGGCACGGTGAACATCACCACCAACGGGTCTTTGAAGCTCTCGAACTGGGCGGCAAGCACCAGATAGATCATCAGCAATGCCAGGATCATGGCGAACATCAGGCTGGAAGAACTCTCGCGGAACTCCTTCGACTCGCCCGACAAGGCTGTACGGAAGCTGTTATCCAATGTCTCTGATGCGATACGATCCATTTCGTCCAGACCGTCGCCGATCGTATAGCCTTTGTTCAGACCGCTGGAAACGGTTGCCGAAACGAAACGGTTGTAGCGGTACAACTGTGGCGGGGCTACGTCTTCATGCAGTGCTACCAGGTTGTCCAGCTGGATCATCTCCCCGTTATCGCTGCGTACATAGATGGATTTCAGGTCGAGCGGCGTGTTACGCTGCTGGCGGTTGATCTCGCCTAATATCTGGTATTGTTTACCGTTCATATAGAAATAACCCATACGCTGCCCGCTTAACGCATACTGCAATGTCTGGGCGATGTTGCGGGTACTTACTCCCAGGGAAGAAGCCTTGTCGCGGTCGATCTCGATACGCGTCTCCGGCTTGGTGAACTTCAGGTTCACGTCTGCCATCTGGAATACGGGGCTTTCGTTTACCTTCAGCATGAATTCGGGCAGATGTTCCGCCAGTTTCTCCAGGCTCGGCGCCTGCAATACGTATTGCACGGGCATACCTCCGCGTCGTCCTCCGAAAGTGGACTGCTGCTGTACGAATGCACGCGCCTGCGTCTCTTTCCTTACGGCGGCCGATAGTTTCTCAGCTATTTCCATCTGTGAACGTTCACGTTCCTGGATATCCGGAAGGATTACACTGATATTGGCGTTGCTGCTGGATGAACGGTTGGTCAGGAACTTACGTTCGGGAGCGATCGAGTCGGCCAGTTCCGCTATCCGGTCGGAATAATCGCGGATAAACTCGAAGGTGGCTCCCTCCTGGGCACGCATATTGATCGAGATAGACGAACGGTCTTCCAAAGGAGAGAGTTCCGAGCGGATCGTCGTCCAGAAATACCCGATCGAACCGAACAGGATCACCACGATAGGGATAGCCCACCATTTATGGCTCAGGAAATAGTTGAGCGACCGGGAATATATATTATTCAACCCTTCGAAGAAAGGTTCGGTCTTCACATACAGCCAGTTCTTCTTTTCGCGCCTGCGCAGCAGCTTGGTGGCAAGCATCGGTGTAAAGGTCAATGCCACAAAGGAAGAAATAGCAACGGAACCGGCAATCACGATACTGAACTCCTTGAACAAACGTCCGGTCATACCTTCCATAAACACGATGGGAAGGAATACGGAAATCAGGGTGACCGTCGTGGATATTACCGCAAAGAAAATCTCCTTCGAACCTTCTATCCCCGCCTCCTTCGGGTTCATCCCCTTTTCGATACGGACATAGATATTCTCGGCCACCACGATCGCATCGTCCACCACCAACCCTACCGAAAGCACGACGGCCAGCATGGTCAATACATTGATGGAGAAGCCGGAGATATACATCACAAAGAAAGCACCGACCAACGATACCGGAATAACGACACACGGCACCAGCGTCACACGCCAGTCGCGCAGGAACAGGAAGATAATCAGCACCACCAGGGCGAATGCCACATAGATCGTCTCTTCCACCTCATAGATAGAAGCACGGATGAAACGGGTATTGTCGTACACCATTTCGATCGTGACATCCTCCGGAAGGTCTTTCTTCAGCTGTTCGATACGCCGGTAAGCTTCGTCGGCAATCTCTATATGGTTGGCTCCCGGCTGGGGGACGATCACGTCGATCACCATCGGCTCGCCATTCTTACGTAATATACTGCGCAGGTCTTCCGGTGCCAGTTCCGCCCGCCCTACATCCTTGAAGCGGACGATATTGTTGCCGTCTTCCTTGATGATCAGGTCGTCGAACTCTTTTGCCGTATGCATCAATCCCAAGGTACGGATAGACAGGTCTATCGTATTTCCTTCGATACTACCGGAAGGTAGCTCCACGTTTTCCGCATCCACCGCATTCTTCACATCCAGCGGGGTGACACCGTAACCTGCCATCTTGATCGGGTCGAGCCACAGGCGCATGGAATAACGTTTCTGTCCCCAGATATCCACACTACTCACATTCGAGATCGTTTGCAGGCGCTCTTTTACCGTCAGCTCGGCGATCTCACTCAGTTCCATCAGCGAACGCCTGTTGCTCTGGATACCGATCTGCATGATCGGTGACGCATCGGCATCGGCTTTCGATACGGTTGGCGGGTCACAGTCGCGCGGCAGGTAGCGTTGGGCACGCGAAACCTTGTCGCGCACGTCATTGGCAGCCGTTTCCATATCTACCGACAATTCGAACTCGACGGTGATACGACTGCTACCCTGGCTACTGACGCTACTCAGCGAACGGATACCCGGTATACCGTTGATATTCTGCTCCAACGGTTCTGTGATCTGGTTCATGATAACCTCGGCATTCGCTCCCGGATAGGAAACGTTGACCGAGATAATGGGCTGGTCTACACTGGGGAACTCGCGAACCCCCAGGAACTTGTAGCCGATCATACCGAACAGCAGGATGACAAGCATCATTACTGTCGAGAGAACCGGCCTGTTTATACTGGTTTCCGATATATTTGCCATAGGGGAATTTAATACAGATTATCAATAGTAACTTTCATACCGGTACGAAGTTGCATCACACCGGTAGTGATCAATGTGTCGCCCGGCTGTACACCGTCGAGCACCTGCACACGGCTTTCCGTACGCAGCCCGATCGTGACTTCGGCCGGTTCGGCCACTCCACCCTTATACAGGTAGACCACATTCTTTCCCATTTCAGGGATCAGCGCCTCGCTCGGGATGGCCAAAGCATTCTTTATCTCGCGTTTGGTGATCTCCACAGAAGTATAACGTCCGGGGAAGATCGACTCGTTGGTGTTCGGGTAAGTGGCACGCACCTTCAGGGTACGGGTCGTCATATCCACTTTACTTTCTACGGCATATACTTTGGCGTTGTAATCGCGCATCTTGCCGTTGGAGTCTTCCAGGCGGAACACGATGGAAGTACCGTCGGTTACGTCGGTCGCATAGTTCTCCGGGATAGAGAACTCGATCTTCAGCGGCGATATCTTCGTCAGCTTGGTGATGAAAGTAGTAGGGGAGACATAAGCGCCTTCACTGACCGAGCGAAGACCGATGATACCGTCGAACGGCGCACGCAATTCTGTCTGTAAGATATTAGCCTTCACCAGGTCGATGTCGGCCATCAGTTTTTCGTATTCGGTAGTAACTTGCTCGTAGGCTTCCTGGCTGACGGCATCTTTTTCCAACAGGGTACGTTGGCGATATACCCGGTCTTTAGCCAGCGGAATCTGGGCTTCCAGTTTCCTGAGTTGGGCTTGCAGCGGTTTGTCGTTGATCTTTGCCAGCAGGTCGCCTGCTTTCACATGGGTACCTTCGGTGAAATAGATATTCACCACTTTCCCGGACGACTCGAAGGATAAGTCTACTTCTTCGTCGGGAATGATACTGCCGGTGCTAATGACTTTGTCGGTTAGCGATTGGAATTTCAACACTTCAGCGTTAATGTTAAGTACCTGCTTCCTTACGCTTGTTCCCGGTGCGGGAACAACTTCGGTTGCCTTACCGGATGCTGTCAACTTGGTCTTAATCTGTGGATAGGCAATCATTCCTGCAATCAGCAGAAGGATTGCGGCGGTTACGCCCCACTTCACTCTCTTCGTCATATTTTCAATGGTATCTACTTTAAAACTTATCAATAGGTTTGTAAATATACACAACTCAATCGGAATATAGACAAGAGTAAAAAGAAAAGGTTTAACGGGGCAATTGTAAAAAGTTTTGGCATATTAGCCTTCATTGCCTTCATATAGGAAGATGTCCTTTGATATACAATTGATGTTAGATGAACCCGCTTTTTTGTTTTGCCTTCATACGGCTTTCATTCCGGCTTCATGTGTCTCGTCTTGATTTTGGTTGACTGTGTCCCGTCCTGAAATAGGTTGTCTCGTCTTTGTTTTGGTTGGGCAATATCTCTGCTCCGTTGCTTTTGAGTCTGTGCCGGAAGCTAAGGTTCTTATTCGGGAAGAGTAAGGTCTTAGCATAGGACAATTAATAATTTTACTCCGCTATCTTTAATATGTAATGCATGCTTTACGAATATGTAAAGCTAGAGTTTCTAAAAAGTAAGGCATGCCTTTCTTATTTGTAAAGTATATATTTCTAATATAAAAGTAAGGAGAAAAGGTAATATTTGTAGGGAGTAAAAAGGTTAGTTTTCCCGTGCCGGGAGCTTAGTTCTTGTGAGCGATTTTATTGGGATGGTGAAGAAGGTTGCGGATGCCTTGTGTAATGCCCGGGAAGAAGAATAAAAGGCTGATGGGATGAAGCCGGAATGAAGGCCGTATGAAGGTGAAACAAAAAGTGGGTTCATGCTGGATGGATTGTTATTCAATTCATGTAATGGTGTATGAACCCATGAAGGCTAAATGAGGAAAACTTTTTCTGTGGGGAGAAAACGATAAATGAACCGGAAAAACGACAGAGAAAGAGTTGCATATTTGTGTAATATATATTAACGTACGCGTACTTATTATTAATGTATCAGGTAAATAGAAAAGATGATAAAAGTAAGAATGAAATAGAGAATTAAAAATGCTATATATGATTTGTAAAACAAGGCTTAATGCCTAAATATAGTATGACTAAAAAAAAGGATCGTTTAAATACGCCAACAAAATTAATTATAACTTTTGAAACCACAATTCTTTTCCAATTATTTTTTCCTTTGGTATCTTCTTTCTTATCAACGCAATAGCAAAGTCAGTACAAAAATCGGCATTTAGCTTACCAATTGCTTTAAGGCCAAAATTATTGACTAGAATAAACGATCCTTTTAGTTAGTCATTTGCTTTGAAAGGACGTTCGCAAAGAAGAAAAGAACTATTTCATTAACACTATTATTAATATTAAAATTTAGATTATGAACAAAAAGTTTTCTACGCTTGTGGCTACGCTACTGCTGAGTGGTGCGCTAGTCTCCGTGAATGCTACAGATGTGAAGACATTGGCTGATTTTAAGGCTGATGCGACGACGTATACTGTAACAAATATGGGAGACAGTAAAATTGATTTCTTGGCTGATATTTCTTTAGATGAGAGTACTCCTTATCTGTTAATTGATCAGAATAATCTGATTATCGATGGACATGGTAAGATATTTACAGGCCGTTTGGTTATTACAGGTGAAAATGTAACTGTAAAAAACCTTACTATTCTTAATAAGACAACAAGTAATGCATCTTCTTATCATAAGAATGCTATTACGGTAGTTTCTTCTTCAGTAACAATTATTGATAATAATATTATTTGTGATGGAGGAGTTAATTTATTGGCAAATGGTATTTCTATTTTCCCGACAGATGCAGATGCCAAAATTGTAGTAAAAGGAAATGTATTTAAGAATGCCAAGACTATAAACGATAAATGGCAGTCTTCCGCAATCATCGTAGCTGAAGATATTGCTTTACCTACAGGGGGTGAAACAAAGAGTGCCGAACTCACTGATTTTGATGTAGCTTCAATTAGCAATAATACTTTTGAGAATTGTGCTGTCGATTATTTGTATAAAGACTATGCTACAGATGATAACAAAGGTTATAAATCAGTTCAGGTGACTCCTGTTAAAGGTACAAATGGAGAATATCTAAATGCGGACTATATTAAGGCTCTTGTAACTAGTACACCGGCTGATGCAGATGTTATTTTTAATGGTTCAAGTGAAGATTTATTAGAAGCTTTGGCCGATGTAGATGTAACTGCAGCTAATGTAGCTATTGAATGTACTGACAATAACGTACTGTATGGTGAAGCAAAGAATCCTAATAACGGAAAGTTACCTGTAATTGCAGCTGTTGCTCCGGCAAAATCAGACGTATTTGGTTATGCATTGGAGGAAAAAGAAACTTCAGACTATAGTATGTTAATTCTTAGCAGTGCAAATGGTTTCGCATATATTATTAATATTGATGGAACAAATACTGCAAGCGCAACTGCGGCAACTGAAACAAATATCAAAGAATACGCAACTAATCCTGCTGCTTTGTGGAAAATGACAAGAGGCCAGGAGTCTGACGGTAGATATTATTATAAGTTTGTTAATAAGAATGGTGTTCAATTGAAATCTGTAACAAATGCTGGCACAGGAACTAATGGAACTTTCTATCCTGAAAATAATGCTGTATATAATAAAGGTGTCGTTTTTGCTGTTAATGGTTTAACATTAAATGATAACACTCCAGCGAGCTTTGGTCTTTACAAAGCCGGCAACAACGTATTGTCTGTTGCAGACCTGATGTGGTTTGAAAATGACGGTTTCTCCGTAACAATCAAATATCTGAACGAAGATGGTGAATTCAAGAAAGAAGACATCGCAGGTAATCCGTTCCAGAAACATTTGACTCCGATGCATTGGAATGGCAGCAAGTTCGTTGATTTTGGTACTACTACTAAAGATGAGGATAGCTTTTACCTGAAAGATGTAGAAGGTAACTATATTGTTGCCCAGAAGTATGCTTCCAGCGGTTCTGTAACTTCACAGTCTAATTATACATTTACTACAGTTTCAGAAACTGTTTTGACACATGATATTCTGCGTAAAGAAGGTAATTACTTTGGAGAATTCCGTGCTGAAGTATCTGCTAAATATACGGATTATACAAAACTTGAAGCAATTGATGTATTGAGAGTTAATTTGGCAGCAGGTTGGGCTGAAGTTGGTCGTTTAGATCTGGGTACTAAAGAAGTTCCGACATTGGCCGCTTCTGTAAGTACTGTTTTGAAGCCGATCCTGGTTTCTTTGGGTAGCAACAAGGTGGTTGATCCGAAAGACTTCCTGGTAAAAAATAAGTTCTACACTGTAACTAAATTGGATGCTAAAGGTAAAGTCCTTGGCAAATTAGCTGTGGCTGACGATCTGTATAATGGAGATGGCCATACATATTGTGAATTTGTAACGTCTTATGGTAACGTATTGGAAGGTCAGTTCGCTTTAACATATGAAGAAGGTCAGTACGTATTTACAAATCGCGAAGCTCCAAATTACAAATGGTCTTTAGCTGCAAATACTTTGTATGAAGGTGAAAGTGAAAACTTATATGTAAGTGGAAATGTAATTTATAAGATCGAAACTGTTGAAAGTCATAGTTCAAACGATGGTTATGAAACATTGTCTGATGTAAAGAACAATAAGTTCCATATCGGTTTCTCTTCTAATGTATTTGGTGAAAATGCATGGTTTACTGAAAATCATGAAGGAACAGACAATCATACAATCGGTTTGAATATTGATCAGGAAGATGCGTTGATCTTCACTGCAACAGAATATGCTGCTGCTCGTAAGATTGATCACGACAAAGTAAATACGCATAAAGATATATATGTTCCGACAGACTCTATCTATGTAATCAGTACAATGGGTTACTATTCCGGTAAAGATTATAAAGAGACAAAAGATACATTGAAGGTTGTTTCTTACTCATTCGTTAACCAATTCACAGAACCGTTGGTTTATGATAAAAACAGATATGTCTCTCAAGTTTATAAGGATGAAGACACTAAAAAGCGTTATGAATCTGTTGAAGAAGCAGCTAAAGATGCTCAGAAATTTACTTTGCGTGTGGATAACGGTAAGTTGAACTTACGTCCGGTAATTAATGAAGTTGCTTCGATGACAGAAGAACAATATGCTACATGGGGAGATGCTTCTATGTATCAGGTGTTTAATGCTTGGGACGAATATTCTAAAGTATATGCAGGCGATGCAACTAATGGTATTTTGAATACTACTTGGATTTATAACCGTACAGAAAATGACTTGTTCGTAGTAGAACCGACAGAAAAGCCGATGTATCGTCCGGTTGTAAATGCTTTGGATACAATCTCTATTTTCCGTAACGATAATCCGAAATCGATTTTGTTTGAAGACGGTGGTTTCTTAGGAATGGAAAATCTGGCACAATATCCTGCAATTGCTCCTGCAATGGTTGCTGATACAGCTTATGTACGTAACAATACATATCGTCCTCAGTATATGTTGGTAGTAGATCCGAAGATCACTCCGGCTGGTAAATGGTGTCCGATCCACGGTGACGATCCTACATGCCCGGATGCTCACAAGGTTGAATCTAAGGGTTGGGTAGAAGGCCGTTATCTGGTGAACCTGGTTGATACAGCTATTGCATGGGATATTGCAAACAAGCACAAAGACAATAATCCATATATCAATACTGAAAAGTATTATCGTTTAGGTTTTGTTCAGGCTAAGCATATTGAAGACTCTTTGGTTATTGCCAGCACAAACGATACTTTGATGGTAGGTACTGAAGATTACAACCAGGCTAAGTTTGCATTCCGATATGTAGATACAGATGCTAAGTCATTCCGCATCGAAACAGCTAACTATAACAGATTGCCGGGTGCTACCAAAGCTGTACGTGACGGTGAAGGTTATGTAAAATGGATGAACGGTGTAGTAGTTGTTGTTGATGATATCATTGATGGCGATGTATTCAATATGAATGAAGAAGAAGAAGGTATGCCGACAGCTAACGAAGGTGTAAGTACTTCTGATGTATCAGTTATTGCTTCTGAAGGTGAAGTTATCATTAACGGTGCTCAAGGTAAGAAAGTTACTATCAGTAACGTTCTTGGTCAGACTGTTGCTAACACAGTAGTTACTTCTGACAAGGCTACAATCGCTGCTCCTGCTGGTATCGTTGTGGTAGCTGTCGAAGGCGAAGCTGCTGTAAAAGCAATCGTTAAATAAGAAATAATGAAATAATTCTAAAATTACCGCTACGCGGTTGCCGGGTATAGGCGTTGCTTACAGCGTCTATACTCCAACCAATTACCCCGCGACGGGCGAACAAGTAGCCGTATTAATACTAAAGTAATAAAATAAAGTTCATCTGTCAGTACCCCTGTGAAGAGGGAACATGGATAAAAAACAAAGCCCCGGAAGGATTTCCTTCCGGGGCTTTCGTTGTATTGTTTGTTTTCACCAGTATAATATCAATCCTGCAATCCCAGCCAGGAAAATCATCAATATAGGATGAACCTTGAACTTCCAGGTGAGGATGAAGGCGGCACCGAAGATCAGGAAGCTTTTGTAATCGATGAAGTTTTCTTTGTTCATCAGCATTAATGCGGCGGCGGCGATCAGTCCAACCGTTGCAGGGCGCAGGCCGGTGAAAGCGGCAACTACGTATTTGTTGTTCTTGAATTTAGCAAAGAAATAGGAGATTACCAATACCAGGATGAATGAGGGCAGGCAGACGGCAAACGTTGTCAGGCAGGAACCCAGAACAGCCATCACAGGAGAATATCCGGCGTTATGAATAGCTGTGTACCCGATATAAGTCGCACTATTGATGCCGATCGGGCCCGGTGTCATCTGTGAGATTGCCACTATATCCGTGAACTCCTGCAGGGAAATCCATTTGTAACGGTCTACTACATCCGCCTGTATCAGTGAAAGCATGGCATATCCGCCACCAAAACCGAAGATGCCGATCTTCAGATAGACATAAAGTAACTGTAACCAGATCATATCAATTCTTCTTTATCTTTAAACCATACACTAATCCTCCGGCAATAGCCGCCAGGATAATCCATACCGGCGAAACGCCCCCCATCCAGATAAGCAATGCCGCCACAATCGGAATGATCATCGTCAGGTAGTTGAGCTTAATGGAGCGTGCCGTAGTAATACAGGGAACTGCGATCAGGGCGACAACGGCCGGACGCAGCCCTTTGAATATCTTTTCCACCCATTCGTTATCCTGAACCTGGGTAAAGAATGTGGCGATCAGCAGGATGATCAGGAACGAGGGCAGGATCGTACCGAGTGCACAGACCACGCTTCCCATGTTCTTTTTCAGCTTGTAGCCTACAAAGATGGATATGTTGACCGCGAAAATACCCGGCAACGACTGTGCAACGGAAAAGAGGTCGATGAAATCTTCTTTGGATAGCCAGCCGCGGTCTACGACTTCCCGCTGTATCAACGGTAACATGGCATATCCGCCGCCTATTGTACCCACACCAATTTTGAGGAAAGTAAGAAAGAGCGTCCAATACATAATAATCCTGTTAAAATCGGGGCAAAGATACGAAAATTAATCAAGCCACGGGGTAGGATTCAGTTTCGTCTTTTCTTTCCAGAGCTGGAAATGAAGGATTGTTGCATTGCCGGCCTCCGTATCGGTGAATATCTTGCCGATAGCCTGACGGGTGCTGACCTTATCGCCTGCCTTTACATAGACCTGGCTCAGGTTACTGTAGACTGTCAGATAGTTACCGTGACGGACGATCACCGAATTGTTGTAACCGGGCACTACGAATACACGGGTCACTTCACCGTTGAATATCGCGCGGGCATCTCCTCCCGGTGTCGTCTGGATATCGATACCGCTGTTGTTGGTGCGGACGTATTTGAGTTCCGAGTGCTGCTGTTCGCCGAAGGTACCGACAATGGTATAGCGTCCTGATACCGGGAACGGCAGGCGTCCACGGTTGCTGGCAAAGTCGTCGGAGAGCTTTTTCTCCGCCTTGGTCATGGCGTAACCGCCTTTGGTGTCGGCTACACGCTCTTCGCGGATAGGTTCCTGCACAGGCTCTTTTCCTTCGGCTTTTGCCTTGGCATTGGCCTTTTCACGGGCACGGCGTTCGCGTTCGCGGGCTGCCTTGGCTTCCGCTTCGGCACGGGCTATTTCTTCTGCGATCTGTTTTTCGATCTGGCGGTTCAGGGCGTTGGCCTGTTGCTGTTTCTTCCGGAGTTCGTCCTTCAGTTGCTTTTGTTTCTTGTTGAGTTGTTGTACCTCTACTTTCTGGCTGCTTTCTTCGGTCTGAAGCTTCTGGCTTTCCTGTTCGCGGGTTCCCAGCAAGGCATTCTTTTCGGAACGGGTCTTTTCCAGTTCCCGCTGTTTCAGGTTGATCTCCGTTTGTTTGTCGATGATCTCCGTAGCCTGGTGTTTTTGCCAGTCGGAATATTCGCGCAGGTAGCGCATACGGCGCATAGACTGGGCGAAGTTGTCGGCAGAGAGGATGAACAAGAGCTTATCCTGCGAATTGCGACGTTTATAGAGGCTTTGTGCGGACTTACCGTAGTTGGCGCGTTTCTCCCCCAGTTCTTTTTCCAGCTTGTTGATCTCGCGGCGGGTGGCAGCGATCTGGTTATCTATCTCACTTACTTCCTGGTTGAGCAGGCTGATCACTTTCTTTCGCGAAAGGATCTGCTGCGAGAGCAGGTTGAGGCGGTTGAGGGAGTTTTGGGCTGTCTGGGTTGTCTCTTTCAGTAACTGGTTTGTCATTTCTATCTCGGCCAGCGCTTTCTTTCGCTGTTCTTCAAGCTGTCTCACCCGGGCGGACTTCTGTCCGAAGGCGGTCAGGGCAGATAACGTGAATATGACAATCCAAATATACTTCATCTCTATTTCTGGCTATTACTGATTGACTTTATGATTTGTGCAAAGGTAATACGTTTATATTTAGCAGGAATAGAAAAATCGAGATTAACAGGCACATTTGTCTGTATACGGGAGAAACGGAAGGCGATACCTCCCTGTGAGGAGCCGTTTGCCAGTACGTTCACGTCCATCAGCTGGGGGAAAGGTTGTCCGTCCGTTACACGGAAATCCGAATAGTCCCATTGCAGGGCGTATTGTTCGGACGGGTCTGTGATATAGGTAGACAGCAGTTTCTCCTCGCCATCGGCAAAGAAGGTATAGAGTAGCCCAAGAGCATCTTTTACCTTGATCTCGGCTTTATCTCCGTCCTGATTCAGCTTGAAACGTTTGAATTGCTTCGGCTCGATCTCCTGATAACCGGGCAGGAAGATACGGTTGGTGAACAATGCCTGCAGGTTATAGAAGTTGAACTCGATCGGAGTTTGTCCTTTCAGGTCGGCATAGCGCTCGGCTACGTAGCGTTTGTTCATGCGGTCGATTACCTTGATACTGTCAACGGTAAACTCAGCACGGAATACCTCTATCCCGAGGAACGGTTGTACGGATAGCTGGAAGGCACTGTCGCGCACCATCTTCAGGTCTACACGGGAACTCATATTGTTTTTAGGCATCTTCAACTCCGCATTCAGGCGGGCGGTCAGGGTGTTGAACTGAAAAGCCCGTTCTTCCATCAGCTCGAAGAACTCGTTATGTGCCTTGGCTCCGCCGGATACGATCGTTCCGATCTTCTTGGATGACTTACAACCGGAAAAGAATAAGATGAGCAATAAAATAAAAAATAAACCCACCCGTTCCCGTGCCTGACACGGGATCGCAAAGGCACCGGCCTTTAACCGTTGGTTCTTCTGCGGCCCCGCGTCGGGCGCGGGGACATGGCCTGTCATCTTTCTCATTGGGCAACCTCCTCTTCGATGTATTTGCCTTCGATTATCTTGCGGTCGAGCACTTCGCTTTCCTTACCCAGTTCGCGGGCTTTCTTCCACTGTTCGACGGCTTTGTCTTTATCGCCTGTCATGTAGAGGATGTCACCGTAGTGGTCTACCAGCTCTGCACTTTTTGTATTATCCTTCTCCAACGCACTTTCGATGTATATCTTGGCAAGGGTGTAATTGCCCTGTACGAAGAATATCCAGGCGTAGGTGTCGAGATAAGTGGCATTGTCCGGTTCGAGTTTGATACATTGTGCACTCATGCGCTCCGCTTTCTTCAGGTCTTTCTTGTCCAAAGAAAGGAAGTAAGCGTAGTTGTTGAGGACAACGATGTTATTGTCGTTATATTTCAATGCTTCGTCGTAGGCTTTATAGGTCTGATCCATTTGCTTCATCTGGTAGTAGATGTCACCGATCTGGCCGTAAAAGTCAGATTTCAACCTCGGGTTCTCCGCTGGGATGATGTCGATACCGGCATAGTAAGTGTTCAGGGCTTCCTGATACTTTTCCTGCTGGTAGTAAGCGATACCCAGGTAGAAATAATATTCCGGGGCATCCGGAAACAGCTCCTGGCATTTGGTACAGATGCGGATCACTTCCGGTATATCTTCGGCTTTGAGCGACATGTTGAGAAGCTGCTGCCAGGCTCCGGCATTCTCCGGTTCCATTTCGGTGATGAGCTGGAACTGGAAACGTGCTTCATCCGTCTTTCCCTGCGAGAGAAGAAGGCTGCCGTACATCTGTTTCAGTTCGGTATCTTCCGGATGCTGTTCGAGCAAGGTCTGGAAGAGGGCGTTCGAACTGTCGGTATCTTTCTGCGTCTGTTGCAGTTTCAGGATATAACGGGAGAGGATGCCTACTTTGGTATCTACATCCAGTTTCTCGTTGACCAGGGCAGTACGTATCTGTTCTTCGGCAGCGTCTTTGTTGCCGGTTGCTTCGTAGTAGTTGGCCATCGATACGATATAGTAGGGATTGGCCGGGTCGATCTCATGCGCTTTGTCGTAGTAGGCACGTGCTTTTATCGTGTCGTTCTTTTCCAGATGAAGGTCGCCCAGGATGATCTGGTAACGGGCTTCCATCGGGTATTTGGCTGCCAGCTTCTCTATCTCCTTGAAGGCGGCGTCCGACTGCTCCAACGAATTGTAGAGCTTGTACTTTTGCATGGAGAGGGCTTCGTTCATGCCGATCGACGATTCGAGGGCGTTGTAGGCGTCGATAGCCTGTCCGATCTCGCCTTCCTGGGTCAGGGCTTCCGCCAGGTAATAGTTGAGCTCCGGCTTTCCGGGATAGGCTTTGAGCAGTTTCTCGTATTCTTCGGCGGCCTCTCCGTACATACCGAGGTTGCGGGAGATGGTAGCCAGTGCCATGCGGTAGGTGAAGTTGTCGGCACTGTTGGCAACGGCTCGTTTCAGCATATCGACCGCTTTCTCGGGACGGTTCAGTTGTATGTAGAACGATGAAAGTTCGTACAATACAGGAGCGGCCGTAGAGTCGATGGCGAGACAGTGGTTAAAGGCGTCGAAAGCGGCGTCGAATTTACCGGCCGTCTTCAGGTTCAATCCTTCATAGAAGAAGTAATCGAACTTCCTTTGTTGGGCTGCATTGAGCTCGTTCGCTTTGGTGGGGACGTCTTTCTTTACTTCTTCAGCCTGCAACGGATGGATGCCTGTAAGCAGAAGGAGTGAAAAGAGTATCCCGTATATTAATTGTTTCAACATATATATTATTCTATGTTCTTATTTTAATCTGATTTGTTACGGTAGTCGTCAACGGTAACTGACGGCCTCCGTCAACGAGGGGTGACGACCTCCGTCAACGCCCTTTGACGATCACCGTCAAAAGGAGGGTCTATTTCTTGCCCGTATGTCCGAAACCTCCGGCTCCCCGTTCCGTATCGTCCAGTACCTCTACCGGCTTCCAGTCGATCTGGCTGTAGGTGGCGATTACCATCTGGCAGATACGCTCCCCGTCATTCACGGTGAATGGCTCGGAAGAGAGGTTGACCAGGATAACGCCGATCTCGCCACGGTAGTCCGCATCGATCGTGCCCGGTGTATTCAACAGAGTGATACCGTGTTTCAGTGCCAGGCCGCTACGCGGACGCATCTGTGCTTCGTATCCTTCGGGAAGGGCGATGTAGAGCCCTGTCGGGATCAGTTTACGTTCCAGCGGTTTTAATACTACGGGTTCTGTCAGGTTTGCACGGATATCCATACCTGCCGATAATTCGGTTGCATAGGCAGGCAGCGGATGATGTGACTTATTAATTATCTTTACTTCCATTATTATATCTTGATTTTGAGGGACGAAGATAGTACAAATATCAGTTCTGCCAGTCTCCGTTCTCTTTTATTAACTGAACTAAACGTTCTACTGCATCTTCTTCAGCGACGTTTTTCAGTACGCATTCCTTGCCTTTGTAGAGGCTGATCTGTCCGCGTCCGGCACCTACGTAACCATAGTCGGCATCGGCCATTTCACCGGGGCCGTTTACGATACAACCCATGATACCGATCTTCAACCCTTTCAGATGTGAAGTGGCTTCTTTGATACGGGCGATGGTGGTCTGCAGGTCGTAAAGCGTACGTCCGCAGCTGGGGCAGGAGATATATTCTGTTTTGCTGATACGGGTACGGGTAGCCTGCAGGATACCGAACATGCAGCTGTCGGTCGTCGTCGCTTCGCAATCGTCGTCTTGCAGCATAAGGCCGTTGCCGAAACCGTCGAGCAACAGTGTTCCGAAGTCGGCAGCCGATTTCAGTTGCAGCGACTCTTTATCCGTCTCATGATATTCACGGTGCAGAATGACGGGGACATCGCAACCGGCAATCATCAGTTTGTGCATGGCGGCACGCTGTGAGCCTACTGCGTTCCGGTGATGCGTGCTTAGCACGACTACGACGGTCGGGTCTTGTTTTAGGATCTCCAGCGTACGGCTTGTCAGGTCGTTGAATGTCAGACGAATGAACTTCAACGGAGAGTTGAATTTCTTCATTTCTTCTATTTCAGAGGCGATGAAGTAAGGGAATGCATTCGGACGTTCTTTCCAGAAATGGGCGTCGACCAGCATGCGGAACGTGTCGGGAAGGTTTTCGGGATCTTCCGCCCCGATATAGATATAGTCCGGCATGGACAAATGATCGAATTCAAAGTCGCCGTTGCTGCGGTCGGAGATCACGATGGGGGGGAAGTTCCCGCCGATGCCTTCCGCTACACGGCTGATGCGGCGGGTGGCGGTGATCGGATCGTAACCGGGGGTGAGGCTGGCAGTGATCGGCTTGTGCCCCTGGCGTTCCAGGATATAGTCGACCAGTTTACGGGCAACCGGCATTTCTGCTTCCGGGTCTTCGCTGAGGGAGACGCGGATCGTGTCGCCTATGCCGTCAGTCAGCAAGGTGCCTATGCCGACGGCGCTTTTGATACGGCCGTCTTCGCCGTCTCCGGCTTCTGTTACTCCCAGGTGAAGCGGGTAGTGCATACCTTCGGCTTCCATTGTCCGGACAAGCAGGCGTACGGTCTTCACCATTACGACCGTGTTGGATGCTTTGATGGAGATAACTACGTCCGGGAAATTCTCATCCCGGCAGATGCGCAGGAATTCCATGCAGGAAGCAACCATTCCTTCGGGGGTATCACCATACCGGCTCATGATGCGGTCGGACAGTGATCCGTGATTTACGCCAATGCGGATGGCGGTACCGTGTTCTTTACAGATGTTAAGGAAAGGGACAAAACGGTCGCGTATCTTCTGTAATTCGGCGGCGTATTCTTCGTCGGTATATTCCAGAAGATCGAATGTCTTTACTTTGTCAACGTAATTGCCGGGGTTGATGCGCACTTTTTCCACTTCTTCAGCGGCAGCATCGGCGGCTCTGGGGTTGAAGTGGATATCGGCTACCAAAGGAGTAGTGTATCCCTGTGCGTTCAGTTCTTTGCGGATTTCTCCCAGGTTACGGGCTTCGCGTTCGCCCTGGGCTGTGAAACGTACATATTCCGCTCCCGCTTCAATCATGCGGATGGCCTGGCGGACGGCGGCTTCGGTGTCCATGGTCGAAACGTTTGCCATGGATTGGATACGTATCGGATTCTCATCTCCCAGCGGAGTGTTCCCTATGTTGACAACAGACGATTTACGGCGACTGTAATTAAAGTAATCCATCTTTTATAGTTGACAAGTGGCAGTTCGCAGTTGACAGTTGAACCAGCCTTGTGACCGTCAACTGTCAGCTGTGAACTGTCAACTGATTAGTTAGTTTTGTATTTAAAAGATACCTGAGCCAACTCTTCGTTCGCTTTTACGATCTTTTTCTTTAGATTTTCTTTGTAATCGGCCAGCTTGCCCTGAAGTTGTTCGTCTCCGACAGCCAACATCTGGACAGCCAGGATACCGGCATTCAGTGCACCGTTGATACCGACTGTGGCAACAGGGATTCCCGGAGGCATCTGTACGATAGCCAGCAGAGCATCCATACCATCGAGTGTCGAGTTGATGGGGACACCGATAACAGGCAGGGTAGTCATCGACGCGATAACACCACACAGGTGTGCAGCCATACCGGCAGCAGCAATAATAACTTTGATACCACGGTCTTTAGCGCCTTTGGCAAAGGCTTCCACTTCAGCCGGGGTACGGTGGGCAGACAAAGCGTGCATTTCGAACGGGATCTCCATCTCGTCGAGCAGCTTGGCCGCTTTTTCCATTACGGGCAGGTCGGAAGTGCTGCCCATGATAATACTTACTACGGGTGTCATTTATTTTGCGATCAATTGTTCGTATTCGGCAGCAGACAACAGTTCGTCCAGTTCAGAAGGATCAGAGATAGAGATCTTGATCAGCCATCCGTTTCCATAAACGTCTTCGTTCACTAATTCAGGTTTGTCGTCCAGTTCCGAGTTTGCTTCGATCACTTCGCCACTAACCGGCATGAACAGGTCGGAAACCGTTTTTACAGCTTCGATCGTTCCGAAAACTTCTTCTTTGGCAACAACTTCACCTTCAGTTGTGATGTCAACGAAAACGATTTCACCTAGTTCGCCCTGAGCATAGTCAGTGATTCCGATATAGGCAACATTACCGTCCACACGAATCCATTCGTGATCTTTTGTGTACTTTAAATCAGCAGGAAAGTTCATAATTTTAGTGTTTTTATTAGATGAATAAATAGATATAACTTAATAATGAAGCTACAAAGGTACATATAAATCCGAGACAAAAGCCAGCATATACCTGCATCGGTGTATGCCGTTTTAAAAAGATACGCGACGTACCGACCAAACCGGCCGCCACAAGCACAATTATAAAGCCCCAGTAAGGATTTATAAGGTGGATACGGGCGATACCCATCATACCTCCCAGTAGTCCTCCGATCCCCAGCGTATGGGCACTGATCTTCCAGTAAAAGTTGATGAACAGGGATATCAGCAACGCGACGCATCCTCCCATCAGCAATGAAAGGAACCAGAAGGGAATCATCATCTTATACATATAAAAGATACAGACCATCATGGACGTGATGATGATCAGATAGGGAACGACTCGTTCTTTACGGTCTGTCAGCTCCAGGTCGCCGGCCGCTCCGTTCTTGACCATCAGATAAATGAACAGTCCCGGCACTACGGCTGTAGACAGGAACGCACCGCCTACCAGAAACAGTTTCATGGTGGGGGGATAGATGGCAAGATATGTAAATGTCAGTACCAGTATTACTCCATACGTTACCATCAGCAACGGGTGGAACATACCGGATATTATGTTTGAAAACAATCTCATAACGTTTCAACTTTATATTTCTTTTCTAAGCCTTGCTACCGGAATATCCAACTGTTCGCGGTATTTGGCCACTGTACGGCGGGCGATTACATAACCTTTCTCCTTCAGAATGGTGGTGAGTTCCTCATCGGTGAGGGGTTTACGTTTATCCTCGCTGTCAATATGTTCTTTCATAATCTTCTTCACTTCACGGGTGGATATTTCCTCGCCGCTGTCGGTCTGCATCGATTCAGAGAAGAAGAATTTCAGAGGGTAGATGCCGAAGTTGGTTTGCACATACTTGCTGTTGCTAACCCTCGAAATGGTCGATATATCATATCCGGCACGTTCGGCTACATCTTTCAGTATCATCGGGCGCAGGGTGGCATCGTCTCCGGTCAGGAAAAAGTCCCGTTGCAGGAGAATGATGGCTTCCATTGTGCGTTGCAATGTCTCCTGGCGTTGCCTGATTGCATCAATGAACCATTGGGCCGAGTCGAGTTTCTGCTTGACGAACTGCACGGCTTCACGCATCTGGGATGTCTGGTTGGCCTTGTTGCCTGCATAATCCTGAAACATTTCCGCATAATCGCGGCTGATCCTCAGATCGGGGATATCCCGGTTGTTCATGCTTAAGATCAGCTCTCCGTTTATAGCTTCCACCAGGAAATCGGGGATCACCTGGCTCATGGCTACTTCCATAGAACCACCCCAGCTACTGCAAGGTTTAGGATCGAGGGCAATTATTTCGTGAATAGCTTTTTTCAGAATCGCTTCGCTGATGTTCAGCCCCCGCATGATCTTGTCATAATGCTTGCGGGTAAACTCTTCGAAATACTCCGTAAGGATACGGGTAGCCATTTCTACTCCGGCTGTCGGTTCTTTGCGGTTGAGTTGCAGTAATAAGCATTCCTGCAGGTTGCGTGCTCCGACTCCGGCGGGATCGAAGTCTTGTATGATTGCCAGTACTTCTTCTATTTCTTTTTCGTCTACATCCTGTCCGGCCTGAAAGACCAGGTCGTCGGCTATGGCGGAAAGTTCGCGGCGCAGGTAACCGTCGTCGTCGATATTACCTATAATATATTCGGCGATCTTCATCTGTTTTTCCGGAAGGTCGCGTAACCCGAGTTGCTGCAGCAGGAATTCGTTCAATGATTGGCTGACGGAGAAAGGGATATCTTCTTTACGTTCTGTTTTCTCGCTTATTTCGCGTAGTTTGTAATCGGGGATGTCGTCTTCAGTCATATAATCGCCGAGTGAGATATCCGTCTCTGTCTCGCCTGTAGATATATCATCACCACCTTCTTCGTCAGTCCGTTCAAAGTCGTCCGCAATATCTTTTCCTTCCTCCAGGGCAGGATTGTCTTCCAGCTCATGCTTTATACGCTCTTCCAGCTCGATGGCGGGAAGCTCGAGAAGCCGGATAAGCTGTATCTGCTGCGGAGAGAGCTTTTGCTGTAACTTTTGTTGTAACTGTTGCTTCAACATATTAAAATCGTCTACATTAGAACATGCAAATATAACTTTTTACGCTGAACAGACTTATGATTAAAAACATAATTGTTCTAAAGAAACGCCGGTACTGGCGGTTATCTTTCAATTTTAACATAGATGTAATGTAATTAATTTCTTGAAATGCCTTAAAAATCAAAACAATTCCATATTTTTGCGTTTATAAAGAGATACCCTATATGATGTCAACGCTAACTAAGAGTAAATATAGTCAGTTATCCAGGGAAGAGCTAATACGATTATTGGAAGCACGGGACAAAGAACAGAAAGCCAACGTAAACAGAACTTCTTCCGGATTTCCCAATATTAAACGGATTATATCGGAGGTGCTTGTCTTGTTATTCAACGAAGAAGAACAGCCGATAGAGAAATCCATGAGATTACTTCTCAACTTCTTTGAGGCGGATTGGGGGTATGTGGCTATTTTTGAAGAAGATGGCAAGACGGCAGACTTCCCTTGCGAGGTGATGAGCGAATGGGTTGAAGTCCCGAAGGAAGATCATTCCGAGCTAACCTACGAAACGATCCCGTGGATTATGGATACTGTAAAGGCCGGACGCGATATTATAATGTGTAGTATGGAGGATTTACCGCCGGAGGCACATGTCGATAAGCAGTTGCTCGAAATGCAGCGTCTCAAATCCATGCTTATTATCCCGCTCTCTTTTCATAATCAGGTGAAAGGGTTTATTGGCTTTGATTCCGTTCGGGTTCAGCGTTTCTGGACTTCGGATGATATTGAAGACTTACATATTATAGCCCGGATGTTTTCCATCATTATAGAACGGCTGCAAACACAAAACAGTCTGGAAGAGTCGAGAAAGCATCTTTCGGAACTCAGCACGAAGTTTAAACAATTTTTTAATAATCTTCCTGTCGGGGTAGAGTTGTATGATGCTGAAGGATTTCTAGTTGACCTTAATGAGGCGGATGCCCGGATGTTCGGTACCACACGGGAGGATCTTTTGGGTATCGACCTGTTTGCCAATCCGGCGATTCCTCCTCACATCCTTACCAATGTTAAACACGGGCAGCCGTTCAGTTTCCCTTTGGTTTATGATTTCAGTGCCATACAAAATACCAGTTATTACTCCTCCGCCTTTGTCGATCAGATAAAGTATCTGCAGATAAAGGGTATCGGGCTGGATGATCCTGAATTTGGCCGGGTAGGATATCTGGTGATCATATCGGATAATACGGATGTCCAGCTAAAAGCCGAACAGACCAAAAACAATCTGGCTATCCTGAAAGCTGTCCTGTTGTCCGGGCGCTCTATTGTGGGTGAGTATGATGTCGTGGATGACGAGTTGTATATCGATCCGGTTTTAAATGATCATGCGGTAAATAATCCTTTGTTCAACTATCTGAAGATGTACAATTACTTGTCTATTCAGGAGTTGCGCAACCTCGGGCAGTTCGGAGAGGAAGAGAAGAATACTATGCTACCTCTGCTGCGGGTTATTCGTGGAGAGATAAACAATTGTAGTTTTACCTATAAGCTAACTGTCGAAGATAAACTTGTCTGGATTCGTATCAATGCACAAGCCCATAAAATAAATAAAGAAGGGCAGCCCAGTAAAGTGATCTGTTATATCACTGATCTGACGGAAGAAAAAAGACTGGAGGAAAAGTTGCAACAAGCCCGTGATGAATCACGCAGGAACGAAATGGAAATGCAGAAAGCCCGGGAAGCTGATATGCTGAAATCAACCTTCCTGGCCAATATGAGCCATGAGATCCGTACTCCTCTGAATGCGATTGTCGGTTTTTCCGGCATTATTGCGGAGATGGATACCGAAGAGGATAAAAGTGAGTATGTAGAGATCATTAACAAGAATTGCGACTTGCTTCTTCGCCTGATCACGGATATTCTTGATTTCTCAAAGATTGAATCCGGAGTGATGGAATATTCGCTGAGTGATGTCAATATAAAAGAAATATGTAGCGAACAGTACCGGATACATTCACTAAAGGTGCAGGAAGGGGTGACTATGGTGTGCGATCTGGCTGCTTTGCCTGATGTAACTCTCCATACAGATCCTAAACGAGTTACTCAGATTATCTCTAATTTGTTGTCGAATGCGATAAAGTTTACCGAACAAGGTTCGATTACTCTTTCTTATACTCTAAAAAAAGATCATATCCTGTTTGAGATATCCGATACCGGAATCGGTATATCGGCCAAGCATCTTGAATCTATCTTTGAACGTTTCACCAAAGTGGACTCTTTCAGACAAGGAACAGGGTTAGGATTATCCATTTGCAAAACGATCGTTAAAGCATTGAACGGAGATATCGGTGTAAGCTCAACTCCCGGTAAAGGATCTCGTTTCTGGTTCACCTTGCCTTATTGACGAGGGCCTCTCTGGTTTGTAGCAATACGGATATGCAGATAAGTCCTAATCCGGTATAAAAAGCCGGATTTAATTCTTTTGCTTCTCCGAAAAACAGCATAGCCAGGATAATACTGTAAACCGGTTCCAGATTATAGCTGAGGTTGACGGTGAAGGCTGATATCGTTTTCAACACCTGTATTTGCAGCAGGTAGAGTCCGATCGTACAAACCAGGGCCAGCACTAGCAAATAAAGGAAATCACTCATGTCCGGCAGGATTGTTTCGACCGGAAAGAAATAGAGATATACAGGAAGCAAACAGCTTAGTCCCAGAAAACCACCGACCATTTCATATAGCAGCATTATACGTGAAGGATGCCGTACTCCTACTTTTTTATTGGTTATAGTGAATAAAGCCGCTAAAGCCGATGAAATAACGCCCACTATGATGCCTGCACGATAGCGCATATCAAATTGAAAAATCAGCAGGATCCCGGCTACGGTGATCAGGCTGAATAACAACTCCTTGATTTTAAACCTACGGTGAATGAGCAACGGTTCCAGTAAAGCGGTAAAGAACCCGACCAGCGAAAAGCAAACGACCCCGACAGATACATTCGCCATCTTGATACTTCCATAGAAAAATACCCAATGCAGACCGAGTATAAAGCCGGTACCGGCTGTTTTCAACTGTTCCTGCCTGGTGATAGATTGTAGCTTGTTGCTGATTTTCAAAATGATGAAAAGCAAAACAGCGGCAAACATCATACGATACCAGACCAGCAATCCTTCATTCAAAGAAATAAGTTTTCCGAACAGTCCGGTAAAGCCTGCCAGTAAAATAGAGATATGAAGTTTGATAAATGCCTCTTTCATCCTTCGCCCAAAATTTAACGAGTCCGGCAAATATACGACAAATTGTAGAGTAAACAACATCATCTGTCGGCTTACCTAATGTGAACATAATCAAAAGTTTTTAATATATTTGTGGAAGGTGTCAGGTTGTTTTGGCAAGCACACAGCAGGAGTTAAAGACCAATTTTGAATGAAAGATTTTAATATGAAAAATGACGTGTTGTATGAAAACCTTGTGATGGCGATCCGGGAGAAATATCCGGAGCGAGGAAAGTTGACAAATATGTTAGCCGATCTGTTGATGATAGAGAAAGAAGCAGTTTACCGGAGGTTGAGGGGAGATGTCCCGTTCACAATCTTCGAAATTGCAGCTATTGCCAATAAGCTGGATATCTCCCTCGATCATATTATCGGTTGTTCCCTGAAAAAGAGCAGGCCTTTTCAGATGAAGATGGTAAATTTCCTCCATCCAAGGGAGGAGGATTACAGGATGCTGGAACATTTTCTCGATGGCTTGAGGTATCTTAGGGATGATCCGAATTCGGAGGTGGGGGATGCCTTGAATATCCTTCCCCAATCGATCGTGTTGGGTTACAGGAATATCTATCGTTTTTATCTTTTCAAATGGATGTATCAGTGTGGTGATCCTGTACCGGTAAAATATAGTGAAATAACTCCTCCCGACAGGCTTTTGATGATTAATCATGAGATCGTAATGGAAGTAAGGCAGGCTGCCAATGCCTACCATATAATAGACAACATGACATTCCGGTATCTGGTGAACGATATTAAATATTTTGCCAGCATCTATCTTATTACCGATGAAGAAATAGAATTATTGAAAAGGGAGTTGCATAAATTCCTCGATGATATGGAGGTTCTGGCTGCTCGCGGATGTTGGGAAGAAGGCAAGAATGTTCATTTTTTTGTCAGTAGTATCAACTTTGAAACCAGTTATAGTTATGTGGAAACCCGTAACAGCCATGTAACTATGCTTAAGTCGTTTACCTTGAATGATGCAACTTCATGTGATGAGGAAATCTTTCAGCGGATGAAAAAGTGGTTGCAATCCCTTATCCGGACATCTACCCTTATCTCGAAAAGCGGGGAGAAAGACCGCATCATGTTTTTTGAACAGCAACGAAAAATTGTAGACACACTGTAAGTGTTCCCGATTCGGAAAATCTCCTGTAAAGACCTCTTTTGTGTTAATTTTAGTAGTTTTTGATTATAGTGTATATAGTTTTGTGTTCGATAACATTTTTTGGAGAAGAACGCGGCTGGACTTAACATATATTGTCTGTAAAAGACTTGACAAACGCTTGCTGCAGCCTTATCTTTGTATCGTGGTTTTTTCATAATAGTATTAGATTTAAGGTTAACAAAGTTGGTTAGGGCTTGTCGTGAGACAGGCTTTAATTGTTTATAGACCTTTCCTTATTGCTGAATAATCTCAGTAATTTATCCTCTTTCTATATTGAAAAAGTCCCGATCTTATGTAAGACCAGGACTTTAAAGTGTGTTATGCCAACAAATATGCGATTATATTTTCTTTTCGATAACTGCCTGGACAACATTTAGAATGTAGTCAGCCAATTTTTCAGATTCGGCGATAAGATCCATATAGTAAACGCCATCCTGATATTGGTATACTTTGTTGTTTACATCTTCCATATTATGGCTCTTCAACTGATTACGATAATTGTTTATTTCGTTTTCAATATTGTAAGACTGGTTGATGTCGTCATGTTCCACTTCAGGCATATGCAGGATTTGATTCATGCGGGTTAATGCCTTTTCCACCAGGGCGAACATCTGATCTATATTGTGATTTTGACCGTCTGTAAACTCCGATTTGCCTTCATTGCGGCGTCTGATCCCACGTGCCAGGTTGTTACAGGAGTCGGCAATACTTTCTATTTCCGTTACTGTACGCAGCATGACGCGGATTTCTTCTTTACCTTCCGAGCTCAGACGTCCTTCTGCAACGAATGTCAGATAGTTGGCTATCTCGATCTCCATACGGTCGCTGATGTTCTCGTACTTCTCGATACGGCTGTATATCTTCAGGAAATTGTCTTCGTTCTTTTCGTAAATCAGTTCTTTAACCATTCCGAACATACGTTGTGTACGTTCGCCGAATACTGCGATTTCTTTCTTGGCCTGCATCAATGATAATTCAGAGGTGGAAAGCATACCTGAAGGAATGTATTTCAACTGGAATTCTTCTTCGTCGCTTACATTCTTCGGCTTGATAAGAGCGGAACAAACGTATACGTAGAACTTCACAAACCAGATCATGATACAAACGTTCGTTATATTGAATACGGTATGGAAGAGGGAAAGACCGTATGAAACGGAAACTTGTAATGTCATCAGCTGCTTTTGCAAGGCAAGCAGGTGTGGATCTGTGATCTGTGCACTGGAAGTGATCAGCGAGATCGTCTTCGGATCGAGTGTGCTAAGGAACTGGGTCATTTCGTTCGGATCGCCGGGGCCGTAGTTGGTTACGATCCAGGAGATCATATTGGTGAACGGATAGAACAAGGCCATCACCCAGCATACGCCAAATACGTTGAACATCAGGTGGGCAATTGCTGCACGACGGGCAGAGACGTTGGCCGAAATAGCCGCGATATTAGCGGTAATAGTTGTTCCGATGTTTTCTCCCAATACCATAGCAGCCGCCATTTCAAAAGGAATCCATCCCTGCGTACACATGATCAATGTGATGGCTACGGTTGCACTGGATGATTGTACGATGACTGTGAGGATAGTTCCTAAGAGCAGGAATATAAGGAGGGAAGGATATCCCAGGGAGGTGTAATCTTGTAGAAAAGAAAGGATTTCAGGGTTGCTTTGCAAGTCGGGGACAGAAGATTTCAAATAAGACAGCCCCATGAAAAGGAATGCAAAACCCATTAAAAACTCACCCCATGACTTCCGTTTGCTTTTACCGGAGAATATTAACGGGATACAAATACCGATAAGTGGCAGGGAAAAGACACTGATGTCTACTTTAAAACCAAAGAGTGAGATAATCCATGCCGTAACCGTCGTACCGACGTTGGCTCCCATGATAACGCTGATTGATTGGGTCAGTGTCAGAAGTCCTGCGTTAACAAAACTAACAACCATCACGGTAGTAGCACTTGATGACTGAATAAGTGCAGTGATCAGTATCCCGGTCAGCACACCTGTGAAACGGTTAGTCGTCATTACCGAGAGGATGCTGCGTAGCTTGTCTCCCGCGACTTTCTGTAAACCTTCACTCATCACTTTCATTCCGTATAGGAACATACCTAATGCTCCTACAAGCGTAAGAAAATCAAAAAAAGAATAGTCCATTTATGTAAATTTAAGTGGATAAATATCCGATTAAAATGAATGTATGCATATTATATTTTCTTCTCGATAACAGCTTGGACAACATTTAATACGTAATCACCTAACTTTTCGGCTTCACTGATGATATCCATATAATATACCCCGTCCTGATACTGGTAGTCCTTATTATTGATATCTTCTACGTTATGTTGTTTCAGCAGATTGCGATAATTGTTTATTTCATTCTCGATATTGTACGACGGGTTGATATCGTCACGACTCAACTCCGGCTTTTTCAGTACCGAGTTCATTTGCAGCAGTGCCTTCGTAACCAGCTCGAACATCTTGTCTATACTATGGTTCTGCTTGTCGGTAAAGACAGACTTCCCTTCGTTCCGGTGTTTGATCGTACGTGCCAGATTATTACAGGAGTCGGCTATGCTTTCTATTTCCGAGACGGCGCGGAGCATGATGCGGATTTCTTCTTTACTTTCCGAGCTAAGGCGGTCTTCCGCTACCAGGGTGAGATAGTTGGCTATCTCAATCTCCATATGGTCGCTGATATTCTCGTACTTTTCGATCCGGTTATACGTTTTCATGAAGACATCTTCGTCTTTTTCATAAAATGCGTCCTTCACCATGTTGAACATACGGGTAGTCCGTTCCGCAAACAGAGATATTTCTTTATTTGCCTGTAATATAGATAGTTCGGCTGTGGATAGCAGACCTCCGGTTATATAACGCAGGCGGTACTCCTCGTCTTCCGGCTTTGCTTTGATCACGAAACAAACTAACCGTTCGATCGGTTTTATGAACCATATTAAAATTAATACATTGCAGATGTTAAAAGCAGTATGGAACGCAGAAAGCGTATAGGTGATCGAAATCTCTTTCGGAGTATTCGGAGCCAGATAATTGACGATACCAGAAACGGCATCTATGAACGGATGGAAGATACAGAGTATCCAGATGATCCCGAAGAAGTTGAATATGAAATGGGCGAAAGCAGCCCTGCGTGCCTGGGCATTCCCGGTAAGCGCCGCTATATTGGAAGTCACGGTTGTACCGATATTTTCTCCCATGACCAACGCAATACCCAGATAGAGATCCAGTACCCCGCTCGAACATAATATTAATGTAATAGCCATGACGGCAGCCGACGACTGGACGGCCATCGTTATGATACTTCCCACCAGCAGGAACAACAATACGGAGAACATGCCCCATTCCTTGCAGGAAGTGATGAAAGTAAGGATTGCTTGGTTGTGTTCCAGATCCATATGCATCGCATTCTCCCTCAAGGTCGTCAACCCTAAAAACATAAAAGCGAATCCGAATACGAATTCGCCGAATGACTTGCGTCCGCTTTTCTTCGAAAAAGTTAAAGGAAGAGCTATTGCGAACAGCGGGAAAATGATATTGGACATGTTGAACTGGAAGCCGAAAATAGACATGATCCAGGCTGTGACCGTTGTCCCTATATTGGCTCCCATAATAACGGAGATGGCCTGTGCTAAAGTCAGGAGTCCCGCATTCACGAAGCTTACGGTCATAACGGTGGTAGCGGTTGAAGATTGTACTGCGGCCGTAATAAACGCACCCGTGAGCAATCCGGTGAACCGGTTGGTTGTCATGGCGCCTAGGATATTTCGCAAATGATCTCCCGTCAATTTCTGGAGACCTTCGCTCATAACTTTCATTCCGTACATTAATAGCGCAAGTGATCCAAGCAGTTTAAGTACGGTAAAAATTGTATTATCCATCAAAAAATAGTTATACGTAGATGTATATCCGATTAATATTCCTAACTTTAGTGAGCAAAACTACAAATAATAACTGATATAATATGTCTGAAACAATCACAATTTATTGCAAAAATAACAATACTTATAAAGAAGTCCCTATGGGCTCTTCTTTATTGGATATCTATACGACGATGGGAGCGCCTTTGCGTTACCGTCCGATGAACGCAAAAGTGAATAACAAGGTAGAAGGGCTGAATTTCCGTTGCTGGCATCCGAAGGATGTTGAGTTTGTGGATTATACGCAGTCTTCGGGGCTTCGAACTTATGTCCGTTCCCTGTGCCATATATTCTCTAAGGCGGTGAACGATGTGCTTCCTTCCGCCACGTTGAATCTGGAGCATCCGATATCGAAAGGTTACTACTGTGTAATCCATAACGGCAAGAAGATCGATACCGAAACGATCGACAAGATAAAGAAGCGGATGCGTGAGATTATCGATGCCGATCTACCTTTCCTGCATAAAACGGTTCGTACGGTGGACGCTACGGTCTTGTTCCGTGAACGGGGCATGAATGATAAAGCCCGTCTGATCGAAACAGCCGGAATGCCTTATACCTCATATTACGAACTGGACGGTTATATTAACTTCTTTTACGGCTGTCTGACTCCTTCGACCGGCTATGTCCAGCTGTTCGACATCGTCCCTTATTTCGACGGCGTATTACTCCAGATACCCAAAAGAAGCAATCCGCTGGAACTGGAACCGGCTATCCAGCAGGATAAGATGTTCGAGGCTTATAAGCAACACCTTACCTTGCAGCGTACACTGGATTTGAATAATGTAGGCGATCTGAACCGTGCCATTGAACAAGGCCATACCTCTGAACTTATTATGGTTTCGGAAGCGATGCAGGAAAAGCAGGTGGCCAAGATTGCAGAGGAAATAGCGGAGAGATATAAGGAGGGCGTCCGTATCGTCCTGATCTCGGGGCCGTCGTCTTCCGGGAAAACGACTTTCTGTAAACGTCTGGAAGTCCAGCTGATAACGAACCTGGTTCATCCGGTAGCCATCTCACTCGACGATTACTTCCTGAACCGGGAAGATACGCCGAAAGACGAAACCGGAGAGTATGACTTCGAGTCGCTCTATGCCCTCGACCTGCCTTATTTCAACAGTGAGATGAAAGACTTACTGTCTGGAAAGGAAATAGAAGTGCCCACTTTCGATTTCGGAACAGGCAAACGGATTTATAAAGGCAAAAAGCTGAAGATGCAGGAAAACTCAGTCCTGGTGATAGAAGGTATCCATGCCCTGAACCCCGAACTGACCTCGATGATAGACGATAAGTATAAGTACATGGTTTATGTCTCCGTTCTTACCTCTATCTCGCTGGACAACCATAACTGGATACCGACAACCGACAACCGCCTGTTGCGCCGTATCATCCGTGACTACCGTTTCCGGGGATATTCGGCAAAAGACACGATTGCCCGTTGGCCGAGCGTACGCCGGGGAGAAGACAAATGGATTTTCCCTTATCAGGAGAATGCGGATGCCATGTTCAACAGCGCCATGTTGTATGAGTTGGCCGCCCTGCGTAAGTTTGCCGAGCCGATCCTGGCCGAGGTACGTGAAAGTGATGACGAGAATGCGGAAGCCTACCGCCTGTTGCGCTTCCTTCGTTATTTCAACTATATCCCGGATGTAGGACTGCCCGGTACATCGCTTCTGCGTGAGTTCCTGGGAGGAGGAAGTTTCAGATATTAAGCTTCTTATGAATCCGTTTCACTAATTCATTAAAATCTTCTTTATCGGGGATGAATTCAGATAACCGTGTTCTGTTTTTTCGGCAGAATACGGTTATTGAGAATGTCAGCATGGCACAGAATGCAATACTGGAAGTGACGGCTGCCCCGACCACTCCGTAGATGGGTATCAGTATGTATCCGGCTATCAACAACGTGATAAGCCCTATGCTTGAACTGTAAGCACTGTAACGTATTTTCCCGCTTCCTATAAAATAATGGCTTAATATGCTGTTGCAACCTAAAGCAACAATCCCGGTAGCCAGACCGAAGATCACTTTCCGCATGCCTGTAAATTCGGGACTGAACAGATATTCGGTATAAACCCATTCCGGAATAAACAGAATGCAGATGGTGGTGGTTGCAATGGCACAAAAGGTAAGTTTGAATAACTTCAGCGTAATCCTTACCTGTTTGTCGGGATCGGTTGTCTGGGCTACGCTGCTGTATTCGATGAAGCTGACGCTTCGGCTGATATGCCAGACACTTTCCGAGATCTTTGTACCGGCATCGAGCAAACCTACACTTCCCAAGCCCGCGAAACGCTGTATCAGGAAATAGTTCAGGCGGGTAGTCAGTACTTCTGCTATATTGTCCGCACTTCCCCATAGTCCGTAGGTGAACATCTCTTTTAATATGGAGAAGGTGGGTTTGTTGACCGGCTTATCTTCCTTTTCGGTCAAATAAGGATATAGCAGGATGCAGCTGCCTACTAATGCAATCCCATAGGTAATATATAATCCGTAAACGTAAGAAGATACTTCCTGCAAGCCGGCTATATAATAAAAGTATAGGAGAATGAAGAACAACAGTCCACCCTGCATCATATAAGTCAGGTTAAAACCAGTGATGTTATCTTTCCCGAGCAGGAAACGGGCGTTAGTCGTTATAAAAGAAGATATAATAGATAACAGGTAAATATCAATGAAGTATTCCTTTGGGAACAAGCCGAACAATAACATGGCTCCGCAGGCAATGCCTGAGCCGGCCAGCGGCCAGATGTAAGCCGGGAGCAGGATCGTATGCATGGAATAGCGGTTCATGAAATATACGATCGTATTTCCGGAAAGTACCCCATTAAATACAACCGCTATGCTGATCGATGCCAAGATAATACCCACCAAACCGACACCTTCCACCCCTAATGCTTTGGCATTAATGAAAATAAGCATCAGGTTCAGGAAAGCAATCAGGTAGCGTGTGCCTATTGTCCCCAGTATCTTTTTCAGCATATAATTATAGTTTCAATCCATCCAGCAAACGCACATACATGTCGATCGCTTCCCTGATCTCCATTAAACCGATGTACTCGTCTGCCGCATGCGAGCGGGCAGAGTTTCCCGGGCCTATCTTGACGGAAGGGAAAGGCATCAGTGCCTGGTCGCTCAGCGTAGGGGAACCGAAAGGTTCTTTCCCCATCATGACAGCCCGCTGAACGAACGGGTGATTCAGGTCTGTCCGTGTCGAGTTGAGGCGGTAGCTGCGGGCTTTCACTTCGCAACCGACCTCTTCCCGGATCAGTTCGAATAACTTTTCGTTGGGATAGAATTCGTTGGTACGGATATCTACGGTAAACTCGCAACGGTCGGGCACGACATTATGTTGCGTACCGGCATGAATGATCGTCACACTCATCTTTACCGGCCCCAGAAAGTCGCTCTTCTCCGGAAATTGATACGTGTTGAACCATTCTATCTCTTTCATGGCCAGAGTGATCGCGTTGATACCTTCGTTGCGGGCAGCATGTCCGGCTTTCCCTATGGAAACACAGTCGAGCACCATCAACCCTTTTTCAGCTACGGCCGGCTGCATGCCCGTAGGCTCTCCGACAATGGCGAAGGCGACAGGCGGTAGATCCGCCAGGGCGCTTTCAATACCGTTCTTGCCTGATACCTCTTCTTCGCACGAAGCCAGAAAGATCAGGTTATAAGCCTGCTCTTTTTCGATCAACCGGGTAAAGGCGGCATACAGGGAGACTACACTGGCTCCCGCGTCATTACTTCCAAGGCCATATAACTTCTCATCTTCACTCTCTTCGGGATTGAAAGGATCTTTTGTCCAGCCCGATGCCGGTTTTACGGTGTCGATATGGGAATTGAGCAGTAGGGTTGGTTTATCCAGGTCAAAACCGGGAGAGACAATCCACAGGTTGTTACCTTTACGATGTACCGTATGTCCGGCCGACTGCCATGTCTGTTGTAGAAAGTCGGCTACCGCCGCTTCGTCTCGGCTGAAAGAAGGCCGGCTGATCATTCCTTTTAAAGTATCTATTGCTTCGTAGTAAAGTTCCATCTTGTTTATTCCGTTAATAATTTACCGACCGTATTCCGGTCTTTACCCAATTGCTCTTTCAGTTCTTCCAGCGAACCGAATTTGATATCTCCCCGTACATAATATATAAACGCAACGGTTATTTCGTTATTGTAAATATCTCCGGAGAAGTCCAATATATTCACTTCCAGCGTGATATTGCTGCCATTGTCCAGTGTGGGGCGGTCGCCGATGTAAAGCATCCCCTTATATTTCTCCCCATTCAAGTATACCCATACGGCATAGACACCGATACCCGGAACGATCTTGAAAGGCTCGTCCACCTGTATATTGGCAGTCGGAAATCCCAGTTTACGCCCTACTTTGTAGCCGTTTACAATCGTCCCCCGTAGTTGATACGGGTAAGTAAGCAACTTGTTCGCTTCTTCCACCCGGCATTCCGTCAACAATTTGCGGATCTCGGAAGAGCTGACAGCCGTACGCCCTTCGTCGTAGGGAGACGCTTTTACCACTTCCATCCCGCAGGCGGCTCCATAGGTGACATACTGCTCGAACCCATCTGTCCGGTCATGCCCGAAACGATGGTCGTAACCGATCAGCAGGGCTTCCACATGCAGCTTGTCGGCCAGCACGTTGCTGATAAATTCACGGGCAGTCAGGTGCGATAGTTCGATCGTAAAGTCGAGCACGATACAATAATCGATCCCCGTCGAGGCCAGCTGTTCCAGTTTCTCCTCAAACGAATTGAGTAACTTCGGCTGATAATCGGAATGCAATACGGCACGGGGATGTTCCGGGAATGTGATCACGGCCGAAGGCAGATCGCGCGCCTGCGCAACCTCTTTCAGTTCATTAATAAGAAACCTGTGTCCCAGGTGTACACCGTCAAAGAACCCGATGGTGGCAGCCAGTTTCTTCCCTTTCAATAACTCCGTATCTCTAACAACTATCATTTTTCTTTTCTTTCGCTCGTTCAATGGAAAGACAAAAGTACATAAAGAAGGAAATTAATCGTACATTTGACCTATCTATTAACAGATATATCTAAATATTAGTTATGAAAAGAGTCTTTTATCTTCTGGTTAGTCAGATTTTTGCGGTGTCGTTGCTTTTTGCCGGCCCTATACAGACAGAGACGCGAACTGTCGTTTTCACTCCTTCCGGCGGTGAGAAAGTTTATTTATTAACTCCCGGAAACAGTATTACCGAAGATGTTTCGTTTCAGCAGGCGAATTATCCGACGCGGAAATTCCTTCGTGTGGTAGGTGGTGTGAAGATGCCTGCCCCTTTCCAGAGTAGGGGGGAAGAGATGTTCCGCCGCTCCGAGTTCTATATCGATGATAATCTCGACTCCGTTCATGTAAAGAAAGATAAGTATTCCCTTTATTTCAAGGGGGAAGACAATAACTTCGAGCGTCATGCCTATTACCGTATTTCGGGAGATTTGCTGAAACCCGGCGAGCTGGTTGTTACTTTACCGGTCATTCAACGGCAGAACCTGTCGGTCTCTTCCGGTGGCGACTTCGGCGTGGAGATAGAACTCTTTTATAAGAAACCGGGGCGTTATAAGGATGATATCTACGACCATCCGGACTCCCTGCTATATTTCAGTGTACCCGAAGGAACAGGCAAATACCGGGATGTAACCGCGAAGTTTACCCTTCCGGAGAATGTGGCTTGTGCCTTCCTGCGTATCGGTGGAACTCATTTCAGCGGCGAATGCTGGGTGGAAGCTCCCCGCCTGGTGCAAAACAAGAAACCGGTTTGTGCTATCCCTTTTACTAAGTTTGCCGATAAAACCGACGATTATAATTACTGGACAGGCTGTAACCTCTCTACCCGCAGCTGGCCGCGCTGGAAACTGGATTATAACGGTACGACCGTGTTTGAAGGCAATATCTTCGACCGTGCTTCCGATGTAGCCGACTTTTATATCCCTCTGCCTGCTTCCGTCGGGGGAAAGGGCGATCTGAAACTAACCCTATTGAAAGAAGATAACCGTGCCGCTTATCCCTACGAACTCCGTTCCCTGGAGATCATAGAAGAGAGCGCGCGTGACTATGAAATAGTATCCGTTCCCGAATATGTATCTGCCGGAAGTGCTTTCGGAGTGTTGCTGGAAACAAATAAGCCGAACGTAAAACTGAAGGTACAGGCTCCGGCTTCCGTCTCTCCTTCCCAACAAGAGATAGAACTGAAGGAGACAGGCCTGCATGTCGTCGAGTTCAGGGCGGATGAGTTTGCTTCGGCCGTGCCGCTGGTTTTCGACGATGGTTCCCGCAAGGCGGAAGTTTCGATCCGCCAGATCATTCAGAAGGAACCGGACGAAGTGTATCTCTCTTCCGGGGATGAAATTCATATCGATAAGGAATATACTCCGTATGACTATTTCTTTAAATGGTACGTTTCAAACCGTATCGGCAACTGGTACCAGTTCCGTCCCTCGTACCAATGGAGCGGTTTCCGTGTCGCTAATCCGGAAATTATCCGCCACTATACCGGTTTGTTGAATAAGCTTCAGATGCCTTACGCCTGGCAGGTGGAAGGACGCACGCTGGCCGGAAAACGTATTAATCCCGACCTCGAAACACTCGCTTCACCGATGTTCCGTGGCAAGCAGGCGCACGAGAATGATGGCGGTTACTATTACTGGCAACATTTCCTCTATCAGGGAGTCTTTTCCGATATGGCTGCCCGCAACCGTCCTTACGGCGGTATCTTTGCCAAACATCGTCCGATCTATACCGACCACGGCGTCTTTATCCATTACGATCCCGAAGGTGTGAAAGATATGGCCGACGGTGCCCGTAAACTGGTGGAGAACTTCCGTTATTCGAAAGGAGAAAGTACCCGCCATACCGGCCCGTCTTCCCTGTTCCGTTATCTCTATCAGGCAGGTTACAATTGGCTCGGAGCCGAGCAAATGTACGGCCCCGAAGAAATCATCCTTTCTTCCCTTCGCGGGGCATCCCGTGCTTACAGCCGGCCGCATTACGGTTCGTTGCATGCCATGCAATGGGGCTCCCGTCCGTTTACTGATCCGAAACATGCGCTTCGCCTGTATATGTCGCTGGCGGTTGCCTATATGCATGGCTCGTCCCATATAAATACGGAAGAGGCTTTGTGGACAGACGAATATGCCAACGATCGTTTTACAAAATCCGGCAAGGAGCATCTGTATGCCCAGCACCGCGTACTGGATTTTATCGAGACGCATACCCGCCGTGGCGAACAGAAAAGCAATATTGCCGTGATCCAGGGAAGAAACGACGCCTGGAAATCTTTCGGACGTTCCAGCCTGTGGTCGCAGAAAGGCGATAAGTGGGCGTTCAACAAGGCTACCGAAAGTTTCGACCTGCTGAATGTTTTCTATCCGGATAATATTGTGGATGCTTGCGGCCCGCAAGGTTGGTTTACGGCTACTCCGTACGGAACTGTCGATCTCTTGCCGGTGGAAGCTCCTCTGGATGTAATGAATAAGTATAAAGCAATGGTCTTTCTGGGTTGGAACAGCTTCGACGAGAACGATTTCCTTCGTATCCGTAACTATGTATTCGACGGTGGAACGCTTGTGCTGACCGCCGCCCACCTGAATGCGGAACTTCAGCCGGATCAACCTGTCCGCTTCCCGGCCAACGATGCCGTTATTCGTGAAATGCTGGGCGATAACTACCAGTCACTGACGGACAAAACGGAGATTGCCTTCGGAAACGGAAAGATCGTCTATTTCCCGTCTCCCGCTTATCCGGCAGAAACTTCCCTGCGAAGCCAGTATGAAACAGCCCTGCGTGAGATCGGCGAAACGACCGTTGCTGCGGAACATACTGCCGGCTGGATCGAGTCTGCCCCTTCCATCGGCTTTACCGTTTGGGACAGCAAAGACCGCCGCACCATCTATCTGCTGAACACCGACTGGCAGAGCAATGAAGAACAGCATACCGCCACTTTCGTCTGCAACGGCAAGAAATTCCCCCTCGACGTAAGACGTTATCATATCGAAACCGTCCATTACGCCCACGGCCTGGCAATCTCCCCCGGCAGCAACACAACGGATATCCTGTCGATCGACCGCGAAGCTGACGGCTGGAAAGTAGCGATCCAGAATACGGAAAAAGATACGATCCGCTGCTTCAACACCGAAACGGGTACGATCGACTCTATCTCTTTCGAAGAACCATCCGTACATATTATTTATGTAAAGTGACCTTATTTTTGTTTCACTTAGGAGAAACAAGTGTTTCATTAGGGTGAAACAAGTGTTTCTCCTAAGTGAAACAACTCTTATACTTAACTATTTGAGCGGGCAATATGCGTTAAAAGCTGGCGAAGTTGCGGAATAATACCTGATATTTTATATGTTTGCAAGATGGAAGTGAAAGATCAGACCACGAATTGCTATCAGCGCATATATCTTGAATATGCTCCAATGCTACTTCGCTTTGCGGGTAAGTTTGTTTCCGGTTTCTTTGCTGAAGATATCGTGCATGATGTCTTTCTAAAACTGTGGGATAGGCAAGTATTTCTTCTTCCGGATGACGATCTGAAACGTATTCTCTATGTTGCTGTCCGTAATGCTTGTATCGACCATCTGCGTCGTTCAAATGTAGAACAGGAAATTTTGGATAACCGTGCCGTGCAACTCAAACTGGATGAGTTGGATTATTTTGAATCGTCCGATGAACTTTTCATGCGGAAGGACCTTCTGGATCTTCTGATGAAGAAAGTAGAAGAATTACCTGAACGTGGACAGGAGATCTTTCGTCTTTCTTATTTGAAGGGCATGAAAGCGGCTGAGATAGCTGATCAATTGGGGCTTTCTGTCCGTACTGTCGAGAATCAACTGTACAGGTCATTACTTTATTTACGTAAACATTGTTCCCATCTGTTTTTCTATTTCTTTACATTGATTTGAGCTTTATTCCATCTTTATCATTTCTTTTGAAAAAAAGTTCGTTTTCATGTGAGTACTTTTTTCCTACCGTTCGTTAAGGAAATAAAGGGGTAAGTCACCCCATAGGAAAAAGCTTAGGAGATATATCATGGAAAACGAATATACAGAATTAATCATTGGCTATTTACAAGGTAATCTCTCTGAGAAAGAGATCGATCTTTTTTATGATTGGGTAAATGAGAGTGCCTCAAACAAGGAACTGTTCTTTGAGATAAAGGCAATGTACGATGCCGGCATTTCCTTAGGAAACGCTTTGAATGTAGATGAAAGTTGGCAACGCTTGCTTAATAAAAAGGAAAAGCCACAAGCCCGCAGATTTAGTCTTTGGTACCGGATTGCTAGCTATGCTGCTGTCGCTTTAATTGCTGTAGCGGTTAGTTCTACGTATTTCTTTTTCTATCCAGCGAAGGTGGAGAGTGATTTGTTTACCAAATATATAGGAGGTGATGGCCTGGAGGCTGATATTGTAGAATTACCGGATGGTACACAAGTTTGTTTAGGTGCGAAAACAAATTTCTATTATGATAAGAATTATGGCAAAAGCCAACGCATTGTTTATTTGGAAGGTGAAGCTTATTTTGAAGTAGCTAAGCAAAAGGAGAAACCGTTTATCGTTAAGACCATGGAGCAGGATATCGAAGTTCTCGGAACCAAATTTAATGTAATGGCTTATCCGACAGATTCGCTGGTCATTACCACTTTGTTGGAAGGCTCTGTGCGTTTAATGACTTTAGGCGGTGGCCGGGAGACTATCCTAAGACCTGATCAGCAGTTTATTTATAACCGAAACAGGAAAACTGCCTCTTTGAATTATGTGGATGCCCGGCAATATACATCATGGACAACCGGCTACTATTATTTTTCGGAACAAACATTGGATGCTATTCTCGACCGGTTGAGTCATGTTTACGGAGCTGAATTTACCGTTCTCTCAAAATCATTGAATAAACGAACTTTTACCGGTACATTCTATCGGGGAGAAAGTATAAAAGATATTATGGAGGTCATTAACCTGTCTGTCCCGATCAAATATAAGATCGACAAACGACATGTTACAATTTCGGAATAAGAGGTATGGATTAGTTAACCTTTAAAATTAAATGTATGAGTGGATAAAGTAAAAAGTAAGAAGTTGGGAAAAATATCTTGCCGGATACCCTTTTCTAAAATGTGTGATTCAATTAAACTTCCATTGCCGTGGAAAATGTGTTTAATCTTAAAACTATTAGAGTATGAATAATCAACGTATAGTTGCTTTTGTAAACCTGAAAAGAGCTATAAACATTATGAAGTTAACCGTGTTAATGCTAACTGTTTGTCTGTCGCAGGTGTTTGCCGCAACCTATGCACAGACAGCCAAACTAACAGTTTCTGCCAAGAATGAAACGTTGGAGAATGTACTGAAACAAATAGAAAAACAATCCGAATTCCTGTTTTTCTATAATCTGGAAGAGATTAATAAGAATGAGAAAATCTCTATAAATAAGGAGGATGTTAATATTCAGGATTTACTGAATACAATATCGGCAAATACCGGGCTCCGGTATGCGATTAAAGATCGCCATATTGTATTGTATAAGGCTGAAGTAATATCTTCTCAGCAAAGTGGAAAAAAGACAATCACTGGAATCGTTAAAGATGTGAGTGGCCCTATTATCGGTGTAAATATTTTGGAAGAGGGTACCTCGAACGGTACTATTTCTGATATGGATGGCCGGTTTACTTTAGAAGTTTCGGAAGATGCCGTGTTGAAGTTTACGTATGTAGGTTATTTACCACAGGAAATAAAAATAACCAATCAGAAGTCGTTGAATATTGTGATGAGAGAGGATAGCCAGACGTTGGACGAACTGGTTGTGGTTGGATACGGTTCAGTGAAGAAAAGCGACCTGACGGGATCTGTATCCTCTGTTAAAGCCGAAGATATTACGAAAATAGCCACCAGTTCACCGGTTGCGGCATTACAAGGACGGGCTGCCGGCGTATCTGTTTCGCTAGGTTCAGGCTCTCCGGATGCGACGGCATCTATTCAGATCCGTGGGGTGGGTACTCCGAACGATTCTTCGCCATTGTATGTAGTCGACGGTTTTCCTATGAGTGATATAAATCATCTAAGTCCTAACGATATCGAATCGATCGAGATATTGAAAGATGCCTCAGCCTGTGCCATCTACGGTTCACGTGGTGCTAATGGTGTGGTAGTAATTACGACTAAAAAAGGGAAAGCAGGTGATTTGAAGGTTAATTTCAATGCTTATTATGGTATTGAACACCTTGCTTCAAAACCGACGATGCTTAATTCTTCACAATATGCGGAACTATCGAATATCGCGTACCAGAATGCCGGTGAAGGGCCTTTGTATTCAAGCACTACCAATATGCCTTATAATACGGATTGGTATGATACCGTATCTCATTTAGGCCAGTTCCAGAATTATAATATCAGCATGACAGGTGGAGGCGAGAAAGTACAATCTGTTTTCAGTGCCAATTATTATAAACGGGAAGGTATCGTTAAATCTACGGATTTTGACCGTATATCGTTAAACCAGAACAATGTGTTCAAAGCAACCAGCTTTCTGAAATTCACGACATCGCTATCCGTTGCTATGACCAATCATAAAAGATTGGATCCTACCAGTATTTTCCTGTCTTCTTTGATTGCTCCTCCTGATATTCCAGTTATCGATCCGGAAACGAACTATTATACAGGTATCCGTAAAATGAGATTGGAAAATCCGGCCGGGCGTATCGCCAGGAATAATGGTAACAATAAACGCCTTTATTTTGTAGGTAACTTTAGTGCCGATCTTAATTTGACGAAAGATCTGGTATTTACTTCCCGCTTTGGTATAAAGTTTAGAAATAATCATGATAGTGATTTCCAACCTGTATTTTATGAAACAGCCGATAATTCGACATTAATGAATACGGTTACTAGAAAAACAGCTCGAACAATAGACTGGACATGGGAGAACATGTTGACATATCATCATAATTTCAATGAGAAGCACGATTTGACAGTGATGGCTGCTATGTCTGCCCGGAGTTATACAAACGATGCTTATGAAGTGACTAAACAAAATGTTCCGATCGAAGATGAGGAGTTCTGGTATTTTGATGCTGCTACGGAAAATCCTCTGGCAAAAGGTGATGGTGCGGAACTGACTATGTTGTCTTATCTGGGACGTATCAATTATGGCCTTTTGGATCGTTATCTTATTACGGCCAGTATTCGTGCGGATGGTTCTTCCCGCTTTATGAAAAATAACAGATGGGGATACTTCCCTTCTGCTGCCCTTGCCTGGAAATTATCAGAAGAAAACTTCTTTAAAAACTGGGAACAGAGTGTCTTAAGTTCAGCGAAGGTAAGGGCTGGTTATGGGGAGATCGGAAATGAAAATATATCTTCTTATTATCCGTATTTGACTCCTATAGCGCAACAGAGGTATTATACTTTGGGACAAAACCAGGACAGAGTGAATGGTTCGTTACCTTCCGGTATCGGTAATGTCGATGCTAAATGGGAAACTTCCACACAGTTGAATTTCGGTGTAGATTTAAGCTTGTTTAATAACAGGTTCAGCCTTACGGCTGATTATTATATCAGAAAGACAAAAGATATTTTGTTGACACAACAGATCCCCCGGATTTCAGGATTTGGAAGTATGGTTCGTAACGTAGGTGGTATGCAGAATAAAGGATTTGAGTTTACACTTGGGTTTAAAGGGAATAAAGGTGATTTCTCTTATAGTCTGAATGGAAATCTGGCACTGGTTAAAAACGAAGTAACCAGTTTAGGTACTTCCGAAGCCTTAGTGGCTAGTTTCCCTTACGATTATACGTTGATTGATTTACAGGGTGCATTAGGAAATATAATTCGGAGTGAAGTAGGCAAACCTTACGGACAATTCTATGGTTATGTGACGGATGGCATATTCCAGAATCAGGCCGAGATCGATGCTTATGTGAAAGACGGTAAACTGATCCAACCGGATGCCAAGCCTGGTGATCGTAAGTTCAAGGACTTGAATAACAACGGAAAGATTGATGACGGCGATATGGATTTTATAGGTAATCCTATTCCGGATATTACTTATGGCTTGTCATTTGATGCTAGTTATAAGAATTTCGACTTGAGTATATTATTCCAGGGGGTTGCAGGAAATCAAATATATAATGCTGCCAAGTATTATTATATGCGTTTCGACGGGAAGCAGAATGTACGTGCGGAATATCTGGATGATTATTGGAGAGGAGAAAATACATCGAACACCCAACCTATCCCTACCAAGGATCTGACAAGAAATAGCCGTAACTTCCGTAACTCTGATTATTATGTTGAAAACGGATCTTATCTTCGCTTGAAAAATATCCAGTTAGGATACACTTTCTCTCCAAAGCTTGCTGAAGGATTTAAGCCTTCTATTCGTCTTTATATTTCAGCCCAGAATTTATTTACTATTTCCGGTTATAGCGGATTTGATCCGGAAGTCGCAACAGACTTGTCGGTGGATAGAGGGCAATATCCGCAGGCTCAGTCATTTATGGTTGGAACAGTTATTAACTTTTAAGGAGATTTGTATATGAAAACACAAAATATATTAGTAGGATTATCATTGTTGTTGCTGAGTTCGTGTTCGGATTTTCTGGATAAGACTCCTTTGGTTCAGACCTCGGTTCAAACTTATTACTCGACAGATGATGAGGCAAATACGTCTATTATCGGTATTTATTCTATTATGCAGAATGAATCTTTTCAATTGGCTCCTTTTATGATTATCGGAGATGATTGTTCGGACGATTCGGATCTGGGAAATAGCAATAGTGAAGCTTTTTCATGGCTTGGCTCTGTTGCTCAATCTTTACAGAAGTTTGATAACTTGCCGACTAATTGGGTAAGTAATGCTTTATGGGCACAGGCTTTTAGGGGTATTTCTGCTGCTACCCAGGCAATAGAAAGTATAACTGCCAATAGTGAGCATCTATCTCCGGCAAAGAAAGATCAGTTTTTGGGCGAAGCATACTTTTTGCGGGCTTTTAATTATTTCTTCCTGACTCGTCAATATGGTCGGATGCCTATTATCGATCATGTGCTAACTTATGATGAATATTATACACCTCGTGCCTCTATCGAAGAAACATGGGAGTTTATGGTACAGGATTTGAAACAGGCGATAGAGCTTTTACCCAAGAAAAGTGAGTATCAGGCTGCAGATTTAGGTCGTGCAACACAGGGAGCTGCTTATGCAATGCTTGGTAAAGTTTATATTTATCAGGGGAAATTTCAGGAAGCATACGAGGCTTTAAAGGAGGTTGTTAATTCTGGAGAGTATGGTTTGGAACCTAACTATGCCGATGTCTTTACCTTAGAACATGAAAATGGAATAGAATCCCTTTTTGAGATTCAGCACGGTATAAGTGGTACTGGCTGGGCGGATGACAATGAAGGGTCGATCCTGTCGTTTTATGAACATGATGCAGATCCTGACGATCCTGTAAAATGGCATAATGGCTGGTCTATGCATTGTCTTACTGCGGATTTGGTAAATAGTTATGAAGATGGTGATCCTCGTCTGAATGCAACGGTTATTTTCCCCGGCGAATTCTTCGACGGACGTATCAATGAGAATAAAGCCAGTTCTACCGGATATCAACCAAAGAAATGGTATATTCCTTATGCTCAGCGTTCCCAGGTTGACCAGAGTGATTGTCCGAAGAATATAATTTTCTACCGCTATGCAGATGTACTATTGTATATGGCAGAGGCCGCCAATGAGTTAGGTAAGACTACTGAAGCGTTAGACTTTTTGGAACAGGTACGCTCGAGAGCCCGCCTGAATGCAACCCAAGAGAATGTATTACCTAGAATAACGGAGACTGAAAAATCGAAGTTGCGTGATCTGATTTGGCATGAAAGACGTGTTGAACTGGCCGGTGAAGGACAGCGTTTCTGGGATTTGGCCAGACAAGGCCGTTTGGGTAAGGTCATGAAAGCTTATTCTCAGAAATACAATTCTATAAAAGGACAGAACTTTGTAGAGGGGAAAAGTGAATTGCTGCCTATTCCTGAAGATCAGGTGACTCTCTCTAATGGTGCTCTGGAACAAAATCCGGGTTATTGATTCCGATCTTGTAGCACAAACAGGTGTGTTTTAACATTTATTTATGAGGGGTATATCAACAACGTTGTCGAGGTGCATGTGAACAGCATTATCGAGTAGCATGTGAACAACGTTGTTGAGGTATATGGGAACAATGCTGTCGAGGCAGGTGTCAATAACATTGTTCCCATACTACCTCTCCTATGTATTCCTCTTCAGTAAGTAATTAATACTAATATCATGAACATGAAGAAGATTTTATTAACAGTATGCCTGATTTTTACGGCATTGGCTGTATATAGCCAGAATAAAACATATTTTGTCTCTCTGGACGGTAATGACAATGCTTCTGGATTATCTATTAAGGATGCGTGGAAAAGTCTGGATAAAGTAAACAATACTACGTTTCTCCCTGGCGACAAAATCTTGTTTGAATCGGGAGCTGTCTGGTATGGACAGTTAAAATTGAAAGGTTCGGGAGCCGAGGGAAACCCTATCCTTCTTTCCAGTTATGGGGGTGAGAACCGACCCGTGATTAACATAGGAAAGGCCGAGGGGGCTGGTATCCGCCTTTATAATCAATCTTGGTGGATTGTGGAAAATATGGAAGTTACCAGTGGTGCAGCCCCGGAGCTGGAAATCGGACGGCAGGGAATTGTCGCACTGGCTCAGGGGGAAGATCAGCATGTGGAACATATCATTGTGCGCAATTGCCATATCCATGATATTTGGGGGCAGCTCGGTGGTAATACGGAATATACAGGCTACAACAGTTGTGCCATATTGGTACAGATACAAAATAAAAGAGGCGGGATGAACAACAATCGTCTGAATACAAGCCTGAATGACGTACTGATCGAGAATAATCGTATCGAACGCTTTGATAAGTGCGGGATCATCGTTCGCGGATGTAAAAATAATCTGAATGTCCGCTATAATTATATGGAGAATTTGGGGGGCGACGGTATTTTTGTAGGAGGTTGTTACAGAGGTATGATCGAACATAATGTGGCAAAACGTACCTGTATGCGTTCAGGATACTTGGATTTGAAAGGTGGCGAAACATGGTGGCCTCATACGGCAGCGATCTGGATACAGGATGCAGAAGAAACGATTATGCAGTATAATGCTGTTTATGATACTGGTCGTCAACCCGGTAACGGAGATGGATTTGCTTATGATTTCGATTTTTATTGTAAACGCTGTATAGCGCAATACAATTACAGCCGTAATAATCATGGCTTCTTATTATTGATGAATCGTACTTTTGAAAATGTAACCCGCTATAATATCAGTGAGAACGACCAGACTCATCTGGTTCAGATGCAGTGCGATATCAGTGATCGTAATGTATTGTACAATAATGTATTTTATATTGACTATGGTACAGTAGATCTGGATTTTTTCTGCGGTAATGATGGTTCTGCGGATAAGAGTAAGCTGGGGGCTGTATATTACAACAATATTTTCTATGCGTCCGGGCAGAGCTATTTCAGAACAGCTTATTCCACAGGTGAGGTATTGAGTCGAACTTTTGATGAATCGGTTAAGCCCGAAACTGGAGCATTGGACAAATTATTCTATCATAATTGTTATTTTGGCCCCTGGAAAAACGGTATACCGGATGATCCTGAAAAGTTGGTTGCCGATCCGTTATTTGTTGCTCCGGGAAGTGGTGGTGAAGGATTGTGTTCATTAAAAGGTTATCAGCTACAACCTAATTCTCCGTGTATTAATACAGGAGTTTATGTCCCGTTATCCGGTGAACATGACTTTTGGGGAAATCCTCTGGATGATGGTCATACAGATTTTGGAGCTTACGAACAGATTGGATCCGGCGTTTTTGCCGACAAGGTAAAACTGGAAGGCGCGGATCGGAAGTATACCAAAGAATCGACTATGGCCTGGGCTAAATGGAGCTTCCCCTTGCAAATACAGGTGGAAGAAGAAGGTAACATTATAAATATCAGATTGCTGGAGCCACTAGATGAAAACGTGAAAGGCGCGATAACGTGGATCGATCCAGAAGGGAAGAAGGTTGTTCAGGTATTGGATAAACAGAAAAAACGGGATGAGTTTACTCTAAAGGTAAAAGCAGATAAGGCTACTTTACTGGCTTCTTCGGTGCAGGTAGATTTGCAGTATGAAGATTTGGAGGAAACATGGAATATTCCGTTTACAGAAGGAAGGAGGAGATAGTCTATGAAAAAGAATAGTATAAGTACTTTTATCTGGGGCATACTGGGTGTATTGTTTGTTTCGTGTAATTCGCAGACTGGCGGAGTACAGCAATTTGATATGCAGAAAATAGCTGCACACTATTCCAATGCAGAGACAAAGGTGAAAGCAAGCGATATCTTTGGAAAGGATATATTGTATATTTCGCCGGCAGATGGTAATGAGGGTGTGGTGATCTGGGAAAAAGGTGATAAGCCTGCCTGGGATAAAGGTAATTATCTGGTTTTCGAAGTGTATGGCGAAGCAGAATACAGCGGTGTTATCAATATTGAGTTTTATAAGGATATGAAAAATTTCGTTGCTGAAAAGATTGTTTTGCAAGGAGGGGAAACATCCGGCACGGAGAAGGATATGCCGTGGATATCTTGTTTGATGGGGACATTACCCCAATTGAAGACTCAGGTCGTTTTTCCTTTGTCTTATTTGGATGCACAGCAATTGTTTGTTCCCCGTTCTCCACGCCAGTTGAAAGGGACTGTAAGTGGTAATCGTTTGGCTCCTGAAGATATCGTCAAGGTAGTTCTCCGTTTCGGACCTTACGACGGTACAAACTATCTACCTTCTTATGAGTTGGCTTCCATTTTTATTACAGACTCCTTGCCTGAACCTTACCCTGATATTTCAACACCGGTTATAGACCGGCTCGGACAGTGGAAAGATAAAGAATGGCCGGGTAGGCTGAAAGATGAGAAAGACATGGTTCTACAAAATAAAGAGATGGCTAAAAAGATTGAGAATGCCCGATTCCCATCGGAGTGGGGGCGTTTTGGTGGTTGGAAAAAGAAACCGTTTAAAAGTACCGGTTTTTTCAGAACTCAGCATGACGGAACCCGTTGGTGGCTGGTAGATCCGGACGGTTATGCTTTTTTGAGTGTCGGTATTGATTGTATCGGTCCGAACTCCAGTGGCCCGGTTAATGGTATTGAAGATTTGTTCGATTGGCTTCCCGGGGATAATGATTCTGAATACGCAGAAGCTGTAAAAGAGCGTAGAGGGTTTAAAACAGTAGACTTTTATGTGGCGAATATGATCCGTATATATGGACAGGACTGGAGAAACCAATGGGATAAGGTGACAGAGAATTTGATGAAGAAAATTCGGTTTAACACGGTTGGCAATTGGTCGGATATTGATTTTGCCCGTAAAAGCCGCATTCCGTATGTTTTACCTTTGCGGGATTTTCCAAGCACGGAAGTTTCTATTTATCGCGATTTCCCGGATGTGTTTTCCGATGAGTATCTGCAAAATGCAAAGGAATTTGCACAGCAACTGAAAGCTTATAAAGATGATCCGTATATGGTTGGTTATTTTTTGAGAAATGAACCTCAATGGGCTTTCGGCTATCATAATCTGGCTTATGAAATGTTTGCGACCCAACAAGTTTCCCACACAAAAGATGGGTTTATTAACTGGTTGGAAAAGAAGTATCAAGGGAATGTAAAAGAGGTAAATGCCAAATGGAATTTGGATCTTAAGGATTTTGCTTCTTTGAAGGATCGTACGTTTAAAGAATATCCGTCGGAAGTGGCCAAAGATGATTTTCATGAATTCTCAACCATTATGGTCAAGATGTATGTCGATATTCCTTGTGATGAAGTGATTAAAATAGATAAGAACCATCTGAATTTAGGGATGCGTTATGCCTGGTTAAGTTCCGACCTGCTTTATAAGGCGGGAGAACGTTTTGATGTATTTTCTATCAATGGTTATGGTCTGGTTCCTCCTCCAACGGCCGAGATTGCCGAACGAAGCGGAAAACCGGTAATGATCGGAGAGTTCCATCAGGGGGCAGTAGACAGAGCATTGCCTGCAACCGGTATTATTGGGGTATTGAATCAGCAGGAACGTGCCGCCGCTTACCGGAATTATATCGAACAGGGCTTTGCAAGGCCAGAATTGGTCGGTATGCATTATTTTCAATGGATCGATCAGCCTTATTATGGCCGTTTCGATGGTGAGAATTATAACATAGGTGTTGTTACGGCTTGTAATATTCCTTATCCGGAATTAACAGAGGCTATGACAATAACGAATGAACGCATATATGATGTGGCAACAGGTAAAGTTGAACCATATAGTGTCGATATTCCTAAAACACCGGCTATCCATTATTAATTGTAACATTAAATAGATTTGTCTATGAAAAATACACTTTTACTGGGACTGTCCTTATTATTGTCAGTCCCCCAACTATCAGCTCAAACCGTAAAGGTTACGGAGAAACCTTTAGTTCTTCCCACCTATGAGATAGGTGCGCCGGATGTCAATCCGATATTTTTTACAGGCCGTGTTTATCAGGGAGCACAGGGACATATTTATCCATATCCCCTGTACGATATATTAACGGATGAAAAGATTGATAAAACGTATGATGCTGTTTACCTGGATAATGAGTATGTCAGTGTCTGTGTTTTACCGGAAATTGGCGGTAGGATACTATCGGCTACGGATAAAACGAACAATTATGAAATATTTTATCGGCAGACAGGAATAAAACCAGCTTTGATCGGCATGCTCGGAGCTTGGTTGTCGGGTGGGGTAGAATGGAATATACCGCATCATCACCGCCCTTCCAGTTATATGCCGATCGATTGGAAAATCGAAGAAAACAAAGATGGAAGTAAAACGATCTGGGTGGGTGAAATGGAATTACGCCATCGTATGAAATGGTCGGTTGGTGTAACAGTTTATCCGAATCGTTCGTGGGTGGAAGCACGGGTGAAGATCATCAACCGTACTCCATTTGTGCAATCCATTCTTTATTGGGCGAATGTGTCAGTACATTGTAATAAGGATTATGAAGTAATTTTCCCACCGGCAACACAATTCGGAACAGACCATTCGAAAGTGTATTTTACAAAGTGGCCGATGGGAGAAGCTGTTCGTGGCAGTGGTAACGATGTTGAACTTGCATGGTGGAAGAACTATACCGGTAATTCACGTTCTATCTTTGCCTGGAACTTTGAGGATGACTTTTTAGCTGGTTACGATCATGGCAAACAAGCCGGTACTGTTCATGTAGCTAATCACCATATTGTAAATGGGAAGAAATTCTTTTTGTGGGGCAATAACCCCAGTGCAGAAATGTGGAATAAAATGTTGTCGGATAAAGATGGTCATTATCTGGAGTTGATGGTGGGTGCCTATTCAGACAATCAACCGGATTATAGCTGGGTAGGACCGGGGGAAACTCGTGAATTCGTGCAGCGTTGGTATGGCATCCGTGATATCGGTTCTGTAAAGAATGCGAATGACGATGCAGCCGTTAATCTGGAAAGACGGGCACCGGATAAAGTATTCCTGGGTTTTAATGCAACGACTAAATATACGGATGCAAAAGTCTTGTTGAAACAAGGTGGCAATGTCTTGTTTGAGAAAGTTATTTCTATTGATCCTGCAACACCTTTTACTGCTACTCTACCTGTCCCTAAAACGGTGAAAGATGCCGATCTATATGCTGTTTTACTGGATAAGCAGGGTAATGAGTTAGTTGCTTATCAGCCGGTAGAACTGGATAATAAGGAACTCCCGTCTGTTGTTGAAGGTACAAAGCCGGTTAAAGAGTATCAGACTGTGGAGGAGTTGTATTATGCAGGGCTCCGTGTCGACCAGTTCCATAATGCCCGTTTAAATGCAATGGATTTTTATAATGAGGCATTAAGCAGGGATTCACTCGATTCGCGTGTCAATACTGTTGTAGGTATACGATATGCAAAAGCCGGACAGTGGGATTTGGCAGAAAAACATCTGAAAAGGGCGTTGGTTCGTCCGGCCAAGGATTATACGGTGGTGAAAGACCCGGAACCTCATTATTATCTGGGTTTGATCTATCAGATGCAAGGTCGTTACAAAGAAGCGGCAGACCAGTACTGGAAGGCTACCTGGTATCCGACTTTCCAGCATTCGGCTTATTTGGCATTGGCACAGCTATCCGGTCTGAAAGGTAATTTACCGGAAGCACTGGCGTTAGTTGACCAATCACTGGCTGTCGGAGGAAGGGATACGAAAGCTCTTACATTAAAAGCTTATTTGCTAAGAAAGCTGGGGCAGGCTGATGAGGCTGCCAAACTGCTAGAGTTGGTTATGGAGATCGATCCATTGGATTATTGGAGCATGTCGGAGCAAAGTCTGTTGAATGGTAATGGAGTAAACTTCCTGGATAAAGCAGAGAAACAACGTGGTGAAGGTATTATCCGCGTTCAGGAATTGTTGGAAATGTCTTTGGAATATGCGCATGTGGGAGCTTATGCAGAAGCAACACATTTGCTGGATAAAGCACTGCAGATAGGTGAACCTTATATTTCATCTCCATTGGTTTATTATTATATGGGTTATTACGATCTGCAATCAGGAAATAAGGAAGCTGCATTGGCACAATGGAAGAAAGCTTCTTCATTGTCCACTGATTGGTGTTTCCCGTTCCGCCTGGAAGAAATAAATATCCTGAATACTGTATGCTCGGAATCTGTTGCTGATGCCCGTGCTCCTTATTATCTGGGTAATTTGTACTATTTCCTCGGACAAAAAGAAAAAGGAATGGTTTGTTGGGAACAGGCTGTATCAAAAGATACCCAATTTGCTCAGGCTTGGCGTAATTTAGGCTTTGGTTATAATCGTCAGAATGAACCGGGTAAAGCAATTGCCGGCTATGAAAAGGCTATCGCATTTAATAATAAGGATCCTCGTATTTTCCAGGAGCTGGATATATTATATGAAAAGAATAAAAAACCGGCAACAGAACGTCTGGCTATACTCGAACAAAATATTCAGACTGTAATGAAACACGATGAGGCTGTAATGCGTTTGCTGACATTGTATAATGAAACCGGCGCTTATGATAAAGCGATCGATATTATGGCAAACCGCCATTTCCATGTCTGGGAAGGCGGCGGAGAAATTCATGATATTTATGTCGACTCCCATTTACTGAAAGGGATGGATCTGCTTAAATCCGGAAAACAGAAGGAGGCTATCAGTGAATTTGAGGTGGCCGATCTCTATCCAGAGAACCTGGAAGTCGGAAGACCGGAAACAGGTGGTCATAGTGCAAAGGGTTATTATTACATGGGTAAAGCTTACCAGGCATTAGGTAACAAAAAGAAAGCCAAAGAATGTTTTGAAATAGCAGCAAACAGCCAGGTGAGAAGAAGACGAGTGCAGTTGGCCTCGGAAAATACATTGTTCAATGCCTTGGCTATGGGTGAGACTGGAAGAATGGCAGAGTCGAAAGATTTGTTGCAGAAGCTCTCGGCAGAGATCGACGGGCAATTGGCCGGACGTGTATCTGTTGATGCCTATTCCAAATTTGGTGAAGATGGTTCAAAGGATGAGCGGATAGCGAATCTGAACTATCTGAAAGGTCTGCTGGAATGTGCAAACGGTAATGACAGTTCCGGAAAGGCATTGCTTCAGAAGGCGATAGATCTGAATCCGAATCTGATTTGGGCGAAACAATTCCTGAATCATACATTCTAATAAGTAATAATGATATATCTTTGGTGGTCAGGAGGTTTTAGCCTCTTGGCCACATTTGTCTTTAGAACATCTAAATTATGAAAAACATGAAATATTGGGTTGTGTTATTGCTGATGCAATTATTCTCTGTTAATGTTTGGTGCCAGGGTTTTGGCAAAAGTGAACAGATTAATCATGATTGGTTCTTCTATCCGGGTGATACTAAGTATGCAGGAGCTGAGTATTTTGACCATTCCGGTTGGCAAAAGCTGGATATCCCTCATGACTGGAGTGTTGAACAGATTGCGAGTCCCGGTAATGCCAGTTGTACGGGATTCCTGCCAGGAGGTATTGGATGGTATCGTAAAGATCTGGATATTCCTGCGGATAAGGAAGGACAAAACCTGTATGTCTATTTTGAAGGTGTATATAACAACAGCGAAGTCTTTATAAATGGTAAATGGATTGGGAAACGACCCAACGGATACATCTCTTTTATGTATGACCTTACTCCCTACATCCATTGGGGAGGGCGTAATGTTTTGGCTGTAAGAGTCGATCATTCGCAGTCTGCTGATTCGAGGTGGTATACCGGATCCGGAATTTACCGGGATGTTTATTTAGTTTATGCAAATCCTGTACATATTAATTTGTGGGGAGTGAGCTATGTTGCTGAAGTAAAAGGAAAGAATGCTGCTCTCACTATTCAGACGGAAATAAACAATACAACGGATAAACCTGCTGCATTAACAGTGAAACAGGAAGTGTTTAACCGTGAAAACCATAAGGTCGGTGAAGTTTCCAAAAGCCTTAGTTTACCGGCAAACTGTGTGGAGAAATTGGAACAGTCGTGTACGATCAACTCTCCGGTTTTGTGGGATTTGGATAATCCTTATTTGTATACGATAAAAACGCATATTTCTCAAAATGGGAGACAGATAGATGGCTCGGAAACACGTGCTGGTATTCGTACCCTGCATTTTGATCCGGATAAAGGGTTCTCATTGAATGGACGGAACATGAAGATAAAAGGAGTCTGCATACATCATGATGCCGGATGTTTGGGAGCAGCTGTCCCGAAAGAAGTTTGGCGTCGCCGCTTATTAATTCTAAAGGAAATAGGTTGCAATGCAATTCGAATGAGTCATAATCCCCAAGCTCCTTATATGTATGACTTGTGTGACGAATTAGGATTGTTGGTTAAAGACGAGGCTTTTGATGAATGGGAATATCCTAAGAAAAAATGGATTACCGGTTGGAATCGTGGTATCCCTGGTTTTCAGGGATCTGCCGACTATTTTCGGGAATGGGCGGAACGTGATCTGGCTGATATGATCCGTCGCGATAGAAATCATCCTTCCGTTATTATGTGGAGTATAGGAAATGAGGTCGATTATCCAAATGATCCTTATTCACATCCAGTCTTGGATCAGGAAGGCATCGGACAACAACATGTCAAAGGGTATCAGAAAGAACAACCGTGTGCGGAACGTTTGGGCGAGATTGCCCGCAACCTGGTGCGTGAAGCTAAAAAGTATGATTTATCCCGTCCGGTCACTGCTGCTTTGGCGGGTCCAGTCATGTCTAATGAAACGGATTATCCGAAAGTATTGGATGTGGTAGGATATAATTATACGGAAAAGCGTTATCGGCAAGATCACGAGAAATATCCGGATCGTATTTTGTATGGAAGTGAAACAGGACATGGGTTAGAACCTTGGAAATATGTACGGGATAATGATTATATTTTTGGACAGTTTATATGGGTAGGATATGACTTCTTAGGGGAAGCTGGTCCCTGGCCCTCGCGTGGGTCGACTGCCGGATTAATAGATATGGCTGGAAATATAAAACCTGGCGGATATTATCAACGTGCTTTATGGTCGGAATCCCCGGTTGTCTATGTGGGTACTTATAAGCCTGAAGAGCGGAATCGTTGGCTGATGACAAATGCCCCGGCCGTATGGAATTATGAGAAGGGGGAGACGATACGTGTCGTAACTTATACGAATTGCCAGGAAGCTGAACTTTATTTAAACGGGGAGCTGGTAGGAGTTCGTAAACCTTATGATGACGAGACTGCTGTTATCTCCTGGGATATACCTTATATCTCAGGTGTTTTGGAAGTCGTTGGCTATAATAACGGGAAAATCGTATCGAAAGACAAGATACAGACTTCCGGACGTCCTTATGCGTTGAAAGCCGTATTCTTAGAGGAAGAACATATTGGAAAAGACACAATGTTGCAAATGCTGATCCGTGTTGTGGATGAAAATGATATTCCGGTTGTTCTGGCAGATAATGAAGTTACCTGCCATTTGGAAGGTCCGGTTCGTCTAATTGGTCTTGAAAGTGGGGATGGGAATGTGACGGACAATTACAGAGATAACAAGCAGCGGTGCAGATCAGGTAAACTTGTCGGTTATCTGAAAGTGACGGACAATGCCGGTTCAGTAAAGGTAAAACTGACATCTCCTCTTTTACAATCAACGGAAGTAGAGCTGTCAATCAAATGAAATTATAAGACTATTTATCAAAAGAAAAGGAGATAACTCTGAAATTAATGGAGTTATCTCCTTTTTATATTCCGCCCGTAAATATATCTTTGTGGAGATATTTAATAAATCTAATGAAATGAACATGAATAACTCGATGAAAACTGTTTTCTTGTCTTTACTTATCCTTTTAGTGGCATTACCCTGCCGGGCTGCTGGTAAATACGAATCCCGGATATCATCCCTGGAAAATGAGAAATGGTGGGGAGGTATGGTGGCACTTGGTTCTCAGATGCCGTTTAAAGAGAATCTGCGTTTGTTCGATCTTTCGGCAGAAAACCTAAATAATCAGAATGTCCCTCTTCTATTATCTTCCGAAGGACGCTATATCTGGAGTGATAAGCCATTTTCTTTCAAGGTGGAAAATGGGAATATACATATCTACTCCGATTACGAGAAGATGGAACCTGTATTGGCCGGCAGCACATTGAAGGAAGCCTATCTGGCCGCTGCTGCCAAACATTTTCCTTCTTCCGGCCAACTGCCTGACTCGTTGTTCTTCTCCATGCCGCAGTATAATACCTGGATCGAGTTGATGTACAATCAAAACCAGGAAGATATCCTGAAGTATGCCGACAATATATTGACCAATAAATTCCCGGTTGGAGTATTCATGGTAGATGACAACTGGCAGAAGTATTACGGAAACTTTGATTTTAAGCCGGAACGTTTTCCAGATCCGAAAGGAATGATCGACCGGTTACATAAAGACGGGTTCCGTATTATGTTGTGGATTTGTCCGTTTGTCAGTCCGGATAGCCCTGAATTCCGTGAGTTGCAACAAAAGGGATACCTGATCAAACAAAAGGGGACAAAGCAGGCAGCCATCATTCCCTGGTGGAATGGATATAGCGCTTGCTATGACTTGAGTAATCCGGCTGCAGCCGAACATTTGAAGTTGCAATTGCGCACAATGCAGGAGAAATACGGAGTTGATGGTTTTAAGTTTGATGCTGGTGATATTGGCCATTATAATGATCCGAACCTGGAATTTTATGATAAGTCAGCGACTTCTGTCGATATGTGCGAATATTGGGCCAAGATCGGTTTGGATTTTCCTTTCAATGAATATCGTGCCGGTTGGAAGATGGGTGGACAGGCACTGGTACAGCGTCTGGGGGATAAAGATTACTCCTGGAATGCTGTAGGGCTTTTGATCCCGGATATGATTGCAGCCGGACTGATGGGGTATGCATATGCTTGCCCGGATATGATCGGTGGAGGTCAGTTTGGTTCGTTCCTCGGTGTCGATCAGACGAAACTCGACCAGGAGCTGATCGTCCGTTCTTGTCAGGTACATACTTTGATGCCTATGATGCAGTTCTCTGTGGCTCCTTGGCGTATTTTGGATGAAAAGCATTTAGCTATTTGCCGTGAATACGCTCATCTGCATGAAAAGATGGGTGGATATATTCTGGAACAGGCACGTCATTCGGCACAAACTGGTGAACCGATATTGCGCCATATGGAATATGCATTTCCACATCAAGGGTTTGTAGACTGTAAAGACCAGTTCATGCTGGGCGATAAATATCTGGTCGCACCGATCCTGACCAAAGAACATACACGTCAAGTGATGTTGCCCAAAGGACAATGGAAGGATGATACTGGTAAGAAATTCCGCGGACCTAAGACAATAGAGGTGAATGCTCCTTTGGAACGTCTGCCCTGGTTCGAGAGAATAAAATAAGAAGAGTATCTGGTCAGACTAAAGAGTTTCACCTTTTTCAATAGGGCGAAACTTTTGTTTCCTACCGATGAAACTTTTGTTTCACAAGGAAGAAACATTTGTTTCATCGGCGGGAAACTTTTTCAAGGATGGCAAGGTCTCAACGACAAGTGTGTGGGAAAATCTCCTTGAATATACGTTTTACTGTCGGAATACAATCACCTTCCGGTTTAAATGAATACGGATTAGTAGCCTTTGTCCAGGGTTCTTCCAACGCATAAAAGTCTATCTCTTCCGGTTTTTCTCCTTCCATCTTCAGGGAAAGATTATCGAAATAATGTTTCCATCGCATATAATAAAAATCTTTCAATATCCCGTTCCATTCTTTGTGTGCATAATCTCTTAAGCCACCTTCTTCGGCTGCCTGCCGATTGCCCCAGGTTGTTATTTGTACTCTGGCATTCCATTCATATAAATCCTTTTCTTCCGAGGTATTTCCCAGGTTGCGAGCCTGAGTGATCCAGTTACCTACCATAAACTCCCGGCGGGTTCCCAATAACTCATCCTGTAGAAGGATCAGTTGCAAGAAATGTTGGGAAGCAAGGTTGAACAGTGGTTTATCTCCTGAAGCATAAGCTGCCATAACCGCTTTATATAAAAGGCGTCCTTTTTCCGCAATAGCCTGGCGAACGATATCAACCAGGTCATATTCGAAGTTATTGTTTCCTTTATATTGATCGGCAACCGATACCATCAGGCGTGCGGCACGTATAACATCCTGAGGATTGTAATAGTCGGACATCTCCGACCAACTGGATGCCTGATAAGCATGTTCCGACGGGCGGGCACAAAAGATAGACTCATGTGTCCCCTGCTGTACGGATTGTGGCGGACAGTTGTAGATAGAGTTGCTAAGTATCGTCCAGGCCTCTTCCACTGTTTTGTTTTCTGTCCCGTAACGGGCACGGATATAACTTGCCAACCATTCATCTTTACAGAACTTGTCCTTCCTCCAGGGTAATTCGGTTAATAATTCGTACATGACCGGATTGTTCTCGCTACCCTCCATCGTCATACCGACACCGCATAGTGTTTTACCGGAAGAACTCTCTTTCGCCTTATAGTATTCATCGATTACATGAGCCATCTTTCCATGCAGACCGATATTACCACCATAATTCAGCAGCATACAATAGATCCATTTATGTTGGCCGAATCCGTTTTTACGATACCATGTCGACTCCGGATCTCCCCATTGCGGACGACTTTCAGCAAACAAATCCAGAACGATCATGTCTCCTGCATTCAGATGTTCTATCATTTGAGGACGTGGATTGGCTTGCCATGCCTGTGCTACCCAGACTGCTTTCGGGTTGGTTTTCTTCATGGCGGACATGATTGCTTTTCCGGCAGCATCCAGGTCTACTCCGGCAACGCTGCCTCCTTCATGGAATGGATCCATGCTGTAATAGTTTGCTTTACCGAATAATTTCTCCATCTCTTTGTAATAGAGAGAGGCTATTTCCTGAAAGCGAGGATCTGTAGGTTGAAGGAAAGCCGGACGACGATAACCGCACCATAATCCGGGATCAGAGACATTCAGCCCCAGTTTTTCTTTTGCATTGTGAGGAACCATCCCGGAGTAGCCGGGCAATACCGGTTCAATACCGTATTCACGCATGCGTTTCAGTATCTTTTTTTGCAAAGCAATCTGTTGTTGATACCAGCTGTCGGGATTAGGGCCTCCCCAACCTTCCAGGTTGTTCATCAGCCACCATGCCATAAAACCGGGGCCGGCGATAAATTCATTGATCTCCTCTTTGGTGTATCCTAACTTTTTCAACACATTATACCAGACGCCTTCTACACCTGCCATAGCCAGTGGCAGGTTAATGCCATGCAAAGCCATCCAGTCGATTTCTTCCTCCCAACGGTTCCAGTCCCAAAAGGCCATCGTATAGGAGAATGTACAATAATTGAAATCATACCGAAGCTTCATCTCTGTCTCGTGCCTTTCTTTATTTGACACCGACGGAAGAATTTCCGGAAGTTTAGCCTGCATACCGTTCCAGGACAGATGGATACCGGCATGATATTTCAGATACCAGTTTATTCCGGTTGCAATACTTACATAGTTGTTACCGCGGATGACAACTTTCTCTCCTTTTTGATCCAGTTCAAAAAAGTCGGTGGGTGATTTTACTTGTTCGATAATGAACTTACGGGAGGCGCCTTTGTCTATGCGCTCCAACAAACCGTCTATCGGACTTGCCTGTAAAGAAAAAGAGAAACAGACAAGAAAAAATAAGATTAAGTGTTTACTGTTCATGGTAATTTAGTTTTTAAAAAAGAAAAGCCGTTTTTACAGACATACTTTTCTTATGATGCAAATATAAGTTTTATTCTTTAAAAGGTGTGATTTAATATTCCTGCATCGGCCGAAGATCAGTTCTCCGATGGATAATTCAATATTTTTATGCTTCTTTTTAGGTTTGCAGAAGCAAGTATACGTCTATTATTCATACTTTTGAGCGTTTTAAGATTAAACATTATTCCACGGCAATGGAAGTTTAATTGAATCACGCATTTTAGAAGAGAGGATCCGGCAAGATTCTCTCTTCTTTATTTCGGATAAGACTCTGGCACTGCCGAATATCAAATATTCGAATAAATATTTATCTTTGCCTCAATAAAGAGAGGAGAGAGATGGAAAAGCACACACTGAAGAATATTGATATCGCTTTATTGAAGCGCCTGAAGGAAGGAGATGAGGCTGCTTTCGAATCTATTTATTGGAAATACAATTCTCATGTCTTTAATTTTATTAACTCATTATTATACGATAGGATCTTATCTGAAGATATTACCCAAAGTGTTTTCATGAAGATATGGGAGAAGCATGAATCGATCGACCTGGATAAAGGGTTTGATGCTTATCTGTTCACAATAGCCCGTAATATGGTTTATAAGGAAACGGAAAATCGGTTGTTATCTGAATCCGCTTTTTATGCATTATCCCAGCAGCAAACGAATGAAGATGTCTTGACCGAAGAAAAAATTGATGCAGACTCATTACGTTTGTATATTGATAAACTGATAGAACAATTACCCCTTTCCCGAAAAGAAATCTTTAAATTAAGTAGAAGAGACCACCTGTCGAATAAAGAAATTGCTATCCGTCTGTCAATCTCCGAGAAGACGGTTGAAACTCAGCTTTATCGTTCGTTGCGTTTCCTGAAACAGAAATTATCTGATGATAATTTGTTGGCTATATTATTAGTTATTTTGGCTAACGAATGTTAAATACGTACTTTTTTCATTCCCCTTGTAAGGGATTCCCCTTCTATTTGGATATATAACTTAAACGATGACAAAAAATAATATAAATATTGACTTGCTTGATCGCTTTATGCGTGGTGAAACATTGCCGGAAGAAGAACAGTTACTTCTGGAATGGTTCCGCAATTCGGCGTCCAAAGATGAGATTCTAGAATTTTATCAACAGCGCTGGAGTGAGGTTCCTGAAGATGAATTGCCGGCAGAAATACAGGGACGTATGTACCTGCGTATCAAAGAGAGAATGCATGAAATGGAAAACCTGCATAAAAAAGAGGAGGATAGAAAGAGATTCAAATTAAGATCGTCCTTTTCGCGTTTTCTACCTTATGCTGCCACTATTTTGTTATGCATAGGTATTTCATTCTCTTTTTACTTATACACTCAGAAGGATTTACCGATAACCAGTGAATATATAGTATCAGCAGAGAAGGGACAGAGAGCAAGTGTTACATTACCTGATGGGACCAAAGTATGGTTGAACTCTCATACTGAAATCCGTTATAAAAGTGATTATGGCCTAAAAGAACGTAATGTTTTTTTGAATGGTGAAGCTTATTTCGAGGTCTCAAAGGACAAGGAACATCGTTTTGTCGTGAATGCGGGGGAAATGGAGGTTGAAGCTTTGGGTACATCATTTAATGTGAAGGCTTATAAAGAAGATAAAAGTATTGTAGCAACGTTGTATAATGGAAGTATTCAGGCTACAGGTGGGGATCATTCGGTAATACTTTTACCGGATCAGCAAGTCCTGTTCAATCGTGAAAATAGACAGTTGAAAGTGGAACGACCGGATAATATTGCTTATTCCCGAATGTGGAGGGATAATGAATTGGCATTTAAAGGAGAGACTCTTTATGATATAGCCATCAGATTGAATCGGATCTATAATGTTCAGGTTGAATTTAAGTCAGAAAAGATCAAGCAGTATCGATTCTCCGGGGTTATAAAGAATAATAGTCTGGATAATGTGATTGAGATAATAAGTCTGACTGCTCCAATTTTATACGAAGCAAAAGAAGATACAATTATATTAAGTGAAAAACGATAGATAGAATGTGAGAGGATAAAGGGAGTGTTAATCTTAAAATTGAATGCCTATGGAATAGTATTAATATAATGAAAAGGGACAACTATCATTGAAGTTGTCCCAATATCAAAGTTTTTTAGCTAAAATCGATAAATACATAAGACACCTTTGAATTAAAGACAACTGGCAGGCTGTCTTTAAAGGCATTTCGTATTCGATTTCAGCTTGTAAAGTTACTATATATAATCTATGTATTATCAAAAAAACACTTAAAAATGAGTAACATCAAGCATTTTATAATACGGGCTTTATTTTGTAATATGATACTGGTTGTATCCGGTTTCATGACTATGGCCCAGGTTTCCCTTACAGTTAAAAATAAACCGGTAAGGGAAGTGATAGAGAAAATAGAGAAGACAAGCAATTATCGTTTTTTCTATAGTGAAGACCTTGCTGACTTGGATAAACGTATTTCTGTTGCTGCAGAGAATTCTGATATTAAAAAAGTCATGCAACAGATTATGCAACAGACTAATATATCTTATTTTTTGAGAGAAAATAACCAGATTGTATTATCCTCGAAGTCAAAAAATCAACAGTCTCCCCAAAATGTACAGATAAAAGGTACTGTCTCTGATGAAACAGGTGAACCTGTTATTGGTGTCAATGTTGTTGAAAAAGGAACATCAAACGGCACAATAACAGATTTGGATGGCCAATATTCATTGGAGCTTCAAAAAAATGATGGTACATTGATATTTTCTTATATAGGTTATGTTCCTAAAGAAGTTGATATACGTGGTAAATCTGTAGTTAATATAAAGTTATCCGAGAATGTAGAGCAGCTGAACGAGGTGGTTGTTACCGGGTATGGAGGAACGCAGGTACGTTCTAAACTGACGAATTCTATAGCGAGTGTGAAAGAGGAACATTTACAGGTTGGTATGTTCTCCAATCCGGCACAGGCTTTATCCGGTGCTGTATCAGGGATGAGAGTGATCCAGTCTACCGGAAATCCGGGTGGAGTTCCAGAAATAGTTCTTCGTGGAGGTACCAATCTGGATGGAACAGGTGCTCCGTTGATTATTGTGGATGGACAGCAGCGTGAGAGTTTGAGTGATATTAATCCTGAAGATATAGAATCTATGGATGTACTGAAGGATGCCGGAGCGACAGCTTTATATGGTGCCCGGGCCAATAACGGAGTGGTATTAGTAACAACAAAAAGAGGTAAAGAAGGAAAGACTTCAGTAAATGTAAAAGCTAAATTAGGCTTTAATTATTACAACAGTCAATTCAAATTCTTGAATGCAAGGGACTATCTATATTGGATGCGGACATCTTTTCAACGTTCTGCCCAGATATTTAAAAGTGAAAAGGGAGAATGGGTAGGTACAACGGATATGAGTTCATTATCTGCTCCGAAAGCTTACGGTACAGGTAATATTTATTGGGCGGATGCAGAAAGAAAAATACCAGCAATTGGAAATGAGGATGGGAATGCCATGTGGAGTCCGATGAATTATACACCGGATCTGGCATTTCTTTTAGATCAGGGCTGGCAGACCATGACCGATCCGGTTTATGGGGGAGAGATTATTTTTTATGACCATGATATGGTTAAATCCAATATCCAGAGCCCCGCTATTACTCAGGACTACAATATGAATATATCAGGAGGAAATGATAAAGGCAGTTATTATGCCGGTTTGGGCTATAATCATTCGGAGGGGCTTCCGTTAGATAATTATTATCAACGTATCACAGCGACATTCAATGCTGATTATAAGATTCGCTCTTGGTTTACCTCATATACGAATTTTAATTTCTCGGATGCAAAATACAATCAATTGCCTAATGGGCGTGAATTGAACAGAGATTGGGAAGACCGGTATTTCACAGCAATCATATCTTGTCCTCCGACAGTTCGCGGTAGTGGGCCTAATGGCGAAGTTTTATTGGGGAATAAAAGTGATGCCGGTAATATGCAGGTAAACCTGGGACGTTTTATCAGAGATAATAATAACCGGAAGTTAACAGTAGGCCAGAGTTTTAAATTTGATATCCTGAAAAATTTATATCTGAAAATAGGTGCAATCTGGATGTATGATGAGGACTTGAATGAGCATTTTGATAAGGACTATCTTCAGTCTGCAGGGACATGGAATAGAACCAGAACATCTTCTGCAAAGTATCAACGCATTCACAAGCAGACTTACAATGCTGTTGCCAATTATGATTTGGTATTTTTGCGGGAACATACATTAAATGCGTTGGTTGGTTTTGAATATTTTGATAATTATGTGAAGGGTTTCAGTGCTTCCGGTTCGGGTGCCCCCACGGATGATTTTGCAGATCTGGGATTGACATCTACTGAAGAGAAAAAGAGAGAGATCGATTCCTGGCATCAGCGGGAACGTATCACTTCTTTTTTTGGACGTATAAACTATGATTATAAAGGAAAATATTTATTATCGATGACTCTTCGTGATGATGGATATTCTTTATTGATGGGAAAAAACAGATGGGGGGTGTTTCCTGGTTTTTCTGCCGGATGGATTTTTGGAAGAGAGAAATTCATGGAACCGTTACAAGATATTTTTTCTTTCGCAAAATTGAGACTTAGTTATGGGTTGAATGGGAATGTCTCCGGAATTGGGGCTTATGAACTACAAGGATCTTATGGGACAACTAATTACATGGGGAATATAGGCTTTATACTGGGAGGAGTTCCGGATCAAAGCGGCTTGCCGAATGAAAGTCTTAGATGGGAGAAGTCACAAACGGTAGAGGCCGGTTTGGATCTGGGCATATTGGAAAATAAGATAAATGCCAACTTCACTTTTTATAACCGATTGACCCAGGATAAATATGCTGATATACCATTGCCGGGCTCTTCTGGTATTACTTCTTTTCGTACCAATAATGGAGAGATCAGAAACAGAGGTTTTGAGATGGAACTGTCTTTTAAAGTGTTGAATACAAAAGATTGGACATGGAATATACAATGGAATGGAGCTTATAATATAAATAAGATCATAAAATTACCGGATAATGGCCTGGAGAGGAACCGGCAGAATGCATTTCAGGTATATGATCCTAAGAGCGGCAATTTAATGTGGGTAGGAGGATATCAGGAAGGACAAGAACCTGGTATGCTATATGCTTTTAAGGCAGAGGGTTTATACCGGGATGAAAGTGAAATTCCAGGGAATCTGATAGATAAAACAAGTGGAAATAACGGTAGCAACGGTTTATGGCTATATGGGCCGGAAGCATGGGCAAAATTACCGGAATCGGAAAAGATTAAGTCGGATGGTAAAGCTGCGGCATTACCCATTCAGCCCGGAGATGTAAAATGGAAAGATGTAAATAATGATGGTGTTATTGATGATTATGATATGGTCAAGATGGGAAATACGGTGCCACATTGGACAGGTGGGCTGAGTACGACGCTTCGTTATAAGAACATCTCTTTATTTGCCAGAATGGATTATGCGCTAGATTATAAAATAATAGATAACCGTACTCCGTGGATTATGGGGAATATGGTCGGCTACTATAATACGGTGGAGGCAACGAAGGACTCATGGACTCCATCTAATCCGAATGCCCAATATCCGACTTATACCTGGGCTGACCAATTGGAAAAAAGAAACTATGCAAGAAATTCTTCTATGTTTGTTTCCGAAGGCAGTTATCTGGCATTTAGAGAACTTTCGTTAATGTATGCATTGCCGAAAAGTTTATTGAGCAAATGGAATATTCAGGATTTGTCTTTTACTATTACCGGACAAAACTTAGGATATCTAACTGCTGCCAAAAGTATATTCTCTCCGGAGTATTCAGAGGATGGAAGTGACAAATACCCTCATAACGGAGGATACCCATTGCCTAAATCTTTTATTTTAGGTATAAATCTTACATTTTGATAACTTGTTATGAACGAAAAATAAACGATATGAAACGTATAAATTATATTATTTCGACATATTTGATTCTTTTTTTGCTTGTGTCATGCAATGCTTTGGATCTTTCTCCGGAAGATTATTACGGAAGTAGTAATTTTTGGAATAACAGTTCGCAGGTAAAAGGATATATGATCGGTCTGCATGGCCGTTTGCGGGAGAAAGCAGAGTCATTATTTATTTTAGGGGAGGCGAGAGGTGGAACACTTAAATCCGGAACGTCTTTTCTCAATAATAGTCTCGATTATAGTTCACCAATAAAGACGAATACATTTTCCAAATACCTGACAGGTATAAATAACTGGAATGGATTATATGAGAATATATTGGAAGTCAATTTGTTCATTCAGAAGGTAGAAAATGAATGTGATTTTCTTACGTCGGAAGAGAGGAATCAAGGCTTAGCCCAGGCATATGGACTACGGGCTTTCTATTATTTTATGCTTTACCGGACATATGGAGGTGTACCTTTAGTCAAGCTCCCGAATGTAATGAATGGTGTCACACATGCTGAGAACTTGTACTTGGAAAGGAGCTCAGCGAAAGAAACATTTGACTTTATCAAAGGTGATATTCAAAAATCAGAAGAATTGTTTGGGACAAATGGACAGATCGGGAAAGGAAGAACTTTATGGTCTAAGCCGGCTACTCTAATGTTGAAGGCTGAAATTTATTTATGGTCAGCTAAAGTGTCAACTGAAGATCAAATAGCTGTACCTGATGATGCAACGATTGCTAAAAAGGCCCTGGAGCCGTTGATCGGTCAATTCCGACTATTGCCTGATTTTAAGGATGTCTTTGATTATGAGAATAAAGGCAATGATGAAATCATTTTTGCGATAGGATTTGCCGACGGTGAAAAGTCTAATTTCGCAGAGAACTTTACTTACTATGTTCAACATTTTAATAATCAGTTTTATGGACAAAACGGTCAGTTGATGGCCGATACATTAGAAACGAAGGGTAACGGATTGTTGAGAAATGAATATAAGTGGGGGTTGTTTGCTTCCATGGATGATGACGATACGAGAAAAAGGTCAACATTTCTCGACTGTTATTACCAGGATGGAGCTCAAGCCGGTCTGATACTACGGAAATTTATGGGGATGCTGAACTCAAACGGCAATCGTTCATACTGCGATGACTACATCATTTATAGATATGCTGATGTTTTGTTGATGATGGCTGAAATCGAGAACCTACAAGGAGGAAATGTGGCCGGATATATCAATCAGGTTCGTCAACGTGCTTATGGTGCAAGTTTTAAACCGGCAGTTCATGTCTATGAGAACTCGACCTTTGAACAGAATGAATTGGCAATATTGAAAGAGAGGGATAAAGAATTCGTATGGGAAGGAAAACGCTGGTTCGATCTTGTTCGTATGTGTGATGGAACAAAGAAGTCATTAGTTTTTTCTTCCAAGGCAAATTATGATGATCCGTCTCCGGTATTGAATGAGCAAAAGTCATTTATGATTTTATGGCCGATTGATATTGAGACATTGAATAATGATCCGAAGTTAGTGAATAATCCGGGATATGAAAATTAAATTAAATAAGAGAACATGATGAAAAAGATAAAATATATTTTTCTTCTTTTCTGTCTGTATCCGTTTCTAATGCAGACGGATGGACAGAATAAAGCGTATGGGTTAGATATTGAAAAGAACAAAGTGATTTCAACAGATAGACAAGACGGACGCTATATCAGTACCAGAGGGGTAGTACATGCATTGATGAAAAGAAATGTTCCGGCTTATGCTTTCCATTCCGACTTTTCTCAGCGTGAGTTTAATTATTGGAAAGAGGGGCTTCGGGGGAAAATGAAAGATTTGATGCGTCATCCGAACCTTCGGGACTTGCCGACTCCTAAACGAGTTAGTTGTGAGAAGCGGGAGGGATATCGGATTGAGAAATGGGAATCTTATCCATTACCGGAATGTGTCGTACCTTTTTTAATGCTGATTCCGGATCAAGTGAATGCCGGTAATCCAGTTCCAGGAGTCTTGTGTATACCAGGATCAGGACGTACGAAGGAGTCTTTGGCAGGTGAACCTGAACTTGAGACAAAATATGCCAGACCCAGGTTTCAGGAGGAAAACGAAATGGCGCTTAAATACGTTAAGATAGGATTAGTAGCAGTAGTTGTTGATAATCCCTGTATAGGAGAATGCTCTGATCTGGAGAAATACACGGTTGCTCCTTCTTATTACTTTGATGAATCTGCCCGTTGTTTATTAGAATTGGGGTGGAGCTATCTAGGGTATTCTTCCTATGTGGATATGCATGTGTTAAGTTGGATGAAAGAGCAACCATTTATCCGGAAAGAGCGTTTGATTGTAAGCGGACATTCTTTGGGCACTGAGCCGTTAATGGTTCTAGGTGCTTTGGACCCGACTATTTATGGTTTTGTTTATAGCGATTTTCTTTGTCGTACATTAGAGCGCATAATTGTAATGACTGAACCGAAAGAAAACGGATATCGCCCTTTTCCAAATTCGATTGAGCACCTGATTCCTGAGTTCCTGTGTAATTTTGATTTCCCCGACATCGTTTCGTCTTTGGCACCCAGGCCGATTATTTTCACGGAAGGAGGATTGGATCGGGACTTGGAGATGGTAAGGCAGGCTTATCGAATAGCCGGTCATCCGGAAAATATAGAAATTCATTTTTATCCTAAATATGCAGATCCTGACAGTCGGAAAACAAAAGGGAATTTGCCGGAGGGGGTAAATAGAGAAGCTTATTTTGATTTGACGAACGTGGATGCACCGAATCATTGTTTTAAGGAAAATCTGATTATACCCTGGGTAAAGAAAATCCTAAGTGAAGATAAATAACTAATTCATTGATTACATCTTTGTAAAACAGAGAGTGCCGGTAAAAGCTGTAAAGAGACTTCACTGTTCCTTTACAGCTTTTATATTTCCGGGAATGAATGACTTTCGAAAAAAACTAATAGATTTGTACAATTATTATTAGTAAGATACAGCGTTCTTTTATTGTAAACTTTTTATGGCAGATTTTACCGACGAGAAAATATTACTGAAAGAAATAAAGGATGGAAATGATCAGGCTTTTGAATTTCTTTTCAAAAGCTATTATCCTCGTTTGCGTGGATATGCATCTCGTTTTGTGGAAGATCAGGAGGCTGTGAGGGATATTATTCAGGAAAGTTTCCTGAAATTCTGGGAAAAGCGTGAGTTGATAGAAGCCATATCCGTCTCTGCCCTTTTGTTTGCTATGGTTCGGAATGCCTGTCTGAATTATCTGAAACATCTTCAAATAGTAGAACAACACAACGTAGAACATCTGGCCTCTATTGCCGGGAGAGAGGAACTGTATAGCCTTGATTTTAATCCTTCTCCGGAATACACTTTATTATACAACGAATTGCAGGAACAAGTGAATGTAGTTATAGACACGCTGCCTACGCGTTGCCGTGAAGTATTTATTATGAGCCGCTTTGATAAAAAGAAGAATCGTGAGATAGCAGAAGCTTTAAGTATCTCTACGACTGCTGTGGAAAAGCATATAGCCAAAGCATTAACGACTTTCTCCAAACACTTTAAAGACAAGTATCCTCTCGATATCTATATTGTTATTATTGCATGGTTGCTATCTGATTAGCAAGAAACAGGAGACTTGCTATTACATTTCTCCCTATGTTTTAATTTTTTGACCTTGGTAGTAAACGTTTGTCACCTTGGTAGTAAACGTTTTTGACCTAGGTGGTAAATCTTTTCGACCTTGGTCAAAAATATAAAACGTCCGGTACTTTATATTAGTAGGCAGGCAGAAAGAAAAAAAGGGATAAGGAGAAAAAAATAGAACATCGGGGGTTGGGTAAAAAAAGAATGGGTTGTTACATCATATAGAAAGAGGAAATTATGGAATTGGAAAAGGAGAATATTCATCAGTTAGCCGTACACTATTTTGAAGGGCGTATTACTTTGCAGGAGGAGGAAGAACTCTTTCGCTTTGTGAATGCCTGTGCGGATAATTATGAGATGTTCCGTCGATGGGAAAAAGAATGGATGCAATCGGCTACACCCGACCTGGGTGTGATCAGCGAATGGAAACATTTACAACGACGTGTTCAGATACAACGCAATATGCCGGATATGTTCGGACATAAGAAATATAGCCTGCGTCAGGTAGTTGCCGTGGCTGCTGTAGTCGTGGTGGTCATGTTGAGCGGTGCTTATGGGGCATTGTCTTTCTTCAATAAACAAGCCGATCCGAATTATTTCGCTCTGGTCACTGCTTATGGTGAGAAAAGCAAAGTGATACTGACCGATGGAACGGTCGTTTGGTTGAATGCCGGATCGACTTTGCGGTATGCGGATAACTTTAATGCAAGCAACCGGACAGTGCAACTGGAGGGAGAAGCCTATTTTGAAGTAGAAAAGCAATCGGACGAATCGCCGTTTCTGGTTAAGACAAGTTGTTACGATGTATTGGTGAAAGGTACAAAGTTCAATGTGACCTCTTATGCTGAAGATCCTTTTTCTACAACTACTCTATTGGAAGGAGCTGTCAATGTTTTGTACGAAGGAAGGCAACTGGAAGTAAAGCCCGGCGAATTACTTTGCTTCGATAAGGAGAAAAAAGATTTTTCCAGCCACCATGTACAGGCTTCGCAATACCGGTCATGGATTGAAGGAAGAGTTGAATATGACGAAATAGCATTAGGCGAACTGGCTGTCCGCCTGTCAAGGAAGTATGATGTGAAGATACATCTGGATACTGCACTTGATGAAGACGCCACCTTCAGGGTCTCATTGCGGAACGAAGAGACTATCGGCCAGTTCCTGCAGGCACTTTCCGATATCATTCCGATACGCTTTGAGCGGCAGGGAGAAGATATTTATATCAAAAAACAATAGCGCGCTTTGTTTATATATGTATTAAATCTAATAACTAACTATCTATCTTATGATGTACAAAAAGCATGTGGGAAGGTCTTTAATATTGGCCTTGCTACTTTCCGGCTCATTATCGGTGGACGCTCAGAAAATCACTCAGCAGTTCAGGAACGTCCCTTTGAAAACAGTACTGGAGGAAGTGGAGAAACAGCTCCAGTATTCAGTCATCTATAAAAAAGATGAAGTGAATGAGCAAAAACAGATCAATCATAATTTTAAGGATGCATCTGTCGAAGAAGTCTTGTCGGCTATCCTGGATAAAGGATTAAGCTACTCTATCCAGGGGAAAATGATCGTTATCTCGCAAAAGACCACTAAAGCGTCGGCTCCGCAACAACAGAAGAAAGTAACAGGTGTTGTGAAGGACAAAACCGGAGAACCGGTGATTGGAGCCAATGTAATAGAACGCGGAACAACAAACGGTACGGTGACAGACCTCGATGGGCGTTTTACGTTGGAAGTTCCCCAGAATGCCGTTTTGCAAGTCTCCTATATCGGCTATATGGAACAGGAAATCCCGGTGAATAACCGGAGCGATATCTCTGTCTCTCTTTTGGATGATACACAGAATCTGGATGAGATCGTTGTTGTCGGTTACGGAACACAAAAGAAGGTGAACCTGACCGGTGCAGTCAGCAGTGTAAAGGCCGATGTGCTGGAGAACAGAACGACTTCCGACCCGGTCAATATGCTGACCGGTAACGTATCGGGTGTGACCATTGTACAGAATGCCGGACAGCCGGGAGCCGACGGAGCTGCTTTGCGTGTCCGTGGTGTCGGTACGCTGGGGAATTCCGAAGCGATGGTTATCATCGATGGAGTGGAGTCGTCGATGAGCAATGTCGATCCGAACGATATCGAGAATATTTCCGTATTGAAAGATGCTGCGGCAGCTTCTATCTATGGTGTGCGTGCGGCAAACGGCGTTGTGTTGATTACTACCAAAAGAGGTGCTGTGGGCAAGCCCGTGATCTCCTATAACGGATATGTTGGCTGGCAGGAAGCGACCCGCTTACCGAAATATCTGGACTCGTATAATTATGCTGTCCTTTTGAATGAGGCTTATAAGAATGACGGATTGGAGGGATTGTATTCAGACCCTGACCTGCAAAAGTTTAAAGATGGTTCCGATCCGGATCATTTTGCCAATAGCGATTGGTTGGGTACGTTATTCAGCGAAAACGGGCTGTTTCATAATCACCATTTGAGTGTGAACGGTGGGTCTGAGGCAATTAAATATTCTCTTTCCTTTGGTTATCATAATAAGGAAGGGTTGATGCCGAACACTGAATATAATAAGTTCAATGTCCGTTCGAACCTCGATGCGAAGATCAACGACCGGTTGAATGTCTCTTTGAACCTTTCGGCCTATCGTAGCCGTATGGCGGCTCCTGCTACCGGCATGACCAGTATAATGTATTATGCATTTCGTGAAACGCCGGTTACTCCGATCCAGTTCCAGAATGGAAATTACGGATTATTCAAGAACGAACATAACTCAGTCGCTTCTGCCCGTGAAAGTGGTCTGGCACGTACCTACAATAATAATTTCCAGGGAAGTGCTTCCTTTACCTATAAGATCATCGACGGATTGTCCTTGCGTGGAAATGCTTCAACGACATTCAATCTGAAAGACGAACATACTTTCCTCAGGAGTATGAAGTTTTATACCGCCGAGTCTGTTGATCCTATCCGTACGACTCGCAGTGAAGTGGAGAACAAGGATAATAAGATGCTGGAAGTAAATCTTCAGGCATATCTGGATTATGCAAAGAGCTTCGGTAAACACGACCTGAAAGGTTTGTTGGGATATTCCCAGTTATATAACCAGTATCGCATCTTAGGAGCATCCCGTAAGGATCTACCTTTGAATAACAGCCTGGGTGAAATTAATGCGGGCGATATAACGACACAGACTTCCGAGGGGAATATGGTGGAATACGCTTTGCGTTCAGCCTTTGCCCGTGTGAACTATACATTCGACAACCGCTACCTGCTGGAAGCGAATATCAGATACGACGGTACTTCACGTTTCCCGAAAGATAACCGTTTCGGTGCATTCCCTTCTTTCTCTGCCGGATGGCGTGTGTCTGAAGAAAGTTTCTTCACGGCTTCCTGGATCGATAATCTGAAGTTACGTGCTTCCTGGGGACAATTAGGTAATCAGGAGATTGGCGATTATGCCTTCTATAATACCTATATGTTCGGCCAGAACTACAACTTCGGTAATATGTTATATCCGGGTATTTCAATCAATGAAAAGATGGCTAACTCGATCATTACCTGGGAAAAGACAGACCAGATTGATATCGGTGTCGATGCGGATGCTTTCGGTGGCAAGCTGAGCTTCACCGGTGACTTCTTCGTTAAGAACACAAAAGATATCCTGCTGGAGTTGCCTATCCCGGAAATCGTAGGGGTGAAACCGCCGATGCAGAATGCCGGTAAGGTTCGTAATACAGGTATGGAAATGCAGATCAGCCATAACAACCAGATCAATGATTTCAAGTATTATGCAACATTCAACTTCAGCTATGTGCATAATGAAATTACCGACCTGAGCGGAGGTGATACTCCCGGACGTTCTGTAGGCGATCCTATCAACAATATCTATGGATATGTTTGCGAAGGAATCTTCAAAGACCAGGCGGAGATCGACGGACATCCTACACAGATCTGGGGTGCTAAACCGGGCGATCTTAAATATAAGGATTTGAACAATGATAAGAAGATCGATGAAAACGACCGTCAGTCGCTGGGTACTTATTTCCCTAAAATAAACTACGGGCTTCGTCTGGGCTTCGAATATAAGAACTTTGACTTTTCAGCCTTGCTGCAAGGTGCCGGAATGGTTAATGCAATTGTGAAGGATGAAATCAACAAGGCATTCTACAATGGAGGTAAAGTGACTGAATATCACCTGGATCGCTGGACGCCGGAAAACCTTGATGCTACATATCCCCGCTTGTCGATGAAAGATTCTAAAAAGAACTGGATGACTTCTACTTTCTGGATGCAGAATGCTTCTTATCTGAAGATGAGAAATATGCAACTCGGTTATTCATTGCCTAAACAGGTACTGGCCGGTTCGGGTATTACCCGCCTGAGAGTATACTTCAGTGTCGATAACCTGTTCACTATTACCGGATTTGACGGTGTTGACCCGGAATCGGCTTACAACATGAAAGACTTATCCGTGGTTAGTAGCTATTATCCGCTGACAAGAAATTATTCATTTGGTGTTAACCTTTCATTCTAATAAAACTGTAGACGAATTATGAAACTAAAATATTTATTTATATCGCTTATCTCGTTATTCGGAACCGGTTGCAACGACGGGTTTCTGGATAAGATCCCGACAGACCAGCTCTCCGACGAGTCTTTCTGGATGGTAAAAGAGGATGCCGTGAAATATTCGGCAGCTACTTATCGCTATCTTGTCCAGTCGGGAAACCATATGGTCATGCTCGATTGCTATACCGACAATGCCATTCCTGTTCATATCCATGCGGAGCAGGGGGATATCTCTTCTTGTACGGCAACGGCTTCAAATCCTCACTTTAAACAGGTTTGGCAGGATGCTTACCGTGGTATCCGCCGCTGTAATATCTTCCTTGATAATATAGCCAAGGTGGAGATGAAAGAAGATGAGAAAACGATCCTGATCGGTGAGATTGAATTCTTACGGGCTTATTTCCATGCCACTTTATTGAAATTCTATGGGGGTATTCCTATCCTGACCCGTGCTTTGGAGTTGAACGAAACGATCCCTTCACGGAATACGGAAGAAGAAGTCTATAAGTTTATTGTAGAGGAATGCGATAAGGCTGCACAAAAGTTACCGTTGACCCGTTCCGATAACACGGAACTAGGACGTGCCAACAAGGGGGCTGCATTAGCATTGAAAGCTCATATCAGTTATCTGATGAAGAAATACGATGTAGCGGCCAGCGCAGCTAAAGAAGTGATGAACCTGGGTGTTTACAACCTGTATGGTAATTACGGCGATCTGTTCTCTGCAGAACATGAAAATAACAGCGAAGTGATATTCGATCATCAATATATGGAGAATGCATTGGATTATGATTATACCGGCAGTTGGATCGACCAGTTCTTCTCTCCGCTGATGATGGGAGGCTGGGAAGCATTGTCGCCGACACAGGATCTTATCGATGCATACGAATGTACGGATGGGAAATCCATTGGTGAGTCGAAGCTTTACAATCCTGAAAAGCCGTTTGAGAACCGTGATCCCCGCCTGGCCTATTCTATCCTGTGGCATGGTTGCGAGTTCGGAGGACAGATTTATAGTACAGAAGGGACAATGGGGAATGGTAATGCCACCCGTACTGGATATACGATGCGTAAATATATTAATCCAAAGAATGTAGGGAATGAATATCCGGGCTGGATTAACTATATCCTGTTCCGTTATGCAGAAGTCTTACTGATCTATGCGGAAGCACAGAATGAATTGAGCGGGCCGGATGCATCCGTATATGAAGCTGTCAATAGGATTCGCCAACGTCCGAGCGTGGAACTTCCGCCTTTACCGGCTAATCTGACAAAAGACCAGATGCGCGAAGCTATTCGCCGAGAACGCCGTGTTGAGTTTACGTTTGAAGGCATTCACCTGTTCGAGACCCGCAGCTGGAGAACGACGGAAGCCTGTGTAAACAAACCGGCTTACGGTATGACTTTCGACGGGAAAAAGGTTTTGGTGGAACAGCGTAAGTTCGATCCGAACAAGAACTATTTATGGGCACTTCCTCTGACTGAAATTGATTTGTCTAAAGGAGCGTTGGTACAGAACCCGGGATATTGATCATCTATTAATAATAAAAGCCTCTGGTGGGACTTCTCCTGTCAGGGGCTTTTTGTTTTATATCGATTTTAAACCGGTAAATCCCTGAAACAGTCAAAATAACCACGAATATTGAAAACTCCTGCAGTTCTCTATCCTTTATCTTTGTGATACTTAATCTAATATAGAGAAGAATATGAAACGTTATGGGAGTATTATCGGTGTAAAGCCGGAAAAGCTGGAAGAATATAAGAAGTTGCATGCCGCCGTATGGCCGGGCGTGTTGGCAATGATCAGGGAATGCAATATCCGTAACTATTCTATCTTTTATAAAGACGGGATATTGTACAGTTATTATGAATACATCGGTGACAACTACGAAAAAGACATGCAAAGGATGGCGGCAGACCCGACCACGCAGGAATGGTGGAAGCTGACCGACCCTTGTCAGCAGGCAGTAGAAAATCGTGCTCCTGGAGAATGGTGGGCGGCAATGGAAGAAGTATTCCATACGGATTGAATCTATATTCTCTCTCTTTCGAAATAAACAGGCTTTAAATATTATAGAACATGAATGACATTATTAGTAAACTTGGCGAATGCGTGGAATTCGGCAAGATCAATCTGGCATCACCCTATCCACCGACAATGAAAGGACTGCCCGGTGCAGACGAACTGACCCGTGAGGCTTTGGAGAACGGTATCTCTCCCCAGGCTATCCTGAATGATGCGCTGATCCCGGCCATGAACCGGGTAGGCAATAAATTTACCGAAGGGAAAATATTTGTACCACAGATGTTGTTGTCGGCCAAAGCGATGAACAGTGCGATGAAGCATCTGAAACCTTATTTCCAGAGTGGCGAGATCAAGCGTAAAGGAGTTTTCGTGATCGGAACCGTGATGGGAGACTTACATGATATAGGAAAGAACCTGACAGGAATGATGGTGGAAGGTGCCGGCTGGGAAGTGATAGACCTGGGAACGGATGTACCGGCAGAGAAGTATATCGATACCTTGAACCAGCATCCGGGAGCTATCTGTGGAATGTCTGCCTTGCTGACAACAACCATGAGTAATATGCAACCCATGATCGCCAGTATCCGTGAGAAGCATCCAGATACAAAAGTAATCGTGGGGGGAGCTCCTTTGAATGCCACTTTTGCTCAGGAGATCGGTGCGGATGCTTATGCCCGCGACCCGCAGGATAATATCAACTGGTTGGACTCAATTGTAGCCTGAACGCGTATGAATAGTTTTATCCAACAACTACTGAATAGCGATAAGCGGATAGCTATCCCTATCATGACACATCCCGGTATTGAAGCGATCGGAAAGAATGTGATCGATGCCGTAACAGATGGTGAAGTTCATTATCAGGCCATAAAGAATGTGACGGAAACGTATGATACAACGGCTTGTACCGTTATTATGGATCTGACGGTCGAAGCGGAAGCATTCGGTTGTGCGATCAGCATGCCGGAACATGAAGTGCCCAGTGTTACAGGCCGGTTGGTCTGTGATGAAGAGTCTGTGAACCGCTTGCAGGTTCCCTCTTTGTCGGCAAGGCGAATGCCTGAATATCTGAAAGCGAACCGCCTGGCGGTTGAGAATATAAAGGACAAGGCTGTATTATCCGGTTGTATCGGCCCTTTTTCCCTGGCCGGCAGGTTGTACGACATGTCGGAGATCATGGTCGGGATCTATATAGAGCCGGATGTGCTCAAAACACTGCTGGATAAATGTACCGAGTATATTACCTTATACTGTAAGGAACTGAAAGCAATCGGTGCAACAGGTGTTATCATGGCGGAACCTGCTGCGGGACTGCTCTCCAATGAAGATTGCCTGGAGTACTCGACCGTCTATGTCAAACAGATCGTAGAAGCCGTACAGGACGATAACTTCACTGTTGTTCTGCATAATTGCGGGAATAAAGGCCACTGTACACAAGCTATGATCGATTCGGGTGCGGCTGCACTTCATTTCGGTAATGCGGTGAATATGGTGGAAACCCTGGAACAGTGTCCGTCAAATCTAGTTGTGATGGGTAATATCGATCCGGTAGGAATCCTGAAGCAGGCAACACCGGAAGAAGTATACCGTATCACAGCCGATCTGCTGGCAAAGACTGCACAATATAAGAACTTTGTTATCTCTTCCGGATGCGATATGCCGCCATTTGTTCCGGATGTAAATATCAAGGCTTTTTACCGGGCTATCGCTGACTTTAACGCTGTATAATCATGTTCCGCTCTTATACATTTACTTTCGATGAGGTCAGGCCGGATGAAAAGGTGCTGATGGATTATCTTCAGATACCGGATAACGACAGTTACCCGTTGGTTGCCGGGATCGTGGAGTCCACCTTTGCGGCCTTGAAAGACTCCCGCGAGATCATTGGCGGGTACCGGATACTGGATTACGGGGATGTCGTGTTACAACCCGGCCGAAGGATCAGCGGGTATATGGCAGGAGCTTCGGAAATAGCCCTGTTCATTTGTACGGCTGGTGCCGCTTTCACGGATTTGTCCCATGCCTACCAGCAGAATGGCGACTTTCTGGAAGCCTTTGTCGTCGAATCGATCGGATCAGCTACGGTAGAGAACGCAATGGATAAAGTACAACGCTGCCTGGAAGAAGAAATGTCAAGGGAAGGAAAGAAGATCACGAACCGGTACAGCCCCGGTTATTGCGAATGGCCCTTATCCGGGCAGCGTGATCTCTTTGCTTATATCGGAGACCATCCTACAGGCATAACCCTCAATGAATCCTGTCTGATGCAACCGATCAAGTCGGTAAGCGGGATAATCGGTATAGGCGACGCTGTTAAGAAACGTCCCTATGGCTGTGAAATATGCAATAGTGCAACTTGTGTGTACAGAAGAATAAAACGTAAAACCCATTAATAGAATATGACCATTGAATTGTTTTTAGGAATCGGATTGATTGCCATCGGTGCATTCTCTTCCGGAAGTTTTTCCATCCCGTTCGGGAAGACCCGGGGGTGGGCGTGGGAAAACTATTGGCTGATATATAGTTTATTTGCTTATGTACTCGTTCCGGCAGTCGCCTGCTGGGTGTTTTGTCCCGGTTTTATGGATGTCTTGTCGGGTGTGCCGTCAGGTACATTGGCTTGGATATTCCTGCTGGGTATTATCTATGGCATCTGTAATTTGACCTTCGGGTTGTCTTTGCGTTACCTGGGATTGTCGCTCGGCTTCTCGCTCTCTCTGGGATTAATGATGATCTTAGGGACGATTATTCCACCGGCTATCGACGGACGGCTGGCGGTTATGCTGCAACAATCCGGTGGGACGATGTTGATTGCCGGGCTGCTGATCGCTGCTGTCGGTATCGGGTTAAGCGGCTATGCCGGTTACAGGAAAGATAAGGGAGCCGGGCCGGAAGCCAATTCAGAGCTGAACTTCGGTAAAGGATTGATACTGGTATTCTTTGTCGGTATCACCGGAGCTTCACAAGCCCTGGGGATAGAACAGGGAAGCGGTATTTCTTCTTCGTTGGTGGCATCGGGTATCGATCCGTTGTTTCAAACCTTACCTGTCTTTCTGTTGATGTTCGGCGGTTCTTTTGTGGCGACTGCGCTTTGGTGCCTGTTCCTTGCCGGAAAGAATAAGAACCTGAAAGTATTTACAAAGACAAAAGAGATTGCCGTTTCAAAGAATTACCTGTATTGCGGACTGGCGGGTTTCCTGTGGTTCGTAAACTTTATCTTCTACGGTATGGGGAAAAGCCGCATGGGAGAATTCTCGTTCACAGCCTGGGGGATACTGATGTCGTTGACCATTGTCTTTGCTACCCTTTGGGGGTTGTACCGGGGAGAATGGAAAGCGACTGACCTGAAGACAAAAGGATGGATGTATGCCGGGCTGGTCGTACTGATCGCTGCTTCTTTCATTATCGGAATGAGCGGCGGTGAATAAAGAATAGAATAACAAATAAATAAATAGTATTTCAATGACTTCAAGAGAACGTGTCTTATCAGCTATCGCACATAAACAACCCGACCGTGTCCCGGTCGATATGGGTGCAACTCCCAGTTCGGGTATCTCAGCTATCGCCTATTCAAACCTGCTGAAACATCTGGGGCGGATTGAACTTCCCGTACAAATATACGATGTCGTACAGCAACTGGCGCAGCCGGATATGTCGATCATCGACCAGTTCGGAATCGACGTGCTCGACATTGGCCGTACCTTCAACCTGCAGCCTTCCGACTGGCAGGAAACCATACTGGCAAATGGTGATAAGGCCTTATATCCCGCTTGGTTCAATCCTGTTCTTCAGCCGAACGGATCGTATCACTGTTATGATACGGACGGGAAACGTCTCCTGGCTATGATGCCGAAAGGAGCTACTTTCTTCGACCAGTCTTATTTCCCTTATGTAGACGGCTACCCGGATAATTACGAGGGATTGGATGAGGAAATGGGACGTGTCCTCTGGTCGCGTTACGTACATAGTCCCTGGGATCATGCAGCCGACTCAGGCTTTTGGGAACAGCTACGGAAGAATGCCATCTATCTGCGGGAAACGACCGATAAGGCATTGATGATCGTCTGCGGCTGCAATCTCTTCGAATGGGGAACCTTCCTGCGCCGGATGGATAACTTCCTGATGGATTTGCTTTGTGATCCCGACCAGGTAGAACGGGTATTGGACGAATTATTGAAGCGTCATCTGGCTACACTCGAAAAGGTCTGCTCTTCTGTTGGCGATATCGTCGACATCATCCGTTTCGGGGATGACCTGGGAATGACTACCGGCCCTTTCATGGATGTGGATACCTATAAGACCCTGTTCAAACCCCGTCATAAACAATTATGCGATTACGTCAAATCGCATAGCAAGATGCATACCTTTATCCACTCCTGCGGTTCCATCTCTGCACTGATGCCCGATATGATCGAAGCCGGTATTGAAGTATTCAATCCGATTCAGACAAATGCCCTGAATATGGAGCCGGAGTTCCTGAAGAGAGAATTCGGACAGGATTGTACCTTCTGGGGTGGTGGTGTGGAAACTGTCGGCACACTGAATAACGGTACGCCGGAACAGGTGCGCGAGCAGGTATTGCAACGGCTGGAGATTATGTCGGCCGGTGGTGGCTTTGTCTTTAATACCGTACATAATATCCTTCCCGATGTTCCACCGGCTAATATTATTGCTATGTTTGATGCGGTAAAAGAGTTTAATGATCGGTAATAGGGTTCAGTGTTCATGAAAATTCCATATATTGTGGCAATAAAGTGTCACAATATATGATATTTAAATGTTATAATATATGATACTACAGTATCATAATATATGGCACAGTGGTAACCATATATCAAATCTGCGTTAATCCGCATCATCCGCGTCCTGGTTCTTGGTTTTATGAGCGCTCAGCAACTATCTTCATCGTCTTATGACGGTCAAATGAAACCTCTATGAAGCCGAAACGGAATGTGGATTCATCCGATATCTATTATTAATCAGTGGATGCAGGTGTGTATGAAGGCATGAACGCGACTACTGGAACCAGTATTAGATATTTGACACGTCGTATTCGTGGAAAGAACACCTAACTATCCGGAAATTTCCGTACTTTTGTGTTCTCATTTTAACGAACAGACAAAAGCAATGAAATATCTGATAAAAAGCCCGGAAGACGTACTTCGGGCTTCCGTACAACTCCCTGCTTCCAAGAGCATCAGTAACCGTGCATTGATATTGAATGCCTTAAGCTATAGTCCGTATGACATACAGAATCTTTCCGACTGTGACGATACGGAAGTGATGATCAAAGCGCTTAACTCCAACGGTTGCGATTTCGATATTAAAGCAGCCGGTACAGCGATGCGTTTCCTTACCGCTTTCCTATCCAAAGTGATCGGCGAATGGACGATTACCGGGACAGAACGGATGAAGAACCGTCCTATCAAATTGCTGGTGGATGCGCTCAACTCGCTCGGAGCCCGCATCGAATATATCGAAAAGGAAGGTTATCCGCCTTTGCGTATCTTCGGAAGTGCTTTGCAGGGAGGAGAGATCTCATTGGCCGGAGGTGTCAGTTCGCAGTATATATCCGCTTTGCTGATGATCGCCCCGTTGATGGAGAATGGCCTGACGCTGAACCTGGAAGGCAATATCATTTCCCGCCCTTATATCAATCTGACCTTGCAGTTGATGGAACAATTCGGTGTGAAAGCAACCTGGAACGGACAAACGATCAAGATACTTCCCCAGGAATATAAACCGATTCATTTCACTGTCGAATCAGATTGGAGTGCCGCCTCTTACTGGTATGCAATGATGGCTTTGTCGAAAAACGCCGAGGTCGAATTGCTCGGACTGTTTAAAAATAGTCTGCAAGGAGACGCTACCGGAGCACAACTGTTCGCTCAGTTGGGAGTAGGAACAACTTTTACCGACCGTGGTGTCCGGTTGAAACATAACGGAAATGTGGTAAAGAAACTTGTTTATAATTTCATAAACGAACCCGACCTGGCGCAAACATTTGTCGTGGTCTGCGTGTTACTAAATATCCCCTTCCGTTTCACCGGACTGCAATCGCTGAAGATAAAAGAAACCGACCGTATCGAAGCACTGAAAACAGAACTTCGCAAACTCGGTTATCTGCTGACCGACAGCAACGACAGCATCCTGGAATGGAACGGAGAGCGATGCGAACCGGAAGCCGATCCGGTTATCGCCACTTACGAAGATCACCGGATGGCGATGGCTTTTGCCCCTGCCGCTTTGGTCTTACCGCAGGGAATTACAATAGCCGATCCGGGAGTGGTGACTAAGAGTTATCCGACTTTCTGGGACAATCTCAGGAAAGAGGGCTTTACAGTGAAGGAGGTTTAATATGTGGTATATCGTCATAGGTATAATTGTGCTGGGGGTAATTGCCGCCGTAGCCGGTTATTTCAGGAATAAGAAATTGCAGAAGATGCTGGAACGCGGGGAGATCAGCGAGATCCCTGAAGCCCGCGAAATACCGGAAGAGTGTTGCGGACAGCATGAAACCTGCGAACGCGACAGCCTGCTGGCTGCCGTAAGTAAAAAAATCGAATATTACGACGATGAGGAACTGGATCGTTTCCGGGGACTGGAAAGCGACGAATATGATGAAGAGTCCGTCAACGAGTTCCGCGAAGTGCTTTACACCTTGCAGTCGGAAGAAGTGGCCGGATGGCTCCGCAGCTTGCAGCTTCGCGCCGTGAACCTGCCGGATGCGCTGAAAGATGAAGCGTTCCTGATCGTTGGGGAACGGAGAATACATTAAATATGGATTTACTACAATATACTTTTTTTCAACATGCACTGCTGGGTAGCCTGCTTACCGCCATTACCTGCGGAATTGTCGGGACATACGTTGTCGCACGCCGTCTGGTATTTATCAGTGGCGGTATTACCCATGCTTCTTTCGGAGGTCTGGGGCTCGGTTTCTATCTGGGAACGAACCCTATCCTGATGGCGATGGTTTTTTCCGTCCTTTCCGCATTCGGGGTAGAGTGGGCCAGCAAGACGCAGAATGTCCGTGAAGACTCGGCGATAGCCGGTGTCTGGGCATTGGGGATGGCACTCGGGGTCATCTTTATTTTCCTGACCCCCGGATATTCACCGAACCTTTCCGCCTATCTGTTTGGAAATATCCTGACAATCTCTATGTCCGATATCATCTGGATAGCGGCCTTTGCCGTGGTGCTGATCGCCGTTTTTACCCTTTATCTCCGGGAAATCGTATATGTGGCTTTCGACAGCGACTTTGCCAAAACGCAACATATCCATGTGAAATGGATCGAATATATGATGATGTTCTTTATAGCCGTCACCATCGTGTTGTCGATCCGGCTGGTCGGTATCATGCTGTTGATGAGCCTGCTGACCTTGCCGCAGATCACAGTGAACCTCTTCACATCCGACTTCAGGAAGATCATCCTGGGTAGCATCGTCCTGGGCTTCCTGGGATGCGTAACCGGCCTGGTTCTTTCTTATTTTCTGAACGTGCCTTCCGGGGCGTTTATCATCCTGGTGCTGGTGCTGGTCTTTCTGATCCTTAAAGGCGTATTATTCTTTACAAAAAAGCAATAAAACAGGTTATTCTTAGTTTATTATATGATAAAGAGCTATCATAATACGTGAAGAAAGGTTTTTACTATATAATTTCGATATTCGTAGTACTCTTACTTTGGTCGTGCAGCACGAAGAAAAACACCAAGGCAAGCCGGTTCTACCATGCTTTTAACTCCCGCTATAACATCTACTTTAACGGGAAGACTTCTTTCGATGAGGCCTTGTTGGGGATGCAGACCGGCTACAAGGAAAGTTTCTCTGAAATGATCCATATGTACCCGATCAGTGCACAGCCGAAGGACAAGAAGGAGACCGGAGGGCCTTTCGACCGGGCCATCGAGAAAGGTAACAAAGCGATCAAACTGCATTCCATCAAAGCGAAACCCGCCAAGAAACCCGGTTGGCGAAATGATCCCAAGCAACGTGCTTTCCAGGAGCAGGAGGAATACAACCCTTTCCTGAAGAAATGCTGGCTGCTGATAGGGCAGGGGCAATTCTATAATGCCGACTTCCTGCAAGCTTCCGCCACCTTCTCTTATATTGCCCGCCATTATGCACAGGATGAAGAAATGGTTGCCGAGGCTCGCCTGTGGCAAGCCCGCTGCTATTCGGAAATGGAATGGTTCTATGAAGCCGAAGATATTCTGGGTAAGCTGAATACGAACGGGATACCTAAAAAGAACCTGAAACAGTATGCTTCCGTATATGCCGATTATCTGGTGAAGAACAAGCAGTTCGACGATGCCGTCCCCTACTTCAAATCGGCCATCAAGTCGGAAAAGAACAAGCGGCAGCGTACCCGTATGAAATACCTGTTGGGACAGATCTATGCCGCACAGGATCAGGACGGAATGGCTTATAAGATGTTCAACGAAGTAGCCAGGGCCAATCCACCTTACGAACTGGAATTTGCCGCCCGTATCCGTCAGACTGAAGTTTTTACCGGCGCCAACTACCAGAAGGTAGTCAAGATGCTTACACGTATGGCGAAGAGTGATAAGAATAAAAACTATCTGGATCAGGTATATTATGCTCTGGGAAATATCTATCTGAACCGTGAAGATACTGTAAACGCCATCAAGAACTACGAACTGGGTATCGAAAAGAGTACACAGAACGGATTGGAGAAAGCGATCTGCCAGATCAAACTGGGGGATATCTATTTCACCATGCGTGACTATGTAAAGGCACAACCTTGTTTTAGTGGAGCCTTATCGGGTATCCAGAAAGAATACAAAGACTTTAAGCGCGTCTCGAAACTGTCGGCCGTTCTCGACGAACTGGTCGTGCACGTAGAAGCCGTGCATTTGCAGGATAGCCTGCAGACCCTGGCTAAGATGCCGGAACCGGAACGTCTAGCTGTGATCGACAAGATCATCGAACAGGTAAAGAAAGAGGAAGAAGAAGCCAAGGCGCTGGCCGAGAAGGAAGCCTATCTGGCAGACCAGGCGGCGAAAGGCTCAGGTATCGACCGCCCCGGAACAGAAACAGGTGGTATTGTGCTGCCGACTACAGCCGGCGGAGCTACTTTCTATTTCTATAACCCTTCTACCGTCTCGCAAGGTAAAGCGCAGTTCCAGCGTAAATGGGGACGACGCGCCCTGGAAGATAACTGGCGCCGCCGTAAGAAGGAGATGTCTACTTTCAATGAAGAACCTTTGGAAGAAGGAATGGAAGAGGCAGACTCCGTAGCAGTAGGTGCAGACGGTCAGCCGCTCGCTGCCGATTCGCTGGAAGCCGGCTTGCCCGGAGTCGCTGCCGATGATCCGAAGTCACGCGAATATTATATACAGCAATTACCGTTCACCGAAGAAGAGGTAGCCGCATCCAATATTATTATAGAAGACGGCTTGTATAATATGGCCATGATCTATAAAGATAAACTGGAAGATCTGCCCTTATCGATAGAAGCGTTCGAGGAACTGGAACGCCGTTTTCCGGATAACTCGCATCGTCTGGAAAGTTATTACCAGGTCTACTTGATGGCACTCCGTACGGGTAATACCGCATTGGCGGCCGAGTACAAGACCAAGATGACGAATGCTTTCCCGGATGCCGATTACACGATCGCCATATCCGATCCGAATTACGAATATAATATACGTATGATGGACTCTGTACAGGATTCTATCTACCAACAGACGTATAATAGCTATCTGGCAAGCGACACGAGTGCCGTGCGTAAAAACTACCGCGAAGTCACAAGCAAATACCCGCTGGCAACACTTATTCCTAAGTTCATGTTCCTGGAAGCATTGACTTATGTGCAAGCCGGCGACGCCGAAGGCTTTAAAGCAGCCTTGAAAGCGCTTGTTGAAAAATATCCGACAGCCGACGTAACGGAGTTGGCCGGCGAAATGCTGAAAGGTATTCTTCGTGGCCGTACGTTGATGCAGGGTAGCGTAACCGGTATGAGCTGGAACCTGCGCTTCGGCCTGGGTGAAGACGGTTCATTGTCGGCTGCAGACTCGGCACGAACCTTCACTGCCGAACCGAATACTTCGTATCGCATGATCCTGATGTATCCGACTGGAAGTGTGGATAAGAACCAGTTGCTGTTTGCCGTAGCCGCTTACAACTTTGCCAACTTTATGGTGAAGGAGTTCGACCTGACCTTTGAAGAGACAGGCCCGATGTCAATGCTGAACATCAGTGGATTTAACGGAATCAATGAAATACTCCAGTATTATAAGATGATATATGGTAAGGACGGTTACGCCCAGGCACTGGATAAGAATGTGGCTATCCTTCCGATCTCCGACGACAACTACGAAACGTTGATGCGCGGAAAGACGTTGGAAGAATACATCAACTTCTTTGATGAAAACTACGGTGAAGAAGTCCCCGAACTGGCTGCCCGCTGGCAGAACCGTATGGAAGCCGAAGAAGAGAAGGCGGAAGAAGCCGCAGCTGAAGAACAACAATCGGAAGAAGTTCGTCCGGAAGAAGATGCTCCGGCCAAGGCGACTGAAGCTGAAGAGCCTGCCCGTCGTGAAGAAGTTCCGGCAGAAGCCGAAAGACCGGTAGAGCAGCCAACTGAGAAAGATACCGTCATCCCGGAAGTCACGATTCCTGACAGTATTGCAACTGTTCCTGTCCCTGTATTGCCGGTCGATACTGTCTCTGTACAACCAATTATACCGGAAACAGTAACTACCGTAACACCGCAGGATACTGTTCCTGCCGTTCAGGCTCCGGAAGAGAAAGAGCTCACATTAAAAGAGATCGAAGCCATCCGTAAGCGTGAAGCCGAAGAGGAAGCCGCTCGTAAAGAGGCTGCCCGCAAAGAGTTTGAAGCACAACAGAAAGCTGAAAAAGAATTGCAGGAACAAAAGGCCAAGGAGCGTGCGGACGAACTGAAGAAGCAGCAGGAAGAAGAAAAAGCCCTTCTGAAAGCGAAGGCTGAACGTGAAAAACAGCTTGAACAAGATCGTAAGAATAAGCTGAAACAGGCAGAAGCCGATCGTAAAGTCAAGATGAAAGCCCGCGAAGAATTGCGTAAGCAGAAGGAACGCGATTATAAGGAAAAGCAGAAGCAGAAAGAAAAAGCACGCAAGCAAAAGGAAAAACAGTATCGGGAGACACTCAAAGCCAAAGAGAAAGCCCGCCGTGAAGCCCAAAAGGCCAAAGAGGCGGCAGCTCGTGCTCGTAAGAAATAACGAAAATAGGAAATAATAGAAAAAGGTGTATCTGATAGCATTGCTATTTCGATACACCTTTTATTATGCTAAAAACTATCAATGGTCAAAATCCGAAATACTGCTTTGCATTGTTGTAGCTGATATCCTCTACCATCTTGCCGATGAAAGGTAGTTCGGAAGCTGGCAGTTCTCCGTTTTCCACCTCTTTCCCCAACATATTGCAGAGGATGCGGCGGAAGTATTCATGACGCGGATACGACAGGAAGCTGCGTGAGTCGGTCAACATTCCGACAAAGCGGCTCAGTAATCCCAGGTCGGAAAGCGTGTTCATCTGGTCTTCCATACCGTGGATCTGATCCAGGAACCACCAACCGGCACCGTATTGCATTTTGCCCGGCAGTGAACTGTCGTTGAAGCTATACGCCGTTGTCATCATCACGGCACTGTCTTTCGGGTTCAGGTTGTAGAAGATTGTCTTTGTCAACAATCCTTCTGCTTCCAGGCGGCTGAGGAAACGGATCATCGGTTCGGCTATTTCAAGGTCACCGATCGCATCATAACCAGTATCCGGGCCCAGTTTCTTGAACATGCGGGCATTGTTGTTACGGGTCGGGCCGATATGGAACTGTTGCGCCCAGTTGCTGCGGGCATCCATAACAGCCAGTTCGTAGAGCATGGCGGAGCGGAACTTATCAATTTCCTCACCTGTCAGCACCTTATTCATACGGGCTTTCATAAAGATAGCCTCTATTTCCGCATGGGTATAAGGAGTAGCATAGAATGTGCTCAACCCGTGATCCGATACACGGCAACCGATCGATTCAAAGAAGTCGTGACGCTTTTGCAAAGCAGCCAGCAAATCTTTGAAAGACAGGATCGATATACCGGAAGCGGCTTCCAGTTTAGTCAGATAGTCATTGTAAATGGCCACGTTTTCAATAGCCATAGCTTTGTCCGGACGCCAGGTCGGAAGCACTTTCGTGGTCAGGCCGGTGTTGCGGATCGCCTGGTGATATTCCAGTGAGTCGATCGGATCGTCAGTAGTACAAACCACTTCCACGTTCATACGCTCCATAATGGCCTGGGCACGGAATTCGGGCGTTTGTAGTTTGGCTGTACATTCGTCGTATATTTCACGGGCTGTCGAAGGGTTCAACACCTTATCGACACCGAATATACGGCTGAGCTCCAGATGTGTCCAATGGTAAAGCGGGTTGCGCATAGCGTGTTGCAAAGTATCAGCCCACTTCTGGAACTTCTCGAATGACGGTTTGTCGCCGGTGATATATTCTTCGGGGACACCGTTGGCACGCATGGCACGCCACTTGTAATGATCCCCACCCAACCAAATCTCTGTCAGGTCGGCAAACTGGTAGTTGTCGGCAATCTGCTGCGGGATCAGGTGACAATGGTAGTCGATGATCGGCATTTTCGCTGCGTGTTCGTGATACAGCTTTTTGGCTGTTTCCGTTTGAAGCAGGAAATCTGAATCAAGAAATGGTTTCATATCTTAACGGTATTTTTTGATAATACTTAATGCATTGCTGCAAAGAGCCGTGATCGCTTTCCAGTCTTTTGCGGCGATGGCTTCTTTCGGGAACAGGTTGGAACCCATTCCTACACAAGTTACACCCGCTTTGAACCAGGCTGACAGGTTTTCTTCCGTCGGCTCTACCGCACCTGTAGCCATGATCATAGACCAGGGCATCGGGGCTTTGATATTCTTGACAAAAGAAGGGCCTCCCACATTGCCTGCCGGGAATACTTTACATAAGTCGCATCCCACTTCCTGTGCAAAACCTATTTCGGAAACAGAACCGCATCCCGGTGTATAAGGAACCAGACGGCGGTTGCATACTTTAGCGATTTCCGGATTGAACAGCGGGCCTACCACAAAGTTTGCCCCCAATTGCAGGAACAAGGCTGCTGTAGCCGGATCGACGATCGAACCGATACCCAGCACCATTTCCGGACATTCCACGGCAGCATATTTTACCAGTTCGGCAAACACCTCATGGGCGAAGTCACCGCGGTTGGTAAATTCAAATGCACGCACACCACCCTCATAACAGGCTTTCAATACCTGTTTGGCTGTTTCTATATCTTTATTATAATAGACAGGTACCATCCCGGTGCTGATCATCGCATCCAATACCTGCATTTTACTAAATCTGGCCATTGTAAATAATTATTTAATGTAATTGTTATCTTGAAACGCGTCCGGAACCGTCGCCTTCCATCAGTTTCTCCACTTCGTCTACAGTTACCTGGTTGAAGTCCCCGTAGATGGTATGTTTCAGGCAGGAAGCAGCAACAGCGAAGTCGAGCGCTTTCTGATCGTCAGTTGTATAAGTGAGCAGACCATAGATCAGGCCTCCCATGAAAGAGTCGCCACCACCTACACGGTCTACGATATGTGTGATGTCGTAACGGCGTGACTGATATAGTTTTCCGTCGGCATACAGAACGCCGCCCCATGTGTTATGGTTGGCATTGATAGATCCACGCAGGGTGATGATCACTTTCTTTGCACGCGGGAATTTCTTCATTAATTGTGTACAAACCGATTCGAACTCGGCAGCATTTACCTGACCGGCCGTCTGTGCCACGTCAAATCCTTCCGGTTTGATTCCGAATACTTTTTCCGCATCTTCTTCATTTCCCAGGATAACATCGCATCCGGCAACCAGTTCGGGCATTATTTCGGATGCTGTCTTTCCGTATTTCCATAAGTTTTTGCGGTAGTTGATATCACAGGATACCGGAATACCCAGTTTATTGGCCGTCTGTATAGCTTCCAGGCAAGCATCGGCTGCACCTTGTGAGATAGCCGGAGTGATACCTGTCCAGTGGAACCAGGAAGCATCTTTCAATACCTCTTCCCAGTTGATCATTCCCGGCTGGATTTCAGCGATAGAAGAATGTGCACGATCGTAAACAACCTTGCTGGCACGGGCTACGGCTCCTGTTTCCAGGAAATAGATACCCAGGCGGTCGCCTCCATAAACAATATGTGAAGTACCGACACCATATTTCCGTAAATCCATTACACAGGCACGTGCAATATCGTTTTTCGGTAAACGGGTAACAAACTCTGTTGCAATCCCATAGTTTGCCAATGATACGGCAACATTGGCTTCACCACCGCCAAAGGTGGCATTCAGTTGATTACTCTGACTAAAACGGAGATAATCTGGTGTGGCCAGTCTGAGCATTATCTCTCCAAAGGTTATTACTTTTTTATTCATGGCATAAACTTTTATTATCCAGTGCAAAAGTAGTAGATTATATTTAATTTCCTATGATGTGTGCGCGAAAACATTTACACAAAATGGAATAAAAACAGGCATGTCTTGTTTATAATTGTAGATAAGGGTACTTAAATAACTCTTTTCAGTTTCTTTGGATTTTGTCGGCAATCCCAGACTGCAACAATCTTTATAATATCCTTTTCTATACGATATATTAATTTATAATGCTTACAGGCAACCAAAGAACGATAATTTTTCGGATTATCTTTTAATACATCTTCTTCTTTTCCTGCTAATGGAAAAGTTAATAAAGTATCTGCCGTATCAAGTAATTCATTATATACTTTTATTGCGGCCTGTTCATTTTTCTTAGCAAGGAAATCATAGACTGTATCAAGATGTTTGACAGCACGTTTCATCCATCTTAGTTTCATTTGTTGCATAATGGATGCTTTTTGCGCAACTCTTCTGTTGTGTAATACCGACCGTGACGATCGTCGTCTTCCGATAATTCAATCTCTTCTTTCAATTCTTCCACTGTAAAGCGACAAGGCGTATCTATATTCCTTTGCCTTATTTTACGCAAATAAGCAAGTGTTTGCTTCATCAGTTCTTCGTTATCCATGATAGAGGCTATTTCTGTCAATATTGATGTTCTTAACTCTATACTAGTCATAATGGTTATTATTTTGTAAATCACAAATATAACCATTATTTCTGTTCTCAGCATGTATAATAGCGATGTTTTTATTATTTTCACTGCGCTTATGGCATACTGGAAAAGTTTTCTAAAATAAATCCTTCATTCATTCAGCATTGCGGATATATGATTGATTATCTTTTATTTAAAGCTGAATGATTTTTCTACTGAATGAAGGAAACGGCTTTATTTTCAGATTAATGTTTCATATTCCCGGCCAAAATCAACACATCTCTTAGTCCATTCCTTTAGGCAAAGAGTAAGGCTGTAGTAATAACTGATAATAGGATATATAATATGCTGTTATCATGTAAGTCAGTACTTCTTCGTTGTTTGTCAGATGTCAAACGCTTGTTCGATAACCGTGATACAAGCGTTCGACATCTGACAAACAAGCGTTCGACAAGTGACAAATAGAAAAAAGGAAAGGACAATAGAGCTAGAAGGTCACTACTCATGCGTTAGCCTAAAATAGGCTAACAGGTAATCGGCCGGAAGTTATTTGCTCTTTTTATACTACCGGAGGTTGCAGTTTATGAATAAAAAAACAAAATCCAGGATAATTCCTTCAGCTAAATCATTTTCCTTCAGCTTTAAATATTAGATAATCAGTTATATATCCGCAATGCTGAATGAATGAAGGATTTATTTTAGAAAACTTTTGTTGATGTATTTCCGTTTCTTCCTCTTTCCTCTTTATGAATATTGTATTTAAGACGCCTGGTGTTGCTTCTCAAAGTCTTTGGGCGTAACACCGAATTGTTTGAGGAAGACTTTACTGAAATAGGATGGCGAATTGATGCCTACCAGATAACAAACCTCTCCGATGCGGTGTTTACCGTCGAGTATCAGTTCGGCTGCTTTTTTCAGGCGGATCAGACGGATGAAGTCGTTCGGCGATAGTCCGGACAACACCTTGATCTTACGCAGCAGGCTTGAACGGCTCATGTGCAGGATTTCCGCCAAACGTTCTACGCCGAAACTCTCGTCGGCAATATTCTCATGGATGACGGCAATAATGTGATCCATAAACTCTTTGTCGGCCGTATTCATTTGCATATTATTAACCGGAAAGAACGGGCGTTTGGCAAAAGCCTCGCGTTCTTTGCGGCGGTTGTTCAACAACGAGAGGATTTGTGTTGTCAGGTAATTGAACGAGAAAGGCTTTTCTACATAAGCTTCTGCTCCCAGTCGCAGGCCGTTGATCTTACTGTCGAGGTCATTCTTGGCTGTAAGGAAGATAACGGGGATATGGCTGAGGTCGATGTCTGCTTTGATCTCGCGGCAGAGTTCAAGGCCATTCATAACAGGCATCATAATATCGCTTACTACAATGTCTATGCTATGGTTGCGTAGTATTTCCAAGGCTTCCCGTCCGTTGGTGGCTGTTTCGGTGATGAATAGTTCACTCAGCTTTTCAGACAGGAAAGAGCGGAGGTTCTCGTTATCCTCTACCAAAAGGAGCGTATGATTCCTGGTGTCAGCGGTAGTTGCCATTTCTTCTTCCGGATAGATCATTTCTTCGTGTATGGCTATTTCTTCCTGTACACGAACTTTTTCCTGCATTAGAGGTAGAGTGAGGACAAAGGTGTTATTGGATAGATCGTCATCCAGATATAGTTTTCCGGAATGAAGTACCGCTAACGAACGTGCCAGCGGTAAACCGATACCCGCACCTGATGAGGTGTTCTCTTTTTTGTTTATCTGATAGAAAGGTTCGAATATCTGTTCGCTGAGATCGGCAGGGATGCGGTCGCCGTCACTTGTCACACGGATGCTGAAGGTTGTGTCGTTGCGCTCCAGATAGACAAGAATGGAGTGTTTGGAATATTTAAGTGCATTATTCAGCAGATTACTCAGTATCTTGGTAACCGCTTCCCGGTCGATGGCCGCAATGATCTCCTCATCAGGAATTTGCAACGATAACTCTTTCTTCTGCTGGGTGATCGTTGGATCGAAACGTTGGATGGTTTCATTCAGCAAGGCTGTGACATTAACCATCGTGAAATCCATCTTGAATTTATTGGCTCCCACTTTGCGGAAGTCGAGCAGTTGACTGGTCAGTTCGAGCAGACGTTTGGTGTTTTGCGCAATAACGTTCAGGTTACGCGTGATCTTGTTATCCTGGATATTCATATCGAGAATGCTTTCGAGCGGCCCGTTTATCAGGGTAAGGGGGGTGCGTACTTCGTGAGCGATCTCGGTAAAGAACTCTACTTTGGCTTCGTAAAGCTCTTTTTCCTTTTCTATCTCAAAGAGTTTCTGCTTTTCTTCCATCTGCCGTTCCTTGCGGCGTTTGTACCAGCGGAACCAACCATATATAATACATAGTACGATTATTACATATATTATATAGGCCCATGTGGATAACCACCACGGGGGAAGGATCGTGATACGTAGGGATGTGATGGGAGGATCGGTATGCTCGTTCTCGTGCCGGGCTTTTACCTGGAATATGTAATTTCCGGGAGGTAGTTTGGCATACGAGATATTTTGGTTATCCCCGGATTTGACCCAATCGTTGTCGAGCGGTTCCATCTTATAAAGATATTGGTTGGAACGGGTCGACGAGTAGGAAGGGATCGCTATATCGAAACTGATATTCGACTGGTCGTGGGGTAAAACGATCTTTCCGGTATGTACGATGCTTTTCGTGAGCGGTGAGTTTGGGGTATGTACGGTTACTTCCTTATTATATATGTTGAAACGGGAAATATAAACAGGAGGAATAAACTCTGAGTCTTCGTCGTCATCGGGATTGAAAGCTATCAGACCGTCTATACTGCCGAAATAGAATTTTCCGTCAGAGGCTTTCAAAGCTGAATTATAACTGAACTGGTTGCCGGTCAGCCCATCCTCGGTGGTGAATACACGGATATCTCCTGTTTCCGGATTGAATTTAACCAGTCCTTGGTTTGTACCGAACCAAAAATTGTGGTTGCGGTCTTCCAGTATCTTATAGGCTACATCATCCGGCAATCCCTGTTCTTTAGAGAAGGTCGTGAAGTTATCGTCCGCTTCATTGTAACGGCATATACCGCCACGATCGGTCGAAAACCATATTTGTCCCCGGCTGTCTTCCATAATGGAACTGACGGAACTAGAACTCAGACTGTTCGGCTTTTTGGGATCGTTGTCGTATTTCTTGTATGAGTTGTCTTTCGGATCGTATTTCCATACACCGCTTCCCATCGAGGCAACCCATATCCGGCCCCGGCTGTCTTCCATCAGGTGGAAGATCCAGTCGAGTCCTACTTCGCTGATCTTACTGAATTGCAATGATCCGGCTTCGGCACGGTAAAGCCCCCATCCGTTGCCTAACCAAGTCTGTCCTTTGCTATCTACCAAAAGGGCATAGACGCTTTCTTCATCGATATTGAGTGCCTGGTGACTGTGATGTTTTATACGGCGGTTGTCGATATCAATCACGTCGAGCCCATATTTGAAGAGGCCGCAATAAACCTGTTTGTCATGCAGGATCATAGAATGTGTCATCAGGTGATTTTTCTGTTCGGCAGCCGGATAGTTGAGTTGCGACACTTCCCCGGTACGCGGATCGAGGATATTGATTCCGTTATCTTCCGTTCCAATCCATATATCACCATTAGGTGCTTCTACCATTTCACGGATACGCCGGGTATTGAGGGAGGTTTCGGAACTGGAAGGTACGTATTTCTCAAACAACAGCTTATGGTTTGGCAGGTAATTAACCCCGCCGAATTTCGTGCCGAGCCAGATACCGCCTTCCCGGTCTTTATAGATACAGAAAATGATATTGTCGGAGAGGCTGTAAGAGTGCATCAGGTCTTCCTTCAGATGGGTCACTTTTCCTTCCGGTTCATTGACGATGAATAAGCCGGCATGAGAGCACACCCACAATCGCTTACCGTCGAAGCTGGTTACATCACGCAAGACTGTATGATGGACGCCGGGAGCGTTTATGGTCTGTAAGGTGTTTGTGGAAGGATTGTATTTTTTTAATTCTCCGTCATGGATGGCCAGTGCAATCCAATCGCCGTAGTCGCACATCGCGAATATATACTCCCCCATCAGGGTATTGCCATCCTTATCGGTATGGTACTGGGTAAACGAATCCGTCTTAGGATCGTAAAGGAAAAGACCTACGCCGGCCGTACCGATCCAGACCTCGCCGTTTTTGCGTACGCAGATAGCACCGGGACTTTCGCGTTTGATGTTATCCTTGTTAGTGATGGCATAATAGTAGAGTTTCCCTGCTTTATAACGGAATACACCCTGGTCGGGGATTAGTACCCAGATATTACCAGCCTGGTCGGAGGTAATACGGGCCACCCAGTTTCCCATCCGTTCGCCGTTTTCTGTTTTCAGGTCGACAAAAGTGAAGATGTCATATACCGGGTCGTAAATATATACCCCCCGGTCGGTGCCGACCCATAGCTTTTTCTGTTCGTCTTCAAACAGGGCGGATATGTTATGGTTGCCCGTCCCTGCTATATAATCGTCGCAGTTGATAGTGCGTATCGAGGTTCCATCGTAACGATTGAGTCCGTTTTTGGTTCCGAACCACATAAACCCGTAGCTATCCTGGAGGATCACTTTTACCTGACTCTCCGACAAACCTTCTTCACTCGAAATATGAGAAAAGTAATAGTTGAACGGCTTTCTGTCTGCAGCTTGTATCCCAGACAAGAAGAATATCAGCAGAAGAATGCTAAGAATGTGTTTTTTCATAAACCTGCTTAATCTTATGTTTCATGAAACCTTATACAAAGGTGCTAAAAATAACTATATCCCCCAATAGTCTAATAAGAATTTGATAAAATATTAATAAACGTGTATTCGCACACACAATATGCTTTGTATTTAAAAAAAATGATATATATTTGCCGCAAATCATGAAAAACCAGTAAGAAATGAGCACATTAGGCAATGTAGGTCAGAAAATGACCCAGTACAGATGGACAATCTGTGCGATGTTGTTCTTTGCAACAACAGTAAACTATCTCGACCGTCAGGTCTTATCCCTTACCTGGGACGAATTTATTAAACCCGAATTTCATTGGAACGAATCACACTACGGTACGATTACATCTGTCTTTTCTATTGTATATGCTATCTGTATGTTGTTTGCCGGACGGTTTATCGACTGGATGGGAACGAAAAAAGGATATCTTTGGTCAATCGGAGTCTGGTCGGTAGGTGCCTGTATGCATGCCGGTTGCGGTCTAGTGACAGAACATTATGTAGGAATGAACAGCGCTGCCGAGCTGATCGCAGCAACAGGGGATGTGGTCGTAATCCTGGCAACTGTCAGTATGTATTGCTTTCTGGTAGCACGTTGTGTACTGGCATTGGGTGAAGCCGGGAACTTTCCGGCTGCCATTAAGGTAACTGCCGAATATTTCCCGAAGAAAGACCGTGCTTATGCGACCTCTATTTTTAATGCCGGTGCTTCTATCGGTGCGTTGATCGCTCCGATCTCTATTCCCCCGTTGGCTAAATGGCTGGGTTGGGAAATGGCTTTCATCGTGATTGGTGCGCTTGGTTTCATCTGGATGGGTATGTGGGTGTTCATGTATACGACTCCTGATAAGAGTAAGCATGTGAATGCAGCGGAGTTGGCTTATATCGAACAAGATAAGGATGAAGATGGCGGTATCGTAAAAACGGAGGAAGAAGAGAAGAAGATCGGTTTCCTGCAGTGCTTCAGCTACAAACAGACCTGGTCGTTCATTGCCGGTAAATTTATGACAGACGGTGTGTGGTGGTTCTTCCTTTTCTGGACACCTTCTTATCTGAATACACAGTTTGGGATCAAGACTTCCGATCCTCTGGGGATGGCGCTGATCTTTACTTTATATGCCGTTACAATGCTTTCCATCTATGGAGGTAAACTTCCGACGATCTTTATTAACCGTTTGGGACTGAACCCATATGCTGCACGTATGAAAGCGATGTTGATTTTTGCTTTCTTCCCGTTGGTGGTGTTGCTGGCACAACCGTTGGGTACTATTTCCCCGTGGTTTCCGGTTATCCTGATCGGTATCGGTGGAGCGGCTCATCAGTCCTGGTCGGCTAATATATTCTCTACCGTAGGGGATATGTTCCCGAAATCGGCTATTGCAAGTATCACGGGTATCGGTGGTATGGCCGGTGGTGTCGGCTCGATGATCCTGCAGAAAGTGGCCGGTAACCTGTTCGTTTATGCTGATGAAACTCAAATGACCTTTATGGGATTTGAGGGTAAACCGGCCGGTTATTTCATTATCTTCTGTGTATGCTCTGTTGCCTATCTGATCGGATGGGTGATCATGAAGGCATTGGTTCCGAAGTATAAGGTGATTACGTTAGAATAAAACAAAATAGCAGTCCCGCTGTTAAGAAATACTGACAAAGCGGACAGTATAGAAAGAACGCAGACTCATGCAGATATTATTAATTTTTCGGTTAATAAGTCTGCGTAAGTCTGCGTTTTTTGTGTCTTATCTCTTTTGTTATTAGAAAATATATTATTTATTCCGCTTCTGTATGTAATAATAGTACGAAATTTGCTCTAATATATTAAAATTATTTTATTAAGGGTTTTGTTTTGTGGAAACTATAACTATATTTGTGTTTATCTACTGATTTTTTCGTTATCGGAATGATATTCAAGAAGGGAGACGATGAGATAATACTATGGATGAAACGAGACAAAACGATGTTGAATGCTGGAACGACTTCCTGCAGGGGGATGAGATAGCTTTTGGAAAAATCTATCGTCGCTTCTATTCTTCATTGTATGCATATGGCATCCGTATGGTTGGAAACCGTGAAATGGTGATCGATACGATTCAGGACCTTTTCGTCAAACTTATTCTGAACTGTAAGAATCTGCACTCTACCGATAATCCTGAGGCCTATTTGCTTTGTGCTTTCAGAAATAAACTGCTTGACGCTATTCAGTCTTCACGTCGGATGGAGACGATTGAGGAATACCAGGACTTTTTTTCGCTAAATGAAGAAATTATCAATTCTTTATTTGCAAAAGATGATACAGACGTAATCAATGAGAAGAAATTGGCTTCCGCGATCGCCTCTTTATCTACCCGCCAGCGTGAAATCTTATACCTATATTATATAAGGGAATTAAGTTATAAGGAAATCACAGCTATTTTGGAAATGAATCTGCAATCGTGCCGAAATCTTTTGTCACGGACGTTAGTGCATCTGCGTGAATATTTTTTTTCCGATGATGGCGAAAAAAATTGATCTGATTGAAATTTTCTTTTCTTTTTTTGAGTATGTTTTTTTCTCTGCACCGTTTTCCTGTAAAAGAAGTGCAGTATGAAAAAAAATAAACCGACATTTTCTCCGGACGAGTTTCTACAAGCAAGTCGTAGGCTAGCTGAACGGATTCGGAAAGCCGACACGGTTGACGATCGTGAAATCGACGATTCTTTCCGGCTTGTGATGGGGCAGGTGAAGGAGATCCGGTCGCATTCGAAGTTGCGCCGGCTTTATTGGTGGGCTGCTTCTGTAGCGGCCGTTGTCGGACTACTGTTTGTTGCAACCTGGTGGGTTGCCGATACTGCCACCCCCTCCGGATTAGACATCGCTTTATTGAACGATACAACGACAATAAATAATGGAGAGGTAACTCTGGTAGCCGGTAATCAGGCGGTGAACCTTAAAAACGAATCCTTTCTGAAATATGATGCGGGTGATAGTTTAAACCTTGGACAATATGTTTTAGATAATCAGACAACGGAAGCGCCTGTTCTGAAAAATGAAATGCATAAAATTGTCGTGCCCGATGGTAAACGAGTGGACATCGTCTTTTCAGATGGGACGAAAATGTATATAAATTCCGGCAGTAAGGTTATTTATCCGGCAGTGTTTGCTGACGATAAACGCGAAATACTGGTGGAAGGCGAAGTATATCTGGATGTCGCGAAAAACCCCCATTGTCCGTTTATAGTCAAGACAAAAGGATTTGATATCCGTGTGTTGGGTACATCCTTCAATGTTTCGGCTTATGGAAAAGAGACTTCTGCATCGGTTGTGCTGGTACAGGGAAGTGTCGTGGTGACTACGGAAGACAAGCACGAAGTACAACTGAAGCCGAATCAGCTGATCGACATTAAAGGAAATCAAACGCAGGTACGCGAAGTGGATGTTTCCGAGTATATCAGTTGGAAAGAAAACATGCTTAAAATAAATCAGAAGCATCTCGATGAAGTTTTCAGTAAGTTGGCCTTGTATTATGGTTACCGGATTCAGTATACGTCGGGAGTGGCTGCCATGTCGATTACCGGTAAACTGGATCTGCTTCCCGATATCAAAGATGTGTTGGATAATCTTTGTTTGTCATTCCCTTTAAAATATACAATGAACGAATCGAAAGAAATATATGTGAGCCTTAAAAAATAGTATAAACCATAAAAACATTTGTTGCCTATGATATAAGTGAAAAAGTAGTAGAATTAACAAACCAGATAGTATTTGCAGTACTACCTGGTTTAGAAAGTGATCTAATTATTTTCCTCGAAATAATAGAAAAAACAATCGAATATATGAAAAAGAATATAAATAGAATAAAACTCATGCCTGATTTCACAAAATGTATGAGTTTGGCGATTTTTTTAACATTTTCCGGCAATTCTAATGCCAACAATAGTGAACTGACTTATGCAGAACAAACCAATTTCACCATTTCCATGGAAAACCAAACGCTGAAAAGTGTTGTGGAGTGGATTGAAAAGAATAGTCAGTTTATTTTTATTTACGATACGGACCTCGATCTGTCTCACCGCGTAAGCGTAGATGTATATAATAAGCCTGTAGAAGAGATTCTTAAACAAATTTTTTCCGGTACGAACCTGGAATATAATATTCGCAACCGGCAGGTAATGATCCGCAAAGCGGAAGTTAAGACAGCTCCGGTAAATCAGTTTGTACAACAGGAAAAGGTTACGATAAAAGGTGCCGTAACCGACATAAAGGGGGAGGCTATTATCGGTGCTAACATCATAGAGGATGGAACGACCAACGGAACCATAACTGATATCGACGGACAATTTAGTTTGCAAGTCGATAAAGGGGCGAAGCTGATAATCTCGTATATCGGTTATATGACGCAGACTCTGCCGGTGGGACAAAACCATTTTTTAAAGATATCTCTCAGAGAAGATAACAAAACATTGGAAGAAGTTGTCATCACCGGGTATGGTGGAACGCAACTCCGCTCGAAAATGACCAACTCTATAGCTAAGGTCGATAACTCGGTATTAGCCAACGGTACTTATACCAATCCTGCACAGGCATTATCTGGAGCAGTGGCTGGATTGAGAGTGCAGCAGACAAGCGGTAAGCCGAATGCAACACCGACACTGGTTCTGCGTGGAGGAACTAACCTGGATGGTAGCGGTTCGCCTTTAATTATCATCGACGGAGCGGTTCGTGAATCGTTGAGCGATGTTAATCCCGAAGATATCGAATCGATGGAGGTGATGAAAGATGCCGGTGCTACTGCAATTTACGGGGCACGTGCATCCAACGGTGTTGTCCTGGTCACAACCAAGAAAGGAACAGCAGGCCGGACGGAAGTGAATCTGAGTGCTAAAGTCGGATTGAATTTCTTTCATAGCCAATATGAATTTTTAGATGCGCACGATTATCTTTATTATATGCGCTCGGCTTTTCATCGTTCTTCTCATATCTGGCAGGATCAATCGGGAAACTGGCGTGGTTTTGCCAGTGATGCAACGCTTTCTGGTACACAGCCTTATGGTACGGGAAACCGTTATTTTGATGCTAACGGGAATATACTGAACGGAAACAAAGATAATACGGCTGTTTGGGGCGTAATGAATTATACCGACGACCTGGCTTTTCTGTTGAAGCAGGGTTGGCAAACAATGGATGATCCTGTTAATCCGGGTCAGAAGCTTATCTATGCCGATAATCAGCTAAAGGATTATAATATTAAATCGCCGGCTATTTCGCAGGATTACAACCTGAGTGTTTCGGGTGGAAATGATAAAGGACATTATTATGCCAGCCTGGGATACAATCATAGTGAAGGTAATGCTGTAAATAACTGGTATCGCCGGTTGAACTTTACCATCAATGCCGACTATAAGATCAAGCCTTGGCTGACTTCCAATTCCTCTTTATCGTTTACCGATTCAAAATGGGACGATGGTGCTGCCGGATATGCCGGTGAGACAAATTTCTTTAGTACCACATTATCCGTACCTCCAACTTTCAGGGTAAAAAGTCCTGATGGTGATTGGTTGGCCGGACCTGCCGTGGCTTCTTACGCACGTGGTTGGACCACAGCAAAGGTGTATGAAGATGCTTTGAATTACGATAATAACACCGACAAGTTCAATATTAGCCAGTCATTTACTTTTAATATTATGAAGGGACTGACTTTTAAGGCTACCGGAGCCTGGTATTATTTTGACGATAGTCGTGAGTTTTTTAAAGGCGATTATATTGTAGCTACCGGACCAGTCTACGATACCAACCATAGTACATCCAACAAACATGAGCGTTTATTGGATCAGACATACAATGGTATTTTGAATTATCAGACTACTTTCTTGCAGGATCATACGTTGGATGCCATGCTGGGGGTGGAATATTATGATTCTTACAAGAAAGGTTTCTCTGCTTCCGGTTATGGTTCGCCATTGTCCGATTTTCAAGATCTGAATTACACATCGACAGCTTCCGGTGTAAGACAAATCGATTCATGGCATTACCGCCAGCGTATTCTTTCATTTTTCGGTAGAGTAAACTACGATTATAAATCTAAATACTTGCTGAGTCTGGTTCTGCGTCGTGACGGATATTCAAAATTACCGAAAGATAATCGTTGGGGAACATTCCCCGGTATTTCCGGTGGTTGGGTATTTTCAAAAGAGGGCTTTATGGAAGATATGGCGGATGTACTTTCTTATGCAAAGGTACGTGCCAGCTATGGTGCTAATGGAAATGTGTCGGGAGTACTCGATGCTAACGGCAATATTGTAACCGGACTCGATTATTATACCGTGCAGGGTTCTTATGGTATTATGAAAGACAAAGACGGAAAGACTGTAGCTAATTATAACGGTAAAGTTCCTTTGATGTTGAACGATCTGCCTAATCCGACCATGCGATGGGAAAAGTCATATACGTTTGAAACAGGTTTGGATCTGGGTTTCCTCAATAATAAGTACGTATTGAATTTTACCTACTACAACAGACATACACAAGATAAGTTTGCGGAAATTACATTACCCTCTCATAGCGGTGTTTCTTCTTTCCTGTCGAATAACGGAGAAGTACAGAACCAGGGTATGGAGTTGGAACTCACTGCCAATATCCTGCGCACGAAAGACTGGAAATTTACGGTTAGTATGAATACGGCATATAATAAAAATAAAATAGTATCATTACCATATAACGGTCTGCCTAATAATATGCAGGATGCTTATCAGGTTTACACCGGTAATAAGTTGTCTGACGGAAGTTATGAGAAAAAATGGGTAGGCGGCTATCAGGAAGGACAGGAATATGGTGTTATCTACGGCTTTAAATCGTTGGGTATTTATAAAAGTGAGAGTGAAATTGCCGGTAACTTAATCGACAGATCTACTTATACCGAGAATGGTGCGGATGCAAAAGTTCTGTATGGACCTGATGCATGGGCCAAGATGTCGGATGCTGAAAAAGAAAAAGGTTTACCTATACAGGCCGGTGATGTTAAATGGCTTGATGTAAATGGTGATGGAGTTATCGACGATTATGATCGGGTGAAGCTGGGTAATACGATTCCTCATTGGACAGGAGGTTTTAATATCAATACATCCTGGAAAGGTTTATCACTGAATTGTCGCCTCGATTATGCTCTTGGATTCTGGGTGCACGATTTTAAAACACCTTGGATCATGGGGAATATGCAGGGAACATTTAATACTATTTCTTTGGTAAAAGATTCATGGTCGGAAACCAATCCGAATGGAAAATATCCTGTTTATGGATGGGCTGACTTCTTGGGAAAGCGTAATTATGACAGAATTTCGGATATCAATTGCTATCGTGGCGACTACCTTGCTTTCCGTGAAGTAAGTCTGGCATATACATTGCCCCAGAACTGGATTCTGAAGACGGGTTTGAGTAAAGTTAATGTGTCTGTTACAGCTCAGAATTTGGGTTATATCACGGCAGCTAAGAATATGGCTACTCCTGAATATGGTGTTAGTCAGAATGGTGGCTATCCGATGCCCAGATCGGTTGTGTTTGGCCTAAATGTTACATTCTAATAAGATAGATTATGAAAAAGTTATTTTATAGCATAAGCATATTATTAGCAGGGATGATCGGACTTAACTCCTGCGATTCATTAGATTTGTCGCCTGAAGATTATTACGGCTCAACTAACTTCTGGAGTCAAAAGTCACAGGCTGAGATGTTCATGACCGGTATCCATGCTGATTTGAGAAGTAAATACCAGATGCCGGTTACTTTGGGAGAGTTCAGAAGCGAACTTCTTATAAGCGATGTTACCTCTATGGGGGAAGGAGTATATGGTCCCCCTATGACAAATAACTTGCTGACCAAAGATAATACAGGTATTAAGGATTGGTATGAGCTATATCCGGGTATCATGCATATAAATCTGTTTATAAAAAATGTAGACAGGGATATCGACTATATGACCGAAGCCGAGAAATCATTCTATCTCGGACAAGCCTATGGTTTGCGTGCTTATTATTATTTTTATCTTTATCGTACGTTTGGTGGGGTTCCACTGGAAACGGAGCCGACTGTCACAGAGGGTAACATTGATATTACAGCCTTATACAAGGCTCGTTCGACTCCGGAAGAAACATTGAACTTTATTAAAACGGATATAAATAAATCGGAAGAGTTCTTCGGTAAGGCTGATAAGAAAATTTCCGTTTTATATGAATGGTCGTATTATGCAACGGAAATGTTGAAAGCAAAGATTTATATGTGGTCTGCCAAGGTGACGACAGGTGCGGATAGAGAGGGAGGCCATATTGCTTCGGTAACCACGGTCGATCCGGGTAACAGCGATTTGCAAACAGCAAAAACTGCCTTGTCGAATCTTTTGAACCAACAATTTGAGTTAGTAACGGACTACGCCGGTTTATGGACACCGGAAGGAAAGAAAAATAAGGAACTTATTTTTGCTTTGTGTTTCGACAAAAACGAACTGACCAATTGGGGAGCGAATTGGTTCTATAATGTTGCTCTTTTCACGAATGCAACAGACCTGGATGGTAATAGGTATGATGCAGATCCTTTGAAGTTGTTGACGGCAGGGCCGCTTCGCTATGAATATAAGACAGCGTTTGTAGATATCTATGATAAAGACGATTCGCGTCTGGATGCGACCTTCTTCCAATATTTATTTGAAGGAAAAACCCGTGGTGCTTGTTGGAAAAAGCTGATAGGTCATACCGATGGAGGTACTCACTACTATGATTCGGACGTTCCTATTTACCGTTACTCGGATGTGTTGCTAATGCTGGCAGAGTGTGAAAACGGTTTAGGAAATTCGGCTCAGTGTGCGAAATATATTAATGATGTCCGCCAACGTGCTTACGGTGATAAATTTGCGGGACATGAATTTATAGGAGGTAGTTTTGCGGATAATGAATGGGCTATTTTACAGGAGCGTGATAAGGAGTTTGTTGGTGAAGGTAGTCGTTGGTTCGACCTTCTTCGTCTGAAGGATGCCAACGGTAAACCATTTGTCTTTTCTGCTAAAGCACATTATGGTAGTACGTTACCTATTTTGACAGACGATCAGTCTTATATGATGTTGTGGCCTGTAGATGTTGAGGTTTTGAACGGTGATCCGGAGATCAAACAGACTCCGGGCTATGATAATTAAAATAGAAAAGAGCCTGGATGTATTATTTATGTCCGGCTCTTTTTATATGTATACTATTAAATTCTGATGAAAATGAAAATATCTGTTCTTCTTCTTTTAATCTGTAGTTTCTTCCTGACTGGTTATTCGCAGAATTATAACCCCCAGGAACATGCAGTTTTGAAATCGGATCGTCCGGATGGGCGCTTTCTGAGTTCGTATGGTATTGTACATGAAATGCTGAAAGATACGCATCCGAAGTTTGCTTATCGGACGGGTATGTCTGGCGACGAATTTGAGCAATGGAAGGATAGTGTCCGAAGTGCTATGGTTACAATTATGAAATTTCCGGAGGTGAAGAATCAGCCCGATCCTGTTTGTGTCAAAACGGAAAAAAGGGATGGATATACAATAGAAAAATGGGAGTTTTATCCATTTTCTAAGAGTGTATCGACCTTTCTTGTATTGAAACCGCACAACCTGAAGGATGCTGTTCCCGGTATCTTGTGTATTCCGGGGTCTGGAAGAACAAAGGAAGGGTTGGCCGGAGAACCCGGTATATGTCCTAAGTTAACAGAAGATACGACTGATCCGAAAGTGACAATGGCTTTGAACCTTGTAAAGGAAGGCTATGTGGCTGTTGCTGTCGATAATGCTGCGGCCGGTGAAGCTTCCGACCTTGAGTGTTATGATAAAGGATGGAATTATGATTATGACGTGGTTTCCCGTTATTTGTTGGAACTGGGCTGGAATTGGCTTGGATACACCTCTTATCTGGATATGCAGGTATTGAAATGGATGAAAAAACAGTCTTTCATAAAAAAAGATCGGATCGTAGTAAGTGGTTTTTCGTTGGGAACAGAGCCTATGATGGTTTTAGGTGTATTGGATAGGGATATTTATGCTTTTGTGTATAATGATTTTTTATGTCAGACACAGGAACGGGCTGTTGTTATAACGGCACCGAATAAAGAAAACAGGCGACCTTTTCCTAACTCTATCCGTCATTTGATTCCTGACTATTGGAAGTATTTCAACTTTCCGGATGTTGCAGCTTCTCTCGCTCCCCGTCCGATTATCTTTACGGAAGGAGGCCTTGATCGCGATTTCCGCCTGATTCAGTCTGCTTATGATGATTGTGGGAAGCCAGAAAATGTGGAATTTCATCATTATCCGAAGTTTGCCGATAAAACTAAGAGAAATGATGTAGAGCACCTTTCGGAAGGTCTGACTCCACAAGCTTATTTCGAATTGGTAAATGTTGATCCGCCTTCCCATTATTTTAAGAATGAGTTGATAATTCCCTGGCTGCATAAAATACTGAAATAACGCTACATGTTATATAGCTAAACACTTTTTTCTAAAGGAATGCAGCCGCTTTACTGAAAATAGAGTCGAAAGCCTGATTGACGAGCCTTTGATCCGCTTTCGACCGGAATGGGAACGGTATCTGATGAGAATACTGGAACGGAAAATCTATTTCTTCCAGTATTTTATCGGATGCTTTGCCCAATGCTTTGATCACTCCGGTGGTTGGCATTACGATATCTTTTTTCAATGAAATAGTCCTGATACGGTTGCAGGCCCGCTGGAAGAACGATTCGCGGTAGTCCTGCAATACGTCCGGACGTATCATCGCTTTAAAAGCTTGTTCTAGAAAATCATTTTTGAAGGAACCCGGTAACAAACGGTTCTCCAGGAAGTCATGACGGTAATAACGTTGCAAGCTGTCGAATGCTTCCTGATCCATGATATCGCGTGCACTTCCATTCATCTGGCTGAAGATGGAGCCGCCGCAAAACATAAACAGGCGGGTGTCGCTGAACATTTTCTCCGGATTGCTGAGTAGTAACACCTGCGATAACAAGGCCCCGATCGAATAGGCGAACAGGTTGATGGAAGTATCTTCCTTGAATAAAGGATGCCGTCCGTCTTTAATTTCATGTACCAGTTGCCAGAGATTGTAAACCGATTCGCGGCCGGATGCATAAAAGCGTAGCGGATTGATCGACAATCGGCTGCTCAATGCTACATTGGCAAAGGTGGAGTTGACCAGATCGTTGATTTTCTGCTTACGTTGTCCTACCCAGGGAAGAACAGCCCGCGGGTTGCACCAGCTGCCCGGTGTACGGTTCATGTGGAAAGCGATAGGGAAAAGAATGACCGGCTTTCCGGTTGTTTCGGCCAGGTATTCGGCCCAGGTCAGGTATTTTTCCCAGGTACGTTCGTTCAGCCCATGCAGGAGAATGATCGCTTTGTCCCGTTTCTCCTTTCCGGAAGGTGCAAAGATTGTATAATTGAATGATTTATTTTCCTGGATATGGTCGTCCGTGAGAGAACAGAATTCGGTTGTGGCAAGTTCTTTCTGGAATTCATCGATCTCGCCGGCTGCTATTGTTTGCGTAAAGCGAAAAGGAATTATATCCAGACGGCTCTCTTCCAGGCGTGCCTTTTTATCGTACGAGAAAAGGCTGTTGAGTTGTTGTGTGCGAAGTGAGATATCCATAACATTCTTGTTTTTTCTGCAAACAAACACTATAAAAACAATCCCGGCAAATAAATGGTTCCGGCGAATATCAAAAGGGGCGGAAAGTAGTATATAGGGGCGAATTTTTTATATGCGGGGCGAATGTTTCGGGATTTATAGTACATTTGTTACCAAATAAGAGGCAAAAGATATGGGAATGTTAGGTTATAAAATCCCCGGATATATTTATGAGAAGTCGAATATTGTTCGTCTGATTCTGCTGACGGCACTTTTTGCTTTGGTGTTTATCAATATCTATAAACCGTTCAGTTCTTCCAGTTGGTATTCGGTTTCCGAATTCAAGTTTTTCGTTTTCTCCAGCCTGATCATTCTGACGGGTGTACTGGTTGTCGTTATCAGCCGGATCGTGATGTATTATTGGGGGAAGAAGCATGAGATAACAACCGGGGCATATGCGTTATGGATATTGCTGGAGATATTTTTTATGTCTTTATTCTATACCATCTATACGTTGGTGTTAAATCCGGAACGGGAGTACCTGAGTGCCTTTAAAGAGTCATCCATCAATACGAGCCTGGTATTATTGCTGCCTTATTCTGTCTTACACCTGTATTTTTCGTATAAGGAGAAAGAGCGGCAGCTGCGCTTATTGGAGGAGGATAGGGCTGAGACGGCGAATAAGCTGTCTGTCTTTTCTTTTTATGACGAGAAGCATGAATTGCGGTTGTCGGTGAAACGGAGTAATCTTTTGTATATCGAATCTGCCGATAACTATGTCTGTATCTGGTACCTTAATAAAGGTATCCTGACAAAGTTCATGCTTCGGAATTCGTTGAAAGCCATAGAGGAAAGCCTGGCGGAAACGAATGTGTTGCGTTGTCATCGTTCCTATATGGTCAATTTCGACCAGGTGAAAGTAATACGCCGCGAAAAGGATGGCATTTACCTGGAACTCGGTATCGAAAAAGTCCCTGATATCCCTATCTCAAAAACCTATAGCGAAAAGGTGACACATTGGTTTATGACGTATTCGTCGTGAAAATAAAAAACAATTTTATATCTGTGGCATTATGATTATAAGGGTGATAGTTGCCTTATTTTAATTATCGCTACTCCATCACAATCGGCTTATTTTATCTCTACGTTGTTTTCTTTTGCGAATTGTGAAGGGCTCATGTTAAATTGTTTGGCAAAAGCCCGGCTGAAATATGACTGGGAGTTGAATCCTACTATTTCGGCTATTTCATAAATCTTCATATCTCCCTGTAGGATTAGTTCTGCGGCTCGCTTCAAGCGGCTGATCTTAATCAGTTCATTCGGAGTCATATTGGATAAACCATTGATTTTACGGTAAAGAGTGGGCCGGCTTAAATTCATTAAGCCGGCTATCATATCGACATCCATATCAACGTCGTTGATATGGCTATTAATGATTTCATTGAGTTTTTTCAGAAAACTCTCGTCAGCCTTGGTATAGGCTATGGATTTCATATTTGCTATCGGGGAGTTGAAATAATAAGTCCGCATATTAGTCCGGTTGTTCAGCAGGTTTGTTGTTTGAGTTAATAATAAATCCATAGAGAAAGGTTTGTCTATATACGCATCCGCTCCGAGTTCAAGGCCTTTCATACGGGATTGCAAAGTACTTTTTGCAGTAAGAAGGATCACCGGAATGTGGCTGAACTCAAGATCGGTTTTAATCTTTTTCAATAAAGTAAATCCATCCATGACTGGCATCATGACATCGCTGATAATCAGCTGTATGCCGTGTTTTTTCAGACATAGAATGGCCTCTTCGCCGTTACTGGCTGTGACTACATTATAGTGAAGGTTTATTTCTTGTCCTATAAAGTGTAGCATTTCCCGGTTATCTTCTACAATAAGTATAGTTGGCTGTGATTCTTTTATAATATATTCCCGATCAATGGTGGGAGTAATTTCTTTTTTCTCCTTTTCCTCGTCTAGCTTCAGGGAATTGGGTTGGTTGACTGGCAAACGCAATCTAAAAGTAATTAAGCCGGAAAATACTTCCTCCAGTGTTAATGATCCTTCGTGCATCTCGGCCAATGAGCGGGCCAATGGTAATCCTAATCCGGTTCCGGATTTGTGAAAGGAAGATTCATCCCTGTAAAAAGGTTTGAATATTTTTTCTTTTATATCATTGGATATTGGATTTCCGTCATTCATTATATCTATAGTAAAATGGTCATTCACTTTTGATTCAAAACGAATGATGATTTTACTTTTTGCATATTTGATAGCATTCGACAGGAGGTTGCTGAGTATTTTTGTACAGGCTTCTTTATCAACAAATGCGTAGAATGATTTTATATCCTCTTCAATGACCATTTTCAGAGATTCTTTTTCGGCTGTATCCTGAAAACGCTCATAAGTTTCATGTATAAGCAAGATGACGTCCGTATGTACAAAATTAAGTTTATATCCTTCTATCTCTGTTTTTCTGAAATCTAAAAGTTGATTTACCAGATCCAGTAACCGGTTTGCATTCTTATCTACTATTGCCAGATAATTTTTAGCAGCAGGTGATAATTTTATATCTTTGGTTACTTTTTCCAATGGACTTTTAATGAGCGTTAGCGGAGTCCGGATCTCATGGGCTATATTGATGAAAAAGTTGATTTTAGCAAGATAGAGTTCTTTCTCCTTTTCATTTTCGAACTCCTGTATCTTTTTTCGAATTTCGGTCTTGCTATGTTTATCTATCATGATAAATAGTAAAATAATAATTCCAATTGCTATTATTCCGTATATAATTAGTGAAGTAGTAGAGAGCCACCAGGGGGGAAGGATGGTAATATTAAAAGTGGCAGGTACATCATTCCATATACCGGATAGATTGGCTGTTTTTACTTTAAGAGTATAATTCCCGGGTGAGAGTTTAGTGAAATATACCCGGTTTTCTCCGACTACATGATACCATTTGGAGCTTAATCCTTCCATGCAATAAGCATATTGAGTAAGATTGGGAGCCTGGAAGTTTAATGAAGTATAATCGATGTAGAATGTCGATTGGTCATATTTTAAGATGATGCTCTGTTTGAATGTGATGTCTTCCTGCTGTAACATGTTGTTCTCCGGGTCATTGTAGTTGATTTGTGTCATATATACTTTGGGCTGACTCGTAGATTCCCGGATATTGTCCGGATGAAAACTGATCATTCCTTATCGGGTGTTTTCATCGAAGAGTTATAATTTAACTGATTTGAAGTTAAGCCGTGCTCTTTCTTCAGAACTTTTATTTCACGGCTTATAGGATTAAGACAAACAAGCCCGTTGGCTGTACTGATCCACATTTGTCCTTTATTATCCTCCTCAATACGATAAATCACATTACTGGGTAATCCATCTTTTACGCTGTATTTTATATTATTCCGGCTAACGCGGTCATACATTTTTAATCCATCTCCGGTGGCAAACCATAGGTTATTATTACTATCCTCATAAATATCATTAATCATCCGGTCTGAGTTTGTATTTACTGAGTCCAGTCTGAATTCTCCCTGTTGCTGATTTACCGGATTATAAAAATACAGTCCTTTACTGAATGTTCCTGCCCAGATAACTCCTTCATGATCTTCAAAAATAGTTTGTATTCTGCAATTATCAGGAAACTGGCTGAATCGTTCGAAGATATCTTTTTGAGCATTATATTGATACAGACCCAGTGCTGTTGCTACTAATAAGTTGTTATCATGGAGTTTATATAAATATACAATGATATCATTTTTATCGACATAAGGATTAGAGGCTATGGTATAGTGTTTGATAATTTTCTCTGTATGTATATCCATGACATCAATCCCGTTGGCATGTGTCCCTATCCAAAGGTGATTCCCGATTAAGGTCAAACCATGTATACAATTCTGGGAAAGCCCGTTTGTGTCGTTGAAATAAGTATAAGTTTGTTCCCTGGTATTTAGTTTATTAACTCCTGCGTCTTCTGTTCCGATCCAGATATTATTATTTGTATCGATACAAATATCATGAACAATATCTCCATTGATCGTTTTTTCTCCTGGGATATTGTAATACCGTTTGATATTGGAATATGGAGGACAATAGTTAATGCCTCCGTTATCCGTGCAAATCCAAATTCCTTCTTCCTGATCTTTGTAAATCTGTTTAATCGCGTTATTGGACAGTGAGTAGGGATTACTTTTATTTTGTTGTATTTGCATTATGGAGCTTGAAAGAATATCATAAATGTAAATGCCATTGAAAGTGGCGATCCATACTTTTTCATTGGTTATCGGTATAATATTCCTCGTATAGAGTGGCGATTTTTTTTGTAGAGGCAAAATGTCTTTGTATGTTTTTGTCTGTGTGTCAATTCGTTTGATACCATTATCTTTAGTACCTACTAATAATATATCGTTTGAAGGAGAAGACCATATGGTTGTCATATTATAAATAGGTTGTTGCATATTTTGATTGTTTAAGTCTAAAGCTACAAATTCATTCAGGATATGATCGAAGAATATAATATCGCCGTTGGATGTCGTTGCCCAGATTTGATCTTGTGTGGTGATATAAAAAGAAGTAACAGGATCTCCTTTGTATGAATAATTTATATGTAAATTCTGAGAATCATTGTATTTTACGAGAGAATTTCCGTAGAGAAGTGTCCATAAATTTCCTTGTTGATCAAATTGTAATGAATGGCAGCTTATTCCTTTTGTAAATTCTATAAGAGAAAATGAATCTGTTTGATAATCATACTTTTGAATGCCTATATTGGTACTAACCCAAATATCTCCGGTCGGACTGATTGCTAAATCTAATATATAGTTACTGACTAATGATCCGTTTTCAGTAGAATAGTTTTTGAACGTATGAAATTTCTTACTGTCAAATCTGTTCAGTCCGTCCCTGGTTCCAAACCACATAAAACCATAATGATCCTGTATGCAGCATGTAACATGATTGTTGCTTAATCCGTCCTCCATACCATAAGATTTGAAGTAATAGGGATTAGCACTCGTATTAGCGAGATTGAATAAGCATAATAAAGTAAATAGATATTTCATATCCTTTTTGTATTTCTTATTTGGTTTGCAAGATATCAACTTTTTTGTTTTTGTTCTTGAATATTTGTGTCATTCCATTTCATATCGTATCAATATCCGTCTTTTTGTATGGGTATTTTTATCTGTCAGTTGAAATATGGCCTTTTTGATACGAAAGATAACAAATTTGATAAAATAATCCGGGATGTTTGCTCTGTGGCTGTTTACTTTTGGCATAGTCAGTATGAACATGTAAAGATTAATCATATGAGTTCAAAAGTAAAAGTAGGAATAATCGGTTTTGGCCGCATGGGCGGTTTTTATTTGGAAGAGATGCGGAAAAGTGAGAAATGGGATCTTGTATATATTTGTGATACAGATCCAGCTGCACGAGAGTTGGCAAAAAGTAAATCTCCGAATACACAAATAATAGCTGATGAGCAAATTATATTTGAAGATCCGGAGGTAGAGGTGGTCGGCTTGTTCACTCTGGCTGATTCCCGCTTGAGACAGATCAGAAAAGCTGTGACATTTGGGAAGCATATAATTTCAGAAAAACCGATTGCTGACACGATTGAACATGAATGGGAGGTTGTCAGAACGGTAAAGGATACTGCTTTATTTTCGACGGTAAACCTGTATTTGCGTAATTCCTGGTATCATAATGCGATTAAAGAGTTTATTCAACAAGGGGAAATCGGAGAACTGGCAATTATCCGCATTTGCCATATGACTCCGGGGTTAGCACCGGGTGAAGGACATGAGTATGAGGGGCCGTCTTTTCATGATTGTGGTATGCATTATGTGGATATCGCCCGTTGGTATGCCGAATGTGAATATAAGACCTGGCATGCACAGGCTGTTAGAATGTGGGACTATCACGAACCCTGGTGGTTGCAGTGTCATGGCACTTTCGAGAATGGAATCGTTTTTGATATAACCCAAGGGCATGTATACGGGCAATTGTCTAAAAAACAAACGCATAACTCCTATGTTGATATAATAGGTACGAAAGGTATCGTCCGCATGACTCATGATTTTAAAACGGCAATCGTAGATTTACGAGGAGTAAATACGACTCTTCAAATAGAAAAACCTTATGGTGGAAAGAATATAGATATCCTCTGTAATTTGTTTGCAGATTCTGTTCAGACAAAAACAATCAATCCACAGTTACCCTTAATGGCTGATGCGGCGATAGCTTCTGAATATGCCTGGAGGTTTTTGACAGATGCGAAGAAACACGAAATGCCTTCTATCGGAGATTCACAGACATTGGAAGAAATTCGTGAAAGAAGACGCAATATGACGGAAGGATATGGTTTGCTTCGTTGTGTAAAATCGTATCATTCATGATCTGTTTTTCTCATCAATAGATGAAAAAGTCCGGATATTGAGAGATTGCAACAATCTGAAATGATTTTGATATGATTAGATGGTTTGATTTTTAGAATCAGTAATACATTTGTGATAGCTTCATATTTTGATTTATACAGGATACATTAATTTAATACTTATTGATATGAAAAAAGAATTTGTATTTATCTACCTTTTATGTGTGACATTTTGTATGAATGCCCAACAGAGTAGCCAACAACAAAAATGGAAACCGGAAAGTACAGAATGGTATTCTCCCGTACCGCCTAAGGTAAAACCAGGGATAGGGAACGGAGCTCCTTCCGATGCTGTTATTCTGTTTGACGGGAAAGATCTTTCTATGTGGGAATCGGCAGGTAAAGAAGGTGGACCGGCCAAATGGACAGTGAAAGATCAGGCAATGATTGTAGTTCCAGGAACTGGATCAATTCGAACGAAGGAATACTTTGGAGATTGTCAGCTGCATATTGAATTTAAAACTCCTGTTCCCGGAAAAGAGAATACACTGCAAATGAAAGGCAACAGTGGTATCATGTTGCAGAGCCGTTATGAAGTACAAGTTTTGGATTGTGAAGATAATCCTACTTACGTAAACGGTTGGGTTGGTAGTATTTATAAACAAAGTGCGCCATTGGCAAATGCTTTTACGAAGACGAATGAATGGCAGGTATATGATATATATTGGAAAGCTCCTCGTTTTGGTACGAACGATGTATTGGAATCTCCGGCAATGATAACGGTTGTGTTGAATGGCATTGTAGTACAGAATAATTATGTGCTGAAAGGTACAACTCCTTATACCGGTTTGCCTAAATATGTTGCTCATGGTCGTATGCCCCTTAGTCTGCAGGATCATGGAGTCGAAGTTGCTTTCCGGAATATATGGATTCGTAATTTATAGAATAATGTTTAACCTTAAAATAATAACTTATGACAACACGCAGAAAATTTTTAAAAAGTTCGACGATGTTAGCAGCAGGTTTGGGTATTTCTCCTCTTTTATCATCGGCATCACCATCGCCAGCAACTCAGAAAAAGGAAGAAGTAGTTAATGGACGGGTGAATATTGCAGTGATCGGTGTGGGGATGGGATGCCGGGATCTGCAGGGAGCATTAACGGATAATCCCTGGGTGCATTGCGTGGGAATGTGTGATGTAAACAAAGTAAGGCTTGATGAACAGATTGCCCGATTTAAGGCGGATTATCCGGAACAAACAGCCTCCGTTAAAGCCTATAATGATTTTAGAGAAGTTCTGGCAAACAAGGATATTGATGGAGTGATTATTGCTACGCCGGATCACTGGCATCCTTATATATTTGTCGAGGCATTGAAAGCCGGAAAGGCGATTTATGTGGAAAAACCCGTAGCTAATTCTATTTCGGAATGTAATGTGATGATGGATGTTCAGAAAAAATATCGGGGAATAGTGACCACTGGGCTTTGGCAAACAAGCCAACGTTATTTCAAGGCGGCTAACGAGATATTGAAATCAGGAGTCTTAGGTGATGTTTATAAGGTACAGTTATGGCTGTGTCAATCCACCAATCCGCGTCCGGGAGTGGCGGACTCTTCCGCTCCTTCTACATTAGATTATAATATGTGGTTAGGGCCGGCTCCCGAACGTCCCTTCAATAATTCCCGCTTTCGTGGCTGGCGTGGTTTTTGGGATTATGGTGGTGGACAGCAAACGGATTGGGGCGTGCATTGGATCGATTCTGCTTTTGACGGTCTGAAAGCATTGGGATTATGTGATCGTGAATATCCTGAAGCCGTGTTTTCTACAGCATATAAAGATCCCACATCATTTAACGAAACTCCCAGTTGTCAGACAAGTATTTTTCAATATAAGAATTTTCATATAGAATGGGCTCAACAGGTAGCTTATTTATACAACAGAAATCAAGGAGTAGCCTGGGTCGGAAGCAAAGCAACTTTGGTGTGCAACCGTGACGGCTATGAGCTGATTCCGGAGAAAACCCGAGAGGGTATTTTATTGACAGACCGTGCACAATTGATCGGAAAATTCGAAGATGGTGGTGTTGAGGCTCATGCAACGAATTGGTGTAAGTGCATATTAAATAAATCAACGGCTACGAACAGCCCAATAGAGAAAGGTGTATTTGCAACGATCCTTGCCCATATGGCTAACATCTCGTATCTGACAGGAACTCGTGTCGCATATGACCCTAATGCTCGCAAGTTTGTTAATAATCCTAAAGCAGACGCATACCTGAAGAAGGTTTATCGGGAGCCTTGGAGATTTCCTGAAATTTAATATGTATAATTATGAAACGACTATTATTATTTGCCATTTTCTTATTTAATGTTTGTCTTGTGTATGCGATTGACATTACAAGACTAGAACCTGCCTGTTGGTGGGTAGGTATGAAAAATCCCGAATTGCAGATTATGGTATATGGTAAAAACATAGCCCATTCTCAAGTACGGATTGAGTATCCCGGTGTCAGAATGAAAGAAGTTGTTGGATTGGAAAATCCTAATTATTTATTCATTTATCTGGATATATCTCAGGACGCTCAACCGGGTATTATGAATATTACTTTCCAGAATGGAAAGGATAAGAAAGTACAGCAATTTGAGTTAAAGGAAAGAAGTCGGAAACCTGGTGCTGCCGGCTTCTCTTCAACTGATGTAATGTATTTGATTACTCCGGATCGTTTTGCCAATGCAGATCCATCGAATGATAATTTGGATGAGGTGAAAGTGGACCGCTCTAAAGGAGGAGCCCGTCATGGTGGTGATTTGAGGGGGATAATAAATAAATTAGATTACATCCATGAGTTGGGGGTTACAACAGTTTGGTTAAACCCAGTTTTGGAGAATAAGATGCCTGGAGGATCTTATCATGGATATGCAATTACTGATTTTTATAACGTGGATCCTCGGTTTGGTTCAAATGAAGAATATTGCGAGTTGATTGATAAAGCGCATGATAAAGGCTTAAAGGTTGTGATGGATATGATCTTTAACCATTGTGGAAGTTCACACTGGTGGTTAAAAGACTTTCCTTCTTCTGATTGGCTGAATAATCAGGATAACTTTGTTCAGACAACTCATTTTAAATGGACTCTGATGGATATTCATGCTCCGGAGTCGGAAAAAGATATTCTTGTGAATGGGTGGTTTGGAAGAGGAATGCCAGATTTGAATCAGAAGAATAAACATCTGGCCAGATACTTAATACAAAATAGTATTTGGTGGATTGAGTATGCACGTATTGATGGTATTCGTCAAGATACGCATCCTTATGCTGATTATGACTTTATGGCTGCCTGGTGTAAGGCTGTCGAAGATGAGTATCCTGATTTTAATATTGTAGGTGAGGCCTGGTATCCTAGAGGTACGGCCTCGGCATGGTGGCAAAAAGGTTCGAAAATCAATAATTCAAACAGTAATTTAAAAACGGTCATGGATTTTGATTTGACTTTTACTTGTCAGAAGGCATTCACGGATGAGTGCTCCAGTCGTGAAGGTAGTGAGGCTGGCTTGTTTAAAATTTATGAGGTAATAGCACAAGACTTTTTGTTCCCAGATCCAAATAATGTATTGATTTTCTTAGATAATCATGATTTAGGCAGATTTATGCAAAAAGAAGATTCTGATTTAAGGCGGTATAAACAGGCTATTGCATTTTTATTGACAACTCGTGGTATTCCTCAAATTTATTACGGAACGGAAATTCTGATGTCTGGTACAAAAGCAGAAGGTGATGGAGTTATACGTACTGATTTTCCAGGAGGATGGGCAGAAGATAAGAAAGATGCTTTTACATCTGAAGGGCGTACAGTTTTACAGAATCAAGCCTGGAATTATATGAAAAAATTATTGATGTGGAGGCAAGGTAATGATGCTATAACAACTGGAAAGTTAGTACATTACACACCAGATAAATCGGGCTGTTATGTATATGCACGTGTAAAGGATGACAAAACAGTACTTGTTTTGATGAATGGTACAGATCAAGATCAGATATTGGATATGGGGCGTTTTCATGAAGTCGTAAAAGAGTATAAGTCTGGAAAGGATATTATAAATGATACGAATATTACATTAGATACGGCTGTGAGCATTCCTGCCCGTGGTGTTTATATTTTAGAACTTGTTTAACTTTAAATTTAATAATCATGAGAAGTATTAGTAAATTTCTAATCAGTTTTGCGCTTACACTTTTCTCATTAACAGCATTTGCGCAAATTAAGGTTACAGGAACGGCGTCTGATGCCAATACTGGAGAGCCATTATCGTTTATAGCGATACAGGTGAAAGGAACAATAACAGGGACAACTTCAGATATAGACGGGAAATATAATATAGATGTTCCTGATAGAGATGCGGTTTTGGTTTATTCTTATATTGGATATAAATCGCAGGAAATAAAGGTCGGTAATCAAACTCGTATTGATATTCGTTTGTCGGAAGATATAGAAGCACTTGATGAAGTGGTGGTCGTTGGGTATGGTGTACAAAATAAAAGGGATGTCACTGGTTCGATAGCCAAAGTAGGTAGTGAAGAACTGATGTCGGTTCCAACCAGTTCTTTTGATGCAGCATTACAAGGGCGTGCTGCTGGAGTACAGGTTACTCAAACATCTGGTTTAGCTGGTTCGGGTGCCGCTATTCGTGTAAGAGGTATTGCTTCTATTACTGCAGGTGGTGATCCCCTGATTGTCATTGATGGAATCCCTATTATGCAAAATGCAGGAGATCGGGTAGGAGCAGCACAAGATAATCCGATGTCGTCAATTAATGCGAATGATATTGAGAGTATTGAAATCTTGAAAGATGCTTCAGCTACGGCTATTTACGGTTCCAGAGGTGCGAATGGTGTTGTTTTGATTAGTACAAAACGCGGGAAATCAGGAAGACCACAAGTTAATTTTAGTTCTAAAGTTGCATTTTCAACTCTTAACCGTAAAGTTGATATGTTAGGAACGCAAGATTATTTGAAAATTTATAAAGAGGCTTTGGATAATGATTATAATTATAATCCTACTGGAGCTCCTGATCCTTCTACAGTTTCAACCTATCCTGGAGGTTTTACAGAAGAACAAGCATTACAAAATAATTCAGATTGGCAGGATCTTATTACCAGAACGGGAGTCTCTACTTATAATGATCTTTCAGTTTCGTGGGGTAATAAGAAGATTCAAACCTACCTAGGTATATCTAATGTTGCGGAGAATTCATATTTGGTAAATGATCATTTTGGAAGGACAAGTATACGCCTCAATATTGATTATAAACCTATTGATATTTTAAAGATAGGAGGAAATTTTAGTTTCTCTCATACAGATCATCGTCCTACTCCTTCAAGTTGGGATGGTGGCTGGGGACGTGCTGTTAGTAGTTCCTTACCTTACTATCCGGCATATAATTCAGATGGCAGTTATTATGTTTTTCCTCTGTCAACAAATCCGGTGACAGAGGTTAATGAGAAAAGGCGTAGAATATTTACTCAACGGACAATGGCTAGTTTATATACGGATTTACAGATTATAAAAGGGCTGTCATTGCGTTTGGAAGGAAATATTGATTACCGGGATAATGAATCAAATTATTTGAGAACTAAAGAGTTATCGACAAAGCCCAATAGTAACGTGACAAATCGTTATGAAACAAATTGGAATGCAAAAGCTCTATTAAATTATAGTCTGGCAATTAATGATAAACATCGATTTCATTTCCTGTTAGGTACAGAAGTTCTCAAGTCTACACGTGTTTCAAATTATACGAATGTTGTATTTGAACAGGGAAAAGAAAATTGGTTATTTAAAAATCCTGTTTTTGATGAGGCAAATAAGACATTTACGAGATATCCCAATCAGGATTTTTCATTTATTTCTTTCTTCGGACGTATAAATTATACGTTAATGGATCGATATATGTTTACCGGAACTTATCGTAGGGATGGTTCATCTAGATTTGGGGAAAATAATAAATTTGGTAATTTCCCCGCTGCTTCTATCGGTTGGCTTATAACGGAAGAGGATTTTTTGAAGGACAATGATGTAGTAAGTTTATTGAAATTGAAAACAGGTTTTGGTATAACCGGTAATGCTGAGATTCCCAATTATGCACAATGGGGAGCTGTTAGTGTGAATACGAATCAATTATATGTAGGAGATAATTATTGGCATATTAATTCGCTGAAAAATTCGGATTTAAAATGGGAAACTACATCTACGTTTGATGTAGGGTTGGAATATGGATTTTTGAAGAATCGTATTTCCGGTGAAATAGGTTTTTATAATAAAAATTCCAAGGATCTTTTCCTGAATGTAAGTGTACCAGCCTCTGTCGGATATACAGCTTTTTTGGCAAATATAGGAAAGGTACGTAACACTGGTGTGGAATTTAATATTAAATCAGTGAATATTACAAATAGAAATTTCGCCTGGACTACTGATTTTAATATCAGTTACAATAAGAACAAAGTATTGGATGTTGGCAATGCCGGACCCGATGCATTAAGTGGAGAAGGCGATACACGAGTTCTGGTAGGTCAGCCTATTGGAGTCAACTACCTTGTTAAAGTTTTGCGTGTAGATCCGGAGGACGGTATGCCTGTTTATGAAATGCTTGATGAAAATAAGAAACCCATTGGAGAAACAAAGGAATATAATGCAGATAGAGATCGGCAACCAGTAGGACACCCTTATTCTGATTTTGTTGGCGGTTTAAATAATACATTTACTTATAAGAATTGGGATTTTGGATTTATGTTTACATTCCAGATCGGTGGTAATATTTATGATGACGGAGAGAAGTTCCAAATGAATAATGTCGGTACGTGGAATTTGAAAAGCAATGTTCTTGACAGATGGCAAAAGCCTGGTGATATTACCGATATACCTCGTGTTAGTTTGGGTAAAAGTGGAATTGAATTAGCTAGAAATACAACGGAGTATTTACATGATGCGAGTTTTTTGCGTTTGAAAAATGTGAGCGTAGGTTATACGTTTAAAGGTATTAAAATTAATAAGCTTAATATTCGTGACATTCGTTTATATGCCCAGGCTACCAACTTACTAACTCTTTTCAGTGAGTATTATAATAAATACAGTGGTGAACCTGAAATTATGCGTGATGTCGATTCGGCCCAAAAGAGAAATTTAAGTTTGAATGTAACTTATTTGACTCCTCCTCAGGCTCGTACATATACAGTTGGATTAAGTGTAAACTTTTAAATTGAAGATATTATGAAAACAAAATATATTGCAATAATAATGTTAGGCGCTCAATTAGCCTATACTTCATGTGATGATATGGGATTTTTGCAAATCAAACCGGATAGTCTGGAATTGACGGATGATCGCATAAAGACAGTCGAAGATTTAGATAAATTGTTGTTAGGAGCTTATAATGAAATTCGGTCTTCAGGTTTTTATGGTGGACGTACATTACGTGGATTTGATGTGATTGCCGATGATGGTGTTGCAGATGTTGCAACATTTGAATGGGTCCAGATGAGTGCTCATACGATGAACTTAGTAAATGCCGTTGGACGTGATACTTGGACAGCTACATATAAAGCAATTAATATGGTGAATCAAGTTGCATTTAGTGATTTGGGAGAAAGCATATTATCTGAAAATCCACAAAAGGAGGTTCAGTTTAAGGCGGAAGCTTCTTTTATTCGCGCGTTTGGGTATTTTCATTTAGTTCGTGCCTTTGGGCTTCCTTATGCTCAAGAAACAAAGGATGTGCCCGAGATGGGAGTCCCTCTGCGTTTACGTGGAGTGATGGATAGGGTATCTGCGTTTGAAATAGTTCAACGTTCAAGTGTAAAAGAAGTCTATTCGCAAATTATTTCGGATTTAGAATATGCAATAGCCCATCTTTCCGAAACAGAAAATCCAGCTTCAGGAAGAGCTACTGCTGACGGTGCTAAAGCTTTACTGGCAAAAGTCTATTTTTATAAACATGACTTTGCAAATGCCGCAAAATGTGCAGAAGAATTAATTAATACTCAAAAATATGATTTAGATGAAGATTTGTCTGCTAAATATGCAAGAGCAGAGAAGAAGACGATTACAAAAGAAACTATTATGATGATTCCTTCTGTATCTTTAATCGAAGATTCATGGGGAGGATTAAGGGACTATCGTACTAATGGGTTGGCATTGCCTACAAGTAGACCTTCTAATGCCCTGATAGCAGCTTATGATCATAACAACGACCGTCGTTTTCAGACTTTCTATAAAAATATTGATGGCTTATGGTACACTGTTAAATTCGATTATGAACATATGGACGGGATAATTATGGGTTATAATGAGTTACTTCTGATATATGCAGAATCATTGGCTGAATCTGACAGTAATATGGATTTAGCATTGAATGCACTCCAAAAAATAGAGAAAAGGGCTTATGGAAAAGTGATGACTGTAAATCGTGATAAAGCAACTATTATCAAAACGGTGCAAAAAGAACGTCGTTTGGAAATAGCATTGCAAGGAGAAAGATTGTTTGAGTTAAAACGCTTGAAACAACCTATTCGTGGAGAAGCATGGGATTCTCATAAAGTTATGTTCCAAATTCCGGATGTTGAGCAAAATGGAAATCCAGATGTTAATATGAATTGATGTAAGAACTATGTTTATTGAGGGCGAGTATTCCTCGCTCTTTTTATCAGTTACTCTTAAATCCAGATTAGTTATGTATAGAAAAATAATGGTATTTGTTTTTTACTTTTTGTTTATAATTGGAGATATTGCTGCTCAAAATATAAATAAAATAGAGCCTCTGTTTTGGTGGACAGGAATGAAAAATCCGGAACTTCAATTGATGGTATATGGGGATCATATTTCTGAATATCATCCGATTATAAGTGATCCTCATGTCTGTTTGAAAAACTATGTAACGGTTGAAAGTCCCAATTATCAGATTTTATATCTTGATTTATCTAAAGCTCAACCTGGCTTTTTTGATATAACTTTTGTAAAAGGGAAAAAGAAAATTGTGTATTCCTATGAATTAAAAGAACGTAAAGCAAACACTTCTGATATTCAGGGATATGATTCTTCAGATGTATTGTACTTGATTATGCCGGATCGTTTCGCCAATGGTGATCCTTCCAATGACCATGTCCCTATGTCTGCTGAATATGTAGTGGATCGCAGTAAGCCGGGAGCAAGGCATGGAGGTGACTTGAAAGGAATAGAAGACCATCTTGATTATTTTGTGGATTTAGGTGTGACTGCTATTTGGCTAAATCCTGTTTTGGAGAATGATGCAAAGGGCGGATCTTATCATGGTTATTTCTCGACAGATATGTATCATGTAGATAGGCGTTTGGGAACAAATGAGGATTATTTGCGTTTGATTGACAAAGCGCATAAAAAAGGTTTACGAGTGGTAATGGATATGATTTTTAATCATATAGGTGGAAATCATCCATGGGTTTTGGATGTTCCTTCTAAAGATTGGTTCAATGAGAGTCCATCTAAAAGAGGGAATCATGCTAAAGCTATATTTTATGATACTTATGCATCTACATATGATTCTGATGTGATGAAATATGCTGGTTTTGGATTTGATGTTAATCAAGCTAATCCGCATATCGCTAAATACCTTATCCAAAATTCAATTTGGTGGATAGAATATGCCCGGATTGATGCGATAAGGCAAGATACTTATCCTTATGCAGATTTTGATATGATGCGGGAATGGAATATTCAGGTAATGAATGAATATCCTCAATTTAATATTGTAGGAGAAATTTGGACGAATTATACGATTGGTACGGCTTGGTGGCAAAAGGACTGTAAGTTGAATTTCGGGAAAAGCACAGAACTAAAATCAGTTATGGATTTTACTTTAATGGATATTGCCAGTGGTATATTTAATGATAAATCAGCATCTGAAGGACAATTAAATAAAATCTATGATCATTTGTGCTATGATTTTGTTTATCCGGATATTAAAAATGTCTTGCGTTTTTTGGATAATCATGATACGGATCGTTTCCTGCGGTCTGAACCTACGGATTTAGATGGATATAAACAGGGTGCAGCGTTTTTATTGACAATTCCGGGTACTCCTCAATTATATTACGGACATGAGTGGTTAATGTATGGAACAAAGAATCGTCCGGGTGGAGATGGAAATATTCGATTGGATGTTCCAGGTGGATGGGCCGATGATTCTCAAAACTGGTTTATTCGTGAAGGACGTTCCTCTTTACAAAATGAGGCATGGGACTACTTGCAGACGCTATTAAAATGGAGAAAAGGTAATAAGATTATTTCAGAAGGTAAAATGAAACATTTCATGCCTCAATCTGGTGTTTATGTCTATGAACGTTATTTGGACAATAGAAGTGTTATGGTTTTTATCAATGGCTCAAATAAAGAGGTGGAATTACCACTTGCTCGTTATGCCGAATCATTGAGAGGAAGAACAAAAGGAAAGGATGTTTTAACGAAGCGAGTGATCACTTTCACAGAAAATCTTGAATTAACCCCCAAAGAGGTTTTGGTTATTGATATGAATTAAGAATGATTATTATGAAAATAAACAGAAGACAATTTGTAAGAAATTTGGGGATGGGTACAGCTACATTGAGTATAGGAAGTTTGATGTGTTCTGCTTCATGTGTTTCATCCGGAAACTCCCATAATGAAAGTGGAAAGGTAAATAACGATGATCAGATCCTTTTTATAGGTGATGATATCGCTATAGCCCAGACGGAATATGGGAAAATACAGGGTTATTTATTGAATAATGTATATACTTTTCTCGGGATTCCTTATGGGGCGGATACTTCTGGTAAAAATCGTTTTATGCCACCTCAGAAGCCTGAATCATGGGAAGGAGTTAGACCCGCTGTTTTTTATGGAAATACGGCTCCTCAGCGAATGGAGAATCGCTGGCCTAATAATTATGGGACTTTTGCTGATCATTGGAATTATTGGGATGTAAGTGAAGATTGTCTTTACTTAAATGTATGGACTCCGGGGATAGCGGATGGGAGAAAACGTCCGGTCTTAGTTTGGCTACATGGGGGAGGTTTTACAAATGGTAGTGGTATTGAGCAGGATGGATATCATGGCGAGAATATCAGTCGGGAAGGGAATGTGGTGTTTTGCTCTATTAATCATCGGTTAGGACCAATTGGTTTTTCCGATCTTTCAGCTGTGGGAGGTGATAAGTTTGAGGATTCCGGTAATGTAGGAATGTTGGATATCATTGCTGCTTTAGAATGGGTTCATAATAATATATCTAATTTTGGAGGAGATCCGAAAAATGTAACGATAATGGGACAATCCGGCGGAGGGTCCAAAGTATGTACTGTGGCTGCTATGCCTGCTGCAAAAGGGTTGATCCATAGGGCTGTTGCATTAAGCGGATCAACAATAGGAGCTTCAGATCAGGCGATGACCCGGAAAGTTGGCGAGTATATATTGAAAGAGGCTGGGTTAACCCCTTCTCAAATTGATAAACTCCAGGAAATACCCTGGAGGGATTATCTGGATATTGCCGATAGGGCTTGTAAAAAGTGCAGGGAGGATCAAAATATCAATATGAGAAGGACTTTTGGTCCTGTTGCCGATGATAGGAATATTCCTGTTGGAGTCTTTTATTCGGGGGAGAGTCCTTTGGATTCTCCGGTTGTACCTATGATTTTTTGTACGACTTTCTATGAGTGGAATCCCAATAGAGCGGATGCCGTTTTAGAAATGATTACTCAAGAAGAGGTTGTAGAAAAGATTAGAACTCAATATGGAGATAAGGCAGAATCGATAGTGAGAGCTTTTGCTGAGAATTTCCCGGATAAAACTCCGATGGAGTTGTGGGCTATGATATCTTCTTCCCGTCAGCAGGTGGTAAAGACTGCCAATGCAAAATTGAAACAAGGTCAGCCTGTATATGTGGCATGGTTTGGTTGGTGTCCCCCTTTATTTAATAATCGTATGCGTGCATTTCATTGCCTGGATATTTGTTTTTGGTTTAAAAATACAGATCGGATGTTTACACATACAGGAGGAGGCAAAATTCCTCGTGTATTATCCGATAAAATGTCAGGAGCTCTATTAAACTTTATGCGGACAGGCGATCCGAATGGTGGTGAATTATCTGTTTGGCCGGAATATTCAGAGGAAAATGGAGAAGTTATGATACTGAATAATGTGTGTGAGGTTCGGAATGATCCGGATCGTGAGGCTCGGAAATCATTAGAAGTTTAATATTAATGCATAAAAATATGCTTGGGAAAAAGATTTCAAGACGTGATATGCTCCTAACTACCGGATCTGCTTTCTTGGGGAGTGCATTCGCTGAATGGACTTCCTGTATTCCTGGAAAAAAGAATTCGATGAATGCCTCTTCAGATAAACGACCGTTCCGTGTAAGTCTAAATGTTTCGACGATATCAGGATATAAATTATCAGTACAGCAACAAATCGCTTTATGTGCTGAGGCTGGCTTTGAAGGAATTGAATTGTGGACTCGGGATGTACAAGCTTTTGTGGATCAAGGAGGATCATATGAGGAATTGAGTAAACAGTTGAAAGAGTCAGGACTTTTATTGGAAAATATGATTGGCTTTGCAGCCTGGTTTGCAGATGATCCTCTGAAGCGTGAAGAAGGATTGAAGCAGATGAGGCATGATATGGAAATGACCTCGAGGCTTGGTGGTAAATTTATCGCAGCTCCTGTACAAGGCATTACTCATTTTGATCGGTCACAATTATTCGAATATGCAGAACGTTATAAAGCAATATTGAAATTGGGCAATGCGATTGGTGTAACTCCTATCTTGGAGCTTTGGGGAGCAGGTGTGTTAAATCAATTGTCAGATACTATTGCTATTGCTATAGCCACGGGGCATCCTCAGGCATCGGTCTTATTGGATTTTTACCATCTGTATAGAGGTGGAAATAGTTTTGATAGCCTACATCTGGTAAATGGGAAAGCTCTTCCTGTATTACATATTAACGATTATCCAGATTTGCCTCCTCGGGAAAAGTTAAAAGATTCGGATCGGGTATTTCCTGGTGATGGTATATGCCCTTTTAAGAAGATAATCCCTTTATTGTATGATTCCGGATTTCAGGGTGCTTTATCGGTAGAATTATTTAATAAAGGATATTGGGAGAGTATGGATGTGAAGGAAGTTTTGAAAATGAGTTATGAAAAAACGATAGGGGTAATAAATGACTCATTGGTGTGAAATTGTGTAAAAATTAGATGGGGCTATCTTTTTAAGGTAGTCCCATCTAATGTTGATTTTTTAATTATTTCGTAATCACTGAAAACTCCCCAATTCCCGCCTGTGGCTGGTTATCGACAATGCGTGTTGCCACGAAGCGTATCTTATCCCCTTTTACGGCCGGGAAACGTATTTCCTGCTCTATCGGATTATGTTTGATGTTGGAGAATTCGCCTTCTGCTACTTTCTTGTTGTTTACAAACAATTGATAGTTTGAGATATGTCCACCTGCATCACGTCCTTGGTTCGGTACATACCGGAAGCCGGCAATCGGCATTTCGGCAGACAGTTGTACTTCAATTTCCTGTTTTCCTTTCGGCAGATAGAAAGTAGTATATCCGTTTCCATCGAACATAACCGTTGTTTTCTCATCTTTCGGGTAAACAACCGTATAACCGGAAGCCGGAATATCTAACTCCTTAGCCGATACAGGGCTGCTCTTATCGAAGGTGCGGTCGTATGAAATAGCTTTGATCGTTCCTTTTTGATCGAAGGCAAAAGGCTCCGTATAACGAGGGGAGTCTTTTGTGGGTTCTGATCCGTCTGTTGTGTAGTGGAGTTCGGAACCTTTGTCTTCTACCCGGATGGTAACCATATTTTTCAGGTCGCGCCGGATAGCCGGTTCTGTCAGCAACGCAGGAGCGAGGAAGGCTTCTACATTATTGATACATAACGGGCCGCGTGCGTCTTCAAAGTTGATACGTATCTTATCGGCTTTTACCGTTTGGAAACGGACGATACGTTTATAGCCGACGGTGGTAGTCGAGTCGGCAGCTTCAACCGGTGTCCATTGTCCGTCTTTTTCTGTTTCGATGGTGAAAGCTTTCACACGTTGGCCTAACGGAATGTATTCCTGTATCATCAGGCGGTTTACATCCGTCGGCTTCTTAAATGTAAATGTAAGTGTTCCGCTTGTAACGCCGTCTTCTGTAGCCCAATAGGAATCCCAGTCGCCGTCATTAACCTTGCCGGCTTTGAACTGGCCGCCGCGGGAGTTGCTGGCTTCTACGGAAACTCCTTTCAAGAGATTTGTTTTCAGGTCATTCTGAATCGTCTGGTACCATTCGACTGCACGGATAGAGTCGGTCGGACTTATTTGTCCGTTCAGGGCAACGGGGAAGTTCAATAGGAAGTTGGCATTATGGCCTACACTGCGGTAATACAGGTCGACCAGGTGGGATAATGATTTTACCTGATGATCTTCGCGTGCATGATAAAACCAACCCGGACGGATGGATACGTCGCACTCGCCACCCAGCCATTGGTCGCCGTCTTCCAGTCCCCATTGGCTTTGACGGTAGTGGATACCCTCTTTTTTGGTGAACATGCTCCATTGTGTATCTCCGGCCCAGCCTTCTTCATTGCCGATCCAACGGATAGTCGGCTCGGTTCCACCGAAGATCATCACGGAAGGATTATATTTTCTGATCGTATCGACAGCTGCTTCATATTTATAATAAGTGGTAGGATCGATGGAGCGGCTTTCGTTCGCTCCGCCATACCAGCCGTTTCCCCCGTTCGCACCATCGAACCAATATTCAAATAAAGGGCCGTAGTTGCAAACCAGTTCATGCAGTTGGGCATGGAACTTCTCCACATAGCCGGGTTGTCCGTAATTGGCACTGTTGCGATCCCACGGTGATAAATAAATACCGAATTTCAGTCCGTGTTTGTGGCAGGCGTCCGACAGCTCTTTTACCATATCTCCTTTACCGTCTTCCCAAGGAGAGTTTTTGACGCTGTATTCTGTTGTTGCGGTAGGCCACAGGCAGAAACCGTCGTGGTGTTTGGCGGTGAGGATCACTCCTTTTAGCCCGGCAGCCTGGATCGTGCGTACCCATTGGTCGCAATTCAGGTTGGTAGGATTGAAAGTGGAGGCAGGAGTATCTCCATATCCCCATTCGAGATCATTGAACGTGTTCAAACCAAAGTGAACGAAAGCATAGGTTTCCATTTTATGCCATTCTACTTGTTCCGGAGTCGGGATAGGATAAACAGGATCCGGTGCTTTTGCTTCTTCGCAGGAGAATAGAGTAGTAAGCCCCAATCCGAGGAGGAGAAGATAATTTGAGCTTTTCATCATACTATAAATGTTATTGTTTAGGCTTCAAAGGTACGAAAAATATGCTTTGGAAGATGATACATCTTTTGTTTAGACTTTTTTAGTTATTGTATTACTGAATGTTGGCACTCAGGCTGTATACTTGCCGTATTTTCTACAATATCTGTTATCTTATTGTATAGAATACATATAAGTTCTGTATATACGTCTAGTAATGTGGGGTATAAAACCTGATTTATACTTGTCTCTTTGCTTTTGAATTCATATATTTGGGCGTCAGATAACTATACTATTTATTTTAAATACCATGAAAAGAAGAGATTTCTTAACAAACACAGCTTTGCTGGGGGCCGGAATACCGCTGGGTATGTCGTCGGCTGTAATGACCTCGTGTACACAACAACAAGATGCAGATACTACTGCGAAAAATTATTCTCCGGAAGAATTGGGAATGTTTTCTTTCGTAGAAGTCGCTCCCGACGGAAAACCTTTGAAAGCAGCTTTAGTTGGTTGTGGCGACCGTGGAACCGGAGCAGCTACCCAGTTTCTCAAATCCGGGCCGAATGTATCTATCATTGCTTTGGCCGATCTGTTTCCCGACAGGATGGCTACTTGCCGGAAAGTATTAAAAGATGAATTCCAGAATGAAGTACCTGATGCCAATTGTTTCCTCGGCTTTGATGCCTATCAGAAGGTGTTGGCATTGAACGATATCGATGTAGTTCTGCTTTGTACTCCGACGCATTTCCGTCCGGAACAGTTTAAAGCAGCTGTTGAGGCAGGCAAACATATCTTTATGGAGAAACCTTGTGCGGTTGATCCGACGGGCATCCGTACTGTGATTGCGGCAGCTAAAGTGGCTACTTCCAAGGGGCTAACGGTCGTTACCGGTAACCAACGCCGTCACCGTAAAGATTACTGGGAAGCCTATGTACAGGTGAAGAACGGTTTGATCGGCGATATCGTATCTAGTTCAGCTCATTGGGATCAGGGTGCCTGGTGGAACAAACGTAAACGCCCAGAATGGAGCGATATGGAATATTGTATCCGCAACTGGTTTAACATTAAATGGTTAAGTGGTGACCATCTGCTGGATCAGGCTATTCATAATATTGATGTGGTGACTTGGTTTATGGAAGACCGTCCTGTTCGTGCAGTCGGTTTCGGAGGCCGTGCGCAACGTCTTACCGGTGATATCTACGATTTTTTTAGCGTAGATTATTACTATAACAATAATAAACGCATGTTGGCAACCGCCCGTCAGATCGATGGTTGCGACGGAAATGTTTCCGAACAAGTCTATGGAACCAAAGGTGTTGCCCAGTTGAATGACCGCGGGGAAATAAAAATCCTCGATTATAATGGAAATACCCTTTGGGAATATGATTATAAGAATAAACCAGTGAAGAATCCTTATGATCAGGAACATGTTCATCTGGTGGAGTCAATACGTTTGGATAAAAAAATCAATCAGGCAGAGGCATTGGCCTATTCTACTCAGGTTGCTATTCTCGGACGTGAAGCTGCTTATACCGGAAAACCTATTTCCTGGGATGAGATTATGGCATCTACTCTTCGCTATGGCCCGGAGAAATATGAAATGGGAGCATTACCTGACTATAAAGAAGGAGAAGCGCCGAAGCCTGGTAAAGCTCCGGATGCTCCTGTGATGTAATCTAGAGCGTTTGCATGTCTATACAATATAGCCTTAAAAGTGTTTCATTATAGAGAAACAGTTGTTTCACCCAGAAGAAACACTTGTTTCATATAGGTGAAACACTTTTAAGGCCGTACTGTTGTAAAGGTCACTAGCGGATCGTTTCGTGTTTTACTGCCGAAAAGATTTTTTCTTCTCTTTTATGCGTACATTATAATACAGTGCCTGCCGTGAAAAAATAAATAAAAAATAATTGGTGAAAAGTTTGGAGTATATGTAGTAATCGACTACATTTGCACCCGCATTCGAGAGAGAACGGCGCATGATACATGATGAAAGAGGTAACCTGAGGAGAGGGGATGAGGTTAGCGATGCTAAGCAACAATCCAACCGCCACAGCGACTGAAAAAAAACTTTTCAAATTTTCTTCTGAAAAATTTGGTAGTTAAAAAAAAGTCCTTACCTTTGCAGCCGCAATCGAAAAGAAAGCGAAAGTTCTTTGAAAGATTTA
>NZ_KQ033919.1:2836508-3112738 GCF_000969825.1 Parabacteroides gordonii MS-1 = DSM 23371
CATCTTAAAGGTATTAAGGTGGTTATAGCGTTGGGGATCCACCTCTTCCCATTCCGAACAGAGAAGTTAAGCCCAACCACGTCGATGGTACTGCGTAAAAGTGGGAGAGTAGATAGCCGCCGTTTTAGAGTCAAGAACTCAAAACAAATGAAAGGGATCAATCGTAAGGTTGATCCCTTTTTGCATTTAGATAAATCGTTTATCTTTGTCCAAAAATCAATGCTTTATGATCAAGTCTTATATCTTATTTGTTTTCTTTTTTATCTCCGCTATTCTTTGTGCACAGGAGAGTATTAATTATGCTGTAGTAAAAGATATCCCTTACCGGACTACAGGTGACCCGTATGGTCTGGAACGTTGCAAGCTGGATGTCTATTATCCTGAAAACGGGAAGGACTTCGGGACGGTTGTTTGGTTCCACGGTGGTGGTTTATCCGGTGGAAGTAAGTTTATTCCGGAAGAGTTAAAGAATAGTGGTTTGGCTGTCGTTGCAGTCAATTACCGCTTATTGCCTAAATGTACGATTAAAGATTGTATTGATGACGCGGCTGCTGCAGTGGCCTGGACATTTAAAACAATTGAAGAATATGGCGGTAGCTGGCAGCGGATATTTGTATCCGGACATTCTGCGGGCGGTTATCTGACAAATATGATCGGGTTGGATAAGAAATGGCTGCAGGTTTACGGTATAGATGCAGATTCAATTGCAGCCCTTATACCTTTCAGTGGACATGCTATCAGCCATTTTGCCTATCGGGAATCGCTGGGAATGAAGGAAACGCAGCCTAGTATAGATGAATTTGCTCCGCTTTATTATGTCCGTCCTGATGCTCCTCCTTTAATAATCGTATCAGGTGACCGCGAAATGGAAATGTTGGGACGTTATGAAGAGAATGCTTATTTCTGGAGAATGATGAAGGTGGCCGGGCATAAAGAGACTTATATCTATGAATTGGATGGATACGATCATGGCTCAATGGCGGCACCGGCTTTTCACATACTAAAGAACCATATCAGAAGAATTTTAGGGGAATAGAAACAGATGGGGGACTTTTATCCCCCATCCGTAATTTTATTCATATCGAACTGCGGTACCGGCAGCTGTAACCATCAGCATGCTTCCGCTTCCTCCTACAGTTTCATAATCCAGATCGACTGCAATAACGGCATTGGCTCCCATTCGTGCAGCCTGCTGGCTCATTTCCTGTAAAGCCGTTTCTTTTGCTTCGCGCAATACGCTTTCATATGAACCGGCCCGTCCACCTACTATATCGCGTATTCCGGCAAAGAAATCTTTGAATACGTTTGCTCCTATAATTGTTTCACCGGAAACGATCCCGTAATATTGGGCGATCTTTTTCCCTTCAATATTGTTTGTTGTAGTCAGTAACATGATTTTATTTTTTATGGATGCGTATTGGTCATTTCAAATACCAGCTTACCGCCTTTTACGATGTCGGCATGGGAGAAGAACGGGGTTTCGAGTGCCTTTCCATTCAATGTAACTTCTTTGATATATTTGTTCTCCGGACTGTTGTTCTTCACCAGGATTTCAAATATGCCGCCTTTTACGTGAACCAGGGCACGATCTACCATCGGACGTCCCAATGTATAAACCGGAATACCCGGAGCAACCTGATAGAATCCCAGGGCACTCATTACATACCAGGCAGACATCTGTCCGCAGTCTTCGTTTCCGATGATACCGTCCGGCTTGTTCGTATAGAATTCGCGCATGATATAATCCAGGCGTTCTTGTCCTTTCCAGGGGGAATCAGTCCAGTTATACAGGTAAGCCATGTGGTGGCTCGGCTCATTTCCGTGGGCATACTGACCGATCAGACCGGTGATGTCGCCGGAAGCATGTTCGCCGTCAACCTGCGAAGAGGTGGTGAATAAGGTATCCAGACGTGTTTCCAGCTCTTTCTTGCCACCGATCGTAGCGATGAAGTTATCCATATCATGCGGAGCAAAGAAACTCCATTGGAAGGCATTTCCTTCTGTATAATCGCTTCTCATGTGAGCTGAATAGCGTGGATTGAACGGAGTACGGAATGAACCGTCACCCATAACGGGACGCATCATTTTCGTTTCCGGGTCTAAATAACGTTTGTAATATTCTCCTTTGGCTGCGTAGGCTTTAGCCAGCGAATCTAATCCTGCTTTAGCGGCGATTTGTGAGATACACCAGTCTTCGTAAGCCATTTCCAGTCCCCATGATACGGATTCCGGAACAGAGTCGGCCGGAACGAAGCCGTATTTTTCTTTAAAGTACGGATGAAGGGTGATCAGATCCAGTTCGCGTGTCCCTTTAAATTTTTCAGCCAGGTCTTCGCGATATACGGAAGAACGGGCTCCAGCTTCAGCCCATGTTTTCAGATCACCGTCTGCCAGGTCTTTGGACACAAGGTCTGCCAGGACAGATACAGCCGGGTAACCGACCATACAGCCGGTGTAGCTTGAAGCCAGCGGCCACTTCGGAAGGATACCTCCTTCTTTATATCCCTGTACCAAAACTTTTCCCCAATCGGCTGCCAGATCCGGATTGATGATCGTCATCAGCGGATGAAGGGCGCGGAAAGTATCCCATAAGGAGAATACGGAATAGTTTACATAGCCGGGTTCCGCTTTATGTACTTTCTTGTCCATACCCAGATAGCGGCCGTCTACATCCTGATAGGCGAACGGTGCGATCATGGTGTGATAGAGTGCTGTATAGAAATTAACCATCACTGTTGGATCAGCGCTCTGAATTTCAATTGCGTTCAACGCATCATTCCATATTTCGGCGGATTTGATACGGGTTGCTTCAAAATCCCATCCCGGGAGCTCTGCCATCAGGTTCTTTTCCGCTCCGTCGGTATCCACCATAGAAAGGGCCACCTTTACATACAGAGGTTCTGCCTTTTCCGGGAACTTATAATGGAATTTCAAGTCTTCAGCCGTATTGATGCGCAGGAATAAAGAGTCCTGACGCAGTTTGCCTCCGACATACTGGTAGATCGTTTCGATCGGCTCAGAGAAGGTAATACGATAGGATACGGCATGAAAATGAGCCCATCCCTGCGTACGTACCGTACCTTCCACTGTCGAATCGTTTACGAACAGGTAGCTGTTATCAACCAGTTTATGTCCCCAGTTCGGCTGCAGGATATGCCCCAGGTCGAGCATGACGCGGCGGTCTTTGGGATTATCGTAAGTGTATTTATGAAAACCGACTTTATCGGTACTTGTCAGTTCTACGTTTACGCCGAAGTTATCCAGACGTACGGCATAATAACCCGGAGTCGCTTTCTCCGTGTCTTTGTTGAAAAGGCCGACCGGTTTGATCGAGTCGCCACCGGAGAAAGGAAGTAAAGCTACATCCCCCAGGTCACCGATACCGGTACCGGAAAGGTGTGTATGACTGAAGCCGTAGATTTCGCGATCATCATAATGATAACCGCTACTGGCATCCCAGCCCATGATATGTGTGTCGGGGCTGACTTGCACCATGGCGAAGGGACGGGTAGCGCCGGGGAAAGTATGTCCGTGGAATCCGGTTCCGATGAACGGATCGACATACTTGATTTCATCGCTTAATAAACCACTGTTGGGAGCCGGTTTACATCCGACCAGCAGGCAAAGAACAGCAGCCTGGAAGAATAAGATTGTCTTTTTCACTGTTTATTTATTGATTTAGTTTAAATATGCGGATTTACTGTTTTGTTAGAACTGCTACAAATATAATGAAAAAGAACTATATAGCGGTCTTTTTCTACAATCTGATAAAAAAAGTAACCAAAAACTGCAACCTTTTATGGGGGGGACTCGTCTAATATAACAGAGATGAGAACAGACGAATTCATAACAAGGATATTGCCTTTAAAAGATAACCTCTTGCGGGTTGCTTTCAGGATCACCGGAAATGCAGAACGTTCCGAGCAAATCGTTCAGGACGTGATGCTGAAGGTGTGGGGAGAACGGGCTGCCTGGATTGTGATAGAAGATATCCCTTCCTACTGCCTGATGGTTACACGCAACCTGGCTCTGGAGGCTATCAATTTGCAGAAGATGCGGACAGAGAGTTTCGCTGTCAGATAAAATTACATATACTCACAGGTATGGACTACGACCGTATTAAAATATTGTTGGAGAAATATTGGGAATGTGCCACCACCATCGACGAGGAACGGGAGTTAAGACACTTTTTCTCGTCAGACACTTTACCGCTGGAGTTGCGTCCTTACAAAGCGTGGTTCCTGACTCCTGAGGCGGAAATACTTCCACCGCTGGGAAAGGAATTCGATTTGAAAGTACTGCAACGGATTGCAAAGGAAAAGAGACAGCGACATCTTCGTCTTTTTTACTCTTTTTCAGCCTTGGTGACGTTTATCATTGTTCTCCTGTTTGTCCTGCTGCTGACTTCTTCTTTTATGATTGAAAATTGCTGTGTTTAATATATTCGGGTTTCGTATATCGTCGGAAGTAGTAAAAATGTAGATCATATATGACACCGGTAGAGCCTTGCAGACTTGTACTGCAAGGCTCTTTCTGTTACCTTTGCCGAAAAATTATAATTATGTTCACGGTAATCGGAATTATGTTTGGCGGTATAGCCATAGGATACCTGTTGCGTAAAGTGGAGCTTTTGCAAAAGATAGGTAAGCCTATTTCCTATACGATTCTACTTCTGTTATTCCTGCTGGGTATTTCGGTAGGAGCTAATGAGGCTATTGTAAGTAACCTGACAACACTGGGAGGACAGGCTTTTCTGCTTGCCCTGGCCGGAACACTCGGAAGCGTATTGGCAGCCTGGGGGGTATATCACTTTTTCTTTAAGGAAAGGAGGAGAGAATGAAAGGAAGTCTGATCGTTGTCGCTTTCTTTGCGCTCGGATGTATCCTGGGGTGGAGCGGTTATCTGCCGCAGGTAATCGTGGAGAATGATATCACGATGTATGTACTTTATCTGCTGATGTTCCAGGTCGGGTTAAGCATCGGGAGTGATAAGAAACTGAAAGATATATTGTGCAGTATCCGTCCGAAGTTGTTGCTGGTACCTTTGGCTACTATTATCGGGACGCTTACGGCATCGGCTCTGGTCAGTTTGCTGATCAGTAAATGGAGTGTTTTCGATTGCTTGGCAGTTGGGAGCGGGTTTGCTTATTATTCGTTGTCGTCTATCCTGATAACGGAATTGAAAGAGGCTTCATTGGGTGTTCAGATGGCAACAGAATTAGGAACAATCGCATTGATGGCTAATATTATCCGTGAAATATTCGCGTTGTTGGGTGCCCCGTTGTTTGTCAGGTATTTCGGTCGTCTGGCTCCGATCTGTGCCGGTGGTGCGACCACGATGGATACAACATTACCCATTATTACACGTTATTCAGGAAAGGATTTGGTATTCGTTTCTATCTTTCACGGAATACTGGTTGATTTTACGGTACCGTTCTTTGTTTCGTTTTTCTGTTCGATGTAAAATAGCATTGTTGATTAATAAGTAGAGTTGGAACTTTTATGAAGCACGTACTGATCGCAATATTGCTGATAGTTTCATTGGGAGCTGCCGCCCAACCGGGACGAAGATTGGAGAAGTTGGGAACGAACGATACCATTCCGGCCGGGCAAGCAGCCTTCTACGGTCAATTTATTCAGCGTTTGAAGAAGTTCAAGAGTGGTGGTTATCCCCAGGATATCCGGCTGATCAATATTGAAACGAATGAGGTATTTGTTTTCAGGGTAAAGTCGACCTTTAAGACTTCGAAAGAAAATCAATTTTGTTATCTGATCGAACCGGGTACGTATGTCATCCTGAATTACTGGTGGACTGAAAGTAAATGGTATGGCGGCAAGTCTTATATGGAACCGATCTATAAAGGGGAAGACTCCATATTTGAAACGGAACGAAAGATAAAGAATAAGGAACAGCGTCCCGATGAATTAGTCTTTTTCAAATTTACTGTTGCTGAAAATACTTTGAACTATCTCGGAACCTGGCATTTCGAGGACTCCCCCGTATTCTTTACCAACGACAAGGAAGAAACCGATAAAGAAATGCAGGATAAATACAAAAAACTTGATTTTCCCGCTTCCCACATTGCTATACCAGATTAAAAAAATAAGGAGAAGCTGTTTATCGCCTCTCCTTAATTCTATAATGTAATTCTTATTTATTTACCGTTTGCAACATCACTTTAACCGCTTCTTCCAACTGATGGTCTTCACCTTTCAACTGAGATTCCGGTGTGTTGTAGATTTCGATATCCGGTTCCAGTTCCTGGTTCTCCAGATAGTTGCCTTTCATATCCTTTACACCGACCTGAGGGATACCGAACACCAATGACGGGTCAATCTGTGTTTCCCACCATACGGCAGTCATTGTTCCGGGAACCGGGGCACCGATCAATTTTCCGATACCTAGTGTTTTATAAACCCAGGGGAAACCATGTGCATTGGAATAGTTATCTTCGCAAACCAACACACAGGAAGGTTTCAACCATTTGTTGTATGGATCGCTACCGATATACTGACCGCGCGGTTCGAAACGTTGGTATTCCTTACCACTTAAAAGTGTTGCCAGATCGTCATGCAACCAGCCACCACCGTTGTGACGGGTATCTACAATTACCGCTTCTTTATTGCGGCAACGCCCCAGCAATTCGGAATAGACTTCGCGGAAGCTTTCGCTGTTCATTCCTCTGACATGTACATAGCCGATCTTACCTCCCGACAAATCATCTACCTTCTTACGGCAGTTCTCTACCCAGCGTTTGTATAGCAGGTTGGATTGTTCGCCATAAGAGATCGGTTTGACCTGTTCTTCAAAACGTTTGCCTGTAATAGGGTTGTAAACGGACAGCAGAACTTTTTTGCCGGCCTTACCTCCCAGTAACGGATAATAATCCACCCCTTTTTTGATTGGTGTATCATTAATCTTTTCGATGATACATCCTTCTTTTATCTGTGTATCCGCCTTTGTCAACGGGCCTTTGGCGATGATCTCTTCAATCTTTAATCCGTCGCCATCATACTTATTATCATAGAAGGCACCCAGGCAGGCAGTAGCCGGAGTAGAGGAAGACGGACGGTAGCGGGCTCCGGTATGTGAGCCATTCAGTTCTCCTAACATCTCAGACAACATTTCCTGGAAATCGTAATTGTTGTTGATATGCGGCAGGAAACGGTTGTAAGCTGTCTTATATCCTTTCCAATCGATACCGTGGATAGTCGGATCGTAGAATTTATCTTCTACCTGACGCCAGGTATGGTTGAAGATGTATTCACGTTCTTTAGCCGGGCGATAAGAGAACTCGGCTTTAAAGTCGATATCTTTCGTTTTGCTGTCTTTAATCTCGACCTTTTTCAGTTTACCACCGGAAACGAGGAATAAATTTTCACCTTTCTTATCGGCAAACATACTTCCTCCGCCAACACCTTTTATTAATAGCTTCGTGCTGTTTTCCTTGAAGTTGCGTTCCCATAAGTCGTAGCCTTTTTCGAAAGCAGCACAATAGTATAACTTATCTCCTTTCGGTGTCAGTACGGCATCACCCAGGTTGGAAGAATTGATGGTCAGACGGATGATACGGTCTTTACGGTTTTCGAGATCGAACTTCAGCGGATCGACCGGTTTGTCTTTCTCTTTTTCATCATCTTTAGTATCTTCTTTCTTTTTGTCTGCTTTTTTGTCTTTCGATTTATCCTTATCGTCTTTTTTCTCGTCCTTTTCTTCATCTTCTGTCAAGGCAAGTTCTTCTTTGCTCAGACGGAATTTATCATAGGCTTCACCGTCGAAAAACATAATGTAGGTATCAGCCTGTGAACCCCAGCTACCATGACTGCGATAGCCTGCACGGTCGGACGACCAGATCATTGCTTTTCCGTCCAGCACCCATTTCGGGTTACCATCCGAGTAACCACTTTCCGTCAGGTTTGTTACTTCACCACTTCCATCGGCTTTTACAAGGGCGATGTCTTTGTTATTCCATCCGCCGATCGCAATATATTCGACCAGGAACCATTTGCTGTCGGGCGACCATTTATAATCCTGGTCTCCATCACTATAGGAGTAGTTGAATTTACCGTCCAATACTGTACGGACTTGTTTGCTTTTCAGGTTGATTACACGTAAAGTGGTACGGTCTTCCAGGAAAGCAACTTCTTTTCCGTCGGGTGAGTAGGAAGGTTGGAAAGATGTTTTATCAGTCACAACCAATGGCTCTTCTTTGATCTCCTGTGCATAGGTAAAGTACTTATCGTCTTTACGTACCAGGCTGCTTTGGTAGATACCCCATGTTTCGCCTCGTTCGGCAGAATAAACCAATGAACGTCCGTCGGGACTGAAGTCGATATTGCGTTCCTGCTGCGGAGTATCTGTTATCTGACGGGTTGTTTCATATTCGACAGATGTAACATATACATCCCCTCTGACAATGAAAGCAACTTCTTTCCCGCCCGGTGCTACGGCGATATCGGTTGCACCGCTCGACATCAGGCGATGGATCAAATCATTCTCTGTTTGGTCGGAAACGATCAGTATATTTACCTTAGCCGGTTGACTACCTTCTTTTACCGTATATATTTCACCATCATAGCTGTAACAAAGTTTACCGTTATTATCGGAAGTCAGAAAACGGACAGGATGCGTTGTATGCTGTGTGATTTGTTTGTCACTCTTTCCGGTCAGATCATTCTTAAAGATATTGAAGCTGCCTTTTTCTTCCGTCAGATAATAAAAAGCATTCCCATCGGCAGTCCATACCGGGTTACGGTCTTCGCCACGGAAGGTTGTTATCTTTTTAAATGTACGGTCTTTATCGAGCGAGCACAACCAGATATCGCGTGTGATGGAAGACTGGTGATGCTTACGCCACGGATCTTCATAACCTTTGATATCATTATATAAAATTTTGTCGCCATTCTTGTTCACCGATAGGTTTTGCATGGCCAGCGAAGAGAATAATACCGGACGTCCACCTTCTGTACTAACCTGATAGATCTGTGAGAATGTACCGGAAGGGAACTGGCTATCCTTTGCATCCTGTTGTATGGAAGCCGAGTAAAGGATCTCATTATTATTACTGAATGTTTCCGGATATTCGTTTGCCGAATGAGTTGTTAGTTGTTTAGGTACTCCCCCGTCTTTATCCATAATAAAGACATCGAAATTTCCGTTACGATCGGAAGCAAATGCGATCCGGCTGCCGTCTGGCGACCATACAGGGCGTGTATCATGAGCCGAATGTGTTGTTAACTGGGTGGCTTTACCACCGGATACCGGAACGGTATAAATATCTCCTTTATACGTAAACGCAATGGTTTCACCATTTGGATATATGGCAGGATAACGCATCCATAACGGATCATTCTCTGCAAATACGGAGCCTGCAAACAAAAGCGCCGATGTTAAGACTAGTAATTTTTTCATGCGTTTATTAATTTCCGTAAAAGTACAAGATTATTTTTATACAGCATGCCTTGAATTAAGAGATTCCGAAAAATGAAACTGAAATTCCCGAACAAATTATTATAAGTATATGTTTAATAAATATAAAGTATAGTCAATAAGGCGAGATAGTTTATTTATTCCTATACAAATACTATTTAAAAACTAATTAAGTTCACTAATGAAAAAGTATTTAGCAGAAATGATCGGGACGATGGTACTTGTCCTGATGGGTTGCGGTAGCGCAGTATTTGCAGGGGCAGTTCAGCCTTTTGCATCAGTTGGAACACTAGGAGTTGCTTTTGCTTTCGGGCTGGCCGTTCTTACAATGGTGTACACGATCGGTAAGATATCGGGATGTCATATCAATCCTGCTATCACACTGGGAATGTTACTTTCTAAAAGAATTTCCGGAAAAGATGCGGGTATGTATATGGTCTTTCAGGTGATCGGTGCGATCATCGGGTCGTCTATCTTGTATATACTGGCAAAAGATTCCGGTTCTGTCACGACATTTACCGGTGCTAACGGATATACCAATGTCCTTCCTGCCTTCGTTGCCGAAACAGTGTTTACATTTATCTTCCTGCTTGTTGTTTTAGGTTCTACATCCAAAGGAGCAAATACGAAGTTTGCCGGTATTGCTATCGGTCTGGCGCTGGTTTTGATCCATATTGTATGTATCCCTATTACCGGAACATCGGTGAACCCGGCTCGTAGTATCGGCCCGGCTCTGTTCCAGGGAGGTGAAGCACTCTCACAATTATGGTTGTTTATCGTTGCGCCTTTCCTTGGAGCTGCCATAGCAGCGGTTGTATGGAAAGGAATTGATACGGAAGAAGCATAATCCTTTGTTACTACATTATATATTTAATTCCCGGGGGCACAGCTTCCGGGATTTTTTTTGCTATATTTGAGCAGTTTAATTCTCTGTTTACTTAATTCTGATTCAGGTTATGGGAAATAAAAGTGTCGATCGAAGAAACTTTCTGAAGCTCTCGACAGTAGCGGGAGCCGGTTTATTATTTGTTCCGGATGCTTTGGCGTCTGTTCCGGGAGCAATAGAATATGAAGAGGCAAAAATCCCCATGCGTTCTTTAGGTAAAACAGGTGTAAAACTTCCTATCCTCAGCATGGGCGTTGATCGTCCCGATAGCAATAATGTATTGCGTGCCGCTTTTAATTCCGGGATAATTCATTTTGATACTGCTCATCGATACCAGAACGGACGGAACGAAGAAATGATCGGTAACTTTTTCAATGGAAAGCCGCGCAGTTCCTGTTTTATTGCCACGAAAGTAATGTTCGATTATCCGTTGAGGGATGATTTCGAGCAAGACTTGCTCGACAAACTTGAAATTAGTTTGAAACGTCTTAAAATGGATCATGTTGATCTTTTCTATACTCATTCTATCAGTACCGCAGAAAAGATACAGGACAAGCGTATCCTCGATATCCTGCAAAAGGTCAAGGCTGAAGGTAAAAACCGTTTTGTCGGTTTCTCCTCTCACGACCAGAAACCGGAACTGATTGACGCAGCTATCGAAACAGGAATTTATGATGTCGCCCTGATCAGTTATAACTTTAAGATGAAGAATATAAAGGAAACGGATGAAGCGATCGAGCGGGGAGTAAAGGCCGGGATGGGCTTTATTGCCATGAAGACTATGGCAGGAGGAACGGAAGATGCTGATGGCAAGAAAATAATTAACGGGCGGGCCTGTCTTAAATGGATCTGGCAGAATAAAAATATCACGACTGTTATTCCCGGTCTTACCAATTATGATCATCTGGATGAATGCCTGGCTGCTGCATATGATATGGAGCTGACACAGGATGAAAAGAAATATTTGCAGGCGTTATGCGATAAGGAGTCTTTATATTGTCAACAATGTGGTCAGTGCCGCGAGCAGTGTCCTGAGCAATTGCCTATACCCGATATCATGCGTGCCTATATGTATGCTTACGGTTACAAACATGCCCAACAGTCGAAAGAGACACTACTCGGTCTGGGATTGAAGCAGGATATGTGTACGGATTGCGATGTCTGTCAGGTGAACTGCCCTTCCGGCTTCGATGTATCAAAAAAGATCGCATCGATTACCCCCCTAATGCAAATACCGGATGAGTTTCTTACTTAAAAACCATTCTCTTTTTTTACCTTTGCCAATAGACTAAACTAAGATAACATGAACAAGAAACTTATTCTTTCTTTGCTCGCTTTAGCCGGAGTACCTGCCCTGATGATGGCAGCGGACGACGCACGCCTATTGCGTTTCCCGGCTACAAACGGTAACGAGATTGTATTTTCGTATGCCGGAGATTTATATAAAGTTCCGGCAACAGGTGGAGAAGCTCAACGCTTGACTTCACATGTTGGTTATGAAATGTTCCCCCGTTTTTCACCGGATGGTAAAACAATCGCGTTTACCGGACAGTATGATGGGAATACGGAAGTCTTCACCATGCCTTCAACCGGAGGTGAACCTTTACGTGTAACCTATACTGCGACCAACAAACGTGATGACCTGGGCGACCGTATGGGCCCTAACAACATTGTAATGACCTGGACTCCCGATGGCAGCCGTATCGTTTACCGCAACCGTATCAGCGACGGTTTTTCCGGAAAACTTTATACGGTAGATAAGGAAGGCGGTCTGTCGGAAGTAATACCTTTGCCCGAAGGAGGTTTCTGTAGCTATTCGCCTGATGGAAAGCGATTGGCTTACAATCGGGTGATGCGTGAGTTCCGTACCTGGAAATATTATAAAGGCGGGATGGCCGACGATATCTGGATTTATGACCCGGAAAAGAAGTCGGTAGAGAATATTACGGATAATGTAGCCCAGGATATTATTCCGATGTGGATCGGTGATGAAATATTCTATATTTCCGATCGCGACCGTACAATGAACATCTTTGTTTACAACACAAAAACAAAACAGACGAGTAAAGTAACCAATTTTACCGAATACGATGTAAAGTTCCCGAGTGCTAACGGAAATACGATCGTATTTGAGAATGGCGGTTATATCTATAAGATGGATGCAGCGTCCAAAAAGCCGGAAAAGGTAAATATCGAATTAACTTCCGATAATATATATGCCCGTAGTGAATTAAAAGACGGATCGAAATATATTACTGAAGCAAGTATTTCTCCCGATGGTGAACGTATTGTCATTACTTCCCGTGGAGAAGTATTCAATTTGCCTGTCGATAAAGGGGTAACAAAGAATATCACCCGCTCCCCGGGACAACATGACCGTGAAGCACAATGGTCGCCCGATGGAAAGCTGATCGCTTATATCTCCGACGGCACAGGTGAGACAGAACTCTACCTGCAGGATGCAACAGGCGGTGAACCGGTGCAGTTGACTAAAAATAACGATACCTATATCCGCTCTTTCGAATGGAGCCCGGACTCAAAAACAATTGTTTATACCGATCGTAAGAACCGCATCAACCTGTTGGATGTCGCAACCCGGCAAGTGACGCAGGCAGTGCAGGATCCGATGGCTGAAATAAGGGATGTTACATTCTCTCCCGATAGCAAATGGTTGACTTATTCCCGTCCGGCCAATAACGAATATAGCATTATCTATGTTTATAATATTGCCGATAGGAAAGAATATCCTGTAACAGATAAATGGTACAACTCCGGTTCACCTGTCTTTAGTAATGACGGCAAGTATCTGGTATTCTCTTCTGCCCGCGATTTCAATCCTACTTATGGCTCTTTGGAATGGAATCATGTTTATAATAATATGGGTGGTGTTTATCTTGCTTTGCTATCGAAAGATACTCCTTCTCCTTTCCTTGAAAAAGATGCACAGGTTGCGGTCAAAGAAGATAAAGCAAAGAAGGAAGAACCTAAGAAAGTTGCTAAGAAAGAGACTACTTCTGAAACATCGGCAGTGAAGATCGATGTAGAAGGTCTTTCCGACCGTATTATTCAGCTTCCGTTGGCAGGGTCCCGTTATTTTAATTTTTATGCAGATGGAAATAAGGTCTATTATTTCGGCCGTGGCGGAACGAAGGTCTATGACTTAGAGAAACAGAAAGAAGATATCGTTGCCGATGGTGCTACCATGTCTGTAACTCCCGGCAGTAAAAAAGCTCTTTTCTATAAAGGAGGAGAACTTTATGTAACCGATATCCCTTCCGGCAAAGCGGATCTTAGTGAAGCTGTCAACCTTTCCAATATGAAGATTACTACCGATTATCCGAAAGAATGGGCACAGATCTTCGATGAGGCATGGCGTGCCTACCGTGATGGATTCTATGTAGAGAATATGCATGGAGTAGACTGGAAAGCGATCAAAGAAAAATATGCAGTCCTGCTTCCATATGTAAAGACCCGTCTGGATCTGAACTATGTGATCGGTGAAATGATCGGTGAATTGAATTGCGGTCATGCCTATGTGAACCCCGGTGAACTGGATCGTCCGGAGCGTATACAAACAGGTTTGCTCGGTGCCGAAATTTCCCGCGATAAGAGTGGTTTCTTCCGTCTTGAAAAGATCCTTCCGGGAGCTTCGTGGAGCAAAGACCTGCGTTCACCGCTTACCGAACCGGGTATCGAAGCAAAAGCAGGCGAGTTTATTGTCGCTATCGACGGTATTCCGACCAACAGTGTGAAAGATATGTATTCTTTATTGGTCGGTAAAGCTGGTGTACCCACCGAACTTTCACTGAACAGCAAACCGCAACTGGCAGGAGCCCGTAAGATCGTGATCAGTCCGCTTGAAGAGGAATATTCTTTATATCATTATAACTGGATACAGGATAATATCAAGAAAGTAGACAAAGCAACTAATGGTCGTGTAGGATATATCTATATCCCGGATATGGGTGTAGAAGGTCTGAATGAGTTCTCCCGTTATTTCTATCCCCAGCTGGATAAGGAAGGCCTGATTATCGACGACCGTGCCAATGGAGGCGGTAATGTTTCCCCGATGATCCTCGAACGTCTCTCCCGCGAACCGTATCGTCTGACTATGCGTCGTGGATCCAACCATATCGGTACTGTTCCTGATGCCGTACAGGTAGGCCCGAAGGTATGCCTTATCAATAAATACTCAGCTTCCGACGGCGACCTGTTCCCGTGGGGCTTCCGTGCACTGGGATTGGGTAAGCTGATCGGTACACGTACCTGGGGAGGTATTGTCGGTATCAGTGGCCCGCTGCCTTATATGGATGGAACCGATATCCGCGTGCCTTTCTTCACCAGCTATGACCCGAAGACCGGCCAGTGGATCATCGAAAACCACGGTGTAGATCCGGATATCCTGATTGACAATGATCCGGTCAAAGAATGGAACGGCGAAGACCAACAGCTGAACAAGGCGATCGAAGAGGTTATGAAGGATCTTCAAAGTCGTAAACCGTTGGCTCCGGTTCCGGCTCCGAGGGATTTCAGCAAGTAATCTTTTAAATATATAAAGCCCCGGAATATCATTCTGCATGTTATTTTCGGATGCTAATAGATTATATCACTGGACTGATAGATAAAACCTATCGGTTCGGTGATATTCTTTTTATATCTTTTCCTACCTTTGGCAGATCAGAAGTTATGAATTTCCAAATCTGCATGAAATTATGCGTAAAGCCTTAGTTCTATCTATCTTATTGATTGTTGTATGTATCTCTGCCTCTGCACAATTACCCGCCATTCAATTAAAAGATACTGACGGTAAGAGTATGAATATGTCCGAATTGAACAAGAAAGGGCATCCTGTCATACTTAGCTTTTTTGCAACCTGGTGTAAACCTTGCCTGCGTGAATTATCTGCGATCAACGAAGTATATGCAGACTGGCAGGAAGAAACCGGTGTCGAACTGATCGCAGTCTCTATTGATCAGGGACAGGATGTTGCCAAAGTAAAACCGCTGGTTGACGGTTCTGCCTGGGACTTCAACGTATTACTCGATCCGGGAAGCGACCTGAAGCGGGCAATGGGAGTAAATGTGATCCCCCATGTATTTTTACTGGATGGAGAGGGAAATATTGTTTCCAGCCATATTGGTTACACAGAAGGAGGCGATGCCGTTTTGTTCGATGAAGTGAAGAAACTGGTTAATAAATAAGTCCGGATGAAAAAGATTTACCTGATCATGACGGCTCTGTTTATCTATGCAGCTCAAGCACAGGAGGCATTACCGGTATCTGACTCATTACAAACGCAATCTGCGGGAAAGAACCCTTCTAAAATACGTCTGACAGGAAGTATCCAGTCGGATATCCTGTTTCCGGAAGAAGACAATGCCATCGGAACCGGTTCTTATAAAGATAAGGTATTGACAAATACTTATGTCGATCTGGCCTTGTCTGTTGCCGACTATTTAACGGTGGGCGGTCGTTTCGAATACCTGGATCACCCGCTGCCTGGTTTTGAAAAAGACTTTGCCGGCTGGGGTGTGCCTTACTTTTATGCCACCGGACGTTACCGGAATGCGGAACTGACGGTCGGTGATTTCTATGAACAGTTCGGTAACGGATTGACTTTACGTACCTACGAAGAGCGTAGCTTGGGTATCGATAATTCGATCCGTGGCGGAAGGCTGATCCTGCATCCCTTGAAAGGACTTCGTTTGAAGGCTTTGGGTGGTAAGCAACGCCGTTACTGGGATCATAACGACAGTTTCTTATGGGGTGGAGATGCCGAATTGAACCTGGATCAGTGGTTGCGAAAGCTGGAAGAACAGGATGCACGGTTGCTGCTGGGATTGTCGTACACCGGAAAGCATGAGAAAGAAGAAGATATCTATATCGCATCAGATAAGAAACTGAATTTACCGTTAAATATAGCAGCTTTTGATGCCCGTTTGCAGTTCCAGAAAAATGGCTATAACCTGATGGCTGATTATGCCTGGAAGATAAACGATCCGTCTTTCGATAACCAATACAGCTATGACCGGGGAAGCGCTCTCCTGCTTTCAGGTTCTTATTCCAGAAAAGGTATGAGTTTCCTGTTGCAGGTGAAGCGAAGTGAGAACATGGCTTTCCGTAGCCTGCGGTCGATGACGGGTATTTCTTCCTTTATAAATTATCTGCCGGCTTTCACCATGCAGCAAACATATGTATTGCCTGCCCTTTATCCGTATGCTACCCAACCGTTGGGCGAGTGGGCTTTCCAGGGAGAAGCTAGTTATAACTTCCGTCGCCATACAGCTTTAGGTGGTAAATACGGAACTTTGATCAAGCTACATGCTTCCCATATCCGTGCTCTCCATAAAGTTTCTGGCCTGGATAATCTTTATTATCAGGATATCAATATTATGTTTGAGAAGAAACTCAGCCGTTCATGGAAACTGAATGCCATGTATATGAACCAGCGTTATAATCAACGGGTAGTTGAGGGGCATGCAACCAACGGCGATGTGATTAAATCGAACATCTATGTGCTGGAAGGTAAATACCAGGCAAATCGTAAATTGACTTTCCGTGGGGAACTTCAGTATCTGAATACCCGGCAGGATGAAGGCGATTGGCTGTTTGCTTTGCTGGAAGTCTCTGTCCTTCCGTCTCTTATGTTTACCGTTTCCGATATGTATAATAGTGGGGAAACCTATCTGCATTATTATATGGTTTCGGCTACTTATTCGCATAAATCTCACCGTGTCCAGCTAGGATATGGCCGTACAAGGGCAGGATATAATTGTGCCGGTGGTGTATGCCGGTATGTTCCCGCCAGCAGAGGTTTTCAGCTGTCCTACAATTTTAATTTCTAACAGATGAAAAGGAAACATCTATATTATATCTTATCATTATTGCTGCTGGTTGCCGGTTGTGATATTATTGATGAAAAGGATCGTGTTATCCAAACAGACGAATTGCACTTTACCAATAAAATCGTTCTTCTGGAAGACTTCACAGGACATAAATGTGTGAATTGCCCGGTTGCTGCCGACGAAATCGCACGACTGGAAGAATGGTGCGAAGGGCACCTGATCGCAGTGAGTATCCATGCAGGAAGTTATGCCAATACATTCGGTAGCGCCTGGAAAACAGACTTCCGTACAAAGGCAGGCGAAGCATATAACGATTATTTCAAACCGGATGGTTATCCGGCTGCGATGGTCGACCGGGTAGCTTCGAACGGAAAAGTGACAAATAACAATGTTCCGACCTGGAGTTCACAGGTGATTGATCGTTTAAGCGAAGAGTCTCCTGTGGAAATAAAACTGGAAGCCGTGTGGCAACCGGGAATGGAAGAGATAAAACTCCATGCCGCTGTCGATTTTCTCCGGGCAGTAGGAAATGAACCGGTTTTGCAGTTATGGATCATAGAAGATCATATTGTAGATGCCCAGCTGATGCCTGATAATACGATCAATACCGCTTATCTGCACCGTCATGTGTTTCGTGATGCGATAAACTATACCTGGGGAGAAAGCATGGGAACCGGTTTGACGGAAGGTGCTACGATAAAGAAGGAATATATTTATCAGCCGGATATCACCTGGAAAAAGAAAGATTTACAGATCGTGGCTTTCGTGTATGATCGGAAATCACACGAGATTCTTCAGGCTGTTAAGACAGAAATAGAACAGGAATAGTATTAATTATTAAATAGAATGTATCATGATTAGAAAATTAGCATTGTTTATATTGCCAGTACTGCTGTGCTGTATGTCATCCTGGGGGCAGAATGTCCAGTGGGTGTATAACGATAAAGCTCTTGAAGAGGGAGCGGAGGTTACTGTAACGGAATATGATCCTGTAATGGGACAGATGTTGTTGGAATTGGGAATTCGTAACAATACCGACAAGCAACTGAAAGTATCGGTAAGCAAAGACAATCTGGAATTGGCGGAAGGTGGTGCTGTCCAGCTGTGTGTAGGTACTACCTGTTATCCGGGAAGCGTTGTCAAATCGGATGAGTTTACATTGGAACCCAACGAAATGAATACCTCTTTTCATGCTAATTACTTAATTCTGGATGAGAGCAAATACGGGAATAGTACAGTTATCTTTAAATTACTTTCCGGTGATGAAAGCATATCGGTCAAAGTTCATTTCAATTATTCGGGAACTGTGGCAAATGAAAAGATTGGCCTTGATGCCGACTGGAAGATATATGCTTCGGCAGGACGCATTTATGTGAAAGCGCCTGATGCAGAGGATATGGATCTCCGTATCGTAAATATGAACGGGATATCGGTTTATGAACAACCTCTCTCTTCTAATGCTGATATCAGTTCGCCTGTTTTGGCAAATGGTATTTATGTCGTTGCGCTTTATCAAGGAGGAAAAGTTATAACATCCCGGAAAGTATCTGTCAGATAATCTGAAAATAAAGATCGCTTATGAGAAAAATTATACTTTTATTTCTTGTCTTATTTCCTCTTTTTGTCTCCCGTGCACAGGATAATAATCTTCCGCCATTGGAATACCGTCGTGTGGTTGTTGGCGAAGAATTGACTGCTACCTGGTGCGGCTATTGTCCGCGGGGAATTGTGGGAATGGCTGAGATGAAGAAGAAATATCCGGATTCTTTTATCGGTATAGCAGTTCATGACTATAGCTATAATTATGATCCGATGGGATTGAGACCTTATGCAGACGGTTTACTGGGGTTCTTTACAAGCTTGCCTAATATACTTGTGAACCGGCAAAGAAAGGGAGACCCTTATTTCAATCTGGAATCCATGTATAAGTCAGAGATGGCAGAACCTGTCACTTCTGCGGTAACGGTTTCCGTATCTTATGCGGATGAGGAGAAGACAATGTTATCTGCAAATGTTCGAACTAAATTTGCTTTTGATGCAGAAGAAGCACAATATGTATATGCGTTCGTTATCCTGGAAAATGATGTGAAAGGAACGGCATCCGGTTATGCGCAAAATAATAGTTATTCCGGCAGCTCTAGTCCTATGGGAGATTTCAGTTCGTTGCCTTCTCCGGTACCCGCTTCCCGGATGGTATATCAGGATGTAGCCCGTACCATATTCCCCGGATTTGATGGTATGCTGTCAAGTATCCCCGGAAAATTCACAAAAGATGAGGTATTAAGTTCGACGTATGACCTGGAATTACCCCTTAATATACAGAATAAGGATCATATCGAAGTCGTTGTTTTACTGATCGATCATTCGACCGGTGAGATTGTAAATGCAGCTAAAGCTATTTCTCCGGGAATGGCAACAGCTTCAGCTCATATCCAGGAACCGGAGATTGAGGTGGTAGCCCGTCAGGAGGGTTCTTCTTTGGTCATAAATGTAAAGGACACCGATGCCGGTAAGTATTCTATCGAGGTGTATAATGCACAGGGGCAACTGGTAAAAAGGAAAACGATGGAAACCAACAGTCCGGTTTCTTTTGTCCCGGATAATTCAGGTTTGTTCTTTATCCGTATTACAGATGGAAAAAAGACTGTCGTGAAGAAAGTCCTTTATCGGTAATAAAGGAATAAAAAGCCTACATACTTTTTCTGGAAAGGTTGCATGCTATTTGTAAATAGTATGCAACCTTTTATCTTTTTTGTGCTATCATCTGATAATTCTTTTACCTTTGCAAAGATAACTGTACACGTTATGGATAAAGAATCACATCACATCTGTAATCTGAGAAGAGGAGATATAGCATCTTTTGAATACCTTTATAATGTTTGGAGTGGTAAGCTCTACAACTTTGTAATGCGTATATCCCGGGGTGATACCTATCTGACGGAGGAGATCGTACAATCTGTATTTATAAAGGTATGGGAGGGTAGAGAATTGATCGATACAGACAAATCATTCGGCGCCTATCTCTGTACAATTGCCAAAAATCAACTTGTCAATATCTATCAGCATAGAATGTTGGAATACCTTTATCAGGAAAAAATAAAAACAACCGAACCAACTGAAAATACAACAGAGAAAGAAGTGGACTATCATCTACTGGAAGAATATATTGACTCTTTAATCGAACAACTGCCTTCTGCCCGCAGGGAAATATTTATTCTGAGCCGCCGTAAATTGTTGACAAATAGGGAAATTGCCGCGAAGCTCAATCTTTCTGAAAATACTGTCGAATCGCAGTTGACCAAAGCGATTGCTTTCCTTCGTAGCAAGATAGATCGTCACTATAGTATCTCTATTCCTTTGCTTCTTTTTTTGTTCATTGATTAATAAAAGTTAAAACCGTAAACTCGGGTAACGGATTCTATTTCGTTGCCTGTATACTTAATAGACACAATAAAATGGAAAAGACAGATTACATACAATTATTCGATAAGTTTCTGCAAAAGCAGGCTACTCCGGAAGAAGTGCAAACACTTATCCAATGGCTGAAAAGCGAAAGTTCGTTTCAGAATTGGGCGGAAGAAGAGTGGAGCATGGCTTCTTCTACGATGGATGCCCGCCTGCAACAAAAATTGTTGGGACAGATAAAGGCGAAGATCAACCGTGAAAAGAAGGAAGAGCTATCCGCAAAAGAAAGTAAACGGCGTAGTCTCTATTCATGGACAACTCGTGTAGCAGCTGTTGTCATTTTATTGTTGATGACGGGACTGTCTGTTTATTATTATACCATGAGCCGGCAAATTATGGAGGATATGATCGTGTCGGTTGAAAAAGGACAGAAAGCGAATATCGTATTGCCTGACGGTTCTAAAGTATGGGTGAATTCGGATTCCAAACTATCATATGGCAGCCGTTTCAATCAAAAAGAAAGGGTCTTGTCTCTGGAAGGAGAAGCTTATTTTGAAGTGACGCCCGATAAGGATCGTCCCTTTATCGTGGAGACAAAAGAAATGGAAGTCCGCGCTCTGGGTACCAGCTTTAATGTGAAATCGTATGAGGAAGAAAGAAATGCTTCGACTGTATTAAGGACAGGAAAAGTAGAAGTGACGACTGACTCGGATTGCCTTGTCTTAAATCCTAACGAGAGGATCATTTTTAATAAACAAACAAGGCATATGGAAAAAAGTAGCGTAGATAATGCGGCCGATTACATAAACTGGAAATATAATGAGTTGACATTCAATGGTGAAACATTCGAGAGCATAGCTCATACATTGGAACGTTATTACAATACCCGGATTATATTTGAATCGGAATCACTGAAGAAATATCGGTTTACCGGAACTCCCGGCAATACAAGTCTGGAAAGTATTCTGCAGATATTATCTCTCACTTCGCCTTTGACGTATGAAGTAAAGGATAGTGTGATTGTCTTGCGTGAGAATATGAAGGAGAAGGCTTATTATGAGAAAGCATTGAAATAATAATAAATAATACCATGTTTAATATTTAATTTTTATCGATATGGAAAATACAGGATAAATTTATTACAAAAAGAATGGGACAATGCAAGGCACCATCCCATCTCGTAGTTCATAAACCGCACTTGGGATCTTGCAAATATCAAGTGCAATTATAAATACCATTAAGTCTACAAAATTATGAGAATTTTATTAACTAGGGCATATTATGCCCTTAAAAAACGGCAATTTAAGTCAATTAAATTAATCTTACTTATATTGTTGATCTCCCCGTCGTTATTCGCTCAGGTAACGATAACCTTGAAAAATCAATCTATCCGTCAGGCTTTAAAAGAAATCGAACGTCTAAGTGACTATAAGTTCTTTTATAATAATGATTTATCCAGTCTGGATAAAGTTGTTACCCTGTCTGCAAAAGACGAAAGCATAGAGTCTGTTATGAGCAAACTTCTTGCTGGTACGGATATTTCCTACAAACAGGATAATAATAACCTGATTGTCCTTACTTTGAAGGCTACTTCTCCGAAGCAGTCAAACAATGACCAGAAAATAAAAGGTACCGTTGTGGATGAGACTAAGCAACCGGTGATTGGTGCTAATATCGTAGTGGAAGGTACTACGAACGGTACAATTACTGATTTGGACGGAAACTTTTCTTTACAGGTTCCGGAAAATGCAGAATTACGTGTTTCGTATATCGGTTATTTGGATCAGAGAGTTAAGGTCGGTAAAAGTACATCATTACATATTATTTTAAAAGAAGACACTCAAACACTGGACGAAGTAATTGTAGTCGGCTACGGCACAATGAAGAAAAGTGATATAACCGGCTCTGTGGCATCTGTCAAATTGGATGATTTGAAAGAAGGTGCCACGACTTCAGTCGATCAAATGCTTCTGGGTAAGAGTGCCGGTGTAAATGTGGTTCAGAGCAGTGGTGAACCGGGCGGAGGTTTCTCTGTTAATATCCGTGGTGCAAGTTCTATCAATGGCGGTGTTTCTCCGTTGTATGTAATTGACGGTGTGCCTATCGATAACTCCCGTCCAGTATCTCAGGGTTCCATTGTGGGGTTTAGTGATAGCAGAAGTCCAAGAAATCCGATGTCGTCCATTAACCCTGCCGATATTGAATCTCTTGAAATTCTGAAAGATGCATCTGCTACCGCTATTTATGGCTCGAGAGGTGCGAATGGCGTTATCCTGATTACGACAAAGAGCGGAAAAGCAGAAAAGATGAAGGTCAGCTATTCCGGTTCTATCGGGATTCAGAGTCCGTCAAATAAATTGAATCTGTTGAGTGCAACCGATTACAAAAGAGTATTGAATGAAATTATCGATGCCGGGGGCGATAATGAAGCGAATCGGGTTGGAGATATTGCAAATGGTGGTATCGGTACAGATTGGCAGGATGCAGTAACTCAAAAAAATGCAATTACTCACGAACATCAATTGTCTTTTTCCGGAGGTAACAGTAAAACTTTTTACTACACTTCATTCAATTATGTAAATCAGGAAGGTATTGTAAAGAATACCAGTTTTGAAAGATTAGGGGCCAGATTGAATTTGAAATCCGATATTAATGAGAAATTGAAGATTGGTATGAATGTTACCGGTTCTTATATGAAAGATCATTTTGTTGCAAATGGATTTGGTGTAAATGAAAATGCAGGCGTGATGTATACTGCTTATAATTATGATCCAACAATACCAGTTAAAGATAAGGAAGGCAATTATGCTACATCACCTATCTTGACACTAGATAACCCTGTAGCATTGGATGAAGGAATGACATCTTATTCTGATACATATAGGATTTTAGCTTCAGCATTTGGGGAGTATTATATTACTAAAGATTTATTTCTAAGATTGAATCTGGGTACTGACTTTATGAATGAAAGTAGAAAAAACTTTGTATCGAGCCTTACTCAGCAAGGCCGTTTTTATGGAGGTATCGGGTCGAATCAGAATTCAGAAAAAAGTAACTATATAGTAGAAGGTACTGTTAATTATAATAAGACAATAAAGAAACATAGTTTTGGGGCATTGGCGGGAATCTCTTATCAACGTTATGTTACAAGTTATTTGAATAACAGAGCTGCTGATTTTCCGAATGAATCATTAGGAGCGGAGAACCTAAATCTGGGAAATCAGGAGACTTTCAGAATGCAAAACTCTGTGACTGGTAATAGATTGGCTTCTTATATAGGCCGTGCAAATTATTCATTTGATGATAGATATTTAGCTACGGTAACTTTTAGAGCAGATGGTTCTTCGCGTTTTGGTAAGAATAATAAATTCGGTTATTTCCCTTCTGCCGCTTTGGCATGGAGAATCTCTAATGAGTCTTTCCTGAAAGGTGTTGATCAACTCACTTCATTAAAACTTCGTTTAGGCTGGGGTAGAACCGGAAATCAGGAGATCGGAGATTACCCGGCATTAAGTACTTATCAGTCGGCTGGTTCTGCAATATGGGATGGTAAACAAGTTGTTGGTACTGGACCTGCTAAAATTCCTAATCCGGATTTGAAGTGGGAGACAACCGACCAGGTCAATTTGGGTCTTGATTTCGGCGTATTCAATAACCGTATTAACGGTGGAATTGATTATTTTTGGAAGAAGACAACAGATATGCTTTTGCAGTTACCTGTTCCTCAGTCAACCGGCTATAACAGTATTTTATCGAATATTGGAAGAATTGATAATAAAGGTATTGAACTTTTCTTGAACACAGTTAATATCGATACTCGTGATTTTAAATGGGAATCAAATATCACATTTACTTCTATGAGAAATAAAGTAAAAGATTTAGGTGGTATTGATGAAATTATTATTGGTGCAGGTTATACCCATGTTGAACAAGTTGCAATTCGTAAACCCGGATTACCATTAAACTCTTATTATGGATGGGAAGTAGCTGGTGTTTGGCAGGAAGGTGATGATTTCGGTAAAATGAAAGAAGATTATAAACCTGGTGATCTGAAATATGTAGATCAGAACCATGATGGTGTTATTAACGATGCAGATAGAGTGGTTCTTGGTGATTCTTTCCCCGATTTTCAGTGGTCTTTTGGCAATACATTTACCTATAAAAACTTTGATTTATATGTCTTTTTCGAAGGTGTTCAGGGAGTAGATATGTTGAATGGTAATTTAATAGATAGTTATTTTCCCATTAATTTCCGGCGAAATAAATTTGCAGAACCTTATTTAAATAGGTGGACTCCAGAAAATCCTACAAATGAATATCCATCATTTGTAGACCCACTAAAACAAGGACGTAAAGTAGTTAATTCACGTACATTGTCAGATGCATCGTATGTGAGACTTAAAACGATCCGTTTGAGCTATACATTGCCTAAATTTAATAGCCTGATTCAGTCATTGCAATTATATGTAACAGCAGAAAATTTGTTTACAATTACTGATTATGTTGGATTGGATCCTGCTATTAATCCAAATAGTAACTCTAATTTCCGAATGGATTTTAACGCATATCCAAGTGCTAGAACTTTCATTTTCGGAGCAAAAATTGATTTTTAAAGAATAATAAAAAGATAAGTATATGAAATCAATAAATAATATAGCAGTTTATCTGTTTTCTTTATGTGGGTTACTTTCTCTTCAGGGATGTGAAGGTATTCTGGAAGAACCTGTCAGATCAGAATTTACAGAAAGTACTTTACTGGCTACAAAATCAGGTATTGAATCTGTTTTAGCTGATGCATATTCCAAAGATGGAGGAAGTCGAAATATTGTGAAAAGAGGAGAAATGACTACTGATATTTTGTGGCAATCCGGCGGTGGTGAAAATGGAACGGCTGTACCTTTGATCAACTTTCGTTGGGATTCCTCCAGTACATTAGAGGCTTTTGACTGGATGAATCATTGGGAAGAGATCAGGAATGCAAATATAGTATTAGCCAATGCTCCAACTGCTTCTGGATTTAACAGTGAAGAGGATCGAAATGGTTTGTTGGCTGAAGCACGATTTATCAGAATATGGGCCTATTATCAATTATGGGATCAGTTTGGTCCGGTACCTATACGAAAAAGTTTGGATGATCCTCTTGAATTACCCCGTGCAACAGATGAAGAATTCAAAGAGTTTATAGAGTCTGAGTTGAAAGCTCTTATTCCTGATCTTTATGAAACAGGAAAGCAGCCGGCTTATGGACGAGCTCATAGAGGTGCTGCTCAGACATTGCTTTGTATTTGGTATTTGAATACGCATCAGTGGCAAAACTGTGCAGATATGGCAAAAGAAGTAATGTCAAGTAATAAGTTTGCTCTGTGTCCGGATTATAATAAAATGTTCGCTTTGGAAAACGAAAAGAATGAAGAGTTTATTTGGGCTAAAACTTATTTGGCCAATAGTGCCAGTGTCAATATTCTCCTAGCAACGAATTTACCTTGGGACTATTATAAAGGCCTTGATGGTGGTATGGATGGAGTAATTAATGAAAAATGGTCGAATTTTGCTTCTCAATATCGTTTTTATGATGATTTTTATTACAGTTTTGCTCCTGAAGATCAACGTAAAGGACGGATTTTAACTAAATATGAAGATTCAAAAGGTAAAGTTGTAGATTTGCTTGTTGATTATAAAGATGCTACCCGAGGAATGAAATTTCCGCCTGATCCGAATGCTTCAGCCAACAATCATGGTAATGACTTTCCTTATTTCAGGTATGCAGATATTTTATTGGCCAGAGCGGAGGCTTTGAATGAGTTGAATGGTCCTAACCAAGAGTCTGTTGATTTGGTGAATCAGATTAGACACAGAGCAGGTTTGGATAACGTTGCTTTATCCGATTTTAATTCAAAAGATGCATTTGTAGATCAACTAATGAATGAAAGAAAATGGGAATTCTGGAATGAAGGTAAGCGGAGAAGAGACCTGATCCGTACTAATAGGTTTATCAAATGTGCGCATGATCGTGGTATTACTAATGCACAAGATTTCCATGTTTGGTTTCCTATACCCCAGTCAGCTATCGATGCTAGTTCATTACTGAAACAAAACGATGGCTATTAAGCCTAATGTTAGTTTAAAATGAAGTATTGTTTATATACATGTTTGGCTTTGGCTGGTTGGGCAGCAACTTCGGTGTCTGCCCAATCGACAAAGCCGAATATCGTCCTGATCATTACAGATCAGCAACGGGCAGATCTTTGTGGCCGTGAAGGTTTTCCTTTACCTGTTACTCCTTATGCAGATTCGTTAGCATCTCAATCTGTGTGGTTCAATAAAGCTTATACGGCGGCACCGGCAAGTGCACCGGCTCGTTGTTCTTTATTATCCGGAAGATATCCTAGTGCGACTCATGTACGGACTAATCATAATATTCCTGATGCATATTATGAAAAAGATATGCTGGATATGTTAAAAGAGAACGGATACCGTACAGCTTTGATTGGTAAAAATCATACATATCGAAAAGCGGATGAGGCATTCGATTATTTCATCGGTTATGGGCACAGAGGAAAAGATAAACCCGAAACAGAAGACGAAAAAGCGTTGGCACGTTTCCTTAATAATGAAGTTCCGGGGCATTATCTGAAACCAGCTCCGATTTCAGTGGAGCAACAACAACCTTATCAGATTGTGAGCCATGCTTTGGAATGGATTCAACAACAGAAAGATACTCCTTTCTTTATCCAGGTATCTATTCCTGAACCCCACACTCCTTCTCAAGTATGTGATCCTTATTTCTCAATGTTCCCGCCTGAAGATTTACCTCCGCTTTTGACATCTCGTAAGGATTTGGAAAAGAAAGGTGAAAAATACATGGCTCTGGCAGCGTTGGAGGATAAAGCCTGTCCGAATTTGCAACAACAGATACCTCTGCTAAGGAGTATCTATTTAGGTATGGTTCGTATGATCGATGATCAGATGAAACGGTTGGTAGAGGAAATAAAATCGTATGGACTGGATGATAATACACTGTTTATTATTCTTTCAGATCATGGAGATTATTGCGGCGAATACGGACTTATCCGTAAAGGTTCGGGAGTCGCTGAGTCGCTTACCCGTATTCCTATGATTTGGGCCGGATACGGTATTAAGCCGCAAAATAAACCGATGGATGCACATGTATCGATTGTTGACATATTTCCTACATTATGTAGTGTTATCGGGGCAGAGATTCCTGTCGGGGTGCAAGGACGTAGCCTTTGGCCGATGCTGAAAGGGGACGATTATCCTCGTGAAGAATTTTCCAGTATTATGGTGGAGCAAGGATACGGAGGGGAAGACTTTACGATGGAAGAACCTCTCACCTTTGAAAATGCCGGAAGTTGTAGAACAGACGTAGAAGGTAGTTTTGACGGTCTTAATCCCTGGACACAAAGCGGCTCTTTGCGGATGGTGCGAAAAGGCGACTGGAAGTTGGCGATGGATAATAACGGACGAGGGGAACTATATAATCTAAAAGCAGACCCTTCCGAAATAAATAACCTGTTCGGTAATAAAAAATATATATCCGAACAACTTGATTTACTGAAAGAATTACTAACTTGGAACATTCGTTTGCAAGATCCCCTGCCTGTTCCGCGCAGACAATATCCTTTCAAACGGAATCCTTATAATTATCATAGAAGTATACCATGAATAAAGCAATCTTATTATTAACAGCCTGTGGTGGCCTGATCCATACGATGGATGCGACTGCTCAGAAACAGAAACCCAACATCGTTATTATCTATACGGACGATATGGGAATAGGCGATTTATCATGTTATAACAGCGGATGGGTAGCCACTCCTAACATCGATAAACTGGCCTCGCAAGGCTTGAAGTTTAATCATTATTACACCTCGTCGCCTGTGAGTTCGCCGTCCCGTGTGGGGCTGACTACCGGGATGTTCCCTACCGAGTGGGGTATTAACACTTTCCTGCACGAGCGGAAAGGGAATGCCGATTGCGAACAATGCGACTATCTGGATAGTAATGCACCCACGATGGCCAAATCGTTGAAAGCCGCCGGTTATGCAACCGCACATATTGGGAAATGGCATATGGGTGGCGGCCGCGATGTTGACGATGCCCCGCAAATACCCAAATATGGTTTCGATGAATATGTGACGACGTATGAAGGCCCTGATCCTGATCCTCTTATTACAGCATCCAATTGGATCTGGAGTGAAAAAGACAGCATTCAGCGTTGGGATCGTACAGCCTACTTTGTAGATAAGACCCTGGATTACCTGGCTCGCCATAAAGACAAACCCTGTTTCGTCAACCTTTGGCCGGACGATATGCATGATCCGTGGATTCCGTCTTCCGGTTTTTATCCGATCTCCGAATCCTGGGCAAGCCGTAATAACTTCGTAGCCGTACTGACCCAATACGACAAACAGATCGGTCGTTTGATGGAAGGGCTTGAACAACTGGGGATACGTGAAAATACCTTGGTAATCTTCACCAGTGACAATGGGGCACTACCGACTTTCGATAATGCACGAACCAATGGACACCGCGGCTCGAAGAATAGTATCTACGAAGGAGGCGTCAATATGCCTTTTATTGTCAGCTGGCCGGGAACCATCAATGCCGGTGAAACGGACAACGAAAGTGTTATTAACGCTGTCGATCTTTATCCCTCTTTGTGTCAGATTGCAGGAGCCAAACTGATCGAAGGTTTCGATTATAGCGGAGAAGATATGAGCCAAGCATTGCTGGGGATAAAGGAGCAGCGACGTACCAAAGATATGATGTGGGATTTCGGGCGTAACAAATATTTCAATAAACCCCAGAAGAAACAACGGAGTCCGCATCTGGGTATCCGGCGGGGCGATTGGAAACTGTTGGTAGACTCGGACGGGAAAAATATCGAACTCTATGATATCAAAATAGATCCGAACGAAACGACCGATCTCTCGGCCAAACATCCGGAACTTTGTTCGGAACTGAGCAAGAAGGTGATCGACTGGTATTTTACCAAGAGAAAGGTACGGACAAAATAGGCTAGTATCAATACATATATAATTGTCGTATGAATAAAAATATTTTAAAATTAGGCTATCTGGGAGCAATGGCAACATTGGCTCCCGGTTTGTCTGCCCAACAGGATTCCCGTCCGAATATCCTGGTGATCCTGGCGGATGATATGGGATTCTCCGACCTGGGGTGTTATGGTGGAGAGATCCATACTCCCAACCTGGATAAGCTGGCAGCAGAGGGGCTTCGCTTCACCCATTTTTATAATACAAGCCGTAGCTGTCCGACCCGTGCATCGTTGTTGACAGGGCTTTACCAGCATCAGGCAGGTATCGGACGTATGACCTTCGACGATAATCAGCCGGGTTATCGCGGTACGATGACACACAACGGAGTTACCATCGCCGAAGCTCTGAAGGAAAACGGTTACCAGACAGCCTGGGTCGGTAAATGGCATATTGCTGAAACACCTTTGCGCCCCGATCAGCGTCAGTGGCTGGCACACCAGGTGCAGCACGATGAATTTGCACCCAAAGATAACTATCCGATCAACCGTGGTTTCCAGGATTGTTACGGTACGATCTATGGAGTAGTGGATTATTTCGACCCGTTCAGCCTGATCAGTGGAGATAAGCCGGTGAATTCTGTTCCGGATGATTATTACAGCACGATCGCACTGGCCGATACGGCAGTCGCCTACGTGAATAAATATGCGGAAACCGATAAGCCTTTCTTTATGTACCTGGCTTTCCACTCTCCGCACTGGCCGTTGCATGCATTGCCTGAAGATATAGAAAAGTATAAGGATACCTATAAAGACGGTTGGCAGGCTATCCGCGAAGCCCGTTACCAGCGGATGAAAGAAATGAAACTGTTCGGTGATGCCGATAATTTCCTATCTCCCCGCCAGTTCTCCGACTCCTGGGAAGAGAACCCGACCAAAGAATGGGATGCCCGTGCGATGGCAGTCCATGCAGCGATGGTAGACCGTATGGATCAGGAGATCGGCCGTGTGATAGAGTCGCTCCGCAAGAACGGTCAGCTGGATAATACCCTGATCCTCTTTATGTCGGACAACGGTTGTAGTAACGAGGACTGTCAGAATTATTCGGAAGGGGAAAACGACCGTCCGGCAGAAACACGCGATGGCCGTAAGATTGTTTATCCGAAAGAGAAAGAGGTAATGCCCGGCCCGGAAACGAGTTATGCTTCAGTCGGAGCAAGATGGGCGAATGCCGCCAATACCCCATTCCGTTTCTGGAAAGCGAAATCGTATGAAGGAGGAATTTGTACCCCGATGATCGCCCACTGGCCGAAAGGGATCAAGCAGCCGAAAGGAAGTGTTAATACGCAAATGGGACATGTGATGGATATCATGGCAACTTGTCTGGATATCTCCGGTACAAAATATCCCACCGAATATAACGGCCATAAGATAATTCCCTTGGCAGGCGAGAGCTTGAACCCTATATTTAAAACCGGTACACGTAAAGGGCATGACGAATTATGCTTCGAGCATTTCAACGAGAAAGCCCTGATCGACGCTTCAGGCTGGAAGATCGTCTGGCCGAACAGTACGAAAAGCTGGGAACTGTACAACCTGAACGAAGACCGCAGCGAAATGCATAATCTGGCTGACCAGTATCCGGATAAGGTAAAAGATATGGTAGCACGTTATCTGGAATGGGAGAAAGACTATATGGTTGTTCCCCGTCCTGATTAGTGAAAAAGCATATCGCAATATCTAAAAAACTACTTAGTAAGTAAATGCACGCCTACTTACTAAGTAGTTGTTAACTTACTCGATAAGTAGACGGATGTCTATTTATTAAGTAGATTAAAGCTTACTTATTAAGTACTTTTTTTGTTCTTTCCCGGCGCCTTCGTGTTCCAGTGTTTAAAAGATCCTATCTTTGTAGAAAATAATGATAAACGCTATATGGAACGCTTCGCCGCAATAGATTTTGAAACAGCCAATGGGAAACGCTGTAGTGTATGCAGTGTCGGGGTTGCTATTATTGAGGATAACAAAATAATCGACCAGGTATACAGCCTGATCCGTCCTTATCCGAACTACTATACCCAATGGACTACGGCTGTTCATGGCCTGACACCGGCCGACACGAATGACGCACCCGATTTTGAAGAGGTGTGGGAAGTGATCTCTCCTAAGATTAAAGATTTACCATTGGTTGCCCATAACAGCCCCTTCGATGAAGGATGCCTGAAAGCTGTGCATGAAACGTATGAACTGGCTTATCCGAAATATCAGTTCTATTGTACCTGCCGTTTGTCTCGAAAAATGTATCCTTTCCTCGTCAATCATCAACTGCATACGGTAGCCGCCTATTGTGGTTATGATCTGAGAAATCACCACCATGCGATGGCGGATGCCTATGCCTGTGGCCATATCGCTGTTGCGATGATGCGCGAAAAAGGTGTGAAAACCTTGCAGGAACTACTCGAAGAAGTTACCCGCAAGCGTTAGCTATTCAGATACGTTGGCGGTAGATTGCTGTTTTCCCGCAATCTTGTCCACCACCACTGCGATAGCCCCGTCACCTGTCACGTTGCAGGCCGTACCGAAACTATCCATCGCAATATATAAGGCGATCATCAAAGCCTGTAAAGTCTCGTTGAAGCCCAGCATGCTTTGCAGTAATCCCAAGGCTGCCATGATCGCTCCGCCCGGAACTCCCGGAGCGGCTACCATCGTTATTCCCAGCATCATAATGAAACCCGCCAGGCTTGCAAAAGTTACCGGTTCTCCGGCCATATACATAATAGCCATCGCACAAGCTGTAATTTTCATCGTACTACCCGAAAGATGAATAGTCGCACATAACGGGATAACAAAAATAGCAATCGTTTCCCGAACCCCGTTCTTGATCGTTTGGGCCAGTGTAACCGGGATCGTCGCGGCCGACGATTGTGTGCCTAATGCGGTAGCATAAGCCGGCAGCATATTTTTTAATAAGCGGAACGGGTTTTTACCGCTGACAGTTCCTGCAATAGTAAACTGAATAAGTAAAAGCAGCACGTGAAGAACGAATATCACCACGATCACTTTCAGGAACATCGTTATAATACTCATTACCTGTCCGCTGACTGTCATATTCAGGAAGATACCGAAGATATGCAGGGGAAGCAAAGGAATAATAACCGCTTCGATCAGTATGGTAATGATTTTCTGGAAGTCGTTGAAAGCCTCACGCAAAGCATTCCCGCTGATATAAGAAAGCCCCAACCCGACTGTAAATGATAATAACAAGGCTGTCATTACATCCATTAATGGCGGCATACCTACCGTGAAATAAGGTTGTAGCATGAAATCTTCAGGATTGTCCATCGCTGTAAGTTCTGCGTTGGCAGGTAAGATATGCGGGAAGATCGCCGAACTGCTGAAAAAGGTAAAGAATCCGGAAAATATCGTTGACCCGTATGCTATCAGGGCAGTGATAGCCAGCAATTTCCCTGCGCCTTTCCCCAGATCGCCGATGGCAGGCGTTACCAATCCCAGGATGATAAGAGGGATGGAGAACGAAAGGAAATTCCCGAATAACGAGTTGAAGGTTACAAAGATACGTGCGATACCATTCGGCAGGAACTGGCCGAACAACACACCGGCTGCAATGGCAATAACTACTTTAGTCAGTAGCGATACTTTCAGTCTTTTCATTTGTCCGCTTGATTTTATACCCGATGGCGGCAACCGTTATGCTCATCAACGGGCTGATTAGATTAAAGAAACAATAAGGTAAATATGTGAGCGTGGCAACACCCAGGATGGTAGCCTGCGTCATACCACAAGTATTCCAGGGAACAAGAACGGAAGTAACTGTCACCGAGTCTTCCGTTGTACGGCTCAGCAGGCAGCTTTCATATCCTTTCTTCTGATAGATATCCTTGAACATATTTCCGGTAAGGATGATCGATATATACTGGTCGGCCGTGCAGATATTGAGGAACAATCCCGACATGGCGGTGGATGCCACCAGTCCCACGGTACGTTTCATAAAACGGATAAATACGGAAGTGATACTTCCCAGCATTCCGCTGGCCGTCATAGCCCCGCCGAAACACATCGCGCAGATGATTAGCCAGATCGTGTTCATCATACCGCCCATCCCACGGGTGGAAACCAGGTCGTTCAAATCCGGATTACCGGTCTGAATCCCTGTGCTTCCGTAAAACGTCATAAGCAAGCCTTTGAACTGCGATTGCATATCCTGCACGGGTAAGCCGGATATTTCCTGTAATAAATGCGGTTGGAATATCAGGGCAAATATACCGGCCAGTGTTGTCGAAATAAACAGTGTGACAATGGAAGGTACCCGTTTGGCTATCAATATCCCGGTAACGATCGGAACGATCAGTAGCCAAAAGGAGATATTGAACGTCTCTCGGAGCGAAGCAGAATACATGGCAATCTGATCGCTGGCTGTCGCTTCATGTGTAAAACCGGCTATGGTGAAGATCGCCAGTGTGATAAGCATGGAAGGGACTGTCGTTATCATCATGTATTTGATGTGCTTGAACAGCGGAGTATCCGTTACCGATGCAGCCAGCACCGTCGTATCCGAAAGCGGAGATATCTTATCCCCGAAGTAGGCACCCGAAATAATCGCCCCGGCAATCCATCCCACTTCAAATCCCTGCGCTTGCCCGATACCCAGCAAAGCAATACCGATCGTGGCAATCGTCGTCCACGAGCTCCCCGTCATAACGGAGACGATCGCACAAATAATACAGGTCGATGCCAGAAAGAAACTCGGATGAATGATCTGCATTCCATAATAGATCAATGTCGGCACCACCCCGCTTATCATCCAGCTACCCGATAACGCTCCGATAATCAACAGGATGATCAAGGCCGTAGCCACCCCGGTAATATTATTGATCATTGCCAGCTCGATCGTTTTCCACCGCACTTTACTGTATCCCATAGCAATGAGACAGCAAACGGCTGTAGCCGTGAGCAAAACAACCTGGCTTCCGCCGCTCAGGGCATCACTGCCGAAGGTACGGATAGTGACAAACAGGAGTGCAACCAATACAAGTATGGGAACGAGCGAGAGTAAGGGTGAAGGTATCTTAGCAGGAGTATGATCCATTATAAATAAGTGCTTATGAATTTTGAGTGCAAAAATACGGAAAAATAATGTACATATAATACTCGACTTTTCATTTTATAATGGCTTTTGAAGACTTTGCTAGTATTAACATTCAGATAAATATTCAGGATTTATGCAAAAAATATAAACACTGATATACCCGCCTTCCTCTTTTTTGCGCCTTTAATTAATGAGTGGGGAAATTCCCGCTTTTTAATTGAAGAAAATGGATCAAATAGATAATTATATACAATCTTTTCTGGATGGCTCTCTGAACGTGGAGGAACATACGGCTTTACAGCAATGGATCAAAGCGAATCCGGAGAATAGAACTTATTTTCATCATGCGGTGAGTATCTGGAAGGCAGCCGGAATAGTTGCGAATGCAGATGGATTTGATGTGGAAAAAGCGATCGGGCGTTTTGATAAAGAAACCAAGCATGTTACAATAAAACGAATAGACCGCTATAAGTATGCCCTGCGAGTTTCGGCTGCTGCTATCATCTTTTTATTAGGCGGAATATCTTCCCTTCTCTTTTGGCAGCAACCCGAACAAATTATACCTGCCGTTGTACAAGAGTATAAAGAATACGTCGTTGAAGTTCCGCTTGGAGCAAAATCGAAAGTCACGTTTCCGGACGGATCGGTGGTATGGCTCAATGCAGGCAGTAAACTGACATACGATTCGAATTTTGCGAAAGAATCGAGAAGTATCGAACTGTCGGGAGAAGGCTATTTCGAAGTAAGCAAGAATAAGGAATTACCCTTTGTGGTAAATACCGGAGAACTGGCAGTAAGGGTTCTCGGTACAAAATTCAATCTGAAATCCTATGAAGAAGACTCGGAGGTGAAAGTAACCCTCAAGGAAGGTGCGGTGAAGGTCGGAGATTTTCTGGCCGATGCCGCCCCTATCGTGTTGCAACCGAACCAACGTTTTACATTAAAAAAGGAAGACCTGACTGTCTCGGTCGACTCGGTAGATGCCAGCCATATCGATAACTGGCGTAACGGAGCGATGGTGTTCGATAAAGTATCATTGGAAGAGATCACAAAAGAATTAAAACGCCTGTACGATATACCTGTCCGGATAGAAAACGAGCGGCTGAAGAAAATAGTCTACTACTCCGATTTCCAGGAGAATGTAACAATAGAAAAAGTATTGGAGATACTCTCTTCCGGCAATAAGTTCAGATATGAGGTGAGGCCGGAGCTTGTCAGAATTTATAATTAACAGAAGTTTAATCAATTAAAAAAGAAATTGAATGAAGTAAATGTATTTGAACCACGGGTGGATAGAATTTCCGGCCCTTTTGCGAAGTAATTAAAATGTTAAATCTTAAACAAGTGAAGTATGAAAAAAACATTTAGAAGATCTGTTCAGGCCTTATTGGCTACAAGAGCAGGACGTCTGGCTAACCTGGCTGGTGTGTTACTGGTTGCCGGAACGCTCACTCTTAGCGCAAATACGTATGCGACTGAACATATGCTTTCCTTAAATCTTAAAAATGCCACGATCCGCGAAGCTATTGAGTCGATTAAGAGTCAAAGCGAGTTCTCATTCAGTCTGGATGTAAAAGACTTGAATCTGGATGAAAAAGTATCTGTTTCCCTGGCGAATAAATCGATTGATGAAGTGCTGGCCGTTCTGTTCAATGGGCGGAATGTTCGTTATGAAATCAACGATCGCCATATTGTAATCACTCGTGCCGGAAAAGTCGGACCGGAGTCAGTGATGCAACAGACAAAACGTATCACAGGTCGTGTTATGGATGCAAATAGCGAACCTGTTATCGGTGCAAATGTCGTAGTAGATGGAACGGCAATCGGAACGGTTACGGATGTGGATGGGAACTTTACATTGGATATTCCTGAAGGTGCTACATTGAAAATTTCTTATATAGGTTATATCGAGCAAAGTATTCCGGTTGGGAATAAATCTGTTGTCTCTGTTATCCTGAAAGAAGATTCACAGGCACTGGATGAAGTGGTGGTGGTGGGTTTCGGTACACAGAAGAAATTGAATTTGACAGGTGCTGTAACGGCCGTGACGGGTGAAGAGATGGCTAAACGTCCGGTAACAAATACTGCAACAATGTTACAGGGCCAGGTGCCGGGATTACGTGTAAATCAAGGTTTGGGTACTCCGGGTGACGAGTCTACCTCTTTCCGTGTACGTGGTCAGGGCACTTTCTCCAGTGCCGGTTCAGATCCATTGGTTTTGATTAATGGTGTGCCCGGTAGCATATCTAATTTGGATCCGAGTGTTATTGAAAGTGTTTCCGTGTTGAAGGATGCTGCTTCAGCTGCGATCTATGGTGCCCGTGCGGCTAATGGTGTTATTCTTGTTACAACTAAACAAGGTGCGGGTGTCGGTGATGGTAAAGCACATATTGCATATCATGGAAATGTGGGTTTATATAATCCGACTCGCATGTATGATCTGGTTACTAACTCTGTCGAATATATGGAACTATATAATTTGGCACAGAAGAATTCCGGAACGGGTAAGGCTTATACACAAGAACAGATCGATGCCTATAGAAATGGTGGAGGCAGCGAACAGTATCCGAATTTCGATTGGTTGGATTATATGTTCAGGACGGCTGTCGTTCAGAATCATAACTTGTCTATTGCTGGAAATTCAGGAAAAACGACTTATAACGTCGCATTGAATTTTGTGAATCAACCGGGAACTTTAAGAGGATTCGAGTATCAGAAATATAACGCGACAGTAGATTTGACTTCCCAGATCACAGATTTTATCAAGATCGGTACTTATACCAGTATGATGTATGGTGATCGTTCTCAGCCACGTCAGGGACAGGATGATGTTTTGTTATCAACAATGTCACAAGCTCCGACCTATATGCCGTGGTTGCCGGATGATGGATCCGGTGTGCGTCGTTGGACAGGTTCCGCTTATTCGCACGAAGACCATAATAAAAATATGCCGGCCATTATTGCATCGAATACATCTAAGAAATTCCAGAATTTTGATATCAATGCTCAATTATGGGTTGAAGTGAATCTGGCAAAAGGATTGACATGGCATACGAAAGGTGCAGTCCGTCTGGAGTCTAATAAGTCAAAAGAATGGGGAGGTTCGGATGAACCTGTTTACGATTACCATACAGGTGTAAAGACTGGAAATCTGGATAAAGGAAGCAATGGTTTGACGGTGGAAGATCAGCGTCGTTTTTATCAAAATCTGTACACCTATTTGAAATATGATTATACGACTCCGAATACCGATCATAATTTTAATATTATGGCAGGTTACAACCAGGAGTCAGAGAAATATGAAACATTGAAAGCTTATAGGAAAGAGTTCGCTTTTGATCTTCCGGTTATCGATGCGGGGTCTAATGCAAACTGGTCTAATGGGGGAAAGCAGGAAGAATGGGCTATTCAGTCTGTGTTCGGCCGTTTGAACTATAACTTTAAAGAACGTTATTTGTTTGAAGCAAATATGCGTTATGACGGTACTTCCCGTATTTCATCTGAAAACCGTTGGGGTATTTTCCCCTCTTTTTCTGCTGGATGGCGTCTTACGGAAGAAGATTTTATTAAAGGGTTGAATCTTAATTGGTTGAATAATGCCAAGTTACGTGCTTCCTGGGGACAATTGGGTAACCAGAATATCGGTTTGTACCCTTATCAGGCTATGATAGAAAGTGTTTCCAATTATCCGTTTGATAAAAAAACAGAAACTGTCGGTTATCAGCAAAAAGCCTATGCAAATCGTGATATAAAATGGGAAACAACGACTATTACCGACATAGGTGTCGACTTACAAGTATTCAATGGCTTAACTATGACTTTTGACTGGTATAAGAAAACCACTTCCGATATTTTACGCTCATCACAAGTGTCTTACTTATTGGGACTTTCTGCTCCGACTGTAAATAATGGAGAAGTTGAAAATAAGGGTTTTGAAATCGCATTTAACTATAATAATATGATTTCAGACGGCGTTTTCAAAGGTTTGCAGTACAATGCCGGTGTCTATTTCGATCGTTCAAGAAACAAACTGACTCAGTTTGGTGCGGAAGAAATCGATGGTTATAAACTGAGAAGAGAGGGACTTCCTTATAATGAATATTATATGTTGGAATGTATCGGGGTTTTTGCAACGGAAGATGAAGTGAAAAATTCTCCGAAGCAGTTTAATGATAATACATTGCCGGGCGATTTGAAATATAAAGATCAGAATAATGACGGTGTAATCGATAATGACGACCGTGTCCCGATGTCCGGACGTTTTCCGGGGTTTGAATATTCGGTAAATGCCGGTGTAAGTTGGAAAGGTTTTGATTTATCTTTATTAGGACAAGGTGTTTCCGGAAAGAAATGGTATACGACTGACTGGGGGATGCAACCCTTCCGCCAAGGTTCTGCTCCTACTCGTGAATATATAGAAGGCATGTGGACAGAGGAAAATCCTTATAATGCAGAGCATCCGAGATTATATAACGATAATTTGGGAGGTAATAAGAATACAAGGGCAAACAGTTATTTCTTACAGAACGCCTCTTATTTCCGTTTGAAAAATTTGACTTTTGGATATACTTTGCCTAAATCTGTTACGGATAAGGTTAAAATGTCGAGAGTCAGAGTTTATTTCTCCGGAGATAACTTGTTGACATTTACAAAATATTATGGTTTGGATCCTGAACGTAATGATGACGGTCGTGCAGCCCAGTATCCTCAGAACCGGATTTGTTCATTTGGTTTGAATGTTGAATTTTAAAAGTAGAATGCAATGAAAAAAGTAATAAATATAATATTGGCTTCGGCTTTATTGGTGGGTTCTACGACATCTTGTAGTGATTTCTTACAGAAAGATCCTCCTTCTTCACCATCACAGTCTATTTTCTGGCAGAAGAAAAGTGATTTCGATTCAGCATTGGCAGGAAGTTTTTCCATGATGTATGAATGGCCCGGAGTTATGTCACAGATTGTAGCTTGTTTTGATAACCTGACAGATAATTCTATTTGTCAGCATAATGAGTCTACTTATGGTAGTTCACAAACAATCGCATTGGGTGATTTGGATCCGAATACCGGCGGATATGTTTCTTATATGTATGATCATTGTTACAGAGGCATTGCCCGTATTCATTTGGTCATGGAGAATCTGGAAACTTATCAGGGTGCGGATATGTCGGAAACAGACAAGAGTTTTATTCTGGCGCAATGCAAAGCGTTGAGAGCTTACTATTATTCCTGGTTGTATCAGTGTTATCGGGAAGTTCCTTTGGTGACGTCTTCTTTGACAACGGAAAATATGTATCAACCGAAAGCTACCCGTGCTGAAGTGTATACTCAGATTATAAAGGATTTTGATGAGGCAATCGCAGCTTTGCCCGATAAACCATATTCGGATTCACAGATGAGCGGGTATTTTACTCCGGGAGCGATGAAGGCGTTTAAAGCTCGCTTAATGTTGGCCGAAGCTTATGATGATAATGGTAATGCGGATGCATCAAAAATGGGTACAATCGTAACGTTGCTGGAAGGTATTCAGGGATATGAACTGGCGGATAGAATGAGAGATAACTTTATTTCTGCGCAACAGTTAGCTTCTCCTGAAATCATGTTCTCTGTTCGTTATTTAGCACCTAACACTACACATAGTATGGACTTGTACTACGGGGCGTGGACAACATGTGGAGTAACCCGTGATTTGGTAAATGCTTTTGAATGTACGGATGGTTTGAAATGGGGGGAATCTCCATTGACTGCAACAGTTGATGAATCGTTGTTAGCAACGGGATCCTTGTCGGACGCTAATAAGGCTGAAAGAGAAAAATTGTTTTCTGGTGCAGGTGGAGTTCATATTCGTGATCGTCGTTTGTATGAAACGGTTTGCCATAGTGGAGTAGCCATTTTCCCGGATGAAGGATATGAAGAAAACGGACCAATTACAATAACCAATCAGATGCAGACTGGTTTCGGTATGATGAAATTACTTCAGCCGACTACAGAAATGCCAAGTTATTCAACGATCTCTGATGCAGATGTTGTTATTCTGCGTTATGCTGAAGTATTAATGATGATTGCTGAAGCTGAAAACGAAGCAAATGGACCGACTCAAAAAGTTTACAATGCCGTTAATAAGGTTCGTGTACGCTCTGGACAACCGGAATTACCTGCAGGCCTGACAAAGGAGCAGATGCGTGAGCGTATTCGTAATGAGTGGCGTGTCGAATTTGTATTTGAAGGTCATCGTTACTTCCAGTTGAAACGTTGGAAATTGATGGAAAAACTGGTGAATGGAGCGGCAGATCCTGCTTTACCTACTTATGTGAAGGTATTTAAGCCGGCATTCTATTATTTCCCGTTACCACAAAGTGAAATCGATAAAGCAGGTGGCGTTTTGGTTCAAGATTCGAATTATAAATAAGTACCTGCTTCTTGACGCCGATAGACAATGCTGAATGAATAGGCTTGTTTTGTTATGTAAATCGAGCGTGTCTATTGAAAATTAATAAGTGTAGATGTGTTTTATGGTGACTAAAAAAAACGGTCCTTTTTTCTAGTCGTTTTTGTGTTGATCAAATAAAGTCGATTCTGAGCTTTAAAAGTACTAATAATGTGTGATATACCATTCAATTTAATAGTGTAAAATTCAAAAGATTTTCTTGAAAAACAGTGACTAAAAAAAACGACCGTTTATTTTAGTCATTCATGGTTTTTGTTAAAACGTCATGTGATATTTATTGTGTTGATATTTAGATGGATAAGTAGGTTTGTGGCATTATCTATAATCTGTTAGGATGGATACTCGTGATGAATTAGTGGAGTTGCAGCAAGGAAATCATAAAGCTTTTGAATTCTTATTCAGAAAGTATTATGTCCTTCTGTGTTATGAAGCACGTTCTTATATCCTGGAGAAACATATAGTCGAGGAGCTGGTGGGGGATGTTTTCCGTTGGTTATGGGAGAACAGGGACACGCTGGAGATCACGACATCCATCAGGGCATATCTTATCAAAGCTACTCATAATGCCTGCTTGAGTTATCTAAGGAAAAATCAACTTCAGTATATAGAGCTGGAAGAGGTAAAAGACAAAAATACCTTGTTCTCGCTGGATGAATCCCCTCTCGATTATGTTTTGTCCAGGGAACTGATAGAGCGGGTCGACAAAGCGGTGAAGGAATTGCCCCCACAGTATAAAAAGGTCTTTGAGCTTAGTCGGTATAAGAACCTGACCTATGCTGAAATCTCTGCTGAAATGGGAGTTTCCGTAAATGCAGTGAAATTATATCAGAAGAAAGCCCTGGCACAGCTTCGTCTGGTACTGAAAGACTATCTTCCCGCCTCTCTCGATTAGGCTGTATGTACGAAAATCGTTATTATTTATTCGTAAATATATTCTAATTAGTGGATTATCAGCTTTTTTAAGAACGAATAGACACCTGTTGTCAAAATATAAATGCACCTTTGTTGCGATAAGGAGTGATCGCCCTATCGGTTGTCGGCTTGTTAACGCAACAACAATATATTATACTTATGAAAAAAATTCTAGTACTTCTAACTCTGTTGGGATTGTTGTATCCCAACCAATCGTTTGCGCAGAACAGTATCAGGCTGTATCCTTATCAGATGACACCGTCCCATCATCCCGATTACTCCCGTTATCACGTGAAATCGCCGGATGCCTCTTTTTTTAATAACAAGATACAGTTTATCGCTCTCCGTGATCTTTCGGGCGATTATAAACAAAAGCTCGATCAATGGGTTGATAAAGACAAACTGGGGGATATCCTGTGGGTGTCTTATCCGTTGGTTTTTCAGGATAACCTGAAGGAAGTTGTTGGCGAGATAAAGAAAAGGAACCTTTACCTGTTCGACCTTTGGGGATATATTCCCGGTTCGGGCCCCGGCGGGTACTGGACACAGTTCGTTATTCCCGACGGAGTGCTCGACCTGTTCGAGTCGGAGCTGGGTGACCGCTGGCTAGGAATGGATAACGGTGAACAGGACGGCCGGTATGTAGGCAGTTTTGCCCCCCGTATGTACCCGCTCGGTGCCGACCGTAAGCAACAATATTTCAACTTCCAGCGTCATTTCCAGGAGATGGGGGATCAGTTGGGTAATAAAATGGCTACCCTTGTCTCGCTCAACTTCGGACATTATTTCCTGAAGGAAGGTGTCTACACCCTGATCGGTGCGGAAACGGCACAGGGCTTGCCTAACTCACAGATCTATTACTCTTTTATCCGCGGAGCCGGTAAGCAATATGGGGTCAACTGGTTTGGCAATGCTTCTGTATGGAACCGCTGGGGACATAAGACTTACGACTCGAACGCCACCAATATAGATGAAGATTACGGAAGCGGAGGCCCGTTGAAAGGAACCTCTCTCGGTCTTCTGAAACGGTTGATCTATACGCATCTGATGTACGACTGTGTGGCGGTCGGTTTTGAAGGAGCGATGCGGATAGACGACAAGAAACTCAGCCCGATCGGTAAGATACAACAGAGCGCGGTCAAATGGCTCGACAAATACGGTGATCCGGGCGTTATGTACACGCCGGTTGCCTTGATGACCGATTTCTTTTCCGGTTGGTCGTTCCCCCGCCATCTGTATTCCCGGCAGGCCTATAAAGTGTGGGGTAATCTTCCTTACGAACAGCCCGACTATCTGACGGATGCCATGCTCGATATCCTGTATCCCGGCTACCAGGATGCTTCCTATTATAAGGATGAGAGAGGTTTTATCGCTCCCACACCTTACGGCGATATTGCCGATTGCCTGATGAGCGATGCCCCGTTATGGGTAATGAAACAATTCCCTATCCTGGTTATCTCCGATGAGCTTCGTCCGGGGAAAGAGATCAATGATAAACTGAACGCCTATGTAAATGAAGGCGGGCATCTGGTTATTACTGCCGGTTCGCTGAAGAATATGCCGGACGGTATAGCCGGCATCCGTACCTCCGGAAAAATAAATACCTGTACGGCTCCGGTCACTTATAACGGAAAGTTGCTGACAGAGAAGGGAGCCTATACCTTGGCCGAACTGGTTTATCCGTCTTCCGCCGTCGTTCTGCAAAAGAGCGGGGAGCAGCCCGCCGCAATCGAAATGAAAGCCGGCAAAGGGAAGGTTACCGTTATCGCTTCTCTGTACGGCGTTTCGGAACAACCTCAATGCGCGTTGCCCGTGAAGGTGAAGGAAGAGCAACCGCTGGATAAACCTTATCCGATGCTCGGCCATACGAAAGCCTTAATGCAGGACATTTTCGCTTCGGCTCAACTGTTCGATACCAATCCGGAGCTAAGCCTTGTCACCTGCTCGAAAGATAACAACGAATATACCGTGCTGGTGTCCAACCAATATTGGGAACCGAAAGAGTTTACCCTTCGTGCAAAAACCGGAAAGATCACCTCTATCCGTGAGTTGCCGACCGATTGTTCTGAAATGAATGCGATCGGTTATACGCCTAAAGTGGCATTGAACAGCCGTCCGGGAAAGAATTCGGGCAACCGGATAGCAGGTGGTAACGTACGTATCTTCCGTGTCCGGCTGAGTGATGCGGATATTACGGCAATACCGGAGATCCCTTCTGTGCCTAATGTCACCGGCCGGGCTCTTACCTTGCGGAATATTCAGAATGTAAAAGAGGAGATCCTTTCCCGTCCTACATTCTTTGAACATTACGACCGGGTGGTGATCGACTGGCGTTACCTGCACGACAAAGAGAAAGAGGTACTGAAACATGAATCGGGCTGGCTGGGACGACAGAAACTGAAGATGACAGTCGACCTGACATCAGGGCTGAACCTGTACCCCGATCTGCGTATCGTAAACAACGATGCCCCGTTCTATCAGAAAAGCATGGAAATAATGAAAGGAGTCATCGATAAAATGGAAATACTGGGTGCGGACGAGTTGCTGATCTCTACCCAGCGTACTATCGAGAACAATTATACAATGGAACAATTCTACCAGTCGTTGCAAGAGTCTTTCTGTACGTTGGCCGACTATGCTGCGGCAAAGAATATCCGCCTGATCCTGCGCCAATCCGTTTCCCGTACGCCGGATACTGTCGAAGGCCTTCAGAAACTGGTAGGAGAGGTGAACCGTCCTAATTTCACTTTGGCTCCGGCTGTTTCATTATTGCTGAACGATGAGGCCAACCTGGATAGTAACTTGTCGCGATTGAAACAGATGGATATCAAGGAACTACTTGTTTCAGCTCCTGAAAAAGATATTCACGACCAGTTGTGGAATACGAATGCCCCGATCTATAAATCATCGAAGACGGAGGCCATACGCAAGATTCTGTCTGCTTTCCCGCAGGCAAATATCATTATGGATTGTCTGTATGCTTCTCCCGATGAGGAATATATGGATGGGAAAGAGATGGATAAACTTATCACTAAAAAATAATCGTCTATGTGGAAAAAACTATTGATTACAGGATGTGTGGCCTTCTGCTTACTGGGTGGAGGCGTATTGTCCGCACAACCCAGTTGTGAAACAAAAGAGGAAGTAACCATCGAACAACTGGACAGGACGCGTAAAGGCCTGGAAGCTATGCTGAAAGAGTTGAAGAATGCTTCCTTCTTTCAGGCAGAGTTGAAAAAAGCAGCGTCGGCCGGTACGCCGTCTGAACAGATGCAGGCCTACAAATGCCTGGCAGGCCGTGTCTTGACCGTGTTAGAAGTACAGGCGGAACTGGAATGGATGAAACCGGCCGCTATCGAAGAAGCGATCGGTGTCATGAAAAAACAATCCAGCTTCGATGCCGGTAAGGCAGAAAGCCGCTTGAATGAGCTGAAGAAACTGTTGGCTGGAGGTTTCGACGGAATTTACACCGGCGATCAGCCGAGCCTCGAAAAAGCCAACAAAGCGTTGGCGCTGAAGAAAGAGATACTCCTGATGAGTCCGGATGTGAATGTGGATAAGATGCTGACCGTTAAATTCGACCTGGGCGACCGTGCCAACTTCGTGGGAGCCGGCAGCCTGGGGATTCAGCCTAACAACTGGTCGAACCTGAGTTCCGCCAGTCGCCGTAACTTCAAAGCGGAGTTGGTCGAACTGTCAGGCCTGAAAAGCGGTAACCTGCAGGAGAAAACCCTTTACAAACCGGAAGTGGACGGATCATCCGTAACCGATCTGGTGCTCCATTGGGACGGGCAGCGTTTGTTATTTACCGCGCTGGATACGACCCGCCGCTGGCAGGTACATGAAATGAATATCGACGGAAGTGGCGTGAAGCAAGCCGTCAACATCCCCGAACCCGACCTTGAATTTTTTGATGCCACCTACCTTCCCGACGGACGTATGCTGGCAATCTCCAATATCGGCTATCAGGGCGTCCCTTGCGTAAATGGTAGCGATGCCGTGGGCAATATGGTCTTGTATGATCCCCGTACCCATGATATGCGCCGCCTCACATTCGACCAGGATGCCAACTGGCACCCGATCGTCATGGCTAACGGGAAGGTGATGTATGTCCGTTGGGAATATACCGACCTGACGCATTATTTCTCCCGTATCGTTATGCACATGAACCCGGACGGGACGGAGCAGAAATCGTTGTATGGCAGTGGCTCCATGTTCCCGAACAGTATCTTCGATGTGCAGCCGTTACCCAAGCGTACTAACCGTTTCGTCGGTGTTATCTCCGGCCATCACGGCGTTGCCCGTTCCGGCCGCCTGATGATCTTCGATCCGGCCAAGAGCCGTAAGGAGGAAAAAGGAATGATACAGGAACTGCCTTTCCGGGGCCGTCCGATCATTCCGGAAATAAAAGATGAACTGGTGAACGGCGTATGGCCGCAATTTATCAAACCTTATCCGCTGACGGACGAGACTTTCCTGGTGACAGCCAAACTGTCTCCTTATAGCCGTTGGGGGATCTATCTGGTGGATATTTACGATAACCTGACATTGGTTGCCAATGCCGACAATGCCGGTATGATCTACTCCGTTCCGGTGAAGAGCACCCCTGTTCCCCCCGCCATCCCTGATCGTGTCAAGCTGAATGAAAAGGAAGCGACCGTCTTTATCCAGGATATTTACGAAGGGGAAGGATTGAAAGGCGTTCCCCGCGGAGAGATCAAATCGTTCCGTGTCTATGCTTACGAATATGCTTACCGCAGAACCTTGTCCGACCATTATAACCACGGTATCCAGGCCGGTTGGGATATCAAACGTCTGCTGGGTACTGTTCCGGTGGAAGAAGATGGTTCGGCCATCTTCAAAATACCAGCCAATACCCCTGTCTCCCTGCAACCGCTCGATGGGGAAGGACGTGCCGTGCAATGGATGCGTAGCTGGCTGACCGGTATGCCGGGCGAAGTGGTTTCCTGCGTGGGATGCCATGAAGACCAGAATACGATTCCTGTGCCTAAAAGAGTGCAGGCTTCTACCCGCAAACCGCATGAACTGGCCATTGCAGAAGGCGGTGTCCGTTCCTATTCCTTCAAATACGAGATACAGCCGATCCTCGACCGTGCCTGCGTAGCCTGCCATGACGGAAGCAAAGCCGGTCGCCCGAACTTTAAGGATACGACTTCCGTTGGCGTTACCGACTGGAGTGGCACACGCTATATGCAAAAGAGTTACCTGGCCTTCCATCCTTACGTGAACCGTCAGGGGCCCGAAGCCGATATGTACGTGATGACCCCGTACGAATACCACGCTTCCACCAGTGAGATCGTCCGTCTCCTGGAACGCGGCCACTACAACGTGAAGCTGACCGACAACGAATGGGATCATCTGTATATGTGGATCGACATGAATGCCCCCGGACGCGGTGAGTTCGACGCCGATCCGCTGAACGGATACGACCAGTACGAACGCCGTATCGAGTTGGCCGATAAGTATGCGAATGCGGGTGTCGACTGGCGTAAGGAACTGGCCGATTATGCTTCCTTCCTGAAGGGTAAAGGAGAGATCCTCCCGGAAGTGCCCGAACAGGTCGCTCCTGTCAAACATAAGTCGGTGAAGCTGAAAGGTTGGCCGTTGTCTGCCGAAGAGATTCAGAAGATCTTATCGAAAGAGAAATCTTTGCGGAAAGAGATCGAAGTAGCCGACGGGGTGAAGATCGCTTTCGTCCGCGTTCCGGCAGGTAAATTCGTCATGGGATCGAACAACGGTTATCCCGATCAGGCTCCGGAGTTCAAAGCGGATGTGAAGTCCGGTTTCTGGATGTCGGAGAAAGAGCTGACCAATGCACAGTATAACGCCCTGGTACCGGATCACGACAGCCGTATCTATGCCCAGTTCTGGAAAGATCATACGACGCCCGGTTATCCGGCCAATAAACCGGATCAGCCGGTTATCCGTGTAAGTTACGAAGAAGCGATGGACTATTGCAACAAACTTTCGGAAAAGACCGGTTTAAAAGTGACGCTTCCTACCGAAGTACAATGGGAGTGGGCTTGCCGGGGTGGTAGCGACCAGCCTTTCTGGTATGGCGGTATGGATGCCAACTTCGGTTCGTATGAGAACCTGGCGGATGTGCAGCTCGAAAAGATGGCGGTTACAGGTATCGATCCGCAGCCGATGGAGAAAGATAATCCCTGGTTCCAATATTACGATTATCTCCCGAAAGTAGAAACCGTGAACGACGGCATGATGATCCCGACCGACCGCTACACCTATCAGGCAAACCCGTTCGGCTTGGTCAATATGCATGGAAACCTGCAGGAATGGACTCGTTCGATGTATGCGCCGTATCCGTATAATGATAAATCGCAGGCAGCAGCAAATACTCGTCAGGTAGTGGCTCGCGGCGGTTCCTGGCTGGATCGTCCGAAAGACGCCACGGCAACCGCCCGCCGCGTTTATCTGCCCTGGCAGAAGGTGAATAATGTAGGGGTACGGCTGGTTATCGAGGATTGAAAATAAAAAATCTGTCTGATTTGGAAAGTGTTTTGAATTTATTCTTCAGTTCATTTTTTGGGCAGATTTGAATGTTTCACGTATTGCCAGGCTGTAAGCCTGATCACAAAATCAGCCCGGGGTTTTTAACCCTGGGTTCCTGATAGTCTATCCTCTTTTCTTAAGTCCTGTAAGGACGAAACAAGATATATCGACTTTCTTGTTACAAAAAAGGTTCACTTACTGCCCGATTTGAGCTATCAGTGTTGCAATCTTTGCTCCGGAGCAACTATTCATGCAAAATCAGGCAATAAACCTTTCATCCTTCACCTTACACATAATAACTTATTGATTATATGTTGTTTAACAACGTATATACAGGGTGAATGGTTGGATAAAAAGGTGAATGGTTGGATCCAACCATTCACCTTCCTATATATAAGCATTTATCCGGCAACTTAAAAAGTATCTTTCTCCTTATTATCCATTACCATTAAACCTATTGCAAACTAACTCTTTAGTTATTACTTATAAATCCGGACACCGCCATCGTTAAGCTTTGCGACCTTAGTTGTTAAGCTTTGCGACGATGCTCAGCAAGCTTATCGACGTTGGTCGTTAAGTAAATAAGCTATAATATTGACCTTAATCAGTTCAGACCTTTTATTTACTGAGCAATAGTATAAGCTGTAAAAATAAGTAATCCGGATAAGACGAGGGTGAAAGGTTCGTATAAACCATTCACCTTTTTGAGTGACCATTCACCTGGGAAATAAGCGTCTTATCCATTGATTTGCATGCTGTCGCACTCTGCCAGGTGAACAGTGAACGGTTTTAATGCTTTTTTATCATGTAAAATCAAAACCATTATTCGTCCATCCATGTATTAAAAATACTTCTTTTGCAATATTATTTTGAACATTAAAACAAGCCAAGGATTATTCCGGCTTTATATTCAAAAAACACTCTTTCGGATTGTCAACTTTCCCGGCAAAGAGGATAATCCCGGAGTTCTTTTCCTGAATCATATAGCCAAACGGACGGTCGAAACGGATAATCGCAGGAAAGTTTGAAGCGATCTCTTCTTCTGCGATGATCGATGCTACAGTGGTGGCAGCTGCTTCCGTCCCTTCCTCGTTCACTTCGATAAAAGAGTTTTGCGAAAGACTATGAATATAAAACTTTTCTGTTTGACACATTTGGGCAAAGTCCAAAGATGCAATAAAGGCTTTCTTTATGCCTAATGCCTTTAGTTGTTTTTCAAGGTTTATCTTTTGCTCCATTTTAAAGCGTGGCAGATGAAGCTCGAATTTATGGAGCGAGAGGTTATTTAACCATCCTTCCCACTGCTCTTTGTCGAGATGGGCTATAATTTCATTGATGTCCCCATCTTTTTGAGTAGGCAGAAACAACACCATACTGAACGTTTCGTTTCCGTAAGGCAGTTCCGCCACGGTTACTTTTTCATCCCTGTAACTATTGATATAGTGTTTCTTGATCATTGTCGGAGTATTTATCAGGCAACTGTCTGCGGTCAGGAAAGGTTCGTCGATTGTCGCCGACTTTCTGAACTCATAGTTCCATCTACCTTTGAAGTAGATACTGTTGATCAGAATACTTAGAAATTTGTCATCTATTTGTTGAACCGGCTTCGTTATTTTTCCGTTGGTATGATCGGCCGACCATTGATTGATTTTTGATATGGTGTTTGAGTCGAACGGTTCGTTGTATATTTCCGCCTGGTAGTATTTTTTGTTCAGCCGGGTAAATGCTTTACGAACATTGAACCGATTGTTGATCCAGATACTGTTTGCATTTATAATCGTGACGGATGTATCGGCTGTTGATAATTCTTTGCGAATCGTTTGCATATACCGGTTGATATCTTCGCGGGTAAAATCCTGAAAACCCATCAACTGTCTTATTTCGTCATAAGTATCTCCTTCTGTCCCGTTCATAATCATTCCCAGGCAGAAACTGACACTGAAAGGAGAAAGGCAAATATTCCCGGTTTCGGATTGGACGACTTTCTTATAGAGGTTGAAAGTGAACTCCTGATTGGATTTCGTGATGGTTTCGGGCGGATAATTACTTTGTTTGTCCACATGGCAACCCGGCAGGAGAAACAGTAGGGATACAATGGTAAGCAATGTTTCTTGTCTCCAGAAATTATCAAAAAAGGGCATAGAGTTTCGTTTTAGAGTTAGTGTCCGGATACCTTTAGTATTTTACTAAGCTCTTTAACACCTTCCGAAGCCCCTGACTTTATAAAGTGGATATCGTTGCGGTAGGTATTCACCTCTTTGGGGTCTATCAGGTAGATAGGCTGGCCGCGGCGTACGTAGTTCAGTAATCCGGCGGCCGGATAAACATTGAGCGACGTGCCGATAACGACGAATATGTCACATGATTCCACCATGCGTATGGCCGGGTCGATCATCGGGACAGCTTCGCCGAACCAGACGATGAAAGGACGGAGCTGTACGCCGTGAGGGTCTTTATCTCCGATATGAATATCCGGATTTTCAGGTGAAATATCGTATGTTGTGTTGAGGTCACGGACGGAACAGGCTTTCATCAGTTCCCCGTGCAGATGGATTACGTCCGTACTTCCTGCCTGTTCATGCAGGTTGTCGATATTCTGGGTGATGATGTGTACCTCAAAATCCTTTTCCAGTTCGGCCAGTCCGATATGTCCGGCATTCGGTTTAGTATTCAGCAGTTCCCTGCGCCGTTGGTTGTAGAAGTTGAGTACCAACTCAGGGTTAGCAGTAAATCCCTCGGGAGTCGCTACATCTTCTACCCGGTATTTTTCCCATAGTCCGTCCGAATCGCGAAAGGTGGAGATACCGCTTTCGGCACTCATGCCGGCACCGGTCAATATGACTAATTTCTTTTTCATAAGGCAGTTGTTTTGAACCCCTTGGCACAAAGGGCAGGTTTGGAGCCTGCCCTTACCAAGTCGGTTATTTATATTTATCCCAGATTATTCAGAATATCCGTTTTACCTTCCTGTACCAGGCGGTAAATCATTTCGCCGAACAGGGTGTTTACCCAGGCGAACCAGGAACGTGTAAATTTCTTTGGATCGTCTTTGTGGAACGACTCGTGCATGAAGCCGGTGTCGCCATCCGTGTCGCGTAGCATTTTTACGCACTGGCGTATCTCTTCGTTGTCGTTGGTGGTGTTGCATCGCATGATGATACTCATCGGCCAGATAAAGTCGAAGCCGATATGCGGGCCACCGATACCTTCGCCGGCTTTACCTTTGAAGAAGTAAGGGTTGGAAGAGCTGAGCACCAGCTTACGGGTGTTTTGGTATACCGGATCGTTTACGTCGATACATCCCAGGTAAGGCATAGCCAGCAAACTGGGGACATTCGCGTCGTCCATGAATACGTGATTGTGGAAACCGTCTGCTTCAAACGCATACACTTTGCCGAATTCCGGATGCTCTACAATAGCATATTTCTCGATGGCAGCAGCCACTTCGTCAGCCAATGAGTCACACTGGCGGGCAAAATCGTTATCCTTTCTGATGTCGCGCATCATCTCGGCCAGCTGGCGCAGAGACGTTACGGCAAACATATTCGACGGGATCAGGAAGCCGAACAAAGAAGCGTCATCCGAAGGACGGAAAGACGAAACGATCAGGCCGACCGGATTTACCGGGCTACCGTAACCATCGTTCAGCAAAGTATCGCCCTGGCGGTCGGTAACACGTGAGAAGCGGTAAGGGCCGAGGCCGTCTTTACGCTGTTGCTCGATGAAAGTCTTGTAGACCGATTTCATCGCTTTGTCCCAGTCTTTGTCGAAAGGAGAAGTGTCGCCGGTCTTTTTCCAGAAATGGTAAGCCAGGCGGATCGGATAGCAAAGCGAGTCGATCTCCCATTTGCGTTCGTGGAGTTCCGGCTTCATGTCGGTACGGTCGCTTTCCCATTCGCTGCCTGTCGGGCCTTCGTTGAAGCCGTTGGCATACGGGTCGATGTTGATACACCAGGTCTGGCGGTTGATAACACCTGCCAGCATGGTTTTTACCGCCGGATCTTCGTTGGCGAATTTAATATGGGGGAAAACCTGTGCCGACGAGTCGCGCAACCACATGGCGTGGATGTCGCCTGTCAGGACGAAAGTATCGGGCTTGCCGTTCAACATCTTATGTTCGCAGGTGGTATCCAGCGTATTCGGGAAACAGTTTTCGAACATCCAGGCCAGTTTAGGGTCTTTCAGTTTCGCTTTAGTAGCCTTGATCGCCTTTTCTACGGCTGCTGAAGTGAATTGCCGTTTTTCCGGTGCCGGGCGAAGGCATGTGTACTGTGAAGTCTCGGAGATAACCGGAGAACCGGTGGAAGCTGATTCAGCCATGTGAGCGAACGATTTCTGTCCGACTAACAACCCTGCCAGTGAGAGGCTCCCGGATTTCAGGAAGTTTCTACGTGTAGTCATGGTGAGTTTACGTTTTTGTTTTATGATTATTGAATGTTATTGATCTCTGCAAAAAGTTCAATCATGCAGGCATTGTCCAGCAACCATTTGAACTTCTTATTTTTAGTTCCGGCCCAGTCGTTACCCAGGAAACCGTTCTCGTCACGGGTATACTTCCAGGCATAACGGGCATTGTCTGCCATCGTATTTACATATTCATAATTATTATCCACCTCTGCCAGGGCGATAAGTCCGCGCAGCAGGATAACGTTGAACCATGGATTTGAGGGGTAAAAGTAAGCATCTTTTCCGTCAATACCAGTACGTTTGCTCAAAAAATGATTGTAAGCGCCTTTGGCCGTATTTTGTGCATCCTTCAGGAAGGTTTCGTCGGAAGTAGTCTGGTAGAGAAGTACACCGGCCTGGATCATCTGTCCGCTGTTGTAGGTGAACTTGGCTTTACCGATTGTTTTATCGAGGCTTATGTTGTCCCAATAGACCTGGTCGGCTGGATCGCATAAGTTATTTTTCGTCCAGTGGTAGGTTGCCAGGGCCTGGTCAAGATACTTTTGTTCTTTCGTCAGGTTATACAGTTTCATGCATAAGACGGTTGCCGGAGCATTGGAACAGGTGTTCTTGGATGTCTTTTTCTGTTCGCACCAGTAGATACCGCCGCCGAGCATTTCATCCCAACCACTATAGATGTATTCGTATAGTTCCTTCGCCTTCAATAGATACTGTTGGTCTTTGGTGAGTGCGTACAGGTCGCAGAAGTCGATGGCCAGCCAGTCGTTATCGTCATAAAAGCGGTCGCTTTCGCCGTTGAACATCGGATAGCTCTGATAGCAGTGCGGGGTACGTGTATTGTCCCAGTATAGATCCAGTCCGGGAATAATGCGCTCTTCCAGGACTTTCAGGTACTTTTCATTCCCAGTCGCTTCATACAGGGAGATACAGCCCGACAACATGCCGGAGTAAGGCCACAGGAACGATACTTCCTGATCCTTTTTCTGTTCGCTTCCTTCGGCAAGATAAGTGACCTGATTCTCCGGGTTTACCGGATAGGTTTCTGAAAGGAGATGATACTTTTCGACATTATACTTCTCCAGGATATTGGTGAGCATGGAGTCGGCAATAGAAATGTCACTGTTAGTTGTCGTGACAGAAGGATTGCTACAGGATGTTATGCCCAATAGCAAGCAAGTGCAAAATAAGGTTATTTGCTTCATGATAGAATATGTGTTAGTCTAAAGAATTAAAAGTGCTACAAAAGTAATAGATTCTCTTTTCAAGTCAAGGCGTTATACTGAAAATTGAATGTTCTTTTATGAAATCTGCTATTTTTGTTGTTTTTCCCGATTATCAAAATGACACTAGTATAGCGACTAATCGGGATTAATATAGCGGGTAAAATGAATTAGTATCGCGACTAATATTTTTTAACATACTAAAAGGAAAGCGTTGAGATGAAATAAGAAACAAATAGTAACTTTGTGAAAGAACAGAAAAAGGTGGCTCGACTGCCGGATAGCGATATCCGGTGGCTGGGCCTTTTTGTTTACATCAATCAGTTAACCTTACATCGATACATCTTCATTGCTTGTGCACCGTGCTGTTAACCTTCGGTGCTTCAAGTGTAAAACAACTTAAAAAAAGGAGAACTCATGGAGTATGAAACTCTCAAATTCGGAATATATGCGCTGGTAAGCAGCAATATGCATTTCTTATCCGGCGGCGTTTCAGATTGTACTAGTATTATTAATTGCTATAAATAAAATAAGTATATGAGCATCATTATAAATCGAGTATATGGCCATACAGAACTGGCCAGACTCTATTTTCTCGGGATATTAGATAAATCGGCATCATCGCAGTTGTCTTCGTGGATCAATCGCGATGAAGACTTATTGGCAGAGTTGAAAAAAGCAGGTTATAAAAAAGGCCAGCGTATGTATACGCCCCGTCAGGTGGCAATCCTGAGAGATCACTTAGGTGACCCCGAAACCAGGAAAGAATGTTAAAATAGAAACAATAATTAACGAAGCGTTTAGGGCAATGGTAAAAAAGGCCGTGGTTTAACTCTATTTTAACAGATGTACGTGCGCGTACATTATATATGTATAAAAACTGGAGAAAAAACAGGTATAAGGTGTGTAATAACGAATTGAAGGTATATAAAACAAAAGGTATAGCTGAGAAATGAAGTGACTAGGAAAAACGATCGTTTTAATTCGTCAACAAAGGTACTTATAGTTTTCAAACCGACAAAGAAATCGATAAAATTCTTTCCCTTCCTATCTTCTTTCTTATCAATAGAATACGAAAGTCTGTACAAAAATACCGTTTCGAATTACGAACAGATCATGACCAAAACAAAATGACTAGAAAAAACGATCCTTTTAGCTCGCCATTTAACAAATGGCAACACTTACGATCGATATGGGTAGGCTTTTAAGTAACACTATTATTAATATTAAATTTTAAATTATGAACAAAAAGTTATCTCTGATGTTGGCAGCGTTCGCCGTTGCCGGTTATTCTCTGACAGCAGAGGCGGGGGTTGTAAAAGTTACCAATCCTACAAATGGTAACTCTTATGTTATTGGAGAGCAGGGTTGGGATGCTACATCTTCAAAAACGTATTTACAGTCAACAGCAGCTAATGGAGTTAAAGGTATCACTAATGTCACAGGAGATGCGGCTAGTGTGACTGCTTCAACTGATTTGTGGAAATACACAGAAACGATGAATGGCCAATTTATGTTGGTTCAGGGTTCTGCGGCTCTGGGTAAAGCAGAATTAGGTGGTACTCCTGCTATGCGTACACTTGATAATGCATCTCAATTTGTATTGTCAAGTAGTATTTTAACTACTGGTGCCGATAAGTTGACTTTCTCTTCAAACACAGATGCTTCTTGGGGAGTAGGCGTTGCAATTGATTTTTATGCTTACACTTCAAAGGTAGCTGCGGCTGTAGACAATGTAACCTTGAAAATTGGTAATAAGTATTTAGTAGTAACTGCTGCTACCGGGACATTGGCTTTGGTAGATGAAACTACGTATCAGGCTTATGTGAAATTAAATCAGGATGAGCAAACATTATGGAAACTTAATACCGATGGTACGTATGAATCCAAATATTCGGGTTTGACTACTGCTGCCAATAAATACTTGTCAATAACCGGTTCGGCAATGACTTTGGTGGCGGCTAGTTCTACCGAATCAAAGTTTGAAAGTAACGATGACGAAGGTCTGTTCGGTATCTGGGATGCTACAAACGGATTTAGTTATGTAAAAGTAAATACAGCAGGAACAGGACTAATCTCTTCTGCTACAGCAAGTGATGACGATATCAGAATCGTTGCTACTGCTCCTGTTGTAGCTCCTCCTACTGCCAATACGACATTAGGAACATATGCGTTGGCAAACACTGTTGTTTCTTCTGAATATTATCTGATCAGTAGTAATGATGGAACAGCAACCCAGTTAGTCTTGGCTCAAGAATCTAATTCCAAAGCTGCTACATTTACGGCTGTTAGTGGTGTTACTGATTTGACAACAGCATATTGGAAAGTTTCTCAAACAAAGCTGGCAAATAACTCTTATAAGTATTCATTTGTAAATAAAAAGGGGGTAACTTTAAAGATCGGCGGTATATCCGAATTTTATAGTGATGCTAAATATGCCGGTGGTTTCACTTTGACAGATCTGGCTGGTACTAACACTATTCAGTTAACGGCATCAGGCAATAAGGTAGAATTAAAGGCTGCAGCAAGTACTGGTGTAGAAATATTAGGTTTGTATAGTGTTGGTGTAGATAACTTTACTGTGGCTGACCTGTGCCAATACTACAATACTTATTTCGATCTTCTGTTGAAGAACTGGAAAGATGGTACCGGTAATACGGACAAACTGCAAGGCAATTTGTTTGAAGGTGGTCTTGTTCCGATGGAAATAAAGTATGATACGAATCGTAGAACTTATTATTTGGAAGAAGCTGCTGCTGATGCTGAAGTATTCCTTTTGAAGAGAAAAGCTGACGATGCTTACATCGTAATGGATTGGGGCAAAACCTGGTCTGCTAGCGGAATCAGCAATCATGTGACTAAAGGTGGCTTCATGTTTGACAAACTGTCTGAAGACAACCTGTTGGCTTATGTGAATGGGTATGCAAATGCTCAATTAGCTGCTCGTAAGTTAGGCTTCGCATTCCAAATGGAACATGCTAAGTTGGATAAAGAGATCAAATATGTTGCTGTAACTGATTACGTAAGAGCTCATGGTGCTGCGACTACTATTCCTGCAGTTACTGCAGATAATCGTCAGTCGGCTGATGCTGTTCAGTATCCTGTTTACCTGACAACTTTCGAAGCAAACGGAACTACTTATCTGACTGTTAATGCTGAAAAAGATGCAGTAATTCTGTATGCAGCTTTACAAGAAAAGACATTGGTACACGGTAGTGATGCCAAGAACAATCCGTTACTGTCTCAGTATGTAAATATCAAATTTGTAAACCATTCTTCAGTGAAATATGCAACAGAAGATGGTAATAAGGCTGTTCTAAACGGTAAGGTTCTGGGTATGACTCGCGATAACGGTACAAAGAAATGGAAAGCATATCCAGCCGAAGCTGGCAAATTTCTGGCATCTAAACCAGAAGGACAGTGGGTCGTTAAAATGGCTGATGTATCAGACGCTGATGCTGTAAACGGTAAATCATTAGGTGATGATGATACTCGCTTCGAATTTGTAAACCGTGAAAACGAAAAAGCATCATATATAGTAGATCGTATGTACTGGTTAAGTGGAAATACTTATGCAGTTGAATATGATTCTCCGCGCAGTGCATTCAGTGAGAACTTGAATCCGGGTTCTATCCGTCGCGATACAGTGGAAATCACGACTGTAGATATTACAAACAATACTCGTCTGATGGACGGTTACAAGAACTATGCAGATGCTGATATTCAGGATGTAGAATATCGTTTGATCATGAACTCGACAAGTGATGTAGATTACTATGTATCGGAAAATCATGGTGGCAGCCACTTGCTGGGTATCACAACCAATAAGGATAAAGCTGTAACCTGGAGAGTCGTTCGCATGGATCGCAAAGCTCAGATGGACGTAGATGGTTATGTTAAGTATGCAACAGACTCTATCTATATCATTCACCATCCGCAGAAGTATATGAGTGATAAGAAATTCTATGCAGATAATGATACATTGGCATTGGTAACTTATGCATTGCAGAATACTGAAAACGGTGAATATCTGACTTATGAAAATATGCAGTCACAAGATATCGAATCGATGGCTTGCAAAGAAAAATCTCAGAATTACTGGAATCATTTCTTTAATGAGAAGACAAACGAGACTAATTGGGCTTACTTGAATGGATCATACCGTTTCGTAGTAAAGGAAAAAGACGGCGAATTGGTTAATATTCTGGGTGTAAGCGGTATGGATGCTGATGCCAGCGGTTATTCTTTGAATCTGAATAAGAAACTGTATGGCGCTTCTACCAAGAACACTGTTGAAGTAGAAACAGCTTATACACAGATCAACTCTAACGACTTGTTCCGTCTGGAAAGAATCGATGCTCCTGTATATCGTGAGAGTGCTCAGGATGATGTAATTCGTATCTTCCGTGAAGAAAACAATCAGGAAATGATGTACGAAAACGGCAAGTTCCTGAACTTGGGTAATAAGTCTCAGTTGACAAATATGGCTCCGGCTATGTATGTGGATACGGCTTATATCAACCGTGGTTTGAACACTCGTTACCAGTATCTGCTGGTTGTAAACCCGACTCGCGTAAAAGAAGTACTCGATAACAAAGGTCACCTGATTGAACCGGATACAACTTACGGTCGCTTCCTGGTAAATATGATCGACTCTGCAATTTACACCAACAAACATGGCGAAATCCATAACAACATCTTCATCAACGATAAAGAAGCAGATGAAACTTATGTAAAGACTGGCTTTGTTTGGGGTTATCGTACAGGCGACCACCTGTATCTGACAAATGGTAAAGACTTTAGTGATGTTAAGTCTATAATCGATCTGGGTACTCCTGATTTCAATATTGCTAAGTTCGCATTCCGCTATGTGAATCCATCAGCAAACGATAAAGAAGGTGCATTCAAGATTCAGACTCGCTATGTAGATTACAATTCTGCTGTAAAAGTAGACGACCAGAAAGATCGTTACGAAAGCAACGAAGGTTATCTGAAAACTATTAATGGTGTGGTTGTAGTAACAGAAGGTATTGCCAAGGGTGAAGAATTCAACCTGGCTGCTGAATCTTCTACTCCGACAGCAAATGACAATATCAGCGCTTCAGAAGTATCTGTTGTTGCAGGTAACGGTATTGTAACGATCAAGGGTGCTGAAGGCAAGACAGTAGTAATCAGTAACGTTCTTGGTCAGACAGTTGCTAACACTGTTCTTTCTTCTGATAAGGCTGAAATCGCTGCACCTGCAGGTGTAGTTGTAGTAGCCGTAGAAGGTGAAGCTGCTGTAAAAGCAATCGTAAAATAATAGAAACTATTTATAATCAATAAATTTAAATTTGACTGCGCGGTTGATGCCCTATACAAGAATCAACTAATTACCCTGTGACAGGCGAACAAGCGGTCGATATTAATACTAAAGTAATGAAATAAAGTTCTTCTGTTCTACCTCTGTGAAGAGCAAAAACAGACAAAAAGCAACCCCTGGGAGATTCGTCTTTCAGGGGTTTGTGTTGTATGGGGAGAATACCTATCTTTGTCTCCCGATAACCATAATAGTCACATTTTGAAAGTAATTCTCAGACTTATACTGGCTTAATATTAGCCCCATAAACCGCGGGTTAGTAGTTCATTCGTTCGGGTAATCCTTCCCGAACAGGTTTTTCATATCATTATTTGTCTTCACAGTGTCGTCCTTTGAGGTCGATAGCATCTGCTATTGTCGTTTATGGCAACCTTCGGGTTTTCATAAGCTGTGATGCTGTGTGGATATAACGGATTTTTCACAATACATTAAGCACAGTATAGAAATGGAAAAAGAATATATATGGGAAATAAAGATCAAAAATACCCCAATCTTAAAACGAAAATGTAATCGCTGTAGTTCCGATAGATTTTATTGCAGTGGCAAATTCCGGATGAACTCGCAGAAAAAGAACACAGATGTGTGGCTGATATATAGATGTATGGAATGTGACAGCACATACAACTTAACCATATTGTCACGTACGAAATCCGAACTGATCAAAAAGGATCTCTACCTTAAATTTACTGAGAATGACGAAGCGGTGGCGTGGGAATATGCGTTTTCTGCTGAAACGGTAAGAAAGAACAGTGTCGAGTTGGATTACGGCAGTGTTGAATATGAGATACAACATGAGCCTGTTTCGATTGACGATATTTTAAGCGGCGATAATGAAATTATAACATTCAAAGTTCGGACACCTTTCGATTTCGGACTGAAATTATCTTCTGTCATCCGGTCGTGTCTGGGATTGTCGGCAAATCAGTTAAATCAAATGATTGAAGCAAATGCCATTTATACACCGGAAGATTATTCGGTAAAGAAACATAAAGTAAGGAATGGAGATGTAGTATTGATTAGTAAAGATCGGTTACATAGTGTCTGTAAAGAATGAAAGACGGTCGGTTCTCCCATAACAGATGCAAAAGTAATAAAAAAGTAGCTTCTGATGACGTTTGTGTACTTAAAAGCATTACTTTTGTAGCTTGTAATTAGTTGAAAACGAAAAAGAATGGATAAAGTAAGTTATGCACTTGGCTTAAGTATCGGAAATAATTTCCAGAACTCAGGCATTAATGATCTTCAGATTGAAGACTTTGTAAAGGGAATGAAAGATGTTTTGGGTAATCAGACCCCTGAACTCAGTTATGACGAAGCTAAGCAAGTGATCAACGATTTCTTCATGAAGCTACAGAAAGAAAAATTTGAAGTAAACAAGAAAGCCGGAGAAGAATTTCTAAACATAAACAAAGGTAAAGCCGGTGTTGTTACATTACCGAGCGGATTACAATATCAGGTTCTTCAAAAAGGAAACGGTGCAAAACCGACCGCTTCTGATCAGGTGAAATGTCATTATCACGGCACATTAATCAATGGAACAGTCTTTGATAGCTCTGTACAGCGTGGCGAACCGGCTGTATTCGGTGTATCGCAGGTAATCCCGGGATGGGTGGAAGCGTTGCAACTGATGGAAGTAGGTTCTAAATGGAGATTGTTCATCCCGTCTGACCTGGCTTATGGCGAACATGGTGCAGGAGAAGCGATCGAACCGAACAGTGCATTGGTATTTGATGTTGAATTGTTAGACATAGTAAAATAATTTATAGAGAAAAATGAAAAAGATTAGTGTTTTAGCCGCTACAGCTATTGTAGCATTGGGCGTTTCTGCCACTTCTTGTGACTCAAAAAAGAGCGCGAACCTGAAATCCTCTGTGGATAGCGCGAGCTATGCAATTGGTGTTGCTAACGGTAGCATGTTCAAACAGAACCTGGATGGTATGCCTGGTGGCCCTGCTAATGTAGACGCTTTATTGGCTGGTTTCGAAGCAGCTATGAAGGGTGACTCTACCGGAATGAAAATGACTCCGGAACAGGCTCAGACTTACCTGAATACTTATTTTGTTGAAGCTCAGGCTCGTGACGCTAACAAGGTGAAAGAAGAGGGTGAAAAGTTCCTTGCTGAAAACAAAACAAAAGAAGGTGTTATCACTACAGAAAGCGGTTTGCAGTACAAAGTGGAAACTGAAGGTACAGGTGCAAAACCGACTGCTGAAGATCAGGTAAAAGTACACTACACAGGTACACTGCTGGACGGAACTAAATTCGATAGCTCTGTAGACCGTGGCGAACCTGCTGTATTCGGCGTTGGACAGGTGATCAAAGGATGGACTGAAATCCTGCAGATCATGCCGGTTGGTTCTAAATATGTGATCTGGGTTCCTTCTGAACTTGCTTATGGCGAACACGGAACTCGTGGTATCAAACCGAACAGCGTATTGAAATTTGAAGTGGAATTGCTGGATATCGTAAAAGACGATCAGAAAAAGTAATTTCTCATTTTAGTAGATAAAGGAGCGGGTAATTTATGCTGAAAAGCATTAATTGCCCGCTTTTATTATTTATTTGCTACTTTTTTCTTTCAGAATGATAGATTGTTGAAAATAATTATATACTTTTGATATATAAATAAATTAGAGCGTATAATAAAGCGATAGAAAACATGGAGAAAATAGACAAGCTGGATCGGCAGATATTGAACATTATTTCAAAGAATGCCAGGATTCCTTTTAAGGATGTAGCTGAAGAGTGTGGTGTGTCTCGTGCTGCCATTCATCAACGGGTACAGCGCATGATTGATATGAATGTGATCGTTGGATCGGGTTATCATATTAATCCTAAAATTCTGGGATATAATACCTGCACGTATATCGGTGTTAAGTTGGAACGTGGTTCTATGTATAAGGACGTGGTTCCGGAATTTGAAAAAATACCCGAAGTGGTTGAATGCCACTTTACTACCGGTCCGTATACAATGCTTATCAAGTTGTATGCCCGTGATAACGAACATTTGATGGAGCTTCTGAACTCTAAAATCCAGGAAATACCGGGGGTGACAGCTACAGAAACGCTGATCTCATTACGCCAGAGCGTGAAACGTGAGATCCCTATCTGCAATGTGAACGAATAATTTGTAATATTATAGATGGCCCGGCCCTCCTGACGAGAAGCCGGGCTTTTTTATCTCCATAGCAATTATTACCTTTGTAGGGTTGAGTATTGTTTATTCCATGAAAAAATATTTAGGACTTGTTATATTATTAAGTTGCATTTCTTCGTGGCTTGCTGCCGGAGAAAGCTATTGTTTCCGTGTCTATCTGAAAGATAAAGGCGATTCCGGCTATACGCTTGACCAGCCGGAAGCATTCCTTTCGAAAGAATCCATTCAGCGTCGGGAGAAAACAGGTACGCCGGTGTCGGTGTCGGATCTTCCGATAGCGCGTTCTTATCTGGATACCCTGGTGTCGGCCGGTGCCGAACCGGTTGTGCAAAGCAGGTGGTTTTCGACCGTGGTGGTGACGAGCAGGGACAGCACTATTGCCGACCGCTTGAAAGAACTGGCTATTGTCGATTCGGTTAAATGGGTCTGGAAAGGAAGCAATGTGGTTACGGCTGAAGAAGCGGAACAGGAAGAGCGTTTCTTCCCGGCGGAGACTCCGCTGAAGGATCGCTACGGATATGCCGGGGAGCAGATTAAAATGCTTAATGGCGTAAAATTGCATGAGGCCGGATTCCAGGGTGAAGGAATGCGGGTGGCCGTGATAGATGCCGGTTTCCAGAATGTAGACCGTATCAGTGTGTTCGATTCACTGAAACTGATCGGTACGCACAATGTGGTGTATCCGGGACAGAGCGTATATAATGCCGATGATCATGGAACGAAGGTTTTATCTTGCCTGGCTGCCGATATGCCGGGTATTATGGTAGGGACGGCGCCTAAAGCGTCTTATCTGCTGATCAAAAGCGAAGACAGCGATTCGGAATATCCGATAGAAGAAGACTATTGGGCTGCCGCTGTGGAGTATGCCGATAGTGTGGGTGTCGATGTGATCACATCCTCCCTGGGGTATTTTGCTTTCGATGCGGATGAATTGTCATACGATCAGTCTGCCTTGGACGGTAAGACGACATTGATCAGCCAGGCGGCCCATATGGCGGCTCAGAAAGGTATCCTTATGTTTTGCAGTGCAGGAAATGAGGGAAACGGAATCTGGGGGAAGATCACTTTCCCGTCGGATGCTTCGGATGTGCTGACGGTAGGGGCGATAACGGAAGAAAAGAAAAAGAGTATATTCAGCTCTGTCGGGTTTACGGCCGATTACCGGGTGAAGCCGGATGTGGTGGCTTTGGGCTCCGGTAGTTGTGTGATCGATCCGAAAGGTAATGTGCGTTATGCCAGCGGAACATCTTTTGCCACGCCTATCCTGGCCGGATTGGGTGTTTGCCTGTGGCAGGCATTGCCGCGGCTGAGCAATAAAGATATTATAGATTTACTGCACCAGGTCTCGAGCCAATCCAAGAGGCCTGATGCAGAACTGGGATATGGTATCCCGAATATGTATAAAGCCTATAAGAAAGGACTTCAATATGCCAGGACTGAACATTGATCCGGAATACACGGGCAATGAACGCCGTGAGTTTTCCCTGCTGGAACTAAATAACCGGGTACGTGGAGCCATCAGCGAAGCTTTTCCGGGTACTTGCTGGGTGCGCGCCGAAATGAGCGATGTACGGACAAATGCAGCTTCCGGCCATTGCTATCTGGAGTTTATAGAAAAGAATCCGGTGACCGGACAACTGGTCGCCCGGGCGCGCGGCTCTATCTGGGCGAAAACATTCCGGATGCTGAAGCCTTATTTTGAAATGGAGACGGGGCAATTGTTTGCTTCCGGACTGAAAGTGCTGGTGAAAGTCTCCATCGAGTTTCACGAATTATATGGATATAGCCTGACCGTGACGGATATCGATCCGGCCTATACGATGGGGGATATGTTGAGGCGGCGGATGGAGATCATCCGTCAGTTGAAAGAGGAAGGGGTGTTTACGCTCAATAAGGAATTGCTTTTTCCGGTATTGCCCAAACGTATTGCTGTTGTCACTTCGCCGACGGCGGCAGGATATGAGGATTTTCTGAATCAGCTGGCACATAATAAGTCCGGTTATCCATTTTATACCAAACTGTTTCCTGCCTTGATGCAGGGGGAAAGGACGGAGGAGTCGGTCATTGCGGCACTGGATCGTATTTATCAACATCTCGATCATTTTGATGTGGTGGTGATTATCCGTGGCGGTGGGGCGACGTCCGATCTGAATAGTTTCGATTCTTATTTACTGGCGGCTAACTGTGCACAATTCCCGTTGCCGGTTATTACCGGTATCGGCCATGAACGTGATGATACGATCCTGGATATGGTAGCCCATACCCGGATGAAAACGCCAACGGCTGTGGCTGAGTTCCTGATCGGGCGTATGGATGCGGCTGCGATGGATCTGGAAGAACTTCAGGAGGAGGTAAGCGAATTGGCTACCGGTATATTATTGAAGCAACGGAACTTCCTGCAATTGCTGGGTACCCGCCTTCCTGTTATCGCTACCAACAGGATCGAGCGGAACCGTTCCCTTTTACAGCTGTTGGGGAATAAACTCCCGGTGTCGGCTTCGGCTATGTTGTCGCGCCGCCGTTCAACCTTGGATACATTGCAGATGCAGTTGCAGAACCGGACAGTTTCCCGGATCACGGAAGGAACCCGGTTTATCCAGTTGACAGAACAGTTCATCAAGATGGCCTCTCCCGATTATGTACTGAAACGCGGATACAGCCTGGCTCTTAAAGACGGCAAAATAATTAAACACGCAACCGATCTGGCTTCCGGTGACGAACTGGTTACCCGGTTTGCAGACGGTGATGTAAAGAGTATCGTTAAAAAATAAATCACTCCGATATATGACAAAGAAAGAAGAAACGTACAACGAAGCGGTAGAGAAACTACGCAAGATCGTGGCTGACATTGAAAACGGCGAGCTGGATGTGGATATCCTTTCCGAGAAGGTGAAGGAAGCGACCCGCCTGATCAAATTGTGCAAAGAGAAACTATATAAGGTGGACGAAGAGGTTAAAAAGGTGTTGGAGGAATTGGAGTAATGCGCAGATATGTACTGATCGTGGCCGGAGGTAAAGGTCTCCGGATGGGCGGCGATCTTCCCAAGCAGTTTATCCCGCTCGAAGGGAAGCCTGTCCTGATGCATACACTGGAAGTGTTTCACCGTTGGGATGCTTCGGCCGAACTGGTGTTGGTGCTTCCGGAAGATCATCAGCCTTACTGGAATATGCTTTGCCGGGAAATCGGATGTAAAGTGCCTCACCGGATTGCCAATGGCGGGGAGACGCGTTTTCATTCCGTCCGGAACGGATTGGAATTCCTTTCGGAAGAAATTAAAAATGCATCCGAAGGAAATGAAAAAGTCCTGGTCGCAGTGCATGACGGTGTACGCCCGTTTGTTTCGCCCGAAGTGATCGAAGCCTGCTTTGATGAAGCGGAGAAAAAGGGGGCGGCTATCCCTGTTATGCCAATGATTGACTCGTTGCGTGAAACAGATGAGAAAGGCTCTCACCCGGTGGATCGTAGCCGTTATTTCGCGGTACAGACACCGCAGGTATTCCGTTCCGGTTTATTGTTGAAGGCCTACGGACAGGAGTTTTCCTCTCTTTTTACGGATGATGCATCGGTCGTGGAAGCGATGGGTGAAACGATCCGTCTGGTCTCCGGAAATCGGGAAAACATAAAGATAACGACGCCTTTTGATTTAATAATTGCAGAGAGCCTGCTTATCCATGCGGGCAGAGAGAACGGGGATAGGGCCGGATTTTAAAATAAATGGCCGATGAAAAGAGGCAGGTAATCTTTCAGCTCTTTCTTCAAAAGCTCGATCGCCTTATTTTTATAGCGTTCGACTGTCCGTGTCGATATATCCATCGACTCGGCAATTTCACCATAACTTTTATCTTCAAAGCGATTTAACTCAAATACGCGGCGATAATCTTCCGGGAGCTTGGCAAGGGCTTTGGCCAGTAGCTCCTGCAATTCGGTCAGCGTATAGAAATCGTCATTGTTTTCGGCATATACCGGAATATTCTCTTGTATGATCTGGTCGAAAGACTCTGTGGGCTGGTGGCGAAGGAAATTCAGGCAATGGTTTCGTACGCAAGTCAGCAAATAATTCCTGGCGGAAGTTTGCACGGAGATATATTTCCTATTTTCCCAAATAGAAAAAAATACATCCTGAACGATGTCTTCCCGGGTTTCTCTTTCCTTGATAAAGCGCTTTGCATAGAGACATAATGCCGGGTAATAATATTCGAATAAATTACGAAATGAACTCTCGTCGTCATTCGTGGAAATGTTCCATAATAAGAGCTCAATATTAACTGCGCCAGCGTGTTCCTTTTCCATGATGTGACAAATGTATTTCTTTTTTTGAAAAAAAACGGATTTTGTTGTCGTGATTTTCGTTTTCACGTGTCTCTATTATAAAAAGGTTCGAAAATGGTTGATCATAAAAATACGATAGAACAAATAAAGGCACTCTCCGAAGATATTCTTGAATATCAGTCAGTAGAAGTGAAGAAGGGATATATGCGGATGGACAAGCGGATACAAAAGAAGCAAGCGCGCCACATTTATATGCATGCTGTTTCCCGTGTGGCCGTTATTTTGCTGTTACCGTTGCTGGTTTCGTCGATTGTCTTTTCTTATTTATATATGGAACAGAAAGGAGAACTGGCACAGGTTACCTATAACCAGGTCAGCTCGGCTCCCGGCACAGTCACCCGGTTGGTTTTGCCCGACCAGTCTGTTGTCTGGTTGAACTCGGGCAGTTCGTTAAGTTATCCCTCTGTTTTCAATGCCAAGGAGCGGGATGTAAAACTGTCGGGTGAAGGATATTTTGAAGTTCAGTCGGATCGGAAGCATCCGTTTTACGTTACAACAGATGAAGGGGTCAGAGTCATGGCTTACGGAACTAAATTTAATGTGAATGCTTACGAGGATGAATCCAGTGTAGAGGCTGTTCTGGCAAATGGAAAGATCGACGTGATCAGCCGGGATAAGACTGTTTCCCTGGATCCGGAGAAACAAGCCTTGTTCGATAAAAAAACAGGAGAGTTTACGGTCTCGACCGTGAATCTCGAAGAGAAAATAGGATGGAAAGACGGGCGGTTAGTCTTTAGAAATACCCCGTTGGATGTGGTATTGAAGAGATTGTCCAAACGGTATAATGTAGATATCGTACTGCATAAAAGTAACGATAAGGAATACAGGTATCGCGCAGCGTTTACGACAGAGACGGTAGAGCAGATCCTGAACTATCTGAAGCTGACAACACCTATTGAGTGGACTGTGAAAGGGCTGGAACAGAACAACGACTCTTCCTTTGCCCGGGGACGGATCGATGTGTATCAAAAATAGAAACAAATAATATAATGTTATACTTAAATCAAATATGCCTATGGTGTAGAGAAAGAAATGTACCTTAAAAAAGCAAGAATAAGCGCCAACTTATTCTTGCCCGTGTGAAACATCTTTTGACAGGCGCCAACCTGTCAAAAAAACAATAAATATAAATCATTTACAAAGTTATGAAGTTATTTAAATTACGCAAGGGTAACTATGCCCGATGTTTGCTTAAATCTTTCCGCATTATGAAGTTAAGTGTCGTATTTTCCTTTTTATTGGCTGCTCAGCTATATGCCGGAGTATCCTATTCACAGACAACTTCACTCTCGTTATCTTTGAAAAATGTTACGGTTGAACAAGCGCTCGACCAGATTGAAAAAGAAACAGGTTTCTCTTTCCTTTTCAGAGATAATACCGTGGATGTTAACCGGATTGTCAACCTGAAGGTGAACAGAGGGGATATCAATCATATCTTATCGCAGATATTCAAGAATACGAATGTCGAATATCAGATTGTAGATAAACAGATCATTTTATCTGAAAAAGCGATGACTGCTTCTGTTCAGCAGCAGAACCGTACTATAACGGGTATCGTTACAGACAATCTGGGAGAACCTATTATCGGAGCTAATATCACGATCAAAGGAACAACTATCGGTACGGTTACCGATATCGATGGAAACTTTTCATTGGAAGTTCCGGCTTCGGCTACTATAACTATTTCCTATATCGGTTATTTGACGAAAGATATTCCGGTGGGAAACAATTCCCGGATCGCCGTTAAACTGGCAGAAGATACACAGAACCTGGATGAGGTTGTTGTGGTCGGTTACGGTGTCCAGAAGAAATCAGACCTGACAGGCTCTGTTTCCAATATCAAATCGGAGAAGTTGATGGAACGTCCGGCAACGACTGTCGAACAGGCTTTGGCAGGACGTGTGGCCGGTGTGAACGTATCGACCAACTCAGGTCGCCCCGGTGGACGAACCAGCATACAGATTCGTGGTTATAGCTCTATCAATGCCACCAGTAACCCGCTTTATGTAGTGGATGGTGTCGTATGGGAAGGTGGCGGCCTGGATGCGATCAACCCGAACGATATCGAATCGATCGATGTATTAAAGGATGCTTCTTCTACAGCTATTTACGGTACACGCGGTTCAAACGGTGTTATCATCGTTACGACAAAGAAAGGAAAACTGGGACAAAAGCCGACCATCAGCTATGATGCCAATCTTTCAGTTAGTAAACTGGCCCGCAAAATCGATGTGTTGAATGCGGAAGAGTTTATGAGCGTTTGGGATACCGGTTATAAGAATGCAGAAAAGTTTGACCCGGAGGGATGGAAGTCTGGAAAATACACTTCGTTCAGTCCTGAATATGTTCGCGAACATTATAAAGTTGGCAATACATACGGTAACCGCGAATTGTTCGATGCCAATGGTAAACCTCTGTACGATACGGATTGGCAAGATGAAGCTACCCGTGTAGCGATAAGTCAGAACCATAACCTGTCATTCACCGGAGGTACGGAAAAGACATCTTATGCTGCTTTCCTGAATTATACGGATGATCAGGGTATCCTGAAATCGACTTACAAAAAACGTTTTTCAGGACGTCTTAATCTGGATACGAAGGTTAAAGATTGGTTGAAGGTCGGAACTATGTTGAGCTTCAGTGATATCCGCGAGAGCTTCCAGGATCAGGAACAGGGTTCGGGAAATATTCCCAGAACGATGATCGAAACAACTCCGATCATTCCTGTTAAATGGGCTGACGGAACTTTTGCACGTCCTGCCGATTTTGCCGGTATGGAAGATGCCGATACGCCTGCCAGCCTGGCAAGTGAATTGAAATGGCTGAATAAGAGTGCCGTGTTCAACGGAAACGTATATGCTAATATTACGTTTATGAAAGGGCTCGAATTTAAAACGACTTTAGGTGCTTCCAATACCGATTGGCATGAATTTATCTTTGCTCCGACAACAATCAGCCTGCGTACCGGTATGGGTAAAAACAAGGCGAATGTCAACAGCGAACGCCGTCGTTTCTGGCAATGGGAAAATCACCTGACTTATAGTACCGTTATTGCTGAAGATCACTCGATCAATGCAATGATCGGTGCTGAATACCAGAAATATCACAGATCACGCATGGAACAGACCGGTGCGGATTTATCAGACGATTTTTTCAGCTGGAACAATCTTGGACAGGCAAAAACGCAATCTATCGCTTCCAGTTATCTGGGATGGCAGATGGAATCTTATTTTGCCCGTATCAACTATAACCTGAAAAACCGTTATTTATTGACTGTTACAGGTCGTGTGGACGGTTCTTCCAAATTCGGTAAGAATAACAAGTATGCATTCTTCCCGTCTGCCGCACTGGGATGGCGTGTTATTGATGAAGCATTTATGGAAAACACGAAAGACTGGATGTCTAACCTGAAGCTCCGTTTAAGCTATGGTTTGACAGGTAACTCGGATATCGGGCAGTACCGTTCATTGGCGATGTTAGGTTCGACAACCTATACTTTTGGAGGCGAGAGAGCTCCGGGTATGGTGATCGGAGAGCTGGCAAACCCTGATTTGAAATGGGAAAAGACAGAACAGTGGAACGTCGGTGTCGACATGGGCGTATTGGATAACCGTATCTCTATGGAACTCGATTTCTTCCTGAAAAAGACGAGAGATCTTTTGTATGAAGCTCCGGTTCCTGCAACCAGCGGTAAACGTGCTATGATGTCGAATATCGGTAGCATGGAAAATAAAGGTATAGAACTGACATTGAATACCGTAAACATCAAGACAAACGATTTCCAGTGGTCATCTTCGTTTAATATCTCTTTCCTGAAAAACGAGATTACCCAATTAGGTGTAAATAATGAAGATAAACTGGTTGATCCGGACTTCCTGGGTAAGAATGTTATTCTTCGTGTCGGAGAGCCTGTCGGTTCATTCTGGGGTTATAAGTTGTTAGGAACCTGGGGTACGAATGAAGCGGACGAAGCTGCTAAATATGGCAAGAAACCGGGTGACCTGAAACATGAAGACCTGAATCATGATAACCAGATCAATGATGCTGACAAACAGATCATTGGTCGCGGTACACCTGACTTCTATGGTACATTCAACAACTACCTGCAATATAAGAACTTCGATTTCTCTCTGGAATTGCAGTATTCCGTAGGTGCTGACGTACTGAATAATACCAATCACTCTTCGGAAGACCGTACCAGCATTGCCAACTCCAAAAAGACCGTGCTGAATGCCTGGACAGAAGAAAACCAGAATACTCCGATCGCACAGACTCGTCTGGCCAGTGCCGGATATACTACGCTGATCGACTCGCATAAGGTTGAAAACGGTTCCTTCCTGCGTGGTAAGAATATCTCTATCGGTTATTCTTTACCAACAACGCTGATCAATAAAATTGGCTTCTCCAAACTGCGTGTTTCTTTCTCTGCCCAGAACTTTTTCCTGATCACATCCTATTCCGGATATGATCCTGAAGTTTCTACCTGGGATACCGGATTCTCACAGAATATTCAGTTCTACGATTATCCGAAAGCAAGAAGCTACACCTTCGGTCTTAGTGCAATTTTTTAATTTAACGTAATCAATATCGATCATGAAAAGAACAGTAAAACAATTTTATATATTCGCTTTAAGCGGTTTGCTTTTAGCAGGAGGTACCTCCTGTGAGGATTTTCTTGAAGAAAATCCTAAGACGGACTTTACCCAGGATAGTTATTTTCAGAACATTAATCAGGCAAAGACTGCCGTAGATGGTGCTTATGAACGTTTGAGAGCTTTGCAGGCTTATGACGGTTATGGTGAAGGCCCCTGGGTAACCCTGGAATTATTGTGCGGTCATGCAACTACATTAGGACAGAGTACCTATAACAACGGTTATATCCGCCATACGACAGGAACAAACAGCCCTTCTTTCAAAAATATATGGGAAGGTTTTTATGAAGGGATTGCAGATTGTAATATGTGTATCACGGGTATTCAGAAGGTAAATGGTGATACGAAGAGCCTGATGGGGGAAGTTTATACCTTGCGCGCCCTTTACTATTACTATCTGGTACGTCTGTACGGCGATATACCTTTGATTCTGGAACCTGTAACGTCAGACTCTGAAAATTTGTATCCTGAGCGCTCGACTCAGGAACAGGTATTCGAATCTATCTTGAGCGATTTGAAGGCAGCCGAAGAATCCGGTTTGCCGGAAACCGACCGTACCGGCCGTGTTTCTTTAGGTTTGGTAAAGACAATTATGGCCGATGTCTATCAATATATGGCCGGTGCTCCGTTGAATAAGGGAGCCGAATACTATAAACTGGCTTACGAAAAGGCTAAAGAAGTATTGGACAAATCCTATTGCGTCTCTCCAACCAGTCCGGATTATAACGCAAGCGCAGCCGGAACAGCCTGGTATTCCCTGTTCGACTCGTATGAAAAACTGCATGATGACGATAATAAGAATAAAGGTGAGCTAATCTTCCAGGTACAATATAAGGAAGGTATCACCACCAACCAGATCACATCCATGATCGTTCCGACCATGAAACAGATCATCAAGATCTATGATGAGTTCGGCGCTTTGATGCCTACCTGGGATTTCTATTATTCTTATGAAAAAGGGGATAAGAGAACGGAAGAAAAGGAAATGTTCTTCACCAAAGACGGACACCGTGACGATAAGACCAATATTATCGAGTTCGGTTCTCCGGCCTTGTATAAATATTATGATATAGAAGGTGCGACAAAGACCGGCCAGTGTGATATTAACTTTACTTTATACCGTTTGCCGGAAGTAATGTTCATCTATGCAGAATCTTATACACAGGCAAACGGGGCTCCCGACCAGTTGTCTTACGATATGGTGAATGCTATCCGTAGCCGTGCCAACCTGGCGCCTGTTTCCGGATTGAGCAAAGATGATTTCCTGCAGGCTGTATGGAAAGAACGCGCACATGAGTTGTGTTTCGAAAATAAAGACTATTTCGATATTCAGCGTACCCGTAAAGCTTATAATGTAAAGGCAAACAGCTACGATGCGTATAATAGTTTCGCTAACGAAAGCGGCATTACATTCGACGAGAAATATCTGCTGTGGCCGATACCGTCTACCGAAACAGATACGAATCCGAAATTACTGCCGAACAATCCCGGTTGGTAATCATTCAATGTAAATAATAAAAAGGGTAAAAGTTTTTTGGATGATTTATCAAACAGAGCTTTTGCCCTTTTTTTATAAAGAACAATATATGATCAGAAAAAGTATATGTATTCTTTTGGCAGTCTTTTGCGGACAGGCAGTTTATCCGCAACTGTATAAGGATCCGAAAGCTCCGGTGAAAGATCGTGTCGAAGACCTGCTTGGCCGTATGACACTGGAAGAAAAGGTGGAACAAATGTCGATGACCGGATTGGGTGATTTCCCGCGTTCGCCGGCTGTATACGGTGTTTGCGACAGCCCTTTTGAAAGCCTGGAGAAGATTGTCGAGCAATCGGCGCGTGCCAAACGTCATGCCCGGGAAAATACCCGTTTGGGTATTCCTCCCATCCAGATAGCAGAATGTCTGCACGGTCAACTGGCTTACGGGGCGACCATATTTCCGCAGGCCATAGCTCAGGGGAGCACCTGGAACCCGGAATTGATAGAAGAGATGGCTTCTGTTATTGCCTATGAAGCTTCCGCTTCGGGAGTAGACCAGGCATTATCCCCTCTTTTCGACCTGATCCGCGATGCCCGTTATGGCCGGAATGAAGAGTGCTATGCCGAAGACCCTTATCTGGTAGGCCGGATGGGATCGGCGTTTGTAACCGGTATGCAAGGCAAGCCGGAACAGACCCGTATCGGTATTCCTGCCGGTAAACTGATGTGTACGGCCAAGCATTTCGCCGGATACAGCCAGCCGTGGGCGGGTATCAACCTGGCACCCTCTTCGATCGGTGAACGGGAGATGCGGGCTCTTCATTTGCCTCCTTTTCAGCAAGTAGTAAAAGATGCAAACGTATATGCGGTGATGCCTTCCTATAATGAGGTGGACGGAATGCCTGCCCATGCAAATCATTTTTTGCTGACGCAGGTTCTGCGTGACGAATGGGGTTTCCAGGGATATGTTTTCTCTGATTACGGGGGTGTTTCCCAACTATATAACTTTCATAATGTAGCCAAAGATAAAGCCGAAGCGGCAAAAATGGCAGTAACGGCCGGTGTCGACCTGGAAGCTGCCCGCCCGGATATCTTTACACATCTGGTTCAATTGGTGAAAGACGGGAAAGTCCCGGAATCGCTGATTGATAATTCGGTGCGCCGCATCCTGACTGCTAAGTTTAAGGCCGGCTTGTTTGAGAAACCTTATCCTGATGCAGCTGATATAAAGAAAAGGGTTCATCTTCCGGCTCATATAGCGCTTGCGCAGAAGGTGGCAGAAGAATCCATCATCTTATTGCAAAATGAGAACAATACACTCCCGCTGGAAATCAGCCGGTTGAAAAATATAGCAGTGGTCGGTCCGAATGCGGATCAGGTGCAATACGGTGATTACTCTTATACACGCGATAATAAAACGGGGATAACTGTCCTGGAAGGTATCAGGCAGGCGGTAGGAAATCAGGTGAATGTCCATTATGCCAAAGGCTGCGATATCTCAGGATTGAGTAAAGACGGCTTTCCGGAAGCGGTCAAAGCAGCAGAAAAGAGTGATGCTGTTGTTGTCGTTTTAGGTGGAACCAGTGTGATCCTTTCCGGGTTAGGCTGGGGAAAAGGGCCGGGCGAGAACGAAGTGGGCGATCCGTTTACCTGCGGGGAAGGATATGACCTGACCGATATTAATCCGCTGGGAGTACAGCGTGAACTGGTACAGGCTTTGAAGGAAACCGGGAAACCGATTATTCTGGTTCTCGTGCATGGCCGTCCGTGGAGTATCTCGTGGGAGAAAGAAAATGTCCCGGCGATACTGGAAGCCTGGTATCCGGGTGAAAGGGGAGGTGCGGCGATTGCCAATATCCTGTTCGGTAAAGTGAATCCTTCCGGTCGCCTGAATGCGACGATCCCTCAGTCTGTCGGACATATTCCTGTCTTTTATGATTATAAACCTTCAGCCAAAGGGATCAACTGCGAACCGGGTACAAAAGAAAAGGCCGGACGTGATTATGTGTTTTCATCACCGGCACCTTTATTTCCTTTCGGATTTGGTCTGTCTTATACCACCTTCGGGTATTCCGACATGCAGGTCTCAAAGAAAACTTTCGGTAAAGAAAGCATCGAGGTGTCCGTACAGGTGAAGAACACTGGTGACCGGACGGGAAAGGAAGTCGTGCAACTTTATGTAAATGATAAGGTGAGCAGTGTCACTACCCCGGTAATTGCTTTAAAACGTTTCAAGAAGATAGAACTAAAACCAGGCGAAACTAAACGTGTTACATTCTCAATACCCTATATAGAACTCGGCTTGTGGAATTCCCGGATGGAATATGTTACGGAGCCGGGCGAGTTTGAATTTATGTTTGCAAAGTCGGCGGAAGATATACAATGCCGGCAAACCGTAGAATATGTAGATAATTAAATCAATTTTGAATACAATGAAAAATAAATGGAATAAAAGACAAGGTTGGTTGGCAGGGCTCTCGTTGTGTCTGTCGATGGTTGCTTGTACTAAGTCGGATCAGATTATTATCGATGTCGCACAGGAAGGAGCAGAGGTGCCCTCTTCGTTGTATGGTGTGTTCTTTGAGGAAATCACTCATTCCGGCGATGGAGGATTATATGCGGAAATGGTTGTAAACCGTGGATTTGAAGATGGTAACCTGCCTTCCGGAACCACTTACAAGGATGGATACGCAGTGGCTAAAAGCTTGCCTTGCTATTCGAATGACTCGATCAATAATTTCAAGGTAAAATGGCAGGATGATAAGGCGATGAATGGCTGGCAGGTGGTTTGTGCGGCCGGTCAGCCTGTTTATAAGATTGTCGATAACCAACCCCTGCATCCGGCTACGCCCCATGCGTTGCAGTTGGAACTGGGTAAGTCGGCAGGAGACATACAGGTTATTAACAACGGCTACTGGAATATGGCTCTTACCGAAGGGAGTTCTTATAAACTGGCTTTTCACCTGAAAGCTGATGCAGCCAGCAATGAAGAGGTAACTGTTTCTCTGATCGATGAAAACGAACAGCCGGCAGCTTCGCAAAGCTTTAAGATCACGAAGGATAACCAATGGCATAAATATGAAGGCGCACTTGTGTCTGCTTCGACAGGAAACAAATACCGCCTGGCACTTACCTTTAAGAATAAAGGGAACGTGTACTTGGATTATGTCTCTTTGTTCCCGGAAGAAACATTTATGAACCGTCCGAACGGTATGCGGAAAGATGTAGCCGAAACATTGGCTGATCTTCATCCAGCCTTTATCCGTTGGCCGGGTGGTTGTATTGTGGAAGGTCTGACTATGGAAAACCGGATCAAATGGAAAGAAACGATCGGTGATCCTGTGACCCGTCCGGGTGAATATAATCTCTGGGGTTACCGGAGTACGTATGGTTTCGGATACCATGAATTCCTACAGTTCTGCGAGGACGTGCATGCCGACGGTATGTTCGTTTGCAACGCCGGTATGTCCTGCCTGTTCCGTAACGGGGATTTCTATGATGATAACCAGGTGGACGGACTGATCCAGGAAGCATTGGATGCTATTGAATATGCGATTGGCGATGCAGATACTTACTGGGGAAAGAAAAGGGTGGAGAATGGACATCCGGCTCCTTTCCCTCTGAAATATGTTGAGATAGGAAACGAGAACATCGGTTCCCGCTATGCGGCCAACTACAAACGTTTCTATGCCGCCATCAAAGAGAAATATCCTCAGATCACACCGATCTGTGCCTTGATGTTCAGTCCGTATCTGAAAGAAGCCGGCCCTATCGGCATTATCGACCCGCATTACTATGAGACAGCCGACTGGTTCTATCGTAACGGGGATCTGTATGATAAACTTCCGGCGGATTATCCCTATAAGATCTATGTGGGAGAATATGCCGCTACCGGACGTTCTTCTTTATATTCTTCGCTGGCTGAAGCCGCTTACCTGACCGGCGTGGAACGCAATGCCGATAAAGTGCAGCTGGTTTCTTACGCTCCTCTGCTGGAGAATGCAGACGGTCATGGTCGTAATCACCTGATCGTTTTAAAGAATGACTCGGTATATGGCCGTACCAACTATCATATTTTGAAAATGTTCTCCGAGAACCGTCCGGACGTCAATCTGAAAACACAGGTTCTTCCTGCCGAAACACAACCTGTTTTCCAGACACAAGGAATTGTTGGTATCGGAACCTGCAATACGGTAGCCGAATTCAAAGACTTTAAAGTGACTCAGGATGGCAAAACCTTCTATTCGACAGACTGGAACGATCTGGCTTCCGCATGGACTGCCTCACAAGGTGAATGGAAGGTGGATAACGGAGTTTTGAAACAGTCGAAGGTAGAAGGCGACTCTTATCTCTGGTTGAATGGAAAAGAGCTTGGCGATTGCACGATCGAGTTAAAAGCACGGAAGATCGAAGGACGCGAAGGTTTCCGTATCTTCTTCGGTTCCAAAGGGGAGGAACAGTATTATATGGCCGATATCGGTAGCCATACGAACGAGTCTGTAATCTTTGGTGAAAGGAATGCAGCCGGGAATGTTTCCCTGTTCGATTACCGTAATTCAACGAGCGTGCATACGGATCACTGGTATGATGTTCGTGTTGAAGTGAAAGGGAACCATTGGAAATGCTATCTGGATAACCAGCTGGAGTATGAATATACGTATCAACCGGTGATCCGTCATTATGCGGTTTCAGGATATGATAAGGCTACTAACGAAATCGTGATCAAATTGGTGAATGGAGAGAATACGCCCTGGAGTGCTTCCATCAATCTGGCAAATGTAAAATCAATACAACCGGAAGGGACGCAGATCACCTTAGGCTCCGTAAATCCGGATGCAGAAAACAGCTTTACCGATCCGGAAAAAGTAGTTCCGGTAGAAACAAAACTGAAAGGCCTGAATTCTTCTTTCGAAATGGTTTGTCAGCCTAATTCATTTACGATCCTTAGGGTTCCTTGCGAACGCTAATAACAATAAGAATACTCGCTGGCGGAATTAATTTAGTTCATATTTTCTTATATAATGAACCTTCTTTAATTCCGCCGGGAGTATATTTTGAAACCTGCATGAGATTTCAATGAGCATCATTAATATTTGAGAGATGCTATTTTTACATTTTTAATTCCGGTTTGTTCTGAGCGAAGAAGTAATTTCTCTACTTTTAAACCCGGACGGAAAGATATCATGGTACGTTGGCCGGCAATTTCCGTATCTATTTGTGAACCGCCAAATTTGTCCTCATATTTAACAATCATACGAACTGTAAATGGTTTGTCGGTATCGATCAGGTTTTCAATGGCATAATCACGCGCCTGGTTTGGATAACCTCCTTCACGTAATGTTTTTTCTGCTTCTGAGAATTTCTGAAGATTACCTTTCCCATACTGTGCTTTCTTCTCTTTGGGGCTAACCTGGATTTCACAGGCGTGATCGTTTTCGTCGGCACCGAGAAGTAAAGTTCCGAGTTTCCCGGACAGGTCATCTCCTGGCTCTACATCGAATGTCAGCATAAATGAGGGGTTTTCAACACTAAAGGAAGATGGCTCCATTATTTCTTTAGCCAGAGTTTTTGCCTTTTGAGTGGCTGGAATAATTTCTTCCATCCATTTTGTTCCGATACGGCCGTCAGGGTAATGGATCATTTCATGAATGTTTAATGTCCCGCCCCAGTTAACCATAGGAATCCAACCAGCCATCAAGAAGCGTCCGCCAGCAATTTCTGTAATGGCCGGTACACACATCCCGTTATAAAAATCCAGTCCTTGTTTGACTACATCCGTATATTTATCCTCACCGGCATTGGATGGTTTTGACCATAAGCCGGTAAATCCACCGATTACATAATCAAAATTTCCCCAGCGGAAAAAGAATGTGCAATCACCTCCCGGAGGAAATCCGGGATTGACAGACCACCAACCACCATCGATTGAGCCGGACTCCCAGGTTCCTTTGGCTCCATAGTTGGCCAACATACGTAAACGTCCTTCCGGATCGGTGTACACACTAGGGTTTTCGCATGGGTGGAATAATATATGTGTCTTTTTGAAGTTGCTTATACCATCCTGGCTGATAGAGTAGGTCGAACCGGCAGGGAATCCGGATAGCGTATCGTAACGGAAGGAGCCTGTTGCACCATGTTCATTATAGTAATCCCATAACTGTGGTAAGGTTGTCTTCTCTTTTGGATAAATACGGGTCGTATGAAGGCCGTAGCTGATACAAAGTTTATCGTTAAAAACAAAAGGTGTACCTGTACCTAATGTTTCCCATTGTTCTTCAATAGGTGTGGCTGCATCATGTTCTGTCCATGTCTTGAAGTCGGTTGTTGAGATATGCTCGAAATAATGGCCTCCCCGGCCGAATTTGCTGGCATGTCCGCGTCTGTCATACAAATAAAATACATGATAACGTCCCTGATAGAAGAAGGTTGCTACATCGCCCACCCAGGAATTATGGCCTTCTGGTGTCCAGTATTGGATTTCCGGTGAGGTGCGTGGTGTATCTAAATTTGTTTTTTGAGGTTCAATTCCCGGAAAATATATTTCCGCTTTTGAAACAAGAGAAGGATCTATTTCCCAGGTCGTTTGTTCTCCCCATTGCGGATAACCTAAAGGAAAGTCATTATCCAGGAGTTCATTGTCGACGTATATAGTCCATCGAACCCCTGAAAAATGAAGGACGATTTCATGTTCTCCTTCAGGCTTATCCAGCATTGCCAACGGAATACCGACCGACATATAACGGGCTTCTTCCGGTTGAACCGGTAAATGGAGCAGAAGGGAAGCCTCCAATACAGGTACGGAACCATCAGCCATAGGGTAGGCCGGATAGTTTTGTTGTTTGCGGTCTTCCGGATCGTTTTGATATGTATTTACTTCCAATACGCCCGGAATTGTAAGTAACGATTTTTTTGAAGCGACTTTTTTCAGGTCGGTCTGCAGTTTAATAGTGAAACTACTACTATCCCCCGGTGATGTAAAATTACCTTTTGCATTCTGTTGTGTGAGGGTATTTAGTGGAGCTTCCCGGGTTGTAAAACTCCAGGGAGAAGATCGGAGCTCTAGCTGAACCGGCTTTTGTGTTTCAGTACAGCCGACACTAATAATACTGCTGATAATTAGTATGATTGCGGCAAACGAAGTAATAAGTTTTGTATTCATTTTTCCAGAAATTTAAGTGTAACAATTACCTGTCACAATCTTTTCAAAGACTGTGACTGTTAGAATTAATAATTTGTAATTTCTGATGCCTGATGTAAATCAAAAGGATCAGAATGTAATTTGTATAATATTAGAGAAATTGACTGGATTCACGAATCACTATTTCTCCTGTCAGGTTTGCTGTAATGGGAATGTGGTTGTTATCTTTTAATCTCCGCATCAATAACTCGATGCTGATGTTGGCAATCTCCACACATGGTTGCCTGTAAGATGTCAATGAATGTTTGAGATGCTTGGAATATTTCATGTCATCATACGCACACATCAGAATATCCGATGATATTTTGATGCCTAAAGCATCCAAGGAAGACATGAGCACTGCTGCAGTGGAATCATTGGCACATACAATGCCTGTTTTCCCGGGAACGATCTCCATTTGTCTGACAAAGTCCAGATCTTCCGGATTTCCACAAAAAATATTATTCTCCGTAAATGAATACTGATGTTTAAGGACTGTTTCACGAACACCGGAAAGGCGTAAGTCTACAGAACTGGCCGAATCAGGACGATAGAAAAAATGAAGTTTATTGCAGCCCTGATCGATCAGATGTTTTGCCATGATACAACCGGCACTGAAGTTATCCAGGCATACCACATCGAATTCACTTCGTTCGGGAAAAGTCAGAATATCCCTGTCAATAAGTATCAAAGGTATATTGGCTTCCCGTATAGCGGCACAGATTTTTAAATTCAAATTGTATGCATCCGGTACTCTTTCCAGTGGGGAAAAGAAAATGCCATCTACCTTTTTATTTATGTAACTCTCACAGCATGTTTCAATAAGCGTTTTTCTGATTTCCGCGCTACTTGCTGTTGCACCTTCCCAAAGACAATTGAATCTTCCGATTTCGGATTGCTTCAAAAGCTGGTCATTGATGATGGAGAATATTTCCGACTCACCTGCTCCGGGTAGAAGTAGGCCAAATGTATAGGTTGTATTTTTACATTGGTATATAACGACTGTACCGAGCCCTTTCGTTTTTTTTATAAAACCTTCTTCCTGTAACTGATTATATACTTTAGCGATGGTTGGCCTGGAAACAGAATATTTTTGAGCGAGCGTCTGTTCCGTAGGCAACATAGACCCCGGAGGAAATGCTTCTTTGAGTATTTGATCTTTTAATGTATTGTAAATAACCTTGTAGCTTATTTTAGATTCCATAAGGGTAATTTTAAAGTGATGTGCAAATGTAATTATTATTTGCAAATAGTTTGCATTTATAAGTGACAAATGTGAAGTTTTTTTTCTGTGGATGCATTTGTAATGTAAAATATAATTCTTGACAGATGTAACTTGTTCTTCTCGAAATGTTAAAGTGGGGAGTATCGATGTTTACATTTGAAGAATGTAATATTTGTAGGATATAAAATTTTATCTCTAAGTGTATATTGATGTCTATGCTTTGATATACAGCTTATTATATTCTTTCCTGTTTTGAAGTTTGTCTAGTGGTTTATATTCTTGGTTACTCTCGTATGTGCATTGCGTATGAGAGTAAATGTAATAAATATGATAAATTAAAATACGCTAAAATGTAAATTGTTCTTTGTTTGTTATGATCTGATCTCTATATTTGCAACGGGAGACAAGGGATGTTTTGTTAGCTAAATGTAATATGACTATCATACTGCTTTGTTATTTACTTTATAACTAATGTATAAAAATTAAATCATACTCAAATGAAAAAAGGACTTTTAGCAACTTTTCTATTAGTTACGATATCTTCTTTTGCACAGGTTGTAAAAGATTATAATCCGGCCATTCAGCGTACTACCCATATGCAATATTTTAAACCGGTAGAAGAACATCTGTTTTCCGGTGATTGTATGCCTTATTATCATAATGGAACATTCTATTTGTACTGGCTGTTGGACGAAGGGCATCATGCAGGTCTTGGTGGTTTGGGAGGTCATCAGTGGGCATTGAGCACTACAACTGATTTGATAAACTGGAAACACTATCCGGTTGCTTTAGGTATTGAAAACGAGGAATGGGAAAAGTCTATCTGTACAGGATCGGTAATTGCGGAAGGTGATAAATTCTATGCATTTTATGCAACGCGTGTGAAGGAAAACGAGAGAGTACATGAACAACTGAGTTATGCAATAAGTACGGATGGCGGATATACTTATCAAAAGCAGGAACCCAATCCGTTCTATTATGCTCCGGAAGAATGTATAAGCCGCGATTTTAGAGACCCGAAAGTCTTTAAGGATGAAAACGGTCTTTTCCATTTGTTCATTCCCGGTAATTTGAAAGAGCCCTCTCTAGACGGTTTTGGCGGATATCTGGTGCATCTTACTTCAACTGACCTGAAAAACTGGAAGGAAGTGGAATCTCCGTTGAAAGGACAACGCGGAACTCCCGAATGCGCGGATTATTTTAAGTGGAACGATTGGTATTATTTATTATACAGTATTGGTGGCCACACCTATTATCTGATGTCCAAAGATACGTATGGCCCCTGGATATATCCGGAATCACAGGCCTTGATTGAATATTTTGGAAGTGTCTATAAAACAGCCGGTTTTAAAGACGGACGCCGTATTGCAGTGGCCTATTCTCCCTGCCGTAAGGATGATAAAGATAACGGGGATAGGATTTGGGGTGGTACTATTTTACTCAGGGAAGTGTATCAGGAGCCGGATGGAACCTTGGCTACCAAATTTTTAAAAGAAGTTTTACCGGCTATGCACCCGATAGCGACTCCTGCCATACAAATATCTTCACCTGCAAATATTGTTTCCGTATCCAATGGGAATATAACAATGAATGCTTCGGGCGATATCGGCGTAGCTTCTCTTCCTGACCTTCCGGATAATTACCGCATTTCGATGAAGATAGAACCTAAAGGAAATTATGAAGAGTTAGGTTTGTTTTTGCGTGCAACAGACGGTCGGAAGAATGGTTACCGTTTGGAGTTAAATCCGGACAATCAAACAGTTTTAATGCATAACACATCCATTCATGGTGTAGAAGGGTTGGATGAACCTATCTTGCTTGATGTGATTGTGAACGGAGAATTTTTTGATGTGTCTATAAATAACAAACGATGTGTGCTTAATCGTTTGCCAGAGCAAAAGGGGAAAAACCTCTTCTTCTATGTGAAAAACGGTAATGCCGTTATCCGTGATATACAAATTAAGGAAATTAAAAATTAGTGTTTATGGTTTTAAATTAGAAACTTCTACTTCTTTCCATTAGGGTTTTAGACCCGGAAAACTTATTTGAATATAATGTGTGAATCATCCGGATTATCCGGTTGACAGGGCCCCTTTTGTCTTTAAAAGGTGAGTTTTTGATTGGATATTTTTCTGTCAGGGGAAATAATAGCCAGGTTTGGTAAATGTAAATGAGTGACAAATTTATATATATATGAAGAATTTGAATAGTGGATGAATCTGATTTAGGAAAGTATGATAAATACTTTGAGAGCAAAGTGAAAAGGCGAATATTAAAAAGCACCTTAAGTTTAATAACAATTAAAAATCTATTTCATGAATCAAACAACATTTCGTGTGAAAAAAGCAATGTGTTACCTGACACTTGTGTTTTCCCTGTGTGCTATTACCGGACATGCATCTGCCGTGGATAAGGTAGGTACTGTCAATCAGCAGAAAATAGTTGCGACAGGTACTGTTTTAGATGAGACCGGTGAGCCTATGCCCGGCGTTTCTATTGTTGAAAAAGATGGAGATCGTAATGGCACCATAACGGATGCTAATGGACATTTTTCATTAAATGTCGGAAGCCAAGGCACGTTAGTTTTGAGCTTTATCGGATATAAGACGAAGGAAATCCCAATCTCGACAGCGAAAGACATAACGATCAGATTGGTAGAAGATGCACAGAATTTGGATGAGGTAGTAGTAACAGGTTATACCAGCCAGCGCAAAGCTGATTTGACCGGTTCCGTGTCTGTTGTCAAGGTCGACCAGATTCGTTCAAATATCGCAGGTAATGCTATGCGTGCCATTCAGGGAAAAGTAGCCGGTATGGCTATCTCTACCAATGGATCTCCCGATTCCAAGGCAACTATCCGTATACGTGGAGAAGGTACTTTAAACAACAACGACCCGTTGTATATTATCGACGGGACGCCTACAACCCGTTCCATGGAAGAACTGTCCTCGATGGATATTGAATCGATCCAGGTGTTGAAAGATGCTTCTTCTGCTTCTATCTATGGTTCGCGTGCAGCTAATGGGGTTATTATTATTACGACCCGGAAAGGAAAGAAAGGAACAACAGTCGATTTTAAGGCATCCTATACAGTGGCAAGCAGTAAGAAGCCTTATGAACTGATGAATACCGAACAGCGCGGTATTGCTCAATACTGGGCGATCAAAAACGATAATTCGCAAGCTGATCCTAACCAGGTGGGTATCGGATATGTGAATGGTTATGGTGGTTTGTATCAATACCAGGATCATCAGGATTCGAACGGAAATTGGATTTTGGACAATGTTTCCTGGAGAGAGTATCTGGATCCGGTCGAAAAGACTATGCGTTCGGCTGATACGGATTGGCAAAAAGAAATTTTACGTACGGGACAGATCCAGCAATATAATGTCACTTTATCGTCCGGTACAGATAGCGGAAATGCTCTTTTCGCTCTTGACTATTACGATAACAAAGGTACGATAAAAGGAAGTTATTTTAATCGTTTCAATGCCCGTGTAAATACCGATTACAGTTGGTTGGACGGACGTGTGAAAGTCGGAGAGAATTTTACTGTTTCCAAATGGAGGACTAGTTCGAATGTCGGGGACGGCAATCTGGGAGGTTGTAAATCCTTGATGTCTATTGTCCCTGTTCATACGGTCGATGGTATTGGTTGGGGCGGCCCTATAGGTGGTATGAGTGACCGTCAGAATCCTGTCCGCTTAATTGAGGATAATGACCAGAACTATCAGGATAACCTGCGTTTATTCGGTAATGCCTTTATCAGTATTGAGATACTGAAGGGATTGACTTTCCGTTCTTCTTTTGGAGCAGATTTTGTCGGTTACTGGAGAAGAGAAATGAATCTGACTTATAGCTCCGGTTTTATGAGCGAAAGCCGGAACAAGGTAACCCAGACTTCAGACTATAATTTCGACTGGAATAACAGTAATATTTTGCAGTATGTCTTTGATATAAATAAGCATGGTTTCGATATTATGCTGGGGCAGGAAACAGTAGATCATAGCTATCAGAAACACTGGGGAAGCAGACGCGTATTTGCATTGGAGACTCCTGATTATATGCAATTGGGGGCAGGTGAAGAAGACCGGGATAACGGAGGCTCTTCCAGTTATAATACGCTGATATCCTGGTTTGGTAAATTCAACTATAATTATGGAAATCGTTACCTTGCTTCAGTTACTCTCCGCCGCGATGCTTCTTCCGTATTCGGAGCGAATAACCGTTGGGCAACATTCCCTGCATTCTCATTGGGTTGGGTATTGAATAATGAAGCATTCCTGAAAGATGCATTATCCAACTTCTCTATTTTGAAACTTCGTTATGGCTGGGGACAAAACGGTAACTCACGTATAGATGACTATGCCGCTTATCTGATGTACGAGGCTCTCTACGACCATTATGCGGAAGATTGGAACTGGGGTACGGCTTATGACTTTACAGGGCAAGGCGGAAATAATTTACCTTCAGGTTTTCGCAGGACTCAAAGAGACAATCCTAACCTGAAATGGGAAACAACCGCACAGCATAACTTTGGATTGGATTTTGGTTTCTTTGATTCAAAGTTCGGCGGATCGTTTGATTACTATATAAAGAAGACATCCGATATCCTGATGAAGCCGGGTACTGTTGCCACTTTAGGTGAAGGAGCCCATATGTGGTTGAATGGTGCTGATATTGATAACAAAGGGTTTGAATTAACCTTGAACTATACCGATAAATTTGGTGATGTAGGCTTTGACGTAAGTGGAGTATTCTCACATAATAAACAGAAAATAATCCATGTTCCCGATGAAGTAATAAATAATTTTGCCGGTAACGGTACAGACCAGAATATTCTTGGCCGTCCCAAATCTTCTATGTATGGTTATATCGCTGACGGACTATTCCAGTCTCAGGCAGAGGTCGATGCACATGCTACGCAGGTAGGTGCTGCTCCAGGCCGTATTCGATACAAGGATATCAATAAAGACGGAAAGATCGATAGTGAAGACAGAACATGGTTAGGCGATCAAAATCCGGCCCTTGAATATGGTATAAATGTTGCCTTAAACTGGAAAAACTTTGATTTTTCTGTATTTTTCAATGGGGTATTTGGGAAAAAACTGGATGTCAGCGGATGGAAGTCATGGACTGATATCTATGCATTAAGTACTTCCGGTGAGAATTATGGAACACGTATGTTGGATGCCTGGACTCCGACGAATACCGGTTCAACCATCCCGGCGATGTCAATTAATAACTATAATGACGAAGGACGCTTTTCTACCTATTATGTGGAAAGTGGTTCTTATATGAAAATCCGGAATATCGAATTAGGATATACTATACCCAAGAATGTGCTGGCAAAAGTGAGAATGAGCAGAGCGAGACTTTCATTGAGAGCCGATAATGTGCTCACCTTGAAGAAAACCTGGGGTGACAATGCCTATACCGGCCTTGATCCTGAAACTCCCGGCAATGGATACCCGTTACCATTCTCTATGACATTCGGGGTAAATGTATCTTTTTAATAACTTCTAAAATATAATGAAATATGAAAGCGATAACAATAGCCATTTTCGGTTTATCTCTACTCTTTTGTACCTCATGTGATTCCATGTTGGATACGAAGCCACAGGGAGTTGTATCCGATGAAGACCTAAATACACCTGAAAGAGTTGAGCAGATGGTGAATGCGGCTTATTCTTTTTGCGGACAAAACCATTTCAATAAACAGATGGGTATGCCCTATGAAGAAGGATCTGTTCGTGGTGGGGAAGCGTATAAAGGAGGTTCCGGTACAAATGACAATGCGGAAAGAAACCGCTGGGAAACATTCACATATATGCAGGCAACCAATGTGGGAGACCTGGATAACCTCTGGTGGGTTCATTATGTAGCGATAGGCAGGATCCATGATGCTTTGAGAAGAGTAAAAGCCTTGACACCGGAAGAATACCCGTTAAAAGACCAGCGGATCGCAGAGTTGCGTTTCTTACGGGCGCATATCTACATGTACATGAAGCAATGTTTCAAATTCTTCCCTTATATCGATGAGGATACCCCACAGGATATGTATGATAAGGTAAGCAACGATGAGTTGACCGATCAGGAACTTTGGGGAAAATTGATTGACGATCTTCGTTACGGAGTGAGTACTTTACCTGATAAACAAGATGAAGTAGGACGCCCAAATAAATTCGCCGCAAAGGCTTATTTGGCGAAAGTATTGATTTTTGCCGCTTATGAACAGGATGATAAGCACAATGTAGTGAATATTAATCGTGAGAAACTAACGGAAGTAGCAAGTCTGTGTAAAGATATCATAGATAACTCCGGTAAGAGTTTGGCATCTGATTTTGCGGAAAACTTCTTGTGTGAGTTCGAAAATGGCCCCGAGTCTATATGGGCAATCCAATATACAGCAGATACTCCTCAGGGACGATTGAATTCCTGGTTGGTGTCTCCCGTTAATTCGGACTATGGCTGTTGCGGATTCCTGCAACCATCTGTGAATATGATGAACCGGTATAAAACAGTGAACGGAGTGCCTGATTTCGAAAAGTTCAACAATGGTGAAACACTGGATAATAAAGAAGCTTTTGCAAAGATACCGATGGATCCACGTTTAATGCATACGGCTTGTGTTCCGGGGATGCCCTGGAAATACGAACCTTCTTATGTGATGCAGGAGAATTGGACACGTACGCCTGAAGTATATGGTTATTCTATGAGTCAGAAATTACTTGTTTTACCGACATGCGATTGCTTTAAAAAGACCAACCCGTTTATGGGAGCAGGCTTGAACTGGGATGTGCTTCGTTTGGATGAAGTGATGCTGTGGAGAGCGGAAGCGCTGATTCAATTAGGAGAAGGAATGGACGAGGCTCTAAACCTGATCAATCAGATCCGTATGCGTGCTGCTGCAAGTACAGGCAGATTGAAGTTTGAAGATGGAACTCCTACCGGTAAGTTTGATGTTCAACCTTATCGACCGGGAGTGAATTGTCCGGCATGGACAAAAGACTTTGCGATGCAGGCTCTTCGCTGGGAACGTCACCTTGAATTCTCGACAGAGGGTAAATGGTTCTTCGATCTTGTACGCTGGGGTATTGCCGCAGAATACATGAACGAATATTTTGAAGTGGAGAAGACACGCCGTTCTTATTTGAAGGATGCGAAGTTTACAAAGAACCGGGATGAATATTTCCCGATCCCTCAGGTACAGATCAGTTATGTGAAAGGATTATACAAGCAGAATACCGGATGGTAATATACCTGGTGATTGTAGGGGCTGTGCTCAGTTTCCTGAGTATGGCTCCTTTCTGCAATTTTAAAATCGCCTGGCACATTTAATGTAATAGTAAAATGAAACAGTTTGCTTTTTTGATTATAGGAATAATAACCGGACTTCTGTCCTCTTGCGGAGAGGGAAACGTTCCTGGCGGTGAGGAGATACATTTTTCACAGGAACAGAACTGGACGGGAGAACCGGCCGGTTTGGTGTATCATAACGGAAAATACCATCTGTTTTATCAATGTAACCCGTCGGATGTCGTTTCAGGGAATATCAGTTGGGGACATGCCGTCAGTACAGACCTGATCCGTTGGGAGGAATGCCCGGTCGCAATAGCCGCAGATGAGAACGGCCAGGTTTATTCCGGCAGTGTCATTGTCGACAAGGATAATACTTCCGGATTAGGCACTGCGGATCACCCGGTTTTTATCGCCTACTACACCCGTTATAAACCGAAACAAGGTACAGACAGCAATTCCTCTCCCTATTCGGTTGGAACGGCATACAGCAGAGACGAAGGGATGACCTGGACGGATATTGCTATGGAGTGGGAAGATGGTTCCGATAATAAGCGTTACCCCAATGTCTGCTGGAATAAACAAATAGATGCATGGGTAATGACTGTTTCTACAGGGCGTACAATCCGGTTTTATTTTTCGCCGGATGCTATCCACTGGAAAAGCCTGAATGAGTTCGGCGGGGAGATGGAGATAACGGGAAGTTGGGAAAACTCAACGCTTAGCCCGCTGAAGATAGAGGGCTCGAATGATACGAAGTGGGTATTATTTATCAATGTAAACGAAGGAGTGTCGGATGGGGCACCGGGCACACGCTATTTTATTGGCGATTTCAATAACTCCGGTTTTCATATGACACAATCGAAAGAGCTCTGGGTCGATTATGGGAAAGATAATTATGGCGGCATCTTATGTAATAACCTGCCGGATGACCGTACTGTCATGGTCGGTTGGATGAATTGTTGGTTATATGCAAATCTGACACCACAAACCGGGAAGCGTGGAAGCATAACATTCCCCCGTGAATTGACATTGACTTATGAAGGTAACAATTATACGCTTTGCTCAAAGCCGGTGCGTGAACTGACCGGTTTATACGGCAAGACACGGAAAATCGAGAATACGGAAATAGCAGGTATTCAAACTATTTTCAATAAAAAATCAGTCTCCCGATATCCTTTCGTTATTCATTTGGTTTTCGATGCATCCGACCGTTATGCGATGTGGCATCCCCGTGAATATGGCATTCGTTTGAGAACAGCTTCCGGCGGAGAAATAACCTTTGCTTATCGGGCTGAGATGAATTACTACTATGTGGATCGTTCCCGATTGTCGGATATTTCTTTTTCGGAAGATTATACAAGCCAGTTAGGGGCCGCTTACCGGGTAAATCCTCCGGCCGATGAGTGGTACCTTCTTGTCGATCGGGGCTCGGCTGAATGGTTTGCAGGAGACAATAAAGTCGCTATGACCTCTCTCTGTTTTACGGATGAGGCTATAGAATCGATTGATTGTTATACGGAGTCAGGGCATATTAATCTGAAAGAAGCCTCTTTGATAAGTATTGAAAAGAAAACAAATAAATAAACAAATACCATGAAGAATGAAAATGTGATAGCAAGAATTATCCCGGTGATGCTGGTCTTCTTTACGATGGGTTTTATAGATCTTATCGGGATAGCTACGAATTATGTGAAGAGTGATTTTGACCTTTCCGATACGGCAGCCAATGCCTTTTCGGTGATGGTCTTTCTGTGGTTCCTGGTCTTTTCTGTTCCTACAGGAATACTTATGAATAAAATCGGCCGGAAAAAGACGGTGCTGCTGAGCCTGATAGTCACCTTTGTTGCTTTATGTGTTCCTTTTATCGCTTACAGCAGCGTTTCCATGCTGTTATGTTTTTCTCTTCTCGGACTGGGGAATACATTGATGCAAGTATCATTAAACCCTTTACTAACCAATATCGTAAGCGGGAATAAACTACCCAGCTTCCTGACATTGGGACAATTCGTAAAAGCTATAGCTTCTTTTGCTGCTCCGATTATTGCAGCTCAGGCATTGATTCATTATGGCAATTGGAAACTACTTTTCCCGCTTTTTGCTGTTATCACGCTGATTGCTATCTTTTACCTTTACTTTACCGAAATCAAAGAACATGCCATCGAAGGTAAGCCCTCCTCTTTTAAAGAATGTCTCGGAATGCTGGGGGATCGCATCATTCTGATCCTGTTTTTGGGTATATTGGTTCATGTTGGGATCGATGTAGGAGTGAATATTACAGCTCCGAAACTATTGATTGAACGTACCGGTATGGAGCTGGCTGAAGCTGGTTATGCAACCAGTTTATATTTCCTGTTCCGTACTTGCGGATGTTTTGCAGGTACTTTCATCCTGGCCAGGTTCTCTTCCAGGAATTTCTTTATCATTAGCGTCTGTCTGATGCTTTTAGGTATTCTTGGGCTTTACTTCAGCTTTAATGCGATGACAATTTATATATGTGTGGCATTTATCGGCTTAGGAAACTCGAATGTATTTCCGATCATCTTCTCACGTGCCTTAATGTATAAGCCGGCACGCAACAATGAGATTTCCGGACTGATGATCATGGGAATAGCCGGAGGTGCTGTTTTCCCATTGCTGATGGGGCTTGCTTCCGATAATCTCGGTGGCCAGGTCGGAGCTGTCGTTGTGTTGACGGTTTGTGTGGCTTACCTTGTATTTCTTATGTTGAAGTTTAAATCTATACATGAAAAGATATAATCCTGTCGAAATATAGATATTGGACGAACATTCATGCCAAAATACGTAACTTTGCTGTTAATTAGCTGTGTCCTACAATTCTATAATAAAATTTAAAGATAGGATTTTCCTGAATATACATTTAATGATTAGTAATTAAAGAAATAAAATATGTGCTTTATTGGAATAGACATCGGAACCAGTTCTATCAGCAGTGTAGCTTATGATCTGAAAAAGAACAAAATAGAATCGCTCACAATCGCCAACGACTCAGTGATTGTCTCGGAGGTTCTTTGGGAGAAAACCCAATCTCCGGACAGAATCATCGAGATTGTGGAAGAAATAATGGAGGATTTCTCTTCCCGTTACCCGGATATTAAAGGAATTGGTGTTACGGGGCAAATGCATGGAATACTTTATTTGAATGAACAAGGCAAAGCGGTCAGTCCGCTTTATACCTGGCAAGATGGAAGAGGAAATCAGTTATATCGTGAGGATAAGACCTATGCAGCTTATTTGTCGGAAGAAACAGGCTATGCGCTGGCAACAGGTTTCGGTCTGGTAACGCATTTCTATAACCAGGTAAATGGGCTGGTTCCCGACAATGCGAAACGGATCTGTACGATCATGGACTATGTCGTCATGAAGTTATCCGGACAGAAAACGCCTCTTACTGATTACTCGAATGGCGCAAGCATCGGCTTTTTCGATACGAAAAACCTGTGTTTTGATCATGCCGCTCTGGAAAAAGTGGGGATCGATCTTTCTATTTTACCGGAATTGTCGGAATCTGCCACTTGCTGTGGTTATAATAAGCGGCAGATACCCGTATATTCAGCGATAGGAGATAACCAGGCCGCTTTCCTCGGATCGGTAAAGGATATCCATCATTCTATTCATATAACCGTAGGGACAAGCAGCCAGATCTCTGTCTACTCCGATAAGTTTATAAAAATACCGGAACTGGATACAAGGCCCTTCCCCGGCGGTGGATACATACTGGTGGGAGCTGCTCTTTGTGGCGGTCAGGCATTTGTTATGTTGAAAAACTTTTTTGAGCAGACTCTGCGGGCTTTTCTACCGGCATTATCAGATGAACAACTCCAGGCCGGCGGTTTGGATCTTTACCGGGTGATGACTTCTGTTCCCTATAAAGAAGACGTTTGTGATCTTCCCATTGTTGAAACTCTATTTGACGGAACCCGTTTTGCTCCGTGGAAACGTGGCCATATTGAAAATATATCTCTTTCTAATTTTACTCCGGAAAATTTAATATTGGGTTTTCTGAAAGGTATCAGTCGTGAACTGCATGATTTTTATCAAAGGCTGCCGGAGAATATCCGTCATGGGAAAGATGTTATCGTTGGTTCGGGGAATGCCCTTAAGAGAAATCCGCTCCTGTGTCAGGCATTTGAAGAATTATTCGGATGCAAGTTATCTTTTTCTTTGTATCAGGAGGAGGCCGCTTTTGGCGCTTGTCTGAGTGCTGTTAAAGGAGAAGACAGATGTGAAATCGCTTAAAGAAAAATGAAGCAGAAGGACTGATTCTTTTAAAAGAAGGAAAAGTATAAATTGTTGCCAGGATGTTTTTCTGAAAATATCGTTTAATGGTGTTGTGTATGTAAAAAGTACATTCTACATTTGCCGCCCATTATCGATATATTAATCAGCAAATATCTACTTATATGAATGCAAAGGTGAAAGGATACATGCTGGGAGCCATAGCGGCTGCCACTTATGGTATGAATCCTCTTTTTGCTCTTCCTCTTTATAAAGCGGGGATGGATCCTGACTCTGTTTTGTTTTTCAGATACCTGTTTGCCATTCCGGTGCTGGGTATTATGTTGAAGGCGAGAGGCCGGAATTTTAAGCTATGCCGGAGAGATTTGGTGCCGTTGGTTGTCCTGGGATTTCTGGTAGCTTTCTCTTCGCTTGCTTTGTTCCAAAGTTATAATTACATGGAAGCCGGCATTGCATCGACCTTGTTGTTTGTCTATCCGATCATGGTTGCGCTGATCATGTCGCTGCTTTTTAAGGAGAAATTGACCTTGCAAACCGTCCTTTGCATAATGCTCGCATTAGGAGGTATAGGGTTGCTTTATCAAACCGGTAGCGGTGCGACACTCAATACGGTGGGTGTCCTTCTGGTCATGGGATCGGCACTCAGCTACGCTATTTATATCGTAGGCGTAAACCGTCCGAGGCTGAAAGATATAGCGACTCTTAAGCTGACCTTTTACGTTTTGCTTTTCGGTGTGTCGCTTTTTCTGATCCGTGTGGATTTCGGGCGGAGCCTGCATATAGCCAATGACTGGTATCTGTGGGGTAACCTGATCGCTTTGGCTATCTTTCCCACTGCCATATCCTTCCTGTGTACCACGCAGGCCATACAATACATCGGTTCTACTCCGACAGCCATACTCGGTGCTCTCGAGCCTTTGACAGCTGTCTTTTTCGGTGTTACCATCTTCGGCGAAGTGCTAACACCCCGGCTGGGTTGTGGCATTGTGATGATCATTCTGGCCGTCACGCTCATTATTGCCGGAAGCAATGTCACGACTTATCTGATCCGTTTCAGAAAGCTGTTTCCCCGGCTTCCGCTCAAGAAAAAAAATGGTTGAATGTATTTGTAAATACAGGGAATTTGTATATCTTTCCTCTCTCGAAATAGACCTTAGTTATCAGGGGCTTATCCCATTCTACTTTAAATAATCTCCTATTCAAATTAATGGCCGATAATTGTCAGCCATACGGTCGATAATTATCAACCATACGGCTGACGGTTATCGGCCATTCGGCTGATGTCTATCAACCGTTGATTAGTCGCTGTACTAATTTAAATTAGTACGTATAGTAATCCCAAATAGATCGGCAGGAAAATTCAGTTTCTTCGGTAGATCATTTCTTTCCCATAATTGATGTCCAAATTAATTTTATTCGTATTTTCGTTCCAAATAACACACAAGTATTAATTATGAAAAACGCCGTATTACTATTCCTTCTTTCCTGTCTGTTCTTTGGTTGTAATAAAGACAGCGAAGCCCGCTTAAAGATAAAAGATGCAGAAGAACTGATTATGTCCGAAAAACCGGATAGTGCTTTTGTGCTTTTGGAGAGCATTACGAATCCGGATGTGCTGAATGATAAGGCCTTTGCTCATTTCTGTTTGATTTATGCCCGATTGTCTGAACAGTTGGGTGAAGATATGCCGTTTGTCCCGCAGATGGAACGGGCAAATGCGTATTTTGAAAAGCATGGTTCTCCGGAAGAAAAGATGAATTGTTTGTTGTATTTGGGGATGTCTTATGAAGAGGAAACAGATTTCGAATGGGCGATGAAATCGTACTTACAAGCGGTGGAGATAGCGAAAAAAGCGAAAAAATATTTGTTGATGGGGAAATTGTATAACAAGATTGCTGAATTACATGATTTTGATGATAATTATGATGAGGCAGAACGCTATCTTTTACTGAGTGGTGAATCTTATCTGCAGGGGAATGATAGTGTAAATTATATTTATTCGATTCGGAATATTGGAAGGCTTTATCTGTTAAAAAAAGAATATGAAGAGGCATCGAAATATTTTCAGAAAGCTTATCGACAGGCTTTGCCTATGAATGATTCTTTATTGTTGAGTTCTTTGACAAATCGGTTGGGGAATAATTATAAAGAAATGAAGAACTATTCGTTGGCAGAAGATTATCTGTTTAAATCGATAGCTTATGATGAAGCAGGCAGTGCACCGACTTATTTGGCATTGGCTGATTTGTATACAGAAAAAGGAGAATACGCTAAAGCACGTGAATATATAGAAATGGCTATTTTGCATAAAACGGCTGACCGACCACTGACCGGTGGAATATTATACAGATCGTATATGCTGGAAAAAGAATTGGGTAATTATTCTTTGTCGTTGGACTATTATGAACGTTTTAACCACTTTGCAGATTCCATTGCTGAATTACAGGCTAAGACAGATGTTTTAAAAGCAGAAAAGCGATATGAATATGCAGAAATATTGAATGAAAATACGAAATTAGAGTTAGGATATTATCGATATTTCATTTGTAGTATTTTTGTGTTTTTGATGTTTGTTATTCTTGTTGCTAAATATAAATATAGTCTTACTAAAAAAAATGAGAAGTTGAGAAATAAACAAATGGAAATAAATAATGTATTGCAGGAGAAAGAATATGCAGTGCAGGGGTTAAGTGAAAAAATATCAGGTATCCGAAAGGGTATATTGGAGAATTCGGATGTATATAAAAAAATGATTCGAAATGCCCAATCGATAGAGGACGCTAAAAAGAATCTGTTGACGGATCAGGAATGGCTGGCATTGTATGAGTTATTGCGAATGGCATATCCATTCTTTATGGATAGCTTGCAAAAGAAGTTCCCTGGTTTGACTGAAACAGAAAAGCGTTTTTGTTGTTTACTGAAATTAGGTTTGAATAATCAGCAGTTAGCTGTATTCTTAGATATACAACCGACATCTGTTGATCGTAAGCGTTATAGGATCCGGAAAAAGGGGTATTTGGAAAATACAGGAATAACCTTGGAAGAAGTCATTTCCGAGTTTTAAATATAACTTTGGAATGGGGTATAAACACCCTCTGTACATATATAATTATATGTACAGAGGGTGTTTGTTGTCTGATAATCTGTTTGTTATCGTATTTTGTGGAATTGGCTCACTGTACATGGCATTTGCTGTTTAAAATTTGTTCTTTCGTTCATAGACTCTATACCTTTGCTACCGAAAATAGAACAATTAGAATAATGAAAAGATTTCTATTAATTATGGCGTTGTTATGCGTAACAATGGCTGGTTTTGCAAAAAGGGATAAGATTGATTTGGATGATCAATCTCGGTCTCTAAAGCCTTTTATCGAAGTATATATCGATAATCAGATGTTAGAATTTGAGATTTCAGAAGAGTTGGGAACATTGGATATATTAATAGAAGATGTTTCAGGAAATGTGGTTTTCAGTTCAGTAATTGGTGGAAATCATGTTGCTATTCCTCTGGGTTTGGATTTGAAAAAAGGAGACTATGTACTTATTATTGCAAATAAAGAAAATATTCTTTTGGGGAATTTTTCTATAGAAGAATAATTATATGCTTTTGATAAGTTAGAATTACAAGTTTTTGATATAATATAAAAATTACTAACTAATTATTAATGAAATGAATGTGTTTAAATTATGTGTCGCCACAGTATTTTGTTTTATGGTGGCTTCTTGTTCTAACGAAGATTTGGAAAATGTATCTGTGCCTGATGGAATGCCTAGAACTAAGTCTGTAGAAAATACTGTAGAGTTATCAACCGTAGCTCAATTATTGGCTTCTATCGAAATTGATCAAACAGTGATGAATGAGGTTAAAGCTGGTGTTGAACGTTCTCTAAAATATGGATTGGATGAAGAGTATCGATTTACAGATCTGTTAAAACCTTCTTTGAGTAAAATACAACGTACTTCTGGGCCTTCTTTATTGCTGCAGAAAATGACCGATGCATTAAATGTACAGCAAGAACAATTAAAGTCGGGAATGTCTAGTTCTGATTTTTTTAATTGTTTATCAGATAGTGATATTCAAATTTATTGGCCTTTTTCTGAAAAATGGGATGGATGTACCCAGCCTGTATTATTATATGCAACTAACGATAATAATAAAGCATGTAAAATTCATTTAGAGGATGGACTAATAGGAGTAGATACAATAAGAACTACACAAGACTTTATGAAAAAAAACACAGTCTGGATAATATCTGTGAATGAAACATCTTATGATGAATTGCCTGATTTTGAAAATGGCGAGTATGTAAATAAAAATGGAGTTTTCTTTTATAGCGAAATAGCAAATGAATGGTTAAATAAAATGCAGAGTAAATCTCGCTTAGGTTTAATGGATCCTGTTCACATAGGGGAAGTGACTGTTTATGAAGAAGATGGCTCTGGAGGTCCTGAGGTTTATTTTATGTGGGGACATGCTGGCGGTGGTATGGGATTACCAATACAAGGGTATATAAATACATATAGACTGAATTTGTCGCTAGGCGAAGTCGGTTTGGTAAAACAGCTCAACTTGAATATTCAACCGAATTGGACATCTTATCAAAAAACAAATGCATTGATTATTCTTGAAAAAGACGGAGGTAAAGATAAGACTGCAACAAGAAATTTGATTTATACAAATCCTAGTGGAATGACAGATGTGACAGTTCCAATTGATTTTAAATATGAGAGACGGGATGAATGGTTATATGACGGAATTTTTGAAAGAAGCAAGATTTTTAGTTCTGCTAATAGAGCTAGTGATGGATCGTATAAGCAATATCATGGTAGTGGCATTTATTTTACTTTGCCAACTCCAGGCTTTAATTAATAATAAATAATGAGAAATCCCGTTATAATAAAAATTATTTGTTCATATAAATAAAAAGTATTAATTATTAACTTATCTAATTAGTCAGTAATGAAAAAGATATTAGTTTTAATGGGATTCATATTATCCTCTATTTTTAGTCAGGTACAAGCTGCCGATATTGAAGCGCGTACAGGAATTATGGGAGGTGATGTTTGGGGACTTCAAGCAGGAGCCTATATAGATTTTCCGCAATCAAAGTTGTTTTCAATTCAGACTGGACTCTTGTTTCATACAGCTAACGGATCAGCTATTTTCAATAGTACATGGGGTATTGATTTAAATATTCCGGTTTATGCATCATTCCATGTACCTTTAAATGAAAAGGCTAACCTTCGTTTGAATGGTGGTGCGTATTTGGGCACAGGGTCTGAATTGCAGATTGGTGCTACAGCAGAAGTTGGTGTGGAAGTAAAAAGATTTTTTTTGAGCGTAAACTGCTTCCAAAATTGTATAAATAGCCAGGAATTCTTAATTGGAGTATCTGTTGGCTATAAATTCCATTTATAATCAATCTAGTTTTGATTGCGAGACGTTTAAAATCTTACCTTTGTGAGAATTTGATTATAATAAAAATAACAACACTTCAGTTAAAACGAAGTGTTGTTATTCATTTTATAAGAAAACCGGCGATTGGAATTTTGGCTTGGATATCCCTCTGTATGCCTCTTTTCGGATACCTGTAAATAATACTTTGAAAGTTCGTTTGAATGCAGGGCCTTTTATCGGATTTGCTTCTCCTCTAAATCTAGGAACAGCAGTAGAAGGTGGTATCGAATATCATAAATATTATGTCGGCGTTTCTTGGCTTCAAAACTTTATCAATCAAAATTGTGCCCGTCTGCATTTCTCTATCGGCTATAAATTTGCATTGTGACTATCGCTTATTAACCGGGCTGACTCAGCTACTCTCGTCCCCTTTAGTTTTATTTGTTTTTTCTTCTTAGCTTCTGTTCCATTTTCTTGTTGTATGCTTCACCTCTGGATACCAAGTATTCAAACATTACCGTATCGCCAATAATTTGAACATGAAACACGAAAAAAGCCCGATAATCCCCAATCCTGATCCGATATACGTAATCATAGCCGGTCAGTCTTATGCAGTTCGTTATATCATCCAGATCTTTCGCATCAATAACTTCTTGGATCACTTCTTTCACAGATGAAAGCATTTTTCCGGATAATTTCCGGACGCTTTTTTCAAAGTCTTTAGAGAAATCTACATTCATTCGGCATTCAATCCTAACCAGTTTTCAAAATCCTTCTTTTCCTGTGGGTTAAGTTTCATTTTCCCTTCTGGTCTTTGTTCGGATAACATTCGGTACATAGCCGTATCGTTATACTCTTCTGCTGTACGATCTAAAAGGTTTTCAATGAGCCTTTTAAGGTTGGTGCCTTGTTGGGCCGCCATTACGGATAATGATCTAAAGGTATTGTCTTTCAGATCGATTACTTTTCTTTTATTTGTTGGTATTACTGTATCCATCACTTTGAATTTTGGGTAAAGATACGATAAATATATCATATATACAATATATATAGTATATATCCGGATCAATCAAAATTGTGCCCGTCTGCATTTCTCTATCGGCTATAAATTTGCATTGTGACCATAAAAATAATAAATTCGCTGTCCAAATAGACAGCTATGCTTGATCTCGACAAACGATCCCTCATGTATCTGCCGGGTGTAGGCCCGAAGAAAGCGGAGATATTACGGAAAGAAGCCGGAATATCTTCGTATGAAGATTTGTTGTTTTATTTTCCGTATAAATATATTGACCGTAGCCGTTTCTATAAGGTGGCCGAGATTACGGGAAATATGCCTTATATTCAATTGAAAGGGCGTATCCTGTATTATGATACGGTGGGCGAGGGACGAACCCGTCGTCTGGTGGCTAAGTTTACGGATGGAACGGGGACGATCGATCTGGTCTGGTTCAAGGGGCTGAATTATGTGACGGATAAATATAAGACTGGTACAGAGTATATCGTTTTCGGTAAACCCACCGAATTCGGGCATATCTATAATATCCCCCATCCTGATATCGATCCGGTAGACCAGGAAGGGCAGGTGGCGGCCGGGCTGACCCCTTTCTATAATACTTCGGAGAAGATGAAGAAATCGTTCCTTCATTCGAAGGCGATACAAAATCTGCAATACACCTTATTAAGTGCGTTGAACTGGGAGTTACCCGAGACACTTCCCCCGGATGTGTTGTCGCGTATCCGGATGATGCCGTTGAAAGAGGCGATCCGGAATATTCATTTTCCCGAATCGGCTGAGAAACTCAAACAGGCACAGGTACGTTTGAAGTTTGACGAACTTTTCTTTATACAATTAAATATCCTCCGTACTGCCAGTCTCCGGAAACTGAAGCTGAAAGGAATAGTCTTTCCTACCGTGGGGAATTATTTCAATACCTTCTATAAAGATTACCTGCCTTTCGAACTGACTGGGGCACAAAAGCGGGTAGTAAAAGAAATCCGTGCCGATATGGGAAGCGGACGGCAGATGAACCGCTTGTTGCAGGGAGATGTGGGAAGCGGGAAAACATTGGTCGCATTGCTCTCTATGTTGCTGGCTGTCGATAACCATTGCCAGGCCTGTATGATGGCGCCGACTGAAATATTGGCTACCCAGCATTATGCTACGGTCATGGCATTTCTGAAGGATATGGATATCCGTGTCGCCTTATTGACCGGTTCTACGAAAAAGAAAGAACGGAATGCGATACTTCCGGCTATTGCCAACGGAGAAATCCAGATCGTCATAGGAACGCATGCCCTGATAGAGGAGACAGTCGTTTTTTCTTCGCTGGGACTGGCTATCATCGACGAACAACACCGTTTTGGAGTCGAACAACGTTCGCGTTTATGGAAAAAGAATGCCATTGTTCCCCATGTGCTGGTGATGACGGCGACGCCTATTCCCCGGACATTGGCCATGACGCTATACGGCGACCTGGATGTCTCCGTCATTGATGAGTTGCCCCCCGGTCGTAAGCCGATCCAGACAATGCATCGCTACGACAACAAGAAAGCCCAATTGTATGATTTCCTGCGGAAGGAGATCGGGCTGGGCCGCCAGATCTATGTGGTCTATCCTTTGATCGAAGGAAGCGAAAAGCTCGATTATAAGAGCCTGGAAGATGGCTTCGAAACTTTTAAGGAAGTCTTTCCGGAGTATAAGGTCTGTATGGTTCATGGAAAGATGAAAGCTGCGGACAAGGATGCGGAAATGCAGAAATTCATATCGGGCGAAGCCCATATCCTGATGGCGACGACTGTGATCGAAGTCGGTGTGAATGTGCCGAATGCCTCCGTCATGGTGATCGAGAGTGCCGAACGTTTCGGACTGTCGCAATTGCATCAGTTGCGCGGACGTGTCGGACGTGGTGCGGAACAGTCCTATTGTATTCTGGTCTCTTCCTATAAATTAAGCAACGACACGCGTAAGCGGCTGGAAATTATGGTGAACAGTAATAACGGCTTTGAAATAGCCGAAGCCGATTTGCGTCTTCGCGGTCATGGAGACCTGGAAGGAACCCAGCAAAGCGGTGAAGGGCTCGACCTCAAAATAGCCAACCTGGCAGCCGATGGACAGATCCTCCAATATGCACGGGATATCGCGTTGGAAGTTTTGGACAAAGACCCGGAATTGTTATCCGAACCTAACCGGATTTTGAACGAAAGGTTAAAAACGCTCTTTTCCAGGAAGATAAATTGGGGCATGATCAGTTGATATGTTGTGAAACATATTTCTTTTAAAACGGTTGTATTTCAATGTGAATGCCGGGCGCTTTTGAATATCTTCACTTTCATTGCGGAAATTTTTCCGGATTGAATTTTGTCAACTTACTCAAAATAACGAACTTTGGTCGATTTGTAAAAAAATAGGGTCTGTTTCACGACTTATTTTACCCCTGTATTCTATTTCGAAAAATGATAAAAATGAAGATAAGAACACTACTTTTTGTTTGCTGTACCTCCCTGATGGTATCGGCTGTATCAGCTAAGGATCCGGAAGGAAAAGAGACACCAAAGCAGACAATCCATATCGTAAAGATGGATAAGCGCGTATCGGAACTGATGGCTGACCGCGTAACGATCCGGAAAGATATGGGACTGAAAGAGTTGGCAGAAATTAATGCAAGAGTGGATGAATCACTTGCAGCAAAAGAAGATTTACTGTTCCCGGCAGATGAATTATACGGTTCTAACTGGGATACCCGTTGGGTGGATCCTTTCCGCGGCGGTTCAAAGATTGAGATGCCGGACTCCTGTGCAATCGATTGTTCCGCTTTTACTCTTCCTATAGACAGTCAGATTAAAGTTACCTCCAAATATGGCCCCCGCCGTCGTCGTATGCATAAGGGTATCGACCTGAAAGTTCAGGTAGGCGATACGATCCGTGCAGCATTTGACGGAAAGGTACGTATCCGTAACTTCGAACGTCGCGGATATGGAAATTATCTGGTAGTTCGCCATCCGAACGGACTGGAAACAGTTTACGGGCATTTATCCAAATCACTTGTCGATGTAAATGATATTGTACGTGCAGGCGATCCGATCGCATTAGGTGGAAATACCGGACGTTCGACCGGCTCTCATCTTCACTTCGAAACCCGCTTTCTGGGACAGGCTCTTAACCCGGCCGACATTATTGACTTCGAAAACGGAGTTCCCCACCAGGATACTTATGTATTTCATAATATAAAGATTAACGGACGCAAGAGTAATATCTATACTTCCTCAAGCGACCAGATGGTTTATCACCGTGTGAAATCCGGAGATACATTAGGTAAGATCGCCCGTATGTACGGAACGACAGTGAACGAACTTTGCCGTTTGAATGGCATCAAGAGTACTTCTATGCTCCGCCTGGGTCAGTCCATCCGTTGCAGTGCAGGCAGAAGTGCCAGCGTAGCAGCTAAACCGGAAGCAAAGCAAACTACCGCAAAGGTTACGACAACAGCGGCTAAGACTACAAAAACAACAACTGTAGAAGCTGCAACCCCGGTTGCCTCACTGACAGGTAATGCTTCTACTACCCAGACTGCCGATCCTGTTTATCATCGCATCAAAAGCGGCGATACGTTAGGTGCATTAGCAGCCAGATACGGAACAACAGTAAGCAAGTTGTGCGAAATGAACGGAATATCTAAAACAACCGTGTTAAAATTAGGTCGTTCCATCCGTTGTAAATAAGTTATTTTTAAGATAAAGGAAAGGCACGGATGAAATCATACATCTGTGCCTTTGTTGTTTTTTTACTATCTTTGCGGCATAATAAATGTAGGATATGGCTGATACGAAAGAACAGTTTGAGAAAGTGATCTCCCAATGCCGGGAGTTGTTCGAAAAGAAGTTGAAAGATTACGGTCCCTCGTGGCGGATCATGCGTCCGCAGTCGTTGACCGACCAGATATTTATTAAGGCAAACCGTATCCGCAGCCTCGAGATAAAAGGGGTGAGCATGGTGGATGAAGGGATACGTCCCGAATTTGTTGCCATCGTTAATTATGGGGTGATCGGATTGATCCAGCTGGCTAAGGGCTTTTCGGATACCACCGATATGACAAACGAGGAAGCGTTGGCATTGTACGATAAGTACATAACGGAGACCAAAGAGTTGATGTATGCCAAGAACCATGATTACGATGAAGCCTGGCGCAGTATGCGTATCAGCTCTTATACCGACCTGATCCTGATGAAGATCTATCGCACGAAGCAGATCGAAAGCCACGGCGGTAAGACGATCGTCTCGGAAGGTGTGGATGCCAACTATATGGATATGATAAATTACGCTCTGTTCGGTTTGATCAAACTGGAGTACGGCGAAGAGTAATATATGAACTATAAAGAGACTGCAATAAAAATACTGACAGAGTGCAGCCGTCTGCTGATCGGGGTTGTGTTTATCTTTTCCGGTTTTGTGAAGGCGGTCGATCCGATGGGGGGAGCCATTAAGATTGGCGATTACCTGACTTCTTTCGGACTGGATTTCCTGCAGCCTTTTACCGTCCTTGCTTCTTTCGCCCTTTCGGCGGCCGAGTTTGCTATGGGCGTTTGCATGTTGTTGGGCGTGTACCGCCGTTACAACTCTTTCCTTGTCCTGCTTTTCATGGCGTTTATGACACCGCTGACGTTATATCTGGCGCTGTTCAATCCGGTGTCCGATTGCGGTTGTTTCGGTGATGCGATCGTTATTTCCAACTGGGAGACCTTCTTCAAGAACCTTGTATTGTCGGCCGCTGCCATTATGGTGTTTATGAACTCCGGCAAGATGTTCCAGTGCTACACCTTTAAGGTCTACTGGTTTATCGCGTTGTTTTCCTATTTCTTCGGTATCGGCTTCGCTTACCGGAATTACAATCATCTGCCGGTGATAGATTTCCGCCCGTATAAGATCGGCGCGAACATTCCTTCCCTGATGGAAATCCCCGACGGGGCACCCGAAGATGAATACCGTTATACATTTGTCTACGAGAAAGATGGTGTTAAAAAAGAATTCTCACTGGAAGATTATCCGGAGAATGACAGTACCTGGACTTTTGTAGAGTCGAAGACCGAGCTGTTGAAGAAAGGGTATGAACCGCCTGTGGCATCCTTCAATATCTACAATGCCGAAGGAGACGATGTGACAGCAGATATCTTGCATAATCCGAACCCTGTCCTTCTGTTGATCGCCCCGAAGCTGGAAACGGCGGACGACGAACGCATCGACGAGATCAACAGCGTGTACGATTATGCCCTCGAATATGATTTACCGTTCTATTGCGTCACAGGATCTTCGCCGGAAGTGATCGACGAGTGGAGCGACAACACCGGAGCCGAATATCCGTTCCGTATGGCCGATGAAGTGCTGCTGAAGACGATCATCCGCTCGAATCCCGGCCTAGTCTTGCTGAAAGACGGAACGGTACTGGCTAAATGGCATTACAACGACATCCCCGATGAGGAACATGTAAAGGCCGAAGTAGAGAAGTATCTTGACGTAAATAAAACAAAAGATAAAGAAGATGGCTGGCTAATAACCATCCTATTAACTTTTACCGTACCTTTGCTGCTCGTTTGGGTTTACGACTTCTTTCGTTTCCGCCGGAGACGTAAAGACAAGGCAGAATAAAAAGATTTTATTGTATTTATATATTTAATTAATTAAGTCATGAGAAAGAATATTGTTGCAGGAAACTGGAAGATGAACACTACTCTTCAGGAAGGCCTGGAATTAGCAAAAGGATTAAACGAAGCCCTGAAAGGCAAAGCTATCAACTGTGATGTAATCATCGGTACTCCGTTCACTCACCTGGCAAGCATCGCTGCTGCTATCGATACAGATAAGATCGGTGTAGCTGCTGAAAACTGTGCAGATAAGGAAAAAGGTGCTTACACCGGTGAAGTTTCAGCTGCTATGGTTGCTTCAACAGGTGCTAAATATGTAATCCTCGGCCACTCTGAAAGACGTGCTTACTATCACGAAACTCCGGCTATCCTGAAAACTAAAGTTGAACTGGCTCTGGCTAACGGTCTGACTCCGATCTTCTGTATCGGTGAAGTATTGGAAGAAAGAGAAGCAGGCAAACACTTCGAAGTAGTAGACGCTCAGATCAAAGAATCATTGTTCGATCTTTCTGCTGAAGACTTCGGTAAGATCGTATTGGCTTACGAACCGGTTTGGGCTATCGGTACAGGCAAGACTGCTTCTGCAGAACAGGCTGAAGAAATCCACGCTCATATCCGTGCTACACTGGCTGCTAAATATGGCAACACAGTAGCTGACGATTGCACAATCCTGTATGGCGGTAGCGCAAATGCCGGTAACGCGAAGGAATTGTTCTCTAAACCGAACGTAGACGGTGGTCTGATCGGTGGTGCTTCTCTGGCTGTTGATAAGTTCATGCCTATCATCGAAGCATTTTAATGACATTATGAGTAGAGACCGTTCCCGTGCTTGACACGGGATCGCAAAGGAACGGACAGTGTCCTTTATTTGATGTCGCTGGTTCTTTTGCGGCCCCGTGTCAAGCACGGGGACAAGTCTCTCTTTTAAACAAAAAAACAATCACAATGAAGAATTCCCCTTGTATCGTTTTATTATTCATGTTGCTGGCCTGTGTGACCGGAGCGTCTGCACAGACAAGTGTCGACGGATCGGTTCAGACAATCTTCGATGATCTCCAGACATCGAAACCGGGTAAAGGCGAGGTGATAATCAACCAGTCGCAGGCTCTCCGGAATATGGTAGGAGTACGCTTGTCGGGTGAAAATGTGGAAAAGACGGATAGCACCGCTTTCCTGAAGATACAGGGGTTCCGGACACAGGTTTTCTCCGGTAATAACCAGCGCAAGTCGAAAGATGAAGCGTTTGATAAGGAAAAGCAGATCAAAGAACTTTTCCCGACTGTTCCGACTTATGTTACCTATACGGCACCGTTCTGGAAGTTGCGTGTAGGAGATTTCCGTTCACACGAAGAGGCTTATCACATGCAGCGCCTGCTGATGACGGCCTTCCCTTCGTTCGGAAAGGAAATGTATATTGTTAGAGAAGAAGTAAAGATCCCGTTGAATTAAGAAATGATAGAAGAAATAAACGACAAGACCTTGGCGGCACGTGAGGAACTGGCTGGCCATTACAAAGGAATACTCAATCTGTTAGGTGAAGATGCCGAACGTGAAGGCCTGCTTAAGACGCCGGAGCGCGTAGCAAAGGCTATGCAGTTTTTAACCAAAGGATATAACGAAGACCCTGCAAAGGTATTGGCTTCCGCCATGTTTCAGGAAGAAGATTACAAGCAGATGGTTATTGTGAAAGATATTGATTTCTTCTCTCTTTGCGAGCATCACATGCTTCCCTTCTTCGGTAAGGCACATGTCGCTTATATTCCTAAGAAATATATTACGGGACTCAGCAAGATACCCCGCGTGGTGGATATCTTCGCCCGCCGCCTGCAGATACAGGAACGCCTGACAATGCAGATCAAAGATTGTATCCAGCAGACACTCGATCCACTGGGCGTTATGGTCGTGATCGAAGCACAGCACATGTGCATGCAGATGCGTGGTGTGGAAAAGCAGAATTCCCTGACTACAACTTCCGATTTCACAGGCTTCTTCCAGCAGGCAAAGACCCGCGAGGAGTTTATGAACCTGATCAAGAACAACAGATAGTCAGCTCTCTTCCCCATTTGTTGCTTTCCCTGTGTAATTAGTTATGCAGGGAAGTTTTGTGCCATGCGGTCTGCACATTTGTGCCACAGGCAGCGCACAAGTGTGCCACTTATAGTGCACTTTTGTGCCATAAGTGAGGCACTTGTCTTCTTATTTGTCGTACACTTTGCCTTGTTCGCTGATGACCGTGCAGTTCTGCTGTTCCACCTTTAGCCGTTCGGCGTATTTGCGGAGTTGTGCCTTGTGACGCTCGCAAGGAACAAGGTCTTTTTCGATATCCCCCCGCGGAGTGGCTTTCAACCGCTTCTGTCCGGTACGGATGATTTCTAAGGCACGGGAATATTTCTGTTTATCATTCCGTATACCGTCCAGGCAGGGACTTACTTCGGGACGGTCGAAAGAGATTTGTGCGGTCAGCTTTCGTCCGTGGTGGTTCAGATCCCAGATATTTATATTGGTTAGTTGTTTCAACTCTTCTATCTCGTGGTTAAAGAGCGGGCTTCGTCCGGCCAGTGTAGAGTCGAATGCGGACTCGTAGACCGGATAATAAACGCCGTTCAGATCCATCCAGGTGTAAAGGACTTCCTTGTCTTTGGGAGACAGTTTGACGCCATGATGATCTCCGTCTATCACTTTGGTCAGCTTGCTGACATGCGATCCCCAGGTGTACGGTTCCTGTATCGGAGCCGGGCCACCGCCTATCAGCGTGATCTCTTTCTTTACGTATAGGTTGACATAGGCTGCGTTGAAGAACGGGTTCTTGTCTTTTGCCAGTACGAGTTTTTCCCGGTTCTTCGGGTCGAAGTCGTGGCAACGTACGCAGCTCTTATCGAGGATCGGCTGTACCTGTTCCATGAAGGAGAAGTTCTTCGGGGCTTTCCCCATCCAGCCGTTTAGCTTGGCCGGGGCTTTCTTCAGGGCCAACGGTGTCGTACCCATCGCGCTCGGAATGCTCAGGCGGTCTTCATGGCAGCCGATGCAACCGTTTACCTCGCCCGACATGACCATCGTGCCGCTTCGCATGGACTGGATCATTTTCTTATCCTTATCTAGCAACTGGAAGTAGACGAAGGTGCCGGAAGGAACTTCGAAGTTGGCAGAGCCGTCGGCTTCTACCGGTACTTCTCCCAGGATACGTTTGTTCTCGAAGCTATGCCAGTTTACGGCGGGAGCCTGTTCGCCTTGTCCGCCCCAGCCACTCTGTGTCCAGGTTCTTTTCTCCGGAGACTCGATGATACGCAGATATTTTACGGTGCCGGGAGTTACGCCTTTCATATGTGTGCCGTGGTAAACGTTCTGTACGTAGAACGTGCCTTTCTTATCCGTATAGTTCCTGTTGGAAGGGATTGCATGCGGTTTGGGGCGTGGCTCGATGATCATCGGGTCGAAAAGGCTTCTGTTTCCTTCAAGGAGCAACTCTTGTGTGCCGTCGCGGCCAACCAGGTAGATACCTGATTTAGAGTCCAGGTGCATCCATCCGCCGGGCTTTGTCCAGATCGTGCGTGAGGTGAGGAAGAAGTTTTCGTTCAGCGGATAAGGATCTTCAAAGAAGTATTCGATCCATTTGAAAGAGTCCAGGTCGCCTTTATCTACCAGTTTCAGGCTTTCTTCCGGCCATATTTGCAGGACAGGTTCTACACCGTCCACTCCTTTTTTCCTGTCGATAATAGCCAGTGCACCCCAGGGGCGGTCATGGCAGGAACCGAAGATACAGATCACCTGGTCGGTTCCGGGGATCTGGCGGGCATCGATTACTCCGCCCGGCGATTGGGTATTGTTACCGTAATAGATGGAATGCTTTGTCCCGTCCGGATTTACCGTCCATAAGCCTTGCGCATCACCGAAGTTACGGTCTACGTATTCCCAGCGGTCGTACAGGATGCGTCCGTCGCTCAGCAGAGAGGAATGTCCTTCAAACAGCGTACTGACACCGATCTGTGTAATGTTGGCACCATCTGCTTCCATCCGGTAGAGGTTACACATGATATGGCGGTTGCACATGCAATATTTCGGTTGGCGGGTGGAGCTGAATACAATGCCGCCGTCGGGCAGATAAAGCGGGTCGATATCTGATATCCCTTCCGCAAACGTAAGCTGTTTCATGCCGCTTCCGTCTGTATTCATCTCATAGATATGGTAGAAATCGTCCTTATTCTTTCGCATGGAGAAGATGATCTTTTTCCCGTCGAAAGACAGTTCGGGATCACGTATCACGCCGTCTTTCAGTTCTATCAGTGTGGTAATATTTCCGGTGTTGACGTCATAGATACGCATGGCTCCTCCCGGGCAGAAACTACTCTCGTTGATCTCTCCCTTCTGGAATAGGGTCGCTGTGTTGTGATGGTCGGGTGCATACTGTTCCCGCTCGATATACAATATTTGCTTACCGGCCAGTTGTTCTTTTGCTTTTGGGGTCAGTGTAATTGTCTTGGGAATCATTTGCTGGGCGGGGAGCTGTATATTTCCACCATATACAACTGCCAGGAGTATAAAGATTAGCTTGTAGTTTTTCATATGCTACGTCTTTGAATGTGTAATAGATTGGTCTACTTATCGATAAGGACAAAAATAGCCCTTTTGCAGTAATCAACTTTATTTATTTTGTTAATTTTCCTTCCTTTACTGTAATTATCCGATTTCTTTGACGACTGATATAGTAAATAATACGATAGAGCAAGCTTAATGAATGCACAACAACAAGAGAAGGAGTTTATAGAACTTGTAGAGGAATACAAACAAGTGATATATAAGGTATGCTATATCTACGCTACCGATCCGGACAATCTGAACGACTTGTATCAGGAAGTCGTGATCAACCTATGGAAAGCTTTTCCCCGCTTCCGGGGCGAGTGTAAGGCTTCGACCTGGGTGTATCGCATCGGACTGAACACTTGTATTTCCTTTTTCCGTAAATCCAAATCACGGCCGGAAGTGGTACCTATCTCGGTCGACCTGGAAGCGGTGGCAGAGGAAGAAGATAAAACGGCTCAACTTCATGAGCTCTACCGGATGATCAATTGCCTGGGACGTTTGGAGCGTGCCTTGATCCTGCTCTGGCTGGAAGAAAGAAGTTATCAGGAAATGGCGGATATCACCGGTATATCACGTAATAATGTGGCCGTTAAACTCAATCGTATTAAAGAGAAACTGAAACAGATGTCGAACGAATAAAAAAACAGCTTTATGGACTTGAATGAATTGAAAGCGAACTGGAATATATTAAATGAACGTTTGCAAAAGAATGAAATATTGAATAGGAGGATTGTTAAAGATATGATCACCGGCTGTATATTAACGGCTAGGGAACGTTTGATGTGGAAGATTATAATCGGATATTGTATATATTTTGTTTGTATACTGCTGACAGTCTTCAGTCCTTTCTTATTTGGAACTCCGTTGTTTATGGCCTGTTGCTTGGTCGGCTTCATGGTTGCTATCATATTAGGGGGATTGCCGGCTTTTATTACTTTTTACGGATTTAGTGTGGAGAAGCCGTTGACGGACTCTTTCCGGCGATTATTATTATATCAGAAATTTATGAGATTGGGCTATCCTGTTATTGTCATATCAGGCTTGGTTTTGATGACAGTTCTCTTTTCTTCGTATGGGAAATTTGGTGCGAACAGAATAACTTTTATCTTTATTTCAGCATCTGTTATAGCGCTTGTAGGTAGTTTTATCGAGTATCGATGGGATTCATCGAAGGTGGAAGCAATGAAAAAAGGGTTGGAAGAATTACAGGAGTTTGAGGAAGAGGAAACTGTTTAGAATAAATCTGCATGTGTCCCCGTATCGGTCATGATCAAGATCAATTCCGTATCATTTTGTTGCCATATCAGAAGCCAGTCGCTTTTGATATGGTACTCCCATAGACCGGAGATTGTTTGGTCGTATCCATATTTAAGAATAATAAACCATTCGTCAACGAACTCCTGTCGTTTGTCACAATAATTTCCCGGGGAGTTTCTGCTTATTTACTTTTGAAACAAAAACAAAAGATATGGGCGGAAGTAAATTTCTTTTAATCGCATTACTGTTGGCTTTTTATGTGAGTGATGTCTTTGCACAGTTCATCATGCCGGATACCATTCCCGATCAAGATATCGAGGAGGTTGTAGTGGTTGCCAAGTTGCCGGAACTGGAGATAAAGGCGGATAAAATGACGTATCATCTGGATGCATCCGTCGTACGTAAACAAGGCAGCCTGTATGAGGTACTCGAAACGCTCCCCGGAGTGGTTGTTAATAAGGATGGTTCTATCTATATGAACGGGAAAAGCGGTATCAATGTCCTGATAGATGGAAAACAAACCTATCTTTCCGGACAGGAACTGGTGAATCTGCTTAAGGCTACCCCGGCATCCACGGCTGACAAGATAGATCTGATCACCCACCCATCCGCCCGCTATGATGCCAGCGGTAACTCCGGTCTGATCGATATCCATACGAAAAAGATTAAGCTTCAGGGATTGAATCTCTCGGTAAACGGTGGATTTTCACAAGGTATACGAAGCAAAGGAAACGGTAGCTTTTCTTTAAACAGGCGGAACGGTAAGTTTAATTTTTACCTGACATATTCTTTTTACCAGGGAAACGATCAGCATGATCTGGAAATAAATCGTTTGTATTCCAGTGAGTTAACGGGGTTGGCTTCTGATCTGAAGCTGTATCAGTATTCTTATAGTGAATCCCCTTATGCCTCTCATTATTATCGGGCAGGTGTAGACTTCTATCTCTCCCCTCAAACGACAATCGGTGTTTCAACCAATGGAAATATTTTTCATGGGGAGAACGAAGGTGATATGGACTCTTCTTTTTCCCTGTATCCACGGACTGCTCCGGATTCGACGGCACATACGTTAAACCTGAATGACAGGCATAAGATCAATTTTTCCGGCGGGATCAGTTTGACGCATCGGTTTGATTCCGTTGGCAAAGTGCTGGATGCCTCATTCGACTACCTGAACTTTCATTCAGATGAAGATCAATTCATATATAACTCTTTCCGCAATCTGATCAATCAGATTGAAAGACAAGACTCCATGCGGGGAGATATCAAAGGAAACATAAACCTGTATGCCGGACAGATCAACATGAAATTCCCGTTTGAAAATGGTTGGGTATTGAATGCCGGCGTTAAATCGTCATATGTTTCCATTGATAACGAAGCCCTGTATGCAAACCGTATACAGAATGCATGGAGTAGCAATGAGGGATTGACCCAGGGCTTCTCTTATAAAGAAAATATCAATGCCGCTTATATAGAAGGGAATGCCCGGTTGGGTGAATTATCCGTACAAGCCGGCCTTCGCCTGGAAAATACTAGATATAAAGGGCGTCAAACAGCTGTAGCCTGCGATTCTTCGTTTTCCGATCATAGTATAGATTTGTTTCCGACCGTATTACTGGAATACGCTTTAGGAGAAAATAAATTATCCCTGTTCTACGGAAAACGTATCAACCGTCCCAACTACGGCGACTTGAATCCGTCGACTTATATATTTGATAATTACACTTATGAACGGGGCAATACATTGTTAAAGCCGGAAAAGACGGACAATCTGGAGCTTTCCTATGCGTTTAAAGATTTGTTCAAGGCCGCTTTTCTGTTTTCTTATACCAGTAAAGCAATGGTGAAAAGTTATATCGTAGAGGAGAATAAACGGGTTTTTGTTACTCCTCTCAATCTGAATCGGGCCATCTCGTTAGGCCCGCGTGTGAATACAGGAATACTTTCGCCGGTTTCTTTCTGGAATTTGAGTGCCAATGCAGCATTTGTCTACAACCGTTATCAATGGTCGGAGGAATTATCCAATAAAGTAAATGAAGACTGTACCTGGATCGCTGGATTAAATAATCAGTTTAGCTTCAGTAAAGGATGGAGTGCCGAGCTATCCGGTTATTATAATGGAAGAATGGCGGCGGGACAGGCCACGATCAGCCCTGTCTGGCAGGTAAACTGCGGAATACAGAAGAGTATCCTGAAAAATAAGGCTACCGTCAGTTTGTTTGCACGGGATATTTTCCATTCTTATCGATACAATATGGAACTGACAGTGCCGGGGCAACGGGCTTTTACCAAAGAACGGTATGATAACACCCTTGTCGGCGTATCTTTCTTCTGGCGCTTCAGCAAAGGGTATGAAACGAAAGAATCCGGTCGGAAAAGTGATATAGATCAGAGTAAAAGAATAAATTTGTAAGAATAAAATAAATAAAAGGATATGAAGCCATTTTCCCGTTGGATATCTCCGCTGATCCTGGGTGTTGTCATGTTTAACACCATCCGGTTAGTGACTGATTTACCTGCACATAATCCATTTTGGGCAGACTCGGTTCCTTTTCATATGCTGGCATTATTAGTGTCGGTATTGATGAGTTATGGATTTGACTTTCAGGGTCGTTACTATATGGAAAAAGTCCGGGCCAAAAACATTTCAGTCACATTGGAGTATTCTATATTGCTGGTGTTTTTGTTTTTGGGTGTAAATCTGATATTGTATCTGGGTGATTACATTGGTATTTTATATCTGGGTGATAAGGTTGCCGATTATGTGATAGCGGATGTCGTTTGTATATTATATTTCTTTCTGTATTATATCATCATTCGTAATGATAAACTGGAAAAGGAGTATAATCAGCAATCTTTACAGTTGGAAAAGATAAAGGTCGATCAACTCGAAATCGAACTTAAATTTCTTCGGGCGCAATATCATCCCCATTTCCTTTTTAATGCATTGAATACAGTCTATTTTCAGATTGACGAGAAGAATACGATGCCGCGTCATACATTGGAAATGTTGTCGGACTTGTTGCGTTATCAATTATATGGAGGAAATAAGAAAGTACCGATTCAAAAAGAGATCGATTACCTGAAAACATATATGAATTTTCAACGTTTGCGTATGAGTAAACGCTTGATTCTTAATATCCATATATCAGAGGAGTTGAAAGAACAGAAGATTTATCCGTTACTTTTCCTTCCGTTGATTGAGAATGCATTTAAATATGTAGGTGGTGATTATCATATTGATCTGGATATGTCGTGGAATAAAGAGAGAATCCTATTTACTATATTTAATTCCAAACCGCCGTATGCAGAAAAAGAGTTGCCACGAAAAGGAATCGGTTTGGAGAATCTAAGAAGAAGATTGACTCTTTTGTATCCTGAGAAGTATAGTCTGGACATAGAGGATGATCCGGATCATTTTGTGGCAAAGTTAATGATTGAAATAGAAAGCGTATGAAAATAAAATGTATAATTACCGACGATGAACCGGTAGCCCGCGAAGGATTGCAGTCGTATGTGGAGAAAGTGGATTTCCTGGCATTGACAGGTGTGTGTGAAGATGCTATCCAACTGAATACTTTGTTAAAGACTGAGCAGCCGGATTTACTTTTTCTGGATATAGAGATGCCTTATTTATCCGGTTTGGATTTATTGGCTACCCTGTCTAATCCCCCTAAAGTCATTATTACATCCGCTTACGAGCAATATGCCCTGAAAGGCTATGAGTTGGATGTGACTGATTATTTATTGAAGCCGATCTCTTTCGAACGTTTTCTGAAAGCGGTAAATAAGGTGCATGACCTTTTACAGAAAGAAACAGCCCCTGCAGCAGAGGAATTTCTTTTTGTCAAGAGCGATAAACAGATGAAAAAGGTTTTTTTGAAGGATATTCTTTTTATTGAGGGATTAGAGAACTATATTTGTATTTATACTGCTTCGGATAAGATTCTGGTTCACTCGACAATGAAAAATATATATAATTCTTTGCCGGAAAGTGATTTTATCCAGACTCATCGGTCTTTTATAGTCAATATCCATCACGTCAGCCTGATCGAAGGTAACATATTGAATATTGCAGGCCATGAAATACCCATTGCGCGTAATTATCGGGAGACGGTTTTGGCCCGTATAATAAAAAATCCCCTGTAGTTGTCCTAAATATCCCCGGTTGATATACGAAACTCTTTCTGCTGTCGTTTAAGTATCATAACAAATTAAATACAAGTTATGAAAAAGAAGAGTTGTGTGTGGTTAGTGTGTGCTTTGTTATGTGTTACTGTCATGGGGAAAGCACAGGTGTTTACGTTGGAAAATGGATTTGGTATTTCTTCTATGCGCTACAAAGGTATTGGTCAAGCGCTGGATAAAATACATCCTTATCATGTCTCATTGGGTATGCAATATCTGGATAAGGGTTGGTTTAACTTATCAAGTAATGTTGGTTATTTGAGGAGAGGAGAACGGGATAAGGAGGATCCGACAAGCGTATGGGCGGGAAGCTATCAGGTCATAGGAATAAATCTCCATTATCTGACGTTAAATACAACTTTTGATTTGAAGAAAATGAGTCGTGATGGTTATACCTGTTATATAGGTGTAGGGCCCAGAATTGATTTTCTGTTAAAATCATCAGTTGATCTTTATGCTAGTGATAATGACTATTCTAAACGAACAATAGATGGATATCATTCTGTTTTATTCGGTTTGAAATGTGTAGGAGGTATCCGGAAGGATTTTGGTTGTATGCAAATCGGACTTAATTTCGCTTATTTACCAAGTTTCACTCGTTTAAATCCGGTTACTCGCGATAGAACATTTACTTTTGGCTTATCTTTGGGGTATAAACTGGGTGCGGGTAAAGAAAAGGCGGAAACTATTCGTTCCGTTCGCCGGCATAAATAATTAAATAAGCAAATGGATCTTGGTAAACAAGCTGCTTTTTGGATTGAGAAACTAAAAATGTCTCCACATCCCGAAGGCGGTTACTTTAAAGAAGAATATCGTCCGGCTACCTGGAAGCCGATAGCCGGATATCCGGCTGACCGGAGGGCGTTGACAACGATCTATTATCTGTTGGAAGATATGGATTATTCTGCCTTTCATCGGATAAAATCTCCGGAAAGCTGGTTTTTTCATAAAGGGGAACCTTTGCTGATCTTTTCTTTTGAAGAAGGACAACTCGTTTGTCGTGAGTTGTCAGATCGGGAAAGCGGACAATTGCAGGTTACGATTGAGCCGGAGACCTGGTTCGCTGCCCGGTTAAAAGAGCCGGAAGGCTTTGCCCTGGTGAGTTGTGCCGTAGCTCCCGGATTTGAATATAAAGACTTCGAACTGGCTCGAAAAGAAATCTTGATAGACTTGTTCCCTTTGGATAAAGATATAATCGATCAGTTATGTAGATAGGAAAAGCTCCTATCTACATAACTAATATATAAGCCCTGTAACGCGTCTCTTTCGTGACCGGGCATAATGATAAATATCCTTCTTTTATTTTTCCATCCTCTATTATCAGCGGATAAGTTTCTTTCATGAAACGATGCCGTTCGTATGTTTCACCTTCCTTACTCTCGTAGGTGACATGGAAGTCTCCGACTGCTGAAGGAGCAAGATATTTCTGGCTGAGGCGGAGAGCTACCATTCCCATTGTATAACGCATATTGATCTCTATGCAGGGGTGGATAGCATAAGCACCTTTGGTAGTCTTATAAACGATCATATCTACTCCCAGATATCCCCGGTAGATATTCCCGTAGAAGCTTTTTAATGCATCAGTGACAGCCGTTTGTATTTGATTGTAAACCTCTTCTCCGACCCGCAGGGTGATCTGTCTGCGTAAATATTCCTGATTACCCAGCATATTACCGGAATAACTGCCCTGTTGCTCCGTGCCGAAAACCGAAATACCTTCGTAGGTAACATTTCCTTCTCCGTCGGAATAGAATTCCATTGCGAAATCCTGTACCTTGTCCAAGCCGCATTCGATGCTGACAGTGCCTTGTTTGTTGATCGCCCCTTCTATCCATGTACGGTCTTTGGTGGTTAGTTTGCGTTCGGGTATCCAGTGCAAACCACGTCCGGATGAAGAATAGGGCGTTTTTAATACAAAAGGAGCATTTTGTAGGATAAGGTATTTCTCCACTTCCCTGATCTTTTTACAGAACCGGGGTGCAACGGGTATCTGTAAATCCGGCAATTGCTGACGGATCAGTTCGAGACATTCGGCTGCTGTCTGGCGGCCGGTCAATTTGAAATAGTCTTCTTTCCAGGAAGGGACAGATAAATTCAACCCGCAATTCTTCTTTAATTCATCAAACAGATGCAGGCTATGGGGAGATAATCCCCACGGAGCAGCAACCATTTCCGGTAAGGAAGCCCCTTTCTGCTTAAGTTCCTTTCTGGAGATAAGCGTAGCGAATGGCCTGAACTCTTTAGGCTGTAAAGAGAAAAAGCGGGGAGAAGTGATCTCTTCCGTAAAAACAAAATCATCACTGTCGGCATACCAAACAGGGAGATATGATAATTCTTTTATCATCCTCTGTACATTGGCAGGCGGAGTATAGTTTTCCGACCCCAGTAAAACTGCGGTTTCATGTCCCGGATTAAAATAGTGTATTTGAGATATCATAAGTCTAGAAACAGCGAAGCCGTCTGTTTGGGAGACGGCTTCGTTTTTATTTATTCGAGATTTTCATCTATCGCATCGATTTTTTTGATAATGAGCGCCATCTCATCTTTCAGCTTTTCGATCTTGCGTTCCATTTCTTTGACAAGACCACCACCGCCTTTCGACGAGATACTGAGGAAGCCGATATTGTTTTCGTAAGTCTGTAATTCGTTCTTCATGCGTTCAAACATTCTCATCAGCTTTTCACGTTCACCGTAGAGCTTGCCTTTTCCGCGTTCGCCACCGGCCATATCGCTCAGGTTGCTACGGAAACTTTGCATCTTACGGTCGCTCTGATCTACTTTCAGACGGTCGAACTGACTGTCTACCGCTTCGTGATATTCTTTATAGATCTTATCTTTTTCCTTGAAAGGAACATGACCGATTCCATTCCATTCAGCCATCATCGCTTTCAGTTCGATCATTGCATCCTCTGCAGCCAGCGCTTCATCCAAGTTTTTGATCTTTTCGATCAATTCTTTCTTCGCTGCCAAGTTAGTCTGTTCTACGCTCTTCTGAGAAGAAACATTCTTGTTCTTTTGTTCGAAGAAATAGTCGCAGGCAGAAATGAAACGTTTCCAAACGGCGTCCGAATGCTTGCGGGCAACTGAGCCGATTGTTTTCCATTCTTTCTGAAGTGCGATCATCTTTTCAGTAGTGCTCTTCCATTCTGTGCTGTCCTTCAAAGCTTCTGCTTTTTCGCATAAAGCCTTTTTCAGCTCCAGATTCTTCTCCATATCTTCTTTGATACTCTTGTAGAAGGCACTTTTCCTATTGAAATAAACGTCGCATGCAGCACGGAAACGTTCAAATATCTTTACATTCGATTTTTTCGGAGCGAAACCGATTGTTTTCCATTTTTCCTGCAAAGCAATCACTTCCTTGTTTTTATCTTCCCAATCTTTGAACGTTTTCAAAGCATCGAAGTCGATACCTTCAATTTCTTCGCAGATCGCAGTCTTTGCTGTCAGGTTTTCCTGTTCTTTCGATTTCAGCGATTCGAAATGTTCCTGATGGCGTTTGTTGATCACTGTAGAAGCCGCTTTGAAACGTGTCCAGAGTTCTTCACGCAGTTCTTTAGCCACCGGGCCGATCTCGCGCCATTGCTGGTGCAGCTTCTGCAACTGATGGAACGCGGATACTACATCCGGTTCAGTTTGCAGTTTTTCAACTGTTTCGCATAAGGCGGTTTTCATTTCCAGATTCTTCTTGAAGTCATAATCACGGAACTGGTTATTGATCTTGATTATGTCGTAGAATCTTTCGCTGTAAGTCTGATAGTTTTTCCACAGTTCATTGGCATGTTCCTGTGGCACGGCTTTAACCTCTTTCCATCTCTGCTGGATATCCTTAAAGTCGTTGTATAGTTTATTGAAGTCGTCCTGACTTTCGGTCAGCGCTTTCAATTGATCGATCAATTGGAGTTTCAGTGCGTAGTTAGCGGCTTTCACACGATCTTCTTCTGCCATGATTGCAGCTCTTTTTTCTTTGTAAACAGCCAGCAATTCTTTCAGTTTGTTTTCGTCTTCATCTTCAGGTACTACGAAATCCTTTTCTTCTCCTTCGTTTTCGAGGAATGCTTTTTTCAATTCTTCAACTTCGGCTCTATGGATTTTATAGAATGCCTGCTTCAACGATTCTACTTCGTTGCGCGTTGCTTCGGCAGCAGCATTTACCAGTTCGGTCAACTTTTCCAGAATTTCTTCTTTTGATAATTTACCGACCGCATTCGCAGTTGCTTCTTCCACTGTTTCGGTTACTTCAACTTCAGCCGCAGTGTTTTCCGGAGTCACTTCCGGAGCTTTAGTTTCTTCTAATTTGCCAGTTTCTTCAACCGGTAAATTAGTTTCATGAGTGTCATTCATATTCAATCACATTTAAGAAAAGGATAAATACATTCCTATATCAAGTCACAAATTAAAGTAATTATTTTTGGATTACAGCATTTGAGAGCGATTTATTTATTAGAAAAGGTTAATAAACTTGCAGAAAGGCTGTAATAACCTGTACCGGCAGGCCGTTGCAGGTGTTAAATAGAAAATCCTGTAATTGGTATTGAGCCGATTACAGGATTTTTTTATTGTTGATTTATCAATCTTTATCCAAGAAACGAGATCAATACACCTGCTGCTACGGCAGAACCGATCACACCGGAGATGTTGCTCGCCATACAATACTGAAGTACGTGATTCTTCGGATCATATTTCAAGGCAATATCGTTGGCAACACGTGAGGCCATCGGTACGGCGCTCAGTCCGGTTGCACCGATAAGCGGGTTGATTTTCTTCTTGGTGAACAGGTTGAACAGTTTCACGAAGAAGATACCGCCGGCGATAGACAAAGCAAATGCCAGGAAGCCGCCGATCACGATGCCGATTGTCGTCATGTTCAGGAAAGCTTCGGCTGTCATAGTCGCTCCGACCGATAACCCCAGGAATATCGTAGCGGCATTCATAATGCTGTTTGATGCCGCATCGTATAGGCGGAATGTATTTGTTCCGATCTCTTTTACCAGGTTACCGAACATCAACATACCGATCAGGGGAACCGCACTCGGAACAAACAAGGCCACGACTGTCGTAACAACGATCGGGAAAATGATTTTCAGCACCTGCATGTTCTTGATTTCCGTAGTGGACGGATACTTTTTCTCCTGCTCCTTCATATTGATGCAAAGCTCTTTCTTCGAACACAATGCTTTAACTACCAAGGGGATAATGACCGGAACGAGTGCCATGTAAGAATACGCGGCAATAGCGATCGGTCCCAACAGGTGCGGAGCCAGCTTGATCGTTGTAAAGATCGCGGTAGGGCCATCGGCACCACCGATAATACCCAGGGAAGCAGCCTCTTTCGGAGTAAAGCCCATCAGGATAGCCACTAATAATACAGTGAAGATACCCAACTGGGCAGCCGCACCGAAAATAGACAGGCGCAGATTACGGAGCATCGGCCCGAAGTCGGTCAAAGCTCCCACGCCCATAAAGATAATAGGCGGAAGAAATCCGGTCTTGATCAACATGTAGTAGATGAAGTTCATTATCCCCAGTTCGTGCGCAATATCGTGTAAAGGCATTTCCCAGATATTTTTCATCACTCCGTGTACATTGATCAGCCCGTTCTCGTCTGCCTGGATCACACCCATATCACCTCCCGGGAAGTTGGCGAGCAAAACCCCGAAAGCGATAGGAACAAGCAGCAAAGGCTCATATTGTTTCTTGATACCAAGATAAAGCAATATGAAAGCGATTGCATACATGACCAGGAACTGCGGTTCAGCAATGATGTTGCTGAACGCAGTCATATCGTACAGATTTTGAAAGATCTCGTTCATTACTGTATCGTCATTAATACATCATCTTCAGAAACTGTGTCACCTGCCGCATAATTGATGGAAGTAACTGTTCCGCTGAATTCCGAACGTACGGCATTGTATGTTTTCATCGCTTCTACGTAACAAAGCACATCCCCTTCCTTCACAACGTCACCCACTTTTACCGGTGCGTCCGATGCATTTTTCACAAGGAAGAATTTACCTTCCAGCGGTGAAAGGATCTCGTTGCCAGCTCCGGCAGGTGCGGGAGTTGCGGTTGGTTGGGTTGCCGGTTGGGCAGGAGCTGCTGCGGGGGCAGTATTCGCTGTTTCTCCGAAGGCCACGGTTACGCGGTAAGGTTGCCCGTCTACGTCTACGGTTAGTATCTGCGGAGTGGTAGGCAGGGCAGAAGCTGTAGCGGTAGCCGGAACAGCCGGTGCGCTCTTCTCGTGCAGATCCGCTTTCTTTTTAGCCACATCGGCCAGGAATTCAACTTTCGCTTTTCCTGAACGGTAGGCTTCGTACTGTGCCGGGTGCATGGCATATTCGAACAATTCTTCGTCGTCTTCGCCTGTTTCCCATTGCTTTTCGTTCATTATCTTACGATACTTGTCGAGCGCATCGGGATAGTTATCCTGCGGATTGCCGGTAAAGAATTCTCGTCCTTCGGCTTTTGCTTTTTCGATGATTTCCGGTGCAAGTGTTCCCGGCAGCCTTCCAGCCTTTCCGAGAAGCATATCCCAGATATCATCCGCGATCATACTCCAGCGAGCTTTCCCTTTTTCCATCTGCATCACATTCATCAGGGCCAGATTCTTAACATACTGGCTGAACGGCGTTACCAGTGGGGGATAACCGACGCGCGGCCATACATAAGCTACTTCGTCGAATAATTTGATCAGCAACTGGTCTTGCGACATCAGAGGCTTATTGTTCTTTATATTGCTTTTGTTGATAGACTCCAGATTCTTTTCCAGGTCGGACATCAGGCTACCCATCATACCGCCGGGAAGTCCGGGGCCGATCAGCAGGGAGTTCATCAAGCGGTTTTTCGGGCTGATATACAATCCTAAGAAGTCATCCATGAATTCCTGGATCATGCTGCGTACTTTCATATATGCTTCCATATTGATCTCCGGTACTTTATAACCGGCATCTTTCAACATGGCCTGTACGGTCAGCAGGTCGGCATGGCCTGTACCCCATGAAAGCGGCTCCATACCTACGTCGATATAATCGCAACCGGCATTACAAACTTCCAGGATGGAAGCTACGTTAAATCCGGGGCCTGCATGGCTATGATACTGGATAGGTATTTCCGGGTGTTTCGCTTTGATGTTGGCAACGATTTGTCCCAATGAATAGGGACGACCGATACCGGCCATATCTTTGATACAGATCTCGTCGGCTCCCAACTCGATCAGCTCCATGGCCATTTTTGTGTAATATTCGACCGTGTGAATCGGTGAGTGGGTAATACACAATGAACATTGGGAGATCATGCCTGCTTCTTTTGCATATTTAATAGAAGGGGCAATGTTGCGTACGTCGTTCAACCCGCAGAAAGTACGGGTGATATCTGTACCCTGCGCTTTCTTTACTTTGTAGAAAAGCTGGCGGACATCGGCCGGAACCGGGCTCATGCGAAGTCCGTTCAGGGCACGGTCAAGCATGTGTGTCTGGATACCTGCATCATGGAATGGCTTCGTCCATTCGCGTACGGCTTTATTAGGATTTTCTCCGAATAGTAAATTAACTTGCTCGAATCCTCCTCCATTGGTTTCAACACGGGCAAAACAGCCCATCTCTACAATAGCGGGGGCAACTCTGGTTAGTTGGTCTACTCTGGGGACATATTTTCCGGCAGATTGCCACATGTCTCTAAAGACCAAACTGAATTTGATTTCTCTTTTCATGATATTTTATGCTAGTATTATATTTTTTCAATTTTGGTAACCTTTCCTTGTCCACCGGTTACCATGCTCACAGCGGCTACAATAGCGGCCGTTGTTTTACCGGATATATTTCCGGCTTGTGCCGCGGTGGTTCGTACTGCTGCTTGTTTTTTTACGACGACTTCTTCAGGTGCGTATTTGTTTACCAGTGCGATTAATCCTTTTCCGAGGTTGATAACGATCAAAAGAATTGCAAAAACCGTGGTCATTCCGACTACCATTAACAAAAGTCCAGTTTCTATGTTTTCCATATCTAATATTTATGACAATAAGTGTTGTGGGAAGCGATCAAAACAATCTCCGCCAAGTTATAAATTGCATGCAAAAATAACAAAATCTCGCAAATCTTTGTGTTGTAGGACTATAAAAAAAGTGAAAGAATAGAAGATATGTTCTTTTGAATGTTTGGTTTCGTAGGATTAATGTGGGTTTTTGTGATAAATAGTTATTTTTATGAGATGAAGTTTCTGAAACGCTTCTGTCCAGCGTCGAATTGCTCCGGGATATTGCGAAACAATGCTGTGAAGAGAGGATTAAAGTATATGAGACAAAGAAAAGATAATATTTACGCTTTTGAGGTTTAATTGTTGGAGGTTGTGGGTCTAACAAAATGAAGTGATATAGAGCGTTTTTTTGAGTAAAAAGATTCTATATATCGGTTTCTTGTGGCGTATGTATTCTGTCAAATCGATGTTGTAGAATATTTCAAAATACAATATTTAACAATTTTATCCGGATATACATCTTTCACGATTCGTTTTAAACGAATTTTCAACTCGTTTAAAACGAAATTTTTTTCATTTGAAGCGAAATGAAATTTTGTCTTAGATGAAAAATATGTTAATAGCTGTTGCTTATCGCCTTTTTTGAGGCTTTTTTGTGCGGGAAAGGCATGTTGAATAACATTTTTATTTTCTGTAGCAAGGTGAATATACGTCATGGATGAAAGATCGTATTGATGGTATGTTCGGGTAATCTGCGACTAGCTGCTCTGTGTTATTCTCTGGGTGCTTCACAATGTTGCTTTTGTGAGTCTAAATCAGTTGAAATGTTATTTGCTAAATCGCTGACAGTAGCGTAAAAAACAACAGGCCTTGATTTGTACCCGTACAGCTTCTCTAAGAACGGGCTGAATTGACAATTTGATATTATGGTGGTCTACGGAATGTTGCTGTCATTTTGTTTATCACGGAATTCTCCGGTTAATGCTGAATATCTTTGTTTTATTTTTTACCTTTGCCCCTCAGAATAAAATGTATTATCATGGGAAATTTCTTTACATCCTTGTTCTCTTCTTCTAAAAAAAATGAGGATACAGTAGAAGAGAAAGTGAAAAACGATCAGAAAAACTTTGACATATTAAAATATGATGGCGTTCGTGCCCAGAAAATGGGGCAGGTGGCTTATGCTATTAAATGCTTTACCGAGGCGTTGAATATCGAAGAAGATTTTGAAACAATGAACTATCTGGTATCGGCATACTCCATGACCAATGAAACCGGAAAGGCATTGGATGTATTGAACCGCATGGTGGAGTTGGAGCCGGAGCATGTAAATACCTTGCTGACAAGGGTGAGCGTGCTTTTCATGCTGGACAAGGATCAGGAAGTGATTGCCGATTGTATGCGCGTGATCGAGCTCGACGCTTCCAACCATCTTCCCTGGTTCCTGATGGCGAAAGCTAAAAGAACGACCGGCGATCCGCTGGGCGCTATTGCCGACCTGACGAAAGCGATCGCGCTGAAAGATGATTTTACAGATGCTTACCTGCTCCGTGCAGAAATCCTGTTGGCTATGAAACAGGGAAAAGAAGCATTGCCTGATATCGAAAAAGCAATCTCATTGGCTCCGGAAGAGGAAACAACCTATCTAGTAAGAGGAAAGATTCATGAATCCTTGGGCGACCTGGGAGCCGCCGCCGCTGATTACCAGCAGGCACTCGACCTGAACCCCTTCAACGAAGATGCCTGTATCCTGAAAGGAACCCTTCTGATTACGAAAGAGCAATTGGATGAAGCGATCGCTTTCTTTGATGATGCCATTGATATCAAACCCGATTTTGCCAAGGCTTACGCCGAACGCGGACGGGCAAAGAACCTGAAAGGCGATAAGGAAGGTGCTTTCGATGATCTGAAAAAATCGATCGAATTGAATCCGGAAGGAGAGGAGGCTAAGAAGTTTGAAGGACAGCATAATTTCGATAATATGTACAAAGGGGGTATTTTTTAACAGCTACATATCAGTTTATTAGTTGATTTCTATACAATGGATGATTTATTCTCTTTTTTGAGAAATCGTACATTTGTATCGAAAAAAACAGCTAACTCTTTGTTTATTAAAAAAAAGCCTCTATCTTTGCAGCCCGAATTGGTATAAGATAATAATAAATAAATATATAGAAAGATGAAAAGAACATTCCAACCTTCCAACAGAAAAAGAAAGAATAAGCATGGTTTCCGTTCAAGAATGGCAACTGCTAATGGTCGTAGAGTATTAGCTTCTCGTCGTGCTAAAGGAAGAGCTAAGTTATCTGTTTCTGACGAATACAACGGATAATCAGCCCGTTTTAAAGAAATTATTCATAAAGAAAGTAGAGGTTTTTACTAAAAAGCCTTTACTTTCTTTGTTTTAACGGCTTTGTTTTCTACTTTTGATCCCGCCTACAAACACAAAATAGAAATGAATAACTTTTTTGTTAAACTGATAAAGAATCCGTACGTCTTGAACTTGCTGCTGGCTGTGGTCGTGGCATGTGGTCTGATCTATGGCACCCTGAAATGGCTCGATAAGTATACGAGGCATAATGAGGCTGTTGTCGTGCCGGATGTGAAAGGCCTGAGAGTGGAAGAAGCCGCTGAATTCTTCAAAAATAACAACTTACGTTATAATGTGATCGACTCGGTATTCTCGAAAGATGTCAGCCCGGGAGCGATCGTAGAGCTGGTACCTTCGGCTGGTTCGAAGGTGAAAGAAGGGCGGATCGTGTTCATTACAGTGAATGCGATGACTTCGCAGATGGCTACCATACCGGAAGTGGAAGACTTGTCGTTCCGCCAGGCGTATGCCTTGCTGCGGGCCCGCGGATTTGAAAATGTGGAGATCGAATATGTGCCGGGCGATTTTAAGGATCTGGCAGTCTCTGTCGATTTGCGTGGAAGGACGTTGAATAAAGGGGAACATGTCCCGCTTACGGCTCCTTTGGTGCTGAAGGTGAGCAGTGGCGAGGCTGAAATTCTTCCCGAAGACTCGCTGTCGACCATGCCTGTCGAATCGTTGGATAGTGAAGAAGAAAACTGGTTTTAACTATGGATGACTTTTTTGACGAAATGGATGATGAACAGGCTGACGGCCTGTTAGGACAGGAAGAGGAGGATGGAACTCCCCAACTGTATGAACATTTCCGCTTCGTTGCCGATCGCGGACAATCCTTGTTGCGGGTAGACAAGTTCTTGGTAGACCGTATGTTCGGATCGACCCGCAACCGGATACAACTCGCTGCCGAAGCCGGATGTATCCTGGCAAACGGTAAGCCGGTAAAAAGTAATTACCGCGTGAAGCCGGAAGATGTGGTGACGATCGTAATGACCCGTCCCCGTCGTGAACTGGAAATCGTTCAGGAAAATATCCCTCTTAAAATAATATATGAAGATGAAGACTTGCTGGTGGTGGATAAACCGGCAGGCCTGGTTGTGCATCCCGGACACGGTAACTACACCGGTACGCTGGTAAATGCATTGGCCTGGTATCTGAAAGACGATCCGACCTACGACCCTTCCGATCCACGGTTGGGATTGGTTCACCGTATCGATAAAGATACTTCCGGGCTGCTGGTAGTGGCCAAGAAACCGGAAGCGAAGGCCAACCTCAGCCTGCAATTCTTTAATAAGACTACCAAACGCGAATATCGTGCGCTGGTCTGGGGAATTGTGCAGGAGGACGAAGGCCGTATAGAAGGTAATATCGGACGCGATCCGCGCGACCGGATGCAGATGACGGTCTTTCCCGAAGGAGATCAGGGAAAAACGGCCGTTACCCATTATTCCGTACTGGAACGTTTGGGGTATGTATCGCTGGTGAAGTGCCGCCTCGAAACAGGACGTACGCACCAGATACGTGTACATATGAAATATATCGGTCATACCCTTTTCAACGATGAGCGGTATGGCGGAAATGAAATTCTGAAAGGAACAACTTTTACTAAATATAAACAGTTCGTACAGAACTGCTTTGCCATCTGTCCCCGGCAGGCACTGCATGCCAAAACGCTGGGATTCGTGCATCCTACTACCGGTGAGGAAATGTTTTTTGATTCCGAGATTCCCGCTGATATGGCACAATTGATAGAGAAGTGGCGGATATATGCAAATACTAAAGAAATATAAAAATGAAAAAGAACATTGCTATTGTAGCCGGGGGAGATTCTTCCGAGATTGTTGTTTCATTAAAAAGTGCAGAAGGAATCTACTCTTTTATTGATAAAGACAAATATAATTTATATATTGCAATCGTTAAGAAAGAAGGATGGGCGGTTAAACTTCCTGGCGGGGAACATACACCAATTGATAAAAATGATTTTAGTTTCCGGGAGAATGGTGAGGTGAAGCATTTTGACTTTGCTTATATTACTATTCATGGTACTCCGGGAGAGGACGGTCGGTTGCAGGGCTATTTCGATTTGATCGGGATGCCTTATTCTTCCTGTAGTCAGTTGGTCAGCGCACTTACCTTCAACAAGTTTGTTTGCAATAATTATTTGCGTAGTTTTGGTATAAATGTGTCCGACTCTATCCGTTTGTTCAAAGGACAGACTGTGACGGAACAAGAAGCGATCAGTCGGTTAGGACTGCCGGTCTTTGTGAAACCCAACGATGGGGGAAGCAGCTTCGGAGTAACCAAAGTTAAGGAAGCTTCACAATTGCAACCGGCTATTGCAAAGGCATTTGCCGAAGGCGACGAGGTCATGCTGGAGAGTTTTATCTCCGGAACAGAAGTGACTTGCGGTTGTTATAAGGTAGAAGGAAAAGAAGTAATCTTACCTCTTACCGAAGTGGTTACAAAGAACGAGTTCTTTGATTTCAACGCGAAGTATAACGGCGAGTCCGACGAGATCACTCCCGCCCGTATCTCTCCCGAACTGACGGAGAAAGTACAACGCGAAGCATCGAAGATTTACGACATACTGGGCGCCAAAGGACTCATCCGGGTAGATTTTATTATCGAAGCAAACGGGAAACCGAAAATGCTCGAAGTAAATACGACACCGGGTATGACGGCTACCAGCTTTATCCCGCAGCAAGTTCGGGCTGCCGGATTGGATATCAAGGATGTTATGACTGACATCATTGAAAATGAACTGCAAAAGGTAGGTAAATAATAATAAAAAGATATGGATACAGAAGTTTCCTATAATTTTGACGACATTCGTCCGCTGAACAACGACGAGGTGAAGGATGCTATCGAAGCACTGGTAACCAACGAAGATTTCGAGCGGGCCTTCCGGTATATCAAGCCGGATGTGAACTGGAAAGAGTTTTCTGAAACGATGCGTTCGTTCAAGACAAAAGAAGACTTTAAATCGAAGCTGGCTTACGAAGCGGTGATGATGGTTGCCAATAAGACGACTTTCTCACTGACAATCTCCGGACGGAGCCGTCTTCCGAAAGACAAAAAGCCTTGTACGTTTATTTCCAATCATCGCGACATCGTACTGGATGCCTCATTCCTGAATGTTATGCTGTATGATGTGGGTTATGGCATGACGCAGGTAGCGATAGGTGATAACCTGATGATCCGTCCCTGGATCGAAACACTGGTTCGCCTGAACAACAGTTTTATCGTAAAACGCGGAGTTTCTGTTCGTCAGATGCTGGATGTCAGCCGTACGCTTTCCGCTTATGTCCGCCATACGATCAACGAAACGAAAGAGTCTATCTGGATCGCCCAGCGTGAAGGCCGTGCCAAGGATTCGAACGACCGTACACAGGGGAGTGTCCTGAAGATGCTGAACATGAGCGGCGACAAGGATATCGTTTCTAACATCATGGATCTGAATATCTTCCCGGTCGCTATCTCTTACGAGTATGACCCTTGCGACTTCCTGAAGGCAAAAGAGTTCCAGATGAAACGGGATGATCCTGACTATGTAAAAAGCCAGCGCGACGACCTGTTGAGCATGGAAACCGGTATACTGAATAATAAAGGCCGCGTTCACTTCACACTGACAGAGCCGATCAACGACCAGTTAGCCGCTCTCGACAGGAATATGGAAAAGAACGAACTGATCGCAGCGATCGCCTCCATCATCGATAAGGAAATCTACAAACATTACCGTTTCTATCCTTGCAACTATGTTGCTTATGATATGCTGACCGGAACCAAACGTTTCAGCGGCAATTACGGACTAAGAGATAAGAAACATTTCGAAGAATACCTGCAGGGACAACTGGATAAGATCGTTCTTCCTAATAAGGACGAAGCATTCCTGCGTACAAAGATATTGGAAATGTACACTAATCCGCTAAAGAACCATTTGGCGAGTCAGGAATAAAACGTAATACGACAATTAATAAAGAAGCCTGAACTTTTCAAAAGTTCAGGCTTCTTTATTAATTACACCTGGGAAATAAGTATACCGGAAATAGATGTGATATTTTACTGCAAAAAGAACGATTTTGTCAATATCGTTCCCGAAGCATTTGAACCGGGTTGTCCACCTCCGACGGTTATATCGATATTTCCTGGAGAATAGATTGATTCGCCGGTCTCTGTTACAATGGAAAGATCTTTTTGGGTTAGTAAGAATTCTACTTTTTGAGATTCTCCTGCAGCCAGGTGGATTCGCTTAAATCCTTTGAGTGATTTTAATGGTACATGTGTTTTATTAAGATGGGAGAGATAAAGTTGCACGACCTCATCTCCGTCTCGTTGCCCTGAATTTTTGACAATGGCAGAAACCTTAATCCCTTTACTTCCCGGAAGAGACTGAATCTCCAGTTGGTCGTATTGGAAGGTCGTATAACTTAATCCGTAGCCAAACGGATAAACTACTTCTCCTGTAAAATAACGATATGTACGATTATTCATATTATAGTCTTCAAAATCGGGTAAGTCTTCTACTTTTTTATAGAAAGTGACAGGTAAACGACCTGCTGGGTTGTAGTCTCCAAATAGAACATCGGCGATCGCTTCTCCACCTGCCTGTCCTCCATACCATGTGTTTAAGATTGCCGGTAGATTTTTTGATTCCCATTCCAAACCGATAGCACTACCGGTCATTAATACGAATACGACTGGTTTTCCTGTAGCATGTAATGCTTTGATCATTTCGGATTGGATGGAAGGAAGTGCTATGGATGTGCGGTCTCCTTTTTTGAATCCCTCTATATTGACTCCCATTTCTTCACCTTCCAATTTCACAGAAATACCTCCTGCATAAATGATCACATCTGCATCTTTTACGGAAGAGGCGATTGTCTGGCAATCTGTTTCTTCCAAGATTCCCATGTCGAAAGTTATTTCTGCATTATCTGCAAATTGCCAGTACTCGATGAATATGTCATATTTCTCCCCTTTTTGTACACTAAGTGGGAAATAGTTAGCGGTATTACCTGTTTTTTCTTGCAGCACTCCGTTGATGTATAAATTAGCCCGGTCATCGGCATGTAGCTTAAAACATACTTCTCCCGTTTTATCGGGGATAAAAGTCGATTTCCATGTGGCGGACAATTCTCGGGTGATTATCCCATTAGCGATATCCTCTCCATCTCCCCACTGATAATCTATCTTTTTTTCCATACGTGATAACCCTGGCTTTCCTTTTCTGTCCATGTTTTGGTAATATTCGGCAAAGAAACCATGAGTACCATTATAAGAAAAAAGATTTGTATCATATGTTGAAGTAAAGACCAGATTATCGGTTAGTCCAATACCTTGTTTATATATAATTTCGGTATTGTTTCCTACTTTTTGTTTGATGCCTTCCAGTAAGGTAGTTACTTTACTTGGATACCCATAATAATTTGCTAGAAGCACGGCTTTATCGTCAGCATTAGGGCCAATAACGGCTATCTTTTTAAGTGTTTTTTTTAAGGGGAGAATGTCATTCTCGTTTTTTAATAAAACGATTGACTGGCGTGCCATTTCAAGGGCGTGTTCCTGATGTTCCCGGCATTCTAATACAGAGGTTGGGATCCGGGCATATGGAACTCGTTGTTCAGGGTCGAACATTCCCATTTGGAATCTTAGTTTAAAAAGACGTTTGACAGAAGTATCAAGCTGTTCTTCTGTGATAAGTCCTTCACCGATTGCATCGGCCAATGCCTGGTAAGCTCCATTATGGGAACATTCACAATCAGTACCGTGTAATACTGCATCTGCGGCAGCACTGGCTTCATCCGGATGTGTTTTATGGTGCTTATAGAAGTCTTCTATACCTCCGCAATCGGAAGTTACATACCCGTCAAATTTCCATTGGTTTCTTAAAATGTCGGTCATGAGTAAGTCATTACCACAACAAGGTTGCCCGAAGAATGAATTGTAGGCACACATTACGCCCGTAACTTTGGCTTGTTTCACTAATTGTTCGAAAGCGGGAAGATAGGTATCCCATAAGTCGTAGTTGCTGATTTGTGCATTATATGTATGTCGGTTCCATTCGGGCCCGCTATGTACGGCATAATGTTTTGCACAAGCTGATGATTTCAAATAGTGCGGATCATTGCCTTGCAGGCCGGTTACAAATGCTGTTCCGATTGCTCCTGTTAAAAATGGATCTTCTCCATATGTTTCCTGGCCTCTTCCCCAGCGAGGGTCTCTGAAGATATTGATATTCGGGCTCCAGAAGCTTAATCCAAGAAAGATGCCTGTTTTCCCTTTGCGTGTGGCATCATGATAAATAGCCCTGCCTTCATCCGATATCTGATCGGTCATTTTCTGTACTGCTTCCGGATTCCAGGTTGCAGCTATACCGATTGCCTGGGGATATGAAGTGGTATGGTAAGGGCTTCTGGCTATTCCATGTAAGCATTCATTCCACCAATTATAAGCAGGAATGTTCAGTCTTTGGATGGCAGGGGCATTATTCATCATCTGGCTTATTTTTTCTTCAAGAGTGAGTTGACCGACCAAATTATCGACTCTTTCCTCTATAGGTAAGTCCGGATTCTGGAATTTATAAGAATAAGATTGAGCATGATTAATTAAAGGATATAGTACAAATCCCAGGATTGTTGTGAAAAGAAAACTTGTTCTCATGAGTGTTATATATTGATTTTCAGAAATCTATGCAGACCTTTCTCAAAAAGAAAGCTGCATAGATTTCAGGAAAGTGATTAATTGTACCCTTCGTTTTGTTTTAAAGAACCCTGGGCTTTACTTATCTCGGAATCAGGGATAGGTAAATAGCAATTGTGCTTTTTCCATCCTTTATCGGATAGATAGGTAGCAGCCTGATTTGTCCTTATTAAGTCCCAATAACGGTGTCCTTCACCAACAAATTCTTTATGACGTTCCAGATAAAGGATATCCAGATTGACTGTTGGGACATCGGTGACATCGGGTCTTGCCCGTTTATAAACCATAGAAAAATATTCCTGTGCTTTAGCTGTTGAACCTCCGCTACGCAATAAAGCCTCTGAAGCCATTAATAAAACATCTGCATAACGAAATACACGGATATTATTTTCAAAATCAAAACGGCTAGGCCCGTAGTAACCTACTCTTGGAGCGTATTTCTTTAAGAAATAACCAGTGTTTTGATAGGCAGGTGTATAACTCCAGTTTTTTTCCCGGCCTTCATAAGCTTTAATCGAATCGTCTATAGCAAAAACGGTAGCGTATTTCCGTATATCAGAATCTTCATACATATCAACTGTCGCTTTTTGCATTGTACCAAATCCCCATCCTTCCAGAAAGGTTCCGGTAGGGTCTGTGAAACCTCGGGGGAATGAGATCTGCGGCATACGATTGTTATCATCTACGGAGAACTCTACTTCAAATATCGATTCTTCGCAATGCTCACCCTCCCGTAACCACATTTTTTCAAAATCGCTTACCAGATTGTATTTGCCACTATTAATAATAACCTCCAGTTCATTTATGATTTCCGGGAACCTGGATTCATCGTTTTGTTGTAAAACGATTTTTGCTTTCAGTGTGCGGGCTACAGCATCTGTTAAACGTCCGGTTTCATCACCTGTAACGGTCATCGGCAATTTACCGATTATCTCATCTAACTCTTTTATAAGGAAGTTATATACGTCGGTAGCAGTTCTTTGCTGTTGAGTATAATATTCATCCGGATTAGTAATATTTTCAGTCAATATCACCAGATTGCCATAATATAGCCATAACCAATAATAATAAATGGAGCGTAGTAGTTGCGCTTCTGTATTCATACGCGCCAGATTATTCGGATTACCACTTGCATTAGGAATTTTTGCCATAAGCGTATTGGCACGGTTAATGCCTTTGTAATATTGATTCCATAATCCGTGTGGAGCTGTGATGGGGGACATCGTGAAATTATCTAATACCTGTAATATCATGAGGTCTGTAGCGTCACCACCCCCTGCGTTCAAATCATCAGACATGATGTCTGCGCAGAATGAAAAATAATAATGGGGATCATTATGTCCGGCTTGCAGGATATCATATACCCCTGTTAATGCCTTGAATATTTCATTTTCATTCTTAAAATATTCTTCTTCGGATATTTCAGTCTTCGGATTTACATCTAAAAAATCGTTGCATGATCCTAAGCTTAAACATAATCCAACTCCTAATATAATAGCATATTTTTTCATACCTTATAATTTTAAAATGAGATACTTGCACCAAAAGAAAACGTCCTGGCCTGTGGGTATATTCCTTGGTCTACGCCCATTCCGGCTCCGATTTCAGGATCGCCTCCATGATATTTTGTCAAAGTGAGAAGGTTTTCACACATGAAATAAACCCGGAGTTCCTGTGTGAGAAATTTCTGTGTCAGATTTTTAGGTAAAGTATATCCCAACTGTAGATTTTTTAGTCTGAAATAATTACCATTGTATAGATACAGATTGGATGCTCTTGTATTGTTATTGTTCTCCTGATTAGCATATACTACACGAGGATAATAGTTGGAAGTTCCTTCACCATGCCATCTATCCAAAATATAAGTCGAGTAGTTTACATGAGCCAGGTCGGGTCTTCTTGAGGCATCAAAAATCTGATTGCCGAATACTCCCTGCCAGAACATGGAGAAGTCAAAATTTTTATAAGACAGAGCCATATTGAAACCGACAGTCCAGTCCGGAGTAGGTTTTCCTAAGTAAGTACGGTCGTCGTCATTGATTTTACCATCGTTATTGACATCCTGAAAGATAACATCACCAGGAACAGCATTGGGTTGTATTAATTCTCCTTTGTTGTTTTTATAGTTGTTGATCTGTTCCTGATTTTGGAATATTCCGATAGCCGGAGTACCAAAAAAGTGGGCTATGGGATATCCTGTCGTATGTCTTTGGATAACCCCGACAGTTCCGTAATTTGCATAATCTGTATATCCGGCCGTTACTCCGATATCTTTGATTTTATTTTTCATATAAGAAGCATTAGCCCCTATTTGATAGGTAAAATCGGAGATGTCTCCCTGGTATGATACTTCCATTTCTATACCTTTATTAGTCATTGTTCCGACATTGCCATCCGGGGCATCATTCCCGATAAACTGAGGGATAGGTAAAGCCATTAACATTCCGTTGGTTGATTTATGGAAAAGATCAATGGTTGCAGACAGGCTGTTGTTGAATAATCGGGCATCGACTCCTATATTAAATTGTTCTGATTCTTCCCAACGGACTTCAGAGTTTGCTAGTTTAGATGCTGCCATACCGGATGCTGCTACATTATCTCCGAAAATATAATTGGCTCCCGGTTTAATAAGTGAAGTATATTGGAAACCGTTAATTGCCTCATTCCCGTTTTTACCCCAACTCGCTCTTATCTTTAGAGCATTAAGGGTATTGTTTTCTGTAAAGAATGCTTCATTGTGAATATTCCAGCCTAATGATACAGATGGGAAGTAAGCCCATTGGTGCTTCGATGAGAAGTTGGAAGAACCATCACGTCTTAAAACAACTTCTGCTAAATAGCGTTCTGCATAATTATAATTTATACGTCCAAAGAATGAAGCCAAAGCATGTTCTCTGGCAGAACCGAAAGCTTCCTGATCTGCTTTGGATCCCAGGGCTGAATCAAGATAATCTTTATCAGGAGAATAGGAAATCAGATTTGTATTTTTCCCTCTGATATCTGTATACGTTGTTTTTTGGATGGTAGAACCGACCATCACGGTAAAATAGTGAACACCAATCTGCTTATTGTATCGTAACGTATTTTCAAAGTTCCATACGGTGTTTCTACTCATGCTTGATTCGATCCTGGATACATCATCCATTCGGGTTTCCGATAAGTAATAAGCAGGTCTCCAATTGTTTGATTCCTTAAAAGCGAGGTCTGTGGAGTAACTGCTTTTAAATACTAAATTATCTATGATATCTAATTCTCCCCAAATAGAACCTACCAGTTTATGCGTTGCATTTCTTTGATTGATAATTTTCAGTTGAGCAACAGGATTTGTAAGTTCACTACCTGAGATGATTTTATATAGCTTACCGTTATCATCTTTGACCAGTTGGTCTCCATATCGGTTTGTCAGATCATTGATAACTGATTCATCAGTCTCGTACAAAGGCTGGTTACTCGGAGACATGGTTGCTGCAAATAGAGGACCACTGCCATTACTGTTTTCATCAATACCTTTCTGATCTATTTTAGTATAACCTACATTAACACCAACACGCATTTTCTTTAAAAATGAACGATCATTGCTTTCAAAAATATTGTAAGCTGAATTCAGCCTGAAGTTGTAGCGCTTGTAGTCTGACTTATCTTTAGCGACGATACCTTCCTGATCCAGATAGCCGAATGATAAGAAATAAGAACCCTTTTCATTACCTCCACTTATACTGGCGTTATGGTTAATGACCGGAGCATTATCATTGAATATAAGACTTTGCCAATCTGTCCCCTTTCCAACTTTTGCCGGATTGTCGTATATAGGATCCATACCCGCATTTATATAGGCTTCATTCATTATCTCCTCATACTGTTGTCCATTTAGTAATTTTCTTTTTCGCCATGGATTCTGGATGCCGTAGGAGAAAGAGTAGTTTACTCTTGTTTTTCCGATTTTTCCTTCTTTAGTAGTCACCAGGATTACACCATTGGCAGCCCGAGCTCCATAAATAGCGGCTGAGGCGGCATCTTTCAATACTTCAATAGACTCTATATCTTTTGGATTCAGATAGTCTATGCCACTGCTGACTGGCATACCGTCTACGATATAGAGCGGATCACTGTTGTTGATTGTACCGATACCACGGATGCGTACTACGGATGATGTTCCCGGCTGGCCGGAGTTCTGGGTGATTTGTACACCGGAGATTTTCCCTTTTAGTACATCTTCTACACGTGTCGGGGTGGCATTCGATAAATCTTTGGAAGTAACCCTACTGATAGCTGCCGTAACAACACTCTTTTTTTGGATGCCGTAGCCCACAACAACTACTTCATCCAAATTCTGTGTGTCTTCTTTTAAAACAATAGAGAAGTTTTGTTGATTGCCTACCGGAATTATTTGTTGTAGGTAACCAATATATGAAACTTGCAATATTGCTCCGGAAGGAACTTCCAGCTTAAATGCACCATTGAGATCTGTAATGGTTCCGTTACTCGTTCCTTGTACCATAATATTAACACCAATAACCGGTTCTCCATTCGGATCGGTTACTTTACCGGAAATGAGTCTTGTCTGTTGGTTAACATCGTTTTGCTTTGTGATGCTTATGCTTCTGTCATTGATCGTATATGTCAGATTGGTTCCGGATAATGCATTAGACAGGATCTCCCCAATCTGCTTGTCTTTAGCATTAACATTGACATAGATACCTTTTACATCAGAGTCAACATAGAAAAATAAGAACTCACTTTGCTTTTCAATGATTGGAAATAAATCGGTAAGAGCCATTTGTCTGGCTTCCACAGATACTTTAGTCGTTTGTGAGTACGACTCTAAAGCTTTTGCCTGAAACAAAGCAATAAAGAGAATAATAATTGTGATTCTCATAATTGAAAATAATTTATTGAGATCTTTACTTAGGAAAGATCTGTAATACGAAACATTTTCCATATTTTTGTACAGATAATAAGATTAATAATGTGCTTCTACCTCGATGTTTGGTCGCGGAGAAGTAGAAGCGGTTATTCCTTTTTATGTAAACCGGCTATACCTGGTATGGCCGGTTTTTGTTGTTTTACTAGTATTAATTCATAGGCAACTGATTATTTATTATTTTATGTAATAGACTCCTTCTTTATAACTCCATTTTATAGGGAGACTTTTGTTGATTACTTGTAATATCTGTGTGCGCCCGTAAAGGTTGCATCGTAAACATCTCTTTGGCAAGAGATTAGGAAAGTGTTCTTTGAAAATAACCTATCATCAGCCGACTTATCTGTTTTCGGGAAAACTTAACCGAGCAGGGAGTGTAGCATGTCGGAAAAGTCATAAGTCAGTTAGTTACCAAACTGCGACTGAATGGCGAGATGAAAAGATAGATATGAGGATAAAGTCCGAATTGATTAAACGATAGTCCGAGTGGTTCCCCTTTAGGCTATGGCGTAAGGTAACTATCAATCGCCATATCGTGATACTACTTCAGTGTATAGGTATGAATGTAGCAAGAACTTATCACGACACAACCGCAGTAAGCGAGTGAAGGACGGAAGTCGTATCCGACAATCTATCATGCCAACAGTTACGATGTAATAAACGGGGATTACCTATCCCGAAGTGCCGAAAGGCTATTAGGTTTGACCTATGAAAATTCGGAGTGGTAACGGAGCTTCCATAGTAGTCCGAGCAAGGTAACGCCTTGTACATGGCGAAGGGAAGCAGCTAATTATTAATACAATTAACGGAAAATGTGAGAGACATTATGAGAAGTCCAGAAAGAGTATTAAACAGTCTATCAGAACACAGTAAGGATGTAAGCTACAAGTTTGAACGTCTTTACAGAATTTTGTTCAATGAGGAAATGTTCTATGTTGCCTATCAGCACATCTACGCCAAAGAGGGCAACATGACTAAAGGTTCGGACGGTCAGACCATTGACAACATGAGCCTGAAACGAATTGAAAAGTTGATTGATACGTTAAAAGATGAAACGTACCAGCCCCAACCGTCAAAGAGGGTGTACATACCGAAGAAAAACGGTAAGAAAAGACCTCTTGGCGTACCGACTTTCAATGACAAGTTAATACAAGAAGTAGTAAGAATGGTATTGGAAGCCATATACGAGGGAAATTTTGAATACACCTCGCATGGGTTTCGACCCAATCGAAGCTGCCATACTGCATTAACTCACATCCAAAAGGAGTTTAGCGGTGCAAAGTGGTTTGTAGAGGGAGATATAAAAGGTTTCTTTGATAATATAAGCCATGATGTATTAATAAACATACTCAAGGAGCGCATTGCGGACGAACGCTTCATACGCTTAGTACGCAAGTTTTTGAAAGCGGGATATATCGAAGAATGGCAATTCCACAATACTTACAGTGGCACACCGCAAGGGGGTATCATCAGCCCGATATTGGCTAATATATACCTTGACAAGCTGGATAAGTATATAAAGGAATACATAGCCAAATTCGATAAAGGGAAGAAACGAAAATTCAGTAGAGAAAGTTTGGACTTCGGCAATGCAAGAAAACGTATTGTGCGAAGATTGAAGTCCGTAAAAGACGAAAGGCAAAGGGTAAAGCTAATCCTTGAACTGAAAGCAATAGAACAAGGACGGGCTAAATATCCCAATGGCGAAGAAATGGATGCCGATTACAGGAGAATGAAATATGCGAGATATGCAGATGATTTTCTCGTGGGAATTATCGGAAGTAAGCAAGATGCGCAACAGATAAAGGGAGATATTAAAAACTTCCTTGCTGATAAACTGGCATTGGAACTGTCTGATGAAAAGACACTTGTCACCCATACCGAAAGACCTGCCAAGTTTCTCGGATATGAAATTACTGTAAGAAAGTCCAACGACCAAAGACGTGATAAACGGGGTAGATTAAGAAGAACCTATGGTAAAAGGGTCTGCTTGAATGTCAGTATGGAAACTGTCCGTAAAAAACTGTTCGATTGGGGAGTCTTGGAAATGACAAACCGTAACGGAAAGGAAATATGGAAACCGAAATGTAAATCGGGACTGATATTCAATGACGACCTTGAAATCCTTGATAGCTATAATCGGGAAATCGTGGGTTTCTATAATTACTACTCCATAGCCAACAACTGTGCCCATGCCTTGAATAATTTCAAGTACATCATGGAATACAGCATGTACAAAACGTTTGCAGGCAAATATAAGTGCCGCACACGCAAGGTAAACAAGAAATATCGTAAGAACGGTAGGTTTATCATAAAGCACATGACTAAAACAGGTGTAAAGGAAAGATACTTTTACGACGGTGGCTTCAAACGCAAGAAGCCCACCTATAAATCGGAATGTGACACCATGCCACGAACAATTTATACTGCGGGGCGGACAAGTCTTGTTGAAAGGCTGAAAGCCCATGAGTGTGAATTATGTGGAGCGACAGACGACCTTGTTATGCACCATGTAAGGAAACTAAAGAACTTGCAGGGTAAGGAAAGCTGGGAACGACACATGATTGCCCGCAAACGCAAAACGATTGCCGTGTGCAGGAGTTGTCACAAAAAGATACATGACGGAAAGATAGACTAAAATTAGTGGAGAGCCGGATACGCTGAGAGGTGTAAGTCCGGTTCGGGGGCGAGCATTTGGAAACCTACCATAGAAATATGACAAGGCGCTGGGTGCTTAGCCTACTCTAAACTTTGTTCCTGAGTAAAAGTGCCGGACAAGGTTACAGCCGGATCAGTGAGCTTTTTGTTGAGAATGGTGAACTTAACGTTATATCTTTTTTCCAGATCTTTTAATAAAGAGACGAAACTGATCGATTTATATTTAAGTAAATCATTTTTCCAGGCTATTTCCAGGTCTGTATCTACAGTGCTTACATCGATCTGCTGGGTTGATTTTTCAAATCTTAATTGTTGGTTAGGAGATAGGATAACCTGCTGTTTGGGGCTTTCGAAACGAATGGAGCCTTTTATGAGAGTCGCAGTAATATATTCATCATCTTCGATCGCTTCTACATTGAAAATAGTACCTAATACTTTAATGGATGCATCTCCGACTTGTACTTCAAAAGGTTTTTGGGCATTTTTAGTAACTTCAAAATATCCTTCTCCAACTAACTCGACATGACGTTTTTCTTTTCCGTAGGCTTCTGAATAAGTGAGTTTGCTGTTTTTATTCAAAACAACTTTTGTACCGTCTTTCAGTTGGAATTCGGATTTGTTGTTATTGCTCAGATAGGTGTATAATTGTTCTTTTTCTTTATTATTACTTTGGTAGATGGTCGGTATAAGTAGTAGTAAAATAACTGCAGCTGCTACCGGTAATACAATTTGCCATAACCGTCTTTGTTTCTGCTTCCTAATCTTTTGTTGCATTTTTTCAAAAGCCAGAGAAGGGCTTATGGAATGATTAAAAGAAACTTCCGCATCCATATAGCATTTTAATTTCTGGAATTCGAGCTCATTTCTTTTATCGGCATTCAACCATTCACTCAACTTGAGAATGTCGTTTGTTGAGGCATTTCCGCTTATAACGCGGGAGATAATATATTCTATTCTGTTTTCCATTTTTAATCATTTCTATTATAATAGTCGTACCATTCAGGAAAAACCCTTAGTCCGTGCATATTCTTTTTCAGATTAGTTTAAAAAAATTTCAGCTGGTCATTTCTTTAGAGAGTGTTTCACGAAGTTTACGTACGGCTGTAGCCAGGTGGGCTTCCAGGGTTTTGACAGAGATATCCAGGATGATTGCGACTTCTTTATATTTCAATTTATCTTCCCTGACGAGCTTGAAGGCCATTTTGCATTTATTCGGAAGTGAATTGATGGCAGCGTTAAGACGTTCAATATCTTCTTTGCTGATCAATTCTTCTTCAGGAGTTGTATTTGTATGAATGAAAAGGTCGATGGTGTTTTCCTCCAGTTCAACTTTTTCTACCCGTTTTATTCTGTAGTAATTAATTATTTTGTTTCTGGCAATCGTATAAATATAGGAATCAAAATTTGCAATGTCAGGTAATGTGCGACGATTATTCCATACTGCAAGCAGAGTATCTGATACAATTTCTTCTGTTTCAACTTCACAGGAAATATATAAAGATACAAATCTTATTAGCTTTTGGAAATAAGCTAAATAAAGTGATTTGAAGGCAGTCTGCGAATCAGATGATGCCATTTCACAGACCCACTGTATGATATGTTCCGAATTCTTCTCCAACGAATGTCTTATTGATTGATCTTCTTATAAAGTCGTTTGGAAGGGGGAAAAACCCCTAGTCTGAGCACCGAAAATTATTTTATCAGTGCACATTTTCATCTTTGGATGAGAGACGAACTATTTACCTGTTTTCCTTAGCATATTTCGAGGGGCTCATGCCGAACTGTTTGATGAAGGCTGACCAGAAGTAAGATTGCGAACTGAAACCTACAGCTTCCGATATTTCGTATATCTTCATATTCCCCTGCAACAGCAACTCTGCCGCTTTCTTCAAACGGCTGATTTTGATCAGGTCGTTCGGGGTCAGATCCGATATAGCGCGTATCTTGCGGTATAAGGTCGGGCGGCTCAGGTGCATCAGGTCGGCGATCATGTTGACATCTAATTCGGGGTTGCCGATGTTTTCGTTGATGATCTCGTTCAGTTTTTCGAGGAAACCTTCGTCCGCTTTGGTATAGGCCATCGACTTCATATTGGCGATCGGCGAATTGAAGTAGAACTTACGGATATTGTCCCGGTTGGAAAGCAGGTTGGATATCTGTGCCATCAGTAGGTTGGTGGAGAACGGTTTGTCGATATAAGCGTCGGCTCCCAGTTCCAACCCTTCCAGGCGCGCCTGCATGGTGTTCTTGGCCGTCAGCAGGATAACAGGGATATGGCTGAATTCGATGTCTGTCTTTACGCTCCGGAGCAAGGAGAAGCCGTCCATGACAGGCATCATCACATCGCTTATGATCAACTGGATGCTTTCTTTTTTGAGTTGTTCCAGCGCTTCGGAGCCATTGCCTGCGATCAGCACGTTGTAGTTTTCGTTGACTTCGTCGGCAATGAAAGCGCTCATTTCCTTGTTGTCCTCTACGATCAGGATAGTGGGGCGGCCTTCTTCGCGGGTATAAGTGATTTTGCGGGATTCCGGTAACGATTGGACTTCCTCTTCGGTTGTCTTAACGGCACCGACCGGTTTTACCGGCAAAGTGATACGGAACAGGGTCTGATTGCCGGAAGTATCGGCCAGGCAGAGCGTACCGTGATGCATTTCTGCCAGAGAGCGTGCCAGAGGGAGACCTAAGCCCGTGCCCGGTTTGTCTTCGTTCCCTTTGATGCGGTAGAAAGGTTCGAATATTTTGTCCCTCATTTCTGCCGGAACAGGAACGCCGTCGTTAATGAAGTCGATCGTGAAGGTCTCGTAATCGGCTGACGGTTGCAGGCGTACGACAATGCTGCCGGCTGCATATTTGACGGCATTCGAGAACAGGTTGCTCATGATCTTGGTGAGGGCTTCACGGTCTACGAATACGTACAGCTCCTGAACGGTGAGGTCGAGGTTCAGCAAAAGGTTGTTTTCCGTGGCTATCTCCTGGAAACGCTTGGCTGTTTCAGTTAATAGAGAAACGACCTCCGTGCGAATGAAATTCAGGCGGTAACCCTCTATCTCCGTCTTTCTGAAGTCGAGTAGCTGGTTGACTAGCGAGAGCAGGCGCGATACGTTCTTATCCATCAGTATCAGTGAGTTATTCTCTTTCTCGCCGATCTTGTCCGATCTCAGCAGACGTTCGAGCGGGTTCTTTATCAAGGTCAGCGGCGTACGTATTTCGTGGGCGATGTTGATAAAGAAGTCGATCTTGGCCTGGTAAAGCTCTTTCTCCTTCTTGCTTTCGAATATCTGCATGTTGTAAGCCATGCTGCGTTTGTTTTTCCGTCTCCAGTAGAAAATCAGGTAGATGATAACGGCCAGGATGATGATAGAATATATAATGTAGGCAGACGTAGAGACCCACCAGGGCGGAAGTACCGTGATGTGCAGGCGGGTGATCTTGCCTTCCCAATTGTTCGAGAGGTTGGCCGCCCTGACTTCAAACGTATAGTCACCGGGATGCAGTTCGGTGAAGTAGACGATGTTACGTTCGCCCAACGGTATCCAGTCCCTGTCGAGACTCACCATCCGGTAGGCATATTGTATGGACTTCGGAGCAATGAAGTTGAGGGAAGAAAAATTAATATTGAAGGTCGACTGACCGTGGTTCAGCGTGATCCTTTTCACTTCCGAAGAGGAAGAACTGTTGATGATCTGCCGTCCTCCCGTCCCGTTCTGTATGTCGAGCGAACTGATGTGTACATCCATCTTTTCGGCCGCAGGCTTTACGTCGCCGGGCTTGAAGTGGATAAATCCTTTTACCGTACCGAAGTAGAGCGTACCGTCATCGTCTTTAAATGCCGAGTTGTAATTGAACTGGCGGGTGACAAGGCCGTGCGCCTCGGTATAAGTCATGATCTTTTCCGTCTGCGTGTTGAGACAGACCAGGCCGTTGGCCGTACTGATCCAAAGGCAGTTGTTTTCGTCCGGCAGGATGCGGAAGGCCACGTTACTCGGCATGCCATTTTTTACGGTATAATGCAGCGACTCGCCGGTCTGGAAATCGTATTTGATCACGCCTTCGACGGTGGCGAACCACATATTCCCGTCCTTATCTTCGCAGGCATCGTTCACGGTATTGTGCCGTTGGGTATTCAGCTTGTCGTACGGCAGATACATCCCCGTGTTGCTGGTGGTGTTGAAGTAATAACTACGGTTGAACATGCCGAGCCATATCTTCCCTGCACGGTCTTCGTACAGGCTGTTCACGGCAAATGGCGGGAACTGGGAAGCATAGACAAAACGGTCGTTGAGATAGTCGTAACGGAAAATGCCGTCTTCCGTACCGACAAGTATTTCCCCTTCACGCAGTACCTTGATACAACGCACCGTACTGTTTTTGACCGTATGGCTGTCTTTCAGCAAGTCGTAATGCTTGATCACCTTCCTGGTCTTTATGTCCATCAGGTCGATGCCGTGTATCACATGGCCGATCCACAGGTTGTCGCCCGAAGCGGCCAGTCCGCGGATATTGGTGTGGGAGAGACTTTTCACACCCGGTACAGGCTGGTAGTTGGTGAATGTCTCCGTTTTCTTTTCCATGCAGTTCACACCCGCGTCTTCCGTACCGATCCATCTGTTTCCATAGGCATCGCTACAAATGTCGCGTATTACTTCACCTTTCAGTGAATGCGTTTCGTTCCAGGGATAATATACGTTGAAGGGGCGGAAAGGGGAGTAGTAGTTCAGCCCGTTCTGGTGGAAACAGATCCAGACGCCTTCTTCCCGGTCTTCAAACAGGGCGGAGACGAAATGGCTGGAAAGGGCGTAGGGGTCGAGTGGATCTTGCCGGATTCGTTTGCAGGTGCCCAGTTGCAGGTCGTAGATAAACAGGCCGGAGTCTGTGCCTATCCACAGCTCCTCCTTATCTTTTTCAAGAAAACAGTTGATCAGGATAGTCAGTTGGTTTTTCTCCTGGATGTTCAGATCCTGGTATGTTTTGGTAAGAACATTGAATATCTTCACGTCGTCGTGTTCGAAAGCCACATAGATATTGGCCGACGAAGGCGATCGGTAGAGCATGGAGAGCTTCCGGGAAGTCGTAGCCGGGGAATGCGCAAAAAGATCGTACGAGTCGAGCGTCCCGTCTTCCGTGTTCAGCAGGGAGATAAAACCTTCCGAGTCTCCCAGCCAGATGGAATTGTCGGGCATGATACAGAAAGAGGTATAAGTCTGCCCGTTATTTCCGGTAAAGATGTGGAACTGTCCATCGGCTATATTATATTGTATGAGTGCCCCGTCCATCAGCAGCCACAGCAGGTTGTTCTCATCGAACTGAAAGAGGTCGATCCCTTTGTTCTTGGTGAAAGGAACGTGGAGGAACGATTCTTTTGTCTCGTTATACTGATACAATCCGGAAAGCGTTCCTACCCATAAATTCCCCTCGTTGTCGCAGTTCAGATGTGTGACCCAGTTGTTACCGAGCGATTCTGCATCGTCGGGATCGTTGCGGAACACTTTGAAGGTATATCCGTCGAAACGGTTCAGGCCGTCGCGCGTCCCGATCCATATATAGCCGCTTTTGTCCTGCACACAGCCTGTCACCATATTATCGCTTAACCCGTTTTCCACCTGGTAATGACGGAAAAGGTAGTTGCTTTCGTCAGCAAATATCCAGAGGGAGCACGACAGGAAAAGTATAGATAAGATCAACTTCAGATAGCTCATAAATAAGTTTGTTGTTTGACACTGCAAGATATATAAAATTGTATTACCGGTTTCCTTTTATCGTATCACGGTTTTAAAAAATCGTATCATACCGTGCGAGAACACCCTGGAATGAGATAAATACGGGAATTAATGCAACCGGAACGGACAGACTTTCTTTCTGGGAAGGACTACTTTTGATCATCGATTTGAAGAATACAACAAATAACCTTTTTTACTATCATGAGTACACTACATACTAATAAAGGACTCGGAACAAAAGTTCAGCTATGTCTGATGATGTTTTTACAGTACATGTTGAGTGCTGTCTGGTGGGTGCCGCTGGCCGCCTATCTTTCGCACACGCTCAAGCTGGAAGTCTATCAGGTATCCTTAGTATTAAGTGCAATGGCTATCGGTGCAATGGGATCTTCGTTTATCGGAGCGATTGCCGACCGTTACTTTGCCGCAGAAAAGATATTGGCAGTTTTGAATATATTAACGGGAGTCTTCTTGCTGCTGGCTGCCCAGCAGCAGGATTTTCCTCCACTGATGTTCTTTGTTGTAATGGCTATGCTTTGTCACATGCCGACACAGAGCCTGACAAGTACGATTGCGATGAGTCATGCCCCGTCCGAGCAGTTTCCACGCATACGTATGTTCGGTTCGGTAGGCTGGGTGGCTTCGGGGATATTCAGCCTGGTGGCGATCCACGTGATGGGTATGGAAGCGTTCGACGATACGAACCTGCCGATGTATTGCGGTGCAGGTGTCTGCTTTGTAGCCGCTTTCGCTAACCTGACACTTCCGCATACACCGCCTTCGGTAGCGAAAACGTCGAAGATATCGGTGATGGATATTACAGGATTCTCTGCTTTCTCGCTGATGAAAGATAAGAACTACCGGGTGTTTATGATCCTGACCTTCCTGTCGATCATCCCGTTTACGCTCTATCATGTGTACGGTTCCATGATCCTGGCGGACGAGCAGGTACGTAATATTACAGTAACGATGAACTTCGGCCAGCTGGCTGAAATGTTCTTCCTGATCATTACAACAACGATCCTCGTAAAGTCGGGGATCAAGAACACGCTGATCTTTGGTATGGTGGCGATGCTGGTTCGTTACGGAGCCTTTTTCTTCGGTGCGGAAACCGGACAGCAATGGTTCTACTATATAGGTATTATCGTGCATGGCCTGATCTTCGGACTGTTCTATGTCGGCGGACAAGTGTACACGGACAATGTAGCCCCGAAAGAGATGAAAGCACAGGCACAGGGATTGCTTTTCTTTCTGGTATGGGGCGTAGGCTTCCTGATCGGGACGTTATGGAACGGATGGCTGATCGGCTTTTTCCGCGACGGCGACAAATGCGACTGGCCGGTATTGTTCCTGATCTCTTCGGTTTGCACGGCGGTGCTGCTGTTCTTGTTCGTATTCCTGTTCAAACCGGTAAGCCTTAAAACTTCCGGTAAATAATACGCATTTAATTCTCAAGACTATATATATCACGCCAAACATGAAAAAAGGGGATGACGAGGGTCATCCCTTTTTTAGTTTAATAAGCTGTTTTTCCCTGTACGACTCTTTTTATATCCTATGTTTTTCATTCCATTCTTCCTGCGTAAAGTAATTGTCTATTGAATTGTCTATTGGTGTTTTAAGGTTTATCACACCTCTTTACATACCTTTACTTTGCTGAAGGTGAGAGTCGGGCATTTCATTCAGTACCTAAAAGGCAACACCAACGACTGAATACAACGGCTGGAATAAGGCTGTCTGTAGATTAAAATACTATTATGAGATATTGATGTTAAACTAAATAATTAAGAATGCTAATGAACACCTTCAAACCAATTTTCGTAACTTTGGTATTATTCTTTTTCCAGGCTTTCTTCCTTGCTTGCGGCGACGATAAGGAAGATGCGATCGTTCCTCCGGACAACAGCATAACCGGGCAAGAATTCGGTATACGCCAGCTATCTGTGAAACTACCTCGCCTGGGACGGCTCGAGATCCTTTTCTCTAAAGTCAATTGCCGTATTCATATGAAAGGAGTTGACGACCGGATCACTTATCCCATCAACACGTTTCTTTCTGCTACAGCAGACCCTGTTGCCATTGCCTGCGGAAAGAATTTCTACGATATTATATGTGCAGGATTGACTACCGGCAACGACTTGAAAGGGCATTATTTTGAACTCACGGAGAATATTAATTTCCAGATGCCCGGAATTACCATCGACAAAGGTTGGGAACCCGCCGGAAGACATAATATCAACGGAAGTTCCACCTCTTTCAACGGTGTATTGGATGGCAACGGCAATGCGATCGACTTACTTGCCAGCAGTTCTTCGGAAGATTATGCCGGACTTTTCTATAAACTGGGTTCACAAGCCCATTTGCATGATATTAAATTTACCTCTGTGATGTTGGCTGGGAAAGATTATATCGGGACAGCAGCTTGCTTTTCGGAAGAGGGAGCCGGCGGTTCGTTTACCAACTGTTACGTAGGCGGTTCGATAGAAGGGTATAACTATACGGGAGGGATCACGGGAGAGGCTGGCGGCTCCTTTACGGGTTGCCAGGTCGGAGCCACGCTCAGCTACAATTCGTATGCTTTCCCCTGGGAAGTGTTTTTGGAACAACCGATGGTGACTGCTCTCCATGTCAAAATCAAGGGACATGATTATGTAGGCGGACTGGTTGGATACAGCAAGGAACTGATATAATATGGTGGTAGGTTCTGCATCGTACATCATAAATAATCTTCCGGTTGTCTATGCTAATATATATGGAAACACGTCTGTCGGCGGTATATGCGGCTATATGAATTTGACGAATACGAGCGGGGTAACCCTGATAATTAACGGTACGAATACATGCAAGATCGTTATCACATCTTCAAGTTGTACGGGGGGAGCGATAGGTTCTCTGCATGTGAAAACCAATAAAGACGATGTCGGTCAGCTCAAAATCAGCGGAATTACCCGGTTAACCGGTAGTATTACCGCATCCAGTAACGTAGACGGCTTCGGCGGTATCGTCGGTATGCGTGAAGAGCCGGGGTATGAGATCCAGACTCCTATCGTACCGCTGCCGTATAATAATTTATATTTCGGTTTCCGGTGAAAAAAGACTCCGTAGCGCTACGACTCCGTTCATAGTGATCGTTTAGTAGCTCTGCGGAGAGTTTGATCAATAAGAAACGAATCAATTAAAACAATTCTTTTATTTATGAAGACATTTTTTACAGTAAAAAATAGTTATCGTGCTGCGAGCCAAAGGGATGCAGCACGAATAATCAATATCGTGATACTGATGTTATTATGGTCGGTATGTGGGGAGGCGAGAGTTATCGAAGTCGCTCCTGCCGACTGGGCGGCCTATGGCCAGACAGCCACTGTGAGTAATAATGGCGATGACGTTGCTGTCAATGTAGGAGATAAGACTTACACCGTCAAGACCGCGCGTGGCCTTGCCTGGATCGCCTGGGTGACGAATGAAGTAAAGACAACAGCCAATGAAGGCGAAACTCACTCCGCTTATTATCCTGCCACCGCAGGTTTTAAAGATTGCACAGTTATGCTTAACGGCAATATCTCTTTGGCAAAACCTGGAAGCGGTGTAGCTGAAGGCTTCAAGGAAAACTGGGAGCCGATAGGTAAAGACGACTATAAAAGATTTAAAGGAACCTTCAAGGGCAACAACCATACGATTTCAGGAATGAAAATCGGAGGAACTGTGGATTTCATTAGTATTGGTTTTTTGGTGGACTAGATGAGGCTACCGTTATGGATTTGACAGTGGGGGGAGAGATCAGCTTAACTGGTTATAATGGTACTATGTTTACAATCTCTATCGGTGGCATTGCCGGTGTGGTGTTAAATAAAACAAAAATCATAAATTGTCATAATGCCTGTAAGATTACTGGCAGCGGTATAGAAAAAAATATTAGAGCCGGAGGAATTGCGGGGCAAATACATAATACATTGTTTGTTTACGCGTCTTCTAATAGCGCGGAAATAAATATGACTAGTCTGGACGGATGTTATGTCGGTGGAATAGTTGGTTATTTAATGAGTGGTAGCAGCATTGCTTCTTGCTTTAATTCCGGAAAGATAAATGGCTCAGGAAAAGAGGCTATGATAGGAGGCCTCGCCGGTTTCTGTCAGGTAAAAATATCGAATAGCTATTCTACAGGTGAGATAACCGGTACTTCAACTACTAATGGTTGTTATAGTGGCGGCATTGCTGGGTATACAACAACTAATACTTTAATAATCTCTTGCTATGCAACTGGTTTAGTTTCTGCACATAATAATGATAATAAAAGTAAAGCAGGTGGTATTGCAGGATATACAAACAATGCTATTATCCAAAACTGTCTGGCCTTAAATGAAGACGGCATTAAAGCTCTCGGCACTGCAGATGACAAATCAGCCGGGCGTATTATCGGACAGAAGAATGGCAACTCTTCCTTAGCCGACAACTACGCCAGTACGCACATCGAGTTGACGCTAGGTAACGGAGAACCCGCTCCTCCGACCCAAGATCTCACAGCATCCGGCATTAATGGTGCAGACATTTATCTCAATGAGGTGGCCGCCGCCATCGCTTCATGGGCGGGCACTGAAGATACAAAAGCCTTTACCGTTATCGGTACTGACGACGATGGTAAGCTGCCGCAACTGAAAACCGTCAATTTTAACGCTAATGGCGAGCCTACGGGTACTTATGGCGATGCTATCCCCAACCAGCCTGCTGCTAGCCTGGCTACCGACGATTTTCTGTCGGCCCTTGATCCTTTGGTTCTTTTCGAAAGTAATACGGACACCTATACTATCTCTTATCCGAATAATAAATGGACTTACAAAAAGAATAATGATGACGCACTTATACCTTTTAGCGGGAGAATCCTAATAGAGTATGACGATACTTCTTCGTCTTCAAAACTCATCATCGATAACGTCATCGGTAACCCGACACTTACTTTTGATAACGTAAAAATGATCAACAGTAATGGTACGCCATTGACTATAAATGAAGGTTGTGAGTTGACAATCGATTCAGATGAAAGCGTATTGGAACTCAACTCTGGGGCGGCACATACATTGGTCAACAAAGGCAGGCTGACGCTGGCTGGAAAAGGGTTATATATCTATAATACCAATAATGACTATTATGGTATTGAAAACTCCGGTACGCTGAGAATCTCCGATCAAAAGACAGAGATCATCCTTAGATGCAACAAAGAGGCTATTCACAATACAGGCACGCTTAGCAATACCTGGATTGAATGGCAGTTTGCAAAACCATTCAATGGCATAGACTATATTGCCACCAATGCCGTTGATCAAACACTGAAGCGAAAGATATGCGATACGAAAGCGTATGCTACAACCGTTACAGCCGGTAAGACCTATCGTCTCTGGAAAATGGATAATAGTGATGGCGAAGGTCTTGCCCGCTTGCAGGGAAAAGAATCGAATGGTACATCTGTCGTATACTTTCAGGCTCCGGCAAAGAATGGTCTGGCTGTCTTTACGGATATGAAGGTTGCTGTTGGGGCGAACATTACTCAGACAGTCAATGGTGGCTTCATTTCTATCTTCTGCAATGATGACCTTGTAGCAGCTGATGATGTGATTCCTGATGGAGCGAAGCTGACGTGTAAATACAGTACTATCCCCGGTTACAGATTAAAAAGTTATACGGCCACCCTGTCCGGTGGAGTATCCGGTGGTCCGGTCGATATTTCATCCGGTAGCTATACGGTACCAGCGGATGCGACATCGGTCGCTTTCACCGTAAAGTTTGAAAAAAATGCACAAGCGGTTATCACTGAAGAGGAGGTTCAGGAAACAGTTCCTGTCGATCCCGTTGATGCACCGACAACCGTTATTCCTGTCGATGAGCGACCTGATATAGAAGGAAGTTCAACCATCAAACTATTGACCGGTAATCTGGAAAAGATATATAAAAAGGATATTGATAAGGCTATAAGCAATGAAAAGGTAAAGTATGATAAATTAGTCTATACTGAGATCGCTTTGGTAGAAGTAAAGCAGGATGGTACAAAAATTCCGCTTCAACCTAAGGCAGGTTCTCCGATAACAATAATCTATCCTTATCCTGCTGGAACGGATGCCGGTTATACCTTTACTGTCGTTCACTTGAAGTCGGATGGAACAACGGAAGTTTATTCTAATGCAAACGGTCTCCTTAGAAATACGGCTACCGGATTGAAGTTTTCCGTTTCCAGCTTCAGTCCGTTCGGTATCTCCTGGGAAGTGAAGTCTACGCCTGAGCCGGAGTTATACACCGTGACCCTTCCTGCTGTCGAAGGAGCCGTTACCGACCCAGTTGCGGGCAGCTATGAGGTGGAAAGTTGGAGTGATTTTCATTTCTACCTTACGCCGGATAAGGACTACGACCAATCCGTCCCCGTCGTAACCACCAGCCGCGGCGAAACGATCGAGCCCCGCAACAGCGACGGAGTCTACATTATCAAATATGTTCGTACCCCGGTCGTGGTCTCGATTACCGGTATCGAAAAGAATACCGATGTCGCCAACAGCGCCACCCTCGAAGCCGGTCTGAAGCTCTGGACGGAACGATCCGCCCTCTGTCTTGAAACCGACCGCACCGAAGAAATCCGTATCATTGCGATAACCGGTGCAACGGTAGCCGTCTTCGATATCCAACCCGGCCTGACCCGCCGAGAGCTGTCGCCCGGTGTATACATCGTAAAGACCGCCCGTTCGGTCTGCAAAGTGCTCGTCCGGTAAGATAACCACCAAAACCGATCCTACACAAACGGCGTAGAAGACACCCGGAGCATCGCTGGCTCTGCGTTTTCTGCGCCGTCGTGTGTTTCTTAACATATACCTTTCCGTAACATATTGTCAAGCTGATTTACTACCTTTGGCTCAATGGCTGTATGAAACGCTTACAGTCTGACAAAACAATTAAATCAGAAATAGTATGAGACCGGAAGATTACATCACCCGTGAGGGGAAGTTTGGTGCACACAACTATCATCCCCTGCCTGTCGTTCTCGAGAAAGGAGAAGGCGTATTTGTGTGGGACGTGGAAGGCAAACGTTACTTTGATTTCCTGTCCGGTTATTCCGCCCTGAGCCAGGGGCATTGCCATCCCAGGATCATTAAAGCACTGACCGACCAGGCGCAGAAGCTGACACTCGTATCGCGTGCTTTCCATGCTGATATACTGGGTGAATACATGGAGTTTGCCTGCAAGTTCTTCGGTTACGACAAGCTACTGCCGATGAATACCGGAGCCGAAGCGGTGGAGACCGCCCTGAAGTTGGCTCGCCGCTGGGGATATCGTATCAAGGGCGTCGCTCCCGAAAAAGCAAAGATCGTCGTTTGCAGCGAGAATTTCCACGGACGGACAATCACGATCATTTCGATGAGTACCGATCCGAGTTCGTATACAGACTTCGGCCCTTATACCCTGGGGTTTATCAAAGTAGAATACAATCAGGTGGATGCGCTGGCGGAAGCCTTGAAAGATCCCGATGTAGTCGGCTTCCTGCTCGAACCGATACAGGGCGAAGCAGGTGTGGTAGTGCCTGACGACGGTTATCTCTGCCGGTGCTACAATCTCTGCAAACAGCATAATGTCCTGTTTATCGCGGATGAGATACAGACTGGTATCGGCCGTACCGGTAAACTGCTGGCCTGCGATTATGAAGATATCCATCCCGATATCCTTATCTTGGGAAAAGCTCTTTCCGGTGGCGTGACGCCTGTCTCAGCTGTGTTGGCCAACGACGAGATCATGCTGACGATCGCGCCGGGCGAACATGGTTCTACATACGGCGGAAATCCGTTGGCGGCAGCTGTGGGCATCGCCGCCCTCGAAGTTGTACGCGATGAAAAGCTTTCGGAAAATGCCTATGCAATGGGCGAACTCTTCCGTAATGAAATGGAAAAGATCGACAATCCGATGATCAAACAGGTTCGTGGCAAAGGCTTGCTGAATGCCGTAGTCACCGAACCCAAAGACGGTAAGGTGGCCTGGGACATCTGTCTGGCCCTGAAAGAGAACGGCCTGATAGCCAAACCGACGCACGACCATATCATCCGCTTCACCCCGCCCCTGATCATTACCCGCGACCAGATGATGGAAGCAATCGGTATTATTAAAGAAACGTTCGCTCAATTTTAAACCGGTTATATGAAAATAAACGTAATAGGAGTCCCGCTGAATCTGGGTTGCGACCGCGAAGGCGTTGAACGTGCCCCGAACCATCTTCGCGAGCGGGGGCTGATGCAGGTTATCCGGAAGAACGGCCATCGTGCCTTCGACCTGGGTAATCTCTATGTGCCTCCCGTGTCGGAAGCGGATAAATTTGCCCGAAGCAAGAGCATGAAATACCTCGACGCTATCGTCGAGGTGAACAACAACCTGGCGGAGTTGGTCTACGACACGTTGCGGGGCGGCGCCTTCCCGCTTGTGGTCGGCGGCGACCATTCGCTCGGACTGGGCAGCGCTTCCGGGGTAGGGAAGTGCTTCGATGATTTCGGTATCATCTGGCTCGATGCCCACGGCGATATCAATACGAACGAAACCTCTCCCAGCGGAAATATCCACGGGATGCCGTTGAGCGCCCTGATGGGGATGGGGAGTGAAGAACTGGTGAATATCTATGCTCCCGGCAACAAGGTGAATCCCCAGAATGTCTTCCTGGTAGGAACCCGCAGCCTCGACGAGGGCGAACAGGCCCTGATAGAAAAGGAGCAACTGAGTGTCTATACGATGGAAACCATTCATCTGAAAGGCATTAATTTTGTGGCCGAAGATATCAAACGGAAACTGAAGGAGCGGAAAATACGCAACGTCCATTTCAGCATCGATGTAGACAGTATCGACCCCCGTTTTGCCCCGGGAACGGGAACGCGTGTCTGTGAAGGCCTTATTCCCGACGAGTTCAATGAGTTTGTCAAACACATGCTGTCGACCAACCTGATCAAATCGATGGATCTCGTGGAGCTGAATCCGGATCTGGATACGAATGACCAGACCACCAATCTCTGTCTGGATATCATCGATTATATAACGGCACGGATCTGAAAAGTGAAAGGGTATGAAAGACTAATAGAATTTCATACCCTTTTTGATTTACTTATGAAGTTTTGTCAACGACTTGCTTATAAATTAGGATTCAGCATGGCGTCGTGATCCGGACACGGGAAATAAAGCCTTTCTTCTGTTACATTCTTTACCTTATCCGGGAAGTTCTTTTGGAAATAATCCCTCATGGTAGACAAATATGTTCCCCAGCGTACCAAGTTGAAACGATAAATGCGTTCGTGGGATGTTTCAAGCACCCATTCTTTCTGGATAGCCTGGCGGAAAGCGTCTTTGGATAAGCCGGAAAGATTATCCAGGCCGGCACGTGTACGTAGCTGGTTTACTGCTTTATAGGCTGCTGCCGTCGGGCCGTTGGCTTCGTTCTCTGCTTCTGCAAATATCAATAGTATATCGGCGTAACGGATGATCGGAATGTACATATCGGTACGTTTATTACGCTGTGAGAAGTTTTCGCGGCCACCGTCGCACCATTTCTTTCCGTGAGGGTACGGGCTGCCGAAATCAGTCGTTGTATAAGTTTTCTTATCTACAGTGCTGACTATTTCGGTCAGGAACGTAGCTGCTTTGCGTTTATCCTTATCATCGAACCTGTCGATATAGGTTTGCAGCGTGTAGAAGAATCCCCAGCCGGATTCGGAACCGATGCTCGAAGGGCGCCATTCGGCTCCGCATTGGTTGTCTCCGAGGCCTTCGGCAAAGTTCAGTGCAAAGATCGACTCTTTGTTGTAACGGTTGCTTACTTTCCACAAATCCTCGTAATCGGCCACTAATTCAATTCCGTACTTGCCTTTATTGTCGATGACTTCTTTGGCTTTGGCTGCTGCCTTGGCCCACATCGACTGATCCTTGATCTGTTCGCCGGCCATTGTGATATATACCCATGATAACAGTGATTTGGCGGCTGCGATAGTGGGACGCTCTGTCCCTTCACTCCATTTTTCCGGTAAATTGGCTTCCGCAAATTCAAGGTCTTCGATGATATGGCCATAAATTTCTTTGGCGGAAACCTTTGTCATATTCGTTGCACCGTTGAAATCCTCCACCGGCGTATCCAGATAAATGACATCATTGAAGATACGTACAAGGTAGAAATAAGACATGGCGCGCATATAGCGGGCGGCAGCCACGTAATGGTTTTTAACTTCGTCGTTCACTTTCGAGGCGTTCGGGACTTTCTGTATAATGATATTAGAAGCATTGATACAGGCATAGAACTGTTTCCAGGGCTTGAAGAGACTCTCGTTGTCGCTTTGCCAGGTCAGGGAGTTCATTTCGTCGCGGGCAACGTTGTTGGCGGTAGCACTGACAACGGCATCGGTGGTTGCTTCCGCGATGAAATTAATATGACGCTCGAAATCGTTGCTGCGCCAGTAGGAAAGCGTTCCCATCAGCAGCATATTACATTCTGCTTCCGTATTCGGCAGGTTCTCGGGCGAAAGGAAGTCTTTCGGTTCTTCCGAGAGGAAAGAATCGCAACTGCTCATTAATAACATCAGGGAACATACTCCCGCAACTGCTTTGTTTATATATGATTTCATATTCATGTTCGTTTAAATGGTTTAATTATAATGTAAGATTCAATCCAAAGGTATAAGAGCGGATGGCCGGATAGCTACCGCCATCGAAACCTAAGTTATAGTTACCTGTGCGGGAGCTGACTTCTGGGTCGTAGCCGGAATAACCGGTGATGGTGAACAGGTTCTGTCCGCTGATATAGAGGCGCAGGTTGGAAATACCCCATTGGGAGGTAAGCGACTTAGGCAATGTATAACCCAGTGTCAGGTTTTTCAGGCGGATATAGGAACCGTCTTCGATAAAGCGTGTAGATGCCGGGCCGACCCCTTCGTTCAGGGCTTGCTGTGTATTGGATGTGCCTTCGCCTCTCCAGGAGTCTTTTACATATCTGAATGCGTTGCCGGTATTGTTCGAGTTACTGGGTAATTCGCTGAATGTTACTGTCATCAGGTTCATAATATCATTCCCATATGTACCCTGAAACAAGAAGCTCAGGTCGAAATCCTTATAGGAGAAGTCGTTGCCGATACCGAAAATAAAGTCGGGGTTGGCATTACCGATGATGGTACGGTCTTCGGTCGTAATCTTTCCGTCGCCATCCAAGTCTTTGAATTTGACGGCACCGACCCGGGCAGTGGAACTACTCAGTTTATTTACTTCCGCCTGGTTCTGATAGATCCCGTCGAATACATATCCGTAGAAGTTACCGAGCGGTTTGCCGACCTGTACGATACCGGTTTCATTAAACCCTGCTCCCAAAGCGCCGCCGGAACCGTTGGTATAGAAATATTGATCGTCACCCAGGTCTAGTACTTTCTCTTTGTTCAAAGCAATGTTTACGGAGGTTGACCATTTGAGGTCGCCGACCAGATTCTGTGTATTCAAAGAAAACTCCCATCCTTTATTCTGTTTACTTCCGATATTCTGGGTCTGTGATGAATATCCGGTATAATAAGGCAGTATCTTGTCATAATGAAGATCGATCGTCTTTTTATAGTAATAGTCGGCAACCAGTGAAATACGTCCACCCAATACACTCAGGTCGATACCTATATCCGTTTGCTTGGTTGTTTCCCATTTCAGGTCAGGGTTCGGCACACGTCCCGGAACGAGGGCGACCGCAGAGTTTCCCCCTAATACATAACTAGTCGTACTGAAACTTGCTAATGACTGGTAAGGAGTGATTGCCTGGCTACCTGTTTCACCATAGCTACCACGCAGTTTCAGGTTTTGTATCCATGAAATATCTTTCATGAAATCTTCTTCACTGATGCGCCATCCCAATGCCGCCGAAGGGAAATAACCCCATTTATTGTTCTTTGCAAATTTGGAAGAACCGTCGGCACGGAAACTGACGGATGCCAGATATTTGCCTTTATAGGCATAGTTTACACGTCCCAGCCAGGAAGCGATCGCAGAATGGTTTCCCCCACTACCCACGCTTAACAGGCTGTTGTCGGCTAATCCCATATTCCAGTATCCCAGCGATTCGATATCAAAGCCTTTACCGCTGGATGTATTGTAAAAGTAATCGGATGCTTCTGCCGTGAAACCTGCCACCACATTCAACGAATGGTCTTTATTGAATGTTTTTGAATAGGTCAGCGTATTTTCCCCCAACCAGTTCGTTGTCTCTTTATTCTCTACATACGCATATCCTTGTCCTTTGTAAGACAGCAGGTTTTCCCCGGAAGTAAACTGGCGTTGGCGTTTATCGCTGTATGTGTACGACCAGGCTGTCCGGAAACGCAGGCCCTTTAGTATTTCCCATTCCAGGAAAGCAGTCCCCTGGAAATAACTGCGGTCTTTATCCACTACCTGGTCGTTGATCAGCGCTACCGGGTTATTCATCTGTGCCCCGTCTTTCAGAGGGCCGCTGAATGATCCGTCTTCTTTATATACGGGTACCAAGGGGCCGAAACCCAGGGCAGAGAATGTAACGCCACCACCATCGGAACCATTCATCTGGTTAATGCTGGCGCTGGTAGATGACGAGCGGGAGGCGTTCAGCAACATGCCGACTGTAACGTTTTTCCCTAACTTCTGTTCGACGTTCGCGCGAACACCTGCACGGTTAAAGTCAGAGTTTTTGATTATACCCTGTTGCAACAGGTAGTTGCCGGACAGGCTGTATTTTGTCGTTTCCGTACCGCCACTGACAGATAAGGAGTGTCCGGTCATAGGAGCCGAGCGGAAAACTTCATCCTGCCAGTCTGTATTGTTCAGGTTATTCGGATCGACCCAGGAGGGTATTTTTAATGCACTTGTCGGATAGTTCTCCTGTGCTTCTTTTAACAGGTCGTATAATTCCTGTCCGTTTAGCATATCCATTTTTTTAGAGACCTGCGATACGGATACATAACCGCTGTATGAAACAGAAGGTTTACCGGTGCTGCCTCGTTTGGTTGTCACCATAATTACACCGTTGGCACCACGTGAACCATATATGGAGGTGGAGGAGGCATCTTTCAATACTTCGATAGAGGTAATATCGTTCGGATCGATCAGGGACAGATCACCGCCTAACACGCCGTCGATAACGACAAGGGGAGCGTTGTCACCTTTCAGGGAGTTTCCCCCGCGAATAATGATATTGGGTTCTTCTCCCGGGGCTGCGACACTGTTTTGTACCATAACACCGGCCATCTGGCCCTGTAAAGCCTGGTCGGTACGGGATATGGACAGTTTTGTCAGTTCGTCTCCTTTTACGGAAGAAAGAGCTCCTGTAACATCACTCTTTTTTTGTACACCATATCCTACTACCACAACTTCGTCCAGTGCTTCAGAGTCTTCTTTCAGGATGATGTTTAAGGGGGTATTTCCTTTTACTTTGATTTCCTGTGATTTGAAACCAATGTAAGAAACAACCAGGATGGAACCGGCAGGAGCTTCAAAAGAAAAGTTGCCATCTATATCGGTCACGGCACCGATAGTAGAGCCTTTTACGATCACATTCACTCCCAAGAGGGGATCGCCGTTCGAGTCTTTCACTACACCTCTGATCAAAGATGACTGCAAAACTCCGTTTTCGATAACCGAACCGTCTGCTTTTACTATATGAGGCAAAGAGGCGGAAGTAAGGCACAATGTCATGCACAAGGCACAACTTTTCATGTACGTGTTATTCATAATATTAATACTGTTAATTGAACTTGTTGTGTTTTTCTTCGGCTGCAAATCTAGGGGGAAACGGTAAGCGACTGTTTAAAATTTATCTCTTTTCCTTTTAAAACTATATCAGACATGAAAAAAGCATGCTCACGGAGCATGCTTTGAAGGTATTAATTACTTGTGTTGCAATACATATTCGGTAGGAGACATGCCATACATGGATTTGAAACAGGTGGCAAAGTAGGCATGTGAGTTAAAGCCAATATTAGCGGAGACTTCGGAGATATTCATATCTGTTTCCACTAACATCTTAGCTGCCATTTCGAGCCGCTTATTACGGATCAGGTCGATTGGTGAAAGGTCTGTGATCGCTTTCAGTTTCCGGTACAGATTGGCACGTCCGATGCCGGTGCCTTTGCATAAAAGATCCACATTCAATTCCGGGTTCGAGATATTCTGTTCGATCACCTCAAAGAATTTTTGCATAAACTTGTCGTCGGCCGAAACGGTTTCGATTCCCATCGATTCTAAAGAAAACTTTTTGCCATACAGCTCTTTGAGCCGTTCGCGGGCAGCCAGGATGTTACGGATACGGTATAAAAGGACACCCATATTGAACGGTTTAACGATGTAATCGTCTGCACCGCACTGAAAGCCCTCCTTGATGTGCATAACCATCGATTTGGCTGTGATAATGATAACCGGGATATGCCCTGTTCTCAGATCCTGTTTGATTTCCGAGCAGAGTTGCAAGCCATCTTTCTTTGGCATCATAATATCGCTGATGATCATATCCGGCAATACTTCCACCGCTTTGTCGAATGCTTCTGCTCCGTTTTCGGCTTCCAGCACCTCGAAGTAGGGATCGAGGTGTTTTTTGATATATTGCCGTACGTCCGGGTTGTCTTCCGCGAGTAACAATGTGTATCGCTGCCCGGTAGCAACTGTCTGCTCCTGCGTTTCTTCCTGCATTTCGGATGAATTTTCAGTTTCGACGGTCTCTGTCTCGGTTGTAATTTCTTCGCTGCTGTATACTTCCCGGTCTATGGGGATCAGGACACGGAAAACTGCTCCTTTAGGATTGTTATTCTCCACCCAGACAATGCCATGATGCAGTTTGACTATGGAAAGAACCAGGCTGAGTCCTATTCCTGTTCCGGTTGTATTCTGTTCGCTTTCGTCCGTCCCCTGGTAGAAAGGGGCGAATATATGGCTCTTGTCGGAGTCTTCTATTCCTTTTCCAGTATCTTCAACCGAGAGGCATACATATCGGGAAGATGAAAGAGGAATTCCTGAGGCATGATCCGGGTATAGTTCCTGTAAGCGGGAGACGGATAAGGATTGTAATCGTACAGTGACCGATTCGTGAGGAACGGTATGTTTGAAGGCATTCGATAACAGGTTGAAGACCACCTTTTCCAACAGTGTACGGTCGAACCAGCCATCGATGCGGGACTCGTCGGAGTCTAACCGGAAAACGATCTGTTCTTTTGCTGCGATCTGGTTGAAAGCAATATATATTTCCTGAATGAATAAATACAAGTCGTTATGCGATATGCGTAATTGCAGGTTTCCGCTCTGGTTTTTCCGGAGATCCATCAATTGATTGACCAGTAATAAAAGTCGCTGCGCGTTTCCGTAAACCAATCTCAGCGAACTTTTCAGGTTCGGATTCATATCGACCCGCTGCAGGATCTCTTCCAAAGGAGAAAGGATCAACATCAACGGGGTTCGTAATTCGTGCGAGAAGTTGGTGAACATACGGATTTTCGACTGATGAAACTCTTCCTGTCTTTGTTGTTCCTTTTGCTTTTCATCTAGATCGCGTTCCAGCTTCCGTTTCACATGCAGATAATGCCACATTGTATAGCAAATGCTACCGATTATTAACAGATACAGTAAATAGGCATACCAGGTTTGCCAGAGTGGAGTACGGATATAAATCGGGATCGACCTTCCTTCGTTATTCCAAAGTCCGTCGTTATTGGATGCCCGGACGCGGAAGGTATAGTGTCCCGGTTTCAGGTTGGTATAGAATGCTTCCTTGCGATAACCGGCGTCATTCCAGTCAGTATCATAGCCTTCCAGCATATAAGCATATTTATTCTGATTCGGGAACAGATAATTCAGTGCGGCATATCCGACGGAAAAATTGTTCTGGTTGTAATTCAGTTTAATCTCTTTCGTATAATCGAGCGTTTTGTCCAACAGTCCGGAGGCGTCACCGGGAACAACCGGTTTGTTGTTGACGGTAAAAGAGGTTAGTGCAACCGGGGGAATGAAATGGTTCTTTTTCAGCTGTTCGGGATAAAAGGATACGACACCGTTGCTACCGCTGAAATAAATCTGGTTGCCGGGTAGTTTGATACCTCCTTTCATACTGAATTCATTCAGAGGGATTTCTGCTTTTCCCGTGTAGTTGACAAATGTCTGTGTGTCCGGATCGTAGGACGAAATACTGTTTCCCGTGCTCATCCAGAGTTTCCCGTCATCACCGGGAACGATCGCATTGATGTTATCGTCACTGAGTCCGTCATCGCTTGTGAGCCGTTCAACGATCCCTTTCTGTTCGTCCAGACGGCAAAGTCCTCCGCCAAAAGTACCGATCCAGATGCGTCCTTTACTGTCTTTTACGATATTCGTAATGTGATCGTTGTAAAGATTGTGGCTACCTTCCTGGCGGGTGTTGAAGGATTCCAGTTTCCGGGTGTTGGAGTCGTATATGGCCAGTCCGCCCATATGCATTCCCACCAGGTAGATGCCGTTTCGTATTTCCATGAAACTACGGACGCTGGGTAACCGGGGGAACAGACTATCCTTCGGGGCTACTGTCCCGTCCGGCAGAAAACGGGTGATCCCTGTATTGTCGGTTGTTCCGACCCATAATGCACCGTCACTGCACCGGTCGATCGTATAGATACTGATTTCACTGTTGAAGGAATGGAAGAGCGTGAACTTCTTCTTTTTGATATCGAATTGGTAAATAGTCCCTTTCTGGGTACCGCACCAGATGATATCACCTTCTACGAACAGCGATTTGATGATGTTCCGGTCGTTCAGCGCGTTCGAAGCATCCGGTTGTGAATTCAGGGGGAAACGTTCAAAGGTATTCGTCTTCAGGTCTAGCGAAAGAAGTCCTCTTCCTTCCGAAGCAACCCATAGGGTATGATCCGGGTGGTAATCCATAGTGGCATAAATACCGAACGATAGATCCGGATCGTTCCGCAGATCATAAAACGTGAAACGGCTGTTTAGCGGATTACTGTAACTCACTCCTCCGGCATACGTCCCGATCCATAATGTATTGGCGTTGTCAACGAAAGAAGAGTAAACGGAGAAATGGCTGAGTCCTCCCTGGTATTCATCGAAGTTGGTGTATTTGGTGCCAGTGCCGGTATCCGGATCCAGTAAGCTTAATCCATTGAATGTACCGACGATGATTTTCCCGTTATAACTGGAGATTGTGCGGATGGAGTTATTTCCCAGATTTCCGTTTTGAGTGTTGAAACAGGTAATTTTGCGGGTCTTCATATCGATCCGGTTCACTCCGGCTGTGCGGGTTCCTATCCATAGGCTGCCGTCCGGCGCTTCATGGATAGCAGAAATATTGTTATCGGTTAATGACGGGGAAGTGTCATTTTTAGAATAGTGTGATAAGAGATTCAGTTGCTTATCGAAGATGTAAAGTCCGTTTCCCAGTGTGCCGATCAACAGATTCCCGTTATGGGCTTCATAGATGACCATGATCTGGTCGCGGGGTAATTCGCCGTTCAGATCCGGCTGGATAAATGAGTCGGTTTCATAGTTGTACTGATATAAGCCATGATTTGTCCCGATCCAGAAGCGTTGTTGCTTATCGATGTGGAGACTGGATATCCAGGCCCGGAAAACAGGGGAGTCGGAGGATGAGGCCTGGTTGTTGTAAGAGACGATCTGGTTGGTTTTCAAATCCAGCCGGTTCAATCCGTTTGTTGCGCCTATCCACAGATTACCCAGGCTGTCTTCAGCCAGTGCTGTTATATGATTACCGGAGAGACTGAGTGAGTCGCTGTTGCTATGTTTATAAACAACGAAACTATTACCGTCATAGCGGTTCAGTCCGTTGCGTGTGGCAAACCACATAAAACCTCTTTTATCCTGATATATCTTTAATACGGACAGTTGCGACAGGCCGTCTTCCATTTTCAGTGAGGAAAAGGAGAAGGGGGAGACTTTCCCGTAGAGCAAGGCGTTCAGACAACAAAGGATAAGAGTGATCAGAAATGTTCTCTTCATAACGTATAAGCATTACGCTGCAAATATAAGAAAACAATGGCTGTAACGCGCATATCGGTTGTATAAAAAGAAGAGGGGCTGTGACTGCCTGATGTTGGCGGCGGTCACAGCCCCTTGTTTGCTACATCAACAGCCCTTTGTTTGCCACATAAACAACCGTTTGTGTGTCGTGTCAACAGCCGCTTGTTTGTCACGTAAACAAACGGCTGTTTGCGGCATCCTCATTTTACTACTCTTGTCCTCCCCCTAAAGCATGGTAGAGGTTGATCACTCCCTGTATTTCGTCGAAGCGGTCGGCTGCTTGCGACAATTCGGATTGCAACAGGGATTGTTGAGCGGTCAGCACTTCCAGATACGTCGTGTTTCCGTGATCCATCAACAACTGTGTGCTTTTTACGGCCTTTTGCAGGGCGGCAATCTGTTGGTCGGCCAACACGATGCGTCCGCGGGCTGTTTGCCATTGGGTCAATGCGTTGTTTACTTCGCTGCCGGCATTCAGGATACTCTGCTGAAAGGCGAGTGAGGCTTCTTCCTGCTGTGCCTTGGCTATCTTCAGTTGTGCGATATTGGCTCCTTTATTGAACAATGGCTGTGTCAGCGAGCCGATAGCCTGCAACAATAAACCGCCGGGATTGGCAATGACACCGCCTCCGCTGTTCGTCCATCCCACCACGCCGCTCAGGTTGATGCTCGGATAGAATGCGCTCCGTGCCCCGTTTGTAACATAGAACGCCTGTGCTAGCGAGTATTCAGCCTGCCGCACATCCGGCCGGTTACTGAGCAGAGCAACCGGGACACCGGCTGATAGTGACTGGGGAAACTCCTGCCCATCGAGGTCGCCTCTTTCTATTTTCCGCGGAACTTCTCCGAGCAGGTTTGAAAGGCTGTTCTCCATTTCATTGATCTGCTGGCGTAAAGTCAGGAGAGAGGCTTCCACATTCAGGCTATTCGCTTCCGACTGTGAGACGGCTGCTTCATTCGTCAGCCCGGCTTTTTTCAGGGCGTACATCGCCTGTACATTTTCTTTCCAAAGTGAAGCCGTCCGTTCACTAACGACAAGTTGTTTGTCTAGCAATAATAAAGTGTAATAGGAATTGGCAATAGTGGCTATTAGCTGTGTTCGGACGGCTTGCTTATATGATTTGGTCTGTTCGAGGGCTGCCTGAGCGCTTCTTTTCGCGTTTGTCAGTCTCCCGAATATATCGATTTCCCAACTGGCGGAAGCGGCCAGCTGATAGCTTTTCGCTGCCTTTGAACCGTCGAAGCTACTCAACGTACCCTGTGGGGTCAGATTGAGTGCCGGCAGGTACGCCAGGCGCGAGGTCATCAGGGCGGCTTCGGCTTCCTGTACCCGCAGGTGGGCGGTACGGAAATCGGTGTTGTTCTCCAACCCTTTGTCGATCAGAACCTGCAACTGCGGATCCGTGAAAAGTTCCCGCCAGTCGAGATTACCGATGCTTGTCGTATCCGTAGCCATCTCTTCATCCCTGAATAAATTGTCAGGAACAGAAGTCTCCGGTTTATAGGATGTATAGATGCCGCACCCGCTCAGTAACGAGAGGGTGGCGACGGATAATAATATGATGTTATTTTTCATCTGCTTATTTTTCTTTCTTTTTACTATCGAGATATTCTTTCCGCTCGGCAGTTACCTCTTCCACTTCTTCCTGGATCTGCCAGTCGTGTGTCGGCTCGAACTGTATCGGACGCACTTTTTCCTGCAGATACTGGAATACGATAAACAGGGAAGGTACGACGAACAGCAATGCCAGTGTTCCGATCAGCATACCGCCAACGGCACCTGTACCCAGCGAACTGTTACCGTTTGCACCTACACCGGTAGCAACTACCAGTGGCAGCAGACCGAAGATCATCGTCAACGCCGTCATCAGGATCGGACGCAGGCGGACTTTGGCGGCAGACAGTGCGGCAGAAGTCAGGCTCATACCGGCTGCCCGGCGTTCGGTCGCATACTCGGTAAGCAGGATCGCTGTCTTTGACAATAATCCGATCAACATAATCAATCCGGTTTGCAGGTAAATATTGTTTTCCAATCCCATAATTTTAGCGAACAGGAAGCTACCCATCAACCCGAAAGGAACCGAGAGGATCACAGCGAACGGGATCAGGAAACTTTCGTAAAGGGCACTCAGGATCAGGTAGATCATCAGGATACAGATGATAAAGATAACGACCGTCGTGTCGCTCTGCTGATTTTCCTCGCGGGTGATACCGGCAAAGTCGTAACCATATCCTTTCGGAAGGGCGGTTGAGGCTACTTCCTTTACGGCTTTGATCGCATCACCGGAGCTATATCCCGGAGCAGGCATGGCATTCACATTGATCGAGTTGTACATATTGAAACGGCTCAGCGACTCGGCACCGTACACCTTTGTCAACGTTACGAACTGGCTCAGCGGAGACATTTCACCGTTTGCCATACGTACAAACGTATTATCCAGCGAAGAGTCATCCAAACGGTAGATCGGTGAAGCCTGGATCATCACTTTATATACCTTCGAGAAACGGTTGAAGTTGGAGACATACTGTCCGCCATAGTAACCCGAGAGTGTGCTCAGAACAGCATCCGGCGTGATACCGGCGCGTTTACATTTCGCCGCATCCACTGTCACCTCCCATTGCGGGTAGTTGATGGCGAAGGTGGAATAAGCTGCTGCGATCTCCGGACGGTCGCGCAGGGCGGCCAGGTATTGCTGGGTGGTATTGAAGAACTCGGTGAGATCGCCTCCCTTTTTGTCCTGCATATACATTTCCAGCGCGTTACCCATACCGTAACCGGGGATCATACCCGGAGCCATAGCGAAAATATTGGCATCTTTTATATCGGCGGTACGCCCGTATATCTGTCCGATGACAGACTGTACATGATCTTCCTTGGCTGTACGTTCATCCCAGGGCTTCAGTTTCAGGATAAACATACCGAACGAGTTACCTTGTCCGGAGATCAGCCCGTAGCCGGAGACCTTATTATATTCCTTTATCTGCGGAAGATCTTTGATACGGTTCTCGATATCGGTCATGACGATATTGGTTGTAGCCAATGAGTTACCGGCTGCGGTAGTTACATTGACAAACAATACTCCCTGGTCTTCGTCAGGAACGAGACTGGTCTTCGTTGTCTTCATCAGTAAAACAAGTACGACAATCGAGCAGGCCAGCAACGACCAGGTAAGCCATTTCCGTTTGATAAAGAACAATACACCTTTCTTATATTTGGTGATTATCGCATCGAAAGCCGTATTGAATGCCCTGCGGAAACGGGCGGCAAAATTTTCCTTTTGCGTACCGTCTTCATTGATGTACGGTTTCAGGATCAGGGCACATAAAGCGGGACTCAATGTCAACGCGTTAATAGCCGAAATACCTACGGCAACGGCCATCGTCAGACCGAACTGGGTGTAGAACGTTCCCGAAGTACCGCTCATAAACGATACCGGAATAAACACGGCCATAAACACCAGTGAAGAAGAAATAATGGCGGTGCTGATACCGTTCATGGCATCCATACTTGCCATGTACGATGACTTATACCCGACATCGAATCGGGCCTGCACCGCCTCGACGACGACAATGGCATCGTCGACCACCGTACCGATCACCAGCACGAGGGCAAACAGCGTAATCAGGTTGATACTGAATCCGGCAATTGACATAAAAGCAAACGTACCGACCAGCGATACGATGATACCTACCAACGGGATCAAGGTCGAACGGATATCCTGCAGGAATATATATACGACAAGGATTACCAGGAGAATCGCTTCGATCAGTGTCTTCACCACTTCATTGATAGAGGCGTAGAGGAAGTCGTTCGAGCTCATCATCTGTACGATCTCTACTCCTTTAGGTAAGTCTTTACGTGCTTCTTTCAGAAAGGCGTCGATATTGTTGTTTACCTCGGTTGCGTTCGAACCGGCTGTCTGGAAGATCATACAGGATATACCGGTATGCCCTGATGTCTCACCGATATATGCGTAGCTTTCGCGGCCGAGTTCTATTTCGGCGATATCCTTCAGTTTCAGAACTTCTCCATCTTCCGACGAGCGGATCACAATGTCTCCGAACTCTTCCGGCTGTATCAAACGTCCTTTGTACTTCATCGTGTACTGGTACGTCTCCGTTGAGTTTTCTCCGAATGAACCGGTGGCCGACTCAATATTCTGTTCAGCCAGGACGGCTGTAACATCAGCCGGGATCAGATTGTACTGTGCCATTACGTCCGGCTTCATCCAGACACGCATGCTGTAATCGCCTCCCATTACCATCAACTCGCCGACACCCGAGATACGAAGGATCTCCGGCTTAAGGTTGATACTCAGGTAGTTTGAAAGGAAGTTCTCATCGTATGAGTCGTCAGGGCTGTAGATAGAAAATATCTGCAACATACTGGTTTGCCGTTTCGTCGTCGTTACACCTACCTGGTTTACTTCTGCGGGGAGCTGACCGCTGGCTTTCGATACGCGGTTCTGCACGTTTACGGCAGCCATGTCGGGATCAGTTCCCTGTTTGAAGTATACCATGATGGAGACGGTACCGGCATTGGTTGCGGTAGAGGTCATGTAGGTCATATCTTCAACACCGTTGATGGCTTCTTCCAGCGGGGCGATCACACTCTTTTGAAGTGTTTCGGCGCTGGCTCCGAAATAAGTGGTGCTTACCATGACGGTAGGCGGGGCGATATCCGGATATTGTTCGACAGGCAGCGTCGACAATCCGATGATACCCATAAATACTATCACGATAGAGATAACGGCTGATAGTACCGGGCGTTCTATAAAGGTTCTTAATTTCATATTCCTTCTTTCAATTATTGTTTAACCTGAATCGGGGTTCCTTCGCGCAGTAAACCTACGCCTTCGGCAACAATCACGTCACCGGTTTTCAAACCTTCGTTCACGATATATTCCTGTCCGCCGTTCACGCGGGTTACGTTAACCAGGGTGGACTGTGCTTTACCGTCTACCACCTTGTAGGCGTAAACTTTATCTTGTATTTCAAAAGTGGCCGTCTGCGGTATAACGATACTTCCTGATTTTTCTGTAGACAGAATGATGTTACCGGAACTGCCGCTGTAGAGTATGCCGTCTTCATTCGGGAATATGGCACGCAGGCTCACGGTCCCTGTACTGCGGTCGATAACGCCGCTGATTGTTTCTACCTTCCCTTTTACCGGATAAACAGACTTGTCATTCAACTGTAGTTCTACTTCCGGCATCATCTCCAGTGCCTTTTGCTTCGAACCATACTGACGGGTTAATGACAGGAGCTGGTTTTCAGTCATGGAGAAGTAGACATACATATCCGAATTGTCGGAAACGGTTGTCAGTGGCTTAGGAGAATTGGCACTTACCAATGCTCCGACACGATAGGGGAGTGTTGCTACAACGCCGTTCGACGGACTTTTCACTTCCGTATAGGAAAGATTATTGCGCGCATTCAATTCCAACGCTTTCATCTGGGCTAGTTGTGCTTTGGCACTCAGCCAGTTGTTTTCTGCTGTTTGCAGGTCGAAAGCGGATACTACATTTTGTGCATGCAGTTCTTTTTTACTGTCGAGCGTCAGTTTGGCCGTACTCAGGGCTGCTTCTGCCGCTTCTACGTTGGCAAGTGCAGTCTGCAAGGCTGCCTGGTAGGGTACCTGGTCGATAACAAACAATAACTGTCCTTTTCGTACAGCCTGCCCTTCTTCTACGCATAGTTGGGTAATGAATCCTGACACCTGAGGATAGATATCTATATCCTGTCGTCCCCGTATAGTGGCGGAATAAAGACTGCTCAGGGTTTTGTCGGTTGTCGACACTTTTAGTACCTTGTACTCACTGTTAACCATTGTTGCCGGTTGCTCTTTACACGAGCTTACAATAAGGCACATAAGCCCTACCCCGAGGCCGCTGAGGCATCGGGCAATAAAATTTTTCTTCATTTTTCTGCTATTATTTCAATTATAATCCCGGCAGTAGGATTGTTCCAAAATCAAAACATCAACACGGTAATGTCAGAGTGTGAAAGTTTGCTACTCATTGATATATACTGCCTTAACTAATAACCGGTGCAAATGTCCGACTTTTTCCCCGATTTCATGTGGTCGAAAATTGAATATTGTTGTTCCAAATTTGAACAGGGGGATAGCGCCTGATCATTTTGCGGACGTCCGCAAAATGATCAGGATACTATATTGATTTCATTGCGTTATTTCTTTTTCTTCCTGGGGTCACTCAGCTTATTCGTCTCTTTTTTCATGCGTTTTTCCACTTTTTTAATATCTTCACCAGCTGGAAAATGTTCCGGAAAAATACCTCTGTTGACTAGCATGTCTCTTACAGCCAGGTTATTATCTACGTGCTCATGTTCGATGGGCGATTGTCCGTACAAGTCTTTTTGCTGTACGTTGACAGAGGTCATTTCTGCAGCAAAATCTTTTGCTTTAATGCTGATTGTCGGTAGGAAATCGGCAAGCGGACGACTTTCCGGTACACCTAACTTGCGTTTTAACAGCTTGGTATCTATGCGAAACAGGGCTTTGTCTCCCTTTGAACGTATAGTAGCAAAACCTTTGTTATCGATGCCTCTTTCGTATAATACACCCGAAAGAAGCTTCTCTGTTTCGGCTAGTTTGGTGCGGGCGTTGATGCGTTAGTAATCCAACAAGCGTTGTTCTACAAGCTCTGCACGGCGTGTTTGTACGGCAAAGTAGTTTTGGGCAAAAGCTATTTCAGGCTTACGAGGGTCTCCATTTTGTGCAATTAGGTAACATGCATAGCGGGTAAGGAGTATGTTATCTATCTCTCTTTCAGCTCCTTTGGCAAGAGTGATCATTTTGCGGACGTCCGCAAAATGATAGACTGTATCTTCTCCTGCATTTTGGCAGGATGCTTTTGCTTTTTCTATGGCTGGCAGGAAGTTACGCCATTGGGTATATCCTAATAGGGGATATAATTCTCTTGCACTCCAACATTCAACCCCATTGTATTCACAGACAATACTTTCAAATCGAGTAAATAATTCTTTGATTTCTTCAGTTTTCATAGTTACTGTTTTTATAGTTTCCACAAATATATGGATTAGTATTTAATAATAACAGGATTTATTCTATTATTATTTGTTTATATCTCCTTCTCTTTCAATGCTTGAATTAACCCGGATCATTTTGCTGACGTCAGCAAAATGATCCGAATCGGTTTAAGATATATTTCTTATCTTTGCCAACTTACAAAAGAGTATTCATGGAACAATCTGTCTTACAACTCAGTATCGAGGATTTGCTGCGTTATAAATTGGTTTTTAAGTCCTATCAGGATAAGTTGATCATTGCCCGGATAAATGGTGACGGTCATGAAAATCCGGGATTTAAGGAAGGTGTATCCATTCGGTTGGATGCCTTTTCTATTTTTCTGGTGCGTCGGGGCAAGATAGAGATTACAATTGATGATTTTACCTATTATCTGACGGATAATGTGCTGTTGGATATTATGGATATGCATGCGGTAAAGGATTTTCGTTTATCTCCGGACTTCAGAGGGTATCACCTGATTATCGAAAGGAACCTGTTTGCTGAGATCATGCTGAATAGCCGCCGTATGCCTGCTGCTTATATCGCTTCGCGCCATAGCCGTCCGATCCAGAAATTGAAAGACGAAGAAGGGGCTTTGCTGGAAGATTGCCTGTTGCGGATTGAACGTAACATGGAACGCACCGGTCATGCCTGGCAACGGGATATTGTCCTGAACGAACTGCGTGGCTTTCTTTTGGAAATGAATGATATCATTTACCAGGCCAACCGGGGAAAAGTAAACCCGAACCCACCCAGTAAAGACGTGCTTTTGTTCCTTTTTATCCAGCTGCTGAACAAACATTGCCGTACGGAACATTCCGTCTCTTTTTATGCCGGCGAGTTATGTATCACTCCTGAATATCTTTCGCGTATAATGAAGAGTTTCAGCGGAAAAACTGTCAACCAATGGATCAGTAAAGCATTGATGCGTGAAGCTGAAATCTCCCTGCGTAACCCCGACCTGACCATTCAGCAGGTGGCCGATATGCTGAACTTCTCTGACCAGTCATCGTTCGGAAAGTTTTTTAAGAAGCATCGGGGCATTTCTCCTTTGGCTTACAAAAAGCAGTTTGTAATGGAGTAGAGAAAGGATTGTCTGGTAATCCCATTATTCCGGTACGTAAATGATTTCCCCGTTTTCCAGCTCGTATGCGATCCCTACTTTGCGGCCTTTCTTGCTACTGCTTTCCTGGTTTTCGGAAGGACTGTACCGGTGGATTGTCTCTCCTTCTTTGGTAATGATCTCCATATTCTCTTTTCCCGGATTTTTAACCAGCGAGAAATCTTCTTTCGAGAAAAGTTCCGTCATATTGAAGCGGGTAACAAGAGCGACCATCAAAGCAACGGCAAATACCATCGCCACATCAAAAAGATTGGCAACTACACCCATCGGATCGGAGTCACCTTCCGTATGAAATAACCTATTTCGTTTCATTCCGCAGGTTTTTATAGATATATTCCAGATCATTCATGTCGCGGGCATACCATCGCTGTTTGATTTGCAGGGTGACGACACCGATCGCCGCAATTACCATACCGACTACCGTAGTGGCGAAAGCCACCTGCATATTGTAAGCCATCGAGGCTATATCGCCGGTCGATAAGCCCACCAGTGCAGGCCCCATCGGGATCAGTGTTCCCATCAGCCCCAGCATCGGGCCCAGTTTGATAAAAGTCCGTGAACGTCCCAGCTCTTTTTCGGCTTCCACTTCGTAGTTCGCCAGCAGGCGTTCGCAATAAGCGGCGTTTTCCTTGTGGGTATATAACTTTTCAAGACAGCGCAACAGCGGGATATTTTTGTTTTCGGGTAATCGGCTGTAAAGTTCTCCGGCTGTATCAGGTGTCATTTCTTCAAGTATTCCGTTTACCTGTTGCTGTAAACGGGTTTTCTGCCAGAACTCACCGAAAAAACCGCCTACCATCAGAATGGCCCGCCCGAAGAATAGCAGCAGCAATACTACTACGGGAACCAATAACCCGTTAGATATCCAGAATAAAGCATTAGAGATTGATGTCATATCCTATGTCTTTTAATAAATTTATGTAGCGATGATTCCCATCAATAAGATAAAGAGATTGGTGACGAACAGTAATTCCAGTCTCAGGCTTTCGTCTGCCAGATACTTCCTGAGAAACCATCCGATACCGATAATACCGATTCCCGTTGCACCGGCAAACAGCCACGCAACCGTGCGGAAGCTGATCCCGGGATAAGCGAAGATGAGCTGTGTCAGGCTATATGCCAGAACAACGGTGATCAGCATCCCCGGATATATTTTCAGTAAACGAGTCAGCCCCCGTTTAAAGAATGTATCGTGCCTGCGAAATCCGGCAAAGCAATCGAAGCAGAAAGCGATCATCACGGCTGATTCGAGCGTGATCATTACGGCAGCATCCTGCATTCGTTCCGGTGATGACAGGAAATCGGCTATCTGTGTCTTCGACTGTTCGGTAGCCCACGGCCAGATAGCCATTACAAAGAGGCTGCATCCCACCCCGGCGGCCAGGATACCGGAAAAAGAATTGTAAAACCCAATCTTCAGCAGAAAGTTCAGGGTGATAAATCCAAGCAATATGCCGATAACATATTCCATTTGTTATTTTTTTCTCCGCTTCAGCACAAATACCAGCATGATAAACAACAGGGTCACTATTACCGCGATCAGAATGCCATTCAGTGTCTGGCTTTCCTGCTGCGGAGCCTGCGTCAGTTGATCCTTCTTCAATACCACCTGTTGTCCGGTTTCTACTGCAACTTCCTTTATTTCAGAGATATTCCGCTGATAAATCTTTGCCTGTTGCGGCGTAATGCGTTCGGCAATAAACTCTTTCAATTTATCATTATCGCAGACAAATCCGGTACAGGCCGGCTTGAACTCCTCGATCAGTCCGACATGGAGTTCGGAAATCTGTTGTAACTGTTCGTCTGTCGCTTTCCAGTAGCCTTTGCGGGCTGTTTCCAGCATGACGGCTGTCATTTCTTCGAGGGCGGCAGGACTTTCCTTTTTGAAGAAAGCATGAATTCCGAGTTTCTGTTCGTCGAGAACATACATTTTGTATAACTCGTCCCAAAGCTCGTTGTCGATCGTAGAGGGTTTCATTACATTCCAACCATACGTGTTTCGGAACGTTTTGGAGAAGTTCTCCGCTGTCGTTGCGCCCCCTTTCATCTTTTCCTTGATATATTCAGGATTAAGCAGTGTCGTACGGCTTTCCACGCCGATCGCTTCCCGCAGGTTTTGCAAGCGGATATTGTGACGGTTACGATAATCGGACAGGTAAGCTTCCGGTTCTTTACCGGTCACGTTGCGCACGGATAGGTTCATTCCTCCCATAAATTCATACATGTGATCGAGACTCAGTGCGCCCCATGTATTGCTCTGCCGGGGCTGCATTACCACATCCGTATGCTGCAAAGCGATGCTGAACAAGTCTTTCACCACTTCGCCCCATTTGTCGGGATCGCCGTAGATCGCTCCCATGTTATTCAGGTAAGTAGATGCTATCTGCGATTCGTCGTCCCAGGCATCCCCTTTCTCTACCAGACTGGTGATACCTGTTCCGTAGCCGCCGTTCACGGCACCGAATATACGCATGGTGGACAGTTCGCGTGCCTCTTTGGGAGAAATACCTTTTTCTACCAACATCTTTTCAGACTCGATCGTTCCTTCGGCTACATAGTTTCCATAGGGGTCGCCTTCCGATTTGGCAGCCATCGATACGGCTTTACTCAGCATGGCCAGACGGGATGCGGCCAGGTCTCGAAGCTGTCCGGAAGTTTGTACGACGATATCGATACGCGGACGTTTCAGCTCTTCGGAAGGGATCAGGCGGAGATCCGTAACACGTCCCATTCCGTCGCGTACAGGTTCTACCCCCAGCATATACAGCGCCTGTGCGAATGTTGCTCCTTCCGTTTCGATAAATTCACCGGCCCAGAAAGTATAGCTGACCTTACGCGGCCAATCCTCATGTTTCTTGAAGTAGGTCTGTAAGGTAGCGTCTGCCAGCGCTTTTCCGTTGTCCCACGCACGGGTTCCCGGAGTCGCTTCGGCATTGATCGAATACATATTGCGTCCGGTTGGTAACGTATTGGGCGAAAGAACCACGTCACCGCCCGGACTGGGAGCGATATACCCTCCGTTGAGGGCATGCAGGAAACTCTGTAATTCCGACTCGGGCGATGTCTCCAGCAATTGCTTATAGTTGAGCACGTTTTTCAACGTACGTTCAATCTCCAGGACAGCGAAAGAGAAATCTTTTTCCTCCTGGGGTATTTCCGGCATCTCGGCTTTCTTTCCTTCTTTTTTCGCTTTTTTACGTGCTTCGATCCGTTTCTTTACCCAGTCCGGCATTTTACCTACTTTCGGCATTCCGGCCGGCATTTTCATCTCTCCGTTTTCATCCGAACCGTTTTCGTCATTATCGGCGGAAGCCATCGCCATCATTTCGCTCATCGACATCTGGCGGGGATTGACGGCCATTTCCGTTGCCCGTGCCTTCATCAGGTCGGCCCGGGTCAGCGATGCTATTTCCTGTATCAGAAGGTCACTGCTTTTAGCCGGTGAGATCAGTATCTGTTTGATCTTTGCTTTCACCGGGGTAAGATAATGACGGGATATATAGGCATTGTTTTCCAATTGTTCTTTGGTAATCTTTTTGTTCAGTGCATCCAGGCGTGCCAGGCTGTAGGCCAGCGGATCGGCCGACATGGCGATGGCTGTCGACTCAATATCCTCTTTACTATACGGTTGCCCCAATGTATAAAGGCGTCCGGTCATTTTTTCATTGGCAATCTCTTCGGCAAAGTTCTCAATGCGTTCAATTTCTTCAGCGGTATAAGGAGTCCCCGATATGCTATCCAGTTGCAGATCGCGCTGTAATCCCTTTTTCAATACCGTTGCTTTTATCTTCAGGCCGATCTCTTTTTGCTTGTTTTCCGGTGTCTGATACCAGGCATCTATATCATTGAACAAACCGGCAAACCGGCCGCGTGTACGGCTTTCCATAAAAGGCGGCGTGATATGCGACAGCATGACGGCATGCGTACGACGTTTGGCAATGATGGCTTCACCGACATTGGCAATACTGTAATAATAGAAATGCGGCAGATTGCCAATCAGGCAATCCGGCCAGTCCCTGTTGGATAAACCGGCCTGTTTGCCGGGTGTAAATTCCAGACTTCCATGTGTGCCGAAATGAACCAGGGCATCTGCCTTGAATTCGTTCTGAACCCAAAGGTAGGGAGCTATATAAGCATGTGGGGGAGCGACGCTTGCGCCGTGGACGATTTGGAACTCATCGTCGCCTTCTGCTGCATGCGGCTGTGGGAAGAGTACGATATTTCCGAATTGCAGGCGGGCGATAGCCAGCGAGGGCTCTCCGTTATGCCCGGCGCTCAGGTAATTGCCCGGTGCTTCTCCGTACTTATTTACCACTTCCTTATATTTATCGGGGACAAGCGTCTTTGCAGCCCATTGCTCATAGGTGGACTTGCTGACCCAGAGCGGGTTGCCATTCTTCATAAACTCATCCTGTGCCCCTTTGGCATAGGCTCCTAAAACGGCTCCTTGTTTTTTCAGTAATTGATTGAACGCTTCGAAGGTGTCGGGAAGCCCGTCTACGTTGTAGCCTTCGTGCTTCAACCGTTTCAACAGTTCGTATAGGGAGGGAGCCACTTCCAGTCCGGCGGCTACCAGAGAAGCCTGTCCGGCTGCTTTGAAATAGCAGATCGCAATCCGTTTTTCCTGATTGGGCTTGGTGCGCAGTTGCAGGTATTTCCTGACATTCCCAGTGAAATTATCCAACCGTTCACTTTCCGCATCAAACATATAATAGCCGTTCTGATGTTCATTCTGGGTAGAGATCACTAAGGGATCGATCCCTCCGTCTATCTCCGGCAGCACGATACGGGCAGTCAGGTAACCGCCTGTCACTCCTTTATTCTTGTCGTCGCTCAGCCATTCTTCCCGGCTCAACATGATGGATAGCGGGCAGAAAAGCGGGATATTGTTTTCTGTCAGCCATTGCACTGTTTTGTCGCCTCCCAGGCGTCCCATCGGCAGATAGACAACAGCGTCGGGATGAACGCTTTCCATCAGCTCCTGCCGTTTGGCTGCTGCGGCAATGGGATAGACATTGAATCCGGCATCTGTCAGGCGGACAATCAGGCTGTCTACATAGCTCCGGTTCCCTTCCAGCGGGGAAGTCATTCCCGATATGAATGCGATGCGGGGAGCGTCTTCCTTATAAATTTTCTTTTCACGCAGGTGGTTGGTCAATTCGTCGGCAGTACGGTAAAAGACACCGTCTTCCAAGTGGAAAAAGATATCGGAAGGGATCAATACTGCTTCTTCCGGTTTTGTTTGGAATAGTTTCCGGCTGTCGAACGTATTACGGATATAATGCAGCATGTTCCGGTAGTTTACTTTGCTCCGGTTGTTGTAGTAGGTGTCCAGTTGCTGCTGTTGCAAACTGTCTACATGATGGTTAATGATGGAGCCGGACGAAAAGATGAAGGTATATACGGTTGCCCCTTTCTTCCCGGCTGCTTCAATATTTTCTGTCTGTTCTTCCGTCAGTCGCAGCCCTGGGCCGAACAGCAGGATTGCATCGTATTTCTTCAGCGAAGATGCGTCTTCCGGCTTGACCTCGCTGACTTGTATCAGGCGGCTGTCGCTTGCCATCGCTATGTTAGACACCTGGTAGGATGGGAAGTTTACCAGTGCTATTCGGGTGGGAGAAAGCAACAGGCTATAAAAAGCATATAAGCCGAGTACCAGCAAAAGTGCCAGCCCGGCTTTCCATCCTGCGGATTTGTGTTGACGGAGGAATTGAATTACAGACATAATGTGGAAAATTAGCAAAAGGAAGGGAGATTGGAAAGAAAAGTATATATGTGTGTCTGATGATCCCCCCTCCTTTGCGTTGATTAACTAATGTTATTTAAACGGATATACATAGTCGAATTTGATGTGGCCGGATTCTTTACCGTCATCGCTTTTGTATTGTTTCATTATTATTTTTGCGTAATGTTTTCCATCAGCAGTTTTAATAATAAATACATTCTTATTGTAGTGCCATTGCATATCGCCGGTAGGAGCATCGAACCATGCCCAAACAGGACGATCTAATACCTGAAAAGCGGTATTGGCAGAACGTTCTTCAAATTTACCCATTATTGTCATCATATCTACTTTTGTATCAGCAATAAAACCACTGGTAGGAACAACTGTTACTTTGTCGAAAGCTGTTTCTTTAGTGTCCAGAGCACCGCCTTGGCCTTCACCGGAAGTTCCGCTGTTTGTACGTATATAGAAACGTTGGAAAGCTATGTCCCAAGTCTGGTCTTTAGCAGCATTCGCTTTATCGATTACAACACTATCACCTTTCGAGAAAGAAAAATAGACCCAGTCATTAGCGGCTGTGCTATTGTTAATAAGATAGAATGATTTTGCTTCTGCCGGGATTTCCGGTTCTTCATCATCATCGCTACAAGCTACAAAACCGCTGGAAAGTAAACACAATGCAACAAGTACCATGATCTGTTTCAGACCAAATACTGCAAAATTCAATTTGTTCGTTTTCATAAAATGATTAAAAATTATAATGTTCATAAATCGCTATCAGAATTTAAAGATGACGGAACCGAACACGCGTCGTCCCGGATCGTATGTCGTATAATTGACCGGATCGGTGTAGTTGAAGATGTTTTGTACACCGGCTGTCAGCAGTAGGTTCATATATTTATGTTTCCAGATGCTATACTGTACGGTCAGTTTCCACAAACTGTATGCATCCTGCGGACTGTCTACCATCTGCTGGATTGTTTTTCCTGTCTCAGGATCGACCACGGTCTTTTCGCGGAAGTTGATTTTCTTCGATGTCCATCGTCCGGCAATGGAAACAGAGGCTTCCCGTTTGAATACATCGAACAGGAACATCGCGTTGCAACTGAGCGAATGTTTGGTATTCCCGGTCAACTGCAGGCCGGTAGCTTTGTCTTGTGCATCTGTAAAATCGTAAGTACCTTGCAAGTTTACCCATCGGAACGGTTTGTAAGCGACAGAGATTTCCGCTCCACGGATACGGGCGTTATCTACATTTCTGTATCGCAACTGTGCTTCTTCTGCTCCGTTAGGCAATTCTACGATAACGTTATACGATTGTATTTTATCTTTGATATCGTTCTGATAGATTTCTCCACTGATATTCAGTTTGCTAAATGTGTATTCGGCAGAGAAAGAGTAGTAATTCGAATGTTCGGCTTTCAAATCAGGGTTACCGATGTTGTGTGAAACGGAACCCATCTGGAAGTCGGAGAACAGCTCGGTTGCATCGGGCGCTTTGAAACCTTTGCTGTATCCGGCACGCAGACGAAGATTACCGGGTGAGTACATCACGTTGACTTTCGGTGTGTAGGCATTCCCGAAAACAGAATGGTGGGTATAACGGAAACCTCCGATGATATCGAGTTGCGGGATCACTTTCCAGTCCAGTTGTACGAACCCGTTGATGTCGTTTACCTTACGGGTTTTCATATCTTCTCCGTATTGTTTGATATTATAATCCTTATTCCAGTTGAACTCAATACCGGCTATTCCTTGCAGGTTGTCGAGCGGTGTATAAATATCCGTCAAACGTAAAGTCTGTACGTTTGAGGTAGCATTTTTACTTACTGAATCCAGCTTTTCAAAAACAGTCCGTCGGATGTAGAAGTCTCCGTAATAGATAGCTTTCAATAAATTCTTTTCTCCCAACTGTTGTTGAAGTCCGGCACGGAATGTTTTGTTGAAGCTCTTATAATGTGTTACTTCGTTGCTTAGCTTCGGGTTTTTCTCTTCGTTGAGGAAAAAATCGGCTGCCGCATCCAGTTTGGTGTTGTTGTGTTCCCAGGCCAGCTTCTCGGATATTGTCATATTGGCGGACGGGTTCTGGGTATAGTTTGCCGGCGAGTCGGGTGTCAGGTCGTACCCGTCCGTCGAGTTCCGGTTGAACAATGTCTGCGAAGTGAAGTTTTTGTATTTTGTACCGAAAGCGGCATCCATCAGCAGTTCGTTGTAGCGTGAATAACGAACTTTAGCCCATCCTTCGGCCGGACGTTCCGGAGTTTTTGTTATGATGTTGATAATCATGCCGATTGCGCTGGAACCGTATAAAGCCGAAGCAGCACCTTTGACAACTTCTATCTGTTTGATGTTGGAAGTACTCAGGCGTTCGAAGTCGATCGGGCCTCCGGGGGTATTCGACAGACGTTCGCCGTCGACCAGGATCAGGATATATTTGTTTTCCAATCCCTGGATGCGGATATTATCTCCTCGCGGGTCGCTGTTGAACTGCAATCCCGGAATGGAATATTCCAGTGCATCCATAATGTTTTCAAAATCGTTGCGTTGTAATTGGGAAGCCGGGATCAGTTTGGTAAGGACAGGGGTGTTTTTGATCGTCTTCTCTGTACGGGTACCGGTAACGACCACTTCGTTCAGGTCGAATATTCCGGCATTCATACGGATATCCATCTGTTTTTGTGCTCCGCTGGCGTTGATCTTGATTGTCTGTTCCATGTAACCGGTCGAACGGACAAGCAGGTTATAGCTTTTTCCTTCGATCAGTTCCAGCCGGAAACGACCGTCTGCATCACAGGCGGTGCCAATCAATGTTCCCGGAACATTGATTGTGGCCATAGGTATACCTTCTCCTGTTTCGGAGTCAATGATTTTGCCGGTTAACACGCAAATGCCGGTTTGTACCTGTTCTTTCTCCGGTGTATTGGTTGGCATTTCTCCGGCAACAGCAATGGCAGGAGTAAATGCACACACCGAAAGTAAAGACATAGCAATACCTTTCAGTCTCATATAAGTAAACGTATAAATAAAATGGAAGAATTCGTATTGAAATTCCACCTCGTTAATTCCTGCTCTTTATCCCGAAAGCATGAATATAATCGACCAGGCAGGTTTTCTGACTTTTCCGGCTTTGCATGGCCTTCCCGACTTGTGGTCAGTGGCATGAGGTTGCAAGCATTTCCGGCACAGGCCGGAACGGAATTACAGCAACGGGCATTGTTCCGGATTTACACCGGATTCCCTCTCATCACTCGCAGAGTGCATTGTGATTCACCTTAATCCGGTACAAAAGTAGTAAAGTATTTTTGAAAATGAATGATATTTATTTGTAATTTATTTTGTGAGGCTACTATCTCCTTTTAATCTGTGAGGTTGTAGCAATGGCTTATCGAAAGGCAAGATGTTGAATGTCATAGTGATTTTAGAACGAGTGTATTTGTGTTAAATTGCTCTTCTAATGTTTGTTTTTGTGACGAGTGTCTTCGCTGTAAAGCGTGTTTTAGATAAAGTCTTGTTATATATATTAACATTTTAGTGCGTTGAATTTATTTTCAATCTCGTTTTAAACGAATTTCAATTTCGTTTAAAACGAAATAAAATTTTATTGAAGCTGAGATTTTATTGTGTCATTACTGAATTTTTGTTAAATTTAAGCGTGAGTTTCTTTGTTTTTTGCTTTTTGAGATCAAATTTAGGTGTTTTATAGCAGTTTTATTTTCTGCAAGGGTTGAAAATAAGAATAAGAATGCAATGTTATAATGCCTGTGAATAGAAAATAAACATAACCTTATGGTTGTGTTTGTTGGAATAGAGAATTATACTGAATCGTTTTGAAAGAAAATGGAAACAATATGAAAATGGATAACCCTGCCATAAGTTCATAAAAATCTGTACTCCTGTAATTCTTGTCAAATAGAACGGCTACGATGTATATAAAATATCATTTTGTCAAATGATAATGTTCAGTAACTTTTTTATTTATATATGATGCTTTTCTATATTGAGCTAAATATATTTGCAATTATATTATATGTGACGAATTAATTGTTTCTGTAAATAAATTCATCTTATTATGAATTAAATATTCTTTTTGTATTTACTTCTTAATTATTTATTTATATTTGCACAGTTGGTGATATGTATTCTTATTCGGAGAATCATATAAAAAGGGAATTTGGTGTAAAACCAAAACAGTGCCCGCTACTGTAACATCTGTTTAATGTGAAAGCAAGTCTACTATACCACTGTCTTTTAAAGATGGGAAGGGTGCTTTCTCGATGAAGTCAGGAAACCTGCCAAACTAAAAATAAAAATATTTATCCCGGGATTAGGAAAAATATGATGTAATCCTCTGAGGCAATTTCATTTAATGTTATGAATTTGTGATAAATTTATATAGTGCCCCTGTAAAATTGTGGATTCCCAATATTAGTTTAATATTAAATATATTAGTTATGAAAAAAAAATTATTAGCCTTTTCTGTTTGTTTTATTTCGTTATTTTCATGTAATAATGAAATGACAAATATTAGTAGTAGAGCGCAACTTTGTGCGTTAAGTTCATCTCCAGAAGAAATAGCGATAAAAGTTATCTCAAGTCAATATGGAAATAGTGCTTTTACAAAAAGTGTATCTTCTCAAGTAAAAAGCACTGAAACTCGTTTTTATTCAGTAAAAGTTCCACAAGAGGTACAGATGCTATCAAATAATGATGTCGTAGCTTTAGCAAATAGAATAGAAGAAGTTCGTTCTGTTGAAGATGGATATATAGTACTTAGGGAATATGAATATTTACCAGAAGAGATAACAGAATATTCTCCATTGTTGAAGACTCGTTGGGGACAGTATCAACCGTTTAATGGAAGTGTTAAAACTCTGTGTAGTAATACTTCAGGTCGTGCTCCTGCAGGTTGTGGTGCTATTGCAATGGGGCAAATTTGTAATTATCATAGATATCTTGGAGTAGGAACGTATAATTGGAGTATTTTAGATAATGCAGAATATACCGACACAAATTCGGAAGCGGCGAGGTTTATTTCTAATATAGGTTTAAGTATTCATATGGTTTATGGTTGTGATGGAAGTACTTCGACTACGAGTAATACAAGGGCTGCTTTTGAGACTTACGGTTATACTTGTTCATCTATCATTAACGGATTTGATATGACAAAAGCTGCTAACGCAATTGCTATAGATAAGTGTCCTGTATTTGTAAGAGGAGGAAAATCAGGAACAGTTGGACATGCGTGGGTAATGGATGGATATAGGAAAGTTTATCAGAAAATTTATGTGACTGAATGGAGTAAATATATGGCTCATGCCATTCCGGATTTATCAGATGTAAATGATGTTGATGAAGTGTTATGGGAAAATCTTAAGTATATGCCGGGGACGAGTTTTACAACATCTCATACAATTGAATCTGTTCACTGTAATTGGGGGCAATATGGAAATTCTGATGGTTTTTGTAGTGTGGGACATTTTATTTATAATAACTCTCAAGGAGGAAAAAATGATTATAATAGTGATATGCAAATGTTCATACCTAGAAAATGATTGACATGCACAAAGTAATTTATTTCTTTTTGATTCTAATTGTTAGTTCGTCTTGTAGAGAAAAAATCTTGGAAAATAGCCCGGGTGATTTTTCAGACACGAGCCATTATATTTATTCTTATGAAAATGAGATTGGATCAATTCATCTTCTGGAAAGTGACTCTTCTATTCAATTCGAACTGAAAGGAAAAACTGTTTCAAATAATTATTTACAGAGTAAAGAGTATAAAGAAATATCTACCAGATATGGAGATGATAGTTTTTCTGGGCGTATTAGTGAGAGTATGCAAATACCTATTTTGGCTAATGATACTATTAGTTTTATTCATTTAATATGTGAAGAAAATTTTGATGTGGATCATTTGAAAGGTTCATATGTGGATGATCTTGTTCAGATTCATTATATTTCTTGTAAAGAGGTGCTGTCTTCATCATATCAGGATTTGAATGTTGAGAAACAGTATAATTTAGAAATATTTAATGAAATGTCTGAAAAATATCTGATAGCGAACATCATTAATTTAGTATTCACTTCAGCTCCTAATGAAGCTGGTAGTTACAAATTTAATCTTCAATGTATGAACACTAGAGGAAAAATGTGGCAAAAAACAGTATCGTTTGAATTTAAGCGGTGAACAAAATTATAATAGGGAGGATCTTTTGACTCCCTATTATAAATATTGTATGTTAAACTATGTATTTCAATAAAGGATTATGAGATTGTTTTTTTAGATATATGGGTTATAATTATAGAAAATAACTTTCTTCTCTTTTAAAGACGCTTTCACATCGATCAGCCGCTGATTGGTGCTGCCGCGAAACAATAGACTTTCGTCATGGAGAGCCTGTTTGAATTTGCCGTCGACCAGGACGTCTACATATTGGAGTAATGCTGCTTGTTTGGGATTCTCCAGTAGTTTCTCGAATTTGTATCCGGTATAGCACCAGATGTTCTTCCGGCTTTTCTCTTTGATGGCGCGCGCCAGCTTGGTGAACTCTTCCGGCTGGTACATCGGGTCGCCGCCGCTGAAGGTTACATCGGCGAAATCATCGGCCAGCACCTTTTCCAATATTTCTTCGGTAGGAACGGGGCGGCCTTTGTTGATATCCCACGATTCCGGATTATGACAGCCCGGGCATTGGTTCGGGCAGCCGGCAGCGTAGATGGCAGTCCGGAAGCCGGGGCCATCTACGGTTGTATCTTCTATAATATCGATAATAGATAACATAGTTGTTGACTGTTAATCAATTATGAATAATACGATCGTTCAATTCGGATAACTTGGCATTGTTCCAGCGATCGGTCGTACCTACCAGATAGCCGGTGATGCGTTGCAGTTTATCCAGGTGCTGGCTGCCGCATTTCGGGCAGGTTTCCAGGTTGGCATCTGCGTTTTCGTAGCCGCAATCCAGGCAACGGTTGCGGTTATGGTTTACCGAGCCGTAACCGATATTGTATTTATCCATCATATCGACCACTTTCATGATCACTTCCGGATTATGGGTCGCATCGCCGTCAATTTCGACATAGAAAATATGACCGCCACCGGTCAAAGCGTGGTAAGGCGCTTCGATTTCTGCCTTATGGCGGGCGCTGCATTTGTAATATACCGGAACATGGTTGGAGTTCGTATAATAATCGCGGTCGCAGATACCGGGCAGCGGGCCGAATTTCTTACGGTCTCTTCCTGTGAACTTGCCGGAAAGACCTTCTGCCGGAGTTGCCAGCACGCTGTAGTTATGCTGATACTGTTCCGAAAACTTATTTACGCGGTCGCGCATATAAGTCACGATCTTTATACCTAATTCCTGTGAGTCTGCATCTTCACCATGATGTTTACCGGTAAGGGCGACCAGGCATTCTGCCAACCCGATAAATCCGATACCCAATGTACCCTGGTTGATGACCGAAGCGATCGTGTCTGTCGGTTTCAGCTTTTCGCTACCCAGCCAGAGTGAAGACATGAGCAGCGGGAACTGTTTTGCATACGCCGTTTTCTGGAACTCCATACGTTCGTGCAACTGGCGGGCTGTAATCTCCAGCATTTCATCCAGTTTGGCAAAGAAACGGGCAATACGTACCTCTTTATCTTCAATATCCATACATTCGATAGCCAGGCGTACGATGTTGATCGTAGAGAAAGACAGGTTTCCGCGACCGATAGATGTTTTCGGCCCGAAACGGTTCTCGAATACACGCGTGCGGCATCCCATCGTTGCCACTTCGTACATATAACGCTGCGGATCGTCGGCTTTCCAATCCTCATGCTGGTTGAAAGTTGCATCCAGGTTCAGGAAGTTCGGGAAAAAGCGGCGTGCCGATACTTTACAGGATAATACATACAGGTCGTAGTTCCTGTCTTCCGGCAGATAGCTTACGCCCCGTTTCTTTTTCCATATCTGGATCGGGAAGATAGCCGTTTCGCCGTTACCGACACCCCGGTAGGTACTTTTCAATATTTCGCGGATGATGCAACGACCTTCCGCCGAAGTATCTGTACCGTAGTTGATGGAACTGAATACCACCTGGTTGCCACCACGTGAGTGAATAGTATTCATATTATGGATAAAAGCTTCCATCGACTGGTGGACGCGGCTGGCTGTTTTATTGATCGCATGTTGTATGATCCGTTGGTCGCCTGTCAGGCCATCCAGCGGGCTGTTCACATAGTCGTCTACTTCTACCTGGTAGAGATGTGAATAATCGGCTCCGTTCAATTCTTCAAGCGTTTTTATCTCTTCGATAAAGCTGTTGCGCACGTAAGGAGCCAGATAAAAGTCGAAAGCCGGGATCGCTTGTCCACCGTGCATTTCGTTCTGAGCAGTTTCCAGTGAGATACATCCCAGTATGCTGGCCGTTTCGATACGTTTTGCCGGGCGCGATTCGCCATGTCCGGCAGAGAAACCGTATTTTAGAATGCGATCCAGCGGATGCTGTACACAGGTCAGGCTCTTGGTCGGGTAATAATCCTTATCATGGATATGGAGGTAATTGTTGGAAATGGCTTCCTTCACCTCTTCGCTTAACAGATAGTCATCGACAAACGGTTTGGTTGTCTCGCTGGAGAACTTCATCATCATACCCGCGGGCGTGTCTGCATTCATATTGGCATTCTCGCGGGTGATATCATTCGATTTGATATTGATAATTTCCAGGAACATGTCGCGCGTTTTTGCTTTACGGGCAACGCTACGCTGATTGCGGTAGGCAATATATTTTTGTGCTACGTCTTTACGGCTACTGTTCATCAGTTCCAGTTCGACTGCATCCTGAATCGCTTCCACCGTCATTTGTGGTTCCCCTTTGAATGAAATATGGTCGACGATCTGGCGAATTAGCTGCAAATCGTCTCCTATTTCTGTGTGTAGCATGGCTTTTCTGATTGCCGTCACGATTTTCTCCTCATTAAATCCGACGATACGACCATCCCTTTTGATAACTGTCTGAATCATGATAATTGTATTGGTATATTACGTTGTTTTTGTACTTGCAAAGGTATGTCGTAACTACATACGGTGTTCTTTTTGGAAAACTTTTGTCTGGTTAAATTATGTCAATTATCTGGTATTCAGTAGCGTTTTTGCTAAAAGTGGAAAACTTTTGAATTTTGATGCTTTATTTTTTTTCCCAAAAAAGAAAATGTCGTTCTTTGTGCTGTTAGCTCTTATGTTTCAGCTTCTTTTGGTGGAACGCGAAAAAAATATATGAAAAATGATCCTGATATGACTAATTTTTCTATACATTTGCACCGAAATGGTTCTGTATTTTCGGTTCCGGGAATACAGATTAAAAGGGAATCGGGTGTAAATCCCGGACAGTCCCGCTGCTGTGAAGCTCCGTTCAACATTCTGAAAACAACTTATGCCACTGACGATGCAGTAGATAGTCGTCGGGAAGGCTTCAGGATGGGAGTCAGTCAGAAGACCTGCCGTTCGTTAAAGGCTCATATCCTCGTGGGTTAGGATACGGGTTCGAAAAGATTATTTATTATTATAAAGTTATTAGATCATGGAGAAAGATTGTCCGCGTTGTGGTGTCTCCTTTGTTTGCCGGGTAGATAATATCGCTACCTGTCAATGTGCACCTGTGAATCTGGATGAGCTTCAACTTGCCTATGTAAAAATGCATTATCCGGGCTGTTTATGCAATTCCTGCCTGAATGAAATAAAGAAATATTTTTACGCCTGTGAAGTAAATCCTCACTATAAACGATTAAAGCATTGATATGATACGAAAAATACTAGTCGCGAACCGCGGTGAGATCGCTGTACGCGTGATGCGTTCCTGTCGTGAGATGGGAATACAGTCGGTCGCCGTCTTTTCGGAAGCCGACCGTACAGCCAGGCATGTCCTGTATGCCGATGAAGCCTGCCTGATCGGCCCTGCCGCATCAAAGGAAAGTTATCTGGATATAGAGAAAATTATCCGGGCAGCCAAAGAGCATCAGGCGGATGCTATTCATCCGGGATATGGTTTCCTTTCCGAGAATGCCGGATTTGCCCGGAGATGCAAGGAGGAAAATATAATCTTCATCGGCCCGGCTGCTGAAACGATGGAAGCGATGGGGGATAAGATTTCAGCCCGTAAACGGATGATCGCGGCGGGGGTTCCGGTTGTTCCGGGTACACAGCAACCCTTACAGGATGCGGCCGAAGCTCTCCGTATCTGTAAAGAGATCGGTTTCCCGGTGATGCTGAAGGCTTCTATGGGCGGTGGTGGAAAAGGCATGCGATTGATCCACAAGGAAGAAGAGGTGGAGGAAGCTTATAACTCCGCCCGGTCGGAATCGCTTTCTTCTTTTGGGGATGATACGGTTTACCTGGAAAAATTTGTGGAAGAGCCGCATCATATCGAATTTCAGATATTAGGTGATAATCACGGAAATGTGATCCAGCTGTGCGAACGTGAATGTTCGGTTCAGCGCCGTAACCAGAAGATCGTGGAAGAAAGCCCTTCTCCCTTTATTACATCGGAGTTGAGAATGAATATGGGAGAGAAAGCGGTTGCAGCGGCGAAAGCTGTGAATTATTCCGGTGCAGGCACTATCGAGTTTCTGGTAGATAAACACCGGAATTTTTATTTTCTGGAAATGAATACCCGCCTGCAGGTGGAACATCCTATAACGGAAGAGGTCTTGGGTGTCGATCTTGTAAAAGAGCAGATCAGGGTGGCGAATAACGAGCAGCTTCACATCCGCCAGGAAGATATTGTGCAGCGCGGCCATGCCATCGAATGCCGTATCTGCGCCGAAGATACCGATGCCGGTTTTATGCCTTCGCCCGGTGTCATACGCCAACTGACCGAGCCCAACGGTATCGGCGTTCGTGTAGACAGTTATGTGTATGAAGGGTATGAAATACCTGTTTATTATGACCCGATGATCGGAAAGCTGATCGTATGGGCTACTACGCGGCAGTATGCTATCGAACGGATGCGTCGTGTGTTGCATGAATACAAGATCACCGGTCTGAAAACCAATATCAGCTATTTGCGCCGTATCATGGATTCTTCCGATTTCGTGAAAGGGAAATATGATACTTCCTTTATAGAGAAACATGCGGAGCAATTACAGCATCCGGTTGAAACCGGAGGTACGGAAACGGAGAATATCGCTATGATCGCTGCTTACATCGATTATCTGATGAATCTGGAGGAAAACAGTTCCGGAACCGCTGCGGATGGCCGCCCGATCAGCCGCTGGCGTGAATTCGGCCTGCAAAAAGGGGTTCTGAGAATATAGAACCGGCACATGGCAATTAGTACATCGAATAATTATTATTTATGGAAATACATATAGGAAAAAGGACTGCTGACGTGTCGCTGGTCAGTAAGGAGGGGAATAAGGTACAACTGACCGTCGACGGAGTTCCTTATGACGTCGATATCGTAATGGCGGAAAACGGAGCCTGTTCTATCTTGCATGACGGGGTGTCGTATAACGCCGAACTGATACGTGGAGCAGGCGGTAAGAACTATACTGTAAATACTTATTTCTTATCGTATAATATCGATATACTCGATACACAGGTGAAATATCTGCGTATGCGAAAGAGCAGTGAGGAAAAGCAGGAGAACCGGATTATTTCTCCGATGCCCGGTAAGGTGGTGAAGATCCCCGTACAGGTGGGCGACCGGTTGGAAGCCGGTGATATTGTCGCTGTAATCGAGGCAATGAAGATGCAGAGTAACTATAAGGTTAGTTCTGCCTGTACGGTTCGCGAAATCCTGGTGAAAGAGGGGGATTCAGTGACCAGCAACCAGGTGCTCTTGTCGTTGGATGTAATAACGGAAAAAGAAGATTAAAATGGAAAAAGAACAATTATATAAAACCTTCGGGGAACTGGACAAGGCCGCTTTACAGGGTGGAGGCGTTGCCCGTATCGAGAAGCAGCATGAGTCGGGAAGGATGACCGCCCGCGAACGTGTCGATATGTTGCTGGATAAAGGGACATTTAACGAACTGGATAAGTTTGTCGTTCACCGTTGTACGAATTTCGGTATGGATAAGAATAAGATCCCGGGGGATGGGATTGTATCCGGTTATGGAAAGATCGACGGACGGCTGGTATTTGTCTATGCCTACGACTTTACGGCTTACGGCGGTACGCTGAGTGCCACGAATGCGGCCAAGATCGTAAAGGTTCAGCAACTGGCTCTGAAAAGCGGTGCGCCTGTCATTGCCCTGAACGACTCGGGAGGTGCCCGTATCCAGGAAGGGGTAAGCAGTTTGGCCGGGTATGCTTCCATTTTTTACCAGAATACGATGGCTTCGGGGGTTGTCCCGCAGATATCGGCTATCCTGGGGCCTTGTGCAGGTGGGGCTTGTTATTCTCCGGCATTGACCGACTTTATTTTTATGGTGAAGGAAAAGAGCCATATGTTCATAACCGGGCCGGATGTGGTGAAAGCCGTTACGCATGAAGAGGTCGGCAAGGAAGAACTGGGAGGCGCCTACACACATAGCAGTAAAAGCGGTGTGACTCATTTCATGTGTGACACGGAGGAGGAAACTTTGATGAGCATTCGCGAATTGCTGAGTTTCCTTCCGTCTAATAATATGGAAGATGCGCCGGTAATTTCCTGTACCGATGATATCCGCCGGGAGGAAGAAGCATTGCAGCAAGTCATTCCCGATGATCCGAATATACCTTACGATATCAAAGATATTATTGAACCAGTGGTCGATAACCATTATTTCTTTGAAGTAATGCCGCATTTTGCCAAAAACATCGTAGTCGGTTTTGCCCGTTTGGGAGGGCGTTCGGTCGGGATCGTCGCCAACCAACCGGCTTTTCTGGCAGGTGTACTGGATATCGATGCTTCAGACAAAGCCGCACGCTTTATCCGTTTCTGTGATTGTTTCAATATCCCCTTGATCACTTTTGAAGATGTTCCCGGATTCTTACCCGGCTGCCAGCAGGAGCATGACGGCATTATCCGCCACGGAGCCAAGATCGTCTATGCCTATGCCGAAGCTACGGTTCCTAAAATTACACTGATTACCCGGAAGGCTTACGGGGGTGCCTATATCGTGATGGCGAGCAAACCGACCGGAGCTGATATAAACCTGGCTTATCCGATGGCTGAAATAGCTGTGATGGGGGCCGAAGGTGCTGTTAATATCCTCTATCGGAAAGCGACAGGAGAGGAGAAGGTGCAGGCGATGGCTGAATATACGGAGAACTTCTCAAATCCGTACCGGGCAGCCGAACAGGGTTTTATCGATGAGATCATCATGCCCCGGCAGACACGTTTCAAACTTATACAGGCGTTGGAAATGGCAAAGAACAAAAGCCAGAGCAATCCGCCTAAAAAACATGGCAATATGCCATTATAAAATTGAAAATAAATAGATATGGAGTGGATAAATGAATTGCTGTGGGGAGAGGGAATAGGGCATTCTATCCTTTTATTATCTTTGGTAATCGCTGTCGGGATTCAGTTAGGTAAGATAAAAGTATTTGGTATCTCACTGGGTATCACACTGGTACTTTTTGTCGGTATTCTTCTGGGGCATTTCGGGTTTAGTATTAATCCCGCTGTTGTTCATTTCTTTAAAGAATTCGGATTGATCCTGTTTGTCTATTCGGTCGGTATGCAGGTTGGGCCGGGGTTCTTTTCTTCTTTTAAGAAAGGGGGAATGACGCTGAACGGGCTGGCATGCGGAATTGTTTTTCTGGGTGTCGTAACAACGTTAGCCATCCATTTTATAACGGATATCCCTATGCCGACGATGGTCGGTATTTTATCGGGGGCGGTAACCAATACTCCCGGTCTGGGAGCCGCGCAACAGGCGTTTACGGATATGACGGGGACATCGGATGAAACGATTGCGCTGGGATATGCCGTAGCCTATCCATTGGGTGTTGTCGGTATCATCCTTTCCATGTTGTTCGTCCGGTATATTTTTCATATTAGCTTTGAAAAAGAGACAGAGCAACTGGAAGCGGAGAACGATGTACATAACAGTGAAGCTACTCCTATATCGCTCGTTGTGAAGAATCCGGCTCTTTTTGGCCGTAAGGTGATGGAACTCGGAGCTTTTCTCGAACACCGGCAATATGTTATATCCCGTATCTGGCGGAAAAAGAGTAATAAGGTCGAAATTGTTACCGGAAGTACGATCCTCGAAGAGGATGATAAGATATTTGTGATTACCACGGAGCATGATGCGGAGACAATAAAAACGTTTGTCGGCCAGGAAATAGAAATGGATCGTAAACAATGGATCCCTGCTGAAAGTGAATTTGTCAGCCGCCGTATCCTGGTTACCAAACCGGAACTGACGGGCTCCCGGCTGGGAGATTTGCAGTTGCGGCGTTTACACGGTATCAACGTGACACGTGTAAACCGTGCCGGAGTCGAACTGGTGGCTACCCAGGGCTTGCAATTACAGGTGGGTGACCGCGTAACGGTGGTCGGTAGCGAACTGGCCGTTGATAAAGTCAGTATGATATTGGGTAATTCAATGAAGCGTTTGAATGAACCTAATCTGATCCCTATCTTTATAGGTATTGCTTTAGGTATTATTTTGGGTAGTATTCCCTTCTCTATCCCGGGGATTCCGCAGCCAATCAAACTGGGTCTGGCTGGTGGCCCGTTGGTTGTTTCTATCCTGTTAAGCCGGTTCGGATACCGTTATAAACTGGTTACTTATACTACCCAGAGTGCCAACCTGATGTTGAGGGAGATCGGTATAACCATGTTCCTGGCCTGCGTAGGTTTGAGTGCCGGAGAGGAATTTGTGGATACGATTGTAAATAAGGGTGGTTTTGCCTGGATCGGTTACGGTTTCATTATCACTATGTTGCCTTTATTGATCATCGGACTGGTAGGGCGGCATTTCTTTAAATTGAACTATTATACGCTGATGGGATTACTGGCCGGAAGTACGACCGATCCCCCTGCACTGGCTTATGCGAATGCAACGGCCGGGAATGATGCGCCGGCTGTAGGGTATGCAACGGTTTATCCTTTGACAATGTTTCTGCGCGTATTGACCGCGCAACTAATGATACTATTCTTCTATTAAATTTATAAAATTTGGTTGTTAGAATATTGTTCAATAATAATTTTAAAGCCAGAAGCTCCGCCGAAGTGATTCGCCGGAGCTTCGTTCTTTTATAATATGTAAGGAAATGAAGTATTGTTATTAACCTGCCCCTCCCATTATATCCAGCAGTTCATTGGTGATAGCCTGCTGGCGGTTCTTGTTGTATTGCAATGTCAGTTCCTGGATCAGGTCGTTGGCATTGTCGTTGGCGGTCTGCATAGCCAGCATACGGGCGGCATGTTCGGCAGTCGTATTGTCGAGCAGTGTCGTGTAGATATGCAGGTGAAGGACTTTGGGAAGCAATAAAGCCAGCAGATGTTCGGACGACGGCTCCAGGATGTAATTGGCCGACATGCTTGTGGAAGTTATCTCCGGTAACGTGATCGGAAGGAATACCTTTTCGGTCAGTATCTGTTCCGCCATATTTTTGAAATGATGGTAGAACAGTTCCACCCGGTCGGCCTGACCGGAAGTATAAAGCGTCATCATCGCAGTAGCCAGCTGGCTGGCATCTTCGTAGTTTAGCTTGTCACCTGCCTGAAGAAAGCTGTTGTCGGTCTGGTATCCGGCTTTATGCAGTTCGTCGGCGATCTTTTTGCCGACGGGATAAATGCGTACGGCAATGCCATCCGCCTCATACCGGTGAAGGCGGGCGGACAACTCTTTCCATATGTTGGCATTGAAAGCACCACACAGACCCGTATTGGACGAAAAGGCAACGATAGCGACCTGCTTCACTTCCCGCCAGGCGGTATAAGGGGTATTCAGTTCGCTTTCGGCAGCCAGGGTTCCGTTCAATATAGTGCTCAGCTTACTTTCGTATGCAAGCATATGTTCGACAATCGTCTGTGTATGATGCAGTTTGGCAGAAGATACCATCTTCATGGCGGAAGTGATCTTCTGTGTGTTCCTGATCGACGCAAGACGGATTTTTATCTCTTTCAGTGATGCCATAATCTAGTTTCTATATTCAACCTGCTTTGTATGCTCCGCTTACCTGGTGAGCAGTTTCTTCCAGGATACGGCAAACATCGTCGTTTATCACTCCCGATTTCAGTACGTCGAGTACGTCCTTCCGGTGATTGGTAATCAATGTCTGAAGATAGGCATTTTCGAAATCATGCACTTTGTCCAGCGGCACTTCCTTCAACAGGCCTTTCGTTCCGCAATACAGGATCGCGATCTGATACTCGACAGGCATCGGGCTGTATTGGGGCTGTATCAGCAGTTGGGTATTTTTCTGTCCTTTATCGATCGTAAAGGCTGTTACCGCATCCATTTCGCCACCGAATTTCGTGAACGACTCGAGTTCACGGAACTGTGCCTGGTCTATCTTCAACGTACCGGCCACCTTCTTCATCGCCTTCAACTGGGCATTACCACCTACGCGGGATACCGAGATACCTACGTTGATAGCTGGGCGGTTCCCCTGATTGAACAGGTCTGTCTCCAGGAATATCTGTCCGTCGGTGATAGAGATCACGTTGGTCGGGATATAGGCGGAAACGTCGCCCGCCTGTGTTTCGATGATCGGCAGGGCAGTTAGCGAGCCACCTCCTTTTACCAGATCCTTCATGCTTTCCGGCAGGTCGTTCATTTCGCGGGCTACTTCCTGCTGGTTGATGATCTTCGCCGCACGTTCCAATAAGCGGGAGTGCAGGTAGAAGATATCGCCCGGGTATGCTTCGCGTCCGGAAGGGCGGCGAAGGATCAGGGATACTTCACGGTAAGCAACAGCCTGCTTTGACAAGTCATCATAAACCACCAGGGCATGACGTCCGCTATCGCGGAAATATTCGCCGATAGCAGCTCCGGCAAAAGGAGCGAAATATTGCATCGCAGCCGGATCGGAAGCGGTAGCACTGACAACGATCGTGTAGTCCATAGCTCCTTTCTCCTGAAGCGTACTGACCAAAGAGGCTACGGTAGAGCCCTTTTGTCCGATCGCTACATAAATACAGTAAACAGGGTTGCCTGCTTCGTAATTGCTACGCTGGTTGATAATGGCATCGATCGCGATGGAAGTCTTACCGGTCTGGCGGTCGCCGATAATCAGCTCACGTTGTCCGCGTCCGATAGGTATCATGGCATCTACCGCCTTGATACCCGTCTGCAACGGTTCGTTGACCGGCTGACGGAAGATCACGCCCGGCGCTTTCCGCTCCAGAGGCATCTGGTATTTCTTACCGACGATTTCGCCTTTTCCGTCGATCGGGTTACCCAGCGGGTCGATCACACGGCCGATCATATCTTCACTTACATTGATAGAAGCAATGCGGCGGGTACGTTTTACGGTATCACCTTCCTTCACCTGGTCGGTCGGGCCGAGCAATACGGCACCCACGTTATCTTCTTCCAGGTTCATGACGATGGCTTCCATGCCGTTGTCGAAGGCCAGCAGCTCGTTGGCTTCGGCATTATCCAGTCCGTAGATGCGTGCTACCCCGTCGCTTACCTGAAGCACGGTACCCACTTCCTCCAGATGGATGCTGGTATTGATACCTTCCAGTTGCTCGCGTAATATGGCGGAAACTTCACTTACTTTTATCTGGTCTGTCATACGTTTTTCTTTTTTAATTTCTTTCGATCAGCTTGTTTCTTATCTCCCGGAGTTGTCTGGAATAGCTGGCGTCGATCCGGATATTACCGATCCGGAGCACAAATCCTCCGATCAGTTCCGGCCTGATCACTCCTGTGAACTCGATCGTATCGCCAGTCTCTTCCTGCAACCGTTTCTTCAGATGCTCCCGGGTCGCTTCGTCTACCGGAACCGGTGTCTTGAACAATACCCGGGTGATCTTCTTATCCTTCCGGTACATATGGATATAGATATAGGCCATGAGCGGTAAGAGGCTTTCCCTTTTACGCTGCAGTACCAACCGGATAAACCGGGCAAACAGGTCGCATACTTCCAGACCGGCTGCCGTCGTCAGTAACTTTACTTTCTCCTCTTCGGGAAAGATCGGATTATCCAGTACGACTTTCAACCCCGGTTCCTGTTCGAAACTAACGGCCAGCATCTTCATATCATCATATACCCGGGTTTCCTGCTGCTTCTCTTTCGCAAGCGAAAAGAGCGCTTTGATATACCGGGAAGAGATTGTACCTACATCCATATCTTACGATTTACTAAACGAAACATTGTCGAGCAGTCCGTTGATGATCTTTTCCTGCTCATCGGTACGGCTGATTTTCTCTTTCATTACTTTCTCTGCGATAGCGACGGACAAGTCGGCTATTTCGGTGCGGACTTCGCGGATCGCTTTCTCCTTTTCTTCCCGAATATGCCGGGTAGCCTCTTCTACCTGCAGATGGGCTTCAGCGGTAGCCTTCCTGTGGGCTTCGCTGATGATCTCTTCTTTTTCAACCAGGGCTTGTTTCAGGATCTCATTCTGCTGCTCTCTTGCCTGGGCAAGGATCTTTTCGCTTTCGGCCTGTATGCCGGCAAGCTGTTCGTTTGCTTGGCGTGCCGATTCGAGGGATTGGTCGATGTATTCTTTCCGTTGTTCCACGGCTTTGATGATCACCGGGAACCCATATTTGGAAAGAATGACAAAGACAATTCCGAAGGAAAGGATCATCCAGAATAAAAGCCCTGCGTCTGGTGTGAGCAATGACATAGTTTACTTTTATTTTATTGGAATAATCCTAAGAAACATACCACGATCGCAAACAGGGCAACCCCTTCTACCAACGCACCCATAATAAGCATGGATGTACGGATATCGCCGGCTGCCGACGGTTGGCGGCTGATTCCTTCAACTGCACCTTTTCCGATCAGTCCGATACCGATACCTGCGCCGATAGCTGCCAATCCTGCTCCAACTGTTGCACCTAGTTTAGCTATGCCTGCACCGGCTGCTGCTTGTAATAAAATTGCTGATAACATAGTTTTTAATCTTTTAATTAGTAACCTTGTTTTTAATAAATATGTTTGTTCACTCTCTTACTTTGGCCAGTCCGATATAGTTGGCCGACAGCAGGGTGAATATATAGGCCTGCAAACATGCCACCAATAATTCGAGACAGTTCATAAACACGGTGAACAGTACTGAAACGACTGTCATCGTGCCGTTTATGGCTACTCCCATCGAAGCGGTGATGAATATCAGGCAAGTCAGTGCCAGAATGATCGTGTGTCCGGCCATGATATTGGCAAACAGACGGATCATCAGGGCAAATGGCTTGGTGAGTATGCCGAAAAATTCCACGAAGGGCATGATCGGCAACGGTAACTTCAGGAACAGGGGAGCATTCGGCCAGAATATCTCCTTCCAGTATTCCTTGGTAGCAAACAGGTTCACCGCCAGGAACGTACATCCTGCCAATACCGCCGTTACGGCAATATTACCCGTGACGTTGGCACCCCCGGGGAAAACCGGGATGATACCGATCAGGTTATTGATCAGGATAAAGAAGAATACCGTCAGCAGATAAGATGAAAAAGGCTTATATTCCTTTCCGATCCCTTCCTTTACAACTCCTTCATGGATATACATGACGGCCATTTCCATCAGCCCGGTAAATCCGCCGGGTGCTTCATTGGGGTGCTTCTTATACCAACGGGCTGTCCGCAGTACGATAAAAAGCAATATCCCGCAACTGATCAACAGGCCGACTACATTCTTGGTGAGCGACAGGTCGAGCGGTTTCACCTCTTCCCCTCTGCTGTTCTTCTCCACCACTTTTCCGGCATGTTCGCCTTCTCCTGCCACATAATAATTATGATGTACATTTCCGTGATGCAGGTGGGAGGAGAGGAACATATCCCAGCCGCGCTCCTCGCTCTTTACCAAAACGGGAAGCGGTATGGAGATCTCCTTGCCGTTCCATTCGGTAATATGCCAGGTGTAGGCATCCCGGATATGGGAGAATACGATATCCTGCACATCCACCTTTCCCGGTTCTTCACCTGCAGTCGCCGCATTTATCGGGGCGCTGATACAGGCCAGTAGCAGGAAGGTAAACCAAAACAGGTATTTACTTTTTATTCTGTTCATCTTTTTCTCTTTTCTCACTTTTCAACCTCTTTTTCTCATACAGATACATGGTATATGTCTCCAGTACGAGATAAATGAAATAAAACAACATCATCGTAAAGCCAAAGGCTTTCAGGTTCTGTCCGACAAATGCGGCATACAACCATAAGAAAACAAGCGCCAGTAAGATTTTGCATAACCGGACTACCATATAAGTAACGATCGTGACGTCGCCATGTTTTCGTTTTACATGGTCGAGGAAGAAAGTCATCAACATGGCCATCAACCAGTAAAAGACCGGGATAGACGGATACCATTCGAAGTAAATCGAAGGCCATATCGTGTATAATAAACCTCCTAAAGTGACACCGATGACTACATTTATAAAAGTAATCAGGCCCATTAGCTTCATTCTTAATCTACCGCTGCTCATGATCGTATTTTTTCTTCGATGCATACGGATAGGGTATCATCTTTTATTTCAACGAATCCGCTCTGTATCTTTATTTCCTGTTGTGTTTCCTTTTCTTTTGTCTGATACCGGATGACACCTTCTTCCAGCGCGGCTATCATAGGGGCGTGATGCGGCAATACGTCGAACGATCCGGCGATACCCGGAAAGGATACGTAGTCTGTTTCACCTTTGAATAAGATGCCTGCGGGTGATATGATTTCCAGTTCCATACGTTATTAATTAGCTTGTTCTGCCAGTTTCTTTCCTTTTTCGATCACATCCTCGATCGTACCTACGTTAAGGAAGGCCTGTTCGGGAATATCGTCAGTTTCACCATCCATGATCATATTGAATCCGCGGATCGTGTCTTCGATAGAGACCATTACCCCCGGTATGCCGGTGAACTGTTCTGCCACGGCGAAAGGCTGCGACAGGAAACGTTGTACACGGCGGGCACGGTTTACCGTCTGGCGGTCTTCGTCCGAAAGTTCTTCCATACCCAGGATAGAAATGATATCCTGCAACTCCTTGTTTCGCTGAAGGATCTGTTTTACACGCTGGGCTGTTTCGTAATGTTCCTTTCCCACGACCAACGGGTCGAGGATACGGGAAGTCGATTCCAACGGGTCGACAGCCGGATAGATGCCGAGCTCGGTGATCTTACGGCTCAACACGGTGGTGGCATCCAGGTGTGTAAAGGTGGTGGCCGGTGCCGGGTCTGTCAAGTCGTCGGCAGGCACATAAACTGCCTGTACGGACGTGATCGAACCTTTCTTTGTCGAGGTGATACGCTCCTGCATGGCTCCCATTTCGGTGGCCAGTGTCGGCTGGTAACCTACGGCTGACGGCATACGTCCCAACAGGGCGGACACCTCCGAGCCTGCCTGGGTGAAACGGAATATATTATCGATAAAGAACAGGATATCGCGTGTTTCGCCTTCGGGTGCCAGGTCACGGAACGACTCTGCAATGGTCAATCCGGATAGTGCCACCGAAGAACGGGCGCCCGGCGGTTCGTTCATCTGTCCGAACACCAGTGTAGCCTGCGATTTGGCCAGTTCCTCATGATCAATCTTCGACAGATCCCAATGGCCTGCTTCCATGCTTTCGAGGAAGGCCTGCCCGTAGCGGATCACACCCGACTGGATCATTTCGCGCAACAGGTCGTTCCCTTCGCGGGTACGTTCACCCACACCGGCAAAGACCGAGAAACCGTTATTCTTTTTAGCAATGTTATTGATAAGTTCCATGATAAGAACGGTTTTACCTACGCCGGCTCCTCCGAAAAGTCCGATCTTACCTCCTTTGGAATAGGGTTCCAATAGGTCGATGACCTTAATACCTGTGTAAAGTACATCTTTACTGGTGGTCAAATCCTCAAACTTCGGCGGTTCGCGGTGGATGGGGAGAGCGCCTTTCCGATCCAGTTCATCCATTCCGTCGATCGAATCGCCGGTAACATTCATCAAACGTCCTTTTACCTGGTCGCCGACCGGCATGGTAATAGGTGAGCCGCATGAAACGGCTTCCATTCCCCGTTGCAATCCGTCTGTCGTATCCATCGCGACTGTGCGGACTGTGTTTTCCCCAATATGTTGTTGCACTTCGACAATCAACGCTTTCCCATTGGGGCGGGCTATCTCCATAGCGTCATGGATGCGGGGCAGCACTATTTTTACTTCTTTTTCATTATCGAAGTGAATATCCACGACCGGGCCGATAACCTGCGAAACGTAACCTTTTGTTTCTCCCATACAATTCTTTTTAACCTTTACAATCTGTTTTCAAGGTTGCAATATTACGAAAACAACCTGCCGGAATTCCGAAGATATTACTTTTTGGGCTTTTTTGCATTTAGTTAAACTTTAAACTATTTTTGAATGTGTACCTAAATGAACCAATAACTTTTTGATATGGAACAATTCAGAGACGAATTGGCTAAAATCTTACTCCGGAAGTGATTATTTTTGGTCTCAATCAAAAGTAGGATGAAAATCCTTATTCTGTTTTTCTTTGTTAAAATTCGGCTTTTTCAGAAGGTTTCGTATAAAAAGTGTAAGAGGCTGCCCCATATGTTATAATGAGACAGCCTCTTACTATGTATTATTACAATTTGTTTTTACCATTCTAGGAATTTACCACGCTGACGGCGTTTTTCCAATTCCTCCTGCAGATACCTTTTACGGTCTTTGGCGATGTACTGGCGGGCAAAAATATTAGGAACGGCTACTCCCAGCGAGATGCAGAGAATAATCAGTGCCGAATTGATACCGTTGGCAAAAGCGTTGGTGACTTCGCCAATCACTCCGTGCATATTGATAAACGCCAGTAACGACCGGTACATCAGTACCCCCGGAATCATCGGGATAACGGAAGGGATCGTCAGTACGTGGTTAGGTACATGAAACCAATGGACTGCCTTTACCGCAAGGAGACTGACTACGAAACTTCCCATGAACGAACCGATAACAGGCCCGTAACCCAGTTCGAAGTTGACGAAGTTACGTGTACATACCGCTATTATACCTCCTACGGCCACCACCCATAACAGGCGGCGCTGGATATTGAAGATCATAGAGAACCCCATGGCGGCAATAGCGGCTGCGATTGCATATGTAAGATAGGATTCATGGGGAACCATACTCAGTTCACTGAACTTATGGTCGATCGCGATGTCATTCATCACAAGTACACGCATGGCAAATGTGATACCGAAAGTCATGGCTCCGACCATCATTGCCGTATTGGCGGCACGGGTGATCCCGACTAGCAAATGATTGTCGATCATATCATCCACGAAATTGATCAGCGGTACACCCGGCACGATGAACAGGGCACAGGCCAATAGCGGATGATAAGGTGTAACGGATAACCCCGAAAAGGATGAAACATACGCCAGGCATGTGGAAACAAAAGCGGCGAGTGCTATAGCCATATACACATTCAGGCCGGCCTCTATGCAACGGGCACGAACCCTGAAGCCTATAAACGCACTAATGGAAGCAAACAAAAAGGCGATCCAGTCGCATCCGAACAACTTACAGAATCCTCCACAGGCAAACCCTGCTCCGATGGCTACTAGATAAGGTATATAGTTACGCGGTTTGCAGGCTATCTTTTCCAGTTCTTCCTCGTATCTGTCCAGCGAATAGTCTTGCTCGATGGCATGCCACGACAGATCGCTGATCTGTGAGATCATGGTCATATTAATACCATGCTTCTCGCATTTCTGGAATTTGGAGAATGAGTTTTTCTCATCGCTCACATTCACCATGATCATCGTCCACCGGATATCGATGTGTAATTTCTCTTCCGGGATACCCATAAAGGCCGCTACCCGCTTCATGTTTCGTTCAATACGGTTCGTATCGGCAGCACTCTCCATCAATAGCTTGCCTGTACGGAGCAAAAGATCCAATTTGCGTCGTAGTAACAATACTTCTTTGTCTGTCATCTTTTTGTTTAATTCTAAATGTATCTAATAACCTAAACCCACAAGGGAACGAGTATGAGTGAATAGTAGGTCTTGAATCAATTTGGGCGCGAAGGTACTGATTTTTTCCGATATCAAAATGACATTAGTATAACGACTATTCCGATATATTTCGTACTTTTGCCATCGAATTATGGTGTAGCGGTTTGGCTTTCGCTGGTCGCTAGTAAAAGGGAATCCGGTGCAAGTCCGGAACTGTACCCGTAGCTGTAAGTTCTGTAACCCCGGCAAATCTTGTTGCCACTGAGTCTTTATGACTTCGGGAAGGCGGCCGATCATGGGAGAACAAGTCAGAAAACCTGCCATTGTTTTGTATGCAATACCTCGGGTAAGGTGTTGGTAGACCAAAAGATATATGCGTAATTTATACATAATAAGAATGTTATGCCTGTTTGGCATATGGTTGCATGCGTCAGTGTTTGCGATTGCCCAACAGATCGATACGACGACTTATCACCAACTGAAGGGTGTCGAGGTGGTCGAGAAGGCGCGTCCTTCCACTACCCGCGAGGCTACTCCTCTTCAAGTGATGGATCGTACCGGTATCGAACGGCTCGGCATACAGGATCTTTCGGAAGCGGTAAAACGCTTTTCTGGTGCTACCGTAAAGGATTACGGTGGGATAGGGGGATTGAAGACTGTCTCGGTGCGAAGTCTGGGTGCGCAGCATACGGCTGTCAGCTATGACGGCGTAACGATCACGGATGCCCAGAGCGGACAGGTGGATATCAGCCGCTTCTCGCTCGATAACGTCGAAATGGTTTCGTTGTCGATCGGACAGACGGATGATATTTTCCAGACAGCCCGGATGTATGCTTCAGCGGGGGCGTTGAGTGTGAAGACGGAAACTCCGACTTTTAAAGAAAAAAACTTTAACTTGAAAGGATTGGTTAAAGCCGGTTCATTCGGTATGTTCAATCCATCGGCCCGTTACGAGCAGAAGCTTTCTGATAAATATGCGCTTTCTGTATTTGCTGACTGGCAACGTGCTGACGGACAATACCCCTATACATTTACTAATGGTGATATAGTAACTGAAGAGAAGAGGAAAAACAGCGATATTTCAGCCTGGCATGGTGAACTTAATTTATTTGCCGACTGGAATAAAGCAGGCAAGATGCAACTGAAAGGTTATTGGTTTGATTCCGACCGGGGATTACCGGGGTCGGTAATTTTGTATAATGATTATCATGAAGAACGACTGAAAAACAAAAACGGTTTTATCCAGGCGGGTTATGATAATAAACTGAATGATAAGCTGTCTTTTAAAGCAAAGGGAAAGTTTGATTATGCCTGGACTCGTTATCAGGATTTCCACAGTCGTCATCCAAATGGTGTACAGACAGATGTGTATACTCAACGTGAGTATTATGGTTCTGCTTCATTATTATATAAGCCGGTTTCATCGCTTTCTTTCTCTTTGGCAGAAGACTTTTTTGTAAATACACTGGATGCGACAATCCCAAAATGTCCGTTTCCAACCCGCTATACATCTTTGACGGCTTTGGCTGCACAATATAAAGATACCCGGTTGACGGCAACTGCCAGCCTATTGGGAACTTTTGCCACGGAAGAACTGGAAATAGGAGATGCTGCCGATGATCGGAAAAAGTTATCACCTGCTGTCAGTCTTTCTTACCGTTTGTTGAAAAATGAGAATTTAAGATTACGTGCTTCTTATAAAGATATTTTCCGTTTGCCTACATTTAATGATCTTTATTATGACCGTTTCGGTAATAAAGACCTGAAGCCGGAAAAGGCAACTCAATATAATCTGGGACTTACCTGGAGCGGAACTTTCCCGAAAGCCAATATTGATTATCTGAGCTTTACTGTCGACGGTTATTACAACCGGGTAAAAGATAAGATTGTTGCTATCCCGACAATGTTTATCTGGAAGATGATGAATATGGGAGTTGTAGAGATAAAAGGAATAGATGCGAATATGTCAGCCCATTTTTCTTTGCCGTTAAACATGTCTTTACTGGTGGATGCTTCTTATACGTGGCAGCATGCTGTCGATAAAACGGAAGAGGGTTCTAAGATATATGATAATCAGATACCTTATACGCCCGAGCATACGGGAATGACTTCTGTCACTCTGGAAAACCCGTGGGTGAATATTGGCTGGACGCTTACTGCGGTGGGCGACCGTTATTCGCTCCCTCAGAATCTGGATATAAATCTAATAGATGGATATGTAGAGCAACAAATCACGCTGAATCGTTCCTTTACGATAGGAAAGTGTAACCTGCGGTTGCAGGCGGAAGTGGTAAACCTGGGTAATGTCACGTATGATGTAATACGTTATTATCCTATGCCCGGACGTTCTTACAGGGCTAGTCTGAAGATTACTTATTAATAACCTAATATAAAAACAAATGAAACTTAGAAACTTATTCTTGCTGTTTACTTTGTGTACGCTGTTTACAGTGTCTTTTTCTTCTTGTAGTGATGATGATGAGAAGGATGAAGTACGTGTGCCTTCAGTGGCTGTTACCAACCTGTCTTTTACTGATACGGATGAAGAGGTTCTTAAAATCGGAGGTACGTTGTCATGGACTCTTCCTTCATCAGAAACTGATGTCACTGGTTATGTTATTTACCTGGGCGGAAATGCTACTGATAAAGCAACGAAATTAGGAGAAGTAGCTGTAGGAAAGAATTCTTTTGATATTCCTGCCGGTACAACCTATAATACTAACCTGATCGTTGTGGCAAAGAATGTTGTAGGTGAATCCGAAAATATGGCAAGTATTGTAGTACAGGATATCAATGTAGATGTTCCCGAACCCCAGCCGCAGACGATAGGTTATTATATCCTGAATCGCGGTAATTTTAACGCGAACAATGCTTCAATCAGTTATTATGATCTTGCTACAGGTAAGATGGTATCAAATTATTACCAATCTGTTAACGGTAAAGGACTGGGTTCCGATGCTGAACAAATGTTTGTGTATGGCTCTAAAATTTATGTATCTGTTACTTCTTCCAACCGGTTGGTTGTTCTGGATAAACAAGGAAAGGAGATTAAAGAATTTACTCCTAAGAACAGTGCGGGCGAAACGATGAATCCACGTTGCTTTACTGCACTGGATGGAAAAGTATATGTTTCTTATTATTATGGTAGTTCTGTCGCTGTACTCGATACGACTTCTTTGGAATTGGAAAAGGAAATATCTCTGGGAATGGCTACTACTACCGATAAGGATGGAAACGAAGTGAAATCTAGTCGTTATCCGGAACAGTTGGCTGCTGCTAACGGTAAGATCTATGTGGCTTTGTCTGAATATGGCAAAGGTAAGACTGTAGGAGTGATCGATCCAGCCACTGCCAAATTGGAAAAAGAAATAGAAGTAATAGTCAACCCGTGTAACCTGGCTGCCAGCAGTAAAGGAGACGTATATGTTATTTCTATGGGTGACTATGGAGATATTAAAAATACAGTACAGCGTATCGATGCTTCGGATAAAGTTTCGGTTATTGGCAATGGCTCGAAAATGTCATTGGTTAACGATAAGTTGTATGTGGTATATGCACAATGGGGTGCACCGGCTCCTTCTTTCATGAAGTATGATGCATTGACAGGTGCTGTAGAATCTCAGAATCTGATTACCGACGGTACAACATTGGCAAATCCGAACTCAATTGATGTAGACCCAATTACCGGTAAAATCTATATCAGTAATGCTGCTTATGGTGAAACAGCTTCTATGTATGTCTTCACTCCTGAAGGAAAGAAGGATGGCGAACCGTTTGATACTGGTGGTTATGATACTCAAAAAGTTTGTTTTATAGCACAGTAACATGAAACAAATACTGTTATTCTGGATTGCCTGTCTGGTTGTGTCTTGTGCGCAACCAAACAGGCAATCATCCCTCTCTACCGACTCTATCCGTTATGCCAGCGGTTTCACTGTACAGCATTTCGCGGATTATACGTCCGTTGAAGTACGCGACCCCTGGGACAGTACGCGTATTCTGCAACGTTATCTTCTGGTGGATCGCGATCTGTCCGCTGTGCCGGGCAATCTGCCTAAAGGAACGGTTGTACGAACCCCTATTCATAATATAGTCGTTTATACCTCTGTGCATGCCGCCATTATCGACCAGTTGAATGAAGCCGATAAGGTTATCGGTGTATGTGAGCCCCGGTATATGGATACTCCTTCTATTCAGGAAGGTTTGCGTGCCGGAAAGATCGCCGATCTGGGAGAGGCTACGGCACCGAATATCGAGAAGATCATTGATATTGGTGCAGAGATCATCATTGCTTCCCCTTTCCAGAATGCAGGCTACGGCCCTGCCGAGAAACTGGGTATTCCTATCATCGAAGCGGCCGACTATATGGAGTCGTTGCCTTTGGGGCGAACCGAATGGGTGCGCTTCTACGGCTTGCTGTTCAATAAAGCTGCGATGGCAGACTCTATTTTCCGCGAAACGGAACAACGCTATCTGGCATTGAAGGAGTTGACAAAGACGGTTGCCGACCGACCTACCGTTATCTCCGAAAAGAAATTCGGCTCATCCTGGTATATGCCGGCCGGCGACAGTTATATCGCCCACCTGTATAAAGATGCCGGAGCCGATTATGTCTTTAAAGACCTTCCCGGAGCAGGCAGTACACCTCTGGCATTCGAAACGGTGCTCGACAAAGCGATCCATGCCGATATGTGGCTGATCAAGTATAATCAGGCAAACGATATGACATACAAGGATCTGCGTACCGAATATACTCCTTACGAAAACTTCGATGCCTTCAAAAACCGTCGTATCTATACCTGCAATACAGGTGTTGTGCCTTATTATGAAGAGTTTCCGATCCATCCCGACTATCTGTTGAAAGACCTGGTGTGGGTGTTCCATCCGGAATTATTACCGGATTATACACCGCGTTATTACCGGAAGATGGAATAACTTTTTTTATACAAGAGTTTTATGAATATTATCTGCCATCTGCAATAAAATGATTTATTTGATTGAATACTAGTTTTATAAGGGTGGCAGATGATATGTTTTTATCTGTCATCCTATCTACCATCTGCCACCCTTTATCTATCACTCCCTCTTGTGAAAATTATTCCTTTTCAGCCTGTCTTTTAGTTTAAAGCTTATTACCTATTAGTATAAAAGTAAGGATTCAGTATTGCCAGGGTGTACAGGATAATCGGTTACCCAGTACACCCTGGTGAATTATCCTGTACACCCTGGCGGAATCCCCAGTACACCCTGGCAATACTGAGTAAGGAGTTTACAATTAGTACTTATAGGCTTTTAAAACAAAATCCCCGGTCTCAAGGAGTTGAGCCGGGGATTTTCTGTAGTTTGGCATTTGAATTATAGGGAGTTGTTATTTTTGGTCCGTTAAGCGTAACCGTTCAGCATTCCGTAGAAATACATCGGTTTCAACATGTAAACTTTCAGTAACCAAGCCGCCCATTGTTCTTTCGATGTGTCCAGCATGCTGAACGGGAACGAGTGAACCGGCTTTTTATCATAGTCGAACTCGCACAAAAGTACGTGTCCATAGTCTGTTACAATCGGGCAGGCTGCGTAACCGTTGTATTTCTCAACAGGTTCTTTGCCTTCCATCAGCGAGATCAGGTTCTTTGCTGCGATCGGCACCTGCATACGTACGGCAGCAGAGGTTTTACTGGTCGGTATTCCGGCAACATCTCCCAGGGAGACAATGTTCGGATACGTTTTATGAACCAGTGTCGCTTTGTCGACCATCACCCAGGCTTCGGCAGCCAGTTTGCCTTCTGTCCATCCCAGGCCTGCTTCGCGAACGAAATCGGGAGCCGACATTGGCGGTGCGAAGTGAAAGAAATCGTAATCTTCCACGAAAGGAGTGATCACCTTTTCTTCTCCGACTGTTTCAACCTTTTCAAAATGTACCTGTTTGGCTGCGGTATCGACACCTTTTACACGCACGTTGAGATTGATTGGAATATTTCGTTCCTTATAGATCTCCAGTAGACGGGGAGTATAAAAAGGAATATCATACAGCTCTTTGGCGGCTGTGAAGTAATCCAGTTTAACGTTGTCCCTTGTCCCGTGTTGGCGGGTGTAATCCTCTGTCAGCAAACAAATCTTTTTCGGTGCTCCTCCACATTTGTGTTTCGTGTATGTATCGGTATAGATACCACGGCCACCTGTTTTAGAGAATTCCTGAAGCGCTTTCCAGGTTTTTTGTGCACCTTCGAAATCATATATACTGTGAGCGTTTCCTGCTCCTAACGTATCGTGTGTAATGCCTTCAACCTTTTCCCAGTTTGTTTGTACCCCCGGTGTCAATACCAGAAAGTCGTATGGGATCTTTTCGTTGTTGGCTGTTGTCACCTGGTTCATTACCGGGTCGACTGCTGCAACCGAATCTTTAATCCATTTCACGCCGTCCGGAATACAATTCTCCTGCTTCTTCCAAACATCTTCCGGTTGGTAAACCCCTGAAGCAATTAAAGTAAAACCGGGTTGATAATACTGACGGTCGCTTGGATCGATCAATGTAATATCCGGGTTATCCAGCCAGTGCATCAGGCGTGCTGCCATACTGATTCCGGCTGCCCCTCCACCGATAACTACAATTTTACCTTTTGCATCACTTGAGAATGCGTGAACTTTTTGTGTACCTACAGCTGTTATAATACCAGCGGCTGTTAATATTTTCAGGAAATGGCGGCGACTGATGCCTTGCCTTTCCAACTCTTCAAGTTGTTCTTCCAGCTCGTGTTTCATCGTGTCTTAGAAATTAAGATTCATTTGCACTGGCAAAGGAAGTATATTTAAAAGTATATCGGATAAAAAGTACTACTACACTACTTGCACAATTTATTTGTGAGGTGGAAAATAATGCTACAATACTTTCTCATCGCTACTACAATGATAGGTATATCATTGATATGTAGCTTATTGCCGAATGTGGAAAAATAGAAAATATTTTTTAGTAATTCATAAGGAAATCGATGAGGTTGGTGTCCCCATCCAGTGAAAGGCGCTTTCTTAAACGGTATCTGCGTAGTTCTATGGCACGTACGGATACGTTTAGAAGCGATGCAATTTCTTTTGTAGAGAGATTCATCCGCAACAAACAGCAGATACGCAGATCACCTGTTGTGATATCCGAATATTGCTGGCGTAAACGTTCGATGAAATTCTGATGTGCACTGTTAAAGTGGCTTTCAAACAACAGCCAGTCTGCCTGGTCGTTCAGAGATTCTTCTATCAGATTCTTCATCCGTATATATAACTTATTCGGATAACGGTCGCCCAGCGTTTCTTTCTGACGCTCCAACTCGTCCAGCAATGCCTGTATGGCCTGGTTTCTTTTCAGGAGTGCCGAGGTTTGCAGGCTCAGCTCATTGTTCTTATTTTGCAGTTCGGCTTCCAGCATGTCGCTTTTCATCTGCTGGATCTTCTGTTTTTCAGCCTGTCTTTCGGCTTCCTGCCGGGCAAGTTCTTCCTTACGCAGATTTCGCAGGTGATAACCGAGTACGAACTTGGCTATTATCCCGGTAAGGATAATATAGGCCAGCCATGCCCAAATGGTATTATACCAGGGGGGACGGACGGTGATCGGGATCGCTATTTCCATATAAGGGCCTCTGACCACGTATTTTCGTATCTTCAGGGTGTATTTGCCTTCCGGTAGCTGAAGGAAGGATATCTCCCCGTCTTTCTGCCAGGGCGACCAATCGGACGACACTCCCTCTATCATATAGCTGATCAGATGGTTGGGCGTAAAGATCGTACTTCCCACGTAAACGGATAGTTCCTGGAAATTATGGGGTAATGTGATCTTTTCCGAGTTGACGGGTAAATTATGCTCGCCGTGCTTGTCTACATATTCTATTTCCGATATTTGCAGGGGCGTTCCGGCTCCCAGGCCACTGCCGATCAGGTCGCGTATATTGACCAGTAATACGCCTTGCATGGCCGAGATCAGGTGTAAAGAGTCGCTAAGTGGGAACATTCTCCTGTCTCTGCTCACCATATTCATATTGTAATTGTCGAGCAGCAGCCTACATTTTAGTGTCCCGTTGCCGTTTTCGTTATGGAACAGTCCGGCTTCGTTCTTCACGCAGAGCCAGTAGAGGTCATTTCCGATCGGGTAAACCTGGTCGGCATCGGCGAAATTACCCAATGCTTCGGGATTATTGAATATGGAATTGACCTGAAGTGTATCGTAAGCGATTGTCTGAGGAGGAAAATAAAACAGCTCCTTGCTGATGTCAAGAGGCTGGAAGCTGTCGCCGCCTTTTAATGTCCTTTTGAAATAGCCGGTATTGGTCTGGATATATAACGTGTCGTTGCGCAGAAAAGCATTTTTGAGCTTGCCTATCTCGCTTCTCTTTCCCAGTCTGACGAGGGAGGGTTCGAATGATATCTGTGACAGCCCGTTATCGAAAGCGACCCATATCTGCTGGGCGTCCTGTATACAGATAGCACGCACGATATTGTCGGGCAACGATTGATCCTGTGTCGATAAATGGCGGAGAATAGTTCCGTCGGGGCTTGTGATATACAGCCCACGATTCTGTGTCCCTATGAAATACATATCATCTATCGTCATAAAGACAGATGGCTGCGCATGAAGTATTTCATCGGGAAGAACGAAGGGAATGGATGCCGGCGGTTCCTTGAATTTAACTTCGGCCGGTATCTTGTTGAGTTTGTGGTAACGCATTACGCCGAGATTGTCGCGTGTCCACCCTCCGAAAGAACCCTCGCTGATGGTGTAAATCGTATCGTTCAGGAAAGTGACGCCGTTAATGGCTTCCTTGTCCGGTGTTTCATAGTGTTTCCAGGTGTTGCCGTCGAAGGTGAGCAAGCCCATGTTGTTGGCTACATACAACACCCCGTCGGAGGCTACCGATAGTCCCCAGTTCTGGCAACTGGCTTTATAATCGTCTACAGTAAAATTTTTGATGAAGATATTAGGAACATCTACCGATGATGCACGCGCCACCCAGAAGGTGAGCATGAAGGCAAGGAATAATATCGGTAGTCTATACATAAGCTTCGAATAAGAATTAAACGTGTAGAGACAGGGTTTTGTCCTGTCTCTACGTATTATGGTCACAAATATAATAAAAATATTTGCTTATTTATAATCCTGCCAATCTTTGATCTGGATATCTTTCACATCCATAGTGCAGAAAGCTTCGATAAACGCGCTGGCCAGACGTGCGTTGGTGATCAGCGGAATGTTATGGTCGATCGCTGCACGGCGGATCTTGTAACCGTTGGTCAGCTCGCGTTTGCTATGGTCTTTCGGGATGTTTACAACCAGTTCGAATACGTGGTTGCTGAACATATCCATGATATTCAGGTCGCCCTGTTCATCCGGCCAGCATACGGCTGTAGCGGCAATGCCGTTTTCGTTCAGGAATTTAGCAGTTCCGGCAGTACCATAGATCTGGTATCCTTTCTCATTCAGCAGGCGGCAGGGTTCCAGCAAATCTACTTTGCTCTTGGCTGCACCCGAAGAAACCAGGACATTCTTTTTAGGAATGGTATTACCTACGGCGATCATGGCAGAAAGCAATGCTTCGTTGAAATCATCGCCGATGCAACCTACTTCTCCGGTTGAGCTCATATCCACACCCAGTACAGGGTCTGCTTTATGCAGACGGGCGAATGAGAACTGGGAAGCCTTGATACCGATCCAGTCAATGTCGAAAGCGCTCTTGTCCGGTTTTGTATAAGGAGCATCCAACATGATGCGTGTGGCCGTTTCGATGAAGTTGCGTTTCAGGACCTTTGATACGAACGGGAAACTACGTGATGCACGCAGGTTACATTCGATAACCTTCACATCGTTGTTCTTAGCCAGGAACTGGATATTGAACGGGCCGCTGATGTTCAGTTCTTTTGCGATCATCTTGCTCACCTTCTTGATACGGCGTGCCGTTTCGAAGTAGATCTTCTGAGCCGGGAATACCAGTGTGGCGTCACCTGAGTGGACACCGGCAAACTCGATATGTTCAGAGATGGCGTATTCAACTACTTCGCCGTTCATGGCTACTGCGTCGAATTCCACTTCTTTTGCTCCCTGAAGGAATTCGGAAACAACGACCGGATATTCTTTAGATACCTTAGCGGCCAGATCCAGGAATTCGATCATCTGTTCCTTGTTGTGGCATACGTTCATCGCAGCACCTGAAAGAACATAAGACGGACGGATCAGGATCGGGAAGCCTACCTTTTCGATAAAGCCGTCGATCTCTTCCATACTGGTCAACTCTGCCCAACGCGGCTGGTCGATACCCAGTGTATCCAGCATCGCGGAGAATTTGTGGCGGTTTTCAGCGCGGTCGATCGATAGCGGAGAAGTACCCAGTACCGGAACATTCTGGCGATACAGCTTCATGGCCAGGTTGTTAGGTATCTGACCACCTACGGATACGATTACACCCTTCGGCATTTCCAGATCCATTACGTCGAGTACACGTTCGAAAGAAAGTTCGTCGAAGTACAGACGGTCGCACATATCGTAGTCGGTAGAAACCGTTTCCGGGTTGTAGTTGATCATGATCGACTTGTAACCCAGTTTGCGGGCTGTCTGTGCAGCGTTCACCGAACACCAGTCGAACTCTACGGAAGAACCGATACGGTAAGCACCTGAACCCAGGATAACCACGCTCTTGTCGTTCTTGTAGTAAGGAATATCATGTTCGCTACCATCATAAGTCATATACAGGTAGTTCGTCAGTTCCGGATGTTCGGAAGCGATTGTGTTGATACGTTTTACGCTTGGCAGGATACCCATTTTCTTACGCAGGTTACGTACACGGATGTTTTCCTTTTCCATGTTTCCTTCCGGATTCTCAACGTAACGGGCGATCTGGAAGTCGGAGAAACCTAAGCGTTTAGCTTCCTTCATCACTTCTTCGGGCAGATCTTCGATCTTATTGTATTGAGACAATACCTTGGTATAGTCTACGATATTTTTCAAACCGTTCAGGAACCACGGAGTGATCTTCGACAGTTCGTGGATACGTTCTACGGTGTAACCTTCTTCCAGCGCTTTTGCTACGGCGAAGATACGCAGGTCGGTCGGGTTGGCCAGTGCATCGTCGAGGTTGTCGAATTCCAGGTCGTTGTTGCCAACGAAACCGTGCATGCCCTGTCCGATCATACGCAGACCCTTCTGCATGATCTCTTCGAAGCTCTTACCGATCGACATGATTTCGCCGACAGACTTCATGCTCGAACCGATCAGGCGGCTGACACCGACGAACTTTGTCAAGTCCCAACGCGGGATCTTCACGATCATATAGTCTACTTCCGGAGCTTTATAAGCAGAGTTCGGAGTACCCATTTCGCCGATTTCGTCGAGGCTGTAGCCTAACGCCAACTTAGCAGCAACGAAAGCCAGAGGATAACCGCTTGCTTTGGATGCCAGGGCAGAAGAACGGCTCAGACGGGCGTTTACTTCGATCACGCGGTAGTCGCAAGTGTCGGAGTTGAATGCATATTGAATGTTACATTCGCCTACGATACCCAGGTGGCGGATTGTCTTGGTAGACAGTTCTTTCAGCAGATCCAGCTCTTTGTCGGTCAGTGAGCAGGTAGGAGCAACTACGATACTTTCACCGGTATGTACACCCAGCGGGTCTACATTTTCCATGCTTACAACCGTGAAGCAATGGTCGTTCTTATCGCGGATTACTTCGAATTCAATTTCTTTCCAGCCTTTCAGCGATTCTTCCACCAGGATCTGTGAAGAATAAGCGAAAGCGCTTTCTGCCAGCGTACGCAGTTCTGCTTCGTCCTTGCAGATACCGCTACCCATACCGCCCAGTGCATAAGCGGAGCGGATCATTACCGGGAAGCCGATCTTGTAGGCAGCTTTCACGGCATCATCCATTGTCTCAACAGCCTGGCTTACCGGAGTTTTTACGTCGATCTCATTCAGTTTCTTTACAAACAGGTCGCGGTCTTCCGTGTACATGATAGCTTCGACAGAAGTACCCAGTACCTTTACGCCATATTTAGCAAGTGTGCCGCTGGTGTATAACTGGGTTCCGCAGTTCAGGGCAGTCTGGCCACCAAAAGCCAGCAGGATTCCGTCCGGTTGTTCTTTTTTGATTACTTCTTCAACAAAATACGGAGTGATAGGCAGGAAGTACACCTTGTCTGCTACCCCTTCCGATGTTTGAATAGTTGCAATGTTCGGATTCAGCAATACGGTACTGATACCTTCTTCTTTCAGTGCCTTCAATGCTTGTGAACCAGAGTAGTCAAACTCTCCGGCCTGTCCGATCTTCAGGGCACCCGAGCCCAGAACAATCACCTTTTTGATTCCAATTTTCGACATAGTAATTGGGTTGTTTTGTTTATTAATATTTTATAGAATGTTATTCCTTATATAATCGCCACTCGCGGGACACAAAAAAAATGCGTTAGTAAAAATAACTAACGCATCCTATATAAACAAATTATATTCCCGTAAAGTAAAGAAATGAGCTTCAATGTCCGGCGTTGAACCGGAGATAAACATCGGATTACACTTATGTATCTTATTCGTCATGAAACTCTTCCTCGCAAAATTTCGGCAAAGATAGGGCATATAATTTAATTGTGCAATAAAAATGGAGGGAATAGTGGTCCTAAAATGGTATTGCTTGTCCGATAATCAGTTATTTATTTGTTGTTTGTTATTGCATGCTGAAGAAGTCTGTTTACATCCTCCTTCATCGATTCGCTCGCTTTTGATTTATCCGCAGGTTGACTGGTAAGAACGGAGTAGGCGGCTAACTTTAATTTATCAGGTTGATAATAAGAGTCTTCCGAGTATAATTTTGTCAACTGATAATAAGTCTCTATCCGTTCCGGCAGAATGTGGAGACATTGCAGCAAGCATTTTTCGGCTTGTTTGTAAAGTCCGAGTTGCCGGTGGCTCTCTGCCATTATATCATAGAACTCAGGGTCTGCGCTTAGCTGTAAGGCGCGGTTCGTCCAGATAACCGCATCTGCGAATTGTTTGTTCTGCTGGAGACACTTCGCTCCTTCCCGTAAAAATTCTACCTGGTGCGATAACTTGGGATACAGGCTCTGGTAGCCCTGGGCTGCCACACTGTGTTCGTCCTTCTGTTCCAGTATCCGTAGCGTTTTCCATTCCTTATAAGACTGGTAATAACTTCTCTGCCCGAAAAATAACATACAGGCGGCCAATGCTGCAAATGTTCCGATATATGGGAATGTTTTCGGGGAAGGCTTCTGTAGTTTGCCCGGTATCGTTACGCAGGTAGCGGAGAAAAACAACAGTAACACCCAGAATGACGGCAGCTGCAACGGATAGGAATACATGGAGAAGAAGAGCAGGGCAATGATACATCCTGTCGATCCGACCTGTTTATTCTTTAGTCCGTAGTAGAGGACAAACCCGATCCACAAAGAGAAAAGCAGCAATCCGACGATACCGTACTCCAGTCCCATTTGCAGATACTCGTTGAATGCAAATCTCGGACAACAGGCTGCCAGCCGTTCCATGTCGGAAGCTTTTCCGGATGAAAAGTAATCGGCTTGTGATTTTGCATAGGAGGTGGGAAAACCGCCCAGCCCTGTTCCTGTTACGGGTTGTTCCAGTATGGCTTTGGTGGTGACATTCCACATCAGCATACGCCCGGCCGACTTATCGGGATGGATAAGACCTCCCAGAGTGGGTAGCCCCGCAATGAAAAGAAATAAGAAAGCACAAGTGATCACAACGGTTTTGCTATGTGTTAGAACCCTTTGTTTGAGTATTTTCCACCCGGATTTGCGAAGAAAGAATACCCAACTGCAAGAAGCGATTGCAGCCAGCCATGCCGGGCGGCTCAATCCTCCCGGAAGAGCGATGAGAATGATAATAATACCGAACACGGCCAGGTAAAACAGCATTGTTCTGGTTTCCCACCAGGCTATTTTGTCGCAGTCGCGAAATCGCAATGCAACATTCAAGCATAAGGGGAGTACGATTGCCAGGTAACCGGAAAACGGCCCCGGGCTAAATTCCAGTCCGCTCCCATTAAACAGGGGATGGTTGTCCGCCGGAGTTCCGTATAGTTGCCCCATTCCCCAAAAGGCCTCAAACACACCGGTACACATGATGATTGAAAGGAAAAAGAGCCTGATTTCAGGATGTGTCTGCATAACGGCCCGCAGCATGAACCATAGTATGGTCAATTGGCCGACAAAGAGTAGTCTTTCCGGTTGGGGATTCAGATCATGGTCGTAGTTCAGCAGAACCAGTCCGGAGAACAGTAGCAAAAGTCCGTCAGGCAGTGTAAAGGTAAAGTTACATTTTCTGATAGTGGCTTCCATAAAAAGAACGCTGAATGCAAGTAATAAAATGGTAAAATGAAACCAGAATATTTTGCCGGTAATAGTCCCTTCCGCAATATTGGGATTAGCGGCAAATACAATGCACAGAAGTAACGCTCCACTCGTAGAGAGGGAGAATAGTCGTAGGTACTTGAATAAAACTTTCATCTTTAATTTATTTTTAGGGTGATATCGGACTCTGCTTCTTGCAATAAAGAGAGGACTTCTTTTCCCTTTTCTTATATAATCCCAGATGTCGCCATAGAAAAAGATCGATAAAATTCAAGTTTAGATGTTCTCTTAGGCGCTACTTTTCAGCTCCTAGAATAAACATTCCGGGGGTAAGAAGGGTTTAGAGGATTTAACAAATTGTCTATTAATCCCGCAAATTTAGGAAAGAAAATAGTTTTAGATCGTTTAAACCGATTACAATATGATTATTTTTTCAGGGTAAAAATAGGCAGGTAAATAAAGATTCCGGCAATAGACATGATCAGTCCTCCGATAGTTCCGGCTGCCAGCGGAAACCAGAATGCTTCTTTGTCTGGGCCTAGCATAAAAGGTATGAATCCCAGGATGGTAGAGATCACGGTCAGGAAGATTGGCGTGATCTTTGCGTTCCATGCTTTCAGGTAAGCACGCCAGGCCGGCATCAGCGGTTTGTTGGTGCGCAATTGGTTGTACTCGTTCAATATATAAATACTGGCGTTCACGGTAATACCACACAACAGGACGAAAGAGGCGAACCCTCCCTGGTCGAAATTCAGTTTGAACCAGTAGAAAGTCAGGAATACCCCGATATAAGAGATCGGAATAACGAAGATAACAGCCAGCGGTTGCTTAAGCGAATTGAACAGGATACTGGTTGTAAAGAAAATAATCACGATGATCAGCAATAATAACAGATACTGTTTATTATCTTTTGTATTCCAGCTCCAGTAATAACTTTCCGACTTGGCGGTGTACCCCATCGGCAGGGCTGCGTTAAACTCTTTCAGTACGCGTTCCTGTATTTTCGTCCCCTGGTTGGAAGCACCGATATATTCGTATTGCAGGCACAGGCGGTATTGCTGGTTCACTTTGGCCACCTTCTGGGGCATCTGGCCTTTCTCGACGGTAGCCAGTTCCGACAGTTTGTAGGATCGTCCTTTGATCTGCTGCGGGACGTGCTGCATGCTCCACACGTCATAGTCGCGTGCCTGGCGGGAACTCAGTTTCAGTTTCTCCGTTTCGTTGTCCACGATGATCGTTCCGCTATAAATGTCTTTGCCGAATACCGGATTGATAGAGGCGAACAGTTCGATCGGCAGGATGTTCTCCTGTGCCATCCGGGCTTTGTTCAGGTTGAAATAGAACTCCTGGTAATCGTCTTTCCACCAGGAGAACTCCGAGTTGATAAGTACTTCCTTGATACGGCGGTAGGTGAGGAGTTTCGACTTTAACTGTTCCGCCCACTCATATAATTCATCATAATTATAGCCATACATCTCTATACGGAAAGAACCGGCTCCTTCCCTTACATCGTTGCTGAAGCCCTGATCCTGTAATCCGTATACGTTCCAACTGCCGCCACCCAGTTCGAGTGCCTTGCTGATGATCCTGCTTTTCAGTGTATACGGGAAACCGCTCCGTTCGGCCGCTTTGGTGAAATAGATGCGTATCCCTGCCTGCCGGGCGCTGTAGATATTGGTCTGGAACTGGCGTATATCCTTGAATGTACTCAGATAGGCCTCCATACGTCCCATCAGTTGGTTCATCTGTTCCAGCGTAGTTCCGTTGGGGAGCGAAGCGCTGACGGAAAGAACCGTTTCGTCATTTCGGGTAAAATAACTGCCTTCGTACACTTTCTGGACGAAGAGGCGCAAGGTTCCTCCGAGCGCCTTGTCGATGACGGGCTTAACTTTCTCTTTGTATGTTTCGCCGGAAACTATTTTGTTATACTTCTCGACAAGCAGCGAGTCGGTAGCGGTATATACCTTGTCCTTGTCGTCCATCTCGATCTTCTCCGGTAGAAGGAATACGGGGAGTCCGAAAATCAGGACAAGAACCAGGCAGGCCGTCTTCTTCCAGCGGCAGAGGAAGTGGATCTGTCCCAGGTAAAACCGATTGAACCGGACAGGGAACCGTTTGATCTGCCTGTTGACCTGCTTTTTGAAACGTACCCATCGCGTCGGTTCCGCACCGGCTGTTAATGCACCGGCTTTCCGGGCTGTCTTTTTCTTTTGTCCCAGCCCCAGCTTCTCTATCATGGCTGGAACAAAGAACAGGGCGACGGCCAGCGATACCGCCAGGTTGATAATTACCACGGCAGCAAAGTCCTGCAGGTTCAGCCGGATCTTTTCATCCAGGAAGAAGATGATGACGAGCGCACCGATTGTAGTCAGTGTAGCGGTCAGGATGGAGAGGAAGGCTCTCCGGTTATGCCGGTTGCGGATATGGTCGGTCATGACGATCGTATTGTCGATCACCAGGCTTAAAGATATGGTAACCCCGGCCAGCGAATACAACTGCATCTCCAATCCGGCCAGGTAAAAGAAGATGACGGCGATACAGAGATTTACACTCAGGCTGACGACGATCAGGAAGAGATAGCGCACGTTCCGCGTGATCAGCAGGACAAACAATAACAGGATCAGGATAGTCAGTCCGGTACGTATGTAGATCTTATTCAGCTCATTCTGGATGAATTCGGTCGCGTCGTAACTGGTATGTATCTCATATCCCTGGGGCAGTAGTCCGCGTATATGCTCCATTTCCTCTTTCACCTGTTTGGCCAGTTCCAGCTGGTTAGCCGTTTCTTCTGCCCGGATAGACAAATAGATCGAATTCAGCCCGTTGATACGATAATAACTTTGCGGTGCTTCTTCCTGCCGGGTCACCTTAAGCAATTGATCCAGCCGGATCAGCTTCCCTTCCTTATTCGTGACGGTGATACGCGACGGGTCGAAGTCCTGCTGTCCGGCTTCGGGTATCAGAGCCAGGCGGATCCATTCTTCGTGCCCTTTCCTGTTGACATTTCCTGTCCCGAGGAATTCCTTTTTGTAATATTGGTTGATGGCAGACTGTATCTCTTCCGTCGTGATACCGAGCGTGGCCAGTTGCCGGCTGTCATATTCCAACCGCCATTCCATCGGGGTGGCTCCCCGCACGTCGATCCGGTAGATACCCGGGATACCAGCCAGGCGCGGTTTTATCTGGTCTTCAGCAAACCGTTGTATGAAGATCGGGGTGGCCGCGGCATTCAGCGTATAGGTCATAAAAGGCCCCGACTCCTTATCGTCGGGACGACTCATTTCAAGTACCGGATAACTAAGCCCGTCGGGCAAGCCCGGCCAGGTCTGGCGGATGATCGTGGAGGCTTCGAAACGGGCGGCATCGATATTCGTATGTTTATCCAGCTCCAGCGTCACATAGCCCCAGCCGTTGCCGGAAGTGGAGTTGATCTCCTTGATCCCCTTGATACGTGCCAGCATCGACTCCAGCCGCGAAGTCACTTCCATCTCGATTACACGTGCCGAATTACCCGGCATGTTGTAGCTGACAGTCAGCCGGGGCAAGGTGCGCGACGGCGACAGCTTGATCGGCAGGAGAGGTATAAACGCCAGTCCTGTCAGCGCCACACAAAGGAAGGTGACGATGATCGTAAAGGATGATATTTTAGGAGATGCGGACATCTGTATATTCTATTATTATTTATCTGTTTTTTCGATAATGATTCTCAGCAGCCATTGACGGCAGTCGTCAAAGCTCGTTGACGGTGGTCGTCAGTTACCGTTGACGATGGTCGTCAAGCCTCGTTGACGGGTGCCGTCATTTTTTACAGTCCCTGCGCATAGTCGAATTCACTGGACAGGGATATCCCCGTTTCAAAATCATGTAATGTCAGTTTTCGTATCTTGAAATAACTCAGCCAGTAATTTTGAAGGGCGGAGATGTAGTTGCGCTGTGCCTCCTGCTGGCGGTTCAGCGAGAGGGTCAGGCTGTTGATATCCGCCTTCCCGATCATAAACCGCTGTTTGGTTTCGCTGTAAGCCATAAGAGCCAGGTCGAGCGCTTCTTCCGCACTGCTGATCAGGTTCTGTTGGATATTGAAATCGCCTACCGTCATGATCACATCTTCTTCTACGGTCAGTTCTTCCTGCCGGGCGGAGATCTGCGTCACGTTCAGGTTATTTTTGGCGATATTGTGTTTCCCTTTGCGTACGCCCCAGTCTACAAGCGGGATGGAGACGGAGACAGAGACAATATCCTGTTGCAGCGGATCGCGATAAGCATCTTTCAACTTGCTCGCCACCTGGTTGAAACCGATACTGGCATTGATGGAGGCATTGAACATGGCCTCTTTCTTTGTCTTGTCCACCTGCTGTTCCGCTTCCATAATCTCCTGGCGGAGACCGAGGAACTTCGGGTTGTTCTCCCGGGCGAGCACCAACGCTTCATCTACCGAGATCTGCATATCCCGCGGACGCCCCGGCAGCCTTAACCGTATCTCCGTATTCTTATCGAAGTTGAGGAAAGATGCCAGGCTGAACATCGCCCTTTTCAAAGCGATCTCCGTGTTTTGCAGGGTATTGCGGGCATTGACGGCATCCAGTTTCAGGGTCAGGAGTTCGGCCTTGTTGATCGATGCGATCTTATGCCGCTCCTGGCCGGTACGATAGAGCGTATCGGTAGAAGCCACATTCTCTTTGGCCAGGTCGTATTCGGCTTGTGCCATAGCGAGGGCGAAGAAATAGGTCGTAGCCTGTTCGCTGATCTGTTCGATATTATAGAGCAATTCTTTTTTCACTTTCTCGTATTTAAGCGGTTCGATCTTCCGTTCCCATCGGAAGGGGTTATAACCGAACAGGCTCTGTTGATAACCGAGCCGGATAGGAACGGTGGTGAACTGGTTGTTTGCGGGGTTATCGTCGTTTCCGAAATTACGCATATAGCCCAGGTCGGAGTCCAGATAGAAAGTACCCCCGAGCAGGTCGAAGTTTTGTTTGATCTCTACATTTCCGCTGGCGTAGAACGATTGTTGCTTTTTATATACATCCACATCATTCTGAGAGTCATACCTACGCGTAATATCCCGGTAATACTGTGCCGGTGTCAGGTTCAGCGTCAGGCTCGGCAAACGGTCTGCTTTATATGTCCTGTATTGCCAGTACCCGGCCAGATACATATTCTTTGTCCTGAACGCTTCCAGCGAACTGTCCGCCGCCAGCGAAATCGTCCTTTCCAGCGACAGGGAAAGCGGCTGAGCCTGCAAATAGACAGAGGTGAATAACAGAAATGATAATATTATCTTACCTATCTTCATAACGGCATTCTATATAATTCGTTAAACTTCCGTTTGTTTTTCAATCGTCAAATGCGACCGGTCATGTTTCCTGTAAATAAACCAGTACACCAGCGGAATGACAAAGAGGCTGACGGCGGTACCGATCAGCATGGCTGATATCATGGCGATGGAAAGCGGTTTCTGCAACTCGCTACCCATATCGAATGAGAATAACAGGGGAACCATACCGAATATCGTAGTCAGCGAAGTCATGATAATGGGACGCAAACGGCGTCTGCCCGCTTCATGGATCGCTTCCATCAACGGGGTACCTTCTTTCCGCAACTCGTTGATCGCATCCAGTTTCAGGATCGAGTCGTTGATAACGATACCGCAAGTCACCACGATACCGATCGCACTCATCAGGTTCATTGTATGCCCGCATATCCAAAGTATCAACAGCGCGGCCGCCACGTCGATCGGTATTTCCAGCAGTACAATAAGCGGTTGCAGGAAACTCTCGAACTGGGCTGCCAGGATGAAATACATCAGCAACAAGGATATCAGCAGGATCACGACCAACTCACTCAACATCTTCTGGTTGGAGAAGAAGCTGCCGGAGAAATCTATCTCCCAGTCCTGTCCGCCTAACTTTCTCACCTCTTCCATCAACGGTTCTGCCTTATCAACATCGTAGAAACTGAACGGGATGTATTCGCCGTTCTTTCCGGCAGAGATCGTTTTCAGGTCTTCCCCCTGCGTCACCCGTACCAGCGATTGCAAAGGGATATACTGGCTTTTACCCTCTTTGTCCGGCAGGGTCTGTACCAATGTTTGCTGCAAGACACTGTTGACTGTCTTGCCGTCACCGGCCAGCGTTATCGGCAGATATTGCTGGTAGGAGCGGAGGGTGGCGACTTCATTTTCCTTGAAAGCCGTTTTCAGCAAACGATACACCTCGTTGTAATCCACATTATAAAGTAACAGCTTCTGCCGGTCGACCGATATATTCATCTGGTTCTCGAAAGCGACGCCTACCGGTACCTGTCCGGCTTCTGTCTTGATCTTCGACTCCAACGATTTTAAAGCCTGTGCTTCCGGAGCTTCCGCCTTGTTGCGTGCATAAAACTCGGCAACGATATCCGCTTCGCCGGTTACAAATAACTTCTCAAACACGGTAACCGGAGGGGAGAAAGAGAAAACGGCTTGCGGATAGTTCTTGTCGAGCCAGCCCGTCACTTTCTCCTGCAAGGGTGCAATATCCGACGTCTTTACTGTTTTAAAGTATAACTCAGCTTCCGAAGTCGATAACTCACGATCCCTGTTTAACAGGAATTGCTGCTGTCCCACATACGAGGTATATTCCTGTACGTCATTTTCCATCTGGGTGAACAACCTGCTTACCCGTTCCCGGTTTTCATCGATATGGATGTTCTCGTTCCATTCGATATGTGCGATCAGCTCGTTCTGGTCGATCTCCGGCATCCTGCTTTTCGGTACTTCATAAAACAGGATGGCGCAAAGCGGAAGCATAGCGATGAGGAACAACATATTCGATCTTTTATGACGGAATACGAAATCGATTCCCGCATCATAAAAACGATCGAGCGTATGTTCTTTGATCAGATTATTGATCCGTAGATTGAATCCGGTATGTTTGATGTCAGGAATGCTGTAAACCAGCTTGTAAAGAACAGGAAGCAACATGATCCCGGTGAAGTATGAAACCATCAGCCCGACAGTTACGGCAAATGCCTGGTCGTAGAAGATAGCCCCGGCTATCCCGCTCATAAATACCAGCGGTACAAATACCGCGATCGTGGTAAATGTGGAACTCAGCATCGGAGTAATAACTTCCGAAGTCCCTTTATTGCATGCTTCTTCCAATGAACATCCTTTGTTCCTGTATTGCGTGATGTTTTCCGTCACGATGATCGAACTGTCGATCATCATACCCAGTGCCATGATCAGTCCTGAAAGGGATATGATATTCAGCGACATCTTGAACATATAGAAGAACAGGAAACTGATAACCAGGCTGACCACCATACTCAGGCCGATCACGGCCGGGCTTTTGATGTCTCCCAGGAAAAGTATCGCCACGATACAAATGAAAAGGAAACCGAGCGACAGGTTCTGCTTCAGGTTGGAGATCGTATAATCGAGCAACTCCGTCTGGTTACGGCTGATACTGAACTCGATATCCGGATAGACCGTGGCAAAGTAATCCGTCACCTCGCCGAGCGCCTCTTTCATATTATCCATATTCTCGTCCGCCTGCTTGATCACAGCCAGTGTAACCGCCCGCTTCCCGCCCGACAGCGAAGCCCCGACCTCTTTTTCAGGCACTACCGCCACTTTTGCCAACTCTTTCAGCTGGAAGATACGGTCGTTTTTCCGGATATAGATATTCTGTACATCTTCCGGCGTGCGCAGCAGGGTCGAGAATTTGATGTTGTATTCATAGTATCCGTCCCGTACGGTCATGCTTCCCGGTTCGATATTGTTCGAACTCAATGCCGACTCCAGATCACTCAGCGTAATCCCCGCCATTTCCATCATATTGATATCGGGCACGATCTGCAACTGGCGTTTCAGTATTCCCGTAATATCTACCATAGCCACTTCCGGCAACTGCTCGATACGCCGTTTGATCACCGTCTCGGCAAATTGGCAAAGATCGAGGAAAGCAGTTTCGCTATCCCCCGATTTAAGCGTCAGATTCAGACAAAATACCGGGATGTCCGTTGCACTGGCCTTGATCACCCGTGGACGTTCTACCTCGCGCGGCAGATAATTCATTGCCGCATCTATCTTTTCGTTCACCTCGATGAAAGCCAGATCCGTATTTGTCCCGAAGTCGAAGCTCAGCCGGATAATACCTGCCCCGTCGCGTGTTTCGCTCTGGATATCACGTAAGGCGGCTACCTGCATCAATTGCTGCCGGATCGGTTTAACGACCGTATTTTCCAGTTCGCGGGCCGACGTATTCTGTCCGGATACCTGTATCGTGATTTCCGGTATAGCAATATCGGGCAACAACGATATAGGAATGGTAAAGTAAGTGACCAATCCCACGATAAAACAGGCCGTAAAAGCCATCAGTACCGCGATAGGACGTTGTAGTAGGAATTTAACCATAACTTTTAGTTCTCAATGATAGTGACAGGAGCCTCATGTGCCAGATTGATATTGCCGCTGGTTATTACGATATCGTCCTCTTTCAGGCCGTCCACCACCGTGTAGTTCTCCGCATTCTCAAGTCCGGTGTGTACGTAAGTCCAGTATGCCTTTGTTTTTGTGCTGTCGAGAATGAACACGACCTGTTTGCCGGAACGTAAAACGACGGCTTTTTTCGGTACGACCAACTGCCTGCCAACTGAACGATGGATGCTGACCCGTACATTCATCCCTTCAAACAGTTTCCCTTTGTCGGTAACGGCCGCTTTCACCTGTACCATGCCGTTCTCGTCTACCAGCGGGTTGATCTCGGAGATACGCCCTTCCGTTTTTCCTTCGTTGAAGGCAAAAGGAGTCACTTCCACCCGGTCGCCGTTTTTTATCAGGGGTAATTCGTTTTCCAGTACGGTGAACGCCGCTTCCAGGCTACGCGGATCGATGATCGTACAGAATGCTTCGGAAGTGGAAGCCGTATTATATTGTTTGGCAAAGAGGTTGGCTACGATCCCGTCGAAAGGAGCGGTCAGCACCGCATTCTTCTCTTCATATTCCGCCAGTTGATATTGAACCAATGCCTGGTCGTAACCGCTTTTGACCCTTACCAGTTGCATGGTGGCGGGAGGTACTTTTCCGGAATCAGCCAGTGCATATCCCTGACCGATCAGGACATCCTGTAGTTCCAGTTTGGCCCGTTCCAAGGCATCTTTTGCTACTGCCGTTTTATTTTTCAGCCGGAAGGTGGATAGTTCCGCCAGCTTTTGCCCTTTCGTCACCCGGTCGCCGTTCTTCACAAAGATAGAAGCGATCGGTTCGGCCGATTCGAACCGCAGGTCGACATGACGGCGGGCGGACAATTTGCCGTTACTCACCAGTTCGTGGTTGAAGTCGGTTGTCTTCAGTGTCATCACGGTCACCTCATTGGTCTCGTCCGGTAGAACTGTTTCTACAGTTTCTTCCTTTGCACTGTCTCCTTTTTTCTCACCGGAACAGGCTATCATTCCGAAAAAGACCAGTATTGCCAGCAAATTGTAGTATTTCATATTCATATAAACTGTGATTCTGTTTTCAATATTCGCAAATATACAAATTTATTGTTACGATGTTCTCGTAATTTGTTCATAAATATATTAATTACGATTTTGTCGTATGTTGTTGAGCATGCTTTTAACTTCTGTTCTCATTTCCCGGATAGCTGTACTTTCCACTTTCGGTTCTTTCGTCAGTACGGCATCGGTAGCTTTGATAAACTTATCTTCCTGAAAGAAAGTCGGTTCCGCATAGAGTTTTGTTAACAGATAATACGGATAGATCCGTTCCGGTAACATATCGATTGCGTGCAGCAATAATCGTTCGGCCTCCGGGAAATTTCCCTGTGCCTGCTCATTTTTTGCCGCCATATAATGTATCATGGGATCTCCGCTTAACTTCATCGCCCGTTCCAGCAACACATTCGCATCAGTAAAGCGCTCCGCCTTGCTCAAGCACTGTGCCGTCTCGAACAGCAGTTCCGGCTTATGCCCTAGCAACGGCACCAATTCTTCATACCCGTCGCAAGCCGCTTCATAAGCCTTGTTATTGTACAACATCTTCATCGTATTCCACTTTTTATACCCTTGATAATATCCTTTCTGCTGCCAGAAAATCCATCCGCAACAGAAGGTTAAACATCCGATCATAGCGACCGAAAGTATCTTCCTCCCCTTTCGAGAGGGGGTAGGGGGTGTGTCACTGGCAACAGATGTACAAATCACTCCCATCAATACCACCAACACCACCCAGAACTCCGGCAGCTGCAACGGATACGACGCCAGGCTGAATACCATCAACGCCAATATCCCCCCGGCCGCCCCGATCTGCCTGTTTTTCACCCCCCGGAACAAGGAATAACTTAACAACAATACAAAAACCATTAAACCCACCAGCCCCTGTTCCAAACCTATTTGTAAGAATTCATTAAATCCATATTCCGGACATCCGGCCACCAGCATTTCTGTTTCCGAAGCCTTACCGGAAGAAAAATATTCTGCTTGTGCTTCGGCATAAGCCGCCGGGAAACCGCCGAGTCCGGTTCCTGTCCAGGGCTGTTTCGTTATAGCCTGTGTCGTTATTTTCCATAAAAGTAGCCGGCCATCGGCCGATTCTTTTTTCAGCATGTAAATACCTGCCAATGCACCGGCTACCAGGATCAGTATCACAAAAGATGATACTGTAGTTAAGATTCGGTGTCCATTTATAAACCGTTTCGTCTTTTCCCATCCGATACGTTGTACCCAATAAACCCATCCGCACGACACGACCGCAGCGATCCAGGCCGCCCGGCTCATCCCTGCGGGAAGGACAATAATTATTGCCAGCAGGCTGATCCATCCCAGATAGTACAGGTAAATATTTACTTGCCGCCATCCTGCTTTTTTATAATTATCAAATTGCAGGATCATCCATAGGCAAATGGGTAACACCATCGCAAGATACCCGGAATAAGGCCCCGGATTATAAAAATCCCCGGTCAGTCTGAACAGCGAATGGTTCGAACCTTCAAATCCATGTAACTGTCGCATCCCCGACACGGCTTCAATCAATCCGGTTCCTGCAATCATTACCAGGAAAAAAATCTTCGACTGCGGCCATCCTGTAAATATGAACCGTAACAGGAACCATAGTATAACTAATTGTCCCCCAAACAACATTTTTTCCGGTTCGGGATTCAGTTGCCAGTTGTAAGTAAGCGCAACAATAGCTGTTAAAGCTAATACCAGCCCATCTGCCACCGAAGGAACAAATGTTTTTTCCGTCTTTATCAGAACAGTAGCCACCAGACAGCATGCTGCCAGCAGCAACATCGCCAGATGAAACCAGTAAACCTTCCCCATCACCAATCCGTTTACCAAACTGATGTCCGTGGCAAAAACGGTGCACAGCAGGAGAATTCCGCTGATAGCGAGTAGGGAGTAACTTATGTATAGTCTATATTTCATAAATCAACTGTAAAATACTGTTTTCCATCTTTGTGAATAAAAACCTGTTCCTCTCGCCCTTTAGTCCAATCGCGTAACCATAACAATGCGTTATCAGGAACTAGATAATTCAGTACCCTCCCGCTAGCCGTTTGCGTTCCGAGCGATTTCCAACCGTTTATCCCATCCTGATAGAAAAGCTCGTATTCGTCTCCCGGCCAAACATAATTATCATCATTGCGCGGAGAGAAAAGTATTTTTTTTACAGTTGTCGCTTTCCCCATGTCAAAAACGATCGAACAATTTGTGTCATCGGAGTAAAAATAGGTAAGAATATTTCCATCGATACAATTTTCCTGTGTACGCATGGGACTTGGTAAATCCGCAATATTCAAAGGTATAGCTTGCGTACATGCCGTATCGCTATACATGGATATCTCAGCAATCTCGATGTGTTTGTCCAAAGGAGATACATAACGTATGTATCTATATTTTTTGTCCGGATTGTATGATTCCAATTCATTGTAATTGGTAGGTAACGTGTCATTAAATTGATACAATAATTCCGCATTAGCGAAAGACAATCGATTGGCTCCTTCAATTTTTGCTCCGATAATATTCAGATATAATCCTTCTTTGATTTTTCTGACAAGCGACATTTTTCTTTTCAATATGGCATTTTTCCGGGAAACTGTATCCGGTTCCAGATAATGTATGCCTTTCTCTGTGTAAATGAACGGATATCCTGCGGGGCTATGATTGGTTCCGTCCGAGACGAGCGGTTGGTAGATAATATCCGGCTCTATATTTAAGAATGTCACATCTCCTTTTTTGTTTCGTGCTATGTCAATAGGAATCCATCCATCCAGACTGAAGATGCCTAAATAGATGTAAGGCTCTTTTTTATTTTGAACATGAATGTGTACTTCATTTTCGAAATAGTCTTTTGTGACATCTTTTATAAAACGATTTCTGAACAAACCGGGTACTTTGGGGTTGGCTGTAATTCCGGGGAAACGTTCCTCCTGCATACCATAACAAAAGCGATATACTTTCCCTTTTTTCCTCCCATCCGTATTCTTCCTTTCCCGGTCGGCAACCTGTTCGTTCATCCCGAATGGGATAAATAACCCACTTGTGTCACGTAAACAATTCCATTCATGGCTTTGCTGGTATTCCGGTGAGTAGACGAAAAAGTCAGCTGTAACCGGAATGCCGCATGATCGCATGGCATATAGTGTAATATCCGAGGCATCCCGGCAATAACCTATCCGATGATAAAAAAGAAAGTCTGCACTTTGGTGTGGTAAAGAGAAATCAGTATTCCAGATGCAGTTAGCCTGGTTCAGGTCAGCATTAATAATTTCAAAAGCTTCAAATACATCATTTCCCTGATAAGCAGAATCGAGCATTGCCGAATAATGATCATGATATAATTTTCTCCATGACGATAACGGTTCATTACCAATTCGGTAAGGAAGAATAAGTTCGCAAAAATCATCGAAGCCCAGATGCTTGTTCCACGGATACCGTTTCCAGACATCGAAAGACAAATCGATATTCTCTATCAAATAATCGGCAGAAATAACGTGTGCATCATATATTTTCGGTAAAGAATGGAATGAAACCTTTTTCCATTTTTGTATAACCTCTTCGGCAAAGAACCCGTCTTTAGCTCCTTGCGCTAATATCGGCTGGATAGAATCCAGTTGCCACCCCTCATATCCATACCATCGCGGCATATTACGAATCAGGAAACGAGCCGCTTCCAGTTTCTCCGGATTGTTCTCATAATGTGTTAATACCTTTTCCAGTTCGCCCCGATTTTCTCCGGCAAACAGGAGGGCTTGTTCCAAACGTTTGCTATTCGACGAATTGCAAGCCACCAGAATGATGCTGATAAATATGTTTAATCCTATAATAAATAGACTTTTCATGGCTTTCGGTTTAATGAATTACTTTTAAAAAACGATCCCATCTGAACTTATTCGTATACGGATCAACTGATTTCCAGATAATCCAGGCTTTCCCAACAATATATTCTTCAGGCAATACCCCCCAATAGCGCGAATCCTGTGAGTTCATTCCGTTATCGCCCGCCATGAAGTAATAGTTTTTCCGGAAACGATACCCGTTGATCGGGTTCCCCTTAAGAAAGGTTGTTGAATCCTTATATTGAAGCTCTCCTTGCTGTTCCCATTCGATCAGCTTTTTATACAACCGGTAGTTTGTCCGATCCAATGTGATGGAATCTCCTTTTCCCGGAATATAAAGAGGACCAAAGTCTTTGATATTCCAACCGATGATACTATCATAAGGAAAACTGTGAAATACTCCGTCCTGAAATTTCTCTGTAACAGCAATCTCTTTTTGTGACTCTATATTGCCAAGGGGTATTTGTACACCTTCAATATGAAAAGATCCGTTTCGGATAGATAATGTATCGCCAGGTAACCCGATACACCGTTTGATATAATATTTGAGAATATGCATTTCAATTTTATCCCAGTTATTTGGATGGGGAAAATTGAAAACCAGAATATCATTTCGTTTGATCTTTTTGAAGCCGGGGATTCTGTAAATCTCTGTTTGCTCATTTCGCATGGAAGCAAACAGGTTGAAAATACGTGGACCGATTGCCGGTTTCCAAACCAATACATTATCTCCGGTAGTCAATTCTGCTTCCATCGAGTTGCTGGGGATTTTGAAGGAAGCTAACAAAAACACTTGTGTCATAAACCAAGCAACAGCTAGCAGGCATAACCAGAACATACCGTCTACAGCCCGATTAGTCCATGTTAGTAAATGTCTTTTTAAGTTCTTTTTATGTAAGTCTATAATTACCACCAGTATATCCTCCCTTTTTTATATGTAAATATTCTTTCTGCATAATAAGAATCCACTGGTTTAGTAGATTTTATGAGATATAAAGCATCGGAAGGGATATTGTGGAAAGTGATGCATTCCTGATCTCCTTTTCCGGTTTTTTCCGGTTTCCATTCATTGTCCCAATAGTACAATGTAAAGTTTTCATTGTTATTTACCTGTATTCCTGACTTAGGAATGATCGATATGGCAGATACTTCTATTTCTTTGCCTAAATCGAATAATATATCTCTGTCTTTTTTGTCTTTGCAATCGAAAGATCCCAAAAATCCGGTTCCGAATAGGCCATCTACGATTTTATGAAGTTCTTTGATCGAATCTTTTTTTATGTTTGCGGTTACTTTGACATTGGGTATTTCTTTTAATTGATTGTCATGTCTTTCATAGAAAGTAATTTCACTTATGGCAATGGTATTTTGTGGCAAAGCCAGACGAATCTTCCGATATTTTTTTGAGGTATGGGGCGTGATATAATTGTAGCTGACATCTATTGAATCGGTTAATGTATATAAAGTATCCAATCGTTCTTCATTGCCTGAATTATTGCATCCGATCAAATGAGCTCCGGCAAGCGTTTTTATGAATCGCGTGCTTAAAGGAGTCGTTGTATTGACTGTGATATTTTCTTTTTCATTCCGGTTATGTTTTAGCTGTTTGTAATTACCGTCTTTATCAAGAATGAATGCCGGGGCGGCGGGTATAATAGCGTCGTTTCGGAAAAAAGCCGGTAAATAAACAATATCGCGTCCCATTCCTTTAAATGTCGCCTTTTTCTTATTTATTTTCCCCCATTGGACAGGATTCCAAGTCATATTTTGTGCATTGTAAACACACAAATAACAATAACCGGTTTTATCAGGAATGGTTTCCGATATATCAACCGTAATGTCGGACGTTTGAAAGTATTCGGATGAGACATCCCGTATCCAAGGGTTTTTAAATAATCCGGGAATGTTGTTGTTATTTTCGCCCTTGTCACTCATAGGACCGTCCAGGTAATATTCAAACGATTTGCGGAACACTTTGGGAAGTCTGAATTTCCCTGCTCTCAAATCAAATGATTTGTTGTTGTAAAGTTTGTCATACTTCCATCTTTCGTTATCCCAAAATGGTTCGAAAGGATATGCTTTCCCATCAACGATTAGTGTATTCCAACTGTGGCCTTCTGTCCGATTCCCCCACGTGGGTACAAAATCTATAGTGACAGCCATTCCCAAAGCAGACATAAGGTGTGCATTGAATTGGGTCTGGATATCGCATGTCCCTCTTTTAATCAGTTTATAACTGGCAATATCGCATATCGGCATGGAGGCAGCATAGCCGACACTGTTCATGATGTCGCTATATATAAAGTGTAGTGAATCTGTAATCTCCTTGAAATCTTTCGATGTATCATTGAATATTCCGTGATGTTGGTTATAAAAAAACTCCCGGTTATTATCGAAACAAAATTTGTCACTGAAGCGATAGGGTAGGATATACTTGCAGAACTCATCAAAAGGAGCATCTTTTGTATAAGTATTTTCTTTCCATGCCTTGAACACCAGATCGATCTCTTTTATCAACCTATCGGCTTTGATGGTTTGTATATCCTGTTTGTTTGAATATTTGTATAAATCTATTTTCATCCTTTCTTCATTCCACAGTTCGTTGACCTCTTTTCGCCAGCCGTCCGGTCGTTTCCAATCGTATTTTTCAGATATGGCTACATGTTTTTTGTAAACAGGCTGTAAAACGGGAATGATGGCAGGATCGTATCCTGTATGACCTGGCATATTCATTATAAGAAATTGGGCAGCCTTCAGTTTTAAAGTGTCATTTTTATAATGTTTCAGTACTTTTTCCAATTCATTACGGTTATCCCTGGCAAATTGTAAAGCTTGCTCCAGGCGTTTATCGTTCGGAGAAGTACATGCTGTCAAGAAAAAAGTCAAGATAAGAATAATATTTAGCGGCAATGACTGTTTCATGGCTCTTTTGCTGTTTGTTACAATATACCTACAATTCAGATGCCGACCTAATAGGAGAGGTATACACTTTGAGTACTATCGGGTTCGACTCTTCTAATAAGTTGACCGTAGAGGATGTGTGCCTTTCCACATCCTGCTTTCCTTTAGTCGTCATTTTTTCGACAGGGAGCAAACAATACATCTCATCAGAATCGCTGACGAATGACGGCCAAAAACAGGATTTGTCTATATAGTCATTTTTCAAACCTCCACCCATTTGTGGAATATTTATAACCTGATTGTATTCCAAATGTCCCGTTTCTTTATTTGCAATAATCCCCCTGAGAGTGTTGTCATGCACAATCAGAAAATAGAATTGTTTTTTCGTTTCCTTTATATCGACCAATTGCGCAAAATCTCTCATCAGAGCTTCTTTTTGAGCTACATTTTCCAGAACTTCCCTTGAAGGAGCATAACCTCCTAAATTTAAAACCCATTCGCGATCATAAGAATTTTTACTGAATGAGTATAGAATATCACCATTAATATCTTTGTATTTTATGGTGTCCCTCGCATGATACAGAATGGGAACCGTATGCATGCTCCGACTTACCGTTTGTTCGTCTTCACAGATTGGAATTTTTTTCAACAGTTCTCCTTCTTGGTTGAAAATATCTATATCTATCTTTAACCCATTGTCCGAATAGGTTCTGCTTTCGGCTATTATTTGATCTTGCCCCAAAATATTGACGGCCGTCAATTCTCCATCATCTTGTAGCTTAATCTCTTTCATGAATTCTCCGTCATATCCCCAAAACTGTATTTTATTCTGTCCTATATAATACAAGAAACATTTGCGCTCTTTGTCCGCTGAAATAGAATATGCCCTATTATATTCACCGGGAGCATTTCCGCGCCGACCGATCTTGTTCAGAAAATCTCCGTTCGAGCTAAAACGGTATAATACATTATTGGACATTATAAATAAATTTTGTTCATCCGCATAAGATAAATAAGCTCTGTTTCCAAGCAATGAAGAATCATTGGTTTCCAGAGGAATGCATTCTAAAGAATCACACAAGTCGCTCAATACAATCTGCTTTTCTGTATGCATTGCCATTTCAAGGTTGAGGACATTCCCTTGCTTTATAAAACTACTATCGGTACATGCGCATAACATTCCCCAAAGCAGGAATACTAAATATGTGATTTTATTTTTCATTTCGTTAAATCTTTTTCTAATTGTTCCAATATATTTTCTGAATACGGTGATTGATATTCTGCTTTTATGATTTTTCCATTCTTCAAATGCAGTACTAAGGGGTATATTGAATTATTTCCACCGACTAAATAATTGTTTTCCAAATCTAAATAACAATTGAAATCCGCTAGAGAAGTTAGTTCTAATGTGCGAAACAATTGCTTTTTTGAGTTTACTGCCGTAAAAACAATAAAATTTTTTTTCTGTGTCTTCAAAAAAAAGTCTTTGTTGTTTAAGAAGAAGCCTACACCTGAGGCAATACATCCTATACAGCCAACTTCTGGTAATATTATGCAATATTCCAATTCTTTATCAAAGGATATTCCTTTTTCTTGATAAAACTTTGTTACCTCATTTGTTGTCTTGTCTTTTTCTTTGCAAGAGATAACAATAATGCATAATAATAACAGCAAATAAATTTTATTTTTCATTGGATAATAATTTGTAGATAGCAAATTCGATAACATTTTCATCTAGAGTATTCATTTGTATCAATAATCCATCTTTAGTTACATGCATATTGTGTAAATTCAATTCCTTATAATTTTTTTGGATGGGAGTTTCAGAAATCAAGTTCCCATTGATATCCATGACTATAATTGAAAAAGGTTTAAGAAATGCTCCCCGTTCCCATCCAGTCAAAGGATGCTGGGCTATCCGATAATAAACTTTTCTATATTGGTCATACAACAGATTCGAATAAGAATGTTGACTGATGAAATACTTTATTCTTAAATCTTTGTCTTTCATCAATTCCAGAGAATTGCAATCAGATGAATTAATCGTTGGAGTATAACGGCTTCCCATATAAAATTTCCGATATGTGGAGAAATCCGTTGAATAAGAATAAACATAATGATCGGCAGGAAAACTGTAGAGGCAATTATTGTCGTCACCCAAAGCGTGATAGATTGTGTTAAAATAAACTCCTCCGAAATCACCCTCTACATATTGATCGGGATAATTTATCCCATATATAATCTTGTTATTCGATATGTTGATATTACAACTGACTGGATGTTCTTTTTCGTCTTTCTTAAATAGTCCTAATTTGGTTCCTGACAATATGATTCTGTCTTGGAAATACAAAATGGGAGAATCTGTTAAAGCTTCCGGATCGAAAGTGTTTTTATGACTCTCTCCATTTATAACACTCCAATGTTTGATTGTTTTGAATGAAGGATCTAACATATATACCATTTTCTGTTTATAATTATACACAAAAGTGGTGTCTCCTTTGCAAAGGAATCCAGAATAATTATTCAGATTACCACAATTATTTATTTTGTTTGTTCGTAATAATTCGTTTGTCTTTACATCAAACCAATGTAACGTATTTTCATCCAGTATAACATAAAATATATTTCCTTTCTCGTTTTCTACAAATTGTGAAACTAATGGCTTAGGTATTAAATGGTCTCCTATCTGTATTTTTATTGTTGAGTCCTGTCGGCAAAACAATGTTGAATCAGCAGCAACAGTTCCTTCATTTTTTACCTGAATAATTTTTTTTTCACAAGAATTGAAGAACAATAAAGATAGTAACAATATTGCAACTTTTTTCATGCTATTTCCCTCTTATATAATTAGTTTAATAGTGAGAATAATGAAGAATCTCCATCATTCCTAAAAGATTTCGATTCTCCATTATTTTTCATAAAATCAGGATGTTATTGTTCACAATCCGTTAGTGCTGGCCAAGAATCTGATTTGCAGAAATAGGTCCCAGCATCATTCTTAACACAATTACCATCATTATCCCACCAGCCAATACTTTCACATGCAGCCATTGACTCTATGTCTGTGGATATAAGGCTAATATTATTTTTATTATTTTGACTTTGGCTGAAACTCCAGCTTGCTGCAACAGCCATAGCAGCGATAATAGCTACCCCGAAGATTTTTTTCTTCATGTTCTTTTTCTTTTATTGAATTATAAGTTAGTTTATTTTTTACCTTTGCCTACTCTTATTCAGTTTAGATATTCGAAAGATACAAGTATCAGTTGATACCGATATCATTCTGGTTGTTGATCTTAAATGATTTTGATATACCTCCTTTCCTTTTTAGGAGAGCAGTCGGGGAGTTTGCCGTAACAGTTGTCAACCTATAGGCAGACTCCCTTTTGTTCTTTGAACTTACCTCTCCTGTTTGTGATCCTCAAACACCGTTGTTTGCCATCCCTAAACACCTCTGTTTGCGGTGCCTAAACAGGCCTTGTTTGGGTTGGTAAACAAAAATGCCTCTTTTATTCAATTACGGGACGGTCGTCTTCCCCTTCTTCTCCCTTGTTGGTACCAACGTACACAATACGGCTGACACTGCGCGCCGTTTTCAGGATACGCTGAGTATTCCCGGAGTATTGTGTTGTCAGCGTCATTTCATATTCTCCGTCAGCCAGGCCCGTCGGAGCAATGAATATCAGTTCCGAAGGATTGTTTGTGCCGAACATGTCGGGAGTAACTTTCGTCACCGCGTCGTCTGTCAGGCTGCGGAAGGAGATGCCGACATTTTCATCTGTTCCCTCGATACGGATGCGCGAACCGGTGATGCGGAAGTTACGTCCCGGCGTGATATGTCCGTCTTTTACGTTGTTACTGCAATCCTGAACGCCGGTGATATAAATAGCGTCGGCTTTTTCGCCCAGGATTTCAACTTTGGTGTTTCGTATCTCTTCACGCAGGACGCGGTTTTGAGTGAATGAAACATAGATGTCGTTTTTTGCCGGATTCCATTGTCCTTCTTCGATCGGCCCGATGAAGCGGGGAACGGCGTAGAACAATCCGGTGTTGACATTGTGTCCGTTCATCAAAGCACGTGCCACGATGCGTTCGTAGAGAGTTACTACGTGAACGAGTGTTTCCCGACGCAAACCGGTATCTTCTTCGCGCATGTCTTCGTAGAGTTGTTCGTTATCTACTGTGCCGGCGGAGTTAAGAACTAAAATACGATCGTTCGTGTCTTCTGTCAGTGTGTTAGGGGCTAACCAGCCTTGGAGTTTGTTGCTCATGGTGTTAAATTGTTTATTGTTTTTAAATGTAATTTCTTTTTTTGCTAAATGAAATCAGAGAACTTTCGATAAGTTGAAAGAATATAGGCAGAAATCTTTTTCCCATCCTATTGCAATTAATTCTTTATCATCATCTGTTATACAAATGTTAAATAGTTTTTTATCGGAAAATAGTCTACATACACACTCTCCGTTCCAATTGTATATAAGAATATTATTACTTAGCATAGCATCCATCATTCCTTCATTATTGTGTTGCGCTAATTTTTTTCCAGAATATAAAGTATAGATGTATTTGTCGGTTGCATATATATCTGTATAACCAATAACATTTTCTTGTCCGTGTTTAATGCTATTAATCCCAGGACTACTGTCGTTTATATATATAGGATATATATCGTGATAACTTTTTATAAGATTAGGAGTTGCGTTTACTTGATATAATTCAAATATGGCTCCCGATGATGTTACTGATGCAAACCTATCTAATAATGGATTATAAACTATCCAACCTTGATAAGCAAGTGTTTTACTTTTAATTCCAGATTCATTTCCATCTTTAGGAAAGCCCCCAAAAGATTTTATAAATTCCCCTTCATTGTTTAATATTGCATATCTATTATTATCATTTTCATTTTTATCCAAAAGACCTGAAACTATATATCCATATTTTGTTTGTATTATCGAAAGAGGCATACATTTCAATTTTGTTATATCTGAAATGTTTTTTGATAAATCTTTTGTTACTATTTGTTTTTTTTGCAAATCGAATATGTTAATGCTTGACTTATCTTTCTTCTGCATTAAACGTGGCATAATACTCTCATCTGGTCCTTCTCCTAGTTGTGCAAATGATTGAAGGCTATCTTTTGTATAATAAATTTTATCTAAAAGAGATTGCCCTAAGTAGTTCTCTTTAATTATACATTGATGATCTTCAAATGGAATCATCCTACCAAAAGAATTTAATTTGTAAGTATTGACATTGAGTTTTTTAGCCTTTATATTAAATGCATGTTTAAAATGATTTTTTGGATCAGTTTCTTTATGTTCACACGATAAAAGAAACATAAAGAATAGGATGACTATTAAAATATCATTGATTTTCATATATATTGTATTAGTCCTAAGAGGAGTTTCTCGTAACTCCTCTTAGGAATTGAAGTAATAATAATTTAATCAGGATAATTATTATTTGTATCCAGGTATAATAGTATGACCTAAATCATCATTAATTTCGTAGCACGTTGCAGTTGATATAATGCAAGGTACTCCTACTTCGATTTCGTATCTAGCCAACGCTTCCACATTAGCCAGTGCCAAGTCTGACAGTTCCACCTCGTTTTGACTCAGGCCGTAATTCCAGCCTGCTGCTGCGATAGCTGCTATAGCAATGATACCAAATAACTTTTTCATATTCGTATCTGTTTAATTGTTTATTTTAAAACTTTATTTGATCGGGTTATTTTCTATCTTTGCCTACTGTTTTTCAGATTAGATAGCCGAATGGCACCTGTACCATTTTGTTCTGTCGGTTATATTACCATCATACACCTCCTTTTCGGGGTCCCTGGGAGTTTGCTTGTACAATTTTGAGGTCGTGCAGCAAACTCCCTTTTGTTCGATCACCGAACATTCCCCTTTATCCTACCCTTGATAGGTTGGTTGTTAATACTATTGTACTTGATCGTTACGACTTCATCGAAAAATCCTGTGTCTTTCGGTGTCATCTTAATTCCTACTCGGAGAGTTTCTCCGGATTTTGCTGGTCGTTTATCATAGGTGGCTGCTGTACAGCCGCAGGTGGTACTTACGTCCACTATTACGAGAGGATTGTCCCCGGTGTTTTTTATTTCGAAGGTAGCCTCTTTTATTTCTGATTTGTCGAATGTGCCGAAGTCTATCTCTGTTTGTATAGCTTCAGCAGTTGTTTTCAACATATTTTTAGTCTGACTTTCTTTTCCGGTTATTTGTTTTAGATAGAGGTCTTTTATGGCTGTGTTGTGTACCGGATTTCCTAAAGCTGCTACTTTATTATTTTTGTCTAGCAAGAAAGTTTGGAAAGTCATATCAGCCGGGAACTTGTTCAGTTTGTTCAGCCGATCGTCCATATCGATACACACAGGGCGGTCAAAGCCATCACGTTTCAGCAAATAACGTATTTCTTTGTAATCCTTTGAGTGGAAGAAAAAGAGGAAAGGAATTTTCCCTTGTGTTACGGAATCTGTATATTCAATCAGTTCTTTCCACTTAGGTAGTTGTAGTTTACAGCTGGTGCAGCCGATAGAGTCTACATATATCAATACCTTATATTCCGAATTTGGAATCTGATAGTCAGTTGTATCTGTCAGATAACGTGTGAAGGTTATGCTTTCTGGAAACACAATTTGTTTCCCTTGCCATTCGTTGACAAGTTGTACAATCCGTGTTTCCTTTTCTTTCTGTTCATTTTTACAGGAGAAGAAGATCGGTAATAATACTAGTATGATCAGATTTAAAGTTTTCATCTTGTTCTTTAAATTTTGAATTCTATAATTGGATCATCGCTTTTCACTTCGGTTGCGACGATCGTATTCGTTTCTTCGTTTATGTCGATGCCGTATATAGCATGATCAAGGGTGTATTTGCAAACCGGGTTCCCTTGCAGGTCGAAAACGTAGATGAATCTTCCTCCGTCTTCCGGCCGTTCTCCACGCTGATAGGTGGCTAGCTTGTCTTTGAATTTAATACCCTGAAATACAGCGTAGATATGTTTGTTTGTTACTTTTATGTCACTAAACCCCATAATTCCGCTAGGTATACCCGAACCGTCTTTACCCGTTTGAAACTCAGGTTCTCCTGCCGGACCATACAGGACTTTATGTGTATTGTCATTTAAGTTATAAATTTCGATTGTTTCTCCTAACTGGGTAGCCATAGCTAAGACACCATTGTCGGGATTATAGTCCATAAAACTTCGCCATGCCTGTGCCAATGCCGGGCGTGATGTCTCTTTATTGACAATTTCACTAGGGATTGTACCATTACTTTTGGTCGCTTTACCATTCTTGTTTACTTCCCAAAAACGATGCTCTCCCATATAGTCAGGAATCAAAAAGCCCGATTCCATCGTGCGAAAGTCTAAAGAACGGACAAGTTTTTTGTCTAGTTTAATCTCCTCTACCCGTTCCGCAGAACCGGTAGAAGGAGATATTTTCCAGCGGGTAATCTCCATCTTATTGGGATCGAGAGCCCATAAAGAATCTAAGGAGTTAAATTGAATGTTCGCTGCTGATAGCATCTCCTCCGGGGCTTCTCCACGTCTGCCGAATGAAGCAATATGTTTCCACGCCGGATAGGTAAACGCATGTAAATAATGATCTATATTATGCAGATCCATTACAACGGCAATACTATCTCTGACCGTTACCCGGAATGGATAACGGAACAGGATAGTATCCAGGTTGATAACCTGTGCACTGAGCGCCTTGGTTTCGGTAAAGTCTGAGTATCTCGGGAAGTGCGAATCCGGAGAGCTCGTGCAGGCGCCCAGGCAGCTAATACCTATTAATATATATAGGAGATGCTTCATTGTTTATTCGAGGCTTAATCCTTCAATTCTCATTTCGACCCAATCTCCGTCACAGTCTACAGAGCCATCGCCATAACATTTGGCTCCATCTCCATGTTCACCGTAAGCCAATGCTTCCACATTTTCTAATAATAGAGACGGTAAATCGTTTTTTGGGGTGGACCCAAAATAACAACCAGCGATCAGGCAAGTTACAAATCCTACTAATTTTAGTTTTTTCTCCATATTTGTATTACGTGTTTGTTGATGCAAAAATAGAGAGTCTTTTTCGGATGAACTCCTATAATTCTCTTATAAATCTCCTATATTATGCTTATAAAGGCATTTATTTATTCGTTTTATCTCTTTTTGAACGGTTCTTTTCTATTTTTGCAGTCAAATAGAATGTGAAAATGAAGAATGGTTCATTATATGGGTTAATGGGGATTTTTGTGGTTTGGCTTATCTTTATAAGTGGAGGATATTGGTATTCTTGTAGTTTGCGAACCCAAGTGACTGAAATCTGGAAGCAGACTTTATGGGAAGATCGCACGAACAGGATGAGAGAAGCCAAAGTAAAGACGAAATATATATTTGTTCCGACAGCTTCCCCTGATATTAAAATAATAACTGAAGGTCAGACTTTGCATTTTAAAAAGGATAGTATTAAACCTTATACTCCTGATGAAAGAGATTTTCTGGCTGATCAGCAGTATTTGTCACTCAAGAACCCTGTAAAACTGGAAAAGTTGGATAGTCTTTTTCAGTTAAAGTTGAGAGGGAATGGGCTGGAGTATAAAACGGCAGTATCACTTTATAATAATGATACAGATAAAAAGACATTTTACGGCCAAGAGGATGTGAAAGTCTTACATGATTACTTGAAGTTGACATACAAAGTAGATATTCAGGATATTATTCTTTTGGAAGGATATGTTAAGGGTGGTTGGATAGAAAACTTGGTGTGGGGGACATCTTATTATATTGTGTTGTCTATAGCCCTTGTGATTTTGGGAATATTGATAGTAAAAAGAAGACAGAACAATAAGTCTTCAAAATATCCGGATCAATTTGTTTCTGAAAATGAACAGCCCATGGAAACAGAGCTGGTTTTACCTGTTGAACCTGTTGGGCAAAAGGTAGAACTGCTAACAGAACCTGAGACAGAACTTGTGGCAGAACCTGAGGTAGAATCGTTGGAGGAATCATTGGAGTTGCCTTTGCTACCAATTGATAATGTTGTTCGGTATGACGAAAGACTATGTTCTTTGATGTATGGTGATCAAACGATACAACTTGCTCCTAGAGTCTTTGAGTTGTTTTATTCTTTGTTGCAGGGAAAAGACCTTTTTCAATCGTATGAATCTCTCTATCAAACTCTTGGGGATGGAGATGTTGATGCCGATAAAAAAACAGTGGAACAGTTAGTGTTTCGTTTGCGGAAAGATTTGAACCAGGCTATCCCCGTTTTGAGTATTGAAACTATACGGGCTAAAGGATACCAAATCAAGGGAAAGGATGAGATGGAAATACGAATAGAACGGATAGAGGATAAAGAAGTGTAGTATTATTGATTGGTAAGGTGCGGGAAAAAAGTCTCCTTACAAATTTTCGTTTCATAATTATTAAACAAAAGAAACTCAATTGTCAAACGAAAAGAACATATATGTGTTTTATTCGTTTGATATATATCGAACGCAAATTTGAAAACGAACTCATGAAAATGTATTAGAATAATTTTACCTCCAAACCAGAGTAAATGTGATTCTCAACAAAAATATTGAAGTTCTTGTGTAAAAACAAATTAACCGGAATGATTTTTATTTTTACCTTTCTGCTGTACAGATACTATGTCCTTTTTTATTCTTGCAAATCCAATAGCTTGTATCATGTCTCGTTATTTAAATAAAAGACCCGATCTGAGATCCATAATAAAAAAGTCCCAGGATCTAACCCGGGACTTTTCAATGAAGAAATATCTGAATTATTATGAGATTTTCTGTCTATTTTACAGCCTATTCGATCACCGGTCTGTCATCCTCGCCTCCCGGTTTGCTCTCTGTTGTTACGACTCCTGCTTTTTTGAAATCGGTCTCCTTACGGGCTTTACGCAAGGCAGAGCCGGGTGTGAAAACGATTCGTGGGGTTTTGATCATAGATGTTTCAAATCCCTCTTCAGTAACAGCCCCTGTCGAGCCTACCCCATAACGGAAGTTACTATCAGCCCAAAACACAAAATCGGAATAGGTCGGGTTGTCAGGATATCGGTTAGCTTATCTGGTAGTAACTATTTAGATCCAGATAACCGAACTGTATATCGTCATTCATGCACATGATAATGCGGTTATTTTCTTTGTCGTAGCAGAAATCGGCAATCTTATAGTTTTGATATTTTCTATTCCTCATTTTTTGTTCTACATTTGTGTGTCTGTCACAAACAAGATAAGAATATGAATAGTAAAGAATTACAACTCCTTGTAAGATGTGGAGAAACTAGTACAGTACAATTCAAAGAACGTTTCTCAAATCAGGACAGTATTGCTGCTGAAATGGTTGCTATGTCTAATGCACGTGGAGGTATGATCTTGTTTGGGATCAAAGACAAAACAGGCGAAGTGGTAGGACTGTCTTATCAAGAGATACAACAAATCAATTCAATGTTGGCTAATGTTGCCACAAACTTATTACGTCCAGTAATTTACATACAAACAGAAACTGTAATAATAGAAGATCGATCTATCCTTGTTGCCCATATAGACGAAGGAGACAATAAACCATATAAAGATTTGAGTGGAGTTATTTGGACAAAGCAAGGGGCGGACAAGCGTAAGGTGATGGAGAATAGTGAAATAGTTCGTTTATTTCAATGTTCGGGTATGATGTACGCCGACGAGCAACCTATTCCTTTTACATCAGATAAAGATATTAATAGTAGCGTATTGGATGATTTTGTGCGAAAAGAATATGGACGTGAAATAGATACATTTGGAATTCCTTATTTGGAATTGCTACAAAATCTAAATATAATAAGAGACGGTAAAATGACTTTGGCGGGCTTGTTGTTTTTTGGGAAATATCCTCAGCAATACCGCCCAACGTTTGTTCTAAAAGCTGTTGCGTTTTGGGGTATTGATATGGCTGGAATTAATTATAGAGATAGCAAAGATATTTCAGGTACTTTGCCTGAACTTTTTGAAAGAGGAATGTCTTTCTTTAAAGCTAATCTGCGTAATATCCAAGCTGGGCAGGGTTTTAATTCAATTGGTAAGCTCGAAGTTTCAGAAATTGCATTAGAAGAAATACTCCAAAATGCACTTGTGCATCGTGATTATACAAAGAATGCCCCAGTGAGGCTACTAATTTTTGATGATCGTATAGAGATTATTAGCCCGGGATGCCTTCCCGATGGACTGACTGTGGAGAACATAAAGTTTGGGAATGCAGTTGTTCGTAATCCGTTTATTGCTAATTTTTGTGCAAAGACAATGCCTTATCGTGGCTTAGGTTCAGGTATTATACGTGCACTCAAAGAAGAGCCCGATTTAAAATTTGTCAATGATTTAGATGGCTTGCAGTTCATCTCGATTATTAGACGATCCTATAATGAGGGAATAAATGAGGGAATAAATGAGGGAATAAATGAGGGAATAAATGAGGGAATAAATGAGATTGAAACTCTCATTCTATCTTTTTTGGAAAAAAATTCACAACCTAAAGTAAAAGATATATCCAAGCACATAAATAAAGGTATTGCTACAACAGAACGCTATATCAAATCGCTGAAAGAGAAAGGACTAATAGAATATAGAGGCTCTCGTAAAACAGGAGGCTATTATAAAAAATAACCTCTGTTTGTTGTAAATATATTCAAAGTATTCCTAAAATTCAATCCAAATCCAGATAACCGAACTGTATATCGTCATTCATGCACATGATAATACGGTTATTTTCTTTGTCGTAGCAGAAATCGGCAATCTTATCCGTTTTGGCTTACTTAACATGATGTATCATATTTTGATTTCTATTTTGTTCCTTGGATGTTTGTTGTGTAGAATCTTTTTCTGTTTATTGGAATTGACGTGTGTGTAAATTTGGGTGGTAACAATACTGCTATGCCCTAATAGGCTTTGAATATACTTGATATCTACATCTTCTTCTAATAATAATGTGGCAAAAGTGTGGCGAAAAGTGTGTGGCGTGATATGTTTTGATAGATTAAGTTCTTTAATGCATCTTTTTACAAGCTGCCTTACCGATTGGGGTGATATTTCATGGCCAAGCCTATTCGTGAAAAATGACGTTGTAGGTTGAGTTTGTTTATAATACTCTTTCATAATTGTAATTATCCCCTTGGAACAAATTTGTATTATCCGTTCTCTACTTCCTTTCCCGTATACTTTAATTGTACCTTGTGTCAAATCAATATCATTCCATTGAAGCTGACATAGTTCAGAGACTCGGACACCTGTGGCAAATAGTAATTCAATTATTGCGATATTCCGGGTTTTAGCTTTATATGTATAACTGTCATGGTTGGCTTCTTTCATTCGTTCTTTATATAAATATTCCAATATCAGTTTTATTTCGTTACTGCACATGACAGTCGGTAAAATGTAAGGTTCCTTCATCTGTATTTTTATTTTTCGGAAAGGATTGATAAATGTGTCATTCTCAAATTCATAGAAAGAGAAAAATGCTTTTGATGATGCGATTTTTCGCTTTATGGTCTTGGGCTTGAAGTCTGAAATCTTTTGTAGATAGGCTTTTATCATATCTTTTGAGACAGATTCCATCACTTCTATGGAGTATACTTCATAGAGAAAGTCTTTTAATTGTTCCAGGTCAATTTGATAAGCTGTTATAGTTTTCTTGCTCAATGCTTTTTCATATTGGCAGTGAAATATGAAGTCAGATAGAGCGCTACTTACCTTTTTTGCTCCTTTTGAGTCAGCTGTTTGTATTTCCATATTCATCATAAAATTTAATAATGCTGCGAAGTAACGTGAATAACATATATAAAGCTAATTATCAGGTAGAAAGTAGGAGGGTGAACAACTGATAACTTAATATTATCATGCAAATAGTAAAATGGGAATATCTGTAGACTGGAAAAATATAAAAGATGGATTCAGAACTTTTGAAGAACTTGCCTATACTTATGTACAGGAAAAATATCCCAATTCTACATGGAAAAAGACTGGCGAAACACGCGATGGCAATAAAGATGCTGTAGCCTTAGTGTTTGGTTATCAACCTTATCCAGATAAGGAAGAGCAATGGTGGATGGAAGCAAAGTATTCCACTGAAAGTCTGATTATCAGTCGTTATAAACTTGATGCAACTATTGTAAGTGCTATTTTAAATGGTTCTGTCAGTCGGATTTTCTTTGTAACAAATATACGAAGAATTCGTGAGATTCAGGCAGATTTTGGCGGAATAAAGTAAGTGGTTGGAGACTAAAGGAATTGGGTGTTGAATGACTGTATTCTTCCTTTTTCCAAAAAAGCGGGATATTGAGGAGTTGTGAGGTAATTTTGCTACCTATCCGTTGCCTTTTTTAGTGTCGAACGACATCGAAAATGAAACGTGAAACTACTCTGATTTCGCCTCTGCCATCTCAAAGAACCCTTGTTTGAGAGAATAAAGATACGCAGAATTTTCCGTATATCGGTAAAATATGCCTATTGTTTTCTGTTTCAAGGGGCTGTTTCTATGTTCTGCCATATTTTTCATGCTGACAGGTAACTCTATACCGGTTAATTTTGCAATTAAAAGTATAGAGCTATGAATCAAGAAGATGTAAGGGTTTCGTTCTACCTGAAAAAGAGCGAAGCGGACGAGCAGGGAGAGTGCCCGATTATGGGCAGGTTGAATGTAGGCAAGTATTCCGAGGCGGCCTTCAGCATGAAGATGACGGCTCCGGAATCGGCATGGCTTTCCGGTCGTGCCACGGGGAAGAGCGCAAGGTCAAGGGAAATCAACCGGCAGTTGGACGAGATACGCGCTTCGGCACTCTCCATCTATCAGGACTTGTTTGCCCTTCGGGAGAAAGTATCAGCCGAGGAGGTGAAATGTATCCTTTTGGGCATGGCTTACGGGCAGGAAACTTTGGTGGCGTTCTTCCTCAGTTTCATAAAGAAATTCGAGAAAAAAGTCGGAATCAATCGTGAGGAAAGCACGGCCACATCCTACAAGTATGCTTGTGGCCAACTCATGCAGTTTCTCAACAAGGAATACAACCTTTCGGACATTCCCTTCACGGCATTGGACAGGTCTTTCATAGACAAATATGATCTATACCTGCGGACGGACTGCCAACTGAGTGCGGGAACTATTCTGCTGCTGACCACACAGCTGATGACGGTTATCCGGAAAGCGAAGTCGGCAGGTATCCTGACGTCCAATCCGTTTGCAGGCTATGAGGCGGAACGACCGGCAAGGGAAATAAAGTATCTCACGGAGCATGAACTGGAACGCATCATGTCGACACCGCTCCATAACAGGAAACTCTACCATATCCGTGATCTGTTTCTCTTTTCCTGCTTTACCGGCATTCCATACGGGGATATGTGCCGCTTGTCGGATGAAGACCTCGTGGCTGTCGAGGACGGCACATTGTGGATTAAGACCTCCCGCAAGAAAACAAAAATCAGCTATGAGGTCCCCTTACTGGATATTCCGCTCTATATCCTTGAAAAGTACAGGGATGCCGCACCGGAAGGAAAACTGCTGCCGATGTACAGCAACAGCGAATTGAATAACGCGCTGAAAACCATCGCAGACCTGTGCGGTATCAAGCAACGACTCGTATTCCATCAGGCCCGCCATACCAGCGCGACGACCGTACTTCTGTCGAACGGAGTCCCGCTTGAAACCGTGAGCAAGATATTGGGGCATGAACGGATAAGCACCACCCAGATTTATGCCCATGTGACCGATGATAAAGTAGAGAACGACACCCGTATGCTCGATGCCAAGATTGCCGAGCGGTTCTCGGTTGCCATTTAACCTGTATGTCTAATATTAAACTTATCAGCCATGAACGTAAATAACAACATTCGGAATAAAGAGATAAAGCACCGCAGCACGTTTGCCATCCTGTTCTATATCAACCGCACAAAGGTACGCAAAGATGGAACATGCCAGCTGTTGTGCAAGGTAAGTGTCGATGCCAAATGGGAACAAATAGGCATCAAGGTAGCCGTAAATCCCGCCCTGTGGAATCCGGAAACAGGACGTGCCGACGGCAGAAGCGAAAATGCCATTACCGTGAACCGCGCCATAGTCGACCTGGACAAACAGATCCGTGGACATTACAAGCGTATCAAAAACAGTCTGGGTTTCGTTACAGCGGAATTGATCAAGAATGCCATGCTGGGTATCGGTGAGAAAAAACTGACCTTACTGGCACTGTTTACGGAACATAACGAGGAGTTCAAGAAAAGAATCGGCGTGGACCGGGAGGAAGGGAGTTACGAAAGCTATACCCGTTCCTACAGACACTTGCATGAGTTTATACGGGATAAAAAGAAAACGGAAGATGTCACCCTGAAAAGTCTCGACCAGGATTTTTATGATGATTTCGAGTTGTACCTGCGAAGCAATTGCGGTATGCAGCAGAAAACCGTGCATGAACACTTGTACCGCTTGAAAAAGATGACCAAACGAGCGGTGAGCCAGGGAACATTACGCCGCGACCCTTACGATGAACTGCATCCGGCACTTCCGAAGCGCAAAAGCCGCCATCTGAAATACGAGGACCTGACGAAACTGATGGCGACACAACTCGATAAACCCAACCTGCAACGTGTCCGTGACTGGTTCATTTTTTCGACGTTCACGGGTCTGGCTTATGCCGACCTGAAACGCTTGTCGGAAAAGGATATCATACAGAAGGAGGACGGAAGTCAGTGGATTCGTATCCGGCGAAAAAAAACGGATGTCGCCTCTTATATCCGATTGTTGGATATTCCCTTGCGGATTATAGAGAAGTACAAGCCGGAACGTCGGAGCGACAAGATTTTCAACGTGTATTGTCGCGGATATTTGATTAAACTCACGAAAGAGGTCGGAAAACAATACGGATTCTACATGACTTTCCACAAGGCGAGGCATAATTTCGGAACGCATATCACGCTCTCGTTGGGTATTCCGATAGAAACCGTGAGCCGCATGATGGGACATACCAGCATCACGACTACCCAGATATATGCTGAGGTGAAAAGCCGGAAAGTGGACGAGGACACGAAAGCATTACGTGAAATGTCGGCAAAACGGCCGGTAAACCTCTACGAAGAAGAAGTTATCGCCAAGCCCAAGCGGAAAAGAAAGACTGTGTAAACAAGCGGCAATAAAAATGAGAGGAACAATCCGTATTATCGGGCTGTTCCTCTCGTACTGTTCCGTTGGAACCGCTTGCTCAGATCATAACCATTTCTGTTGTTCGTCAAGGCACTTTCTATGCGCCTCTTCCAGCAGTTGCTGAATTTCCGATTCCTTGTACAGCACCTTGCCTTGTATCAGGTAGTAAGGCAGGATGCGCAATGACCGGTATTCCTGCAAGGTGCGGCGGCTGATACGCAGGAGTTTTGCCAGTTCCACATCATTCATGAAACGTTCGCCGTTGAACGAGCGTTGACAGTTCGGTTCCATTTTCTTCAGTGCCCTGCCGGTATTCTCCAGACGGCGGAGAAGGTCGGCTACACGCGGGTCTTGCTTGTCAATGAAATAATGGTTCATAGTTTCTTTGAATTAGCATGATAATACGACTGTAATACTTTCTCCACGTCTTCAGGCTTGTAGAACAGCTTGTTCTTGATCCTGCCGAAAGGCAGTAATCCTTTGGCCCGGTACTCCTGTAGGGTACGCTTCGATATGCCAAGAATGTCGCATACCTCCTGGTTGTCCAGCCATTTTTTCAAGCCGAGGTCTTCCTGCCGTTTACATAGTATGTCGGCCTTTTCCTCGATGGTTTTCACACGCGTCATGAGCGCGTCGAAAGTCCGGATGTCCATACTGATAATTTCCATTGCAATTCTTCATTTTAATTTGTTAAACATTGATTCTGTTTCGCTCCATTTCCGCGAGGGAGAGCCTGCCTTTCCGGTTCAGAAATTCCTTGACCTCGGATGATTTGTAATAGGTACGCCCGTCTATCATGTAGTAAGTCACGAGTTTTTTCTGGCGGTACCGTGCAAGGGTACGTTTCGTGATACCGAGCAACTCGCACATGTCCTGGTTATCCAGCAGCTTGTCGCCGTCAAGGGCAGAGGTCTGCCGGTTCATGCGGCTCAGCTTGTCTTCAATCTTGTCGAACCGTTCCATGATTTGGTGAAGCATCATCTGGAACGTCTCACGGTCTATCTGTATCATAATATGATCTGTCTTTTGAGTGTAAATAATGACTGATTACACCTTGTCGCGCAACAGGTTATACTATGATATAGGGCTAATGGCATACCAATGACCCTGCATTTCACGGAATAACACAGGCATTCCGCTGAAATACAGCGAAATAAAAATTATCAGAGGAAAGTTGAAATGAAAAAACGGTCTTGCAAAATGCAAGGATTCCCGCAATGTGCAAGTTACATCTTGCGAGGGTTGCGATAAATCAACCGGCAGATACCGTTGGAAAAGGTAGTGGCTTCATGCAACCGCCATTGCAGAGTAGGAAGAATGTTTTGTATGGAAGTTCCCCCGCCGGAGGAAATGGGAAGCAGGTAAACGATCAGTTCGTCCACGAGGTTGTAAAAGGAAAGCCCTCGGAGCAGTTCCAACGATTCGGAATCGGAAACTTCGGCCAAATAGGTAAAGGTATTGCCTTTGCCGTCTTTTTCGCAAAGCAGGTCCAAAATGGAATGGGGTAAAATCCTTGCGTCACAGCGTTCCCGCCAATGGGCAAAACCTTTCCTGTGGTTCATTACCCATCGCATCGACATATCGGCGGCATCCGGCAGAAAGCCGTCCAGTGTCATAGCCGTTACTGCTTGGATTTTTGGCATATACCCCGGTTTTTAATTTTACTCTCAACCGGAAGCCGTCAAAAAAAAGAAGCGTGCAAACACGCTACTTCTAATGGAGGCTCTGGAATGCCTTAACAGGAATAGGTGAATGCACGCTATGCGTAGGCATAGCATAAGCAATCACGCAATAGTTCCTGTTAATGTTAATTTACCAGATTCCCATTAGAAACGCCTTGCGGTCTTATGTTATATATCGTCGGCAACTGCCCTATTGACAGTAAGCCGATTTTTCTCTATTTAATTGCAAAATTACATATATTCAGCGATATTTCCATTAATTACAGTTATCAATTTCACTTCAGCCCGTATTTCTTCATTTTCCGGTACAGCGTTGCCGGATTGATATTCAGCATCGCCGCGGCTTGTTCCCGGTGTCCGTTGCAAACCTTCAGAGCATTGATAATGCTCTCTTTCTCCATCGATTCATCTCTCAGGGGCAGGACGGTACGTGAAGGGGCATCGTCATTTACGCATGGACGGATTTCCATATCCAACGCTTCCATATTCAGCATCGGCGTTTCCGTGACCAGTACGGCACGTTTGATTCGGTTCTGCAACTCCCGCACGTTGCCCGGCCAGTGATAGGCGAGCATCCTGCGCCTGGCATCGTCCGTAAAGCCTTGCGTTTCCCGTTTCAGTTCTTTGGAATGACGTTCACGGAAAAATTCGGCCAGCGGCAGGATGTCTTCCGGACACTCTGCCAACGACGGCTGCCGAATCTCGAACTCGTTCAGCCGGTGGTAGAGGTCTTCCCTGAAACGTCCCTCCCGGATGGTCAGTTGCATATCCTCGTTCGTGGCGGCAATTATCCGCACATCGGCTGTCCGTTCCCTGCCGCCTACCGGAGCATAGGTATTCTCCTGCAATACCCGCAGGAGCAAGGACTGTATCTCGTAGGACATCGTCCCTATTTCGTCCAGAAACAGCGTGCCGCCTTTCGCCATGTCGAAATATCCGGTCTTGGCGCTGTCGGCACCGGTAAACGACCCTTTCTCGTGCCCGAAGAAGAGCGAGGCGGCCAGTTCACGCGGTAACGCCCCGCAGTTTATCGCGACGAACGGCATATTCCAGCGTTCGCTGTTGTTATGGATGGTTTGTGCTATCGATTCTTTGCCGGTTCCGTTGGCACCGAGAATCATTACCGACATATCGGACGGAGCAACCAGCCTGGCAAACTTTTCCGCTTGCAGAATCCTGGGGCTTGTTCGGTGAAACAGCTCCTTCTCTTTCCTGCGCACCGTAGCCACCGGGCGGAACACATCTTCCGCCAACTCCAGCAGATGCTCCCGGTGTACCGGTTTGGGCAGGTAATCCCTGGCTCCGAGCTTGATGGTACGCACCACATCCGAAACGGAAACATATTCCGTGGTCAGGATGAACGGGATGTCCTTCCTTTCCTTGCGCAACCATTCCAGCAGGGAAATGCCGTCCCCTTCAGGTAACCGCACATCCGACAATATCAGGTCGAACTGCGTTCTGCGTATCAACGAGCGTGCTATCGTCTCGTTCATGGCCGTCACGGCATCATAACCGGCCTGTGAGAGCCAGTCTTTCTGCATCTGTGACAGACCTACATTGTCTTCAACTATCAGTATTTTCCGTTTCATTCGTCACTCTTTTTATCTCGGCTTCCGCCACTTTAATCAGTATGGCGGCGTAATCCATAATCTGCCGGGTATGTTCATTCAATATCTTATCGTTTATAGTCTCGTTTTTCAGTAAAGCGCGATAAGCCGACAAGGCTTCTTCCATTTGCAGTAATTCCCACATCGGTTGCATCCGGTGGGTGATTTCACGCAATTTCTGCCTGTCACCGTTTTTCATTGCCGTACCGAGTTCCTCCCGGTCTTTTTCTGACTGGGATATAAAGGAAAGAAGCGTTTTTGATTTGTCGCTGACTTCAGAGAGTATCAGACTGAAATCGACGCTATGGGTCTCTTCCTGCCGGTTTCTTCTTATCGTTGAAAGCAGGCTGAGCAACTCGGAGGAAGAGAAAGGCTTGTAGATATAGTCTGTAAATCCGGCATGGAGAAATGCCTCCTTGTCACTGTCACCGCGTGCTGTCATGGCCACAACAGGTATGGTACGGGAGTTCCCGATATTTGAGTTCCGCAACAGAGTCAGCAGATCGAAGCCGTTGGTGCCCGGCATTTGGATGTCGGACAGCAGCAAGTCATAATCCTTGCCCCGCATTGCCTTTACGACCTCTTTGGAGGTGGCACAGGTTGTACAGTTCATTCCGTTACGCTCCAGCATCTCCTTTATCACATCCAGCAACATGGTGTCATCATCAATGACAAGTACATTTTGGGGCAGGTGCACCGGGTGTGGGATTATCCGGTTCTCGCTTTCTATCGGTTCATCCGTCATCTTCATGGGAAGTGTCACGCGGAAAGTACTGCCTTGGTCTATACTGCTTGTCACATTGATGGTTCCGCCAAGCAGGTTGACAAGTCCTTTCGTGATTGGCAGCCCCAATCCGAATCCATGGGCGTTGGCCACTGAACTCAAACGTTCGAACGGACGGAAGATACGGGAGAGCGTCTCCTCACTCATACCAATACCGGTATCTTTGACTTCTAACAGCAGCTCTCCTTCATGATAACAGGCATTCAGACTGATTGTACCGGCTTCCGTGAATTTGACTGCATTGCTGAGCAGGTTGTCTATAATCTGCTCGATACGGTCCACATCGCCGTAAAGTTTGACATCGGTATCCTTGAAATCGTGACAGAACAGGATTCCCTTGTTATTGACCACGTGGGAGAATCCGAAAACGGTACGTTCCAACAAGTCTTTAAGGCTGAACGGCACATCGTTGCGGGTTTCTTTGGCCTCGTTCAGACGGTACACGTCCAGCAGGTTGTTGAGCAAGTGTACCACGTGTTTACATACAATTCGGATGTTGTTCATGTGATTGTTCCTGCGTTTCTTTTCACGAGTATCCATAGCCAGTTCGGCACTCCCGCTGATGATGTTCAGCGGGGCGCGGATGTCATGGGAAATGGTCAGGATAATATTCTTCCGCATTTCCAGCAACGCATAGTTCTGTTCTATCGTTTCTTCCAGGCGTTTCCTGTTCCTTGCCTTAATCTTGATATCCCGTTGTATGATAAGATACAAGACAAACAACAGGATTATGGAGAAGATTATCAGGCCGGTTATTACAAGGGTGGAATGCTCGTATGAATCCTTCAAACGGACTTCTTTGTTCCGGAGGGCGGACAATGCCTGCTCATCCAGGCTTGTGATTAACGTGCGCAACTTACCGTTGAGTTCACGGTTATGCAACCGCAGACTGTCCGTATAGGTCTCGATGTTTCTTCTGCGTTCTTCCTGCAAGGAAATAAGCTCGTTCCCCCGTGCTCTCACTTTGGTATTAGCGGATGGCAATTGTACGGTTTCCTTGCCTCCGAATAATCCGGCTATCCCTTTTTTCTTGCGGGTGACAGTACGGGAGGTATTTGCTTGTGATGTGACAAGTGAATATTGGCCGGCCAGCAGGCTGTCGATTTGTTTTTGTTGCCGGAAAATCTCTTTCATCCGCAACAGATGTTCCTCTTTGTTGAGCAGTAGGGAACGGAGGGAATCCACTTGTTCCGGACGTACAAATTCCTTGCATTGTTCACGTAAAATTTGCAGCAGGGAATCCGCCTTCAGACGACGTGTACGGTATAACTCACAATCTTTATCTGTCCACGTCATGACGGATTCCCCGAAAGTAGCAAGCACGGTGATATGGCGATGGGTAGTGCTGATATTGCTTTGTGTCTGGAATATGGTTATCGACTCCTGCTCTATCTCCGCCACACGTTTACGCTCGTGTAAAACGATGGCGACCATACTACCGATAATCGCCATTAGAAGAAAATATCCTATGAATATCTTATGCTGCAATAGTAATTTCATTAGCTTTTGAGTCTTTATTATATACTATTGAGCCTTTACGATTCCGCTCAGCGGGTCGAACCGCATGGCTTGGTTGCTGAACAGCCGTTCGATATAACCGCTCCGGCGCATCTCCTCTGTTGGCATACAATGAAGTCCGGGGGTGTCTATGAGGGCTATTCTGTCGCTCAGGGAGAGGGCTATGTCGAGTTCGTGGGTGGAAAACAGGATGCACTTTCCTTCGTTATGGGCCAGCCGGGCGAGCAGCGAACAGAGTTCGTAACGGTTGGGCATGTCGAGGAACGAGGTAGGCTCGTCCAGCAGGATGATGGGTGTGGACTGTGCCAATGCGCGGGCAATCATGATGCGCTGGCACTCGCCGTCCGACATCCTGTCCATCGTGCGTTCCGCATAGTCCTCCATGCCTACCGAGGCGAGCGACCGCATAACGATCTCCGTGTCGGCCTTCTGCATCCTTCCTATCCAATTGGTATAGGGTGCGCGGCCGATAGCCACGACGTCCTCGCATTTGAGGTTGGCGATGCGAGTGCGCTCGGTCGTGACGAATGCCAGTGTTCTTGCCCTCTCTGCAACCCGCATATCGGCGCCGTTATGCCCGTCGAGCAGGATTCGACCGGCATAACGGCGGTTCAGTCCGGCGATGGCGCGGAGCAGCGTCGATTTGCCCGTGCCGTTGCGCCCGATAAGGGCTGTCAGTTTGCCTTTTTCTATGGTGGTTTCCACCTCGCAGAGCAAAGTTCGCTCGCCGTAGCCTATGGAAAAATCGTGTAACTCTATCATGCTGTAACGGATTTGTTGCGCAAGACCACCCACACCACAATGGGGATTCCCAGCAATGCGGTGATGGCGTTGATCGGCAGGGTGAACAGTTTGGAAACGAGGTCGCAAAGCAGCAGCACGGAAGCACCCGAAAGAACGGTTCCCGGCACGAGCACCCGATGGTCACTGTTGCGGAACAGCATCCGCGTGACGTGGGGCATGGCCAGCCCGATGAAACCTATCGGACCGCAAAAGGCGGTCACAGTGCCGGCTAGCAACGTCGTGGAGAGGAACAGCAGTCCGCGTGAGCGACGGACGTTCAGCCCCATCGTCACGGCATACTCCTCGCCGAACAGCAGCAGGTTGAGCGGCTTGATCGTCACCACCGCCAACAACAGTCCGGTGACAATCGACGGGATAAGCACTGTAAGCTGGTTGAGGGTCACATCGCCGAGCGACCCCATCGTCCAGACGACGAACATTTTCAAGGATTCATCGTTGGCAACATACTGCAATATTTGGACGACCGCACCGATTCCCGACGAGAACATCATGCCGAGAATCAGAATTACCATGATATCCTTGATGCGGTGTCCGACGGCGGCGATGACAACCAACACGATTGCCGCTCCGAGCCATGCCGCCCCAGCGATGCCTATCGACGAGCCGACACCGGCAAGTACGACGAGTGCCACGCCGAGGCTCGCGCCCGAACTGATGCCGAGCACGTAAGGCCCGGCAAGGGGATTGCGGAAGAGGGTCTGCATCTGAAGACCGCTGACCGACAGGGCGGCTCCGGCCAGCAACGCGACCACCGCCTTAATCAGTCGGATATTCAGTATGATTTTCGCCGTCGCTCGCGGACAATCGCCACCCGTCAGGGCCGCCCAAACATCGCCGAGCGGCACGGCGACAGCCCCCACCGCCAAATCCAGCAGAAACAGGAAGAGGGTGAGGGCAACCAGTGCGGTAAATAATAGGACGGAACGGGAGCGCATTTATTTCAATTGCTTGTAATAGACGAAATCTTCTGCGACCAGTTCGGGGTGGAATATCTTTACGAGGTCTCGTAGCACGAGGTCGGGATTCACCACGGCCGACTCGTAGTAGTCGTTGCCGCCGGCGGCATTCGTGCGGGCGTTGTTGTTATAGACGTATCCGTTGCGGAAGCACCGGGTGTCGGTGAACTTCGGGCAGGCGGCTCGCAGTTCGTCGAGCGTGTTCGCCATACCCACATGCAGCCACATATCGACTTGCGAGGCCAGCAGATACGCCTCTTCGAGGTCGATGGGCGCAGAAGCGTTTCCCGTGTTCTTCTTGTAGATGTAATCGCCTCCGGCATCTTTGATCAACCGGGCGACATAGCTTTCGGTCGAGGGCATGAACCAATTGTCGCCGTAAGGCGTGTTGAGCATCACTGAAGGGGCATCGATGGCTGCATCGGTTACTCGCTTTTTCAAAGCGTTATAGCGAACCGGGATATCGGCAAACACTTTCTCTCCCTCTGTCCGTTTCCCTGTAACCTCCGCTAATGCCACCAGCCATTCGGCCTTGCCCAACGGAGACTCTTCCAGGTAATCGCCAACATACATGAACGGGATGTTCAGTTCTTTCAGTTTTCCCTCCATCGAGCTCGCGCCGTTCACGCCGTAAAGCAGCACGAGGTCGGGGTCGAGCGAGAGCAGCAGTTCGTAATTGATGTTCCCTTCGTAGCCCACGTCGCCGACGCTGTCACGACGAGCCTGAATATCGGGATTGGAAATGTAGTCGATACCCGATACGCCAACGACGCAACGGTCTTCGTCAATAGCATCGAGCATGGCGATATGGGTAGAGGACATGCAGATGATGTGCTCGGCATCTTTTCCGAGCACCTGACCTGTGAAATCTTCGGGTACGCTTTCTCCGTCACGGGCGATGAACAGGTATGTGGTAATGCTGTCAGCTCCCTGCCAAGGGTTCGTGACGGTAACCAATACGCTCTTTTTACCGTCTGCACCTTTTATGTCAAACTCCGAAGCGTATTCGGGTGTATAGACCGCTCGGTTGAAATCGGCAAGTTTGGAACTCTTATCATGGCAGCCTGTGAATGTCAGTACAAGCAGCAATATCAGGCTCAGATTTTTCAATGCTTTCATATCGTTACAAATTTGTGTTTACGGACTTTTTCTTGTTTTTCCCGAACTTCGGGGTGATACCGATGAACAGCTCGAAGTTGATGCCGGGCATGGGGCGCGAGAGTACCGAGAGGTAATCTTCATTGAAAAGGTTGTTGACAGCGAATTTCAATTGCACGTCCACCGGTTTGAAAAAGAGGTTTTTCTCCAAGGAGACGTTGCTCATGAAATATTCGGGCAGGTGTCCTGTCAATGTGTAGTCGTTGCTCGACATGGTGAAACGCTCCGAGTAGAACGTCCACTTGTAAAGGAACGCCCACGACCGCCACGACAACCGTCCTGTCAGCGAGGCGGAATGCTCCGGCACGTAGGGTAACTGTTTGCCCACCGACTGGTCAGCAGGTGACATTTTCTCGCCCTCGTTGATAGAGGGTGTCCACGAATAGGAACCGTTCAGGTCAATGAGCCAATCCTTTGCCGGCTGCACGGCCAGGTTCGCCTTGACCTCGATGCCGTAGGCGTGTACCTTCTTCACGTTGCGGGGCGAAAAGAATCCTTTGGTGGTGGGCAGCCAGATAATCCAGTCGTCGATGTAGGAATCGAACCAGTTCACGCCGCCGTTCAACTTATAGACATTTTCTTTGCCGACCTCGAAACTTACACCTGCATCGTAGCTGAAACCATGCTCGTTTCTCAGATTGGGATTGCCACCGGGCAGGAAATAGAGGTCATTCAGCGTCGGGAAACGGTAATTGCGTGAAACAGAAGCTTTGAGCATCACATTCCCTTTCGGAGAAATGATGCCGTCAATAAAAAAAGCCGGTATAAGCGGAGCCCACTCGAAACCGTACATTTCTTCTCGCAACACAACCGACATGCCAAGCCGGTCTATCGGTTGCCACTTGGCAGATACGGAGCCTGAAAGTTCCACGCGTCCTTTGTCATAGCCCACGATGGCTTTGCCTCCGTCCTGCAAGATGATATTCTTGTCCTCACTGCGTACCAAATGCTGGTGAGCCGATACGTTAGCGGTGAAAAACCAACGTTTTGTCGGACTGTATTCACCTTCAGCTTGCCCGTAGAACGTATTTACCTTGCTGCGGGAACGGGTCATCGACGCCCAGTTATCAGGTGCGACCTCACGCTTGTAGTCGTAGGCCATCCATGTGTGTATGTAACCGCCTTTCACGCCGAGTTTCCAGTTGCTTTTGATATGATCCCACGAAAGGACACTGCGGAAAGTCTGTTCCCGCTGGCGGTTCTCGAAGTCGGTTGCATCTCCGTAGTCGGTCGTCAACATCGGAAGTTCCCGGTTGGAATTGATATACCATGCGTTCAGGCCTAATTTGTCGCCTTTGCGGGTGTTGTAATAGACCTCTTGAAGCAGGTGCAGGTCCTTGAACGCCCCGGAGCGGTTGCGCTCTTTAGGATGATACTGCCCGATGATGTTCTTGTCCTCGTCGTAGATGTTTATCTTCTTGTCGTGGTTGGTGTACTTGTAATCGTTAGGCGAGGAAGAATAGACCGCACGAGTGGAGACGTGCCACCTCTCGCTGCCATAGGTGAAGCGGGCGAACTCGTCGAATGTCCGGAACGATCCGATGCCCTGCACGTATTGGGCGTTGAACCCTTCGGCAACGGTGGGGGTGGTACCAAGCTTAACCAGACCGCCCAGTCCGCCGCCCGTTTCGTTCACCGATGAAGTACCGTGCAGCAGCGATGCGTTGTCTATGAAGTAGGACGGAATGGTGGAGAAGTCCGTCATGCCGAGCATGGGGTTGTTGATGCGCATGCCGTTCCATGTCACCTGCGTGTGTGAAGGCGACGTTCCTCGGAATGCGACGGTCGAGAGCGTGGCGCGTCCGTAGCTCTTGACGAATACGGACGAGTTGAACGTCAAGATGTCGGCCATCGAGAGGGCGATGTTCTCTTTCAGTGCGAGCGAATCGAACTTCGTCTTCTGCACGCCGATTTCTTTCATCGGCCGATGGCCGACGACCGTGACTTCCGGTATGGTAAGATGCCAGGTCGACCGCTTTTTGCTTTCCGTCTGCTGCGCAAAGAGTGCCGTGGGGAGACATGCCGCCAAAGCGAATAACAGATATAGTCTTTTCATATTGCCTCCTTTCTTATTTCCAACAGAATGCACCGGGAATAATCCCGACATAAAATTCATCTATCAATTTCCCTTCGGGCGAGTAGCGGTAAATCATGCCCTGCTGCTGGTAGTCGATGGCATCGGCGATGTATACTTCCCCGTTGGCGGGGTTTACCGTCAGTCCGTAATAAATCGTGCCGCTGTATTCGAGGAACGGACGCACCGGCACATGGCTAGCTGTCACGTCCATACTCCAAATGGCCTTGTTGATCCAGTAGAGTTTGTCCCTGTCACCGTTGAGCTGCACCTCCGAGGGCCAGTCGCCCAACTTGAACTTGAACTGCTTCTCCACCGTGAATGTCCCGGCGTCGATGCGGTAGAGCGACGGGGCTTCGTAACCGTAGGGGCTGCCCTCATAACCGCCGTCAGTCACCGTCCACATCTTGTTGTACTTGTCCATGACCAGCGATGTCGGTTGTATGCCGACCTTCAGTTCATCGACCACTTGGTCGGTTTCGGTGTCGATTTTGATGATGCGGTTTTGGTAGCTCCAGCAGTTGCAATAGACGTATTTGCCGTATTGCACCATCTGTTCGGTGGAGCCACTCTCCATCGTCATGTCCGGCACTTGAATGTAGCCGGTAATTTCATATTTCTTCGGGTTGATGATGAAGATGCGGTTGTCCCACAGTTGGGTGACGTAGGCTTTTTCGTCGCTCAGGAAATGGATGTAGCGCGGGGAGGTCAGATTCTCGATGCGTCCTACCTCCTTGAAGGTGTTCAGGTCGATGGCGAAAATCACATGGGAGTTGTTCACCACGACCCAGCCCTTGTTGTCGTAGATGGTCATCGACTGCGCCACGTCGCCGAGCTTCATGCCGTTGGCTCGGAAGAAGACCTCGTTTTGCACTTGTTTGGTTGCCGGGTCGTAATAGGACAAGGTAGCATTGCCGTACTGGAAGTTGCCCTCGTTGGTGATGAACAGTCCGGCTCCCGTGGCATTGAAGTCTTCTACGGCATCGCCGTAGTCCCACTCCATGCAGGATGTCAAGGATAGTGTCACTCCGACAACTACGCTCCATAGCAGATATTTCAATTGGTGATAGGTCATACCGTTATTTTTATAGTTAATCCCCGGTAGTCTTACCTTACGGTAAGCATACCGAGGATTGGCAGAAAATTTATTGTTTGGTTATTTATTGCTTGTACTTCCCGTTTTTCATGTCTTGGTATGTGGGGTTATAAGCACATTCTCTGACAGACCATTGAGATTCTCCTGTTAGAACATTGTTTTCAAACAGGTATTTGAAAGAACTAAAATCGGTAACATCTCCTTGCCCGCTTATACTAATCCCTTTTACTGATTTGAGACCTGAAAAATCAATGGACAAAATACCATTAGAACCAAAATCAGAATACGGGCATGTTATTGAAAGATTTTCGGATATTGATTCTACGTTAGGATAAGATACCTGATCTGCCTCCATATCAAATATAACAGTAGATGTTGTAATATCAAACTTCCCATTTATTGTTTTTAATTTGGGACATAGAATATTAGTACCATCAATCTCAAACTTAATTTGTGCATTTGCTCCATCCGTTCCAATGCTTTCCAGATTGGTAAACTCAATATCATTCTTAAGGTGGGAAGTCGTAACTGAACATGAACCGAGAATTTTTTTCAATGACGGAAAGGTAATATTATTTGCATTCTTATTATTTTCTAATGTTAAGGTTCCTCCAATTTCCAGCAAATTAGGAAATTCGATTTCCGCCTCCGTATTAACACTTCCCGAATTCAATGCAATAGTCATATTTCCTGCCACACGAATAAATGGCATAACAAATTCTTTTACATAAAAATAATCTTTGCATTGGAAGTCTCCCTGTATATTTGAGATTCCCTCAAGAGTCAATTCTGTCAATCGACAATCTTTAGGAAGTAGAAAAAGGCTACCGTTAAATGTTTCCGATCCTACGATTTTATTTAGTTGCTTACATTGTAGGGTAAGTGTATTCCCGTTAAAATTTATCTGGGACAAATCCAGTTCTTCTATGAGCAGATTAGTTAAAGTCATATCACCGAGTACATCTTTCAAAGAAGCTATATTGAGTTTATTGACTTTATTCGCATCCACACTGGTCTCTCCGCAGGAAATAAGACCGGGAAGTTCAACAATGGAAATCTCTTTGCAATTTTTTATAGCCAGTCCTCCAACCGAATGTAATTCGGTCATTGCAAGACTTCCGATGGAGGACATATCGGAGAATGAGGCAGTACCGGCCACACTTTCCAATGCCGGTAGATAAATTCCTTGCAGTTTGGGAAAATATTGGATTGTAAGTTCATTCCCGATCTGTTTTAGTGCTGAGAAAACAATGGCTTCGGTTGTCGCTGATTCTTTTTGTGCTACCGAACCTTTGACAATTAAGGAAGCTCCGACAGATTCAACGGCATTTGCATCCAAATCAAGCAAAGCATCGGAGGTTATATACATATCCTCACCAATGAACTCGACTTTGGGTATGGATATTTTTTCAATGACAGAACTGTTAACGACAAAATCGCCGGTCACTCCAAGCAAAGAGGGCAGATTAACCGTTTTGAGCGTTATGTTTTTACTGGTAGAAGTTGTCGATCCTAATTTGAAACTTCCGAGTTGTTCCAGATTATCCAACCCCGTCAAATCCGCTCCTTTGTAAGACGGATTGATAACAAGAGAGTTACTGATTTGTTTCAGGTTGGCAAGTCCGTCCAGATTGGTGATTTCTTCTCCGTCTGCCGTTCCGATGGTCAGGCTGCCTTCGATTTTGTTTATTCCTGTCTTTGCAAAATTATCAACCTCGGCTTGCGTGGCAAGTACTACGCTGCCGCTCTGTTCGATGTCTGCATATTGATAAGTATAGGAATATACTTTGCTATCCTGCATTTTGGAGGTAACTACGAATTTCCATTCATTCTCCCAATCCTCAATGGTCGATGGATTCGGGTTAATAGAGACTCCCTCGCAAAGGGCATACTCTACGGTAGCCCCTTTCAGACTGGCATTATAAGGTATCTCAATTGTAATCTTGTCCCCGACTATCATGGCTTGATAGGTAATGCCATCTACAGTTAGAGCAAACTCGGAGATGAAGTGATCCTTGCCGTCTATTCCGCTTACTTCAGGGTCGTCATCACTACATGCAGCAAGGCAGAGCGTAGCGAAACAGAATAGGATGAAATGATATATTTTGTTCATAATGAATTTTATTTGTCGTTATTGTTGTTTTCATCACAGAACTTGAAAACTTCTGTGGAATTTTCCCCTAACCATCCAGCTTTTACATTGACACCGGTCTGCACCTTGATAAAGTCAATATGGGAAAGATTTGCAGACGTGCCGTCGATATTGACTGCATCGGAAATCTTAAAATAGTTTCCAAGTGCTCCCGCGTTAGGATTGTCTTTATTGGGCATATCATCACCGATATTATCGGCATATCCCCATCCAAACGGATTATTGGACCACATACCTGTCGACGGGCTTTGTTCGGTACGTGCTTTCAGGCATGTGCCGTATAGCGTATAGGAATCCTCTTCAATCCACAAAGGATAATAAAACTCTTGCGGGTGATAGTTGCCGAGACGGTCAATCGCCCCTTTATTTCCCTTGTTGTCTTGCCATTGGGTGTCCATGTTGGGACCGGGACGGAAATAAGTTACGGCATAGTCCTGAATGGTTTCGGGTTTTCCATATTCAGAACCCTTCAGTTCATACCATTCATCGTTGGGCAAGCCGTCTCCATTGACATCTTGCATTACCCATACAATGCCCGGTTCATTTGACGAATCAAAGGCATTTCCTTTGATGGAAAAATCATAACCGCCTTTGTTTTCGATACTATGGTCGAATCCTACTACAATATATCCTCCCCAACCTCCGAGAGAAACATATTGTTCATTATCAAGACGTTTTTGTGCGTAAGCACAGGCTGCTTCGTGCGTGCTTTCCCCATTGAAACCTGCTGTATTCGTTTCGTTTACAAATTGTCCCGGAGCCGGAACAAATTCATATACTTTATTGCTGTAAATGGAATTTCCGGCAGCAAAAGGTCTTTTTCCGGTCGCTTCACAACATTTCACCGGAATATTGACACTGACTTCATCGACACCGGAAACAGCAATATTACGAGTGAGGGCTGCTTTTGTTCTTTGATTGTCGTATTTCACAGTAAAGGTAAGCGTGTGTTCTCCGGTTTTAGCGGGTTTGAAACCGTAAACCAAGGAATTGGCTCCCTCAATCGGTTGCCCGTCCAAACTCCATTGATAAGAAGGCTCGGCACTTATTGATACAAAGGGGCGGACAAACAAAGTACGTCCTAATTCTACGTATTTGGTATTATCCTCGGTGAAATATAAAGATGACGGAACTACGATTTCAATCGGAAGTTTATCGACAACCTCAATAGAAACTGTCTTCTCTGATTGTCCGTCTTCATTTGTTACGGTTAAGATCAGTTCATAAGTTCCCAACTCATCTTGCTTGAATGTATAAGTATTTTCCGTTCCGACTTCGTTCCCGTTAAGAGTCCACAAATAAGTAGCTCCTTCTGCATTTTGAATGTCGGGAGTAAGGATATATTCACGTCCTGCGACGACTTTAAGCCCTATAGAGGGGGTTACCAATGAAATGACGGGCGGAGCCAATTCATTGACATCCACGCGGATTTCTTCTTCCGCGCTGGCGTCTCTTGTATCTACCCGCAAAGTAACATAATACGAGCCGCATTCGTTAAAAATGTATTTCAATTGAGGCTCGTCGGAAATAATACGACCGTTGCATTTCCATGAATAAACGGCGTAATCGACATTCTGATAGGTCGGCTCAATAACGATCTCTTTCCCTATCTTTACAACATAGATTCCGTCCTCGCTATCCAACTCAATGACAGGAGGCACGACCACGTCCTGCGATATTTCTTCGTCTTTGTTACAAGCAAATAGAAATATCGTCAAGGAGAATAAAAGCAAATACTTCTTCATTATATTTATAATTTTAACGCTGAAATTCCCTTGAAGAAAGTATTTGATTTCAATCTCCATTGGGATATAATAAAAAGGGGCAAATACTTTGCACTTACCGTTAAAAAGCATTTGCCCCAAATTCATGTTATTCGTTTACGGTTACATCAATATCGTCTATAGCAACGTAAGCAGGAGTGTTCAATCCGTATGCGCTTGAATCGCTTCCTTCGAAATTGATAGCTACAGTACATACGCTGTCACCTAAACCGCTTAAATCCAATTGATTCCATCCGGTGCGGATTTTATTGGTCAAACCTGATTCTGCATCTTTACTGGAATCGAAGTTTGCCAAATAGTATTCTACTTCTTTACCTGTAGGTTTACCCGTCGCATCCAACGCAACAAATACCACCTTAAACCATCCTTTTTGTGCCGACAAAGAGCCTTGTGTAAACGAGTTGCCATCCTTCATGACTAAGTAGGTATAAGTCGTATTGCAAACCCATACGCTGTTGAATTTACCATATTTCGGTGTACCCTTGACAGGAGTGTTTGTGGTAACGACTCTGTAGCCGGTTGCATCGGTCAGGTAAATCTTCGCACATTTGTCATAAGTTGCTTGTGAATCATTGTATGAATCGCTATAACCGAAAGCTACAGCAAAATTTTTACCGCTATGACCGCCGTTGGGCCAGTACACGCTACATTGGTTTTGATAATCCCCCTGTGTCAGATTATGAAAATTAGAGATGGCAAAACCACCATTCCAAAACTCATATTCCCAAGGTTGTCCGCTTACCCATTCCTGTTTCAAATAGTTAATCGGGAACTGAATGTACGTACCGGTTTGCTCGATTTGAGTGATGTAGCCGGTCGTTACCTGATTGCCGTTGGCTGTGGCAGAATAGAGATTGTTTCCATACTGATCGGAAGCCATTACGCTGGATGGTACGTTATCAAAATCGATAATCGCATTGGTAGAACTTATCGCGCGGGTTTGAATCGCACTCTCCTCATACGGAGTAAGGAAGTCATCGTCGGACGAACATCCCGTGAACACTGCGGCGGCCATTGCTACAACGGCCATTGCCATGATTTTGTAAAAGTTTCTCATATTCAGTTGTTTTAGTGAAACATATATATACAAAAAAATCCGTTTGTCACGATGGATAATCGTATCAAACGGATGCAGTGCCTGTATCAATTTCGGGGAGTCAGCCTTGAAGCCGGAAGCCCACAGTCTATTATGCTGTAATTGAACAAACGCCAAATACCCGTGGCGGTTATCTCATCGCGTTTGCAGCAGGTCTTCTGACTTATTCCAGTTTGCCACGCCTTCCCAGTCTTACGACCAGTGGCAGGTTGCGGCAACCTTTTGTTGGAACTTACAGCAGCAGGTACTGTTCCGGATTCTCACCGGATTCCCTTTTAATCCTTGTCGGGTCTTCAGACCGTCAAGGAACTACAACGCCACAAAGGTAACAAAAATGTTTTAAAGTCCAATTATTAACCCAATAAAAATTTCAGCAACTGAATCCATAAGTGACCCAGAAATTTGAGTTTCAGGGATATGACATTTAAATCAAAACCGGATTTACTTTCATCGTTCCCAAATTCAGAAATAGTCCGTGATGTTCAATCATTCCGTTCCGGAACATTTTCCAGAGAATGTTGCATCCGAGTTGCGCCAGCGTAGAGTTGATGAACAAATCCTGCTTTTCTAATGCCTCCGCCAGCGAACAACTCGGACCGGAATCCTCTTCCTTTACTCTTGCGTATTTAACCAATCGGGTAATGACTTTTAGGGAGCCTACCGTTTCATATAACTGAGATGCGGGTTGCTTTATCTTTTTCGGTACGGTTCCCAGAACGACTTGTCCCGATGTCTGCGTGTTCCCGAAATCCATCCAATAAAGCGGGGTTGTATAATCGCGGTAATCCGGGATTTGTACGGCCTTCAGGATGTTCCATAAATCAAGGCGTGATTTGATCGTGTCCGTACAAGTGATGGTAATGTTTGCCATATTATCCCGGCAAGCATTCTTCATCATGGCCGGAAAGATGTCCGGTACTGCTTTCCAGTCGTTTCCGAAGAAGTTGTTGATACGGGTAATAAGGCATTGCGCCTTGTTCAGTCCCATGTCGGAATACCCGAACAACTGGCGTCCGATGTTGGCCTCGGTTACAATGTCCGGATCGTAAAGTGTCACGAACAATCCCGGATGTCCGAGTGCCCGGAGTGTCACATCGAGCCGTGCCAGGCCGGTCAGCACCTGCGAGCCGGTTCCTCCCGCACCGATCAGGTTAACCGTTACCGGATGCTGCGGGTTTATCAGGTAGTTGTCGATATAATGTACTCTTTTCATTTCAGTATGTCTTTAAGTTTCAAATTTCTTAACGGTTTCAACTCTTCAAGGTCGAAGGGCTTGTCTTTGGCCGCTTTCGTCACCAGCACCAGGTTGGACTTGGTGGGGTTCCCGCCACCTCCCAGATGCGAGAACTCCGTCAGCCAGAATTTCTTTTCCCAGTATTCCAACAGGTTTTCATAGGTCAGGTTTTTCGGTTTCTCTATTTTAGCCGAACCTAAACAGACGCTCGCGCCTGTGACATTGAAGAACGGTGCAGTATACAGTTCTGTCTCATCCGTCAGAACCTTGCCCTTGCAGGCATAGACATTCAGGCTGTTCCCGTTTGTCTCGTAAATGATTCCCGGCAGGTTGTATTCCGCATTCTCAACCTTGAGCGATTCCTTGAAGAACATCATTCTTTTCCGTGGAGGATTGTACCAGACGTACTTCTCGCTGCCTTTGCGTGAGTCGCACCACAGCATATTGGAGGGGATTCTCCCGTAAGGGGTATTGCTGCGATGTTCGGAATACCCCCGTACAAGTTCGTTCATGAACTCTACCGTCACGGGCACACCTTCACCCATTTTACCTTTTCCGTCTATTTCCCTCGCTTCCACAAAAAAGGATTCTCCCTCTCGGGAAGCATAGGCAATCAACGCAACACGCGGATGCAGTATGTCGTTGATTTCTTTGGTAAGTTTGTTCGTCTCCATGCTGTCAGTAAATAAAGTTTATGAATCTGTCCGCCCATCTGAAGAAACGTTCCGGATAGTTGTCTTCCTTGGAGAATACCTTATCCGTTTCCGGAGACAAGGCAAATGTCGTAATGGGAATTATGTCATACGTCTCCTGCCTGCTCGAATTATAGAAATCAATCAGGTATTCCGTCATTATGTCCTCACAATTATAAACCACCCGGATTTGTTGCTCCAGCCCCTTAGGATAATACTCCGGCTCTTCATCGAACCACGGGTCATAGGCATAGGACATGATGGATTTGTCTGGGTTGACGAATTCCAGCCCTTGCCTCATGAGGGCGATGAGTTCCTGTTCCAAGCCGTTCCGGCACTCGTACTTGTCAATGGCTTCCGGCAGATTCTTGTAATAGGATTTGCGACACACCCTGTCGAGCAGTTTGTAAATCCTGCCCTCCTTGTATGATTGCAACAACCTGTGCCGTTCCGCACGTTCTTTCTTGTCCTCGCCGTCATCATCCTGCGAGAACATTTCAAACACCCAGTTCGTATCCTCCTCGTCGTTTATGGTGGAAAAACCGTTCGCACTCATCAGGTGATGCAGGAAGGACAACGCGATGCGTCTCAATTTCGGATTCAGGGCTTCCACGAATTTGACCGGGAAATAATACAGGGTATACTTTCCCCACGTATGGGCCTGCCACAAGTTGAAATACAACCGGCCGTTCCGTTCTTCATAATTTACATGCACCGTTTCATCCAGGAGTGCCGCGAATTCATTATAGAGGTTGGCAATGCCTTCCCCGATACTTTTGCCCCGGTCATGCGGTGCATCGACATTCAGCAGTCCGGCATAGCGGAAATAAGAATCACGCAGGAACTCGTAATTCTCCTGCGTGATCAGATTGTGCGATATCCCGTCATGGTCTTCCCTCGTGACCGATTGCGGGGCTATCGGGACGAATGATACGTTTAGAAAAGAATTACAGCCCCGCTCGGAGCCGTAATTCTTTCCGTCCTGTCCACTCCATGCCGGATATTCCGTTCCGTCTGGCTGATGGCCAGCCTCGCGAGTTGTTCCAGTTGATATTTTTTCAAGGGCGTACATGACTTTTCCTTTCTTTTGCTTTTCTTTTTATCCATATCTCCTAACCTTTGGTTCCGATGGTCGTCTTGAACTCGTACACTGCCGTGTCGTTCTCGATGACCGGACCGTGTACCGTTGCCGTTGTCAGCTCCGGATACATGTTGGCATAATAGTTCATCACCGCGTCCGGCATCTCACCCGGCATCGGGTCGGCCAGTACGATTGTTTCACTTCCTTTCCTGAATTTGAAGGTCCGATTGAGACCGTTTACTGTCATTGCCATAACTTATGCTGTTTGATGTTGGTAATGGGGTGTCTGAATCATGTCTGCCGGGAAGTCCAGGTATTCCTCGTAATCCTCCGGCCGGTAAGTCGGTTCATCCTGTGGCGGATATTGCTGGTGCTGGTACGACGCCTGCCGTTCAGTGTAATAAGGCGGCATTTGCTCCCCGTAATGCGGCTGCTGTCCGCCTTGTCCGTCCTGGGGATAGGCTCCCTGCTGCGGATACGGGTACGGCTGTTGCGGCGGCATCTGCGGTTGTGCCGGCCGGTGATACGCCGGTTGCTGTCCCTGCATCGGCTGCGGTGCAGGTTGCTGTGGAGGCTGTTGTACATACTGTCGGGGTTGCTGTGGAGGCATCTGTCCGACCGGCTGCTGGGCCACCGGTTTCTGTTCCGCTACATACTGGACTTCCTGTTGCGGAGGCTGTTGCTCGGCCTGCTCCATGAGGTCGAACAGGCTGCCCTGATTCATCGCCCTTTTCTGCTCCTCGATTTTCTCGTCCACCGTCTTCCGGTTCTGCTCGGTGGCGTATAACCGGGCTTGTCCCAGCGCGGTGATGGCCTCCTTGTGGTTCTTCGCGGCAATCAGTTCCTCCGCCTTCTTCATGTGCTTCTCGTATTTCTCACGCTTATCTTTCTCTTCCTTCGTCTCCTTGGCTTTCTCTTCCTTCGAGGCCTTGCTGTTTGCCGCAGCCTTGTCCGCCTGCTTCTCGAACTCCGCCATGTTGGTCAGGAGTCCGGAAACCTTCCGTACAGGATTGGCAATCGCGTTCATGAATCCCGCGTCAAGTTCTTCGGGCAGTCCCGACAGCGTAAGCGGGACGATGTGGTTCTGGGCCTCGTCCTTGAGACCGTTCGACTTCGGCAATACGGATACCGTCATGCCGGTGGCTGACTTGCGGATGACCATCGTGATATCCACGCTCTGGGCCATCAATTGATTGATTTGAGTAAAAAACATAACTTGAAGTATTAAATGTTAGACATTGATTTTATGCGTCCTTGAAAAATTCCGCCAACAGCCGGTTCCTGTCCGGGTGGCGTATGATCTGCTGCAAGGGTTCGAGCAGTTTTGATATATGCACCGGTCCGGTCGTTCCACGGGGCGGAAGTTTGATTTCCGGCATTTCGGGTACAGCGGGTGCGGTCGGAGGCGTGTTTTTCCTGATCCGGATACTTGCCGGCATTCCCACTGTCAGGGGCATCATCGGCCTTGTCTGAGTTGTCATTGCTTGTTGTTCCATATTTTCATTTATTAAATTGTGGATACTCGGGGCTTTGGCAGCCCCTTTGAACTATAAGGGCGGTACAGCGGCCGCTTCCGGCAAGGCAAGGTTTTCGGGAAAAATACCGGAGCGAAGCGAGGATGATTTTTGCCGAAACCTGAAAGGTCCGACCTTGCCTGCCGTACAGAAGCGGTCGCTACCTTTGCCCGTTAGTTCAATGCGGGTTGCCAAGGGCTGATGTGTTCCCTTTTTCCTTTCGGGATTCTCCCGGTGCCGGTTGTCCTTATCCTCCCAAAGCAAAAAGAGCCGCCCTGAAAAGGCAGCTCCCCTGAACGGATGAATCATGCACGGTTTGTATTCACACGACCTGTTCATAACTTTCTTCTTTGATGCGGTTCTCGTACTGCGTCACCCTGGCCATGACCATATCCATGAACAATGCGCCGTTCTTACGGTCGTTCCCGAAATACCCGACCATCCGCCAGATATTCCGGTCATAGGATTTCCATTTCTCGTGATAGTGGCTTCCCATGCGTCTGCCGTAACGTTCCCGGAACAGTTCTTCCGACAGGGCTTCATCGTTGTTATGGTTGTACCACCAGCGGTAGACGCGAAAAAAGAAGTCGTAACAGGCATCCTTGTCACGGCTTTCGGGCAAAGTGATTGCTTTTATTTCCATACATTATATAATTAGAAGATTAGAAAACTCAGTATGGCGGCGATGATGGCCAGTGTTACCAGGAGGCAGGCTATCGCGTAGAGGAACCGGAAGAATCCCCTGCAAAAGACGATGGCGACAGCCGCCCACACGGGAGATACTCCCCGCGTGTAGAGATAGCTGAAACCAAGTGCCGTGAGCAGTATGAGGATAATTCTCCATATCCGTTTCTTCCTTTTTGATGCGGTCGTTGTCTTCATTGTATTCCTTATTTATGTGAAACATCCCGTCGTTTCCGATTCGGGGGCAAGACAGCGGAGCGCCCCCGCACGCAAGGTTTTCGGAAAAAATACCGGAGCGGAGCGAGGATGATTTTTGCCGAAACCTGAAAGGCCCCGACCTTGCGCTGCGGAAAAGGGCACGGAGCTACATTTGCCAAGAATCGGAACGGCGGGATGCCTTTCTCCGTCTTTCGTCTTCTACAAGAATAGCGTGTAACGGCTCCACGCTATATCTTACCGGTTGTATGGTCCGTCAATGTCCCGTGGACTTCCTGCCCGTGTTCTTCCGTCCCGACTGTTTCGGGGCGTTCCTTGCCTGCGGTTTGGGGAACGAGAGCGTAACGTTATACTCCTTGTCGAATGCCAGGGCAGCGTCGAACGCCGTCCCTTTCTTGCCCTTGAAGCCCTTGATGAGCTTGGTGGTTCCCGAAGAAAAGAGCTGCGCGAGATGCTGGTCGGTCAGCTCCTTGTTCAGAAAGCGTCTGAAAACGAGCAGTCCGCACCCCTCGTTGTTGCATTTGGCAAGTTTCTGCCGGAGGATGATTTTCCCTTTTCCGCACTTGGGGCATACGATGCCGCCGCTTGCCGTTTCGGGGAAACGGATGGAAAGTACCTCTTCGGTGACCTGGCGGGCATAGACGCTGATGGAGCGCATGAAGGTTTCCGGGGAGAGCTTGTGCCGCTCGATCTGCATGAGCGTCTTTTCCCAACTGCCGGTCAGTTCCACGTCCGCCACGCGCATTTTTCTGACGGCTTCATAGACGGCCATTCCCTTGTCGGTCGGCACGAGTGCTTTCCCGGAACGTTCGACGTATTCCCGCTTGAAAAGGGTGGCGATGACGGCCGCACGGGTCGCCGGAGTTCCGATGCCCAGCTCCTTCATCGCCTCGCGCGCCTCCTCGTCTGCCAGCTCCTTGCCGCAACTCTCCATGGCCGCGAGCAGGGTGGCCTCCGTGTATAGCGGCTTGGGCATGGTCTTTTTCTTTGCAAGACTGCGCCCCGACACGGGGACGGTTTCCGATTCGTCGAATCGGGCCGTGCCTTTGTTTTCCGTCTCTTCGTCGTTCTCCTTGTCTTCCGAACGGTTGAATACGGCTCTCCAGCCCGGTTTGACCACGGAAACGGAGTGGGAACGGAACGTCAGCCCGTCCACCGCAGCCTCGATGACCAGTGTCTCTTTTTCGCATACGGGCGAGAATGCTTCGAGCATACGCCCGGCAATCATCCGGTAAACGGCCTGCTCCTGCTCAGTAAGCGTTTCCATGACCGGCTGTACACCGGTGACGATCAGCGCGTGGTGGTCGGTCACTTTCCCCGCGTTGACGCTACGGGTGGAAAGATTGTCCCAATCCAATGTGCCGCCGTATTCCCGGAACTCTTTCATGCCGATGACCCCGCGGAGCAAATCGGGAACCTGCCGCATCACGTCGTCCGGGATGTAGCGGCTTCCGGTACGGGGATACGAGATGAGTTTCTTCTCGTAGAGGGACTGGGCGACAGCAAGCGTCTTTTCCGCCGAAAGGTCGAGATGCACGTTGCAGTCCTTTTGGAGTGCCGTCAGGTCATACAGCAATGGAGGAGCCTGGAAACCCCGTTTGCGCTCCGTTTTCGTAATCGCCGCCATCGAATCGATGGTGATCCGGTCGTAGAGCCTGTCGGCCTCCGTTTTCTCCGGGATATTCTCCACATGGCGGAACTGCCTGAAATCGTCCCCTTTTTTGAGGGTCACGGAGAGTTGCCAGTAATCGGTCGGCACGAACTCCCGGTTTTCCTTGAAACGGGCGCAAATCATGGCGAGTGTCGGGGTCTGCACCCGTCCGAGCGACTGGTTGAACGTGCCGGAGGCTATCGCAAGGGCCTGGCTCGCGTTGATGCCCACCAGCCAGTCCGCCTTTGCCCGGCAGTCGGCGGCATGGTAGAGGCTGTCGTATTCCGTTCCCTCTTTCAGTTCGGAGAGCCCTTTGCGGATGGCTTCGTCCGTGAGCGAGGAGATCCAGAGCCTGCGGAAAGGTTTCGTGTACCCCAGGTAGGAATAGATGTACCTGAATATAAGTTCGCCTTCGCGACCCGCATCCGTCGCCACAATAATGGCGCTGCACCTGCTGAACACGGAATCGATGGTGCGGAGCTGTTTGGCGGCCACCGGGTCGGTAGCCATACCGCGGTCGGTCTTGCGCTGCCGGATGACGAGCTGGAACGGGTCGGGCAAGAGGGGCAGGTTGTCGCCCGATGTACGCGTGTAACCGTATGTGCCCGGAAGGGCGAGCTGTACCAGATGTCCCAGCGCCCATGTGACCGAGTAGCCGTTACCTTCCATATACCCGTCTTTCGCTTCCGTCGCGCCCGCGATTCGTGCTATCTCCCGGCCTACACTCGGTTTTTCTTATCACAAGTAAATTATTATCCAAAGCTATAAGCTAATACACCAAATAACTGACAGATAATCAATCAAACTCGTGATAATAATGTTCTGATAATAATATGCTATATTGTGGAGAGAGTAATGTTGCTCCCTCCAAATATAGTATTATGGACAATAAAAATCATTTTGAATCCAAAGTTTCGGATTTTTTAGAAGCGTTGCGTAAAGCCGGATATTCAGAATCGACTATCCGACAGTATAAAAAGACCTGTCGTCTTTTTATCGTTTACATGGATATAAACTACATACAAGACTGTAATGTAGAATCCATCGATTTGTTTTTAAAGACTATGCCACAAGAAAAAACGCGGTTGATACATGGAACCAATTATCGATTACTGCTATTCGTTAATTATCTTACGGATAGAACTATCCAAAAACCAGTTGTAAGATACGTTATACGCAAATTCTCAGGAGAAATAGGAGGCATTATGACAAAATACCTTCATCTCTTGGAAGAACAAAGACTATCTCCTAAAACGATAGATGGCTACGAACATGTGTTCAGCTATTTTCTCAGGCATTTGTCTTTGAGGAATGTATCCCGCATCTCAGATATAGGTGAGGATGATGTGCTAACTTTTATATCTTCCAGCCAAAACAGTAAACAAAGAGTATTGGCAACGATGCGTGCATTTTGTCGTTACCTGTACGAACAAAAGCTTATCAATAAGAATATTGATTATGTGATAGGAAGAAACCGTTATATTGTAAAAGAAAAACTACCGTCGACATACACTTGTGAAGAAGTCTTGCAAATAGAATCTTCGGTAAATCAATCCACTCCTGTAGGAAAACGAGATTACGCCATGCTCCTATTAGCAACACGGTTAGGACTACGTTCCTCCGATATTGCCGGATTACAATTCAGTAATTTAGACTGGGATAGAAACATTATCCGCCTGATACAGTACAAGACTAAACGTGAAATAGAATTGCCACTCTTAAAGGATGTAGGAGAAGCTATCATCAATTATGTGAAATATGGCAGACCGAGTTCTTCTTCCAAACAGATATTCCTATCCTCTTTAGCCCCATATAATCCTGTGAATGGGGCGGTGGTTTCCTTGTCGGTCAGAAAGATTATCTGCCATTCAAGAATAGATACAAGGGATAGAAAAAAAGGTCCTCACGCTATGAGACATACTTTAGCCAGCCAGCTATTGCGTAATGGCATATCACTGCCCGTCATTTCTGAGACATTGGGACACAAAACTACACAAACGACAATGGGCTATCTTCGGATAGACATTGATGGTTTGATGAAATGTGTCCTTGAAGTCCCGGATGTCCCATCCGATTTCTACACACAGAAAGGAGGTTTGTTCTATGTCTGAACAATTCATATATCAAAGCGTGTTCGCACCTTATTTTAAGGATTTTCTTGCGATGAAAGAAAATCAGGTTTCCGACATTGGACGGATAAAGTGGATGCTCTTGGAGTTTGACAAGTTCTTTGTTAATAGCAACATCAGGGATGTGTTCATAACTAAAAGCATGATTGATACATGGAAGTGCACCCGCATACATGATAAAAAGAAAACCCTCTATGACAAGGTGTCCATGTTCCGACAGTTTTGCCTATACTTATGCCACATAGGAAAAGAATGCTATATACCCAAGTTACCAAAGAAGGAATATTCGGATTTTACTCCTTATGTGTTTACCCGTGGACAGATGCAGGACATCTTTGAAGCTTGCGACAAGCAAAGGATGCATAGTCATAATATATATTGTAATCTTTTTGCATTACCTGCTTTATATAGAATCTTATATGCTACAGGGATTAGAATCGGGGAAGCCATATCCATTAGGAATCGGGATGTTGATTTGAGAAGGAATTGCATCATTATTCGGAAGACAAAGAACAAGATGGAAAGGCTTATTCCTTTAAGCGACTCCCTGTCCAAGGTTCTACAACAGTATTTGGAATATCGCAACAAGATGCCCTTGCCAGACGTTGATGCCCCGGACAAGTTCTTGTTAATATCCCCATCAGGACGACCGTTATCTTCTTGTACTGTTTTGGGCGGTTTCAAGAAAGTGTTGGAAAAATGCAATATACCTTGTTCGAGCAACCGTTCCGGAGGAGCCTGCATACATAGTCTCAGACATACTTTTGCCGTCCATTCCCTTGCAAAGATGGTGCAAGAAGGAATGGACATATATTGTGCGCTTCCTCTTTTGTCGGTCTTCTTGGGGCATAAGACGTTGAAAGGGACTGAAACCTACGTGCGCCTGACACAAGATATGTTTCCCGATATTCTATTGAAACAAAATACGATAACACGGTTTGTGTACCCTCAAACAAACATAATAACTAATTTAAATGTAGATACTTATGAAAACGACTGACTTTGCGAAGCATTTAACGGCTTTTTTCACAGAGTACCTTATCGGAGAAAGAGGCGTAAGCCCTAATACCATACGGTCATACAGCGAATCATTTAGCTTGCTGTTAAACTTTCTGGACGAACAGGTAAACATAAAGGCTGATAATCTTAGATTGGAACATATTACCAGAAAAACGGTTTTAAACTTCCTTGATTGGTTACAAGACACGAAAAAATCGAGTAACGCGACTAGAAATCAAAGATTGGCGGCATTACGTTCTTTTTGTACATATATGCAATATGAGGATGTAAAGCGTCTGGAACAATGGCAAGAGATATTATCCATCAAGGTAAAAACACATGAAAAAAGAAGTGTCAATTATCTCAGCATAGATGGCATTAAGCTTTTATTGGCACAAATACCAATCAACACGAAAAAAGGACGACGGGATTTAGCTTTGATATCCCTGCTCTATGATAGTGGAGCCAGAGTACAAGAATTAATAGACTTGACACCCGCATCTTTGAAATTGGAAAAGCCTTGTCATGTCACCTTATTTGGTAAAGGACGCAAAAAAAGAATTGTCCCTTTACAAGACGAACAAGTGAATTTATTACGCAGTTATATGGAAGAGAATCGTTTAGACCTGTCCGGTTTTAATCAAAGACCTCTTTTCTTTAACAGTTGTGGCAGAAAGCTAACAAACTCTGGCATATCTTATATCTTGAATAATTATATTAATCACGCCCGAATACAAGATCCGGAACTTATACCGGAAAAAATAAGCCCGCATACTTTACGACACAGTAAAGCTATGCACTTGTTACAAGCTGGTGTAAATTTGGTCTATATTCGTGATATTTTAGGACATGTATCTATACAAACTACTGAAATATATGCTCGGGCTGATTCTAAACAAAAAAGAGAGGCTTTGGAATCAGCTTATGTTAATATGATACCAAACGATATAACAGAACGTTCATGGGAAAAAGACCAGGAACTTAAGATATGGCTAAGGAATCTATCTAAATGAAGATGATTATTATCCAAAGCTGTAATATAAAGTAATGTGTTTAAATAGCTGATATACAGACAGACAAAAATAAAGGCTTTGGATAATAATTTACTTGTGATAAGAAAAG
>NZ_KQ033919.1:3112748-4366751 GCF_000969825.1 Parabacteroides gordonii MS-1 = DSM 23371
CAAAGCTGTAATATAAAGTAATGTGTTTAAATAGCTGATATACAGACAGACAAAAATAAAGGCTTTGGATAATAATTTACTTGTGATAAGAAAAGTTATCACGAGTTATGATAACTTCTCTGCTATAATTGCTATCATAAGTGAAAAAGATTAAGCCGTTCCCCGAAACGCTTAAGCTCAGGGAAACGGCAGGTTGAATACTATTGTCCGATGGGTCTGATACCGTTGATTTCCAGTAACGGGGTGTCGTTCTTCCGCACCAGCTGAAGGGTGGCGTCCATAACGACATCCACACCGAGCAATACCAGGCTGAGGGCTATCACGTTCGTTCTCTCGCCTCTGAGGAGGGTGTCAAGTTCCCCCGCCATTTCCAGTTCGTCCTTCAGGATGCCGATGGCGGCGAGCTCTTCCCAGTTCACGTCTTCCGCCTTGAAAGGCGTGTTGTTCTTGTTTTCTTTCATCTTCGTGAAAATTTTAATCGGTTTATACTGCTTTATCCGGCCTTATTGGCTTACGCTTCGTCTGGAAGAGCGTTTGTTGCCCTGGCTCTCTGCCTGTTTGTTCTTGTTGGCCTCGGCTACCACGTTGCGTTGCGTCGCGCTGCGGTCACGGTCGGGATTTCCGTTGTAGTAGTTCAGCTTACCGCTGTTGAAGTCGGCCTTGACATACTGCGAAAACTTCTTGCCGTCGTACCCCGTCATGCCCTCCACGAGCACGGCCTTGCCGTCCTGGAGCTGTCCCCGCTGTTTGGCCGTCAGGACAACGCCCCATATTTCTGCCGGAATCTTGAACTCCTCACGCTGGTCAAAACCGTCGGGAGTCTTGGAATACTGCGGGTTGCCCGTTTCCATGTTGAGCCTGACGAACGAGGAAAAGACCTCACCTCTGCGGCTGATCATATCCTTAATGAAGATAGCCTTGCCTTCGCTCAGTTCCTTTTTATCCTCCGGTGTCAGCTTGACCCCGTTGAGTTCCTTCGGGATATAGATTTCCCTTGCTCCCTCCGGGGAGTCGGGGTTATATCTCGTGTACGCGGGACGGCCGCTGGCCTCGTCGAGCTTGACGAAAGCGGAAAAAACCTCGCCGTCCCTGCGCTTCATGTCCTCCACGAAAATCGCCTTGCCGGCGTTCAGCGCCTCGACCTGTTTTGGGGAAAGTGCCACGCCGCCGAGTTCCTGACGGTTGAAAATCCTGTCGTTCGGGAAGATGTATTCGAGTCCCTTGCGGTCGGCGTTGAACTGGAGGTAGGCATCGAACGAATTACCGGCTTTCGATGTCATGCCCTCCACGTAGATGGCCTTGCCTTCACGAAGCTCGGCCTTTTCCTGGTCGGTCAGCGTCACGCCGCTGATTTTCTCGGGGATATAGGCATTTTCCGCCTTCATGGCCACGATCTCGTTGGTCAGCCTGTCGATGCTGAGGAACGAGGGCACCTCCTCATTACGTACCCTGAGGTTCACCACACGTCCCATGTTGCCGCTTTCACGCAGGTTTTTCTTGTCCTCTTCGGAGAAGATATGCCCGAAGAACGGCCTTTCGAGGTCGGGCTGCTGGCGTATGCCGTGTATGCCCAGCACCACGGGGCCTTGCGGGGATTGCTGGAAAGAGAGACGGGCATCCGTGCGGAGTACGGCGGAGCCGAAGTTCATGGTAATGGGCACGACCTGGTTGGTCTTGTAGCCTTTGAGCATCGAGTCCAAAAGCCCGCGCTCCTGAAGGTATTCACGGGACAGCCCGAAGTGCTTGAGCTGTTCCCAGTCGATCATCGATTCGTTGAACCGGTACTTGGGCTGGCCGTCCTGTGCGGTCTGCGCCTGGGTGGTTTGTTCTTGCTTTGCCATTTCTTTGTCATTTTGATTGTTGATACTCTGTTCTTTGCCTTTCGGCGTGATGTCGTACTTCGCGAGGAACTCCTCCACCGCGTCGGTCTTCTTTCCTGCGGCGAGGTCTTCGATGGCCTGTCTGACTTTCGGGTCATCGAGCGCCTGCTCCTTGACGGAGAGGATGCCGAACCGGGTCGGGTCTTTCAGCTGGCTCCAGAGGTTCTTGACGAAACTCTCGAACATGTTCGCGTAACGGTCGAGTTTGAGGAACGAGTTGCGGTTTTCCTCTTTGGCGGGTACGGATTCATACCTGCCGTTCTTGTCGAGTTTGGTGACTGCTTGCAGGAGCAGTTCCATTTTGTCAAGAATGAGGATGATGTCGCTGAACTGCTCGTTCTCAACGACCGGAGGGCTTTGCTTCGGGGTGTCGCCCCTGATGTTTTCTGCTGCCATAAACGGATGTTTTAAGCGTTAATAAAATCGTTTGTCGATGCAAATATATAGGCTTAATCTATTCAAAATATTGATATACAAATAGTTGTCGATTTGTTTCATCGGATGACATCACGTTACACCGCAAAAGGGGAAACCGTAGTGGAGAAAAAGCCGGAAAGGCACGAAAAAAGAGCGGCGGACACGACAAGGGGTGCAAAGGGAACGCAAGGGGCAGGACGCCCGCAAGCAAAGAAACAGTATTATGCAGAAGAGTGAGGCGAGCCGCTTTTGTCCCCGCCTTCTTCGGGAGGATGAAAACAGGAAACAGACTTTTGTGGGAGCGTGATAATATCGGGAAAGACCCGGGATTTTTCGGGGAGCGGACGGAATACGGCTTTCCCGTCCTTGTCCGTATTATGCGTCATCGTTCGGCTTCGCCTGCTAAGTCCCAGGCCTTTCCCCAACTCGGAAAGGCTGAACCTGCGCGTTTTTTAGGCGGAAAAATTACCGCAGGGAATTTTTTGCCTAAAACCCGCAGGGCTTGAACGCGACACGGTTCGGACTTCCGAGTTACCTTCAAAAAGGACTTGGCCGGCGGAGCGTACCATGATGCCTGTGGCGCAAGGATGGATGAAGTCTGCAAATTATCGGCACTATTCCGGTTTAGTGCCGAAATTTTGTGAATAATGGGATTTCGATTGGACTGATTGTTGAGACGTGGTATTGGAAATACAAATTATTGGCACTATTTTGAATTAGTGCCGAAATTTTGCTAACTTTGCAGAGAAAACAGATTCAAGATGAGTAACGAAACGACAACAGCCATACTCGATTATGCCGAAATGCACCATGATTTCAGCATAGAGGACTTGTTTGCCTATCTTCACGAGAGAACCGGCATCAACAGGTCTTCCTTGTCATGGTATCTGTTCAAACTTGTAGATGATAACGCACTCGTCAGAATCGGACGCGGCATGTATGGCAAAGTGGTGAAGCAATCCTTTTCTCCGAAACCGACAGATGAAGTGAAAAAGGTATATGAACTGCTGCAAGCCAATTTCCCGTTTGCCAGGTTTTGTGTCTATCAAGGTGAAATCATCGCACCGTTACAACATCATCTTTCTTCCAACAGTGTAATCTACGTGGAAACGGAAAGGGATTCGGCGGAAACCGTTTTCAATTTTCTGAAAAACGAAGGCCGGGAGGCTTACCTTCGACCGGACAAGGAAATGATATACCGTTACGTGGATATGGACCGCAGGGCGTTCTTTGTCAAAAATCTGGTTTCGGAAGCACCCTTGCAGAAAGTGTCCGATGTACCGATGCCTACATTGGAAAAATTGCTGGTCGATATATTGAGGGACTCCGACTTTTTCTATCTGCAAGGCAGTGAAAGCGAACATATCATAGAAAATGCCTTTAACCTTTATGCCGTTAACCGAAGCCGGCTTTTCAGGTATGCCGGCAGACGGAAGGTGAAGGAAGAATTATCGTCCATCCTGAATAATTTGAATATACAATGATAAAGAAAGAATGTTTCACGACAGAATGGATCGGGCAGGTCTCATCCGCATTGCATTACAATGACAAGAACCTGATAGAAAAAGTAATCCGCGCATTGTCGCTGCTTGAAATGTTGGTCGGGGCCGGCTGTCCTTTGGTTTTCAAGGGCGGAACGGCACTGATGCTCATACTCGGAAAGTCGGCCCATCGTCTGTCCATCGACATTGATGTGATTTGTCCTCCGGGGACAAATATCGAGGATTACCTGAAAGCGTTTGCCGATTTCGGTTTTACCGATCTGGAACTTGTAGAGCGCAAGCAAAGGAATGACGCCAACATCCCTAAAAGCCATTCCAAGTTTTTCTACCAGATAGCCTACCGGAATGATACGGACGCGCAATCCTACATCTTGCTGGACGTATTGTACGAAGATGTTCATTATTTACGGACCCGGCAGATAGCCATAGACAGCCCGTTCATCCGTTTGGAGGGAGAGCCGCTAATGGTAACGGTTCCTTCCGCGGAAGATATTCTCGGGGACAAGCTGACGGCTTTCGCTCCCAACACGACCGGAATACCTTATTATAAAAACGGCAAGTCCTGCTCGATGGAGATTGCCAAACAGCTCTATGACGTGGGCAGGCTGTTCGAGAATGTATCGGATTTGCAGATCACCTCACAGGCGTTCCGTAAGATTGCAGCGGTGGAACTTTCATACCGTTCTTTAGGGACTGATGCAGGACTGGTGTTCAACGATATTCGCCAGACGGCTCTTTGCATATCCACACGGGGCAAAGCAGGAGAAGGAGATTTCAATCTGATGCAGGACGGTATCATCCGTGTCAAGTCGTTCATGTACAAACAACGTTATCTGATAGACAACGCCATTATTGATGCAGCACGGGCGGCTTACCTGGCCACGCTGATTGAAAAAGGCGTTACACAAGTGGAACCGTACCCGGAAAATCCGAACGATATAAAAGATTTGGTTATCCGGACTTCATTGACAAACAAGTTGAACAAGCTGAAATCCAATTTGCCGGAAGCCTACTACTATTGGGCTAAAACGAGTGAGTTGCTGGAATCTTGAAAAGGAATACCCAAACTTGCGGTGGCGGATTAACACAATACAAGAGAAGCCGGTTCAAATTGCATACGGACTTGAACCGGCTTTTTCTATAAACAGGTATTTTAATGAGTATCAGGTGTGGATGCTCCATCCATGAAACGGTTCCAACAGAACGGAATACGACCGGTCGGGATTGCCGTGATAGATTAATCCCCCGACGATACCTGTCTTTCCGTCCGGATAGCATTCCCTGAACCCGAACGAGTGGGGAGCGAAATCCCGGTAAAGTTCTATTTCACACGGGCAGTTGGGATTGTTCTCCCACTGTTCCAACCTTTTCAGGCAATTATCCAGCGATGTGTCGCCGATTTCCTTTGCATATTTCACTACCTTGTCGTAGTGTTCCTGACATAGAATTTTCATATTGCAATATTGTTTAATGGGTTTGACGATTGTGTGGGATTTAGCCGTTACAGCATTTATCTAAGTCATGGATTTCCGTTACGATGAAGTCCTCGCCGCCAAATTCGCACAATGATTTGAGACCGGAGAGGCCGTCGCAGTAGAAGAAAATATCATCCTCTTCATCGGGATTGCAGTCTGAAGAGAGCCGGATTTTTACATGTTCGCTGTTATTGTCGTCTTTCCACACGACAACGCAAACGGCGTATTCGGGTTCCTCTTTCTTTTCTTCCACGTACCGTTGATATATCCGGTCGATATCCTCCTTTACCTCGTCCGTGTCGGTCAACACGGTTCCGTGACCGCACTTCCCGCACCAGCCGTATTGGAATGACTCGTCGGTATAATTGTGGAACTCCTTTGTGTTGGGGTCAATCATGGCTTCACAACTTACTTTCGTGCCGCCGCATTTTGTACAGATTACATTCATGTCATTTCATTTTCAGATCATAAAATCCGGCTTGCAGACCGGGAGGAGCATTTACGTCCGCAAGTCGCAAGCCGGGAGATTGATTCATTCATACGATGTCTACGCTTCCGTTTCTTCAAGCAGTTCTTTAATGAAGTCGATGTTCCGGCGGTTCATGTACGACTGCCAGCAACTGTTGTGACGCGACCAGCGGAACCCGTGCTGTTTGAGAGAATCCCGGATCTCCTTGGCGGGGATATCATCGAAAAATACCTGAAGGCGGTTTTCCGGATAATTTTCCACCACCCGCACACCGTTAATCGTGTATTCCTTTTCCGGTGTGCCTTTCATCCGTTTCGCCAGTTCCAGCCTCTTCTTGATACGGTTGATGTTGGCGTTGTTGTTGGAAAGTGAGAATGACGGAAAACCGATGTGCCCGTAACACGGGGTGAGCAGTTCGACGGCACTTTTTTCCGAGTATCCCAATTCCATCAGCCGGACCTTTTTCTCCTCTTCGGTCAGTTTCTTGTTCTTGACCACTTTGTTTGCCGCTTTCATGTCTTCTTGCGCCTTGACCAGTTCGGCCAGCTTCTGCTCCAGCTTTTCCACGGCATTGTCGTCATCCAGATAGATGGCGTTGTTGTTCTCCGCCGCTTCCGCTTTCCGCTCATAATAATCCGCTTTCTCGGAAGCCTTCACGCTTTGCCCCATCTTGTTCCAGATTTTCTCCCGATAGTTCCTGTCCGCTTTCCCATGCACGGGCTGTCCCATCGGGATTACGCTTGCCATGGATTCGGACTGCCTGAAACATTGTTCGGATTGCTTTCTCGCATTGTCTGCAAGCTCACGGTATCTGTCCGTTCTTGCCTGTTGTCTTTCTTCTCTGTTCATCGCTTTTTGTTTTAAGTTGTCAATAAAGTAATTCCTTGATTCTTTTGATGGTAAATATTCCTTTCAAGGGCTTCTCCAATTCCTTGTGCCGGAGGATACACTTGTACAAACCGGCATCTGTCCGTTCATACAATCTCACGGAAATGAACTCGTCATTTTCAAAGAGATACTCCATTTCCTTCTGTGATGCTTTGATTTTTACATGACTTTCCATCGTCTTTTAATTTATGGGTTAAACTTGGGTTTTGCCCGTCTCAGGATATGCAGGTTATCATACCCGACCGATGTCAGTTCAGCCAGCAGTTCCCTGTATTCTTCCGCGGTGGCGGGTCTTGTTACGGCAATCACGCCGGCATAATCCGCCGCGGCATGCTGTCCCGTGTGCATATAGGATGTGACGGCATTTCCATGCGCATTCCACGGCATATATGGAAAGAGGGCGATTATCTCTCCCTCTTTGAACCTTCTGAATACCACTCTCGTCAGCTGTCTTTTCTCTGCCATACCGTTTCATTTTCTGTTATGGTTCCATTACAAAAGTGACCTTGTAGGTCTTGCAGGGCTTGCCGAATGCCGGATAGCGGTCGAACTCGCTGTACGATTCCCAATCCACCGACATGACATAACCTTTGGGGAAATTTTCGGTGATGAACCCGGTTACCATTTCCCGGTCTTCGTCGGTGATGAAAAGGTCTTCATCCATACCGTATTCCAGCGCGTAGAGCGCCCATTCGGGAATGTTGTCCCATACGATTGTTTCTCTGCGGTCCTCACTCATGGCATCTGTTTTTATATCATTGAACCATCAGTTCACGGATAATGCCGTCCAGTTCCGTTTCCCATTTTCCTGTTCCGTCTGTCATCGACGGGTAGGTCAGTTGCTGCCACTGACGGTAATCGAAAACTTTCATTCGGAGCGGATAATAGTCGAACAGTTTCCGGTTTCCGAAGAATACTCTCAGGTGATTGGTTCCGACTTCCATCAGTTTCAGACCGTAACGGTTGAGAATCTCGTGGAATCTTTTCATCGGTGTGAAGTTGCTTCTGCTCATAACTGCATTCTTTTTGAGTTAAACATCTGAGGCTCCGGGGAGCCACTATTTCCTTTTCTTACCTGCCTGACCGTCCTGTGCCCGGATAGTGCAAGGCTTTGCGAAAAAATACCGGAGCCGGAACGGCGAGGATGATTTTTTCAGCAAACCCCAACGGGGCCCCGGCCTTGCACTATCCGTCGGGGCGCAGGACTACCTTTGCAGGTAGAAAAGAAATAGTGCATTTGTTTTTTAGAAGTGCTTGTGATGAAAGCATAAAAAAAGAAAAGCGGAACATGCCGTCCGACACATTCCGCCACGATGATATAATATATAGGTATGACAGTTACTGCTTCTCTTGCTTTCCGTCCTCCTGCGGAAGCAGGTGCCTGAGGTTCGGATCATTGGCTATACGCTCCATCTCATCCTCGATAATCTGCACCACGTCCGCCTTGATACGCGTGTAGTTCCGTTCTATCTGTTGCTGCATGATGTCGTTGCCCTCGCTGTCCTTGAACTCGTTGATGACGGGTATCTTTTTGTAAGCCTTGGTTTCTGCCGCCACTTTCTCGGTATCCACGATAATGCGGGCATGGAAAATCTTCTGTTCGATTTCCTCCCCGAAATTATCCGCCACGCTGCCCACGAACGTACCTTGCGAGAGATTGGCGATTTTGGATGCAGGAATAAGCGAATCCATCTGCGTGTTGATGGAAGTCGAGGTATCTTGCCGGTTGATGGAGAGCGACTGCCGTTGTTGCAGGATTTTACCGAAACGTTCCGAGAGATTCTTGGCCGTTTCTCCCACGACCTGCCCGCTGAAAATATTGCCCACCGTATTTTGGATCACTTTCGCCTCCTTGTCCCCGTAATCCCTTGCTAACTGACTGAAATCCTGAAAACCGAGACAGACGGCCACCTTGTTGCTTCGGGCAGTGGCGATCAGATTGTCGATACCCCGAAAATATATGGTAGGAAGTTCGTCAATGATGATAGAGGATTTAAGCTGTCCTTTCTTGTTTACCAGTTTCACGATTCTGCTGTTGTACAGTCCGAGCGCGGCGGAATAAATGTTCTGCCTGTCCGGATTATTCCCCACGCAAAGGATTTTCGGGTGTTCGGGATTGTTCAGGTCAAGCGTGAAATCATCGCCCGTCATCACCCAGTACAGTTGCGGGGAAATCATCCTCGAAAGGGGGATTTTCGCGCTCGCGATCTGGCCTTGGAGCTGGTCCTGCGCGCCCCCTTGCCAGGCATCCATAAACGGGCTCAGATAATTTTCCAAAGCGGGATAAGAGGTCAGAATCGTGAAGATATCCGCGTAGGGCTTGTTCAGAAATTCGATGGCGTGCGGGAACGTGCAGTATTTCCCGCCCCTGTAAATCCGCAAATACCAGATAATTGCCGCAAGCAGGATAATCGGCGACTCCACGAAGAAATCACCCTGTTTCTGTATCCAGGTCTTGTTCAAATTGAGCATGATGGTATAGGCACTTTCATAGGCGTCCGAGATGTCCGCCATGAATTTCGGGTTGATGGGATTGCAACGGTGCGAGCGGCGCGGGTCATCGAAATTGATGACGTAAAATTCGGGCTTCACCTTGTATTTGTCGAGATTCTTGAGCAGTTCGTTGTAGGCGATAATGGAGAGGTCATCGAATTTGTAGTCATAGATATATACAGCGAACCCTTTGGATATCTGCTGTTTGATATAGCTGTTTACCACCGCGAAACTCTTTCCCGATCCGGGAGTGCCCAACACGATAGTGGCCCTGAAAGGATTGACGATATTGATCCAGCCGTCCCATTCTTTCTTCTGGTACACGAACTTGGTGGGCAGATTTACCGAGTATTCGTTTTCCATCAGGACGGTGTTCTGCATGAATGATTCATTCTCCATGTTGAACACGTCATCCATCAGGTCGTTTTTCAGCATACGGCTTACCCACACGCCGGCCATCAGCATCAGGATATATCCGGTCGTGAGCGTTGCCGTGTACAGTCCGGCCTTGGCTATGGAAGATACCGGCAGTTCCAGCATCCACCAGTTCATGAAGAACAGCACCAGCCCGCCGAGAAAGAAGGCATAAATTTTATTCCAGGTCATATCCCGGTTCTTGACCCCTTTCGTGCCCAGACAGGAAAGGGCGAGAAATATGAGCGCGAATACCTTTGTCAATAGAAGGCTCCTGAACAGTCCCGCAGTCCGTTGGAAGTTCAGCAGGATCTTATCCACAATTCCGATGGAGATACCCATGTCGGAAAATGCCTGATAACAGTACCAGTACACATGAATCACTAAAAACAGGATGGATACGGCCCGCATGAACTCCATTGTCTTGGCCAATCCGCGAATGTCGTCTTCTTGTTGCATAATCGTAGATTTTAATTGAATGAATAATCGGGTTTCAAAGGCCGCGTGAACGGCGTTTTTTCTTTTTCTTCTTTTGCAGCATTCGCGCGAGGGCTTCCTCTTGCGCGTCAGCACCGTTGGCATCGAAAGAAAACATGCCGAAGACCTGCTCGATGGAACTCTCCATGTCACCGGAGCGGAGCGACTGCATATCCTCGCCGAACAAGGGGGCTTGCGGCAGGACGGCATCTTCCGGAGAGCGGAATAGTTTCTCGAACACGTTGGCGGAAAATTCTTTTCCCAACCGGGAACCGTTGTACACCTCCTTGTTGTTATGGTCGATAAACGTGACCCCGTAGATGCGGCCTTCATCGTTGGTTCTAAAAACCGTGTCGATGCCCCGTTCACGCAACAGCTCCGTGAACGCTTCCTTACTGCCCATGCAGCCGTGCATGGCAAGTGCCACATCGTTCCGGATTTTCGGTTGCCATTTCTTCGCCTTGAACTCCCCGGTGTTGTATCGGAGCCGTTTCTCCACCCCCTGATACCCGAAACGTTTGTCGATAAGCGAGGACTTGATGGGTGCGCTGACCGCCTTGCCGTTGTCGTCCGTAACGGCATAGACAATGCCCGTGTAGGGAACGCCCCCGTGTTCCCCCTTGACCTGTTTGGCTTCGATGTTGAAACAGGAAAGCAGGGCGCTGTACTCGCCGAATGTCTGGAAACAGTAGGCCGTGAAGACGCTTTTGAGGATATTGGATACCTGCCGTTTCAGGTCGCCTTGCGTGTAGTCAGCTTTTTTCAGGTAAATGCCGAGCTGTTCATCCTTCTTGTCCGCGTGTTGCTTTAACCCGAACTCCCGTTCCAGTTCCCGGCAGGCTTTCATCGAACGGTTCCACTCGTAGGCATCATCTATCTTTTCGCCTTTCTCGTTCACGCAGGTGGAAACGATGTGGATATGCCGACGGCCGATGTCCTCGTGCATATATACAATGTACGGCTGGTCGCCGTACCCCATTTTATCCATGTACTCCTTTGCCAGATTGGCAAATTGCGCGTCCGTCAGCTTGTCTTCGGGAGACGGGTTGAGCGAGATGTGCAGGATGGGTTTCTCCGTGTTCCTGTTGGCGAGCAGGTAACTCTCGAACGCCCACATCGTCCGTTGCATCAGACGCTCGGGACTGTCCGTGATGTCGGCAATCATCCGGTTGCCGGAAATGATGCGGGCATGGGAATCGCCGACCTTCTGCTGGTTGTAGGCTATCGCCCCGTAGAGCGATGCGCCGCGGTTGATTTTCGCTACCATAACTTATAGGGATTGACGGTTACGGTTCAGGTATTTCTCCTCGTATTCCCGGGTCAGCGCGATGATCTGCCTGCTGAGAACCACTAATTCCATCGTGGTTTTCTCCAATTTATACAGTAAGGCAAGCGCACGCTTGTCGCTGAAATTGCTCTTGACAGCCTTTACCGTCTGGTTGTAATTGTTGCCTATCGCCTGGAACTGGTGGTAGAAATTGGTCAGCCGGATGTAGTAATCCATCGTTGCCTTGTCGATTTTTACCACCTTGATTTCACGTCCGAAAAGCATGGACTTGATGAATTTCGACCGTTGGGAAAATCCCGACTGCTCGAAAAGAAGCTCGAATTTCCCGTTCTCTTCCGAGTTCAGTTTGATGCCGTAGCGGAAAACGGCGGGATCACTCTTGGGCTTTCTGCCTGCCGTCCTTCTCTTTTTAGGGTTGTTTTCTGTTGCCATATCACTTGTTTTTTTGTTGTTCCTGTCTGTCCGTCAGGATTTCCGACTTTGGAGGAAATCCCTCCCGAGCCGTCAGGCGAGCGGCAAGTTGTTTTGGGATGCCCGAATTATTTCGGGCGGCCCAAAACACAACTTGCTATGTTCGCTTGAACATGAATTTGCCTTTCGTCAAATTATCGGGGCCGGTGAAACTTTCGGGTTTCGCGGGGTACATCCGATGCCTCTGCAAACCATGACGGGACCGGTTGCAAAGTTACCGGTAAGAATCTGTGTGATAAATAGTTAAGTCGGTGTAACAGAATGTCATACGGTGTCATATATCGGCATCAGGCTCCGATTCCGCACGGGATAGACGATAAAGGCGTTTATTTGCAGCATGAACGGTTGCAGCACACCGGACAACAACGGTTTGGGGCATGATTGCACGGACGGTTGCATGAAGGCAACCATACAACCGGGCATTATTGGTTGCAACCATATAACCGTGCCACCATGCCACCATGCAATCAACCATGTAACCGTGCAATCATTCAAGGGTGTAACCACCCGGACATGCAACCGGCCAGTGATGCACGCAACCGTTCATGCAGCCGGTAAACCATATAAGCAAACAGTGATGCAAACAACCAGTAATAACTTAAAACAATAATGATTATGGACAAGGAAACATTATTTGTTGCACTCAGCAACCAGAAAGGCGGCGTCGGAAAATCGGCTTTCACGATTCTGCTCGCCAGTTATTTTCATTACGTGGAAAATCTGAATGTGGCGGTCATCGACTGCGACTCTCCGCAGCACAGCCTCGTACGTATGCGGGAGAGGGACAAAAAGGCCATTGACCGGAGCGACCATTATAAGCAGCAGATGATGGCGCAGTGGGAACGCATCAAAAAGAAAGCCTATCCGATTATCGGTGTCAGGGCGGAGAAAGCGAGGGAAGCCGCCGATGAGCTGGTGAAAAACAGCGAACATCCCATCGACCTGGTTCTGGTCGATCTGCCGGGTACGGTGGACGCGCAGGGCGTGTTCCGTACCATTGTCAATATGGATTACGTGATTACCCCGATTACGGCGGACAAGATGGTCATGCAGAGCAGCCTCTCTTTCTCCACCACCGTGCTGGACTATATTCGCGACAGACCTGAAATCCCGCTGAAGGACATCCTTTTCTTCTGGAACAAGATAGAACGCAGGGCCAATACCGAGGTGTTCGACATCTACCGGATGATGATGCAGCGACTGAAGCTGACAGTGTTGGAAACCACTGTTCCCGACACGTGCCGCTACGATAAGGAGCTGTCCGTCAGCAGCAAGAGTTATTTCCGCTGTACACTGCTGCCGCCTCCGGCCAAATTGCTGAAAGGGAGCGGATTCGTGGAGCTGGCAAACGAACTGAAAGAGAAACTTAAACTGTAACGCGTATGGCAAAGAAAATAGTCGAGGTGGATGAAGACCTCCTCAAAGGAATGATGACGAGCGATATCCCCCTGTATGGAAGGGATACGGAACGGAAGGAAACGGAACCTGCACCGAAAAAAGCGGCGACAGCCGAACCGGAAAATATCTCTGACGCTCCGGCGGAAAGAGAGATCTCGGAGCAACCGAAGTCAGTCAGGAACCGACGAAAAAAGGAAAGCGGTTCGGATTACCGGGAGCTTTTTCTGGTCAATACGCCGAGTCCGAACCGTTCGCAGACCTATATCAACCGGGATATATACGAACGAATCAAACGCTTCCTGCCGCTTATCGCGCCGGAGGTCAGCATCGCCAGTTACATCAGCAATATCCTGGGTGACCACATAGAGCGGCATTGGGAAGAAATCAATGAAATGTACAGTCGGGAACTTTCTAAACCGTTGTAACCATGGAAACCTATTTTTATTTCAGTGTCAAGACGGTATGCTGCGGGTATCTCTTTTATCGCCTGTGGATTTTTCTGTTCAGGCAGCGGATATACGGCTTGTGGGAGGATATGGTAAAATACCTTCCCAAAAAGAAAGGGAAATCGGCTGAGCCGGTCACCGCTCCGAAGGTTGATGACAACGAGGTCATCGGCAAGACGAATATCGTCTATCTGGAAGATCCGGAAATCGACTGCAAGGTTCCGGCCCGTAGCGAGCCGCTTCCTCCGGCGGAGGAGATGGAAGAAGAGGAGGATATTTCCGCGGATGATGTGGAATCCACTTTTACCGGTAACCCTCCGGGCGGATTGTCCGAAGAAGAGAAAGCGGAACTGATGTCGGATTATGTATCGGAAGTGGACGAGGACTTTTCCACGGGTATGACCTACGAGGACATGATGAATGCCGTCGGCGTGTTGACGGAGGAAAACCGCAATATGAACGATGAAAAGGTTATCCGTACCGTCAAGTCGATATACGACATCCGGCAGACCGAGATATTCGATTTTTTCACCACCGAAGTGAGTAACATCGAACTGGTGGAGAGTCTTTTCAAGGAGTGTCTGGACGAATACGGTGAGCCTTTGCCGCAACGGAAAAAGGAAGCACCGCCGGAATCGGAGGAAAAGTTCGATTGGGATAAATATGTCTGATACGCAACAATTGGATACAGGTAAAATGGCAGAGCAACATCTGCCATTTTTCTTTTGCCTTGTCGGCAGGTGGATTTTCAGCCTTTCACCTCTCTTTTTCTAATCCTCAAAATCAGCTTCCGATGTAACGTGACGACATCCGGTGTAACGCATCGTCAGCTTTGTAAATCAACGAATTAAAGCCTATATATTCGCTGTCGAAATCAAATTTTGTCTCACAATTTAAAGTTTTCGACAATGAAAAAGAGAGTCATTTTTTCGGCAGCCATGCTGCTTGCGGCAACGGGGGCTTTCGCCCAGGGTAACGGAGTCGGCGGTATCGTCGAGGCGACCAACATGGTCACTTCCTATTTTGATCCCGCAACCAAACTGATTTATGCAATCGGGGCCGTGGTCGGCTTGATCGGAGGGGTAAAGGTCTATTCAAAATTCTCATCCGGCGACCCCGACACCTCGAAGACGGCGGCCAGCTGGTTCGGGGCGTGTATTTTCCTGATTGTGGCAGCGACCATCTTACGCTCATTCTTCCTGTAATATGGCGGAGTATTCTATCAACAAGGGAATCGGCCGCAGTCCTGAGTTCAAAGGATTGAAGAGTATGTACCTGTTTGTCTTTGCGGGCGGACTGCTCGCCGTGTTCGTGATTTTCGTAGTCATGTACATGGCCGGAGTGGGACAATGGACCTGCATCGCATTCGGTGTCCTGTCGGCCTTTCTGCTGGTATGGGGCACATTCCACCTCAATGCCAGGTTCGGAGAGTACGGCCTGATGAAGTTGCAGGCCCGCGGCAGCCATCCCCGGTACATCATCAATCGGAGGGCTTTCTTCCGGTTGTTTTCCCGTAACCATAACACACGAAGCGTATGAGAAATGTAATGAAAGCAGCCACGCTGGAAAGCAAGTTTCCGATTCTGGCGGTGGAACACGACTGCATCATCAGCAAGGACGCGGATATTACGGTAGCCTATAAGGTGGAACTGCCCGAACTCTTCACGGTGACGCGGAACGAATACGAGGCCATCCACTCGGCATGGGCGAAAGCGGTAAAGGTATTGCCGAATTACAGCATCGTGCACCGGCAGGACTGGTTCATCGAGGAGAACTACACGCCCGACATCCAAAGGGACGACCTCAGTTTCCTCTCCCGTTCCTTTGAAAGGCATTTCAATGAGCGGCCGTATTTGAGGCACACAAGCTACCTCTTTCTGACCAAGACGACGAAGGAACGCAGCCGTACCCAAAGCAATTTCACGGCACTCACTCGGAATTTCATCATTCCGAAGGAGATGCAGGACAAGGATACGGTGACACGTTTCCTGGAGAGTTGCGACCAGTTCGAGCGCATCATCAACGACAGCGGCTTTGTCCGTATCACGCGGATGCGGAAAGACGAGATTACCGGGACGGAAAACAGCGCGGGCATCATCGAGAAGTATTTCTCGCTCTCGCAGGAGGAAACGACCTGCTTGCAGGACCTCACGCTCGGGGCCGCAGAGATGAAGGTCGGCGACAACTGCCTCTGCCTGCACACCCTGTCCGATACGGACGATTTGCCGGGCAAGGTGGCGACGGACATGCGCTATGAACGCCTGTCCACCGACCGGAGCGACTGCCGTCTTTCGTTCGCGGCTCCCATCGGGGTACTGCTCACGTGCAACCACATCGTGAACCAGTATCTCTTTATCGACGACCCGGCCGAGAACCTGAAGAAGTTCGAGAAGCAGGCGCGCAACATGCACTCGCTGTCACGGTACAGCCGCAGCAACCAGATCAACCGTGAATGGATTGAGGAATATCTCAATGAGGCGCACAGCCTCGGACTTACCTCCATCCGTGCGCATTGCAACGTGCTGGCATGGAGTGACGACCGCAACAGGCTCAAACAGATCAAGAACGATGTGGGAAGCCAGCTTGCGCTGATGGAGTGCAAGCCCCGCCATAACACCGTCGATACCCCGACCTTGTTCTGGGCGGCCATCCCCGGAAACGCGGGGGATTTCCCTTTCGAGGAGAGTTATTACACTTTCATCGAACAGGCTCTCTGTTTCTTCATCGGCGAGAGCTGTTCCAGGGATTCGCTTTCCCCGTTCGGTATCCGCATGGTGGATCGTCTGACTGGCAAACCCGTCCATCTCGACATTTCGGATTTGCCGATGCGCAAAGGCGTGATTACCAACCGCAACAAATTTATTTTAGGGCCGAGCGGCTCCGGCAAGTCGTTCTTTACCAACCACATGGTTAGGCAATACTACGAGCAGGGAACACACGTCCTGCTGATAGACACCGGAAACTCCTACCAGGGGCTTTGCAACCTGATTCACAACAAGACCGGTGGCGAGGACGGTATCTACTTCACCTACGAGGAGAACGACCCGATTGCCTTCAATCCCTTCTATGTGGAAGACGGCGTTTTCGACATAGAGAAAAAGGAGAGCATCAAGACGCTTATCCTCACCCTTTGGAAACGGGATGACGAACCGCCGACACGGGCCGAGGAAGTCGCCCTCTCCAACGCGGTGAATCTCTTTCTGGAGAAGATACGCACGGACGGCAGGCTGGTTCCCTCGTTCAATACCTTCTATGAGTTTATCCGGGACGAGTATCAGGAGATACTGAAGGAGAAACGGACAAGGGAGAAGGATTTTGATGTCTTCAATTTCCTGAATGTCCTCGAACCTTATTATCGCGGCGGGGAGTATGATTTTCTGCTGAACTCAGACAAACAACTGGATTTGCTGGGCAAGCGGTTCATCGTCTTCGAACTGGATAATATCAAGGACAACAAGGTTTTATTCCCCATTGTAACCATCATCATCATGGAAACCTTTATCAACAAGATGCGCAGGTTGAAAGGTATCCGTAAGATGATCCTTTTGGAAGAGGCTTGGAAGGCCATCAGCAAGGAGGGCATGGCGGAATATCTGAAATACCTCTGTGCGCCCGTAAAGGTTGCATCGTAAACATCTCTTTGGCAAGAGATTAGGAAAGTGTTCTTTGAAAATAACCTATCATCAGCCGACTTATCTGTTTTCGGGAAAACTTAACCGAGCAGGGAGTGTAGCATGTCGGAAAAGTCATAAGTCAGTTAGTTACCAAACTGCGACTGAATGGCGAGATGAAAAGATAGATATGAGGATAAAGTCCGAATTGATTAAACGATAGTCCGAGTGGTTCCCCTTTAGGCTATGGCGTAAGGTAACTATCAATCGCCATATCGTGATACTACTTCAGTGTATAGGTATGAATGTAGCAAGAACTTATCACGACACAACCGCAGTAAGCGAGTGAAGGACGGAAGTCGTATCCGACAATCTATCATGCCAACAGTTACGATGTAATAAACGGGGATTACCTATCCCGAAGTGCCGAAAGGCTATTAGGTTTGACCTATGAAAATTCGGAGTGGTAACGGAGCTTCCATAGTAGTCCGAGCAAGGTAACGCCTTGTACATGGCGAAGGGAAGCAGCTAATTATTAATACAATTAACGGAAAATGTGAGAGACATTATGAGAAGTCCAGAAAGAGTATTAAACAGTCTATCAGAACACAGTAAGGATGTAAGCTACAAGTTTGAACGTCTTTACAGAATTTTGTTCAATGAGGAAATGTTCTATGTTGCCTATCAGCACATCTACGCCAAAGAGGGCAACATGACTAAAGGTTCGGACGGTCAGACCATTGACAACATGAGCCTGAAACGAATTGAAAAGTTGATTGATACGTTAAAAGATGAAACGTACCAGCCCCAACCGTCAAAGAGGGTGTACATACCGAAGAAAAACGGTAAGAAAAGACCTCTTGGCGTACCGACTTTCAATGACAAGTTAATACAAGAAGTAGTAAGAATGGTATTGGAAGCCATATACGAGGGAAATTTTGAATACACCTCGCATGGGTTTCGACCCAATCGAAGCTGCCATACTGCATTAACTCACATCCAAAAGGAGTTTAGCGGTGCAAAGTGGTTTGTAGAGGGAGATATAAAAGGTTTCTTTGATAATATAAGCCATGATGTATTAATAAACATACTCAAGGAGCGCATTGCGGACGAACGCTTCATACGCTTAGTACGCAAGTTTTTGAAAGCGGGATATATCGAAGAATGGCAATTCCACAATACTTACAGTGGCACACCGCAAGGGGGTATCATCAGCCCGATATTGGCTAATATATACCTTGACAAGCTGGATAAGTATATAAAGGAATACATAGCCAAATTCGATAAAGGGAAGAAACGAAAATTCAGTAGAGAAAGTTTGGACTTCGGCAATGCAAGAAAACGTATTGTGCGAAGATTGAAGTCCGTAAAAGACGAAAGGCAAAGGGTAAAGCTAATCCTTGAACTGAAAGCAATAGAACAAGGACGGGCTAAATATCCCAATGGCGAAGAAATGGATGCCGATTACAGGAGAATGAAATATGCGAGATATGCAGATGATTTTCTCGTGGGAATTATCGGAAGTAAGCAAGATGCGCAACAGATAAAGGGAGATATTAAAAACTTCCTTGCTGATAAACTGGCATTGGAACTGTCTGATGAAAAGACACTTGTCACCCATACCGAAAGACCTGCCAAGTTTCTCGGATATGAAATTACTGTAAGAAAGTCCAACGACCAAAGACGTGATAAACGGGGTAGATTAAGAAGAACCTATGGTAAAAGGGTCTGCTTGAATGTCAGTATGGAAACTGTCCGTAAAAAACTGTTCGATTGGGGAGTCTTGGAAATGACAAACCGTAACGGAAAGGAAATATGGAAACCGAAATGTAAATCGGGACTGATATTCAATGACGACCTTGAAATCCTTGATAGCTATAATCGGGAAATCGTGGGTTTCTATAATTACTACTCCATAGCCAACAACTGTGCCCATGCCTTGAATAATTTCAAGTACATCATGGAATACAGCATGTACAAAACGTTTGCAGGCAAATATAAGTGCCGCACACGCAAGGTAAACAAGAAATATCGTAAGAACGGTAGGTTTATCATAAAGCACATGACTAAAACAGGTGTAAAGGAAAGATACTTTTACGACGGTGGCTTCAAACGCAAGAAGCCCACCTATAAATCGGAATGTGACACCATGCCACGAACAATTTATACTGCGGGGCGGACAAGTCTTGTTGAAAGGCTGAAAGCCCATGAGTGTGAATTATGTGGAGCGACAGACGACCTTGTTATGCACCATGTAAGGAAACTAAAGAACTTGCAGGGTAAGGAAAGCTGGGAACGACACATGATTGCCCGCAAACGCAAAACGATTGCCGTGTGCAGGAGTTGTCACAAAAAGATACATGACGGAAAGATAGACTAAAATTAGTGGAGAGCCGGATACGCTGAGAGGTGTAAGTCCGGTTCGGGGGCGAGCATTTGGAAACCTACCATAGAAATATGACAAGGCGCTGGGTGCTTAGCCTACTTAAGACGGTCAGAAAGTTTTTCGGCGAAGCCGTGGTCGTCACGCAGGAGGTCGAGGACATCATCTCCTCGGACATCGTGAAAGGTACGATCATTAACAACAGCGACTGCAAGATTCTGCTGGACCAGCGGAAATATGCCAACAAGTTCGATTCGATACAGTCCCTGCTGGGGCTGACCGACAAGGAACGTGCGCAAATCCTCTCCATCAATATGGCCAACAACCCTTCCCGCAGGTACAAAGAGGTCTGGATAGGGCTTGGCAGCTCCCAGTCTGCCGTGTACGCCACAGAAGTATCGCTCGACGAGTATTACTGCTACACCACCGAAGAAACGGAAAAGCTGGAACTCATGCGCCTGACCGAGAAACTCGGGGGCAATATCGAGCTTGCCATCAGGCAGCTTGCGGCAAGCAAACGGGAGGGAAAATCATCATTGACCAACTAAAGCAATACGGATATGGGATTAAGGGACTGGGCGCATGAATGGCAATGGCGGGCACGTAACGGAATCGGTTACGAGCAGTTGAAAGCCATTCGGAAAGATACAATGGAAATGCTGGAAAACAGGGACATAAAAGGACTGAAGGGCCTGCTGGATACCTATGCCGGGTCTTACGATATCCCCGAAGAAATAGCAATGGGGATAGCGAGGAAGAATTTCATACTTACTCCGGAAGATGCGGCAGACAAGGATATCCTGGCTGCGATGGAAAGCCTGAAATCCACTTGGTTCGTGCAGCAGCAAGGCACTCTTGCCTCGCTTCCGGTTGAGGAAGCCGACGGCATACACGGTATGCTTGCCATGCACGTCTTTATGCTCGATGCCTATGTGGAACGTCATCCGGGATGCGGCATACCCCGTCCGGAACCGGAAGAGGTGGATGCCGCCCGCCGGATTCTCGACCGGCGGTACGAGGGAAAGGCAGACTGGCAACTCTGTCAGTTCATTCTTGTCCGGACTTTCCCGTCGGATTATGTCATGTATCGGTACGGACTCGCGGAGGATTTCAACAGGTACTCCAAACTGAACGAGGAGTGTCTGAAAGCGATTGAAACGGGAGATAAAGACCGGGAAAAGAAATTGATGGAAGCCATCGGAAAGATGGAAACCACCCTTGAACGCAAGTCTGAAAAGGCTCTGGACAGCATCGAAGGAGCGCGTGTGCCGGATGAGTACCTCAAAGAGTTGGACGATGAACTGAGTAGACTTGCCGGACTTGTATGGGACCCGCGCCGGATTGAGGACTGTTACGGCGGCTTCCTGGAAAAACACGGCATCCGTGCGGACAGCCCTGTGCCGGAGCTGGAAAAGCAGATAGAGGAAGCCTATCGGTCGCTGGACGACAGGATTGTCCGGCTATGCGGCCGGAGTCCTTACGCGGACAACTTGTTCTCCGCCAAGAAAAGACAGACCGAGGCATGGGAAGTGGACCGGAAACATGCCCCGCATCTGCCCCGGCTGCCACCGAAATAGCAATCGTCAGGCGGGATGAAACCCGCTTTTTGAACCGGCAGACAAAGAGTATCAATCATTAAAAATTCAACAGTATGAGATTAAAGATTTTTATGTTGTGCGTGGGTGCTTTGTTCATCACGCATACCTCCCGGGCACAGTGGGTCGTCACCGACCCCACGAACCTTGCCCAGGGCATCATCAACGCCACCAAAAACATCGTGCAGACCTCCACGACGGCCACGAACATGGTGAAGAATTTTCAGGAAACCGTCAAGATTTACCAGCAGGGAAAAGAGTTCTATGACGGTCTGAAGAAAGTGAAGAATCTGGTCAAGGATGCCCGGAAAGTACAGCAGACCATCCTGATGGTCGGGGACATCACGGATATCTACGTGACCAATTTCGAGCGTATGCTCTCCGATCCCTATTTCAGCGCGGAGGAGCTCAGTGCGATAGCGGCGGGCTATACGATTCTGCTGGAAGAGTCCGCCAATGTCCTGAACGACCTGAGGACCATCGTCAACGAAAACGGCCTGTCCATGAGTGACAAGGAGCGCATGGAGGTCATCGACCTCTGCTACAACCGGGTTTACAGCTACCGGGGACTTGTGCAGTATTACACGAACAAGAATATCGGCGTATCCTACCTGCGTGCGAAAAAGAAGAGCGACCAGGACCGTATCCTTGCCCTGTACGGCAGTCCGGCAGAACGCTATTGGTAACCATTCAAAATCATAAGAGTTATGATGTTATTGGCAATAGATTTTGAGAACCTGCACCAGATTCTGCGGAATCTGTATCAGGATATGATGCCGCTCTGCTCCCAGATGACGGGAGTGGCGAAAGGCATCGCCGGGCTGGGTGCGCTGTTTTATGTCGCGTACCGGGTATGGCAGTCCCTTTCGAGGGCTGAACCCGTCGACGTGTATCCCTTGCTCCGGCCGTTCGTGCTGGGGTTCTGCATCATGTTTTTTCCCAGTGTCGTGCTGGGCACCATCAACAACGTGCTGTCGCCTGTGGTCAAGGGGACGAACAACATCCTGCAAACCCAGACATTCGACATGAACGAGTACCGTGAGCAGAAGGACCGGCTCGAATACGAGGCGATGAAGCGCAATCCCGAGATGGCCTATCTGGTGGACAAGGAGGAGTTCGACAAACGGCTGGAGGAACTCGGCGTGCTGGACGCCATCGAAGTGTGCGGCATGTATATAGACCGGGCGATGTATAACATGAAAAGGTCGGTGCAGGCGTTTTTCCGGGAGTTGCTGGAGCTGATGTTCCAGGCGGCGGCCCTCGTGATAGACACCATCCGCACGTTCTTCCTGATCGTCCTCTCGATACTGGGACCTATCTCCTTCGCCATTTCCGTCTGGGACGGCTTCCATGCCTCGCTCACCCAGTGGTTCGTCCGCTATATCAGCATCTACCTGTGGCTTCCGGTCAGCGACCTTTTCAGCAGTGTGCTGGCACGTATACAGGTGCTGATGCTCCGGCAGGACATCGAACAATTGTCCGACCCCACGTTCATTCCGGACGGCTCCAATGCGGTGTATATCACATTTCTAATCATCGGCATCATCGGGTATTTCACGATACCCACCGTTGCGAACTGGATCGTGCAGGCCGGAGGAGGCGCAGGAAACTACGGCAGGAATGTCAGCCAAGCAGCGGCACGTACCGGCTCCGTGGCGGCAGGAACGGCTGGTGCGGTCATCGGCAACATCGGTGGTAGGCTGATTAAAAGATAACCTATCAAAATTTTCATTATGGAGTTCAAATCATTAAACAACATCGAGAGCAGCTTCAGGCAAATACGCCTGTTCGGAATCGTGTTCGTCTGCATGTGCTGCGCCGTCATGTGCTATTCCGTGTGGAAGGCATACGGCTTTGCGGAGTTGCAGCGCGAAAAGATTTATGTACTCGACCAGGGTAAATCGCTGATGCTGGCTCTCTCCCAGGATTTGTCGCAGAACAGGCCGGTGGAGGCACGGGAGCATACCCGGCGTTTCCATGAGCTTTTCTTCTCGTTGTCGCCGGACAAGAGTGCCATTGAGGAGAACATACGGCGGGCGTTGTTCCTGGCCGACCGTTCCGCCTATACCCGTTACCGGGATTTGGCGGAGCAGGGATACTACAACCGTATCATTTCAGCCGGTATCAACCAGCGTGTGGAGATTGACAGCATGGCGTGCAACTTCAACGTGTACCCCTATGAGGTCATGACATACGCACGGCAGCTGATTATCCGCGAGAAAAGCATTACGGAACGCAGCCTTGTGACAAAAGGCCGCCTGCTCAATTCAAACCGGAGCGACAACAATCCGCACGGTTTCATCCTCGAAGCCTTTCAGGTCATCGAAAACCGGGACCTGCGTGTGACGGACAGATAAAATTCAATACAACATGAGAAAATTATTTATCAAGGCCAGAGATTATCTGGATGACGGACTGCGCGGGATGTGCGGCCGTCTGACACCCGGAAAACGGGTGGCTGCCATCGTCGGGATGGTCGTGGTGTTCGCCGGAGTCAATTTCTATATGCTCTTCCGGGCGGTCTATAACATCGGCCGGGAAGACGCAAGGCGGGAAAAGGTGATTGAGATTACACCGCTCAGTGTGCCGGACATCGTGCCTCACGGTACGGACACGCTCTCCCGGCGGACACAGCGGGAAATGGAAGAGTTCTTTAACCAATTTAATTTCGATTAGCGATGACACAGGAAGCAAATAAACTCAAACGGAAGCAGGACTTGAAGAAGTACCTGGTCTTCGCGCTGATGTTCGCCGTATTCGTAGGTTCCCTATGGCTGATTTTCGCGCCCTCCGAAAAAGGGAGGAAGGAGCAGGAGCAATCGGTCGGGTTCAACACCGAACTGCCCGATCCCCGCAATGCCGGGATTGTCGGGGACAAGAAGACGGCCTACGAGCAGGATATGATGCGGCGCAAGCAGGAGGAGAAGATGCGCACACTCGAAGAACTATCTTTCGGTACGGAAAAACCGGACAGCACGGTACGGCTGTCCGGGCAGGATGAAATTCTCTCTCTTGATGCAGGCGGGACGAAAGCGGAAACAGCGTCTTCAGGCAGAACGGTCTACCGTGGCAGCGGCTCTTTTCAATCTTCGACCTCAGCTTACCGGGACATCAACCGGACTCTGGGCAATTTCTACGAGGAGCCGAAAGAAGACCCGGAAAAGGAGGCCTTGCGCAAGGAAGTCGAGGAATTACGCAATTCGATGGTGCAGCAGCATAGTATCCAGCCATCCTACGAGGAGCAGGTTGCCCTGTTGGAGAAATCCTACCAGCTCGCCGCCCAATACACCTCAGGGGAAAACAGTGCTGCCCGGGAAACATCGGATAAAGCTCCGGGAAAAGCCGACGGCAAGGCCGACATCGTACCTATCGGACAGGTGTCCGTTCCGGTCGTTTCCTCCCTCTCGCAACCCATGAGCGACGAGCGGATTCTCGCCGGACTATCGGAATCCCGCAACCGGGGTTTCGCCACTCCGGTAGGAAACGGGGGTACTGCGGAGAAGAACACCATCCGTATCTGCGTGCATGGCGACCAGACCGTACTCAACGGTCAGAGTGTGCGGCTCCGCCTGCTGGAACCGATGCGTGCGGGAAACACCCTGCTGCCCCGCAACACCCTCGTAACTGGTACGGGGCGTATCCAGGGTGACAGGCTCGGTATCGGCATCGTCTCGCTGGAATACGGCGGATTGATTATCCCGGTCGAACTGACGGTCTATGACTCCGATGGGCAGGAAGGCATCTACATCCCTAATTCCGCGGAGGTCAGCGCGGCGAAAGAGGTGGCCGCCAATCTGGGACAGAACCTCGGTACGAGCATCTCCATCACCAACCAGTCCGCGGGGGACCAACTGTTATCGGAACTCGGCAAGGGGGCGATTCAAGGGGTGTCGCAATATGTCTCCAAAAAACTGCGGGAGGAAAAGGTACATCTCAAATCAGGCTATACTCTGATGTTGAGCCAAAAGAAAAACAACTGATTATTCACCATTTAATTTTTAAGCGTATGAACAAAGTAATTGTAATGTTTGCCCTTGTACTGGGCATGACGATGAGTGCTTTCGCACAGGAAACGGACAAAGTGAACGGGAAAACGGAGTGCCAAACCGGCAATTCCGTGAAATTGACTAAGGAGGCCTATCCCCGGATGGAGACAGAGGGGGACTTGTACCACGGTCTGACACGCAAACTGACGTTTGACAGACTGATTCCGCCGTATGGTCTGGAAGTGACTTATGACAAGACCACACACATTATCTTCCCGTCGGCGGTGCGCTATGTGGACCTCGGTTCCCCGCACCTGATTGCCGGAAAGGCGGACGGGGCGGAGAATGTTATCCGTGTCAAGGCCACAGTCAGGAATTTCAGGGAGGAAACCAATTTCTCGGTCATTACCGAAAGCGGGAGTTTCTACACCTTCAACGTGAAATACGCGGAAGAACCGCTGCTTCTGAGCGTTGAGATGAAAGACTTTATCCATGACGGAAGCACGGTAAACCGTCCGAACAATGCCCTTGACATCTATTTGCAGGATTTGGGCAGCGAGTCGCCGAAACTGGTGCGTCTGATTATGGAGGCCATTCATAAGGACAACAAGCGCAACATCAAGCATATCGGCAGCAAGTCTTTCGGCATCCAGTACCTGCTCCGCGGACTGTACACCCACAACGGGCTGCTCTATTTCCACACGCAGCTCTGCAACACCTCACACGTGCCTTTCGATGTCGATTTTATCACGTTCAAGATTGTCGACAAGAAGGTCATGAAGCGCACGGCTATCCAGGAGCAGGTCATCTTCCCGCTCAGGGCATACAACTATGCCACCGTGGTGGCCGGAAAGAAGGACGAACGTACCGTTTTCACGCTGGACAAGTTCACGATTCCCGATGACAAGATGCTGGTTGTGGAACTGCATGAGAAAAACGGCGGACGCCACCAGTCGTTCACGGTGGAGAACGAGGATATCGTCCGGGCAAAGGTCATCAACGAACTTAAAGTGAAATGACCATGAAAAAGTACATGTTTATCGTAGTTGCGGCAATGCTTGTCCTCTTCGGGGGACAGGCAAACGCCCAACGCTGTCTGCCCGGTATGCGGGGGATAGAACTGAGGGGAGGTTTCACGGACGGTTTCGGCAAGCCGGTGGATTTCTACACGGGTATCGCGATGTCGACCTATACCAAGCACGCGAACCGTTGGGTGGTCGGTGCGGAATATCTTCAGAAGAGCTACGGATACCGAAATATGCAGATTCCCCGTGCCCAGTTCACGCTGGAGGGCGGCTATTTCCTGAAATTCCTCTCCGATCCGTCCAAGACCTTCTTCCTTTCCATCGGCGGCTCCGCCCTTGCCGGTTATGAAACGGTGAACTGGGGCGACAAACAGTTACCCGACGGCTCGCTGCTCACGACAAAGGACGCCTTCATCTATGGAGGGGCGGTCACGCTGGAATTGGAGAGTTACATTACCGACCGTATCGTGCTACTCGCCTCCATTAGAGAGCGCTGTCTCTGGGGCAGCAAGGTGAGACTGTTCAGTACGCAGTTCGGCCTGGGCGTCAAATTTATCATCAATTAAAAACAAGAATGAATATGAATACATTGAATCAAAAAAGAGTATGGAGCGGACTGGTGTCCGTCCTGTTCGTAAGCCTGTTGGCTTGTCTGTTCACAGCCTGCAACGATAAAATTGACGTGCAGCAGGCGTTCCCTTTCACCGTGGAAACCATGCCTGTGCCCACTCGTCTTGTGTTGGGCGAGACGGCGGAAATCAGGTGCGAGTTGAAGCGTGCCGGGCGTTTCGAGGATGCACGCTACACCATACGCTATTTCCAGCCGAACGGAAAAGGCTCGCTGCTTCTGGATAACGGCATGAAACTGCTACCCAATGACCGTTACCCGTTGGACCGTGAGGTGTTCCGCCTCTATTACACCTCCGGATGTACGGACCGGCAGACCATCGACATCTATTTCGAGGACAATGCAGGGCAGGTGGTATTGCTCTCTTTCTCCTTCAACAATGAAAATGAAGAGGAAGAGATGACCGAAGTAACGGAAAAGAGTAAAGACCTGCCGACCATGCAGATCGATACGACACCTGTTCGCTTCCCGCCCGATTCGCCGGATGAACCCTTTTTCACTCCGCTGACAATGGAAACCGGTCTTTACAACAAAACCGCCTTATGAGAAGCAAACTGTTTGCCCTTTGGCTTTTGGCCTTTTCCTTTGTTCCCGGGCTGTTTGCCCAGACTGGGATTTCCCCACCGGATGCCGGGCTGTTCAACAAGGCGGTGGCCTGTATCAAGGAAGCGGAAGGCTGGCACGGAAACCATCTGCCTTATGTAGGGTACGGCCACAAAATTCTTCCCCACGAGAAACTGACGACCGATATGACGGAAGCGCAGGCGGATTCACTGTTGAGAGCCGATTTGAGGAAATTGCATAAGATGTGCAGCCGCTTCGGAAAAGATGCCCTCCTGGTCGCAACGCTGGCCTATAATGTCGGATATTACCGGTTGGTCGGGTACGGGAAGATACCGAAAAGCAGGTTGATCCAAAAGTTGGAATCCGGCAACAGGGATATTTACGAGGAGTATATCTCGTTCCGATGCTATAAGGGAAAGGTGGTGCCGAGCATCGAGCGACGACGGAAGAAAGAGTTTGAATTGTTGTATATACATTAAATTATTAAGGGGCTGACTAAAGTGTTAGTAAAGCCCCTTTTTCTTATTTTCGGTAAGGTCAATCTCGACCTGGTTTCCAAATATTCAATTCTCAGAAAGTCATTCTGACTTTTTAGCCTCCCTATTAATAATAAAGAATTTGGTATTTAAAAGAGATTACCTTCTCGGAAATTGGGGCATCACAAAATAAATTCATATCTTTGCATATTAAATAGATGCCTCAAATGAACCACTTTGATAAAATTGACATACGAGTCTTTGATAGATTCATAGACAAATTTGCAGACCGTTATATTAAACAACGGTCAGAGGTTTTTAGTGGCATTAATGCTGAATTGTTACAACAAGCAGAATCAATCGGATGCGATTTCAACTTAGAGGCTCTATTTAAAATAATCAAACAGAATTCTATCGCAACAGATTTTGCCCGAGAAGAAGGTAAAAGACCATTAGCTTTTAAAGATATATATAGAAGTGATCTGGGAGAATTATTAACGACCTATTATTTTGAAGAGAAAATAGAAGAAAATAGGAGATTTTTAATTCCAATAAAAAATATATCATATCGAGAAAGGTTGGATTTGCCGGGTCGAGGTTTTGATGCTATAGGATATAGGACTGAAGGAGATAAAGTTAATATTCTGATTGGAGAGGCTAAAGTATCCTCACAGAAAGAAAATCCTCCACATGTAGTAGATGTTCACGAGGACTCGATTTATAAGTCTCAAAAGAACCATCATGACGATATAGGTATAGTTTTACAACGTTTGACGGATTACTTGCGTAGATTATCTTCAACAAAACATTTTTATGTTATTGCAGGCGTTGTAATCAATATGAAAGCTGGTAATGTCGATAAATATGACATTACCTATGGTTGCGGTCTTGTTCGAGATTCCAGTTGCGTGAATGAAGCAAAAGATTTTGGAAAGATGCAATCTTTAGCGCACGAATTTGAGCCTGGTTTGGTTGATTTTGCCATTTTTTCATTTACTGAAAAAACTATTGATGAAACAGTCGATTTGTTTTATCAAAAAGTCAAAGAAATGGTACAATGAATGGCATGGACTACATACAGCAGATTCTAAATGATGATGATATCAATATGCTCTTACAAAAGAGTAATCAAACATATCATCTTCAATCAATATGTATAAACAATTCGAATTTTACTTCGTCTGATATTGAATTATCTTGTCGCCTTGCATTTTTACTTATAGGTCTTTCATTTCATGAGAACACTAACCTAAAGTGGGCAGAACATGCTTATAAGCTATTAAAAAATGTACACATAGAGGAAAAGGAAGATAGGGAAATTTTTGACAAAATAATGGGCTATGAATTAGACAATGTTTCGTTAATATATTATTTTTATTTGTCAAGTCTTGCCCTTATTTTAGATAAAACTATTTCCGCCCGTCTTGATTTAAAACAATTTGTTGATTTCAAAGATGTTGAGTCGTCTTGGAGTCAACGTGTTTTGGCTGGTATTTTTAAAGCACTTTTTTTCTTAATTCGTAAAAGTGATGGGTTTGAAGATATTCGTAGAGCCATATCCGAAATCTCTAATCTACAAAAGGAACAAGTAAAATTCGAGGATCAATATTTGAACCAATTCGATGTTCAAGCACAAAAAGAAGAGGCTCTTATATTGGTTGGATTATATCATACCTCAAAAGCTTTAACAGAAACAGCTGAATATCTAATTAACGGATATAATTATAAAAAACGTATTGATAATGTTGTAAGACAACATATTGACATTGCATTAGACTTAATACCTTCGGACATCCGGTTAAGAGACTTTATCTCTATAATTAACAAAGACTTGCAATCTTTAATACGGAATTCCATTTGGAATGGGACAGCCTTTCAAGATCAAATTAAAAAACTTTGTGAGTTCAAAAGTTCTCATAATATATTGGAGCTTTTACCATCGCAAAGACAGGCTATGCAGCAAAATTTATTTGATGTCTATGCAAATGCTTCAATAGTGCAGATGCCAACAAGTGCCGGTAAGACTATGTTGGCAGAATTCAATATTGTTTTGACAAAATCTTTACGAAAAGACGCTAAGGTTGTATACGTCGTGCCATCCAGAGCATTAGTTAATCAGGTATATTTTGATCTACGTAAAGACTTATCCGCGATAGGCTTCAATGTTGAACGCACATCTTCTGCAAGTGAAATAGACCCGACTGAGGCCGATTTCTTGATTGCAGACGATGTTGATGTTATAGTTTCAACGCCAGAAAAATTAGATTTATTAATTCGCCGTTCTCATCCTTCCGTTGAAGACGTTTCGTTATTTATCATTGATGAGGCTCATACTATTGAAAACGGAGAACGAGGTGCACGACTGGAATTACTTATTGCTATGTTACGTCGAGAGAGACCCAATGCAAAATATATGCTTTTATCGCCGTTCCTACCTGGCAATACAGAGGCATTAAAAGACTGGCTTGGAGGAGGTAACATTATTAATGTAGATTGGAGGCCTTCTGAAAAAATAGTTATTGGATTGAAAGTAACTAAAGCCAAAGCTACATTCAATTTACTACCATCTGCTTATAGTTTCAATCTATATCAGGAGAATGAGCAAGTAATAAAAAATCCATATCAACTTGTATCAACAACTCCTAAAGATAGGATATTGGAATTTTCATGTCGTCATTTTTCCTCGAAAGGAAAAACGGAACTTATACTTTGCAAAGGTAAAGGTTCGGCTAACAATGTAGCAGAAAAAATCTATAGTTGGATTGACGATAATATTAATAGTGATGAAATTCATTTAGTCCAAAAATATATTGATGAAGAATTGGGATGCTCAACATCCTTTTCTAAGTTTTTAGGAAAGGGGGTTGCTGTTCATCATGCAGGCTTATCAGATGAAACTAAATTACTAACAGAACATCTTATTCGTCAAGGATTAATTAACTACGTATGTGCAACTACAACCATTGCTGAAGGTGTTAATTTTCCCGTATCTTCTGTTTATTTTGATACATATCAACGTGGTCGAGATAATTTATTATCAGCTAATGACTTTTGGAATATAGCAGGTAGATCTGGACGGACTATGGTAGATGATTTTGGAAAGATTATCTTACCATTTAACACTCATACGAATGCAGAAACAGGCAAAGCTATTCTTAGCAAAGGTGCAGAAGAATTAACAAGTGTTTTAGCGAAACTATTTCTTGATAGAGAATATATACTTGAGACATTGATAAAAAAAAGGGGAATAGAAATATTAATGGCTGAATATACCGATGCATTCAGCCCTATATTTCAATACTTCGTACATCTTTTAAATGTTTCCAACAACGAGCTTGCTGTAGATATTGATGAGCTTTTTAAGGATTCATTGGTGTATTTTATGCTGGATAATGAACAGCAAAGGAATAAATTCATAGATTTATGTAAGCAGATATATTTAACAATCCAAGCACGATATGCAGATAATATTGGGGTTTTGAAATATGCAGATAAGACAGGTTTTTCCGTTCCATCTGTTTTAAAGATTATGCTTCAAAAAGCAACAAATCCGGCTATTGCAGACTTAGACACATGGAATGTGAATGTAATGTTTAATCGAAGAAATGCTGAAAACTTAACAGAGAAGATCAAAGCTATTTCAGAATTAAGAGAAACGGGACTGGGAACTGATGATACGACAGCCCCATTTAATCCAGAATTGGTTGCAAAAATGATAATACGTTGGGTTAAAGGGGATAAAATAAATGCCATATCCTCAATCCATCCCCATTTTACAGACAATGATGCGGATAAACGCTTAACTCAATTTGTTTCATATATGAATCAGCTACGATTTAAAGCATCGTGGGGATTAAGCGCACTTGAAGGTATAGTAAAAGGAAATGAGGATGAAATGAAAGATTCATACATCCCATCTTATGTTTATTATGGTGTAGATAATAATCCAGCTTTAGCTATGAGAATGTTGGGTATACCACGTTCTTTATCATTATCTTTATCGCAAATAATTACAGGTTCTATCTCAGATTACTCATTTACAAAATTGCGTAATATAATTAATTCGCTATCATTAAATGATTGGGATTCCTTAAAACCAACACGTTCAAAATTGTCTGGAGAAGAATGGAAGCATATTGTAAGTATTCTAATGAAATAAATGAAGCTGGACAGAAGTGCCGGCTTCATCCTTATACTCGATGGAGATATACACCCAGCGTTCAATCTGTAATTCCCTCTCGGCTCTTGCCAGGTCCTTGGCATATTCCCACCAGTCGTCAATTCGTTCTTGTACCATAACAGATAATTTAATCAACCCAGAATGTCCCGCAATGCGGACATTTGTGCCCGCACGGGTAGTCGTTTATATAATACACATCCCTATGTCTGCTAATATTTATATCCCCGGCTGTACAACCTCCTTTCCTGAATGTTTTGACATATTCGGCCTCTTGCCGCTGGTGTTCCGTCATGTGGCTTTTGGAAAGTTTCTTTTTAACAGACTTCATTCCGGTTTCCCATTTGGTGGAGTCACACCAGTCATGCACCATACCGCAGATTTCGTCTGCATAGGAATAATGCACCTGCGAATCCACAAAGAGATTATCCCTGTTGAACGGGAGTGTGATGTCAATAGGTAACATGGTATGATCCCCCGAACCGATACGGCTGTCCGCTATCGCAACCACGACATTGCCATAAAAACGGATGGTCTTGAAGTCCTGTCCGGAATCTTTGGAAACAAGATCGTTGAACATGGCATTGAAATAAATTCTCAGCTCTCCACCGTATGCGGCTGCCATCAGCATTTCAAGAATCCTGTCGTCATACGGCCCCTTTCGCAACCTGATAATCCGTCTTATCCTGTTGCACCAGTATGCTTCCGATTTACTGCGATGGCACTTGCCGTACTGGTATCCTTCGATCTCCAATCCTAACGAATAAAACATGGTGGTCGTGGAAGTGTTTTTTATCAGGCCTTCAGTCGGATAGGTGTCATTCCGCTCATAGAGCATGTCACAGATGTTATCTTCATTTTCGACATAATCGGTGCCAAGTCCGGCTTTCTCCATAGACTCTTTAATGTCACGCATCTCGGTACGAAGATTTTCCGAGAATTGCTCCGAGTACCACTCGGAAGATTCTTCATCCAACGGAAGCATACTGTTCTGCCGGATGCACTTTTCCTGCAAATCCTCGTGTTCGTCAAGTGACTCATTATAATCCACGAAATAAAGGCTTACCGATTTGGGCACGTGGCACTCCCAAGGTTGTATGGCTGTTGTTGTCATAGCTTTCATTCGTTTTAATATGTTTGATAAAAGCAATGAAGCCCTGCCGGTTTTCGACAGAGCCTCATTGTTCAGTTCGTTCGCCTCGGTTCATGGTTCGTCAATAGTAAATTCATCTTCATAAACTTCTATCTCCAGACCGCTTTCACAAATGCGTACAAGCCAGGTGTATTGCAGGCGTTCTACCAGTTCGATGTTACGATAGCCCCTGTATGGGCGTATCAATGTTGCCAAATCTCCGACTTTCATAATCTTTATTTTTTTACGGTTTATATTGGTTATACTGCCAAAGGCTGTTGTTTTGCCTTCCATTGCCGATGTGCTACAATATATTCCTGACGTTCCTGTTCCAGCCTTGCTTCCGTTTCGGGGGTATAACCGAGAAATTCGATACATCCTCCGTTATAACCGGTCATCCGGCATCGCATACCCGCTTCGGTGAGTTTGTCAATCCGCTTTTGTGCGGTCTTGGCACTGGAATACTGCTTGGGCCAGAAGTAATGCTCGCCTTTCGACCCGTAGGTGTCTTCACCGAGAATCAGTTTCCCGGCATTTGCCCGGCTTTGGATAAAGTCGAAGCGGGCTTTGCCGAGTGCCTGACGTATGGCCTTGTGGGCGGCTCCTTCGGGATGCTTGAAAACCTCAGGCAGTTTATCTTTGGTTTGCAGCTTCGGCAGTTCCGTCTGATAGGGCTTGTCATACCGTCCGATGCCCAGTGTCAGATAGAAATTTGTATCGAAGTAGTCGGTCATGATGTCGCTGTTGTCGTAGTTGTACGACATGGTAAAATCACAGACGTTGAGCATGACCTCGCGTGCCCGTTCCGTAATGGTCCGGTCTGTTCCAATGTGATAATGGTTGATATCTTTATAGATAAGACCGGACTCTTTCGTGAAGGCCTCGAAATCCGCTTTGACCAGATAGATGTTGATGGAACGGTAACCGTTCTGTGTGACGGAGAATTTATACCGCGGATAGGTCTCCTTGAGCCATTTGCGGATAATCTCCACGATTTCCCCGCGCATCTGTCCGTTGTAGTTCCTGCCTTTCCAACGGTATTCGTTATAGACGTATTCCGTGTACTCGTTGGCTGATGCGCCGGCATAGTCGTTTTCATAACCGGATGCAGCGGCCGATACGGTCGTGTCATCCTTCCATTTGGCGTACAATCTTTCAAATTCGAGATTGATCTGCTGCATGGTTTCCGTACTGCCACCCTTGTCGGGATGGTTCTGCAATGCCAGTACGCGGTAACTCTTCTTCAGTTCCGCAAGGCTGTTTATATTCTGAAAGTATCCCATAATGTTGATTTTTAATTGATGACCATTAAAAAATGAGTGATTCGCAGAAAAAAGGCAGGAAGTCCTGTTCGATGCCGAGGTTATCGCATGCCGATTCCAAATCACCTTCCCGCAAATCGTTCGCGTCGCGTAATTCACGCAGGTTTCTTACTTCGGCATCAAGGTATTCCCGAGCCGTCTCTTTGTCACACCCGCAAGAAGTGCATATCCTGTCAATGATTATTGTTTCCATCATTATTTTTATTTAGTTTTTGTATTGGAATCGGATAAAAGCTGCACGGTTGTCCGGAGTATCTCGTCCAGCCAGTTGATACAACGTGCCCCGAGTTCAAAAGGACCGTCAATTTCGTACAACTCATGGGTATGTTTGTCTTCCACAACGAGATGAAGTTCCTCCCCGAAGAATTGTATCCTGCGCACCAGGCACTCATAGGGATCGCCGTCATGGTCGAACCATATCACGTACACAGCGTCCACCGTATCGGGAAACTCCATTTCCGTTTTCCCATATTCCTCCAATACCGCTTTTATGGCGGCTGTAATCTCCTTGCGGAGTTTGTCTACTTGTTCGCTGAAATCTGTTTTCATAAGGCATAAAAATGAATGCGGGAGCCGCCAGCGGACTCCCACGATTAGACATTCGGTTTATTTATCGGAAACATTACGCGTAGATATTGATGCGATTGAACGATTCCGGACAATGCTGGAAGACAAGCGGCAGATTGACGTGTACCATCGGGTACTCCACCCAGCCGCTGCCTCTCCGGTAGCCGGTATCGGTAGCGAGGTTATTCAAAACCAGAAACTCCATCGCGTCGGGATTGTTGTTGATGTCGATGAAAGCCTTGTCGGGCAGTCCGATGGCATCCGTCTCTTCCAGATTGACCGTCAGAATTGTGTAAGGCTCTTCCGTATCGGCCAGTTCCAGACAGAGGGCGAGCCAGCCGTTGCGATAGATTTGCGGAACCAGCCGTACAGCCTGCCCCTGATAGATGTAGAGCTTATCCCGATAGGATTTGTCAGTCGGAACGATTTCAAATTCGTCTTCCATTTCCGTGAAAGAAAGCATCTGGTTATGGACTGCCACGAATGTATCGTTCTTCACCCGGTAGCACAGGTGGTCCGTTCCTGCCGAACGGATGATTTCAAATGAAGTGTTCATGATTCGGTTGTTTTTGAGTTATTACTGGTTAATTGCTTATGGTATTTGCCTTTACGCGGTCTTCGCACACGAGAGCCACGAAGTGTATTTCCATTATCTTGTGTCCGAAACAGACATCCGAGTTGTACTCCGCCCTCTGCCACAGCGTGAAACGGTCATTGCGGAACGACCACCGGAAATAACCGGAAAGCGATCTGTAATGCGGGTGGACGTTTCTCTCTATTAGTCGCCTGTTTACCTCCATGATGTTGGCCGACATCAGGATGATGTTCATGATTTCGATAAACGCCCTCGGCGCGCAAGGGTCTATCGGGAATATCGGTCCTATGAAATTCATATTCATAATTGTATGTGTTAGTCGTAATTGTCATCAAATACCTCATACGGGTAACTCGTCACGAATGAATAGTAGGAAGAGATACCCTGATAGACCAGGTTGTCCTCCTCCACATCGGGTTCTTCCTCCTCCCGCACAACCATCCGTGCATGGGGGCTGTCCTGAAAGTAGGATACGAGCAGGTGCGGATCTTCCGTCGCCAGGTTGTAGCCGTAATGTCCGCACCACTGCTCGAAACAGTCCTGCTGAAACTCGTCCAGCCGTTCCATTGCGTCACGTACCTCGAAAAAGTTCGGGCACAGCCATTCGCTGCTGACCATGTATTCCGGAATGTTCTCCCAGTCCGTGTAACGGTATTCGGGCTCGGCTTCTTCCGGGAAACGGGTGGCACAGGCATGGTGGAACTCGTCAATGTCGCAATAGTCGGCCAATTCCATCCGGTAGCTTTTCTTCGGATTGACCGTTACCAGCCGTTTTGTCGTTACTGCTATTTCTGCTTCATTCAGATTCATGGTTCTTATTTTTTATGATTATGGATGATGAATCCGCAGGGTTCACTTCCACAGGCTTCAAAAGGTCCGTGTTCCGGCGGTGCAGGGTTTTTGCGGAAAATACCGGAGCGCAGCGAGGATGATTTTCCGCAAAACCGCTTGCGGCCCGACCTTGCACAGCCGACAAGAACACGGAGTTACCTTTGCCTGTGGGAGTGGGCTCTGCGGATTTGACATGGTTATTTCCTTCCTGCTGTCAGGTACGAAAAATCCGGCATTGCCTTCGGGGAGGACGGATGCCGGATATATGTGCGGATTCGTTTTCATGGTCAGTTTGCTATGCGTTGACTGCCCCAGCTGATATGTATCTTGCCCTCGCTGTCCTGCGTGCGTATGAGCAGGCTGTCTATAACGGACATCGTAATGTCGAACTCGTCGAATATTTCGGACTGTTCCTTGACCTCGCCGCTCTTGATGAACTCGTTCAGCCGCTCCTTGGTCAGCACCAGTGCCATGAGGTTCTGTTCCACGGAATCCTCGTAAGTGATGAAATGCACGTTCTTCGTGTCACGGGAATCCAGCCGTATGAAACGGAAGTAGTATTGCTCCATACGCGGTATGTTCCATTGGAGCGATTCGAGAATGACATCGTTGCAGGAAGGGATGTTTACGGAACTGCTCAGGCTCTGCTGGGTGCATATCAGCACGCCGTTTATCGTGGCATCGAAACGGCTCACGATTTCCTGCCGTTTTCTGAACGATATGTCCCCCCGGACAATGAATAGCGGCCGTTCGGGGAAATGTTCCTCAAAGTATCGGCGGTAGAGGTCGAAAGCGGCGATGGAGGTGCAGCCGATGGCTACCTTGCCCGGAATTTTCCTGACCAGTTTATGTATGTATCTCGTCTTGCCCGGATAGGGGTCTCCCGAATAACCCTCTATCAGATGCGGGACCGAGCAGGCTTTTATCAGCAGCTTGATTTGGCGCATCAGCCGCAGACCGGCTTCCTTGCGGGTGTCGCCGGTGCTGTTATAATAAAGTTCGCAGATACGGCAGAACTCCTCGATGATGACACGGTACACCTCGTGTTCGCCGTCCGACGGGGTAACGGTGTGCATCCTGACCTTGTATTTCTCGCCGGCGAAGTCCTTGAACTTGCGCGTGATGATTGTCCTGGCAATAAGCGAGAACAATTCGTCCTTGTTATACACATCCTGGTTCTGCTTCTCGATACCGAACACGGACGCCTTGCCGGGGCAGTGGCAGGCCTTGAACAGCACATGTCCCCGAAAGGCAGGAAATGGTTCTCCATAATAAGGATTGCTTTCCGATTCTATTTCACGCTCCTTGTTCTCGCGGTAGATGCGGTCACACCGGCATATCATGTTCACGGAGTTGTTATACAGCAACTCGAATTGGCTGTACAGTTCCGATATGTTGTTGCGTGTAGTGGTTCCCGTGTCGAGCAGCTTGTATTTCAGCCTGCGGAAGAGGCAGAGGACATATTTCGTCCGTTGTGAGTTGGGGTTGGTGATTTCGTCCGACTCGTCGAATATAAGGCACAGCTTACGGCTGCGGAGCTTTATGAACCGGGCAAGACTCCGTTTCAGTTTGCCGAGCATGGAGGTGGAAACAATCAGGAAGATGCCCTCCGGCACATCTTCGAGGTCTTTGGAGGTACGGATCACACGGTATCGTTCCTTATTGGTTTTCAGGAAAGCGTCCCAGGTCATGTTGATGGCGATGGCAGGAGCCAGTATGACTACATTGCGCACTTTGCGGAATTTAAGCAGGTATTTGGCCCGGTGGTACGCGGCGGCGGTCTTGCCGGAACCTTGTTGCCAGTTAAGAAGGGCGTACCTCTTTTGCAGGACAAGATTGAGGTCATGTTTTTGCAGGTGGGTGAATTGGCAGGTTTCGTAGTCCTTATTGACGAATGTCGCGTTGTCCAGATACTCCGCCAGTTTGTGGTCGGGCTGCATATCGGGAAATTCCCGGTTCTGTATGTCATACTGCCGCTGTTTACGTGCGATGAATTTGCGGGCGGCTTGCAGTTGTCTGATATTGGCTTCGGTAAGAAATTCCGGTTCCGGCAATGCTGTCCGCTCCAGTATCAGGCTGTTGATGCCGGCCGCCTTGTGTTCCACCTTATCCAGCAGACGTGGCGCATAGGCTTTCAGTTTGAAACCGTAGGAGGTCTTGACCAGCGCGATTTCCTTCCGGGGCACGACATTCTGTGTTGTGATGTACTTGCGGATGACGGCAAGCACTTTGGCAGTCGTCAGCTTCTTGCGTTCCCACTCCTTGACCTGCTCGTTGGTGGCATTTTCGGGTGGCTTCTGGTTACGGAATTTCGTGACAAGAGCCGTCGCCTTGTCGATATGCCTGTTCAGACTTGCGTGGGCTTTCAACTCGTACATATACTTGGAGAGCTTGTACTCGAACTGCTCCAGCTCTTCCTTGTCTATCCGGTTGGTTTCACGCATCAGGTCAAAACGCAAACGATGCTTCATATCACGGGCTTGCATGACGCGCTCTTTCAGTTCCTCCATCGTGACAAACTCGTCGGCATTGTAGGGCTGCATCCCTATATGCCGGGAATGCCGCAGGAATACCATGACCTTCGTGTTGAAGTTATCCACGCCGACCGATGTGAAAGCATGGGGTGCGAGCCCGCATTGCCCGACAAAGGAAAACTTATCGTTGATGCCCGTTATCCTGCGTTTCTCCCAGAACTCGCTCTGCATGAACGAAGACGGGACGACAATCATCAGGATGCCCGCCGGATTGAGCAGGTCATAGGCCTTATCCATGTAATACTCCTGTGACAGCCGGAAGTCGAACTTCAGGTTGAACGGCGGGTTGCCGATGATGATGTCGAAACGTTGCTCCGGACGGTATTGCTGTATGTCGCACTTCTCGATATGTGCGTCCGGATAGAGATACCGTGCAACGGCGACAGCCTTGCCATCGATATCGAAACCGTAGGTGTTGTGCCGGTTGGGCAGGTGGTTGAAGAAGTTGCCCATGCCGCAGCACATATCAAGAACCATTTCCGAGGAAGTTGGCGACAATACATCGACCATCTCCCGGCATATCTCGTGAGGGGTGAAGAACTGTCCCAGCTCGAACTCTTTCTTGGCCCGGGCATACTCGTGATAGCTGGCAAAGTCTGATTGCCTGAGGTTATGCAGCCCGCCGACGCCGGTATAGCAGTTGTAGATGCTCTCCGCGGGAATCAGGTCCTTGCCGGAGTTTATGGCAAACAGGATCTTCTCGTTGACTTCAGCCCGCTTGTCTTGCGGTATCTGTTGGGGAATGATTGCATACATATCTTTGATGATTGTTGGTAAGACGAAAAACACCCCGCAAGGACTTCCTTACGGGGTGGCTGTGGCTGGTCTCTCATGGTCAGTTCTCGTTTCTCAGTTTGATTTCGCCCAATCGAAGACGGTCGAAACAGTTACGGGCAGCTATGCTGTCCTTGAATTTGACGTCTATACGACCGTTCTTGTAGAACTTAATCTGCTCGGCATTGGTGGTCGTGAGGTCGTACCATCCAGTTATATCGACATTTCTGTCACATAAGCCGACAATCATTCCGATACCTCCACATAAGACGTCATCCGTACCGAAAGCAATGCCCTCGCAGAAGGTATCCACCTTTTGTTTTGTACCATATTCAAACTCGTACTCTTGGTGATATTCAAGATGAATATTATCCCAGCGAACGATGTCAGGGAATATGATTTTGTCTTTCTTCAGTTCGGGCTTGACCTTGCTCCAACAGGAAGGCGTGACCGTTTGCAAAAAACGTTTGAGCAGTTCCTCTTCCGCAGTTTCACGGAAACTTTTGCCGCCAAGATGTTCTATGACCATATCCACATAGGTTTCATAGACGGGACGGAATCCCATGTGCAGTGTCTTCTCGTCAATCTTCGGAACAGGTACGGACACGTTATAGGTCTTGTTAAAATAGGAAATGATACGGTTGGCGAAATTTGCATTTGCATTGCAGTTCTTATCCACCAGATCGTTGATGATGTCGAACGGTTTGAACTCGTTGTGGGAATAGCTTTCGTCATCGTAGTGATTATACGCATGATAGTTTTTGTACGTGGTTTTGCCGTTCTCCTCGTATTTGAACTTGAATTTTTCTTTGTACTGTTCCGCGTCCTCTTTGAAGAGGGCATACCATCGGTCGATCTGGTCGAGCGTCTCGTAGAGCAAATCCTGCTGGCTCTGACAATAGATACGGTCATGTTCCGTAATCTTGTCCTCGTTTCTTACTTGTACACTTAAGATGCCGGAAAGCAGGTCGGGAGTGTTTCCTCTTTTTGCAATGTTGTCGGTCTGCATAATCTTATTTTTTTTAGTTAGTCCGGCTTATGGGGCCGGAGTTCCCATAGTCGCAGGCTTAAAAGGTCGTGTTCAGGACATGCAAGGTTTTCGAGGGAAAATACCGCAAGCCCTCCGGGCGAGGATGATTTTCCCCGAAACCCGAAGGGCTTGACCTTGCAATGTCCGACAAGAACACGGGCTACCTTTGCCTGTGGCTATGGAAACTACGGTCTCTCTATGACGAGTAGCTGCATTCTACTCCACAGAACATGAAATGATAAGATTTTAGATGGATTTCCGACTGAAACAGACTGTTTTTTCCGGAATAAATGTTACCTTTGTACCCAGTAAGAGAGTTATTTGAAAGCGTGAGAAACATGGTGTTCCACAGAGGCTTACTAATTTCTTATCCGTTGCCCACACCTCACGCGAATTCTTGTTAATCTATTTACAGTCAAATAAATAGCGTCAGACTGTATCAAATATACGAATAAGTACAAAAACGATTATGGATATTCGTACAGCATTATACAATGCTTTAAATTGCAGAGATATCATATTTTGTACACGGTATACCTTGGAGCATTGGCTTGCAAATAATAATCGTATTTACCATAAATTTTTTAATATTGATGAGGAGTATAAACTAGTGCCGATAACCGGTTCAGAACTTTTTGCAACACAGGATATCAATTTTTATACTGTTGGTGGTAGTAGAGTATCTTTTAAGGAGCCTGTGCGTTCATTGTACATAGGTGAAAGCTACATAGGATATTTCAGTGTATTCAGTGATTCAAAAAGAATTGTAGCTCTTCGTGCTGCCCCTGGCATCAAAGGTTTAAAGCTTCTTTCAAAAAACAAGATTATATTAGAACCAGGAGAAAACCAGATAAAATTTCAGTTTGAGATAGGAAAAGAATATACACAAAACAAAAATGAACGCACTGTACCAATATTTACCATAGGTAAATTAAAAGTTCCGCCACTGCGCCCAATTATACCTACTGAAAATTTGAAAGGTACACTTACAATCTCTACTCAAATCAAAACACTGGAAGAGTTAGTAACGGGAATTAAAGATTTTATAAAAAAAAGTAGAACAGCTATCCATACTTTAGAGGGTATATCGGGAGCTGGAAAAAGTCATTTGATAGAACAACTTCTCAATCGCCATACAATTGATGAAAAAGAAGATTTATTTTTTGGTTCTTTTGTACAATCTACAGAGAAAAACGCTGAATTGTTTCTAAATATGATTCTTTTCTTTTTATTCCCTTATTTAGCTCCAGATGCAATAACAAAGGAATATATCCGTGGCTTAAACAACAAGAATATAAGTGATGCATTATTTGATCTTATTGAAAACAAAAATGATATCGAGTCGTTTATTGGGGCTTTAACTAATATTTGTGAGAATGATTTACTTATCCCTCAAGAAATATCAATAAACAGAAGATTTATTTTTCTCGACGATTTGCAAAAGTTGGATCAAGTAATCTCAAAATGTTTAGTATCATTTCTTACTTCAATCAACCAACGTAAACTTCCGGTTTTTATACTCCTCTCTGGACAGCCTTATTATTTTAACAACAGTCAGGAATTTAAATATTTAAAAGAGAATTGTGTTGTAAAACGACATATCTATGAAATAAGAATACATGATATTTTAGATTGCTTTTCATTTCATAAACTTGCCGAAGATGAAATAACGACTAAATGGCTACATGCACTTGAATTTAATGTAATTGAATTATTTATATTCTCTAAATATATTTGGGAAGAATCTCATTCGATAAAAAGTGTAGATGAACTAATGCTTTTGTGTAAAGCATTCCGCCGTAGTGGGATAATGGAGCAGCATTTATTGAGTAAGTTTAATGAGTTTTTCTTAACTAATCCGGACTGTAAAGAGCTGTGCAACCTGATATATTGGTCACACATCCCCTTTTCAATCCCTCCAGGATCGGAAAAGCACCAGATTGCCGAAAAGATTGTCAGAGTAGGCCTCGCTCGATATAACAGCGACGATGCTCTAATACCGCAGCATGATATATATGCAGAATGCTATCGAAGACATTTTTCATCTCCGCAATATGAGGAAGCAGATCTTACTACGGTTTATCCACTTAATATATTCACTTGTCTTGCAAATGTATACATACCTAGTAAACTAACAAAAAGTATTGAGTCAGTGCGGCAACTTATAAAAAGCAAGAATTTTAACACTGTACTTTTTATTTTGCAAAATCTGTTTGAAACTAGTTTAAAGCAGGAATTAAAGCAAAAACTACCTGAAGAACAATACTATGAACTATATCTGATGTATGCTTTAGCGGCAAATCAACAAAGCCTGACGGCAAATTGTAGGGCACTTTTTGATGAACTTATAAATGAAATTTATCATAGTGAAAATAGCAATATTCAGCATATTTGCTTGCAAGCTATGTGGGAGCTTGCTTTGTTACATTATGAAAATATGAGTTATAAAATAGCATTAGCAAAACTTGATATGATGATGCTATTGATAAAGAAACTTCAAAGAAGTGCTGTATTGCCGTCTAAAATGCTAAAATGCCTGCACTATCATGACGCAATGGTGGCTGATACGCTGATAAAAGCGAATAAAAACGAAGCTACGTATCAGCTTTATTTAAAGCGCTCTGCAGAGATGAAGGATAATGGCTTTGATTATCGTTATCTGAGTTTCACAATAAGGTATGCACTTACACGATGTACCAAAGATATGCCCCAATGTATAGAAATGATAGAAAAAAGTATGATAGAACTTGCCGAAAGGTATGGTGTTAATGATAAGCATTATAACTGGTGTGGATTTCATCTAAACTTTTTTAGAATGATTTATGAAGAACGTCATGAATTATTAAAAGACGTATTAGACTATCATTTGAAAATGAAAAAAAATCATTATAGTAATTATAGACACAGGTTGAGTATACTTGCCATGTATTACTATAGTATAAATGATGAAATGAATGGCAATAAATATTTACTAAAAGAAAGTATATTTAGCCGTGAACTATGTGCAAGGCAAAGAGCCTTTCATTATATGGCACTGGCCTTGCACGAAGCTGTTTATGGAAGTCAGAGCGAAGCATATAATTATTTAAAAGATGCCGATCAACTTTTATCCGAACTGCCCGACTACAAAGTAATTGTAATACATAATATGAATATAATCAAAAGCGGGTGCTTTTCCAGCACCTATATTTGTTTCTGGTTTGGTAGTGAGCTAACAGTTCCCTACTATTATATTGACCCACGTTGTTCTTGGTAACAATCAATATAAAGTTGTATCTGTAATGTTTGGTTGTATATGCTGTCTAATTTCTTCAGCTGTGGCATAAGCAAAATACTCATCTGTTGTTATTAATGATGTAAATGCTTGTAACACTTTTCTGAGGAAAAATTTCTTTCGTTCCTCAGAATGTTCATATTCAAATATTTGCTTAATAATTATGTTCATATAACTTTCGCATAATCGGTAGTAATCTAATTGATATGTTGCGAATTTATTCTCCTCAACAAAATATTTTCTCATTCTTAAATAACATTCCTTAAAGTCAAGAATATGTTTTTCGCTGAAAGATTGAATGATCGAATCGGAGCGTCGGTAATGATGATACGCAGCATGAGGAACACATACTATTTTCTCAGCACGAAGAAATGTATAAACGCAAAATAAAACACCCTGAAAATAAATACCTTCCTCAAATCTCGCTTTGGAGGCATCAAGAAAGCTTTTCCTGAATACTTTATTCCAACAAGCTCTATGGAGTTTAATCCCCATTTCATATTGTCCGCTTAATATTCGCAACGCCATTTCAGACGAAAAAGTGTAAAACTGATTAAAATAACATAAATACTCTGGTTGTCCTCTAAATCCATCGCGTTCTCTTATTACTGAAAAAATTCCGATATCTGCATCAGTCTTCTCCATATGGGCAATGCTTTTTTCATATAAATCCAAATCAACCCAGTCATCACTATCGCAAAATGCAATAAATTTCCCTTTTGCTCGACAAAGCCCTATATTTCTTGCAGCTCCAGGTCCAACCGAATATTCATTCCGTATATAAATCAAATTTTCTTTATTTCCATAAGAATCTATAATCGAAGTTAGATCATTCGTAGAGCCGTCATCCACTACAATAACTTCGATTTTCTGTAAAGTTTGAAAAAGTAGGGAGTCAATACATTTCTTCAGATAGTCTGAAGTATTATATGCCGGTATAATTATGCTAAGTATTATATTTTTCATCGTTTTCAATCATTTCCTTCCAGTTAATATTATATTGTTTTGTTACAGATGACAGATAAAAATCATTTCTGTTCTGAAGTTTATTCACTAGAAAAAGTCCTTCTTTTGCGACTTCTTTGATACTTTTCGGATGCTGAGGTTTGTGTGCAACAACAATTACAGGAGTATTATTTAGTACCTGCATACACTTCAACCAGATATCATCTGAATACAAACATAACCTAAGAATGTTTTCTGCATTAAAAAGTTCAGGATGCATACAATATGGAGGATATAAAACACCTCCTACTCCTGTTGCCATTATCTGTATTGATGGTGTCCCTGTTACTGAAGTTTCCCAGTCCCATTGTTGATAGGGAAGCAGACTGCCATCTTGGTTCATCCGGATTTTATGAGCTCGTCCTGTAATAACAGCTTCGGGAAATTGTTGGTGGGTTTCAACTAATAATTTTAAAAGATATGGAGGATATATGGCATCGTCATCGAAAGTTATAATGATATCGTCTGGATATTCGCGCATAGCATGAAAATACTTATTATGTGGCTTATAGTCATCTGTAAAATATTTTACCTCAAGCCCCTTATCTTGAAACGATTTTATATTCTCAGCTATTTTTTCACCCTCATGCAGATACAATACAACTCTATCTGGTTGATATTGCTGAAGAAAAAGACTATCCAAACAAAGATGAAGAGTTGCTAGTCTTTTTTGATGGCTTGTTAGGGAAACAATTACAGACATATAATATTAAGTTATCAGTTGTTCGTAACAAAGGTACGATATCGTTGTTGGATTTAAAAGTAAATGTTTTAATTTGTTATATGATTTTCAACATATCGTAATATTTCAGTTCAGCAAGACAAGAGTTCCTGAACTGAGAGGGAAGAAAAGTACTTCTGCAATTCAATCCAGATCCAAATCCAAATAACCGAACTGTATATCGTCATTCATGCACATGATGATACGGTTATTTTCTTTGTCGTAGCAGAAATCGGCAATCTTATAGCCTGTTTCTAAGGTCTGGAGATAGTTTCCGGCGAGGTCAAAGACTATGAATTTTGTTGGATAAGAACCCTCTCCGCGGCCGTCTTCTCCGGAATAGCCGGCGATGATCTTGTTGCCGCAAAAAGCAGGTTGCATTGTGTAGTGGAGCGTTGGGCCCGGTTCATTCTCCCATTTGGGGCCGTATATATTGTATTTTAAATTTCCGTCCAGATCGCAAATAGTCATTAAGTCGTAATTTGAATAACATTCGGCATATATCCCGTGCTCGAAAGAAACATCAGACGTCATGCGTTTCTTTTTTATGTCGGGATGCTCATATTTCATTAGCTTTATTTCTCCTGTCAGCATATTCCATTTTCCGACGATCGGCTTGAAATTATTAGACCCTATCGGTTGAATGATCCGGCCGATACATAGCGTATCATTGAAATATCTGTATTCGCTGGGAAATAATCCTATGTTCATATCCGCTTTGACAGCCGGTTCATAATAAGGATTGTTTAGAACACTGTCCAGATCGTAGCTGAATATCTTTTGCTTGCCATGATCGGATACATAAAATTTGCGATGAGCTTCATCGATCGCTATATGTCCCATATTGGCTATTTCGCCGGGGCCCTGTCCTTGATAAGTAACACTGGTTATGTGATGGAAATCGTTTTTATCGAAAATATGTATGAGCTTGTCCGGTGATCTGTAATCGCCTATAATCAGATAATTGTCGATTAGCCTAGTTTGAGCCATCCGTCCGATCAGAACATCATCTATCGCGATCTCTTTTATTTTGTCTTTGACATTAACGATATTATCCCTTTTCTTCTGATATTTTTCAGTTTCACTGCTCTGTGTACAACTCCAACAGATGAAAATAAGCAAGAGGCACACTACCTTGCTCAACAGATTGGATAAGCCCGAAGGGCGGATGGATGTGTTCATAATCGTATAATTAACCTTTCACAATGGCTTATCTTTTTGTAAACTCAATTGGTTCGATATCATCACTCAGGGTTTTGATGTCGCAGTCTTCGTAATCTATTCCGTAACGCATCCTGATTTCAGCAAAATGCGGGCCGATATACGAAGGGAAAGTCGGATCGACAGTACACCAACCAGCACCTTCTATATAACATTCAGGCCAGGCATGGGTGCTTTCGGCTTTCCATTCGGGGACATTGAAATACCCTACGGCAAAACGAGTCGGTATATTCATGTAACGCATCAAAGCCGTAAATACGTTTGTATATTCGCTGCAAGTACCTTTCCTTGTCTGAATAACAGTATTTACATCTACGGTTCTGCAAGTGCCTGCATCAATCTGTTTGGCTATGGAATCGGAAGGTGACAAATAACTGTGGACAAACTTGAGGGCTTTCTCTATTATGACAAAGGTCTGCGTGTCATCTTTAAATAACGTATCAGCTATTTGCCTAACGTGTTCGTTTTGTGTATCTATCAACGGAGTAGATTGCAAAAATCTGGCGATCTCTCTGTCGTATTCCTGTGATTTATCATATTTGGCTTCTTTCATTTTTGCCAGTTTGCTTCCATCCAGATAAGGGTTGATAATTGTGAGTGATATTTCATAGTTGTCTCCTTTTTTCGATATTTGGGTAATCCGTTGAGGATAACAGTCTATTGCTTTAATATCAGGCTTTCTTACTGTAAAGGTGAAGTTGACGGTATCCTGATTCTCCAAGCGGAAGTATTGGGAATATGATTGTGCAAAAGCTGATTGTACAATAAACATACATATAATCAGCATAAATGGGGCTTTACTCATGACGTTTCGTTTTATGATTTACAATTGATGGCAAAATTAGTAAATATTTGAGATGCAGCTATGGTTATGCCTTGCAAATGCACAGTCTTTGTGTATCAAATACCTAACATAACGGCAGGAGGTATATTTAGCACCTTGTATATCATGCGTGCAATTTTAAAGTCGGTTCAGACCGGCCTGTCAGATAGTCGTTCACGCGTTTTTACGAAAATAAACCATCTGATTTGTTAGAAGCGCGGAACGTCTGGATTCTCAGACGTTCCGCGTTGTCTTTGTTTTATCAGAATGCCGGATAGCCCGGATTCTGTTTCAGATTTTGATTCGTTTGCCAGGCATCCTGCGGGATAGGGAACAGGTTTCTGTAATCTTCCCCTTTCGTCTCCGGTTTGAGGAAACGGGCATTCTGGAAAGTGCCGAAACGGATGCAATCCTGACGGGAGTAGCATTCCCAGGCAAGTTCAAGCTTACGTTCCAAGGCAATCTCATCGAGTGTGACTGACGCATAATTATGTTCCGAATTCTCAAATCCTCTTTGGCGGATCTCATTGACCAGGCGGGTCGCTTCTCCGTTGTCCTTATCCATCCGTACCAGACATTCGGCTTTCATCAGGTAGATATCGGCCAGGCGGAACAATGCAAAATCGTTCTCTATACCGTCCACCGTCGATTTGTCGAAAGGCCATTTGATGGCACGGCCGCCATCTTCCTGGTTTACGTCGCCCCAGGCGGTGCCGTCGCGTTCGGTTCCCGGGATGATCGTTACATCTGCCGTGTGGATCAACGGACGGTCGTGAGCCGTGATGATCACTTTCCCGGTAGCCGGGTCGATCATTTCACCCAGCAGGAAAGATCCGTTTTTACGGATGTCGGCATCGTCGAACAGTTTTACATAATCCGGCTGTCCGCAAACTCCGTTATCACCCGTCACTTTCAATCCGAGAACCAGATTGTCTTTGTAATGCAGCGTCCAGGCAAATAGGCGGTTACGATAATCAGTCCCATTCAGATCCTGGTCGTTTGCACTGAAACAAATCGGGAAAATGGTTTCCATAGACGACTCGTTGTTGCTTGCGAAATTGGCTTTCCAGTCCGATTCGAGGGTATAGCCGAGCTTCATTACTACATCGCAGGCATCTGCTGCTTCCTGCCAGCGTGGGACGTCGACACCCCATGCTTCGGCATTCAGATACATTTTAGCTAATAGTGCATAGGCGGCTCCTTTGGTGAATTTCCCGTAAGAAGCCGTACTGACATCCTCCCGTAAGACATCTTTAATCTCGGTAAGTTCTTTCAGTATGAAATTGTAGACCTCCTTGCGCGGTGTCACGGTGGGGAGACTGGTGTCTTTAAAGTCGGTGATAAGAGGAATATTCCCCCAGTTATCCATCATAATGTAGAACCAGATGGCGCGTACGCCCCTAATCTCGGCCAATGTTCTTTGTTTCAGTTCGTCGCTGATGAAAGTGTTGCTTTCAACGATGCTGTAGACCAGGTTGCAGGTAGAAATGGACTTGGTAGCCATGCTCCAGCAATTCTTTATCTGGTTGGTGTTGGCTGTCCACGAGTGCATGTGTAATTCGCGGTATTGTCCGCCGTCGTACCAGTCGCCCCCTTTGCGGGTCGGGACAATCGCCATATCGCCGCTGCATTCGGACAATGCCATGAAGTTGTAAGGAACATATTGGTTCAGACTCCTGTAAACCGGCCCGACTATGGATGCTATTTCCGCTTCGTTCTTGCCGAAATGGTCGGCCTGCACTTTATCGTACACTGTTTCGCCCAGATCCATACACGAGGGCATAGAGCAAAGGAGAAGAGTTGCTCCGGCAAGTGATATTATCAATGATTTCTTTTTCATAAGAATGTGCTTAATTAGTAAGTTAGAATGTTAAGTTAACGCCTAAAGTGAAAGTTCTTGATTTGGGGAAGAACTGGCGGTGTTCGATACCCGGGGAAAGACCGGCATCCGCATCTGTTATTTCTCCGCGGAAGATTTCTACTTCCGGGTCGACACCCTTATAGCCAGTGATTACGAACAGGTTCTGTCCGGCCACGTAGACACGGGCTTTATCCAGCCAGTCGATTTTCTTCGTGTTGAACGTATAACCCAGTGACATGTTGTCGAGGCGCATGAAGGAAGCATTCTCGATGTAGTAGGAACAGATACGGGAAGACTCTGTGAGCTGATGAACCAACGGATCGTTCAAAGCATTGGTACCGATCAGGAAAGTATTGTTGCCATAGGCGGCACGCGGGTTGTTGAATACTTTCTGGCCGATGGAACCGCGGAAGAAGAAGCTCAGATCCCAGCTTTTCCAACTGAATGAGTTGTTCCATCCGAATGTCAGATCCGGCTGTGCGTCGCCGCAATAATCGCGGTCGTCGTCGGTGATCTGTCCGTCCTTGTTTTTGTCTTTGATGATGTATTTGCCGTTTTCGTCGATCCCTTCGCAGATCAGCATATAGAATTGTCCTACCGGACGGCCTTCTTCAATGACGTGTGAGGTAACGCCTGAACCGCCGCGTAGCCAGGGATCGCCCGTGTAAAGGCGGCTGGTCGTATATACGTCGCTCGACAGTTTGGTGATCTCGTTCTTGTTGTGGGCCAGGTTCAATGACATGTTCCAAGAGAAGTCTTTCTTACGCAGGATATCCATGTTCAGCATGATTTCGATACCCTTGTTGGTCATATCGCCTACGTTGGCCTGCATTTTGTTGTACACGAACGGGGGAGTCGGAACCTCGTAATTGTAAAGCATGTCGGATGTTTTCTTGTTATACCATTCGATGGTACCGTTCAGGCGGCTGTTGAACAAGGTGAAGTCGAGGCCGACGTTCAGCATGGCGGTCGATTCCCATTTCAGGTCGGGGTTGGCATTCTGGTTGATCTTGTATGCTGTCTGCCAGCTGCCGTCATTATAATAGATACCCTCTGATCCGTATAACTCAAGACTCTTATAAGGTTGCAGGCCGTCCTGGTTACCGGTGACACCATATCCGACGCGGAATTTCAAATCGTTCACCCACTTGACGTCCTTCATAAACGATTCCTGCGAGATACCCCAGGCTGCGGATGCGGATGGGAACGTACCCCATTTATGGTTGGCACCGAATTTGGAAGAACCGTCGCGGCGTACGGTAGCTGTGATCATATAACGTTCGTCATAGCTGTAATGGGCACGTGCGAACATGGAGATCAGTTTATAGGAGTTCTTATCGGAAGATACGTCGCCAGTCTTCAGGCCGGTACCCGATTGAAGGTTGTTCGATCCCAGGTCGTTGGTCAGGAAGTTACGGTTCTGTGAAGTGAATGACGAATAATTGTTATCTTCCCAGGAGTAACCGATCATGCCTTGTATCTTGTGCTCTTCGGCTGTTCCGAATACTTTTTCGTAGTCGGCTGTCCATTCCATCAGGTTGCGGTTCCAGGTGCGGTTCCGTTTCTGGGCGTATCCGTTATTGCTTTGTCCCTGTTTGGTTTCGGAGTTGTCGTATTGGCTGAACTCACTGGAATAGCGGCTTTTGTATAAATTCGCTTTTACGTTCAGCCCGTCGATCACGGTAAATTGTATATCTCCTGCGCCGTAGAAATAGATATTATTCATGTCTTTTCTGTTCAGATCCTGGTTTTGCACCGGGTTTCCCTGGTCATATTCTGTGTTGACTTTGGTGAAATAAGAACCATCGGCATTGTAAACCGGGTACACGGGAAGCATACTATAGGCTAATACGAAATTGTCGCCATAGGGGATGCGCGCATCCGTCAGTGTAGCTGACCCGAGCAAGCCGATGCGCAGGCGGTCGTTGATGGCCCGTTGCTGGAACTGGAAGCGGAAGCTATAGCGGTTCATGTCGTTGTCGCGCATGATACCGTTGCGATCCAGGTAGGTGAATGAGGCGCGGTAATTACTTTTCGAACCTCCTCCGGAAAGGGAGATGGCATGGTTTTGTGAAATACCTGTCCGGGTCATGGCGTCGAACCAGTCGGTGTCGGCTCCATACTGGTCGTATACGCTGGGATCCTGCCCGGATTCTTTGGCGTAAGCTCTCCATTCGTCGGCGTTCATCAGGTCGGGCTTGTTGGCGAGGTGATCCATAGCGACGTATCCGTCGTAGGAAATCTGTGTTTTCGAGCCTGAACCTCTTTTGGTGGTGATCAGGATAACACCACCGGCTGCACGCGACCCGTAGATGGCGGCTGAAGAAGCATCCTTCAGCACCGATATCGATTCGATATCGGAAGGCGCTACCGTAGTCATATCGCCTCCGGGAATACCGTCGATAACGATCAGCGGCCCCTGGTCGTTTTGCAGGGTGGATGTTCCGCGCAGCCGGATAGTCGAGCTTTTGGTCACGTCGCCGGAACCGGACGTGATCGTCAGGCCGGCCACTTTCCCTTGCAACAGGTCGGAGGCGTCTCTTGTTACTCCTTTGTTGAAGTTCTCTTCCGAAACATTGGCAACGGAACCGGTAATTTCTTTACGTGTCTGTGTTCCATAGCCGATAGCTACGACTTCACCCAGGTTAACAACAGAGGGAGCCAGTTTGACATCGATTGTCTTCCGGCCTTTTACCGCTTCTTCCGTCGTGTTATAACCGATGAATGAGAATTGAAGAACGGCTTTCGAGAGGTCGTTCAATGTGAGTGTGTAGTTACCGTCTACGTCTGTGACAGTACCATTGGTCGAACCTTTTTCTACTACGTTTGTTCCGATGATAGGTTCGCCTAGTTCATCTAAAACTTTTCCTTTAACAGTGCCCGATTGAGCGAAGACAGCTGTCATACAAAGTGACATTAATGCAGAAAGTATCCCTACTCTGCAGCGTCTGAAAGAACTAATCGTTTTCTTTCCTTGCATAATCATTTAATTTTCTTGGTTAACACTTATACTAGTTACTGAGAATTATCACGCTCAAATATAATTCTATTTTTTCTAAAATAAACAAATGTAAAGAATATAATTTATGAAAAACAAGGTTTGTGTGTGAATGTGTTATTTTATTTAATGAAAAAATATTTGTTTTTATGTGTGGTTTTTCAGTAAATACGCAGACTTTACTGCCTGATAATAAGATGTCTATCTTTTGTTTTTCAGAAGGGTTGATTATTATAGGTGATATGAAATTAGGCGGAAAGGTTTTAGAAAAAAGATTATTCGTTGTAGTCGATTTTGAAGTATTGAAGAATTATTTTGAATTTATCCTGGGCGGTAAGGCAGGTATCAACAAGATATAAATGTGTTCTGTTCCATTCTTGTAGGCCACGGTAATAGAACCATTTCAACTCTTCGTCTATTATGAATGGTACAATATTATTACTCAGGCATTCTTTGAACATGATCAGGCGTCCTACGCGTCCGTTTCCATCCTGAAAGGGGTGAATACATTCAAATTCTCTATGGAAACTGATAATATCTTCGATTGTTTTATTGTTAATGGCATTATAATTTGCCAAAAGCGTTTTTATCCGGCCAGGGACTTCTTCGGGGGAACAGGTTTTATTTCCTCCAACTTCATTAGGTAATTTTTTATAGTTGCCAACTTGAAACCAATCTTTCCTGCTGTCGGAAGTTCCTGATTTTAGTGTATAATGCAATTCTTTGATAAAAGTTTCTGTCAACTTTTTTGTTTTCGCTTTTTCGATAATCATGTCGATACATTTGAAATGGTTGGTTGTCTCGATTATGTCGTCGACGTTTATCATTTCGCCTGTAGCTCCGATTGTATTGGTTTCAAAGATGAATCTTGTCTGATCGTGGGTTAGCCGGCTACCTTCAATATGGTTTGAATTATAGGTGAGGTCTACCTGAACGCGGTGGTATATTCCTCCGTTCAGTTTCATGTCTTTTTGTTCTTTGAGAGCATCAAGTAGCGGGTTTTCATTGAATCGCTTTTTGGTTTTAGAATCAGAGATTACAGCTTCTTCCGGAATGTTCCATGTTTTTCCAGTCAGGAAAGCCCCTGCTATTTTTCCTGTAGCACAATAGTGACGTATCGTCCTTTCCGGAAGATTTTGTTGTTTTGCAAATTCGCTGACTGAGTAATATTTCATAATTATAATTTTGCCGTTATCGGCAAGAAATGTGGATATTTATATGCAAATATATCAATTTCTTGCCGATAACGGCAAAATCATCTCAAAAAATAGAGTGTCATATATTGTTATCCATGCACATAATGAATTGTTCGTTTTGTAACATGTTCATCATTGAATGATATTTCCTTCTATTGTAACGTCTTTGCATTCCCGTGTTTTTATCAACTCTTCCGTGGTGGAGGTTTTAGGAGTCAGGAACAAATTATCTGTGATTTTCAGGCCGTCGACCGATTTGGCGGAGATAGCGTCTGTCCCTGTTAACCGGAAACGGTTATTGGCGATTGTGATATTGCGGTGGACGTAGCCTTCATTCCGGTCGTTTTCGGGAACGATGAAGATCACCGGGCCTCCACATTCGATAAAGTAGTTGTTACGGATAGTCACATCACGTGCCATGCCCGACTCGAACCAACTTCGGGCATCGTCTGCGATCAGGATACCGCTCATTTGCATACGGAAGAAAGTGTTGTCTTCTATGATAACCTTGCGGCGGGTGGATACCAGAATCCCGCGGGTAGGAATACGGGAGAAGTAGTTTCCGCGGATTTCGACTTCGGGAGTGTACGTGACATTTTCGATAACAAGCCCCTCTGTTTCTTTTACCTTGGATGTTACCGGTTTATCGAGGGTGATCGTGATTTCGCGTTCGTTTTTCATCTCTGCCTTTTTTACTTTTGCAGAAGAGAGGGATAACAGGGTATGCGGGTCGATGAATTCGATCGTATTACCCGGCAGGAACGACTGGAAGCCGTAAGTTTGATGGTGCATATATTTCACTACAATCTGGTTGGGGGCAAGAAACTCCGTCACGGCTAGGTGGGTACCGTGTATGTTAATTGGATCGTCATGTGCCCCGGAGAAACGGGAGTTTTCGATGGTGATTTTTCCTTTACAACCGGACATTTGCACGAAATCGGCAAATCCGGCGCAGGTACGTCCGCTACCGGCTTCGGGTTCGAAAGCCATATTGCGGTAAGTGATGTTTTCGGACATTTGGCCGACGATGCCGAAGTTACCCAGGAAATCCAGGTGTAAGTTGTCCAATATTACATTTTTACTGAACTGGATCAGTCCGCAGGCCTGGTCGCGGATGCCGTCGCGCATCTGGAAAGTCAGTCCCGGCCGGGCTTGTGGTGTGTTATCGTAAACGAAACGGAGCAAGTTCGGTTCGAGTTCGATCGCTTTGCGAAGTCCGTTGAGGGGTGACCAGCTACGCCAGGTAATATCCTTTTCCGGGTCGTAGCTTTGTGCGATCCCATCGGATAGTGACCAGTTGTCGCCGACAAAGGAGAATTTGCCGTCTTTGATCTGGTAGCGTGACCGGGGGTGAATACGTACAGTCATGTGGCGTTCCCCTACTTCGGTAACTGTCAGTTCCGGTACAGTCGGATCGGCAGCCGTTACGGTGAAGTTACGTAAAGTAATATTTTCGCACTGGTCGATTACGAAACTGGTCATTTCGCCATGAGTGACGAGGTGGGCGCCTTTTCCGTCGATCGTTACGTTTTTCAGCCCTTTCAACCATAATCCGATATGCTTGGTCTGATCCGGGTTCTCCTTCTCTGAAGCAGTGTTTGAAATGTGGTAAAGTATCTGTGACGAACTTTCCCGATGAATGTTATAGTCTGCATTCTGCAATTCGATAACAACGGCTTTCCCGTTATAACTTCGCGCTTTCTCTACGGCCACCTGAAGTTTGGTAGTCATGTCCCCCTTTTCAGGACTCACTTTAATAATGTTTTGTGCGGTAGCGGTAAGCACAAAAAAAGAACAAATGGTAAAAAGAATTGATTTTTTCATGGTATTTTTGTCTAATTGAATATTGAATTGTTACAAAGATAGGAGTTCGTATAAAAATCTCCAAATAAGAAATTTAGATATATGGAACAGGAAGGAACGAAATCCGGATTTTTGGGTAGGATTAGGAACAGGATCAATGCTTTTCTTCATAATAAGGAGTTGAAGGAGAAGTTGTATATCATCATATTTGAATCTGATACGCCTAAGGGGAAGTTGTTTGATGTTTTTCTGATCGGATTTATTATTGCGAGCGTATTGGTGGTGATAATGGAGAGTGTCGTGACCTTTTCCGATCATTTCAGGCTGGCACTTCAGATACTGGAATATGTTTTTACAGCGTTTTTTACTTTTGAGTATCTGGTTCGTATTTATTGCAGTCCTGAGCCTAAAAAGTATATATTCAGTTTTTTCGGTATTGTCGATTTACTGGCGACCTTGCCTCTGTATCTGGGATTCTTCTTTACCGGAGCACGTTACCTGTTAATAATAAGGACTTTCCGCCTGGTCCGGGTTTTTCGGGTATTCAAATTATTTAATTTTCTGGAAGAAGGAAATTTATTGCTGGTATCCCTGCGGTTGAGCAGCCGGAAGATATTCGTATTCTTCTTTTTTGTCCTGATCCTGGTTACTTCTATCGGAACGATCATGTTCATGGTCGAGGGGACACAGCCGAATACCCAGTTCAATAACATTCCCAATTGTATTTATTGGGCGATTGTTACGATGACTACGGTCGGCTATGGAGATATTACCCCTGTTACTCCTGTCGGACGTTTTATCTCGGCTTGTGTGATGCTGATCGGGTATACGATCATTGCGGTTCCAACGGGTATTGTTTCGGCTACAATGATGAAAGAACATAGGAAACGCAGCCTGCTGAGATGTCCGCATTGCCTTAGAACGGGGCATGAAGAAGAGGCCAAATTTTGTAAATATTGTGGTGGCAAGCTGGATATTTCGTGAATATTTCTATATTTGCAGCTATGAGAACACTATTGACCACAATTTTTGCAGCATTGTTTATTACTTTTATTTTTGGTATCGGAGGATATTCTCTCTATCAGATAGAAGCAAACCCGGTGTTATTTCTAGGCATTCTTGGGACTGCTTGGGGCGTATCGCTCTGGTTATTACTATCAACTGTTTTTAGCAAAAAGAGGAAAAGGGCTATTTCTTTTTTGAGGCATCGATCTTAGGATATTTCAGTCCCTTCGTTTGTCATTTATATCTTTCCAGGTATCTTTTATAACGTACCATATAACACAGACGATCATTACCAGCATGATTGCACTGCCGCCTACACTGATTATTGTTTTTATGTATTGATCCATCGTTTTTAGTATTAGGTTTGTAGAAATAACTATTACTTGCTAAAGATAGGAATAAGAATACCAATATTTAGACTATCTGTAAAATAATTGCGGGGTTGTATAATAATTTATTGTCTATATTTGTGTCGCTATGGGTGGAGATCGTGAATCTGAATATATGGAAAAACTGGGGCAGGGAGATCATAAGTCTTTCGATGCCTTGTTTATGCTGTATCATCCACGAGTGAAAAATTTTCTGCTGGGGTTTATTAAGGATGAAGAGGAAGCGTGCGATATGGCGCAGGATATTTTCTTTAAGGTTTGGATAAACCGGGAAAGCATTTCGAAGGTGAACTCGTTGAAAGCTTACTTGTACCGGATGGCCCGGAATATGATTTACGATTATTATGAACACAGCCTTGTAAAAGAGTCTTATGAACAAAAACAACAATCTTCTTCCAATGAATACACCGACCTGATAGAAGAAGATCTGTACGCAAAAGAATTATCTCTCCTGATCGATATTGCCATTGAGCAAATGCCGGAGCAGCGCCGCCGTATTTTTAAGATGAGTCGGAAAGAAGGATTGTCCAATGAAGAAATATCCCAACGTCTGGAAATAAATAAACGTACGGTTGAAAACCATATAACACAAGCCCTGGCCGATCTTCGGGGAGTGTTGCGCGGAGCTGTCCTGTTACTTTTTTGAGAAAAAATCTATTTTGAGCCGTGTGTGCTTTCCGCCTTCCCCGTCTTTAATATAAACACGGGATAGAATGGCGAATAAAACAATACATACTTTACTTACAAAATTCTTCGGGAATGACCTTCCGGAAGCAACACAGATGGCCTTTCGGAAATGGTTTGTCGATGATACCTGCCGGCAGGACAAGGAAGAGGCTATGCTGGATATCTGGGAACAAACACCCGGGGAAGTGGACGAAAAGACAAAAAGAGAGTTGGTGAAATTGCACTGTCGTATTCAGTCCGTTTCAGAACCGGTCGTGGAAAAGAGGACGCTGTTCCGGAAAATCATGCGTGTTGCTGCGATCCTGCTATTGCCTTTGTTGGGAGCTGCTGCCAGTTATTTTATCATGCAAAACGAGCCCCGGATGATCGAACCCGAGTGGATCGAATGTTTTGTGCCGAATGGTGAGAAAAAGCAGATCATCTTGTCGGACGGATCGGAAGTGTGGTTGAATTCGGGCTCATTGCTGCTTTATTCAGCCAACTTCGAAGGTGGTAAACGCTCGATCTACCTGAATGGAGAAGCCAGTTTTAAGGTTGCAAAAGATCCGGACAAACCTTTTATTGTAAAGACCGGCCATCTGGCAGTGGAGGCTTTGGGTACTCATTTTAATGTGGAAGCTTATCCGGACTCCGAATTGACTACTGCAACGCTGGAGGAAGGGAAAGTGCGGATCGTTACCGATCTGGCACCGGATAAACCGGTTATTCTGTATCCGGATGAACAGTTTATCTATAACAGCCGGTCGGAAACTGTCTCCAAAGAGGTTGTCAATGCCGCGAAAGTATTGCAATGGAAACACGGATACCTGACTTTCCAGGGAGCCTCTTTCGATCATATTGTGAAAACGATCGAGCGTCGTTTCGATGTTACGATCAATTATGAGACAGGTAAATTTGCAGGACGTAGTTTCACCATGAAGTTCAGGCCGGATGAAGGATTAAACCAGGTACTGGATATCTTGCAGGAAATGATAAACGGATTGCATTACAGGATAAAAGATAACATAATATACATCAACTAAAGATGCAGGAGGATACTTTATGAAAAAAAGAACCCGGGAAGTCGACGCCAATCGGAACTTCCCGGATTTGAAATCGTAGAATACCAATTTATCGCTCGCCTGAAACAGGTGGGAAACAATATAATATTCAACTTTAAAAATCTAATTCACAAAGATATGGAAATAAACCAGAAAATACAAAGGATGAAGCGTTTTACTTCATTCAGGGTGATCGCAATACTTTTTCTTTTCCTTTTCTCACAATATACTTTTCTGTGGTCGCAGACAATTACATTGTCCGGAAACGTTCTAACCATAAAGAGCGCTTTTGCAGAAATAGAGGAACAAACGGATATGTCGATCGATTATGATGAATCGGTAATAAATCTCCATCGGAAGATCGATACAGCCATCGATGGAAAGAGCCTGGAAGAAACCATGAATATCCTGTTGAAAGGTACGGGATGTTCGTTCGTTGTAAAAAATAATCATATTGTTATTTCGGCAAATGCCAAGGATACAGGAAAATCGCTGACCGTGACGGGAGTGATAACGGATGAACACGGAGATCCTGTAATTGGTGTGAATGTCGTTGAAAAAGGAACGACGAACGGTTGTATATCGGATATGGACGGGCGTTATTCACTGGATGTACAGGCCAATTCTGTCCTGCAGATCTCTTATATAGGATATATCTCCCGTGAGATCAGGGTGAATAACCAGAAGGTGATCAATGTACAACTAACGGAAGATACTCAGAATCTGGAAGAAGTCGTTGTGGTCGGTTATGGTACGCAAAGGAGAAAAGACCTGACGGGAGCCGTTTCCAGCATTAATACAAGTGAAATACAAAGCCGTTCCGTTCCTTCGGTGGCCGGTTCCTTGCAAGGTAAGATGAGCGGGGTGATGATACAGGAAACGGGAGGCGACCTGACAGGACGTTTCCAGTTCTCGGTGCGCGGAACCGGTTCTGTGACCGGAAGTAATGACCCTCTGCTTATTGTCGATGGAGTGCCGCTCTTTAACAATGACCTTTCTACATTGAACACGAAAGATGTCGTTTCGGTGGATGTTTTGAAAGATGCCTCTGCTTCGGCCATTTATGGTGCCCGTGCTTCTAACGGTGTCGTGATCATTACGACAAAACGCGGACAAACCGGTAAGCCGGTGATTTCTTTCAGCATGGATCTGGGGTTCGAGAATATAGCCAAACGGTATGAGGTGCTGACTACCGACCAACAACGCCGCTTGTTTGTCGAAGCGTTTAAGAATACCAACAGGAATCCGGAAGTCTATGAAAACATCAATGATCCGGTCTGGCAGATACAAACAGACTGGCAGGATTTAGGAACCCGGACGGGAGTAAGGCAGAATTACAACCTGAGTGTGCAGGGAGGAAGCGAAAATAATAAATATGCTATCTCCGGTTCTTTCTCACGAAGATTAGGAACTATGAAAAACAGTGACCTGAACGAGTTCTTCCTGCGTGCGAACAATGACATTTCCATCGGCAAAAGACTGAAGATCGCATCGAGCCTTAGTGGAGCTCATCAGCGTCAGAATAAATTAAGCAATGATGCCTGGGGAAGCGGTGCTTATCAGCGTTTGATCAGTAGCCACACTTATTTGCCTGCTTATGATGAAACCGGAGATTTCTTTGCAGTAACATCGGCTGCCGATCCTTATTTCGGGGAGAACAGTAATCCGCTGATCAACCAGTTGATGGATGTAAATAAAGAAAACTCATCGAGAATGATGGCTAGTATCAAGCTGGATTATAAGATATTGGATGATTTGATCTTTACTGTTAATACGGGGGCAGACCTGGGGTTTGTAAATGGCTACCGCTATCTGCCAGTGTACAAATACGGCCGGTATACCCGGACGGAAGGTAGTACGACAAATACTTCCAAAGAGACCATCAACTGGGTAACGGAAGCCACTTTACAATATAGTAAAACGTGGAAGAAGCATTCGTTAAGCGCTTTGATCGGAGCTTCAGCCCAGCAGTATGTAGTGAAACAGACAAGTACGACCGGTACCGGAACTATCGACAATTCACTGGATCAGTTGTCGAACCAGACTAATTTTACAGCGACCGGTACTTCGGTCACATCAGCTCTGGCATCTACTTTTGTTCGTTTGAATTATAGTTTCAACGACCGTTATTTATTCACGGGAACAGTCAGACGCGACGGTTCATCCAAATTCGGCCCGGATAAGCGATATGGTATTTTCCCTTCTATTTCGGGTGCCTGGAGAATGTCGGAAGAAGCTTTCCTGCGGGATGTGGATTTTCTGACAAACCTGAAATTGCGTGTAGGCTACGGGTTGACCGGAAACCAGAATATCGGGGATTTTGCTTATGTGACCCGCGCCGGTGCCAGCCCTTATATCTGGGGAAACAGTATGGTGGTAGGAAATTCTTCCGTGAATATGGGAAATCCGAAATTGCAATGGGAGTCGGCCCAGCAGTTCAACGTCGGTCTCGATGCTTCTTTCCTGAGAGACAGATTGTCCGTTGTTATTGATTATTACGACAAACGGTCGAAGGATCTGCTTATTCAGACACCGGTGCCCTATATTGCGGCCGTGACCGAAAATCCGTATGTAAATCTGGGGTCTGTGCAGAACAGAGGTTTGGAAGTAGGAATCAATTCCCGCAATATCGAAACGAAAAAGTTCTCCTGGACAACAAGCTTCAATATCAGTTTTAACAAGAACAAAGTGCTGGATATCGGAACGAATGCTCTAGGTGAGCCGTTGCAAATTCCGGGTGAGAACATTTCGTTGCCGAATGATTTCGCGAACTTGACCAAAGAAGGACATCCGGTAGGAGCTTTTTACATGTACCAGTTCGATGGTATCTGGCAGAAGAATGAAGCGGAAGAAGCTGCCTTGTTCGGTGCTGTTCCCGGTGATCCTAAATTTGTGGACAGGAATAACAGTAAATCGCTGGATACAGGGGATAAAGACTTTGTCGGCTCTCCGCTGCCTACTTATTTCGGAGGTTTCACGAATACATTCAGGTATGGCCCGTTCTCATTGAATATCTTCTTTAATTTTGCAGGAGGAAATAAGATTTACCATGCCATGCGTAACCTGAATGCAAGGGCTGTCCCGTTCAACCAGCAATTGGCGGAGGTGGCGGACTTCTGGACGGAAAATAATCCTTCAAATACTATACCCCGTCCGTCGCAGGGAGGAAATACGACTTTCCTGGCCACCCGGGTTTCAACCAATTATCTGGAAGATGGAAAGTACCTGAGATTGAAAAACGTATCTTTCTCGTATGCACTTCCCAAGGCATTCCTGACAAAATTGAATATCAGTGATGCAACCGTGTCGGTCAGCGGTGCCAACCTGGTTACTTTTACCAAATATACGGGGTTGGATCCTGAAGCATCGAGTACGACAAGCCTGTTGTCCGGAGGGATCGATTATACTCCGTACCCTTCTACCCGTTTTTATTCGTTCTCATTACAATTATCATTCTAAAATATACTGCTATGTTGAGAAAACTAATGTCTATACTATTTATTCCGGGTTTGATCCTGCTGGTTTCGGGATGTTCGGATTTTCTGGAACCGAAGATGAAAGGTTCGACGGAGCTGCAACAGCTCATAAGTACGGAACAAGGTATGCTGACTGCCGTCAACGGTATCTACCAACCTCTGCAACCTCTGTTTAGCGGGACTATGCAACGTATGACGGATCTGGCTTGTGATGACGGCTGGACGTGGAGAAACGAGCTGGAGACAGACCTTTTTATCGTAGAACAGGACTTTTCCTATGCCGCAACGGTTTGGAAGCAACATTATATGGGAATAGGCCGTGCCAATGTGGTACTGGACAATCTGGAGAATGTGACGGATTATAAATCAGAACAGCAACGGCCTTATTTTGAAGGGCAAGCCAAGTTTATGAGGGCTTATTATTACTTCAATCTGGTTCGTTTGTTCGGTGGTGTCCCTATCCTCGAACATCAGGTGGTTCTGCTGGAAGATGCACAGGTTCCCAGGGCTTCCATACAGGAAGTATATAACCAGATCGAGAAAGACCTGGATGATGCGGAACGTCTTTTACCAGCTTCTTATTCGGGAGATACGGGCTCGGAAAACGGCCGGCCGACGGTTTATTCGGTCAGTGCGTTGAAAGCACTGGTGTATCTGGAGATAGAACAGTGGGACAAAGTCATAGCGGCAGCCGATAAGGTGATAGGGAAAGGTACGCTGATCGATTATGTGAAGAATTTTAACGGCTCGGCAGAGAATGGCTCCCAGTCGTTTTTGGAAGTACAGTATGGTGGTGTTACTACGTCGACCACTTCTTCGTTGAGCACTTTTTTTGCTCCGACTTCCACGCCCAGCGGTAGCGCCCTTATTTTGCCGACGGATGATAATCTGAACGGAAAAGGGGGAGGGCCTTCATCGGGCGACGGATTTGTACAGTTATTTAATGACAGACCGGATGATAACCGTAAAAGTGTGATTATAGATACGTATGGTTTAGCTAACTTTGTGGATGCATCGCAGCCGGATGGTAGCTTGTATTACGTAAACAAATACTACAATACGACTGATCCGGTAGGTAAAAGTATCTGGAATTATCCTCTAATACGATATGCCGAGATTTTGCTGGCGAAGGCTGAGGCATTGAATGAGAAAGGATATGTTGCCGGAGGAGAAGCGTTTTCTTTGGTCAATCAGATCAGGAAGCAGGCCGGCCTGGCAGATTTGAAAGGGTCGGATGTTACCAGCCAGCAGTCTTTCAGGGAGTATATCATGAAAGAGAGGCGTATTGAACTGGCGTTTGAGTGCAAACGTTATTTCGATCTTAACAGGTTGGGTGTCATGCAATCGGTTATGCAGCCTCAGTTGGATTATCTGGGGTTGAAATTCCCGCAGAATAAGATGATTACTCATCCGATGACGAATAAACCTTATTACTTGTATCCGGTGCCATCTACCGAGTTCGTAAATAATGCGAAGCTGGGAGAACAGAATCCGGGGTATAAATAATAAAACATAAACTTATTATATCATGAAAAGAAAGAATGTGTTACTAACCATTGGAGGGCTATCGGTTTTATGTTCCGGCTGTACCGGACAGGCAGAGGATCCTAAGAAACCCAATATCGTTTTCATCTTTGCCGATGATATGGGATATGGGGACGTGTCGGCCCTGAATGAAAACTCTAAACTGAAGACGACGAATATCGACCGGATCGCCAATGAAGGGGTGATATTTACGGATGCCCATTCGAGCTCGTCCGTCAGTACCCCGTCGCGGTACAGCTTGCTGACAGGCCGTTATAACTGGCGGTCTGACCTGAAGTCGGGCGTACTCTACGGGTACGATAAAGCGCTTATCCCGCAGGATCGCCGGACAATCGCCCATGTACTGGGAGAGTGCGGATACCAGACCGCCGCTATCGGCAAATGGCATCTGGGTTGGGACTGGAACAATATCGAAGCCGGCCCGGATAGTGTGGACTTTAGCCAACCGATCACCAACGGGCCGACTACACGTGGCTTCGATTACTATTATGGTATCTCGGCTTCCCTGGATATGGCTCCTTATGTGTATGTGGAAAATGATAAGGTAACCGCTTTGCCGGATCGTGAAACGGTCAATACGGGAATGGGGTTCTGGCGTAAAGGGCCGACGGGCGCGGATTTCGACCATGAGCAGACGCTTCCCCATCTGATCGATAAGGCGGTGGATTATATTCATGAGAAGTCGAAGGGTGATAAGCCTTTCTATTTATATCTTCCGTTGCCGGCTCCCCATACCCCGATCCTTCCGATCAAGGAATATCAGGGTAAATCGGGATTGAACCCTTACGGCGATTTCGTCCTGATGGTGGACGATATGGTAGGCAAGGTGATGAATGCCTTGAAGGAATCCGGGGTGGAAGACAACACGATCATCGTATTCAGTACGGATAACGGTTGTAGCCCTGAAGCCAAGTTCGATGATCTTCAGGCAAAAGGCCATTATCCCAGCTATATTTATCGCGGGCATAAGGCTGACTTGTTCGACGGCGGTCACCGTATTCCTTGTGTCGTGAGATGGCCGGCTAAGATAAAGCCTCATGTGGTGGATCAGACAGTGTGCCTGACCGACTTCTTTGCCACTTTTGCTGCTGTTGCCGATTATCAATTGAAAGATACGGAAGGAGAGGATAGCTACAACATCCTGCCTTTGCTGTTGAACGAAAAGGTGAGTAACACGATTCGTGAAGCGACTGTCCATCATTCTATAAACGGTGACTTCACGATCCGTCGGGGGGAGTGGAAGCTGTTGTTATCGCCAAGTTCGGGTGGATGGAGTTTCCCCAGATCGGGTAAAGACAATGAGGTGATCGAAACATTGCCGTCGATTCAGCTGTATAATATGAAGGATGATCCTGCAGAAACAAAGAATGTATATGCCGAACATCCTGAGATTGTAAAAGAACTGAAAGAACTGATGGTCAAATACGTAAAGGATGGCCGTAGCACTCCGGGCGCTCCTCAGAAGAATGACGGGCCGGAAGTCTGGAAGCAGTTGAGCTGGATGGAATAAAACGTAACGTATAACTACTATATATCCCGGGTGGCAACGCGATCATCCGGGATATTTTTTATCTGTTCGCAGGGTGCTACGCAAACGTTTGCGTAATTTTTACCGGATATATTTCGTACACAGCAGACAAAGGCGTATTTTTGGTATCTCATTTATTAACTTCAAATCAATCTGCTAATCATGAGGAATAGTATTGTTTATTTGTTTGGAAGTCTGCTTTTCTCTGCTGCCCTTTGTGCGCAGGACAATAGTATCTCTTTCCAAAACACCATTAAAATCGAACCCGGCGACAGCCACGAGGTCATTATTGAGAAAGCCGCGCATGTCATTCCCACTCCGAACCAGTTGAGTGCTTTACAAAATGAATACATTGCTTTTATCCATTTCGGGCCCAATTCGTTTACACGGATGGAGTGGGGGAACGGGATGGAAGACCCGAAGGTGTTCGACCTGAAGGAACTCGATACCGACCAGTGGTGCGAAGCCATGAAAGCTGCCGGTATGAAAATGGTTATTATTACCGTGAAGCATCATGACGGGTTCGTCCTGTGGCAAAGCCGGTATACGAAACACGGCATCATGTCTTCCGGCTTTCAAGGCGGGAAGGGAGATATCCTGAAGGAATTGTCGGCATCCTGTCAGAAATACGGGTTGAAGCTGGGCGTTTACCTGTCGCCGGCCGATCTGTTCCAGATAGAAAGTCCGGATGGGCTGTACGGTAATCTAAGTAAATACACCAAACGGACGATCCCGCGCGAAGTACCCGGCAGGCCGTTTGCCAACCAGACGAAGTTTGAGTTTGTGGTGGACGATTATAACGAATACTTTCTGAATCAGTTGTTTGAATTGCTGACCGAATACGGGCCGATCCACGAAGTCTGGTTCGACGGCGCACACCCGAAACGAAAAGGTGGACAGACCTATAACTATCTGGCCTGGAAGAAACTGATCCGTACGTTAGCCCCGAATGCCGTTATCTTCGGACGCGAAGATGTACGCTGGTGCGGCAATGAAGCCGGGGGAACGAGGCCGACCGAATGGAATGTGATCCCTTACCAGGCAGATCCCGATACGATGACACAGTTTGCGGACATGACAGACCCTGTGCTGGGCGGTCGTGACGAACTGTATAAAGCAAAATACCTCCACTATCAACAGGCAGAAACCAACACCTCCATCCGTGAGGGCTGGTTCTACCGCGACGACACGCATCAGAAGGTTAGAAGTGCCGACGATGTATTCGATATCTACGAACGTGCGGTAGGCGGCAACTCGACCTTCCTGCTGAATATCCCGCCCAACCGCGAAGGACGGTTCTCACCTGCAGATGTAGCATCGTTGAAAGAAGCCGGTAAACGGATAAAGGAAACATACGGAACAGATTTGTTGCAGGGAGCGAAAGGCCCGCAGCAAGTACTGGACGGCAAACCCGATACCTGGCTGATGATGGATGAAGGGCATAAAGAATTTATCGTAACTACCCCTTCTCCTGTGACGATCAACCGTATCATGCTCCAGGAAGCTGTTGCAACGAACGGCGAACGGGTGGAGAAACATGCCGTAGACGCCTGGATAAACGGCGCCTGGAAAGAAATAGTCGTTTCGACCAATATCGGTTATAAACGTATCCTTCGCTTCCCGGAAGTAACGACGGATAAGCTGCGGGTACGCCTGCTCGAATCGCGTCTTACACCTGCTATCAGCCATATCTCCGCCCATTATTACAAATCCCGTCCGCCCCAGTTGAGTTTCAGGAAGGATGTGAACGGATTGGTTACGATCGAGCCTAAATTGCAGGACTTCGGTTGGAATCCTCACGGACAGAATGCTGCCGGAAACCTGAACGTAGGCTATAAGATCTATTATACGACCGACGGAAAAGAACCGACCGAAAGCTCTACCGAGTATAAGGAACCCTTTAAGATGGAACGCGGCGAACTGAAAGCCATCGCCGTCCTGAAAGGAGAGAAAGGAGCCATGCATAGCGAACGCCTGGGACTGACCAAGCAAAACTGGAAGCTGGTGGAAGCAAGCAGCGAAACCAAACGCAACCCCGCTACAGCCGCATTCGATGCCAAACCCGCCACTTTCTGGCGTTCGGAAGAAGGCAGCCTGCCGCAATTCATAACGATCGACCTCGGTGCGAAGGAAACCTTGAACGGCTTCGCCTACACTCCGCAGACCCGCAACTCGGAAGGAATGATGGCAAAAGGCATCCTGAAAGTCAGCGACGACGGCAAGAACTGGAAAGGAGTAGAGTCCTTTGAGTTCGGAAACCTTATCAACGACCCGACCAAGCGTTACCATTATTTCAAGAAACCGGTATCCGCCCGTTACGTCCGTATCGAGGCAACCGAAATAGCAGCCAACGGCAAGGTCGTAGCCATTGCCGAATTAGACCTGCTCTGATAATACATTGAATGGAGCACGGATGACGCGGAATACGCGTCATCCGTGTGCTATTCTCGAAACTTTTCCTTTACTTTGTATCCGTATTTAATACCTAATCATCATGAATATACGCTTACTATCTTCCCTTCTCCTATTTTTTTGTTGTCTTGCGTGTGCGAAGACACAGAAGGAGGACCCGCTTGTTCTATGGTATAACGAACCTGCTGAGAACTGGAACGAAGCCCTTCCTGTCGGTAACGGTCGCGCCGGTGCCATGGTGTTCGGCGGTGTAGACAAGGAGCAGCTGCAACTGAACGAAAACACGCTTTATAGCGGAGAACCTTCTACAGTATTCAAAGATATAAAGATCACTCCCGGGATGTTCGATAAAGTAGTCGGACTGATGAAAGCCCGGAAATACGATGAAGCCTCCGACCTGGTCTGCAAACACTGGCTGGGCCGTTTGCACCAGTATTACCAGCCCTTTGCTGACCTGTTCATTGAAAACAATAAACCCGGTGAAGTTTCCGGCTATAAACGTGAACTGAATATCTCGGAGGCTGTCACCCGCACAGTGTACGAGCAGAACGGTATCCGGTATGAACGCGAAGTTTTCGCTTCCCATCCCGATGACGTAATCATCGTCCACCTGAAAAGCAATGCTCCCGACGGGCTCGATTTTTCCCTGAACTTTACTTCGCCCCATCCCACCGCCCGACAAACGAAAGGCGCTGACCGCCTAGTGCTGCACGGACAAGCTCCGGGATATGTCGAACGCCGTACCTTCGAACAGATGGAAGCCTGGGGCGACCAATACAAACACCCTGAACTGTACGACGGGAAAGGGAACCGCAAATTCGATAAGCGGGTTCTCTACGGTGACGAGATCGGAGGGAAGGGTATGTTCTTTGAAGCCCAGTTGAAGCCTGTCTTTCCAAAGGGGGGCGACTATGAAATAACCGATACCGGCGTACATGTGTATAATACCGGTGAGGTCTATTTTGTCCTGAGCCTCGCTACCAGCTTCAACGGTTTCGATAAAAGCCCCAGCCGCGAAGGAGTGGATCCGTCCGCCAAAGCCGCAGGTGTTTTAGATAAAGCGCTTGCCTATGATTATAAGCAGTTGAAGCAACGCCATGTGGCCGACTATCAGTCGCTCTTCGACCGGGTAGACTTGCAGCTGGCATCTTCGCCCGAACAAAAAGCGTTGCCTACCGATCAGCGTATCACACAATTTGAAACAGTGGCCGATCCTGACCTTGCCGCCTTATTGTTCCAGTTCGGCCGTTACCTGATGATCAGCGGCTCACGTCCCGGCGGACAGCCGTTGAATCTGCAGGGACTCTGGAACAAAGACATCGTGCCTGCCTGGAATAGCGGTTACACGATGAACATCAATGCCGAAATGAATTACTGGCCGGCCGAGCTCACCAACCTCTCCGAATGCCACGAGCCACTTTTCCGGCTGATCGACGAACTGGCTGTCTCGGGTGCCGAAACGGCCCGCAATATGTATAACCGCCGCGGGTGGGTAGGGCATCATAATACCTCTATCTGGCGGGAGTCTGTGCCGAACGACAATGTACCGACCGCCTCTTTCTGGCCGATGGTACAGGGTTGGCTGTGCAGCCACCTGTGGGAACATTACCTCTTTACGCAAGATAAAGACTTCCTGAAGAACAGGGCTTACCCGTTGATGAAGGGGGCCGCCGAGTTCTTCTCCGACTGGTTGATAGAAGATGGCGACGGCCATCTGGTGACTCCTGTCGGTGTCTCTCCCGAAAACCGTTTCATCATGGATAACGGCAAGCAAGGTGCCATGACTATGGGCCCGACAATGGATATGGCTATCGTCCGCGAAACCTTCACCCGTACGCTCGAAGTGGCTGAAATGCTCGACCTCGACGAACCGCTTCGTGCCGAACTGAAGGAGAAACTTCCCCGCCTCCTGCCTTACCGGATCGGCGCACGCGGACAGTTACAGGAATGGATGTACGATTTCAAGGAAGCTGAACCGCAACACCGCCATTTCTCCCATCTGTATGGCCTTTATCCCGGCAACCAGATCACAGCTGATCTTACCCCCGACCTGTTTGAAGCCGTCAAACAAACCCTGAATCTCCGTGGAGATGAGGCCACCGGCTGGTCGATGGGCTGGAAAATAAACAGTTGGGCTCGCCTGCTCGACGGTAACCGTGCTTATAAAATCGTCTCCAACCTCTTTAATCCCGTCGGCTTCGGCAACGGGCGCAAGGGCGGTGGACTGTTCAAGAACATGCTCGACGCCCATCCGCCTTTCCAGATCGACGGTAACTTCGGTTATACCGCCGGAGTGGCCGAAATGCTTTTGCAGAGCCATGCCGGATTTATCCAGCTCTTGCCCGCCTTGCCGGATGTGTGGGGCGAAGGCCGCGTTTCCGGTCTGAAGGCACGCGGCAACTTCGAGATCGCGATGGCCTGGAAGGATGGGAAACTGTCGGAAGCAACGATCCGTTCCCTTGCCGGACAGGACTGCCGGGTGAGAACATCCGTCCCTTTTGTCGTGAAGCAAGGAGAAAAAGAAGTAGCTACCTCTTCCCCGGTGATGTCTGGCGGGAAGGAATACTACGAGGCCTCCCTGGCTACCGTGGCCGGACTGGCGTACAAACTGCAACCGGTAGCCAACTGATTTCCGCCGACTGCCGGGGTAAAGTGGATAGGCTCTCTACATAATCATTGTCCGACAAGTGTGGGACAGCTGTTCGACACTCGTCAGACAGCTGTCTCACCTCCGTCGAACAGCTGTTCGACCCGGGTCGGACAAAGATTATCTGCCTGATTGCCCGTTATTCCCTGCGGGGGTGGGGAAGATCTGCTGCCGGGGAGCTGAACTTCTCCCGGGCTATAATCGGAGCCGGGTCAGGCACTCAGGAATATTTACCCCTTCTTCCGATAGGATTTTGTGCTCTAAATTTACTATCTTTGTGGCCGTTTGAAATAAATAAAGAATTTAGAAATGGAAACAGTAGTAAGTGGCATCAGGCCAACAGGTAATTTGCATCTGGGGAATTACTTCGGAGCAGTAAAGAGTTTTCTGCAAATGCAGAATGAGTATAATTGCTTTTTCTTTATTGCAGACTGGCACTCCCTGACTACGCATCCGCGCCCGGAAAACATCCGTAACAGTGCGAAAACAATCCTGGCTGAATATCTGGCCTGCGGTATCGATCCGGAAAAGGCAACGATCTATATACAGAGTGATGTGCGTGAAGTGGCAGAGTTGTATCTCTACCTCAATATGAATGCCGGTATCGGTGAGCTGATGCGCACGACTTCCTTCAAGGATAAGGCACGTCAGATGCTCCATATCGACCGTGTAAATACGGCCGAAGGCGATGTGGAAAAAGAGATCTTTAACGAAGGAAACCGTCATAGTGTAAATGCCGGCCTGCTGACTTATCCTACTTTGATGGCAGCCGACATCATTATCCATAAGGCTGTGAAAGTGCCGGTTGGAAAAGACCAGGAGCAGAATATGGAGATGGCGCGTCGTTTTGCCCGCCGCTTCAACTCTACTTATGAGGTTGAGTTTTTCCCCGAACCCGCTTCTTTCCACCTGACAGAGAAGGCCGTGAAAGTGCCCGGCCTGGACGGTTCCGGTAAGATGGGTAAGAGCGAAGGAAACGCGATCTACCTGATCGATGACGAAAAGGCGATCAAGAAAAAGGTAATGAAGGCAGTAACCGATGCCGGTCCAACAGAGCCGAACAGCGTGAAGCCCGAACCGATCGCCAACCTCTTTGCCATGATGGATATCGTATCGACAAAAGATACTTACGATTACTTCAACGAGAAATACAACAACTGCGAGATCCGCTATGGCGATCTGAAGAAGCAGCTGGCCGAAGATATCAACAACTTCTGTGCCCCGATCCGTGAACGTATCCTCGATATCCGTTCCAACGAAGAATATATGGAAAAGGTAGCCCGCATGGGAGCAGAAAAAGCAAGCGCAAGCGCAGCCAAAACGCTAGCCGAAGTGCGCGAGATCATCGGGTTCCGTCCTTATTGATAAAGTTGATAGTTTAAGAAGAAAAAGAAAGGCACGCAGAGATTATTCTGTGTGCCTTTATAATATAGTAAAGCCTCCTAATAAGTCTTCAACCTGTTCTTTCAGTTTCGGTAGGCTCTTGTTAACTACTCCCCAGATGATGACGTTATCGACTTTATCATAGCCGTGAATTACAAAGTTACGTAAGTCAACAATCTTTCTGGCATCATCTATCTGGATATCGGGTTCCATATCTAATATGTGTTTTGCAGCTTCACCGATAATTTCCAGTTCCCGTTCTACAGCTCTGCGTAACAATTTGTTTTGTTCATAGGCAAAGAAATCCCTTTTCTCACCCAGATACTCTTCAATCGATAAGATCGATTGTTGTATATCATATAGATACTTCTGAATACTACGTGCCATAAAGAAGTTGTTTAGTCTGTTCTACATCGGCAATAAAGAATGGGTTTGAGAGTGAACGACGGGTGACAAGGTCGATTTTCCTTCGAAATAGTTCCGTTAGTTTATTATGCAGAAGAAAATAATTATCGGTATATTCTTCAAAAGAAATATCCGGCTCGAACTCTATCAGTAGATCGATGTCACTCTTTTCGGTAAACCGGGGTGTATTTACCGAGCCGAAAGCATAAAGGCTTTTTACCTTATACCGTCGACAAAGCTCCTTTAGAGCTTCCAATTTATTGTGTAAAATGTGGTTCATACTACCTCCTGTCTTTTTGTTATCACAACAAAGATAGCAATCTTGTAATAATTTGTGTTGGATTTGATAGCGGATTAACTATCCTTTAGTTCATTATTTCTTAAATAAGTGATAAAGAAACTGAAAAACAGTCGGGTTATCAGGAAAACTGCTTTTCTTTGCAAAGAATAGTTACAGATAACAAACGTATGGCAACCATTTCCAGCGGAGAGTTCGAACGGTATTTTAAGGAGTTGTATAAACCCCTGTGCCTTTTTGCGCTTCGATTCACTGAGCGGTTAGATGATGCAGAGGACATTGTTCAACAGGCTTTTGCCGATGTATGGGATAAGAATATCAACAATATATTGATCGATAATCTGAAGTCATACATGTATCAGGCCGTACGTAACCGTTCCCTTTCGCTTGTTACACAGCCTGCCGATATGCAGACCACCGACCAGCTTCCGGATATGGCAGACTTGTCGGAAGAAGAGCAGGTCTACAACTCCGAGCGCGATGCCCGCCTGTGGAACGCGATAGACGGATTACCTCCCGAACGTAAAAAAATCTTTTTACTTTCCAAACGCGACGGACTGAAGTATCAGGAAATAGCTGAGGAACTGAATATCTCGATCAAAACGGTTGAGAATCAGATGGGCAAGGCGTTGAAGTCATTGCGGGAGATGGCGGTACGTATCTATACTTTCTTTTTTGGATAAAAAAGTATCCGGGCGGATAGGGGTTTTCTCTGATTTCTTGTCTAAGGAATAGAACATGATTAATTTGTATCTAATTAAAGAGAAGATTATGAGAAAAGTTTTATTGATGATGGTATGTGTGTGGATGATTGGTTGGGCAGCGAAAGCACAGTCTGGTTGGAGTTTGACACCTGAAGCCGGTATAACGGCGGTGCAGCGTGTAGGAACAGGCGGTTGGCGTCCGGGTATAAAGATCGGAGCTAATTTGGGTTACCAGTTCAAGCCGGACTGGATCGGAATTAAAGCCGGGTTGTTTTATACTAACCGTGGATATTCTTTAGGCGATTATCCGACGAGATGGGACTATCCGGATGGTACAATTGAGTATGGAATGGAAGGTGGAAGTATCACTCAACATTTCTTACAATTGCCTGTAATGGCTGATTTCTCCTGGAAAGTAAAGAATGTACGTATGCATCTGGGAGTCGGCATGTACGCCGGAGTTGCGGTATCCACTCCTTGGGAATGGCATTCATGGGGGATTACCACCATAAAACCTGAAGCAGGTACGGAAACTGGAGGATATGGCTATTATGGAAGGTATGAATATCCGTATGATAATCGGCCTTTTAGCAACACGAATTCTTTCGATTGGGGATTGACAACATCGTTCGGTATTGAAGTGAATAATTGGGTGATGAATGCAGGATATGAACTTTCTCTGGGAGATGAAGGTGATGGTTTTAGAAGCATAGGCTCCAATTACAACACCCTCTCGCTGACAGTGGGATATAAGTTTAAATTAGGAAAATAATAAATGAACAACGAGCAGGACAATAAACTGGAACAACGCATCCGTTTTGTAGCAAAGCACTACGAGGAAGGACGTTTGGATACTGATAAGGCTTGGCAACAGTTTGCCGGCAAGCATCAGGTACGCCGTTCCGTCTCTTTCCGCCGCTACTGGATGGCAGCTGCATCGGTATTATTACTGCTCATTGGATTCAGTACTTATTATATTACAGATCGTAACTCTTCGGAATGGGTGGCCGTAACCACTGCGCCGGGGCAACTGAAAGAGGTCTACCTGCCTGACAGTACGCTGATCTCGATGGCTGGAAACTCTTCCATACGATATGATGTAAAGGCTTACGGAAAGGAAAGGCGTGTAGTGGAGATGAAAGGAAAAGCCTTTTTCCAGGTGCAGCGCAATGAGTCACGCCCCTTTTCTGTTTATACTGAACGGACGGAAGTTACCGTGTTAGGAACCAGTTTCCAGATAGACGAACAACCTGACGGTACAGACGTGGATGTGATGACCGGTAAAGTCAGTTTTGGTGTTACCGGATGTGAGACGGATAAAGTGATATTAACCGCCGGTATGTCGGCTTCATACTCTATGGAAAGTAAAGGAATCACGATACTTGAAGAAGAAGACCTCAACAGCCTGTCGTGGAAAACCCGGCAGTTGCGCTTCAATGACACCCCGATTGAAAAGGTGATCAGCGACTTGAACGAATACTATCAGGTGAAAGTAATCAATAAAGCAGAAACCCCGAATCTGAAACTGACGGCCACTTTCAATGATCTTCCGCTGGAAGATGTTTTATTGGTTATTAACCAGACACTGGATACCCGCCTGGCTCCTGACCCCAATAAATAAGTAACCGATGGTACGTATATGGATATTACTGACAGGAATTCTTATGCTTTTTCCGCAGGTAAAAGCCGAAGAGGGGCCTTACGTGGCTGACCTTCCGGTCGAACCTACGCCTACGGTTACGATGAATAAGCGCCAGGTTCCCTTGCTGGAGATCCTGCAGGAACTGGAAAAGCAGACCGGGATATTTTTCTCCTATGAATCCTCTATGCTGGACGAATTTCAGAAGGTCTCGTTTAAAGCGCAGGACGAATCGCTGTCTTATTGTCTGAGGAGACTGTTCTATGCCCTTCCGATCACTTTCCGGATGACTGGGCAGATCATTATCCTGAAACGTAAGCCGCGTCTTTACACGATAAGCGGATTCGTGCGCGACTCCGTATCCTACGAAAGTCTTATCAACGCTTCGGTATTCGAACGGAATACCAAGAGCGGAACGACAACTAATAATTACGGTTTCTACAGTGTAACGCTCCCACCCGGGAAAGTAACGCTACGTGCCTCCTTTGTCGGGTATGATGCAAAAGAAGTCACCTTCGAGCTCTCCCGTGACACGCTGGTCGATATACCTTTACATGCTCTCGGTGCTTTGGGGGAGATCGTGGTGGAAGGACTGAATCCCCGTTCGGAAGTATTAAGCACACGCACCGGGGTAGTGGAGGTACCCTCCCAACGCATCAAGTCGATGCCTGCCCTGCTGGGGGAGACGGATGTGGTGAAAACCCTGCAACGCTTGCCCGGTGTTGCAGTAGGGGTTGAAGGGATGACCGGCCTCCATGTGAGAGGGGGCAACTCAGACGGGAACCTCTATCTGCTGGATGGGAACCCGGTCTATCACACCAACCACCTGCTCGGTTTCTTCTCAGCCTTTAATCCTGATGCCGTCAGGAATACAACGTTTTACAAAGGGAGCTTTCCTGCCGAATATGGGGGAAGGCTCTCGTCGGTTGTAGATGTGAGGACAAATGACGGCGACCGCTACGAGTATCATGGCAACTTCTCTATCGGCCTGTTGGCGTTGCGAGGAAACCTCGAAGGCCCTATTATAAAAGGGAAATCCTCATTCAATGTCTCCGTCAGACGCACCTGGATGGAGCTTTTCACCTGGCCGATCCTGAAGGCGGTAAACAAAGACAGGAACAACAAATTAAAAGGTGGTTATCACTTCTTCGACATGAATGCCAAAGTGAACCATTCTTTCACCGACCGTACCCGCCTTTACCTGAGTTTCTATATGGGAAGCGACAGCTATCTTGATGGGGAAGAATTTAGCTATGGCAATCGTCTGGGGAAAGATTTTCGTTGGCGCTGGGGAAACCTGATCGGATCCGCGGGAGTGAACCATGTGTTCAGCAATAAACTGTTTGCCAGCTTTACGGCGGGATATACACGTTATCGCTCGCACATTATGCAGGATAAGGCGGATTATGCCTTGTCTTCCAATATTAATAATGAAAAGGTGTTCAATGAGGAAAGCCATTACCGCTCGGCAATGGAGGATGTGAGCCTTCGTGCTTCGTTCGACTATCGTTTGAATGAAAAACACCGTCTACGGTTTGGGGGCGATTACTTGTTCCATACTTTCCGTCCCGAGCAGAATACAAGGAAAAGCTGGTACCAGGACTCTGTAAAGTCGCAGGAAACGAATATGATATATGCTAATTCGTTGGTTCATGGACATGAAGTATCTTTATATGCTGAAGAAGAAATGCATGTGATAGATCGGCTGAAGGTGAATGCCGGCTTACGATATACGCTTTTTAATGTGCAGGGGCAGACTTATCAGTCATTGCAACCGCGTCTCTCGGCCCGCTATCTGCTGACCCGCAACTTGTCGGCGAAACTGTCTTATTCGAAGATGAACCAGTATATCCATTTGCTTTCCAACAGTTATATCAGCCAGCCGACAGATATCTGGGTACCGGTAACCCGCAACATCCGCCCGATGAGTGCACATCAATATACTGCCGGACTTTATTATAAGCTCAATAAGCAGTACAACTTTTCGGTGGAAGGCTATTATAAGCGAATGAACAACCTGATCGAATATAAAGACCGCTTCCTGGTAGGAACCGATTATTCCAAATGGGAAGAACGGGTAGGCGAGGGTTATGGACGTGCTTATGGGGTAGAGCTTATGGCACAGAAAAAGACCGGACGGTTATCCGGCTGGATCGGTTATACACTATCCTGGTCGGATCGCCTTTTCCCGGACGGCAGTGTTAACAAAGGCCGTCGTTTCCCTTACAAATATGATAACCGCCATAAGATAGATGTTGTGGCTACCTACAAACTATCGCGCAAGGTAGAGCTGACGGCAGCTTGGATGTATGCTTCGGGTAATTATATCACGATCAAGGATCAACTTTATCTGGGAGGAACAGGGCAAACTAATCATGGTTTTATGCAGGGGAGCGGTGTAGTTCCGGGTGGCAGTGGATTTGATTCTGCCGCCAGTTCCCGTAACAATTATCAACTGGCACCGTATCACCGGTTGGATCTGGGTCTAAACTTCTATCGCTATAAGAAGAAAGGACGTATGGGCATCTGGAACCTCAGTCTGTGCAATGCGTATTGCTGGCCGAATCCGTTTACGGTGGAGCAAGCCTCTTATAAGGACATCACTACCGGGAAACAGGAAATCTTTCTGGAACAATCCATCCTGTTTCTTTTTCTGCCTTCTGTATCTTATACCTATAAATTCTAAAAGAGATGAAGAAAAGACTATTCATATTACTGCCGCTGCTGTTGCATCTCCTCTGCTCTTCCTGTTTACGGGATGTCGTGTTGAAGCTTGACCCCGTACCTTCGTTATTGGTGTTGAATGCATCTGTCACACCCGATCGAGAGGTTGCTGCTTTCCTTTCGAAAAGCTGGTTCCTGTTGGATAGCGTTCCGCAGTATCTTCTTCCGGAGAAAGATGTAAATATAGATGTATATGTAAACGACGTGTTTCGCGGAACTATGCAACGTTCCGATAATCCGGAAGATAGTACAGAATATAAAGGACAGTACAAATTGCCGGGTTGTTATGTAAAGGCCGGTGATAAAGTTCGGTTCGAGGCGGAAGCGCCCGAATTTGCTCCGGTAGCGGGCGAGACAAAGATTCCTCAAAAGTCGGAGATAGCTGCACTCGATACAGCGTTTTATTCTAATACTTATAATATGTATGTCTATCTGACTTTGCGTGATAATCCATCCGAACGTAATTATTATCGTTTAGTTGTAGAACGTTTGGATGAATATCACAAAGGGGATAGTGTGATGTGGAAAAGTCAGTTTTTTGATGACAAGGGATACAGGGTCAGTATATCCGGTGACCGCTTTGAGGTGGATAATAATTCTTTTTTTAATTGGTTGTCATTGACTTATGATGATCCGGTCTTTCAACCCGATATTCCTTCAATGGATAATCATAGAGATGGTTTTTACCGGGGTATTTTTTCAGATGACCTGTTTAACGGGAAGGAGTATGCAGTGGCCTTTTCGTTTTATCCTGATTATTCATTTGTAACCGATACCTTGTCTGCCACTGTGCATTACGATATCCATCTTCTTTCTATCTCGGAAGATTATTATAATTACTTAAAGGTAATCCGTAACTTTTCCATCCTGTTGGGTGATACGGATATGAGCGGCCAGTTGGAACCAACCGCCAGTTATTCGAATGTAACCGACGGCTTCGGTGTTGTGACCGGCTATCAGAAGTCGACACGTCGCATCACCATGCCTGTCGGTAGTGTACCACCTTATTGGGGATGGAAGTTTACTCTTCGGGAATATCTTCCACGGGAGGTAATTCGTTTTCCAGACGAATATTGATCGCATTCATCCCTTTCAGGCCGCGTTCCAGGTCGAATGTAACGATATCCCCTTCGGCAATTGCTGCGGAAAGGATATTGTTTACATGGAAAAAGTATCTTTCACCTCTTATCAGTTCTTTGATGAAACCGAATCCTTTCGAGGTGTTGAAGAAGTCTACTTTCCCTTTCAGAACGACCGGTTCTTCTTTCTCTTTCTTAGGGATCGAGATCATGATCTCTTCCTGTTTGATCTCTTCTTTTTGAGGGTTCTCCTCTGGTGGAGTCGATGTAATTACTCCATTTTCATCGACATAGGCTATCATGTCCTCAAAACTGCTCGTCTTGCCGGATAGCTTCTTTTCATCTTTCTTCTTTTGTTTCTCTGCTCGTTTTGCGAGTCTTTTCTTTTCATTCTCACGTTTGTCTACGGAAAGGGATCTTGCCATGTAACTATAATTTTATTATATGATAAATACTAATTCGGAGTAAGGAGTATAATAAAGGAAGGCCTGCTTAATATAATGTGTAAATAAGGAGAACTACGTAACTCTAACTCACTCACAAAGATAAGAAAATAAATCGGAGAATCGTCCTTTGCGGACTGATTTAAAAATAAGATACACTAGTTGTCATATATTAGTGGGGAGGATTTTCGAATAATTCTGCTATTTTTGTCTTGCCCGATAGGGGTATTTCCGAAAATCCTGTCTAAGAAATAGATATCAACAATTAATGAGATGAAGAAAGTATACCCTGCAAAACTGTTTGCCCGTGTTACAATGGTTGTAATGATGATGATGTTAGCGATGTTTGCCCTTCAGGCGCAGACAAAAGGTGCGGATGAAACACGGAAGGTTACGATGAACATGCAGAAGGCTCCTGTCCGGGAAATTCTCGACGAGATACAAAAGCAGACCGGAGTAACCTTCTCCTATGAATCATCTTTGTTGAAAGAGCTTCCGAAAACCAGTTTCAAAGCGGATGATGAAGCATTGCCGGATTGCCTGAAGCGTTTATTCGCGAATCTTCCGGTAGTGTACAAGTTGACAGGAAACGTGGTGATCCTGAAGCGTAAACCAAAGCAGGTAACGGTCAGCGGTTTTGTGCGAGATGCTAAGTCCGCCGAATCCCTGATCGGTGCCTCGGTTTATGAAGCCAACACCCGGATGGGGACGGCTTCGAATAATTTCGGATTCTTTAGTCTGACGCTGCCGGGAGGTGATGCGACGATCCTGGCCTCTTATATTGGATATGGGAGCCGCCAGTTTCATCTCCCTGAACTGGAGAAAGATACGGTATTGACCATCGAACTTACACCTACTGCCGCCCTGGAGGAAGTGGTTGTTTTGGGAACCAATAACAGCAAGCAATCGGTATTGAGTACCCAGATGGGAGCTTTGGAGATTAACCAGCAAACGATCCGTTCGACACCTACTATGTTCGGTGAGGCGGATATCATAAAAACATTGCAACTTACGCCCGGTGTGTCGGCCGGGACGGAAGGAACGGCCGGTATGTATGTGCGTGGCGGTAATGTGGATGAAAACCTGTTCCTGATAGATGGTAATCCAGTGTACCAGATTAATCATATCGGAGGGATCTTTTCCGCCTTTAATCCGGAGGCAGTCAGTGGAATGGACTTTTTCAAGTCGGGCTTCCCATCACGTTACGGAGGACGTCTTTCGTCGGTGGTGGATGTGCATATGAAAGAAGGCAATATGAAGGAATATCATGGTAGCGCTACTATCGGCCTGATCTCCGGTAACCTGAATTTTGAGGGGCCGATCATTAAGGATCGTACCTCGTTTAATATTGCGCTACGACGTACCTGGCTCGATGTGCTTTCGGCTCCGGCGCTAGCCATTATTAATAAAATAGATAAAAAAGATGGAATTAAAACACGGGCACGTTATGCTTTCCATGACCTCAACCTGAAGGTAAATCATATCTTTAATGACCGGAGCCGTATGTTCTTCACACTGTATAACGGGAATGATGTATTGAAGGGAGGAAGTACTGATTTTCCGTGGGAGGGTAGTGATACAAACTACAATTATGATACCGACCTCTCTTTGCGTTGGGGGAATATCATGGCAACAGCCGGTTGGACATATGTGTTCAATAACCGTTTGTTTGGCAAGGTATCCGGTGTTTTTACCCGCTATCATTCGAAACTGAGGAGTACTATACACGATGTGGCAGGGAATGAAGGAGAAGAAGATTATTATGATTCGTTTAATGAAAGTACAACAAATACAGGTATTATGGATCTGGGATTGCGTACATCTTTTGATTATCTGCCGGCTTCCTCACACCATGTTCGTTTCGGGGGAGATTATCTGGTACACCGTTTCCGTCCTGAATACAATCATTCGGTGGCGTATAATAAGAGTGCAGGGATATCAACCGAGATCAATAAAGAATATGCCAACGATCTGTTATGGGGACACGAAGCAGGTGTGTTTGTAGAAGACGACTGGTCATTGTCGGAGGCAGTGCGTGTGAATGCCGGTCTGCGTTTCAGTCTGTTCAATGTACAGGGACAAACCTATACAGGGTTGGAACCTCGTGTGTCTCTTCGTTGGTTGATGGATGAAAACCTAAGTTTTAAAGCTTCTTACTCACGTATGAACCAGTATGTACACCTGATAAGCAATAGCTTTATCAGTCTGCCTACCGATGCCTGGATGCCTGTTACGCGGAAGTTGAAGCCGTTGGTCAGTGATCAGGTTTCTGCCGGTTTCTATTATGATCTCAATAAAGCATATAGCTTTTCCGTGGAGGGATATTATAAGACTATGGATAATTTGCTGGAATATAGGGATGGACATACATTTACCCCCTCTTACCTGGATTGGGAGGATAAGTTGACTGCTGGTGAAGGGCGTTCATATGGAGCAGAATTTATGGTGCGCAAAGAAACCGGACGTACGACTGGATGGATTGGTTACGGCCTTTCCTGGTCGGATCGCCAGTTTGAGGAGTTGAACCAAAGCAAACGTTTTCCTGCCCGTTTCGACAACCGCCATAAGTTGAATATTGTAGTGATGCACAAGATATCTCCGAAAGTAGAGCTATCGGCTGCCTGGTCGTATGCATCAGGCAATCATGTGACCCTATCGTTGGAAGATTATGATTCAAGTGGAGGTCTTAAGCCACGTCCGGGAGATGGTTATTATGATTATGATACCCCAGGCTCCCATGATCCGATCGATTATTATGAAGGGCGTAACAATTACCAATTGCCGGCTTATCATCGTCTTGATCTGGGGATTAAGATTTATCGTCCTAAAAAGAAAGGACGGATGGGGATCTGGACGATCAGTGTCTACAATGTTTATTCGCGAATGAACCCATTTATGATCTATAAGAAAGACAAGGAAGTACGTGATCCGAATAGCAGCAGTGGATACGATTATATTCCTGTATTCAAGACTGTTGGTATCATGCCTATTATTCCTTCTGTCTCTTACACGTATAAATTCTGACGATTATGATAGTAAATATGAAACCTGTTTTATTCTTGTGTATCTTGTTGTTGGCCTCTTCCTGTATGAAAGAAGTCGATCTCGAGCATCTTCGCCCTACTCCCAAGCTTGTGTTGAATAGTGTTGTTTCCAACGGAGATATACTGAAGGCTTCTCTGTCTCGTACCTGGTTTTACACGGATAAAAGGCCTAATCTTCTTTTAGAAGCCCGGATGAGCCTGTATATAAACGATCATTTCAAGGAGGAAATGACCTTAAATATGGATGCAAACGATTATTATTCTTATGGTAATTATGTGTCGTCTTATATTCCGGTTTCAGGTGATAAGGTAAGGATCGAGGTGGAGAAAGAAGGATTTAATCGTGTTGTAGCCGAAGAAATAGTTCCATTCAAGCCTGATCTGATTTCTTTGAAGGCAGAGAGTTTCATTAGAAATGACTACAATAGTCAAGATACACAAAGTCGCTATAAAATAACATTCCGGGATGAACCTTCCGCTAGTAACTGTTATCTTATCATGGTTTACAGAGGATATCCTTATTATGAATATGAAGATTATGAAAAGCCACCCGTCTATAAAGGTCGATATACCTGGCATAGTGAATCTATAGATTATTCTTCCGACCCGGTGTTCGATAACAAGATTTCTATTCTGGATAGAGTAATGGGGAATGACTGGTTGTCAGGAAATGGTGGCCGACCTTTCTCTGACGAACTATTTAATGGGAAAGAATATACAATGACGCTGGAAAGCAATATATGGTATAGTCATAACCCAATCTTTCCCCAGCCGGAAGAGTACTTGCCTGACTCGGTCAGGGTGTATCTGTATACGATTACCGAGCCTTATTATAAATACCTGTCCGCACTGACATCTTTGTATGACGGTTCACTAAATAATGACCTGGCCGATATCGGTTTGGCAGAACCTGTCCGTGTATTTTGTAATATCGATGGTGGATTAGGTATCTTGGGGGCAGCCTGTGTGGATAGCCTTACGGTTGCTATTCCAAAAGCAAACTAACCGGATAATGATCCGAAATCCCTTCCAGTTCCTTGCCGTTATGAACCGTAGCGTCAATACATCTGGGAGCCAATGCAGGTGAAACCAGAATATAATCCAACCGTTCGCCGAGCATCTTCAGACGCGGATCGCCCCATTGCCATTCGTATAAAGTGGCGGCAGGATATGACATACGTTCTGCTGCCGGGACAAACATCTTGACAGGATCGGCGAAACCGATGGAGAGGAACTCCGATAAAACGGAATAATCGAACCGTTCGCCGCGCATATTACCATATTCGGGGTGGCTTTTGTCCCAACCCAGCATATTCTGCTTCAGTTGGGTGTGCGTTTCAACCTCATCAGCATCGAAAGGAGAATAGGCATTGAAATCGCCCATGACCATACACGACTCCAACTTGTTTTCACGGATATAGTGTGTGATGGCTTCCGCTTCCTTCAGGCGGTATTTCCATTCAAACGGGCTGAGGTGTGTCACGATAATATCCAGTCCGTACGTTTGTGCATGCAACATACCATGCCAGAAACCCTCTACCTGTTTCTTTACCACCCTGATCGGCTGGCGGGAAGTAAGCCCGACCGGATATCCTTCCTCTTTTACGATGGCTACATACGGATGCCCATAAGAGGCGGCAAGTGCTGCAAGATCTTTTTCGTTGATGTCGACAAGTTCCTCCAAAGCAACGATATCCGGCTGCTGGGCGTTCATCCATTCGGTGAAACGAGCCTGCCGTGCCGCGTCCTTCTCAAAACCGTTCCATATATTGTATGAAATAACTTTTATCGTGTTGGCAACCTTTTCCTGGCTGATCCCTTTGAATGGGAATAAAGATAACAGAAGAAGTAAACCTAGTGCTTTCAATGTTTTCATGATAATGTGATCCTTTTTTTATTGATCCGGTAAAGGTAATAACCCTTTTATTTATCCCCGGACTTTTGTATGAATATAATTGAGCATGCTGCATGCTCGCTTCGGAACATGTCGTATGCTCGCCTCGGAGCATGCAGCATGAGTGCCTCGGAGCATACGGCATGAGCGCTCCGGCTCTAACACCATGAGCAAACCGGAGCGGATACTATCTTTCTTTGTATTCTTTGTTACGGTCGATCAATTCGTTAATCCTGGCGACGGATGCGGCAGACCGTAAGCCGTCTTGCGGCGTGTTCATGCAGTAGTCCACCAGTAGATCTACGGTAGAAACCGCTACATGCATCCGTGTATCGCAGGAAGCGTAATAAATGAAAACCGTTCCATCCTCATCGGCAATCCATCCGTTGGAGAACAAGACGTTGGATACGTCCCCTACACGTTCATCCCCTTTAGGTGCCAAAAAATAGCCGCCGGGCTGTGCGATAACCTTTGTGGGGTCGTCCAGAGCCGTCATATACAGGTATAGTACATAACGAAGCCCGGCGGCACATGCCCTGACTCCGTGGGCCAGATGCAACCAGCCTTCGGACGTCTTGATGGGATGCGGACCTTCCCCATTTTTAACCTCTTTGATTGTATGATAGTAGCGTTTATCGATAATCAGTTCAGAGAGAACCCGGGCATCAGCCATGTCGTCTATAAGTGCCCAGCCTATGCCACCACCGCTGCCTGCTGCGATAAATCCATCCTGCGGACGAGTGTACAAGGCGTATTTGCCATAGACAAACTCTGGATGCAGGACAACGTTGCGTTGCTGGCTCCTGGTCTGCAGATCCGGTAACCTTTCCCAGTCGACCAGATCTTTGGTGCGGACAATCCCGGCCTTTGCCACAGCGGCGGACAGATCCCCCGGAGGAGCGTCCGGATCATGGCGTTCACTGCAGAAGATACCGTATATCCATCCGTCTTCGTGTGCCGTAAGGCGCATATCGTATACGTTGGTTTCCGCTGGGTCGATGTCCGGTAGATCGACAGGGCGTTCCCAGAACCGGAAGTTATCCACCCCGTTCGGACTTTCAGCAATGGCGAAGAAGGATTTCCGATCCCAGCCTTCCACCCGCACCATCAACAGATATTTACCGTTCCATTTGATCGCGCCGGAGTTCATACAGGCATTCACGCCGATCCGCTCGAGACAGAACGGGTTGGTTACCGGGTTCAGGTCGTACCGCCATTCCAGCGGGATATGACCGTTCGTGACAACCGGAAATGTATATCGGCGAACAATACTGTTGGTATCTTCCAGAGGAGTATTTTGTCGTTGCAACAATGTTTCATACTGTTGCTGCAACGCATGTAGTCTTTGTTTAAAAAGAGTGTTCATAGATCGTTTTTATAGATTATCCGGATATAAAGTGATACGTCTCGCACGTTGATAAACGGCGTAAGATATTTCCAGTTCGAAAATCACTTGCCCGGTGGCCGGGTCGATTTCTACGACACGTCCGCCAGTGCTGCCGTCGCTCAGGTTATTTTCCATGCCGGGGCAGAACAGGCGGTTGCCCGTTTGCGGCAGATACTGTACCCCCGACCTGGCCGGTGCATAATATTTGTGGCCGCCTTCCTTGCCGAATTGCCATACCTGTCTGACCGTACGTTGTTCCTCGTTAACCTCATATTCGACGGCACGGCTGTAAAGCGATTGGTCGTCGAAGCGTGCCAGTACGAAGTTGCGTCCGTACCCGTTATCGAATACCATGACATTCCCGTTAGGTAACGGGACGGCGGTATGTGCTCCCCAGGGCCAGTCGAAGTCATCCCCGCTTTTTACTCCGGCAATTACATCCGGGTCGGTGATGGGACTGCCGTCGGCGTGTAACGGTTTCAGCAACAGGTTCTGATATTTATCACGCCAGCCCTGGTGAGGTGAAATGATCCATTTCACACCGCCGGCATGGTTGAACTTGCATACTCCCTGGAAACGGATCGTTGCAAGATAATCGTTGCCTATCCCGATGAGTGCGTTGTTGTGCGCCCAATTGGATTGTGTCTGTCCGAATGCGGCTCCCGGTAGGCTGGGGTCTGTCAGTTGGTAACGGGAGGAGTCGATCATGGCGGCCAAATCCCAAACCTGTGTGATCTGGCTTTTTACCGGATCGAGCTCGATCATATAGTCGTTGTAACGGATGTCTTTCCCATTCGCCAGTTTGGCGGATATATTGCTGACAGTGGCCAGTAACTTACCGTCCGCATTCTCGGCGACATCATGGTGGAAAGAATACCCCATCGCCCGCAAGTCCCAGCTTTTCACGATCTCGCCCAGGGTGTTTACTTCTACCAGTTTATCCCTGTAGCCGTCTCCGTGCAGGTAGTTACCGCTTTTCATGCGCGACAACCCGCAACCGATGTCTATATGGTTCAACTCCGGATGGTTCACCCAGTCGAGCGTCCAACGGATCTCCCCGTCGGCATCTATCATATAAGGGATGGCTGTGTCGGCTTCCGACTCTCCGGGGGAACTGATCAGGTTCATGCCCGGTTCCATCCGGGATATATCGGCGGTTACGACATTTGTCTTTTTAGGGAGGTTCGGGTTTTTAAGTTTCTCCGTTTGGATATGGATGGTAGAGCGGGCACGCTCTTTCCCGTCCTTGTCGGTGTAAACCAGTGTGACCTTATTCTTATAATCCGGGTATAACCCCAGGATAGTCACAGTCTGTCCTTTTTCAATGCTCTTGAAGAAATATTCGATGTCCGGCGTGCGGTGTCCATCTTTACTGTGGACAATCATTTTCATACGCCCCAGTGCCGGTAGGTTCATGACCGCATAGGCGGATAACGGGTTATACCCTGAAGGGTTGACAATCACATTGGTGACCAGCTTGTCGATCGAAGTGCCTACGCTCGGTATCGTGTAGCTGCTGCCGTCGATGAATGTCAGTATCGACTTCCATTCGTCAGGATTGGTTGTCAAGCTTTGAACGGTGTTGGCCGGAAGTTCTACGGTTTTCGTTTCGAAACTCAGTACATAGTTGTCTCCTTCGACTGCCGAGGATTTCAACAAATCGCTTTCCTGCAACTGTGTCTGTATGGTCTGTATCGCGCCCCTGCAATCTACCTCATCGTTGTCACTACATGCAGTGACGCCCATGATAAAAGAGAAGAGCGAGAAGATATATATGCCGGATGTTTTCATAAGCCTGTGTTTTTCAAAAGAAAAGGGACAAAGCGTACTGTTCGCCCCTTTTCATGGTCTTTAATCTTGTTTGCTGTTTTTATTGCCAATCTGTCTTTTGATCCAGATTCAGGTTCGCGTCCACTTCACTTTGCGGGATCGGGAAATACATGTGCTTTTTCTGGAAGTTACTGAAGTTCTGGGTATCAACGATCTCTCCGGTAAAACGGTATCCGGTGATAACCTGTCCGCCGCTTCCGTCGCTGCCCCAGATCGGCTCCCATACCTTTGTGTCCGTTTTGCGGGCCTGCATGATCGATTTCAATTCGTCGAAACCGTACCAGCGGATCATATCGTCCCAACGGACATTCTCGCCGGCAAACTCCAACAACTTCTGGTTACGAAGTTCTTCCATGATCGCCCCTTTGTCTCCCAACTGTTTTTCCGGCAAGCCGGCACGAACGCGTATCCGGTTGATATCTCTCATCGCAGTTGCATTGTCGCTGGTTTCCAGGCAAGCCTCTGCGTGAAGGAATAAGACTTCAGCGAAACGCATGATGCGGTAATTCGTGATACGTCCTGCATTGTTTGAGTACATGGTACATCCGGCTTTGTTCCACCAGGGTGTATGCTTTTTCATCAGGAAGCGTCCTTCTTTACCTTCGATATCGGGATAAGCGGGACTCATACCGCTCTTGATCCGGTATTTGTCGTCACCTTCGGGGAGAACCGTATATTTGTAAATGCTATCGAACGGGAACGAGTCGAAGAATGTCTCATCTGCTTTCGTATCGTTATAATCGGAATACTTGAAGAAACAGGTCGTATATAGACGTTTGTCCCATTTGCTGTCGGAGCCTGAAGGGCGGGGTTCTGCAATAAACTGTTTGACCAGGAAGGGGGATGGATGCATTTTATACCAGCCGCCACCTTGGTTCAGACCCGTTCCGGCTCCACCTTTCAGTGTCGGGCCGAAATAATGGCCGATCACGTTACCCATAAAAGCATTGTCGCCCGTACTGCTGCCCCAGGCATCCCCGGAGTCGCCGAAAGCTTCGAAGTTAATTTCCCAGACAGACTCCTGGTTGAATTCGGTATCGTCGCGGAAGTTATCTTCGTAATTTGCCATCAGGTCGTAGCCGTAACCATTCATTATTGTTTCTAGTTCGGCTTTAGCGGCTGCATAGTCGCCTTTCCAGAGATAAGCTTTCCCCAGGAGGGCGATCGCGGTGCCTTGGGTAACACGTCCCGCTTCGTCGGTAGGACGGGTTTTAGGCAGGCGGCTTTTCGCCTCTTTCAAGTCGGCAATCGCCTGATCCAGGATAGCTTCCGGTGTCGATAGCGGGTGAGCTTCTGGATCGGCATCCTGTGGCAAAGTACGGAGTACGCCTTCATTGAAATCGGTGCGTACCCGGAAATACCAGAAACCGCGCAGGCAATAAGCCTCGCCTAAAAGCTGATCCAGCTTGGCTTTGTCCATCTCTGCATTAGGTGCTCTGTACAGGAACTCGTTGGCCAGCTGGATACCTTTGTATATATATTCCCAGCAGCCGTTTCCCGTGTTCGGTGTGTTCGTGAAAGCCAGCGTTTCCCAGATACCGGCTTCTTCGCCGCGGGTAGGATACATATCGTCGGCTCTCATCTGGTAATGCAGGATGCCTTCATAACCACCGTAATACCCCCAGCTCATGCGGCGTATCGGATTGTAGGCGGCAGACAAACCTTTCATCACGTTCGTTTCATTCACCCAGAATGTCGAAGGGGTCTGATTGTTGGGGTTGACTTCATTCAGGAAGCTGTCGCTGCAGGAAGTCATGAGCATTGGAACCAATGCCAGCGATACTATATATTTCTTGATATTCATTTTCATATCGTTTTAGATTTTACGTGTTTAAATTAGAAGTTCAATTGCAGACCGAAAGTAATGGTGCGTGCCGAAGGATAACGGCCGTCGTCGCAACCGCGTGTCATGATGCTCGATTCGCTGTCGGCAACACCCAGGTCGGGAGTATATCCTTTGTAGCTGGTGATGGTGAACAGGTTCTCCATCGCCGTATACACTCTCAGGCTCTGCATTTTCGCTTTCGAAACCAGTCCTTTAGGCAATGTGTAACCGAATTCCAGTGTTTTCAGGCGGAGGAATGAACCGTTTTCGAGCCAGCGGTCTGTATATCCCCAGTTCGTACCGTTGTTGTCGTTGCCGGATACATAGCGTGGAATATCTGTATTGCGGTTGTTTTCAGTCCAGCTCTTGGCACGTTCGGCGTACTGGTTGGCTGTCACTTCGTTGTAAACAGTCGAGAAGTATTGTGCATTGTAGATCTTGTTGCCGAAGTTCCCGTCGAAGAACAGGTTGAGGTCGAACCCTTTCCATTCCGCACCCAGGTTAATACCCAGCGTCACTTTCGGGAAGGCGCTACCGCAGTCCTGGCGGTCGAGGTTGTCGATTTTACCGTCACCGTTGAAGTCCACGTATTTCAGGTCACCCGGTTGCGCGTTTGGTTGGATCATATTGCCATCCTTATTGACGTAGGCATTGATCTCTTCCTGGGTCTGGAAGATACCGTCGGTCTTGATGATGTTGAAATAACCGATCGGATATCCTGTCTTTGCATAGGTGATAGCCCCTTTGTCGTGCGGGTTGAAACCTGTCCATTCGTCGCGTGAACCGTTAACCTTGGTCAGCTCGTTTTTAATGAAGGAAGCGTTAACGCCTACCTGGTAATAAAGTTCGCCAATGTTGTTGCGGTGCTTGATGGAGAGTTCCAATCCTTTGTTCTCCACCGTACCGGCGTTAACGACCGGAGTTTCACCTAATCCGAAGCTACCCGGCTGAGGCATCGACAGCAACATATCCTCCGTTTTCTGGATAAAGTAATCCGCGCTCAACGTAAACTTGTTGTTCAGGATGCCCATATCCAGACCGATATTGATCGTCTTTGTCTTTTCCCAGGTCACGTTGGACGGGGAAACCCAGTTTACACCGGTGATCGCTCCTTCCCAGAGAGAGGAACCCATCACGTTGTTCAAGCCTGTCCCAACAACCGACTGGGTGGCATAGTTGCCGATACCGTTCAGGTTACCGAGCGTACCGTAGCTGGCACGTACTTTCAGTTCGTTCATCAGCTCGCGGGCATTCTCGAAGAAGCTTTCGTTCATCACGTTCCAACCCACAGAGGCGGAGGTGAAAGTACCCCAACGGTGGCCGTCGGCAAACTTGGAAGAACCGTCGCGGCGGATAGAGGCCGATAACATATAGCGGTCGGCATACGAATACATGACACGTCCGAACATAGAGATCATCGTGTTAGCCCAGGCGCTTCCGCTGGTGGTCTGTGTGGAAACGGAACCGGCACCGATTGTGTTCAGTCCTTCGGGCAGATCCCGGCGGCTGGCTCCAAATCCGCGCTGGCTGTTCTTCTGTGAGGAGTAACCTACCAGTCCGGAAACGGTATGGTCGCCGAATGTATTGTCGTAATTGATCGTGTTCTCGATCAGCCACTCGTTCTGCCAGCTGGTATCTTCGCCCAATTGGTAATCGGGGTTCTGGGAAGTGGAACTGAATACGTAAGGAACCGTATAGTTGTAGTTGCGGCGTGTATATTTGTTGATACCGACGTTGAATTTATATTTAAGCCCTTTCAGACCGAGGTCTACCTCTGCAAAACCGTTCAGCAGGATGTCTGTACCGTGGTTCTGGATATCGTGTGCTTCGGCCCAGCCCACCGGGTTGTCACCGCGTGTCCAAGTTGGCGCCTGTCCCCACTCACCGTTTTCATCATACGGCTTCCACATAGGGACAGCAGTCAGGGGAGAAGTGAAAGAGACACTCTCTTTATCTTTTTGCCAGAACTTCATCATGATGGTGGAACCCATGCGCACATGGTTGTCGAACAAAGAGAAGGTGTTTTTTGCGCGGATGTTCCAGGCTTCGTAGCCGGTGGTTTTCACGATACCGTCTTGTTTCAGGTAGCTGCCCGACAGGTTGTAGGTGGAAGTCTTGTTACCGCCCGATACGTTCAGGGCAACTTTGCTTACCATCGCTGTGCTGTAAAGCTCTTTCTGCCAGTCGGTACCTTTACCGCCGTTCCAGTTGATCAGCTCGTCGGCCGTACTGTAGCCCGTTGCTTTAGCAAAGTCGCGGAGCTGGTTCCCATCCATTACATCTATATATTTGGCAACGGACTGGATACCGGTATACGCATCGACAGAGATACGGGTCGGTGTTTCCAGGCGTCCGCCCTTTGTCGTGATCAGGACTACCCCGTTAGCTGCCCGCGAACCGTAGATAGAGGCGGCAGATGCATCTTTCAATACTTCCAGCGACTGGATGTCCGAAGGATCTACCATATTAATATCGCCATATACGCCGTCGATCACATACAGCGGCGTGGTGGAGCTCATGGAACTGATACCACGGATGTTAATATTCATCCCTTCACCGGGCTGTCCGTTCGGTGTCGATACGGTAACCCCGGCAATACGTCCTTGCAGCGCGGAAGAAGCGCTACGTGCAACGCTGGCTTGCAAGTCTTTAGCCGAGACCGAGGAGACGGCACCTGTCAGGTGGCTTTTCTTTACCGTACCGTAACCGATAACGACCACTTCGTCCAGCAGTTCGCCGTCGGCCATCGTGATATTGATCTCATTGCTGTTGCCGACCGTCACGCTGGAAGGCTGCATACCTACATAAGAGAATTCAAGAACCTGACCCGGTGCGACATGAATGGTATAATTACCATCGATATCGGTTGTGGTTCCTTGCGTGGTTCCTTTTACAACAACTGTTGCTCCGATGACGGGATTGTTGTCCGCGTCTTTTACTGTACCTTTCACCGTACCTGCTTGCTGTGCCCAACTGGAGAGTGCGAAAGCGCCCAGCAATAAAGAGAAAGCTAGTTTTCTGTTCATAATGTGTGTTTATAAGATTAATTCAATGTGTGTTTTACTCGTTACAAAGGTAGGGGGACGGAGCAGGCTAAATCAAGTATGATTTTTGCTATTAGTAATGATTATTTATCAAAATATCCATCAACAGGATATCTGACTTTAGCCTTTATTTACTGAAAATAGTGGAAAATGTTCATAAGAAATCTAAAAGGGAGAGACTCTCCGTTGTTAAGATTTTATCAGGTTGAGGTAAATTCGTATTGTGTTGTATAACATTGATTTGTGAATGGTATTCGGTGTGGGCGTTGTATTGCTTGGGGAGTTCTTTAGGGCTTATTGTAGGCTGTGCGGTGAAAGATAGTATGAGTCTGGCATAGTAGGAAAAAAGGTGTAAGGCTTTTTTGCAAAAGCTGCCATGCTTTCTGTAAAAAGCACAGCAGCCTTTGCCGATAAGGTCGGGTACAAATATTATCGTGACGGAGTGAATTCTTCCACTTTTGTTTTCTGATACACCCGGCGGATGTCTGCGGCATCAAAAGGTACGGAGGTGGAGGATAACTCCGGTATGTTGTACGATTTGAAAGTGTTGTCATAATGTTCCGGATCTTTCTGCGGCAGGACGAAAGGTTTGCCGGCCGTACCGTCGGGGGCGATATAGGCGAAATAAGGTTTCCCGTATTGCCCGTCGCCCCGTTTGCTGGCGAAAACGAACCAACGGCTGTTTGACGACCAGCTGTGATAGGTGTCGGAGCGGTCGGAATTGACTGCCGTCAACGGGTCGATCTCTCCTGTTTGCAGATCCATGAGTTTCAGGTCTGTCTCCTTGTGCCAGATGGGGAAGGTGCCGTAGTCGGCTACCGAATAGAGCAGGTAGCGGCCATCGGGGGAAGCTTTGGGGAAACAAACGGAGGCGTTATGCTCTTCGGCGTTCCAGAGTGTGTCGATCTGGTTGCCCCATTCCCCTTTTCCGGCATCGAAGGCGATGCGGCAGAGGGAGTATTTGAGTTGGTGGATGCTGTCGGGGAGTTCCACCGCAGGAGAAGCGCAATAATAAACCCAGTTCCCGTCTGCCGAGAAGGTCGGGAAGGTTTCGTAAACATCTTTCCGGGCAATCTGGGGGGCTATGATCATCTTATTGTTGTCGAAGTCGGCGATCGCCAGATCGGAAGCGGTGTCGTACACTTCCAAGCGTTTGTTATCCTGGGCGTGGTAGGCCGGGATGATGATGTTGGAAGAGAATACCCCGTAACGTCCCGACGGATGGAAATCACCGTAGACGGCACCGGATACCATCCGTTCGTCTTTCAGCGAGAGCTTACGCAAGTCGCCGTTGCGGTTCAGGATCGTACCGCCGTCTTTTCCGCGCAGGTGGAATAAGGAGAGGTTGCCGTCCTGCTTCCCGTAGATATGGCAGTTCATGCAGTTGCCGTCTGCCAGGTTGTTATCGGCAATCACCTTTTCTTCAAAGTTCTCGATATTACGTTCGCGCAACTGGATGGTATTCCATACTTCATAACCCGGTTCTATCAACCGGTAGCTTATAAAACCGTCTATCTTTTCGGCAGCGACCTGCCAGGTAAACGCCGGATATTGCAGCCACTTGCCGTCTATCCGGGCGGTCACTTTAACTGTCAGCGTCTGCCCTTTCTCCGCTTCCAGCAGGTCTTTCCATTTGCGGAGCGGGAAACAGGCTTTCCGGCTACCTGTCACCGTCAGGCTCTCTTTCTGTCCGCTGACAGTGACCTGCAAGGCTGTAGCTTCGTTGCGGAGCAAGAAGTTCAAAGGTGCAATGTTATAGGGGATGGTTACATCCGTATAGTCCGGATAGATCGGAGCCGGTTCGCCGACTTCCGTCACCTGTTCGGGTTGGGAGACACATGCCGTACATGCCAGTAGCAAGATCAGCCGGAGCTGTTTTTTTATTTTGTCGATCATCTTCATTCTCCTTTATTGGTTTTGTGCAAAATGATAATAGAACCAGTATGTTTTCCCGTATTTACCGACCAGCGCCTGCGGGTTTCCTTTCGATTGCTGATGCAGCCGGGTATATTCTTTGAAATCCTGTACGACGGAAGGATCGACGATCGTTTCCCGTATCTCGTCTCCGGTGGCCTGACGGCGTACCAGGTCGATCATCAGGGCTTCGGCATATAAGCGTTTGGGGGCTTTTCCGGCTTCTCCAACATAGTCTTCCAGAAAGCCGGGGAAGTTTTTAGCCAGTAGATGCAGGCAAAGGAGATAGTCGCGCGCCATCCCATTGTCAGGATTGCTTTCGAGCAGGAGGCGGAGCGATTTGGCTACATCGGTGGTGGATATGCGTATGGTGTCCGACTGGGGGATGAAAGCCCGCTTGTTTTTTAGCCATTGCCTGACCGCTTCACTTTCTTTTCCGGGAATTCTGTCTTTTGCCCACTGGTTGTAGAAACGGGTGTTTGACAGGATACGGAGGTATTTCATGGCGGCTTCCTCATCGCCGTTTATCAGGTTGATCTCTGCCAGGCGCTTAACCATCCGGCTGCCTGTATGGTTAGGCGAGAAGATCATGCCCAGTATGGTGGCATGTTCCGCCATCGTCATATCACCCAGATGGAACCACACTTCGTTGGCATAAAGGGAGGAGAGGTAAGACGAGTTGGGGCTTATCGGGATAAACAAGCCTTCTACTCCCGGCTGGTAATAATTCATCAGTCCTTCGGGTAGTTTGTTTTCGGCTGCGTTAGCCAGGTTGTAATAGTAGCTGCAAGCGCTGATGCGTTCGTCCGGATAAGCCAGTTTTCTGACTTTGTCCCAATGCCCGGCTTCCGCTTCAAAATCTAATCCCAGTAAACGTTCGTATAATGGGTTGGGGGTGTTCCACCAGTCGGTTGCCGGATATTGGCTGGCTTGCGGATAGGTCAGCAGGTAAGTTTTACTGAACGCCCCGGGTAGGGCTATCGCTCCCAGTATCATCACCCCGGCCCATATAATATCTTTTTTGCTGATAAGGGAAGATATTAACAGGAGCAATACAAAGATAAACGCTCCGTACCCGAACAGCCAGTAACCTGCAATTATCCCGATAAATCCGAAACCGATACGCAGGTACCTGTTCTTTATCAGGTCGTAGAGCAGGAATAAACAACCGCCGCCAATCAGTGAAAGGGTAGAGGACAGCGGGTAAAGCAAACCGCAGGAGCGCAGAACTTCCCACCCCATTATGAGAATGGCAGGAACGACGGCCAGCCAGCCGTTCATCCATTTGCGCAACACGGTATAAAAAGTCAGTCCCAGTAAAAGCATAACAGTTCCCATCAGGGCGGATGCCATTACGGGAGTCAGGAAAAACTGCGTCAGGAATTCCCCGGCAAGACACGATAATACGGCGGGCTTATCCAGGTAGGAGGATAAAGCCTCTGTTGTGTAGACAAAGAGTGTAGTCTGCTCTTTGTGAAGCAGATGGTAGGGACAGGTGTAAAGGAAAAAGATGAAACAGGCTATCCCTGCCGGAAGTAAGGCTAAACCGCCGTATTTGTGTGTGTCTTTCATTTTTCAGAGATTATTTTGTGAGCTGGAATGTTGCCAGTACGGCCTTATGGTCGGTAGGCCAGGTACCCAGGGGAGCGATGATCGGGTCGGCTGTCTTTTCTGTAGCCCGTTCGCCGCGCAGGATATCGCCTTTGGGGCCGACAATGGTCATATCGGTCAGGGTAAGGCCTTCGAACGGTGAATACATGATGAAGTCGATACGGTCGCGGTCGTCGGCTTCGGGCGACCAAACCAGTTTTTTCAGGTCGATATCGGGACAGTCTGCCGGACAGGTAAATCCCGGATGGGTAACAGGGTCGGGGTACTTTTCACGGTATGCGTCCTTATATCCTGCTTTTTCCAGTATGACGGAAACGTCCCAGGGAACAACCAGGCCGTAATGATCGCGCATGTCTTTGGTTGCTTCCGTCCAGTCCAGGTGGGAAGGTTCGTTGAAGTCGCCACCCAGAATGACGATACGGCCGGCAGCCTTGTCTTTTTCAGCAGTGCTGACGAAACGGGCGATGGCGTCGTCTCTCACAGAAGCACGGTTCAGCACCAGGATAGAGTCGAGGTCGTTAATCGGTTCTATTTTCTCCCAGTTATTCCCGTCATATCCGCGGGCATCGTAATAGGCACAGTTGCGGTAGTCCAGATGCGCGGTGTATACGGCAAACTCCTGGTTTCCTTTTTTTGCCACCAGGCGGTAGATGCTTCCTCTGTCATCGTTCAGGGGATAAACGGTGCTGCTGTCGGTGATCGGATAGCGGCTTAACAAACCGGAGTCTTCGGTATAGAATGAATAATAGGTTTGTCCGCGTTCTTTCAACGCTTCAACGATACGGTCGCAAAAACGGGTGTTGTGGTAGTTGCGTACTTCGCTTAATGTGACGAAATCGGCATCGCTGCGGATAATCTCGTCGGCAACGGCATTGAATCCATTCTCCACTACGGTGCCTTCCTGCCAGATATTAAATTGCAAAACTTTGACAGTCTCAGTCTTTTGGCAAGAGGAAAAACTGAAAACGATCAGTAACAGCGCAAGTGCTGTAAATAAACCCTTTTTCATGGTATGTGTCTTTTTTGTTATTTTATTTAGTTTCGCGAAATTAGTTATTTTATCAGGGCTGAACTAAACAATTACCTTCTTTTTTCTGTAATTCTCCCTGAACTCAGTAGGCGGCATACCTTTTTTCTTTTTAAATATCCGGTTGAAGTTCGACAGGTTGTTAAAGCCACAGGCATATCCTATCTCAGCCACCGATTGCGACGAGTCGATTAGGGCACGTATGGCAAACCCCAGGCGGATGTCCGTCAGGAAATCCACGAAGCTTTTGGATGTTCGCTGCTTGATATACCGGCAAAAGGAGGGTTCGCTCATGTTGATCAGGTCGGCCACGTCCGACAGGCGTACCTGTTGATCGTAATTCTTATTCAGGTAGTCGAGGATCTTGTTGATACGCGGGTCTTCTTCGTGTGGTTTTTCCTGGCGGATGAACGAGTGGCTGGCCAGTTCCCGTATGTCTTCCGAAATAGAGAGTTCATGCAGGATCATCAACAACTTCATCACCGAGTAAAACCCGTCCGTTTCGCAAGTGATGGTCTTTAGTAAAGGGCGGACTTTGTTGATCGCCTGTGTACCGAATACAACTCCTTTCTGTGCCCGTTCGAAAAGCACTTTGATGCTTTGGAACTGGCTTCTCTCCAACATTTCTTCCGGTAGCGACGAACGGTGGAACTGAATGGTGATCTCATGTATATTTTGTGATTTGCATTCGTGGTTTACCCATGCGTGTTCCAGTTTCGGGTTCGTTACTAAAACCAACTCGTCGTCGCCAATCGTTTCAACGGAATCGCCTACTATGCGTTGTGCGCCTTTGGCATGTTCAATGAAGTTTAATTCATATTCCGGGTGTACGTGAATGGGGAAATTAAATGTCGATTTCAGACGCTCGATAACGATAAAACAATCTTTGGAAGATAGTGGCGATACTTCCTTAAATAATTCGGTTCCAATCATATATTATAGTATTTCTATATGCAAATATAAGTAATTATTCCAGCCCTTTTTTTATCTCTGATGAATTAACAATCTCACCGGCAGAGGCAGGAAGCCTTTCTTTCTACCCGTACGACGCTGCTCAGGCCGACTATCAAAATGACACTAGTATAGCGACTAATCGCGATTAATATAGCCACTAATTTGAATTAGTATTGCGACTAATATATTTTAACATATCATTCCGGCAAGAAAAAAGTATTTCTTGGAACAAACTGTCATCTTTTCTTATCTTTGCAAATTACAATCTAACACAAAGCATCATGGATGGTAAGAGAGTTTTTGTGACCGGTGGTGCCAGGGGCATAGGGGAGGCTATTGTATCTGCATTTTGTAAAATGGGAGCCCGGGTGGCTTTTTGTGATACCGACGAAAAAGCGGCGGCTCGCTTATGTGACCTTATGCCGTCATACGTGCAGTTTTTTAAGGCTGATGCAAGTGACGAAAAAGCTCTTCAGGAAGTTATGAACAGACTTATCAACATGTGGGGTGATGTGGATGTGATTGTTAACAACGTGGGTATCAGTGAATTTTCTCCATTGGTGGAGACGAGTATTGAACAGTTCGATAAGATACTGTCAACAAACCTGCGGCCGGTGTTTATAACTTCACGCGCACTGGCTATTCACCGGAATAATGAAGAGGGGAAGAAGCGTTACGGGCGGATCATAAACATTGCTTCCACCCGTTACCTGCAGAGTGAACCGGGTTCGGAGGGGTATGCTGCATCCAAAGGCGGAATAGTTGCTTTGACGCATGCACTGGCTCTCTCTTTCAGCGACTATAATATCACGGTAAACTGTATCAGTCCCGGGTGGATACAAAACGAGGAATATCATTTATTGAAACGAGCCGACCACAAGCAACATCCTTCCGGCCGGGTAGGTCGTCCTTCGGATATAGCAAGTACCTGTCTTTTCTTGGCCGCTCCTGAAAATGATTTCATTAACGGACAGAATATCACAGTCGACGGAGGTATGACAAAGAAGATGATCTACGAAGAATAAATCAATTAAATCCGATTCGTATATTTTTGTTTTTTAATGCAGGGTAGACGAGGAACTGGGGATCCATCCGCCTGCTCCAAGGATTGTATTCGAAGTTTACACCGACACCGATGCCGAAATCCTCTTTCACTTTGAATTCGAAGGCGCCACCTACGCTCGTGTGATTATAAAACGGGTTCAGCAGCATTTGCGGATTGCTCCGCTCCCTTTTCTCGTAAAAGGTGTATTGTCCCCAGCCTCTGAGAGTCAGCCAATCGGTTGCCTCATAACTGGCAGTTGCATTGAATCCACCCATAAAGTCGGGGCTGGGATTGAACGGTGTAAAGTATCGTCCGGCAAAGGCGCCCCCCGTCAGTGTCCAACGATCCTGCTGCCATACCAACGATGAACTGATCCGGGTGATACCGCCTGCGCCGGGCCAGGTATATTGTTCGCCTACTGTCAGCACTCCGGTTTTTTCGTTTATCGGGGTGAATTCAAATTCCTGGAAATCGAATGCCATCGGTGATACGCGGCGTATCATCGGAGCAAATACATTAAAGAAAGGACGGTAAGCAAGAGATAATACCTGCATATCCATCGGACGTTCGTCTACCTGGGGAGGGAAGTCGGGAGTGAACTCCCTGAGTTTTTTCTCAAGATCTGTCCTGATGGACGGTGTATATGTCTTGTATGAAAATTCCGGAATCTTAAAGTCAAATTCTTTGAACTTGGGTACGGCTGTAACCTTCCCTTCACGGTTAAGAACAAAGTCCATAGTGGACTGAGCATGACCACAAAAAACACATGCTACCAGTGCTATAATTATAAAATATCCCCGCTTCATACACAACATCATTTTATTGTCGCTAAGATAGACTATTTACTTTAAAATAAGGTATTTATTCTATTGGTTTTTCTCTAAAAAATATTTATTTTGTATTTTCTTCATTGTTGTTGCAACTTTCGAAGGGGTGTTTTCATCATACAAATAGAGAGTAATATTACCTATGGACGAACAGCTGTTAATTGCCGGATGCAAGCGTGGGGAGTCGTGGGCTCGTAAGGAAGTGTACGAGCTGTATGCCCCTGCCATGATGAGCGTATGTATGCGGTACGTAAATAACAGGGAAACGGCCCGCGACTTGTTGCAAGACGGATTTATCAAGATATTCACCAAGATCGGTAGTTATACCGGTACCGGGGCTTTTCCCGGATGGGTGAGGAGGGTGTTTGTTACGACTGCCCTCGAATATCTCAGGAAAAACGATGCAATCCGGTTGAGCGTTAATTTTGACGAGTGCGGGGAATTTCCGGATGAGGTGGATGTATCGGTACTTGACCGTTTATCCGCCGACGACCTGCATGCCTGTATTGCTCGTCTGCCGAATGGTTACAGAACGGTGTTTAACCTCTATGCCATAGAGGGTTACTCTCATAGTGAGATAGCGGAGATGTTGCATATCAGCGAAGTAACTTCGCGGACGCAGTTTATCCGTGCCAGGAAAGTGTTACAGAAAAGTGTTCAATCATTAATTATGCATGAAAATGCGCAGTGATACAGATCATAGAGAACAGTTGGATGATTTCAGCGAATTCATGAAGTGGAAACTGGAGGATCACCGGTTGCCAGTTGATGATCTTTGCTGGGAGGAGATCGAGCCTCGTATGAAGTCCCGTCAGCGGAATTTCGTATGGTGGATCGGTAGTTCTGTGGCTGCTGCCGTGGCTGTAATACTTTTGCTTCTCCCTTTTCAGATGGAGGAGAAACTGAGCGACAAGATAAATGAACAGGAAGTTTCTTCATTCACAGAAGAAATAACTCCTGCTGTTCCTGAAGTATCTCCGGAAGAAGTGATTCCTCCTGTTGACAAAGCGGTCGGAACGAAGAAACTGGTTGCCGTTGCATCTGTAAAACAACCTGTTGTAAATATTACTGAACAACCGGAAGAAGAGGTTACAGCCTTGCAACCGGAAGTGGTACCGGATACGGATGATACAGTTAATAAGCCTGCTACGGACACTAAAAAAGAGGAGAAAAAGAAGCCGGGGAAGCAAATGGATTTGAACCACTATGAATCGAAAAAATACAGGTTTGTTTCTCCGGAAAGAAAGAAGGAAAAAAAGGACTGGTCGGTAAATGCCTCGTTTGGGACAGGGGGAGATGTTTCTCTTAATTTATTGGGGAGTAGTGATGATGCTATCTATGGCGACATGAATAATAGTATCGGACCCGGAATACCTCTTCCTCCGCCGGAAGTCGAGCCTCCTTTTACTAATAACGGCATGATCCCGGCTGAAGAGTATGGCGATATCGATTGTTCGTTGCCGCTATCTTTCGGGGTGACTGTCCGGAAAGATCTCAGTCGATATATCGGGGTGGAAACAGGGCTGGTGTATACTTATCTGGCATCGCGCATGACCAGAGGCGGCAAGACTTCTTACAACTCCCGGTTGAATCTTCATTATTTGGGTGTACCGGTCAATCTGGTTGTTAAACTATGGAGTAATCCGAAATGGAATATATATATGTCAGGCGGTGTGATGCTTGAAAAAGGCCTGAGGTCGAAACAAACACAGGAAGAATTTTCTCTTAGCGGAGTAGAGACCTTGGTCGAGAAAAAAGGTATTTCCGGTGTCCAGTGGTCGCTGAACGGATCAGCGGGTGTTTCCTATCGTCTTCACCGGGATTGGAGCATCTATCTGGAACCTCGTATCTCTTACTATTTCGATAATGACCAACCGGTAAGTATCCGCACTGAAAACTCGGTAATCATTGGACTGGGAGCAGGTTTCCGGTTCGAATTCTGATAAGATATTATAATTATTAATCCTCTAAATTTGTTTAAGATGAAAAAACTAATGAGTTTGTTTTGTGTGTCGTTGATCTGCCTCCTTTGTGGGTGTAACGATGATATGAAAGTAAAGGAAACAATCACTTATACGGTCAATAAACCCGTATTAATGTCTGCCGACGTGTTCCGTTCTTCGGTGAAAGTGACTACCCAGCCGGAAGAGATAACCCAAAAAGGGAAGATCTGTTTTTATGAAGGATATTTATATATCTCGGAACCGGGTAAAGGTATTCATATTATCGATAACCGTAATCCGGCTTCTCCTGCTTCGGTTGGTTTTATCGAGTTGATAGGTAATGCCGATGTGGCTATCCGTAATAATATATTGTATGCCGATTCATATATCGACTTGGTTGGTTTTGATATCAGTAATCCTGCTTTACCGGTGTTAAAGAGCCGTTTGGAGAATGTGTTTCCGCAGAGTTATCCTCCAATTGAAGAAGGTTATATAGATTCTGAACTGTGTAATTTGGCTGCAACGAATGGGAATATTGTTGTGGGTTGGACCCAGGAAGAGGAAACCCATACATATGAATATTATAAAAATGAGCAGGTGTATAATGATGCTATGACAAATTCTTCGGGTGGTAGTTCCGGCGGTTCGACAGGCGTAAACGGTTCGATGTCGCGTTTTGGTTTGTATAAAGATTATCTGTATGTCGTGTTGAATGATTATATGAGTATCTTTAATCTGGCGGGCGATAAACCGGAAAAAGCGGTTGAAAATATGTATATCGGAGGAAGTGTGGAAACTATTTTCAGTTATAAGGATTGCATGTTTATGGGAACTCCTACCGGTATGATAATCTATTCGGTCGCTAATCCGTTGAAACCCGAATATCAGTCGATGATGTGGCATGTATATGGTTGCGACCCGGTAGTTGTAGAGAATGACATCGCTTATGTAACAGTTCATTCAGGCAATAATTGCGGACAGAATTTCAACGAACTGATCATCCTGAATGTCAAAGATGTGAAAAATCCTCAGCCAATCGTTTCCTATACTATGACTAAACCGAAAGGCCTGGGTATCGATAACGGAACGCTTTTCCTCTGTGACGATGGTCTGAAAATCTATAATGCCGAAGATCCGCAAACTCTGATGGCTAACCGTTTGGCTCATTATTCAGGAATGGAAGGCTATGATGTCATTCCGCACGACAATGTCTTGATGATGATTGCCGACGATGGCATCTATCAATACGATTATTCCAATCTGAAGGAGATCAAGCAGCTGAGTAAACTGGCGGTGAAGAAATAAGTTTCGTTTTTATATAAAGAAAAAGAGGAAATCCAAGCCGGATTTCCTCTTTAGTTTTTACCAACCGGTCGGTTGGCTGATATTCGGATTCGATGTTACTTCTGTCTGAGGAAGTGGCCATGAATCGTATTTCGGGAATGTACAATTACGGTTTTCGATCGTAACGAATGCGTTATCATTCGGGTTCCATGCACCCTGGATCGGACCGGTCATCACTTGCGAACCTATTCCCCAACGGCGGATATCGTCATAGCGTTTCCCTTCGAAGCAAAGCTCTACACGTCGTTCACGGCGGTATAATTCGCGTACTTTTTCTTGCGTATTATAGACATTCTTGTCCATATTCGGCATACCGGCACGATGACGGATCATATTGATGTATTTCTCAACATCCGGATTTTGCCAGTCACCGGATTCAACCAGACATTCTACATAATCGAGCAGTACTTCCGCATAACGATAAAGCGGATAATCGAGACTACCGTTTCCTGTGGCACGATCCTGCTCATCGATGAACTTCTTCATCATATATCCGGAGCGGACTGCGCCATTTTTTCCGACATAGTCGCTACCACTCTCATTGAATGGCTCGTAGGTGTAATTGGAAATGGTGGTGTTATCTCCCGGTAAGAAAACTGTTGCGTATAAACGTGGATCTCTTGGCTTATACAACGGGTTCTTTTCGTAGTTGCTTTTTTCTTCGGCGGATAAAGATTGAATGGTTTTACCATCTATGGTTTCATAACAATCGACGAAAGATTTTAGAATAGCAGATACCCCTTGTCCTCCTAACGGTGTCCCCATGTTACGGAACCAGATGTTATCCAGTCCATTCGATTTGAACATGATCCGCTCTTTATTCTGTTCACCTACATAGCGGAACAGGTCACGATAGTTTTTGCCCGGATCATCATCCGTTGCGGTAGAATAGTATAATTCAAACTTGCCTGAATCCATAAGCTTTTTAGCGGCATCTTTGGCCAGGTCATACTTTTTGAATTGCAGGTTTACATCCATTTTCAGGGCCAGGGCTGAAGAAATCGACATACGGTCGCGGCGTCCTTCATCCCATAGGAATTCAAGGTCGTTGGAATTGATTACCATGTCCAGTTCCTTATTGATGAAGTCCAGACATTCTTCAACGGTATTACGGGGCTTATAGATCTCGGTCGGAGTCAGTTCGGTGTCGACAATAGGTATACCATCGTTACGCCCGTACCAACACAGCAGACGTATGTGATACCAAGCTCTCCAAACCCTTACTTCAGCTTTCATACGTGATCTCTCTTTTTCGTCTGCAAAATAAGCATTATCTACAAACTTGAGGAAACGGTTACATCTGCGGATGCGAACGTAGTAGTTTTTCCAACTGTCCAAAGTCGCTTCCCAGCTGGATGGCCTGTTGTTGTCGGTGGGGGGAACGAGTGAACCGTTTCCCATACTTACAATGCGTTGTTCAAAGTTCGATTGAAAATACATATTGTCGGTGGCCCCTTCGAGGAATACTAACCCCAGTTCTTCACCTCCGTATGCACCTTTTACCCATAATTTGCATTGTCCTAATGCATTTTCGCATTCATTCATTGTTTTCCAAAAGTCTTCGTCGGTGACTCCTGTCGGATGGTCTTTCGTCAGGAAGTCGGAACAACTGCTACATATAAATAACATACATACAAGCAGGAATGCCTTTGGGTTTATTTGATTATACAGTTTCATATATTCTGTTTTTAAGGTTTATAATTAGAAATTCAGGCTGATGCCGGCAGAATAAGTCTTTATCAGTGGATAAGAACCTTTCTGTCCACGGCTTTCCGGGTCTGTCAGTTTTTCTTTCGCAAAGGTGAACGGGTTTTGCGCATTCAGATATAACCTGATGTTTGAAATACCTATTTTCTTCAACCCCAGCTGATCGAATGTATATCCTAGTTGGATGTATTTCACACGGCAATAACTTGCATTGAAATGCCAGAAATCGGATGTGTGATAGTTGCTGCCGTAAGTTGAATTCGGGGCCATTCTCGGATAGCGTGCACCTGTGTTTTCCGGAGTCCAGTAATCCGTTTGTACAGCCAATGGGGTTTGCCCGTCACCGGATACATTCAAACCGAATGAATAAGGTTCGTTGTAGTAAGCATCTACACCGGTAACCCCTTGGAATAGTATTTCAAAATCCCATTTTTTATAGGTCAATGACAGATTGGCAAAATAGTTCAGATCCGGTTGATCGTCTCCACGTATCACACGGTCGTCGGTCGTGATTTTGCCGTCCGGTGTACCGTCGGGGCCGGATACATCTCTATATTTTATATCTCCGGGCTGTTGTCCGTCAAAGATCGTGACTCCTTCTTTGGGTATCCATTTTCCGTCGGTATCTTTTGTGAAATCACTTTCCTGCAGTAGTCCATCTGTCGGATAGACATAATAACTGTTCAACGCATGTCCAACTTCATGGATACGGTTTCCGTTATCGTAAGGAGCTCCGAAAAGAGACTCTATTTTATTTTTATTTTGTGATAAACCGGCATGAACATTGAATCCGAATGTCTTATATTGTTTGCCATAATTTACATCGAATTCCCATCCCCGGTTTCTTACTTCTCCTGAGTTCAGCGGTGCAGCGCTTATTCCTCCGATGAAAGAAATAGGTGGAATGATGATCATGTCTTTGGTCAGTTTGTCGTAATAGTCGAAAGTGATGGTCCAGTCTCTAAACAGGCGGATGTCAGCTCCGATATTCAACATATTGACTGTTTCCCAGGTGATATCCGGGTTACCGAAAACTGTTTCGTTCCCGTTTCCTGCATCGATCAATGTCTGATATTTGTATAATCCGATATTCTCATTACCCAATAATCCGTATGAACCTCGTACCTTGAATTCGTTGATCTGATTTTTTAACGGCTTCATAAAACTCTCCTCGTGCAGGTTCCAACCGGCTGCTATGGAGGGGAATACTCCGAATTTATTTCCTTTGCCGAATCGGGAAGAACCGTCACGGCGGATAGTTCCCTCCAGCAGATAGCGACGGTCGAATGTATAGTTCACTTTTGCAAAAATGGAAGTCATCGACCAGCGATCCCAGTCTCCCTGGTTGGTTAACTCCTGATTGTAACCTCCGATACCGAATAAGCGGTGTTTCTTTTTTTCCCAGGTATATTCAGCCGTTGCACCGATATAATAATAGCTGGACCTGTCTTTGGAGGCTGAATAAGAGGCTCCCCAGGTTTGAAGAAATGCTTCGGAGTTATAATCGAAGAAGTTATAGGCTTTGCGCTCATCCCGTTGTGCACTACTACTGATGCGATACGAATATTGTCCTCTAAGGATCAACTTCGGGATCACCTCCCAGCGAGGGGCTATATTGATACTGATATTGTCTTCCAGGTTCGTACGAATACCTCCCCGGTCGAGAATGGCGGCAGGATTACGTTGTTCGGGGCGGTTCCCGTAATACACGATATCGTTACCTTCTTTCATCGGATAGCGGATCACGGTATTAGGTGGCGTAGAATAGATATAAGTGAAAATGTCACCGCCATTATCGAATAAAGGTTTTTCCCTGTTTGTCCGGTATGAGTTGAAGTCCATGTTTACAGACAGGTTATCTAATAGACTGACGGAAGTATTGGCCCGGATATTCAGACGGTCTGAATTTGTGTTTTCTACCAGACCGTCATTTTTCAGATAGTTGGCTGTTAATGCAAAACGGGCCAGATTACCACCACCGGATACGGATACAGAATGGCTTTGAACAGAACCGTTTTTAAACAGGAAGTCAGTCCAGTCCGTATTAGGATAGTTTACAGGGTCGGAACCATCTCTGGTCTTGTTGATTGCTTCCTGTGAATAAACCGGGTTTCCTCCGATGTTTATATTCGCAGCGTTTACCATTTCCATATATCCGGCACCGTCAATGAACTCCGGTAGATATGTCGCCTTTTGAATACCATAATATCCGTTGTAAGAAACGTTTACTTTACCGGGTGTTCCTCGTTTGGTTTTTACAACGATAACACCGTTTGCCGCACGTGCTCCATAAATAGCTGCTGCTGCGGCATCCTTCAGTACGGTTACGCTTTCAATCGTATTTGGATCGAGGTTATTCATATCCATTGGAACACCGTCTACCAAGACCAACGGGTCATTATTGGTTTGTAAGGACGAAACACCTCTGATCTTGATGGTTGCAGCATCTGCACCCGGCAAACCGGAACCCTGTGATACGGAAAGGCCTGTGATCCCTCCCTGTAAAGCCTGCGACATAGAAGTCACCGGTTTGCTGATCAGGTTTGAGGATACATTCAGTGAGGAAATAGAAGATATCGAGTTCAGTTTCTTTTCTTCCGAGAAACCGGTAACGATAACTTCATCCAATGATTCGATGTCTTCCGTCAGAGACACACTTAAGTTACTGATTGCACGGGAGACTACATACTCGTAATTCTTGAAACCAAGGTATGAGAAGACAATAATATCTCCCTTTTTAGCTTTGAGAGAGAAATATCCACCCATGTCTGAGATCGTACCCAACTGAGTCCCTTTGATAGAGATGTTTACGCCAGGCAGGGGGAGTGGGGGTTCGCTTTGTTCGAGCGTCTGTCCTTGAATCGTCCATGAACGCTCGTCATTTACGCTGGGTACCGCCGGGGTATTCTTATTTGCGGATCTCCTGGCAATGGCAATGTAATCGTCAATCTGTCTGAATGTATATTCATTACCCAAAACGGCTTTTAGAGCCTCTTCTATATTGGATGTTTTCAGGTTGACAGAAACTTTTTTATTTGAAGCCAACTCTTCATTACTATAGGCTAACTTGATTCCGGACTGCTTCGATATAGCATCGAGTATTTGCTCCATCCGGGCATTCTGAAACGATAGACTTAAGGTGTAGTTTTGTTCAAATATAGATTCGTAAGCAAACACATCTAACGAAATAGTTGATAATGAACAAATAAGTGAAATTAAAAATAAGAATCGTTTTAAGACTTTTTGTGTCTTACAAAAGCCTTCCGATATTCTTTTTTCCATAAATTTGTAATTTACAGGTTAAACAAATGATTTTAATTTTTTGATCTGTGTAGGGGTAGTATCTGATCCATACTACCTCTTCTGTTTTTCCATTGTGTGATTTACGTCATTCTTCCCTCCTTTGCTTTTTGATGTTAATACTATTTCCTGCTTTCTCTAATTTTACATCAGAAGTGAAACTAATCACTTCCAGTATTTGGTCTAATGTCGATTGACGGTCTATTGTGATTGAGAAACGTTTACTTTTCAGCTCTTCCTCCATATAATTCGGATAGATATCATGCCAACGTTGTAATTTGTCGATGATCTCTTCCAGCGTTGCATCTTTGAAAATGTATTTGCCGTTTATCCATGAAGTATAAAGTTCCGTATTCACCGTCTGAATATTTGTCAGGTGATTTTTCTTATTATAGGTGAATTGTTCGGAGGGCGTGATTATCTGTTTTTCCCCCTGTTCCGTATGTATGGAGACAGAGCCTTCTACAAGAGTTGTACTGATCGTATTCTCTTTTCCGTAGCAAGAGACATTGAAAGATGTTCCTAATACAATGATTTCTATACCTTTGGTTTTTACGAAAAAGGGTTTCTCCGGATTGGGAGCAACTTCAAAAAAGGCTTCTCCGATAAGTGTTACTTCACGTTTGTCTCCGATGAACTGCTCCGGATAAATGAGCTCTGATTCAGAGTTCAGCCAGATACGGCTTCCGTCTTCAAGATGTAGCCGGTAAGTCCTTCCCTTGGGGATGACCAGGTGGTTGTTTAAAACCGTTTTTTTAGTAACCTCCTTTTTAGCTTCATAAACGAGTTTGTTGTCCTTGTCATTCTTGATGACAACCTGTTCTTGTTTGATGGAAAAGGATTCTTCACTCAATGCAATTTTCTCTCCGTTCTCTAAAAGTAGCGTAGGTTCTACAAACTCTTTTATATCAATTTGTTCCATCTGGCTGAGAGTATCGGAAGGAACTTCTTCGTTAAATAGGATTATGCCGAGAGATACAATGATCGCAACCATTGCTGCATAACGTGTCCATACAGGGAATTTAAATATTTTCTTTTTGTCGATCGTTTGATTTCGTACTATTTGCCAGGCCTGTTCTGTATCGACTCGTGTTTCTTTGGGAAGGCGTAATGAGATCTGATACAATCGTTTTATTCTGTTATACTCCTTCCTGTTTTCTTCTGATTTTTTTATCCATTGCGAGAAGAGAATGTGTTCTTCATTTGTGGCTTCGTCGGCCAGAACGGAAAGGATGATTTGATATATTGTTTCAGACTTCATTTTTCTTCTTTTTTATTATTGACAATCGGAGAAGACAAAATGGGTAGGTCGTTTCAGAAAAAAAACAGGAAAAATAAAAAGGTGAGATGCTTCAACTCTTCGCGCATGATGCGGAAAGCTTCTCCCAGGTGATATTTTACAGTGTTTACGGAGATATTGGATACCTCGGCTATTTCTTTATACTTTAATTCAGTAACGCATTTCAAGAGGAATACATTACGACATTTTTCAGGAAGCTTCTGCAAAGCCTGTTGCACTTCTTTCTGGTATATGAAATCTTCCTCTTCATTCAACTGATCTTTCCATTCTTCTGCAAGGAAGGTGATGAAGTCCTCCTTGATCATCTCTGATTTGTAGTAGTTTATGCAGCTGTTTTTTATGGCACGATACGCGTAGGGGAGGAAAGTCTCCCGTGTAACGGACAGGTGCTCTTTTTCCCAGACAGAAATGAAAAATACCTGTACAATATCTTCTCTGGTTTGGCTGTCTGCAATAAATTGGCCGGCATAATTACATAGGTGAGAATAATATTCCCGGAATAATTTTTCAAATATTGGTCCATCTGCTATTCGCATAAGTAGTTTTTGTTATCTGATAAAGAGTGTAACAATTTGTAAGTCTCTGCTATTTCTCATCACATTGCCGCTTTGAATCTCTGTTGAATTTCCCTGTTCCTATTGCATTCCAGATGCCTGCTTTTTGCGTATTATGTATATGAGTTCTGTAAGAACTAACGTGGTAGTATAAATGTAATTTATTGATATACAGTGGTGTGCCTAGAATTGATATTATCTCCTTATTCTGTGAAAACTGATAGTTTATATGGTTGTTAACAAAAGAGCTTTGTATTGTCGGATTATTCTTCAATATTTAACCTATTATTTCAAAAATAGACTATATTTGCATCCGTAAGTATGTAGTTCTTACAGAACTAATGCAATTTGTACCGGAAAGTATGTGTTTTTAATCTTGATCAAATGATTGATAATCTGTCCTTATTTTATGTTTGTATCTTAATTTGTTCTTTCTCTATTTGCTTTCTCTAACTGTCAGTTTTTCTATTAATATTTTTCAACATTCTAAATACATCACTCTAAAATAAACTATACGATAGTAAATGTGTTCTTTAAATAGAAACATTTATAAACACATAAAGCAATGAAGTTTTTTATCGACACGGCGAACCTGGATCAGATTCGGGAAGCAAACGATTTGGGCGTATTGGATGGCGTTACTACCAACCCGTCGTTAATGGCCAAAGAAGGGATTAAAGGAGTAGAGAATCAGCGTGCACATTATCTGAAGATTTGTGAGATCGTAGACGGTGATGTCAGTGCAGAGGTAATTGCAACCGATTATGAAGGAATGATAAAGGAAGGCAAGGAGCTTGCAGCCCTGAACCCGCATATCGTGGTGAAAATTCCTTGCATTGAAGCCGGTATCAAAGCAATCAAACATTTTAGTGATGAAGGGATCCGTACCAATTGTACGCTGGTATTCTCCCGTGGGCAGGCTCTTTTAGCGGCAAAAGCCGGTGCTACTTATGTATCTCCCTTCGTTGGACGTCTGGATGATATTTCCAGTGACGGTATTGGACTGGTGAAAGGTATTGTCGATATGTTTTCTTATTATGCCTACGAAACACAGGTGCTTGCCGCCTCGATCCGCAGTACACAACATATTATCCAGTGTATTGAAGCGGGTGCAGATGTGGCAACTTGCCCCTTGTCAGCTATCAAAGGTCTGTTGAAACACCCGCTTACCGATAGTGGTTTGGCTACGTTCCTGGCAGATTATAAAAAAGTCAATAATGGTTGACCTTCAGCGTATTGCAGTTTCCTAATTTTTTTTAATAAGGGAACTGTAATTTCCTCTGCAGGAAACTGGAGTTTCTTCTGGTGGGAACTGGCGTTTCCTATGGAAGAAACTGGAGTTTCCTGCGAAAGAAACTGTGAGGAAATCTATTCGCTTTTTAAAACGTTAACGGGATTACCCGAAGCTGCGTTGTAAGTATGCCAACTGACGGTCAGTAATGTAATAAACAGTACGGTGATTCCGCCAAGAAGGAAGTGGAAAACAGACATATCGGTGTGATACGGAAATTGTTCCAGCCACCGGTTGAGGAACAGCCAGGCGATAGGGATGGCAATAACGAAGGCTATTCCTATCCAGCCTATAAATTGTTTATTCAGCAATAACATGATCCCTAATGTACTGGCTCCGTTCACTTTCCGGATGCCTATTTCTTTCGTGCGTTGTTCCGTAGCGTATAATGCCATACCGAACAGGCCGAAACAAGTCAGGAAGATACTGATCAGCGAGTACATGATCATTAATTCTGCCAGTTCGCTTGTTCTCCTGTTGCGTTGCATGAATTCTTTATAAACATCCTGAAAAGTGAAATATTTACCGGGATTCATCTTTTCCCATACTTCTTTAATGGTAGCGATTGTTTGCTGACGTTCTCTGTCTACTTTGATTTCTGCAAAAGCATATCGCTTATCATCATCCTGGCCGATGTAAATGATACTGGGGAAAACATCTTCTTCGAGTGAATTGGCAAACATATTTTCGACAATACCTGCAACGACCACTTTAGGGTGGTTACTGTCCTTTTCATATTCTTTTGAATCTTTGTCGTATTTACTCAGTAGCTGGCCGACCGGATTTTCTCCCGGCGGAATCAGTAGGTCTGCATATTTCCGGGTGATATAGGCCGGACTTTGGAATTGTCCGAGCGCCTTATCCGGCTCAACTCCCTGTATGATGTCGATTTTTAATGTTCTCAGGAAATCACGTCCTCCCATGTATTGCGCTTTCATATAATGGCTTTCACTTCCATTCTGGTTTTTTATATCTACGGGAGTTATTCCCATGTTTAGTAAAGGACCACCTGTAAGTGTTACATTTTCTACGCCGGGTATTTTTCTTATTTCGCGTGCAAAAGCCGGTAAGTAGGAATTGTCTGCTCCCCAATTGCCCACCTCGATTAATCCGTGATATCCTTCCGCTTTGTTTTGTATAAAATGAAGTTGGTTGTTAACTGTAAGTGTTGCGATGATCAGCCCGATAGAGACTGTATATTGGGCAATCGAAAGAGCCGTTACGATCCTTCTTTTCTTGTTTCCGGTGAAAAACTCGCGGTAGCCGGAGGCCGATAGTTTGGATATTTTCCGGCTGATATAAACGGAAGGAATGATCGATAACAGGAGTATGAACAGTGTGATAACCGGTAATGCCTGTCTGTTAAAGAAAAAAGAAGTCTCTATCTTTCCGGAAGTGATCGAATTGAATATCGGGATCAGATCATGTGTTATCAGCAAAGATAACAGGAAGGCTACCATGACGGTCAGGAATGTATCGATAAATAGCTGGCGGTTGATATCGTTTTTTGTTGCTCCCATCAGTTTTTCCGTATGGATCATCCGCACTTGTTGCAACAGGCGGGAGAAGTTGAGATTGATATAATTGAAACAGGCAATTAGCAGGATAAGAATGGCGGAGATCAGTCCGACATAAAGCAATGTCTTCTGTCGGCTGGTCATGAAGAAATAACTTTCCTGTGTGTATTTTTTGAAATAACTTTCTTGTAAAGTGTACAGGCTATATTTCCCATTAGGTACAAAGGTTTGTATGCCGTCTTTATGGATTTTTTCGGCAAACTTTTTGGTGTCGATCGGGCGATTAGTCATAAACAGACATACTCCTCCGGGGAGTGGCCCGTCATTTCCGATTACGGCATCGAAGTCGATATAAGATTGTTCACGCGATTTCAGGACAGCTGCAATCTGATAGGTCGTTTCATTATTTCCCTCTTCGTTTTCCTGTATGCGTGTCATTGCATAGTTTTCACCTGTTATGATCGTTTGACCGATCGGATTTTCTTTGCCGAAATACTTTCGGGCGCATTTCTCCGATAAGGCGATCTTGTTCGGTTGTGTCAACACCTCGTTCAAATCTCCATATAATACCTTATAAGGGAAGAAATGGGGAAACGAGGCTTCTGCTATCATGATTATGATGGGGTTGAAACGGGTATTGTTTACTTTTATGTAATCCATTCCGATATTATTGAGGCAGACATGATCTATGATTTCCGGATATTTTTCTTTGATCTCGTTCGCAATACCACCGGCAGTGAAACAAACCCGTTCACCTGGTTGGATCGGCGAATCCTGATCCATCATATAAATGGTCTCCCGGTTCGGGTTATCCGCTTCCAGGTTGTATTCATGGATGACAAATACGGCCAGCAGATTAGTACAGGCAATGCCGATCGCTAGGCTGACAATCGAGATGACTGAAAATGTTTTGTTCCGCCACCAACTGCGAAAGACGAGTTTGAATGCTACTGTTTTCATATTTGTAACCGGTTTATTCACTTTTTAAAACGTTAACGGGATTGCCGGAAGCCGCTTTGTAGCTATGCCAGCTGACAGTAAGTAGGGTAATGAACAGAACGAACAGTCCGCCCGTCAGATAAATACCGATGCCGATCTCCGTACGATATACGAAACTTTCCAGCCAACGGTTCATCAACGACCAGGTGATAGGAATTGCGATAACAAAAGCGATGCTTATCCAATTGATAAACTGCCTGTTCAGCAACAACATGATCTGTGAACTTGTTGCCCCGTTCACTTTCCGGATACCGATCTCTTTGGTGCGTTGTTCCGTAGCATATAAAGCCATTCCGAACAACCCGAAACAGGTCAGGAAGATACTGATGAAGGAATACATCAGCAGGAGTTGCGACAGTTCGGTCGCTTTATGGTTACGGGATAAAAAGTATTGGTAAACATCCTGATAAGAGAAATATTTCCCTGGATTGACCTTGTTCCATACCTGTCGGATAGTGGCGATGGATTTTTCTTTATCACCGTTGAGACGTATGTAGATATAGTTGAATGTACTTTTTTCACTGTTATTGATCTGGACAGTAAAAGGATACACCTCATTTTCCAATGAATTTGTATAAAGATTGCTGACGATCCCGGCAACTGTTGTAACCGGTGTGCCATCCGCAGAATCTTCGCTGTTATTATTGAATTCAAAGACACTCAACGGCTTTCCGATGGGATCTTCCCCTTTGCTGACCAATAGCTCGGCATACTTCTCGTTTATGTAGACCGGACGGCCCTGTTTTTCCAGGGCTTTATCGGGCGGAAGGCCTTCCAATAACTTAACCTGCAAAGCGTCCAGGATGCCGGAATCGCCGAAGTAATTGAGTTGAGGAACGTACCTTTCGCTGCCGTCTTCATTTTTCAGGACTGTTTGTACTATCCAGCTATCTAGGATGGAACCTCCGGCAAGGGAAACATGCGCAATCTCCGGGTGGTTCTTTAATTCACGGGCTAAGGGGCGGATGTAAGAACCGTCTTCCAGCCAATTCCCTATTTCGATCAGGTTCTTGTAATTTTCACCTCCTTTTCGGATAAAACCGATCTGGTCGTTTACCGTCAGTGTGGCGATAATAAGACCGATGGAGATAACGTATTGTGCAATAGATAGTGAGGTAACGATCCTTCTCTTTTTATTCCCGGTGAAAAACTCCTTATAGCCGGCGCTGGAAAGCCCGGAGATCTTCCGGCTCATATAAGCTGCCGGAACAATAGACAGAAGTAAGATAAACCCGCAGATCAAAGGCAGGGATTGCCAGTTGAAGAAGAAGGCTGTATGCAACCGGCCGTTTACGATCGAATTGAAGACCGGTAATAAATCATGTGTGATCAGCAAGGAAAAAAAGAAAGCGATCAGAACCGTAAGAAAAGTATCGATAAATAATTGCCGGTTGATCTCTTTTCCGGTTGCCCCCATCAGTTTCTGTGTATGGATCATCCGCACCTGTTGTAGTAAGCGTGAAAAGTTGAGGTTGATATAATTGAAACAGGCTATCAATAGGATCAGGATAGCGGAGATCAGCCCGACATAAAGCAATACCGGCTGCCGATAATTCAGATAATCCGATTTTTGTTGCTCGGAAGTGTAGAAGTAACTTTCCTGTAGCGTGTTCAGGTAGTAATTTCCCACGTCACCCTGTAAAGTCGGTATTTTGTCTTTCTTTAATTGTGCTTCAAAAGTTTTCCGGTCGATCGGCCTGTTCATCAGTAACAGGCTGGTACCGCCATAGAAAGAATCAGAAATAGCCGTTATCGCTTCCAGCTTTAAAAACGATTGTTCCCTGTCGGCAATAATGGCGGCAACCTGGTAAGCATGTTCGTTGTTTGCACTGCCTTTGGTGTTCAATTCTTCATCAGGAAGGCTGAAATGAATTATTTTACCGATCGGATTGGCTTTCCCGAAAAGTTTTCGGGCAGTTTGTTCTGTCAGGGCCAGTTTATCAGGCTGGGTCAAGGCCTCTTTCAGATCTCCGTAGAGTACTTTATAAGGGAAAAACTCCGCTAAAGATGGATCTGCGGAGACAAGGCGGACAGGGGCATGTTTCACATTATCAATGGAAATATATTTGACGGTTTGTCCGCTAATCCGGAGATAACTTTTGACCTCGGTGTATTTATCTTTCAGCATTCCGGGGATTTCAGCCCCCGCATATATCGTTTTCTCCCCGTTTTTCATCGGCCAGTCCTGACTGAGTACCCAGATATGTTCCTTATTCGGGTTCCCTTTCTCTATACCGTATTCATGAATGGTAAACACGGCCAGCAGGTTCGTACAGGCAATCCCGATTGCCAGGCTGACGATCGAGATAACGGAGAATGTCTTATTCCGCCACCAGCTACGCAGGACGAGTTTGAATGCGATTGTTTTCATCTGAATAATATTTTCCGTAAAACTATTCTCTTTTCGTTTGTAAGGCAAAGAATAAGAGAAAATAATCCGGTTGCCGATGCGAAACGTCTAATAATTGGACAGTGCTTCTCTACATGGAGCCTGCTCCGACCGGAGCAGATAGTATGCTCGCCTCGGAAAGCATCATCTGCTCCGTTCGGCGCAGGTTGTCTGCTGAAAGTTTTTTCTCTTTGGAAATAGAATAACGGATTATCCTTTTATCTTTGCTCCGGTTATGATAGACGGAAAGATAATAGTGGTAGACGATAACGAAGCGGTGCTTAAAACGTTGCGGATGATCCTTTCGCGCGAGTTCCGAACGGTGGTTTGTACCTCGCAACCGACCTTGTTGCCTGCTTTGCTCCGGGAAGATGACGTGGATGTCGTTTTGCTGGATATGAATTTTGGGACAGGCAAGCAGAGCGGGGGAGAAGGACTGTTTTGGCTGGATCGTATCCACGAACGCCCAAACCCTCCGGCAGTGATCCTGATCACTGCTTTTGGCGATATCGAACTGGCCGTCGCTTCCCTGAAAAGAGGGGCTGCCGATTTCGTTGTGAAGCCGTGGGATAACGAGAAACTGCTCTCGACCGTCCTTGCTGCCTGGAAAGCCCGTTCCGGGAGAAAACAAAATTCCTTTCGGAAGGATTCCGGGTTCCCTTCGGAAGAAACAGATTCCGTAGTTGTCTTACTTGTCAATTCCCTTCTGCGCAAATATGCGACGGCCTACGGTAAACCTTTTCCGGGCATCACGCCTGAAGCTCTGCAAAAACTGTCGGCAATGATGCTCAACGGCGATTTGGCCGCTTTGCAACAAACGATTGAACGGGCGGTATTACTTTCCAATGCTTCCTTATTGGATGCCGATGATTTTTATATAGAAGACTCAGCAACTCCGGTTTCCCGCCCTGTGACATTGGACGAAATGGAAAAACAGTTCATCAGCGAAGTGCTTGCCGAGAAGAAAGGCAACCTTACCCTTTGCGCCCAGCAGCTGAATATCAGCCGCCAGACGCTTTATAATAAGATGAAGAAATACAACCTGTAAAGAACGGTCTATTTAACAACGATCATCACATACTGATTTTCCTTTATTCTTTTGTTATCGAGCATATCGATCAGTTTCTGCTGCTGTGGAGAGCCGGTTCGTTTCACATTAAGCCTCATTTCAGTTAATGTGAGGATCATGTACAGGTATTCATCCGTCTGACCGTCCGGCCAGAAAGTAAATCCGCCATCCAGATCGTTGATGAATCCTTTCTCTCTCTTGGGGAGGATATATGTTTTTCCTTCTTCTTTCAGATAAACAGCCTGATAACTCAGTGTCGGTTTGTATTCGTATTCGAAATTCAGCCAGGATAAAATCTTTGGCCCGTTCTTCTGGTACATTCCCATGAATAACCCTTTCGGGTTTTCGTATAAGGTACGAAGCCATATTTTACCGTCTTTTATTTCTTTTCCAACCTCATAGTCAGCGAAAATGCCATGTTTCCCTAAATTGATAGCGTATAATGGTACGACTGTTTGCGGATCGCGAAGTTGATATACGGTGTCGCAGAACGGGATCATAAAAGTCATCCGGTCTTGCGTGTCGTTCCAGTAAGAGGTCTGGAAAAAAGGAATATTATCCGTCTGCTCCCGGGATAAAGAGGATTTACCCTTTAAATCAAACTTGCAGAGTGTTTCTCCTGCCGGATTAAAGGTCATCATGCTGGTGGGGATACCGCAGGAGTCTTCATAATGACTTAACATGTAGCCGTTGGAAGAGAAGCCCAGTAGCTTGTCGTTTCTCAGGTTGACGGTATATTTCTCCTCCAAAATTTCTGGGAAAATATACCGGTCGATAGTCAGCATTGTATCCAACGGAGGTAATGCTCCGATTTGCGGATCGAAAAGCTCCAGGCTTTCCTTGTTATTTTGATCCCTGCCGCTTAAAGCACAATACATCCGGGTGGTCTTTTTGTCGTAAAACAGATTATGCCCGTTCACATCATTATTCCACTTATAAACTAAAGCTTTGAAGCCATAACGCTTGCTGGGAATTCCGGCTTTCCGGTAATAGATCCGGGGATTGTTGAATGTGATAAAAGCATCACTGTCCGGCACGGCGATAGCTTGTGTAATCGTATAGTTCCCATCTCCAACGATGTAATAATCTATTTGTGAAGCGATCTGGCTTAGCTTCAGAGGTGTTGTAGATTTGTCGAGCGCCTCTGCTACATCTATATTGGCCGGGGCTGCGGATAGATCTACCTTTCCGCTGTATTTAGGAGGAGTGAACGAAGGGACACTTTTATCTTCTTTTCCTTTACAACTGCTCAGTATGCTGATCCATGCTGCACAAAGACAAATCAGGACGGGATATGTTTTCATGATATCAGGTATTAAATTGATTGGTTCAAAAATAAGAATTATTTATTGAATGGTGATTATTAAATACGATTTTATCGTTTGTTTACGAATGGATAGTAAAATATGGTCTTTTTGTTTGTGTATCTGTGTATTACCCTGTTGATAACTTTGTTGATAAACCTGTTGATAACAGATGTGGACAAAGGTCTTTAAAATATTGTTTGCTTGATCTTTTCTATTACTTCCTGAAAGGCCGGGCTCTTAATGCGGCTACAAATCTTTACGACATCCCGCTCAGTATATCCTCCGATCAGTTGGCATATTACATAACTCTTTTTAGATAGAGGTTTCGTCAACATTTCATTATCTAAAGGATATGTATATTGAGGATTATAATTTTTAGATGAAATCATTGCAATGTAGAAGAAATCTTCAGTTTCCTGTAGTTCGTCATTTGAGACAACAATAGCCATGTGAGGTTTGGTTGTCCCGTCCGGAAAAAGATAGTTTACTTCTATTATGTCTCTCTGATGGACTTTCATTCAGATAAGTATTTTTCTATATGCTTTGCCATAGAACGTTTTGAATTAGTGAAAAACAGCTTTTTCTCTTCTTCAATCTTTACTTCTTCTTCCGCTTCTTTCTTTTCAGAACGAATTTTCCACCCCATTTTTTTTGCCAGAAACTCGAATACAGAGACTTCCGACTGAGGAATATCCACTTGTATGCTTAATATGTTTCCTGTTGTTTTCATTTCGTTCATATATCTATATTACAAAGATATAAAGATTTTTCTAATCATTATATCTTTGTAATATAAAAGAAGTGTTCTTATCAGTAACCCAACTTGAATTCCTGATCGACAGCGGGAACGCCTTCACTCATCCATTGGGGCATTGGCTGTTTGTTCAGATAATGCTGGAAGAACTGGAACATACGTTTCTGGAAATCGATACGGTTTGCCAGCCGCATCGGCCAGTGGATCTCTCCCGGATAGTTTAGCATCCATACCGGTTTCTGCAGGCGTTTGAGTGCGATGAAGTACTCGATACCCTGATACCAAGGCACATGACCGTCGTTATCGTTGTGCATGATCAGGATCGGAGTTTCCACCTTATCCATATTGAACAAAGGAGAGTTTTCCATATATTGCAGCGGTGAATCCCACGGTGTACCGCCAATACGGCTCTGTCCGTGTTCATACTGGAAAGAACGGTTCAGTCCCGATCCCCAGCGGATACCACCGTATGCACTGAACATGTTAACGACCGGTGCACCTGACTCGATAGCAGAGAACAGGCTTGTGCGGGTCGCCAGGTAAGCAACCTGATATCCGCCCCAACTATGCCCCTGGGCGCCGATTGCTTTTTCATCAACATATCCTTTGGCGATCAGTGAAGTGATACCCGGCATAACGCAGTTATAGCAACTTTCTCCGGGATACCCGTCTACATAACGTACATCCGGATTGAAAATGATATATCCGTTACTGGTATAGAAATGATAATCGATCGTTGAACGATGAGGTTCCGGCATGTGGTAAGCATAAAGGGTTTCCGAATTACGCTCGTAGAAATTCACGATAACCGGGTATTTCTTGTTCGGATCGAAGTTTTCCGGTTTGTAGACAACCCCTTCTAGGGGTATCCCATCCAGTGATATCCATGATACCGGTTCTGCTGTGCCCCAGTTTATGTCGGCTTGTTGTTCGCCCCCGTTTGTTAACCGGACAGATTTCTTGAAAGCCAGGTCTGACAGGCGGATGTCCGGGTACTGTTCAAATGTCTCGGATGTATAAATGACGGCATTGGCATCTTTTGCCTTTACCGGAGTTTTAAGCATGAAGTTTCCGGCCAGTAATGTTTTAGGCACGGCAGGAGCAGAAAGGTGTGTGCTGTAATATCCCGAGCCTTTTGTCTTCTCGTTGAAAGCCAGCAGTAATTGAGGTTCAGTCAGATTGATGAACTTCTTCTCCTTATCCAGCTTAACCAGTCGGTATGATAACTGTTCTTTGCGTCCGTTCAGAGTAAGGTTGACGGGGGATGTCTGAGCCGTAGGATCGAATTTCCAGATATCATACCGGTCATAGATCAATAGATATTGGTCGTTGGCAGTCCATCCGGCCAGCCCGTGAGGTGACGGATAGTCAGGCACGTCATTATCCTCATCCCAGGCTGTAAATGAAGCGGGAGTCGTCAGACGATATTCTTTACCATCACTCATAGAACGTGTATACCAGGAGCTGTCTTGTGCACAATACCAGTAAGCATAAGCGCCTTTCGGGGAGAGAAGCATATGGGTATTGGTCGCTTTTTTGATTTGCTGGCGGTCACCGGTTTCGAGGTTGACTGTATAAATATCGTAGCGGCTTCTGCCTTCCCACATCTGTTCTGTTGCGTAGGGCAGATTGGTCGATAACAATGCTATGGATGCGTTGCCTTCCGTAGCAGTCTGAAGAGTCGGAATTTCTTTGTCAGCCAACTGAATCAGCTTGTTTTCGGGAATGTTATATACAGCGGCATAGGACTTTTTCAGATCCTTTTCCTTGTTGAACACCTGTTGGGTATATTGTACGGCTTCATCCCATTTCCATATCTGTACATCGGGACGATTATCGGCCAATACGGTCGTGTCCTTTTGTTGGGGAGCCGGGGCTGTACCGAAGAAAAGACGTTGTGCATTCTCCGAGAAACGAAGGTCGCCATTTTCGCTGATCACCCAGCCGGCAGGGATAAAACTTTGTTCCCGGTCTGCGATCTGGCGGGCAGGTGCATTATTTTCCGATAGATAAAGGGTACATTGTGTGGCTGTAGAATCTTTATCGGGGCTATGCAGAAAAGCTATTTTGTTACCTGTTTCATCGAAAGAAACTTTTTTGATAACTCCTTTTCCTTCAAAGATCAACGAGCGGCCTTTGTCGGGAGTGAAGGTGGATAAGGTGGAGTCTGTTGTATAATATAAGATATTTCCTTTTTTAGCGAAACCAAACTCTTTTACGTCAGCTATTATCGCCTCTTTGAGTCTGTCCAGTGAGCGGACGTGCAATACGGTATCTGATTTACTGTTTCTTTTATAGGCGATCCAGTCTGCGGTTTCAGAGAGTTTGTATGATTTTAAAGAGTCGATCGTCTCTTTCTTATCGGGAAGGTTGAAGATGATCAGTTCGTCTGCAGGCATCTCTTCTTCTTTGGCCTTTTTCAGTTTTAAGGCCTCTACTTTTTCCAGTTCCGGCTTTTTTGTGACCAGCAGATAGCGGGAAGATGCTGAAAATTCAGCATGTCCTGCCGGACGGAAAGAGGCTGTCATTTCTCCTTTAGCGTTATAAACCAGTATGCTGGCGTCTCCTCTCCAGGGTTCCATTTTGCAGGCTACCCATTTGCCATCATGCGAAATAGATTGTTCGGTGATCCGTTTCCAGCTAACCATCTCCTCGAATGTCATTGCCTTTTTTGCTTCCTGTGCAGAAAGTGTACAATAAGCACTCAGACAAATAAAAAATCCCAATTGTTTAAGATACCTCATAAGATCGATTACGTGTGTTATGTTTATGATATGCAATATTACGACTTTTTGATTTTACCACAAAAAAAGCGGAGACCTTTACCGGTACTCCGCCTTCATTAAGTGCTATATTCTGAATTTTATTTCTTCAATTGCTCCTCGATCATCTCCTTCATCCTGTTTACTCCCATGAAACCGACCTGGAAATGAACCGGGGTTCCGTCTTTGGCTAGTACCATGTAGGAAGGTACGCCCTGGATACCGAACTTCTTTCCCCAGTAATCCCATTGGTCGGAAGTGACGCGGTAATGATCGCCTTTGATGTCGGGGATCATTTGCTCCCAGGCTCCTTTCGGAGAGTTTTCGGCGGCAAGATAGAGGAATACGACCTCTTTCCCTTCAAACTCTTTCTTCACCGGCTCCGATTGCTCCATAGCCATACGGCAAGGGCCGCACCATGTTGCCCAGAAGTCGACGAATACCACTTTTCCGCGATAAGGAGTCGTGATGGCGTTGAACAACTCTTCGGCAGGGATATCGGCTATGTTTACCCGGTCGACCGTGTAGCCGGATTTCTTTTTGTTCTCTTCAATCGTCTGTTTGAGTTTGTCGTTCATCGTTGTGAGCACCTCTTTAATGACAGGAGAAATCTTTCCGGCCTGAGCCAGTTCCTCGTCGGTTAACGGCTTGAACTCCTGGATGGGGCGTGCCAGTTTCTGAGAAGCGATCAGGTCGAACAGAATACCTTTGTCCGTGCCCATTAATTTGGCAAGGTCAGCGGTGTTGTCCGGTGCTTCTTTAGCCCCTTCCGGAGTCGGTTGCCCGGAGATATTGGCATATTGAAGGCTCCTTAATATATAGCTGTAATTAGAAGCATACAATCCGATAGGATCGTTTGGAACAAGCCGGGGAATGAAATCGTAGTATCCGGCCGTGATAACCGGCTGTACAAATCCTACGGCAGCCGAGTCACGTGGAATATTGTTGGCTCTTCGATAGGCGTACTCCAGCACATAATATCCCATTAATTGTGTGGATGTTTCTATATCTGCATTTATTAATAGAATTTTACGATATGCATCGCTGATTTCCGGATATTTATCCAGCTCTTTGATCCCTTTCTCCCTGCGATCTAGCCAGTATTGTTTGTACTGGTCGATATTCATACCGGCAACATCCTTGAACATCTGTTCATATTCTTCCTGCGAATTGATATTGACCGGGAGATAGCGCAACGGACTGTTGCAAGCTTCATTATTTAAGGCAGCCAAAGCCCCGCTGAAATAATATTTCTCGCCTAACGACGGTTTATCTTTCTGCAATTTGGATTGTGCACGGCATATTTCCGGGAAGTTTATCTCCACGGAAGTCGTTTCTCCCGGTTTCAGGTAGACCGGAACCTGCATAAAGCTGGCTGATACATTGACCACAGAGATATGGTTAAGGGGAATTTCCAGGGTGAAATCTCCGTTCTTATCCACGATGATTTTATTTTCATCCACATCACCGGTCACCGGATTGTATGTCCATGTAGCTCCCTGCAATTTCATTTCCGGGATGAAACCGGCAATATGGCCTTTCAGTGTAGCTATACCGGTTTTAAGTTCGGGAGTTTCCAATACAGGCGCTTCCTTCGGGTTCTTTTTTCCGGCAAGGGGAGAGTAAGCCGGTTTGCCGTCCAGGTGGATGCCCCAGATACTGAATGACCCCTCGAAATCTCCTTCGGAGAAATCGACAGTCGCCGTATTTTCAGGTAGCGGCGGGAAGATCATCTGGAAAGAATAGGTACCCGATTCAGGCATCCATATTTCTTTATCCAGTTCCATACCGATGCCCGACAGGATTTTGTATTGTTTCCCGTCCGCCTGCAGATAACTGTCTTTGGCAATTTTTATCCAGTTGTTGGGACGATAAAAAGCGTCGATATATACGATCGTTGCCGTGTCGTTCAGTACGATTTTCTGTACTTCGATAGAAGTGGAACTCCATGCGTTGAATGCCGGAAGTTCGACTATCCGTTCTTTTGCCTGCAACATCGTGCAGCAGAAGAAAACAATAAGTGATGTAATTGTTTGTTTCATATCAATGGAATTAGAATTAAATATTCACCGAATCGGACTGAAATATATGAATATAATTCTGTTAATCATAATAATTACGATTTTTTCGTAATAAAATAACGCTTTTTATCTATTCAATGCATTTTTTCTGTTTAAAACGGTTCTCCTGATTTAAACGACGGTTTCTGTAACCACCTGCCCGTCGAATAAATTAATGATGCGTGACGCATACCCTGCATCGTGCTGGCTGTGGGTTACCATTACGATGGTAGTTCCTTCTTTATTGAGTTCGCTAAGCAGATTCATTACTTCCTGCCCGTTTTTACTATCCAGGTTACCGGTAGGCTCATCGGCAAGGATCAGTTTCGGGTTGGCAACGACGGCGCGGGCAATGGCAACACGCTGTTGCTGACCGCCGGATAGCTGTTGAGGGAAATGCTTCTCCCGGTGAACGATAGCCATACGCTCCATCGCTTCCCGTACTTTTTGTTTTCTTTCGGAAGCCGAAACACCCATATAGAGCAGGGGAAGTTCAATATTTTCGTATACGTTCAGTTCGTCGATCAGGTTGAAACTCTGGAATACGAACCCGATAATCCCTTTGCGTAATTTGGTGCGTTGCGCTTCGGTAAAACCGGAGACTTCGGTTCCGTTCAGATAATATTCACCGGCCGTAGGGTTGTCCAGCAGTCCCAGAATGTTCAGCAGCGTAGACTTACCGCAACCGGAAGGCCCCATAATCGCTACAAACTCTCCCTCTTTCACTTCAATATTCACCTTGTTCAAAGCCCATGTTTCCACTTCTTCTGTGCGGAAAATTTTCTCTAATGCTACTGTTCTAATCATGAGTAATAGATATTTAATTTGATAAGAAGAAAACAAAAGCTGTGCCAATGTTGTAAATGCTTGTTTATTACGATGTTGTTTGGTTCTCGGATTTCTTTCTCTGTGCATATCCGCACGAATAGGGTTCGGAAACGCACAGACGGATGATGATTTGACAAAATGATACTAGTATAGCGACTAATTGGGATTAATATAGCGGGTAAAATGAATTAGTATCGCGACTAATATTTTTTAATATACTAAAAGGATAGAAAAAGGTGAGTCTACAATACTTACTAAGTATATTTAGAGAAACAACTATCATACTATCACTAGTCCATTTAATACCGTTATAATCAAGGCTCGCAACAGTGATAGTTGCCGATTTTAACTATCACTCATCTATCACCCTACTATCACTGTCTCGTCCTGAAACCGGATACATGCCGGTCTTTTTACATGTGATATATATCTAATTATCAGATATATGACGACAGATATCGCTTTGTATCCGGCTCTTGACGCTCTCGAAGCTCGGATATAAGCATCGTCGAGACACAGGTGTAGAATAGGTTGATATGGAGGTTTTGAGAACAAGGAGTTAGTATTTCAATGATAACCTATTTAAGGATTACACTATTAACTGAACCTATTTCAGGACAAGACAGATCAACCCGGATTGGTAATATTACTGTATCATATATTGTGATACTGAATTATCATATATTATGACACTAGAGTACCATATATTATGACACAACAGTATTACAATATATGGCATTTTTATCTTCTAAAGACCAGTAATTTACCAGTCAACGATCCTTCCGGATGCGAATGGCTGTAAGTTTAATGCCATCTCGTAGACGGCTTACGCCTCTTGGGCTGGTTGGTGTTTATTCGCCAAACCAGGTAATACGTTGCATAAATCGTGTTGTTTCGTCCGATAATACTCCTATTTCGGAAAATTAGGAGCATTTTTCCTTGCTGATTCGAAAAACCTCTTTACCTTTGCAACAGATTCCGTAGCGAGCAGAGGCTTGCGATATACGGTATCAATTACATATTGTAAGTATTTTACGAAGATTATTCCTACTCTAAAAATCTGGAAAATTTTAAGTATGGGGGAATAATGGACAGTAAATGCTTGCGCTGACTACGTATGAGTTTATCTACCTTTGTGGTGGATTATATTATATCGTATAGGCGCGGGCTATTGTTTCATTATCACCATACGGGGCTTTTCCAGATGCCTTAGAGTTGATAATGAGCAATACGTTCGCGTCTTTTTTATGCCTGTTCATAATCATTCGCGAGGATATTCTCACCCTCCGTAAAATTAGTTGTTAGTTTTTTTACTCTAATTTATAAACAATTAATTTTAAAGATTATGAACAAAAAGTTTTCTACGCTTATGGCAGTCTTCCTGGCTGCCGGTGCAACATTCACGGCAGAGGCCGGTGTGGTGTTGGTGAAAGGTGGGGATGTAGCTGATAATCAAAACGTGATTATTGCAGCACAAAAACTCCCGACAAATGGAGATCCGATAAATGTATTGACTGTAAGTGGTGGTAATTTAGCATTCGAACAAGTTTCTAATGCTAATATAGAGTCATCTAATAGTCTTTGGACAATTGGGACTTCTAAAACAAAATTGATATGGAAACAAACAGGTACTGGTGGGTTGAAAGGTTCAACAGGAACTTGGTCTTTTAACGCTTCTGCAGGAGTTCTGCAGACGTTAGCTGCCGGAAGCGGAGATTTAGACGGTATTAAAATCACGGATGATGGATCAAATTACTTAGATCTTTCGCAAGGAGCAGATGCTAATAAGGCATCAGAAGCAGTTGCTTACTTCTACATGGTAACTACTCCTGTATTGACTGAGACATCAGAACCTACTCCTATCACCATTGGTGCTAATAAGTATCTGGTTGTTAAAGCTGATGGAAAGGCTGATCTGGTAGATTGCGGTACTTATAAAGAATTACTGATTCTAGGTTATACCCCTGATCAATACATGTGGAATGTAGATGCTGACGGAGTTATTTCTTTGGCTTCTGATCCTGCTGTTAAAGTTGCTGGCATTAGTTCAGCTGCAACTGTTACATTAGGTTCTACTGGTGCTAAGGTTGAAAAAGCTGGTACTAATTTGTATGTAAGTGGAGAGAAAGTTGGTACTAACTTTTTGACATCTAATGTTATTGCAGCAAGTGATGGTGCACTGACTTCCAATATTACTGCAGATGCTTTATATAAAGATGCATCTGTAGCCTTTGCTGCTGGTGAAACATTTATGATTCATAGATCTAGCAATAATGTAGCGGATAAGTATATTTCTAAAACAGCCGGAGTTGCTTTGGCAGATGCTGCTGCAGGAAATGCTGCATATTGGACTGCAGAAGCTGTTAACTCAGATGGTAATGTTTATCGTTTTGTGAATGCTGATGGTGAAATTCTTGATTTGGCTAATATTCAGAAATTTATCGTAAAAGAAGTTCCTGCAGTTGATGGCAATGGTCTGTTGTATTATTTGCTTGACGAAACTGGCAAGAAAGTAATAACTTATACTGGTGGTAGTTATGGTGCAAGTGAATTTGCTACTGCAACAAATATTGTAGCGTTCTCTTTCCACAAAGCCGCCTCAACCGCTTATGAAGCCGGTGCTTTGGTAGCAAAGTTAGGTGATGGTTTCACAATGACCTTGTCAAATAAGAAAGATGGCGTAACTGACTTACAGGGTAATCCGTTCCTGGGTAAGCTGAAAGTTGTTAAGCCAAAGATGGATGGTAGCAAAGTTACCGGATTTGAATCTTATAAGTCTACTGACGTTGTAACTTCTTATATGTTGGCAAACGACGAAGGTATCATCGTGCTGAACCTGAATCAGAAAGAAAAATGGTCGGTTGAAGGTATCACTGAATTCAACGGAGTAAATGGTGGTTTCAAATTCCAGACGATTTCTGAAGATGATATGAAGACTATCATGAACTCTAAATCTGGTGATGCTGCTTACGATGTAAGAAAACAGATCGCTTATACTTTCTCTGTCAATCATAGTGCTGCAGATCAGAATGCAATCAGCTCTATTGAAGTAAAGGGTGTAGCTCCTGCTACTAACACAAATACTTATCGGGTTATTTCATATAATAATGACGAAGGTTACTTCCTGTCTGCAGGTAAGACTTTACCGTCTCAGGTTGGTGTATTAGTTTACGCATCCTTTGGTAGCGATGCATTTGTTTTAACAACAGATGAAGCTAACAATCCGTTGAACTATAAGTATGTAAATATTACATTCATCTCTAAAAATGCCAAAGTAAACAATAAAGTGTTGGCTATGGGTGAAGATGGTGATGTTGCTGCTGTACAGGCTAGCAAGTTCTTATTCAACAAACCGGAAGGACAATGGGCTGTAACTGCTACAAACGGTGTAAAGAATACTGCAACTAAGAAATCTGAGGCTTATGCGTTTACATTCACAAACCGTGAATCACAGAAACAAATAGTTAAAGTGGCAAATATGTATTCATTGGGTAACGACAAGTATGCTGTAAGCTATACCGATCGCAATCCGTTCGGATTCTCAACTTCTTCACGCGATACATTGGTTATCACTCCTTCTGCTGCTTCAGAATTGGATAACAACACTGTTCAGATGGACGGTTACGCTAACTTCAAAGCATTGGATGTACAAGATAATCAATATCGTCTGGCTGTAGCTTCAACAGAAGAAACTAACTTCTACGTTACAGAAAACCATTCAGGCAAACACCTGCTGGGGCTGACTAAAGAATTGGAAGGCGCTGCAACATGGAAACTGGTTCCGCTGACAGCAAAAGCTACTTATGGCTCATTCGGTACATTGAAAACTCCGACAGATTCAATCTATCAGATCTCTCAGGTGGGTTACTATGATGCTAAGGGAAGATATCAGACTTACAGCGACACGCTGGCTATCATCAGCTACGCTTTACAGAATGCTGCTAACGACGAATATCTGACTTACGAAAATCCTCAGACTTTGGATATCCTGTCTATGATTTGCGATAAGGACTCTAAGAGTTATTCAACTTCCAAAGATCTGAATGCTGCTTACCGTTTCATCCTGAAAGAAAAACAGAATGGTTTGTATAACCTGGTTGGTGTATCACAGAATACTAACAAATCGTTTGAGATAGACTTGGGTAAGAAGTTGTATGGCGCAACAACAACTAAACAGGGTGCTGTGGAAGTTGAAGCTGCTTACGAACAAGTAAATTCTAACGACCTGTTCGACCTTCAGTTGGTTGCTGCTCCTGAATATCGCTTGAAGAACATGGGTGATACGATCCGTATCTTCCGTCAGGAAAATGAATATGATCAGATGTATGAAAACGGTGAATTCCTGAACCTGGGTAATAAAGCTCAGTTGAAAGACATGGCTCCTGCTTTGTATGTCGATACTGCTTATGTGAACCGTGGCCACAACAGCCGCTACCAGTATCTGTTGGTTGTTAATCCGAAGTATGTACCTGAACAGGAATGTACTATCCCGGGTCACCCGACAGTTCATCCGGATACAACTTATGGTCGCTTCCTGGTTAACCTGGTTGATACTGCTTATATTGCTTACACGAAGGGTGCTATCCACACTAACAAGTATATTAATGTAGGTGAAGCAGGTGAAAACTTTGCTAAGTTAGGTTTCGTATATGGTTTCCGCACAGGCGATAAACTGTATATCACTGACAAGAACTATAAGAAGAGTGGAAAAACATCTGACGTGATCGACTTGAGTACAAGTGCTTTCAATACAGCTAAGTTTGCCTTCCAGTATATCAACCCGATCAACCATGAATCAGACGGTTCATTCAAGATCCAGACAGGTTACTATGATTATGATGCTTATGTAGCTAATGGTAAACGCCCGGATGTATCTAACAACGGTTATTTAAAGAACATCAACGGTGTAGTAGTTGTTGCTAAGGGTTACGAAGCCGGTGACAAGTTTGATCTGGCTGCTGAATCATCAGCTCCTGTTGCTAACGAAAACATCAATGCTTCTGAAGTAACAGTTATCGCTGGCGAAGGTACCGTAACAATCATGGGTGCTGCCGACAAGAAAGTAGTTATCAGCAACGTTCTTGGCCAGACAATTGCTAACACAGTTCTTTCTTCTGATAAGGCTGAAATCGCTGCTCCTGCTGGTGTAGTTGTAGTAGCCGTTGAAGGCGAAGCTGCTGTTAAGGCAATCGTAAAATAAGAAACTATTTATAATCAATAAATTTAAATTTGACTGCGCGGTGATATCGGACAAGAATCAACCAATTACCCCGTGAGGGCGAACAAGCGGTCGTATTAATACTAAAGTAATGAAATAAAGTTCTTCTGTTCGATCTCTGTGAAGAGCAAAAACAGACAAAAAAAGTCTCCTCCGGCATATTTGCTAGGGGAGACTTTCTTATAACGTTACGTCTAAAGAATCTCATCATACAAACTACTTAATCTTTTCCGAAGGAATAAAACCGCATACCTTTTGCGTGATATCAACGTATTGACCGGTATTCCGGTCGATTCGGCAATCTCTTTGAACGGGACACCTTCCAGTTCCGTCAGTTCGAAAACGGTTCTCTGCTCATCCGGCAATTCGAGTAATGCATTTTCCAGCTCTTCCCAAACCATCGCACGGAGATAATCCATTTCCGGCGACTGATCTTCATCCGGCATCAGTTCGGACAGTTCCTTCAGAAAGGTACCATCCTCATCATACCCCGAAAGATAAGGCATTTCCTCCTCCCGGTGCTTACGGCTACGGTCGATTATCTGGTTGCGGGCAACGGAGTATAACCAGGCAGAGATCTGTTCGATCGGATTATCTGCCTGGTCGTTTTTCATAAACTGGTAGAATACGTTTTGCAGGATATCTTCGCTGTCTTCTTTGGATGAGACACGCCGGGCTATAAAACCTCGCAGCTGTGCCTGGTATTTCTTGAAGATATCCGCAATGCGTACACTCCGTTCCTCATTCGGGAGGGTCTTGTTTAAGTGCTCCATCATTCCGGTTTATTGTCGGAACCGGGGCGCTGCATCCCGTTCCTGCCGTTGCGGAATTCTGCCATCTGACGGCGTATATGCTCCCGGCGTTCTTCCCACGGCATATTTCTCATTTGCTCATGGAAGCGTTCATGCTCTTCCCGGCTACCCCAGAATGCACCCGGGTGATGTCCGAAGTGTCCGAAAGGGCCGAACTTCCCGAAGCCACCGAACAAGATGCGGGTCAGCACCATGAAGCCCAGCGCCTGCCAGTAGTTGATAGCCGACCAGCCGATAACAGCCGGGATCAAAAGGTTCCACAGATACATAACAGCCAGACCGGCCAGTGCAAACAGGGCGATAAAAAATAATATGGCTAATGCTCCTCTTAGTTTTCCTGAATTTCTCATTGTGATTTGATTTTTTGATGTTGTTTTTTACTCTGTTATTAATTCGATCGCATGGGTATTGCAAACATTTACACAGTTGCCGCATCCTACGCAATTATCCGGATTGATAACGGTAGCGTAGCTACAGCTACCGTTGTTCACCATCTTCAATACATCTCTCCGGCATCTCTTTACACAATGCCCGCATCCGCTACACTCGTATGCAAAGACTTGTAAAGATATTACTTCTTTTCTCTTTCTTCCGAACATTTTCTGTTTCCATTTAATAATTAAAATTGCTTAGTAAGACATGCCTTCTATTTTGGTAGACGATTGGGGCGGAAGAATATTTTAAATAGAAATCTTTTTTTGATGTATATTTTACATTAGTCTGTATATTTGCATCATTCAAACGAAAAAAGTGATGAACAATATAAATAATACGCCAGCATATTGGTTTATTTTCTTCAACGATCAGTTACTGCTTCAGAAAAAAGGTGAAACTTATACGATCCCTTATAGTATCAATCCCCCTGTTCAAGTCGGCCATGTGTTGGAAGTCGGTTCACTTCAGGATATACCCTGCCGTACTGCATCTGTAGATATCCCCTTGGAAGAGACAGCCGGGTATCAGCCGATGGGCTTGCGTGCTTCGTATGATTTTCTGGATGGCGCTTTGCATAAGATGGCGGGAAAGGCCTATGAACTGGTTTATTGGGATCAGCACAGCCGCTTTTGCCCTTCATGCGGAACAAAGACGGTGATGCAGACAGCCATTTCCAAACAATGCCCGGCCTGTAAATACGAGATTTATCCGGCTGTTTCCGCTGCTATTCTGGTATTGATCCGTAAAGAAGATTCTATTCTTTTGGTTCATGCCCGTAATTTCAAAGGATCTTTTCATGGCTTGGTGGCCGGTTTCCTGGAAACAGGGGAGACGCTGGAAGAATGTGTAAAGCGGGAAGTAATGGAGGAAACCGGATTGGAAATCCGCAATATCACCTATTTCGGTAACCAGCCCTGGCCTTATCCCAGCAACCTGATGGTGGGCTTTATTGCCGATTATGCCGGAGGAACGATCCGTTTGCAGGATGAAGAACTGAGCGAAGGCGCATTCTTTACGAAAGATAATCTGCCGGAACTTCCCCGGAAGCTCAGCCTGGCCCGCAAGATGATCGACTGGTGGCTGGAGCAATAGGATTTGTAGTCATTGTATAACCTCAAAACAATAGTATTTATGTGTAAAAAACTTACCTTTTTATCTTGTCTGGGACTTTTACTGCTGGCTTTGCCGATAGTAACTGCTACGGCGCAGGTCACTACCGCGGATTACCTGCGCGCAGATACCTTTCTGACATGTTCTTCCAGGATGTATGCTGCTGCTGTTGCACCTGCCTGGCTCGACAGTTCGCATTATTTCTGGTATAAGAATCATGAACGAGGAGGAGATTTCTATTATCTGGTGAATGCAAAGACCGGAAAAAAGCAACGGGGAACGGATAAGAAGCAGCTGGCCTCTTTCCTGACCGGGAAACAAAAGCCTTTGGCTGAAATCCTGTTGAAAGAAGAAGATAAGAATGAGAACCGGCGGAGAACCGGTGAAGAGGCAAAACCGGTCGTTTCTCCCGATAATAAATGGGAAGCCTATATCAGGGACAACAACGTATATATCCGTCCTGCCGGGGAAGAAAAAGAGAAGAAGAAAGAAGAAATAGCCCTGACAACCGACGGGACGACGAACCTGTTTTACAGTTCCTATATGATCTGGTCGCCCGATTCCCGTAAACTGGCCACTGTGAAGGTTCGTGGCGTGCAGGAACGCCGTATCCCGCTTATTCAGTCCAGTCCCGAAAGCCAGCGCCAGCCTATTCTTCAGTGGCGCGACTATGCCAAGCCCGGCGATGTGATTGAAGTTTGCCTGCCTGTCTTGCTGGATGTGGAATCACGCCGGCAGATCCCGTTGGACGTAGAGCCGTATGCTAATCAGTTCTCCTTGTATCTGACCGGTTGGCGCAAGGATAGCCGTGCTTTCACCTTTGAGTTCAATCAGCGCGGGCATCAGCGTTATATCGTAGGCGAGGTAGATGCCACCGACGGTAGTATCCGTCATCTGGCCGATGAGCAGTCGAAGACTTTTATCCATTATTACCAGAACTACCGTTACGACCTGAACGATGGTAAGGAAATGCTTTGGAGTTCGGAGCGCGACGGCTGGCGCCATCTTTACCTGATGGATGGGAATACGGGAAATGTAAAGCAACAGGTAACCAAAGGCGAATGGGTAGTTCGCCGGGTTGACTTTGTGGATGAAGCCAGCCGCACGGTCTATTTCTATGCTTCCGGTTTCAATAAGGGAGAAGATCCTTACAACCTTCATTATTGCCGTATCAATCTGGATGGGACAGGCTTTACCGATATGACTCCCGAAAATGGGAATCACCGGATCTCTTTCTCTAAAGACCGGGCTTACTTCGTAGATACTTATTCACGACCTGACTTCCCGGCTGTCAGCCAGTTAAGAAAGACGGATGATGCTTCTGTGGTAACCGTACTTGAAAAGTGCGATGTCAGCGACCTGGTGGCGGAAGGTTGGCAAATGCCTGAAGTATTCTGTGCCAAAGGGAGAGACGGTAAAACGGATATATGGGGGAATATTTATCGTCCTACCGGCTTCGATCTGTCCCGTTCTTATCCGGTTGTTGAGATGATCTATGCCGGGCCGCACGACTCGCATGTGGATAAGGATTTTAAACCCGCCCATCATCTGATCTCCCGTTTGGTGGAATTAGGTTTCGTGGTCGTTTCGATCGACGGAATGGGAACATCCAACCGTTCGAAAGCCTTCCATGACGTATGCTGGAAGAACCTGAAGGATGCCGGTTTTCCGGATCGGATCGCCTGGATAAAAGCGGCCGCAGAGAAATACCCGTCGATGGATACGTCGCGGGTCGGTATCTACGGCTGGTCGGCAGGCGGACAGAATGCAATGGCTGCCTTGCTGTTTCATAACGACTTCTATAAGGCGGCGGTCGCTTTATGCGGTTGCCATGATAACCGGATGGATAAGATCTGGTGGAACGAACAATGGATGGGGTATCCTATCGACGAGTCTTACAGTGCTTCTTCGAATGTGGATAATGCGTATCGCCTGAAAGGTAAGTTGCTGCTGGTTAACGGTGAACTGGACGATAATGTCGATCCCGCTTCTACTTTGCAGGTTGTCAATGCCCTGATGAAAGCGAACAAGAAGTTCGAGCAACTCTATCTGCCGGGCAAAGGACATGCTTTAGGCGGGCCGTATGAAATGCACCGCATCCACGATTTCTTTGTAAAGAATTTATTGAACCAGGAACCTCCCGAATGGGAATAAAACAAATAATGGCACAATATGAATACCGAGCGTTAATCGTATTCATATTGTGCCGTTTATTATTGATTTTCCAATGCGTTAACCCATATATCGAGACATAGCTGAGGATATAAGTAGAAACTTTCTTCCAGTGTTCCTACGGCTTTCATCTTTTCAGAGATCTCGTCAGCAAGAGCCGGTTTGGAGCTGACAAGCAGGTCATAGGCGATATAGGAGAAAAAGTCCGGTTTACCTTTCAGGAATTTATCCATCACCAAATAATAAACATTAGGGGAAGTGGATAAAACGAAACTTTTGAAATCCTTATATTCTTCCGTTTCCATATACATATGCGGGTTACCGGCCACTGTCATTTCATCGCACTTTTCCAGAAACAGGTCGAATTTCTCATTAAATATTTTTCTATCGGACTTGGTTGTTAATCTTAATCCGGTATTGATCCTCGCACGCAGATCGGGAGTCACCTTATATACATCCGGCTCCTGGAAGTTTTCACTATCGCAGGAGGTAAAGAATATCAGAGCGATTGAGACTAGCAAAAGTGCCAATATCTGTAATTTAGTCATAAATGTCTGTACTTTTTTGTATTATTTCTTAATCGTAAGACGCAATAATTCAAAGGAATGCTGCATCTAAGACGTTTTCTTTATAACAATTATTACTAATAAAACGGATAAAAAATGAAAATACTGCATAAAGGTTGAAAAAAAATATTCATTTGTCGATTTCGTATATGTGGAGCCCATATCTGGAATGAGTGAAAGTTTTAGGATTTTCATCGGGAATATTAAGTTTAAAGGTCTGCATATCTAAGCAATTTCCTCTATTATTTTTTTATTGTAAAGATTAGTTTACAAAAAAGAAAGGCTTGCTTTACAAAATAGTAAGATATGCCTTGCAAATATGTAAGGCTAGCGTTACTTTTATAAAATATTGGAGAATTGCCATAATTTGTCCTGTCTTCTTTTCTTAGGATTCCTGATGAAAAGTCTTAGTTCTGCTATTCCTGTGCTGATGGAGTTGTTAACAGCAGAATAATACCGCTTTAAGTTGGTTGTGTTGTCTATAATGTATTGATATATAAGGTGCTATATCTCAGTTGGGGCTGTGTGATGATTTGAACTATATTACTGTAATATTTTAATGTACGCACGTACATTATTATAATACAAAGATAATTACTATGAATGATGAATGTAAGTTAATCCTATGAAAATAAAGAGTGATATAGAAAAATGAGTGACTAACTAAAACGATCGTTTATTCTCGCCAACAAAATTAATTATAACTTTTGAAACTGCAATTCTTTTCTAAATAATTTTTTCTCAGTTATCTTCTTTCTTATCAAGATAATAACAAAGTCTGTACAAAATTGTGCCTTTTCATTACCAATTGCCTTATGACAAAAAATGGTGACTAGAATAAACGATCGTTTTGGCTAGTCATCCATACTTGACTAGGATATATAAAGAGTTTATAAGAACTAATTTCATTAACACTATTATTAATATTAAAATTTAGATTTATGAACAGAAAGTTTTCTACTTTGATGGCCATCGCGATGTTGGCCACGGGAGCAAACGGATGGGCACAGGTAAGGATTGATGCTGCATCTACCACAACAGATGGTTATACAGTCCAGGCTTCTGCTGCCGGTGCACTGTTTAATCAATTTGTACAAGAAGATGCAAGTAGTCGGGGAAATAAGCTTTTTCCTGCGGTGTCCCCTTTTGAACTAAAAACGACTTATGGTGCAAAGCCTATATCTTCATTGCAACATGTAAACGGTGTTGCTGATGGTCGTTATTTTCAGTTTGCCATAAGTGAGTCTTTCCATGCAGCTTCGGCTGTAGCTGGTGATGGAAAAGAAGTTCTGACAATGGTTTGGGTGGATGCAGACAATGCTACTTCAGGGCAAGGACATTTTGAAGTACAGGTTGAAAATGTGAATAACGCGAATGTATCTAACAACCGTATTACATTGGATCGTACTTTGTGGAAAGTTACTGCAAACAAAGATGCAGCAGGTACTGTTCTGTATTATCAGTTGCAGAATAAGGCTTCTGAAGCTATCATGCAGTTGTCTATCGATAAAGTAGTTGGAACTCCTAATGCTGCTGGAGAAGCTGAAATTGCTTTGGAAGTGGTTAATGGACAAACAAACTGGCGTTGGGCTGACGGACAGGTTGCTTCTGTTAACTCAAAGATTGAACCTACTGCCGGAACTGTTCTGCAAAATCAATTGCGTGCCCAGTATAATAATGGAATGACTATTCGTTTAGCAAGAAAAGTTGCATCTGGCGGTGAAATTACTTTAGGAGCCGTTAAAATGAATAGTAACAAAGCATTTGCGGTTAATACTGATGCTGTAACTATTAATGGCGCGACTTTCTATCCTGTCACATTTGAAAGTTGGGAAGCCAATCCTATCATCCTGACAGCAGATCAGATTAATGCTGAATTAGGAAATGAAGTTTTGTTGACAGAAGATAAGAAAACTCCGAATCGTTTTAACTTTGTGTTTGATCCCGATGTTCAGGGAGATACAAATGTAATGTTGTCAGGGGCTTTCAAAGCAGAAAACGCAAAAAGCGGTTTTGACCGTGTACCGGGTGATGCTCCTGATGGTTATGTTCGCTTTGTTACAAATGCAACGAAAAATGAATCATCTGAATTCAAGAAAGAATATCTGCATGTTGATACTGCTTATTATGATCCGAATCCAAACGGTCGTTACGATCTGAAATTAACAGTTGGGCAGATCTTATATCCGAGATATGCTGTTGCTGCTGATGGAAGAACTGTAAACTCGGATGGCGAGTTGATGATGGGTGGATCTGTAATGACTGATGCTCAGAAGTATGGTGATTTATTGGGTGCTACTGCTGCTGATAAGTTAAGTAAAGCTCCTAATACAATGAGTGCTTATACACAATTGAAACGTCAGTCAAACTTCCGTCCTATCTTCTATCCGTCTACTCAAAGTTTACGCTTGCAAGCTGAAATGTTGTATAAGGCTGATAAGAATAATTCGGCTTCTTGGTGGGAGCAGATGGCAAAAGATGCTGCCGGAACAGCAGTAGGTACTTCTGTTGCTGCTAACTGGGCTGCCGGAACAATTGGTACAGATTATACGATGCTAATAGCTGAATGTGCTGCTGATCCTAGTATTGATCCGGTTAATAAACGTGGAGCTGCCAGAGGATACTATCCTTCTTATGCACAGGAAATTGCAAGTGTAAAACAAGGTAATCGTCTTCTTCATTATCTTTCTCCGTGGGCTGTAACAGATATGACAGATGTAACTAAACGTAACGGATATGCAACAAATGGTTTAGCAGATGTTAATGTTATGTTATGGAATGCAGTAGGAAACGTATTGCAAGAAAATAAAGCTGTTGCGACTGCTCTGTCTGCAGCTTTTGATGCAGCTAGTACAGGTGATCAAAATGTTTGGGTATTAGATCCGGCTTCTACAGTAACTACGACTAATATGGCTGAGTTCAAAACAGCTAATCCAAACGAAGTGGCTGCAGCTGATGCTGGCCTTATGCTTATCTATGCACCTCAATATGCTTCAGCTCACAGCAACTTAGCTCGTCTGGTTACTTTGACTCCGACTCATGTTGTATTGACAGCTGGTCCTCATGATGTAAACGATGCTAAATACAACGGTCTGTTGACTTACATCACATTGAAGACAACTAAGACTGAATCGGATTTGAACGAAGTTGCTGATATCGCAGAAGGTTTCTATTATATCCGGAATGCGAAGAAACTTTCTTCTGATCTGACAAAAGAAGGTGACTATCGTTATGAAGATTTGGCTGCAACCAATGCTACATTTACTTATTGGAATGCAATGACTCAGAAATGGGATAGAGGTGATGTTCAAAACGGTAATAATCCGAACAATACTGGTATCAATGCTGATATGCACAAAAACGATCTGAGCAATATCGGTAACCTGGTTTACTCTGAAGATAAGAAAGTTATTCCTTCTGCTCAGTGGTATGTTAAGGGTAACGGTGGTTACTACACAATCATCAACCGTGAGTCAGGACGTACTTGGGGTACTAGCTACTGGTGGAAGACTTCTGAACCGAATACTTATGCAAACATGGCTACTTATTACGATGCAGCCGGTTTGATGCAGACATACCGTGATACTATCCGTATCGAAATGATCCCGCAGGCAGAACTGACTAACCGTACTATGGGTTATCTGGATATGACACAGGCTGAAGCTATTGCTGATACGAGTGTATATGCTATCGGTATGAAGAACCTGGGTGATACTCACTTCTCTCTGACAAGTGTAGACGGTGTATTGAAACTGGTTCAGGATGCTAAGGGTGAATACAAAATGGAAAGAGTTCTGGTGAAAGATAAAGATATCTATTCTCAGAAAACAATGGGTACAGATGAGTTGATCTATGGTTATGTTCCTGCAAAGGGCAATGCTGTGGATACTGCTAAAATGTTGGTTCGTGCTAAATACTATATCTATAAAGATGAAGTAAATGCTAACTCAGGTATCGAACCTTCAAGTATTAAGACTCGTCAATATATCACACTGGAAAGCGGTAAATATCGTTTGACTTCAATCCAGGTTAAGTTTGATGATAACCTGTTCTCTACCAATCTGGATGCTGATGAAATGTCAGGAACAGAAAATGTGAAGAACCGTCGCGCATTCTATGTAAAACAGATCTCTACTGAAGATCCTACTCAGTTCGTATTGGTTGATCCGCTGGTTGTAACTCAGACAGGTAACGGTACTTCTACAAAGACTGCTTATGGTGCTCGTTTGTTCGTTAACCAGATGACTGCTGAAGTACAGCCGAGCAGCCTGATCTCTGACGGATATGCTAATAGCTATGCTTCAAGTATCTTCAGTGTTGAAAAACAACAGGCATTCAACTACAAAGATCTTCGTGGCGAATTCAGCCGTGATACTTTGGAATTCTTCAAGGCTGACGATGCAGCAGGCAACTATCTGTTGAGCGAAAACACTGTTAAAGGTGCTAACGTAGGTTTATTGGAAAGTTTGGATAAAAACCTGGGTAAGAACAATGCTATCTTCCTGGATACAGCTAACGTATCTCGTCCGGAATGTACTCGCTTCTTACTGGGTCTGCGTAATGTAGATACTTATGAACAGAATTCAAGTATTCCTGAACATAACCGTCATCTCTTCACAGAAGCTGCTTACCTGGTTAACATGATCGACTCAGTGAGTGCAAATCCTGTTTACATGTATAAGAACATCGATCAGAACTCAACTAAGTACTATCGTCTGGGCTTTGTAAATGCTAAACATGAAGGTTCTAAACTGACATTCGATAAGAGTGGCGCTGAATACGACTTGAGCGATGCTGCTCTTGGCGAAAACGGTCTGAACTATGCAACATTCGCTTTCCGTTATTGCGATGCTGAACGTGAAAACTTCTATATCGAAACAATGTATGATAAGGACACTCGCGGTTGGTTGAAGACTATTAACCACGTATTGGTTGTAACTCCGGAAATTCAGGAAGCTGAAGTATTCCAGGCTAAGAAGTCTGAAGGTGCTCCGACTGCTAACGAAGAAATTACTGCAAGCAGCGTAACAGTTGTAGGTGGTAACGGTATCGTAACAATCAAGGGTGCTGCTGCTAAGAAAGTGACAGTATGCAACGTACTTGGCCAGACTCTTGCTTCTACAGTTCTTTCTTCCGACGACGCAACAATCGCAGTACCAGCCGGTATCGTAGTTGTAGCTGTTGAGGGCGAAGCAGCTGTAAAGGCAGTGGTTAAATAATAAAGGATTTTTTATAATCAAATAATTCTAAAAGTGCCATGTGGTGTAAACACCAAGTATCCCGTGAGGGCGAACAAGTGGCAGTATTAATACTAAAGTAATAAAATAAAGTTCATCTGATAGTATCTCTGCGAAGAGCGAAACCAGATACAAGACAAAGCCCCGGCAGGTCGTTGACCGGCAGGGGCTTTTTTACAACTGACAGGGTAAAATCCTTATTACAAAATCACAAATTTCTTTCATAAAATAGATTATAAACTAAAAATATCATGATTATGAAACAACGATTACTTTATGCGTTCCTGATGCTATTTGCGGTATTGGGGATGGCGAGAGCAGCGGATGTAAATATAAAAGTGACTTCCACCGGTGGTATGCCGGTAACGGTTACATTGGATCAGGCAGCTACGGTGACTGATTTAACAACAACGCATAGTGGAAAAGTCACGCTCAGTACCGATGGGAAAAAAGTGACCCTTGCGCAAGGGTACACAGCAGAAGTTGAAATTATTTCAACTTCTGCTACAACTGCTACTGTGACCGGTCGGATGGACAAGCTGGAAATAGCCGGCGATAGTAAACTGAAAACTCTCAATTTGAGTAAGGATAATTATGTAAAGGAACTGATCGTTTCCGGTTCTGCATTAGAATCTCTTACTTGTTCCGGCTTGGGAATGGAAACGTTGACTTTAACCGGTGCTTCTGCGTTGAAGACGCTGGATGCTTCTGATAATAAGTTGGTGTTTAGTGAGGTCTCTTTGCCTTCTGTTACAACAAAGTTGATAAGCCTTAATTTATCCGGAAATGCATTAAATGCAGCTCTGGATGTTTCTAGCTATAATGCATTAACCGAGTTAAATGTCTCTAAGAACAAATTAACAGGTTTGACAAGTCTTAATGCTTTGACTTCTTTAGCAAAATTGGATATTTCAGACAATAATATTTTGAATTTATCCGCTAATCCGGGTAATCCGGCTTGTGTAATTACCTGGGGAGTACAAACATTATCAGTCTCCTCGATAAGTGACTGTAAAGCTCATTCTGGAGTCCGTATCTCTAACTTAATTACTGAGGCTAATATTCCTGTAGGCGGTAAACCTGAATATTCAAATGTTACCTGGCAAGTAAAGAAGAATAATGTTTACGAAGAAGATAATAGTAAAACCGTTCATCAACCGGATGCCTGGGATGGTGAATACCGTTTCTACGATGCAACAACGAAAGAGTTTGTTCAAGGTACTTACCAATGTTCATTGACAACGGGCGGCCGTCAGTATAAACTTACTGATCTGACAGTGAATCCTGCTGAGTTTAGCTTGCAAGGTGTGTTACCTGTAAATGCAAAACCAAATTCGTTTAAAGTCTCGATAAACGGTGGAACTGCGGCTGATTTTGTAACTACTCCTCAAACTGTAAAGCAAGGGGAGAAGCTCCTTTTTACATTAGAACCTAATGATGGTTACGAAACGGCTGTTTATACGGTAAAAGGCATGGTTCCTGCTATCTCCGGCCAACAGGAACCATATAAAGGTAAATCGATTGAATTTATAGTTAAGGGGCTTTATGATGCAAAGACAATAACTGTTGCTCCTCAGATTACAGCAGTTGTTTTAGGTAAGGAGCATCCTGTTTCTTACGAAAACAAAACGCAGGAAGGTGGAAGTTTTACAGTTCAGAAAGTCTCCGGTACAACAACATCCGATCTGGCTTCAGGTAAAACGATTGCAACCGGCGAAAAGCTGCTGGTTAAGATCAAACCGAATACAGGATATGATTTTAAGCTGACAGTAAATGGTGCTGATAAAACATCTGAAGTTAAGGTAGATCCAGACGATGTTGTAAATTATACATATAGCGAGGATATTGCTAATGCTAATTATGCAGATAATACATCTATTACGGTTTCTGTTACTTTTATAAATCCTTCAATAGATGCTTTTGTTAAAGTGAATGGAGCGGCATTGGCTTCTTCAATCGATTATATTGCAGATCAGAAAGTGACTATTCAAAAGCCGGATGGAACTACAACAGATGTTCAAGATGCAACTGCTGTTGAGTTACAACCGAATACAACGTATCAGGCTATTTTTACAACTAAAAAATTATCCGGTGGAACTGCCCCTGATGGAGTTTATCGCTTAAAAGATATAACTATCAACGGAGGTGAATTGAAAACCGTAGAGAAAGATAAGTCTGGTCAGGATATGAAATATACAGTTGCATTTACTGTAAAAACCTCAGATGTGACTATTTCTATCACAACAAAGACCATGCAGGAAGTGGATATTAAACCTGTGATTAATGATGGTGTTAGTGGTCAGTTACAGACTTATGATGGTAAAGTGAAACCTGTATTATTCAGTACCGTTCCGGCTAATTTGAATGAACATGTGAAGATTACCTATAAAACGAATGATGCAAATTCTACTCCAGTTGATACTCCTATCAATGCCGGTAAATATAAAGCAACTTTGGTATTTGAAGAGAATGACTCTTATATACCAAAAGTAGTGGCAGGTGTTGAGGATTTCGAATTGGAAATAACGAAAGCTTCATTGACTATCGAGACATTACCGATTGTAACAGTTGAAAAGGACAAGACGTACAAAATAACCGGTGGTAAAGTAATATTCAATAATGCTGAGATAAAGGGTACATTTGAAACATCATCTCCTTCGGCTTCAACTCCGGGTAAATCTCATCCCGTAAAAGTAACTTTCGCTCCGACCTTGCCTGCTGATGCTGCAAACTTTGAAGATGCAGAAGCAAACGTAAATGTGATGGTTCCGGGAAGTGCCCTCGATCTGTATAAGATTACAATGAATGAGTTGCCAACCTCGTACAGTATTCAATGGCTGAATGGCAATAAACCGGTGGATATTTCGACAGATACTTTTGCTGGTGATACAGAATTGACAGCTATTGTAACTTATCCAAAAGGAACAAAAGGTGTTGAGTTGAAGAAAACGTCTGATATTAGTCCAACTCTGGTTACTCCTACCACTACAGAAGATGGAATGTTGGTTTATACTGTTACAATAAAAGAAAATACAAACTTTAGTGTTGTCAAGGGCTCCGGTGATACGTATAATATTGAAATAGGAAGTCAGAAAACCGATTTCACGGGCGAACCGCTAGCATATAACCCTGAAACGGGATTGACGATCTCAGATAAGAATGATCAGCCTGTTTCTTGGGCTACTATTAGTTCTTCTGTATCGGTAACTTATAAAGATGCTTCCGGTAAAGTAGTTGCTTTGCCTGTCGATGCTGGTACATATACTGTTTGTGTGTCGATTGCAGCAGATAAAGCAACAGGGTACGTGGAGACTACTGCTGAAAGTGCCGCTTTTATTGTCAACAAGATTAAACCGGTTATTTATACAATGCCAAAGGCTTCCGTGATTGCCAAAGGACAGACTCTTTCTTTGTCTGACCTGACAGGGGGGGCAGTCAATATTCCTGGTAAATTTACCTGGAAAGATGGTACGAAATCTTTCTCTGTTGCCGGATCTTATAAACAGCCGGTAGTATTTACACCGGAAGCTGGATATGATAAGAATTATCTGTCTGTGGAAACCGGGGGGGAAGGAACCACTGCGCAAGTCGATTATGTCTCCGTTAGTGTTTCCGATCTGCAAATAGTAACTTTTGTACAGACGGAAGGAACAATAACCGTAACTAACCAGTTGGGACAAACATTACCTACCGGTAGTGCTGTAACAAAAGGAGATGTGCTGACTATAAAGGTTGAACCTCGTGAAGGTCTGGAACTGAAATCGCTGACAGTAAACGGCTCGAATAATACAGGAGTTTATACAGTGGGGACTTCCTCTGTCGCTATTGAAGCGACTTTCCAGCCTAAGGTGGTAGATCCAGAACCAAGTGATCCGGTGATCGACCCGAACAGCCAATACGCAGTAACTTTGCCGAAAGCAGGAGAAGTGCGTGGCGTTGTAATCAGCAAACCGGGAGTAAATGCTGTTTTGAAGGATAAATCTTTTAGTTTTACACTTGGAGCGTTAGCTGCGGATCTTGGTAATATCGTTGTAAAGGTAAACGGAACAGAGCTGAAATCGACAGACGGAACCTATACCATCGCAAAAGTAAGTGAGAATACTACCGTTCAGATCTCGTTGGCTAACCCTACTCCGTTGAAAGTTTCAGTAGAAACAGTTACGAAGAATGACAATGGATATGTGATGGGTAAAGTACAGGTAGATGGCCCGGCAGACGGTGTATGCTATTATAATGATGTGATTACATTGGTCGCATATCCGGAAAGTGGCGTGATGTTCAACGGGTGGTCGGATGATAAAGAAGTGAAGAGCCAGTTGCGTACGCTGACACTTACACAGGATGTAACTATTAAGCCTCTCTTTAGCGGCATACCGACAGGTATTGAGTCTGTTGTAACTGCAAGGATATATGGTACTCAAGGTTACCTCGTGATCGAAGGTGTTACACAAGGTAAAGTAACCATTGTCAGCATGGATGGTCGTATGCAGCGTCAACAGGTCAGTGGTGATGGCCGTATTCAGTTGGCAGGTGGTGTGTATGGTGTGATACTGGAAGATGGTTCGAATGTGATTCGCACTAAAGTGATTGTGAAGTAATAGCGAAGTTTCCATCAGGTAAAATACCTCTGGAAGAAATGATGTGCCCCCCGGAAGTCAGACTTTCGGGGGGCTATTTTTTTGATCGTATTTATATTGTAATACTACCGGTAACTGTCTGTTCTGTTTCGGCAAATAGTTCGGCGAAAGGTTTAGACTTCACGGGAATAGGGTCGTGGATGATGAGTTCGATGTGGTTGCCGAGTCCCAGAGGGAAGGAACCCCATTTGGTCATTTTCCATGAGTTGTTGATGGTGACCGGCACCATGTAAGCCGACGGTGCATACTTACAGAGGATTTTCAGTCCGTTTTCAGCAAAAGGGCGGGGGGTACCCGTTTTACTTCGTGTCCCTTCCGGGAAAATCACTGCCGAACGTTTATTTTTTTCGATATATTCAGCCATTATACGGATGGCTGACAATGCCTGTTTCGGGTCTTTCCGGTCGATAAGCACGGAACCGCCATGATTGAGGTTGTATGAGATGCTGGGGATGCCTTTCCCCAGTTCGATTTTACTGATAAACTTAGGGTGTACCTTGCGCATGAACCAGCAGATGGAGGTAATATCATACAAGCTTTGATGATTTGAAGCAATGATCAAGGGCTGGTTGGCCGGAAGTTTTTCCAGTCCGGTCACTTTGTATCTTGTTCCCAGTACGTAGGTGTTGGCAACCAGGAAAAAACTTAAAACATCCACGCTTTTTTTGTGTGCTTTGTAACCAAACAGGTTGAAGCATATCCATTGTACTACATGAAAGAAAGCCAATGTAAAACCAAATAACACATAATAGATGGCCGAAAGCAGGTACGAAATAATTTTTTCCATTTTATCATTCAAGTGTGTTAAACATAAAACGACAAGTTGCCGTGTAAATGAGATGACAAATGTATGAAAAAATTACGGATAATTGTTGTAATATTTCTGTGTCTGCCAACGTTGGGCGTTTCTTCTTTTGGAACGCGCACTGGGCATAAAGACCTGTTGGAGCAGATCGTCGAATGAGATACCCGACGGCTTCACGGCATTTGCCCGGATATCGGGGGAGACATAGAAAGAACCGAACATTTTAAAACGAGGTAATGGTTTATCCAGTCCGTACCGCATAAAGACGGCCGGTGGCAGATCTTTCAGGGCAACTTTCCGGTTAGGATTTTTCTCTTCTACATCTTCGGGACGAACATATTCAGAGAAGTCTTTTAGAATGGAAGAGGCGGGGGAGGCAGACGGCGCCATGATCATATTCGACGCCGGTTTGTCCGTGTTGATGAGTGTGCCGGATTCTATTGCTTTCAGCGCTTCCGGGTTCAGTTCTATCTTTTCCTTGCCTGAAATGATATTCTGAAGCCATACCGAATCCTTCTCTGTCCATTGTCCGTATACGTATTCCGTACCGTTCAGGCATATCAACATCCATATAATTATTCTTCTACTCATCTAAAATCGTTCAGCTTCCCGCATTTGTTTTTAATAAACGCGCGGGAAGCTGAAATACTGCACGGAATTTGTGTTTATTTAGTTTTTTATTCCGCTTTTATCGACTCTGCCGGGTTTGTCTGTGCTGCCTGTCTGACTTGACGGAAGATAGAAAGAAGGACGATTCCGCAGGTGATAAAGAATACGGCTATAAAAGGCCATGCTGCCAGGTTGATATGGTTGGCATAGGTTTCCAGCCATTGCTGCATCAGGATATATCCCAATGGTAGGGCAAACAGGTTGCTGATAATGACCAGTATCAGATATTCCCGGAAGAATAATTGCAGGATATGCAGGAAAGTAGCACCATTCACTTTGCGGATGGCGATCTCTTTTTTCCGTTGTTGGGCAGAAAGGCTGACCAACGAATAAATACCGAATGTGGAGATCAGGATACAAAGGACAGCAATGATACTGAATACACTGAATATGACCTTCTCCGGACGATTGAATTTATCGACCAGATCGCTTAAGCGGATACATAAATTGCTGTTGGGGATCCCGCTGTGGTTAAACTTTTGTACGACCTGCCTGATATATTCGGTCACTTCTTTTTGGTGCCCCGGAAGGTGGCGAACATAGAAATATTGAACCGGAGAATATTCTTTCATATCCTGATCGGTATATAAGCGGAAAAAGATCGGCAGAACCGGATATTGCATCGGGGCATACAGGTAATCATTCAATATGCCTGCTACTTTCCGGTTGGAAGCTATGTGGCTTTTCCCGTCGTATTTATAGATATTTCGTTCCAGTAAATCTTTGTAACCCAGTTTCCGGAAGCCGGTTCTGTTGACCAGGAAATTGTCTGTATTACTATCGTCGAGCCATTCCCCGGCTTCCAGTGTGAGGTCGAACAGGGAAAAGAACTCTTTACTGACCAACATAATATAATCTTCCCGGGTTGGGTCTGTTTCTGCCGGATCGAAAGATAAATGGGAGATAAAGGTTCCATAATAATCCCCCTGTTCAGTAAAGACTGGCGAGTTGACCGCGGTATAACAGACTGCATCCACAGAAGGGTGGTTACGCAGTTCCGGAGCTAGTGTTCTCAGGTCGTGTTCATAGGCATTTTCAAAGCCCATATCTACCTGCAACACGTTTTCATACCGTATACCTTTATCTTTGGTAAGGATAAAATGAAGTTGCTGGAAGAGAACCAGCGAAGTGAAAAAGAACAGGGAGCCAATAAATATCTGCCCGGCTATCAGTCCTCTTTTGAAAAATACCGACTGGTTTTGTGGATTACACAAGACCTGCCGGATAGGAATAAAGCTGAATAACCCGAACAACACCGTGCTGACAAGTATCGCAGCCAGTCCGGTCAGAACCAAAGCAGACTGATCGATATGCCGTGAAACCCCTTCGTAAATGCCGTAATGATTCCAGGTGGTATAACTCTCGTAATAAGGGAAAATGACTTCCATCAGGCAGAATGCCAGCAGATAGGCAAAGAACATAGGGAAGAAAAGCTCGATCCATCCTTTCAGCAGCATCTGCCTGGGCGATGCTCCGATACACAGGTAGGTTCTGTTTTTCTGTTTCTTACGCTGTTGCTGGCCGATAAATAGTACCAAAAGGTTCATCAAAGCGCTGAGGAAAGCCATCAGCCCGGCGAAAGCCAGGATATGGATATTACGTATCCGGCTTTCCAGTTCGGGATGGCAGTAGAGGTGTACTTCCGCCGGGGTACGCAGGTTTATTTTCCATTTATCTACATGATTTGCACCATGCGGATCGTCGGCATGGCTTTTGTATAAGGCCAGCTTTTCTTTGACTTTTCGGACGTTGCTTCCCGGATATAAGCGCACATAGGTTATATTCCGGTTCACATGCGGTATGGGTTTTACTTTGTTGATGATCAGAAACTGAAAGATGAGATCCGAATTATCGGGATAATCCTTGATGACCCCTACGACGACGGGGCGGTAATGTCCGGTCAGTTCGAACACTCTCCCGATACAGTTGGTCGTACCGAAGAATTTCATAGCCGTACTTTGAGTGAGGACAACAGACAAACCGTCCAGCACGGCCCCTTTGTTTGTCCCGGTGATGAAATCCGTCCTGAACATCTTGAAAAAGGAATGGTCACAAGTCAGTCCGTAGATATACTTGCTGGTATTGTTTTCTTTGATCGTATAGGTAGTGTTGGCAAAGATGCATATTTCCTGAATTTCAGGCAGTAATTTCTTCAGTTCGGCGCGGTCGTTGATATGAAGCTGGTCGAGGTCGGCTTCTGCCCCGGTAGCTTTTCTAGCTATCCCGGAGGTAGTCAGGCAATACAGCCGGTCACCCTGGGGATGGAAGTTATCGAAGTGCGTTTCCCACCACAACCAGTAGCCCCCCAGGATAAAGGCCGTAAAACCGATTGCCAGACCGATAATGCTGACAATCGCTTGTGTTTTATATTTAAGTTGTTCCCGGAAGGTTACTTTAAAATAGTGTTGTAACATGGATACTATTTGTTTATCAGATTTTATTTTTCAGGTTGTATCTTACCACATCCCGTCCACCTTGTTCGTTGGGGGACAAAGCTAATAAGTATTTACCTGATTTCTCTGTGGCGATTTTACGTAAGTTATGGTCGGCTTGTAAAGTTGCCTTATGTTTTCCGTCCCAATCGAATACATAAATCACTGAATTGCCGGTGAAGTCTGTCGAGCCGTCGAACAGGCAAAATACATACTGGTCTGAACAGCAGATATCGATAAAACATTTCTTACTATGCTCGGCATCCATATATTTATTCGTGATATCCGCGACAGGGATAGAATAATAGTCGGCAAAGGAAATGGCATCGGTCATATTGCCGTTGAGGTCGTAGAAGTTGACACTGTCGATGAAACGGAGGGCGGCAACGATCACTCCTTTTTCTTCATTGACTACGAGATCGGATGCGAATGCTCTTCTTCGAACATCATCGATCATCGGCACTTTGATTACGGGGTAGGGGGGTACTTTGTAAAGTCCGCCTGTTTTGTCCGCAGAATAAAATACCTGGGATCTGTCGGGATTGAACATGACTGCATACGTTTTATCAGGGGTAATGCAGCAGTTGGTACATCCGTCACCCGGTGTAAATTCGAAAGAAGAAGTAGAGTTAACGGTGACTAGCGGTGCAGCCTGCGTGGCATCTAGGTTGATTTGTTTCAAACTGTGTGAGTCGTTATCCCAGACAGATATACCATTCTTCATCTTGTTGCAGGTGAAGTCATATTTTGTAAAGTGAGGAGAAGAGATAACAAAAGTATCTTTCTCTCTCAACTCGATCTGATGCAATGAGAAATCTTCTTTATTCCGGACTTGCAGGAGCGTATCGCTATAATAATCCATAAACGCATAATAATCGTCTGTAATAGCGATGTCGTAATAATTATGCCGGCTGTTACCCTGAAAAACTATTTCTCCGGATAACTCTCCTGTGATAGTCGTTTTTATCTGATGATTTTTTACAGAACCTTTACTTCGGTCTCCGGAACAGGAAACGACTAAAAAAAGGATGCTGAGTAAGAATAGAGACTGTTTCATATTCATATGATTTTTGTTTATTCGGTTTTAATAATTTCTGCCGGGTTGAGGTTCGCAATCCTCCTTAGTTGCCATATAATAGTGGCAGCAACGACGATAACCATCAGGATGAACAGGATAATGAACGGGATTACTCCGATCGGGATCCGTACGGTATAATGCTGTAACCATGATGTCAATATCATTATCAGTAAAGGGAAAGCAATAGCAGCAGAAATAAATAACTGTAAAATACTGCTCTTACAAAACATGAACAGGATCGTTTGCGGGGTAGCCCCGTTGATCTTCCTGATAGCGACTTCTTTTTTCCGTCTTTCCGTAGATAATGTAACGGAAGCGTATATCCCCAGTAAACTGATAAGGATACAGACAATGGAAAGAATAGATATCAGGCGAAACAGGTTCTGTTCGTAATTGAGATAAAACCCGGCCTGTTCCTTCATACTGTTGATATAGATCGGAGTCGCCTGATTGACGTATTTGTATAACTCCGCTTTTACTTCGGCCGTGAAATCCTTCCTGTATTCCGGACTTACCTTTACAAGGCAGCTCATATTGACGCTATTCTCCGGAAAAGGCATGTAGATGCAAGGTAATACGGACTGGCTTGAATTCCAGTCATTCAGGTTGCTGATGGCATCCGGTAAGATACCGACAATCTGATAACTCGTCATTTCTTTTCCCCAATACCTGACACTGATCTGCATGCCGATCGGATCCCGGTTTAACAATCGGGCTAATGACTCGTTGATAATTGCCTTATCCGTTTCTTCCGGTTTGTATAATCTTCCTTTTACCGGTTTTTGGTTGATCAGATCGAAATAGGAAGGGTCGGTATAAACATGGCTAAGTGTTGTTTTTGCTTCCTGTTCCGTGATCCCGTCCCACGAAAAGCGGCCTTCACCCAATTGCCACGCTCCGGATAATCCCATCGCATTCCGGCAGACCGTTTTTATCTTCGGGTTTTGTTCGAACTTACGAAGCATATCCTGTCGGATGGGAACGAATTTGTCCCCATTGAGAGATACTTCGAACAAAGTGGTTTTGTCTGCCTCACTTAATCCTGCGGTTAGCCGGGATTCCAGAAGTTTGCTTTGTTGCAGGACAAACCAGGTCATTCCCAGGAAAAGGAAACAAATAACCAGTTGGATAGAAATAAATAAATGACGCAGAATACTGTGGCGCCGGATCGTTTTGTCGTTGAACAGGCTCTCTATGATAGAGAACTTTCCAATTTTACCGATCACTCCCAGGCAAAGTAGTGCAATCAGAATCAATCCGACGAAGCTATACTGTATCAACAGTTTAAATATGAAAGACCGGTTTAATGTGTAGTATAACTGTATGTTGCTTATATAAGGAGTAATCAGTTCGGTGATGATAAAACTCAGAAAACAAGCTACAATAAAAGCGATGGCCGCCTCTGTGAAAAGAAGCGTGAACAACGACCATTTTTCCGCCCCGTTCACCTGACGGATACCACATTCGCGGATCCGGTTCATCATCCGTCCGATTATAAAGATGACATAATTGAACAAGGCTGTCAGCAGGACTAACGCACCGATAGCGAAGAAGATTAATTCCGCACTGTCGAATTTCCCTTTCAGGAACAGCTCCCTTCGCTGTGTCAGCGGCTTGAGCTGCACTTTTAATTCGGCAATGGCATCTTTCCCTTTGAGATATTCTAGGTTATAATTCGCTAGTTTCTTATTTAATTGAGACAGATTTATACCCGGTTTAATCTTTACATAAGAAGAATACCCGTTGTAGTGCATCGAACTTTCCGGATCGGCAATTGCCGGGTTCGTGGTATTCAGTTCGATACCGCTGTATCTCTCCAGAGAACTTTGTACGGGAAAGTCTTCGATGACTCCCTGAATGGTGAAAACTTCCTTTTGGTCGTTGAAGTCATCGATGTTTGTAAAGGTCTTTCCAACGACATCCAAGGTACCGAATAGTTTGTAAGCCGTTTTCTCTGTGACCAGAATAGCGTTCGGTATCTGTTGAATGTTCTTTTCATTTCCATTGATAAGCCATATATCGAAAAAATCGAGGAATCCGGGTTCCGAGAACAGGAATACTTCATTAAAGTAAGTGACCGTTCCGTCAGCAGCCGTTATTTCACAGAGTTTATCTGTGTAAGGGCCTATATTGCTGTAAGCTATGGCCGATTCTATTTCGGGAAAAGCTTTGGCTAAAGCGTAGGGTGCGTAATGTTCGTAACAGATTTCTGATCCCTGTTCCGTTTCAGAGTAGAGGATGCAGATCCGGTCGATATCCGTGATGCTTCTTTCCCAGGCCATGCTTGTCCGTAGGGTGTAAGAACAGAAGGCAAAACAGGTAACTCCCACCGCCAGCCCGATAATGCTGATAAGTGACTGTTGCTTATACTTCAACAGGTTGCGTATCGCTATTTTCAAATAGTGCTTTAACATACTCAATCGTTTATTCTGATTTAATTGTTTCTGCCGGATTCTGGTTGGAAGCCTTCCATATACGCCAGCTTGTACACAAAGAGATAAGGGTTGCCAGTGAAAGCAATATAGCCGGATATATCCACCAGTCGAAACTTGTCTGAATCACATAGTTCTCTACCCAGGGTTTCATTATCAGATAACCGACCGGGAATGCGACGGCAGTAGCGGTGAGCAGCAACAACATATATTTCATAAAGAATTTGTACATGATATGACGTGTCGTAGTTCCGTTTACCTTCCGGATAGCGATCTCTTTCCGGCGTTGTTCGCAATCGAGCGTGACAAGCGAGAAGACACCGAACAAAGAGATCAGTACGCAGACCAGCGTAACAAAATCCAGCATCAGCAACAAGGCATTCTCTGATTTCAGGAACTTGGCGTACTCTTCTTCCATATTTACGATAGAGCAATTTCGGATATCCGGGTTCATTTTTTTCACCAGTTGCTCTATCCGTTGCTTGCATTCGGGCCAGCTTCCTTCCTGATATTTGAAGAGGATACCTTCATCATAATTGGAATTGAACTCTTTGGTCGTTTCCAGCATAACCGGTTTGGCGGGTATGGTAGGTGGAGCGATATAGAAGTCTTTAACCACTCCTGCAATGACCAGCTGACTTTCTCCTTTCAGCATTGTTTTTCCGACGGGATGATCCATCTTCATGGCTTTTACCCCGGCCTGGTTTATCAATACCTGCTTGCCGGAACTGTTAGCCGGGAATGTCCCTTCAACAAGCTGTAGCCCGTAAAATTTTAAATATTCTTCATTACAGTCTATCGTCTCAAATTGTACGGATGCGGTAGAGTCCTGACGTCCTTCCCATTCGTTCAGGCTTCGGAAAGAGCGTGCATAGCGGGGGAAAAGGGGAGGGAGTTTCTCCGGAAATATTTCCGTGACGAACGGGATCTTACTGATCTCCTCTTTTAGTCCATCGATATTCGGGTAGACATTGACATTCGCCCGGTTGGTTCGTTCCAACCCATAATCAGCCCGGTTCAGGAAATGTATTTGCTTCATCAGTATGACAGCACAAAAGATAAAACAGATACTGATGATGAATTGTGCAGCCATACTTATTTTCTGGAATGTGTTTTTATTCCTGTTTCCCGCAGAGCCTTTCAGCATAGCATTTAAAGTCTGGCGTCTGAAATAGTAGATCGGATATAAAGACAACAGGAACGAAAGGATGACGATGATTCCCGAGTATTTAACTGCCTCCAGATAGATAGCGGTATTGTCCAGTTTGATATCGGATAACTCTTTAAACGTAGGCAAGGCAAGCTCTATCAGGATCAGGCCGGTGAATAAGGCCAGAACCAGCGTCAGCATATACTCGACGGCAAACAGAACCAGTTGGTTACTGTCGGATGAACCGCATACTTTGCGAAGTGCTATTTCCTGGTTACGCATTCGTATCCGGGTGATAAACAGGGTCAGATAATTGAATAAAGCGCAAAGGATAACCAGTCCTCCGGCTGAGGCAAACAGTAGAATATGTTCGTATTTCACTGTTACTTCCCGGCTAGGACGGTCGTAGCGCATGGCTGTGATCGGGGTCAGTTCCGTTTTACTGATTACGAAAGAGGGATCCTTATCTGCCTTAAACTCTTTCAGCTTCTTCCGGAAGGTCTCTATATCGACACCTTTTCTTATTTTGATGAATGTTTGCCAGGAGGACATATTCCATTCTTTTTCGTACCTGTTCGACGCGAGGATTTCAAAAGGCATATTGCTGTGTATATCCCAGGGTTTTACGATGGCACATATTTTTCTTTTTCCGTAAATATCGATCTCCTTGCCGATCGGATCTTCCTTCCCGAACAATTGTGCAGCCAGCTGGTCGGTAATGGCTATTTCTTCATTGTCAGGAAGCATGAAGTTATGGTTACCGCTTATTACATCGAACCGGAACATTTCCATTGTAGCCGAGTCGACCCCTATTTCAAATGAACTATATTCTACTTCCTTGTATTTGAACTGGCAATTCCAAGCCTGCATATTGCAGGCTGTCTCTATTTCCGGAAATGTCTCTTTCATAAAAGCCGCCAGCGGATAGGGAGTGATCTGTGATATGCCGTCGTTATACATTTCTGATGCTATCCGAACCACATAGATACGGTCGGCTCCGTCATGGAACGTGTCGTAAGTCTGTTCATACCGTATCCACAGAGTAGCCAATGCAAAACAGGTAAAACCCACCGCCAGTCCGACAATGCTAATAACAGATTGCGATTTATATTTTAACAGGTTGCGGATAGCTAATTTGAAATAGTGTCGTAGCATACTCATTCTTATACTGATATTTGTTACAAGTTTACTAAATAAAAAGCAAAATGTATGCCAAATGGGTAAATTGTTGATATAGTTGTTGTTATGAGATAATTTCGTCCGCCGCTCCGTGTGTATTCGCACGTAATGTGTTCATTATCGCACTGATCGCCTATTCTGTTTTAACAGCCTGTGCCGGATTTGTTCCGGCTGCTTTGCGTATTTGCCAGATAACTGTGATAAGCGCAATCCCCCCAGTCAGGATGGCTGCAATGGCGAACAGCCACCAGGATATAGCTGTCTGATGAGAGAAATCTTTCAGGTAATGCCGGATAGCGAGCCAGGATAACGGAGTGGCTATCACAAAAGAGACCAGCAACAACTGGCAATACTTACGCAGCAACAGCCTGGTGATCATGGAGGTGGTCGCCCCGTTTATCTTACGGATCGCTATCTCCTTATACCGTTGCTGGATATCGAACAGCGACAGGCTGAAGAGCCCCATCGAAGAGATCAGGATCGCGATCAGGGCAAAGACGGAATAGATCCGTGCGACCAGCCGATCTTTCTCATACATGGCACTGATCTCGTCTTCCACAAAAGTGTATTCAAATTCTCCTCCGACAGTACCGGTATGAAACTCTTTCAGGAATTGGATAGCCTCCTGCCGATGCCCGGGAACAATAGAAGCCATTAACTTTCCGGGCCAGAACATTTCATCTTTTACATCTTTGGAAGTGATGATGACCGGTTGGTTGCGTTGTGAGAGATGCACGACCTGGAATTCAGGCGTGAAGCCCTTTACCAGATATGAGTGGATTCCATTATATGATTCCATTTCCAGTTCCGTAGGGGACTGACCTCCTTTACTGAAGAGCTTTCTAGCTGTTTCGTTCATCAGTATCTCGTGTTCGCTCTCCGGAAGTTTGTCTTTTGATACAGCTATCTCATATACATCGAAGAAACTGTTGTAAACCTTTACATGAAATACTTCCTGCCATTCTCCTCCGGGAATGCGCATATTCTGCTTATTGAGTTGATCGTTCGGTATTTCGTATGGACTCAGTCCATAGGTAAACGACTGAAATAAAGGAGACGCTTTGATGGCATTCTGCACCTTGAACGAAATCTCATCAGACCGCTTCCGGTCTTCCTCTCCATAACTCATTTGAGAGGAAGGGCGCATGAACCATACTTTTATAATATCCTTTGTCCGGTATCCCAGATCGGCATTCAGCATGAAGTGAAGCTGCTTCATAAAAAACAGGGAAGAAATGATCAGGCAGCAGGTAATACCATACTGGATGATTAAAAAGACGGAGCGGGTTCCCATCTTGTTCTTCTCCGGAACAGCGCCTTGCAGTGAACGGATTGTCTGCCGGAAGCTATAATTGAAAAAAGGATATATAGTAATGACCAATGGTAATCCAATCAGAAGCCCCAGGGATAATATCGTATTAAAAGACGATCCGACAACCGTCGAAATACCGAGCAGGTTTATCTGCATCGGGTTGGTGATCTCGATAATCATCCAGCTGAGAAAGAGTGAAGCTGCCGTTAATACCAGATTCTCGGCATACAACTGGATGAACAGTTGTACAGGCCTGGCTCCGAATACCTTCTTCATCCCTAGTTCCCGGCTGCGTTTGATGATAACGACCGAACTGATATGGATAAAGTTAAATACCCCGATCAACAACAGTAAGATGGCAACGAACGATAGGATCTTCAGACTGTCTGCATTGCCTTGACGGAACGTATTTTGCCCTTTGTCAACAGCCTTGTCCATATAAAGCTTATCCAACGGGATAACCTGGAAAAGAAAATTATCGGTATCGTCCGCGTTATGGTTTGCTTTAAGTCTGTCATTGATCCGGGTGGCACTGATACCGGGAAAAGCTTGAGCGATCGTGTAGTAGTTTACGGGAGGCCACCGCCATTGCAACTCTTTTGATATCAGCAGGTCGAAGTTGAGAGAACTTTGCGTTACCGTCTTTCCCGTGATCCCTTTGATCGTCAGGATATTTCCGTTATACTCAATATTCTTGCCGACCGGGTTCTCTTTGCCGAACAACTTCTGTGCGAACCTGCTGGTGATAACCGCCTCTTTAGGGTCGGCCAGTAAGCGGGCACGATCTCCTTCCAATACCGAATAGTCTAGCAGTTGCAGGAAAAGAGTATCTGTAGCTAATACGTGTGCATTAAATTTCTTCTCGTCAATATTGATCTCTACATCGCTGAGGGAAACAAAGGATGTCCTTTTCTCTATTTCCGGAATATCCAGCGGATTAATATAGTTTTTCTTCAGGAGTACATTATCCGTAGTACACAGGACAGGTGGCAGTTCGCCGTTTCCCCGATGGCGTAGACTCAGGTACAGTTGCTCATGTTTTTTATTGAAATGATCGGTCGTTGCCTCACTGTACACATACCGGCTGATGATGATGACGCAGGCCAGACTCAAGGCCAGACCGAGAATATTAATAATCGTGTATAACCGGAAACGTACCAGTGAACGTATGGCAAGCAGGATGATCTTCATGGATATGTTGTATTTGTTTATTCCGCATTCATGGCTTCCGCCGGATTAGTCTGTGCCGCTTTATGTATCTGCCAGATCAGTGTAGCCAGGGATATTCCGGCCGTAACGATCAAAGCGGCAGCAAAGATCCACCAGGAGACAGGAGCTTTGTTGGCAAAGTTTTCCAGGTATTTGAAAATAGCCAGCAGTGAGATCGGAATGGATATCATAAATGCTAATGCCAGTAATTTGAAATATTTGCGTAACATCATTTGCATGACAACATTGGTTGTAGCCCCGTTTACCTTACGAATGGCAATCTCTCGATATCGCTGCTGAACATCAAACAGAGACAAACTGAACAAACCTAATGAAGAGATTAGAATAGCTATGATTGTGAATATGGAATAGATATAAGCAGCCTTTTTATCATCTTTATAAAGAGCACCAACTTCGTCTTCAACAAATGAATATTCAAACTCACCGCCTACGGTGTCGTTGTGGAGTTTCTTCAGAAAGGTAATTGCTTCCTGTTTTTTTCCGGGAACGATGGTAGCCATTAATTTTTGACTGTTATAACTTCCGGAGTTGGAAATAACCAACGGGGCGGTGGGCTTGGACAAGTGCGTGAACTTGAAATCCTTTACCACACCGATAACCTGATAAGGAGGATTTGTTTCCATATTCTCCCGGCTGGTAAGCCACAAACGGCTATCCGGCTGTAATTGTACTGTTTCTATATCGGTTATACCAAATAATCTTTGTGCTGTCTCGTTAATAATGAACTGGTAACCATATGTATTATCAATGGAATCGTTCCAAAATCGCCCTTCTTTTAATGCTAAGCCGTACATCTGTATATTTTGTGCAGACATATAGGCAGAGCAAACTTCTTTATATTCTCCGTCCGCTGTTTTCAAACGAATACCGCCTTCCTGTATCGTGTGGGGGCTATCTCCATATACCCAATTAATAAAAAGGGGACTGGCATCCATTTTCTGTTTTATCTCGCCATCTAGCCGGTTAATATTATTGAAGTATTTTATACGGTCTTCATCCGACATGCTCCATACATTGCTAGGATGTTTGATAAACTGAGCTTTTATAATGTCTTTTGTTTTATATCCCAGATCTGCATTCAGCATAAAATGGAGTTGTTTCATAAAGAACAAAGATACGATTATCAGGCAGCAGGTGATAATATATTGAAATGCAATAAAAACAGAACGTGAGACCACAGAGTTACCACTGTGATTTACCGAGCGAAGTGAAGTTATAGGTGGCGTGTAATTATATCTGATAAAAGGATACACGGAGGTGATGGCTGGTAGCAGGAAGAGAATACCCATTGAAAGTAAAAAGTCAAATGTCAGACTGTTTACTTGCGAGATACCCAGGGTCGATTCAATGGCTCCTCCGCTAATCTCAATTAATATCCAGGCGATAAAGAGGGCACAGCCTATCATTACTATGTTTTCACCAACGAGTTGCATCAGCATTTGTAAAGCTCTGGCACCAAATACTTTTTTCATCCCTAACTCGCGTGCCCGTTTCAGCATCAGGACAGTATAGATATTGATGAAGTTGAAGATGCCTACAAGCAAAATAAGAAAAGCGACACCGGAGAGAACCAGGATATTGCTTTTGTTTCCCCGTAGAAAAGTGTCATCGAACGTGTTGACAGTTTTGTCAAAGTACAATTTGCCGAGGGGAAGCAGTTGGTTAGGTGTTTCCTTACTTCCTTCTTTTATGTTACTGATAAATTCTTTATTCAGTTTATCAATATCAGTGCCGGGAGCCAATAATACGATAGCTTCAAAAGCACGTCCCCATTTTTCTTGCAATTGCCAGGAAACGAGGAGGTCGAACTGAATGGAACTTTTATCGACAGGGTCGTCGATTACTGTGGTGATCGTAATTGTTTTACCGATAGAGTGTTGTATGCTTTTTCCTACTATATCTTTGTCTGTTCCGAACAGCTTTCGGGCAAACTTCCGTGTAATAACTGCACTTTGCGGATCCTGTAGTGGAATTTGTTTATTGTCGGATATAACCGGATAATCCAGAATCTGTAAAAAAGCAGTATCGGCAACCAGGATTCGCGCATTGTATTTTACATCATTAACTGTTATATAGTCTTCTGTAAAAGAAGAGAAAGGGGCTACTTTCTCAACAGACGGATTGTTTATCAAGCGGGAATCACCCATGCCTGTTCCGGGATTGAAATTGTAATAAAAACGAGGCATTGTTTCTTGTTCAAAATGCTGTGTGACCAGGCATAACCGATCCAAATTTTTATTGAAATGGTCTACAGTCAGTTCCCTGTACACATGTCGGGATATGGTCATCACGCAGGCCAGGCTCATGGCCAGGCCTATTATATTGATAGCGGTGTACAGTCGGAAACGTGATAACGACCGGATAGCAAGTAATAATATTTTCATGGTATCTGTTTTCTTATTCCTTATTTAAGTATCAGCTCTTCCGCATCTCCAAAAGTACTATATCCGGTGACAATAACCTTATCGCCCGGCTGTAAACCGCCTGTAATTTCATATTGCTGCGGATTCTGGCGGCCGATGCTGATGTTTACTTTCCGGGCTTTCGTTCCGGCTTCGTTCAGTTTATATATCCATTGTCCTCCGGTAGTCTGGAAGAAATCGCCGCGTGGGATGACCAGGGCTTCTTCCGGCTGTCCGAGTTCGACCTGCACGCGGAAACTCTTTCCGATACGTACATTCTCGGGAGACTCGTCGGTGAAAACGAGGTCGACATCGAAGTTGCGGTCTTTTACTTCCGGAACGACTTTGGTGATCCGCAGGGGATATTTCTTTCCCTGCCAGCTGATGGTGGCGGGAAGCCCTGTGGTGATCCGGTCGATATAATATTCGCTTAGCGAGGTATGTATTTTGAATTGATCCAGCACTTTGATCTCGGCGATCGCTTCGGTGCTCTGTACCTGCTGCCCGGGGGTAACCTTCACAAAACTGAGCTGGCCGGCCAGTGGGGCGCGTACGATCAGGTTATCCATACGCTCCTGTGCACGGGCATACTTTTTCCGTTCGCGTTCCAAGTCGTTCTTCATCAGTTCGCTGCGGAGGATCGTAGCGGCACTGTCGTGGCGCAGGCCTTCCAGTTGCAGGGCCGTGCTCTGGGTTTTATAGACAAACTCGTCGCGCTGCACTTCCAGTTGGGCTTTGCTTTTCACACCCATACGGAATTCTTCTTCGTCGAGGGCAAAGCTCTTTTTCAGGCGGTTCAGTTCATATGTCGTCTGTAACGTCTGTTTCTGAAGGTCGAGGCTCTTCTGTTCCATCTCAATCTCTTTTTCCTGATAAGAGATCAGTTGCTTCTCCCATTCGTCGCGCTGGTCGTCGATGGTACGTATCAGATCCGGGTTCGACAGGGTCAGGATCGTATCGCCTTTTTGCATCATAGTGCCTTCTTCGGCTACGATACGGTCGACGCTACCTGCTTCACGGGTATTGATCTTGATGGTCAGGATCGGTTGAACTACACCTTCCACATCTACGTATTCCAGAAACTTATCGGCTGTCGCTTCGCCGATGATCAGGTTTTCGGCTTCGGTGCGTAATTTTCGGCCGCCGGAAGCAACGATCGAGACGTAGACTAAAAGGATGATAAAGGCTACCCCTCCGGCGATGTGCCAGCGGTAACGGTAATATACGGGTTTCTTTTCAATAGGTTTATCCATTATCTTATTTCATTAATTGTTCGTAATTGAATGTCAGTTCACGGCCTTGCTCGAAATCGTAACCGGTCATGCTGCGGAGTCCGTAATACAGGTTCCAGTAATTATATAAGGCATTGATATAATCCCTGCGTGCCCGGTCTTTCTCGGTGATGGAGGCGTTGAGGTCGAGGATGGTGGACTTACCCAGGAGGTATAGCTTCTGTGCAACATCGTTCCTGCGCTGGGCTGTCTGGTCGGTCTTTTGTGCAATGGCTACTTTATCGGCTTGCAGGTTGAACTGTTTGACCATCTTGATCACATTTAACTCGAAGTCGTTGCGTGCCTGTTCCACGTCGGTATATACTTTGTCGCGGTTGCTGAGAGCCACTTTGACTTGCCCTTTTCCGACTCCCCAGTCAAGGATAGGGATGCGGATGCCGATACTGACTAATTGCTGATCCAGAGGGCTACGGTAGGCCTCCTTCAGTTTCTCGTTCGTTTGGGTTAACCCGAATTGCATATACAGGTCGGCTTTAAATCCGCGTGACGCTTTGGCTACGGCCACTTTGTATTCGCTTTCGAGACGTTGACGCTGAAGTGATTCCGGCTCGGGATTGTTTTCGTAAGCCAGTTGGAGGGCTTGGTCTACCTTTACTTCAAAATGAGGTATATTCTCGCCGATGATCACCTGTAGCTCGGATGAATTGTTGATACCCAGATAGCTTCGTAATGCCTGGATGCAGTTGTCCATTTCGATACGGGCATTCATCTTGTTGGTCTGTTCCGTCAGCAGGTTCAACTCCAGTTGCAGCATTTCGTTTTCGGTGATGGTACCTATATTGTAGCGGCCTTGCGCGTATTGATAGAGTGTATCGGCATTGGAATAATTATATTGTGCGATCTCCCAGTTTGTCTGTGCCGTGGCTAGCTGGAAGAACTGGTAAGTAGCTTGTGCGGCAACCAGTTCAAGCGTTTCCGTCAGGTTCTTTTTCGACTCGGTGTAACGGATCGGTTCGATTTTACGATCCCATTTGAATTGGTTGTATCCGAACAGGTTCTGTTCGTAACCGATCACGACGGGGGTGCTGTTATAGGAGCTTGTCTTCTCTGAAAAAAGATCCAGTCGCTGCAAGGCCGTTTTTACGAAAAGGGTACCACCCGTTAAAGAGACGTTCTGGTCGATCGTAAATCCTGCATCCACCATCAACTGATTACGGTGTACGAAACTTTCTCCTCCGTCCGGCAGGGTGACCGAACTGATCGACCGGTTCAGCGAAGGAGTGGAGGTGAATGTCAGACTGGGTAACTGTTGTGCCCGGAAAGTACGCCAGTTCCAGTAAGCCGCCCTGAATGAATGGCGGGCAGCGATTGCCTGGGGCGATTGCTCCTGAGCCATGTGAATGGTTTCGGACAACGTGAGACGTAATGTATCCTGCGGATAAGCCGAACCGATGGTCAGCAGGGCAAGGATAACGGATATTATGTATGTTCTTGTATGTGTCATGCTTTCTTAAAAACAAATAACATGCCACATTTTTAAACATCTGATAGCTAGTGGTTAAGGACGCGTACGGTAGAATAGCCCAGTGCGTCAGCGCACAAAGAATGTGCGTAGACGCACAGCTGATGCGGTCAGGGTTTCTCCTGCCAGTTATATAAGTTTACTTTCTTATGACGGCTAACCTGCTCCTTTACTTCCGGAAAGAAGCGTGCCAGGATATTGTATAATCCCGGATCATACCGTTTAAGTTCTTCGCGGGTGTTGATCTTATTATGCTTTCCGTCTCCCTCGTCGTTATCGACTTCAGCATTTACATTAAACCAGTTCTGCACACCTTCCGCCCAGTATTCTTCTATATTTGTCGAAGCATACACATTTTTCCAACGTCCTTTGGCTACAGCCTCGTCGAGGGCAGCCTGTAATTCTTTATTGAAGGTAGGATAGACAGGGCTTATGCCTACGTTATGGATTGTGTGTGCAAATTCATGGATCAGAATATCCTCGGCATGATATTTATCGATCTGATAGGCGAGAATATTCTCTTCTGCAGAGGTGGAGAAAGGCATTTCGATCGTACCGCCCAATCCCCTGGCTCTTACATCCCAGTTGAGAGTCGTATCATTCACCAGAAAGGCATGTTCGGGAATATCGGTAGTCCCTTCGTAGCGTGCCATGATACCAATACGGGTATTCCGGTTGGTTAGCGACTCGAGCACTTCCTTAGGCAATACATCGGTTAACGCTTTGATACTCACATAGGCGGCATAGAAGCAGGAATCCGGTACGCGCCACGAACTGACGACATGGATGCCGTTTACATTCATGTATTTCTTGTAGAAGGGGTCGAGCTTCAATGCGGTGGGTGGTGCCGTGATCGAAGGTGTCTCTTTGTCTGAGCCTGTTCCGGTGGCCTGTTCCGGTTGCAGGAAGCCGAACACTGTAATGAGTGTCAGCAGGCAGGGAATGATAAAATGATTTCTTTTCATAATGAGAGTTTAAGTGATTAATTGTTAGTTGTACAAATATAATGATAAATCCGGTTTGTGATTATTTTATAACCGATTTATTCTGATTAATTTATACTCTGAAGCGTGTGCAATATCGCACGAAAAACGTTCGCATCCGCACATCCTTCTTGTCGTATTAATGCTTATCTTTAACCCCGATATAAAACACTTTGCTGGATGGCGAATGAATAAAGAACGAAATATGAAACAGGGAAAAATACTGATCATCGATGACAATGAGGATGTCCTCTTTGCCCTGAACTTACTGTTGGAGCCGTATGTAGAACAGATCCGTGTAACCACACAACCCGAACGGATCGAGCATTTTATGGAAAGCTACTCACCGGATGTGATCTTGCTCGATATGAACTTTCGCCGGGATGCTATCAGCGGGCAGGAAGGTTTTTTCTGGCTTGAAAAGATAAAAAAGGCAGACCCTGATGCCGTTGTCCTTTTCATCACTGCGTATGCCGATACCGAAAAGGCAGTCCGTGCCATTAAAGCCGGTGCTACCGATTTTATTCCAAAGCCCTGGGAGAAGGAGAAGTTGCTGGCCACTTTGTCTGCCGCACTGAAACTTCGGGAAAGCCGTACGGAAGTCCGTACCCTGAAACGGCAGGTCGCTGCTTTGGAAACGGCAGAAGAAGGCGGTTTTGAAATTATAGGTGAAAGTAATGCTATGCAGGAAATCTTCTCTACTGTAGAAAAGCTGCGCCATACGGATGCCAATATCCTGATTTTGGGAGAGAACGGAACGGGAAAGGATCTGGTTGCCCGTGCTCTATACCATCATTCGCCACGTGCCGGACAGGTTTTTGTGGGGATCGATCTGGGAAGTATTCCCGAACAGCTCTTCGAAAGCGAGCTTTTCGGTTATGAGAAAGGAGCTTTCACGGATGCACGCCGGGATAAGCCCGGACGGATGGAAGTGGCAACGGGCGGAACCCTCTTTCTGGATGAGATCGGAAACCTGAGTATGCCTATGCAGGCCAAATTGCTTACCGCGATAGAAAAACAACAGATTACCCGTCTGGGAGCTACCCGTCCCGTCTCTATCGATGTGCGCCTGATATGTGCAACTAATATGAATATACGGAGTATGGTAGAGGAAGGGACTTTCCGTCAGGACTTGCTTTACCGTATCAATACGATCGAACTGCATATCCCGCCTCTGCGTGAAAGGGGGAACGATATCCAGTTGCTGGCCGATTATTTTCTGACCCGTTATGCCCGTAAGTATAAGAAGGAGATCAAAGGCCTGAGCCGTGACGCCCGTACTAAATTGCAGAATTATGACTGGCCCGGTAATGTGCGCGAGTTGCAGCATGCCATAGAACGTGCCGTCATCCTGTCTGACGGGCAAATGCTGAAACCGGAGAATTTCATGCTTCAACCGTCTGCCGCCAGGAAGAAGATCGAGACGGAAGAACTCAACCTGAGTATCCTGGAGAAAGAAGCCATTGAACGAGCTTTGCGCCGTGCCGACGGGAATGTGACCCGTGCCGCTGAACTATTGGGGATTACCCGTTTTGCCTTGTACCGGAAACTCGATAAGCTGGGCCTATGAAACGGTATGTGATCCTGATAAAGATTATTCTGATCGTGCTGTTGTCACTGGCAATAGCTTTCCTGCTGCTGAAAGGCCTGTATTTCACAACGGTTATGGTGGCGGCGATCCTGATCGTACTGGCTTGTTCTTTGTATTGGGATCAGCAGAAAACAATCCGCCGGATGGAGCATCTGATCGCTAATATCCATTATGGCGACCTGAATTTGTCTTTTCCGGTACCTTCATCGGGTGGAGCGGAGGCACAGCTCACCCGTTCTATGAATGAGGCTTTAAACGCTTTCCGCTCACGGCTTTATAATTCTGTTGTGGCCGAAGCGGAAACGGAAGCCTGGCAGAAACTGATCCGGGTACTAACCCATGAGATAATGAATTCTATCGCTCCGATCATTTCTTTGTCGGAGACGGTTACGGAACGGGCCGAATCGAACGGAATGAACGAGCGCGATTATGGAATCATGCTGCAAGCCATACAAACGATCCACCGTCGTAGCAAGGGCTTGCTCGACTTTGTTGAGAACTACCGGAAACTAACCCGTATCCCGGCGCCGACCATGCAAATATTCCCTGTGTCGGCCTTGTTTGACGACCTGCAAAAGCTGGTACCGGTGAATGGCATCCATTTCATTTATTCTATTAAACCGTCCGAATTGAGATTATATGCAGACCGGGGTATGATAGAGCAGGTACTTATCAACCTGTTGAAGAATGCGGTAGAAGCCTGTGGCGACAGCCCTTCTCCCGAAGTACGTGTAGAGGCTTTCAGAAAGGACGGAATACCGGTTATAACCATATCGGACAACGGTAGCGGGATCGTGCCGGAAGCGTTGGATAAAGTGTTTGTCCCGTTCTTCACCACCAAGCCGGGAGGGTCGGGGATCGGGCTCAGTGTATGCCGCCAGATTATGAATCGTCACGGTGGTAATATCACGGTTACTTCCGAAATGGAAAAAGGTACCGTATTCACGATGCTGTTTCCCGGAACACGTGCTTTGTAAACTGCTGTTACAAAAGATCTACAATCTTCTTTTTCAGATTGTTCGGTTTGATAGGCTTCGCTACATATCCGTTGAATCCGCTTTGGCTGACCCGCTGTTCATCTTCGGCAAAAGCGAAAGCGGTAACGGCTATGATCGGGATTATCGTATTGTCCTTACGTATTTCCTCTGTTGCCTGATAGCCGTCCATGATTGGCATCTTCAAGTCCATCAGGATCATATCCGGATGATATTTTCGATATAAATCAATAGCTTCCTGCCCATTCCAGGCATGTAGCAGGTTGTAATCTTTCAGGATCGCTTTGATTAAAGTATAGTTGCTTTCATTGTCTTCGGCGATCAGCAAAGTAGCGGTTTTATTATCGGTCGGGCTTTCTGTGCTTACCTCTGTTTTATTCGTTTCGGCAACAGATATATGAGACTCTTCAATAACGGTGTCAGGCAGTGTGAACCAGAAAGTAGATCCTTGTCCCAGTTCGGAATCCACTCCGATCTCCCCGCCTAATTTATGTACGATCATCTGGCAGATAGACAAGCCTAAGCCGGTTCCCTGTGCAAAGCTATCCAGTTTGACGAAGCGTTGGAATACACTGTCTTTTACGTCTTTATCTATGCCGCATCCGGTGTCTGATACGTAAAAATATAGATTGTTCTCTTTGTGTTTGTAACCGAAGTATATGCTGCCTTCTTTCGTAAACTTAATTGCGTTATTAATAAAGTTGGTTACTACCTGCGACAGGCGGTTCTTATCCGTCCTGATAATACAGTGAGGAAGTTTTTCAACGAATGAAACCTGTACGCCGTCAGCCGCTTTCAGCCGTGAGGTTTGTTCGATGTCGCATAACAACTGGTTGATATCGATATCGGAATAGACAAACTCAAGCGTATTGGCCTCGATCTTCGACAAGTCCAGAATATCGTTGATCAGCTGTAACAGTAACTCATTGTTATTGTTGATGATATTGATGTATTCGTCACGTTCTTCATAATTCTCTGCCATTGCCAGTAATCCGGAGAAACCGACGATCGCATTGAGCGGGGTACGGATTTCATGGCTCATATTAGCCAGGAAGGCCGATTTCAGGTGATCGGACTCTTCCGCTTTCTCTTTAGCCACGCGCAGCTCGCTCTCAACGATTTTTTGCTGTTCCAATGAGTTCATTAGCATGTCTTTCAGCCTGTTGGTTCTAAACAGGAACAACAGGATCATTAAAAGGAAGATCAGCAAGATACAGGCTACGATCAGCAGAATCTCGAATCTGTATTTTATAAACAGATTGCCTTCGGTATTAATCAGGATGGAATTGGTCGGCAAAATGTTCTTATCGATGTTAAATTCTTTCAGTTTTTGGGCATCGAAAGTATAGACATTCGGAATATTGATTGCATGCAAATCCTTTTGTTGTATCTTACCGGCCTGTATATCGATAGCCTGTTTAGCCAGGTCTTTTCCGATCGGCCTGTATTCAGGGATATAACCGCCGATAGCCCAGTGGCTCAGTCCGGTGGATGTTAAGGTAAAAGCCGGTAGAGTGGGGTTACTCGACATCATGGTATAGGTGGCATTGCCTACATAATAACCGTCATTCACGTCGACACGCCAGGTACCCAGTAGGATAGCTGTTTCTTTAGGCAGCTTCTTAATTTGTTCGATGATGGTGTAGATATTATTTTTCCGGCCATCCAGCAAGATCAAATTCAGGTCGGGGAATGTTTTCATCTCTTTCTTCACCAAAGCCTGTAAAGCGATGCCTCCGTAGCTGTTGTCTGTCACCAGGGCTATGTTTTTGGTGGTGGGATAAAGGCCTTTAATCAGTTGGATATTCTTGTTAACATCATAGGTATATAAGAATCCCGACAGGAAATGCCCCTGGCTGATATACCTTTCTATATCGATGCTTTCAGGATCCCATTCGGAGAGCACTTCACTTGAATCAGGCAGGATAACCGCATTGCTGCTCACCATTCCGCATAAGATGGGTATTCCTTTTAAAACCGGCTCATCCTGCGATAAATAAGAAGACCAGGCTTCTTGTCCGAGAATGATGGCAACCTCCGGGGTATTTTCATTCTTGTATTTATTGAGCAAAGCATTCATTTTGCTTTTCCACAGGGGGGCTTCCGGCAAGCTCTTACAGTTCATGTTCTCGATAATAACGGGAGCAGTTCCGCCCAACCGTTTATATTCTTCCATGAATTCGGAGATATTCTGGGTTGTATTTCGGGTATCCGGATTATACGAACTGATAATGAGGATCGGATGAACCTCTTCGGCTTGTGTCGGGGTAGCACATACAAGACACACAAGTGTGAGCAGGATTTGTATGTGGCATATAATATTATTTAGAACTGCTTTGTGCATTGATTTTCCCCAGGCAAATTATTATTTGTTTTTCCCGGCTACAAAAATAGGAATAATTTACTATCTATTGCAGAACTATGGTTAATAAAAACATAAGAAAATCAAGGCTATTATATTTCAATCAGGATGCCGATACTGGGTAATAGCGTTCCGGTCATGCGCTCTATCGGTTTTAATTCATACCGTTGCTTCTCCCGAGGGGCTTCGGGGTTCAGTATTTTCCCTGTTTTGATATAGACATCCTGCTCTTTATACTTCGAATTGAGTACGTTCTGTATGTCGATATATAGTCCGAGCATCACCTTTTTCAGATAAAACGTTTTGTCAACACGCAAGTCCAGCTGGGTGAACGCTTTCAAACGTTCGCTATTGAAACGGCTGTAATCGTAATAAAGACTACCGCTGGCATCCCATGCCTCTACATAACTACTCTTTTCTACGTCATAGGGAGTGTAAGGTGCACCGCCTACAACCCTGAACTTAGCTCCTACATCCCAGTTTTTAGGAAGTGAATAGGTGCCGCTGAAGGTTAGCAGGTGTTTGTTATCCCATGCGGAGGGTAGGTATTTCCCCGTGTTCCGTCCATCTTTATATTCGCTGCGGACATAGGTATAGGAGGCGATGAAGGTAAGACCTTTGTAATTATACCAGCGTCCCATCAATTCGACCCCATAGGCACGTCCGGTAGCAGTGGCGGTTACGGCTTCATTTCCCAATACGCCGTAATCCGTACCTTTGGATGCCAGAGGAATACTGTCGATAACCGACATCGGGTAATGATCATAGTGCTTGTAGAATCCTTCCGCAGTGAATTTCAGGTAAGAGGACGGACGGTATTCCAGTCCCAGTCCGGCCTGGTCGCTACGGATGTATTGCAGTTCGTTGGCTTTGTTCACATAATAGCCTTTCTCGTCCTTGAACCCCATGACGGTATAAGGAGGCAATTCGTAGTAACGTCCCAGATTGGCATTCAGATACATGTCTCCAACCAGGCGGTAAGATAGCGAAAGGCGTGGCGACAGCTGATCGAGCATATTATTCATTCGGGATGAATAATTGTTGGCATCCGTACGCAGGCCCAGTGAGGCGGTGAAACGTTCGTTCACGCTTTCGTAGATCGCGGTAGCATATAATCCCCATTTCCAGATCCCCAGGTCTGTCTGGTAGTTGATCTCTTTCGGTATCGTGGTGAATTGTTTCTGGAAAGTATTGTTCGTATATTCCGAATAATCGATATTTCCCCCCACATGCAGTTGGATATAAGGCAGGCGGAAGATATTCTCACTGCGGAACTTGTTTTCTATTTCATCCGAACGGTAATTCAGCGTGAGGTTTGCCGGTGAGCTCTCGTCATTATCACGATACTTGATGTTTTTATTGTTCATCTGGCTGCGGCTGACAATAAGCGAGTAGATATTACGACCGGTATAATGCTTATACACAGCCCCCAGCGTATAGGTTTTCTGTTTGACAACCGGCAGATAAGCCAGGATATACTGGTTCTTTTCGCTCATATCCTTCATTCCGGTATTCAGCTTCATGTCGTCTATCGCGCCGAGCCCGAGAAAGGTCAGTTCGTTCTTCTTGTCGAAGGCATGCTTGATCTTGAACTGGGCATCTGTAAAGGTCGGAAGGAAAGGCAAACCGATCATATCGAACAGGAACTGGAGATACGAACGGCGCACGGAAACCTGATAGGTCGTTTTATCCCCCAACGGGCCATTAGCCGATACGCCCACATCGGAAGCTCCGAGTGTACCCCGCAGGGAGAACTTTTCTTTATTCCCGTCCTGCAACTTAAAGTCGAGGACAGAACTGAGCGCATTGCCCTTGGCGGCAGGAAAAGCCGCGGAATAGAAGTTTACTTCGCGCACAAAGTCCGGATTGATGATGCCGACCGGCCCCCCGGAAGCTCCTTGCGTGGAGAAGTGATTGATATTAGGTATCTCGACCCCATCCAGAAAGAAACGGTTTTCGGACGGCCCGCCCCCTCTTACCATCAGGTCATTACGGAAGGCAGCAGTGGATGCCACTCCGGGAAACGATTGTACGACACGCGAAATATCCCGGTTTCCCCCCGCACTCTTTTCTATCTCCTTAAAACCGATAACACGCAGGCCGAGCGGACTTTCTGCCGTTTTACGGAAAGGGGAAGCTACAATATTCACTTCCTGCAGGCTTTCGCTGGAAGTTTCAAGTTCGACCGGGAAATAGATATCCTTGTTGGCCACCCGGAACTCTGCCGTAACGGTCGGTTTATAGCCGATGAAAGAGGCCTGAAGCCGGTAGCTTCCGGGAGCAACGCCAGTGATCTCGAAGTTTCCGACAGAATCGGTTGCCGTCCCCTGTGATGTGTTCCAGATCAGTACGGTAGCATAAGGGATCGGTTCGCCGCTGGCCGTTTCTTTTACGATCCCTTTTATAGAATAACTCTTTTGAGCCTGTACGATTGGGATGCAGGCAAGAAATAGTAAAAAGGCGAAGAGCTTCTTATTCATCTTTGTATTCTTATTAGAAAAGACAAAGGTATATAAAAACTACAATTACGGATCATGTGCGATCCTGTTTGCCTTACTTTACAGGTTCTTTTTCATGATCAGCAGGTTTTCATCATCCAGACGTTGATAAGAAACTTCGTTCATGATGCTGCGGATAAGAAAAATACCAAGTCCGCCGATCGCTCGTTCTTCGATCGGCAAATTGATTTCGGCGTCAGGAACCTGGGTCGGATCGAATAACTGCCCTCTATCTGTTAGTAAAAATATTAGTTGTTGTGGGCAGGAAGTTACCTTCAACAATATTTCATGTTGTTCTCTTTCCGGGTAGGCATACATGATGATATTGGCTACAGCTTCTTCCAGCGCCAGGTTTATATTCATCGTGGTCTCTGAAGACAGATTAAGTTCCTCACCCAATTCTTCAATGAATTCATATAAATGGGATATCTCTGCCAAATCATTGGCTATCCTGATTTCTTTGTTCATTTTCATAATGGATCCTTTCTTATTTACTAGTTTCCGGTTCGTAATGTATTGCTAATATTGTTATGTCATCGCTTTGATCGGCCATTTGTACATGGAAAGCGACCGAGCAAATGATCGTGTTTACCATTGCATGTATATCCTGATGGGTATTGGCAGCCAGTGTTTTTACGAGATTCTTTTCTCCGTATAAATCCTTTGCCGTGTTTTCCGCCTCGGTGATACCGTCGGTGTAAAGGAATATTTTAGTCCCTTTTTCAAGATTGATTATCTCGTCTGAATATACATAATCCGGCATAATACCTGCTATTAAATGCTTTTTCATATCCAGTAACGACACACTTCCGTCGGGGAGGATCAATGCAGGAGGGTTATGTCCTGCGTTGCAAAGTTTCAGTGTCCCGGTCTGTAAGTCTAATATGCCGACAATCAGTGTGATGAACATATTCGACTCATTGTTTTCTGAAATGGAATTGTTCATAGCGGTTACGATTTCAGCGGGTGACTCTATCTTACGGGAGATCGTGCGGAACAAGCTCCGTGCAATGGCCATGAACAAAGATGCCGGAACCCCTTTCCCCGATACATCCCCGATGATAAAGTAAAGTCGATCGCCTTCAATGAAGAAATCATATAAGTCGCCTCCCACTTCTTTAGCCGATTGTAATATGGCATACAAGTCCACATCATGACGCCCCGGAAAAGGTGGAAACGTTTTGGGAACCATTCCCATTTGTATCTCTTTGGCGATAAACAGCTCGCTTTCAATCCGTTCTTTGCTGGCTGTCGTTTCACGTAGCTTGATCACGTAATCGAATAATGACTGTTGCATGTAGGCTAGCGAATCGCGTAAAGTCTTTATTTCATCATGCGAATATACCTGTGGTAACTCTACATTGAACCGGCCGGTAGCAATGACCCGTGCCGATTGTGAGAACTGAGCCAGAGGATTGACTAACCGGCGGATGATGATATAAACAATAAAAAACAGGATCAGCATGCTGGCTAATGAAACAATGATTATATTTTTGGATATGGTATCCAGTTCTTTTAAGATAATATTAGGTGGACAGACATTGCCGACCGACCAGCCGATATGAGGAATAGATGTATAAAAAGTATAGACAGGCTTCCCGTCCAGTTTTATTAAGGCAGTTCCTGTATAGCCGGCCAACATCTCCCTGCCGATCTGTTCTTTTTCCGGATTTCTACTGGCCAGGGCATCGGTTAAGATCGTTTCATTCATTATTTTGTCACGATCGGGGTTTGTTAAGTAACTACCGTTGCGACTCAATAGAAAAGTGAAACTGGAATCATATGGTTTTAACTGCGACACCATGTCTGTGAATTGGGACAGCGAAATGTTAGCTGTAAAGATGGCATAAACTTCCCCAGCCTTATCGTATAGAGGCATAGAAAACGTAGTCATAATGAAATTCCCCCCTCCCTGGTCATAATAAGGTTCACTCCAGTATTTCTGTTTGAGCAACTTAGGGATCAGGTACCAATCCATACAAGGGTAATCATAGCTTGAGCTACCCAGTACCGTGCATTCGGTCTTTCCGTTCATTAGTGAGACATACGGCATGAAATATTTCCCTTTTTCTTTGTAATAGTCGGGTTCGAACGCAATGCCGCTACTTACGATAAGGTCATTGTTTTCGGCTACCGCCGTAATGATACGGAACAATGAGTCCGGCTCGGACAGATTCTCTTCTACCATCCAGCAGGACTGGGCCACGGTTGTCTCAACTGTTTGCAGTAAGTCACCGATCTTGGTAGCCATATTCTGTAATTGCCCGTGTGTATCTTTTATGGCAAAGTCTGTTACCTTTTCACGGCTGTATGTGTAAAATAGTGTGATGATAACGATAAATACCACCAGTGTGAACGATAGTACACAAATGCTCATCCGGCTGGCAAAAGACTTAAGTTGAAAGTATTGTCTGAAAGGATGCATAAGATAGTTATTTAACGAAATCAGTATAATGTATATTCTCTCTTTCCAGCCCATTCAACAGGATATCTGAAGCTGATTCGAAATCTTCCGGACTCAGGAGGTAAGTTCGTTTGTTACAACTTTTATCAACTTGCAACCGGAGAATTTCTTCCATCATTTTACGCTGATGGTAACGGTTGGTTCCGATATTATTTTCGTGCACAATGTCCATCACGATATCCAGTGCTTTCTCTTTGTGTTCGTTGGCCCATTCCCATCCCCGGATACTGGCGCGTACGAGTTTGGGAATGATGTCCGGATGAGCCTGGTAGAATTCATCAGTGACGTATAATCCGTCTTCCGGCAGATCATACCCATAGTCGGAGAAGTGCAGCAGATAAGTATCGTCCGGCCGTAGCCCGTATTCAGCCAGTTGCAAATATTCATTGTAACTGCCTACAAGGCATATATCGACGGCACCGGCCAGAAAAAGATTAACACCGCTGTTGAAACGTATCCATTTGCAGTTGAGTTGGTAACGTGCGGAAATACGATCCAGTAAATTCTGGCTCAGATGGTTCCACACGGCTATATCCTTCTGTTTCAGAGATGTAATGTTATTTAACGGATGACGGCTTACCAGCATCAGGCTGTTCTCCTGCGAGGTCTGCATTATATTGATGATCTTAGCACCGGAAGCACGAGCCGTCAGGGCGAAAGACAAGTTCATAACGGCTACCTGGCTTTTCCCATTCTGCAAGACAGAAAAGGAACTTTCGGAAATGGCCGGATGTATAATACGTACATCGAGCCCTTCTTCTTTGTAGAACCCCATTTTATCTGCCACATAATAACCTGTAAACTGAGCCTGTGCTGTCCACTTTGGTGTGATAGTGATACGCTGTCCCTGTATTGTGGGCACATACAGAAGAATGAGCAACAGGAAGAAAATGTATTGCCTCATCATAGAATCATTAATGTATGGTGAACAGCGATGAACAACCTGTCATATCGAAAATATTGCGGATTTCCGGTAATACGCCTTTAAGTATGAGCTTTCCGTGCAAGCTGTCTACTTTCTTTTGCATCAGGATAAAACAACGCAGGCCGGAACTGCTGATATAGGTCAGTTCTTCGCAATTGAGGATAATTTTTGTCGTGCAGTTATCCAGCACAGGACGGATCACAGATTCGAATTTACGTGCATTCATTGTATCCAGGCGTCCTTCGGCGGTAATAATGACTCCGCCGGCAACTTTACAGATATTGGTATTCAATGTGCTTTCGGGTTCATCGATCGTGCCTAGTCCCTTTGTCAGCATCAGGTAATGTTGTGAACCGTCGGTATGATATGCCACTTCATCCATTGTTCTGAATATCAGGAAAAAACCGAGCCCTCCGGTAAGCATATCTTCTAAGGATGACTTGTCGGAACCTTCAAGCGGCAGTGTCGGGTCGAAAAAAAGCCCGTTGTTTATTATCATACAGTTAATATCTCCGTTTACCTGGCTTATTCTAAGTTTAATTTTACTCTTCTCTCCATTCGGATAAGCATGGTGGATGATGCAACTGACTGCCTCTTCTACCGCAAGGCAAATTTGTCTTGTAGTGGTGGAAGGCAGGAAAAGAGTTACCCCTATCGATTCTAAGAGTCGGGTAATTCTGATTATTTCTGATAGATCGTTTTCAATGATAATTTCTTTCTCCATTTTCTTATTGAGATAATAGTCTGTGTTTATACCGGGATCATTCGTGATGAGCCGCAAAAATAGGAGGAAAGTTTGGAAAGCTTTGTTTATCTTAGGTGTTTGGTTTTGACAAAAGGTATAAATCTTTTTGCAATTCGTATATTCGAAACTGTTTTACTGTAATTTGAGCCACTCTTTGGGTGTCATTCCTGTTACTCGTTTAAAAGTTCTACTGAAACTGGCGACATGCGAGAAGCCGGATTCGGAAGCTACCACCTCCTGCTTCATTAACGGATTTTGCTGCATTAGTTTTTGTGCATAGCCGATACGGCAGCTATTGATATACTCCGAAAAGGTACATTGGTATTTCTCATTTATCAAGCGGGATATATAGCAACGGTTGGTTTGTATCATCGCCGCTACTTCGTCCAGCCGGAGATCGCTTTTCAGGTATATTTTATCTTCTTCGATCAGGTTGGTAAAAAGAGAAACAAGCCTGGGGTTATAGCTTTTTCTTTCTTCACAATCGTCGGTAAGGGGATTGCTGTTTTGTTCTTCGGCAAGATCGGCTTGTGCAAGCTGCCGGGCAAAGTCTTCCGCCGTATATTGGATATGATAGCCGGCATAGGCCAGTATATAGCTGGAGATGGCGAAAAAGATAAATATCGTATTTACATACAACGGACGCGAGTTATAACTGTTCAGGTCGGCCAGTACGGCTATGAATGTAAGCAACGAATAGATCCCGGTAGCTGCAAAAATAAAGTAAAAGTTCCGTTGGAAATGTTCGTCTGGATTGGAATAGAACTCCTTTAGCTGGCGGCGATATTTGATGATACGGTATGAAAAGTAAATAAATGCAACCAGCGTTTGAATGCTTATAACTATAATAAAAAGCACTTCATTCCAGAAATATTGCAGTTTAAACAAAGGATAGTCGGCCGGAAAATGCTTTTCTCCATAGTTAAACAGGTAATCACGGGCATAGATGATGGAGTTTTCTTTTCCCATCAACAAATAACCGGTAGCCGTCAACGCTGTTAGTATGAAGGGAGGTGCAAATGCCGGTATGAGCCACCACCGGAACCTCTTTGTATCCGTCAGCTGCTTGGCATAGACCATGTGGAGCGGATAAAGCATCGGAAGGAAAAATGTATAAATGATGTCCTGCTGATAACGGTTTTCATAATCGGTATCAGACACGAAGAAACTTCCATATATATAGAATACTACAGAACAAAACAACAGATCGATTGCTAAGACCCTCTCGGTCCGACAGCTTTTACCTTTCTTTATCAGCAAGGCGAACGCCCAGAACAGACTGACAAAAGAAGGAGTAGAGAGGATGAAATATTGCAGCATGTATATATGTTACTAGTAATGATTTTGCCCGCAAAAGTAATCAATTCTATATTTTTATATCTTTGCAGAATCAAAAAAATAATGAAAGTGTAAGAAAATCAGATGAGACGAGAACTACAACAGACGGCAGACGGTAGCCATACCTTATTTATTCCCGAAATGGACGAGCATTATCATTCTGTGAACGGGGCGGTACAGGAGTCGCGCCATGTATTTATTGAAGCCGGATTGCATCATCAGGCTAAAAAAGATATAACTGTTTTCGAGATCGGTTTCGGAACGGGACTGAATGCTTTTCTTACGCTACTCGATGCAGAAGAGAATAACCGTACGGTAAACTATTATTCCATCGAACTCTATCCGCTCGAACCGCAGCTTGTACAGGCTCTGAACTATGGCGAAGTGATCTGCCCCGGAAAGAAAGAACTGTTCAGCGCCTTGCATGCAGCCCCGTGGAACGAACCCGCAAACATCACCGGTCATTTTACTTTACATAAGATACAAGGCGACAATAACAGTTGCGAACTGCCCGGAGGAATAGACCTTGTCTATTTTGATGCTTTCGCCCCCGACAAGCAACCTGAAATGTGGAACCAGGAAATATTCAATAATCTATATGTACACATGGCGGAAGGAGGTATCCTGACCACCTATTGTGCCAAAGGAGTAGTACGGCGTATGATGCAAGAGGCCGGGTATTCCGTTGAAAGAATACCCGGCCCCCCGGGAAAGCGCGAAATGCTTCGTGCTATGAAGTAATTATAAAAGTGCGTCGATCTTAGCTACATAAGCAGGCTTCTGTGCTGCACCAACTTGTTTGTCAACCAGTTTTCCGTCCTTAAAGAACAGTACTGTCGGGATATTACGGATTCCGAACTGGGCAACTACGTCATTGTTGTTGTCTACGTCCATCTTTCCGATGGTAACTTTACCTTCATATTCGGTAGCCAATTCATCGATGATCGGACCTACCATGCGGCAAGGACCACACCATTCTGCCCAAAAATCAATGACCATGGGCTTGCCAGAGTTTACCAACTCTTCAAAATTTGCATCTGTAACTTCTAGTGCCATAATTGTATATCTAATTTAAATTGTTCCCAATAAGAGGTGCCAAAAGTACTAATTCTTTCTACACCGCACAACTTTAGCCATTAATTTTAAAATCAATATTTTCGTTCTCCTGAAGGAACTCCACTAGCTTATGCGTTACATTCAGCCGGATATTCTGCGAGAAGAAACTTTGTGAAATATTATGCTCTCCGTCCACCACTCTAAAATATAACAAGCTCTGTCCCGGATTGTTTTTGATCAGCACCGATAATTCATTGACTGTGGGCTCGTCGAGGTCGTGGATTGGCAAGGTGATGCTTATCTTTTCGATCAGCTTGTCTTTTTCGTCCTGCAACAGGCGGATGGAACCGATATTGAAGTCGAGTTCATTCTCGTTCCAGCGGCGGGGTTCTACACGGGCGGTGATGAGCAGGTACATACCGATCTTGCAATACTTGCTGTATTCGATGTAGTTATTACCGAACAGGGCAATTTCGCCACTTCCGGTAAAGTCTTCTATCTTAACTACTCCATAAGGTTTCCCTGTCTTGGTCATACCTTCCCGGAAGTCGGTCACGATACCACCCAGCAACATTTCGCGTCCTTTCAGGCTTTCACGGTCGCTGATCTCGGCCATACCCGTATTACATACATAGGTTAATACGATACGGTATTCGTCCAGCGGGTGGGCGGACAGATAGATGCCTATCAGTTCCTTTTCCTTGTTCAGGCGTTCCAGATCGCTCCAACGCTGGCAGACCGGAATCTCCGGTTTGGAGATGGCAACAAGAAGGTCGTCGCCGCCAAATAAGGAGTTGGCGGCAGAACTCTTATCCATCTGGAATTTATTCCCATAACGCACCAATGTGTCGAGAAAGACTTCGCCTTTACCCGTTTCTGCAAAGAACTGTTCGCGTTGAATACCGAAATTGTCGAAAGCCCCCGCCAGGGCAAGCGATTCGATGTTCTTCTTATTGCAGGAGGAGAGGTTGACACGTTCCACAAAATCGAAAATATTCTTATACGGGCCGTTCTTCTTCCTTTCTTCAATGATATTGAGTACGGCCGACTCGCCAACCCCTTTTACGGCTCCCAGTCCGAAACGGATGTTCTTATTCTTATCTACACTGAACTTCAGGATCGATTCGTTTACGTCCGGCCCTAATACCTGCATACCCATCGCCTTGCATTCGTCCATGAACTTCGTGATATCGACGATATTGGATAAACTTCGGCTCAGTACGGCAGCCATATATTCAGACGGATAGTTCGCCTTCAGGAAAGCAGTCTGGTAAGCCACCCACGAATAACAGGTTGCATGGCTCTTGTTGAAGGCATAGGATGCAAACTTTTCCCAGTCAGACCAGATCTTTTCGAGTGTCTTGGCCGCATGACCGTTCTTCTGACCGCCATCCATAAACTTCGATTTCAGGTGGTTCATCTTGTCGATCAACTTCTTACCCATCGCCTTACGCAGGGCGTCACTCTCACCACGGGTGAAGTTAGCCAGCAAACGCGACAGAAGCATGACCTGTTCCTGATAGACCGTAATACCATAGGTATCTTTCAGATATTTCTCCATGATGGGGATATCATACTCGATCGGTTTACGTCCGTGCTTACGGTCGATAAAGTCGGGAATATAATCCATAGGCCCCGGACGATACAAGGCATTCATGGCGATCAGGTCTTCAAACTTGGAAGGTTGTAACTCCTTCAGGTATTTTTGCATACCTGCGGACTCAAACTGGAATGTTCCGGTGGTCTTACCGTCGCAATACAGTTTATACGTTGCCGGGTCTTCCAGGCTGATATGGTCGATATCCAGGGTATCTCCGGTCGTCAGCCGGATGTTTTCAATCGCTTCTTTGATGATGGACAAGGTTTTCAGTCCCAGGAAGTCCATCTTGATCAGTCCGGTTTCTTCGATTACCGAACCTTCATATTGGGTAACCAGCATCTCTTCGCCGGTTTCTTTATCTTTGGCGGTACTTACCGGAACCACATCCGATATATCATATCGTCCGATGATGACCCCGCAAGCATGTACACCCGTGTTACGCACGTTACCTTCCAGCATCTGTGCATATTTTAATGTATCGCGTGCCAGCGGATCGCTTCCGGTTGCCGCTTCGCGCAGTTCGGGCACGTAGTTGATTGCGTCTTTCAGCTTAAACTTCTTCATGTCCGGTATCTTATCCGGCACCAGCTTGGCCAGGCGGTTCGATTCGGAAAGCGGTAGTTTCTGGACACGAGCTACGTCCTTGATAGCCGATTTGGTTGCCATCGTACCGTAGGTAATGATATGCGCTACCCGGTCGGCACCGTATTTTTCCGTTACCCAGCGCAGCACTTCGCCGCGGCCGTCATCATCGAAGTCGGTATCGATATCGGGAAGGGAGATACGGTCAGGATTCAGGAAACGCTCAAACAGCAGGTCGTATTTGATCGGGTCGATCTTGGTGATCCCCAGACAGTAGGCCACTGCCGAACCGGCAGCCGAACCACGTCCCGGGCCTACCGATACGCCCAGTTGTTCGCGGGCGGCGGCAATAAAGTCTTGCACGATAAGGAAGTAGCCGGGGAAACCCATCGTCTTCATGATGTGCAACTCGAAATCCAGACGTTCTCTAACTTCGTCCGATAAGTCTTCGCCATAACAAATCCTGGCACCGTCGTAAGTCAGCTTCTTCAGATAGTCGGCTTCCAGCTTGATACGGTATAGTTTGTCGTATCCGCCCAGTTTCTTTATCTTGTCTTTTGCATCGTCTTCGCTCAATACCACATTTCCGTTCTCATCGCGGGTAAACTCTTCAAACAGGTCTTGTTCGGAGTATTTTTCGCGGTATGACTCTTCGCTGCCGAATTCTTCGGGAATAGCGAAGGTCGGCATGATAGGGCCGCTGTCGATCGAGTAGAACTCTACCTTGTCGGCAATCTCGAGCGTATTGCTGAGTGCTTCCGGCAGGTCGGCGAAGATGGTATTCATTTCGGCCGTCGTCTTCATCCATTCCTGTTTGGAGTAGCGCATGCGGGTCGGGTCGTCGAGGTCTTTCCCTGTACTCAGGCAGATCAGACGGTCGTGTGCCTCGGCGTCTTCCGCATTCACGAAATGGACGTCGTTGGTTGCAATCAGCTTGACATTATGTTTACGTGCCAGTTCGATCAGCACTTTGTTTACTTCCTGTTGTTTGGGATAGGTGGTGCAGTCGGCGTTCGGGTCGTGTGTCTCGTGCCGTTGCATTTCCAGGTAATAATCTTCGCCAAACAGGTTTTTGAACCATTGGATCGACTCTTCCGCCTTATCTATCCGGTCGTGCATGATGTGCTGCGGGATTTCTCCCCCCAGACAGGCCGAACAGACGATCAGGTCTTCATGATACTTTTCGATCAGTTCATGGTCGATACGCGGACGTCCGTAGAAACCTTCCGTCCACGAGATGGATACCATCTTGATCAGGTTCTTGTAGCCGTTCATATTCTTAGCCAGCACGATCAAGTGGTAACCGCTTCGGTCTTCCTTCGTCGTTTTATTATGCCTTCCGTTGCGTGCACAATAACATTCGCAGCCGATAATAGGCTTGAATATCTTTTTCTTTTCCGCTTCTATCAGTCCCGGTAGCTCCTGAAGGTGTGCCTGTTCTTCGGCGGTAAGTTCTTCTTTTGCTTTGAGTGCTTTGAGTTCTTTTTCAAAACCTTTGATAGCTCCGAGCGGTTTGCTGTTCCTTTTCGAAACTTTGTTGAAGAACTCTTTTATACCGAACATGTTACCGTGGTCGGTAACGGCAATGGCGTTCATCCCATCCTTTTGTGCCTTGTCGATCAAGGCGTCAATAGAGGCTTGTCCATCCAGCAGCGAATACTGGGTATGGACATGTAAATGTATAAATGGTTCCATATCTATGTTTGAAAGACTTTTTATTTTACCAAACAAAGATACTACATTTGTTTGGTAAAATAAATGTAGATTTCCAAAACAGGCCTGTCTTTAACTATCCTGTTTGAAAGTTTCCTCAAACCGTAGCATTAATGCGGGTGGTGTGATCTGGTGTATCAGTTCGTTTTTCACAAACAGATAGTTGCATAGATAAATAATGTTATTAAATGATATATCCATCCGGAGATCATGCTTGATCAGTTCATGCAGGATAAGAGAACGCTCTATCTTATAGAAGGCTTTAGCCAGCTCTTTATCGAAATTGAAAAGAGTGATGATATCCGGCGAAAGCGGTTCGAGGGTGAACCGCAGGCGAAACTTATTCCGCAGCATTCCCGTCCAGTTCCGGCTCTTATAATGCTGATAGGAAATTTCCTCAAACAGTTTGAAGAGCGTACGGTCGCTGGTCTCGAGTGTGGCGTGAATGCCGTTCAGCATGATGGACTCGTCTTCCAGCGATTGCCATTCCTTTTTGCATTTATACCGCATGTTGTGTTCTATTTCGTGCCATCCTTCCGAAAGCGTAGTACGTACCTGTATCTCGAAGGTGGAATCGATCCGCTTAAAACTTTCGCTATAACGGTTCTTCCAGGTGTTGAACTCTTTCAGTTGTTCGTTTTGCAGCCGGCAGACCATATTGATACGTACCGGATTGAAATTAGCGATGTCCATCTTGTCATGCTCCAGATCTATCACATCGAAAATAGAGGAGAAATAGTCTATCAGCACATCGATGTCTTCGCTGAAGTACGTCATTACCCGTATCCCGATCACATCCTGAATCAGTTTACCGCTTTCCTGATAATTTTTCCTGTTAATCTTCTCGTTGATAGAGTCATTGCTTTTAATTCTTGAGTAGATGCGGTATAAAAGGCCTGTGCGGCCTAAATTCGACTCTATCATTTCTTTCAAATCCTGTTCAATCAGGATCAACCCTTCATAAATCATCGTCAACCTATTAAAATGAATAAATAATAATCGAAACAATCTTTTTGTGTTTCAAATAAACGGGATTATTCCGGATGTTGTCATTTCGGGGGCTTTCTTTTAGATAAAAATAAGAGATAACGGATTCGTCTAACATCTGTTAGTTAATAGGTTACCTTAGCTATTAATATACATATTATTTGCCTGATTTTAGTTATTTTCTACAACTGGTGATGGATGGTGATTATCTATCTGATCTGCATGATCTATGTTATTATTAATACGCCTTCATTGCCTTCATATGGCCTTACGTCTTTTGATTAACAATGCATACAATATGAACCCGCTTGCACTTTTACCTTCATACTGCTTTCATTCAGCCTTCATGTCTCGTTTGAGTTTAAATTGATCGCAATGATGAGTTTCTTGTCTTTATAATCTATGGCTGAGAATTAAGGGCTTTGCATAGGAATATTAAGGTGCTGGCATGTGACTATTAGTTACTTTTGTCCTCTATTTTGAATAAGTAAGGTATGCTTTACTTATATGTAAGGCTAGTATTGCTAATATGTAAGGCATGCCTTTCTTTTTTGCAAAGTTAATATTACAGATATAAAAGTAGGGAGAAAAGGGAATAATTGTAGGGAAGAAAAAGGTTAGTTTTCCCGTGCAAAGGGCTTGGTTTTCGTGAGGCATTTTATTGGGATATAGAAAGCTATTTCCTGTCCTCGGAATAATGCCGGTATAGAAGGTGGAAAAGATAAACTATACGAAGATCCATGAAGGCCGAATGAAAGCGATATGAAGGCGAAAGAACAAGCGGGTTCATATTGTATGGATTGTTAATCAAAAGACGTAAGGCCATATGAAGGCATGAAGGCGGATTGTGTATAAACTTTTTTCGTCTCATATATTAATGTACGCATTCGTACATTAAATTTAAATTTGACTGCGCAGTGATATCGGACAAGAATCAACCCAAAAAAGAATTTGATCAATGATACGTTAAAATGATAGAAGAAGTATCATCATTAGAAAAAAAAACTATCTTTGCTCGTAGAAAAGTGTATTTAGTATGAAAAAGATCGGATTGGTAATTATTTTGGTGATGTTGATGATCGTGCCGGCCACTGCACAGGTTACGTTTGGTGTGCGTGGGGGATTGGCCTATTCTTCTTTGGTGCAGAAAATAGATAATAATTATCGGTCGGGAGCACGTTTCGGATTCAGTGTAGCCGGACTTACAAACATCCCTTTATATAAAAGGTTGTCGTTGCAGCCGGAAGTCGCTTTTGTGCATCAGGGTGGAAATTACCTTTCCAATATACCGGATGAAGAAGGTACCGGACGTCTTTATCCGAAAACTAAATGTAACTACTATTCTATTCTTGTGCCTGTCAATCTGGTATATACCTTCCAGTTTACCGATGTTTATTTCAGTGTGATGGCTGGCCCTGCTGTCGATTTCTCCCTGTTTGGAAAAATGAGGACAAAGGAAAATGTGGATACCGATATCGTTTTCGGCAAATCCGGCGAAGCCGACCTTCAGACGTTCGATCTGGGAGTTAACCTCGGATTGCAGGTGGAATACTCTAATTTCTTCTTTTCCGTATCTGCCCTTTGCGGAACGCTCGACCGCCGTACCTCTAAACATGACGGCGAATCATCACTCTATCAAAATAATGTAACTTTCTCGTTGGGGTATTATTTCCGTAAGTAGCAAATACATTATAATAAAAAAAAGCCCTGTGCTTAACACAGAGCTTTGGCTTATATTCTGAAAAAGAAATTCTTTTTATAAATCGTCCAGCCATTTTTTGCCCGGTTTAGTGTAGAGCCAAGCAAGGAAAGCTCCGGCAACCACACAACCTACCATGAAAAATAAAACTAATCCATTCATATATAATCTATTTTAATATTTTATTGCCAATCCACGCTAATAAATATGTAAACGAACCACCAAATACAATCATCAGCCAACCACTGGAATCACTTATATCCTTTTGAAGAATAAGCATTTCTCCCAGAACAATGGCGACGAACATCAATTTTGACAAATCGTAGAAGTACTTTGCCAGTACTTCTCTACGGATTTTGTCCTTTTCCCGGCCTTCCCGTTTTACCTCTTGCTGTTTCTCCCACGTTCCCATATTACAAATATACGAATTAATAAAAGACGCGGAATCTTTTTACCTTAAAAATGTGTGTTCATATTTAGTATCCTTTCTCTCTTAACGGTTCATAATGAAAAAGATGTACAAAAGTTTTGTATTTCGAAGAAAAGCCGTACCTTTGCAAGCCGAATATTATCAAATTGTACTAAGGGTTTAGTTTTTAGCACATTATTACGTCAAGTGTCCGTAGTGATAATGGTAGTGAGAAACTAAGCGCTTGTTTTTTAGAGTTATTAATTAATTAATTTATTAAGCAGTGGATACTTTAAGTTTTAAGACCATTTCTGCAAACAAAGCAACTGTAAACAAAGAGTGGGTCATCGTTGACGCTGATGGACAGACTTTGGGACGTCTTTGTGCAAAAGTAGCAAAACTTTTGCGCGGTAAGTATAAACCCAATTTCACTCCTCATGTTGATTGTGGTGATAATGTAATCATTATCAATGCAGATAAAATCGTTCTGACTGGTAACAAGTGGAACGACCGTGTTTATTTGAGATATACCGGATATCCCGGTGGACAGATCGCATATTCTCCTGCAGATTTGATGCAGAAGGGCGAAGATCGTCTGTTCAGAAAAGTAGTAAAGGGTATGTTGCCTAAAAATCGTCTGGGTGCAAAGTTACTGGGTAACTTATATGTATATGCAGGAACAGAGCACAAACACGAAGCTCAACAACCTAAGTCAATCGATATAAACTCACTTAAATAATAACTATGGAAGTAGTAAATGCAATAGGAAGACGTAAAGCAGCAGTTGCTCGCGTATTCGTAAGCGAAGGAACGGGAAAGATAACTATCAACAAACGTGATCTTGCAAATTACTTTCCTTCTACAATCCTTCAGTTCATTGTTAAGCAACCGCTTGCAAAGCTGAATGTTGAAGAACAATATGACATCAAGATCAACCTTGACGGTGGTGGTTTCAAAGGTCAGTCAGAAGCTGCTCGTTTGGCTATCGCTCGTGCTTTGATCAAGATTAATCCGGAAGATAAACCTGCGTTGAGAGCAGAAGGTTTCGTAACTCGCGATCCTCGTGCTGTTGAACGTAAGAAACCGGGTCAGCCAAAAGCTCGTAAGAGATTCCAGTTCAGCAAACGTTAATGTTATTTGTGAGTTTCTTACAAGGACAAAGCGTTTAGTATCTAAATTGTCGGGATTTCTTTTGCATGCAGACATGCCGGAGAACTACCTGATAGTTGAAAATTAAACAGAAAGTAAACGATTTAAAAAGAAAAAAATGTCAAGAGTTAATTTTGATCAGTTATTAGAAGCTGGTGTACACTTCGGACACTTGAAGAGAAAGTGGAATCCCGCTATGGCTCCTTATATCTTTATGGAGCGCAATGGTATTCATATCATTGATTTATATAAAACAGTTGCTAAAGTAGATGAAGCAGCAGAAGTAATGAAGAACCTGGCTAAACAGGGAAAGAAAGTACTTTTCGTTGCTACTAAAAAACAAGCAAAACAAGTTGTCGCTGATAAGGCTGCTTCTGTAGGTATGCCTTACGTTATCGAACGCTGGCCGGGTGGTATGTTGACTAACTTCCCGACTATCCGTAAAGCCATCAAAAAGATGACTACTATCGATAAGATGACAAAAGACGGTACATTTGATAATCTGTCAAAAAGAGAAAAACTTCAGATCACTCGTCAGCGTGCTAAGCTGGAAAAGACTTTAGGTTCTATCGTAGACCTGACTCGTCTTCCGTCTGCTTTGTTCGTTGTTGACGTAATGAAAGAACATATCGCAGTTCGCGAAGCTAACCGTCTGGGTATCCCTGTATTCGGTATGGTTGATACGAACTCTGACCCTAACAACATTGACTACGTAATCCCGGCTAACGACGACGCTACTAAATCAGTAGAAGTTATCTTAGGCGCTATCTGCGAAGCAATGAACGAAGGTCTGCAGGAACGCAAAGCTGAAAAGATCGATACGGAAGCTGCCGGCGAAGGTGAAGCTCCCAGAAGAGATCGTAAGGCAAAAGCTACTGTAAAGAAAGAACGTACTAAGAAAGAAGACGAAGAAGCGTTGAACGCAAATGTTGCTGGAAAGTACGCTAAAGATATCGAAGAATAATTTAATTGACAATTGACAGTTGACAATTGACAATTAGAATACAAAATACAATGGGCAATAGGCTTTTGACAGTTAAGTTCTTAGGACTTGTCAATTGTCCATTGTCCATTGTTGGTTTTTAGAATAGTATAAACAATTAAATAAGGAAATAAGATTATGGCTGTAACTATGGCTGATATTACCAAGCTGCGCAAAATGAGTGGAGCTGGTATGATGGACTGCAAGAAGGCGTTGACCGAATCTGATGGTGACATCGAAAAAGCAATGGAAATTATCCGTAAAAAAGGACAGGCTATCGCTGCTAAGCGTTCTGACCGTGACGCTGCCGAAGGTTGCGTATTAGCTAAAAAGGATGGCGGTTTCGCTGCTACTATCGCTTTGAAGTGTGAAACTGACTTCGTAGCTAAGAACGAAGATTTCATCGCTTTGACTCAGGCTATTCTGGATGCTGCTGTGGCTAACAAGTGTCAGACATTGGATGAAATAAAAGCATTGCCTATGGGTAATGGTACTATCCAGGACGCTGTTACTGACCGTAGCGGTATCACTGGCGAGAAAATGGAACTGGACGGTTACAACGTAGTAGAAGGTGCTTATACAACTGTGTACAACCACATGGGTAAGAACCAACTTTGTACAATCGTTGCTTTCAATAAGGAATCAGAAAGTGTTGCTCACAACATCGCTATGCAGATCGCTGCTATGAATCCTATCGCTATTGACGAAGCCGGTGTTCCTGAATCTGTAAAGGAACAGGAAATCCAGGTGGCTATCGAAAAGACTAAAGCTGAACAGGTTCAGAAAGCTGTAGAAGCTGCTTTGAAGAAAGCTGGTATCAATCCTTCACATGTGGATAGCGAAGACCATATGGAAAGTAATATGGCTAAAGGCTGGATTACTGCTGAAGACGTAGCAAAAGCTAAAGAAATTATTGCTACTGTTTCTGCTGAAAAGGCTGCTAATCTGCCGGAACAAATGATTCAGAACATCGCTAAAGGTCGTCTTAGCAAATTCTTGAAAGAAGTTTGCTTGCTGAACCAGGAAGATATCATGGATGGCAAAAAGACTGTAGCGGAAACAATGAAGGAAGCAGATCCTGAATTGAAGATCGTTGCTTTCAAACGCTTCACTTTGCGTGCTGAATAATTTACAGCGGTAAATAAGATAATAAAAAAGGCTGTCCGCAATGGACAGCCTTTTTTTATAGAGTTTCGTTGATTGTTATTTTAATTTTGTCAGCGCATCTTTGATACGTTTGATCGCTTCAACGATCTTTTCGTCGCTGGTAGCATAACTCATACGGATACATTCGGGAGCACCGAAAGAAGTTCCGCCTACACAAGCTACGTGTGCTGCATCCAACAGGTACAATGCCAGGTCGTCAGCATTTTTGATGGTAGTCTGACCGTCTGTTTTACCGAAGTAGTAGCTGCATTTCGGGAACAGGTAGAAAGCACCTTCCGGCTTGTTGATTTCGAATCCCGGAACATCTTTAGCCAAAGATACGATCAGGTCGCGACGGCGTTCGAATGCTTTACGCATTTCTTCAACCGGAGCCTGTGTGCCTGTATAAGCAACTTCAGCAGCCACCTGTGATACGGAACAAGGGCCTGATGTATATTGTCCCTGTAGTTTGTTTACGGCTTTAACGATCCATTCCGGGCCGGCAATGAAACCGATACGCCAACCTGTCATGGCATATGCTTTGGAAACACCGTTTACAATAACGGTACGATCCTTCATGCCTTCAACAGAAGCGATACTGTGATGTTTGCCGATATAGTTGATATGTTCGTAGATCTCGTCGGCAATAACGATGATTTCCGGATATTTCTTCAATACTTCTGCCAGACCGGCTAACTCTTCTGCACTGTAAACAGAGCCTGTAGGATTGGAAGGAGAGCAGAGGATCAATGCTTTTGTCTTCGGTGTGATAGCTGCTTCCAACTGAGCCGGAGTGATCTTGAAGTCCTGCTCGATGCCGGCCGGAACAATTACCGGCGTACCTTCAGCCAGCTTAACCATTTCAGGGTAACTAACCCAGAACGGTGCCGGGATAATTACTTCGTCGCCCGGATTCACCAATACCAGGATCGTATTACAAACGGATTGTTTAGCTCCGTTCGCACAAGAGATTTGATTGGCTGTATATTCCAATCCATTTTCATTCTTCAGCTTGGCAACGATCGCATTGCGTAATGCGGGATAGCCCGGAACCGGTGAATAACGTGAGAAGTTGTCATCTACCGCTTTCTTAGCTGCTTCCTTGATGTGATCGGGTGTGTTGAAATCAGGTTCTCCCACACTCAGGTTGATAACATCGATACCTTGTGCTTTGAGCTCATTGCTCTTTTGAGACATCGCCAATGTTGCCGAAGGCGATAAACTTGCTAAACGATCTGAAACTTGTGTCATGACACTGCTGTTTGTATAGGTTATTTTAAATTGTTGCGACAAAAGTAATTAATAATCGGAATCCTTGCAACAAATTGCTAATTATTTGATGTTGTGAAGTACATGTCCCATACGCTCCTTCTTTGTCTTCATATAAAACTCGTTATATTTATTAGGAGTTACTTCGATAGGAACATTTTCCGCAATCGTCAAACCGTAGGCTTCGAGGCCGACACGTTTTATCGGGTTGTTGGTCATCAGGCGCATTTTGGTGATACCGATGTGTTTCAGTATCTGTGCTCCGACACCATAATCGCGCTCGTCAGCCTGGTGTCCCAGATGTAGGTTGGCATCTACCGTATCCAATCCTTCTTCCTGGAGTTTATAGGCTTTCATTTTATCCATCAGGCCGATACCGCGTCCTTCCTGGTTCAGGTAGACGATGGCGCCGCGTCCTTCTTTCTCGATCATTTTCATGGCTCTGTGGAGCTGTTCGCCGCATTCGCAACGCATTGAACCGAAGATGTCGCCGGTGGCGCAGGATGAATGAACCCGTACCAATACAGGTTCTTCACCGGAGATATCTCCTTTTATCAAAGCAATATGCTCCAGTCCGTTGCTTTTCTGGCGGAACGGGATCAGATGGAAATGGCCGTATTGTGTCGGCATATCCACTTCCACGCCTTTGTCGACGATCGATTCAGTCTTCAGCCGGTAAGCGATCAGGTCTTTGATACAAATAATTTTGATATCGAATTTCTTCGCAACTTCTATCAGTTGGGGCAGACGGGCCATTGTTCCGTCTTCATTGATGATCTCGATCAGAGCTCCGGCAGGAAAGAGTCCGGCCAGGCGAGCCAGGTCGACTGCCGCTTCCGTATGTCCGGCACGGCGAAGTACCCCGCGTGAACGGGCGCGAAGTGGGTTGATATGTCCCGGACGTCCTAGATCAGAGGGTTTCGTCTGGGGATCAGCCAAAGCGCGGATCGTCTCTGCGCGGTCGAACATGGAAACACCGGTTGTACAACCGCCGCCCAGCTTATCGACAGTCACAGTGAAAGGAGTTTCCAGCATAGAGGTGTTTCTGGCAACCTGCATGTCCAGATCCAACTCCTGGCAACGTTCTTCTGTGATCGGAGCGCATAAGACGCCGCGACCGTATGTCATCATGAAATTTACTTTTTCGGGAGTAATCTTTTCTGCAGCAACAATAAAGTCTCCCTCGTTCTCGCGATCTTCGTCGTCGACTACGATCAGGAATTTTCCTTCGCGGAAATCTTCAATTGCTTCTTCGATGGTGTTTAATCTGAAATCACTCATATCGTTTTTAATTTTTAGTTTCTAAGCTCTTGATCATATCTTCCAGTTCACGGCTTGTCTTTTGTACCACCTGTATGTCATGGCGCAGTAATTTGCGTTGATAAGTGGCAAGCAGGTAAATCGGAAGTCCTATCGGAATGAGGATACCGAGTGCCAGCCCGATCTTACCGTTCAGGTTGGCGTTCAGTTGGTTGTATCCACCTATAACCGGGTAGTCCATTAGTTTATTCAGCAACAGATTCTGGTCGGAATTGGCCAGCTCTTCGATGATGCCGTCCATTTCTGCTGCCAGTTGTTCGGCTGTATGATCTTTTCCTCCCTGTCTCCAGAAAGTGATATAATTAAGCCAGCGTTTGTGACCTTTTAAATAGCTGGCGCAATCATTAGCCAGTTTATCCAGGCGCGGAAGAATTGCCTCGTAATCGGGAGTGAAAATGATCACTTCTTTCTTCTCCACCTTACGTCCTGAACGTTTTCCTATAAGGTTCTTCAATGCGTTCAGATAAGTGTCGGCATTCAATATCACACTGTCGTTCACCGCCTTGTAAGTCAGGAATATACCCAACGGGGCTAATACGGCCGAGCTCAACCACATTCCTTCCCATGCAGCCCATACACCGTCACGAGCCATCTTGAACCCGATATTGTCTACAATATAATAGAAGATAAACAGGATCACGGAAATCACCACTGGCATACCGAGTCCTCCTTTACGGATAATAGCTCCCAGCGGGGCACCGATAAAGAAGAATACCATACAGGCAAATGATAAAGTGAATTTTTTATGCCACTCGGTCAGGTGACGGCGTACTTTATAGGCTTCATCCCCCATTGTGGCTGCTTTAAAATAATAATCGGCCTTTACGCTCTCTATATTCGATTTTGCACGAACCAGCAATGCGGCCTTGCCACTCGCCGGCTGCGCCTGATACAGACTGTCGAAATCGATTATTACAGCCGGCTCATCCTGCTTCTTTTTCAGTGAATCGGTGTTGTTGACCTGGCTGCTTCCCGCCTGGTTACCCTCTTCTCTTTTAGGTTTGGAGAATGTACGGCGATAAGACATCTCGTAAACGCTTTTCGCATTCAGGGCTTTTATACTGTCGAGCCTGACAGTCATTGAGTCGATGGAAGTCTGCAAGTCATTCAGCTTTTTCCCCATATATTGGTTTTGCATGAATGATTCATCCGTACGGGTGAAGTTGGCATCGAATTCAATAAGAATTTCTTTCGTCCCGAAAGTTTCCCTTCGGTATGGCACGGCTACTTTGGCTCCTGCACTACCGGTTTGGTTTTTCAGGTTCTCAAACGATTCACCGTTGAAAAGCGATAAGACAAGGAATAATTTATCTGCCGATGTTTTTAACCGTCCGGAATCAGCTTTGATAACACGTGCATTGTTGAAGCCGTCCGAATAATCATAGATCATGACGTCTTTCAGCAACCCCGTCTTATTATCTTTTTGCTTTACATATACATTATATCCTGTGATCTCTCCATAGAATACGCCTTCCGGAATATCCAGTTCAGGCGACTTCTGGCGCATGGAGTAGAGTAGGGAATATAATTTGACTTGGACAACCGGCATCGCATTGTTCTGGAAAAAGAAAGCACCGATACTTATGATACCGATCGTAATCATAAGCGGTCTCATTATATGTATAAGAGATACTCCGGCCGATTTCATCGCCAGTAGTTCCAGGCGTTCACCCAGGTTTCCGAAAGTCATTAGAGACGCAAGCAGAATAGCCAATGGTAAGGCCATCGGGAGGAGGAATAAAGCAGCATAAAAAAACATTTCGCCGAGCACAGGGATTCCCAGTCCCTTTCCCACCATGTCGTCTATGTACCTCCAGAGGAACTGCATTAGTACAATAAACAGACAGATACCGAAGGTCATAATGAACAACGGCAGGAAAGTCTGCAGCATAAATGTATATAATCGTTTTATCTTCAACATTACCTATCCGGGTTGACGGGGCAAAAGTAGTGTAAAAAACGATAAGTACATGACATAAATCTCTAAAACAACCTAAATACCGAGTGTACGTTTCAATTCATAGACTTGCGAGTCCCATAAATTGATTGAGTCTTTCTTTTCGTCCGGCTCGGCAAAGTCGGTAATTTCAAGAGCGGTTGCTCCGGTAAGTTCAACAGTGTGAATTAAAAATTCGAAGTAAACAGTGTCGTCATCCTCGTCTGCCCATCGGTAACGGATACTTATTTCCGGTTTTACAGCCAAAACTTCGGCTTCCTGCTCATCTCTGTCCCACTTAAAAACATAGGTGTTGTTGTTGATAGTGACATCATCAGCGAACCACGCCGATAGTCCGGGAGGGGTAGTGAGGTGATTCCATAAACTTCGTCGCGAAACTTTATCGAAAACGTATTCGATATGAAACTTCTCTTTTTTCATCTTTCATGCTATTAATTGCGGAGCAAGATAGGCAAAAGATTGCTATTTGCCAATATTCTCAGGGTAAAAAAAGTTCTAATTTTTAACGGCTTAGCTGAAAGCCCCGAAAAATAAACACTTTTTTTTCGCAAAACTGTTGCATAATATAAAAATAACCTCTACTTTTGCAGCGTCAATAAGGAAAAATGACAACATGATGGCGAGATAGCTCAGCTGGTTAGAGCGCATGATTCATAATCATGAGGTCCCCGGTTCAATCCCGGGTCTCGCTACAAAATAAAGGCTTACAAGAAATTGTAAGCCTTTTTTGTTTTTACTTACCTGTATGTTTGTCCTTTACCACAAATAAGTTTTTTAGAAAAAATCCTGTAAAAAGTTTGTAGGAATAATTTTTCTTGTATCTTTGTCATATAATAATAGTACAATGTTTGTATAACACAATATATAATTATATGATCAAGTTCTTATTAGATTATTCCAGCGGCGTACCGGTATACCGTCAGATTATCGACCAGATTATATTTGGCATAGCATCCGGACAGCTCAAACTGGGGGAACAGCTTCCTACGGTCAGGGCACTTGCTGTAGAGTTAAAGGTGAATCTGAATACGGTGTCTAAAGCTTATAAAGAATTGGAGATCAAAAATATTCTGGAGACCCAGCAGGGAACCGGGACTTTTATCAACAAAACAGAGAATGTGATGCCGGAAAGGGAGAGAGAAGATAAACTGAAAGAAATTTGTATACAATTTTCTTCTGTTGCTTTCAGTTACGGTTTTAGTCTCGATGAAGTGATTAAGGAATTGAAGAACATAGAAACCTCTAAAAAATAATAGATATGACAACAAATGTAATCAACAAGGGATGGTTTAATCCTATTTCTTTTTCCGTATTGCTGGTATTGATTTTCGTATCGGTTGTTCTGTATGCTATGGAAATAGTCAATACGCAGGTCTTTCTGCTTTTGATCATTTTTGCCGGATTGTTGGCTTCTTCAATCCGTATTGCCGATCAGTGGGAGCGGGCGGTAGTGTTGCGCATGGGTAAATTCAAAGGATTAAGAGGTCCCGGCCCGTTTATGATAATTCCTGTTATCGACAGTGTGTCTGCTTATATCGACCAGCGTGTGCGGGTGAGTGCTTTTAAAGCAGAGCAGACCCTTACCAAAGATACGGTGCCGGTAAATGTGGATGCTGTTGTGTATTGGACGGTATGGGATGTCGAAAAAGCCGCTTTAGAGGTACAGGAGTATCAAAAAGCGATCGAGCATATTGCTCAGACCGGTTTGAGAGATACGATCGGTAAGCACGAACTATCTACTCTCTTGCAGGAGCGTGATAAAATAGCCGAAGATTTGCAACATGTTTTAGACCGGAATACGAATCCCTGGGGTATCACATGCCAAACCGTAGGTATCAATGATATTGCCATACCTCAGGATCTGGCCGATGCCATGAGTAAGGAAGCACAGGCCGAGCGTGAAAGAAGAGCACGTGTTATTCTGGGAACGGCCGAGACGGAGATTGCCGAGAAATTCGAACTGGCCAGTCGAAAGTACACCGATAATCCGGTAGCCCTACATCTCAGAGGTATGAATATGCTATTCGAGGGATTGAAAGAAAAAGGCTCTATGGTGATCGTCCCTAGTTCGGCACTTGACTCTATGAACTTGGGTGCTATGGGTGGATTGGTTTCGTTGGCAAAAAGCAATGAGGCATTTATGCACGAATAATTTATATTTCTTCGAAGAGAATTTTAAACCGGGTACAACCATCCTCTGTTGTCAGGCTGAACTTGCAATGATGGTTGGTTAGGACTTCCCGGACAAACATCAGGCCGATCCCCTGACCGGACGATTTGGTGGTAAAGAAGGGGGTGAAGAGTTTTTGTCTGGTCTCTTCGCTTATTCCGGGGCCATTGTCCTCTATTATAATGGATAACGGGGATTGATATGTATAGATATGTATCTTCCCGTTTTTCCCGATCGCTTCGTAGGCATTTTTGATGATATTGACCAGGACTTGCTCAAACTGGATGCCGTCTACATGGATATATCGATCTTCTTCCGTCAGCGATAGAGTCAGTTCTATATCTCTCTGGCGGCATTCGGCGCTGGTCAGTGCATATACCGAACGAACCTGTTCATTGAGGGAAATAGGAGAGAGGGTAGGTTCCGGAATACGGATGACCTGCGCCAGATTGCTTATAAAACTGGCCAGATGTCCGCAACGGTCGAAAGAAGCCTCGACAGCAGGTAGCACATAATCCCATTTGCTGTTTTCTTCCTGCCTGAAAATATCGGTAACGACATTCAAAGTAGAGCCGATCGCCCCGACCGAATTATTTACTTCGTGAGACATCATCCGGATGATACGTTCATACGAGTCCTTTTCTACTTTCTGCAATTCGTGCGTGATCTCTTCTATCAGTATAAAAGGATGATTGAATCCCTGGTCGATAAATGCCGAATGGCTGCAACGATACACTTTGTTTACCGAATTACGTACCATCATATCACTACCCAGTTTTAATTGAGCCAACGCAGGAGCCAGTTCGAATGTGGATTCTTTAAAAGTTTTTCCTTTGATCTCTGAAATATCGGAAATATTCAACACATTCAAGCCCGAAGGATTTACTTCTACGATCTGTTTATCAAAATTCAGGATAACGATACCCTGCGGTGATGCGTGAATCAGCAGGTCAAGGAACTGATTCTTTTCCCGTACGGCCAGCCGTTCGCTCCGCAACTGCGAGATCATCCGGTTGAAAATCCCGATCAACTCGTTGGCGTCTTTATTCCTGACCGCACGTAAATGAGTGGAAAAATCCTGGTCTTTCAGAAGTTGCATCCCGCTCAGCAGGATATGGTAAGGCTTGACCAACATATGATATATAAATGCAGCCAGCAGAAGGGATAGGATGGCGATACATTGTACAACCCAGAAAGGTATCGGCTCATCCCGGAAGAACAAGAACCCTATGCCGCTCGATATGCAGGCGATAAGTGCAGCAATCGTCCAGAATATCCACTTCGACTTCATTCGGGGAGTTTAATGTCGTATTTTTCAAGGCGACGGTATAAAGTCTGCCTGCTCAGTCCTAATGCCGTAGCGATTTTGGAATGATTGCAACCATATAACTCGACCGCTTTTTGTATCATGTTCTTTTCCACCATATCTAGGGAGAGGATCGCATTCCCGCCTGTCGGTTGACCGGCAGGAACCTCGATATATTGCTTTTTGAAATCGACATCCGTAATGATTTCCTTACCGGAGATCAGGATTGTACGCTCCACCAGATTCTTCAGTTCGCGGATATTGCCGTGAAACGGCAGTTTCTTCAGAAAACCGAGTGCCTCTTGTGATATTTTAACCGGAGCCAGATTGTTTTGCTCCGCCTGCTTACGGGCAAAATAGTCGACCAGTAAGGGTATATCCTCTGTCCGTTCGCGCAAGGCCGGCATCTGTATGGTAATCAAGTTGATGCGATAGAATAAGTCTTCCCGGAATACACCTTGCGCTACCATTTCCGGAAGGTTCTTGTTTGTCGCACAGATGATGCGCGTATCCACCTGCCTGGGTTTGCTTTCTCCCAGCGGCTCGAATGTCTGATCCTGCAAAACCCTGAGTAACTTTACCTGGCAAACCAGATCCAGCTCCCCGATCTCATCCAGGAAGATCGTACCTTTATCCGCCAGTTCAAAACGTCCGATCCGGTCGTGGCGGGCATCGGTGAAGGCCCCCTGCTTATGTCCGAACATTTCACTTTCGAACAATGATTGCGAAATACCTCCCAGATTGACCTTGACAAACGGTTTGCCCTGCCGGTTACTGCTTTCGTGGATCGCTTCGGCAATCAGTTCCTTGCCTGTGCCGCTTTCTCCCGTGATCAGGACAGGGGCATTTGTACGGCTGATGCGTGTGATCGTGTTAAGAACCTGTTGCAGAAGGATGGATTTTCCGATGATCTTATCAAAACTATCCGCCCTTTCCGTCTTTTCAGGTCTTTGTTCCAGCCCTTTTTCTTCGCTCTCCTGCAGTTGTATGGCTGTTTGTATTGTTTTCAGCAAAGCCAAGTTGTTCCAGGGCTTGGTGATAAAGTCGAAAGCCCCGGCTCGTATACCCTGAACGGCAAGATTGATGGAACCCCATGCCGTGATCAGGATAACCGGGACGGCCGGACAGAATATCCGTACCTTGGCAAGCAATTCCAAACCTTCTTCCCCGGTAGTCGTATTGCTATAATTCATATCCATCAGGATCAGCTGCGGACAGGTGTGGCGCACGAAGTCGATGGCCTCCTGCTGGTTCGCAGCCGTTGCTACCTCATACCCGGCACGTTTCAATACCAGTGTAAGCGAAGTCCGTACCGTTACGTCATCATCACAGATAAGTATCATAGCTATTAGTATTATTTACCAAAGTTACTAAATTTATTCGTCCCGTAAAGCCTCTGCCGGTGGAATCTTCGCAGCTTGCCGGGCAGGATACCATACGGCTATCAGTGATACGGTGGCCAGCAGACCGAAAGTCAACAGGTAATTGATAAACTCCTGTTCTACCCCGATTCCTGCGTCCATCCTGTTGGAGATTGGGATATCCAGCAACTCCAGTAGTTCTGTTTGTCCGATATTAAGGCATATATTTACGCCTACCACACTGGCAATGAATAATATTAGCAATGTCTCACCGAAAATCATCCGTTTCACTCCTTGTCTGGTTGCTCCCAGGGCTAGCCTGAGACCTACCTCGCTCCGGCGTGCCTGCGTACGATACCAGAATGTCCCGATAATCCCCAGGAATATATTCAGGATCAGGAATGTTGTAATAGCATATATTCCGTTCAACTCGTTTGTGGGCCAGTTTATTGTTTTGGCACTTTCGGGAGTCGAGAAAATGGAAGCCATAAAATAAGGGCCTAGCATCAGTTGTTCCCTCATTTCCCGGGTAAACCGTTCGGCGAAATCTTTGTCCGCTTCCGGACTTATACGTATATATATCTGTATATCCGACAGGTTGTACTCTTCTTTTTTCAGAGGTTGTATCATATTGCTGAAAAAAGATTCGAAATAACTGTCCTTCATCTTGTCGGTAGTCCCGATCACCGTATAAACGGTTTTGTCGATATCGGTGGAGGTCAGTTTTTTTATTTCCGATAGCTCCCGGGAATAATCATGCGATCCGAATTTTCCGTCTCGGCTGGGGCTGATTATGATCGGGTTTGTTCCCGGTATTCCCCACCGGCTGAAATCGCTTACCGTACTTTTAACTTTAAATACATCGAAGAAACCGTCTGTCACCCACCTCATGCGTAAGTTTACCATATCGGTCGTATCTTCATTAATATGAAAACTACTCATATAATTCGACCAGCCGAAAGGTGCTCCCCATTTTGAGAAACTTACGCTTTCCACTCTCGGATAATTTTTTACCCGGCTCAGAAAAGTCATAGCCAATGCCTGTTTGTCTATTTCTTCCGTTTGTCCGTCCTCTGCCGGGTATACCGCACTATTGGCCGGTTTCTCCTGCATATTGATCTCATAGGTATTCTCTATATCGAAACCGCTTCGTTCGAAATAGCATTTCCCCATATAGAAAAGGTAATCCACGCAAAACCATAGCACGCAGAATACAAGAACATATTCCAGGGTGATCCACGCATTCGTTTTACGTTCGTTCCAGATTATTTTGAATATGTGACGTATCATAATTATTTGTCATTTTGATTGAGTGAATTAATAATCTTCATCCGTGAAGCCTTGTAAGCCGGTATTCCCGCAGAAAGCAGGTTGATGACCAGGCATACGGCAAATACAGCCAGTAAAACCGGAATGGAGATCAGCGTATCGGCCGGTATCACGCTGCCGGACGGAATTCCGAGCAACCAATCCCGCATCCGGAAAATTACGATGTACGACAGGATCAGACCGATCACTCCGCCGATTAGCGAGGTAATCAGGTTTTCAAAGAGAACCTGTATCAGGATGGTATATCTTTTCGCACCGAAAGCTTTCCGGATCCCGATTTCTTCCGTCCGCTTTTTTATGCGTGAAAGACTTAGCCCGGAGAGGTTGATAGCCGGTATCATTAACAGTATCAGTAGGATGAAAATCATTTTCCTGTTTTGTATGACGATGGACTGGGCAATTTCTTCGACATTGTTTCCCCAGATACTCTTCTGGTAGAGTTGGTTGTTCAGCGGGCCTTTAATAAAAAGAGTCCAGGGGGCATTTTCCGAATTATATTTTTTCTCCATATTCCTCACCTCTGCCGTTATAGCAGCGAAGTCGCTCGTTTTTTCGGCCAGCATGGCTACGTTAAAATACAAATCCTCTTTTTTCAGGGATGAATAAGGAGCCCATAATTCACCATGAGCCAGTCTGAATACAGGCGAAACATCTTCTACAACCCCTATGATCCGGTAAGGTTTGAAGTTGATCAGGATTGTTTGTCCGAGCACTGTCTCTCCCTTGAACACTTTTTTCCCCAGCGATTCACTTATGACTGCTACCGATATTCCGGAAGTAAATTCTTCTTCGCTGAACGGCCTGCCTTCTATAAAGGAAAATGAAAATATTTTCCAGTAAGTAGCGTCTGTCAGTCTCTGATGTGCATTTATAATCTCGCTTGAACCTTCCCGACCGGTCAGCGTAGACGGGCGGGAAGCTAAAGATGTGAAGGCTGAAATATATAAGGGAGTCTTCAGCGGATAAAGATAATCTTTCACGATATCATACGACAGGGTACCCGATTGCCAGCTGTTTTTTGTCGTATCTTTTTTCACCTGATAATTGGTATGCAAGGTTCTTTCCCTGTTTATTTCCGGTGGTGCACTGATCCCTTTTATCTCATCGGCAACGATGATTGTCATGATCATCATGATTGCCAGTGCTGTTCCCATAATAGCTATCATGCTGATAAACTTATTTTGTTTCAGCATCAGCAGCGCCTGTTTGAAATATATCTTGTACATAATGGTTCCTTTATGAATTATTCAACTCGTCTTCCGTCGAAGAAACGGACAATGCGTTGTGTTGTCTCGGCTATATGCTCATCATGGGTGACCATTACAATGGTTGTTCCTTCGTTGCTCAACTGGAACAGAAGTTCCATGATTTCCGCCCCCATTTTACTGTCCAGGTTTCCGGTCGGCTCATCTGCCAGGATAATCTGCGGATTCCCGACGATAGCCCGCGCCAATGCCACGCGTTGACATTGTCCACCCGATAGCTGTGTAGGGAAATGTCTCATGCGATGTGATAGTCCTACCTTCTCCAGTACTTTTTCGGCCGCTTCCCGGCGACTTTTGCCCGTCGAATTCCGGTAGAGCAACGGAAGTTCTACATTATCCAGTACACTCAGTGAATTGATCAGGTGAAAGCTCTGGAAAACGAACCCCAGCATCTTATTCCTGAATTCAGCCATTTCACTGTCTTTCATCCGTGTGGTTTCCGCTTCATTGATCAGGATCTTTCCTTTTTCGGGTAAATCCAATAATCCCATTAAATTAAGCAGGGTACTCTTTCCGCATCCGGATGGCCCCATGATAGAAAGAAATTCACCTTTTCTGACGGTGAGGTTCACATTTTCAAGCGCAGTGGTTTCTACTTCTGTAGTACGGTATACTTTTGTTATACCTTCCAGTTTAATTATTTCCATATTATCCTCCGTTTATCTGGCAATATATAAACAACGTATGTGCCAAAGTCCTATTGTGTTGAATATGAGGAGTGCGCTTATAGAAGGGGTGTCCGAATACGGACAAATCTGTCCACAATATTATACTCAAAAAGAAAACCCGCACTCTCCGCTTGTAATAAACAAACAATCAGGGAGTGCGGGCTATATTAATTATGTAACCTCACGGTTATATTAATTAAGGTTTGCTTGCGGAATTAAGGGTTCACACAAGCAGAGTATAGGGTAAAATTTCACAAATTGTATTGTGTCCACAAATGTACTGGTATAGTTATATTCTGTTAGGTGGTATTCGTGTCACTCATAAGTGGTATTTGTGTCAACCCTTGTTGAATAAGGGTTGCGTGAATAATGAAAGGTTTGTTGACGTATGTATTGATATCATAATGGGTGGTGATCCTATCACTTAGAATCGGGTATATGAAAAAAAATAGCGGACATTCAGAATTATCCGAATGTCCGCCAATATGCATATAAAAAATTGAGGGTCGATTAACCAATTGTAACGTGTTGAATAACTGTACCCCAGTCTGTTACAACAATATTGCAATTATTTTTTGAAAGGTCAAAAGTGATTTCTGACAGTTCTCCTTCGTTTACAGATACTTTCTCCGAATTTTTGACATTTTTTGAAGAAAGGATCATGATATCGTCTTTGTAAAGCTCTATAGTAACGTCAGAGGCCGGTAAAATAGCTGAGTTTTCAGCAACAACATTTCCTTTTTCGTTTAAAGTAGCAGGAATAATATATTCAATATTCTCTCCTGTCAATTCTCCGTTATGATTGAAAGAGCCTTTTGTATTTTTTACTTTGTAATAAAAATTTCCTTCTTTTGAATCCAACACTTTAATAACGCTTTTAGTAATTAAAGAAATAGAAGAAACTTTACGTTCGATTTTTAATGTTTCAGCACCTGATTTTGTTGAAGCGCTTTTCAATGTAGCCTGTCCGTAGAATAAATCTCCGGGTAATGCAGCGGCAACACCGTTGTTTTGTTTCAAGCTAACCTGTAAATCAGAGATAATATTGGCCTGGCTCATTGCGCTGATCTCTTCGCTGTCGGAAGAAAGACCTGCCCATGCAACAACTGTGATCTGTTTTGAACCCGGGCAACTGATTTCAACCGGTTTTGCCTGCAGTAAATAAGTTCTGTCGAGAGTCACTTGTTTGTAGAAGTCGTTATTCTGGTCGAAAACGAACAGCGTAGTCTGGTCTACATCGCCCTTAACAGTAATGTCTTTGTTATCGGAATAAGCTTTCAGGACAACAGAAAAAGAAGCATCAGCCTGAGAAGACGCATTATCAATTACTTTTTCATCTATACCTGAATAGGAGGAATCGCTATCTGCTGAACAGCTTGCGAAAGAGATTGCTGCAACGAGTGTGCAAACAAAATACAAACAATTTGTGAAAATTCTACCCTTTTTCATGACCTTAATTTTTTATATGCTTTGAAATTACCCTATACTGTCCGAGAGATTCGCTAACCGGTTAAGACCCTCATCAAAACCTTTTGTCTCTCGTTGACGTTACAAATATAGATACTAAAATGATATAAGTATCAAATGTATGTGAAATAAAAGTTAAAACGATCAAAATAGTTGCTGAAAATGTCAAAACAAGAGGTGTAAGTCTCTCAAATGAGGGTAAAAGTCTCTTTTGAGGCTCCTGAAATGATACAAATACAACCTGCGGTATACGGGTTGATGTGATATAAATACATATGTTTGTGATACGAATACAAGCTAAGGCATGTCTGATATTTTGGTTTAGAAAATATTGAACCTACTTTTCTTTCAAGAGAAAAGTAACATTCAAATCTGTCAAATACTGAATCGCTTATATCCTTTCATTATATTCCCTGCATTATAAATTGATTATTAGGGTGTGTTTTTATATTGTGGTAGGTAATCCTATCACATGTGATATATTTACCCGTCATTGTATCTCTTTATCCTTGATAATCATTGTGTTGAATATATTAACATATGTATGGCTATCAAATAGGGTGGTATTCCTATCACGGAGAATCGGATATATGAAAAAAAACGGCGCACACGCGGAACTATCCGGATGTACGCCTTTATGCATATAAAAAATTGAGGGTCAAATTTAATCAATAGTAACGTGCTGAATAACTGTACCCCAGTCTGTTACAACAATATTACCACTGTTTCTTGAAAGATCGAAAGTCAATTCTGACAATTCTCCTTCGTTTACAGACACTTTCTCCAAATTTTTGACATTTTCGGAAGAAAGGATCATTTTATCGTCTTTGTAAAGCTCTACAGTAATGTTGGAGGCCGGTAAAATGGTTGTGTTTTCAGCAACAACATTTCCTTTTTCATTTAAAGTAGCAGGAATGATATATTCAATATCTTCACCTGTTAATTCTCCATTATGATTGAAAGAGCCTTTTGTATTTTTTACTTTGTAATAAAAATTTCCTTCTTTTGAATCCAGTACTTTAATAACACTTTTGGTAATTAAAGAAATAGAGGAAACTTTACGTTCAATTTTTAATGTTTCAGCACCTGATTTTGTCGAAGCGCTTTTCAATGTAACCTGTCCGTAGAATAAATCTCCGGGTAAAGTAGCGGCAACGCCATTGTTTTGTTTCAAGCTAACCTGTAAGTCAGAGATAATGTTTGCCTGACTCATTGCACTGATCTCTTCGTTTTCGGAAGAAAGACCTGCCCATGCAACAACTGTGATCTGTTTTGATCCCGGACAGCTGATTTCAACCGGTTTCGCTTGCAGTAAATAAGTTCTGTCAAGAGTAACTTGTTTGTAGAAGTCATTATTCTGATCGAAAACGAACAGCGTAGTCTGGTCTACATCACCCTTAACAGTGATATCTTTATTGTCTGAATAGGCTTTCAAAACAACAGAAAAAGAAGCATCTGTCTTTTCGGCAGCATTTTCAATCACTTTTTCGTCTATACCTGAATATGAGGAATCGCTATCAGCTGAACAGCTTGCGAAAGAAATTGCTGCAACGAGTGTGCAGACAAAATACAAACAATTTGTGAAAATTCTACCCTTTTTCATGACCTTAACTTTTTATATGCTTTGAAATTACCCTATACTGTCCGAGAGATTCGCTAACCGGTTAAGACCCTCATCAAAACCTTTTGTCTCTCGTTGACATTGCAAATATAGATACTAAAATGATATGCGTATCGAATATATGTATAATAAAAGTTAAAACGATCAAAATAGTTGCTGAAAATATCAATACAACGGGCGTAAACCTCTCAAATATGGGTAAAACTATCATTTTATCCTGAGGTATATGGATGCTGTTTTTTGCTGTCAGATAGGAGGTGTGATATAAAATTACCCATTTTTGATAGAAATACACCTGTCGATAGGTGGCGTTTCTGTCAAAAAGAAGAAGTTGGCCTGTAATTTTTGCTTGGAAAAATAACAGGTGACAATAAACGATAAATCATAAAATTGAAACCTTTATATCGAAATTTGCCTGAAGAAAATTTGATTATCATATCTTTTTTACGAAAAAATAAAGGGTGTGGTACTCGGAAAACGAAATTTTATTGTGATATTTGTACATTATATATAGCAATTAATAGAAAGTGGAGTTGTTGAGGAGATCCGGATCGGTAGATAGAGATAATCTAAGAACTAAAATATATTTGTCAGTTATGAATAATAGAGCTTTGTCCAGGAAATTATCCGTGTTTCTTGTTTGCTTTGCTTTTTGCGGTCAGCAGGCGTTTGCCGCAGAAGGGGCTGTAGGAACTTTGGATATTGTTGTACTTGCGGTAGTTCTTCTTTTAGCCATATTCTTTATCTCGGCATGTTTTTACTTGCGGAAGATGTACACAGGCTTTACGGGAGAATCGAAAGAGGTCAAAAAAGAAAAGGATTTGTTACTTCAACAGCGGGATGAAGCTGTGAAAAAGTGCAAGGAGTTAGAAACAGAAAATGCGGATCTGGAAGAAAAGAAACATTTCATCGAAGAAAAAGCCACGGAATTGGAGTCCCGGGAGAGTGAACTGGCTACCGTAAATGAAGAACTTTCCCAAAAACTTATCGCGCAGGAAACAATGATCTCCACCCTGAACAGTAATAAAAAAGACCTGGAACAAATGCTTGTTGCCAAGATAAAGGAGAGTGATTCCCTTCAACGGGAAGTGGCCGACAGGCTTTCCGAGGCGGAACAACGGTTAAAAGATGCTGAAAGCATTCATGATAATTTCTTTATAGAAACGATCCACGAGATGCGTACCCCTCTTTCGTTAGTGTTGGGATCGCTGGCTCTGGTGGTGCAAAATAAGGATGAGAGCCAGGAAATGTCTACCCAATTACTTTCAGCCTATCGTAATACACTTGCCCTGCAAGACCTTGCCGACCAGCTGATCGGAACCAGGCGGGCAAACGATGTGGCCAATTATCTGCGTATCGCCCGTTACGATCTGGTGGATATATCCCGCCAGATATGCGATTTGTTTGTAGACTGGGTGGCAATGAACAATGTCGACTTCCAGATCAATACCCAGACATCTGTTTTGTGGATCTGGCTCGACCGTCGTAAAATGGAGTATGCTTTGCGTACATTATTGTCTAATGCATTTAAAAATACATTCTCGTACGGTAAAGTGTCTTTGAATCTTTCTGTGGTGCAGAAAGACGGTAAAGCTTATTGCTCTTTGTCGGTGGAGGATGAAGGGTTGGATGAAAATGAAAGTACACGCCGCGGACTGAAACAAGTTTCCGACATGATAGACGATATCGGCGGATTTTTCAGTAGCGATGCCGACAATACGCGAACCATCTATACCTTATTAATACCGTTGGGTAAACAGCACCTGCTGGATCGTCGTGTAGAATTCGTAGAACCGGAAGCCGACCTGGTGAAACTGAATGATCGCCAGAAAGAAGAAATTGCCGAGTTTATCCAGATCATTCCCCAGAAGAAAGCAATGGGTAAAAAGATCCTGGTTATCGATGATAGTGATCAGATCCGTTGGTTCCTGAAGCATGTCTTTACCAAAGAATATGAAATACTGGAGGCGCGTAATGGCGAAGAGGGAGTACAGATAGCCTTTGCTACATCGCCGGATTTGATACTCTGTGATGTCATGATGCCGATAATGGATGGTTTTGAAACTTGTAAGAAGTTGAAGGGTGATCCGCGTACCTCCCAGACCCCGGTGGTTATGCTGACGGCTAAGGTAGAGAGTGAAGATGTCATTACCGGAATTGAAGCCGGGGCTGACGATTATATCACAAAGCCTTTCGACGTAGAAATACTTCGCAGTAAGCTGAATAGCCTGGTAAAGCGTCGTGATCAATTGAAGCAATATTTCACCAATACCCTGGCGGGAACTTCAAATACAGATAAGGATGCAAATGAACCGGCAATACCGAGCAACCCATTTATGGACCTGGTCGTTAAAAATATCGAGATGCACCTCGACGATTCCACCTTTGAGGCAAAGGTGCTCGCAGACTCATTGAACATGAGTCTGCCGACATTGTATCGTAAAATCAAGCAATTCTCTGACTGTAGTATCCTGGAATTGACCCGTACGATCCGCCTGAAAAAGGCAGCCGAGTTGATCCGGACACAACAATATTCGGTGCAGGAAGTATCAGAAATGGTTGGATTTAATGATACGGCCACGTTCCGTAAACGTTTTACAGAGCAGTATGGAACAACGCCTTCCCAATACGGACAGCCCTAAAGATTGTGACAAAACGATCCGTAAATCGATAAAATAATAACACTATGTTGAAAATAAGCCTGTCCTCGTGACGGGCTTATTTGTTTTATTAGGCTTCTGTAAATTCTCTTGATACAATTATTAACAATTGAAGTATCGTTTGGTACTTCATAATCTCGTTTTAAACGAATTTCAACTTCGTTTAAAACGAAAAAAAATTCCTTTTAAATGAAGATGTGATTTGTTTAAGGCTGAAAATATGTTAAATTGGGTTTGCTGAAGATCTAAATAGTGCTTTTTTGAGCCATTATTATATGCTGAATAGCATATTTCTTTTCTGGAATGCTTTTCTTGGGTGGTGTGTTTTAAATGTCATAGGGAAAAGAAATCGCTTTGTTATCAGGCATAGATATAGGATTTCACAAAGAAAAAACATGAAAATGAAAACAACGTAAGATTTTGTCTGGCAATATGATAACATCCTGCTTTATTACAGCCTCATAAAAACAAACATACTTGACTAGCGATCCATATAGCTTCTGCAGTTATGGGTAAAAATAACATTTTGCTAATTGTAAAATCAATGCTATAAGATATTTTCACCCATCTTTTGAGAGCAACGCACATGTTCTTAAAAATCTATTTTTTGCCTTAAAAAAAGATTTAGAGTTTTACCTATTATTATTGAGACTGATACCTATCCGCGGTTTTTCAGGGCGGCTATACCTTTGCATTGTCATCAGGAAACAAATTATCGTATAGGGTAAAAGTGATAATTCTCCCGAGGCTAAAACTAGTATTTATTAAACGTATTATATAACTTCTAAATTTTAAGAATATGAAACTAAGAAATTTATTATTCGGTACAATGATCGCATGTGCGTTCGTTGCTTGTTCAAATGATGACGATCCTATTGACAATGGGGGAGGAAGCAGTAACCCGGAAGGTAAAACGTTGTTGCAGGTAAAACCTAATGCTATCACTACAAAGGCTACAGCAGCAGGTAAAGATTTTTGGGTTTATGTAATTGATGCTAATGGTAATATTGTTGGCGAAGGTAAGGCTAATGAACCATTTGAGTTAACGGATTCCAGAGCAGAAGGGAATGTGGAGATTATTGTATTGAAGAATATGCCTTCTTCTATGGGAACTCCACAGAAGAAGTCTGATCTTTTTAAAGAAATAGCATTTTCTAACGCTGAAGAAAGTGATGCAACAAATTCACAAAATACAGCAGTATATAAAGTAACCATTATGCGTGGGGCTATTAATAAGCTAGGATATGATAATGTTGCAACTCCAGGTGTAAATTATTTGGACGGCAGTAATGAGCCCATTCCTGCTTTTCGTAATGTTGCAATGATTAACTTGCAAACTATTTTAATTGACAATAATTTTATTCAAGGGGGAAAAGTGAAATATACAAATCCTCAGTTGGAAATAAAGGAAGCTTTTATTCTAAATGCAAGAAACGCCTCAAATATGGCAAGCCAAGCAGTTTTAACCCGTTGGGCAACAACAGAAAATGCAAATGGAGTATATTGTAATGGGATTGGCTATGACGATTACTCCAAATGGGTTGATGAAGCTGAAGCAGAAAATCAAAAAATGTATATAGATAAAATTACTAAAGATAATTATAAAACTCTTGTTGCTGAGAATTGGAGTACAAGTAATATATGTTTTAACGGTTATCGTAGAGGGCTATATAATCTAATAGAGGAAAAGTTGGTTAATCCAATTATAAATATGACTGATGTTCCGACTTCAAATCACTGGAATCCTGAGCATTCAGCTACATTTTGGACATATGAAAATACTAATACAGAAAATCCTACATTGTTGGTTGTAAAAGGAGATTTTAGTTATGATCAGGCAGCAGGAACAGTTGATAATCCAGATGCAGTAAAGCGAGTTACTATGGAAAATAGATACTATACAATCAAAGTTGGTGAAAATATTTCTACTGGAAGTGGCCTTAATCTTCTTGATTTTGGAATTACTTCAGTTAGTGATATAGTCGGAATACGTAGAAATATAGCATATCAAGTTGAATTGACAGTGAAAGGGCCGGGATCGAAGAATCCTCTTTTCCCTGGTGAAGATGAAAAAACTTATATGGACGCTAATGTTGTATTGGTTGGATATGGAAATGTAGAACAAAAACCATCAATCGACTAATATATTATTAATAAGGATAATATATAGCCCTCGTTTTAACGAGGGCTTTTTTTTACATGGTTTACTATTATTCGTTATTTATGTAATAAAACCAGTGTAATCCTCTCATTTTTCCTATTGATACATTTGTCTATTAATAAAGATAGCCACACCTATACCCCTTGTTTTCCATATAATATACCTTTGTAACACCTAAGGGTAAAATAAATATTTAAATACATATGAAACCAATTAGTTATATCTTATCATTAGCTTCAGTCTGCATTTTGTTTGCCTGTGGAAGCGAAGATACTCCGGATAATGTTTTACCTCCTGTTATTGAGCCGGATGCAACATTGTCTTTGTTGGTCAATACTGGAGAGAAAGCTCAATTAAAAGCTATGACAAAGGCCGGTGATACTGATTTGTCAGTAGATGACAACAAGATTCTCAGATTAACAGTCGCTGTATTTAATGCGGGTGCTTACGATGGGCATGATATGGGAGCATTGGAGACAATTAAAACAGAAACGGCAGTTTCTGGCCAGTCTATTAGTCAGGTTGAAAATGTGGAAGTAAAATCAGGGCCGGTAAAAGTCCTGATATTAGCAAATGCCCCGGAAAGTTTATTAAAGGAATTCAAGACTGTTACTGAGGGAAAAGGAGATTTTTCTACAATTAAAGATTTCCTAGGAGAAAAAGCCAAAACAACAGGCTTGGAAAATGAAATTAATGTTACGGCAAGTAGTGAGTTGTATGATATAACCGCTCAACGTGGAATGGTGAATTGTATGGGTTATACACAAGAAGAAGTTTCCGGTAAAAATGGCGTATCTGTTTCTCCATCTGCACTAGGTGGAAGTGCAGTACCGCTATACCGTAATGTATCCCGTGTCCTTTTAAATAAAATCATATTTGAGCCGAAAAGTGAATATATTGACGCTTCTCTGGCTATAGAAGGAATCTATGTTGCAAATGCAAAATCGCAATCATATCTCGCATCTGAAATAAAAGGTAGAGGTTCTGTAGAAGTTGCTGATATTGCAGCTGATGACTTTTACTGGTGCGGTGCTTTTGCCGACGTAGCTGGTGCATTGAAAGAAGGAAAAGCCCAAGAAGTTGCTAACTTATTTTATGCACCGACAGAGGTAACATTAGATAAGAATACTAAAACACATGAAGGTGTAGGAGATGCTCCTATCGGTAGACCTTTCTACATCTACCAGAACCAAACAGGCAAAAAACATACATTATTGATTGTTTACGGTACATTCAAATATAAATTGAATGAAGATGATTCAGAATACCAAACACAACAAAGTTTTTATACGGTGATTGTGAATGAGCCAGGAAAAGGATCTTTTGGTTCAGGTTCTGAAGAACATGACTATGTGACTCGCAATTTCAATTATAATATTGAGTTGACAATTTCCGGATCAGGTTCAACTGAACCTTACGATAAAGCAATTTCATCCAATCTGAGTGCATCGGTGAAAGTATTGCCGTGGAATGTAAAGATTATTCATGAAGACGTTGAATAAATATAGGGTAAACAAAATACATCCAACAGGAAAAAATTAAACATTATGAAACGTATATCATTTATAAAAAAACTCTTGTTTCCGGCACTTTGCTTATGTGCCTTGGTAACCGGTTGCATCAATGAAGATTTAGATGAGTGTTACAAACTTCGGTTGAAAGTCGTTAATCAAAACGGGGAGGATATTACTCCGTCCGGTTATGTGAAACATACAGCTTTATACATTTTTGATGAGAAACTGAACTATCTGGAAACCCGTCAATTAGATGAATCATTTATCACTTCCCGTGATGAGATTGTTTTAGATAATTATCCGGCCAGCCGTAAGCTGAACATTGTTGCCTGGGGTAATTTGAATGTGTTAGGAGAAAAACAAGATGTATCCGAAGCGCAAAAGATCGAGGATCTGAAAGTCATGCTTAAAACAACAGGAGAACAAGCCAGTCAACCGGATAGCCTTTATTTTGGTATCGAACAGGTACAAACAAAATCCGGAGGTATTACTGAGAATAAAGAAGTTGTTATTCACCCTAAAACCGGATCGGTGACGGTTCAAACGATTAATTTGCATTATGGATTAAGAAAATATAATATTCCCGAAAATGCGGAGTGTGATTTTGCGTTGAACAAGACATTAAGCGGTTTTGATTACCAGGGTGAACAGATTGGTGATAGTGTTTACTATCAATTGAATGCAACCCGCTATAGTGGGGTTGATTATAAAACAAACGAACGGCAGAATGCTTGCCTGGGTGAAAAGATGGGGGTATCTCTATCTACTAATGGTGAAGTTTTTCTGACTGTGGATAAAGACGATAATGGGAATGAGATAAAGACTTCGCCCAGTGAAAATACATTTGTTCTTCTTCAATTTGCAGAGGATGGAAACCTGTCTGTCAAAGTACAGGTACGTCCTTGGGGAGGTGTGGATGATCATATTGAATTTTAACCTTCTAAAAGAATAGAAATATGAAATATCTAAGATTAAACATACAGCTATTATTTGCATTTGTTCTTATGCTGGGGCTTTTTTCCTGTACGGATGAAGATGCAGTAGACAATGGCAAGAAGGAAATAAAAGAAGGTTTACCGACAACAGTTACTTTAAAACTGACTTCAGCTACTCCGATGGTGGTGGAGACGAAGACAGAGGATAGTAATAGTAAATTCGGAATGATAAATGATTTGGCTATATTGGTTTACAAAGCGGAAACGAGAGAGTTGGATAAAGTTACTTACGTTTCTGGTGTAAATGCTAAAGAATGGAATGGCTCTTTTAATGCGACGACTGGAAGTAGGCGAGTTTATGTTCTGGCTAATTCAGGATTAGGAGAAGCCGGTATAAAAAGCTCTTATAGCCGAGAAGATGATTTGTTAAATTCAGGGCTGATAGATGCAGGAACGATAACCCCCGTAGGTAACGAAAAGATGTTAGGGTTTGTTCATACAAGTAACAATTTTGGAAACGAATTATCCTCAGCAGAAGAATCTGCAACAATTGGTATTCCAGAGAGTAACGGTTTTAATCCAGTTGTATCTCTTTATTCTCGGTTATATCCGCCGTATTCAAAGATAACATTTACGGTAAAGAATGAGGTTAAGACCGATATGTCGGAGAAAGTTCAATTAAGCATAACTAATGTTTATGTAAGAAATCTTCCAACAAAGTATTCTTTATTGCCTATTGAAAATATTTTACAGACAAGTGGCACTGATGTATATTCTGAAAAAGTAGAACAAACAAGTGAAGGGGAAGATGCATATGTATTTTATATGTATGAAAATCTGCAAGGGACTATTAATGAAGGTAACGGCGATCCTAAATTGAAATCTCCTTTCAAAGGAGAGTACCCTTCCAATAATTCTAACCCCAGTGAAAATTATGAAAGCTGGAATACAAAATGGGCGACGAAAACTCCGTGTACATATATTGAAGTAGAGGGTACTTATGCTATTTGGAAATCAAATACTCAATATGGCGCAGGAAAGATCCATTATCGTTTTTTCCTGGGAGCAAACACTGTCGATAATTTTGATATTAAAAGAAATACGCATTATAAAGTCGAATTAGCATTTACTGGAATTGCTGGTTATGATGAATTGAGTTATGAGTGGAGAGTGAATGCTCAACTCGAAGATGTTACTATTGTTCCGGAAGGTATTTTGGAAATCGATGGCTCTCCTGATTACTGGTTTCCATTCGCGGTTATAAATGGAAGCGACAAAAAGGTGGATATAACTACAGATCAAGGAACAAGTAATCTAAAAATTCAATACTTAGTACCAGGAACATCTGACTATGATCCTTATTGGAGCGATGCATCACAGATACAAGGGATTGGCAAGCACTCCTTTACAGAGTATCATATTAAGGCGAATGAGTTTGGTATAATAGGTTCTGCTGGATATGATAGTGATGAAAATCGTTTTATCGATGATAACGGGAATTCATATTCGCGAGTAGCTGATAATTTAGACAGAAGAGATGAAATCCGTCAGGGATTGATTTACCTTAAAAGAAAATATGTCGTTAATACAGTTCCTTCAACTGACTATTATATTAAGATGTACCCCTTATTATGCTTGTCTGAATCCTCTGGAACTTCAGAAAGCAATACAGTTTACGCTCAGCGTTTTGATCGAAATGAAGGTTTAGTGGATGAAAAAGAAATGAGAAAACTATGTTCCGGAAATTATGTGAGTAATGGTAACATGTATGTTTTACCTCCTAGATTGCAAGATTTAAATCTTATGATAGAGTATGAGACTTATGCACCTTTTAAACCTAAATCAGAAGGACCTTATTGGACTACTGAAGGTCTTTATTATTGGAGAAATAATAGGGCTGAGAAGGCTTTTGAGTCTAAAGGCTACGTTCGTTGTGTATATAGAAAAAACTAAAATACTGAAATGAAACAAATGAAAAATATATTATTTTGTGCAGGGCTTTCTTTATTGGCATGTTTGTCTTGTTCCAAAGACGACAACAATAACAACCCTGAATCGTTGGCTGATGCAAAGTTGACAGTTGAGATCAAAGCAACAGGAACAAAAACGAAGGCTTATAATCCTAACGACTTGAACGAGTTGGAAGGGGAAGCCAACATAAATAATTTGGCGGTTCTTATCTTCAGTGAAGACGGTTCAACTGTTTTTGGTCGGAAATGGGAAGCTGTTCAGGCAGAATATACTGCTATGCTCACCGATGTGCCGGCTGAAGCTGCTAAGGCTCGTATTATAATTGTTGCCAATGTGCCTGAAAGCCTGATTAATGGAGTAACTTCTTATGATGGTTTTCAAGAGGATATGGTAGATTTAGCATCCCAGTCGCAAACAAGCCTGGCTATGAGTAGCCGGGTGATCGCTACCGAAGAAGCGTTGATTGCCGATGATAATTATCTGGGTTATGAATCAATGGGAAGTGATAATGTGAATGGTATTTTTTCACCGATTTTGTTAACCCGTATACCGGCCAGGGTCGATCTGGTTAGTTTGGAAACAAATTTTGCCGGTAGTCCTCTGGAAGGTCGTTCCGTAAGAGTGGAGACTGTTTCTCTTATAGATATGAAAACCCGTTCGCATTATTTCAGTGCAGGAGAATGGGGGGCTGTAGAAGTGCCAGGCAATCAGGGCAGTTCATCGGTTGTGACATTAAATACTACGATCAATGATGTAACGCCGGTTACAAATACGCCATACTCACATTATGTAATGGAGAATATGGATACAGAAAATCCTACGCAGATTGCTATAAGAGCAACTTTGTTAGCTACAGAAACGGCATCGGCTCAAACAAAAACATTTGTTTCTACTATCAACTTGAACGGGATTGATAAAGGTTACGGTCATAACTTGATCAAACGTAACTATGTTTACCGTTTGTGGATAACCTTTGGTAAGAACAGTTTCGAACCAAATACATATTTGGATGTGGCTGTCGAAGTTGTAGGTTGGGGGCCTGTCAATCAGGATGTGGTAATCGATTAATATACAAGTGAAAAAATAAAAAAGATAAAGATATGAAGTTCAAACATTTATTATTAGCCTCTTTGGGTGTTTGTGCATTTGCTTCCTGCTCGGATAATAATGCTCCCAAAGAAATTGAATATAAGGATTTCGATGCACAGTTGTCGATCAGTGCTGTACCTATGAATGAGGTAACGAAAGCTTCAGAGGTAAACCCCGGAGAAGATGAAACCGGAACAGTCAACGAACAGTATGTCCATACATTAACCGCCTATGTTTTTAATTCAGTTGATGATAGTTATGCCGGAATGGGCACAGCGACAGCAAAGGATAATACATCATCAGTTGATCGCGTTGAAAATATATTGATAAAAGTTAAGGCCGAAAAAGCAGGTGATATTTCGACATCAAGCAAGTTTAAAGTCGTTTTATTGGCGAATGTTAAGTTGGAATCAACCCCTGTTAAACTTTCAGATCTGGCTTTTTTTACAGGGATAGAAAATTATTCATTTGAAGGTGTAAAAGCAGGAAATACATATTTACCAATGGGTAGTAAGGTTTTTGAAATATCAAATCTTGCAGCGGGAGTGGATTACAATAACTGGGTGAAAGGTTCTTCTATTGAATATACAAAGAAAGAATCGGGGAAAAAATTGGTTCCTTCTGATGGTTCAGTGGCAAATGCTCCTGAAGGTAATAAATATGAAATATCAGAAGATGACCGTATTGCTTTGACCCGTTATGTTGCTCGTGTACAGTTGGAGACATTGAGTGCTGATTTCACAAATGGGAATGAAAAGGCTGAATTCAAATTAACAAAGGTTCATTTGGCTAATGTTAGCAATGCTTCGAAATATCTGGGTGATAATTTCCAATATGTAATTGGAGGAGATGAAACTGTTGGAAGTTATGATCAGAAAAATGCATTTATGCGTGGTGGTTTTGATTTTGATCGGGTCGATTATTATTTGGCCGCTGGTGGGAAACTATCTTCTTTGACTAAAGACTATTCGAAACAAAATATTGTTCTCAAAAATAAAAATACTATCAAGTTTAATGATGCAACAATTGCAGAGAACAAAAAAGCAGATTTACCTGAAGATGCCCCGGAAATGGCACAATTATATGCTTTTGAATTAGATGGTTTTAAAATAGGTAAAGATACCGAAGCAAAAGCAGAGGTTGAAACTGCTGATATATATACATCATTAGTACTTGAAGGTGAATGGACGAATGCCGGAGTACAAGGCTCTAAACGTTATTTTCGCATTCCGATTAAACATGAAACAAATATTTATGGTGTAAAACGAAATTATATATATAAAGTAAATGCAACCTTGACAGGTGAAGGTACAGATAATCCTGATAAGTCAATGTTAAATACATTTGTTAGTTTCAGTATTTCCGTACAAGACTGGCATGTGAAAAAGCAGATAGAAGATGATGTAAACTCATAAACAGAGGAACTTTATAAAGGAACCGGAATATAGGACGTTTTTCCTGTATTCCGGTTTTTTGTTATGTTTACCGTCAATTTTAATCTGATTGCCTTTATTAAAGATAAAAGTCTTGAATATTCGTAAGGATAAAGGTGTTTCTATCGCAGAAAAGGGTGTCTCTATCAATCTTACAAAGTGGTATTTTTACCCCTTAAAGATGAAAGTTGTACCTATCGCCACCTCTTTAAAATCACTCTACTTTTGTCATATCGAAAACAAAGAAAAATTTATTCGTTATGACACTGAAAAATATATTATCCATCTTAAGCTTTTTATTTATAGCTGTTGCATGTTCTATGGAAGATGAAGCTCTTCCATCTTCTGATACAGAAACTTCCGTAGAAGCTCAGGAAGTTATGGTAAATGTTAATTTAGCTATGAATGGTATTTCTACTAAAGGTGAAGCTTTGGATGATGGAAATGTTGCTCCTGCAGGAAAAGAAAGTGTGGTATCTTCTGCTGTTGTAGCTTTAGTGAATGCTGAGGGGAATATTATGATGATAAGAGATGCGGTAAGTCAGATTGATTCAGACAACACTCTTAAAGATGTCAAGTTTTTAGCTAAGGTTGCTGATGGGGTTAAAGCTATTGCTATTGTAAATACTCAAAAAGCTAGTGACTATTTGAATTGTAGAACATTGACCGATTTGAATACTGTTTTAGAAACTACAGCGAATCAAGAATATTTGGTTAAAGTAGGAGAGAAAAATGATATTTTTAAAGATTATAATGAAGGTAAAACGTCTACTAAAGACTTGAATACGTTAAATATTGAAATACCCGTTACTCAGTTGGCTGCTCGTGTTGATTTGATGGGGATAAAATATACAAAAGAAAGTGTAGAGAGTGAAATCAATTCTGTGAAAATTATTTCCGCTCAATTGATAAATGTGAATAACAATAGTCTTGTTTACAATACGCAGAATAATACGATGAGCGGTTTAGAAGCAGCTATAAATACAAAAAGTAACGGTCGCTCTGAAACTTTAAATATTGATTTACAAGAAAGTGAATGGAGTGGAAATGATCCTTATGCAGCTGAAGTTGGAAAATCTCTTTATACAGACTATTCTTATACAAATACAACTGTAGACAGTCCTGTAAAGATACAGATTACATATTCAGTGAATGGTGAGGCTCCAAAAACTGTAGATGTAACTATTGATAATGGTTCTGTAAAAGCCGGTAATTTGTATCGTTTGTATATTGGTATGAAGGTTAAAAATAACGAAATAAAGACAGAGGTTGTCTGTTATACAAAAGACTGGATCAAGGAAAATATCAATATAGAAATAAAAGATTAAGAGTAATATTAGAAAGTATAGGTGTATAATAGTATAAAAGATATATATCATGAATATTAAAAATATAATAGTAGGAATTTCTTTAATTCTTTTTGGCTTGTCTTCTTGTTCGGAAGAAACAGCAATAGATGAATTGAATGAATCGACTTCTGAGGTTCAAATCATTCTAAGTTCAGTACCGGCAATAACAAAAGCAGGTTCTCCAGAGACAGAAAAACCAACAGATTTTGAATTAAAAGTTCAAAATTGTGTGTTGGGTATTTATGATAAAACAGAGCAGAAATGGATATCAACGCAGTTTATTTCGTCATTAACTGAGGATAAAGATAAAACATATAAAGTCGCTTCAAGTTTGAAATTAATGAATAACCATGCCTATACAGTAATGGTTATTGCAAATGTTGATGAAATAAAGAAAGAGGCCTATGAAGCGTGTAATAGTTTCAAGGCTTTTGAGTCAATAAAAGAGGGTACAAAGGAATATGCTTTTGATGCATCTAAGTTGTTGAAATATGGTAAAATTGAAAATTTTGAAGTATCATCTCAAAATAAGAGAATAGAAGTCCCTTTGGATATACTTGCTGCACGTATCGAGTTTGTAATAAATGTGAAACAAACAGATGTGAAATTTGAAGAAACCTATTATGAAATGGGGACAAATCTGAAATTGGATATTGAAAAGAAGTATTCAGTGGAAGAGGTTCTAGAAAAATTTGAAGCAGCTGGTCTAGTTAGAAATGAAGATATTTTCCCTTTGGAAAATTGGAATAGTCTTCCTGCTGGTGTTAAACCTCCCCAAAGTAATGAATTATATTATGGAGACCGTCCGATTATTTCTTTTCAAGGTAATGGTCCTAAAGGTGTTTATATTCGCAATTATAAAGCGATACGTGTAGATAAATACATGGGAAAGACAATAGAGATTGATAAAATTTTTATTGGAAATATAAGAACGCAAGCGATTGCTGTTCTTCCATATGAAGAAAATAATATGAGTAATTTACTGGAATATGATAAAATGGATTATAACAATATAACTAGAAAATATTCATTTTATACATATGCTAAAGGAGTAAAAACAAAAGAACCTTTACAGGTTTCATTCTCAGGACACGTAGTGAAAAAATATATATTGAAGAAGACTGCAGTTACAACTGACTGGTTCGTATTTGCGGATGTATATAGTCCAAAGATTTGGGGTAGTACAGGAAGTGAGGGAATTAAAATGGAATCAGGGTGGAAAGGAAGTAATACTGTGTTTTTTACTACTATGGGGAATTGGAAAGATGATGATTCTTCTATTGATATACCGGATGAAGAATCAATAGGAAGTGAATTGGGTAGTTATAATAATTCTTTTTCTATAAAGGGGAAGGAGTCTGAAATGATTGAATTCGGTCATTTATATAATGTAACAGCAACGATCACTGATTTTACACCTCAAAGTACTGGAACGTTGAATGTTTCGATTCAGGATTATAATACTGTAACAGTTCCAGGATTCGGATTCAATTAGAAATAAAATTAAGCTATAGACTCCGGTTGATATCTGTCAACCGGAGTTTTTTGTAAATTTTTCAACATAAAGTACCCGAATAGTTCCACATCCTTCCATAGCTTCCTTTGCCACCGAAGCGCCATCCTATCTTTGTCTCATAATCGAGAAACAAAGGTAGGATGGCGTTGCTGTTTTGATAGGGTTTTATCGGTATTGAGCGTAGTTTGACCTCTTTGGCCCTACTTTACCCTACTTCACCCTCATATACCGCATTATAGCGTTTTCATCAGAACAGCCTGTCATACCTTTGTTTCGTAATCATTAAAACAAAATTAGTATGGCATTAAAGTATGTAGTAAAGAAAACAGTTTTCGGGTTTGATCAAACCAAGACACCGAAGTATGTAGCCCGCCCTCTGCCGGCAGGTACGGTTGGTTATCCTGCTCTTTGCGATCAGGTAGCCAAAGTGGGAGCGTTGGCATCACGCAGTATGGTAATATTAGTTCTTGAGAGTTTGTTCGAAGTGTTGGAGGAGAATCTGACTAATCATTTGTCGGTGAAGCTGGGAAATTTCGGCACGTTGCGTCCGAGTTTCAGCAGTAAGTGTCAGAATGAAGAAAATGAGGTGAATGCAGATGTTTTGTGTCACCGCAAAATAATTTTTACTCCAGGCGCAGATTTCAAAAGAGTACTGAGTAATGTCAGTGTCAGGAAATCCGAACAACGATAAGAGTGTAAGATCTTTTTTATAATCATTTAATAATAAATTATCATGGGATTAAAGTATGTAGTAAAGAAAACGGTTTTCGGTTTTGATAAAACCAAGACACCGAAGTATGTAGCCCGCCCTTTGCTGGCAGGTACAGTGAATTATCCTGCTCTTTGCGATCAGGTAACCAAGGTAGGAATGGCACCGCGAGGTATAGTGAAAATGGTGACCGATGGTCTGATCGATGCGATCCGTTGGAATCTGGAAAACCATTTGTCGGTGAAGCTGGGTGATTTCGGAACCTTCCGTCCCGCTTTCGGCTGCAAAAGCCAGGAAAATGAGAAGGATGTGAATGCAGAATCTTTGCGCCACCGCAAAATAATCTTCACCCCGGGTGCTTATTTCAAAGATATGTTGAGTGACGTAAGCATCCAGAAATTCGAAATCCCCAAAACCGACGAAACCGGTGGAGGAGAAGGAGGTGGTGAGGACGATCGCCCGGTGATTGAATAACCTCGGATTAGTATCAGGCACGGACCGTATATCGGTTCCGTGCCTTTTTTGTTGGCTTAGACCTGTGGTGTTTCTCTCTTGAATCCTCGATAGAAGCGGTATTCTTATCAATCAGTGGAAATATGGTAGATTTACCCTATTAAGTTGAAAGACTTGCCTATTATTGATAGTAATTCAAATATTTATCTTTGCAGTCGTTGATAATCTTTCTTTTTGTGTAGATTTGCATGATTGAAGAATAATATAAAATTACAATGTATATGAAAAAAGTACTTTTCCTCTTTTTGCTTCTGGCAGGTATGACGAATGTCTATGGACAGAAGTTTGCGGTGAAGTCTAACTTGCTGTATGATGCCACCGCTACCATTAACCTGGGAGTGGAAGTGGGATTAAGCAAAAAGTGGTCACTGGATCTGTCCGGTAACTATAACGGTTGGATGTTGGGAGACGATACCCGTTTTAAACACTGGTTGGTACAGCCGGAAGTGCGCTACTGGCTGTGTGAAAAGTTTAACGGACATTTCTTCGGAGTACACGGACATTATGCCGATTACAACGTCGGCGGAATTAAGTTCCTCGGAGAGAATATGGAAAACAACCGTTATCAGGGAACCTTGTACGGCGCCGGTCTTTCTTATGGCTATCAGTGGCTGCTGAGCAACCGTTGGAGTATGGAAGCGGTTATCGGTGTAGGTTGGGCACATCTGGATCATGACAAATATCCTTGTGCTGTTTGCGGAAACCATACAAGCAAATCGAAAGACTATTTCGGTGTGACGAAAGCCGCTCTTTCTTTTATCTACTTTATTAAATGATCGGGACAATGAAGAACAGAATAAATATCTATATGGTAGCTGCTGTGTTGGCTGCAGGATCGGTAAATACGTTTGCACAAACAGCAAAGAGCCCGATCAGCGTATCATGCAACGATCTGATGCAGAAAGGTGATTCTCTTTATATCGATGCAACGATCCGTGTGCAGGGAGATCTGATCGAATCGCGTAAATCGCTGACGCTGACTCCGCTGCTGGAAAGTTCAACTCAGAAAGAAGGACTTCCTTCTATCTTGCTGAACGGTAAAAATCGTCAGAAAGTTTATCAGCGTGAGATTGCGTTGAAGAATCTGCAGGATGAACCACGTTATAAAGTGCTTCGTGCCAGGGATGCGGCCGAGCATGTCATTCCTTATAAGATGGCTGTGGCCTGGGAGCCGTGGATGAAGGATGCCCGTTTCGTACTGGCTCAGAATTTATGCGGTTGCGGAAAAGAAGAGCCTGTTAGCCCGTTGGTTATTGCCGACAAGATCCGTATGGCACCGACAAAACGCTACGAAGTTCAACCAACCTTGGTGTATATATCACCGGAAGCGGAAACGGAAAAACATCGTGCCGAGGTGGGTACGGCTTATCTGGATTTTCAGGTGGGTAAATCGCAGATATTACCGGACTTCCGTAATAATGCAGCAGAATTGGCGAAGATCGACCGGACGATCCGGACAGTCACCTCCGATAAGAATATCACTCCGAAAGGAATCTTCCTGAAGGGATATGCTTCTCCGGAAGGTAGTTATGCAAGCAACCAGCGGTTGGCGGACGGACGTGTGAAGGCATTGCGTGATTATATCCGTACACAGAATAACTTCAGCCTCGATTTCTTTACACTGGCTTCCGAGCCGGAAGACTGGAAAGGTTTTGAAGAGAAAACGAAAGCCGATATGGATGTTCCGGCACGTGACGGGGTACTGGCTATTATCAGCAGTAATGATGAACCCGACCGGAAAGAAGCTAAATTGCGTGCTTTGCAAGGTGGAGCGGCCTATCGTTATGTATTGAATAATATTTTCCCGTCATTACGTCGCTCTGAATACCGTATTGATTATACCGTACGTGAATTCACCGTAGAAGAAGGACGTGAAATTATCAAGACGCGCCCGCAGCAGTTGAGCCTGAGCGAAATGTTCGCTATAGCCAACAGCTATGAAACGGGTAGTAAAGATTATAATGATGTGTTTGATGTGGCTGTACGCATGTACAGTTCGGATCCTGTGGCGAACCTGAATGCCGCAAATATATCTATAGGGAAAGGCGATTACGCAGCTGCAAAGAATTATTTGTTGAAAGCAGGTGATTCGGCTGAAGCAATTCATGCCCGTGGTGTTCTGAAATTAATTGAGGGTGATCTGGATGGTGCTGAAACTCTTCTGAAGCAGGCAAAAGCCGCAGGTGTGACAGGTGCTGCAGACAATTTGAATGAATTGCAGAAAAAAAGAGAGGATAATGCCCTTTTTGATAGTTTCAACATACATAATTGATTGGTTTACCATGTATGATTTGAAAGAATTAGGCATACTTTTGTATCAGATTGAATCATGAAAAAACAAACGAATAATAATATGGAATTTACATCATTAGTTGAGAACGTTTTAGTAAACGAGATTGACAACCAGAACGGAGTACATCTCTATCTGGAGGGAAATAAATGGTGTGCCTATGAACGTTCCGCTTATTACCTGGCACAATTAAAAGTACCGGTGGTAATAAAAAAGGAAATTGTTCGCGAAGGCTATGATGTGATCCTGTTGAAGGCTTTTTTTGAAGTAGACGACATGTGTTTGCCTCTTGCTCCTAAAACAGTCTTGAAACAAGTTGCTGACGATAAGTTATTATTTCAGATAAATGATAACATCGATGGTTTTCCTGAATGGAAGGCTTGGCAGCTGAATAAATTACCAGCATAACGTAAGACCGTGAGGTTTTAATATACTAAGTTGTAAAATTGAGGGTGTATTAAGTCCCCGGAAGTGAGTGGTTTCCTTCCGGGGCATTTTTTTTATTGACGGTTATGCCGGAAGAGGGGTTTGGAAATAGACGATCAACCGGGCATCGGAGGAGAGGGTGAGCGTGAAGCTTGTTCCCAGGGCTTCGTTGAGGGATCCTTGCCACCAGGCTGTCAGGCGCCGGCGGGTAATAGGCCAGCGCAAACCTTCGGTGGTTATTTCTCCGCAGGGATACATGGAAAAGATCGATATTTGCTGGCCGGGTATGCTTGGCAATGTGGCTGTTTGCAGTACGGGGATGAAGCGTCCGTAATCGGAGATCATTTCTACTGTTTCGAACAGGGGGGAGAAATCAGTCAGGAGAGATATGTTTCCCAGTGTATGGTCTTCCCGCAGCCCGGTTGCTCCCAGGATCAGTAATTTTTGATAGCCGGAAGAATGGGCGAACCGGACGGCTTTTGTCAGGTCGTTTATTTCCTGGTCTTCCACCACATGGATACGGTCGGCGTATCGTTCGAGCATTTCCGAAGGGATGCTGTCGAGGTCGCCAACGATGGCCGTCGGTATCAATCCCCGTTCATGCAGATTTTGTACAGCCCCGTCGCAGGCAATGATAACGGGGGTATTCTTCAAAAGTTCCAGCGGCCAGGTTGTCTGCGGAAAACTTCCGTTAGCAACCACTACACAATCATAAGGTGTTATCATTCGTTTTTATTCCTTTCTTTATTATTGTTTATTCTTTTAATTCAGCTTCTATTTCTTCAATAGACGGGAGACTTCCTTTGAAATTATCAGGGAATAGTCTGGTGAGTTCATACTCTGATACTCCTATAGGTTGATTGATTCCTTTTAATGAATATTCGGCTATAAAACTATCTTTATTTTTGCATATTAAAAGGCCTATCGTTGGATTATCGGTTGGATATTTTAATAAATCATTCACTGCTGTCAGATAGAAACTTAGTTTTCCGGTGTACTCTGGCATGAAATCAGTGGCTTTTAACTCAACAACGATATAACAACGTAATTTTAAATGATAAAAAAGTAAATCAAGATAAAATTCTTTGTCTCCAACTTTTAATGGTACTTGTCGCCCTACGTAGGCAAAGCCAGCCCCTAGTTCTATTAGAAACTTTGTTATATTATCGGTTAGCGCATTCTCTAACTCTCGCTCTTTATAGTTGTTTGTAAGCGTCAGGAAATCGAAATTATAAGGATCTTTTAGTAGTTGTTGAGCCAAATCGCTTTGAATCGTTGGTAATAAACGGGAAAAATTTGAGATGGAATGTCTCGTCCGTTGAAATTCTTGTTGTTTGATATGTGTATCTAGCATACTGCGACTCCAACCGTATTCGATGGTTTTATGAATATAGAACAGAGCTTCTTCTATTGATTGGCATTGAGCAATGATGCGGAGATTATGCCCCCAAGGGATTTGGGATACTAAATCTTGAATATTTAGTGTGTTCTCTAATTGGCCAACAACTTGTTGGCCAATTGTAATATGCTTATAATAAAATAAATACCACTGTTTTATATATTTGATATTGCTGATAGAGAAACCTTTCATATCAGGAAACTCTTGTTGCAGATCAGAGCTTAATTGTTTGATCAACCCATCGCCCCACTGTGATTGTTCTTGCTTGGAAACAATTTCCTTTCCTAAATCCCAATATAAAATGATTAATTCGGTATTAACTTTCAGTGCAGCCTTGATTTGACTGTTTCGAATACGATATTTAAGGTCAATAAGCCATTGTTTGTATTCGAGATCGGATTTAAGAATTGTGTTCATAAGGTTTTGTTATTAGTAAATTTGTTTGATTTCACAAATGTAGAGGTTATTTTCAATATTTCATATTTGTTTTGTATTTATTCCTTTTTTTATCCATGTAATGTAACCGACTATTGCTAAAACTGCGTAGCAAATATACAAAAACATTGTAGGGTAAAGGCCCCGCAGGTAATAAAGATATACCGAGACGAAGTTTACGACAACCCAGAATATCCAGTGCTCGATGATGCGGCGGGCCAGCATCCAGGTGGCGACGATGCCGACTGAAGTGGTGAAGGCGTCGCCCATCGGGATGGGAGAGTCGGTGAAGTTGTGCAGCACGTAATAGAGCAGTCCGTAGATGGAAAGGATAGCCAGGGCTATCCCTCCGAATAACGGCCAGGTGATATGGCAATACAGGATCGTTTCGGAGGCAGGTTTTTCCTTATCCGCCGTTTTATCTGTCTGCGCCCATTTCCAGAAACCATAGATGCTGATCGCAACATAATATATGTTCAGCCCCATGTCGGCATATATTTTCGAGAAGAAAAAGACAAAGACATATACCAGGGAGGTGAGGAACCCTACCACCCACATGGCTTTATGCTGCCTGATTTCCAACAGCAGGTAAAGTAACCCGGTTATGACTCCGAAATATTCCAGTATTTGTTCCATTGTTTTTAAAATTTGAAGGTGACGCGCGCCATCGCACTGGTGCCTGCCTGGGTGAAATAACCGTCGTCCTTTTTCAAGGTTCCGTTCTCGATATAGGAGTATACCCAGGCATTCGTTTCATATTGTTCGTTGAAAAGATTGTTGATCGTTACATCCACACCGATTTCCTTAATGAATTTCGGTTTGAAAACATATCCAACACGCAGGTTGTTCACGAAATAAGGATCGATCGAACGTCCTTTGTCGGAGGAATTGTCGATGTATTGACGGCCGACAAACTGCGAATTAAAGCTGGCGGAGAATCCTTTCAGGTTGAAGTCGAACATGCTGTTGGCAATGATACCGGGTGAGAAAGCGATATCGGTTGTTCCCAGATATTTGCTGTTCTGGCCTCCGGTATCCCAGTTGTCTATATATTGGGTGAAGTTTTTTATTTTGTTGCGGCTTAGCGTAACATTCCCGTTCCAGTCGAGCCAGTGGGTGATGCTTACGCCACCTGTCAGTTCGATACCCATGCGGTAACTGTCTTTGATGTTGGTGGTCAACGCTTCGCCAATTTCGCTGATCTTTCCGGTCAGGATCAGTTGATTGTTGTAATCCATATAATAGAGGTTGGCTCCTACGCGGAAGCGCTGGTTGCCGAAACTGTAGCCGGCTTCGTAGTCATATAAAGTTTCATGGACGGGACGTTCGTCGGGGGCGGCTTCCGTGAAGTTGTCGCGGTTCGGTTCGCGGTTGGCTACCGAGAAAGAGACGAATGCGTTATGTCCTCCATGCTGGATATTGATGCCGGCTTTCGGGTTGAAAAAATTCCAGTATTTATTGACGTGGACGTTTTCACCGGCTTTGTCGTCGCTACCCTTAATGGAATAATGGATGCCACGGTATTGTAAGTCGAGGTATCCGTTCAGCCAGGGGAGTATCCGGTAGTTTGCCTTTACATAGGCATTATAATCCAGTTTGTTACCGGTATTACGGTAGTACTCGAAATCCGGTTCCGGAAGTGCTTCGCTGTTCTTTACCCACATGACACGGCCGAAGTGATCGCCCGTATATTTGTTAACGGCCGAACCGAAGCTCATCTGGAGGCGTTCGGCACGGTAATTGGCACTGTAAACGGCTCCGTAGAAATCGTTGTCCAGCCATTTACGGCGAACGAGATCGGAACGTGTTATTGTATCTCCCTTTCCGTTGATATAAGAGCTGAGTTTGTAGGATTTGAATTTGGCATCGGCCTTATAATCTTCGTAATACCCCTCACCGTGCGTATAGTGGAGGGTCAGGCTCATATTCCATAAATCACCCAGACGCTGGCTGGCCATCAGGTGATAGTTTTGCTGCCAGTAATTATCTGTTTGGTTATTGTAGAATTTAGTGATGCCGTTCTCGGTGTATTCACCGCATGGATTATAGGTGCGGTCGCTTTCCAACAGATAGGAGGGGACGCCTGTCCATGCCTGGTATGTTTTTTCCACGTTGCCGAAAGTCTGGAAACGGATCAACGTGTTATCTCCGTAATAAGCTGCGGAGCCAAAGTAGGAGTGCATGTTGGCCGTTGCCCGGTCGATATACCCGTCACTTTGGATATTGGAATAGCGGGCGTCGAATACGAAATGTTCATGGAGTAGTCCTGTTCCTGCTTTGACGGAGTTTTTTACGGTTCCGAACGAACCCGCAGAAATAGCGTATTCCGCATAAGGCTTCAGGTCGGGTTTCTGTGTCTGCATGGCGACGGTGGCACCGAAAGAGGCGGCTCCGTTGGTGGATGTTCCCGCTCCGCGCTGTATCTGTATGTTGTCGACGGAAGAAGCGAAATCGGCCATGTTCGCCCAAAAGACGGTATGCGATTCGGAGTCGTTGACCGGAACGCCGTTGACGGTGATATTGATACGGTTGGCATCCGTACCACGGATACGGAAGCCGGAGTATCCGATCCCTGTTCCGGCATCGGATGTCATGATCACGGAAGGTGACTGGGAAATGAGGTAGGGAATCCCCTGTCCGTCATTCTTCCGGGTGAGTTCTTTTTTTGATAATTCACTGTAAGCTACTGGCGTACCTTTGGCTACCCTGGTGGCTGTGACCACCACTTCGTTTAAAGATATATCACGGGAAATTTTGAGAGAATCGACAGGCTCGGGACGGTTTCCCGCTGCTGCGAATGAGGCCAGAGATCCGGCACAGATAATCAATACACTTTTCATCCTTTTGTCCTTAAAGTTTAAAACCTGATAAGTGAATAGGTGAGGTGTGTTGTGTGAAGAAGTATACCATGTTTTACAATTCCCTTCGCCGGCATTATCCGTATCAGGTAATATGGGTATCATCTCAGCCTGCGGTACGTTCCATATCCAGAACGCTGCAAGCACCCCCTTGTATTCGGAATGCAAAGGAACGGAAAAAACCGGAAGATACCAAATGGCCGGCCGGGATGATGATTTTCTTCATTTTCTTATAAAAAGATAGATTTTATTTGAAAACTCGCTGATTATTTGTATATTTGCGGGCGATTAAGCGAAGATGAGGAGGGGGCGGGTAGTCCCCTTCTTTTGTTCTTAACAGTATGTTTATGATTGAAAAGGGAGTAATAACTCAGTTGGTTGAAGAGAAATTGGCTTCTTCCGACAACTATTTAGTTGACGTGGTAATTAAACCGGGAAACCTTATTATTATTGAGATAGATAATGATGAGGGTGTTTGCATCGACGATTGTGCAGCATTGAGCCGGTATGTGGAAGAACATCTGGACCGTGAGGTGGAAGATTTCGAACTGGAAGTCGGATCGGCAGGCGTTACTTCTCCGTTCAAAGTGCTTCGTCAATATGTGAAGAATATAGGAAACGAAGTGGAAATGTTGCTGAAAAGCGGCGTGAAACTGACCGGAGTATTGAAATCGGCTGATGATAACGGGGTGGTAGTTACCGTTGAAAAACAGGTAAAACCCGAAGGGTCAAAACGAAAAGTTACCGTTCAGGAAGATCAATCCTATACATTCGATGAAATAAAATATACAAAATACCTAATAAGATTCAAGTAAAGAAAGATTATGGCCAAGAAAGAGGAAACAATCAGTATGATTGACACCCTTGCGGAGTTCAAGGAGTTGAAAAATATAGATAAGGATACGATGATCAGCGTATTGGAAGATTCCTTCCGTAACGTAATCGCTAAAATGTTTGGTACGGATGAGAATTATGACGTAATTATCAACCCTGAAAAAGGTGACTTCGAGATCTGGAGAAACCGCATTGTCGTGGCTGATGACGAACTGGAAGATCCGAATCTGCAACTAACGTTGACCGAGGCCCGTAAGATCGATGCCGACTGTGAAGTGGGTGAAGAAGTGACTGATGAAGTCTTTTTCGCCGGTTTCGGACGTCGTGCCATCCTGAACCTGCGTCAGACGCTGGCTTCAAAAATTCTTGAATTGCAGAAGGATAGTTTATATGCTAAATATAAAGACAAAATAGGAAATATTGTAGCAGCTGATGTGTATCAGGTGTGGAAGAAAGAGATCCTGTTGCTGGATGACGAGGGTAATGAGTTGCTGCTCCCGAAAACAGAACAGATCCCTTCCGATTTCTACCGTAAAGGGGAAACCGTTCGTGCGATTGTACAAAAGGTGGATAACTACAATAATAATCCGAAGATCATTCTGTCGCGCACAGATAAAATGTTCCTGCAGCGCTTATTTGAACTTGAGGTTCCTGAAATTAACGACGGCCTGATCACGATCAAGGCTATCGCACGTATCCCGGGAGAAAGGGCAAAAGTGGCTGTTGAGTCGTACGACGACCGTATCGACCCGGTAGGTGCCTGCGTAGGAATGAAAGGTTCCCGTATCCACGGAATTGTCCGTGAGTTGAGAAACGAGAACATCGATGTAATTAACTATACATCCAATGTATCGCTGTTTATCCAGCGTGCATTAAGCCCGGCGAAAATTTCCTCCATACGAGTGAACGAAGAAGAACATAAGGCAGAGGTTTATCTTCGTCCTGAAGAAGTTTCATTGGCGATCGGTAAAGGCGGTTTGAATATTAAACTGGCCTGTATGTTGACTGAATACACGATAGATGTATTCCGTGATGTGGAAGGAGCTGATGAGGAAGACATTTATCTGGATGAATTTACAGATGAAATAGACAGCTGGGTAATCGAAGCATTCAAAAATATCGGTTGCTACACGGCGAAGAGCGTTCTGGCTATGAACCGTGAGGAATTGATTGAACGTGCCGACCTTGAAGAGACAACAGTCGACGAGGTACTCGCTATCTTATCTGCCGAATTTGAAGATGAAAGTCAGGAATAAAAAGTATTACGACAAAGTTAGATATGCCCATAAAATTAATACAAGTACAAAGAAAATTAAACGTAGGGATCAACACGGTTGTTGAGTTTCTACACAAGAAAGGTCAGCCTGTTGAGGAGAATGCGAACCCCAACACGAGGATCAGTGATGAACAGTATGCTTTGCTCGTAAAAGAGTTTGGAAAGGATCTGCCTGATGGTGGCTTTGAACGTCCCCGTGTGGTAGAACGTCCTCACAGAGAAAGAGATAAAGAAAGAGAAACTACTTCTGTGAAAGAAGAGAAGACCTCGGAAATTAAAACAGTGATCCCGGAAGAGTTCAAGCCCAAAATCGTAACGAAGGGCCACATCGACCTGGATGGACAGCATAAAAAACATCAGGAAGCTCCTGAAGTGAAAGAAGAACCGGTTGCAGCTCCGCAACCTACCGTCATACAGCAACCTAAAGTTGTACAGCAGCCGCCTGTTGTAGAACCGCAACCTGTTGTAGAAAAAGCTTCTGCTCCTTCTCCTGCTCCTGAAGAAAAACCTGTGGAAGCCCCTGCCAAACAGGAAAAGCAGGAACCGGTTCATGTGGAAAAACCTGTGGAGAAAAAAGAAGTAAAAGAGATAGTTGTGGAAAAAGAAAGAATCGAAGAGAAAAAACCGGAGATTATCAAGAAGCCGGAAACGACGACAAACTCTTCTGAAGAAGTGAGTAATACGACTGCTGAAAATCAGTCTTCGGCTGAATCGGAAGAGGATAGCCTGTTCCGGTTGAATACTCCGAAGTTCGAGTCGAATATCAAGGTGACCGGTAAGATTGACCTGAACGCCTTGAACCAGTCTACTCGTCCTAAGAAGAAAACAAAGGAAGAGAGACGGAAGGAACGTGACGACAAGCGCGACAAGTTCAGTAACAACAACAGACCCGGACAACCGGGATTCCATAAAGGTCCGAAAGATCCGAATGCCAAACCGGGTGCACCGGTGAAGCCCGGAGCTCCTGTTAAGCCGGGTGCACCTGTTAAACCGGGTGAAGCCAGCGCGGATGCTAAAAAGAAACGTAACCGTATCAAGAAGGATCGTGTCGATGTAAACAATACGCCGGGTACGAACTATAGCCGTCCGGCTAATCAGGGCGATCGCAAGCCACGTCTGAAAAAGCCTGTAAAAGCTGAAGTAAGCGAGGAAGATGTACAGAAGCAGATCAAAGAAACCCTGGCTCGTTTGACGAACAAGGGTAACAAGAATAACAAGGGTGCCAAGTATCGTCGTGATAAACGTGATGCCGCCGTTAAGCGCGAACACGAAATGATGGAACAGGAGGAAATGGAAAGCAAGATCTTGAAGCTGACCGAGTTTGTTACGGCAAACGACCTCGCCAACATGATGGACGTTCCTGTAACGAAGGTCATCGCTACTTGTATGAGTATCGGTATCATGGTTTCCATCAACCAGCGCCTGGATGCTGAAACAATTAATATCGTAGCCGACGAGTTCGGTTTCAAAACAGAATATGTCAGTGCGGAAGTGGTGGAAGCCATCAATGCCGACGAAGAAGACGATAACGAAGAAGACTGGGTAGCACGTCCGCCTATCGTAACAGTGATGGGACACGTCGACCACGGTAAAACTTCTTTGCTGGATAATATCCGTAAAGCAAACGTTATTGCCGGTGAAGCCGGAGGTATCACACAGCACATCGGTGCTTACAATGTGAAACTGTCCAGCGGACGCCGTATCACCTTCCTGGATACTCCAGGTCACGAAGCGTTTACCGCCATGCGTGCCCGTGGTGCGAAGGTGACCGATATTGCTATCATCATTGTAGCAGCCGACGATGCCGTGATGCCGCAGACCATCGAAGCGATCAACCATGCTTCTGCTGCCGGTGTTCCTATCGTGTTTGCTATCAATAAGGTGGATAAGCCTCACGCTAATCCGGAGAAGATCAAAGAGGAACTGGCAAATATGAACTATCTGGTTGAAGACTGGGGGGGTAAGTATCAGAGCCAGGAAATCTCTGCCAAGAAAGGCATGGGTGTGGAAGAGCTGCTTGAAAAAGTATTGCTGGAAGCAGACCTGCTGGATCTGAAAGCTAATCCGAAGAAACGTGCCGTCGGTTCGATCATCGAATCGTCATTGGATAAAGGACGTGGTTATGTATCGACCGTGTTGGTTGAGAATGGTACGCTGAAGATGGGCGATATCGTATTGGCCGGAACACACCACGGACGTATCAAGGCTATGTTCAACGAACGTAACTTGCGTGTGGAACAGGCCGGTCCGTCAGAACCGGTATTGATCCTGGGTCTGAACGGTGCTCCTCAGGCCGGTGATACATTTAATGTATTGGAAACCGAGCAGGAAGCACGTGAAATCGCTACCCGTCGTGAACAGTTACAGCGTGAATTGGGTATCCGTACCCAGAAGATGCTGACACTGGATGATATAGGCCGTCGTATTGCGGTTGGTAACTTCCAGGAACTGAACGTGATCGTGAAGGGTGACGTGGACGGTTCCGTAGAAGCCCTGTCCGACTCGCTGATCCGTTTGTCTACCGAAGAGATCCAGGTGAATGTTATTCACAAGGCTGTCGGTCAGATCTCCGAATCGGATGTTGTATTGGCGGCTGCTTCGAATGCCATCATCATCGGTTTCCAGGTTCGCCCGTCTGTACAGGCTCGCCGTAATGCGGAAAAAGATGGTGTTGAAATCCGTCTGTACTCAATCATCTACGATGCGATCGAAGAGGTGAAGAGTGCAATGGAAGGTATGTTGTCGCCGGAAATCCGGGAGGAGATTACCGCTTACGTGGATGTTACCCAGGTATTCAAGATCACAAAGGTCGGTACGGTTGCCGGTTGTGTGGTTAAGGAAGGTAAGATCAAACGTACGAACAAGATCCGCCTGATCCGTGACGGTATCGTAATATATGCCGGAGAGCTCGGTTCACTGAAACGTTTCAAGGATGACGTGAAGGAAGTGGTAGCCGGTTTGGATTGCGGTTTGAACATCAATAACTTTAATGATATTCAGGTGGGCGACGTGATCGAGTCTTACGAAGAAACAGAAGTTAAGAAAACTCTATAACCATGAACTGGTTAGACATTACATTGCTATGTCTGGCAGGAATTGGATTTGCGAAAGGCCTGTTTGATGGAATGATCAAACAGGTTGTTTCGCTTATAGCCCTCCTTGTTGCCATTTTTTTCTGTGCCAAGGCGGCTGCCTGGTTGAGGGGATATATTGTCGCCCTGGGTTGGTTTCCGGCCGAGGGAGTAACGGTACTCAGTTATGTGGCCGGGTTTATCCTGATCCTGGGATTTGTCTTGTTGGCGGGGGAGCTCGTACACAGGGTGGTCGGGGTTACACCGCTCAGTGTATTAAACCATCTGGCCGGCGGTCTTCTGGGTCTGGGGCTGATGATCGTTTTTGTCAGTCTGTTGCTGAATATACTCGAAGGTATCGACCGTGGTTCGGTGCTGATTCCGCGGGAAGCCAAGGTAGAATCCCGGTTCTATCATTCAGTTAAAGAAATAGTTCCAACCATTTACCCCGGAAATCTGTTTTCATGGAAGGAGTAAATGGTTTGTTTTAAATATTAATATATAGATATGCAGGAGTCAAACGACATAATTAATGAGGTAACGAGCAGCGATTACAAGTACGGCTTCGTTACGGATATCGATACGGAGGTTATTCATAAAGGATTGGATGAAGAAACCGTCCGTATTATTTCTGCCAAGAAGAATGAGCCGGACTGGATGCTCCAGTTCCGCCTGAAGGCTTTCCGCCACTGGCAGACACTGGAGATGCCGACATGGCCTCACCTGAACATTCCTCCGATCGATTATCAGGATATAATCTATTACGCAGCTCCAAAGAAAAAAGAGGGCCCGAAAAGCCTCGATGAAGTAGATCCGGAATTGCTGAAGACATTCGACAAACTGGGTATCCCTTTGCATGAACGTGCACAACTGGCTGGTATGGCTGTAGACGCCGTGATGGATAGCGTGTCCGTAAAGACAACCTTTAAAGAGACGCTGGCCGAGAAAGGGATTATCTTCTGCTCATTCAGCGAAGCGGTGCAACACCATCCGGATCTGGTACAACAGTATCTGGGGAGTGTGGTAAGCTATCGCGACAATTTCTTTGCAGCATTGAACTCGGCTGTATTCTCGGACGGATCGTTCGTGTATATACCGAAAGGCGTGCGCTGCCCGATGGAGCTTTCCACCTATTTCCGTATCAATGCGGCAAATACCGGACAGTTCGAACGGACGCTGATCGTTGCCGACGATGAGGCGTATGTAAGTTACCTGGAAGGATGTACCGCCCCGATGCGCGACGAGAATCAGCTTCATGCCGCCATCGTGGAGATCGTGGCCAAAGAACGTGCCGAGGTGAAATACTCGACCGTGCAGAACTGGTATCCGGGCGATAAAGAAGGAAAAGGCGGTATTTACAACTTCGTGACCAAACGCGGATTGTGTAAGGGCGAAGGCAGTAAGATCTCCTGGACGCAGGTCGAAACCGGTTCGGCTATCACCTGGAAATATCCGAGCTGTATCCTGGCGGGAGATAATTCCGTAGGCGAGTTCTATTCCGTGGCTGTAACGAACAACTACCAGCAGGCCGATACCGGAACGAAGATGATCCATCTGGGAAAGAATACCCGTAGCACGATCGTATCGAAAGGTATTTCTGCCGGTCATAGCCAGAATAGCTACCGTGGATTGGTAAAGGTTTCTCCCCGTGCGGAAGGAGCCCGCAACCATAGCCAGTGCGACAGTTTGTTGCTGAGTTCCACTTGTGGCGCGCATACGTTCCCTTATGCCGATATCCAGAATGAGACGGCTGTGGTGGAACACGAAGCGACCACCAGTAAGATCAGTGAAGAACAACTATTCTACTGTCAGCAACGCGGTATCTCTGTAGAAGAGGCCGTCGGCCTGATTGTAAACGGGTATGCCCGTGAGGTAATGAACAAGCTCCCGATGGAGTTTGCCGTCGAAGCACAGAAGCTGCTGACCATCTCTTTGGAAGGTAGCGTAGGATAAAGCGGAATCGCGCGACGTCCGTGATAGCTATCGCGCATCACCCGCGATGAATATGGAACAAATATAGAGAAATAACAACAGATATGTTAGAGATAAAAAACTTACATGCCAACGTGAATGGCAAAGAGATATTGAAAGGCATCGACCTTTCTGTGAAAGCAGGTGAGATACATGCTATCATGGGGCCGAACGGTTCGGGAAAAAGTACCCTTAGCAGTGTATTGGTAGGTAATCCGGCTTTTGAAGTTACTCAGGGTGAAGTTACTTTCAACGGAAAGAACCTGTTGGAACTCGAACCGGAAGACCGCAGCCGCGAAGGTATCTTTCTCAGCTTCCAGTATCCGGTTGAGATACCGGGGGTAAGCATGGTGAACTTTATGCGTGCCGCCCTGAACGAACATCGCAAATATAATGGGCTTGAACCTGTTTCTGCCACCGATTTCCTGAAACTGATGCGTGAAAAGCGTGCCATCGTCGAGTTGGATAACAAACTGGCCAGCCGCAGCGTGAACGAAGGTTTCTCCGGTGGTGAAAAGAAGCGGAACGAAATATTCCAGATGGCCATGCTCGAACCGAAACTGGCTATCCTCGATGAAACGGACAGCGGCCTGGACATCGACGCACTCCGTATCGTGGCAAACGGTGTGAACCAACTGCGTACGCCGGAGAATGCAGCGATCGTGATCACCCACTACCAGCGTTTGCTCGATTATATCAAACCGGATGTGGTACATGTACTTTACAAAGGCCGTATCGTAAAGACCGCCGGCCCGGAACTGGCTCTTGAGCTGGAAGAAAAAGGGTACGACTGGATTAAGAAAGAGATGGGGGATGAGTGAGATGAGAGCCGAACAACAATATATCGATCTTTTTACCCGCTATGAAGACCTGGTGTGCCGGCATAGTGCAGCGGTGATGAATGCTCCGCGTGCAGAGGCGCTGGCCGATTTCGAGCGCCTGGGCTTTCCTTCGGTGAAAAGTGAAGATTATAAATATACGGATGTAGCGCAGGCTTTTGCTCCCGATTACGGAGTGAATATAAACCGCCTGGCCATCCCGGTGAACCCGTACGACGTGTTCCGTTGTGATGTCCCGAACCTCAGCACTTCGCTCTATTTCGTGATTAACGACACTTTCTACGATAAGATGATGCCGAAAGCTCATCTGCCGGAAGGTGTATATGCAGGCGGCCTGAAAATGTTTGCCGAAAAGTATCCTGAAGTGGCCGCCCGTTATTACGGAAAAGCGGCTAAAAGCAGCCACGACGGTATCATCGCTTTGAATACCATGCTGGCGCAGGACGGCTTCGTGCTGTATGTGCCGGAAGGCGTTGCCGTGGAACGTCCCATCCAGTTGATCAATATATTCCGCAGTGACGTGGACGCAATGGCTAACCGCCGTATCCTTGTCATCATGGAGCCGCGCTCGGAAGCTCGCTTGCTGATCTGTGACCATAGTATAGATGATGTGAAGTTCCTGGCCACGCAAGTAGTAGAGATATTTGCCGGTGAAGGTTCCTATTTCGATTATTACGACCTGGAAGAAAGCAGTATATCTACCACTCGTTTCACATCTGTTCATGTGAAGCAGGAAGCATCCAGCAACGTCCTGGTGAACGGTATTACGCTGAATAACGGACTGACCCGCAACAACTATTATATTGAACTGAACGGCGAGTATGCCGAAACCACCCTCTGTGGTATGTCAGTAGCCGACCGTGAACAACAGGTCGATACCTATAGCCATATCACACATGCGGTACCTAACTGTACCAGCACCGAACTGTTCAAGAATGTACTGAACGACCAGGCAGTGGGCGTTTTCAGCGGCCGTATCCTCGTGAAGGAAGATGCACAGAAAACGGCGGCTTATCAGACAAACCGCAACCTGTGTGCCACCCGCGAAGCCCGTATGTATAGCAAGCCCCAGTTGGAAATCTACGCCGATGATGTAAAATGTTCGCATGGTATGACTACCGGACAGTTGGATGAAAATGCTCTGTTCTACATGCAAAGCCGTGGTATTCCTTTGAATGAAGCCCGGATGATGCTGAGCGTTGCTTTTACCTCCGATGTGATTGATTATGTCCGTATGGATGCATTGAAAGACCGTTTGCATAAACTGGTAGAAAAACGTTTCCGTGGCGAGTTGGCACGTTGTGCCGATTGTCGTATCTGTAAATAAGATATTATTCTGATCTATATAAAGGCCCGGATGGATGTTATGTCTGTCCGGGCTTTTTGTTTATCTTTGCTATTCACCAAATCATTATTATATTATGCAGTTGACTCATATTGCTATCTGGACAAATGAACTTGAACGTGCCCGTGAGTTCTATGTGAAGTATTTTAACGGAAAGAGCAATGAAAAGTATGTAAATCCGAAGAAAGGTTTTGCCTCTTACTTTGTGACTTTTGAGGGTGGTGCCGCCCTGGAAATTATGCAGCGGACGGATGTAACCGGGGAAAAGGAAGGGCTGTTTATCGGCCTTGCGCATTTTGCCTTTTCTGTCGGCTCGAAAGAGAATGTCGATGGTATGATAGAATTATTCCGTAAAGAAGGATATACCATCCTCGGAGAACCGCGTACTACGGGCGACGGTTTTTATGAAGGTTCCATATCCGATCCCGACGGAAATATTGTAGAAATAATTGCCTGATATGGAAATACAAATCAAACAAACAACAGATTACCCTTACGATCTGCTTCTATTGGCCGATCCCAGCCGTGAATTTGTCGATAAGTACCTGAAAACATCGGATTGCTTCGTCGCTGTTTTTGAACAACAGCCTGTTGGAGTAGCCGTCGTACAAAAGCAGAGCGAGGATATGGCCGAGTTGATGAACCTGGCGGTGGATGAATCTTTTCAGCGTAGAGGAATTGCACGCCGCCTGCTTCGCTATATATCCGACGAGTGGGCTGTGGCAAACCACCTTTCTTCTCTGAAAGTATGTACCGGCACTTCCGCCCCGGGCCCCCTAATGCTTTACCAACAAGAAGGGTTTGACCTGAAAGTGCTGGATCGTGATTACTTCGTCCGGAACTATCCGGAACCGATTTGGGAGAACGGCATACAATGCCGCCATCGGTTGATACTGGAAAAAGAATTGAGTATTTAATTAAGAAATAAGAAGAGGAAAACCGGGTAATAATCCTTCAGGTTGGTATGAAGTTTCTTCAGTGCTTTAGAGATATGATACTCTACTCCTTTAGTGGTTATGCCCAGTCTCTCTGCAATTTCTTTATGAGATTTGTTTTCATAACGGCTCATAACAAAAACAACCCTGGTCTGTTCCGGTAAGCCGGCCAGGGTTTTGTTTACAATCTCTTGTGCTTCGGCCGTAAATAATTCATCCGGATTACATGCTTCAAGAGTAGATATACGGGTGTTTAACTCCCATTCCGCATGATTTAATAATTGTTGGTTAACATCTTCTCTTACCTGAAGGTGCTGAAGATAGTTGAGACATTTATTTTTTATGATCGTTAGAATATAGGCCGGTACATTTGAGTTTTCTTCCAGCGAATGGCGGTTTTCCCAATAATGCATTAATGCTTCGATCGTAAAATCTTCGGCAACGGCAATATCCCTGACATACGTATTAGCAAAGCGGATAAATCTGCCTTGATAGTCAGTGAATAATTGATTAAATGCTTTTAAATCTGTCGTTTTCTCCATTCCCAAGGTTTGTAATAGGTCGTAAATATAATGAAAATAGTGTTATAAATCTTCCTTTATCTTTATAAACCTGTAGATAAAAAAAGAACGATCCTCTATTGTTTTAGAAAATCGTTCTTTTTATTTGGAAAAACCTTTATTAATCAAAAGGCGTTTATTTTTCTCCCATCAGCTTGGCCCAGATGTTCCCGGGATATAGCTGGATTGCTTGTTTGAAATCTTCATTGGCTGCTGAAGGATTATTTTCTAACAGATGTACCAGACCGGAATAATACAAGATATTACTTTGTTGTACATTCTGATTGGCCTCTCCGAATTTGGCATACGAGTCCATCAGGTTTTTCTGCATGTGTTCCAGGCTCTTTTGCATATCGGCAAGTGTGGCATCGGCTTCTTCGTTCTTATTCAACTTTCTTAAAGATTTGACTTTATAGTAGTTCAAATCGGTCAATCTGTTTCTGAAACCGGTATTTGCAGATTTCTCGAAACATTCTTTGGCCTTATTCGCTTGATTCATTGCTTCGTAAGCAACGCCCGACAGATAATATACTTTCGCTTCGTATCCGCCTCTTGGTGAAGGAGCGACTTCAAGATTGACAGGATATTGGTTCGCCAGCTCAAACTCACGGATCGCATCTTTGTAGCGTTTCCCTTTCAAAAGTTTCATGCCTTTCAGCATGTGAGAGTCAACGTAGATATCGTGTACTTGTCCGCCACCTTCCCAAAGATGGAAATGCCGGTTGTCGAGTATTTTTATTGCTTTGTCGTATTGGCCGGAAGCATTGTACAGCGTCAGCAGACGCATAACGGCATCATCATGTTTCATCACGGTTTTAAGATAAGATTCCAATCGTTTTAACCGTACATTGGCCGGCTGGTTGGCTTGTTCGTATATCTTATCCGATTCCGTCAGCAGGAGAGGATCATTGGGATTCGCTTTGATAGCCATGTCATAATACTTCATGGATTTATCCAGCTCGTTCAGACAACCATAGCCGAATCCGACATTACGGCAAGCAATCGCGAACGACGGATCAAGCTCGGTAGAACGTATCCAATGGCTGAGGCCAGTCTCTTTTTGTCCGAGATAGTAAAGCAGATTGCCCAGATGATAATGGAGATATGAATTATCCGGACTTTCTTTCAGTAATGTTTCGAACAGGTTGATCTCTTCTATACGGAAGGGATAATTATTCAGCGGAGATAATGATCCGGCTTTATCCAGACAGGCAACGGCCTCAGTCTGATTATTTTGTTTCAACAGATTGTATGCTTTATAGTAATAGAGCAATGGGTAGGAAGCATACGGTTCACCTAAAGCGATTGCTCCATTCAGCAAGGTTAAAGCATCTTCGGTAGCTCCTATCGTCATGTAGTTGGACACAACTTCCAATAATTCTTGTACAGCGATAATACCTTTACTATTATGATTTGTTCCGGTGTTCAGGAAAGACGCGCCTTGCGAAGTTGCCAGGCTGGCTTCGGCTGCACTCCAGTAGTCCAGCGGATCGATTCCCTGGATATAACGGATTGTTTCCTGTGCTTCCTCTTTTTTGCCCTGCATCCGGAGAATATAAGCTTTCAGTGTAAGCGCCTGGAGATCACGGTCACCCACATGGAGAGACTGGGTGATCATATCCATTGCCTGCTTATAATCCTTGTCTTTTACCGCCAATACCGCTAACTCGTAGAAAGACCGGTGCTTGAAATCAGGAGTCCAGGTAGCAGCCCAATAAGCATCTATCGCCTTGGCTGTATTTCCCGTCATTTGATAGAGGTATCCCAGATAGTATAAAGCTTCTGTATTTTTCACAGTGGTATAGTCATGCGACAGGCGAGCTTGTGCACGGTTTAGATGCAACGCGGCTTTTTCCCATTTTCCCTGACGGATATAATGTTTTCCCACTTCGATATTTACACGTGCATCCATTGAATCGCGTGACAATGCTTCATTATAGAAGTCCATGTAATCCAGACGTGCGTTATTGAACTGATCGACACGCAGACCGGCAAGGTAAAGTTCCTCGTTCGTTTTATATTCTTTGACCGGCTGGGTCCCATCGATGACTTTCGGCAATGGTTTCTCATCCAATACGACCGGACGGTAATCGACCAACAGGTTTCCTTCTGCATCGTAAAGTGCTGTATAGAGAGCCGAAGCATCCGACAGATCCGGAACGGATACCTGGTCGAGGAAATACTTGTCCGGATCGATATCGATCCGCTTGTCCATTAATAACCGGTCTTTATATTTTACGATGACACGGGCATTTTCGTATAAGGTAGTTGCACAATAACCTACACGATAGTTATTACCTTCGGTCGATTCAAAGTTTACCGCAGCATCATCTGTGGCATTCTTAACGCCTTTGATTCCTTTTACGGGATACCATATCTGGCTGAATTCACGGATTTCGCCCGGATTTATCCAGCTATAATCGGGTTGATTGTCGGAATAGCCGCCCACCATCAACTCCAGGTAATGCCCGTCGTTGTCGGATAATATTTTATTCCACATTTCGCCGTTTGCGTTATTACCCCATAAGAAGAATTTCTTACCGGGCACAACGTGACGGTTGGCAACGTGCACGGTACCGGCATCTTTTCCATAATCATAACCGGCAAGAAAAGACATTTCGCTTCCCCAGGCAAAAATCGAACGGGAGCTTCCCGTGAAGTTTTTCCACCAGGACAGGTCTTCTGTTTTTCCGTCACCAACAGTTGTTTCTCCTTCCGGCCAGTTGGTGAAGTATACTTTATGATGGTCAGCTCCGAATTGTACATCGGGTGGGAATATAACCTGATACTGGTCGTTGCAATGTACGGATACGTTTGCCCAGTATAACATCGACTGGATCATCGGTGTCGGATTGATCACTTTGATCTTGGCTTCCACCCATGAACGGTTGGGGTATACCGATACGCCTACCGACCATTTCAACCGGTGACGTAACTCTGTTTCTCCTACCCAGATCGTCTTACTTCCATCTTCGTTTTCTTTCATTGTCCAGTTGATAGGCATATAGCTGCTGGCCCGGTGATGGTCGGGTATATTCCATTCCACACCGCCTGACAGCCAGGCTCCCAGCATACCGATCAAGGCGGGTTTTACTCCGGTTTGTGTGTAAAAGAAAGGATAGTTGTTTGTTTTATCGGCTGCCGCAAAGATGCGTCCCCCGATTTCGGGAAGGATGGAGATGTCGACATATTGATTGTCCAGTCGGAGCACGTTATATTCCTGTTCCGTCTTTTTCTCTGTCAATACATCGTACAATGGATAGGGATAGATATATCCTTCGGCTCCCTGATAAACACGGCCGGTAAAAAAGATCGGATCAATTTCCGGACTACCGATCTGGTAGGTTGGGATCTTTTCTGTTATGGATTTCATGTTAACCTCCTGGCCTAAAAGAGGACTTGCACATAACAACAATAGTGGTATAAACTTTAAATTCATGGTATCACAACTATATTAAATTATTAAACATGCAAAAAGATATAAAAAGAGAGAGAAGAAACTGCCCGAGATCACTCCCGGGACAGTCTCAAATAAGGCTTAAGCCTTAGAAAAACACCTTCGACTAATACCTTATTTTTTCTAGTTCACTTCAACGGGTCAGGTTTGAATTCTGCTGTTTATCCGTTGATGGATAAGGTAAATAAATTGATTTTTCACCTTGCCATGTTGTAGCAGAAGGGATCAATACGGTTTCTGCGATAGAAACGCCAGGAGCTACTTCTATCGAGGTATTGGTTTTACGTTCGTTGAAGGTTTGTTCCAATAACTCCATACGCAGCTGGTCGTCTCGGCGAGTCACCATACCGACCCAATAGCCGGCAACTTCCCATCCATGTTCTTTAAATGCTGCATCAGCAAAAGCAGAACCGCTCAATCCGGATACAGGATCCAAGCCGGCACGTTCACGCACTTTATTCAAGCATTCATAAGCCATTGCATTAGGAGTACCATCTGCACGAGCCTGTGCTTCAGCATACCATAGCAACACTTCTGAATAACGGATCAAACGGTGACGATGGTCATTGGTCATCCAACCTGTATTGGCAGGTTTCGTGTAATCATAATCTCCTCCGTCTTCACCGATCGTAAAGATACAGAACATCGGGTGTTGTTCAGGTATATCTTTATCCCACCAATCCAGTAATTCATTTCCTGCTGTATTTTTTTTCAAGATTTTAGGATTATAGGTCGCATCTTTACGAGGACCTGCCGGGAATTCTTTCCAGAATTTAATTTCACCCCAACCATCACCCCAACCACCGAGTGATTCGAACAGGTTACTATCTGTCATCTGAGAGTCTTCAACCCATGTAAATGCACGGGAGTAGTTGATACCTACAACCGTTTCGTTTGTATAATTATGACTCGGAGCGTATACATATTTATATTCCGGTTCCAGAATATATTCATACGTACCTGCGTTTACACCATCGATAACAGCCTTAGCCTGTTCTGCAGCGGAAGCATAATATTGCGTTTGTTTCAGAGGCCAACCTGCCATTGCCATATAAACAGCTGCCAAAGTGGCTTGAGAAGCTTGCTTTGTAATGTACACATTGGCACCTTCATATTTACGTGGTGCAGCAGAGTAATCAGTAGGAAGAGTTGCAATACAATCCTGCAAATCTTTTACGATTTGAGTATACACCTCTTCAACTGATGCCAGCGGGCGTTCATAATTTACTTCGTTATCCAATACCAAAGGTATAGGTCCCCAACGACGTACTAACCAGAAGTAATTGACTGCACGCCAGTATTTTGCCTGACCGATTGCAATGTTGACTTCTTCCTTTGTTGTTGGAGTTTTTTCTGCATTTAAAATAATGTAGTTTGCAGCCTTGATAGCTGTATAAGAGGTTTGCCAGGCGGCTTCTATTCCTTTATTCGCATCGGTCGGATGGAATGCATCAACCTCTGCATAGGCTTGTTTATTACTGCCTGGATTAGTCGTTAAATCGTCACCTTGCCAACTGGGAATAGTAGGATTGGTATTCGTTTGGATCATACATATCTTATTATATAAGGCATAAGTAGCCATGTCCAATTCTTCCTGAGTGGAGAAGAACGTTGAGGGAGTTAATTGTCCCTTCGGATCTTCATCCAGGAAATCACTACAAGAGGTTGACAGTAAAGCCAGACCTAAAGCATATACTATATATTTAGTTTTCATAATACTGTATCTTTATTTAATGGTTAGAAATTCAAGCGAACACCAAATGTATAAGAACGAGTCAACGGATAAGCTCCTAAATCAATACCGTCATTTACATCGACGCTACCATTATTGGGATCTACAAAAGAGATACCTGCCGGATCCATTCCTTTATAGCTGGTAATTGTAAACAAGTTCTGGCAACTGAATGTAAAGCGAAGATCGGCGAATTTTGCAACCTTTTTCGGTAAGTTATAAGATAAACTTAAGTTGTCCAAACGGAAATAGTTTGCAGATTCCAGGAACTTTGTAGAAGCGGAGGCTGACTGATAATCGTTGCCTGTAACAGAAACTGAGGGATAACGGGCTGAAACTCCCTTCACATCATAGTTGTTATTCAAGTATTCACGTAATGTGATGAATGCGAAATCTCCTGTCATAGCAGTTCCTGTAAAACGAACCAAATTCAGACGATCGGCTCCAAACGAACCAGTAAAAAACATATTTAAGTCCCAGTTTTTCCAACGCAAACTGTTGTTCCAACCCAATGTGAAGTCAGGATTTGCTTTTCCTATAAATGTTCTGTCTTTACTGTCAATTATTCCATCTTTATTTTGGTCTACAAATGCATCCCTTGCTGCTACAAACTCTCCTTTATCATTATAAATTTCTTCCAAACCTATCCACTCATATCCGTAGAAAGCACCGATAGGTTGTCCTACTTCCACGCGAGTCACACCATCTGTCGGGATCATACCTGCTGCCGGAGAAATTCCGGAAACGAAGTCTAATCCACCTAAGTCCTTTACTTCATTCTTTAGATAAGTGCCGTTGAATGTTGAACTCCAGCTAAAATCAGGAGTGTCGAAGATTGTTGCATTGATAGAAAAGTCAATGCCTCGGTTGCTTACTTCAGCCGCATTTACCCAATAAGAACCACCGCCATCATAATTCGGAATAGAGCGTTGCAACAAACCGTCTTTTGTTTTCTTATCAAAATAATCAAATGAGATATTCAGACGGTGATTCAACACGGAAAAGTCTACGCCTAAGTCCAATTGATGTGTTGTTTCCCATGACAAATTCGGAGTAGCCACTGTTGTTCCTACCCAATAACCAGTGTATTGAGAAGCACCTCCGAAAGCATACATCGCTTTAGACATCAATCCTAACGTCGCATATGGATTAATAGCCTGGCTACCGATCAAACCGTAACTGGCACGAATTTTCAAATCCTGGAATATGTTCTGATTTTCCATAAAATCTTCATTACTTAAAGACCAGGCAGCTGCGATAGATGGGAACCACCCCCACTTATCATCAAAGAATTTGGAAGAGCCATCGGCACGGATTGTCCCTGTCAACATATAACGGTCTTTATAGTTATACATCACGCGGCCTACACCTGACATCAATGCCCATTTAGAATAACTGTTGTCTGAAGTACGGCTGGAAGCCATATTAACATTCCACCAACCAACACTTTCGGTCAATAAACCGGAACCGTTTAGTGTCATATAACGATATTCAGACTGAGTCGCTTCGTAAACAGCTGTTGCAGTAAGAGCATGGTCACCCCATTTGTTTTGATAAGTCAAATTGTTGGTCGTTTGTAACGTCATCCGGTAAGCATCACTATTTCCCATACCGTTATTGCTGTTAGTAACCTTTTTGGTAGAGAATGAATATCCTTTCTGATCATTATAATCTACACCATTACTAGTTGTAAATGTTAATCCAGGGAGAATATCAAATTTTAAATCGATGCGGGCATTGACAATATCGTTAAGAGTTTCTCCAACTTGTTCTCTCAATATTCCCACCGGATTATTTTGGGTCAAAGCACTGTATGGATCTCGGGTATATGTACCATTTTCATTTAAAATACCGAGTACTGGAGAATAGTTCATTGCTACATTAATGATATTACCTTTTCCTGCATTGAAGTCTCCACTTTTTCTCACATTATGAGATGCATTCACATCAGCGGTAACATGCAACCAATCCAGAACTTGAGAGGTGATATTGGCACGAGCTTGATAACGTTTGTTTGAATTCTCAATAACGACGCCTTCTTGTCCTACATAGTTACCGGAAACTAAATATTGAATTTTATCGCTACCTCCGGAGAATGTCAGTTTGTAATCTTGCGTAATACCTGTCTTATAAATCTCATCCTGCCAATCTGTACCTGCCGTTCCATTTTGAAAAGCAGACAATTGATCGGAAGAGAATGTATTGGCTCTATAAGTATTATATAATGTAGCAAATTCATATGGATTCAGCGTGTCATAACGTTTAGCGACTGTGCCGACACCGATTTGTGCATCGAACATCACCTGTCGTGTGTTGGCTTTACCTGTTTTTGTCGTAATCAAAACAACCCCGTTGGCTCCACGCGAACCGTAGATAGCCGTAGAAGATGCATCTTTTAAAATCTGCATAGACTGAATGTCCTCCGGGTTCAATCCTGTCAGGCCACTTTCACGAACAATGCCATCGATTACATACAACGGATCATTGCTACGGTTGATAGAACCGGAACCGCGGACACGGATCTTAACCGTACCGCCCGGTACACCACTGTTCTGCACCTGAACACCTGATACTCGTCCTTGCAATGCATCAGAGACCTGTTTGATCGGTTGGTCTTTAAATGATTTGCTATCCAAAACGGATACAGATCCGGCCAAGTCTGCTTTACGAACTGTACCGTAGCCAACGACTACAACCTCGTCGAGAGCTTGATTGTCTTCTTCTAATACAATGTTGAACAATGTCCGGTTGTTTATTTCGATTTCTTGTGGCAGATAACCGATGTACGACACTTGCAGAATAGCATTTGCCGGAACATTTTCCAACGTGAATTTTCCATCTAAATCAGTAATTGTTCCGTTTGTGGTTCCTTTGACAAGGATATTTGCTCCGGTTACCGGTCCCATGTTATCCCTTATGGTACCTGAAATTGTACGAGTGTCTTTCTGATTTGTTTCAGTGTTTACAGGCGTTTCTTTCTTTGAAATGATTATCTGACGGTCAGATATAGAATAATTATTTTCCGTGCCGGAAAATAATTGGTCGAGTATTGTATCTATCTTTTTGTTTTCAACATTGATAGATACTTTGCGGTTCAAGTCGATCGATTTGTCGAGATAAAAGAAAATAAACTCACTGCTATTTTCTATTTCATTAATAACTTCTTTAACTGTCTTATTATTGTAGTTGATAGAGAATGATGCTTCCTGAGAATATGTTTCTGAGGCAAAGCATGATCCAACGGTTAAAAACGCGAAAAGTAAAAAAATCTTCATGGCGCGTATTAGTCTTTTTTGTTTGGTTTTCCCTTGACTAAACCTGGTTTTCTTATTCATATTCTGTAACGATTTAAGTTTATAATACGGTTTAATACTAGTGATTTGATAATGGGTAAGTCCTAGACTTTTACCCGGTTTAATTTAAGGTCCCATATTAATCTGAATTTTAAGGTTTAACAATGATGTTTATAGATTCATTTGTTTGCTCTATTTCAATCGGAGCAGCATTCCGGAGTGCATTGAATACCTTGTCCAAATCATCTTTCAGATCCAGCTTACCGCTACAAGTTAGTTCACTAACTTTATCGTCCCAGTGGATTTTAACCCCATAGTACTTACAAAGTTTTTCGAGTACAATATTCATCTTTTGATGCCTGAACTGGTAATAGCCATCTTTCCAGGCAACATAATCCTGGGTATTAACAGTTGAAGTATAAATCTTGTCATTAGAATTGTTGTACGTGAACAACTGGTTCGGACTGATAGTGTTTTTCTTGCGGCCTTTTACCTGTATTTCCACTTTCCCTTCTACCAGTACGACATTACTGTTGGATTCGTTTTCATAGGCAGAGACATTGAACTGCGTCCCGAGGTCTCTGATTTCCATCTTTTTTGTCTTTACGATAAACGGTCGTTTTTCGTCATGAACCACATCCAGATAAATTTCACCTTCAACGAAGATCTCCCGGCTATGATCTGAGAATTTATTCGGATAAATAACTTTCGAACCGGAATTTACCCATAATTTACTACCATCTGCGAAAGTGACAAAGGAACGTTTACCGATGGGGACAATCAATTGATTGAAAGATTGAACTTCTTTCTCTTTTTGTTTTTCTTTTTCTTTCCCAACCTCTATATCTTGTGAGTTAACGCTAATACTTCCTTCTTCATTATATTCGAGTTGAGTCTCTTTTCCTTCAATCGAGAGCTTTTTATTTTCCGAAAGGATTAATTGAACATTTTCCGAAGGATCATCCGTTGAGGGTATCGATTCGATAATCGCTTCATAATTAATTTCGGATTTATTGGAATATATGCTATACCATCCATAGGCCAGTAAAGCCAGTAATGAAGCGGCTGCCACTGCTGTTATTTTCAGGAAACTGCTCCGGCGTTTCTTTAAGTCATACTGATTATTCGCTGTCTGAATACGTTTCCAGAGCTCTTTTTGCTCTCCTTCCGGTAAAAAAGGAGTTTCTGTAGATGTTCTTATATTTTTCAGGAAAGAGTGTGCAATCTGCATCTCCTGTCTAAAGGATTCGTTTTCGTCCTGAAGTTGTTGCCAGAATTGATGGTCCTGAGCAGTCGGATGCAATACCGATTTCAGGAAATAATCATCATTCAACAACTGATGGGCTTTATATTTTGTATAATCCTTATTCATTTCAGGGGTGCTTTTACAATAAGGATACAGTAGTTCTTTTTTTATACTCACTAAAAAAAAGAAATTTTTAGAAACTGTTTTGAATTTATTATTTGGCTGCATTATAGAAAAAACTGAGCTATCCCGGCCCTCGAAGAGGGCCAACTAACTTAACCGCAGGTTACGCTTCGCTTCACCAGCGGTTAACATAGTAGGCCCTCTTCGAGGCCCTCAAGGATGCAATAACAGTCACAGCTGTATAGCTCACATCTGGCAATATGTAAAAGACTCATATCTGGCAAAAGGTGAGTCATTTAGCGATATTGTAGACTCGAAGGGATCAATTGTGAATTATCTACAATATCTGCAACTAATGATGTATAAATTTGTATATCAATATATTAAATCATGGTTGTAGATAATATTGTATCTACAATATCAAGTATGTATCTACCACTATTTTAGACTTTGCAATCACCTAATATAATCTTCTTTCATTTGTCAGTTATCACAATTACTTCCCTATCCGTTATCCGGTGCCCGGCATGATTCATTTAGTTTTCTGCCGTCTAAACTAAAGTTTTCTCAGTACAAAACTTTAGTTTCTATCGGATAAAACTTTAGTTTCCTCCGGTAGAAACTTTTTCCCCATCCCTGCCTACCCATCTGCTAAAAAGCAACAATAGTATATTGAGTGGTAGATGTCGGGCAATAATTGTAGATACAATACCATCTACAACATATATCAAACACCCTTATTTATAAAGCATATAGGATATAGTGGTAGATATTGTAGATAATATTATAAAATAAGAAAACCAAGGATTATGAAACTGTTTTGAATTTATTGTTTAGTTCCATTATAGGAAGAACTGAAACATTTAAATCTGGCAGGAAGTGAAACAAAATCAGCCGGGGTATTATGTATTAATACAACCCGGCTGATTCAATATATTATGCAATCATTAATTACAATTCGTCAATCTCTTTCACCGACAGACAGGTACATTGGGCAATCGTTTCGATATTGACTCCCTGCTTTTTAAATTTAGTAGCAATCAGTCTTTGCTCTTCAGTTTTACCTTTCTCCATTCCTTTTTTCAAACCTTTCTCCTCAGCTTCTTCAACCGCATATTCCATCGTAGCATGCCAGTCACGGTAAATCTTCAGGTTCTCCTCATAGATGGCACGCTCGTGGTCGGTCATCGCATTGAGGTTTGCCACGTCGAGCAAACGTCTGAAAGCATCCTCTTTCTCCTTGAACGGAGACATATCAAATAAATTCATATTCTTCAAGATATAAACCGTGTTTTCGAGAGGTGTCGTGCATTCCTCTTTTGTCAGATTGAACAGGTCGAACGACAGATAGATCTGTTTCAGTTTGACCTCACCAAAAGTTTTACCCGTTGCCTCGTCGGCCAGGACTACGTCCGTACGCCAACTACGAAATTCAGGCAGGCTGAAGTTCAACAGGTAGATACCGTAGACGGGAAGAAGGCTGTATTGCCAGTCCCGTCCGCTCTTTCCCTGACGGGAAATCATTCGACAAAGGTAATATAATCCGCGGTTAAAGAAATAACGTTGCGGGCAATTCTGCATTTCCAAGACAAATTTCGTCCCGTCCACATCTTCGCAAAGGAGATCGAAGATCACCGTGCGTTGTTCTACTACTTCCGGTTGGATTTCTTTATCGAGATAGGTCAGGCCTTTCACCTGGCGTTCACCCTGAAGGGCGGCATTGATAAAATCAATGGCTACTTGCTTTACCCCGAAGACAGCCTTGAAGCCGGCATCGAGCATGACATTCACGTATCTTTCCATATGTTAATGGTTTAAATGGTCTATTACCCAATAGCGGGTAACGCGACAAATGTAAGTATTATTTTATTATTCCGGTTATCGAAAAGCGTATTTTTGATTCAAAGTTGTCAATATGTGAAACATTCACATTTCATTAAAGGAACAGATTCATTACAGTATTGTCGAGGTTGTACGCGATCTCTGTGCTGCACTGGATACCCGTTTTGTAATTTCTCTTTATCCCCCAAACCGGGGGATATGTTGCGTAAATCGAGTTGTTTCGTTCTATAATCCACCTATTTCGGAAAATAAGGAGCGTTTTTTCTTGCTGATTCGGAAAACCTCTTTACCTTTGCAACGATTCCGTAGCGGGCAGCGGCTCGCGATAAACGGTTTCAATTACATATTGTAAGTATTTTACGAAGATTATTCTTACCTTTAAAATCGGCAAAATTTTAAGCACAATGGGGATAATGGACAGTAAATGCTTGCGCTTATTACGAATAAGTGTATCTACCATTTTATATGGATAGATTATATTATATCGTAAAGGCGCGGGCTGTTGTTCTATTATTATTGTGCGGGTGTTTGCCGATACCTAAAGGTTGATAATAGACAACGCCCGCGTTTTTTTGTGCCCGTTCATAATCATTCGTGGGGGTTGTTCCCCCCTTCGTAAATTAATTGTTGGTTTTTCTTACTATAATTTATAAACAATTAATTTTAAATGATTATGAACAAAAAGTTTTCTACACTTATGGCTGTCTTCCTGGCAGCCGGTGCTACGTTTACTGCAGAGGCTGGGGTGGTGAAGGTTACCAAGCCGGTGGTCGGTAAACAGTATGTGATTGCGGATGGTGGCTGGGCTGTTGGAACACAGAAAGCCGTTTTAACATCGAATGATGGTGCTACTGGAGTTATTGGTATAGTTGGAGATGCAACTAAATTTTCAACGCTACCAATGTGGACTGTTGATAAAACAAACAGCGAAATAGTAATTAAAATTGCAGATGGTAAGTATTTGAATAGCGAGAGTGGAACTATTACGTTAACTGCGAAAACTGCCTCTGAAGACAATCAAAAGATTACTTATGCAGAAGGAGCTCCTTCAATTACAATTGGAGCAGAATCAAATCCTATTAAATTTGGAGACTTTGCACCAGCAGCTACTACAACTACTGTTTCAAATGTTAGTGGTGGTGAGGCTGCTTTTTATGCAGAAACTTACGATCAATCAGGCGATTTGTTGATTGAAGCTCCTGTTGCTACTCAGCCTTTATTTATTAAGATTGGAGATAAATATTTGGCACCGACATCAGCAGCAGATGTTACAAAGACTTTGGAATTGGTATCTATTGATTTCGATAAGCCTGATTATAACTTGATTCAAAGAGCTAGTTGGACGGTAAGTAACGGTGTGTTTACTTCTGTTTTGAGAAGCAGTGGTACATATAAATATTTGAATGTTGCTAGTGGCGATGGTGCTTTGGAAATGGGATCAACTTCTACAAAAGTACTAGCATTTGATGGGGCAGATTATGCTGCAATAAAAGGTGCTGCTTTGACAAAGGCTGATGGAACTAAAGCATTAACAGCTGGTCTGGAATTGACAGATTATGATGGAGCAAGGAGCTATCCTGAAGCATTGCTTTATAAAGCACCGACTGTTATTACTGCCACTCATACAGGAGCTATTGATGCACGTCAGTTCGTAAATGGTGGTTGGTATTATGTTTCTACTAGTGCTACCGAATGTTTGTCTGATAATGGAACTGCAGGTTCTCCTACTTTTGCTGCTGGTAATGTTGATCCTACAACTGTATTGGCGAATAGCTACTTGTGGAAAGTGGAAGTAAAGAATATTGCCGGTTCAGACATAGTTACTTTATTGAATAAATCCACTGGTAACTATTATACTGTATCAGGTGTATCTAGTTTCATTGCAGAAACTGTTCCTGCTTATACCGCTGGTATGGTTTTGAAAACAAAAGCTGGCGGATATATTAATGGTGTTGGAACTTCTGCTGGCGCTGATGTTGATGCTGCCTTGAAATTTGGTCTTCACCTTCCCGGTAACGTAAATTACACTGCAGCAGAATTGAACGCAATGATGTCAAACGGTTTCTCTATGGCTGTTTCAACAGCAAAAGAGAATGGTTCAACTTCTATTGAAGGAGCCAATACATTTGCAGGTATCTTGAAAGCGGTTAATGCAAATGTAAATCGTTTCCAATTGACAGACGCAGACGGTAAGTATATCGTATTGAGTAAAACAGAAGCTTGGGGTACTAACACAGATATGAATGGTAATAACCTGAATAATCGTGGTTTGAAGTTTGCAAAAGTTGAAACAGTTGATGCAACTAAACAGTATTCTTACTTCGAAATCAAATATCCGCAGGTAAATGACAAGGCTTCTAATGAAGAATTGGTAATTGAAGTGTACGATGCTGCTACTGCCGGAGATTTAATAGGACGTATGTATGTAGGTTCAATTGCAGGTAAAAACTATTTGACTGTATCTAAGGATATCGATGCTACAAAAGAAATTTGGCCGTATGTTTCTTTGGGTGGTTCCGACCTGGTAAACCTGAAAACATTCCTTCTGAAAGGCAAGTTCTACACCGTAGCTCGCGTAGACGCAGAATATCAGATTGAAAAAGTATTAGGTACTGCTTCTAACGGTGCTGCTGCATTGTTGGATAAAGGTGCTGTTCAGATGGATCAGCCGGAAGGACAATGGGCTGCTTCTGTAGATGCTAACGGTAAACTGGTTCTGACTAACCGCGAAAGCCTTGCTAAATATACAGACTTAAGCGTTCTTTACGGAACTGACAAAGACAATGTTTATAAAAACGGTGACAAACTGTATCAGATCAAAGTTGTTGAAAAACACGCTACTACCGATGGTTACGAAGCATGGACAAACAACCAGCTGCGCGACGAACAATATACATTAGGATTCTATTCTAACGTATTAGGAGCTGCCGCTTATATGTCTGAAAATCATGAAAATAAGCACCTGATCGGTTTGGAGAAAGATATCAAGAACGCCACTGCTTGGGACGTAAAAGCATTCGATGCCAAGCGGACAGACGCTGCTCAGACTGACTCTGTTTATGTAATCAGCAACCTGTATTTCTGGAACAAGGATAAGAAAGGCGGAGCTGACTGGGATATCGTATCCGATACATTAAAGACTGTATCTTATACATTTACGAATGCTTCTAACAGCGAACCTGTTAAATATAACGCGACTGAAGATGCTTATATCTGCGATCCTACAGCTGATGTTAAGGGTGACCGTTTCGCTATCAAGAAAATGGCTGACGGCAAATACAACCTGGTAGCTGTTGCAACAAATGATGCAGAAAAAGATGCTGATAAGTATTATACTTTGGCTAGTAACAAATTGTATGGTGGTTTCTCTGTAGCTCAGGGTAATGTTAACGCAACAGGCATGTACGACAAGTCTGAAAACGACCTGGCTGTAATCGAAAAGACTGCTGCTCCTGAATACGTAAAACGTAACATGAGCGACACGATCCGTATCTTCCGCGAAGGTGCAGACGCTTCTATCCTGTTTGAAAAGGGCGAATTCCTGGGTCTTGAAAACATCCATGAATTTACAAAGATGGCTCCGGCTATGTATGTAGACACTGCTTACTACAACCGTGGAACTAACAACCGCTGGCAATATCTGCTGGGTGTAGAGATCGACCGCAAGGTAGTTAACGACGACTGTGGAGTTCCTTCACACGCAAAATTCCATGTCGACACAACTTACGGACGCTTCCTGGTGAACCTAGTTGACTCAGCTGAATTATACAAAAAGACTCACCTGCACGACAACAAGTATGTCAATACAGAAGGTTTTGCAAAATTAGGCTTCGTGAAAGGTTTCCATACAAACGATACATTGGTTATCCAGCGTGAAGGTGTATTGGTTCCTGCTAAGGCTGACTCTATCTACATGGGTAGCAAAGATTTCAACGTAGCTAAGTTTGCTTTCCGTATCGTAGACCACGAAACGAATGCATTCAAGATTGAAACACTTTACAAGAAGTTCTCTGACGGCCCTGCTGCAAAAGCAGATAAGTTGGGTTACTTGAAATGGATGAACGGTTTCGTAGTTGTTGTAAACGCAATCGAAAACGGTGATACATTCAACCTGGAAGCTGATCATAGTGCTCCGACAGCCAACGAAGGTGTATCTACATCTGAAGTATCGGTAATTACTAAAGAAGGTGCAGTTGTTATCAACGGCGCACAGGGTAAGAAAGTAGTTCTCACTAACGTTCTTGGTCAGACAATTGCCAGCACAATTCTTTCTTCCGACACCGCTACAATCTCTGCACCTGCAGGTATCGTAGTAGTAGCCGTTGAAGGTGAAGCTGCTGTAAAAGCAATCGTAAAATAATAGAAACGTTTTATAATCAATAAATTTAAATTAGACTGCGCGGCAAAGGGCGGTTCGCGAACCGCCCCCAACCAATTACCCCGCGAGGGCGAACAAGCGGTTAGTATTAATATTAAAATAGTGAAATAAAGTTCTTTCTGTTCTACCTTTGTGAAGAGCGAAAACAGGCAAAAAAGCCCCGACGGTTCATTCCGCCGAGGCTTTCGGCATTGTTAGAAAATATATCATTTTAACGAAATGGCGAGTATTAATAGGAATACTTCAATGGAATCGTAATTTTGTCTTACTTTTTTAAGTGAACGCTGGATCAGGTTCTGTGCAGATTGATAATTCAGGTTCATCAGTATGCATATCTCATCCATACTTAATTCCTGGATAAAACGGTAATAAATAATTTCTTTTTGACGGGGCGTTAAAAGGGCTAGGATCTCATTGATCATTTTCTGCTGATTGGCATATTGTTCATTATTGATAAAATCTTCTTCGACGGTGGATTCTAATGAAAATTGAATGTTTTCCGGCAATTCACGGTCATAAAATGATTCCTTATATAGAGTGCGTATAAGGCAGTTTTTCAGTGAGACGAATAAGTATACTTTGATATTATCAGGGGTGATAAGGTTATTCCTGTTTTTATACAGCGAAGTGAAAACTTCTTGTATACAATCCTTTATGATTTCAGGATCGGAAGTAAAGCGAAGACCGTACCGGTATAAAATTTGTACATAAGTAGTGTATATCCAGCTGTACGATTCGTTATCACCGGAAACAAATTGCCGCCATTTTATTTTACTCTCATCTACTTGCATACTTGTGTTTTGTGTAGCAAATATAAGACAATTATACTAAAATCAAAGGCTCGGCCTATCGTTTATGAGAAATAAAAAAGCTTTGGGGATAAATAAAGGCCTCTGATAGAATGTTTTCTCAAAGGCCTTTAATTTCAAATTTATTTAGAGTGTTTCGAATACGGAGAAATTTATTATCTGAGGATCTGCTTTCGATTCGGTCACAACTAATTTTATTGCTTCAACTGTTCGGGAGTCAAATCTGTTTATGTGTTTATGTCCGATGCTGCTACCCGAAGATAACTCGATCCATTCATTTCCTTTTTTACCTTTCAGTAAATATTTCAGTATCCGTTCACCTTTGGATATATCTTCCTGCAGGACGACACGGTTTATGCTGGTCGGTTTATCGAAAGAAATGGTGTATTCTGATCCGGCACCAGCTATTTGTTGTAGCGGTGTTCCATATTGGCGTGCAATCTCATGGCCAAGCGCTTCGACCTGACGGACATCGGTTTCAGGGATAAGACCTTTATTATCGACAACCAAACCTAAAAGCATATTTGTGTTTCTTCCTACACTGGTTTCATATTTAGTGAGTAGTTCAAGGATGGTAAACATCATGCTGTCCTGTCCGGCTGTCCAGAACCAGCCACCCTGGAAAGAGCGGTTCCATCGTAAAGTGAAATCAGATTCTCCCGGACACCAGAAGGGAGCAAAAGGATCACCATTCAGTCCATTGATAACACGGGTACCATCAGCATTCGTCGTAGAGTCGGCTGTCGCCCAGCAAGGATAAGGGGCAACGCCTTCCTCATTTCCTACCCATCTGATCAGGTTCGGATGTCCGTATGGCCCCTGGAAAGCGATTGCATTCGGTTGTAGCTTCTGAACCAGGGATAATACATCCGCACCTCCTTGGTCTCTGGAAAGTACACCGCCGTCGAACCATATCTCGAACAGTTCACCGTAATTACTCCATAATTCTGTTAACTGTTGCGTAACGATTTGGTTATATTCTTCTTGTGTTACAGGGCTCCCTTCCTGAACTACGCCCGGATTATCCACGTATAAGTAACCATTTGCTGTCGTACTGGCATAGATACCCGGTTTGATGTTATATTTTTTGCAGGAAGCGATGAAGTCGGCAACAATATCACCTTCGCCGTTTTTCCAGGGCGATTGTTTGATGCTGTAATCATGTGCTTCCGTCGGCCACAGGCTGAAGCCGCTGCAATGTTTGGCAACAAGGACTGCATATTTTGCACCCATCTTTTGGGCTGTTTCCAGCCATTGGTCGGTGTTCAGTTCTGTCGGATTAAAAATGGATGCATCCGGATGTGTTCCCCATTGCCTGAAATTATAGTCCGGTTGGTAAACGGGCATATCGAAATGGATCAATACACCTACTTCGGCATCGGCCCAAGCCAGTTGCCGCGCATTGGGTGTGACAATATTCGTCGGTTCGTTGGATGAACAGGATATAAGAACTGACAATGCAGCCAGTAATCCTACAAATGTTTTTTTCATGATTGAGTCAGATTATATTTCAGATACAAGTATAGTGAAAAATAATGAGCTATTAAATAAAATGTCAATAAGCCAATGTGCCAATATACCTAGTTTTAAGAATTTTAGATCTAAGGTGTTTTTATTGGCACATTGGCATATCAGCTTATTGATACATTATTAGTTTGCCCAACCCGGATTCTGTGGTAACAGATTAGGATTGTAAGTAAACTCGTCGGTCGGGATCGGATAGAGGTATAGACGATCGTACCATGTGCGTGTCATACCCGGATAAAGAACACGGTATTCACCTGTTGCCGGATCACGGGGGCCTAAATAAGTTTTCAGGTTCTCCAATAGTTTACCGGCTTTCCATCTGCATAAGTCGTTCCAGCGAAGGCCTTCGCATGCTAATTCTACACGGCGCTCACGACGTATTTCGTTGAGTAATGGAGAGATGGCAACTTCCCACTTCGGCCAGTTCGGGTCGGTGAACCCAACATTTACTGTTAGATGTTTCATACCTACACGGTCACGCAGTTTATTGATTGTTTTATCCAGAACAGCCTGATCACACTCTCCTAATTCTGCTTTCGCTTCTGCATAGTTTAGTAGAACTTCACCATATCGATAGATCAGGTCATCCAGTGTACATTTGATATATTCATTGTCTTCAGCCAAAGGCGAATACATTTTATACAGGCGATAACCGGTGAATGTCAGATTATTGAATACCGGAGAGTTTTCGTATTCTTCCGAACCGTCGGCCAATATGGCGATAGGGCGGTCGGGTGTGTAAACACATTGTTTTAACCGGGGATCGCGATTTTCAAATTCATCCATAAACTTGGCATCTCCTTTATAAAGACTGCTTAATGCAATAGGCATACCATCATTGCATAAGAATGATTCTACAAAATCCTTGGTCATACCAGTCTGTGCTTCACGAACCGTACGCGGTCTGTTATTCATTCGTTTGTCTGTTATGTAGGCTGCAAAAAAGATCGCTTCTTTATTATTGGTATAATCCTGTTGGTTGAATAACGCGTGATAATCATCTTCAATATTACCGGTAGAGTAAATATCAAAATTACCACTGTTAATGATCTTTTCCGCTGCTTCTGCACTCATACGAAGGTATTTGTCCGCGTTTTCAAGATTCCTGTATTTTCTCCAGGTTCCTTCAAACAGACAAACTCTTGATTTCAATAGTAGCGCTGCATATTTGCTAAGCCGTGTGTCGGTCATTGTTTCAGGCAACCATGCACTGGCTTTATCCAGGCAAACACAGATAGAATCGATGACCGTCCCACGATCATTACGTGGGAAATACAACTCTTCAGAAGAAGTGGTCAGATCCGTAGTCAACCAAGGCACATCGCCGAAGCGGAGTACTTTTTCATAATAAAACTTAGCTTTGAAGAAATATATTTCACCAACATACCGGTTGATGTTTTCCTGAATACCTTCTACCGTATGGTAACGGGTCAGGAAATAATTACAACTTCTGATATTCGCCCAGTCACCTTTAGCCCAGCCTCCTCCGGCAGTCGGGATAGTGTAATCGCTCCAGATAAAAGCATCTTTCGACTGGTGCGCCTGGTTGTCGGATGCATTATCGCTTCCGTAAGCACCGGTATTATCCAATGTCGTATAGAATTGGTTTGCAAAGTTTTTCAAATCGTTTTCCGTCTTCCAATAAGTCTCGTCATTGATCTTATCTTCCGGGTACAAGTCCATAAAGTCGTTATTACATGCAGAAAATCCGAGTAACAAAGACAAGCTTGCTATATAATATACTTTTTTCATTCTGTTTTCAATTTTAATTATTCTACAATGTTCCATCTTAGAATGTCAGGTTAGCACCAAAAGAGAATGATCTGATAAATGGATAAGCATTTACTGTAGCCAATTCAGGATCGAAAGTGTCGGGCATTCCGGAGAATTCAAACAAGTTGTCCGCATTGAAATAAACTCTTAGCTTGGATATCTTGGCTTTTTCCGTGATATATTTCGGGATAGTATAACCCAGAGCTAATTGTTTACAACGAATATAAGCACCATTCAACATAAAACGCGTCTGATTTTGATTGATCGCATCCGCATTGAAACGGGCACGAGGGAAGAATGCATTTGTATTATCTTCTCTCCAGTAATCATAATTCATTTTCTGAGGAACAGACCATTGAGATCCGTAATGAGACAGATAGAATGTCTTCGACGGTATGATATCACGTTTTATAGTTCCCTGGAAGAATAAGGTAAAGTTGAAACCTTTATATTCTGCAGTTCCACGAATACCGAAATTATAACGCGGCGTTGTATTTCCAATAATTTTCATGTCCCCCGAATTATTAACAGTATTTTCACCTCTGGTTATTTTACCGTCACCATCCAGGTCTGCAAATTTTATATCTCCGGCATATTGGGTGAAACCGACAACTTTCGACTGATCCCATGCAGCAGCCTCTGCATCCGACTGGAATAAACCTTCGGTAACAAATCCCCAGATCTCTCCTAATTTCTTTCCTTTATAATAATCATCGGACAGATTCTTCGTCGGGTTGTCATATTTCGTGATTTCAGCTTGGTAGTCAGATAGCGATAGCGTTGCACTATAGGCTAATCCGCTCTGCAAAGTAGATTTCCAGGTCAAAGCAACTTCCCATCCGCTGGTTCTTAAGTCGGCGGAGTTCATCTGCGGTTCTGAAACACCTAAAATAGAAGGCAATGTTTTCGATTTCGTCAACATGTCTTCGGTTGTACGCACATAATAATCGAACTCACCGGTCAGGCGGCTGTCTAACATCGAGAAGTTGAAACCTAAATCCCATTGTTTAACAGTTTCCCAGGTCAGCTGATCGCTTACCAACGCCGGAGTATATACACCCATCTGTTTTTCTCCACTGAAGAGATAACCGACTTCGCCCGTGCTGTAAGAAGATACATAAGGATAATAAGAGCTAACCATCTGGTTTCCTAATGCACCGTAAGAACCTCTCAGCTTGAAATCATTAACGATATGGGCGATCGGTTTCCAGAATTTTTCCTGTGAAAGTCTCCAACCCAATGAGAATGTCGGGAAGAATGCAAAACGATCATCTTTCGGGAAGCGGGAAGAGCCGTCATAACGTCCGTTCACCTGGAACAGGTATTTATCGTCATACGCATAGAACAAACGGAAGAAAGCACCACGGATAGCCCATTGATTCATATAATCGCTTGTTGTGCGGTCACCTGTTGCCAGGTTAAGGAATGGAATATCGTTTGCAATCAGGTTGTTCCTGCTCAAGCCGACACCTTTATAAGTTGTATTTTCCTGGTTGAAACCGATCATACCTTCAAAAGCATGTACTTTATTGAATTTCTTCTTATAAGTGGCATAGGCATTGAATACATCGTACTGCGACTCTGTTTTTGAATAAGATACCTGGTTAGGGGAAGTATGCGGGAAGATTGAACCCGGATTTCCATCAGCATCATAATCGATATATTCGCGCACATGATTCTTGAAAGAATAGTTATAATAATTATAAGTATAATCGAAATTGATTTCGAGTCCTTCAAATGGATTCAGTTTTGCAAAGGCTGTCGCGTACATATTATTATTTCTCATTTCGGCCGATCCTCCCTGAGACAACCATGCTGCCTGATTTGTGAAATAACCGTCACCGCAATAACCTGCAAAATGTCCGTCGGGATGATAAACCGGCATCAGAGGACGGCTGTCGCCCGGAATCGTTGCTCCCAAAGAGTTGTTCCCATATTTATTTTGTGGGCCGGTATTCATTTTTACCATCGACAAGGTTGCTCTTAATCCGACCTGCAACCAATTGTTTACTTTATAGTTAACATGCTGCAATACATTGAAACGCTTGTAGTCTTCGTCCGTCCAGCGAGAGATACCGTCTTGTTGGAACATACCAGCCGATGTCATATATTTGGCCGTTTCACTACCTCCTTGTACGCTGATATTGTATTGCTGCATCGGATAACTTTTCTTATTCAGTGCATCATACCAATCCGTATTGCCGCAATAACGATATTTACTGGCCGCATCGTCCGGATGATGGAATACCGGAAGATTGTTGACCGGATCGTTGTAGTAATTTCTGACATGCTCCATAGTAATGTCATCAAAATAGTTACTACCGTTAGATGTCGTATTGGCGTCATTCATCCATTGAGTATATTCCAAAGAGTTCATATATTCCGCATGAACTGTCGGAACGTTGATGGAATAGTTGGCACTTAATGAAACGACCGGTTTTTGTGAAACGAAACCTGTTTTGGTTGTGATCAGGATCACACCGAAAGCTGCACGTGCACCGTAGATAGAAGCAGAGGCTGCGTCTTTCAAAACAGTAACGTCTTTCACATCCTGCGGGTTGATCAGGTTCGGATCCATTTCAATACCATCGACCAGGATCAATGGCGAACCGCCTGATATGTTTGTCGTACCACGGATGTTGAATGTCGAACCTGTTCCCGGAGCACCGCTGGAAGAAGTGATATTCAGGTTGGCGATTGCGCCTTGCAAACCGGCTCCCAGGTTGGTTAGCGGACGGTCTTCGATCACTTCCGAACCGACGGTGGCCACAGAACCTGTCAAGTCTGCTTTTTTCATTGTACCGTATCCTACGACAACGACCTCTTCCAATGTCTCGGAGTCTTCCTGTAAGATGATTTCCATTCTTCTTCCGGCGTTAGCTTTCACCTCTTCCCTGACATAACCGATAAAAGTGATCACCAGCGTCGAACCGGACTTTGCATTAATAGAGAAGTTCCCTTCCACATCAGTTGTTGTCCCGTTAGTTGTTCCTTTTTCAACAATGTTGGCTCCGATGACAGGGTCGCCATTCGTATCGATAACTTTCCCCCTGATCATACTGTTTTGTTGCGGAGCAGCAGCCATAGTCTGTTTACCAAGAACGATATGGTTTCCTTCTACAGAATATGTGATACCCGAATCAGCTAACAACTCTTCCAGTACTTTTGAAACAGGCTGGTTTTTAGCCTTTAAAGACACCTTCTTGTTGACATTTACCTGATTATTATAGATAAACAGATAATCGGTCTGGTGTTCTATTTCATTCAGCACTGTTTCCAGTTGAACATTTTTTTTGTTGATACTGACCCTCGCATTTTGCGAATGTGTATTTTCTGCAAAAGAGCAGAACACACATATTAAGAGCAGGAATGTCGTGATTCTCATAATTCTGAAAATTTTTAAGGGTCGCGGTGCCCGATAATTACACCTCGACAAAGTGTTTTCTTTCATACTTTGTTGTGATTTGAAATTAATAAATTTGATAATTTAGTTTGTGTTAATTGGATGTCTGCCGGCTATTGCCCCCCAGCCTTCGCCGGCATTACGGTTAACAAGTTTTTACTCCATAAGCATTTTAATTTAGGTGAAACATATTGTTAAAATCATTTGATATAAATTATATGATTGTCCTCATCCCGTTCATAGGCAAACTTTATATCTTTCTGCAGGACTCTCAAAGCATAATCCACACCATCTGTTTGCCTGAATTTTCCGGTGTATAGATATTTTTGTACTTGCAGGTTTGTTATATGTATGTTTATTCCATAATATTTCTCAAATTCTTTCATGATCGAAGCGAACGTTTCGCTCTTGAAACAGATCAACCCTTCCCGCCAACGGTACGGATTGTAATCGTCTACCGGCATCACTCGTAATTTACCTCCATGTAGATAGGCTTTGTTGTTAGGGGTGAGCATCAGACTTTCGTTGGCATCTGTCAGCGATGAAATCTTTACGCTTCCTTCCATCAGGGCCGTTTCAAAACTTTCGGTATCGGAATAGGATTCAACGTCGAATTTTGTTCCCAGAACCTCTACATTGTATTTGTCGGTCTGCACCGTAAACGGTTTCTTTTCGTCTCTGGCCACTTCAAAGTAGGCCTCGCCATCCAGCTTGACCAGGCGTTGATCCGTATTAAAGGAGACCGGATACTGAATTGTTGTTCGTGCATTCAGCCAGACATCGGTTCCGTCGGGCAGTGTGATATTGATTCGTTGACCGGCCGGAACAGTGATTGTTTGTAATGCTATGGGGGCCTGTTCCGTCTGTATCTGCTGATACATGAAACTCCCTCCAAGCGTAAGGGCTATGATGGATGCTATTTTAATTAACTCAGTTCTAAGAGAACTCTGTCCATCTTTTTTCTCCCGGTAGTGTTTTAAATTTCCTTCGGATGAAACCCAAAATGCATCCGAATGGAATAAAAAATGAAATGAATTATAAAATATCAAATTGTCATTACTATAGCGAGTAATTCAAATTTCTACCCCAGGTAATTTGAATTAGTATCGCGACTAATATTTTTTAACGTATCAGAAGGATGCGATTAGTCCCCGTTTCATTACAATCTGATAATCGAATCGGAAACAATAAAATGGGTGAAATATGGTATTGAATAATTTTTTTTATTTCTTTACTAGGGATATTAATTTATGAACTGTTATTATTATAGATGGCTATATTGAGCGTATTAAACATGAATAAAGACATATTATATAAGTTTTTTGAAGGAACGGCATCTTTAGAAGAAGAAAAGGATGTGAAACGGTGGATGGAAGCGTCAGCCGAAAATCAACGTGCTTTTTTTAAAGAGAGAAAACTTTTTGACTCGATGTTACTTTTAGGAGATGAAAACAGGATCAGGTCAGGAAAAAAGAGGTTCTCAATCAACCTTAGTTCTCTTAGAACTGAGTTAATTAAAATAGCAGCGGTTGTAGCGATCACATTGGGGGGGAGTTTTCTTTATTTTCAGTCTTTGCAGGAAAAGGAACAAATGGCGATGCAAACAATTTCTGTTCCGGCCGGTCAACGAATCAATATCACCTTGCCCGATGGAACAACTGTCTGGCTAAATGCCAGAACTTCACTGACATATCCTACGAAATTCAGCAAGAAGAATCGTCAGGTAGTATTGGATGGAGAGGCTTATTTTGATGTAGCCAGAGACGAAAAGAAACCGTTTACGGTGCAAACCGACAAATACAACGTGGAAGTTTTGGGTACAAAGTTCGATGTAGATGCTTATTCGGAAACAGGGGAATTTGAGACAACGCTGATGAAGGGTAGCGTGAGAGTAGCTTCTGTAGATGATCCGGAGCAGAATTTAGTACTAAAACCAGACAATAAGGTGTCTTTGCGTGATGGAAAATTGCATGTTACTCCGGTGGAGGACTACAATCCTTATCGCTGGAAAGAAGGACTGATCTGTTTCAGGAATGAATCGTTTATGTCTATCATGAAAGATTTTGAAAAATATTATGGTCTGGCTATTCATGTAAAGAATAAGGAAGTAATGAAATATGTCTATACCGGCAAATTCCGTCAGACGGATGGGGTGGATTATGCATTAAGAGTTTTGCAGAAGGATATAAAATTCACTTATCACCGGGATGATGAAAATCAAATAATATATGTAGAGTGAAAAGTTTGAATTTATGATATTTATTAACCTTAAAAAAATAGCGTATGAAAGTATATGATCATTAAGTAAAATGCCGGCAAGCGCTGGGGGGCAATTACCGGCATTCAATCAACACAATTCAATAAATTAAACTGTATTAACTTCAAATCAACACAAAGGTATGAAAAAAAACTCTTTGTCGGGTAGGTATTATCCTAAAAGCCCGCAACTTAAACAAATCTTTAGAATTATGCGGATCACCACATTTCTGTTATTAGTCTGTGTCTTCTGCACTTTTGCAGAAAATACGCATTCTCAGAATGCCAGGGTGAGTATTACGAAAAGTAATACTCAATTGGAAGATATATTAAGTGAGATAGAAAGTCAGACGGACTATCTGTTTATTTATAATAACCAGGTGGATATCAACAAGAAACTTTCTATTAAAGTAAAAAACAAACCTGTTTCCGCAGTTTTAGATAATCTGCTGAAAAACATGGGAGTTAGTTACGCTATGGAAGGGACACATATCGTATTGACAAAAAACACAGAGAACTCTCTTCCTGTACAACAACAAGCTAAAAACATAACCGGTACGATTGTAGATGTGAACGGTGACCCGGTTATCGGTGCAAATATTGTAGTTAAAGGAACTACAAATGGTACGATCACAGATATAGACGGACATTTCACAATTGAAGCGGATTCAAAGTCTGTTCTGAATGTATCATACATAGGATATCTGACAAAAGAAGTTGCTGTAGGCAATCAGCAGAATATTCGTGTCGTACTGTTGGAAGATACGAAAACGCTGGATGAAGTGGTCGTAATCGGTTACGGTACACAGAAGAAAGCGGACTTGACAGGTTCTGTGGCAAATGTAAGTGCAGAAAAACTGAATACACAAAGTAATGCAAATATCGGCCAGGCACTGCAAGGTAAGATTGCCGGTGTGGATATCGTTTCACAAGGTGGTAATCCCGGAGCCGGAAGCCGTATCATGGTACGTGGTATCGGTACATTGAATAATGCATCTCCTCTGTTCATTGTGGATGGTATGTATATGACGGGGATCGATCATATCAACCCGAACGATATTGCCAGTATAGACGTATTGAAGGATGCTTCTTCAGCTGCTATCTATGGTTCTCGTGCAGCCAATGGTGTGATAATCGTAACAACGAAAGAAGGCTCGAATACAGAAGGAAAGCCTATCGTAGATTTATCGGTCAATGCGGGTGTTTCGATGGTAAGCAAGAAATTGGATATGCTGGATGCACAGGGATGGTCGGAAGTAACTTCCGTTGCCCGTCAGGCTGTAGGCAAACCTGTATTGGATATGGCTACCGATCTGTCCAGCAAACCGGACAACGACTGGCAGGATATTATGTTCAGACCGGCTTTGATGCAGAACTATAATATTTCTGTTAAGGGAGGCGGTAAATATCAGACTTATTATACTGGTCTTGGATATTTCAATCAGGATGGTGTTGTGAAGGGTACGAATTATGAACGTTATACTTTGCAGACGAAAAATGATTATAAGAAAGGTATTTTCTCTGCCGGAACGAATGTGTTGTTGACTTTCAACCATGATAAACCGTTGCATGAAGAACTTCGTGGTGGTATGGTCGGAACTATTTTGCAGGCACTTCCTACTTTAGAAAAATATGATGATAGCCGGAAAGGTGGTTATGGCGGCTTGTACGGTGACGTAGCTAACTTACCTAACCCGCTGGGTATGATCGATGATAATCTGATGAATCGCTATAGCGAAAATATGAAGATTTATGCGAATGTTTATGTTCAGTTGGAATTGTTTAAAGGTTTGAAATATAAACTGAATATGACTCCCGACTTCGAATTCTACCGGTATAAGAAATATCTGAATGAATATGATTTCGGTATTACAACCAACTCTGTTACTCAATTGACAGAACGGCAAACACGCAGGCGTAATGTGTTGGTGGAAAACTTGCTGACTTACGATCAAACATTTGGAGATCACAAGGTTTCAGCTTTGGTTGGTTATACCTATCAGGACAACCGCTATCGTTACCTGCAGGCTTATGGCGAAAATCTTCCGCAAGGATTGGAAGAGATAGATGCTTCAACCACTTCTCGCAGTAATGAAGGTTATTCCAACCGTAGTGTGCTGACTTCTATCCTGGGACGTGTATTTTATTCATATAAAAATAAGTACCTGATCACAGCAACGATCCGTCGTGACGGTTCTTCTAAATTCGGAAAGAACAACCGGTATGGTAATTTCCCTTCTGCATCCGTTGGTTGGAATATCGCAGAAGAAGAGTTTATGAACAACCTGAGTTGGCTGGATCAATTAAAGATTCGTGGCGGTTATGGTGTTCTGGGTAATCAGGAAATTGACAACTATCAGTATTCATCGACGATTACAACCGGTATTAACTATCCGGACGGTAACGGTGGCCTTATACAAGGTGCTTTCCCGAAAGATTTCGCTAACCCGGATATTAAATGGGAATCTACTGCGATGACGAATGTGGGTATAGACTTTGTCGCTTTTAATAATCGTTTGAATATTACTGCCGACTGGTATGTAAAGAATACGAAAGATATTTTGCTGACAGTGCCTATCCCCATTTCTTCCGGTGGTGCGAACGATCCGATCCGTAATGCCGGTAAGATCCGCAACAAAGGTTTTGAGTTTAATGTTGCCTGGAATACGAACGTAAATCAAGATCTTTCTTATGGCGTAAGCGTATTGGGCAGCTTCAATAAGAATGAGGTGACAGCTATGGGTACAGGTTCGCAGGCCATCTGGGGCGGTGCTACCAACCAGAATATCAATACCTGTAAAACAATGGCCGGTTATCCGATCGGCTCATACTGGTTGATCCCTACCGACGGTTATTTCAACAGTGAAGCGGAAGTGGAAGCGTATTCAAAAGACGGTGTCAAGATACAGCCGAATGCACAGGCTGGTGATATCCGTTTCAAAGATACCAACAACGATGGAACGATCGACGACAAAGACCGTGTTTATTGCGGCAGTCCGTTCCCTGACTTCACATTCTCTGTAAGTGGAAATGTTACATGGAAGAACTTCGATGCATCTGTTTCCTTCCAGGGTGTTTTAGGTAATAAGATTTATAATGCAACCCGCCAGACTTTGGAAGATGTTACAAAGGGAACTAATTTCCTGGCTTCCTGTTTGGATTATTGGACTCCGGATAATTTGAATGCTGCACATCCGCGCCTGACCTGGGATGATCCGAACCGTAATACCCGTGCAGAATCAGACCGCTATCTGGAAAATGGCTCTTATCTGCGTCTGCGTAACCTGCAGGTCGGTTATACTTTCCCGCAACAGTGGTTCAGAGGCTATATTCAAAAAGCCCGTGTATATGCAAATGCAGAGAATCTGTTTACGATTACCGGATACACTGGTTTTACTCCGGACGTGAATACTAATAATGCTAGATATCGTGGTTTTGATAATTTCATTTATCCGACCAACCGTGTATTTATGTTAGGCGTGAATGTAACATTTTAATTGAGAGAAAATATTATGAAGACATATATAAAGACAACACTTGCTGTGTTATTTTCGGGAATGTTCCTCTTTTCCTCGTGCGATAGTCAATTGGATCAGACGAATCCCAATAAAGCAACCGAAGATACTTTCTGGAAAGATGAAGCCGACTTTAATCTGGCGTTGACCTCTTGTTATACTCCATTGAAAAATGCCCTGAACGGCGGATATTATGGAACCCGTGGTGTGATGCTCCGTATTGCACGTGCCGATGAGGTGGATTTCCGTAATGATATATCGGACGTATACACAGTAAACCGTTTTACAAACAGTAATACAAACTCCTTGACCCAGGGTATGTTCTATCAGTTCTATAATGCACTCTATCGTACCAATTCGATTATGCAGAAACTGGAAGAAAAGGGTGACCAGTTTACGCAGGAATTTCAGAATGCCGTAACCGGTGAATGTTTGTTTATCCGTGGTTTTTATCTGTTCCAGTTGGCAAAAGAGTTCCAGAATGTTCCTTTAAGGCTAACGGCTTCACAATCGCCTTCCACTTTCCCGTTGGCAAAGTCTTCCCAATCAGAGGTCTGGGCCCAGGCCGAAATCGATCTGAAGAAGGCGGCAGAACTTCTACCCGTTACAAATAAAGTGGGAAAACCGACCAAAGGAGCTGCTAATGCCGCTTTAGGTAAATTGTATATCTATGAAGAAGAATGGCAGAAAGCAATCGATGTAATGGAACCGCTTACCAAAAGCCCGTATACATACAGGTTGGTCGATGACTTCTACTGGAATTTTGATGACGAACACGAGAACAACTCGGAAAGTATTTTTGAACTGCTGATCGAGGACGTAGGTGGTACGGATTTGTGGGGTAATGGTGAAAATATCAACTCTACCCAGTCTAATACCCGACCGAAAGAATATGCGGCAGCAGAAGTGGGTGGTTGGTATGAAGCAAACCCGACTCAGCAGATGATGGACATACTTCTGAAAGAAAAGGATAAGGATGGCAATTACGATTATCGTGCCCGCTGTTCCGTTGCCTGGGATTATGAAGGTTGTATGTATTATCAGAGACCTTTCCGTGAAGTGTTTGCACAGGATAAATGGAATACCTACTGGATATTGAAGTATCAGAACTGGAAAACACTGACGGAAGAGATTGCTCCCCCGAAATCATTTATCAACGAACGTGCAATCCGTTATGCAGACGTGCTTTTGTTATTGGCTGAGGCAAATATGAATCTGGGAAAACTGGACGTGGCGATTGGCTATATCAACCAAATCCGCCAGCGTGCAAACCTGAATGATTACAGTGGAGCCAGAACCAAAGAAGACGTATTTGAAGATTTGGTACAGCAGCGTGCGGTAGAGCTCTTTGTAGAAGGCGAACGTTTCTACGACCTGCGTCGTTGGGGAATATTTGAACAGACATTAAAATCTTGTGATGATGTTCGTTATCAAAACTTTGCTGGTGGTAAATCAGGAAATACCAATAAGTTCTATTATTTCCCGATACCGGCAAAAGAACTGGAAACAAACGAATTATGTACACCGAATGAAGGGTGGTAATGACTAGTTTTTAATAGGTAGTCTTTTTTATCAAGCCGGCTGTGATTAGTGTATTACGCATTATAGCCGGCTTTTTTATTATACTTATTCTATAAATAATAGTATGAGAAAATTTAATATCATAATAACATCCGCCTGTATCCTTGTCGGTTTCTCTTGTACGAAAAAAGAGAATAGCCAACCCAATGTGATCTATATATTAATGGACGACATGGGCTATGGAGATTTGCAATGTTACGGACAACAAAAGATTGAAACACCGAATATCGACCGGCTGAGGGATGCCGGTATGCAATTTTCCCAACACTATACCGGATCTCCGGTGTCAGCCCCGGCAAGATGTGTCTTGCTAACCGGACTTCATTCCGGACATACGCAGATCAGGGCGAATGACGAGATGCCGGAAAGGGGGGCAGTCAATAGCCACGACTCGATGTTCGTTCATCCGGAACTGGAAGGACAGTTCCCTGTAAAGGCCGGGACGATGACGATCGGACGTATGATGCAGCAGGCCGGTTATAAGACCGGATGTTTCGGTAAATGGGGACTGGGAAATCCGGGTTCGGATGGCGTTCCAAACAAACAAGGCTTCGACGAGTTTTTCGGTTATAACTGCCAGCGGCAGGCACATACTTATTATCCGCCTTTCTTATGGAAGAATGAGAAACGGGTCTGCCTGAATAATAAGGTGTTGGATCCTCACCTGGTAAAACTGGATGAAGGGGCCGATCCTCGGGATGAAGCCAGTTATGCCAAATATACCCAACAGGTATATGCGAACGATACGATCTTTAGCGAGTTACAGCAATTTGTCGATCAAAACAGGGAGCATCCGTTTTTCCTGATGTGGACGACTCCTCTTCCGCATGTCTCTTTACAGGCTCCGGAACGTTGGGTGAAATATTATGTCGATAAGTTCGGGGATGAAGAACCATATACTGGTACAAAAGGCTATATGCCTTGCCGTTATCCGCATGCGACTTATGCCGCTATGATCAGCTATTTCGACGAACAGGTCGGAAAGCTTGTCGATCAGCTGAAACAGGCTGGTTTATATGATAATACAGTTATTATTTTTACTTCCGACAATGGCCCTACATTCAACGGAGGAAGCGATTCTCCTTGGTTCAACAGCGGAGGCCCCTTTAAATCGGAATATGGCTGGGGCAAATGCTTTGTGCATGAAGGAGGAATACGGGTTCCCGCAATCGTTTCCTGGCCGGAACAAATTAAGGCCGGCAGTGGGACAGATCATATTTGCTCTTTTCAGGATGTGATGCCCACACTGGCAGATATCGCAGGTATAGCTTGTCCGCCGACAGACGGAATCAGCTTCCTTCCTACCTTGAAAGGAGAAAAGGCAAAACAGAAAGAACATGAATACCTGTATTGGGAATATCCCGATGCTCAAATAGGCTTGAAGGCTGTCCGCTGGGGTAACTGGAAAGGGATCATTTCCGATATCAGAAAAGGGAATACGGTCATGGAGCTATATGATCTGGACAGTGATTTGCAGGAACTGCATGACGTGGCATCCGAACATCCGGATATTGTAGAGAAACTACAACATTATATGGATATTTCGCATGAGACTCCGGAGAATCCTAAATTCCGTTTTTAAAAGGTAGATCAATGAAATATACACGAAAGTTAAACTATAAATGGCTACTGCTTTTTCTGTTTTGTTATATCTCTAATGCAGAAGCAGCGGAGGTGTTGCGTTTTGACAGCAGATGGAAATTTTATCTGGGTGACAAAGGGCAGGAAGCCATACAGCCCGGTTATAATGATTCTGACTGGCGTGCGCTCGATTTACCTCACGACTGGAGCATAGAAGGTGCTTATGAACAAACGGCCAACGGTACAGACTGGCAAAGCGGTTTTCTTCCGGCAGGAATAGGATGGTATCGGAAAACATTTTCTTATGATCCGGATTGGAACGGCAAGAAAGTCCGTATTCAGTTCGACGGTATTTATTTGAACAGCGAGGTTTGGATAAACGGGCATTCGCTGGGGAAACGTCCTAACGGGTATATCGGTTTTGAATATGACTTGACTCCTTATCTGAAAACCGGCGATAATTGTATTGCCGTTAAAGTCGACCAGTCCAAACCTCTTACCGGACGCTGGTACACCGGTTCTGGTATTTACAGGCATGTATATCTGCATGTATCTTCTCCGGTGCATATCGGTTATTCCGGTGTTTATTTTAATGTAGATACCTTTTTGCCGGATAAGGCTGTTTGTTCGGTCGACGTATCGATTGTAAATCCGGCAGAAGAAATGGTGCAGGTAGTATCCTGTTTACTGGATAAGAGCGGACAAACCGTAGCCCGGAGTTCCGGGACTGGAAATGTTGTTTCCGGAGATAAAGTAGAGATGGAAGTGGTCTATCCCGAACGTTGGTCGCCGGATAATCCGTTCGTTTATACATTGGTTTGCCAGTTGAAGAAAGGAGAAACGGTGGTGGATGAGGTTCGGCAACCGGTTGGTTTCCGTTCGTTGGCGTTCAGTCCGGAGTTTGGCTTTAAGCTGAATGGAAAGGTAGTCAAGCTGAAAGGCGTTTGCGATCATCATACCGCTGGTGCTGTGGGAGCGGCTGTACCTGAAGATGTTTTGTATTACCGTCTGAAACTTTTAAAAGAGATGGGTTGTAATGCAATCCGTACGGCTCATAACCCTTTCTCTCCGGAATTTTATACCATGTGCGATACGATGGGGTTGATGGTGCTGAATGAAGGACTGGACGGATGGAACACGCCGAAAGCAGCCGACGATTACGGCAATTACTTTGAGGAATGGTGGGAAAAGGATATGACCGCTTTTATCAAACGCGATCGGAATCATCCCTCAGTCATTATGTGGAGCATAGGAAATGAAGTATATAAGTCTTCTGCAGAAATTCAATGTAACCTGGTCAATCTCTTCCATTCATTAGATACACGTCCGGTAACGCAGGGCGGTGCCGATCCTACCCGTGGCATGTCTGTTGATTACAAGAAGAATTTCGGTAGTCTCGATATTGTAGGGTTTAACGGGAACGGGGAAGAAGTGGGGGAATTTGAAAAGTTCCGGAAAAACTTTCCGTCCGTATGTGCCGTGGCGACAGAGGTACCTCATACCTATCAGACCCGTGGCGTTTACCGGACAAAGACACAATGGCGAAGGAGGGACTTTCCCGCTCCCTGGGAACAGGGTGATCCGGTGAAATGGGATCAGTTTGAGAAACGGGTTTATCCGATCCCAGATCTGACCGACGAGGAATTTTTCCCGGAGGAAGCAGCGAATCCTTATTACCAGTCTTCGTATGATAATGCTTCGGTTCGTATCAGTATCCGGAAGTCCTGGCAAAGAACTTGTTCATTCCCCTGGCTGATGGGAGAATTCCGCTGGGGCAGTTTCGATTATCTGGGAGAGGCGGCATGGCCGCAACGGTGCGGCAACTTTGGGATCATAGATGTAGCGGCCATGCCGAAAGATGCTTACTTCCTGTATCAGAGTTTATGGAGCGACAAGCCGATGGTGCATTTGCTGCCCCATTGGACTCATACCAGAAAGGAAGGGCAAATAGTGCCGGTTGTTGTATATACTAACTGCGATTCTGTCGAATTATTATTAAATGGTGTATCTTTGGGAACGCAACCTTATGAGGGGGAACAGTTAGTGTGGAAAGTCCCGTATAAAGCCGGGAAGATAGAAGCAAGAGCAAAGATGGGCCATGAAATTGTCGTAACGGATTTACAGCAGACGGCTTCTTCTCCTTATACTGTCGCTTTTTCGGCAAATAAATCCGTGTTAAGGGCTGGCACCGGCGATGTTGCCCGGCTGGAATTAGGTGTTGTCGACAAGGATGGCGTTTTATGTCCGTATGCATCCGAAGAACTCTCTTTTGAGTTGGAAGGTTCTGTCCGTCTGTTAGGTGTGGATAATGGCGATCCGGTGGATATGTTTCCTTATAAGCAGCCCCGTTGCCGTACTTTCAGAGGAAAATGCGTCTTGCTGCTTCAGGCAACCGATACACCGGGTACGGCTGTGATAACCGTCTGGTCGGATAAATTGAAAGAAAAGAAAATAACATTAGATATAAAATAGATATGAAAACACAACTTGTATTATGCTTGGGCGGAACTCTGTTAGCCGGAATGTCCGCCTGCAAAAGTGAAGCTCCGAAGAAAGAAGTTCCGATGAATGTGATCTACATTCTAGCCGACGACCTGGGATATGGCGATATCGGCTGTTACGGACAGACGAAAATCCATACGCCTAATATCGATAAGATGGCGCAGGAAGGTATGTTGTTCACCCAGCATTATGCGGGATGTACGGTCAGTGCCCCGTCACGCTGTTCGTTGATGACCGGACTGCATACCGGACATTCCCAGATACGCGGAAACAAAGAGATCGATCCGGAAGGACAGCAACCGATGAGTGTCGATACCTATACCCTGGGTAAACTGATGAAATCGGCCGGATATACCACCGGTATTTTCGGTAAATGGGGATTGGGGTATCCGGGTTCTTCCTCTGTTCCTTCTACGATGGGCTTCGATGAGTTTTTCGGATATAATTGCCAGCGTCAGGCACATAGTTATTATCCCGATCATTTGTGGCATAATAACGATACAGTCTTTTTGCATGAAAACGATAAGGAAGGGCGTAAGGTCTATTCGCAGGATCTGATCCATGAACAGGCCCTGAAGTTTATCCGCGACAATAAAGATAAACCTTTCTATGCCATGCTGACTTATACGTTGCCCCATGCCGAGTTAAATCTGCCGCACGACTCTATCTATCAGCAGTATGAAAATGCTTTTGAAGAAGTTCCTTACGACGGCAAGATGGGGTATCATCCGTCTGAAAAGCCTTATGCCTCTTTTGCTGCTATGGTATCGAGACTGGATAAATATGTCGGCGATGTAATGGCAGAATTGAAAGAACTGGGATTGGATAAGAATACGATCGTTATTTTTACCAGCGACAACGGCCCTCACCGGGAAGGTGGAGCTAACCCCGATTATTTCAAGAGCTACGGGCCGCTGAAAGGTGTCAAGCGGGATGTTTACGAAGGCGGTATCCGTGTTCCGATGGTTGCCTGGTGCCCGGATAAGATCAAGGCCGGTGTTAAGACGGATCATATCAGTGCTTTCTGGGATGTGATGCCTACGTTGGCTGAATTGACCGGTGTTACTTTACCGGAGCAAGGGGATGGAATCTCTTTCTTACCCACTTTGTATTCTAAAGAAGGGCAGAAGCAACACGATTACTTGTATTGGGAATTTCATGAACTGAATGGCCGTGAAGCTTTACGCAGCGGTAATTGGAAATTGATCCGTCAGCCGATCGTAGGCGAGACGATTCTGGAACTATACGACCTGAGTAACGATATCCATGAAGACCATAATCTGGCTCAGCAAAACCCGGAGAAAGTGGAGGAACTGGAAGCATTGTTGGATGGAGCGCGTACGGAATCCCCATTATTTAATTTCGGAAGACAATGAAAACTGCCTTATTCCTATCGATGTTATTGGTTACGGGCAGCTTGCTGGCTCGTAACCTGGATAAGACGTTTCAACTCTTACCCCAGCCCCAGTCGATCGAGATTCAGGCTGGCAAAGGGTGGGATTACGGGGAACTGTCGTATGTAGTAGCCGACGGAGAAGCTCCGATCCCTGTGCTGGGAGCCATCACAAACGGATTACCTCAGAGTGAACGGGCTGGTAAAGGTATTCATTTCCGGTTGTCGCAAACCGGTGTGCCGGACTCTCCGGAAGGGTACGTACTTGAAATAACAGGCAAAGGAGTTACCATCACTTCCCGTGATGAGGCAGGCCTTTTCTATGGTTGCCAGACGCTGGAACAATTACTCGAAGACAGCCGCGACTTTAAGAAGGAGATACCGCCGATGAAAATAACGGATTATCCGGCGATCGCCTACCGTGCCGTCCATCTGGATACCAAGCATCATCTCGACCGGATGGATTACTATTACCGGATGGTGGATAAACTGGCCCGTTATAAAATAAATGCCATCATCTGGGAACTGGAAGACAAACTGCGTTTCACCCGCCGTCCCGAAGCCGGGGCTCCGAATGCGATCAGCAAACAGGAAATGCAGGCATTATGCCGGTATGCGAAAGAGCGGAATGTGGAGATCAGCCCACTGGTGCAAGGTCTGGGACATGCCGGATTTATCCTCAAGCACCATTGGGAGTTGAGGGAGAACCCTGCCAGCGACTGGGAGTTCTGCCCTTCCGATCCCCGCACCTATGAGGTACAGTTCGACTTATACCTGGATGCCCTGGAAGCCATGCCTTATGGCAAATATCTGCATGTAGGGGGAGACGAGATTACCGCGATCGGTATCGACGACCGTTGTAAGGCAACCGGCAAGTCTGCTTTTGAACTTCAGATGATCTGGTTGAAGAAAGTCTGCCGTTTTGCAGTCGATCATGGCCGTACCCCTATATTCTGGGATGATATGCCGCTTAAATATGCCGGTATCTGGAAACTCGCATTGAGCGACAAGCCGGAAGACGAAGTGGCAAAGGTTTGGAATACCGATAAGCTGGATAAAGCTATCGACCTTTTTCCGAAAGAATGTGTGTATATGCGTTGGAAATATGAGGATGCCACGTCTCCTGCCCATCAGCGGCTCTTGAAATGGTATAGCGACAAAGGGCTGAAAGTGATGGGGGCGACTGCTGCATCGGCCGGCGATTCCCCTTTCCTTCCCCGCAAGGATACCCGGTCGGAATATGTGAGGGGCTTCAGCCGGTTGGTGGCCGAAAATCATCTGGAAGGGATTCTGGCAACAGCTTGGGACGACGGTTCACCCCATCCGGAAACAGTCTGGCGCGGATATATCGCACAAGGGGAGTTCGGCTGGAACCCGACGGCACGTGATGTGGCGGCCTTTAAGAAGGTACATGCCCAACGTGAGTACGGATTCCGCCCCGAAGAGAACCGGATGGTTTTCCTGGATGAATTGGAAAAGGCAATCTTTTTCTTCGATGATGCGCTGGTATCGTCAGGACGCCGCAACCCCGCCTGGGGAACGACCGCTTTTACCTTGATCGGTCTGCCGGATAAAGAACATCCGGGTGCCTGGAGCGAAACCTATAAGGAGAAGATCGACAAGGCGAAAGAAGAGGCGAAACGTTATCAGACGATCCGTGAAGGCGTGTTGGCGGCTGAACGGAATGCCTTGCGCAACCGTTATACGCTGAAGGTCTACGAACAGACGAACAACCTGCAGAACTATCCGGTACGTCTTATTCTGGCATTGAACGAATACGATACGGCAAAGGATGAAGCCGGTCGTAAAGCGGCACAGGTGAAGATCCGGGAAGTATGCGATTATTTTAAGGTGATGCGCAAGAACCTGGAGTCTGTTTATTCGGAAACCCGTTTCATGCAGCAACCGGAAGGATTTATCGCCGATATGAACCATCATAATCATCTGGCCTCAAAAACAGACAACAGCGACTGGCTCTATCTGTACGAGATCCCGATGATGAAGAAGGTGCTTCAATGGATAAAAGAATAAGAAAGGATTTACGATCGTCATAACAACACGGTTACGGCGATCGTAAACGAGTTGTTACGGTCATCGTAAACGGTAAGTTACGGCCATCGTAACAATACAGTTACGGTTGTCGTAATAATTGAATAAACAACATCATAAATTAATAAACCATGAAGAAAATAATAGTAACTCTTTTTATCTGTCTGCTCTGCTTCCCTTTGTGGGCGGCGCATCAACCGGAGTTTTCAACAGCCGGTTTCTTCCGAATGGATCATTCCGGGCGTGAAGTGTTTTCCATGAACCCGGCCTGGCGTCTCTATAAAGGAGCTGCACCGGGAGCCGATGCAAAAGACTTTAACGACAAAGACTGGACGGTCGTTTCCTTGCCGAACGGCATCGAATACTTGCCCACCGAAGCCAGTGGTTGTATCAACTACCAGGGGGAAGCGTGGTACCGCAAGCATTTCACTCCCGATGCAGCCTTGAAAGGAAAGAAACTCTTCCTGCATTTCGAAGCGATCATGGGAAAGAGCAAAGTGTTTGTCAACGGCAAGCAGTTGACGGAACATTTCGGAGGCTACCTGCCTGTCGTAGTGGATGTAACGGATGTGTTGGACTGGAATGGCGACAATGTGATCGCAGTATGGGCCGATAACAGCGACGATCCTTCCTATCCCCCGGGCAAAGCGCAGGACGTACTCGATTATACCTATTTCGGAGGTATCTACCGGGACTGCTGGCTGATCGCCCATAACAATATCTTTATCACCGATCCGAATTATGCGGATGAAGTGGCCGGTGGCGGACTCTTTGTTGCCTACGATAACGTATCGGATGCATCGGCAGACGTGCTCCTGAAGATACAGGTGCGTAATGAAACAAAGAAATCGTTTACCGGAATAGTGGAATATGAGTTGCAGCAACCAGATGGGAAACAAGTGGCTTTTCTGAACACCAAGATACGGGTAAAACCGGGCAAGTCTGTAAGCAGTTCGGATAAACTGCTGGTGAAAGATCCCTTGCTGTGGAGCCCGTCTTCACCTACATTATATAATCTGCTTGTCCGCATCCGTGACGAACAGGGCAATGTGATCGACGGTTACCGCCGCCGTATCGGTATCCGGAGCATCGAGTTCAAAGGAAAAGAAGGTTTCTGGCTGAACGGTAAACCTTATGACAAGCCGTTGATCGGCGCTAACCGCCATCAGGACTTTGCCGTGGTGGGTAATGCCGTAGCGAACAGCATCCACTGGCGCGATGCCAAAAAGTTGAAGGACGTCGGAATGGAAGTGATCCGCAACGCCCACTGTCCGCAAGATCCGGCTTTTATGGATGCCTGCGACGAATTGGGTTTGTTCGTGATCGTCAATACACCGGGCTGGCAGTTCTGGAACGACGCTCCCGAATTCGCCCAGCGGGTATACAGCGATATCCGTCACCTGGTACGTCGCGACCGTAACCATCCTTCGGTATGGCTTTGGGAGCCGATCCTGAACGAGACCTGGTATCCGGCCGACTTCGCCAAGAACACCAACGATATCGTACATGCCGAATATCCGTACCCTTCCTGCTATTGCGGCAGCGACAGCGAAGCCCGTGGACACGAAGTCTTCCCGGTTCTTTTCGCCCATCCGCAGAATGCAGACCCGGAATGGGCGCTGAAGCATGCGGACGATACCAAGACATACTTCACCCGCGAATGGGGAGATAACGTAGACGACTGGAATTCGCATAACTCACCCAGCCGCGTAGCCCGTAACTGGGGTGAACAAGCCATGTTGATACAGGCGCAGCATTACGCTTCCCCTTCTTATCCGTATACCAGTTATGACGCTTTGTTCCAGACTTCCCGCCAGCATGTAGGCGGCTGCCTGTGGCATTCGTTCGATCATCAGCGCGGTTACCATCCCGACCCATTCTATGGAGGAATCATGGATGTGTTCCGTCAGCCTAAGTTCTCTTATTATATGTTCATGGCACAGCGTCCGCCGGTTAAAAGTGATGGGATAGCCGAGACAGGGCCGATGGTATTTATCGCCAATGAAATGACTCCTTTCTCCGGCAAGGATGTAGTGGTTTATTCCAATTGCGATGAAGTGCGCCTGACCTTCAATAAAGACGGAAAGACTGCCACTTATAAAAAGGATAAGAACCGGAAAGGAATGCCTTCACCGGTAATCACTTTCCCGGGTATGTATGATTTTATGGTGGATAAAGCACTTTCAAGAGATAGAAAGCAGGATGATGTTTACTTGCTGGCCGAAGGTCTGATAGACGGGAAGGTGGTAGCCACGCATAAGGTCACCCCGGCTCGCCGTCCCGAAAAACTTTTGTTATGGGTGGATAACGAAGGGACGAACCTCGAAGCCAACGGTTCCGATTTCGTTACCGTAGTTGCCGCCGTAGCCGACAAGCAGGGCAACATCAAACGTCTGAATAACTATTTCATCAAATTCAACGTAGAAGGCGAAGGTCGTCTGTTAGGTGGTTCGGATGTAATGGCAAATCCGGCTCCGGTGAAGTGGGGAACCGCCCCTGTCCTGGTACAGTCTACCTTGAAACCGGGTAAGATCAAAGTAACCGCCAGTGTCCTGTTTGAAGGCTCGCAGATGCCGTTAAGTGCAGAACTGGAGTTTGATAGCCAGGCAACAGCTTTTCCGTTGATTTATAATCCTTCGGAGGCCGCTCTGATCCCTGCTTCTTCTGTCGGAAGCGGCCAGGCTGCAACGGTCAAATTATCAGCAGAACGTGAAGTGGAGCGTTTAAAGAAAGAGTTGAATGCGCTGAAGCTAAAAGAGGTGGAACGCCAGCAAACAGAGTTTGGCGAAAACCGGTAAAATGAATACCTTTATCCCGAACAATAAATTTAATGGATTATGAAGAAAGGTTTATCTTGGTTTTTAGTATGCTTCAGTGTAATGTGTGTATTCTCCTGTGCACAGCAACCCAAAGAATGGACACTGGTTTGGGAAGATAATTTTGATCAGGCGGATAGTTTCGATCCGGCTTCCTGGAGTAAGATACCCCGCGGAGGTTCCGATTGGAATAACTACATGTCCGACTTCGATTCCTGTTATGCCATGCGGGACGGAAAACTGATCCTGCGCGGACTGGTCAATTACAGCCTGCGGACTGATACGGCTCCTTTCATTACCGGGGGAGTCTATACAAAAGATAAAGTCGGCTTTAATAACGGCCGTCTGGAAATCCATGCCAAACTGAACGGGGCAACCGGTGCATGGCCTGCTTTCTGGCTGCTGCCTCAGGATGGTAAATGGCCGAACGGAGGGGAGATCGATATTATGGAACGCCTGAATAACGATAGTATCGCCTATCAGACCGTCCATTCAAACTATACCTTCAACCTGGGCATCAAAGACAACCCGAAGCAAGGAGGTACAGGCCTGATAAACCGTGATGATTTCAACACCTATACCGTTGAAATGTATCCCGACAGCCTTGTTTTCTTCATAAACGACAACCATACGTTTACCTATCCGCGTATTGAAACAGACAAGGAAGGACAATACCCCTTCAGCGAAGGGCAGTTCTATCTTCTGTTGGATATGCAGTTGGGAGGTAGTTGGGTAGGAGCCGTAGAACCTGCTGATCTGCCCGTGGAAATGGAAATTGACTGGGTACGTTTTTATCAGAAGAAATAATTTCGGAGTATTTTCTGTTGATAATTATGATAATTGGTCTCTGCGTGAAATTGTTAGTCGTTTTTTCTTTAAAATTGTAACAAGATATCGGTATAAAAAGTTTACCTTTGTCTTGTAAATAATATTTAAATATCTAAAATCTAACTGTAATGATTGGATCAATTATTCAACTGGCTTTATCCATACTGATGATCGTTAGTATGTGGAAGGTTTTTGAAACTTTCGGCCAGAAAGGGTGGGCTTGTATCATTCCGTTCTACAACATCATTGTAATGTTGCGTATCGCTAAGTGGGAACCTGTTAAGTTCTGGTTTTTCCTGATTCCGATTTACAACATTTATTTGTGTTTCCTGTTGTACCGTGATATCGCGGCTAAGTACGGAAAGGGTAGCAACGAATTTGCTGTAGGTCTGCTTTTATTACCGTTTATTTTCTTCCCGTTGTTGGCGTTCAAAGAAACTCCGATAGCAGAAGATGTAGAGTAACTAGTATTGAGGGAATGGAAAAGCCTTTCGTGAGAACGAAAGGCTTTTTTTATATTCTTATATCTGTATAAATGAATATCTCGCCGTTGTTAAAATAAACATCGTATCTTTGGCGTTTGTTATAAGACTAAAGATACACGAGCTATGTTAGATATACAATCTATCCGGAAAGATTTTCCTATTCTGGAACATAAGATATACGGTAAGCCGCTCATCTATTTCGATAATGGTGCTACAACGCAGAAGCCACGCCAGGTGGTGGAAAAGATTGAAAGCGGTTATTATAATGTAAATGCCAATATCCATCGTGGTGTTCATTTCCTGAGCCAGGCCGCTACGGAAGCACACGAAGAGGCACGCAAAACTGTACAGTCGTTTCTGAATGCCCGCTCCTCTAACGAGATTATTTTTACACGCGGCACGACCGAAGCGATCAACCTGATAGCTTCCAGCTTTACCGACGAATGTATGTCGGCAGGCGATGAAGTGATCCTCTCGGTCATGGAGCATCATTCCAATATCGTTCCCTGGCAGATACAGGCGGCAAAGAAAGGGATTGCCTTGAAAGTGATCCCGATGAATGAAAAGGGAGAGCTCGAGATGGATAAGTTCCGCGAGTTATTTTCCGACCGTACCCGCCTGGTTTCCGTAACCCACGTATCCAATGTGCTCGGAACTATTAACCCGGTAAAGGCGATGATCGAAGAAGCGCATAAGCACGATGTGCCGGTGCTGATCGACGGAGCGCAGGCTGTTCCCCACCTCGCTGTGGATGTACAGGATCTGGATGCCGAGTTTTATGTATTCTCCGGACATAAGGTGTACGGGCCGACCGGTATCGGTGTTTTGTATGGAAAGGAAGAATGGCTGGATAAGCTTCCCCCTTACCAGGGAGGCGGTGAAATGATTTCGACCGTTTCTTTTGAAAAGACGACCTTCAATGAACTGCCTTTCAAGTTTGAAGCAGGTACGCCCGATTATATCGGCAGTACAGCGCTGGCAGAAGCGTTGCGGTACGTCAATCATCTGGGGATGGAGAATATAGCCGCTTACGAGGATGAATTATTGCGCTATGCAACGGAGAAGCTGAATGCGATCGAAGGAATGCGTATTTTCGGGCAGGCGGCTCACAAAGGGGCGGTTCTATCCTTCCTGGTCGGAAATATCCATCATTATGATATGGGAATGTTACTGGATCGTCTGGGGATAGCTGTCCGCACCGGACATCATTGTGCACAGCCGCTGATGCAGGCGTTAGGCATTGAAGGGACGGTTCGCGCTTCCTTCTCATTCTATAACACGAAAGAAGAAATTGATACTTTTGCCGCCGGGATAGAGCGTGTAAGAAAAATGTTTTAATAAGTAGTTTATGTTATATTACCTGAAGAAATATCCGATATCTTTAACTGTCATCGCAATAGTCATTTACCTGTCGTTTTTCAAACCGCCGACGATGGAGATAACGAAGATCCCGAATATGGACAAGCTGGTGCACCTTTGCATGTACGGCGGGGTATCGGGAATGCTATGGATCGAGTTCCTTCGCAACCACCGGAAGTATGACGAGGTGATGTGGCATGCCTGGATAGGAGCTGTACTTTGTCCGATCTTGATGGGAGGAGCGATCGAATTACTTCAGGAATATTGCACCACTTACCGGGGTGGTGACTGGTTCGACTTTCTGGCCAACTCGACCGGAGTAGTGCTGGCTACCTTGTTCGCCTATTTTGTGTTACGGCCCTGGATGCTGAGAAACAAGAAAGTAACAAATTAATCTAACTTGTATGCTGTTACCTTATTTAGAACCCAACCGGATAGAAGCCGGATGTGATGAGGCGGGACGCGGATGTCTGGCCGGATCTGTTTTTGCTGCGGCAGTGATCCTTCCACCCGATTTTAAGAATGATGATCTGAACGACAGTAAGCAACTGAGCGAGAAGAAGCGCTATGCTTTACGTCCGGTCATCGAGCGTGAAGCCATTGCCTGGGCAGTCGGTATCGTCACCCCCGAAGAAATAGACAAGATAAATATATTGAAAGCTTCTTTCCTGGCCATGCACCGGGCTATCGATCAACTGGCAGTAAAGCCCGAACATCTGCTGATCGACGGAAACCGTTTTACTCCATATCCCGACATTGCCCACACAACTGTAGTGAAAGGTGATGGTAAATATCTGAGTATCGCAGCCGCCTCTATTCTGGCCAAAACTTATCGTGACGACTATATGGACGAATTGGCTAAAGAATACCCCGATTACCATTGGACTGAAAACAAGGGCTATCCTACTAAAGCCCACCGTGAAGCTATCCGCGCTGTCGGCATCACTCCCTATCACCGTAAAACATTTACTTTACTCCCTGAACAATTAATGTTGGACTTCTGAAATAAACGGCTTCCCTTTGTCTTTTTCCTGTTTATTTCGATATATTTGTAGTCTATCGTTTAATCTGATCAGGGTATGAAAAAGACTAGTATTAATATCGCTTTGTTTCCGCTATTTCTTTTGTTGCTGGGAACAGTGTTTTTGAATCTTCTTTCGTCTTGCAGTGATAAAGACGATGAAGACGAGTTTGTCGATCCTCAGAATTTTTGTGGAAGTTATTCTGAAGATAAATTGTCGTTGACGCTTAATCAGAATAAGATGCTGGGTGCTCAGGTAGAACTCGTGTCGGTCAGTACGGATGGGAAGTTTATGCAAGTCAGGTTGTCCGGTGTTTATCCCACCGACGAACCGGTAGAGTTTGAGGTTGCTGTCGAACCTGGACAAGGATATATCGAGTTGAAAGGAACAACCAGTTATTATGAGTGTTATGATCTCTCTTTTTCAGGAGTTTGTGATAGTAAAGAACTGCGTGCAACGCTGGTGTACGAAGTGACATCTTCTTTGACAAGGTCTGCTGTATTCGACTTTACGGATCAGATACTTAAAGTCTCGCAAGGGACAGCCGGTACTGTCGAATGGGAGGGTAAGACCTACGAGAAGGTCGAGTTTGTTGAAGGCGTACTCGAATATCTGAATAAGAAACTGTCGGAAAATATCCAGGGTATGCGTCTCGACTTCGATCGGGACGGAGTGCTGGGTGTCTATGTGAAAAAGGTTGATGGTGATTTCACCGAATGGCCGCTTCATCTGACATATTGGTTCCGGAAATATTCCCACGGGATTTACATCGCAATGGATCGGGAAACTAATAATGCTTTCCTGAATTATCTGAGTGGCGATGCTGATTTTTCTTCTATTCCGACAGTCGCAATGACAGCTGAACATTATTGTTTACCTGCGTTTTATACACAGAACGACGAATATTTCTCTTTGGAAATGGATTTCCCGACACTCCTTATTTGTCTGGGTGACTGGATAAACAGCGGTATGCTGAACTATAAGGAAGCCGAAGCTATGAAACTGTTTTATAAAATCTTAAGCTCCGACTCGGATAGGGATATGGCATGGCGTATCCATATGATTGCAAAGAGGAATGCGTAAACTTATTCATATCCTGCTGTACTAAGTATTTGAAAAATAACTATCACTACTATCACGCCCCTGTTTAATGTCCCTATAATCAACGCTTGTGGTAGTGATAGTTGCTGTTTTCAACTATCACTTAACTATCACTCATCTATCACCAACTGTCAACTGTCTTGTCCTGAAATCAAATACATACCTATCTTTTGTCATAAAGTATATTGCTTATTATCAAAGATATAGTATGAAATATATCTTGAGACCCGGGTCTAGACGGCCTCGACACCCGGGTGTGAGCATCGTCGGAATGGGGGTGTAAAACTGGTAAAAATGGGCATCTCGGAGAAAAAAAGTAAGTACTTCGATGAAAAAAGCCTATATATTCATGGTAAATATCTAGGGGGATATGGGGATAGACTTAGTTCACATAGAACTCCGGTTATTAATGGCTGAAAGGCGTTGATTTAATACATAAATTAGCTACAATATGTTTTTTTTATTTATTTTTCACCGTAATGTATGCTGTTTTTATGAAAATTACTATATTTGTAGCGTATTATTTCGCTATAGTTCTATGTGAACTGTTGCAAAATAATATTCTCACTAATGAATTGAGTAGAAGATATTTAAAGGAGACGAAGATGTCGGTAGTCTGATTTGATAGATTGCCTTTTCTGACAGGCCATGAAAAATGGCTGCTGTAGTTGTATTAAGTAAAAACCGTTAATTTTGAATTATGACGACAAACACTAAAAGGAGGAAATTATGTCCATCGGCTATGTGCGCCAAGACTATGCACATGCGCCATTTTCTTTCGTTTTTGATTTTTATGAGTTCTAATCACTAATTAATTATGTTATGAATTACACAAAGAAAGTCATTTTTGTGCCTATGGCTTTATTTTGTCTTAGTTTGCCTTCGATGGCTGAGAGTAATATCTCTGCAAAGCAGGCAACGACAGAGTTGAGTGCAAGCATTGAACATTCTGCAGTAGCGGTACAAGAGTCCGCATCCACAACTCAGAATGCCCGTAGGGTAACAGGTATTGTAAAAGATGAGAATGGTGATCCGGTAATTGGTGCCAGCGTTGTTGAAACGGGGACTACTAACGGTATTATGACGGATGTCGACGGTCGGTTTGAACTGTCTGTCCCGTCTAACGCATCACTACAAATCTCTTATGTGGGTTTTGTTACCCAGACAATCAAACCGGGAAACCGGAATAATCTCCAGATCGTATTGCAGGAAGACAGCCAGGCACTCGACGAAGTGGTAGTAGTGGCTTTCGGTAAGACAACTAAAGAAGCGTTTACCGGTTCAGCCGGTATCTTAAAAGCGGATGATCTTCTTAAAGCACAGGTTGTTAACCCCGCCAGTGCGTTGGCCGGACGTGTTGCCGGTGTGCAGTTGAGCAACACTTCCTCACAGCCGGGTAGTTCGCCTTCCATTACCATCCGTGGTTTCGGTTCTATTTCTTCAGATACTGAACCTCTGATCGTTGTCGACGGGATGCCTTTCGATGGGGACTTGAACCTGATCAACTCCAATGATATCGAGTCGATGACCGTATTGAAAGATGCTGCATCCAATGCCTTGTATGGTGCCCGCGGTGCTAACGGGGTGATTATGATCACGACGAAGAAAGGTAAGAGCGGAGATGCAAAAGTAAGCGTCGATGCTAAATGGGGTGTCAACAGTAACGGTTTGCAGAACTATAAGTCGACCAACGCACAGGAGTTCTATGAAACTTATTATAAGATGCTGTATAACTATTATACAACGGAAAGCGGAGGAGGTTTGTCGTCTACCGATGCGCATGCACAGGCTAATCGTCATCTGACTAGTTCGTCGAGTGGTGTAGGTCCTGGTTATATGGTTTATTCAGTTCCCGACGGACAGGATTTTATCCAGCAGGGAGGTGTGATGAATCCGAATGCAACTATGGGAACCCTCTATAAATATAATGACAGACAATTCTGGCTGCAGGCCGACGATTGGGAAGAAGAAGGATTGCAGAACGGTTTCCGTCAGGAATACAATGTGTCTATATCCGGAGCATCCGACCGTATCAACTACTATACCTCAGTGGGTTACCTGGATCAGGATGGTATTCAGGAAGGATCGGCCGTGAAGCGTCTGACTGCCCGTGCAAAGCTCGATTACCAGGCAAAGACATGGTTGAAAGTCGGTGCAAACTTCAACTATTCCAAGTACGATTACAGCCAGACTTATGAAGGAACTATCGGTACCGGAACTATCTGGAGTACGATCAAGACACAGGCTCCTATCTATCCGGTTTATTTCCGTGATGCCAATAAAAATATCATGGTCGACCAGTGGGGAGAGAAAATGTATGACTTCGCTAAAAATTATGATTTGAACCGCGGAGGAGGTGTAGGTGGTAACGGTATCTTTACGAATAAATACAGAACGGATGAAACAACCGGTAACTCATTTATTGCCAGTGGTTATGCCGATATTAACCTGACGAAAGACCTTACATTCACTTTCAATGCCAATGCTTATGATTACGACCGGCGTTATACGTATGCAAAAAGTCCTTTTGTTGATTACTATACAGACTCGTCCGACAACGGTTCGCTCGAAAAAAGATCTCTGCGTACATTTACATATAATACCCAGCAGCTGTTGAATTACAATAAGCAGTTTGGTAAACATGACGTAAGTGCACTGCTTGGACATGAATATTATGATTACAAATATGAGTACCTGAAAGCTTCCGGTTATAACTTCGGAATAGACGGTACGCGTGAGTTGGCTACTGTTCTGAACCTGGACAATAATCCGACTTCTTACTCCCGGTCTTACAACAACGAAGGTTATTTCTTCCGTGCGATGTATAATTATGATGCGAAGTATTTCGGTTCGGTATCTTACCGTCGTGACGCTTCTTCCAACTTCTCGAAAGATAACCGTTGGGGTAACTTCTGGTCGGTAGGCGGTGCATGGCTTATCTCAAAAGAGCAGTTCTATAATATCCCCTGGGCGAATAGCATGAAACTGAAAGCTTCTGTTGGTTCGCAGGGTAACGATAATATCGGTTCGTATATCGGTGATGTTTTGTATGCCGACTCTTATACTATTGTCAACAATGATAATGAAGCGGCTTATCAGTGGCGGCAGAAAGGTGCCAGTGATATTACCTGGGAAACCAATACGAACTGGAATGTGGGTTTGGAATTCGATCTGTTCCAGGGACGCCTGGGTGGTAGCGTAGATTATTTCTACCGCAAAACGAGTGATATGCTGTTCTCCCTTAACACGCCTCCTTCAATCGGTTACACCAGTTATTATATCAACCTGGGAGATATGCGTAACTCGGGTCTTGAACTGGTTTTACAGGCTACGCCGATACGTAACAAAGATTTCCAGTGGGATATAAACTTCAATATCACGCATGTGAAGAATAAGGTGTTGACTTTGCCTGATAAGATTAAGACAACGAAGGTGGAAGGCCATGACGGATATGTCAATCTGGATAAATCGTTTGTGTCCAAATACAAATATTTCGTGGCAGAAGGTCTTTCTCTTTATACCTGGTACTTGCCGAAGTTTGCCGGTCTTGATCCGGACACAGGAGAATCGTTGTTCTATAAAGATATTCTGGACGATGCAGGCAATGTGACAGGACAGGAAACAACCAAGGATGTGAATCAGGCAACCGATTATCTGATTGGTGACGCGCTGCCTAAGTTCTCCGGTGGTTTGGGTACGACGCTCAGATACCGTAACTTCGATTTCTCAATCAACCTGAACTACCAGATCGGTGGTAAAGCATACGACTATGTCTATCAGCTGCTGATGCATACCGGAGGAACATCTTCTACCAACTGGCATAAGGATATTTTCAACGCATGGACTCCTGAAAATACGAATACCAGTGTTCCGCGCCTGATGTTCTCTGAAACTTATTCGCAGGCTTCACGTTCAGACCGTTTCATTACGAATGCAAGCTATGTGAATCTTCAGAATATCAACTTCGGATACACATTGCCTTCGAGCCTGACACAAAAGTATAACATACAGAATATACGTGTTTACTTCTCTGGCGAAAATCTGTTGTACCTCTCTGCACGGCAGGGATTTGACCCACGTTATACACTGAAAGGATATAGCAACTCGGAACTTTATTCTCCGATACGTACAATCTCGGGAGGTATTTCATTGACATTCTAATCATTAAAAGGAAAACATCATGAAAAAATATAAGATATTTCTTGCTGCTGTCGCTCTTCTGGGATTGAGCAGTTGCATCGAAGAAAAAATACCAACAGAATATGTGTTGGACAGTCAGATACAAGCCTCGGAAACAGCCTTGCAGGGGATGGTCAATTCCATTTATACCTCGATGGGCGGATATATAAATGATGACGGGGGGATTGAAATGATTTCTTATGCCAGCATGCGTGCCATGCTCGAACATAGTACGACCCAGCTGGTTTGCTCCGGCGCGAACGGTTATAATACGATGGGGGCTTACTGTTATGGAGCGATAAGTGCCACGGGATCTAATCGCGGACTTTATCCTTCTTATCTCTACTATGCTTATCTTAAGAATGTGAATGATATTATCGGTCTGATCGATGTGGATGATCTGGATGATTCCAAAAGGGGGTATCTGGGGATCAGTTACGCTTACCGGGCACTTTATTATCTGGATCTGGTTCAGATCATGGAATATAAGAAACCTACCGATAGCCGTTTCAGCTATGTGAGTCCTGAAAACGACCTGACCAATCTGGGGGTACCCATTGTAACGGAGAAAACGACCGGCGAAGAGGCATCGAATAATCCGCGTGCAACGGTGGATGCTGCCTATGATTTGATCCTTAGTGACTTGCAACAGGCGGAAACTTATCTGGACGGTTATGCACGTACGGATAAAACCCAACCGAACCTGGCTGTTGTGTATGGCTTGTATGCCCGTGCTTATGCTAACCTGGCTTCGCGTGTAAATACTTCCGCTTCTTACAAAGATGAAGCTTCTTACTGGCAGAAATCCGGTGAATATGCGGATAAGGCTATTTCTGTTGCCGGTTGTACACCGTTGACGGAGGCGCAATGGACGGATCCTACGAACGGCTTCAATAACCGTAACTCTCAGAATTCGTGGATGTGGGCGACTTCTATTTCAGAAGGCAACACGACTGCGGCAACAGGAAACGACCAGTCGTTCTCTTTCGCTATGATCTTCGGGACTGAAACCAATTTCAGTTCTTACGGTTGGCGTGTAGGGCGTTCGCTCGATCGTAAGTGGTACGAACGTCTGTCCGATAACGATTTCCGTAAGAAATCGTGGTTGGCTCCTAACTTCCTCTATGAATCGACCAATCAGAAAGAGGGTGAACCTTATCTGGTGGAAAGAAATGCCGACGGTAAGTTTATCAATAATAAATGGGCAGTAAATGATGAGAGTACGAGTTCGGTTCAGAGCGATTGGACAGACAGCTATTCCGGATATGGCCCTGACAAGTATCAGTATCAGTTGAACAGCAGTCCGTCATGGATCCGTTCACGTATCAACTCGTCTTATGGCTTCCAGTCGTGGCCGTGGGTATATGTAAACATTAAGTTCCGTCCGCATAATGGCGATTACCGTACACATTCGATTGGTGGTGCTATCGATTATCCCATCATGCGTATCGAAGAAATGTATTTCCTGAAAGCGGAAGCGGCACTTCATACTTCCGGTGTTCCTGCAGCAGCGGCAGCTCTGGAAACAATAGTAAAAACGCGTAATCCTTCATATACCTGTACAGCAACTACTGCCGATGCATTCCTGGATGAATATATCTTCCAGAAAGGCGTGGAATTCTGGGGTGAGGGTGTCAACTATTTCGATGCCAAACGTCTGGAAGTGGGTATTCATCGTGCATACTTCGGTACGAACTGCGAACGTTACCAGCATTGTCTGGATATGGACGGCGTATTTGTGGGATGGACTCCGGGATGGAACCAGGCGGAACTGAATGCCAATCCGGCTATCTTCCATTACAATAATCCTTATACAAATCCGACGACTTATTATATCTATAAGTCTAATGACGATTTCAGACCTTATTATGGTACAGAAATAAAATAAAGGGATTTGATTGAAAAGAAAAAGGTATGTCACGGGTGTGGCATACCTTTTTTGTCTCTTGCCGGAAACTGTTCGTTTACCGGTTATTATTTACCTGCTTCTTCTTTTGTCTTGTAAGCCAGCGCATACATACGCATCTGTTTAACCATGGCAACCAGCCCGTTCGAACGGGTAGGCGAAAGATGCTCTTTCAGGCCGATCTGTTCGATAAAATAGAGGTCGGTATCCAGGATCTCCTGTGGTGTGTGGCCTGACAGGACATTGATCAGCAGCGATACGATCCCTTTTACTATAACGGCATCGCTTTCACCTTTGAATATAATCTTACCGTCCTCATAGTCTGCCTGAAGCCATACGCGGCTCTGGCATCCCTCGATCAGGTTGCTTTCTGTTTTATACTTGTCTTCCAGCGCGGGAAGGGAGTTGCCTAAATCGATCAGCAACGCATACTTGTCCATCCAGTCGTCGAAGGCTGAGAACTCTTCAATAACATTGTCCTGAAGTTCGTTGATAGTCATCGTTGTATTATTATTTCTTTTGTCTGTTATATACTACTTCCAGTACCGTTTGCCCTACGGCTTTGAGGGTTTCGCGGTCGATATTCTCCATATTGTCTTTCTGGGTATGCCAGTACCAACCGAAGCCGTGATCGCTCTCCGGATCGTAATTGATAATGTCGATGCAAGGGATGTTACGGCCTTTGATCACATACTCGTGGTCGTCGGTAATGGCACCGCCTGTTGCATTGATAAAGTACTTGCCGTATCCCAGGTTGCGGGCTGTGCTCCAAACCATTTCTACAATATTACCTGCTTTACTCAGTGAGAGTTGTTCTTTAAAAAAGGTAGCGTTTTTGGCGCCTACCATGTCGAGCAGGATACCGAAGTCGGCCCGGTAGTTCGGAACGTGCGGGTTCTTAGCCCAGAACTGCGTACCCAGACACCAGGTATCAGGTTTGTAATCGTTCACAAATTCGGGAGTACCATAATCTTCGGCATCGAAGAAGATGATGTCGACGCCTATTCCCGGATCTTTTTGTCCGATCTGGCGGGCGATCTCGAGCAATGCACCTACGCCGCTACCACCGTCGTCGGCACCGTCGATCGGTTTACGGTAGTTCGCAGGGTCGGGATCGTGGTCTGAATAAGGACGCGAATCCCAATGGGCGAAGAGTAAAATACGTTTATTATTGTCCGGATTGAAAGACCCTATGATGTTCTTGGCTTCCAGCCCCGTATTGTCGTATGCGGTAAGAGTCGCTTCCTGTTCGTAGACTTTGGCACCGAAGCGTTTCAGTTCGGAGGCCAGGTAGTTGCCGCAAGCTTTGTGTGCTTGGGAATTCGGAACACGTGGGCCGAACTTTACCTGATTTTCTACGTATGTGTAAGCACTGTCGGCGTTAAAAGAAGGTGTGCTTGTAACAGGTACGGCCTGGCTGACTGTCGTTTTCTCCTGTTGCTGATTCTTTGCCTGGCTGCATGCCAAAAGTGAACAGGCTAGTAGTGTTATATACAAAATATGCATCATTACTGTTTAGATTATCTATTTATCCATTATAGGCAGTTTGCACGCGCGACATGACCCGCAGCAAATTTCCTCCCCATATCTTTGCTATATCATTCTCACTATATCCCTCTTTCAGAAGCCTTACAGTGATATTTATCAGTTCGTTACTTGCCCGGCAGCCGATCAGCTCGCCGTCGCCGTCAAAATCGGAACCGATGCCTACATGGTTGATCCCGATCAGGTTTACAATATGATTGATGTGGCGGACAGCGTCGGTAAGAGATGCCTTTTCTGCATCTTCGTTGATAAAGCCCTTGTACAGGCAGATTTGCACGACGCCTTGTTTGGCAGCCAGCGCTTTCAACTGATCGTCGGTCAGATTGCGCGGATGGTTGCACAAGGCACGGGCGGAAGAGTGGGAGGCGATGATCGGCAGTTGGCTGAGTTCCAGCGCATCGTAAAATGTGCTTTCGGCAGCATGCGATACGTCTACCATAATACCCAACCGATTCATTTCCGCTACCACTTCTTTGCCGAAAGGACTCAGACCGCCCCATTCCGCTTCTCCGCGGGCAGAGTCGCATATATCGTTGCTACCGTTGTGGCAGAGCGTGATATAGCTGACTCCAAGCTTCTTGAAGCGAGCAATGTTACCAAGATCCTTACCAATGGCGTACCCGTTTTCTATTCCGAGCATGATCGCTTTCTTCCCGGCATCTTTCGTTACCCATACTTCCTGCGGAGTATGGGCAATGTTCATCCGGCCCCGGTTTATCTCCATCTGGCGGTGAATCTCATTCAACCGGTTTATGGCGAAATCTGTAGCCTGGTGCAATGAAGCATCGTCCCGTTTCCCTTGCGGAATATAGGCAACCATGATGGCTGCATCGACCAAGCCTTCTTCCATGAGCGGAAGATTTACTTTGCCACCTTCTTTCTCTCCGAGATTGAACTGGCCGGGGAAGATCATCGGGGTATCCGTATGCGAATCAAGTATTACGTTTCGCTGATGAATGCGTTTGGCTTCTTTGAACAGGCGGGCAGCTTCCACATGATGTTTGAACAACTCCTGCATTAATTCGTCTCCGTTGGAAGCCATTGCTTCCGGATGCCATTGAACGCTGAATATTTCCTTTTCCGGATGTTCCATAGCTTCGTTGATACCATCGGGGGCTACAGCCGTCTCCCTGAATTCGGGGGCAACCTCTTTTATTGCCTGGTGATGGAAAGAGTTGACAAGTACATTTGTTTCCTTCTTTAAAATCTCAAACAGGCGGGAGGTCGGATCGGTGATCCGGACGGAGTGGGAAGCATATTCACGTGATAATGTCTGGCTGTGTTTGATCAGCTTGCCTTCATGTTGCGAATAAATATCCTGATAAACGGAACCGCCGAATGCCACATTGATGATCTGGTGGCCACGGCAAATACCCATGACCGGTAACTGGCGGTTGGTAGCCAAACGAAGAAGTATCAGGTCGAACTCATCGCGGAAAGTATCCACGTCCTGTAGTTGAGGAACCGGCTCTTCCGATACATAAAGCGGATTCATATCGCCGCCGCCGCTTATCAGTAATCCGTCCAGTCCGGATACGATGGCTGTAATCGCCTCTATATCTGTGATTACCGGGATCAGCACCGGAGCACCTCCGGCCTGCAGTACGGATTGTACGTATGTCTCGGCTATACAGGAAAGTCCGTCTTTCCGGTTTGAAGATATTCCTATGCGGGGAGGTTGAGGTTTTTCTTTCTTTGGTGTAAAGTTGTCAACTTCCCTGTATAAGGCTTCTAAACTCGGACGACGGACTTGCATATTCATAGGAATGAATAATTATCAATTAATAATTAATAACAGGCAAGCAACGACAAACGGTTACTTGCCAATTACCGGAAACTTATGCGTCGATATTGGCATAAGTGGCATTCTCTTCGATAAACTCACGGCGCGGGCCTACTTCTTCGCCCATTAACATCGCGAATATCTGGTCTGCCTCGGCTGCGCTATCGATAGTAATCTGTTTCAGTGTACGGTTGTCAGGGTTCATTGTCGTATCCCATAACTGGTGATCGTTCATTTCTCCCAAACCTTTGTATCTCTGAGTATGGATCTGATTTTCATTACCTGCGGCATATCTGTCGATAAATGCCTGACGTTGCTGTTCTGTCCAGCAGTATTCTTCTACTTTTCCTTTCTTACAGAGGTAAAGAGGAGGAGTTGCCAGGTAAACATATCCGTTATCGATCAGTGCACGCATTCTGCGGAAGAAGAAAGTCAGGATCAAAGTGGCAATGTGGCTTCCGTCCACGTCGGCATCGGTCATGATGATCACCTTGTGGTAACGAAGCTTGCTCAGGTTCAACTCTTTCGGATCTTCCTCTGTACCTATAGTAACACCCATAGCACGGAAGATGTTCTGAATTTCTTCACTTTCGAAGATTTTATGATCCATCGCTTTCTCCACGTTCAGGATTTTACCGCGAAGCGGAAGGATAGCCTGGAACACACGGTCGCGGCCCTGTTTAGCCGTACCGCCTGCAGAGTCCCCTTCGACAAGGAACAATTCGCAGATGGAAGCGTCTTTCGAAGAACAGTCGGCCAACTTACCGGGTAGGCCACCACCGGTCATCGGCGATTTGCGCTGCACCAGTTCGCGTGCCTTACGGGCAGCCTGACGAGCCTGTGCTGCCAGCACAACCTTTTCTACGATGATCTTGGCTTCTTTCGGATGCTCTTCCAGATAATACGAAAGTGCTTCACCGATGGCCTGGTCTACGGCACCGGTCACTTCGCTGTTACCCAGCTTTGTCTTTGTCTGTCCTTCAAACTGCGGTTCGGCCACCTTGATAGAGATAACAGCGGTCAGACCTTCACGGAAGTCATCTCCCTGGATCTCTACTTTTGCTTTTTCCAGCAATTTTGAGTCTTCAGCATATTTCTTCAGGGTACGTGTCAGACCACGGCGGAAACCAGCCAGGTGCGTACCTCCTTCAATTGTGTTGATATCATTTACATACGAGAACACGCTTTCGTTGAAAGAAGTGTTGTATGTCATTGCTACTTCAACAGGGATACCCTGCTTTTCCGTTACAATGTGGATCACGTCCGGGATCAGGGACTCTTTGGAGCGGTCTACGTAACGAACGAATTCCTTCAGACCTTCTTCCGAACGGAAAAGTTCTGATTTGTAGCTGCCGTCTTCCTTTGTTACACGCTTGTCGGTCAGCGTCAGGCTGATTCCTGCATTCAGGAAAGCTAGTTCGCGCAAGCGGGTAGCCAGGATATCGTATTTGTATTCCAGGACTGTGAAAATACTACCGTCCGGCTTGAATGAGATCGTTGTACCGGTCGTATCGGCTGTACCGATCACTTCAACGTCGTGCAACGGCTTACCGCAAGAAAATTCCTGCATGTGTATTTTCCCGTCACGGCGAACTTCGGCTTTCAGATAAGTAGAAAGAGCATTCACGCAGGAAACACCTACACCATGCAAACCTCCGGATACTTTGTAAGTACCTTTGTCAAATTTACCTCCGGCATGCAGAACGGTTAATACTACTTCCAGGGCAGATTTGCCTTCTTTCTCATGAATATCTACCGGAATACCACGGCCGTCGTCTGTTACTGTGATAGAATTGTCTTCGTTTATAACTACGTCGATCTGGGAACAAAATCCGGCTAGTGCTTCGTCAATAGAGTTGTCGACAACTTCATATACCAGGTGATGTAGACCTTTTTCACTGATATCGCCAATATACATGGCAGGTCTTTTTCGTACTGCTTCTAACCCTTCAAGTACCTGAATACTGTCCGCAGAGTATTCCCCGGAAGTATTCTTCATTTCTTCACTCATGAGTTTCTATCCTTTTAAATCACTAAATTTCTATATCTCTAAAAATGCTAACAAATGTAGTGAAAATAATTGACTTAGCAGGTAAATGTAGTGTGAAAATAGCAAAAAAACAGGGGTGTCAAACAGACATGACAAAGCGGTCGGATTAATTATAATCCGACCGCTTCTAAAGTAGCCCATAGGGGAATCGAACCCCTCTTTCAAGAATGAAAATCTTGCGTCCTAACCGATAGACGAATGGGCCGCAATTATTCCTTATGCAAGCTTGTTGACGTGCTTTGTTAATTTGGATTTCAAGTTGCTAGCCTTATTCTTGTGAATAACGTTTTTCTTTGCAAGCTTATCCAACATAGAGCACACCTTAGGTAACAAAACTTGAGCTTCGTTCTTGTCTTCAGTAGCACGCAAAACACGCATTGCATTTCTAGCTGTTTTAGCATGATATCTGTTCTGCAAACGTCTTGCGTTAGTTTGTCTGATCCTTTTGATTGATGACTTGTGATTTGCCATTTCTTAGCTATTCTTTATTGAATTTTTAATTTTATTTATTGTAGCCCATAGGGGAATCGAACCCCTCTTTCAAGAATGAAAATCTTGCGTCCTAACCGATAGACGAATGGGCCATCATGTCAAAGTTCTCACTTTCAGCGCTCTGGGATAGTTGATTTCCCGATTGCGAGTGCAAAGATAGATGTTCTCTCTGAACTACCAAAACATTTCAAGGGAAAATTTGACAGTACGTACTGTTTTAACTTCTATTTAGAACCTAGATCCTGCAGGTGTATTTCCAGCGCTTTAACAGAAATGTTTATTTCCCAGATACATACGCATAGCGAAGCTGCTAAAAGCAGTAAAGCGACCCCGAATATCCATGCCGCTATAATTTGCCATGAAATATAGATAAAGAACATGGAAATGACGCAAAGCAGCAGGCTGAGTATCCCGAGTATCTGCATGGAGCGGGTCAGATAAAGTCGTTTCCGGAGGTTCGCGATCTGTGCGTAATCCTTCGGATCGTGTGATTGCTGGTGCTTTTCTTTCAGAGCCCGGACTACACTGGCATACGACAGGAAGCGGTTGGTATAGGCCAGCAATATTAATGATATGGCTGAAAATAAAAGCGACGGGGTAGTAAGATCTAACATAATTAATATTGTATTTATACTATTATAACCTACAAATATCGTAAATAGTTTGTTGTTTTGTATCTTTGTCTCTTATAAAGAGGTGAAGATTATGTTATGTAAAACGCGCGGGATTGTCCTGCATGCTATTCCATACAACGATAAATATTCTATTATATATATGTATACGGAGGCTTTCGGGCGTGCTTCTTATCTGGTGGCACGCAACCGGGGGAAGCGCTCGACCGTGTCGAAAGCTCTGTTTATGCCGCTGTCTGTCCTGGAGATGGAGGTGGAACATCTGAATAAACGCGACCTGCACCGTATCCGTGAAACGAAGTTATGTTATCCTCTGACCGAACTGTTCTGCAATCCGGTGAAGAATGTGCTGGCCTTGTTCCTGTCCGAGGTATTGTTCCGGGTCGTGAAGGATACGGAACCTGATTCCCGGCTGTTCAATTATTTATATGAATCGATCCATTTGCTGGAATATGCTGATAAAGGAGTTGCCAACTTCCATCTGGTATTCCTGCTTCGCCTGCTTCATTATTTAGGAATTTATCCGAATGCCGATTCTTTTTCTTCGGGTTGTTATTTCGATATGCAGAACGGTGTCTTTATCGACCGTATCCCTATGCACCGGCATTATCTCAACCAGGAAGAGAGTATGGTGTTTGCCCGCCTGTTGAAAATAAGTTTCGAAAATATGTCGCTCTATTCTTTTTCCCGCCAGGACAGGGTAGGAGTTATTAACCGTATTGTTGAATATTATCGCTTGCATTTACCGGAGTTTCCGGAGATAAAATCCCTGTCCGTCATGCAAAGTCTTTTTGATTAGACAGATTACCGCCTGAATACTTGCCAGTTTGAGGAAAAGATTATACTTTTGCCGCACCTTGTATAAAAGTCGGTCTTGTAGTTCAATGGATAGAATAGAAGTTTCCTAAACTTTAGATCCGGGTTCGATTCCCGGCGAGACTACTTATATGTAAATGTATTCAATTGATAATGATGCCTGTATGTAGGTGAAAATTTTGAGGAAGGGTTAAAATAAGGGTTACAGTTGCTTCAACTAACTGTTATAAGGGGCAAATTGCTTTTCTGGATCGATCGCTGATTAAGAGTTCTACAATCAAATTTTTTATTTCGGTAGTTAGGTTATATCAGTAACCTGAATAAGCCTTCTATGAAGCAACAAATGTCTCAATATGACGTGAGGCATATTCTTTGCAACCGTATACTCTTTACTTCTATTTAATAGGTTTTCTTATATTTGCATAGGATTCGCAGATAACATTATTTTATGAGCGCGGAGCTTTATCTTGATTATCCTGCATGATAGTAATACATTTTCATATGATCAACGAAAAACTATATACATTATATTATAATAGGTTGAATGCCGGTTCTCCTTGTGTCCTCCAACAACTTCGTCAGATGCGTCGTGAAGGTAATCCTCCTGCATATCCTTTATTGCTAAAAGTAAATGAAAAGCGATATAATAATGCAGATTTAAAGGTCATGGTGTTCGGTCAAGAGACTAATGGCTGGGAGCATCAGGTTTGTCCGATAGTTACACCAGTAGAGCAATCTTCAGAGATTATAGATATTACTGTAAAGGGGTTTATGGACTATTATCGAAAATTTCTTGATGGCTGGGGAATTAATAGTCCATTTTGGCACTATCTGAAAAGGATTCAAAGTACATTATCAGTATCTCTTCCAGATAAAACCATTGAAATCGTCTGGAATAATATTTACAAGATCGGTAATAAAGAAAAAGGCAAAAACAGACCAGTCAAACTGATTAGAGATTTTGAAAATGAGTATTTCAATCTTATTCGAGAAGAAATTGAAATTTTGAAACCTGATGTCATCATATTTCTTACTGGTCCAAATTATGAGAATAGAGTGAAAAAAATATTCCCTATTGTATCATCGATTCCTTTGGTTTCTTCTATTAGACAAGAAGAACTCTCTAAATTTCAATTTGAAAATGGAGTATCAGCTTATAGGACTAGCCATCCAAATTACTTACAATTAAGCAAGAAAGCTAAATATATAGACTTCCTTTGTGACGATTTACTGGAACAATATGTATGAATCAAAATAAGCCGTTTTCCAATCATATCTTTTATTTCCGGTAAGAAGCTACTTCGGAAGTCTGAAGTAGCTTTCTACAAGTCAGAAAAATGGATGGCAAAGCATATTATACATTCCGGTGCTAATCTATTTCTGGTAGGTGCTTGCTTAGATAAGTTCTTTATCCTACATTAATATTATAGTCTTTGAGGGTTTTATAATCCTCTATTACTAATAACAGGAGATTATTATTATTTATAGCTTACTCCCGTTATTTAATAATAGAGGTTCTTATTTACAGAGTAGAAGTATAATTTTTTATACGTTTAGTAGTATTCTATAATTTGTTACTAAGAGGAAGTTCGTGAACTAACTCCTTATGTATAGAAATTTTCCCGTCTTTTCCTAGCAAGCAATAAAGTCGACATCTTATGTTTTGCAGGAATCGTTTTTTATCGTATGCCTCCGTTTTATCTATGTATGGCGATATTCTTTGAAGTAATTGATTTTTGAAACCTCTATCTTTGTTTTTTTTGCTATTCTGCAAACTTCGTTCATTCCTTTCTCTTTTATGTATTCAGCTAGCATATAATTTGTCCAATCTACACGACTTTTACTTTGAGGCTCCTTTAAGTGTTCTATTGATAGTATAGTAATTTTTTGAACTTCGTTCCAAAAGAAAGTATATAAGGCATTAAAATGTTCAACTGTAGTTGCAATAGTGATTATACTCCCTTTTTTCAAATGAAATATATTTTTGTTAATGAGGTCTTGCCCTCCTCTTACACTAAACTCAATTCTTATATTATTTTTATGCTGATGCATTCTAACGAACTCTTCTTCTTCGTGACTTTTAATTCTTTTTGGAATGCACTTATCATATATTTCCTGATACTTATCATATATTTTTAATGATAATATTTTCTTTTTAGTCTTGAAATAGATGGAGAACTCATCAAGTCTTGGACGGTATCTGCTATCCCTGAATTGGTACACATCTTTTTTTATGACATTTACATCTACATCCAGCCGACAGTTAATACCGACCTCGATCATTGATAACGTGAATGAGTATAACTCCTCAGTAGAAATACCTATTGTCTGAGCAAATAGATTGAGAGCTTTATAATAGGTTCTTTCGGTAAAATCCTCTAATGAGAGTTCTCCGAAATACCATTTTCTTAAACTGCCTATGATGCCAATTGAGTTGGTTACTACTCCGGTTTCTTTATTTACATATTCATTAAATAATACCGTCATGTAGCTATGCTGGGTGCTCATGTTCGGATTAAAGATTTTGTATTTCCAGTTTTCTTTCATTGGGCTAAAGTTACTGGACTCTCTTTTACTTAAAATTGCATAGTATATAACCATGTCATATGACTTTGCGTCGATTTTGTCTGTCATTTTGTTTTCTTTTCTATGTAATAACTTAGGAAAGAAAAAATAGTATGTGAAGATATGTGAAAAAATGGCCAAGAAAGAGTCAAAAAAAATGATTTTGCAGGATTGACGAATTTAATTGGCTGGTTATGTGTCTATTGCGATTTTCAAAAGTTTAACAATTTGTTTCTTCAGATGAGACAGCTACTTCCGTATTAAAAATGAAAGTTCGTCCGACTAATACTATAATTAGAAAAGAACGAACTTCCTGTATGAATCGTTGTTTTGTTTCATTTTAATCCTGGTAGAACAACGTTGTTCATCGTCCAGTTAATATAATCGACTTTTTCCATGTAAGTTTTTACGTCTCCCCATTCTTCCGGCGTGAGGGTCGTGTTACAATAATCTGATAGTGATTTTATATTTCGCTCTTGAATTTTTATCCAGTCGTGTTGACGTGGGAAATTCATGATGCGATCTATCTCTTTCTTTACACTCTGAACGATATTGACTCTATAATTTGTGGTATTATCTGGCTGATACGCATAATCATCCCTTAATCTATTGTGAAATTCAATAAAGATTATCTGAGATTTTTGAATTTCTGAATAGTCGTTCCAAGAGGAATCATTAATCTTTCGTCCCAATTTTGAATAAAAATCTTTGGAGTAGCCTATTTTTTCTTTCAAAGAGTTTGCTTCATCCACTAACATTTGGCGGGTTTCTGCATTATCTGATGTCCATGAGTAATGAGTTATGATGTAAATTCGATTTATTAAGCAGGAAAGAAGTATCTTGTCTGATGTCTCTTCATCAATGCTTTCACCCCAATCGGAGTATTCCTGATATTCAATGGAGTACTTTGTTAGAGCATTGTCCGTTTCTTGACTCTTGCACGTCCAAATATTCAATACTAGAATTAATAAGAATATTGTTTGTTTATAGTAAGTTAATGTGTTCATTTTTTTTAGTCTTTAGATATTGTTGATTTGATATTGTCTCTATGTCTATAATACTTTTGATTTACCTGTTGTGTCTTCTAAATATGATTCAAGTACATCCGATGGGGTCATGAACATTATTGCATACTCTGTTTCAAGCCCTGGATTTATGTTAAAACCTTCAGCACCTCTTACCTCCATCGGACTAAATTTTCTTCCATCTTGATCAATTAAGACAAAATCTCTTGTAAGAAAGGTTTGTTCTTCGTTTGATACATTTGACACTTTTATTGTCCAAGTTTCGTAAGACACGTTTTCACGATCATTTCCTGTTATCTTAGTGTCTAATAATTTTATTTCAAAGACTTTTTTGCTTTCTCCTTTGCTGATATTCTCAATTTGCGCTAGATTATGCACTTTGGAGGCGTTCTCCGGGTTGATCACAAGTAAAATATTACCTAGTACTGAAATGAATAGCAAGATGGCTAAAATCTTTGTATTTGTTTTCATGTTCTTTGATTTTACGGTGATTCCTATTCTTTGTATTTGTCAATAACGCTTGAGCTTGTTTTTCTATACATGTCATGTACGCTCTTGTAATTGCTGATATTATTAGTATTAATATCTCCTTTGGCTATTTTTTGCCTTATCTCTTCCTCTTCGATAATTCTTTGTAACCTTTTCTTTTCAGTTTCTGATAAGCAAGCTACGATTATAATGCCTAAGAAGGGGCTGGTCAAGAAAGAAAACCAAAACCAGCCATTGAAGCTTCTACCTTTGTTTTTAGCCATTTTAGCTGGTATTCTGCATAGTTGTATATACAATACCAGTATTAGTGTAATTACTAGAATGATAATCAATAGTGTTAATAATGAGCTCTTTGTGTCCATAATCGTTTTTAATTTGTTTATTATAGTCGCAAAGATATAAAAAACTGCATAAAATAAGGAAAAAAAAATAAGGACAAATAAATAGGTAATGAAAAATGTTGTAGTCCTGTACATTCGCATAAAATATTTTGGATATGAAAAAGTTACAAGAGAAGCCGAAAGAAGTGGATGAAAGGATTCTGAAGATAGCTGCTAAGTTAAAGCAGCTCAGAATTGATGCTGGTTATTCAAGCCATGAAAACTTTGCATGGGATAATGATTTAAACCGGGTTCAGTACTGGAGAATAGAAAAGGGCTCCAACATAACGTTGAAAACCCTTCTCTCGGTTTTGGATGTCCATAAAATTTCGCTTAAAGATTTTTTTAGCGATTTTGATTAATTCTCCCTTTCTTTTCTTTTTTTCTTGAGTAGTTCCTTGTGTTTGTTTACTGAATCTTTTCGTGTTATATTAATGTAGACTCTAGCCATTCTAGCATCACTATCTCCTAAAAGATTGATAATATCGCTTTCTTGCATGCCATTTTTAGCAAGGTTGGTTGCGAAGGTATGTCGAGATGTGTGAAATTTGATATTTTTTTTAATATTTGCCATGTTTGCTATCTCTTTGACTCCTTTTCTTATTGTGTTCTCACTCAAATGATCAAAGACTAATTCTTTATCTCTATTCTTTCTTTGATATTTGATGATAATGGCTTTAGCTTGATTGCTAAGTGCTGTTTCTACAGGATTTTCAGTCTTTTTTTGGATTAAAGAAAGTGTATTGTTCTTTATCATAATTTCGTCCCATTTGAGTTTTCGTACATCAGATATGCGTAATCCAGTTTCACAAGCGAAGATAAAAAGGTCTTTTGCTAAAATTAATCCCTTTCTTGCTTTGGAGGATAGTACGACATTTTTGAATCTTGCATATTCTTCTTCTGTCAACACTATTATGTCCGATTCGTCTTTAGTAATAATTCCTTTTTCACTTACATGATTAATGAGTGGAAAGCCTTGTCTGATTGCTTCAAGAAATGCTGACCGTATATTTCGTAACCTTTTATTGATAGTCCCTTTTTGGTTCTTGAGATTGTTTTTCATGAATGTTTTAAAGCTTAAAAGAAATGTTCTATCAACTTCACTGGCAAGAACCTTTCGTTTGTATTCATTCCGAATGAAAGCTAATACTATCCTTTTCGAAGATTCAATGTTGATTATTGAGTTCTTTTTTTTATTGTTAGCCTCAAGCGTTTTTAGATATAAGTCAAAAAGCTCTTCTACTGTTATTTCTTTATCTGATTTTAAAGGATTAGCCTTTCCACCTTTTAATATTAATTTTATTTCATCGAGTAATAATGGTTTATTATTATACTGCCTGTCTCTACAATAATCTTCAAAATCTTTTTTCTTATTTGATATGAACTTTTCAAGCTGTAGAGCTTTTTTCTGATATAGATCATTTTGGATGTTTTTTACTGGAGCACCAATGCTTTTATCCCAATACATTTCTCTACAGTATTGGTTTGTAGATAGTTTGTACTGTTTGCCTTCGAAATATACACGTAAATCGATACGGTACTCTCTGTCACTTTCTTTTTTACCTAAGTCTGTTCTTAGGATTGCTTTAAGTTTACTGATCATAATTTAAAAATTTGAATTAAAAAGCGTACTATTGCTTTTTTATACCCTATATCACTGAAGAAAGTGTTTTTTGAGGGTATATTTTATATCGTCAACACTAAGATAGTCTTAATGTGCTGATATTTAAAATAATAATCATGCTGATGGTGGTTTTTTAATAATAATTAATTAACAAAAATTATTTATTTTATGGAAAAATCTTGGAAATCTGCCAATTCCTAATCCCTTGTATTTTTGCAATCGGGGAACTTCATTTTCGTAATTATTGATGTTGTGAAGAATGTGATATGAAGTGCAGAGTAGTAATTTTTTATTTAGAGCATAGTAAATTCAAAATTGTAAGAAAATCTCAAAAAAGAAGATTAGTTATAACCTAGCATGAAAAAGGCATAAGGGTTAAAATAAGGGTTAAATTGAGTTCCCCTAATGTTTCTCTAGGGAAAAAAGACCTTTCTGAGACAGCCTAGAGCATGTTATACCCAATCTTTGCTAGGAGTAAGTAGTCCCGGCGAGACTACCAGTAAAAATATCAAAGGGCTGTGTCTTAAGCTAATGCTTCGGACGCAGCCCTTCTCATACTCAACCTTAATGAAAATCCGTCACGGACTTTCTCCCCTTTTATTGATACAAATTCAAGCGTATTCCTGTTAGTAATTCACCGACTGTAAATGATCCGGTATAACCGTAACATGTAATTGTTACCGTATCCGAAAGCTTGTTTCCGGCTTTTATGTAAAAGCCGTACATACTGTTCCTGTTCGTTGTGAAATTAGCGATTATACTCGTATTCGAAGAGGTCGCAGAGCGGTTCTGAAGTGTGTAAGTCAGCCCGTTGTATATCGCACGTAACTCTCCCGAAGTATACGTGTTTTCTGTCAGGTAATTATCAACGGTAACAGTTGTGTTACTGAATCCCGGAGCACTGATGATCAGCTGTTCGCTGCTATTGTCCTGGCTGGATGTGAATTCAACCGTTTGTTCTCCCGATGGCGCTGTATCGTAAGTATAGCTATACCCGCCGTTTACGGCGTTCCATCCGGCCTGCGATGTGGTCAGGTTCTTTGTTGCAACAAACACCGTCAACGGATACGTCGGAGGATAATCCGGATATTCGGGGATAGTGAACATCAGTGTCGCAGAACTCCCGGCTCCATAAGCTACCATATTATTGTTATTGACAGATACCCCTTCAAACTGGCGTGAGATCAGGTTGATCGCGGCTGTTTTGAAATAGTCGTTCTCTATCGTAATCGTCTCGTTACTGTTGTCCAGGCTTGTTTTAAAGTTCAGTTGTTTGATTCCGGGACTATACACCCAGTATACATATTTATATACACCGTCCTCGAATGCGATTTCCAGATTCTTATTCGGATCGGTTGGGTACAAATACTTTGTAGTCACTTCGCATTTCAGCGGAAACAGGTAGTTGGGTATAACGTCCGGTATACGGAAAGATAAAGTCATATCCTGATCCTTGCCTGTATATAATTCCGGAGACAATGTTGCCGGATCGAAACTATATAGTGTACTGGATGTAACTGTGATCACACGGGATAGTTCCCCGGCTTTCACCGATATGGTCGCTTCGTTCTGTCCGGCGTAAACCCTGGCTATACGGGCTGTAATATTCCCGTTGCCGTCGTATGACAAGCCACTGATAATACTACCTCTGTCTTCCTGTACCGAGACACTGATCTTCGCGTCGTTCGGAACTTCGTTTTCCGTGTAATGTGCCGTTACATCCAATGTTCCCCCCTGTGTGAACAGGAAGTTAAGCCTACTCACGGTCAGCCGGTTGTTATCACTGTCGGAAATAGAAGGCGAATCTTTGAATATCTCAGCATAGATATTGTTGGATACTTCCGAGTTTTTGGCATCTGCAAAACTCGTGCTACCGTTTGCTTTATCACTGAACGATTTGATCGTGACCTTATACTGGAAGTTTCTGACTATCGTATAAGGTTTTTTGTCAATGTCCAGGAACTGTATTTTGTAATACAGTTCCGGCCCATTATCCAACTGGCCTTTAATAATAATATAAGACTGGTCATTGAAGTAGTTAGGATTCTCAAACATATATTTGGGTTCCATATTACAATCCCCGTCGCTTTGGCTTGTTTTAGACAAAGTGCCCGGAGGTAATGTGGTGATATCGTCCTGAATAATAAACGGGTTGGGAGTCATATCCGGTATAAACGGCACAACAGTGCCTTTAGTCGTCATATTGCCGAGCGCATACCCGGTAACAGTAAAGTTGGCTGCTTCGTTTTGTACCGTCACTTTTGCCTGGTTGCGGAACAGCGTAACCGACAGGGAAGAAGAGGAAACCTCGCTTCTTCCCCAGAAAACCATCTTGTTGCCGTATAATGAGGGCATTACTTCCTTTTCGTCTTTCTGCAGGAATGCATTATCATCGAAAGACGACCAGTTGTCGTAGTTAGCCACTACATGGACAATTCCTGTTTCTTCAGGTACTTCCGCTTTGAAAGAACCGCTCCCTACACCGTCTGTTTCCCCGCTGTTGAGTTCAGTAGCCTGAACACGTTCAAGGAACAGCCCGCTCCGGTCGAAAGCCAGTAACCAGACATCCGACAGGTTGTTTTCAAATGAAGCGGCACGTGTGGCGATCCTGTATTCCGGTATATTAACCGCTATCTGCAGGGCCGTTTTGACGGGCTTCACCGTCTTCTCCACTTCAAGATCATCCTGACAGGCGAATAATGCAAGTGAAGCAATTAAATATATGATAATATTTTTCATAACATTTCTATTTTAGAATTTAACATCCCTCACACAGCGTACAGACGAGTGTTTCGGATTGAAAGATGCTGTATTACCCACTCTGGGGTCCATGAACTGTACGGTAGAGCTGGCCCGGGCACTCCAATACCAGCTACCTTCCAGGATTTTCTTAACCTCGGCCACCTTGATGTTTTGAAGAACATCGATCAGGTAAACTTCAGCCAGTGTCGGCATACGCCAATCTGAATAAGTTTCGTTAGTGGTCGCATCGTTTTCCACATATGATTCACATTTAGCTCTGGAATTCAGATAGCTGTCGGCTGTCGTTACCCCGTGCTGGGAAGCCAGCATAAGGCGGGGAGAGATACGGCGGTTATTTTCTTCCGTATCTATCGTCTGGCCATTACTGTCTGTCAGGGGATTACCTAAAACGGCATTGTTCCTGATATATTCGGCATACGACTTACCCAGTGCCGGATTGGCGGCATAGTGGGTATATCCTGCTCCGAAGTCTTCGTCAAACTCATCAGGGTCGGGTAAGGAAGAGAAGTCGGCGACGAAAGAACCGATGACAAACATCTTGTTATTGTTCTGTCCCTGGCTTCCGCCCGGTGCATCGGCAGATATATCGGAGCCGATATATAAAGCCGGATATTGCAGAACTTTTACTTCTTGTGTCAGACCTACGCCGTTCTTCACGGTAAAAGCGATCTCTTTTGCAACGAAGTTTTCCGGAAGCGCACTGATGATGATTATATCACCGGTTTTCACTCCCTGCGTGTTGTTGATAAAAACTCCTGCATTTCCATTTTCGATCGCCTGTCCGTTGACAGTAATATCTGATATTTCAACATCCGGGGTAGACGATTGGAACGTTGTCGTAAACTTCGTACTGTTAGGCAATTTGATATCGGTATCCTCTACATAGATAAAATTGAAACCTTCCACTGAAACAAGTATCTCTTTGGTTGTCCAATCCTCTATTGTGTAATTGGCACTGATCTCCTTTGCCGTTTCAGGTGTCGGTGATCCGGGCTGGTCAATCAGGACAGTTATGTCGTACAGGTGGTTGCGTTCCAGCCTGTATATCGCGTTACGCTCAGCTTCCTGTTCTTCCGATGGATTTGCCGTATCGTCAGCCGGAAGGCGGAAATTGACCGGCACTTTGTAGTAGTTCTGTGCATATTCCGTACCGTCGGGGCCTGTTGCCGGAATATTGACGATCAGGTAAGTCTCATTCTGTTTCCGCAGGCTCCAGTCGTTCGGATAGGAGTAGACTATAATCTTATCTGTTCCTGTGCCGGGGGTGATGCCTGTAAAACCGGACATACTCTGTAATTGAGGAACAACCGGACTGCCGTTTTCCAGTACGGATGCGTTTGTTACATACTGGAACAATTTTTTAGTCATAGTTCCGCCGGTAGAAGCCGAGAAACCATTCGTGTAAGCTGTCGATACCCTGATTTTTGCCGCAGCCCTTTTTAATGCTACGGCTATTTCCTTGTTAACGATACGTCCGTCGTTCAGGATATTTGCCGCAGTGCCATCCATGAGAAAACTGTCCTGTATTTTATCGGGATCCAATGTTGTAACGTTCAATGCCTACAGATCGGAACGGGTAAGTCCCCCGCCCGATATGCTTCCGGAATAGTTGGTTACCACATACGTATTATAAGTTGCATTCTGGACAAACTGATCTTGCGTAGCACCCAGTGTAACGGTATATTCCCCGCTTCCTGTCTGCTCCGGAGAAGGGGTGATATGCTCGTAGAAAGAACAGGACTCCTGGCCTTCCCTGTAAATGAAAACGTCCAGTGTCTTGATCAGGTTTTCATTCAGATCATCCTCTCCAACTTCCGTATCGGCCCGGGTAATGCCCGGTTGCGACAAAGATAGCCGTATCGCTATTTTGCCTGAACCGGTGCCGGTATCCGGCTGGTCTATCAGTTCCTCCTGGCTACAGGAAGAGAGCAGCAGTACCAGTGCCGATATAAATTGAATGATGTAGATATTATTTAGTTTCATAACCCTTTTCTCCTTTTATTTATATTCCGTTTGTGTGATCAGAATATCCGTGTCGTTATTGCCCGGAAGCGCCCGTTGTCCGTTACCCTGAACCGGATTGATCTTTAACTTTTTCCCTTCGGCAGTGATGTACAGATAGACTTTCCTTTCCGTACTGTTCCAGGGGCGGGAGGCTCCCACTTTTATTTCGTAGGTATTGTCGCCGGCAATCCCCTTCGATATAGCCAGTTTGCCATCAGTAGAACCCTCTGTGCCGAATGTGAATTCCAGTCCGTTTGTCAGTGTAGCCGTCCAGATGGCTCCTGCCGGAGCAGTCAGTCTGAAGTTGTAACTGGCATACGATGTTTTGTTTTGCGATTCGCCGTTCAGTACATAAGGATATTGTACGATCCCTGTCGCCGCTTCCGTGTTGTTGGCACTGAAGCTGTAATCTCCCTCATTTACCACATGGCCGATCTGTGATGACGATTTCGTCCAGGGTAAAGTGGTTGTTTTAAGTACCAGCATATTATCCGGATTGTCGAGCATCGCCATGATACGATATACCGTGTTGCGTTTCAGCGTATATTTGTCGGTGGTCTGTCCGCCGTCGGTGATATATCCTTTGTATCGATGGGGTTCACCGTCTATTTCCGCTGAAATCAGCAGGTAAGGAGTGATACTTGAATCAGGTGTTGCTGATGCGGCAATATTTTGGTAACTGTAAAATGATTCCATCGCATTGCCGGGAGTGATGCCGGACATTTCTTCCGGCATGATATCCAGTACGTTGTTATTGCTGATCGTTCTCAGGTCATTTCTTTTCTTAACAGGGGATACCATAATTGTATTTTGATATTCACCCCGTGTGTTGACTACCTGGTTGACCAGTTCGATAGACTTGACAACGACATTTTTATTCTCCAGTTTCCTACTCTTGAACATATAAACATCCAGTCGTGAAACAAGTCTTTCCATTGGGATCGTCGTTTCCGTCACAAGGCCATTCACCGCCACTTCCTGTCTTCCTACCATTAACAGGTTGGTATCCATAAACCCGTTCTTGTTCGTAATGCTCATCGTATCCAACTCATGTAAAGATTTTGATACGTCGGGTATGATGGAATACTCCTTGTCTTCATCGTTGTAATTTCCGATTGCATAAATAATTTTATCCTGCGGCGAGATCTGGATCGACCGGGTTAATTTGTCCACATATTGCGGGGTGATAACCGGTATTAATTCGGCATACTCGCAAATTTTGTTCTCTTTATTGAATATGTAAAGAGCCACGCTCGAGAACTTGCCGTCGCCTCCTTTTATCAGGTCATCCGTGGTAGCGCGAGTAGAGATTGTCAGGTTCAGCCGGGCATTCATCTCCAGGCTTGTTTCTTCGATCTCTTCCTCGTCGCTACAGGATGTAACCAGCAGGGCGACAATGAGGAACCCTATTGACGCTATATAATTGTTATACCTTTTCATGTTGTTTGTGGGCTTATCCGAGGCCCGGTTTTATCACCTCTTCGTCCCAGGGTTGAACTGTGACCGAGGTTCCATTGAAGCGGAAACGGATTCCGATCGTAACTTCGTTGATCCCGTCGACCGAGATCTGGTTGTATTTCATGAAATCCTTCAGATTCAATGTGTAGATTGTTTTACTCGTCTTTTTGCTGACTAAATTGATATAAATACTGTTGTTGTCGTTGAACCGTAGTACGTTGAACCTCGATTTATAAACAGGAGTGTCCTCCTCTTTCTTTGCAATCGGCCTGTACGAAACATTCTCCGAAGAGAATGTTTTCGCAAAGTCGACTGTAGGGCTCAGGTTTCCGACCTCGATTTCGATCGGGGATGTACCGTCAGTCCAGGCAGCATCTTCCAGTCCGTCCAGTTCAAGATACATTTTGATATGTGAACTGCTGAAATAAACAGTATCTGCGTTCGATGCATCCTGAAAAATCTCAATATCCCTGCTACCTATGTACAGGCTATCATTAGTGGTAATTATTTCTCTTGTAAAATAGTGAGGGGCAGCAACCAAAGCTGTGTTCAGTGCCATAGGCTGATCGATCCGGGTATCGTTCTTCGTGTTTCCCCAACAAACCACCCGGTATTTGCCGGTCGGGAGGTTGAGTGGAGTTCCCTGGTAACGTCTTAAATCACCCTGATTCAATCCTATTGTTTCTATAAGTGCTCCGTTTTCGCTATATACATACAGATCCACTTTTTCTATTTTTTCAGGGAAAATATCCTTTGTTCCGTCTCCGAAGTATCTGAAGATCAGGTTTGTGTCGCAACTGTCCAAATCTTCTTTGATACAACCGGTTGCCAGGACAACCAATAGCATGATGCTGAAATATTTAATTCGTCTCATATGTTCTGTATGTTGAATTTATGATGAAATCGGATATTATTGATCCAGGTCGAATCCCGGAGTGATAGTTTCTTCTGTCCAGGGAGCAATGGTTACATGAACCAATACGTTGAATTGAATATTTTCCAGGTCGTTGTCCAGCATCGGGATCAACTCGACTTCCATATTATAGATAGTACCCGCTTTAAAATCGGCTGCTGTCATTTCGGTGTTCACATTTCTTAAATACTTCACGATGTTGGCGAAACGAGCCGTGTTAGCCAGTGCCGGGTTGAATACGGCTAAATCGGTAGATGCCAGATTGGCTATATTTAGATCGGCCAGATCGAGATGGATTTTAGGTAATTGATCACTCGGGAAAATATTGAATGCATAACTCTTATCTGCCGGAAGTGTAAGAGGTAGATCTTCATAGCTACCGCCTGTGTATTTACTGTAGTTGGCATAAGCTGCTGCATCTACGGCTGTAGGCTGGTTGAAGAGCCATTTGCCTTCCAGAATATTATTTACGGAAGATGCATTGTTGTACAAGTCTGCAACGCTGGTTGAATCATGATAGGTGGTATAAAAGTTATTCAGATAAATACCTTTCAGTTTCGGATCGAATCCAGTCCAGCTAACGGTTGCTTGTTTCTGGCTACCGCTAATTACACGCGTAAATTCAAAGGAACCGCTTGGTTTAACAATAACTTTCGTGATCTGTAAACGGGCTACGATCGGCTTAATAGTCACATTCGCCGTATACGTTTTACCTGAAGTGGGATCCGGGTCTATCGGTTCGCTTTCGATTGGTGTAAGATCCTCATCAACACCAAAATACAGCACTTCGGAACCCTGCTGCTGCGCGAGCGTGGTCGTTATTTGATTATCTGTAACGGCTGTGCCCGGATTACCGTAAACATATACTTTGGATATGGTTTGTGGCACGTTGATAAACTTGTATCCTTTATCCGGATTTACCAGTTTATCCCAGTTAGAATTTACAGTTGCATCTTTAGTGATGGTTTCAGATTTAACAACGGCTCCGCTGGCATCTGTCAGGTTGATAAGCACACTGTTTACGTTCATCGTATCTTTGGTGAGGAAGTTTCCGGCTTCTGTAGCCCTGGTTTTTACTCCCGACATTCCTGCCAGTGATACAGATATTGATTTTGTCCCTTGATTATTATCCGGAACGAGTGATTCGTCGTCGTTACAAGCGAATAATGCGGAAGCTGCAAATAATGCTATAAATAAATTCTTGATTTTCATAACTTTTTTGAAATTAATGATTGATACTCTGTGTGGAAGTCTTTCCTCCCTGCCTGTCATTAGTGGTCTCTATTGCCCCGGCAAAGCATAAGAATGGCCGTACATATAAAAGTATATGTATATTGTTTATGATATATTTCTTGATATTTCCTTTCTATTTAAGGATGTAGATGAGGCTTAAACCTGCTTTGGTTGGCCCGAAGTAGTTCCTGTGGCCGTCTTTGATTTTAGAACCACATTTACCGCAAGGATATTTATCATAATCCAGATAAGCATAGCCAACGCCGATCGTTGCTTCCACACTTAGCCGTTTACTTAGTATCCAGTGGTAACCGTATGAAACTCCGGCACCATAGAGGTTGCCTTGATAACGGTGGTCTTTCAACCCCAGCATCTTGATGCCGCCAACGTTGTATTCGGCATAATGTGCATGAAGTCCGAAAAAGTGTCCGTTAAACCGCTCGCAAGTCCAGTAGCGTAGTTCGGGTTGAACCAGCCAGTGTTTGAGCTTTCTGCTATCGGAAAATGTCCACGGATTGTAATTTCCCGACAGGTCGAGTGTAAATTTATCGGATAGTCCTATTTCAATCCCCAGGTTCGGGGTTGTAGTCGCCCAATATAATGCGTTTGTCTTGATAGCGAAAACTGGTAAATGGTTCTTATTCTCTTTTACTTGTGCTGCTATACCACTGACAAATGCATAAATAATGCATATTATCAATAATCCTCTTCTCATCGTACTTTTTACTCACTAATTGTTAAAACTCTCTGAAGAATCTCCCTTTTTTGATAACCTTCTAAAAATCTAATGTTTACCCTTTAAGATTCTTGCTCTCTTTTGAATTAAAACAAGCGTGATTCAGATAAGTTTTGGAAAGTGTGTAGAATAATATATTTTGACATAAAATTTAACTTCGATGATACTATTTAAGGTTAAAAGGGGTCAAAACTTACATAGTCGTCGCCTAAATAACCGGATAGTTCGTCATTATATATATGTAGTTCGTCAAAGTAAATATAGTCCCCATTGTCATATTCCATATAAATAGAATCAAAGTAATCATCATGCCATTCCCAATAGAATTTATATTTAAATTCTTTGAAATCACCAGGGTAATCGCTGAAATAACGTATGATTCTTTCTTCCCCTCTGCCATTGGAATGGAAAATAAGTCTTTGTTCGCAGTAAAGTCCGTCAACATCATAATAGTCGTCATACCATCCGGCGCCATTGCAAAGAATATATTCTGGATCGTCTATATGATCGAATGGTTTGTCTACACAGCTATTAAATCCGCAAAGTATAGTTAACAGGAATATCAGACTGAGTATATTTGTCTTTTTCATGACGGTTATATTTAATAATAGCACAAATATAACCTTTGTTTTTGAAATGAGGGTAATTACACCAAGAGAACTTCTTTCAACATTTGAATATTATTCTGATGTAATTACCCTGATTCAAAAGGTTCTTTATAACGTAGGAGTCAGTTCAATAGTTAATCCCAGAGCGTTCATGATCCGGTAGAAGGTGGCAACGCTTGGAATAGTAATCCCTTTTTCTATTCGAGAAATATAGGATTTATCTGTTCCGATACGTTTTGCAAGTTCCTCCTGAGTGAGCTGTGCTTTTTTTCGGGCATCAAGTATAATCTGACTCGTGTAAAAAGCGTATGCTTCTTCATCGAACTTAGTTCGTTCGGGAGTACCCGGTTCCCCATATTGAGCACTAAGTACTGTGCTGTAATCCCTGATTTTATGATCGTTTGTCTGCATATGACAAAGATAATTAAAGTTGTATAATTATGCAACTGATGGGTCGCTTTATTATATGTAGGTTATTCCGGCAATTCATTATCTTCCAGCTCATCCCATTTGCCGTTGTTTCCGATGATCAGATTGAATGTGTTTTCTGTTTCATCTGGTTTGGGAGGTGTATATAAGATACCTGTGTAACGGATTATTTTGTTGGCGATAGGGGTAATACCGGTCACTGTCCGTTTTCGCATGATCTGGTTATCCGGGCCAATAGAAGTAAGTGTGACGGATATCTTTTCATCGGTTGCCGGAATAAAGGAGTAAAAGGAATGGATTTTACCGGATTGGCCTTTCTCTTCTGTTCGAAACTCATAAGAGAAATTATTGGTTACTGAGGATATATCCCCTTTTCCGGTCAGGATCTCAAGCTGGTTCGGATAATGACTGACAGTCAGTTCAAACCGGGCAATATCTTCCGGTATTTTGTCGGCTGCCTTGAACTCTATTCGGCTGACAATCCGTTGCAGGCTTATATCTACATTTGTCTCCTCTCCTTCTTTCAAATGGAGTGCCTGGTTTTTATAGAAGGAGTCGGATGGCTCATCAAAGCTAAATACATCTTTAGAAAACGTAGCCAGTTTCGATTGATGTGCTAACAGGTAAACCTGATAATTACCGGCAGGCAGTGTATCGTAAACAATACCGAAGTCAGGTTCTGTGTCTACATGGTATGTTCTGTGTTTTACCAACTGAAGTTGGTCACCATCTTTGTAAACCAGGTATTCGATTGCAGAACATAATTCTTTTAATTCCTTTTCGGGATTATCTTCACCGGGAACAACCGGTTCGGGAACCGTGTTAGGCGGCATACTGCGTGTAGGGGAGAAGGGAAGCACCTCCTTTTGTAGTTGAACACTAAATTGTACCGGAAATAAATTCTGTACAATTTCAATTTCGTCCGAAACCGGACTACTACAACCTGCAAACCAGAATATGCAGGCTAATGCATACAAGTCTTTCTTTTTCATAGTGAAGGAATTGTTAATGATAAAATCTACACAAAGAAAATACTTATTTTGGAAATTAAAAAATATTAAGTAGATAACTTATGGATTTGCAGGGAACTTTTCTAGTTTTGTAGAAAACAGACTCAATGTAATAACCTTAAAATTAAAAGAAAATGGCACGTCCTGTAACATTATGCACCCTGCAATGGGGTGACTTACCTCTGGAAACAGTTTGTGAAAAAGCGAAAGCTTTCGGATATGACGGATTGGAATTGGGTTTGCCCAATCATCTGGATGTTCGTCGCACGGATCAGGCTTACTATGACGGTATAAAAGAACTGTTGGCCAAATATGACCTGAAGCTTTTCTGTATCTCGATCCATTTGATCAGCCAGGCGGTTTGCGATAAGATCGACCAACGGCATAAAGCGGTACTTCCCGATTGTATCTGGGGAGACGGCGAACCGGAAGGTGTACGCCAGCGTGCAGCCGAATATATGGTGCAGACAGCCCGGGCTGCAAAAGCTTTGGGTATCGATGTGGTTGCCGGATTTACCGGTAGTCCTATCTGGCAATGGCTTTATTCGTTCCCCCCGGTAACGGATCAGATGATTGAAGATGGTTATGCCGACTTCGCCCGTCGTTTTACCCCGATCATGGATGAATACCAGAAGCTGGGTGTTCGCTACGGTCTGGAAGTGCACCCTACGGAAATCGCTTTCGACACCTATTCAGCCCGTAAGGCGTTGGATGCGTTGAATAACCATCCTGCGTTCGGTTTCAATTACGATCCGAGCCACATGGGGTATCAGGGGGTAGATTATGTAGATTTTATCAACCAGTTCCCCGACCGTATTTTCCATGTTCACATGAAAGATGTTTACTGGAGCGATACCCCGAAACAGATCGGCGTATTTGGCGGTCACTCAACCTTTGGAGACTCCCGCCGCTATTGGAATTTCCGCAGCATGGGACGTGGTAGGATTTGTTTCGAAGAAATTATCCGTGCCCTGAATGATATCAACTACCAGGGGCCGTTATCGGTAGAATGGGAAGATAGCGCGATGGATCGCGAACATGGTGCGCGCGAATCCTGCGAGTTCGTTAAACAGGTCGATTTTCAACCTTCAGGACATGCGTTCGATGCTTTCTTTGATAAGAAATAGTAGATGATTTTTAACGGATGTGGATTTCGTAGGTAGCAGGCCAGATGCAAGAATTATTATTTGTCGTTGTAATGACCATAGGCATTAACAACAAGTACATCTATTCTGTCTTCACGTATTTCATATACCAGACGGTGTTTGTCTGTTATCCTGCGAGACCATATTCCAGAAAGATTACCTCGTAATTGCTCCGGTTTTCCTGTTCCTGTTTCCGGATGCTCCATAAGTTCTACAAGTAACTTTACCAACTTCTTATACGCAGACGGTTCATTCCTTTTTAACAAACGAATATCTTCTGTTGCATCATCTGTGTAACTTAAATCATAGCTCATAGCTTTTCCAGGAGTTTGAATAATTCATCCTTTCCACTGACTGTAGTTACTTTCCCTTGCATTGCTTCTTCTCGAGAGTGTTGGATACGTTTGATATTACGAGCGTCAGAAAAATAATTGTCTCCAGATGGACTAGGGTTGTTCAAAGCCGCATCAATAGTATTTGCTTGTTCTAAGATTATATTTTCCATATACTTTTTCAAACTAATACCTTTTGCAGCAGCAGCCATAGCCAGACTACGAACAGCTTCGACCGGAAGATCAACTGCCTTCCTTTGTTTTAAAAATTCTGTTGTTTCCATATTCAAAATGTTTTGATACAAATATATGTATTATATGCATAATATGCAATATGATTATTATGCATATAATATTATTTTAACTCAAATGTCAAGCTGTTTTTCTATTTGACAAAATGACACTAGTATAGCGACTAATCGGGATTAATATAGCGGGTAAATTGAATTAGTATCGCGACTAATATTTTTTAACATACTAAAAGGAAAGCGTTAAGGCGAAATAAGAAACAAATAGTAACTTTGTGAAACAACAGAAAAAGGTGGCTCGACTATCGGATAACAATATCCGGTGGCCGGGCCTTTTTGTTTACATCAATCAGTTAACCTTACATCGATACATCTTCATTGCTTGTGCACCGTGCTGTTAACCTTCGGTGCTTCAAGTGTAAAACAACTTAAAAAAAGAAAGACTCATGGAGTATAGAATAATCAAATTCGGAATATATGCGTCGGTAAGCAGCGATATGTACTTCTTATCCGGCGGTGTTGCAGATCATAACAGTTTTATCAATCATAACAAATAAATAAAAAATAAGCATATGAGCATAATTATGAATCGAGTATACGGCCATACAGAACTGGCCATACTGTATTTTCCTGGGATATTAGCAAAATCGGCATCTTCGCAGTTGTCTTCATGGATCAATCGTGATGAAGACCTATTGGCAGAGTTGAAGAAAGCGGGTTACAAAAAAGGCCAGCGTATGTATACACCCCGTCAGGTGGCTATCCTGAGAGATCACTTAGGTGATCCCGAAACATGGAAAGGATGTTAAAATAGAAACAATAATTAACGAAGCATTTAGGGCAATGGTAAAAAAGGCCGTGGTTTAACTCTATTTTAACAGATGTACGTGCGCGTACATTATATATGTATAGAAACTAGAGAAAAAATCGGTACAAGGCGTATGTAATCGCATTGAAGGTATATAAAACAAAAGGTAGAACTGAAAAATGGAGTGACTAGGAAAAACGATCGTTTTAATTCGTCAGCAAAGTTACTTATAGTTTCCAAACCGCCAAAGAAATCAATAAAATTATTCTCCTTCCTATCTTCTTTCTTATCAATAGAATACGAAAGTCTGTACAAAAATCCCGTTTCGAGTTACGAACAGATCATGACCAAAACAAAATGACTAGAAAAAACGATCCTTTTAGCTCGCCATTTAACAAATGGTAACACTTGCGATCGGTATGGGTAGGCTTTTAAGTAACACTATTATTAATATTAAATTAAAGAATTATGAACAAAAAGTTTTCTACGTTAGTAGCTGCACTGTTAGCTTCGGGTGGATTGTTCTACGCTGTAGACGCAATGATCCTGCCTGCAGGTGACGGGGTGGCTCAAACATTTGTAGGGGTAAGAACGGCTGACAATGAAGCTACGGCTGAGGTTGTGGCTTGCAACTCTTCTATTGCAAAAGGGAAATTTGTTGCTGCCTGGAGAGTCAAAACGGTTTCGGGCCCTCATTACTATCTGGAAGTAGCAGATGCTAGCGCCTCTGACTGGATCTTATGTGAAGGTAAGATTCAGAAGATTACAGGTGATAATGTAGCTTTCGCTGCACAAAAAGCTATTGAAATCACTATTGCTGCTGACAATAGACTTATGTCAGGTAGTGACTTTCTTGTAATTGACACGAAAACAGGTGCTGTTTCTTTAGGTGATACCAAAGCCGGTAATGCGTACTTGTTTAGTGACAAGACAACACAGGTTGCACCAGAAGCTATTGGCTCGACAAGCGGTAGTCTCGCTTTGGCAACAAACGTGACTACTCAGACTGTTGGTACAAATGATGTAAAGTGGGAGGAAACTCCAGAAAAGGAAGGGACGGTAAAGCTTTCTAGTTCGGTAAGCAGCGCAGAAACTGAGTGGAGTATTGAAAAAAGTAGTGGTAATTTCTATCTAAGGCAAGGTTCTTCTTATTTGAAGAATGTAGATGGCGGATTAATACTTGTTTCTGCTTGTCCTACAGATGACGCTTCTGTAGTGTCTGTTGCAGGAGTTAATCACGGCCTTCAGATAGGTGGTAAATATTTATCTGCAAATTTGACTTTGGGAGATGGTGAGGATGCGGCAACTGGGTTCTATTTGGTGAAAAATCCTAACACTTCTATGCCTAGTGCAGAATCAGGCATTGCGGCAGGTAATTATAATGTTGTTAGTGTCCAAAGCACAGAATTAGGAAACACTGTCACCAACTGGGAAGAGCTTGTAATTAACCAGGCCATTAAACCCGCCTCAGCTACCCTTGCACAAAACACCTATAGCAGTACAGCTGTCGAAGTAGGTGAAAAATGGACGGTTACTGCTGACAATAATGAGTTAACTGTTAAAAGCGCCAACTATTTCTTGAATGCTCCTACTAGTGATAACGATGTTGTATTGGGTAAAGAAACCGAGGCTACTCCATTAACATTTGATGGTGCTGACGGTGCTTTGAAGAGCGGAGCCCTCTTCCTTATGAATAATAGTGGCATTAAAACTAACGATGGGGGAACAGGAAAAAAACTCTATCTCTTTACCGAAGCAGGAGTATTAGTAACTGATGCGACAAAGATCGATCCGGCTACTAGCTATCTTATCGCAGAAAAGAAAGCAACTACGACTGCCACTGAAATGGTAAATGTTACCGTTGTTAAGCAAACTCCGGGTGCCCCTGGTGCAGATATACCGGGCATGGCTGAAAATGGCTTAAGTGTCGATGGAGAAAGTGGAGAGATTACTGTCTCTAGTGAAGAAACAAAGAATATCCCTGCACCTGCCACTGTTGCAATTGGAGAGAATGTTCTTTCTGTTGTATCAGGCAAAGTAGTTTATTTACCGGCTAAAGAAGCAGCTAAAGCTGACTCTTGGGTATTGGTAGATGGTAAATATAAGAATGTAGATCTTGAAAAAGCAGGTGAAACAAAGATTTGGCTGAAAGCAGCTGAAGGCCTGTTCAAATCGACAGCTGCTCCTTTTACATTAGTAGAAAATACTACTGCTGCTTCTACTTTTATAGCTAAGCCGGAAGGTAAATTGGCTATTACTGATGGTGGAAATACAAAAGAATTCAATGACGTCGTTTTGACTGCAACCGGTGAAGCTACCGCAGCAACTATTGCTGATGCCAATAAGGGTATCCATTTGACTTCTGTTGCAACTGGCAATACAGTTCTTTTGGGTAATGGTACTCAATTTGTTGGAACAGACGGAACAGGATCAAAAGACAACGCTACTCTTTGGGTTGTTAGCAAGACTGCTACAACTACTGTCGGCACATATCGTTACTCTTTCAAACAGAAAGATACTGAGACTTATTTTGAAGTAGGGGACGTAAACGAGTTTACTGCAGAAGACTATAATGGAGGTTTTGCATTAAAGGCTCCGAATGGTCAGTACGTTTCAATTTCCAATAAAGGAGTAGCTTCTTTGGTTAGTGAATCAACATCTTCTGCCCTGTTCGGTATTCCTGCCAGTGCAAAACCATTCACAGCTAAAGAAATCCTTTCAGACCACGGTACACTGACAAGCTTCAACCTGTCTTTGTGGGATAAAAAGGATGGTACTTCAACTTTGGTTCAGAACCCGTTTGAAAATGCTGACCTGGTTCCGGTATATTATGATGCTGCAAAGAAAACATTCACTCCGATCACAGCCGATAACGCTTCTACACTTACTAATCCTAGTACTTTCTTATTGAAGAAAGGCAGCAGCTATATCGTTGTTGAAACAACAAAAGACTCTGAATGGAGTAACATCAACACCGAACTGGTTAAGGGTGGCTACAAGTTTGTCACTTTGAGCGAAAAGGCAATGGCTGATGTAATGACGACCGGTGAATGGAAAGACGGCTCTTATGCTCCGTACTTTACATTCAACTTCGATCAGAATAGTGTAGATGCTGGCGTGGCAACTGCCAAGACTCCAATCTATACGATCGAAGTATCTGATAAGGATAAAGCGAATGCAAGTAAAATCTCTACATTCACTATCAAAACAGGTGCACAGGCCGGTACTTATCTGACAACTTCTTCAGAGGCTGCTTACTGGGTATACGCAGAATTCAGTGCAAACAACGCAGTTCGCGGTGACTCCGACAAGGATTACAACCCGCTGAACATGAAGTATGTAAACATTACATTCGTAAACCATGCAAGCATAACCTGGAATAACATCAAGCTGAATGACAAAGTGCTGGGTGCAGAAGTAAAACCTGCTGATGCAGACAACTTCCTGTTCTCAAAACCGGAAGGCCAATGGGCTGTTCAGATGTCTGCCGCAACTGCTGCTGTAGCTAAAGGCGAAGCATTGGATAATGTTTATGGCTTTACTTTCGTAAACCGTGAAAGTGGCAAAAAGTATTCAGTTGACAAGATGTATTATCTGGGTAACAACAAGTATGCGGTTGCCAGCTCTTCTAAATTTGCTGAAAATGCAGGTACACTTCGCGATACTTTGGCAATCACTCCGGTAGAAGGATTGAAGAATAACACAATCCAACGCGACGGTTACAAGAACCTGACAGCTGAAGAAGTACAGGATCAATTGTTCAACCTGTTGCTGGCTTCTTCTGAAGAAGATTACTATGTAGGTGAAAACCATACAGCTAAGAGTCACTTCCTGGGCTTGTCTCATGATGCAGACGCTGCTGTAAACTGGAGAATCGTTCCGCTGACAGCTGCCAGAGCTTACAATGCAGACAAAGAACTGACTCAGGCTTCAGACTCTGTATATGTATTCAATCATCCGCAGTATTATAAAGCTTCCGACAAGAAGTTCTATCAGTACAACGATACATTGGCTATCATCGGTTATGCTTTGCAGAACACGGCTAACGATGAATTCCTGACTTACGAAAATCCGCAGACAACAGATAGATTGTCTATGATTTGCGATCCTAATTTCAAATCTTACACAACGACTAAGAATATCTCTGAAGCTTATCGTTTCGTATTGAAAGAAAAGGGAACAGACCTGTACAACATCATCGGCGTTGACTATCCTACATATAAAAATGGTCTCGTAGAAGATGAAACAACTCATGCAACTCTGGATTTGAGTAGCAAGCTGTACGGTGCTACCACGCTGACAAAACAGGGTGCTGTAGAAGTAGTAGGTGCTTATGCTCAGATCAACTCTAACGACCTGTTCAAAGTACAGAAGTTAGGTGCTCCTGAATATCGTCTGCAGAGCATGGGTGACACGATCCGCATCTTCCGTCAGGAAAATGATTACGATCAGATGTATGAAAACGGTGAATTCCTGAACCTGGGTAACAAGGCTCAGTTGACAACTATGGCTCCGGCCCTGTATGTTGACACTGCTTATGTGAAACGTGGTAACAACAACCGTTATCAGTATCTGTTGGTTGTTAATCCGGAATATAAGGCAGCTGTTTACGACAATGCAAACCACCTGTTGAAACCGGATACAATGTACGGTCGTTTCCTGGTGAACCTGGTTGACACAGCAAATGTAGCTTACCAGAACGGTGCTATCCATGCTAACAAGTATATCAACGATACTGAAGCAGGTGAAACATATGCTAAGTTAGGTTTCGTATATGGTTTCCGCACAGCCGACAAACTGTATATCACCGACAAGAACTATAAGAAGAGTGCGAAAGCATCTGATGTAATCGACCTGGGCACAAGCGACTTCAACACCGCTAAGTTCGCCTTCCGTTACATCGATCCGATCAACCACGAAGCCGACGGTTCATTCAAGATCCAGACAGGTTACTACGACTATAACGCTTACATTGCTAAGAACAAACAGCCGGAAGTAGCAAACAATGGTTACCTGAAGAACATCAACGGTGTAGTAGTTGTAGCTAATGGTTACGAAGCAGGTGACAAGTTTGATCTGGCTGCAGAACACTCAAACCCGACAGCTAACGAAGGTATCAACACATCTGAAGTATCAGTAATTGCTAAGGAAGGTGAAGTTGTTATCAACGGTGCAGCCGGCAAGACAGTAGTGATCACGAATGTTCTTGGTCAGACAATCGCCAGCACAGTTCTTTCTTCCGACAACGCTACTATCTCTGCTCCTGCAGGTGTAGTTGTAGTAGCCGTAGAAGGTGAAGCAGCTGTAAAAGCAATCGTAAAATAAGTAACTATTTATAATCAATAAATTTAAATTTGACTGCGCGGTTGTTTCTATGCATTTTTAATCAATCAACTAATTACCCCGTGAGGGCGAACAAGCGGTCGATATTAATACTAAAGTAATGAAATAAAGTTCTTCTGTTCTACCTCTGTGAAGAGCAAAAACAGACAAAAAGGTAAGCCGTTCCAACTAATTGGTTGGGGCGGCTTTACTTCGTTTATGACCTCATAACTTTTCTTTATAAGCTACGGCTGGATTTTCAGCAATTATAATTAACTTTGCGGTTGGTTGAAAAGTAAAAACTAAAGTATGAAGAAAATTAGAGCCGCCATCGTTGGATATGGCAACATTGGAAAGTATGTGTTAGAGGCCCTGGAAGCTGCTTCTGATTTTGAAGTGGCAGGTGTTGTACGTCGTAATCCGAATGACGTACCGGACGAATTGAAAGCTTATGTTGTAACAGACAGCATTACAAAGTTAGATAAAGTAGACGTTGCCATCCTTGCAACTCCTACACGCAGCGTTGAAACGTACGCAAAGGAAATTCTTGCATTAGGTATCAATACAGTGGATAGCTTCGATATTCACGGCGGTATCGTAGACCTGCGCCGTTCGTTGGATGCCGTAGCCAAAGCACATAATACAGTAGCTGTAATTTCTGCCGGATGGGATCCGGGAAGCGACTCTGTTGTACGTGCCCTGCTGGAAGCAATGGTTCCGAAAGGTATTACTTATACAAACTTTGGCCCGGGTATGAGTATGGGACATACGGTTGCTGTGAAAGCGATCGAAGGCGTGAAAGCCGCGTTGTCAATGACTATCCCGATGGGTACAGGCGTTCACCGTCGTATGGTATATATCGAAGTGAAAGACGGTTACGATTTCAAGCAGGTAGCTGCTGCTATCAAAGCTGATGATTATTTTGCACATGACGAAACACATGTAATGCAGGTGGAATGTGTAGACAACCTGCTGGATATGGGACACGGTGTGAACCTGGTTCGCAAAGGTGTTTCCGGTAAAACGCAGAACCAGTTGGTTGAATTCGATATGAAGATCAACAATCCGGCTCTTACAGCCCAGATCCTTGTAGCTGTAGCCCGTGCAAGCTTCAAACAGCAGCCGGGTGCTTATACAATGATTGAACTGCCGGTGATCGATATGATCTGCGGAGAAAGAGAAGACCTGATCAGACGACTTGTTTAATACAATAAATATGCTCGATTTTATTACCTGGACGGCTGACCCCGCCATATTTTCCATAGGTTCACGCGAAATACGCTGGTACGGACTTGCTTTCGCAATCGGTTTCTGGATTGGTTATTCCATCGTGAGCCGGATGTGGAAAAATGAAAAACTTCCTCCCGCATGGATCGACTCTTTGTTGATCTACACCATGTTGGGTACTGTGATCGGAGCCCGTTTAGGACATTGCCTGTTCTACGACCCCGGATATTATCTGGCCAATCCGATCGAAATATTGAAAGTATGGGAAGGTGGATTAGCCAGCCACGGCGGTACATTAGGTATCGTTATTGCCATTTATTTCTATTCCAAGCGCATCACCCACAAAAGTATGCTTTGGACATTTGATAAACTGGTTGTCCCAACCGGTTTGGTTGCGGCTATGATCCGTTTAGGTAATTTGATGAACCATGAGATTTACGGTCATCCGACCGATCTTCCCTGGGGATTTCGTTTTATTGAGAACCTGCATGCCTGGAAAATGGGGGCGGAGCCGATCTTTACGGTTCCCAGTCATCCGACCCAGTTGTATGAAGCACTGTGTTATTTAGTCACGTTCGCGATCTGTATGTGGCTTTACTTTATAAAGAAAGAATGGAAGCGTGAAGGTCTTATATTCGGGGTCTTTATGATCTGTATATTCGGCTCGCGTATCTTCATCGAGTTCTTAAAGAATAACCAGGAAGCTTTTGAGGATAATATGGTATTGAATATGGGGCAGTGGCTCAGTATACCATTTGTTTTGGCGGGCTGTTGGTTTGTCTGGAGAGCTTTGACAAGAAAGCCCAATAACTACGAAGAATTAAAAATAAAGTAATGTACAAATTAAAAGAAATAGCAGATAAAGTATATTATGTAGGAGTAAACGACCGTCAGAAGGCCCTCTTCGAAAATATGTGGCCTTTACCGTATGGTGTTTCCTATAATTCGTATTTGATTGTAGATGAGAAAACTGTATTGATAGATACAGTGGATGTTTGCTACTCCGATATATTTTTGAAAAAAATAGCTGATGCGCTCGATGGCCGTACGCTCGACTACCTGATCGTCAACCATATGGAACCCGATCATGCCGGTAGCATCCGCCTACTGCGCCAGCAATATCCGGATGTGCAGATTGTCGGTAACAAACAGACCTTCGGCATGCTGGACGGATATCATGGCATCACGACCGGACTTCATGAGGTAAAAGAGGGCGATACGCTGAATATCGGACATCACCACCTGACTTTCTACATGGCTCCGATGGTACACTGGCCTGAAGTGATGGTCACTTACGACTCGACAGATAAACTGTTATTCTCTGCTGATGCGTTCGGTACATACGGAACCTTGGATGGTGGCGTGATCGATGAAGAAATGAATGTTGATCATTTCTGGGAAGAGATGATCCGTTATTATTCTAATATTGTAGGTAAATACGGAAATCCGGTACAGCGTGCTTTGCAGAAGCTTTCTGCGCTCGAGATCAATACGATCTGTTCTACTCATGGCCCTGTGTGGCGTAAGTATGCAAAGAAAGCGATCGATATCTACGATCGTATGAGCCGTTATGAAGGGGAAGACGGTGTAGTCGTTATCTATGGCAGTATGTATGGCAATACGGAACAGATGGCGGAAGCGATCGCTTCGTCATTATCGGCTCATGGTGTGAAGAATATCGTATTACATAATGTCAGCAAGAGTCCTGCATCGTATATCCTGAAGGATGTATTCAAATATAAAGGTCTTATTATCGGTAGCCCGACTTATTCAAACAGCCTGTTCCCTGAAGTGGAAGCGGTGTTGAGCAAGATCGAAATGCGCGAGGTGAAAAACCGCTTGTATGGCTATTTCGGTTCCTTTACCTGGGCGGGAGCGGCTGTTAAACGCCTGACTGCTTTCGGTGAAAAGATGAAATGGGAAACCGTTGGTGCCCCCGTTGAACAAAAGCAAGGAATGAAAGCCGATAAATACGAAGAGTGCTGGGCCTTGGGCGAAGCGATGGCTACTAAACTAAAAAACATATAATAACCTGTTTAAAATACAAACGTTATGAGACTAATTATTGAACCTGATTACGAGCAACTCTCAAAGTGGGCTGCCAATTATGTAGCTGCAAAGATTAAGAAAGCTAATCCGACTGCAGAAAAACCTTTTGTACTGGGATTGCCTACGGGATCGTCTCCTCTGGGTATGTACAAGAACCTGATCGAACTGAACAAACAAGGGGTTATCTCTTTCCAGAATATCATCACTTTCAATATGGATGAATATGTAGGATTGCCGAAAGATCATCCTGAAAGCTATCATTCGTTCATGTGGAACAACTTCTTCAGCCATGTAGACATCAAGCCGGAGAATGTTAATATCCTGAACGGTAACGCTCCCGACCTGGAAGCTGAATGTGCTGCTTACGAAGCTAAGATGAAAGCGGTTGGTGGTGTAGACTTGTTCTTGGGTGGTATCGGCCCTGACGGTCATATCGCATTTAACGAACCGGGTTCTTCCTTGTCTTCACGCACACGTGTAAAATCGCTGACTACAGACACGATCATCGCTAACTCTCGTTTCTTCGATAACGATGTAAACAAAGTGCCGAAGACTTCTGTAACTGTAGGCGTTGGTACCGTACTGGATGCAAAAGAAGTATTGATCATGGTAAATGGCCATAACAAAGCACGCGCTTTGCAGCAGGCTGTTGAGGGATCTGTTAACCAGATGTGGACAATCACAGCTTTGCAGATGCACCCGAAAGGTATTATCGTTGCCGACGAAGCTGCTTGCGCCGACATCAAAGTCGGAACTTATAACTACTTCAAAGATATCGAAAAAGATAACCTTTGTCCTTGTAGCTTGCTGAAGTAAGACGATCTGTTATTAAATAAAAAAACGGAGCTGTACCTGAATGGAATAGCTCCGTTTTTTGTTTAGTCCTTATTACCTGATATAATTCCCGGATCATCGTCCATATTCTGGACGGCTTTGCGGATGCTTTTAAATTGTTTGCCGAAATTGAGGTTGAAGTTAAACTTGACGACAACCGTCCTGGCCATATTATTACTGTGGATATCCGATTTTACCGGATTAAGCGCCGACCAGTTTTCATTTTCTGACCTGTAAGTCTTGATGAATGGATTATATAATCCGGCCATGACCGACCAGGCCGGCATTTTATAGTCTACCATAAGTGTGTGCATCAGATCGCCTTTCATCAGTTGTTCCCCGTAAACATACCTGTTGGGGGGAGTGATAGTGGTAAAATTTGCGATCCAGTTGCGATAAGAAAAATCGATATTGACACGGAGCGATTTCATCGTGTAGGTGTGTAAATAGTTGTTGCCATGACTGATATACCGGTTTAGTCCGGGAATGACCGATATATTGATATGATCTTTCCACGGCTTTATATGGAAGGCAACCTCGAAGGCTAGGTTCTGGAAGGATTTCTGGTTGTCGTAAGTCCGGATAAACAGACCGTCTTCGTAGAAAACAGACTCCATGATCGGTTTATGCTCATAGTCATAAGTAATAAGGGCGTCTATTCCGAATAGCTTTTGGTTGTACCCCGCATTAAAGGACTGGTTGATGCTTTGGTATGATTTCAATGCCGGATTACCCCTTCGTACCTGCAGTATATCGATGGGTTGTTCCACATCGTTGAGGTAAGCGATAGAGGGAGTGTTGTTCTTTAGAGCGGCACTATAGCGAAAAGATAGGTTCTGATTGGGATTGTAGGTGATACGTAAGGAAGGTTGTAAGGCATACTTTTCATTTTTGTTATTGCGCTGGCTGTAGTAAAAACGGGAAAAGGCGAGGTTTGCCATGTAACTCCATTTACCTGTCTTCAACAAATATTCTGCATAAGCAAAGCTTTCGCTTTGTTTCATGGATACGTCGGTAACGGTTGTTCCCGTATATGTATTATCCGTATAAGACTGTGTATGTTTCAACCCACCGGTAAACTGGCTTTTCCCTATTCTTTTTTCATAGATACCCTCTGCTATCAGGGAGTATTTCTTTCCTGAAATGTCGGATAGTATATCCGTTTCAAGATCGTTTTCTCTCGTCTCTTGATAGATGCGGGTGTTCTCTGTCCTGATATAAGTGCCTACCAGGTTGAATATCAGCGATTGGTCATTTCTTAAATTGCGTTGAAAGTAAAGATCCAGTGCCGGGATGCGGTTCTTTTCTACCGTATGATCGTAAATAGACAGGGGCGTCTCGGATCCGGAAGAATATAATTTGCTTTTGCGGTCTTCGTATCCTGCCGGGAAATCGTTGAAGCTATAGCGGAATTGTGCATTGAAGATATATTTATCCTTCTCCTGCAGGCTGTAGTTCAGATTTGAATACAGGACTTTTTTATTGAAAAGAGTGGGTTCTCCTATTTCCTGCCGGTGTAATACATGATCGGGGAAGAAGAATTTTTCATCATATTCGCGTGTCCAGTCACCTTTACGCTGAATAAAACGGACATTTGCTGAAAACTCAGACTGCCCGTTGTTATATTTGGCAGAAAGCATATCGTCTATAGAAGTCCGGCCGCCTCCAATGTTATGAAAGGCACCGCCACGGATATTACCTCCCGATTCTTTTTTGCGTGTGATGTAATCGATCACTACAGCGGCATTTCCATAACGTACTCCCGGACTGTCGTGATATTCAATCCGGACGATATCTTCCGGGTTCAGGGCGGCTATTTCGGGATAGGTAACGAGTATTCCGTTGATCCTTAATTGTACTTCTCCGTTGCCGGAAGTTGTTATTTCTCCGGACATTACGTCTACCATAATACGGGATAACTGCATTTTATTCAACAGGTCGACACCGTCGGTTGCAGTTTTTTTCTGTGTTCCGGAAGGTAGTATCGATAATTTGTCTCCTTTATTAATAACAGACTTGGCTGTTATGGTTACTTCCTCCAAAGAAAAAGAAGAGGAAGTAACAAATGTAGAATCCGCCTGCATTATGACCTGTTGGGCCGACACTGGCGGAAATATTAAAAATATAGTTGCAATAAGTGATAAAATTGTTTTTGTCTTCATACGATTCATTTCTTGTTCCGTTCATCCGGTTTGTTGTAAATTAAACTTGTACTGATTTTGATAGCTATCTACTATCTGTGACGAATGACCGGAAAGAATATTTTAAAAGTGAAAATCTTTGTATTTTAATTTAAGTATGTATCTTTGGTCTGTGTTTATGAGTAAAAGCAGACATTGCGGAAATAAAATCGTTTAAGTTTATTGAGATAGTATTTTGTGTTTAATATCTAAAACAATTATGTAGTATGAAAAAGAGCTTATTATTATTACTTCTTTTCGTGGCATTTCAGGTAAGTGCACAAGAATTTCATTTTATTCCGAAGATTGGTCTGAATATGGCCAATATAACAAATTCTGATGGAAGTATGAAGCCGGGGCTGAATATTGGGGTTGCTGGTGAAGTGATGATGACTGAACGTTTTGCCATTGAACCGGGAGTATTCTATTCGATGCAGGGAACAAAAGACAAAGAGAGTGGTACGACAATGAAAATCAAAAATGATTATCTGAACATACCTGTTTTGTTTAAAGGCTATGTCTATGAAGGATTTAACCTGTTTGCCGGCCCGCAGCTGGGATTTAAGGTATCTTCTAAGATAAAAGCGTCTCAGTCGGGAACTTCAGTTTCTACAAGTGAAGGTAGTGATTTATTTAAAACCGTTGACTTCTCCATTGTATTGGGAGCCGGATATCAGTCACCTATGGGTTTCCTTGTTTCTCTGAATTATAATATCGGTTTGACAAATACGATCAATAAAGATAAGTTCTCCTCTCTTTTGGGAACAACTGTTGATGAAACATGCCGTAACGGTGTACTTCAGCTAAACGTAGGCTGGCGTTTCTAAAATAATTTAAAGCCGGATTATGCAAACTTTAGAGCGAAATTTGGATAATCCGGCTCTTAAAGAATCTCTATTTTTGTGGTATAAATATTTACTACCATGAAAAAAACGATTGTAACCTTTCTACTTTTAACTTTGTCTCTGCAAATCCTTTGGGGACAAGAGCAGATCTTGCCGGTGCCTTCCACGCAGCCAAGTCCGGCGCAGCAAAAACAGATTGCCCGCAAATACGGTATGTTCATTCATTTCGGAATCAATACTTTTCATGATCAGGAATGGACGGATGGTTCGAAACCGGCTTCTTCTTATCAGCCAACCGCCGTCGATGCAGATCAATGGATCAGGGTCGCTAAGGAGGCTGGTATGAAATATGTGATCCTCACTGCAAAACATCATGAAGGATTCTGTCTGTGGGACAGCAAATATACAGAATATGATGTAGCAAATTCCGGAAACAAAACGAATGTAATAGAAGCAATTGCCAAAGCATGTAAGAAATATGATATTGGCTTGGGATTGTATTATTCTTTGTGGGATAGGAAAGTAAATGCCGATGTGAAAGACAGGAGTCTGGATGCGGAATATAATAAATATCTGTTGCGCCAACTGGATGAGTTGATCGACATCGTGCAGCCTTATACCAATATCGTAGAGTTCTGGTTCGATGGAGGATGGGAAAAAGAAAACGATCGCTGGCCGGTGAAAGAAATCTACCAGACGATCAAATCAAGAGAGCCTGACTGCCAGGTCGGTATAAACTGGAGCATCGGTTTACCGGATAACCCGGATGCACATCCTGTATTGCCGGAAAACCAGAAAGCAGGTTATCCGATCCGTTATTTTCCGAGCGACTTCCGCTTAGGTGACCCGTATCTGCCGGTAGATGATGATCCGAAGGTTTTTACACATGACGGTAAAGAGTATTATATGCCCTGGGAGTCTACTATCTGTATCAGCGAACGCTGGTTCTATAACACCACGGATAAGAAGTATAAGCCGGTCGATGAATTAGCCCGCTTATACCGTCAGTGCACAAAGAATGATAATATCCTTATTCTGAATTGCCCTCCGGCACGCGACGGTAAGATCCGTGACTCGGATATCCGGTTGTTGAAGGATTTGCGTAAGGTTATCAATGATTAAACATATCTTTGTTATAAAAATCTAATATTTTGATCTGAGCATTATAGGCTGTCTGAGCCGGGCTATCCGGATTTAGTTCCATAGCTGTCAGATAGTTGTTCAGGGCCTGACGGATATCTCCCATTTTGCGGTAGACATTTCCACGCAGATAAAACGCTTCATCGTCTGAAGCGTTTTTTTTAATGTACTCATTCAACAAACGCAATGCTTCGTCTGTTTTATTATCGTTGATAAGTTGTCTGATTGTTTCCATGTTGAAATAATGTGATATTTTGTGGACAAAGATAATTCTGAAGAGGTTACATACATAATAATCACGGTTTAAAAAACTGTTTTTTTGTTACTGATATACGGTTACGTTAATTATTTGTGTATGTTTGCACTCGATTTCTAAAAAGTGAAAAGTGATTATGCAAAAGAATCTGGTAATAGTGGAGTCACCCGCCAAGGCAAAAACCATTGAAAAGTTCCTCGGAAAAGATTTTAAGGTTATGTCGAGTTACGGGCACATCCGCGATTTGAAGACAAAAGATTTTAGTATAGATATTGAGAACAATTATGCTCCTCAATATGTGGTTCCGGCTGATAAGAAGAAGCTGGTTTCCGAATTAAAATCCGAAGCAAAAGCAGCCGAGCAGGTATGGCTCGCATCCGATGAGGACCGTGAAGGAGAAGCTATATCCTGGCATCTGTACGAAGTTTTGGGATTGAAGCCGGAAAATACAAAACGTATTGTCTTCCACGAAATTACCAAGAATGCCATTTTGCACGCTATTGAAACGCCGCGCGATATAAACATCGATCTGGTAAATGCTCAGCAGGCACGTCGTGTATTAGACCGTATCGTGGGTTTCGAGCTGTCCCCCATTCTATGGAGGAAGGTGAAGCCGGCTTTATCCGCCGGTCGTGTACAGTCGGTGGCTGTCCGCCTGATTGTTGAACGCGAACGTGAGATCAACGATTTCGTTTCGGAAGCGGCTTACCGTGTAATTGCCAATTTCATCCTTCCGGACGGAACAACAATATTGAAAGCGGAACTGAATAAGCGTTTGAAAGATAAGAAAGAGGTTATGGAGTTCCTTGAATCCTGTAAGGCCGCTTCTTTCACTATCGACGAGATCACTAAGAAACCTGTTAAGAAATCACCGGCACCTCCTTTTACGACATCTACTTTGCAACAGGAAGCGGCCCGTAAACTGGGTTATTCCGTATCGCAGACTATGATGATCGCACAACGTCTGTATGAATCAGGATTGATAACCTATATGCGTACCGACTCGGTGAACCTGAGTGACTTGGCTCTGGGAACGGCTAAAGAAGCGATCCTGGAAACGTACGGAGAAAAGTATCATAAGTTCCGCCAGTACCATACCAAGAGTAAGGGGGCACAGGAAGCGCACGAGGCAATCCGTCCTACCTATATAAGTAATGTAGAGATAAGCGGTTCCGCACAGGAAAAGAAATTGTATGAGCTGATCCGTAAACGGACAATTGCGTCTCAGATGGCTGATGCCGAACTGGAACGTACAACGATCTCCGTTTGTATCAATAATAAGAAAGAAAAATTCGTGGCGGTGGGTGAAGTTATCACCTTCGACGGTTTCCTTCAGGTATATCGCGAAAGCTACGACGATGATAACGACAAAGAACAGGATAAGGAAAACGGTTTGTTGCCTCCTGTAGAACTGCACGAAGTGCTGACATTGAATGATATCGTGGCTACGGAACGTTTCACACAGCGTCCGCCGCGTTATACGGAAGCCAGCCTTGTACGCCGCCTGGAAGAACTTGGTATCGGTCGTCCTTCTACTTATGCTCCGACTATTCAGACGATCCAGAATCGCGAATATGTGGTAAAAGGTGACAAGGAAGGTACGGAACGTACATATAGTGTCGTAACACTGGCTAAAGGAAAGATCAAAGATGCTGAAAAGAAAGAGGTAGTAGGGGCAGACCGCAATAAGTTGATGCCTACGGATATCGGTACAGTTGTCAACGACTTTCTGATGGAATACTTCCCGTCTGTAATGGATTATAATTTTACAGCCAGTGTTGAAAAAGAATTCGATGCTGTGGCTGAAGGCGATATGATCTGGACAAAAGCGATAGACAAGTTTTATAAGATGTTCCATCCGATCGTGGAAGAAACAGCCGCTTTAAAGACTGCACATAAGGTCGGTGAACGTGAGTTGGGTATCGATCCGAAAAGTGGTAACCCTGTATTTGTAAAGATCGGTCGTTATGGTCCGGTTGTACAGATCGGCCAGGCACATACTGAAGACAAAGAAGCTCCGAAGCCTCAATTTGCCACTTTGATGAAAGGACAGTCGATCGAGACTATCACATTGGAAGAAGCCTTGAAGTTATTCGATCTTCCCCGCACGATCGGTGAATATGAAGGAAAAGAAATGGTGGCGGCTGTTGGCCGTTTCGGGCCATTTATCCGTCATGACGGTAAATTCATCTCTATCCCGAAAGACCTGAATCCTCTTTCTATCACAGTGGAAGAAGCGATAGTGTTGATCGATGAGAAACGTAAGAAAGATGAACAGCGCTTCCTGAAGAAGTTTGAGGAAGATCCTGATCTGGAAATATTGAATGGTCGTTATGGCCCTTATATTACCTATAAAAAGGCTAATTACCGGATACCGAAGACTGTTACCGAACCGGAAAAACTCACTTTGGAAGATTGTATGAAGATCATCGCTGAAGCGGCAGAGAAGCCGGCAACACCGAAAAAGCGAACAACAAAGAAGAAAGCATAATAGAAAGTGCAATATATAAAAAAGGTTCCTGTTGAATTGATCAGCAGGAACCTTTTTTTATAGGTGATATTTTCGTTCTTACATTCTTTCAGGAACTTCGATACCCAGCAACGACATACCTGATTTTACAATCTTAGCAACGTTGGCAGATAATACCAGGCGGAATTGTTTGATCTCGGCATTCTCTTCACGAAGGATAGAGAAGTCGTGATAGAACTGGTTGTATTCTTTTACCAGGTCGTAGATATAATTGGCAATGAAAGCCGGGCTATATTCTTTACCTGCTTCTTTTACCGTAGTGGCATAGTCGGCAATCATCTGTACCAGTCCTTCTTCTTTCTCAGAAATAGGAGTATTGGCAGGCAGTTGTTCCGGTAATACAATGCCTTGTTCGGCAGCTTTGCGTAAAACGGAACAGATTCGGGCGTAAGTGTACTGAATGAACGGGCCTGTATTTCCATTGAAATCGATTGATTCTTTCGGGTTGAAGGTCATGTTCTTACGCGGATCGACTTTCAGTATGAAATATTTGAGAGAACCCAGACCGACAATACGGGAAATATTGGCTGCCTCTTCCTCTGTCATTTCATCCAGTTTGCCGAGTTCCTGGGATATTTCGTGAGCTGTATTGATCATTTCGTCCATCAGGTCGTCTGCATCGACTACAGTTCCTTCGCGGCTCTTCATCTTTCCTTCCGGCAGTTCGACCATACCGTAAGAGAAGTGTACCAGGCCCTTTCCGAATTCGAAGCCCAGTTTATCGAGCAGGATAGATAATACCTGGAAATGATAGTTCTGTTCGTTACCGACTACATAGATCATTTTATTGATTGGGAAATCGTCGAAACGAAGTTTGGCTGTACCTATGTCTTGTGTCATATATACGGAAGTACCGTCGGCACGGAGCAGCAGTTTCTCGTCCAGTCCGTCTTTGGTCAGGTCGGCCCAGACAGAACCGTCTTCGCGGCGGTAGAAGATGCCTTTTTCAAGTCCTTCCATCACTTTGCCTTTTCCTTCCAGATAGGTTTGTGATTCGTAGTAAATCTTATCGAAGTCTACGCCCATCATTTTGTAGGTTTCATCGAAACCTGCGTATACCCAACTGTTCATCTTTTCCCACAGGGCGCGTACTTCTGCATCGCCGGCTTCCCATTTGCGAAGCATTTCGCGGGCTTCTGCCATCAAGGTTGATTGTGCTTCGGCTTCTTCTTTGGTTAGGCCTTTGGCTTCCAGCTCTTTTAGTTCCTGTTTGTAATGTTTGTCGAATAAGACGTAAAAGTCGCCGATCAGGTGGTCGCCTTTCTTGCCGGATGATTCGGGAGTAATGCCTTCACCCCATTTCTGCCAGGCAAGCATGGATTTACAGATATGGATACCACGGTCGTTTACGATATTGGTCTTTACTACCTTGTTGCCGTTTGCTTTCATGATCTCTGCCAGACTATAACCAAGCAGGTTGTTGCGAACATGGCCTAAATGCAACGGTTTGTTTGTATTAGGAGAAGAATATTCGATCATAACGAGCGGGGACTGTTCCGTCACCGGAATGATACCGTAAGAAGGCTGTGCATTAACTGTATTCAACAGATCGATCCAGCAAGGACCGGCAACAGTCAGGTTAAGGAAGCCTTTTATTACATTGAATTCAGCGATAGCCGGTTCGTTCTTATGCAGGTATTCGCCGATTTCCTGGGCCGTTTGTTCCGGTGATTTCTTCGATGCACGAAGAAATGGGAATACAACCAGGGTAAGATGTCCTTTAAACTCTTTCTTTGTTTTCTGCAACTGTATCTGGCTCACTGAAACTTCAGCTCCATACAGTTCTTTTATGCCGGCAATGATTGCACCGGTAATCTGCTGTTCAATAACCATATTCTTACTATATAATATTCTGATTTTATTTTGTGTGCAAAGGTACGTGATTATTTTCTAAAAACCTGCGTATGGGGTTTTTGAATTAACTGTTTGTTTGCCCTTAATCCGTCTTCCCGAAAGAGGAATATATTGTTTACCTATTTGTTGATAATATTTACAAATCATACAGTTTCGCGATGTTGTTTTTTTCATAAATTGCAAATAAAGTCGTGATGGCTGGCAAGTGTTTCGAAAAACGCAAATGCCAGTATTCGTCCATTTGTTATAGGTTGTAATAGTGAGTGTTAACGCATAATATCAGAAACAACAATAGAATAGTAATTTGTTTGAGAAAAACGATCTTTGTGACTGAAAGAAAGAGTGTTATTTGGGAGGTCGCTTATTATCGGATATTGCGGTTATATCTAAATTAGGTGAAAAGTTAGTGTTGAATAGAACGCGCTAAAACTCTATGAGTATCAAAATCCTTTTTCTTTTAGATAATAATGAGTGCTAAAATCATTAACTGCTTCAATTTGGGCAGGCAATGTAATAGTATTCATAAAACCAGTTTTGGGATACATATTCCGTTAAATATAAAGTCTTATAGATGAAAAGAGCATTTATACTCCTATTTTTCATACTCGGGTGTCTGGCCATCGAGAGTAAAGCGCAGAAAATAGCGCTTAAAAGCAATCTTTTGTACGATGCCACTACGACTATGAACCTGGGTGTGGAGTTTGGATTGGCCCGTAAATGGACATTAGATATTCCTGTCAACTATAATCCGTGGAAACCTGATAACGGCAGACGTTTGCGTCATTGGGGAATACAACCGGAAGTTCGCTACTGGTTCTGCGAAAGTTTCAACCGTACGTTTGTCGGGCTGCATGCCCATTATGCCGATTTCAATGTCGGTAAATTACCCGGTATTTTTAGTGAGAACATGCAAAAGAACCGTTATCAGGGACATTTGTATGGAGGAGGTCTTTCGGTTGGTCATTCCTGGATATTAAAAAAACGATGGAGCATCGAAGCTTCTATCGGTCTGGGATATGCTCGTATAGAATATGAAAAATATCCTTGTGCGGAATGTGGTTCCAAACTGAAAGATACGGGACGGAACTATTTCGGTCCGACGAAAGCGGCTTTGTCTATTATTTATCTGATTAAATAAAAGCAGAATGATGAAAAGAAATATACAATTCATTATATGCCTGTTGGCTTTTATCTGTCTGAATATTCTTCAGGTAAAAGCACAGTCACGTTCTTATGAGGGAAATATTACAGTGAATCCCGTAAGGTTGGAACAGGTAGGTGACTCTCTTTATATAGATATGGATATTGTCCTGAATGGCGTAAAAGTCAAATCAACCCGTGGAGTGGACTTGATCCCGCAGTTGGTTTCTACGGAGAAAGGCTGTAATCTGCCTAAAGTAACAATGAAAGGGAGGGATGAATACCGCGTTTACGAACGTTCGCTTTCTCTCATGAATGCGGCAGAGAAGGCAGGTTATGAAAGACCTTATATCGTTAAGAAAGTAAATAAACCGACAAACGAAACCATCCGGTATCGCTATATCCTTCCTTATGAATCGTGGATGGCTGACGCTCATCTGGAGATGCAGCGGGATGAATGCGGGTGTGGCGAGACGTTATTGATGAAGGTGGAACCGGTTGTAGATCGGGTAACGCTGGAATATATACCGGAGCCCTACGTCATTGTTCCTCATATGGCTTTTATTAAACCGGTGGTGGAAGAGATCAAGCGGCGTGACATACAGGTGGAAAGTTTCCTCGATTTCGAAGTGAACAAGATGGATATCCGTCCCGAGTATATGAACAACCCGCAGGAATTGGCAAAGATCCGTTCGATGATCGACGAACTGAAGTCCGATCCGAGTATCGAAGTGAAAGATCTGGATATTATCGGTTACGCATCACCCGAAGGCTCACTGGCAAACAATAAACGTTTGTCCGAAGGGCGTGCCGTGGCATTGCGCGATTATCTGTTGTCCCGCTACGATTTCTCACGCAGCCAGTATCATACTGTCTTCGGTGGTGAGAACTGGGAAGGTTTGGTGAAAGCGCTTAATACCGGTGATATAGAATATAGAAACGAAATACTGGCGATCATCGAGAATAATCCGGTCGATACAGAAAGAAAAGCAAAGTTAAAGCAGCTTCGTGGAGGAGTGCCTTATCAGTCTTTGCTGAGAAATGTATATCCGCGTCTGCGTGTTGCTGTTTGTAAAGTAAACTTTAATGTAAAGAATTTTGATGTGGAAGAAGCGAAGGTGGTAATCAAAACGCGTCCGCAGAACCTGAGCCTGAACGAAATGTTTATGGTGGCCAATAGTTATCCGGCCGGTTCGCAGGAGTTTGTCGATGTGTTCGAAGTAGCTGTACGGATGTATCCGGAAAATGAGATAGCCAATATGAATGCGGCAGCAGCAGCTATCCTGCGTAATGATCTGGTTGCAGCCGAACGTTATCTGAATAAGGTAAATTCAAAAGAACCGGAATATACCAATTCGCTGGGTGTAGTCGCTTTATTGAAAGGAGATTATAACCAGGCTGAAAAATATTTGAAAGCAGCCGCCGATTCAGGGTTGGAAACAGCCAAAGATAATCTGAATGAGTTGGCGAAGAAAAAGGTGAATATTGCTGAGATAAAGGAGAAAATGAGATAAATAAATGAGTAAAAATTAGTAATTAAATTTGAGTGAAATGAAAAAGAAGTATTTTTTAATGTGTGCACTGGCAGGCTTTATGTTTGCATCGTGTAGTGAAAGTCTACCGGATGGTGGAGATGATGGTGGCGGTGGTAATACAGGTGGAGACGCCTGGGTTTCGCTGAATATTCAGACAGCGGGAACTACCAAGGCTTTGCATGATCCTGATCAGGAAAATGGTACGGCTGAAGAAACAAAAGTCGATAAGATAATGGCTATTTTCTTTGATGATCATCTTACGGTAGCTAATTCAAATAATCCTAATCTGGTAAGTGTTGTGTCATGGGATACCGGAGATGCAGAAATAGGTGATCCGGGACAGCCTGTCGGAAAACCTACAAAAGCATTTAAGGTGGATAAGACTTCGAAAGCATTTTTGATTGTATTAAATCCATCTGCAGCTTTTGAAGCAAATGTAGCTTCAGCTAGTGATTTTACTACTGTAAATCAGGCAATTACTGGTACTGATGTGAGTTCGGTTATTGGAGGTTCAAGTCAAAATAGCTTTATGATGACAAATGCCAAAGGAAAATTAGAGCCGACAACAATTACAACTTCTGGTAATTCAACTACGGTAGTTGATGATGATTTGGTTACTTATGCAACTGCAGCTGAAGCGGAAACAAACTATTATTCTGTTTCCGTAGATCGTGTTGCGGCAAAAGTTCGTTTGTTTGCAGATACCAACTATCCGGGAAATAGTATGAATATTAATACCGTAGGATGGACTTTGAATGTAACGAATAGAAAATACTACCCGATGTCTGAAAGAGATAAAACATGGTTGGAAGGTACTGTGCGTGGTTGTATCACTCCGTTTGATATCTGGAAATTCGGTTCTTATAGAAAAGACCCGAACTATACAGGACAGAAAGGTACGGCTATCACTGATGCTTCTTATATTGCAGATTATCATTACTATACGCATGCAACGGCTCCGACATGGCAGAATGCTACAGCTGATTCTACTGGTCCTAATGCCTCTAAGACGCCGGCTTTGTATTGTTTGGAAAATACCCAGGTAGCAGCTGATAACTACCAGGCCTACACTACACATGTTTTGTTGAAGGTGGAAAGTCAGCCTAAAGGATTGAAACTTCCGGATAATAAAGATAATTATACTGGTGGAGCTTACGACGGAGATGCCAATAGCGATGCCGATGTGGATGCTTCAGGAAATGTTAAATCAGGAAGTGACTGGATTCAGATTGGTACTAATGGGTATTATTCTTACAAATTGGTTCAGAAGTACATTGAGGCGGAATTAACTTCAAAATATAAGGATAAAGACCCGGATAATTACCTTCAAACTTCAGTTACCAATTCATTTGGTGCTTACATTGATTCTTTAGTGAAATATAATGTATCAGGTGTGACTCCTGTTACTCTTCCTACAGCAGAAGCCTTTAAGGCTAAAATTACTGATTTAACCTATTCTTCAGTGGAAGATGGAGCGAAGCAAATTGCAGCAGAATTCTATCAAGCTGGAGTTATAGCATATGGAGCAGCCGCTTATGGAAATGTATCTTATTACGAAGGTGGAGAAGGTTATCATGTTATTATGATTAAGCATGATAATGATACGGATAACACAAACAATATGTATGGTGAATTTGGTGTGGTACGTAATTCCGTATATGACATTGCTATTAAGGATATAAAGACTCCGGGTTATCCGATTATTCCTGAGCCTGATCCAGAAAAGCCGGATGAGGTAGATGAAAGTTATATTTCTGTACAGATTGATATCAATCCTTGGACCTGGTATAGACAAGAAGTGGATTTATAATTCCTAATGATAAATTCGAGATCATTTTAATATAAAAGAGGGTGTGTCAAAAGTGTTCCGCTCTGTGTTAAGCACGGGGAAAAGATACTTTTTGACACAGCCCCTTTACTTTTAACAAAGAAGTTTCCGGAGACTTGATAAAACTTTGGGATTAATGTTTTGACGGAACAGGCAGTTCTGTCCACCGAATTGGAAATAACGAGAAAAGAGATTGCTCTTTTCCTTTATATATAGAACAATTAGAAAACTAAAAGATATGAGGCTAAAAAACCTATTACGTCATATTACCATGTGGATTCTCCTTATCGGCTCCCTGATAATGACCGCATGCGATAGCTTTAACGAAGATCTGCCGGAGTGCCGTCTATTTGTTAAGTTTAAGTACGATTACAATATGGAATTTACAGACGCATTCCATTCGCAGGTGGATAAAGTGGAGCTTTATGTATTTGATAAAGACGGTAAGTTCCTGTTCAAACAAGCGGAAGAAGGGAGTGCGCTTGGTACGGGTAGTTATCTGATGAGTGTTATGCTTCCTGTTGGCGAATATCAGTTTATGGCCTGGGCTGGTGCACACGATTCTTATGATATAGCTTCATTACAAACCGGCGTATCTTCTATTGAAGATTTGAAACTACAATTGAAACGTGAAGAAACACTTATTATCGATAAAGAACTGGAACCGCTTTGGTATGGGGAGATTAATAAAGTCGATTTTACGGGGACGACGGATCAGACGGAGGTGATTAACCTGATAAAAGATACTAACAAAGTACGGTTTGTTTTTCAGGGAAGCAATGAAGATTCGTGGGGAGTGGATGTGAATGCCTATACGTATGAAATAATCGAATCGAATGGCTATCTGGCACATGATAACTCTTTACTGAAAGATGATAATTTGAGTTATCGCCCTTATCATATTGAACAAAAGAATCTGGCGGCAGGAATTATCGAGCTGAATACAATGCGGTTTCTGAATAACCGCGCAGCTCGTTTTGTGGTGACAGAGAAAGCTACAGGCAGGAAAATGCTTAATATCAACCTGACTGATTTCCTGGTAATGACAAAGATCGAAGGTCATAATATGACTTCGCAGGAATATCTCGACCGTGAAAGTGAATATAAGATCGTCTTTTTCTTTGCAGATAATGATCCCTGGTTGGCTTTGCAGATTAATATCAACGGTTGGACCTGGTATTTCCAGACAGAAGGAGGATTATAACCTCATTTCCTCGATAACGTTCAAAAAGTTTCTTCCGGATGAAACAATAGTTTCAACGGCATGAAACAAAAGTTTCTCCCTAGTGAAACAACTGTTTCATAAGGTAGAAACTTTTTTTATTCAGGCATGTTGTTGTGATTCTGTCCTGTTGTTGCGGAATTCGAAACGTGTATTGCGTCGATATGGGATATGCGGCAGCTGCACGAAGATGGCGGTCGGTAAGTTTCGAATAGCACAAGAGGTCGCCGAATAATGGTTGAAATAGAGTATTCGGAGGCACCTTAGATGTGGTATCAGAACCAAATTTAGGCTGTTAATTGGCTGAAAAGCAGGATCTTTGTAATGTGATAAATGAAACGGGACCGAAGTCCCGTAATCATATTTTGTTTGTAATGAAGATACTCACCTGTTTAATCAGGTAAGTTTAATATTAATACTAGTGTGGGTTCCAGGGGGCAGTGATGTTCTCTGGAATTATTTTTTGTATGACAGAAAAGAGACTTCTCCGGTGAAAAGCCTCTTCGATTGTAAAATATGACGTTACTTATTTAATCATATCGTTTAATTCTGCACCGGCTTTGAATTTAACCGCTTTACGTGCTGCGATTTCAATGGGTTGTTTTGTCTTCGGGTTAACACCTTTACGGGCTGCTTTTTCGGATACAGAGAAAGAACCGAAACCTAAGAGAGCGACTTTGCCACCGGCCTTCAATTCCTGAGATACTGTTTCAACGAAAGCATCGACAGCTTTCTTTGCATCAGTTTTGCTTAAACCGGCTTTTGCCGATACAGCTGAGATAAAATCTGTTTTGTTCATGATGGTTTGATAATTAATATATTAAACAATGATTGTGATAGCCTAAAGGTCGGGTCAAATGTAGTTTTATTTTAATATTCTGCAAAGGAAAACGTTGTTTTTTTTATTGATTTACTATGTTTTAGTACTATTTGGCGGAAAAACAATCAAAATATATTTACCTTTGCCGCAAATTGATATGTATATGATGAATCAAAATAGCTCGGGGTTCTTGAATAGTATACCGCCGGTTACAAAAAACCTTATCATTATAAATCTCCTTTTCTGGGTAGCCAGCCTGGTTTTACCGAAGATGGGGATCGACCTGGTGCAGATTTTAGGTTTGCACTTTCCGGGTGTGAAGGATTTTTATCCGTTTCAGTTTGTTTCCTATATGTTTATGCACGATACGCGCTCTTTCGGACATGTTTTCTTTAATATGTTCGGGGTGTATATGTTCGGACGTGTTCTCGAAAATGTTTGGGGGCCGAAACGTTTCCTTACATTTTATCTGGTGACAGGTATTGGTGCCGGTATTGTGCAGGAATTGGTTTGGGCGTATTCGGTTCAGTCTTTTGCCAGCGCTAACGGTTTGACGCTTTTCGAACTGGTGAAGATGGATCCGTCGCTGAATATGATGGTTACGATCGGAGCTTCGGGAGCGGTGTTCGGTATCTTGTTGGCATTTGCCATGTTATTCCCGAATGTACCTTTGTTCCTGATGTTTATTCCGATACCTATAAAAGCGAAATATTTTGTTGTGTTTTACGGTTTGGCTGAACTATTTATGGGGGTATCCAGTTTTGGTGGAGACACGGTGGCACACTTTGCCCATTTAGGCGGTATGCTGTTCGGTTATTTTATGGTTCGCTACTGGAAAAAGAAAGATGCAGACAATGGAAAGTATTTTTACTAATCTGAAGAATACATTCCGGGCAGGAAATATACTGGCAAAGCTTATATATATAAATGTAGGGCTTTTTATCCTGATCCGGTTGATGGGAGTGATCTTTTTGCTCTTCAATATTCCCGGAATATCCTTTTTGCAATATTTGCAGATGCCTTCGTCGCCCGAACTGTTATTGTATCGGCCCTGGACGGTTATTACTTATATGTTCACTCATTTCGACTTCCTGCATATTCTTTTTAATATGTTGTGGTTGTACTGGTTTGGCGGACTGTTCCTGAGTTTCTTCAGCGAGCGGCAACTGGGCGGGTTATATCTGTTGGGAGGGATTGCGGGAGCAGTCTTGTTTATGCTGGCATATAACATTTTTCCTTATTTCCAGACTGTGGCCTCTTCCAGTTATCTGATGGGAGCATCCGCATCGGTGATGGCTATTGTTTTTGCTGTCTCGTTTTACCGGAAAGACCTTGAGATAAATCTGTTCCTGATTGGGCGTGTCAAATTGATCTATCTGGCGTTGTTCACTTTTGTGATCGATTTGCTGGCTATCACTTCCGATAATGCCGGAGGTCATATCGCTCATATTGGCGGAGCCCTGTTCGGTATCTGGTTCGCGATGCGTATCAAGAAAGGAAAGGATCTGACTGCTCCGATGAACCGTCTGTTGGATTGGGTAGTAAACCTGGGTAAAAGGAAACCCAAAATGAAGGTGACATACAAACGTGCGGAAACTGATTACGAGTATAATGCCCGTAAAAACCGTGAGTCGGCCGATCTGGATGCTATTCTGGACAAACTGAAACGTTCGGGATATGAAAGCCTTTCAGCAGATGAAAAAAGACAATTATTTGATGCCAGTAAAAAATGAGTGAGGGCCTGAAAACACTAAAACTATTATTCAAGTCATTGTTCGTTTTGACCAATGTCCTGATCGTTGTGCTGTTTATCGCTTCGGCCTGGTCGGATCGTGTATCTCCCGATACAGCTCTTGTCTTTTCTTATTTGGGACTGGCTTTCCCTATTCTGTGTGTCCTGAACCTTTGTTTTATTATTTATTGGTTATTCCTGTGGGAGTGGCGTTTCCTGTTGATCGGGTTGAGTGCCTTTCTTCTTTGTTGGGGGCCGGTGAAAAAGTATTTCCCTTATCATAGTCAGACAAAAGATATTCCCAAAGAGAATGTGCTGAAGGTGCTGACGTATAATGTGATGGGTTTTGGCTATAAAGATCATACGAAAGATTCGCCTAATAAGATTATACAGTATATTGCATCTTCAGGTGCCGATATTGTTTGCTTGCAGGAATATGCAGTCAGCAAATCGGATAAGTTTCTGACCCCGAATAAATTGTTTCGGGCATTGGATATGTATCCGTATCGTTCGGTCATTTCGGTTAATTCGTCCGGCTATTTGAGCTCAGGGATAGCTGTTTTTTCCAAGTATCCTATTTCAAACTCCCGGAGAGTAGATTATAAAAGCGATTATAACTGTTCTTCCGTGCATGAACTGAATGTGAAAGGTAAGAAGCTGACATTGATCAATAATCATCTTGAGTCGTTTAAGCTGACGATGGAAGACCGCAGCCGGTATACGGCTTTTATCAAGAATATCAGTACGGATACTTTTGATGGAATAAAAGGTGCTTTGGAGCAGAAGCTGGGGCCCGCTTTCAGGATAAGAGCCAAGCAGGCTGAAGCCGTGGCTGCCGAAATAGCAAAGGCCAAAGGTGATTATGTATTGGTTTGTGGCGACTTTAACGATACGCCGATCTCTTACGCCCATCGGACTATCCAGGGGCCATTGGTTGACTCGTTTGCCGAATCCGGCCGGGGAATGGGAGTAACCTATAATCAGAATATGTTTTTATTCCGTATAGACAATATCCTGCATTCTTCGAATATGAAGTCAATAAATTGTACCATCGATAAGATACGCTATTCAGACCATTATCCTTTGTGGTGTTATCTGACAATGGAAAACTAAAAAGGAGACACCTTTTACGGCATCTCCTTACATTATATTATATAGGACGCGGTGTTTAATCTTCCTGTGTCGCGTCGAATACTTCCCCGAATAAATTCTCCGCAAAGAAGAAAGTTGCATTGCAGAATAGCAGAGGATCTTTAATTACAGCAATGGTGTTTGACTTGCCATTGTTCGCAATAACATTCTCTGCCGGATAGGTCTTGTATTTCTTTTCATTCATAGGATCGTACTGGTAAGAAATATCTGACAGTTCGATATTGTATTTCTCGTCGTGGCAGTATATTCTCATTTTGTACTTAACGATCGTTTTATCCGTATCGTTCAGAAGTAATTCGACTTTCGAGTTTATATTGATCGTCCCTTTCGATTTGCTGGACGTAACGCTCGACAGGAATACATCCTTTCCGTAAGTTTTTCTGGCCCACTTGTCGATGGCATTGAACAACTCACCCTTTTTCATGCCTTCTGCATCAACTTCATCACTGTAGCATACTTTCCCGTTTTTCATGGGAGCGCATGATTCTACAGAACCTTTGTGTCCCTGTGCCATCGAGAGCAAGGGACACATCAGTAACAACAGGAATAATATATTCTTCGTCATCTTCATACTTATCTGATCCATACGTTAAGAATTTCGCCGATAATGATCTTTTGTGTTCCTTCGGTTGATTCCCCTTGTTTGATACACTGGATCATGAACCAGGTTTCAGGATCATCTTTCTTGGAGAAAGAGATTGTATAGAAGTCGTTATCTTTAACTGCTTTGTAAACTTCGCTGTCCGGACTGATGGAGATCGAAGCGATGTCCTTTCCGAACATTTTGCCCATCTCTTTCCAGGTGGCATAATGTTCCACTAATTTATCATTGTCGCCCGGAGTAACCTGCATCTTACTTTCCGGTAACATATTCAGCAAGGTAGACGGTACTTTATCCGGTTCAAAAGCGGTAAGTCCCTGGCATACTTCGGTATTGTTGCTGACGGGAGCTTTAGCTATCTGCTGTGCGGGAACTGTTGCGGGAGCTGCTTGCTGCTGTACAGGAGCCACTGCATAAGCAGGAGCGACAACGCCTGCCGGCTGGATACCGAAGGCTGCATCGGCACTCTTGAACATATCGTCTGCGAAATCGATGGTTTTACGACGGAACTTGCCATTGCCACGGTTCAACTTGTCTTTCTTCTTGTTCAATGCAAATTTGTCTGTGATCCATTCTTCTGCCGTGTACTTTTCCGGATCGCGCTGGTAAGATACATTGTATTCGTAACGAATGCCCGACATCTTGATTATGGCGGCATTGTTCTCGCATTCGATCGTTACGCGATAGTTCATCAATGTACGGTCAAGCGACAGGGCTGTGCTCTGGAATACCAGATATTCTTCGCCGATAGCGGCAATATCGCCTTTCTCTTTATCGGAATAAACCAGGCGGCGTCCGTCTTCACTAAAGTATTTCTGTGCCCACGAGTACATGATGTCGTAAATCTGATCCTTTGAAAGGGATGGTATACTTATCTCTTTGGTAAATACTACTTTGCCGTCATCTTCAGTTACGGCACCGGCTAAATACTTCTGATCCTCCTGCGCCATGAGCAGAGAAGGAATAAATAAAAGGAATAATAAGAGATGTTTCATGGTGAATTCTGTGTTTTTTTACTGGCAAAGATATATAATTGTACTCGAAATTAACTATGAGTGTGACAAATAATTATTCTAATTACTATATGACAAAGAAAAAAAGCCTATATTTGCACCCTGTGAAAAAACGAAAAATAATAATGTAATAACATAAACTCAAGATTCAAATGCAAAACAAGGGATTTGTAAGGGTCTTCGCGGTGTTACTTACGCTTGTATGTTTGTTCTATCTATCGTTCTCATTTGTAACAAGATACTACAACAACAAAGCCGCTGAGTATGCAGGGGGGGATCCGTCGAAAGAGAGTCTTTATTTAGACTCATTATCTACTCAAAAGGTGTGGTTGGGCTATACGCTCAAGCAGTGCCGTGAAATGGAAATTAGTTTAGGACTTGACCTGAAAGGCGGTATGAACGTCGTTCTGGAATTGAATGTGGCCGACGTAATCCGTTCGCTTTCAAACAATAATCAGGATGAGAACTTCAACAAAGCCTTAACAGCGGCTTATGCTCGCCAGGCAACCAGTCAGAAAGACTTTATCGATCTGTTTGCAGAAGAGTACAAGAACCTGGACAGTGGCGCACGTTTGTCTGCCATATTCAGTACTTTTGAGTTGAAAGATAAAATTACTCCGCAGAGCACAGATGCTCAAGTTGTTTCTGTATTGAAAGAAGAGTTGAAAAGTGCTATCGATAATTCATTCAACGTATTGCGTACCCGTATCGACCGTTTCGGTGTGGTATCTCCGAACATTCAGCGTCTGGAAACAGCAGGTCGTATCCTGGTGGAACTTCCGGGTGTGAAAGAGCCGGAACGTGTTCGTAAATTGTTGCAGGGTAGTGCTAACCTGGAATTCTGGGAAACTTATCAGTTGCCGGAAATTTATCAGCAGTTGGTTGCTGCCGATAACATTTTGGCTACTGTACTGAAAGAACACAACGACGAAGCCGTTGCTACTGAAACAGAAAGTGTATCTGCTGATGGCAATGATACGACTGTAACAGAAACAACCGTTGCCGAAGGTGAAAATACAAACGAAGCTGACTCTTTGTTGGCTAAGATCGCTCAGGATAAACCGGAAGCGCAGGCAAACCAGTCAATGGAAGAGTTTGCTAAACAGCATCCGTTGTTTGCCTTGCTGCAGATCAACCAGTATAACGGTCAGTTAGGCCGTGGTGCTTCTGTGGGTGTGGCTAATGTAAGAGACATTCCTAAGATCAACGAATACCTGGCTATGAAGCAGGTAAAAGACGTATTGCCTCGTAACCTCTCTTTGAAATGGGGTGTTAAGGCAATGGATGAAAAAGAACAGTACTTCGAATTATATGCAATCAAGGTTACTAACCGTGACGGTTCACCTGCTTTAGGTGGTGACGTAGTAACGGATGCTAACGCTGACTTCGTTCAGCAGGTTGGTCGTTCAGAACAACAGGTTAGCATGAGCATGAACGCAGAAGGTGCTAAAGCATGGGCTCGTTTGACAAAAGAAAATATCGGTAAGTCTATCGCTATCGTTTTGGATGATATGGTTTATTCCGCTCCGAACGTAAACGACGAAATTACTGGTGGACGTTCTTCTATCACAGGTCACTTCACTCCGGAAGAAGCGAAGGACTTGGCAAACGTCTTGAAATCAGGTAAAATGGCTGCTTCAGTACATATCGTACAGGAAGACGTTGTCGGTCCGTCACTGGGTCAGGAAGCTATCAGCTCAGGTGTTATCTCATTTGCACTGGCTTTGATCCTGTTGATGATCTATATGTGTGCATTCTACGGAATTATCCCGGGTCTGATTGCAGACGGTGCACTGGTATTGAACATCTTCTTTACAATGGGTATCCTTGCTTCTTTCCAGGCAGTACTTACTTTGCCGGGTATTGCCGGTATGGTGTTGACGCTGGGTATGGCGGTGGATGCTAACGTGTTGATCTATGAACGTACGAAAGAAGAGCTTCGTGCCGGAAAATCGTTAGGTAAGGCTATTGCCGACGGTTACAGCAACGCGTTCTCTGCTATCTTCGACTCCAACTTGACATCTATCATTACTGGTGTTGTATTGTTCTACTTCGGTACAGGTCCTATCCGTGGTTTCGCAACTACGATGATCATCGGTCTGTTCGCTTCTTTCCTTACTGCAGTCTTCCTGACTCGTATCGTTTACGAAGCATTACTGGCTAAAGATAAACTGAAGAATGTAACGTTTGTAACTTCAATCACAAAAGACCTGTTGACCAATCCGAAGATCAACTTCCTGGGTGCACGTAAGGTAGGTTATATTATTCCTGCTGTTATCATCCTGTTGGGGGCTGTATCTATGATGACGATCGGTTTGAACAACGGTATCGACTTCACCGGTGGACGTAACTATATCGTTCGTTTCGATCAGGATGTGAAGACTGACGAAGTTCGTGATATGTTGGATGCCCAACTGGACGGTGCTGTAAGCGTTATCACTATCGGTACTCCGGATCAGGTTCGTGTTTCAACGAACTATAAGATTGATGATGCAGATCCTGCAGTAGACCAGGAAATCGAATCATTATTGTTCGAAGGCGTTAAACCGTTGCTTCCGCAGGGAACAACACTGGAACAGTTTACAACAACTTATATCCAGAGTTCACAGAAGGTAGGGCCGAGTATGGCTGACGACATCAAGAATAGCGCTATCATGGCCGTTATCTTCGCGATGTTCTGTATGGCTGCTTATATCCTGCTTCGTTTCCGCGACTGGTCATTCTCCGTAGGAGCATTTGCGTCAGTGGCAGTAACAACATTGTGTATCATTTCTTTCTATACATTATTATGGAAACTGTTACCGTTCTCAATGGAAGTCGACCAGACATTTATCGCGGCTATCCTGACGATTATCGGTTACTCTATCAATGATACCGTGGTTGTATTCGACCGTATCCGTGAAACGATCGGTCTGTATCCGAAGCGCGACCGTTACCAGGTGATCAATGATGCTTTGAACTCAACATTGTCTCGTACATTCAATACATCATTAACGACATTGGTTGTTGTACTGTGTATCTTTATCCTGGGTGGTAGCACGATCCGTAGCTTTACGTTCGCTATCCTGTTGGGTATCGTTGTGGGTACTTATGCAACATTGTTTATTGCTACTCCGATCGCATACGAATTGCAGAAGAGAAAGATCAATAAGAAAGCTGCAGCTGAATTAGCTAAGTAAAAATAGCTGATCATAAGATATAAAAAAGGCTGCCTCATCACGAGGCGGCCTTTTTTCTTGCTTTTATTATGCTTCTAAACATATAAGTGAAATTGTTCGGACGTAAGGAAATAGTTACCTTGTAGGCCACTTATACGATGTTTTTCTGACAGATTGTAAGTAACAGATAAAAAGTCATCAGTTATGCAAATACATCTTGATCGCCAATTGCCGGAATATCCATCTTTTGTTGCCGGTATCCGCCGCGCTCCTGATCGCGGTTATACGCTTACGCCCGCGCAGACCGAAACGGCATTGAAAAATGCTTTAAGGTACGTACCCAAAGAACTTCATGCAACGCTTGCTCCCGAATTTATGGACGAACTGTTGACCCGTGGAAGGATATACGGGTACCGCTACCGTCCGGAAGGAGACCTGAAAGCACGTCCCATTGAAGAATATAAAGGGAACTGCCTGGAAGGGAAAGCCTTTCAGGTGATGATAGATAATAACCTGTGTTTCGACATCGCCTTGTATCCGTATGAACTGGTAACCTACGGTGAAACCGGACAGGTTTGCCAGAACTGGATGCAATACCGGCTCATCAGGAAATACCTGGAGGTGATGACACAGGAGCAAACCCTGGTTATCGAGTCGGGCCATCCGCTGGGACTATTCCGTTCGAAGCCGGAAGCTCCCCGCGTGATCATAACCAACTCGATGATGGTGGGAATGTTCGACAACCAGAAAGACTGGCATATTGCCGCACAGATGGGAGTGGCCAATTACGGCCAGATGACAGCCGGAGGGTGGATGTATATCGGCCCGCAAGGTATCGTTCACGGAACATTCAATACATTGCTGAATGCAGGACGCCTGAAACTGGGCATACCGCAGGATAAAGATCTTCGGGGACATTTGTTTGTTTCATCCGGACTGGGCGGCATGAGTGGTGCACAACCCAAAGCTGCGGTTATAGCCGGAGCCGCCTGTATTGTTGCCGAAGTAGACCAGTCCCGAATAGAGACACGACGCTCGCAAGGGTGGGTTCAGTTGGTTACGGATGATAAAGCGGAAGCTTTCCGTCTGGCAAAAGAAGCACAGGCGGCCAGGGAACCTGTTTCAATCGCTTATCACGGAAACATTGTCGACCTGTTGGAGTATGCCGGGGAAGCATCCATTCATATCGACCTGTTGAGCGATCAGACTTCCTGCCATGCCGTTTACGAAGGCGGCTATTGTCCGGTAGGTATCTCTTTTGAGGAACGAACTCGCCTGCTGTCGGGTGATCATGATGCATTTTGCACCTTGGTGAACCGTTCTCTATGCCGGCATTATGAAATAATAAAGAAACTGGTTGCCGCCGGTACTTACTTCTTTGATTACGGAAACTCTTTTATGAAAGCGATTTACGATGCCGGAGTGAAAGAAATATCCCGGAACGGCATTGACGAGAAAGACGGTTTTATCTGGCCTTCTTACGTAGAAGATATTATGGGCCCCGAATTGTTCGATTACGGCTACGGCCCTTTCCGCTGGGTATGCCTGAGCGGTAAGCATGAAGACCTGATAAAGACAGACCATGCAGCGATGGACTGCATCGATCCGGATCGTCGCGGGCAAGACCGGGATAACTATAACTGGATACGCGATGCCGAAAAGAACCGGTTGGTAGTCGGCACACAAGCCCGTATCCTGTATCAGGATGCCGAAGGACGGCTGAAGATCGCTCTACGCTTTAACCGGATGGTACGCGAGGGTGAGATCGGCCCTGTCATGCTGGGACGCGACCACCACGATGTAAGCGGAACAGATTCGCCCTTCCGGGAGACATCCAACATTTACGACGGCAGCAATGTGATGGCGGATATGGCCGTGCAATGCTTTGCCGGGAATGCAGCCCGTGGCATGAGCCTGGTCGCCCTTCATAACGGAGGAGGCGTAGGGATCGGCAAAGCTATAAACGGCGGTTTCGGTATGGTGCTCGACGGAAGCGAGCGGGTAGACGACATTTTACGTTCCGCCATGCTGTGGGATGTTATGGGTGGCGTTGCGCGCCGTTCATGGGCACGCAACCCGCATGCGATCGAGACTTGCGAAGTGTTCAATCAGAATAATGAAGATCAGTATCATATAACACTTCCTTATATTCCAGAGGAAGAATTGATACATCAAATAATAAAGACCTCTTTAAATACCTGAAGTTATGAGCAATTGGAGTAAAATTATGGAATGTGTCCCCAATTTTAGCGAAGGAAGGGACTTGGGAAAGATAGAAAAAATAATAGAGCCATTCAGAGCCAAACAAGGAGTAAAACTGTTAGATTATAGTAATGACGAAGATCACAATCGTCTGGTGGTAACTGTTGTCGGTGAGCCGGAAGCCTTGAAGGCCGCGTTGCTGGAAGCCATAGGGCAGGCAGTTGCGCTGATCGACCTGACCCGCCATAGCGGGCAGCATCCGCGAATGGGAGCGGTCGATGTCGTGCCGTTCATCCCGATCAAAGGATGTACGATGGAGGAAGCAGTGGCTTTGTCGAAAGAAGTAGGCGAACAGATTGCCGCATTGTACAATGTGCCTGTGTTCCTGTATGAAAAGTCGGCTTCGGCTCCTCACCGCGAAAACCTGGCAGCTGTCAGGAAAGGCGAGTTCGAAGGAATGGCGGAGAAGATCAAACTACCGGAGTGGCAACCCGACTTCGGCCCGGCCGAACGTCACCCGACAGCCGGAACAGTTGCCGTAGGTGCCCGTATGCCGTTGGTGGCTTATAACGTGAACCTCGGTACGGCCAATCTGGAGATAGCCAGCGATATTGCGAAAAAGATACGCTTCATAGGCGGCGGCTTGCGTTATTGCAAGGCAATGGGGGTGGAACTGAAAGAACGGGGTATCACGCAAGTCTCCATAAATATGACGGACTATACCCGTACCGCCCTCTACCGTGCTTTCGAGCTGGTAAAGGTAGAAGCACGCCGTTACGGGGTGCCGGTAGTCGGTAGTGAGATAATCGGGCTTGTTCCGATGGAAGCATTGATAGATACAGCTTCTTATTATCTGGGATTGGAGAACTTTACAATGAATCAGGTACTGGAAGCAAGAATAATGGAATAAAACATGAAAGGAGATAAATTACTTATAAGAAATGCGTCGCAGGTCGTAACCTGTTCCGGTTTTGAAGCGAAAAGAGGGGCGGAAATGTCCGACCTGCATGTTATTGAAGACGGGGCGGTAGTCGTTTCCGGCGGTATAATCACACATGTCGGACGGACGAAAGATATATTGCGGCAGGTGGATGTGGATGAATATCTGGAGATAGATGCCTCCGGCAGAGCGTTGTTGCCCGGCTTTGTGGACAGTCATACCCATTTTGTATTTGGTGGTTACCGGGAAGAAGAGTTCTCCTGGCGGCAGAAAGGAGACAGTTATATGTCGATCATGGAACGTGGCGGCGGTATAGTCAACACGGTCAACGCTACCCGCGAATGCGACTTCGAGACACTGTGGGGCATCGGTTACGAACGGTTGGACGAAATGCTCGATATGGGCGTCACCACCGTAGAAGGGAAAAGCGGCTATGGTCTCGATTTCGAAACGGAGTTGCGGCAGTTGCGCGTCATGGCCGACCTGAACGAGGAGCATCCGGTGGATGTTGTCTCCACCTATCTCGGCGCTCACGCTACCCCACCCGAATATACCCATCAAACGGACGACTATATCACTTATATGATCGAGCAGGTACTGCCCGAACTCCGGTTGGAGAGAACCGTTACTTTCTGTGACGTCTTTTGCGAACAAGGCGTATTCTCCCTGAAACAAAGCGAACGCCTGCTCCGTGCAGCCAGAAGCCAACGTTTCAAACTGAAAATGCATGCCGACGAGATTGTCTCGCTGGGAGGTGCCGAACTGGCCGCTAAACTGAAAGTAGTTAGTGCCGACCATCTCCTGCATGCTTCCGACGAAGGAATAAGACGGATGGCACGCAGCGGAGTGATCGCCACCTTGCTTCCGCTTACCGCCTTTTCACTGGACGAACCGTTTGCCCGCGGGCGTGAAATGATAGATGCCGGCTGTGCCGTAGCATTGGCCTCCGACTATAATCCCGGCAGCAGTTTCTCCTGTTCCATCCCGATGCTGTTCGCTCTGGCCTGCATCAAGATGAAACTGACAGTGGAAGAAGCCGTTACCGCACTCACTATAAACGGGGCAGCCGCTTTGGGACGTGCGGGCAAGATCGGTAGTATCGATGTGGGAAAGAAAGCCGACCTGGTTTTACTGAAGTATCCGTCTTATAAGTTCCTGCCTTACAATGTGGGAATGAATATTGTGGATACGGTCATCAAGGACGGTATTATCTATATGATCTGAGAAATAGGTTATTCATTGTTTAACACCTTAAATAAATTATACTATGCTGGTAGACTTGACAATAAAAGGATTTTTGGCCGAAACAGCCAGTAACGCGCCTGTTCCCGGCGGAGGAAGCATCTCCGCCCTGAACGGGGCCATTGCTACTTCATTGACGGAAATGGTGGCGAACCTGACGATCGGGAAAAAGAAATATGCCGACGTGGAAGGACAGATGAAAACGATCGCTACCGAAGCCGCCCTTATCCGCGAACGGCTTGTCCGCGACATCGACCGCGATAGTGAAGCCTACGACCGTGTGTTTGCCGCCTTCAAACTCCCGAAAGAGACGGAAGAGCAGATTGCCGAACGTAGCCAAGCTATCCAGGATGCGACCAAAGAGGCAGCCCTGGTTCCCATGCAGGTCGCCGAAGAGGTGGCCTCGGTGATGGAAACGATTATCTATGTGGCACATAAGGGGAACCGCAATGCCGTTACCGATGCCTGTGTCGCCATGATGGCTGCCCGTACCTGTGTACTGGGTGCTTTGCTGAATGTCCGTATCAACCTGGGCTCGATCAAGGATGAAGCATTTGTGAAACGGATGCAGGAGAAAGCCGACTTTCTGGAAGCCGAAGCGATCCGTATCGAAACGAAGCTGCTTGATTGGGTTAAAACAATATTATGATTATGGGTAATGTCTATTATGTAGGTTCCGAGCCTCTTACTTTCGAAAGTATAGAGCAGATACTTACGCAGAATATGAAGCTCGAACTGACACCCGAAGTGCGTGCCCGTATCCAGAACTGCCGCGACTACCTCGACCGGAAGATCGAGCAGCAGGATGGGCCGCTTTACGGTATCACGACCGGCTTCGGCTCGTTGTGTAACAAGAATATCTCGTCCGACGAACTCAGCACCTTGCAGGAGAACCTGGTGAAAAGCCATGCCTGTAGCGTGGGCGACGAGGTAAGTCCTGTTATTGTCCGGTTGATGATGTTGCTGAAGGCGCATGCCTTGTCGCTCGGACATAGCGGGGTGCAGGTCATTACCGTACAGCGCATCCTCGATTTCTTCAACAATGATGTCTTGCCGATCGTTTACGACCGTGGCTCGCTGGGTGCTTCCGGCGACCTGGCTCCGTTGGCAAACCTCTTTCTCCCGCTTATCGGTGTAGGGGATGTCTATTATAAAGGAAAGAAACGTGAAGCTATCAGTGTGCTGGATGAGTTTGCCTGGAAACCGGTTCGCCTGAAGAGTAAAGAAGGATTGGCCTTGCTGAATGGTACGCAGTTTATGAGCGCTAACGGTGTCTTTGCCCTGATGCGTGCTTTCCGCCTTTCGAAAAGGGCTGATATGATTGCCGCCTTATCCCTGGAAGCGTTCGACGGGCGTATCGATCCGTTTATGGATTGCATCCAGCAGATACGTCCTCATCCGGGACAGATAGAAACGGGTGCCGCTTTCCGTGAATATCTTGAAGGAAGCGAGTTGATCAACCGTAAGAAGGAACATGTGCAGGATCCTTATTCCTTCCGCTGTATCCCGCAGGTACACGGGGCGACGAAGGATGCTATCAACTATGTCTCCGGCGTACTGCTGACCGAAATAAACTCGGTGACAGACAACCCGACCATTTTCCCGGACGAGGACAAGATCATCTCCGGCGGAAACTTCCACGGCCAGCCTTTGGCGATCTCGTACGATTTCCTGGCTATTGCCCTGGCCGAACTGGGTAATATCTCCGAACGTCGTGTGGCTCAACTGATCATGGGACTTCGCGGCTTGCCCGAATTCCTTGTTGCCAATCCCGGCCTGAACTCCGGTTTTATGATCCCGCAATATGCAGCCGCGAGCATGGTGAGCCAGAACAAAATGTACTGCTATGCCGCCAGCAGCGACTCGATTGTATCCAGCAACGGACAGGAGGATCACGTCAGCATGGGTGCGAATGCCGCGATCAAACTCTTCAAGATCATGGATAACCTCGATCTTATCCTGGCCATCGAGTTGATGAATGCCGCTCAGGGAATAGAATTCCGTCGTCCGGCCAAAACATCCCCCGTCCTTGAAAAGTTCCTGAAAGACTTCCGCAAAGAAGTTCCTTTTATAGAGGACGACATCGTGATGTACACCGAAATCCACCGCACGGTTGCCTTCCTGCGCAGGCACCCGCTGTAAAGAGAGAATCCCAGAACTAGCCTTCATGCCTTCATCGTGTCCTTTGTTCCTTGATAAACAACCGGACACCGATGAAGGCACTTGCTCTTTTGGCTTTCATGTAGCCTTCATACGCCTTCATTATTCTTTGTCGATCTCCATTATCCATATCATATCTCCCTATTTTCACCTTCTGATAAAACAATTAGCTAACGAACACTAAGCTCTTTCCTCATGATAGCTAAGCCCTCACGTCATTACTATTAATCTCTTTACTCCTTAATTTCATAAGAGTAAGGCCTGTTTTACAAATACGTAAGGCCTAGATTGCAAATATGAAAGGCTTGCCTTACTTTTTTGTATGGCAAGCCTTTCACTTATTAAATAGCAGACCTAAATGTTTAATAGTCTTATGCTAAGGACTTAGTTGTAGTGAATTAAGTCCTTAGCTTTTGGCATCGGTATTTTCCCGTGTCTATAGTTTTTCTATTTCTTCGGGAGAGAGTCCTGTGCATTCCGATATTTCTTTAAGGTCATACCCTTTTTGCTTCATCGTTTTAGCAATCTGGTGGTTAGCTAATTGCTGACCTTCTTTCATGCCTTCCTTCATGCCTCTTTCCAATCCTTCTTTCATGCCCTTTTCCATGCCCTGTTTCAATCCTTTCTCGTTAGCTTTCTCTATGGCATATTCTGTAGTGCAGCGCCAATCGCGGTAATTCTTCAGATTTTCATCGTACACGGCACGTTCGTGGGGAGTCATCGCATTCACGTTTGCCACATCGAGCAAGCGGCGGTAGGCTTCGTCTTTCTCCTTAAAGGGAGACATATCAAATAGATTCATATTCTTCAATACATAGATCATATTTTCCAGAGGAGTGATACATTCCTCTTTCTGTAAATTAAATAACTCAAACGAAATATAGACTTGTTTCAGTTTGATTTCACCAAAAGATTTACCTGTTACTTCATTCGCCAGTACTATATCCGTACGCCAGGTAGGGAAGTCGGGCAAGCTGAAGTTTAACAGGTAGATACCATATACCGGCAGCAATTCGTACTTCCACTCCGATCCTATTTCTCCCTGACGGGAGATCATACGACAAATGTAATAAAATCCGCGGTTAAAGAAGTAACGTTGGGGGCAATTCTGCATTTCTAAGATAAACTTTGTCCCGTCTGTATCCTCACAAAGACAGTCGAAAATGATTGTACGTTGATCCATCGTTTCAGGACGTATCTCTTTATCAATGTAGATGAGATCTTTAACCAGACGCTCGCCTTGCAGAGTGGCGTTAATGAAATCGATGGCTACTTGTTTGTTACCGAATACAGCTTTGAAGCCGCTGTCGAGCATAATGTTAACGTAATGTTCCATAGCTTATGGTATGTAATGGTTAACACCTAATAGCAGGTGATGGGGCAAAGATAAGAATATTATTGAAAGAAGGTGTACGAATAATAAAAAAGATGTAATTATAACTTCAATGAACCCGATGAAGGGTACTATGAAAGCAAAAGGGTATAATGGCTTCATCTGTGATCGGTTGTTAATTAATAGCCAAAGACATAATGAAGGCGATGAAGGCACTTTCGGTGAAACATTTAGAGGAAATCTGCACTTTATTTCGGTTCTTTGCAGAAAAAAATAAAAATCGCATGCAGTATTTCCGCAGTCAATACATTTACATAATAAACACGCGCGGCGTTGATGGGTGAAGAAGAACTGATAAGGCAGTGTATGCGGGGTGCGAATGCAGCCCGTAAAGAACTCTACGATACTTATGCCAAACAAATGTTAAGCATTTGTTACCGGTATACAGGAGGTATGGACGTGGCTTACGATCTGTTGCATGACGGATTTCTGAAAGTCTTTTCATCCTGCTCCGGTTTTACGTATCGTGGGGAAGGGAGCCTAAAAGCGTGGATGAGCCGTATTTTTGTGAATACGGCACTCGAGTATCTTCGGAAGAAGGATGTACTCAAACAAATAGTCCCCCTTGATATGATTGCTGAAACAGAAGAGGATCCGCCGGAGGAGATCGAACAGATCCCAACGTCGGTTCTGATGCAATTCGTCCAGGAGTTACCGACGGGTTACCGTACAGTGTTTAACTTATATACATTTGAAGAACGAAGTCACAAAGAGATTGCCGAGCTCTTACATATAAACGAACGATCATCATCGTCGCAACTGTGTCGGGCAAAAGCAATGCTGGTAAAGAAAGTAAATGATTACATTCAGAAAGAAGCCGGAAGATGAAAATGGAAGATAAATTAATACAGGAATACCGGATGCGGGAGATTGATTATCAGCTACCGTTGCCGGAGGATGGTTGGGAAAAGCTCGAAGCAGCGTTCTCTGCTACTCCGCAGGTCCGTCGCTTCCCTTATCGTTGGTTGGCGGCAGCAGTGTCTTTTTTGGCGGTTTTAGGTTCGTCTCTTTACTTTATGGGGATAGATAAGGAGATAGAACCGGTCTTGTCGGATATCGTTCTTCCTGCTGAACAAGGAAGTGGTATGCCTACTCCGGCTTTTGTTCCGGCGGAGGATGTGAAACCGCAACCGGCAGCAAAACAACTGGTGGCTACCGTGCAAAAGAAAGAACCGGAATTACCGGGACTGACTGAAACGGTGTCGGAAATTTATATGTCTATCTCTGCTTATTTCCATGCAGAGGTGGGAGAAGGGGATGTCGTGGCAAATAATTCTAACAGCCGTTCGGTTGTGGAACATAGCGGTCAGTACGACTATGTTCCGGAGAGGAATTATGAGCCGTTGCCGAAGAAGAAGTCTTCGTCCGGCAAAGGGTGGACATTCGGTTTATACGCCGGAAATATGTTTGATCGTCATTCTTCTGCTACGGGAGGATTACAGATGTTGAATGGTTCGGCAACGCGTTCGGATGTAAGTGTGAATAATAACCCGGGTTCGGGAACTTTTGAAGATTACATGAAGAATGTGGCTTCGAATGCGTCGAACTTCCGGGATCCGGGTGACTATTCCATGTTTGAACAGATCGCAGTGGCTAACTATCAGAAGCCTACGGGAACGAAGATAAAGCATAAGTTCCCTCTTTCGGCGGGGCTTACGGTGAAGAAGAAGATCAACGACCGGTTATCGGTGGAGAGCGGGTTGGTTTATACCTTCCTGTCGTCGGAACTTTCGGCCGGCGAAGTGGACTTCTATTCGCAGGAGCAGCGTTTGCATTACCTGGGTATTCCTTTGAAAGTGAATTATACCTTGTGGAAGAAAGACCGTTTGTCGGTTTATGCTTCTGCCGGAGGAATGGCCGAAATGTGTGTGGACGGTAGCCTGAATACCAATTATTACCTGAATAACGTCCGGGAGCGTAAAAGCAAGACTGATCTTGATGTGAACAAGGTGCAGTTGTCCGCTTTGGCTTCGTTGGGTGTACAATATGATATTTCTAAACCCGTTAGTATCTATGCCGAACCCGGTATCGCTTATTATTTTGATGATAAGAGTGTGGTTGAGACGATCCGGAAAGAGCAGCCACTCTGTGCATCGGTGCAATTCGGAGTTAGATTTGCTTTTTGATGAATAGGTGAGGTTGATTTCCTGTACAGGAAAAAAGAGGAGCAGGGTTATTCCTTTGGAAGCCCTGCTCTTTCTTTTTCTATTGATAAGTGACAGTTGTCAGCTTTTACTTACGTGCACTCTTTGCGTAGGTGCCTGGTTTTCGTTGCGGTAGTTGATTTGTTCGACTACGTTTTCTGCCAGTTCGCGGAAAGCGGTGCCAGTGATTGTTTCCGGGTTTAAGGCTACAGGCGTTCCATTGTCGCCCCCTTCACAAATGCTCTGTACGATAGGGATCTGACCCAGTAAGGGGATATTCAGTTCTTCTGCCAGACGTTTGGCTCCTTCTTTTCCGAACAGGTAATATTTGTTCTCCGGAAGTTCGGCGGGAGTGAACCAGGCCATGTTTTCAACCAGTCCCAATACCGGTACGTTTATCTTTTCTCCGGTGAACATGCTGATACCTTTACGGGCGTCGGCCAGTGCAACCTCTTGCGGGGTGCTGACAACGATAGCGCCTGTGATAGCCAATGTCTGTACCAGAGTCAGGTGGATATCGCTTGTTCCCGGTGGCAGGTCGATCAGGAAGTAATCGAGATCGCCCCAGTTAGCATCACCGATAAGCTGCTTCAGGGCGTTGCTGGCCATAGCGCCGCGCCACAGAACGGCATCTTCCTTATTGACAAAGAAACCGATCGATAATAGTTTCACTCCATAATTCTCGGCGGGTTGTATCAGGTCGCGGCCATCTACTTCTTCCATATAAGGACGGGCATCTTCCACATTGAACATCTTAGGTTGCGAAGGGCCGAAGATGTCGGCATCCAGCAAACCTACCTTGTAACCCAGTCCGGCTAAAGCGACTGCCAGGTTAGCGGCAACCGTACTTTTACCTACTCCCCCTTTACCGGAAGATACGGCGATGATATTTTTTACCTGCGGAAGCAGTTTGTCCGGTTCGGGACGCGCTACCTGGCGGGCTACTACTTCGATATTCCCTTTGATATCTACCTCTTCGCCTACATAAGTAAGGATTGCCGTTTCGGCTGCTTTTACTACCGATTTGATAAACGGATCGTTCGGTTTCTCAAATAGGAGAGAGAAGCTTACTTTATTGCCTTCGATCCGTATGTTGTCTTCCACCATGCCCATCTCTACCAGGTCTTTACCTGTTCCGGGGTAACGCACTTTAGCGAGTGCGTCCATGATCAGTTTAGGATATATAGCCATAATATAATTGTATAATTGGTTGTCTTATTTGCCGGAAGCCAGTGCACTGCGTTTGCTCCGGTTGAAACTCCGGTAGGGGTCGAGCTCGATCTCTACGTCCGGTTCGATGAGTTCTTCCCTTTCCTCACAAACAAATTTGATGTATTTGATGTTCAGTCCGCGGTCGAGCCACTGCTGTTCGTAATATGTCTTGATAGACAAGATATTGTCTGCCAGGTCGGAGTGATAAAGATCGTCGTTGCTGAACAGGACGGGGTAATGGTTGGCTTTCACCATTTCGCAGGTGTAGGTGTACATAAAGTTACTGTCCGTCTTCAGATGGATGATGCCATCTCCGGCCAGTATTTCGCGGTACATCTTCATGAAGCGAGTGGAAGTCAGTCGTTTGTTGACCTTTTTCATTTGCGGGTCGGGGAATGTGATCCATATTTCAGCAACTTCTCCGGGGGCGAAGAAATGGGAGATCAGTTCGATACTGGTGCGCAAGAAGGCTACATTTGTCATACCCGACTCCATAGAGTCTTTGGCTCCTGTCCACATACGGGCACCTTTGATATCTACACCGATGAAGTTCTTGTCCGGAAAGAGCCGTGCCAGTCCCACCGTATATTCACCTTTACCGCAACCCAATTCGAGTACGATCGGGTTATCATTCTTGAAAAACTCCTTGTGCCAGTGTCCTTTCAGCTCAAATCCTTTCTCCTGGAGAACGGCAAACGGATACTGGAAAACATGCGGATAACCCGCCATATCGTCAAACTTTGCTAACTTATTTTTTCCCATGCTGCAAAGATAATACAAATTCGTCGAAGAAGATATCCCGGTAGTTGTTACCGATGGCTATTTCGTATTTGTCGATGTAGATGTCGTTGTTGTCGAAGGAGGCGATTTGCTGGGTGTTTACTATGTACGAGCGGTTTACCCGCAGGAATATTTTAGGGAGCAGTTCATGGATTGCTTTCATACTGGTCTTGGTGATGATACGCTGGTCGGGAAGCTGTATGATCACATAGTCTTTTAAGCCTTCGATAAAGAGGACGTCTTTGAAATTTACTTTGAAGAAACGGCGTTCGGACTTGACGAACATAAATTCGCTTTCTACATTTTCAATGTTTTCCTTTTCTCCGGTCAGCAGAAGGGCATGGTAAGCCATTGCCTTTTCAACCGCTTTCTGAAATCTTTCGGGAATGATCGGTTTGACCAGATAGTCGACGGCATCCACTTCATAACTGTCGATGGCATATTCGGCATAGGCCGTTGTAAATATGACCAAAGTGCTTTTCGGGATGGTACGGGCAAATTCCAGTCCGGTAACCTTTGGCATGCGGATATCCAGAAAGATCAGGTCGACAGGGTGTTCATGGATAAACTTTGCTGCTGAGGCGGCATTGTTGAAAGAGCCGGCCAGCGTCAGTTGTCCGGTCTCATTTATCAGCATCTCCACTGCTTCACGGGCCAGCGGTTCGTCGTCTACGATTATGCAATTCATAGTTCCAATTGTAAATTAACGGTGTAACTTTGTTTCATTTCAATGATTTCCAGCGAGTGACGGCCGGGATATAATAACTCCAGGCGTCTTCTGATATTCTTCAGTCCCAGGCCACCGATACGTGTCTCTTTTACCTCCTCTTCCGGGAGCGGTATGGAGTTTTCGCACCGGAATAGCAACCGGTTGTCCTGTACGATGAAAGAAAGATGTACGAACGAAGCATTCTCGCTGTCCGTATTATGCTTTACTGCATTTTCAACGAAAGGGATAAACAGGAGCGGAGGAAGCCATACCTTATTTATATCACCTTCTTTCGATATGATATAGTTGAAATTATCCCGGCGTATCTTTTCCAGATTCAGGAAATCATTCATAAAATGAATATCCGAACTGAGCTGTATCTTTTCCTGCGAACTGTCGTTAAGCTGGTAACGCAGCAGGTCTTCCAGCTTGAATAAAACTTCTGCCGCTTCGTCGCGTCCTTTTTTAATCAATACGTAGACGTTGTTCAGCATATTGAAAAGGAAATGCGGATTGATCTGGCTTTTCAGGAATTTCAGTTCCGATTGCAGGGTGGCGGCTTCCAGTTCGTCTATGCGCTGGTTGTTGCTGATCCAGTGTTTAAAAATGACGAGGGCGGATGAGGCGGCAACCAGTAATCCGCAGGAGACTGTCGAAGAAATGATATTCAGCCACATCACCGATGGGCTGGGTGGAATGCTTTCGAACCGGGTATCTTCGAAAAGGGTTTGAAGTGTACCGAGTATGATGATACATAACAGGATCAGGGTTGTTGAACTGAGCAGGTAACGGAGAAACCGGCCTTTGAGCAGGAATCGCGGTACCAGTACATAGGCATTGACATAGATAAGCATGTCGATCATCAGGAAATAACCGATCCAGGAGCGGATTCTGGGCGGGGTGATAATCAGTTCATCCGGTGTATCCCAGAACACATTGATCGTAATAAAGAAGACGATCAGTTGCAGCAGGAGATGCCTGTAAACCCTTTTCTGAGGACTTAGCAGAAAATCGGGTACTATATGGTCTGTCTTAGTTGCCATGTGTATTCATTTTTAATGTAATGGTACTTGTACCTGTCGTCTTTTCCTGCGTGACGGATAAGGAATAATTATCCGGATAAAGAAGTTCGAGGCGGGTCTTTAAGCTGTCCAGTTCTTTCATGTCCGGTTCTGTCGGATCGTCGAATCGGCAGGTGATATGTATCTCTTCTCCTTCCCGGTCGGCTTGCAACAGGATGGAAGGACGTTTTTCCTGTTTCACCGTCCTTTTCAAGGCATACTGGATGATCGGAACAAGCAGCAGGGGGGGAATCAGGACGCCTGTCAATGCTTTGTCGGAAACGATCTGATAGTCGAAAGTGTCCGAATAAAACTTTTCCAGAGCCAGGTAATGAGTCTGGAAGTTGATCTCGGAATTAAGCAGAACTTTATCACGTGCCCCGTCATACAGTTGATAGCGGAGTAGTTGGCTTAGCCTGAGCACCATATCGGCAGCCTTTTGCGGTTCGCTTTTGGATAGTACCCCTGTGCGGTTCAGCGTGTTGAACAACAGGGAGGGATTCACCTGCTCTTTCAGGTTATCCACTTCCGATTGTATCTGTTTCCTTTCCAGTTGGTTTACACGCTGGTTTTCTGTCATCCAGTGTTTTAACAGGACAGTCATGGATATACCGGTAATACAGATCATGTTCAGCATATAATCCGATAAACTATCCAGGATGCTTACCATATTAAAGTAAGAACCTCTAACGGGAGGAATACCGGATGAGGTGAATATCCAGTATTCCTGTACATATCGTAGTAAAATGAGCAATAAGACGGACACGGAAGAGCAAAGGATATAGACCAGATACTTTTTCTTTAGCAGCAACCTGGGAACCAACAGATAAAGGTGCAGATAGCCTACAATGAAATAGGAGATTAGGGTACATATCCCGGCCAGGTAGACCTGATTTCCCAGTTGCTCTAGTCTGGCCCCAAAGGTATAGACGTTCTGGTTGAGCGATACAACTGTTACAGCCGCGAGCAATAAAATATGACGGGCTATCCTGTATCTGGGTTCAATTAGGAACTGGTATAAGAAAGTTTGTTTGTTTATTTTGTTGTCGACCATACAGCGGCTTACTCTTTAGACTGTCCGAAATTACTATTTTATTTGGTATCTGTTTGCATACCGGTTAGAATTCTAGTTTGTAACTGATATTGCTGATAGGAATGCTGTTCCCGTTCCGTTCCATCACACCGCTTTTCAGATTGTAGTGATAACCGTAATATTCTTCCGTCCCTGTCACATTCAATGCCTTGATGGCGAACTCGTGTGCTACTTTCTTTCTGTTTATTTTGTAGCTGACCGTAAAGTTTGCGATAAACATGACCGGATACTGTTCGGAATAAGCCCGTGTTTCGTCATATTGTGCTTCTTTGTCGGGATGTGCCAGGCTTGCTGCATGGTCGAGGGGAGAATAACGCTCTCCTCCTTGCAGGGTGAATTTGGCGTTGGCACTTAATATGTTCTGTCTTTTGGAACCTACCATCCACTCTTTGCCGATCAATGTGTTGAGGATAAACCGACGGTTAAACCGTGTGTTGTGCCAGACGCCGTCTCCTCCTTTGTATTTCGAATCGAAAACAGAGGCTGTAACCAGGTAATAGAATCCGCGGCTCAGATATTGTTCCAGCGTGATGTCTACCCCGATATTACGTCCTTTCCCTTTGTTTATGAGAGCCTCTTCCACATAAAACTCTCTCCGGTTCAATACGGAATAGGAGCTGTCTGCAATAACCGGAACGTCGTACAGGAATTGTGCATAAGGTTCGACTTTAAGAAGCAGATTGTCGGATAATTTATAGCCGAATGTCAGCATCAGGTGGTGAGCCTTGGTAAAGTCGAGGTCTTTGTTTACGGATTCCTTTCCGGTACTTTTGGAATTGACGAAGTAGACATCCATCTTTTCCATCCGGCTGTGCAAGCCATATGCCAAGGCAAACGAAGACTTAGTGGTCGGCGCCCATTTAATTCCCAACCGGGGTTCGAGAGTCCAACTATTATTAAGCGTCAGAACCTGGCTGTTCAAGCCGGCATTTACAGAAAGCCGGTCTGTGATACCGAAAGAGGAACTGGTGTAGGCTGAGATCAGGTCGGTCTGTCCTTTTCCTTTTGAGAGGGTGTTTAGCGGGGCCGTTTCAAAAGGAGCCAGGTTTAGACGCATATTATAGAACAAACGGGTATAGGTGAAACCTGTCTGGTTGGTATGGCGTGCACTGAATTTCCGGTTGTAGGAAGATGTCAGGATCAGGTTCGTCGTGTTGTTCTTCTGATAGGTGAACGGGCTGACGGTGTGATCGGCTGCATGGGCATCTTCTGTCGCATTCATACCGGAATAGGTGGCTGCTAAAGTTGTTTTCAACATTGCATTGTTCGGAAAGAAGTACCGGTGGCTTATCCCTCCGGCAGCCATATATTGTTTGGCTGTCGACTGGAAATTATCCCGGGTATGTTCCCATTCCAGCGGATCGTCCTCGAAATCGTTTTCGTATTTGTCGATCAGGCTGGTACCCCACACGGCAAAAGTACCGGCTTTACGTGTCGGAATGTTGAATTTGAAATTCAGGTCCTGGTAATTAAGCGTACCGCCCATGTCGAGGCCGGGATAAATGCTGTTAAGTAGTCCGGTAGTAGAATAGCGGTAGTTGAAGATATAGGAAGCCTGGTGGTTCTTGCTTAGAGGGCCCTCCGAAGCGACATCTATTCCCAATATACCTACCTGAAAGGTATTCTCCATTTTCCGGTTGTTCCCGTTACGCAGTTTCATGTCGAATACGCCGGAAACGGCATTCCCGTATTCGGAGGGAAAGGCACCCGTGAAGAAGTCGGAATTACCCAGAACCTGGCTGCTGAGTGATGATAAGATACCGCCGCCCAGTATGGATATATCGGCAAAATGGTTCGGATTCGGTATTTCCACATCTTCCATTTTCCATTGCAGCAGGTGAGGGGCATTCCCGTGGATGGATATTCCGTTGCTGGACAGGTTGGCTGCTACTCCGGCAAACGAACTCACCAGGCGGGCAGGATCATCCAGTCCTCCGGCATAACGGCTGGCTTCTTCCACACTAAGCATCCGGGCACCGGTAGCCGCCATTTTGTTGAGAGGCTGTTCCTTGTTGATCTGTGGGCGGACAACGACTTCGCTTAATTCGTTGACGTTTTCTTTCAGTGAGATGTCCAGATATACTTCCTTCGCGGATGTTACCAGTATTTCGCTGAAGATACCAGGTTCGTATCCGAGAAAAGAAGCCTGTACGTTATGCCGCCCTACCGGGATCTCCGGCAAAACGAATTGTCCGCGCTCGTCGGTTGTAGTGCCTGTGCCCGGCATATCTGAAAGCATGATCGTTACATCAGGCATCGGATGACCGGAGGCCCGGTCGATAACTGTTCCGCGTATGTTTTGAACCGGCTGGGTGTTTCCCTTTTGTTGAGCACAAATGGATGTTGATAATAAAGAGAGAAGTAAGAATAATAAAAAGTCTCTTTTGTTCATAACTGTCTTGTTTTATGATTATGCAGCGAAGATACTTGTGTAGGAAGAGGGCTTTTTTATTTGTAGACGGAAGGGGTTCTCTTGTAGATAGAATCCTTTTTATTGTAGACAAGGTAAATCCTGTATTTAGGAAATAATATCATTTTTATTAGGTCAAAAGTCATTTTTTATAACTAACGTTCTTCATAAAATGCAGACCTTTGGAACGATCTAACGGATAATGTAGAATAGAGATATAACGATACTTGTTTTAATAATAACATACGAATGAAAAGACTGATACTAACATTTTGTGTTTCAACGTTCTTTAGTTTTTCCAATGCTAACGGGCAATCAGCCGTCCGGTTGACCGGCCTGCAAAGTGACCATCTTGAAAATCCGATAGGAATAGATAATCCCGCTCCCCGTCTTTCGTGGAAGATGGAAGATAGCAGGCAGGGGGCGCGGCAACGTGCATACCGGGTGTTGGTTGGCAAAGACTCGATACAGGTGGCCGGCGGAACTGCCGATATGTGGGACACCGGAAAGCTAATCTCCGAAAATATATTGGTTACCTATGCCGGGAAGCCACTGGAGCCTTGTACGAAATATTACTGGAAAGTAATAAGTGATGATTTGCTGGAAAAGGAAGTCGTTTCGTCCGTCCATTCTTTTGAGACAGGCATGATGAGCATAAAGAACTGGCAAGGAGCCTGGATTGGCGACGGAAAAGACAAAGACTATCAGCCTGCCCCTTATTTTCGCAAGAAGTTTGCTGCAGGTAAAACGATAAAATCGGCACGCGCCTATATCGCTGCGGCTGGACTATACGAATTGTATATCAACGGAGAGAAGATTGGTGACCACCGCCTCGATCCGTTGTACACCCGTTTCGACAGACGTAATCTGTATGTTACCTACGATGTAACCGGCCAGCTCCGGAACGGAGATAATGCCATAGGAGTGCTTTTGGGTAACGGATGGTACAACCACCAATCGAAGGCCGTGTGGGATTTCGACCGGGCTCCCTGGCGTAACCGGCCTGCATTCTGTATGGATCTCCGTATCACTTACAGCGATGGAAGTGTCGAAACCATTCCTACCGATCTTAGTTGGAAAACTTCTTCAGGTGGACTGATCTTCAACAGTATCTATACCGGAGAGCATTACGACGCCCGTCTTGAACAGGCCGGCTGGAATATGCCGAACTTTGATGACTCTAAGTGGAATGGAGTGGGATACAGGGGCGCCCCTTCCCAAAACATTGTAGCGCAGCAAGCCCGTCCGATCCGTAATGTTCTGACTATTCCCGCAAAATCAATCAATAAGATAAATGAAAAGACGTATGTATTCGATTTCGGACAGAATATGTCGGGAGTAACCCGGATAAATGTTTCGGGAGAGGAAGGAACAGAGGTCAGGATCATGCACGGAGAGCGGCTCTTTGATAATGGACGTATCGATATGTCCAATATCGATGTTTATTACAGGGGAGATAAGGTGAAAGATCCTTTCCAGACAGATATATTGATCTTGAGTGGTGGTAAAGATGAGTTTATGGCAAAATTCAATTATAAAGGTTTCCGTTATGTGGAAGTAACCAGCGATAAGCCGATCGAACTCAATCAAAACAGCCTGACTGCTTATTTCATGCACAGCGATGTCCCTTCTGTGGGAAAGATCAATACATCGAGCGAACTTGTCAATAAACTCTGGTGGGCTACCAATAACGCTTATCTGTCAAACCTGATGGGCTATCCGACCGACTGTCCGCAGCGTGAAAAGAACGGCTGGACAGGCGACGGTCATTTTGCCATAGAAACGGCTTTGTATAATTATGATGGCATTACAGTCTATGAGAAATGGCTGGCAGACCATCGCGACGAACAACAACCTAATGGTGTTCTCCCTGATATTATCCCGACAGGAGGATGGGGATACGGCACGGATAACGGATTAGACTGGACAAGTACGATTGCAATTATCCCCTGGGAGCTATATATGTTTTATGGTGACAGTAAACTGTTGGTCGACTGCTATGAAAACATTAAGCGTTATGTCGATTACGTAGACCGCACAAGCCCGAACCATCTGACTACCTGGGGACGTGGCGATTGGGTGCCTGTCAAGTCCCAGTCAAATAAGGAGCTGACATCTTCCATCTATTTCTATGTAGATACCCGGATCTTGGCTAATGCAGCCAAGCTGTTTAACAAACAGGAAGATCTGGCTTATTACACGGCATTGGCGGAGAAGATAAAGAATGCGGTGAACGATAAATACCTGAATAAGGAAACAGGCATTTATGCCAACGGCAGTCAGACGGAATTAAGTGTTCCTTTACAATGGAAAATAGTTCCCGACAATATGATTGCTAAAGTTGCACAAAATCTGGCAAAGAAAGTGGAAGAAGCCGGATTTCACCTTGATGTCGGTGTATTGGGAGCCAAAGCAATCCTGAACGCATTAAGCGAAAACGGATATGCGGAAACGGCCTATAAGGTAGCCGCGCAAGATACTTATCCTTCGTGGGGTTGGTGGATTGTCAACGGAGCAACGACTTTACTGGAGAACTGGGACTTGAAAGCCGAACGCGATATTTCAGACAATCACATGATGTTCGGGGAAATAGGCGGATGGTTCTATAAAGGCTTGGGAGGTATCTTCCCCGATCCTGAGCAACCCGGTTTTAAACATATCCTGCTGCGTCCAAACTTCGTAAAAGAACTGAAGCATTTCGAAGCACAACATGAATCCCCTTATGGCCGGATCGTTTCCAAATGGAAGTGGGATAGGAGAAAGATTAATTATGAAGTGATCGTCCCAGCCAATAGTACGGCAACCCTTTATCTTCCGGACAATATAAAAGGTGATAAGGTGATCGAACTGGAAGCAGGCAGACACGATCTCATTTTAACCCTTTCAAAGTAATATTTGCAGTGAGGAGGCCGGCTTTTTTAGTCAGGCCTCTTTCTTTTTATATCGAATTATAGGAAGCTCTTACCTGTATTTCTGTTTTATGCTTACTGTGGTAGTTGTCAGTTGATTACAGTTTCCTCGTAGTTCTCTCTTGTGGAAACTGCAGTTTCTACCGCAGGAAACTATAATTTCTTAGGCGGGGAACTGGAGTTTCCTACCGAAGAAACTGCAATTTCCTAAGGAGGAAACTGAAAGGAAACCGGGCACAAAAAAAAGAGACACCTCTATGAAGTATCTCTTTTTCTGCTCTTCCTCTTGGACTTGAACCAAGGACCCTCTGATTAACAGTCAGATGCTCTAACCAACTGAGCTAAGGAAGAAAATATGTCTTTCAGTCTTTCCCGATGTCTTTTCGCTCTTCCTCTTGGACTTGAACCAAGGACCCTCTGATTAACAGTCAGATGCTCTAACCAACTGAGCTAAGGAAGAATATGTTTTTCAGTCTTTCCCGATGTCTTTCTGCTCTTCCTCTTGGACTTGAACCAAGGACCCTCTGATTAACAGTCAGATGCTCTAACCAACTGAGCTAAGGAAGAATTTTCAATCTTTCAGAAGTTTTCCGTATGCTTTCGTATACCCCTTTCTGAAATTGCACTGCAAAAGTAGAGGTTCTTTTTGAAATATGCAATATCTTTGCAGAAAAAAATTGAAAAAATGAATACAATAGGCTTAGGAAATGCTTTGGTGGATGTTTTATTGCGACTGGATAGTGATGAAGTATTGGCTGAAGTCGGTATAAAGAAGGGTGCAATGGATATGATCAACCAGGAACAGATGATCGCTATCCGTAAAACACAGGAACGTCTGGAGAGAAGCCAGGCGCCGGGAGGTTCGGTTTGTAACACCATGCGTGCAATGGCGTGCCTGGGTGCAAATACCGGTTTTATAGGTAAAATTGGAACCGACTCGGTGGGCGAATTCTATGAACAGGCGCTGAAAGATGCCAGTGTGGCTCCTTACTTTATAAAGACACCGGGTATTTCAGGAAGCTGTACGGTGCTGATCTCGAAAGATGGCGAGCGTTCTATGGGTACATTCCTCGGGCCGGCTCCGACTATTACACCGGATGAGATAAAAGAAGAAATCCTTAGCCAATATGATTGTATTTATATAGAAGGATATCTTTTAGTAAACGAGGAACTGGTTCGTACCACGATGCAGAAAGCCAAGAAGCTGGGTCTGAAAGTAGCGCTCGATTTATCTAATTTTAATATCGTCAATGCTTTCAAAGGCTTGTTGGATGATATTATCCCTAAATATGTGGATATTCTTTTCTCTAACGAAAGCGAGGCTGAAGCCTTTACCGGGCTGACCGCTCACGAAGCCGTCAAAGTGCTTTCCGGAATGGTGGAAGTCTCTTTGGTTACGCTGGGCAAAGAGGGTGCGTTGGTAGGTAGCAACGGACAGGTGATCGCTGTTCCGGCAGAAGGAGGTAAACCCATCGACACAACGGGGGCAGGCGATCATTTCGCAGCCGGCTTCCTCTATGGCCAGTCTATCGGTGCCGGTTTGGAACAATCAGCCCGCATCGGATCACTCCTGGCCGGGTATATAATAGATGTGATCGGTGCCCAGATCCCGGATGATAAATGGGAACAAATAAAGTTAAAAGTAGATACGATATTATCCTGAAATGTGTTTTATGCATACATTTACATCGTTAATTAACTAAATATTCTATGTATAAGCAGATACGACGAGAAAGATTGATAGGTTTGTTTTGTTTACTGCTCCTCTTCGGGAGTATTATGCCGGGACAGGCTCAGAAAGATAACCGCTTTGAGGTGAGTAAGAACCTCGATATTTTCAATGCGCTGATAAAAGAAGTTGAAATGTTCTACGTAGACTCTGTCGATGTGGAAAAGACTGTTCGCCGGGGCATCAACAGTATGCTTGGTAGCCTTGACCCTTACACCGAGTACTATCCGGAACAGGAAATGGATAAGCTGAAAATAATGACTACCGGCGAATATGGCGGTATCGGTTCTTATATCCGCGGACGCCAGGAAGGTGGTGTCTATATTATCGAACCGTTTGAAGGAATGCCTGCCGCATTGGCCGGACTTCAGGCGGGTGACCGTATCCTGGCTATCGATACGGTGGATGTAACGAATAAATCTTCCGACGAAGTCAGCAACCTGTTGAAAGGTGTGCCCAATACGAAAATGGGACTGAAGATACAGCGTCCGAACGAAAAGAAACCGCGTGAAGTGGAACTTATCCGTAAGCAAATACTTGTAGACCAGGTTACTTACTACGGTGTACGTGGCGATAGCGTTGGTTATATCTACCTGAAAGGTTTTACTGACAAGAGTGCCCAGGAAGTGAAGAATGCTTTCGAAGACCTGAAGAAAAATCATCATATCAAATCGCTGATCCTCGACTTGCGCAATAACGGCGGTGGTCTGCTGGAAAGTGCCACACAGATTGTCAGCATGTTTGTTCCGAAAGGAAAGGAAGTTGTTTCAACTAAAGGAAAGATCAGCCAATGGGATCGTACTTATCGTACGGCCAATGAACCGCTGGATACGGTTATGCCGATGGCTGTCCTGATCAATGGCAACTCTGCCTCTGCTGCCGAGATCGTTTCGGGTTCGTTGCAGGATATGGATCGTGCCGTACTGGTCGGACAACGTTCGTTTGGTAAAGGGTTGGTTCAGTCTACCCGTGAATTGCCTTACAACGGAAGTGTGAAGATCACGATGAGTAAATATTATATTCCCAGCGGCCGTTGTATCCAGCAAATGGACTACAGCCACCGGAAAGCGGACGGTAGTGTGGATGCCATTCCCGACAGCCTGACATCGGTATTCTATACCTCTAAAGGCCGCCCAGTCCGTGACGGCGGAGGCGTTCGTCCTGAGTTCGAAATAGAAGAGGAAGAAATGCCGACGATGATGTATTACCTAGCTACGGATTTTGTGTTGGTTGACTTTGTTACCAATTGGGCGCAGAAGCATAAGACAATTCCTTCGGTAGAAGAGTTTACTGTATCTGACGAAGACTTCGAAGCATTCAAGAACTATGCAAAAGAAAAGAACTTCACTTACGACCGTCAGAGCGAAAAAGTCCTGAAGAATCTGAAAGAGATAGCCAAGTTTGAAGGCTACATGAACAGCGATTCAACGATCTTCAACGACCTGGAAGCCCGCCTGACTCCGAACTTGGACAGGGATTTCGAGCTTTATAAAGAGCAAATCAAGAAGTTGATGGCTTCAGAGATCGTAAAACGCTACTATTTCCAGAAAGGAGAATTGCTGGAAAGCCTGAAGGATGACGAAGTGCTTGAAAAAGCGTTGGAAGTCCTCGGTGATCAGGAATTATATAATAAGACATTGAGTACTCCGGAAAAAGGAGACAGTAAACCGGCTGAAGACAACACTAAGTCGTCTACCGGAAGTGGAAATATTGCTTATGTGTTTGATCAAACCGTAGGGTAACTACATACTACAAGTATATAAAAGAACTCATGCTGTTGATTTTGAATCCGACTGCATGAGTTTTTTTATGCGCTATCTTTAGATTTTTTTCAAATATGTTTATCTTTGCCCGTGTTCTACTTTGAAAATAAAGAGTACAATTCAATTATTAATTCAGTTAACCGGCTGTGTAATACTTACCTAATAGAAGCATATCATGGATGAGAAAGCATATATAAAACTATTCAATTATATTTTCATGAATCATCGTGAACGCTACATTCGGTTCGCGTATTCATATACCTATAATCATGAAACTGCTGAAGATCTGGTTGCTGAAAGTCTGATGTACTATTGGGAAAACCGTGACAGGCTGGAAGATGTTAAAGATATTCCTTTATATATATTGATTATTATCAAGAATAAATGCCTGGATCATTTGCAGAGAGAACGTACATGGAACAACATAGCGGAAAACTTACTTTCCAATAAAGAATGGGAGCTTCAAATGCGCATATCCAGCCTGGAAGCTTGCGAACCGGAAGCTTTATTCAGCGCAGAGGTACAGGAATTAATCAAAAAAACATTAGATAAATTACCTGAAAAATCAAGTCGTATCTTTATGATGAGCCGTTATGAAGGGAAAAGCTATCAAACGATAGCCCGGGAAACGAGCCTTTCTGTAAAAAGTGTTGAGTTTCATATCAGCAAAGCTTTAACCGCTTTGCGTAAGGATTTAAAGGACTATCTGCCAGCCTTACTTTCTGTCTTCGATTTCTTCTATAATTAAAAAAAACATTTTTTCTTTAGGGTATCTGCTCCTTCATTCGCCCTTATTATAGAAACAGGAAAAAATGGAGCAGAAGTTATTATATAAAATGTTTAGTGGGGAGGCGACAGATAAAGAACTGACGCAGATCCGTCGATGGGTGAATGACAGTGAAGAGAACAAAGAAATGTTCTATAAGGAACGTGCTCTTTATGATGCTCTGCTGTTTAATGACTTCCGGTTAGGTCCGCGTGTTCGCAAACGCCCTGCTTTTCTTTGGAAATGGGTGGGAAGTGTTGCTGCTGCTATTGTTACTTTATTTCTGTTGCAAAATATATCGATATTTGTCAAAAACGAACCTTTATCGGATATTGCCTTTAATACTATTAAAGTCCCTGCCGGGCAAAGGGTGGAAGTAACATTGTCGGACGGAACCCATCTCTGGTTGAATGCACGTTCTGAATTTTCTTATCCCGTTTCATTTAATGGAGACAGACGTGAAGTACATTTGAAAGGAGAAGCCTTTTTTGATGTGGCCAGAGATGAAAACAAGAAGTTTATAGTTAATACCGGGCGCTGTGAAGTAGAAGTTTTAGGTACTGAGTTTAATGTCGAAGCTTATGATGAAGATGATTTCTCGACCGCCTTGTTACGGGGTAGCGTAAGAGTTTCCGACAAATTACAATCAGATGAATCAGTTGTGTTAGAACCCAATAATGCAGTCAGGCTGGATAATGGAAAACTGACTGTCACTCCCATCACCGATTTCAGTCCTTATAGTTGGAAAGACGGGGTTATTACATTTAAGGATATCAAGTTCGATGTTTTGATGAAGAAACTGGAAAAGAATTATGGTATCCGTATAGTTATCGACAATCCCGGGCTCGATAACTATGCATGTAGTGGAAAATTCCGTATCTCCGATGGGATTGAAGAGGTGTTGAGAGCATTACAACAAGACGCCCATTTCATATTTGAAAGGGAGAACAGAGAGGAAATCCATATTAAATAACATTTAATTTATATAGCCTATGAGATGATTTAAAAATCGAAATAAGGGAAAAGTATGGCCCTGTGTAAATAATTAATCTAATATCATTCTTAAACTATCACAAACATGAAGAAAAGAAAATTCAGTGTATCTCGTATTTTGAAGATGACCTTTTTGTTCTTCTTTTCCAGTGCCATCTGTTTACAGGCGGAAATGGTGAAATCACAGAACAAACGGATCACCCTTGATAAAAGTAATGTCCGGTTAGAAAATATATTGAACGATATTGAAAGCCAGACAAATTTGTTGTTCATTTATAATAAAAACGTAAATGTTAACCGTAAAGTATCCGTTAAAGCCAATGATATATCATTGGAGGACGTGCTGCAGAATCTGTTGGGAAACAGTGTAACCTTTAAGATAGAAGGAACTTATATCGTCCTTTCACCAGCTTCTGTCACGGAAACAAAACAACAGACCAGACCGGTTAAAGGTAATATTGTTGATCAAAACGGAGATCCGGTTATAGGTGCTAACATCGTGGAAAAGGGAACGACGAACGGCACCATATCGGATGTTAACGGACAATTTACCTTGAACCTTCAACAAAAGAACCCGGTATTGGTGGTTTCTTATATTGGTTTTACAACGAAAGAAGTTCCTGTTGGTAACTTATCAGTATTAAATATTAACTTATCTGAAGATTCAGAAGCATTGGAAGAAGTGGTAGTAGTTGGCTATGGTGTCCAGAAACGGGCATCGGTAACAGGATCAGTCGCTTCTCTCCAGTCAAAAGATATTGCTACGGTTAAAACACCTAATGTAAGTAATGCATTGGCAGGTAAATTACCGGGTTTGCGCGCCGTACAAAGAAGTGGTGCGCCGGGAGATGATGATGCCAGTATTGATATCCGTGGTTACGGTAATGCGCTGGTAATTGTAGATGGGGTAGAACGTGATTTTAAACAGATTGATGCAAACGATATCGAATCAATCAGTATTTTGAAGGATGCTTCGGCTGCAGTATATGGTTTCAAGGGAGCGAATGGCGTTATTCTTGTCACGACCAAAAAAGGAGAGATTGGTAAACCTAAGATCAATTATAATGGATATGTCGGCATACAGAATATAACCCGTTATCCGGAATATTACGACGGATATGAATATGCGACTTTGTATAATGAGGCCCAACAGAATATCGGGATCGCAGCTCCTTACTCGGAGGAAGACCTGGAACGTTTCAGACAAGGGATTGGTACAACAGATTGGTATGATGAGGTAATCCGTAAAACTGCCCCGACCACTTATCATAATCTGAGTGTCTCCGGCGGTGCGGAAAAGGTAAAGTATTTCTTTTCTTTAGGATTAACGGATCAGGAGGGAATTTATAAGTCGAAAGCATTTAATTATAAAAAGTATAATGTCCGTTCCAATATCAGTGCCGAAATTGTAAAAGGTTTTACGGTAGACCTGCAATTAAGCGGACGCTTGGATACACGTATGAAACCTTATGAAGCGGATCCTCTAAGCCGTACGATTCAAATGGCAAAGCCGATATTCCCCATTTATTCCAATGATAATCCTGATTATTGGAATAATCCGGGAGATAATGGAAATCCTATTCATTTATCGGACATTGACAATGTTGGCTATGATCGTCGTGATCGCCGTGAATTTAATGGTTCCATAGCATTGAACTGGGAGTTACCCTGGGTAAAAGGATTGTCTGCTAAAGCTTTATTTTCTTACGATTATAATAATCTGTATAGCCGTAAATGGTATAAAGAATATTATGAATATACTTATGATGCAACAGCGGATATATATAATAAATCGAGAAGCCATACTATTTCGGAGTTAACAACTCAAAACGATAATTACTTCAGACCCAATGGTCAGATATCATTGAACTATAAAAACACATTTGGCAAACATGATATAGGTGCATTAGTATTATGGGAATTCAATAATGACCGTACTGATATTTTGAAAGCTTATCGCCAGTTCACGGTTGGAGCTATCGATCAGATGGATGCCGGTGATAAAACGAACATGAACAATGGCGGAACTGCACGTGTTTCTGCTCACGCGGGTTTGGTAGGTCGTGTCAACTATGCATACGATAGCAGATATCTGGCAGAAGTAAGTTTCCGCTATGATGGTTCGTATAAGTTTGCACCGGATAACCGCTGGGGATTTTTCCCTGCTGTTTCTTTAGGATGGCGTGTATCTGAAGAAGCATTCTTTAAAGAAACATTACCGATGGTTGACAATTTCAAAATAAGAGGTTCATATGGTAAGGTAGGAGATGAAGGAGTTACCGGATATACAGATGATGATGAGAAAGATGGCAAATATAGAGCTTACCAATATTTGACAGGTTACTTATATCCATCAGGAAATTATGTGCTGGGTTCGGGAGGAGTGACAAACGGTGCTAAAGACAGGGGGATGCCTAACCTGGCTTTGACCTGGTATGAATCCAAGACAACTAATGTCGGGTTTGAAGCTTCAGCCTTATCTGGCTTGGTCAGCGTGGAGTTTGATTATTTCGTTCGTAAACGAACGGGGCTATTGACAAAGCGTCAGCTCACATTACCAACAACATTCGGTCAGGAACTTCCCGTAGAAAACCTGAACTCCGATAAGAATCAGGGATTTGAAATTGTAGTAGGGCATCGTAAGCAAATCGGAGATTTTACTTATGATATAAAAGCGAATTTTTCCACAACCCGTATTTATAATGAGCATGTAGAACGTGCAGCGTCTGCCAATATGTATGACGATTGGAGGAATAACAGTAATAACCGTTATAAGGACATACAATGGGGTAAGAAAGTGGTCGGACAGTTTCAGAGTTGGGAGGAGATCATGAATTCTCCGGTTCAGGATAGCAATGGTAATAAATCGTTAATGCCGGGTGATCTGAAGTTTGAAGACTGGAATAACGACGGTATCATTGACGGGAAAGACGACCAGCCTATCGGACATGGAAATACACCTCGTATGTATTATGGTTTGAATCTTTACGGAGAATATAAGGGATTTGATATAACTCTTTTCTTTCAGGGAGCAGCAGGGCATGAAGTGTTTACGAGCGGTGACTTTATGTCTCCGTTTATTCAGCAGGGGCTAGGTAATGGTATAACTCTTTGGTTAGACCGCTGGCATAGAGAAGATCCTTCAGATATGTCAAGTGAATGGATTCCGGGTTATATGCCGGCACTTCGTCCGACAGGTTTCTCTGCAAATGCAGGTAACAATACCTGGACAAAACAGAAAGCCAATTATTTACGTCTGAAAACAGTCGAGATAGGTTATACTTTCCCAAAAAGATGGATGCAACGAGCTGGCATTGAGAATTTGCGTATATACGTGAATAGCTTTAATACAGCAACGATAACCAGTCGCACCGGTATAATGCAGTATATGGATCCGGAGAATAAAGACGGTATGTTCCGCTATTATCCGCAAATGAAAACATTTAATTTCGGTGTTAACCTAACATTCTAAAAATAAGAAACGATGAAGACTACAATTATAAGAAATATTGGATGTGGACTGCTTTTATTGAGTACAACGGCTTGTTCCGATTATCTTGAAAAAGAATCCTTCGATATCATAACACCTGAACAGGTTTGGCAGGATCCTAAACTGATCAATGGTGTGATGGTTAATCTATACGATGGACTGAATGTAGAAGATTTTAATTATTGGTATCGTGATGCGTGGCGTTTACAAAATGCTTCTTCTATGTCTGACGAGGCACAGGGTTCATTCCAGAAAGACCCTCTTTTCGATAATGGAAATGCAACCTATACGTATGAAGATGCCTTGTTCGAGCAGAAATTTTCTGATCGTTATAAAAATATACGAAACTGTAACGATTTTATCAGTCAACTGGAGGAGGCGACAGCTTTATCTGATTCAGAAAAGAAACTACTTCTGGCAGAATCCCGCTTTTTACGTGCCATGCACTATTTCACATTAGTGAAACGTTATGGTGGCGTTCCTCTTATCAATGAACCTCAGGAATACGACCCAAATAATCTGGAAGCATTGATGGTGCCTCGTAATAAAGAAGTCGAAATTTATGACTTTATTATTAAAGAATGTCAGGAGGCTGCATTGGAGCTTCCTGATACGAGAAATTCGGATGCTAAATACCGGGCAAATAAGTATGTGGCGTTAGCGTTATGCTCCCGTGCTGCATTATATGCAGGTTCAATAGCACGTTATGGCAACGTCCAATTAGATGGTCTTGTTGGAATATCTTCTTCGGATGCCGATCGTTTTTTTCAGGTTTCTTATGATGTATCGAAAACGATAATATCTTCAGGACTTTATGAACTGTATAATAAGAAACCGGATAATAAAGCACAGAACTATTGCGATATATTCTTGAAAGGGAATGGAGATAACGGAGAATATATTTTCCAGAAACAATACAATGTAGCGGGAGGTAAAGGGCATGACTGGGACAAACGGAATGCCCCGTTCTCTTACCGTGCCGGAGGCTGGGGCTGTGGTATTGCTCCGACTTTGGAAATGATCGAAGCCTATGATTATGTGGACGGATCCGAAGGTACGTTGGCGCTAGAGGAAAATGGGAAACAACTTCGTTTTGATGATCCTTATGATGTTTTTGCAAATAAAGATCCTCGTCTTTTTGCATCTGTGTATTTACCGGGATCTCCTTGTCAAGGTTCCAGAATTGAATGGAAAAGAGGTATTATCGTTTCTGATAATGAAAAACATCAGGCAACAAGTCAACCGGATGGAGGTAACACGGTTGAAGTCAATGGAGTAACATATAGCACATCAGGTAAAGATGGCGGTGCTGATGCTGGGGATGCGTCCAAGACCGGTTTTTATCAGAAGAAATTTTGGGATGAGACATTAACCGATATGAATATGGGTAAGTCAGAAACACCTTGGCCTGTTTTCCGCTTAGGAGAAATTTATCTAAATTTGGCAGAAGCTGCAATGGAGCTGAATAAACCATCGGAGGCGTTAGATGCTGTCAATAAGATTCGTGAACGTGCCGGTATTGCTTTGTTGGCTAGTATTAATATGGAGAAAGTACGTCACGAACGTAGAGTTGAATTGGCCTTTGAAGGTCATCGTTTCTGGGATATGAAACGTTGGAGGATAGCTCATCTGGATGTGGCAAAGGGGGGCTTGAATGGGTTCAGAGGAACAGCCTTGTACCCTTGGTATGATATTCGTGATGGTAAATATGTATTTGAAAGAGGCTACAACTCTCCTAAACAATTGCGTATTTTCCTGGAAAAGAATTATTATACAAAGATTAATCAGGAAGATATGAATTCAAATCCGAATCTTATTCAGAATCCGGGCTTTACTAATTAATCACCTAATTTAGAAATTTGATATGAAAAAGATAAGTTTATTATTAATGGTCATTTGCTCATTCTGTTTGACAAGCTGTCTGAGTGATTTGGATAATTATGAGTCTCCTAACGGAGGTATCAAAGGACAAATTCTGGATGCAGAAACAAACGAACCGATCCCACTACCTGTCCAGGGTTCTACGGGTATCATTATTAATATGTTCGAGCAAAATACAGATGCTACGCAGTCTGTCGATTTCTATGCCCAAATGGACGGATCATACGAAAACTCAAAGTTGTTCAACTGTGATTATAAAATAGTCGTTAACGGCCCGTTTGTTTCCCCATGTGAAGAGTTTGTTACGGTAAAAGGACAGACAACTCTGGATTTGAAAGCAACCCCTTTTGCAAGAATCAGTGCGTCAGCCCAGGTTGCGGGTAAAAAAGTTACTGTTACATACAGGGTAATACCGACGAGCAGCAATTATGATGTATCTGAAGTTTACGGATACTGGAACTTTGCTCCTGGGGTTGACAACGGAAGTGCGAACCAGGCAGGTAAGCAGACTGTCAACGAGAAAGAAGGAACTATAGTTTTTGATTTGGAAAATGATAAAAACTATAAAGACAATCTGTACAAAATACAGGGAAATGGTAATAAAATATATGTCCGCATTGGTGCTAAAACCGAGGGAGTGATCAATTATAGTACTATCATTGAAACTATTGTACAATAAATAACCTGACACAGATATCTGTTTGGTGAATCAGATATCTGTGTCTTTAATTCTTTAGAACATGAAAAAAAGTATCTTACTTATCAGTCTGGCTGTTTTACCTTTTATAGGATATAGCCAAAATGTTTTGCCCGACTGGGCTTTAGGTGGATTTGTCAGACCGGAGAAAGCTAATCCGATTATCACGCCCGATCCTTCAAGTAAATTTGATTGTCCTATGCAGGGAAAGACAATAGGATGGGAAGAAAGCGATGTTTTTAACCCGGCAGCAACTGTCAAAGGGGATAAAATCTGTATTCTTTACCGTGCAGAAGACAATTCAGCTACAGGGATTGGGAAACGGACTTCACGTATCGGACTGGCAGAATCGGAAGATGGCATCCATGTGCAACGCCGAAGTTCTCCTGTAATGTATCCGGATAAGGATAATATGAAGGAATATGAGTGGCCGGGAGGATGTGAAGATCCCCGGGTAACTATGACTGAAGATGGTTTATATGTAATGGCATATACATCATGGAACCGAAAAGTGCCACGCCTTTGTATTGCGACTTCCCGTGATTTGATCAAATGGGAAAAACATGGCCCTGCTTTCGCTAAAGCTTATAACGGGCGTTTTAAAGATATGGCGTGCAAATCAGGCTCGATGGTAACTAAGGTAGAAAAGGGAAAACAGGTTCTTGCAAAAATAGATGGAAAATATTTCATGTACTGGGGAGAACATATGGTAGCCGCTGCTACATCCGAGGATCTGGTAAACTGGACACCTGTGCTGGATGATAAAAATGAACTGGCAGCCGTAATCAAACCACGCGACCGATATTTCGATAGTGCTTTGACTGAATGTGGACCGCCTGCGGTGGTGACTGATAAAGGCATTGTATTGCTTTACAATGGTAAAAACCAGACGAACGACGATAAACGTGATAAACGCTTTACGGCAGGTGCTTACTGTGCCGGTCAGATTCTGACGGATGCCAGAGAACCGATGAAAGTCCTGCAACGCTTAGATGTCCCTTTCTTTCGTCCGATGGCTTCGTTTGAGAAGAGCGGGCAATATGTAGACGGAACTGTTTTCATCGAAGGTTTGGTCTTTTTTAAGAATAAATGGTTTCTCTATTACGGATGTGCGGATTCTCAGGTCGGTGTAGCTGTTTATGATCCGGCAAAGAAAACTCCCGGAGATCAGATCCCGAACTAAACAATGAATTATGAAGAACATTATTACTGGAATATTTTTATTTCTATCATTTTGCCTGATCCAGGCACAGACTCCTAACTATTACCGTAATTCGGATAAAATATATCTGGACTCGGAATCCGGACATAACGGTAATTTTGCCTGGCAAATGTATAAAGCTGATGAAATCGGAGATCCGGCAGAGAAAATCTCTCAACCTGGCTATCAGAGCGAGCAATGGATGCCAGCTATCGTTCCGGGGACAGTCCTGAACTCACTTGTTTACAACAAAGTTTATCCGGAACCTTATTATGGAATGAACAACAAACTGGATCGGAATATTATTCCGGATCTGGCTAAGGCAGGACGAGATTTCTATACTTACTGGTTTCGAACGGAGTTTGATGTACCTGAAAGTTATAAAGGTAAAATCATTTGGCTTCAGGTCGATGGCATCAATTATCGTGCTGAAATATGGGTAAACGGGTATTTGTTGGGTAATATGTTAGGAATGTTTAAACCTGATTATATCGATATGACAGATTTTGCTCGTGTCGGTCAAAAGAATGCACTGGCAATTAAGGTCTATCCTGTAGACATGCCGGGTACTATCAAACCTAAACAATGGGGAGCCGCTGGTGAGTTCCATAATGGTGGTGATGGTAATATAGGATTGAATACGACTATGCTGATGAGTGTAGGGTGGGACTTTACTTTCAATGATGGTATCCGCGACCGTAATACGGGGATATGGAAGAATCTTTGCCTTTACGCAACGGACAAAGCTGTCCTTCGTCATCCATTTATCAAATCGGAGTTATCCCAACCGGATTATAATCGGGCAAAAGAAACGGTAAGCGTTGAGGTAATAAATCCGACACAAAGAGCAGTGAAGTGTACTGTTAAAGGAGAGATCTGTGGTGAGAACATTACATTCAGTAAAGAGTTGGATTTGTTCAGGGGAGAAACAAAAGAAGTTTGTTTTACACCGGAAGACTTTCCGCAACTCATTATTGATAATCCGCGTTTGTGGTGGCCGCTTTTCAAAGGGAATCCGGAACTGTATGAACTCAAACTGACTGTTACGGTAGACGGAAAAGTGTCTGATGAAACAAAGACTCGTTTCGGTATCCGTGAAATAACTTCCGATCAGAATACACCGGATCGATCCCGCCAGTTTTATGTCAACGGGAAAAAGATCTTTATCCGGGGGACAAACTGGATACCGGAAGCAATGCTTCGTTCTTCGGATGAACGAACTTATGCGGAACTGCGCTATACCAAGCAATCGGGTATAAACCTGATCCGTATGTGGGGAGGTGGCATTGCTGAGTCTGATTACTTCTTTCAGTTGTGTGATGAGATGGGGCTACTGGTATGGCAAGAATTTTGGATGACCGGAGACACAAAGCATCCGCATGATACCGATGTCTATCTCAGTAATGTTGAGGCTACGGTTAAACGCTTGCGGAACCATCCGTCGTTAGCTTATTATGTATCTTCAAATGAAAGTACCGAGATGCCGGGAGCGAAAGACCTGATCATGAAACTGGATGGAACCAGAGGATACCAGATGCAATCGGAGTGTGACGGGGTACACGATGGAAGTCCTTATAAACAGGTCAATCCGATGCAACATTATGAAAATACAGCGTCCGAGCGAGGTAGTCGTGTGGATGGTTTCAACCCGGAATACGGTGCTCCGACAATTCCTACAGTCGAAACTTTGCGTGAAGTAATGGATGAAGCAGACCTATGGCCTATCAATAAGGAGGTTTGGGATTATCATGACGGAGGTGGTTTTCATTTGATGACCTCGATGTATACTGAGCTGACTGACAACTATGGTCTTTCCTCTTCAATTGAAGAGTTTGCAACGAAAGGACAATTTGTAGGAGCAATTAATTCCAAATCTATTTGGGAAGTCTGGAACTATAACAAGTTCGATTATGGCGATCGTTACGCTTCGGGATTGTTGTTTTGGTATCATAATTGTCCGGTTCGTCAGGTTTGTGCCCGTATGTGGGATTATTCCCTGGAACCGACTGCTTCGCTTTATCATACACAAAATGCCCTGGAGCCGCTACATGTCCAGTTTGATTATTTAAAGAATACTGTATCGGTGTACAATGATTATTATCGTTCATTTAAAGGGTATAAAGTGACTGCTGAAGTATATAATATAAAGAGTAAAAGGGTCTGGGAAAAGACTCAACAAATCGATGTGCCGGAGGATGGTGTCGTTAATGATCTTTTTACTATCGATTTTCCCGGAGATATCTCTCAGGTGCATTTCATAAAGCTTCACTTGTACGATGATAAGGGAAAGATCATATCGGATAATTTTTATTGGCGTTCGAAAGATAATTATGAAGGGGCTAAAACATTGACAGGGCCGGCTACTTCTGGTTTTGAGAGTTTGGCGGAGCTGAAAGAAGTAACACTTAAAGTAAAGTCCGGGATTAAAAAGAAAGGAGACTGGCAAGCAATGGAGTTGAACATTCATAATCCCTCTTCTTCACTAGCTTTCTTTGTTCAGTTACAATATCTGGATCAAAATGGAAGGCCTGTGAGACCCAGTTTTTATAGTGATAATTTCTTTTCTTTACTTCCGGGAGAGTCTAAGAAAGTAACTATAGAAACTGCTTTAAAGAATCTACCTGCCAATGGCAAGTTCATTGTGAAAGGGTGGAATGTAAAACCTCAAACAATCAAAAGGTAGAATAAACTTATTAAGATCGGATGAGGATATGTTTATTGTTGACATGTCTTCATCCGGGATATTATGGAAAAACGTGAGGGTTACTTGAACCTGATATGTAAAACCACCAGTTCCGATACTGTCCCGACCCGGTAAGGAGGGCCGGCTATACCGATTCCAGACGATACATAAAACTGGGTCGGCCCTTTTTTATGATAGCCGTAAGGGCATTCGTAGATCAGCTTCATTAACAGGGGATAAGGCCATAGCTGCCCGTTATGGGTATGCCCGTGGAGTCCGAGATCTACACCGTTCATTGCCATTTCGGCAAACGACCAGGGTTGATGATCCATGACGATAATCGGTTTGGTTGTATCGATATCGGCCATCAGGGTATGTAAGGCCTTACGTTTCTTGTTGATATTATCATCCCTTCCGATCAGGTAGAAAGAAGAGTCGGGCTGCACTACAGAGTCGACCAATAAGGTTGCCCCGGTCTTTTTCAACCAGCGGTATTTGGCGAAGCGGTTGGCACGATATTCGTGATTACCGTTGACAACATAGACACCCAAAGGCGCTTTCAGCTGTTGCAGGTCTTCTTCTATATGTGCATTTTCAGCAAAACGGGATTCATAATCCATGATATCTCCTACCATCAATACCATATCCGGATGCTGTGCATTACTCATTGCCACATAGCGTTGAACCAGTTTTTTACCGATCACTTCTCCGATATGCAGGTCGCTCATCATCACGATGGTCAGGCTGTCGCGCTGACTTGAACCTTTAGGTAATGTAACGTACACCTCTTTGACAATCGGGTGGATAACAGTCAGGTAAGCTTTTATCATCAATCCGGTAACCCCTGCCAGGATGATAAAGAATAAGGTCAGCTTTGTTTGCTTCCAATGGGTGGTGAGCCACGAGGGAAACCAATGGAAAAAACGGTTTGATAACCGGATCACTTCCAAAGCGAGAAGGGACAGGGTGATATATATGGATGCAATATACCAGGTATTACAGATATATTGTATGGTTGTCATAACATTGTCCGGCAACTCATTCCGGAAAATAAAACCAAAGAAATAGATAGCCAGTTCAAGGATGAAGAACAACGTATAAGGAATGCGCCAGCTTTTCTTAGCCGGTATTGCTTGATATCCCCGCCAGAAAATATAAGGGTTCAGCAGCAATTGTGCTACAATCGATTGAATAAAGACTTTCATATCCTCTTGTCTTACTTGAACGCGATGTTGAATACCACCATCTCACTGTTTGTCCCGATACGGAAAGGAGGGCCCCATAACGATAGTCCCGAAGATACATAGATGTGGCTGTTACCCCATTGTTTGTATCCGTAACTTTGCTCGAACAGGCGGTCTGTTACCAGACTCATCGGCCAGATTTGTCCGCGGTGTGTATGTCCGCTGAACTGAAGGTCGATACCCGCCTTTTCTGTTTCCTGCAGGTCATACGGTTGATGATCTAAAAGAATAACAGGTTTGTTCGGGTCAATGTTCTGCGCCAGAGCCTGAAGCGATAGGCGGGAGGGGTTATGGCGGTCGTCACGGCCGGCTATTTGCAGTCCGTTTGGCAATGTGATAACTGTATCACGCAAAAGCTGTATAGGAGTAGATTGTATGAAATCGACACTTTTCTTTATTCCGCTGATGTATTCGTGGTTACCGGGAACCATATAGATTCCCAGTGGGGCCTTCAGCTGAGATAACTCTTCCTGCATATTCTCGGCATAAAGAGGAGTTACACTATTGTCGATCAAGTCTCCACCGATAAGGATCAAGTCCGGCTGCTGGGCATTGATCATATTCACATATTTCTTCAGTTGTGCCTTGTTTGTACCATATCCCAGATGAACATCACTGATAGAAACCACTTTCATCGCCTGTTGATTATTGTTGACAGACTTGTTGATAACTATGTTGATAACTTCTGTATTGGGATGTTGATAATGATAATAGCCATAGCTTAACAGGCAGAGAGTCAGCCAAAAAGAGATATAGAACCCATACTTGAAGCCCCCGTTGAAAAGTTTGAAAACATCAAACGCCAACAACGAGAGCGTCATATACAACGTAAAGACCAGCCAACCTGTCCCGATCTCATGGATCGTATGAGCCAGTACGTCCGGATACTTGACGTTTCGCGCCAGCATACTAACCAAAAACGAAAGAGCTCCGCTCCAGAATAACACCGTCAGAAGCACCTTTACACCAAAGGGTTGGGCCACAAGAGCCTGCGCCCCTCTGATAAATATATAGATATTCCCAGCCAGATAACAGCTGAAGAGGGCGATAAAAATTGTAGGCATTATGTCAAATTTTCGGCAAAGATAATGAACGTACCGGGATTGTGCAAATACCTTTATTTCGGATATCCTACCGGATTATTCATCAGTAGTACCTGGCTGTCGGAGAGCTTAAGAATCTTCTTAAGTGCACTTTGATCCATAGATGCCCGGGGAACTGTGGAAAGACCTATGCCTGCACAACACAGGTTAATATTCTGTGATACAATGCCTGCGTCCATAGCAGCCATCAGTTTGGTCTGGTCGGAAACCTTTCCGAAGCGAGACAGGTCGGATACCAGGACAAGGCAAACCGGTGCATCTTTCACAAAATCCTGTCCGCCGCCTACCGCTGCGCGATGGTCGCCTTTGGCTATAGGGTTCAAGGCATGTGTTTGGGCGTCATACAGGTAAGCGCCGTCTTTCAGGATTACATAAACATCTATATCCTGCTTGTTCAGCGCGGAAGGAGCCGTACGTTTGCCGTCTGTGCGGTTAATGCCGTTGGCAGCCCACAATAAGTCTGAAAGATCCTGCATACTGATCTCTTTTGCAGCATATTCGCGGTCGGAATGACGGTCGGAAAATGCTTTCATAACAGCTGTTCCGCGAGCTTTGTCGGGAGCATTGAGCTTAATAACTTTTAAATCCTGTGCATTCATTGCGGTGATAAATAATAAAGCGGTTAAAATCAATGAAATCTTTCTCATATCCATATTTATTAATAGTAAGTCTTACAAATTTAAAAGAAATTCATCTAATCAAACAGCAAAATACATCTTTTACATTTCTTTAATCCTGCTAAATACGAACGGTTCGTAGATTCTTTTACTTTTGCAACGAGTTTACACTAAATAAAGAAAGTATTTAAATAAATGTATCAATCGATAACTTCTAAATTCTTTAAATTTGATGAAAGAAAAACTGCTCTACTTATTGTTGGTGTTGATGATGACTGTGCCTTTATGTGCACAAGGACAGAATGCCGCTGACTACACGATCAAGGGACAGGTGGTCGATTCCCTGTCTAATGAAACAGTTCCCTATGCCACACTCAGTATCGCTTTGGCAAGTGCTCCGCAGACTGCGATCAAACTGCTGGCTTGTGATGATGACGGAAAGTTTACTGCTACACTGAAACAGCCCGGAAAGTATGTTATGTCTATGCAATCGTTGGGTAAAGTTCCTGCTGTGAAACATTTTACTGTGTCTGAAGGCAAGAAGAGCCTCGACTTAGGTAAGTTGTTCATGAATGATGACTCCCAGCAACTGAATGAAGTAACTGTTGTTGCCCAGAAGCCGTTGGTGACTGTGGAGGTCGATAAAATAACCTATAGCCTGGACGACGACCCTGAAGCAAAGACTAATAATGCATTGGAGATGTTCCGCAAAGTCCCGATGATCACAGTGGATGGCGAAGACAAGATTCAGTTGAAAGGTTCTTCCAACTATAAAATATATATGAACGGTAAACCTTCTAACCTGTTGAGTGGTGAGAACGCTTCCGATGTACTGAAAAGTATGCCGGCAAGCTCGATCAAAAATATCGAGGTGATCACTGACCCGGGATCAAAGTATGATGCGGAAGGTGTGGGTGGCATCATCAATATTATCACAAGCAAGAATGCGATGCAGGGATATACAGGTACGGTTCGTGCCAATGCGAGTACATTGGGCAGCTTTGGTGGCGGTGGATATGTCTCTTTGAAGGTCGGAAACCTGGGACTTACTGCCAACTATGGTTATAACAACCGTAACTCTCCCTGGAATGATTCGCACAGTGAACGTTTCACGGAGAAAGACTGGTTGGTCGGAGATAAGCCTACCCAGTTGATAGAAGATGGTCGTGCTAAGAATAAAGGTCCGTTCCAATATGGTTATCTGGAAGCTAGTTATGAAATAGATACTTTGAATTTGATCAGTGTGGGTGCTAATCTATTCCGAGGTAAGAATAAAAGTTTATCGGAACTAGATGCGATCTTGAATCCGATAGGAGGTAATATTAATGAACTGGTTGTACCAGTCTATAGTTTTCACCGCAATAGTGTATCGGAAGGAACTTTCGGTTCAACCGATTTGAATGTCGACTACCAGCACTCCACCAGCAAAAAAGATGAATTGCTGACAGTCTCTTATCGTTTCAGCCAATCACCCAATGATAATGAAAGCCGTACAGAGCTTTCTGATATTGTATCCTATTATCTGGAAAAAGATTATCCTAAATGGAACATCAACGATGCATCGACCATTGAGCATACCGGACAGGTAGATTATACAACTCCTCTTTTCGAGAAGCAAACCCTTGAAGCCGGCGTGAAATATATCAATCGCCAGAATAAGAGTAACACCTTGGAACAGATCTATGACGACGCGACTGATATTTGGGTAGACCAGAAAAAAGACAACAGTCAGTTCCGTCATACGCAGCATATTTATTCAGCTTATCTGGGTTATCTGGTGCGTTTGGATAAGTTCGGTATCAAAGCTGGTGTGCGTGGTGAAGGCACAAGCCTGAATGCCAAGTATGCCTTGAAGCCGGATTTGAATTTCGACTCAAACTATTTTGATCTGGTTCCGAATGCAACATTGACTTATCAATTAGATATGTCGACCCAGATCCGGTTAGGATATAATATGCGTATTCAGCGACCGGGTATCTGGTATTTGAACCCGTATATCAACGATGCTAATCCACAGAATATATCTCAGGGTAATCCTAATCTGGACTCGGAAAAGAGTAATAACGTGAACCTGAACTTCAGTAAGTTTACTCAGAAGTTCAGTATCAATGCCAGCTTAAGCTATACTTTTGTTAATAATCCGATTGAAAGTTATTCATTTGTGGCAGACTTTAAACCTGATGATCCCCGTTCACAGTATAATGGTGCTATGTGGAATACCTATGACAACATCGGAAAGAAGCAACAGGTAGGCATGTTCTTGTATGGAAACTGGTCGCCGAATACCTGGTTCCGTATCTATATGAACGGGGGGATTGATTATACAGATTTGAAAGCTCCTACTTTGAATCTCCAAAAAGATGGTGTTAGTGGACGTGTTTTTGCCGGAACACAGTTTACCTTACCGAAAGATTTCCGTATCAACTTACATGGAGGTTATTTTAGTCCGTGGATTGAATTGCAGAGAGAGAGGTCTCCTTTCTATTTTGCCGGCCTGAATGTCAGCAAAGATTTCCTGAAAAAGAAACTGTCTGTTTCAGTAGGAGCCAACAACCCGTTCTGGAAGACTATGAAGATGGAAACGACGACAACTGGTGCTGATTTCCGCGATGTCTCAACCAACTGGCGCAGTGCCCGCGAGTTCCGTTTCAGCATCTCTTACCGCTTCGGTACGATGAAGGGACAGATCAAGAAAGTACGCCGTGGTATCAGCAATGACGACTCGAAAGGTGGTGGCGAAAACAACCAAGGTGGTGGCGGAGAACAAGCTATGTAATCTCTTCCGGCGATATAAACTCAAAGGTCCGACAGCTTTTCCTGCCGGACCTTTTTTTGCTTTACCCGGCAACTAATTTTAACCATAGCCATTTCCTTTTCAACCGGATGCCTGTAATGAGTGGTAAAAGTATGCACCCTGAAAGTGTTTCATGCTAGTGAAACAACTGTTTCACCTGGGAGAAACAAGTGTTTCTTCATAGTGAAACAAACTGCCGATACGTACATAAGAGGAGCAGTTCCCTCAATGAAAAGCCCTAAATCATCGGGGATGGACAATAATATACCTCATCTTAGACTATTTGTGCCAATAGAATTCCGTTTTAGAACCTATCTTTGTGATACGAATTAGAAATAAGTAATATGAGAAACACTGTCTTTTGTCTGGTACTATTGCTATTTAGTACATCTCTCTTTGCTTCGCGTAAAGAAATATTATTGAATAATGATTGGAACTTCCGCTTCTCGCATCAGGTACAGCGTAACAGCGGTCGGCGTGTCGACCTGCCCCATACATGGAACAGCGGCGATGCCCTCATCGGTACGCAGGATTATTATCGCGGAATGGGCAATTACGATAAAAAACTATTTGTTAAGCCGGAGTGGGAAGGCAAACGTCTTTTCCTGCGCTTTGAAGGGGTGAACACCATCGCTACCGTTTTCGTTAACTCGGTTTGTCTGGGTGAGCATCGTGGCGGTTACGGAGCGTTTGTGTTCGAGATCACCGACCATGTGAAATATGGTGCCGACAACGAAATCCTTGTGAAAGTAAACAACGCCCTGCAACTGGACATTATGCCGCTGGTGGGCGATTTCAACTTTTACGGAGGTATCTACCGCGATGTTAATCTGATCATTACCGATCCTGTCAACATCTCGCTGACCGATTATGCATCTCCCGGTGTCTATCTCATACAGAACAAGGTGACGAAGGAACAGGCGGATGTGCGGGCGAAAGTACTGCTGTCGAACGGCTCGTCTGCCGGGCGACCGGTGCAGGTAAATGTAAAGATACTGGATGGCGATAAGATCGTACAACAACAGGATATGAACATTACTGTCGACGCCAAACAGACGCATACGGCCGGTTTCGACTTCTCCATAAAGAATCCTCACCTGTGGAACGGACGGAAAGATCCGTTCATGTATCGGACGGAAGTTACGTTGATGGCAGACGGAAAGGTGATCGACAAGGTCGTTCAACCCCTTGGCCTGCGTTTTTATCATGTGGATGCGGAAAAAGGGTTCTTCCTGAACGGGGAACATCTGAAGTTGCATGGCGTGTGCCGTCATCAGGATCGCGCCGAAAGAGGGAACGCCTTATATAAGGAACATCACGAAGAGGATGCAGCGATCATTGCTGAGATGGGAACGAATGCCATTCGCCTGGCACATTATCCGCAAGCCACTTATTTCTACAGCCTGATGGATACATATGGAATTGTGACTTGGGCGGAAATACCTTTTATCGGTCCGGGCGGTTATCTGGACAGAGGCTATAACGACCTGCCTGCTTTCCGTGCTAACGGAAAAGAACAGCTGAAGGAGCTGATCCGCCAGCATTACAACCACCCGTCGATCTGTTTCTGGGGATTATTTAACGAACTGAAGACTATCGGTGATAACCCGATCGAATATATAAAGGAACTGAACGACCTGGCACACCAGGAAGACCCGACACGCCCGACTACGGCTGCCAGCTTCCTGTCGTACGATAGCGATATCAGCAAGATCACCGATGTGATTGCCTGGAACCAGTATTTCGGCTGGTACGGCGGTTCGCCTTCCGATATGGGAAAATGGCTGGATGCTAACCATGCCGCGCATCCGGAATATAAGATCGGTATCAGCGAATACGGGGCAGGGGCAAGTATCTATCACCAGCAGGATTCTGTTAAGCCGGGCGTTGCTTCTGGCTGGTGGCATCCGGAGAACTTCCAGACGTTCTATCACATGGGAAACTGGGAAGCGATTGCCGAACGCCCGTTTGTCTGGGGTTCGTTTATCTGGAACCTGTTTGACTTCGGAGCCGCTCACCGCACGGAAGGCGACCGTCCGGGGATCAACGACAAAGGACTGGTTACTTTCGACCGTAAGGTGAAAAAGGATGCTTTCTACTATTACAAAGCAAACTGGAATAAAGACGACCAGTTCGTCTATATCGCTAACCGTCGCCACCGCGACCGCGATACAAAAGTGACCGATATAATGGTCTTCTCCAACCTGCCGCAACTGGAACTGTTCGTAAACGGCAAAAGCATTGGCAGGCAGGGGCCGGACAATTATGCCACATTCATCTGGAATAGCGTAAACCTGACGGAAGGCGATAATACGATTGAAGTTCGGTCTGTACAGAAGAAAAACAGTATAACGGATCAGGTGATCTGGAATTGTAAATAGAGAGGTGTTTTCTACTCAAATGATATCCCGGTCAAGAAAGTAAGGAGATTTATATATTTGTAGCATACTTCCTTTTGACCGTAAACGCTTAAGGAGTAAGGTTTCTGATAAATGATGCCTTGCTCCTTTTTTATTTGGTATCATAGTTCTTAGTGAACTATGATCTTTTAACAAGTCGAACATTACGGACGCAAAAATAAGGTATCATGGAGTTGGGGAGCACATAAATTAGTCTGATTGATGTGCACTAATTGTCCACAGATAGAGTTTTAACATAATGAATAATCGTATCTTTCTTGCTAATAATCTACAAGATAGCCTGCTTAATGGTTTATTATCTCCTGTTTATTTCAATTTACCGCTTTTTCTACCTGCGTTCGGATACCGGGTAGAAAAGATTGTCTGTTTTTATCTTCCAAATCATCCTTCAGTTCCTTTTTATCAACCGATGAAAATGTGATAATACCTTAATTTTTCAAGCCAAAGCATAGGTTGTCTTTTTCTTTTCTGTCCATCTATAATGCTGAATAAATACGTCTTAGAATCACCTTGAAACTATGATTATTTTGTCTTTAGGGCACTCTTCGAATTGATAATGCTTCTTAACCGATGTATAGGAATAAAAATGATTGAGTTCACTAAGAACTATTTCCTTTTATGCATAGTAACGAACAAAACCAAGAGTAATGCACGGCGGTATTTGACCGGTATCGGTGTGCGCAAACACATTTTATTCATTAACTAAATCTGGTGTTATTATGACAAAGGATTTTAATCGTTTTTATTTATCTAAGATGTTCATAGGGACTACTATGTTCCTGACATCGGTAGGAGTGGCTTCGGCCGATCCTGCTAATCCGGGGAAAGAAGTACCGGAGTCCGGTGTTTTTGTCGCTTCGCCACAACAAGCAACAAAGAAGGTAACCGGAACAGTTGAAGACGCCATGGGCCCGATTGCCGGTGCCAACGTTGTAGAGAAGGGAACAACGAACGGAACGATTACCGATATGGACGGTAAGTTCACCTTAGATGTCTCTCCGAACGCTGTATTGGTGGTATCTTTTATCGGATACACGGAGCAGCAAATCCCGGTAGGCAACCAAACCTCTTTTACTATTCAGATTAAGGAAGACTCACAGGCTTTGGACGAAGTGATTGTCGTGGGTTATGGTACACAAAAGAAGGTGAACCTGACCGGTTCTGTCTCTTCCGTCGATTTCGCGGATCAGGCTTTGTCGCGTCCGATCACGAATGTATCGAATGCCCTGGCCGGATTGAGTGCCGGTGTGCAGGTAATGCAAAATTCAGGACAGCCGGGTAGCGACGGTTCGAAGATCCGTATCCGTGGTGTCGGTACGTTGAACAATCAGGATCCGCTGGTGCTGATCGATGGTGTCGAAGGATCTATGGACCTTGTTAATCCGCAGGATATCGAGTCGATCTCAGTCCTGAAAGATGCCGCTTCTTCTTCTATTTATGGATCACGTGCAGCGAATGGTGTCGTTTTGATCACAACCAAGAAAGGGAAAGCCGGTAAGCTGTCCGTTTCTTATTCAGGACGTATCTCTTATGCACAGCCGACGAACCTGATTGACCAGGTGACCGATTATGCCGATTACATGGAATGGCTGAACGAGTCGTTCGAAAACATCGGCCAGCCGAACCATTTTGCCCAGAGCACGATTGACCTGTGGCGCGAAAAGTCGAAAGATCCGAATGGATTGAACGAGAACGGCGTACCTAATTACATCGCTTATCCGAATACCGACTGGCAGAAAGCTTTGTTCGGGCATGGTTTGATAAACGATCATAATGTATCTGTGAACGGTGGTACGGAGAAGCTTCGTATTTTGATGTCTGCCGGTTATCTGGATAATCCGGGTCTGGTAGATAATACCGGTATCAGAAAGTATTCCCTGCGTGCCAATATAGAGGCGGATGTCACTAAATGGCTGACAGTGGGAACGCGTACCTTTGCTTCCCAGGAAGATAAAGAAGCCGGAAACTTCGACAATGCCAACAACTACCTGCGCCAGACAACTCCCGGTCTGTATCCGGAACTGAACGGACAGTATGGTTACCCGGAAGCTTCGGAAGAAAGTGCCACTGCCAACAGTATCCTGGCTTTCCTGAATGCACAGGATGGTAAAAAGCAGAAGACGAACTTCAACACGACCTTGTATTCGCGTATTTCTCCGATAAAAGGGTTGTCATGGGATTTCAACCTGAACTATAAGCGGTATTGGGAAGATAACCAGACCTGGACGAATCCGTATGAAAAGGTGAAGTTTAGCGACGGCACTATTATGTCTCCGGCAACCGAACCGTCTGAAATGACTACTTATTTCTATAACCGTGCTGATTATAGCTATACATTGCAGAACATATTGCGTTATAACATTACGATCAATAACGATCATGATCTGGGCGCATTGGCAGGTTATGAAGAGTATTACTACAAACGGGATACCCGTAATGCAACAAAGAAAGGGTTGATCGACTCGAGTATCCATACGCCCGGTTCTGCTACGGAAATGGTCAGTGTGGGTGGTGGTGCTTTCGACCGTGCCAGCCGTTCCTTCTTCGGACGTATCAATTATGCGTATAAGTCCAGATATTTGTTTGAAGCGAATTTGCGTCATGACGGTAATGCCCGTTACCATAGCGATTACCGTTGGGGTACTTTCCCTTCTTTCTCGGCTGCCTGGCGTATTTCGGAAGAAAGTTTTATGATAAACACCAAGAACTGGCTGGATAACCTGAAGCTTCGTGTCTCTTACGGTTCGGTAGGTAATAACGGGGGAGATGATGTAGGGGAATATGAATATCAGTCTACCTACGGCGGTAGTAAGTATCCGTTCGGAGGAAAACTTATCTCCGGTCTGGCTTCTACTTCCATTGCCAACTCTATGTTGTCGTGGGAAACATCGAAAATGACCAATGTCGGTATCGACCTGAATGCGTTGAACAACCGCCTGTCGTTCACGATGGATGCGTTTGTTAAGAATACGACCGGTATCTTGTTTACGCCTTCTATTTATCTGACAGCCGGTAATAAAGGGGCTCCCCGTAAGAACATAGCGGAGATGAGCACGAAAGGTGTCGAACTGTCGTTGGGATGGAAAGACCAGATTGAAGAAGTCAGCTATTCCGTTAGCGGAAACTTTTCTTACACGCCAAATAAGATAAAGAAATATAAAGGAGAATTAGTAGCCGGTTATGATGAGAACGGCGAATGGAAGAGTAATATCGGAGATGTAGCTTCCAGTACTTCTGCCGTGAATCCGGTTATTGAAGACCGTATCATGAAAGAATACTACGTACGTAATCCATATAAAGGTTCCGGAAAAGGATATGCGACCGACGGAGTGAACGGAGGCCCGACAGACGGTATGATCCGTACGGAAAGCGATATGGAATGGCTGAAAGCGATGATCGATGCAGGCCATACTTTTATGCCGAACAAGACGGTTGCGAAGGATAAGATCTGGTATGGCGACTATATCTATGCCGATGCCAACGGTGACGGCATCTACGGAGGTTCGGACGATAAGGAATTCCAGGGAGTCTCTTCCGACCCGAAATTCAACTTCGGTTTTCAGATGTCTGCCGCATGGAGAGGATTTGATATCTCTATGAACTGGGCCGGTGCTGCCGGATTCAAGTTGTATTGGGGGGCGTCTACCGGTTATAACTCACCGACTACACGTGTAGGTGTGGCGCTGGGTACTGATATTGCCAATAACCATTATTTCTATAATCCGGAGAATCCGTCTGATCCGCGCACCAATCAGGCCGCTAAGTACGGACGTCTAGTGAATGGTGAAAGCGGTTATCAGAATGTGGAAACATCTTCCTTGTATTTGTACAATGGTAACTATCTGAAATTAAAGAACCTTACTTTCGGTTATACAGTGCCGGCGCACATTTCCAAGAAGTTTTTCACGGATAACCTTCGTGCGTATGTTTCTATCGAAAACGTATTCAATATTACGAAATATCCGGGACAGGATCCTGAACTGGGAGCTACCCCTGAATATACTTCATTGAGACAATTTGCATTTGGTGTTAACATTTCATTTTAAAGCGTAGAGAGTTATGAAATTAATAAAGAATATTTGTTTGTTAGGCGCTTCTATCGCTCTGTTGACAGGGTGTAACAGCGACTTGATGGATCTGACCCCATACGACTCGATTGCGTCCGGTAACATGTGGACGACAGAAAACCTGGCGGATATGGGTGTGACAGGTATCTATAATGTTCTTCGTTCCGAGAACGTGGCCGGTGACCTGCACAAATTTGACAGTTATGGTGTTTCGGCCGATTACCGTGATGGCAACTACTCCTTGTTGAGGGGGAATGCAACTACCGGCGACGGACAGTTCTCCGGTTACTGGAAAATCAATTATGAAGGTATCAGCCGTTGTAATGACGCTATTACCAATTTACCGAAAGCACCTCTGTCGTTGGAGAAGCTTTCCCGTCTGACTGCTGAATCCAAGTTTATGCGTGCTTTCTTCTATTACAGACTGAACATGATGTATAAAGGAGTCCCCATCTATCTTGAACCGGCTGAATTGGATGAACTGGTGAAAGGTCGTAATACTGAAGCTGAGGTATGGGCTCAGGTGATCTCCGATTTGACAGAGGCTATCGATACACCCGACCTACCGGATAAATATCCTGCCGGCGATGCCGGTTATGGACGTGTTACCAAAGGGGCTGCCTATGCTTTACGCGGTAAAGTTTATATGTGGATGAACGAATGGGCGAAAGCTGAGGCCGATCTCCGTAAAGTAGGGGAATTGGGCTATGGCTTGTTCCAGGGTGAATACAAACAGTTGTTCAAGGAGGCGAACGAGCAGTGCGAAGAAATGATCTTCTCTTTGCAATGTATTGGTGAGAGTGGCTATGGTAACAATTTCTCTTTCCGTTATGGTACGCGTAGTTCTTTCGGTTCCTGCTGGAATACATATCTGGTAAGCACGGACTTTGTTGAAACATACGAATGTACAGACGGAAAGCCGTTCAACTGGGATGATTATTTACCGGGGTATAATTCAATGGATCTGGCAAAAAGATCTGTTTATTTCCTACGTGATGATATGACGGAGACTGAAAAGGCTAAGATGGCGGAAGACGGTGCCGACCTGTCTAAATATCTGGCAACAGGTAATGAGGCACGAATCAAAGCAGCCTACGAAAACCGTGACCCGCGCCTGATGGCTACTGTTATTACTCCGTATGCCGAATATTTCGGGGCGAATGGTGCTACTTCCTATACTTATACGCTTCGTTGGCCGTACAGAGGATTTGATACCGCCGATCCGTTCGACTTGAAGACGGATACGAACAACCGTTACTATTATCTGTTCCGTAAGTTCGTTGCCGAAGGGGCTTCGGAGATACCTAACCGCGAATATTCTCCGATCGATATCCCTATTATCCGTTATGCGGATGTGGTGTTGTCGCTGGCTGAATGTCTGAATGAACAGGGCAAGACTAGTGAAGCGGTAGAATGGGTGAACAAGGTGCGTGCCCGTGCCAAGGTCGCTCTTTTGAACAGCAACCAGTATACCCAGGTATCCGGTCAGGATAATATGCGTGAACGTATCCGTAACGAACGCCGTTGGGAGTTTGCCGGTGAAGGTGTTAACTTCTTCGACGAAATGCGCTGGAAGACCTGGCATGAAACTAAGTTCAAAAAGAATGCCGGCCTGAAACAAATCTGGGGATCGATGCAGGCTTCTTACACCTGGGGTGGCGATTATCTGTATAACTGGGCTATTCCGAGATCTGAAATACAGATGAACAACAACCTGACACAGAATAGTGGCTGGGTAGATTGATTTTATTCTTCTGATATATATTATGGAGGTCTTAATGATGAATCTGCGGATTCGGAGTTAAGGCCTTCTTTATTACTTAAACATACGGTTCTGGACTATTTATGCCTATGAAATGGACAAAAAGCCCTGCTCTTTTCTGATTAATCTTCCTATTTTTGTCAAAAGAGATAATACAATACCTATGAAAACACGAAAGTACCGGATCATCCTTTGCCTGTTACTCCTGGCAACCACACAAATGTATGCCTATGTGGAACGTAACTTATTGCAGCAATCTGCTGGTTTGTCTGAATTGGAATCAACACTGATCACCGATCAGCAATGGGTTCCTTACCCTGATTATACCGACCGTGCCGCTTGGGACAAACTACTGGGCAACTACAAAGATGCCTATATCAAACGGGGCGAGAAACAGCTCGGTTACGAATGGAAAGTCGTAAAGGCAACCGATTATATCGAATACGAACGTAGCGGCAACCGCCGGATCATGGAAGATCCGTTCGGCAGTAATAATACTGCTATTGCCGACCTGCTGATGGCGGAGCTGGCCGAGGGAAAAGGGCGTTTTATCGACCAACTGATCAATGGGGTGTATCAATCCTGTGAAATGACTTCCTGGGTGTTATCCGCCCATTTGAGTGCGCAACGCTCTACACGCTCCTTGCCCGACTATAAAGAGCATGTGATCGACTTGACAGCCGGCGACCTGGGATCGCTGCTTTCATGGACGTACTACTTCTTCCATACTGAATTCGATAAGGTAAACCCCGTTATTTCCAAACGCCTGCGCCATGAGTTGCAGGAGCGGATTCTCGATACTTATATGAACGAAGACCGCTTCTGGTGGATGGCCTTCAACTACAAACCGGGTATGTTGGTGAATAACTGGAACCCCTGGTGTAATTTCAATGTGCTGCAATGCTTCCTGCTATTGGAGAATGATAAGGAAAAACTGGCGAAAGCCGTTTACCGTACGATGACCTCTGTCGATAAATTCATCAACTATACCCACTCCGACGGAGCTTGCGAGGAAGGCCCTTCCTACTGGGGACATGCCGCCGGGAAGATGTATGACTATCTCCAGTTGCTCTACGATGGAACCGGGGGGAAAGTAAGCCTCTTCGACCAGCCGATAATCAGGAATATGGGTGAATACATCGCCCGTTCGTACGTAGGGAACGGCTGGGTTGTAAACTTTGCAGATGCTTCCGCCAAAGGGGGAGGGGATGCACCGATCATCTTCCGTTACGGAAAAGCGGTGGGTAGCGAGGTGATGATGCAGTATGCAGCCTACCTGAATAGCCTGTCGGGGCAGAAGGCACCTTCTTCCGGCAGAGACATCTTCCGTACGTTACAAAGTCTTCTCTATGCGGAAGAAATGAAAGAGGTCGAGCCCGTCTACGAATCACCTGCTTATACCTGGTATCCTGAAACCGAGTTCTGCTATATGGCCAATAAGTCCGGCCTTTTCTTTGCGGCAAAAGGCGGCTATAACAACGAAAGCCATAACCATAACGATGCCGGAACTTTCTCGCTTTATCAGCATACGACCCCGATTATTATCGATGCCGGTGTAGGCACTTATACCCGTCAGACCTTCAGTAACGAGCGGTATACGATCTGGACGATGCAGAGCAATTACCATAACCTGCCGATGATAAACGGTGTCCCCCAGGCGTTCGGCTCGAAATATAAGGCAACAGACGTTTCTTTCCATCCGAAGAGCAGTACGTTTTTCGCCAATATTGCTACGGCCTATCCGGAAGAAGCCGGGGTAAAGAAATGGGTTCGCTCCTATGTCCTGAATAAAGGAGAACTGAAGATCAAAGACTCGTTCTCTCTGGATGAACTGAAAGACTTCAACCGCATTAATTTCCTGACCTGGGGAAATGTGGATATAGCAACGCCGGGTATTGTCTCCATCGAAGTGAACGGTGAAAAGGCAAATCTGCAATATGATAAAAATAGCTTTACACCCTCTATCGAGACAATTGCGCTGGACGATCCGCGTTTATCTACTGTATGGGGAAAAGAGATTTACCGTCTTTCTCTGACAGCAAAGAAAAAGACCTTGTCCGGAACGTATGTGTACACAATCAAACAAATCAATAAATAGAAAAGAATGAAAAATTGGATCGCTTTAGCTTTCTCCGCATTCCTGATCTCTTGCGGGGGAACACCTAAAACTGTAGAAAAGAGCTTTGTTGACGAGAATGTCGATTTCGCCCGTGCCCAGATCGGTAAAGAAATAGAAGTTATCGAAGCCAGTGGTAAATTCATGAACCCGGTGACATTGAAGACCGACGGTTCCGTGTATTACTGTGGCCCGGCCGACTGGCGTAGCGGCTTCTTCCCCGGTTCCGTATGGTATCTGTATGAACTGAGCGGCGATACGGCTTTGCTTCCGCTGGCGCAGAAATATACCTGGGCGATAGAAGAGGCCAAGAACCTTACCTGGCACCATGATATCGGCTTTATCATCAATTGCAGTTTCGGTAACGGGTTGCGCCTGACAGCCGATCCTTCTTATAAAGATGTGATGGTGCAGGCCGCCAAATCGTTGTCTACCCGCTTCCGTGAAGCTCCGCAGGTGATCCAGTCGTGGAATGTGGATCGAGGATGGCAGTCGGAGCGTGGCTGGGAATGTCCGGTGATCATCGACAATATGATGAACCTGGAACTGATGTTCGAAGCAACCCGCCTGTCCGGCGACTCTTCTTTCTACAAAATAGCTATCGCCCATGCCGACCGTACGTTGCAGGAACATTTCCGTCCGGACGGCAGCTGTTACCATGTGATCGATTATGACCTGAAAGACGGTTCCGTACGTCACCGCCACACGGCACAAGGTTATGCGCATGAGTCGGCCTGGAGCCGCGGGCAGGCCTGGGCTATCTACGGCTTTGTCGTTTGTTATCGTGAGACCGGCGATCGCAAATATCTGGATCAGGCATTGAAAACATTCAATTTCATGAAGAACCATAAGGCTATGCCGGCCGACCTTATTCCTTACTGGGATATGGATGCCCCGAATATTCCGAACGAACCCCGCGATGCCTCGGCTGCTTCTTGTATCGCTGCTGCCTTATATGAGATCAGTACGCTGGATGTCGAGAATCCCGCTGATTATAAGGCTTATGCCGACAGTATAATGACTTCGTTGGCTTCTCCGGCCTATCGTGCCGCCCTGGGTACAAACGGAAACTTCCTGTTGATGCACTCGGTAGGCAGTATCCCGCATAACTCGGAAATAGATGTTCCGCTGAACTATGCCGACTACTATTTTATGGAAGCATTGAAACGTAAAAAGGAGATAGAAGGGAAATAAACAGATAACTATCTGACAGGAAATGGACAGGCACTTGTCGTTGAAGCGGTGCCTGTCCATTTTTTTTCGGTGCCTATCCGTTATCGGGAGTCTGCTTTTTCCTGTATTCCACCGGTGTCGTATCGAACTGTGCCTTGAAGCAGCGGGTGAAGTAGCGGGGGGAGCCGAAGCCCAGCAAGTCTGAGATCTCCGCGATTTGGAGATCCTGGCGGCTTATTAACAGGGTGGCTGCCCGTTTCAGTTTGCAGTTGAGGACGAAGTCGTTCGGGGTCATTCCGGTCAGCGCTTTGAATTTGGCGTACAGCGAGCTGCGGCTTAGTCCCAATTCTTTTGCCAGCGTATTCATATCGAACTCCATATTGTTGAGGTTCTCCTCGATGATCTTGTTGACCGTATCCATGAATTTCTGGTCGATCGGGTTGCTGGCCAGCGATTGTGTATCGAAATCCCTTTGTTCGTTGAACTTCTTTTGCAGGATGATGCGGTTACGTACCAGGTTGTTGCAACGGGCAAGCAACACCTTTGCATTGAAAGGCTTACTGATATAATCGTCCGCACCGCGTTGCAACCCTTCTATACTTTGCTCTGCAGAACCGAGTGCCGTGAGCAGGATCACCGGAATATGGCAGATATCGAAATCGTTTTTGATCTTCAGGCACATCTCCGTCCCCGACATTTCCGGCATCATAATGTCGCTAACGATAATATCCGGCTTCTCGCTTCTCGCCTTTTCCAATCCCTCTTTGCCGTTCCGCGCCAACAGGACATTGTAGACCGGAGAGAAAAGCGAGTTCAGTATCTGAAGCAATTCCTCATTATCGTCGACCAGTAGGACGGTATAAGTGGCACCGGTTTCGGCCAGCGACAGTTCGGAAGTATCTTCGGGAAGGTCGTTCATAATTGTCTCCGGCTGTATTTCGTTGCGTATCATTTCATTCTCCGGCTCGACGAACTTGCATTCATCCGCCTTGAAGTGCGCCCGGCCTTTGGGTAGGCGGACGATGAATATACTTCCGTATCCCGGCGTACTTTCCACCTGTATTTTACCATGATGCAGCTCCACGATGCTTTTGGTCAGTGAGAGGCCGATGCCCGTGCTGGGTTGCGACAGTCCCGGAGTGTTGTTGCCTGCCTGGTAAAAACGGTCGAATATCTTGTCGATATCCTCTTTACTGATACCGATCCCGTTGTCGATGATTTTGACAATGATCGTTTGTTCGTCTTCCTCGACCACCATTTCGATGTCGGCACCCGGCTTGGAATATTTGAATGCGTTCGACAGCAGGTTGTAAAAGACCTTTTGCATCTGCTTGGGGTCGAACCAGCACCTGATATCTTCCTGCTGCGTACTGAAATGATACGTCACCGAACGGCCGGATGCATATTCATAGAAAGACAGATAGATCTCTTTCAGGAACGGGATGATATTCTGTTCGCATACTTTCAGTTTCACATGGCCTTGCTCCAGTTTGCGGAAGTCGAGCAACTCGCTGATCAGTGTCCGCATGTTGTGCGTGTTCCTGTATATCTTCAATAGCTTGTTGTAGGTCGATGGTGCCAGCGAACTGCTTTGCAATAACAATTCGATTTGCGATATGATCAGCGTAAGCGGTGTCCGGAACTCATGCGAGATATTGGAGAAGAACTGCAATTTTGCCTGGTTCAGTTCTTCGATCCTGTCTTTCTCCTTCCGTTCGAACTCCAGCGAGGTACGGAGAAGCAACTGCGATTGTTTGAAACGGAAGAAACCGTAGATCAGTCCGCCGCCAACCAATACATACAACAGGTAGAACAGCGGAGTGGCGTAGAACGGCGAATGGATAACGATGCCCATCCGGATCGTTTGCGGTTCGACCTTGGGATCATATTGCTTTTCGCGTACGGTCAGCGTATATTTTCCGGGGTTGAGGTTGGTGTATTGGATGCTGTTATCGCTATTGCCGATCCATTTGTCGTCGAACCCTTCCAGCATATATTCGTAGGCCGTCTCTTTCAATGTGTTGATATAGTTGTTCGAGTTGAAAGTCACGATCAGGTTGTTCTGGTTGTGGTTCAGGTCTATTTCAGGGGTGTAGGACAAGGCCTCGGACAATATATGTGTCCGGTCGCCCGGCCGTACTATCTCGTTGTTGATATACAGATCGGAGAAGTATAGCCGGTAATCTTTGGCCGGGCGAAACAAATCCTGCTCGAAGAATGTGCTGACTCCGTCTATGCCGCCTACGAATATCTCGCCGTTCCTGCAAACCAGCAGGCCGCACCCTTTATTGATACCCGACACAGGAAGAGCCGTTCCCAGCTCCACCACCTTAAACTGCTCCTGCACAGGATCGAAGAAAGAGAGCCCTTTGTCTCCGGAAATGATCAGGTAACCTTGCGTCGACTCTTTTATGTCATAGCAATAATCGCTTAGTATCAGGCTGTTGTCGGTCGTATACCCTTTGAACGTATTATTCTTTTCCTCGAATTTGTATAAACCCGACCCTTGTGTCCCGAGGAATATACGTCCTTCCTTGTCTTCAAAAATAGAAGATATCGGTTGTTTGCCGAGCCCGTCCTCACCACAACGGTACACGCGCAGGTCTTGCTCGTTGTTCATTTTGATTCTGTAAAGAGTGTATCCGGTAGTGATCCAGATATAATCCTGCGAGTCTATCAGGAAACAATGATTTCCATAAGACTTTCCGCTGCTGAATATCGGGCGTATCTGCTCGGTGTCGAGATCCATCATCGCATTGCCCCATTGGGTCATGAATACCAGGTACTTGTCTTTCCAGATACGCATCTGGTTGATCCGGTCGCCCGCCTTTACCGCATACGACGGGTCTTCGAAATAAGGATTGCGGAACCGCTTTTGGGAAAGGTCGAAGATGGATAATCCCCCGGTATGCGTCCCGATGTAAAGCTTATTCCGCTTTTCGCTGTAAGCAATATCTTTCAGGTTATTATGGGCGATGGAATTCTTGTTGGGATCGGCCATGAAATAGGTGAAGGTTTTTGTTTTCCTGTCGAAGAGGTTGAGACCGCCCCCTTCGGTGCAAATCCAGACGTTTCCGTCTTTGTCTTCCGTCATATGCCCGACAAAAGGGAAACTGAGACAATCCTTTCTTGAACTGTCGGCCGTGTAGACGGTAAACAAGTCCATTTCCGGGTTGAAGTAATGCACGCCCCCATAGTAAGTCCCCAGCCAGATACTTCCCTGATGATCTTTATAAACGGGGAATACGGACGAATGCGCCAGGCTGCCGGGCAGAAGGTCGCGGGTGTAGACCTGGAAACTGTCGTCATGCGGATTATATTTGTTGAGCCCGGTGAACGTTCCGATCCACAGGTTCCCGAAATTATCTTCAACGATCCCTCTCACCTGGTTATTGGAAATATTATCCGGTTTCTGTGGATCATAGCGGTAACGTTTGAAACTGCCGGACGGTTCTCTTTTGTAAAGCCCGTTCATACGCGCCGAGATCCAAAGGTTTGCGTGAGAGTCTTCAAACAGGGCGTAGATATCTTCATTCGGAATGATGCAGGTGGGAAGTGTATCTCCTTCCTGCATATATAATCCGCTGTTCGTCCCGATCCAGCACCGTTTCTGGCTGTCTACCGTGATGCAGGTGGCATGTTGATAGGTGTATTCGAGCTTGAAACGGAATTGCAGTTCTCCGGTGTCATTCTCCCGGGTAAAGATAGAGTCGCCGACGCCTACCCAAAGTTGCCCGTCGCCGAAAGCCACTGCGTTGACCTTCGACTTCTTCAAGCAGGAGAACTCCTGGGAATGAAGATTGTAGCATACCAGCGAGTTGTCCGAATTGAAATAAATATTCCCCCGGTTATCTCCGGTGATAAAATCGATACTGTTTCCAACCGGAAATTCATTCCCGTTCTCATTCGCCAGAGTCGGCTTGTATGCGGTCACATGAACGCCGTCGAAAACACTCAGCCCTTCTTCCGTCCCGAACCACATCCGTCCCAGTTCGTCCTGATAAATAGACATGACCGATAGTTGCGAGAGCCCCTCTTTTGTCCCGATATGCTTAAAGTAGATAGGGAAAGCGTAAGACAGGGTGTTCAGGAAGACGAAAAGGATGATTAGTTTTCTCATGGCTTTTACACTATTTGATGGCGAAGATAATGATAAATTCCGGAAATATTTAGTGTAGAAGCTCATATAAATAGGTATCTTTGTCCTATAAGCAACCAATAAACTTATACGCATTATGAAACCAGATTTCAACTATAACGATTTTCCTGCTTCTTTTGCCAATTGCTTCCGCGAGCAATGTCCGCATGGTGACAAATGTTTACGCCGCCAGATGGCTCTCCATGTCCCGAAGGATCGTGGAGGAATATACATTCTTAACCCGGGTTACCTTGATGCGCTCGGTGATAAAGAGTGCCCGTTCTTTGTACTGGATGAACCCCAAAAGTTTGCCAAAGGTATCACCTGGCTGTACGATGACCTACCATTGCGAAAAGCGGAAGCAATCAAATCGCAGATCATAGCCCACCTGGGACGCAGCACCTATTACCGTTGTAAGCAGAAGCGACGCCTGATCAGACCGAAAGAGCAGGCCTGTATCAAAAAACTCTTTCTTGCCCACGGCATTTCTACCGAACCTCGATATGACGAGTACCAGGAGTATTACGATCTCGGATAGGTATTGATTTACAGATTGTTATTGACTTGGCGGCATTTCCCTGGGAGATGCCGCCATTCTCATATATTGTGATACTGCGGTGACACAATATATGCCATTGCAGTAACACAATATATGCTAATAAAATGATGTGGAAGATGAAGCAGAAGCGCCTTCGGAAAGTCCTTAACAAGGGTAAATATAGCCCATTTTAGCTCTATTAACAATTGTTTCTGCAAAAACCTTGCTTTTTTTCGTCCAGGTAACTAATAATATAATGTACGCGTGTGTACATTATATATAAGGCACTATATTCCTACCTTTCGGGGCAGGTCGTCAAAATGACTATATATCTATTGATTTATAATACTTAGGGTGGGAAAAACGACTGACTAGAAAAATCGTTCCTTTTTTCTAGTCATCAAAATTACTACATTCTTTTGAACTGGCAATAGCTTCCCCAAGATTTTTTCCTTTTCTATATTCTTTCTTATCAACACGATAGCGAATTAAGTACGAAATTCTCTCTTTCCGGTATGAAATCAAAGCGCCCCATAAAAAATGACTAGAAAAAAGGAACGTTTTAGCTAGTCATTACTACTAGCTGGCCTATCGGGAATAGGCTGTGAACAGGTTTTTATAACACTATTATTAATATTAAATTTATTGATTATGAACAAAAAGTTTTCTACACTTGTAGCTAGCTTGTTATTTGCATCAGCTTTTTCAGCATTCGCAGGTACAGCGGCTCCAATGTTTACAGCTCCTAACGGAGTAGAAACTCGTGCGCTTGTACCTAACACAGGTGCAGAAAAAGTGACCAGTGATGCTGGCCTTGTTGCTGCTGCTGGTCATACAGCAGTAAATGTTTTGAAAGGTTTTACTAACAACGCTCGTTTGCAGGTACTTTTGGAAACAGGTGCTTTGACTACAGCGAATGCTGCTCAAAATTATTTTGTATCATCTGCTGCTTTGATTGGTGCAGAAGCAGATTATGCTACTGCAACTACTCCTGCTACTATGGCTCCTTTCTATTTTACGCTGAATGGGGATCAATTAGTAGGTGCTAATGGAACTGTTCTGTCGTTGGATGGCGTTCAGAATTTTGATATCGTTCCATTGGCAAAGACAGACGGTACAGTTACTTCCTTCTTTGGATTGAAAGCTATATCTTCTGATGCTGCTAAGAATGGTAAGTTTATCAAAATTATAGCTGATGGAACTATCACAGCAGATGCCGCGGATGTAAATAGTGCTGCTATTTTCGCATCAGTAGAAACAGCTTATACAGCTGCTGCTAAAGGTGAGGATCTGAATAAAGACTTGAATGATGGCTTTAACTTATCAGTGACTTTCGGTACTTCAACTCTTAAAGGCGCGGAATTGTTCGCTAACAAGTTGACTGCAATGGAATGGGATGGTGGTTCTTCTGCATTTATACCGGCAGCAGGGGCAACAACTGAATTCTTTTTGAAAAACAAAGATGGCAAATACATTGTTTTTGATGCAGCGTTGAATAGCTCAAATGCTATTAAAGGAGGCTTTAAGTTAGTTAGCGCAACTGACGCAGCTGCTATCCAGGCTGGAACTACAGCTAAATTCAAAATCAACGTAGCTGATAACGGAGCAAAAACAGTAGAAGTAACTGTTGATAATGGCAAACGTTTATATGTTAATGTATCAAACGGAACTAACGTATTAACAGCTCTTGATGTTTTGAATGGTGCTGCTGCTAACTGGGCTAGTACAGCTTTAGGTGCAACAAACGCAGTTGACTTCCATAAGTTCCTGACAGGCCAGTTCTACAAAGTTAGCTTTGTAAAGAAAGCTGTAGGTGAAACAGAAGCTGCTGCTGCTTACAAGGTTAATGGCATTTTAGGTCTGAGATTTAATACAGCTGCAAATGTTGCTGATTTCGTAAAGGCTGCTGATGTTGTTGCAGAAGATCCTTCTACTATGTGGGCTCCAAGCATTGTTGGTGGAGAGTTGGTTTTGACAAACCGTGAAAATACAACGGCTGCAGTGCAGGTTAAAATTGCATCTTTACGTGAAGTAAGTGCTGGTGTTTATGAAGTAGGTGCAGTAACTGCAACTAATTCAGGTCTTATAGCTGGTGAACAGATCAAGATCACTCCAGTAGCTTCAGTTTCAAAAACAGACGGTTACCAAGTATATGCAGACAACGCTTTGATCAACTCTGCGTTTTATCTGGGTCAGTCTCGTCGCAATGCAGACGGTGACGTTCCTGCTTATTGGGCAGAAAATCACGGCACACACCAGATCGGTGCAACAGTAAACCAGGAGGAAGCTACTCAATGGAATGTACAATTAGTTAAGAAGGATGCTGCTGATTATAACAAACAGATCGACTCTGTATTAGTTATCAGTAACTTGGTCTCTTATAACGCAACAACAGGTGTTACAACAACTACTCCGGACACATTGGCAGTTCTTCCGTATGTATTCCAGAACAGAGGTAACCGTGAATATGTAATTCTGAACAATGAAACAAATCAGGAATATTACATCTGTGACAAAGATAATAAGAATGTTGCTCGCAATGCTAAAATCTTCGCATTGAAGAAAAGACCGGGTAATACATATAACTATGTAACCTTGGCTGTAACAAATACTTATACAGATGGTAAAGTACAACCTGTTACTGCTATCAATGGTGACATGAAAGTATACTTGAAGAACAGTGCAAACAAAGGTACATGGGAAAATGTTGAAACTTATTCAGATGATGCCAACTCTCTGATGGTTGTTGAGCCTATCGATGCTCCGGAATACCGTAAGGTAGTTGCTGCATGGGGTGACACAGTAAGAATTTACCGTGAAGAATATCCTACAGAAGTATTGTTCGAAAAAGCAGATGCTAAATCTGTTGTAGATGGCAAAACTTTGAGCTTCCTGAATGTAAATAACAGTGTAACTGGTGCTAATCCTGCTCTGTTCGTTGATACAGCTTATGTAAACCGTACAGTAAATGGTGTTGCTAACACTTGCTACCAGTATCTGTTGGCTGTAAACGTAGATAAAGAAAATTCAGTTTACTGTCCTTACAATCCTGAACATAATACAGATGCTTGGAGAGAAGAACATGGTGGCCCTTGCGCTGACGCAAAAGAAAATCCGGCTGTAGTAAAAGGTCGCTTCCTGATCAACCTGATTGACACTGCTTTTGCTTACAAAGCTGATCACCTGCACAACAACCCATATATCAATATGGTTGAAGCAGACGAAAACAAGGCTAAGTTGTCATTCGTAGAAGGTATCCATACAAACGATACATTGTATATTACTCGCAAGGGTGGTGAAGTTGTTAAATTAGGTATGACTGATCCAGCATTCAATGTTGCTAAGTTCGCTTTCCGTTACGTAGATAACGAAGCTGGTTCATTCAAGATCCAGACTCAGTACAAAGAATATAGTGCTGCAGACAAAGACGCATTCGATGCATCTGCAAATAACGAAGGTTACCTGCGTTGGGTAAACGGTACAGTTGTTGTAACAAACAGCTATACTAACGGTGAAGTATTCAACATGGAAGAAAACTTCAAGGGTAATCCTGTAGCAAACGAAGATATCACTACTTCTTCTGTAAAAGTAACAACAACAGAAGGTAAAGTGATTATCGCCGGTGCACAAGGCAAGAAAGTTACTATCAGTAACGTACTTGGCCAGACTATTGCTAACGCAGTTCTTTCTTCTGACAAAGCTGAAATCTCTACTCCTTCAGGTGTAGTAATCGTAGCCGTAGAAGGTGAAGCTGCTGTAAAAGCAATCGTAAAATAAGACGCAATTATTTATAATCAAATAATTCTAAATTGTTTACCGCGCGGTTCCGTCATGAGCCAATTACCCCGTGAAGGGCGAACAAGCGGTAGATATTAATACTAAAGTAATGAAATAAAGTTCTTCTGTTCAACCTCTGTGAAGAGTGAAAACAGACAAAAAACAAGCCCCGGTAGATTCGTCTTCCGGGGCTTGCTATTTAAGGCTTGCTAAATTTCCCTCGTATTTGTATTTATCGTATCTTTACAACACTTAATCAGAAAACAAATATTATTATGAGCGTCTTTAGCAGCTTCCCACGCACATTCTGGGTGGCCAATGTAATTGAATTGTTTGAGCGTTGGGCGTGGTACGGTTTCTTTATGCTGTTTGCCAACTACCTGACCGGCTCGTCGGATGTCGGGGGACTCGAATTCTCGCAAAGCCAGAAAGGGCTTCTGATGGGAGTGGGGACAGGCATCCTCTATTTCCTGCCGGTGCTGACGGGAGCCATCGCCGACCGCTACGGATATAAGAAAGTATTGTTTCTGGCCTTTCTGATCTATACATCCGCTTTCATTCTCCTTCCGATGTTCACTACCTTTACCGGAGTTTTCCTTATGTATCTCTATCTGGCGGTGGGAGCAGCCCTGTTTAAACCCGTTATCTCGGCAACGATCTCAAAGACGACAACGGACGAGACGGCTTCGATCGGGTTCGGTATTTTCTATATGATGGTCAATATCGGGGCTTTCTTCGGGCCGATGGTCACCCTGTTGTTCAAAGGATCGTCCCACCTTATCTTTTATGTCTCGGCGGGGATTATCGCGCTCAACTTCATCCTGCTGTTCTTCTACAAGGAGCCGGGACGGGAAGACGCGGAAAAGAATACAGACCCTTTGCTGAAAACCTTCCGCATCATCTTCACCAATATGGGATATATATTGAAAGACGTTAAGTTCATCCTCTTTCTGGTGATTGTGGCCGGCTTCTGGGCGATGTATCACCAGTTGTTCTTTACGTTGCCGGTCTTTATCTCGCAATGGGTGGACACCAGTGTGCTGTATAACTTCTTCCATGCCTATATGCCTTTTTTCAGCGAGAATTACAGCGAGGCGCCCGGTGTGATGGATGCGGAGTTCGTGACGAATATCGATGCACTCTACATCATCACTTTTCAGTTGGTCGTTTCAAGTATCGTGATGAAGATGAAACCGTTGCGCTCCATGATGTCCGGTTTCCTGGTCTGCTCGATCGGTATGTCGCTGACCATTGTTTCGCAGAATGTATTGTTTACGATGGTGGCTATCCTGATCTTCTCGTTGGGGGAAATGGCCGGATCGCCGAAGATCACCGAGTATATCGGACGTATTGCCCCTGTGGATAAGAAAGCGCTTTACATGGGATACTCCTTTATCCCCGTGTTTCTGGGGAATGTGATGGCCGGGATCATTTCCGGTGTCGTGTATCAGCAGATGTCGGATAAGGTGATGATCGTCCAGCAATTCGTGGCGGAGAAAGGGCTGCAGATACCCCAAGGACTCTCCAATAACGCCTATTTCGCCGAAGTCGCCCGGCAAGTCGATCTGACGCCCCAGGCATTGACGAACCTTCTTTGGAAACTCTACGATCCTTCCCGCTTATGGATGGTCATATTCGGTATTGGCATGGGAACTGCCCTCCTTTTGTTCGTATATGACCGGGTGACCTCCCGTAAATAATACTTTTGAGAAGGATTGTCTCCTTGTATTTGCTTATATTTGCACGGAAAAAGACAGTATACATTTTATGACGAAAGATATAACACCTGAATACGTGCTTGGTGACCTGCGTTATCTGCAATTGCTGGCGCGTAGTTTTCCTACTGTAGCCGATGCGAGTACCGAAATTATCAATCTGGAGGCCATCCTGAACCTGCCGAAGGGGACGGAGCATTTCCTGTCCGATATCCACGGGGAATACCAGGCTTTCAACCATGTGCTGAAGAATGCATCCGGTGCGATCAAACGGAAAGTGAATGAGATATTCAGTAACACGTTGCGCGACTTCGAGAAGAAAGAGTTGTGTACGCTGATCTATTACCCGGAACAGAAACTCGAACTGGTCAGGTGCAAGGAGCCCGACCTGGACGACTGGTATCTGATCACGTTGAACCAGCTGGTGCGCGTCTGCCGGAATGTATCGTCGAAATATACACGCTCGAAAGTCCGCAAGGCCTTGCCGAAAGAGTTTTCCTATATTATTCAGGAGTTGCTGCATGAATCGTCCGTCGAGCCGAACAAGTCAGCCTATGTAGACCAGATCATCCGCACGATCATCTCGACCGGCCGTGCCAATGACTTCATCATCGCCATGTGTAACCTGATACAACGGCTGACGATCGATATATTGCACGTGATAGGCGACATCTACGATCGTGGCCCGGGTGCCCATATCATCATGGATACCCTTTGCGATTACCACCATTTCGATATCCAGTGGGGCAACCACGATGTGCTGTGGATGGGAGCGGCTTCCGGTAACCTGGGAAGTATTGCCAATGTGATCCGTATGTGCCTGCGTTTCGGTAATTTGGCGACGCTGGAAGACGGCTACGGCATCAACCTCCTTCCGCTGGCCACGTTCGCAATGGATGTGTACGGCGATGATCCCTGCGACCTGTTCATGCCGAAGACGAATGCGTCCGACTCCACGTTTGATGAAAAGACGATCCGCCTGATCTCGCAGATGCATAAGGCGATAACGATTATCCAGTTCAAGCTCGAAGGCGAGATCATCCGCCGCCGTCCCGAGTTCGAGATGGACGACCGCCTGCTGCTCCACCATATCGACCTGAAACGCGGAACCATCACTTTGGATGGAAAAGAGTTCGAGCTGAAAGATAAGAACTGGCCGACCATCAACCCGAAAGATCCGTATGCCCTGTCGATCGAGGAGGAAGACCTGATCCGCCGCATCCAGCATTCTTTCGAGTACAGCGAGAAGCTGAAGAAACATATGCGTTGTCTCTTCCGTCACGGCAGCATGTACCAGGTATGCAATTCCAACCTGCTGTTTCATGCCTCTGTCCCGATGAATGCCGACGGGACGCTGAAAAGCATCCGTATAGAAGGGCAGGAATACAAAGGTAAAAGCCTGCTCGATAAAGTAGACCAGTTGATCCGCACCGCCTATTTCGACTCGGAGGACTCTCCCGAAAAGGATTTTGCGATGGATTATATCTGGTATCTCTGGGGAGGAAAAGACTCTCCCTTGTTCGATAAGAGCAAGATGGCCACCTTCGAGCGAGCTTTTATCGACGATAAGGCGGTACAGAAGGAAGAGAAAGGCGCTTATTATACCCTCCGCGAAGAAGAGAAGGTATGCGATATGTTATTGGATGAGTTCGGCGTAACGGGTATGCACCGCCATATCATCAACGGGCACGTCCCTGTCCGTTCCATCGAAGGCGAAAACCCCATCAAAGCCAATGGCAAGCTGTTGGTGATCGACGGTGGTTTCTCGCGGCCTTACCATGCCGAAACGGGGATTGCCGGTTATACGTTGGTGTATCACTCCCGCGGTTTCCAGCTGGTGCAGCATGAGCCGTTCCTGTCGACCGACCAGGCCATCAAAGAGGGGCGTGATATCCGTTCCACCACGATCGTAGTGGAACTGAGTTCCCACCGTCAGATGGTAAAGGATACCGACAAAGGCACCGACCTGCAACGCCAGATCCATGATCTGGAAAAGCTGTTGTATGCCTACCGCAACGGCTTTATCAAGGAAAAAGAACGGAATGAATATTAGGCAATAATATGGCGTGAATTAATTATATGCAAAAACGAATAACCTGGTCTCCCTTACTGCTAACCGCCCTGATGGTTCTCTTATTTCTGGGTGGGCTGGTATACGGTGCCGTATCCATTCCTTTGGAGAGCGTTATCGATATTCTGATGGGGAAAGACGTCGGTCGTCCCGCCTGGCAGAATATCATCCTGCAAAGCCGCTTCCCGCAGGCCGTTACGGCTCTGCTGGCCGGTGCTTCGCTGGCAACCAGCGGATTGCTGTTGCAAACCCTGTTCCGTAACCCGTTGGCAGGCCCTTCCATCCTGGGAATCAGCGACGGAGCCAACCTGGGAGTGGCTGCCATCATGCTCTATTTCGGCGGTACGCTGAGCATGGTCACCGAGTTGCCTATCAGCGGCTATCTCGCTGTTATCTTCGCCGCCTTTGCCGGGGCAGCCTGCATACTGGGACTGATCATCTGGTTCTCGGCCAAGGTGAAAAGCAACGTCATGCTGCTTATTATCGGTATCATGATCGGCTATCTCGCCTCCTCCCTGATATCGGTACTCAACTATTACGCCTCGACCGACAAAGTCCATGCCTTTGTGATGTGGGGACTCGGCAACTTCTCAGGTGTCTCCCTGATGCAGCTGCCTTATTTCCTCATCTTCACCCTCGCCGGACTGCTGTTGGCCATCCTGCTGATAAAACCCCTCAACGCCCTGCTGCTGGGGGAAATGTATGCCGCCAACCTCGGAATCCGGATCAAACGCACCCGCATCCTGATCCTGTTCTGCACCGGACTGCTTACCGCAACGACGACTGCTTTCTGCGGCCCGATCTCCTTCATCGGACTGGCCGTTCCGCATATCGCCCGCCTGATGTTGGGCTCCTCGAACCATAAGATGCTGGTTCCCGTCACGATGCTGGCCGGTTCCTGCATCGCCCTGCTCTGTAATATATTGATGGTGATGCCCGGAACCAACAACATCCTCCCGCTCAATGCCGTGACGCCGATGCTCGGAGCCCCGGTTATCATCTATGTGATCGTGAACCGTAAGAATATCCAATACTTCGACTGATGAACAGACAGACACCTGTAATAGAAACCAATCGCCTCAGTATTGGCTATCCCTTGAAAGGCGGCAAGCGTAAGGTGATCCATGACGACCTCAGCCTCAGGCTCTTCCCCGGTGAAGTGACCTGCCTGCTGGGACTGAACGGAGCCGGCAAATCGACCCTGCTGCGTACCCTCTGCGGTTTCCAGCCCCCGTTGGACGGCGATATCTCCCTGATGGGAAAACCCCTGTCGTCATACTCGCAAAGCAACTTTTCCCTTACGGTAGGTGTTGTATTGACGGAAAAGACGAACGCGGGCGGCATCACCGTCTACGAACTTGTTTCGCTGGGACGCCACCCTTACACAGGCTTCTTCGGACAACTGAAGGCAGCCGACAGGGAGATCATCGAGCAATCGCTTGCAGCAGCCGGCATCGCCCACAAAGCACAAAACTACGTATCCGAACTGAGCGACGGCGAACGGCAGAAAGCCATGATCGCCAAAGCCCTTGCGCAGCAATGCCCCATCATCCTGCTGGACGAACCTACGGCCTTCCTCGATGTAACGAGCCGTATCGAAACGATGGTCTTGCTGCATCGCCTGGCTATGGAGCAGCAGAAAGCCATCCTGTTGTCGACCCACGACCTCGACCTGGCTATCCAGATGGGCGACTGTCTCTGGCTCCAGGAAAAAGGCCGCCCGATGGCTTGCGGTACGCCCGAAGACCTGATCCTGAGCGGTGCCTTCGAATCTTTCTTCGGAAAAGAAGGTATCGTCTTCGACCCGTCGACCGGCAAGCTGAATACCGAAGCCCCGATCACCCCTGTTGGAGTGGAAGGCGACTTCCTTGTCTCCTATTGGGTGGGTAATGCCCTGATACGGAACGGTTACCGCCCCTCGCCTGTAAAGCCGGGGCAATTGAATATAAACTGCCTTGTCTCCGGCAGCCTGCACCTTACATGGCCTGGCGGTGAGGAGGAGGAGCTTCCCGATGTGGCGGCACTAGTCGCTGCGGTAAGGGAGGGGGTTGCCTCACCCGGATGAGGTAAGATGCCACGCCGGGATATGGTGAGCAACCACATCTGGATATGGTATATTACCACACCGGGATATGGTAAACTGTCATATCAGGGTATGGCACTATCTCTCTCTCGGGGATATGATAAGGGGGTAAGGTCGTTTTGACACACCCGCATAAGGAACGAAACAATAGAATAACAGTAAGTATAGATGAATTATGGCAAATGAAATAATCGGACGGTTGGAGAAAGAGAAGATATCCCGTCTGTTGTTACAATATGCTATCCCGTCTGTAGTCGGGACGATGGTGAATGCGTTGTATAACATTGTCGACCGTGTATTTATCGGTCAGGGAGTCGGTGCGCTGGCGATGGCCGGCCTTACGCTGACGTTTCCCATCCTGCTTTTCCTGCAGGCTTTCGGTATGCTGATTGGTGCGGGAGCCGCCACCCGTGTCTCCATCCATTTGGGAAGGAAGGCGAACGAGATGGCGGAGAAGGTGCTGGGGAATGCTTTTACGCTGACATTTATTATCACCCTGGTCACCGTCGTCCCTTGTATGATCTGGATGGACGACCTGCTGCTGGCTTTCGGGGGAAGTGAACAGACCATCCCTTATGCCCGCGACTACCTGAATATCGTTGTGCCCGGAACGATCCTGACTTCGCTCAGCTTCGGCTTCAACGCGGTTATGCGCGCTTCCGGTTATCCGAAGAAAGCCATGTTTACCATGCTGATCGGGGCGGTGGTGAATGTCATTCTCGACCCGATCTTTATCTTTTGGCTCGACATGGGCATCCGGGGAGCGGCCATCGCGACCATTATCTCGATGCTGCTGAGCGCCCTGTTCGTTATGAACCATTTCATCCAGAAAGACAGTATCGTACGTTTCCATAAAGGGACGTTCAAACTGGAGGGGCATGTGGTGTGGAACATCCTCACCATCGGTATCTCGCCTTTTGCCATGCAGCTGGCGGGTAGCCTGGTCGTCGTTATCCAGAACTATGCCTTGAAGGTGCACGGGGGCGACCTGGCGTTGGGAGCCAACGGCATCATTACCAGTGTCGGCATGTTGCTGGTGATGCTTATTATTGGTATCGCGCAAGGGATGCAGCCTATTGTCGGGTTCAATTACGGTGCCGGACAGCATAAGCGCGTGCAGGACACCTTGCGGCTGGTCATCATCACTGCGACAATTATCATGGGGCTGGGCTGTCTGGCGAGCGTCCTGTTTCCGCGGTTGATAGCCCGTGCGTTCACCAGCGATCCGGAGTTGATCGAGGTGACGGCCAACGGCCTGCGGATCAGTTTGATGGTGTTCGTCGTTGTCGGTTCGCAGATATCCATCAGCCAGTTTTTCCAGAGCATCGGTATTGCCTGGAAAGCGATGTTCCTTAGCCTGAGCAGGCAATGCCTGTTCCTGATTCCGGCTCTGCTCGTGTTCCCTGAGTTCTGGGGATTGGACGGCGTATGGTACGCGTCTCCTTTTTCGGACTTCATCGCAGCCGTAACTGCCTGGGCTTTCCTGTGGTACCATGTTAAAAACATAAAAAGTGAAACGTTAAATTGAACTTCCAGGCGAGTTATTTGTCTATTATATGAAAAGTGGTTCGCTACGTATTAATTATAAAGAATAGAAGTATGAAAAGAGTTTTATTATTGCTAGCTGTCCTGTTATTTGGCCTCGGTACGGGAACGATGATGGCACAACAGGATAAAGCAGCTGAAAAAGCAGCAAAAAAGGCCGAGAAAGAAGCAAAGAAAGCAGCGGAAGAAGCCGAGAACATGGCTATGTTCGACCTGGCCGTACAGGCTCTTAACGCAAAAGACTTTGTGCTCGAAGCAGACCGTGTGGAATTTAAACGCGGACGTTTCGTTTATGTAACTCCCAGCACTAACTTCGTATCGATGAAAGGCAACCGGGCAACGATCCAGTTGGCATTCAACGGAGCTTATGCAGGCCCTAACGGAATAGGGGGTATCACTGTCGATGGTAACGCCTCAAACGTAGAGATGAAGACCGATAAGAAAGGTAATGTCACTTTCAGTATGATGGTACAGGGCGTTGCCGTATCGGCCAACGTAACCTTCCGGATGGTGAAGGGCAGCAACAAATGTACGGCTACTGTAAGCCCGAACTTCAACAGCAACCGTATCTCGTTCACCGGTTCACTCTATCCGACGGAACAGTCCAACGTGTTTAAGGGACGCTCCATTTAAACATAATTGATATACTCTGAACGAAAGGGAGACGTTGCTTTGCGACGTCTCTTTTTTTATATCTTTGCATCACAACTAATAAAACATAACGATTATGCAATTATCGATAGACCAGAAGGACATAGACAAATTCATTATGATAGGCGATAAAGTGCTTATCAAACCCAAGAACCCGCAGAGCCAGACCAAGTCCGGTCTGTATCTCCCGCCTACGGTGCAGCAGGAGAAGATACAAAGCGGTTATATCATCAAGGTAGGCCCCGGCTTCCCGCTGCCCTCCCAGAGCGAAGAGCATGAAGTGTGGGAGAAGAAGGAAGGAGAGGTGCATTACCTGCCCCTGCAGGCGCACGAAGGCGATCTCGCTGTCTTTCTGCAAAATGCCGCCTATGAGATTAACTTTAACGACGAGAAGTTCCTGATCGTGCCGCATTCTGCCATTTTAATGCTGATGCGCGACGAAGGATTGTTCGAATAAAGCCTTTTTCTTTGGCAAAATACTAATCTATTCACATTTTTGATGTATTTTTGCAAGCAAATCAACAAGACAAACTATCAACAGTAGCGATTAGAATGAATAAAATTGTAAGTAAAGAACATTTCTCTGCCAACGTAGTGAAGCTGGAAGTTGAGGCTCCTCTGATTGCCCGCTCACGCAAGGCCGGTCACTTTGTGATCGTGAAAGTGGGAGAGAAAGGCGAACGTATCCCCTTAACCATTGCAGGAGCAGACACTCAGAAAGGAACCATCACCCTGGTGATCCAGGCCGTGGGAGGTTCGTCCAAGAAGATCTGCGATTTGAACGCAGGCGATTATATCACCGACCTGGTAGGCCCCCTGGGACAAGCTACCCATATCGAGAAGGTAGGTACGGTGGTCTGTGCCGGAGGTGGCGTAGGTGTAGCTCCGCTGCTGCCTATCGTTGAAGCATTCCATAAGGCCGGCAACCGCGTGATCGTCGTACTGGCTGCCCGTACGAAAGACCTGGTGATCCTCGAAGACCAGATGAAGGCCAACTCCGACGAAGTGATCGTGATGACCGACGACGGTTCATACGGCACGAAAGGACTGGTGACGAACGGTGTCGAAAGCGTGATCAACCGTGAGAAGGTAGACCTGTGTGTAACCATCGGCCCGGCTGTGATGATGAAATTCGTTTCAGCCCTTACAAAGAAATATGAGATACCTACTGTCGCTTCCCTCAATACGATCATGGTAGACGGTACCGGTATGTGCGGTGCCTGCCGTATCACGGTGGGCGGAAAGACGAAGTTCGTCTGTGTGGACGGCCCCGAATTCGACGCCCACCAGGTTGATTTCGACGAGATGCTGATGCGTCTGAGTGCTTATAAAGATATTGAAAAGAAGTAACCACCGAGATACAATGACAACAGAAGAATTGATCGCTGCCCGCCGTGCCGAGCCCTGGAGGGAAGCACTGCGCAAAAGCAAGAAGAATAAAGAACGCACGGATATCCCCCGTGTAGAGATGAACGAGCTCGATCCGGAATACCGCAGCCACACCCGCCTGGAAGAGGTGAACCTGGGGCTGACGAAGGAACAGGCCATGCAGGAGGCGCAACGTTGCCTCGACTGCCCGAACCCTACTTGTATGGAAGGTTGCCCGGTGAGCATCAACATCCCGACATTTATCAAGAACATCGAACGCGGCGAGTTCCTCGAAGCAGCCAAAGTGCTGAAGGAAACCAGCGCGTTGCCTGCCGTTTGCGGCCGTGTTTGTCCGCAGGAGAAACAATGCGAAAGCAAATGCATCCATCTGAAGATGAAAAAGGAACCGGTAGCTATCGGTTACCTCGAACGTTTCGCAGCCGACTACGAGCGTGAAAGCGGACAGATATCCGTCCCCGAAATCGCTGAGAAGAACGGTATCAAGATTGCCGTGATCGGATCGGGCCCTGCCGGCCTTTCCTTTGCCGGAGATATGGCGAAGCGCGGATACGATGTGACTGTATTCGAAGCGCTCCACGAGATCGGCGGCGTATTGAAATACGGAATCCCTGAATTCCGCCTGCCTAACAAGATCGTGGATGTGGAGATCGAAGGCCTTCGCAAGATGGGCGTGAAGTTCATATCCAACTGCATCGTCGGCAAGACGATCAGTTACGACGACCTGCACGAAGAGGGCTTCAAAGGCTTCTTTGCCGCCAGCGGTGCCGGCCTGCCCAACTTCATGAACATACCGGGTGAAAACCTGATCGGCGTGATGTCGTCCAACGAATACCTGACACGTGTCAACCTGATGGACGCTGCCAACCCCGAAAGCGATACCCCTGTGCTGCAAGGCAAGAAGGTGGCCGTGATCGGTGGAGGTAATACCGCGATGGACTCCGTACGTACCGCCCGCCGCCTGGGCGCCGAACGTGCCATGATCGTCTACCGCCGGAGCGAAGAGGAAATGCCTGCCCGTATCGAGGAGGTGAAACATGCTAAGGAAGAAGGCGTGGAATTCCTGAACCTGCACAACCCGGTCGAATACATCGGTGACGAAAGAGGCCGTGTAAAACAGATGCGTTTGCAGAAGATGGAACTGGGCGAACCGGATGCTTCCGGACGTCGCCGTCCCGTCGCCATCGAAGGAGCCATCGATACGATCGACGTAGACGAAGTAATCGTCAGCGTCGGTGTTTCTCCCAACCCGCTTATCCCGCGTGCCTTCAGCGGCCTGGAAGTGAGCAAATGGGGCACGATCGTAGTCGACCAGGATACGATGCGTTCGGCTTTACCGGATGTATATGCCGGAGGCGACATCGTGCGTGGTGGTGCCACCGTGATCCTGGCGATGGGTGATGGCCGTAAAGCGGCTGCCGCTATGGATGCCAGCCTGCAGGGAAAATGATCTGAAATTAAGATAAAGCGAGAAGCCCGGCCATTGAGGTCGGGCTTTTTTATTGCCGGAACAGGATGAAATCTATGCTATTTCTGATTTTTCAATGCTTCCTTGCAAAAAAAGGTTGTAATGATAAATTTATTCTTATATTTGCGTTTACCGTATCAAACGGAACCAGACATAAAAGAGAGGTAAAGAAGATATTTATACAATAGTTATAAATATTGGTGTGTCTATGAAGGGGCTGCGACAGGTGTGTTGCAGCCCTATTTGTTTATTTAGGGTGGTTAAGTAAGTCTAAAACATCTTTCTTTAAAGCCGGGATATGTCTTATAATGAGCCCCCAGAGAAATTCGGTAGTGACACTGTCGTAACCGTGTATTACTTTGTTCCTTGTATTGACGATTGCTCTGGCGTTAGGCAATATAAAAGTTGGATCTATTTTGACGGATTCGATTGATTGCTTCTCCCATTATTTCAACGTTTCTCTCAACGGCTCTTTGGAGAATAATCTCTTTCCTGAATTCCTCGAATAGTTTAGGCCCTTCAGGAAAATAACTTTCCACTTCATTAATAGAAAGAAGCACATCGTACAGATGTTTTTCAATATACTCATCCATATATTAATTGCTTTGACGAGTCAATGTTTCTTCGTAAAATAGGATTTCGTATAGCTTTATCTTCGAGTAAATCTACATCCCTGCGGAAGATATTGGATAATGCATCTTTTAAATCAAAGTAATTGTCTGCGTAATCTTCCGGTGTGACGCCTTCAAAGTCTACCAATAAATCGATGTCGCTCTTGTCGGTAAAGCGATTTGTCAGTACAGAACCGAAAGCAAACATTCTTTTTACTTTATGCTTCTTGCATAAAGCAATAATTCCGGGTAAGTAATTGCTGAAGAAGTTCATATCCTTTGTCTTTAGTTATAACAAAGGTATATATTATTCTTTAAACGGACAACAGAGGGAAGTTGTATAAAATAAAAAGCCCCGATATTGCAAGCAATACCGAGGCCTTTTGGAAGCGAGCGAAAGACGGGACTCGAACCCGCGACCCTAACCTTGGCAAGGTTATGCTCTACCAACTGAGCTACTTTCGCAAATCGAAAGGGATGAACCCGAAAAATACATCCTTTGTACTCGAAGCGGGACTTGAACCCGCACAGCCGCAATGGCCAAAGGATTTTAAGTCCTTCGTGTCTACCATTCCACCATTCGAGCATCCCTTTCTCTTAAGAGATGAGCGAAAGACGGGACTCGAACCCGCGACCCTAACCTTGGCAAGGTTATGCTCTACCAACTGAGCTACTTTCGCGTTCTTTGCGTTTGCGTGTGCAAAGGTAGATAACTTTTTTATATCTGCAAATAATTGGAGAAAAAAGTTTACCGCAAGGGCTGATTTTTTTAATACTGGATTAATAATTCACTCCCTCGCTGGGTGACATTAAACTTCGTAAGTGCAAATTCCGACGGGCCATCTGACGGAGTACCAGACCCGTAGGCTATTTCGTACTTCGTTCCGCATTCCGGACACTGTGCCCACCCTGTATTATCTGCTTTTACCCTGATATCCTTTTTCCCTTCGTGGGGGCAACACAAATCATAAGCATAATATTGTGTACCTCCCGTAGTGGCGCTGAAGCCGTTTACGACCAACACGCCCGAAAAACCGAGCCGTGTACCGTAGTTCTGACCTACTTCGCTTGTGATCTCTTTAAAGTGGAGAGAACCCACCAGGTCTTTGTCTTTGAACTGCAAGTCCAATTCCAGGTACACCGGTGCATAAGGCACGTTTGACACATTCACCTTATTGCACGACATCACCAGCAGCACCACCAAACAAAAAAATATCCTTTTCATCCTATTATACTAACAGTTTCTTTTCAGCTTCGTTTACCTTATTAAACGAGAAACCATCGATAATATTTTGCATCAGGGCGGAAATACTGTCATTGCACAGATTACCGATACTACCCTCATGTGTATGGTTCACAGCCTTATTCGGCGTGAAATTACCCGCTTCGATCTCCAGACCGACCCGTTTATAAGCGTCGCGGAAAGGAACACCTTCCAGCACGAGGCGGTTCACCTCCTCTACACTGAACAGCAAGGCATACTTATCGTCATCCAGGATATGATCGTTCACCTTCACCTCCCGCATCATATGCGTAACCATGCGGAGACAATCCTTCAGCTCGTCGAAAGCAGGCAGGAACACCTCTTTGATGATCTGCAGGTCGCGGAAATAACCCGAAGGCAGGTTGTTGCATATCAACGTGATCTGCTGCGGCAATCCCTGTATCTTATTACATTTCGCACGCGTCAGTTCGAACACATCCGGATTCTTCTTATGCGGCATGATGCTGGAACCCGTCGTAAACTGATCCGGCAACTTGATGAAACCGAAGTTTTGGCTATTGAACATACAAGCATCGAACGCCAGCTTCGAAAGCGAAGCGGCAATACCCGCCATTGCAAAAGCCACCGTGCGCTCCATCTTGCCACGTCCCATCTGCGCATACACTACATTATAATCCATCGAGTCGAAGCCCAACAGGTCGGTAGTCATGCTGCGGTTCAGCGGGAAAGACGAGCCGTATCCGGCAGCCGAACCCAGCGGATTGCGGTTGCACACCTTGTAGGCCGCCTGCATCATCTGCAAATCGTCAGCCAGGCTCTCGGCATACGCACCGAACCAAAGGCCGAACGACGAAGGCATCGCCACCTGCAAATGGGTATATCCCGGCATCAACACCTCCTGATAGCGGTTGCTCTGGCTGATCAGTACCTCGAACAGGCCGTTCGTCAGTTCCACCAGCTCCTGTATCTGTGCACGTGTGTAGAGTTTCAGGTCGAGCAGCACCTGGTCGTTGCGCGAACGTCCGCTGTGTATCTTCTTGCCCACATCACCCAGACGGCGTGTCAGCATCAGCTCCACCTGCGAATGGACGTCTTCCACGCCCTCTTCGATCACGAACTCACCGCTGTCGGCAACGGCATAGATGTTTTTCAGTTCTGCCAGCAGCGCTGTCAGTTCCTCTTTCGTGAGCAACCCGATGCTTTCAAGCATCGTGATATGAGCCATCGAGCCAAGGACGTCGTACTTAGCGAGGTAAAGATCCATTTCGCGGTCTTTGCCTACGGTAAAGGTTTCGACTTCCTTGTCTACCTGTACATTTTTTTCCCAAAGTTTCTGAGCCATAATGCGGAGTTAATAAGGCAGGCCGGCAATCACAGTCGATATCTTGTCGAGAGCGTCCTGCAATGGTTTTGATACCATCGGTTTGATAAACGGGTTCAGATCGGCGCGGATCGTCATCTTCAGCCGCGTGTCGTTTTCCTCCATCTGTTTCAGTTGGATCCAGAGGAAGAGGGGAACGGGCGAATTGGTTGTAGTAAATTTGATCGTTTTATTCGGTTCGCGCTCAACGATCTCGAAGCGTATCTTACCTACGGGATCGACAGCGAAACCACAGGAGTCGCTGTCGAACTCAAAGTCTTTTATCTTGTCCTGCGGAATGCGGTCCTTTACCCGTTCCAGGTTGGAAAGGTCGGACAGCATTGCATAGACACGATCCTCGTTATAGGGGATCGTTTTGATCTCACTAACAAATTCTGTCATCCTGCTATTGTCTGATTAAGCTTCGGGATTCCAGTTTGCGGGGTCTTTACGCCATTCCTGCAGGGTAGCGATTTCCGATTCGTCGATATAGTCTGTGCGTACAGCCTCTTCGATAACGGCATCGTAATTGCTCAGCGTAGTCAATGTAACCTTGGCATCCTTGAACTGCTGTGTGGCAACAGGGAAGCCGTGTGTGAAGATGGCAACCATACCTACCACGTCGCAACCGAAGTTACGTACAGCCTGAACAGCTTTCAAGCTGCTGCCGCCGGTAGATACCAGGTCTTCGATGATTACTACTTTAGAACCCGGTTTCAATTCACCTTCGATAAGGTTTTCCAGTCCGTGATCCTTCGGCGTTGCGCGGATGTAAACAAAAGGCAATCCCAACAGGTCGGCAACCAATGCACCCTGTGCGATAGCTCCTGTGGCAACTCCTGCGATGGCGTCTGCGTTTTCGTATTTCTCGCTGATAACACGTGCCAGTTCCAGTTTAATGAAGCTACGAACAGCCGGGTAAGAAAGCGTCTTTCTGTTATCACAGTAAATCGGCGACTTCCAGCCGGAAGCCCATGTGAACGGATTGGCCGGTTGTAACTTAACGGCTTTAATTTTTAATAATTTCTCTGCAACTAATCTTTCCAGTGTTTTCATACAATCCTACATATATATTTATATCAAAGTGCAAAAGTAGGCAATCGGAATGATATAACCTTGTAGATACCGAAAAAAATGAATGCCTGAAAAGATGTTATTTAAAACAAAGAGCCCACCCTTTCTTCCAGAGCAGGCTTGGAAAGAGGGGGCAGGCTGTTTGCGGGGCAGTCCGTGAACTACCCGTACGGAGCTGGCTTTCGTCAGAATCTGAGACGTATCCTAAGGGATAGTTTCAAATAGAGGTTCAGCCCTTTCCTGGCCAGGCGGCGAAGCAGGGCGGGGATAGTTTTCAACAGGAGCAATTGTTTCTTCATCCGGAGTGGGTTTAAAGTGAAACAGAAAATTAAGCAAAGCGAGAATGAACTCGAGGATTTTTTTAATTTTTGCCATAGGATAATTATTATTTATAGGGTGGATAATTCGATAATCGCCCGGACAGTCTTGTCGTTGCATGCCAGGCTGCACCTAATAACTACTCGATAACGGGTCGGTCGTCCTCGCCGCCGGCATCCGGTTGTTCCGGCTCTTTGCCGATACGCTCGAAGCTGACTTTATCGAGCATGGCACGCAACCGGGCGCCGGGGGTAAAGATGATTTTCGGTTTGCGGATCATGCCCGCCTGGAAATCCTTTTCGAGCACCGAGCCCGAACTGCCGATCGACAGGCGGAGACGCCCCAGCGTATCCAGTTCGACCACCTCATTACGCAGCAACGCCTCCTCCGTTGCCCGCAGCAGTCCGCGCACCACCAGCGCCACATCACCGTCGCTCGCCGTCGAGCGGTCGGCTATCACATCGCAGATCGAATTAAAATTCATCGTTCCGCTTACCGGGGCAGATGCATAATGACGTTTCGCTCCTTCTGCCGCACCTTTCGTAAGGTCTTTTTTCAAGACCAGCTTGTACTTTACTGACATAACTTTAAATGTTTAAGGGTTAGTGTATTAAAATCTTTATTTCTGATTACATTACAAAGATAATGTATGCTTTACTACTGAAAGGATATTGCGGAAAGGTGCAGGATAATCAGTATGTATTATTTTTTCGATAAATATCCGTTGAAAAGCTAACAACGTATTCATTTAATTCCTACATTGTGGTGTAATAAATAATTAAATATCAAAAAAATATGGAAGACAAAAAAACGCAACTGTCTCCCTGGGGGAGAGCGTATGGGGTAACGGAATTTGCCCAACTTTATTTTCCCGGCCATACACCGGTGATTGCCTATAAACGAATGTGGGAATGGATACGCACCTCGCGCGGACTGAAAGCCAAGCTCGAAGCCGCCGGGTGGATGAAGTTCCAGAAACTCTACACGCCGAAGCAAGTAGGCGTACTGATCGAACATCTGGGGGAACCCTGACAGTATAAACCTCATTATAATTTAGTATGAGAAATCAAATTAATCAAGACGTTGAATGTACCCTGTTCAGAACAGCATTCGACACCCTTTCTTACACACCGGCCACACTCGGAAACTATTTCGCCGATGTGGTGAACGGTAAGTACAAACAACCGGTAGAAAACGTCCGCGCCCTGGTAGCCTCCGGCCGGCAGGAAGAAGCGAATGCCTGCAAAAAGAACCTGCCCTTGCTGGTGGCGGGTGGCCGCATGGAAGGCGGCCGCAAACGCGAGCATCTGGTAGGTTACTCCCGCTGCGTAACGGGCGACCTCGACCATGTGCCCGGATCACCTGCGGAACTGCTCTGCCGGGCCAAAGCATTGGCATATGTGAAAGCCGGCCATATCAGCCCTTCGGGCACCGGGCTTAAACTCTTCGTGCTGGTAGACAGCGATATGGAACACCACGAACAGGCCTTTGCAGTGGTCAGCCGACTGCTTGAAGCCGACCTGCCGGGCGTGAAGGTAGACCCTTCGGGCAAAGACCCCAACCGCGGTTGTTTCGTTAGTTACGACCCGACGGCCTTTTATAAGGAAGTGGCCGAAGTGGTAAACATCCCTGTGGCTCCCGATCAGACGGATGTTTTCTCGCCCTCCGAACCGCGCTCGCTGTCGAACTACATCGATAAGTTTGAAATGAACAACCCCTTCACCGACGGCTACCGCCACAGCTACGTGGTACGACTCGCTTCGGCGCTCAACAGTGCCGGTTTCAGCCAGGCCGAAGTGACGGCCGAATGCCTCTACCGCTATACCGCTCCGGGCTTCGGTGAAAAAGAAATCCTCACGACCGTGGGCGACATCTACCGCCGCTACCGCACAGCGCATGGCAGCAAAAACTGGTGTCCGCCGGCAGCCGCAGCAACAGCCGGGAGTCTCAAAAGTATCAAAAGTATCACGGGGACTTCCGAAAATGCCGACTTGTCGGACGGCTCGCCTTTAGGCCCTGATATTGATGACGAGGATGCCGGTTTGCCTCACTTCGAAAAGGCCCTTTTAGCTGCTCTTCCGACAGTACTCGCGGACGCTTTGAAGGGTGCGGTGGATGATACCGAATTCGATGTTTTGTTGCTCTCGTCGCTCACCGTGTTAAGTACCGCCCTGCCGGGAGTGAGAGGTATGAATGCCGACGATATTTGCTATCCTCCTTTTTATACCCTGGTGATCGGCCCTTCCGGAAGCGGCAAAGGATGTATCAGCCGGGCGCATAAACTGGTGGTGCCTTGGCAGCGTGCTGTCTACGACAATTCGTTCAGGAAAGTAGCTGAATACAAGAAAGAGAAAGAAGCCTACGAGCTCGACAAGATGAAGCAACGCCAGGGAAAAAGCAAACCGGCGCCGGGCACCCCTCTCGAAGAACCGCAGCCGGTTATTCAGCAGCAGCTTCATATCAGCGGCTACACCTCTACGGCGCGTATGAATGAACAACTGGAAGCCAACGACCCTTATGCTTCCCTGTTGTTCGAAAACGAACTCGAGTCGATCAACAACACGCTCGCGCAGGATTTCGGCGGTTATGGTAGTGTGCTTAATGAGGCGTTCCACCACGAGATCGTGGCCAACTCATCCAAGCACAACGGTTCGTCTTTCATTCTGCATCCGAAGCTGGGCGTGCTTGCCTCCGGTACACCGGGTATGCTGCTTCAGCTGATCCCTTCCACCGAAAAGGGGCTCTACAGCCGCTTCCTGATCTACCGCATTACAGGAATGTCGAGTTATCACCCGCTCACCTCTTCGGACGACAAGCTGGAAAATGCTTTCTACTTCGACGAATTGGGAACGCGCGTGCTCAAAATAGCCCAGTTCCTGGAGAAGTCGTCTACGTTTATCAGCTTCACCGACCGCCAGCGTAAGAAGCTGGATCGCTATTTCGAACGTGAATATTATAATGTACGCGTGTTCGGTAATGAAGACATCGCTTCGGTGGTACTGCGCCATCGCATGATTATCTTCCGTATCTGTATGGTACTGACGGCTTTGCGCAAAGGGGAAGCGGAGCTCGATGTACCTAAGATGAAGGTTGGCGACGACGATTTTGAAATGGCTTTCCATATCGGTACCTGTTGCCTGCGTCATTCGCAACTGGTTAGTACCACGATGAAGCATAGCAATAGCGAACTTCATTTTAAGATGCCGACAGCCCAGCTCGACCTGTTTGCCGCCATGCCCGACAAGTTCTCTACGGCGGAGATCCTGGAAGAGTCGGTTGTCCGAGGTATCAGTCGTGCAAGTGTTTTTCGGATGCTGAAAAATGCAAAGAACCATAAGTTATTGATTTCATATGCAAGTGGTTACTATCAGAAAACAGATCTCGGAAAAAGTATTGCTATTTCAGATATGGGGTAGAGACTTTTGATACTTTTGATACTCTGCAATCTTTTTTCATCCGCCAACGACCCGCTCAGAAATGGGTAGGCATCGGTCGGACAACGGGTAGTTACCCATAGAAAATGGCTAGGCATCGATGGCAAAACGGATAGGTATCCATCCAAAAGCTGAGCTTGTTTAACATTTATTGGGAATACAACTCTAGGATATGAATAGCAAGGTGAGAGGTCGGAAAAAGACTGACTAAAAAAAAGGATCGTTTTTTCTCGTCACAAAGGTACTTCATCATTTTGAATTACCAATCATTTCTTCCAATTTTTTTTCTTCTACTATCTTCTTTCTTATCAAGAGAATAGCAAAGCGAGTACGAAAATACTGCTTTTTGTTATCAAATCAAAATGCCTTCCAAGAAATGACTAATTAAAAGGATCGTTTTAGCTAGTCATTAACACTAGCAACCCTGCCGAGAGCAGGCTGTAGAGGTTATTTATAACACTATTATTAATATTAAATTTATTGATTATGAACAAAAAGTTTTCTACGTTAGTGGCTGTCCTTCTGGCAGCCGGTGCTTGGACGACGCTGGACGCTAGAGTGATTGAAATCACTGCGCCGAAGGTGAATGGTTCTTATTTGATCGGTTCTGATGTCACTGAGGGTGATGGAGACAATGGAAAGGTAGCTACTTTATTAAAAGTTGCCGATGGAACGTCTGCTGCGGCTACTGCTGCGGCAGTTGAAAGCTATGGAAGTGAATGGACACTGGAAGCTGTACCCGCAGCTGATTTTGCAGGCGTTGATGTTACAGATTGGTTTTATTTGAAGGCTGGAGGTAAATATTTAATAGCTTCTACTACTGCAAATCAATTTAGTGTAGAAGCTGCTAAAACTTACGCTGTTCCGTTTGTAATTAAAAACGGTAAATTTGTTGTAGCTAAGGATGTTACAAATACTGGTAAAACAGAAAAAGACAAAGAACTTACGCTGGTAGCTTCTGGTGTAACTACTGCAACAATTAATGGTACAGCACTTGCTTTCGGCCAATACACCGCAGACGAAAACATTCAGGCAAATGGTTCTACTTTAACAAAAGTAACAAAGGTTGCTGATGATAATTACTATTTCGTTGCAGCAACGAATGGTAAATTATTGTATTTTAGTACTGAAGATGCAACAACTGTAAGTGCTAATGGATCTGCTGGTATAACCGCTGCAAACATCGACCAATATCTTTGGAAGCCGGTAAGAAGCGCAAGCGGTGAATACTCTTTCGAAAACAAGGCGTTTGATGGTAAGTTCGCTAACATCGGTAAAACAAAATCATTTAATTCCAATGCTGAGTATAACGGTGGTGTAGGTCTCTATTTAGGATCTGCAACTGTTGATGCTGATTTTACTGCTAAAGGTGCTGCTGATGCTCCTATCGCTTTTGGTTTCTACAAAGCATTAGATTTCCCTATTACTGCTGCCGCTTTGAATAACCGTACTGGCAATGTTTTCGACCTGACTTTCAAAGTAGCTAAAGATAGCGATAAGGAAATTGTAGGTGCTGAAGCATTTGCAGGCTCATTGATAGCTGTTGATGCGAATGGAAATAAGATCACTACAGGTCTAGCCACTAAGTTCCAAATCAAATCAGGAGATAACTATATCGTATTAGTTGTTAATGATAAGAAGGATGAAAATAAGAATGTATTTAAAACGGTTACAGCAGATGAACTGGCTGACGATACAGACGGTAAGTACTATTCTTGGTTCGAATTCTCTGCAAGTACAAGCACTAAATCAACAGATGTTGTTTCTACAATCAAAGTTGGTAAAAATGCAAGCTTAGATGATGCAAGAACTATCATCCTTGAAGATAACCTGAGCGAAGATGTAGCTTATTTGAGAACGAGAATAGCTCCGGAAGAGTCTGCAACATATCCGTATATCACGCTGACTGCTTCCAATATGGTTGACTACAAAGACTTGTTAGGTAAGTTCATGAGTATCTCTTTCTTGACAGATAAAGCGGAAGAAAAGGTAGATCCTACAAGCGTTATCTACAAGAAGAACGGTATCCTGTCAACAGTAGATTACGATGCTGACGGAACAGCAACAGCTGATTATGTAAACAAGAACTCTGTTCTAAGCAATACTCCGGAAGTACAGTGGGCTATTACTGATGTAAATTCTGATAAAACATTTACTTTGACAAACCGTGAAAGTGGTAAGACGCTGACAAATGTTAGCTTCCGTCAGACTGGCAAGGACAATGTTTACAAGTTTGAAACTGTAACAGCTCCTGTTGGTATGGTTAACGATACCGTTGAAGTGAAATTGTTTGCTAACGACGATATTACAAAATTCGACGGCTTTAGAACTGCTACTCCGAACGAATTGAGAAATCAGAAGTTCCATATCGGACAGTATCACAATGAAACACAAAATGCAGTAGGTTACTGGGCAGAAAATCATCAGACTAACGGTACTCATCAGCTGGGTGTTGTTGCTGACGAAGATGCAGCTGGTATCTGGAATCTGCGTTTGGATCAGAAAGTAAACAAAGCTGGTGAAGAAATCAATGAAGTTGATACCGTATTCATCACAACTACATTCTATACTGAAGATGCAAAGGGTAATAAGGTTACAGATCCTAAAAAACAACTTAAGTCTGTATTGGCTGTACTTCCTTACGAAATTCAGAACAGAGCAAATCTTGAATATGTGAAGTTCTTGTCAGGAAACAATCTGAACTACTATGCATGTAATGAAGAAGCTGATACCAGAACTGGTTTCCGTTTTGCATTGAAAGCTAAACCGAATGGTTATAGCATTGTTACTTTGCCGAACCGTGACTGGACATTAGGTTCAGGTAAACCTTCTAAAGCTGCAACAGCATTAGGTAATAAGAAAATCGACGTAGCTAACAGCGTTCAGTGGGGTGCTTTGAAACAAAGAGGCCTGTATGAAGTGAGCGATAACTCTATCATGGTGGTAACAGAACTTGGTGCTCCTGAATACCGCAAGGTTGTAAAAGAATGGGGTGACACAGTAAGAATCTATCGTGATGAATATCCTACAGAAGTATTGTTCGAAAAACGTGACGCTAAGTCAATTGTGGATAAAGATACTTTGAGCTTCTTGAATGTAAACAACAGTGTAACCGGTGCAAACCCTGCATTGTTTGTCGATACAGCTTATGTGAATCGTGTTGATGCCGACGGTGTTGCAAACACTTGCTACCAGTATCTGTTGGCGGTAAATGTTGATAAGACGCTTAATACATACTGTCCGGACGATGCGGAACACAACGATCCAGAATGGATTAAGGAACATGGTGTTTGTCCTCACGCTATCAAGACTCCGCTTGTTAAGGGTCGCTTCCTGATCAACTTGGTTGATACTGCATTTGCTTACAAACAGAAACACCTGCACAACAACCCGTATGTAAATATGGTAGAGGCAGGTCAGGACTATAAGGCTAAGTTGTCATTCGTAGAAGGTATTCACGTTGGTGACACACTGTATCTTACTCGCAAGGGTGGCGAAGCTGTTAAGTTGGCTATGGACTCTTCTGCATTCAATGTGGCTAAGTTTGCCTTCCGTTATGTAAATAACCAAGAAGGTTCATTTAAGATCCAGACTCGGTACAAAGAATATTCAGCTACATCGAAAGAAGCATTTGACGAATCAGCAAACGATGAAGGTTACCTGCGTTGGATCAACGGTACAATTGTTGTGACTAACAGCTATCTGAATGGTGAAACATTCAACATGGAAGAAAACTTCAAGGGTAATCCTGTAGCAAACGAAGATATCACTACTTCTTCTGTAAAAGTAACAACAACAGAAGGTAAAGTGATCATCGCCGGTGCACAGGGCAAGAAAGTTACTATCAGTAACGTACTTGGTCAGACTGTAGCTAACGCAGTACTTTCTTCTGACAAGGCTGAAATCGCTACTCCTTCAGGTGTAGTAATCGTAGCCGTAGAAGGTGAAGCCGCTGTAAAGGCAATCGTAAAATAAGAAGTAATTATTTATAATCAAATAATTCTAAATTTATTACCGTGCGGTGTTATCGGACTCCAATTACCCTGCGACAGGCGAACAAACGGTAATTATTAATACTAAAGTAATGAAATAAAGTTCTTCTGTTCAACCTCTGTGAAGAGCAAAAACAGACAAAAACAAAGCCCGGCAGAGTTTATCTGCCGGGCTTTCGTATATATATTATTTATGCTAATTCTCTAAAATAAAGGAATGCAGGTCATACTTTGAATAAAAAGCCTTATCTTTGTACAATAATTATATATGCTATGGCTAAACCGATTAAAGAAACTCCGGTTTTGACAGGGAAAGATGCTAAACGTTTTTCTGAAAAGATTGCCAATATAAAACCAGAGTCTAAAGAGGAAAAGGAAGCTGCTAAAAAAGCTTTCGAAAAATTCAAGGCCATTGCTTCATTTACTTTGTAAAAGATGGCCTTTGAAGATTTTAATTTTATACCGCTAAAGGTAGATACGGAAATAAAACCGTTTAAGTGCAAAGATGAGGACTTAAACGGTTTTTTGTTGGAGGATGCTCGGAAATATCTGGTAGATCTAATGGCTGTAACCTATTTGCTGGAAGATTTATCTGCCAATAAGACTGTTGCTTATTTCAGTCTATTGAATGATAAAATATCATCGGATCCGGAGCAGAACTCAATATGGAATAAGTTGAGTAGACGTATCCCTAACTCCAAAAGAAGAAAACATTATCCTGCTGTAAAGATAGGCCGGTTGGCTGTATCCCTCGAATATGCACTACAAGGGTTAGGAAAAGAAATAATACGTTTTGTCAAGTACTTATTTACGCATGGAAACCGGACAGGCTGCCGTTTTATAACGGTAGATGCTTATAAAGATGCTATCGCCTTTTATCAGAAGTCTGGTTTTGATTTTATTACAGACAAGGATAAAAATGACGAAACTCGTTTAATGTTTTATGATTTAAAACGATTCGTTAATGAGTAGCAAACGGTGTCCCTTTGCTGAATGCATCAGGTAGCCGTGAAGCGACATAGGATAGTTTTTCATGCACGCTGTTGAATTGCTTGCCGCTCTCCTGACAGTATTTTTCGATGACGGCTATTCCATCCTTCAGGCTATCCTTTTCCGACTCCGTCATACAAAAAGTATCTCCGGCAGCGAATTCTTTATATTTATCTTTATCTTCAGGAAGTAAGATAAAGACTTTTTCATCCGTATGTCCGAACGTCTCAAAGTAATCTTGGTACTGCTGACAAGTCAATTCATAGAATTCATTCTCCCCGGGCATAAACCCCAGCTTGAAAATCACTTTAATGGCAGGCCCTGTTCTAAAGAATAAATCAAATATGTCCATGTCTTTATATATTAAATAGTTTGGTTATCATTTTATCAATCGTTTCCTTTACTGCTGGCAAATTGTTTTTCATTACATCAAAAACTACATCTGCATCAATGTCGAAATAGTGATGTGCTATAATATCTCTCATACCCATAACGCCTTTCCAATCTATTTCAGGGTATTGAGATAAAAGCTGTTTATCTGTCGCTTTGTCAACTCGTTTAATACTTTCACCAATGGCAATAAGCAGCATGCAAATACTTTCCATTCTTTCTACACCGGTAGGCGTGGATAGGAAATCATCAGAAGAGTGGATTGTCTCCGATCTTTCCAGGATTCTGTCGATTGCTATTTCAACCTTTAATAAAGAAGAACGGATTATTTCAGTGTCATACATAAATACCCTCCTTCTCTATCCTGTTTTTCAGTAAAGTGTCCATGCGTTCACGAAGGCGAACTATATCTACATTGCAACCAAATAACGCTTGCAAATCTTCTTTTATATGAACTAAAGCAAACATGCTGGGAGTTGATGTTTCCAGATAAACATCAATATCGCTGTCTTCCGTCTGTTCCCCCCGGGCTACAGAACCAAATATCCCCATACGCGTAATGCTGTATTTTGCAGCATTCTTTGTCATGTAATCCCGTAAGATGCTTATGTATTCAGCTGTTGATTTCATTTCGTTTGTATTTAGTTGAAACAAAGTTATGTATAATTCTTTATATCTGCAATTTTTATGCTATCGCAACCGCCAGCACACTTACCCGAACCCCCGGAACAGTCAATAGCGCTTCGGCGCAGGCACCGAGGGTGGAGCCTGTTGTGATGACATCGTCTATCAGCAGGATGTGTTTGCCTTCGAGGGCTTGGGGATTGGCGACGGTGAAGATTTCCTGCACGTTCAGCCAGCGGTCGTATACCGGTTTCTTTGTCTGAGTTTCGTTTTGTTTGATGCGGCACAGGCTGGAGGTGTCAATAGGGAGTTTCAGTACGCTGTTTATTCCCCGGGCGATCCATTCCGATTGGTTGTAGCCGCGTTTCTTTTTCTTTCGGGGGTGGAGGGGGACAGGGAGGATCAGGTCGGGAAGGTCGGAGAGGATGGCCTGCCGGTAATCCAGTCCGGCCATACGTCCCAAACGGAAACCGATCTCCTTATTGTCGTTATACTTCAATTCGTGGATAAGCTGTTGCACATGTCCGCCCCGTTCGTAATGTAGGAAAGCTGCCGCATGGCTGATCATCACTTTGCCGGTGAATAAATGAGTGGCCGGGTTCTCCTTCAGGTAATCGAACCCGGTGTGTGGCAGGTTGCACAGGCATTTGAGGCAGAAATGATTTTCACCTCCCATAAGCGGGTCGTTACATAACAGGCATAGCTTGGGAAAGAAAAGATCCAGCAAGTTATTCAAAGTCTTCCTCATAATCGTTCCCTTTGAGTAATTGTTTCAGGCAACGTATTGCTTCACGGCTCTCGAAACCACGGCCGGCGGCAAAGCGGAGGAGTTTGGTGTAGACATCCCTTTCGTCTTTGCCTTTGACAGACTTCTTCTTTGCCTTCAGCAGAGAGAGGAGGATCTCTTCGTATTCTTTTTCGTCGATCCCTTCCAATGCTTCCGACCGGATGGAGGCAGGGATATTTTTGTTGTGCAGCTCGTAAGCGATCTTGATGCGTCCCCATTTGTTGAAACGCAATTTGTCGTTCACGAAGTAACGGGCAAAACGGCTTTCGTCGATAAACTTCTCCTGAAGCAGGCGGGCAATGATCCGCTCGCCCTCCTCCCGGGTGAGCCCGGCCGCTTTGATCTTCTTCTGTACGTCCTGTATGCAACGTTCGGCTGTAGAACAATAAGCGGCGGCACGGCGCAGCATTTCACCCTCGGTTACCGGTTCCATGTCTGTGTTTTAACAAAACGATCCTTGCCGGACAGGTCTTGTATCAGTTCGATGCTCTTAAACTCCATCATACGCAGCATACTGACAACCTGTTCTCCCATCTGCGAGTTGATCTCGAAGTAAAGGTATCCTTTCTTTTTCAGCTTTTGCTCGGCAAACAAGGTGATGCGGTGATAGTATAGCAACGGATTGTCGTCGGGAACGAATAAAGCCAGCGAAGGCTCATAATCGAGTACATTCGCTTCCATATCCGCTTTCTCCTTCTCCATGATGTAAGGAGGGTTGCTGACGATGATGTCGAACTCCTCTTCAATGGAGTCGGCCGTTTCCGACGGGGTCAGGATGTCTTTCTGGAAGAAAGTGATCGGAGCCCTGTTGCGTATGGCATTCCGTTTGGCTGTTTTCAGAGCTTCTTCCGAAACATCGAGCGCGTAGACCTGCGATTTGTTCAACAGTTTTTTCAGGGTAATGGCAATACAGCCGCTACCGGTTCCTACATCGAGTATTTCCAGTTCTTTCCTTTTGGGATAATCGCGGACGATCAATTCGACTAATTCTTCCGTTTCCGGACGCGGGATCAGCACCGAAGGGTTCACCTCAAATTCAAATCCGTAGAAATCGGTTTTCCCAAAAATGTATTGGATCGGCTCGTATTTTGTAAGCCGCTCTACGATATTATGAATCTGCGATTTTTCCTTCTCGGATAATTCTTTATCTTTGCAGAGTAAGAATTGATGTGGCTGAATATCGCATACACGTTCCATTATCAAGCGGGTGAATGCTTTGATTTCACTTAGCGGATAATAGTCTTTCAGCGTGTTTTGTATATAAGCGACGGTCTCAGTCATGATAATTTAATTTTAGTGCAAAAGTAATGTAAAAACCATTTATAAGCAAAGAAAATGGTCGAGGTTGAGAATAAATATATGGCTCGTTGTATTTCACTGGCCCGGGGAGGAGCAGGAAATGTGGCGCCTAATCCGATGGTCGGGGCCGTGGTCGTGCACCGTGGTAAAATTATCGGTGAAGGGTATCACAGGAGGTGCGGCGAAGCACATGCCGAAGTGAATGCTATCGCTTCGGTGAAGGATGAGTCTTTGTTGAAAGAGGCGACGATATACGTTAGCCTGGAGCCCTGTTCGCATTATGGGAAGACACCGCCCTGTGCGGAACTGATCATAAGGAAGCAGATCCCGCGTGTGGTGGTGGGCTGTCTCGACCCGTTCCCGGAAGTATCGGGAAGAGGGGTGAGGATGCTCCGTGAAGCAGGTGTGGAGGTCGTGACCGGGGTGATGGAACGGGAAGCCTGGGAGCTGAACCGCGATTTTATGACTTTTCAGCAACTGGGACGTCCTTGCGTCTATCTGAAATGGGCGCAGAGTGCCGATGGTTTCATGGACAAGGTGCGGACGGACAGTTCGTCGCCGGCAGTTGTCCTGTCGTCGTCCGAGACGTTACGCCGGGTACACCGGATGCGTGCCAATGTGGCGGCTATTATGGTAGGGACACAAACGGCTTTGTTGGACAACCCTTCGCTGACGGTGCGTCATTGGGTGGGTAAGTCGCCTGTAAGGGTGGTACTCGACAGGATATTGCGCATACCATCCGGCTACCATTTGCTGGATGGGGCGGTGAAGACGTTGGTCTTTACTGCTGAAAAGGCAGTCAGCCGTCAGCAGGTGGAATATATAACGATTGACTTTTCTCAGCCTGTCTTGCCGCAGGTGTTACACGAATTATATATCCGTAAATTGAATTCTCTGATGGTAGAAGGTGGCGCCAATCTTCTTGGGCATTTTCTGCAGGAAGATCTCTGGGATCAGATGTTTGTCGAAACGGCTCCGGTTTATTTGGGAACGGGAGTGAAAGCGCCGGATATAAATCTGGCCCCCTCTTTATCCTTAACGGAGGTGATTAAACGTCAGGATCATGTAATATCCGTTTTTTCGCGGAAAAATCAGTGAGCGAAGTAGTTTAACGGAACTAAAATATTATAAATATTAGCCGATATTGGGAATAAAGCAAAAAATGTTTCTACTTTTGTGGCTTTATATGCAACAAACTTATTTTTGGATGAAAAATAGAATAGTACTATTTGTAGCGGGATGTATTGCATTGTTATTGTCTTCCTGTCTGGGATCGGATGATAATGAGTATGAGATGCCAAAGGATTGTCAGATAACTTCGTTTAAAGTGGATCATGATTCAATTCTTGGTGGACAGTTGGATACAGTGAAGTTTGTGATTGATCAGATAAACGGACGTATTTTTAATCCGGACTCTCTGCCTTTTGGAACTGTTATTGAAAAAGTCGTTTGTACAATTTCATTAGCAAATAATTATATTTCAGTCGAAGTTACTCAGGATGCATTGCCTGACTCTACTTTCTATTGGGATACTAAAGACTCCCTGGATTTCTCAAAACCCGTTAAAATGGTAACAACTGCCTGGGACGGGATTACAAAGAAAACGTATATAGCCCAGGTGAATGTGCATCAGGTCGTGCCCGACTCTATGTCGTGGGATCTGTATGCCAATAACGTATTCGGTTTCCCTGTGAAGGAACAGAAAGTGATCACATGGGGAGAAGAAAATGACGAGTACTATTATATGTACGTACAAGCGGCTGATGCAAGCAAAGGTTATTCATTGCAGAGCTCTTCCGTATCGAACGTAAGAAGCTGGACAACTCTCCCGCTGGAAGGATTGCCTGCCGGTGAAGTTCGTTTGTCGCAGATGACCGAGTATAATAATGCCTTATATGTACCGACTACGAAGGGTGCGCTTTATCAGTCAGTAGACGGACAGAAGTGGACGCTGGTCGATCAGCCTTGGTCTGTGAAAACGGTGTTGGGTGCTGTAAGAGAGGGAGGTTTAAATCAGTCTTCGGCTTTGGCTACCATCATCGATAATAACGGTACGCTGAACTATGCAGCTATGGATAAAGATATGGAATGGACGACAGGCGAGGCTGTTCCGGCAGGTTTCCCTGTTAGCGGTTTCGGTTCTCTGTCAAGCCAGAATATGTTCCGTGAGAGCCTTACGGTTGTTGCCGGAAAAGATAAAGATGGTAAGTTATTGAATTCAGCCTGGAGTACGATGACCGCTACTTCCTGGGTGCTCCTGACTGATATGGAGTCTGACTATTTTGATAAGAGAGAGGGCGTTATGCTTTCAGCTTATGATGATAAATTCTGTATGGTCGGCGGTATTGATGAAGTCAATAAAGCACATAAAGATATTTATTTCTCCATAGACGGTGGTGTATCGTGGACATTGTCGGATACGCTGACTGTTATGCCGGTGGATTATAAAGCCAGAGGCTTTGCTTCTGTTCAGGTGGATAAAGAGAAATATATGTTGATTTTCGGCGGTAAAGAGAATACTAATGCGAACGAGCTGGATCAGATCTGGCGTGGTCGTATCAACCGACTGGGTTTCGACAAGCAATAAAGTTCGTGGAGGGCAGTATAATTTTAGAAGGAATTTAGCGTTAGAAAAGAGGTGTAGTAATATAACAGCATAGCTTATGACTTCAACTTTTTTTCAACGGGTTCTTATACTGATACTGCTGGCCGGCTCATTTACCGGTCTTCACGCACAGGAATATAAATATGAAATAGGCGGAATGGCAGGGGGCGCCTTCTATATGGGGGATGCCAACAAGAACGCTTTCTTTAAAGGGATGAATCCCGCTGTGGGAGCAGTATTCCGCTATAATCCCAACTTCAGATGGGCTTTTAAAGGTAATCTGATGTGGGGACAGGTGTCGGGTAGCACGGAAGGACTGGAAAATGTTTTTCCGGACAATGCACAAGCATCGTTCAGCCGTAGCCTGATAGAGCTGGGCGGGCAGATGGAGTTTAACTTCATGCCGTACAGTGATAAATTTGCTTATGCAGGAGCGAAGCGTTTTACTCCGTATGTATTCTTGGGACTGGGTGTCACAGTGGGTACAGGGAATGAGATGTTTTTCGGGCCGAATATCCCGTTAGGGGTAGGAGTGAAATATAAGGTTAAGAACAGGATCAACCTGGGTTGCGAGTTCTCGTTCCGTAAGTTATTCGGAGATAATTTCGATGTGACGGACGATAGCAATGCAATGCTGGATAATCCTTATCAGACCGGTGGCAGTTTTTTGAAGAACAAAGATTGGTATTCATTTTTACTGCTTTCTGTTACCTGGGACTTTGGCCCGCGTAACAGACCATGTAATAGTATAAACAGCAACAGTACGTTTAGATACTGAAAACACTATGTCATTGATAGAGGAAATAGACAAAAATCGCTTGCCGCAACATGTGGCGATTATTATGGATGGAAACGGACGTTGGGCCAAAGCGCAGGGGAAAGACCGGAGCTATGGACACCAGGAGGGCGTTGTTTCCGTACGTAAAGTAGTGGAGGCGGCAACGGCTATTGGACTGAAGTACCTTACAGTGTACACCTTTTCAACAGAAAACTGGAACCGTCCGGAAGCTGAAGTGAAGGCGCTGATGAGCCTGCTTGTATCGGCCATCCATCGTGAAACGCCGGATCTGATGAAGAATAATGTTCGTCTGATGGCTATCGGTAATCTGGATCGTTTGCCCGAAGATGCACATGCCACTTTGCTGGATTGTATAAAACAAACATCTGCCAATACAGGTACCACTCTCGTGTTGGCTCTCAGTTATTCTTCCCGCTGGGAGATAACGGAAGCTGTCAGACAGCTCGCTGTTCAAGTACAGGAAAAGAAAATAAACCCCAACGATATAACCGAGGCAGTTGTCTCGGACCACCTGACGACCAAAGGCATTCCCGATCCGGATCTGTTGATCCGTACCGGAGGAGAAAAACGCATCAGTAACTTCCTGCTGTGGCAGGCGTCTTATGCCGAATTCTTCTTTACCGATGTGTATTGGCCGGCATTCAGAGAAGAAGAGTTGTATGAAGCTATATTGTATTACCAGCAACGCGAACGTCGTTTCGGTAAGACAAGTGAGCAATTAATCTTATAAACAATAGCTGTTATATGTACAAAAGAATAGTGCTGTTTTTTATTTTCCTTGGCTTTGCCTGCGGAGCATTTGCCCAGGAAAGTGACACTACCCAGGTTGAAGCACCGGCAGAAGTGCCGGTCATTAATTATTCGTTATCGCCGAAACGGTATAAGATTGCCGATATTAAGGTAACGGGTATTAAGAATTATGATGATTTCGTGTTAATCGGTTTTTCGGGACTATCGGTAGGTGACATGGTCACTATCCCCGGGGATGAGATTACAACAGCGGTAAAGCGTTTTTGGAAGCACGGATTGTTTTCGGATGTAAAAATCCTGGCAACCAAGATTGAAGGTGACGAGATCTGGCTGGAAATTCAGCTGAAGCAACGTCCCCGTATATCGGAAGTCAATTATCATGGTATCAAGAAAGGAGAAAGGGAAGACCTTGAAGCCAAACTGGGCTTAAAGAAGGGTTTCCAGGTAACTCCGAACCTGATGGACCGTGCGAAGATCGTTATTCAGAAGTTCTTTGACGGCAAAGGATTTAAGAACGTGGATGTGGATATCGTTCAACGCGACGACCTGGCCCATGAAGGCGAGGTGATCGTAGATATCAATATCGACAAGAATGAAAAGACTAAGATCCACCGTATCTATTTCGAAGGTAATGAAGCATTGTCTGCCAGAGACCTGAAGAAGGCGATGAAGAAGACGAACGAAAAGTTCAGTATTCCGAACGACTGGAAGACCAGTATCTTGGAGGCTTTCAGTACAAAGAAATTCACTACCGAAGAATATGAAAAAGATAAAGCAAACATTATAGCCAAGTATAATGAGCATGGTTATCGTGATGCCGTACTGCTTTCCGATAGTGTTGTCAACTTTAATGAAAAGAAGGTGGACATCTTCCTGAAGCTGGAAGAAGGAGACAAATATTATCTGAAAGATATTCGCTTCGTGGGTAACACACAGTATGCTTCAGATTATCTGGAAGCTATTCTGGGTATGAAGCCGGGTGAAGTTTACAACCAGAAGAAATTGACTGAGCGTCTGTCGACAGATGAAGATGCCGTGTCTAACGTATATTATAACAACGGTTACATCTTCTTTAGTGCCGACCCGGTGGAAGTGGATGTGGACAATGACTCCATCTCTTTGGAAGTGCGTATCCAGGAAGGCCCGCAGGCTACCATCAACCGTGTAATCATTAATGGTAACGACCGTTTGTATGAAGATATCGTACGTCGTGAACTTCGTACCAAACCGGGTATGTTGTTCAGCCGTGAAGACCTGATGCGTTCCGTTCGTGAAATTGCCCAGATGGGACATTTCGACCCGGAAAACATGGATCCGAAACCGCTGCCCGACCCGGAGAACGGAACAGTGGATATCCAGTATAACCTGACATCAAAGGCAAACGACCAGATCGAATTCTCTGCCGGTTGGGGACAGACCGGTGTGATCGGTAAGTTAAGTTTGAAGTTTACAAACTTCTCCATGAAGAACTTCCTGAACCCGAAAACATATAAAGGTATCATCCCGCAGGGTGAAGGCCAGACACTAACATTGAGCGGACAGACCAACGGACGTTACTATCAGGCTTACAGTATTTCTTTCATGGATCCGTGGTTCGGTGGAAGACGTCCGAATACACTCTCTGTAAGTGCTTACTTCTCTAAACAAACGGATATCAGTAGTAACTACTATAATAACAGCATGTCGAATTACGGCGGTTATTATCCTGGTTACGGTTATGGTTATGGTTATGGTGGTATGTATGGTGGCTACGGTGGTTATAACAACTACTATAATAACAACTACGAATTGGCATACGACCCGGATAAGTCTATCATGATGTTAGGACTTTCTGCCGGTTACGGTAAACGTCTGAACTGGCCGGATGACTACTTCCAGTTCATGGCTACATTGAACTATCAGATGTATATCATGCATGACTGGGCATACTTCCTGGTACAGAACGGTACTTGCCATAACATAAACCTTGAATTGATGTTACAGCGTAACTCTATCGATAACCCGTTGTACACTCGTCGCGGTTCACAGTTCTCTCTGTCGGTAAGTGCTACTCCTCCTTATTCTTTGTGGGATGGAAAGGATTATGCCAACATGGATGATAACGACCCGAACAAGTTCAAGTTTATTGAATATCACAAGTGGAAATTCAAAGCTAAATTATTCTCTCCGTTGGCACCTGCCGCAGTTAAGCGTACACCGGTGTTGATGACACGTGTAGAATACGGCTTCCTGGGATCTTACAACAAGCATAAACGTTCTCCGTTTGAAACCTTCTATATGGGTGGTGACGGTATGAGTGGATATTCAAGTACCTATGCTACTGAAACAATCGGTTTGAGAGGTTACGAAAACGGTAGTATCGCCGGTAACGGTGGCTACAACTCTTATGGTTATGCTTACTCTCGTCTGGCAATGGAATTACGTTACCCGTTCCTGTTGGAACCGTCTTCTACTATTTACGGTCTTGTATTTGTTGAAGCAGGTAACGCATGGAAAGATTTGAAGAGCTTTAATCCTTTCGACTTGAAACGTTCTGCCGGTGTCGGTGTTCGTATCTTCCTTCCGATGATCGGTTTGATGGGTATCGACTGGGCGTATGGTTTCGACAAGGTTGACGGCTCTCGTAGTGCAGGTGGTAGCAACTTCCACTTCATCATCGGACAGGAGTTCTAATGATAAATGGGGGATTAATTGAAAATTAACAATTCTGCGTTAAGCATTAACCATAATTCATTGGAACAAAGTAAACCCTCCGCTATATTTGTAGTCAGAGAGTGAAACTATAAAAAGAAAGTGTATGAAGAAGATTATTGTTTTGAGTTGTATGATGCTCCTTTGCTCTTTTGCCGGTATGGCGCAAAAGTTTGCTTTGATAGATATGGAATATATCCTGAAGAATATTCCGGCTTATGAGATGACAAACGAACAATTGAGCCAGGTATCGAAGAAATGGCAGAATGAGGTGGAAGCAATCCAGCAGGAAGCGCAGAATATGTATAAGACCTATCAGAGCGACTTAGTATTCCTGTCTGCTGAAATGAAGACAAAACGTGAGGAAGAAATCGTAAAGAAGGAACAGGAAGCGCAAGACCTGAAACGCACCTATTTCGGACCGGAAGGCGAATTATTTAAAAAGCGTGAAAGCTTGATGAAGCCTATACAGGATGAAATATATAATGCAGTGAAGGAAATATCGGAAGACAAGGGATATCAGCTTGTTGTTGACCGGGCTTCGGCTATGAGCATTATTTTTGCTTCTCCAAAGATAGATATCAGCAATGAAGTGCTGTTAAAGTTAGGATATTCAAAATAAATGCTTACATTTGTGCGCTTTATGCACACAAAATATAATTGATTAATAACAAGTAATATTTTATAGAAAATGAAGAAACTGATTATTTTATTGTTGATGATCCTCCCGTTAGGAGTTTTTGCTCAGGACATGAAAGTGGCAATTGTTAATACAAACGAGCTTATTCCTTTAATGCCTGAAGTAACTGCTATGCAGGAAACTTTGAAACAGATGAACGATAAGTACATGGGCGAAATGAAGACCATGGAAGATGAGTACCAAAAGAAATACGCAGACTATATCGCTCAGCAGGACTCATTAACTGAAAATATCAAACTGAGAAGAATGCAGGAACTTTCAGATATCGAACAGCGTGTTACTAACTTTACTCAGGTAGCTCGTCAGGATATGGATAAGAAACAACAGGAGTTGTTCGCACCGATCCAGGAGAAAGTAAGAAATGCAATCAAGGCTGTAGGGGATGAAAAAGGATATGCTTATATTCTCGATTCTAATCCGGGTATGGTTCTTTACACTGGTAACGCTGCAATCGATGCAACTCCGCTTGTAAAAGCTAAATTAGGTTTGAAGTAATAAAATCTAACGTACAGATACAACAAAGGATGCCTTTCTATGGAGGGCATCCTTTGTTGTATTATAAAAATAAGGAAGAATATGTTTTCACAACAACCGGGTCCGATCGGGATCTTTGATTCCGGCTATGGAGGACTTACCGTATTTAATAAGATCCGTGAGGCAATGCCTGACTACGATTATATTTACCTCGGCGACAATGCCCGGACTCCTTATGGGCCGCGCTCGTTTGAGGTAGTATACCGGTTTACCCGGCAGGCTGTGATGAAGTTGTTCTCCGAAGGTTGCCAACTGGTTATTCTGGCCTGTAATACGGCTTCGGCGAAAGCCTTGCGTACTATTCAGCAATGCGATCTGCCGGAGCTGGATCCGTCCCGTCGTGTGCTGGGAGTCATACGTCCGACGGTTGAAATGATGGACAGGATCAGTTTGACGAAACATATCGGTATTTTGGGTACTTCAGGTACGATCTCTTCACAATCCTATTCCCTTGAGATAGAGAAGATGTTTCCCCATATTACAGTTACAGGTGAGGCCTGTCCGATGTGGGTTCCTTTGGTAGAGAATAACGAGTTCAATTCTCCCGGTGCCGACTATTTTGTGAAGAAACATCTGGATCATATCCTTTCCCTCGATCCGGAGATTGACACATTGGTACTGGGATGTACCCATTACCCGTTGCTGATCGATAAGATCAAACAATACCTGCCATCCGGCATCACCGTCTTTGCTCAGGGAGAATACGTCGCAGAGAGCCTGAAAGACTATCTGAACAGGCATCCTGAAATGGACAGCCGGTTAACCCATCAGGGTAAATGCCGCTTCCTAACTACCGAGTCTGCTGGGAAGTTCTCAGAGGCCGCCTCTGTCTTTTTGAATGATCCGATAGAAGTGGAACAAATCTCTATTGATTAAGAAATCATGAGACAAACCCGGTATATCTTTCTATTGTTGCTGTTGCTTTGTAACTTGCGAAGTAATGCGGAAGAACTAGATACCTGGTTGCATGACAGAGGATTGGTCGATATCTCCGTGTTGGACTCAACGATCCGTGTACATCTGGTGTATGCCACTCCTGATAACTTTATGGGGGAGACGGTTTATACCGGGATAACCCGTGCCTGGTTGCATCCCGATGCCGCTCAAAAATTAGTTACAGCCCAGCGATTGCTGAAGAAAGAACACCCCGACCTGACGCTGGTAGTCTACGATGCCGCCCGTCCGATGTCGGTACAACGGAAGATGTGGAGTTTGGTACGTGGAACTGATAAAGTGAATTATGTGAGTAACCCGTCGAATGGGGGAGGCTTACATAATTACGGAATGGCAGTGGATGTGACTATCCTTGATCCGGCAGGAGAACCGCTGCCAATGGGTACCCCTTTCGATTTCTTTGGAGAAGAAGCCCATACCAATAATGAGGAAGCTCTGCTGGCTTCCGGGAAGATCACCCGAAAAGAATTCGACAACCGGCGTTTGCTTCGCCGGATAATGAAGAGTGCTGGCTTTCGTACGATCCCTTACGAATGGTGGCACTTTAATGCTTGTAGCCGGGCCGAAGCCCGGCAAAGTTATCCTGTGCTGGATTAACTGATATTTTTACCGAACGGTGTCAGTGCCAGTGCTGCCATCTTGAAATGCTGTCTGCCCCAGGGGATGCCGATAATCGTGATGCACAATAACAGACCGAATCCCAGATGAGTCAGGCAGATCCAGAAACCTCCCAATATAATCCAAAGTATATTCATCAAGATAGAAAGGCAACCACCTGAATTGCCGTTATCCGTCACTTTACTGCCGAAAGGCCATAAAGCCAGCAAAGCCAGTTTCATTGTCTGTAGCCCGAACGGTATGCCGATGATGGTAACCATCAGCAACAGGCTCGAGATCAAATACTCGATACTGGTAACCAGTCCTCCGAAAATTAACCAAATGATATTACCTAAAAATTTCATACGCAAACGATTTTATCTTGTTCACAAATGTAACATTATTCCGGTTAAAAGCAATAGTTATCGGAGCAGAAACCGGTAGGCACTGCTTCATCGACGGGTAGGCACCCATTTGAAACCTCCCTTGCTGTACGTTTTACTCCGTCGCCGGAAGTGTATCGGGTACTGCTGTTTTCATTTTTTGCATACTATCCAGTTCTGCAAAGACCTGTTGCTTTACAATGGCGAAGCTGTCGCGCAGTTCCGGCTTGACCGGGAGCGAAGGGGGAGCTTCCATATTCAGCGGATTGATCGGCTGACCGTTTTTATGTACGCGGAAGTCCAGGTGAGGGCCTGTCGATAACCCGGTAGAACCGACATAGGCAATCACTTCTCCCTGCTGTACATGACTGCCCACCTGTATGCCTTTAGCGAACTTACTAAGGTGCATGTAAGTGGTCGTATAGACCGAATTATGTTTTACTTTCAGGAAATTTCCACCTCCGCTCTGATACCCTTTGGCAACCACAGTCCCGGCACCGATGCTTTTGACAGGCGTACCGACAGGAGCGGCATAATCTACCCCATGATGCGCACGGTAACGTTTCAGTATCGGGTGGAAGCGGGCATTGGTGAAACGCGAAGTGATACGGAATATATCCAGCGGTGCTTTCAGGAAAGCCTTACGCAGACTATTCCCGTCCTGATCGAAATATTCGAATACGCTATCCTGGGTGAAAGGAATGGCAATGAACTCTTTTCCCTGATGGTTGAAAACCGCTCCCTGGATGCCGTTTATATTCAACGCTGTCGTATCGTCGATATAAGCAATATCATACAAAACGCGGAACGAGTCACCTTCTTTTACATCATAGAAGTCTATCTGCCAGGCAAACACGTCGGCAATATTGATAGCCAGTAGGGGATTGACCCCGTTCGACTGGAGGACATTCCAAAGGGAAGAATTCAATGTCCCTTCTACATAATGCCTTTTCAACGTGATCGGTTTATTAAATTCGTAGGCACGGATCGCATCGCCCGTAAGATCGATCACCGCATAATCCGTACGCGACTTGGCAAAAGCGATATAACGGATCTGTGCCGTACTGTCCTGCATGGTGAATGTGTAATAATGCATACCGGCCTGTAGCTTGGTCGGATCGAGAACTTCGGTCGATGAACGGCTGATGCTGTCGGCCATCAAAGCTGAGAAACCAAGGCCTGAAAAGATAGATGCCGGATTATCCCCGTTCTTCATCTTATAGTCTTTTACATCCAGTGTGTCGATACAGACACCATATTGATAAGCGCGTTGCTGGCTGTCGATCCATTCGCTGTCGACTTCTTCTTCGGTTTGTTCGGGGGTGCTTTTACAGGAGAGACCTAATATGAATAATAAGATCAAAATAGGTGCAATGCTGAATCTCTTCATTATATCCTCATTTAGTGTTTATCCGTCAGGCTACAAACTTACAGAAAATATGGAAAAGAATTATAGGGTATGTTTGCCTGCTTTGTACCGGTTTGTTAATGTTAACTAAATAGCGTACTTTTGCGGAACAATTTGGACGGATTTGACGTCTTATTCCTGTAAGTGATATAACAAATAGTATAGATTTATGAAAAGAGTAATTTTTTATGTAATGATGCTCCCGATGGTACTTGGGATGATGATTTCTTGCTCCGAAGCAAAAGTAGACGCTAAGAAACTGGAAGGCAAATGGAATGTAATAGAAGTGAAAGGTGAAAAGATCCTGAAAGAAGGACTACCGTATATGGAGTTTGATATGGCACAGAAGAAACTGCACGGAAATGCAGGCTGCAACATGTTCAATACTACCGTTACATTGGATGACAATAATGTGTCTTCCATCACAATTGCGCCGGGAGCAGCTACTATGATGGCCTGTCCGGATATGGCAACAGAAGATGCCATCATGAAGGCAATGGGTGACGTGAATGCCGTAAAAGCCGGTAGCTCTGAAAGCGAAATGTTGCTGGTAGATAAAGACGGTAATACATTATTGGTTCTGTCTAAAAACTAATCGGAGATGAAGAAGTATTTATTTCTCTGTCTGGCTGTGGTAGGTATTGCCGTATTTGCCTCCTGTAAGTCGCAGAAAGCGGTGGTAGCATCGTTCTCTGACCTGGACGGTGAATGGAGTGTGGTTGAACTGAACGGAAAGAAACTGGATCCGGCAGACAGTAAACAGTTGATTGTAATAGATGTTGCCCGTAAGCACCTGTCAGGTAACGCCGGCTGTAACCGGATGAATGGCAATATAGAGTATACGGATGCCCAGAAAAACATAATCAAGTTCCCGCAGGTTGCAACCACCCGTATGGCTTGTCCTGATATGCAAGCTGAACAGGAGTTTCTGGAAGCATTGAATAAGGTGGTACGTTTCCAGGCTGAAGGAAATGTGAAACCGGTGAATACGATTGCTCTCTATGGCACCGACAATGGAAAGTTGATGGTTATTCAAAAGAAATAAGTAATGTTGAAAAACGTTGGGGAGGCGGTTCTGTAATGGGATCGCTTTTCTTCTTTATATCCGGTTGCCGGGAATCTTCAATGTAAAGCGGCTACCTTTGCCTTCTTTCGAACTGACCAGGATGTCCCCTTTCAACTGTTCGGCGATGGTCTTGCAGATAGAGAGTCCGAGACCGGTGCCCTGTGCAAATTCATTCTGTTTGTAGAAACGTTCGAATACTTTCTCGAGTGCATCTTCCGACATACCGATACCTGTATCTTCCACATAAATGTAAACCTGCTTTTCGTCTTCATTATATGTATATCCCAGCTTGATATATCCGTTCTTGGTGAACTTGACGGCATTGTTTATAAAGTTTGTGATAACCTGTGTAAAGCGGAAACGGTCTACGTGCACATCGATGGACACTTCAGGAATATCTTTAATAAATTGGATATGGGGAGGGATCAGCAGATGATGTGTCTGATAAAGCTCTTCCACTAAATCATTCAGTTTAAGAGTCTCGAAAGTAAAACTCATGCGGCCGGACTCGATGCGCGACAGCTCCAGAATATCGTTAATCAGCTTCAACAACAGGTTACTGTTCTTATTGATCGTATCTTTGAATAACTCTTTCTCTTCTTCTCCCAGGTCTTTTTCTTCCTGCAGGAGGTTGGAGAAACCGACGATGGCATTCAGAGGTGTCCGTATTTCGTGGCTCATATTGGCCAGGAAAGCCGATTTCATCTTATTGGCCTCTTCCGCTTTTTCCTGAAGAATGATGAGTTTCTGTTCTTTTTCCTTGAAAGACTGTATGTTCAGGCAAAGACCGAACACTGTTTGGTCTGGCTCTTTTTTATCTTCTCCCCGGTTGTAGCGTAACTCCCACCAGCTATATTTTTTCCCGCTGAAATTGAACCTGCATTGGATGGTCGTATCTTCCCAGATGTTGGAGTTGATATCCTGGATATGCTTGTTCAAATGCTCCTGGTCGTCCGGATGGGTCATGGATAACAGTTCGTCGAGCGACATTTTCCGAGGCTTGATCTGATTGGCTGTAAAGAAGTCATTCTCAAAAATGAATACCCCGTTTTCCAGTCGCCAGGCATACGTATTTCCGCCTTCCATTGCGAGCTGGAGGAAGCGCCTTTCTTGTATCAGGTTTATCTGTACCTGTCGTTTGCGCTTGTATTCACTCCTGTACAAATATAATAACTGGGTGATGATATAGATTACCAGGACTAAAAACAGAATGCCACCTATCATCATTGTTTTATGATAACGTTCGAAAAGGGGCATATTATAGATGATACTATGCCGGAAGATCTTTCTTTTCTATATTGAAACGCTGCATCTCATTCCAGTCAAAGGCATATACTTTCGGGCTTTCTTCCAGAGAAAAATCAGAAGGCTTACTTCCTTTTATTATGGAGGCAGCTCTTTCCGCTACAATTTCTGCTTGTATTTCCAGTGTGGTGAAATAGCCGCCTGTAATTCCTTTCCCATCATTAAATCCGTTATTGATCACCGTAAAATTCGGAACATTGGCCAGACGTCCGATGGTTAACACATCAAAGTCAAGAATGATCTGCAAGCAGGCAGTGTATGGCTTGCTCTCGAAAATAGCCAGCAATCCTTTTGCCGAAAGATAAGCCGTTTCAGTAGTGTACAGGATAGACTTTCCCGGCTCCCCCGGACAAATATCTTCCGGATATTCATTTTTCTTTTGATGGTATAGGCCGATCCGTATGGTTCTGCCCGTGCCTTTCACTTCTTCCTGGATAGTTCTGAATGACTCGCGCCCCATGAAGCGTAGATGCTTAAAGAAAAGTATATTGGAGGAACCGTATAATTTTTCTATCAGTTCGATAGTCGTTATGTAATCCGGCTTATCCCAGAAGCCGGTGAAGTTCGGGTGTTGTTCCAGCAAAAGCTGATTAGGAAAGTTTACGCCCGAGTAGACGACAGGCTTGGTTTTTCCCAACGAGTGGTTACAAGCCATCAGGGTATAGGTGGCCTGATCGTCGTTGACGAGTATGATATCTGGATTCCAGTCTTGGATCGAGTCAAGGTAGTGGTACATCCTGGCATTTTCTTCCGCTTCGTTATAGCGTTCGCTATCCAGGTAAAAGGTATGGATGTCAGTCCGGATATCTTGGTCTTCCAGCTTTTCTCCGATCAGGTTGCTGAACTTGGAGTACGTGACAAGTTCTTCCGTATAAGAATGGATTACCAGTATCTTGTATACAGGCTCATTCGTATGCGTCTTAAATACCCCGGATTTTGCCTCTGGAATGAGTAAAAGCAGGAAAAATAATATCTGTAGAAAGTTTTTCAAGGAATACTCCTATTAATTTATTATACCCTTTTCTGTTAATTTGCTTATTTCGATAATCGCACGCAAAGATAATTAAAAGGCTAACAAAATCAACGGTTCTTAAGAAATAGTTATTTTTTTACGGGATAATCCGGATATAATAAATATTTCTTTCTCATTTGCTTGTAAGTATCCAGTTCCGGCTTCCAGCTTTCCCGTATCTCTTCTTCCGTTAAACCCCTCACAATCTGGTATCTGAGTTCTTTTGTTCCGGCCAGTAAGTCGAACCATTGGGGACGGGAGAAGAAGAAGGCCTGGTCTTTCCCGGCTTTCTCGTAAAAATCCAGGAAGAAGCGCAAACTCAACCCACCCTCGAAAGGATATTCCCGAAGATCTACTCCATAACACTCTTTATCCTTTTGCAAAGGATTCGTATCGAATCCGGGAAGTGATACCGGTGTGAAAGAGAAATCCCCATATTTCCTGTCCGGGAAGCCGATTACCTGAAACGGATAATAAGTTCCCCGTCCGATACTGACATTCGTTGCTTCAAAGAAACATAACGAGGGATACAGGCGGATCGACTGGTCGTTAGGCAGGTTGGGAGAGGGTTTGACCGGCAACCAGTAAGGATCGCCATGCCGCCAGTTCTCCATTTTGACAATATGCAGTTTGCAACTGTCGGGCGAACTTTTCAGCCACCCTTCGCTATTGATCATCCAGGCCAGTTCGCCGACTGTCAGTCCGTGCAGGATAGGCAGAGGATCTACACCTACAAATGATTCAAAGCCTTTTTTACGGATCGGGCCATCTACAAAATCATTCGGGTTCGGACGGTCGAGCACGATGAACTCTACACCATTTTCGGCACATGCTTCCATTACGTAATGCATGGTACTTATATAGGTATAGAAACGTACCCCCACATCCTGTATGTCGAATACGACCACATCCAGTCCCTGCAATTGCTCGGCTGTCGGCTTTTTATTCTTTCCGTAGATAGAAACAATAGGAATACCCGTTTTCAGGTCGCGACTGTCTTTTATATCGGCTCCGGCATCTGCCGTACCTCTGAAGCCATGTTCCGGGGCAAAAACCTTTTTTACCTGGATTCCTTTCTCCAACAAAGCATCCAGTAAATGTTTCTGCTGTTTCTCGAGGATAGAAGTTTGGTTAACGACCAGTCCGACTTGTTTGTCCTGCAACAGGCGGGTCACTACGTCCATTCTTTCAGCTCCGAGTACCAAGGGAGCCTGCGGTGTAATAGCCTGAATTTCGGGCAAAAGTATCATGCCAAGTAGCCAAAGTGTAAGTCTGAAAACTGTTTTCATAATCTGTTTCCTAATGTATCTTGGATGCAAAAGTAGCAAATGTTCGCATCATTAAAGCTATGGAAAGAATTAAAAGTGTTTATATTTAACATGTTTCGCATGAACCATCCGCTTCTTGGCAGTGTTGAAATGGCATAAACATAAATAAAGAATCATATGGCAACGAAATTACCAAGAATAAAGGAAAAAGCGAAGACAGAAGCTTTAGTGTTGGATCACAAGGAAGAACGTTATCCGGTGCAGCAGGTGGCTACCAAAGGGGAAATAACAAAAAAGGAAGTAAAAGAAGCTGTACGTGAAATAAATCCGGACGAAGATAGTCTGGGCTGCCGGGGATGATTTTGTTTCATGCTAGTGAAACAACTGTTTCACCCTGATGGAACAACTGTTTCACTAGCATGAAACAAAATTATGTCAGGGAGAAGCAAACACTGATCTCCGGGGAAATATTTGGGGATGTCAAAGAGTAAATTATATATCTTTGCGGTCTGAATGCAAAACATAAATAAAAATGAACCCTATTGATATTATTTCAAAATATTATCCGGCGGAGTCGGATGCCTGGCATATTTTAGTAACACATAGCCGCAGCGTGACAGGCAAAGCCTTGAGCCTTGCCCGCCTGCATCCGGAAATGGAGCTCGATCTTCCGTTTATAGAGGAAGCGGCTATGCTTCACGATATCGGTATATTCCTGTGCAATGCACCGGAGATAGATTGCCACGGTTCCGCAGAATACATTTGTCACGGCTATTTGGGTGCCGACCTGATGCGGCAAGAAGGTTTCCCGCGTCATGCCCTGGTTTGCGAACGGCATACAGGAACCGGTATCACCTTGGAGATGATAGAACAAAGGCATCTTCCGTTGCCCCACCGGATAATGGTGCCGGTTTCGTTGGAAGAGCAATTGATTTGCTTTGCCGACAAATTTTACAGTAAGACGAAATTAGACAAAGAGAAGCCGGTCGAGAAGGTAAAACAGGGTCTTGTAAAGTATGGCGAGGAGACTGTAATACGTTTTGATAACTGGTGTAAACTCTTTTTAGGGGAATAAAAGCTGAAGGGCTCATTAATTTGTTATACATTTGCAAGCTGTAACGGATCGGTTGAGGCTCAACCGGCACTTGTCAACTTAATTAATGAAATACAGAGGTTTAATTATCCTATTATATTTCCTCGCCGGGGCTTTGATGATGTATTCGCAGGAGCTGGTTGCCCCGACGGATACTGTGTTGGCTGTTGTGGGGGATACGATAGTTCCGGTCGCAACTGACAGTACGGCACTGGCTTCTGATTCCATTCCTAAAAAACAGACCGGTCTCGACGCGCCTGTTGCTTATCAAGCAAAGGACTCTATTGTCATGACTGCCGGTAACTGGGCTTATCTGTACGGTGAAGGTGATGTAAAATACCAGCAAATCGGATTGCAGGCTGAAGTGATCGAGATGAATATGGACAGTAGTCTGGTATTCGCCAAATTCGGTCTCGACTCTATCGGTGAGGAGTTCGGTTACCCTTTGTTTAAGGACGGCGACCAGGAGTATGAATCGAAGACGATGCGCTATAACTTTACTACCCGGAAAGGATATATTACGGATGTGATCACCCAGCAGGGGGAAGGTTATGTAACAGCCGGCCGCACGAAGAAGATGGAAGACGATGTAATGAACATGGTAGGCGGTAAATATACGACCTGCGATGAGCACGACCATCCCCACTTTTATATTCAGATGACCAAAGCGAAGGTTCGGCCTAAAAAGAATATCGTTACCGGGCCGGTCTATATGGTTATCGAAGATGTGCCGCTTTACCCTATCGGGTTGCCTTTCTGTTTCTTCCCGTTCTCGAGCACTTATTCTTCCGGTGTGATCATGCCGACTTATACCGACGACTCCAATCGGGGGTTCGGTTTACGTGATGGTGGATATTATTTCGCTTTAAGCGATTATGTCGACCTGGCTGTAACAGGGGAAATATATACGAAAGGGTCGTGGGGACTTCAGGCGCAATCTTCCTATAGAAAAAGATACCGGTTCTCCGGTAATTTTAATGCCGCTTATCAGGTCACGAAGTTTGGTGACAAGGGACTTCCCGATTATAGTCTGAATAAAGACTTCCGGTTGAATTGGACACATTCGCAGGATCCCAAGGCGAATCCGTACCGTACATTCTCTGCTAGCGTGAACTTCTCGACCAGTAGTTTCGACCGTAATAAGGCAAATGGTTTCCTGAATCCCAATAACTCCGACGCTATCTCGAATACGAAAGGTTCGAGTGTCAATATTACGCAGCGTTTCCCGAATGCCCCATTGTCGCTTTCAGCTACAATGAACGTCAACCAGCGGTCGAGCGACTCTTCTGTCGCAGTCACTTTTCCTAACCTGACGATTACATTGAGCCGTATCTATCCGTTCAAGCGTAAGAATCCGATCGGAAAAGAGCGTTGGTACGAAAAGATCTCGATGAGCTATTCGGGATATTTCAAAAATAGTATTACTACAAAGGAAAACTTATTGTTCAAGTCGAATCTGATCAAGGACTGGAAGAACTCGATGGAACATAGTATTCCGGTCAGTGCTACTTTTACTGCATTCAAGTATATCAACATCTCCCCTTCATTCAATTATAAGGAAAGCTGGTATACAAGCAAGATAACGAAACAGTTCGACCCGCAACTGAATAGACTGGTAGACCGTGATACTACCTACGGTTTTTATCGTATCTACAACTATAATGCCTCTGTTTCTGCATCAACTACTTTATACGGTATGTATAAGCCGCTTCCTTTCCTGGGAGACAAGGTGCAGGCAATCCGTCACCGTATGGAGCCATCTATCAGTATCAGTGCAGCTCCTGACTTTGGAAGTAGCATTCATGGTTTCTATGATCATTATCAGTATATCGATGCTAATGGCGAACAGGTCGATTATGTATATTCTCCTTTCGCACATAACGGCTCTATTCCCGGCGGAAAGCAGGGAAGTTTGAACTTCTCTTTGGATAACAACGTTGAAATGAAGATCAAATCGGATAAGGACAGTACCGGTATCCGTAAGATTAGTCTGATCGATAAGCTGTCGTTGGGTATGAGTTATAATATGGCAGCCGACTCATTCAAATGGAGCGACCTTTCTGTCGGTCTGCGTCTGAAGTTCTCAAAGAATTATACCTTGAACCTGAATGGGCAGTTCGATACATACACCTATCAGGCTGACAGCAAAGGAAATCCTATCAGGGTCGATGTTCCACGTTGGAAAGCAGGTAAAGGTATCGGGCGTTTACGTTCTACCGGAACAAGCTTTTCCTATACCTTCAACAACGATACCTTCAGGAAATGGTTCGGAGGAGAAACGGATAGCAACATACCGGAAGAGAATATTGGCGACGGCGAACTGGAAGACCTGACCGCCGAGAACCCGAATGACGCCACCGTGCCGGAAGAGAAAGAAGGCGGCCGTTTACGTGGAAAGAAGAAAGATACCGGTGAATATGACGCGGACGGCTATCTGATCAGTAAGATTCCTTGGAGTTTGTCATTCAATTATAGCATGCAGTTGCGTTATGGAGATTTCGATCCGAACAAATTGGAATATAAATATGCATTAACGCATGCCTTGAGCTTTAACGGAAACATCCAGCCGACCAAGAACTGGAGTTTCAACTTCAATGCTACTTACGACTTTGACAATAAAAAGATCTCGTACATGACATGTAATGTGACACGTAACCTGCACTGTTTCCAGATGTCGGCGAGCTTCGTGCCGGTAGGGCCGTATAAATCGTACACTTTCTCGATCGCGGTAAGTTCTTCCCTGCTGAAAGACCTGAAATATAACCAGAGCAGTAATGTGCGTGAAGGACAAACCTGGTATTAATCATATAACCTAGATATAAAAGAAAAGGCGATGAAAACTATTCATCGCCTTTTCTTTTATATTCTGTTAGCCTTTTACCATTCAATCGGTGTCTGGCCGGTAGCAATCAGGTAATCGTTCGCCTTGCTGAAATGCTTATTCCCGAAGAACCCGCGGTAAGCGGAAAGGGGAGAAGGGTGTGCCGACTTTAAAATCATATTACGCGAAGCGTCGATAAACGCCCCTTTACGCTGTGCATACGATCCCCAAAGGATATAAACGATATGGCTGCGTTCTTCCGCCAGTTTGTGGATAACGGCATCTGTAAATGTCTCCCATCCCCTGTTCTGATGTGAACCGGCCTGGTGGGCACGCACAGTCAGCGTAGCGTTTAGTAGTAACACTCCTTGGTCAGCCCAGCGCAACAGGTTACCACTGGTAGGCATCGGCTTTCCCAGATCGCTTTCTATCTCCTTGAATATATTGAGGAGAGAAGGGGGGAAAGGCGTTCCATCCTGTACAGAGAAACAAAGTCCATGCGCCTGTCCCGATTCATGGTAAGGATCTTGTCCCAATATAACCACTCTGACCTTGTCGAACGGGCAATGCTCGAAAGCATTAAAGATATAAGGGCCGGGAGGATATACGGCTCCCTGGCTATATTCCTGTTTGACAAAGTTGATCAGCTCGTTAAAATAACTTTTCTCAAATTCAGGAGCTAACCGTTCTTTCCAGCTTTCTTCAATCTTTACATCCATAGTTTTATATTATATCAAGTGCATACCAGCAGCACGGGCTTCCTGACGCATTTCTTCCGGCCAGATACTTGCCTGGATCTCTCCGATATGAGCTTTACGCAGATAGAACATACACAGTCGGCTTTGTCCGATACCACCACCGATACTTTGAGGCAGTTCGCCGCTCAGCAGGCGTTTGTGGAAGTATAGTTCTCTCTTTTCTTCGGCATTGCAGATCGCAAGCTGACGTTCCATCGCTTCCCTGTCTACACGGATACCCATAGAAGATAGTTCCAGCGAGCGGTTCAGCACTTCATCCCAGACAAGTAGGTCGCCGTTTAGTCCGGTTTGACCGTTTTCTGCCACAGTCGACCAATCGTCGTAGTCTGGAGCACGTCCGTCGTGTTTCTCCCCGTTGCTCAACTTGCATCCGATACCGATAATGAATACAGCTCCGTATTCCTTGCAAATGGCGTCTTCCCGTTCTTTCGGTGTAAAGGTAGGATATTTTTGTAACAAATCCTCGGAGTGTATGAAATGAATCTGCTGGGGAAGTGTCGGCCTGATATTGGGGAACATTTCGTAAACCAGATATTCCGTGCGCACCATAGCGGCATAGATACGGCGTACGATCTCTTTCAGGTATTCAATATTGCGTTCGCTGGGGCTCATAACCCGTTCCCAGTCCCATTGGTCGACATAGAGCGAATGGAGGTTGCCGAGTTCTTCGTCCGAACGGATCGCGTTCATATCGGTGTAAATACCGTAACCTTCTTCTATATTATAATCGGCCAGCGTAAGACGTTTCCATTTGGCCAGTGAATGTACGATTTCGGCTTTGGAGTCGTTCAAATCCTTGATAGGGAATGTTACGGCGCGTTCGGTACCGTTCAGGTCATCATTGATACCCATCCCTTTAAGTACGAACAAAGGTGCCGTAACACGGCGCAGCCGTAGTTCGGAAGATAAGTTTTGCTGGAAAAAATCTTTGATTTTCTTGATCCCCATTTCTGTTTGGGATAGGTTAAGCAAAGCTTTATATCCTGCAGGTTTAATTAAATAGCTCATATACTTGTTGTGCTTTGTGTTTGTAAATTATGCGTGGCAAAGATAATGATTAATGGCAAAATAGCAATGTAGATGTCTCTTTTATTTGCAAAATGGCAGGATATATGGCTAAGAGAGTTGCAAAATATCAAAACATATGTTGTGCAACAGAAAAAGAAAGAAAGCGAAAACTCTTAGCCCCTACATTTGCTTTCCTGCGATATTATATTTACTTTTGCACCGTCTTTGGCCTGGTAGCTTAGTGAATAGAGCGTCAGATTCCGGTTCTGAAGGTCGAGGGTTTGAATCCCTCCCGGGTCACAACTGAAAAATAAGAAGTCTTATAAACTAAAGGTTTGTAGGACTTTTTTGTTTTCTGTTGGAACGTATTTTGGAACAAAATGTGTTTTTTAATGAAAATAGGAATGCTGATTTATATTTCGTAATCATCCATGTTTAAATAATCGTCTGGATCATCCCAATGTGAAATACCTAATATTTTTCCTGTTTTGGAATCTTCCAGTAAAACATATTTGTCCCCGTCGATATGTATTGTATCCGGGAATGATGCTATCATTGCTTTAGCTTTATCAATATTGAATACAGGGCATTCGATAATATCAAAACGTTCTATTTCCCTTTCTAGTTGTTTGAGTAGTTCTTCCTTATCGACTTTCCAGAACTTCATTTTTTTGTTTGTAAACTTACCAAATGAGTACCAAAATTTAAAAGCACTAGCCGGACATGAATTTTGTGGACCGATTGCATTAAGTTTACGGCATCCCCAACCCGGACAACGGTTATTGACCCAGCAGTGATGTTCTTTGTCCTCTGAACGTGTATATTGACTGTAACAGATGGCAATAGAGCGGTTATTCATTAAACATTTTTCCTTTTCCGGTAAATATATATTCAAGATTTATATTGTACCGCTCGTATGCCATGCGAATAGCATACAAGGGTACATTCATTGTGTTTTCAATCTCCATACGGTATATGTTAGAGGATGCGAGGCCGACGGACTCCGCAAATTGTTTTTTTGTTTTTATTTTCCTTAGTCCGATCAGCTGGTACATGATAGCCAGGAACCGGTCGGTTATAATCCTGTTTTCTGTAATCTTCTCGTTCGCTAACATATTCTTAGTTTTTATATAGGAGATATAAAGCATTGCATCTACTTATAGTATATATTCACCTTGATGAGTAAATCCTGCAACTTTTGTTATTGACTTGTCTAGTGAATATTTTCTTTTTATTAGGTATTTAGTATTGTCTTCTTTTTTCTTAACAACGTATTCATGCGTTATATCCCAATAAGTAGTACCGTTGTTAGGGGTTTTACTTTCTATCAACTCGCTCCAACTTAAAGGATTGTAATAAATTGGATAATAATTCTTGGAATATTCGATTATTACATTTTGTGCTTTTTCTAACCTTTGTTCTGGAGTTAGAGTCATGATATCGATCGTTTTTTCAACTTCTATGGACTCCTTTTTTTCGCATCCTGCAAAAAGGAACAATAACAGTAATGTATTTAGTATTTTAATCATCACATCACTTCTTTTTAATAGCCATGCCTTCCACATAGATATAATCAAGGTATATACCGTCGTATATTGCATGATATTTAAGACCAATAATGCCGTTTGCACCTTTGCTGACAGCATCTTTATATATGGCATCTATACCATCTGTGTATGTTGCCCTTCTGCGATTGGATGGAAATGGATTTTCTTTCGACTTGTGTTTTTTTGCCCACTCTTTGTCCTCTCCACTATATATAATAGTATATACAGATGCTACTGGCTCATAGTTGAATGATACGGATGAAGCTTCTGTCATAAAAAATCCTTCTTTTGTGTATTGACTATAATCAATACTTCCTGTTTCAACATAATAGCTTCTAGTGACACAGCTAGATAATGCAATAATGGTCAGTAATAGTAAAAATGTTTTCTTCATTTTGTGAAATGTTTAATTAGTGATTTTTATTTAGGCACTTCTATGCCATGTTTTTTCTCATATTGTTTTACTTATTCTTTTGTTGTTTGACCACATTGAATAGTTGCGCTATATCTCTGAGGTCCACCGTAAAGTCTGGATAAATCGGATTGAAGGAATGACAGGTAATTATTCCTTTTTCAACATCATGGTCAACTATTTGTTTGAGTACAATACCATCTGTCTTATGTACGATGACGAATGCATCCCATGCGTTGATATGTAATTTGCTTTTCCAGTAATCACAGCCTATTTCCCGGCAAAGCAAAATATCCCCTTGTTCATAGCTGTGCTTCATACCGTCGTCCATGCTGTCTCCTCTGACTTCAAAGCTGATGTACTTACCTTTATATTCTTTGTCAACAATCCACGGGATTTTAGGAAGTGTTTCAATGTAGGCTACGTCAGCCCAACCCATCATATAGCCAGCTTGTGCATATTGGTTGACGAGCGGAACCATCATGATACCTCCATTAATTATTTGTATGGCTTCATTTTGTTTAGAAGTAATATGTTTTTCCCCTATCCCTGAAACAATCCAGTTTGTATTTATATCAAACTTGTTAGATATGTCTGATATTATGGTTGAAGATGGAACAGGATATTTTCCAGTTCTTGAATCAATTTTGAATAATCTATTAACTTTTTGTGCACTTGTATACCCCAAAGCTAGAGAAAATGCAGTGACATTTCCTTTTGTTTGATCGTCTATTATTTCTTTAATGCGTTGATTAATAGCTGGTAATTCAATATTATCCATATAATATGTTTTATAGCATATGAGTTGTGATCTAAAATGTTTGATTATTTCTTTGTTTTAAATCAAACATGTTTTACATTTGCAATGTGATTAACAACAAACAATAATCACAATACAAAGTAAATAGCAAATATAAGAAAAGTAAATAACCTGATATAGTCAATTTGATAAAAAAGTAAACGATATGAGTAACAAGATTGAACTAATGAAAGCGGAAATTGAAACTTTAGTAAGCATGACAGAAGAAGAAGCATGCAGAGAGTATAACGTTGATAGCAAAGTAGAGGCTGTTCAGTACATTATTGATTTCTGGGTGTAGGAAGGAGGTAGCCATGAATGAATTAAGAGATATTTTAAAGATGGTACAAGTGGTACAATGTGAATGTTTCGGAACGGAAATCACAATAGCAATATTCACCAACCAGAAATATTTTTCAGTCCATGTACAACGTGCCGATCGGGATTATGAGGTTGTCTATTCAGACAAATTCTATTCAACTGAAACATTGGCAATAAACACGAAGAAGTTTGCTGGATTGTATGCATTTGTTGTCGATGAAATTTTTGGTATTGGATATACATTGATAGGAAACAAATTTGCCAAAGTAGAAAACCGCTGTGAAGCTGGCTAATGATTGACTAAAATAAGGTTCAGCCGGGTGAGAATCCCGGCACACGGGCGGTCAGTAATCTGGGATGAAACATTACAGAGTGCGCACGATGTAAAGAGGCTGGTTCGATACCGGCACCGTCCACATTGAAAACGATCTTTGACGTACTACGAGATATGATATGTAACCGTTAAGGCATGAAGGCACGCTGGTTACGAGTAAATAACCCACTAAATGAGTCTGCGATATGAAGGAGAGAACACCAACTTAGAGCAGGCGGTCACAAGTGTAGCGGAGTAAACAAAATTATTTGACAATATATTCATTTTTCTGCCAGGCTTGTTACCGGGTTCGACTCCCGGTTGACCACACAAATCAATAATAAAATTAATTATGACTACACAAGAAGCAATTGAATTTATCCGTATAAACAAACAGTACGGAGATAAAAAGGCCATATGTGAACTAGCTGGTGTATCACACCAGACATTTAATACTATGATGAAACATGAGAAAGGCCCTGATGAAGAGAAATGGTATGATGCCGAATACAAAGTATTGTGTGAGGCTGTCGCATATCTAAAACCAAAAGTTGTTCAACGCAAAAAGATGGCGGAGGAACTTAAAAGAAAACTTGCACAGATATGATTCCGCTTACCGCTTCGGAAACTGATGCAGTACTTTACCTGGCCGAACATGAGGTTGTAAAGATTGCTGCCGATAAGCGCTGTGTATCGGAACATACCGAAAAAAATCAAATTAAATCGGCAATGGCTAAACTGGGTGTAACTACCCAGATTGGATTGATAAAAGAATTCTTCCGGTTGATATACGGAGTTGAATTTAACCTAAAGGATGCCCGGCAATTAATGGCTTCATGTTTACTAATCCTTTTTCTTTCAACATTGAGTGGAACAGAACAGTTAACATGCCGAGTTAGGAGGGTGAGAAGGAATGAAGTTGAATTTTATATGGCTGCGTGATGCAAATAAATCAAATAATTCAAATGACGCAAAGTGATTTAGAGACTGTAGTATCTGGATTGCTGTCAGAAAAGGCAAAAGCAGAAGTATATGAGCGCTATTATAGTGTTTTGATACCTGCTTCATGGGTCGCAAAAATTCACGGTATAAGTTATCAGACAGTATTCCGGTATATCCAACGGGGATTGATAACACCAGAAGAACGAAACAGCCGTGATGAACATTATTTATTTCGGTTGTCTGATGTATTGAAGATGGATTTTAAACTACTGCAAAAACAACTAAGGAGGAATACTATATGAAACTACTATTATCATTCTTATTCTTTTTCCTGTCTTTCGGATGCTTATTTCTTGTGTGTAACGCAGATAAATGGGAACCTGGAAATGTCTTTTTCTGGGCGTGTGTATTTGGAGTATCGGTCGTCGTGACGGAAAAACAATTGAAGGAAAAAGAGAATACTAAATAATATTACTAACAAATTAATTTTCAAGCTATGAGTTTATTCAAACAACCTTCCGAACTGGAAGTTTCTACAACAATCAAAGCGCTGATCTACGGACAGCCAGGTCTTGGTAAGTCAACATTAGGTTTGTCTACTCCTTCTCCGGTATTATTGGATTTTGATGGAGGTGTAAAGCGTGTGAATGGCGCTTTTCAGTGTCCGACGTTACAGGTGAAAAATTGGGACATGGTGATTGAGGCATTGCAGGAAGATTTATCTCCATTTAAAACAATCGTTATTGATACTGCCGGGAAGATGTTGGATTTTATGTCTGTCTATATTATTAAAAACGATCCGAAGATGGGCCAGCGTGATGGCTCCCTTTCTTTAAAAGGCTATGGAGTTCGTAAGACAATGTTTATCAATTTTCTTTCTCAGTGTTCAATGATGGGAAAGAATTTGATTTTTGTCGCCCATGAACGGGAGGAGAAAGATGGAGAGAACCGGATTGTCCGTCCGGAGATTGGTGGATCATCTGCGGGGGACCTGATTAAAGAACTCGATTTGGTTGGTTACATGCAAGCGATTGGAAGTGAACGCACGATTAGCTGGTCACCTACAGAGAAATTCTATGCAAAGAACACATGTAATCTCCCGCCCATGCAGAAGATACCAATCATTATTGATGCTTCTGGCAATGTTACCGGACAAAACATTTTCTTATCAAGTATATTCGATAGCTATCAGGCTTATTTGAAAAAGCAGGCAGATATCAGTAATGATTATGAGGCTTTGATTGATGTGGTAAAGGAAAATGTAGAGTTGATTGTTGATGCTGATACCGCCAATGGTGTCACTGAAAACATGGGAAAGCTACAACATATTTGGGATAGCAAACTGAAAGCCGGTCTGATGATCCGGGATAAATGTAATAGCCTGGGATTAAAGTTGAACAAATTAACAAAGAAATATGAATCAGCCGATGCCGCAGCAACAGCTTAAGTATAAATTCTACCCGTCTCTTTTAGATCAGTTTGAAAAGTATCTGCATGTGGATCGTGAGTTTGAGCATTTTTTCAATCAAGATCAGGAGACAGGAGATTATAAAAAGACGTATGAAGAGATAGAGACTGAAATGAAACAGTCTCTACTCGACAGTATTAACCGGGTTCCGTTCGATTCAGAAGCCGCAGATAAGGGTACAGCATTCAATGATATTGTTGATTACTTTATCCATAGAAAACCGGTAAGAACTCAGATCATAGAGGATATCAATGCTGATGTAGTTACAGCGACATACAACAACAGAACATTTTATTTTTCTTATCGTTTCTGCTGTAAGGCAGCAGAATATTTTCATGGGTCTGTTAGCCAGTTATTTGTAAAAGCTGTTCTCCCTACAAAATACGGAACCGTTGAGTTGTACGGATACATTGATGAACTGAACCGTAATAGGGTGTACGATATTAAGACAACTTCCCGGTATGAGTTTGGAAAGTACTCAGAAGGTTGGCAACGACATGTGTATCCTTATTGCCTTATCTCTTCCGGTCTTGTTAAAGATATTGATTCTTTTGAGTACACTGCTTATCATCTGAAAGGAGGCACAAGCCGGACTCCTCTCATTACCGGAGTACAATACCCAGAACTTTATAAATACGATCATCAGCAAAGCCAGGGGCTATTAGCCCGGCATTGTGAAAGGTTTATTGAATTTTTGGAAGTGAACCGGGATCTAATCACTGATAAAAAGATTTTTGCTGAAATATGAAAACACGATTTGTCAAGGAACAAGGAGTAATCAAGTGGCAAGGTCAGCCGATCGAGCTTCTCTTTAATCTTGTTGCCAACGGTGAATATACGCTTGAAATAAAGAAGAAAGTCAAGAAACGCACTGTTGACCAAAATGCCCTCATGTGGATGTGGCTTACTTGTATAGAAGATGAAACAGGTACACTGAAACAAGATGTATATGAATATTACTGTAAAAAGTTCCTTTGGCGAAATGTATTCATTAATGGTAAAGAGGAAATTGTCGTCCGGACTACATCGAAACTTAATACGGCTGAAATGACTGTATTTCTCAACAAAGTACAGGCAGATGCCGCTAGCGAATTCGGTATAAGGTTACCGTCTTCGGACGATCAATATTTCAACTCATTTACAAACAGGTATGAACACATAAGGTATTAAGATGGAAAAACAGGTTAAGATTGGGAATCTCGCCCATGAACATGAGAGTGAAACCGCTAAACAGACTTTAGTAAAATCAGTAAAAGCCACTGAAAAAAGGTTGTTGAAAGCGAAAAAATTAACCCGGTTAGTGATTGGTTCTGCAATAGTAATGACCACATGTCCGGAAAAGTATAACACATTAATTCGTTGATAGTATGGAAGAAAGAGAACCTAAAATTAAAAAGGCCGTTTTGAATGGTCGTCAGTTGACAGTAACTTATACGGAGTTCCGTCCGGAGGGTGACAAGGATATCGTTGTTAAGTCTGAGATACCGGCACATATTGATTGTACAAATGCTTTCAAGAAACTGATTCCTCATTTTATTCTTCTCACAGAAATGAAAGAATCCGATAAAGTAAGTGAGCGAGCTGCGATTGTTGGAATGGATAATCTGATCGGTGACGACGATGATTTTAAGAATGCTGATGTTTACGGTATCAAAATGGGAAAGAATGATAGTAGTACCGATACGGTCATTTTGATGGGTGAACGGTATCTTCAAATTGGTGGTTCAGTTGATTTCAGTTCTCCAGCTCAGGCGTTGGAATCATCGGATAGTGAATTTGAATATCCTTATATTAATGAATTGAACCTGGCTGTACAGGCAGTGATTTATGAAGTAAAAGAATATTTGTTCAATCAAAAATTTGCTATCACTCAAACGACGCTAGACTTTGAAGCAGTGCCGGACGCTCCGTTTGATGCTGGAAAAATGGTAGATACGGATACCGGAGTGGTTACTCCGATCACAGTTGAGAAACCGAAGCGAGGACGTAAACCGAAAAGTGAACCTCTTGCAACTGCTGCAGCATGTTAATCCAAGAAGACGAAAAGAATTATTTCCTGCAATTTAAGTATCATCCGCTAATGGTTGATGTTGTTAAACGTATTCCTGGACGGAAGTTTGACAGCAAACTAAATATGTGGGTGATACCTAAAAGTTTTTATCCACCTGGAAAGTATACTCAAAAGGCCTATGTCGACATATTCGCTAACTGGGCTGTAAAATATGGCTATGAGAAAAGCGTACAAAAAGGAGCTCAGGCTTCAAGACCGGACGTTCATTATACGCTTCCTCCGATGCCGGAATTAATTTCACCACATGGGTTAAAGATAGAACCTTTCCCATATCAGAAACAAGGCATTGCCTACGCTTTACAGAAAAAGCGGTGTTTCTTTGGGGATCAACCAGGTTTAGGAAAGACATTGCAGGCTATCGGTACTTCTTTTATTGCAAAGACGTGGCCGGTATTGGTGATCTGTCCTGCCAGCCTAAAGATCAACTGGCAACGGGAATGGAAGAAATTCACTGGCAAAGATGCAATTATCCTTGATGATCGGAATAAAAACAACTGGCACCGGTATTACGAAATGGGATGCTGTGATGTATTCATTACGAATTATGAATCATTGAAAAAGTTTTTTGTTGAAGACTTTGCCGGTGGTGTAACCCGGTCGATTAAGCTAAAGCCGGTAGCCAGTTTGTTTAAGTGTGTGATCATTGATGAAAGCCACCGATGTAAGTCAAGTAAGACACAGCAATCAAAGATTTGTTACAAGTTATGCCAGGGAAAGGAATATCGTTTCCTGCTCACTGGAACACCTTCGATCAATGGTCCGGGTGACCTGATCCAGCAATTAAAGATTATGAATCGTTTGGATGATTTTGGAGGATATAAGAGTTTTGAAGCAAACTTTATGCAGGGGCCACGGCAGGCAAGTAATTTGGAGATGCTAAACTGGCGATTATGGAATACCGGTTTCTTCCGGAGGGAGAAAGCAAAGGTTTTGGATCAGCTGCCGGATAAGATGCGTCAGGTCGTGAATGTGGATATCACAAACAGAAAAGAATATCAGGATGCAGAACATGATCTGCTTAGTTATCTGGCTGCTTATGAAAATGCTGATGATGAAAAGTTACGACGGGCCGAACGTGGTAAAGTGATGGTACAAATGCAGAAACTCCGACAAATTGCAGCTAGAGGAAAAATATCGGCAGCCGTAGAGTTTATCCAGGACATAATTGATTCCGGTGAAAAGTTGATTGTTTTTGCCTTTCTTAAAGAGGTTGTACAGGAGATAAAGAAAGTATTCCCTAATGCAGTTACCATCGTTGGAGACAATACCAGCCAGGAACGACAGGATGCCGTTGATCGGTTTCAGAATGATCCGAAATGTAACCTTATCATCTGTAATTATAAATCGGCAGGGGTAGGTCTTACATTGACAGCTAGTAGCCGTGTTGCCTTTGTTGAGTTCCCGTGGACGTTTGCCGACTGCGAGCAGGCGGAAGATAGAGCGCACCGTATCGGTCAAAAGAATAGTGTGAATTGTTATTACTTCCTTGGAAAAAATACAATTGATGAATCGATATGGGATATTATTCAGACAAAGAAAGACATAGCAAACGATGTAACCGGGACAGATGATCAGGTACCGGAGAAAACTGTCGATGCAATGATTTTGAAAATGTCTGCTAAATCAGGGATCAAGAAAAGTGAAACAAGCACGTCCCCGTTCGATCGTCGTCTGGATGGTGCACTATTCAGCAATGCAATATGAAAGGTGAGGCAGGTCTGCAATCTTCATGTATAGAGTGGTTCAATCTACAATTTCCAAAATTGAAACTGCTTCTTTTCGCTGTTCCGAACGGTGGCCGACGTAACAAGATAGAAGCGGCCAATCTCAAAAGGCAGGGTGTCCGGGCTGGTGTTGCTGATCTTATTTTACTTTTTCCAAAAGGTGGTCACGGTAGCCTTTGCATAGAGATGAAGTATAAGAAAGGTACGCAGCAGGATTCGCAGAAGGACTGGCAGAGGGTAGCGGAGGCGGCAGGCAATAAATACGTTGTCTGCCGGTCATTGAATGAGTTTATGAAAGAGGTCAAGAACTATTTAGGTATTGAGCGATGAATTATATTGAATTAATAAATCGGTTTTGGGAATTGGATGAGCAATGGCAATTCTCCTGCTGTGAAACGAGACTGTATTTTTACTTGGTAAAAACAGCAAATCGTTTAGGCTGGGCGGATAACTGGACGCATTCGGATGATAGAACATCTGCAAATGTGGGAGTGTCATTGAATACAATGAAAACAGCCAGGAACCGGTTATCTCAGATTGGAATGATAAAGTTTTTTCCTGGTGGAAAAGGTCAAAAAGATAAAACTAGGTATCAAATTTTGACACCTAACTTAATACCTAACCTGACACCTAACTTAACACCTAACCTGATACCTAATCAGACCCCTATAAATAAACTAAATAAAACAAGTAATAATATCCCCCCTATAATCCCCCATGAAAACAATTTGCCTTTTCCGGAAGAAAAGCCGAAAAAGAAATCCAGTAGGGCAAAGAAAGAATTTATTCCTCCAGTACTGGACGATGTATTAAAATTCTTTTCTGGCAGCTTATTGCCAGATTGGGAGAACCAGGGACGGTTATTTTTCTCTCACTACAATTCCCAGGGCTGGCGTAAAGGAACCGGCGTACAGGTTACTGACTGGGATAGTTTAGCAAACAAATGGATTTTAGACGAAAAAATTAAACGAGATGCAAGGAGTACAGGAAGTAAGACAAACAATCCAGCGTCCGGTAACGGATACGCCGGAAAATAAGATTGACCTAACGGCCTATAAGAAATTGTTTCTTCGGGTAGCAGATCACTATTCCAAAGGCACATTTGTAATCGACGAGCGAAACAGAGCGATCGTGTATTCCCTGTTTCTGTATTTCCTGAAACAATCGGGATCGCTCGATATCCAAAAAGGTTTGTGGTTAGCCGGTCCGGTCGGTACCGGGAAATCTACGCTGATGTATATTTTCAGCAGGTTCATGCAAACTTTACAAAGGGGGTTCCGAGTGTATGTGTGTAGCCGGATTACGACAGAATATGCAATGCACGGAGATTTGAGCCGGTATTTGGATAATGCCGGATGGTCTTCATTGGGGCCGGTTGATATGTGTTTCGACGAGTTCGGCCGTGAACCGATCCCGGCAAAATATTTCGGGAATGAGTTGAATGTGATGCAGCATATATTTCACATTCGGTACAGCTATTGGCAACAGTACGGATTGAGAACTTATGTCACAACAAACCTTTATCCGAATGATGTAGAACGTAAATACGGTGATTATATCCGTGATCGACGTGGTGAAATGTTCAACCTGATTGAGTTGAACGGAGAAAGTAGAAGATAACTAAACTAAAAAATAATATCCTATGAGAACAAAAAGCTTTAATGAAGTAATCGCTGATTATTTGAAACAGCGGGCAGCAGAGGACACATTATTCGCTCCGAAGTTTACTAATCCCAAGAAGAGCATTGATGAATGTTGCCGGTATATTTTAGGTGAAGCGCGGAAGCGCGGTAATGAGGTGGTAATGACTGATAATGAAGTGTTCGGCTTAGCTATACACTATTACGAAGAGGAAAATATCAAAGTGAATGCTAGAATAGGTAATTCAGTTAAAAGCCGGGTTGTAAGTTGCAAACAGGTTCCTGAGGTTCAAACTGTGGAACAGTTGTCGATACAATATGAACGGCCTGTTTTTTCCACTGTTAAGCGGGGGAGAGGTAAGAGAGAAGAAAGCAAATTACAATTATCTTTATTTGATTAAGCCATGAAGCCAAAAACAAAATTACAAAAGCTGGTAGTTAAACTGAGCGCACAATTACCGAAATTTACTGAGAAACATCGTCAATGGGCTATTGAAAATGTCGTTGATCGTATTGGTCTTCGATTGAAAAAAGGTATTATTACTTGTACTCATTGTAGTGAAGTTTTTCCTGATACAATGAAATTTGAAGATGGAGAAATTGATCTTTGTCCCAATTGTGGAAGTAAGTTGAAGATCGAAACAAGTACGAGAAAGAATGATTTTCAAGCAGAGTATTTCTCTATTATAACAACATGCCAGGGATTTCAAGTATTCCGTTATTTTATGATTAAGAAGGAATTCAAATTTGGCTGTGAGGCACAATATAAAATTGCGGAAGTTGTTCAGCGATGGCTCCTGCCTGATGGTAGATTTGAAACATTTGCAAAACTTACTAATACCCATCAATATTATAGTGATGCGTGGTGTTTTGAAAGTGAGATGGAATTAAGGGGAAGAGATAAACATGCCTACAATGTTGGATGCGATGCATGTTATCCTGTTCGAAAATATCTTTCTGTTTGGAGAAAATATGGATTCAAAGGAAAGATGTACGGCTATTATCCTTTTAACTTCTTTCATCTAATCAGTACAAATAACCAAGCTGAAACATTACTTAAAGCCTGTCAGTTTGATTTGCTCTGTAGAATGTGTGCAGGATATGATGATGAAATAAAAAGATACTGGCCATCGATCAAGATATGTATGCGTAACCATTATTCGGTGAAAGATGCAAAAATGTGGCTTGATTATTTGATGTTACTCAGTTACTACAAAAAGGATTTACGCAATGCTCACTATGTCTGTCCTGTTAATTTAAGAAATGCTCATGATGAGTATATGAATAAGCGGAATCGCGAATTGGCTAAAGAACGTGCTACCTTTGATCGTGAAAAAGCTATTTATGCAGAACAACGACGGAAACGACTTTTTGAAAAGATGAAGGAAGACAATCTCAAATATCAAGAACAGAAAGGTAAATTCTTTGATGTTCAATTCAATGATGGGGTTGTAGTGGTACGTGTACTACGTAGTGTTGAAGAGTTTAAAGAAGAAGGGGATGCTTTGAATCACTGTGTATTTACAAATGAGTATTATAAAAAGACTAATTCCCTTGTTCTTTCCGCTCGAATTGGAGATAAACACATTGAGACAATCGAAATAAATTTAACGACTATGACGGTCAATCAATGTTATGGGCATGGAAATAATAATACAAAGTATCATAATCAGATACTTGAACTTGTGAAAAAGAATATGAACCTGATCCGTCGAAGGTTGACGGCGTAAATATTAAGTTGTTATGAAATATGTTCCTGTTTTTGGTAGAAATATTGACAGCTATATTCAAAAAAGATTGAATAACAAAACTCATTTGATTTGCACATTCGATAGAGAAGACGGTTTAAAATTGTATATACTAGCAATAGAAATAAATATGAGACTTGAAGATAACTCCCTTATGCCTTGGGGAAAATATAAGGGTGAGAAAATGGCAAATGTTCCGGCTACATACTTGATGTGGCTATACAACAATGAGAAATGTAATGCGGAAGTCCAGGCGTACATTGAAGATAACATGGATGCTTTAAAAGAAGAAATCAGGCAATTAGGAGATAAAAAAGATGAAACTAAAAGATATAGCAAGCCAATTGGCTAACCGAATAAACCAACCAGCCGTAATCGAAGTGTATCTTCGACAGGTATATGCGAAGGGTTTTATAGATGGTACCAAACAGTCTCCCTGGATAAGCGTTAAGGAAGGGTTACCATGTGATCAAAATATCGTCTTGGTAAGGAGCCAATATGGAAGCAAATCTACAGCTTATTATTGCGACAATAATATCGGGTTTGTAATTTACGGAGAAAATGCCTATAAGGTTTTTGGAGTAGTAACGCATTGGATGCCGATACCGGAATTAGAAGAGAATTGAACTTTTGCTCACCTTATTTGCAAGGCGAACAAACGCGGAAAAATTGAAAATTAAGTATTGAGTCGACATTAAAAAGAACATAAATGTATTTATTGAAGGATTAATGCTATCACGGAAACAATAAGTGTTACTATTGCAATAGCTATGTTAATATAAGAGAACTTTTGTGACTGTTTTGAGTTCCGATCAGCGTTGTGTTCTCGTTTAATTTTTTGAATGTCAGCAGAGTAATGTTCTAATCCTTTGGTTGAATTATCTTCTTTACAAAAATACTTCATGTAGTATATAATGTTGGTGACTTATATAATATTTAAAAAGTGAACCGTGCCGGATTCGAACCGGCGACCTCTGCCCTGTCAAGGCAGCGCTCTAAACCAGCTGAGCTAACGGTTCAGTTTGGCAAATATAAGAAAAGTTATGAATAAGCGAATCATGAAGATGTTAGTAAATTTTTTCTGATCAAGCTTACCTGATCAAGGTAATTATTCCTACAAATTATACCATTGTCTGTTTGGGTAATTTTAAATCTCTTATTTAGAGCTGTTTGAATTTGTTTGTTAATTGAAGGAACAATAGTCAAAATTAGCCAATAGGACTATCTACCCAAGAAGTCCTATTGGCATAGTATTCTGAATATCAATCTTCTTTTTTTAATGGAAAATGAAAAACCATAATCTCAAGTTGAATTTTTCTATCAGTATCAGTTGGAAAATGAAATATATACGAAAATGATGTTTCATTACTATCTTTAATGTAGCAATCATAGTAAGGGTGTTTGGGAACTTCTGATTTTATTGTTTTTATGACAGCGGATAAATTAACATTATGAACAAAGAATAATAATGCTACTTTACTATCTCTCCATGTTAAATATGAATCAAATAGCTGGTATATAGCATCATGAAGACCTTGAGCCCCTTTCCATATTTTACACTCAGCTACAAATAAATTGGAATTATCTGTATGTTTTAAAAGTATGTCAGTCTTACCTGATTTATTAAAAGACTCACGAGTTGCTGTAGTATCTTTATATCTTGTTGCAAGATACGGTATTAGATAATCTCTGATTTCTTCTTCTCCCATCTTAGAATATATTCTTTCCATTTGTTCAAGATTTTTTAGAGCTTTATCTATAGTCAAAAGAATATCATTATAACATTCTTCTCCTAATTGAGGGTCAGGTACTTCTATTTTTTGTATTGTTTGATCGCCTTGTTTTATGAACATCTTTTTTAATCCATCTAATTTTTCTAAATTGTATGGGGTTAATTGGGCTATGAATGATAAATATGCTTTTTCTCTATTTTCTTCAGAAAGCGAATCAAGTAGATCTTTGTAGTATATTATCCTTGTGGTAGATAGTCCTCTTTCTTTTCTTGTATTTATATACTGTGTATAATCTATAGGAACAGTATAGTCGCATTCACGTAAAATATTCATGAATTTAGGACCTGAATAATAATATGGTTTAGAAGAATCTCCTTCTGCATTGATTATTTCATATAATCGGCTATATGCTTCATCCCAGTTAACAATCATGGTAGTTTGTTTTTTTAGTTTAGGCACAAATATACTAATATAATGAATTATAAAAGTACAAGAACCAATAGAACTTTTATAAAAATATATTTGAAATGTAATATTTATCATGAATTGTAGTGATAGATAATGATAAAATATAGAGAGAATGAAAAATTGTCTAAAATTACATTTGTCGAATGGCTAATTATGAAAAATTAAAGTATTGGGTTGTGGACAATAAAAGGAGCATAGATTGAAATTGAATGACAAGAACTGAGCCATTAGGTTAAAATGAAGCCTATGAACTATCTACTTTCTTTTAAGATATTTCAAGTGTGCCACATATTTCTAGGTTTTTTATATTCCAACATTGAGAACCTCCAGAATGTCCAGCCTTATGATATGTAGAAAAAACGAATTGCATATTAATCGTATTGTCATTTATGTTAGTTTCGGGTAAATGATGAGCTGTTATTCGTTCTACACCTTCACAACGAGGGGGACCCTCTAATTTTTGTATTTGAGAATCAGTCCATTGGTAGGTTAATAACTGACTTTTTATTTTATCGGGTGAATTTAGATATTCCTCTCTCAACTTATAAAAACTTATATCAATAGCTAAATCATATGCTTTTTTATCAATAGTTTTTTGACTACAATTAGGTTTTGTGGAAGAGCGTACCTTATCCCATAATTTTTCAACCGTATAACCTATATTTATTGTATATCCACTAAAGATCGGAACAACAAGATCAATCCAGCGACCATTTGAATATATTATTTTTCTTTTATACGGGACTCCTAAACGATGGATTTCATCTTCGAGAGCTTTGTTTATATTTCGTTTCAACCGATAAAGGTTCACAATCATGTATAATATAATTTTATTAAATTCTATGATTGCAAATATAAGAATTATAAATTATTTTATATTACCATATAGTTTCATATCACGAAAGATATGAATATTTTTTATTATATTAAACATCATATTGTGTATTATGTATTCAATATGATATTTTTATTATATTTGTCTTTATATAAATCTGTATGTATGAGTAATATAAAGATTGATCCAAATAACTATCGTATCCATGATGAAAAGAACAAACGTCTGATCCGGAAAAGCCTTGAAGAATGTGGTGCCGGTCGTTCTATCCTTTTTGACAATGATGATTGTATCATTGCCGGCAATGGCGTATATGAGCAGGCCCAGGAGTTAGGCTTAAAAGTCCGTGTTATTGAAAGTGATGGTACGGAACTTATTGCGATCAAACGTAAAGACTTATCGACAGAAGATGCCCGGCGTAAGGCATTAGCTTTAGCGGACAACCACACATCTGATACGTCATTTTTTGATTTTGATGCTGTTGTAAAAGATTTTGGCGTAGATGAATTGGATCGTTGGGAGATTGATTTGTCATCAGTGACTATCGATATGGAAAATCAGGATGAAGATATTCCGGATGAACTGACTGCAGAAAGAAAAGTTGCTCTTCCATTCGTGAAGATATCATTTCAAAGTGTGAAACAGTTTGAGCGATTTGAAGTAGGATTGAAGGTACTTATAGAAAAGTTTGAAGGTATAACCTATGTTGTGGGAGGTGGTGAATTATGAGACTGGAAAAGGCTTCATACCAGGCTATTAAATTTGCATGTTTGAAATATCATTATGCAAAAGCTGTACCACAGTCTCGACTTGGTTATTCTGTCTTCAATGATTCGGATGAGTGGTGTGGAGTGATATTATTTTCTAATGGAGCCAATCAACATATTGCATCGAGCTTTAATCTGGTCCAGGGGCAAGTCATGGAGTTGGTCCGTGTGGCATTGAACGGAAAACAGGAATGCACGTCCAAAGCTTTGTCTATGTCATTGAAAACAATTAGGCAGGATGCACCGCTAATCAAGTTGATTGTCAGTTATGCAGATCGGAATCAGGGACATATCGGCGTGATCTATCAAGCAACAAACTGGTATTACTTAGGTGAGTTTTCTTCGGAACGTGGTGTTATGTTGAATGGTAAATTGATTCACCGGAGATCAGTTGTATCCAAATATGGAACATCGACATTAGAATGGTTGAAGAAGAATGTTGATCCACATGCAGAAGTGATCAAAGGTGAAACGAAGATCAAATATGTTTATCCGATTGATCGAAGGATGATCAAATCTATAAGGGCTATATCTAAGCCTTATCCCAAAAGAGTAATAGTTTAACAATATAGGTTTAACAAATGGCAGCAACAAGAAAAGCAAGAGAAAAAGAGCAGGACAAACAGTTGATTGCCCCTCTTTACTTTAAAGCGTATACATTCCGTGAGATTGCGGAGTCTGTATCTGCCATTACTGGCCGTACGATTTCCCATGTAACAGTATTCAATGATGTTAAGGAGATACTGAAAGAGTCTGAGGAGGCCCGGAAGGATTTTGTTAATAATCAATTGACAATAGAACTCGGGAAAATCAACAAGCTGGAACGCGAGTATTGGGAAGCCTGGGAGAAATCAAAGACGGACCAGAAAAAGAAGTCTGTTGAGAAGAAAGATGATTGTGAGGGTGATCCGGCAAAAGGTAAAAAGAAATCTTCTACCCGTGTTCTGGGAGAGGAAATTATCAACATGGGCGATCCGCGTTATCTGGCCGGTATCGAACGATGTATTGAAATGCGTTGTAAACTTCTTGGAATAAACGGAACTCAAAAAGTTGATGTGACAACGGGCGGTAATAAGATACAGTTTACCGGTTTCAATTTCCTGCCGGTAACACCGAACGTAGAACAGCTAATAAAGCAAGCTGATGAATGAAGGTAAATTTAAAACAGCGGCTTGCCTACAACTATCTAGCGGATAGTGAACATAAATTCATCCTGTACGGCGGTGCGGGAGGTGGTGGAAAATCTTGGTTAGGGTGTGAATGGTTGATGCAATGTGCCTTTCATTTGCCTGGTACACGCTGGTTTGTTGGTCGTAACAATCTAAAGGACTCACAGGCTTCAGTATCGGTAACGTTTAGTAAAGTTGCAAAATATCACGGGTTTACCGGTTACCGTGTCACAAACGACGGAATCAAGTTCGATAACGGTTCGGAGATCGTTTATCTGGATTTGACTTATTATCCATATAAAGACCCAATGTATGAACGGTTAGGATCGAAAGAGTTTACCGGGGGATGGATAGAGGAAGCCGGAGAGATCAACGGTCTGGCTTTTGAAGTGTTGAAAACTCGTACAGGTCGACACCTGAATGATGTCTATAATATCCCGTCGAAAATACTGATAACCTGTAACCCGAAAAAGAACTGGTTATACAAGACTTTTTATAAGCCTTGGAAAGACGGTAAGATCAAAGCACCGTATGCATTCATACCGGCATTAGTACAAGATAACCCGTTTGTAACAGAGGACTATGTTGATACCCTTCGTCAGACAGAGGACAAAGTAACGTATCAACGTCTTTATCTGGGTAACTGGGAGTATGACGGTGATCCGAACTCTCTAGTTGATTACGATGCAGTGATGGATTGCTTTACCAATACCGGTGCATTGATCGGCGGGAAGGCTATAAGTGCCGACCTGGCAATGAAAGGACGAGATCACTTTGTCGCGGGTTACTGGGAAGGCTTACGGGTTTCAATCGAGATTGATAAAGACAAATCATCTGGTCGGGAGATTGAAACAGATTTGCGAAAGCTCATGGTTACGCGTGGTGTCGGCAGGTCCCAGACAGTTGCAGACAGTGATGGTTTAGGAAGTTATCTGGAGAGCTATCTAAACGGGATCAAAGAATTTAAGAATGGTGCATCTGCATTCAATAATAAATATGCGAACCTGAAAGCCGAATGTGCATACAAGTTGGCCGAAATGATAAACAAACGGCAGTTGCAGATCATTTGCCGACCGGATCAGGCGGAACACATTGCTGAAGAACTACAGCTGTTGATCGCGGCAAATGTAGATAAGGATACCCGGAAAAAGGATATCATCAGCAAGGAAGCAATGAAGGGTATAATAAAGCGGTCTCCGGACTATTTAGATATGCTGATAATGGGAATGTATAGACTTGTTGCCCCGCGTACGGGTAACTCAACATATAACTGGTAATGAAGATAACGAGTAAGACTACTATTGAAGATGTGATTCTGATGCTAAAAGGTATTGACTTTTGGGATCAGTTGGAGACTGTATTTATTCCGGTGAAAATACCAGAACTGACATACGGTCAACGTATTGACTTATCCTCCATGAATACAAGGTATGACCTTCTGTTTATTCCTCAAAAAGTATTGTTAGGACTAGATGAGAAGGAGGTGATGAGTAAGCCTTTTATCTCTGTCTACAACTATGGTCTGTCTGTTTATCAGGAACTGGAACGTATGACAGTCCGTGACGAAAAAACATTCAAATATAATCCGACGGCGGAAGAAGTAAAAGCTGGATTTTATGGGATCGATCACGGTGTTTTTGGCGTTGTCGATCGGATTGCTCAACGTCTGTCTATTTCTCATGAAGCAGTATTCGATTTGCCGGAGAGACGGATATATGCAATGATGAAGATCGACTATGACAACGGAATGTATCAAAGGAGGTTGAACCAAATAATAAGTAAACAGAAATGACAGTACAGGATAAATTGAAACAGGTTGCTGAATCACTAGGAGTACCGTTCGTTTTTGAGGATTGGACCCTGGCTAATGTGGAGATTGACAGGACACCACTTCCGGCCGTCGTGTATGTTCTTCCTGCTTCCGGGGAACTGGACTTTAAAAATGGAAATATCCGTGACAACCAGAACGGGATGCTGGCTTTCTTAGATAAAGTAGAGTTGAATGGTAATGGCCAGGACAATGACAGTGTTGTAGATCGGATGAAATCATTAGCCATGAGATTTATTGTGAAGTTGAACGAAACGGGATACTTTGAACTTTTGGGTGGAGTGATGAAGTACCAGGTTGCATATAATAAACTTAATGCAGTGACATCAGGCATTGTCTTTGATGTGACATTAAAAGAAGTAACCGGAATATGTGAACGTAATCTATGAAAGAAGTACAGAACATAATATTTGAAGAATTGGAGGATCTTCGGAAACGAATAATATCCAATATTGACAGTACCGGTCGTAGAGCTTCTGGTCGTACTTCTGGCTCCATGCATACAGATGTTTCAGAGAATCGCGGGATATTGTTCGGGCGTATGGCCTTTGAAACATTAGAGACTGGACGTAAGCCGGGTAAGGTTCCGGCAGGATTTTATCAGATCATAAAGCAGTGGGTAATAGATAAAGGTATATCTTTCGATAGCCAGTCTGAGCGCAATTCTTTTGCTTATTTAGTTTCTCGCAAAATAGCTAGGGAAGGAACACAACTTTACCGTATGGGATCAGATGCAGACGTATATACAACAGAGGTTCCGGAAACAATTGAACGTATAAAGGATCGTGTCGGCTTCTTGATGAGATTGGAGTTTGAATCTATAAAATTGAATAAATAATATGGCAACAGTAAACGCACCAACGGATACGCAGTATGTTTTTGATCCGGTTCTTTTCATAATGGAAGGAGTAGGGGAGTATGATATCACTATTGAAGGGGTGAAGACAAAAGTGTCTGCAATAGCAAATACAGCGGTGTTTGATGCGTCAGGACTGCTGAAGTCCTTGTTCACTCTTGACATATTATCTAGTGGGATAGTCCGAAAGAATGTTGCCTGGTCCGTGGTGCAATCCGGTGTATCTCTCGCTTCCGGAATCTTTGAAGTTGTCTATGGAAGCAATAAGGTTGTCAATTTCTCCGGAGATGGGGCACATATCACATTACGCTGGATTAGCCGTAGCGGTGAGTTAGATTCATACGAATTCTGTATTCATCAGGACAGCCGGAAATTAGAGAATATTCAGACAGCTGGTATCGGAGGATTGACTTATAAATTATCATTCAGTCAGGTTAATAAAATAACTCTGTTCACAGCTTTGGTGGACAGGGAAACATTTGAAGACTTTACGGCCATTCAGGAAAGTGCTATTGTACAGGCCTCTGTACTTGATGGGTGGTTGAATGTAGAGGTTGAAGCAAAAGAGTATAAACGAACAAAAGCCGCATTGCAGGATTTTGATATAACAATAGTGTTACCGAATGAAAGATAAACTATTCATTGATAATGTAGAGGTTGATTTACCGGAAGGTGGATCGGGTGTCGTATTGAATCGTGCTGTGAGTAAGCCGGCTGATATGTCAACAATATTGTCTGGTTATTCTTATACTATCCAGCTTCCTAAAACAGCACATAACATTCAGACGTTTGGTTTCTCAACGGAGGTGAATGTAGAAAGTGACTACCCACATGTAGAACACACAGCAAAAGTAATCAGGGATGGTATCACTCTGTTTGATGATGGTGTTGCAGTCGTTAAATCTGCCAGTAAAACAATTGAAGTTCTGATCAAATTCGGAGGGAATAAACGGTTGACAAGTCTCAATGATTACAAGCTAAAAGATATTTTTCCGGATAGTGGTTTGATTCCCTGGGACTATAGTGTGACCGAAACGGACTTTGTAAAATGGGTTCCAAAGTTAGACGGAATGCAAAGACAGCATCCCGAACATTTACGGCCAGCAGTTAAAGTGTCTACATTATTCGATATGATTGTTGGGCAGTCGTTTGTTATGAATAACGCCTATCGATCTGTGATCGAAAAAATGTGGTTGATGTTACCTACAACAAATGGGAGTGAGGACGTTGCAAAGAATCTGGCTTTCCGTCTCAAGGGGACAACAACATCTGATCTGATCTCCGGTAGGGAACGTTATGATATTCTACCTGATTTGAGTTACCAAAATGCTCCTTATCATCAGAAACTGCATGACCTTATATATCGCACATTGCCTGTAACCTTTATTAAAATTCCATTAGGTGGACGATATCGGATAAAAGGTACAGTAAAAGCGAATAATGCTGCAACTGGGTGGAAGTTCGGTATATTCACTCCTTCTGTTGAGTTTAAGGAAGGTGAGCCTCCTATGTTCGATATATTTGAAAGTGCATCAAAAGATATTGATGAGTATAGAAACATTGGTGCAGGTGATATTTGTTTTGGTATTTACGATCCTTTTAAGACTGGGAATTTTGAAATAGATTTGACTCTCTCTTTTGCTCCGGAGAATGAAAAGGATTATTCCCAGACGGCATTCTTATTGGATTATCCTATCCGGGAGAATCTTCCGGATATATCGACGATGGACTTTATAAAGTCTGTCATGGGGGTGTTTGGCTTGATGGTTGAACAGCAGGGAAGTGTTTTGTCATTTTATAATGTAGATGATGTAATCCTGAATAAATCCGGAGCGATTAATATTTCAAAAATGCTTATCGATAAAAAAGATGATAAGCTGGAATATTCCTATGGATTGACTAAAAAGAATATGCTGAAATATGCAGAAGATGATTTGGTTGATAAATCGTTCGGGGCATATACGTTTACAGCAGACACGTACGATAAGCAGGAGAATACGGTATATCAGTCTCCTTATGCTGCTACTGACAAAAACATTCCTCTATATACTTATAAGGTTGAAGAAGGGAAAGCAGAATATACTTTGAATAAAACGTCAAAGTGCCGGTTATTGTTGGAGAATGGGACCGTTGCGCTGGAAGTTTGGGGGAAATGGATAGATGCAGATATGAAAACTGTCACTTTCCGTTCATTTACTTTTGAACCTTTGAAATATGACAACCTGGTCCGTAGATATTGGACGGGGTATTTAGGTGTTTACGCAAATAAACCGAGAATTTCATATCGAAAGGCAAAACTTGATCCGACCTTTTTCCCGAACCTGTCTTTTTGTAAACCATTGTATGCAGATGGTAATTATTACATGTTGCTATCGGTAAATAACTATACAGAGGTTGGTAAAGCTGATTTAGAACTGGCTCTCATTGATGGGGTAGATGTAACGGGGGAAGGTGAAACCTCTTTGAGAAACGCCATATTGGTAAATCCGACAACACCGTTGAAATTTTCACCTACTACGGTCGCTCTTTATACGGCAATGTCTTTGGCTGTTGCAACATCTACTGATGGAAAGCTGATTCGTGAATTGGACGAAACCGGGACGGTGACAAATGATATGTATTTGCCATTGGATACAGGAGAGGGGGATGCTAAAAGAGTTGCTTTAAAAACTATCAAGGATAATATTCAGAGTGACAGTGAAGGAATATTCCTTCGTAAAGACAAGCCGGATTCAACTGAGTTTCCGATCGCCTTTAAAGGAGGCGCTACCTTTGGCAATTATGTAGGCGGCTTTCATGGCTCCGGTGCCAAGATAAATGAAAAAGGGGAAGGCGAAATGCGTAGCCTTCAACTATGGGAGTTCTTGGAAGTACCTGAACTACGGTTTAACCGTATCGACGTTGTTTCGGGTGAACTTTGGAATGCCATAGCTTTCGGTTTGATCGAGTCTGTCGATACAGAGAATAAGATCGTGAAATTGAAGCTGGAAGAGGGCGAACTTGCCGGATTACATGTGAATGATTTTTGTCGTGGCATATTTCATAACCTGACCGGAAATGAGACAACGGAAGGAACCGACAGTGCCGGATTTAAGACAATGGTTGGTTTCTCGACTGCTTATTTTACTCCGGTAGAGATCATAGATAATGCTCATTTCAGATATGAACTGAAACCCGGTACAACGATTCATCCCAGCATGGCTATGAAGTTTGCCGTGTACGGTCATCCTACTGATAAGAACCGGCAGAATTCCGCTTATTCAACAAGGATTTATCAGCGATATCTTCGTAATGTCAGCACGTGGGAGATTAATCCAGGGAAACATATTTCGTCGCAATGGGGTGATCTTTCCGACCTTATCATAAATGGAGAGTCCCTAGCCGAAGGATCAATCTATTTGAACAATGTTTATTTCGGAGGAAACGTTTGGAACGTTCCCGGCCTGGATAACAATTTGAAGGGACAGGATGCATATTCTGTAACCTTATCAACTTATAGTGCAGTATATAATACGAAAGATGGATTGACAGAACAGGTCGATATCGTTACCGGTGATAAACATGTTGTGACAGGAACGGCTCAGGTTGTAGCACAAAACTTTCGTATATCAACCAAAATCCAGGTGTCGAAAGGTGCGACTCCATTACGGTACAGTACTATTCTTGGAGAAGGTAAATATCTGGTTACTTCAGTGGGTACAGGATGCACATATACGGTCACTGATGGTCTTTTAGTAGTTCATGGTGTAACGGAAGAAAAGGCAGAAATAAAACTGGAGATTAATTGTGAGGGACTTGCTGTCTATGAACAGGAATTTACTATTGTCCGTGTGATTGATGGTATGGACGGTACAGATGTGGAGTGGATATTTCAGCGTACTGTTACGGAGGACGCAAAACCGGCACGGCCGAAGGTTTCTGAAAATGTTGCGGATTTTGTTCCTGTCGGTTGGACGGATGATCCGGTAGGGCCAGACATAACGAATCAGTTTGAGTGGAGTTGTAAGCGTGAAAAAGCGAATGGTGTTTGGGGATCATTCTCCGAAGTATTCCTATGGTCCAGATGGGGTAAAGATGGTACTAGTACCGAATACATCTATGCCCTTTCAAAGAATTATGCGCCACCAGCGATAACTAATAGCCAGGAAGATGGTCATGTCCCTATGGAATGGTATTCTGCCCCTCTTAGCGTTACCGCAGAGTATAAAGTATTATGGGTGTCTCAAAGAGTAAAAAAAGATGGTCGATGGAGCAACTTTTCTAATCCTAGTATATACGCAAAATGGGCGGAAGATGGAAAAGATGGTGATCCTGGTATAGATGGTTATTCCACATATGGAGTTTATAGAAGGTCAGAGACGCAACCGGTTACTCCAGAGGAGGATAAATTGCCTCCTTCTGGTTGGGCACGGGATCCTCCTTCTGGTACCCTTCCGCTCTGGATGAGTAAGGCTGTATTTTTTAGCAGTGGTTTTAAAAAGGGGCCTTGGTCTGCTCCTGTAAGAATATCGGGAACAGACGGTCAAGATGGAGGAGCCGGTCCTTCATTGACATTCAGAAAAAAATATGATGCTTCAAAAATCTATACCGGAACGGAACAACATGTTGATGCGGTTTATACTGAAGATACTCCGGGAACTAAAGTATTTTGGATGGCTAAAACATCTGCCGGTTCATTCAGTAATAAATATCCGAGTGCCGGGTCTGCATATTGGGAAAGATTTCAAGGTCAATTTGAAAGTATAGCGACGGGACTGGCATTGATCGAAGAGGCAAATATTGCAGGTTGGTGGTTCTCTGACCTGACAATCCAGAGTCAAAATAGGAATGTGGTTATTGACGGCAATGCCGATACTCATCCCCGTATAGCGTTGGGAGCCTCGTACGCAAATCGGGATAGTGCCCCTACTAGACTTTATGAGGATGGTTCTGTTTTTTTGGAGAAGGGTGTGTTTGGTGGATATTTACAAGTTGCATTTAAAGAATTATCAGAAACAGACGCCGTAAGAGTCTCTGGAACAATCTATCCAACATATAGACTTATTGGAGATTTAAACATAAAGCTTTTTTCGGGGAATTATGCAACCAGCTATCAAGTTTTTATACAATTGCCGTCAGATATATTATATGAAGGGAAAATCGTGACGATTTGTGAATCAACATTTCCTCCTTATACAAAATCAGCTTCATGGCTTTATATTACTACTCAAAACGGGTATGGAATAGGTGGTTGCCAGTCACAGAGCGTAGTTGCCACAGACAGAGATGATCCAGTGGTATTGTGTGTAAATGGAGTTTGTCTACAGTTTATAGCGGTTAGAGCAATAAGTGTTCAAGGTTCAATATACATAAAATGGATAGCGTTAAATTATAAGTAATATGGCAGGAATAAAGGATATAAAAGATTTCACAAAGTTTCCCAGTTTATCGGACAATGATTATCTGTTGGGAACAAAGACCGATTTAGGTGGTACGGATGCCGGTATAACTGTCGGGAACTTCAAAAAGCAGGTGGCCAATGATGCGGCCCCTTCAATCAATGAAAATGGATACTGGGTTGTTAATGGTGTTAGCACAGGAGAGAAAGCCCGGGGAGAAACTCCGGTACTAAACAGTGGTACGACGATCACTGGAGAGGAAGGAACCGGAGCTTCATCTGAGGTCATACCAGACGGGCAGACACCGGAGGGATCGCCTAAATACAAGCTAAACCTAACCCTTCCGCGTGGATCGGCTGGTAAGGCCGGTAAAACAGCAATTTTCGGTATAGGTAATGTCTTAGATGGCGAAAAGGCCTCTGCTACCTTGACTGCTGATGGAGAGGACGGATCCGGTAATCCCAGGTATAAACTAAACCTTGTGTTACCTGCAGGTAAAACCGGAGAAAAGGGAAAAACTCCGAAGTTCGAAGCCGGGAGTGTATCAACACTGGAACCGGGCCAGTCGGCCTCGGCTGAAATAAGCTTCAAAGAGTACGATACGGACGGTAGCCCAATATACGTAATTTCTTTGTCTATCCCGAAAGGAGATACAGGTAGTCCCGGTAAAACCCCGGTTCTTAAATCAGTCAATGCCAAATCCGGAGATACTCCTTCAGGCAGTTTCATCGCTGATGGTACAGATGAATCCGGTAACCCGAAGTATATCCTGAATCTTACATTACCTGCCGGAAAAGACGGACAACCGGCAATATTTGAACAGGGAACGACGACAACATTGGAACCGACAGAACCGGCCTCTGTAGAAGTTGTTGAGAACGGTATAACTCCTGAAGGAAATCCCAAGTATATCCTGAACTTTAGTATTCCCAGAGGCCAGATAGGTAAACCCGGAATCGGATCGGGTAATGTGTCTGCCGATGGCACCGGGCTTGTAACAGGTAAAAAGTATTTGTTTGTCCCGGAATCGGACGGTAGTACATCTGGTGCGTTTGTCGAGTATGTCGCCCCTGAAGCATATGATGATACCGAACTTAGAACGGAAATTGCAAACAGCCTGGCTACAGCCAAGACTTACACAAATGAACAGATAGCCGGTATCGTTCAATTCGATATAAAAGCAGTCCCGGTACTGCCGGATACAGGAGTTAAAGGTACGATCTATTTAGTTCCAAAAACAGGATCGGGAAACGACGTTCACAATGAATATATCTGGGATGAAACTTCAAGTAAATTTGAATTGATAGGTTCTACTTCTGTCGATTTGTCTGATTACTATACAAAGAATGAAGCCAATGAACGTTATGTCCTGAGAGAGACAGGCAAACGTCTTATAACAGATGCAGAAGGGACAAAGCTAGAAAGTGTTGAAGAAGGAGCAAACAAATATGTTCTTCCCACCGGAGAAGGTTTTAATTTTATTCCGGCAGGTGGGGCAGTGGGACAGGTTTTAACAAACACTGCTCCAGGTGTAGCTGAATGGGGAAACTCAAATAGTGAATATATCGAAATAGGTGATGTTACTCAAATAAATAGAGTACGAACCACTAGTGAATTGGATTGGGGTTCATTTATAAACGGTAACACAATAGAGGATATGGAAAGGGCATATCAAGAAAATATACCTATATATTCCCGATCCGAAGGTCCGTATCATTCATACAAGAAAGGTTATTCCCGATGTACTTCCATCATGCAAAGATATGATGGGGAGGTGGTTCATTATTTGTTATCTTTTGTCATATCCGAAGGTGTTACAAATTCTGACAATATATATCATTATTTATTGGATTTGAGAGGTGTAGCAGGTGAAGGTTGGCAGGATGCTACTGTAAGGGCAGCATGTACATACGCTAAGACGGTCATTACTTCTGGTGAGAATATACCTTTTACTGGTGGTTATGTGGTGTTTGATATGAGTATTAGCAAAAATTTGCTAATTGTTCCAGCAGGATTTTATCCACTTCATAACTCGGTTACTACTTTGCTAATTAGAAACACAAGTAGTTCAACCACTAAAATAACTTTTACCATCAAGTTAAATGCCAATGCTGGTTCAGAAGGTTCAAAACTGCTTATTGTATCAGAATTGCCAGAACTGGCAGGTAAAGAAGCGTGCGAACTTAGCATATTATGGGCGGACTGGAAATATACTGTTCGTGCGTCTGAACCTTTTATTTATAATGAATACGTAGAATAATGAACAGAAGAAGATCAATGCTTTTTGCTTCTGGAATGATAGAGGTCGCCCAGTTGGTGGTAATCAAATCATCAGGAATTTACATAGTACCTGCCAATACGGTAAAACTCGATGTCTTTCTGGTTGGTGCTGGTGGTGGAGGTGGTCTGCCAGTAGCATCCACATCTTATGGTTCCTATACAGCTGGATATGCTGGGGAAGGTGGTGCAGTTGTATATCAGGAAAACATGCCATTCATTAAAGGAGAAGAAATAAATGTTGTGATCGGACAAGGTGGGAGTGCAGCAACAACAGCCAATAATGCGGGAAACAAAGGAGGTGATACATCTTTTGGAACGCTCATTGCATTGGGTGGTAATGGTGGAATTGCCGGAACAAATTCATTGCCATCAATCGGGAGTGATGGAACAGCTTGTCCATTTGGAGATATAGAATCGGAATCTATCATATCTACTGATTTATTTGGAGCAAATGGAGGAGATGGGAGTACTACTACTACGGCTAATGTAGGAGGGAATACTGGCGCAGGAAAAGGAGCCAATCGCTCTACTGCTGCTGATAATGCTTCTTTTTACGGTTCTGCCGGAGGGGGTGGAACTATATACAGGACATTTAGTAACGCAATAAGAAAAGGAGGAAATGGTTATCAGGGAGTTGTTATATTGAAAGTTACCCGTATGATAAAAGAAAGTGAAATACCCCTTGTTGAAAAATTTGAGATAATCACTGATATATCTCGGACCTGTTGGACTGTGCCTGACAATACAAAAAAAATAGACATCTTTATAGTAGGTGGCGGAGGTGGTGGTGACGGTTCAAACTCTGTAAACACTAATGGAGACTGGGTCAGTGGTGGCGGAGGTGGAGAAGTATTATATGTAGAAGATATTTCTTTCACAAAAAATCAAATATTTGAATTATCAGTTGGGGATTGGACTGCTTTATCGTATGGTGGTGAAAAAGGAAACCCAACAACATTTGGAGAATATACTGTAGCAGGAGGAGAAGCGGGAAAAGAAAGTAATGGTGGACGTCCTTACACTAAAGATGGCACACTTTGTCCTTTTGGAGACTTATCTCATATAGACCCGGATTTGACTGGTACTGTAAGATATGCGGCAACCGGTGGTTATGTTGAATATAGCAATGGTACATTATATGAATATTCAGGAAATAAAACCGGCGGAGGTGGTGGCAGTATTAAGGGCAATGCCGGAAATGGTACATTCTATGGATCCGGTGGCGGTGGCATGGGAGTCTCTAGCGGGCAGTTTTCTCGTCCCGGAAGAGGGTATCAGGGTATAATAATAATCCGATATTATGTAAAATCCTTTGAATAAAGTCTAATTATAGGATCTAATTAGTAGGAGTATCAAATATAAAAAATTAGAGGTATGGCGGATAATAAAGAACAAGTAATATTAGAAGTAGTTATTAAAAATGATGCAGCATCGAAACGGCTCAAGGAGAATAAGCAGGATATTGCGGAACTTCGGGAAGAACAAGCCCTGTTGAATAAAACGACACTGGAAGGAAAGGAAGCCTATAAACAGTATGAAGATGAAATAAAGAATCTGAGGAAACATAATGTACTGTTGAATCAAGAGATCAGGAACAATAATAAATCAATAGAGGACCAGGAAGGTAGTTTGCAATCTATGCGTGCTGAACTTTCCCGGCTGAATAAGGTATATGTAAATCTTAGTCAAATCGAAAGAGAATCAGCGAAAGGACGTGATTTGCAGAAGAAAATAAAGTCTCTCAACGAGGAAATTAAAACGTCTGAACAAAAGTTGGGTGATTATCGTCGTTCAGTAGGAGGATACGAAGAAGCTATAAATTCGGCTGTTAATCAAACTGGGATATTCTCTAAGATTCAGGGTACTCTTCGCGAAGTAATGTCTCCATTCCTTGCTTTGTACAAAAAAGTTCAGTTAGAAATCAAAACTCTTACCGCTGATTACAAATTGAACTCTGCTGCTACAACTCAAATGTCCGGAGCCCAAAAAGCGGCTGCCATATCTTCAAATCTGCTTTCTACGGGACTGAAAATTTTGAAGATTGCCCTTATCAGTACCGGTATCGGTGCGATCGTTGTCGCGCTGGGTTCTCTTGTCGCTTATTTGACAAAAACACAGAAGGGAACTGAGTTACTGAGTAATGTCATGGCCGGATTGGGAGCAGCTATTAATGTTATAATTGATCGGGTTGCTAAATTTGGAGGTGCATTGGTTAAAGTATTCTCTGGTGACTTTAAAGGGGCAGCTAAAGATATGAAAGCGACCTTTGCCGGGATTGGTGATGAATTACAGCGTGAAATAAAACTAGCTTATGAGTTGAACGATATCAGTCAGCAGCTGGAAAAGCAGGAAGTAATGTTGAATATGCAGCGTGCAGCTGGGCGGAAAGAGATTGAACGGCTAAAAATGATTTCCGATGATACAACAAAATCGACCAAAGAACGTATTGCAGCAGCAAAACAGGCTAGTGAAATAGAACAAGCCGATATGAAGCAACAGATCGAACTCGGGGAAAAGAAGTTGGCTAATTTGTTAGGTCAGAAAGAAGTCACTCAGGAAGTTCGGGATATGTTAGAAGCTGTTTCTAGTGGGTCTATGAAAGCCGATGATGCTATATCTAAACTTGGTCTTTCCGAGAGTACAATATCTGATTTGAGAGAGTTTTCAGATTTGTTTCAAAATGTGGTAGACAAACAACGTGATAGTTATACGAAACAGATTGAACTTCAAAATAAGACAAATTCCATTAGGAAGGAGAGTTCACAAAAGGCCCTGGAGATAAAAAAGGATCAGCAGGCCAAGGAACTTGAATTAATTCGTCAGGCTGAAGATGCTGCTTTATCTTTGGTAAAGGAAGGGATAGAAAAACAGAGACAAACGGTAAATGTTCAGTATGATCGACAGATCGAAGATTTGAAACGCAAGCTCAGTACTGAAAAGAATTTAACTGATGCAGCAAAGAAAGCGTTGAATGATTCTATAATTCTGGCCGAACAGAAGCGTGATGCAGATTTAAAGAAACTATCTGATGATTCTATTCAGGCTCAGATAAAAAAAGAAACTGAACGTATCCAGTTACAACTTGACTCTGTCAAAGAAGGAACATCACGGGAACATAATCTCCGGCTTTCCCTGATCGAGCAGAATCGCCAGGCTGAACTTGCCGCTAATTTGCAACAGGCTGAAGAACTCCGACAATCGGAAGCCGATATAAATGCAGCTTACAACAAATTGATAGCAGATGAAAACGAAGCATTCCGGAAAGAACAGTTCGATAAGCAATCTGAATATATCCGCTTGGAATGGGAAAATAAGATTTTGCAGGTCAAAGAGGGGACATTGCAAGAATATGACTTAAAAGTGCAGCAGGCCCAAGCTGACTATGATTTATTTGTAAATATGGATGCTGCTACCAAAGCTGCTTTGTATGAATCGGATGCAGCTTATGAGAATGCAAAGTTACAGGGTGAAAAAAATATACAGAATGCTATAAAAGCGCGTATTAATGCAGAGAATGAAGCTGTTCTGGTCCAGATGGCAGCTGTAACGACGATCACGGATGCTTTTTCGTCCATGTTGGATAGTTTTGCAGAAGATAATGAAGCGTTGGCCGCTTTTGCAAAAACTGTAGCATTGTTTAATATTGGTCTGAGTACGGCAGAAGCTATCTCGAAAGGGGTTGCTGCTGCTCAGTCTGTACCTTTCCCTGGTAATATTGCTGCTATTGCTACAACTATTGCATCTGTTATGGCAAATATCGCAAAAGCAAAACAGTTGGTAAACAAAGAAAAGAATCCGAAATTTGCTGATGGTGGTGAAATCACAGGTCCTTCGCATGCTTCAGGTGGGGTTCTGATCGAAGCTGAAGGAGGGGAAGGTATTATAAATAAACACTCAATGTCTAACCCCTTACTGCGTTCTATTGCCAGTGCAGTTAATGTCGCCGGCGGTGGTGTTCCATTCTCTAATGTTCCGATATTCCCGTCGGGTTCCAGTGGCGGGTTCGATACTGCCGAACTGAAAGCTGTCTTTGTTGAAGCATTAAAGGAAATGCCGGTTCCCGTGGTTAGTGTAGTTGAGTTTACAGAAGCTCAGAACCGAGTAAAAATGATCCAAAATAATTCTACTATATGAAAGTTCATGAAATATTAGCCTTTAATAAGGAGTTATTAGAAAAACTCTATTCTGCAGGTTTGAATACATCTGATTTTTTACATGTCGATCTTTATAATGAGTATGCCCGGCTAAAAAGGGATGGATTGAAAAAGGCTTATATTGTTTCTTTCCTTTCCGATCAGTATAGTATGAGTGAACGAAAAGTGTATCAGGTCATTTCTAAGATGGAACGCTCTGTTTGAACTCTGTATTCTTTATTTCATAGGCAGTATCGTTTTATCGGTATGGCCTTTTTTTATTACTGCAAAATATGTGCAGTGCTTTTTCATTTTATCTTCTCTCTTAATGTACAATATGATATAAATTTGTACAAAAAGATATTTAAATATGGCGGTATTAAAGATTCACAGCGATATAGTAGATGAAGAGACAAGGCAAATGAACTTGTTTTGGATCGGAGTGGACGGAACTTCCTTTGATTCCGTCGATGCTTTCATTGAAAGTATTCCGGAAGACGATAACAATATAGAGTTACGATTGAATTGTCGTGGTGGTAATTGTATGGAGGGGTGGACCATTTATGATAAGTTACGTTCAACGGGTAAAGAAATAACAGCCATTATTGAAGGTAAATGTGCATCTATGGCTTCTGTCCTTTTGTTGGCTGCTCCTAAAGAACGACGTTATGCCTATCAGAATGCTACACTATTGATACATAATCCTTATATACCGCCTTACACTTTGGCTGATGCTTATGATGCAGAAGATTTACGACGTATGGCGGAGGACTTAGAGGTCGAAACGACAAAGATCGTGAATCTATACGTTGATCGTACCGGCTCCGAGGAAGATGTACTGCGTGCCCTTATGGCGGAGGATAAATTTGTTGATATGGATAAAGCAAAGGAATTAGGCTTTATATCCGAGGTGAAGCCTCCTATATCCGCAAAGGAAAAGCAACCAAAGAAATGGAATCACTCAAAAACAAATAATATGAATCAAGAAAAAAAAGTAACAGTAGCACAGGCTTTTCAAATGCTAGGAGTAGCATTAGGAGTCGTTAAAGCTCCGATTGTCAGTCTTGATCTGTCAACGGCAGACGGAAGTACTTTAACAGTAGAACGTGAAGAAGGGGAACCACAGGTCGGTGATACAGCATCCCCGGACGGAGAACATCTTATGCCGGATGGAAGTACAATCGTCGTAGAAGGTGGAGTAATAACAGAAATCCGCGATCCGGAAGAGAAAAATAATAATGACGAATTGGATGCTGCCAATGCGCGAATAGCGGAATTGGAAGCTGAACTAACGTCTTTGCGTGCTCAGGCTAAAAGCCAGGACGAACTTGTAATTTTGAATAAGGTCAAAACTATGGGAGGTTTGGAAGGCTTGAAGAAAATTGCAAGTAGCTATGTTCCTGATGCGCGAGGTTTCCAGGGGAATCAAGGTGCTCAGGGTGGAAATGGTGATCCGGTATCTTTGATCGATAAAAAGCTTGCTGAAAAACGCGAAGCCCATAAAAAGAAGTTTAACAAATAAAAATTGTTTATATGCCTAAGTTAGATTTTACGAAATTAACTCCTACAAATCATGCTATAAAGAGTCTGCGTGATTTGTTAAACATGACTGTATTCCAGGATGAGATTCTGGAACAGGTTCTCACCTCTATGGGGGGAGTGGTACATGGCCAACGCCTTGGTTTCATTGGTGAAATGGAAGATGTAGGTAATGAAGGTTCAGGATGTAATCCCACCTATAAATCTGTAGGTATCCCAGCTGCTGAAAAACAATGGGAACTTGGTGATTGGCAAATACCTCTTAATCTCTGTTATGAGGATTTGGAAGGAACTATCGCTGAATATTGTTTGAAAACAGGTACTGAAATCGGTGATCTGACATCTACGGAGTACATGGATTATATTGTATTACCCAAACTGGAAGATGCTATGCGGAAAATGATGTGGCGTATTGCCTGGTATGGTGATAAAGACGCGAAAAATAATGCTGATGGAGGTGTGTTGACATCAGGTGTCGATCCAACTTTGTTTACGATGGCCGACGGTTTTTGGAAACGTATTTTTGCTATTGCAGCCGGGAACTCTAATCAATATACAGCAATCTCAGCGAATGACACTGCATCTTATGCAACCCAGAAATCAGGATTATTGACAAAAGGTGTTGCAACATCTTTGTTTGAAAAAATCCGAATGGATGCAGATGGACGCATTGAGGCAATGGACGGATCGGCTATTTTCTGTACGAAATCTTTGGCTGATGCTTTAGCCTGGGATGCAAAACAAACCTATAATACGATTATGCCGTGGCAGGTTCTGTTTGATGGTCTAAAAGTCTCTGAGTGGGATGGTGTGAAAGTTTATTCTATCTCTTTGTTTGACCGATTCACAAAAAAATATCAGGATAATGATACAAAGTTGAATTTACCGCATCGTGCTGTATATACTTCACCCAGTCAGTTGCTCATGGGCTATCCGGGTAGTTCTGCTATTTCAGAACTTGATGTGTGGTTCGAACGTAAAGAACGTATGAACTATATCTATTCAACGGGTAAGATCGGTACTCTTATCAAAGAGGACGAACTGATTCATGCTGCTTATTAATAATCCGGGGTATGGTATTCTGTACCCCATCAAATACTCATAGATATGGCAGATTGCGAAAGTTTAATTAAAAAAGATATTGATATCAACTGTGATACACCAGTTACTCGTGGTTTGGAAGCTAATGCAGTAATCATTAATCGTTCAGATATTGATTTTGCAAAAAGCGTGTTTGCTACAGGAAAAAGCAATGTTCTTGAGGCTCTTGTTTTGAAGACAGGAAAGAAAGGATATAAATGTTTCGTGCCGGGCAAAACACCCTTTACCGGGACTAAAACAAGTCTGAATGTTGGAACCTATGTAAATACATTCAATAATGAGTTTGCAATTGTGATCCTTGACAACGGACCGGAGACTAGCGAAAGCATTATTGATGGTTTGGCAAATGGGACGTTTGTTGTCGTTTATGAAAATAAACATAAAGGTACAACGAAAGATGCTGCATTCCAGGTTTCCGGTTTTTATCAGGGTATGACTGCAACGACATTGGAGAATGACAAATACAGTGAGGAAACTGAAGGAGGTTGGAAAGCTGTGTTGACAGAAGAACGGGCCCCGAAATCAGGTTTGTTCCTGCATAAAACTGATTATGAAACGACAAAGGCTTTGTTTGATAGTTTGATTGCAGCAGCTTAATACTGTATAGGTATGAGAGTGGATGAACTATTGACAAATGAAGTGATCGAGCGTTTTCGTCTTCGGAAAGAAACACCGCAAGAACGGGATACGCTCGTTTCTTTGGCTTCTAAAGCTCTATGTCGCAAAATATCCTACACTTGTAGGAACTGCTATTTTGATGCGTTGATGGAACTCGTCAACTTTTATAAAACTAATCGAATATTATTTGAGGAACGTATGAAAGAAAAAAGATATCAGATTGCCAGAGGTGTGTGTATGCCTCTTGGCTTTGGTTCCAGTCGTATGATCGTGTACCAGAATTGTACGGATGAGTTAGCGATCGAATTTTTGTCTTTGGATGAAAAAAACAGTAAGTATTTTGAACGTCTGCCTGATGGATGGAAGGATGATGTTGCAGAATATTTGGAAAAGTTGTCAGGGAAAGAACATATTCCTGTTGAATTAACTCCTGCCGAATTGGATGCTATCGCCGATATGAAAAGAATGCTTATTGAAGGTATGACAAAAAGAGCTGTAAAGGAGCATTTTGTGACCTTTGATAAGGTTGGTGATGTGAAAGTAACGAAAAAGTATATTGATTCTTTACTGAAAGAGGCATCTGAACAATTGAAGGCAGAAAGTGAGAAGAAAACAGATGATCCGGGTAAAGATGGTGCATTGGAGAACGGAAAAAATCAGGATCAGACGGAAGTAGATTAATTGATACAATAGACTTGTGAAATATGACAATTGATGAAGTAAAAATACCGAAAATACGTATTCCTGTAGCAGATGTAACCAACCTGGATATACAAAGTTATGGAAAGGGGAATAACTATCCTCAGATGATATTGCAACTGTTGGGTGCTTCCAGCAATGCAAAAAGTTGTGTTGGCCGGTATGCAAAATTTATTAGAGGTGCAGGTTTCAAAGATTCCTTATTTTACAAGTCTATTGTCAATATGAAAGGCCAGACATGTGATACTTTGCTAAGGCTCTGTTCTGATGATTTGGCAAAATTTGGTGGATTTGCTTTGCACATAAATTACAATCTTCTATGTGAGATCACTAGCGTTGAGCATATTCCTTTTGAAGACTGCCGACTGGGCATTGAAGACGATGCTGGATATATAGCCGAAATCGCCATACACCCAGATTGGATCTGTTCGAAAGGTAGGAAAAAGATCAAGAAACCCAGTAAAAGTACCATTGCCTATACAGATGTGTTTAATCCCAATCCAGACGTTGTACTATCTCAAATTGTGGAAGCTGGAGGTATCGAAGCTTATAAAGGTCAGACGTTATATGTGTCAAAAGATGGGTTCATGGTCTATCCATCTACCATTTACGACAGTGCCATTACTGATATAAGCACCGATGAAGGTTTGGCAAATGTTCGTTATCGTAATGTCCGAAGTAATTTTTTGCCGATGGGTATGTTCGTTTATCCCAAAGGACAGAAAGTCATGGTAGAAGATAAAGATGGAAATTGGGTTGAAGGGACAGAATATCAGAATGGTTTTGATGCAGCGAAATTTAAAGATTTTCAAGGTGATTCCGAAGCATGTAAAATTTTAGGTGTAGGGCGTGAAGATGGAGACGATGTTCCTCAATTTGTCGAGTTCCCAACCAAGAACTTCGATAAAGACTTTACTGTAACAAAGGATGCTGTAGCGGAGGAAATACATGCAGCGTTCAATCAGGAGGTATTTTACCGTATTCGTTCCGGTGCACTGGGGTTTTCAAACGACATTATTAATGATGCCTTTAACTTTTATAATGCTATGACGATCGACGAGCGTGTCCTGATGGAACAAAGTTTCCGGTCTGTGTTCTCACATTTTGCATATCCGGTTAATCAAACAAACGACTATTCATTAATTCCTTTAAGTTATGAAGTCCAATCTGTTTAATAAGCAATTAACGGACGTAGATAGTGTAAAGACTACCGTTCGCCCCATGTCGACGCATGTAGATGTTGAAAAAACACTTGTCTACATTGATGAATCCCAGCAGCAGGATATCAAAAATGCTTTAGGTGATAACCTTTTCATTGATTTGCTCCGGTATGTCAATCGATCTGAAGGAGAACCAGCTAACGATGCCTATGATAATTTGCTTCATGGTGGTATCTATAAAAATGGAAATGATGAATTTATATTTTCAGGTCTTGAAAAAGCACTGAAATACTTTGTTTATGCTCGTTTGGTTAAACATGGAGACAGGAACCTGTCACGGGTGGGATTGATGCAGAATCAGGTTGAATATAGCTCACATGCAGAGTTAAAAGAAAAGCAGGAAGAATATAAGGATGCTTTTTCTGTGGCCGAGGAACTGATGAATGATTGTCTCCGGTATATCAAGCATAATTCAGATAAGTTCCCTAAATGGAGAAAAGGAAGCATTACTCCGGTTCGTGGTCCTGTAATTTCTAAAATAGGGGACTGATGGAGAACTATACAGATAAATTCCTTTTTGGACTGATTGAATTTTTCGCTTGGGCGAAATGGCTTTTCTTCCTGGCTTTAGTGCTGACGCTGGGTGATCTGAAGTTCGGTATTGCTGCATCACGATACCGGAAAGACCCGATCAAACGATCACGGGCTGTCCGGCGTACAATGGATAAGATTACAAGTTATATCATTTGGGTTGTAATGGCTTATTCGTTCGGCCAGGCTTTCGGGCAACCATTTGGGATCGACTTGCTACCGCTTATAATCCTACTTGTTATATACGGTGTTGAGTTAGAAAGTATATATGTCAACTACTTTGCGGCACGTGGAAAGCATGTAAAGGTGAAGTTCTTGAATTTCTTTGGAAAGAAAATGGATATAATAGAAATAGAAGGTGATAAAAATGAGACAGATAAATAAAATCATAATACATTGTACTGCATCGCGGGAGGGACAACCCCTAACAGTTGTGGATATTGATAAAATGCATCGGGCACGCGGATGGAACGGTATCGGCTATCATTACGTAGTTTATGCTGATGGATCAGTTCATAAAGGGCGACCAGTAGAAAAAGCCGGGGCGCACGTTTCTGGGCACAATGCGAACAGTATAGGCATTTGTTATGTCGGTGGGCTAGATGGTTCCGGAAATCCCAAAGATACCCGTACCGAAGCGCAAAAGGCTGCCATCAGTGAATTGGTGAATGAATTGTGCCGGAAGTATCCGAACGTTATAGAAGTAAAGGGACATCGAGATTATTCACCTGATCTTAATGGTAATGGTGTGATTGAACCTTTTGAATGGTTAAAGGTTTGTCCCTGCTTTGACGTACAGAGTGAATTTACTTCGTTCCTTCCCTATGTGAATGTGAAACCATGAAATGGGGGATAATACTTTGGTGTCTGTTTTTTTTATCCGGGTGCGGTTCTAAAAAGCAGAGTTACAGATCGGAAACGGTTAGTATGGCTATCAGCAGCCAAAAGGATAGTTCCCATGTCACGGAATCTGTTCAGCGGACAATTACGGAGTTACTGGAGTATAAAGGAACCGGTATCATAACTATAACAGAGTTATCCAAGCCGGACAGTATCGGGAATCAATATATTGTAAAGACTACCCAGATGGATATCCTTTCCGAACAAAAACGATCGGTGACAACAGAAGAGAATTGTGATAGGCAGGAAACTGATACATCTATCCAGGTAAAAGATGAAAGTATAAAAGAATTCGTTACAGATGATGTGTTGATTGATCGGAAGTCTGTTTTACCTAGCTGGGTATTTGGGCTGATTGTTATTCTATTCGGTTGCATGGGCTTGTGGATAGCTAAGAATTTTAAATAGTATTTTTTCTCATAGTATATAGTTTAGTTAGTAATGGAGATCACCTAGTCTGAGATAGATAAGGTGGTTTTTTTGAAGGAAATTTTTTACTTAGAATTAAGGTGTTGATAGTCTATGATTTAGATGGCATATGTTTAATGTCATGAATTTTAGTTTTAGAAAATGAAAAATATAAAGCTTAATGGATTATTTGTTTGTATATTTTGTATAGTTTTGCATAACTAATACAGTCACCTATGGATAAAGATGCATTCGAAATATTAAGATTGTTGGCTAAAGGAGGGCAGAAAGTAGTCTATTTAGCTCAAAATAGGAAAGATCATTCTGTGGTTTTAATCAAAGAAGCTCAAATAGCTAGTATGTCTTCTTGGGAGAGAATTGGACGTGAAATAAATTTGCTTAGTCAATTGGATTCTGAATTTTTCCCTAAAAATTATGGTTCAAATTTTGACATAGCGGATAATAAGTTTACTATTATTGAAGAGTATATTGAAGGAGAACCATTGAGAAATGTAATGAAAAATTATAATGATTGGTCTTCTATTAAAACGCTAATTATTAATTTGATAGATGGCTTATCGATCGTTTGGGATAAAAATATTGTTCATCGAGATTTAAAGCCCGAGAATATTATTATTCGTCCAAATGGAAAACCTTGTATTATAGATTTTGGTATTGCTCGTTTTTTGGAAAAAGAGTCTTTAACAAACACTTTACAAATGTATGGACCTTGTTCTCTTGGGTATGCGTCCCCAGAACAACTGAATAATGAAAAGAATATAATAGATCAGCGAACAGATTTTTTTGCATTGGGTATTATGATTCTTGAAATGTACTTAGGGGAACATCCTTTTTCTCCTCAATTAAATGAAGGAACTATGTCTATTGTTGAAAATATTCTTGCAAATAAGTATGTTTTATCAACTCCTTCAAAAGCTGAGAATCCTAATATAAGTGCTCTTTGTCGTCGTCTTCTTCAGACACAGCCTTATAATAGATTTCGTAATTATTTGTTATTTAAACAATTTATTGAAACGTCGTTAGTATGAAAGTATATCATCAATTAGGATTTAGGGACAATTGGAATATTGACAGTTATAATTTAGGTATAGGTGATGGTTTGATCTTTTCACCAATTAATATGGATGCTAAAAAACTATCCGGTTTACCGGTCTTAATAAAGCAACATTCTTTTTTAGATCCACAGCTTTATTTGTTGAATAAGGAGAAGGCATCTAATATAACTTATCCTTTTTTTCCAACAAATATAAAAGCTGATTTTTCTACGGTGGATTTGGATACAATGCCTGAAAAATTGGCTGAAAGTTGTACCGATTTTCAGGTTGATAATGAATTTGAATATGTGGTCATACCTAGTCGTTATTATGATGAAATACCATCAAGGTTTTATGAATTGTCTATGCGGAATTTTATTGTTCCATTTCTTGATTATAAAAGAGAAAAAAATATTCAAAAGCCATTTTTATTATCTATTATTGTTAAACAGATATTTATAGTTGATACAGAAAAAAGAAATAGACTTTTAAATTGGATAACAGGTATATCTGGTATATGTGGAGTTTATATTATTTTTGAAAATTCTTTTTCTAGTAAACAAATAAAAGATTTTGATTATCTGTTAAATGTGCTTACCTTTATTAAAATATTAAAAATGAATGATATGGAAGTGCATGTAGGGTATTGTAATACAGAAGGTTTACTTTATAGTGCAGCTATGCCAGATTCAATAACGATTGGGTCTTATGAGAATTTGCGATCTTTTAAAATTTCTCGTTTTGTTGTATCTGAAGGTTCTAAAAGAAGTCCTAATCCTCGTTTGTATAGTACACATTTATTACAGTGGATGGAATATAACTATATTCAATCAATGAAGTCTTTAATACCTGATTATATTGACTACTTTGATGATTCTGTTTATAAGCCATTAATGTTTAACTTAACAGGAAAAGAATATAAATGGCATTTTGCCAAATCAGAATTATATAAACATTACTTTGAAGTCTTTGTTCATCAGATAAAAAAATTACCTGATGAACAAATGAGTCGAATAGATTGTTTATTAAAACAAATAGAAAATGCTCTAAATAATTATGTGATTATAAAAAGAGATATTTTGTTAGATGGTGATAGTGATGATTCACATCTACCAATATGGTTTAATGTGTTAAGAGCTTTTAGAAAGGGATTGTAAATGTATAGGTCAGAAGCTTTAATGTCAAAGGATTTTGAGTCTTATTTAAGGGAGAATTTTGGTAAGACTTATTTTAAAGAATTTAAGGGGCTTTTTGGTATACCTGATTATGTCTGTTTTTCAAAAGATAATAATAATATTAGTATTGTGTCTTTTGAATTGAAATTAGCAAATTGGAAATGTGCAATTATTCAGGCTTTTAGATATCGAAGTTTTTCTGATAGAACTTATGTCGTTCTACCAGAAAAGACAGTTCATAATGCTTTGGAAAATATTAACATGTTTCGTCAGTATAACATAGGATTAGTCTCTTTTACCGATAGTCAGTTTACTATTTTGTATAGGCCTATGACTCAAAAGCCTTATAATGAAGATATGCGTCGGAAGGTTGTACAGAAAGTTAGAGCTTCTAGGAAAAAAGCTATTCGGACTATCGATTCTATTTTGTGATATTTTATTGACTGGTGATAAAATTTTAGCCAATTCTTTAAAGAATATAGGTCTAAAACATTCGGAAATATCAAAATTAATCAATCAAAGTCTTTAAGACGGAAGGGCTTCCACGGGTTGGAGGCCTTTTTTCTTTATTCTCCTTTAAAAAAGGAATTATCTGCTATCCGTCTGGCATTTTCTTCAATAGACACTTTTAAGTATTTGATTGTAGTCTCAATTTTAGAATGTCCTAATAAATCCTTTATAACAAAGATGTCTGCTCCGGAAAAGTATAAGTTAGTAGCAAATGATCTACGTGCCGTATGTGTAGATATACATTCGTTCTTATTATATGTATATGTATTGATAACTCCACCTTCAGTTTTAGAAATTTTCACTTCATCTGTTATACCGGCAATTAAGCCAAGTTCTTTTATATGGTCATTCAATCTTTGATCCGACATTTTAATACTCATGACATTTGTTTTATTCAATAGGGTCCGGAAGTTTTTATGTATTGGTATAGAAACAATTTTATTTGTTTTCTGAGTACGTATTTTGATGAGTTCTTTATCTATGTTGAAGTCCTCAATGCGTGAATAGTCTGATATCCGGAGACCGGTATAGCAACCAACAAGAAATATAAGGCGGGCATCGTTCAACGCTTTTACTTTTCGGGTGATACCGGATGGTCGAACATTTTTAAAGAAAGTTTGAACCATCTCAGCAGTAATATTTAGATCGAAAATCTTTTGGACCTCTTTCTTTGTAAGGTATATCGAATCAGTTTCCTCCTTTTCTTTTTTGAACCTTTTATCTATATAAGCTGTGTTGTTATGTAGTTCTCCGGCAGATTCATTCATGAATTTGGTTATCATCTTGAACAGTCCTCCTATATAGTTTTTGGAATAATGACGTTGTTGGTTCTTTATGGTATATGTCTTTGTGAGCATATGTGTACGGAACCCATTATAGAAGTCCATGTTTATGTTAGAGAAACGAAGTTTGTAACCTGTTTCTTGTTCGTATGCGACAAGATGATTGAGTAAATTTTGATAGTTCCTATATGTACCAGTCGTTTTATCGCATGTCTGGATATAGTTCGATATATAATTAGTTAAAAGAGAGTCATCTTTTACTACACCTCCGGCTCCCTCATTTATTTGTGCAATTTTGCTATCAACGGCCTTTTTGAATGATTGCTGGGTTGGAGTAATCAATTCCTTGTCAAATTCGATAAATACTGAATCTATGATATTGATATATTTTTTTATCTGTTCGTTTTTTAGAAAGCCATCAGGATACTTTTTGCCTTCACGACACCAGCGTTGGCTATCGATCCAGTGTTCGGTCCGAATAGATATACCTGGAGTGTAACGATATCTTTCTCCATTTTTTCTAATGATAAACTGTATAGATGTTGTTTCTTTACTTTTGTCAACAAGGAACGGATTTATCTTATTTGCCATTTGGAACGAATTTTGGAACGATTTGTGTAAATGTTGTGAATGCGAATATAGTCAAAAAATAGTAATGCCTGAAAAAAGTGATAATGCATGTGTTTAATTTAATGATAAACAAATGCTTTAATCCCTCCCGGGTCACATTAAACGGCAGTAAACAAAAGCGACATCTTTAACAGGGTGTCGCTTTTTGTATTTTATAGTGTATCATTTGTAGTTAGAAAGCTATTAGGTTACAAGGAGTGGAAGCAATGAACATTTCTTTACTTCCTTTGTTTTATATATAGTTATTAATCTTATGTAAAAACTAGATAATATGTTGGCGATATACAGATTTTTATTCCCGTCTAAGCCGGACGGAACAACTATTTCACTGTTGTTATTGGCGTTACGTATCCTTTTCGGAGGATTGTTATTAACTCATGGTATCCAGAAATGGACTAACTATTCGGAAATGTCGGCTGTATTCCCTGATCCGCTGGGAGTTGGTAGCCAGGTTTCACTGGGGCTTGCTATCTTTGGGGAACTGGCTTGTTCGATAGGATTTATCTTTGGTGCCTTGTACCGCCTGGCTATGATCCCGATGATCTTTACCATGTGTATGGCATTTTTCGTTATTCACGGTAATGATGCTTTTGCGGTAAAAGAGCTTGCCTTTATTTATTTGGTCGTATTTATATTAATGTATATAACCGGGCCGGGTAAATTCTCGATAGACAGGTTTATCTCTGTGCCTCTGTCGAAAAGAAGGTGATGTATAAATGTGATATAAAAGAAAAGTCCGTTAATCTTTCGACTAACGGACTTTTTATTTAGTGGGCGTTGACGGATTCGAACCGCCGACCCTCTGCTTGTAAGGCAGATGCTCTGAACCAGCTGAGCTAAACGCCCGAATTGAAATCAATTTGGTATGAATGAGTGGGCGTTGACGGATTCGAACCGCCGACCCTCTGCTTGTAAGGCAGATGCTCTGAACCAGCTGAGCTAAACGCCCAAGTTGAAATCAATTTGGTATGAAAGGTGGGCGTTGACGGATTCGAACCGCCGACCCTCTGCTTGTAAGGCAGATGCTCTGAACCAGCTGAGCTAAACGCCCTTTCATTACTTCAGTAAATTTTGTACGCCTTATCTCTCTAAAGCGCTGCAAAGATACGGCTTTTTTTATTACCTCCAAACATTTCGGCAAAAAAGTTGAAAAAAAATTCATTACTGCCATTTAGTATGAAGAAATATAGTAACTTTGCAATTCTATATTATTAATGTACATGAAGTAATCGATATGGCTGGCATATCGCCCGTACACTCAGGGTTATCGGTGTATAAACTAAATGAATATGATATTTTCGACACTAACTGCCATATCGCCCGTGGATGGACGATATAGAAATAAAGCCGAAAACCTGGCGGCTTACTTCTCGGAGTATGCACTTATCAAGTATAGAGTGCAGGTAGAGATAGAGTATTTTATTACTCTTGCTGAGTTTCTTCCACAATTGAATAGCCTGGCTACAGTGGAAAACAAGGAAGCATTGCGTAAAATTTACCAGGAGTTTTCAGTAGAAGATGCAAATCGTATCAAGGAGATCGAGAGCGTAACCAACCATGACGTAAAAGCTGTTGAGTATTTTATCAAAGAAAAATTTGATCTGCTGGCTTTGCAGGAATACAAAGAATTTATCCATTTCGGGTTGACATCACAGGATATTAATAATACTTCTGTGCCTTTGTCTATCAAAGATGCCTTGAATGAAGTGTATTATCCGGGCATCCAGGAAGTGATCGACATGCTGAAAAAATATGCCGAAGACTGGAGCAATGTTTCTATGCTGGCTAAGACACACGGGCAACCGGCTTCTCCTACTCGTTTGGGAAAAGAAATAATGGTGTTCGTTTATCGTCTGGAACAGCAGGTGGCTTTGCTGAAATCAATTCCTGTATCTGCCAAGTTTGGGGGTGCAACCGGCAACTTCAATGCACATCACGTAGCTTATCCGGCCTACGACTGGAGAGCTTTCGGTAATAACTTTGTGAACGAAGTGCTGGGTCTGAGCCGTGAGGAATGGACAACGCAGATTTCAAATTATGATAATCTGGCTGCTATTTTCGATGGTTTGAAACGGGTGAACACGATATTGATCGACCTGAACCGCGACTTCTGGCAGTATATTTCGATGGAATACTTCAAACAGAAGATCAAAGCCGGTGAAGTCGGTTCATCTGCAATGCCTCATAAGGTAAACCCGATCGATTTTGAAAATGCAGAAGGTAACCTGGGCATGGCAAATGCGATCCTGGAACATCTGGCTACGAAGTTGCCTATCTCCCGTTTACAGCGCGATCTAACAGACTCTACCGTGTTGCGCAACGTTGGTGTGCCTTTGGCTCACATCGAAATCGCATTCAAAAGCTTAACAAAAGGGCTGGGTAAACTGTTATTAAATGAGAACGCTTTATATCGGGATTTAGATCATTGCTGGGCGGTGGTAGCGGAAGGTATTCAAACGATATTACGTCGCGAAGGATATCCGAAACCTTACGAAGCCCTGAAGGCCTTAACCCGTACGAATGAAGGAATCACTGAAAAATCAATCAGTGACTTTATTGAAACGCTGCAGGTTAGTGATGCAGTAAAAGCTGAATTAAAGGCGATTACGCCGCATAATTATACAGGTATTTAGTGTGAGAAAGAAAGTGTAGCCGTGAGGTTACCAATTAATTAATTATTATTAATTTACAACAATGAGCACAGAAGAAAGAGATGAATCTCAACCGCGTCCTAGAAAGGTGATACCAAGTATCAGACGGGAAAACACAGATCAGGAAGGTGAAAGAAAACCTTACAATCAAGGTTACAACAGACCTGAGGGAAACAACTATGAACGGAGACCATATAACCGCCCAAGCCGGGATGACCGCGGCGGTTATAATTCTTATGGGGATAACCGCTCATCTTACGGAGACCGTCCGAGTCGTCCTCGTACGTATGACAACCGTGAAGGTGGTGGTTATAACAGCAGACCTTCTTACAACAATCGCGACAATAATCGTGGTGGTTATAGCAATAACCGTGAAGGAGGTTATAATTCGAATCGTGAAGGAGGCTATAGTTCTAACCGTGAGGGCGGATACAATCGCCCTTCTTATGGCAACAATCGTCCTTCTTACGGAAACAATGATCGCTCTTCTTATGGAAACAACGATCGTTCTTATGGCGGTGGTTTCAACCGTCCTTCTCGTCCTAACTATGACGAAAGACCGGGCAGAGCCTATTCTGCTTCTCCGGAAGGGGATGCTGCAGGCGACGGCATGAAGAAAAGAAGACCGAGAGTAGGCGACACTCGTGTCAATTCTTACGACTCTCGCGACAATCGCGGTGGTGGCGGCAGACCTTCGTACGGTAATAACCGTGGCGGTGGATATGGCAACAACAGCGGATATGGAAACAGACGTCCGGGTGGCCAGCAGCGCCGTACTAACGATTACAACCCGAATGCCAAGTACAACTTCCAGAAACAGTTGAAGTATAAAGAAGTACTGGCTGACCCTAACGAACCGATCCGTCTGAACAAGTTCTTGTCTAATGCAGGTGTTTGTTCACGTCGTGAGGCTGATGAATTTATCACAGCAGGTAATGTAAAAGTAAATGATGTGGTAGTTACCGAACTGGGTACTAAGATTACTCGTCAGGACAAAGTGGAATTCAACGAAAAAACAGTGCAGATCGAAAGCAAGGTATATATCGTATTGAATAAACCGAAAAACTGCGTAACTACATCCGACGATCCTCAGGAACGTCTTACCGTTATGGATCTGGTGAAGAATGCTTGTCAGGAACGTATCTATCCGGTAGGCCGCCTGGACCGTAACACAACCGGTGTATTGCTTCTTACTAATGATGGTGACCTGGCTTCCAAGCTGACTCACCCGTCATTCAAGAAAAAGAAGATCTACCACGTATGGTTGGATAAGAATGTCTCTATCGAAGACATGGAAAAGATTGCTAACGGACTGGAGCTGGAAGACGGCGAAATCCATGCAGATGCAATCAGCTATGCCAGCGAAGACGACAAGAGCCAGGTGGGTATCGAAATCCACTCGGGCCGCAACCGTATCGTACGTCGTATCTTCGAATCACTGGGATATCATGTGACGAAACTGGATCGTGTATACTTTGCCGGACTTACAAAAAGAAACCTGGGAAGAGGTAAATGGCGTTACCTGAACGAACGTGAGGTGAACGCACTCCGAATGGGGGCTTTTGAATAATAGTAAGATTAGCCGGTAGTCAATACCGGCTATCTTGTTTTGATTATCTAAGAATAAACATATAAACATGGAAACAATTACTAGAACAAAAATTGTAGATGTACTGAAAAGTGAAGCTTACGGTACAACCGTTAACGTGAAAGGATGGGTACGTACCCGTCGTGGTAGTAAACAGGTCAGCTTTATTGCGCTGAATGACGGCTCTACAATAAATAATGTTCAGATCGTTGTGGATGTGGAAAAACTGGGTGAAGAATATCTGAAACCCATCACTACCGGTGCCTGTATCAGTGTGAACGGCGAACTGGTAAAATCTCAGGGACAGGGACAGAATGTAGAGATCCAGGCTACTGAAATTCAGATTTACGGTACGGCCGATCCTGCTACTTATCCGTTGCAGAAGAAAGGACACTCATTGGAATTCCTGCGTGAGATAGCTCATTTACGTCCGCGTACCAATACATTTGGTGCTGTGTTCCGTATCCGTCATAATATGGCGATCGCTATCCACAAGTTCTTTCATGAGAGAGGGTTCTTCTATTTCCATACTCCGATCATTACTGCTTCAGACTGTGAAGGTGCCGGACAGATGTTCCAGGTAACTACAATGAATCTGTATGACTTGAAGAAGGATGAAAACGGCTCTATCGTCTACGAAGACGATTTCTTCGGAAAGCAGGCCAGCCTGACAGTATCTGGTCAGTTGGAGGGTGAATTGGCAGCCATGTCTTTGGGAGCTATTTATACATTCGGGCCGACATTTCGTGCTGAAAACTCCAATACACCACGCCATCTGGCCGAGTTCTGGATGATCGAACCGGAAGTTGCCTTCAATGAAATTGCAGAGAATATGCAGTTGGCTGAAGACTTTATCAAATATTGTATACAGTGGGCTCTGGATAACTGTATGGATGATATCCAGTTCCTGAACAATATGTTTGATAAAGAGCTGATCGAGCGTCTGCAATTCGTCCTGAAACATAACTTTATCCGTCTGCCTTATACCGAAGGTGTTAAGATCCTCGAAGAGGCAGTGGCAAAAGGACACAAGTTCGAATTCCCGATATTCTGGGGGGCCGACCTTGCTTCAGAACACGAACGTTATCTGGTGGAAGAACATTTCAAATGTCCTGTAATCTTGACCGATTATCCGAAAGAGATCAAATCTTTCTATATGAAGCAGAATGAGGATGGAAAGACTGTTCGTGCTATGGATGTACTGTTCCCGAAGATCGGGGAGATCATCGGTGGATCTCAGCGTGAAGAGGATTATGAAAAGTTGGCCAGACGTGCCTCTGAAATGGGTGTGCCTGAAAAGGATATCTGGTGGTATATGGATACCCGTCGTTTCGGTACAGCGCCTCACTCGGGCTTTGGTCTGGGATTTGAGCGTCTGTTGCTGTTCGTAACAGGTATGACAAACATTCGTGACGTAATACCTTTCCCGAGAACTCCGAACAATGCAGAATTTTAAATAGAACTTCCCGGCTTTCATGTCGGGAGTTTTTCCTAATAAAAAAGGGCTTTTCAATTTGAAAAGCCCTTTTTTATTATCTATTCGTCATCCAGATCGATAGGGATCTGTCTTTTAAAAGCCTCTTTGAAAGATATCAGCGATTCTGTTCGGGCCAATCCCAAAGGTTGAAGTTTATTGTGTATGATATTTAACAAATGCTGGTTGTTCTTAGCGTATATTTTGATGAACAGGTCATATTGTCCTGTGGTGTAATGGCATTCCACTACTTCGGGGATCTTTTTTAATGCTTCTGTTACGGAGGGGAATTGTCCCGGTGATTTCAGGAATAATCCCATATAAGCGCAAGTCTCATATCCGACTTTTGTGTTGTCAACAATAAACTCAGAACCTTTGATGACACCCAGATTAGTAAGTTTCTGAATTCTCTGGTGTATGGCTGCTCCTGATACGTTACACTCTCTGGCAACTTCAAGGAAAGGCATTCGGGCATTTCCTATGATCAGTTTCAATATTTTTTCATCTAATTCATCAAGTTGATGGTGTGCCATAATTTCTGTATATTTGTATTTCTGTTTTTTATGTAAATTACAATTAGATACAAATATAGTCAAACTATAATGATTAGGCGATATAATTCGCCCAATTATTTTATTTCGTAAGTTTTCTTTTATTAATCAATCAATATTATAAGAGTATGAGTTTAAGTACGGTAATCGAATGCAGGCCGGTGAAAGATTTTTCCGATCCTTTATTGGATAAAGTAGAAAAGACATATAATGACTCCTTTCCGGAGGCCGAACGACGAGCGTTCTCTTTGGTAAGAGAGCTGGTGAAGGCGGAGTCTCGTTTTATTGTATACACATTATTCAGGAATGAGGTTTATGCAGGCTTTATTACTGCGTGGCAATTTGACTCTTTTGTTTATGTTGAACATTTTGCCATTGACGAGTCTGCTCGCAACGGAGGAATAGGGGCAGAGGCAATGAAGCAGTTTATGGCCTTATGTGATCTTCCGGTTGTGCTGGAGGTGGAAATACCTGCGGAGGAGATGAGTAAGCGCAGAATCGGCTTCTATGAGCGGCTGGGGTATGTCCTGGATAATCATGTCTACTATCAGCCGCCTTACCGCCAGGGAGAGGAGTTTCTGGAAATGCGTCTGATGACTTATGGTAATATTGATTTACAAGATGCTTTTGAAGAGGTGAAATCTTGTATTCACCGGTATGTATATGGTGTTAAGTAGATCAAGGTCGGTTTACTCCAATAAAAAAGGCAGAACTTAAAGTCCTGCCTTTTTTGTTTATTATTGAATTGATTAATCAACATGTTGTCTTGCTGAGTAACTAATCTTCAATGCGTATGCTTCACGAAGCGCTTGTTTTACGTCTGTAATAACACCCATCTTGGTTTCTTTATCCGCCTTGATAGATACAGTCATAAACGGCTGGTCTTCTTCTTTCATACTTGACTTTTCCTGAGCGATGTAGTCCTGGATTTCATCTACGTCTGCGATTTGATCGTTCAGCTGTAGACGGGTTTCAGAACCCATTTTAGCTCTCAATTCCTGAGTCGGTTTACCTACATAGATGAATGTTACCAATGATTTCTTTTCCAACTTCTGAAGCTCTGTAGCCTGAGGAGCCTGGAATACTACTTTCAAAGTTACTTCACGCATAGATGTTACCATCATGATAAAGAACAAGAAGGCAAATACCAAGTCAGGTAATGATGACGTATTTAATTCGGGCATTTCTCTTCCGCCCGCTTTGCTAAATTTTCCCATTACTTTTTGTCTCCATAATTTTTAGGTTCTGCTTCTGATATCTTCTGAGGATAAATCATCTGCACAGCCTTTTGTTGTTCTTCATCCAGGTCAGCGAAAGCTTTACCGAATTTCTTTCTTGAAACATCGTCTCTCAGTTCATTATAGGCTCTTGCCAATTCGTTCTGAACGTCGATGTAAGCTTGGTATTCAGTACCACGGTCGTTCTGCAAAGAGATAACGTGATTTTTCGTTACCATTTGTTTTCCAAAGAACGGTACGTCTACTTCTACTTTTTCCGGTTTATGCTCGTCGTTATAAGGATTCTCAATGAATTCTCTAACCTTGTCTTTCAGTTGCTTAATATCAATGAATTCGTTATTACAGAGAATCTGGTTGTTGCTGTTGATCAGCACGACCATGATATTTCTCTTTTTGATATCCATTTCTTCGTTTTTCTTCTGGTCTTTGGGTACAGGAGGCGGTAAACGTCTTGCCAAACCTTTATCTGTATCCATTGAAGTAGTAATAAGGAAGAAGATAAGCAACATGAAAGCAATATCGGCCGAAGAGGTCGCATTCATTGCGGGCACTTTTCTTTTCTTTTTTGCCATATAGCTTTTTGTTTTATCGGATTCGTTATTACTATATTATCTATTAAGCATTCTTTTTACAGATCCTGCAACAACAGCAATGATGATTAAAGCCATCAAAACAACAGTAGAATAAATCCACATGTCTGTTACTTTAAGCCAAAGAGGTACGTTGTATTCCTGAGAATCAGCATTCAAACCCTTCAAAGGAGTTGCGTCTCCCATTGAGTAAGTGATGAACAATACAGCTGCAAAAAGCACAACAACAACAAGTGAAGCTAATGCTGATTTCGGGCTTGTCTGCAATAGTGTAATGAATTGCCAAAGAGCAAACAATACTGTACTAATTGCTGTAACAAAGAATAGAACAGATGTCCAATTGATCAATAAACCTGTATATATAGGCTCCTTCATTTCGGCAGAAGCGTCTACAACTCCTCCCGCGTAGAACATACCCAGTATAACAAGGCTGATAATAGATATCAGTAGCAATGTCCAACTAGATATTTTTCTTATTTTAGTAACTGCCATAATTCTAAATTATTTTTTGAATTTAAGGTTGTATTTGATAACCATATCAAGCAATGTGATTGAAGCGTCTTCCATCTGGTTCAAGATAGCTTCCAACTTACTTAATAAATAGTTATAGAATACCTGAAGGATCAATGCAACAACCAAACCACCTACTGTTGTGATCAAGGCCACTTTCATACCACCTGCTACAACCGTCGGGCTGATATCACCAACCTGTTCGATTTTATCGAACGCCATAACCATACCTACTACAGTACCCAAGAATCCTAATGACGGAGCCATAGCGATAAACAATGTGATCCAAGACATGTTCTTTTCCAAAAGACCACCCTGTACACCACCGTAAGATACGATTGATTTTTCAACAACGTCGATACCCTGATCAATTCTCATTAATCCCTGATAAGCGATAGAAGCGATAGGGCCTCTTGTGTCGCGAGCAATAGCTTTTGCACCTTCAACATCGCCTTTATCAAGTGCATCTTCGATACCTTTCAATAACTTGTTAGCGTTAGTTTCAGCCAAATTAAGATAAATAATTCTTTCAAGGCAAAAAGCCAAACCGAAAATCAAAGCGATAGCAACCAAACTCATGAAGTCGGCGCCACCTTCAATAAACTTTGTTTTTAAAGCCTGATACATGCCACCTTCAACAACTTGTTCTGTAGCTTCCTGAGCGAATGCTACGGTAGAAGTTCCAAGGGCGCAAATACCCAAGAATGTTTTTGCAAAATACTTTTTCATTGTGTGTTTAATTTTTAAGATTAATAATTCTCTTATTTGTTTTTATTTTTGTTGTTAATAATATCCTCATGGTATTTAAAGCGGAGAGAGCGGGATTCGAACCCGCGAAACCCTTTAGGGGTTTACACGCTTTCCAGGCGTGCCTCTTCAACCACTCGAGCATCTCTCCAATTTTCAGCCCCTGCCTCCTCTAAAACGAGCGCAAAATACGAAAAAAATCGCATATCCAAACGTTTCAGTGCACAAATCTAAAGTTTTTGCTTGACATATACACAATATCTGACAGAATAAATTTTGTCTATCGGCTGAAAAAGTCAAACTATGCATGTTTATTAGTAATTTTAAATAAATCCAGCGCGTTTTTTCTTGTTATTTCTACTGTTTCGTCCAGTGTCAGGCCGTATGTGTCCGCTACCTTTTCTGCCGTTTTCCATATATATATAGGCTCATTTCTTTTCCCTCTGTAAGGGACGGGAGCTAGGTATGGAGCGTCTGTTTCGAGTACTATGCTGTTAATGTCGGTAGATAAAATTGTGTCCGACAGTTTTGAGTTTTTAAAGGTGATTACCCCGTTAATACCCAATTTGAATTTTTTCAATTTCTTAATCTCTTCCAGATCTGTAATTGTACCGGTAAAACTATGGAAAACTCCTGTTAGTTTATCGGCTCCGACTTTGTGGATGCTTTCCAGTACTTCCGGATAAGCGTCTCTTGTATGGATTGCGACTGGGAGATCCAGGTCAATACTCCATTTCAACTGTTCTTCGAATACAATTTTCTGCTCTTTCAGGTATGTCTTGTCCCAATACAGGTCGATCCCTATTTCTCCGATAGCACAATAAGGCCGTTTACCGAGATATGATTCTGTCTTTTTCAGGGCTTCGGCATAGTGTTCGTCCACACTTGTCGGGTGTAATCCCATCATAGGATAGGCGAAACCGGGGAATCGGTCGCATAAATTATGCATCCGGTCTATTGTTGTGAGGTCTACATTCGGCAGAAGCAGTGTGTCGATACCTGACTTCAGGGCAGCGTCAACCAGTGCTTCTTGCTCCGGGTCGAATTCCTCCAGGTACAGATGATTATGCGTATCAATTAACTTCATACGATTAAGACTGGCGATACATTAAATGATTAGTAACTTCTTTTAATATCGTTAATTTCTCAGCCGGTACATTTAATTCTGCCAGATGTTCCATAGCCTTGTCGTAGTATTTCTGCATTTTAGCAGTGACAATATCTTTCAGAAGCAATTCATTATATATAGTAGTGACAGCTTCGATTTTTTCAGCAGGTACAAATGTATCTTTGCTGATCCAGTTGTTTAAAATTGCTTTTTGCCCGGCAGAGGCCAGTTCAAAGGCATGTATCAGCATAAATGTCTTTTTGTTGCAGATAATGTCTCCACCGATATTTTTACCGAATGTGGCAGTGTCTCCATAAACGTCCAGCAGATCATCCTGTAACTGGAAAGCCAGGCCGATGTTTATTCCGAATTCATAAAGATGGATCGCATCTTCTTTAGAAGCCCCTCCGATGATGGCTCCTGTTTTTAAGCTGCAAGCAAGCAGAACAGCTGTTTTTAACCGGATCATTTCCATATATTCCGGTTCGGTCACGTCAGCCCGTGATTCAAATTCCATATCATATTGCTGACCTCCACAGATCTCGAGAGCTGTGGCAGTGAACAGGTCGAACACTTCTTTCAGGTGTTCCGGTTTTGTTTTTCCGATCAGTTGATAAGCGGCAATTAACATTGCGTCTCCCGAAAGAATCGCTGTGTTGTCGTTCCATACTTTATGAACTGTCGGTTTGTTTCTTCTTTTATCCGCTTTATCCATCAAATCATCATGCAACAGGGTGAAGTTATGGAATACTTCTATTCCCAATGCCGGATTGATCACATTGTCTACATTTTCCTTATATAAGTTGCAGGCCATTAATGCTAATGCCGGACGGATCCTTTTCCCCCCCAATGACAGGATATATTCGATCGGGTCATATAAGCTTTTAGGAGGATATTCGAAACTGAGTTGAGAGATTTCGTTTTCTATTTTTTGCAGGATCTTGTTGAAAGATAACATATAGATATTGAATTATGGATAAGACAAAATAAAAAAGGCTGCAAGTTTACAGCAGCCTTTTTAATATGTTTAAAAATTATTATTGTAATCTGAAGGTTACAGGTACTGTATATTTTACACGTACGGGTTTACCTCTCTGCTTACCAGGAGACCATTTCGGCATACTGTTGATCACACGCAAGGCTTCTTTATCCAAAGATGGGTCTACACCACGGATAACTTCTGCGTCAACGATAGAACCGTCACGGTTTACAACGAACGAACAAGTTACACGACCTTGAATACCATTTTCCTGTGCAATAACCGGATACTTGATTGATTTTGCAAGGTATTTCAATAATTCTCCTTGTCCACCCGGGAATTCCGGCATTGTTTCTACAACGGTGAAGATCTGTTGAGCGGATTCTTCTTCTTCTTCTACAACTGCGGGTGCAACGTAAGCTTCAACCTGTGCTGAGCTCTGGTCGTCCTCAGATGAGATAAGATCCACTTGATCCAGTTCGACATCATCTTCCACAATGTTCAGTTGTTCTACTGCAGCAGGTGCTGGTGGTGGAGGAGGTGGAGGAGGTGTGTCCTCCGGTCTTGTAATTTCAATTTCTTCTTCAGCGATGATATCTGCTACGCCTTCTGTTTGGACGATCTGGATATCACGGGTTCCCCATTCGAACCCAACGAATAGAACGGCCAGACCAACAACCATACCCATCAGGATACCGAGTGTTTTGCCCCCTTCTAAGTCCGCTTTCGGTGATTTCTTAATTTCCATACTCTTTATAATGTTTAAATATGTGTTTTCCAGTACGCAAAAATACAAATTATTTTATATATCAATAGAAAACAGGGAAAAATACTTCTGTATTTTCATTTTTTTTTGAACCGGAAGAAAAATAACAGCGATTATATACCTTTTTCCTGTTTTTTCCGTTTCTGTTTATGGTATATGTTATAACCGTATTAATATCTTTGTACGCATTTTGTTGAAAAATATGAGAAATATATTATCTGTACTGTTCCTTTCGTTCTTTTTGCAGTCTGTCGCGGCACAAACCGGAGAGCAGGTGTTTACGTTTTTGAATTATCCTTCATCAGCCAGGGCTAATGCTCTTGGGGGACATACCGTGTCCCTGATAGAAAGAGACCCTTCCCTTATTTTTCATAATCCGGCTTTACTGGGTGGTGAAATGGACGGTATGATAAACCTGAACTATATGAATTATATAGCAGATGTGAATGTGGGAAGTGCCCTTTTCACAAAAGCATTCCGTGAACGCGGAGCCTGGGGTGTCGGGGTTAATTATTTCCATAATGGTAAATTTATAGGGATGGATGAGAATAATCAGCCGACAGCAGATTTTACTGCGAACGATATTGCAGTGAACGGTTTTTTCTCTTATGACCTGTCGGAGCGCTGGCGTGGTGGTGTCTCTATGAAGTTCCTTTATTCCAATTATGATATTTATACTTCAGTAGGGCTTGCGGTAGATGCCGGTTTGAGCTATTACAATTCGGAAAAGGAATTTTCGTTTGGTTTTGTATTCAAAAATATCGGAGCCCAGTTGAAGCCTTATAACGATGATCGTCAGAAGATGCCTTGGGACATCCAGATGGGAATTTCAAAGAAGATGAATCATGCGCCTTTCCGTTTGTCTGTTACAGCCATGCATCTGAACCGTTGGAAATTCGATTATATCGACAAGACTGATCCCGACTATAAGGGAGATAATTTCGCTCAGGCCTTGTTTAAGCATTTTGTATTTGGTGTAGATTATATACCCAGTGAAAATTTCTGGATCGGCGTAGGCTTTAACCCGAAAACCAAGATGGATATGAAACTGCAGGGAGGAGGTAGCGGACTGTCCGGTTTCTCTGCCGGTGCAGGTGTAAAGATCAAAATGTTTGATGTTGGTGTCTCTTTCGCCAAATACCATCCTTCGGCGATGTCGATGATGGTTAGTGTTTCAACTACGCTGGCCGATTTTAAACCTTGAAAATATAATTAAGACAAGAATGAAAAAGATAGTAATTGCAATAGATGGTGTTTCTTCTACGGGAAAGAGCACTATGGCAAAAGACTTAGCAAAAGAAATTGGCTATACTTATATAGATACGGGAGCCATGTATCGCGCGGTAACATTATATTGTATTCAGCATAACCTGTTCAAAGGAGATCAGATCGATGAGGAAAAATTGCAGGCGGCGATGGGTGATATCCATATCTCGCTCCGTTTTAATCCGGAGACAGGACGTCCCGATACTTATCTGAACGGCGTTAAGGTAGAAAAAGAAATCCGTGGAATGGAAGTGGCAAGCTGGGTAAGCCCTGTGGCTACATTAGGATTTGTGCGCCGTGCCCTGGTGGCAATGCAGCAGGAAATGGGGAAAGAAAAAGGGATCATCATGGATGGCAGGGATATCGGAACAGTTGTTTTTCCGGATGCCGAACTGAAGATCTATGTAACCGCCAGTCCGGAAGTTCGTGCACAACGTCGTTTGGACGAGCTGAAAGCAAAGGGAGAAGCTGCTTCCTATGAAGAAGTACTGGAGAATGTCAAGACCCGCGATCATATAGATTCCACACGTAAGGAAAGCCCTCTCCGACAGGCGGATGATGCCCTGGTGCTGGATAACTCGAACATGACCATTGCTGAACAAAAAGCCTGGTTGCTTGTTCAATACAATAGAGCTATCTCTAATTAGGTAACAGTTACAATGATTGAAGTAGAAATAGATAAAGGCTCCGGCTTCTGCTTCGGGGTAGTGACAGCTATTGAAAGTGCCGAACGTGAATTGAACAATACGGATATTTTGTATTGTTTAGGTGATATCGTGCACAATAGCCTGGAGGTTGAACGGCTACAGGCACATGGCCTGCGAACGATCGACCATCGTGAGTTCTCAGCATTAAAGGGAAAAAAGGTCTTGCTTCGTGCCCACGGCGAACCTCCTTCAACTTACGAAGTTGCCCGGCAGAACGATATTACAATAGTCGACGCCACTTGTCCGGTAGTTCTTCAATTACAACGTAAAATACATAAAAGCTATCAGGAAAGCCGTATTAACAATACCCAGCTGGTCATATACGGAAAGAAAGGACATGCCGAAGTGAACGGCCTGGTGGGACAGACTGAAGGTACGGCAATTGTGGTGGAAAAGATAGAAGACCTGGATCGCCTGGATTTTGGTCGCGACATTTGTCTGTTTTCCCAGACTACCAAGTCGCTGGACGGATTCCGTAAGATCGTGGAAGAGATATATCAACGGAAGGCAGAAAATGCCCGTTTTGAATATCATGATACAATCTGCCGTCAGGTAGCCAATCGTCTCCCCAATATCAAAGCGTTTGCATCCAGCCACGACTGGATTTATTTCGTGGCAGGTAAAAAAAGTTCGAACGGTAAAATGTTGCTGGAAGAATGCCGCAAGGCAAATCCCAATACCATCTTTATATCGGAAGTGAAGGAGATCACCGAACCGCTTCCGGCCGGAGTGCGCCGGGTGGGTGTTTGTGGAGCGACCTCTACTCCGAAATGGTTGATGGAAGAGGTGGCTGTTCGTATTCAGGAGCTCAATGCAGGTCGTTGATAGAATGATTAAGATTTCATTAAGTTTAAGAGAAAATGAAAGGTTGTTGGCAAATAATTACTATTTTTGCCGCGAATAATATAAAATAAAGACGCTATGTCTACTATTAAATGTATTGGCATTTTAACGTCCGGAGGTGATGCTCCCGGAATGAACGCTGCCATCCGTGCAGTGACGCGTTCCGCTATTTATAACGGGATAAAGGTTAAAGGTATTTTCCGAGGTTTCAGAGGATTGATTACAGGTGAAATTGAAGAGTTCAGGACTCAGAATGTAAGTAACATCATCCAGCGTGGTGGAACAATATTGAAAACAGCTCGTTGTATGGAGTTCAAAACTCCCGAAGGCCGTCAGCAGGCATACGATAAGCTGATGGAAGAAGGAATCGATGCACTGATCGCCATCGGTGGTGACGGTACATTGACCGGAGCTCGTATTTTCGCACAGGAGTTTAATTATCCTATAGTAGGTCTTCCCGGAACGATCGATAACGACTTGTATGGTACGGATGTAACGATCGGATACGATACCGCTTTGAACACGATTATGGAGTGTGTGGATAAGATCCGCGATACAGCCACTTCGCACGACCGTCTGTTCTTCATCGAGGTGATGGGACGCGACGCCGGTTTCCTGGCATTGAACGGTGCGATTGCTTCCGGAGCTGAAGCGGCTATTATTCCGGAGATATCTATGGAAAAAGACCAATTGGCCGAAATGATCGAAAACGGTTTCCGTAAGTCGAAGAACAGTAGTATCGTTCTGGTGGCTGAAAGTGAAGTGACCGGTGGCGCAATGGGAGTTGCCGAACGTGTAAAGAACGAATATCCTCAGTTCGACGTCCGTGTCTCTATTCTGGGACACTTGCAGCGTGGTGGATCGCCTACGGCTCAGGATCGCATTCTGGCAACCCGTATGGGAGTTGCCGCGATCGATGCATTGCTGGACGACCAGCGTAATGTCATGATGGGTATACAGAACGACCAGATCGTATATGTTCCGTTCTCGAAAGCCATTAAGAATGATAAACCGATCAACCGTGATTTACTGAATACACTTCGCGTGTCTTCTATTTAAACATCCGGTTGTCAGACATAAATAAACCCCGCAGGAAATGATCCGGCGGGGTTTATTCGTTTTAGGGTAAACCTTATTTCTTTGATAAATTTTCCAGGAACAAATCCATCATCCGTTTGGCCGCAACGAACGAGCTGATCTCGTTGTTCAGCACCTGCTGTTCTGTCCGTGCCAGCATACCTTCTACGGCCGGATTATGATAGAATGTTTCACGCAATGTATCGTTGATGCTTTCATACATCCAGTACTTGGCTTGTTCATTTCGTTTGAAATTGAAATAACCGTTCTTTTTGGTAAACTCCATGTATTCACCGACCATGTCCCAGATCTCTTTGATCCTTAGATTGTAGTAACCGGAATAAGTCAATACTTTCGGGAACCAGCCTGAGTCGGCAGGCGGGAAAAGATGAAGTGCATTTTTGAACTGGGCGGCAGCTAAATTCGCTTTATCGATATTATCGCCATCCGCTTTATTGATGATGATACCATCCGCCATTTCCATGATACCGCGCTTGATACCTTGCAGTTCATCCCCGGTTCCGGCCAATTGGATAAGCAGGAAGAAGTCGACCATTGAATGTACAGCCGTTTCACTCTGTCCGACACCCACTGTTTCAACGAATACAGTATCGAAGCCGGCAGCTTCGCACAATACGATCGTTTCGCGTGTCTTACGGGCAACACCACCCAGCGAACCGGCCGAGGGTGAAGGGCGGATAAACGCATTCTTCTCCCGTGAAAGGGCTTCCATGCGGGTTTTATCTCCCAGGATACTGCCTTTAGAACGTTCGCTACTCGGGTCGATGGCCAATACGGCCAGTTTGCGTCCTTCCTTGATCAGATGCATACCGAACGCATCGATGGAAGTGCTTTTTCCGGCACCGGGAACACCGGTAATACCGATACGCACCGATTTACCGGCATGAGGAAGACATTTTTCGATAATCTCCTGAGCCAGTTGCTGATGCTCGTATTTAGCGCTCTCGACCAAGGTTACTGCCTGGCTGAGAATGGTTATGTTACCTTTCAGTATCCCTTCTACAAATTCGGAAGGGGTATATTCTTTACGTTGGAGTCTCTTTTTCAGATACGGGTTTACAGTCGGTACGTCGGCTACTCCCTTGTTTACCTTTAATCCTCTGTAAAGATCGTCGTTTTCGGGATGTTCCATAATGAATAATTATTTTTCTGCTGTTACTTTTATCAGGCGAACAGGGCCGTTCGGGTCGTTGCATACAACATTGATAAGCGCTTCCAGTTTCGTCTTGATCTCTCTCGGACGGACTGAAATCTTATAAGTTGCAGTTACTCCCGGTTTAATCTCTTTCTTACCTCCGGAGATATCTACCAAGTCATTATCACACGTGATACTATGGATAATCAATGGTGATTTCCCGGTATTGGTAATGTCGACAGTTCCGGTCACTTTTCCTCCGATCAATGGGATGAAACCACCCCTTTCCGGCAGTTTACCGAAGTCGAGCAATGTTCCCGATAACTGTGCAACAGGAGCTTGCGCCTTTTCTGCAGCCGATAATTTTCCAAAGTTATCGATAATATTGGCAGCAACATGTATTTTGCCGGAAATTTCTTTTTGTCCGATGCTTTCAACCGTTAAAGGAATTTCTGTTGTAACCCGTCCTTTTCTTTTAGTTGCTTTGGCATCCAGCAATAAGGTTATTTCACCGACTTCATCCGGAGCCAGTTGAGTAGGACGTATCTCCACAGTCAGGAAATGGGGAACTTTTCCCTGTTGGATAGTCAGGGTTGTTTTGCCTTCATTCTTTACACTGATCTTTTCGCCCAATGTCTCGTCCGGACGGATACTGCTGTACAGAACCGTTTTGGTCTGCAACTTCAGGTCACCGATCGAGTAGGGATAGATGAATGCGGGCTGAATCGGTTTAGGTGTAACGTTTCCTTTGATAGCCAGCGTGTAGCTGCCTTTTTTACCGTTGCTGAATATAGAAACAGTTTTGTAGAACGGGCCCGGACGTCCTTTGGGATTGTAGGTTACTTTCACGTTTCCTGTCTTTCCCGGGGCAATAGGAGCTTTTGTCCATTCCGGTTGCGTACAACCGCAGGATGCAGTGATACGGGTGATGACCAATGGGCTGTCTCCCGTATTTTTAACGACAAAAGTATGACTGGCCAATCCGTCCGCTTCGGCAATCGTTCCGAAGTTGTAAGTCAGTTCGTCTGCACTTATCTGAGCTCCGTTCTGTGCGGCTATATTCGCTGTGAACAGGAATATGCAGCACAGAATAAAGCACAGTCTTTTTATATTCAGCATTCTTTGTTTTTAGTTTTGCTTGTTTGGTATTAAAGAACTTCTCCCCGAATGGTCAGGATAAAACTACCCGTTTTACCGTTGCTGTAAACTGAAATCGTTTTAGAGAACGGGCCGGGACGTCCTTTCGGATCGTATGTAATCTTAATGTCTCCACTCTGACCGGGAGCGATCGGTTCTTTTGTCCATTCCGGTGTCGTGCATCCGCAGGAAGCAATTACGCGAGTAATAACCAGCGGAGCATCACCTGTATTTTTGACTGCGAATGTAGCAGATACTTTTCCGTCGGCTTCTTTAATTTGTCCAAAGTCGTGAGAGGTTTGTTCTGCAGAAATAACTGCTTTTTTCTGAGCAGAAGCCATTCCTGTAGCAAGCAGGATTGCCATAAAAATAAAAATAATCTGTTTCATTTTACTTTTTATTTAGCTATTGTTTATGTTACAAAGATAGAGAATAAGAATTAAAAACTGACAGATATTGCCTCACTTTCTGTATGTGAAACAAACTCGGGAGCGTACAGGCATTGAATTGTACTGAATCCTCCGGCATAATCACCGGTGCGTGTTACGTAAACCGGATACTCGATTACGAAGGTTCCCGCCGGCAAACGGTTGAAGAAGAAGTTTTCTGATACATCCGTCGGCGACTGATAGTACATCACTCCATCCCTGAATTTCGTACCGGAGATCTGGTCGGCCGGCTCAAAGCATCCTGCCCGCAGGTCTTTCAGGAATACATAATCCATTTCGCGGTCTGTGCGGATGGTCAGGCGTACAACCACTTTATCACCCACACGGAGCTTGCCTTCTGTTACCGGTTGTATCTGCAGACCTGTTCCGCTGTTGCTCTCAATAAATAATTTCTTTTCCACATTGAGTACACCCTGTCGTTTATCCACTTTATTGATGTTCTCGAAATACTGTTCGTAAACAGCTCCCCAGGCAGGCGCATTTCCTTCCTTCCGGATGGAAACGGAATTGCTTTCGGAAGAAATTTCTTTTTCACCCAGTACAACCTTCAGATAACCTGTTGCCGTTTCACCTTCGGCGGTGCTGTATGTCTTACCTCCCCAGTTGACGGTGCAGGTATTGTTTTCATTCAGCCAGTCGCTTCCGGTCAGCAGCAATGCATAGATTGCGTTTATCGTGGCGGGAACCGATTCCCAGTTCTGGGTACGCTTCTGGTTCAGCAGCCATTGTTTCAGGCGGTCGGTATCTTTGGTGTTCGGTGATAACGTATTGAACACTTTCATCAACAGGCAGTGCGTATCGATCGGAGAGATAAAGAAACTGTTTTCTCTCCGGTTGTTAGCCCAGTACATACCCTGTTCGTTGGAAACGGTTGCCGTTTTGCGCAACCATGCCAGGATATTGTTTGCCACTTCTTTCTTTCCGTTCCGTTGCATCAGCAGGGCAATTTCACCTTTACCGTAAAGGCCCTGTTTGCTCCATGTTTTCTCTGCTTGTGTCGTATAGAAACGGATCGCTTCGCGGGCGTCTCCCAGTTCCGGGATATCGCGGTAGGAACTGCGGACGAACAAGTATTCCAGTTGCAGGGAGTTAGGTACGCTTGTCTGCCAGTTCTTATCGGCTTTTTGCAGGCGTTCGTAATCCAGTTGCATCTGTTTATCCAGATATTTCAATGCTTTCATCTGCATTTCTTTTTCTTCCTGTCCGTATTGAACGGCACTCAGTTCGACCAGTTGCGACATACCTTTCAGGATATGCAGGGTGATTTCACGGCTCGGGTAGAAACCTTTGAACCAGCCCCAGGCACCCTCTTCGTTCTGTTGTTTCAGCAACTGTTGCAAAGCCAGTTCGCGTTGCTGGCCGGCACGGTTCATGTCGAACAGCAACGACAGGCGTTGTTTCTGTTCTGTTTCGTTGTCGGCAGCCAATACCCACGGCGTTTCCTGTAGCAGGATATTCTTCAGTTCCTGGTTCTTTTCCAGGTTCGAATATAAGGTGGATGCTGTTCCTCCCTGTGCCTTCCACTGGCTGATCACCTGCTGGATGCGCGGGTTGGCTGTGGCAATGTAATTAGCCAGCGTATTGCTGTAATAGGAAGCGAACCAGGAAATGATATTGTCGTTTTCCGGCTGTGTCAATGTCGGCAGCGCCTGTACGGCATACCAGATCGGGTTGGCAGTCAGTTCCAGTGTCATGCTGAACGGCTTACGGGTTCCGGTTGCCTTGTTTCCTGACAAGCGGATCTGTTGTTCGTTATCTCCCATCAGGTAGAACGGAGTACTTTCCGTGATCAGTATCTGATTGGAGAGAACCGGGATTAAATGCTGTTCGCCATCGCTGCCGGAATCGGAGTCGGCCACGATACGGCAACCGATCAGATTGATCGTTTCCGGCACGCGGAATGTCCATGAAGCAGTCGTGATGCTGTCGGCCGACAATGTAAAGGCCTTCTGCGATTTGGTAAGGCAGATCACAGGCTGGTCTGTTGCCGGATCGAACAATTCGAGGCTAACCCGTCCGGAGATAGATTCTTTCGAGTTGTTTATCACCTGTGTACTGATGGATACTTCGTCGCCCTGACGCATAAAGCGTGGAAGATTCGGCAGTACCATCAACGGCTTACTGCTGATCACCTCTTTGGTCAGCATACCATATTTCATATCGGCGGTATTAGCCAAAGCCTGGAATTTCCAGGTCGTATTGCTTTCGGGTAATGTGAATTGCAACATGACGTCTCCTTCTGCATTTGTCAGCAGGGAAGGATAGAAGAAGGCCGTTTCGTTGAAGTTTTCACGAACCTGTACCGGTAATGTTTCCTGATAACTGTCTGCTACTCCTTCTTCTGTTTCTGCACTTTGTGAAACGACCATGTTCTCACTCAATACTCCTCCGGTAAGCGATGCCGCATCATCTGCTGCATATTCTGCAACTTCTGCCTGTGCCACCATCGGAGCGGCAGCAGATTTCATCATAATACCTCCGCCACGGATCCTATAGTTTCTGAAGTCCATAATACCTTGCCAGTTTAAACGGTCGTACTGGTAATCAGGAATATTGGCTAGTTTCAACTCTCCGGCATCATACATTGTCCGCTGATCCATGCTTGTGCCTGTATTAAAGGTTGGAGCATACAGATAAACAAAACGTTCCGGATTGAAGAACCAGTTGAACGGCAGTATCTTGTCCAGTGAAGCATCATACATGCTTGCCAGAATTTCGGCGGCTACGGGAACAGAGTCGGCATCCAGTATACGGAACTTCCATGTTTCCTGGCTACCCGGCAGCAGACGGTCGCGGAATGTTGTCGGCCGGATGGTCAGGCGACGATCCGGTTGCTGATGTTTGATCTGCGACTGTGTAGTATACAGCTTACCGTTCTTTACAAAGGTAAAGCTGGCAACAATACCTTCCCCGTAACTTTCCAGGAATGGGATACGGAAGAGGTGGTTCTCATTATTCAATACCATTTGTTTGCGTGAGATACATTTGCCGTTCTGGTAAAGTTCGTATAACACATGTGCATCTTTATCCGATGTACCGAACACTATTCGGGCTTCTTCGCCAGGCTGGCAATCTGTCTTTTCATTCAGTAACCACAGGTGAGTGAATACCGGCGGTCTTTTATCACGCAGGCTGTATAGGATAAAGTCGTCTTGTGCAGTGGCGGGACGGCCTTTACTGTCTTTTGCTTCCAGCTTGATGCGATAACGGCCGGCCGGAAGTTTTTTGAATACTTCTTTGTCGATCGTCTGACCGGAAATGAAATTACCGGCTCCAACTTGTTGCTCTTCTTTATATTCTTCCTGTCCGTATCGGTTCTCTTTGCCGGTATCGCTCAGTTTATAGATCGTATAAGTACCGTTGACAGTCAGTTTTTCCCCGTTCAGGGTTTGTGCCGAAACGGTTGCATTGACAGAATCTTTATCTATCTGCGACGGGATATTGGTGCTCAGGACGATACCTGTTTCACCAACAGAGAAAGTGTATGTAGCTTCCTGTGTCTCTCCGTTACTGTCGGTCAGGGTTGCTGTAACGACATAGCTCTGGTAGGGGAAGAAGCTGTATCCATCTGTTGATTTCTCCGGACGGAAATCAACGGAGAATGTGCCGTCACTGTTGATGGTTGTAGTTCCTTCTGCCACTTGCTCGTTCGTGTTTCCTCCAAAATAACCACGCAACCAGAAAGGTCGTTTATTAAAGCGGTAAGTCACTTCACCGCTTTGCAGGGAAACGCCGGAGAAGGTTTGTGCCTTACCCTCGATCGTTACCCGGTCGCCGAAAGAGATATCACCTTTAATCGGAAGCAGTTCGACAAAGAACGTCGGACGTTTATATTCTTCCACACGAATGCTGGCGCTTGTATATTCGGTGGAAAGCGTGAACATTCCGCTAAGTGTTTGTTGCGGCAGTGTAAACTCTCCGTTGAAGGAACCGAACTTATCTGTTTTCAGTGTTTTGGTAGCCACCTCTTTCCAGTTGGCATCCCGTAAAGTTATTTTATAGCTTTCTCCTTCAACGGCATAAGGTGTTTGCGTATCGTTGACGTAAGCAATACCTTTAAAATATAATGTTTGTCCCGGACGGTATAGACCCCGGTCGGTGAACAGTGACAGTTGAGGACGTTTTTTTGTTTTATTCTGCATTTCCCGACTGTTCGGATAAAAAAGCGTCAGCATGGAATAGGCATCTTCGCGGTGTGTGACCTGATAAGCCATCATATCACTTTGACGGGGAAGAACGGCTAATCCGTCGCGGTCTGTTTTTACGCTACCTTGTTTTTGCAGGTTACGGCGTTTGCCGGAATAGTAAGTCACGGAAGCATCGCTTACCGGTTTGCCACTCAGATAGTCCGTCACCAGTATTTCTGTGGAACCATCCGGCATATTGCGTGAAACAGCAGCCAGGCGGCTGACACTAAACAGATTGTTTGTCTTTAGCCCTTTGCCGGGTACGGTGACGATACATTCATAGAGCCCCATGTTCTCCATCGGGATAACAAGGGTTGTATCCAAGTCGGTGTATGTGTTCGGTTGTGATAAAGAGAAAGTGACTTTTTTAACGAGTGCACCCAGCGCTTTACTCGTATCTGCTTCATTATAATATGTTGTCTGCTGAGGTGTTTTCAGGCTTTTGTATATACTGACTGTGATCTCGGGGACATTTTTGTAATTCACCTTAAGAGTCAACTCTTTTCCCGGATAGATATTATTTTCCGTATTGATCCGCAGTGACGGATTTTGCATTTGTGCCAGTCTGTTCTTTATCAGGCCGATCCGGTCGTAGTTCGGGAAACGGGCGATTGTTTCTTTACAAAGGTTGTATTCTATTGCCTTGATAGAATCTATTTTGGCAGGATCGTCATAGTTGTAGGCAAATCCAAATGAATTCAACCGGGCAGCTACGATCTCCACCGAATAATCTTTATCGGCATATACTTTCATCAGGCTGTCGAGGGCGGCCTGATATTCTGTTCTCTCTTTTTCCTGGTGCAGGGAAGAATATTTGAATTGCAGATAATCGAGAGTGGTAAGGACTACCGCTTTCTTATCCGGCTGTGTATTCAACCAGGCAATCAGCTTTTCATATATCTCTGTCGAGGGAGTTATATCCAGTGCACGGAATGCCAGGAAATCGTATAGGCTGGGGCGCAGGGTAGGGGTGTCTTTCCCGGTTTCGAGGATTGTCTTGAAATCGGATACCGGCGTTTGCTGTAACAGCTCGGCCGGTTGCAAGGAAGCGGTTAGCTCTTCTTTGACCTTTTGGGTGAAAAGATTGGAAGTCCATTCCCGTATATCTTCGGGAACGTAACCGACCAGGTCTGTCCGCTGGTTGATTTTCCAACGGTTCTGCATGTAGTAGTTGTTATACATTTCCGCTACCATCGAATACAATACGGCTGCGGAAGCCGGGTCTTTACATTCGGCTGCATAGTTTTCCACTTCTTTGATAAGCGCAGGGAAGTCATCATCGTTCACTTCTAACTGGTCTTTCATCTTACTGATCAATGCTTTGATCAGTTGGGATGTATTCTTGCCTTGAATGGCTCTTTCAATCATTTTACTTTCATTTGTCGATTGTGCCGCTCTTGTGTACATGAACGCTGCCGAAATGCAACATACGATCAGCGCGGAAATCAAAATTGCTCTTATCTTCATATCTATACGGATTTACTTGTTAAACAACATCGTTTGCTATATAGATACAAAGAAAGAGTAAAAAGTTGTAAAGTAGTTGTTAATAAGGTGTAATAGTGGAAGGGGCGTTCCCTTATGATAAAGAGTTGCTTAAAGTTTCAATCGATAATGGAGTAGAAAAGAAATAATCTCTATCTTTGTAGATATAGAACCAAAATAGAATGGATGTAATGAATACAGATGCGTTAAAAGTAAGTATTTTCCGGGAAGTAATGAATCTAAGTGAGGATAAGCTTCGGAAAGTACATGATTACATTGAAGCTTTAACTTCTCAGAAAGAAGTAGAGGTGAAAGAATATGTAATGCCTGATGATTTGATACAATCTGTAGCCGAGTACACAATGAAGGTGGCAGAAAGTGAAGGCCCATTGTATTCCACAACTGAAGTGACGGATTATATAGATAAGAAGATGGGATGGAAATAATCTGGACTGACTTTGCAAAAGAGAGTGTGCTTAATTTACTCCTTTTTATCAGGAAATGTTGGGGAGATACGATTGCTGCAACTGCCTGGGGGAATATTCAGAAAGATATAGCTTTGCTAGAGAGTTTTCCTGAAATCGGTCAGGTATATTTGGCCAATAAACCGTTAGATATAGTTATACGTGAGTTAGTGGTAAACAAAAAGAATAAGATTTACTATTATATCCGAAATGATAAAGTTTATATTGTTATGGCTTGGGACACAAGGACAAATCCTAAAACGTTAAAACGACTTCTCCTGCATTTCTTTCAGATTAATAACTATTGAAAAAAGTGTGCCGAAAGCCGTTCAGCCTTCATAGGGGCTTCATTTAGCTTTCAAGGTCTTCACTTAATGTTTCAGTTCTTGACAGATATGAGTGTTCAGTTCTTGACGGAGGTGAGCCTGTTTATAGCGACGGTGCCGAACCCTCCGGGTCCGGCGCAGTCGCTAATTGTTTCACATTTTTCTATATATGAGTCTGTTTATAGTGTCACAGGTGGAGTTGGCATACATCCTTTCTCTAAGCACTTCAACAAAAGTTTTTCAGAATAAATCCTTCAATCCTTCAGTGTAATGCTATATGTTTGATTATCTAATGTTTACGGCTGAATGATTTTCTACTGTATGAAGGAAGCTGTTTGCATTTTCAGATAAATGCTTCATACTCCAGTCTGAAATTAATACTTGTTTTAGTCCACTCTTTCAGGCAAAGAATAAGAGTAGGATTAATAAGTAAGAATGAGGTACATAACGACCTGTTAACATGAAAGATATAACCTATTTATTATTTGTCAACTGTCGAACGCTTGTTTTACAGTTGTCGAATAAGCGTTTGATATATGTCAAACAAGCGTTCGACAATTGACAAACAGAAAAGAAGAAAGGACTATTGAACTAAAAGGCCAGCACTCATGTGTTAGAATAGAGTATGCAAAAAATCAAAATTCAAGATAAATCCTTCATATAAACTATTATCCTTCAGCTGTAGAATAATGATTATAAGAAAGATAACAGCAATGCTGAAGGATTGAAGGATTTATTTTGATAAACTTTTGTTGTAGGGATTGTTCAATTGGAAAGATATTCTTTTTTTTCTTGATAATATAGATAGATCTTGTGTCATAGCGAAGGAGCAGGCCAGGATGGATATGAAAGCACTATGAAGGCCCTATGAAAGCGGAATGAAGGCAAAAGAAAATGGGTTCATATAGTAAGATGCATACAACCAGAAGGTTATGCCACTATATGAACCCATGAACCCAAATATGGGATAAACTTATTTTTTACGAATGTAAGTCAGGAACGTATATGGATAAGCATGTTTTGCGTCGGCAGGAAACTCCTGGCGTTCTACTTCTTCCCATAACTCCCAGTTTACAACCGGAAAGAAGGTATCTGCATCCTTAAACTCTCCGTGTACACGTGTGATATACATTTTATCTGCGATACGTAATGCCTGACGATAAACCAATGCACCACCCAGAATGAATATTTCATCTTCTTTTTCACAAATATCCAAAGCCGAACCCATCGACTCGCAAGCGAAACAGTTTATAAAACCTGCTTCCGGCAAAGTTGTCAGGACTACATTCTTACGGTTGGGAAGCGGACCCTTTGGCAGCGACTCGAACGTTTTACGTCCCATGATCACGGCATGGCCGGTTGTCAAATCTTTAAAACGTCTCATATCTGCAGGCAGACGCCATAACAACTTATTGTCTTTACCAATCGCGTTGTTCTCTGCAATAGCGGCAATGATTGAAATTGTACTCATAAACTTATCAATTTATATAGTAATATTATACTCAGTCTTTAATCTTCAACATCTCAAACGGCCACTTCTCCCTTGATGTGCGGATGAGGGTCGTAGCCGGTCAGGTTGAAGTCTTCGAATTGAAAGTCGAAGATGCTTTTTACATCCGGATTGATCTCCATCCGGGGAAGAGGACGCGGTTCGCGGGTAAGCTGCAATTTTACCTGATCGAAATGATTGGTGTATATATGGGCATCCCCCAGCGTATGAACAAAATCTCCGGCTTTAAGTCCTGTAACCTGTGCCATCATTTGTAAAAGCAACGCATAAGAAGCAATATTGAAAGGAACACCGAGAAATATATCGGCACTACGCTGATACATTTGCAGGCTCAGGCGTCCGTTCGCCACATAGAATTGGAAGAAGGCGTGACAGGGCGGAAGATTCATATTTCCGAGGTCGCCCACATTCCAGGCACTGACAATGATCCTTCGTGAATCAGGATTATGTTTGATCGTTTCAACGGCTTCGCTGATCTGGTCGACGGAGCCGCCTTTGTAGTCGGGCCACGAACGCCACTGGAATCCGTAGATATGTCCCAGGTTTCCGTCTGCATCCGCCCATTCGTTCCAGATACGTACGCCGTGATCCTGCAGATACTTCGCATTCGTATCCCCTTGCAGGAACCAGAGCAATTCGTATATGATTGACTTCAGGTGTAGCTTTTTTGTCGTAAGGAGAGGAAACCCCTCTTCCAGATTGAATCGCATTTGATGACCAAAAATACTTTGGGTACCTGTTCCTGTGCGGTCTTCCTTCCTAACTCCCTCAGCTAATACGCGATTTAGCAAATCTAAATACTGTTTCATTTTTATCCTTCTAGTAGAATACAAAAGTACGAAAGGGATTTGTATTAAACAACAGCAATCTTCCAAAACGGCTTTTTCCGGCTTTCACATTGTCAGGAAAGATGGTTTATAAGGGTGCGGAGGGAGGTGTTAAAAAACGTATCTAAATATACATGTCTATTTACTTCGGCATGTAATTTTGATTGGGGCAATAGGAAAATAAGGAACAGATGATTTGAAAATGAATAGATGGCAATCTTATGATTATATAATTCTAAGAAAGTTTAGAACAAGCGGATTGGCTAATTGGCTAAATTTGGATTTCTATTTATTAATATTAATGTACAGGTACATTATTATAAAGACCTTTCGCCCGCTAGCAGTACCTATTTTCTACCCCGCTTAACTGGTAATCCGAATGATTATGCATGCTTTGAAAATTAACAGGAGAGGTGCATTGTGGACTGACTAAAAAAAACGTTCCTTTTTTCCATGCAGCAAAAATAAGCATTCCTTTCGAACCTACAATCCTTTTCAGAACTTTTTTCACTTTTCTATCTGCTTTCTTATCAGTACGATACGGAAATGAGGACAAAATCCCCGCTTCTCGTTACAAAAGTGAACAAATCTTAAACGCATGACTAGAAAAAAGGAACCTTTAAACTCGCCATTTGGGTTGGCTGAGGATTAAAATAATGCCTGTTTACAGGCTTTTACCGGTTCCCTTAATTGACTTTTTCCTGTGGCTTACACAGTTAGATCGCTGAAATGAGCTAAATGATGAGATGATAATCAATTTGAGTATAGATCATAATTTTATTAATTAAATGTTTTACGTATGAGAAAAAGTACTTTGGTAAAAGGCGGGTCGGCCGCTCTTTTATGTGCTATGGCTTTTTATGGCTTGTCTCCGATGCTGAATGCAGCAGGGGAAGACTATGCTAATATAAAAGCAAAATGGTATGAAGGTGTGAGCACCGAAGCCGCGTGGGATGATGAATCGACACTGGTTGGTGACGGTTTGTATAATTTCAAGCCACTCGACAAGGTAAATGTGCACAATCATTGGGAAGCTAACTCAACTTCTTATGGTAACTATGAGTCGTTGATCGATTTCACAAAGATGGATGCAGGTTTAATGAATGGTGCTTTTGTTACCTTCTTTAACCTGGATGACAGTGATACTCCTAACTATTTGAAACCATTTACCGGAAAGTATCTGGAAATGGCTTATTCGGATATTAAGAATCACGAAGAAATGAACACTGCCGAATATCTGAAATTTACAGATGATAAAGGCAATACCGGTTTGGGTATTTATCAGAATCAGACAGCCAGTTCACGTGTAGACTTTCTGTATAGCACTAAAGGCTTGACAGGTGTTGAAAGTGTTGAAATGGACGTTCGTGCTTTTGGTAATATTGATCTGGTGAATCGTAAGATCGACTGGACATATGACGTATATGTTTATGATATCTCTGGTGAATATGTAGGTCAGATGGTTAGTGACCGTGCAATTTTCACGGCAAGCAATCATGAAGTAGTTACAGCGCATACACATCATATTAAAGCGCATGTTTCTGATGCTGATAATACAAATGCTAATTCCTGGCAACAAGGTTCTCTGGATAACAAGATCATTCTTGTTATGTTCAAGGGAGCTAAATCGGTTGCTGACGATGCAGTTTCTTCTACAGGCTCAAAGAACACAGAACCGTTGACAGTTTTCACTAATGCTCGCTTGGCGTTCAATCGTCCGAATGTAGCTTTCGGTGCAGCAAATACGAAAGTGTTTGAAGCGGGTGCCGGACGTAATACTTCCTGTGTTGCCGATACATTGGTAACAACTGTGGAATTGTGGAATACATTGTATAAGAATAATAAGGATAATAATGAGTATACAGCAACTTTCAGCGGTGTTGATCGTGATGGTCTTTTTGAAGCAGATCAGGACGCCGCTCCGAAAGAAGAACTGGCTTATTATGAACTGAACGTTATATATCCGTTTATTGCTGACGAAATGGAAATTTCTCAGGAAAGCGATTTGACAAAAGTTCAGGGTTGGGTTTCTTTGGATCAGATGGTTGCTGACGGTAAGATCGGTAGAACGGGTACACCTGGTAAGGATAAGAAAGTTACTTATCTGATTCCTCGTGAATATTTCGTTCAGACAGATGCTACAGACGACCGCGATTGCAAATCAAGTGCTCGTTTTACTTATTTCTTCGCTCCGCAGGAAGTTAAAGCATTTGACAAAGATAATTATATCTGGTCTACAATCACTGCTGAAGCTTCAGACACAGCTCGTTACGAACTTCAGGCTACTTCTATTCCTGAATATAACGAATTGAACGATCTTCATTTCGACGAATATCTGGATTTCAAGACTGCACAGGTTAGCTTCAAGAACTTGCCTTACTTCAATTCGGTAATTGGTCGTACAACTACTTATACATTGCCGGAATCTCTGTTTGGTGGTCTGACTTTGGAAAATCGTACCAAAGCTCCGAAACAGTCAACAGGACGTTATGATGACGATGTGAATATCAAAGGTTGGAAGATCGTGTTTGTAAATGAAGGAGGTTCGAAAGACTCAACTTATTATGCAGGACGTTTCTTGCCGATGTCACTTACAGGATATAGCTATACCGACTGGAAATCATGGTTGGAAGAAAATGGATGTGCTGAATGTTGTATTAGTGATTACCCTGAAGAAGTTGGTAATTATGCGGAACTTGATGTAATTGATTGCGCAGGTAATATCAATCCGGATATCATCAGTATCAATGCAATCTTCAAATATCACCGTGGTGATGTGAACATCGGTGACGACGAGTCTAAATATGTAAACGAAACATATACAATCGCTCCGCGTCTGGTTTACGATGCTTCTGTTGCAAGATATAATGTAAATGAAGATGTACTGTCTGGTACGACTTATACTTACAGCGGTCAGGATCTGATCAACAAAGTAGGTGATGCAGTTTATACAGGCCCGATCAAGATCTTCGGAAACAATACATTCGTATGGTTCCAGGATACCGACCAGTCTCTGTTAAGCCACGCTATGGGCGTAATGAGCTCTGAATTACTGAAATACTTCGAAAAGATCGATCGTAAGGACTTCTTCTTCGCTCCGTATGACGAATGGGATAATTACAAATATGAGTCAAGACCTCACACAGTGAAGGTATTTGCTACAGGTTTGAAACCGGACGTAGAAGGTGGAACAGTTGCTTCTATCAAGATCTTCAAAGAACAGTTCTCTAAAACATTTGAAGGTGTAGACGATGCTGTTTATCATACAAATGCATTCGTATTCACAGGTGAAAGCCTTGACTTTGCGAAAGTATATGTGAAGAAAGGTACTCAGGAAAAACCGATCGAAGAATACAGCGGTGCTACATTCGGTAAGTTTATCGGTATGAGCGTTGGTGATACTTTGGTTTATAAGGTTGATCTGGATGACGACTATGCTGTACAGTATGTAGAAGAAAACGGTCTTGAAATGACTGTTAAGTATGTTCCTTACAATGACGTGAACCTGGTTCCGATCGTTGCTGAAAGCTGGAATTCTTGTTTCGAAGGTACTCCTAACGTATTCAACCACGTAGCTCAGTTCGGTGCAACTACAGCTAACAATAAAGGTTGGAACGAATTCTATACATTCGGTACTACCGACAGAGGTTTGATCACTACAATGAATGCAGATAAGATCATCGGTTCTTATACTAGCTTCTATTCATTCCTGACTCAACAGTTCGGTAACTGCAACTCTTGCGGTGGCGGAAATATTCCGAACGCTCTTAATATAGATGATAGCGGATCATCAGAAAGCTGGGTTCCTGCTCCTAACTTCATCTATAACGAAATGTTCCGTAAGGATTACAAGACTCGTTATGTAAATACTTGCTATCCGGTACGCGACGGTCAGTTCATCATCGCTGGTTTGAACATCACTGATCCGGTGGATATGGAAGTATTCTCTAACAAGGCCGGTGCATTCGGTTATGAAGTAACAGTTCTGGGCGACCTGAACGGTGAAGCTTATGGTCAGGTAGACACAGTAGGTACAAAGGTTCAGATTTCTCCGAACAAATACGGTGAAGTATTGGCTCTGGTTTCTGCTAAGTTCGATCCGAAAGATCGCGACGGTATTGAAATGACTATCGATACAATCACTAGTGGTTCTGAAAAGGGTATGTGGGCTCGCTACTATGCGAAAGACTCTATCCGTCTGGCTCCGCAACAGCGTGCTGCTGAAGCAGAAGCTTACAACCGCGTATACTTCTTCGACTTGGATGATTACAAACGTAATCTGACTTTCAATGACGAAAGATGGGCTAAATTCGGTATCTGGGCTCCTTACGGAATCAACGTAAACGATACGCTGACAGCCGGTATCAAGGGTGACGTGAAAGTTCCTGAAGTATGGTTCAGCTCTGACGCAGCAGGTAAGAATAAGATCGAAGCATTCCAGTTCGGTGTTGTAAACGGTGGCGCATCTAAAGATTCTGTATTCTATATCCAGGGTCGTGACCTGCCGCATTACGGTACTACTGTTGATGGTGAAGAATCTAAGATTGAACAGGAAATCAACTTGTTGAGCGCTTCTGACTTGTTCACTTTCGGAACAAACAAAGCAAAAGAAGTGAAACTGTTCATCCGTGAGAAATCTATGGAACTGGCTGCAACAGCAGAAGAAGCTCCTTATACTTATAAAGGTGGCGAAAACGACCTGGTGAACAATGTTCTTCGTGGTGACGTAGCTGCTAAGATCGATGTTCGTGCAACTCCGAACGTAGAAGACCTTTGCGATGTAGAAAACGCATTGTCTCTGGCTGCTGTATGTGATGTACAGAAAAACTTGCCGTTGGCATTTACTGCCGGTCTTGAAATGCCTTATATCAAGGATATGGAACCGGGTGACGTAGGTGGTAGCGATGCTCGTATCAAGTGGACAGCCACTCCGGGTGCTCAATATTATCAGGTTGCTGTAGGTCGCTTCACTCCGAAGTACACTTCTGAAGATGTATTCATGTCTGAAGTTCGTGCCGACGATGCTAGCAAGACTATCTGGGTTGAATTGTTCAACGCAACAGGCGATGTGATCCACCGTGATAACAAAGTTAACTACTGGTTGGAAGTAACTAAAGAATATACAGATGCAGCAGGTAAACCGCAGAAAGAAGTTACTAAGGTTAGCGTAGACAACTTCAAACTGCAGGGTAATACTGAACCGATCGACAGAAACTGGGGTTATGCTCCGATTGCCCACCAGATGGACAACATGGAACTGACTACCGATATCACGAAACCGGTTAAATATACAATCCGCCTGATGGAAGGATTCCAGACTGACGAACACCAGATCGATATCTATCTGTTCGATACTCCTGCAACATGGATGGTTAGAAAACCTGTTCCGGGTATGCCGATCAACGGTGGTGAGTTCAATACAGGTGACTGGAGAACTGAAGTAGGTTCATTGCCGACTGCTTATTACGAATGGCAGGATGATATCAACTTCGACGGTGAAGAATCGTTCAAGGTTGATCCTTCCTCAACTTCAATAGCTGTTCATAACCTGATCCCGCAAACAGCTTACACGGCTCGTGTACGTGCATTCAACGAATGTGTGGGTGGTGAGGAAATGATTCCGTCGGAAGACTTCTATGACTTCGCAACATCTAAGACTGCTACCTCTACGGGTGACATCTACTTCGATGAAGCTGATGAGCATAATCCGGTTTCTAACGAATCTATCAATACAACTGCTGTAACAGTTCTGGGTGGCCAGGGTAAGGTAACGATCCTGAATGCTACTAACAAGAAAGTTATTATCAGCAATGTATTAGGTCAGACTATTGCTAACTCGGTAGTTTCTTCCGACAAGGTTACATTCGACGCTCCTGCTGGAATCGTTGTTGTAACGATCGAAGGTGAAACAGCTGTTAAGGCAATCGTTAAGTAAGACGATGAATAACTATTGATATAAAGAAGTTTATAATCAATAATTTAAATTCAAATAACCGCGTGGCGGATGTAGAGGCGTGCGGCAGTACGCCTCTACCTGACACCAACTAATCCGTGAGGACGAAAAAGCGGGTATTAATACTAAAGTAATGAAATATAAATTCTTCCGCCCTAACTCTGTGAAGAATGAAAGCGGATACAAACCCTGGCGGAGTTTTCTTTTGTCAGGGTTTGTATTATGTTATACAACTTGATTATAAGCACTTACTATCTATTGATTGAAGTATAAACTAATTAAAATAATTGCGTATGAACAAAGTATACTTAATCGATGTGAGTAGGCGACTACTTATATTGATACTATTATTGGGAGGGTATATCACACAAGCAGTTGCAGCCGACATCTATGTCCCCGTAAAAGATGTCCTGTCAGTTTATGAAGGAACCAGTAACGCAAATGCGGAGCAGCTGAAATCCCATATCCAAAGTTTATTGCAGGAAGCTGTCGACCAGAGTGATCAGACGGCAACGATATCCGATGTTACTATCAGAGGTACTGGTGGCGATCAGACCGGTGATTTGGTAGCCGGAAGTTATAACTATACCTTTAAAGTGACTTCCTCCACCTCCATTACGTTGAATTTTGAACGGGCGATCGGTACGGGGAATATAACTCCCGTCACGCTTTTCGGCATATTGGATCATGAGCAGGTGGTAGTAACAAATGCTATCGAGATCAAAGCCCGGCAATCTGTCGGTAATCTGAATTTCCCGTCAAACTGGGGGAATTATGTGTATGGTACGCCAGTCAACGACCTGAGTACTAAAATAGAGGTCTTGGGTATGGCCGGAGTTTCATTTAATGATGCTTCGGTTTATCTGGTTAAAGACGGTTCGTCTATATTATATACAGGTAATAATAGTCTGGATGCAGGAGAATACGACGTGCAACTTACGTTTCCTCCGACAGAACAGTTTGCCTATACTCCGGCTTTAAGTAATTGTACACAGCTGGCTGTTGGCTCCTATATCTCGACAGTAAAGCTGAAAGTGAAAGAAAAACCGATCACTAATACTACATTCCCTGTATTTTTAGAAGATGTGGGCGGCCTGGGTAAGATGGCTGTCAATACTAATCTGAACAGGGCGAAGAACCTGATCGGTAACAATATTAATCCTTCCGACTTTGTCTCGGAGATAAAAGTATATTCCGATGCTAATTTCAGTAATGAGGTAACAGCCGGCAGACTGGCTCCGGGAGGGGTATATAGCTATCGTGTTGTGCTTTTACCGAATTATGGCAAAGGAAATAATGTCTCTGCCGGTGTGGGAGGGGCAACCATAAACTTTAATACATCGCAGCATAGTTATGATATCGTCAATGCGATTACGGTTGAAAAGAATACATTGGCGGTTAAACTGCCTGACTTCGTTTCAAGCCCGATCCGCATAGGTGATTATACGGATAATGTGGCTGTAGCTACCATGCTGAAGCGACTGATCCAGGATATAAATCCGGATATGGTCGATCAGAATCTGGTTCCTCAGGTTGAGGTGACCGCTGGTACCGTTTCTGCCGGCATGGCCGATAACAGCCAGTTAGGATATAAGGTAACTGTACAGGGTGACCTGACAAAGACAAATCTGAACTTTGTTACAGATGGAAATGTTTCCTCTTCCAACCTGATTGTTAACGGTAACGTTTGTACATTCAATAATTCTTTGTTGTTTGTAACTACATTGCCTACTACGCATTCCCTGGCTTATCCGGGTAACTACCAGATTGCTTACGAAAAAGACATGCTTCCGAATGCGGTTATCCGCCGTATTAAGAGTGATCTGTTGGTTCGTAATGCAGGTGTTCTGGGTAATGAAACATTCGTTGTTCGCCTGATCACGAATGACCTGGGTAATAAGAATGCGATCGCGGAAACAGACGACTCGTTCGGTTATAAGATCATCATCACAAAGAGCGCAACTTTGCAGGAAATAGAAACTCCGGCTAATCAGCGTATTAATGTCGTTGATAAGGGGACAACTATCGAGATCACTTATTCAAGAAGCATTGCAATCGTTCCCCGTCCGGCGATCGATTTTACATTCGGTGAATATACCGTTCAGTATGTGAAAGATATGACCCCAGCACAGGTGGCCGATAAGGTTCGTGAATACATCTATCTGGCAAATCCGTACGTAGCAGAATATATAACGAATGTACAGATCACGGATAATCGGATCAGGGAAAATATGGGTACGGCTACTTACCGGGTAACGTTAAGTGCAGACCTGGATCTCCTGTTCTCGGAAGTAACGGTGAACGGACAACCGCATAGCTCGACTACATTCAATGGAACCGTAAACATCACTCCGCGTCCGATCGCACAAGTGAAACTTTACAAGTATGAGTTCAAGAAGGAAGGCGCTTCTAATGAAATGATCGAAAAAGCGATCATGGCCGACCTGCTGTTGAAGAACCCGGATATGAAGGGGGCTTATATTTCCAGCGTAACATTAGTTCCGGCAATCGGTAGAGATCTTTACTCTTATTCGGTGGTATTCAATCCTAATGATAATATCCAGAAGATTGAAGTGACGAATGAAGATGGTGGCATTATCGTTCCGATAACAATGTTCGGTTATACAACCGCTACTTATCTCCGTTCCGTACGGTTGACAGATAACGGACAGTCACTGGCCGAATATCCGTTGCCGATCAACGTACAACTGCCTCTGTGGGAACGTCCGTTCGGACAGACTGCCGACGAGTATGCACTGGATCTGATAAATGACTTCAGACTGACTCCGGGTGCAGACCGTGTAACGGTTCCCGACCTGAATAACTGGGGCGTAAAAACCTATCTGATCAATAACGAAACTTCTACAGGCGATGTCCCGGTACGTATTGCCGGCGAAAGCTATCCGCAGGTTTCCGACTTGTATGGTTACGAAGTGGTGACAGGCTCAAATACGCAGTTCTCACAATACTATACATTAAACTATACGGCACCAAGCAGTATCCATCTGACCAAGAATGGTAACGATGTAATTGCCAAGTTGGCCCTGCGTATCGTGAAAGCGAAACGTACGCTCACTTTGCCTACGGTAAATGTTACTTATAATGACATCAATACAAAAGTAGCTTTGCTCGATTCTGTAAAGAAAGCGGTATTGGAAGACCCGGCAAACGAAGAATTCTTCGAACTGGTAACTAAGGCTGGTGTGAAACCTCTGAAGAGCTTTACTGTTACCATTAATAATATAGAAGAAGAAGGTACGACTGCCGTTAAGACCTATACTTATTCAGTTGCATTCGTTCAGAAGGTAACCGATAATATCGAAATAAGAGAAACCGGCACGAAGACACTGGTAGTAAACAAAGCTCCGGTGGTATTCACTTTCCCGACAGATATCACTTATCGTTACGGTAAACGGAAAGCGGCTATCGAAGCAGACATCCTCAGTCAGTTCCTGGCTGCCAACGAAGGTCTGTTAAGCAGTTATAGTTGTTTCGAAAATCCGGCAGACCTGTTCAAGGTGATGCTGACAACTGCCGATTGTACTGCGGAAGCAACGGAAACGATGCCGAAGAACGGTGATTACGGTTACAGAGTGGATGTGCTCGACCCGGCATTGTTGTCAAACTTCCAGCTTGACAATCAATTCGGAAGCAACTTCCATAATGTACAGAACTCTGTGCAGATCGGTCAACGTAAACTGACTATCACATTGCCTACTTATCTGGCTGCAACAGCCGAAGAAGGAACTGCTGCGAAAGCTGTATTCACCTTTGGTAAGGCGACAAAAGACCAGATCGTTCAGCAGATCTATGATGATATCGTGGCTCTGAACGGTAGCAAGATCAAGAGTGACTATACCTTAGTTGTCGACCTGGTTACTACCAAGGCGCAACTGGATAAACAGAATCCGGTGATCGGTGATTACAACTATACAGTCAATCTGACATCTGCCGACTATACCTTCGTTTATGCAATTGAAGGTGCGGAAGTTACAACCGAACCTGATACGGAAGTCGTTACTGCCGTTAATGCAGTGAAGGTTGTTGCTCCGGGTGTTGTAGTGACATTCAACGAGAAAGAGCTTAAAGGTATCTGGACGATTGTGAGCGGTGCCCCTGTTTACGATCTGACTAACCTGACGCTGGCGACTGATGATTACGGCTTTAGCCTGGTTTCCCTGGTGGAAGATCCGGAAAACCCGACCGCTGCAATGACGAAAGTCCGTTGGGATAAGCTGTTCAGTACGAATAAACTGCACTGGGCATTGTACCGCAACGATAAACTTCAGTTCCACGGCAATACGCTGAATAGTGTATTAGTCGACTCGGTTAAGAATAATGTAACCCAGGGTACATTCAAACTTCGTATCATAGACGCTTCCACCCTGAAAGCTGCTATCGGTAACTTCGAGATCCAGCTGGATACCGATCTGGCCAACCTCAAAGTGACTCCGGCAACCGTAGAAGTGAAAGCCGCGAAGGATACTTATACGAAGGTATATGGAACAGAGGTAACAAAAGACTCCGACCTGAGTGCTAAACTTGTATTTGCAACAGAACCGAAGTTGACTGCCGCTAAATTACTGGCAGACAAGAATGTGATCGACCTGTTCGAAACAATCCTGCCTGTTGAGGCAAATGTCTATGAAGCGGATGCTCCGGTAGGCGACTACCAGATCCGTGCCGTTGAAGCGATGGTGAAGGGTATGCTTACTCCGGTAACCGGTGTTAAGTTTGCTGCTAGTGAAACACAGGCGACTGTAACGGTAACTCCGGCTCCGCTGACTGCAACCGACGCAACGATCACTGTTTCCGTTGTTCGCGAATATGGTGAAGAAACGACAGATGCCGATGTATATGTAGCTGTTGCAGGTGAATTGTCGGAAGCCTTCCAGGTAGAGATCACCCAATTACTGAATGCCGATAAGGTGGCCCGTACAAGCTGGCTCGACCTGTCCGGTGTCAATAAGAAAACGGATGTCGGTACTTACGAATTGCGCTTTACTTCTTCAGCCGCTGCACAGATCGCAACATTGCTGCCGAACTTCAATATCGCAAGTGCTACATTGGTTAATGCAGGCCTGACGGTAACAAAAGCTCCGCTGACAGTACGTGCTTGTAGCTACAGCCGTCCGTACGGTGGTGGCAACCCGGATCTTGAGATCGAATATATCGGTTTGAAGAACAATGAATATGAAAACCTGGCGGATGTATTCTCTATCATGCCGAAGGTGGCGACAGATGCACGCTCAGACTCCCGTGGTTCTTACGACATCTACTTCACAACAGAAGGTGTGGCACGTAACTATACGGTGATCCACGAAAACGGAACCTTGTCGATCGATAAGATCAAACGTTCTATCATCTGGCCGGAAGACCAGCGCAACTTGGTGATCCCGGTAGGCGAAACAGTGGAATTGTCTGCTTACCTGAAATCGGAAGCCGACGGCAAACCGTCTATCTACGATATCCGTTACGAGCTGTCGGGCAACGATCGCGAACGCGTGATCCTGTCTGAAGTATCGAAAGGCGTTTATTCTGTAACCGGCCATGTGCGTACGGAAGGTGACAACTTGGTGACCATCACCGTATTTGCCGACGGCGACGATACCTACGAAGATGCCACTCCTGTAACAGGTACGATCAAGGTAATCGCTCCGGAAGGGGATGCAGCGAAGATCAACGTAATCGTTTCCAACGTGACCAGCATTTACGATGCCACTCCGAGAGCCGTAAGCGTAAAAGCAACGAACGTGGAAACGGGTGAGGCGATCCCTGACTTCAGTATCTATTATGAAGGCGACCAGTTCGGCTCTGTTCCGACACTTTATCCTTCTACCCAGGATGCTCCGGTGGATGCTGGTATATATAATGTAACGGTAAAAGCGACGCTTGGCTCGGTAACTTATGCTTACACGGCGAAGAACAAGATGATCATCGCTCCGAAGCCGGTAGTGGTAACCGCCCGCAGCTTCAGCATCAAGTATGGCGACGCAATGCCGTCTTATGCAAATGCGTACGATTATAATAAGAATGACTTCATGAACGGTGAAGACTTCCTGGTTGGCCAGGCTCCGGTGGTTCGCGTGGAAGCATACAGCGGCAAGGCCGGTTCTTATAAGCTGACTCCGTATTCTGCCCAGGACTTCGGACGTAACTACGTGATCACCTATGTTTCCGGATTGCTGACTGTTAGCAAAGCGGCTCTGTCTATCGTGGCGGACAACAAGGAAACGGTGTATGGCAAGGATCTGGAAGACCTGACCTATACGGCTACTGGTTTCGTGAACGGTGAATCGCTGAAGAACCTCGGCTTTGCCCCGCGTATCAGCTCGACTGTAACAAAAACTTCCGATGCAGGTACTTATCCGATCACATTTGCTGATAACTACACTTCCGACAACTACGAAGTGGCTTACACAGACGGTAAATACATCCTTGTTCCCGCTTCACAGAAAATCAGTTGGAGCCCTGAAACGACAATAGATGTAGATGGTGGCGATGTATTACTTACAGCCAGTGCATCAAGTAAACTTCCGGTTTCCTTCAATTCGTCCAACGATGCAGTTGCTTATGTGAACCAGATTGGTGACAACTGGTGGCTGACTCCGGTTACTTCCGGTATCGTAACGGTTACAGCTATGCAGCACGGTAACAAGAACTACTTCGGTGCTGAACCTGTAGCAGTGACGATCATGGTAGACGACGACTATCTGTCGGTAGGCAATGAAAAGCTTGTCGTAGCAGATCAGATCGATGTATATCCGAGAATGTTCACCCACAACGTAACGGTGGCTGCTCCTTCTGAGATCAAGCAAGTAGAGTTGCTGTCCGTGAACGGAACATTACAGAAAGTTATTCGCAAACCGGGATCTGTTATTGATCTGTCCTCATTTGGATCAGGTATCTATCTGCTCAATGTCACATTGGAAGACGGAACCTTCAAATCTGTGAAGATCATTAAGAAGTAACCTGTAAAACTAATTTAGTATGAAGAAATATATTAAATCAATATTAACATCGAGGAAGCAGCTTATGCTGCTTCCCCTGATGCTTGTTTCAGGCGGTATCATGCAGGCGCAAACGGCTGTACCCGATACTGTGTATGTAAGTTTCAATAATAATACGCCGGTAGAGATGACGTATGGCCAGGATCTGGCTACGGCTGCTGCGGGTATCGATGGGGCGAGTTTCAACTATTTCTATGTCAATGGAGATGGTAGTGAATATGGTAGTATCGGTACAGGCGTAACGTTCAAGAACTCGGCACAGGCGATCGATATCCTGAAGTTTTCGGCTACTCCGACAGTCAGCGGTGGCGAGACATTAGGTTTCGTAGCCAATAACCTGACTGAATATTTTCAGTATACAAATCCGAATGTAGTCTTCTTTGTCAGCAACAGGGCCGGTGCTTTTACAAGCCTGCCTTTAACGGTGAACCCGGCAACGTTGAATATTGCAGCCCGCGACACCAGCCGTTTCTACGGCGATGAGAACCCGGCAACACCCTGGTCTGCCAAAGACTTTGTGTTTAGCGGTTTTGTGAATGGTGATACGGAAGCGATCTTTTCCAATTCACAAGTGAATGTCCTGCCGGACGTAACATATGGCGGAGCTAATAAAGCTTCCCTTCCCGGCTCTTTTGTGATCGGACTTAGTGGGGGACAGGCTGCTAACTACACGCTGAACCTGCTGGTTTGGTCGGATGCATGGCCCGAAGGAAGAGGTTTGCTTACAGTTAAAAGAGCTCCTCTTACCCTGGCTGTTCCCGACAGTGCCCGTCTGTATGATGAAGCCAATATCCAGACTATTCCGGGTAGTGAGCTTCTTATTACCGATGGTGTACTGAAGAACGATCAGACATTGGCCGGATTACTGACTGGCAACCTGGCTGTTACCCATACTGCAATATCGGCAGCGGTGAATAAGCCGAAAAGTGATGTCGGTACTTACAGCTACGAACTGACGGAAGCGGCGGTAAGTGATGTTAAATGGAGATTATCGAATTACGATGTCCAGGTAATCACTGCCGGTAAATACGAAGTGAAGAAAGATACGATCACGATCACTGTATTCGACGCCTATTCGGAAGTTTCCATAGATGGAAAGCCGGTGAAAGTAATGCAGAAGATCTATGGCGAACCTAATCCTGACGGCTTCTTCTGGTTGAAGAAGAGAGCAGAGAAACCGGCGGCGGTAGCTCCTTCCTATGCTTTCTCCAAAGCTGCTGAGGCAGTGAATTATATCTCCGCAACAGCCGAAGGCGACAGAGGTTTCAAGGTTGCCCCGCTTGCCGGATACTTCGACTATGAAGGCCGTAAAGCAACCGAAAAGACGGAAGCAAGCCTGAAGCGTGAGAAACCGAATCAGAAGGAAGACAGCGTGTATGTCGCTAAAGTGGACAACGCCGACAAAGTATCTTCTCTGAACTACGCATTCAAAACGGTTGACGGTTCGTTCCTGATCAACCAGCGTCAGCTGGCTATCTGGAAAGTGATCGTAGACCGCGTATACGGTGAAGCCGATAAGGATACTACTTGGACATTTGAACCGAACGATGCCGCTAAACAGCGTGGTCTCGCCAGCTTCGATTCTAAGTACCAGACAACAACAACTCCCGACGACATCATCGACTTTATGCCGAAGGTAGTCGTTAAACCGGTTGCTGCCGACAATACCTTGCATGCCGGTTCATACAACGATACCCTGCATATCAAGGTCGTTACGGAAGACAAGTTCATCCAGCCGCCGTTCCAGGCTAAGGATCGTAACTATAAACTCAATATGAATACACTGGTTCCGGGTACGATGACGAACGACAGCGTGCGTCTGGAAGTGGCGAAAGCTCCGCTGATTATCCGTCTGGATACGATCAAGAGAGCATTCGGTTCGGCTGATCCTGAATTCAACAAAGCCGACGTCCAGAAAGAGTTTATTTCTTACGAAGGCTTCAAGCTGGATGAATCGGCCAACAGTCTCGACTCTACGGCTACCGTAGCTGTCGGCAACCGTATCAAGAACCTGGTTATCAACAACCGTCCGGAAGGCGTGCTGCCGGTAGGTACGTACGAACTGACCGGCATCTCTGCCATCAACAAGGAAAATACCAATTATGAGATCACCATTGTAGGCAAGCCCCGTTATCAGGTATATCCGGATAACAGCTATGTAATGGTTTGGACTCCGATACAGAATGAACTGATCGTAGGTGACCTTGTGCGGTTGAATGCAGTCGTTAAGCAAGGTTCTACCGTAATTGCCGAAGGCTCCCAGATCGTGTACGAATCTTCCAACCCGGCTCTGATCCAGGTGGAAAAGGTGGAAAGCATCTGGTATCTGCGTGCAAAAGCATTGACGAGCGACGAAGGTGTAACGATCACCGCCCGCTACAATGCAGAGTCCGGACAGCAGGAAGCCCTGAAGTCGGAAGTATTCAAAGTATTGCGTCTGAAGAATGAAGCAGACTTCAACGTGATCCTGGGTAACATGGTATTCGACTATGACGGTAACGGAAAAGCAGCCGACGTGCAACTGACCGACCTGAAGGGTATCACAACTTACACTCCGATCATCACTTACAACGGTGATTACGACCTGCCTGTCAACGCCGGTATGTACAACATCTCCATCTTTGTAAAACATAACGGTTCCGACCTGCTTGTCCGCAAAGAAAAGATGCAGATCAAACCGCGTGAAGTCATCGTTAAACCGAAAGACGCATTGATCGCTTATGGCGAAGCATTGCCTGAACCATTCGAATATACTTATTCGGGCTTCATCGGCAGCGACGACTTCAAAGCCGCTTCTGCTCCTTCGGTAAAAGTAGCTGGTTCCATAACGGAAGCAGGCAACTACACCCTGTATATTGATGGTGGCGATCCGGGCGAGAACTATACAATCGTTGGTGAAACCGGAACCCTGACCGTATCGAAAGCCATGCTGACAATCAGCGCAGATACAGTAGATATCGTTTACGGAGATGAAATACCGGAATTGAAACCTACTTATAGTGGCTTCGTAGGCAACGATAACCCGGATGCTCTAAACTTCATCTACACCGTAAAGACCTTGGTTAACCCCGTTAACGCAGGTGCTTACGACTTGGTTATCGACTGTCTGAGTTCAGATGAAGACAACTACGCTGTAACACTGGTTCCCGGTAAGCTGAATATCGCGAAAGCAGATGCTGGACTTGAATGGTCTGTCGAATCGACATCGATTACCGTGGGCGACTCCGTCCTGCTGTACGCTTCCTGTGAATCTCCGGCAACGATCGGCTATACCGTTGAAAATATAGCTGTCGCCGGTACAAGAAATCATATCGAAGGTGTACACGTGATCGGTAAAAACGAAGGTCTAACGAAGTTGTACATCACAGTGCCTGAGTCGACCAACCACCTGTCACGTCGTGACTCTGTCACCTTCAATGTGAAGCTGGGAACTGTGGGTAACGAATCGATCACCCTGCAGGGCGTAGGTTTGTATCCTACTTTGGTTGAAAATAATGCAACAGTAGTTTCCAATTCTCCTGTAGACGCTATCGTTGTGATCGATGCGGCCGGTAGAATACAGAAGGTAATAAATAATCCGGAGCAGGTAATCGACCTGAGCCAGCTGCGTAGCGGCTATTATCTGGTTCGTATCGTTCTGGATAACGGTGAAGCGAAGACTGTCCGTATTATTAAGAAGTAATTCTGTTTTGTTCCCTTTTACTCCTTTTAGGGAATGAAATATGGCTGAAGAAGCTGTCCCGGGCATAACCCAGGGATGGCTTCTTTTGTTTTACTTATGGACTTCCTTAGTCCTTTTTATATCAACTCTGTAACAATTAAGCCCAAACGTCCTTATCTTTAAGGTCAAAGTATATGATATCTAAGCATGAAAGTGCTAATATTGAAATAAGTAAGGCTATTATTACGAATATGTAAGGCTAACTTTACATAAAAGTAAGGCATGCCTTGCGTATATGTAATGCTATCCTTTCTTTTTTAAAAGTCCTGAGAAAAGCCAATAATTGTCCCGTCTTTAAACCTTAAGAATGCTGACCTGGATGCTTAGTTCTCCCCATAACAACAGAAGTAACCCTAAAGCCTTTGGAAAACAAGTACTTATTAATCGATCCTATATATTAATGTACGCACGTACATTGTTATATACATATGATAATTCTCCAGTGAATTACCTGGACTAAAAAGCTATATTATATATTGAAAAGTAAGGAGTGAATGATACAAAGTGTATGACTAGAAATAACGGTCGTTTATTCTCGTCAACAAAAGTACTCATAAGTTTTAAACCTGCAATCCTTTTGATTAATTTTTTTCCTGACCTATATGCTTTCTTATCAACCGGATAGAAAGATTAGTATGAAATTCCTTCTTTTTATGACAAAGGCATCACTCCCTATAAAGTGTGACGAGAATAAACGACCGTTATTTCTAGTCATTTGATATGACATGCCCTCAGAACGGGGCTATAAAGGAGTTTTTAGTAACACTATTATTAATATTAAATTTATTGATTATGAACAAAAAGTTTTCTACGCTTATGATGGCGGGTATGCTGGTTGCAGGCTCGTCGTTTAGTGCTTTGAATGCGCAGGTAAAGCTGAACAACAAGCCATTGGCTGTCGTAAAGGCTTTTGAAACTGCCGCTGATAAAGACAACTCGGGTGATTATATTGTTGTTCGCGATGCGAATAATAATGGTAAAGTTGATGCAAATGATTATATCCTTATTGCTGAAAAGAATCAATTAGGGGAAATTACTTATTCTTCAAAAAAAATCACAGCTGATAATGTTACAATCACTGATGAAACAACAGCTGTTTGGACGTTGACTGAAAAGGACAACAAAGCAGTGGGTGCAACTGAAGCCTCTTGGCTTTATGGCTTGAAGAGTAAGAATACTGGGTATTATTTGACTGTAAAGAATGGTGCAATTCAGGAAACAGTAAGTGATTCTAAAGATGCTTTGACTTTAGATTTAGATAATACTGTTGGTTCAACTTTTTGTGTTGGGCAGGGCAATGATAGTAAGACCAGAATTGCTCAAAATTCTACCCTCTATACTTATAAGACGACAAATGGAGCCAATGGCTTTATGGCAAATTCAGGGGGGTGGGTAATTGGAGATCCATCAGGAAATCATTACGGCCTTCTTTTCGTTACGTTTGCAGAACGTACTGTAGACTTTGTGGATGAACTGAACGATATCAAAGGCGGCAAAGGCTTCCAATTCTCTTTCCCTGATCAAAAAGATAAAACTATCATCGATAATATCTTTGCCAATCAGGATGTAAGAGCATTCAGAGTTAAGATGGATTATAGTGATCCTACTATACTTGGAGACTCTATCGGTTGGGTTGCTAACGGAAATTATTATGAAATTCCTGCCGGTACTTATCTGGCAACAGATTGGAGTGGATTGAGTGAAGAAACACTTGCTAATAACACAATCACAACAAAAGAAGAATTCCAGAAAGCAACTTTCATCGCTATTGATCCGCAGGATTTTACAAAGATTACTAATACAGAACGTAAAAATGGTGTTGGCTTTACTTTAGCTACAGTTAAAGGTTCTGATATGAACTTCTACGATGCAGAAACAAATAAAGCACACAATAAGTATGACGGAACTTTGGAATCTTCAAATGCTGATGTGTTTGTAGGTAATGCTTGCTTTGCTATTACTGTTCCCGATCCATTAGCTAAGAACGACCAGTACAACTTGGCTGTAAAGAACGCTCGTCTGGATCTTAAGGATGATGATGCACATGCAGCTAAGGGTGTCGTAATTAGTGTAGTAAGTAATACTAATAATGTGGATGATGCAACAACAGATATCGTTTATCTGGTTACTAATACATCAAAAGCTGCTACCGTGAAAGCTGTTCCTTCTTCAAACATTGCTGATGTAACAGAATTGTTGAACGAAGATGCAACTCCGGCTATCTATGCTATTAAGTTTATCAGTGGTGCTGATGCAGAAGATGGTGAAGTTTCTGAATATGGTCAGTATCTGACTGTTGAATCTAACGGTTCAACTTCACCGTCAAATTCCTGGAGAGCAGTTACGATGCCTAATGCAAACGAAAATGATCCTTTGTATCAGTTCGTTCTTTCAGGTGTGAAAGACTTCGATAAAGATGGTAATTATGAAACTCTTGTAGCAACTAACCGTCAAACAAAAGTTCCCTTCTCTGCTGTATTGTATAAAGAAGAAGCTTTGGGTGACAATGTTTATACGATCTATCCGGATAAAGAATTGCCATGGGAAAACATCCAGGTTGCAACAGACGAGGATGGTAAGTTGAAGTTTAAGAAAAAATCGTTCAAAGGTATGCTGGTTCAGCTGATCGAGAAAGAAAATGTGGACAAATTTGCTACATTCGAAACAGCTGAAAGCGAAGAAGGTCTGTATACATTCGAATTTGCTAAGACTGCTGAGTCTGAAGACAGATTGTTCGCTGCTGCAACAAGAAATACAGATGATGAAATTCAGTATACTGGTCGAGTTGTAACTGCAACAACAGCTGATCAGTTCGAGTTGATCCGTGTGAAAGAAAGCAATGGTAAAGATAAAGTAACTAATATTTTGAACGACTTTATCTATCTGTCAAATGGTACAGTAAAGACATCTGCTATCGAAAAGGATACAGTTGCTTACTATTCTTACAATGTTAGATACTTTGCTCCGGATCAAAATGATGAATATTATCTGAAATCCGGTAGTTTGGCTACTACTCCTTCTGCTCACATTATCAAATATAATGCAGATGGTTCTGTTTCTTTGTTTGATGAAGCTGCTACAAATGACTTTATTACTACTGCTGGTACTCCGAATGCTAAAGCTCAATATTTAGCAATGGACGCATTGAAAGGTGCTAGCCAAGTAAATGAAAAGGCAAATATTGGTAAGAGTGCATGGACTTGGGGCGACTACTATCTTAATGAAGGTACTTACAATGCGACAGTAAAGACTTTCATGGTACAGGAGAAAGTATACGGTACATTGAATCCTATTGCACAGACAACTGCATTTGAAAACGAATTCGGTTATGTAAATATGAATGCAGATAAGGCTGGTATCTTGAAACCTGCTGAATCAATGACATTCAGACTGGATACAGTAGATTCAGACAAGAACATCCCGTCATTCTATATTTCTAAAGAAATAGACGGAGTACATCACTTCATGTATTTTGCAAAAGACTCTGCTGAAAGCTATCGTTTGACTAGCTGGCAGAAGTATGCATTCGAGAATGGTTCTACAGGTTCAAATAATAGAGCTACAAGATTGATCTTCAAGGCTGGTCAATTAGTTGACACGGATACATTGAAGACAATGATAGATGGTAAATCTACATTTGTAGCAGAAAAAGCCAACGCTGTTAAGGGTGTTAAAGGTGGTCTGAATAACTTCAAGTTCCAGGTAATCGAATCTGGTGACGATGATGATACTTATGTAATCCGTAATAAAGCAACAAGATCTTATGTAATCAACATCAATGGTAACTTGACATTAGGTTCAAGCTTGGCTGGCGCTACTCGTTTCACTGTTGATCCTGACGAAACGGTAGCTAACGAGGCAGTCGGAGTTTCTTCTATCGAAGTTATCGCAGGTAACGGTTATGTAACAGTGATTGGTGCTCAGGGTAAGAAGGTTGCTATCAGCAACGTACTTGGTCAGACAGTTGCTAACACAGTAATCTCTTCCGATAACGCTACAATCGCTGCTCCTGCAGGTGTAGTTGTAGTTGCCGTAGAAGGTGAAGCCGCTGTAAAGGCAATCGTAAAATAAGAAGTAATTATTTATAATCAAATAATTCTAAATTGTTTACCGCGCGTCGTAAGGGCGGTTTTCGAATCGTCCTTACAATAAGTATCCCGTGAAGGGCGAACAAGCGGTAGATATTAATACTAAAGTAATGAAATAAAGTTCTTCTGTTCGAACTCTGTGAAGAGTAAAAACAGACAAAAACAAACCTTCCCGGATTATTTCCGGGGAGGTTTCTGTTTATTGGAACAATTTTATCTTTTCTAAGGCTGCTACTATTCAGATAAAAGTGTATATTTGCCATCCTATGAAATGTACACTTTAAATTATTAATTTTCAAATGAAGAGACTATGTATGGCTGTCATGGCAATGTGTTTGTTGCTGTCGTGCGCCGAAAAGAAAGAAGAGGCTACACTCTCCGGGTTATTGAAGTCTGATTTCGTGTCAGAGGTAGAAGGTAAACCAACGGCATTATATGTGCTGAAGAATAAGAACGGTGCCGAAGCGTGCATTACCAATTATGGCGGACGCTTGGTTTCTGTCATGGTGCCCGACAAAAACGGAAAAATGACCGATGTTGTTCTTGGTTATGACAATGTAGATCAGTATGTAAAATCAGATGGTAACTATGGCGCCCTGATCGGACGTTACGGCAACCGTATCAACCAGGCTAAGTTTACTTTGGATGAAACGGAGTATACCCTTCCTGCTAACGACGGTATGCACTGTCTGCATGGCGGCCCGCTGGGATATCATACCCGCATGTGGGATGCTAAACAATTGAACGACCAGGCTCTGGAACTTACTTATCTGTCGAAAGACGGTGAAGCCGGTTTCCCCGGAAATCTGGATATTAAAGTAACATATACTTTGACGGATGACAATGCAGTCGATATCAAATATGAAGCTACTACCGATAAGAAAACAGTGGTGAACCTTACCAACCACAGTTATTTCAACCTGTCAGGCGTTCCCGGTTCAGATGTGCTGGATCAGGAGATCATGATCAATGCCGACAATTATACTCCGGTTGACGAAACGCTGATCCCTACAGGCATAAGCACGGTTGCTGAAACTCCGCTGGATCTGCGTACTCCGGTGGCTATCGGCAAACATATCAACGAACCTTTCGATCAATTGCAGAAAGGCCGCGGATACGACCATAACTGGGTGCTGAACTCAAACGGTGACAAGAACGTACTGGCTGCAAAAGCTTATTCTCCAACCAGCGGTATCGCTTTGGAAGTATATACCAATGAACCGGGTATACAATTCTATACAGGAAACTTTATGGATGGAAAAGATACCGGCAAACATGATGTGTTATATCCTCATCGCGGTGCTTTCTGTCTGGAAACCCAGCATTATCCTGATACTCCCAATCATCCCGACTTCCCGACAGTTGTCTTGAATCCGGGTGAAAAGTATTTCAGCGAATGTATTTATAAGTTCACCGCCGAATAATCCGGGTGATAAAATATACGGGTAGAACTATCCTGCCTGTTGATGAATAAAGGGTACCGTTTTACGGTGCCCTTTTTTTCTTGTTAATAATTCTTTGCAAACAATATCTTTTATTGCTTTTCGCTATCTTTGCTGCCACAACATGTTGGCCGGACATTGAGTTTCGGTTGTTATCTGTTGGTAAGTTAAGCGTTTAAGATATTATCTTTGGAACTGAAAATCGCCAAGTTTCAAGTCGGACAAGGATAATAGGCAACTAAACGCTCACGCTTGTTATATATACTCATGTATATAGAATAGGGCGTGGGCTGTTGTCTTATTATTTGTTCGATGGGTGTTTGGCGATACCTCAGTTCCGAATAATAGATTAACAGTTTCCACGCTTCTTTATGATATAAAATGCCAAACGAGGGAAACGGGGCGGCACAGATTAAAAGTATGAATCCACAAGAAAAAGAACGGATTGCTGTTTGCTGTGTTTTACTTGATATCGCGGAAAGTATTGGTGAGAGTGTTTCTATCTCCGATTGTCCTCACTATAAACAGCTGAAAGATAAAATCCTTCTGACGGAACAGGACTTTGAAATGGCTCGCAAGGAGTCTGTTTTATCCAGTCTCGGCGTACTGAAAAAGGTACATTACAATACGAAGATGATGCTGGCTATGGCTGTGTGCGACCTGTATTCCGAATACATGGTCGTTCCGTTCGACTATCGTGTTGCCTTCGAGACGTTGATGAACGCTATCGACTGGCCCATCTCGTTCTCCGAAATCCTGGCACGAAGCAGAACGGAATAACTTTTGTTGTTAGAATAAATTGTAGTTTGTCCGGAGCACTTTGAACTCTGTACGGCGGTTTATCTGATCGGCCATCTCCTGTTGTTCGGGTGTCAGCGTCAGGATAAACTCTTCCGTCAGGACATCTCCTTCTTTCAGGAAGTCGAAACTTTTAGCCAGCTTCTTATTGATTGTCTTCGGGACGCTTTCGCCGTAACCTTTGGCTTCCAGGCGTTCCTTGTCGATACCTCCGGCAATCAGATAATCCACAACGGACTGGGCACGCCGCTGGGCGAGACGTTCGTTGTATTGATCCGTTCCTTTACGGTCGGTGTGCGCTCCCAACTCGATCGTGACATTCGGATTGTCGTTCAGCATCTTGATCATTTCGTCCAGTGCTTTCTGTGATTCCGGACGCAGGGTTGCCTTGTCGAAGTCGTAGAAAATATTGTCGATTACGACCGGTTTACTGATCGGGGAGAGGAAGAAGTCCACGATATAGGTCTCGTTCTTTTCTTCCGGGCCGGTTTTCAATTCGAAATTCTGGTTGAGGTAACCGCGGGCACTGGCCATCATTACATAACGGATATCACGTTCCAGTTCAACCCGGTAGCTGCCGTCTTTCTTAGCCGGCACTTTAACATTCAATCCATCTTTGCCGACGATACGCACGGTGGCATCTTCGATCGGGTATTCATCTACATCCGAAACGAGTCCTTCGATAAATATGGTGATGGTCGGTAGTTCGAATGAATAAAGATGATCGTAACCACGCGCGTCATTCCGATTGGAGCTGAAGAAACCTTTTTCCTTCTTCCCTTCGAAAGTGATACCGAAATCATCGCCCATCGAGTTGATCGGTGCCTTCAGGTTCTCCACATGCCATTTACCGGTACTGTCCTGTGTCGCTTTGAACAAGTCGAGACCACCCATGCCCGGATGGCCGTTCGAGGCAAAGTAGAGCGTAACGGAGTCGCGTACATACGGGAACATTTCATCTCCGGGCGTATTGATCTCCGGCCCCAGGTTTTCCATCGGGCCAAAGTCGCTGCCGACCAGTCTGGAACGGAAGATATCTTTTCCCCCGAAGCCTCCGACGGCATCCGATACATAATACAGGTATTTTCCATCGGGTGAGACGGACGGATGTCCTAAAGCTGTTACAGAGTCTTTTACAATAGAGGCGCGTGTCCCTTTTCCCCATTTGGCACTGCTACGGGTGGATACGTATATTTCAGAGGTGCGCGGGCCTTCCGGATCTTGTGCGCAATAAGTATAGTACATCGTGTTGCCGTCTTTCGAGAAGGAAGGTGTTCCTTCATCGAATTCGGTGTTGACTTCATCTTCCAGTTCGATAGGAGCCAGCCAGTTACCTTGTTCATCCTTCTTTACGAGGAAGAAATCGTTGTTTCTTAATCCTGTGATGGCGCTGATCGTTTCTTCTTTATCTTTTCCGGCTCCTTTAGGTGTACGGGAAGAGGTAAAATAAAGCTGGTCGTAAGCATCGCCGAATAGCATCGGACAGAATTCGCCGCGGCGGGAATTGAATTTCTCCATACGTTTAACGACGTAACGGCTTGGGTTCTGCTTCCATTGCGGAGCCAGTTCGCTTCCCTTGATACCGTTCAGGGCCAGTTCGCTTTCCGGGTTTAGTTTCAGAAATTCGTTGTAATAACGGATAGCGTCGGGATATCTGCCGCTTCTCTGGTACATCTGTCCCAGTCGCAGGTTTACAATGCTGTCAGGATAGTCGTAGCGCAGTGCGTTCATATAGGCGCTTGTCGCCCTCGGCGTATTATTGATAAGCCGGTTACATTCTGCCATCCTGTATGCGATATATCCGCGTAAATCCCTTTTCTGGGGAGACGTTTTCGTATAAACTTTCCGGTAGATAGCCGCTGCTTCAAAGTATTCACCAATGCGCTGCTTCTCTTCCGCATCACTCAGCTTGGCTGATTTGCAGGAAAACAGTAGCATTGCAGATAAAAACAGTAGTATATAGGGAGTAATCTTCTTATTCATCACCGGAAATTCTTTATAATAAATAATAACGAATAGATTGAAAGGATATTGCCTTTACCTTGTATTCATTAATTATAACAGCAGCGAACTATCCCCATAACTCAGGAAACGGAAATCATGTCCGAGTGCATAGTCATAGATATTCTTCCAGTCGCCTTTGACAAAGGCGGAGATCAGCAGGAGCAAAGTGCTTTTGGGCTGGTGGAAGTTGGTGACGATGCCTTTGACGATCTTGAACTCATAGCCTGGGGCGATGATGATCTGCGTGGCGGTAACCAACGTTTTCAGCTGATGTTTATCCAGGTAATCCAGAATATTCTGTAAGGCATCGGCAGGCGTCAGCCGGTTATTTTCCTCGTTGTAGGGCATCCATTGCTTCACAACCAGTTCGTTGGAAGTCGCTTCCGGGTTGGAAGCGAGCGCTACACCTATATAATAAAGGCTTTCGAGGGTACGAACGGAAGTTGTACCGACAGCTATGATCTTACCGAGATTTTGTTTGACACGTTCGATGGTACTGCGGCGTACGGAAATAAACTCCGTATGCATTTCATGCCCTTCTATCGTCTCACTCTTTACCGGTTTGAATGTCCCGGCACCCACATGCAGCGTAAGCTCTTCGCGGCCGAAACCTTTGGCTTCCAGCTCTGCCAATACTTCCGGAGTGAAATGGAGTCCGGCTGTCGGAGCGGCAACAGAACCTTTTATCTTGGAATAAACCGTCTGATAAGTCTTCAAGTCGCTTTCTTCCGTTTTCCGGTGCAAGTAGGGAGGAATAGGCAGTTCACCCGCGGCATCCAGCACTTCGGCGAAGCTGAAACCACCATCCCAGCTAAACCGGATCTGATGTGTCTCCCCGTAACTCTGCACCTTTTCTGCACGAAGCGTTACCTTCTGTCCGTCGATCTCGATCTCCCGGAAAAGGCACGGTTCTTTCCATTTCTTCGCATTCCCGATCAGGCAGATCCAGCAACAGGTTGCCGTTTCCTGGAAGATCAGTTCGTAATCGTGCGGCTCGGAAGGATCGAGACAAAATACTTCTATCTGTGCTCCCGTCGCACGCTGGAATAAGAGCCGCGCTTGTATCACGCGGGTATTATTGAATATCATCAGCGAACCTTCCGGAAGGTACTCCGTGATCTGTTTGAAGATACTCTCGCTCACCTCTCCGTTGCGGTAAAGTAATAATTTGGATTCATCCCGTTTCGGCAGCGGGAACTTGGCGATCCGTTCGTCGGGCAACGAATAATTGTAATCTTCGATGCTTATCTGTTGAGTTTTTGTAACCATTGCTTTCTTTAATTACCGGGTACGATCTTACTGAACCCGGCTGCAAAAGTACAAATTTGTATGATATTATGGTATAATGAAGTATCTTTGTCGACACGAATATAAAGATAATATAAGTATGAATATAAAGGTTGGTGACAAAGTGCGTTTCCTGAATACGACAGGAGGCGGCATCGTACGTAGTTTTAGAGGTAAAGATCAGGTTTTGGTGGAAGACGAAGACGGTTTCGATATCCCGGCCCTGATCCGCGAATGTGTCGTCGTTGGCGGCGAAAATGAGATGCAGGTACACAGTTCTAACCGTCCGCGGGTGCAACCCCAGCCGCAGGTTCAGCAGCCCATGCCGAAGCCGCAACCCAAACCGGAAGAAGTGAAGGTGGAAGAAACAGCCGAAGGTGAACGCCTGAACATCTATCTGGCTTACCTGCCGATGGAACCGTCGAAAGTAATGCAGGACAGCGCTTACGAAGCCTATTTTGTGAATGACAGCAATTACTATCTGTTTTTCAACTACATGTACCGGAACAACAATAGCTGGATAAGCCGTTATAACGGTCTGATAGAGCCGAATACAAAGATCTTTATGGAAGAGTTTGGCAAAGAAGATCTGAATGACCTTGAACGCGTATGCGTACAGTTGATCGCTTTCAAGAAAGATAAACCTTACTCGCTGAAGAATTCTATCTCCGTAGAATTGCGTCTCGACACGGTTAAGTTCTACAAACAGCACTGTTTTATGGAAAACGATTTCTTTGAAGAAGAAGCGATGGTTTATCCGATCGTACGCAATGACGTTCCGGAGAAAGAGTTGCTTGTCTCCGCTGCTGAATTGAAGGAAGCGATGTATCAGAAAGCCCGTGAAGACCGCCATGCTCCGCAGACTATCGTTAAGAAGAAGTCTGATGGTGCCGTACTGGAAGTCGATCTGCATATCACGGAGTTGCTCGACAATACAAATGGCCTGAGTAATGCGGATATGCTGACGTATCAGCTGGATAAGTTCCATGAAATACTGGGCAAGTATGCGGGCCATAAAGGACAGAAGATTGTCTTTATCCACGGAAAAGGGGACGGTGTGCTTCGTACTGCCATAGAGAAAGAACTGAAGACAAGATACAAACAACACTATTACCAGGATGCTTCTTTCCGTGAATACGGGTTTGGTGCCACAATGGTTACCATCAAATAAGAATTAGCTCCTGATTAATAAGAACTAAGTACCGGATGAATCGTATTTACCCTTGCAGGAAATCTGTTGCCGACGCCCTCGAAAGCTTTGCCGACGTCGTCGACAATTTAGCCGACGCCCTCGGCAATATAGCCGACAGCGTCGGCAACAACTTTCCTACAAGAGTAAAATAAAATACATGCCGTTCAAATACGGCTGACAACCGGAGAAAATAAAAAGATATGGCTACTGAGATAGAAAGAAAATTCATTGTTAAAGGCGACTTCACTACTGATGTTTACAGTTCGGAGCGCATTGTGCAAGGATATATCTGTTCCGAGCCCGGTCGCACGGTACGTGTCCGTATCCGGGGGGAGAAAGGTTTCCTGACTATCAAAGGCCCTTCGGATGACAAAGGCCTGAGCCGTTACGAGTTCGAGCAGGAAATACCGTTAGCGGATGCCGAACAACTGTTGAAGCTCTGCGAACCGGGAGCCATAGATAAAGTGCGCCATCTCGTCCGGGCCGGCAAGCACACTTGGGAAGTCGATGTCTTTCACGGAGCCAACGAAGGTCTGGTCATGGCTGAAATAGAATTGGCTTCCGAAGACGAACCTTTTGAAAAACCGGACTGGATAGGAGAGGAGGTAAGCGGCGACAGGAGATATTACAACTCGATGCTTACCAAACAACCCTATACACAATGGGCAAAGAAATAATACTAATTTAAACGATAAAACACTATGAAGAGAATCTTATTATCCCTTTTGGCAGGTGCCCTGTCGTTGCCGGCGGTGGCGGATGAAGGAATGTGGTTGCTTCCGTTGCTTAAGCAGCAGAAGTTTCCGGAGATGCAGGCTTTAGGATTGAAGTTGCAGGATTACGATATCTACAGTCCCGACTCGGCTTCGCTGAAAGATGCCGTCGTGATCTTTGGCGGCGGCTGTACGGGCGAGATCGTATCACCGGATGGCTTGTTGTTGACCAACCATCATTGTGGATACGGCCAGATACAACAACACAGTACCCTGGAACATGATTACCTGACCGACGGCTTTTGGGCGACTACCCGCGACCAGGAACTACCCAACCCGGGACTGACCGTGACGTTCATCGACAAAATAGAAGACGTCACCGACTACGTAAAGAAGGAACTCGAAAAGGATACCGATCCGAACAGTATGAACTTCCTCTCCCCCAAATATCTGAACGGACTGGCAAAGGCAAAGGTCGGTGAACAGTTCCTGCAGGATAACCCCGGAACAGAGGTGGAGATCAAAGCCTTCTATGGCGGTAACGTATATTATATGTTCACGAAGAAGATCTATTCGGATATCCGCCTTGTCGGAGCTCCCCCTTCGTCTATCGGTAAGTTTGGTGCGGATACCGACAACTGGATGTGGCCGCGCCATACGGGCGACTTCTCCGTTTTCCGTGTCTATGCCGATGCAAACGGTAATCCGGCCGAATATTCGGAAACGAACGTTCCCCTTCGTCCGAAGCGCTGGTTCAAGATTTCAATAAAAGGAGTAGAGGAAGACGATTATGCCATGATGATGGGCTTCCCCGGGCGGACAAACAAATACTATACATCCTGGGAAGTAGCCGAGCGTCGCGATATCGACAATGCTGTCCGTATCAATATCCGTAATCTTCGTCAGGAAGTGATGTTGGACGAGATGCTGAAAGATCCTTCCGTACGTATCCAGTACGCCAGCAAATATGCCGGATCGACCAATGCCTATAAAAATGCTATCGGTAGTAACTGGGCGATCAAGAAACGTAACTTTGAGAAGGTAAAGAAAGAAGAGCAGGATCGTCTGATTGCCTGGTCGGAAGATCACGATGAATCGGATTATCCCGAAGCATTGCTGACACTCGAACAGATCGTATCCGACCGTAAAGACTTGCGCTTCCGTAGCTGGATGCTGGATGAAGCAATCCTTCGCGGTATTGAATTTACGAAAGTCCCTTCTGAGATACAACCGGTTTGTGATGCCCTGAAAGGCAAAGACCGCAACGAACAACAAAAGCAGGTGCGTATGCTGGATATGGCTTACCATCGTTTTGCCGATAAAGATTATGCTCCCGAGGTGGATAAGAAAATCGCCAAAGTGATGCTGAAGGAATACCGCCGCCTGGTTCCTGCCAAGTCGCAACCGGCTTACTTTGCTCTGATCGACAAGAAGTTCAAAGGAGATGTAGACCGTTTCGTTGACTATCTGTTCGACAAATCGATCTATGGCAGCGAAGAAAACTTCGATAAGTTTAAGACACATCCTTCCGTGAAGGCACTCGAACAAGACCCGATGATCCTGTTCGCTAAATCCGTGCAGGAAGAAAAGGCAAACCTCAATGCAGCGTTGGCCGACTTCGATGCCAGCTATGCCATTGCCCACCGTAGGTATGTAGCAGGCCTGCTGGCTATGTATCAGGATAAAGCCAATTTCCCGGATGCCAACTTCTCTTTGCGCCTGACTTACGGACAGGTGAAGGGATACAGTCCGCGTGATGCCGACTATTACAGTTGCCAGACAACGCTGGATGGTGTGATGGAAAAGGAAGACTCTACGAATTGGGAATTTGTTGTCCCGACCCGTCTGAAAGAATTGTACGAAGCCAAAGACTTCGGCCGTTATCAGATGCCTGACGGTAGAATGCCGGTTGCTTTTAGCGCAACGACACATACCACCGGAGGAAACTCGGGAAGCCCTGTGCTGAATGCCAACGGTGAACTGATCGGTATTAACTTCGACCGTAACTGGGAAGGGGTTGGTGGCGATATCCAGTATCTGCCGGATTATCAGCGCAGTATTATCGTCGATATCCGTTACGTCCTGTTTATCATGGATAAGTACGCCGGAGCCAGCTATCTCCTGAAGGAAATGGAACTGGTGGAATAACCGGCCAGCGGGAGTTGATTCCATAAAAAAAGCGAATGATCGAAAGATCACTCGCTTTTTTTATATCCTAATATAATTAAAATATGCCTTTTTCCAGGTCAGCTGCCTTTACACGGAAAATATATCCGTTGCGTGAGAAGACTAATTCTCCGTCTTCTTTCTTTTTCTGGTTAACTAAGCGTTGAAAAGCTATATTGGCACCTTTAACTATATTCTCTTCAAATTCTCTTACTTCTTGTTCACTCATGATGTTCAAGTTTAGTGTAAATATCCGAATTATATATCTCTTTTTTATCATTCCTGAATCCTTTGGCGATTACTTCCATCGGAGACATAGAATTGTCTGTTACCATCCAATAATCACTAATGGGGATATATAGTTCAAAAAGATTGTGAATACCCGCCTCGTATCTACGGCGGATAGTACTTTCCGGTATGTTATGACCACCGGCTGCCACTCTCATTTTTACCCGTTCCACTGCCAGATCCGGTGTATTCAACCAGAAATATAACAATGTAACATAATATCCTTCCCTTTGTGCTTCCCTGATCAGGTTTGCGACTGACCGGGTGGCGAGCGTAGTTTCCATTGCAAAAGTCTCACCTGCTGCGATGAGTTCTTTAATGCGCTTATACATAATTCGGCTTGCTTCTACAGCTACGGCGATACTATCTGCATTAAAAGGGGAAAGCCCCTTGGCTATCTCGTCGGAATTCACGAACTCCTTACACTTCAACATTTCTGGAAGTATTGTAAAGGACGCTGTTGTTTTCCCTGCTCCGTTGCAACCTGATATTATATATAAATATGGCACTATTTGCTGCTTTTTGACAGGGCAAATATAGATAATAGTTTAATACGTTGTATAATTTATTTCTCAAAAATAGTAAAAATGTGCAGAATTTGTACGAATAACCCCGTGTTTCGTTGTTTCGGAGGCCTGTTTTGTTAAAATTAGACCCATAAAAGATCGCTCATTATACTATCTGATATGAAAATTCCGTTGCGCGAAAGCGTCAGGGTATCGTCTTTTTCGATAAGTAATCCTTGTTTGAGGTAAGGGGCGGCCTGTTTTTGACAGTAGATTAATTTGTCTTTTCCGAACTGTTGTTGAATTTCATTAAATTTGATGCCCCACATGGTGCGAAGTCCGGTGATAATAAAATCGTTGTACCGGGTATTTATGTCCAGATTTTCGATTTCGATATCCGGTACTCCTTTCTTGATGGCCTGCAGGTAACCCGGTAACGAGGAAATGTTCCATTGGCGGTTTTGTCCGTTATAGGAATGGGCGGACGGCCCTATGCCCAGGTACTTTTTCCCGATCCAGTAGGAACTGTTGTGTCGGGAGAGCATGCCGGGACGGGCGAAGTTGGATATTTCATAATGAAGATAACCGTTTGCCGTCAGCTGGTCGATCAGTGAAGTGAAAAGTGCTACGCTCAGGTCTTCATCCACCGGGGTGATCTTTCCGGCTTCCTTCAGCTTGTAAAGGGCAGTTCCTTCTTCATATATTAAATGGTAGGCGGAGATATGAGGGATGTCGAGGCTGATCACTGTGTCGAGGTTCTGCTTCCACTCTTCGAGGTTTTGTCCCGGAAGTCCGTAGATCAGGTCGACACTGATATTCTCCAGGCCGTTCTTTTTGCATAAATCCACCGCAAGCAAGGCTTGTTCCCGGTTATGCCGCCGATTAAGGAAGCGCAGGTCTTCCTCCTTGAAACTTTGCACGCCCATACTGACCCGGTTGAAGGGAAGCGTTTGTAATCCAGCAACGTATCCGGGTGTCATATCGTCCGGATTGGCCTCAAGCGTAATCTCTGCACAAGGGCTGACATCGAACAGGCGGTGGATCGCTTCAAAGATACGGCTGAAATCTGCCGCCTGCAACTGGGAAGGGGTTCCTCCACCGAAATAAATGGTTTCGACAGGCTCACCTTCCAGATAATCTTTCCGCAATTCCAGTTCACGGATCACGGCGGACAGGTACGGCTCTTTATACTTCATCTCCGTATTGGAGAAAAAATCGCAGTACAAACAACGTTTCGTACAAAAAGGAATATGGATATAAAGGCCTGCCATACTATACATATATTTAATAGCAAAAGTACGGAATCTATTCCTGAAATCATAGTCTGCTGCATAACATAGTTCTCAAACAGGGCTGTAATGATTGGATTTTTCCTGTACATTCTCTAATTTGCGGCCTCGTGAGTAATTCACGTGGTTGATATTTATTGTTAAACTCAATTAATACCTGATATCATGAAAGTATACCAAACAAACGAAATTAAGAACATCTCTATCTTGGGAAGTTCGGGCTCTGGGAAAACCACTCTCGCTGAAGCTATGCTTTACGAGGGTGGAGTTATAAAACGTCGCGGTACTGTAGACGCAGGAAATACGGTGAGCGACTATTTCCCGGTTGAGAAAGAGTATGGATACTCAGTGTTCTCAACCGTTTTCAGTGTTGAATGGCAGGACAGAAAGCTGAACTTTATCGATTGTCCGGGTTCGGACGACTTTATCGGTGGAGCGGTTTCAGCCCTGAACGTGACCGATACGGCACTGATGGTTTTAAATGCCCAGTATGGTGTGGAAGTGGGAACATTGAACCAGTTCCGGTATACAGAACAATTTCATAAACCCGTTATTTTTGTTGTCAACCAGTTGGATAACGACAAAGCGGATTTCGATGGAACTATTGCCCAGTTGAAAGATCAATATGGTGGTAAAGTCATTCAGGTTCAGTATCCGATCAGTACGGGGGCTTCTTTCAATGCCGTAGTCGATGTATTGAAGATGAAAATGTACCGTTGGAAACCGGAAGGCGGCGTGCCTGATGTTTTGGAAATCCCCGAAGAGGAAATGGACAAAGCAATGGAACTTCACAAAGCTCTTGTGGAAGCGGCAGCCGAAAATGACGATATGCTGATGGAAAAGTTCTTTGAAGAAGGAACTTTGAGCGAAGACGACATGCGTGTAGGTATCCGTGCCGGTCTGGTGACCCGTGGCATGTTCCCTGTATTCTGTGTTTGTGCAGGACGCGATATGTGTGTGCGCCGTACATTGGAATTCCTTGGAAATGTAGTTCCTTGTACAGATAAGATGCCTCGCCCGGTGACTACCGATGGTGTGGAAGTGACTCCCGATTCAAACGGACCGACCAGCTTGTTCTTCTTTAAGACAACGATGGAACCCCATATCGGCCAGGTTTCCTATTTTAAAGTGATATCAGGAAAAATAAAAGAAGGAGATGACTTGTTGAATGCCGACCGTGGTTCGAAAGAACGTATCGCCCAGTTGTTCTCTGTGGCAGGTCAGACACGTAATCCGGTAACTGAAATGGTGGCCGGTGATATCGGTGCAACAGTAAAACTGAAAGAAGTACGCCGGGGTAATACGCTGAATGGTAAGGGTTGCGACTATCGTTTCGACTTCATCAAATATCCGGATCCTAAGTATCGTCGTGCTATAAAGCCGGTCAATGAATCGGATTCTGAAAAGATGATGGAGATCCTGAACCGTATGCGTGAGGAAGATCCGACATGGGTGATCGAACAATCCAAAGAACTGAAACAAACGATTGTTTCCGGTCAGGGAGAATTCCACCTGCGTACATTGAAATGGAGAATAGAAAATAATGATAAACTGCCGATCGAATATATCGAACCGAAGATACCGTATCGCGAAACGATCACGAAGGCTGCCCGTGCAGATTACCGCCATAAGAAACAATCCGGTGGTGCTGGTCAGTTTGGTGAAGTTCACCTGATTGTGGAACCGTATTACGAAGGTATGCCGGCTCCGGATATGTATCGTTTTGGCGGACAGGAATTTAAAATTAGCGTACGTGATACGCAAACTATTGATTTGGACTGGGGTGGTAAGCTGGTATTTATTAACAGTATCGTTGGTGGAGCCATCGATGCACGTTTCTTGCCGGCTATTCTGAAAGGTATTATGGCACGTATGGAACAGGGACCGTTGACCGGTTCGTACGCCCGTGATGTGCGCATCATTGTTTATGATGGCAAGATGCACCCGGTAGACAGTAATGAAATTTCTTTCATGCTGGCCGGTCGTAATGCCTTCAGTACTGCCTTTAAAGAAGCAGGGCCAAAGATCCTGGAACCTGTCTATGACGTAGAAGTATCCGTACCTGGCGATTATCTGGGTGATGTAATGAGTGACCTGCAAGGCCGCCGTGCTATCATTATGGGTATGAACAGCGAAAAGGGATTTGAAAAGTTGCTGGCTAAAGTTCCTCTGAAGGAAATGTCTAGCTATTCAACTTCTTTGAGTTCTATCACCGGTGGACGTGCTTCATTCACAATGAAGTTTGCCGCTTACGAACTTGTTCCTTCCGATGTACAGGATAAGCTGTTGAAGGCTTATGAAGCTACTCAGGCGGAAGATTAATTGAAAAGAATTCTAACAACAATCAGGCAGCCCTTGTTTCAAGCGGCTGCCTTTTTTATAAGTCGAAATGTCCGGTCAACACTATAATTGCATGTGCAAGATAGGATATTCTTTACCTTCTCCGTCTAATTCGGATCTCCTTACTATGTTGAATCCCATATATTTGTAGAAACCGACAGCTTGCGTATTTTGCTCATTCACATCTACTTTCGTTACGTGTAAATTAGCTGTCGCATACGCAATCAGTTTTTTCCCTATTCCGGTGCCCCGGTACTCGTTATCGACAAATAACATTTCAAGGTTTTCCTCTGCAATTCCCATGAATCCGGCTAAGATTCCCTCTTGCTCAAATCCAACCAGGGTGACATATTGAAAATATACAGGAAGCTGTTTCTTATAATATAAGAAGTCCTCTTCTTTAAGAAAATCATGTGTATTCAGCACTGCACTTTCCCAAATCTCTATCAAACGAGGATAATCCGTTTCTTTAATTTTTCTGATCATAATTGTAAATACAGTATGCTATCAAAGCTCCCTCTTCAACTGTTCCAATACTTCAAAAACACCCGGACAAGTCTGTGCATTCTTAATTGTCAGCGAGTGTATCTGGTAAAACTTTTTCCTGTCCGTATGCGGGTACTCGCGACAAGCTTTCGGTCTGTCCTCATATATACTGCAATAGTTATCCGTTCCCAGAAAAGGGCAAGGCATCGACCGGAATACATAGTCTTTATCCTCGTCGATATGCAAATGGCGTGTTACCACTTCGTGCGGCTTGATACGTAATGCCTGTGCAATCCGTTCGATGTCGCGGTCGGTAATACGCGGGCCCAGCGTACGGCAACAGTTACCGCATTCCAGGCAATTTATCGAGTCGAACACCTCTTCGTGGATGGCATGAACCGTATCATCCAGTACCCGTAAACGATTCTTCTTAATTGATTTGAAAAAAGCTTTTGTCTCTTTTTCTACTTTCTTAGCTCTCTCAGGGAGGGAGTTAATATCCATAAAACGATTGGGTTTTAATTTGAGGGAACAAATGTAATCATTTACAGCGGAAAAAGAAAAAGCATCTTCATACCGTTGTTGTATCCCTGTAACAGCAAACAGATTCTTTTGTACAGTGTAAATATCTTACGTATGAAACTAAGAAAATATTATCCGACCGTTGTGCTTTCTGACATTCACCTGGGTTCTGAACACTCGAGGACAAAAGAAGTAACCAATTTCCTTAAGCATATCGACTGCGACCGCCTGATCTTGAATGGCGACATTATCGATGGCTGGCAACTCCAAAAGTCCGGCAAGCGCTGGAAACAGGCTCAGACCGATTTCTTCAAAGTGCTTATGAAAATGATGGAGAAGAAAGGGACGCAAATCATTTATGTGCGTGGTAATCATGATGACTTTCTCGATAAACTGGTTCCGTTCCGGTTTTCCAATATCTCTATAGTAAAAGATTATCTGCTGAACAGCCACGGGAAGCGTTACTTGGTGACTCACGGCGATATCTTCGATACGGTTACTACCAATATGCGCTGGCTCGCCATGCTGGGTGATATCGGCTATACTTTTCTGTTATGGCTGAATAAAATTTATAACAGGAATCGTGAGAAACAGGGTAAACCTTATTTCTCTCTATCCCAGCATGTAAAGCATCGGGTGAAAAGTGCCGTCTCTTATATCTCCGATTTTGAGAGGGAGCTGGTGAAACTGGCCCAGGCTAAGAGGTTGGACGGTATTATCTGTGGCCATATCCATCAGGCAGCCAATGTTTGGTATGGAGACGTCCATTATCTTAATTCCGGTGACTGGGTGGAAAGTATGACTGCCCTGGTGGAGAATGAGCAAGGTGAATGGGGTATCGTTACTTACAATAAGGCTGAATATGAGTCTGATGAGGAAACCGTTTCAAGAAACGCATTATACGCAGAAGTAATATGAAGATACTATTTATCATACAGGGAGAGGGCCGGGGACATCTTACCCAAGCTTTATCTCTTCGTCAGAAACTGACGGATGAGGGGCATCAGATAGTCGGTGTACTGGTGGGGAAAAGTCCGGCCCGCCGTATCCCGGAATTCTTTACGGAGAAGATCAATGCACCGCTCTACGATTTCGAAAGTCCAAACTTCCTGCCTACGGCAAAGAACAAGCAGATAAACTTGTTGGGTAGTATCGGCTATAATCTGTTGCGTTTACATAAATATATAGGTAGTATCCGTTATATCGACCGGATGATCAAAGAGACCGGAGCCGATGTGGTAGTCAATTTCTATGAATTGCTGACGGGACTGACTTATCTTTTTGCCCGTCCGAAGGCCGTTATGATCTGTATCGCCCATCAATACCTTTTCCTGCATCCCGATTTCTCCTTCCCGAAATTGAATCCAGTCTCTTTATCTTTGTTGAAATTCTTTACCCGTGTGACAGCTATCGGTGCAACGAAGAAACTGGCTTTATCTTTCCGGAAGATGCGGGAAGTCCCGAATGATAAGATTGTCGTAGTTCCCCCTTTGCTGCGTAAAGAAGTGATGAGCAGGACTTCGCGTAAAGGAAATTATTTGCATGGGTATCTGTTGAATAGTGGCTTTAGTGAAGAAGTAAAGGCGTGGCACACTGAGCATCCTGATGTTCCGATGCACATTTTCTGGGATAAAAGAGGTGCGAAAGAAACGACCAAAGTAGACGATACCCTTTCTTTTCATCAACTGAACGATATTCGTTTCGTTAAGTACATGGCTGGAGCGAAAGCTTATGCAACCACAGCCGGCTTCGAGTCTGTTTGTGAGGCGATGTATCTGAATAAGCCTGTATTGATGGTACCCACCCATATCGAGCAGGCATGCAATGCTTACGATGCCTCTTTATCGGGAGCCGGAGTGATCGCCGATCGTTTCGACCTGGATGCCTTATTACATCTATCCGAAACTCACCAACCGAACTCTTCTTTCCGTCATTGGGTGAAACAGGCGGATTGGCTGATCCTGCGCGAGTTCCGTGAAGATCTGCTAATGGAAGAAATGCCTTCTTCCGTATTGCATCGTTTGTCGATGCAATGGGTGTATAGGGTGGCAAAGAACTTTTCGCTGTAGGATACTAAGCCAAGTTTCCTTGTATTATATTAATGTATGCGTACATTATATATAAGCAATCTTTCATCTCTATTTGCAAACCTCTCTCTTTCCTTGTTGTAGTAAGCGAATTCAATGTAAAAGCGAAAAGCCGGCCTGAAATAAGAGACTTGTAGAATCGAGGTTTGTGATAGAACCCTATGCTTTTGTACAAACTAAGCTATTCAATTGATAAGAAAGGGTATGACAGAGAAAAAAAATAAGTGAAAATAATTGCGGATAAAAAACTATTGCTTACTTTTGCTGAAGTATTTGACGATCGTACAAGCAAGCCGATAGAAGATAAGTCGGCATTATATAGAATAGAACTTAGAATTACTTAGTATTAATATTAAATTTTTGATTATGAACAAAAAGTTTTCTACGCTTTTGTGTACAGGCTTGTTATCTGCTTTTGCTTTCACAACTGTGAATGCTGCTGATATTACAGGTTTTGTCACAGGGACAGATGCTGCTGCTATCTCCAAATTAGATAAAGCAGCATTGAATGGAGTTTATCAATTAAGAGTGCACGCCGATAGCGTACTTGTTATTAAAGACAGTAAATATGTTGTTGAAGGCGCGGATGCAATTTCTAATCTACAAAACTCTTTATGGTGTATCACTATCACAGAACAAGGACAAGGTAAAGAACCTATTTATGATTTCATAAATAAGGGTACTGGTGAATTTTTGGCTATTGCTGAAGCTGATGTTAATACATTGACTGTAGGTGATATGACTGCTGATACTTTGTCAGTAGGTGAAACTTATGGTGGTTGGGCTTTTTCAAGTACTTATGCGACTGCGTTGGAACAAGCAAAACCTATGTTTACTTATCAGGAAGCTGACCATGTACTTGTTTTGGTAAATGATAATGGTGCTGTTAAGGCAAAGAAAGTTCTTGCTAGTGCTGCTAGAAGTGAAGCTGATGCTTTTAAATTTACGGTGTATGATGCAGGTACTTATGTGTTGAGTGCAAGCGAGATCAATGGTTACCTGAAAAATAACAAGGATGTTCTTACATTTCATCTGGATGCAAACGCTGATGTAAACCCGTTCTCTACTACAGCTTTTGTAGCAAAAGAACTTGATGGTGGTGCAGCTACTGATCATAACTTCGTTTATGTAACATCTAAAGCTAATGCGAACTCTTATTTGAAGGTTGATACTGCTGCTAACGGTGTAGGTATTCAATTCTTGAAATTTGGTTGGACGGATGCAACTAAAGAAACTAATGATAGTATTAAAAATTCTAAATTAGCTGATCAACACAAATTTTTATTCACTTACAAACCTTCTATTGATAGTTTGTATATTCAGGTTAAACAGGTTCGTTACAAATCTGACAAAAATGCTGAAACATGGTGGAGCGAAATTGATGGTACAACTAAAGGCACTATCTATAACTATGGTGATAGTTATACTGGATTAGATGATGCAGACCCAGCTAATCTTTATCCTTCTAAATTGTTCGTTAAACTTCAGAACTTTACAGTTGCTGATAGAATCGCTACAATCGGTGAAAGACCTATCAATACTCATATTGGTTTTGGAGTAAAGGGTTGTAATCCTACAAACGATAAGACTTCTTTGGCTAATGGTTTGTATATCATTAAGAATGCTAAAGGTCAGGTATTAGCTGCTCCTATCCATGAAAATGCTAATGTTGGAACTAATGTAGTTGAATGGGTAACGTTAGATGAACAAGATCCGTTGCATATGCCTGCTTATCAGTGGGTTATTACAAAAACATTAAGTTCTGCTGTATCACAGTCTACTTCTCCTATTAAAGTTGTGAACCGTGAGTTCCCTGCTGCTCAAAATTGGGCTAATCTTCAGTTGAAACTGAATGACAAAGGTGAAATTGTTACAGGTGACAATTTGCTGGGAAATGCAACTTTTGTTCAGATCACTGACTCTGCTATCATCAAAGATAAGAAGTTAGGTTATAAATACATCCCTTCTCAGGATTTGCAGATTACAAAATATCAGTTCAATTATTTGAACCCGTTCACTCAGGATTACTGGATTGCTAACGGTGCAGGTAAAGACTCTTTAGTATATGTAAAACAGGATGCTAACGAATATTCATTGGTTGAAGGTTCAACTGCTGAATATGGTATCGAAGTAAATGCTGCTGTGTTGGCTAAGATTCCTGGTCTTGCACAATTGGAAAGAACTAATTATGTAATAGCTAAGGACAAAGCTAACCGTTTGGTTAAGGCTTATGGTAGCAAGTTCTCTATGGGGGCTGCTAACTATAATACTGCAGAAGTTGATACTTTCTTCTTCAAAGAAAATAACCATTTCGATGGAAAACATTTCTATGCAATTGTAGAAACAGATTATGATGCAGTTAATCATAAAGCTTATATTAAAGATATCAAAACTACATCTAAAGTGGGTATCGCTGATGATGGTATGACTGCAGGTTTGAAAGTTCAGTTATTGAACGAATCAAGAACTTCTGCTTTCACTGTAGAACCGTCTACAACTCCGTTGTATCGTCGTTTCAACTCTGAATTACTGGAAGGCAACGCAGGTGATGCTACAGACTCATTACGTTTCGTTGAAATGTATCGTGGTGAAAACTTACAGGTTGAAGCTAACCCGAACTTCATGAAAGAAGGTATCGATTTCTTAGGTATTTATACAGCAGATAAAGCTACTTCTGGTTTAGCATTTATCGTTGATACAGCTTGGGTTAATCGTGGTCTTGGTTATATCAAACCTCAATATTTGATTTCTATTGATCGTCATGACTTTGAAGGTGTTGCTGGTGAACCTTGCCAGGAAGCTGGTCCTCACGTAGATAAAGATGGTAATATAACTGATGCTGATCATTGCGTTCACGCAAAACCGGCTATTCCTAGCTTCGAAAGAGGTAAATATTTGATCAACTTCCATAACTTTGCAGCAGAAAACGAAGATCTTCTTTGGAAGAAATATGATCGTGCAGGTTTTGTTGAAGCAATCCGTGTTCAGGATACTCTTTATATCTTAAGAGATGAATTCAAAGATTTAGCAAATGACAAGATCAACTTTGCATCTATTAAGGCTGCTGAAGAAGTTGCTAAGAAAGCTAACGGTTATGTAAATCATATCTATAACTTGGCAGGTGATAATCACAAATATGTAACTTGGTCAATGCGTTTCAAGAACAAAGAAGTTGCTTCAAACGAAAAAGAAGAAGACAGAGCTTTCTTGATTGAATCTATGAAGGATTGTGTAAGACCGGGTGCTTTGTATACTGCAGGTGCAGGTGAAGGCGATATCGCTCCGTTGCAGGCTTCTTGGTTGAAGATGCAGAACGGTTGCTTGGTATTGTCAACAGGTGACTCTAAGTTTGATGAATTCGCTACAGGTAATGATGATGCATTGATCTTCAATGTTAAACACGTTGCTAACGATGAAATCGCTACAGATACTGAAGATATCACAACTAACACTGTAAGTGTAATTGCTGGTAACGGTACTGTAACTATCAAGGGCGCTGCTGGTAAGAAAGTTACTATTGCTAACGTTCTTGGTCAGACAATCGCTAACACAGTTCTTTCTTCTGACGATGCTACAATCGCTGCTCCTGCTGGTGTTGCTGTAGTTGCTGTTGAAGGTGAAGCTGCTGTTAAAGCAATTGTAAAATAAGAATAAAGAATAATTAAATGAAAATAGCTTCTCTACTCTTCCCTTCGGGGAAGGGTGAGTAGCCTGTGAAGGTGAACAGATTGGAAGCTGAATTTTAGTAATAAAAATAAAATAAAGTTCATCCGTGAGTATCCCTGTGAAGGGAGAAAATGGACAAAAAACAACCCCGGCGGTATTTATTACCATCGGGGTTCTGTTTTTAAAGAGCTCACGGAAACGGAGTTCATTATGTTTAATAGAAAAGTCGCCTTCCATAGAAGACGACTCCTGCTTTATCTGTTTATTTTTACTGCTTCAACGCCTGTTCGATATCCGCAATGATATCGTCCGCACTTTCGATACCGACTGAGAAACGGATCAGGTCGGGAGCGATACCCGCTTCCTTCAACTGCTCGTCAGTCAGCTGGCGGTGTGTATGGCTTGCCGGGTGAAGTACACAAGTACGTGCATCTGCTACGTGAGTAACGATTGCAGCCAGCTTCAGGCTATCCATGAACTTGATGGCAACCTCGCGTCCACCTTTCAGGCCGAATGACAGTACACCACAAGAACCGTTCGGTAGATACTTCTTTGTCAGTTCGTAATACTTATTACCTTCCAGATCTGGATAATTGACCCAGGCAACCTTGTCGCAGTTCTGAAGCCATTTAGCTACAGCCAATGCATTCTTACAATGCTGTGGCATGCGCAGGTGTAACGTTTCCAGTCCCAGGTTCAGCAGGAACGCATTTTGCGGAGATTGGATAGAACCCAGGTCACGCATCAACTGGCTCGTAGCCTTGATGATATACGCCATTTTACCGAAAGTCTTTGTGTAAGTCAGGCCATGATAAGATTCGTCCGGTTGGCAAAGACCCGGGTATTTGTCGGCATGTGCTTCCCAGTCGAAGTTGCCGCTGTCGACGATACAACCACCGACAGCAGTAGCATGTCCGTCCATATATTTTGTAGTAGAATGCGTTACGATGTCGGCCCCCCATTCAAACGGGCGGCAGTTGATTGGTGTCGCGAATGTATTGTCGACAATCAAAGGCACTCCGTGGCTATGGGCGATACGGGCAAACTTCTCGATATCCAGCACCATTACGCCCGGATTGGAGATCGTTTCGCCAAACAATAACTTTGTATTCGGACGGAAAGCCTTGCCGATCTCTTCTTCGCTGGCATCCTGATCGATGAAAGTACATTCGATACCCAGTTTCTTCAATGTAACGGACAGTAAGTTATAAGTACCTCCGTAGATACCGGTTGCACTTACAATATGGTCGCCGGCTTCACAGATATTGAAACAAGCGAAGAAGTTTGCAGCCTGTCCCGAAGAAGTCAGCATCGCTGCAACACCGCCTTCCAACGCGGCGATCTTGGATGCTACGGCATCATTTGTCGGGTTTTGCAGGCGGGTATAGAAGTAACCGCTTTCTTCCAGGTCGAACAATTTAGCCATCTGTTCGCTGGTTTCATACTTGAATGTAGTACTCTGATAGATAGGGAGTACGCGCGGTTCCCCCTTTTTCGGTTGCCAACCACCTTGCACGCAGAGGGTTGCCGGCTTAAATGAATTGCTCATGTCTTTTATGTTTGTTATGTAATTATATTCTGCCGACAAAAGTAAAGAATAGTTTGTACCATTTATACAAATCTTTGATCAATTATATAAAATCCACTGCTGTTTCAGAATAACCTGTACCTTTGTTGCCGATTTTGGTGTCACAATTCCATTATCTGAACATCCGTTGGCTGGTAGAAGACGATCGCCATGTGGACGCTATGCCTGAGTGGTGCATCCCTTTCGCTGACAGGGAAAAAGGAGAGAGTATCCTTATTTATACAACAAAAGTTTTCTAAAATAAATCCTTCATTCATTCAGTGCTGTGGATACACAGTTGATTATCTATTGTTTATGGCTGAAGGAAATTGATTGGGCTGAAGGATCTATACCGGATTTTTAGATTTTTCATTCATAAATGGTCGCTTCCGGTATTATAAAAAGGACGAGTTAACACCGATCGGTTATCTGTTAGCCTATTTCCTTCTGACACATAGGTAGTGACTTTCTAGCACTATTGTCCTTTCTTTTTTTCAGTTTGTCATTTGTCGAACGCTTGTTTGCCAGCTGTCAAACGCTTGTTCGACAGTTGTGCTACAAGTGTTCGACAAATGACAAACAATGAAAAAGTACTAACTTACATGCTAATAAGATATTATATATCCCATTATTACTCATTACTTCAGCTTTACTCTTTGCCTGAAGATGTGAGCTAAGAAGAATGTTGATTCCTGACAGAAATATGAAGCATTAATCTAAAAATAAAGCAATATCCTTCATTTAGTTGAAAATTCATTCAGCTATAAATGGTAGATAATCAACCGTATATCTACAGTGCTGAATGAATGAAGGATTTATTTTAGAAAACTTTTGTTGGTGCATTCAGAGATAAAGGATAACGTATGGGAGATAAAGGAGAAAATATAGAAAGATATGAACTAAATGTAGAAAAAGGTGAACTTTTTCAATTGACAATTGATAATTGACAATTGACAATTAGGCTTCGCGCTCGAAGTTAGGGAAAGGATAAGCTTTTATCCTATGATGCCAACCCTCTTTCTGTCATGGCGGGCTTGACCCGCCATCTCATCCTACTGGTTGGTTACTGGTAGAGTATGAGGTCCCGGGTCGAGCCCGGGATGACAGAGCAGGCGCTCTGATAAAAAAAGATAGTTCATGTCTAGAAAGTGGACTATTATCAAAGACTCACATCTGGCAAAATGTGAACTTTTATTCCGTCATGCCAGGGCTGGTGCTTTGGTAATCTTCCCCTTATTTCAATATTTTCTTTTGCAATGCCCTGAACCAGACAAATGAAACAACCCCTTTCAGCATGCTGGAAATACTGATAGCCCACCAGACGCCGACAACACCTAATCCCATAGCCGATAAAGCGATCGCCATCGGGATACGCAATGAGTTGAATGTTATGCTGATAATGGCAGGTGGAACCGTCCGTCCTGTTCCGTAAAACAATCCTTGCATGGTTATTTCGAGCATCATGAACAACATGGAATAACCATCTATCCGCAGGAAAATACCTCCGGCTTCATAGGCCTCTCTCTGGGGAACGATCAACGAGAATACTTCGCTGCCATAGAATACGAACAATAACGTACAGAGAATACCGAACACGGTAGTCATCTTTAACGTCGTGTGATAAGCTTCCAACACCCTGTTCTTCTCGGATGCGGCATAGTTCTGGGCGACAAATGCGCTCAATGCCGTGCTGAATCCCTGAGAGGTGTTCCACGCAATGGCTTCTATCTGTCCTCCGGCGGTGAGCGTCATTAACCCGATATGTCCTCCGTAGGTAGATGCCGTGCGGGCCATGAATATATTGATGATGGCAAACAGCGTATTCAGCATGGCAACCGGTAATCCTAATTGCAATATCCTTTTCGAATAACTTTTCTTTAATCTGACAAAGAAGGTGAAGCCGCCCAGTAATTTGCTTCTCCATTTCAGCTGGTAGACGAACAGGGCGCATACGGTAGCCTGCGATAACCAGGTAGCCCAGGCCGCTCCGGCAGTCCCCATGTCAAACACGAAGATAAATACCGGGTCGAGTATCATATTCATAATAAGTCCTGCTCCACTGATATAGAACGGGATTTTACTTAATCCGGCAGCATTGTGGATGCCCGTGAAAGCGGCAGACAAGAATATAAAAGGGAAGGCGGTAGAAATGATCCGCAGATACTCTACCGCATTAGCTGCGATAGGAGCTTCCAGTTTATATATCCCGATAATTGGATTGGCAAACACAAAAAGAAGTAACCCCCAGCAAATGGAAATGAGCAGGGCGATGGTGAGGTTGTGGGAAGAATAACTCCGCGCATCCTCTTCATTGCGGGCACCGATACTTTGTCCTACGCTCACTTCCGAACCTACTTTATTCAGTAAGGAGATCGAGTTGGTCATCCAGGTCAGAATACCTACGGCACCGATGGCGGCAACGGCTTCACTACCCAGGCGTCCCACCCAGGCCATGTCGGTGATGCTGTAAGCCATCTGTATAAAAGAAGTCCCCATGATAGGTAATGCCAGGTTGAATAGTTGGCGTTTGATGGGACCTTGTGTCAGGTTCTTTGTTCCTTGCATGTTTGTCTTATTTGGATGCAAAAGTAGGAATAAAAAAGGAGAACCCGATATCGGATTCTCCTTCTCTGTTATGTTTCTTTTGTCGGATCAGAAATTAATATTCACTCCGATCATCGCACTGAACTTCTGCAACGGATAACCGTAATAAAGTTCGTATTTCTGGAACAGTACGTTGTTCAGCTTCAGATACAGGCCGAAGGTGTCGTTGAAGTTGTAGGCTCCGGTCAGGTTCAGTTCGTTGATATTTTTCATTTTAATATAATCAAGACCTAACGGAGTTTTACGTCCTGTGGCCAGGTAGTAATCCAACGATGCAGATAAGTTCTTGATCGGACGGACGGTTACACCGGCTGTGATTTCCATTTCCGGCATTCCGTAGGCTTCAGCTTCGTGTGTGTTGAGGAAACCTGTTGAATGATCTTCAGAATATTCAACGTCCCAGTTATTGTAAACTCCTTTTAAGGATATTTCAAATAGTTGCTGGTAACTGTATTTCAGGTTGGCTCCGACAAACAGTTGTTTGGAGTCCATTAAGTTTGACGGGTAACAAAGGTTTCCGAAATTATCCTTTGTATTCTGAAATGCCGGAACATAGAAATAATCGTCACTTGTGATCTTATATCCTCCGAAAACATCAAACCAGAATCCCGGTGCTACGCCGCTCCTGATCCCAAGTATTCCGTCCAGCCAGTTCCGTGAAGGAGTTATTCTAGAAACTGGAGAAGTATAACGGTTTACCTGGAACAAGTCATACATGCTGTTTGACTTCAATTTGCCGTTAGCACTCAGGTATAGTACAGTTTTGTCTGCTACTTCCACGTCAGCCGAAATATTGGGAGATGCCATGAACTCTTTATGTTCTCCGCTGAAGAACATTGCGTTTACTCCCAGTTTGACATGCCAGTTTTCGCCTTCTATCTTGTAATAAGGGCTTAAGGTTGCGGCTGCAAAATTATCAAAATAATACGTGTATCCGGCTTTTTCACCATCAGGTATCTTCATATCATTCGGCAAACTATAGTTGAAGTACTGGAAGTTTCCGTCCAATCCGACTCTTTGATTACCTCCGAAGCCGGCATTTAATCCGAAATTAAGATTGAATGTTCCTTCTGTCGGGCCGTCGAAAGATTCTCCGGCTCCATATTTATAAGAGAAATTAGTATAGCCTATATCCAGCAGATAGCCTACCGGAGCATCTTCTTTCGATTCGACACCTACATTCGCTTTGATCGTCTGAGCCACCTGGTTTGTCTCAATGTCACTCAATATTTCGGGAATAGCACTTGAACTCGGGTCTAAATACATTGGGAAGCCATAATAATTAAATCCTGAATACCCGTATTTAACCCCCATCTTCAACGCCAGCTTATCGAAGTTGTGCTTGAAGTTGAGACCTCCCAGGTTATCGTTCAGTTTTGCTTTTACCTTTTCGTCTATCTGAAGGTATTTCACCTTACCATTGGTGGAACGGTGCGAGAGCCAGATATTCAACTGATCCTTATCTGTGCTGAGGATGTGGTATCCCAGGTCGCCATTCAGATTCAGATACGTACCGGCACCGAAGTTGAAATAACCGCGGCGTTTGTTGTAGAGGATATCCGTCATGATATTGCCTGAAGGAAGCAGGCTGATCTCCTTTTCCGGATCGGCCGGAACCGTGAAGCCGGCATAGTCGATCGGCATCTTCTTCACTGTCGGCTCCTTGATGACCGGCAGGGTGTTGACTTTACTGGCATCCTGAACCGACGGATCGTATTCGCGTTCGAGCGTCATTTCCCGGTCAAGATTCTGTTTCTTCGAAGTATCTTCCTGTGCATTGACTGTGGCTGCTGTTCCCAACAGAGCAACGACGCACAGTGTTTTTACATTATATATAGTCTTCATTGTATTCTATTATTGCTTTAGTTTACCTAATCTGTCTTCTATCATGCCGGCAATTTCGTCGTCACCCTTATAGTTGTTCTTCAGGTTGTTCAGATAAGCGCGTGCCTGAAGGTCGTCTCCCTGGCGGATATAAATATCAGCCCAGAGGATAAAGCCGCGTGCCAGCCAGTACTGATGAGGCGTGCCGTTCTTGGCGAAATCTTCTAGGATCTTTTCTGCGTTCTTATCATCCTTCGTATCGTAGAAATACTGTGCCAGCAGATACTTCGCTTCGGCACCGTGAACGGTACGGGTATCCTGGCTGAGTACTTTCAGGTCTTCGACAGCTTTTGCAGGCTGCTTATGGTCGATATAAGCTTTGGCACGAATGTAACGTGCTTCCGCTTCCACTTCGGGTGATAGCTTCGATTCTTTCAGCAACTCGTTGGCGGCCAGTTGCGCTTCTTCCTGTTGTCCGGTCTGTAAGGCACAACGCATAACACCCAGGCGGGCAGCCAGTTTGTTTTCCGGATTTTCGGCAATGACCTGCAAACGCTTGAAGCTTTCCAGTGCAGACGGGAAATCTTTGGTGAGATATTGCATTTCGGCCGTACGTGCAACCGCCTCTTCCAGGAACTTCGTGTCGCCACTTTCGATAACCGACTGGAAGCGCTGCAGTGCTTCGTCATATTCTTTCTTGCTGAAGGCAATGCTTGCCAGGTAATAGTTCGCATTCGAACTGAAGGCACCTTCCGGGAATGTCTGCAGGTAGTTGATCAGGCTGCGGCGTGCTTCTTCGTTGTTGCCACGGTTGAACAGTTTCTCGGCAGCAATATAAGTCAGTGAATCCTGTTCGCCTACTTCCAGGCGGACATTGCCACCCAGGGAGTTTACATAGTTGGCATACGCATTGATATCGTTCAGGTCGATGTAGACCGATTTCAAGTCTTGCAGCGCCACTCTGGCTTCTTCACTTCCCGGATAATTGCTGATCACCTTTTTATAGGCGTCGGCCGCTTTCTCCGGATGGTTGTCGTTGAAGTAGAGCAGACCCAGCTGGATACCGGCTTTACGTGCCAGACTGCTTTGCGGGAACTCTTGCACTAATGTTTCAAACGCTTTGGCAGCCTGCGAACTGTTATCCAGCAATACATAAGAACGTCCTTTTTCGAAAAGGGCATCATCTACATATTGCGATTCGGGATAGTCGCGGATCAGGCGATCCATCATATTGATCTTTCCTTTATAATCTTTCTGCAAGCCCAGCAGGAAGCCTTTCTGGTAGACTGAATAATCTCCGGCGGAAGGTTGCAGTTGTGCGGCACGCGAATAATTTTCTTCGGCCTGTGCGAACTGGCGGTTCTGATACAGACAGTCGCCTACACGGTTGTAGGCATCCGCCAGAGCCGGAGCATTCTGGTTGCTTTCCAGGTCGATATACTGGCGGAAGCGGTTCTGGGCTTCTCCGTATTGTTTCTGTTTGAAGTAGCAGTAACCCAGGTTGTAATGAGCCAGGGCATACATATCCGTATTGCGCTGACGGGTATTGTTCAGATACGTACGGTAATCTGAAATAGCTTTCTGGTATTCACCCTGGCGGTAGTAAGACTCTCCGCGCCAGAAATAAGCATCGTTACGCGATTCCATATTATAAGAACCCAGATTGATAGCCTGGGTGAACAGGTCTACCGCATCGTCCAGTTTCATATTGGTGAATGCCTGTGTACCGAGCTGGAACAAAATGTCCTGCTTGGCTTCCAGTATCTTGGTGCTCGGACGGTTGATCTTATTGATAGAGTTCAGGGCAGCCTGATAGTTCTTTGTCGTTAAATAGACTTCCACCAGGTAGTCGTTCACCTTGTCCGCATATTGGGAGTTAGGGAAGTCATTCAGGAAGTCCTCGAAAATCGTAACCGATTCGCCGAAGCCGGTGAAAGCTGTCTCATGGATCAGGAGGGCGTAGTTGAACATGGCCGTTTCCTTGATCTGTTTGTCGAATGAAGAAGTTGCTGCCGCTTCGAATGCCATACGGGCGTTGTTCTTGTCGTTCAGCTTCAGATAACATTGTCCGAGATAGAGATAGGCATTCTGGGTGAGTGCATCATCCTGGCGGACGGTCTGCGACAGGGCATTGACTGCACTGTTGTAGTTACCTTTATTATAATAGCAAACACCGAGGATATACAGGTCGCCTCGCAACGGGCTGTCGGTAGACGATACATATTTGCTTAACATGTTGATCGCCTTGTCCTGATTCCCCAGATGATAGTAAGAGTTACCCAGAACGCGGTAAAGTTCGCTGTTATTCTTGCTGTTCGGATAAGAGGAGAGAAGCTCTTCCCCTTCGCTGATCACCTTGTCGTATTTGTTCTGTATAAAGTATATCTGCGTGATGTAATATAATGACTGTTCGCGGTAGTCAGGCATCTCTTTCAGGCGGCTGAATTCGACCAGTGCATTGTTGTACTTGCCGGTAGCGTAATCGATATAAGCCACATAGTAGGTGGCAGCTTCGCGGTACTGTGTCCCGACCTGCTGGATGCGTGAGAAATATCCTCTCGCTTTGTCCATTTCCCCGTTTTGCAGCAGTGAGTAGGCCAGGCGGAAACTGTAAGTCTCCTGTTGTTCCGGACTCAGCATGTCGATGTTCGACTCATTGAACCAGAAGATGGCCTTCTGATATTCGCCACGTCCGAAATGAACCGAACCGATCAGGAAGTTCACCTCGTCACTATGGCGTGATGCCGGATAGTCTTCCAGGTAATCTTTCAGTAGTTGGTCGGCATTAGGTCGTCCCTGCTCATAAGCCGCATATACGATCATATAGTTGGCTTCCTGGATCAGGTCGGCATCTTTCGAATGCTGCTTGTAAGCTTCCAGCTTATCGATGCAACCCGGATAATTCTTTAAACTAAACAATTCTTTACCTTCTACGAACAATCGGTCCGGTGCCTCAAACTGGTACGACCGTTGCCCGCTAGCCACATGACTTCCTACCACCAGGCACAGTGGAATAAGTATTCTTTTCATCACTCCTTCGCTTTAATGTACAGATATTAAACAGTCTCTGTTAGTTCTAAGTTGCAAATATAAAGAATAACATACAAATGCTTAGTAAGTTATTAACAAAAAGAATTAATATTTGATTTCATAAACAAATCGGCCTGAATAAAAAGAGAGACGTTCTTTACTAAAGAAGAATAAAAAATGTTCTATATTTACGCTTTCTACGAATGAAAGGGCATAATGAAGGGATCGGAAGACATAAAGAAATTAAATCAGCTATTTGAAGATTATAAAAGCCGCTTTATCAGCTTTGCAAATTCGTATGTGCAAGATTTGACAGTGGCCGAAGACTTTGTAATGGAAGCTTTTATGGATTACTGGGAAGTGAGGGATATCCTGCGTGAAGACTCCAATATTCCTGCCTATATCCTGACATTGATTAAGCATAAATGCCTGAACCACCTGAAGCGTAAACAGCTTCAGGAAGATGTATCTCAGCGGATCAGGAATGTGGCCGAATGGGAATTGAACATTCAAATATCTTCCCTGGAAGTCTGTGAACCGACAGAGCTTTTCACCAATGAAATAAAAGAAATAGTCAACCGGACTTTGGAGCAGTTGCCGGAACAGACCCGCCGTATTTTCATCATGAGCCGGGTTGCCAACAAAACCCGCAAAGAGATAGCCGAGGAAATGAATATGACCGCGAAAGGAGTAGAATACCATATCGCTAAAGCATTATCAGCTTTGCGCGTCAATCTCAAGGATTATTATGTGTTGCTTCCCTTTTTACTCTACCAATTGTGACTTTTTCCATTTTTTAACTAGGCACTTCCTTCTCCCGATTTCTATATAGACAGAAACAGGAAAAATGGAAAAAGAATTATTACATAAATTTTTTGCCGGAGCGGCTACGCTGGAGGAGAAAGAAGCAATCATGCACTGGATGGAATCAGATCCGGGCAATAAGCAATTTCTTTTGAAAGAGCGGAAGCTTTATAATGCCGTCTTATTGCATGGGGAGGATAAACAGGTACAGCAACAGGCCGGCAGACAGCAATACTTCCTGCGTCGTGGCGTGGCCCGGTTCCTGAGAGTTGCCGCAATGATTGTCGTTGCCTTTGGCCTCGGTTACTTCTGGCAATCGGAAAAAACGGAAGGGCCGATCGCTATGCAGACCATATCGGTTCCGGCCGGTCAATGCGTAAACGTAACTTTGCCTGACGGCAGTAATATCTGGCTGAATGCCCAGACCACTATACAATATCCGGTATCCTTCAATAAGGAAAACCGTCAGGTTAAGCTGGATGGAGAAGCCTATTTCGACGTTGCAAAAGATTCGAAAAGGCCATTTATCGTTAATACCAAAGAATGTAGTGTCGAGGTACTGGGTACCAAGTTCAATATAGATGCTTATTCTTCCCGGGATAAATTTGAAACGGTGTTGATGGAAGGAAGTGTAAAGGTCTCGATGCTCGACGATCCGACACAGGCCGTTTCGCTGAAGCCTAATAATAAGGTATATCGGTCAAACGGGAAGCTACTGACGCAAAAAGTCAGTAACTATGAGCGGTACCGTTGGAAAGAAGGCCTGATCTGCTTTGTCGACGAGCCTTTCAAAGTGGTTATGGAAGACTTTGAAAAGTTTTATGGCCTGACTATTGTAGTTAACAATCAGAAAGTCACTCAATATCTGTATACCGGTAAATTCAAACAAACGGATGGAGTGGATTACGCACTGAGCCTGTTGCAGAAGAATATTCATTTTACCTATCAACGGGATCGTGAGAATCATATCGTTTATATAAACTGATCCAATTTAGTATTAACCTTTTAATCTTGTTTGCCTATGACATAAAAAATCCTTGTTAACGAAAATGCCGGCTGATGGTGACGCATCAACCGGCAAGAATCTATAACACAATTCATTAAATTGTATTACTTTGAAACAACAAATGTATGAAAAAAAATACTTTACAGGGACATTATTGCCTAAAAAGTCCCAACCTTAAACAACTATTCAGAATTATGCGAATAACTACATTCCTGTTATTAGTCTGTATATTTTGTTCGTTCGCTTCTACAACTCATTCGCAGAATATGCGGGTAAGCATCAGTAAATCCAGTACGCAGTTAAACAAGATATTCTCTGAAATAGAGAAACAGACAGAGTATCTCTTTGTGTATAACAACCAGATCGATGTAAATCGTAAAGTTTCCGTAAAAGTAAAGGATAAACAGGTAAGCCAGGTGTTGGACGAATTGTTCGAGGATACGAACATCGAGTATATGATCCAAGGAAACCATATCGTTTTATCCTCGAAGGAAAATAATATTATCGCACTGCAGCAACAGCAGCAGGCCGGTCGCCGGATATCAGGTGTTGTGGTCGACGGCAATGGAGAACCCGTTATCGGAGCGAATGTATTGGTAAAAGGCACGACTATCGGGAATATGACAGATGTAGACGGGAAGTTTGCTTTTGAGATACCGGATAATGCCACATTGGTCGTTTCGTATATCGGTTACTTGTCGCAGGAAATAAGTACCAGGAATAAATCGATTCTAAAGATCACTTTACAGGAAGATACTCAGAATATTGACGAGATCGTTGTGGTGGGTTACGGTACGATGAAGAAAAGTGACCTGACGGGAGCATCCGGTTCCGTCAAGGAAGATGCCTTGGCACAACGTACGGTTACCTCTTTCGGACAGGCTTTGTCGGGTAGGGTTTCCGGTGTGAATATCTCCACCAACTCAGGCCGTCCGGGCGGACGCGCTTCTATTCGTATCCGTGGTAATTCTTCCATCAGCGTAACGAATGATCCGCTCTATGTTGTGGACGGTGTTATATTGAACGTCAGTACATTGACGAACGGAACTTCTCCGATCGATTACCTGAACCCGAATGACATCAAATCGGTAGAGGTTTTGAAAGATGCATCTGCAACAGCCATCTACGGTGCACGCGGAGCCAACGGTGTGATCCTGATTACCACCAAGAAAGGTGAAGGGATGGGAACAACCATCCGTTACGATACAGACTTCGGTATAGGTGTCCTTCCTAAGAAACTGGATGTCCTAAATGCTTCGGAGTTTTTACAACTGGAAGAACTGGCCTATGCCAATGCACAGAAGTTTGATCCTGATGGATGGAAGAATGGCAGTTATAAGGATCCGAAACTGAAAAGAACCGATCCGAGGTTGTTCGATTCAAACGGCCGGCCGTTGTATGATACCGATTGGCAGGATGAAACGATACGGAATGCCTTCTCCCAGACACACCAGATATCTGTGTCCAATACGAAGGGGGGCGATAGCTACGGCCTGTCTGTCGGATTCAGAGGAGAAGACGGTCTGATCATCGAGTCTTATCTGAAACGCTATTCCGCCCGTTTCTTTATGGATAGCGAACTGACCAAATGGTTGAAGGTAGGAGGTAGCTTAAGTTACGCTTACCAACAGGAACGCCAGACCGACTCTATGGGCGATGGCGGTATAACCGTAGGACGCCAGATAGTAGAGGCGTTGCCTTTCCTGCCGGTTCGCTATGAGGATGGTACTTTCGCCGGAAATAACGATTATCCGGGAATGGAAGGTGGCAACAGCCCCGTACAGGTAGCTAAAGACCGTAACTACACCATGGAGACACAGACAATGCTGGGTAATGTGTATGCTAATATTACATTGATGCCCGGTCTGGAATTCCGTTCGGTATTAGGTGCTAATATCATTAACCAGAAATCCGGTTACTATGGTGGCCGTCAGCTGATTTGGATCTCTTCACCCAATGGTAGCGCTTCTGTTAATAATAATAGAAATAACTCCTGGCAGTTTGAGAACTACCTGACTTATAATAAAGAGTTTGCCCGTATGCATTCGCTGACCGGTATGGTCGGCTTGTCCTGGCAGCATGTCGATAACGCATCGGCTACAGCCTCTGCAACAGGTTTCGAAGATGACTTCTTCCAGTATAATAACCTGGGAATAGGAACTTCTCCTACGGCTGCATCCAATGCGAACGCCTATGGTTTGAACTCTTATTTTGCGCGTGTGAATTACGGCTTTAAAAGTAAATATTTACTGACGGCAACGGCTCGTCTGGATGGTTCTTCCAAATTCGGCCAGTCGAACAGGTATGCGTTCTTCCCGTCTGTAGGTGCTGCCTGGCGTATCTCTGAAGAAGCATTCTTAAAACCGGTAACGGCGATCTCCAACATGAAACTGAGAGCCAGTTATGGTTTGACCGGTAACTCGGAAACGGGTGCTTATGCTTCGCAGGGAAGTTTAGGAAATTACACGACTGTATTCGGTAGTTCCAAAGCTTCCGGTATCGGAGTCTCCTCATTGGCTAACCCGGATTTGAAATGGGAAAAGACTTCTCAGGTGAATGCTGGGTTGGATATCGGTTTGCTCGATAACCGGATCAACCTGGAAATGGATGTATATTATAAGAAAACGACGGATATGTTGCTGAATGCACCGGTGCCGGCTTCCAGTGGTTTTACCTCTATCACAAAGAATATCGGTAGTATGAGTAATAAAGGTTTCGAGTTTTCTATCAATACGGTGAATATCCGGAATGAGAACTTTACATGGGAGTCGACTTTCAATATCTCTTTCAATAAGAACAAGGTCTTGGCATTGAGCGAAGGTGGCGATGATATTTATCCGGGGCCGGACATTTTGTCGTCCAGCAATAATATCATCCGTGTAGGTGAACCGGTAGGTTCTTTCTACGGCTACAAACGCCTGGGTACCTGGAGTACGGACGAAGCTGCGGAAGCCGCTAAATATAACCTTCGCCCGGGTGACCTGAAACTTTGGGACAGGAATAACGACGGACAGATCAATGACCTCGACCGTATGATCATCGGTAAGGGTATTCCCGACGGTTACGGAACATTCTCCAACTCGTTCCGTTATAAAAACTTCGACCTGGTTGTCGACCTGCAATATATGTTTGGCAACGATGTAATGGATATCTCTAAACACTCGGCAGAAGACCGTACAGGTATAGCCAACAGCTACAAGACCGTGCTGAATGCCTGGACGCCTGAAAACCAGAATACGATGATTGCCCAGATCAGGCCGACCGGTGCTGGATATACAACGAATATCGACTCTCATTTTATAGAAGACGGCTCGTTCCTGCGTGGTAAGAACCTGGTAGTGGGATATACATTCCCTTCGGAACTGACCAATAAGTTCTATGTAAAATACCTGAGGATATACGGCAGTGTGCAGAACTTCTTCCTGATCACGAAGTACAATGGTTATGATCCGGAAGTATCCGATGCCACACAAACCTTTGCCCAGGGTATAACTGTATTCGGTTATCCGAAACCACGTACGTTTACCATCGGGCTGAATGTTAGTTTTTAATTCTAAATACGATTAAGTTATGAAAACAAGATATGCACTATTGATAGTATCGCTGGTTCTGGGGTGTAGTAGTTGTACAGACTTTCTGGATGAATCGAACCCGTCTAATTTTACCCAGCAGAATTATTTCAGAACGGCAGAACACGCCCGCAGCGTAGTGAATTCGATTTATCAGGATTTAAGATATTCGGCCAATGGCGACTATGGCGGTAACCCTTATTTCATGACCGATTTCCAGACCGGACTTGCCGGAACGAAAGTGAGCCAGAATGTCAACATCAATAATATCCGACTGGTGGTGAATAACTCCGACAACGAATACAGCAAGAGCTGGTGGAACTATACTTACCGTGCAATAGCGAATGCGAATCTGGCAATTACCTATATACCCGGTATCGAAATGGATAACAGTACAAAGAAAAAATGTCTGGGTGAGGCTTATTTTCTCCGGGCGTATAACTATTTTAACCTGGTTCGTTTGTTCGGGTCGATACCTTTGGTTCTGGTACCGGTAGATGCTTCTTCTCCCGAATTATATCCGCAGCAGGCTTCTGTTGAGGAAGTTTATAACCAGATCATCTCCGACTTGAAGGAAGCTGAAAAATCAGAGTTGCCCTGGGTAGATGAAAGTGGCAAAGTAACAATGGCTACTATTAAGTCCGTGTTGGCAAACGTCTATCTGACAATGGCTGGTTATCCGTTGGAAAAGGGGAAGGAATATTACTCGCTGGCTGCATCCAAGGCGAAGGAAGTGATAGATAACGGTAGTTACAAGCTGTTTTCTTCCTACGGCGATCTGCATAATATTGAAATGGAAAATAAAGGGGAACATCTTTTTATGATCCAATATCAGTCGGGAATAGTGGAAAGTCCGTTCCAAAGCTTATATTTGCCTTATAATATGGATATTTCCTACTACTCGACTGAAACAGGTTCGATAGTCGTACTGGATGAATTTATTAATACCTATGAAGAAGGAGATAAGCGGACAGAGGAAGGCGAATTCTATTATACCCAGTTTACTTCGAATGCGAACAGGGAAGAGATCGTTAAGTTCGGTGCTTATCATATCTTTAAGTTCTTCGATATGGATGCGAACCTGAATACGGCGAAAAGCAGTTTGAATTATCCGTTGCTTCGTTATGCAGACGTATTATTAATGTATGCTGAAGCACAGAATGAAGCCGATGGAAGTCCTTCAGCCGATGCATATTCCTGCGTGAACCAGGTGCGGCAGCGGGCAAACCTGAAAGGTCTTAGCGGCTTGTCGCAGGATGAGTTTCGCCAGGCAGTCTGGAAAGAACGTTATCATGAACTGTCTTTTGAAAATAAGATATGGTTTGATATGGCTCGTACCCGCAAGGTGCTGAATCTGACAACCGGAAAGTTTGATAACTATGTTGGCCATAAATTCACTTACGGGCCGGCTCTGAGCGAACGGGAACTGTTATTCCCGATCCCGACCAACGAGATCAAGAATAACAAGAACCTGAAACAGAATGATGGTTATTGAAATAACGATTATTCAGTAAAATAAAAAGGTATATTTGCCGGTTGACTTTTCGGAGAAACCGGCAAATATTTTAATAAGGAACAGTTATGAGAAAAAATGTATCTATTCTTTTGTGTCTCGCTTTTTTATGCAGTCTGGCAGTGCAGGGATTAAAAGCACAACCGACAAGTGGAATTTCGGATTTAAAGACTTTGCAGCAGCAGTTTGTCGACCTGAAGTTCGGTATGTTTATCCACTTCAATATCCCTACGTTTATGGATGACGACTGGGCGGATCCGGAAGCGAGTCCGGCCATTTTCAATCCGGTGAAGCTGGATTGCGGGCAGTGGGCCAAAGCTGCGAAAGCCGCTAAGATGCGTTACGGATGCCTGACGACCAAACATCATAGTGGTTTCTGTATCTGGGATACGAAAACGACCGGTTATAATGTGATGAATAGTCCGCTCAAACGTGATGTCGTAAAAGAATATACCGAAGCATTCCGTAAGGAAGGACTGAAAACGATGCTTTATTATTCCATACTCGATACCCATCATAAACTGCGTCCCGGCTTTATCACTAAAGCCCATGTCGAAATGGTCAAAGAGCAGTTAACGGAACTTCTTACCAACTATGGGGAGATAACTGCAATCATCATTGATGGCTGGGACGCTCCCTGGTCGCGTATCTCCTATGAGACAATACCGTTTGAGGAAGTGTACCGGTTGATAAAAAGACTTCAGCCCAATTGCCTGGTGATGGATCTGAATGCCGCCAAGTATCCGAAGGATGCCTTGTTCTACACAGATATAAAATCGTATGAGCAGAATGCCGGACAACATATTTCAAAAGAGACGAACCAACTACCCGCTTTATCTTGCTTACCGATCAATAAGAGCTGGTTCTGGAAAGAAAACTTTCCGGTATCGCCTGTAAAAGATCCCGTTACGATTGTAAAGGATAATCTGGAACCATTCAATCAGGCTTATTGCAATTTTATATTGAATGTGGCTCCTAACCGTGACGGCCTGATCGATCCGAATGCTGTTGAGGGATTGAAGAAAATCGGAGAACTCTGGAAAGACGATGTAGCCGTACCCCAACTTCCGGCTTATGATGCCCCAATAATTGCAACGAATATAGCCAAAGGTAAACCGGCTAATTCCAGTTGGAGTGAGGATATGTGGATTATGGATTTTGGAAATGACGATGATTTTACAACCAGTTGGCGGTCGAACAAGGCTGTAGCAACCCCCTGGTTGGAAGTGGATCTGGATAAATGCCATTCTTTCAATATGATAACAATAACCGATCTTCAGGGAAGTATACAACGGTATCGCTTATTATATGAAACGGATGGTATCTGGAAAGAGATCTGTTCGGGAGATAAGGCTGATAAAGTTAAAGTGCATCGTTTTGACCGTGTTTGGGGAAACAAAGTCAAAATAGAAATAGAGAACACCAATGGGCAGGCTTCAATTGCTGAGTTCGGGGTGTATGATGAACAACGCTAATTATAGTATATAAATAAAAACCGCCGCGAATCACTTCGGGGCGGTTTCGGTTTCCACATTTACCATCAATTATGTTTTATATAATTGTGTGGAGATATTTTTGTTGATTATCTAACCATCTTATAATAAGTTTTCTTAGCCCAGAAGAGGTTGGTGTAATAACCACTTGGCTCTTCATAGTTTTTAGCGATAGCTGCCTGGCAGTTTTCGCTGTTGTAAGTCAACTCATCGTTTGGATAAGGCAAACGGTTAGGAGGAGTAGGGAAACCAGATACCTGGTTATCTGTTGCAAATTCAACTACAGGATAACCTGTACGGCGTACTACGTTCCATGCTTCCAGCTTGTTCATGAAGCCGAAGTTCAGCCATAACTGCGTGCAGATAACCTCCTGGGTCGGTTTCCAGATGCTTTCGGCGTAGGCTGCAATAGCATCGTTTGTTGGTCTAACCAATGGACGGAATCCTCTGTAGCTATCGTTGCCTTCTTTATGAAGCGAGCTGGTTTCCTTCATGTCCCAATAGTATTCGGTAGACTGTTTCACTCCTTCAATGAAGTTTGCTTTCGCCTTGTTGGCATCGGTACTCACGCCATATCCCATCAAATAAGCTTCGGCTTTGCTGAAACTTACTTCGGCTGCACTTAACCATAGGCCGAATATGTTTTCGTTTCCTTGATATGTAGCCCAACCGGCGGCAGCGATTGTGTCGATTTCACAGAAATAATTGGCTTGTGTCATACCTCTTTCTACATACTCTTTCTGTTTTTGGTCTTTCAAGGTTGTGATTTCAGCCTCGGTCATCATGACATCATAAGCGATGTATTGTCCATCGGGGTTGCAATCGTACATAACTTCCAGACGTGGGTCGGTATTTTCGTCAGGTAAACCGTTTGTCGGCAAGTTCATAGCATCCAGAATAGTCTGTGAACAAGCAGCCATACCACCTGAGCGAAGCGCTTGTGAGAAACTTTTACCGAAATTGAAATCGTCCTTCTGGGTATTGGCTGTCACACCCATATTTTCCGTATTGTTGTCAATCAGCGGATACTGTCCCGGATTGTTCAGGATTTCGGCAATGGCAGCATGGGCTTCTGCTGTGCAATCGCCGGCAGTAGACAAATGAAGAGCAATACGCAGACGGAGTGAGTTGACATATTTGCGCCATAATGTAGCATCACCGGCCGCGATCGTGTAGTCTTGACGGCTTAATGAGGTAAGACCAATCTGGTTTACATTGCCACTGGCAAAATAGTCGCCGACTTCTTTCAGGTCGACAAGGATCTGCTTATAAAGTGCTACATCGTCATCATAAACGCATTTTTCTTTGGCTGCATTGTAATCGCCATCTCTCCAAAGTGTACCTGCACCGTTGAAAGGTACATCTCCGAATATGGACAACATTTCATGTAATTGTGATTCAACCAGTGTGCGACCCAGATAATAGAATACAATGTTTGAGGGCTTTTCTGTTTCGGAAAGATTTTCATAAGTATATTCTAACAAACGCTGTTGGGTTAGCATATCGTAAAATTCTTTCCAACGATCATTGTAACGTCCTTCACCGGAACCCATATAGCGAGCACGCGAATTGGTTGTACCGATAACTCCGGAGAACAGACCTGAGGTGGTTGATTGTACCCAATGACGATAATAAATCGGGTTCATCCAGGTGTTCCCTTTAAACATTACGGCGGTAAATACCTGAGGTACACCTACTGTTGTTGTTTGAGAAGGATCTGCGTACTTATCATCATACGCTGAATCGGCGCATGATGAGGCAAGCGATACTAGTGCGATTCCTCCTGCTAACAATGAAAATATCTTTTTCATAAATTCTTCTTTTTAATCTGATTTAATAAAATGTAAATTAGAAGTTTGCACGAACAGAGAAACCGAATGTGCGTGCACTGGCCGTTGAACCGCCTAATTGTGCCTGATAAATCCAGTTTGTACCGTCTGTTGTTTCAGAGTCGAACAATTTTAATGTGCGATATACATAGAACGGGTTACGTACGAAAGCTGAAACCATCAGGTTATTGCAAGCAAACTTCTTGGTCAAGTCTTTCGGCAGTGTATAACCCAGGCTGATTTCACGACATTTGATGTAGCTGTTCTTTTGGATAGCATCCTGATAACTCATGCTGGCGCCTGTACCCCAACCATATTGGCTGACGTTTGCTTCCATTTGAGTTACAATGATGTCGTTTGGTGTGCCGTCTTCTTTTACACCCGGCAAGATCAAACCGTTGTCCCAAACATAGTGACCGTTTATCATCGTTTCACCTCGTTTGTAGTTGCTTACTTCACTTGGGTTAACGATATGGATAGAACCTTTGTCGTCCATTTTTTCTGTGTCGCAGTAGTAGAATAAACCTCCTGTGGAATGGTCGCGAACACCTACGGCGTCGGTAATATTACCTACAGCCATCATGTATTGCCAAGGTGTGTTCAATACATCGCCACCAAAACGGAAGTCGAAGGCCATATCCAAAGTAAAGTTCTTATAGCTTAAACTTGTACCGAAACCTCCGGTAACTTTTGGCATGGCGTTACCTACTTTGTGACGTTCGGATGTATCGGTTATATACAAACCGTTGCTGCCTACGATGTAATTGCCGTTTTCGTCTGTTTTCCAAGTATAAGTATACCAGTCACCCATAGATTCGCCTACATGTGATTCAAGCGAGGCTGCACCACCATCAATATCCGAGTGATTTAATACATCCAAACCATCAGCTAACTTTTTTACTGTATTTTTGTTCCAAGCTACATTTGCACGCAGATCCCATTTCCAATCTTTGTTTTCAATAGGAGTACCGTATACGCTAAATTCAACACCCTTGTTGCTCAACTCACCTACATTCATCAACATGCTCTGTGCACCCATAGAAGCGGCACTGGTCGTTTGAAGAATCTGGTCTTTGATGGTATTGCTATAGAAGTTGAATTCCATGCCTAAGCGGTTTCCAAAGAATTTGTTTTCCAAACCGATTTCAAATTCATACTTGGTTTCCGGCTTGATACTTTCATTACCGATACTCTTATCAATGTAATTATAACTGTAAGTAGATCCTCTCAGCAATGATTCTTGTTTGAATGCCAAAACGGCGCGATAAAGTTCAGGGGCATTACCTACAATACCATAAGAAGCGCGTACTTTACCATAGTTCCACCAAGTTGGCATTTGGTCTTTAAGTAATTCCGTATAGAGTACGCTGGCGCTGGCAGAAGGATACCAGAATGAATTGTTGCCTTTCTTCAGGGTAGAGGTCTTTTCCTGGCGGATAGAACCTTCCAGAAATCCCCAGCCGTTGTAGCCGTAGCTGGCAGTCAGGAAAGCACCTGTTTTAAGCAAATCTTGTTTGGTCATACTTGCATTCTTTGTGCCGACAGAGGCGTTCAAGTGGAACCAGTTTTCTTGTGTCAGACCTTGGCTGGTGCTAACATCCGATTTGTAATAAGATTCCTGGCGAGCTGTCCAACCTAGGTTGGCTGTTACATTATGAAGCTCATTGAATGTTCTATCGAACATCAACATCACATCGCTATAAACAATCTGGTAGCGGCTGTTATTTAATCCATAAGAGTCGCTATACTGACCGTTGGTAGAGAATACATGTGCGTTTTCTGCACGGTTTTTGTTTTCAATCTTGTCAACAGTCAAGTCGGCTGCTACACGACCGTTCAATGTTAATCCAGGGATGATTTCCCAAGTCGGGTTGACTGCACCGATGAAACGCTGGTGTTCTTCCAACTGTTCTTTACCCATAATGTTCCAGAAGTATTCACTCATTAATGAGGTAGATCCCATTGGGGTATAAAGGAATTGTTCGTCTGGTGTTAATGTATCGCTTGTTCCACCGTTATACGATGATGTGCTGTTTTGATAACCAAGGCTTGTTACTGTATGGTCGCGTATGTAAGCAACATCGGTGAAGCCACCGAACATACCACTGAAGTTGTTGGTTAAACGGCTGATACGATACGGGCGGTTCTTAATGAACTGGTTCTGATAAGTGGCCGTGTAGTTCAACTTGATGGTATTGGTTACATTGAATGTTCCGTTTAAGTTGAAATTATGCTTATGGTTGTTAGAGTTGAGCTGCATAGCTTTTACATCGTTGTAAGTGTATGAGAAACGTACGTTGTTTTTCTCGGAACTGTTGGTCAACGATAGGTTGTAAGTTTGGTTTACACCGGTACGGAAGATATCTGCCCATTGGTTGTTGTCAATCGGTGCGAATGCACGCTGTGTACCGTCAAAGTAAGTAACCATTTTGCTGGGATCATATTTAGCCCCCCACGAATAATAAGTTTCACGGTTCGGCGTAACAATTGCGTTACCGTTGCGGTCTACACGTAACTGACGGAAACCAGTTAAAGCTTCTTGACTATCGTTTCCTAATTGTGAGTTATCGTAACCCGGACCGTATTCCTTTTGTATTTCAGGCATATAAGCCACTTTGTCGAAACTTACATTTGCACTGAAGTCAATCTGAGTACCTGAACCGGCTTTAGCTTTTTTGGTAGTAATCATCACAACACCGTTGGCAGCTTCCGATCCGTACAGGGCAGAAGCGGCAGCTCCTTTCAGGATAGAGATGTTTTCGACATCTTCGGGGTTGATATCTACCATACCGTTGGAGTTGATACGCTGGTTACCCCAGTAACCATCATTGTTGGTGTTACTGTTGTGAAGAGGTACACCGTCCATGATGATCAGCGGTTGAGTATTACCCGTGATAGAAGAAAGACCACGAACGGAGATAGATACCGCTGATGTACCGCCACCAGGAGCAGCCTGAATACGTACACCGGTAGCTTTACCGTAAAGTCCGGTTGCAATGTTTGAACCGCCAGTTCTGGTTAATTCTTCAGATGATACATTACTTACGGCATAACCTAATTTCTTGGCATCTTTCTTGATACCCAAAGCTGTTACGACAACTTCGTCCAGCTTCTGAGTGTCTTCTGCTAGTTTAATGTTTAATGAAGATTGGCCAGTGTAGGTGACTTCCTGAGTAGCATATCCGATAAAAGAAATCTGGATAATGTCTCCCTTTTTTACTCCTTCCAGGTTGAATTTACCATCCATATCGGTAATACTACCGTGAGTGGTTCCTTTGATCACTACTGATGCTCCGGCAACAGGTCCGAAATCATCTTCTACAACACCGCTTACTTTACCACTTTGTTGGGTAATAGCAGTTTCGTGCTTTTCTGGCGCTAAGTCTGCATATACACTTGTAGGAAGTGTTATTGCTCCTGCGACAAGAATTAAGCTGACAGGTTTGAAGTGTTTCAACATAATTAATGAGTTTATTGATAATAATACTAGTGTTAGTGGAGTTGCTTTAGATTTGACGTTTATTGATGTTTTTGATCTTAGTTCTAAAAGAACTATGGTGTGATGTAAGCAGAAAACATCTAATTATCAATAGTATTCTATTGGTTAAGTAAGGTTAAAAGCTTTTTTTTATAACATTGGTTCATATGAATTACTTTCTGTTTATCTATCTGGCATTAATAAATATTGTTTAATATGAATAGGAGGATATTACGATTAACATACAAATTTATAATGATATCAAAATGTACAATATGAATATAATCAAAGGATAAGATTTGTAGTCAGATTGAATGCTGATTATTTTCTTTGTTATTGTTGAAGTTGTTAAAAACAAAGCATAATATATCTTTTTTTGACGTAAAATAACAGTGTTTGATAATTTATTAATATATTTGCGCCGGATATTTAGTACGGAGTTCTTTTAGAACTATGGCTTTTTTTAGGGTTATGTATCTTCTTTTTTATAAAAAAACAATAAGTAGGATGTGGTAGAGAAATTGTAATACGGAAAATAAGAAGGACGAAATATTTCGTCCCCTAATTGTCAATTGATAGATAAAAAGATGGAAGTTAACGATTGTTTTCTTTGTAAATTTCAATTGCTTTCTTTATTGATATCAATCCGAAGTCATCCGCTTTCAGCTCTTCCTCTTTCAAAATAACAATTTCAGCTGCATCGTCTTCTGCATGAGCGTTGTTGAAGTTTTCTACATGGCATTCGAAAAACATATCTATCGTGTGTACTTCAAAACCGCAATATGGATAAAGGTTAGGAATAGAAAACAGGTAACAGCATTCGGTGATATCCAGTCCTGTTTCTTCTTTCACTTCGCGATGTGCTGCTTCTTCAGCCGATTCATGCATGTCGACAAAACCTCCCGGCAAATCGAGTGTTCCTTTGGCCGGATCCTTCGCACGACGTACCAATAAAACTTCCCCGGCTGCGTTACGGATAAAACAGGCTACTGCCGATGAGGGGTTAAAATAATAGACGAAACCGCAAGTGGTACACATTTTGGCCTTCTCGTTACGTTCGACGAATGTTTTGGCACCACATTTCGGACAATAGATAAACTGATGTAAAGGATGACTCATATTATTAATATATATATAATGTATATAAACAAATAAGGGCGGCCTGAAGCCGCCCTCGATCTGGGGCTGAACCCCGTTGAAATACGATTACTCTTTTACTTCCCAACCTAATGCGCTGGCACCGAGTACAGCTGCATCGCTTTCTTTCAATTGAGAGAAAAGCAGTTTAGTTTTACCTTCGTATACTTTCAGCATATTCTTTTCCATAGAACGTTTGATCGGATTCATGATCAGATCGCCTGCCTTGGTCAGACCGCCGAACAGAATGATTGCTTCCGGGCTTGAGAATGCAACAGCATCAGCAAAAGCTTCACCCAGGATGTTTCCTGTGAATTCGAAGATTTCAAGAGCCAGCTTATCATTCTTCATAGCTGCTTCATATACATCTTTTGAAGTGATTTCGTCCGGATCGAGTTCGCGCAATAAACTGTCGTCCTTACGGATTTCCAGATATTCACGGGCTGTACGAGCCACACCTGTTGCCGAAGCATACGTTTCCAAACATCCCTGACGACCACAACCGCAAGGACGTCCGTTGTTACGACGCATGATTACGTGACCCAATTCACCGGCAAATCCATCGTGTCCGTAAACCAGGTTACCACCGATAACGATACCGCTACCAACTCCTGTTCCCAGTGTGATTACGATAAAGTCTTTCAGACCACGAGCTGCACCATAAGTCATTTCACCAATCGCAGCAGCGTTGGCATCATTTGTTAATGCTACAGGAATACCACCGATTTGTTCGCTGATCAACTGAGCCAAAGGAATTTTACCCTTCCACGGAAGGTTTGGGGCAAATTCGATACAGCCGTTGAAGAAGTTACCATTAGGAGCTCCTACGCCTACACCTTTGATTTTGTCGGGACCACCGGCCTGATCGATTACTTGTAGCAAACCTTGACCAAGTTCTGATACATACTCATCGATATCAGTATATTTACCTGTTTTGATTGATCCACTGTACAAAATTGTACCTCTCGCATCTACTACTCCAAAAACAGTATTGGTACCGCCTATATCAATACCTACTACATAAGGCTTCTCCATGATTTTATATTTATGATTAATAATGAGTTTTTCTGGAAAGCAAATATAAGAGGAATATGGTTAGCTGCAATGATTTTCTTTAAAAAAATGCGTAATGATGTTTTATTTCATCTATTACAATAAATGAAAGATTGCTTGTAGGTTGGATCAAAATATGTCATTTTCAGTTTTTTTCTGCATTCTGGTACCGCTTCATTGAATGTTTATTTTACCTTTGGTAAATTCTTAACCCATTAATGAATAACACTATGCCACAGGTTTCAGATATACGGCTCATGGTCCGGGCGGAACAGCCTGTTTTATCGGCCCGCATGAAAGCCAGCTATAAAGATATGGAACGGCTGTTTGCCGAAAAACGCGAAGTCGCACTGTCACTTCTCCGGCCGACCGGAGTATATATGACCGATGTCCCTTTTATTATTTACTACGATTACCTGGATCTGGATATACATAATCTGGATATAGAGATCTGTTTCCCTCTTTCTACCTGGATGGAAGGTAACGAGAGCCTGCAATCACGCATCATCCCTGAAACGAAAGTAGTCCATTGTTTGTTCAAAGGCGATTATGATGAAATGGATTATCTGTATGGGGAAATGACGGCCTGGATCATGCAGAAGGGATATGAACCCGAAGGTACGGCCTATGAATTTTACTATAAGAAGAAGGAGCAGACGTATGAAGAACGGTTGACCAAAATTGTATTGCCGGTAAAAGGCTGATACAATTTTGGTGCAAGATGATTGGTATGCTGTCTTTTATCTGGCTGGCAGAACCTCGATCCAGTAATCGTCGGGATCGTTGATGAAATATAGCCCCATAGCCGTATTCTCATAACATACGCAGTCCATTTCCTTATGGAATTTGCGTACTTCGTCGTAATCACCGGCTACACGGAAGCAGAGATGACTTTCGTTGTCTCCCAGTTCGTAGGGGGCGTTGCGGTCTTTCAGCCAGGTCAGTTCCAGCAGGAATCCCGTCTGATCGTCCGTCAGGTAAACGAGGACGAAAGAGCCGTCCTGTGCCTCTTTGCGGTGATGTTCTTTTAGCCCGAGTGCCTTATTATAGAAAGCGATACTTCTGTCGAGGTCGAGAACATTGATGTTGAAATGATCGAATTTACTTTTAATTTCCATGATTGTTTTCTTTATAAATTAAAAATCAGTGCCTTCTCCGGGTACGGACAACAAGATATAACGGCAGCCTTTCGACTCGGCGTAAGGGCCGAAAGCCATTACTTCGGCCGGCCGTTCCCAGAAATGCATGGGGACTAAAACGTCTGTCTTTATCCTGTCGACAAATTGCTGGGCTCCCCGCATAAAATCCGTCCCGATACGCGGATCGACAGGAAACATGGCCAGATGCAGATGATTGGTCGTTTCGGCCAGTGTATTCAGTTCATGCAGGTAGTCGCCTTCTGCTTTGGCCACTTCCGCAGGTGTCGATTCATCTTTCCAATGCCAGTTATTCAGATCGCCAGCATGGAAAAGTTTTTTCCCATCACAATCTATCAGGAAAGAAATACCCACATCGGTAGAACCGAAAGCCTGGATGCGGATGTTTTCATCCTCAAACACGTCTCCCTTCTTCAGGTATAACGCATCTTCGGGTTTAGCCCTGCGCCTTTTCAGTATGTCTTTGGAGAATATATACTTGATATCCTTTTTTATCTTTTTCCATTCGAGTATTTCCGGGTTGAAATGGTCGGGATGGAAATGTGACGATAATATATATAATGTACCGGGACGGTGAAGCAGTTCGTCATGAACGAAGCCTGTGTCCGGTGTCTTTCCCGTATCTTGGAAATAATCTATCAGGATGGCATATCCTTCCGCTTCGATGGCAAATCCGCTATGGTAGATATAAGTAAGTCTCATAATCTTCTTCTTGTTTGTTGATCTGTAATAAAAACACGGGAATCGCCGCTTTGGTTGTTTCGGCGGGTACAAATATACAAAAGGATTTCGATGAATTTTTATTTACTATGCGTACTAATCCCAATTACTATACATACTAATTCAAATTAGTATGGCGACTAATCAGCTGTTGATAACCGTCAGCCGTATGGTTGATAATCGTTGGCCGCTTGGCTGATAATTGTCAACCATACGGCCGATAATTATCAGCCGCTGATTTGTTCCGTTCCCAATATAATAAATAAAGCAATAAGTTATTCATAAACAAGGGAGTAAAATGATTGAACCTCATGTTAAAAAAGAGAATTCTTAAAAAGTCTCATTGTTTTTATATTAGCGGATATGCAGTATAAATAGTATCAGGTCGTTTATTTATTGATGTGTTTACTTACGTATTCTTACATATCGATAAAAGTAATAGTTAATATGAATTAAAAATTAGTACCTTGCGATACAAGGTATCTTATATAAGCATACATTTGTTGCGTAGAAATGAAAAAAAGTTCCTTAAACATGTAACATTTTTAGCAATGTGTACGTCTAATAATAAAAAGAAATGACAGATATTATGATTCAGCTGAAAGGAATTAACAAAACGTATTTCAATGGTGCTCCGCTACATGTATTGAAAGGTATAGACCTGGAGATAGAAAAAGGGGAAATGGTTTCCATCATGGGGGCTTCCGGGTCGGGAAAATCGACACTATTGAATATACTGGGGATATTAGATACTTACGACACCGGTACCTATCATTTGAATGGACAATTGATTCAGAACCTGAGCGAAACCCGTGCAGCTGAACTTCGTAACCAGATGATCGGCTTTATTTTCCAGTCGTTTAATCTGATCTCTTTTAAAAATGCGATGGAGAATGTCGCCCTTCCCTTATATTATCAGGGGATAAACCGCAAGAAAAGAAATGCTATGGCAATGGAATACCTCGATATGGTCGGCCTGAAAGATTGGGCGGAGCATATGCCGAATGAAATGTCCGGGGGACAGAAGCAGCGTGTAGCTATTGCCCGTGCCCTGATTGCCCGGCCGCAGGTGATTCTGGCCGACGAACCTACCGGTGCTCTCGACAGTGTTACCACGGTAGAGGTAATGGAGCTTTTGCGTAACGTAAATAAAGAAGGTATGACTATGGTGATCGTTACCCACGAGCAATCCGTAGCTGATGCGACTGAAAAAATCATCCGTGTGAAAGACGGTTTGATTGAAAACATAGAAAAAGGAAAAGGATATGTTCGACTTTGATAACTTCCGTGAGATTTGGAGTACGATCAAAAAGAACAAACTCCGTACGTTCCTCACCGGTTTTTCCGTGGCGTGGGGGATTTTCATGCTGATCGTCTTGCTGGGAGCGGGCAACGGAATGAAGAACGGTATAATGAAAAACTTCGACCGTTGGGCCGGAAACCGTGTGGAAACATGGCCCCGTTATGCCAGCAAACCTTACAAGGGGATGCAGACAAACCGGCGTATACAATATAAGGATGACGACCTGGTGGCTTTGAGACAGCAAAATCCTGAAGTGAATCTGGTGTCGGGCGTACTTTACCAGAGCGATACGCTTTCATATAAGGAGGAATATAATACCTATTCTTTGCAAGGTGTCCATCCGGATAAGGCGATCATCGACAAGATTGAAATGACCGTGGGCAACGGGCGTTTTGTCAATGAGGTGGATATATTGCAGAAGCGAAAAGTGATCGTGATAAGTCCCCGGATGAAGGAAGTCTTGTTCCGTGGAGAAGACCCGCTGGGTAAATATGTGAATGCCAGTGATATTGCTTATCAGGTGATCGGTGTCTATACCGATGAGGATAACAATAACAATGCTCCGGCTTATATTCCTTTTTCTACGGCACAACAACTTTACCGTTCGGGCTATGGTCTGGATAATATCATCTTTTCTCTCGACGGTATCAGTTCCAAAGAAGAATATGAGGCTTTCGAGAAACGTTTCCGTGCACAGATGGGAAAAAGGCATCGCTTTGATCCTGAAGACTTACGGGCGATCGGTATGTGGAGTACGATTGAAGACTTTGCCATGTTTAACGGAATGCTGAACGGGATAACCCTGTTTATCTGGGTGATCGGAATCGGAACATTGGCTGCCGGTATCGTGGGAGTAAGTAATATCATGTTGATCACCGTACGGGAAAGAACCCGCGAGTTCGGTATCCGTAAAGCGATCGGGGCAACCCCTTTCTCTATCCTGAAACTGATCATCGTGGAGTCGATCCTGATAACGGCCGTCTTCGGCTACTTCGGTATGATTACCGGGGTAGGGTTGACGGAAGGGATCAATGCCGTGATGGAAAGTAATAATATGGGGCAGGCCTCTTCGAATGACGATATGAGTATCTTCCTGAATCCGACGGTAAGCCTGGGTATTGCCTTGTCGGCTACGGCCCTGATTATTGTGGCCGGTGTGCTGGCTGGTTATTTCCCAGCACGTAAAGCAGTGAAAATTACGGCTATCGAAGCCATGAGAAACGAATAAAACAAGAAAGATATGTTCGATATAGACCGTTGGGTGGAAATATGGGTGACGATCACCCGCAATAAAACCAGAAGTTTTCTGACCGGTTTCGGTGTGTTCTGGGGAATCCTGATGCTTGTGATCCTGCTGGGGTCGGGTACGGGGTTCAAGAATGGCGTGCTGAAGAATGTGGATGGCTTTGCGACGAACTCTGCATTTTTCTTTTCCGAACGTACCGGGGAAGCTTATAAAGGATATAAGAAAGGCCGTTACTGGCAGATGCGCAACCGCGATTTGGAAACCATTCGCCAACGTGTGAAAGGTGTCAGTTACCTGTCGCCGATGGCCATGTCGTGGGGCGGACAGAATAATGTGGTGAGAGGCCAGAAAGCCGGTACATATAATGTACGCGGGGTGCACTCGGAATATTTTCAGATCGAGACGCAGCATGTGCTGGAAGGGCGTTTGCTGAACGAGATCGACGTACTGGAAAAACGAAAAGTATGTGTGATCGGTAGTATTGTCCGTGAGGTATTGTTTACTCCGGCCGAAGATCCGATAGGCGAATATATCCGTGTAAACGGAATTTATTACCAGGTGGTCGGGGTGGTAAAACCCAAACCGCGTGTACAGATCGGCGGACGTACGGAAGAAAGTATCATGACGCCTTTTACCACTTTGCAGCAGGTGGCTAACCAGGGAGACAAGTTCTGGTTCCTCTGTGCTACGGCCGAGGATGGTTATTCCTGCGACAAGATGGTGGAGGATATAACGATGGTGTTGAAGCTGCAGAACGAGATCTCGCCGACCGACCCGCAGGCTGTCAGCAGCTTTACGATAGCCAAACAGTTCGAGACATTCGATATGCTTTTTACCGGGATCAATATCCTGGTGTGGCTGGTCGGTATGGGAACCTTGCTGGCGGGAATCATCGGGGTGAGTAATATTATGATGGTGACCGTGAGAGAACGTACCCGTGAGATCGGTGTACGCCGTGCGATCGGAGCCAAGCCTTTCGATATCATTTCCCAGATCATGAGCGAAAGTTTGTTGCTTACGGCTCTGGCCGGATTGATGGGGCTGAGTTGCGGAGTATTCCTGCTGGATGTAGTGAACCGGATGATGGCAAGTAGCGGAGACGCTTCTAACAACGGCACTTTCTTCAGTAATCCGGAGATACATATCGGAGCAGCAGTGGCCGCAACCGTCGTTTTGCTTATCAGTGGTTTGCTGGCTGGTCTGATCCCGGCCTGGCGTGCCATGCAGATCAAGGCTATTGATGCAATCAGAGAAGAATAACAGTATATCATTTGTCAATTAAAATAAACTAGATAAATTATGAAGAATCGTATCGTAAAGAAAGTCCTGCGAATCATCTTTTTAGTATTGGTGGGAGCCGCGGTGATCGGCACTTTCTACTTCTTGTGGAAAAAATCACAACCTGTCATTACTGTTTATGAAGTAGTAACACCTAAACGCGACTCCGTAGAAACGAAAACCGTAGCTACCGGAAAAGTAGAACCCCGCGATGAAGTCCTTATCAAGCCGCAGATGTCGGGTATTATTTCCGAATTGCTGAAAGAGGCCGGCCAGATGGTAAAGGAGGGCGAGATCATTGCAAGGATCAAGGTGATCCCGGAAATGGTTCAGTTGAACAGTGCCGAATCACGTGTGCGTGTGGCTAAGATCAACCTGGAGCAGATCACGGCTACTTATAAGCGGGATGAAGGCTTGCACAAACAGGGAGTGATCGCGAAAGAAGATTATGAAACCTCTCTGTCTAACTATAAGAAAGCACAGGAAGAAGCCGAAAATGCACAGGATGCATTGGAGATTATCCGCGAAGGTATTTCGCGCCGGTCTGCTTCATCCAGTACGACACAAGTGCGTTCTACTATTACGGGTATGATTCTGGATGTTCCTATTAAAGTAGGTAACTCCGTGATCCAGTCCAATACGTTCAACGACGGTACGACGATCGCTTCTGTGGCAGATATGAATAATATGATCTTCCGTGGAAAGGTGGATGAAACCGAAGTTGGCCGTATCCATGAAGGAATGCCGATCAAGTTGACCGTCGGAGCGTTGGATAGCCGTTCGTTCAATGCCCTGTTGGAATATGTAGCACCGAAAGGTACGGAAGAAAACGGTGCTGTTTTGTTCGAGATCAAGGCCGCCGTCCAGATGCCGGAAGATGCTTTCATCCGTGCCGGATACAGTGCGAATGCTGAGATCGTCTTGAAACGTGCATTGGATGTCTTGACCATCCCTGAAAGCTGCGTGGAGTTCAGTGGTGATTCCACTTTCGTACAGATCGTAAAACAGGAAAAGCCGGAACAGTTATTCGAGAAACGTCCTGTAACAGTCGGTTTGTCTGACGGTATCAAGATTGAAGTGAAAGAAGGTCTGACGGAAAATGATAAGATCCGTGGCGGTATTGTATCTGCAAATAAGTAATAGAAATAAACGAATAAGCTATGAAACAAGTAATATCATCAGTAGCGTTGGCATCTTTCCTCTTCTGTCTCCCTGCCGGAGCACAGGAAACGGCTAAACAATGGTCGCTGGAGGAATGTATCCGCTACGCTATCGAAAACAATATAGACCTGAAACAAAGGGAGCTGGAACAGCAAAGCCGTGAAGTGGATCTGCACACCAGCAAATATAGCTGGTTACCCAGTTTGAATGCCAGTGTCGGTGAAAACTTCGGCTTCGGCCGTTCGGAATCGAAAGACGGTCTGATCGTAGACCGCAACTCGGCAAATACGACGGCCGGTATCCAGTTGAGTATGCCTTTGCTTGACTTGAAGATCCCCAGCGATATCGCTGCCCGGAAACTAGATTTGAAAGCTTCTTTCGAAACCTTGAATAAGGCTAAGGAAGACCTGTCCATAAACGTGGCTTCCTATTTTCTGCAAGCTCTTTATAATAAAGAAATGCTAAAGATCGCCGAGTTGCAGGTTGCACTGAGTTCGGAGCAGGTTACGAAAACCGAAGCACTCTATAATGCCGGTAAAGTGCCTGTTTCTCAACTTTACGACATGAAAGCGCAGTTGGCGAAGGATGAGGTTACACTGACCGAGTCGAAAAACAACGTAAAACTGGCATTACTAGATCTGGCTCAGAGCCTGGAATTGGAACGTGACGGTGAGAATTTCGATATATTGGAACCGGAAACAGGCGATGCTGTGGAGCAATATATGAGCAGTATCATCCCGCCTGATCAGGTGTACGATCATGCTGTTGGTTTCAAACCACAGATCAAGGAACAGGAGTATTTGCTCGAAAGCCAAAAGAAGATGCTGAAAGTAGCTCAGGCCGGATATTATCCGAAACTGAATTTCAGTGCAGGTTACAGCAATGGTTACTATCACAATTTCGGTGATGGCGATTATAACAATGCTTCTTTTAGCGATCAGTTGAAGAATAACGGACAGAAGTCGGTCGGCTTTTCGCTCAGTATTCCTATCTTCAATCGTTTTCAGGTACGCAACAGTGTTCGTTCCGCCCGCATCAATATCCATAACCGCGAGTTGATGATGGAGAACAGCAAAAAGACACTTTACAAAGAGATCCAGCAGGCTTATTATAATGCAACGGCAGCACAGGAAAAATATGTGTCATCCGACAAATCGGTGGATGCAAGTAAGATCGCATTCTCTTATGCGGAAGAGCGTTATGGGGCAGGCAAAAGTACGGTTTTCGAATATAGCGAAGCGAAGACGAAGTATGCACAGAGCCTTGCCGAACAAACGCAATCGAAGTATAACTTTATCTTCCGTGCCAAGATACTGGACTTTTATAACGGAACACCAATCACCTTATAATATTATTTACAGTTGGATTTTAGATCCTATTTTTAAACATAATTGATGGACACACCAAAAAGGGAAGGAAGTTTCCGGGAGGAAACTTCCTTTTTGCTGTTTGGAGAGAGGTTCGTTTATTTTTATTGGAGAATATCAAATTAAACGATATATTTGTATCCGAAGTTAATCGGTTAAGTGACCTAAATTAAAAACAGATGGGAAAATCTCTTAAGGATATTGCAGAAGCTCTTAATCTCTCAAAGACAACGGTTTCATGGGTTTTGTCAGGACATGGCGATGAACGGAAGATAAGTCCGGCTACACAGAAAAAAATAAAGGATTATGCTAAGCTAGTTAAATATAAGCCTAACTATCTTGCCAAAAGCCTTAGTTCGGGTAAAACTAAAACTATAGGGCTGATTGTTCCTTTTATTGGAGATACATTTTATGCACAAGTGGCTATGGAAGTTGAACTTGTGGCTGAGCAGCTGGGGTATACTGTCACTTTTTGCAGTTCAGAGTCTAATCCGGTAAGAGAGAATAATATAATTCAAATGTTAAGATCAAAGAAGATTGACGGATTAATCATCGCTCCGACAAACTATGCCAAAGGGGAGCTGGAGAATTTGATGAAAGAAAAATATCCGTTTGTCTTAATAGATCGTTTTTTTCCGGAATTGAATACGAATTATATTATTATTGACAATGTTGAATGTAGTTACAATCTGGTTAATAAACTGATTAATGAAGGGCGCAAAAAGATTGCTATTATAACTACGGCGTCAGCACTCTTTACCATGAGTTTGAGATATGAAGGATACAAGGCTGCTCTGACTGAGCATGACTGTTTTATTTCCCCTCACTTATATGGTGAAGTATCACGAAATGAATATGAATCGGATATTATTCGTGTATTGGATACTATTTTTGAAACGGAGCCGGATGTTGATGGATTCTATTTTACTACGCATTATTTAGGTATGGAGGGATTACGTTATTTTTATAAACGGAATATAGATGTCAGTAAAATAGGTCTGGCGTGTCTGCATAGTACTCCTAGTTTTGAACTTTTGGCACCCAATATGCATATAGCACTTTTGCCTATAAAAGAAATAGGACGTGAAGCAGTCCGTATTTTAATTGAAAAATTAGAAACATCTGATAATGAAGATGAAAAGGTAAAACTGATTTTGCCGGCATACAGTTAAAAAACACATTAATCGTAAGATTGTGTAAGAAAATCAGAATAAAGGTCATTGTTTATTTCTGATAAGACATATATGTTTGCAAACAAAATAAGTAACAAGATCGATTAAATGGGTAGAATACTGTATGCTTTTGGTATATAGTGTTTTAATGTGTTGTTTGACTCGATACTGTTATTTTTTTTCTATTTTCACTTAACCGGTAAAGTTGGGTGTGAAAAGAAACATAATACCATGAAATATGAAAAGACAATTTATTCTTTCAGTATGTATCTTCATACTATCTGTATATTCACTAAAGGCTCAGATCGCAGCTATAGATGTGGATAAAGGAGCCGATAAAGCAGCTGTAGAAGATATAATCATTGTTTTCAAAATGCATTTTGACATTGGTTATACCGACTGGTCGGAATCTATTTTGCAGAAATATACTACCTCTATGATGGATGAAACATTACGTTCGGTAGAGGAAACAGGGAAGTTACCTAAAGAAGATCAATTTGTCTGGACTCTCCCCGGGTGGCCGATGAAATATATTATGGAAAATACCTCGGAAGCTTATAAACCCGGAATTGAAAAAGCTTTGCGGGACGGACGTTTCAAAGTTCATGCGCTTCCGTTTACTTTTGAGACAGAATCGAGTGATCTGGAAACATTGGTACGGGGAATGTCTTATTCTTCGCAGATAAACAGAAAATATGGTCAACCGCTGGTGCGGGGAGCTAAACTGACTGATGTTCCCAGTCATTCGTGGATACTACCGACGTTATTGACACAAGCCGGTGTGAAGATTCTACATATCGGATGTAATCCAGGGTCTGTATCTCCGGATATACCAACCTTGTTCTGGTGGGAAGGGCCGGATGGTTCAAGATTATTAACCTTTAATTGGGCGGAATACTACGGCTCAGGTGTGTTACCTCCGGCAACCTGGAAATATAAGACCTGGCTGGCAATGATACATACACATGAGAATTCAGGTGCTCCGACCCCGGAAGATGTCGCAGCCGTGTTGAGAGAAGCTCGTGAAAAAGCCCCCAATGCTCGGATACGAATCGGCCAGTTGGAGGATTTTTATGATACTTTGATGAAAGAAAATCCATCACTACCTGTTGTAAGGGGAGATATGCCTGATACCTGGATTCATGGATATATGTCGATGCCGAAAGAGGTAAAGACCAATAAGGCCATGCAGCGTATCATTTATAATACGGAAACGTTGAACACTTTGCTGAAGCAATGGAATATAACTTCCGAACCTGTTGAACCTTATGTTGAAAAGGCTATCGAACAATCTTTATTGTTTGATGAACATACTTTTGGCCTGGCAATGAGCCACGGTCATCAGGAGTCCTGGAAATATGGAGACGACTTTACTATTGCCAGGGCACAAGGCCAGTACGATTTTATAGAAACTTCCTGGTATGAAAAAAGTAGCCGGGTACATCAAACTGAGCTTTCTGTTGTTCCTTCTTTACGAAAGGACTTGAAAAAACTTGCTCAGAACATAGTCCTCAAAGGTCGTAAAATAGTGGTATATAATCCTCTTCCCTGGAAACGTTCCGGTTCGGTTTCTTTCCATATGGGAGTATATCAGAAGAATTTCGAAGTATATGCTTTGAAAGATGAATCGACAGGGAAAGTTATACCGGCATACAACGACAATAACTATTTAACTTTTTGTGCAGAAGAAGTTCCTTCCCTAGGTTATAAAACATATACGCTGGTGACAACTCCGCTTCCTGAAGATTCCCGAAGTTCCCGTATTGATGAAACGAATGCAATATTGGAGAATAGCTATTTTAAAATAGAAATAAACAAGGAAAACGGTGCATTGCTTTCTGTTTGGGATAAACAACAGCAGAAAGAAATGGTCGATGAAAAGAGTGAATACGGATTCGGAGAATATATCCACGAAAAATTCGGGAAGGAGGAAATCGACCGCTATAATGCGCGTTATGTGAAACCAGGGCATCATGGTTGGGCTGATCAGGAAATGGGACGGCCGGAAAATCCAAACCTGAAATATGAGATGATAAAGGGGCAATTGAATAAAGTCAAATATTTGCAGACTGTCCATTCTGTTAGTGCTACCGCATTTTGCCGGACTGTTGCCGGAGATGATTATACATTAACTTATACCTTAGAGGAAAATTCACCTTATTTGGAAATCTGTTGGGGAATACGAAATAAACCGGCAGAGCCCCAACCGGAAGGAGGTTGGCTTGCTTTCCCGTTCAATTTATCGAATCCTTCATTTAGGTTGGGTAGAATCGGCGGTGTTGTTGATCCGGCCGTCGATTTTGTAAAGAATACTAATCACGATTATTTCTTTCTGAACACAGGAATGGCTGTTATCGATGACCAGGGGAAAGGGTTTGGCTTAAATACACCGAATGCTCCGGCTGTAAGTCTGGATCGTCCGGGCTTGTACCGTTTCTCCGGAGAGTTTATTCCGCAACGGCCTAATGTCTTTGTCAACCTGTTCAATAATCAGTGGGGAACCAATTTTACAGAATGGATAGAAGGTGGTTTCTCTGCAAAGGTATATTTATGGTCGGTCGATAAATACACCAATGAGGCTTCCTTGATTACACCGATGGAAGAAACACGTGTCCCTTTGATGGCAACATATACTGAAAATGAAGGAGGCGAGCTTCCAGTCTCTTCCGAGGGTGTTACTTTGTCAGAAAAAGGGGTTTTGGTTACGGCTTTTGGGCCGAATACAGATGGTGAAGGTGACTTACTGAGACTTTGGGAACAGGCTGGTAAAAGGGGTAAATGCACAGTTACGTTACCCGGAAAATCATATCGTTCTGCTCAATTCTGTAATTTACGGGGGGAAGCAATCGGAAAGCCGTTCTCTATTGAAAATAATAAATTCTCTGTTGAATTGCAGGCCTATCAACCTGTATCGATCATATTAACAAAGTAGTAAACTTGGTTTACTGATTAAAAATCAATATTATTCCTGCGATGAAAAAGATTACATCATTGGTTTTGTTACTGGGTATTTCAAACTTAGTTGTAGAGGGGCAGTCGGTCAGCCGGTACAATCCGAATGTAAAGGAGATCATTGTTGTTTGCAAAACACATTTCGACATTGGCTATACACACCGGGTAGATGAAGTCGTGGATTATTATCGGACATCTATGATTGATAAGGCTTTGGATATTATGGATAGCTCAGATAATGTACCCGAAGAACAACAGTTTGCCTGGACTTTACCCGGATGGGTTCTATACAAGACAATGGAAGATTGGAATGGACAAACAAAGGAACGAAAAGAAAAACTGGACGAGAAATTCCTGTCTGGTAAAATTATTACACATGCATTGCCTTTTACATTTGAGTCGGATGCTTGTGAAGCAGAATGTATGGCCCGTGGGATGATATTTTCATCCCAATTGACACGAAAATACGGTCTTGCACTTTCTCGTTCCGGCAAGCAAACGGATGTCCCTTCCCATGGAGGAGCCTTGGCTACTGTCCTGGCGAATGCGGATGTGAAATTTCTGCATATAGGTTGTAACTGGCCAAGTGCATTTGTAAATACTCCTGGGTTATTTTGGTGGGAAGGGCCGGATAAGTCGAAAGTTCTGACTTTTTATTCAACGGTGTATGGTACTTTTTTAGGTAGAGGTTCTGATTGGTTGAGTCCGATAGATTATATGTTGGGGGAAAATCTAATCCCACCTATTGAATGGCCTTACAAGGTATGGCCGGCCATAATGGTGACTATGGATAATTCCGGACCGCCAACGGCTGAATATATAGAATCCTTATTTAATGAGATAAAGGAAAAAATGCCGGATGTAAAAATCCGTATGGGAACTATGGATGATTTTTATAATGCTATTATAAAGGAAAACCCCGAAATACCTGTAGTAAGAGGGGAAATGCCGGATACCTGGGTGCATGGAATCATGTGTGACCCTGAAGGTTCGCGTTTGTCCCGAGAGGTAAATGCCCGGATCGCATCGACGGAAGTGTTGAATACTCAATTGAAATCCTGGGGAATAGAGACATCTCCTATAGCACAGGATGTAGCAGATGTATATGAAAAGATAGCCTTGTACGGAGAGCATACCTGGGGAGGTTCCAAATCTATTAGTGCGTATGGTAAGGCTTTTGAGGAATTATCCTCCGGGGAATATGAAAATCTGGAGGCATCCTGGGAAGACAAGACCGGTTATATTTGTGATGCTTCGGAAAGAACCCGTTCTCTTTCTGCCGCCAATATGGAATATCTGACAGCTTCTGTCAGGCGAAAGGATAACTCTGTTATTGTTTATAACCCGTTGCCGTGGGCTCGTTCCGGTGTGGTTGAAGTAGGGGGGAAGACAATAGATGTGAAAAATGTTCCACCTTGCGGGTATCGTTCATATCCTATTCCGGTGTCCTCTCCGAAAAAAACGATACCGAATATGAATTCGATAGAAAATGAGTTCTTCAAAATAACATTAGACCCGGCTAAAGGTATAATAAGTTCGCTGATTGATAAACGAACCGGCCGCGAATGGGTGGATAAGGATGTAGACCAAGGGTTGGGGCGGTATATGAATGAACGTTTTACATTGGAACAGTCGTTGGATTACACGAAGGCTTATCAACTGGGACGGGCCAAAGACTGGATGCATCCCGGTCTGCATAAACCTGGAATGGTTTCAGAAAAGCAGGTCCCTTACAAGGCCGTTTTATCAGGGAACGGAGAACTATCTGTTTCTACTGTCGGGAATAAGCAAATGGCAGAATTGGTAATGCCGGGAGATATTTCCAACCATCTTGTAAAAACGACTCTTCGGGTTACTTTATATCAGGGTGAACCTTATGTTGATATGGAAGTAACTATTCATGATAAACCGAGGGATAACTGGCCGGAAGCGGATTGGCTTTGTCTCCCGTTCAAAATTAATGAACCGGAATTTCGTGTTCATCGTTCTTTGGGTGTTATGAATCCGGCGACAGATATTCTACCAGGAGCCAATCGTCACCTATACACAGTAGGCAATGGAGTGACGATAACAGATCCGGATGGTTCGGGGGTTGCAGTATGTCCGCTGGATCATCCGCTAATCAGTTTGGGCGAACCCGGTTGTTGGAAATTTACATACGATTTTATTCCCCAAAAACCAGTCGTATATGTTAATCTGTATAACAATCAATGGAATACTAATTTCCGATATTGGTATCCCGGCACATGGAGTTCGCGGGTACGTATCTGGACATTGGATCAAAGGAAAAGTCAGGATGAAAATTCTCGCCTTTTTACACAAAATGCAATGGAAACCCGTAATCCGTTGCTGGTTGTTACGGCAGGGAAAGGGAATCGTGATGGAGTGCTACCTGATAAACAGTCTGGCATACAGGTATCCCGTTCTGGAATATTGGTAACTGCTTTCGGACAGGACCCGGACGGAAATAAAGGTACACTGTTACGTGTATGGGAACAGGCAGGTGAATCCGGTAGGGTGACACTTCGTTTACCGGCTGGATTGAAAGTGACCCAGGCAATTCCTGTCAATCTACGGGGAGAGATAAAAGGCGAACCTGTATCGGTTAAATCAGGAAAGATAGAGTTTGAATTGGGAGCTTATGCCCCTGCTAGTTTCATTTTAAAATAAAGGAGAAATATGAATACATTTGAACCCGACTACAGAAATATTTTGAAGGTCTTATACAATCAGAGACCAGATTACCTGCCGTTGTACGAGCATAATATCGATGCCCCTTTCGTCTCTAAATGTATTGGGGAAGAATTGTCATTGAATGGGCGTAAAAGCCAGTCTGAACTGGATGAATATTTTAGTAAATACATATCCTTCTGGAAGGAAAATACCTATGATGCATTCAGTTATGAAGCTGCTATCTGTGAGATCCTACCTGGTCATGGTGCTATCTTGGGGGGAATGCTTGGCCCTATCCAGACTCGTGATGATTTTGAAAGATATCCCTTTGACGATATTCCACGTATTTTCTGGGAAACATATGGTCCTCGTCTGGAATCTATCCGGAGAATGATGCCGGTCGGAATGAAAGCTTATGGAGGCTGCGGATACGGAATTTTTGAGACGGCTCAGGATCTGGTTGGCTATGAAAGCCTTTGCGTAATGCAATATCTTGATCCGGAACTTTTTGCTGATTTATTTTGTAAGATTGGTGAATTGTATGAAACTCTATGGACTAAAATGCTGGAAGATTATGACGATCTTTTTGTTTTTTATCGCATGGGAGATGATTTGGGACACCGTACGGCAACTATGCTTGAACCGGATACGATCCGTCAGTTCATTTTGCCTCAGCATAAAAAGGTGATCGATATAGTACACCGCAAAAACAAAAAGTTCCTGCTGCACTGTTGCGGTAATATCAAGGAGATCATGCCTGATATTCTAAAGAACGGGATAGATGCCAAGCATTCGAATGAAGACCAGATATGCCTTTTTGATGAATGGATCGATAACTATGCAGATAAGATCGGGCTGTTCGGAGGATTCGATATGAACTATCTGATTTTAAATCCGTATGATCAGGTTTTCAGCAAGGTGCTGGAAGAAGGTGCCCGGTTCCGTGAAAAGGCAAACGGATATGGACTGGGATCAGGTAATTCAATACCTGATTATATGCAGATAGAAGGATTTTACGCAATGGTCGATGCCGTAAAAGAGATAAGAAGAAGAGAACAATTGACTAAATAAATAGGAGAATAGTATGGAAAACACATTAGAAAGAATAGCGCTTTGCGTTGAAGTAGGTAAGATCAATGCAAAAACACCTTATCCTCCGGCAATGAAAGGAGAAGACGGAGCTGATGAATTGACACGAAAAGCCTTGGAGGAAGGATATTCTCCGAATGATATTCTAACAAAAGGTTTGATCGTAGGTATGAATCGTATCGGTGTAAAGTTTAAGGAAAACAAAGTGTTTGTGCCGCAGGTCTTGATGAGTGCGAAAGCTATGAGCGGAGGAATGCAACATTTGAAAAAATATTTCAATGACGGATCTGTCAAACGGAAAGGAAAGCTTATCATTGGTACGGTAAAGGGTGATTTACACGATATAGGGAAAAACCTTGTCTGTATGATGGTGGAAGGTAACGGATATGAGATTATCGATCTGGGGGTAGACGTTCCGGAAGAAAGATTTGTGGATGCTGTTAGAGAAAACCCGGATGCTTTTGTCGGAATGTCTGCTTTGTTGACAACGACAATGGTAAATATGGAAACGATAAATAATGCAATAAAAGCTGAATTTCCTCAAGTGAAAACATTTATAGGCGGAGCGCCGGTGAGCAGCGATTTTGCCAGGCAAATAGGAGTCGATTATTACACGGAAGAACCTCAGCGGTTGGTAGAAATCTTAAACCAGTTAACATCAAATTAATATGACATCGAGAGAACGTTTTTTAATCGCTTTGGCGGGAGGAGTACCCGATAGAATTCCTATAACGGAACATCTTTTCAGTTTAAAACTCATGCAGGAACTATTGGGATATACAACCGTCTTGTATGACGGAAAAACACAGGCAAAGTTGGCTACCCGATTGGGGATCGATGCCATCTGGACACCGATTAACGGTTTTTGCGGTATCGAAGAAACACCTCATGAACCGAATGAAGTTTATAAAGATGAATGGGGGGTAACCTATCAGAAGAACGGTTGGCCGATCATTGCACAAATCGATACTCCTGTAAAAAGCCGTGAAGACTGGGAAAAATACAGCTTGCCACCGGTCGATACTCCTTACCGGATCAAGATCCTTAAGGATGTGAAAACTGCCAATACGGAAAATCTGGCTGTTATGCTGGGAGTTCTGGGGCCGTTTACTATGTTGTCGTGGTATATTATGGATTTTGAAACGCTGGCTATTACCATGTATACAGATCCGGAAATGGTTCATGAAATAAATGAAGCCGTATTAAAATGGACCCTCGAAGCCATTCGTTTGGCAGCGGATGAGGGAGGAATCGATTGTGTACAGATTTCTGACGACTGGGGCGGAACGAATTCTTTACTGATCTCTCCGGATGATTTCCGCACCTTTTTCATCCCTTACTTCAAACGCCTGGTTGCCGGAATTAAAGAGTTGGGACTGCCGGTAATCATGCACAACGATGGTAGAATCTGGGATGTTCTGGATGATCTGGTCGATTGTGGAATCAATGGACTTCATCCGGTTGAAAGAGCTGCCGGTATGGATCTGAAAAAAGTAAAGGAAAGGTATAAAGGTCAGCTGACACCTATCGGTAATATCAATAACAAAGTAACAATGGCTTCTTCCAATCCGGAAGATGTCCGCCGGGAAGTACTGGAATGCATAAGAGAAGCAGGAACTGAGGGAGGATATATAATCTCGACAGACCATAGTATCCATGATCTGATACCAACGGATAATGTACGATGTTTGATAGATACGGTCAATAAATATGGACAATATCCTATCGATGTGAATTTCTGAAAGATTTGATCATATAGAAATAATTATTTTAAATTGTAAGATATGTGTAGAAAGACCTGTTCCCGGGGACTTTTTTATTGGGTACTGATGAGTTCTTTTTTTCTTTCATGTGGTGGAAATAAAGAACAACTATCAGATGAAGTAGCAGATATTGTAGGTAAACATACCGTGCATTTTACCGCTCCGCCACGGCGTATTCCTGCCCGCTCCTCAGTGGACGCTCCTCTAATGGGGAACGGATATACCGGAGTGACTATTGCCGGAGAACCGGAGGCACAGACTTTTTATCTGGCCCGGAATGATTTCTGGCGTCTGAAATCTGCGCTGGACGAATCGTATCCCTGTGTCCTGGGAAAGGTCGAATTATCTGTCCCGGCTTTAAAAGGAGCAGGTTATCAGGTGGAACAATCGCTTTATGATGCCATTACGACCGGCTGTTTCACACAACCCGGTTATACTGTCCGCTATAAAACTTATGTCGGTGCCTCAGATGATTTACTCGTTTTAGAACTGACTTTGGAAGGGGATACTACCCTTCAGGGACAGGTCAACTTATCTCTTCTCGGGGAAAAGGAAATGCTGAATAAACCGCCTTTGGAGCGTGTTTTCCCCGACATCAGGAAAGAAGGAGAAACGAGTGAAGGTGTTTACTACATATCTCGCGCTTTCGAAGACTCGGTCGATATACAGACATGTGCTGCGGTTGCTATGGATGTAAAGGAAAGCCGGGATAATACGTTTACGCTGAAAAACGGTCAGCCGGTACATATTGTTTGCGCCTTTTCCAGTAATTTTAAAAGTGAAAATTGTCAGGCAGAGGTACTTCGCACAATATCGGGCTGTTCCCTTAAAAGTTTAGAGCAAGCGGAACAGCGGCATAAGGATTGGTGGCATACTTATTGGGAGAAATCTTATGTCAGTATTCCCGATAGTATAATAGAAAAGCAATATTATGTTTCTCTCTATGGCACGGGTTCTTGTAGTCGTGACGAACTTTTTCCTCCTTCTATTTTTGGAACCTGGATTACACAGGAATGGCCTTTCTGGAATGGAGACTATCATTTGAATTATAACCATATGGCTCCTTATTATGCACTTTTTCAGGCAAACCGGTTAGAACAGGCTGTCCCCTATATCCAATCGATGTTAGCTCAGATACCGCGTGGTAATTATTACTCAGAAAAAGTTACAGGTATCCCCGGCGGTATTTTACTTCCTGTAGGGGCCGGACCATTGGGGATTGAAACGACTCGTCGTTCTCTTTTTATGGATACTTATTTTAAAGGCTGGATCGACCACGGTGAAGTTGAAGATGAGGGATTCTTTATGGGACAGAAAAGTAATTCGGCTTACGCTGTCATAAATATGGCGATGTATTTTTATCATACCTGGGATAAAGAAATTGCTAATGAACTTTATCCGTTTGTCAAAGGAGTTGCTACCTTCTGGGAGAACTATCTGCAGAAAGAAGGAGATCGCTATGTCATCTATAATGATGCAATCCATGAAGGAACAATCGGAACAAAAAATCCGATCTTGTCTCTTGGACTCGTTCGTCTGGTGATGAACACGGCTATCGATATGAGTGACTTCCTGCAAATAGATATGGATCGTCAGGCAAAGTGGCGTGATGTTTATGAGCATCTTTCCGATTACTCCTATCAGGAACGGAATGGAAAGACAGTCTTTCGCTATACAGAGAACGGAGTAGATTGGTGGGGAGATAATACGTTAGGTATTCAGCATATTTATCCGGCCGGCCAGATCGGTCTTGCCAGTGATTCGTCTTTATTGCAGATAGCCCATAACACAATTACGGAAATGCAACGCTGGATAGACTTCAATGGTAGCAACAGTTTCTTTCCGGCAGCCGTCCGGATTGGATATGATCCGGATAGTATTCTGGCTCATCTGAATGAATACTCCCGTCATACTTATCCGAATGGATTTCAATTTCAAAATCCGCATGGTATCGAGAACTGGAGTACAGTACCCAATACTATCAATCAAATGTTATGCATGGGGAACCAGAATATTATACGAGTCTTTGCTGTTTGGCCGAAAGATAAAGATGCTAAATTCTATCATCTGAGGACAGAAGGTGCCTTTCTGGTCTCTTCCGAGTTGAAGGACGGAGTGATACCATCGGTTACAATCGAAAGCGAACAAGGGCGAAAATTGTGTTTGCAGAATCCCTGGCCATTAATGAATGTCTTGGTCGATAGCAATGGAAAACAAACGGAGATGTCCGGAGAATATCTGGAGATTTCAACGACTCCGGGGACAATTTATCGGTTTACTCCCCGAAAGGAGCAATAATAATCCACGAAATAAGCAGCTATTTGCTATTTTTAATAGGAGTAGCTGCTTCTATATTTGTGTGATTAAATCAGTGTAATAGTTTATAATATTCAAACCATGAAAAAAGTACTATGCTTAATCTCGATATTCTGTTTATGTGGAAATGTTTTATCTGCTAAAGAATACCATGTCTCAGTAAAAGGAAGTGATGCTGATAACGGAGATATTTCTTCTCCATTCAAAACGATCAATAGGGCTGCCCAGCAAGCTTTGCCGGGAGATACGGTTACAGTACATGATGGGACTTACCGTGAATGGGTAAATCCGTTGAGTGGAGGGGAACGGGAAGGTAAACGTATCCTGTATCGAGTAGCTGAAGGTGAAAAAGCGGAGATTAAAGGCTCTGAGTTAGTCACAAACTGGAAAAAAGAAAAGAAAGCGAAAGGGGTATGGAAGGTGATATTGCCTAACTCATTCTTTGGTAATTACAATCCGTTTAATGACCGTTTGTATGGCGACTGGCTTTGGTCTGAACGGATTCATCATACGGGAGATGTGTATTTGAACGATGTTTCGCTTTATGAAGAATTCAGTCTGGATAAGGTGTTTGCACCGGATACGCTCCGTACGATTCGTGATCCACAGGGCTGTACGAATGTATGGTTTGCAGAAGTAGATGCGGATAATACAACCATTTATGCGAATTTTGGTACTGTCGATCCGAATAAGGAAACGGTAGAGGTTTCAGTTCGTCCCACTTGTTTTTATCCGACACGCGAGGGATTGGATTATATCACGATTCGCGGTTTTCACGTTAGTCAAGCTGCCACACAGTGGGCTGCTCCTACAGCCGAGCAGGTTGGTATGATCGCTACTCATTGGTGTAAAGGATGGATTATTGAGAATAATGTCATTAAGAATTCCCGTGCCAACGGTATTACTTTAGGTAAAGAGAGAAGCAGTGGGCATAATCTGGAATGTAACGACAAACGCCTCGATGGTACATTACATTATGTAGAAGTTATATTTAACACTCTACGTCGTGGATGGAGTAAGGACAATGTAGGATCTCATATCGTTCGGAATAACATCATTTCTGATTGTGAGCAAACCGGTATCTGTGGTAGTATGGGGGCAGCGTTCAGCGAAATTTACGGAAATCATATCTACAATATTCTGGTAAAGCAACAATTTGGCGGAGCCGAAATGGCGGGTATCAAATTGCATGGTGCTATAGATACTTATATTCATCATAACCGGATTCATAAAACCGGACAGTATGGAATCTGGTTGGATTGGATGGCGCAAGGTGCACGGGTATCATCCAATCTGTTATACAATAATCTGATACAGGATTTGTTTTTCGAAGTGTCTCATGGACCTTATGTAGTAGATAACAACATCTCTCTTTCACCTCGCACAATACAGGAAAACACAGATGGTGGAGCATACTTGCATAATCTCTTTTCAGGGGACATCAACCGTTTGGACGACCAACGTTACACTCCATATCATTTGAACCATTCAACCGAGGTGAAAGGGATACGGACTATTACAGAAGGTGACCATCGTTTCTTTAATAATATCTTTATTGGAGGTGACAACAGTAAGTTAAAATATGGTATGATCGTATTTGATGTGTCACAACGTCCTATTTATGCAGAGAATAATCTGTTCCTGAACGGTTCTCTTCCGATGACGAATAAGACGCAGGATTGGGTGGAGAAAACAGTCAACCCCAAATTAAGAGTAGAGGAAACCCCTGAAGGTGAGGTGTATCTGGTAAGCGACATCAGTTTGCAGGAGTTATCTTCTTTTAAAGGAAAGAGTATAGATGCGGATCGTCTTGGTATTACGCAGTTGACAGGATTCCCGTTTGAGAACCCTGATGGAACTCCCTTCAAGTTAGAGAAAGACTTTTTCGGCAATGACCGTTCTGCCTCTCCGATTGTGGGACCGATAGAAAATGTACCTTCTTCTAAACGAATAAAAGTATGGCCTAATCTAAAATAATAATTTATGTGTTGCTCGAAACCAATTTTACCTAATGACTGGATGGCTTATATCTAGCAATGAGTCTAATAGTAAATTAAAGATTGATGCCATGAAACGAAAATGGGTTGTTTTTTTAGGTGGTGTATTGTGTCAGGCTGTTTTGCTGGCACAAACATCTTATCAGACAAAAGTGATCAAGCCGGAATCTCGTCCGTGGGGCCCTTATCTCTGGCCTCATGAAATCCCGGAGACGCCGCCTGTCGGGCAATCTTCAGATTTGGTGGCTGCAGAGTTTAAAGGACAGTCCGTAAGTTATACGGCAGCGGATACCTGGTATCCTTCATGGGCTTCGAACGATACGTTGTATTCGCCTTTTACAGATGGTACGTGGGGTATATGGAAACTGGTCTTTTCTGCGACGGGGCCGAAGGCTATGACCGGTCAGGCCAAAATCGTAGGGAATGACCCGTTAAATTTGAAAGTAATCCCATTGGGAGCCACGACCGGTTCGGCGGCTCCTTATGGCGGACGCTATCCGTGTGGCAGTTTGGTGCACAATGGCATTTGGTATTATGGAACTTATTGCCTGGATGGATACCCCAGCGGATATAACTGGGGTACTTTAGGCCCGTTTGTCGGTTTCCGGATCTCTAAAGATTACGGACTGACATGGGAAGATACTCCTGTAGAATTTGTAATATAGATTAATTCCATGAAAACACAAGAAAATAAGAGTAAGGTATATCAACTGATTCATCTGAGGTAAATGATATATTTATATAAATAGAACGATTATGAAAGAAATGACATCTTTACAGCGTTGTATGGCTGTTCTGAATGGAGAAGTACCTGATATGCTTCCTGTGATACCTCAAAGTTTTATGTATGCTGTCGAAACAGCCGGGTTGAAAATCAGCGATGTGAACAAGAACGGACGGAAGATGGCACAGGCACATATCTTGTCTCAGGAAAAATATGGATACGACGGTTGTGTGATCGATTTCGATGATGCCTCGATTGCCGAAGCGATCGGAGCGAAGGTGATTTTCCGGGAAGATGAACCGGCAACGGTCGATGAAGAACAACCTGTGCTGAAGAACTTGCGTGATATTTACGATTTGTCTTTGCCGGATCCATTAAAGTCAGGGCGTCTGAACGAATGGCTTGAAGCCACTCGCACCTTGGTCGATGCTATCGGCGATCATGTCTTTATCATGGGACGTGCCGATCAAGGACCATTCAGTATTGCTTGTATGTTAAGGGGCACTACTCAATTTATGATGGACCTGCTGACGGAAGATCCTAAATTAATAGCCGATGTGATCGAGTATTGCCGGCAGGCAAGTGTCCTTTTTGCCAAAGCTCAGAAAGATGCCGGAGCCCATGCCACCTCTATTGGTGATGCTCTGGCTGGTCCGAACCTGATTTCGCCGGATATGTATCGTCAGTTTGCTCTGGAACCCGAAAAGAAAATGACGGAGGAGGTGCAGTCCTACGGAATACCTTTGTCCCTTCATATCTGTGGTAATACGAATGCCATCATCGGGGATATGGGAAAGACCGGAGCACGGATTCTGGAAGTCGACTGGAAGCTTGATATGGAAGAGGCACGTAAACTTGTCCCGATGGAGACAATCCTGATGGGGAATGTCGATCCCAGCTTCCCGCTGGTACATGGCACGCCGGCTGAAGTGGATGCCGCAGTAAAGAAACTGGTGGAAGCTACGGGAGGTAGAAGCCATATTATCAGTTCCGGGTGTGCTATGGGAAGAAACACGCCTGCGGAGAACTTTGAAGCCTTTATTGCAGCTGCCCGTAAATACGGATCTTATGAGGAAATTATGCGTTTACAGAATCAATAGGTGAAGAGATGATAGAAACATATTATCACGATAAGGAAGGATATAATCCGTTTCTTATCAGGGAAGGGTGGCAGGTTGCCCAATTGAATCATGTGGCAAAACACGGTTTGGCAGATATCGACCAGATCGAAGTTCACCGGGCTACGGATGAAGTCTTTATTCTGTTTAAAGGGGAGGCTGTATTGATAGCGGCAAAACCTGACGATAAAGATGTTCATTTTGAATGTGTAAAAATGAAGCCGGGAGTCACTTATAATATTCCGGCAGGAACCTGGCACAATATCGCTATGGATCCGGAGGTTGAAATCATTATTGTTGAAAAATCGGATACTCATAAACAGGATTGTGCCTATTTGGATTTGACTCCTTTGCAAAGGAATCGTTTGTATGCAATAATTGAAGACGTATTAAAGTAACCACGATGAAAAAAGGAATTGTACTCACTGTTTTATGTGTTTTGTCGTCCTTATCTGTTAAGGCGCAACTACTGAACGATACTTATTCATGTGACAATGAATCATATGGACTTTTGAAGAATTTGTCGGATTCGCCGTTAAGCCGGGGAAATATTTATGTGTTCACCACGACGCACCAGGATCTGGCCTGGCTGAACCATCTTGATGCCTGTATAGCAGACCGGGATACGCTTTGGCTTACTCCGTTTCTGAAACGTCTGGCCGATGATCCCAATTTCAGGATGGATATAGAGCAAACATCTATTCTGAAAGAATATATTCATCGTCATCCGGAGACACAGCCCTTGTTTGCTAAATATATGAAAGAAGGGCGCATTTGTGTGGGAGGTACTTTTATTCAGCCTTATGAAGAAATGTATTCGGGAGAATCATTGGCCCGGCAGTTTTACCTTGGAAGTCGTTGGTTGAAAAAGAATTTTGACGGTTATGCTCCGTTGTCCTATTTTAATGTAGATGTACCGGGGCGCACGTTGCAAATGCCGCAGATAATGAAGAAGGCAGGTATCGACAACCTGATTATCAGTCGTCACGAAAGAGGGTTGTTCTACTGGCAGTCACCCGACGGTTCGAAAGTCAGGACATATACGCCGGGACATTATATTTATTTTTACAATGTATTGGGAAAAGAAGATACAGCGGCTATTAAAGAAATCGGTAAGGAATCCATCTTATGGTATACTAAATATAACGATGTGAAAAAGGTGCCGACCGTGATGCCGGCCATGTTGAATTACGAGTTGTCGTGGGATAGGAAGCCGGTTGAAAATTGTCCTGTATTGATGGATAAATGGAATCGGATTCGTTATATAAAAAATGAAGAAACCGGTAAAAAGACAAAAGTATCTTTGCCTTCATTTAAATATGCAACGGCGGACGATTTCTTCAAGACGTTGGATCATTCTACTTCTGCGTTGCCGGTTGTTCAGGGAGAGCGTCCGAATGTCTGGTTATATATTCATGGACCTTCGCATGAAAAAGCGTTGACTGCCAGCCGTGCCGGTGATGTCTTATTACCCGATGCAGAGAAAATGTCATCTTATTCGGCGATGGTTCGCGGCTCATTTGAACGGTATCCGTCCCGGGAATTGGAGGAAGCCTGGGAGGCTAAAATCTATCCGGATCATGGATGGGGCGGCAACGGAGGAGTTATGACGGACAATACTTTTCTTCGAAAATATGAATTCGCTTTGTCACGAGCTGAACAGATCGTAGATCAGCAAGCTTTTTATCTGGCCTCTTCTGTGAAGACTTCTAATGAAAAAGGGAATCCGATCGTTGTCTTTAATAATTTGTCTTTCGGCAGAACTGCTCCCGTGCAGGTCGATGTTGCTTTTCAGCCGGGATATGCCCGGTATTTGCAGCTGAAGGATAGTCATGGGAAAAATATAGCATCTCAATTGTCCGATGTTTGCTATTATAGCGATGGTTCCATCAAGAAGGCTCGTCTTACCTTTACTGCCGCTGATATGCCCTCAATGGGATTGAAAACCTATTATCTGAATCCGGCGGGAATGGAAAAACTGACGGAAGCACGGAAAACGACCTTGGTGGAGAATTTCTATTATTCAATCGAGCTGGTAGATGGCGGCATCCGGCAGATTTACGACAAAGCAACCGGATGTCCTTTATTGAATACGGAGAAATTTTTAGGTGGTGAAGTGATAACCATGCATTCTTACGGCAACGGAGCCGGTGAGTTCGATGCCGTACAACAGCCGGATATGGAAGGATTCGATAAGACATCCAACCATGCCGTTGCCTGGGAACTGGTAGAGAATGGTCCGGTTTTTACCTCTTATAAGATGCGTACTCCGATCCGTAATGCCGTGATTGAACAGACCTTACGGGTTTATCATCAGGTTAAGAAGATTGATATGGATGTTGATCTGCTGAACTGGGAGGGTGTCATGTTTCGTGAATATCGTTTGATGTGGCCTGTCGCTTTCAAACAATCGGCCGTTTCTTACGAAGTACCTTTCGGTGCGTTGACTGTCGGAAAAGACGAGTTACCGGGAGCTGCCGGCGAACGTTATTATGTGGAAAACAGCAAACAGCATCCGCGTGGTATTGGCAACTGGTTAAGTGCAGCGGGAGAAAACTGTGCGCTAACTTTATCCTCTTCCGTGGCTGTTGCCGATTATATCGATCCGACTAACGATCCGGTCGACTATCCGGTTTTGCAACCGATCTTATTGGCTTCCCGAAGAAGTTGCCATGATAAAGGAAATGATTTTTTCCAACCGGGAGACCATTCTTATCATTTCTCGTTAACTTCGCATCCGGCAGGCGATAAGGCCAGGGAAGAATTCGGAGTTTCTGCCAATACTCCTCTGGTCGCCGTTTACAATCCGGAGCGTTTCCAAAAGGCTTCTTTGCCGGAGGAATATTCTTTCGTATTCGTAAACAATCCGAATGTGAAAATCACGGCACTGAAAAAATGCGAGGATGACAATAGCCTGATTATTCGTATGTATAATTGTTCGGCTAATGAAGAAAAAGTAGGTTTACAAATGGGCGTGCAACCTAAAGCTGTAATCCGTACGAATCTGATTGAAGAGGAACTGGAGCCGGTTCAAGATATCACTCTAGGAAAATACGCAATTGAAACTTATAAGGTGAAATTCTGATAGGATCTTAAAGATACCCCAAAGACTTTTGCTCTTAATTTTTATATTAGAAGACATGAAGAACTCTTATTCGAAAAGTAAATTGATTGTTGCATTGTTTGTCTTTTTTGTATCTTTTCCGGAGGGGCATGCAGTTGCTGCTGCACAGGCTTCGTGGCTCCCGGAAATAAAGAATGAGAATAAATGTATCCGTTTATTGGAGTGTACATATAATGAAGCAGAATTGAAACAAAGTAGAGAGATAAGTGCAACTGCAGGTTGGGATGTCCGTATGGAACAAACTGTTGTAAATGAGGGAAAAACATATACTTTCACCTTTACCGCCAAACGGGATATGAAAGATGCCGGAGTGGCAGTGGCTTTTGATCAATACGGTTGGACGAGCGATAATTACGTTATGATTCCTTCCTCCGTATATAACGGAAACCGGCAGCGTATTGTCAACCGTGAATATGCAACCGGACTGGACAAAACGGACTATCGCCGGAAAGACCTGGCATTGACCTCAAACCCTATCCCTCAATTATCCCCTGAGTATGGAGCCAATTCCCGTCTGGAGGTGAATGTAAGTAATACGGCCACTCCGGCTATCACTATCCTGGACCGGGCGAAACAAAAAGGTACATTCCTGTTGACCGACCAGGGAATCGATTGGAATAACCAGGTTCTGGATCATGCCCTGATTGTGGAGGAAACTCCTGACAGAAGTGTGGCTTCATTTATAATCAGTGCCCCGGGAGTACGTGAACGCAAACCCGAATTTATCGGTTTCAGTAAAAGCCCCGATCGGGGGATACAGGTAGAAAAAGGCGATCAGATCGTTATCCGGGTAACGGAAGTCATTTTTCCCTGTAAAGATGTTCCCGAACTGTTGGCCCGTTTTATGAAAGAACGTAAGTCGCATATCCAGGGAGAAGCCCCCCGTAACCTGATGCCGATGAGTGAAGTATTGACCCGCATGGTGAAGAATATCGATGACCGCTATTATATTGGTGACCAATGGCAATACTATTGTCCGGAGAATGCCAATTGGATGTCGTATGGCTGGATCGGTGGTTTGATGAATACCTATCCGATACTGGCTCTGGGTGATGCGGAGCATTTGCAGAAAGTAAAGAATACATTCGATTTCGCCTTGCCGCGTGCCAAAGGGAAAAGCGGTTATTATTATGATGTGCTGGGAGCGGACGGAAAAGTCCTTTACCGGGATGCCGCAGCCAATAATCCGGGAGTCGGACTGACCCGCAAGAACGGGGATATCCTATACTGGATGGTTAAACAGTTTATGCTGCTGAAAACGCAGGGTAAGGCAAATGCTATTGATCCGGAATGGGAAACCAATGTGCGTTTGTTGGCGGATGCCTTTGTCAATACCTGGAAAAAACATGAGACATGGGGTAATTACCTGGACGTAGAATCCGGCGATATTGCCGTTTACAATACGACAAGTGGTGCTATGGCAGTAGCAGGCCTGGCCTTATCCTCTGTTTATTTTGACAATCCGCTTTATCTGCAAGTTGCGCAGGAAGCAGCAATCGATTATTATGCAAACTTTGCCTTGGTCGGGTTTACTTCGGGCGGTTGCGGGGATATTCTTCAGAATGCCGATTCGGAAACGGTTATTGCTCTGACAACTTCCCTTATGACCCTTTATGAAGTGACAGGAGCAGATGAATATCTGAAACGATCGGCTGACCTGGCTAACTTGTGTGCCACATGGACAGTCTCTTTCCCTTACCGTTTACCGGAAAATACTCCGTTGGCAAAGTTGGGAGCTAACCTGACCGGAGCCGTATGGGCCAGCACGCAGAATAAACATGGTGCTCCCGGTTTCTGTACCCAGTCCGGTGATGCCCTGTTCAAGCTATATCGTTCGACCGGTGATGTTTCGTATGCCGAACTGCTACGTGATGTAATCCATGCGCATGCCGAAGGTATTCAGCCGAATGGAAAAATTACGGAGCGACTGACCTATTGTGACGCCGATAGCCGTGGCTCACGTGGCGATGGCGGTCAGACAGGCTGGAACGAGACAAACGGTGCACTGATGGCCTTGGAAATTCCCGGGATTTATGTCCGTACCGACCTTGGTTCGTTGTATATCTTCGACCATGTAGAGGCAAAGGTTGTGAAGCACGGCAACAAGCAGATGGTCATACAAATAACTAACCCTACCGTCTATGACGCCACTGTGACGATCTTTGCCGAGAATGCCGAACAGGCTTTCCTGCCCCTGGGGGATAACGCTTTCCTGCAATGGAAAGATAAGGTGACGGTGAAAGCAGGCAAGACGGTGAACTATAAATTGAAAACAAATTAATTAAAATAATTATGTATAAGAAAAGTTTCTCTTTCCTGACTGCATCTATGATCCTATTCAGCTGTACGACCGAAAAGACATGGGATTTCCAGACCGACTACTTCAGTATCGGTATTAACAACAAGGGATATATCACAAGTATGAAGAATACGACTGTGTCTCCGAACCGTGAGTTCAGTCCTGCCGATAAGCCCTCTCCGCTGATGTCGTTGTACGATAGTGAAAAGAATGTGTATTATACTCCTCAAAAGGCTACTTATAATGCAGACACAGATTGTTTTACTCTCGAATACCCGAACGGTTCGGTGGCAACCGTAGCCTTACAACCTACCGGTAAATATTTCAGACTGACCTTAAACAGCCTGGAACCCCGAAACGGTATAGACGGCATTCAATGGGGCTCCTATTATACCAATATCACCAATCTTTTAGGTGAAATAATAGGTGTTGCCCGTGATACCAGCGATGTGGTCAATTATAGTATCGGTATGCTTGCCCTGGATGATAATACGCTGGGCGGGACATCCGATCTCGAAGGAGATGCAGCGCCGTTTCAATATATAATCCATACGCCTGATGCCAAACGTTTTCCTTTGCCGGATCATTTGCATGAAGGACAGGTGTTTTCTCTGGGTGGTGACGGAGTTAGCGATGTAGCTTTCTATGCCAATAAAGAACCCTATTACCGTATTATGTACGGTAATGCTGCTATGGTAGACAGCCTGGGACGTATCTTTCTGAATTATCATTCGCGCGACCGTGCGAAAAAGAGACAGGTATTTTATTCTCTTATCCCGAATATGCCGGCTAATATTCCTAATCATATAGATGTGGAACCCATACCGGGTGTCAATTTTATAGGTTCTTCCGTTGCCCTTTGGGGGAGTCCTGACAGTACGGCCCTGATGGATGTGATACAGAATATCGTTCTGTCGGAAGGTTTGCCTTATCCTACCGTAAACGGTAAATGGATAAAAGATCCGGCCGCCTATTCGCCCGATGTAATGACCAGCGGAAACCAGTACGACAGTATCATTTCCTATACGGCAAAGTTAGGTTTTCCGGCTATCCATGCCTACGACCAGGGTTTCCTGCGTCCCGATCGTGCCAATGAAGGTTATCTGGACGGAAGGAATCAGGAAAAGAAACCTTTCCGTTTCAATTCGGGTAACAAATCCCACCGTGAATTTGCCGACATGGCGGCAGAGAAAGGTATCATGTTAGGACGTGTCAATATAACAAACTCGCTGGCACCGGGTACGATGGATGCCAGCCCTTTCCCGAGCGACAGCTTGTGTTACCAGCAGAAACGCTTATTGATGAAAGATCTCTCTCCCGAAGATACCGTTATTATCGTGGACGATCCTGCTTATCTGGAAGAAATAGCCAGTTGGGAAGGACATTGTAAAGATTTGAATATGGTAAAGATAGGCGGTGAATTGATCCATTACCTGGGTGTATCTGAAACAGCTCCTTATACCTTGAAGAATGTAACCAGGGGATATTGGGGAACTAAACCGGCTGCGCATAAGGCTAATGATACAGTCTACAAATTACAGGTGACCATCAATTACGGCTACGAAGGTATCATCCCGAATCTGGCCCTTCAGGATAAGATTGCTGAATATTATGCCGATGTTGCTTATCATTGTGGAGTGACCCTGTATGACTTTGACGGGCAGGAATTTCTGTTCAATAATGGTCACGGGTACTATTCGGCTAAACGTTTCTTCCGGAAAATGTTCGAACGGGCAAAAGAGTTGGGAGTTCCCTATATCCGTTTTTCCGGTGCTACCTTGTCGGAAGGTTCATGGCATTACCAGAGTGTATGGAATGTAGGAGGCGGCCGTAACCTCTATGACATCGATACCCGCGAATGGGGAAGTGCTACCAGTCAGGGAAAAGACTTGCGCGATGTCACTTATTCCAATTACTACCCGGTTTCTTTCGGAGGAAACTTTGCCATAAAGGACACCTCTACCGTCGAACAATATGAGCATGTACAAGCCATATCGGTTGGCTACGGAGCTACTTACTTTTTGGCTATCAACCAGAAAGACGTGGAAAGTTGTCCGCAGAAAGAACAGATATTCCAGGCAATCCGTACCTGGGAGGATGCCCGCCATGCCGACGCTTTCCCCCGTGAGATCAAGAAACTGTTGCGTGACCCGTCTTACGACTGGCGGTTGGAAGCAAAAGAAGATGGTAACAGCTGGATACTACATAGGCTTGTCGACGGAAAGATAGTAGAATCATATCCGCTGCACCGGGCCGCAGGCTATTAGAAGTAATACTACTGTGCTAAGTATGGTAGCACTATTGTGTCAGATGTGGTAACACTACTGTGCCATAACTACTAACACAGTAGTGCTATTGTATTTAGCACAGTAGTTTTATTTTCTTTGAAATAGATATTGTTGTGTATACAGTAAATATAGACTAAATTCTTGTTTATATAATTGATAGTCTGTATATTTGCGCTCATAGATACTTGGAAAACATAATAATAAGACTTAATTTATACAAGAAGTATGAAAAGTTTATTGCTAACCTTTATGATTGCTCCTTTATTGATCAGTTGTCAGGGTTCCTATCCGATCAAAGCAAAGATCTCCCAGTCTCCTAAAACTTTTTGTAATCCGGTTAACCTGAATTACCGTTTTATGAAAATAGATGGAGGTGAGGGTATTCGTGAAGCTGCTGACCCTGTTGTTGTTCCCTTCAAAGACAAATTTTACCTGTTTGCATCCAAATCGTCCGGTTATTGGTATTCGGATGATTTTACAGATTGGAAACATGTTTTTATAACCGATTCCGTCCTGCCGATAGAGGATTATGCACCGGGTCTTTTTGTACATAATGACTACCTGTATTATGTCGGCTCCACACATGGAAAAGGGATGCTGTACCGTTCATCCCAGCCCGAAAAAGGTGAGTGGGAGCCTGTGAAGGAAATTTTGTCGTATTGGGATCCTGCCTTTTATGTGGAGGGAGACAACCTGTATATGTATCATGGCTGTTCCCCGGTCGATCCGATCCGTATGCAAGTGCTGGATCTGAATACGTTGGATGCAAGATCCGGGATTATCGACTGTTTTAATAGCGATAAGGAAAACAGGGGCTGGGAACGAACCGGCGAATTGAATGAACTCCCTCGTCGTCCTTATATCGAAGGAGCCTGGATGACAGCCCATCAGGGTAAATATTATTTACAATATGCTGCTCCGGGAACGGAATGGAAATCGTATGCGGACGGAGTATATGTCAGTACCTCGCCTTCAGGCCCTTTTACCTATATGGAAAATAGCCCGGTCTCTTATAAACCGACCGGATTTATAGGAGGAGCCGGACATGGTTGCCTGTTTACCGTCGGTAATGAAAATTACTGGAAAGCGGCAACAAACTCTATCTCTGTCAGGCATATGTTCGAACGGAGGATTTCTTTCTTCCCGGCCGGCTTCGATAAAGACGGTTATATGTTCACAAATACTTACCTGGGAGACTATCCGATGTACTTACCCGGAGGCAAGGAACAAACTTCCGGGATGGATCAACCCGGTTGGATGTTACTTTCTTATAAGAAGACAATAACTGCATCTTCCTCGCTGGATGGTTATCCGGCAGAAAACAGCGTGGATGAGGATTCACGCACATCCTGGGTTGCGAAGTCGAACAACGATACCGAATGGTTACAGGTAGACCTGCAACAACTTTCATCTGTCCATGCCATTCAGGTTAATTTTGATGAATACGGTGCAGATCAGAAAGGATATGTGCCCCGTGTATACCAGAGTTATATAATCTATGCATCGGCCAATGGAGAAGACTGGTCGACAGTGGTGGATTATAGCACAAAGAAGACGGATGCTCCCCACGACTATATAGAATTTGAAGAACCCTTCAAAGCCCGGTACATTAAATTACAGAATAAGGCGTATACCGTATCTTCCAACTTGTCTGTCCGCGATTTGAGAATCTTTGGTAAAGGCCAGGGTAGTAAGCCGCGCCCGGTGAATGAGTTTGATGTACGACGTGATGAAACAGACGGTTGTAAAGCGGTGCTGACATGGAATGAAGTTCCGCATGCACAAGGATATATTGTCCGCTATGGTATCGCTAAAGATAAACTATATTCAAATTTCCAAGTGATGGGAGATACCCGGCTGGAAATCGGTAGTTTAAATAATGGAGTAACTTACTATTTCACGATAGATACTTATAACGAGAATGGCATCACCCGGACCGAGCAGGTGGAGGTATGCCGTTAATACATTTAAGAAACAATAGATCAGAGAAATGAAAAGATTGATTTTTACAGTGATGTTATTACTCCCCTGCTTTTGGCTGGGTGCCCAGTCACAGCGGGAGAAAGAGTTGTTGAATCAGGATTGGCTTTTTGCTAAAGGGCATGCGGCCGATCCGAATAAGGATTTTAATTATGGGCAGGCATTGTCGTTCTCTAAGATTGCCTTTTTACAGGAGTCGACTATGTTGGATGCAGACCAGGAATCACGTTTGGCTATTCCTCATACGCAACGGTTTGACGACAGCAAGTGGGAGAAGATCTCTTTGCCTCATGACTGGGGGATGGCTTTGGGATATAGCCAAGAGCAATTCAAGATGAAAGGATACCGCAAGTTGGGCGGACGTGCACCCGAAAACAGTGTGGGCTGGTATCGGAAACGGTTTACTCCCGAATTGGTAAAAGGGGACCGATATACGCTGGAGTTTGAAGGTATCTTCCGTGATGCACAGGTATGGATGAACGGTGTCTATTTAGGACGCGGTGAGAGCGGTTATGTGCCTTTGGTCTTCGATGTAACGGAATGCCTGAATTATGAAAAGGATGCGGAAAATGTGATCTCCGTCCGTGTAGACGCTACTCATTCCGAATTATGGTCGTACGAAGGTGCCGGTATCTATCGGAATGTATGGTTGACCCGCACGGCTCCCGTGCATATCCCGCAATGGGGGACGTTTGTCACCAGCGAAGTGGATCTGCAAAAGAAGGAAGCCCGTGTGAAGGCACAGATAGAAGTGACGAACCAAAGTGGTAAATCGGTTGATCTTATTGTGCAAAACAGTATAATCGACTGTCAAGGGAAAGAAGTAAACAAGTCTGGTACAACCCTTACCTTACCCTCGTTGGAAACGAAAGAGGTGGAAACATACATGGATGTACGGCAGGTTGACTTATGGTCGTTGAAGACTCCGACGCTTTATACGTTGCATACTGATATTTTGTTGGATGGGGCAGTTGTCGATAGCTACGATACCTCTTTCGGTATCCGTGACATTCGTTTCGATGCCAACGAAGGTTTCTTCCTCAATGGCGAACGAGTACAGATTCAGGGGGTATGCTGCCACCAAGACCATGCCGGTGTGGGGATTGCTGTTCCGGACCAGCTGAATGCGTGGCGAATCGCCCGTCTGAAAGAGTATGGAGTAAATGCATACCGCGCCTCCCATAATCCTCCGACGGAATCTGTCTTGAATGCTTGCGACACGCTGGGTATGCTGGTCATGGATGAACTGCGTGTATTGAGCTCCAGTGATGAAGGTCTGAGCCAGCTGAAGACAATCATTCGCCGCGACAGGAATCATCCGTCTGTTATCATTTGGTGTTTGGGAAACGAAGAGCCTGCCATACAGGGAACAGAGAAGGGGCGTATGATTGTTGAGCGCATGAAAGCCGTCCAGCGCAAACTGGATCCTACTCGTCCGTGTACGGCAGCCATGAACGGTAGTTGGGGGGAAGGTTTTACCTATGCCGTAGATGTACAAGGTTCTAATTATTATAAAATAGGCAATATCGATGCCGTACATGAAAAGTTTCCGAACCTACCTTGTATCTTCACCGAAGAGGCAAGTACGGTGATGACGCGTGGTATTTATGAGACTGATGCAAAGAAAGGTTTCCACCAGGCTTACGACCGTGATGTTCCGGGATGGGGAGCACGTGCACAAGAATGGATGCGTTATGTCGATGCACGCAAGTTTGTTGCCGGTGCTTTCGTATGGACCGGGTTCGATTATGGAGGCGAGGCGCAGTTGCATTTCTGGCCGGGTGTAGTTTCTCATTTCGGAATATTAGACTATTGCGGTTTCCCGAAAGATGCATTCTGGTATTACAAGGCTTGGTGGACGGAAGAACCGGTGTTGCACGTGCTTCCGCATTGGAATGGAATCGGTACGGATTCGGTCGATGTACATCTGTATACCAATATGGATGAGGTGGAATTGTTCCTGAATGGTAAAAGCCTGGGCAAAAAGACGGTTGAAAAGTTTGATATTCCTGCTTGGCGTGTTAAATATACCTCGGGTAAGCTGTTGGCCAAAGGGAAGAAGAACGGAAAGAAATACACCGAGTTGGTGGAAACTACCGGAAAGCCGGCTTCTCTGCAACTGGTCAGTGAAAACGGTTCTTCTATCCAAGGTGATGGTAACGACGTGGCAATCATAACCGTTAAAGTATTGGATGCCAAAGGACGTGTAGTGCCTACTGCTGAAAACGGAATTCACTTCGATGTCCGTAACGGCAAAATTCTGGGAGTGGGTAATGGTAATCCTTGTAGTCAGGAACCGGATGTCTTCCCTGCCGGCAGCGATGTACACCGGAATGCTTTTAACGGCTATGTCCAGGTACTTGTCACCAGTGACTGTTCCGGACAACCTATCGAATTGACTGCTGTATCGGATGGGTTGAAAGAGAGCAAGATTATTGTAGAAGTAACCAAATAAAATAGGCAATCACATGAAAAGCAAACTGAAAAGTATCATGTTACTGGCCGCTCTCTTTTGGGGCGGCCTGACGGCACAAACGTATGACTATCCATTCCGCAATCCGGAATTACCTTTGGATGTACGTGTGCAGGATGTTATTTCCCGGCTGACTCTGGAAGAGAAAGTCCAGTTGATGAAACATGCCGCCCCGGCTATTCCCCGCTTGGGTATCCCTGCTTATAACTGGTGGAATGAAGCCCTGCATGGAGTGGCTCGTACAAAAGAAAAAGTAACTGTTTTCCCCCAGGCGATCGGTATGGCTGCCACATTCGATCCGGAAGCCCTTCAGAAGATGGGAGACATGACCTCTTCGGAAGGCCGTGCCCTTTTCAACGAAGACTTGCGGGAAGGCAAGACCGGAGATATTTATCGCGGACTGACTTACTGGACACCCAACATCAATATTTTTCGTGATCCCCGCTGGGGACGTGGCCAAGAAACCTACGGGGAAGACCCGTATCTGACGGCCAAAATGGGATCGGCAATCGTTCGCGGCCTGGAAGGTAACGATCCGTACTACCTGAAGGCTGTGGCCTGTGCCAAGCACTATGCCGTTCATAGCGGCCCTGAGCATAACCGCCATTCCTATGATGCCCGCGTTTCCATGTATGACTTGTGGGATACTTATCTGCCTGCTTTCCGCGAATTGGTGACCAAGGCGAAAGTACACGGTGTCATGTGTGCTTATAACCGTTTTGAGGGAACTCCCTGTTGTGGTCACAATGAGCTGTTACAGGACATTCTCCGTAACCAGTGGAAGTTTAACGGTTACGTTACATCCGACTGTTGGGCAGTCAGCGACTTCGCCCAGTATCATAAAACGCATAGCAACGATACGGAAGCGGTAGTCGATGCCGTACTGAACGGTACAGACCTTGAATGTGGCAACCTCTATCAAAAATTACAGCAGGGGGTTGAAAAGGGATTGATCTCCGAGAAAGAGATCAATGTTTCTCTGGCCCGCCTGTTCGAGATACAGTTCAAACTGGGTATGTACGATCCTGCCGGTAGGGTTCCTTATGCCTCTATCGGCCGGGAAGTGATCGAAAGCGATGCCCATAAGAAACATGCTTATGAGATGGCGCAGAAATCAATGGTATTACTGAAGAATAACAAGAATATCCTGCCGTTGAATGCTTCCAAGATTAAGCGTATTGCTCTGATCGGCCCGAATATGGATAACGGAAGTACGCAGTTGGCTAACTATTTCGGTACGCCGAGTGAGATCATTACCCCGTATAAGAGCTTGCAGAAACGTTTCGGTAGTAGTATTCAGATCGATACGCTTACCGGTGTCGGGATCGTTCAAAAACTCGAAGGGGCACCTTCCTTTGCCCAGGTAGCCGCCCAGGCGAAGAAAGCTGATATTATCATCTTTATAGGTGGTATCAGTGCCGATTACGAGGGGGAAGCCGGTGATGCCGGAGCTGCCGGTTACGGTGGTTTTGCCAGCGGTGACCGTACAACGATGAAACTGCCACCTGTACAGACGGAATTAATGAAAGAACTGAAAAAGACAGGTCGTCCGTTGATCTTGGTAAATATGTCCGGTTCCGTGATGAATTTCGATTGGGAAAGCCGCAATGCCGACGCGATCCTTCAGGCCTGGTATGGCGGACAGGCTGCCGGTGATGCCATTACCGACGTCCTTTTCGGAGATTACAATCCGGCGGGTCGTATGCCGCTCACCACTTATATGAACGATAGTGATCTGCCCGACTTCGAAGATTATTCGATGGCAAACCGTACGTACCGTTATTTTAAGGGAGATGTCAGGTATCCGTTTGGTTACGGATTGAGTTATACGACATTCGGGTATGCTCCATTAACGAATAATTCGACCGTTAAAACAGGGGAAAGTATCCAGGTGGCAACAACGGTAACCAACACGGGTAAACGCGCCGGTGACGAAGTTGTTCAGCTATATGTGTCTCATCCGCAGAATGGTAACACCCGTGTTCCCTTGCGGGCTCTGAAAGGTTTTAAGCGTATCCATCTGGATAAAGGGGAAAGCCGGCAGGTGATCTTCACTCTTTCTCCCGAAGAGTTGGCTTTGGTGGACGAGAAGGGAAACCTTGTTGAAAAAGAAGGTTCGGTTGAATTGTACATCGGTGGGGGACAACCCTATAAATCAGAAGGAAGTTTCGGAGAGTTGAAAATAGAAGGAGACTCCTATGTCGTATATTAAATATTTGTTACTGTCGTTTTTGCTCCTGTCGGTTCATACAATGAAAGCTGATCAAGGAGATACAGTCTGTGTATCCGGCTTTGGAGTACATCCGGATACATATGAGAATGTAGTAACAGGCTTGCAGGCCGCTATTGATGCCTGCAAGCAGACCGGAGCGAAGGTCTTGTCTTTTCCGGAAGGCCGGTATGATATCTGGCCCGAAGGGGTAACCCGTGCTGAATATTTTATATCCAATACATCGACAGAATCGGAATGCCCTTCTAAGATCAAAACGATAGGTCTGCTTTTTAAAGACATGGAGAACCTGACTATCGAGGGGAACGGTTCTGTGTTGATGTATCATGGTAAAATGATCACAATGGTGTTCGACCATTGTAAGAATATCAGGCTTCAGAATATCAGTACGGATTTTCAACGACCTACTGCGTCGGAGATCTGTTATACCCGGATAGAGAAAGACGGAGTGGTTGTTACTCTCCACCCGGATTCCTGGTATGAGATCCGGAAAGGCAGGATAAATATCTTTGGAGAAGGATGGAAATCGAATTTGATACATTGTAACGAATTCGATGCAGAGAATGAAACCTCACGGTACAGCACCGGCTGGAAAATCTTGTCACAGTCGGAGGCTAAAGAATTAGCTCCGGGTATTATTCATTTTTCTACTCCGTCCGATTTCCGACCGAAAGTAGGAAATATCCTGACAATTCGTGATGTTATCCGTGATCAGGTCGGCATGTTTATTGTGGAGAGTAGTGATATAACCCTTCGTCAGGTTAATATGCATTATATGCATGGACTGGGAATCGTGAATCAGTTTGTGAAAAATATTACAATGGATCAGGTTCACTGTGTACCGCCGGAAGGGAGTGGTAGAATATTGGCTGCCTCTGCCGATATGATGCATTTCTCCGGTTGCAGTGGAAAGATCAGTATCGCCGACTGCCGTTTTGAAGGAGCCCATGATGATCCGATCAATATACATGGAACGAACCTGCGGGTTATCGAAAAGTTGGATACTCAGACATTGAAACTTCGTTTTATGCATGGTCAGAGTTATGGCTTTACTGCTTTCCATGAAGGAGATGAAATCGCATTTGTAAGGGCAAAACGGATGGAACGGTATGCTTCGGCTAAGGTGTTATCTGTTAAAAGGCTTTCCGACAGGGAAGTGGAGCTTCGTCTGGATAACCCTGTTCCGTCAGATATGGAGTTGAATCTGGATTGTATTGAGAATATGACTTGTACCCCCGAAGTTGATATCAGGAACAACTATTTTGCACGGACATGTACCCGTGGCCTGCTGCTCACTACTCCCCGTAAGGCAGTTATTGAGAATAACACATTCTATAAAACAGGTATGAGTGCCATCCTGATAGAAGGGGATGCCGAGGGATGGTTTGAGTCCGGCCCGGTATCCGATGTACTGATCAGGAATAATACCTTTATCGATTGTGCTTATCAGGGAGGGCCGGGTAATGCGATCATAGCACTGAACCCTTCAAACACGGCGATCGAACCGAATCGCCCGGTGCATCGGAATGTCCGGATAGAGAATAATACGTTTAAAACGTTCGATTATCCGATCCTCTATGCCAAGAGTACAACCGATCTGTTGTTTAAGGATAACCGGATTGTCCGTACTTCCGAATTACAACCCTCATCCGGAAATAAAAATACATTTCTGTTGAATGGATGTAACCGGGTAGTCATCGAAGGAACAAGCTTTGAGGGCGATGTGCCGGGGCGTAATATCCGGATTGAAAATATGAAGAAAAAGAATATTCGTTTCTCAAGAGATCTCCTGTTGGAAAGATAGAAATATTCCTTAAGCTTGCAGGTGATTGCTCCGTATTCATATCTGTTAGGAGCAATCCCTGTAAGCTTTATTATATTTTATCAGGATATTGATTGTATAATTGTTTATTTACTTATTTTTGCGATGGGATCGCGTTTGATAAGTCTAATATACTATTATATACACAGGAAAAGCTATATTGTCATGATTATTGATGAGAGGACATTCAAAGAAGCATATAATGACTATTTTGAAGTTATATGCCGCTTTCTGAATTACTATACCCGGGATAACCAGGCGATAGAGGAAGTTGTACAGGATGTTTTCGTCGTTCTATGGGAAGAGTATAAAGGAAAGGATATCCAATATATCAAAACCTTTCTTTATAACAGTGCCCGCAACCGTATGCTGAATTACTTACGCGACAAAGAGAACCACACTGTTTTACTCGAAAAGTGGGCCCGCATAGAACTGGAAAAAAGCGAAGCTGCCGATTGTGTAGACCGTGAACTGTTTTACCGGTTACTACAAGCGGCTGTCGAATCCCTGCCTGAGAAATGCAAGGAAATATTTATCCTGAGCCGGGAGGAGCAGCTGAGTTATAAAGAAATAGCCCAGGTAAAAGAAATATCAGTAAAAACGGTTGAAAACCAGATGGGGATCGCGTTGAAAAAGATACGTCAATACCTTACAACCCATTCGGATGAAACCGTCACTTTAGTCTTCCTTTTGATGAAACTAACGGAAAAATAAAAAATATTCATATTCCTTTAGGGGTTTAGGGGATGTCTATGTGTCTACTGTACAAAATGCAGAAGATGGATACAAAAGATATACCTTACGAACTATTGGCAAAATACCTCTCCCGGCAATGTTCCCCCGACGAACAAGAGCTGGTAAGCAGTTGGCTTGCCGAATCTCCCGGGCATCGTGTCATACTGGATAATTTGAAAAACCAGTGGGAGGCCATCCGTATAGATACATCCGCCTATGTGATACCGGATAAGACAATGGTCTGGGGAAAGATACAAGACCGTATCCGGCGAAAGGTGGAACAAGTCCCGTTATATACCCGTTCACTGTTGATTCGTGTTGCAGGTATTGCAGCTACTATCGCTTTAGTATTGGGATTTTCTTTATCCCTTTTATTCAATAAGGATGGATCCTGGCAGGCTTCGCGTTTTGAAAATGTGATCCTGGCACCTTCCGGACAAAAATCTCAGGTTGTCCTTCCCGACGGTACGCTTGTCTGGCTGAACTCCGGATCGCGTTTGTCCTATAATTACCAATACAGTACCTCTGACCGTATTGTTAGCTTGGAAGGGGAAGCCTTCTTCGATGTGAAGAAGGACACACAATATCCTTTTATTGTAAAGACGGGAGCCGTCGATGTAAAAGTACATGGTACGGCCTTTAATGTAAGTGCTTATACCGATGAGGAAAATGTCATGGTCGCGTTGCTTCGCGGTAAGGTCAGCCTGTTATCTGCTGACGACCAGCATGTGCTAACCTATCTGTCTCCGGATCAGATCGCAACGGTTTCGAAGAATAATTTATCCTGTCAGGTAGAGGCCTGTGATGCAGAGATCGAATCCAGTTGGCATCATAACTTGTTGAAGTTTGACGGGATACCTGCGGATGAGGTCTGGAAAAAACTGGAACGTTGGTATGGTGTGGATATTACATTATCGAATATCGATCCGTCCAGGGCTTATTGGTTTACGGTTAAGACAGAATCTCTGACGGAATTGTTGGAGATGATTAATAAGATAACCCCTATAGAGTATAAACTGAATGGAAAGGAGGTGACGATCAGATATAAATAAGATACTTTTTTATTGAACGTATCATGCCTTATGCGTAAAAGGCACAGAGACCCCTAATCTCCATGCCTTTCGAAGTATATATATACTTGTGAGTTATTCAGTCAGAATTGACTGAATAAGTAGTTGATATACAATTGGCAAAGATATAATAATTTTATAATCTTAAAGCTATTACGTATGTTTAAATTAAAATGGAAGTTACTTCCTGTTTTATTCACATTATTTTTATTTAACTCTGCTTATGCCCAAAGTGTAAAGATTGATCTATCCGTTAAGAACGAATCACTGAGGCAATTTATTAAACAGATAGAGACGAAAACGGATTACACCTTTATGTTGGATCAGACGGTTGACCAGTCACAAAAGGTCACAGTAGATGCCCGTCAGGAAAGTCTGGATGCTATTTTGAAAAAAGCCCTTGCCGGGAAACAAATCAGTTATGAGATCGTAGGAAAACAAATTATTTTGAAATTACCGGGGAATACCCAAAGTAACCAATCGAAAAAAATCAGCGGTACGGTTAAAGACCAGAATGGAGAGCCTATTATCGGTGCTAATGTATCTGTAAAAGGTACGACTGTTGGTGCAATTACCGATATCGATGGTAATTTTATGCTGGAAGTACTGGAAGATGCCATCATTCAGGTTTCTTATATCGGATACGTTTCCCTCGAACTGCCTTTAAAAGGAAGAAATCGTTTGGATATTGTGTTAAAGGATGATTTACAGTCGTTGGATGAGATCGTTGTGGTTGGTTACGGCACACAAAAGAAAGTGAATCTGACCGGTGCTGTGACTGCTGTATCAGGTAAGGAAATGACAAAGCGTCCGGTAGCGAATGCTACGACCATGTTGCAAGGTCAGGTTCCGGGTCTTCGTGTTGTTCAAGGTTCCGGACAACCGGGTTCTGAAGATGTAACTATAAAAGTACGTGGTGTGGGAACTTTCTCAGGTGACGGCGCTAAACCTTTGGTTCTTATCAATGGTATTCCGGGGGAGATGGCAAACATAGACCCAAGTATGATTGAAAGTGTATCTGTTTTGAAGGATGCGGCTTCTGCGGCAATCTATGGCGCACGTGCAGCGAATGGTGTCATAATGGTTACAACAAAGCAAGGTGCAGATAGCGACGGTAAAGTCAATATCGCTTATCATGGAAACTTTGCCTCTCACTCACCTTCTAAAATGTTTGATTTAGTTACCGATTCTCCGGAATATATGCGTTTGTTTAACATCGCTAAGACTAATTCGGGAATTAGCGGCCTGTATCCGGAGAGTGAGATTGAGAAGTATGAAAACTCTAATGGAGATGAACATTATCCGAGCTTTGATTGGCTGGATTATATGTTTAATCCGGCATTTGCTCAAAATCATAATTTAAGCCTGGCTGGAACAGCAGATAAGACGACCTATAATGTGGCATTAAATTATATGGATCAAGATGGTACATTGAAGAGTTTTAATTATAAGAAATACAACCTGACGTTAGACTTGACAAGCCAGGCCACCAAATGGATGAAGGTAGGTCTATATGCCAATCTAATGAAGGGGGATCGGAAGTATAACGGCTATTCACCTTCGGATGCCATGCTTTCAACCATGTCTCAAGCCCCGACTTATACACCGTGGATGCCGGACGATGGTTCGGGCGTAAGACGTTGGGCACACAAAGCTTATAGTTTTGAGCTGAATAACAAGAGTATGCCGGTAATTATAGAAGAGAACTTGCGCCGTCATACAAACAATGTTACAGATGTAAATGCCCAACTTTGGTTGGAAATCAATTTGGCAAAGGGATTGACCTGGTATACGAAAGGTGCCGTGCGTCAAAACAATGAAAGAGAAGAGCATTGGATCGGTGGTAGCGTACCTATGTATAATTTCCATACAGGGGAGTTGTCAGATAATCAGGGGGATCCCGGATTCGAGGCAAAAGAGTTCAGAACATTCTATACCAATTTGTATACATACTTGAAATACGATTTTACGACTCCGAACAAGGCACATAACTTTTCAGCGATGGCCGGTTATAGTCAGGAAACCAATGAATATAAGACTTTGGTGGCTTACCGTCGTGACTATCCGTTCGACTTGCCTACTATTGATGCCGGGTTAGGTGCTCCAAACTGGAGTAATGAAGGTAAGAAAGAAGAGTGGGCATTGATGTCCGGATTCTTCCGTCTGAATTATAATTTTAAAGATCGTTATTTGTTTGAAGCGAACGCTCGTTATGATGGTTCATCGAGACTGTCTCCGGATGGACGTTGGGGATTATTCCCTTCATTCTCCGCTGCATGGCGTCTGACTGAAGAACAATTTATGAAAGATCTGAATTGGGCGTGGTTAAGTAATGCAAAAATAAGAGGATCTTGGGGTAAATTAGGTAATCAGGAAATCGGTTTATATCCTTATCAGGCTATGATCAACAAAGTAAAGTCTTATACATTTGACAAATCGAATATTTCTTCAGCTTATTTCCAAACGGCTTATGTTAACCGGGATATTAAATGGGAAGAAACTACAATTACTGATGTGGGTGCCGATGTTCAACTTTTCAACCGTTTGAATGTAACATTCGACTGGTACCGTAAAGAGACGGATGGTATTTTGAGAAAATCTCAGATCTCCGGTTTGTTGGGTATGGATGCACCGATCATTAATAATGGAACGATGCAGGATAAAGGTATCGAGTTGTCTGCCAATTGGAACGATGTTATTGAAAACGGAGCTTTGGCTGGTTTGAATTATACTGTGGGTGCTTATTTCGATAGAAGCCGTAACAAATTGGTCAACTTTGGTGTAGTAGAAAAAGATGGTAAGGAAATACGAGAAGAGGGACTTCCTTACAATTCTTACTATATGCTGGATTGCATCGGAGTCTTTGCTACCAAAGAAGAAATTGAAAATGCTCCTAAGCAGTTTAATGATAATACACAGCCGGGTGATTTACGCTATCGTGATGTAAACAACGATGGTGTAATCGATAATGATGACCGTGTGGTTATTGATGGTAGATATCCCGGTTTTGAATATGGTTTCAACGTCAGTGCATCTTGGAAAGGGTTCGACCTGTCACTTTTAACCCAGGGTGTAGCTAACAAGAAATTTTATATTAACGGTTGGGGAGCTCAGCCTTTCAGACAGGGCTCTGCACCTACAAAAGAATATGTGAAGAATATGTGGACGGAAGAAAATCCGTACAATGCCGAACACCCTAGACTCTATCTTGAGGATATGGGGGGAACAAAGAATTTGCGTTCCAATAGTTACTTTTTACAAAATGCATCTTATTTCCGTCTGAAGAATTTGACTTTTGGCTATACGTTGCCAAGTGAGTTGACCCGCAAATTTGCCGTTCAACGTCTGAGATTCTATTTCTCCGGAGATAACTTGTTGACATTTACTAAATTCAGAGGATTGGATCCGGAACGTAAAGAAGATGGCATTGCTGCTGAATATCCACAGAACAGAATTTGTTCAGTAGGCGTTAATATAAACTTTTAATGTGACCTAAATTTAAAAGATAAAGAAATGAAAAAGAGAATATTATTTTATATAGGATTGATTTATGTCGGATTGACGGTTAGCTCCTGTAGCGACTTCTTACAGAAAGATCCTCCTTCCAGTCCGTCTGAATCTATTTTCTGGCAGAAAAAATCAGATTTTGATTATGCGCTAACGGCATGTTACTCATCTATTATTGATAATGGGTTTACTTCAGATATGGGACCTTGCTTTGATAACCTGACGGATAATGCTCTTTGTCAGTTTGATGATGGTTGGTATGGCAAGACGAAAACAATGATCATGGGAGATATCTATTCGACAACAGATGGTTTTGTATCCGGTGTTTTTAACGGATCATTCAAGGCAATCTCTCGTTGCAATTTGTTTATGGATAAATTGAATGCTTATGAAGGAACTGATATCAGCGATACAGACCGTACCTATATGATAGCGCAGGTCAAAGCATTGAGGGCTTATTTTTATCATTGGTTGTTCTTCTGTTATAAGGAGGTTCCGGTATTTACAAACTTTCTTTCGTTGGAAGAACAGTATCAGCCAAAAGCTTCCCGTAAAGAAATTTACGATCAGATAATGAAAGATTTCTCTGAGGCAGCAGCTGCACTCAATGATGCTACTTATATGGATGCTCCGGGACGTTTTACCAAAGGTGCTTGTTATGCCTATATGGCACGTGTGGAAATGTTTAATGCTTACTCTGATGATAACGGTATACCGACAGGTATTGCTAAGCCGGAAGCAATGAAGAAAGTCATTGAATATTGCGAAAATGTAAAAGGCTATGCCTTGGATAAGAGCTTGAGAACTGCATTTATTGAATCACAGCAGATGAGTTCGACAGAAATGATTTTCTCAGCACGTTATGCTGCTCCCGACCTGACAAATAGTGCGAATGTGGCTTATTGTGCCTGGAGCTGTACTATGATCCAACGTAACCTGGTGGATGCTTACGAATGTACGGATGGTAAAGCTTGGGGAGAATCTCCGTTAACAGTGCCGGTAAATGAAGATTTGCTTACTTCACCGGCTGCAGACAAAGCTGCTGTACGTGCAGAACGTGAAAAGTTGTTTATCAATCGTGATGCACGTATGAGTGCTAGCATTATTCCTTCTACTGTTTACCGTTTTCCCGAGTTACCGGGTTATCCGGATAATGCTGTAATTTACGACAGCGAACCAGGTTTTACCGGATTTGGTGTATTCCGTTTTATCCAGCCGTTTACAGCGGATGAAAAACCCTATAATTCAATTGTGGGGGCAGACTTTAACCTGATGCGTTATGCACATGTCTTGCTGATGTTGGCAGAAGCAGAAAATGAAGCGAATGGGCCGACGGCTAAAGCATACGACGCTATTAACCAGGTCAGAGTAAGGGCTGGCCAGCCGGAGCTTCCGCAAGGTTTGACTAAAGAACAACTACGGGATAGAATCCGTAAAGAATGGCGCATTGAAACCGTTCTTGAAGGTTGGAGATACTTCCAGTTGAAACAATGGAATGAACTGAAGAATGTTCCGGCGATTGTTGCGCAGGAAAAACTATATACGGTGGCAGCCAAATATGAAGATCGTTTTATGTTCTGGCCGATTCCGCAGGCAGAAATAGATAAAGCAAATGGTCTTTTGATACAGGATCCTGCTTATAAATAATTAAATAAAAGGCCGTTGTTGAATGGAGGTGAGCTAATCGTTTACCGTAACATGTCGCAACGGCCTTTTTTATGTCACAACTAATATCATGAATTTATGAATGTTTTTTCGTATAAACTATTGGCTTTGATACTCCTGTTTAGTAGTTGTAGTTTGAAAGAAGAAGCTGTGGTTGAATTTCTTCCGGATTATAAAGGAGAATGGTCAACTCCGCCTTCGAATACTCCGACAAATAAAGTGCCCGATGGGGCGATTTGTGGAAATGGTGATATCGGAATGGTGTTAGGAGGAACTCCCGACAAGCAGTTATTCTATTTCTCTAAGAATGATTTCTGGAAAGCACAGAACGGTTATCCAAACGGAGGAGTCTGTTATGTGGGACAGTTACAAATTTCATCATCGGAGATGAAAGGAGCTTCTTACCAGGTCGAACAGAAAATTGCAGATGCTACCATCAACGGTTCTTTTGCGAAACCGGACGGATCGTCATACCAGTTACGGGCCTGGTGTGCAGCAACACAGAATGTAGCTGTCATAGAACTGCAGGCCGGAACTACCCCTGTTCATTTTGACCTGAATTTTATGATGGAAGAAGGCATGGATGCAGAAGTGGAAAATGGCCGTAAAGAAGGTATCGACTGGTATGTTCGTAAATTTGAGGGGACGACGTTGGAATGGCCTACGGGGGTGGCTGTAGGAATGAAAGCATTGGGCAAGGAGGATGCATCCGAACTTTTGTTGGCTGCAGGAGAAAAGGCGACGATTGTCCTGTCGTTTTGTACGAACCATGAACAGCAGGCTTATATCGACCAGTCTGTGGAATGTATCAAATCATTCGACAAGAAAAACTTGAACTCCCTGTCTGATGCCCATAAACAATGGTGGACTTCCTTCTGGAATGAATCGCAGGTAAAACTGGGTGACCCTATACTGGAAAAATATTATTATGGCTCACATTACCTTTTGGCTTGTTGCAGCCGGAATACGGCTTTTCCTCCCGGATTATGGGGCACCAGCCTTACAATGGATGCTACTGCAAACGGATGGGCCGGCGATTACCATCTGAATTATAATCATATGGCTCCCTGGTGGGGAGTATATTCATCCAACCATATCGGATTGGCAGAACCTTACGATACTCCTATTTTGGAGTATATGGAAAAAGGACGAGCGCATGCAAAGGAGTTCCTGAATAAAAAAGGTGTATATTATCCGGTAGGAATCGGCCCCAAAGGTTTTTGTTCAAGTATGTTCCCTCTGACCTCTGAGGATATGATGAAGCAATATAATACTCCGGAGACCGGAATTGAAGGCGGATATATGTTCCTGGGACAAAAAAGTGATGCCGCTTTCTGTACTACGAATATGTTCATGCGCTTTTATCACACTTATGACCGGGAGTATGCGGAAAAAGTATATCCGTTTATCCGTTCTGTTGCCGATTTCTGGGAAGATTACCTGGTGTATGAAAATGGCCGTTATGTCAGCTATAATGACAATTTCTGGGAAGTTGGCCCTTGGGAAGGAAAAGATTATAAAAAAGGATATGGTGATATCAATCCTACTGTTTCATTGGGTTTGTGCCGTATGTTGTTTGCCGGTATTATCGAGATGAGCCGATTTCTTCAAACAGATGCCGATAAAGTAGAAAAATGGGAACATATCTTGAATCACCTGAGTGAAATACCGACAGTAGAGATCAATGGCATTACACGGATCAAAGCCTGCGAAGGTGGTTCCGGTTCCGGTAGCCGTACCGCTCCCGGATTTGGCAGGGTGATGATGCATGGCCTGGTTTTCCCTTCCGGTGTTTGTGGATCAGTAACAGATGCTGCATTTGCCGGGATATTGCTGGATGAGGTATATCGTTGGAATACGGATACGGTGAAGTATACCGGATGGAAAGATTCCGGCTGGGAGAATCTGGGAAATGGATTTGAAACTTATTTTACATCGGCAGCTCGCTTGGGATATGATGGTGAAAGTTTATTGGATGAATTGAGAAAACGTATCACGAAAACGGCATTGCCAAACTTATGGATCGAGCAGAGTGGCGGAGGAATAGAAACCCTGAGTGCCGTACCTTCATGTATCAACGAAATGTTATTACAGGGATATGAAGGAGTGATCCGTTTGTTTCCTGTATGGCCGAAAGATAAAGATGCCTCTTTCAGAAATCTGAGAGCTCACGGTGCTTTCCTCGTTTCGTCTTCCTGTAAGAATAATGTAATTGAATACGTAACGCTAATAAGTGAAAAAGGACGTACATGTAAAATCGAAAATCCGTGGGGGGATACAGCTTGTATTGTTGTCCATGCTGACGGAACAGAAGAAATTTATAAATCAAAACAGTTTGAGATAGAGACTTCTCCCGGTGAGGAAATAAAACTGTTACAATCCAATCAATAGTGAGTAGAAAGGGAGATGTATGGTATCGTTGCCCGGATATCCTCTGACAATAAGAACTGATCTCGGATTGCAATAATAACCCACCCAATAGGCAGCTATTTGCTATTTTTAATAGTGATAGCTGCCTTTATATTTGCATCTCCGCGAGTTTATAATGTAAAACAATGTTAAATATTTATTGTCGAGTCACGGAAACTATAACGGTATAGTATCCTTAATATAGATTCGGTAATAATGCAATGTATCATTTATAGAAAAAATACCACGAATGCACAAGATTGGACAGTTATCAGATCAACAGTTGATGGAAGAGATCATATCTGATAACTTTAAAGCTTTCACTGAGCTTTACAATAGATATAAACATACTCTTTTTCAGTTTGTCATCCGCCTTTCACATGGCGATTATTCGATGGCAGAAGATATTGTGCAGGAGACATTTATCATCATTTGGGAGAACCGGAAAAAGATTGTGGTTGAATTTTCATTTCAGGGTTATCTGAAAAAGATATCCCGCAACCTGTTCCTGAAAGAAACGGCAAAACGTATCCAGGAGCAGTTGATGATCTCGCAGATCGAGAATGTCAGGGAAACAGAGAATTGTGTGGAGAATGAAGTCGAATTGAATCTGTTGCTGGAGGAAGTGGAACGTATTATCTCCCTATTGCCACCCGCAAGACAAAGAGTCTATCGTTTGAAGCATATCGAGCACCTTTCACAAAAGGAGATAGCCAGCCAGCTGGGTATCTCGGAAAATACCGTGGAAAGTCATTTGAAGCAGTCGACAAAGTTCCTTACCCAGAAGCTTAAAGCGAATAGAAATGATTTGCTAAATGGTATAGTTTTATTGCTTTATCCTATTTTCTCATTCTTATATTAAAGAAATATTATGAGCAGACAATTAGAACTATTAGATAAATTCTACAACAATAAGGCTACCGAAAGTGAAAAACGTCAGTTAGCCGGACTGGTGAACGACCCGGATAGATGGGCTGATGATTTTGACGAAATCTGGGATCATTCCTTTGGTAATATACCTGAGTCGGTGGATGAGCGAATTTTTGAGGCTATAAATGCAACAGTTAAGCCGGTAAAGATAAATGTCAGAAGGTTTTTTATGCGGATAGCAACCTATGCAGCTATAGTTGGTGCCGTTGCAGTATCCTCATTCTATTGGAATGAAAACAGGCTGTTAACCAAATACAAAGATATGACCGTAGAAGTAGGTCAGGGACAAAAATCGGATATCTCCCTGCCGGACGGAACAAGAGTTCATTTGAATGCTGACTCCAAATTATGTTATGGGGAACATTTTAACGGGAAACAACGCGAGGTAGAGCTAATAGGTGAGGCTTATTTTGAAGTGGCAAAGGATGTCCAATCTCCTTTCATCGTAAAAGTCGGGGAGATTCAGGTTCGTGCTTTGGGAACATCGTTTAATGTCAAGGCTTATCCGGAGGATGAAAATATCACTACTTATCTGTCGGAAGGTTCTGTCGTTGTCACGTCGCCGAACCAATCGCTTAATTTAAGTCCGGGAGAAGTGGCAGTCTATTCATTGAACCGAATTCAAATGACGAAAAAAAAGGAAGATGACGACCGGTTATTTACTGCATGGATGAACGATGAAATGGTGTTTAACGATGAGCCGATCCTGAATATCGTCAAACAACTGGAGCGTAATTACAATGTGAAGTTTGAGATCAAAAGCGATAAGTTGTATGATATCACTTTTACCGGTACTTTAAAAAATTCCAGCCTGCAGTCTACGCTTTATGCTTTGCAATTTACCTCTTCTATCTCTTATAAGAAAAAAGAGGATGTGATAGAACTTTATAGTGATTAACCTTTTAATATTTATCGATATGGCATAGAAAACGCATGTAAACAAAAAGGGAAAGTGCTTGCAACACCTTCCCTCGGATTAATCAATCAAAAGAGTAGGATGTTCACAAATTACTGCTCTTAATTAATAACCTTTATTTACTACACAAAAGTATGAATAAAAAATCAGAAACTATTTCTTCCTTTATTCAAAAAAGAAAGATTATGAAAAAGGTAGGGGCTATATGTTTGTCTGCCTTTCTTACTACTTCAGTATTTGCACAGGTTACTGTCAATGTAAAACAACAAACTATCAAACAGGCGTTACGTACTATTGAAAAGACGACAGACTACCGTTTCTTTTACAGTAACCAACTTCCGGGTCTGGATAAAACAGTATCCTTGGAGGTAAATAATCAACCGATAGAAGAGACACTGGCTAAATTATTGAACGGTACCGGTTTGATTTATGAGAAAAGAGAAGATAATCAAATCTATCTGGCTGCAGGGAAGACGGTAAGTGCAACCCCGGTCAAGATTACCGGAACGATTGTCGATGATAACAATGAGCCGATTATTGGGGCGAATGTCTCAATAAAAGGAACAACAACGGGTACAATAACGGATATGGATGGAAAATTCAGTCTCGAAGCTTCTAAGGGCATGACTTTGCTGATTTCGTATATAGGTTATGAAACTCAGGAGATAGCCATAGGGAGCCAGACAACCTATAAAATCAGACTATCTGAAGATTCCCTGGCTCTGGATGAAGTGGTTGTAATCGGATATGGAACGCAGAACAGACAGGCCATTACCGGTTCTATCTCTAAAGCGAAGTTGGAAACATATAAAATCGTTCCGACGAACAACGTGCTCGAAACAATAAAAGGTAGTATGCCTGGACTAAATATTGGCGGAACCAATACGGCTGGCGGTACTCCTTCTTTCTCTATCCGTGGCCAGAATTCTACTCGTAACAGTGCCGAAGATAATGGTAACAAACCGTTAATAGTAGTGGATGGTGCCATTTTTAATGGAGATTTGGCAGATATTCCCTCTGACGATATCGAATCATTTACAGTTTTGAAAGATGCCAGTGCAGCAGCTGTTTACGGTAGCCGTTCTGCTAATGGTGTTGTTTTGATTCAGACTAAACGGGGACGTAGCAAAGACAATAAGCCCAACTTTAATGTGAATTTATCGTATGGTATCAGTAACGAAATGAAGCGTTTGAAAGTGTACGATGCTCCGGGGTATTTACAGCGTATGCTGGATATTCGTAGTCTGAATGGTATGGAAGCGGATCCCGACAAAATCCCGTACTATTTGGAAGTGGAAGAAAAGAAAAACTATGAAGCTACTGCCGACCATCGGCCGACATTGAAAGACCCGTACGATATGTTCCGCCAAAATGCTTATGACCTGAAAGCGAATGTCAGCATTTCAAACAGTTCTGATTTGGCCAGCTATTATATATCTGCTAATATGACGGATCAAAAGGGGGTTTTGATGAATGACACTTATAAGAATTTCTCCGGTCGTATCAATATCGATACGCATTTGACCGATTGGTTGAAGATCGGCGTAAAGAGTAATTATAGCATCCGTGACTTATCCGGTAGTGCTCCTAAAATGGAACAGGCGACTCATTTTAGTCCTTTTGCTTCCATTTATGATGAAAACGGTGATTATTTGCAGTTTCCACAGACAACGACATCTTTTCAAAGTCCTTATTGGAGCATGCATTCAAGCGATACGGAAAAATACAACAACTTGGGTGCTATCCTGGATGCAACGATCACGATCCCTTGGGTAAAAGGCCTTTCTTATTCAATGGTCTATTCAAACAATTTACGTTGGTCTCAGAAATATTATTTCGACAACGAATTCACCACTGAAGGCCTGGGTAAGAATGGTAAGGGTGAACGTAAATTGAATAATGATTACAATATGTTGCTGGATAACATGATCAAGTACAACAATACTTTTGCCGGCAAGCATAATGTAGATGTTACTTTATTATATTCACGTGAACGCAGCACATGGGAAGAAACGAAAGCCTATGCAGAGAACTTCGACAATACTATCCTGGGTGATAATAGTTTACAGGATGGGAAGAACCAGAAGACGACTACCTCTGCCGGTGAAAGCGGGGCTATCGGTATGATGGCACGTGCCACCTATACATTCGATAACCGGTATTCATTAACGGGAACGGTACGTCGTGACGGATATTCAGCTTTTAGTATCAGTAAGAAATGGGGTACATTTGCTTCAGGTGGTGTGAACTGGAATATATCGAATGAAGCTTTTATGAAGCCGGTTAAATTTGTGGATAATCTGGCGCTTCGCCTGTCTTACGGTTCGAACGGTAACCAGTCTATCAGTCCGTATAGCACGTTGGCAAAAGTGGCTACTGATAAATACATTTTTGCAGGTGATCCGTCTTATTCAATTACTCAGTATATCAAATCTTTTGCCTTGAATAATTTAGGTTGGGAAACAACGACCGGTTTCAACTTCGGTTTGGACTTTGCTGTTCTGAATAATCGCCTGTCCGGTAGTATCGATGCGTATGCCACGAACACGACAGATTTGTTGTTTAACTTGACTTTGCCGGGAATTTCGGGTAAAACAAGTATGCTGTCGAATGTTGGAAAGATCCGGAACAAAGGGGTGGAGATCAATTTACATTCATTGAATATTGAAAGTGGCGATTTCAGTTGGACGTCAGACTTCGCTTTTTCTCTGAACCGTAATAAAGTCGTTTCTATTTATGGAGATGATAATGACGGCGACGGAAAGGAAGACGATTTGATTAGTTCCGGCTATTTTATCGGTAAGTCTTTAGGTACTCTCTATAAATATAAAGTAAGTGGCATGTGGCAGCAAAGCGATGTCGATAATGGAACCATTATGGAAGGTATGCGTCCCGGAGATTATATTTTGGAAGATGTGGACGGCGACGGTAAGATCACTTCGGATAAGGATCGTCAATTTGTTGGAAACACAAACCCCAACTTCCGTTGGAGTTTGACAAATACCCTGAATTATAAAGAGTTTTCTTTGATGTTCTACTTCAACTCCGTTTGGGGAGGAAATGGCTATTATCTCTCTGAAAAGAATACACCTTACAATGATGGCTATGCGAATAATCCTAATATCAACCACCCGATATATGATTACTGGACTCCTGAAAATACAGGTGCCAAGTATCCTCGTCCGGACTATAAGAATGCAGCATATCAAGGTATAAAATATATCGATCGCAGTTTTATCAAATTGCAGAAAGTGGCTTTGAGCTATGATCTGTCACGTTTTGTAAAGCCGGCGGGCTTTAATAATATGATTTTATCCGTGAGTGCGGATAACCTCTTTACGTTTGCCCCGCATTGGGACGGACTGGATCCTGAAACGGATCAGGGCGTATATGATCAGGCCTTGCCTTCTATTCGTACATATCAGATGACATTAATGTTCAACTTCTAAATCGCTAATTGAAAATGAAAACTATTAAATATTTATTTATAGGTTTGTTGTTAACCGGATCATTGACTTCTTGCCATGACTTGTTGACTGAAAGTCCGAAAGACTTCCTTACGCCGGATAACTCCTATGTGGACAAGGCAGGCTTCGAATCCGCCCTTGCGGATATCTACAGGAATATACGTAACAATTTTTATGCCGAGAATGATGCTCTTAATAACTACGACCTGTTGTCCGGTCTGGACATTGATCTGTATATGAAACACTGGGATTTGGGCGGGCCCTACTTTGAATATTATTACTGGAATCAGCTGAATGGAGATAATGATATGTCTAAGACCTGGTGGTCTCGTTTCTATTCTTATATCTACAGTTGTAATGTAATTATAGACCGTGCCGATGCCGAGGTTGCCCGTTGGAAATCGGAGGAAGAGAAGAATGCCGTTGTAGGTGAGGCGAAGTTCTTACGTGCTTTTGCCTATCGTTTCTTGGCTAATATGTGGGGAACAGCTCCGTTGATATTGAAAGAGACCACTGAACCCCAGTTCAATTATACCAATTCCACCCAAGAGGTACTTTACAAGCAGTGTAAGGAAGACCTTGAATTTGCGATTCAGCATATGCCTGATATAGACGATCAGAAAGGAGGTCGCGCTTCTAAGGTGGCTGCACAACATCTGTTGGCTGAAATCCTGATCGGTTTGAAGGATTACGATGGTGCCATTAAGCAAGCTTCAGATGCGATCAACAATCCGGCTATGCATTTAATGACTGAACGTTTCGGTAAATTGAAAGATTTTACATTCGAAGGGTATGATTACCAAGGCGAAAAAGAACCTTGGGGTGATGTTTGGTGGGACTTGTTCCGTGAAGGGAACTTTAATCGTACGGATGGTAACATGGAATGTATCTGGAATGTACAGTTTGATGTAAATCTCGAAGGCGGCGGAAATGTCGGTCAATGGGGGGGTAACTTCACATTGGAACGCTGGTTTAGCCCGACATGGTGGAACCGGAGAGACCTCGACGGCAACGCCAACTGGTTGAAAGCTGTCTTGAACGGTCGTCCTTCTGCCGCTGCATTTGCCAGCGATTATATGGGCAAGCAGATTTGGGAATATAAAGACGACTGGGAGCGTGACATGCGTAACTCTTTGTACAACATCAAGCGGGTACACTATTGGACGAATCCTGAAAGCCGTTTCTACGGTCAGCCTATGACTGCCGAAACAATGGCTACTCCTTCGCAAATGGACTGGCAAGCTCCTATGTTAATGAAGTTTGTAAGCGATATACCTCACGGTCAATTCCAGGATCCCACAAGTAAAGAATGGCATGATAACGGTCGTATTTACAAAGACTGGTATATCATGCGTTTGGCTGAGACTTACCTGTTGCGTGCCGAGGCATATATGAATAAAGGGGATTTGGCTTCAGCTGCCAAAGATATCAATGCTGTTCGCGAACGTGCGCATGCTACTCCGGTTACGGCTGGTGATGTCAACATCGATTTGATCTTGGACGAACGTGCCCGTGAATTGTGTATGGAAGATTTCCGTATCAACACGCTGATGCGTACAAATAAATTGTCGGAATATCTGATGAGATATAATCCACAGGTTATTCGGGCCGGATATAAACTGGATGACCATCTGAATAAGTTGCCGATCCCTAACTCGGAAATAGAAGCAAATAAGGAAGGTGGATTAGTTCAGAATGAAGGATATTAATGTATATAAATAGATTGTGTCTGTAAAGGCAATAGATTGTTTAGGTATTATAATAAAGAGGATTTATGATGCGATGTTTTTTTATAAATGTATTGTTGTTGTTTTCTGTTTCCTTAGTTTGTGCACAACAAATGTTATTTCCTACTCCTGCTATACTGAAGGATGGAAGCGGATCCTTTGTTTTTAGCAGAGATGTTGAAATTATAGCTCACGGAATATATGCAGACAAACAGGGCAAAGACTTCCGGGAAGAATTGCGAAAGTTATCTTTGCCGGAAAAGCGAAAGAGTGGAATTGTTCTCTTTTTGCAGGAGCCGGAGCTAAGCATGCCTTCTGAGTCTTATGTATTGGATATAAAAGAAGATACGGTAAGGCTTTGTGCATCCTCTGAATCAGGTCTTTTTTATGCTAAAGAGGCTTTACTCCAACTGATCCGTTTTAATAAGGGCAATATAAGCACTTGCCGGATTCAGGATAATCCTCGTTTTGCCTGGCGTGGATTTATGTTGGACGAGAGCCGTCATTTCTTCGGGAAAGAGAAAGTGATGCAATATCTGGACATTATGGCTTCTTTGCGTTTGAATGTGTTTCATTGGCACCTTACAGATGAACCGGGATGGCGCATAGAAATAAAACGTTATCCGAAACTGACTACAATAGGCGCTGTTGGCAACTGGCATGACCCGAAAGCTGCTCCTTCTTTTTACACGCAAGAAGAGATAAAAGAGGTGGTTGCTTATGCTGCCGAACGTCATATCATGGTCGTTCCTGAAATAGATATGCCGGGACATGCAACTGCTGCATGTCGTGCTTATCCTGAAATCTCAGGCGGTGGCGAAGGACGTTGGGATGGTTTTACCTTTCATCCCTGTAAAGAAGAAACATTCGAATTTATCAGTAATGTCTTGGATGAAGTTGCCGGTTTATTTCCAGCTCCTTATGTTCATATCGGAGGCGATGAGGTTCATTATGGTAATCAGAATTGGTTTACAGATCCCGAAATCCAGGATTTTATAAAAGAAAATAAATTGGTTAATGAGACAGGGTTAGAGCATTATTTTGTTCGTCGTGCAGCTGATATTGTCGCCTCAAAAGAGAAGACTATGATTGGTTGGGATGAAATTGTCGATGCAGAGGTATCTCCCGAAAAGGCTGTGGTTATGTGGTGGCGTCATGATCGTAAATATCAATTAGTGAAGGCGCTTGAGCGCGGATATAAAGTTATTATGACACCACGGTTGCCAATGTATGGCGATTTTGTTCAATACCCGACTCATAGAATGGGTCGTTGGGATGGCTATAATATGTTGGAAGATGTCTATCGTTTTCCGGAACCGCTGATTAATCTGGTACAAGGTTATGAAAAACAAATTTTAGGTATTCAGTATTCGATGTGGACAGAACGTATTGCAGATAAAAAACGGCTTGATTTTATGACTTTTCCACGCCTATTGGCTGTTGCGGAGGCTGCCTGGACACCTGTTGGCAAGAAATCTTATGGAATGTTTTTGAGGAAATTGCCATATTATCTGGATTTATTGAGTGAATCAGGAATTTATTATTTTAATTTGTTCGATCCTTCTTCTACACCGGAACCTTTTGCTCCGGATAAGGAAGATACATTGAAGAATGGATAAAGATATTGAGAGATTAGAAGTTAAATGTGAAAGTAATCATATCATGAAAAAAACAATTGTTTTATTAGCTGTCTTATTACAGTCGGTTGTTGTTTGCGCACAAACTGTAATACCATTGAAAAGCCCTTCGGAAATATTGAATGCAGAAGTCCGGGTAGAAGGTCGATCTGTGCAGATAGGTTTATCTGAAAAAGGAGATAAGGTTGTAGATGTGAAAACTCTTCAGTTGGATTTGGAGGAAGATATTCTGGCCGGTAATTGGTTGGTAATCAACCAAGCTAGAAAAACGGTCAATCAAACCTGGCAGCCTGTATACGGAGAGCGTTCTCTTGTAACGGACAGGTATAATGAGTTGGAGTTATCGTTACAATCGGATGAAAACCAAAAAGAGATGACATTGTTCGTGCGTCTTTACGATGAAGGCTTGGCTTTCCGTTATGCCTTCGATACATTGGATTTCTGGAATTGTACGTTAACGGCAGAGAAAACACAGTTCCTCTTTAATCGTGACTGTGATACTTGGGTTACCGGTATGGCACAAGGTGCTTATTCTAAAACGAAACTGACAGCATTACAAGGGGTAGCAGATCGTCCGCAAGTAATACAGGTAAACGACCGACGGTTTGTCGCTATCGGTGAAGCTGCTTTGGTTGACTATTCCCGCATGAAGCTAGGTAAGAGTGAAGAGGGGATAGGCGTACAGTCCGTCTTGTCCGGCAAAGTGAACCTCGATCTGGCCGGTTATCGTTCTCCCTGGCGTTATGTGATGGTAGCTTGGCATCCGGGACAACTGGTACAGAACAACGATTTTGTTTTGAACCTGAATGAACCGAACCAGATTCAGAATACCAGTTGGATCAGACCGGGTGAAGTACTTCGTGAAGTGACTTTAACCACAGCCGGTTCTTTGGCGGCGATCGACTTTGCCGCAGAAAATAATATTGCCTATGTAGAGTTCGATGCCGGCTGGTACGGTGCGGAAGAAGATACGCTTTCGGATGCGACAACAGTTACCGTTGATCCGGCGCGTTCCAAAGGGCCGCTTGATCTGCAGAAGGTTATAGAATATGCCGACACTAAAAACGTGGGAATCATTGTATATGTGAACAAGAAAGCCCTGCATAAACAGTTGGATGTAATCCTTCCCCTTTATAAAAAGTGGGGTATTAAAGGTCTCAAATTCGGCTTTGTGAATGTAGGCGACCAATATGCGACGGCCTGGCTGCATCAGGCGATTCGCAAAGCTGCCAAATATGAACTGATGGTGGACGTCCACGACGAATATCGTCCGACCGGTTATTCCCGTACCTATCCGAACCTGATTACGCAGGAAGGAATTCGTGGGGATGAGGAAAGTCCGGCTTTGTATCAAACTGTTTATACATTATACAATCGCATGATCTGTGGGGCTGGCGATTACACGAACTGTTTCTTTGCCGAAAGGGTTACTGAAAAGATGGGCGGACGTGCGGCTCAATTGGCTAAGCGTATTGCTATTTACAGCCCCTGGCAGTTTATATTTTGGTATGATCGTCCTTATAAGGCACCTGCTCGTACAGGTGGTGCAGGCTCTGTCGAATCTGTAATTAAGACGGATGCTATTACCGATTTTTATTGTTCAATACCTACAACCTGGGATGATACCCGTTTTTATGAAGGAGACATGGATTCGTATGCGGTTGTAGCCCGCCGTTCTGCTTCCGATTGGTATGTCAGCATCTTGAATGCCGGTGACAAACGTCAGGTTACATTACCGCTCGATATGTTGAAGAGTCAATCCCGGTATAAAGCGACTTTATATTATCAGGCTCCGGGTAAGAAAAAGGATGTGGTTAGCGTAAAAGAAATTAAACTGCACGGACAGGAAAAACTGACGTTGGATATAGAGGGGAATAGTGGTTGTGTATTGTATCTCACTCCCTTGTCCGCTTTCTAAATATCACTTTTGATGAATTGTTGTGAATTAAATATCATAATGATGGGTTTAGGCTTGTTTTTGTAACTCGCGTATTGGTTGTAATAACCAAGTTAGAATGGTGTGGTATACAATATTTAACATATGTATTGCTTGCAACACTTCGCAAATCTCGTTTTAAACGAATTTCAACTTCGTTTAAAACGAGATTTTTTTCTGTTTAAACAAAGTTGAAGTTTGTTTAAAGCTGAATTTTTGTTAATTGTAATCAGGAAAACTCTTTTTTCGAACTTTTCTTCTGCTAAAATCCATGCTTTTTAGCAGATTTATTTTCTGGAAGGGGTGAAATATTGTGTATAATTTGAACGACATATTTATAAGGATATGATTTTATTAAATCGCTTTGTCTGCTTGATGTTGATAAAATAGAATAAAAGGCTGTATTTGTTGTGTAAAAAACAGAAGAATGGTATTCCTGATCTTCTTCATAGTTAAATAAAAAAGAGTATACTCAAGTTGGGGTATATACAGCTTGCTGGTGATAGGGGTAAAATGACATTTTGATAAACAGAATGCAGGCTTTACTGTGTACAAAGATTAGTGCCTTAATGTTTTTTGTACATAAAGTATACGTTGATACGATTTTCTTTTATCTTTGCCTTTCGTTAGTGATATTATTATGGAGGAGAACAGAGATATACAAACTTTTAACTACTTGTTTACGAACTACAAAGGGCGCTTTACCCATTTTGCCCGGACGTACGTGGACGATGAAATGACAGCAGAAGATATTGCTGTCGAGAGTTTGATGTATTACTGGGAAAACAGGAAAAATCTGGACGGGCATTCGAACGTTCTTGCCTATGTACTAACTGTCGTGAAACATAAATGTCTGGATCATTTGCGTAAGATGCGTACGCGGGAAGATTTTGCCGAATACCTGCAAAATATTGAAACCCGCCGGTTGAATGTGCGAATCGCAACTTTAGAGGCCTGTAATCCCGAGCGAATTTTTTCAGATGAGCTTCAAAGTCTGGTAGACAAAGTGCTGGCTTCGTTACCAGAGCAGACTCGTGATGTTTTTATCAGAAGCCGTTATAATAATCAAAGCCATAAAGAAATAGCAGAAGCCTTGGGTATATCTACCAAAACTGTTGAGTTTCATATCACAAAAGCCCTGAAAGTACTTCGCGTCGCTTTAAAAGATTATTTGCCCGTATTTTTATATTTATTGATGAAATAACCTGTTTTACAGATTTATTTAAAATTTCATGCAAAAAAGTCATTTTCCCACTAGGGATATCCCCGAGCTATACGCTTTATAGATAGAATAGAGAAAAATGGATAAAAAAACATTATATAGATATTTTGAAGGTCTGGCTTCACGCGAAGAAGAGGAGGCTGTTTATCGCTGGTTAGATGCTTCTGTCGGCAATGAGAAAGATTTGTTCAGTGAACGTGAATTCTTTGATGCAATGATCTTGGCAGGAAGTGCAGAAGATGCTAAAGAAAAGAAAGGCGAGGAGCAGAAACATTCCGGATCCCGGACACATTCATTTGTACGTGAAGTCCTGAAGGTGGCTGCCGTGGTAGCCATAACGGTAGCTTGCGGGTTATATTTCCATCTGGCTGATAAAAAAGAGTTGTTGTCGGTAATGAATACGATCTCTGTACCTGTTGGGCAACGAGTGAACTTGAAATTACCTGATGGAACTTTGGTGTGGTTGAATGCCAGTTCCGAGATCGTTTATCCGGCTGTCTTTTCCGGTGGGAAGCGTGAAGTACAACTGAATGGAGAGGCTTATTTTGAAGTAACGCATAATGTAGAAAATCCGTTTGTCGTTCGGACAGAGAGGTGTGATATAGAAGTATTGGGAACGAAGTTTAATGTAGACGCTTATTCGGGTTCGAATGATTTTTCGACAGCATTGATGGAAGGTTCCGTGAAGGTGACAGGCAACGATAGTTCTTCCCGCCCGGTTCTATTGAAGCCCGATCAGGAAGTTCGTTTGAAAGACGGGCGGTTAATGGTGTCGTCTATCAGTGATTACGATCAGTTTCGTTGGCGTGAAGGGCTGGTTTGTTTCAAAGATGTCGCTTTTAATGAACTGATGACACGGTTTGAGAAATGTTACGGGATACAGATTATCGTGGAAAATAAGCATTTGGAAGAGTATACATGTAGTGGCAAGTTCCGTATTTCAGATGGTGTGGATAATGCCCTTCGGATTTTGCAGCGGGATGCCCGGTATACTTTTGAAAGAAATGAAGACAACTCAATTATCTATATAAAATAAGTCTAATTTAAAATGAAATAGCCTATGGAATAAAGAAAGCAGCATTAACCTTAAAAAATGCCGATAAGTGTCCCCACACCCATCGGCATCTAATCAACACAATTAATAAATAACTGTATTAACATACTACAATTACAAAGATATGAATAAAAAATTCTTATCGTGGGCTTTTTATACTAAAACCCAACGATGTAAACACTTTTTTAGAATCATGAAGATAACCACTTTATTCTTATTCGTGTTGATCTTCTGTCTACATGCAGAAAATACAAACTCCCAGAATGTCAGGGTTACTTTGAAGCAGAGTAATGCAGAACTGGAAAATGTTCTGAGCGATATTGAAAAACAAACGGATTACTTTTTTGTGTACAACAAATATGTGAATGTGAACCGCAAAGTTTCTCTTGACCTGAACAAACGTCCGTTGGAAGAAGTGTTGGAGCATTTGTTTAAAGGAACGGATGTGAAGTACGCTGTGGATGGAGCATATATTATTTTGTCACCCCAAAATACAATGAATAATAGTACTTCATTAATCACACAACAAGGGCGAAAAGTATCCGGAATGGTTAAAGATATGAACGGAGAACCGATTATTGGTGCCAACATTATCGAGAAAGGAACAACTAATGGAGTTATAACCGATATAAGCGGTGCTTTTAATATGAATGTACCGGAGGGAGCTGTATTACAGATTTCTTATATAGGATATCTTTCCAAAGAAGTGAAAGTGGGAAAAGATACCTCTTTTGAAATAGTTCTTCTGGAGGATAATCAGACATTGGATGAGGTTGTTGTGGTTGCGTATGGAACACAAAAGCGTTCGAATCTAACCGGTTCTGTAGATGTGGTTCGCTCGAAAGATTTGGAAAACCGTCCCGTAACGAGTGCCAGTTCGATGTTACAAGGAAAAGCGACCAGTATCACATTTTCTACTCCGACCGGAGGTAATACGCCGGGAAAGAATCCGACTATTCAGATTCGTGGCCAGGCTGCTTTGAATGAATCGACGCCTCCACTAGTCGTAATAGATGGGATTCCATCCGAAATGGCTGATTTTAATGCTCTGAATCCGAATGATGTAGAGAGTATTTCTGTATTGAAAGATGCTGCAGCTTCTGCCGTATATGGAGCACGTGCACCATATGGTGTGTTGATGATAACGACTAAGATGGGGCGGAGAAATGAGAAACCGACCATCACTTATAGCGGTAATTATGGTGTGGTGACTCCGGTGAATATGCCGAGAATGGCCGATTCGTATACATTTGGGTTGATGAAAAATCAATCGAAAATTAATGCAAAAATGCCAAGGGCTTTCACTGATGATCAATTGGATTTTATTTTGGATAATATCCAAAATCCAGGCAAATATACCTTATCTGATTTAGTTCCGGGAGATGGAAATGATTGGGGATGGGGAAATAAGTCCTACTGTAACAATGATTTCATCGATATTTGGTTGCGTTCTTCATTTCGTCATCAACATGACCTTTCCGTAAGAGGAGGAAATGATAAGACATCTTATTTTGTATCAACCGGATATGTTTATCAGCCGGGTATTTTGAATTATGTGGAAGATATAGATAATTATTCCCGTTTTAATATTAATGGAGGGTTAGAAACAGATATTACCTCCTGGTTGAAACTAACCTATCGTTCACGTTATTCTTATGAGACGACTAAAGAACCGGCTTTTGAGTATAACCAGGGACGGCAACGTGTATATGACTTTGCTTTCGGTGCATGGCCTGTTACTCCTATTGTAAATCCGGATGGATATTACAATGAAGGAAACCGGATCGGTACCGGTGTTGGTGCTGGTCACCGGACGGATATGCAACATCGGTTGGATAATATCCTGGCATTGGACTTTAATATTGCCAAAGGGTGGACAGCCCATGTAGATGGAACATGGCGTATGAATTTCCAAGATTATCAGACGCTGAGAAAGCCGGTCTACGGGCTAAGGCCTTCAGGTGATCAGTTTACATTTGGAGGAACTGAATCTTCATTGGCAAAACAGACTGGAATGACTAAGTATTGGACGATACAAGGGTATACAGCTTACGAACACCAGATAAAAAAACATAACTTCAGAATTCAGTTAGGCGCGCAGGCTGAAGAAAATACGTATAGGGAACTTTCCGGTACGGCAAAGGATTTGTTCGTACCTGATATGGATGCAGTTTCGATCGCCCAGGGAATACGTACATTCGATGATAAAATAAATGACTGGGCGACAGCCGGTTTCTTTGGGCGTATAAATTATAATTTCGATGAACGTTATTTTGTTGAATTGAATGGACGTTATGATGGATCGGGTAGATATTCAAAAGGGTCTCAATGGGGATTTTTCCCTTCTGCTTTTGCAGCTTGGAATATGAGTAACGAGAGTTTCTGGGATGGTATTAAAGATGTTGTAAATTTCTCAAAATTGAAGGCCTCTTATGGTACTTTGGGAAATCAAGGAAATTCGGCCGGCTATCTGCATATACCGACTATGGAGGTAAAATCGGAATCAGACTGGATATTTAACGGAAGCCGGTTGCCTTATGTCAAAACTCCAGGTATTTTAAATATGAGCAGAACCTGGGAAAAGATAACGACGTTGGATGTAGGGTTGGAAATGAGGTTTCTGAATAACCAACTGTCTGCGGAGATAGGTTATTTTAATAGACGTTCGTGGGATATCATTGGTCCTCCAACTCCAAAGGCTGCAGTACTTGGAACAACTGCTCCTCAAGTGAATAATGCAGAGTTTGTCACCAATGGTTTTGAGATGCAGTTGAGCTGGAGAGATCAGTTCAGCAAGCGTTGGGATTACAGTGCTTCGTTCAATCTAGCGGACGGACGTAGCAAGGTGACTAAATATAATACTTCGTCTAACTCGTTTGGACAGACTTCAGACGGAAAAGAAAAATGGTATGTCGGAAAAGTGTTTGGTGAGGTATGGGGATATAAAGTTGACAGATTCCTGACAAAAGATGATTTCGATGAAAACGGGAAACTGCTTGTAGATCAAAGTAAGATCCACGCAAACTGGTATCCGGGTGATGTTAAATATGAAGATTTGGATGGTGACGGAGAGATAACTCCCGGTAACTCTACGGTAGAGGAACCGGGTGATAAACGGATTATCGGTAATACGACACCCAGATTCAGGTACGGTATTAATTTGTCTACCGGATACGAGTTCGAGAAAGCTGGTCGTCTGGATCTGTCTCTTTTCTTTGAAGGGGTTGCTAAACGTGACCTGTTTATGGATAACTCTTTCTACTTCTGGGGGACAGGGGTTAGTAATTCGTTTGCGAGTTCTGTGTACGATAATAAATGGCATATGGATTTTTATCGTGATGAGACAACAGAAGCGCGTCTTCTTGAATATATGGGCGAAAATATAAATTCATATTTTCCACGTCCTTATGACAATGCAGAAGGCAAGAAGAATTTCCAGACGAATACCAAGTATTTGCTTAGTGGGGCATATATCCGGTTAAAGAACTTACAGTTGACTTATACATTACCAAAACATCTTATTTCGAAAGCAGGAATGAGTAATTGCCGGGTATACTTCTCTGGTGAGAATCTGTTTGTTTTATCCGGACTACCTTCTTATATAGATCCGGAAGCTGTGGGTGGTGGTAGAATGTACCCGCAACAGGCTGTTTATTCTTTTGGAGTTAATGTTAGTTTCTAATCACGCATATATAAATATTATGAGAAATATATTGGATAAAATAAAAATGATACATAAGGGGCTCTTTATCCTTCCGTTGGCACTTATGGTATTATCTTCCTGTGATGATTTTCTTGACAGAGAACCTCTGGACGAAGTGTCGCAGGCAACTTTCTGGAAGACTCCGGAACAATTGAATTCGTATATAATAGGGAAATATAACTGGCTTCCCGGGCAATTCACAGACTGGGGAATGGGACATTATATTGACGATCAGAATTCGGATAATATGGTGGTCGGCATGAATCATCCGACCTGGATGAACGGGGAGAATAATACGACTCCTACCAGTGGAGGTAACTGGAAATGGGAGGCTATTCGTGAGATTAATTTGTTTTTTGATAATTATACTCAATGTGAATCTCCGTTCAGCTCGTATGAGCAAACTTATGGCGAAGCTTGTTTTTTAAAAGCGTTGAAGTATCATGAACTGGTTAAGAATTTTGGAGATGTGCCCTGGTATTCTTCCGTTGTTTCCGATACGGATGAAGAGCAGTTGAGTAAAGCCCGTGATCCAAGATCTTTAGTGGTAGATTCTATAATGAACCTGATCGATCAGTCGGTGGAACATCTGAAGCTCCGCTCGGCTGTTGGTGTAAACCGGATCAATAAAGAAACGGCACTGATCTATAAATCAAGAGTGGCTTTATTTGAAGCGACCTGGGCTAAATATCATGCCGGAACACCGTCTGCATCGGATGTGGATGCTGACAAATATTTTAAGAAAGCGGTGGAAGCATATGATCAGTTTAAGCAAATGTGTGGTGGATTTGAGGGAAAACTTTATTCGACCGGACATCCAGAGTCAGACTATTATAATCTGTTTAACCGGTTTGATTATGCAGATATTCAGGAAGTAACTCTTAGTAAGAAGTATTCGGAAGCCTTGGGGATAAAAAATAACGTTAATGTCCAGTCCTGGTGGTATGGATATTCTAATTGTTCTTATACGCTGGATTTGGTTCGCAGTTATTTATCCAATGAAGGTAAGTCTGTTAATATTATGGATAAATCGGTCATTCCGGGAACGGGAGTTGCTTACCTCTCGGAACTGGCTTCAAAATTAGATCCTCGTTATCGTCAAAGCGTATTTACTCCCGGTGATCTTTTGAATACGGTTACAGCCGGATTTATAGATTCTTTGTTTACCGTACCACAGATACATATCTCTGAAGCAACCCGCAATACGACATCTGGGTTTGCTCCTAAAAAAGCCCATAATGCCGAAGGCCCTCTTTTGAACCAGACCGATCCGTTGGTTTCGAGTATTTCATTCAGAATACCTGAATTGATGTTGAATTATGTGGAGGCTTATGTAGAGTTGAACGGATCGTTTCCTGATTTATCGGATAATATAGATCTATTGCGTAAACGTGTTGGTATGCCGGCTTTGACAGATGTTAAACCGTCTGTAGAAACTTGGTGGCCCGATTATGGTTATACGGTTTCTGATAATTTGGCTATTATCCGTCAGGAACGCCGTGTGGAATTAGCTGGAGAAGGGTATCGCACAGATGATTGGAAACGTTGGCGGGCTCATAAATTGTTTGATGGAAAACGTCCGAAAGGTTATCGGTTTGAGAAAGAAGATTATATTAAGTTAGGGTTGGAAATACCAACTATTCCGGTGGACTCTGATGGTTATCTGGATCCGTATGCCGTTAGTTTAAATGGAAGTGCATTTAAGTTTAAACCGGAAAGAGATTATCTGAATCCGATACCGATGGATGAGTTGCTTATCAATCCGAATCTGAAACAAAATCCGGGATGGGATTCTCCGAAATAAGTTTTTACTGTCTGACAGAAGAGGCCGGTAACAAGCCTCTTCTGTCAGACAAAGAATAAACATGTCAATTTCTTTAATTAAAAATACTATGAATCTCAATAAAAAAATCTATACTACAGCATTGGGTTTATTAGCAATCCATTCTACTCTTTGTGCAGCTGATAGGCCCAATGTTGTGTTTATTCTGGCAGATGATATTGGATATGCCGATTTTGGCTGCTATGGAGCCAGAAAAATTAAAACTCCCAATCTGGATAAATTAGCCCGTAGCGGAGTAAGATTTACCAATGCCTATGCACCGGCTTCTACATCGACTCCATCGCGTTATGCTTTACTTACCGGTGAATATGCATGGCGGGCGGGTGCTCATATTTTACCAGGGGACGCACCCTTATTGATAGATACACAAAAAAATAACTTACCTAAAACATTTCAGCAGGCTGGATATTGCACAGGTATTATCGGTAAATGGCATTTAGGACTGGGGAGTAAAGAAGATAAAGTTGATTTTAATAAAACGATAGTCAATGGTCCTAAGGAGGTTGGTTTTGATTATTCATATATATTTCCGGCGACAAATGATCGTGTTCCCTGTGTTTATATAGAAAATAGTAAAGTTGTAAACCTTTCTTCTTCAGATCCAATACAAGTTTCTTACCAGAAAAAGGTGGGAGATAACCCAACGGGAAAGGAGAATCCTGAGTTGCTGACTTTACGACCTCATATGGGGCACGACGGAACTATCGTTAACGGGGTCAGCCGGATCGGCTGGATGAGTGGTGGGAATGCTGCTTTATGGAAAGATGAAGAGATGGCTGATACTTTATTGGATAAAGCTTTACAATTTATAAAAAATCAAAAGGATAAACCTTACTTCCTTTATTTTGCGACTCATAATGCACATGAACCACGAATCCCTTCTTTGAAATTCAGGGGAAAGTCGAAGGCTGGTATTTATGGTGATGTGATTGAAGAATTTGATTATATGGTAGGGGAGGTTATAAAGGCTCTGAAAGAAAAAGGAGAATTAGATAATACTATACTTATTGTAACCAGCGATAATGGGCCGCGAATCAGAGAAGGGTATGCTGATGGCGCTTTGGAGAATTTGAACGGACATAATCCTTTTAGTATATTCAGAGGAGAAAAAGGTACATTAAATGAAGGTGGAACCCGTGTTCCCTTTATTTTTAGCTGGCCGCAAGAGGTTAGAAAAGGCTTTGAACAAGAACAACCTTTTTGCTATTTAGATATGTTGGCTACATTTTCCCGGATACTGGACAATAATACAAATAGTCTTGACATGAATGATAGCCGGGATGCATCTGAACTATTTTTTAATCCTCAGGCAAAACTGTATCGCCCTTATCTTATTCTGCAGGATAATGGCAGAAACATCGCTGTACGTTCCGGCGAGTGGAAATGGATTCCTGCGCAGAGAAATCAAAATCAGGAATTATATAACCTGAAGAATGATCCGTCAGAATTACACAATGTTCAGTTTGATTATTGGATGATTGTTGAAGAATTTGGACGGAAAGTGCTGGAAGTATCACAAATTAAATAAGAAAAAAACGAAGTCTTTAACCTAGTAAATAAAAAAATGAAAACGTTCATAAACAGTTGGTTCTTTGGCCTACTGGCAATTATGTTTGTTGGTTGTTCCAAAAGTAGTAATTATGATTTATATTCTCCGGATGGCTGTTTGTCTGTTAAGATCGGACAATCGAATAAGGGAGATTTAGTCTATTGTTTTTATGCGGGAGATGAAATGGTGATAGATTCATCCCGTTTGGGATATCGCCTGAAAGATGGAAACGAGTTTCCTGCTGGCGGTTGGATTATCGCGAAAGAGGAAAAAGCAAGTGTGAATAGCGAATGGCGTCCAGTTTGGGGTAAACGTTCCATTGTGGCTGATAAGTATAATCGACTTACGCTTCAACTGGCAAATAGGAATGCATTGTCAGGGATAAAAGATATGACGATTGAGTTTCGTCTTTATGATGACGGACTGGCTTTCCGCTATTCTTTTCCGGAAAATATGGACGAAGCAGCCGAATGTGAACTGACACAGTATAACTATGTGACAGATCCGACAGCCTGGTTCTATAACGGCGAGCATGAAAATTATGGTCCTGTGCTTTTGAGCGAGGTGGATGAGGTGCGTCCGTCGAATGTGACATTAAGAGTATCAGATAGTCTCTATCTGAATATGCATGAAGCTTGTTTGCTGGAGGGTGATCCGTTGCGTCTGACTTCCTGTAAAGGTGAACATTCGTTTGCCGTAGCTTCTTCTCCGGGCGTGTTCGGACAGTTGAAAGGAGGTTTTACTTCAGCATGGAGGGTCATTATGGTGGGAAAGACTCCCGGAGCATTGGTGGATAGTCATTTGCTGGAATTGCTGAATCCGGATCCTGCTCCGGATATGGATTTCTCCTGGGTAAAGCCAGGGGTGGCTGTCTGGGACTGGCGTATCGACGGAGCTATATGGGATGGATTTACCTATTCGATGTCGTATCCTTCGTGGATAAGAATGGTGGACTTTGCAGCTGAGCAAGGATTTAAACATCTGGTGTTGGACGCTAACTGGTATGGGCCTGAGTTTGAAACAGACTCCGATCCGGTGAAGGGGGATAAGGCAAAGGATGTGCAGCGCTTGCTGGCTTATGGAAAAGAAAAAGGTGTAGGTATCTGGTTATACCTGAATGATGTGGGTGGACGGAAATTTCCGATTGAAGAGACTTTGAAACAGTATGGTGACTGGGGAGCGTCCGGCGTGAAGTATGGTTTTATGAAAGGCTCTCCTGAAGAGAAAAATTTGTGGACACAGAAGATAACGAGACTTTGTGCAGAGAATCATTTATTGGTTGACTTCCACGATGGCCCGGTTCATCCTTACGGACAGATGCGTACCTGGCCGAATGCCGTGACACGTGAGTTCTGTCATGCTCAGTTGGATGCTCACCGGGTGTTCACGCCGACTACTTTCTGTACAACAGTGTTCGTCAATATGGTAGCAGGCCCTATCGATATGAATAACGGCATGTTCGATCTCCGTCAAGGCAATACGACCCGTGTTGACGAAAATCAACCGGTTCCGTCGACTTTGGTTTCGGAAGCAGCACGTACGTTGATTGTATTTTCAGGGGCTACAATCTTGCCGGATATACCGGAATATTATAGGAAATATCCTGCGTTGCTAGACTTCCTTTCCGCACAGGAAATGCCTTGGAAGGAAAGTCGCACATTGGCCGGAGAGATCGGAGGGTATATTGTGATGATGCGGCAAACAGATGATGCGATTCTGGTTGCAGCTGCTACTAATGAGTCGGAACGGACTATTGACTTGCCTCTTTCTTTCCTCAATGAAGATTCTTATGATGTACGGATTGTGGAAGACGGCGATGATGGTCACTATCTGACGAACCGTGAGACACTGAAGGTCTCTCAAAAGAAGGTTGCAAAATCAGATGTATTGAAACTTAAGCTGGCTCCTGGTGGAGGCGCTTGTCTCCTGTTCAGGAAAAAATAAAGCAGCAAGAATCAGAAGATAATGCAAATAAACCATAAAAAAGTCCATTGATCAGGAAGTAAAAGATAGGTTTATTTGTGTGCAGAACTAATTATTGGCAATGAATGTCGTTGATTTTAAATTGAATACGATGAAAAAGAGAATAGCTTATTGTTTATTTGCATCCGTATTATCTTCTATGATTTATGCAGATGTAGTTCCATCTACAATCGATTATGTAGTGCGCCCGCTCTATGGTTACAGGGCGGATGGTACTCCCGGACGTATTGTGACGGTTAAATTGAAAGGGAAAGAACTGAAAGGGGATCTTTCTGTAGACGTGATAACTAAAGGAAAAACCGAAAAGAACCATTTTGTATTGAATGCAAAGGATTCGACAGAAGTGGAGGTTCTTTTACCGCCGACTGTACCTGCCGGAAAGAAGTCGGAAGTGACTTTTGTACTCAGTAGTGCCGGTAAAAAAGAAAAGCAGAAGGTGAGTATATCTCCGATGCGTCAATGGAATGTGTATTTGTATAATCACTCCCATGTCGATATCGGCTATACGAATACGCATAAGAATGTAGAGCGGCTTCATAAAACAAATATCATAGAAGGTGTCAGGCTGGCCGAAGAGACAAAGAATCATCCGGAAGGTTCGCGGTATGTCTGGAACCCGGAGATTGGATGGCCGCTGGAACGGTTGTGGCAGTCAGAGCCGGAAAGAAGAGAGGCACTTATTGGGGCAGTGAAAAAAGGACAACTGTGTGTGGATGCAAGTTATCTGAATCTGAATACCAGTACCTGTTCGGATGAGGAATTATTTCATGTATTTAAATTTACCCGTGAGATACAACGTTTAAGCGGAGTCCCATCGGATGTTTTCCAGCAATTTGATATACCTGGGGTATCCTGGGGACTGATCCCGGTAATGGCGCAGGAAGGAGTGAAATATATTATCTCCTGGCCAAATTCAGATCGGGCGGGTAATGCACATAAATATCAGATGGACGGAAGACCGTTCTGGTGGATCGGGCCGGACGGCGAATCGAAAGTTCTGTTTTTCCAGCCGGGAGGATATGCAAACTGCGGCAGTATGGGAAAAGGAAGAACGACCGGACGTCCCTGGTTCGGCCAGCGTGATCCGGAAAAGGTGCCGGCTGTGATCCGTACCGGAGAAGCGGATGTCGATTTTACCCGGCAGCTGACGGAGATGGAGGCAGAAAACTATCCGTATGATTTTGCCGTTTTCTCCTGGACTCTCTGGGATAATTGCCCGTTGGATGCCGATATACCTTATGCAGTGAAGGCCTGGAACGAGAAATATGCTTATCCGAAAATAAAGATATGTGGCGGTCATGAGATTATGTCGATGATTGAAGAAAAGTACGGCGACCGGTTACCGGTTGTCACAGGCGACTATACGGAATATTGGACGGACGGCCTGGGAACGGCGGCCGGTCTGACGGCAATGAACCGGAATGCCAAGGGAAGACTGCTGCAGGCGGAAACTATCTGGTCTATGCTGGCGAACGGGACGAAAGCTCCCCGTTATGATTTTGATGAAGCCTGGCGTTATATTCTTCTCGGATCGGAACACACCTGGTGTTTTGAGAATCCGACAGAACCTTATTTTCAGGATGCCATCTGGAAAGTGAAGCAATCTTACTTCCATGAGGCTGAAGACCGTTCGATCGATATGCTGGATGAATCGCTGGCTCCGGTAACAGATAAGTCTGACGGTGCTTTAGGGCCGAAAGAGGGGCCTTCGAATGGAGGAATTGCTGTCTTTAATACGCATACGTGGCCAAAAAGCGGTGTGATAACATTATCGTCAAAAGAAAGTCTGAAAGGGGATAAAGTGGTTGATCAGGATGGGAAGGAAGTGCTTTCGCAACGTCTGTCGTCCGGAGAATTATTATTTTATGCCTCGGAGGTTCCGGCCTTGGGCTCGCGTCATTACCGGGTTGTGGAAGGGAAATGCACTTTGTCCAGTCGTTGCAGGATAAACGGGAATACCCTTGAGAATGAGTATCTGACCGTACGGCTGGATCCGGTGACGGGTAATATTGTTTATCTGGCGAAGAATGGTTCGGAGTATAACTATGTCAACCGTGGAGCAAATACATTCTCCTGGTTGCCGGCCAATGTCGATGCGCCCCAGGCGGATACGGTAGAGTCTGTATCTGTCGTTGAGGAGGGCCCGTTGGCGGTAGAGTTACGTATCACATCAAAAGCTACCGGATGCCGGAGTGTCTCCCGTTCTGTCCGTTTGCAGGCTGGACAACCCTGGGTAGAGATTTCCAATATCGTCGACAAATTACCTTTGGTAGAGAAAGATGGTATTCACTTTGGTTTTGATTTTAACTTGCCTGATTCAAAAACACGTGTAGATATCCCCTGGGGGATGATGGAAGTGGAAAAAGACCAGTGGCCGCAGGGAAATCGGAACTGGCTGGCGATGCAGCGCTGGCTGGATGTTTCGAACTCCACACATGGCGTTACCTGGTGTTCGCTGGATGCTCCTTTGTTTGAATACGGCGACAGATACGCCAATATCTCGATGAGTTGGGGCGGACAAGGGAATTGGATTACTAAATTGGAACCGAGTTCGACTATCTATTCCTGGGTGATGAACAATCATTGGCATACCAATTTCCCGTTGACGCAGGATGGCCCCGTTAGGTTCCGTTACCGCTTGTACCCCCATGAAGAATATAATGTGGTAGAAGCTAACCGATTCGGCCTGGAACAATCCCAACCGCTGGTTTATGCGACGGCCGATAAGGCCCGGGTAATAAAACCTGTTATTACTATTGACAATGAACGGGTGTATACAACGATTCTGAAGAGTACCGATAAAGATAAGGAACTGATCGTTCGCCTACGCTCCCTGTCGGATAAGGCTGAGCCTGTAAAGCTGTTTTTCCCGAAAGCTGATCCGAAAAGTCTTATGATTTGTGAGCGTGAAGAGATTCCGGTAAAGCCGACAAACGGTGAGTTCATGATGAAGCCTTATGGGCAGATAACATTGAAAATTGAGTATTGACAATAATAATCCACTAAATAGTAGTTGTATGATCAAAGTACGTACAGGTTTAGCGATATTACTTTCTGGTAGTATGATGACAATTGCATCTGCTCAGTCTTTAAAAAGTATATCCGGTGATATAGTCCCGTTTATCAGTAGTTTCGATGAAACGCAGCTGAAAGATAAGATATCGTTATCATTGAAAGATGGAGAGAGGGTGAAGACCGGAAGTGGCGAAGAATGGAATTTGTCGGTTCATACACAAAATGTTCCGGGAGAGCCGGATGCAACCGATTACAAGTTAACCTGGACATTGGAGAAAGGAAATGCACAAAGTATAGGAGTAGGGGTCGATTTTCCATTCAAGGATTGGTCGGTCGATAATTATGTGTTTGTCCCGGCCATCGTTTATGATGGAAACCGTTTTGATGTCAAGGATGTCGGCTATCCACCATACTGGTATGAGAAAAGTGAATGGCGAAAAGATATGCCGACAACGACTACGGTTCAACCTACCCTGGGTAAGAAGGGTAGTAGTGCTGCTAAAATAGAACTGACAACAGGAAATGCTTCAACTCCTTTAATGGCTTTTTATGCGCCGGATAAGGGTAAAGGCTGGATGGTACAGACTACACAAGGTAACATTAATGGCAATCACGGTCTAACGATCACCGAGAATGGAACGAAGACGGAGAGTGTCTTTACAATTACATCTCCGGCAGTTCGTGAAAAACGAGCTATAATTAGTGGATTTGCAGAGTCGGGAGATAAAGCTGCCGATTACAAACAGGGAGATGCAGTATCTATCCGTTTCCGGGTTTACACCTTCCCCGCAAAGAGCTTGAGCGATTTGTACCAACGTTTCCTGAAGGCCCGTAAAGGATATAATGTGGTAAACCGTAAAGAAGAACTCCCGTTCAGTGAGGCCTGGAAATTGGTGAATAACCTTTATCAGACTGAACGTTGGGATGATGAGATCGATATGTATTGGTTGAGTAAAGTCGGTGCAAATACCAGTTGGAATTTTATTTGGCAGTTGGGATGGGTAGGTGGAGGCCAGAATACCTTGCCAATTATGATGAAAGGAGGACAAACCGGCAAAGAACGGGCTAAGAAAAATATAGAAGTAATTGTATCTAAGAGCCAGGCTCGTTCGGGATTTTTTAATGCCTATGGTAATGGAAAGGATTTTGTTAGCTTCGGGTATGGTTCTCCTTTAAAAAACAATGAGTCATTGGTTCGTTCGCAGGGCGATTGGTTGTATATGGCGCTTCGACAGTTCCATTATATGGAATCGGAAGGGGAAGTTGTTCCGTCACATTGGAAGTCGGCTTTGCAGAAACAGGCGGATGCTTTTGTTCATTTATGGGATCGGGAAGGACAGTTCGGACACTTTGTGGATGTAGAGACTGGGGATATTTGTATCGGTAATTCTACTGCCGGTGCGATTGTCTGCGGTGGTTTGGCTTTGGCCTCACAGGTTTACTCGAACCCGAAATATCTGGAGGTTGCCAAACAGGCAGGGCGTAAATATTATACCGATTATGTGCGGAAAGGATATACCACCGGAGGGCCGGGAGAGATTTTATCTACTCCCGACAGTGAGTCGGCCTTTGGACTTTTCGAAGCTTATATGGCTCTTTATGAAGCAACAGGTGAAAAGGAATGGCTTGAATATATGTCGGAGTTATTACCGATATGTGCCAGTTGGACTGTTTCCTATGACTTCAATTTCCCGTCTCAATCGGAGATGGGGAAGATCGATGCTCGTTCCTGTGGTGCTGTTTGGGCGAGTGTAGCTAATAAACACGGTGCTCCGGGTATATGTACCTGGTCGGGCGATTGTTTATTGAAATATTACCGGGCGACGGGAGATAAATATGCTCTGGAGTTGCTGACAGATATAGCCCACGGTGTTCCTCAATATATAAGCCGTGAAGATCAACCGATAGGCGAGATGCCTCCGGGCGGTTCCTGTGAGCGTGTTAACCTGAGTGATTGGGAAGGCAAGAATAATGTGGGTGGTAGTATTTTCGATTCTTGCTCCTGGGTGGAAGCAGCCATTGCATTAACGATGACGCAACTGCCAGGTATCTATTTGCAACCGGATAAAGATGTATTGGTTGTTTTTGATAATATTCATGCGGAAAAAGTCAAGGTGGAAAAAGGACGTTATGTACTTCGTCTGACGAATCCGACCCGCTTCCCGGCAGAGGTGACGATTTTTAGTGAAACAGCTGAAGAAGCAAAGAAACCTTTATCAGGCTTTTCCGGTAAAGAAAAGCAAACTATATCTTTGCGTTCGGGCGAAGTAAAAGAGGTGGTTCTAACTATAATCTGAAATTCTGCCTCCTGAATTCCAGTGGTGAAAGTCCCATCACATTGGAGAACGTACGGGAGAAATATTGAGATTCTTTAAAACCAAGCTTGTGAGCGATCTGATTCACTTTCATATCTGTTTGGATCAGTAGCTTGCAGGCTTTGTTTATTTTCAGGCGAATAAAATAATCCATTGGGGAGTGGCCTGTTTCCTTGACGAATTTGCGGTAGAAATAAGATGTTGAGTATCCACAGAAGTCTGCGAAATCTGCCAGTTTGAGATTACTTTCAATATTATCATTCATATAATGAACCACCCGGTTCATTACATTTTCGGAATATTCTTTCTGGCGGAATTTATTCCGGTAAATATCAATAAACAGGAAGGAACCCAGGAAATGGGCAAAGCACAGGTTGGCATAGTGCATGTGATCCATAGACGTACTTTCATTCAGTGTAAAGAAAATTTCTTCGAACAGGTCGATCCTTTCTTCGATGCGCGACCGGGCGGAAGGGGTTACTGTTGTCGGTTTATCGAAGCGGCTGGAAAAAAGAGGCGCTTTACTCCCTCTGAAATGAATCCAGTAGATTGTCCAGGGACTTTGTTCATCCGCCCCGTAAGCATGTGGAATGTTCCGGGGTAGGATAATGAACTGATTGGCTTCCAGTTTCTGCTTTTTTCCATATAACTCAATCCATCCGCAGCCATCTTTACAATAGATAAAGAGAAATTCATCGCATCCGGTAGGGCGGTTGATATAATGATGGGACGCTCTTGAGAAATATCCCATCGAGTAAAGATACAAATCACCCGTCAACGGACTGTCTTCCATCAGGTTGATCATCGGGATAGGAAGATAAATGAAACGTTCGCCGGAAAATCCTAGTTCTACTTTCGCCATATTTCATGTTTTTTGCCATTCACAGCCTAAAATAAGCAATAATAATCCACAAATAAGGCAATAATATGCTATTTTTTATAGGAATTCGTTTTTCTGACATAGTAGTATTAGTTCCCTCAGGACTATAGTGCTGCCCCCCTTAGCACAGTAGTGTGAGTGAGGGTAGCACTATAGTCCTGTTTATCTGTAAGATTTTAGCTATACCTTATTCGCGTGCTGTAGAAATCATCATAGAAAGATTCTCAGGAGGAGTTGTGGATGGTATTGCGCAACCTGCATTCAGAATGAAGCGGGGATTATCTTTAAAAACCTCCAGTAGCTCAATTGTCTTCAGCTTAACAAGCTCTGGGGTACCAAAAGCCAATACTCCGACCGGATCTATATTACCGGCAAAAACAGTCGTTTTATGCATTTTCTCTTCTGCTTTTTTGATGTCGGTTTTGTAATCCAGTTCCAATACATCCGCTCCGCATGTGATCATCTGGTCGATAATAAGGTCTGTATTTCCACAAATATGTAATAGATAAGGAATACCGGATTGATGCGCATATTCACAAACTTTTCTTTCGTAAGGAAGTGCAAACTGTTCATACATATCAGGCGATAGCATAGAAGGGCCGGCTGGACTGTCTCCATTAGAAACCATATCGGCGCCGGCTTCTATCATCATTTTTATAAATTGTGAAGTCGCTTCATAGCAATGATCCAGTAACGCAAAGACAGACTTTTCTTCTTCCAGATATAAATCCATCATCATGTTTTCTACACCACGGATCATTGTAGCTAAAGAAAAGGGAGCCTGATCGCAATTGCCCCGTATGTAGATTTCGTTCTTAAAGTATGCTTTTAACAGTGTAACGGCTTCACACCAGATATTGGCGTATCGGTAATTCTGTACATCGACAGGTTTGAGTTGATTAACTTCTGCTAATGAAGATAATATCCCAGTATGGGAACGGGCCGGTTCATGTTGTGGAAAATCGACCTTTACCCCGCATGCACCGGCAAGTGTCACTGTATCGATATCTACAACAATACCATCATATTGATATTTTTCTACTGCACGGATAAAGCATTCGGCTATAATTTTTGGATTGTTGCGGTATTGTTCCATCGTATATCCGGCTTCATTGACGGCCATCATAAAATTATGCAGCATAATAGGTGTCTTATCCGGCTTTTTGCCGGAAAGAGCAGCTTTGATTCTTTCGTATCCAGTCATGTTAATTGTGTTTATGAGTTTTCTTTTTCAATTTCTTCCAATGATTTATTTCTTGTTTCAAACAGATACTTCTTAAAGAAGAAGTATCCGATGAGAGTTGTAATAGAGAAAAATGCGAAACAGTATCCTTCTCCGTTGGGTAATGCTCCGGTTACGATAGGGAACAGGAAAGAAATCCCTCCATTAACGATCCAATTAGAAAGTGATCCTATGGACATACCTTGCGACCGGATACTATTAGGAAATATCTCTCCTAATAAAACCCAGGATACGGCTCCCATTGAAGAGGCAAAGAATGCTACAAAACTTATGAGGGAAATTAATAATATCCATGCAGGGAAACCTGAACCGAAGTAAGATAATGTTAGTAATGCCAATGAAGCGGACATACCTGCTGTTCCAAAAAGAAGTAGTTTTCTTCTTCCCAGTCTATCTATTAATGATTTTGCTAATAAGGTAAAAGTAAGATTTGTCAGACCTATGATAACTGTTTGTCCAATAGCAGCATCGGTTGAGAATCCCGCTGATCTGAATATATCTGTTGCATAATACATAACAATTGCTATGCCTGATAGTTGGCTGAAAATACCGACTGCAATACCTATTAGAATGAATCGAAGATTAGGCTTCTTGAACAATGAGATATGTACTTGTTTATTAAAGTCTTGTTTATGAAGAGATGCTTGTATTTCCTCAATTAATCTTCCACTTGTTTTTAGTGAATTATACCCTGATAATACAATTTCAGCTTCTTGTATGTATCCCCGTTTAACGAGCCATCGAGGACTACGTTGGGCCTTAAGTAGTAACAAAAAGAAAATACCGGATGGAATAGTCATCGATAAGAACATATAACGCCAATTATATTCACCTGTATCGATCAATAAATAATCAATAAAGAAGGCTGCTAATATGCCAATGACAACACCTAATTGAAAGTTAATGGTTGAACTTCCACGCTTTTCAGGAGGTGTAATTTCTGAAAGGTAAATAGGCATAGTTACGGAAACTATTCCAACAGCAATTCCTCCCAATATCCGGGCAATAATAAACATATTAAAGTTATAGGCAAATCCTGTACCTAATGCAGACATTAAAAATAGTAAAGCCGCTATTTTCATTGTATCTCTGCGACCAAACCTGTCAGTAGGCCAACTGGCTAATGAAGCTCCTGTGATACAACCAACAAGCCCAGAACTGACCGACCAACCGACCATTGTATCCGAAAGATTGAAATAGGATGTAAAAAATGGCATAGCCCCATTAATTACCGCTGTATCGTAACCGAAAAGCATTCCTCCTAGTATGGCTATCCAAAAGTATAAGATGTGTGTTTTCATGGAGTTATTTTTTCACAAAGATAACTCCGTCAAATAGGTTTGCGTTTAAATTCGGTATTATAGCACTATTTTGAAATAATGCTTATTGAGGTTTGCTTTTCTTTTTGTACGAAGTGGGTGAATGGCCGTTATATTGTTTGAATACGGTAGAGAAGTAAGCCGGTGAAGAAAACCCCAGGTCATAGGCGATGTCTTTAATTGAGAATTTGTGTTCTTTCATCATTTCTTGTGCTTTCTCTATTTTTCTACGAATTATATATTCAGACGGAGGTATACCGGTCTCCTCTTTAAATGAATGTTTGAATCTGGATACGGAGAGGTTGCATTTATCTGCAAGAGTATCTAGGTCGAGTACCTCAAAAAGGTTCTCATCTATATAATGGACAATCTTGGCTATACGGTCACTGTATGTCCTGCCGGAATTTTTTTCACCTGCATGTATGATATGAAGTAAAAGGGACACGAGTAAATTAGTCAACTCCATTTTGGTTAACGGTTCCTTGTTCTGAAAGTAGATAGATATGATTTTTAGGAGCAAACGTTCACACTCCGTTCCTCCTTTAAAGAGGCGTTTGGGTAATTGCAGTAGCCTGGAGAAGAGCTCACAGGCATCCAAATAGTTTAATCCTAAATATTCTTTACCCTCTTGGGGCTTTTTCAGAACCATCCAGTATAAGACCCCTTTTTCTTCAGGAACATCACCAGTGCCATGTATTTCATCAGGAAAAGCAATAAACACATCTCCACCATATAATCTGAAAATATTGTCGCCAACAAAGTATTCCTGACTTCCTTTAGCCAAATAACAGATTTCTATCATATCCGGATGGGTATGGGTGGGAAGTATGGTTTGTGTATTTACATAATTGTATCTGCCAAATTCATCGAAAATGTCAATACCATGTCTTTCCATATTCAAAATAAGTCGGCTAATTTCTCTGTTTCTCATTTGTATTTGTAGGCTAAGCACCCAGCGCCTTGTCATATTTCTATGGTAGGTTTCCAAATGCTCGCCCCCGAACCGGACTTACACCTCTCAGCGTATCCGGCTCTCCACTAATTTTAGTCTATCTTTCCGTCATGTATCTTTTTGTGACAACTCCTGCACACGGCAATCGTTTTGCGTTTGCGGGCAATCATGTGTCGTTCCCAGCTTTCCTTACCCTGCAAGTTCTTTAGTTTCCTTACATGGTGCATAACAAGGTCGTCTGTCGCTCCACATAATTCACACTCATGGGCTTTCAGCCTTTCAACAAGACTTGTCCGCCCCGCAGTATAAATTGTTCGTGGCATGGTGTCACATTCCGATTTATAGGTGGGCTTCTTGCGTTTGAAGCCACCGTCGTAAAAGTATCTTTCCTTTACACCTGTTTTAGTCATGTGCTTTATGATAAACCTACCGTTCTTACGATATTTCTTGTTTACCTTGCGTGTGCGGCACTTATATTTGCCTGCAAACGTTTTGTACATGCTGTATTCCATGATGTACTTGAAATTATTCAAGGCATGGGCACAGTTGTTGGCTATGGAGTAGTAATTATAGAAACCCACGATTTCCCGATTATAGCTATCAAGGATTTCAAGGTCGTCATTGAATATCAGTCCCGATTTACATTTCGGTTTCCATATTTCCTTTCCGTTACGGTTTGTCATTTCCAAGACTCCCCAATCGAACAGTTTTTTACGGACAGTTTCCATACTGACATTCAAGCAGACCCTTTTACCATAGGTTCTTCTTAATCTACCCCGTTTATCACGTCTTTGGTCGTTGGACTTTCTTACAGTAATTTCATATCCGAGAAACTTGGCAGGTCTTTCGGTATGGGTGACAAGTGTCTTTTCATCAGACAGTTCCAATGCCAGTTTATCAGCAAGGAAGTTTTTAATATCTCCCTTTATCTGTTGCGCATCTTGCTTACTTCCGATAATTCCCACGAGAAAATCATCTGCATATCTCGCATATTTCATTCTCCTGTAATCGGCATCCATTTCTTCGCCATTGGGATATTTAGCCCGTCCTTGTTCTATTGCTTTCAGTTCAAGGATTAGCTTTACCCTTTGCCTTTCGTCTTTTACGGACTTCAATCTTCGCACAATACGTTTTCTTGCATTGCCGAAGTCCAAACTTTCTCTACTGAATTTTCGTTTCTTCCCTTTATCGAATTTGGCTATGTATTCCTTTATATACTTATCCAGCTTGTCAAGGTATATATTAGCCAATATCGGGCTGATGATACCCCCTTGCGGTGTGCCACTGTAAGTATTGTGGAATTGCCATTCTTCGATATATCCCGCTTTCAAAAACTTGCGTACTAAGCGTATGAAGCGTTCGTCCGCAATGCGCTCCTTGAGTATGTTTATTAATACATCATGGCTTATATTATCAAAGAAACCTTTTATATCTCCCTCTACAAACCACTTTGCACCGCTAAACTCCTTTTGGATGTGAGTTAATGCAGTATGGCAGCTTCGATTGGGTCGAAACCCATGCGAGGTGTATTCAAAATTTCCCTCGTATATGGCTTCCAATACCATTCTTACTACTTCTTGTATTAACTTGTCATTGAAAGTCGGTACGCCAAGAGGTCTTTTCTTACCGTTTTTCTTCGGTATGTACACCCTCTTTGACGGTTGGGGCTGGTACGTTTCATCTTTTAACGTATCAATCAACTTTTCAATTCGTTTCAGGCTCATGTTGTCAATGGTCTGACCGTCCGAACCTTTAGTCATGTTGCCCTCTTTGGCGTAGATGTGCTGATAGGCAACATAGAACATTTCCTCATTGAACAAAATTCTGTAAAGACGTTCAAACTTGTAGCTTACATCCTTACTGTGTTCTGATAGACTGTTTAATACTCTTTCTGGACTTCTCATAATGTCTCTCACATTTTCCGTTAATTGTATTAATAATTAGCTGCTTCCCTTCGCCATGTACAAGGCGTTACCTTGCTCGGACTACTATGGAAGCTCCGTTACCACTCCGAATTTTCATAGGTCAAACCTAATAGCCTTTCGGCACTTCGGGATAGGTAATCCCCGTTTATTACATCGTAACTGTTGGCATGATAGATTGTCGGATACGACTTCCGTCCTTCACTCGCTTACTGCGGTTGTGTCGTGATAAGTTCTTGCTACATTCATACCTATACACTGAAGTAGTATCACGATATGGCGATTGATAGTTACCTTACGCCATAGCCTAAAGGGGAACCACTCGGACTATCGTTTAATCAATTCGGACTTTATCCTCATATCTATCTTTTCATCTCGCCATTCAGTCGCAGTTTGGTAACTAACTGACTTATGACTTTTCCGACATGCTACACTCCCTGCTCGGTTAAGTTTTCCCGAAAACAGATAAGTCGGCTGATGATAGGTTATTTTCAAAGAACACTTTCCTAATCTCTTGCCAAAGAGATGTTTACGATGCAACCTTTACGGGCGCACATAGATTTTATAGGTTGTAATAGGGGCAAATATAGGAATAAAGTAGAAGTGTAATTTATTTATTTTGAAAAAAACATTCAAAATAGTGCTATAATATTTCTCTTAACCTGTAAGTCGCTTAGTAACTCTACATTTGCAAATGTTAAATCTAGTTATACCATGAAACGAAGAGATTTTTTAAAAAGTACCGGTTTGATAGCTTCTTCAACGGCTATCTTCGGACAGACAGAATTATTGAATGCCGCACAAGCTAGTTCGATAACAGACATGCCGGCCGCTGCGGACGATCTGGACGCCAAGTTGAATAAACCTTTGACCGCTATTATTATCGGTGCCGGCGGGCGAGGTGGTGTCTATGCCCAATACGCAGAAAAATTTCCGAATTCACTTAAGATCGTAGGTGTCTCCGACATCAACGAGTTTCGCAGAAAACGGATGTCTGATCGCTTTTCAGTGAAAGAATCATGTCGCCTGGGAGATTGGAGTGAAGTCTTTAAGAAGCCGAAATTTGCGGATATTGTCTTCATAACTACTCCCGATCATTTGCATTATGCCCCTTGTATGAAAGCTTTAGAGATGGGGTATCATGTATTATTGGAAAAACCAGCCGCTCAAACGGAAAAGGAATGTACTGACATTTTGAAACAATCGCAAAAGTATAACCGTATCGTGGCAATCTGCCATGTACTGAGATATGCACCCTATTTTAAAGCACTCAAAGAAACTGTCGATTCAGGAAAAATCGGAGAGTTGGTAAGCATCCAGCACCTGGAACCGATCGAACGTATCCACTTCTCCCATTCGTATGTGCGGGGTAATTGGAATAATTCAAAAAAGAGTACTCCTGCCGTCATTTCCAAATCGTGCCATGACTTGGATATTTTACGATGGATTGTAGGGAAACCGTGTAAAGAAGTGACTGCTTTCGGTGATCTCTCTTATTTCAAGGCATCCAAGGCCCCGCAGAATGCGGCAAAGCGTTGTTTGGATTGCCCGATAGAACGTGAATGCGCCTTTTCTGCCAAGCGGATTTATTACGACAGACGCATCTGGTTGCATGTGTTCGACCTGGACGGTGACAAACAACAGCAGGGCGAACAGATCTTGTCTTATCTGCGGACGACTGATTACGGACGTTGTGTCTTCCATTCGGATAATGACCAGCCGGATCATTTCATTATGAATATGAAGTTTGAAGATGGTGCGACTGTTGCTTTCTCGATGGAAGCTCTGACCTCTTACGGTGGACGACGGACACGGATTATGGGTACCAAAGGGGATATTGTAGGTGATATGCAATCATTTACTGTGACTGATTTCTTAACCGGAAAACAACAAAAATGGGGAACCGATATCAACGACGGGCATGGCGGAGGCGACCTTCGTCTGATCAGAGACCTGTTGTGGGCGGTCGATAAAAAGGATGAATCTTTGTTAACCAGTGGTATAGCTGCCTCTATCGAAAGTCATGTGATGGGGTTCAGGGGAGAGCAGTCAAGATTGAAAGGAACAATAGAAAGGCTTTAGGCACTTAAAGTTGTGTGTTTTTATACGATAAAAATATTAATCAATTAAATCATCTGTTATGCAAAACAAATTAAAAGGATGGATCGCACCGAACAGCATCACCAAGGATCCGAATGACAAGATCTTGATACTTGATCCTGCCGGACATGTGGGGCTGGAGGAAATTTATAAAGAAATGAGGGAAGAAGATACCGGCTTGCGTCCGGAAACGTTGACTCATGTCGTTACCCTTTATGAGCGAATTGTTGCCCGTTTTTTAATGAACGGTTATTATGTGAATACCGGTTTGTTTTATGCTGTGCCCCGTTTTTTGGGACTTATTGAAAAGGGATGTTGGAATCCTGAGAAGAACAGTATTTATGTTGCATTTTCACAAGACAAGGTTTTGCGTGAAGAGATTGCCAAGACCGATATTGTCATTCAGGGTGAAAAGAACGATGTCATGTATATCTTGGAAACGGAAGATCGAAAAACGGGCTTGACCGATGGTAGGATGTCGTCGGGACGTAACCTGGTTGTCCGTGGCGCATACATCAAGGTGGTGGGCGACGATCCTTCCGTGGGTATTTCTTTCCGTAACAAGGCTGACGATACGGTTGTCAAAGTGGAGGAAGAAATGTATAGTACCAATAACCCGTCGGAACTGATTTTTATTGTTCCTACTGAATTGAGTGATGGCGAGTATGAATTGACGGTTACTACGCAATATACGAAAAACAAAGGTGTGTTTCTGAAATCTCCCCGTTCGGTATCCGTGCCGGTATATGTGGGAGAAAAGAAAAATGAAGAAGACGACCGTCCAGTGATAGAGTAGGACGGCCGCCTGTACTTACTCCGTACTTTCCCTGCCGGTAACTCCGGTGGGGAGTCAACGGTAAGGAATGTGCGGAGTAAGTGCTAGGGAATCGATGGAGTATAAAATATATAATGTTTAACTTGAAGAATAATATTATGAAGTATCAACCTAATTTTAATTATCTCATAAAGTCGAGGTATATGTTGAAAATATGTTCGGCTTTTATGCTGACGGCATTCAGTGTCGTACCGGTTTTGGCTGAAGATTATCCCAATGTGGGAATCATGAAGCTTCAGCAATCAGAACAAAAAATTGCAGGAACCGTTGTTGATGCAAATAACGAACCTGTTATTGGTGCAAATGTGTTGGTAAAAGGTACGACTAACGGAGTTATAACGGATATGGATGGAAAGTTTGCACTGACAGTTTCCCGGGGAGCGGTGTTGCAAATATCTTATATCGGGTATATTACGCAGGAAATAAAAGTAACAAATAATACGACTTATACGATTCGTTTGGTTGAAGATTCGGAAACTTTGGAAGAAGTGGTTGTTGTCGGATATGGTACGATGAAAAAAAGAGATTTAACTGGTGCGGTTACTTCCGTTAAAATGGATGATGCTCCTGTTGGAACAATTTCGACCATTAGCCATGCTTTAGCAGGTAAAGCAGCCGGTTTGCAGGTTAACACTGTCAGTGCGCAACCTGGTGGTCAATCAACATTTCGTATCAGAGGTGCAGCTTCTTCGGATAAAGCGGGAAATGATCCGCTGATTATTATCGATGGATTTCCTGTAAGTGATCCTGGCTCATTAGATAGCGGAAACCAATATTCGGATGGAAAGAAAGATAATGTATTAGGTTCTATAAATCCCAATGACATTGAATCTATAGAGATATTGAAGGATGCAAGTTCAACAGCCATTTATGGAGCTCGTGCAGGAAATGGGGTTATCATTGTGACTACAAAGCGTGGAAAGAGCGGTGCCGCAAAAGTTCAATATTCAGGTTCTGCATCTGTACAAGAAATTGCAAAATCGTATGACGTGCTGGATGCGTCCGGTTTTATGAAGATACACAATCATTACAATAAGGAATTATGGATGTCTGCTAATGGTATTGGTATATATGGTGGAAAATCAGAAGCTGAGGCTTCTTCTCCTTTTGTTCCTAACTATACAGACGAACAGATTGCTAACCCGGAACATAACACTAATTGGTTTGATGAGATAACTCGTTTAGGTTTTCAAACATCGCATAATATCTCTATAACAGGAGGAAATGATAATACAAAATATTTAGTTTCAGGCAACTATTTCAAACAGGATGGTGTGATCAAGAATAATGCCATGGAACGTTATTCTGCCCGTGTCAATTTGGATCAGAAATTGAGTAAATATGTTAAGATGGGAGTGAATTTGAATGTGACGAGAAACTCTTATGACAATGTCTCTTTGGGGGATAACCAGGCTGGTAGTGCAGGTGTTTTGGTAACGGCTGTTCAATATAAGCCGACACTTCCTGTTCGAGATGAAAATGGAGATTATACTTTGAATCAAGATGTTGCTTATTTGCCGAATCCGGTGTCATTGTTGGACATAACCGATAAAACGACTAAGGAACGCTTGTTGGGAACGGTTTTCCTGGAAGTTCGTCCTATCCAAGATTTATTATTGAAAGCAAATTTCGGTATCGATAGAAATTATCAGAAACGTAGACAATATCTTCCTACTACGACTCTTTATGGTGCGAAGGAAAATGGTGCAGGATATATTGGCCAATCAGATAAATCAGATTATTTGATGGAGTTGACTGCCAATTACACAAAATCATTCGGAGACCATAACTTGAATGTTTTGGCCGGACACTCTTATCAATTATTTGATTCCGAGTTTCTTTCTGCTAAAAGTAATGATTTTATTACAGATGGTTTTTTATATAATAACTTAGGAGCAGGAAATGCAAAACGTCCTACTGTTGGTTCCAGTGCAACAAAATCGCGTATGGCTTCTTTCTTCGGACGTGTGAATTATTCGTTTAAAGATCGCTATTTATTGACAGCTACGTTACGAGCAGATGGATCTTCGAATTTTGCGGAAGGGAATCGTTGGGGTATATTTCCTTCTGTAGCTGCTGGTTGGAGATTTTTGGAAGAAGACTTTATGCAGCCTTTGACTAATGTGTTATCAAATGGTAAATTGCGTTTAAGCTACGGTGAAACAGGTAATGCAAATGTTGGAGATAAAGCTTATAGCTATTATAATGTTGGGTATAATAATATATTCGGCGGAAGTCAGATTAATGGTGTATATCTGAGCCAAATGGGTAATGCCGATCTGACCTGGGAGACGACTCGTGAATGGAATGTCGGATTGGATTTCGGTTTCTTAGACGGACGCATTAATGTGACAGCAGAATATTATCACAAGGTTGTTTCTGATTTATTGAACGAACATACTTTACTTTCATACAATGAGGTAAATAAAATTATAGCAAACGTAGGTAAGACGCAGAGTCAGGGCTTTGAACTAACGGTTAATACGACAAATGTGAAGAACAAAGAGTTCGAATGGACTTCAGACTTGACTTTCTCTTTGTATAGAGATAAATGGAAAGAAAGAGACCCGAATTGGAAACCAAGTTCTTGGGATGAATACAATGGATATATGCGCTATTCTTCGGGTTATTTATCGGATGGTTTAGTACAACCCGGTGAAGAAATTGCCCATATGCCAGGGGCATTACCAGGTCAAGTAAAAATAAAGGATATAGATGGGTATGCCTATAATGCTGATGGTTCCATTAAAGTCGATAAACATGGTATTCCTTTGAAAACAGGAACGCCAGATGGCAAGTTGGATGATGCTGATAAAGTAATTTATGGTTCAAATGATCCGGGTTATTTATTAGGGTTTAATAATACATTCCGTTATAAGAACTTTGATTTGAACGTTTATTTCTATGGACAGTTTAATAAATTAACCAGTGGTAGCTATAAAACAAAATGGCCGAGTGAATTTGTAAATGAGTTACGTAGAGGGTATAATCAGCCTACTTCTGTAAAGGATATTTGGAGTTCCACGAATCCGAATGGAAAGTTGCCTAGTTATTTCCAGATAGAGAGTGCATATGGAACAGGTGATTATTTTTATGATAAGACTTGGTTTATTCGTTGTCGTAATATAACTCTTGGATATAATATACCAATGAAAAAGGAAAAACAAATTCTATCTAACGTTCGTGTTTACTTGGATGTCAATAATCCATTTGTGGTTACTCCTTATGATGGACTTGATCCAGAAACAGACGTAGATAATTATGCTTATCCTAATGTTCGTACTTATAGTTTAGGTTTGGATATTACATTTTAATAATAATTGAATTATGAAAAAAATAATATATGTATTGTTGAGTTTTTATTTCGTATCATGTACGAATTTGGATTCAGAAAGATATGATACTATTAATCCCGGTTTTTTCCCAAACACGGAAAAGGATGCAGATGCTTTGATTACTGCTAGTGTTTATGCACCGTTCCGAAATTCGGATTATAATGGAATATTTAATTGTGCAAGTGGTATTCAAATTATAGGTGATATGACTACTGATTTAGCAGTATGTTGTTGGATAAATGATGCTTGGACTCCTTTAACACATCATAATTGGACTGCAAATCATTCTTATACAACAACGCAATATACGAATTATGTGAAATTCTTGGGGACAATGACATTAACTCAGGAGCGCATTGCTAATGTGACAATGAGTGATGAGGCAAGGAGCCGGATGAATGCGGAGATTCACATGGGACGTGGTTGGTTGGCATTTCTATTATACGATTTCTATGGACCTGTTCCTATCCCGACCTTGGAACAATTAAATAATCCGTTAGCCGAAGGAATCATACCTCGAGCCACACAGGGTGAAATGACAGCATTTATTGAAACGGAATTGAAAGCTGCATTGGAAGGCTTGCCTGTCCGCACTTCTTCTTTCGGTCGTTTTGATAAAGGCCTTGCCTATACGGTCCTGATGAAGTTTTATATGCATGAAAAGAGTTGGGAAAAAGCAATAGAGTGTGGACGTGAATTGATAAAACCGGAATATAAATATGGTTTGATGGATTCGTATGCTTCTATTTTTACGTTGGAGAATGAGCAGAATGAGGAAATTATTTATGCTTGTACAGAAGAAAGAGGAACTCAATTGGAATTATGGCATGATCATTGCTTACCTGGTAATTATCCATTAAAGAACAACTCAATTCAACGTTGGGACGGTTTTAAAGTTCCCTGGAAATTTTACCATACATTTGATAAAAACGATGATAGGCTATCTGTCTTAATAGGAGAATATGAAGGAAGTGACGGTGTATTATTTAATGAAGAGACAGATATTGCTAAACGTGGTGATGTTTATTCAGGTGCTGTTCCTGTAAAATATGGGGAAGATCCTGAGTCTACTGGGGATGGAAGCCAAATAGATTGGATTGTATATCGTTATGCAGATGTGTTGACATTGTTGTCCGAAGCTATTGTTCGTAACAGTAATGTTGTAACACAAGAAGCAGTTGATTTGTTGAATCAAGTTCGTATGCGTGCCAAATTAAAGGCATATACAATGGGGGATATAAAAGGAGTTGAAGATTTTTTGGATAAGGTGTTGGAAGAAAGAGGGCATGAATTCTGGTGGGAAGGTGTTCGACGTTCAGATTTGATCCGTCATGGTAAATTTATTCAGGGTGCAATAGACCGTGGATCGACAACGACAAAGCCTGAATTTGTATTATTTCCGTTGCCTCAAGCTGTGATAAATGAGGGAAAGGGTATTATTATTCAGAATCCCGGATATTAATATAATAAAATAACGTTTTTAAGGTAAAAAGGCTGTATTTTTGGCTGTGAAGGTCTAAAATTTCAGCCTTTTATCAGATTATGAGTTGAATTATTAATTGTAATTGCATATGAAATGTGTTATTCTAAGAAAAGTTTTTTTTGTTTTTGTATATGTGTCGTGTGTTTGGTGTGTGAATGCCACATCTCCAATAGAAGGTTTGTTGGAACGTATTGACAAAGGTGCATCGCGTAAGTTCATCATAGAGCGGGAGAATTCATTGACAGACTTTTTTGAACTTGATCAAAAAGGCGACAAAGTTGTTGTCCGTGGAAACAATTATGTAAGTATTGCTACAGGTATTAACTGGTATTTGAAATATTATGCTGGTATTCATCTTTCTTGGAATGGGATGACAGCAGAATTGCCATCAACATTACCTCCTGTATTACAAAAGGAACGCCATGAAACAACGATGCAGTATCGTTATGATTTAAACTATTGTACCTATTCCTATACGATGGCTTTCTGGGATTGGGAACGTTGGCAAAAGGAAATAGATTGGATGGCGTTGCATGGTATCAATTTGCCTTTGGCTATTACCGGAACCGATGTGGTATGGTTTAATGTGCTGAAAAGGTTAGGATATACTAAAGAAGAGATAAACGAGTATATAGCAGGTCCAGGCTTTCAGGCATGGTGGTTGATGAATAATCTGGAAGGTTGGGGCGGACCGAATCCGGATAGTTGGTACATACAGCAAGCCGATTTGCAGAAAAAGATCTTGAAACGGATGCGCGAGTTTGGAATAGAGCCTGTTTTACCTGGTTATTCAGGCATGGTTCCGCATAATGCAAAAGAGAAACTGGGATTGGATGTCAAGCCCGGCTTATGGTGTTCTTATAATCGTCCAGCCTTTTTGTTGCCGACAGATCCTAGGTTTGGAGAAATCGCTTCCATTTATTATGAAGAGATGGATAAATTGTATGGTAAATCCAATTATTACAGCATGGATCCTTTCCACGAAGGAAGTGCTGAAGGTGTCGATTTGCCTGCTGCGGGACATGCTGTTATGAATCAGATGAAAAAGAATAACCCGGATGCAAAATGGGTTGTGATGGCATGGGGAAATAACCCTCACTCCCAAATGATAAAAGGTTTGAAAAAAGGAGACTTGTTGGTGCTTGACCTGTTTTCGGAAAGTACACCGCAATGGGGTGATCCGGATTACAAAAATGGCAGAAAGAATGGACTTGATGGACATGACTGGTTATATTGTATGCTTCTCAATTTTGGAGGTAACGTTGGTTTGCATGGTAAAATGGCACATGTTATAAATAGTTTTTATAAAGCAAAATCTCATCCTACCTTTGGGAAAGACTTGAAAGGTGTCGGGTTGACGATGGAGGGGAGTGAGAACAATCCTGTCATGTTTGAGTTGTTGACAGAACTCCCCTGGCGGAATGAAAGGTTTGATAAAGACGCTTGGTTGGATAATTATACGATTGCTCGTTATGGGAAAGACTGCAAAGAAATTAAGCAGGCTTGGCGTATTTTATCAAATTCCATTTATAATGCTCCGGCAGCTTCCAGTCAACAGGGAACACATGAGTCTATTTTTTGTGCGCGGCCTTCTTTAAAAGCTTATCAAGTATCGACATGGTCCTATATGAAAGATTATTATGACCCGAATGAAGTGATCAAGGCGGCCGAATTGATGTTATCTGTTGCTGATCAATTTAAAGGGAATAATAATTTTGAATATGATTTGGTTGATATCGTTCGCCAGGCAATTGCCGAAAAAGGACGTTTACTGCTAAAAGTTGTCCGAGCCGCCCACGAAGCGGGGGAAAAGGATTTGTACAGAAGTCTTTCAAAACGTTTTTTGGATATGATTTTGTTGCAAGATGAGTTACTAAGTACACGATCTGAATTCAAGGTAGGTAATTGGATTGCACAGGCTCGTAATATAGGCAATACACAGGCTGAGAAAGATTTGTATGAATGGAATGCACGTGTGCAAATAACAACTTGGGGTAATCGTGCAGCTGCAGAAAAAGGTGGACTGTGGGATTATGCTCATCGGGAATGGAATGGTTTGTTGAAAGATGTGTACTATGTACGCTGGAAAGCTTTTTTTGAAAAGGGAGAAAATGAGAAAGTTGATTACTATGTGTTAGATGAGGCTTGGACGAAAAAAACAAATTTCTATAGTGCATCTTCTTCTGATGACTGTGTGGAAGTAGTAAAGAAGGTTTTTGAGATTGTTTTTAGGAATTGATTGTATCATATTAAGGAGATACAATAATAGTCCACAAAATAAGCAATAATTTGCTATTTTTTATCGGTAGGGGAGCCTTTATATTTGCATCATACTTACAGTACGATGTACAATAAAGTGATTGAAATACCATGAAAAGAAAACAACTATTATTTACACTACTCTTGTTGTGTTGCGCGGTAGTACAGGCAAAAGAATACCATGTCTCCGTAAAAGGTAATGATATGAATGAAGGAACGGAAAAGGCTCCCTTCCGGACTATCGGAAAAGCTGCGGAATATGCTTTCCCGGGAGACGTGATTACCGTGCATGGAGGAACGTACCGGGAATGGGTGAATCCACCCCGGGGAGGCGAAAGCGATAAGAAACGCATTATCTACCGCGCAGCGCCAGGAGAAAAGGTCGAGATAAAAGGCTCGGAAAGAATTACCAACTGGACGAAAGAGAAAAACGGTGTCTGGAAAGTAACGATACCGAACACCTTCTTCGGAAATTATAATCCCTACGTAGATCTGATCTATGGAGATTGGTTTAGTGATATGGGACGCAAGCATCATACCGGAGAGGTATTCCTTAATAACAAGTCCCTTTATGAAAAGGAAACCTTGGATAAGGTGCTGACTCCTGTCGTGCACGAAAATAGCCGGGATAAGGAAGGGTCTGTCTACACCTGGTATTGCGAGAACGACGGTATAAATACCACTATCTTCGCCAATTTCCATAAATACGATCCCAATAAAGAACTAGTGGAAATAAGTACCCGCCCCACTTGTTTTTATCCGGAGAAACCGGGTATCGACTACCTGACTATCCAGGGCTTTGAAATCAGTCAGGCAGCTACCCAATGGGGAGCACCGACCGCCGAGCAAATCGGTATGGTGGCTACCCATTGGAATAAAGGCTGGATTATTGAGAACAACATCATCAGCAACTCAAAGTGTTCGGGTATCACCCTCGGAAAAGAACGTAAAACCGGGCATAATGTCTGGCTGAACGACACTACCCTCGACGGCTCACTACATTATATTGAAGTTACTTTCAATACGATCCGCCACGGCTGGAACAAGGAGAACATTGGTTCGCATATTGTTCGTAACAATGAAATATCCCATTGCGAACAAACGGGTATCTGTGGAAGTATGGGAGCTGCTTTCAGCTTGATTGAAAACAATCATATCCATGATATCTGGGTAAAGCGCCAGTTTACCGGTGCCGAGATCGGAGGTATCAAGTTTCATGCCGCTGTGGATACACGGATTATTCATAACCGTATCCACAATGCCGGTCGTGCCCTTTGGCTGGATTGGATGACGCAGGGTACGCGCGTCTCCTGTAATTTATTCTATGATAATACTATGGAAGATCTGTTCCTGGAAGTTAATCACGGTCCGTTCCTGGTTGATAATAATATCTTTGCTTCCCGCCGGAGCATTCTCGAACAATCACAGGGAGGAGCTTATGTACACAATCTGATTGTCGGAGAGATCTACCGTTACGTGGAACATGGACGGTATACGCCTTATTTCCAGCCTCATTCGACGGAAGTAGCCGGTTTGTCCATCATCCCTGGAGGAGACGATCGTTACATCAATAACCTCTTTGCTACGGTTCTTCCTCTAAATGAAAAAGATAGTAAACGGAAATACGGTCTGGCTGATTATAACGGGACTGTTTATCCGATGATGGTGGACGGAAATGTTTATTACAATGGCGCGTTACCTTTTGGAGGTGAAAAGAATAAAGTGGTTCTACTTGACTTCATTCCGAATGTGAAAGTCGATGAAACGGCTGATGGCGTTTATCTTTCTTTTTCCGTGAAAGGTCTGGAAGGTTTGCAAACTTCCAGAGTGACAACCGAAAGGCTGGGGAAAGCAAAACTTCCACGCCAGACCTTCGACCAACCGGACGGAAGCCCGATTGATATTGCTACCGACTATCTGGGCAATGCACGTGGAAATCAACCTAAACCCGGGCCGTTGGAATCTATCCGCGACGGAGAGGTCAGGATTAAAGTATGGTAATTTTAAATATATATTGATATGACATCCAGAGAGCGCGTACAAAGCGCATTAAACCATAAGGCTCCCGACTATATACCTGTTGACTTCGGAGCCACATCCGTCACTGGCATTCATTGCAAGGTCGTGGAAGCATTAAGACAACATTACGGGCTGGACGCCCATCCCGTCCGTATTATCGAACCCTTTCAGATGCTGGGCGAGATAGAAGATGATTTGCAGGAAGTGATGGGAATAGACTGCGTCCCTGTTTTCGGACGTAAAAATATGTTCGATATCGACGAAACCCAACTGCATGAGCAGATTACCCCCTGGGGACAGAAGGTTATGATCGCCACCGGTATCGACCTGACGACAGATAAGGAGGGAGATGTCTATATTTATGCCGGTGGCGACCGTTCCTATCCTCCCAGTGCCGTGATGCCTTCCGATTGCTATTTTATCAATGCGACGGAAAGACAGGAATATGTGAATGACGACGAAATCACTCCGGAGGATAATCTGGAAGAGTTCGGTCTTATTTCGGAGGAAGACCTGCAATATTATAAGACGGCTGTAGGCCGGGCCGCTTCAACAGGAAAAGCCGTTGTTGCCAGTTTCGGAGGAACTGCATTAGGGGATATCGCCTTTGTCCCCGGCATGGGATTGAAGAACCCGAAAGGTATCCGTAATGTTGCCGAGTGGTATATGTCGACCGCCATGCGCCGTGACTATGTGCAGACTGTATTTGAAAAACAAACCGACATAGCAATAGCAAACTATCAGCGGTTGTGGGATACGGTTGGAGACAAGGTTGATGTTGTTTTTACCTGTGGTACTGACTTCGGAACTCAGGATTCCCAATTCTGTTCGCTGGATACCTTCAGGGAACTGTGGCTTCCCCATTATAAGCGGATGAATGACTGGATACATCAGCATACTAATTGGAAAGTATTCAAACATTCCTGCGGGGCTATTATGCCGATCCTTCCCGGCTTGGTGGAAGCAGGCTTCGACATTATCAACCCGGTACAGATCAATGCAAAGGATATGGATCCGGCGGTTTTGAAAAGAGAATATGGCAGCCGGGTTACTTTCTGGGGTGGGGGAATCGATACTCAGCGTATTTTACCGAATGCAACCCCTGAAGAAGTTAGGAGCCATGTTTTGCAGGAATGTGAAATATTGGGTGCAAACGGAGGTTTTATATTCAACGCCGTCCACAATATCCAGGCCAATGCACCTGTACGAAATGTGGTGGCTATGATCGAAACCTTACGCGAAATACGGAACATATAATTTATACAGAATAAAGTTATGGCAGATTTAGAGAGTTTATATGAAGCTATTTTGAAAGGTAAACTGGAAGTAGCCAAAACGGTGACAACCGAGGCGATTGCGGAGAATGTGGATCCGCATCTGATCATCAACGACTATATGTCGCGGGCAATGGAAGATATAGGTAAACGTTTTGAGGAAGGAAAAGCCTTTGTCCCTGAACTATTAATGGCAGCCCGTGCCATGAAAGGAGCACTCGACCTGCTGAAGCCGCTGATGAAAGGAGCTGCTTCCCATTGCTTGGGTAAGGTGGTGATAGGAACGGTAAAGGGGGATTTGCATGATATCGGTAAGAACCTGGTAGCTTCCATGTTGGAAGGTTGTGGTTTTGAGGTGATCAACTTGGGGACGGATATCTCTTCGGAAAAGTTTATAGCGGCGATCAGGGAAAACCAGGCGCAGATCCTTTGCCTTTCCGCCTTGCTGACAACGACAATGAATTATATGCAGGAGGTTATCAATGCTCTCGAAACAACCGGTATCCGTCAGCAAGTGAAAGTGATGATTGGAGGAGCACCTGTATCGGAGTCGTTTGCTCACCAGATCGGAGCGGATGGCTATAGTGATAATGCGAATGCTGCTGTGACATTGGCAAAATCGTTGTTATCAGCTTGATACTATGCTTGATTGTAAATTGGATTTTAGTACGTTATCCCTGACAGCAGACGATTTGCTTGCTGAAATGGGATACGGAAACACTGCTCCGGAAGAACCTGTGGAAGCATTGACTGTTTCCATGTTGGAAGAGGTTTCTTCCTGGATTGTTCCGCGTTGTTTTTTCAGCTTATTTGAAGGTACGGTTGATGCCGGAGTTGTATCTCTCGCTTGCGGTCAGACTATCCCTGTGGGAGATACGATCGCTTCCCTGCTGAAAGGATCCAGACGTTTTGCCCTTTTTGCGGCTACGGCGGGAACGGTTTTTCAGGAATACCAGGATCGTCTGAAGGAGGAAGGAGATATTCTGAAATGTTTCATCGCAGATATTATCGGAACATGTGTAGCAGAAAAAGCCGGCGATTATATGGAACGTCTGCTAGAGGAAGAGTTGAAAGGTGAGCGGCATACGAACCGCCTGAGTCCCGGCTATTGTGGCTGGCACCTGACGGGGCAGAAAGCCTTGTTCCGGCTGATGGGCGGAAATCCCTGCGGCATCAGCCTGTCGGATGTTTGCCTTATGACCCCGATCAAATCGATCAGCGGAATAATCGGTATCGGCCCGGAAGTCGATGTGAAAAAATACGGTTGCCAGTATTGTGAACTGGAAACCTGCTATAAACGAAAAAGAAAGAAGAGTTAATGGAAATACAAAAATGGCTACAGGAAACAATCGGGCAGAATGAGCGTAGGGCTATCCCTATCATGACTCATCCCGGTATTGAGCTTTGTGGAAAGACAGTAAAAGAAGCCGTCACCAGCGGTACGGTACATGCAGAAGCTATTTGCCGGCTGAATGAGTTATATCCCGCGGCCGCTCCGACCGTGATCATGGATCTGACAGTGGAAGCCGAAGCTTTTGGTGCGAAAGTGGTATTCCCCGAAGATGAAGTCCCCAGCGTGACGGAACCGTTGGTATCGGATAAAGAATCGATCGACAATTTGCAGATACCTTCTCTGGATAGTGCGCGTATTCCTGAATATCTGAAGGCAAACCGACTGACAGCGGAACGTATCAACGACAAACCGGTCTTTGCCGGTTGTATCGGGCCGTTTTCACTGGCCGGACGCTTGTTCGGTTTATCGGAGCTGATGATTGCCCTTTATGTAGAACCCGAGAATATAACAATTCTATTAGATAAATGTACCCGCTTCCTGATCGACTATTGTCGTGCGATCAAAGCAACCAGCGTTCACGGAGTAATTATGGCGGAACCGGCAGCGGGGCTGATCTCGAACGAAGACTCTATACTTTATTCGACAACCTATGTCCGTCAGGTCGTGGAAGCCGTGCAGGATGAGAACTTCATTGTGATCTTACATAATTGCGGGAATGCCGGTCATTGTACGGATGCTATGGTTCAGTCGCGGGCAGCCGGCCTTCATTTCGGTAATAAGATCAATATGATGGATGCGCTGGCAGATTGCCCGACAGATCGTTTGGTGATGGGTAACCTGGATCCTGTCGGTCTTTTTAAACAATCATTTTCGGAAGAAGTGTATGCTGCAACGATGGATCTGTTACAGCAAACCAAGTCATGGAAAAATTTCATTCTGTCGACAGGCTGTGATGTACCGCCCCATATTCCGGCAGAGAATATAAAAAGCTTTTATCAGGCACTTAGTGATTTTAACCGATCAATGTAAAAAAGAAAGCCCTGTGTAAAGTTGTACTTACACAGGGCTTGTTATTTATAGTCTTTATTACCGGATGAACAGCAACTCTCTGTATTTCGGCAATGGCCACATCTGGTTATCCACCATCAACTCCAGTTCGTCGATATGTTCGCGGATCTCATCCAGGAACGGAACAACCGTGTCGTGATAAGCGATCGCCTTGCTGCGGTAGTCGGTTATGACATTTGCCTTCTTGCGGGCTTCGATCATTTCGTCTGTCATGCGTGTTACGGCATTTACATGTTTGGAGATCTTACGTACCAGACGGCGCGGTTCGGCTGACAGTTCCTCGTATTCTTCCGGACTGAATGTTTCTTTCAGTTTGGTGATATTGCTGAGCAGTAAAGACTGGTAATGCAATACGACCGGAATAATATGGTTCATGGATAAGTCTCCCAATACACGGGCTTCGATCTGTACTTTCTTGATATAGATCTCCCATTTCACCTCGTTACGTGCTTCCAGCTCCTTTTCATTCAAAACACCGGTTTCCTTGAACATACGGATCACTTCCGGTTTCAGGTAAGCATCGTATTGCAACGGAACGCTGTTTTCACAATCCAATCCACGGCGGGCAGCTTCTTTTTTCCACTCGTCGCAGTAGCCGTTACCGTCGAAACGGATAGGTTTAGACTCTTTTATGTATGCTTTCAATGTTTCGAAGATGGCAACTTCTTTGCTCTTTCCTGCAGCCTGAAGTGCTTCTACATCTTTTTTGAACTGTTGCAACTGATGGGCTACAGCCGAGTTGACAGCCAGCATAGCCGATCCGCAGTTAACGGATGAACCCGGGGCACGGAACTCGAAACGGTTTCCGGTGAAAGCGAAAGGAGAGGTACGGTTACGGTCGGTATTATCCAGCAGCAGTTCGGGGATCTGTCCGAAGCCCAGGCTCAGACGCTTCTTGTCGTCCACCTCGATGGCATCTTCGATCGAACTGTTTTCGAACTTATCCAGTACTTCGCTGATCTGCGTTCCCAGGAAAGATGAGATAATTGCCGGAGGTGCTTCGTTGGCACCCAGGCGATGTGCGTTGGTTGCAGAAGCGATACTGGCTTTCAGCAGCGCATTGTATTTATATACAGCCATCAGCGTATTCACAACGAAGGTGATGAAACGCAGGTTGTCTTCGCGGTCTTTACCCGGCGAGAACAGGTTGATACCCGTATCGGTTCCCATCGACCAGTTACAATGCTTACCCGAACCATTCACACCCATAAAAGGTTTTTCGTGAAGCAGTACGCGGAAGTTATGACGGCGTGAAACACGTTTCATGACCGACATCAGCAACTGGTTATGGTCGTTGGCCAGATTACATTCCTCATAGATGGGAGCCAACTCGAACTGGTTGGGAGCAACCTCATTATGACGTGTCTTAACCGGGATACCCAGCTTATAACATTCCACTTCCAGGTCTTTCATAAATTCCTGTACGCGGGAAGGGATGGCACCGAAATAATGGTCGTCCAACTGCTGGTTCTTGGCACTTTCGTGTCCCAGCAAGGTACGTTCCGTCAGTGACAGGTCGGGACGGGCGGAATACAATTCTTCGTCAACCAGGAAATACTCCTGTTCCCAACCCAGATAAGTGATTACTTTATGAACATCTTCGTTGAAGTAGTTGCAAACATCTTTTGCCGCCTTGTTCAGAGCCTCTACTGAACGGATCAGCGGAGTTTTGTAGTCGAGTGCCTCACCGGTATAAGCGATAAAGACAGTCGGGATACACAGTGTGTCGTCTACAACAAATGCGGGGGAGGAAGGATCCCAGGCAGAATATCCGCGGGCTTCGAACGTGTTGCGCAGTCCGCCGTTGGGGAAGCTGGAAGCATCCGGTTCCTGTTGGGCGAGCAGCTTGCCACTGAATTCTTCGATCATACCGCCATTGCCGTCGTGTTCTACAAAAGCGTCGTGCTTTTCGGCTGTTCCGTCGGTAAGAGGCTGGAACCAGTGTGTGTAATGAGTTACTCCTTTTTCCAGTGCCCACATACGCATACCGGCTGCCACATGATTGGCTATTTCGCGGTCGATAGGTGTTCCATTATCAATAGAGTGGGTCAGGGCTTTGTACGTTTCCTTGGAGAGATACTTCTTCATTGCCTTACGGTTAAATACGTTCTCGCCATAGTACTCTGATACTTTCTGATTGGGAGTGACGGCTTCTACGGCCTTACGGTTGGAAGCTTTCTCCACTGCATTAAAGCGTGAGATTGACATACGGATTATTTTTTTGTTTACCGACCGCAAAGATACGAGCAAATCTTTATTTATGCTTTCAATGGGTAGTTAAAAACAAAAAAGTCCGCTGACTTTGGATGAGCTCGATTTTTCCTTTTTTAGTGTAGTATGTTAGAACAACCTTTCAGTTGAACATACTGTCAAAGAAATCTTCGTCCGTATTATCGAGGAAAGTGACCCAATATTGATGTGTCATCCGATCGAAATAATGCAGTGCCCCGTTATTACAAAGGATATAGAGGGTATCGCCGGCTTTTAATGTCCCATAAATAGTGGTTAGTGGCATGACGAGGACAGGAGTTCCATCTTCCATAAATACCAGGCAACCATTCAAAAAAGCAAATTCCCATTCTTCGCAGATGGAGTAAAGTAAAGCGGCGATATCGCAGGGACATTGTCTCGGGATGCGGTCGGCGATGTGGCGAAGTTGTACTAGTGTTTTCTTTTTCATATCCTACTGAGTTTTAAGTCTGATATGTTCCGCAACCGCACAAAAAAGGGGCACGTAACATATACATAAACCCCAGCTGTAGGTACTGGAATACCCCAAAATCGAGAATACGTAGCATGCCCGTACCCCCACTTATCGTAACAAAAATTACATAAGCGTGGCACGAACATCCAATCATCGATTTTGTTAAATTTCCAGTTTTACAGCTAGATAATTAAATGTTCTATAACAAATTGCCGGATTTCTCCCCGGTAATGACAGCAAAGATAGAATATTGGTTTTAGATAGCAAAAATTATGGCTGACGGATTTATGAATAATTAGTATGTAGAAGAGTGTAACTCTTGGTGGATGATAATATATGATTGGGGGTATACTATCTATAAAACGTAAAGGTCAGAGATGGTTTTGAAAAAATGATCATTTTGTCATTTTGATATTTATGCTGCGGGAGAACCCGTTGTATGCGGGGAAGCGGACGGTGGTTTTCAAATAACGAACGGAGCAAATGTTGGGCATTGACATAATGATAGCGGTTTGTTTATAATGGTAAAATAAATTTCATTATTATGGAAAGCTCCGGCGGGTAATTTGCTCATCGGTTACCGGTTGGTTGATATACAGATAAAAATGTCAATCGGGAATAAACTTGTTCGGACGAGCTTCTGTGTAAAAAAGGGGGCTGTTTGATATAGACGAGGATGCTTTTTGCAGATATTTTCCGAAAAAAGAAATTGTCTGCGCAGTTAGTTCGGATTACCCGGCAGGTAATCGCGACCAACTGCCGGGTAATTGCCGGTGAAGTCCGAGGTAATTGAAACTACCTGCCGGGTAGTTGGCATTGGGCAGGACTTAATTTGCAATTACCTGCCGGAAATTGGCTGATAGCCGGCTTTTAGGACTGTATAAAAAGAAGGTACTGTTATAAATATTCCATAAAACCGACCATTATGTTCATTGTTGTACTCAATTTACATCTGTTTGATATTAACGTAGCGAAGCATTTAGAAGGAAGTTTGCCAACCAACGATTTAGAAATAATATATGAATACACTAAAGCCTTTTTCTAATCTTCCCGATAAATAACACATTATTATCATTCTCATTCAAAGAAGCAGCCAGCTCCCCGAGTTTCTTTTTGTCCTGGGCGGGGCATTTACCGGAAGCGAGATGAGTCTCTATTTGTTCTGCCAGCTGTCCCGGTTCCAGATTCTGGATAAAATATCCACGGTAAAAGCGGTATCCCGGATTGGAGATCGGGAGATTTCCGTAGAAATCGTTTACGAGGCGGAAATGGGAGGAGGCATTCTTTTGCGTATCTACCAATATGTCTCCACCATTTTCCGGACCGTTTTTCCTCCAATAGTAATAAGTAATTATAAAATGGTTTGGTAGTCTGTAATAAAAATGTACCGGTTTCTCTTTCGGATTCGGGAAAGTCATGGTGAATTCCGGCAATAGCCGGTTGCCGGCAGGATCGTAGACAAAGAGAGTGTCTATGTTGGTGTGGAAGAAATCGAAATCGTTGCAGTTTCTGGGAGAGAAAACTTCTCCGTTGAAGTCACTTACTTTTGTTGTTGCGGTTGCCGGGATTTGTTGCAGGATGTTACCTTCCGGATCCATGCGGAAAGCAAAATACTCTCCTTCGGCAAAAGGCATGTGCACGACCGATAAGGTGCCGTCTGTGTTTAAGTATATTTTGGGCTTGTTGAGTCTTGTGGGGAGCTTGATGTCTTTTATCCAACTGCCGTCTGTACTATACATCATGATTTTGTCGCCAACAAAAGGAGAAAGAAAGATATGGCCGTTCTTTTCGTCGATGACTTCATCGTAGATGGAAATGGCATATTCTCCCGCCCCATTCCCCACGGAGCCGATATCATGCAGGAACCTACCCTCTTTATCGAAAAGTTTGAAGGGGGCGCCTTCTTGCCGTACCCCGATATACTGGTCGGTGGCAAGGGTGAACCAGGCTTTAAACATAGCTTTGTCGGAGTTGTCGAAATGTATGATTCGACAGTCGTCGATAAATTCGCTGAGCGGCACGTCGATGGTATCTTTCGCGAGGGCGAAGTCGCACATGGTCAGTTTGTGCCCGTCTGTTTCAACAGTGGTGATACTTCCGTCGTTTGCTTTCTGCGTTTGTTGTTTCCGGGTGGAGGTGTCGCATGCTGATAAACATCCTGCTAACAGGATGGAGGAGAGGAGTAGGCCAGTTGTTTTCATACAAGATCGTTTAAAGTTATTTACTGTATACAAAAATACGAATGATTCGTAATTACGGGCTATTCGTACAGGAATGTTTGAGTCCGATTAAATTCTATTAACTGTTCCGGAGTAAGCTCCAACTTGTGTCACAAACTGTGGAACAAATACGCTGTTTTGTGCCTGTATTAGGTGGAAATGTGCCCGAAAAAGTGTTAAAAAGTGCCGTTTTTAAGGAACAAGTAGCTGCCAATATGCGTGTTTTTGCCGATTGTTTCCCGGGTAATGGGCAGGTAAAAGCCTGTTAAAAGGGGATTCGATGTAATTTGCTTGTTTTGGCTTTATTGTTTGATAATCTGTGTTTTATCTGTGAAATTGTTTTGAGGCGAGACTCCTCTTTTTAGTAATTGGGGGCAGATGGGGGCGGCAAAAAGACCTTTTGGTAAACTTCTGTATAGTATGTTCCTTGTTCCATCTATGAAAGGTTCGTAGATGGAACAAGGAACATCTTATTATAAAGTTTTCAAAACAGCCTTTTTGCTGCCCCCATCTGCCCCCCAAATAAGAAAAAATGGCTGCCGCAGCTAATTTATTTTGCTGCGGCAGCCACCAAAAATAGTTGCCGCAGCCACTAAAAACGGCTGCAGCAGTCATTTTATTCAGAACAAGCTCCAAGCCACCGTCAATCCCGCCATCACGATGGCCACCATGCTCATCAGCTTGATTAGGATGTTCAGGCTCGGACCGGAAGTGTCTTTGAACGGATCGCCTACGGTATCGCCTACTACGGTCGCTTTATGGGCTTCACTGCCTTTACCGCCGTGGTTGCCTTCTTCCACATGCTTCTTGGCGTTGTCCCAAGCTCCGCCGGCGTTTGCCATGAAGATAGCCAGAACAAATCCGGTACTCAGACCACCTATCAGCAAGCCGATCACTCCCGTTACACCGAATATAAGCCCTGTCAGGATCGGGGCGATGATAGCCAGCAGAGAGGGAAGAACCATTTCATGCTGTGCCCCTTTGGTGGAGATCTCTACACAGCGGGCGTAATCCGGTTCTGCTTTGCCGGTCAGTATACCCGGTATTTCACGGAACTGTCGGCGCACTTCTTCCACCATATGTCCGGCGGCACGGCCTACGGCATTCATTGTCAATCCGCAGAACATGAAAGCCATCATCGAACCGATGAACATACCCGACAGCACTTTCGGGTTCATCAGCGTGACGTCATAATAGACCATAAAGTCGGAGAAAGAAGCTTTCGACACTTCTACCGTACTGCCGTTGGCAAACGATAATACCGTTTCGCCCAGACGCAGCAGGCCGATTTTTATCTCTTCAATATAAGAAGCCAGCAGTGCCAGTCCCGTCAGGGCTGCCGAACCGATGGCAAAACCTTTACCGGTTGCCGCTGTGGTGTTTCCCAGCGAGTCGAGGGCGTCGGTACGTTTACGCACCTCTTTTCCCAATCCCGACATTTCTGCATTTCCCCCGGCATTGTCGGCTATCGGCCCGTAAGCGTCGGTAGCCAGTGTGATACCCAGGGTAGAAAGCATTCCGACTGCGGCGATACCGATGCCGTAAAGCCCCATTCCGGTATTGTTAAAGTCGAATCCGGAAGCAAAAAGGAACGAACAGATGATACCTACCACGACGGCCAATACCGGAATGGCTGTTGATAACATACCCAGTCCAAGCCCCGAGATAATGACGGTTGCCGGGCCTGTAAGTCCCGACTCCGATACCCGCTGTGTCGGTTTGAACGATTGTGAAGTATAATATTCCGTGGCCTGTCCGATTACGATACCGACCAGCAGACCGATAATTACCGAGCAGCTGATCCAGAACCAGTTGTCGAGTCCCAGCAGATACAGGATACCGAACGTGGAGACGGCGATCAGGACGGAACTGAGATTGGTTCCGACAGCCAGTGCTTTCAGTAGTTGCCGGATCGTTGCATTCTCGTTTGTACGCACGGCAAAGATACCGATAATGGAAAGGACGATCCCGACAGCGGCGATCAGCATCGGGGCGATCACGGCTTTATATTGCATTTCTACATTTCCGGAAGAAACGAAAGCCGCAGCTCCCAGGGCAGCAGTGGCGAGGATTGAGCCGCAGTACGACTCGTAGAGGTCGGCGCCCATACCGGCAACGTCGCCTACATTATCACCCACATTGTCGGCGATGGTGGCCGGGTTGCGTGGATCGTCTTCCGGAATGCCGGCTTCCACCTTTCCTACCAGATCGGCACCCACGTCGGCAGCTTTGGTATAGATACCGCCACCCACACGGGCAAAAAGCGCCTGGGTGGATGCTCCCATTCCGAAGGTAAGCATGGTGGTGGTGATAATAGTCAGTTTATGTGTAGGGTTTAATGCTTCGTCGGGGATAAGGGCATTCAGCAGGAAATACCAGAAGGATATATCTAACAGTCCGAGCCCGACAACCACGAGCCCCATCACAGCCCCGCTGCGGAAAGCCACCTGCAACCCTTTGTTGAGCGATGTACGGGCGGCATTGGCGGTGCGGGCGGAAGCGTAGGTGGCTGTTTTCATTCCCAAAAATCCGGCCAGTCCTGAGAAGAAACCGCCGGTCAGGAAAGCAACGGGTACCCATTCGTTCTGCACCCCGAAGCCATAAGCCATAATTGAAAACAAGATAACCAAAACAAGAAAGACAGAGGCAACAACCTTGTATTGTTGTTTCAGGTACGACATCGCACCTTCACGTACGTATGAAGCGATTTTAGCCATCGTTTCCGTTCCTTCACTCTCTTTCATCATTTGCCGGAAGAAGAACCAAGCAAATACCAGCGCCAGGATCGACGCAACAGGAATAATCCAGAAAATACTTGTTATCATAGCAGTTCGATTTAAAAGTAATTCAGTCTTAATCGTTTCATGACAAGCCTTTCAAGGTCTTGTTTCATGCCCTGTAAATGTAAGAAAAATAAAGTTGCAGAGAAACTTTTTTAAGAATAATACTGTTTCATACTAAAAAAAACATCATATTTGCCACTGCTAAAGAGAAGAAACATACAATGACGCAAGAATCGAACCATACGACCTATAAGTTGGGCCTGGCTCTGAGTGGAGGAGGCGCGAAAGGATTTGCACACATCGGAGTGTTTAAATTGTTGGAAGAGTGTGGATTGATGCCGGATGTGATCGTTGGAACGAGCGTCGGTGCGTTGATGGGTGCCCTGTTTGCCGACGGTTATACGGCCGACGAGATAAAAGAACTCTTTAGCGGCCGCGAATTCTCCGAGTTTGCACAGCTCCAACTTCCCAAGTCCGGATTGTTCGACAGCAAACGCTTCCGGCATTTCCTACGACGCCATTTAAGGGCAAAAACGTTTGAAGAACTAAAGACTCCTCTGATCGTAATGGCTACCGACCTCGATAATGGCGAAAGCCACGAGTTTCGCAGCGGGCCGATCGTGGAAGCGGTGACCGCTTCGTGCAGTATCCCGATTATTTTCAGCCCTGTGGTTATCAATGGGGTGCATTATGTTGACGGAGGCTTGTTCCATAACTTCCCGGTATCCATTATTCGCGACTCGTGCGAAAGGGTGATCGGGGTAAACGTGAGTCCGCTTATTTCGCAGAAATATAAGCAGACGATCTTTCATATCGCAGAGCGTTCATACCATTATATGTTCCGTGCCAATACGATAGAAGACCGTGAAATGTGTGACGTGCTGATCGAAGCGGAGGAGTTCGGCATGTATAAAACGTTCGATCTGGAGAATGTGGATCAGATATCTAAAATCGGTTATTCTGCCGCTGTCCGTGCATTCGAACTGGTGATACAAGAGAATAAATATGAAACCCTGGTGAAAGCAATTACGGAGCATAAGACGAATATCCTTATGCCGTAAGCCGGGCCCGGCTTGGGGCCGGAACTACTTTCACCGATAATTTAAAGTTGATAAAGGCGATGAAACAAAAGGACAAAATGGTTATATATCAGGTTTTTCCCCGTTGGTTCGGAAATTCGACATATCCGTTGGTCAAGAACGGTAGTATTACGGAAAACGGAGTGGGTAAATTCTCCGCATTTACCCCTACGGCTCTGGCCAGAATCAAGGAACTGGGAACTTCCCACATTTGGTATACAGGCGTGATAGAGCATGCCACACAGACTGATTACACCGCTTATCAGATACATAAGGATCATTCGGACGTTGTGAAAGGCAAGGCCGGTTCCCCTTATGCCATCAAAGATTATTATGATATCGATCCCGATTTGGCCGACCGCGTGCCGAACCGTATGAAGGAGTTTGAAGCCCTTGTGAAACGGACGCATGATGCCGGGATGAAAGTGATCATCGATTTTGTCCCTAACCATGTGGCGCGCGAATATCATTCGGATGCACGTCTTTCGTATGTGGAAGACCTCGGGCAACACGATAACACATCGAAGGCTTTCGATATAAACAATAACTTCTATTATATACCCGGACAACCTTTGCAGTTGCATTTCGGGGATAACCAGGAAGATTTCGAATATAGCGAGTTCCCGGCCAAAGTAACCGGTAACAACCATTTTGATGCCTCTCCCGGCAAGAACGACTGGTATGAAACAGTAAAGCTGAACTATGGGGTGGATTATGTGAACGGGGGTATTTGCCATTTCAACCCGATACCGAATACGTGGACGAAGATGCTCGATATCCTGCTGTTCTGGGCGGATAAAGGCATTGACGGCTTCCGTTGCGACATGGCGGAAATGGTTCCGGTAGAATTCTGGAACTGGGTAATCCCAAAGGTGAAAGAGAAGCATGATGTCTGTTTCATTGCCGAAGTATATAATCCTAACGAATACCGTAATTATATCTTCAACGGTCATTTCGATTATCTGTATGACAAGGTAGGCCTTTACGATACCGTGCGTGCGGTTATGTGCGACCAGGCTCCGGCTACCAATATTTCCGGTTGCTGGCAGGCGTTGGAAGGTATTCAGTCTCATATGTTGAACTTCCTCGAAAACCATGACGAACAACGTGTGGCTTCTTATTTCTTTGCTGGTGATCCGCGTCCGGGTATTCCGGGACTGATCGTGTCGGCTACTCTGAATACCAACCCTGTGATGATTTATAGCGGACAGGAATTGGGCGAACCGGGTATGGACGAAGAAGGTTTCAGCGGACGTGACGGACGCACTACGATATTCGATTACTGGAGTGTGGAAAGCCTGCGTAACTGGATGAATGACGGTGCTTTCGACGGCGGTAAACTGACTTCAGAACAGCGTCTCCTTCGCTCGCAATATGCTAAAATACTGAACGTGGCTAAAACGGAGCAGGTGATTTCCCAGGGTGCCTTCTACGACCTGATGTATGCCAACTCGCGCAACCCGTATTTTAATACGAGCCGCCAGTATGTCTTTATGCGTAAATACCAGAAGGAAGTGCTGTTGGTTGTTGTCAATTTCGATAAGAATGAACAGACCGTACGGGTGAAAATTCCATCGGAAGCGTTTCAATCACTGGGATTTGATGATAACAAAGCGGCTGTCCTGACCGATTTACTGACAGGAGAGACAAGTATCAGTACCCTGACGGCTGCATGTCCGTATCAGGTCTCTCTTTCGGCCTATTCGGGTAAGTTACTGAAGTTTACGTATAAGAAATAATCTGTTTACATACGGAAAACGAGTAGGAAGGGCGGGGGTGACTCGCCCTTCTTGTTGAAAGTTTTCCTAAGATAAAGAGATAATTGCAAATAAGTTTTGTACTTTTGCACCACAATTCAAATCTATTTACTTAAGATAAATATTCGGAATAATGAGTGCACAAACTCCTTTCTTGGTGTTTTCGGGAACCAACTCCCGGTATCTTGCAGAGAAAATTTGCAATAGTCTTGGTTGTCCTCTGGGACAGATGAACATTCAACATTTTGCTGACGGTGAGTTTTCGGTTTCTTACGAAGAGTCTATCCGTGGTCGCGATGTGTTCCTGGTTCAATCAACATTTCCTAATTCGGACAATCTGATGGAGCTTCTCCTGATGATTGACGCTGCTAAACGTGCTTCTGCACACTCTGTGATAGCCGTAGTTCCTTATTTCGGTTGGGCTCGCCAGGACAGAAAGGATAAACCCCGTGTGTCTATCGGTGCGAAACTGATCGCTGATATGTTAAGTACAGCCGGTATCGACCGTTTGATTACGATGGACTTACATGCAGACCAGATCCAGGGCTTCTTTAATGTTCCGGTGGATCACCTGTATGCTTCTTCTATTTTCCTTGATTACATTAAATCGGAACTGCCGTTGGAGAATTTGTGTATCGCAACTCCCGACGTAGGTGGTACGAAACGTGCCAGCAGCTATTCTAAATATCTTGGCTTGCCGATGGTTATTTGCCATAAGTCCCGTCTTCGTGCAAACGAAGTGGCTGAAATGCGTATCATTGGTGATGTGGAAGGTCTGGATGTGCTGTTAGTTGACGATATGGTGGACACAGCCGGTACGATCACGAAGGCTGCCAACCTGATGTTGGAGAACGGTGCGAAGTCTGTACGTGCTATTGCCAGCCACGCTGTTATGTCTGATCCGGCTTCAACACGTGTCGACCAGTCTGCATTGGCAGAAATGATCTTTACAGACTCTATCCCTTACGCTAAGAAATGCGAAAAGGTAAAGGTCCTGTCTGTTGCCGATATGTTTGCCGAAGCAATCCGTCGTGTTTGCAGTGGCGAGTCTATCAGTTCTTTGTACGCTATTTAATCATTGTACATAATATAAAACAGGCACGGAATGCACATTCAGTTGTGTTTCCGTGCCTGTTTTTATGTTTAGTCTCCGATATATCCTTTCAGGGCATTCACATAGTTTTCGAAGGCTTGCCGGCCTGCGAGCGTTATCCGGCAGGTGGTGCGGGGCTTCTTTCCGACGAAACTTTTCTCAACTTCTATATAGCCGGCTTCGTTCAGTTTATCTATCTGGACACTCAGGTTACCGGCTGTTGCCTGTGTCTTTTCCCGCAGATAGACGAAATCCGCCTCTTCGACCGACAGAAGTATAGACATCACGGCGAGCCGTAATTGTGAGTGGAGTAGTGGATCTAGTTCTTTAAACATTGCTTCTTGGCTTTATGATTGACGATATGTCCGGGTATGATCATCATAAACACGAACGATAAACCGAAGTAAAGATACCACAAAAGTGTTACTTTAGTGCCTATCATTAGCATGGTTAGCATATATATTGCTATGATAAATGCAATAAGAGGACTATATGTCATCCAGCGTTCTTGTATTATAATGCCTGTAATGGCAGTCCCAAGTCCGCAATAGATCAGGGACAGCGGTAACATAAGCATAAAATCTGCGTGTCTGGCGAATGTGAATTCCATAACACCGATCGTTAGAAAAGTGATGATGAACATATATCCCATTACTTGCCATACCTGTGAGATCACTTTGTCTGTATAGGTTACGACTTTCGGCTTATTTTGCCGTTTTCTATAAGAGATTACCGGCCATACGACAAACATCAGCATCCATCCCCAACTCCACATAAAGTTGTGTGTGAAGTTTATCAATAGGAACAGTATAACTGATAAGGCTGTTGTAAAATATCCCCAAAACAGCATGATGTTTCCCTGTCCCATCTCCATGTTTTTTTTGCTGGAGTTTATCATCTGTGTGATGAGTGTCAGGCTTTCTTTCTCGTTTAATGTTCTTTCTTCCATGATTATATTTGTTTTTATTTTGTTCATACTATGTTTGTTCAAAGATAATGTCATTGTTTTTAACAGTCAATCATTCCGGTCTATTTTTCATTCAACCGGTTTCTTTCAGAGTTTACTTCCCGTTCGATCGTCGACTTTTTGACCTTCTTGCCGCTGTTGAAGTTCCAAGTCAGTGTCGCTTTAAAGGAACGTCCGAGGTGGCCGCTTTCGAAATGGCTTTGTGCCGTATAAGCCTCGATATGGCTGGTGAAGTCATTGTAGCGGTTGAAGATATTGGCGACCGAAATGGTTATCAGGAAGCGGTTACCGGCCAACTTCTTCCGGGCAAACAGGCTGACGATGTGCCGGGGAGCTACTTCGCTGTTTCCCGAATATAGGCGACTGGCTCCGTTGTATTGTCCTTCGAGCGTGATGTCTTTCGGCAGGGTGAAGGTTGCAGTTGCATTTGTAAATGCCAGGTAATGGTGAGCAAAGGCGGCTTTCTCCGTTATACGGATATCCTGTCTGACACCTACGAAATTGGCTGCCAGGTTAAGCCATGAGACGGGTTGCACCGGAATATTGGCGGCAACGAACCAATGGTTTTCGACATCATGGTTTTCGTAAGTGATATACGATACATCCGGATCGATGGCATCCACCTTGCAGAATTCGCGGATCAGGTTGCGGTGCAGGCTGGCTCCGACCGTCAGCGTGTAACGGTAGTTATAGACAAGGGTTGTGCTGAAACGATGGATATAGGTCGGTTTCAGGTAAGGATTGCCTATGTTGTAGCTATAATCGGAAGTCTGGAGCCGGTTCGGGTTGAGGGTATAGAAGGCCGGTCGCTCGATGTTGCGGGCGTATTGTCCGACCAGCATCCAGGTTTTCAGGTTGTTGAAGGCATAGGTGGCGCTCAGGCTCGGGAACAGGTCGAAGTAATCCCGTTTGATACGGTCGCTTTCGTTTGAAGTGCGGGTATATTCTCCCCTTAGCCCGGCGATGAGCGACCAGCGGTTGATTTCTGCTGAAAAAGCGGCGTATACACCTAGTATGTTTTCTTTGTATTTGAGAGCGTATCCGTAAGCCGGACTTACCGTCCACTGCTGATCTTCCGACAATCCTTCGTATTGCGAGTTGTCATCCATAAACGTATGTGTATATTTCAGACCGGCATCGAATGACATACCTCTCCTGATATGCTTTTTCATTGAAATGTCTGATGTGACAATTTCATAGGTGGCATCCGCATTACTCCGGTACGTACTGTCTTTGTCTCCACCCTTGTCCCCCGAATTTAGCCTTTGCCGGCTATGATAGTCATTCTTTCCTGTCGATTTTTTGTTGGCATAATCCACGATCAGCTTGAGGATGGAACCTTTATTGTCGAATTTGTGCAGATAATTGGCTGTGGCGGCTACCGTGTTATAATCCTCTCTTTGCATGTAATCGCCGAAGCTGTTTATCGAAAATCCATCCTTTGTTAATTGGGTTTGACTGCGTGATCCGCCTTTAGACTTTTGCCCGACATACTCTATTTCAGCTCCGATATTGTTGAGCGTATCTATTTCATAGATTGTACTGATACGTCCTGTACTGTAGCCGGAACGGGTGTTGAGTTCGGAAAGGCTCGAAAAACGGTTGTTACTGTCCGGGTAATGCCGTTCGGAAGTCATTTTACTGTCGTTCTTAGGGGTGAAAGTACCGGAGGCGGCAGCATTGATCGTCCATTTCCCGATACGTGCATTCATTGTGCCGGCGAGGAGATGACGGCCGAAGGTAGAAGATAAAGCTGTTCCCATTGTTACATTTCCTTGGATACCATTGTTTTGTCGCCGGCGGAGGGATATCTGTATGATCCCTCCACGGGAACTGGCGTCATACTCAGCCCCGGCAATTGGTATGATCTCTATCCGTTTTATATCCTCCGATTTCAGGGAACGTAAATAGGCGAGGAGGTCTTCTCCGGTGAGTTTGATTTCCCGGTCGTCGACAAATACTTTGGTGCCCTGCGCGCCATTGATAGAAATATTATCTTCTGCCAGCCATACGCCTGGTGCCTGCGATAATAACTCCGTTCCGTCTTTTCCCGCGGAAGGCGAAACCGATATGACAAACCGGTCTGCCTTACGTTCCATATTCCTGGCTTGTACTACGACCTCTTTTAATGCATAGGCGGAGGCCTTTAGTACAAGTGTGTCCTGACCGGATACAGGTAATTGTCTGTTTTTCCGTATGGGGTCGTATCCGAGACATTGGACAATTACCGTATATGTTCCGGCTTTCGCCTCCAGGATGAAATTACCGTTGCTGTCGGTGGTTCCGCCGGCTTTCTGGTAATCATCCTGTAGCAAAACGATCGTTGCATATTCCACTCCGTTTCCCTGTTCATCTGCCAGATGGCCTGAATAAGGCTTAGTCTCTGCCGGCTTTTGAGCCATGCCCGTAAAGCCGGAAGAAAGGAGGAGTATAAGGAGTAGGATCCCTTTCATGGTGCTACTCGTTTGACGGGTAATATAACTTCAGCTTAACTGTTTCTTCCTCTTTCCGAGTTTTACAGCTTTTCATAGCATATCCTTCCGCAGGCTTTTTATCGTCTGTGAAATCCATTTTGTAATTCTCGTTTTCGTCATGAAAGACGGAGAGGTCGAATTGCTCCCATTCTACATTCTCGAGCGTAATGGTTGCTTCTCCTTTTTCCGGTTTTGCCATGCCGTAAACAGGTTTACTCTCTTTTCCAGATTGGGCCATGACAAGGATCGTTCCTTGTTCTCCGCGGATATTGCTTACTTTTACAATAATTGTACGTGCTCCGACTGTACTATAGGTGAAGATCATTGCCAGAATGATTAATAATGCTGTTCGTTTCATTGTTTCTTGCTCTTTAAAGGATGAAATAAATAAGTTTATAATATAAACCATATATGGATAAAAAAAGTGTAAGGAGCTGCGCATTTCTCACCTACACACCGCAAATATAAAACGGTTTATATTATAAACCAAATAAAATAGAAGAAAAATAATTATTTATTGTGGTGTAGTACAAAAAAATAACGGCTATTCAAAAGAGTAGCCGTTATTTTGAGAGTATAAATGAAAGATTACTCTTTGCTGTCGTCAATAATCATACCGCTTCCCAGGCAAAGATGATGGTCTTTGTCATAGACAACACCGTACTGACCGGGGGCAATTCCCTGTATTTTGTTCTCTGACTCGATACGATAGAGATCTCCGATGCGGCGGATACGTCCCGGGGTGAAATCCGGGGTGTGACGGATTTTGAATGTGATTTCCTTTTCGTCAGTGAACTCGCCCCACGGATCTTCTGTAATGAAGTCGAAACCATGCAGGTTGATTGTTTTGCCATATTGTGTTTCGGGATCGTAGCCATTGGATACATATATTATGTTACGCTTGATATCCTTCTTGATAACGAACCAGGGGCCACCGCTAAGACCTAACCCTTTACGCTGTCCGATGGTATGGAACCAGTAACCGTTGTGTTTGCCCAGCACTTTGCCTGTTTCCAGTTCGACGATCTTTCCGATGCGTTTACCCAGATAACGTTCGATGAAATCGTTGTAGTTGATCTTTCCGAGGAAGCAGATGCCCTGGCTGTCCTTCCGCATGGCGCTTGGTAGCTTTTGTTCGGCGGCAATGGCACGTACTTCGGCTTTCATCAGGTGACCGATGGGGAACATCAGTTTCTGTATCTGCAGGCGCGTGATCTGTCCGAGGAAGTCAGTCTGGTCTTTCACCGGGTCTTTGGCGGTGGAGAGCCATACTTTTCCGTCTATCTCGGTCGTTGTGGCATAATGGCCGGTGGCGATCTTGTCGAAGTCTTTTCCCCATTTCTCTTCGAAGCATCCGAATTTGATGAATTTGTTGCACATCATATCCGGGTTGGGGGTAAGGCCACGTTTCACCGAGTCGATCGTGTAGCTGACCACCTTATCCCAATATTCTTCATGCAGGGATACCACTTCGAAACGGCATCCGTATTTACGGGCTATGTAAGATGTTATTTCAATGTCTTCTTCGGCAGGGCAGTCGATATATCCGTCTTTATCTTCCATACCGATACGGATATAGAAGATGGTAGGATCATATCCCGCCTCCTTTAACTGATGGACTACTACAGAGCTGTCCACACCTCCTGATACTAATGCTGCTATTTCCATTCTTTACTAATATATCGGCTACAAAGGTACAAAATATTAGGGTGATATTCCTACGGGTTCGATTTATTCGTTACCTTTGCGGGAGAGCCTTTCTTTGTAATACTTCAGAAAAAACAAAAGAATTAGTATAAATAATATGAGAAATACAATTGTATCGCTTATGACAGCAATGGCATTAACCGCTTGCGCAGGCCAGAAGGCTGATGACGCCCAGGCTCCGCAGGGAGAATTCAATTATGTAGTAGACCAGTTCGCAGACCTGCAGATCCTTCGCTATCAGGTTCCGGGATTCGAGTCTCTTTCGTTAAAACAGAAACAGTTATTATATCATCTGGCGGAAGCTGCGCAGATGGGGCGCGACATATTCTTCGATCAGAATTGCCGTTACAACCTGCCGATCCGCCGTTCACTGGAAACAATCTATAAGGAATACAAGGGTAATCGGGAAGATGCGCAATTTAAGGCTTTGGAAACTTATTTGAAACGGGTATGGTTCTCCAGTGGTATCCACCATCATTATGCCGAAGATAAGTTTGCTCCGGGTTTCACTCCCGAATTCTTTAAGGGTTGTCTGGAACAGGTTAACGTTTCGGATCTGCCTTTGCGTGAAGGACAGACACTGGAACAATTCATCGCCGAGATCTCTCCGGTTATCTTTGATCCGGCGGTTTTGGCCAAACGTACCGTACAGAGTGGTGACCGGGATTTGATCCAGGCTTCGGCCAATAACTATTATGGTGGCGGTATCACCCAGAAAGAGGTGGAAGATTACTATGCTACTATGAAAGTCGGACAGGATACCATCACTCCGATATCCTACGGTTTGAACAGCCGACTGGTAAAGGAAAACGGCAAGGTGGTGGAGAAGGTTTGGAAAGTGGGCGGTCTCTATTCTCCTGCCATCGAACAAATCGTTAAAGAACTTCAGAAAGCTGTTCCTTTTGCAGAGAATGGCACACAGAAAGCTATCATTGAAAAGCTGATCGCATATTATCAGACTGGTGACCTGAAAACATTCGATGCTTATTCGATCCTTTGGGTAGAAGATACTACTTCGGATGTGGACTTCGTGAACGGCTTTATCGAAACATACGGCGATCCGTTGGGAATGAAAGCCAGCTGGGAGTCTACTGTGAACTTTATCAATAAGGAAGCGACCAAGCGTACAAAAGTGATCAGTGATAACGCGCAATGGTTCGAAGACCATTCTCCTGTAGACAGCCGTTTCAAGAAAGAAAAGGTGAAAGGGGTAAGTGCAAAAGTGATCACTGTCTCTATGTTAGGTGGGGATTGTTATCCGGCTACTCCGATCGGAATAAACCTGCCGAATGCAGACTGGATCCGCCGTGATCACGGTTCCAAATCGGTCACTATCGAGAATATAACGGAAGCTTATGATAAAGCTTCGCAAGGGAACGGCTTCAATGAAGAATTTATCTGGAGCGATACTGAACGCGAAGCCCTTAATAAATACGGCTTCCTGACAGACAACTTACACACAGACCTTCACGAATGCCTCGGACACGGCTCCGGTAAACTCTTACCAACTACCGAGTCGGGCGCTTTGAAAGCTTACGACTCTACATTGGAAGAAGCCCGTGCCGATCTGTTCGGACTTTATTATCTGGGGGATCCGAAACTGGTAGAGTTGGGACTGGTGCCGGATAGTGAAGCTTATAAAGCAGAGTATTACAAATATATAATGAACGGCTTGATGACACAGCTTGTCCGCATCGAAGCAGGCAAAGATGTGGAAGAAGCCCATATGCGTAACCGTCAGCTGATTGCCAAATGGGCATACGAAAACGGTAAAGCCGACAACGTGATCGAATACAGAAAACGCGACGGCAAAACGTATGTTGTAGTGAATGACTACGAAAAGCTACGTAAGCTGTTCGGGACTCTGTTGGCCGAGGTACAGCGTATCAAGAGCGAAGGAGACTTTGCTGCTGGTAAGAAGCTGGTAGAAGATTACGCCGTGAAAGTGGATCAGACATTGCACGACGAAGTGCTAGCCCGTTATGCCAAACTGAATCTGGCTCCCTATAAAGGTTTCGTGAACCCGGTTATGAAGGAAGTGAAAAACGATAAAGGTGAAGTTACCGATATCGTGCTCGATTATACCGAAGGTTACACCGAGCAGATGCTCCGTTACAGCAAAGATTATTCATTCTTACCTTCTTACAACGATTAAGCGATGTTGCAGGACGAATTAAGAGAAATACGTACCCAACTCCGTATGGCTATGAATGGGGTTATCTCGACAAGTATGCGTGAGAAGGGTATGATCTATAAACTGAACTTTGGCGTTCCATTGCCGGAAGTAAAGCTGATAGCCGCCAGACATGAACCGGGTTCGGAGCTGGCAGCAGCTTTGTGGAAAGAGGATATTCGTGAGTTCAAGCTACTGGCCCCTTTGTTGCAGCCTGTTGATGATTTTCCTCTTGAACAGGCGGAGCAGTGGGTTGAGGAAATCCCCTATCTGGAAATAGCCGAGCAATGCAGCAGGAATTTGTTTTGTAAGCTTCCCTATGCTGAAGATTTGACTCTGGGACTTATCGTTAACAAGAAAGATGAATATGCGCGGACGGTTGCTTTCCTGATATGGTGCGAAATGTTCCGGCAGGGAAAAGATATGACTGAACCGGCAAAGGCAACCTTTCTGGCTGAGTCTATGCGCACGGTGTTGAGGACAGATTTCGGTGCATCCTGGAAAGAAATACAGTCTGCTGTGAAAGCAATGAAATTTTACGGCCGTCAGTCTCCTCTTCATGCCGGACAAATATTGAGTGGCTTCGAAGATTTTCCGGAGCTGATGACGACTGCCGAGAAGCAGGAAATCTATAATGAATTAAAATTTGAATTTGAATATTATAGCTAAGGCTTTGCGTTTAAAATAAATGCGCTAACTTTGTCGGTCGCGTGGTGTCGCAACAAAATGGATGAAAAGAAGTACATAGAGATGAAGCAGTCATTTACGGAGTACCTGACTGAGAAAAAACTACGAAAGACCGAAGAAAGATATGCTATATTCGAATGCATATGCGGTTTCTCTGGGCATTTCGACATGTACTCACTCCAGGAAAGGCTCGAAGAAACAAACTTCCATGTGAGTAAGGCAACGCTTTACAATACATTGGATGTGCTGGAAGACGGCGGAATGATCGTGCGGCATCAGTTGAACGCCCAGTCGGTTCAATACGAACTACGGGCTTTGGCGGAAACGCATTTGCATCTGATCTGTATGAAATGCGGGGCGATCAGGGAAATGAAAGACAGCGTGTTGAAAAAGGATGTTTGTAATTTGAAGATATCCCGCTTCACTCCCGAGTTTCATTCGTTATATATCTATGGGATATGCAGCAAATGTAAATTCAAGCTTCAGCAGAGAATTGGAAAATAAGAATATTAACAGCCTATTATAAAGATAAAATGAAAGTAGATGTTTTATTAGGATTGCAATGGGGTGACGAAGGCAAAGGTAAAGTTGTCGACGTGCTGACTCCTAACTACGATGTAATCACTCGTTTTCAGGGAGGTCCCAATGCAGGACACACACTGGAGTTTAACGGAGAGAAGTATATTTTACGCTCTATCCCGTCAGGTATTTTCCAGGGTGGAAAAGTGAATGTAATCGGTAATGGTGTCGTTCTCGACCCGTTATTGTTCAAACAGGAAGCCGAAGCGCTTGCTGCCAGTGGTCACGATCTGACCAAACAACTTTGTATTTCTAAAAAGGCACACCTGATCCTGCCTACCCACCGTATGCTGGACGCTGCTTACGAAGCTGCCAAAGGTTCCGGTAAGATCGGTACTACAGGTAAAGGTATCGGCCCGACATATACAGACAAGATTAGCCGTAACGGTCTCCGCGTAGGTGATTTGCTGCATAACTTCGATGAAAAGTACGCTGCCGCCAAAGCGCGCCATGAAGCTATCCTGAATTCATTGAATTATTCTTACGATATCAAGGAACTCGAAGCCCAGTGGTTCGAAGCATTGGAATACCTGAAGAAATTCAACCTGATCGATAGCGAACATGTCGTAAACAACTACCTGAAAGAAGGTAAGTCTGTTTTGGCAGAAGGTGCACAGGGCACTATGCTGGATATCGACTTCGGTTCTTATCCGTTCGTTACTTCATCCAATACGATCTGCGCAGGATGCTGTACCGGTCTGGGCGTGTCTCCGCGTAATATCGGTGAAGTTTATGGTATCTTCAAAGCTTACTGTACCCGTGTGGGTAGTGGCCCGTTCCCGACGGAGTTGTTCGATGAAACAGGCGACCAGCTTTGCGAACTGGGACATGAGTTCGGTTCCGTAACAGGACGTAAGCGTCGTTGCGGATGGATCGACCTTGTAGCGTTGAAATATGCCGTTATGATCAATGGTGTAAGCCAGTTGATTATGATGAAGAGCGACGTACTCGACGGTTTCGAAACGATCAAGGCTTGTGTAGCTTATAAGATCAACGGGGAAGAGGTAACAGAATTCCCGTTTGAAATTGACGATACGATCGAACCTGTATACGTTGAACTGCCGGGTTGGAAGACAGACATGACAAAGATGCAGAGTGAAGATGAATTCCCGGAAGAATTCAATGCATACCTTGCTTTCCTTGAAGAAGAGCTGGGTGTTCCTGTTAAAATCGTGTCAGTAGGGCCTGACCGCGAACAGACAATTATCAGATATACCGAAGAATAAACATCAGATACTATTACAAAATGGCAGAAGACCACCTCTAGCAGGCCAATCTTCTGCCATTTTTGTTTTTGGCAGACTTTTTGTAAGACATTTCTAGTATAACACTTAATTATTTGGACATTATGAGCATGTATTGGATTATATTTATTGGTTTTGCCTTGTTAAGCTGGTTGGTTTCTTCCAGACTGAAAAGCAAGTTTGAGAAGTATTCTAAGATTCCTATGCCTAACGGTATGACCGGAAAGGATATAGCAGAGAAGATGTTGCACGATAACGGCATCTACGATGTAAAAGTAATTTCTACTCCCGGACATTTGACAGACCATTACAATCCTGCAAATCAAACGGTGAATCTGAGTGAATCGGTTTATTATAGTAATAGTATCGCTGCTGCGGCTGTGGCGGCACACGAATGTGGTCATGCGGTACAGCATGCTACGGCTTATGGCCCGCTGAAGATGCGTTCGGCTCTGGTTCCGATCGTAAGTTTTTCTTCCAACATTATGACCTGGGTATTGCTGGGCGGTATGTTGATGTTGCATACGTTTCCGCAGTTGATGCTGTTCGGTATCATTCTGTTCGCGATGACTACGCTGTTCAGCTTTATTACATTGCCGGTAGAGATCAATGCCAGCCAGCGTGCTTTGGCCTGGTTGAGTAATGCCGGGATAACGAATGCCTATACACATGATAAGGCCGAAGATGCTTTGCGTTCTGCTGCTTATACCTATGTGGTTGCAGCTTTAGGTTCGCTGGCTACCTTATTATATTATGTAATGATATTCCTGGGTGGCAGAAGCCGCGACTAAGCGGGGCTGACTGCTGTAGCAGATTTTGCTGGCTGCTGCAGTCAATAAAATCCGCTGCAGCACCCAATAAAACTAACTGCCCGAGTCATTCTGAATGGCTTGGGCAGTTGTTTTTTATTTCTTCTTATTCTTTTCTTGTTTAAACTTCCGTTCCATATAAATAAGCCAGATTAATGCTATAATAGCTAATGTTATAGGAATCATAAAAGCCATAATTATATTTGTCATAATTATTCCTCCTTATATTTAGTGAATAATAAACCAAGGCCAAAGAATCCTCCAATCGCAATGATCCCGAGGGCATAAATAATAATTGTATTCTCTCCGAAATCTTTTAACAGGGTCGTTACAATTACACCTGTGGCAATATATTTTGCAAGATCAGTAAAAAAACTACTCATCTCGCCATATAACGCTTTCTTCTGTTTCTTTTTCATAGTCTCGTCATATTTTGATTATGTTACAAACGTAGCAAAAAGAAACGGATAAACCAATGAACTTACCCAATAAATAACGAAATTGAAACAAAATACCTACCTTTGCATTCCGAATAATAATATAATAGATAAAAGTCGGTTAGCTCCGACGATAAAGAAGAGCAAACAGTATATGCAGAAGCCGTCTATACCAAAAGGTACAAGAGATTTTTCGCCCGAAGAAATGGCGAAACGTAATTATATATTCAATACAATTCGCGAAGTATATCATCTGTACGGATTTCAGCAAATCGAAACTCCGGCTATGGAAAACCTGTCTACCTTGATGGGTAAATATGGCGAAGAAGGTGATAAACTGCTTTTCAAGATATTAAACTCCGGTGATTGCTTCTCCGGCATTACAGATGAAGAACTATTGGAACGTAACGCCGTGAAATTCGGTGTAAAAGCCTGCGAGAAAGGCCTGCGTTACGACCTGACTGTCCCTTTTGCCCGTTACGTGGTGCAGCACCGCAACGATATAACCTTCCCTTTCAAACGTTATCAGATACAACCTGTATGGCGTGCCGACCGTCCGCAGAAAGGACGTTACCGCGAGTTCTATCAGTGTGATGGCGACGTGGTTGGTTCTGACTCACTGGTCAATGAAGTGGAACTGATCCAGATCATGGATGAGGTGTTCCACCGTTTCGGTATCCGTGTTTGCATCAAGATGAATAACCGTAAGATTCTGTCCGGTATTGCCGAGATCATTGGCGAAGCGGATAAGATCGTCGATATAACTGTCGCCATCGATAAACTGGATAAGATCGGCCTCGACAATGTGAATGAAGAACTTCGCAGCAAAGGCCTGACCGAAGAGGCTATAGCCCGCCTGCAACCGATTATTATGCTGACAGGTAGCAACCGTGAAAAACTGGCCGTCCTGAAAGAACAACTGGCAACATCCGAGATCGCTATGAAAGGCGTAGAAGAAATGACCTTCATCCTCGACCGTATCGATCTGCTGCCTATGCATTCCGAACTGGAGCTCGACTTGACCCTGGCGCGCGGACTGAACTATTACACCGGAGCTATCTTCGAAGTAAAAGCATTGGATGTTCAGATCGGAAGTATCACCGGGGGCGGACGTTATGACAACTTGACCGGCGTATTTGGCATGGATGGCGTATCCGGCGTAGGTATCTCCTTCGGTGCAGACCGTATCTTCGACGTACTGAACCAGTTGGAGCTTTATCCTGCCGATTCATTACTGACAACACAACTACTGTTTGTCAACTTTGGAGAGAAAGAAGAGAGCTATCTGTTGCCTATTATCGCCAAAGTACGTGCCGCCGGCATCCGTACCGAACTCTTCCCGGAAGCAGCCAAGATGAAGAAACAGATGGGATATGCCGATACAAAGAAGATCCCGTTTGTCGCTATCGTCGGTGAAAATGAAATGAACGAAGGTAAGATAAACCTGAAGAATATGCTCACAGGAGAACAAGTGCCTGTTACCGTAGAAGAACTGATCGCACGGTTCTAACCTGATTCGGAAAGCTAACAAACACAACGACTTCTCTCGATAAAAGAGAAGTCGTTGTCCTTTATATTTACTGCCTTATGAAAACATATTATTTAATTCTCACATTCGCCCTCTGTCTCTCTTCCTGCTCTTTCCAACCAAGAGCTTCCTGGGTGACAACCACTGAAAACGAACCGTGGCAGGAGCAGTCCGACCTCGTTTCTGCTTCTCCGGATACCATTCCTGAGATCGATGCCATCATCCATACCAATAAAAAGCTACAGAAGATAGACGGTTTCGGCGCCTGTTTCAACGAACTGGGCTGGATCTCCCTGAGCAAACTCGACCCGGTTGTAAGGGAAGAAATCATGGAAGAACTCTTTTTCCCGGAGATAGGGGCTAACTTTACTATTTGCCGTATGCCTGTGGGAGCCAACGACTTCTCCCGCGACTGGTACTCCTATAATGAAACGGATGGCGACTTCGAAATGAAGTATTTCACCATTGCCAACGACCAGCAAACGCTGATCCCTTTCATCAAGAGTGCGCAGAAATACAATTCCGACCTGCGTATCTGGGCTTCCCCCTGGTGCCCTCCTTCCTGGATGAAATACAATAAACATTACGCCTCTGCCTATACAGGCGAAAACTTCAACGAGAAATACCGTAACGGATTGCCGGCCGATAAAGTTGGCTACGAAGGTACGGACATGTTTATCCAGGACTCCCTTTATCTGCAGGCCTACGCACTGTATTTCTCCAAGTTTATCGAAGCCTATCGTGAGCAGGGGATCGACATCTTTGCCGTTATGCCGCAGAACGAATTTAACTCGGCCCAGATCTTCCCCAGCTGTTGCTGGACGGCCGCTTCTTTGGCAAACTTTATCGGCCGTTATCTGGGCCCGGCAATGAAGGATCAGGACGTAAAGGTGATGTTCGGTACTATGGAACGTGCCAACGAGGCCCTGGTGGATACCATCCTGACAGACCCGGCAAGCGGTAAGTATATCAGCGGTGTCGGTTTCCAATGGGCAGGGAAAGGAGCGATCAAAGGCTTGCACGAACGTTACCCTGATATGAAGCTCTACCAGACCGAGCAGGAATGTGGCGACGGACAGAACGACTGGAGCGGAGCCGTCTACTCCTGGAACCTGATGCGTCATTACCTGAATAACGGTGCTTCAGCCTATATGTACTGGAATATTTCGCTGGATAAAGGTGGTATCAGCCGGTGGGGATGGGCGCAAAATTCCCTGGTGGTTGTCGACCCCGATACGAAATCTTTCCATTACACTCCCGAGTATTATGTAATGAAGCACCTGAGCCACTACGTGCAGCCCGGTGCCCGTAAACTCGAAACTTCCGGCCTTTTCGCCAATCTCCTGGCCTTTATCAACCCCGATAAAAGCATCGTTGTCGCTTTGGCAAACGAGGGAAACGACGACCGGCAGGTATCTGTCGAAATAGACGGCCGCGTGTATCAACCTGTATTACCGGCACATTCTATCTCCACTCTCCTGATAGACTAATCGATAGCTTACTATATATTAATGTAGGGGAAGGCAGATTCTAAATCTTTCTTCCCTTATTTTTTTGCTTTTGAGCATGCTCGAAATTAATTTTTAGCATGGTCGAAATCAATTTTGAGCTAGCTCAAAATTAAATTGAAGCATGCCCAAAAGAATAAAAATATAGCACTTATCAGTTAAAAGATAGTTACCTGTGAACTACTTTCCCGGTACTTTTGTTCTAGTCGGGAAGCAAGTAAGGCGGGAAGGATAGTCATCCTGTCAGTTGTGTCGGTATAACTAACTGTCGGGTTATGCAAATTTGTCAGTCTTTTTCCTGCCAAATGTTTTGGCACAGATTTCGCATAGGAGTAAGCGTGAATTAGAAATACACATATTATACATAATATTATTAACATTAAAAATATATCAAAAGATGAACATTAGACCATTAGCAGACAGAGTGCTTATCAAGCCGGCTGCAGCAGAAGAAAAGACACTTGGCGGAATCATTATCCCGGATTCAGCAAAAGAAAAACCTTTAAAAGGTGAAGTTGTTGCCGTAGGTAACGGAACAAAAGATGAAGAAATGGTTGTTAAAGCAGGCGATACTGTACTGTACGGAAAGTATGCAGGAACAGAAATCGAACTGGATGGTGAGAAATATCTTATCATGCGTCAGTCTGATATCTTAGCTATTATCTAATTCATTAACGGACAATAAAAAAGAAATATAATCATGGCAAAAGAAATTAAGTACGATATGGATGCCCGCGACCTTTTGAAGAAAGGTGTGGACGAATTGGCAAATGCTGTAAAAGTAACATTAGGCCCGAAAGGCCGTAACGTGATCATCGAAAAGAAATTCGGTGCTCCTCACATCACTAAAGACGGTGTAACTGTTGCTAAAGAAGTGGAACTGACTTGCCCGTTCGAAAACATGGGTGCTCAGTTGGTAAAGGAAGTTGCTTCTAAAACAAACGACAATGCAGGTGACGGTACAACTACTGCTACTGTATTGGCACAGTCTATCATCGGTGTAGGTTTGAAGAACGTTACAGCAGGTGCTAATCCTATGGACTTGAAACGTGGTATCGACAAAGCCGTTGCCAAAGTGGTTGAAAAGATCGCTGACCAGGCTGAAGAAGTAGGCGACCAGTTCGAAAAGATCGAACACGTAGCTAAAATCTCCGCCAACGGTGACGAAACTATCGGTAAACTGATTGCTGAAGCTATGCAGAAAGTGAAGAAAGAAGGCGTTATCACAGTGGAAGAAGCAAAAGGTACTGAAACTACAGTAGACGTAGTGGAAGGTATGCAGTTCGACCGTGGTTACATCTCTCCGTACTTCGTAACCAATACAGAAAAGATGGAATGCGAGATGGAAAATCCGTATATCCTGATCTACGACAAGAAGATCTCTGTATTGAAAGACTTGCTTCCTATCCTGGAACCGGCTGTTCAGAGCGGTCGTCCGCTGTTGATCATTGCTGAAGATATCGACAGCGAAGCATTGGCTACATTGGTTGTAAACCGTCTGCGTGGTTCTTTGAAGATCTGTGCTGTGAAGGCTCCGGGCTTCGGCGACCGTCGTAAAGCTATGTTGGAAGATATCGCAGTGCTGACTGGTGGTGTTGTTATCTCTGAAGAAAAAGGTTTGAAGCTGGAAGGTGCTACAATGGATATGTTGGGTACTGCTGAAAAGATCACTGTAGACAAAGATACTACTATCATTGTTAACGGTGCAGGCGACAAAGCTGCTATCCAGGCTCGTATCGGTCAGATCAAGACTCAGATCGAAAACACTACTTCTGACTACGACAAAGAAAAACTGCAGGAACGTCTGGCTAAGATGGCAGGTGGTGTAGCTGTTCTTTACGTAGGTGCTCCTTCTGAAGTGGAAATGAAAGAAAAGAAAGACCGTGTGGATGATGCTTTGCATGCAACTCGCGCTGCTATCGAAGAAGGTACAGTTCCTGGTGGTGGTGTAGCTTACATCCGTGCTATCGAAGCATTGGAAGGCATGAAGGGTGAAAACGAAGACGAAACAACCGGTATCGAAATCGTAAAACGCGCTATCGAAGAACCGTTGCGTCAGATCGTTGCCAACGCAGGTAAAGAAGGTGCCGTTATCGTTCAGAAAGTGAAAGAAGGTAAAGGTGACTTCGGTTACAATGCCCGTACAGACAAATATGAAAACCTGTGCGCTGTCGGTGTAATCGACCCGGCTAAGGTAACTCGTGTTGCTTTGGAAAATGCAGCTTCTATCGCTGGTATGTTCCTGACAACTGAATGTGTGATTGCTGAAAAGAAAGAAGAAGGCCCTGCTATGCCGCCGATGAACCCGGGTATGGGTGGCGGAATGGGTGGAATGATGTAATTCCTTCTCCGGAAAATAAAACCCGAAACGGCTGCTTCCAAAAAAGGAAGTGGCCGTTTTTTTATTATATTTGTCACGGTTTACATATATAATAATGTATAGTGATAAAGATTAAAGAAGGATTTAAAGGAGAGCGTTTTGTCTCTTTGCCGGACGAATTGCTGAACGCCTATAGCCACGAGCCGCTTATCGGGAATCTGTATGTCCGTAAAATCGGTTTCTTCCCCAGGGTAAAGTACCATTACGTACAAAAAGACCAGGGATGCAGCTATGCCATGCTTATCTACTGTATAGAAGGAGAGGGGTGGTATACGATTAACGGCAAGACTTATCCGGTGAAACAGAACCAATACATTATTATACCGCCCAATGTCTCTTATTCCTTCGGTGCTTCCGAACACGATCCCTGGACTATCTACTGGGTTCATTTCATGGGAAAGCTAAGTAAGGAGTTTCTCCCGTCTACCCCGATACCGGGAACGATCCTGCCGGGAGAATATTCGCGCCTGCAAGACAGGATACAATTATTCGAGGAGATTTACAGTTGTTTCTCGATGGGATATATTAAGGAGTATATGGTTTACTCGTCGATGTGCCTGTATATGTTCCTTACCTCTTTTTTATATCTGGAGCAGTATCGTTACATTAATTTGCCTAATCACAAAGAGTATTCTTTTGCTTCGCGCGTGATCCATTATATGAACGAACATGTGGAGCGTAACCTGACTTTGGATCAGTTGGCGGCTTATTTTAAATATTCTCCTTCCCACTTTTCCATGCTTTTCCAGAAAGAGACCGGTGTGTCGCCGATAAGCTATTTTATCCGTCTGAAGATACAGAAGGCCTGTCAGTATATTGTATTGACAAACCTGAAGCTGAATGAGATATCTACCAAGCTTGGTTTTGAAGAGCCCGCTTATTTCTCGCGTACCTTTACAAAGGTAATGGGAGTATCTCCTTCCGATTACCGTAAGAAAGAGTCGGAGCATGGCCGGACCCAGCAAGGATGATTTACTATGTCCTTAAAACCGCATTATTTGTACGTTTTAAACCAAGAATCGGATAAGAAAGCATGGTTAAAGGGAAAAAAATATAACAAAAAAATAGTGCAACCAAAAAAGATATGTATCTTTGCCATACGATTTAGGTGCGAAGTATGCACAGTTAGAATGATAAAGATAAATCGTTAGAGCTTTATATTTTATTACAGTATAGATTATTTGAACTTTATATTTTATTACTAATTAAATTATTTGATTATGAACAAAAAGTTTTCTACTCTTCTTGTCGGCGCTCTGCTGACAACAAGTCTTGGAGCTTTCGCGCAAGGTACTACCGCAGTGCATACCAACAAAAATGAGATTGGTCACGGTATTACTCTTCGTCCAACTGCAACTGCAAGTGCCGCAGTAGGATCTGACATCACTCGTTTTGATGCAGACAAATTGTATCAGTTGACAGATGCAGACGGAAAAGTGCTTATCCAGACTCGTAATTACACAACAGGTGAATTAAACATGAAGTTGGTTGAAGTAGCTGACGCTCCTATCAATGCTTCTTTGTGGTCAGTTAAAGTAAACGATGATAACGCTAGCGGTATCAGTTTTACATTGATCAATAAAGAAACAAATCTGGAGTTGGTTTACTCGCATGTAAATGCTACTTTATTTGATGTGGCTACTAAAACTTCTGATCAGGATCTGCCTACTTCTATTCTAGAAGGCTGTTTAACAGATTGGACTTGGTATACAACCGATAATCAGGGAAATACTCCTTTTGCTTACAAACCTGTTTATTCTTATTTTGCAAATCGTGACTCTGTTGTTGTTTTACAGAAAAATGATAACAACGAAATCATCGCAGCTAAGTATTCTCACGATATAGCTCAAACTCATGTTCAAGCTATTACTGATGCTGTGCAGTTGAAACCGGTTTTGGCTGGTGGTATCATCCTTACTGCTGATGACTTGAACAGAATGGTTGACATTCAGTATGATGGTACATTCGGTATCGTTTCTGCTGTTACTCCGAACACGGCAAGTCCACTGCTGACTGAGAAGTTCACAGCTGTGGAACTTAATGCTACAGACTTCCCGGTAGTTTCAACTGCTACTGCAACAGAAGCTGTTAGAGATCAGTTAGGTCTTAGTGATACACCTGGTGCAGATGCTTTGGTTGCAGAAGAATTCGTATATTTGAAGAATGCAAAGGGTGAAGTTCTGTCTGTAGGTACAGAATTTTATTCAAGTCTAAGTAAGGAATTACCTTTGGTTCTGCTGGAAGATGCTCCTACAAGAGTTGCTATTCCTGATGGAACAAACCTGACTGCAGGAACTTGGGAAGCTCGTAGCTTGTTCAGATTTACTTACTATCCTTCAAATGATAGTTTGTTCATTGAGCCTATGAATGCTTTGCCGAAGAATCCGGCTAGCAGCTTGTGGCAGAATCCTGATTTCGCATTCAACTCTGTTTACAATGACTTGACAAAACTTCATACAAGTGCAGCGGCTACACCTGGTGCAGGTCTTCATACAGCCGAAAATGGTCAGGTTGCAGTTCGTATCGCTTATCTGACAGAAGGTAAGGCTGTTATCACAGCAAAGAATACTGAAACAGACGGTGGTATTGAACTTCCTGGTTCTCTTCAGACTAAGTTTACTTTCAAAGATAGAAAATTTGACTATCTGACTCGTGCTAAAGTTGATCAAGGTCTATATTTCATCAAAGACGTAGCTACAGGTAAGAATGTAGTTGATAACTTCATCGGTCGTCTGATGTTGGATGCTGCTACTACTGCTCAGGATTACAATGATATGCCGGCTACTATGTGGGTTGTTAAAACTACAGGTTGCGGTGATGTTCCTACAGTTGCTGTTTACAACCGTGAATATGCAGACGAAGTATTTGAAGGTCAGCTTTACACAGATGCAACCGGTACTTACTTCATCAATAAGAATTATGATAGCTTCAGACAGAAAGAGCTTCTGAACGAAGATACTTATACATTCACTGCTGTAGAAGATAATGAAGCTAAAACAAGTGTTCGTCATGGTTACAAATATCTGAACTCTGATGATCTGCTTTATACTAAGTATTATCTGAACTATAACCTGTTCGCAAATCAGGAACTTTATCTGAATGTAACAGAGGATAAGAGCTTTGCTCCGACTCCAGGTCAGGCTACAACTTATGAATTGATCGAAGCGAAAGATGTTCCGGTTGAAGACGAAGAAGCTATTGACGTTCCGTTCGGTTACGGTGCAGAAATCGGTTTGCCTCAGTTGGCTAGAACTGCTTATGTACTGAAAGTAAGCGACAAAAACTTGATCGACAACGATAAGGTATATGTATATCTGGTAAGCCCGCAGGGTAAGACTCCTTACTACAAGGCTATGACTAAGGCTCAGGCTGAAGATAATGCAGCTGATAATCCTAAACTGGGTGTATTCTATCTGAAAGCTGACCAGGTGAAGGGTGACGAAATCTGCTATGTATTAGTTGATATCAACAGTGGTGCAGTTCTTGAAACTTCTAATGGTTGGATGCAGGCACATTGCGAAGACGGCGTTGGCGAAATGAGCTATCTGCCTCTGAACAACGTAGCTACTGAAAGAGCTTCTGCATTTGCAGTTATCAAAGACGACCGTCCATTGTATATGGATCTGGGTGAAATCGGTAAGAACATCAATATCTTCCGTGCAAGAGGTACAGGTTCTGAATTCCTGTTCGAAGACTCTAACAACCAGAGCAATGCTCCGCAGGTAGTGAAAGACTTCGGTTACCTGGGTATGACAGCTGAAAAGATCCAGCCGGTAGGTAAAGAAAGCACAAAAGCTCTGTATGCAGATTATGTATTAAGTTCTTCTGATCGTATGCCTCAGTATCTGTTCGTTGTACGTCCGGATTCTGTAAAAGACGGCAAATGGTGTAACACTCACGGTTACAACCCGAACTGCGAGCACGAAGTTGATTACAATGGTTACCTGGCTGGTAGCTTCCTGATCAACCTGACTGACTCGGTTAAGAGCAGCACTAACATGTTGAACAATCCTGACGTTTACAAATGGCAGTCTTACACTCGCCTTGGTTTTGTAGAAGGTGTTCACCAGGTAGATGCAGACGGCGAATTCTTGTATATCCTGAAAGACGGTAAGAAATTGGCAGACCTGAGAACTAAAGACGGCGTTCTTGATCCTCGCGACCTGTACAATGAAGCTATCTTCGAAAAGAAACCGGTAGATGGTTTACATAAGAACTATGCATTCTCTCTGCGTTACACAGACGATGATCATAAAGACTTCTTACTGGAATCTAACCTGGACGGTGTATCTCACGTTGCTTCCTTCAAGGGTGCATGGGTGAAAATCCACAACGGTGTTCCTGTATTGGCTGAATATACTGTAGATAACGGTAATCATGCAGATGACGACCAGAAGATGCAGGAATTGATCAACCAGGCTCAGATCTTCAATCTGGAAGATACTGAAGACTTCGCAACATCTAACGAAGGTGTTTCTACATCAACAGTTAGCGTAATTGCAGGTGAAGGTAAGATCACTATCCAGAATGCAGCTGGTAAGACAGTAACTGTAAGCAACATCCTTGGTCAGACAGTAACAGTTCAGACTCTGAACTCAGACAACGTAACATTCTCTGCTCCTGCAGGTATCGTAGTTGTTGCTGTTGACGGTGAAAGCGCAGTTAAAGCTATCGTTAAGTAAATAAGACACTCCTGGTAAACCGTAAGGTTGACAGGTAACATACTACAAAGCCCCGCTGGTTATCCGGCGGGGCTTTTTGCGTCTTATAGAAAAATCAGAACATAGTACAACTCAATCGGAATAATATGACTTGCCGGAATCGTGAAAGATTACTTCTTTTGTCAATTAAAACAATCTTTGCAGTTATGGGAAAAAGAATACTCTCGCTTGGTTGTCTGTGTTGCTTGATAATTACTTCATGTACAGTACCGGAAAAGGGACAACAGGTATGGAATATTGGTGTGGCTGACAGTTCGGCTGTCGAGCTGGCTCTGGGACCTGATCGATATAAAGAATTTCTGGCGAATGACTTTGGCTTTGAAGACCGATATTATCTGGTAGGGAGAAGTGATGCCAAAGAATCGTTCCCTTATGTTTTGCCGGGGCCTGCCGACCAATGGGGAGGAACCTGGTCTACTGCCGGTTTGCGGACGCATGAGTCTAATATTCTCTTTGGTCTGGATAAACTTCCGGCAAAGGGAGAATGGAATTTGGTAATCGACCTCGCTGATAACTCTCCGCATCTTCCCCCTTTATTAAAAATAACAATCAACAATTGTCAGGAAGAAAAAATACAACTAGCTGCCGGAGGAAGCGATACTTCTATTACAGGAGATATGAGTCAGGGGAAACCTGTCCGTCTGATTGTTCCTGTAAAGAGAGAGTCTTTGCGAAAAGGAGGGAACTGCATTACGCTTTCCGTACTTGAAGGATCGTGGCTTTTATTTGATCATATAGCATTGGAAGGGCCGGGAAATGTCCGGACAACAGTTCCGGAAAAGGCATTTGTCCGTTCCGTAGAAGCCGCAAATTATGAAATAGAAACAGATGGAAATAAGATACAACCTCTGCTTGTCGATGTAGAACATCTGGAAGGGCAACCGCTTTTATCTGTCAGACTGGATGGAAAGGAAATCCTGTCTACCCGGCTGGATACGGCACGCTATTGCCTTGAAGCTCCGATGCCGTCTGTTACCCGAGAGGTGACAAGTTCTTATGAGGTTCGTGCAGATGGTAAAGTCCTTCAGAAAGGAGAGATACAACGCCGGCAACAACCACTTCAAACATTCGCACAATATGTTGATACAAGAATCGGTACGGCTCATTCCCGCTGGATGATTGCTCCCGGCCCCTGGATGCCTTTCGGTATGGTTAAACTAAGTCCGGATAACCAGAATGCCGGATGGCAGGCCGGTTATCAGCCCACTTTTGAAAGTGTAGGTTGTTTTAGCCATATCCATGAATGGACAATGGGGGGTTTAGGAATGATGCCGACAAATGGTTCTTTGAATACCGTCGTTGGAGATGAATCAGATCCGGACTCGGGCTATCGCTCCCGGATCGATAAGTTGAGTGAAGAAGCCCCTCTGGGATATTACAAAGTCGATCTTACTGATTATGGCATCCGTGCAGAACTGACAGCGACTACCCATTGTGGTTTCCAGCGATATACTTTTCCTTCGGATAAAGACAGTGCCCGCGTTCTGGTAGATTTACATATACCTGCCGAATACGATTATCAATTAAAAGATATTGAAATTAAAAAAGTCAGTGATACCCGTATCGAGGGATTTAGTCATCAATTGTCTAAGAATGTATGGAGTTCGGATGCAGACCAGGAATATACCATACATTTTGTAATAGAATTTGATCAACCGATCTTGTCGATGGGCGGATGGGTGAATGAAAAGCGGCAGATAACCGATTGTTTGACTGCCCGTGATATAAAAGATGCCGGAGCCTGGTTGCAGTTTGATGCCCGGAAGTCGCCTGTAGTACAGGCTCGTTCCGGCATTTCTCTGGTTAGTGTTGCCAATGCAGCGGATAACCTGGAAAAAGAAATCAGCACTCCTTTTGGCTGGCAGTTTGATCAGGTACGTGCTAACCAACAGAATGTGTGGAATGATTTATTCAACCGGCTACAGATAACGACTGATAACCGATTGGAAAAAGTCCGTTTCTATACGAATATGTACAGAGCTTTGTGCAGCCGCAATATATGGAGTGATGTAAATGGAGAATGGGTGTCTGCCGATGAAAAAGTGCGTCGTTTTACTGATCCGGATGATGTAGCATTGGGTTGCGATGCTTTCTGGAATACGTTTTGGAATCTGAATCAGTTCTGGAATCTGGTCACTCCGGAGTGGAGCAATCGCTGGGTGAAGTCACAACTGGGAATGTATGATGCAAACGGTTGGCTGGCAAAAGGCCCGGCAGGTATGGAATATATTCCAGTGATGGTAGCGGAACATGAAATTCCCCTGATCGTTAGTGCCTGGCAAATGGGTATTCGTGGTTTCGACGGAGAAAAGGCCTTTGAAGCTGTAAAGAAGATGCAGACAACTCCAAGTCAAAAGGTTTGTGGTGGTTATGCCGGAAATCGAGACTTGATCCCTTATCTGAAACATAAATATGTTCCGACCGATCAGGGACGTTTCTCCAACACGCTCGAATATGCTTATGATGATTGGACGGTCTCCCAATTAGCAAAATCACTGAATAAGGAAGAGGATTATAAATACTTTACAGAACGGGGGACATGGTGGAGAAATGCAATTAATCCGGAGACCGGATACGCCCAGATGCGCAGTAGCGATGGCAGTTGGTCTAAAGATTTTGACCCGTTCCATTCGGGAGCCAACCATCATTATGTGGAAGGAAACGCCTGGCAGCTTACTTATTTTGTTCCGCAAGATGTTCCGGCATTGGCAGAAGTCATCGGAAAAGATCGTTTTGTTGAACGTTTGCAATGGGGATTTGAAGCGAGTGAACCCTGGAGATATAATGCCCCGAACGATCAGTACTGGGATTATCCGGTGGTTCAGGGTAATCAACAATCCATGCACTTTGCATTTTTATTTAACTGGGTTGGCAAACCCTGGTTGACTCAGCGGTGGAGCCGTTCTATCATAGAACGTTATTATGGTACAGGTATGGCTAATGCCTATCTGGGCGATGAAGATCAGGGACAGATGAGTGGTTGGTTGATAATGGCCTCCCTGGGTCTCTTTCAAACAGACGGAGGTTGCAGCACCGAGCCTGTTTATGAAATAGCAAGCCCCTTGTATGAAAAAGTTGTAATCGATTTGGGAGAACGCTTCGGTAGAGGTAAAACATTTACGATTGAAGCCCGTAATGCTTCCCGTAGTAATAAATATGTACAAAGCGCTCTCCTGAATGGTAAACCTTTGCAGTCTTTTAGTTTTCCGGCTTCAGAATTACTGAAAGGAGGCTCGCTTGTTTTTGAAATGTCATCGGAGCCCAATTACTCATGGGGGATAAAATAAATAATATTGAAAAATAAAGAGTGAATATTTTGTAGAATAAAAAAAAACACTACCTTTGCACCGCAATCACGAGAGATTGCTTACCTGAAAATAATGAATTGCCCAGGTGGCGGAATTGGTAGACGCGCACGTTTCAGGTGCGTGTGTCGCGAGGCGTGCAGGTTCGAGTCCTGTTCTGGGCACTTCTGAAAAGCGGACAACTGTAAAGTTGCCCGCTTTTTTTATATCCGTTTTTTTTATATATTTACGCCAAAATAGAGAGGATGCAGCAGTATACAGAAGATGAATTAGTAGAACAGCTACGGGATCCGGCCAGGCAAAGGGATGCTTTTGCCCGGGTGGTGAATCTTTATGGGGAAAAGTTGTACTGGCAGATACGGAAGATGGTGTTGAGTCATGATGACGCCAACGATCTTTTGCAGAATACATTTCTGAAGGCCTGGACGAATATAGACTATTTCCGGGGCGAGGCAAAGTTATCTACCTGGCTATATAAAATTGCAATCAATGAATGTATTACTTTTCTGAACCGTCAGCGGAATATGAATAATGTGTCGATCGACGATACGGATGTCTTTTTGCTGGAACGGCTGAAAGGAGACGAATACTTTGATGGTGATGAAGCACAGCTGAAGTTGCAGAATGCAATTCTTACTTTGCCGGAGAAACAACGTTTAGTGTTTACCATGAAATACTTTGACGAGATGAAGTATGAAGATATGTCGGATATTCTGGGTACTTCGGTTGGTGCCCTGAAAGCCTCTTATCACCATGCTGTAAAAAAAGTCGAGGAGTTTTTAACAAAAGACATTTAAACCTTTTGGACGGAAGCTCGTCAAAGGTGTATTAAAACGCAGGAGTATGGAAAAAGAACAAAACAATCTGGATCGTTTTAAAGGAAAAAATCCTTTTACCGTGCCCGACGGGTACATGGAGGATTTGACGGCTAATATAATGAGCCAGCTGCCTGAGAAACCGCAAGTAGAGGCGAAAAAGATCTCTATGATGGATCGTATGCGTCCGTGGTTGTATATGGCTGCTGTATTTGCCGGGCTGGGGCTGTTCTTTAAAGCAATTGTAGGCATCGACGGTGAGCAAAGTAAAACAGATACATTATTAGTGCAGTCTAACGATGCATCTGCAACAATATCTGCTATACAGGAAGCTGAAAATGAGGAATACCTGGAGTATCTGGAAGCACAGTACACGGATTATCTTTTAGCAGAAGAATTGGGTAATTATGAATAATTTGACGAAAAAAAGAAGTTATTAGCATATTTTTGTAATAATACTTGTATGAATAAAATATTTTTTATTACATTTGTGGCGATTTCAGTATTGTTCTCTTCGAAAGTGTTGGCGCAGGGAGATAAAGAACATCGACATTTTGACAAAGAAGCCTATCAGGCAAAGAGAAGTGCTTTTATTACAGCTGAAGTAGGTCTTACACCGGAAGAAGCAGCAGCTTTTATTCCGTTATGTAACGAATTGCAACAGAAGATGTTTGAAGTCGGTCGTGAATGCCGTAAACTGACGAAAGAAATGAGGCATAAGAAGTCTCCGACAGAGTCCGATTATTCAAAGGTTAACGATGAATGTCTCGGAGTAAAGTTGAAAGAGGCTGCTCTGGAAAAAGAATATTACGAGAAATTCAAAAAGATATTATCGCCTGAGAAACTTTATAAATACCGGCGGGCAGAATATAAGTTTGCACGGAGTTTTATGAAAGGGCCGGACGATAAGAAAGATGAAAACAAGAAAAAATAAAATATTATCATTATTTGTGTTTTTTGTTTAGATTTAGTTTTGGCGTTTAAGTTAAGGGAGGGGTGGCGACGTGATGTCGGTTCCCCTTTTGTTTTTTATAACCCTTTCGATTTGGCTTCGTTCCATATCTTATCCATTTCTTCCAACGGCATATCTTTCAATGAACGTCCCTGTTTGATAGTATGATCTTCCAGGTAATTGAAACGTCGGATAAATTTCTGGTTCGTGCGTTCCAGTGCATTGTCGGGATTGATCTTATACAGGCGGGCGGCATTGATCAGACTGAAGAATAAGTCGCCGAATTCGCCTTCCATCTTGTCGGCATCCATCTTGTCGATTTCCTCTTTCAGCTCGGTAAATTCCTCGTGTACTTTATCCCATACCTGATCGCGCTGTTCCCAGTCGAAGCCTACGTTGCGTGCTTTGTCCTGGATGCGGTGTGCTTTGACAACAGACGGGAGAGAGGCGGGGACACCTTCCAGGACGGTTTTGTTGCCACCTTTTTCTTTTAGTTTTATTTGTTCCCAGCTTTGTTCCACCTTCTGGGGCGTATCGGCAGATGCATCGCCGAAAACGTGCGGATGGCGGAAGATAAGTTTCTGGCAGAGACTGTCGCATACATCCTTGATGTCGAATGCTTCTTTCTCTTCGCCTATTTTAGCATAGAAGACGATATGCAGGAGCAGGTCGCCCAACTCTTTTTTGATGTTATTGTTATCGTTCTTCATAATGGCGTCGCACAATTCGTAAGTTTCTTCGATCGTGTTGGTACGTAGGCTCTCATTTGTTTGTTTTCTGTCCCAGGGACATTTTACCCGGAGTTCATCCAGGATGTCGAGCAGTTGCCCGAAGGCTTCCATTTTTTCTTGTTTCGTTGACATATTATAAAGGCGGATAGACCACGCCAGGGTTTATAGTTTTAAAAAAGGGGTAGGCAAAACCTACCCCTCTATGGTGTTTTATTTACTTTGCTCTTTAAATGTCTTCAATCCGTTTTCAAGGAATTGTACATATTTCGATACATCTTCGTTGAAAGCATAGGATGGGCCGAGCGGTTGGCCTTCGTCGTTCAGCAGGATATAGAACGGTTGGGCGTTAGCACCGAATTTGCTTCGTTGCAGGTAGCTCCATTTGTCACCGATCGTTTTCAGCTTACGCACTTTGCCATGTTCTTCGATCTCGATCGGATGCGGCAGTTTAGTTTTATCGTCGACCATCAGGGTGATCAGGACGTAATCTTTTTCCAGTAACTGTTTTACTTTCGGATCTGTCCATACAGAGGCTTCCATCTTACGGCAGTTGACACAGCCGAAACCGGAGAAGTCGATCATCACCGGCTTATTTACCCGTTTGGCATAAGCCATACCGCTTTCGTAATCATCGAAAGCTGCATGTACTTCATCGTCATACAAGCTGAAATCCTGTGTGTACAAAGGAGGAGCGAAGGCACTGATCGATTTCAGCGGTGCACCCCAAAGCCCCGGAACCATATAAACGGCAAAACCGAATGAAATGATTGCCATGAACAGGCGCGGTACAGATACATATTTCACATCGCTGTCGTGGCTGAACTTGATCTTGCCTAAGAGGTAGAAGCCCAACAGAACGAATATCACAATCCATAATACGATAAAAACTTCACGATCCAGCAAACGCCAGCCGTAAGCCAAGTCGGCAACAGAAAGGAATTTCAGTGCCAGAGCCAGTTCCAGGAAGCCTAATACAACCTTTACGGAGTTCAGCCAACCGCCTGATTTAGGCATACTTTGCAGCATATTCGGGAAGATGGCGAACAAACTGAACGGAATGGACAATGCTAATGCGAATCCGAACATTCCGATAGCCGGGCCAACTGCGTTACCCATAGATGCAGCTTGAACTAGCAATGTTCCGATGATAGGGCCGGTACAAGAGAAGGATACCAATACCAACGTAAACGACATAAAGAAGATACTCAATATACCGGTTGTCGAGTCTGCTTTGCTATCCAGCTTAGTAGTCCATGAGGCAGGTAATACCATTTCAAATGCTCCGAAGAACGAAATAGCAAATACTACCAGTAGCAGGAAGAATATGATATTGAAGATCGCGTTCGTTGATAAGTCGTTCAGCGCACTGGCTCCGAATATGCCGGTGATCAGTAATCCCATAACCAGATAGATAACGATAATGGAAAGACCGTAAGTCAATGCATCGCGGATGGCTTTCTTCCGGTCTTTGGTGCGTTTCAGGAAGAAGCTGACCGTCATCGGGATCATAGGCCATACACAAGGTGTCAGCAGGGCGATCAATCCACCCAGGAACCCGGCGAAGAAGATAAACAACCAGGAGGTATCTGTGGCTGTAACAGTTGTATCACCGAATGCTTTCAGGTTATCGATGACCGGTGTCCAGAGAGCAGCGTCGTCTGTCAGCTCATTGGCTATCTTTGCCGGGCTGGAAATTATATTATCGGTCTTTGCAACCGGATCGGGAGTCGTAAGCGTTTCTGCTTCTTGCGCCACCTGTTCGGTATCCGGTTGGATAGCCGTTACATCCTCTTTGTCGATGGCTGGGGCATCCGACGGTAAGGTCAGTTTTGTATTCTTTGCATCGAAAGTAAAGCTTACACGATCAGGAGGTAAACAAGTTTCGTCGTTGCAGGCCATGAATTCAACTTCACCTTCAATCTTGAATTTCTTCGGATCGGTGATTTTGACTTTTTGAGTGAATGAAACCGTTCCCGGATACCAACGGAGATCCATCGCGAACAGTTCGTCATAAACTACAGTCGGTTTAACGGATGAAACCGGTTGTCCGATCAATTCGGCCCCTTTTAAAGTCTCGAATGTGAATGAAGTAGAAACGGGCCCTCCCTCAGGCAGATTCATATCGTACAAATGCCATCCCTTCTCAGAGGTAGCGGTAAACACGATTTCTTTTTCGGCAGTTTTGGAGTCCTCCAGTTTGATTTTCCACTTGACAGGCTGATGTATCTGCGCCTGTACAGCCAGTGTTACGAACACCAGCAAAAAGATGCTAAAGAGTTTCTTCATACTTTGTCTATATTTCTGTCTTAGTTATTTAGCTAATGAAACGAAAGCATCCGGAATACGTGTTTCAAAACGCATCTCTTCACCTGTTGCCGGATGAATAAAGAAGAGCCGTCGGGCATGAAGCATCAGCCGTCCGGCGGGATCAGTATCTGCGCCGTACTTGTAATCGCCGGCGATGGGATGTCCGATAGATTCCATCTGGACACGTATCTGGTTTTTGCGGCCTGTCTCCAGGTCGAGTTCCAATAATGAATAATGGCCATTGCTATGCAGCACATGGTAGCGGGTGATGGCTTCCTTTCCGTCGCCGTCGACAGCTACATATACCTGCATCTTGGCATTTTCAACCAGGTTGGAGACAATCAGGTCGGAGTCTTTTTCCGGCTTGCCTTCCACAACAGCGACATACGCACGTTGGGTAATGGCTGAATTCCAGTTCGACTGCAATGCTTTCTGCACACGTTGGTTTTTGGCGAACATCATCAGCCCCGATGTGTCACGGTCGAGACGGTGCAGGACAAATATTTTATTTTTAGGATCGCTCTTTTTCACGTAATCGCTAAGCAGATGATAGGCGGTACGTTCTTTTACACGGTCGCTGGAAACGGACATGAGCCCGCTTTTCTTGTTGACCACTATCAGGTCGTCATCTTCCCAAACAATGTGCAATAGCGGATTGGTGAACTCCACTTTCCCCCGTTCGTAACTGATCTCGACTTCGTCTCCCGGCACTAAAGGAGCGTTGAACTGGGAAGTAACCTTCCCGTTTATCAAGATTTGTCCGTGGCCTAATAGCGCTTTAACGGAACTTTTGCTCTGTTGGCTCAGCAATTCGAAAAGGAAAGGAAGAAGAGTATTCTCTTCCTTCACCGATACTTTGCGTCCGCGAGGGGCTTTTTTTAGATTTGTGTCTTTGTAACCTGAGCGTCTTCCCATTTTATTTCGTAAATAATTCACAAAGATACTGGCATTTGCGGAATGTTGCAAGCCGTGTTTGTATATCTTAGTTATTAATCTGTAAGGGATGCCTTATTTTGTGATTTTTTTTATAGTTGGCACGTGTTTGTACGGGCTTCTTTTGCCAATATTTTGATTTAAATCTTACATTTGTAGAAAAATATAAGAACAACTTGCTGTTTTTCAGACGTAACATATCGACCTATTCCGACAGTGATCTGGTGCGATTATATAAGGAAACCGGGGAAAGCGATTACTTCGGTGAATTGTATAACCGCTATATCCCGTTGATCTATGGGCTGTGTCTGAAATACTTGCAGGAAGAGGTTAAGGCACAGGATGCCGTGATGCAATTGTTTGAAGACCTGCTGCCTAAATTGTCACGTTACGAGATACGTGAATTCAAAACCTGGATTTACAGTGTGGCGAAGAACCATTGTTTCCAGTTGCTCCGGAAAGAAAATCCGGAGATAGCAACCGATTTCGACCAACAATTTGTGGAAACGTACGATATTTTGCATCTATTAGACAAGGAAGAGACAAGCGACGATGCCCGTACGGCAGCCCTCAAACATTGCATGGAGAAACTGCCCGAACCGCAGCAACGTTGTATCCTCTCTTTCTTTATGGAAGAAATGTCGTACGCCGATATCATGGAACAGACCGGATATCAGCTGAAGAGCGTAAAAAGTTATATCCAGAATGGCAAACGCAATCTGAAAAGTTGTATTGAAAAGAGAATGGCGCAATGAAAAATCTGATGCAATACATACAAGGTTCACGAAAAGGCAAGGAAGCCCATCGCCTGGAGAAAGAGGCGATGAAAGACCCTTTCCTTTCGGAAGCGCTCGACGGTTACCAGTCCGTCGAGGGCAACCATGTGGAAAGTATTGGAGAGATGCGCCGCCGGATCTCCCGCCGTACCCGTTCCCGTCGCGACAGCATAACGAAATGGAGCATTGCCGCCAGTCTGTTGATTTGTGTAGGTTTCGGCAGCTACTTCTGGCTGAACCGTCAACCGGGGATGCCTGCACAATCACCGTTGGCAGTAGTGACGGAAGAAGAGGCAGCTCCGTTGGAACAGGCACAGGTAGAACCGTTTGCCGCTGCTCCCGCTATGGCTCAGCTGGAAGCCCGGTCTATTGCCGAAGATGACGTAGCTGTGGCCGATCGCCGTCCCCGCCCTGTTGTCGGTGAGGAAGCCTATCAGGAATATCTGAAAAAAGAACTGATCCATCCGCAGGACTCTCTTTGCAAGGACGTTAGCGGAACCGTAATAGTAGAATTTCATATCAACGAACAAGGTCGTCCTGTCGACCTGGCAGTCAAACAAAGTCTTTGCGAGTCGGTCGATAAGGAAGCACTTCGCCTGATAGAGAAAGGGCCGGACTGGGAAGTGGATACGATGAAGGTGTCTGTACCCGTTGTTTTTGCTCCGTAAACTCTCATATACAGATAGATATAGGTAAAAGTATATATTCTCCGCAATATATTGGGGGAGGCTATGAATACCATAGTCCTGAGAGAACTATGGCATTTCTCCGGTAAAAATAGAAACAATTCGCTAATATCTTTGCTTTTTCCCTAAAAAAGAACTTGTTTTTTAATACTGCTTCAATCCTGACAGCCTAAAAAAGGTCTTATTCTACCAAAAAACGGACAAAAGGGATTCTGTTATAACCGAGTTCTCTCAGAACTCGGTTGAATAATACACTCTTATTAATATTAACGACAATGTCCCGAAGAACCGTATTTAATATTCTGTTTTTCATACTCGGAGCGACAGCCTCTGCCGCTGTTCCCGACACATTGTTGTTACATATGTACGACAACCCGATGCACCACCTGTATCAGGTTCGCGAAAAGAGCGAGGAAGACCGGAGCAAATACCTGTTTAATGCCGATACATTGTTTTATAGGTATGCCACCGAAGGATATGCCGCTTTGCCGGACGAATTATACTATTATTACCATGATTATGTCTCCTATATGAGCTTGGAAGAAGCAGAAAAAGAAGTGGAGCGCATGCGTGATGCCGCCCGCCGCTATAAGAGCAAAGCGCTGGCCAACGAAGCAGACCTGATGAAAGTGTCGGTACTCGATTATTATAAAGACAGCCTTTTGCAAGTCTGCAACCGGATTGTCAGGAAAGTTGCCGTGCGGGCCGGAAAAGAGGGCGATGCCGTATCCCGAATACGGGCGATGAACTTCGATTTTATATCCAACTATCGCACCGGGCATTATGCCTATGCCTTTGCTTTCGCCCCCTGTGTCGTGGAGGAACTCAATAAACTGACTGACCGGCAATATACCGAGCGGCGGGAAATGTTTTTCCATCTGGGACGGGCCTATATGGATTTCCGCGATTATCCCCGTGCGCTCTCTTACCTTCGCGAAGCGCTGGTCGATACGACCCGTTTCTTTTTCGACCGTTCCAATATCCGCGCCCGTGTGGAGTTGGGCAACTATTTCCGTACGGAGCAGCAGCTCGACTCGTCCGATTACTATTTCCGTTCCATTATAACCAGCCGCGATATGATCAAATTCCGTCCCTATTACGATCATCTGGCCCTGGTCGAACTGGGGTATAACCTGTATTTGAGAGGATCGTACGATAACGCGGCCGATTATTACCGCTATGCCGCCGACTTTGCCTGCAAGGAGGGTTACCATACCCTGGCCGCCACGATCTTCACCGGACTGGGCGAAGTGTATCAGGTAAAGAAAGACCCGGTGCAGGTAAAAGCCATGATCGACTCGGCCTTTGTCTACCTGCACAAAGGAAAGGCCGGAGCCGACAATTCCGTGTATTTCCGGTTGTATCCGTTGATGTATAAATATTATGCGGAGAAGGGCAATATGCCGTTGTTTCAGGCTTACCTCGATTCGGCAACCGTTGTCCGTCACCGGCGGGAAGAACGGTTCAATGCACAGGTATTGCTCCGGGCCGAACAGGAGGTGGCGGCACAGCAGGAGGAGACGGCTGCCCACCGGATCGCCGTGCAACGCCGGTTACTGGGATGGATTACGGCCGGCTGTGTGTTGCTTGCTGCCGGATTGCTTGTATTATGGATGTTCTACCGGCAGAAACGGAGCGCTTACCGTATCCTGGTAGAGCGTAGCCGCGAATGGGCCCGGAAGCAGACGATCGGGGAGTTACCGTTGTCTGTTGCCGACGACGACCGTCTGTTGATGCACCGGGTGCATGTTTTACTGGAAGAGGAACACCTTTACCGTGATCCCGACCTGACGCTCGACTCGATGGCAACCCGGCTCGATGTACACCGCAATACCCTTTCGAGAGTAATCAATCTTATCCAGAACCAAAATTTCAACCAGTATATTAACGACTTCCGCCTGCGTGAAGTGATCGAACGGCTGTCCGATCCCGCCGACCGTGCGACCATCCTCGACATTGCTTTCTCTGCCGGTTTCAGGAGCCAGCAAACATTCTACCGTCTATTCAAAACCGAAACCGGCCTTTCCCCTGCGCTCTTCCGCAAGAACAGCGTCCGGTAACCGGCATAGGTATTCTTATCATTATTCTTCCGGATAGAGGTATTCCTATCAATAGTTTATTTTTCATGGTAAAAAAGAGTTCTCAAATTGTAATTTGGGAAGAATTGTTCAGATGGAAAACGGATATTTGGACAAATTCATAATAATAACAATACAAGATGATGAAAACAAAGAACCTACTTCTGATTGCCATTGCAGTTCTATCACTGTTCGGCTGCAAGTATGATGATGACGCCATTTGGGATGCCGTCAGGAACCTGGAAGAGCGCCTTATTAATTTAGAAACATGGCAGAAACAAGCCAGTGAAGAAATCGCTCTTTTGAAGGCAATAACCGATGAGAGCGACTATATTCTTTCTGTCGTTCCCGTTATGGAGGGCGAAACCCAAAAGGGATATACTATTACTTTTAAAAAGAGTGGAACCATCACCCTATTGAATGGTCAGAAAGGCGACAAAGGGGATAAAGGCGACACTCCGCTTATCAGCCTGAAACAAGAAAAAGACGGTAACTGGTATTGGACGCTGAACGGCTCCCTGATGACCGATGCCTCCGGTGCACCTATTCGAGCCAACGGAACCAACGGAACCAACGGCACTTCGGCCCCGACACCGCAACTGAAAACGGGCCGTCAGTTAAAAGTCGATTCCGTTGCCGGCACCTGGCAGGACGACGCCTTCTACCTCTCGGTTGATAATGGAAAGACATGGAATAAAGTGTCCGGTGATAAAGGTGACAAAGGTGATAAAGGCGATAAAGGTAACACCGGCGATCCCGGAACTGGCTCGTCTTCTATTAAAATAACAGATGATTCCAACTATGACTATGTCATATTTGACGTGAATGGAGATAAGATAAAGGTTCCACGCTATGATGTAACACTGTCGCTGGTTGTGAAAGACGGAAAAGGCCTGATAATACCTAGAGGAGAAATACGGTCAGTGAAATTCGAAGGAACCTTAAATGTTTCCTTCTCTGACCTATCAGAAGGTTCCTTGGTAATAAGTGTGAACCGTTCGAATAATTCTTGGGGTCTACAAGAAGAACCTAACTCCAGCCGTACTATCAAAGCCCCAAGTAAAGACGATTGCCAATCAGACCCGGATAAGGCCGAGTGTAAAGTGATTGTTACAGTTAAAAACAAAATTGGAGAAACATCCGAGTATACCTTCTTCTTGGTAGCTTCCGACTTTCTCTATTGCAAAGCCAATAACCTGTCATCCATGTTGGAAAACTACCGCGATCAGGCGAATTATCTGAAAGTCAGTGGAAGATTGACATCTGAGCATATGAATGAAATCCAAAAGTTACCACTAGAGGGGATAGATCTGGAAGATGCGACCTTGGAGGGGAATGCTATTCCCGATAATTACTTCTCTGGAAAAACAAATCTGACCACCGTGAAGCTACCGGAGAAATGTTATACGATCGGTACTGGTGCTTTTTCAGGCTGCACTTCTTTAAAGGAGATTGAATTACCTAAGTATTTGAAAACCATTGGAAATAATGTCTTTTCAGGCTGCACTCCCTTGGCGTCTATAAGTTGTTGGAATAGTGCTCCACCACAGGCTGCTGCTTCCAACTATTCTTTAGGCGAGGGCCTGAGTAGTCTTAAAAAAATATACGTGCCGACGCTATATGTAGATCTGTATAAGGGTGATAAGTTCTGGAAGCAGTATGAAAGTCTGATAGAAGGCAAAGCGATACCTCAATGAACGAATGCTGTTCATCTGTCGGTAAGGTTCCGGTTAATAAGGAAATAACCCTGAAACCGAATCTGTCCGATAACCGACATAGCTATTCTTATCATATTTTTCCCGGATAAAGGTATTCTTATCAAGCTCTTATTTTTTTTGAAAAAAAGAGTTCTCAAATTGTAATCTGGGAAGAATTGTTCGGAAGAAAAATAAACATTTGTACAAGTTTCTGAGGCTTTGCCAAGGAACATATGTCAAACCTTTTAAATATTTAAGTATTATGGATTACAAGTTTACTATTATCAATCAGACCGGTTCGCCGATCACAGTGAATGCTTTCGATGAGGACAAAGCAGATTGGACAAATCAAAAAGATCCTGAAACAGTTATTCTTCATGCAGAAATTTCTACTTCTCACACATTCTATCTTTCGGGTAAAGCGTTTGCTTCTGACCCATGGTTTAAAATGGAAGTAAAAAATAGTGCAGGAGAAACAATTGCTACTCTTTACACTAAATTTGATGGGAATACACTCCATGAAATAGTGATAAATAGTGACTATGATTGTGTAGACTCTAATCATGTGATTGTACGTGATTATTCGAATAAAGATGACTATTCTTATTCGATCGCTCGAAAATGAAACTAAGCTGAAAGGATACTTTTCAGCCCGTTGTTGAACTGTATTCGATCCGTCACAGAACCCTATTCAGTCCGTCACTGAATCACATTCGGTCCGTCACTGAATAGGGAACCTCTTTATAAGGAATATTCGTATATAAACACAATATAAATTATGGCATTTTTTAAGAGAGTTCAACAGAAAATTAACGGGCTTTGGTATCCGAAGTCCGTTACAGTGGGCAAGCCCGTCAACACCAACCAGGTGTCGGCACGGCTGGCCGAAATATCAACCGTCAGCCCTGCCGACACCTTCGCCGTACTGAAATGCCTCGGCGGTGTATTGGGCGACTTCATGGCGCAGGGCCGTACCGTCAAACTGGACGGGCTGGGCACCTTTTACTTAACCGCCGTTGCCACCAAACAGGGTGTCGATTCGCGGGAAAAGGTAAAAGCCTCTCATATTATCGGCACGCGTGTCCGGTTTATCCCTGAAACGACTCGTACCAGTGGCCGGAAGGTAGCTACCCGTTCCCTCATCTCCAACGATATCTTCTGGGAAGAATGGGGCGGCACCGAATCTCCCGACTCTCCCGATACTCCTGACCCCGACGACCGCCCGGTAATTGAATAACCGCCCGACGATCGCATGGCCTGGTGGCACCACCTCTATCAGGGGCAGACTGTAACAATTTCTTCCATCCTGTCAATAAACAATGGCGTTCTTTGACAGGATGGGATTGGAGAAAAGAATATATTTGTTATATTTGCGAGTGAAAATAGTAACAACAAATCACCTCTTTATGGAACAATCAGATAATATGGTAAGCAACTTCATTGAGAAGTTTTCTCCCCATTTATTTTGGGATACTGATCGGAGTAAACTGGATTGGACAAAGCATCGTTCTTATATTGTAGAACGTGTTCTGGAATACGGTTTATTTTCGGACTGGCAACTTCTCCGCAGCAGGTTATCTGTCACCGAAATAGCGAAACTGGCCAAACAGTTCCGCCAACTCGATACAAAAACCCTTGCCTTTATTTCTGCGATATCAAATACTCCTAAAGAAGAATTCAGATGTTACAATACCAAACAATCGAACCAGCCACACTGGAACTTCTAAGAGATTTACTGGCTATCCCCGAATTTAAAAATTTACGACTGGCAGGAGGAACCTCTCTGGCTCTCCAGATTGGGCATCGTAAATCCATAGACCTCGATTTATTCGGAGCAATTGAAATTGAACCGAATGAAATATTGGATATACTCAATTCTATTGGTAGCTTGACTACCATCAGGAATATGAGAAATATCCACGTATTTATGATTAACGGAATAAAAGTCGACATCATAAATTATTCTTATCCTTGGTTACATCAAGCAAATAAAGCAGATGGTTTACGTTTGGCGTCTATTGAAGACATTGCAGCTATGAAATTAGCAGCAATAGCCGGACGCGGTACCCGGAAAGATTTTATAGACATTCATTTTCTTCTCAGACAATTTTCTTTACAGGAAATGCTGGATCTGTACACTGCCAAATATGCAGATGGCTCCGTATTTATGATCCTGAAAAGTCTGATTTATTTTGATGATGCCGAAAATGATCCGGAACCTTTTATGTTTGAAGCCATCGATTGGAATCTGGTTAAATCTGAACTCCGCGATGAAGTTGCCAGGCTGACTTAATTCCTTATAATATCCTTATTCCCCAATCGTATCTGTAACCTATAGCAGATGGTGGAATGGTTTCAAAGTAACAGAACCGCTATATTTATAGACTGAACATGCTATATGATAATATTTTTTGTACCTTTGCGAATCAAAAAATAACGGGCTGGCTGGCCTGTATTTAATAAGGATATAATTAGAACAAAACAATATGGAAATTGCAAGTAAGTACAACCCCGCCGAAGTAGAGGGAAAGTGGTATCAGTATTGGTTGGATAACGGCTTCTTCAAGTCGAAACCAGACGGCCGTGAGCCGTACACAATCGTCATTCCGCCCCCTAACGTCACCGGCGTACTTCACATGGGACACATGCTTAACAATACCATTCAGGATATTCTGATTCGCCGTGCCCGTATGCTGGGTAAGAATGCTTGCTGGGTGCCCGGTACCGACCATGCCTCTATCGCAACCGAAGCGAAGGTGGTGAACAGACTGGCGCAGCAGGGCATCAAGAAAACAGACCTGACCCGCGACGAGTTCCTGAAACATGCCTGGGAATGGAAGGAAGAACACGGAGGTATCATCCTGAAACAGTTGCGTAAACTGGGTGCATCTTGCGACTGGGACCGTACGGCTTTCACGATGGACGAAAAACGTTCGGAAAGCGTATTGAAAGTATTCGTAGACCTGTTTGAAAAGGGATTGATCTACCGCGGTGTACGTATGGTAAACTGGGATCCGAAAGCCCTGACTGCTCTTTCCGATGAAGAAGTGATCTATAAGGAAGAACATAGCAAACTGTTTTACCTGCGTTATAAAATAGAAGGCGAAGACGGTTATGCCGTAGTGGCGACTACTCGCCCGGAAACGATCATGGGCGATACTGCCATGTGTATCAATCCGAACGACCCGAAGAACCAGCATTTGAAAGGTAAGAAAGTGATCGTTCCGCTGGTAAACCGTGTGATCCCGGTTATCGAAGACGATTATGTAGATATCGAATTCGGTACAGGTTGCCTGAAAGTAACTCCGGCACACGACGTAAACGACTATATGCTGGGCGAGAAATATAACTTGCCTTCCATCGATATTTTCAACGATAACGGTACCTTGAGTGAAGCGGCCGGCTTGTATATCGGCATGGATCGTTTCGACGTTCGCGAACAGATCGAAAAAGACCTGGCTGCTGCCGGCTTGCTGGAAAAGGTAGAAGCATACGAAAACAAAGTAGGCTATTCTGAGCGTACCAGTGTGCCTATCGAACCGAAGCTGTCTATGCAGTGGTTCCTGAAGATGGAACATCTGGCGCAGATCGCCCTCGAACCGGTGATGAAGGATGATATCAAATTCTATCCACCCAAGTTCAAGAATACATACCGTCACTGGATGGAAAATATCAAGGACTGGTGTATCAGCCGTCAGTTATGGTGGGGACACCGTATCCCGGCTTATTACCTGCCGGAAGGTGGTTACGTTGTAGCTGAAACAGCGGAACGGGCTCTGGAACTGGCAAAAGAAAAGACCGGTAACGCTTCCCTGACAATGGCAGACCTTCGTCAGGATGACGATTGTCTGGATACCTGGTTCTCTTCCTGGTTATGGCCGATCTCTTTGTTTGATGGTATCAATAATCCGGATAATGAAGAAATCAACTATTATTATCCGACCAGCGACCTGGTAACAGGGCCGGATATTATCTTCTTCTGGGTGGCCCGTATGATTATGGCCGGCTACGAATACCGGAAAGATATGCCGTTCAAGAATGTTTACTTTACCGGTATCGTTCGTGATAAGCTGGGACGTAAGATGTCCAAGTCGTTAGGTAACTCTCCCGACCCGCTGTTGCTGATCGAACAGTACGGAGCCGATGGCGTTCGTATGGGGCTGATGATGGCTGCACCTGCCGGAAACGATATTCCTTTCGATGAGGCATTATGTGAACAAGGACGTAACTTCAACAACAAGATATGGAATGCCTTCCGCCTGATCAAAGGTTGGACGGTAGACGATACGATTGCCCAACCAGAAGCTTCGGCTACTGCCGTTAAATGGTTCAAGATGCAGTTGGATAAGACAATAGCCGAAGTGAACGACTCGTTCGACAAATATCGTTTGAGTGAGGCGATGATGGCTGTTTATAAACTGTTCTGGGATGAGTTCTCTTCCTGGTATCTGGAAATGATCAAGCCGGGTTACCAGCTGCCGATCGATAAGGCAACTTACGATGCGACTCTTGGTTTCTTCGATGCCTTGCTTCGTTTGCTTCATCCGTTCATGCCGTTTATCACGGAAGAATTGTGGCAGGCGCTGGAACTGCGTAAAGAAGGCGAAAGCCTGATGGTTGCTTTGATGCCGGAAGTTGCGCCGGTGGATAGCGCTTATCTGGAATCGTTCGAGATCGTCAAAGAGATTGTAAGTGGTGTACGTACCATCCGTTTGCAGAAGAATATACCGAATAAGGATACACTTGAATTGCAGGTGTTGGGTGATCATAGCGATGCATTCAATCCCGTTATTTCCAAGATGTGTAACCTGACGGATATTATCAGGACAGATGATAAGGCTGCCGGTGCGGTTTCCTTCCTGGTTCGTACTACGGAATATGCAGTACCTCTGGGCAACATGATTAATGTGGAAGAAGAACTGGCTAAACTGGCGGAAGAACTGAAATATCAGCAAGGCTTCCTGGCTTCCGTTGCCAAGAAGTTGAGCAACGAAAGCTTTGTAAGCAAAGCGCCTGCCAAGGTAATCGAAATGGAACGCAAGAAACAGGCAGATGCCGAAAGTAAGATCAAATCGATTGAAGAAAGCATTGCTGCCCTGAAAAAGTAAGGGAAGGTTTCTTTATAAAGATATAAAACATCCATGTTTGCTCCTTATTTGGACAAATATGGATGTTTTCGTTTAAATTCCTGGAATAAAAGGAATAATCTATTTGTTTTTTGCTAACTTGCAGGCCTTGATTGTACAAGTTTTGCGGGAAATGAGGGTAATTAGAGGGTATTTGTTAATCTTTTTAGTTTTTGTGTGGGGCTGTACCCTTCCATTAACTATATACGGCGCTGAAGTGATAGAAAAAACGCCTTCACTGGATTCGCTCTTTGCGTTGGCGCAAGCGAATGTTCAACAACAGAAAGGGTTTGATTATACGACACAGTTACTGGAACTGTCCAGGCAGCAAAAAGACAGGCTTCAGGAAGCCAATGCCATGTTTTGTTATGTACGGTATTATTACTCCAAGAATCCGGACAGTATGTATTTCTGGATGCAAAAAGCTTTGCCTTTATTTCTGGAACAGGAGAGGTATGTCGAATATTTCCGGATGAAAGCCTGGTATATTTATGTGCTGAACCGGACGAAAAGGAATGAAGAAGCGCTGAAATACGTATCCGGCCTGAGGGAAGAGGCCGGTCGTTTGAAATTCCCGGAAGGAATGGAGATGGCCAACCAGGCATTGGCCGATTTCTATTTATCCAATAATTTAGGTGAAGAAGGAGTGGCTTTATACGAGGAAGTGATCCGGAGTATGGAGATGCGGAATGCCCCGCTCATCAAAAGGATCAATATTGTCAGGCAGCTGATGAACAAAGCGCTCGACCCGGATATCCGGATGAAATACGTAAAGCGGCTGGATGATTATATACATATATGTAAGAGCAGGAATATGGACTGGCTGGATGAAGAGATACCTCTCTATTATCTGGAATATGTCGCACACCGGCATTATGCTATCGAATATATAAAGAGGAATGAACTTCAGGAGGCCTTGTCTCATCTGAAAAAGGCAGAAGAACTGTTGGGGCAGCATGAGATGTTCAGTTATAAGAATGAATTGCTGACCATTTACGGATATTATTACAAACAAAGCAAACAGTATAACCGCGCGTTGGTTGTTTACGATTCTTTATTGCCGCTTTGGCGTAAGCGGAATACGATGGACTCTTATCTGGAAACATTGCAGGATAAAGCAGACGTTTTGTTGGAAAGCGGAAGAGACAGAGCAGCATCGCTGGCCTATAAAGAATATGCTTTCCTGAACGATTCTTTATCGAAAGTCCGCTTCTATGACGAGCTGGCAGAAATGAAAACGCAGCATGAGGTGGATAAGCTGGAACTGAAAAATAAGCAGATGGATCTGGAAGTAGCCCAGGCGCATTCCCATCTCCTGCAAATGGGGGGAGGAGCGGCTCTTTTATTTGTCTTATGTTGTTTGCTGGGATATATATCGTATAGCCGCCATCGCTATGGTCAGCAATTGAAAGTGGCAAAGGAAAAGGCGGAAGAAGCCGACCGGATGAAATCGGCATTCCTGGCTAATATGAACCATGAGATACGTACGCCGTTGAATGCCATTGTCGGTTTCTCGCAGGTACTGGTAGATGAAGATGATTTGGAAACGCGTCAGGAATATGCGGATATTATCCAAAGTAACAATGAATTGCTTCAGCGTTTGATCGCGGATGTCCTCGATATTTCGAAGATAGAATCCAACACGATGGCTTTGACTTATGCCGAACATGATCTTCCCGTCCTGATGAAAGAGATATATAATGTAATACGGCTCAGGATGCCGGAGGAGGTGGAGCTGGAACTTAATGAATGCCCGCCGCAACTTTTTTGTACAGATCGTAATCGTCTTACGCAAATTCTTACTAACTTGCTGACCAATGCGATTAAGCATACGGAAAAAGGTTTTATCCGCTTTGGTTATCAGGTAACCGCAACTGATATTATCTTTTCAGTGGAAGATTCGGGAGAAGGTATTCCCGAAGATAAGTTGGAAAAGATATTCAGCCGTTTCGTTCAGTTGAATGACTGGAGTAAAGGGGTAGGACTGGGGTTGGCAATTTGTAAAGGCCTTATTACTCAGATGGGTGGGACGATCAGTGTCTCTTCCGTGTTTGGTGAAGGTTCCACTTTTACGGTTGTGCTGCCTCTGAAGAAACCGTAATATATTATTTACATTAATTATACCATGAAGAATTCTAGAAGAAACTTTTTTAGACAAGGACTTGCCGGAGCCATATTGTTAGGGTCGGCAGGTGTAGTAAAAGCCGGCTTACCGGACAGGATCATTCCCAAGGCTGCGAAGTCTGTAAATCCCTGGCATCTGGGGATGGCGGGCTATACATTTGTTAATTTTGATTTGGATACTACACTAAAGACTTTGGAGAGACTCGATATTCATTATCTTTGTATCAAGGATTTCCATTTGCCGTTTGATAGTACGGATGAGCAGATCAAGGCATTTCATGAAAAATGTGCTGCCCATAAAGTAACAGGATATGCCGTAGGGCCTATCTATATGAAGAGTGAAGAGGAAATCGACCGGGGTTTCGAGTATGCGAAACGTGTAGGGGTGAAGTTGATTGTGGGCGTACCCAATTACGAATTGCTTCCTTACGTGGACAAGAAAGTAAAGGAGTATGATTACCATTATGCGATCCATTTGCATGGGCCCGATATTAAAACTTATCCGGATGCAACGGATGTATGGGAGCATACGAAAGACCTGGATCCGCGTATCGGAATGTGTCTGGATATTGGCCATGATCTGCGTAACGGCTGTAACCCGGTTACCGACCTGAAGAAATATCATACCCGGGTGTTCGATATGCATATTAAGGATGTAACGGATTCGTCGAAAGCGGGTGTAGGCATAGAGATCGGTCGCGGAAAGATCGACTTCCCGGCATTGATGAAGATGATGCGCGAAGTGAACTATACCGGTATGTGCAGCCTGGAATACGAGAAGGATATGAAAGATCCTTTCCTCGGGATCGCAGAGTCGATCGGCTATTTCAAGGCGGTGAGCGATATTGTATAATGTAGGGGCGGACTTTGTTCCGCCCTCTTTTAAACAGAAGAGTGATGAGAAGTGCGTTTTATTTGTTGGCAATTTGCCTGTTGACATCTTGTAGTTCGATCAACTATATGGCGATTGAAACATACAATCCGGCCGAAATAACTTTCCCGGGGAATGTCGGTAAGATACTGGTAGTGAATAATGCAGTACCTCAGCCCGATGATGTAGGCTGCCAGCTAAGCTTGTTCGGTACAAAGCAGGATACCTGTCATGTAAAGGTCGACAGCGCCTTGTTTGATGCTTGTCGCGGATTGGGGAAAGCGATGGTCGACGTTTCTTTCTTTAATGATGTGCTTCTTTATCAGGATGCAACCCGCAAGGATGATGTTTATTATGAAGATAAGAAACTGACTCAGGAGGAGGTCGATGCTTTATGTGATGAAACGGGAGCTGATGCGGTAGTATCGCTGGATCGTATGTTATTCGAGTCTGCAAAAGATGTCGTTGCATTTGCGGAAGGCTATGTGGCCGGAGATATCAGTGTGAAGATGTCGGGAGTAATACGTGCTTATCTGCGTAACAGGCCTAATCCTCTGGCGACTGTTTATGTGACCGACAGCCTTTTCTTTTCGGAAAGTTCTTATAATCAGATCCTGTTGGATCAGATGTTGCCAACGATGGAAAGTGCCGTACGTACGTCGGCCGAGTATATCGGTATGAGAACCAGTCCTAATTTTGTTCCTCACTGGACCCAGGAAACCCGCTGGTTCTATTCCGGCATGGGAGCACGCTGGAAGGAAGCCACTGCTTATGCCCGGACGGAGAAGTGGGATAAGGCGGCCGAGCGGTGGGAACATCTATACAATAATTCCAATAGTTGGAAGACGCAGGCGAAAGCTGCATCGAACATCGCTTTGGGATATGAGATGAAAAGTGAACTGAAGGAGGCATATGAATGGGCTAAGAAGTCGCATGAGTTATTTAAAAAGAACGAAGGCGGCGAGAGTAAGAATGCCAGTCTTTTATACCTTTACGTAGAGGCTTTGATGAACCGGATACGCTCCGATAAAAAACTTAATATGCAATTTGGAGAATAATATCATATATTCTCCGAATTATTATTACTTTTGACAGACGATTCAAAAAGAATAAAAAAAGAGTTATGAGTGCAAATAATGCAAAGATTCAGTCTGTCCTGGAGACAACCTTTACTTCCGCTATCGGAAAACTGACTGCCGACGATTCCAATAGCTATCACAGTGATCTATATGTCCAGGCAGACCCTGAAAGCGGGGAGCTGCAAATCTATGATGAAGAAGAGCGGTTGCTGGACAAGACAATCGTATTCGACTGGGTAGACTGTCCCTGTGATGAAGATAAATTCAATAAACAGGTAGCCAACACCCTGAAATCTGTGCTGACTCTTTTAGTGGCAAAAAATATTTTTGACAGTCCTCATATTACGAAACCTTTCTCTGTAAGCTTAACAGATGAGGATTTCGTTGTAATAGAGGAACTTCTCTTTCTTGACGATGAAGTTTTGCGTGCCGACGATCCGCTGTTGAAAGATTTAGATGCAGATTTAGATGATTTTTTAGCCAAACTTCTTTCAGATGTCGAATAGAGTTTTTACATTTGTGCCCGAATTGAAAAACAAGTAACAAAGAATATATATTCAATGTTGCCGAAATAGCTCAGTTGGTAGAGCAACGCATTCGTAATGCGTAGGTCGCCGGTTCAAGTCCGGCTTTCGGCTCACAATCTCAGGCAGTTATCCAGGAAAGATAACTGCTTTTTTTATTGCTTTTCTGTGCTTTTCGCAGTTTGTTTATACCTGCATTTTTCTACTAATTACGATTTTAAAGTAATCAATACAACAAAATGGATAAAAAAGAAGTGATTTTCGTACTCTTAAATGAGTTTGCCGATTGGGAAGGAGCTTATATCGCTACCTGTCTGAATTTGGGAGTAAAGCCCGGAAGCCCGGTCAACTATATAGTAAAGACAATGTCTGTAACGAAAGACCCTGTTATGTCGATAGGTGGCTTTAAAGTATTGCCCGATTACGACGTAAATGATATGCCAAAGGATCATTCCGGATTGATATTGATTGGCGGCATGCGTTGGTTCTCGCCCGAAGCAGTACAAATCGTTCCGCTTGTCGAGGAAGCAATCAGGGAGAATAAATTGGTTGCCGGAATATGCAATGCTTCGGTATTTCTTGGGGCAAACGGATTTCTAAACAATGTAAAGCATACAAGCAACGGATTGGATTATCTGAAACAATATGCAGGAGAGAAATATACAGGAGAAGCCGGCTATGTAAACAAACATGCTGTAAGAGACGGAAATATTGTGACTGCCAATGGTACCGCTCCATTGGATTTCTGCCGTGAAATCTTGTATGCATTAGATGCTGATACACCTGAAATAATAGAAGAAAGCTATCAGTTTTACACGAATGGCCTATCGCCGAGGTAATCATGTAAAATAAGGTAATATACCCTTCACTCTTCACTTTTTATATGGTAATCTATTGATTATTATTTATTTAATAATGAGTGTGCAGGGTGAATGGTTTAATAGAAAGGTGAATGGTTTAATCTAACCCTTCACCTTTCTGTATATAGCATGTCTCCGGTAACTTAAATAGTATCTTTCCCCTTATTATCCATTACCATCAAACCTATTACAAACTAACTCTTTAGTTATTACTTATAAATCCGGAGAGCATCATCGTTACGCATTGTGACCTATGTCGTTAAGTAAATGAGTCGTAATATCCGGCTTAATCGGTCGTAGCTCTTTATTTAGTAATCAATAGTATAAGTCATTAAAGTAACTAATCTAAAAGAGACTATGGTGAAGGGTTTATACAAACTATTCACCTTTTCAGGAAACCATTCACTCAAAAATAGAAACTTTATGCGTTGATATATATAATGTTTTATCCTTATTAGTGAAGGGTGAATGGTTTTTATTATATAAAAGTAGGATGATATGAGTATTTCACATATTGCCAGTTTTGAGTCTTTGATAATAGCGACCGGTTGTAACTGTCTCCCCTCTTGAGAGGGGGAAGGGGGTGTGTTATAATACTGCCTATAAACGGGCCTTAATTAATAACACATTAATATATTTAAGCCATACATATGTTTTTTGCCGGTTTTATTTACTGGCATTTACACACCCCCTACCCCCTCTCAAGAGGGGAGCTGGTTACCATCAGTCACTAATCAGATAGCTCAGTTTTTTCTAATTGTGGACATCATTCATTATTAATTCCGTCAATAGATCATTTTTTTATTTCCGTATGCCTGAAAGTTTTTATCTTTGTCCTGTAAATCATCATTATCTATGAATATATGAATGAAACCATTCTGAACGGTTTGTTGAATCTGTTTGCTGTTTTTGCTTCGGCTGTGCGTATCGAGGAGCAGCAGGCAAGCCGTGCGGTTCATTTTTATTTATCCAGCCATTTCGGTGTTCGTTCCCATAAAGAGTATATCGAGTTATATAGTGAGTTGCGCAGTCTGTACGACGACTCGCTTTTTCCTGTAGATAAGGAGAGTGTGGTACGCAATATCTGCGAACAGATGAAGGTGAAGCTGATGGCGGAAGAGCAACTGCTTCTTCTGGTCCGGTTTGTGGAGTTTGCCTATTCGAACAGTGAAGAGTTTGAGAATCATTTACCTCTCTTTCATATTGTAGCGGAGATTTTTGCTATCCCGCAGGAGGAGTTTGACGACATACTGGCCTTTATTACCGGAAAGCCCTCTTCTTCTTTGCTTACTATCAGCGGGGAAGAAACGACGACTGAAAATCATATCACCCGCAAGGGAATGGACGGTTTTATCCGTGTCCTTTTTATCCGGCGGTTTGATAAGCAGATCTTTACTTACTACGGTACGGGAGTCGTTTTCATGAACGATATTCCTTTGTCGCCGGGTATCTTTTATGCCTGGCAACATAGTAGCGTGCTGAAAGGGCCTTTGTTTCTTCCGGTCTATTACAGTGACCTGCTGACTGTTTATAATAAGAATGAACGGAAAGAAACGATCTATCTGAACGGTAGAGATTTGAATTTTACTTTTAAGAATAGCAGTAACGGATTACATAACTTTTCCTTCAATCTGGAGTCGGGACAGTTGGTTGCCATCATGGGAGGAAGCGGAGTGGGGAAATCCACTTTGCTGGGTATCATGAACGGGAATATTCATCCGGACGAAGGTAGTATAACCGTGAACGGTTATCCGCTGGATGCCCCGGAAGCCCGTCAACTGATCGGTTTTGTTCCGCAGGATGACTTGCTGATAGAGGAACTTACCGTTTATCAGAACCTCTGGTTTACGGCCCGTCTCTGTTTTGCCCGCCTTTCAGATACGGAAATCAAGGAAAGGGTCGATGATGTGCTGAAGGAGTTAGACCTGGAAGGAATAAAAGACCTCGAAGTGGGTTCCCCTATCCGCAAAACGATCAGTGGTGGACAACGAAAACGGTTGAATATAGCCCTCGAACTGATCCGTGAGCCGGCTATCCTGTATCTGGACGAACCGACTTCCGGCTTATCTTCATCCGACTCCGAGAAGGTTATCATGCTGTTGAAGGAACAGACGCACCGGGGAAAGCTGGTTGTTGTAAATATCCACCAGCCCTCGTCTGAAATCTATAAGTTATTCGATCGCCTTTGGTTGCTGGATAGGGGCGGTTATCCTATTTATGACGGTAATCCGATCGAAGCGATAATCTATTTCAAACAAGCGGCTAAATATACCGATCCGGATATCAGCGTTTGCAGTACCTGCGGCAATGTAAATCCGGAGCTGATCCTGAATATTATCGACTCAAAGAAGATCGACGACTCCGGTAACCAGACGAATATCCGGAAGTTTACCCCCGAAGAATGGCATGAAAAATATGTATCTTCGCGTCCCTCTTATGGGGCGGTCGAGGAAAAGGAGTTGCCGGATAGTAAGCAGAAAAAGCCTACCTGGTTCAAACAATTCTGTATCTTCCTGGAACGGAATGTCCGGACGAAGCTGGTTAATAAACAGTATCTGGCCATTATGCTGCTGGAAGCTCCTTTACTGGCGTTGATTGTTGCCCTGCTTACCCGCTATGTCGATGGTGACGAATATACCTTGCTTGCCAATAAGAATTTTGTGTCTTACATCTTCATGTCGGTTATCGTAGTCACTTTTATGGGATTAAGTATAAGTGCCGAAGAGATCATCAAAGACCGGCCTGTCCTGAAACGGGAGCATTTTCTGCGGTTGAGCCGTAGCAGTTACCTTACGTCGAAGATGGTCTATCTGTTGGGAGTATCGGGACTTCAATCCTTGCTTTTCATTTTGGTAGGAAATACGATTATGGGGGTAGGATGGGAGATGTTCAGTGTTTGGTGGAGTATCCTTTGGGCAACTTCTTTTCTGGCCAACCTGACAGGGTTGATCCTGTCGCAGTCGATGAATTCGGTGGTGGCTATTTATATAACGATCCCTCTTCTGCTGATCCCTCAGATATTGCTTTGCGGGTTGGTAATCAAGTTTGATGATCTGAATACCCGTGCTTCGAAAGAAAATAAGGTGCCGTTGATCGGAGAGATGATCCCTTCGCGTTGGGCTTTCGAAGCATTGATGGTAGAACAGTTTGCCGATAATACCTATAATCAGGCTTACTTTCCGATAGAGAGGGAAAAATATCTGGCACAGTATTACGAAAATATACATTCGAAAGAGGTACGTCGCCTGGCTGAACAACTGGAAGGGAAAGATGATCCGGATAAACGTCTGACGGTAGAAAACGAACTTGCCGTATTGGGACGTGCCGCCCGTATCGCTCCCCGTGCTAAAGGAGAAACTTACCTGTCGTATCTGGATAAGGTGGATAAGGCTCTACATGAGCGTGCGCATAACTTTACTGCCTACCTGGATCAGGTGCAAGAGGAAGATATACGTGATAAAGGGGCCGAATGGATCACCGACCAGAAGAAAAAGCATCATAATTCGGCAATCGAAGACTTGGTGATGGGAGCCGGAGGCCGTAGTTTTTATAAGGAGTACGGACATCGTATTTACCCTGCAATCGGACAGATTTATGTTATGCCGGACAATCCGTATGGCAGGGCTCCTTTCTATGCTTATGAGAAAAATCTGGGCGGTATATTAATTTCTACCTATAATTTTAATTTATTGATTATAGGTTTCTTTGCATTATTAGCTATTATCGCTATATTCGCAGAGTTTCCGGGACGTTTCATGAAAGAAGAATAAAAAAGCTGGAATATAAATTATTAAATAAAGTAACATGAAAAAGAGTGTATTAAGCGTGCTTGCGATAGCCGCATTAATGGTAGGCATGGTTTCCTGCAATGGTGCTAAGAAATCGAATGATGCCGAGAAAACGGAAGAAGCTGCCGTTATAGCCGGTAAAGCTCCCAAAGATTTGTTAACAGAGGAAGTAAAACAGGAAACTGTTAAGTTTTTGGCTGATATGCCGGAGTCGGAAATTCCTTATCGTTTGTCCAGCGGTGAAATTCAGGTGAAAGTGGCGGATTTGACTTATATGTTACCCGTTGCCAAAGCTGCAGAACTGAGCACAGCCACTCTGAAAGCACGTGCACTCGGTATGTATATGGCTGATTACAACGTATTGAAAGCCATCGGTCAGTCTACAGCAGAAGTAGAAGGAGCCATCGTTAAGTTGGCTACCGACCTGAATGTTTCTTTCGTTCTGGATATCCTGAAAGAACAGGCTCCGAAAGATGCAACTAAAGAGCAATTGCAGGCTTTCATGAATGCACAGGAAGATAAGATCATCGACAAGATGGCTGCAGAAAATAAGATCGATGTACAGATTGAAATCCTGGGCGCATCTTCTGCCGAATATGCTTGCCTGCTGGCTAATCCTACATTGGTTGTTAAAGGAGATGCTACATCTGCCGGACTTTCTGAGAATATGCTGAAACGTGTGACTATGCTGGAAGAAGTAGTAGCCGACTTGGCTTCTTACTATCCTGACCTGCAACAGTTGGGTACAATCCTCAGCCCGTTGAAGACAAAAGTAGGTTCTATCCAGGAAGCCAGAGCTGCTAATGCAGAGATCATGGGTATCCGTGATGCTTTACTGAAATAAGTACATATATATAATGTATAGCAAAAAAGGAGATGTTCCGATTGGAACATCTCCTTTTTTATACTCTGTAAAATCTTATTTATCCCTGATAGGTAATAGATAACAAGGTGATATCATCCGATTGCACCGCTCCGACAACGAACTTACCTACCGTTTCTGTTATTTTATCAACAATCTCTTTCGGGCTTTTTCCAATCAGCTCCTGGCAGTTTTCCAGTAAACGCTGTTCGCTGTATTGCTCGTGGCGGGTATTCATAGCTTCTGTTATCCCGTCTGTATAGAGCAGTAAGTTATCGCCCGGCGATAGTTGTAACGTTTTTTCGTGATAAGTGATATTGTCTATGCTTCCCAGAATGAAATCGTTTGTCAGCGGAACAGATACGACCGTATTATCTTTTTTCATCAGGATAGGCGGATTATGGCCTGCATTGCAATAGGTGACAAGACCGGTATTCAGGTTCAGAATTCCGTAGAATACAGTCACGAACATTTCATTGGTATTTTCCTGGCAGAGGAATGCATTAGAACGCTGCATACACATAGCTGCCGAGTTTTCCGTCAAGGCTATTGTCCGGATAACCGTCCGGCTGATCGCCATAAAGATAGCTGCCGGAACACCTTTGCCTGCCACATCCGCAATAACGAAGCCCAAACGATCCTGGTCTATGCGGAAGAAATCGTAGAAGTCGCCCCCTACATATTTAGCCGCATTCATATAGGCATAGATCTCGAACGATTTCAGTTCGGGAAACGGGGGGAATGTTTTCGGCAGGATCGTTTGCTGGATCTCCTGGGCGATATGCAGGTCGTTGCGGATAGATTCCAGTTGCGTATGTTCCTGTTGTGCCTTTTTAATAAAAGAGATCTGTTCGGCAGCCTTTTCGATGGTACGTTCCAAGTCTTCCAGATTGATCGGCTTAGTCGTAAAGTCGAAGGCCCCCTGGTTCATGGCGCTACGGATATTTTCCATATCCCCGTAAGCTGAAACCATGATACATTTAAGAGCCGGATTCTGCATTTCGTTTATTTTGGCAAGCAACGTCAGTCCGTCCATTTCCGGCATATTGATGTCGCTTAGTATCACATCGAAATCCGGTTGGACAAGCATCATTTGAAGTGCTTCCAGTCCGTTGTGCGCAAAATAGAACTCATATTCTCCCTTCTTTATCTTGCGGCGGAAGTATTGGGTAAGCAACCTTTCCAGGTCTAATTCATCGTCTACACTTAATATTTTTATAGCCATGACTTTTGTCTCTCTTATTGTTGGATAGGAATAGAAATAGTAAAACGGGTATATTCGCCGGGACGGGTATCCATCTCGATCGTACCGTTATGTTTTTGTTCGATAATCGATTTAGTGATCGACAATCCGAGGCCGGTACCTTCACCGATCGGCTTTGTCGTGAAGAAAGGTGTATAGAGCTTCTTTTTGATCTCTTCCGAAATACCCTGTCCATTGTCTTCTATCGCCAGGTTGATACGGTCGCCCTCTTTTTTCAAGGATATCCTGATAGTCGGCTGATAGGCTGTGCCGGTCGCCTCTTTCGATTTACTGAATACGGCGTAGCACGCGTTGTTCATCAGGTTGAGCACGGCACGGCTGAAATCCTGCGGAATGATCTTCACCAATGGCAGGCCGTTGGCATAGTCTTCCTGTATGGAGACATTGAAACTTTTGTTGTTTGCCTTGACTGCATGATAGGAAAGCCAGACATATTCTTTGGTCAGTTGTTGCAGGTCGGTCGGGATATATTCGTCGTCTTTGCCGCGTGAGTAGAGCAGGATGCCGCGCACGATACTCGAAGCACGGTTGCCGTTCTCTTCGATCTTGCTCATATTACCTTCCAGGTCAGACATGATCTCTTTGATCTCTTCAACTGAATCATCCGGCAATACGTCTCCAAGCTCGTCCAACACTTCCTGCATATCTTTCAGCAACTTCTGCGAGACTTTGCTGAAGTTGATCACGAAGTTAAGAGGGTTCTGTATTTCATGTGCAATGCCGGCACTCAATAATCCGAGGGAAGCCATCTTTTCCTGCTGGCTGATCTGTTTCCTCAGATTTTCAATCTCTTTTTGGGTGTTCTCATTCATTGTTGATCCTTTTTTGACTGATAGGAATTGTAATTAAGAATTCTGTATAGTTATCCTTCTCGCTTTTTGCCAGGATCGAACCCTGGTGGTTGAGGATAACTTCGCGGCAGAGATACAACCCGACACCGGCTGCTTCGGCGGAGGGCTTGGTGGTAAAGAAAGGTTCGAATATCCTGTCTTTGATATTGTCTTCGATACCGATCCCGTTGTCATATATACTGATAAATGCAGTGTTGTTGGCTCTCTCCTCCAGTTTTATCGTGATAACGGGGGAGAAACTTTGTTTTTGCAACTTCCGGAGCAACGCATAGATACTGTTTTTAAGAATGCTGCCCAGCGCTTTGTTCATTTGTTCGATATCGATTTCTGCTATGAGCGGCTTTTCCGGAGATTCTATATTTATCTGTATCCGGTTCTCTTCAATTTCTTTTTTGAATAATTTGTTGAGGACATCTACATTGACCTTGCACAGATCGCCCAGATCGGTTGGAGTAGCTTCGCCACGGCGGTCTTTCAGCAGTTCTTCCATCGCTTTGACGATACGCACGGTGTTGCAGCCATGTTCATTGATCTTTTGCAGATTGCCTTCTATCATGTCGAGTATTTCGACGCTGTCCTCATAGATTTCTTTGGTCATAACGGCCTGCTCGTCCGTTATGTTCTCTTTCAACTCTTTGATCAGGTCTGCTGACAGGCCGGCAAAATTATTGATGTAATTAACGGGATTCAGGATACGGTCTACCAGTCCCTGGGTCAGCTGTCCTACGGTAGCCAGCTTTTCTTTCCGTACCAGTTCGTCCTGTGCTTCGGCAAGAGCATCCAGTGCTTTCGACAGTTTTTCGGATTCTTTCAGTACCTGATCCCGCTGGATGCGTAGTTCGATGGTACGTTCTTCCACTATCTTGGCAAGATATTCCTTTTGCTTCAGTTTTTTGCGCAGGCGTCCTTTCAGGATATAAAGTACGATCTCTGCGACGATAGCCAGGCCGGGGACCGTCTCCCAATCGTAGTAGAGACCAGCAATTATAAGGATCCAGCCAACCAGCGTCAACTTTTCTATGATGCGCAACTGTCTTTTGAGGGAAGCTATTTCTTTGATATCGAAGTCGGCCATATTACTGAATTTCTTTGGTCATTGTTAATATATTCTTTCCTTCGGAGCGATCGTACCTGACATCCGTCATCAGCTGTTTTACCAGGAAGATACCGAGTCCGCCGATCGGGCGTTCATCCAATGAAAGTGTAATATCCGGCTCTTGTTTTTCCAGCGGATTAAACTGGATGCCGTTGTCGGTTATGACTATTTTCAATTGTCCGTTATCGCACCCCATATCGATGCATATATCTCCTTCCGAACCGGGGTATGCGTATTGAATAACATTTGTTACAGCCTCGTCCATTGCCAGCTTTATCTGCATGAGCAGTGCTGCATCAAATCCGCAATTACCAGCTTGCTGCTCCAGAAAATCATACAAGAGCGCAAGTTGTTCCGGATCATTCTTAATATGTAATGTGCTGGTCATTCTACCGGAGTTTGAATCTTATTATTCAATGGTAAGGAAAGAGATGAAACCGGTTATTCTGAATATCTCCATAATACTGTCCTGGATATTCCTCAACACGAATTTACCTCCTTTTTGACTCATTCTTTTTTGCAGAATGAGAAGCAACCGCAAACCGGCACTACTGATATAGGTAAGTTTGCTGCCGTCCAGTATTACTTTCTTTGCATCACCTTCAAGAATCGCTGTGATCTCTTTTTCAAGATCGGGTGAGCTTAACGTGTCCAATTGTCCGGAAAGGCAGATTACTGTCTCTGTTCCATGTTTTATTTCTATTTCCATATTACAATGTGTTTGCTCTGTTTGCAAAGTAAGCAAATGTAAATATTATTCCTGTTATTTGTACTACTTTTTGTAAGCGTTTTAATTATTTCCCGACACCTTTGGCCGGTGCTGGCTTAAGTAGCACAAGGTAGCTACCTTTATAAAAGCTTCTTATCGGGAGGTCAACCGTTTAATTCCGCGTGCAATCTCACCAATCCAAAGAACCAGTGAGCTGGAGCCGATAATGATCCCCCAGTCTTTCAGTGACAGCGGTACGACATTGAACATTTCTCCGCCGAATGTGACGATCAGGTACTGGCCGATGAGGATCAGCAGGGCAACGAACAGGAAGCTCTTGCTCTCTTTCAGGTTGGCGAATGCCGAACGGCCTTCCATGAATGCTTTGGCATTGAACATATTCCAGAATTGTAACATGACGAAGAAACTGAAGAACCAGGACAGGTCGTGTGGAGTCAATCCCGTCTGTGCATGGAAATAGTATAATACTCCCATCAGGATCAGCACGAAAGCAATACCTACTCCGAAGATGTTGTAAGCCATTGGGCGGGTGATGATAAAGTCACCATCCTTTCCGCTACGGCGGGGCTTGTCTTTCATCACCCGTTCGTTAGGAGGAAGTGAAGCCAGTGCACCGGCGGCGAACGTATCCATGATCAGGTTCACCCATAACATCTGGGTGATGGTAAGCGGTGATTCGGTTCCGAACAGGGAGCCCAGCAATACGATCAGACAGGCTGCCACGTTGATAGTCAGCTGGAAAAGCAGGAACTTCTGGATATTGCGGTATAGAGAGCGTCCCCACATAACGGCACGCGTGATACTTCCGAAAGAGTTGTCAAGGATCGTGATGTCGCTGGCTTCTTTGGCTACCGATGTTCCGTCTCCCATAGACAGACCTACCTGGGCTGCTTTCAGGGCGGGGGCATCATTGGTTCCGTCGCCGGTTACGGCAACAACGGCGCCTTTCTTCTGCAATAACTGCACCAGACGCTGTTTGTCGGTAGGACGGGCGCGGCACATGATCTTCAGATCCAATACGCGGTCGAGTGCCTCTTCGTCGGTCAATGCTTCGAAGCCCGGGCCCGTAATGATGTTACGGTCGGTGTCTTCCGGTTTCCATGTGCCGATCTGACGGCCGATCTCTTTGGCTGTTCCCGGTGTATCACCTGTTACGATCTTTACATCTATCCCTGCATTCAAACAGCTTTGAACGGCTGCCGGAACATCCGAACGAACCGGGTCGGAGATGGCGACGATGCCTAAATAAGTAAGATCGGTATTGTGCAGACGGCCGTTTACGAAGAACGACTCGTCTTGTCCGTCTTCAATGATCTGGTATGCAAAGCCGAGCGTACGCATAGCCTGGTTCTGATAATCCAGCAGTTGTTTTTCGATACCGGCTTTGCAGGCATCTACCGGTTTGTAAGTACCGTCGGTAGCTACCCGTTGGCTATTGGCCAGAACAATTTCGGGGGCACCTTTAACGTATAATACTTTTTTACCCAGCAACGGCGATTTGACTACCGTTGCCATATATTTCCGTTCGGTGGAGAAGGTCAACTGATCCACAACCGGAGCTTCTTCCCTTAATGTCAGGTAATTCTGATTCTGGCTGTTCAACCAGAGCAATAAGGCCGCTTCGGTCGGGTTACCTAATGTTTTTACTTTATCTTCCGAGAAGTCGAGGTAAGCGGTAGAGTTTACCGAGATACCTTCTTTGATCAGGTTGCTTAGTTCGTCGTCGCCCAGTTGCTGGTCTTTCAAGTTGTAGAAATTAGTCTGGTAGACCTGCATCTGGTTCTGTGTCAATGTCCCGGTCTTGTCGGTACAGATCACGGTGGTAGCCCCCATCGTTTCGCAGGCATGCATCTTACGAACGAGGTTGTTTGTCTTAAGCATGCGGTTCATGCTCAGGGCAAGGCTGAGGGTTACGCTCATCGGCAAGCCTTCGGGGACGGATACAACGATCAGCGTTACTGCTATCATAAAGATATTCAGTATATGCGAGATCAGATCCATTACCGGCATACCGGAAGAGGATAGGAACAATTTTATCAGCAGGGCGATGAAAGTAAGTCCGGCTACGGTGTATCCGCCTTTACTGATCACGCCTGCGAGTCCTTTCAATTGTATCTGCAGCGGGGTTTCAATGTCGCTCTCTATTTGGGAACCTTCGTATACTTTTCCGTATCCGGTGGCGTCGCCTACCAGTTCGACTTCCATCACTCCGTGTCCGTCTACTACGGTTGTTCCGCGCATGACCACGTTGGAAGGATAGGTCGCTTCGTGGTCGAACTCGGCTTCATTGGTTGTTTTGCTGATGATCGGTTCGCCGGTAAGGGTAGACTCATTGAGCTGTAAAGAGATGGCTTCCAGCAGATGGCCGTCGGCGGGAACTTCTTCCCCTGTTTCCAGTACAACGATATCGCCGACTACTACTTCTTTTTTTGTGATCTGACAGATATTCCCTTCCCGGATCACCTTTACAAATGTATCGTCGTTCACTGTGTTCAAGACATCGAATGCCTTGTTGGCTTTCAATTCAAAAAAGAAGCCGACACACGATGCCAGCATGATGGCGAAGAATATACCGATAGGTTCGAGAAATGCGGTAAAGCCTTTCGCTTCCGGCCCCCAGCAATGCACGCCGGCGATAATCATCGATAAGAGCCATGCTACCAGCAGGATCTTAATGATCGGATCATTGAACTTTTCGAGGAACTGACTCCAGAGAGAGGCTTTCTCGGGAGGTGTGAGAATGTTTTCGCCATGAAGGCGCCTGCTTTCTTCAACTTCTTGTTTGGTTAAGCCCTGATACTGATGTTTTTTCTCCATAAATTTGTTTATTCCAATTCAGAATTATAATGTACAGCAAATTACGTAAAGTTGACGGACATACGCAAGGGGTTTAGTTCTTAATTGATAAAAGAATAAATAAAGATTCTGTATATGCATTTAAATAGGATAGCACTATAGTGTGAGTACCTGTCACATTATAGTGCTGACAGGTGCAGTACTATAGTCCTGATACCCCTGTCACTATAGTGCTGAGGCTATGGTTTGCCTCTATTTTGTTCTGCTTGGCTAAGTCTTTGATTGAGTAATACTTTGTTAACCTTTTATTGCGTTAAATTAACGGATATGCCATAAACTTTTAGCTCCTGTAATTGTCTTATATATAAAAGGCAAACAGTGTGTTATTTATTTAAGGTTATGAAGAATGTTAGGTTATTCTGGTTACTGGGGATTGTCCTTGTTATAGCAGGGCAATCCCTTTGTGCTCAAACCAAAAAGGAAAAGAAAGAACAAAAGGAAAAAGAAGTAAAAGAATTAATAGAAAGTAAACGGTTTACAATAAATGTGGATCGTGCGATACCTATGGGAGGGCGTTCTCTCAATCTGACCTCTCCCTATTCTCTGGAAATGCGCGGCGACTCGGCTATCTCTTATCTCCCTTATTTCGGAAGAGCCTATACTGCCCCTTATGGTGGCGGTGACGGGTTGCGATTTGAAAAATCAATTACCGATTATCAAACCTCTTTTAATAAAAAGGGAACCGCTCAAATACAGTTTCGTGCCCGAACCGACGATGATACGTATGCTTTTAGTGTACAGGTATTCTCGAATGGTTCCGCAACTATAAATGTGACACCTGTGAATAAACAGAATATCACGTTTTACGGGGAACTGGCTCCTAAGAAAGAGGAGTGAACAGTCGTCCCTGCCGTGCATTTCTTTCGGCAATACGCTTATTGACTTTAGCAGTGAATTCAAAGTTCTTTAGTCCCCAGTCGGGAGCGATCAGCAGCTCTTTCGGGGATTGCGATACAAACCTCTCTACCACAATAGAGGGGTTTAATTTTTCTATGAAGTCGATCACCAGATCGATATATTCGTCGGCCGTATAGAGGTGGAACTCTTCGGGATGCTCGGCGTATTCCTTGGCCATGCGGGTATTCCGGATCAGTTGCAGCTGATGCAATTTCAGGGTAGTAATCGGCAAAGCGGATAACCGGTCGGCATGCTGCAATATCTCTTCATGGCTTTCTCCCGGTAACCCCAGGATGAGGTGTGCCCCGGTATAGATGCCTCTTTCGGCTGTCCGGCGGATAGCTGTTTCCGACTCTTCATACGTATGTCCGCGGTTGATACGGATCAATGTCTTATCCAATGTGCTTTCCAGTCCGTATTCTATCATGACAAACTTTTCTTTGGAAAGGGAAGTGAAATAATCCAGTAGAGCTTCCGGCATACAATCCGGGCGTGTTCCGACGATCAGGCCGACTACACCGGGGTAAGACAATGCTTCCTCATACTTGGTTTTTAATGAATCGAGTTCGTCATACGTATTGGTATATGCTTGGAAATAGGCCAGGTATTTCATCTCCGGATACTTGCGGGAGAAGAAACGTATTCCTTCTTCCAACTGTTCGGATACACTCTTTTCCGTATGGCAATATTCCGGACTGAATGTTTGATTATTACAATAAGTGCAACCTCCCCATCCCTTCGAACCGTCGCGGTTAGGACAGGTGAAGCCGGCGTTGATAGAGATTTTCTGTACTTTATGAGGGAATACTTTCCGCAGGAAATCTCCGAAATCATTATAAGGCTTTACGTTTTCCATAAGGCAAAGGTAATTTATAATGGTTAATGACCAATGTCCGGTGGTTAATTTAATGATAAAATGCCAGGACATCACAGCTTCAGTACATAATTTACCTTTAACGGTTAAGGGTTTACCACGATAAAATGCTAACTTTGCGGGCTATTCAATATAAAATTAAAAGTATTCATGAAACGATTGGGTGTTGGTTTCTTGCTTTCATTGGCGATAGTTGGAAGCGTATCTGCTCAGAACGGGAGCAAACGTGTAGATTTAAAAGAAATTACAGATGGTAAATACCGTCAGGTAACTGCTATCGGAGAAATGCGGTCGCTGCCGGATGGTGAGCATTATACGGCAATGAACAAAGATCGGAGTATGATTATAAAATATTCATACCGTACAGGTAATCCGGTAGACACATTGTTTAATGCCCGCACAGCCCGCGAATCGACGTTCGACGACTTCGACGGCTACGATATCAGTGCTACCGGCCATCATATTCTGGTCTGGAGAGAGACTGAGCCTATCTATCGCCGTTCTTTCAAGGCTATGGTTTACGATTATGACGTGCGTCGTAATTATGTAAAGCCTTTATCCGATTCGAAGAACAAACAGATGATCCCGACTTATTCGCCCGACGGACGTATGTGTGCGTATGTGGTGGATAATAATATATGGGTTCGTAAATTTGATTACGATACCGAAGTGCAGGTAACCAAAGACGGCGAACTGAATAAAATACTGAACGGTGTTACCGATTGGGTTTATGAAGAAGAATTTGCCGTGACAAACCTGATGGCCTGGTCGCCCGACAGCGAATACCTGACTTATGTGCGCTTTGACGAAACAGAAGTGCCGGAGTATTCTATGCAGATGTGGGGCAACGGTTTATATCCGGGCTATTACAACTTTAAATATCCGAAAGCCGGAGAGAACAACTCGAAAGTATCGGTTCATTCTTACAGTGTAGCGACAAAAGATATCAAAGAATTGAAAGTCCCGGTAGAGCCGGACAGTTATATCCCGCGAATTATTTTCACGACTAATTCCGATCAATTGGCTGTGATGACTTTGAACCGTCAGCAGAACCTTTTCAATATGTATTATGTAAATCCGAAGAGCGGCGTATCGCGTCTGATCCTTCGTGACGAAAATAAATGCTATGTAGACTCCGAATGGTTGACTTCCATCCATTTCTTCCCTTCCGGTTTTACTTATGTAAGCGAACAGGACGGTTATTCCCACCTTTATCTGTATTCACCGACAGGAGTTATGCAGCGTCAGGTAACGAAAGGCAATTGGGATGTTACCCGCCTGATCGGATATGATGATGCAACTAAAGTCGCTTATTACGAGTCTGCAGAAGAAAGCCCGTTGCGCCGTTCCGTTTATAAGATAGACGCAAAAGGTGTAAAAACGAAGTTGACGGATGCAGAAGGAACGAACAGTGCCGACTTCAGCGATAACTATGCTTATTTTGTTAATACCTGGTCGAATGCGAACACCCCCGCAAAGATCACAGTGAACGAAACAAAGACTAAAAAGGAATTACGGGTATTGCAGGATAACGCTGCTTTGAAAGAAAAACTGGCAAATACATCCTTCTCGAAAAAAGAATTCTTCAAAGTGCATACAGCTTCTGATTATGAGTTGAATGCCTGGATAGTCAAACCTGTTAATTTCGATGAATCGAAGAAATATCCGGTGTTAATGGTTCAATATAGCGGGCCTAATTCGCAACAAGTATTGGATAAATATGGTTTTGACTGGGAACACTATTTGGCTGCCAACGGTATTATCGTAGTTAGTGTGGATGGTCGTGGAACCGGTGCACGTGGTGAAGCTTTCCGTAAATGTACATACTTGCGGATGGGCGATTTGGAATCCAGAGACCAGGTGGAAGCTGCACAGGCGTTAGGTAAATTGCCGTATGTGGATGCCGGTCGTATTGCTATCTGGGGCTGGAGCTTCGGTGGATACAATACATTGATGTCTATGAGCGTGGGTAACGGTACATTCAAGGCCGGTATTGCTGTCGCTCCTCCGACAGACTGGAAATATTATGACTCGGTTTACACCGAACGTTATATGCGTACACCTCAGGAAAACTTCGCCGGTTATGCTGCTACTTCTCCGGTTCGTCTGGCAAAAGACTTACAAGGTAAGTTATTGCTGATCCACGGAACAGCAGACGATAATGTTCATATCCAGCATTCGATAGCCTATACAAAAGCGTTGATAGAAGCTGGTAAAGATTATAAAATGCAGATTTATCCAGATTATAATCATAGTATTTACGGAGGAAATGCACGTTATCATCTGTATACTTCGATGTCTAATTTCTTATTTGATAATTTATAATGTCAGAACATTTGAGAAAGCCGGATTGGTTGAAGATCCGGCTGGGAGGGAACGAACAGTTCACGAGGACTAAAAGTATTGTTGAGTCTCATTGTCTGCACACGATCTGTACAAGCGGCAAATGCCCGAATATGGGAGAGTGCTGGAGTCGTGGAACCGCCACTTTTATGATTGCCGGTGAGATCTGTACCCGTTCCTGTCGTTTTTGCAATACACTTACAGGCAAGCCGTTGCCGTTGGATCCGAAAGAACCGGCCAATGTAGCTGAAAGCATCCGCCTGATGAATTTAAAACATGCGGTAATAACATCGGTCGACCGGGATGACCTGCCGGATATGGGAGCCGGGCATTGGGTTGAAACCATCCGAACGATCAAGGAGGTTAATCCGGGAACCACCGTCGAAGTGCTGATCCCGGACTTTCAGGGACGTCTCGATCTGGTAGATCTGATAGTTGCTGCTGGGCCTGAAATTATTTCACATAATATGGAAACCGTGCGACGTATCAGTCCGCAAGTTCGTAGTGCAGCCAAATATGATGTCAGCTTGTCTGTCCTGTCGCGTATTGCCGGACAAGGTGCAACAGCCAAGACGGGCATTATGGTCGGCCTGGGGGAAACCCCGGAAGAAGTCTGCTGCCTGATGGACGATGTGCTTGCAACAGGTACTTCGGTATTAACAATTGGACAATATTTACAACCATCGAGAAAAAATATTCAAGTATCCGAATACGTTACCCCCGAACAGTTCATTACTTATAAATCAATCGCTTTGGAAAAAGGTTTCCGTATGGTGGAGAGCGCTCCGCTGGTTCGTTCCTCTTATCACGCTGAAAAGCATGTTTAATAACGAAAACATTTAACAAATTGGGTTGTTATATATTTAAAGTGCGAAGAAAGGGGGAAAGGGTATGAACAAAGTTAAGAAAGGATTGGACAACCAAGCCATTGGTCTTTTGCCATTGCTGTTGTTTATGTTTTTGGACAACTATTTTTCTTATCTCTTGTCTTTCATCATCGGCGTTACCTTTTGTTTTGTATGTATTTTTCTCTATCAGGTTTTGAGTAAAGATAAAGTGTATCAATTCCTGCTGTTGCCTTCGGCAATAACATTGGTCTTGTATTCTGTTTTTCTCTGCCTGAAACTAGAGCCGGTATTGTTCATTTATTCTCCGTTGATCACGGAGGTGTTGTTGGTAGTTGTACTTGCGTTTATCGGTTTTAGCCGGCGCTCGGTACTGAAGAAAATACGAACATCAACGCATCCGACTTATAAGCGGACTTTAATGCGAACAACATTGAATGAATTTTATTTCATTGCTCAGCTCGTTCAGAATATATATACATTGCACCTGTTTGCCATTCTGGTGTACAGTATCCTGCCGGATACGATGCAGAGTGTGCGTACGGAGCGTTTCCTTTACAGGGAGCTGGGGGTATTGATAGGTATACTGATTATTCTGTATGAACAGATACGCCTGTCGTTGATGCAAGGTAGTTTGCGTAAAGAGATGTGGTTGCCAGTGTTGAATGAAGGAGGAAAGGTGATTGGTTGTATTGCACGTTCGGTGAGCCGTACGTTGCCGAAGAAATACTATCATCCGATCGTCCGGGTAGCTGTTATTCATAACGGCATGCTTTATTTGATGAAAAGGAGTAAAGATGCATTCGTATCTCCTGATACGATCGATTATCCTTTCCATAGTTATGTACTGTTCAGGCATAGTATTGAAAGTACAGTGCGCGAATCCGTCGGTGAACTGGCCGAACAGGAGGATATTACACCTCGTTTCCTGATACGTTATACGTTCGAAAACGAGAAGGTTAAACACTTGGTTTCGCTTTATGTGATCTGTTTGCGTACAGAAGAACAATTGAGCCAGTGTAAAAAGGCAGGCGGAAAGTTATGGACTGCCAAACAAATAGAAGAAAACCTGCAATCGGGTGTATTCAGTGAATACTTTGAGCAGGAGTTCTCTTATCTTCAAAATACGATATTGCTGGCTGAAAGTTTCTGCTGCGGAGAGTAACGAATTATCTATCGGATACCAAGTTCTATTACCTCCAGGTCTTTAATATTCTTGCCGTCGATAACGAAACGTACTAATGTGCGAACCTGGTGAAAGCCGCTTTTTCCAGCGGCTCCCGGGTTGATATATAAACAATTAAGATATTTGTCGAAAGCAACTTTCAGAATGTGCGAATGCCCCGCTATGAACAAGTTCGGGCGGGTATCGTACAGTTCTTTGCGGATAGCCGGGTTGTATCGTCCCGGGTAACCGCCTATATGCGTCATCATCACATTTACTTCTTCCACAGTGAAATGAGCGACCTCGGGATATTCCAGCCGGAGTGATTGCCCGTCTATATTACCGTATACCGCCCGTAAAGGTTTCAGGGCTGCCAGACGTGCAGCCAGTCCGTCCGATCCGATATCTCCTGCATGCCATATTTCATCACATTCTGCAAAGTATTCCGCATATTTATCATCCCACCAGGCGTGAGTATCCGAGAGAAGTCCAACTTTAATCATAACAATTTCTTTTATTCTACAAAAGTATCTATATTTACGCATCTAAGAATAGAATACGATGGAGAATTCATATAAATACTTTAAACGCGACATTAGTTGGCTCTCTTTCAACTACCGGGTTTTGCTGGAAGCAGAAGATGATACGCTGCCTGTTTATGAGCGGATTAAATTCTTGTCTATCTATTCTTCCAATCTGGAAGAATTTTACGAAATACGTGTGGCCGAGCATCGCGGAGTGATCATGAAAAAGAATTACACCGAAGAAAGCGGTGCCGAGGCCGAAGAAGTGTTGACCGAGATAACCAATGAAGTAAACCGCCAGCAACGTGAATATTACCGGATCTTTTCCGAAAAGATATTGCCCGAACTGCACCGGCAGAATATTTACTTGTATCAGGATAGCGACCCCGAACCTTTCCACGAAGAGTTCGTTCATAACTTCTTTAATGAAGAGGTCTTTCCTTTTCTTTCGCCTGTTATGATACAGGCGGGGGATATCCGCACCTTTATCCGCGACCGCCGTTTGTACCTGGTGATCCGTATGGTCAAGAAGAGCAAACGTAAACCGGAGGAGGGACAGGCGCCCGAATATCATTATGCCATGATGAAGATACCCTATGCCAAGGTGCCCCGTTTTATCGAGTTGCCGGAGCATGAAGGAAAGTTCTATATCATGTTTATCGATGATATTATCCGTGCCAATCTGGCAAATATATTCCCCGGATACATTATCGACAGTTGTTACAGCATTAAGATTTCTCGCGATGCCGATATTTACCTGGAGAACGAAAAGGGGAATATCGTGGAAAGTATCCGCAAGAAAGTAAAGAAACGGAAGATCGGCGACCTGAGCCGTTTCATGTACGACCGGGCTATGCCGGACGATTTCCTGGCCTTTATCTGCGATGCGTTCGGTATTACCGGTGACGACCTGGTGGTCGGTGGCCGTTATCTGAATCTGCAAGACCTGGCCAAACTGCCTAACCCGAAAGGGAAAGAGCTGGAGCAGCAGATACCTTCTCCTATGCGTATTCCTTATCTGGATGAGAAAGGCTCCGTGTTCCGTGCGGTGAAGAAGAAAGATATCATGCTGCACTTCCCTTATCAGTCGTTCGATTACCTGATCCGTTTCCTGATGGAGGCGGCTTTCGATCCGAAGGTGGATGAGATAAAGATCACCCAATACCGGGTGGCGGAGAATTCGGCAGTGATCAATACGTTGGTCAGTGCGGCGCAGAACGGGAAGAAAGTGACGGTATTCGTGGAACTGAAAGCCCGTTTCGATGAAGAAAACAATATGAGTACCGCCGAGCGGATGGAGCAGGCGGGCATACGTATTATATATAGTATCCCCGGATTGAAGGTACACGCCAAAGTAGCTGTTATTATCCGGAAAGACTCGGAGGACGGTAATAAACGCCGTGACTTTGCGTATCTGAGTACCGGCAATTTCAATGAAAAGACAGCCCGCGTCTATTCGGACATGGCGTTGTTGACATGCAATGATGAGATCATAACCGATATAAATAAAGTCTTTGCCGTGCTGGAAGGGAAGTTGACCGGGCCAACCTTCCGTCACCTGTTGGTTGCCCGCTTCAATATGGTGCCCGAACTGATCCGTATGATTCATCGTGAGATCGAGCATGTAGAGCAGGGACGCAAGGGACGGATCGTATTGAAGATGAACGGCCTGCACGACCAGAATATGATCAACGAACTCTATCATGCCAGCGAATGTGGCGTGGAGATCGATCTGATCGTCCGCGGTATTTGCTGCTTGGTGCCCGATCAGCCTTACAGTGCCAATATACGGATTACCCGTATTGTGGATATGTTTCTGGAGCATTCCCGTATCTGGTACTTCTATAATGACGGTAAGGAAGACCTTTACCTGACGTCGGCCGACTGGATGCGCCGTAATCTGAACCGCCGTATCGAGACGGCCTTCCCGATACTGGTGCCGGAGATCAAACAGGAAGTCATCGACATCCTCAAGATACAGATGCGCGATAACGTGAAGGCCTGCCAGATCGACGGACAGCTGCATAACAACTTTAAGCGGGATGATTCCTCCGTAAAGGTTCGTTCGCAGTTGGCAATCTATGAGTACCTGAAAAACAAATCGTGAATGAACTGATATGGATAATCCTTCTTCCCTGACCTTTTTCCTTTTCTGCTTTTGCTGGGTAGCCCTGATAGCTGGTGCGGTGCTGGGCTACATTATCGGCATCCGGATGGCACGCAATAAGGAGCGCCACCGGCTGGTAAAGGAAAAGATCAGGAAGAATAAGGTGGCCATTTATCACTACCAGAAGGAAAAGTATGATTATATCGAGCAGATCAATCGTCTCGAAGAAGAGCTGCATAACCTGACTTCAGAATCCGAGCTCTACAAGGAACGCGTCGCCGACCTGGAATATTACCAACGGAAAGTTCGTGAGAGCGAACAGATCATCGAACGCCTTTCGTCCGAAACGGCAGATACCCTGCGTCTTCCCCCCGATGCTTTCTCTCTGCTGATGCAACTGAAGAAAGACCCCGTGCGCACCAACCTGACCAAACAGGAATGGACGGAGTTGTTGCATACCACCGACCTTCTCTTTAACAACTTCCTCACGGAGCTGAAGGAGAAATCAGGCATCACTCGGCACGAAGAAGAGATCTGCTGCCTGATTAAATGGAACTTTTCCCGTAAGGATCAAATGGCTGTCTTCAATAATACCACCGACGCCCTGACCAAGTCGAAGAGCCGTCTGAAGAAACGCTTGCAACTGGATGAAAAGACGGATTTGGATCAGTTTATTCGTCTTTATTAATAGATCTGTCCGTGCAGAATGTCCTGCCAAATACGTAAAATACTATTTTCAGCGAAGCTATAGTGTTGGCTTTTATTGGTTTATGTCTGTCCTCGTTTGTCCGGCAGTAATCTTTCTCCCTTTCCCTTTTCTCCCGTACATTTGTCGGAGTAAATAATTAACTCTGATAATACACAAACAAATAATGCTTATGAGAACACAGCATCTATTCACCCTTTTTTTGTTAGGACTCCTTACATTAGCCGGTTGCAATACATCTATTGTCGAGAAACGGGCAACGGGACTGCCTTATGAAGTCCTGGTGGTAATGACTAAGGAAGTTAACGACAGTGAGGTCGGCGAGCTGGTAAGAGCCCAGCTGAATACCCCGGTTGCGGGACTTCCCCAGATCGAACCTTCCATGCGTATTACTTACGCTCCGGTCGAAACCTTCAACGGTTTGTTAAGGTACGTCCGCAACATTCTCCTTGTAGATATAGATCCGGCAAAATATACAACGGTATCTATGAAAACCAGCAAAGACGAGTGGGCTACCAACCAGGAGGTAATAAAGCTAAATGCCCCTTCAACAGAAGAACTGGTAACTTATCTCCTTTTCCACGATTCCGATATTGTTAATCAGTTTTCCAAAGTAGAAAGAGAACGCCGTGTGGCTATCCTGAAAAAGGATTACAGCCAACTGGCAATGGAAAAAGTAAACGAGAAGTTTGATATCCAGCTCTATGCCCCGAATGATATGACCTATTACAAAGATACGACCGACTTCCTTTGGGTTTCCAACAATGCCAAGACCGGGCGCGTGGACTTACTGGTTTATTCTTTCCCTTATACGGATGAGAATACATTCACCGAAGATTATCTGGTAGCCAAACGCGACTCCGTTCTGAAAGTGAACCTTCCCGGTGCTTTCCCGGATTCGTACATGGCGACAGAAAGACGTGCCGCACTCTCTTACGAACCGATAACCCTCGATAATCAGTATTGCGGAGTCTTGCGCGGACTATGGAAGATGGTGGGGGATAAGATGGGTGGCCCGTTCGTCAGCCATGCTTTCCTGGATGAGAGGAGTCAGCGCATTGTTGTGACGGAAGGCCTTGTTTTCGCTCCCGAAACAACGAAACGAAACCTGATACGTAAGATCGAAGCGGCTCTTTATACGGTGAATATCCCTAAACCGCTGGTAGTCCAGGCGTATTGACTATACGAATACTAAGCCGATAGGTCTGCACTATTAAGCTCTTTTCTCCGGACAATTAAGCATCCAAGTCCGCACTTTTGTAAAAGTAAGGCTTGCCTTACGTATATGTAATAGTGGCCTTTCTTTTATGTAATGCTCGCTTTGCATTTATGTAAAGTCTGCCTTCCTTTATTCAAAGTAGGGAGGAAAATGCTTAATAGTAAGGAGGAAGATCCTTAGATGTAACGACCTTCCTGCTTAGCTCTCGGGATATAAGACCACTTTGTCCGGCAGATAACCGCTGCGGATACGCCATTCCTGGGGATAGAGGTTATTAGCCCGGTTGCCCAGATGCTTGACAAATCCCAGCGGGAAGCCGTTGTAGCAGACCAGTACATAGCCTTTCTTTGTCTCTTCGGGCAAGAGTAAAACCTCTTTTTTCAGGTACTTGACAGCATCTTCCCAGTTGATTTCAACGGTGGTGAAGGCTTCTCTGTTCAGTGACGTACTCATTGCCAGCGAATGTGCCGGGAGGATATCTTTCCCTTTTATCTCGCCGACGCGGATTCCGGCTGTGACGATCCGGCACTGGCCTGCAATCAGTTGCCATGTTTCCTGATGGGCTGATGGGATGGCCTGTATCGTGTCGTTGATCAGTTCGAAGCGGAACTTGCCGGCTTCCTCTATCCAGTCGTTTACCACGGAAGGGAGGACGGGCGCCGCTTTCCCTCTCTCTTTCTTGCTTTTATTCCGGGGACGGATCTCTTCTGTCTCACCCGGTGCTTTGCGCAGGGCGGCGAGGAAGAAACCTTCCCCTTTGGTTTTATGGGGGAAGAAGCGGTATACCGGATGGTCGTGGCGGAGTGCGCCTGTGATCTGCCATTCTTCTTTCACGGGGATGGTCAGGGCTTCGGCTCCCAATTCTTCTATAATATAATGGATATTGTCCTCGTCTTCTTCCGTATTGTACGTGCAGGTGCTGTAAATAAGCAGGCCACCGGGTTTCAGAGCATCCCATATATCGTGGATGATGCGTCGCTGGCGGGCGGCACAAAGGTTGACGTTCGCCACGCTCCACTCGCCGGTGCTGTCGGTATCTTTGCGGAACATTCCTTCGCCGGAACAGGGCACGTCGGTGACGATCACATCAAACAGATGGGTGAGGCGGCCGATCTCTTCGGGATCATTATTGATTACGATGTTGTTCGGATTGCCCCATTTGGTGATGTTCTCAGCCAGGATATTACTGCGGCTGCGGATCACTTCGTTGCTGACCAACAGGCTACCTTCGGGCAAGGTACTTAACAGATGGGTGGATTTTCCGCCCGGTGCGGCACACAGGTCGAGGCATCTGACGGGCTCCGTAACGAAGTTGCGGATGGCTTGTTCGAGGAACATCGAAGAGGCTTCTTGCACATAATAAGCTCCGGCATGGAACAGTGGATCGAAGGTGAACGACAGGCGCTCGGGTAAATAATAACCTGTATCGCTCCAGCCTACGGGAGATGTCTCCGGAGCTTTCGTCCCTTTTTCTTGGTTGATACGGATACTTACGGGAACATCCGCTTGCAATGCGGCTTCCAGTTTCTCATATTCGTCGCCTAACAAGGCACGGGTGCGTGTGATAAAATCGATAGGAAGTGCCATCTTATTCTGTTTGTTTGGCGCAAAAGTACTAATTATGATAGATAGGTACAAGGAGAATGTAAAATAATGAATATCAGCGTGTAAATGAAGTAGTTGCAAATATCGTAATCGAGCCGATCCGACGAAAAAGAACGAGAATAAAGAACAAAGTCAAAGAACGAAATTAAAGAACAACGATGGGACAGCAGATATTTATTAATGAAATGTCGGCAACGTTTAATTTACGTAAGCCGAAAGCAAATAAACCAACAAATGTATATCTGGTATGCAGAGTACAAGGTAAGCAAGTAAAGTTATCTACTGGCATAAAAGTGTACCCAGAACACTGGAATAAGAGTAAACAGGAAGCATATATAAGTTTCCGTTTATCAGAACTGGACAACAGAAACAACGAGATTGCAAATAATAAAATAAATGAACTGAAAGCTTATTTTTCTGAATACAAGAAGTACCTTTGTGACAATCCCGATAAGCTGGATAGTTGCCTTGAAATACTAAAGGGTAGAATTTATAAAGATAACACTAGTAGACGTATGATAAAAACACAGGATATATCAGCTACAACAAGAATGCAACATATTATTGTAGAACGAATAGATATTGAAGATAGTAGTAAAACAGAACAAACTAGGGCAATTAAGAGGCTCGCTTCGTTTCTTAAAGAAAATAAAATATCTGATAGTTGGGATAATATGAATTGTGATACATTGAATAAGTTCCAGAATTATTTAATATCAGAGAATAAAAGTCCTAATACAATAAGAAATTATTTTGCTCATATTCAAACCTTATTAAGGTTGGCAAATAAACGTGCGGATATTCCTTTTAAATGGTCTGATAGTAACATAGATAGCTTTGACGTTATAAAAGATAAAACTAATAAGACTAAGAGGAATGAAAAGAAAGTAGCTTTGACAATAGAACAAGTAAAAGATATATATAACTATACTCTTAAAGGAAGAAACGCTACTAAAGAAACTGAAATAAAAGATATGTTTGTATTACAGTGTCTAGTAGGTCAACGCATATCTGATATGTCAAAGTTCTTAAATGGAGAATATGAATTAGATACTGAACATAATACTATCTCCATTATACAACAGAAAACAGGTGAACTGGCTATTATACCATTATTTGATGAAGCTAAAGAGATATTAGCTAAATATAAAGATGGTTTAAAATATCCAGAAATATTAGAAAGAAAAGGTTCACCAACATATAATAGGGCTATAAAAGCAATATGTAAAGATGTTGGACTTAATGAAGAAATAGAATATCAAGAACAAAAGGGAGCTAATGTAGGAATACTTAAAGCACCTTTGTGCGCCCGTAAAGGTTGCATCGTAAACATCTCTTTGGCAAGAGATTAGGAAAGTGTTCTTTGAAAATAACCTATCATCAGCCGACTTATCTGTTTTCGGGAAAACTTAACCGAGCAGGGAGTGTAGCATGTCGGAAAAGTCATAAGTCAGTTAGTTACCAAACTGCGACTGAATGGCGAGATGAAAAGATAGATATGAGGATAAAGTCCGAATTGATTAAACGATAGTCCGAGTGGTTCCCCTTTAGGCTATGGCGTAAGGTAACTATCAATCGCCATATCGTGATACTACTTCAGTGTATAGGTATGAATGTAGCAAGAACTTATCACGACACAACCGCAGTAAGCGAGTGAAGGACGGAAGTCGTATCCGACAATCTATCATGCCAACAGTTACGATGTAATAAACGGGGATTACCTATCCCGAAGTGCCGAAAGGCTATTAGGTTTGACCTATGAAAATTCGGAGTGGTAACGGAGCTTCCATAGTAGTCCGAGCAAGGTAACGCCTTGTACATGGCGAAGGGAAGCAGCTAATTATTAATACAATTAACGGAAAATGTGAGAGACATTATGAGAAGTCCAGAAAGAGTATTAAACAGTCTATCAGAACACAGTAAGGATGTAAGCTACAAGTTTGAACGTCTTTACAGAATTTTGTTCAATGAGGAAATGTTCTATGTTGCCTATCAGCACATCTACGCCAAAGAGGGCAACATGACTAAAGGTTCGGACGGTCAGACCATTGACAACATGAGCCTGAAACGAATTGAAAAGTTGATTGATACGTTAAAAGATGAAACGTACCAGCCCCAACCGTCAAAGAGGGTGTACATACCGAAGAAAAACGGTAAGAAAAGACCTCTTGGCGTACCGACTTTCAATGACAAGTTAATACAAGAAGTAGTAAGAATGGTATTGGAAGCCATATACGAGGGAAATTTTGAATACACCTCGCATGGGTTTCGACCCAATCGAAGCTGCCATACTGCATTAACTCACATCCAAAAGGAGTTTAGCGGTGCAAAGTGGTTTGTAGAGGGAGATATAAAAGGTTTCTTTGATAATATAAGCCATGATGTATTAATAAACATACTCAAGGAGCGCATTGCGGACGAACGCTTCATACGCTTAGTACGCAAGTTTTTGAAAGCGGGATATATCGAAGAATGGCAATTCCACAATACTTACAGTGGCACACCGCAAGGGGGTATCATCAGCCCGATATTGGCTAATATATACCTTGACAAGCTGGATAAGTATATAAAGGAATACATAGCCAAATTCGATAAAGGGAAGAAACGAAAATTCAGTAGAGAAAGTTTGGACTTCGGCAATGCAAGAAAACGTATTGTGCGAAGATTGAAGTCCGTAAAAGACGAAAGGCAAAGGGTAAAGCTAATCCTTGAACTGAAAGCAATAGAACAAGGACGGGCTAAATATCCCAATGGCGAAGAAATGGATGCCGATTACAGGAGAATGAAATATGCGAGATATGCAGATGATTTTCTCGTGGGAATTATCGGAAGTAAGCAAGATGCGCAACAGATAAAGGGAGATATTAAAAACTTCCTTGCTGATAAACTGGCATTGGAACTGTCTGATGAAAAGACACTTGTCACCCATACCGAAAGACCTGCCAAGTTTCTCGGATATGAAATTACTGTAAGAAAGTCCAACGACCAAAGACGTGATAAACGGGGTAGATTAAGAAGAACCTATGGTAAAAGGGTCTGCTTGAATGTCAGTATGGAAACTGTCCGTAAAAAACTGTTCGATTGGGGAGTCTTGGAAATGACAAACCGTAACGGAAAGGAAATATGGAAACCGAAATGTAAATCGGGACTGATATTCAATGACGACCTTGAAATCCTTGATAGCTATAATCGGGAAATCGTGGGTTTCTATAATTACTACTCCATAGCCAACAACTGTGCCCATGCCTTGAATAATTTCAAGTACATCATGGAATACAGCATGTACAAAACGTTTGCAGGCAAATATAAGTGCCGCACACGCAAGGTAAACAAGAAATATCGTAAGAACGGTAGGTTTATCATAAAGCACATGACTAAAACAGGTGTAAAGGAAAGATACTTTTACGACGGTGGCTTCAAACGCAAGAAGCCCACCTATAAATCGGAATGTGACACCATGCCACGAACAATTTATACTGCGGGGCGGACAAGTCTTGTTGAAAGGCTGAAAGCCCATGAGTGTGAATTATGTGGAGCGACAGACGACCTTGTTATGCACCATGTAAGGAAACTAAAGAACTTGCAGGGTAAGGAAAGCTGGGAACGACACATGATTGCCCGCAAACGCAAAACGATTGCCGTGTGCAGGAGTTGTCACAAAAAGATACATGACGGAAAGATAGACTAAAATTAGTGGAGAGCCGGATACGCTGAGAGGTGTAAGTCCGGTTCGGGGGCGAGCATTTGGAAACCTACCATAGAAATATGACAAGGCGCTGGGTGCTTAGCCTACATATGAATTAATACATACACATACAGCTAGACATACATTTATTACTATTATGTGTCGTATGGATGTTCCTAAAGATACTATCATAATAGCAACTGGTCACAATGATACTACTATGATAGATGAAGTATATGAACATCTAAATGATAAGGACAAATCAAATAAGATAAAGAAAGCCATATCTAATAAAATTGGAGATAGTTTATTTAATGCAGATAAGCAGGAAACAAATAAAGAAATAATAATCAAGCAGGATAGAATAGATTATAGTATTAGTAATGCAGTCTATGAAATAGATATGGAGCTATTAAATACTTTTGATAAGTCCATATTATCTAAAGAGGAAATAGAATTTGTAAATAAAACAAGTGAAAGGTTTAGTGTAGGATTGCCATCTTTAAAAGTAAAGAAGATATTAATTAAATTACTGTCATTAGGTCTTATAGCTAAAATAGGGGATCAACAATTTACATAAACACAAATAACTAAATTGTTCAAATTATGACATTGCCATAATATAGTCAAACTGATTGGGTGGATATAACGGGAATATACAATCAATCAGAACATTTGATAAATAAGGCTTTTAAGATAATGCAACAAACATAGTAAAAAAGCCCACTAGTTTAGGCTGGTGGGCTTTGCTGTATTAGAAACTTTACTTACATTTGCACCAACTTCTAAAGCTCAAAGCGTTGAACCTCTTAGAAGGGACATAATTAGTAAATAAACGAAGCGTTAAGTTATTATCCTTATTCTGGAATCTGGTAAATTCAATTATAAGTAGGATAATAGCAACAGGTGCTTCACGTCTATTGTTATAGGCGTGAGGGCTGTTGACTATATCTACTTATAAGGGCTTACCAGAGCCTCAGAATAGGATATTAGTTTACAGTTCCTCACGCTTCTTTTTTTTTATAATAGTCATTTGGGGGAGGGAACAGGTGACATAACTTTTATTAATATGAAAACTTACAGATTGTATTCAGCTGTCTTGATGATGGCTTTGTGTTTTAATTTTATTTCTTGTAGTGATGATGACGATAATGGTGGCACTGATCCAGAAAAAGCAGTTAAGAGATTGACTACTATTAACTATCAGGACAATAGTGGCAAAGGTTCACTGGATATTGAACGTTTAGATGGTAAAGTTTCTAAAACAACTGAAACATATAAAAGGGTTGGTTATGAAATGTCTTGGACTTCCAATTATACTTATACTGGTAATGCTGTTAAAGAAAGTCTGGATATTAAAAACACTGATGAAGGTAATTTCACAAAAACAACTAATTACACATTGAACAACGATGGATTTATTGTAAAAGGTGAAGAAACTGATAGTGGTATTTGGAGTTTTATCTATTCTGGTAATTACTTGACTTCTGCGACTTTAGTATATAAAGGAAAAACAGATGTTGATGATAAATACATCTTTAACGGTGAAGGGTTAATGACTGGAAACAATGTATTTGATAAAGGAATTACATATACCGATATACCTAATTTAGGTGGAATTTTCCTTGCCTATGCGGATGATGTTTTAGCTACTGAATATAGTCGTTTACAGTATGCTTCATTACTGGGTAACGCACCTAAGTATCTACCTAAAGAAGCAAAGAGGTCTAATGAAAATGAAATTTATACATTTAATTATGAAATAGATAAAGATGGTTATGTTACTAAAGCTATTATCTATCTAAACGGAGAAGTTGATTGGACGGAAACGTACACCTACGAAGAAGTAAGATAGTCTTTCTATGAGATAAAGATTTGTCAACTAAAATAGCCCTGCTAGTGTGAATTAGCAGGGCTTCTTTTTATCTTTGATTCAGAGTGTATCTATCGCATACTTCATAAGTACCTTCTGGCTTTTTATGCAAGTAAACTGTATCAGTTTGTGTATAATTCTCTATTGACTTAAATATAGCTGTAAGCCTTAAAGTACATTCATAAGTATGAACTGTATAATAATCTGGCTGGATCTTAAAATAGTAACCTTTTTGATGGATAAATGGTTTTAATTCACCAACACTAATAGGCTTATAATCTTTGATTGGAGTCAAACCTGCTGTAAATTTTGTAGTTCTGTAATGATTAGTAATAGCTCTTTCATAAGGTGGGGTATTACAGCTTGTTAGCATAGTTGCTAAGATAGCCAATGTGAATATTATTTTCTTCATATTATTTATTTAATTTACTTTCTTCCATTTATCATTATCTTTTCTGAACACCTTTGCTAGTTTAATAGGAATATCCAGAAACTTCTTCATTCTTTTTCCTTTATCTTCAACAGTGGTACAATTTACATACTTTTCTATTACTCTGCAATTTATGGTATTCATATTTCTAAGATCATACAAATAAAGAATATTTTCAAAGAAGCAGGCATAGAATCCAGTAAAACATTTATTATCTATCATAGCTTTGGTAAGGTTCATATATTTATCTAATTCCATTAAATGTGTAGAATAATCAGCATATTTAGCTGATCTGGTCTTTATTTCTACTACTATCTTTTTATCGTTTAAATTAAAGAATCCATCTACGTGGTCATATTTACCTGTAGTTGGTCGCCAATTACTAGCATTCTTTGTCTGAATAAGTAGGCTTTCTAATAGCTTTCTTCCTTCATTCTCTTTTATTTGATATCCGTCTTGGTTGTTTGTCATATCGCTGGTTTATTTCACCAGCCTGTTAAAGCTACAAGTAGTAGCTTATTACACTATCATTTACATTAGCCTTATCATTAACATACAGGCTAGTAGGTTTTATTCTATAGCATCTTCTTTACTTGGTAGATCTTCTTTTGTTACTACTTCCATCTGGATAGCATTTATTAAGCTGGCTACTTCATTATATGGCTGAATTGCCAGATAGTTAAGGATTGATTGTACTGTTTTAACAGATAGTGTTACTGATTCCATTGTTGTTTATATGTTGAATAATACGATTAGTTTCTTTGGTTATATGTATTTTGATCTCATTTACCACGGATTTGATAAGTAATACAGCTAGAATAGCAGCTACTAGGATGCAGAGTATAACAAATATTGTCATTCGATGTGTTTTATATGATTTGGTTATCAGTTGTTTATCTCATATTTCTATAATACAAATTTACTACTTTTTTAAGATGAAAACAAGTAAATTGTTGATAATCTGAACAATACGTTTTAGAACTTGTTTAACTTAGAAATTTATCTGCTGCATAATCTTCATCTGTAATAGCTTCTTCATAAATACGTTTCATAGTTGCTATCTGTGTTTCTCTGGTTATGATGAAGATATTATCGTTCAATAAAGTAATACCATTAGAATCTCTTTTGATATATCCTGCTTCTTCTGCTTGTTTTAAGTATTTGCCTACTGTAGATTTTCCGACTGCTAGAGTATCAGCAAGCTCTCTAATGGAGTACTTACACAAGTTGGTAGAGTTTATACACCTAGTCTTCAAAAGTATCAGGAAACCCTTCAATTCATTTGATATAGGTTCTTTTACTATGGCTTCATCTATTAATACATAATGTTCATCTGTTAGCTGGTATGTATTCTGTTTAGTAACTTGTGTTCCATTAACTGTAGTTTTAGTTTCTTTGGTAATCAGACCACAATCTTTAAACTTTTTCAAATGATCTCTTACAGTCCATACTGAAATTATATCTTTATCTGTATATCCATTATCTGAAATATAATTAGCTAAAGTCTCTTGTTTTATTTTAGAGAATAAAGATTCTCTATCTGATTTTATTGCTAGACAAAAGTAAGTATATGCTTCTGTTAAATTTAGATATTTACCGATCATTTCTGTTATTCTTCTGTAATTCATAGTTAGCAAATGAATTTGAATTGTGATTATTTATTATCTCCATTTTTTTCTAAAATGAACTGCTTTTCTCTATATAATCTATTAAATCTGGTAGTCCCAAAAAACATTTTGGCTTCTTTTCTATTAATGAACTTTTTTCCAGTTGGTTTGTGTATTAACATAGTTGTAATGAATTTATATTTCTCACTTTACTTGGAGATGTTTAAAAGTAATATTGATCTAAAGTTGAAAAATTTAGGATCGTTTGAGCCTTCGCAGAAGGCAAAAACGTAAGTAGCGTATTAGTCTAGTAGGTATTAGTTATATAGGTATTAGTATATTATGGTACAGGCGGACGCGGATTTTGACTGAGACGGACGCGGACTTTGATTATAGCGGACACTACTAGAAGTGCCTATAAAATTTGATTTTACCACTAAGTGCATAGCGGACACTGGATATAAAAATAAAACCAGTTGATCTGGCTTTATTTTCGTAGTAATATTATCTCTGGCACAAGTTTTATTACTACAGCAGCAAATTTCGTTACAATTATAAAGGTTGCTATCCCTTAATTTTCATACTGTAAAGATACGGAAGTTTTACTGATCTGCAAAATATAATCATCTGATTCTTAAAACTTTAAACTGGTATATATCTGAAGTCAAAATTATGGTAGGCTGGCTTTTCGCAATCTACAGGTAAAGAGAATATAGCCAAAATAATTCGGTTTTTTGGAAGCTGGGGGATTTTTAGAAGATTTTACTTTTATATACCCAGCCTCGAAAAATCCCCCAACTACCTAATTTATGGACTTTAGATACTCATAAACTAGATAATTTATTGATAATCAAAATTTTTATCTTTAAGGCTGATTATGTACCTTCTGGTGACATTCTTTACAGAGGGACATTAGATTATCTGGATTATATGCTAATGCTAATCTCTTTAGATGGTCATTAGTAGACATAAAGCTAATGATGTGATGAATATCTACAGCAGGAACTATTTTACCTTCTTGCTGGCAGAGTTGGCAAAGTGGATGCTGCTGTAAATATGCAGATCTAAGTTTACGCCATTGGCTAGTATCATATATCTTCCTTCTATCCTCTCTATTTATCTGTCTATTCTTCTGTTTGGCAGGTTTCTGTAGGTATGGCATTTGTGAATAGTTTTTTCAGTTGTTTGTGATCCATCTTAGTTTGGTAGCGTAACATCTTAATTCTATATTCTATATGATCTAATATACTATCTTCTATTCCTTCTGATATAACTTTGAGTAAGGTGTTATGAAATATATCTTCATCTGTCTGGGATAATTCCAGATAGGTAGTATTACCCACATATTTAGCTCTTAAACGTTCATAGTTGTTAGCTATTACCTTTGCTACTACTGCACTAGTTTCTAAAGCAGGATAATTAAATTTGTGTTCGCTGTAAGTTTCTGGTGAAGGGTTAATGATGGCTTCTATATCTTCTAGCTTTATCTGTAGTATCTTACTTGTTCGATCTATACCATAGTCATAAATGTATTGTAGCAGTGTTTCTCTATCTAGTCTTAGCTCTTTCATAGTATTTGTTTAGTAGTTCTTCATTATTATCAAAAAAATCTTTTAAAATCATTCTAATTATCTTAGATTTGTCTGTGGAAGTCGCTTGTTGGAGAATTGATAGGTTAAGGTCTAGTTCTTCATCCAATCTCACAGTAACGCGTGTAGATTTTGAGGTTGGTTTCATTGGGGTAATTGATTTACAATATATAAAGATACAAAAAACTAACTAATAAAACAAATGTATTATGAAAAAAGTGTATAAATACTTTGGTAAACATCCTTTACTTATATGTGCAATAGTAGTTTTTACTATATGTTTAATAATGTTTATATTATATATAACAAAGTTCAATAATGGGTTATCCAGTGAGTCTGATAAATGGAGTGCTTTTGGATGTTATTTTAGTTCAATAACTGGCTTTTTAGCTTTTGGAGCTGTTTTATATACTTCTCATTTGTCAGAGCTAAGAGCAGAAGATGCAGAAAGGAAGAATAGAGAACAAGAGATTGATGCTGAAAATAGATCGAGAATTGATAATGAACGAACTATTTTCTTTCAATTATTGGGATTACACACTAAGAAAGTAGATTCTGTTGTTTTTAAAGATGATAGAGCTTCAGAAGCATTTAAGTCCTATTATGCTAAAGCTAGTGATTATTTAAGTATTTATATTTTAATCAAAGAACTTATAAATATAAAGGATACGGAGGATATAAATGATGAATTACGTGGCGGTTATAAAAAATTATTTTCAACTCATTTCCCTAAATGTAAATTTGATTATAGTGTAAAAAACTTTGATGATTTTAAGAAAAAAGTAAAATCGGAACTTCTTTATGATTGCATATATATGCCTAAGAATTTTGCCTTTAATATTCAACCAATAATTTCTCGAAAAGTGCAGGAAGAAGATTTTTCTTATTTATACGAAGTTATAAAGTTTGTAGCAGATATTATGTATAAAGAATATGGACACATATTAGGGCACTACTTCCGTAATATGTACTATGTAATGGATACTATTAATAACTTCTCTGATCAGAAGAACTACAAAGAATTATTCAGAGCACAGCTATCCAGATATGAACTAGCATTGGGGGTCTTTAATGCTGTTAGTAGTCGATCTGGTATTAAGATGGTAGAATTACTAGAAGATTTTGCAGTATTTAAAGATCTATATGAGGAAGATATGAAAATATTGAAATTCGCTAAAGAAGGAGGTGTAGAGCCTAGTATACTTATTAAAAATATACTTAATGAATACAAGAAAGATGTAAGTAAAAAGTCTGACAAATAGCTGGTTCCAATATAGAAATAACCAAAATCTTAACTATTTATGGGAAATTATAAAATACCTTCTGATATATGTAAAGAAGCGAAGGACTATATGAATGACGTACTGCAAAGATTGGAAGAATCAGGAGTATTGGAAAATGTAGATACTGCTGCACTAGATATGCTAGCCAGAAACTATAGTATGTTTATCGCTGCTTCTAAACAGATCGAGCGCGAAGGTGCTACTATCACTAATGTACAGGGAAATATAGTGAAACATCCTGCTGTAACTATTGCCAAAGATGCACAAGTACAGGCTGTAAAAATTATGCAGGAATTTGGCTTAACAGCTAAAGCCAGAACCAGACTACCTAAACTAGATAAAAAAGAGGAAGAAGATTCACCACTAGAACAATTTGTAAAGACTGCTAAAGAGGTACGCTAATGAAACTATACTACGATTATTGTAGTAAGGTTTTAGATGGAAGTATTGTAGTTGGAGAATATATTAAACTAGCCTGTGAGAGATTCCAGAACGATCTTCAAAGGGATGATCTGGTATTCATAGAAGATAAAGTAGACCGGGCTATTCAGTTTATTTCTACTCTTAGACACTATACAGGTAAACATTCTGGTAAATCATTCATACTAGAAGGCTGGCAGCAGTTCATAATAGCTAATATAGTAGGCTGGTACTGGAAAGAATCAGGAACTAGACGCTATACAAGTAGTTATATAGAAGTAAGTAGAAAACAGGGTAAAACTGCTTTAGCTGCTGCACTATGTTTGTACTACTTAATAGCTGATGGCGAAGATGGTGCTGAAGTATTACTGGCTGCAAACAGTAAAGAGCAAGCTAAGATTGCTTTTGATATGTGCAGTAAATTTAGTAAAGGGCTAGATCCTAAAGGGAAATTTCTTACAGCTTACAGGGCAGATATTCTATTTAGCCTTACTAATTCAAAACTGAAAGTACTGGCTGCTGATGATAGCAAGCTAGATGGATTTAATGCCAGTTTTGGTTTATTGGATGAATACCACGCTGCTGCAAATAGTAAAGTGAGAGACGTTATTAAGTCCTCTATGGGAATGCGTGAAAATCCACATCTATGTACTATTACTACTGCTGGATTTGATAAATCATTACCTTGTTACCAACTTAGAACTGTAGCTATCGAAGTGCTGAACCATTTAAAGGAAGATGATAGTATGTTTATTGCTATCTACTCTTTAGATGGTAGTGATAATTGGCAGGATGAAAAGAACTGGTGTAAATGTGCTCCAAATTTAGGTGTAACAGTTACTAAGAAGTATATCAAGGAACAGGTACAGCAGGCTAAGAATAATCCCAGTGATGAAGTTGGAGTTAAAACTAAAACCTTAAATATCTGGTGTGATTCTGCTACTGTTTGGATTCCAGAAGACTATATAGTGAAATGTAGTGATGTGGTTGATTTTTCATCTTTATCTGGAGATTGCTATATAGGTGTAGACTTAGGTGCTACCAGCGACTTAACTGCTGTGTCCTTCTTACTTGTTGATGGCGATAAATATTACTTCAAAACGCATTACTATTTACCAGAATCAGCATTGGAAGAAAAGACTGATAAAGAATTATACAAGTTATGGAAGCGAGCAGGACTATTAACTGTTACGCCTGGGAATGTTACAGACTATGACTATATAACCCGTGATATATTAAAAGCTAGAGAAGTTGTTAATATAGTATCAGTTAGCTATGATAAATTCAATGCAACTCAATGGGCTATCAATTGTACAGAACAGGGATTACCGTTAGAAGAATATCCACAAACACTAGGCAGTTTCAATAGACCTACTAAAGAACTGGAAAGGCTTATACTATCAGGACAGGCAGTAATAGATAATAACGATATAACCAGAAACTGCTTTAGGAATGTAGTACTTAAATCTGATTACTGTGGTAATGTAAAACCAGTAAAACAGCAGGATAAAAAGAAAATAGATGGTGTAATTGCTATGATACAGGCATTAGGTGGTTATCTACTTACACCACATTATTCAAATACGATATAACATAAAACCTTAACTATGGGATTATTTGATTTTTGGAAGAAACCAAAACAAGTAATAGAAGAAGAAAGGACTTATTCACCTTATGGGTTGAATAGTCTGATATATAATTCCAATTCCAGCTACAGCAATAATAAAGCTATGCTATTATCTACAGTTTATAGATGTGTAGATGTTATTGGAGATTCTGTAGCCCAATTGCCTTTAGAACCTTACTTTATTGATAAAGATGGTTACAAAAGGAAGTTTACAGAACACCCTTCTTACTATTTACTAAATAGAGAACCAAACAGAAAGATGAGCCGATTTACTTTTATGAAAACATTAATTACCAGTGTTCTCTTAGATGGTAATGGCTACGCATATATAGAAAGAGATGATAAAGGGGATGCAGTAGCATTGAAATTAATTCCTTCTGAATTAGTTACTGTATCTAATTTGAATGACAACATAATGTACAATGTTGTAGGATTTAAGCAACTGGTAGAACCTGTAAATATGATCCATATTCTGAACTTCAGCTATGATGGTATTACTGGGATCAGTACACTGCAACACGCTAGAAATACTTTAGGACTAGCTACAGATAGTGAAGCACACGCAGAAGGGTTCTTTAAAGGTGGTGCAAACTTGGCTGGAATCATTAAAGTACAATCTTCATTAACACCAAAGCAGAAGCAGGATATTAGAGAAAGTTGGCAAAGCACATTCAGTCCAATTACAGGAACACCTAATGGTATAGCCGTATTGGAAGGTAATATGGACTTTCAACCAATAACAGTTAATCCATCTGATGCACAACTATTAGAAACTAGACAGTTTAATGTAATAGACATTTGTCGCTTCTTTGGAGTTTCACCAGTTAAAGCATTTGACCTAAGTAAAAGTAGCTACAGTACAGTAGAAGCCACACAACTGGCATTCCTTACTGATACACTAGCACCTTTATTAGAAAAGATAGAGCTGGAATTTGAAAGAAAACTGTATAAACCATCTGAAAGAAATAGTATAGATGTGCGCTTTGATACATCTGTATTGCTTAGGGCAGATAAGGCTAGTCTGGCAAATTACTATAATACCTTATTCCAGATCGGGGTTATTACTCCAAATGAAATTAGAAAGGCTTTAGACTTAGAAGCTATAGAAAATGGTGATCATACATTTGTACAGGTGAATGTTCAGACCTTAAACAATGCAGTAAAAGATAATGCAGATACTAACCTTTTAAATGGTGAAGATGATACAGAAAGTATATAAGGGTTCTGATTTAATGATTGAACTGTCACTAAAAGATGCTGAAGGAACACCATATAGAATTAATACAACTAATGGGTTCAGTATTAAATTCTTTACTACTAATCCTAGTAATTCTATTGAAGGTCATTATATGGCTGGTGAATACTCAGATATTATTGAAGGTGATATAACTGATTATATGGCTTTAAATGCAGATGATTTAGAAAAGCTGGATGATGGTATATTAAACTACGTTTATACTATTAGAACTGCAAATTCAGATTTTAAAGATGGCTTTTATGATGAAACAGTTAAAGGTCAAACAGATTTATATATAAAATCAAAACTAAACTGTAATGAGTACCTATAGTATGGATAAAGCTAGAAAAAAAGTATATGATTTAGAATTGAAAAGGGCTAATATAGTAGTTGGATCTGGAGGTGGTTCTAATACAATATGGGGAGCTATTACTGGTGATATTACACAGCAGAAAGATTTACAAAATGAATTATCTTCTATAAAAGAATCTATTCCTGTACCTTACAATGATACCCAAGTAAAGACAGATATAGAATCATTGAAACTAGATAAAGCCGATAAATCTGATATTCCAGATACTTCTAATCTGGCTAGTAAAACAGATCTATCTTCTTCTTTACTTGGTAAAGCCGATAAATCAGATACTTATACTAAGCTAGAAGTTGACAATAAAATAACCGATTCTGGTAGTGTCGATCTGACTGCTTATTACACTAAAGAAGAAATAGAAGGTAAAGCCTATTTGACTACAGAAACAGATCCTACAGTTCCTGATTGGGCTAAACAGCCAAATAAGCCTACATATACAGCTAACGAAGTTGGCGCACTTCCTGATACGACTAAAATTCCTGATATTACTGGACTGGCTACTAAAACAGAATTAACAGAAGGTCTGGCTACAAAGGCTGATATTTTATCTTTAGATGGTTTGGCGACTAAAAAAGAAATAGAAAGTAAAGCTAACTCTGCTGATGTATATACCAAAGAAGAAATAGGAAGTAAGTTAGGAAATATAGATACAATTTTAGATTCTATAAATGGTGAAATTGTATGAGTACGGCTGATAAATTACAAACAATAATCAACACTAAAGCTGCTATTAGGCAAGCTATATTAGATAAAGGTGTTGTTATTGCTGATTCAGATACATTCGCTAGCTATCCAAATAAGATAGCTAATATAGAATCTGACGGTAGTTCATTTAATATACCAGATGGTACAAAGTTTGGTAATAGCACGTGGGCAACAATTCCTAATGAAGTAATCACTTATGTCGAAAATCTAAGTAACTTGGATAAAATATTTAATGATTGTAGTAATATCACCGGTAATATCACATTAGATTTATCAAAAGCAACTAAGATGCAAAATTTTATGTCTGCTAAGAAGTTAGGTACGGTAAGATTAAAAACGCCTAATGTAACTTCTATAAATTATCTATTTTCTGATATTAATCCAAATTTCAAATTATACTTAGATTTAGATAGTATTTTAGATGGTTACTATGCTGGCAGTAATAGTAGTAATGGCAATTATGATGTTGATTATTTTCTAAATAATCTAGGAAAAGCAAATGTTAAAAGTTACTCTGGTTTACTTTCAATGGCTTCTTGGAGCTATGATAGCCTTATATATACTTTACTAGATCATAGTGTAGATAGAACTACACACCCTAAAGGGAATTTATCTATTGCTTTATATGCTACAACTAAAGCTAAACTTACTGATTCGGATATAGCGGCAATAACAGCTAAAGGATATACAATAACTTAACTATGATACAAAGCAATTATACAGTATTAATACTAGAACCAACAGAAGGACATACATTAACACAATCAGCAGATGTTTCCATAGCAGAAAGAATACTTTCAAAAAAGATCTTTCTAGCAGTAAATGATAGTCCTGCTAATTGGAAAGAAATTACAGATTCAGAAGCTGAACAGATAAGGATAGAGCAGGAAGCAGAAGAAAATAAATAATGAAAGAACTACGAAACTGTAACTATGAAATAAGAACCACTACACCAGAATCCAGACAAGTTGAAGGCTATGCTTTAGTATTCAATAAAGAATCTAGGGATCTAGGTGGATTTACAGAGATTATAGAACCTGAAGCATTAGAAGGTATATTAGATAAATCTGATATTCTTTGTCTGCTTAATCATAATGAAGAAAGAGGAGTATTAGCCAGATCAAAATACGGCAAAGGCTCACTTACTTTATCTGTAGATGGTACTGGTTTAAAATATAGATTTGAAGCACCCAATACAGCACTTGGGGATGAACTACTGGAAGGACTTAAAAGAGGTGATATTACTACTTCTTCATTTGCCTTTACTATTGAAGGTGATAAATGGGAAAAGAGAACAGACGGTAAGTATCTAAGACGGATCACTAAGTTTAAAGAACTATTTGATGTTTCCCCTGTGTATAAAGAAGCATATCCAGATACTTCTGTAGCTTGTAGAAAGATGCAAGAACTGGATTCAGAAGAATTAAAGGACTATTACCAAAACCTTAGAAAAGGATTATAATGGACACATTGACTTTAATAGACCAAAAAGAACAACTAAGAAAAAAAGCAGAAGCGTTAATTGCTGGTGCTGAAAAGGAATTAAGAAAGCTGAATGAAGGAGAAGAAAGTGAACTTATTTCCATTAAGAAAGAGATTGCAGATTTAGAAAGCCAGATCAGACAAATAGAAGAAGAAACAAAACGTAACTATAAACCACAAACTAAAACTATGGAAAAATTTTCATTGTTAAAGGCTATTAATGATGTAGCCAACAACAGACAACTAGACGAGAGAGCACAGGAAGTTGTATCTACAGGTGTTGCAGAAATGCGCAAAGCAGGACAGTCTTACAGCGGACAAATTGTACTACCTATCGAAGAAAGAGCAGACATTCAGGCTACAGTAGCTACTGCTGGACTGGAAAATGTAGCAGAAGATAAATTAGGAATCCTAGAGCCATTAAGAGCAAATTTAGTACTGGTACAAGCTGGTGCTTCTTATATGACTGGCTTAATTGGTAATGTATCTATTCCTGTTTATTCAGGTTCTAATGTTACTTGGGCTGGTGAAGTAACAGAAGCTACAGAAGGTGCAGGTACATTTAGTGAAGTAAATCTAGAACCTAAAAGATTGACCGCTTATATTGACGTATCAAAACAGTTCCTTATTCAGGATTCTAATTCTGCTGAAGAAATGTTGAAACGTGATATTGTAGCAGCTATTTCTAATAAACTGGAAGCAACTATTTTAGGTACTGGTGTAGGATCGGCTAATGAACCTAAAGGTTTACTAAATGGCGTAACTGCTGATACTGCTGCTATCACTTATAAGGATATTGTAGCTATGGAAGCTGAACTAGAAGATGCAAATGTAAGAGGTGATATTAAATATATCGTATCTCCATCTGCTAAAGCAGATCTTAAAACTACAGATAAAGGAACTGATACAGGTAAGTATTTGATGGAAGGAAACGAAGTAAATGGTTATCCAGTTCTTTGTACTTCTGCTGTAGCTGGTAAAGGTGTAGTAATGGGTAATTTCTCTGATTACGTAATTGGTCAGTGGGGAGGTATCGACTTAACTGTAGATCCATATACACAGGCTGCTAAAGGTAAAGTAAGATTGGTTATCAATGCTTACTTTGATGCTAAACCACGTAGAGAGGAAGCATTCGTTACTAAAGTTCTGAAAGCGTAAACTTAACTATATAAGCTATGTATATAACACTATGTGAAGCAAAGAAGCATTTACTTATTGATTATTCATTTAATCAGGATGATGAGTATATACTAGCTTTAATTGATGTAGCAGAAGATGCTGTAGCTATAAACTTAAATGTTCAGCTAGCCAGCATTACAGTAGGTGGAGAATTACCACCTGCTGTAAAAGCTGCTATTCTTTTATTGGTTGGTAACTTATATGCTAATAGAGAACCTGTAGCCTATACTTCTGTAAATAAAGTACCCTATACTTTCGATTACCTTATATCACTATATAAAAACTACAAGTAATGAGAGCAGGACTATTAACAGAACCTGTTACTTTCAAACGTGCTACTATTACGAAAAATGAGTATGGACAGGAAGTTACATATTGGGAAAACTATATTATAACCAGAGGTAACGTAAAGTATAATACAGGTAACAGGGCTATAGAGAATCAGGAAATCATTAATACCTATACAGTAATATTCACTGTTAGAAGCTATCATAAGATAGATGAATCTATGAGAGTGCTATATAATAAGAGACTGTATAGAATCCTGTCTATTAATGAGGATAGGCAATCTACTACTATTATAGGAGAACTGATAAATGAGTAATGTAGATGCAAAGCAAGTCCTTCAAATGTTTGCTGAACTGGATTCCAAACGCCAGAAGAAAGTACATAGGGATGCATTAAAGAAAGCAACAGGCATACTGCTTAAAGAAGTTAGAAAGAACTTTAGAACTGTAGTAAAAAAGCCAAACAGCCGTAATAGATGGAATGGTAAAACTTTTTCATCTGGTATTAAGTCCAGTATCAATAAGGAAGTTACAGAAGGTAAAGTACATATACTGGGAGACTTTAGACTAAAATTCTTTGAGCTTGGGACTAAAGTACGTTATAAGCGTACAGTAAGAGCTACTACAGGAAAAATAACAGCCAGCTACTTTTTTAAGAGAGCTAGAGAAGCAAAAGAAACCGAAATATCTAGCAGTATGAATAATATAATTACTCAATCAATACAGAAAGTAAATGAAAAGTTTAGAGGTAGGTAAAGAAATCTATTCTCTTTTAAATGGTGATGCTAGATTAACAACTTTAGTAGAAAATAAAATCTATCCTATCATAGTAGAGAAAGAAACAACTTACCCTTTTATAGTCTATAAAAGAAGTAATATTATTCCAGACTATACAAAGGACTTCCATTTAAAAGACAATGTAATAATAGATATTATCTGTGTTTCTAATGACTATGCACAAGGGATAGAAATAGCAGAGATTGTAAGAGATATATTAGAAGATAAAAGGACAAAGGATATACAAAGCATTAAACTGGAATCAGCAGATGAAGATTTTATAGACGATGCTTATGTACAAACATTAAGTTTTAATTTAACTATAAACAAATAATATAACTATGGGAAATCCAATTAATGGTAGTGACCTAATGCTATTTTTAGGTACTGGCAGCGATGCTTCTGTGACTTATAAATCTATAGCTTTTGCCACTAGCCATAAACTTTCTCTTTCTGCAGAAACAGTAGAAACAAGTTCTAAAGATACTGGTGGTAAATGGGTATCTAAGGCAGTACGTAAACTAAGCTGGAATATGAGTACAGATAACTTATTCTCTTTAGATGGAGAAGGTTCTACTTATGATGATCTGTTTGATCTAATGACAGGAAGAAAGGAAATAGATGTAGTATTCAGTCTGGAAAAAGATTACGCTAGTAAAGCGGATGAAGTACCAACAGGAGGATGGACACCTGTAACTACTGGACAATATAAAGGAAAGGTAGTTATTACCAGTCTGGAACTAAATGCACCTAATGGAGATAACGCAACATTTACAGCTTCTTTTGAAGGTGTGGGAGCACTAGCGAAAGTATCTGCTTAATTTTTAATTTCTAAAGCCTTTATATCTCTGCTATAGGGGTGTAAGGGCTTTACTTATATATAGACTATGGAAATAACAATTAAAGACAACACATATAAAGTGAAGTACAGCATTAGAGCAATGTTTGTATTTGAGAAGTTGACCGGTAAAATATTCAATCTGGAGAATTTGATGGACTGGTATATATTCTACTATTCTATGATACTGGCTAATAATCCAGAATGTAGTTTACTATTTGATGATTTTATAGATGAATGTGATTCTAAACCTGCTTTGGTAATTGATATTCAGAATTATCTTACTACTGAATTTCAGAAGCAAGGACAACTGGAACCATTTAAAGAAGAAGATACAGCAAAAAAAAAGTAATAGCCATAACTGACCTGTATAGTATCATAGTAGTAGAATGTGGAATCCAGCCAGATTACTTTCTGGATCGTATGCAATGGTATGAAATAGAAGCCTGTTTAAATGGTCTGGAAAATAAAAATAAGGCAGGTTGGGAACAGGCTAGATTTATCGGTTATGTTACTGCACAGGTTAATAATACAAAGAAACTGAAACCAACCGATATACTTACTTTTACTTGGGATAAGCCAGAAGATGTTAGTAAAGAAACTATTATTACTAATGAAGATGTACAGCGATTAAAAGATAAAGCAAATCAAACCTTAACACTATTATAATAATGGCTGATTTAATTACAAGGCTAATACTTAATACACAGCAGTTCGATCAGAATATAGGTAAATCCAGTAAGCAAATACAGGGATTCCAGCAGAAGATACAAGGATTTTCCAGTGGTGCTATTGGTGCTTTTACTAAGTTTGCAGGTGGTATTGGATTAGCAATTAGTGCAGGTGAAGCACTCAATAAGATGATGCGCAGCAATCAGACTACCAGCGATATGTTCGATAACAATATGAATGCAGCCAGAGATTCAGTAGATGCTTTCTTTAGATCATTAACTACTGGTGACTGGAGCGTATTTAGTAATGGTATTATTGCAGCCTTTACAAACCTGAAAGAATTATCTGCTTTAATGGATGAACTGGCAGATAAAAAGTTATCCCTGTCATATATTAAAGCAGAGGATTTAAAAGAGATCGAGCAATACGAGACTGTAGCCAAAGACACTAATAAAAGTCTGGATGAAAGAAAAATAGCTGCTGAAAAGATGGCAATGGCTGTAAAGCACCTGTCTAAAGAAACTGCTGATTATATAAAGTCCAGTGAAGAAGGACTATCTAAAACATATAAAGCTAATTATGGAGTTGATGTAGATAGAGAAACATTGGATTACTTCTTTAAGCATACAAATAAATCAGATGGTAGTGTATTGTCTGAAATAGATAAGTATAAGAAAGAGAGAGCAGCGTTAGAACGTAAATATACTACAACTACTACAGTTCCTTCTTCTTTTGGTGCTACTACTATATCTACTCTTAGTAAGGAAGGAAAGGAAGCATTACAGCAGTATGATAAACAGAATGAGTTTATAAGGACACAATCTGTCTTGCTGGAAGAAGTAGACGACAAAAGAGTAGCTACATTGAATGTGCTGAAAGAACAGTATGCTATGGAGCGTGAGATATATAGTCTACAAAAGAGAACGGATGAAACAGGCAGAACGGTTAATAATTCTGGAAAGACTACTAAGGCGAAAGAAATAATACCAGAAGGTTCATTAGCAGAACTGGATAAGAAATTGGCTGAATGGCGAAAGAAATTTAATGAAGCAACTACTTTAGAAGCCAGATTAGCTGCTGATAAGATGGTAAAGGAGATCAGCCAACAGAAAGCACATCTAAATGTAGAAGTAAAATATGGCGAAGCCAGTGATTTAAAGGAACTAGTTAATAAACAGAAGATCCCAACACTATCGGTAAAGGGGAAGAATGTTAAGGAGGATATTAAAAGTGGTGCATTGGATATTAAGCCTATCGACAACAGTATAATAGAATCAAATTATAGCTATGCTGATTCTTTAAATGCTATTGGTTCTATAATGGGATCAATAACCAATCTGACAAATGAAGGTGCTGCTGCTTGGATTAGTTGGGGAGCTAATATACTCACTGCTATAGCTGCTGCTATACCTGCTATTGCTACATTAACCGTAACAAAGAAAGCAGAAGCTACAGCCAATAGTGAAGCTGCCGTTACTGGTGCTATGTCGTCTGTAGCTTCTATACCTTTTGTTGGTTGGATTATGGCTTTAGCTGCTGGTGCTTCTGTTATTGCTGCAATGGCTTCGATTCCTAAGTTTGCTGGTGGTGGTATATTTAGTGGCAATTCTTTTATAGGGGATAATATGATAGCCAGAGTAAATAGCGGTGAAATGATTCTGAACAACAGACAACAGAAGAACCTGTTTAATCTCTTAGATGGCAAAGGTGGAGTTTCTTCTTTAAATGGTGGAACAGTTGAATTTAAACTCAAAGGTAAAGAACTAGTAGGTGTTTTGAATGCACAAGCAAGTAAGACAAATAAATACAAATAATCAATGTATAACCTAATATATACAGTGCCGTTTACTAATGTAGATGGTGAAGCCTTAACTGTACAAATACTGGAAGATGGTGGAACTGGATTACCTGTAGAACTTACAGGTGGTACGCCACCATTTATAGTAGATGTAAACGATGAAGATTTTTTATATACTCCAACCAGATTCAGCGGTGCTACATTAAAGCTGGTTGGAAGTGATTACCTACAAAGATTGTTTAGTACACAATACCAGAAGTTCAAAGTAAATCTGATTAAAGGCAGTTCTGTTATCTGGACAGGCTTTATAACGCCAGAACTATATTCACAGGATTATGATAACAGCCTGTTTGAATTGGAAATAGAATGTATATCAGCCTTATCTACTTTAGAATATATAGACTATAAACAGGAAGGATCTACTATCTCTTTACTTGGATTGATTAGGAAATGTATTACTGAAAGCAAAGGAGATTTTAGAGCCGTTTATATTCCCAAGACCTATACTTCTTCTTTAGATGGGATTACTGTTAGTACTGCTAACTTCATTGATGAAGATGGTAAAGCTATGACTTTAAAAGAATGTCTGGAAGAAGTATGTAAGTTTCTCAACTGGACTGTAACGGAATATGACGGTTGTGTCTATTTCATAGATGTAGACTACATAAAGGCAGGTAAAACAGCATACACTAATATGCTTACTAATACATCTGTTATATTATCTTCTACCATTAACTTACAAGCAATACCATCTAAAGGAAGCAGTAACTTATTATCTATCTTAGGTGGATATAATAAAGTTGTTATCATAGATAGTGATTATGAAGCAGATAAAGATCAGCTATATCCAGAACTGGAATTTGCTAATGATACAAAATTACACCATTCTGTATTAGATGAAGGAGGAAAAAGGTATCAAAAAGAATATTATGATTCAACCGCATTTAATTTCTCAACATTCAAATATAATACTTCATCAAATAGTTATGAATCAACATCTGATAGTATGTTTAACAATGTTGGTAAACAATTAGCTGGTTCAATAGCTGTACAACAATCGAATTATGAAATTGATAATATGCCAAATAAATTGAATTGGGATAAAATGATTGAAATAAAGCAATATGAAGATGACTATGAAACAGTCGGTTATGATAAATACTTATGTAGACAATCAGATTCAACTATATTGGCTAAATATCCAGTCATTAAAACTAAGACACCTTCGTCTACACTAGTGTTTGATCCTTCAATTAAGTTGGCTATCAATTTCCAGATCTATCCTTTAGCTGATGATTTAAATGGTATTATTGGAGATTTTAATTATAAAGTTGGTGGTACAGATAATTTTGATTTAGATGGTGTATATGTATTAGCACGTCTAAGGTGTGGAGATTATTGGTATAACGGAACAACTTGGACAACAAACTCTAATAACTCATTTAAGCTATATACTGATATAACAAGAAAGAATGTAGTTGGTGAATGGTTTAATGCAAGGAATACAAATGACTTTACGCAAGGGGTAAACGACTTGGAAGGAACAATAATTAACTTCGATAGAACAATAGTAGGTGATTTGGAATTAGTTCTTTACAATCCCAAATTTGAAACAGCAGTTACTTATTTCTTTCTAAAAGATATAACAATTGATAGCCAAAAGATCAATTATTCAACCGTTGCAAAGGATAATGATAAAGAAGATACCAAGTATGAGAATGTAGTAAATGGGGACTATATTAACGCTTTGGATGATATAGAGTTTAAGATTACCTCTAAGAATGATAGTGAATTATCATTTAGTAAAGCTATAACAGGCAGTTCTATACTGGATAAGCTGGCTAATACCATTTATAATAGTAGTGATAAACCAGAGAAGTTATTAATACAGAGAATCATTAACCAGTATCAACAGCCAAAGATCAAACTAACCCAAATTGTAAAACCAATCATATTCCCTTATTCCATTATCACAGATAGCTATCTATCTGGTAAAAAGTTCCTGTTTACTGGTGGAACTATTAATTACGAAGATAATAGTATAGAATGCAATATGATAGAACTAAATTAACTATGGATATAATTAGTAATAGAATACCAGCTACACCCAGAAGTAAGTACACCAGATATAATACAGGTAGTTCTTACTCTTTAAATGGTGGTGGAACTAATATAGATACATCTAACTTTGTAAAGCTAAAAGGACAAATCAGCCAGATCATAGACGGTTCTGTAGGTGCAACAGGTGATATAGTAGCTTATCAGACCAATCCAGAAGCAGGAGATTTTAAGCTACCTATTGCTTCTACTGATGCTTTAGGCTGTATTAAAATAGGTGAGAATTTGACCATTACAGAAGATGGTACGGTAAATGCTAATGCTGGTGGTGGTGTAAGTAGTTGGAATGATCTTACAGATAAACCATCTATATTTCCTTCTACTTGGGAACAGGTAACAGAAAAACCAACAACATTTAAGCCAGAAGATCATACACATAAGATGTTAGATATTACAGATTTTACAGGGGTGACGTTAGATACAGACCAAACAATAACAGGAAAGAAAACATTTACGAAGTCAATAATAGGACAGGCAGATGTTGTAGCTTATACAACTGGTGATTATACTGAATCTTTTCCTATAGCTTCTACTAATGCTTTAGGTTGTGTTAAAGTTGGTAATAACCTTTCTATCAGGGAAGATGGTACACTGGATGCTAATGCTGGCGGTGGTATTACAGAAGTTGATTGGAGTATTATAGAGAATAAGCCTAACTTTGCAACGGTAGCAACTTCTGGTAATTATAATGACCTAACTAATAAACCGACTATTCCTTCTTATGATATTGCCACAGAAGCTAAACTAGGATTGGTTAAGATTGGCTCAAATATAGGTTACAAAAATGACGGGACTATTTTAGTATTGGAGGCTTCTACTTCTAATAAAGGAGTAGTAAAAATTGGATCAGGTATTAATGTTGATGGTGAAGGTTTAATATCAGTTTTATCAACAGGTCATACTCATTCATTGACCGATTGGAATACGCAAGCAACTTCTTCTGGAAATAAAACAATTGGTAATGCAAGTAATGGTAATTATGTTACTATTCAGGAAGATTTAAAGGTTACACAAAGTGCTGCATTCTCAAAGACACCGACTGTTAATGGTACTGCTATTTCACTTAGCAACCATACGCATTCTTATTTACCTTTATCTGGGGGTACGTTAACAGGTGATCTAAGTATCAAATCTGGTAATTATTCACATTTAACAGTAGCGAATAATGCTGGAGATTGGGCACAATTTGCTACTACAAATACATCTGATACAAGCGGTGTTATTCAAAGTAGTAAGAAATTTATAATACAGGCACGAAATAATTATAGTAATAGAGTTGAGTTTGATGGCGGTAATATTACTGCTACAGGTGATATTGTAGCTTATAGTACAGGTGCATCTTCTGCACCATTTAAGTACTGGCGGCCAACAGTATCAAGTACAGGTGTACTTAGCTGGAGTAATAGCACATCTGAATCTACACCTACATCTGTCAACATTAAAGGTGCGACAGGTGCGAAGGGTGACAAAGGAGATAAGGGTGATAAAGGTGACACTGGCGCACGTGGGGCAACAGGTGCACAAGGAGCACAAGGCCCTGCTGGCCCAACTTTTAATGGTGGAACTATATCAAACGGTATTACTATTCAGAATAGCGGGATGGCGGGAATGGTGTTAAATGGTTATAATTCAACGTGGCAATCAGCTTCAATTAATATGTATAATAGAGCTTTATCAGGTCAGGGTTATAAATGGCAAATCGACTTAGGTGGTTCACAAGTTGCAAACGGTGATATGCTATTTAACTGTAACAATTCAAGTGGTACTGGTTCAGCACAATCTTCACCTTACTATCGTTTTAAGATAACAAAGCACGGTACTTCAACAAACGCGTGTTGTGGAGCTGGGGCTTACGCTAACACATCTGATATTAGATTGAAGAATAGAGGTGATAACGTAACAGGTGTATTAGATATAATAGACAATTTAGATGTATTCCATTTTACGATGAAGGATGATGAATTTAATTTAGCAAGAATCGGTGTGTCAGCGCAAGATGTTCAACAATATTTTCCTGAGTTCGTTAGTGTTGTCGCTAATGAAGATACAGATAAGATTTTAGGGGTTGATTATGCAGGACTAGGAGCAACTGTAGCAATACAAGGTAGTAAAGAGCTTTATCAAATCATTAAGAATCAACAGGTAAAGATAGAAGAATTAGAAAGTAGATTGGTTGAACTAGAAACTAAAACCATTTAAAGGATGAAGAAACTAATAAAGTGGCTAGCCAAAGTATTTAAGGCTAATATTACAGTAGAAAAGATTATTTATAAGGAAAAGGTAGTTTATAAACCATTGGAAGATAAGTTATCTGGTAGTATCTCTTTAGATGGTAATTTGCTAGTAGATGGCACTATAGAAGCAACAGAAGATATAGTATGTTATAAAACTAAAATTGAGTAACTATGATATTACCAAATAACAATATAAGCATAATGGATGTAAGGAACTGTTTAGGTTATCCTAGTATGGACTTAGGAACTTTATGTATATGCGATAATGTGAATATGTGGTCAAAGCATAAACCTGTTATCTGGCATTCAAATACAACAGATGATAACCCTAATTGGTATAAAGCAACAGACGGAAAATGCGGGATTGAAATACCTTCGTTAGGTTCTAACTTTAATATAATTGATACATCTACGTGGACAAGACAAAAGCCAGGTGGCGGAAGTGGAGCACCTTTTAGATTGGGGGATTTTAGAGGGTATAACCATAATGCCAAACCTTTAGTTTCAACTAATTTAATTGATGATATAACTGTCAATCGTGGTTCTAATTCAACTTGGGACTTTTACCCTAATATTATTACTAATGCAGATAGTAGTAATTTAAGTTTAGATGATATTAGTTTAGGTGGTAAGAAGCTAGGTGATTGTTATGTTGCTGTACGTATTGATTATAATGGATATACTGTATATGCCTGTTCAGCAAGTACTATCAGAAATTACCCTAAAATTTCAGTAAATCTATCTTCTTTTAGCTCTAATATGATAGGGCAAAAAATGACAGCTAGGTTTTTCATCTGTGGTGATTATTTTGCACAGAAAACAAGCTGGATAATACAAGATATTCAGTACTGTATGTATTCTGATTCAACAAATAAAACAAGTATAGGTTTTACGGTTAAAGAAGATTCTATGTTTACAATAAGAATTGATTCAATCGGTAAAACATTAAATAGTTATAGTTCTGTTAGTAATTATGCTTCATCAAATAATGCATTACAATTGAATATTGCAGGTGATGTTTATTTATTATGCACAATGACAAATAAGACAAGTGGAACGTATCAAGTTCCTTTAACCAATTTATTAGGAAATTCTTCAAACTGGTGGGGTGCAGCGTTTCAAAAGTCCCCAGTTGCATTTTATAATACATCTGGCTCTATTATAAGTAGTAGTATTAGCATTCCACCTAATGGAACAGCACAAATTGTGATAAGATGGAATTATAATAATACGTCTAATACTAATCCTGATGGTGTCACGATGAGAGGTAATGTTAATTTCAAATATTTGTTTAATGGTGTATATGTGAGTGTAAGTAACGAACAGGCTGCATTTTACGTGAAATCAGATAGTATATAATGAATAGTAAACATTTGATAGTACAATTAGTAGTGGCCTGTGTATTAGTAGCATTGGGTATAGGATTACTTATAGCTGGCTTCTGTGTTGTTCCAATGGGAATTATACATAGTAGTATACTAACAGCCTTTGGAGAAATCAGCGCATTTGCTGGAGCTTTATTTGGAGTAGATTACACATATAAGAAGAAGATTGTAGATAAATTATAGATATTTTAAATCCCGCTGTGTTAATAAATGCAGTGGGCTTTTTCTTTTTTTTATTGGTTTATTGGGTGTGGGGCAAATTAGTCTACTTGTTAAATTAAACATATATTAAGAAATCACTATAGTAAAGATATTTAACTGCATTAAATTCACATTTTATTATCCATACATTGCCACCAGTTTAATCATTAAATACAATTGTTATGACAGATCAAAAGTTAGAGAAGAAAGAAGAAAAGTTATTCACATTAGAAGGTAGTGGAAAGATATTGGCTTTTACCAATGTAAATAGACAGATCAATAGAAGTATAGTTAATTCTAAAAAGAAGTCTATTGAAGAATTTGGCTTATTAGCACCTATAACCGTAGTAGATGCTAAAGATGTTATAGAAAAAGGTATTACTGTTTATGATGCCAACAACCCTACTGATGTAATAGATGCTGATAATGCAGAGAACTATTTAGTAATCTTAGATGGACAGCATAGATATACAGCTATTAAAGAACTGAATAAGAAAGATAAGTATTATGATATTTGGCTGATGTATCCGCTTAATAGAGAAGTTGCCGTATCTACTTTAATAATGGAAATTAATACTACTGCTATTAATTGGAAAAATGATAATTATATTTCTGTATTGGCTAAATTAAGATCAGAAGATAAAGGATTAGCATTTATAGATCAGTATATGCAGCTAAGACACAAGAGGACTAAAAAAGGTGAACAATCTGATAATCTTCCCAATAATGGTTATGGACTATCTGTATTATCTAAGTATCTCACTTTGAGTTCAGCCATTAATAAGGACTATCTTTATAGGATGGCAAATAATCCAAATAAGAAATTGCCTGAATCTATCAAAGTAGATAGAGCAGAGAAGATAATACAGACAGGAATAGAAGTTGGTTTTACACATACTTTCTTATCTAGTAGATTCTTTATTGATTGGATCATTAACTGGGTTCTACAGGAATATTCAGTAGATAAGATCTTAGAATGTGTAAAAGAATCTATGACTGGTGAAAAGGCAAAGAAATTGATGGAAGAATGCAAGGCTGATAATTTTAGTGATCTATTCGATGAAGTTATAGAATTACATTAATAATCAATATTATGCAGATACCTAACAATTTTAAATTATCTTTTAAACTGGGTGATATACAAGTAAATTCTTTAGAAGAATTTTATGCTTTGGATAAAAAGAGTGTATTAGAGCACTTTGGCTTTATTATTAGTAAAGACACATTAGGAGATGAATTTACCAGTAGAAATATAACTAGTGTAGAAGATGTACAAGAGATCATTTTTATATCTAATGCTGCTTTATATTGCCAATTAGAAGATAAAGAGCTAGCAATAGACGATAAAATGAAAGACTTATATAAAGTATGGATTCATAATACAGACCTATTAGAAGATTTGTTTATAGCCTATACTAAGTTAGATCCAGATAAGATGTCTAAAAGAATACTGAAACAGCAGAAAGATGGTACTATAGAACGATTCTTAAATAAATAAGTTCTATTTAATTCTTAAGTCCAGTTATCCTAGTGGTAGCTGGGCTTTCTTCTTTTTAGGGGTATGGGGTAATATTTTAGAGGGAAATGGAAAGTAACCACACTCCTCCCAACTTTCCACGGCTGGTTACTTTCTAAAGTCTAAAATTTTAATTGATAGATATACTCGTACAATGTACAATATTTATTATATTCGCGGTGTCGGAATGGCTTGTAAAAGAACGGTAGTAAATAACCAATTTTATAAGTTCCTGATATTCAATATAGATTGCAAAAATACTAACTTTGCAGAAAACTAACAGTATGCAAGCATCGCTTTTCCTTATACCGGTTACTTTGGGGGAGACTGAACATCGTCGGGTTCTTCCTGAATATAATCGTGAGATCATTCTTCAGATTAAACATTTTATTGTAGAAAATATACGTACCGCCCGCCGTTTCCTGAAAAAGACGGAGCCGTCTATCGTGATCGACGACCTGACTTTTTATGAACTCAACAAACATACCTCTGCGGAGGATGTGGCCGGTTATCTGGCTCCGTTGGCTAAGGGAGAGCATGTAGGTGTTATCTCCGAAGCGGGATGTCCGGCGGTTGCCGATCCGGGGGCGGATGTGGTGGCTATAGCACAGCGGAAGAATTATCCGGTTGTGCCGCTGGTAGGGCCGTCGTCCATACTGATGTCGGTGATGGCTTCCGGCTTCAACGGACAGAGTTTTGCCTTTCATGGCTATCTGCCTATCGATGCGTCGGAACGTACCAATGCGATCAAGAAGCTGGAAGGGCGTATCTATGCGGAGAACCAGACGCAGCTTTTTATCGAAACGCCTTATCGCAACAATAAGCTGGCTGAGGAGCTGATCCGTACCTGCCGCCCTTCTACCAAGTTATGTATTGCGTCGGATATCACCTGCGAAGATGAATATATCCATACCCGTCCGGTAAAGGATTGGGCAGGGAAAGTGCCCGACCTGAGCAAGAAACCGACTATTTTCTTAATCTATAAATAATCTGTTATGGCAACTTATCAGGCACACGAAACAGCAGTTATCGACCCCGGTTGTACAATTGGCGATGATACCCGCATCTGGCATTTCTCCCATATTATGACTGGTTGTACGATTGGTGAACGATGTAATATCGGGCAGAACGTCGTAATATCGCCTGAAGTGGTGCTGGGTAATAACGTAAAGGTGCAGAACAACGTCTCTGTCTATACCGGCGTGACTTGTGAAGAGGATGTTTTCTTGGGGCCTAGCTGTGTATTTACAAATGTGATCAACCCGCGCAGTGCCGTTTGCCGTAAAGACGAATATATGAAAACGCATGTAGGCAAAGGGGCTACGATCGGTGCAAATGCGACGATCGTTTGCGGACATAATATCGGTGCGTATGCCTTGATTGGTGCCGGTGCGGTTGTCACTAAAGAGATTCCGCCTTATGCGCTGGTGGTTGGCAATCCTTCCAAACAGATCGGTTGGGTGAGCGAGTATGGTCATCGGCTGTATTTTGACGGGAAGGGCTGTGCGGTTTGCCCGGAAAGCGGGGAGAGGTATCAGTTGAAGGATAATGAGGTAACCCGTATCGGATAAAAATAGAAAAGGCGGAAGTGACTCCGCCTTTGGTATATTTTAGTTAATGTAAGTCGTTATTTCTCATTTAACCATCTTTGGCCACTTGGAGTCATAAGCCAAATAAAGAAAACTGCAGATATAACAATACATGTTATGCATAAATAAAGAAATCCCATAATTTACTCCTTTCCTTTTAAAAATAATAATAAACTCAGGATGACAAAACCTATAATTGCGATTGTTCCTACTACAAAGATAATCACTTTATCAATATTAAAGTTTAATATGTTCGTTAAAATGATGCCGCCGAATATCAACTTGGTAAGATCGCTAATGTATTTGCTGGCTTCCAGATAAACAGCCTTTTGTGTTTTCTTACTTATTCGGGTGAGAAACTTTAGTTTATCGGGCTTTTTAGGCCTACGGATTGTCGTAGCATTTTTCATAGTTTATAGTTGTTTTGTTAATACTGTGGCAAATATATAAAAAGAAAGGCGGATAGTCAACTATCCGCCTTATAAATATTTCTTAGCAAGCCTTCAAACTCATATCGAGGCTCTTGACCGAGTGGGTCAGTGCTCCGACAGAGATAAAGTCTACGCCGCATTCAGCATAATCGCGTAATGTATCGAAAGTGATACCGCCGGATGATTCGGTTTCGAAGCGTCCGCCAATCATTTCGACAGCCTTCTTTGTGTCTTCGATATTGAAGTTATCCAGCATGATGCGGTCGATGCCGCCCACGTTCATGGCCTGTTGCAGTTCGTCGAAGTTGCGTACTTCGATTTCGATCTTCAGGTTCTTACCTTTTTCTTTCAGGTAGTTCTGTGCACGGGTAATTGCTTGTTCGATACCACCGGCAAAGTCTACGTGATTATCTTTCAGCAGGATCATATCGAACAATCCGATGCGGTGATTAACGCCACCACCGATCTTTACGGCATCCTTTTCCATCATACGCATACCCGGAGTTGTTTTGCGGGTATCCAGCACACGGGTTTTAGTACCTTCCAGTGCCTTGACATATTTGCGGGTTGTCGTTGCAATACCGCTCATACGCTGCATCACGTTCAACATCAGGCGTTCTGTCTGTAATAATGACTGCACTTTACCTTCTACGGTGAAAGCGATGTCGCCTTTCTTAACCTCTGCACCGTCATTGATGAAGATTGTCATTTTCAGTTCCGGGTCGAAGTCGTGGAAGATACGTTTAGCCATTTCAACGCCGGCCAGTACGCCATCTTCTTTAATGATAAGCTGGCTTTTTCCCATAGCAGTATCGGGAATGCAGCATAATGTTGTATGATCGCCGTCGCCAATATCTTCGGCAAACGATAATTTAATTAAGTCGTCGATTAACTGATCCATTTGTTATTCTATTCTGATTGATTGTATAATCGCTTTATCCCCATCGGCACGATAAGTGATGTTTACACGGTATTCGCCTGAAGCTGTCGGAAGTTTTCCAACAAAGAAACCTGCGTCCTTTTTATCCGCGTGATGTACTACTGAAAAGCCTGTGGGTTTATTGCTTCCGAAGAAGGTAGACAGCATCTTTACGGCCTCGCTTCCGTTGCACTTCTTAGATGAGCCGGGTATGGCCATATCTACTTCCTGATCCATTGCTCCTGTTAGTGAAGAGGCATTTCCTCCTTTGAAGGCATTTGATATAGGAGTAATATCGGCTGCCATGACGCTCAAAAATGAGAGTATCAATGCCAATGTAAGTAATAATCGTTTCATAAGCTATCTCCTCTTTTTATGAGTTTTCTGAGGCAAAGGTATGTATTTTTCCTGTAAATTAGCGCCTTCAACACTTAAAATGTAAACGAATGAAAATAGCACTGGTCGTAATAGGCAAAACGGATGCCGGTTATTTTGTAGAGGCAATCAATGAATATAAGAACCGTTTAGTCCATTACATCCCGTTTGAAATGGAAGTGATTCCGGATATAAAGAACGTAAAGAACTTATCGGAAACCCAACAGAAAGAAAAAGAAGGTGAGTTGATATTGAAGACTTTACAGGCTGGAGACTATTTAGTATTATTGGATGAAAAAGGAAAGGATTTCACATCTGTACAGTTCTCTGCCTATATAGAAAAGAAGATGCATACAGTTCCGAAGCGGCTGGTCTTTGTTGTGGGTGGGCCATACGGATTTAGTGAAACTGTTTACAAGGCCGCTTCCGAAAAGATCTCATTAAGTAAGATGACTTTCTCGCACCAGATGATCCGCCTGATCTTCGTGGAACAGATCTATCGGGCGATGACCATATTGAATAATGAACCTTATCATCACGAATAAAAGTAATGTGTTAAGGTAAGAAATGTGCCGATATGCCAGTTAAAGAATAGAATTAGCATTCTCTTAATTGGCATATCGGCACATTGTATAATTGTCACATTATTACTCTCTTGTCTTCTGTATCAATAAATAATCCAGTAACGTCATTGCTGCCATTGACTCGACAATAGGCACAGCCCGGGGAAGTACGCACGGGTCATGGCGTCCGCGAGCTTTCAAGATGGTACCTTCTCCATCCATATCGATGGTTTCCTGTTCCATCAGGATCGTAGCCACAGATTTGAAGGCAACACGGAAATAGATATCCTGTCCGTTGGAAATTCCTCCCTGAATACCGCCTGAGTTGTTGGTACGTGTATTGATATGTCCGTTGTCATTGAAGAAACGGTCGTTGCGTTCGGAACCACGATACAAGGCAGCATCGAATCCATCGCCGTATTCAAACCCTTTTACTGCATTGATCGTCAGCATGGCATGACCTAAAGCTGCATGTAGTTTACCGAATACCGGTTCTCCCAGACCGACAGGCGTGCCTTTTACCACACAAGTGATCACTCCACCGATCGTATCGCCTTTTGATTTCACTTCGGCAATCAATGTTTCCATTTCGGCAGCCTTAGCCGGATCAGGACATCTTACTGCATTTTCTTCTGTCAGGTTGAGATCATATTCTTTATAACTGCCTTCCAGCTTGATAGGGCCGACCTGAGAGGTGAATGCCTGTATATTGATTCCTTTCTGGCGCAATGCCAGTTTTGCAATTGCACCGGCAACGCATCTGGCTATCGTTTCGCGGGCAGAAGAACGTCCACCGCCACGAGGATCGCGGATGCCATACTTCGTCTGGTAAGTATAATCTGCATGTGAAGGGCGGTAAACCGTCTTCATATTGTCGTAATCCGACGAATGTTGGTTCTTGTTCCAGATAATGAATCCGATCGGTGTACCTGTAGTCTTTCCTTCGTAGATACCGGAAAGGAACTGTACTTCATCGTCTTCCTTACGGGGTGTCGTGATTTTTGATTGTCCCGGTTTACGTCGGTTCAATTCTTGCTGGATAAACTCTGTGTCCAGTTCGATGCCCGCCGGACATCCATCGATAACACCTCCGATACCCGGGCCGTGTGATTCGCCGAATGAGGTTAATCTGTATATATTTCCGAATGTATTCATACTTGATAAATGAAAAAGTGGAGAATTAAGAATGAGTCTGGAAATGAAAATGAGGAATGCAGAATCTCTTTTAATTCTTCATTCCCCATTCTGCATCTTTCTTTTTATTTATTAGTGGCAGCTACCGCATCCGCAACCACCTTCGTGATTGTGGTCACCGCAATCGCTTCCGCAGTCATCGCATCCGCAACCACATCCGCCAGCCGGAGCTGATAACGCTGCAATTTCTTCTGCTGTCGGTTCATGAACATCGATAACCTCACCGCTGAAGTGTAAAGTCTCACCAGCCAACGGGTGATTGAAGTCCATAACAACCACATCGTCTTTAACTTCAAGGATAGAACCGTTCAGACGGTTACCGTTCGAGTCCATCATAGGAACTGTGTTACCTTCTTTGATCACTTCCGAGTCAAATTTACCTTCAACTTCAAAAATGTTTTTCGGCAGATCCAATACATGATCTTCCACATATTCTCCGTATGCGTCGGCAGGAGCGATAGAGAAGTCGAATTTGTCACCTACTTCGAGACCTTTCAAAGCATCTTCGAAAGCAGGAAGCATGGCGCCTGTTCCAAAGATGAATTTTAAAGGAGCTTCTGTCACTGCTTTTTCCATCAACTCGCGCTCTTCACCTTCTCCTACGTTCAGGTCGTATGTAACCGCAACGAACTTATTTGCTGTAATTTTCATTTTTAATTGTATTTGTAATAAATAAAACGAGACAAATTTACGTATAATTTCCGAGTTAATCAGGTTATTCTTTTAAAAATAAAGATATGTAATGTTTTAATCTATAATATACTTATCTTTGTCGGCTGAAACAAAAATCTACAAATTATATATTTTAGCAGTGAGTAGATAGTGTTTATCGATAGGTTAATAAAGTTGTAGTTACACATGTGGTTTTCTAAATTGAGGGACTTTTTCTTTCCTTGTTGTATGGATAACAGAAGGTTAGTAAGTCTGTTTTTTTCCTGTTTGATCCTGAAGTTTATGTGGTTTAATTTGCTCTGGTGCATGTTATCCACGTTTACTCCGTTTTCAAAGATAGAGACCTATCTGGATACTCTGCTGGTAGCCTTGTTATTATTATTGCCGTTGGTCTGTTTCCGGGCGGTAAAGGTTACTTTGGTAATCTTCGTGTTGATGGACTGTTTGTTTGTCTCCAACCTGATGTATTTCCGTACTTATTTTACGGCAATCCCATTGGATAGCTATTCGTTGGCAGCCAACCTGACTGAGTTTTCAGGAAGTGTGTTTGACTCACTACGGATAGTAGATACTTTATTTCCGCTCTCGACTTTGGTGGTCGGTCTCTTATGGTGGTTCAACTACCGGAAAGGAACAGATATTAAAACAGTTCAAGGGGGTAAAATGCCTTTAGCCTTTGTCCGGTATATTTGTCTGATATTACTTGTTTCTTTGTTTCCTGCGATCCGGCTTTGGAGCCAGAATGGCTTTAAAACAGCCTACGAGAAATTGCAGGATGCCTATCTTCATACATGCAATATCCCGATGTATACGATATTCGGTTCTCTTTATTATGACTATTCATGTAGTAATATCACATACAGTCCGGAAATAAAGGATCGCATTGACTCCTGGTTAACCAGGAGAACGGATTGGAAATCCGTTCTCCCAAAGACTTATTCAAGGGATAATTGTATTATTATTTTAGCTGAATCTCTGGAAAGTTGGGTACTCGAAAAGACAGTCGAAGGGCAGGAGATAACGCCGAATCTGAACCGGATAATAAGGGATTCATCCGTAATCTATGCTCCTCATGTATTATCGCAGGTAAAAGGCGGCCGTTCTATCGATGCGCAATTACTGGTAAATACAGGTCTTTTACCTATAAACTCCGGGCCTTATAGTATAAAATTCCCGGACTCATATTATCCTTCACTGGCAAAAGCGTTTAAAGAAAAGTATAAAGACTCTGAAGCGTATAGTCTGACTATTGATAAACCGATGGTATGGAATCAGTGTGTAATAACACCGGCCATGGGTTATGATAGCTTGGTTTCAAAGAAATGTTTTATAAAAGAGGAGCCTGTCGGATCGCGTGGACAAGTGGGCGATCGTGCCTTTCTGCGTCAGTGTTTGAAGAAGATTCGGAATAATGAAGTCTGGAATGAATCGGGAAATACATTTCTGCAATGCGTAACTTATTCGGGGCATAATCCTTTCCTCTTGCCGGATTCTCTGAAAAAGGTATTCTTTTCTCCCGAAGTACCCGAAGTACTTAATAACTATATGACGATGGCCAACTATACAGACCGGGCTCTCGGTGAATTCATCGCACAACTTCGTGCTGATAAACGTTTTGAAAATACGTTGATCATGATCATGGGAGACCATGAAGCGTTAGGCACAGTAAGAAAAGAACTCTGCGATGATCCGGTAGGGAAGCAGATCGTTTCAGATAAGTCATTTGTTCCTTTGATCATACTAAATGCACCTTTCAATTTATATTATGGGAAGGTAATGGGGCAGGTGGATGTATATCCGACTTTATTGGATTTGTTAGGCCTGAATGATTATTGGTGGCGAGGATTGGGAGAAAGCATACTAGATCCTCATAGACCGGGTTTTGAAGTGGATCCCCAGTTGAATGTTCTGGGAGATACGGCGGGAGTTTCTAAAGAGGATATTTATATGGCTAAGAAAGCTTGGGAAATATCAGATATGATTATCCGGTACGATTATCTGGGACATCGGCATGATCTGAATAAAAGGACTGATATAGTTGCTGTTAAGTAATAAAAAAGCCGATTCTGGAGAGAACCGGCTTATAGGGGTTTATTTCTTGTCGATCGCTTTTTTCAATGCGTTCAATGCTGTATCCAGAACGGAACGTGGACAACCAATATTCAGTCGCATATAACCTTCTCCGCCAGGGCCGAACATACTTCCATCATTCAACAATAAGCCGGCTTTCTCCTGAAATAGTTTAACCAGTTCTTCCTGGCTTAACTTCAAATCGCGGCAATCCAGCCAGACCAGGAAGGAGGCTTGTGGAGGATATACTTTGATCTTCGGCAGTTTTGTTTTGAAGAATTCGTCTACGAAACGGACATTCTCCATTATATACATTCGCATTTGTTGTAACCATTCGGCTCCGTATGTATAAGCCGCTTCAGTTGCCGTATAAGCAAAGATCGTACCGTCACCCAGTTCTCCGGCTTCCAGGAATTCGTAAAATTCTTTTCTTATCCTTTCGTTAGGAACGATAGAGTAGGAAGTTACGATGCCCGCAATATTAAATGTCTTGCTTGGCGCCATGAAAGTAATACTGCAATTGGCGGCAGCTTCCGAAACGGTGGCAAACGGATGATGGGTGAATTGCGGGTAAGCCATTTCTGCATGTATCTCATCTGAAACGACCAGGATATTATGCTTTGCACAGATTTCAGCGAGTTTGATCAGTGTATCTTTTTTCCATACAATTCCGCCCGGGTTATGAGGATTACAAAGGATCAGGACTTTACATTGCTCGTCAATCACGGATTCGAGTTGGTCGAAGTCCATTTCATAAATACCATCAACCAATTTCAACGGATTATTTACCACTTCACGTTTCATGCTTTCCGGCACGATACGGAAGGGATGATATACAGGAGGTTGTATGATAACTTTATCTCCCGGCTTGGTGAAACACTGGATTACGAAGCCAATTCCTTTCACAATACCCGGAATATAGCTAAGCCATTCCCGTTTGATCTTCCACTTTTGTTTGTAGTCTACCCATTCGATAATACTTTGATAGTAAGAGTCTGAACCGAAAGTATAACCGAATATTTCGTGCTCACAGCGTTTTTTTATCGCATTGACAATAAAGTCAGGTGTACGGAAATCCATATCGGCAACCCATAGAGGAGTAAGATTCTCATTGCCGTACCGCTCTTTGATCGCATCATATTTGACGCAATTGGTTCCGCGGCGTTCAATTACTTCGTCAAAGTTGTATTGTTTCATTTTATCTTAGTTCAGTCAGTTTTTCTTAGTTTGTCGATTGATCGGGGTCAAAGATACAAATTATTTTATCTGATTCTTTTTATTTTGATATTTCTGATATTTTTCGCTACTTCGCACTAGTTATGGAATTACCAGAGGAACAACATATCTTAAAGGAGATCGCAAAAGGGGATATAAAAGCTTTCGAACAGCTTTTTTTCTGTTACCAACCTAGGTTGGTATATTTCCTTGTCGGCCTGACGCACGACAAGGAAGTCAGTCGCGATATAGCCCAGGATTTGTTTCTTACGTTGTGGAAAGACCGGGTAAAGCTGAAAGACGTTCGTTCTTTTTCTTCCTATCTATTTCAAATGGCACGTTTTACCGTCTACGATTATTTCGACCGTCTTGCCGTCTCGGAAAAGTATACGAATGAGTTTTTGTTGGAAGCTTCCGTCTCCCAATCGGAAGAAGAAGCGCTGTTTGCGCGTGAGTTGCAAAGTATTATCAGCCGTACGGTCGAACAGATGTCTCCCCAGCGGAAATTGATTTACCAAATGAGCCGTGAACAAGGTCTGTCTAATGATGAGATTGCCACCCGCCTGAATATCAGTAAACGAACTGTAGAAAACCATCTGACGGCAGCATTAGCCATTCTTCGGAAGGTACTTTATCTTTTCTTCCTCGTTTGTATAGAATAAAAGTCTTTATATCCGATAAAAGTTTCACTATGGAGAAACAACTGTTTCACTTAAAAGAAACAAGTGTTTCACTTAGGTGGAACAAATGTTTCAACTAAAGGAAATGATTGAAACTTTCAGAAAAAAAATATTTTGATTGTGTGTATCCGTCCGGTTAACCTACATCCTTATAAAGACGGATATTTTATGGAAGAAAACAACAATACAAAACAATTGATGCGACTGTACTTCGGAAAACACTTTTCCCGGTATGGACGTATCTTGTTTGGACGTTGGTTGAAGGCGGACGATGGAAAAATAGAAAAGGAGGAAATGCTACAGGATTTATGGGAGAAGTCGCAGCCGGAAGTGACCGCTTCGACTCATAGCGACTGGGAAATCCTGCAAAGGCATCTTTCCGTCGCTCCTGTCCGGGAACGTTCGGTGCCATTGTATCGTCAATGGTTAAAGTATGCTGCCGTTATTGCTTTACTGATTATGACCGCCGGAATAACCTATTGGACAACCGATAATTTTAAACCGGCCCGTCATGTGGAAATGGCACAGATATTTGTCCCTTACGGAGAAAGTGAGCAGGTGGTATTGCCTGACGGTTCGAAGGTGTGGGTGGATGCCGGTACGCTGTTGGTTTATCCGAAAGATTTTACCGATACCGATACACGAACGGTTTACCTGACCGGGCAAGCTTCATTTTCTGTCCGGAAAAATCCGAAGCAACCGTTTATTGTAAAGACGACTTACCTCGATGTCCAAGCCTTGGGTACCGTATTTACTGTGGATGCTTATCCGAGCGATTCATGTTCCATGGCTACATTGGAAGAGGGAAGTGTGCTGGTGTCCGTAAGGGATGAGAACATTCAACCAACCATATTAAAGCCGGATCAGCAATTAGTCTATTCACATTCGGAACATACAGTAATGGTTCATTCTATCGATGCTTCCTTATATAATATGGAAAGAAACGGTTATCTGATATTTGAAAATACATCATTCAATCGTTTAATGGCTTCTTTGGAACGTAAGTTCAATGTAACGATCCATTATAATTCCCAGAAGTTTGCTGAGGAATATTATAATGTGAAATTCTCACCGGATGAAAAGCTGGAAGATGTGCTGAATATTTTGCAACAATTGGTTGGTATACATTATAAAATAAAAGGGAATGTGGTATTTATAAACTAAAATATAGGAGAGAACAGGTATGAACAAAAGAAAACCGGAAAGACAGAAAGTGCGAAAATCCCTCTTTCCGGAATTCGAAATCGATCATTGAACATCTTTGTATTGACGAGTAAATCGTCAGATTTTATTAATATTCAATTTTCAAACATACAAATATATGAAATTAACTAATCTAATACCTATAAATAACGGAAAAAGTATATCCAAGCTGTTATTTATAACAGCTTTGTCTATCAATAGTTTATATTCTTATGCGCAACACCAACAGGTGAGCTTGACTGGGAGTAATGTAACGTTGAAGACTGCTTTTAAACAGATTGAGCAGCAGACTAAACTGTTTGTCGACTATAATACCCAGGAAGTTAATGACTCACGTGTCCTGACAAAGTTACCCAAAAACAGTAATGTGAAAGAGGTTATGGAGCAATTACTGGAAGGTTCCGGTTGTTCGATAACATTTAGTAACGGGCATATTATTATTAACAAGCAAGACCGGGTTGCTTCAACAACGAAGAATGTATCGGGTATTGTAAAAGATGAAAGAGGTGAGCCTGTTATCGGAGCGAACGTAGTAGTAAAAGGAACGACGAACGGAACGGTTACAGATATGAACGGACGGTATAGTCTGAGTGTTCCTGAAGGTAGTACGTTACAGATATCTTACATCGGTTACAACACCCAGGAAGTGAAGGTCGGAAGCGGAAATGTAGTAAATGTTTCACTTCGCGAAGATTCCGAAGCATTGGATGAGGTCGTTGTTATCGGTTACGGTACGGTGAAGAAAAGCGACTTGACAGGTGCTGTCGGTTCCGTACAGATGAAAGATGTAAGCCAGGTGGGTATAACCAGTGCCGACCGTGCATTGCAGGGGCAAATAGCCGGTGTACAGGTAAATGCCAGAACCGGTCAGCCGGGTGAATCGATGATGATCCGTGTCCGTGGTAGCAATTCCCTGGCTGGTGGTAACGAACCGCTTTATGTAATAGACGGTATGCCGGTAGAAAAGATGAATTCGGATATCAACCCGGAAGATATCTTGTCGATGGAGGTATTGAAAGATGCATCTTCTACAGCTATCTACGGTTCGCGTGGTGCGAACGGTGTCGTTATGATTACGACTAAAAGAGGTCGCACGGGTGATACAGTCCTGGAATATAATGGTTATGTAGGTATTTCTTCACTAAGAAAGAAGCTGGACTTATTGGGAAAAGACGATTATATAGCTATGGTAAATGAGGTTTCCCAAAATGACGGAAACGGTATTGCTATCACACCGGAACAGGCGGCTTCACTACCGAATAACGATTGGCAGGATTTAGCCTATCAGACTGCTTTGACACACAGTCACCAGGTTTCTGTTTCGGGAGGTACGGATAAGACGAAGTTGTATTCCTCTCTGAACTATATGAACCAGGAAGGTATTATCAAAGGTTCTAATTATAACCGTTTTGCTTTGCGTATCAATGGAGATCAGAAGTTAGCAAGAAACTTGTCATTGAATGCCAGCATCGCTTATTCATATGGAACCCAGAACACGGCTAACAGTAATGCAGACGGTTGGGGCGCAATTGCTTATACGGCAATGGTTATGTCTCCTATACAGGAAATAAAGGATGCCGATGGAAAGTATACAAATTTCTCGGGAACTCCCTGGGGAGGAACGAATCCTGTCGGTATGGCAGAATTGTATAAAGATAAAACTGTCAATTCCCGTTTATTAGCGAACTTGTCTCTTATCTACGATATTATTGATGGGTTAACTTTCCGTGTGAATGCCGGAGCAGAAGTAAATGCAGCAAGTAAGGATCGTTATATTCCGATCGGTTTATCAGCTGGTGGAAAGCTGGATGGAGACGCCTCCAAAGAAAAAGCAAATTATTATACTATCATCAATGAGAACATCTTGACTTACGACAAGAAATTCAATAAAAATCATGCATTGAATCTGATGGGTGGTGTTACTTTTCAAACATACCAGTGGAACCAGCTGAAAGGTAGTGGAACAGGCTTTTTAAGAGATGTTTATGAAACCAATAATTTGGGAGTGGCATCGACTCCGGGAATTCCGGCTTCAGGATTTAGTGATTATCGGATGGTATCTTTTCTGGGACGTGCTAATTATAATCTGATGGAAAGATATTTACTTACTGTTACAGCTCGTTATGATGGTTCATCCAAATTTAGTAAGAATCATAAGTTTGCTTTTTTCCCTTCAGCAGCGTTGGCATGGCGTGTTTCGGAAGAAGATTTCATGAAAGATATCGACTGGATGAGTAATCTGAAACTACGTGGTAGTGTCGGCCAGACAGGTAACCAATCGATTGATCCCTATCAGACATTTGCTCAATTAGGAACCTCCAGCCCTATTTTCGGAGGTGGTAAAGATATTGGTTTTGGTTTATCTTCTATGGCAAATGACGATTTGAAATGGGAAACAACTACGCAGACGGATATAGGTGTGGATATGGGTTTCTTTGGTAACCGCTTGAGCGTAAGTTTTGATTATTATTGGAAACAAACGCGAGATCTGTTGTATAAAGCGACTCTTCCTCCTTCTTCTGGATATTCTTCTATGTTGAGAAATTTAGGACGTATCGATAATAAGGGATTTGAAATCTCTATCAATACAATCAATATGAAAGGGAAAGTGAACTGGACGACTAACTTAAATATAACATCCAATAAGTCGGTAGTAAAAGATTTGGGTTCGGATGTGTATGGCAATAAGATTCAGCGCATAGATGCTCCTATCGGTGGTGGAAACTGGTTCCCGCTGTTTGTCGGTAAAGCTCCGTTCCAGTTGTATGGTTATGAGATCGAGGGGATTTATCAAACGGATGAGGAAGCCCGTCAGAATGGAGAGGCAACAAAGAAGGCTGGTGATTACCGTTATAAAGACACAGATGGAAAAGCCGGTATAACAACAGGTGATAAGACAATTATCGCAAATACGCAACCAAAGTTTACGTTCGGTTTGACAAATGTTATTAATTGGAATAATTTTGAATTGTCATTCCTGGTGATCGGAAGTGTAGGTGGCGATATTGTAAATGAGTTTAATAAAAGTATCACCAATATCGGCGGAACATGGAATGTCCGTAAAGATGTTTGGCAAAATCATTGGACACCTGAAAATCCAAATGCCAAGTATGCACGCGCATCTGCTGCCACTAAAGATTATCTGGCCTTCGGAGACCCGAGCTCTGTTTGGGTGGAAAACGGATCGTATCTGCGTTTCAAAGATATCAAACTGGCTTATGCATTGCCATCGCAGTGGTTTGCAGGATCACGTAAACCCAATATCTCGGTTTATCTGAGCGGACAGAACTTGATCACGATTACAAGCTATTCTCATTATGATCCGGAAGCATCCTGGACTTCTTCAGCCGTGAACGGATGGGATAGAGGGGTTTATCCGTCTGCAAAATCATTTACTTTGGGTTTACAGGTTAAATTTTAATACGTATAAAAAGAATGAAAACACTGATTAAGAATATATTACTGGCAGTACCGGTTATATTATCTGCTTCTTGTACCGATTGGCTGGAAGAAGATCCGAAAACGTTTATTTCTCCTTCTTCCTTCTATCAAACGGTGGAAGATTTTGACGGAGCTTTGAAAGGGTTGTATCCTCAGGGACAAAACCTGAATCTAACAGAGGTTTTTGCCGACTATAATGATAAGCCGGAAGCCGCAGAACAGGTCGGTGATATTTGGGCCAATAATCCGGGATATGGTTTTTATGCCTTTAGAAATGCCTGGTCTGGGCCATACAGTACGATTAAGAATGCTAATATGATTTTGGAATCGATAGAAGATAAGGATTTTACTGCCGAAACCAAGAATCGTATCATCGGGGAGGCAAAATGCTTGCGTGCCTGGTCTTACTTTACGCTGGTTCAGTTCTTTGGCGATGTACCTTTGCGGGATAAGGTTGTGACCAGTGATGCTGATGTGGCGATAGATCGTACGCCGCAGGCAGAAATCTACAAGTTTATATTTGATGATATTCTGGATGCGGAACAAAAACTTCCGGAAGAAGCACAGGAAATGGGACGTGTAAATAAATTGGTTGTGAAAGCTATTATGGCTCGTATCTATCTGACTTCTGCCGGCTTTCCGATGAATCAGAAGGAAAATTATGCAAAAGCCAAAGAGAAAGCGCTCGAAGTGATCAACAGTGGTCAATATTCTTTGATGCCTACGTTCGATAAAGTCTTTAAGACGGAACGTTATACGGCGGAAACTATTTGGGCTCAATTGTTCTCAGCTCCCGATAGTTATAGTGGTATGCATAATGAATCTTCACCGATCGGTAGCCAGACTGCCTTGTATTTGCCGACAGATGCTTTTATCGCCAGCTTCGATAAAGGTGATATGCGTAAAGAATGGGGAATCAAGCCTGAATATGTAAATGCGAAAGGGAATAAAGTCATCGCACGTACATATTATAATAAGTATATCAATGAAGAATATCTGGAACAGGAATTACCCGCATCAAATACCAATATCCTGACCTGGCAGACTCAATTGATCCGCTTGGCTGAAATGTATCTGATTGCTGCGGAGGCTGAAAATGAGATAAACGGGCCGGCCGGTGCCTATCAATATATCAATGCTGTCCGTAAACGTGCCCGTGTCGATCAGAGTGACCCGACAAATGTGCCTGATCTGAGTGGGCTTTCTCAGGATCAGTTCCGGGAAGCAGTGCTGCTGGAACGCCAGCATGAATTGTATGAAGAAGGTTTTGCCTGGTACGATCTGAAACGTACCCAGACATTCGACAAGGTACAGAAAGCACGTGGTAGCAGATTGAATGTCCCTATTGGTGCTTACAACAATACCTGGTTGATCCCTGATACCGAAATTCTGAATAATAACATTTCTCAGAATCTGGATTACAGATAATTAATGTAGAATACATGAAGGGCCGGTCTGAAATATTTTCTGGATTGGCCCTTCTTATATCCATATATAAGAAATGAAAAAGCGATTTGTTTACTTTTTATTTATATGTGTTGCAAGCCTGGTCGCTTGTAGCAATCCGGTTGATCCTGCTGCATTAAACCTGGATACGGCAAACATTAACCGGTTGATCTCTTTTCGTGGAGAATTGAATAATGGTGTGAAACAACTTTATCCGGAAGAACCTTATAAGGCATTTTGGGCAGAGAATTGGAACAGTCCGGATCAGTCGGTCTCCTGGAAAGTTAATACGAATGGAGAAGACTATTTGGCGGAAATGATAGTCTGTGCAAATAATCTGGAGGAAGGTGAAGAGACAGAACTGATCCTTTCCAATGGAACGGATAGCATCTGTTGTCCTATAAATAGTATCGGATGGCAGCGTTGCCGGTTCCCTCGTCCGTTGCATTTTGATAAAGGAACATCTGTTTTATCCCTAAAGATCAACAAGCCGGGTAAAAAGGATGATTTCAATGTATATCTATATGCGTTGGAAGTAACCAGGCCGGATGCTTATGACCGGTTGCAGGCTGAAGCAGCATCACTCCGCAGCAATACATCCTGGATGGCGGATTTGCCTTACGGCTTTTTCTTCCACTGGAATTCAAAAAGTATGCCGCAGTCAGGAGAACCGTTAGCCTACGAAGATGCAGTCAACAATTTTGATGTAGACCGTTTTGCCCGAACTGTTTATGAATGTGGCGGCAAATTGATATTTTTTACTACTTCATGGGCAGAATATTATTTCCCGGCTCCGATACAGGCGATCGATTCTATTTTACCGGGGCGTACTACAAAAAGAGATTTAGTGGCAGATTTATCCGAAGCATTGGGAAAATACGGTATTCCTCTGATACTCTATTACCATGTCGGTCATGGCGATAAAGAATGGTGGGAGAAGCAGCATTATACACGTGATAATGCCGGCGACCTGTTTACAAATGTGGAAAAAATAGTAGGAGAGATCAGTATGAGGTATGGAAATCGCCTGGCCGGTTTATGGATGGATGACGGTATAGGCTATTATCCTAACGGGGCCTCGTTTGAAAGGATTGCTAAAGCAGCCAAAAGCGGAAATAAGGATCTGGCTATCTGTTTCAACTCCTGGATATTGCCGAAGTTGACAGATTTCCAGGATTATTATGCCGGGGAATTAGGCTTGTCTTTAGCTAGTGCAGGTGTTGATGATCCTTGTCTGCCGTTGAATAGTGACGGATTGTTCCACGGAGGAGCTCAGGATGGTTTACAGGCTACTTTCTCGGGCACTCTGGAGCCGGGGGACTGGACACATATTTATAAAGACTCCATTATCGGCGATCCTGTTCTTTCTATCGATGAATTGACGCAGGTCGTAAAAGAATCCAATAAACGGAAGAACCTTCCGATGATTAATGTGCGGATCTATCAGGATGGAACAATCTCTCCGAAATCGTATGCCTTATTGAAGGAATTGAACAAACGTATCAGCGAAGAGTAAAGGCTGGAAATTATCGGATATGAAGCAAACAGGTGCTCATAAATAAGAATTCAATGAATTGAGGGTTGGTTATCTGTTAAAATGCAAGATGACTACCCTCTTTTCTTGATAAATGAAACAAAAAGCAACATTTTTCTTTTAAATCCTTTGCTCGTATAAATTATTATTCTACATTTGCAGCGTCAAACAAAATAAAGACGATAAGAAAAGATGATGAACAATGTATTACATATTATTCTCGTGGTGGTCCTTCTAGTCATTAGTAGGTAAGGAGAAAGGTGTGTAAGAAGTTGTGAAGTCGTAAATGATATTTCTTAAGCCTTTCTCCATATAGAGAAGGGCTTTTTTATTGACTAAAAGATAAAAACAAATATGATGAAGAATCCGTTAAGAAGTTCATATAGCACAGAGGGCAGACGCATGGCCGGAGCCCGTGCATTGTGGCGTGCCAACGGCATGAAAGAAGAGCAGTTCGGTAAACCAATTATAGCCATTGTGAATTCATTTACCCAGTTTGTGCCGGGACATGTGCATCTGCACGAGATCGGTCAGCAGGTAAAGGCGGAGATTGAAAAGCTCGGTTGCTTTGCCGCCGAATTCAATACGATTGCCATCGACGACGGTATTGCTATGGGACACGACGGAATGCTTTATTCCCTTCCTTCACGCGACATTATTGCAGACAGCGTGGAATATATGGTAAATGCCCATAAAGCAGATGCTATGGTTTGTATCAGTAACTGCGACAAGATCACTCCGGGTATGCTGATGGCAACGATGCGTTTGAATATCCCGACTGTATTTGTATCGGGAGGCCCGATGGAAGCCGGAAACCTGGATGGCCGTGCACTCGACCTGATCGATGCCATGATCGAAGCTGCCGATGACTCGATAAGCGACGAACAAGTAGAAAAGGTGGAACGTTCAGCCTGTCCGACCTGCGGTTGCTGCTCTGGTATGTTTACCGCCAATTCGATGAACTGTCTGAATGAAGCCATCGGTCTGGCCCTTCCCGGAAACGGAACTGTTGTTGCAACACACGCCAACCGTGCCCGCCTGTTCAAGAAAGCGGCTAAAATGATTGTCGATAATGCTTATAAATATTATCGTGATGGCGACGACTCGGTTCTGCCGCGCAGCATCGTTACCCGTCAGGCATTCCTGAATGCCATGTCGCTCGATATTGCGATGGGAGGGTCTACCAATACGGTTCTTCACCTGCTGGCAGTCGCCCATGAAGCAGAAGCTGATTTCACCATGAAGGATATCGATATGCTTTCACGTAAAACCCCGGTTATCTGTAAGGTTGCACCCAGCTGTTCATACCATGTGGAAGATGTGAACCGTGCAGGCGGTATCATCGGTATTATGAGCGAGCTGGTAAAAGCCGGCCTGGTAGATGGTTCGGTAAAACGCGTGGACGGTATGACATTGTCAGAAGCTATCGATCGATACAGCGTTACTTCCGTAAATGTAACGGATGAAGCAATAAATATCTATAAGAGTGCTCCGGCGCACCGTTTCAACCTGGTGCTCGGTTCACAGGAAAGCTATTATAAGGAACTCGATACGGATCGTGCAAACGGTTGTATCCGTGATGTAGAACACGCCTATGTAAAAGATGGCGGTCTGGCCGTCCTTTACGGAAACATCGCCCAGGACGGTTGTGTGGTAAAGACTGCCGGAGTAGATGAAAGCATCTTCCGCTTTGCCGGCCCTGCCAAGGTATTCGACTCGCAGGATGCCGCATGCGAAGGTATCCTTCAAAACAAAGTCGTCTCCGGCGATGTCGTCGTTATCACCTATGAAGGTCCCAAGGGTGGCCCGGGTATGCAGGAAATGTTGTATCCGACCTCTTATATAAAGAGCAAACACCTGGGAAAAGAATGTGCGCTGATCACAGACGGACGCTTCAGCGGTGGAACATCCGGATTGTCAATCGGACATATCTCTCCTGAAGCAGCAGCAGGCGGAGCGATTGGCCTGGTGAAAGACGGCGATATAATCGAAATCAATATCCCCGAACGAACTATAAATGTAAAGGTAAGCGACGCCGGACTGGCAGAACGCCGTCAGGCAGAAGAAGCCCGCGGAACAAAAGCCTTTACACCCCCTTTCCGCCAGCGTACGGTATCGAAAGCCCTGAAAGCATATGCCAAGATGGTTGCTTCGGCCGATAAAGGCGGTGTACGAATAGTAGAAGATTAATAAAACACCAAACACTATAATTTAGAGATGGATAAACAAAAGATAACCGGTTCGGAAGCTTTGCTGAAAGCGCTGATCGCTGAAGGAGTAGATACTATCTTCGGTTATCCGGGCGGGCAAGCGATCCCTATTTACGATAGTTTGTATGACTACAAAGATCAATTGAAACACGTTCTGGTACGCCACGAACAAGGTGCGACACATGCGGCTCAGGGATACGCCCGCGTCTCCGGTAAAGTAGGGGTAACGCTCGTCACTTCCGGCCCCGGCGCAACCAATACCATCACCGGTATTGCCGATGCATTGATGGACAGTACGCCGATGGTAGTAATAGCCGGACAGGTTCCGTCTCCGCTGCTGGGAACCGATGCTTTCCAGGAAGTTGATGTGATCGGCATTGCACAGCCTATCACGAAATGGGCTTACCAGATCCGTAAACCCGAAGAAATAGCTTGGGCCGTTTCCCGTGCTTTCTATATCGCCTCTACCGGCCGTCCGGGCCCTGTTGTACTGGACTTGGCGAAAGACGCACAGGTAGGCCTGGTCGATTATGAATATCAGAAAGTAGATTATATCCGCAGTTACCAACCGGAACCGGATATCAGGGAAGAACGTATAGAAGCCGCCGCCGCTTTGATCAACAGCGCAAAGAAACCCTTCTGCCTGGTAGGCCAGGGCGTTATCCTGGGCGGGGCTGAAGAAGAATTGAAAGCCTTCTTGCTGAAGAACGATATACCCGCAGGCTCTACCGTCTTAGGTCTGTCCGCATTACCATCCGACTTCCCGTTGCATAAAGGTATGCTGGGAATGCATGGAAATGTAGGCCCTAACCGCAAGACAAACGAATGCGATGTGCTGATCGCCATCGGTATGCGTTTCGACGACCGTGTGACCGGTGATCTGAAGACTTACGCCAAGCAAGCGAAGATCATCCACCTCGATATAGACAATTCGGAAATAGGAAAGAACGTTCCGGTAGACGTAAAAGTCCTCGGTAACGCCAAACACACCATTCCTATGATCACCGCCCTGCTGGAAGAACGCAAGCGTCCGGAATGGAATGCCGAGTTCGAACCGGATGCGAAGGAAGAGCACGACAAGGTGATCGAAAAAGAACTTTATCCGACCAGCGGCCAGCTGAAGATGGGTGAGGTAGTCCGTAAAGTCTCCGAAGCAACCAACGACGACGCTGTTCTGGTGACCGATGTAGGCCAGAACCAGATGATGGGTGTCCGTTACTTTAAATACAAACAAACCCGCAGCGTGGTTACTTCCGGTGGATTGGGAACGATGGGCTTCGGCCTTCCCGCCGCTATCGGTGCCAAACTGGGAGCTCCCGACCGCACCGTTTGTTTCTTTACCGGCGACGGTGGTATCCAGATGACCATCCAAGAACTGGGAACCATCATGCAGGAAAACCTGAACGTAAAGATCATCGTGCTCAACAACAACTTCCTCGGCATGGTACGCCAGTGGCAGGAACTGTTCTTCCACGAACGTTATTCGAATACGATCATGAAGAACCCCGACTTTGTAGCCATTGCCAAGGCATTCGGCATCGCATCCCGCGCAGTCGACAACCGCGAAGAACTGGACGATGCAATAGCGGAAATGCTGAACCACGACGGAGCTTACCTGCTGGTAGCCAACGTTGAAACCTGTGGTATGGTATATCCGATGGTTCCGGCCGGAGGAAGCGTTACGAACATGATTTTAGGTGATAAGTAAGGAGGACAAGCTATGACAACAAAGAAATTATATACCGTTATTATCTTTTCAGAGAACACAGTAGGTCTTCTGAACCAGATTACGATTATCTTTACGCGCCGGCAGCTGAACATCGAGACGCTTTCCGTTTCCCCCTCTGCTATAAAGGGAATACATAAGTTCACGATCACTACTTTTGCCGAAGAAGATATGATCGACAAGGTGGTAAAACAGATCGACAAACGTGTGGATATTCTGAAAGCCTATTACAATACGGATGAAGACCTGGTGTATCAGGAAATCGCCCTCTACAAACTGAGTACCGAGCTTTTCATCAAGATGAGAACGGTAGAGGACTTGATCCGCAAGTACAACGCCCGTATCCTCGAAGTGAACGAAACCTGTGTCGTGCTCGAAAAGAGCGGTCACTACGACGAGACACAAGCCCTGTTCAAAGAATTGAGCGAAACGATCGGTGTACTGCAATTCATCCGTTCCGGCCGTGTCGCCATTACGAAGAGTAAAGTGGAACGTCTGAGCGACATGCTTTCCTCTATGGAAAAGAAGTTGCAGGACAAACATTAATAATTAACGTAAGGTATAAAAAGAAGATTATGGAGAAGAACAAAGTAGGAGAATTTCATTTCGTCACCGAGTCCTATCTGATGGACTTCCGGGGCCGCATCACCATCCCGATGATCGGAACCTATTTGCTGCACGCAGCTTCCTGTCATGCCGCCGACCGTGGGTTCGGTTATAACGACATGACCGAAAGGCATACAGCCTGGGTACTTTCCCGTCTGGCAATCGAAATGACATCCTATCCTGCTATGTCGGAATCCGTAACCTTATACACCTGGGTAGACGAAGTCGGCAAGCTATTCACCAGCCGTTGTTTCGAACTGGTGAACGGTGAAGGCAAAACCTTCGGCTTCGCCCGTTCCATCTGGGCAGCCATCGATATGGAAACACGCCGTCCGACCCTGCTTGATGTGGAAGGGCTGAGTGCTTACGTCACCGACCGTCCCTGTCCGATCGAGAAACCCGGCAAGATCGCCCCGGTAGAAAACAACGTCTCCGGCGAACCCTACCGTGTGAAGTACAGCGACCTCGACGTAAACGGCCATCTCAACAGCATCAAATACATGGAACACCTGCTCGACCTGTTCGACATCAGCCTGTTTCGTGAAAAAGAGATAAGCCGTTTCGAAATAGCTTACCAATCCGAAGGAAAGTACGGTATGGAGCTAACCCTTCATAACCAGGAAGTTTCCCCCGGAAAGTATAACATGTCCATCTGTCACGAAGGCAAAGCCATCAGCCGCGCCGCCGTCACCTGGACATAACCGTAGGGGCGGGGTCTGCCCGCCCATCACATAGAAATAAATTATTTTATATACATTCATTTTAATAGTAAAAAGAAAATGGCAGTAATGAATTTTGGCGGCGTTGACGAAAACGTAGTAACCCGCGAAGAATTTCCGTTGGAAAAGGCAAGAGAAGTATTGAAAGACGAAACTATCGCCGTTATAGGTTATGGCGTACAGGGCCCGGGCCAGAGCCTGAACCTGCGCGACAACGGTTTTAACGTAATTGTAGGACAACGTAAAGGTGGTAAGACTTGGGAAAAAGCCGTTGCAGACGGTTGGGTACCGGGCGAAACACTGTTCGATATTGAAGAAGCATGCGAAAAAGCAACAATTATCCAGTACCTGCTTTCAGACGCAGCACAGATTGAAGTATGGCCCCGCATCAAAAAATACCTGACTCCGGGTAAGGCATTGTATTTCTCACACGGCTTCGGTATCACATACAAAGAACGTACAAACATCATCCCGCCTGCTGATGTAGACGTAATCCTGGTAGCTCCGAAAGGCTCGGGTACTTCACTGCGTCGCATGTTCCTGCAGGGCCGTGGTCTGAACTCAAGCTACGCTATCTTCCAGGATGCAACAGGCCGTGCATGGGATCGTGTAGTTGCATTGGGTATCGGTGTAGGTTCTGGTTACCTGTTTGAAACAACATTCAAGAAAGAAGTATATTCCGACCTTACAGGCGAACGTGGTACTTTGATGGGTGCCATCCAGGGATTGTTGCTGGCTCAGTACGAAACATTGCGTGAAAACGGTCATGAACCTTCAGAAGCATTCAATGAAACAGTAGAAGAACTGACACAGTCGTTGATGCCGCTGTTCGCTGAAAACGGTATGGACTGGATGTACGCTAACTGTTCAACCACTGCACAGCGCGGTGCTCTGGACTGGATGGGCCCGTTCCACGATGCAACGAAACCGGTATTCCAGAAGCTGTATAGCGAAGTTGCCTGCGGTAACGAAGCACAGCGTTCTATCGACACTAACAGCAAGCCTGACTACCGTGAAGGTCTGGAAAAAGAACTGAAAGCCCTTCGTGAAAGCGAAATGTGGCGTGCAGGTGCCGTTGTTCGCAAACTGCGTCCGGAAAACAACTAATACATATTCCTACATATAATACAGAAGAAGGCATGTCGTGACAGCATGCCTTTTTTGCGTTTTAACAATTGGCCAAAACGACTACTTGCGTTATGATTTATAGGATGTTAGATTGAATATGGTGTGACTAAATAAAACGGTCGTTTTTTCTAGTCACGCTCTGCCCATGTATAACAAGCCTGCTCCAACATTGCATAAAACAGCCCTAAATAGTAGGTTTATTGCATCTTACTGCCATTTCACGTATGATTATCTTGCTCTTTTCAAGAATAATCATACCTTTGCAAAAATGACTAGAAAAAACGACCGTTTTAGATCGCCACTTAGTATTTTAACAATTCATTAGTATTCATTTTAAACTATAAATCTATGGCAAAGAATGTAAAACCCGGCAAGCTCCGTGGCAACACTTATCCGAACAAGCTAACTAAAGATGAGAACGACAGCACGCTCAACATCATCGGCGGTATGAGCTACGGATTGAGTGACTTGGCCCAGTTGCTTGTGAAAAGTGGTATAACCCTGTTGCGTGAAGATCAGCTTGTTGATGGTTTCCGCCTGATGGCTGAAAAAGGCATTGAAATGGGGCTTATGGGCAATAACATCAATTTTGAATATTTCACTCTCCGCTTCGGTGTCAAGGGAGTATTCGATACGCCTAACGAACCTTTTACGCGCTCCAAGCATGAGGTGACGGCTTATATGAGCGTAGGAACCGACGTGCAGAAAGCCATGAAAGAAACTCTGGTTGAAAACATGGGGCCCGCACAGAATTTCGCACAGATGGAAACATTCATCAACACGGTCAACGGTGAAGTGAACAAGACTGTTACTTCCGGACAGGTGCTCGACGTTCGTGGCGTGAACCTCTCCATCAAAGGCGACGACCCTTCCGTAGGTATCTACCTGCAAAAAGAGGGCGACACCGATGAGAAACGCATCAAAGTAACCCTTCTCTTAACAAACGAACCCAAGCATCTGATGTTTATGGTGCCTACCGGACTAACTAACGGCTCCATATACCGTATGGTGCATATTTCACAGGCAGGTTCGGGCACGGCAACTGCTCGGATGTTAAAGACACCCCGTATTAATTTTAGCAACATCACTCTTAAGGCTACCGACGGCACGCCTGAATCGGGGGAAGGGGAGGATGACCGTCCGGTCATCGAGTAATAAAAGAATGGGGTATCATCTAACCGTTTGAATGAGGTACTATTCCTTCCCGTGAATACCTCCCCATTCAAACAGAAGGGATGGTACCCCCTTTAAACGGCTAGATGATACCCCATTCAAACGGGTGGATGGCATACTATTTATTGTTATGAAACATAAGTGTATATATTTTTTATTGGGGATGCTGGAAAGTCTTTTGCCTAGTAATGTGTTCGCCGAACCATTCCTGGAAGAAGAAGAGTATAGGGTTTTATGCATCCAGTCGTCAGGAAATCCTAAGATTGAGAAAAAAAGAAGGTTGTTGGTGGAGGAGGCTTTTGATAAGGCTGATATACCGATCAGCTTGAATTATCTTTTTCTCCGGACGCACGATGTACAGGTGGAGAATATCAGGAAGTTGCTGGAAGAAAACCTCGACACTTATCAGGAAACTCCGCCCGATGTCATACTGGCATTTAACGATGATGCCCTCAGGTACTTGATCCAGTCCGGACATCCTATTGCACGCCAGACTCCGATTGTCTTCAGTAATGTCATATTGCCTGCCGATACGCTTGATAAATACCCGCTGATCACCGGGCAATTGGAAACGATCGATTACCGGCAGGCTTACGAACTGGGAAAACAACTGTTCGGCGAAGTGGAAGAAGTGCAGGTCGCCTACGGATTCCAGCGGGAAGAGTATCTGCTGATCGATACCGCCCGAAAGCAGTTGGCCGACATCCCGGAATGTGCCTTTGTACGTAATTTTTACCAATATGGCCCGGCGGGAGCACGGATAGACACGATCCGGGATCCAGATACGATTGGCCGGCCGCTGACTGTGGCTTTCGACCTTCCGACGGTTTGGGAGTACGACCAGTTTTACCGGTATTACAAAAACAATACCCCTATTCGCCATTTTGGTATCAAGGCACGCGGAGAATATATCTATGTTGATTTTCTGGATTATCAGTTGCACCCGTTCATAGGGGTTACCAATGCCTATTTCTCGGACGAAGGTTTTGCCGATCTCGTGCCGCATGGGGTGATAGGCGGGTATTTTAACCGGGTGGAACCTCAGACAGAAAAGGCGGTGGAAACGGCTCTCCGTATCTTGGAAGGTGAACCCGCTGAATCGATCCCGATCGACACCGGGGTGCGTACCCCGGTCTTTGACTGGAAGTTGATGCAGCACTGGGGTATTTCAAAATCTCAATTGCCCGATGGCAGTATGGTGGTAAACAGACCGTTTATGGAAAAATATAAGAAGATGTTTATCGCAGGTGGAATTTTCGGGATCGTTTTGATAACCTTATTCATAATTTATCTGATACGAATTACAAGAAATGCCAACTTCGGACGTACCTCTTCGCAAAAGAAGCTGGACGAAGAGCAGGAACGGATGCAGAGGATGATCAATACCATCAGCGATTTTATCATCTCGATGGATTGCCGGGGAATGATCGTCTCGATCAATCCGGCGGCCCGGCGGCTTTTGGGAGTGGAGCAGGAAAACGAGGAGCTGAATGAGATACACTTTTGTTCGCTCGTGAAGCTTTCTCCCCGCTATAAACATGATGCTTTCTGGTTGCAGAAACTCGTTAACAGGTCGGTGGAAACGCACGAAAGGGAGTGCCTGCCGGAAGGTAGCCTGCTTGAACTGTATGATGGCAGGAGCTTGCAAGTTACGGGCAGCGTCCGGGCTTTGTATGTGAACGGAGAGCATGTCGGGACGCTTCTGGCCTTCCGCGATTGCACGGACAAGCTGCGAAAAGAGCAATTCCTTGAGTTTTGTATGGCGGCAGGCGATGTGTACACGTGGCAGGTGGATATGAAAAAGCAACAGGTTATATTCCATGAGTCGTTTTTCGTAACCAACGGGATCGACCGGGATGTGCCGGTCCTCAGCAAGGAGGAGTTTTTGGATATGTTGCACCCCGATGACAGCGAGCTGAAGAACGGAGGGTTGGAGAGATTATTGCGAACCCCGGATATCAACAAATCGAAGGTTCAGTTGAGGATGAAGCTTCCCGCCGGTTATGTCTGGTTTGAATTCCGCATCACTTCCATGCCCGGTGGTGTCAATAACCCGGAAGATATTCGCCTGTTCGGGATCTGCCTTAGCATACAGAAGCAGAAAGAGACGGAAGCAGATATGCAGAATATACTGAAACGGGCGGAAGAAAGCAACCGGATCAAATCGGAGTTTTTGGCTAATATGAGTCATGAGATCCGTACGCCGCTGAATGCGATTGTCGGCTTCTCTTCTATTATCAATGAGGTGGAAGAGGAGGAGAGAAGCCAGTTCCTTGAGCTGATCAGCAAGAATTGTGATATGCTGTTACAGACCATCAATGATATTTTGGATATATCCAGGGTCGAAAGCGGATATCCATTCCAGTATAAGGTATGTTACTTGAAAAGGTTCCTTTCTGAACTATGGTCTGAGGAGTTGCCCCGGTTTGAACAGACGAATGTCAATTTTTTCCTCAAGATGCCCGAAGAAGAATGCATTATGGAGACCGATCTTTTCCGCCTGAAACAGTTGCTGGTGCAACTGATCAAGAATGCCTGTAATTTTACGTCTGAAGGGTCGGTCACGCTGGGTTACCGGTATAAGGAAAGCGACAGCTCTGTTACGATTTATGTTCGTGATACCGGTATCGGCATTGCGCAGGAAGACCGGGAGGTCGCGTTCGAACGCTTTTATAAATTGGATAAGTTTACATCGGGCGGAGGACTGGGGTTGTCGCTTTGCAAAGAGATTACCCAACGCTTTAACGGTACGATACGGATAACCGACGGGCTTCATGGGAAAGGTACTTGCGTGCTTGTCGAACTTCCGGTTCATCAGGTGCAACAATAAAATAGAATAGTTATGAAACGGACTGCATATTATTGTATTTGCTTATTGGCATTTTTTTCGGTATTGGCGATAGGGTGCAAGTTGCATGTTGATAAAGAAGAAGGATTCGACGTGTGGGTGCTTCACTCCTATAAAGAGCGTTCTCCTTGGATGGAGGATATGAACCAGGGAATCATCGATGGCTTCAAGGATAACAATGTAAAGGTGAATTTGCATGTTGATTATCTGAATTCTCGTTATACGAAAGGACAGTGTGTGGATTCGGCTGTGAGTTATATGAACAGGATGAAGAAACCTGATTTGATTTTGACTGTAAACGATTTGGCTACTGCCGCCGTCTTGAACTCTAATCATTCTTTTGCGGAAGAAACAAATGGGGCGCCTATCGTTTTCTGCGGTGTAGACTATCCGGATTCGCTGCCGTTGTCTAAGCCAGGGTTTTCACATGTGGCCGGATTTACTACCCGTTTGAATATCAGTGATGTGTATAGGCTAGGTACTATGTTGACAAGGAAAAACTTGTATGTGCCTTTCTTTGGCACTGATTTGGAATCAATAGCTTTGAAGGAAATAAAGAACCAGGCACAAAAAATAAGCCATACGGTTATAGCGGTTAATGTAGATACGATATCAAGTGACTGGAGTTATCATGATGTGTATTATAGGGTTATTGATGATCATTTTCAGACTTTGGGTATTTTGCCAGTGTGGACTTCGTTTGTCGGCATGTTTGTTAAAGATTCGTTTACCCCTTTTGTCGCGGTAAGCAATGAAGGATTCGGACAGGGCATATTAGGAGGATATTTTACCTCTTCTTACGATTTAGCTTATGACGGAGCGGAGCTTGCCGCGAAAATATTAACACGGAAGAAGATAGGCAACAGGATACAAGAAAGTCAAAAGAAATTGTGGATAGACTGGGAGGTTTATGATAGGTTTAATTATGCGTTTGAAGGTTCGCTGAACAATATGGAGTTTATCAATGTCCCTTTCCATATAAAATATAATTGGCAACTGAAAATAATAGGCATTATCGGGGTCGTGCTATTTACAATCTTGTTTGTCTTTGCTATTTATAAAATAAGATTGTCCAAGAACCGGCGCATAGAGAATGAGCGCAAGCTGGTTCAACAACGCGACAACCTGCAGGTTATAACGGATTCGATTAACGAAGGGGTCATCACTGTCGATGAGCATGGGCTGATAGCTTCAGCTAATCTTCGGGCTAAAATGTTGTTGCGTGTGGAAAGTAATATCCTGGATACTCCTTTTTCCGATTGGGTGACAATTTCCGATCCTGCGCTTGGAGAAAAGGCGGGTGGGATATTCTACGATCAGTTGAAGGCGAAAAAGTCGGTTCGCTTTTCTCCGATGGCGCGTATAGAGTCAAAGAAAAATGGCTATTACTTTTTGGTAAACGGGGAGCTTGCCCCGCTGATCATTAATGGAGAGGTAAAAGGGGCTATCTGTGTTTTTTCTGACCGTACGGATGAGTTTACAACCGGTGAGTATTTGTCGCTGACAACGGATATCGGGCAATTGTTCTTCTGGTGGTTCGATTTCCATAAGAAGTGCTTTTTGGTGGATCCTGCCTTTTTTACGAATTGGGGGATAGAGGATGACGGGACACATACGCTGTCGGTAGAAACTGTTTTGAGTTTTCTGAACCCTGAGGATATTGAAGAGTGGAAATCTTTTTATGAGAAGAAGCGTTTCAGCAATAATGTGCGTGTTACTCGTGAGGTACGCATGAACCTGAATGGGATAAGCGAGCAGTATTGGGAAGTTCGTATGTCTTATCACCAGAATGAAGAGGACACATTGCCGCAGTTGTACGGTCTTTGTATTAATATCCAGGATTATAAAAACAAGCAGGCTTTATTGCAGGAGGCTCGCGATAATGTATATCGGTCGGAACAGCTTAAGTCTGCTTTCCTGTCGAATATGAGCCATGAGATCCGTACGCCGCTGAATGGCATTATTGGTTTTGCCAAGTTGATAGCCGGCAATGATGAGTATGATGCTGAAGATTACGAATTGTTTATTAATACCATACAGTCGAATTGCGATTTATTGCTCGCTTTGCTCAGGGATATACTTGATTTGGCATGTATAGATTCTGATAATATGGTATATACTGATGTGGGGTGTAACTTGAACAGCCTTATCAAACAAGTAATGACTACCCAACAAGTTATTTTGCAAAAACCCCTGCGGCTGATTTGCCAATTACCGGAAGAGTCGGTTTGCCTGGTCGTTGATACGCTAAGGTTGAACCAGGTGATCACTAACCTGATCAACAATGCTGTTAAATTTACAAATGAGGGAAGCATAACTGTCGGTTATACTTCTGATGACAAGAATGTCTATATAACAGTTGCTGATACTGGGATAGGAATTTCTCCTGAAGATCAGGCGTTAATATTTGAGCGCTTCTATAAAAAGCATGATGAGATCCAAGGGGCAGGTATAGGACTTAATCTGTGTAAGAATATAGTAGAGCATTATAATGGGGTTTTATCCGTGTCCTCAGAAGTTGGGAAAGGTTCTATATTTTCTGTCATATTGCCTTTGAGAAATATGCAAAGTACTTGCTGACGGAATAAAATGGTATCGTTTTGTACCCGGCACGGGATCACATACAAAAAGGCCATATCACCCGATAACCGATGATATGGTCTCTTTTTTATGCTTTGTATAACCATAGTCTTTGTAGAACTCATGCCCTTCATGGCTTTAACCTGAGTTCGATTGCCGTCTGCTTCAACCGACGGTCAAGATATTGGGGTATTATTGGCTTTAGCCACATTTCTTATTGCAGTCTATTATGTTAAAATTCTTATTTGGTAACGTTAATGCTGTATTTTTAAGCACAATTTAAATAATATTACTATATTTGTCCCCGTGAAATACGTGAGTTCTACAAAAACTATGGTATTAATGTTAAACTGCCGGGCTAATTTATGTATACCAGGTATTTCAGTTTCAGTATGGAAGGTGCACAGTGTCAATGAGTTTCACTAGTACTCTTGAGCTCCCCACTTAAGCCTTCCGAAGTGGTTAAAAGTGTCTAATTGTTTAATTCTAATTTTAGCTTATGTTGACAAACTCGAAACTGGTTAAAGCATTAGTTCTTGCAACTGTATTTGGTACAGCCGGGACTATCAATGCATCAGTGATCCCCACCTCAGCAGGTGCTATGATCGCACAGCAGAATGGAAAAGTTACAGGAGTCGTAACAGACGATATGGGTCCTGTAGCTGGTGCTTCTATCTCTATCAAGGGTACTTCTTACGGTACTATTTCGGATATGGATGGTAAATTTACATTGGATGGTCTAAAGAAAGGTTCTGTACTTGTTGTTTCATTTGTCGGTCTGACAACCCAGGAGATTGTCTGGAACGGACAAAGCACTCTGAATGTAAAGTTGGCCAGTGATACGCAAGATTTGGATGAGGTAGTGGTAGTAGCTTACGGTACAACCAAAAAGTCCTCATTTACCGGATCGGCTTCAGTGGTAAAATCCGATCAGCTGGAAAAGATTTCTGCCACTAGCTTCACAGAAGCATTGCAGGGTATGAGTGCCGGTGTAAATGTTTCTAACAACGAAGGTAACCCGGGCGGTGAAACCCGTATCCAGATCCGTGGTATCAGTTCGATGTCAGGTAAGACAACCCCGTTGTATGTGGTGGATGGTATGCCTTATGACGGTAGTATAAACTCTATTTCACCTTCCGATATCGAGTCGATGACGGTTTTGAAGGATGCGGCAGCTTCTTCACTGTACGGATCGCGTGCAGCAAACGGAGTTGTGGTGATTACGACCAAGAAAGGTAAAGCGGGTAAACCGGTTATAAACTTCCGTGGTGCCTGGGGTACTTCCGATAACGCCGTAGCAAATCCTAAAAAGGCAGACCCCTACCAACAGCTAACTAACTTATGGCGTGGTATCTATAATGACAAACATTATGTAGAAGGGCTGGACTCAAAGACTGCGGGCGATTATGCTTCAGCCAACCTGCTCTCGCGTGCCGTCAATCCGCGTGTCAATTCAAAAGGGGAAACAGTATATGTCACTCCGTTTAAATGGACGGGTGATGCTTCCAATTATGTAATGCATGATGGTGCCGGTAATTGTTGGACAAACCCGGATCTGGAAATGGTGTGGGACGAGAGCGATTATGATTGGTATGGTGCCTTGTTCTCACGCAAACTGCGTCAGGATTACGGTATTGATGTCAGTGGTGCTACACAGGATGGCAAAACCAACTACTTCACCTCTTTATCTTATTTGAATGATAAAGGTTATGCTAATAACCAGTACTATAAACGTTATTCATTTCGTGCCAGCGTCACAACTGAACTGACCAAGTGGCTGAATATGGGTGGAAGCCTGGCTTATAGCTATTCACGCCAGAATATCTCCGGTGCGACCCGTGCCACAGTATATACTAATACGCTGAACTCACCGTGGTTGCGTAACGAAGATAACACAGCCTGGTATACTTCCCAAAAGACCGGAAAGCGTATCTATGATTTTGGTGAGAATTCAGCGAACTTCTTCGGTATCCACAGTTTGGCCAACTCCGGTGACTATTGGGATAACCCTAACGATGACGACTTCAATAATAAAGAAGGCGGTATGTTGACAGCCCATTATTTCGCAGGTGTGAATCTTCCCTTCGATATAAAATTCAAGACGAATGTCAACCTGGATGATATTACGGAAACGTATTACCAGTATGGTTCGGCTGTTCACGGACAGGGACAACAACAACCTTATGGCGTTACCGTGCTGACAAATGGTGGTTGGGCTCAACGTGAAAACTATAAAACTCAGTCCGTTACATGGAATAACCTGTTGACGTGGAATAAGTCGTTTGGCGAACATAACCTGGATTTGATGTTAGGACATGAGTTTTACCACTACAACCGGCAATATGATAAGAGCTACGGTGAAGGTATCATGCAGATGGGACAGTTTGAAATGGCTTCTACAACAACCAACTGGGAAGTAGATTCTTATCGTAACCGTTATTCTTTGCTGTCGTTCTTCGGTAAGGCCGATTATAATTTCCAGAACAAGTATTATTTGTCGGGCTCTTTCCGTCGTGACGGTTCCTCTCGTTTCAGCAAAGAGAGCCGTTGGGGTAACTTCTTCTCTTTTGGTGCTTCCTGGAGAATTTCTAAGGAAGAATTTATGGAAGGTACAAGCAGTTGGCTGGATAACTTGTCTCTCCGTGGTAGTTATGGTACATCGGGTAACGATAAGCTGTATCCGCGTAATGCAGGTAACGGACAGGCCGGAGATGAAATTCTGTATGCTTATCAGGCTTATTATAAGAAAGAGAATCTGTTTGGATCAGCCGGCTACAAACCGATGACACTGGCTACTCCCAACCTGAAGTGGGAACGTAACGAACAGTATAACATCGCAGTCGATTTCTCCTTCCTGAACCGTTTGAGCGGAACAATCGAATATTATTCACGTAGTTCTAAAGATTTGCTTTATTACCGGGATCTACCGTTGTCAGCCCAGGTGGGAGATGCAGCCGGTTACAATACCAACTTAGGTAATGTCCGTAACAGTGGTTTTGAAATATCTTTAAGCGCTGCGGCCATCAAGAATAAAGAGTTCCAATGGAATATCGACCTGAACTTCTCTACTTTGGATAATGAAGTGACTTATCTGCCGGGTGGTGCTTATACTTATGCCAACCGTGGTGCTACTTATAAGTTGGAAGAAGGACATTCACTGTATGAATTCTACATGCCGAAGCATGCCGGTGTGAATCCGGAAAACGGTAACCGCCTGTATCTGATCAAAGATGGCAACGGTGGATGGAAGACAACAGAAAATTATTCTGATGTAACCATGAATGATTACCAGTGGTGCGGATCGGCTATACCGACTGCTTTCGGATCGATTACTAATACATTCAATTACAAAGGATTTGACTTCTCATTCATGTTCTATGCTTCATTCGGATCTACTATGTACGATTATACATGGTTGGAACGTACGGCTGGTTTGGACGGTGTAGGTATGATCCAGGATCTGGTGGAAGGAAAACGTTGGGAAAAACCGGGTGATCAGGCCGAGTTCTCCCGTCTGTCCTCTGCAAATGCCAGTCTGAATGTGAAACGTACGGATTTCTTCTTGTTCAACAATGACTTCCTGCGTTTGAGAAATGTAACATTAGGTTATACTATTCCGAAAATGTTGACTCAGAAACTGGGTATTTCGAATGCCCGCGTTTACCTGACTGGCGATAACCTGTGTACATTCGGACCGGCAGCTAAACGTCATAGTGAACCGGAAACCGGTGTGTTGGGTAATAACTACAATGGTAATACGGAAACCGATAATGGTGTTCAGGGATCGAGAAGAGTTTATATGGCAGGTATTCAGGTAACATTTTAATTAAGTCGAAGTATGAAAAGATTATATAGAACATTCAAATTTACAGCAATTGCTTTATTGGCGATCTCTTTGAGCAATTGTACGGGGGAGTTGACTACCAATTCATCGACGGATGTGGATGAATCAACCATCCTCTCCAGTACGACGGGATTGAACATGTCGTTGACTGGTACTTATAAATATTTATTGTTGGGTGAATCCGGAGCAGGTAGTCAGAACGATGCATGTTATGCCGGTGTTACCGGGCTTTGCATGGGATATGACCTTCTGGGGGCAGATATCTTAAGTACAAAGAATTACGGTGGTTCGGTGGAAGATCACTATCGTTTCAGCGAAGGTCGTACACAGTCAGCCGGTGACTATGCAAAACGTATCTGGACGAATATGTATAAAATCATCAACCAGGTAAATATCATTATCGATGCACTCCCCGAAGCAACAGGAACTGAGGCGGAGAAAGCAGAATTGAAGGGGCAGTGCTTGGCTATGCGTGGTATTGCTTATTTCAACTTGCTTCTGAACTATCAGCAGACCTATGCCATTGCCAAAGATAAACGCGGTGTTATTCTTCGCCTTTCTTCCGAAGATCCGGACTCTATGCCTTTCTCAACAGTGGAACAGGGCTATCAACAGGTGGTTAAAGACCTGAAAGAAGCAGAATCTCTGTTGGCTTCTTTCGACCGTATCGAAGAGTGGCGCCTGAATGCAGAAGTTGCAACAGGCTATCTGGCTCGTGTATATCAGGTGATGGGAGATTGGAATAATGCATTGACGGAAGCTAAGAAGGTGTATGACAACCATTCTTCATTGATGACTAAAGCGGAATGGTGCAGTGGTTTTGATAATTTGATTACAGACGGATGCAAGGAAGTTATCTGGGGTATTAAGTTTACAAACCTGTCTAATATCAGCTCTAATACAGAGTTCAACTACTGGTATAACCAGGATCCTAGTTATGGTGAAGGTATGACGGATGGCCCTATTTATAATTTCATCAACTTATTCGTAGACTCCAAATATGTACAATTGTTTGACGAAACAGATTTCCGTGGTAGCAAATGTACGAAAACGGAAGGTGTGACGGATGCCGATGAAAAGCCTGTAATGTTCTGGCACCGTACTGCTAACGGTAATGAAGAAACAAGGGCTAAATGGGCATATAACAAATTCAAATATTATGGTGATGCCAATGGTTCTCCTCAGGGACATTCCTATCCTGAATTCTGCTATATGCGTAGTGCTGAAATGTTGCTGATCATGGCGGAAGCTGAAGCTAACCTGAATAACGTAGGAGCTGCTTTATCTCATCTGAATACTTTGCAGAATGCCCGTGAAGTAGCCAAACCTACTACTGCTACCGGTAAAGATGAACTTCTGGAAGCTATTTATGTAGAGCGCCGTAAAGAATTGTTGGGTGAAGGTGTAACTGGTATGTACGACTTGATGCGTTTGCAGAAACCGCTTTATCGCTATGCTGCAACCAACGAAGATCCGGCAGGTCATTTCTCTTTAGGATTGAATTTCCTGGATAACTATAACCCGACCGACAAAGCTCCTTATGGTTATCTTCCATCCAACGACTACCGCTTCTTGTATCAGATCCCGCAGTTGGAATTCACACAAAATACAGAGATCAGTGAATCGGAACAGAATCCGTTTAAAGGAAACTAACTTGTTGGTAAAATAAGTAAAGTAATAAGGCATGTCTGTAAAGGCATGCCTTTTTTCTTGTAAAGAAGCAATGAACTGAATATCTTTGTAGTATTCAAATCATTAATAACTTAAAATAATACCATGAATAAGATCAACCTTTTCTTTCTCTTTTGTCTGTTGACTACTCTCCCTCTCTTTGCCCAGGAAGACATCAAGATCACCCATGCCCCGTATCTGCAAAACCTGGGTGAGAATGAAGTAACAATCGTCTGGACGGTTAATAAACCATCGGTCGGATGGGTGGAACTGGCACCGGACGACGGAACACATTTCTATCGGACGGAACGCCCCAAAGTGTTTAATGCGAAGAACGGAATAAAGCTGACTTCTACGGTTCATAGTGTCCATGTGAAAGGACTGGAGCCCGGAACGCGTTACCGCTATCGTGTATATTCGCAGGAAGTGTTGAGCCATGTAGGTTGGAAGGTTATTTATGGAAATGTGGCCGCTACCGATGTGTACGGCCAGAAGCCGCTGGTTTTTAAGACAAGCGACCATGCAATGCAAACGGTGAACTTTGCTATGGTAAACGACATACATGGTAAGAGCGATATGTTGGAGAAATTGGTTTCACATTGTGACCTGAAAGCGACCGACCTGTTTCTGTTCAACGGAGATATGGTGTCTATCTTCAATAGCGAGAAAGAGATATTCGACGGATTTATGAGTAAGGCGACAGAACTTTTTGCTTCGGAACTGCCGATGTATTATACCCGTGGAAACCATGAAACACGCGGATCGTTTGCCACCTCTTTTCAGGATTATTTCTCTCCGGGACAAGAGCATATTTATTATATGTTCCGTCAGGGGCCGGTTTGTTTCGTCATATTGGATAGTGGAGAAGATAAACCGGATACCGATCTCGAATATGCCGGTATAACCGTGTATGACCAGTATCGCACGGAGCAGGCAGAATGGTTGAAGAAGGTGCTGGAAAGTAAGGAATACAAAGAAGCCCCGTTCAAAGTCGTGGTATGCCATATGCCCCCGTTCGGTGGTTGGCATGGAGAACTGGAAGTGGCAGAGAAATTTATCCCGCTGTTAAATAATGCCGATGTGGATGTGATGCTTTGCGGACACTTGCACCGGTATATGAGGAATGAACCGAAAGACGGCGTGAAGTTCCCTGTCATTGTAAATTCCAATAATACACTGTTGAAAGCCGAAGTTATGAATAATAAACTGAGCATAAAGATACTCGACCAGGACGGCAAGGAGATGGATAAGCTGATTATAAATAAGTAATAACGTATCTATCCAGTCTCTAAACCTACTTTTGTGTAATGATTTATAGGTTACATTCTATCTTCTCTTTCATTTTATAAGAAAATAGGTGTAAAAAATATCGTTTTATATTTGGTGGTTTAGAAAAAGGCTGTATCTTTGCAGCGTTAAATAAGAAAAGACAATGAAACAGAACATAGCAAATAGTCTCATTATTTCTCTAAACATTATTCTACTCTGGGAACGGGATAGGAAGTGAGACTGTACGTGCTTTTCTGATGCATGAAGATATAAAAGAGCCTTTCTCACTTCCTTGTGAGAAGGGCTTTTTTTATGGATACAAACAAGAGTATAAACAAATTTAAGAGTATAAGATTATGTCAGACAGATTATTTATTTTCGACACCACATTGAGAGATGGTGAACAAGTGCCGGGGTGCCAGTTGAACAGTATTGAAAAGATCCAGGTTGCCAGAGCACTCGAAGAACTGGGAGTGGATGTGATTGAAGCAGGGTTTCCGGTATCCAGCCCGGGCGACTTCAACAGTGTGGTTGAAATATCGAAAGCCGTTACATGGCCTACTATCTGTGCCTTGACCCGCGCTGTCGAGAAAGATATCGATGTGGCAGCCGAAGCGTTGAAGTTCGCGAAACGAGGACGTATCCATACAGGTATAGGTACTTCCGATTACCATATCCGTCATAAATTCAACTCCAATCAGGATGAAATCCTGGAACGTGCTATCGCTGCAACCAAATATGCCAAACGATATGTGGAAGATATTGAATTTTATTGCGAAGATGCCGGACGTACGGACAATGCTTATCTGGCCCGTGTCGTTGAGGCGGTGATCAAAGCCGGTGCAACAGTGGTGAATATCCCGGATACGACCGGATACTGTCTGCCTGACGAATATGGCGCGAAGATCAAATACCTGATGGAGCATGTGGATGGTATTCATAATGCAATCATCTCTACCCACTGTCATAACGACCTGGGTATGGCAACGGCCAATACCGTACAGGGGGTGCTGAACGGTGCCCGCCAGGTGGAAGTAACGATCAATGGTATCGGCGAACGTGCCGGTAATACTTCTCTGGAAGAAGTGGCGATGATCTTCCGCAGCCATAAGGAGCGTGAAATTGAAACCAATATCAATACAACCAAGATCTATGGTATCAGCCGCACTGTTTCCAGCTTGATGAACATGCCGGTTCAGCCGAACAAAGCGATCGTCGGACGTAACGCCTTTGCCCATTCTTCAGGTATCCACCAGGACGGTGTATTGAAAAACCGTGAGAGCTACGAGATTATCGATCCGAAAGACGTTGGTATCGACGATAGTGCCATCGTATTGACTGCCCGTAGCGGACGTGCCGCCCTGAAACATCGTTTGAGCGTTTTAGGTGTGGAACTGAGCCAGGAAAAACTGGATAAGGTATATCAGGAATTCCTGAAGCTGGCCGACCGTAAGAAAGATATCAACGACGACGACGTGTTGATGCTGGCCGGAAAAGACCGCACGGCTATGCACCGTATCAAACTGGATTACTTGCAGGTGACATCGGGCGTTGGCTTACAGTCGGTTGCCAGTGTTTGTCTGGATATTGCCGGAGAGAAATTTCAGGCTGCCGCTGCCGGCAACGGTCCTGTCGATGCAGCCATTAAAGCTGTTAAATCCATTATTCACCGTACGATGACCATCCAGGAGTTCCTCATCCAGGCTATTAATAAAGGTAGCGACGATATGGGTAAGGTACATATGCAGGTGGAATATGACGGAAACAACTACTACGGTTTTGCCGCCAACACCGATATCATCGCTGCTTCGGTTGAAGCCTTCATCGATGCAATCAATAAGTTCGTAAAATAACATAATACATAATTAGCAATGAGCAAGACATTATTTGAAAAGATTTGGGAGAAACATGTGGTGGATACACTGCCCGACGGAACGATCCAGTTTTACATCGACCGTCTGTTCTGCCATGAGGTGACCAGTCCGCAAGCTTTTGCCGGATTACGTGCCCGTGGCCTGAAACCCTTCCGTCCGGAGCAGATCACTTGTATGCCGGATCATAACATTCCGACATTGAACCAGGAAAAACCGATCGAAGATCCGGTATCAAAAAACCAGGTAGATACGTTGGAGCAGAATGCCAAGGATTTCAACCTGACTTATTACGGTCTGCAACATCCGAAGAACGGTATCATCCATGTGGTAGGGCCGGAAACCGGTCTGACTCAGCCGGGTATGACGATCGTTTGCGGTGACTCTCATACTTCTACCCACGGTGCAATGGGCGCAATCGCCTTCGGTATCGGTACCAGCGAGGTAGAAATGACACTGGCTACCCAATGTATTATGCAGCGCAAACCGAAAACGATGCGCATCACCATCGACGGTAAACGTAAGCCGGGCGTAACGGCTAAAGACTTCGCCCTTTATATCATCAGTAAGATGACAACGGGCGGTGCTACCGGTTACTTTGTGGAATATGCCGGTGAAGCTATCCGCAACACCACGATGGAAGAACGCCTTACCATCTGTAACCTTTCGATTGAAATGGGTGCCCGTGGCGGTATGATCGCCCCCGACCAGGTTACTTTCGATTACCTGAAAGACCGTGAGTTTTCTCCCCGTGCCGAAGCCTGGGAAAAGAAACTGGCTGAATGGCGCGAGTTGTATAGTGATCCCGATGCTAAGTTCGACAAAGAGATCGTTTTTCATGCCGAAGATATCGACCCGATGGTTACCTACGGAACCAATCCGGGAATGGGAATGGGTATCCGCGAAAGCATCCCCGCTATGGAGAGCGTAGACGAAGCAGGACGTATCTCATATAAAAAATCTCTTGACTACATGGGCTTCACTGCCGGCGAACCGATCATGGGTAAGAAGATCGACTATGTTTTCCTGGGAAGTTGTACGAACGGACGTATCGAAGACTTCCGTGCTTTCGCTTCATTGGTGAAAGGAAAGAAGAAGGCCGACGATGTGGTCGTATGGCTGGTTCCGGGAAGCTGGCAAGTTGAACGCCAGATCCGTGCCGAGGGTATCGATCAGGTATTGACGGAAGCCGGTTTTGAATTGCGTCAGCCGGGTTGCTCGGCTTGCCTGGCTATGAACGATGATAAGGTTCCGGCCGGTAAATATGCCGTGTCTACCTCAAACCGCAACTTCGAAGGTCGCCAGGGACCGGGCGCACGTACTATTCTGGCAGGCCCGCTGGTAGCAGCGGCAGCAGCAGTAACAGGTAAGATTACCGATCCCCGTGAGTTGATGTAATTTGCCTTACCGGGCAAAGGTGTTTTGCCTGATGTAGCAAATAGAAATAGTAAACAAATAAGATAAATCAAATGAAAGAGAAATTCAATATAGTAACATCCACCTGTGTCCCTCTTCCGCTGGAAAATGTAGACACAGACCAGATCATCCCGGCCCGCTTCCTGAAAGCCACCACACGCGAAGGCTTCGGCGATAATCTTTTCCGCGACTGGCGTTATGACAAGGCCGGTAACCCTAATCCCAACTTTGTGCTGAATCAGGATACCTATAAAGGTCAGATCCTGGTAGCCGGAAAGAACTTCGGTAGCGGTTCCAGCCGCGAGCATGCTGCCTGGGCGATCGCCGGATATGGCTTCCGGGTGGTGGTCAGCAGCTTCTTTGCCGATATCTTCAAGAACAATTCGATGAACAACGGCCTTGTTCCGGTTGTTGTTTCTCCTGAGTTTCTGGCAGAGATATTCGCATCTGTCGAGGCTGATCCGAAAGCGACGCTGACAATCGACCTGCCTGCGCAAACGATCACCAACAATGCAACAGGCAAAAGCGAATCCTTTGACATCAACGCATATAAGAAAGACTGTCTGGTAAACGGTCTGGACGATATCGATTACCTGCTGGCTAATAAGTCGAAAATAGAATCGTACGAAGCAAACAGAAAGTAAGATGGTAGAAATAATGGATACAACCCTTCGGGACGGGGAACAAACATCTGGTGTCTCTTTTGCGGCTCACGAAAAGCTCAATATCGCGCAAGTGTTGTTGAACGATCTGGGAGTAAACCGCGTGGAGATTGCCTCTGCCCGCGTATCGGACGGAGAGTTCGAAGCCGTGAAGCGCGTGGCGGCCTGGGCCGAACGTACCGGAAATCTGCATAAGCTCGAAGTATTGGGCTTTGTGGATGGCGACGCCTCGCTCAACTGGATCGAATCGGCCGGTTGCCGCGTGGTAAACCTTCTCTGTAAAGGTTCGTATAAACACGTGACCGAACAACTCCGCAAATTGCCTGAACAGCATATTGCAGATATCCGTTCTGTTGTATCGCTGGCTACCGAAAAAGGTATTGAGGTTAATGTTTACCTGGAAGACTGGTCGAACGGGATCAAAAACTCCCCCGATTATGTATTCCAACTGATCGATGCGTTGAAAGACCTGCCGATCCGCCGTTTCATGCTGCCTGATACACTGGGTATCCTGAACCCGGGCAATACGTACGAGTTCTGTAAGCAGATGCTCGACCGTTATCCCGACCTGCATTTCGATTTCCATGCCCATAACGATTATGACCTGGCAGTTGCCAATGTCTACTCGGCTGTCAGGGCCGGGGTACATGGTGTGCATACCACGATCAACGGGTTGGGCGAACGGGCAGGGAATGCCCCGCTCAGCAGTGTGATCGCAGTAATCAAAGACCATCTGAACGGTCAGACCAGTGTGCGGGAGGAAAAGATCAATGCAGCTAGCCGGCTGGTCGAAACCTATTCAGGCATCCATATCGCCCCGAACCGTCCGATCATCGGCGAACATGTCTTTACGCAATGTGCCGGGGTGCACGCCGATGGCGACAGCAAGAACAATCTGTATTGCAACGACCTGATTCCCGAACGTTTCGGACGCGTCCGCGAGTATGCGCTCGGCAAGACGTCCGGTAAAGCGAATATCCGCATGAACCTGGAGTCGCTGGGTATCGATGTCGACGACGACTCTATGCGTAAGATTACCGAGCGTATCATCGAGCTGGGCGACAAGAAAGAAATGGTGACGACCGAAGACCTGCCATATATCATCAGTGATGTTCTTCACCATGATACAATGACTGATCAACGCATCCGTATATTAAATTATTCCTTATCTTTGGCGCAGGGACTGAGGCCGGTAGCAACCATCAAGATAGAGATCGACGGTGAAGCTTACCAGGAATCGGCTTGCGGCGACGGACAGTACGACGCGTTTGTCCGTGCCCTTCGTAAGATCTATTCCGACCTGGGACGTCCCTTCCCGATGCTGACCAACTATTCCGTTTCCATTCCCCCGGGCGGTCGTACCGATGCCTTTGTGCAGACGATCATCAGCTGGAATTATGCCGGAGTGGATTTCAAAACCCGCGGTCTTGATGCCGACCAGACAGAAGCTGCCATCAAGGCAACGCTGAAGATGCTGAATAAGATTGAACAATAATTATAGGAGGTATTAGTTATGAACAAGAAATTGACCATTGCGCTGGTAGCGCACGACAATCGTAAGGCAGACATGGTAGAATGGGCAGTGCACAATGCAGAGTTCCTTTCCCATCATCACTTGGTATGTACCGGTACAACCGGAGGACTTATACGCAATGCCTTTGACGAGAAAGGCGTTGGCGCTGAAGTAACTTGTATGCATTCCGGGCCGTTGGGCGGGGATGCCGAAATTGCAGCAATGGTAGTACGCAAGGAGGTGGATCTGGCGATCTTCCTGATCGACGACCTGAATCCGCAGCCGCACGAAGCCGACATCCAGATGTTGCTTCGCCAGTGCCGTGTTCATAACGTGCCTATTGCTTGTAACCGTTACAGTGCCGACCTGATGATTACGAGCACCCTGTGGGACGACGACAATTATGTCCCCACCGAGCCCAAATATGTGCTATTTAAAAGAGACTAAAATAACAAACTGAAATGAAATTGAACATCGCAGTCCTTCCCGGCGACGGTATCGGTCCCGAGATTGTAGAACAAGGCATGAAAGCCGTTAAAGCCGTATGTGAAAAATATGGTCACGAACTAAGTTATAAACACGCTCTGGTAGGAGCCGTAGCTATCGATGAAACAGGTAACCCGTATCCGGACGAAACACACGAACTCTGTATGCAGAGCGATGCTGTTTATTTCGGTGCGATCGGCTCTCCGAAATACGATAATAACCCGTCAGCCAAGGTACGTCCTGAACAGGGATTGCTGGGAATGCGTAAGAAACTGGGACTTTTTGCGAATATCCGCCCGGTAACTACTTTCCCGTCGTTGCTGCATAAGTCGCCGCTCCGTGCCGAACTGATCGAAGGTGCGGACTTCATGTGTATCCGTGAGCTGACAGGTGGTATGTATTTCGGTCGTCCGCAGGGTAGAAGCGAAGATGGCAACACGGCTTACGATACTTGTGTTTATACCCGCGAGGAGATCGAACGTATCGTTCGCCTGGCTTACCAGTATGCACAGAAACGCCGTAAGAAAGTAACGGTTGTCGACAAGGCGAACGTACTGGCTACTTCCCGTCTGTGGCGCCAGGTGGCTCAGGAGATCGAAAAGGAATATCCGGATGTGGAAACCGAGTACATGTTTGTGGATAATGCCGCTATGCGTCTGGTTCAATGGCCGAAGAGCTTTGATGTGATGGTAACGGAGAATATGTTCGGTGATATCTTGACGGATGAAGCCTCTGTAATAACCGGTTCACTCGGTATGTTGCCTTCCGCTTCTATCGGTGTGCATACTTCGGTATTCGAGCCGATCCACGGATCTTACCCGCAGGCTGCCGGTAAGAACATTGCCAACCCGCTGGCAACGATCCTGAGTGCCGCCCTGATGTTCGAATATGCTTTCAATCTGATGGAAGAAGGCGCTCTGATCCGCGAAGCAGTTGCCGCCTCTATGGATGCAAACATCGTAACGGAAGATATCGCAGAAAACGGCAAGGCTTACAAGACCAGCGAAGTAGGGGATTGGATTGCTGAATATATTGCAAAGAAATAGCACTATAGTATCAAGTATACCAGCACTATAGTATCAAGGTAGTTAGCACAGTAGTGCTACATACCCTGGCACTATAGTGCTATTTTTGTATCCAACCTGTTTATTTCGTCATCTTCATCAGTTCATCGATAACCGTCTGGTCGTATCCCATTTCGAGGGCTTTCTGGAAGTCGGCGGCGGCGGAAGTCTTTTCGTATTGAGCCAGTTTTACTTTACCTCTTAATACATATAACGAAGCACTCGGAGTACTTTCAGTGAAAACCTTGTTGATATCCGCCATGGCGCGGGCATTCTTTCCCATCATGAAATAAACGTCTGCACGGCCTTCATACAAGAGCCAGTCGCGGGGCATCTGGCTGATCAGGTAATTGAATATCTTTTCGCTCTCGTCATAATTGCCACGCATCTTTTCGAGAATGGCGTGTCCCAGGCGGGCACGTACCGATTTCTCGTTGATCTCCATGATCTTGTCGAAATCCTGTTCGGCCCAGATATAATTCTTCTTTTGTATGTAGATCAATCCACGGCAATAGAGCGCCTCTTCGTTTGTCGGTTCTTCGATCAGAAGGGCGTTATAGTCGTTCAAAGCCTTTTCCGTTTCGCCCATTTCGGAATATAGCGAAGCACGGTTTTCGAGAATTGTCGGGTTGTTGGGGCGTCCGCTTAGAGCGGCCGTGTATGAAAGTAAAGCTTCTTCCAACTTTCCCTGCCGGCGCTGGATACTTCCCAGGTTGGTGAGCAAGGCATAGTTCATCGGGTTGCCCGGCTCTTTGCGCATGGCCGAACGCAGGCTTTCTTCTGCAGATACCAGGTCTTTTTTGTCCAGAAAATCGTAACTCTTTTCTATAAATTCTTCGTATGACTGGGCATAACTGCCGGTTGCCATCAGGAGGAAGAGAATGAATATCGGAAGTAGTCTCATACTGTTGTATTTATCTGTTATTTGGAATGTCCGGCAAAGCTACTCAAATATATTGTTCGGTGGACGGATTAAAAAAACTTTATACCTTTGCCACATTTTATAAGACTTTTCAGGGTAAAGGTTGTTATATGAGTAAAAGTGTTTAATTAAAAATGATAGATTTATGATATTATTAGATGTGTTGGCGTCCAATCCGAGATTGGAAGGGTTTATCAATTCCCTGATAGAGCAGGGCAGTCATTTGGGGTGGACAATCATTAAAGCGGTAATTGTATTTGTAGTAGGACGGTTTATTATCCGGATGATAAATAAACTTGTCCGCCGTATCTTAACCAAGCGCGATTTCGATCCGTCGGTAAAGACATTCGTAGGAAGCCTGGTCAATGTGACCTTGATGGTGCTGTTGATCATTTCGGTGGTCGGTGCGCTGGGGGTACAAACCACTTCGTTCGCTGCGCTGCTGGCTTCTGCCGGTGTCGCCATCGGTATGGCACTCAGCGGAAACCTGTCGAACTTCGCAGGCGGGCTGATCATATTACTTTTCAAGCCTTATAAAGTGGGCGATTATATCGAGTCGCAAGGCGTAGGAGGAACCGTAAGGGAAATACAGATCTTCCATACGATCCTGCTGACTGCGGACAATAAAAATATCTTTATCCCGAACGGCTCGTTGAGTAGCGGCGTCGTTACCAATATCGGCAATGAACCTACCCGCCGTGTGGAATGGACGTTCGGCGTAGAATACGGCAGCGATTTCGACCATGTTAAAAGCGTGATTGAAAACGTGCTGGCAAAAGAATCACGTGTATTGGATAACCCCGCACCTTTTATCGCTTTGAGCGCATTGGCTGATAGCAGCGTGAATGTCGTTGTCCGTGTCTGGGTGAAGAGTTCCGATTACTGGGGCGTGTATTTCGATACCAACAAGGCTATTTATGAGACATTCAATGCGGAAAGCATCGGTTTCCCGTTCCCGCAACTGACGGTGCATCAGGTAAAAAACTGATTTTGTCCTCGAAATAAATCTTTTTGTTCAATAACCATCGGGGTTTGTTTGGCGGCTAATAATACGTTAAATAGTTGAACAAAAAGATTTATCTTTGTCTAGCAAATTGTGAAAATAAATAACTATAGAACGTTTTTAAGGTAAAAATATTAAGAACTTTATTTTATTACTTTAGTATTAATTTATTGATTATGAAAAGATGAAAAAGGCTCGCCATTGTGGACGAGCCTTTTTTCTTATGGTGTTTATGAGTTCAGGCGGTCTACCGTCTTGACCCCTTTGACGGCCTTTATTTTTTTGACCAGCATATTCAGCGAGTTGGTATCCCTTACCAGCACGGCAAAGTTCCCTTGGAAGATACCGTCTACCGAGTCGATATTCAGCGAACGGAGTGTGACGCTGCTTTCCTTTCCTATCACGGAGGTGATATTGGTAACGATCGTAATATCATCCCGTCCCACCACACGCAGCGTGACGATATAGCCATTGTCCCCCTTTCCGCTCCATTTGGCACGGATGATACGGTAACCGAAACGGCTGAACATCTCCTGCGCATTCGGGCAATCCAGACGGTGTATCTTGATACCTTGCGTGGAAACAAACCCGAAAACGTCGTCCCCATAGATCGGGTTACAGCATTTGGCCAACTTGTATTCTATACCCGTCAGGTTCTTGTCGATCACAAGCACATCCTTGTTGGTGGATATCTCTTCCACTTCGGTAGTCTTGATATACTCTTCCGCACTGCGGACTTCCGAACGGTCGTTTGCTTCGGTCTCCTTCCGAACATACTCCTGGTATTCGTCAATCACGTTATTGGCATCCAGGCGCTCCTCTGCTATTTCGATGTAGAAATCGGTGACGGTCTTGAAACCTTTCTTCTTGATGTAGCGCATCAGGTAAGGCTCGTCCATCTCGATCTTCCGGTTCTTGAAACGGCGTTGCAACATCTCCTTGGCAAAGTCGACCGCCTTGGCCGTCTCTTCGCGCAAAGCCTGTTTGATTTTCACGCGGGCTTTGGAGGTAACGACGATATTTAGCCAGTCACGTTTCGGCGATTGCGTAGGGGAGGTGACGATCGAAACCGTATCCCCGTTATGCAGTACATATTTAATAGGTACATTCTTTTCGTTTACTTTGGCCGAAACGCATTTGCTTCCCAGCTTCGAGTGGATGGCAAAGGCAAAGTCGAGCACGGTAGCCCCTTTGGCCAGTTTGATCAGTTCGCCGGTAGGAGTGAAGACATATATCTCGTCTTTGTAGAGATCCATCTTGAAATCCTGCATCAGATCCAACGGATTATTCTCCTTCTCTTCCAGGGCGGCACGTACGGTGTTGAGGAACTCATCCAAGCCGCTTTCCTCTTTCACACCCTTGTATTTCCAATGGGCGGCTAGGCCACGCTCGGCGATCTCGTCCATGCGGCGGGTACGTATCTGTACTTCCACCCATTTATTCTGCGGCCCCATCACCGTGATATGAAGGCTTTCGTATCCATTCGTTTTCGGGATGGAGATCCAGTCTTTCATGCGGTTAGGGTTGGGCTGGTACATATCGGTAATGATCGAATACACCTGCCAGCATTCTGAACGCTCTTTTTCCAGCGGCGTATCCAGTACGACACGGATTGCAAACAAGTCGTATATCCCTTCAAATTCGATCTTCTGCTTTTTCAGCTTATTATTAATGGAATGGATCGACTTGGTACGCCCTTTTATGTCGAACTGCAAACCGAGCTCCTGCAACTTCTTCTTGATAGGCGCAATAAACTCGGCAATATAGATGTCGCGCGAACGCTTTGTTTCATTCAACTTCTTTTTGATGAAATCATATTGCTTACGGTCGGTATACTTTAGCGACAAATCTTCCAGTTCGCTCTTGATTTTATAAAGTCCCAGGCGGTGAGCCAACGGGGCGTACAGGTACGACGCTTCGGTAGCCAGCCGCAGCCGGTCGTCGTCCTTCAACTGCTTGCCCAGGCGCATCAGGCAAAGACGGTCGGCAATCATAATCAGGATCACCCGCACATCTTCGGCAAACGAGAAAAGCAGGTGATGGAAGTTCTCGGAATTGACGGCCGTATTGCGTGCATACAGGTCGGCCGTCTTCAGCAATCGCCGGATGATGAGCGTCACGTCGGCATCGAAAGTCTTTTCGACCTCCTCGCAGGTAATGATCTTTTTCAGTACGGGACGATAGAGCAGGAGCGCGATCACGGAAGTCCGTTTCAGACCGATCTCCGTGGTTGCGATCAGGGCGGTATTTATATTTCGTATCAAGCCGTTGATGCCGTTCTTGTCTCTCCCGTAACAGTCGAGTGCGACAACACGCTGCATCAGCTCTTTCATTTTCCGTATATCTTCTTTTTGCAAGAAAGAATAAAGACTACGTAATAATTGTCTGTATTTCGAGAAGAAATCTTTTCTCTCCTCGTTAGTAAAGAACGGTTGTATATCCATAGTTGCGTCTCTTTTTTTACTGCCCATTTGAGGACAGGCCGTAAAACATACTGTAAAAGTATCTTTTTTCTCCGAATATCAATGCTATTCTAATGGTATTTTTATACATTTGCGAGAAGCATAGGCCGAAAGGCCATGAATAAAAGAAGAATACTAATTTTAAAAGATATGCTATGTTAAACGCAAACGATTTAAAACAGCTGGCGGACAAAGGAATCAGCGAACAGCAGATTGAAGAACAGCTAGCCTGTTTCGTAAAAGGCTTTCCTTATTTGGGTATTTCCGCCTCGGCTTCAGTCGAAAAAGGAATAATGGTTGTATCACAGGAAGATCAGGCTACTTATATGGAAGCCTGGGACGCTTACCTGGCTAAAAATAAACGAATCCTTAAGTTCGTTCCGGCATCGGGTGCTGCCAGCCGCATGTTCAAGAACCTCTATGAGTTCCTGTCTGCTGCCTACGATGTGCCGACCACTGATTTTGAAAAGAAGTTCTTCAACGAAATCACCCGTTTCGCCTTTTATGAAAAATTGAATGCCGCTTGCGTGGCCAATGAAGGGAAAGATATCCCCGCCCTGGTAGCCGCCGGCAATTATAAAGCTGTCGTAGCCAACCTGCTGGAAGAAAAAGGGTTGAACTACGGACAACTTCCCAAAGGCTTGCTCCTTTTCCATAAGACAGCCGACAAGGTACGTACCTCTATGGAAGAACACTTGGCCGAAGGTGCCATGTATGCCAAGAACAATGCCGGTGAAGTCAATATCCATTTCACTGTCTCTCCCGAACATAAAGCCTTGTTCGAGAAACTGGTCAATGAAAAGAAACACGAATACGAAGAAAAATTCTCCGTTGCTTACGATATCTCTTTCAGCGTGCAGAAACCGAGCACCGACACGATTGCCGCCGATATGGAGAACAATCCTTTCCGCGACAAGAACGGCAAACTCTTGTTCCGTCCCGGTGGCCACGGCGCACTGATCGAAAACCTTAACGATATCGACGCCGATGTCGTATTCGTTAAGAACATCGATAATGTAGTTCCCGACAGCTTCAAATGCTCGACTGTTATCTTCAAGAAAGTGATTGCCGGCGTATTGGTAACGTTGCAGGATCGCATTTTCAACTATCTAAACCTGATTGAGACAGGTAAATACACACACGACCAGGTAGAAGAAATGATCCAGTTCCTTCAGAACGAACTCTGTGTGAAGAACCCGGAAATGAAACTGCTGGAAGATGCCGAACTGATCCTTTATATTAAAGGTAAGCTGTTGCGTCCGTTGCGCGTTTGCGGTATGGTGAAGAATGTAGGCGAACCGGGCGGTGGCCCGTTCCTGGCAGTCAACCCCGACGGAACTGTCTCTTTGCAGATCCTGGAAAGTTCCCAGATCGACCTGAAAGACCCTGTTAAGAAAGCCATGTTCGAGCAAGGCACCCACTTCAACCCGGTTGACTTGGTATGTGCTTTGAAGAACCATAAAGGAGAAAAATATGATTTACCGGAATATGTAGATAAGAATACCGGCTTTATCTCTTACAAGAGTAAGGACGGACGCGATCTGAAAGCGCTGGAATTGCCCGGCCTGTGGAACGGTGCGATGAGCGACTGGAACACGATCTTCGTAGAAGTGCCTATCGAAACATTCAACCCGGTGAAAACAGTTAATGACTTATTACGGTCTGAGCATCAATGATCAGTTTGATACTATAGATTGTATTGATTGAGGTTAAATTTTATCAGGGAAAGGCGGACTCGTGAGAGCCCGCCTTTTATCTGTACCTCTTTATATCTTCTTATATCTTCGGTAATTCCCACGGAGCTCGGTATTCCTTGCATAAGTATTTATCTGCTTCCGTATCGTGGAAGCTCGTTCCGTCCCATGATAATTTCTTTCCGGTACGATAGGCGATGTTACCCAGTTGCGAGAATTTGGCAATATGGGCGCCGATCTCGATACTTGCATTACAGTTGCGGTTGCGCGATTTGATACACTCCAGATGGTTCTTCACATGGAGGTTCAGGCCGCCTTCGCCATAAGCTTTGTTGAGGGCGACGGCTTCCATACGGGCTTTGCCGTTTACCTTTTCGGGAATTACTTCCCAGCCGCCGCGATCGATAACCAATGTACCGTTCTCACCCACGAAGCCGAGCCCGTGGTTACGTCCGTAAGCACCGTCGTCTATGCCGATGGCATGATCCCACATCACGGTGAAATCGTCGAAAGTGTAAATCGTTTGAAGCAAGTCGGGTGTTTCGCAGGCATCATCCGGGTAACCGAATTTGCCGCCCGAAGCCATGATGGAGTTCGGAGCCGTCACGTTCATACCGTAAAGTGCGTAATCCAGCAGGTGGACGCCCCAGTCTGTCATCAGTCCCCCGGCATAATCCCAGAACCAGCGGAAAGTGAAGTGGAAACGGTTGCGGTTGAACGGACGCAGGGGAGCCGGGCCGAGCCACATATCGTAATCTACACCTGCCGGAACGGGTTCGTCGGCCACAACGGGGATCGACGGGCACCATCCCTGGTAAGAGAAAACCCGTACGGTACGGATCTTGCCCAGCTTTCCGCTATGCACGAAAGCCATTGCATCCTGCCAGTGCGGGTCGCTGCGTTGCCATTGGCCTACCTGTACGACACGGTTGTATTTTTCGGCGGCGCGCACCATGATGTTACATTCTTCGATGCTGTTACCCAGCGGTTTTTCGCAATAAACGTCTTTACCGGCTTCGCAGGCGGCTACCATTTGCAGGCAGTGCCAATGGTCGGGTGTACCGACGATAACGACGTCTACATCTTTGTTGTCGATCAGCTTCCGCCAGTCTTTGTAGAGGTGTTTTACCTTCTTACCGGTCAGCTTTTGCGTCTCGGCAGCCCTGTCGTTTAACACTTTTTTATCAATATCGGATAAAGCGATACATTCTACTTCCGGATTACGGAGGAAAGCCTGCAAATCGGAATAGCCCATCCCTTTGCAACCGATCAGGCCGACACGTATTTTGTCGTTGGCACCCACCGGGTTATTGCCGGCTTTAATAAAGAAAGGATTGATAGAAATACCGGCTCCCAGGATAGCTGCCTGCCGGATAAAATCTCTGCGTGTTGTCATGGTCTATATGAATTAATAGTAAAGATACACTCTTGTTAGCTCGACACCAAAAATAGGAATAAAGCCCGGTTTTCCCCAATAAAATATGTAATAAAAATATAATATAGAGTACAAATCCGAAAAAGGGAAGTAAATTTGCGTCTGCTTTCAGAAGAGAGCGATGTAAAGAGTATCCACTAAAAATGAAACAAAATGAAGCTGACACGCTTATTAACCTGTCTTTTATTATGTGTTATGGGGATGTCCTGTATACAGGACGAAGCTCCTAATGCGGAAGCCGATATCGTGGTTTGTACGGTTCCGGCAGAGATATTACGACGCGAACCGATCATTGATAACGATAAAATAACCTTGATGGTTAAAGCCAATACCGACTTGTCGAAGCAGTCTCCCGAGTTTACACTGACACCGGGGGCTACAATTTCGCCGGCCAGCGGTACGACTCTCGATTTTAATTCACCCCAGTATTATACCGTTACTTCCGAGGACGGAAGATGGAAAAAACGGTATGAAGTAATTTATATCGTTACGGGTATCGGTACGGAATATCATTTTGAAGATGTGAAACATGGCGGTAATGCCGGTTATGATATATTCTATGAATCTGACGGTAACGGCGGAAGTGTTATGGACTGGTCTAGCGGTAACGGCGGCTTTGCCTTTACGGATATGAGTGCTCCGCGTGAGAATTATCCTACGATGTCGTCGAATGACGGTTATAAAGGAAAATGTGCCATGCTGGTGACCCGTTCGACCGGTAAATTCGGAGCAGATGTAGGAATGCCGATCGCTGCCGGAAACTTATTCATGGGTACATTTGATTTGCTAAGTGCTATTACAGATCCTTTGAAGGCGACGAAATTCGGTATGCCGTTCGAACATGTGCCGACTTATCTGACCGGATATTATAAGTATAAGGCAGGAACAGAGTTGTCGGAGTCGGGCAAGATCGTACAGGGAAAACATGATATGTTCGATATATATGCTATCTTTTATGAAACAAGCGAAACGGTAAGGACGCTCGACGGAACCAACAAGTTTTCGCATCCGAACCTGGTATCGATTGCACGTATCGAAGATGCTAAGGAAACGGATGAATGGACGCAATTCTATCTTCCTTTTAAAACACTTCCGGGTAAGACGGTAGATAAAGCGAAGCTGGAAGCCGGACAGTATAACGTGGCCATCGTCTTTTCTTCAAGTATAGAAGGCGACTTGTTTAACGGTGCGGTAGGTAGTACATTATATATAGATGAAGTTGAACTGATCCATTCCGTGGAAGAATAAACCTGATAGAAATATGAGAAACAATCGATTTATAAGTATTCTGAGTCTGTTATTATTAGTGTCTGTCACTCTTTCGGCTCAGAAAGACCGGAATCAGGGGATCATCAAATCATCGTTGATCGGTCTGGAGTATGAAGTAAAAGCCGGTTTGAGTATCGGTGGTACGGCTCCGATTCCGTTGCCTGAAGAGATACGTTCTATCGACAGTTATAATCCGACCTTGCAGGTTGCTATCGAGGGGAATGTAACGAAATGGCTCGATCCTGCCCGCACCTGGGGCGTTATGGTTGCCCTGCGTCTCGAAACGAAGGGGATGAAAACGGATGCGCGTGTGAAGAATTATAAGATGGAGATTATCGGTGATGGCGGCGAGCTGATGAAAGGGTACTGGACGGGACAGGTAAAGACCAAGGTTAGCAATTCCTACCTGACTGTTCCTGTGTTGGCTGCCTGGCGTGTCTCTCCCCGTTGGAAACTGAATCTCGGCCCGTACGTGTCTTACCGCCTGGAGGGTGACTTTACCGGAAGCGTGTATGATGGTTACCTGCGCGAGAACGATCCGACAGGAAACAAGGTGATATTTGAAGACGGCAAAAGTGCTCCTTACGATTTCTCGAAAGACCTGCGCCGCTTCCAGTGGGGGATGCAGCTCGGCGGTGAGTGGAAAGCGTTCAAGCACTTGAATGTGTATGCCGATCTGACCTGGGGATTGAATGATATCTTTAAGAAAGACTTCGATACGATCACTTTCGCCATGTATCCGATTTATCTGAATATCGGTTTCGGGTACGCGTTTTAAGAGCGCCTGTATTGCGATGGTGGCATCCCTTTAATCTGTTTGAACAGGGTACTGAAATGACGGGGATATTCAAAGCCGACGGCTTCGGATATCTCCGTTATATTTAGAGTCGATCCTGTCAGTAGTTGCGAAGCTTTTTCGATACGGATCATGTTGATATAGTCGTTTACTCCCATGTTGGTCAACGCTTTGAGCTTCGCGTAAAGCGGGGTGCGGCTCATGCCCATCTGGGTGGTCAGGAACTTGACGTCGAGTTCGCGGGAGGAGAGGTTATCATAGATCAGCTTGTTCAGCTTCAGCATGAATTCTTCGTCCAGGTTGTTTGTCGGGGCGACAGTGGCCTCTGCCAGATGCAGATGGCTTTCCTTATATTTCTGCCGGATGGCTTCGCGGTTCTTCAACTGGTTGGTGATGACGGCCAGCAGCAACTCCATATCGAATGGCTTGGCCAGGTAAGCATCCGCTCCCAGTTTGTAACCCATCGTGGTACTGTCCAGATCGCCCCTTGCCGTGAGAAGCACTACCGGGATGTGGCTGGTGGCTATGTCTTCCTTGATCTTTTTGCATAACTCGTAGCCGTTCATCTTCGGCATCATGATATCGCTGACGATGATGTCGGGATGTTTCTGGCTAATGATCTCCAAAGCTTCCTCTCCGTTAGCCGCTACATAAACATTCTTGAACGACTCTTGCAACGACTCTTTCAGGAAGGAACTTAACTCTTTCTTATCTTCAACGATGATGACGGAGTAGTTGCCGGTAGAGAACGCTGCCGGCTCCGACGGTGTTTCGACCGGCTGCCAGGTGTCGTATTGGTTTTCTTCGTTCGATGGATCATCATTGGCTGTGTCGAGAGGCAGTTCGAAGAAGAAGGTAGCCCCACCGTCTGCATTATTCATCGCTCCGATCGTTCCACCGTGGCGTTCGATCAATACTTTGGCGAAAGACAGGCCGATACCGCTTCCCGACTTCTCATGGTTGCCCTGATAATAGCGGGTGAATAGCTTCGTGATATCCAGATTGCCCAGCCCGATCCCCTGGTCGGCAACGCTGACATATACCTTGTCTTCCCGCAGTTGGCTGGACAGGGTGATGACTGTGTTCGATGAACTGAACTTCAACGCATTCATCAGCAGGTTCGAGAGGACGGTCGTACATTTCTGACCGTCGAAGGTAACTTGACTGATCCTGTCATCCAGATGGTAGTCTATCCGGATATTCCGGGCTTCTAACTCGCTTTCAAAGTCTTTGGCTATCGAGACGATCCATTCGTTGAGCGCATGGGGTGTTTTATGCAGCGGGCTCTTTGTTTCTTTCAGGCTGTTCATATCCAGTACCATGTTGATGATGTTACGCATATCGAGTACCTGTTTGTAGATGCCGCCCAGCTGGCCTTTCAGTGTATCCGGATCGTTCCAGCTATTTTTGTCGAGTATCCTTTTTAACGGGGCATAGATCAGTGTCAGCGGGGTACGCAGTTCGTGGCTGATATTGATCAGGAAATGGACTTTCTCTTCGTTTATCTTATTGGTATGTTGCTGTATCTTCCATTGCATTTTCCTGTTCCTGCGGCGGCGAGAAACGTAATCGAGCCGGAGCAACGTCAGGACGAACAGGATAATAAAAATGGCGTATACGTAAGGGCGCTGATACCAGGGAGGCGTCACCGTGATATGAAGCACGTCGGCCGGTTCGCTCCATTCACCGCTCTTCGAGTTGCAGGAAACCTGTATCGAATAGTTGCCGGGAGCCAGCATACGCAGGGAGAGGATGTGGCTGTATGTTTCGGTGTACTGGTTGTCGAGCCCGACCACCGTGTAGCGGTACAGCTTGTTTCTGAACACATCTTTTTCCATTGCGATCACCTTTATTTCTATCGAGCTGTGGGTGTGGGGGATTGTGATCCGGTTATCTTTGGTTTGTACTTTGTCGATGCAGGAATTTCCGTCCAGCAAGACATCCATCAGCCTGACTTCGGGCAATGGTTCTTCCTTGGTCGAAATGTTCTTGTTGATACGCAGCAAACCGGAAGCTCCCCCCAGATAGATATAATCGGAGATGGAAGATACCTGGTACTTATAGATGAATTCGTTAGTCGTATAGCCATCCGATTCTCCCCACGAAGCGAACCGTTTCTTTTTCAGGTCGTAAGTGAACAACATGTTGCGTGCACCGATCCAAAGCCGTTCCTGTTCATCCAGCAGGAGGGTGGATACGCTATTGAACAGCTTGGTTTCGATCTTGGTGAACTCTTTTGTATGGGAGTCGAAATAGCCGAAACCATACTCCGTCCCGATCCAGAAAATACCGTTCTTGTCGCGGGCAACGGCCTTGATCGTTTCATGTTGCCCGATACTGAGCAACACTCGCAGCGTGTCATTCCCGTGACGCACTTCGTACAGTTTATTGCTTTGGATGATATAGGCGGCATGTTCATCCGCACAAACCATTTTCATGGCACCCACAGCGAGCCTGTTCCCGTCTATTTTCAAGAAAGAAAACTTTCCGGCACGTCTGTTGTAGCTGATGGCATTCTTCCCGATAAAATAGAACCATTCGTCCGTAACCTGGTAAGCCAGGTTGACGTAACTGCTGAAACATTGGTCAATCGTTGTCTCCTTGTCTATGATATAGAAGGGACGGGATTGGCCCGTTTCTTTGTTGAAAAGGAAGATGCCTGTCGTGTATAAGGAAACCAATAGTTCAGTGTCCGAATAGTCGGTGATGGAAACCACCTTGTCGCCGTAAGTGGACGGATAATGTTTGAAGGTATCCGTATAAGGATTATACTGGTTGATGCCGCCACCGTCTGTCCCGATCCATAACCGTCCTTTTTTATCTTCATGGATACTGATCACGGACTTTTCGCTCAACCCGCCGGTACGGTTGAGGGGGACATCCTTGTATGTTTTCATAAAGACTTCCTTGATGCCTATCATACCGCCTCTGACAGTCCCGGCCCAGATGTTACCCTGGTTATCCAGATAAATGCATTTGATGGAGTTGACGGGGATGGAGTTCATATCGCCCGGCGTGTGCATGATGGATGATATGTCGGAAGGATCGTTCTTATCCATTATATTAATGCCGCCGCCGTCGGTCGCGATCCACAGCTTATTCTCTCTTTCTGTGATGTCGAGTACTACATCGTTCGTCAGCTTTGAGTTTTGGGTGGAGATATGGTAGAGTTGTTTCCCGTCCGTACCATAACAGACGATCCCTTCTTTGTAAGAGGAAAGGTAAAGCTTCTTTTCACTGTCGAGCCAGGCCGCATTCAGGTTTGTCTGAAGCGGATAGTTCGTAGGGGTGACGGTTCCGGTGACGAAGTTGTATCGCAATGTCCCGGCATTGGGCGAAACCAGCAACAGCTCGTCTTCATCCCAGAGGAACATATAAAATGGATTGAACGGGGAGGAATCGGCTTGCATGATAGGCTTCTTACGAAGGCTTTTCTCTTTATAATCATATATATAAAGTCCGCCGTTCGTGCTGAAAAGTATAGCTCCTTCCACAAGATGGAAGGAATTGACGGAGATGATTTTCCCTTCATATTCTACGGGTAGAAAAGAATCGCTACTTTTCTCATACAGGGTCAACCCGTTGTTGGTAGATATCCAGATGTTGTTAAGGGAATCTTCGGTGATAAAATAGATCGTATTTCCGGGGAGGGAATGAGGGTTGTCTTTCTCATGGAAATAACTTTTCATATCGTAACGGTCGAAACAATTCAGTCCCGAAGCCGTCCCGATCCAGATCAATCCTTTGTTATCGGCGAGGATGGTGTTTACTGTTGTCTGCGAGAGTCCTTTGTCGAGGCTCAGTTGTTGGAAATAATAACTGGGATTGCTCCCTTTCATAGATCCGGTGCAAAAAAACAGTAAAATCAGAAAGTATAAAGTTTGTGTAACAGAGGTTCTTTCCATCATATCTCATTCTAACTACTGCAAATGTAGTAAAAGCAATCTGAACTTGAAAATAGCAGACTTAATTAGAACTTCGGGATGAATTTTGACATGAAAAGTACGCTTTTTGACATCGGGATGTGACGGAAAATGCAACTTTGCGTTGTGAATAGTTAACTAATTATAAACGCTTATGGTATAGTAAGAGTTGATTTTTTACATGAGGTAAACCACTGGGTAGTTACCCGTCTTGAGAACTTTATTTTATTATTTAAAATTTGATTTTATGAAAAAATCTGTTGTAACATTCTTATTGATGTTATGTTGTTTTGTTGGTTTTGCTCAGCAAAACGTGAATGGCGTTGTGCTCGAAGAGGCAACGTCGGAGCCCCTGGCCGGAGCCGCTGTTCAGGTGAAAAATTCCCTGAACGGAACGATTGCCGATGCGGATGGAAAGTTTTCCATTACCGTATCGCCCGGAGAGACTTTGTTGGTATCGTATATCGGCCTGATCCCGCAGGAAATACTTGTGAAGGAAGGCATGTCGAATTTAACAATTAAAATGGTTAGTGACGCAGTGGATTTAAGTGAAGTAGTAGTTGTAGGCTATGGTGTTCAGAAGAAAGTGAATCTGACAGGTTCGGTTTCTTCGGTAAAAGGCGAGGTGTTGGAACGTCGCCCGGTAGCTGATGCCGTGCAGAGCCTGCAAGGGATGGTTCCGGGGTTGCTGGTGAGCAATTCCAGCGGAGGCCGTCCCGGTGGTACCGGTTCTCTGACCTTGCGCGGACAGGGAAACCTTGATAATAATGCTGAACCTTATATCCTTGTCGATGGAGTGGAAATGAGCCTTTCGGATGTCAACCCCAGCGATATTGAAAACATTTCGGTATTGAAAGATGCGGCGGCTTGTGCTATCTACGGGGCGCGTGCAGCTTATGGTGTGATCCTGGTGACTACCAAGAAAGGGGAGGAAGGAAAGATGCGTATCAACTATCAGGGGACAGTGGGCTGGAGCTCTCCGACTGTTTTGCCGGATATGGTTAATTCGTACGATTTTGCACAGTACTGGAATGCAGGTGCTGTAAATGCCGGTTCACCCCGTTTATACAGTGATGAGAAGCTGGGTATGCTGCAACAGTATATCAATAATCCCGGCAGCATAGATCCCTGGTTCGAACTGTCTCCCAATGCAAATATGAACCCGGCTTTCGAGAACTCGGAGTCAGGTGTAGGTAATGTGGACTATTTCGATTTGCATTACAAGAACTGGGCGTTTAAGCAGAACCATAATATCAGCCTGAGCGGTGGCGGTAAAGCGGCACAGTATTATATCTCGGGCGGATACTATTCGGAAGACGGAATCCTTCGTTATGCCGATATGGATTATAAACGTTATAATTTCGCAGCCAATATTACTTCGCAGCTGACCAACTGGATGAAGCTGAAAGTGAATACCAAGTTCATGCATTCCGACCAGAATACGCCGTTTGGTGATGGCGGTATCAGCGAAGGTTTCTATCATTCACTGGCGCGTTTCCGTCCGACGGTTTCTCCGGTCGACCCGAACGGAAACTTTACGGAGCTGACTATGATCCCTTATCTGCAAAGCGGTACTTATACGAATACGCAGCGCGACAACATGAATATCACAGCCGGTCTCGAAATCAATCCGCTAAAGAACTGGTTTATATTCTTCGACTATACCTATAAGATGGGTAATAAGGAATATGAAGCGCTGAATGTCAGCCCGCTTATTTATGGTGCCGACGGTGTGAGCACTTCCCTGGGAGTACGTTCGGAGTTAGGCATGTCGCCCGACGGTAAGTTTACCCGCAGCTATGACCGTTCACGTTATCAGTCGGTTAACTTATATACAAATTATCTTTTCACACTGGCCGAAAAGCATAACTTCACTTTGATGGCCGGTTTTCAGGAAGAAGATTACAGCTACAGCCTGATGAAGAACTCTATTACAGGACTGTATTCAACCACTAATCCGAACGTCGGTATGGGAACAGGCGACAAAACGGTGGTCGATACCCGCAACGGTTGGGCTACCCGCGGTTTCTTCGGACGTATCAATTATGATTATGACGGACGTTACCTGGTGGAACTGAATGGCCGTTACGATGGCTCTTCCCGTTTCGCTTCCGGCAACCGCTGGGGTTTCTTCCCTTCTGTTTCACTGGGATGGAATATCACCCGCGAGGAGTTCATGAGCTCTGTGACGGATGTATTATCGAACCTGAAGCTCCGTGCTTCTTATGGTTTGCTGGGTAACCAGGCCGGTGCAGCCCTTTATACGTTTGCTGCAACGATGGCGTTGAATGATGGTCTGGGTAATTATATCTTCTCCGACGGACGTCATGTCTTTACGAAAGCTCCGGGGGTAGTGAATCCGAATACGACCTGGGAAAAAGTAGAAAGTAAGAATATCGGTATCGATTTTGGCTTCTTAGGAAATACATTGACCGGTACGCTCGACGTATTCCAGCGCGATACAAAAGATATGTTAGGCCCGGGAGTCGATTTCCCTGATTTCTTCGGAGCCGATGCTCCTAAAACAAATAACGCACGTATGCGTAACCGGGGTTGGGAATTGGCATTGAACTATCGCGGACAGATCGGTTCTGATATCCAGTACTCTGTCGGCGGTTCAATCTCCGATGCCATTTCGGAAGTAACCGAATATGCCAACCCGACCGGAACGAATCCCAAAGATAACTGGTACACCGGCAAGAAGGTGGGTGAGATCTGGGGCTACCGTGCCGACGGTCTGATCCAGACACAGGAAGAAGCGGATGCTTATAATGAAAAATACGACCTGTCATTTATCAGCGGTAAGCCTTGGACACCGGGTGATGTTAAATACCGCGACCTGAATGGCGACAACAAAGTGAACAACGGTACCAACACATTAGACGATATGGGTGATATGACGGTGATCGGTAATACGACCCCGCGTTATCAATATACCGTGAACGGTTCTATCAGCTGGAAAGGTATTAGCCTGAGCATGATGTTCCAGGGAGTCGGCAAACGCGACTGGAACCCGGGTACAGGTGCTTATTTCTGGGGGAGCGGCCCGTATGCACAGGTTACCGTATTCAAGGAACACCTGGATTACTGGAGTGAATCCAATCCTGGAGCTTATTATCCGAAGCCTTATATCCATACGGCAGGTGGCGTTGTTCCGTTCCGCGATAAAACAATGACTACCAGCGACCGGTATATCCAGAGCGGTGCTTATTGCCGCCTGAAAAACCTGACAGTGAGCTATGATCTGCCTACTATCTGGACAAATAAAGTCGGATTACAGAAGGCTCAGGTATTCTTCTCCGGTGAGAACCTGCTGACTTTTACAAAGTTGAAAGGCATGTTCGACCCTGAATCGATCTATACAAAAAATGATTATACCAGTGAAGGTGGTAAGAACTATCCGATGAACCGTGTTCTGTCTGTAGGTTTGGTTGTTAATTTATAATTTAGAGTTGTTATGAAAAAAAGAAATATATTTTTAGGCTTGATCCTGGCTTTCAGCCTTACGTCTTGCTTTGATTTGGATAAAATGCCGGAAGGTGTGCTTTCTACTGCACAGCCTTTCAGCAGCACCGGGGAAATGAGAAACTATCTGGATCAGTTCTACCAGACCGGTGCGGCTTATGGTAGCGGTTTGCGTGCGCAGGACTTCGGTGCCGGTGGTGGAGGAAATATTGCCGGGTATGATACGCATAGCGATAATATGTCGTCTAGTTCGGTAAGTACCCGTCTGGCAGGGGAGACCACGTTAAGCGGTGCTTCCAAGCTGGCAAACTATACAGGTATCCGCAATCTGAACTTCCTGCTTTGTAACCTGGGCAACTGTGCGGAAGAAGGAAGTGCCGATTATAATCAGTATGTAGGGGAAGCTTATTATTTCCGTGCCTGGTACTATTATAAGATGTTTGTGGATTACGGCCCGCTTACCTGGATAAGTGAGCCGCTCGACCCGAACGAAGAGGCCATGCAACTGGCCCGCGATAGCCGTACAGTTGTGGCCGATAGTATCCTGGCTGACCTGGATAAAGCGATCATGTATCTGAAAGAACAGAACAACAGCGCGTCTATGCGTGTACACAGGGATGTGGCCCGTGCCTTGAAAAGCGAAGTCGCTTTGTTTGAAGGTACGTGGGAGAAATACCATAAGGCAAAAGGAGATAAGTTCTTCGATCCTTCTGTGACGGACGAAAAGATAAAGAGCTATTTCACCCAGGCTGCCGCTGCCGCTAAAGAGGTGATGGATCGTGGCGTATGGAAGATATATACCACCGGAAATACTACGAACGATTATCGCGTAGTGTTCCAGACTACCGATCTGTCGAATAACCCGGAAGTGCTTTGGTTTAAGATGTATGACGGCGACCAGGTAGGTAACAACGTGAACCGTTACCTGAACCAGGGTGGCGGTGGAGTCGGAGTGACCTCGTCTCTGGTAGACGACTATCTGACTATCGATGGGAAACCTTTTGTCGGAACGCAACGTATAGAAGCCAAAAAAGTATTCGGAAACGAACTATTGCCGACTGTACGCGACCCGCGTCTGGTACAAACGATTTGTGCCCCGGGACAGCAATTGCGTCCGGATGATACCGCTCCTTATTATCAGGTGCCGCCGCTGATCGGTTCTTCTGCCTATAACCAGAATATGACAGGTTATTCCTTGCTGAAGCATGTGCAGATCGACTATACCGGTAGTTTGGATGCTGAATTCAAAGGAGCGACTCCGGCGATACAGTTCCGTTATGCCGATATCCTGTTAAATTATGCCGAAGCGTTAGCAGAGTTGGATGGAGCAACCAATTCTCAGAATATTATTGTAGCTTTGCAACCGTTACGTGATCGCGTTGGTATGCCTGCCGTTGACTTTGATCGGGAGTACAATCAGGAATCTGATTATCCTTTCCGTCATTTAAATAAATATATTCAGGCTGTCCGCCGTGAACGTCGTATTGAAAAAGCTTGCGAAGGCCGTCGCCTGGAAGATATCCTGCGTTGGGCTGCTGCAGAAGAGCTTATTGTCGGTCAGTGGCCGAAAGGGGCACTTTTTGTAGGAAGCAACCTGCAAGAGCATCCCGAATACGACGGTAAACTGGTTTACGACCAGTCTTCCGGTAATAACCTTTTCCTGACAGGGAAACCGGGCGACGCACTGCGTTATGTAGTGCCCAGCAATCCGGCCGGTTATGAGCAAGGATGGCGTTTTAACGTCGGTCGCGACTATCTGTTGCCTATTCAACCTCGTATGTTGTCATTGACAGGAGGTAAATGGGAGCAGAACCCGGGTTGGTAAACTCATTTATATAAGCAAGATATATGAAAAACGTTAGATCTACAGTATTATTTTCTTTGACAGGAGCAGCGATGTTGGCATCGCTGCCCTCCTGCAAGGAAAAGGAGGAGAGCAAGAAGCCCATGAACATCCTCTACATCATGTGTGATGACCATTCGTACCAGACAATCAGTGCGTACGATAACCGGTTCATCGAGACGCCTAATATTGACCGTATCGCCAAAGAAGGAGTCCGTTTTACAAACAGCTTTGTAGCCAACTCGTTAAGCGGGCCGAGCCGCGCTTGCCTGCTGACCGGTAAGCATAGCCATAAGAATGGCTTTACCGACAACACAAAGACGTTCGACGGCGAACAGCAGACTTTCCCGAAGTTATTGAAACAAGTCGGTTACCAGACTGCTATTGTCGGTAAGTGGCACCTTACTTCCGATCCTACAGGATTCGATTACTGGAACATCCTGATCGGACAAGGGGATTACTACAATCCGTATTTCATCGATAACGGGGAAAAGAAACAGATTGAAGGATACGCCACCAATATAACGACCGACCTGGCTATCGACTGGTTGGATCAGAAAAGGGACAAGGATAAACCGTTCTGTCTGCTCCTGCATCACAAGGCTCCGCACCGTACCTGGATGCCCGATACTTGTGACCTGGATCTGTATAACGACGTTGTATTCCCTATCCCCGAAACTTTCTACGATAAGTACGAAGGCCGCATTGCCGCTTCCGAGCAGGAAATGAGCATTATCGAGGATATGGATCTTGTTTATGACCTGAAACTGGCCGATAAAGAGAACGAAATCCATACCAAGACAGGGTTGGAAAAGGCCGGTCGTGCAATGTATAACCGGATGAATCCCGATCAGAAAGCTGCCTGGGATAAACATTACGACCCGATCATCAAGGATTTCAAAGAGAGAAAGCTGAGCGATAAGGCGTTAGCCGAATGGAAATATCAGCAGTATATGCATGATTATATCCGTGTGATCCATTCGGTAGACCGCAACGTGGGACGCGTACTGGATTACCTGGAAAAGAACGATATGCTGGATAATACCATCATCGTTTATACGTCCGACCAGGGTTTCTATATGGGCGAACATGGTTGGTTCGACAAACGTTTTATGTATGAAGAGTCTTTCCGCACGCCGATGCTGGTACGTTATCCGGGAGGCATAAAGGGTGATATCCCTGAAATGGTTCAGAATATCGACCATGCGGCTACGTTCCTTGAACTGGCCGGTGCTCCGGTACCTGAAGATATCCAGGGAGATTCTTACCTGCCGCTGCTGAAAGGCGAACATCCGAAAGACTGGCGTACTTCATTGTATTACCATTTCTACGAATATCCGGCAGAGCACATGGTAAAACGCCATTACGGAGTTCGTACGGATCGTTACAAACTGATCCATTTCTACAACGACATCGATGTATGGGAACTGTACGACCTGCAGAACGACCCGATGGAAATGAAGAACATCTATAACGAACCGGGCAACGAAGAGATCATCAAACAACTAAAAGATGAACTCCACAAACTACAGAAGCAGTATGACGACCCGATAGAGTCGGAATTGGCAAAAAGCTGATAGATATAGACAGGTAAAATAATAAAGGCTGTTCCATGATAATTCAGGAGCAGCCTTTTTTCGTATGATCGACTTTTAGTTCAATCTATAGCATAGAGGCTATTTGCTTTTCCAAAGCTTGTTTAATGAATGCGTTGATAGATACCCCGGCTTGTTTGGCAAGCAATGCAATCCGGCTATGTATCTCAGGAGATATGCGAACATTCAAAGAGCCGGAAAAACTTTTAAGAGGCTTTATCCCTTCTTCTTCGCAGTAAGCCAAATAATCATCTACTGCTTCATGAAAAGCCGCTGTAAGTTCTTTTACGCTTTCGCCTTCAAAGTTCACAAGTCCGTTTATACCCTCTATTTTACCGAAAAAGACGTTGTCCTTTTCACTAAAGTTCACAGAACCGATATAGCCTTTGTAAGTTAATGTATTCATTTGTTTATGCCGCATTTATCAGGTTGCCGCCCTGTTCACAAATGTAACTATATTTTAGTTGCAAGCAAGGGCTGAGGGATATAAAAAAACACCATAAGAAGCAATGTCGCTTTCTAATGGTGTTCATGTGGAGAATATCGGACTCGAACCGATCACCTACAGACTGCCAGTCTGTCGCTCTAGCCAGATGAGCTAATCCCCCGTTGTTTATTTTCGAGTGCAAATATAGGGCTTTTCCTGATATTAGCACTATCTTTGTATAAGAATTTTATACGAAAAGCGATGATTATTTATAATACAACATTTAATATAGAGAATGATATCCTTGCCGAATGCGTGGATTATCTCAAGAAAGACTATATTCCCAGAGCTGCTGCAAGCGGTTTTCTGATGACTCCCTATCTGCGTCGTATCCTGCAGGATGAAACGGAAGAGGCTTCCAGTTACTCGGTTCAGTTCCATGTAAAGAACTATGAGACACTGGAATACTGGTTGCAGAATGAAGGCCGTGCCCTGCAACAGGAGCTGGTGCAACGTTTTGGGCCTAAGATTGTCGGTTTCAGTACGCTACTGGAAGATATAGCACTGGATCTATGATCAAAGACCGTATCATACTTGGTATAGACCCCGGAACGATCGTGATGGGATATGGTGTCCTGAAGATCGAAGGGAATAAGCCGAAGCTCGAAGCTATGGGCGTGCTGCAACTGAATAAGTATGAAGATCACTACATTCGTCTGAAAAAGATCTTTGAGCGGGTATTGGCTTTGATCGATCAGTATCATCCCGATGAGTTGGCTATCGAAGCCCCTTTCTTCGGAAAGAATGTGCAGAGTATGCTGAAGTTGGGACGGGCACAAGGCGTGGCTATGGCGGCTGCCCTTGAACGCGAAATCCCTATTTTCGAATATGCCCCGCTGAAGATCAAGATGTCTATCACCGGTAACGGTAACGCAGCCAAAGAACAGGTTGCCGGAATGTTACAACGTTTCCTGCATATCCCGCAAGAGTCGATGTTGCCGCAACTGGATGCCACCGACGGATTGGCGGCCGCCGTTTGCCATTATTTCCAGACGAATAACCCGATCTCGGAAAAGAAATATTCCGGCTGGAAGGATTTCCTCGCGAAGAACCCCGATAAAGTCCGTAAGTAAAGCCGATCTCTCCTGTATAACATAAAAAAGTCCGGAACGCATATTCCGGACTTTTTCTATCTAATAATGTATAGCTTATACAATACCCTGTGCCATCATCGCCTTGGCCACTTTCATGAAGCCGGCAATGTTTGCACCTTTCACATAGTTAATATATTTACCGTCTCTACCATGCTCTACGCATTGTTCGTGGATCGCACTCATGATCTGGTGCAGTTTGGCATCCACTTCAGCGGCAGTCCAGGAGATATGCATGGCATTCTGTGTCATTTCCAATCCCGAAGTAGCTACACCGCCGGCATTAACGGCTTTACCCGGAGCAAACAACTGGTTGTGTTCGATAAATAGATCGACAGCTTCGGCCGTACAACCCATATTGGACACTTCGGCAACGCACAAAGTCTTATTCTCGATCAGTTTGCGGGCATCGTCTGCATCCAGTTCGTTTTGTGTAGCGCAAGGCAGGGCGATATCCACTTTCTGTTCCCAGGGTTTCTTACCCGGATAGAAGGTTGCACCGGGATATTCCTCAGCATAAGGAGCCACGATGTCGTTACCGCTGTTACGCAATTCCAACAGATATTCGATCTTGTCGCCCGAAATACCGTCCGGATCATACACATATCCGTCAGGGCCGGAGATCGTAACTACTTTGGCACCCAGTTCTGTCGCCTTCTTTGTTGCTCCCCAGGCCACATTTCCGAAACCGGAAACGGCCACTGTTTTTCCTTTTATATCGATACCATGAGTTTCAAGCATCTGATGTACGAAGTAAAGGGCACCATATCCCGTAGCTTCCGGGCGAAGGATAGAACCGCCGAATTCCATACCTTTACCAGTAAATGTACCGGTGTTTTCGCGTGCCAGTTTCTTATACATTCCGTACATATAACCTACTTCGCGGCCCCCTACGCCGATATCACCTGCCGGAACATCGCGGTCAGGCCCCAGGTTACGCCACAGCTCCATGATGAAAGCCTGGCAAAAACGCATGATCTCTGCATCGCTCTTTCCGCGGGGAGCAAAGTCTGAACCGCCCTTACCACCACCCATCGGTAATGTAGTCAGCGCATTTTTGAATGTTTGCTCAAAACCCAGGAACTTAAGAATGGATAAGTTTACAGACGGGTGGAAACGGATTCCCCCCTTATACGGGCCGATCGCATTATTGAATTGTACGCGGTATCCTAAATTAACCTGTACTTCACCTTTATCGTCTACCCAGGGTACACGGAAAGTAAAGATACGTTCCGGTTCAACCAAACGCTCGATGATCTTCGCTTTCTCGAATTCAGGATGCTGGTTATAAACCTCTTCTATTGATAAAAGAACTTCTTTCACGGCCTGCAAGTACTCTTTTTCACCCGGGTGCTTTGCTTCCAGTGCAGATAAAATAACTTCTGTTTTCATAGCGTTTATTGCTTTTTAAGGAATAACATTATGTAGGCAAATGTAGGGAATTCTACGGATTGACCAAGCGTTTTGCTTTCTTTTTGACAGTTCAGGATATGTTATTGATGCATATATTGCAGACGTTTTCGGTTACCCTTCGTCCAACTAGTATCAAAGTGCCGGGAAACTAATTGTTTATCAGGCATATTCTAATCTTTAACATATGTATTTTTATACTTTTGAGCTAGCATGAATTTAATTTTGAGCTAGCTCGAAATTGATTTTTAGCATGGTCAAAATTAATTTTCAGCATGCTCAAAAGAAAAAAAATATAGGAGAAAAATATTAGTGAATAGAGAGGAAAAGAATAGAATGTCGGGAGAAAAATCTTAATACTCTGCATCGGATTTGATTTTTTCCTTACTTTTGGGCGTATATAACTCTATAAAATCATTATGAGCGGAATACCGGACTTTAAGAACCTTGTGTTTAAAGACACATCCTTCGCCAATCTAATGAATAAGCGTATATATAATGTATTGCTTATCGCCACTAAATATGATGCCTTTATGTTGGAAGACGACGGGCGGGTAGACGAACAGATATTTAACGAATATACTTCGCTGAGCCTTCGTTATCCACCCCGTTTTACCCAGGTGACAACGGAAGAAGAGGCACTTGCCGAGCTGAAAGACCGCAACTTTGAACTGATTATCTGTATGCCTAATATGGATAACCGCGACATCTTTGCGGCGGCCAAAGAAATCAAAGTGCATTATCCTAATATTCCGATCGTGGTGCTGACACCTTTCTCGAAGGAAGTTTCCAAACGTATTGCCAACGAAGACCTGAGCGCGATCGACTATGTGTTCAGTTGGCTGGGTAATGCGGAGCTGTTGCTGGCCATCATCAAGTTGATAGAGGATAAATGGAATGCGCCCGACGATACGAAGAGTGTCGGCGTGCAGATCATCCTGCTGGTGGAAGACTCTATCCGTTTCTATTCTTCGGCTTTACCACATTTATATAAATTCGTGCTGGAGCAAAGCCAGATGTTTGCCCAGGAAGCATTGAACGGTCATCAGCGTACCTTGCGTATGCGTGGGCGTCCAAAGATCAAGCTGGCCCGTAATTATGAGGAAGCTGTCCGCATTTTTAACCAGTACCGGGATAATATGCTCGGTATCGTTTCGGATATGAGTTTCATGCACGACGGGGTGAAAGATCCTTATGCCGGGTATAAGTTCGGGCAGTATGTCCGTAAGACGGGGCTGATCATTCCTTTTGTCCTGGAGTCGTCCGAGTCGTGCAATAAGGTATATGCGAAAGAGTTGGGAGCTTCGTTTATCGATAAGAATTCGAAGAGTTACCCGCAGGATCTCCGTAAGAAGATCATGCAACGTTTCGGGTTCGGCGACTTCGTGATCCTTAATCCGCAGACAAAGGAAGAGATTATGCGTATCAAAGACCTGAAGGATTTGCAGAAGAAAGTCTTCCAGATCCCCGACGATTCGCTGGTCTACCATCTTTCGCGCAACCATTTCTCTCGCTTCTTCTATTCGCGTGCCATGTTTCCGCCCGCAGAGGTGTTGAAGCGGGTGGATGTGAGCGACTATAAAGATATGGATGAGGCTCGTAAACTGATATTCGACCTGATCGTGCAATACCGCCGGATGAAGAACTCCGGTGTAGTAGCCATCTACCAGAAAGACCGCTTCGACGAATACAGTAACTTTGCCCGTATCGGCGAAGGTTCGCTGGGAGGAAAGGGTAGAGGCCTGGCCTTTATGGGGGCGATGGTGAAACGTTACCCCAAACTGGAAACGGAGAACTTCAATACCAACATACCGAAGACGGTCGTGATATGTACCGACATCTTCGACGAGTTTATGGAAACGAACGAGTTGCTGCCCATCGCCCTGAGTGATGCGGACGATGAGACGATCCTTAAATACTTCCTTCGTGCCAGTCTGCCGGCCAGCCTGATCGACGATTTGATGGCTTTCTTCGATGTGGTGAAGAGCCCGATTGCCGTCCGTTCGTCCAGCCTGCTCGAAGATTCGCATTATCAACCGTTCGCTGGAATTTATTCTACCTATATGGTTCCCCGCATGGAAGATAAATATGAGATGCTGCGTATTCTGAGCGATGCCATCAAGGCGGTGTACGCTTCCGTCTTTTATCGTGATAGTAAGGCGTATATGATGGCAACATCCAACCTGATCGACCAGGAGAAGATGGCGGTCGTGTTGCAGGAGGTGGTAGGAAACCGTTACAACGATCATTTCTATCCGACTATTTCCGGTGTGGCCCGTTCACTGAATTTCTACCCGATCGGTAACGAGAAGGCGGAAGATGGCATTGCCAATATCGCCCTCGGACTGGGTAAATATATCGTGGATGGCGGACAGACATTGCGTTTCTCCCCGCGTCACCCGCACAATATCCTGCAAATGAGTACGATGGATTTCGCCCTTCGGGAAACGCAAACCCGTTTTTATGCGCTCGACCTGAAGAACCTGGCGGAACAGTTTTCTATCGACGACTCGTTCAACCTGACGCGCCTGGGCTTGAAGGAGGCCGACGCAGACGGTTCCCTGAAATATATTGTTTCTACTTACGATCCTTACGATCAGATTATCCGCGACGGTTATTATTCCGGCGGACGGAAAATCCTGTCTTTCGTCAATATCCTGCAACATGATGTATTCCCTCTGGCCAAGACCCTGGATGAATTACTCAGTATCGGACAGAAAGAGATGGGACGTCCCGTCGAGATCGAGTTCGCCGTCAATGTCGATCCGAATAATCACGATAAGGCAACCTTCTATCTCCTTCAGATCCGACCGATCGTAGATAATAAGGAGATTATGGATGAGGATCTGACGCAGGTGCAGAACGAAGAGACGATCCTGTCGTCTACCAGCGTGCTCGGACATGGCATCGTAACGGATGTACAGGATATTATCTATGTGAAAAGCGGGGCTTTCAACTCATCGAACAATCAGCTGATCGCTTATGAAATAGAGAAACTGAACCGGCGCTTTACCGAAGAGGAAAAGAACTATGTACTGGTCGGCCCCGGACGTTGGGGAAGCAGCGACCACTGGTTGGGTATTCCGGTGAAGTGGCCGCATATCAGCAATGCCCGCGTAATAGTGGAATGTGGTCTTGAGAACTACCGTGTCGATCCGAGCCAGGGAACGCACTTCTTCCAGAACCTGACCTCTTTCGGTGTCGGATATTTCACTATCAATCCATTCAAGGGAGACGGCTGGTTCGATGAGGCCTACCTGAATGCCTTGCCGGCTGTCGAGGATACGGAGTATCTGCGGCATGTTCATTTTGATAAACCGATCGTTATCAAGATGGATGGAAAGAAGAGTTTAGGCGTGGTACTTAAGCCGGAATGAGAAAAAGTTGTTGTTTTTCAACAATTTTCTTCTCAGGGCTTTTTTGTGTTATTTTATTCATATACATTTGTAACTATCTTATAGCGCATGAAAATTAAAACGTATATAATTAGGCGGATTAATATACGCATTTGTGTATCAGAATAGACTAAAGAAGGGACGAATGGGACAAGCTGGAGAAAATGAAACGGAATCAGGTAAAGATGAGCAGGCTTTTTTTGAGGAGGAAATATCCAAATTAATAGAAGATCAATATCTGTTCACGGAAAGTATCTATGCCTACCTGCCAATAGGTATTGAAATATATGATGCAGAAGGTCTTTTGCGTAGCGTCAACGACTATGCTTTACGTATGTACGGCATAGCTGACCGGGCAACGGTGGTAGGGACGGTCAACTTGTTTAACAGTCCTTATATGGACGATACTCTTAAGGCTCAGGTAAAAAACGGAGAGAAAATCTCTTTGGAGTTTGAATATGATTTTGACCAGATAAATAGCGACGCATACTTTTCTTCTAGCAATAAGAGTACGATGATTTATAACGTACAGGTTGTTGCTATAAGGGGTAAAAAAGGAGGAATTATCGGGCATATATTGCTGGCCAATGATGTAACGGCTGTGAGAGAAGCGGAATACCGTACGGAAGAAACCAAGAAAAATCTGGAAATGGCTATGGATGCCGCTAATATGGCTTCCTGGATATATGATGTACGCAAGGAAGTTTTTACTCCGCTGTATGGGGAAACTGTATCGGGTGAGACTATGACGATCGAGAATGCACTGAAGATGTTGCATCCCCAGGATCATGCTCCCTTGAAGCTGCTTTTTTCACAACTGATAAATAAGGAAATTCAAACGGGACAGATCACATTGCGCTTTTATAATGAGCAGGAGCAGCAATATCGTTTCTATGAAAGCCGTATGCGGTTATCCTCCGAGCATCTGAGAAGGTTGCAGATTATCGGGACACAACTGGATGTGACGGAAAGAATACAAATGGCAAAGAAGACACAGGATCTGATTGCAAAACGTGAGTTGGCCATGAAAGTCAGCAATATCGTCCATTGGGATTTTGATGTGCGGAACCAAAAGTTCGAATCGTATAATGATCCGGTCAACGACTATGTCAGCGACCGTTTGTTGGCTGTTTCAGAATATATGGATGTTATACATCCGGAAGACCGTCCTTCGGTACAAGCAACTGTACAGTCTATGACCGAAGGAAGAGACCATACCTTTAATATCACATGCCGTATGCAAACCAAATATGATGACACCTGGCAATATTGTGACATTATAGGCGTCCCTTTTGAACGTGATGAAGAGGGGAATATCATACGCTTTACAGGCTTCAGGCAAAACATTCCCAAATTACAGAAATTAAACCGGGAACTTAGAGAAAGAAATTATAGAATAGAACTTACCTTCAAGACGGTAGGTATGTCTTATTGGGATTTTGATGTAAAGAGCGATATGTTCAGAGCTTTCAACGATCCGGTAAATGACTATCATTCGGAAAAAACAATTAAGGCTGATGAATATCTGAAAGTAGCCCATCCGGATGATATCGATTGTGTCTGCGACTATATCAATCATATGCGTCAGGGTGTTGACAAGGATTTTAATTTGAAATATCGCTCTAAGACGAAATGGGATGATGAATGGCAGACTTTACTGGTCACCGGTATTCAGGTTGAGAGAGATCTGAAAGGGCACGTTACCCGCTATACCGGCATAACGATCAATAATACGAAATGGGAAAAGATGATCCAGGAGCTGAAGGAAATGAAAGAAAAGGCGGAACTTTCCGACCGGCTTAAATCGGCTTTCCTTGCCAATATGAGTCATGAAATACGCACTCCTTTGAATGCTATTGTCGGTTTCTCCGAACTATTGACAACCTGCGATGATCCGGAAGAAAAAGAGGAGTATGCCGGTATTATCCAATCAAATAATGAGTTGTTGTTACGGTTGATCAACGATATTCTGGATCTATCCAAGATAGAGTCGGGTGTTATCGATCGTAAATGCGAGCGGTTTAACCTGGCAAAAGTCTCCGGTGAATTATATACGACGGTGTTACCAAAGATAATAAATCCGGCTGTCAAGTTCAGTATGGACGATTCTTTTCCGGATTGTTTGGTTGTCTTGGATAGAAGCCGGCTCAAGCAGGTATGGATGAATTTTCTCACCAATGCCGTGAAGTGTACGAAAGCGGGATATATAAAAATGGGATATTCGATTGAAGGGGGAGGCATACGAATCTATGTGGAAGATACGGGAGTCGGTATTCCCGAAGAAAAACATGATAAGGTCTTTGCCCGGTTCGAGAAGCTCAATGAGTTTGCACAGGGAACAGGATTAGGGTTAACCATTTCCAAAGCGATTGTTGAATCAGCAGGGGGAAAGGTTGGATTTACTTCGACTCCCGGTGTCGGATCTACCTTTTGGGCCTGGTTTCCTTGCTCTCCGGAGTTAGTTGAGCAATGAAGAAAACAAAGCCCTCTCCGCTATATAAGCAAAGAGGGCTTCTTGTTTTGTATAGGAAAAGGATCAATCTTTCTTCTTAATAAAGTCGGAAGGATAATTTACCTTGTTAATGATTTCGTTACCTTTCAGGTGGATCCAGGTTTTAAAACCGTTTTCACCTTCAGTCATTTCGATTACGCGTGCACCGTTTGTCAGGTTGTTGTAAACCGTGTCGCCTCCGGTGTAACGGCCATAGGCTAATAAGATTCCTTTCCAGTAAACGGCATAATCGTCATCGTGATCATGGCCGACAAAGACACCTTGAACATCTCCCATTTCTTTCATGGAAGCAAACAGTCCGGAGTTCAGTTGTGGAGCGCAGGCTTTCTCTTTACGTGTTCCTACCAGGATCGCTGTTTCATCCGAAGCTGCCTGATTATATTCGGGCAGGGCGATATGGAAGAAAGCCAGGGAAGGGACAGGTGTTCCTCCATTCTGTTTCGTGAATTTGGCACTGTTATCGCGATACCATTGCACCTGGTCGAACTTGATGTAATCGTATCCGCCGATACCTTCTATCTGGGAATAAGAGTGAGAGTCCATGCAATAAAGCACGACAGCATCTTTATTTCCATTCGATGATTTGATCGGAAGAATATAATTGCTGGCTCCCGATACACCTTTTACAGAATCTGTCAGGTTGTAAGGGATCGTTCGGATGATATCGAACAACTGTGTGCGTGTCAGGCCTTGTTCGTTATCATGGTTACCGAATGTCATGCCGAAAGGTATCTGACGTTTAGCTGCCAGGTTAAGTATGGTACGCATACCTTCTTCGGCCGGTTGACCATAAATCACATCACCGGTGAAAAGCACCAGATCCGGTTTCTCTGCATCCAGCACTTCATTGATCCTTTCGATCGAAATGGCCGACTTCGGATTGTTATGGATATAATGTACATCGGTGAATTGTACGATCTTAAATTTACCGTCCTTGTTGAATTTCAGTGACGGCTGTTGGGCGTTGCCGTTCAATAGGCCGACCAGCAGGAATATGATACAAAAAAATAACTGTTTCATCTTCTCGTAGATTTATTATTTAAAAACAGGCATCGAACGGCCGATCCATACTTGCGGTTGTTGCAGGTTGAAGATTTCGGCAACAGTTGAGGCACAATCGAACTGCATCATGCTGATGTTATCGAAGCAATATCCTTTTTTGATATTCTTTCCGGCAATGATAAAGGGTGTTTCCATTTCTTGCATGGTCTTTCCGCCATGTCCTTTATTGATACCACCATGATCGGCTGTGATAATGAAGATCGTATCGTCGTACATACCGGCTTTTTTCACTGCTTCTACAATCTGACCGATATAGCCGTCCAGTTCTTTTATCTTAGCATAATAAGCGGGAGTGTCGTGTCCGTCGGCATGTCCTACATGGTCGGGGTTGTCAAAAGCGATCATGGTAAGTGTCGGCTTTTTCTCGGTGATGTATTTAACGGCCATTTCGCACAATACGGTCGGTTGTTTGTTATAGTCCGGGCCTTGTGCATGGTAGCTCAGTGACAAGGTATCCACCAGATATTTGATACCGTCCCAGTCGTAAAGGCAACCTATTTCTGCATCCGGCTGGGCGTCGCGCAGTAATTGGAAAACGGTCGGGAAAATACCATGCTTGTTCAGTTCGCGTGAAGGCAGTTCGGGTGTTCTTGATCCCCATTCAGTGTATCCGTGAATCTCCGGCCCTGCTCCCATGAACATGGATGCCCAGTTTACTGCACTGGATGAAGGGAGTACGGAACGTTTCTTCAACGTATAGGAACCCTCTTTCATAAATTGTTTGGTGACAGGCATCTCTGCTTTTTCTACACTATAAGCTCCCCAGCCGTCCAGACCGATCCAGACTACGTGCTTAGCTTTTGGTTTGGCGGCAAAAGCCGAACTGATTGTGAAAATGGTTAAAACCAGAATAAGTAATAAGTTTCTCTGTTTCATGATAAGTGTTTAATTTGTATTAGTACCTCAAAGGTATGTAAAATAGGGACGATTACCCAATTAGCATAGCTTCTTTTATTATTATTTTATAGTGATATCGAATTGGTCATACGACTCGGTTCTCCAGGATTTATCGGCAGTTGTCGGCGAAATGGCGAAAAGCGGGGAGAAAGTCTTTATCTTGATCGTCTGACCGTCCGGCATAAATTCCATGATACGCAACCAACCGTCGCCACCGTTGCCATGCCAGAAACCATCGGCAGTCTGGGCGTTGAACATCATTTGTGGTATTTCTTTTCCGGCCGCATTCTTATCCACGCGGAAAGCAACGTTATCTTTGAACGGGGCGATCTCACATTCGTGTCCGCAGATGACCATGCAGATATTGGAAGAAGGATAAACGAGTTTCTGCCAGATCGCTTCCCCGTAGTTGGCAGGAGATACTTTGTAGTTCTCTTTTATGTGACGTTTTCCGTTCCATGCCAGGAAAGAGTGAGTCAGTATAATGACCTTATGGTCTTTATACTTCGGCTTTTCGGTGACGGTCTTTGCCCATTCGATGGCTTCGTCACGAGGGGCAAACTCCAGGGATACGACAAGTATTTTGCCCCAGGTATCGGTCTCGAATTCGTAGGCTGCATTTTCAAGTGTCGGGATATCCTGATAGTTGTTCCCTACTTCTACTAATGATTTTCTCCAGCAGGAATTTCTTTCCGAAGGGAAATAGGCAGGAAAACGGCATAAACGATTCTCTGACTTTTCGTATCCGTAATCATGATTTCCGGTGCAGATCACGTAAGGTAATTTATTATCCAACCGGGCAAAAGCCTGTGAGGCCGCTTTCCATTGCTCTTCGCTGGTTTGGTTGCCGTTTACTCCGTCAGGTATGCGGATTTCGTTCTGTTCAACCAGGTCGCCTGTACATAGAACGGCTTCGATGTTCAGCCTTTCCTTGTTGTTGGCCGTCCAGGCGGTCATCAGTTCGAATAAGGGCTGGTTTACATCGAATTTGGTGTAACTCTGCGGGTCGGGGAGCAGGATCATGGAGAATGATTTGCTATCCGTTAACTGGGGTTGTACAGGTTGTACCTGGGCGGTAACCGTTAATAGGTTGAGCAGGATACCGATCGATAGAATAAGTCTTTTTTTCATACGTGTTTATCTTTATGATATGATTTTAATGGGATGACGGAGACACTTCAAAAGTGGTGAGAACGGCAGCATGGTCGGAAGCCCATACATCGTCTATCTCCGGAGTCGTCTTGACTATCTTTGAAGATATGGCTTTTATTCCTTTCCCTTTGTAGAAAAGGAAGTCGATCCGGCTAACCCGCAATTGTCCGTAGATAACGGCGAATGTGCCTTCCGGGCGGCTTACTTCATCCGGATTGATCTCACGGAAACTATCTTTATAACCTTCGCTTTGGATATAGATAGTGGTAGGGAATGGAACCGGGCCATATCCATAATGCAAGGGAGCAGCAGCGGCTGTCCAGTCCAGATGGCTGCATGAATTGAAGTCGCCTCCAATAATAACGGGAGTTTCGTCGTCTGTCAGATAAGGTTTGGTATCCTTTTCAAGAATATGTTTCATGTCGACCAGAGCTCGGATCGAGTCTTCTGCTACCCAGATACGCGGATCATGTCCGCTATTCGGATAATTGCAGGAGTATTCGGGACGGTAGGCATACCGCAACCAGCAAGCATTAACGAGCAGTTGACGTCCGTTAGGCAATGTTATTTTTCCCGGATTGGAGTTGAATGTTTTATCGGTGGGTATCTTTTCCAACGGATAGCGGCTGAAGAGTACAAGGTTATCGTCTAATGCCGGAGTCTGCATATTGTAGTTAAGCGAATCTTTAAAACGTTGTTGTCCGCCGTAACCTTCCTGCATGGTTATGATATCCGCATGGGAAGCTTTTAACAAGTCGATGATCCGGCTTTGCCCGTCATTTCCGACATGCCGGCCTCCGTGCCAGATATTCCATTGCAGGATTTTGACAATGTTGGGATTATTGCTGCTGTTGCAGGTGATTCTTTTCTCTATCAGTCCTTCACTTATTTCCGGAATATAATTCGTTTTATCCAGTTTAAAAGAAGGAACCTTTATTTTTATCTTATTACTGAAAGTGGCTTTGTCGGAAATATCGGCGGTCACCAATAGGTAATTAATTCCCGGTGTCAATTTTATTTCTCCTTTGGAAGCTTTGAATGTCATTTTCTCTTTAGGAGCTTTGCCGTTCCCGAATAACTCTGTCCGTGTATTTGAACGGGCGTTTTTGCCAGTATAATATATATGTACGCGAGAGATATCAGATAGGGAAGTCATATCCGACAGATCCAGTGACAATTCGGTTAGGGATAATGGTGCTTGATTACCGGTAACTGCTATTCTTACTTTCAGGATCTGATCGTCACGGGTGCCTTGGTCTGCATCCCATTCGCTGTCTATTACAACTGCATTAAATAATTCCTGGGTTATATCGGCTGTGTAGCTGAATTTCGGATTGTCGTTTACTACGGTATATGCCATAGGAATCGTACCTTTATAATCTACCCGGCCATTGCGTATATGATAGGCCTGGTCTCCTTTTCCGACCCAGTTGACGGAAACATCATTTATCCCGTCATCAAAATTGTAATAAGCGATTAATGTTTTGAATTGAGGATGAGTGGGAGTAAGCGGTTTACCCATCCATTCCCGTATCATTTCGGTAGACAAGGCAGAATTCCAGACACGTACTTCGTCCATAAGGCCACCGAAAGATGTCGTATCGCTTTCGTTTATTCCCAGAGCTCCGGGCAATACGGAAACGGCAACCGGTTTACTGTCTGCCACTTCGCCATCCAGATATAATCTGGTGACAGTCCCGTCGCAGGTAAGAGCGACATGATGCCATTGATCATCCAGTGTCTCCTTCGACCATAGATCGGCCCGGGTGCTATGAAGTTTCCCTTTTTCTATGACAAGCGGGAGATAATCGGTTATATTCAGTTGGCTGTACTCACCTCCTCCAAAAATAATTTCCTGATCTTTCCAGGATGTATCATCCCCTTTGATCCATGTTTCAAGTGTAAAGGGTGCGTCGAGGATTCGGATCCCCGTTTTTACATTGTTATCTTTCCCATCGAGATGTAAGGCGAGATTCTGGCCGGGAGACTGGGCTATCGACTGGGTGACGGATGAGCAGAGTAGAAATAGAATAAAGAAGCATGCCTTCTCTAAGAATGGCCGTTTGTAATACTGATATTTCATGATATTAATGTGATGTGTTTTTGTATCTCCAAAGGTAACCATTTTGTGTGAAAAAGGGATAGGATTTCTCCTATCCCTTATAATAATTCATGATATAGAGGAAAGAATGTTAGTGTCTATTATTCTAGGTAGAATATAACGTTCTTTCTGTTTTATTTCAGTATCCACATTATGTCGTTGATATTATCGCTACCACCAAACTGACGACTCAGTGCTTCTTCCAGATTTTCACGGTTGTAGTTGTATTCTCTTTCGGGATACATATAACGAACAGGGATACGATCCGGAGCTGTTACGTTTTTACTTGATTCCGGATTGATCGGCAATACAGGATAACCGGTTCTTCTATAATCGTAATAAGCTTCGTAAGTATGTTGCAGATAATATGAAATATATTTCTGGATAATAATCTTTTCCAGATCTTTTTCAAAAGAACCTGTCAGTTGTATTTTATCATTAGCCAGGTAAGATGCAATATAATCGTTAGTGATGACACGTCCGTGTGCATATTCTTCCGGTGTATAATCTTTGACAAATTTCATATGAGCTTCGATCCCTTTTTTATAATACTCACTGGTATTCCCACTAATCCAGCCACGTAGACAAGCTTCTGCCAAAAGGAATTGCTGTTCACTGTATCCCAAACGTATCAGCGGTTCACCTTCTACATGACTTTCGGAAATGTAACGGAGGTTCGGCCGGCAAAATAAATTGGCTCCATGTGCTTTCGATACATCTCCATAGGGGAGAGACGGATCGACACCGACATAGGCATCAAAATCGCTTTCCTCTTTACCTTCGTTTATCTTGGCAATAGAGGGCTCTCCGTAGTAGAACAAACGGTAATCTCCGTATTCTGTCATTTGATCAACCAGTGCAGATGACATCATTGCATATTTTGTCTGGTTGGAAGTCAAATCGTTGAAAGGATATTTCATCCCCTGTTGGTCTTTGTAAACCAATTGGAAGTTGTCCGCATTGGATGTCATTAAAGAACCATTCTGAACGATTCCGGCAAAACGGGATTTTAGGTTCAGGTCAGACTCATTTTCCTTTTTGGAAAGGTTCATTAATACTTTCAACTGGAATGCAGTCACTGTTTTTTTCCAGTTTTCCTTATTCCCGCTAAAAATAATATCGCCTTCGAATGCCATATCATCTGCTTCGGAGAAACATTGATAAGCTTTTTCCAGATCATTGAGAATGCCCAGCATTACTTCTTTCTGAGTTTCGTATTTTGGGCGGGGATTACCTTCTTCCCCCTGACCGGCGTTGGTGTATGGAATATCTCCTATATTTAGAGAAATATAATAAAGCAGATAAGCTTTAGAGAAAAGGGCTAATCCTTCGTAACCTTTTTGTCCGGGCGACTTAGCTACCATATCGTTGCAATTGACAACCTGTAGGAAGCCGTCGAAATCGCCACGTCCGATATTGTTGTATTGCAAATCTGAAACGCCTTCGTTCCATACGATTTGTTTAGCCAGCACACCGTCGTTTACATATTCCTTTACGGTGCGGTCTTTACGGACAACCTCGTAGATAACTTTGGTTGCCAACATAGAAGAGGGCACTGTTGTTGCCGTATCCGGGTCTGTATTAAGTTTTTCAAAATTATCACAACCAGTAAATATGGATAGTGCTGTGAATAATAACAGAAATTTATTTATATGTTTCATAATCACTCAGTTTTTAAAAATCAAGTTTAATATTCAAACCAACATAACGCATGGAAGGAGCATTCAGCAACTCTTCGTGATCTTCTGTGATAGCATCCGGATCCGAATATTTGAAGTCCTTGCACCAGATGAAGAGGTTTTGTCCTACCAGAGAGACGTGGATATTATCGAAACCGATCTTTTGAGCAGCCTCTCCCGGCAATTTATATCCGATAGACAATTCGCGTAATTTCAGGAATGTCAGGTCATGAATGTTCTGGATTCTTTTACTTCCATTCCAGGGTTGGTAATTCTTTGTATAGGCTTCGTAAGACACGGCAACGTCGTTGGGAGCGAATACACGTGTATCTTCCAGAATATTTCCGTAAGAATCATATTTTACGGAACCTGAAACAACCTTTACACCCTGGCCTACATAATTAGTCTTTCCGTTTACGACTTCGTCATAACGCCATTGATTATCGCTATCGATATGTGTTCCGGAATTCCACATGGCTTGTTCCAGACGGTTGTAAGCCTTACCTCCGACACGTCCGTCGAAAGAAACATCAAGAGTGAAATTTTTATAGCTCAGATGATTCGTGAAACCCCATACCCAGTTAGGACGTTCGAAACCGGCTTTTGTAGGATAATCGCTCAATACGGGCAGACCACCGCTATGTACAATGTTTCCTTGCGGATCTCTTTCCCAATCGTATACTTCAAACCAGTCCCAGCGTTCGCCCGGTTTTACCCAAGGTCTGTCGGTTGAATAAGTCTCGTCGATCTTATGATAATAGTAGCGGTCGCGTCCCCAGTTGAAAGAAGAAGTCCAGTTCCAGTCTTTTGTTTTGATAATATCACCGGATACGGTTACTTCCCATCCTTTTTTGATACGTTCTTCATCGTAATTGTTCAACGTTTTCTCAAAACCGGAAGTATAGCTTAAAGGAGATTCATGCTGGATATCAGTCATTAACTTGGTATAATAAGCTACATCGAAACGTAAACGATTACTCAGGAAATGAGCGGCAGCACCCACTTCAAAGGAAGTTGCCTTTTGAGGAACCAGTGTAGCATCACGGATCATCGTCGGATAGGCGGCAGTAGATTTGCTGTCCCATACATTCTGTGTGATCTTGTATACTTTATTGATATCATATATATCGGCAGCTGTTTTAGTGATAGTCCATGAACTTCTTAATTTCAAAAAGCTCAGGTAGTCGGACATATCGACCAGTTCCGAAAGGATAACGCTACCGGATACAGATGGATAGAAGTAGGATTGTTCTGATTTAGCCAGTGTGGAAACCCAGTCGTTACGACCTGTGGCTTCGATGAAAACCGCATTTTTCCAAGATAAATCGATTTTACCGTAAACACTGTTTGTCTGTTTTGTTTTTACAGTGGTTGACACAGATGGAAGATCCTTCGATGCTTTTAGCGAATAAAATCCGGGAACAGTTAATCCTCCGTTTGTATTGGCATCGAACTCGTCTTTTTGGTAATAGTTTAATCCCATACCTAACATTCCGCCAACATTGAAGTCGCCCACCTTTTTATCAGCGATCAACAGAACGTCGCCTATGATACCATACCCTCTGCGTTCATATTTCTCAAATTTACCAGTCTGGCTATTACGGGCGCTAAGAGGTATTTTATATTCAAATTTTCTAGAGTAAGTATCAGACCCCACACGTGCAGTCGCTTTCAACCAATCTAAAATTTCATAATTGAGAGTAGCCTGTGCATTGGCGCGGTTTTCTAATTGTGATTTTGTTGCTGCGTTTGCCAGGAAATAAGGGTTATTGTAATCGTATTTGTATAACCAGTTTTGTTCGATATCTTCTTTTCCTTCTTTCCAGTAATTTTTGAATTCACGAATATCGAATTCGGTACCTGTCCATACGATCATATTGTAAAGATAACCATCCCAGCCATATCCTTCTCCTCTGAACTGAGGACTGTAGCTACCATTGTAAGTGATAGAGGCATCCAGGGAAAATTTACCGAACTTCATATCTCCTGCAACGGTATAAGTGAAATCATTCAATTTGTTTCCAGGAAATTGTCCTTTGTTGTAGACATGTGTCAATGAGGTTCTGAAACTGCCGTTCTTGCCTTTGTAGGTTACATTCACATTGTTGTTGGTGACGAAAGATGTTTCCAAAAGATTATTGAAATTGTTCTTACCCTTTGATACCAATGGCATCTCTCTCCATTCATACGTGTTAGGGTCATATTGGACGGCATTTCTTCCGATGTCCAGTTTATCTCCCCAGACATATTCACTCAACTCCTGTAAATACTTACCTCCGGAACCGCTACTGTAGGATGATTGTACTTCCGGCAATACCAGATATCCGGCATTGAACATCGTATTACTGTTTACACTGACTGCCAGACCTTCTTTCGTTCCGCGCTTTGTTGTTATCATAATGGCTCCTGAAGCTCCCTTTTCTCCATAGAGGGCGGAGGCAGTCGCACCTTTCAATACACTCATCGATTCGATATCATCAGCTGCAACATCGCTTAGCCCGGTGTTTTCAAACGGGATACCATCAATTACGATAAGTGGTTTTTCACCACGTAATAAGATCGTTGAGCTTTCGTTAAATGCATTTGTATTGATCACAGAAACTCCCGCGATCTTACCGGAAAGGGAGGTGGCTATGTTGGCACCTTTTACTGTTGTGAATTCATCACCTCCGACTTTCTGGACGGAATAACCCAATGCTTTTTCCGAACGTTTGATACCTAACGCTGTTACTACTACTTCTTCCAGCAGTTCTGTATCTTCCGATAAAATGACATTTATCGTCGACTGTTCGCCAACCTGGATTTCCTTGCCGGCATATCCGATGTAGGAAATAACCAATACAGCTTTGTTGGGCACGGATAAACTGAATTTTCCGTCTATATCTGTAATGGTTCCGTTGGTAGAACCTTTCTCCACTACATTAGCACCGATAATCGGTTCTCCTTTTGCATCGGTAATTGTTCCTGAGATATTTTTGATGGATTGTTGTACTTTTGCTTCACTAAGTACTTCCTTCGGTGAAAGGATAATGCTCTTATCCAGTACCTTATAACTGATATCCGTTCCATTGAACAGCTGTTCCAATACATTAAAAACATTCTTCTTGTTGCTTTTGATGGAAACAACACGGTTGGTGTTTACCTGTTTGTTGTTATAGAAGAAATGGAAATCCGATTGTTTTTCTATTTCATCTAATACGTCCTGTACTGTTTTGTTATTAACGTTCAGGGACAATGTAGCCGACTGGCTGTAGCTTTCGGAGGCATACGCCAATCCAATGCATACAAATAGCATTATTGCGGTGAGTCTCATACATAATGGTATTTTCTTCAGGATAATAAACGGTGAATTCACCATCCTGAAATGTTGGATGCTAAAATAATTTGTCATAGATTTGTAAGTGATTTTAGAGTTAAAAAATTCATTTGCTAAGCTTGTCGCCAAACAAGCCTGCAGTTGGTTTTCATACGGGAAAATACGCCAATATTTTTCCGTATGTTTTGTTTTAAGGAGGTTCTGTTGCTTTCATACTGTATTTATTAGGTTACACAAAAAATTAATATAGTTCGACAATTGTTTTTTCTGATACTTTGTTTTTGTCCGGGTTTATCTCCGGATCTATGAATTTGTATTGAATACCAGACGATAACCGGAAGTGTTCAAGAATAAGCATAAGATGCTGCCCACTGAAAGTTCCGGTGAAAGAATTTTCATACAACAAATCGTTTTTTACGATAAATTGGGTATTGAAACGCTTATCCAGTATTTTTAAAGCCTCTTCGAAAGAGGTGTTTCTGAAAACAACCAAACCATCTTTCCAGGCTATTTGTGTCGGTAGATAAGATGCGTTTGTCTTGATTCCCTTGGTTTTTATGTTATAAGCCACTTCGTCATCCGGCTTCATAATAAACGACTCTTCTTCATTCTTCTTGTTTCGGAAAGAAAGTTTGACCGAACCGGAAATCAAAGAGGTTGTCACCTGGTTGCTTTCTTTATATGCTTCAATATTAAATTCTGTGCCCAGCACTTCAGCTTTCAGGTCGAAAGGCGTGTTTACGATAAATCTCTTTGATTTATCTTTCTGCACGGAAAAATAGGCTTCTCCATCCAGTTCGACAGTGCGGGTGTCGCCGGTAAATTTCTGGGGATGTTTTAAATAAGATCCGGAGTTTAACCACACTTTACTGCCATCCGGCAGATTTAAGGCTGCGACCATACCGGGATTTGTTTTGATTTCAATATATTCGACCGGCTCTTTTTTAGTAACGAAATAAATAGTACTGAGCAGTAAAGGTAGAATAAGGATAGCTGCGACTTTTTGAAACCAGACAAGATAATTCGTTTTGTTCGGTTTGCGGAATCTTTTCTTTACTTGCTCTAACGCTTCTGCTGAATTTACTTCTTTAATTGTATTAAGAGTGTCGGTCGCCATATAGATGTACTGAACATCCCGGGCTAGTTTTCTATTTTCTTCAGACTCCTGTAGCCATTGCTCTACTTCCTGCTTTTGATCAGCGGAAAGTGAATCGGTATAATAACGTAGAAGTATATGTTCGTCTATATGTTTTTGCATGTCCATTTTGTCTCTTTATATTAAAGACTAACGAACAGAGATACCTCCTAAATGAAAAAGTGTTTTTTTGAGATAATTTTTTTAATGAAGTGAAAGAGTTCTAGTAAGACTATGGTAAAAATGTATGCAAACTGCCTGTTTTTCCACATTACAACATATTATAAAGGCATGATTTTTATTTGAATAAAAACTACATCAATTGGTAATAGGCTGTAAAGTGCAAAAACGTGAATTTAACATGCATAATTGACATAGTCTTACTAGAACTTAATCCTTTTTTACCAGATGCTTTCAAAAATCACAGATATTATAACTGACGAGGTTCTTTTTGAAAAGATCCAGGCTGGTGATGTGAAAGCGTTTGATGTCCTGTTTATGCGTTATTATCCTCTGTTGTGTGCTTATGCGAAACAATTTGTCGATTTTGATGACGGACAGGAGATTGTACAGGATGTGATGGTTTGGTTCTGGGAAAACAGCAGCATGCAGGTGATCGAGTCTTCTCCTAAAAACTATTTGTTCAGAGCGGTAAAGAACAGATGCCTGACATTGATAAACCGTAATGAGCTGAAACAACGGGTAGTCAGTTCCATGTACGAAAACCAGCAATCGCAATATGAAGATCCGGATTTCTATATTGTGGAAGAACTCACCCGGAACATTGAAAACGCCTTGTCCCGCCTGCCTGAAACCTATCGGGAGGCTTTTGAAATGAACCGTTTCCAAAGCATGACTTATAATGAGATTGCAGAAAAACTGAATGTCTCCTCTAAAACGGTCGATTACCGTATTCAGCAGGCATTGAAACTCTTGCGTGTGGAGTTGAAAGACTATTTGCCTTTGTTAATGGCTTTAGTCAGAATTGTATGAAATACTTCCGGCTAAAGCCATCCTTTTATATTACAAGCTTTTCACCCATTCTTCCGCTTTAGCTAAAGCTTCCGGCTTACCGATATCGAGTAATCGCAGGTTTTCGGCTGCGTAAGCGTGGATATTTGCTTTGGCACAAATAGACAGATAGAAATTGATGATCGGGAATTTACCAGTCCATTCTTCCATCCAGTCGAATATCTGCGGAGATAATACATGGATACCGCTGAAAGCATATTCATTATATAGCTTCGGATCGAAATCGGGATAATAAGATTTTACCTCTCCGGTTTCATGGTTTCTCCATCCGCACAGGCGGTTCTCGTTGTTGAAAAGTAGATAACGCGAGGTATTCCGTTTGCTGACCAGTAAGGTGGCGATCGGATTTGTTTCCAGATGGCAGTTGTATAGCTTTCTCAGGTCGACGTTCGACATGATGTCGACATTGTGCACCAGGAAAGGTTCGTTTCCCTGAAGGAATTTAGCTGCATTCTTTATCCCGCCTCCCGTGTCGAGAAGATATCCCCGTTCATCGGAGATATGGATCTGGACTCCAAAGTTGTTGTTGGCAGCCAGGAAGTCGATGATCTGGTCTCCCAGGTGGTGAATGTTAATAACGATCTGGTGAAACCCGGCATCCTTCAGTTTCAGGATCACATGTTCCAACATCGGTTTCCCATTTATCGGTAACAATGCTTTCGGGGTATTGTCGGTTATCGGTTTGAGACGAGTTCCCATACCGGCCGCGAAAATCATAGCTTTCATAATATTGCGTCAAAGATTTGTTCTATATTTTGTTCCCTGTGGGTCAAATCCACTTTCACTCCGAATTTGGCATGCAGATGCTCTGCCAGGTGTTGTGCCGAATAGACGGAACGATGCTGTCCGCCGGTACAACCGAACGAGATCATCAGGTTCGTGAAACCGCGATCCAGGTAGCGCTTTACCGAGGTATCCACAATCGTATAAACGTGTTCGAGGAAAGAGGTGATCTCGCCGTCTTCTTCCAGAAAACGGATAACCGGTTCATCTAGTCCTGTGAAATGATTGTATCGCTCGTATTTACCTGGGTTATTGATCGCCCGACAGTCGAATACGAAGCCTCCGCCGTTTCCGCTCGGATCGTTGGGTATTCCTTTTTTATAGGAGAAACTGACGATCTTAACTTCCAGCATCCGCTTTTTTATATCGTCCCTGAACTGTGTCAGTCCGGTCAGTTCCCTTAAAACGGAACACAGATAAGGATATTCCGGATACTCATTCTTTAATAACTGGCGCAGGTTATTGATCGCGAAAGGAACACTTTGGATGAAATGTGGTTTCTTTTCAAAATATCCCCGGAAACCGTAAGCGCCTAATACCTGTAAAGTTCTGAACAGGACAAAATGACGTAGTTGGCTGAAGAAATGTTCTTCATCTACATCTGTATATTTTCGTAAAGCCTGCAGATAATCTGCAAGCAATTCATTTCTTAAATCTTCGGGATAATTGGCTTTGGCCTGCCAGAGGAAAGAGGCTACGTCGTAATAAACCGGCCCTTTCCGTCCACCCTGAAAGTCGATGAACCAGGGTTCTCCGTCTTTCACCATAACATTACGCGACTGGAAGTCCCTGTACAGGAACGTAGGAGAGGTGTCACGCAACAGGACATCGCTCATTTTCTGAAAATCATCTTCCAGACGGTCTTCCTGAAACTCCATGCCGGTAGCTTTCAGGAAACAGTATTTAAAGTAATTCAGATCCCAGAGGATGGAACGTTGGTTGAATTCCGGCTGGGGGTAACATTCATTATAATCGAATCCATCGGCTCCTGCATACTGGATGGAAGGAAGCATCGTGATCGTTTTATGTAACAACCGGCGTTCTTCTTCATCGAAAACACAACTTCTGCGCCCTTTCTCTATGGCGTTGAAAAGCATTGTGTCTCCCAGGTCTTCCTGTAGGTAAAAAGAATGATCGTCAGAGTGGTAATGTACTTCCGGAACGGAAATACCTTTTTCTCTGAAAAATCCGGACATATAAATAAAAGCTTTGTTCTCTTCCTGGGAAGATCCGCTGACCCCGATTAAAGTTTTAGGCCCCGATATTCTGAAATACCTGCGGTTGGAACCGGATGAAGGTAGTTCGGTCACGTCTTCTGCCTGTGAACCAGTATATTCGTAGTAGAGTCTTTTTAATTCTTCTGTTACCATATTTCGTTAATTACGGCACTAAGGTAAGTCTTTTTTGTCAGGGGAGGAAACTTAATTAAAAACATTCACTTTCGCGATTGTTTTTTATGCCGATGTAATCGGAGTTACTATACGGACAAATTCAGATTACTATGGCGACTAATCAGTGGTTGATAACCGTCTGCCGTATGGTTGATAATTGTCGGGCATACGGATGATAACTGTCGACCATATGGCTGATAATTATCAGCCACAAAAAACTAAGGGAGGAAAATGAAAAGAGTAAGGGTGGAAAGATACGTAATATCGGTGTGATTTTATATGGAAAGCGGTATCTTTTTACTTCAGTATAGGAAAATGGGTGTATACATTATTGAATGTTTGTATAAAGAAAGCATTAATAGCGGTCGAAACATGTTGGCATTAAAACAACTAGTTTTGTACAATATACGTGATTATAAGTATCTTTAGCGTTTCTTATAGCAACTCCGAATTGAAAATATCCTATCTTTGTCGTTAGTATTAATAATATGTATAAACCAAAAGGAAGAATATATGAATAAAAAATCTACTCTATTAGCCGCTGCTTTGATGGCGGTAAGTTCGTTTACGGCAAATGCAGCAACAGGTGATGAGGTTGATCCGAAAGACTGGACTGCAGGGAATTATTATTATTTGAAATCTACGGAAAAAGAAGATAATAAGGATATGTATCTATCTTTATCTGGAATAAAAGCGGATTCTGTTGTTGTTAAATCGTTTAATGAATTAACAAAAGCTTCTCGTGATTCTGCTTTATGGGAAATAACTACTGCAGGAACTGAAACTGCAGGTGTTGTTTATCAGTTTAAGAATAAAAAAACACAGGCTTTATTGTCTTTTGAAGCATCTCTGAATGCAAAGCCAGTTTTGGCAGAAGGTGTGCATAAATGGATTTTTAAAAATGATGTAATAAGTGCGCATATAGCAGGAGATAAGGAAATAAAAATCTCTTACTCAAAGGCCGGTGGAATTGTTTTTGGTGGATCAACAGGTACACCGTTTAAAGTAATTAAACCTAATGATAAGATGTCTTTAACACCAAAAGATCTTGGTAGTGGATTTAGTGTTTTTAGATTGTCTTTTGGAGGTGAATTTGAAGGGAATATCTTTGATGGGAAAGACTTGATTGCTTCAACTGATGCAGGTGGCTATATTAAATTACAAGTTTCAGGAGATGAGTCGTATGAAAATGGAAAAGAGAAATATTTGGGTATTGATACATTGAAAACATCTATTTCTGGTGCGACAGGTGCTTATGGAGCTAAATTTTCATTAGATTCAATTCGTACAACAGTAGGTAAGGAAAATGAAGCGTATAAACAGTTTAAATTTACAGTCGATTTGAAAAATGACTCACTGACTGTTTACGTGAAAGATGCACCAGGAGTAAAAGAATCTGTGAATAATGCAGAAAAAGTAAGAATAGTCTATGCACGGTTAGATAATAAAAGCCTTTTAACTGTTGCTGATGTTGAAGAACCTACTCAAGGTGTTTTACCATTTATCTCTGTAGAAAAAGGAACTCCTGCCGAAATCGAAGGTGGTACAGGTGTTTACTTCCTGAAGAGTGCAAGTAAGACTACCACTGGCGGAAAGTATATTGCAGCTTATAAAGATAGTGAAATCAAAATAATGACTGGAACCCCTTCGGTAAATCAACTTGAAGGACAGTGGTATATTAAAGAAGATAATGGAATGTATAGCATTGTAGATCGTAAAAGTAATACATCTATGTTGCTGAAAGGTGAAGTTTTTGCAGTTCAGGGAATGGCTAATACATTTACATTCGGTGGCAATGCAGATTCTATCACTGTTGAACCTCAGAAAGTAAATCTTGATGACAAGTTCTTAGGATCGGCCAATTTCACAACAGCAGAAATGGCAAACAACGGTTATGCCTTAAATCTGATACCTGCAGGTGCTGAAACAAGTTCTTCTTATACTGTTACGGCTGACTCCATTCTTCAGGTTAAATCTGTAGATGGAAAAGATGCTGTTATTTTTAAAATTGTAGCTGTTGATACATTAGAAATCGGTGGTGCACAAGCATTGAAAGATACAGTTTCTATTGTGCAATATCAGTTGAAGTCTCAGTTTAGCGATAAATATGTGGCTTATGATACAGAAAAGAAAAGCCTGAAAGTTTCTAGCTCTGCTAACGCTATTAATTTCTTCTTCAATATAAATGTTGATGGTGGAAAATATAGCATGGAAATAGCAACAGGTGATAATGATGGTAAATTTATTACTGCTGATTTAGCTTCTTCAAACATGGTTTTATCAGAAACTCCCGCTTATTTCAATTTCGTTGAAATGGAAGCTCCAGAATATGGTACATTCGATTCCGGTAACAAACGATTTACTTCAGATTTGAAGTCATTAACAATGAATCCGTTGAGCTTCTTTGCAGAAGCAAAACAGGAAGGACAGGAGATTGTTAAGTCGACTTATGAAAAAGACAACTTCAGCTTGTGGTTGAGTAAATCAAAGGCTTCTACTGCAGAAAAACCGTTGTATTTCATTATGACTTCGTTGGCTGTAGATGGAGATCCGAATGCTAGTAGACATTATTTTTATATGGTTTCTGGTCGCGATTCTTCATTAGTAGATACATCTGCAGATAAGAATTATCGTGTTCACTTTATTAAAAACGATACAATTGAAACAATGAAGGATAATGCTAACAATCCTGCTTTGTTTGCGTTGAAAGTGACAGAAAGCGGTAACTATTTGCTAGAAAATCAGAAGGAATTGAATCGTGCTGATGGAGGTGCACCATATGTAGGTATCATAAATAACGTTGTAGTTATGACAAAAGACGGTGTTGAGTTCTCAGTTGAAACTGCTCCGGCTCCTGTTGCTAACGAAGAAATCGAAGCTCCTACCACTGTAAAGGTAATTGGTGGTGTTGGTGAATTCAGTATCCGTAATGCACATGGAAAGAAGATTACTGTATCAAACATCCTGGGTCAGACAATCGCTACCCGTATTGTTTCATCTGATTATGTTACAGTTCCGACAACAAGAGGTGTTGTGATTGTATCTGTAGAAGGTGACAAGGCTTACAAGGTGATTGTGAAGTAATAAGCTATAACAGATAAACATATAAGAAAAAGCGGATGAATAACTTCATCCGCTTTTTTTATTTTGCTTCGTTTTTGAAATTCTCTTTGTATTGTGTAGGAGTGCTACCTGTATATTGTTTGAAAGCCGTACTGAAATAACGTGCCGTAGAAAAACCTACTTCTGTTGTGATCTCTGTTATATTCAGATCAGTTGTTGTCAGATAGTTAATGGCTTTCTCCATCCTTAATTTATTAATATAATCTCCGACCGGCATATTGGTGATGGCTCTCATTTTGGCATATAAAGAAGAACGGCTCATTCCGATTTCTTTACATAGTAAAGGTACATCCAATGACGGATTTGCCAGATTATCCGTAATTACTTTGTTTAGTTTTAAAAGGAATTTCTCATCTGTATTACTAAATGTGCTTTCCTGTGGTTGCGGTATAAATCCGGCTTTCAGATACCGGTTTTTTATATGTTCCCGGTTTGCCAGCAAACTACGTATTCGTTCCTGCAATGTATCGATATCGAAGGGTTTTATCAAATAACTGTCAGCTCCGTTTTTATATCCATGCAGACGGCTGTTCTCATCGTCACGGGCAGTGAGAAGAATGACCGGGATGTGACTTATTTCTAAATCATCTTTAATCGATTTGCACAAGTCGAAACCATTCATTCGTGGCATCATAATATCGCTGACTACAATATCCGGCTGCTTCTCTTTCGCAATCCGGAGAGCTTCCATTCCATCAGTAGCCGTATATATTTTCTTGAACTGACCATTTAGCGATTCGTCCAGGAAGTTTATTAGCTCTGTGTTATCTTCAACCAGAAGAATCGTATGATTTGAAGTGCTGAAGTTTTCGCCGGATTGTTTATTATCCTCTTCTTCATAAGAAGAAATTAATTCGTTCAGGTAAGGTTTTGATGGCTGCTCTTCATTTGTTTGAGTTTGTTCGATTGGGAGTTCAAAGAAAAAGACGGCTCCGTTTTCATCTTCCCTGTCTTTTGCTTTCAGGCAACCTCCATGAAGTTCAGCCAGTATTTTTGAATATGATAATCCGATGCCGGAGCCTCCCTGTTCATTATTCCCTTGATAGAAACGGGTAAACAGTTTGTTGGTGTCCACATTTTTCAAGCCATATCCCTGATCGGTAACAGTGATCCTGACTTTTCCGTTATTCTCATATAGTTCGGATGAAATATTGATCTCCGTATTGTCTGGACTGTATTTCAATGCATTGATCAGGAGGTTTGTCAGTATGATCTCACATTTGTGCTCATCGAATGGAATTTCGTTAATCCTTTCATCCAATTGATAGGTAAGGGATATGTTTCTGTTCAGGCATTCATTGATAAAATTCTCCGATACAGAATGTAACCACTTATTTAGTGGGTGCTTTTTTATTTGCAGTTTGCTTTCTCCTACTTCCATTTTGCGGACATCAAGGACTGTATTGATAATATTCCTCATTCGTTGAGCCTGGTTATAGATGCTTTTTAACGGAACAAAATTAAGGTCTGATTCCGGTAAAGCCTGAAGGATCCGTTTTAACGGTGCATGTATCAACGTTAGAGGAGTACGCAACTCATGGCTGATGTTTATAAGAAAACGAACTTTTTCTTCATATACTTTTTGTTCATGCTCTTTCATGCTCCATTTTAGTTCATATTCTTTTTTCTTGATCGTGTAATGGAAAAGCCATGCTAGTACAGATACTATGACAATCAGTATACATAAAATAAACCACCATGATTTATACCAGGGAGGCATAACTGTTATAGAAAGTAACTCTTGCGACGCAGTCCAGTCCCCATCTTTTTTACTGCATGAAGCTGTAATGGTATAGCTGCCCGGCGGGAGGCTACGGATAACCAATTCTGGTTTATAAGAATCTATATTCTGATCGCTTAATCCTTTTATCGTGTACCGATAGACTTTCTTTCTGAAAATATCCTTTTCCAGGGATTGTACTTTGATGGTTATTGATTTATTATTCCAGGGCACGGATATACCAGGTGGATTCCCCTTTATTTCATTATTTGCAGATTCTCCATTGATAATAATATTTTTGAGCGTCAATAGAGGGACTTCATCCGTTTCAAGCGGTATGTCTTTGTCTATGCATAATAGACCTTTGATCCCACCTATATAGACAGAACCATCTTGGGAGATCAATCTGGGTTTGTACATGTATTCGTTGGGCAAGACACCGTCCGATTCGCCAAAAATAATGAATTTATCTTCTTTTATCAGGTGGGCGAATAACATACCGTCGGCTCCTATCCATACTTTGTTTTGTTGGTCGCAGATAACAGAATTAACCTCTTGGAACAAGCTGGTTTGTATTGTTTGGGATTGCTGGATAATAGGATTGTAGCTGATCAGCCCGTAATTCGTACCGAGCCAGAATGTCCCGTATTGATCGCGTGAAACAGCATTGATCCGGGTCTCTTCCGGACATTTATAAATTCGGGTAAGTTTGTTGGTTCTGTGATTGAATTCATAGATATTGTAAAGATCATTCAGATAGGTCAGGTAAGAATTATGATAGATCGGGTTGAGAAGGCTGGCAATTTCTCCTTCGAAATCTTCTTCCACCGACTCGAAGTGGCCGGATGATATAGTATATGTGAGTATATGATCGGATAAAAACAGGATCGTTTCGGGTGTGTTTCTGTATATGTTAACAGCCATTCCGGTATGGCATAGCTGATGGTTGATACTATCGTTAATAATCACGATTTGCTGATAATCGGCCGTTTGTTTGTTGAATCGGAATACTCCCCGGTTAAAAACAGAAATCAGCAGCTCTTCGTCCGTAAAACCATCGGTTAGGGAGGCGACTTTATCTCCCCAGGTAGAGGAGTAATGCTTGAACTTTTTGGTAGACGGGTTAAAGCTATTTATGCCTCCGCCGTCTGTCCCGATCCAGATGTTTCCCGATGCTTCCTGGTGGAGACTTAATACCGTGTTGTCACTCAATCCTCTTTCGTTTCCCAAAAGTGAATGTGTATAAGTTTTCATGTGCACTTCGCAGATATTGATCAGTCCATCGCGGATGGTTCCGGCCCACATATTATTATTGTTATCCCTGTACAGGCTAAGAACCGAATTGACGGGTAATGAATAATTATCACCGGATATATGTTCCAGAATCCGGATTTCTTTTTTTTCAAGATCTATGATATTGATGCCTCCACCATCTGTTCCGGCCCATATTTTAGAATCTTTTTCTTCCATGCAAAGGATTACATTGTTATTAAGGTTTGAGTTTTGGTTTGAATATGCAGCCAGCAGTTTTCCATTGCGATCATAACATTGAACTCCCTTATTATAAGGAGATATCCATATTCTTTCTTTTGAATCGATCAACATAGACATGATCTCGTCTCCGCAACTGAATGGGGCAGGACTGGTTTCTCCGGTATGCAGGTCTAGTAAAACAAGACCTTTCCAGCGATTGGCACATAATAATGTATTCTCGTTCCAAAGGCTTAAGGATGAGATCATAAAACCGTCGCGGTAGTTGAACCTGGCAAATAAGGTTAACTCCTGGTCTTTATAACTATATTTGTATATTTGGTTGCGGCAACCAAATAGCATTCCGTCTGCGACCTGGCAGACGGAATGTGCGAATATATGATTACCATCTTTATTTTTTATTGTAGAGAAATTGTCCGTATCCTGTTTGTAGCAGGTTAATCCTTTTTCAGTCAGTATCCATATAGTATGTTGTTTGTCTTCTGTAATCTTGATGATCGTATTGCTCGGTAACGATAGTGGATTGTTCTGCTCGTGCTGGTATTTTTGCAGTTCGTATCCGTCGAATTTAGCCAATCCCGCCCTGGTTCCGATCCATACGATCCCTTTAGAATCAGTAAAGATTACTTTTACAGTTGACGGAAGTCCCTCTTTCAATGAGATTTGCTTGAAGTAATAATGACTTGCTTGTGAAGGTAAGCAAATAATGAATGAAAGTAAAAGGATATTTACTATATAATATGCTAAAGGCTTTTTCATTTGGCTGATTTTAAAAATAAGATTGGTAACAAATGTATATTTTTTGTGTGAAGATAACCAAAAATACAAGAACTTTATTCAGCCGTTAACATTCCAGAGTTGTAGTCAAATCGATATAGTGAAGTCCATTTTTGTCTATTTAGCCTCCAAAAATGTCCATTAATTGCTGATTGTGTGATCGTTGGAAGATTTTGGATGATTCGTGGAGTTTATCGAACGCTTGAATATTCTTTCGTATCCTATATTTGCTTCCGAAACTTTGAGAACAAACAAAAAGGAATAATAATTTTTTAATATCAATTTAAATTTAGTTTTATGAAAAACCTATGGAAAGTTTTTCTGGTATGCTGTCTGTTCTTTTCTTCCCTTTCCGCAATGGGACAAGAAAAGAATATAAGTGGTAAAGTCCTTGATGACTTTAACGAGACAGTGCCTGGTGTGAATGTACAGGTCAAAGGTACTATGTTGGGAACCGTTACTGATGCGGATGGTAATTTTAATATTACTGTTCCGAATGTAAAATCAGTATTGATTTTTTCTTTTATCGGCTATGCTACACAGGAAATAACTGTCGGCAATCAAACGAAACTTACCGTTAAACTGAAAGATGACACGCAAAATCTGGATGAGGTTGTGGTTGTAGCTTACGGTAGTGCGCGTAAAAGCGATTTAACAGGTGCATTGACGACTTTGCGTCCCGACGCAAATGATGCGGCTAAAGCGTCTTCAATAGACAACTTACTTCAAGGTAAAGTTGCCGGTTTGAATGTAACATCTTCTGTTTCGGCTCCGGGAGCAGCTTCTTCGGTAACAATTCGTGGTGCTAACTCCCTGCGTGGTGATAATCAGCCGTTGTATGTTATTGATAATGTACCGCAGGCCTCTACCGGTGATTTTGCATCATCTGCATTGAGTGGAGACTTTCAGATTGCACAAGATCCGTTATCTTCTTTGAATCCGGCGGATATTGAGAATATCACTGTATTGAAAGACGCTTCTGCTACGGCAATTTACGGTTCGCGTGGTGCTAACGGTGTTATCCTGATTACTACTAAAAAAGGTTCGATGGGTAAACCGAAAGTAAATGTAACAGCCAATTTCACTGTGGCCAATGCCCGTAATTTGTACGATATGATGACCCTGGAGCAGAGCGCAATGTACAAGAACTCCCAGAAAGATGAAAAATCACGTCAGTTTTATCTGATAGACGGACAAGTACGATATGTGTTTGCCGACAATGTAGGCACTTATCTGGAAAATCCGAATGATCCGAAGAACTATCGTGTGTTGGAATATCGTAACTGGCAAAAAGAAATTTACCAATCTGCTTTTTCACAGAATTATTCGGCTTCTGTCAGTGGCGGTTCAGATAAGATTAAATATTATGTCTCTGCCAGTTTTAAGGATGTGAATGGCATTACTGTCGGTACGGGTTTCAAACAGGGAGATTTGCGTACAAACCTGACGGCCGACCTTTCAAAGACTGTCAAGCTGAACCTGACGATGAACGGATCTTTACGCCAGAACAATATGATGGCCGGTGGTAACACGATTGGTGGTGCTACCAGTTCTATTTCACGTACGGCTCTGGATTATTCTCCTTATCAGGTGCCGGATGATGACCCGAATATGTTGACAAGTCCCGATTTGAAAACGACTGTATTCAGTTGGCGGGATGATTATGACGATATCACGAATGATAAGACTTTTAAAGTCGGTTTGGATCTGTCCTGGAATATCATCGAACATTTGACTTATAATTTACGTGTGGGTGGTAACATGAATATAAATGACCGTTCACGTTGGTGGGGTACGCAGTTGACTCTCGGTGCCAATGATAATGGTATATTGTCGCTGACCAATACGGATAAAAATAACTATTCGGTAGAAAATCTGCTGAATTGGAATTCGAATATAGGTAAAGATATTACATTCGGTGCAACAGTCGGTGTTACGTATGATGATTACGGAAACGTAGTAAAGAATACGAAAGGGACGGACTTTGAGATCAAGACCTTGCGTACAAAAGGTCTGCAGCTGGCATCAAAGGTGGATAACCAACAGCCGATACAAAAAGACTTCCAGTTGTTGTCTTATCTGGGACGTGTAAACTTCAACTTCTACGAAAAGTATTTATTAACGGCCTCTGTACGTGCCGATGGTTCCAGTAAGTTCCGTGAAGGAAAACGTTGGTCTTATTTTCCTTCTGCTTCTGTGGCATGGAGAATGGAACAGGAAGAGTTCCTGAAAAATACGGAATGGCTGGATCAGTTGAAAGTACGTGTCGGATACGGACAAACGGGTAACCAGAGTATCGATCCTTATTCTACTTTTTCCGATTATGCGCGTGTAATCGATTATGCTACCGCAAAAGGTGATCGTCTGCTGGCTTTGGGAGTGGATAAATTACAAAATGACGGGTTGAAGTGGGAACGTACTACCTCATGGAATGCCGGTGTCGATTTCGGATTTCTTCATTCACGTCTTACCGGTACGGTTGATTTGTATCATAAGAAAACAACCGATCTTTTGATCTCCAGAACATTACCTGCTTCCAGCGGTTTTGGCAGCGTGATGCTTAATCAAGGGTCTTTATCAAATAAGGGTATTGAAATTTCATTGAATGGTGAAATTATTCATTCAAAGGATTGGAGTTGGAATATTGGAGCGAATATCGGTTTTAATAAATCGACAATTGGTGATCTGGGCTTTGAACCGGCTGATTTCGGCGACCTGAAACAGGTGAGAGGTTATCTGGGTAATTCTATTGGCGACCATTTTGGTATAGCCAACATCTTCCTGGTTGATCAAGCTCCCGGTTTGTTCTTTGGATATAAGACCGACGGTATCGTTCAGGAAGAGGACATTGCAGATGGTAAAGGGGTAAAATATACAGCACCGGACGGAAGTACGAAATATTATACGAAAGATCCTAGCTCAGGTAGTGTAAAACCTCATGCCGGAGACGTTAAATATGTGGATATGAACGGTGATGGCGTTATCGATGAAAATGATAAAACGATTATCGGTGATCCGAATCCGGATTTCACTTATGGCTTCCAAACACGCGTTTCGTGGAAGAGCCTGTCTTTGTCGGCTTCGTTTAATGGTGTTTACGGCGCAGATCGTTTAAATACGAATATTCGTTATAATATGACTCCGGCTACTAATGCAGGAAATCTGACGCAGGAAGCATTCCTGAATTCATGGACGGCCGAAAATCATTCAAATCTGTATCCCGGCACTGGTTATCTGATCCCGAACGGTGTGGTAATGGATCGTTATGTAGAAGATGCAAGTTATTTGCGTTGCTCGGATATTACACTTAATTATATCTTGCCAAAGCTTTGGACTAATAAGATCGGCTTTGAAAATATTAGTGTATTTGCTTCTTTAAAGAATGCATTTGTTATCACAAGCTATAGCGGATATGATCCCGAAGTAAACAGCTTCGCTTTCGACGGTTTGCGTCCGGGTATCGATATGAGCCCGTATCCAAGTGCCCGCTCTTATGTATTCGGTTTAAATGTCACATTCTAATTTAAATAATCTGCTATAAAATGAAAACATTGAAATATATATTATTATTTGCCGGTGTTCTTTCTTTTTCAGCCTGTAATTCCTGGCTGGATGAAGATCCGGAATATAGTATCAATACGAACACGGCTTTCGCAACAAAGGAAAGCGCCCAGATGGCCTTACAAGGATGTTATGGCTATATGGCAAACGATAATGGGTATGGACAGGCCTGGCAAGAGCTGATGATTTCTGCTTCCGGTTTCGGATGGTATCAGACAAATGGTAACGATCAGGATGATTATACATCCCTTCGTGCTATTCCGGCCTCTACATTGATCAATATGGCATGGACAGGCATGTATAAAGTTATTGGCGAAACAAATGCTTTTATTGCTAATATGGAAGAAAGTCCATTGGATGAAAGTGTGAAAACAAGTATGCTTGCCGAAGCTAAATTCCTGCGTGCGTTGGCGTATTATAATGTCGTGACAACGTGGGGAGACGCTCCTTTCAAAACAACTCCTTCCGCTTCGGATGCCGTAGCATTGCCACGTGTTGAAAAAGCAACTATACTGGCACAGGTGGAAAAGGACTGGACGGATGCTTTTAATGATCTGCCGGAAAAGGCAACAGATGGCTTTGCTTCCAAATGGGCGGCAAAAGCATTCTTGGGTAAATTGTATTATACTATTGCCGCCCAGGGGGATCAAGCTGCATGGGAAAAAGCTAAAGCTTGTTTCGATGAAGTATATAATAAAGGTATATATGCTTTGCAGCCTAAATTTGGCGATCTGTTTGCTAATAATGTAACAGGCTCCAAGGAATCGATCTTTCAGATGAACTATGCGGTATCCGGTGTAAGTCGTAACCGTGGTAGCTGGCTTTTTGCTCCAACCAATTCTACTACCGGTAAATCCTGGAGCCGTATACGTGCCTCAAAAGCTTTATATGATTATTTCAGAGGAACTTATCCGGGTGATGCACGTCTGGAAGTTACTTTCCAGTCGAAGTGGAGAAATTATACTGCGAATGGTCAGGTAGCTGCACAGGTAGAACCGGTTCCTTCCGCCCGTGATACGACGTATGCTTATCCGTTGGTATCTTATGATTCGAAAGAAACACCGGAAGGCTGGAGCAAATCAAAATTGTTGGTTGCTGAAATCCCTTATGAGCAATTGCCTGATCCTGCCAACCCGAGTGCCAAAGAGTTGAGTTCCGGTAAATATGCTGGTATGGATGAATTGGTTAAGAAATATTCGGAAAATACAGGTGATAACCAGGGGTGGCCTTATTTTAAGAAACCTATCGATCAGGTTGTTTCTGCACAAAACAGTCATAAGAACATCTTTATATATCGGTATGCCGATATGCTGTTGATGATGGCTGACGTATATAATGAATTGGGTGATAAAAACAAAGCGATCGATTTGGCAGATGAAGTGTTGTCCCGTGCACGCCAGTCGGGTAGCCAACCATCTGAACAGCCTGCCCGTTGGAATTCTTCATTGTCGAAAGATCAGATTAAAGAGAAGATCTATTTTGAACGTATATTTGAATTTTCCGGTGAACCGGGTATGTATCAGATCGTTCGTTCACGTGGTACGGAGATGTTGAAGAAAGCTTTGGAACTGAATAATAATCATGAACTGGTGTTATTGCATAATGCAAATACTGCAACAGGTGTGAATAATTTTAGAGATCGTTATTATAACAACGGCGATTTAAGTGAAGACTTCCTGAAGAAGAATTTGCTGTTGCCTATTCCGAAAAACGAAATCGATACAAACTCGGCTATAGATTTCTCCGATAACAATTTTGGGTATTAAATAACGCATTGGTATTAGTCGATTTACCTGGAATTGTATAAAGGTGGGGCGCAGTTGGTCTGTGCCCCGCTTTGCTTATTCGAATTATTAATTTTTCAAATGTCAACGATATGAAATCGGGTTTATTCTATTCATTAACAGGTACTGCGGCTTTGTTATCTGTGGCTTCCTGCTCTCAGAAGAAAGAGAAGGAAGATGTAAAAAAGCCTTATAATATAGTCTATATCATGACGGACGATCATACTGCGCAAATGATGAGCTGTTATGATACCCGTTTTATCCGGACTCCTAATCTGGATATGATAGCAAACGACGGGGTAAGGTTTACTAACAGTTTTGTTACGAATTCGTTAAGCGGCCCCAGTCGTGCCTGTATGTTTACGGGAAAGTTCAGCCATAAAAATGGTTTTACTGATAATACGAACTGTGTTTTTGACGGTTCACAGCAAACAATGCCTAAGTTGTTGCAAAAAGCCGGTTATCAGACGGCGATTATAGGTAAATGGCATCTGGAGAGTCTGCCGACCGGATTTGATTTCTGGGAGATCGTACCCGGACAAGGCGACTATTACAATCCTGATTTTATCACTTCAGATAATGATACGATCCGTAAAAAAGGGTATGTGACCAATATTATTACGGATATGAGTATCGACTGGATGCAGAATCAACGGGACACAAGTAAACCATTCTGTTTGTTTATCCACCATAAAGCTATTCACCGTAACTGGATGGCTGATACATGTAATCTGGGATTGTATGAAGATAAAACATTCCCGCTTCCTGACAATTATTATGATACATATAAAGGACGTCTGGCGGCTGCAGCCCAGGAAATGAGCGTTATCAAGGATATGGATCTTATTTATGATTTGAAAATGCTGCGTCCGGATAAAGACAGTCGTTTGAAAAGCTTGTATGAAAAGTATTATGGACGTATGGACGCAGGGCAGAAGGCTGCCTGGGATGAATTTTATGAACCGATTATAAAAGACTTTTATGCAAAGAATTTAAAGGGTAAAGAACTGGCAGAGTGGAAGTTCCAACGGTATATGCGTGACTATGCCAAGACTGTTAAATCGTTGGATGACAATGTCGGTCGCGTACTGGATTATCTGAAAGAAAAGAATCTGTTGGAGAATACGTTGGTGGTATATACTTCCGACCAGGGTTTCTATATGGGTGAACATGGTTGGTTTGACAAACGATTCATGTACGAAGAATCAATGCATACACCTTTGATCATGCGTTTGCCCGCAGGTTTTGATAAACGGGGGGATATTCCGCAAATGGTTCAGAATATCGATTATGCTCCGACATTTCTGGAGCTGGCCGGTGCGGAAATTCCTGCCGATATGCAGGGGGAATCTCTGTTGCCTTTGTTGAAAGGGGAAAATCCGGCAGATTGGCGGACTTCCATGTATTATCATTTTTATGAATATCCGGCCGAACACATGGTAAAACGACATTATGGTGTGCGTACCGATCGTTATAAGCTGATCCATTTCTATAACGATATTGATAGCTGGGAGTTGTTCGACCTACAGAATGATCCTCATGAAATGAATAATGTGTATGGTCAAAAGGAATATGAACCGGTGGTAAAAGACATGAAACAGGAATTGCTCCGGTTGCAGGAAAAATATGATGATCCGATACGATTGACGCAGAATTGATAATGAGTGGATATAAACTAAAAGAGACTGCCAATTAATGGCAGTCTCTTTTTTATGGGGTTATGTCAGTCTTTGTTTTCCGTATTACTCTCCAACTTATTCTTCAAATAAGCGATCCTGTTTGTTGATTTATCTTTTTCTTTAATCAGGTTTTCCAGATCGCTAAGAACGGTTGCCAGGTCGAAAGTGGCGGCAATTGCTTTTTTATCACCGTCTGCAATATATATTGTATAAGGTTTACCCCCGGTATATTCCGCTTTGATACGCTCTTTTGCGTTTGTGGAAATAAATTTGGCCGCATCAAGACCCTTTTCTCCTTTATAGGTCACTACTTCGGTCGTTTTTCCTAAATCTTTGAAGCGGTAATTCACTCCACCATCATAAGCGATCGATGCAGTTTCGGCAAACTGGCCATCCGGTGTGCTGACCTTTATTCCTGTATGGTTGATCGGCGCACCCCCATAGAAAACGCTGGCAAGATAAATCTCGCCTTTTTCGTTTACTCCGCTCCGGATGTAACAACGTTGCACATTCCGTTCTATCGTTTGTTGCTTCCAGATGTAATTACCGATCTCTTCATAAACGCTGTCTTTTTCAAAATTGAATCCTTTTTTCAGAGCTTCCGCCTCTTCTATTTTAATAGGGAGCAAGCTGTCACAAAAAGCAATAGTTCGTTCTGCTTCTTTTAATTCAACTTGGCGCATCAAAGCCAGGCCCTCCTTTAATACCTTGTATTCTTTCGGATAAAGAGCCCGGAGACTGTCTATTTCACTTTTTGCAGCGAAGAATTCGTTCCGTTCGTACATGCTTCTCGCATTGTTCAATCTGGCTTGCGCCTCTTTTTCCGTTTGGTTGCATGCAGCCAGTGTGATGGCGGCAAGTGCGATACATATTGCTGACTTCTTCATGTTGTTTAGCTTATTCGTTCTGTCTGCAAAGATATATTTTTTATCTTTGCAGTCTCAATGAGTGAGATAAATAAAGCGAATGTATATAGATCAGGAAGATATTTTAAATCATATATCGGCAAAGCCGTTCCATTTAATATCAGAGGCAGCAGACGAATTAGGAGTTGAAGCCTATGTGATTGGTGGTTACGTCAGGGATATTTTTTTATACCGTCCTTCAAAAGATATAGATGTAGTTGCTGTAGGCAGCGGTATTGAATTAGCAAAAGCAGTAGCCAGCAAGTTAGGTAAACGGACGCATCTGTCCGTATTCAAGAATTTCGGTACGGCTCAGGTGAAATCGGGTGACCTGGAAATCGAATTTGTCGGTGCCCGGAAAGAATCTTACAGCCATGACAGTCGGAAACCGATCGTGGAAGATGGTACGCTGGAAGACGATCAGAACCGTCGTGATTTTACGATCAATGCGCTGGCTCTTTGTCTGAATAAAGAGCGTTATGGAGAATTGGTCGATCCTTTCGGAGGGCTGGAAGATATGGATAACCTGATTATCCGTACCCCTCTCGATCCGGATATAACTTTCAGCGACGACCCGTTACGAATGATGCGTGCCGTCCGTTTTGCCTCCCAGCTGGGATTTTTTATCCACCCGGATACATTTGATGCTATCGAGCGTAATAAGGAAAGGATCTCTATCATATCCAAGGAACGGATTGTCGATGAACTGAATAAAATAGTTCTTTCGCCTAAACCCTCGGTCGGTTTTGAACTGCTGGACAAATGCGGATTGTTACCTTTGATATTTCCGGAACTCTGTGCTTTGAAAGGTGCAGAAACAAAGGAAGGTATCGGGCATAAAGATAATTTTGCCCATACTTTAATGGTATTGGATCGTTTGAGCAAGACGACAGATAATTTATGGCTTCGCTGGAGTGCTATTTTTCATGACATAGGCAAACCTGCTACTAAGCGTTTTGATCCTCGTTTGGGCTGGACATTCCATAATCATAACTTTATCGGAGAGCGTATGTTGCCGGGTATTTTCCGTCGTATGAAGCTGCCGATGAATGAAAAGATGAAATATGTCCAGAAGATGGTGACCCTGCACATGCGTCCCATCGTCCTGGCCGATGATGAAGTGACCGATTCGGCTATCCGTCGCCTTCTTTTCGATGCCGGAGATGATATAGATGATTTGATGAAACTCTGTGAAGCAGATATAACCAGTAAAAATCCTGAGAAAGTACGGCGTTTCCTGAATAACTTTCGGTTGGTTCGTGAGAAGCTGGCAGAAATAGAGGAAAAAGACCGGGTACGGAATTTCCAGCCGCCGGTTTCGGGAGAAGAAATTATGGAGATATTCGGTCTTCCGCCTTCTCAACCGGTAGGAATTATCAAGGAGGCGATAAAAAATGCTATCCTGGATGGTCTCATTCCCAATGAGTACGAAGCTGCTAAACAGTTTATGCTGGAACGGGCGGCAAAGATGGGACTGAAACCTGTTAATAACTAATTTCTAGTGCTTAATTGTTCTACTAATTTATGATAGATTACAAAATGTAATCAGTAAATGCTCAGAGCCGGCTCATTTATTCAAGAAGCCGGCTCTGATTCTTTTATTTATATCCCGGAAAAATAGAGCTATTTCCCTCTTAATAATTCAGCCCCTTCATTCCCGAACACGATTTTTAATACTTGTTCTTTTTTGTCGTTATCCAACTTAATTTGTAATACCGTTTCCGTCGATATATTATTGTCTCTACTCAGGACGTATTTCTCAGGATATGCAATAATATCTATGACTGATTCCTGTAATGCATTTGCAATAATGTATTATACTTTAACTCCCGTTCTCCCGACATAATAAGACTTAAGCCAGCCTGTTTTATCCCAATCTGACTAGCTAAATATTCTTGCGAATACCCTTTGTTCCTGCGAATTGCATCTATATTCCTTAGTATATCATTCATACAAGCAATTTAACATTTGTGGTTTGAATAAATAAGCGATCTCCGTAATAAAAAATTGCACATTTGTTTACTAATATAACGAAATGCAATATCTTTGCCCCTGTGATTTTATTAATTCTCTTAATAGACCGTCTGTTCCTGTTTTGAAACATTTCGGTATTAAGTCTAATTGTTAACCAAATATGTCTGAATATGATATTGATATATAGTGAGTTGCGTTTGCCTGTGGATTTAATTGCCTGGTATATGTATAAACGGGTCGGTTATTTTCGATGAGGTAGTTTGCAAGAAACGTTCCTATTGTCTCTCCGTAATAAAGATTGCACTTTGTTAAGTTATGGGGATGATAAAATCTAAGTTTTTTATAATTCGATAGTATTCATTTTAATATTGATTGCCTATGATTATGAATTTTTAAATCCAATGCTTTAGATCGGATATTTAGTTATATCCATTGTGTTTTTTAACCTTATATTCATTTAACAACAAACAAAAATGAAAGAATCTATTTTAGATGTACATTCAGGAAAATGTCTAGCTAAAAGCAATTTATTCAGAATGTTAACCTTATTGCTTTTTGCACTATTCACAACGACTGCATTTGCACAACAGAAAAATATCAGGGGTACTGTTATCGACGCCTCAGGTGAATCCCTTATCGGTGTAAATGTCTCTGTGAAAGGAACCACGATCGGTATTATTACCGATATGGATGGTAAATACCAATTGGAAGTACCGGCCAATGCTACGCTTCTCTTTTCTTATATCGGATACCAAACACAGGAAATAGCTGTCGGTAATCAATCATCGATCAATGTAACATTAAAAGAAGACACTCAGAAATTGGAAGAGGTGGTAGTAGTAGGTTACGGGGTACAGAAGAAAGTAACTGTTACGGGGTCTGTAGCCAGCGTATCCGGTGAAGAACTGAAAGCATCACCAACAACAAACTTATCGAATGGTATGGTTGGTCGTATGCCGGGTGTTATCGGTTTTCAGACAGCAGACGAACCGGGTGGCGGAGGAACAACAATCCGTATACGTGGTACTAACTCGCTGGGAAGTAATGATCCGCTGGTAGTAATCGATGGTGTGCCCGACCGTGATGGCGGTATGAACCGTTTGAATCCGACAGAAATTGAATCTATCTCTGTTTTGAAGGATGCCGCTGCTGCTATCTATGGTGCCCGTGCTGCTAACGGTGTTGTTCTGATTACGACCAAGCGTGGTAAAGAAGGTAAGCCGGTTGTTTCATTTAATGCAAGTGCCGGTTTCTCGAAGCCAACCCGCCTGCCGGAAATGACAAACTCCTATGAATATGCGACCATGTTGAACGAAGTGCTTCCGGGCTCTTTTTCTGATGAGCAGATCGAAGGCTTCCGCACACATGCTGATCCCTGGAAATATCCGGATACCGACTGGTTCGGTGAAATTGTTAAACCCGCTTCTCCTTTGTATCGGGCTGATATAGGTGTATCCGGTGGTACGGACAAAATTAAGTACTATGTTAATTTCGGTGCCAACGGTGAGGATGGACTCTACAAAAACTCAGCCAACCGCTACGACCAGTATAGTTTGCGTGCGAATCTGGATATCAAGACCAGTCAATATGTAGATTTCCAGGTTGGAACAACGGCCCGTTTGGAAGATACCAAATATCCGGCAAAAGGAGCCGGTGATATCTTCGGTAGCGCACGGCGTACCCGTCCGGATCAACCGGCCTGGTGGCCGACAGGTGAACCGGGGCCGGCTATCGAGCGTGGTGATAATCCGGCAGTAACCAGTACGGATCTTGCAGGTTTCGACCATTACAAAAACCAGTATATCCAGAACAACTTTTCTATCAACGTCAAAGTTCCCTGGATCGAAGGTCTTACTTTGCGTGGTAATGCTTCTTACGATATCCATTTCATGAATCGTAGAAAAATGCAGAAACCGGTTTATCTGTATTCATGGGATGGCGTGAACGAAAGCAGTGAAGGGTTGAGCGCTTCGAAACAGTGGATCGATGCACCGACACTGGAACGCAAACACACCGAACAACTCGGCTGGATGCTCAACGGCTTGATCGACTACAACCGCACATTCGGACAACATACAGTTGGTGTAACATTCGGTATGGAAGGTCAGAAGAAACAATATGAAGAAACATTGGCTTACCGCCAGGGTTTCATTTCCGACAGCAAACCGGAATTGAACCTCGGTGGTGAAGAAGGGCAAATGGCGAATGGCTATTCCTGGAAAGAAACTCGTCTGAATTACTTCGGTCGTGTGTCTTACAACTATCTGGAACGTTATTTATTTGAGTTCGTTTGGCGTGTGGATGGTTCCTATCGCTTCCCGAAAGATGAACGTTACGGTTTCTTCCCCGGCGTTTCCTTGGCATGGCGTGCTTCCGAAGAAGGATGGTGGAAAGATAATATCCGTTTTATCGACTATTTTAAGTTGCGTGGTTCTGTCTCACAAACCGGTAATGACGCCCTTGTGGATTCAGATGGTAACTACGATCATTCCATCCAATATCTGACGACTTATGCATTCAACAATGCCGGTACGACATTTGGCGGTATTGAGAACAAACGTTTGTATCCAAGCCGTACTCCGAATCCGAATATTACATGGGAAGTCGGTACAACTTACAATGTCGGTTTAGATCTTAAATTCTTACAGAATCGCTTAAGTTGGGAAACGGATATTTTCTACCATAAACGTACGAACATGTTGATCTCGCGTAATGCGTCGTTGTCGGAAATTACCGGTATCACCTTGCCTCGTGAAAACCTGGGTGAAATGAAAAACCGTGGTTTTGAGTCTTTGGTCAGCTGGCAGGATAAGATCGGTCAGGTAGAATATGGAGTGGCTCTGAACATGACTTATGCCAGAAACCAGATCACTTTCTGGGATGAAGTACAGAATGTACCGGAGTATCAGTTTTCAACTGGCCGGCCGGTAGGTAGCCGTAACCTACTGTACTATGTCTCGGATGGTATTTTCCGCAATCAGGCGGAAGTAGATGAGGCACGGGCAAAGGGATTGTTATATTCAGACAATACTGTTCCGGGTGATATCCGCTTTAAAGATATGAACGGGGATGGCAAGATTGATGGTCTTGACCGTGTCCGTCCGGAAAAGAATCAGGAGCCGCGATTCGTTGCCGGGTTGACACTGACTGCTAAATGGAAAGGCTGGGATGTTATGTTGTTATTCCAAGGTGCAACGGGTGCTCAGGTGTACATCGAAACCTGGTCGGGCCTGGTCGGCAACTATCTGAAGAGCGATTATGAAAAACGTTGGACACCGGAAAATCCCAATTCGGAAGGACCGCGTGCCTGGGACCGTGAAAACCAGTACTGGATTAACAATGATAATACGTACTTCCTGAGAAATGCAGATTATCTCCGTTTGAAAAATGCAGAACTCGGTTACACTTTCCGTTTTGAAGGACTGAAGAAAGTAGGTTTTTCTAATTTGCGTTTATATGCAAATGGTAGTAACCTGTTTACTATCGATGGTGTAAAGGATGCCGACCCGGAACAGCGTGATGGCAGTATCGGTGGTTATCCATTGAGAAAAATTATCAACTTCGGAGTTCAAGCAACATTTTAAAACGTAATTATTATGAAAACGAAACTAAAATATATTTGCCTCTCGGCAGTCGCCGGGCTGACACTTTCACTCAGCTCCTGTTCTGACTTCATGGATCTGACACCGGAAGACCAATATGATGAAACAGCCGTTTGGGCAGATGCAGATTTGACTAAATCGGTTGTCAATGATGTCTACTCGTATGTATGCGACATCGCACAAGAGGTGAATACTTCTGCATGGTCGGACGATGCTTTCTTTACACATGTGTATGGATGCCGTGATATCAATGAAGCAACAGTTTCCCCAAGTAACCTGGGGGCTTATGATCGTGATGACTGTCCGTTCAAGTGGAGTAAACAGTACAAAGGTATCTACCGTGCCAATCTGGTATTGGAAAATATCGATAATGTACCTGAGAAAACCGGTGTAGACCTGAATGTCCTGAAAGGGGAGATCTATTTCCTTCGGGCATATATCTATACGGAATTGCTTCGTGGCTTCGGCGGTGTGCCTATCGTAGATAAGGTGTATTCTATTGAAGAGGCTTCCGAGTTGAGCCTGCCGCGTGCTGATGTAGCAGATGTTATGGATTTTATCCTGAAAGATATCGAGCAGGCTGTTAGCTTATTGCCCGAAGAACAGTCGGGTGCGAACTTAGGCCGTGCAACGAAAGGGGCTGCCAAAGCTTTAAAGGCCCGTGTATTGTTGCATGTAGCCAGTCCGTTGTTCGCAGATCGTTCTGTTAATACATTGGCATGTAATCAATACACCGGCGACCGTCAGGCTTTGTATCAACAAGCTTTGGATGCCGCTAAAGAGGTGATTAATAACGGCCCTTATTCGTTGGTCGATTGCAATGCAGCTACTATTAAGGATATAGCAAACAACTTCCACAATATCATTATTACGAATAATGAGGAAACAATCTGGGCAAAACAGTATGTAAACAAAGATCAGAATGCCGATAACTGGGTTCGCAACCGTGTCGCTTTGCTGCATGGGCCGAACGGATATCATAACTGGGCAGGAACTGCTCCGACACATGATTTGGTTATGGCATTCGAGGTGGAAGACGGAAAACTTCCTGATGAACTGCTGAAACCCGGTGAAGAAACGACTGTGAATCCGTATGCAAACCGTGAACCGCGCTTCTATGCTACAATAGGTTATGACGGTGCAGAGTGGGGACGTCCCAGAGCTGCCGATGGAGCCGTGTTCGATGCCACCCCGCTGGGTAATCTGCAGTTCGGTTATTACGAATTGAGTAGCGGTGGTTCAAAAGTCGATGCCATACAATCTGTGGATGATGAGAATAATCCGATCAAAACGCAGTCCTTTAACGGTATGGTGGGGGTAGATTCCCGTATGTCGAATATCGAAAACTGGAATGGTACGTATACAGGTTATCTGGAGAAGAAATTAATAGATGGCACAGTCTCTGCGACCGAACATAATTTCCAGACCAATCCGATGCCGTATATCCGTTTGGCCGAAATGTATCTGATTGCGGCTGAAGCAAGTCTTGAGTTGAACAAGTTGGATGAAGCAGTCACTTATCTGGATGCTCTTCGTAGTCGTATCGGTCGCCCGGACACAAAAGCCACTTTGGCGGTTCGTGGACAGGCATTCAACCAAAACGACTTACGTGAATTCCTGCGGCGGGAGCGTCGTGTAGAGTTGGCTTACGAGGAATCACGTTATTATGATGTACGCCGCTGGATGATCGCTCCGGAAGCGGGTAGCAAGAAGTTGACGGGTATTACTATTGTAGGTCGTCTGAAACCCGGTAAGACGGCGACTTTACCTTATGTACATGATGAAGAGGTATATGATTATACCTGGACTGTCCTCAATCTGAACTATATAGAGAAGCGTAAATGGGATAACAAAATGTATTTTGCTCCAATCAAACTGGAAGAGACATTGCGTAATCCGGCCTTGGAGCAGAACCCCGGGTTTAAGTAGTACTGGTTTTTATAAGGTAAAGAGTAGAGCTTTTCGGAAAAAGGCTTAAGGCTTTTCCCGAAAAGGTAGGCATCGGTTATCCAATGGGTCGGTAGCTATTTTTTATGGCTGCCGACCCATTTTAAATAACTCTTGTATCATTCACATTTCACCGTAATCATTCTTGCTGTCAATCAGCAGTATTGTCGGAGATAACGGGTGAAACGTACTTGTTCTATCAGGTAGATTGCATGCGATTATTGAGGGGGTAAGAGGGGCAGATCTGTAGCTGTATATTGATCGATATAATAATAATATTACGAAATTTATTGTACATATTACAGCATTTTGTAACTTTGGGCAATCTCTCAATTCGTAATTTGTAAAATAGTATTATCATGAAAAACAGAAAGCTAAGAATGGGCATGGTAGGCGGTGGCAGCGATGCTTTTATTGGAGCTATCCATCGTCGTGCGGCCTTTATGGACAATCAGATTGAATTAGTTTGTGGATGTTTCAGCGTAGACCCTGAAATATCAAAAAGTTCCGGACTCTCTTATTTCTTGCCGGAAGACCGTATTTACAGTACTTACCAGGAAATGTTCGAGCATGAAATGACTTTGCCGGAAGGAGAACGGATGGATTTTGTAACTATCGTGACTCCCAACCGCTGGCATTTCGAACCGGCTATGATGGCTTTGGAAAGAGGTTTCCATGTCGTAGTGGATAAGCCGATGACCTTCTCTTTGGAGGAAGCGAAGCAATTACAGAAGAAGGTGGAGGAAACCGGACTCGTTCTGGCTCTTACCCATGTTTATTCAGCCTATCCTGCTGTAAAAGAGGCGAAAGCCCGTATCGCCAGAGGTGATCTGGGTAAACTGCGTCGTGTATATGTGGAATACCTGCAAGGATGGCTGTCCGACCGCATCGAATTACAAGGAGGTAATAATGCCGGATGGCGTACTGACCCGAAACGTTCGGGGAAAGCCGGTTGTATCGGTGATATCGGTACACATGCCTGGCACCTGAGTGAATATATAACAGGTCTTAAGGTGCAGGAAGTCTGTGCAGACCTGAATGCCTTTGTTCCCGGACGTCCGATCGACGATGACGGTGCCGCCTTTATGCGCTATGAAAATGGCGTGGTCGGTACACTTACAGCCTCACAGATCGCTGCCGGAGAAGAAAATAATATCCGTATCCGTATTTATGGAGATAAAGGCGGGTTGGAATGGCAACAGCAGGAACCTAATACCCTGTTTGCCAAATGGACTGATAAACCGACCGAGGTTATCCGGATGGGAAACAACGGATTTATAGGCGATACGGCCAAGATGAATACCCGTACACCGGGCGGTCATCCCGAAGGTTTCATCGAAGCTTTTGCCAACATATACAGAAACTTCGCCCATACCGTAATGAGCATCAAGAAAGGAGAACAGCCATGTGAAGAATGCCTGGACTTCCCGACCGTATACGATGGCGTAAGAGGTATGCAATTCATTGAAACAATGGTGGAAGCCGGCTACAATGAAAATGTGAAATGGCAGAAGTGGGTCGATTGATTATGCACATACATTGAAAACCTAATATCAAATGAAATTAAAAATGCTAGCTTGCTGTTGTTCCTTAATCGGAATGACAGCATTCGCTCAAAAGAATGAGTGGAAGGATCCCAACGTTAATGAGGTAAACCGTGCTCCGATGCATACCAACTATTTTGCGTATGAAACGGAAGATGCAGCGTTGAAAGGATGTAAAGAATCGTCCGGAAATTTTATGACCCTGAACGGAACCTGGAAGTTTAACTGGGTGAAGGATGCGGATGCCCGTCCGACTGACTTCTATCAGGTGAACTTTAACGACAAAGGTTGGGCGAATATGCCTGTGCCCGGTGTTTGGGAACTGAATGGTTTCGGTGATCCTATCTATGTAAATGTAGGATATCCGTGGAGAAACCAGTTTAAGAACAATCCCCCCGAAATCCCTGTAGAAAATAACCATGTCGGTTCATACCGTAAAGAAATTATTGTTCCGGCAGACTGGAAAGGGAAAGAGATCTTTGCCCATTTCGGTTCTGTGACCTCAAATATGTACCTGTGGGTGAACGGACAATATGTAGGATATAGTGAAGACAGCAAACTGGAAGCTGAATTCAACCTGACCAAATACCTGAAACCCGGGAAGAACCTGATCGCATTCCAGGTATTCCGCTGGTGCGACGGTACTTATCTTGAAGACCAGGACTTCCTGCGTCTGTCGGGAGTGGGACGTGATTGTTATCTGTATGCCCGCAATCCGAAACAGATACAGGATATCCGCGTGACTCCGGATCTGGATGCACAATATAAGGATGCTACATTAAATATAGCACTGAACCTGAAAGGCAGTGGTGTGGTAGATGTGAAATTACTGGATAAGGATGGTAAGTCGGTCGCAACAACGACCCTGAAAGGATCGGGCAAGATTTCTGCCGATATGGCTGTTGCCAATCCGTTGAAATGGACGGCTGAAACACCTAATCTGTATACCTTGGTTGCTACATTGAAAGACGGCGGCAAAGACCTGGAAGTGATCCCTGTAAAAGTCGGTTTCCGCAAGATCGAACTGAAAGGCGGTCAGATACTGGTAAACGGTCAGCCTGTACTGTTCAAGGGGGCAGACCGTCATGAAATGGATCCGGACGGCGGTTATGTAGTATCGCGTGAGCGCATGTTGCAGGATATCAAAGTAATGAAAGAATTCAACCTCAATGCGGTTCGTACCTGTCACTATCCGGATGCTAATTTGTGGTATGACCTGTGTGACGAATATGGTATATATGTAGTGGCAGAAGCCAACGTGGAATCTCACGGTATGGGATACGGTGAAGAAACACTGGCTAAGAACCCGTTGTATGCCAAAGCGCATCTGGAACGTAACCAGCGTAATGTACAGCGTGGTTTCAACCATCCGTCCATTATCTTCTGGTCATTGGGTAACGAAGCCGGTTTCGGCCCTAACTTCGAAGCATGTTATACCTGGATCAAGAACGAAGACAAGAGCCGTGCGGTTCAGTATGAACAAGCCCGTACGAATGAGTTCACGGATATCTATTGCCCGATGTACCTGGGTTATGAAAGAAGTGAAGAATATTGCAAAGGCGATATCGACAAACCGCTTATCCAGTGCGAGTATGCACACGCGATGGGTAACTCACAAGGTGGATTTAAGGAATATTGGGATCTTGTACGTAAGTATCCGAAATACCAGGGTGGTTTCATCTGGGACTTTGTGGATCAATCCTTGCGTTGGAAGAAAGATGGAACAGATATATATGGTTATGGTGGCGATTTCAACCGCTATGATGCAACAGACAACAACTTCCTCGATAACGGTTTGATCAGCCCGGATCGTAAACCGAATCCTCACATGCACGAAGTTGGCCATATCTACCAGTCTATCTGGGTAACTCCTTCTGACCTGGCTAATGGTGTAGTGAATGTTTACAACGAAAACTTCTTCCGCGATTTGAGCGGTTACTATGCTGAATGGGAATTGCTGGCTAACGGAGAAGTGCTTCAAACAGGTGTGATCAAGGATCTGGATGTTGCTCCGCAGCAAACCAAGTCTGTTAAACTGGATTACACTACGGACGGTATTTGTAAATGCAAAGAACTCCTGCTGAATGTGGCGTTCAAGCTGAAGAAAGCGGAAACAATGCTTCCTGCCGGATATACAGTTGCTAAGAATCAACTGGTAGTTCGTCCGTACGAAGCTCCGGAACTGAAGTTGGCCAATGTTGAAAAAGTAAATATCGCAACGGTTATCCCTACTATAAAGGAAAACGATTACAACTATCTGATCGTACTGGGTGAGAACTTCCGTATCGAATTCAACAAACATGACGGCTTCCTTTGCAAATACGATGTGAAAGGACAGGCTATGATGGATGAAGGCGGCAAACTGACACCTAACTTCTGGCGTGCCCCGACCGATAACGATATGGGTGCCGGCCTACAAAACAAATATGCAGCCTGGAAACAACCCGGCCTGAAACTGACTTCGCTGACCAATAAGATCGAAAACGGCCAGGCTGTCGTAAATGCCGAATATACAATGGATGCTGTTTCCGCTAAATTGTATATCACTTATACGATCAACAACGAAGGTGCCGTGAAAGTATCACAGAAGATGGTTGCCGATAAGTCGGCCAAAGTATCTGACATGTTCCGCTTCGGTATGCAGATGCAGATGCCGGAAGAAATGGCACTGATCAAATACTACGGACGCGGCCCGTTGGAAAACTATTCAGACCGTAATAATGTAACCGACCTCGGTAAGTTCTGCCAGACGGTCGACGAACAGTTCTACTCTTATATCCGTCCGCAGGAAACCGGAACAAAGACCGATATCCGCTGGTGGAAACAAACCAATAAGGGTGGCAATGGTTTGATGTTCGTAGCTGAGGCTCCGTTCTCCGCTTCTGCATTGAATTATTCGATCGAATCGCTTGACGACGGTGTGCAGAAAGATCAGAGACACTCTGAACTGGTTCAAAAGGTCGATTATACGAATTTGTGTATCGATAAGGCACAGATGGGATTAGGTTGTGTGAACAGCTGGGGAGCACTTCCTCTGGAAAAATATCGTCTGCCTTACGGCGATTATGAGTTCACTTTTATTATGACGCCTATCCAGTCGAACCTGTAAACTGAAAATTATTAAAAAAAGCATAATCGGTTTACGATTAACGTTAAATAGGCCGGTTATGCTTTCTTTATATTAAGGAAAATACTACTTTTATTGCCGATTTTTAAATCTAATCTTAGACTAAGTGTAAAATTTGAATACCATAAATACAGATGGCTACTAACAAAAATTCTAATCGATATTCATCAGACCAAAAAAAGAAGAGCTTCTTTAAAGGAAAGACTTTTATGCTTCTTTTGGGAGTGATTTTTGGTGCCGGGGTTATGATCCTGGCTTACAATACTTCTGTCTATTTTTCTTCCGATGAGTCATGTATGATGTGTCATGTACACCCGCATGTGGAAAATAGCTGGAAACTGTCCAAACACGTAAATAACGGTAGTGGTGTGAAAGTACATTGTGTAGACTGTCACCTTCCGCCTAAAAACGACACCTGGAACCATTATACGGCAAAAGCAAAGCTGGGTCTGAAAGATGTGTGGTCTTTTATGACAAAGGACAGCGCCGATTTTGACTGGAATGCAAAGTCAGAGTTGGAACATGCCGTAAAGTATATCCCTAACGAATCATGTAAAGAGTGTCACCAGAATTTGTTTCCGGAAGGAATTACAAACGATGGTATCACAGCACACCTTTATTATGATGAGAATGAAAAGAAACTGGACTTGCAGTGTATCAGCTGCCACCTGGATGCAGGACACTATAACCCGAACTACAATCACTCGAAGATGACGGGTGTTCCGGGTATGGCTTCCGGTTCCGGAGCGATCGATACAAGCTTGTATTTTAAAGAACCGACGACGGTAACAGCTTTTGCTGATTATAAGGAACAGATCCCCGGCACTCCGGTGTCGTTTAAGATGGTGGCTGTTCCGGGCGGAACATTCAAGATGGGTAGCACCTCGAAAGAACCGTTCCATAAACCGGATGAAGAACCCGTACGTGACGTAACTGTCAGCCCGTTCTTTATGGCTGAACTGGAAGTGACCTGGGATCAGTACTGGGCATTCTACGGCAGTACGATGAGTGAAGGACGTACACCTCCCGAAACTGTATATGCGAACAACAGTAATCCGGATGTAGATGCGATCTCCGGCCCGACTCCTCCGTTCGGATTCCCCGACCAGGGATGGGGTGGCGGCGACCGTCCGGCTATCACGATGACACATTATGCGGCTGAAACATTCTGCCAGTGGCTGTCGAAAAAGACCGGTAAGAAATACCGTCTGCCAACTGAAGCCGAATGGGAATATGCAGCCCGTGGTGGTACGGAAACTCCTTACTTCTTCTCCGGCAGTCCGAAAGATTTCTCGGATCAGGGCTTCTGGCGTAAGTTCTTCGATGCAAAGACCGACAGTATCAGTTCGTTCGTCATTTACAGCAAGAACAGTAAGAATAAGACACAGGAACCGGATCTGGTGAAAGCCAATCCGTTCGGATTAAAGAATATGTTGGGTAATGTCATGGAATATTGTGCAGATAAATACGATCCCGAAGCTTACAGCAAGGGTGGTAATGCTGTTACAAATCCATTGGTGACTGAAGGAACGGAATGGGTAGTACGCGGAGGTAACTATACTTCGGATGCGGCAGACCTTCGTTCGGCAGCCCGCGACTATACCAAACATGATGCGTGGTTGAAGACAGACCCGCAGCAACCTAAAAGTATCTGGTGGTACTCAGACATACGCGGCATCGGTTTCCGTGTAGTATGCGAGCCGGATGCATCAGTAAAGTAGACTAGTGTAAAAATTATATCAATTCTTTAAATTTGCTATATCATGAAAAAGGAAAACAGTATCAGTAGAAGATCATTTTTAAAAAGTTCGGCTATGGCTGGTGCACTGGGTGCAATCGGTACAGGTAGTGCGGCTAGTGTTTTAACTTCTTGTGACGGTGGAAGCAAGGCGAATGCTTTGAAACCGCTGAAAGAACCCGGAACGTACTACGTTCCCGAATTGCCGGATCTGGCAACCGACGGACAGGAACTGAAAGCCGGTGTTATCGGTTGTGGCGGACGTGGTTCCGGTGCAGCTTTCAACTTCCTGAATGCCGCCAACGGTGTTACAATCGTTGCACTGGGTGATACTTTCCAGGAAAGAGTGGATGAACTGGCTGATAAGCTGAAAAAAGATAAAAACATAGATATTCCCGCCGATAAGCGTTTTGTCGGTTTGGATGCTTATAAACAAGTAATAGATAGTGGGGTAGATGTTGTGATCATTGCAACTCCTCCCGTGTTCCGTCCGGTACATTTCCAATATGCTACGGAAAAAGGAAAACATTCATTCCTTGAAAAACCGATCTGTGTAGACCCGGTAGGTTATCGTACGATCATGGCTACTGCTAAACAGGCGGATGCCAAGAACCTGCGTGTAATCACAGGTACACAACGTCATCACCAGCGTCCTTATGTGGAATCTTATAAGAAGGTAATGGAAGGTATGATCGGTGAAATTACCGGTGGTACGGTTTACTGGAACCAGAATATGTTGTGGTTCCGCGAACGTCAGAAAGACTGGAATGATTGTGAATATATGATCAAAGACTGGGTAAACTGGAAATGGTTGTCAGGTGATCATATCGTTGAACAGCATGTACACAACATCGATGTATTCACCTGGTTCAGCGGTTTGAAACCGGTTAAGGCTGTCGGTTTCGGTTCCCGCCATCGTCGTGTTACAGGTGACCAGTATGATAATTTCAGTATCGACTTCACGATGGAGAACGGTATCCACATGCACAGTATGTGCCGCCAGATCGACGGTTGCGTGAATAATGTAAGCGAATTTATTCAGGGGACAAAAGGTTCATGGGATAGCTCTACTATGGAGATCAAAGACCTTGCCGGTAATGTGATATGGAAATACGACTACGAAGCAGAGAAAGCAAACTTCAAGCAGACTGACCCGTATACATTGGAACATGTGAACTGGATTAACAGTATTCGTGGTAACAAACCGCTTCAGCAGGCATCCGAAACAGCCGTTTCCAATATGGCTGCTATTATGGGACGCGAATCGGCATATACCGGTGCTGAAACAACCTGGGATGCAATGACTGCTTCTCCGTTGGATTATACTCCGAAAGACCTGAATCTGGGTAAGATGGATATGAGTACGTTTACCGTTCCGGTTCCTGGCAAACCTCTTGAACAAAAGAAATAAGATATGACTCTGAATAGAAGAAACTTTTTAAGAACAACATTGTCCGGTGCCGCAGTAGCTGCTGTAAGCACCGGTGCATTGGCCTCCTGTGCCGGCAAGGCTTCTTCTCCGGAAACATGTCCGGAAACTAAATCCTGCTGTAACAGCAAGGCGAAACTGAACCTTTCTTTTCAGGAAGGGACTCCTCCGGGTGAAAACCTCAATGAGAAGTTCGACTATATGGAAAAGATGGGTATTGTCGGTTTCGAACCGGGCGGACGCGGACTGAAAGACCGTGTGGGTGAGATCAAACAGGCTTTGAACGGACGCAATATCAAAGTCAGTGCCATCTGTGCAGGCTTCGAAGGTTTTATCCTCTCTACCGATCCGGCTATCCGTAAGCAATGTATGGATACGATGAAAGAGATCATCACGGCAGCCGGTGAGCTTGGTTCTACGGGTGTTATCATTGTTCCTGCTTTCAACGGACAAGTACCGGCGCTTCCTCATAACCAGGAAACGCGCGATTTCCTTTGCGAACAGTTCAACGAAATGGGTAACCATGCGGTTCAGAACGGAACGACCGTTATTTTTGAACCATTGAACCGTAAAGAATGTTTCTATATGCGTCAGGTAGCCGATGCAGCTTCCGTATGCCGGGATATAAACAATCCGGGTGTTCGCTGCATGGGTGACTTTTGGCATATGACCTGGGAAGAAACTTCCGACATGGGAGCGTTCCTCTCGGCGGGCGACTATCTCCAACACGTACACGTGGCAAGCCGCAAACGACGCAGCATGCCGGGTGAAGACGGTGATGCGGATAACTATGTAGACGGCTTCAAAGGCCTGAAGATGATAGGTTATGATAAATACGTAAGTTTCGAATGCGGATGCCAGGGTGACCGTAACACGGTGCTTCCGGCCGCAGTTGAATTATTACGCAAACAATGGGAAGAAGCATAAACTATGCCTTTAGTATATCCTAATATGCAAATGAGTGAGGTGGTGGAAGAACATCCCTCACTCATTCCTGTGATCAACCGGTTTGGTATCCGTCTGGGATTGGGTGACAAGTCGGTGAAGACTATCTGTGATGAATATCAGCTGGATACCGATTTCCTGCTGACGGTGATCAATACGTTCCTCAACGAAGAGTACTTCCCGGAGCGGAAGTTGCAGACATTCCATACATCACAGATCATCGATTACCTGACCAAGACCAACCAGTATTATTTACGTTATCAATTGCCGAACATAGAGCGGCATCTTACCTCTTTTATCTCTATGAGTACGCCGGGAAACAATACATTGAACCTGATCGGTAAATTTTTCTCCTCTTTCAAGGAAGAGTTGACCAGCCGTATTCAGAAAGACGATGAGTTGTGGTTTCCCTATTGCCTGTCTTTAAGTGAAAAGATCAACGGTTGCCAAGCTTCGGGCGAAACCGGAGTGCTTCAGCTCGGTGGTGAGCAGCGGCTGGAAGATCCTATCGAAGCGCTGCTGTCAGACCTGAAAGGGATCATGGTTAAGCATCTGTCGGGCGATTACAATGAGAATTTATGCTATGCTGTGATCTTCGGTATCAGCAGTCTTGAGAAAGATATCAAGCAGCACAACCGCATCCGTTACCGTATTCTTACTCCGATGGTTTCCGCGATGGAGAAATTATGTAAATAATCCTTGTTGATGCACAGAACCAGGCAAATAGCGATCATTCTATCCGATACTTTGCAAAGCATTGGCCTTCAGAGCTTGCTTACCGACTATTTCCCGCCGGTAGAAGTATGCTGGTTCCCTACCTTCGAAGCGTTTAATGCTTCGGGTTGCAACGACACGTTCGACTACTATTTTACATCACCGGAAACCCTGGTATTGAATGCCGATTTTTTCCTTCCCCGCCGTAGCAAAACAACCGTACTGATCGATGGGGGAGAAGGGGCAGGTGGAGTTTCCACTACCAACCATATCACGATAAAAGCTCCGCAGGAGATCATCATCGAGCAGTTGCAGCAGTTAATGACCAACGATAACTCCGCTAATCTTTCCGGTGAAACCAACAAAGACCTTTCCACCCGTGAGACGGATGTCCTCCAACTGATAGTAAAAGGCATCACCAACAAGGAAATAGCCGACAAGCTGAGTATCAGCCTGAACACAGTCCTTACCCACCGTAAAAACATTACCGCCAAGCTCGGCATCAAAACCGTTTCCGGCCTTACCTTCTATGCCATCATGAACGGGATTATTTCGGGGGATGATATAGAATTATAGTGATCTCTGTTTAGGACTATAGTGATACTTCGGTTAATACTATAGTGCTGATATATGTAGGTCTATAGTGTTATAATAGGTCACACTACTGTGTAAAATCACTACATCTAGTGATTGCGGACCTTGTTTCTTTCCCGTTTCTTTGCAATCGTAAAATACTAATAGTTCGAAATACAATGAAACAACGCTACCTGTATGTCCTGGTCGCAGGCTCTTTTCTTTGTTTGCAAACGATGAAAGCCGATGAGGTGAATGTAAACAAAAATGATACTATTAAGACATATAATATCGATGAGGTTATCATCACTTCGTCGACGAAGGAGACGAACGACCTGCGTTTGTTGCCAGGATCTGTATCTATCCTTTCCCCGCAAGCTGTTTCAGGACGTCAGATCGATGCGTTGAAAGATATCAGTGCGTATGTTCCCAATCTTTATATGCCGGATTACGGTTCCAAAATGACTTCGGCTATCTATATCCGCGGTATCGGTGCACGAAGCAGCGGGCAGTCGATCGGACTTTATGTGGATAATGTGCCGTATCTGGATAAGAGTGCATTCGATTTTGAATTGAACGATATCCAGCGTATCGAAGTGCTGCGTGGCCCCCAGGGTACGTTGTACGGACGTAATGCGATGGGAGGTATCGTGAATATTTATACCTTGTCGCCATTCAACTATCAGGGGACGAAGCTGACTCTTTCGGGTGGTAATTATGGCGCTTTTAAGGCTAAGGCATCCCATTACAGGAAACTGAGCGAAAAGGTCGGTATTTCACTCAGCGGTTATTATGACCGTAATGACGGGTTCTTTGTCAATGAATATGATAATACCCGTGCGGATAAGGAACAGTCGGCCGGCGGACGCTTCAAACTGGACTGGCTGATCAATCCGAACCTGAAAGCGCAATATACTTTCAACTACGATCATGTAGATCAGGGCGCCTTTCCCTATGGATTGTATAATAAGGAATCAGGTGTTGTTGAGCCGATCCGCATAAACGATCCCAGTTCTTATCTGCGTAATATGTTGAATAATAGTCTTTATCTGGAATGGAAAACAGATAAGATCCTGTTGTCTTCCACTACTGCCTACCAGTATTTGAAAGATGATATGAAGATGGATCAGGATTATACGGAGAAATCTATCTTTACATTGAATCAGAAACAGAAGCAATATGCCTGGAGCGAAGAAGTTGCGATTAAATCAAACGATAAGAAGAATTATCAATGGAGCTTCGGGGCGTATGGTTTTTATAATAGTTTGAAAACGGATGGGCCGGTGATGTTTAAGGAAGATGGTATAAAAGAAATCCTTCAAGCTCAATTTGATAAAATACCTATGCCTAAGATTACCGTTAAAGGTGAGAATAATCAAATTTATTTCCCTGGATACTTTGAAACACCGACTTATGGGTTAGCATTATTTCATCAATCAACTTATAATGATTTATTTATTCCAGGTCTATCTGTTACGGCGGGTATCCGCTTAGATTACGAACATGCGAAATTGAATTATGACTCATCGGTAAAGGGGATGACGATGAATATATTTATGCCGAGTATGGCTCCGGGCATGCCGGCAATTAATCAGGATTTCCCGGTGACAGCCCATTTACAGGGAGAGGAGTCTCAGGATTTCTTGCAGGTTTTGCCTAAAGTGTCTTTGCGTTATCAATGTTCACCGGGGACATTTACTTATGTTTCTGTAGCAAAGGGATATAAAACAGGGGGGTATAATGTACAGATGTTTGGAGATCTGGTACAGGCACAGGCTCAGTATGATCTTAAAGAAGAAATAAAAAATATGATGCCGCCGGCAATGAGTGGTATGTTTGAAAATCCGGAGTTACCTCCTGTATCTGATGTTGCGTCGTTTAAGCCTGAGCATAGTTGGAACTATGAAATGGGGGTTCGTAGTGAACTTATCAAGAATCGTCTGAATATGGAGCTGACGCTCTTTTATATGGATATTCAGGATATCCAGTTGACAACTTTCGCTCAGAATGGTAGTGGCCGTATGATTACCAATGGAGGTAAAGCGGATAGTTATGGTGTTGAAGTTGGTTTGCGAGGTCTTCTTGCTGAAGGTTTAACAGCTGATCTTAATTATGGTTTTACCCGTGCTACTTTCCGCGATTATATGACGCAGGTAAAAGAAGATGGAGAGTTAGTGGATAAGGATTATAAAAATAACTTTATTCCGTATACACCCCGTCATACGGTAAGTTTGGGATTTCAATATACTAAACTGCTTCATAATTGCTGGTTCGATCAATTTACAATTTCAGCTCAATATACCGGAGCCGGAAAGATCTTCTGGACAGAAGAAAATAATCTTAGCCAGGATTTCTACGGCGTGCTGAACGGTAAAGCCGGTGTCCGTAAAGGAGCTGTCAATCTGAATGTATGGAGCCGCAATATAACGAATACGGATTATCAGGCATTCTATTTTGAATCGTTCGATAACTCATTTATACAAAAAGGTAAACCGTTCCAGATCGGGGCAGAAGTTACGGTAGCGTTTTAAGTTATGAAGATATTATTCCTATCTTGTTGTTTATCCTTATCTGTTTTAGCTGTCAGAGCAGAAGATCAGGATACAGTGAAAGTCCGTCAGGTCGATCTGCACGAAGTTGTTGTTCAATCATTCAAGCAAAACAGGGATTTGCGGTTGGAGCCGTTGTCGGCATCATCCGTAACAGGGACGGCCATACAAAATAAGAACATTACCGATATCAAGGAATTCAGTTCCTTTATCCCTAACCTTTTCATGCCCGACTATGGCTCGAAGCTGACTTCTCCCGTTTATATCCGTGGGATCGGCTCGAAGATCAATGCCCCTTCGGTGGGGCTTTACGTAGACGGCATCCCTTACTTTGAAAAGTCGGCTTTCGATTTCAACTTCACCGAGATAGACCGGATGGAAGTGCTGCGCGGCCCGCAAGGGACACTTTACGGACGCAACACGATGGGAGGTATCATTAACGTATATACCAAATCGCCGTTGAAGTATCAGGGGATGAACGCTTTCATCTCTAACGGTACCTATGGTAACCGCGATTATGCCCTTTCCCGTTACGCCAAGATCGGCGATACCTTCGGGTATGCCCTCTCCGCCAATTATAACCGGAGCGACGGATACTTCACCAACCTGTTTACCGATAAGAAAGCAGACGATCAGAAAAGCGGTTCAGGCCGTATCCGCCTGGAATGGAAGCCGACGGATCGGTTGTCGTTGGGGCTGATGAGTTCGTATGATTATTCCAAACAGGGCGGCTACCCGTATGCCGTTTGCGACTCGCTGACACATAAGCCGGGCGATGTCAATTACAACGATTATAGTTTCTACAAACGAGCCATGTCCACCACCGGCCTGACGGTTGAATATAAAGGGGAGGGTTACAGCCTGAGCAGTAAAACCGCATTCCAATATCTTTCGGATCATCAGGGGATCGACCAGGACTTTTCTGCGGCAAGCGTCTATTTTGCCAAGCAGGATCAGAAACAGAAGATGGTATCGGAAGAGTTCAATATCAAATCTACTACTGCCAACCGTTATAAATGGTTGTTCGGTGCTTTCGGTTTCTGGCAGGGGATCGATAATACGGTGACGCTCGATTACCTCTCCGCCAAATACAGTACTCGGAAATTATACGATACTCCTACTTACGGCTTTGCCCTTTATCACCAGTCTACTCTGGATAGCTTGCTGACGGACGGCCTATCCCTTACTTTCGGACTGCGATACGATTATGAGCGGGCTTCAACCGATTATCTGGCCTATAAAGATGCCGGCGGCAGTAGTAATCAGACGGATGCTTTTTACAGTAAACTGAACTTTAGCCAGCTGACCCCGAAGATCGCCCTGCAATATATGTTCCCCTCTACCGGCCTGCTCTATGCAACGGTGACGAAAGGCTACAAGACCGGTGGTTTCAATACTTCCTTCGAGCGTGAAGAAGACCGTTCGTTCCGCCCCGAAAGCAGCTGGAATTATGAGTTGGGTGGGAAGCACCCCTTTCTGGACAACCGCCTGCGTGCCGAGATCGCCCTTTTCTGGATCGACTGGAAGAACCAGCAGATCAGCCAGACACTCCCTTCCGGTCGCGGATCGATGTTGACAAATGCCGGGCGCAGCGTAAGCAAAGGCGTGGAAGTCACTTTGCAGGGAAACCCGGTGAATGGTCTGATGGTGCAGGTGAATTATGGCTTTACGCATGCCACATTTAAAGAATACGTCGATGAAAAGAAAAACATCGATTACTCCGGCAATTACCTGCCGATGGTTCCTTCGCATACGTTCGCTGTCGGAGCCGACTACACGCTGTCGAATCCCTGTACCCACATCGACCGTTTTCTGGTCAGTCTGAATTATACCGGAACCGGGCGTATTCATTGGAAGGAAGACAATAAAGTTTCCCAGCCTTACTATGGACAATTGAGCGGAAAAGTTTCTGCAACCAAAGGATTTGCTACCTTTGCAATCTGGGCTAAAAACATCACGAATACCCACTATAACGCTTTCTATTTCGAGTCGGGAGGAAAAGGGCTGGCGCAATTGGGTCGGCCGTTTACGATCGGGGGAAGTGTGGCGATAGCACTTTAATATGATGCAAAAAAACAAAATATTCAACCTCGGAACCTTCTTCTGCCTTTATATTGCGCAGACTATTCCGATGAGTTTCTTCTCCACCGTTATCCCGGTTATGATGCGGCAGGAGAATTTTTCGTTGTCCGCTATCGGACTTCTTCAGCTGATCAAGTTACCCTGGATACTGAAATTCCTCTGGTCGCCGATGGTAGACCGCCATGCCGTGACGACAGGCGATTATAAACGCTGGATATTCTCTTCTGAACTGATCTATGCCGTCCTGATCTTTGCCGTGGCTTTCCTTGATTTCAAGACTGATTTTTATATGATCATCGTCCTGATCATTATCTCATTTATCGCTTCCGCCACGCAGGATATTGCAACGGATGCCCTGGCGGTACTTTCCTTTAGCCGGAAAGATAAGAGTCTGGCGAACAGTATGCAATCGATGGGTAGCTTCGGCGGTTCGATGATCGGGGGCGGTGTATTGTTGCTGTTGTTTAAGCAGTTGGGATGGAACAGCCTGCTGCCGTGTGTGGCTCTGTTCGTTATTGTGGCTCTGCTTCCGTTACTCTTTAACAAGGGGATCGTGATCCAGCCGAAGGAACCCCACGAGCGGGCAAAGAAGGCCGATGTCTTCTACTTTTTCACCCAAAAGAAGATATGGAAGCAGATCGGTTTCCTTTTCCTGTATTATTCGGGACTGATCGGGACACTGGCTATGCTGAAACCTTATCTGGTCGACCTGGGATATTCGATGAAAGAGATCGGGGTGATGAGTGGCGTGGTAGGGACTTCCTGTGGTTTTCTGGCATCGTTTGCCGGAGGGTTTATCGTTCGCCGTATCGGACGCCATCGGGGACGACTGCTGTTTTCTGTATTCGTATTGCTGGCGACGCTCTATTTCCTGGGGCTGTCTTATACAACGCCGACCACGGAACTGTTGTATGCCGGTATCGCCCTGCTTTGGGGAAGTTATGGAATGGCTACGATCGTGGTTTATACCACAGCGATGGATTGTGTACGTCCCGGACGCGAGGGCACGGACTTTACGATACAGACCGTAATCACCCATCTGAGCGGAATGCTGATGGCTATATTGAGCGGGAAGATTGCCGATCATACCGGCTATCACGGATTGTTTTTCTTTGAGGTCAGCCTGGCTACGTTATCGTTGATCTATATATTGATCGTATTCAGAAAGGAGAAAGAAATAGTATAATTATGATACAGGATTTATTACAAAAATATAATGTGCCGGTGCCGAGATACACCAGCTATCCGCCGGCAAACTATTTTACGGATGCGTTTACCAATAAGGAATATGAGTCGGCTATAGAAGCTTCTAATGAGGCTCTGCCCGGGCATATTTCGTTTTATGTACATATCCCGTTCTGCCGCCATCTTTGTCATTATTGCGGATGCAACTCATTTCCGATGATGAAGCCGGAGGTAGTGGAACGTTATATTTCGGCTGTGCATAAGGAAATAGACAAAGTGAAGGAACGTCTGGCTCCGGGACGTAAGATCTCCCAGATCCATTACGGGGGAGGAAGCCCGACGGCTATGCCGGCGCACTATCTGAAAGAACTGAATGAGCATTTGCTTTCCGGCTTTGATACGATCGAACAACCGGAGATTGCTGTCGAGTGCCATCCCGGTTATCTGGATGAGGCCTACTGGCAATCGCTTACCGAAGCGGGCTTCAACCGTTTCAGTCTCGGTGTGCAGGATTTCAATGAGAAGGTGCTGAAGACGGTCAACCGGCGTCCTTCCTTGCTTCCCGTGGAGACGATTTTTCAGATACTCCGCTCGAAAGGGGCGCGTATCAATATGGATTTCATCTATGGATTGCCTTTCCAGACAGTCGACAGTTTCTCGGAAACGATAACGAGAGCGGTAGCCTTGCGTCCCGATCGGCTGGTCACTTTCTCTTATGCGCATGTCCCCTGGGTAAACAAACAACAGCTTATCCTGGAAAAAGCCGGACTTCCTGCCGGTGAAGAGAAAAGCCGCATGTATGGTTCAGCTAAAGAAATAGTAGGCGCTGCCGGATATAAGACAATCGGACTGGATCATTTTGTCCTTGAAAACGATGAATTGTACACCGCTTTGCAAAACGGCCAGTTGCATCGTAACTTCCAGGGCTACTGTACCCGCCGCACAACAGGGCAGGTATATGCCTTCGGTGTGACCGGTATCAGCCAGCTGAGTTCCGCCTATACGCAAAACAGCAAAGATATCAACCAATATATCGAACGGATAGAAAGCGGAACCTTTGCTATCTCCAAAGGATACACGTTGAACCGGAACGAGCAGATCACCCGTGAAGTGATCGAGACACTGATGTGTAACTACTCCCTCGACTGGAAAGAACTGGCCGCCCGCCTGTCTCTCTCCGTCACGGAAGTAAAATCTGCAACCGCCTATGACGAAAACCGTTTCCGTGAATTTGCGGCAGACGGCCTGATCGAGTTCGACAACGATCATATCCGCATCACTTCCGAAGGGAGCCTTTTCGTTCGCAACGTAGCCGCTTCGCTGGATAAACTGATGCTTCATTCTGATAAAACATTCTCTAAACCTGTCTGATATGGGACAATTGAATACGGACATACTGATCATTGGTGCCGGCCTGACCGGATTGACCACGGCTTTCCATCTGGTTCGCGGAGGAAAGCAGGTGCATATACTGGAATGTAGCGACCGGGTGGGAGGGCAGATCCACACTTTCCGCGAAGACGGTTTTGTTTTTGAAAGCGGGCCGAATACCGGTGTGGTGTCTTATCCCGAGGTGGCGGAGCTGTTCATGGCCTTGTCTCCTGCTTGTCAGTTGGAAACAGCCCATGAAGAAGCCAAGCGTCGCCTGATCTGGAAAGGCAACTCTTTTCGTGAACTTCCTTCCGGCCTGTTCAGTGCAGTTACCACCCCTTTGTTCACGCTGGGAGATAAATTCCGTATCCTGGGTGAACCTTTCCGGGCAAAAGGAACCAATCCGGATGAGTCGGTAGGTGAACTGGCCGCCCGTCGGTTAGGTAAATCCTTCCTGAACTATGCGGTCGATCCGTTCCTGTCGGGCGTATATGCCGGCAACCCGATGACGTTGGTCACCCGTTATGCTTTGCCCAAACTCTATAATCTGGAGCAGCAGTACGGAGGTTTTATCAAAGGAACGATTGCGAAAGCCCGCCTGCCCAAGACCGACCGTGACCGATTGGCAACCAAAAAGGTCTTTTCCGCAGCCGGAGGTCTGGATAACCTGACCCGTGCAATGGCCCGTGCTATCGGTGAAAGTAAAATAACCCTGTCTGCCTTCGGTATAACGATCCGTCCGGTAGAGAAAGGATGGATAGCCACCTATACCACTTCTGAAGGAGAGCAAACGATCCGTGCGGATAAGGTGATAACGACAACCGGAGCATATGCCTTGCCGGAACTGCTTCCTTTTATCGCGGAAGAAGATATGAATAAGATCAGCAACCTGAAATATGCGCCGGTCGTACAGGCGAGTGTCGGCATTCGGAATACCGGAAAACTCCGTTTCAACGCCTTTGGTGGCCTGGTTCCTTCCTGTGAGCAGAAAGATGTCCTGGGAATTCTTTTCCCTGCCGCCTGTTTTGATGACCGTGCTCCGAAAGAGGGCGCTCTCTTTTCATTCTTTATCGGAGGAGTGAAGCATGAGAAGCTTACCCGCCTGGAAGATAATGAACTAAAAGCATTGATCATCCACGAGTTCCATGCCATGCTGAAATTTCCGATCGATGTGCAGCCGGATATGATCCGTATCTTTCGTCACCCGCGTGCTATTCCTCAGTATGAGTTGAGTAGCGGTGAACGTTTTGCAACGATCGACAAACTGGAAGCGCAATACCCGGGATTGATTCTGGGCGGTAATATAAAAGGCGGTATCGGGATGGCAGATCGTATCCGCCAGGCAACGGGTATCGCTGAAAACTTGCTTATGTAAGTCAAAATCACTTTCTTTGCACAAAAGACAAGCTCATGGATAAGATGGTAGAAATAGCCCGGTTCCAATATCCGGCGGAAGCTCAGACATTGATGGCTTTGCTCAAATCGGAGGAGATCGAATGCTATCTGAGGAACGAATACAGTAGTCAGATGTTTGCCGGTTATATGGATATTGGCGGTGCCCGTGTGGAAATATTGGAAAGCGATGTGCCACGTGCTCTGGAGGTTATGAAGGAGGGTGGCTATGATATCCCTGCAGAAGACGAGGAACCCGAACAGATACGTGCCGTTGCCGGATGGGCGCGACATATCCCTTTTCTGCGGAACTTCACGCTGGAGAAACAAATTGTCATCTTATTGGTGGTTATTGCTGTGTTTTTGGCATTATTGATCTTTTTGGGATCAGAACTATCCTCTAACTAAACAAATGTAATTAATGGCTCGTAGAAAGATAACAAATAGTCAGGCGGTATGTCTCACTTTATTATGGGGCGTTTTGGCCTACATGCTGCTTACATACAGTGAAAAGATAACCTTTGATGTCATCTTTGCCCTGGTCGCATCAGCTATCATTGTGTTCGTTCCTGTCTATAAGAACATAAAGCGTAGGGATGAATAGCATTTAGTCACATTTGTCCTCTTAAAATATCGAAATGATATTTTTTTATCATTTTTTCTTTCAAATATTTGCTGGTGTGAAAAAATGGCTTACCTTTGCGACGTTGTTAAAAGAACAGCGTGAAATAGCAAAATGGTATAACATTCTAAATAAACAGTTCTATGAAGGCAAATGAAGTTTTAGACAACTTAAAAAGAAGATTTCCTAACGAACCCGAGTATCATCAGGCAGTAGCCGAAGTTTTAGGCACAATCGAAGAAGCTTATAACGAACATCCCGAATTCGAAAAAAGCAACCTGATTGAACGTCTTTGTATCCCCGATCGTATTTTCTCTTTCCGTGTAACATGGACAGACGATAAAGGACAGGTACAGACAAACATGGGTTATCGTATCCAGCATAACAACACGATCGGCCCGTACAAAGGCGGTATCCGTTTCCATGCTTCGGTAAATCAGTCTATCCTTAAGTTCTTAGCTTTCGAACAGACTTTCAAGAACTCACTGACAACACTTCCGATGGGTGGTGGTAAAGGTGGTGCCGACTTCAGCCCGCGTGGCAAATCAAATGCTGAAATCATGCGTTTCTGCCAGGCATTTGTATTGGAATTATGGCGTCATATTGGCCCGGACACAGATGTTCCTGCCGGTGATATCGGTGTAGGTGGTCGTGAAGTGGCTTACATGTATGGCATGTATAAGAAACTGGCTCGTGAAAATACAGGTACATTTACTGGTAAAGGTATTGAGTTCGGTGGTTCATTGATCCGCCCGGAAGCAACAGGTTACGGTAATGTTTACTTCCTGCTGGAAATGCTGAAGACTCGTAATATCGATATCAAAGGTAAAGTGGTAGCTGTATCGGGTTCTGGTAACGTAGCTCAGTATACGGTTGAAAAGTTGATCGAACTGGGTGCTAAACCGGTTACCATGTCAGACTCTGACGGTTATATCTATGATCCGGAAGGCATCGACCGCGAAAAACTGGATTATATCATGGAATTGAAGAACCTATACCGTGGACGTATCCGCGAATATGCAGAAAAATATGGTTGCAAGTATGTACAAGGTGCTCGCCCCTGGGGTGAAAAATGCGATATCGCGATGCCGAGTGCTACTCAGAATGAATTGACTGGTGACGATGCAAAGGCATTGTTGGCAAACGGTTGTTTCGCAGTATCTGAAGGAGCAAACATGCCTTCTACTCCGGATGCTATCGATGCATTCCTGGAAGCTAAGATCCTGTATGCTCCGGGTAAGGCAGCTAACGCTGGTGGTGTTTCCGTATCGGGTCTGGAAATGACTCAGAATGCCATGAAGCTGAGCTGGACAAGAGAAGAAGTTGATGAAAAACTGAAAGGTATTATGAAGTCTATCCACGAACAATGTGTAAAATACGGTTCAAAGGATGGTTATATCAACTACGTGAAAGGTGCAAACGTTGCAGGTTTCATGAAAGTTGCAAAAGGTATGATGGCACAGGGTATCCTGTAATCAGTGATATTCTGAATTATAAATAAGGAGTTGTTTGCCAAATGAACATTCTGTGGTTATTTGGTCATGTAAAAAGGGGAGTCGGATGACTCCCTTTTTTATTTGTATTACCTGTTGGTTACTGATTACTTTTTAAATGCAGCAGGTAAATTGAGTACATTGTTAACCTTGCGTGTCGAAGGACTGACATCAACCATCACATCGCCACGGGGATTGCGGGACGAGGCAGCTACGACAAACTTATATTTACCCCCATCGGTTACCCAGGCACTCGTTTCTTCGTCGAATGAAGCCAGATCATCGGGGTTGACAGAGAGAGTAATCATCTGGCTTTCGCCGGGTTGTAACAGTTTGGTTTTACCAAATGACTTTAGTTCGTGTACCGGCTTGTCTAATTTGCCGGGAGGAGCTTCCACATAAAGCTGTACAACCTCTTTTCCGGCTACCTTCCCGGTGTTTTTTATGGCAACTTCAATGATCACCTTTTCGCCATCGCGTTTCACCGAAGGCCTGCCATATTCAAACGTGGTATAGCTCAGACCGTAACCAAAAGGATAACTCACCTGCAAGTCCTTTGTGTCGAACCAACGGTAACCGACATAGATACCTTCCTCATAAACAGTATAATCCACATTTTTAGTGTCGTGGGTTAAACCTGTCTTAACCGACCAGCGACGGTCGATCTTCTGATCGATCGGAAAGTTCAGTGAGCTCCAGTGATCGCTTAGTGTAACCGGGAAGGTCATAGGCAGCTTGCCGGATGGATTTGCATGGCCGGTGAGAATATCGGCTACCGAGTTTCCCCCCTCTTGTCCGGCTTGCCATGAAAGCAGGATAGCATCGGGCATGTCTTTCCAGCTTTGAGTCTCGATAACACCGCCGATATTGAGTACGACAACTACTTTCTTATTTTCATTGTGGAAGATACGGGTTACATTCTTGACTAATTCCTGTTCCGTTTCAGACAGGAAGAAGTCGGAAGAAACGCGATCGATATACTCACCGGAGATACGACCGAACGTGATGATAGCCATATCGTTGTTTTGGGCTGCATATTTGATGATGGCAGTATCCATTGGCATTTCTTCGACACGTTTTTGCTCACCCTGCTCTTTCGGTTTGTTGTAGGCCTGGTAGATCGCTTTGATATTGTCGTCAACAACGATATGCTGGTTTTTTAATCCGTCGAGCAGCGATACGACATAAGGGCGGTTGATATCGCCCGAACCGGTTCCTCCAGAGAAAAAGTTATAGGAGACAGCGCCGAACAGAGCTACGTTTCTGTCTTTGGAAGACAAGGGGAGAGCCTGATTATCATTCTTTAGAAGAACCATTCCTTCGGTTGCCGACTGTCGGGTTATGGCGGCATGAGCTTTCATATCGGGATTGTTAGCGTATTTATAACCCTTGAAACGGGGTGTCTTAACGATCAGTTCAAGGATGCGTCTGACATTACGGTCGACTATCGCTTCATCGAGTGTACCGTTTTTCACACCGTTGATGATATGGGCTGCCTGCTCCTTTGTGCCCGGTTCGATCATATCGTTTCCGGCAATCATCTGGGCGGCACCGTCAGCGCCTCCCCACCAGTCGGTCATCACGGCACCTTTAAATCCCCATTCGTCACGTAGTAAAGTGGTGATCAGCTCCGGATTTTCTGAAGCGTATACATTGTTAATACGGTTGTACGAACTCATAATAGTCCACGGCTGGCTCTCTTTAACCACCATTTCGAAAGCTTTCAGATAGATTTCGCGCAGTGCGCGGGGAGAGACGATCGTGTTATTGTTCATCCGGTTAGTCTCCTGGTTATTTGCGGCAAAATGTTTTACCGAAGTACCGATATCATTGCTTTGTACACCATCTACATAGGCTACCGCCATCTTGCCGGTCAACAGCGGGTCTTCACTGAAATATTCAAAATTGCGGCCGCACAACGGATGGCGGTGGATATTGACAGCGGGAGCCAAGAGCACATCTACCCCATATTCTTTCGCTTCATTGCCAATCACTTCCCCTACATTTTTAACCAGATCGACATCCCAGGTCGAGGATAGTAATGTTTCAATGGGAAAATGGGTACAGAAGTAATTCTCCTCCCCTTCGACAGGCAGGATGCCGCAGCCGGCAGGCCCGTCAGAAAGAACCACACAAGGAATTCCGACACGGGGAACCGGGTTAACGCGTCCGGCAGCACCGGGAACAACTTTCCACGATTCTTTTATGTGGGGAGCCGCGTTCTCATCCTGGTGATACATGCGGGCACCTACAATCAGGTCTGCTTTCTCTTCGATCGTCATGGCTTTGATGACTTCGTCGATATTGTTTGCCTTCAGCTTCGGAATTTTGGCACTGACCGGAACTGATACGATCATAGCGGCGGCAACCAAGCCTATTATGTTTGTTTTTAGTATTGTCATAAATTATAGTTATGCTTGTTTGTTTATTTCTGATTCATCTTTCTCCTCCCGGTTAAGGGCATTGATACCATTCTCCCCAACCCATGACCAGATAATCCTTACTGATTTGTTCCATTTTCTGGAAGGTTAACCAAAAGGCTTCGCGATGGTCGATTGTATGTCCCATTTCATTTTCATGCCCCGTAACCACCAGTTTCGGATTAAAACCATCTACCAGGTCACTCATCCGGTGAGTCCAGCAATTTACGATCAATGCATCCGGTTGAGGAATATCTTTGCTGATATTGACAATCCATTCCATATCCTCTTTGTTGTACTGGTCGCCGATATGGGCGACAGTCTTCTTTTCATCGGTCGTTACCACATAAAGATTATTTATCAACTCACTCTGGTGACCGGGGAATATTTTTACCCGGATATTTTTGTTTTTATCCAGTTTCATCTTTTTATCGATCATTTTATCAGAACGTTCATGTTGTATATCTTTCTTTTCCGGTAATATATTTGTTGGGGCAACAACCGGTTTACCGGCTTTCAGGAACATGTCGACAACTACCGGATCGACGTGATCACCATGATTATGTGTGAGGAACAAAACGTCGCAATGGTCGACAATCTGTTGGATCGAGGCATCGGAAATCAAATTCTTTCCTTTGCATGCACCTCTGACAACATCGAATGCCAGAGTAACCGAGCCGGTACGGGCGATAAAACCATCGTTATATATTTTGTAAACTTTCATTCCTTTCTTAACAGGAGAGGAAAGATCCGCTATCACTTTATTTATCCTGGAAGTGATAAATCCGTTGAGCGGCTCGCTATCGTCATATTTGGTTTCATGCAGCATCGCATCCAGATTGTAAAGAGCCAATTTTCTGACCATCGGAGCTCCGGGTACGGGCGGATTTTCAGTCAATGCCTGATCGATCAGGTTGAACATTTGGAAAGCCTGCTTGTTCAGATAGGCTTCCGAGTTCCCCCAGAAAGCACTTTTTTCTATCGTGTTCTTTTCCTGGGCTTTCGCACCACTGGGGATCAATAGAGAGGCGCAGAAACCTTCCATGCATAATAATGTATAAAATAGCGTTTTCATCTTGTGATTAGTTTTTAATAATACTTTATTCCTGTGTGTAACTGAATGTTCCTGTTTTTGTTAATACAGCAAATCTGCCAATCCCTATCGACATGTCCGACTGTGATTGATTGATACAGCGGATATAACGCACGCGTGGCTCATGAATGGGAATAGTATCCATCCGGTCTGCTCCCGTTTTCAAGAGGTTAAACCAGACTTTTCCATCCACAGAACCCTGTAAAGCACGTCCTTTGGATTTACTTTTGCGTAAATCATATACCAATGCGACCGGTTGTTTGCTTTTCTCAATCCGAAATCCGAAGTATTCTCCGGGTGCTATTGTCACCAGTGGGAAATGAGGGATCAGGCCAACTACATCATCTTCGCAATAACAGGCCAACTCGTCAATCGCTTTTGAACCGGCCAGAACTTCCGGAAGTTCTTTGGGACGTTCGTCCGTCAACAAGGTATTCTCCACATGCTGTAACATCCTTTGAATAAATGGTAGTAAAACCTGCGAACCGCTTCTGACTCCGTCTTGCTCTCCCCGGCGATAAGGCCGGCTAAAAACAGCGATTGCATCCAGTGCTTCTTTTACTTCCCTATATGCTTTCTGGCATGCTTCGGTATCTTGTTTACTGGCCAGATCCAACATTCTCATGGTTGCACAACCGGCTGTTCCAACATTTCTTGTTTGTGTCAGCCAGGGGTGGATTTCCTTTATCAATTGCTTGTTCAAAGAACTGCTTTCGATCGTACCCGGGACTTCTTTTATCCGGATAAACAGGTCGGCAATCTCAAAGGCCTCCTTTTTCAAATACTTCCCGGTAATCAATGATTGCTCGAACCTGTCGATCAGATCAGTCGAACTGAAAGACTCTTTCCTGAAAAACATCCATGTATTGGGGCCGATATCCGCATTATGTTCACAGAAAAGGCGGAATGCATCAGGGGCTTCGGGAACAAGAGACTCGCAGGCTATGTTCCAGCTCTGTTGCGGATCGAACCGATCCATATTCCAGGTGAACTGGGAAATACTCCAAAGAGCCACTTTACTGGCCTCGGCAAACTCCATCGGGTTCGATACAAAGGCATACATATCGGAAGCCGTATTTTTATCCAGGCCGTATACCGGGCCCATTAACAGATGAGCCAGGCAATAATCGTTTACCGGGAAGTTCCACCAGACGTAACAGGGACGTTTAATCCGGTTGTTAACCCATTCGAGCCCTTGGCGGGTGATGTCGCTCACGACTTTATCGCCAGTCCACATGATATGGATAAACGGATCCAGGTTTTCGCCCAGGATATCCAGGTAATCAGTTTTCGCCCAGTCCTTATTATATTCGGTGGGACAAAGGATCAATTGCTGAATATCTCCTTTCTTATCGACAAACTCCCGTTTCAGATAGTTCATAAAGGCAGCCTGTCTGGCAGCATCCGTTCCGGCACCTTCAATATCATCAAAAAAGACTGCAAACGCACGAATACCCAGGTCGTACATACTTTCCAGTTTTTTTATTGCCGCTTGCCGGTCTGCATCATTCCAGCGGATATCCATTCCGGGATGTAAGGCCCAGACGAAATCCACCTTGTTTCTATTAGCTTCAGCCAATAGCTCACGGATATTTTTCGCCTGTTCTTCCGGATAGGGCACACGCCAATAAGGAGAACGATGGTAAGGGTCATCCTTCGGGCCGAAAATGTAAGTATTCATTTTCATACGTCCATAGAAACGCAACTGTTCGACCCTGTTTTCGAAAGACCATGGAGTTCCGTAAAAACCTTCCACAACCCCTCTGAAAACAACATCCGGATAATCCCATATCGTACAGACAGGGATCCTCTTATTGTCTCTGGTCAATTGCGACAAGGTTTGAGCTGCATAAAAAAGCGAACGGTCGTCATAAATACCTATATCGATACCTTTTCCGGTCACAGCCAATGTATAAGCCCCCGAACGTTGCATTTTATTATTCATCTTTCCCAACGGGCGGATAGTAATTGCCTGTTTAGCCTTTTCCGTTATCAGGAAAGATTGTTTCAACAAATTAACTGCATCGGTATCGGTGTGGCTGATCCCTTCTAGCCGGTAACCGGTATCTGGTATCTTGATCCAATCACCCGATAATTCAACTTTCTGGGGGATGGGATAAACGTTCACTTCCCTTTTTCCGCTCTTTCCGGTACATGCTCCCGACATCAAGCTTATCAGCAAAGTAACAAGCATGAAAACTTTTGTTGTTCCATCCATAATTTTTAATTTAAAAGTGCAAGCCTGAATATCAATAGAAGAACCATATTAAAAACAGACCTGGTCTATCATACACAGGTCTGTTTAAAAGTGTGTTGTCTATGATCAGGTTACCAATCCGTATTTTGGATCAGGTTTGTATTACGTTCCATTTCAACAAATGGTATCGGCCAGATTTCGTGGCGTGACTGGTAAGCGCGTTCATACATCAGGTCGCCGAGAATATCGGTTGCATCTTTTACAGTCGACTGGAGTATTCCCCAACGACGGAGATCCCAATAACGTTGGCCTTCGCCGGCAAGTTCACGGGCACGTTCGTCACGGATGCGTTGTGTCATTTCGTCTTTGCTGTTTACTGCCATCCAGGTAGGGCCGGAGTTCAGGCCGGGCATATCGACGCGGGCACGTATCTTATTGACTTCTGCAATGGCCTTGTCTGTTTCACCATTTTCGTTGTAAGCCTCTGCAAGCATCAAGATCACATCGCCAAGGCGAAGCAATGGAAATTCATAGGGAGTACGGTTGTATTCCCCCCAATAACCATCCAGGTTACCGGTTGGGATCCATTTACGCCAGAAGTAGGAGTTCCAGCCTTCGGAGTTACGGATGAACGATTGTGCTTCCATTGGTGCACCACCCTTTGTCGGATCTACGATGACAAATTGCTTGTCTCTTGGATTCGAACCGGCATCTGTACCCAGATAATGGGAGAACGGAGTGATCACGTTCCAGCATAAGCGTGGGTCGCGGTCATTATAGACAGCTGAAACCTTTGCGGTATCGCAGTCTAATGTACTGGTTATCTCGGTACTGGCATCATTAATTGCAACAGCGAGGCATTTACGGCGGAATTGTGAGTTTCCGTTATTGAAGCCGGGAAATACTTCGTCCCAGTTGAACTTCTGGCCATCAGGTTTTTCATACAAGTCAACCATTTTGGTTGAAGGTACGATACAGTTGCTGGCAATCAGACGCATGGTTGCTTTGTTACCGAAATAACCGACAATATTCAAAGCATAACCGGCAACGTTACCGTCGATAGACTGTATAGCAAAAATCATCTCGTTACTGCGTGCACCATTATAAAGGCGGAACAGGTTCTCATAATTAGAATGTAAGGCATAACCGTAGTTATTGCTCTTGTTGTACACGATCTCTTCAAAGTCCGTAATAGCTTTAGACCACTCTTTATTAAAGAGATAAACCTTTCCGCGAAGTGCGTAAGCCGCTCCTTTGGTCACACGGCCATAATCACTGCTTTCCCAGTTGACAGGTAACTTGGCGATTGCATCGGTCAGATCGTCGATCACATGCTGGCGGATTTCTTCAGCCGAACTGCGCGGACTGGTAACCGTAGCAAATTCCTCTTCGATAATACAGGTTTCATCGTAGTAAGGTACTCCTCCCCAACAATTAAGCATACGGAAGTAAGCCATAGCACGAAGGAATTTAGCTTCACCGACTATTTGATTAATGGTGTTCTGATCGATATTCATTGCGGAGACATTACGGATTACCGTATTCGAACGGTGAACCAATTCATACAGATATTGCCAGTGGTTTTGTACGGCTCCGCTGGTTGAGGCGAATGATGTCCCGCGCGAAATATCGGCAAAAGGACTGGTACCGTCAGCTAGGTCAGTACACATATCGAATGCAAACTCCAGGCCGAAACACCAGGTTTGCATCATGGCCTGGTACAGACCGACAGCTGCTTGCTTGGCATGAGCTTCTGTCTTCCAGAATGTTGCGCTTGACAACTGGTCAGGGCGGGTATAGTCCAGGCTTTCGCAACTGCTGAGCAGGAGAACAGCACCCAAAAATGCGGAAATTATATTTTTACCTTTCATTGTACTCTGATTTTAGAATGAAACATTAAGACCTAAAGAATATTGACGGACTGCCGGATAGCCGACAGTTGCTGCAATTTCAGGATCCAGTCCGGGGAAACTGGTAATGGTGAACAGGTTGTCGATACTCGTATAGATCTTCAGATTTTCAACGAAGAACTTCTGGGAGATACTCTTAGGAAGCGTGTAACCCAACTGGATATTCTTACAACGGAGATAGGCTGCGTTATGAATGAACGCATCGCTGGCTATATTGTTTTTGCTGTTTGCATTATTACGCAACCGCGGATAGATGGAATTGTATGGATTTTCAGGAGTCCATGCATTGTCTGTAATATCCTTGATAAGCGATTGCCCCATAACAGTCGTGAAGCGGAAAGCCTGGTTGTTGTAATAAACTTTATAATCGCCTACCCCCTGGAGAAGCATACTGAAATCGAAGTTGTTCCAGGTCAGTCCCAGATTTGCACCGAAAGTAAGTCGCGGGCTGTCTCCGTGACCGATTTCAACGCGGTCGTCTGCATTCAGATTACCGTCGCCGTTGGCGTCGGAAAACAGGAAATCTCCGAGTTCAGGACGTTGATAGGTCGCGAAATAGTTGGGATTCTTATCAACCAACGATTGTACATAATCCAGGTCGGACTGGTCGCGGACAATGCGGTCTACCTTGAGTACATAATACTGATTGATCGGTTTTCCCTCTTGTATCTTATTAACTCCGCTGATAGATGCTACATCGCCCTGGAACTTTGTTACCTTGTTGCTGACAAAACCCATATTGAAACCTACGGAGTACCCCACTTTCTCTATCTGATCCGTCCAGTTGATCTCCAGGTCAACGCCCCGGTTATTTACTTCCCCCGCATTTTGGTTAGGAACAGAAGACGTACCATGTTCCAGTGGAACCGGAAGTGAAATTAGGATGCCTTTGGTATCTCTGTTGAACCATTCGAAAGATCCGCTTAACCGATTTTTGAAGAAACCGAAATCGAGACCGACATTGGTCACATATGTACTTTCCCAGGTTAACTGGGTGTTGGATAACGTTGTTTGCGACAGACCACCGGTAATAGTGTTACCCAAAACATAATTTGTTGCTGCATAAAGTGACTGGTACATATAATTGTTCGATGCCGCATTGTTACCCAGCGAACCGTAAGAAACACGAAGCTTTAACGAACTCAACCAATCCTGGTAATCTTCCATGAATTTTTCCTGCGAGATACGCCAGCCGGCAGATACGGATGGAAAGTAACCCCAACGCTTGTTAGGAGCGAACCGGGAAGAACCGTCGGCGCGTAAATTAGCTTCCAGCATATATTTGTCATCCCAAACCAAATTGATACGGCCGAAGTAAGAACGCATGGCCCATTCGTTGTAGTTACCGGTAATACGTCCGAGTGTAGAGGCTGCATCGAGAGCTGTCAGCGACTCATCGACAAGGTCATATTTCAGGTAATAATCCTGGTCGTACTTATTATATTCCTGGCTGGCACCGGCCATGACGGAAGCATCTAACTTATCGAGCTTAAATTCGTAACGGGCGGTTATATCCGATGCCCGGAAGTCATTGCGATAGTTGTATCTTCTGATATAAGTACGAACCGTGCCGGCCCGGAGCAAAACCGGCCCGTCTGCTGTAAAGCGATACAGATCGCGGTCGGTCAAATGATGTTCTATACGACGATCCCAGGCATTATAAGTATATGATGCATCGATGGTCAGACCTTTGAACGGAGTGATGCGGCCATACATCTTGGCCACTGTACGACGGGAGATGGTAGGGAAGTCTTCTTTGTAGAACCACATACGGCGATACGGGTTTGCATTGCTGACGTTTTCCTCTTCCGGATTTTGAATACCACCGTACAATCCTGTTGCCGGATCGTAAAGAGTCATTCCCGGCACCGTGTTGAAGGCACCGTATCCCCAAATAACATCGCCACCGGCACCGGCAGTATCGGCAGAAGGATTATTGTAATCCACATAACCGTATGCGTTGGCACCAACTGTCAGCCAGGGCTTGATATCCACATCTACGTTGGCACGCATCTGATAACGTTTGTAGTTGGAGTGATAGATCATACCGGGATTATTGATATAACCGAAAGAGAGGTTGTAACGGGCAGACTTAGTACCTCCATTGGCTGTTACAGTGTGATTTTGAACGACCGAGGGGCTGCGGTAGATATGGTCTTGCCAGTCGGTATTGGGGTATATCGTAGGATTTTTACCTCCATCGTTACGCCATTCGTCAATTTTGCCCTGTGAGAAACGGGGAGCTTGCCCGTTGGCAATCAAACCGGCATTTTGAATCTCCATGAAATCGGCATAATCGGTAACAAGGTTTAAGCGTTTAGCCGCTTTTTCAAATGAAACATTCCCGTTGTAAGTAATTCTGGCAGACCCTTCTGTTCCCTTCTTTGTCGTGATCAGGATAACACCGTTAGCGGCACGGGAACCATAAATAGCAGATGAAGCAGCATCTTTTAGAATAGAGATAGACTCGATATCCTGGGGATTAATATCGCTGATACTGGCTCCGGCCATACCATCGATAACGATGAGCGGATCTGAATTATTCAAAGTTCCCTGACCACGAATACGGATTGTCGGGCTTTCTAATCCCGGTACGCTACCCCCGGTATTGGTTACAGACAGACCGGCTGCCAGACCTGCCAATGCATTGGTGGCATTTGTTACAGGACGGTTATCGAGTGCACCTACCTTCACCGAAGAAACGGCACCGGTCATGTTGACTTTCTTTTGCGTACCGTAACCGACAACGACCACTTCATCCAGCAATTCGTTATCCTCACTCAAGGCAACGGTCACTTTAGCCTGGGCTTTCATTTCCTGATTCTTGTAGCCTATGTAGGAAAATTGCAGGATGGAACCCTGTGGAACGTTCGTCAGGTCGAAGTTTCCGTCGATATCTGTAACGGTACCGATCGTTGTCCCTTTTACAACTACGTTTACTCCGACGAGCGGCATACCTGTATGGTCAGTGACGGTGCCCCGGACAGCAATACCGTTTTGTGTTGTGACAGGTGCCTGTTTTGAAGCGGTCTCTTTCTCGTTCTTCACAATTACTTGTCTGCCTTTGATAACGTAAGAAAAACCATTTGAAGAAAAGACCTCTTTGATAATTTCATCGATGGATTTGTTTAAAATATCCACATTGACCTTCTTTCCCAGATCTACCGCTTCTTCATATATAAACACGTACTTGCTGTTTTTTTCTATATATGAAAAGACTTCTTTTAATGTCTTGTTTTGCATCTGGACAGTCAATTTCTCCCCTAGCATTTCATGGGGAGTTGATGCATGTGTGGTTAACGCAGGATATGATATTAAAGATATCAATAAACATGCTAATTTTATGTAATTAATCTTTTTTCGATTAATTGCTGTATTTTTTTCCATACCTTTGTATTATAATTCTTTAAACGACTAAGGATTATCTCTTGATAGATCGGACAATTGCGCCAACAGTGTCCGATCTTTTTTTGTTTTTTTTATATCTTCATAGGCAAATCTGTTATTTGTTAATACTCTATTTATCTATTCTCCCGTTTCTTTTATTCCAGAAAGTGATATCCTCCGCCTTCTGCTTTTTCGACGTTCAATGAAGCTGAAACTTTTACGATATCCAGGACTTCATCGATAGATTCACAAAGATCGAGCTTGCCGGAGAGTTTCCGGCTGGCTATGCTTTTATCATACCAGATAGGCACTCCGTAATAACGGGATAAATTATCCAGCACCTTCGATACGGTTTCCTTTTCTAAAAGCATAATATTGTCTTTCCAACAGATATATTTCGTTACATCGACCTTTTCTTTTTTCATAATGCCATCCTTCAGACTAACCATTTGGGAAGGACTTAACAGTATCTTTTCTTTTGCAGAAGAGTTTACTTCGACACGTCCGTTCACCAATACAACGGAGATGTTTTGTTCTTCATAGGCGGTAACATTGAAAACCGTTCCCAGCACTTTGACATCCAATCCTTTCGTTTTTACAATGAACGGAGCTTTCGGATTATGGGCCACTTCCAGATACACTTCTCCCTCTACGGCTATTTCACGTTTGTCGCTGCCGAAAACCGATGGATAAATTACGTGACTGGCTGCGTTTACATACATTTTTGTACCATCCGACAAAGTGATATATGTACGTTTCCCTTTAGGTACAATAATATGGTTCAGATTGTTCCCTTTAGTAGCCGGTTCTTCAGGAATCTTTGATAATTGGTTGTTTACGGTTATGCTACCTTCTTCGTCATAATTAACGACTGCTTCATTTTCCAATACCACCTGCCGGTTTTCAGAAATAACCAGATGTATTTCGTTTAGGCTATCCACAGGTGCCACTTTTTGCAGTTCGGTAAGGAAGGTCGATTCTTCCTGCGGCTCGAAGTAATGCATGGAGATCATAAAAAGAATGGCTATAGACGCAGCAACGGATAATCCGGCAAGAAGGTATCGAAGCGTTTTCTTCCCGCTCTTTCCGGAAGATGACAATTCCTTCACGTTTGCCCACGAATCCTGTACTTCCATATCGGTAACCTGTTCGTGCTTTTTGACAAGTGAAATAAATTGTTTCATCTCGTTGTCAAAATCTGTCTTTTGTATTTTATTTTTAGCCATACAAGTTGTGCTTTTATAATTATTACAACTCATCACTACCCGCGGTACTCAATAGAATATGCATTTAACAAATTAAACGCTTTGTTTAACATTTAATATCAAAAAAGGGTGATAGCAATACATTATTCTTCATCCATAAATGAATCGGAAAGAAGTAAACTTCTCAATTTGGCGATTGATCTGAAAAGAAGATTTTTACTGGATTGGTAGTTGATGTTCAGCAAATCGGATATTTCATCATGATTCAGCTCCCTGATATAATAGAGGTACAATATCTCTTGCTGTTTGGATGACAATTTCCTGAAAGCCGAACTTATAAATACATTTTTAGGAGACAGATCTTCTTCATCTAAGAATTGATCAGCTTTGACTGTCAAAACATCATCGGGGCAACTGATAAGGATGCCATTACGGATCTGCTCAGACTTTAATTCATTGTATAAGGCATACCGGAAGGCTTTCAGCAGATAACAACGGACGGAAGCGGTTTGAGATAAACCGGAGTAATTGGACATCAGTTTGACAAAGAAGTTTTGCAGGCAATTCTTTACAAGATCCGTATCCTTTGAATATATCTTACCGTAATTATATAATATAGGATAATACCTCCGGTATAAAACTTCAAAAGCTTTACGATCTCCTTTGAGGCAAAGATTCCATATTATTTCATCTGCTTTTTGATACATTCCTGAATTATTTCAAAATTACATTCATCCTAAAAATGCTGCAAATATAGTATTAGCCTTCTCCTTTTCTGTTACGATTCTATTAACTCTTTGTTATAAAAATCTCACAAATATATATATAAATATCCGGATGTACGTTAAATTTTGTAAATCCAGGTATTTTTTTAAGAGGTAATGTTTTGAATATATTTAAAATTATACCTCTTTTTATTCGACATATATTTATTCCTTATAATCTATCCATACTTTCATTTTTCCCGCTTCCCGGTTGTCCCATGCGTAATAGGGGATGAAGGTGATTAATTGTTGCCCGTTTTTGGCATTGACGGTTTTCACTCCGTTCAGAAGATCGTTCTCGAAAGAAGTTTGGAATTTGGTGTCGGGGGTAAGTGTTAACTGGTCGAAATGGCCGGGGATGTCTGTTTCTTCCACACAGTAAACAAGAGGGCCGCGTTGGATGGCACGTTTGCCTATGTTTTCCATCACTTGAGGATCGGCCGATTCAACTTCGACGGGCATATCCATGTCTAACGAGATCACGTCGCCCGATTTCCAGTCGTAAACGATAGCATATCCTTTTTCTTGAGATAAGCCCACTTCCTTTCCGTTTATTGTTATGGTGTAATTTTTGCACCAACCGGGTATACGGAGCCGGATTTCCTTATCCAGGTCTTTGGTGGAAGATACTGTGAGTTTAACGGAGCCATCCCAAGGGTAATTGGTCTCTTGCCGTAGGATGACGTTATCGTCGTTGAGGGTAAACCGGGTCGTGTTACCTACGTAAAGGTTGACCCAGAGCGCATCGTCAGAAATAGCGTAGATGTAATTACCTATGGTTGGCAGGAAACGGGAGAGTTGGTTAGGGCAGCAGGCACAGCCGTACCATTCTTGCCGGTGATGGTCTCCTTTCGATTCTAAGGGATTTACATAGAAAAATCGGTCACCGCTTAGGGAGATGCCGGCAAGCACGCCGTTGTACATGGAGCGTTCCAGTATATCGATGTATTTCGCGTCGCCTGTAATTAGATTCATACGTTGGTTCCAAAGTACCATACCGACAGAAGCACAGGTTTCGCAATATGCCTTCAAATTCGGTAAGTCGTAATCTTTTGTGAAGCCTTCATTATGTTTGGATGAACCGATTCCTCCGGTAATGTACATGTTTCGCAATACGACATCGTCCCATAATCGATGTATGGCTGCCATATATTCGGTGTTGTTTTTTAAGACAGCTATGTCGGCCATACCACAGTAGAGGTACATGTTTCGTACAGCATGCCCCGAGATGTCGGTAAGTTCTTTGACCGGGTAGTTGTCTTGATAGTAATCCGGATCCCATGTACCTTTGCCATCCTTGCTGCCATGTCCGTGTCCGCGTTCTTCCAGTAGCCAATGGGCAAAATCTAGATATTTTTCTTCTTGGGTAATTTGATAGAGTTTTACGAGAGCTAGTTCAATTTCCTCATGCCCCGGAACCCAATGTGCTTTTTCTGGTCCGAATTGCCTCATCATGTGGTCGGCCATACGGATACTGGCGTCAAGTAGTTTGCGTTTGCCAGTTGCTTGGAAATAGGCTATTGCGGCCTCTATCATGTGTCCGGCGCAATACATTTCATGCTTGTCCATGTTTGTCCAGCGTTTTTCCAAGTTGGTAAGTGTGTAGAAGGTATTGATGTACCCATCGGGTTGTTGTGCTTTTTCAATTTTGTCTATCCATTCGTCGGCTTTTTTCTCCAGTTCGGGGTCAGGATGGTTGATCAGGCTGTAAGCAATGCCTTCCAGTGCTTTGTAAACGTCGGAATCGTCGAAGAAGAAGCCTGAGTGTTTTCCTTCTCCTTTTGCTGCGTTTTCAAAATTGCGAATGCGACCGGTTTGATTTTCTATTTGATCGATACAAACGGGCAGAGTGGTGGAGACATGTTTGTTTAGCCGGGGTGACCAAAAATTGTCATTGATTTTCACATGGGAGAAATCAATTTGCTTAATCATTTTTAATGGTTGCTCTTTTATTTCTTCTTTAGAGCTTAGGCAGCCTTGAGCGAGTAAAGCTGGCACGACGAGTATTAGATATTGTTTCATGTCGTTGTAGAGTTTAATATTAATAGTTCGTAGCGGATAAAGATAGTGATTTTTTCTTAATTTCTAATAGTTATTGGGTGGTGTATGTGCATAAAAAGGGGGAGTGTAAAAAAAAACGTATCGAACATTGTAGGGTGTCGATACGTTTTTTTATAAGGGGAGTTTTTTTATTCTACATATAAAACCAGTCCTTTCAGATATTCCCCTTCCGGATGATAAATATTGACTGGATGATCGGCCGGCTGTGTCAATTGGTGCAGGATGCGTACACTACGGCCGGATTGGGCGGCAGCACTGAATACAGCCAGGCGGAAATTCTCTTTGCTGACAACCTGCGAGCAGGAGAATGTAAACAGGATACCTCCCGGTTTGATCTTTTCGAAAGCGATCGCATTCAATTTACGATATCCCTGCAGTGCGTTGCGAAGAACATTTTTATGTTTGGCAAACGCCGGTGGGTCCAGAATGATCAGGTCATAATTGCTTCCCATCTTTTCCAGATATTTAAAAGCATCTTCCGCAAAGGCCTTATGACGGGGATCGCCCGGGAAATTCAACTCCACATTCTTATTAGTCAACGATATCGCTTTGGCTGAACTGTCTACCGAATGAACGATTTCTGCTCCGCCGCGCATCGCATAGAATGAGAAACCGCCTGTGTAACAGAACATATTCAATACGGAATGGCCTTTCGCATACTTTTCCAGTAACGAACGGTTTTCACGCTGGTCTACAAAGAAACCTGTCTTTTGTCCTTTCTGCCAGTCTACACAGAATTTTAATCCGTTCTCGATGGCAATATCTTCTACTTCACCGCCAAACAAATAACCATCTTCACTTCCCAGATTGGCTTTGTAGGGAAGAGTCGCTTCCGATTTGTAATAAATATTCTGTAAAGTATCTCCCAGGACGGTCTTTAATGCTTCGGCTACATCATGACGGGCATAATGCATACCAACCGAGTGAGCCTGCATAACAGCCGTATGAGAATAGATATCGATCACCAGACCGGGAAGATTATCCCCTTCACCATGAATCAGACGATATGTATTATTGTTCTCTACTTCTGCCAGATCCAGCTCCTTGCGGAGAGTGTAAGCAACGCGTATACGTTCTTCCCAGAATTTTGCGTCGATAGTGACCGGCTTGAACGATAAAATGCGTACGGCAATACTACCGATCTGATAGTGGCCGATAGCCAGGAAACGCTGGTTTGTTCCGTACACTTCTACCAGGTCGCCCTCTTCCGGGTTACCTTCAATGCTTTGGATAGCTCCGGAGAACACCCACGGATGGAAGCGCAGCAACGATTCTTCCTTTTTAGGTTTGAGAAAGACTTTACAATAGTTCATTATTATTTATCTTGATTCAATTGGTTGTATATCTTCAGGCAGGCCCAGGCGTCGAGGGCTGCATATTTCTTCTGTTGTTCGGTCAGTACATCGGCTTCCCAGTTACTCAGGCGCTGGCCTTTCGATATTTTCTTGTCGAAAAGGATAGCATATATCTTTTGCAGGCTGGCATCTTCGATACCGAACTGTCCGACATAATTTTGCAGATCCAGAAAGTTCGCCGGTTTGATATCTGTCCGTTTCCGTATGGCGCCGAAGTCGTCGCGCAGGGAAAGGCCGATCTTTAATATTTTGTCGTTTACCATGAAGTCTTCGAGCGGTTGAGGAATACCGATCCTGTTCAGGCGGAACAGGAAACAAGCCTCGTCTGTTGATATCTGCATCAACGAGATTTTATAGCGCGTACCTTTTTTAAAGCTGGGACGTGTCTCCGTATCGAAACCGACAGCCTCAAATTGTAACAGGTATTCAACCGCTTTATCTGCATCTTTTTCGGTGTCGATAACGATAATCCTACCGGGAAATTCTTCTATTTCAAGAAGTGATATTTCTTCTTTTGATATTGTGTGTGTATATTGTGTCATCATTCCTCGTTCGTTTCTATAATTTCATCATCACTGTAACGGGCAGCATGAAGAGCTTTCAGTGCATTCAGGAGTTGCTGTCCCCAGAACTCCCGGAAGTTAGTACGGCATAAGGCGATAGCCTGAAGCATCACTTCTTCGTATCCCTGACGGAAAAGAGATACGAAATTACCGACATCCTGATAAACATCTGCCAGGTTTTCCGAGATAAATGCAGCGATAGGCGTGTCACTGTACTGCATATCCGGATGGAAAGTTTCCAGATAGGTATCTTTTTCTCCCAACAGGCTTGCGATCCGGGTACGAACAGATTCGTACATGTCTTCTGTTACGAACAATTCCGGCTCGGCATCTTCATCAGATTCCACTTCCGGCAAAAGCGTTGCCTTCAGATAGAGCAAGGGCAATATCTTTACAGCTTTGTCCATAAAATCAAAAAGGCCGTTTTGTCCGGCTGCTTCAACAAATGTGCAAAACTCTAGCGCTACAGTTACAAACTCCAGCGTGTTATGTTCGTATATGGGATTATTTTCCTTTTCCATTTTACTTCTTATGGTGTTCCTACCATTTCTAACCTGCAAAAGTAAGAAATATATTGCGATAATCAGAATTATTAATTCTTATTAAGGTCTCGTTGCAAAAAGTCATTCAGGTTGAATTGTTTGATACCTTTGTAATCGCTACCAACTATCAGATCGTTAAGAGTGACTACATATTTAGGATAATTGTCGTTGATAGCCAATAGGTTTCCGAATTCCCGCTTTTCTGTTTCTTCATTTGTAATTTGCAGAGTGACCTGGACATAAATCTTGGAACCATTCTTTTCTCCGATAAAATCAATCTCTTTATCACCGGATTTTCCGACATACACATTAAAACCCTCTTGAATAAGATGCAGAAAAACAGCATTTTCCATGATTTTATGAATATCTGAGCGCAAATTGAACCCTTTGATTGCATTTCGAATACCCAAATCTTCAAAATAATATTTCTCTCCGATCTCAAACAATTTTAGACCAACGATATCAGCTCGGTTTACCTTATAAATAAAAAAGGCATTTCCTAAAGCTTTCAAATAATTGAGTGTAAGTTGGGGGGATATATCAATTCGCTGCGATTTCAGAAATTTACTGATATTACTGGCAGAGAACAGGCTCCCGATATTGTCGGATAAAAAGCATACCAGATTTTCAAGGAATGAAATATTACGAATATTTTCACGAGCCACTACATCTTTCAGCAGGATGGTAGAATAAATACTTTTTAAATATTCGAACGGATGTTCATTTGTTAAACCGATGTTTACCAGATATGGCATACCGCCATAAGTCAGATATTTTGTCAAACTTTCATAGGAATCCGTTAATTGGTGGAAGATCAGAAACTCCTTGTAACTCAGTCCATGAATAGGGAATTCGATATATCGTCCTCCTAAATAAGTCGCCAGTTCTCCGGATAGCATATTAGCATTACTTCCGGTGCAGAAAATATCACATTTGTTTTCTGCGAATAAACTGCGCAGAGCCAGTTGAAAGGAGCTTATATCCTGAACTTCATCAATGAAGAGATAATTTTTTTTCTTTTCTGTCAGTTGCTCATTTACATGTTTCAATAGATCCGTATAGTCATGTATCCACAAGAAATTTTCCAGTTCCCGATTTACATATATAATGTTGGCTTCTGGATCTGATTCTTTAACAACATCCATTAGTTGATACATAACATAGCTTTTCCCGACACGTCTTTGTCCGGTTAATACCTTTATGATCTGTTTGTTGATAAAAGGTTTTATTTTCTCAATGTATGTGGGACGTGATATATATTCCATAATTATAAAAGTTGTATGTATATCGTATATAATCAGCAAATATACGAAAAGTATCATGTATACCGTAAACTTTTTACTTTTTCATGAAGAATTTCATGTATATCGTAAATAATAAGTATTGCATTAAACCGGATATGTATGCTTCTACTGAAAGGACGCAAAGATGCTATAAAAATAAGCGTTCAAGAGAATAATTTCCCTCATTCTTTCGTATCTTTGAACGGGATGAATTCAATGGCTTATAATTATCGGCCGTATGGTTGATGGATGTGAGCCGTATGACCGATAATTATGAGCCATACGGCGGACGGTTATCAACCGTTGATTAGTCGCGGTAGTAATTCAAATTAGTATGGCATGTAAGTAGCAATAGTACGTAACCTAATAAATAATATCATGGCTATAAAATTTAAAGTTTATTCAACACCGAAACCGAATGGCCGGAAAGGAAGTAAATTATCCCATGCGCGTGCAATCAGCCAGGGCACATATAATCTGGAGAAAGTATGCAGGCTGATAAGCGAACGCTCGGCTGTCTCATCGGCGGAAGTGAAAAGCGTTCTGGATTCGTTTGCCTGGGTGATCGAGTTGGCTCTGGAAGATGGCTGTCATGTCGAGTTGGATGATTTGGGATATTTCTCTCCATCATTGAGAACTGTTCCGAATAAGAAAAAAACCGATAATAATACGGTATATGTAGACGGGATCAACTATCGCTGTTCCACTTCTTTGCGTGAAAAGTTGCGGCAAATCGATTTGGTACATGTAAAAGACAAAAAGAAACCGGATAGTTGGGAAGAACGTAAAAAGAAACTGTTGAGTCATATTGCTATCTGGGACAGTATCAGTCCTCGCAGCTATGCAGAAGCTATCGGTTGCTCCCGATACCGGGCTGAGGCCGATCTGAAAAAATTTGTAGAGGAAGGTGTGTTAGTCAGAGTAGGATATCGGAATAAAGTGATGTATTTGCTGGCGAACGATGAAAAGAATGGATAAATTACTGTATTTGCCATTATTATGTGGGGAAAATGTGTTTTATTATCACATTTCAATTTCTTAGGTTGATTGGACTTATAAGTTTTTAGGATTGACAAATATGATTGAAAGATAAAATCTTATTGAAAAATAATGGCTGTATATATTGTTTGAGTAATTTTGTTTGTGTAATTTTACGATTAGAGAGAATGCCGGAAAAACAAAAGGACAACGCAAATAATATATACAGTTATGAAAATATATATACTACCTATCTTATTCATTCAGATCCTATTGTGTCTTTCCTGCGGATCTGGAAAAAATGAAATGATATTCTCGGAATCAGAATCACTTTTAGAAACAGATCCTGATAGTGTTTTGTATATATTGGGCTCTATTCTTTACCCTGAGGAATTGAACGCAGAAGAATATAATCGATATATCCTATTAAAAATTCAGGCTGAATATAAATTGTATCAGGATATCACATCTGATTCGACTATTCTTTCCGTACGGGATTATTATTTGGAAAAGAACGATAATCCTAATATCGCTTTGGCATTATATTATTGTGGTTGTTATTACAAGGAGTGTGGAAACGGCGAAAATGCAATGAGATGTTTTCTGGAAGCTGATGGGTATGCGGAAAAAGGCGGTAATATAAATTTGAGGGGACTGATTCGGAACGCTATTGGAGTTCTTTTATTAAATCAGTTTGATAGTGAGGGAGCAATATTAAGTTTTCGAAAGTCTGCTTCTTTTTATAAACAGGTTGGAAATTTGAAAAGTGAACTTATTACTTATATTCAAATAGGTGATTGCTTTCAGTATTTGGAACAACCGGATAGTGCTCTTTTTTATTATATGGAATGTTTGCATTTAGTTGATAGAGAAAAATTATGCCAGGAGAAATCTATCGTTCGACAAAACTTAGGTGTATTATATGCTCAGAAAGGAGAATTAACAAAAGCTATTCGATTTTTGAAAGAAGCATTGGAATACACATCCAATCAAGATAATCAAATAAAAATATATGTGTCTTTGTTAGATTTGTATACTGCAAGTCATCAAGGAGATTCGGCAAATGTCTATATGAGCTATTTGTTGCAAAGGAAAGATAGCATAAAGGATGTATATGTAAAGGCTAATTTATTTCAGCTTCTTTCAGAGAGAGAGGAACTCCTTAAAAATTATCCGGAGGCTTTGACATATTATAAAATGTATGCTGAGAATCTTTTGCAGATAATTGATGTTAATCAGGATAAAAGATTGTTGGAACTTCAGAAAAAATACGATTATGAAAAGATTCGATTACATAATATTCGTTTAAAACTGGAAAGAGCAAATATCTTTATCGGTTTAATATTAGGAATATTGTTTTTTATTGTTTTGATATTCTTATTATTCAGAAGATATAAAAAACATAAAAATGAGATATTAGAATTAGAAGAAAAAATAACGAGTTTGAATATTTTATCCCAAAAATATGATGAAAAGGAACAAACATTTACTTCCTACTTAGTTAAACATTTTAATGTTTTAAAGAAAATGTCAAGTTTAAAGATTTATATGAATAAAGATGTATCTCATAAAGATGAATTTTGGATAAAAAAAATAAATGAGATAATCTATGGTCAGGATGCTTTGAACTGGGATGTCTTATATGATGTAATGAATAAATTGCATAATGATTTTTTTATCAGGTTAAAAGAATTATATCCTCAATTGAAAGAAATAGAATATCGTATTCTTTGTTTGACCTATTCTGGTTTTTCAACAGTGGAAATATCAATTGTATTAAATTTGAGTGTAAATACAATAAATATGAAACGTTCTGCTATACGAAAAAGTTTAGGTATCGTAGCTTTTACTAATTTACGAGATTTCTTAAATGAAAAATTGAATTGATAAACCTTTTCTATTAGTTGAAAAGTTATATTGTATATTTATTATATATTTGATTATCAGTTGGTTGTTTTTGATTGTGTTCTGTGAAAAGTTATATGCGTGTAGTGTGATAGCGAATAGTAACTAAATTTGTTTTCAGATTAACATAATTAAAGAATAAATGTATGAATCTGACTAAAACACTATTCGGAACATTAATAGTAGTAGGCTCTTTTTTTATGCCTTGTGTTCCAACTAATGTATTTGCTTCTGGCAATAAAGAGTTATGTACAGTGACGAGTTCTTCAAAAGTATATTTGAAAGGACGTTTGTCTACTCCGACAACGCGAAGTAGTTCTAAATTAATTGAAGTTTTTCAGGAAAATAATGCTTTAATGGTTTATTATTTAGATGTATTAGGAGAAATAGAAATTACAATTACTAATGACCAAAATATGATTATTTATTCAGAAGTAATATCTGTATTCAAAAGTTCTAAATCATTAATTGAACTGAGTGAATCATTAAATGGCAGTTATACTGTTAAATTGAAAGATTCCAAGGGGGGAGAATTAACAGGAATATTTACTGTAGAATGAAAAAATAAATAAACTCTATTGATATGAAAAAGAAGATTTACCTATTAACCGTTTTAATTACTTGTTTGTGTTTTACTTCAAATGCTCAGTTGAGATTACTACAAAATGGTCGTGTCCAAGTGGGGACGCTTAGAACAGATCCGACAGAAGACCCTCTGAATGTAACAACCATGCAGGTATTTGGCCCTTATGGTGATATGCGTTCCGGTTCAAAATTAACGTTCGGTGATTTTGGACAATACCCAAATCAAGGATGGAATGTCTTTATTGGGGAATATGGGTCGGATGATACGGATCAACTTTGGTTACATGGGAAAAGGGGTATCTATTTAACTACAAGTGGTCAAGCAAATAATATTGTAGCATATTATGCTCCGGCATCGAATAGTAATTTTGTTTTCAATACGAATCTTCGGGTAAATGGTGTGAATATAACTTCCGATGCTCGGTTGAAAGAGAATGTTCAGACACTTCAAAATCCATTAAATATTGTAAGTCAGCTAAATGGAGTTAGCTATAATTATAAACTTTCTGAAATTAATAAATATCGCGAACAGGATGCATCAAAGTTTACCGAAGCTCAGAATATGCAGAATAGTGCAAGTGTTTCTTCTAATGCAGCCTTGACAGGTAAAGAGAATGATGACAAACTTTATCAAAATGCTGTTGATAGAAAAGAAGCGGAAGATGCCAGTCGCAAGAGAATCGGTTTCCTGGCACAAGATATAGAGAAGGTTTTACCGGAACTGGTACAGACAGATGAAAATGGAATCAAATCGATTGATTATATAGGTTTTATACCTCTGATCGTAGAAAGTCTCAAAGAAATGCAACAGACTATTCAGGCACAGCAGAACGAAATAGATATTTTGCAGAGCCTTTTGCCAGAGGAAAGTAAGTCGCTATTGCGTTCAACTTCTACAGATAATATCGTTATAGAAGGTGCAAAATTATATAACAGAGCTGGTTCCTCAGTTTCTTATACATTACCTTCTACTTTTGCCAATGCATATTTGCAGGTGTTTGATATTGCAGGAAGGATGTTGAAGAAAATAACCTTGACAACCGCAAATGATATAGTGGAAATAAATCCGACCGAGATCGGTTTGGGTACGTTTATCTATGTGTTGTATGTGGATGGACAGAAAGCGGATACACTGAAGAAATTTGTAAACTGATTTTTCTATGAAAAGAGAAAATATGTTTATGGCATACGTAAAGATATGTATGCTACCTTTCTTATTGTTTGGATTTGTGGATTTCATATCTTCAAAAGATTTCAAAAACGGGGAAGAACTAAGTGATAGTTCAAATCAGATTGTATCTGATAGTCTAAGAAAAGAACAACACTCAGATAGCATATCTGTCTTTGTTACAGGTTCATGTGTCAATACTTTTGAAAACCGGACAGTCTCTTCGATGGTTTCTGTTCAGGGATGTAATACTCTTGTTGTACAGAATGTGACAATTACTAATAATGGTAATTTGACACTGGTTGCTCCGGAAAATATTACATTAAATGGTCCTTTTGTGGGAGAATTAGGAAGTATATTGAATATAAAAATAGGGCAATCTCAACTGATGTTCGAATTTATCTATGATGATTCCGGTAATCGAATCATGCGACAAGTTAGTATTGTTGAATGAAATCTTAATTATATCGACATAAATTATGAATAAATACATATTCCATATATTATTATTAATCGTTCCTTTATTGGGACTGGCACAGAATACTTCGAATATATCCGGTTCATTTGATATTGGTCCTGTTGGAAATGCTACATATAATATTCCGGTTGATTTACCTCCTGGTATATCAGGGTTAAAACCTGATATATCAATAGTTTATAATAGTTTTTCGGGAGATGGTATCATGGGAAAAGGTTTCTCGTTATCAGCTATATCTTCTATTGCCCGTGCCAATACAACTGTTTTTCATAATGGTAGTATTAGCGATATAAAGTTCAATAATAATGATAATTATATGCTTGACGGCAATCGTTTGATGTATAATGTAACAATGGGGCAATATCGTACAGAAATGAATCCTTATTCGCAGATTAAATGTATCTCACCGAATACTTCTTCTGCACATTTTGAGGTAAGGACAAAAGAAGGTTTAATTATGGAATATGGTAATACTTCAGATTCCAAATTATATGCTCAGTCTCCTCATGAAGGTCAGGTTGCATTTTGGATGCTTAATAAAGTAAAGGATCGTATAGGTAATTATTATACATATATATATGAAAAGAATGATAGCAATGGAGAAATCCGTTTAAAACAAATAGATTATACAGGAAATGAAGGCTCTGCACCTTATTGTTCTGTGAAATTTGTTTATTCAAATCGTAATAATGCTGTTAATTTGAACTATATTGTAGGTAGTGAATTTAAAGAAAGTAAGTTATTGAGTGAGATAGGTGTTTACTATGGGATCTCTTTGTATCGAAAATATGCAATGACTTATAATTTTGACGCAAATGATTTTACTTATCTTTTATCTAAAATTACAGTTACCGGATTAGATAATGAAACTCTTAAACCAATAGTGTTCAATTGGTATAAAAATACGGATTTTAAACATGAACAAGTTATATATGACCAATCGTCAAGTGCTACAAATTATATAAATAAAGCTTATATTTCTCTGGGTGATTACAATGGAGATGGTAGAACAGACCTTTTGGCTACACCTATGGATGATGCCGGATGGACTGGCTGGCGATTGTTTTTGGCTGATACAGATGGTAATAAACTAACCTATTCCGGATCAGGGACTCTTCCGGAAAGGTTTAAGGAACCGGTTCCTGGCGATTATAATGGAGATGGCATTACTGATTTTCTGGCATGCAGAGAGACTGTTGCTAATAGTCTTGATGGAGTTGACTCAGTTTCGGTATCAGATACCTTGGGGGATCAGCTAGATAAAGCATCTGTTACTTATTATAATTATTTTGTTTATTATGGTACGGGTAGTGGATTTACAGCCGGACCGTGCATAACTACTGAATCTCGTCCGCATGGTGTGAGAGTCGCAGATTTTAATGGGGATGGAGCAATGGACTTATTTGTGTATTATAAAAATAAGAGTGGTTCTCAGGATTACAAAATATGCATGTCCGGTTATTCTTCTGGTACTTTAACTGCATTTAATACAATTAAAACAGGCCCTATCCTTTCAGAAATGAATTGGGATCAAGTGGAAGTATGGGATTTTAATGGTGATGGATTGGCTGAAGTTATTAATTTTCATGATGGCGGTTATGATTATATGGAGAATAACGGAGCTGGTTCGTTACATAGAAGCAGAACCGGAACTTTTCCGAATAAGAATCATAAAATGAGCTTCGGAGATTTTAATGGTGACAGAAAAATAGATATATTATTGACAGGTTGGAATAATATGGAATGGGGTGAGTGGCAGACTTTATTATCAACAGGTGTCGGGTTTAAGAGTTACTCTTTTCCAAAAAAGTTCAATACTTTTTCTAAAGATATTTATGTCTGTGACTTGAATGGTGATGGGAATGATGATTTTTTTGCCGTTGATAAATCTTCGGATAATATGAGTTCCCTCAGATGTTTTACTGGATATGATAATGGGCGTAACTTTAAAGAATATACAAGTGTAAATACATATGGATCTGATAAATGGAACTTTTTCCCTTTAGATACAAGAGGTGACGGTAAGTTAGGCTTTTTGGTAACATCTGCATCTAATTCCTGGAAAGGGTATCAATTGTATATGTCAAATGCCGGATTTTCAAATTTACTGAAATCGGCTACAGACTCTCATGGGAATGTGACAACTGTTTCTTATAAAAAAATGGCGGATCCTTCCATATATACAAAAACTTCTCCGACAGGAGGAGCTGCAGCCGTTTCCGGATATGATTGCCTGTCTTTTACTGCTCCATTCAAATTGGTATCAAATGTAAGTATTAGTAATGGCATTGGAGGGACAAATAGTATTGCATATAACTATGAGAATGCGAAGGTTTTTAAACGGGGACGCGGTTTTTTGGGCTTTACCAGAACTATAATGAATGACCTGAGTACTTCTGTTAAGACAACAATTACGCAGGATTTTTCAGAGACCTATTATCAGGCAGCAGTAAAGAGCATAGAAAAGGTATACACTTCGCAGAATCGAAAATTGATGCAAACGGATTATATCAATGCTTTAACGAAGCCATCGGATGTATATGGTACATTTGTTTATCAACCTACATCTGTAACAGAACAAACTTATGAGCCGGTGGCAAATAAAGTCATTCAATCTGTTACAACGAATTATTCTTATGATAACTATGGAAATCTGTTGGCGCAAACTGCGACTTATGGTAATGGAGATGTACAAAAAGTAACAAATACATACGACAACAACACAACGGATTGGATTATAGGGTTATTGACCCGAAGTGTGAGTACGAGTACAGTGAACGGTAGTTCGCAGACTAATACGGTAGAGTATGCTTATAACAATACAACAGGTTTGTTGCAAACACAAACAGTAGAACCGAATCAATCTTCCTATAAATCTATAACAACTTATACTTATGATGGATATGGAAATGTTGCAACAAAGACAAAAAAAGTTGGTAGCACTTCACGAGTGGAATCTTATACGTATGAGAAAGGACGTTTTATTAAAACTCATACAGATGTTTTGGGACAAGTGGAGTCTTTTGTTTATGATCCGGTTTCTGGTTTGTTGTCTTCTCAAACGGATATAGCTGGTGACGAGTCGACTTTTACTTATGATGGTTTTGGTAAAATAAAGACGCAATCTTTGAGTTCTGCATCGGCAAATAAGGTTTCAACAAATTGGACATGGACGAATGGTAACCCTTCGAAATCTGTCGTACTTCGTACAGAAACAACAGGAGACGGTCAAATTATCAAAACCTGGTATGATGTTCTAGGACGTGAGATCCAGTCCAGTCATAAGAATTTTCAAAATAAAGAAGTTTATACTACAACAGAGTATGATGCATTGGGACGTGCGATAAAAGTTTCCGAACCTTATTTCTCAGGGAGCTCTTCGTCTGCAATCCAATATCATACCAGTCAATATGATAATTATGGCAGAATAAGTAAGTTAGTGACACCTTTGGGTACAATAGCCTATAGTTATTCTGGTAATCAAACAACGATTAATGATGGAACTAAAGGTTATACCACTGTCCGGGAAACTGATACTGCCGGGAAGTTAAAATCGGTAACAGATCCGGGCGGTAAGATAACTTATACCTATGGACCATCGGGGGATCCGGTTAAAGTTGTCTGTGGTTCAACCTCTTCTACTATGAAGTATGATCTATTAGGACGTCGAACTGAACTAAAAGATCCGAATGCCGGTACAATTACTTATGAATATGACGGTTGGGGTAATCTGAAAAAGCAAACAGATGCCAGAGGTGAAGCGGAAGAATATGTATATGATGGTAGCGGGCGTCTTCAAACGTATAAAAGAGGAGCAGGGGAATCTTTTTCCTATACTTATGATTCTAAATATAAAGGGCTGGTGAGTTCTATTGCTTATGGTGGTGTGAAAACAACCTGTACTTATGGAACTTATGGTCGGTTAGACTCGAAGACGGAAACTGTCGATAACAAATCTTTCCGATTTTCGTATAGTTACAATAATAAAGGACAATTGGAAACGATAACTTATCCAAACTCAAAGTCAATTAAATATGAGTATACAAATGGTGATCTTTATAAAATTATTTGGCAACCGAGTACAACGATAGTCTGGCAGAAAAGTGACGCAAATGCAAAAGGACAGATTTTGTCGGTAAATTCAGGCAATAGTATACAGAATAATTTTACTTATAATACTATCGGAATACCAACTTCTATTCAAGCAGTAAAAGGGACATCGACTTTATTCAATGTCGCTTATCGTGATATTGATTCCCGTGGAAATATTCAAAACAGACATGATTTCTATAAGTCGCAGGGGGAGTATTTTGCCTATGACGGAATGAATCGACTTACGTCTGGAGTTGAGTATAGTGAAAATGGAAACATTACATTCAAATCGGATGCCGGAACGTATCAGTACGCTGCAAATCATCCACATGCAGTCAACAAAGTGTCTCCCGGAAATAATATGGGGTTGGATAATACTAATTTGTCAGTAACATATAACAGCGTACGTTTACCTGTTAGAATTACAGAAAACAATAAGATCTATACAATATCTTATAATGGAGGAAACAGTCGTATAAAAAGTCAATATGTAGAAAATAACTCGACTGTATTTACAAAATACTATTGCGGTCCTTATGAAGAAATCCAAAAAGGTTCTATAACCCGTAAAAATTATTATATTTACGCCGGCGGAGAAATAGCGGCTGTTTATACGGAAGGTGCATCCGATGCTGGCATGTATTATTTCCATAATGACCATTTAGGTTCTCCCTGGTTGATAACGAATGCTTCGGGTAGTGAAGTGCAACGTCTGAACTTTAATGCCTGGGGACGTAGACGGGATGCTTCGAACTGGAATAATTATACGAATCTGCCGGAGATGAAATTTGATCGTGGCTTTACGGGGCATGAACATTTGGAGATGTTTGGTTTGATTAATATGAATGCGCGTTTGTATGATCCGGTGTTAGGTCGTTTCTTAAGTCCCGATCCAATAGTCCAGGTTCCTGATTTTACACAGTCTTATAATGGATATTCATATGCGTTGAATAATCCGTTATCGTATAAAGATCCTAATGGTGAAAGCTTTATCCTCGTTGCTGCAATTATTGGTGGATGGATCGGCATGGGTAGTGCAATGGTTTCCAGCGATAAGAGTGGTTGGGGATTGGCAGGGGATATGTTTAAAGGCTTGTTTGTAGGAGCCGCTTCTGGAGCTGCGGGTGCATGGGCTGGTGGTGCTGTTGCGGGTTCAATAACATCTCTAGGTTTTGTTCAGGGTAGTTTATCAGGTATGGCAGGTGGTTTCAGTAGTGGCTTTGTTGGATGCGCTGGTAATGCGTGGCTTGCCGGAGCTGGTTTTGGACAAGGGTTAAAGGCCGGTTTTGTAGGAGGCGGAATAAGTGGTGCTATTAGTGGAATAATAGGAGGGCTTCAAGGTATGTATCGGCATGGTAAAGAGTTAGAGACATTTCGAAAGGGTTGTGCAGAATTGAATATAAATGAAAAGGAAAAACTTCCAGTGAGTGATAAATTTTTAAAAGAAGCACAAGAAACTTGGTTTAAGGATGCTCCAATGGAAAATGTGAAAAAATTTACAGTAGAAAATGTTCCTGATGATATTCAGCAAAGTATGGCGATAAACGAAGCGGGGGCACGAACAATGCCATTAAAAGGTAAAATATCTGGGAAATTTACTGGAATGTCTAATGTGTATTTTAATAAAGATATTGCTTTTATAAGTGCAAAGAATTTGTATTATACGATGGGGCATGAATTTGTTCATGTATCTCAATATGCAGCATTAGCTGGACAGTTAGCACAAACATTTGAGAATGATTTGTTTAATAAATTAGTAGAATATCATGCTTATAGTTATGAAGGAACTTTAGGTGGAAAGTCGTTTAATGGTTTTAAGGCTGATATACCAGCGATGATGACTCAATATCCAGTTGAATTTAAAAGTATGAATTGGAGTAATTTTAACTTTACTACAACAGCAAAATATAAATATCCATTTTAGTATGACAAAAAAAACGTATATATTATTATTTTTATTCAGTGTTCAAAGTCTACTTTCACAAGAAGTGAAAGTAGATTTATCCTTGTCATGGTCTAAGAGTAAATTAAGTATTTCTGCAGAGTATGATACAATATCACATCCCTATTTGTTTGTAAAGTATTCGAATCTTACACAAGATTCAATTTATATACCAAGGACTATTTATGGATGTAACGAATTACCGCTAATTTTATCTTGGGAGTTCCCATCCAATAATATAGATTATTATAAAAATGGATTGAATGCTATAATACAAAAAATCGCAGGAAGTTGTAGTGCTGGGAAATATGATGTTCAAGTGGATCAATTTAGGTATACATTAGATATAAATGAATATACAGAAGCTGAAGAGGTAGAGTCAAATTCCTTTTACAATATGCGTGTGGAAATGATTCAGAGATATATAGCTTATAAAAATGGATTTAACTATATCTCAAAAAATAATATGTCCACAAGTGATGAAGTGAATGATTCTGAAAGATATGTGTTTTTAAATCCTGGAGAAACTTTGATAGATTGCTTTAATTTGGTAGCATTTATGATATTACATGGTGAATATGTCTTTTACTATAATAAAATTCCTTGCAATGCTACAATAATGGAGGTTGATCAGAAGTTCTATTGTTTCCCTGGTATGAAAAATGGATATAGGTTATATTGTGGAAATGTTGTTCCTGATACTTTAAGTGTTATATTTTAATAACTAAAATATTGATCTTAATCATGATAAAACAGCTTGCATTTATATTAACGCTTTTTCTGACTACTGAGTCTTATGGACAGCAACTTTCTGTTGAACTATCTATAGAATGGATGAAAAGTATAAGTTTTTCATATCGAAATAAAGGAATAGATAGTATTCCTTATTTAAAAATTACATATAATAATTTGTCCGATAAATATATTTATTTCCCTAAAGTATATCAAAATACAGTCTCATTGCCTTCTTTTTCACAATCGATAAGAAATACTTGTTATAAAGCAGATACTTTTTGTAAAGAAAATTCATCTGTAGTGAAATGGAATGTCTTTATAGGAGGTATGTATCCCAATAATCATGTATGGGAGGTTTTGCCCGATAGTGTAGATTATTTTAGTGAACGAGAAAATGAAGTTATGAATGATGCATTGTATTCTGTTTATGCCTCATTGTTTGATACTTTAATATATGAAAAACTTGAGAGTGATACTCTTGATGATGATGTGATAAGTCAGGATTTATTAAGTACATTAAAAGATGATCTTGTCTTTTTGCAACCAAAAGGAAAATATTCTGATTATTATTCTTTGGTTGGTTTTGAAATATTAAAAGGAGATTATACTTTTTTGTTACCTACTGATAAGATGTTGGATTTTATAGAAATAGATTCCTCTTTGGATAATGAAGAATCAAAAAGGATCAATTTACCTAATCAAATAGATAAATATTTTTTGTATAAAGGTCTTTTTTCTTCAAATAAAATATCAATTTTGTTTCGATGATGTTTATGTCTTTCGAATAAAGGGATATTTTGAATACTAAATAGATCAAATTGAGGGTGAACCAGTTCTATAGGACAATATAACTTTATTAATTTAGTTTCTATAATCAAGGTCTATAATAGAAGAAGTATAAATATGAATGAATTGTTTGGACGGAATATGAAGTTTGTTTTAAGAGTATGTATTGTTTTTATTATCTTGAGTGCTAAAGCTTATGCTCAATCTCCTGTTTCTTTTCAAGTAAAGGCGGGAGCAGGTATTGCGAGCATGTGGGGTAAGAATACAGAAGAAAATGCTAAATTCGCTTATAAGGTGGGTGTTGGTATGGAATATGGTTTTAATAAGACTTGGGCGTTACAATCATTTCTGAATTTTGCTTCAAAGGGAGCTAATGAAGATGGAAAAGATTTGGGAAAGGCTACGGTGAATATGCTTTACCTAGAATTGCCTGTTATGTTGTCGGCCCGCTTACATCTTACGGAAACATCTAATCTGGTTATTTCAGGAGGTCCTTATATGTCTTATGGAGTAGGAGGCAAAACGTCGGTCGATGTATGGTTGCCGATTCCGAGTAGTACAGGTCTTCAGAAAGTTCATCAAAAATATAAACTCAATACTTTTGGCAGTATAACCGATGGGAATATGGGGTGCAAACGCTTTGACGCCGGGGTCGGATTGGGAATTGCCTATGAGTACCGGAGAATTGTGGTGGGCTTGGAAGGACAATTGGGGCTGGTTAAGATACATGACGGATTTTCCGATCTAATAGATATGAAAGAGCTTGAAGATAATGCTCTTAAAAATTTATCTGCGTTCGTAACGATTGGATATAAGTTTTAAAGAAATACAGTATTGCATATCCAGTGTTTTTGTTTAATTTTGTTTACAATAAAGCGGTTGTTGTGAGATATTGAACAGATAAATGGATTTCGAGAATTTTTATATAACATGGTACTCGCGTGTTAAGCACTTTGCACGCGACTATGTCCTTTCTGAAGAAGAGGCGGAGAACATTACACAAGATGTTTTTCTTGATTTCTATCAAAAGAGAGATTCGCTTGATTTCCATATAAATGTAATAGCCTATTTGTTCACGTCTGTAAAAAACAGGTGCATTGATTATCTGCGGCGCAAACTACTAGAGCAGGAAGCTGCTGCTAAAATGCAGGAAGAGTTTGATTTGTCTTTCCGTATGAAATTTGATTCGTTGGAAGCTTTTAATCTGGAGGGACTCTCAGAAGATAATATAAAAAACATAATTGAAAAAGCTCTTGAGTCATTACCCGAAAGGTGCCGGGAGATTTTTGTGATGAGTAAAATAGAGGGAAAGAAGCAAAAGGAAATAGCGGAAGAACTGGGTGTTTCTGTAAAAACCATTGAATGTCAAATGACTATTGCTTATAAAAAGCTAAGAGAAGAATTAAAAAACTACTTACCCTTACTCTTATTCCTTTTATCTTCTTGAGAAAATTGAAAAAAAGTCCGATTGTTTTTAGGGGGATTATTTTTTCTGTTCGTTTACTATATAAAGAACAGTGAATAATGGATGAAAGAATCATAAAATATTGTCAGGGAGTATTACCGAAGCAGGAACAGGACCAGCTTTTAAAAGAAGCTTATAATAAACCTGAACTGAAATCTCAAATAATAGGTTATCAGCACTTGCATAGTCTGTTGGAATTGGTTCCGGAAAAAATAGATGCGCAGCAGGGCTCTGAAAGCTATGCTGGCTTTAGAAGACTGGTAAATTCCCGGAAAAGAAGAGTTTGGCTGATCTCGTTTAGCCGGTATGCAGCAATACTAGTGATCGCCTTTGTGTCTGCCTGGATGTTGGCGTCTTATTATTTTGCAGGAAATCTTTCAAGACAACAGGAACTGATCGCATTTCAGCAGGAGCTAGTGGTGCCGCCCGGACAACGTGCGGAACTGACGTTGCCTGACGGAACGAAAGTGTGGCTGAATGCCGGTTCGAAATTATCTTATCCTTCTTTTTTTGAAAAGGAGCGGAAGGTTTTTTTATCGGGGGAAGGATTTTTTGATGTGGCTAAAAACGAAAAAGTACCTTTTATTGTTTCTACCGGAACGATCGATGTAAAGGCTTTGGGTACTCAGTTCAATGTGTTCTGTTACCCGGGGAGTGACTATACCGGTGTTTATCTTCAGCAAGGGTCTGTGAAGGCTTATTTCCCGTCTTTAGAGTCGGAAGGAGTTGTACTTTCTCCGGAACAGTATCTGGTTCAGAAAGGGAAACGGCTGGAACTGTCGACGAAGGATCCGGATGAGTTGTTGTGGCGCCAAGGTATTTATACATTTAAAAGGCAAAAGTTAGGAAGCATTATAAAGAAACTCGAATTATATTATGATGTAAAAATAATTGTGAAAGACCCGGAAATATTAAATTATGAATATGTCGGAAAATTCCGTCAAAGGGATGGCGTGCTGGAAATACTCCGGTTGATCCAGCGGATACATAAATTTAATATTAAAAAAGATGATGAGTTGAATCAGATCGTTCTGAGTAAGTAAAAAAAAGTATTAACCTTTAAATGTAATATGTATGAGTCCATGACAAATTAAAAAAATCGGCAGATATTGGCGTATCTACCGATTTAGCGAAAAGCAAACCCATTTGTGATCAAAAAAAATAGTATTTACTTAACAAAACAAAGATATGAAAATAAATCCTTTGTTAACGCATAAGTTATGCCCTAAATTAATCAAAAAAGCATTCAGGATTATGAAGATGACCTTTTTATGTATGTTTATTTTCGTTTCACAGTTATTTGCTTTCAACGGTGAGGCACAAAATAAAGTTGTAAACCTTCAGTCTGAAAACTTATCAATAGAAGAATTATTTAAAGAAATCGAGCAGCAGACTGATTATCTGATTATTTATAGTACGAGTGAAATCAAATCAAACTTTGATATTTCGTTGAATAGGAAAAAAGCGAAAGTTGATGAATTATTGAATGAAGCCTTACATGGGAGGAATTTGAAATATGAACTCTCTGATAACTACATCATCTTGTCGCCTTTAACAAAATCTGAAAAAGATCAACAGACTGGTCGCGTTATTTCCGGAGTAGTGAAAGATCGGAAAGGCGAACCGGTAATAGGTGCCAATGTCATGGAGAAGGGAACGACGAATGGTATCATCACGGATGCAGAAGGTCGGTTTACTCTGAGAGTCTCTTCGAATGCAGTATTGGCCATATCTTTTGTTGGATATCGGGCAATTGAAGTAAAGGTTGGCAACCAACAATCTCTGTCGGTTACTCTTGATGAGGATATGGAGGTATTGGACGAAGTGGTAGTTGTTGGTTACGGTTCACAATTGAAAAAGACGGTAACGGGCGCAATTTCTTCTGTTAAAGCCAAAGAATTGGAAGCTCCGAATGCCGTAAGTGCAGATAATTTGTTACAAGGGAAAGTAGCAGGTTTGAGTATCACACAAAATTCCGCACAACCGGGGTCAGGCATGTCTGTTAATATTCGAGGTGCACTTTCTCCGAATGGTTCTAACAGCCCGTTGTATGTGATCGACGGAGTGATTATCAGTTCCGAATCAAACAAAGCGTCAAAGGTCGGGCCGTCCGGCTTGTTAGGTACGGCTTTGAGAGATGGTTCGGACCGTAGTCCTTTGGCAACATTGAACCCTAACGATATTGCTTCGATCGATGTTTTGAAGGATGCGAGTGCTACGGCCATTTATGGTTCGTCGGCTGCAAACGGCGTGATTTTAATTACGACGAAGAAAGGGCAGAGCGGACGTCCGAAAGTGACATACAGCGGTTCATTCTCTGTACAAGGCGTAAATAAGTATTTCGACATGCTGAATGCTCAGGATTTCATGAACGTGGCAAATTTAGGCATGAAAGAGCAATGGCTGTATATCAATAAGTATTATCCGTATGGTCCGACACCAGCTCCTGCTTCCGGTTGGGCTGTGTTGTATGATGAGAATCAGTTGAAGCAGACCGAGTCGTATGATCATTTTGACGAAATAAGCCGTACCGGCCTGATCCATAATCACAACGTTTCTTTCAATGCTGGTAGCGAGCGGTTTAAAGTCTACGCCTCCTTCAATTACTACGATCATAAGTCGGTTATGAAAACGAACGATCTGGAACGTTTCAGCGGACGTATCAATGTGGAGGCTGATTTCAGCAAATATTTGAAATTGAATGTGGCAAGTATGTATTCGCTCTTGAGCGCGAACAACCCGTCTTCGGGGCATTGGAGAGCTAATGCCAATGAGGCGAACCAAACGAATGCAGCCTTATATTTTTCTCCGCGCCTTCCGTTGGAGGATGAAAACGGCAACCTGACATTGCCTGAAAATGCGATGACGGCGAATCCGTTGGCCTGGAGCTATATGAGAGACAAGACAACGACCAAACGTTTGATGTTTGCTCCGAATCTGGAAATCAGAATTTTACCGGAATTAAAAGCGAATATGCAGATTTCTGTCGATAAGACAGACGAAAATCGTGATGTATTCTCACCGACTAAATCGATTTTACCTCAACAGACACAGCGTAACTTCGGTGGTTATTCTAACGCATACAATAATAATTATGGTATCGAAGAATATTTGAGCTACGACAAACAGTTCGGACGGGATCACCGTTTGAATGTTGTGCTCGGTACGGGATATTATGTGACATCCGGCAACAATTATTCTGTTACCGTCTTTAATTTCCCGTCAGATGCACTTGAAAACAATTATCTGGAATTGTCGTCTGATGTAGATGAAACGACTTACAACTCGGGGAGATGGGAACGGAACAAATTGTCTTATTTCGGACGTTTCAATTATACGTTCAAAGATCGGTACACGATTGGTGGTACATTACGTAACGATGGTTCTTCCGTATTTGCTGCCAATCACAAATGGGGATGGTTCCCGGGTGTTTCTGCAGCATGGACTGTTTCGGAAGAGAATTTTATGAAACAGCAGAAGGTGGTAGATTTCCTGAAAGTGAGAGCCGGTATCGGTACTTCCGGTAATGAAAGTATTTTGACGGGTGGAAACTATAGCCTGACGACTTATGGCATGGCGACCGGTGCATTCTATTATTACAATGGGCTTTTACATAAGGGAATCGTTCAGAAGCAGAAAGGAAACAAAGACTTGAAATGGGAAACGGATGTGACGGTTAATGCCGGGTTGGATTTCGGATTGTTCAATGATCGTTTGAGCGGTAGTTTCGATTATTATGTACGTACGGCGAAGGATTTGCTTGATTTTACATCTTTGCCTGCGACTGATATGGTGGCTACTTTGGCAAAGAACATCGGCTCGACACGAAGTACCGGATTTGAAATCGGCCTGAAAGGGGTGATTATGGAGAAGAAAAACTTCGACTGGACGGCTTATCTGAACATGAGTCACAACCATTCATACTGGGTGGAACGGAATCCGGAAGTAGACATTGCCCCTTGGATTAAGGAGAAGGATGATTTGAGTCCGATTTACGGTTGGAAGACAAACGGTATTTTCCAGTCGCCAGAGGAGGTACAACAATATACTTCCAATGGTAAGGTTCTTCAACCGGATTCTTATGCCGGAAACAAGAAATTTGTCGATATCAACGGTGACGGTGTACTAAATGATGACGATATCGTGAAGCTGGGTAACAATGAGCCTAAGATGCATTTCGGCTTGGGTACGAGTTTCCGGATCAAAAATGTGATGGTCGATCTCGATACCTATGGGGTGTTGGGACGAAAAACGTATGACCAGTGGATACATCGTGGTTTGTGCGACAGCAAGATCAATACGAGTTATCGGTATAAGGAAGTCTGGACTTCGTTTAATACATCGGGTTGGTGGCCAGGTATTGCACCTAATGCGGCAGCAAACAGCAATAAGTCGGGAACCGATGATTTTTCTTTGCAGAACACGCATTATTGGCGCTTTAAGAATATCAAAGTGACTTATTTGTTGCCGAAAGATTGGATGAAAAAGAGCAAGATTGCTTCGAATGCTTCGGTTTATCTGGATTTGCAGAATACATTGTTGTTGACGAATTACGAGGGACTGGATCCGGAAATGGAGCAAAACGCGTCTCCGCTCCCCATTCCGTTTACAGTCGTTTTAGGTGTCGATATTACTTTTTAATTTAATTTGAATGAATCATGAAAACGAAAATAATAGCTTTTTTATTGGCTTTGTGCATGACCGCATGGTTTAATTCGTGCGATTTGGATTCTAAGGTTTACTCTTCGTTTTCGGAAACGAACTTTCCGAAAACGGAAGAGGATGCGCGCTCTATGTTGACTGGGTTGTATGCCTATTTTAAATGTAATTCGGGTGCGGTGAATGATAATAGCAACGGTGCCTGGGTTTGGCCGCTCTTCACGACCGGTTATGGCGGATGGATCGGGCTATCAGAGATGACGACCGATGAAATCTTTAATATCGAACATCAGGAAATCCACTTCAATTGGGGTAGCGCGTTCGATACCTATTCGACTTATGCGGTAAGTCGTAATATTACGCGTGCAACTTATATACTGGATGTTTTCAGCAAACTGACGGATATGGATAAGGACGTGAAGAATGAACTGATGGCCGAGACGAAATGTTTGAGAGCCTGGATGATGTTTTGCTTTTACGATATGTATGGACCGATACCGGTTGTTACCGATCCGGCCAAAATCGACAATATCGTATATGAACCGCGTCCTTCGAAAGAAGAATACTTCAACCAGATGGTCAAGGACCTGACGGAAGCACTCCCGTATCTGTATGACAAGACCAATAATACAGAAAACTGGGGACGGGTGAACAAAGGGGTTGCTGCCATGCTGCTGATGAAGTTATATATGAACGATCACCAGTACGATAAGGCACTCCCGTATGCCGAAAGCCTGACACAGATGGGATATACGCTGTCCGACGATTACAGCAAAGTGTTCAGCGAAGAGCACAATAATGAAAACATATGGTCGGTTCCGAGTGGGCAGCAGATGGGGAACGAATGGTTTTTTTATATGATTCCTCCTTCTTGTGCCGAGGTTTGCGGGATAAAGGTTGCGCCTTACTGGGGGGTGACGTTGATGCCGTGGGAGTTTTACGATACGTATGCGAAAGAAGACAAGCGTTTGGCTGGTATTGCTGACCGCTATATCGGTACGGACGGAACTTTGTATTCGCGTGAAGGCAATCAGGGAGAGCGTTTGCCGTATGGTGCAGTTATCGTCAAGTATCTGTTGCCGAAGGAACAGACGCAAGCCGGTAATATACCGTTGGTGGTTTGCCGTTATGCAGATGTCATTTTATCATTGGCAGAGATTGAAAATGAGTTGAACGGACCGACCGATAAGGCTTTGGGATATTTGAAGCAGATTACCGACCGTTCGGGCGTCACGCATACGATTCCGGCAGATATTCGGACAAGCAAGGATAAGTTTAAGGAGTTCCTGTTGGCTGAACGTGGACGTGAACTTTATTTTGAAGGTTGGAGACGTCAGGATATGATCCGTTTTGGCAAATATATTGAATATGGCTTGAGTAAGGGATATCCGGCCAAGGATTATATGACTTTGTTCCCGATTCCGCCGAAGGTCATTATCGAATCAGGAGGTATTGTTAAAAACAATCCCGGATATGAATAAATGTTTGTTGAGGAAAGAAGAATAGATCGTTTGCGATGAAGTGAACATTTATTTTTAGGCAGAAGAACAGAAGATACATCAGAGGCATTTGTTTGTTATTATAATTCTTTTGTTCTTCTGCTATTTTGTTTAAAACTTATTTAGAGGTACTCCTCCATTATTTAAATACAAAGTTTAATCATCATGATAAAAAAAGCAGGGAATTCCTTTTTTTTATTATTTTTTCTTTTGGGTTTCTCCATACAACTTTGGGGAATGGAAAATATCGGGATAAAAAATGATATTATTTCTGTTATTCGGTTCGGAATCAAAAATGACGGTTCGGTTATTGGTGCAGAACTTAATCGGTTGGTAAAGGATAGTTATGGAAAAACGTTATATTTTCCCGCAGGAACTTATAATTTGTCGGAACCGATCGTATTACCGTTCGATTATACGAAAAATGTTAATATCGTATTTGATAAAAATGCGTTAATCAAAAGTGATTTTAGATTAGATGCTTTGCTGAAAGTCGGTTATTCTGAAATGTCGACACCGGATGTCACTCATCGACGTTTTTCTTATATAGAAGGAGGCATGTTCGATTGTTCTAATGTTGACAACGGTATCATGGTGAATGGCTTAAAACAATTAGTGTCTTTAAAGTATATCAGTTTGTTTAAAGGACGTAAAACCCATATCAGAATTTGTGTCTCAGATGATTTTAAAGGAACTGGAAGTAGCGATACTAAAATTGACAATATCACCATACAAGGAATTTCTTCCAACGAAGAAGTCTATGGTATCTATATTGATCATTCTTGTTGTGACTGTAAAATTTCCAATACGTTTATATATGGTACAAAATATGGTCTCGTTACAAAATCGGCTGGACATATATTGAATAATGTACATATTCTTTCTATGCATACAGGAGGAGGTTTGGATCTTGGTACTGATAATTATCGTCGGACGGAAGGTATACGTGTGGAAAGTGATGGCTTTTTTGTTTTTAATGAGATTTATTATGATACAATCGACAAATCGATAGTCATTGAAGCAGATAAGAATCCTACTTTGATTCTGGATAAAAATATATTTTATTCTTATTTGAAAAATTTCGGAACATCCTTTCTTTATAAAGATTCGTCTTCCATGACACCATTTCAGGTAAAAGTTTCTAATAGTATTATTGAAGTGGCAAATAAAGGGTATAAAATATTCGATATAAACCCCTCTCTTATAAGTGAGGATATTGAAGGCAATTTTTCATTTGTAAATTGTGCGTTAAGAAATTCCCGGTTATTGAACACATTGGATGTTTCTTTGGCACAACGGGTGAGAGGAAGAAGACATGATGTTGTGTTGCCGGAAAATCAATCTGTTATTGCTGGCGAATGGATGCCTGTAGGTGCAATTTTGGCATCCGGGGAGCATAGTTTATTGAGACTCGATCTTTCGAAAGATTGCGCTGTCGAGTTGGATCTTTTTTTCAGGAAAGGAGAAGATCCTCTAATTAAAAGCTATTGTAGGGAAGATTCGGAAACTGTATTTTTCGAAATTGGATATGTGGTTAAGGATTCTTATTGTATATTATTGGTGAAATCAGAAGGAAGTCAAATATCTCCTGTTGTCAGTGACCTGTTAGGGACAGGCTTGTTTATGCCTACTCCTTCTAAGGAAACCCGCTATTCTTTGTCAGATTATGAGATAAAAGAAGAGTCCGAAATTATACCTTTACTCTCTTGCATCAAAAAAGAAAGAACCTATACGAATCCTTTGAGAACGACAGACAGCACTTACGTGTATGTGGCTGATCCATTTGTTTATAAGGCAGGGAATTTATATTATCTGACCGGTACGAGCACTTTGTCGGAAGGAGAAGGTTTTGTTTGTTACACCTCTTCCGATCTGATCACGTGGGAATATAAAGGACTTTTGTATCGCAAGCCGGAGAATCATATCGGTAGTTTTGGTTTTTGGGCGCCTGAGGTGGAATACTACAAAGGAAAGTTTTATATGACGTATAGTTGTTATGTGAAAGAATATGACCGTATGCTAACCTGTCTGGCTGTCAGCGAAAACCCAGGCGGACCTTTTGTTGACCTCCATACTCCCTGGTTCGATTTGGGATATTCGGCCATCGATGCAGACATATTTGTGGATGATGACGGAACCCCTTATGTCTATTTCAGCAAAAACGGCATGCAGGATACTTTAGCTACGGGTGAACTTTACGGTGCAAAACTGAAAGATGATCTTTCCGGTTTTGTTGGCGAGCCCGTTTTTATTTCCGGTGCTTCTCAGCCCTGGGAGAAAGTAAACTGGGGCAGGAACAGGTGTAACGAAGGCGCTTATGTATTTAAGAGAAACGGGACTTATTATATGACTTATTCCGCAAATGATACGGGATATGAGTCGTACGGAGTAGGAGTCTCTTATGCAGACAATCCGTTGGGACCCTGGACGAAAAGTGGAGATAACCCGCTACTGGCTACCGACATATCAAATGGTATTTCAGCACCGGGGCACAACTCAGTAGTGGAAGCTCCGGATGGAGACCTTTATATCATTTACCATCGCCATGCCGATGCGTCTTGTCAAAAGCCGAACTGGGATCGGGTTGTATGTATGGACCGATTATTTTTTGATGAAGAAGGTAAATTGCATACAGACGGCCCTTCGGCTATGCCCCGGCAAGTTTACTGGTGATTTATAAAGGAGTTGAATATGTAATTAATGAAAAATGAAAAAACTGATTTTATTATTATCTCTGTGTTTGTGTTGGCGGGTTTATGCCCAATCACCGGTTGAAATATCTTTTCCTAAAGAGAATATGTTTGCTTTAGGTTCCTATTATTATCCGGAGCAATGGGATTCTTCCCAGTGGGAGAGAGATCTGAAAAAAATGTCGGAAATAGGAATCCGGTTTACCCATTTTGCTGAATTTGCCTGGGGAACACTGGAACCGGAAGAAGGTATATACGATTTTGAATGGTTGGATCGTGCAGTTGCCTTGGCAGGAAAATATGGATTAAAAGTGATAATGTGTACACCGAGTCCGACACCTCCGGTTTGGCTGTCGAAAAAATATCCGGATATTCTTATCCGGAGGGATAATGGAGTAAATATTCAACACGGACGTCGGCAGCATGCATCATGGAGTAGCGAACGTTATTGTGATTTTGTGAAAAATATAGTCACGAAGCTGGCGGAACGTTATGGTAAAAATCCGACAGTTATAGGTTGGCAAATCGATAATGAGCCGGGACACTATGGTTTAGTCGATTATAGCGAGAATGCTCAACAGAAATTTCGTCTTTGGCTCCGTCGGAAGTATAAAACCATAGATCAGTTGAATGCAACCTGGGGGAATACTTTCTGGAGTGAAAGCTACCAGCATTTTGACCAGATCCGTTTACCGAATCAACAGGAATTGCCGGAGAAACCGAATCCGCATGCCATGCTTGATATGAATCGGTTTATGGCAGACGAGTTAGCCGGATTTGTTAATATGCAAGCGGATGTTTTACATAAAAATATTAGTGAAAAACAATGGATAACGACCAATTTGATACCGGTCTTTAATCCTGTGGATCCTGTGCGGATGGACCATTTGGACTTTACGACTTATACACGTTATTTAGTAACAGGCCATAAAAAGGGAATAGGAAAACTGGGATTTCGGCTGGGAATTCCGGAAGATATCGGTTTTCCGAATGATCAGTTCCGAAATTTTGCTGGGAAAACATTTGGAGTTATGGAATTACAACCGGGGCAGGTGAATTGGGGCGTTTACAATCCTCAACCTATGCCGGGGGCTGTTCGTATGTGGATATATCATGTATTTGCCGGAGGAGGAAAATTCGTATGTAATTATCGTTTCAGGCAACCGTTGAAAGGAAGCGAACAGTATCATTACGGAATGGTCATGACAGACGGGGTTACCTTATCTCCCGGAGGTGAAGAGTATCGGCAGGTGGCTGGAGAAATGGAGCAGTTACGAATGGCTTATGATCCGGATAGCGAAATGCCGGAATATTTGGCGGCACGTCGCATCGGAATGCTTTTCGATATGAATAATTATTGGGAAACAGATTTCCAGAAACAAACGGATCAATGGAACACGATGTCGCATATTCATAAATATTATAACCTGTTGAAAACCTTCGCTGCCCCTGTCGATATTATATCCGAGAAAGAAGACTTTTCCCGTTATCCTTTTTTAATCGCACCGGCTTATCAATTACTGGACAGCATGTTGGTGGAGCGATGGGTGAAATATGCAGAACAGGGAGGACATTTGATTTTGACTTGCCGTACGGGACAAAAAGATCGGAATGGTAAACTCTGGGAGGCTCCTTTGGCTGCACCTGTTCATTTTTTAGCCGGAATAGACAACCTGTTTTATGATCATTTGCCTGAAAGTCTGCAAGGCGGGGTGAATTTCGGTACGGAAAAGTACGATTGGAACAATTGGGCTGATGTTATCACGCCGAAAAAGGGGACGGAAGTGTGGGCTACTTATGCAGATCAGTTTTATAAAGGATCGGCTTCTGTTGTTCACCATAAGCTGGGAAAGGGAACTGTTACTTATATTGGAACAGATACGGATGACGGAAAGTTGGAAAAGGATGTGATGCGCCGTGTCTACGAAGAAGCGAAGGTGACTGTCGATGACCTTCCCTATGGGGTTGTGAAAGAATGGCGCGATGGATTTTATGTGGCTTTGAATTACACTTCGATTACTCAAAATATAGCAATCCCTTCTCGTGCTAAAATATTAATAGGTAGTAGGGTGTTGGAGCCGGCAGGTGTTGTGGTATGGAAAGAGGATTAGCGGATTGGATATATAAATCGTTGAATTTAGCGAAAAGTATTAAACCGGAATAAAAGATTTTTTTTGCGTGGCAGTTTGGAGAAATCCCGTATATTTGCATGTTATAAAATAAGGAGAGGGTGGATAAATCTCTTTTTACTTAAATATATACGAGGATTTATATGGCAAAGAAAGCAACTACAACAAAACAAAATAATAATAATGAACCGGGTAAGTTTGCAATGATGAAGATGTTCTTCACCAACGAACGTACCCGTTTTATTACCGGACTGGTAATTGCGATTATCACGATTTATATAGGACTGTCCCTGATCTCTTTCTTCTTTACGGGAGGAGCCGATCAGAGTAAGATCGAGAATGTTCCGCTGTCGGATCTTCTGACAAACAGGGGATCGGTGGAGAACTGGACGGGAGTACGAGGTGCATTCCTGGCCGACTTGTTGATGAACCGTTGGTTCGGTATCTCTTCTTTTATGATTCTGTTCTTCCTGGGATCGGTCGGGGCAAAGTTGATGAACCTGCGCAAGGTCTCCCTGCTGAAGCGTTTCCTGTTCAGTGCCGCCATGTTGGTCTGGGGATCGTTATTCTTTGCGTTTGTTTTTATCACCGGATATGAAGATACCTTTATTTATTTAGGGGGACAGCACGGATATTATCTGTCTGAAATGATGATTACCAATATCGGCATTCCAGGGACAATTCTGTTGCTGGCCGGAGTTTTTCTGATTATTGCCATCTTCTCCAGTAAGCAAACAATACCGTTCCTGCAAAAGCTGCTTTCTTTCGGTTGGTTGAAGGAACGTCTCAAGAGAGAAAAGAAAGAAGAGACGGATGAAGTTGACTCGGAAGAAGAAGATGTGTCTGAGCATATTATCACAGATCAGCCGGATGAACGGCCGGAAACGGATGAGTTCGTTTTTGATACGGCAAAAGAAATGGAGTCTGCCGACGAGGAGGAAAGCTATCGTAAACCTGAACCCCGTACTGAAACCTATTCGAATGTATCAGCTGACGATACATTTGAGGTAACAGTACCCCAGGAGGAAGAAGCATACGATGTTCCGGATGCAGGGAATCAACCCGATGATCCGGAAGACCTTCCGGGAGATCCCCGCTTTACAGTGGAAGTCCCTTCCGGTGACGATGAGGTTTACGATGCATCTTCATTAGGTGAGTACGACCCCAAACTGGATCTGTCTAATTTCCGTATGCCTCCGATCGAGCTGTTGAAGAAATATGATGTTAGCGATCATCAGGTCGATATGGAAGAACAGATGGCCAACCAGAAACGTATCAAGCAGACGCTGGAAAGTTTCGGTATCAGCATTGCTTCTATCAAGGCGACAGTCGGGCCAACCATTACGTTATATGAAGTTGTTCCGGATACCGGTGTCCGTATCTCAAAGATCAAGAACCTGGAAGATGATATTGCCTTGAACCTGTCGGCATTGGGTATCCGTATCATTGCACCGATGCCGGGTAAGGGAACGATTGGTATTGAAGTGCCGAACAAAGATCCGCAGATCGTATCCATGCAGTCGGTGGTCGTTTCTCGTAAATTCCAGGAGTCCAAATACGATTTGCCGGTTGTGTTGGGTAAGACTATTACCAACGAGATCTTTATGTTCGACCTGTGTAAGATGCCTCACCTGCTGGTGGCTGGTGCTACCGGACAAGGTAAATCAGTCGGCCTGAATGCGGTTATTACATCTTTATTATATAGAAAGCATCCGTCGGAACTGAAGTTTGTGCTGGTCGACCCGAAAATGGTTGAGTTCGGCATCTATTCCGACCTGGAACGTCATTACCTGGCGAAACTGCCGGATGCGGATAAGGCTGTAATTACAGACTGCACGAAGGTTATCATGACGCTTAACTCTGTTTGTAAGGAAATGGACGACCGTTACGAGTTGCTGATGAAAGCACACGTGCGTAACATTAAAGAGTATAATGCCAAATTTGTCTCCCGCCATCTGAATCCGGAGAAGGGACATAAGTTCATGCCGTTCATCGTCGTTATCATCGATGAGTTCGGCGACCTGATCATGCAGGCCGGCAAAGAGATCGAAACGCCGATTGCCCGTATTGCCCAGAAGGCGCGTGCCGTCGGTATCCATATGATCATCGCTACACAGCGTCCGTCTACCAATATCATTACCGGTATTATCAAGGCGAACTTCCCGGCCCGTATGGCATTCCGCGTGATGCAGATGGTCGACTCGCGTACGATCTTGGATGCTCCGGGAGCTAACCAGCTGATCGGTCGTGGTGACTTGCTGTTCTCGCAGGGGGGCGATACGAATCGTGTACAATGTGCCTTTGTGGATACTCCGGAAGTGGAACAGATCGTGAATTATATTTCCGGTCAGGCCGGATATGCAACCGCCTTCCTGTTGCCTGAATATGTGGGAGAGGGTGGAGATGACAAAGCACCGGGTGCTGTCGACCTCTCGGATCGTGACCCGCTGTTCGATGAAGCCGCCCGCTTGATCGTTATCCAGCAACAGGGCTCGACTTCGCTTATCCAGCGTAAGTTCGCCATCGGTTACAACCGTGCCGGACGTTTGATGGATCAGTTGGAAGCAGCCGGAATCGTAGGACCGTTTGAAGGAAGTAAGGCGCGTCAGGTATTGATCCAGGATGAGTACAATCTGGAGCAACTGCTGAATTCCCTGAAATAATGTATTAACCAGCAAATGTTATTTATGGAAAGAGAAAAGAAAATTAGAATATGGCGGGGGATTGCTTTTGTGGGTCTTCTGTTATGTCTCCTTTTTGGTGTCAGAGTGATTAGCAGGGCGCAAAATCCGGTGTCTATTCTCGACAAGGCGGCTTTCGCTTATGAGAATTCAAATGGTATTTCGGCTTCTTTTGCATTAAATACCCGTTCGGATGTGCAGAAGGTATCGGAAAGTTTTGAGGGGACGATTCATATGAAAGGGGATAAGTTCACCCTGGTGACACCTGATATGACAACCTGGTTTGACGGAACGACACAGTGGAGTTATGTGGAACGTAACGACGAAGTGAACGTAAGCACTCCTACCGGGGAAGAATTGCAGTTGACCAATCCGGCTATACTGCTGCGTATGTATAAGAAAGGATTTACAGCCAAATATATCGGTGAAAGTACCGCAGCCAATGGTAAATCGGCTTATGACATCGAACTGACGCCAAAGAAAAAAGGGGATATCATCCGTGTGGAGTTACAGATAGAAAAGTTCTCCAATTTCCCGGCTACGATCAAGGTCGAAGCAAAAAACGGGATCAGTAACACGGTTCATATCAGTAAGTTGAAGACTGGTGTAAACCAACCGGATGATTTTTTTGTTTTCAAAGAGAGCGATTACCCGGATGCCGAGATCATCGATCTTCGTTAATAGTCTATTATTAATATTCAAATATAAAAGTATGAGCGATTCAATGAATGAAAAGGTTCGTTGCCTGATTATAGGTTCCGGCCCTGCAGGATATACAGCAGCAATCTATGCTTCACGTGCTAATTTGTCTCCCGTATTGTATGAAGGCATTCAGCCAGGGGGACAGTTGACTACTACTACGGAGGTTGAAAACTTCCCGGGTTATCCGGAAGGCATCACTGGCCCGGAGTTGATGGAAGACCTGAAACAGCAGGCATTGCGTTTCGGTGCTGATATCCGTTTCGGGATTGCTACTGAAACCGATCTTTCTGCCGCCCCTTATAAGGTGACGATCGACGGAGAAAAAGTGATTGAGACAGAAGCTTTGATCATCGCAACCGGTGCGACCGCTAAATATCTGGGTATTCCTGACGAACAGAAATATGCAGGAATGGGTGTTTCCGCCTGTGCTACCTGCGACGGTTTCTTCTACCGTAAGAAAGTGGTTGCTGTTGTAGGCGGTGGAGATACGGCTTGTGAAGAAGCTGTTTATCTGGCCGGACTGGCAAAGCAGGTGTATCTGATTGTCCGTAAACCTTTCTTGCGTGCATCGAAAGTTATGCAGGAACGCGTATTCAATACGCCGAACATTATGGTTTTGTTTGAGCACAATACGATCGGCCTGTTTGGTGAAAACGGCGTGGAAGGTGCCCACCTGGTAAAACGCATGGGTGAAGCGGACGAAGAAAAAGTAGACATCGCTATCGATGGTTTCTTCCTGGCTATCGGACACAAACCGAACTCGGATATCTTCAAACCGTGGATCGATACGGACGAAGTAGGATACATCAAGACCGTACCCGGAACACCGCGTACAAAAGTACCCGGAGTTTTTGCCGCAGGCGACGTTGCTGATCCGCATTACCGTCAGGCCATTACAGCTGCCGGAACAGGTTGCCAGGCCGCTATTGAAGCAGAGAGATATTTATCTGAAATTGGTAAATAACGAAAATATACTACCTTTGCGCCACTAAATAAATAAGTGGAAATGAGAAAGTATTGCCTGTTATTTCTGGTACTTTTACTGCTTCAGACAATAGGAGCGGTTGAATCTCCGAAGCACGAGATCCGTGCTGTCTGGCTTACTACCGTCTATGGTCTGGACTGGCCTAAAAAGCCGGCTACAACAGAGGCGGGAAGGAAAGCCCAGCAACAGGATTTATGCAATATACTGGATCGGTTGGCCGATGCGAATTTCAATACCGTCTTTTTGCAGGTGCGTCTGCGGGGGGATGTTATTTACCGTTCGGCGATAGAACCGGCCGCTAAAACTTTCTCAGGTAAATATGGAACAATGCCCGGATATGATCCGTTGGCTTTTGCGATAGAAGAATGTCACAAACGGGGGATGGAATGCCATGCCTGGTTTGTGACATTTCCTGTTGGTACGGAGAAGGCTGTGAAGGAACAAGGCAAACTGTCCGTCGTCAAACGCCATCCGAAGTTATGCAAACGCCATAATGGGGAATGGTATCTCGATCCGGGAGTGCCGGAGACTGCCGATTACATTCTGTCGTTGGTGAAAGAGCTGGTTAACGGCTATGATATCGACGGTATCCAGTTTGATTATATCCGTTATCCGGAGCAGGCAAAGAGCTTTCCGGATAAAGCGGTTCATAATAAATATGGTAAATCGCAGAAGTTGCCGGACTGGCGGCGCGAGAACATCAACAAGATGGTGTACCGTATCTATGACTGGGTAAAACAGGCAAAGCCCTGGGTGCAGGTCAGCAGTTCGCCGCTGGGTAAATATAACCGTATCGAACGGGTTCCCAATGCCGGCTGGACGGCCTACGAAAGTGTTTTCCAGGATCCGAAGATGTGGATGCAAAAAGGAAAACAGGATATGATCGTCCCCATGATGTATTATCTGCATGACAACTTTTTCCCGTTTGTAGACAATTGGGTGGAGAATTGTAACGGTCGTCTGGTTGTACCCGGCTTGGGTGCTTACCGTATGGAAAAGAATGAAGCGGACTGGACTGTGAACGACATTACCGACCAGATAGATTACAGCCGTTATTATGGCGGGGCGGGTTGTACTTTTTTCCGTTGTGAGAATGTATTGGATAATACGAAAGGACTTTATGAAGAGTTGAGAGACAACTACTACAAATATCCCGCCCAGTTATTACCGCTCACCTGGCTAAGCGACAAGATTCCGGCTGCTCCGGCGGAGATCCGTGTGGAAAAGGTGGATAACGAGTTGAAACTGTCCTGGCAAAAGCCGGCAGCGGAGCAGGAAGACCTGACATATACCCTCTATTATTCGTTGACGGACTCTATCGATACGGCATCGGCCAAATCTATTCTGGCTACCGGAGTGAGGGACACGGTACTTTATCTTCCGGTTGCTCCGAATGAAGAGAGAGGTTACACTTTCAGTGTCTCTGCTTCCACCCGCTACCATATCGAGAGTGCCGTATCTCCTGAAACATATTATTATCTCTCCCAATTTCCTAAATAATATTAATGCATAGGAGTGGTGCAACGAAAGCACTATCTTTGTGTCGGATGAAAAATACTGTGACATATCTGTTTATCGTTTTTCTGGCGACTCTAATCTTCTATGGAGGTGCCGGAGTAAACTTAATTACCTATTGTTGTGGCGATTGCCGCACAGAAGGTGTTGCCGTATTGTTGAATGATAATTGTTGCGAAGTGCACGAACATAGCTGTTGCGATGCGGTAGGCGAAGCTACTGCCTGTAATTCCGGCTGTTGCGAAGACGATTGCTGTGGTTTGGAGCGCATCAGTTTCGACTGGAGCAGTTCCGCTAATCCGGTAGTTGAATTACAACCGGCAGTGATCGACCTTTTGTCGTTCGCTTCTCCGTTGGCATCATTGCTTCCTATTCCTTCCATAAAAGAATATACTGCGCAGGATCAGGACGGGCCACCTGTTGTCTGTCCGCGTATTTACCTGAACCTGCTTACTACACTTTTGATTTAGTAGACCGAAACTACTCCGGCCTGTATCCGCTATGGAAACAGGATAGTAGTGTCAGCCCCATTCATACTATCGTGCTGGTAGTGTTAGCATACTAGTGCTGATAGGGGTAGGACTATAGTGCTAATCGAATACTTATTGAATCAAAGTGTAAAGTAATGTTGAAACAACTCTATCTTATTCTATTAATAACCTTCTTCGCCATTTCTGCCCGGGCGGATGAAGTAAAAGGGCATGTGTTTGATGATAATAACCAGCCGGTTATCGGTGCCAATGTGTACTGGGAAGGAACCCAGCAGGGGACAACGACCGATGTGGATGGCGCTTTCAAGTTGAAAACAAGAAAAAGTACGAATAACCTGGTCGTTAGTTATATCGGCTATACCACTTTTGTGATGCCGGTGACTAACCCTGATGAACCGTTGCGAATCACTTTGAAAGGGGAAGTCGCCCTCGAAGAAGTCGTGATCAGCGAACGTAAAATGGGAACGATCGCTTCCCGTACCAGCGTATTGCAGACGCAAAAGATTACCTATGATGAAATATGCCGTGCCGCCTGTTGTAACCTGGCCGAGAGTTTTGAGACGAACCCGTCTGTCGACGTGTCGTATGCCGATGCGGCTACCGGAGCCCGCCAGATCAAACTGTTGGGGCTGGCAGGAACCTATGTCCAGATGTTGACGGAGAATTATCCGAACTTCCGCGGAGCAGCGTCTTTGTACGGACTGGACTATGTGCCCGGTGCCTGGATGGAAAGTATACAGGTGTCTAAAGGTACCTCTTCTGTTAAGAACGGATATGAAGCCCTTGCCGGACAGATCAATGTGGAGTTCAAGAAACCACCTACGGCGGATATTTTCTCAGTGAACCTGTTCGGTAGCGATGCCGGGCGTTATGAAGGGAATGCGGATGCTTCGTGGCATATCAACGATAAGGTATCGACCGGCTTGCTGGTTCATTATTCCAATGATAAGAAGCAGCATGACGGCAACGACGACGGTTTTCTGGATACTCCGCTAAAGGAACAGGTCAACCTGATGAACCGCTGGTATCATAAACTGGATAATTATGTGGCGCAGTACGGAGCACGTTATCTGCATGAAAACCGTACCGGTGGCCAGGCTACCAAACACCATGATTTCGCTGATCCGTATCAGGTGCATCTGGAAACGAACCGTGCGGAACTGTATACCAAACAGGCTTATATCATCGATAAGGAAAAAGTGGAGAGCGTGGCGCTGATCCTTTCCGGCTCTTACCATGAACAAAAGTCCATGTACGACCGTACGCCCTACAATGTTTATCAGAATAATGTGTATGCCAGTTTGTTGTATGAAAAAGAGTTTTCTCCGGCACACAGCCTGAGCACCGGATTGAGTATGAATTATGACGGTTTCAATGAAAACCTTTTACAGGCAGGAACGCGTAAGGTGTTCGACCGTACGGAAGTTGTCCCCGGTGCCTATGTGCAGTACACTTACAATCTGAATGATAAGCTGATCGTTCTGGGAGGTATCCGTGCCGATTACAGCTCTTTATACGATTTCTTTGTTACGCCCCGCGTACATATTAAATATAATCCGTTCGACTGGTTCCATGTCCGTGCTTCGGCAGGGAAAGGTTTCCGTACGGCCAATATCCTGGCAGAAAACAACTTCCTGTTGTCGAGTAGCCGTAAAATGAATATTGCCGAAAACCTGGATCAGGAGGAGGCGTGGAATACAGGATTGAACCTGTCGTTCTATATCCCTTTGTTCGGAAAAGAATTATCTTTGAACGGGGAATGGTATTACACCAATTTCCTGAAGCAGGTGGTTGTCGATATGGATAGTGATCCGCATGCTGTGGGCTTCTATAATCTGGATGGAAAATCGTATTCCAACAGTTTCCAGGTGGAAGCGACTTACCCTTTCTTCCGTGGATTTACCCTGACTGCGGCTTATCGTTACACGGATGCCAAAACGGATTACCGGAATGCGGAAGGAGTGACCCGGCGGCTGAAGAAACCGTTGGTCAGCGACTATAAAGCGCTGGCAACGGCCTCTTATCAGACTCCGTTGAAGAAGTGGCAGTTCGACCTGACCGGACAGTTTAACGGAGGAGGACGTATGCCGACTCCGGATGCGACGAATCCGCTGTGGGAACCGAACTTTAATGCTTATACGGTTGTCAATGCACAGATCACCCGGTATTTCCGCCGTTGGTCTATCTATATCGGAGCCGAGAACCTGTTCGATTACAAGCAGTCTCACCCGATCATCGATGCGGAAAACCCGCGGGGGGATAACTTCGATGGCTCGATGGTTTGGGGCCCTGTTCACGGACGAAAGATATATGCCGGCTTACGTTTTAACATCAGCCGCGATTAAAAATAACAGATAAATTATTTACCAATTAATACAAATACATTATGAAACAGTTAGTAGTAGCATTGATTTGTGCCGTATTTACGCTTTCTACGGCCTATGCACAGGATGCAAAGAAGAAAAAGGACACGGTAACTTTCTTCGTGGAAGAAATGGAATGTGCCAATTGCCAGAAAAAGGTAGAAAAGAATATTGCTTTCGAGAAAGGGGTGACCGATCTGAAGTGCGATCTGAAAACTCGTACGGTAAACGTAACCTATAAGACAGATAAAACTTCCAAGACCAAATTGGCTTCAGCCTTTAAAAAGATTGGAATGGAAGCAGTGCCTGTCGACGACGGTGCCGGCTGCCCGGTCGATCCTGCGAAAAAAAAGTAAGCAGTCTATATCCGTTAACACGGAAATTCGTTAGAACATCTTATCTTTGCAAAGCATACCTGTATGGGGCGGATCTATGTGTCCGCCTCTTTTATGAAAAAAAGTTCATGAAACATGCAGCGTTTTGTACGAGAATAACATCATAATATTTGTACGGCCTCGTAAGAGGTGAGAAGGCACACACTGAATGGACGAGACACAACTAATAGAAGGTTGTAGGAAGGGGGACAGGCTGGCTCAGAAAGAGCTTTACGAGAGGTATTCCCGCAAAATGATGGGGGTTTGTCTGCGTTATGTGAACGACAGGGAGACTGCCCGAGATTTGTTGCAGGATGGTTTTGTAAAGGTTTTTACCAGTATGGACTCTTATTCGGGAGCTGGTTCATTCGAGGGGTGGATGCGGAAGATCTTTGTAAATTGTGCATTGGAGTATTTGCGTAAATCAGATGTATTGCGCGAATCGACCGACCTGGATAATACGGCGGAGCTGATCCAGCCCGACAGTTCGGTCATTTCAAGTATGTCGGCAGCGGAGCTGATGCAGTTGGTACAAGAGTTGCCAACCGGTTTCCGTACGGTATTCAACTTGTTCGCAATAGAAGGATATTCCCATAAGGAGATCAGTGAGATGTTGAATATTACGGAAAGTACGTCACGTTCACAGTTTACGCGCGCCAAACAGATGTTACAAAAGAGGATTAACGCTTTGTATTGAAAGGAGAAAATGGAAAAGGAAAGAGATACATTTGATGATATGTTCCGCTTGAAATTGCAAGATTTTGAGGTGGATACGATGCCGGGGGATTGGGAGGCTATTGCCGATCGTTTACCGGTAAAAGCACCGGTACCTTTCCGTCGAACGCTTCGCTACTGGGCTGCTGCGGCAGTTATTTCATTATTGATGATAACAGGAGGCGTTTATATGTTTAAGTCGGAGAAGGAAGTGGCTCCGATCGCAGAGAAGATAGAGAAAGAGACTAAAAAGGTGGAGACTGAGCTGGCTAAAGAGGCTGAAGCTCCCGTCGCACCGGTAGAGCCGATAAAGGAAAAAGTAACTGCATCACCGATAGCCGTAGTGCAACAGCCGGCTAAAGTGCAGTCAACATATAAGGCGGCCGTAAAGGTTGCCGATACTGAACCTGCCATTATTTCTTCAGATGATGATTTGGAGGAGCAAGCAGAAGTAATAATACATCCGGATGAAGAACCTGTAGTGGTTGAAAAAGAAGAAGTTGCACAGGATCATCCGGAAGTGGGTTCTGCTACTACCCGGTCGTTGATAGCAGATGCTGCTCCGGTGGGTAAAAAAGAAAAAGAAGTGTCTCCGCGTAAATGGGGATTCGGTATGGGAGGTGGTAGTGTGACAGCGGGTACAAATAACTCGTTGAATACATACGCACTGAAAAATACGATGATGACAGATCAGGAGTTATTATTCCTCAATGCTGCTAACTTTGAGAATAATACATATCCGAAGACAAACATACATCATAAGACACCGATATCAGTGGGCTTTTCTGTAAGCCGTTATCTGAATAACCGGTTTGCCTTGTTGATGGGGTTGAATTATACGTTTTTGTCTTCTACCTGGGATGTGGATGCCCCGATATATTATAATAAGACAGCACAAAAGCTTCATTTTATCGGTATTCCGGTTTCTTTGTCCTATAAGATTGCTGAATGGAATCGTTTCCAGGTGTATGCCGCAGCAGGTGCCATGACAGAAGTGAATGTGTCGGGTAAGTTGATTACAGAGAAATATTCAGGTAAAGAGTTATATGGAAAAGAGAGCGAACATATCCGTATGAAAGAGTGGATGTGGTCTGTCAATGCCCGTGCAGGTGTAAGCTATCCATTGCTTCGCTTTGTAAGTCTTTATGCGGAAGCGGGTGTCGACTATTACTTTGACAATGGAAGTACGATTGAAACCGTACGTTCCGAAAAACCATTTAATGTAAGTCTTCAGGCCGGATTCCGCCTGGGTTTCTAAATAAACAAATACTAATAACATAAAAAAAAAAGAACAGAAAAAATGAAGAAACTTAAGTTTTTAGGTGCGGTAGCTATGGCTACAGTTTTGTTGACCTCTTGCTTGGATGGGGGAAATAATGAAAGTTCATACGAAGCATATGCTGTAGTGAAGATGTCTACTAAATCTTTCAAAAATCTGGCATATGAGAGTGATTATTCAGTACCTATTTATCATCCTCAATTGGATAATTTGTCTGAGGGGCAATGTATTTATGCCTGGAAAAAAATAAATGGTGATGATCCGGTTAATCAGTCTGCTACTGAATATTATACGGCATCTGAATTTCAATATAGAAAAGTTTCTACAGGAGATGTTGCTCCTTATTTAGATGATACTACTACTATTAAAAAAAATGAAATGACAATTCTTGATGCAGGGGTTGGTGGATATATGAAAGGTATGCTTTTTGTTTTGTCTAGCCATCCTAATGCGTCTAGTGATCAGTCTAACCTGATGTCATTATCATTTGATAGAAATCAGGAAGTAAAGGAAATTAATGGTCAGCGTGTTTATGAAGTTTTCTTACGTGCAGTGAAGGTTACCGATGGTAAAAATAGTACGGGTAACGTGACTTTTGAGAATGCCTTTCCTATGAGTACTTTCTTTAGTTATGCAACAGCTCAGGAAAAGAGTGAAAATAAGACGAATGTATATTTCCGATTTAACTATATAAAAGAATTTAATAAGGATACAACAGCGGCTACCTGGGCTACATCGAAGGTGCTTGATTATCCTATACCAGAAGAAAAATAAGAAATATTTAAATTGTATTTTAATGAAAAGAGAATTCCATTTTGGAGTTCTCTTTTTACATATTCTATAATATTATAGCTGTTTGTATTGTCTAGATTAAGTCTGAATGTATTAAAATATTAGGTGATTTTTTATTTCTTGCAAAAGAGCACTTTTCTCCATTACTCCAGACGTACGCCAAACAGCTTCTCCCTTTTTGAAAATAATCAATGTTGGAACAGACTGAATGCGATATTGATTGGCTACAGCTTCATTCTTATCCACATCGATTTTGAGAACACGTGCTTGTCCAACTAATTCTTTCCCTAAAGCTTCGACCGTAGGGCTCATCACTTTACAAGGCCCGCACCAAGTTGCGAAAAAGTCTACCAATACAGGTTTGTCCCCGTTTATAATATCTTTGAAAGTTTCCATATTGTTCGTATTTATGTTGGTCGTAAATTATAGTTTCTATTTTTATTTATAACAGTTACGTTGTAGTGCTTGTTCATTAATCTGAGTGATTGGAGGATATAAAATACTTTTGTCGATCAAGTGAACTTGAATTTATCAAAATGTCATTTTGTTATTATTGCTTACTGAGGATATCCTGTACGTAGGGATGTGGGAGACTGTTTATAAATATGGCAGGGAGCAGCAGTTGTTAATTGACATTTTGTAAAGAATCGGGCGTGAATTATCGAATGTTGATTGCTTGTCGGGATTGTCTCCGGAGGTAATTAGCAGAGTGGATATTTTCCGGTTCTTTCTACAATGAAAATGTCAACCCAAAAAGTGTATGTCCTGCAACGCTTCCACGATAAAAGAAGCTCTGATTTTGTTTAGAGGATGAGGTTTGAAGAGAAAAAATGAGTTATAAACCGAATTTCTCTGAATTATCCGGCAGCTGATCCCAACTACCTCGGACTTGGTTCGAATTGTCTCAGACCTAATTTGAATTACCTCGGACTTGACTGCCATTTACCTCGGAGGTAATCGCAATCAGCTCGGACTTCGTGTGAAGTTTACCCGGGAAAGGCCGAAAAACTGGCTGTTTGGTAGGATTTGTTTGAGTGTGTTGTTTTGAATAGTGCATTTTTTATCTCATATTGAATGCATTTGTTAGAAATGGTGATCTATATGTTAGTGCACTATATTATCCACACAAAAAACATTTAAGTGCTGATGCCAAACGACAATACTTCAATAGTTGTAAGTCTCTTTATAGAAACTGTCATTTTATCTCATTAATAGTATAATGTTCAGTTGATCCAGCAAAAAATTGGCCCTCCCATTTACCTTCTGCTTCATAACTGCTTGCTCCCCCTTTTTCTGTAAGAAGTGCTTTGTATGTTGCTATTATTTTTTTTATTTTAATGGTGGTATAGTAGTGTAGTTCACAGTGAGGAGCTAATGAAGTGCGATCTTCTATGGTTCTGTTAGGAGTAAGTACTGACTCTTCTGTTTGAAAAGGTGCTTGTCGTCCTCCGACTAAATATTTGAAGTTTGAAGATAATATTTCTGTCATATCAGGTATAGAAATAATAGTGGAATCATCTTCTGATAAATCAGTGAGCACTTTATCTTCAATATGGAATAGAGATGTTTCATCAATATAGCCATGAGAATGAACTGTTATCCACATAATCTCGTCTCCAGTGTTTTGGAAAATCCGTTCAGGAATTTTTATCTCGAAGAATTCTTCTCCGTCACCTTCCCGTAAAGTCCATTGGATAGAACTTAGTTCGTAACTCTTTTTCTCAATTAGTTCTTCGTCATTATCATTGCTACATGATATCAGACAAAAAACAGGCAATAATAGCAATAGCAATCCGGTTATATTCTTCATGGCCTCTATAAAATAGGTTGTGTGCAAATATATATATGATAATTGTATTACAATGAATTTTGTATTGATTTGAATGGGCTTTTAAGGTTATTTGTATTATATCATTATTATTATACGATGTTTTATTAACTTTGTATGAATATACTGTGCTGTAGCCAAATGTCGGGTAAATGTCGGGTGAAAGTTTGCTGCTTTATTTGTTGAAAGTTTGAGTTATGCATAATCTTGTCGAAAATTTGAATGAAGATGAAACAACCGGAATTAGGTAAGTACATTGCAGGGCTTCGGGAAACAAAAGGGTTAACCCAAGAGGAACTGGTAAGTAAATGTAATATTAGTGTCCGAACTTTGCAACGTATCGAGTCAGGAAAAGTAGTGCCAAGAAGTTATACATTGAGGCTAATTGCTACTGCGTTGGATTGTGACTTGTTAGCTGCTCCGGAGGTTCAGGAAGTCGGTAAAGCTGAACTCCCGGTTCATTTGTCATTCAAATCTGTTTTGAAAGATTTGTTTAACTTAAAAGTACACACAATGGCAAAATTATCAGTTTTAACAACGGTATGTCTGGCTATAGGTTTTAGTTTGTATACAGTCGGCACCAAATGTAATGCACAGCAAATGATGAAAATGAATTTTGTAACAGACAATACCGGAGGGTTTGAGATACAGCTTCCCCGCGGACTCCCCGGTTATGGAAGTTATATAAATAATGATACCGTTTTTATCAGGGCAGGGAAGGATTTGATCAAAGAGCATAAAGGATTTTTGTTTCTGAACAATGCTTTTGTTGGCCATGTACAGGAAAACGATACGATAATATTTAAAAAGGGAAACCTGTTTACTAAAAAGTCGCTTATTGTTAAGCCATATAGAATGAAAGCATCTTTGATATACAAAGATATTGTTTTCGTAACTCCCCAATCTATTAGTGGATTTACAGATGACAGTGGAGACACTTTCCAATCGGGGCCTTATACTTTCAAAGAAAGAGATAATCGAATATATCTGAACGATGTTTATCAGGGGGATGCTTTTGCCGGTGATACTGTGGTTATATCAAGATCCGGTAAGCTAAAAATTAAACGAGCTGTTTTGTAATTAACTTATTACTGAAATCGGGTTGGGGAAAAAGATAATTGTTATCTTTACGACTCTATTGAATAATATGTAAACCTAATAAATCAACATATTAATGGAATTATTGAAAATCGCTACCGTGCAGTTTGAGACACGGGATAATGACAAAGTGTATAACCTTTCCGTTATCCGGGAGATGTGTCGGAAAGCTTCGGCTGAAGGTGCGGACGTGGTGGCTTTTCACGAATGCTCGGTGTGCGGATATACGTTTGCCAAGGATTTGTCTCGTGAGGAATTGTTGGCTATTGCTGAACCGATTCCTGCAGGGGAAAGCACGCAAGCACTAATTGCTATCGCTAAAGAATTTGGTGTCACCTTGTTAGCCGGATTCTTTGAGAGAGAGGAGGATCGTATCTATAAAGCGCAAGTTTGTGTGGATGGCAATGGATTGAAAGCGAAGTACCGAAAATTGCATCCGTTTATCAATCCAAATATTTTACCGGGCGATCAATATGTATTGTTTGAGATCAAAGGGTGGAAATGTGGTATATTGATCTGCTATGATAATAATATTGTTGAGAATGTTCGTGCCACGGCTTTGTTGGGAGCGGATATTATATTTATGCCTCATGTGACGATGTGTACGCCATCTCCACGCCCCGGTGCAGGTTTGGTAGATATGAAGTTGTGGGAAAACCGAGAGATTGACCCTACGAGTTTGCGGCAGGAGTTTGATGGTTTGAAAGGTCGTGCCTGGCTGATGAAATGGCTTCCCGCCAGAGCTTACGACAATGCCGTGTATGTGGTGTTCTCCAACCCGATCGGACGTGACTATAATGAAGTTAAAAACGGTTGTTCAATGATTCTGGATCCTTTTGGTGATATATTGGCGGAATGCCGTAAGTTGGGAGATGATTTCGTAATTGCTACAGCCACCCCTGATAAATTAAAACAAGCCGGAGGTTATCGTTATCGGAATGCCCGTCGTCCGGAGCTTTATGCGGATATAATCGGTCGCCCGCATGAATCCGAGCAAAAGGTGGCGTGGTTGACAGAAACAAAAGAATGAACCTATGGTTATTTTGTAATCAACTGATTATTGATAATCGCTTTGTACACCTCTTCCCGCATCGGGCGTGATACCGGAATTTTATGTTCTCCGATAACTAACTGATTTCCTTCGATAGCCTGTATGTGGGATAGGTTTACAATGAATGAACGGTGCACCTGCATAAAGGAAGTTGCCGGAAGCGTGTCGAGTATGGATTTCAACCGGATGCTGGCTGTATCTTTGGTAGTTGGTGTATGGATGATAATGTAATTCTCCATGCTCTCAATGAAGAGTATTTCTTTGAGATAGATTTTTTTTAGCTGTTTCTCTGTTTTTATAAAGATATATATATCCTCCTCTTTTTTCGATTCGGATTCTATCATTGTATGTACTTTGTTGACAGCTTTCAGGAAGCGGGAAAAGGGGATAGGTTTCAGCAGATAATCCACTACATCGAACTCGTATCCTTTCAGGGCATATTGCTCGTAGGCTGAGGTGATGATTACATGGGGTGGATTCTGCAGATCGGCTAAAAGATCCAGTCCCGACAGATGAGGCATTTCGATGTCGAGGAAAAGCAAGTCTGCATGAACAGTCTTGAGCATGTTATTGAGTTGTACCGCATCCTCGCATTCTCCGGCTATTGTCAGAAAATCAACTTTGTTGATATATCGCTTCAAACCTTTCCGGGCGATAGGTTCATCGTCTGTTATAATGCATTTTATTTCCATATTATTCTGATAAATCGATGAATAAATTAACGGTGAAATAAGTTCCGTCGTTTGTAATATCTAATCGGTGCTTACCGGGATAAAGTAGATTCAATCTTTTTCTGAGGTTCTCGATACCTATACCGGATTTTTCTTTTTTGTCAGTGTCAGGTATAATGGTGTTTCTAGCCATAAAATGAACAGTTGAATCTTTTTGTTGCATTTGAACTTGTATCAGGTAATCTCCTCCTACATATTTAAAGGCATTTTCCAATAAAGGCTGAAATAGTAGCGGATGTATTTTTTGATCTTTCAGATTCATATCGAAAGATGATTCAAATTTCAGTCGTTCCGTCATACGGAGCAGCTGAAATTGTATATAAGTTTGTAAGTAATCGACTTCCTGTTTGATCGTCACTTTCGTATTTATATCGTATAGTTGGTAACGGAGCAGGTCGGAAAGCAGTTCGATCGATTCGATAGCAGCCTCATTTTCTTCATCGATCTGAAAATAGACAGTATTCAGGGCATTAAATAGAAAATGCGGATGATACTGTGATCGTAATAGTTTCAGTTCTGCATCCAGTTGATCGACTTTTAATTTCTCCAACTGGATGATCTTTTCTGTGTAATGCTTGTTTAGGATTGTATTTCTGATCGAAGTATAATAAAAAAGGAATATGGGTAGGGCTGTGGCATTGATCAGTAAGGCTTCTCCCCAGCGGTAAGTCGTCTCATTAATGAAAATAATTATTACGTACAGACTGATATTGAGTGTGACAATGATAAACAGGATCACCCAGAAATATTCTATTATTTTCGGAAGAAGTTTGTTTTCTTTATTTCTGTCGAAGAAAATAGTGGCCAGGCTATTGAAGAACAGGGAGGCCAGGATAATATTTATCATTATGAGGGCGAGAGCCTTTATGCGGTCGAACCAGGCTGATGCACCTAGTTCCCACATACGTACTCCATAGGCCATGTCCGTGACAATCCACAAGCAGCAGATTGCCAGCATGGTCATAAGCAACGGACTCAGGATGTTGTATTTTATTTTCATAACTGATTTCAAACTATAAATTTATTCTTTTACTTTGATCTATGCTTGTATCGCGGCTACTTTTTTTAGATTGTTTGCCTTGTTTTAAATTAATTGAGACGGAGATACCGATACAGCGATAATCGTTGAACTGTTTGGTGGATGCCTTGCCGATATTCCCGGACAGATCGAGGTCAAGATCTTGTCTGTTCGTTTGGAACAAGTCGTTGGCGTATAAACGGAGTGTGAGTTTATCATCCCAGACTTTTTTCTGTATTGCCATCGATACAGACCAGTGGGGATTGACAGTGGCTTGTCCGAATGCCATACGTCCGTTGTAAAAACCGGATATCTCGGCATTCAGCCCGGCAGGAAGTATGAACTGGTTGTTGATGCTGATAGATGGGGTGAACAGTTTCTTTTCAATGGTTTTTCCGGTATCTCTCCACTTATATAAGCTATAAAACAGGGTGGCATTAGCACTCATTCTCCACCACCTTTTTCTGATCAGGTCGCCTGCATCCAGTCGGAGCCCTATCCTTGAGTTATTTTTAAAGTTCTCCGGATAGACGACAGCGACATTGTCTTCCATTATTTCAATATTCTGCATGATGGGGGCTTGGGTATATGAGAAAAACAGGGTTGCGCGGTACATTTTCCTGTGAATATAGGCAAGTTCTATGTTATCCGTAAGTTCGGCTTTCAGGTTGGGATTGCCGGTTGAACGGGTATAATCATCCCATATATAATTAAACGGACTCAGGTCGCCATAGTTGGGACGGATGATCCTTTTATTGTATAAAAAGGAGATACTGTTGTCTGTTTCCGGAATATTATATTGCACGGTCAGGGATGGAAACAGGTGGATATAGTTGTCCGTATAGGAAGAGTCGTTCCGGTTTATGTCCGGTGAATATTGCGTTCCGCTGATACGGGTTTGTTCCAGGCGTAAACCTGCTTCCAGGCTGAATGTTCCGACCAGTCCGTTTACCTGGATATAGGCGGCATTGATATTCTCATTGTATTTATACATGTTACTCAGGCTGTTGTTGGGGAGCCATTGCCCGGTTCTTAGGTTTGCATATAATGCACTGTTATCCAGGTCTACCCAGGTGAACTTCAGTCCGGAATAGAACTTGAATTCAGCCGGTAAAGGCATACCCCAGTTGGCTTGTGCGGAATACATGCGTATGTTACTGCTCATATCGCCTTTTAATGTGTCTCTGCTTAATATCTGTTCTTCCGGGTTTCTCATTTCGTTCAACATGGAGAGCGTTTGTTTATGCTCATGCAGCAGATAATCAAATGAAAAGTCGGCTGTCTGATCCTTGTCGTTTTTGTAGTTAAGAAGAAGACCACCGGAAATAGCCCGTTGTTTGGTATAAGTCCGGCTTTGGGTATGAAGGGAAGAATCGACAGGGCTGTTGGCTTTTTGAATGTATGTATCGGTGCTGCCGGGTATGCGCTTAGTAAAAAGTGTCCCGTTGGTGGATACCTCAAAAGAGAAGTTGTCGTTTATATCGTAGTTCATTCCCAGGCGAGCCCAGTCTCCCCGGTTATGGTCTTTCATTCTTGAATTCTGGTTGATGTTCATCATGGGAGAGGATGTTGTATTTTGCAGATTGTATTCGCGGAAGATATCCAGTGTCGATTTATATTTTCCCTGGTAATGAGAATAATCGAGGAAAAGTCCTAGTTTATTCTTTTGGTAGGTCAAGCGTCCTCCGACGTTCCATTTGCCATCGGCTGATTGCTGATAGCTTGTATTAGCCTGGGCTGTCCAGCCTTCAACGGTAACCTTTTGTGTCCGGATATCGATCAGCCCTGTTTTTCCGGCAGCATCATATTTGGCGGAAGGGCTGGTAATCAGATCGATGTTTTTTATGGATGAAACAGGCATTGAGCGTAGATAATTGACCAGCTTGTCTCCGCTCAGGTAAGTACTTTTTCCATTGACCAGTACCTGAATGCCGCTCTGTCCGTTCAGGATCACACTGCCATCTTCATTTACCATTACCCCGGGGAGGCTTCTTAATGCATCCAGTACGTTACCCTGAGAGCCGAGTACCATTGCGTCCATATCGAAAGAGGTCGTTCCGGGTTTCATCGTCATCAGTTTGCGCATACCGGTTATTGTTATAGCTGAAAGTAGTTGAGCATCCTCTTCCATTATGACATAAGGAAGGGCCTGACTCTCTTTTGTTTGTATTGTAATGTATTGTTTTTTATATCCCAGCATTGAAAACTCTAACAGGTATTTATCCGGTTTCACCTTAGGAAGAACAAATACTCCGCAAGTATCTGTAATGGTTCCGCTAATATAGGTGGAGTCAATAAAACTTTTAAGTAAAATGGTAACTCCTTCCAAAGTTTCATTATTGACATCTGTCACTTTACCGGAAACTTTGATTTCTGCTTGCTGTGCATATAAAGGATAAGTCAGTAAACATAAAAGCAGTATCTGAATAATCTTTCTCGTTTTCATATTTTTTGTCGTTTAATAATCTATCGGCAAAGCTATGAGGTGGAGAAGCTGGTTTCAAATAAGATTGACGAATTGTATGTTTTTTGAGGTAAATGGTAGAATCCGTATAAATTTACTACATTTACACTTCTGAAGCGAAGATACATATGGATACTGATTTTATTAACTTAACAGCGGAGAACCTGGCAGATGAGCATTTGTGTTGCATTATCCGTACTAAAAAGCCTCATCCCGGTGTTGAGGCAAAACGTCAATGGCTTTCTGATCGACTGAGTGAAGGTCATGTCTTTAGAAAGTTAAATGAAAAAGCGACGGTTTTTATCGAGTATGCTCCTTTGGAAACAGCCTGGGTTCCCATAATAGGTGATAACTATTATTACCTCTATTGTTTATGGACTTTGGGTAATTATAAAGGAAAAGGATATGGGCGGGCACTGATGGAGTATTGTATAGTCGATGCTAAAGAAAAGGGTAAATCCGGTATCTGTATGCTCGGGGCAAAAAAACAAAAATCCTGGCTTTCTGACCAGTCGTTTGCAAAGAAGTTCGGGTTTGAGGTTGTTGATGTAACCGATAGCGGATATGAATTGCTTGCGCTTTCTTTTGACGGCACAATGCCGAAGTTCGCGCAAAATGCTAAGAAAGAAGTCATTGAAAGCAAAGAGCTGACAATTTATTATGATATGCAGTGTCCTTATATCGATCAAAAAATTGATATTGTCAGACAGTATTGTGAAATGAATGATGTTCCTGTATCTTTCATCCTGGTGGATACACTACAAAAAGCCAAGGAGCTACCTTGCGTATTCAACAACTGGGCTGTGTTTTATAAAGGACATTTTGAGACGGTGAATTTATTGCAGGATGCTGCCAGCTTAATGAGAATACTTAAGAAATAAAATTAGGATTATATATTGGAAAGAACGAAAAAATTTAAGGTGTAGCTCTGCTATAAAAATAAAATCTTATTTTTATACCTTTGTGCTATATATTAGGCAGTTATATATACTATGGACAGAATCATTAGCTCAATAAAGCAAACTTTCAATGTTAGTGAAAATGCTATCGAAAAGTTAACCTCTTGTTTGCACCCTATCAACATATCGAAAAAGACAATACTAATTGCTCCTGATAAAAAAGACACGAATGTCTATTTCATTGAAAAAGGTATCGCTCGCGCATATAATCTGGTTGAAGGCAAGGAGGTTACTTCCTGGTTTAGCAAAGAGGGTGATCTAATCTATTCGACAAATAGCTTTTACGGTAAAACCCCAGGGTACGAAAACGAAGCGGTACAAGTGCTTGAAAACTCCCTGTTCTACTATATTCCGATAGCGAAACTCGAAAACCTGTGTTCAAGTGATGCCGACATTGCAAATTGGTTGCGCATATTGCACCAAAAAGCGTTTGTCGAGATGGAAAGAAGGCTCATTTATCGCCTGTATATGTCGGCAGAGGAACGTTACAAAGATTTCGTGGAGAAAAACCCGGATCTGATTCAGCGTGTCAATTTAGGCTACATCGCTTCTTATCTTGGAATGTCACATGTCACATTGTGTGCATTAAGGAAATGAATACGTTTTCTTTAAGTAGTTAAAAAAGTCGCGAAAGGCAATTTTGTACCTTTGTGGATATTTTCACATAAGTAACAAAGATATGTCGCAAAAAACTCACTTAATCCAACCATCCAGAATCGTTTGGGTGGATGTTCTTCGATTTATCGCCATCTTTATGGTGATTTGCATTCACTGTTCCGACCCTTTTAATGTCTCAGCCGAAGCTCGTTCCAATCCAGAATTCAATTTTTGGGGGTCTCTTTACGGTTCATTTCTCCGCCCTTGTGTTCCGTTGTTTGTTATGATTACAGGATTGTTGCTATTACCCGTGAATCTATCCATAGGTGACTTCTACAAAAAACGGCTTTTTAGAATTGCAGTGCCTTTTCTGATATGGTCTGTCTTGTACAATCTTTTCCCGTGGGTAACCGGTCTGTTGGGATTGTCACCGACGATTATCTCGGATGTATTTGCGTATGCTTCATCCGATGCCTCACAATCATTCAGTGACGCGATGAAAAACATTGCGCTCATCCCATTTCAATTTAATGTCTACACCGTGCCGATGTGGTATTTGTATATGCTCATCGGGCTCTATTTGTATATGCCCTTCTTCTCGGCTTGGGTCGAGAAAGCGACTGTTTCGCAAAAAAAGATATTCCTTTCCATTTGGGCGGTTACTCTCTTTATGCCTTATGCTTACACTTTCTTTTCGCACGAGCTATTCGGGCTTAGTGCGTGGAATACATTTGGGACATTCTACTACTTTGCAGGATTTAACGGCTATTTGCTGCTAGGGTATTATCTGACAAAAGACGTGAAGCCATGGAGCTGGAGTAAAACAATTGCGGTTGCGCTCACCTTATTTGCCATAGGTTATGTAGTCACTTATATCGGCTTCAAATTTATGACTGCGAATCCCGACTGTACGGAGCAGGAGATGGAGCTTTTCTTTTTGTACTGTTCCCCTAATGTGGCACTGATGACTGTTGCGCTGTTTCTATTGGTTCGTCAAGTGAAATTCAGCTCCGCAAAATATATAGCCCTATTTGCGAATATCACCAAATGCGGACTCGGAATTTATTTGGTACATTATTTTGTTGTCGGGCTTGGTTATGCTATTGCCAATGCGTTATCCATACCCGTTTCGATAAAGATACCGGTAACGGCAGTCATGGTATTTGCTATATCGTGGGCGTTTGTCGCACTTTTCTACCGACTGATTCCTAAGGCTTCAAAATGGATATTCGGATAATAAAGAAACAGTGCCATTGTTGGCACTGTTTCTTTATTATAATGTCTGCTCTATATCCAGAGCAATAAGGATATAGAGCAGACACTAAAAGAAAAAGCTCTGTAATTACTAAATTACAGAGCTTTACTTTATTTTGCTTTCTTCGAAAGCGGTCCGGACGGGACTCGAACCCGCGACCCCATGCGTGACAGGCATGTATTCTAACCAACTGAACTACCGAACCAAAACAAATAAGGAAATCATAATTAAAAGAGGCGGTCCGGACGGGACTCGAACCCGCGACCCCATGCGTGACAGGCATGTATTCTAACCAACTGAACTACCGAACCTCTTTTTATTATCAATCTCTCTCGATTGCGGTGCAAAGGTAAGTATTATTTTTAATCTTGCAATACTTCAGAGAAAGAAAATGTATGTTTTTTTAGATCATGGCTGATATGCAGCAGGTTAAGAAGTAAGATTTTTTTCGACTCTTTTCAAAGATACCAGAGTCCTCGAAGGGGCGAATTAAAACAGGTTTGTCACAAATCTACACTGTTTGGCAACTTTTCATAAACCATACAGTGATATGTTATGATAATTTGTTACTTTTGCAACTCAATATAAAAAAGAAAACGGAGAAAGAAAATGGACGTCGCCATTATTAAGTATAATGCCGGAAATATCTACTCAGTGAGTTATGCACTGAAGCGATTGGGCGTAAGTCCTGTGATTACAGCGGACCCGGAAATATTAAGTAAAGCAGATAAGGTGATCTTCCCGGGAGTAGGGGAAGCACAGACCACTATGGCTTATCTGAAAGAACATAAAATGGATGCTGTTATCAGGGACCTGAAACAACCCGTACTGGGTATTTGTCTGGGTATGCAGTTAATGTGTCGTCATTCTGAAGAAGGAGATGCAGAATGCCTGGGAATTTTTGATACGGAAGTGAAGCGGTTCATCCCTCACCGTCATGAGGATAAGGTGCCCCACATGGGATGGAACACGATCATGCAAGTTAAAGACGGTTTATTTACCGCACAATTAGAGAACAAATTTGTTTACTTCGTACATAGTTATTATGTACCGGTGAACGAGTATACGGCTGCAACCACTAATTATATTCTTCCGTTCAGCGCTTCGCTGCATAAGGATAACTTTTATGCAACGCAGTTTCATCCGGAAAAGAGTGGTTCTGTCGGTGAAGTAATTCTAAAGAACTTTCTAAAACTATAAAGATATATGATCGAGCTTATTCCAGCTATAGATTTGATTGACGGAAAATGTGTACGTCTTACGCAAGGTGATTACGACACAAAGAAAGTGTATAATGAAGATCCGCTCGAAGTGGCGAAGATGTTCGAAGCACATGGTATCCGTCGTCTGCATGTGGTAGACCTGGATGGGGCACGTCAGGGACGGATCATTAACTACCGTATACTGGAACGGCTGGCTACGCGCACTTCGCTGGTGATTGATTTCGGCGGCGGATTGAAGCAGGAAGACGATCTGGAGATCGCTTTCGAAAGCGGGGCGCAGATGGTGACGGGCGGTAGTATCGCCGTAAAGAATCCCGAAGTGTTCACTTCATGGATCACTAAGTTCGGAAGCGAGAAGATTATATTAGGCGCTGACGCCAAAGATAAAAAAATAGCGATCAGCGGATGGGAAGAAACAACTAATGAGGAACTGATTCCTTTCATCGAGGGGTATTACGACAAAGGCATCACAAAAGTGATCTGTACGGATATCAGCCGGGATGGAATGTTGCAAGGGCCAGCTATCGAATTGTATAAGGAAATACGGGATGCATTACCTTTTATATATATCATAGCCAGCGGCGGGGTCAGTTCTATTGAGGATATAGAAAAACTGGCTGAGGCGGGAATACCGGCGGTTATTTTCGGCAAAGCGATATACGAAGGAAAGATCGATTTGAAAGATCTGCTTCGTTTTACCTGATAATTAAGGGAGATCAAAGTATGTTGGCGAAGAGAATAGTACCCTGTCTGGATATTAAAGATGGAAAAACAGTAAAAGGAATAAATTTTGTGAACTTTCGCGATGCAGGAGATCCTGTGGAGCTGGGGGCGCAATATAGCCGGGAGGGAGCCGATGAGCTTGTCTACCTGGACATAACCGCTTCGCACGAGGGACGTAAGACATTTACGGAACTGGTGAAGAAAGTAGCGGCAAATATCAGTATTCCGTTTACGGTAGGAGGCGGGATCAATGAACTGAAAGACGTAGATCGTCTGTTGAGCGCCGGAGCCGATAAGGTTTCGATCAACTCGGCTGCGTTGCGTAATCCTTCGCTGATCGAGGAGATCGCGAAGAACTTCGGAAGCCAGGTATGCGTTGTGGCCATCGATGCGAACAACGAAAACGGCGACTGGATCTGTTATTTGAACGGGGGACGTATCCCAACGGATAAACATTTGTACCAGTGGGCTACCGAAGCGGAAAGCCGTGGAGCCGGTGAGATACTGTTTACCAGTATGACACACGACGGCGTGAAAGACGGATATGCGAATGAAGCATTATCCGTATTGGCCGACAACCTGCATATCCCGGTCATTGCTTCCGGGGGAGCCGGAAAGATGAACCACTTCCGTGATACCTTTGCTGAAGGGAAAGCGGATGCCGCATTAGCAGCCAGCGTGTTTCACTTCGGCGAAATAGGCATATCCGATTTAAAGCAATACCTTCATACGGAAGGAATCAATGTAAGAATATAATTACAAGAATAAGATGAAATTAGATTTTGAAAAAATGGGCGGGCTTATCCCGGCAATCGTTCAGGATAACAATACCAACAAAGTATTGATGCTGGGCTTTATGAATGAAGAAGCCTATGAGGAAACAAGAGAAACCGGAAAGGTGACTTTCTTCAGCCGCACCAAGAATCGTTTGTGGATGAAAGGGGAAACCAGCGGTAATACCCTGCAGGTGGTAAGTATGATGGTGGATTGCGATAACGATACGATCCTGATCAAGGCTATTCCGGCCGGTCCGGTTTGCCATACAGGTGCCGATACCTGTTTCGGTGAAAAGAACATCGAGGATATCATGTTCCTGAAATATCTGCAGGACTTTATCGAGCAGCGCCGCCAGGAGATGCCGGAAGGCTCTTACACTACTTCCCTGTTCCTGAAGGGAGTGAACCGTATGGCTCAGAAAGTAGGCGAAGAAGCTGTCGAAACAGTGATCGAAGCGACCAACGGAACAGAGGACGGCTTTATTTATGAAGCATCCGACCTGGTTTATCACCTGATCGTATTACTTACAAGCAAAGGCCTTCGTCTGGAGGATCTGGCACGCGAATTAAAGAAAAGACATAAAGCATAATTACTATGGAAGATACAATACTGCTCAAACTAGAAGATGTGGAGATCTGCCGCGACGAAAATGTCATACTCCATAACGCCTCTTTTACCCTTCGTAACGGAGAGTTCGTCTATGTCATCGGAAAAGTCGGTTCCGGAAAGAGCAGTCTGTTGAAATCATTGTATTGCGAAATCCCGATCGGCCGGGGAGAAGCCTGGCTGCTCGACTATAATCTTTGTAAGATGAAGCGGAAAGATATACCCTATCTCCGCCGTAAGCTGGGGATTGTCTTTCAGGATTTCCAGTTGCTGACCGACCGTTCGGTGATCCGTAATCTGGAGTTCGTCCTGCGGGCTACCGGATGGAAAAAGAAGAGCGAGATAAAAGAGCGCATCGACGATGTGCTCCATCAGGTCGGGATGCATAACAAAGGATACAAGATGCCGCACGAACTATCGGGTGGCGAACAACAGCGTATCGTCATAGCAAGGGCGCTTCTGAACGATCCGAAGCTGATACTGGCCGACGAGCCGACAGGCAACCTCGACCCGGAAACAAGCGGTCAGATCGTGCAGCTTCTGCATGATATCTGCCAGAAAGGTACGGCCGTGATAATGACCACACATAACTATACACTGGTACATAATTATCCGGCCCGTATAGTTAAATGTGAGAATGCCTGTCTGGGTGATGTGGGAGAATAATTTTTTATGTAACTTTGCACACGCAAAAAGCAAGGAACAAACAATTTAATCATAGGAAAAGAAAATGAAAGTTTTAAAGTTTGGCGGTACTTCTGTGGGATCTGCACAGAGAATGAAAGAGGTAGCAAAGCTCATTTGCTCAGGCGACCGTAACATCGTGGTGTTGTCTGCCATGTCTGGTACAACCAACTCGTTGGTTGAAATATCCGACTACCTGTACAAGAAAAATCCGGATGGTGCAAACGAGATCATCAATAAGCTTGCACAGAAGTATTACGGACATATCGAAGAACTGTATAGCACCGACGAATATAAGCAGAAGGCCAAAGAACTTGTAAAATCTCATTTCGACTATATCCGCACCTTTACGAAAGACCTTTTCACCTTGTTTGAGGAAAAAGTCGTATTGGCACAGGGAGAATTGATCTCTACCGGCATGATGAACCTGTATCTGAATGAAACAGGCGTTAAGTCTGTCCTGCTTCCTGCACTCGAATATATGCGTACGGATAAAAATGCTGAACCGGATCCTGTATATATCAAGGAACGTTTAAGCAAATTACTGAACGAACATAAGGACGCGGAACTGTACATCACCCAGGGATATATCTGTCGTAACGCTTACGGTGAGATCGATAACCTGCAACGTGGCGGTAGCGATTATAGCGCTTCTCTGATCGGTGCAGCTCTCAATGCAGAAGAAATCCAAATCTGGACAGATATCGACGGTATGCATAACAACGATCCGCGTATTGTCGACAAGACATCACCCGTTCGTAACCTGCATTTCGAAGAAGCAGCGGAATTGGCTTACTTCGGTGCCAAGATCCTGCACCCGACTTGTATCCTGCCGGCCAAGTTGAACAATATCCCGGTTCGTCTGCTCAACACCATGCAGCCGGAAGCTCCCGGTACGTTGATCTCCAACGAAACGGAAAAAGGAAAGATCAAGGCTGTTGCGGCAAAAGACAATATCATTTCCATTAAGATAAAGAGCGGCCGTATGCTGCTGGCTACCGGTTTCCTGCGTAAGGTATTCGAAATCTTCGAAAACTACCAGACTCCGATCGATATGGTTACCACTTCTGAAGTGGGTGTTTCCGTAACGATCGACAACCGTAAGCATCTGGAAGAAATTGTAGACGACCTGAAGAAGTACGGAACAGTTACCGTAGATGAAAACATGGTGATTGTCTGTGTGGTAGGCGACCTGGAATGGGATAACGTTGGTTTCGAAGCCCGTATCGTACAGGCGATGAAAGACGTGCCGGTTCGTATGATCTCATACGGCGGAAGCAACTACAACGTTTCGCTTTTGGTGAAGGCCACTGATAAGGTAAAAGCGCTACAGGCGTTAAGCGATCATTTATTTAACAACTAAATAATCCGAGGGCAGCCTATTCAGACTGCCCTTCTTTAATTTATATAATATATAATAATATGCTCAAAGGAACATTCCCGATAGATAAACTGAAGGCACTTCCTACGCCTTTTTATTATTATGATGTGAAATTATTGCAGGACACCCTGGATATGGTAAAAACGGAAGCCGGCAAGTACAATTACCATGTACATTATGCCGTGAAAGCAAATGCCAATCCGCGTATCCTTTCTATTATAGCCGAAAACGGACTGGGCGCCGACTGTGTGAGCGGTGGCGAAGTACAGGCCGCTCTGGATGCCGGTTTCCCTTCTGGTAAGATCGTATTTGCCGGTGTCGGTAAAGCCGACTGGGAAATCAACCTGGGACTGGATAACGATATCTTCTGCTTCAACGTCGAGTCTGCCGTCGAGCTTGATATCCTGAACGAACTGGCAGCCGCAAAGAATAAAGTAGCCGCTGTGGCTCTCCGTATCAACCCGGAAGTAGATGCGCATACACATGCCAAGATCACGACCGGTATGAAAGAAAATAAATTCGGTATCAATCTGAGCCAGCTCGGGGAAGTATTGGATAATCTTTCAAAACTGAAGAACGTGAAGCTGATCGGTATTCATTGCCATATCGGTTCACAGATCACGGATATGTCTTCATTCCGTAACCTGGTGATCCGTGTGAATGAGATACAGGAAGAACTGGAAGCCCGTGGTATCACTATTGAAAATCTGAACTTCGGTGGCGGTCTGGGTATCGATTATTATCATCCGAACCATCTGCCTATTCCTGCTTTCGATAATTATTTCGCGGTATTCAACAAGCTGCTGAAAGTCCGTCCCGGACAAGAGGTTCACTTCGAACCGGGCCGTTCGGTGGTGGCACAGTGCGGTACACTGATCTCACAGGTGCTGTATGTGAAGATTGGCGAGACGAAGAAATTTGCTATCCTCGACGCAGGTTTTACCGAACTGATCCGTCCGGCTATGTATGACGCGTATCACCGGATCGAAAATATCTCCAGTGATGAGGAAGTGGAGCTTTACGATGTGGTGGGCCCTATCTGCGAATCATCCGATGTATTCGGTAAAGATGTCGAACTGAACAAGGCACATCGCGGCGACCTGATCGCTTTGCGTTCTGCCGGTGCTTACGGTGAAGTGATGGCTTCCCAGTATAACTGCCGCCGTTTGCCGAAAGCTTATTATTCGGATATGATTTAAAAATCATACTTTTACATAGTAGTGTAAACTGTCTTGATACTACTGTGCTAGTATTCTTAGCATAGTAGTGTTATTGGGACTGGCACTACTGTCCTGGTACCGTTTTCGGTACGGGAAGTGAATCGGGTTTCTTTGTTTTTGCAAAGGTTCCCGGTTTTCTTGTTTATTGTGTTTTCTTTTTTACTACCTTTGTACGATCCCTTTGTGTGGAGTCTTGTAAGGCATAAATGATTAACAGATGAAATGTGAAATGAGAAAGAAAGATTTATATTGGGTATTTGCGGTTTGTTTTATCATGCTATCATCCTGTCTGGGTGATTCCAATACCCGGATAACTGTAGGGGAGCAGGAAGCTGTTTATCAGGTTCGTCCATCCAGGGGACTTGTTCTGAGTGGTGGTCGTCTGATCTATTCTTCCAGCATAAACTCTTTGCGTGCGGATGCGGGCGACTGTTTTATGGTGCAATATTCTTTTGATACTTCCAATCCTGAATTACAAAAGACAGACAGCTTGTCGGTTGAATTGCTCGGTGAGCCAACGGAAGTCCCTTTGTGGACAGTGGAAGGAACTGTCCCATCGGATACTCTGTTGACAGACGAACAATATATAGCAAAGATCGGGACGCGTACACCTTATATCAAGGGACGTCTTTTCCTCTGGCCGCAGCTCAATGAGCCGGAAAGTCAGCGGGATAGTTTTGTAATGCATTATGATAGTGTTAATTTGTATAAGACGACAGATGGTTTTCGTACATACAACCTGTATTTGCGTGCCATCCGGAAGTCGGAGATTCCGGCAGATGCAGACTCGGCATTGGTGCCTCATACGGAAGCATTCGATATCGAAAGCTTTTTCAATAAAGCTTTGGAGATGGAAACAGCCAATCAGTCGAAGACGCTTACTATTGCTGTCAATTATGTGGCAAAACCCAATAAAGACACGACTGCCGTTGAATGGTCTGTATTGGAGTTGAATTATGATTTGGAAAACGGAACTGAAGAATAAGAGGGATACGGGTAAAAATAGAAGTTTACGGTAAGGGGGAGGATACCGTTATTAATGATAAAAGGTTTTGTATAACTATTTATATCCCTTATTTTTATACTTTTGTCATTTGAATAGAAAACGGAGAGATGTATAAAGAGATATTAAAGTGGGTAATAGCTATCATTTCCCAGCCGGGGAAGGCGTGGGAGATGCTGACAAAGAAAGAAGAGAAGGGTGACGAATTCTTATCAAAATTCGTGTACCCGTTAATCGGGCTGGTTACTGCGGCTGCATTTCTGGGCGTATTGTTTACGCGGAAAGAGTTCGACATAGAGCTGGCTTTGAAGTCTTCCATTAAAACCCTGGTTTCATCGTTCGGTGGTTTCTACCTGAGTGCTTATCTGTTGAATGAGCTTTGGCAGGGATTCTTTAAAAGAACGAAAGATATGAAACTTTGCCAGCGTTTTGTCGGTTATTCTTCGTCACTGATGTTTGCGTTGAATATCGTCCTGATGCTGTTGCCGGAATTTTTCTTTCTGCGTATCTTCATACTTTATACCTTTTATATCGTTTGGGAGGGAGCAGGCCCTTATATGCAGGTGGAAGAGAAGGAACGCCTGAAGTTTGCCGGTATAGCAACCGTTGTTATTTTACTGACGCCAGCCGTAATTGAATTTGTACTTTTCATGTTGATGCCGGGCTTGCGTTATTGACAGATAAAGAAAGATGAAAGAAAAGATTAGTAATAATATACAGATAAAGAACAAGCGGGCAACATTCGACTTCGAATTGCTCGACACGTTCACGGCCGGGATCGTGCTGACCGGGACGGAGATCAAATCGATCCGTCTGGGAAAAGCCAGCCTGGTGGATACTTTTTGTATTATGGAAAGAGGCGAATTATGGGTAAAGAACATGTATGTCGCCGAATATTTCTATGGTACGTATAATAATCATGTGGCACGCCGCGACCGTAAGCTGTTGCTTACGAAGAAGGAGCTGCGCAAGATCGACGGTGCAGCCCGTAACAGCGGTTTTACGATTATCCCTACCCGTATGTTTATCAATGAAAAAGGGCTTGCCAAAGTCGTTGTAGCTATCGCCAAAGGTAAAAAGGAATACGATAAGCGCGACTCGATCAAGGCTCGTGACGATAAGCGGGAAATGGACAGAGCATTCAAGCGGTAAGATATAGTTGCTTACCGTTTCTCTTTTCACTACGAAACAACATATCTATGACTAAAGAAATATTTATACGCTCCCTGCAGGAACGTATCCTGATTCTGGATGGTGGTATGGGTACCATGATCCAGGGATTTAACCTGAAAGAACAGGATTACAGAGGCGATCGTTTCTCCGATTTTCCCGGGCAACTGAAAGGGAACAACGACCTGTTGTGTATCACCCGTCCGGATGTTATCAAATCCATTCATCGCCAGTACCTGGATGCCGGGGCGGATATCTTCGCGACGAACACCTTCAATGCTAATGCCATTTCGATGGAAGACTATGGCATGCAGGAATATGTGCGTGAGATAAACCTGGCTGCCGGAAAGTTGGGACGCGAAGTGGCCGACGAGTTTATGGCGGAACATCCCGGCCGGACTATTTTTGTAGCCGGATCGGTAGGCCCGACCAATAAGACGGCTTCCATGAGCCCCGACGTAAGCAATCCCGCTTACCGGGCTGTCACCTATAAAGATGTCTACCAAGCCTATAAAGAACAGGTGGAAGCCCTGATCGACGGAGGGGTGGACATCATCCTTTTTGAAACGACCTTCGACACGCTGAATGTAAAGGCCGGATTGGAGGCTGCCGAGACAGCCCTGAAGGAAAAAGGAAAGGAACTGCCGATCATGTTGTCGCTGACGCTTTCCGCCCAGGGAGGACGTACATTGTCCGGTCAGACGCTGGGTGCCTGCCTGGCATCCGTCCAGCATATCAATCTGGTGAGTATCGGCCTGAACTGCTCGTTCGGTGCAGCCGATATGAAACCGTATCTGGCGGAACTGGCCAAACATGCTCCTTATTATATCAGTGCCTATCCGAATGCCGGCTTGCCGAACAGTTTCGGAACATATGACGAAACGCCCGAAAAGATGGCCGGTCATGTGAAACCGTTCATTGAAGAGGGACTGGTTAATATCCTGGGAGGTTGTTGTGGTACGACCCCTGCCCATATCGCCCAATATCCGGCGTTGATAAAAGGGGCGAAACCGCATGTCCCGGCTGCCAAACCCGATTGCCTGTGGCTGTCAGGACTAGAGCTGTTGGAAGTAAAGAAAGAAAATAACTTTATCAATATCGGCGAACGTTGTAACGTAGCCGGCTCCCGTAAATTCCTTCGCCTGATAAAGGAAGGGAACTATGAAGAAGCGCTGACCATTGCCCGCAAGCAGGTGGAAGACGGTGCCCAAGTAGTCGATATCAATATGGACGACGGTATGCTCGATGCGGTAAAGGAAATGACTACTTTCCTGAACCTGGTGGCATCCGAACCGGATATTGCCCGCGTGCCTGTTATGATCGACTCTTCCAAATGGGAAGTGATCGAAGAAGGCCTGATGTGCGTACAGGGAAAAAGCATCGTCAACTCGATCTCCCTGAAAGAGGGGGAAGAAGCCTTTCTGGCTCATGCCGCCCGGATCAAACAATTGGGAGCGGCTGTTGTCGTGATGGCTTTCGACGAGAAAGGGCAGGCCGATACCTTCGAACGGAAAGCGGAAGTCTGCGGACGCGCTTACCGTCTCCTCCGGGAGAAAATAGATTTCGATCCGAATGGAATTATATTCGACCCGAATGTACTGGCTATTGCTACCGGTATGGAAGAACATAACGGGTACGGTCTCGATTTCATTCGTGCCGTCGAGTGGATCAAGCAGAATCTGCCCGGTGCGAAAGTAAGCGGCGGTATCAGTAACCTGTCGTTCTCCTTCCGTGGAAATAATTATGTGCGCGAAGCGATGCATTCCGTATTCCTCTACCATGCCATCGGCAAGGGGCTGGATATGGGGATTGTCAATCCTTCATCAGCCGTGCTTTATGAAGATATAGAACCGGAGTTCCGTAACCTGCTGGAAGATGTGATCCTGTACCGTCGTCCGGAAGCCGCCGAGGAACTCATCACGTATGCTCAGAACCTGCATGTGGAAAAGCAGGGCGGAGCGGAAGAAAAACAGGAAGCCTGGAGGGAACAACCGTTGAAGGAGCGTCTCGAATATGCCTTGATAAAAGGGATCGGCGACCATCTGGAAGAAGACTTGGCGGAAGCCTTGAAAGCCTATCCCCGTGCCGTGGATATCATCGACGGCCCTCTGATGAGTGGCATGAATAAGGTCGGTGAGTTGTTCGGTGCCGGCAAAATGTTCCTGCCGCAGGTGGTAAAGACTGCCCGTACCATGAAAAAGGCCGTTGCCATCCTGCAACCGGCTATCGAGGCGGAGAAGTCCGCTTCCGGTTCGGCAAAAGCGGGAAAGGTTGTTTTCGCTACCGTAAAAGGCGACGTGCACGATATCGGAAAGAATATCGTATCGATCGTGCTGGCCTGCAACAATTATGAGGTGATCGACCTGGGGGTGATGGTTCCGGCCGAAGTCATTATAAAGACAGCTATCGAAGAAAAGCCGGATCTGGTTTGCCTGTCCGGACTGATAACGCCTTCGCTGGAAGAGATGGTGCATGTAACGGACGAAATGCAGAAAGCCGGCCTGACTATCCCCGTCATGGTGGGTGGGGCAACGACCTCTAAGCTGCATACGGCCATTAAGATCGCGCCGCATTACGACTATCCTGTCATTCACGTGCTCGATGCTTCGCAGAATCCGTTGATCGCAGCCAAGTTGCTGAATCCGGATACCCGTGATGCTTATATAGAAAATCTCAATAAAGAATATGAAGCCTTGCGTGCTTCTATGGAGAAGAAGAAAGAAGTGCTGGTTCCGCTGGATGAAGCCCGTGCCAATCCGCAGAAGCTCGACTGGTCGGCCTATACGCCGGTGGTTCCGAACCGGATGGGCATACATGTTATTCCGTACGTTCCTTTGGAGGAGATCATCCCTTATATACACTGGACTTTCTTCTTCAGTGCCTGGAAGCTGAACGGACGTTATGCCACCATTACGCAGATACACGGTTGCGACGGCTGTCGTGCATCCTGGCTGGCCGACTTCCCGGAAGAAGAACGTGCGAAGGCTGCCGAAGCGATGCAATTGTATAAGGATGCCGTGAAGCTGCTCGACCGTCTGGTAGAAATGAAGGCCGAGTATTGCAAGGCCATCTACGGATTTTTCCCCGCCAACAGTGACGGTGATAATATCCGCCTGGGCGATATCACGATCCCGGTATTGCGTCAGCAGGCAAAGAAGGAAGAAGGTATCTATAAGTCGCTGGCCGATTATCTCCTGCCGGTATCCGAAGGCCGTACCGATTATGCCGGTGCATTTGTAGTAACAGCCGGTGCCGGTGCCGAGTCTCTGAAGAACCAACTGGAAGAGGAAGGAGATACCTACAACTCGATGTTGCTTCAAACATTGACCGACCGTCTGGCTGAAGCCCTGGCCGAATACCTGCATGAAAAGGTGCGTAAGGAATACTGGGGATATGCACCGGACGAATCCTTACCGATCTCCGATTTATATAAGGTGAAATATCAGGGTATCCGTCCGGCTATCGGTTATCCGTCGCTGCCGGATCAGTTGCTCAACTATACGTTGGATAACCTGCTGGATATGTCGCAGATCGGAGTGAAGCTGACGGAAAACGGGGCTATGTATCCAACGGCTACGGTCAGCGGTCTTTATTTTGCCCATCCCGATTCGCAATACTTCATGATCGGTTCGATCGACGAAGAGCAGATGAAAGATTATGCTGCCCGTCGGAACCTGTCGGAAGCGGAGGCAAAGAAGCTGTTGAATAAGAATATATCTAATATGTAATCCGGGAATAAAAAATACCGGATATTGCGCTGTCGTTCTATAAAAACATCTATCTTTGGAAATCAATAGATGGAGACGCTTTTATGAGGAACAAATGCATATATTACAGAGGGATATTTATCGTGTTTTGTCTGTTTTTATGGGGGACTAAAGCCTACTGTTCTGGTGTAATTGTTGATGAAAATCAAAAGAAATTAGATCAGGATAGTTTGTTGTCTGTTCTCCGGAAGGCAACCGATGTAAATGTCAAATTGCAGTCGCTGTACAAGTTGACCCGATTGACCCGGGAGACACCGGCCGAAGTCAGTTATCAGAAGCAATTGGTGCAATTGGCCGGTGATGTCGACTCAATGAAATATTATTACGAAGCCCTCTCTTCTTTAGGACGCTATTATTGCAACAGGAATAAAAAGGATAGTCTGTTCTATTGGGGAGGGATACTTGACTCTGTAACGAAGGTCCGTAAGGATACTCCTGATGAACTATTTGACTTCCTCAATTATTATTGTCGCTATTATCTGATCAATGGTGAATATGAATTGGCGATGAATGAGGCGGTACGCCTTCAGATCCTCTCGGATGAAACGGGAGTCTTAAGGGGAGCCATCTCCAGTAACGAATATTTGGGAATGATTTATCTCGTTATAGGCAGGGATAAAGATGCGACTACTGCCTTTGAAAAAGGTTTGTCTTTGATAAGGGAATCGGGTGATGATCCTACTTATGAGATACAGATCATCTCTTATCTGGTTATTTCTTATCTGCGGCTGAATGAACTGGATAAAACCAGAACTGTTCTTGAACGCTATGAGTGTCTATTACGGGATATGAAGGTGCAACCCCCTGCACAGTGGAGCAATTATCCGTTTGCCCGGATGTTCTGTATTTTGTATTCCAACTACATTAATTTATATGTAGCAGAACAAAACCGGGAAGAAGCGTATAAGGCTGTACAAAAGGCTTCCTCTTATGTAAATGAGAAAAATAAAGATGAAATCTACCTGATTTCTATATATAACCTGGCATTAGCCCGATATTATCTGTTTGTAAAAGATTATCCCGAGGCTCTTCGCCAGATCGACAAGACCCTGACGGCAGAGTATTCGCCGGACGTTCTTAAAGTGAAGATCGATATCCTGAAAGCCGCCGGAAAGAAAGAGGAAGCACTGGCTTTGCATAGTGAATTACTTGCTTTGGTTGAACAAACAAACGTCACCGCTTTTACCCGCCAGCTTAACCAACTGCGCACTTTGCACGATCTGAATGACAAGAAGATGCAGGAGCAAAGCATGCTTTACCAAAAGAAACAATTGGCACAAAAACAAACCCAACTGACCATCACCCTTATTTTCTTCGGTGTGCTGTTAGTCCTGTTCTCTTTCTTGCTCCGTTATGTTTACCATGTGCGTAAATTAAAGAATGACCTGCAAAAGGAGCGTGGAGTATTGATCGATACGACGGATAAATTACGTGTCGCCAAAGAGCAGGCGGAGGAGTCTAACCGTCTGAAAACTGCTTTCGTCGCCAATATCAGCCATGAGATACGGACACCGTTGAATGCCATCGTCGGCTTTTCCGGTTTGCTGGAAGATGCGGATGGTGAGGAAAGAAAGGAGTTTATCCGGATCATCAATAATAATTCGGATTTATTGCTTAATCTGGTAAATGATGTGATCGACTTATCACGTCTGGAGTCAGGCGCTTATAATCTGACGCTCAAAGACTGCAATGTCTATGAATGTTGCCGGAATGCAGAAAAGAGTGTACAACCCAAAGTACAACCGGGCGTTAAGTTGACCCTGACCTGTTCGGATAAAGATTATGTAGTGAAAACCGATCCGCTTCGTTTACAGCAATTGCTGCTGAACCTCTTGGCGAATGCCGCCAAATTCACGGAACAGGGGGAGATCAACCTCGATTACCGGGTCGACAGGGAGAAGAAGCAAGTCGTCTTTTCTGTTACGGATACCGGCTGTGGCATTCCTCTGGAAAAACAGGAGAGTATCTTCAACCGTTTTGTGAAAGTGGACGAGTTCAAACAGGGTGCCGGCCTGGGGCTGCCTATCTGCCGTACCATTGCCGATCTCATCGGAGGTACGCTGACTGTCGATCCGACTTATACGGGAGGGGCACGGTTTATATTCGTACATCCGTTTGGAGAGTGACCGGGATTATCTATCTTTGTTTACATGATAATGGTAACAGAACTGATTAAAAAGATACGTTTACGCTGGGTTATCCTGGCTGTTTTACTGGTATTCATCCGGATAGTAATGTCTTTTCCTGCCATAGGAGAGTGGTATGCCCGTACGGTTTATCCGGTGATATCGGCTGTCTTGTCCCGCTTTTCTTCTCTTTTCCCCTTTTCGGTTGGCGATTGCTTTATTTATGGAAGTATTGTCGGCTTGATCGTCTATCTGATTTATGCGATCGTGAAGCGCCGTCCGTGGCTGAGGACGCTCGGGCGGATGGCTGAATACCTGCTTTGGGTATATGCCTGGTTCTATCTTGCCTGGGGGATGAACTATTTCAGAGCCGACTTTTATACCCGTGCGCAAGTCCCTTATGCAGACTATTCGGAAGAGGCTTTCCGATCGTTTCTTACGGCATATACAGACTCATTGAACAGCACTTATATTTCCTTTGAGAAGATTGATCCTAAACTGGTAGCCGAAGAAACCAGACTGGGGTATGAGGAGATAGCCGGACGTTTCGGGATGAACAAGCCGTCCGGCCACCTGCGTGCCAAACCGATGTTGATCTCTCCGATGATGAGCAGTGTCGGCGTGTTGGGTTATATGGGGCCCTTCCTGAATGAGTTTAACCTGAACCGCGACTTATTGGCTGTCCAGTATCCTTTTACCTATGCCCATGAAATGGCTCATGTGTTGGGAATATCCAATGAGGCGGAAGCTAACCTGTACGGTTTTCTGGTCTGCTCGCATTCAACGGTACCGGAAATACGTTTCTCCGGTTATTTCGGCCTGCTGTCTTATGTCTTAGGCAATGCCTATCAACTATTGCCGGAAGAAGAATTTAAGCAATGGACAGAAACGATCTCCCCGGAAGTAAAGGAAATGTATAATCAAAAAGTCGCTTATTGGCAGGCCTTATACAGCCCGCTGGTCGGTGAGATCCAGGATACAGCCTACAACTGGTTCCTGAAAGGCAATAATATTCCTTCCGGCCGGAAGATTTATTCGGAAGTGGTGGCGCTGTTACTGGCTATTCGGTAAGCTTTTATGAAAGCAGGTTCTTGGGAAATAAGAATAAGATCAATGGTAAATAATCTTTCAAGCTGACCCGTAACAGTTTTAAGGATTGCTGGATCCGGTAATTTACGGTTTGGGTGGAAACCTGCAGGATCTCGGCAATCTCTTTGTAGCTTTTATTCTCGAAGCGGTGCATCACAAAAGCTTCCCGGTAACTGGGCGGTAAGGCATGTATTGCCTGGCTGATGTGTTTTTTCAATTCCTCTGTTTGCTGGAAATCGGTATCCTGCAGCATTTCCAGCATATATTCATAGAAACGTGTCTCTGCCCGCAGTTGCGATTGCTGGCGGGTGAGTTGGTTAATACATCGGTGATAGACCGTCTTGTACAAGTATTGGCTGAAAGAGGTATTGAACATCTGTGTCTCCTTGTTTTCCCACAACCACAACATGACATCTTGCACGATCTCTTCCGCGTCCTCTAGACTTACAAACCTGTTCGCATACGTGCATAACATCGGATAGTATCTCCTGAACAAGGTACCATAAGCTTTCTTATCTCCATGCTGCATGGCTGATAACAGGTGTGAGTCATCTATCGCTTGTGAGGTGTTTTTCATACCATTTTCTCCTTGACGGCAAAGATAGTTTTTTTACCGAAGAAAAAAAATATAAAAAAAAGTGCTATTCCGTTTAGTAATCTGTCCGACTTCCCTTGTCTAATATATAAACAGGCATAAAAACGAAGATGGAAATATTCAATAGAGATAAGATAGAAGAGATCCTTCCCCGGTATTGTTCCGGTGAGACAACGATAGAGGAATGCCGGATGGTGGAGGAATGGATCGGGCAGTCGGATGAAAATTACCGGATTGTCAAGCAAATGTATACCATCGACCAGGTCATGGGGACGGTGCAGATGGAGTCGAGGGTGGATATGGAGAAAGCATTAGCTTCCGTAAGCCGTAAAATGAGTAAGGTTCCTTCGCATATAACCTGGTTTACCTGGGTACAGCGGGCGGCTGCTATTCTTTTTATCCCTCTTCTTATCGCTTTCGCTATTCAGAACTTTACTCCCTCTCCAACTGAGGTCGCACAGATGATAGAAGTGAAAACAAATCCGGGAATGACAACAACCGTCGATCTTCCGGATGGCACCAAAGTCTATCTGAATTCGGAATCCTCTTTGACCTATCCTTCCTTTTTCAGTAAAGACAAAAGGGATGTGAAGTTGACAGGGGAAGCCTTCTTCGAAGTACAGAAAGACCCCGAACATCGTTTTATCGTTTCAGGCCCCCATCATACACAGATTGAAGTATTGGGAACATCATTCAATGTAGAGGCGTTCGAGCGGGACTCGTTTGTCTCCACAACCCTGGTAGAAGGAAAAGTACGCTTTGCCTACCAGAAGAACCGACAGCCTGCCACGGTGGATATGAAACCCGGACAGAAGCTGATGTATGACACAACTTCTTCGCAGGTAAAACTGATCCAAACGAGCGGCGAGACTGAAACGGCCTGGAAAGACGGAAAAATCATCTTCCAGGCAACCCCGCTACCGGAAGCATTGCGGATGTTGGAGAAGCGGTTTAACGTCACTTTCGTCTTATCTAATAACCGCCTCCGGGGGGAAGCATTCAACGGATCTTTTACCAACCAGCGCTTGGAACGTATATTGGAAATCTTCAAAATATCATCGAATATAAAATGGCGTTACCTGGATACCGGGGATACGACAAACGAGAGAACGAGAATTGAAATCTATTAATCTAATTTGGAAAAATCATGGAAAGCAGAGCACCTTAAAGAAAAACATCCGGAGAAATATTGGAGTATTTCACCGGATGGAAAGACTTAATTTAAAACGCTTGTTTGGAGACAAGCAGTAGTAAATCACTTTATTAATTAGATCAGTACAAAGTTATGCAAAAACATTTTAATACCCAACAGTATTGGGTAGCAGAGTTTCTGCGGTTTATCTTAAATAAAATACCGAGAGTTATGAAGTTATCAGTCTTCTTACTATTATGTTCCATCGGTTTGGCACAAGCATCAGGCAGCTATGCCCAGAAAGCCACTGTGAATCTGGAGATGCGGAACCAAACGGTAAAGGAAGTGTTGGATGAAATAGAGGAACAATCCGACTTCTCTTTCTTCTTTAATATCAAACATGTCGATCTGGATCGTAAAGTATCTGTCGTGGCCAAGAAAAGCGATATATTTAAAGTATTGGAAACCGTGTTTGCCGGTACAGATGTATCTTATTCGGTTATAGACAGAAAGATTATCTTATCGACAGAGAAACAAGGTGTTCAACAGAGTAGTAAAGAAAAAAGAGTAGCAGGCGTTGTTTACGATCAAAACGGGTTGCCGGTTATCGGTGCAAACGTTATAGAGAAAGGTACGACCAACGGAGTAATAACGGACATTGATGGTAAGTTCAGTTTGACAGTATCCGATAACGCTGTAATACAAGTATCTTATATTGGTTATATCGGGCAGGACGTTGCTGTAGGCAACCGTTCGGATTTGACTATTGCATTGAAGGAAGATTCACAGGCGTTGGATGAAGTTGTGGTTGTTGGATATGGTACACAGAAAAAAGTAAATCTGACAGGAGCCGTTGAAGCGATAGAAGGAGATAAACTTCAGAACAGGGCGGTAACTAATGTTAGCCAAGCATTGCAGGGACAAGTGTCGGGCGTAAATTTTACAGCCGGAGACTATGGCTTCGAGCCTGGTGCCGATCTTGATTTTCAGATCAGAGGACAGGGAAGTGCATACGTATTGATCGATGGAGTAGAAGGAGATATGAACCGGCTGAATCCGAATGATATTGAATCTGTATCTGTTTTGAAAGATGCTGCCGCTGCAGCTATTTACGGAGCACGTGCTCCTTATGGGGTAGTCCTGATCACAACGAAATCTGGAGGAAAAGAAACCAAACCCCAGGTAAGCGTATCGGCGAATGTTTCTATAGCCAAGCCGCACCGTATGCCTACTATGGTCGATTCGTATACCTTTGCCCGTGCGATGAATGAGGCGGGTACAAATGGTGGCGGATTGGTCTTTACAAATGAAACGATCGACCGCATCATTGCTTACCAGAATGATCCTAGTTTACCGGAAACAGTTCCGAGTGCAACGAATCCAAGCGTATGGGAAAATGTAAAAGGCTCGAATGCCAACTATGACTGGTTCGATGAATATTATGGTTCGGGGTTGAGGAATCAGGAAAATGTAAGTATCAGAGGGGGAGGCAAAACGACTGCTTATTTTGTTTCAGTAGGCCATGTTTATGATGATGGTATCCTGAATTACGGAACAGATACGTACAGACGCTTTAATATAAATTCAAAATTAGATGTTGATTTGACATCGTGGTGGAAGTTCACTACTAATACCCGTTTTGAAGTGGCTAACCGTGAAAAACCGAACTACGACAACCAGGGAGATTATGAACTGCTATTCCATCAGGTTGCCCGTACTTACCCAACACAAGCCAAATGGACTCCGAATGGCGTACATCCGGGACAATCTAAAATACCCTGGACACAAGATGCAGGAACAGATAAAACGATAGATAATGTCTTGACGCAACGTTTTGCAATGGTTTTTACTCCGCTTAAAGGGTGGACGATCAATGCGGATTATTCTATTCGCCTGAATGCCCAGAAGTTTACATCGGAAAACTTTACGGCTTATGAAGATATGGTAGACGGAACGATGATACCTCTTGCAACGACAGTGCCGTCTTATGTAGCCAAGCGTCAGAGAAATAATTTGTATCAAAGTACGAATATGTATACATCCTATGATTTCTCTTTGGCTGAGAAGCATAACTTTACGGTGATGGGTGGTGTGCAGTATGAAACACAACGGAATGAAGCTCTTTGGGGACGAAAGAATGACTTGATTGCTCCGGGAGTGCCTTCGATTTCTACTTCGACTGGCGATATACAGTTGGAGGATGAAATGGAACATTGGGCTACAGCTGGTGCATTCTTCCGAGTCGGATATAATTATAAAGAAAAGTATTTGTTTGAAGCGAACGGACGATATGACGGGACTTCCAAGTTTGCTGAAGGCAACAGGTGGGGCTTTTTCCCTTCCTTCTCAGCAGGTTGGAATGTTGCCCGTGAAGACTTTTGGGAAAAATGGTCAGACAAGGTAAATACACTTAAGATCCGTACCTCCTGGGGACAATTAGGTAATCAGAATGTAGATGCCTATCAGGATTTACCTTTATTAGGTATCAAAACCCAACTGCAATGGATGATTGACGGACAGCGTCCGGTTTATACCGAAGTACCTCCCCTCATCAACCGGTCTCTGACCTGGGAAACTTCACAGACATTCGATATCGGTTTCGACCTGGGAGCATTGAACAATCGTTTGATAATTAATGCAGACTGGTATCAACGACTGACAAAAAACCGCTTGGGGCCGGCTAGGGCATTACCGGGTGTTATCGGAGCTGATCTACCTAACGAAAATAACTCGACTATGAAAACCAATGGCTGGGAAATTAATATCTCTTGGAGGGACCGTTTGGAATGCGGACTGGGGTATTCTGTCAGTGCAATGTTGTTCGATTATCAAAGTGAAATCACGAAATATAACAACCCGACAAAGATATTGACTACTAATTACGAAGGAATGAAAGTTGGTGAAATCTGGGGATTTGAAACCGCCGGACTGATCCAAACGGATGAAGAAGCCCAACAAATCATGGATAGTAAATCACAGCATTTCTTCTATCCGACCTGGAGAACCGGTGATGTAAAATATGTAGACAGAAACAATGACGGTGTGATCGACAAAGGCAAAAATACACTCGATGATCACGGTGACCTGAAAGTAATAGGAAATATGACTCCCCGATATCAGTTCGGTCTGACTTTGGGTGCCGATTATAAAAATTTTGATTTGTCGATATTTTTCCAGGGAGTTGCCAAGCGCGATCTGTGGCTTACCGGCAATATGTTCTGGGGGTTCGACTCCTGGGCACAATGTTCTATCTTCCCCGAACATCTGGATTATTATCGGGAGGTGGAATCAGAAAAATATGTAGGTTTGGGTGTAAATACGAATGCTTATTTTCCCCGTCCTTATTTGTCTAATGAAAAAGATAAAAACTACCAGGCTCAATCCCGTTATCTTCAGAATGGAGCCTATCTTCGTTTGAAGAACTTGCAGTTCGGTTATTCCCTGCCTAAAAATATAACGGAGAAGATCAAAATGGAGAAAGTACGTTTCTTCTTTACCGGAGAGAATTTGTTCACCATAACCGGAAGATTCCCGAAAGGAATGGATCCGGAGACAGCTAAAAAACTGACTGACAGTAAAGCCAGAGGAGATTCCAAGTCTCATTTTGCCCAATCTGTGTTTGCATTTGGTATAGATTTACAATTTTAAAAAGGATAGAAATGAAAAAGATTATATTAGCAAGTATTGCCAGCCTCCCCCTGTTGTTTTCTTCCTGCGATGGCTTGTTGGATAAAGCTCCGCTGGACAAGATCGGAAATGATTCTTATTGGAGCACATCAAAAGATCTGGCAAATTATACATTACAGTTCTATACGGTATTTCCTTCCTTCACAGGAGGCGGTGCCGAAGGTGGTTATCTCGGCACTTTCGGCTGGGATGCCAACAAAGGTTCCGATAATATGATTACCACCAATCCGAACGATGTTTTGAATAATTCAAGATCGGTAGTGACCTCAAAAGGTAACGGACATTGGGAATGGGATAAAATACGATCGGTAAACTTTTTCTTCGATAATTATTCCAACTGTAAGGATGATATCAACGAATACGGTCATTTTTTGGGTGAAGCTTATTTCTTCAAAGCCTATTTGTATTTTGAGAAAGTAAAAGCCTATGGAGACGTTCCTTGGTTTTCGAAAACCCTGGAAATGGATTCTCCTGAATTATATGCGCCGCGTGTCTCTCGGACAATAGTTGTTGATTCTATATTATATTGTCTGGATAAGTCGATTGAATACTTGTCTCCATTGTCCGAAGCTCCCGGAGGAAGCAACCGTTTGAGTAAAGAAGCGGCCTTGTTGTTTAAATCGAGGGTTGCCCTATTTGAAGGAACATGGCAAAAATATCATAAAGGTACGGTCTTTGCTACAGCCAATGCAGATCCCGATAAGTATTTCAGAGCGGCAGTAGAAGCAGCTGAAGAACTGATGTCTCCTGGTAAATATTCTGTCGGTATTTATTCTACCGGTAAGCCAGATGAAGATTATGCTTATTTGATGGGCCGTGAAGATTATAAACCGATCAAGGAGGTGTTGCTATGGAAAGATTATGATAAAGGACTCAACATGGCCCACAACTGTTTGTCATATCTGACTGTTGGGACCAACAACGCACATGTGACTTTGGATCTTGTATCTTCATATCTGGCTAAAAACGGTGGAGTTTATGATTACAAGCAGGCTGCCGGCCAGACTAAAGGTAGCGATTACCTCTCATTGATTGCCACGGAATGCGATAGTCGTCTCCAACAAACGATCTGGATTCCGGGAGATGTTATGTGGGATAATAACCAATATGGTAAGAACATATTTCAGAAACCTTACCTAGATAACTCCGGTGAATTTATGAATACTACCGGATTCCAGTTACGGAAAGGGGTCGATCCCCTGTCGGATGGTTCAGGTGCCGGTTTCGGAGGCGCATCGCAAACCGGTGCTATCATCTTCAGGTATGCGGAAGTTTTGTTGAATTATGCAGAAGCAAAATATGAACTGGACGGTAATGTCGATTATTCAAAATCGATTAACCTCCTCCGACAACGTGCTGGCATGCCCGATTTCAGTACTCCGCAAAACCTGTCGGCTGTGGAAAAGATTGATTATGGTTATCCGGTTTCTGATGAATTGTACGAAATCCGCAGAGAAAGACGTGTAGAATTGGCTTGTGAAGGTTTCCGTTCTGACGATTATCGCCGTTGGGCCGCCCATAAATTATTTAAGGGTAAACGACCTAAGGGATACCCTTTCAAAGCAGACGAATGGTCGGAACCGATCGTTACACCGATAGATAGCGAAGGCTTTATGGATCCTTTTCAAAAATCGATACCGAACGGATATCAGTTCGATGAAAAAAGGGACTATCTGAATTGTATCCCGACAAATGAAATTACACTGAATCCGGAACTGCAACAGAATCCGGGCTGGTAAATAATAGAATGCACCTTTTTAAGAATAAGTTTATAAGATAAGAACATTGGTTATCTTTACTTATTCTTTAAAAGGTGTTTTTTATATCCTGAAAAACAATAAATAGTATGAAACGTCGTGATTTTATCAAAAGCTCGTTAGTGGCAGGAGTCGGCTTTAACGGGTATTCATTGGCTCAGTCATCTGAAGGTAAAGCGGAGAAAACGGGATGGAAAGAAACGGTTATCAGTCCCGCAAAAGCAACCCGCCAGCCTCATATCGTTTTTATCATGAGCGACCAGCATCGCGGAGACGCGTTGCATTGCATGGGTAACGAAGCGGTGATCTCTCCGAATATCGACCGCTTGGCACACGAGGGAACACTCTTTGTCAGCGGTTATTCTTCAACCCCGAGCAGTACTCCGGCACGTGCCGGCCTACTGACCGGCCTGTCTCCCTGGAACCACGGGATGCTGGGATACGGCCAGGTGGCAACCGAATATAAGTACGAGATGCCGAAGATGTTGCGCGAACTGGGATATTATACGTTCGGTATCGGAAAGATGCACTGGTTTCCACAGAAAACATTGCACGGCTTCCATGCAACATTAGTCGATGAGAGCGGACGCAGTGAAAGTCCTGATTTCATAAGCGATTACCGCGAATGGTTCCAACTAAACGCACCGGGTAAAAATCCCGACCTGACTGGTATCGGTTGGAACGACCATGTCGCCGGTGTGTACCAATTAGATGAAAGACTGCATCCCACGGCCTGGACAGGACAGACAGCTTGTGAACTGATCCGTAATTATGACAACGATCAACCCCTCTTCCTGAAAGTATCGTTTGCCCGTCCTCACAGTCCGTATGATCCGCCGCAGCGTTATCTCGACATGTATAAGAATGCCGATATACCTGCTCCTTCGGTAGGCGACTGGTGCGGTAAATATGCTGAACACAAAGAACCTGACCAGGTGAAGAAAGATGCGGCATTTGCCAACTTGGGCGATGAATATGCCATCAATTCCCGCAGGCACTATTATGCTAATGTCACTTTTATCGACGACCAGATCGGAGAGATTATCAAGGTATTGAAAGAAAGAGGAATGTACGACAATACATTAATCTGCTTTACTGCCGACCACGGTGATATGCTGGGCGACCACTATCATTGGCGTAAAACCTATGCCTATGAAGGATCGACCAAAGTGCCTTATGTCGTGAAATGGCCCTCTTCCCTTTCTAAACAAATAAAGACGGGAACCAAAGTAGAACAACCGGTAGAGTTGCGTGACTTCCTTCCCACCTTCCTGGAGATAGCCGGCGGAGAAGTCCCTGCCGACATGGACGGAAAATCTCTGCTTAAACTGGTTACCGGAAAACAAGATGAATGGCGGAAATACATCGACTTGGAGCATGCAACCTGTTATTCGCCCGATAACTACTGGTGCGCATTGACCGACGGTAAGATCAAATACATCTGGTTCATGCACTCTGGCGAAGAACAATTGTTCGACCTGACAACCGATCCGGGCGAGAAGAAAGATCTGGCAAAAACAGATCGCTACCGGAAACAATTATCGGAAATGCGGAAGGAGATGGTGCAGCACCTCCAGGAAAGAGGAGACAGCTTTGTTAAAAACGGGCAACTCGTCAAACGGGATAAAACATTGCTTTACAGCCCGAATTATCCGAAAGAAGCATCTAAATGATAAGTAAAAGATATATAACAATGTATAAACAATTAATAGGTATTAGTATTATCACCTTGCTTGTCGGTTGCCGGGAAGCAAATGTACCCCATTGCAGTTATGAGGCATCGCCGGTCGACATCGGGATTGTTCAAAAGGGAGAAAGCCTGGTCGGCGAAGGTCCTTCCGCATTTAGTGTTGACGGACATTTCATGTGGGGGGCTTCCGTCCTGAAATCAGAAGAAGACGGGAAATATTATATGGTTTATTCGGCTCCCGAAGCCGGAGAGCATCCGTTCAACAATGCCTGGGTGTATGGCTCCAAGATGGGACTGGCTGTATCCGACCGCCCTGACGGTGGTTTCAGGCAACTGGACTTCTTCTTGAATGCGGACGGTTTTACGCCCGACACCTCTTCCTGGGATGCACAGACCGTTATGAATCCGCATCTTCGCCGCTTCGGCAATAAATACTACCTCTATTATGTAGGAGGTAAAGACGCCGGCGACCTGCCTGTAAAATCGAAGGCCGACACATTAGACCAGCGAAGCCGTATCCAGCAGATGCTCTGTATCGGTGTCCTCGAGTTCGATTCGTTCGACAAATTACTGAAAGGCGAGTTCGTGAAAAGCAAAACCCCGCTGCTCTCCCCCCGGACAAGGGTTAAACCCAACGATATAGTCGACCCGTCTCCCGAAGGAACCCGGCCGAAGCCGGACAACATCATCGTGGTAAACCCCTCGGTGGTCTATCGTCCGTCAGACAGGAAATACCTTCTTTACTTCAAAGGAAATATGTACGATCCGCATTGGCGCGGAGTGCACGGAGTTGCGCTCGGCGACTCGCCGACAGGGCCTTTCATTCCGTTGGATACCGTCGTGTTCGACCTGCCTTCGACCGACGGACAAAAACTTTCAGCTGAAGATCCTTATGTGTGGTATAACCGGAAAGACCGTCTTTTCTATGCCGTATTCAAAGACTTCACCGGACATTTCACGCAGTCTGGTCCCTGCCTGGCCATCATGTATTCGGAGGATGGTATCGACTGGAAGCTACCTGGAAACTCTCTGTTTATGAAAAAAGAGCTGCTACTAGCCTCGGGCGATACGGTGAAGGTCGATCGCCTCGAACGTCCGCAGCTACTTCTGGATGAAAACGACGATCCGCAGGTGTTATATTCCGCCTGTTCCGTTGACGACTTGAACAAGAAATACGACGGAAGCTCGTTTAATGTACAAATCCCTCTGAAGAAAGTGAACTAAAAGAACATAAAATGAAAGCACAAACGATTCTATTCTCATGCTTTGTAGCCGGTATGTCCCTGAACATGGTTGCCCGGGATAAGAAACACCCGAACATCATCTTTATCTTGGCCGATGATTTGGGTTATGGAGACCTCTCTTACCTGAATGAAAACGGCAAGATCAAGACTCCACACCTTGACAGGATGGCCGCTGAAGGAGTTGTCTTCGGTGATGCCCATTCGAGTTCGGCCGTCAGTACACCGACACGTTATGGCGTGCTGACGGGGCGTTACAACTGGCGTTCTATCTTGAAGAATGGTGTATTGCACTGGTATGATACTCCCCTGATCCCTTCCGGTCGCACCACAATGGCCAGTATGCTCCGTAACCAGGGATACAGCACCGCTTGCATCGGGAAATGGCATCTTGGTTTTAATTTCCCCACAAAAGACGGAAAGATGCCGGTAGACAAGCCGGATGAATATAATCTTGATTTCACGAAAGAGATTACCGGAGGGCCTTGCGATGTCGGTTTTGATTATTTCTTCGGGGTCGATGCTCCCAACTATCCTCCGTATTGTTTTATAGAAAATCGGCATACGGACGGGGTGCCCGATACGTATTATCCGGTCAACCAGAATATGGACAGCCGTGCGGGGCGGGGATTGCAAGGTTGGGAGATGAAAGATGTATTACCCACGATAGAAAAGAAGGCGATGGAGTATATTGACCGGTCGGCGGTCGGCGACAAGCCTTTCTTCCTCTATTTTCCGCTCACATCGCCCCATACGCCGATCGTGCCGACCGATGAGTTTGCCGACCGGTCGAAACTGAATGCGTATGCCGACTTCGTTATGCAGTCGGATGCCGTGGTAGGTAGTATTCTGGATGTATTGGAAAGGAATAAAATTGCTGATAATACCGTTGTCGTCTTCACATCCGACAACGGTTGCTCGCCGTGTGCCGATTTCGAACTGCTGGGTCGGAAAGGCCACGACCCCAGCTACATTTTCCGTGGAATGAAATCCGATCTTTTCGAAGGCGGACATCATGTTCCTTGTATTGTCCGCTGGCCGGCACAGTCTGAACCTCGACGAGTGGATCAGACGATTTGCCTGACGGACTTCATGGCGACCTTTGCCACCCTCACTGGCTACCCACTGGCTGACGATGAGGCCGAAGACAGTTACAATATCCTTCCTCTGTTGACCGCCCCCGAAACGGGCCTGGCTGTCCGCGAAGCGATCGTCCACCATTCCATTGACGGCTCTTTCGCCATTCGCCAGGGCCAATGGAAGCTTCTCCTTTCTTCTTATTCCGGAGGTTGGAGCGAGCCGCGCAAACCGCAGGAAGGTACCCTCGAATGCCAGCTCTACGATCTGGAGAAAGACCCCGGAGAGACTTGTAACGTCTACGGTGCCAATCCCGAAATAGCCCGCCGCCTGCACGACCAGCTCATCCGCTACGTGGAAGAGGGAAGAAGCACCCCGGGACTACCTCAAAACAACGACGGTCCTTATCCGTGGAAACAATTATCGTGGATGAAGAAAATGTCTCGTTGAAAAGTAGTTTGCCGTACTTTTTTTAAGTAGGACTATAGTGTCGTTTAAGATAACACTATAGTCCTGTTTCCTTTAGCACTACTGTGTTACCACATTTACCACTATCATGTCATGCGACAAAAACGTTTTTGTCGTATTTGTCACGAAATTGTCAACAAAAAATTTAACAGACTGTATGATTGTCATTTACCTTTACCTGTTTGATGGTTCCGGAAGAAAGCGGCTATACATAAACAGTCGAATGGAAAATATAATAACGCACCTTTGCGGGGGATACTATCGCTCCTTCGCTCGATTTAAACAGCAAGTTAAAAATATGGAAGAAAGTATGACGTTTTTGCAGGATTGCGCCCGGTTCCTGCAAGAGTCGGCCGATGGCGGCGACGATCCGAAGAAGATACGTTTTACTCATCTTTTCTTTGAAACCTACGGAAAACAATTAGCCGGGCCTTGCGGATGTTCCGACCTGATTTTAGATCATCAATTGATAAAAGTAAACCACCGCGAGTTTTTTATCGACCTGATGCATGCCTCGCTCTCGTTAGGGGTAATGGATTGTCATTCAGATCATCTGGCAAGAAATCTTCAGGCCGTTTTCGATGTAGGGTTTGCGCTGTCTACGCTACAGAGAAAGTTGCGTGCAGATACGCGCCTGACGAATAGACTTCACGAAAAGTTGAAGCATTACAAAGATTGGTAACACGCCTTTACCTCAGTTTCTATAATAAATAAGAATATGAATTCCGGCTGCCTTTCTTCCGGATACCTCTTGTTTTACGGCCCTTCCCTGCGATAAAATCATACTCTTTCGCCTTCCCCGGTTCATTACCTTTGCCTCTGTGATCTTTATTTAAAACGGAAAAAGAGAAAACCTCGGAAGGTAATCTTATTTACATATTCTTATTATATTATATAAGGCGTCCCGCCGATCGTCCCATGATTGTCCCGCAGTTCTCTTTTTGCATGGTTTAAATGATTGGAAATAAATCTCTTATTCATAGCTGAGATCGTCCCGCGATTATTCCGCCGATTGTCCCACCTATACGTAGCCTATTGTTCAACTTAAATACGGGTAAAATGAAATGTCAGGAACTACAAAAGAACGGGAGAGGGAGCAGGCGCAACGGCTTTTTGCGTGTCCCTCATTTTTTACTGGATGACCTTTACTCCGACGACCCGGTGCGGCGGAGCAAGGCCGGTGTTTATCTCTGTTTGCTGAGGCATCTCTATTTTGCCGACGGGGTGGTGGTGGTGAACAGGCGGCGGATGACCTGTCGCAAAGGGGAGTGGATAACCACCGTCAGGCAGTTGGAGCAGAAAACAGGCATCCCCCGGACAACCATCGGCCGAGTGCTCAAACGCCTGGAGGAAGAAGGGGATTTTGAAATACGCCATGAAGGACGGTTCACATTCGTACGATCCCTCCGGGTGGAGATGGGGACGGATGCAACGGCGGTTCCGAAGGAAGAAGTTCCCCGCCCCGGAGATGCCGCCTTCGGGGGACGCTCTGTAGAACGGCCGAATTATAAACGATTTAAAGAGTAAGTGTCATGAAAAACGAACAAACGAAAAACACAGTCCCGCCGGCGACTGTCAGTGTGGCTGCCGGGAATTACGCGAACAACGCGGGCCGTATGCCTTCTTCCGAAGAGATGGAGCAGGCTGTTGTATTAGCTATCCTGGCACAGAGTGCCGCCATCTGCGAGGTGGGCGACCGCCTGCGTCCGGAAATGTTTACCAATCCCGATTACTGCCTGGTCTACCGGGCGATGCTGGCACTTTACCAGCATGAGGCGGATATCGACATGCTGAGCGTGGAACGCGAAATGCGCCGGCTCGATCCGGACTATACCGCGAAGCTGAACGGCCTGGCTTTCATTGCCGACGGACTGTTGAAGGTGCGTAATGCCGCATTCATCAAGACCTATGCCGCCTGGGTGATCCGCTGCTGGGTGTTGCGCCAGGCGATCATGCGGATGACCGCCCGTATTGCCGAAGCGCACGAACCGGGGGTGGACGTGACGGCCCTGCTCAATGCCTCGCACAAGGATCTGGAGAAGCTGGAAGAAGAATTTGCCGTGCATAGCACGACCCGTACGGTGGCCGAAGTGGGCGAACGGGTGCTGGCGGAGATTTATCACGAACAGGAACGCCGGCGGGCAGGCGAACAGTTGCAGATCAGCACGGGGCTGGACGAGTTCGACCATTACCTGGGCGGTCTCTATAAAGGGGAATTGCTTGTGCTGGCCGGCCGTCCTTCGATGGGAAAGACGGCGCTGGCGCTTCACATGGCGCTCTCGGCCGCCCGGCAGGGGAAGAAGGTCTGCCTGTTCAGCCTGGAGATGACCGAACGCCAGCTGATCAGCCGCCTGCTCTGTACCCTGAGCGGTGTGGAGCCCGACAAGCTGCGTTTCAAGCTGCTGGATGAGGGCGACCGCCGACGGCTGGACAAGGCGGCCGACGAGCTTCACCGCTTGCCGCTCTTCCTCAATTATTGCAGCGGTAGCGGGCTGACGGAGATACGGGCACGTTGCATGATCCTGAACCGCAAGCATAAACTGGATCTGGTCATTATCGATTACCTGAACCTGATCAATGTCAGTTCCGACCGTGCCGAAGTGAAGGACACGATGGATCTGGCGCTGGGCGAGGCGGCCGGAAAACTCAAGACGCTGGCTATGGAGCTGGATGTCTCTTGCCTGACGTTGGCCCAGTTGAACCGCAACTGCGAGACGCGTACCGACCATATCCCGGTGATGAGCGACCTGCGCAACTCCGGCGAGATCGAACAGATTGCCGACAGTATCGCGATGGTGTACCGCCCGGAACAGTACAACGAACTTTACGACAACGTGACCCACGAGTCCTACCATCGCGTAGGCCGTCTTTTCATCATCAAAAACCGTAACGGCGGTACGGGCGAGGTTCGTTTCCGCTACAACGACAGCCTGACACAGATCTATCCGTACAAAAAGTAAAATCATGGATATAAAACGATTGAAAGCGGCCAACCCGATAGAGAAGGTGGCTGCGCGTTATGGGACGTTACATCGTTCCGGGGTGAATTATAAGATGCTTTGTCCGTTCCACGACGACCATCATCCTTCGCTGGGCATTCATGTAGGCGGCCAGTATTTCAAATGCCATGCCTGCGGGGCGGGGGGCGATGTGATCGGGCTGGTGATGGGGTTCGAGCATTGTCTGTTTGCGGAGGCGGTGAAGATTCTGGTACCGCAGGAGGCTGTCGGTAAGCCGCCGACACACCCCCTTTCCCCTTCCGAGAAGGGAAAGGTTACTCCGGTTGATGATCGGAAACGGTCTGTTATCATCAAAGAAAATAACGATTTCCTGCGCTTGTTGCTTCCCGTTGCATCCGGACACTGCGAACTGTCTCCCACCTGGCTCGACTTCGGGGTGGGACTTGCCCCGGCCTTCGTTCCGGAGCCGTTCAGGGCGATGCGCGGACGGATCATCTTCCCGGTGTACGATGCCGACGGAATACTTACCGGGTTTGGTGCGCGGCGGGTGGATAGCAGTGTGGAGGCCGGGGAGCTCGCCGACACTCCCAAGTATCTGAATTCGGCGAATAACGGGTTGTTCGACAAGAGCCGGATGTTGTACGGTATCCACCGGGCGGCAGCGGCGATCCGGCTGGAAGGTTTTGCTTACCTGACCGAAGGGTATAAGGATGTGCTGGCCATGCATGCCGCCGGTTTTACCAATACGGTAGCCTTGGGAGGGACGGCTTTTACACCGGGGCAGGCGGTGCTGTTGCGTGGTTTCTGTAGCCGGGCGGTACTTTTGCTCGATAACGACCCGGCAGGACAGGCGGCAACGGTTCGTCTGCTGGAAGAACCGCCCGGAGGATTGCGATTGGGCAGCCTGCGGTTGCCTACGGCGAAAGACCCCGACGAGTTGTTCCGCAGGCTGGGATGTGCCGGCTTTTACCGGTATATGCAATTATTGACAGAGCGGGTGGGGATCGGCGAGAAGCGCCTGTTGGCTTTCTGCCTGAAACATCCTGAGACGGCCCGGCATGTGGAACGTATGCTTGCGGAGGATGACCTGCCGTTCACGTCGGAGGTCTACCGCAATCTGCTGCATTTTACGGCTATGGGTTTGTCGTCTTCTATGATACCGTCTACAGAGCGGCTGTTGACCGGTATACTCTCCGCCGTCTTACCGGATTTACCCTTGCCGGCAGGCGTTCCGCCCTCTTTGCTGAGCGAAACGGAGGAGGCCGTTTGCCACGACCTGGTCGAGTATTTCCGCCTGGAATATTACGAAGAACGTATCCTGGCTGAAACATCCCGGCTGACGGGGCTGCTGAAGGAAACGCACGGATCGCATACGGAACTGTTGGAACGCCTTTCCCGCCACCTCTCCGTACAGGCCGGTTTAACGGCTTCCTTGTCGCGTACGCCGGTGCTCGACGAACGCTGGCTGTTATGTAAATAGCCTTATTTACCCGGCAAATACCGACAAATACTGACAGGGAAGTACAACCGCCGACAATGGCGGACAGAGGCTTTCCGGGTTGCCGTACCTTTACAGTGTAATATTACAAGAGAGAGTAAGAAACGGAGTCAGTAACTTTTTAATTGATAAGATTATGTCGGTAAAGTATCGATTGGTATTAAGGCGTGATATGAGCAAAGACGCTGCGGCTGATGCGAAGTTGTTTTATGCGGCGAGCAGTTCGAACGGGATGTGCGATTTGACAATGCTTTGTGACATTATCGCCGACCGTTCGGCGGCAACCGCAGGGGATGTGAAGCTGGTGCTGGATGGTCTTTTGTTTGTGGTGAAACAGAAATTGCAGGATGGGCAGACCATCCAACTGGGTGACCTGGGATATTTCCAGGCGGTATTGGGAAGTAAGGGGTCGAGTACCAAGAAGGAGTTTACTCCCGATATGGTAAGGCGGCCGAGGATCACGTTCCGTCCGGGGAAAGCGTTGCTGGAGCTGGCCAAGAAGCTGAAGGTCGAGCGTATGATGCTCGATAAGGAGGACAGTGGTTCGTCCGGTGGTGGTGGCGAAGACGACCGTCCGGTAATCGAGTAGCGGCGGAGGCCGCCTGTCAGCATCCGGGAGGGCCCAGATGGCGGAAGATACAGGCGGCTTGTTTCGGGGTCAGTAACTTACGGCCGGGTTTCCATCCGTTGGCAGTCAGCTGGGACATCAGTTCCCGGCTGACGCTGATCCAGCGGCCGAGTTGACGGGTGGCACTCTCCGGTTTGATATGAGGAAAATAGAGAATGGCTAGTTCCTGGTATCCCCATGAACGTTCTATTCCGTAGTCGGATCCGACGGTTTGTTCTTCTGTTTTCATACGATGTCTTTTTGATGTTTACTATACCCAAATATAGTGAAATATCGGATGAAAGTCAAGTGTTTGGTGATATTTGTGCTATATAAAATCATACTATCTTATGACAAAATATGAATTTGTAAAACGTTTTCTTCCTGAAGCCGAAGCGGCGGAGAAACGGTTCCGTATCAATCCGGTAATCATGCTTGCACAGGCGGCTATCGAGTCGGGTTGGGGGGAGAGTGACCTGGCGAAACAGCATCGCAATTTGTTCGGTATCACCGGATATGGGCCGTCCAACGAATTCTGGCACGGTTACCAGGTAATACTGTCGGAGGGTGGGTTGCCGTTCCGTAAGTATGCCGATACGCAGAGTAGCTTTTTCGATTATGCCCGGCTCATTGCTACGGCTTATCCGGTGGCTGCCGCGGCTAGTTATTATCCCGCTGCTTTTGCCCGTGAAATTGCGTACAGCAAATATATCAGTGAGGTGAACGGCGATAACCGGGCCGTTTACTGCCGCTTGCTCGACAACCTTTCGTCGGCGATCGGTAAATTGATCAAGACACCGGTGTGTTGAATATCTTTTGTTTTATCCCTAAAAAAATCAATAGCGTATGAATGCTCTTCGTATTGTTTGTAAATTCCTGTTGTCATTGGTGCACACTCTTTTCCCGCAAGGGCTGAAAGGGAGGCACTGCCAGCCAGGCGATCCCGTGGTTGGGGCTGACAGCACTGTTGTCGATCCTCTTGTCGCAGACGGAGGTAGCCCTGGCGGCCATCGGGGCGATCCTGTCGATCATCCGTCCGGAAGCCGCGAACCGGAAAAACAACCGCCCCCATTAACCCCCGGCAACCTGCTGGGATGGCTGCTGATCGGCGCGGCGACGGTGAAGTTGTTTTGTTGAATCAAGAGAACTTCATGCATATTCAACTATTGTAAAAAAAGCCATCCGACTCTCACAAGCCGGATGGCTTATAACTGTATTGCAGTTTCAGAAAAAAAATATTAGCTATTACCTCTTAATCATATCTTGATATAGTTCGCAATGACCATTAGAGTCAAAGATCCCTTTTCGTATTAATTCTTTTTCCAATCTATCTAAGGATATGCTTCCGAAGTTTTTTTGCAGCGTCAGTGTTGCGATACCCTTGGTCGAGATATATTTCAGTAAATCTTCTAATGTGTATATATCCACTGATTTGAAAATAGTTAAGGTTCTTGTCTCCAGATCCAAGCATTGGGTTAATGGTTTTGATAACAATTTCTTTTGTCTGTCATAAGGTATTTTAGAAGCGGTTTTCTTTTTGGCCGGATGTCTGATCTCTTCCATTACTAACTGATTTCTCAATAATTGTAACTTTGAATTCAATTCATTGATTTCTCTGTCCTTTTGAATCCTATTGTTGAGGTATTCTCTTACAAATCCGGATTGGATACTTATATCCATAATTGCTGCCTGGAATATATCTTTTACTTCTTGTGGAGTAAAGCCTAAATGTGTCGCAACCTCTTCGACGCTTAACTTTGTGGCTAATGCATGGAATACTATTTTCTTAAGATCGGAGTTAAGTAGGTTTCTCATTTCCGAAACGATCAATATATATTCGGGCGACAAGCTTTTAAATGCTTCAATAATGAAGTCACATTCTTTATCTTTATCCTCTTGTGTAGGTCGTTCTTCCTCTTCCGGCAGGTTTACCGGTGGGGATACGATACAGGCTTCTTCCCAGATTTCAGCTTTAGGATCGGGGAGTACATTCCCTAAAAGGGTTGGCTTCTGATCGTTTGGGAGGAGAAGTTTTACATAATCGCGTATTTTAGTCAACAGGTTAATCATAGAATAAATCGTTTTATCTGATACATATTATTTGCTATATAATAGATACTATCCTATTCTCCCGAACCGGACAGTTGTAGAGTCCCCTCTTCACTATACCTTTTACTGAATTGTATGATTGTTTAATATATTATCTAGTGTATGGGCTGTAAAAAGTATAGCTTGAAAAAGGCATAAAAAACGTGGCGCTATTGCTACATCTCAGCTACATAGGGTATCCCTCCCCGACAGACTGATAGTAAGCAACAGCCCACGCTATATCATATATAATTAAATATACAAATAACATGGGCATTTTGTTGCTACTATCTCAATTCTGTCTAAAAACGGGATAATTTATGTAGACTGAGATAATATTTTAAAATGCCTTATTCTAAATATTTCTACAGAACAGAACCTAACGCTATAGCTTCTGCACTTTCTGTAATACTGCAAAGATAGTAGATACGATTAAATAAACAACTGTTTATAACGAAAAAATGCCTCGTTGACTTAGAAATCATGAGTTATGTGCTGTTCTTATGAATGCTATGATTACTCGATTTGTACGATAAGGAATAAAATGTCCCGCCAACTTTTGATAGGTGTGGACGGGACAGGTGTAAGGAAATATGGGTCAAAGGGATTAAACCAACTCTTTCAAATCGTAATACATTGGAAGTGTATCGTCTTCTGTATTATTAACCAGTCGCTTAAATCCGTTTTTCTCATAAAAAGGAACTGCAGTTATATATGCGTCTACTGTCAGAAACCTATTTGCCGAAATAGATTGATTATTAATCAGCATTTGTTTGATGGCCGAGATCAATTCTGTGCCCCAACCTTCTTTTTTATGACTTTGTGACACTGCAAACCGTCCTATCTTAACAGCAGGATAGCTTCCTAGATGCTTTCTATGGGGAAATACTCCTCTGAGTTTACGCCATAAGTTCTTAGAAATAGTTGTTTGAGATATTTTGTCGTTAAGAAGGCTGAAATAGGCAATCGTTTCGCTTTCTTCTTCCAAAACAAATGTATTGGCAATCATTTGTTCTTTATAATAGGACGCATCATCAAAAAGAAAACCGTTTAAATCAACGTCGCCGCAATCAAACGGTTTTATCTTTTCTAATTCTTCCAACTTTGCTAATTTCATATTCACATCATAAAGGTTGCTATTTTCTTCATATTCTCGTAAGCTTCCTTTATACGTCTTTTTTCATCGTCAGAAGCAGGTTTCACATCCTTAATGGATTGATTAAAACGCTTTGCATCTTCTCCAAATAAGATCGGAGTCTCTTTAATCGGTTTGGCCATCGTAATAATTATTTATAGTTTATAAATCCAATGCAAAGATAAATATTATTCCTGATCTTTCTCTTAATTTAGTCTGGAAAAGATCAATTATACACGAATGAATTAATACTATCCTGTTTTTGTCAAACATACAAAGCTTCCTTTTCGATATTTCGTTTCAGATACTCATCCATACGATCACGCAATCTTACCAGATCGACCTTGGATCCTAGCAAAGCTTCAAGTTCAAATTTGATACGGGCTAATGTGAGAAGATTGGGAGCAGGGGCTTCAAAACAAATATCCACATCGCTATTTTCTGTTTGCTCGCCACGGGCAACACTGCCGAAAATCCCCATGCGGACAATACCATATTTACCGGCATGGGAATCCATATATTGCCGTAATAGTGTCAAGTATTCATTTGTCGATTTCATAGCAGTTACCTTATTATGCGGTCAAAGATAGTTATATTTTTTTGAAAAGGAGATTACTTAGCTTTGTAAAATCCAATCAGGTTCTGCGAATTTCTTTATTGCCTAATTAGAATTAAATCACTAACTTTGCGGCATTTTTAGAAGAAAGATAAATATAACGCGAAATGAGTAAGAAATTTGCCGAATATTCTAAGTTTGACTTATCGAATGTCAATAAAGAGGTGCTGAAGAAGTGGCAGGATGGCGACATCTTCCACAAGAGTCTTGAAATCCGCGAAGGATACCCCTCATTTGTATTTTACGAAGGACCGCCTTCTGCAAATGGTATGCCGGGTATTCACCACGTTATTGCCCGTTCGATTAAGGACATTTTCTGCCGTTACAAGACCATGAAAGGATTCCTGGTCAACCGTAAGGCGGGATGGGATACGCACGGCCTGCCGGTTGAGTTGGGTGTGGAGAAATCCATGGGTATAACCAAGGAAGATATCGGCAAGAAGATTTCTGTCGCTGACTATAATGCAGCTTGCCGACGCGATGTGATGAAGTTTACCAAAGAATGGGAAGACCTCACCGACAAAATGGGTTATTGGGTAGATATGGAAAATCCGTATATCACCTACGATAACCGTTACATCGAAACGCTGTGGTACCTGCTGAAAGAATTATATAAGAAAGGTTTGCTGTACAAGGGATATACGATCCAACCGTATTCGCCGGCAGCCGGAACAGGGTTGAGCTCACACGAGTTGAACCAGCCGGGTTGCTACCGCGACGTGAAGGATACGACCTGTACGGCTCAATTCCATATCCTCGATCCGAAGCCCGAAATGGCACAGTTCGGTGATGCATTCTTCCTGGCCTGGACGACTACTCCGTGGACATTGCCTTCCAATACGGCTCTTTGTATGGGGCCGAACATCACGTATGTGGCTGTTCAGACCTACAACCCGTACACCGGTATGCCAATGACGGTCGTACTGGCGAAGGATTTGATGGGGGCACATTTCAACCCGAAAGCTGCCGATCTGGAGTTATCTGATTACAAGATAGGTGATAAGCTGATCCCGTTTAAGGTTGTCGGCGAGTGGAAAGGTTCGGAACTGGCAGGTATGCATTACGAACAGCTGATCCCGTGGGTAAACCCGGGCGAAGGTGCTTTCCGGGTAATCAATGGTGACTTTGTGACTACTGAAGACGGTACGGGTATCGTACATATCGCCCCGACTTTCGGTGCGGATGACGACCGTGTGGCTAAGGTTGCCGGTGTCCCGCCGTTGATGATGATCGACAAGGATGGCAACAGACGTCCGATGGTGGATATGACCGGTAAGTTCTATCTGCTGGAAGATCTGGATCCGGAGTATGTACAGGCTCATATGAACGCTGCCGATTACGATCCGTGGCAGGGTAAGTTCGTAAAGAATGCGTACGATCCGGAAAAGACCGACAAAGACGAAACATTGGATATCGAGATATGTATGATGCTGAAGGTGCAGAACCGCGTGTTCCGTATCGAAAAGCATGTACACAACTACCCGCACTGCTGGCGTACCGACAAACCGGTATTATATTATCCGCTGGATAGCTGGTTTATCCGTACTACTGCTTGCCGCGACCGTATGATCGAACTGAACAATACGATCAACTGGAAGCCGCAGAGTACCGGTACGGGCCGTTTCGGTAAATGGTTGGAAAACCTGCAGGACTGGAACCTGAGCCGTAGCCGTTATTGGGGTACCCCGTTACCTATCTGGCGTACGGAAGACGGAACGGAAGAAATATGTATCGGTTCGGTGGAAGAACTGTACAACGAAATAGAGAAAGCTGTTAAGGCCGGATTTATGGAAAGCAATCCTTATAAGGTGAATGGCTTCAATCCGGGCGAATACAATAAGGATAATTACGAGAAGATCGACCTGCACCGTCCGTATGTGGATGAGGTGATCCTTGTTTCTGAAAGCGGTAAGCCGATGAAACGTGAGACAGACCTGATCGACGTTTGGTTCGACTCGGGTGCGATGCCGTATGCTCAGATCCATTATCCGTTCGAGAATAAGGAAATACTGGATAACCGTACGGTTTATCCGGCCGACTTTATCGCCGAAGGGGTAGACCAGACTCGCGGATGGTTCTTTACCCTGCATGCGCTGGCAACGATGGTGTTCGACAGCGTGGCTTACAAAGCGGTTGTTTCCAACGGTCTGGTGCTGGATAAGAACGGTAACAAGATGTCCAAACGTCTGGGAAATGCCGTCGATCCGTTCTCAACGATCGAACAGTATGGTTCCGACCCGTTGCGTTGGTATATGATTACGAATGCATCACCCTGGGATAATATCAAATTCGATATCGAAGGTATGGACGAAGTACGCCGCAAGTTCTTCGGTACATTATATAATACCTATTCTTTCTTTGCCCTGTATGCAAATGTAGACGGCTTCGATTACTCGCAGCCGGATGTGGCATTGAACGAACGTCCGGAAATCGACCGCTGGATCTTGTCGTTGCTGAATACACTGGTGAAGGATGTGGACGGATATTATGAGACATACGAGCCGACACGCGCCGGACGTGCTATCTCCGAATTTGTAAACGATAACCTGAGTAACTGGTATGTACGCCTGAACCGCCGCCGTTTCTGGGGTGGGGGCATGACGACCGATAAGTTGTCTGCTTATCAGACTTTATATACTTGTCTGGAAACTGTAGCCAAATTGATGTCGCCGATCGCTCCGTTCTACGGGGATCAGCTGTTCTGCGACCTGATTGCCGTTACCGGACGCGAAACGGTAGAGTCCGTACACTTGTCGGACTTCCCGAAATATGATGAAGCATTGATCGACAAAGACCTGGAAGAACGTATGAAGATGGCACAGGATGTCTCTTCTATGGTATTGGCTCTGCGTCGTAAAGTAAATATCAAGGTGCGTCAGCCGCTGCAAACGATCATGGTGCCGGTTGTGGATGCCCACCAGCAGGAAAGCATCGAGGCGGTGAAGAACCTGATCCTGAACGAAGTGAATGTGAAGGATCTGAAGTTTGTCGATAACGCTGCCGGTATTCTGGTGAAACGTATCAAGCCGGACTTCAAGAAGTTAGGCCCGCGTTACGGTAAGATCATGAAGAGCCTGGCTGCCGCTATCCAGGGCATGAACCAGGAAGATATCATGGCTTTTGAAGCTGCCGGTACATTCACGCTGAATGTGGAAGGACAGGAAGCGACTATCGAACGGGCGGATGTGGAAATCATTTCGGAAGATATCCCGGGATGGCTGGTTGCCAACGAAGGCCGCCTGACTGTCGCATTGGATATCACGGTAACAGAAGAATTGCGTAAGGAAGGATTGGCCCGCGAACTGGTGAACCGTATCCAGAACCTGCGTAAGAGCAATGGGTTTGATATAACCGATAAGATCACTGTTACGGTTCTTTCTTCCGACGAAATGGATGAAGCGATTAAAGAATATAATGAATATATTGCAAACCAGGTGCTGGCTGTATCTGTTGAAATAACAGATCATGCGATAAGCGATGCAACCGTGCTTGATTTTGAAGACTTCAATCTGTCGGTTCGTATCGAGAAAGAATGATTTTTTATTAAAAAAGAAAAGCGTCCCTTGCCGCATATAAATATTGTCGTATATTTGGACTGCGACTTTGGATCGCCTGATGTTATATTATGAATGTTGAACCTAAAATTATTGAACCATGGCAGAAAAGACAAGATATTCGGATGCAGAACTCGAGGAGTTCCGCGCCATAATTTTAGAGAAGTTGGATAAGGCGAAGAAGGATTATGACTTGCTGCGGTCAGGTGTGACCAACTCTGATGGGAATGATGTGGCTGATACGTCTCCGACTTTTAAAGTGTTGGAAGAGGGCGCTGCTACTTTATCGAAGGAAGAGGCCGGACGTCTGGCACAACGCCAGATGAAGTTCATCCAGAACTTGCAGGCGGCTCTGATCCGTATCGAAAACAAAACTTACGGCGTTTGCCGTGAAACAGGCAAGCTGATCCCGAAAGAAAGATTACGTGCCGTACCTCATGCAACTTTGAGTATCGAAGCAAAACAAGGAGGCAAAAGATAAATGAAATTTTCCAAAGGCTGGGGAGCAGTGTTGATTGTAATGCTGCTCCTTCTTCTTGACCAGGCTCTCAAAATTTGGATCAAGACACATATGCAGTTGCACGAAAGTATAGAGATCACTCCGTGGTTCTATCTGTATTTTACTGAAAATCCGGGAATGGCTTTCGGGATCGAGGTGATTGGCAAACTGTTCTTATCTGTATTCCGTATCGTTGCGGTTGGCTTTATCGGGTACTACCTGTATAAGCTCGTGAAGGAGAAGTACAAATTTGGCTTTATAGCGTGTGTCGCGTTGATTTTTGCAGGAGCTATCGGTAATATAATAGATTCAATATTTTACGGGGTCGTATTCGACCATAGCTATGGCCAGCTGGCTACTTTTATGCCTGCCGATGGCGGGTATGCTACCTGGCTGCATGGTAAGGTGGTGGATATGTTCTACTTCCCGTTAATCCAGACGGAGTTTCCCGATTGGTTCCCGATCTGGGGAGGAGAGGAGTTTGTCTTCTTCCGTCCAATCTTCAACCTGGCAGATTCTGCGATCTGTGTAGGTGTTTTTCTGTTGCTGATTTTTTACCGGCATACCTTGTCGGACAGTCTCTCGAAAGAAAAGGAAAAGAAATAAATGCGGAATAGTTTGCGCAGATATGGCGTCGTTTTGTTTGGTGCTGCTTTGCTGTTTTCATGCAGTAAGGTTCCTGACGGTATTCTCTCCGAAAAGGAGATGAAGGCTGTATTGATCGATATGCAGTTGGCAGAGGCGGTGATCAATACGGATTATAAGGCGTACAGTGATGATGCACAGAAGGAGGCGCTTTATCAGGCAGTGTTCCGTAAGCATAAAATAGAACAGGCTGTTTATGATAGTTCCCTGGTTTGGTATGGACGTAACCTGGATATCTATATGCAGGTGTACGATCTGGTACTGGCGGAACTGAATGAACGCCAAAAAGCGTTGGGCGATGTGCAGGCTAGCGCCGCCCCTGTTTCCAAGCAGGACTCGGTAGATATCTGGCCGCGCCTGACTTATCTCACCTTTGAGCCGAAAGCTCTGTTTAACGGAGTAACGATCGATATCAAGCCGGAGACGAATTATCCATCCGGTAGCTCCTTTGTCCTGGGATTGCGTGTCTGGGGATTGAATGACGGTATGAAGAACCGTCCGGAAATCCGTCTGAGTGCTAATCAGGGCGATACGGTCATTACCGTTAATGATAAAATATTGAAAGACGGCTATCACGAAACGACTTTACGTACGTTGCCGACCAAACAGGTTAAGAGTATCTATGGTTTTATCCGTCTGGATGGAAAAGATGACTCGACTTCTTATTTCAAGGTATATGTGGATAGCCTGAACCTGATGCGTTACAACTACGGACGCCTTCCGGGTATCGCTAAGGATTCTGTCAATATAGCGGGCAAAGATTCAGTAAAATAAATCTTGTATGCGCCGGATAGCTTCACATTATATATACTGGCGGAAATGGTATCGTATGCATTACCTGGAGTTGGATGCGGAAGGATGCTTTACCGGTATATATCCTCTGGAGCAGGAGATAGCCGGTACGGAATTTTATGATGGAACGTTGATACCGGTTCCGGCGGATGTTGTCTTTCCGGCCGGGGAAGGTTTCGTCCCGGCTCAATGGATCTCTGCTGCTGATACGGTAACAAAAGGGGCTCCGGTATCAGTATACCGGTTAACCGGCTTTACCCCCGCGACGTCTGAACTCGGCGCAGATAACGGCAGTGGCGATTGCCACATTCAGCGACTCTGATGTCTCCCGTTCCTGCGGATAGTTGGGAATATATAATTTCTCATTGACAAGCGCTTCTATATCCGGCCGGATACCGTTCCCTTCATTTCCCATGATGATAATGCCTGTCTCGGATAATTCTTTCGTGTACATATTTTCTCCGTCGAGGAAGGTACCGTATAAAGGTATTTTCTTCCCGGCTTGTGTCTGTAGGTAAGCGGGTAGATCCGTATAATGTACTTTTACGTGAACCAGGGCTCCCATAGTGGCCTGCACGGTCTTAGGGCTGAATACGTCTGCCGTATCCTGGCTGCATACGATATGTTCGATTCCGAACCAATCGGCCAGGCGTATGATCGTACCGAGGTTGCCGGGGTCTTGTATCCCGTCGAGAGCGATGATCAGTTGCTTTGCCGGGTCTGCTTCTTCCAGCGTCCAGGCGGGGCGTTTAAAGACGGCAAGCACATCCTGCGGGTTTTTTAGGAAACTGGCTTTGCGGATATCTTCATCGTCGGCTTCCAGTAATTCTTTGGCCGAAATGTCTCCCTGTGTTGCCATCCAGGATGGTTTGGCGATCAGCAGGTCACATTCGAATGCGTGCAACATGTCGGCAACCAGTTTATTTCCCTCTGCCACAAATGCATTCAACTCGTTACGAAACTTCTTTAATTCCAGCGAACGGATCTGTTTTACTTTAGACTTACTCAGCATCTTTACTCTTTTTACAAAGCAAAAGTACAGGATTTTATTTAAATTCAGCTACATTTGCGATCGTAAAAGGTTGAATGATGAAGGGAATCCTCCATATACTATATTTCCTATGCCTTGTTTGGGTGCTGGCCGCCTGTAGTACGACGAAATATGTCGGTGACGGAGAATATCTGCTGGATAAAGTGGTAATCGTCTCCGATAATAAATCCTATAAAGCGAATGAGTTGAAGCCTTATCTCAGGCAGCAACCCAACTTTAAGGTGTTCGGACTGATGAAATGGCAGCTTTTCGTCTACGACTGGTCGGGACGAAACGAGAAACGATGGCTTAGTAAACAGCTTCGCCGTATTGGCGAACCTCCTGTTATCCTCGATACTACGTTGGTAGACCAATCGACGGATGAGTTGCGGCGTTTCTTTATCAACAAAGGCTATGTGAATGCCGAAGTGTCTGCTGTATTGGATACATCCAGGCAGAAGAAGGCAATTGTTACTTACCGGATTAACTCCAATGAGCCTTACCGGATACATGATTATACAATGAATCTGGATGATCCGAAGATCGACAGTATCGCTCATTTGAAGGCACCCCGCCGTTCTGCCGTATCATCGGCTTTCCGTGTTTCTCCGGAAGATTATAATTCTCTGATAAAAGACAGTGCTTTGTTTGACAGGGATATATTGGATAAGGAACGTCAGCGGATCACGACATTGCTTCGTCGAAGGGGATATTATGCTTTTAACCGCGACTATCTGGCTTATCTGGCAGACAGCTCTTATAATCGGAATATTGTGGATCTGGATATGGTATTGAAACCTTATCGTCAGCTTAAGCCGGACGGTTCGGTAATCGATACGTTGCACCGTCAGTTTTATATAAAGGATGTAACCATCGTAACGGATTATGATCCGCTGAATCAGGTACAGAGCGATTTAACGCTGGCTTCGTCGGATACGATAAAAGTTGGTGATTTGCAGATATTATATGGAAAGAACGGGAAAAGTATCCGGCCGAGTATTTTATCGAAGAGTACTTACATTACTCCGGGACGTTTGTTTAATGAGCGTGCTGTAGAGCAAACCTATTCTTCTTTTGCTGCTCTTCGTGCATTGCGAAATGTAAATATACGCTTTTCGGAAGTGGAGGAAGGGGATACCATGAAGCTGAATTGCACTATCCTGACTTCTCCTGCCAAGTTGCAAGGGTTTGGTGTCGACCTGGAAGGGACGAACTCGGCCGGTGATTTCGGCTTTGCTTCCAGTTTGAACTATCAGCACAGGAATCTGTTTAAAGGGTCGGAAGTGTTTTCAGCCAAGGTGCGGGGGGCTTATGAGGCTTTGTCTTCGCAATCGGACGGGAGTAGTTACTGGGAGTTGGGGGCGGAGTCTTCTATTTTGTTTCCGCGCTTCCTGTTTCCTTTCGTAAGTGATAATTTTAAACGGAAGATTCGTGCATCTACTGAATTCAAAGTGAGTTATGGCATTCAGACGCGTCCCGAATACCGTCGTGCCATTCTTTCCGGCGGATGGAGTTACATTTGGCAGGATCGTTCAAATATGCAGGCACGGCATACATTCAAATTACTGGATATAGATTATGTTCATTTGCCAAAGATAGATGCTGATTTTGAGGCGGATCTACCTGAGTCGATGAAACTTTATAATTTCACCGATCAGTTTGTAGTCGGTTCCGGATATACTTATTCATTCTCTAATTATAATCCCCAGAACCGTTTGAGGAATACTCATTCCTTACGTGTTTCGTTTGAAATGGCAGGTAATATGCTTTATGCAATATCTAAATTATCACATGCGGATAAAGATAAAGCAGGTTTGTATCGTCTATTTGGAATCAATTATGCTCAATTTGTAAAGGGAGACATCGACTTTAGTAAAAGTATCGTGTTGGATAGCCGGAATAAACTGGCATTTCATGCTGGAGTAGGAGTGGGTTATCCTTATGGTAATGCCAAAATGTTGCCGTTTGAACGCAGTTACTTTTCAGGAGGGGCAAACAGTGTCCGAGGATGGTCTGTCCGTTCGTTGGGACCGGGAAGTATGCAGATCGGTTCGGAAGGCACATTTGCCGATCAGGTGGGGGATATCCGTTTGGATCTGAATGTGGAATATCGGACAAAGATGTTCTGGAAGTTTGAAATGGCAGCTTATGTGGATGCGGGAAATATCTGGACAATGCATAAGGATAAAGACCGTGAGAATGCTAATTTTGACTTTGCCCGTTTTTATAAAGAGATCGCAGTATCGTATGGTTTGGGGTTACGTCTCGATTTCGACTTTTTCCTCCTGCGTTTTGATACGGGTATGAAAGCATATGATCCTCAGATGCGTGGGAAAAAGCGTTGGGCTGTCCTGGATCCGAATCTGAAAGGTAATTTTGCCTGGCATTTTGCAGTAGGTTATCCCTTCTAATGAAAAAAAAGGCTTTAAGGTTTGCAGATTAAAATAATAATACTACCTTTGCACCGCAAATAAGGATGGTTCCGTAGCTCAGCTGGATAGAGCAACGCCCTTCTAAGGCGTGGGTCGAGCGTTCGAATCGCTCCGGAATCACTTAAATAGAAGAAAAAGTCTCATAAACGATAAGTTTGTGGGACTTTTTTATTTTTATATATGCTCGGAAGCAAAGTGTCCTAAGTTAGTATACTAAGCCGAAATATTAAATAAATTCCATCTTTATTAATAAATTATTAAATCTTTACGTATCTTTGATGCCGGTGGTAACAATCTATGGATTTAGAGAATGAGCAGTAACAACGACGATATATTATTGCTAAAGCTTATAAAACAAGGTGATCAAATCGCTTTTAAGCATTTGTTTTATCAGTATACGGATTCATTGGAACGTTTTATTACCTATTATATCCATGACCGGGAAAAATCAGAAGAGTTGGTCTTGGATATATTTACCTATATATGGGAAAACCGTGAACGTTTTGAAATAAAGTTAACACTAAAAGCCTATCTTTTCCAGGCAGCCCGCAACAAGGCATTTACTTATGATAAAAAGATCCCTGTTTACCTGGAGGATGTTTCCACGCAGGAAATCGGACAAGACTATAATTCAGACCTGGAATTGCAGGAATTATACCGTTTGATAGAAGAGGCTGTATGTCTTTTACCTGAGAAATGCAGGGAGATATTTAAGAAAAGCCGCGAAGATAATCTTACTAATAAAGAAATAGCCCAGCAACTTCAAATTTCAGAAAAGACGGTAGAGGGACAAATAACGATAGCGCTTAAGAAGATCAGGGTATATCTGGGCGACTCATATTCATATTTGTGGTAAAAAAAAACTATATTTTTTAGGGGGTATCAGCCTTTTTGGAGTCTATATTTGTAAAAGCAAATGTTTTGATCATCCTGAAATATAATAGTTTTATTATGAAGAATAGTATATTATTTCTTTCTTTAATTTGTGCATCCTGCTCAGCTCCGCAGGATACTTTATTGGAACAGGTTGACCGGTTGCCGGTTGCTGTACAAAATGATTTTTATGTTAGTAACCGTGCTCCTCTACAGCCGCAACAGTTTATTAAATTACCTGCCGGAACCATTCAGCCGGAGGGATGGCTAAAACAACAACTGGAGTTGCAGAGGAATGGGTTGAACGGACATTTGGGAGAGATCAGTGCATGGTTGCAGAAAAAGGATAATGCGTGGTTGGAAACCGGAGGCCAATGGGGATGGGAGGAAGTTCCTTACTGGCTTCGCGGATATGCTAACCTGGCTTATATCGTCCAGGATAACGAGATGATGAATGAAGCCCGGTTCTGGATTGAAAATATTCTGAAAAGCCAACGTGAGGACGGTAATTTCGGGCCGGTGCATTCGAATGACGGAAAACAGGATTTCTGGCCGAATATGATTGTCCTGTGGATTATGCAATCTTATTATGAATATTCTAATGACGAGCGCGTAATCGACTTCATGACAAAGTACTGTAATTATTTACTAACTGTGCCTGATGAAGATTTCCTGTATAGTTATTGGGAAAATAGCCGTGGGGGCGATAATCTTTGGAGCGTTGCCTGGCTATACAACCGGACAGGAGACCATAATTTACTTACGTTAGGAGAGAAAATACATAAGAATACTGCCGATTGGACGAAATCGACTCAGTTGCCTAACTGGCATAATGTAAATGTGGCTCAATGTTTCCGGGAACCTGCTACCTATTTTATGTTCACCGGCGATTCTTCCATGTTATCAGCCAGCTATAATGTACAAAGTCTGGTGCGTCGTGCATTCGGACAAGTACCGGGTGGAATGTTCGGGGCGGATGAGAATGCGCGTATCGGCTTTTTCGATCCCCGGCAGGGTACGGAGACGTGTGGTTTCGTGGAGCAGATGGCTTCAGATGAAATAATGTTGCAGATAAGTGGTGACCCTTACTGGGCCGAGAATTGTGAAGATGTGGCGTTTAATAGTTATCCTGCTGCCTTAATGCCCGACTATAAAGCGCTCCGCTATATTACCAGCCCTAATCATGTGGTAAGTGATTCCAAAAATCATCATCCGGGTATCGATAACAGCGGGCCATTCCTTTCGATGAATCCGTTCAGTAGCCGTTGTTGCCAGCATAATCATGGTTTCGGTTGGCCGTATTATACCGAAAATCTGATTTATGCTACACCAGATAATGGACTTGCCGCCATTTTATACAATGCTTGTAAGGCTAAAGTGAAAGTGGGGAACGGTACCGAAGTCACTATACAGGAACAAACGAATTATCCATTTGAGGAAACGATCCGTTTTACACTTACCACACCGGAGAATGTTACCTTCCCTCTATATTTACGTATTCCGTCATGGTGTAAAAATGCATCGATAACTGTTAACGGAGAGAAGTTGAATGCTGATTTGATTGCAGGTAAATATGCGAGGATCACACGTGAATGGTCGGATGCCGATGAGATAGTTCTTACTGTTCCTATGGAGATCAATTACCGGCAGTGGCAGGTCAATAAAAACAGTGTCAGTGTCGATTACGGCCCTCTTTCCCTTTCATTGAAGATTGATGAAGATTATCAACAGAAAGACAGCCGGGAAACAGCAATCGGTGATTCGAAATGGCAGGAAGGGGCTGATGCTTCGGCATGGCCTACTTATGAGATTTATCCGGCAAGCTCATGGAATTACGCCTTACAGACCAGTGCTCCGATCACTGTCGAGCGTAAAGAATGGCCTTTTAATAATAATCCGTTTACATTAACGACTGTTCCTTTGGAATTTAAAGCGAAAGGACGTCTTATTCCGGAATGGAAAGTCGATGAGTATGGCCTGTGTGGTGTGTTGCCGTATGAAGATGCCCGGAAAGCAGAAGCGGTAGACGAAATCACATTGATCCCGATGGGAGCAGCACGTCTGAGAATCGCTTCTTTTCCCACGACGGAGTAAATTCTACCTGTCATTGACTTCAGCCAGTGATAATTATATGGTGGAATTAGTTTTATGTTTAGGAAATATATTTTGATATTGAAATCTTCTGTTTATCTTTGCTTCGTACAGCAATAAGGGGAAAAGCGTTTCCTGCTGTGCAATGTACGAGTAAAGCATAAGCGTTTAAGATACTATCCGATTCTGAAATCTGGACAATTTCACTATGACCGGATAAGGTACAACAAACGTTCATGCTCTTTTCTTGTTATATACCTAAAATATAGCGTATACCAAGATAGAGAGCGTGGGCTGTTGTATATATTGGTCATAGGGCAGTCCAGAGCCTCAGAATCGATATGTCAACAGTTTCCACGCTTCTTTTTTTATTGTCCAATTCGGAAACTGGTGGATATGGTAACCGTTTTTGAATATGAGCAATTTATTCCTTCCCAATCATTCGCCAATAAAATTATTTTCTAAAAAAGTACAATCTCTTTTAGGGGGTGCCTATTCTTTTTGAGTCTCACGGTGTATAAGATGCAAAAAATGAATAGAAACATACCTTGGGATATTATAATAAAGAGATTCAAAAATGAAATCTCGTTGGAAGAACAGGCCGCTTTGGATGTCTGGCTTGCTGACGGGAAGAATATGTCTGTCTATAATGATTTGAATTCTCTTTGGTTATCAATTGTAGAAGAAGGCACTAATTATGAGTCGAATGTGGATGCTTTGTGGGCAAAGATGGAACTTCGTATGAAGAAGAATGAACCCAAAGTTATAAAATTACCACAGGCTTCTTTCCGTTGGCTTTCCGGAGTTGCATCCATTTTAATCCTGACTTTGCTGTCACTGACCGGATATCTGTCTGTCAAGACGTATAAGAGTAACCTGGCTTATACTTATTCTTCTTTGACCGGTAAATCGAAAGTAATGCTTCCTGATGGTTCGCAGGTTTGGTTGAATACTGAATCAACTTTGGAGTACTCTACTTCAATCTGGAATCAGACAAGAAATGTCAAATTGAAAGGGGAGGCATACTTCGATGTAAAGAAAGATCCGGATCGACCTTTTATTGTCAAGAGTAATGGGTTCGATGTCAAAGTGCACGGTACAACCTTTAATGTAGCGGCGCGTGAAAATGACCCTAATATCAATGTCAGCCTGTTATCCGGGTCTGTTGTTGTCGGTAATGGAGTGGTTTCAAAAACGATTGTGCCGGGCGAGACGGCTGTCTGTTCTAAAAGTGAAGGCAGTATCCTTACTGAAAAAAATGATGTGCTTTTTGCCGTGATGTGGGCGAACGAGTCCATTCACTTTGAACGAAAATCAATCAAAGAACTATCCAAATATTTATCAAAATGGTATGGTGTGAAGATCATTCTGGATCCTCTTATTCCTGAAAGCCAGGCTTATACTTTTTCTATCAGGCATGAACCCCTGGAAGAGATTCTCCGGCTGATGGCACGGACTAATCCTATCCAATACAGTTTTGATGAAAAGAATATAGTGAAAATTATGCATAAGTAAAAACCTTTTAAATCACATTGCCTATGAAGTAACAGAAACGAAATGAGAGAATTGTATTAACCTTTATTTATTAATTAATTTATTTCTATAATAATCTTAAAATAAGAGTTTATGAAGAAGCAAATGTTCTATGAGGCCAGTGGAAGAATATGGAGAATACCTCTGTTTATAGGTCTTTTTTTTCTTGCCTCAAGTTTGTATGGATATTCAAATGAACAAGCAAAGTCTTTCTCAATTCAATTAGAAAATGTTTTGTTAAGTGATGCGATCAGCCAGATAGAAAAAGCGAGCGGTTACTCCTTTTTCTATGATGAGAATAAAATTGATTTTTCTCATCGGGTCAGTATCGATGCCCAGAACCAGACTGTAGCGAAGGTGCTGGATAGTATTCTGAAATCTACCGGACTAATTTATGAAATCTCGAATAATCAGATCGTATTGTTGCCGGATGAAAGGAAAACCACAAGTAAAAATGATTCCGGAACCATTGTAATGAAGGCGCAGCAACAAAAAGGTGCGATCAGAGGTACTGTTGTCGACAATTTAGGCGAACCGGTTATTGGTGCAAATATTGTTGAAAAAGGGACAACCAACGGTACTATTACAGATGTAAATGGAAACTTTTCTTTAGAAGTATCCCCTAATGCAGTTCTGGAAGTTTCATTTATCGGATATATCACCCAGCGTACACCCGTTAAAGGAACAACTGTAAATATTACTTTAAGAGAGGATGCGCAGGCTTTGGATGAGGTGGTTATTACCGGTTTCGGTATGTCACAGAAGAAAGAGTCATTAACAAGTGCTATCGCAATTGTTGGAGCAGATGATATTGCTCGTTCTTCTTCTGTCTCTTCTTCCGGTGCATTGGTCGGTAAAGTAGCCGGTATTAATGCTCGTCAAACGGATGGTCGTCCGGGTTCTACTACCGGTATAAAAATCCGTAATATGGGTACGCCATTGTATGTAATCGACGGTGTTCAAACAGATGAAGGACAGTTTAACCAGATTGACTATAATGATATAGAAACTATCTCTGTCTTGAAAGATGCTTCCGCTTCTATTTACGGTGTGCGGGCTGCTAACGGTGTTATTGTGGTAACTACAAAGAAAGGTAAAAAGAATACTAAAAATACCGTATCGATAAATGCCCGTTATGGATGGCAGAAACAAAACTTCCCCAGACCTGCCGATGCACAGACTTATTTGAATAATTATGTACAATCGGAAACTCTTCAGGGAGTAGCTAACCGTAAATATACTCAGGAAGAATACAATAAATGGATGCAAGGGACAGAGGCCGGTTATCGTCCGTTCGATTGGTATGATTTTATTTGGACAACAGCTCCACAATCTTATGTTGGTGCGAATATATCCGGAGGTTCTGATAAAGTATCATATTATGCATCGTTATCTAATACCAATCAACAGTCTATAGTTCGTGATTTCGGTTATTTTAATCGTACGAATGTTCAGGTAAATCTGGATTCACAGATTAACGAACGTTTTAAAGCTGGTGTATCTATTAATGGCCGTTATGAAAAGAAGAAGAATCCAGGTGTTGCTGGTGGCGATGATTATTGGACTGCTATGTTTGCAACCTACCGTAACTTGCCAGTGAATCGTCCTTTTGCCAATGATAATCCGGATTACCCTGCGCAAACGAATCAGAATGATTTGAACTTTGGTATGTTTACATATGATAAATCCGGATATAATCTGGATATCTGGCGTGTTATGCAGTTGACGGGTAATCTGGAATATAAAATTCTGGATGGCTTGACGGCGAAAGGTTTGTTTGGATACTATTTTGCAGATAATCAATATGACTGTCATGAGTATACTTATAATTTGTATGATTATGATAATATAAATGATAAATACAATGTAGTGTATACAAACTCGAATCCTTACCGTCAGGAAATAAGAAAATATGTAGAAGAATACTCGTCAAATATCCAGTTGGCTTATGACAAACAATTTGGAAAACATAAGATGTTTGCGATGGTCGGTATGGAGGCTAAGACCCGTTCAACACCAAGTCTGACGGTTAATACATTGCCTAAAACCAATGCGTTGGATTTGCTTTATTTCTCTGATATTTCAGGATTAAGTAACTCCGGTAATAATACGGAAGCTCGTTTGGGATATATGTTTCGTGGTACTTATGATTTTGCTTCTAAATATTTAGTGGAATTCTCTGCCCGTTATGATGGCTCCTGGAAATTTCCGCCGAATCATCGCTGGGGATTCTTCCCTTCTGCCTCTTTAGGTTGGAGAATGTCGGAAGAAAACTTCTGGAAAAATACAAGTTTGTTGACAACGGTGTTCTCTGATTTTAAGATTCGTGGTTCTTACGGATTGCTTGGAGACGATAATACAGACGGTTACTCTGCTTTTGATTATATGTCCGGATATACATATAACGATGGTGGTTCTACTTTGGATGGAGTCTATATCGTCGGTTCTAAACCTCGCGGACTTCCGGTAACTACGTTGAGTTGGATTAAAGCTAAAACTTTAGATATCGGTTTTGATGCATCTTTCTTAAATGGACGTTTAAGCTTGACTGCCGATTATTTCCGTCGTATACGTACGGGTTTACCCGAGTCTCGTTATGATGTGCTGATCCCGACCGAAACAGGCTTTAGTTTACCTAAAGAAAGTTTGAACTCCGATATGACGACCGGTTACGATCTCATATTGAACTGGAATGATCAGGTTGGTGACTTTAGTTACTCATTGGGTTATAATATGACTTATGCCCGTTTCTATGATTGGCATCAATATAAACCTCGTTTCTCTAACTCATGGGATGAATATCGCAATAGTAAAGATGAACGTTTTGGTAATTTGACATGGTTGTATGAAGCAGTAGGGCAATTCCAGAGCTGGGATGAGATAGCTTCATATCCTATCGATAATGATGGTAAAGGAAATAAGACGTTACGTCCTGGTGATATCAAATATCGGGATGTGAATGGTGATGGTGTTATTAACGATATGGATAAACGTCCTATCGGCTATCAACGCGGAAGTACTCCGACATTGAACTTTGCATTTAATTTTTACTTTAATTGGAAAGGTTTTGATTTAGCATTTGACTTAACTGGCGGTGCATTTAACAGCTATTCAAGAACAAGTGAAGTACAGGCTCCATTCCACGGAGGAGGTAATAATCCTCAGTATATGATGGAAGATACCTGGCATTTATCTGATATATGGGATGCAGATAGTGAGTTGATACCTGGAAAATATCCGACTATTTTATTAAATAACTCTGGTCACAGTAATTATTGGGAAAGTACATTCTGGACAACAAATGTCCGTTATCTGAAGATGAAAAATCTTGAGTTTGGCTACAACTTCCCGAAAGTATGGTTAGATAAAATACATATGTCCAATTTGCGTGTGTATTTCTCTGCGCAGAATTTATTTACGTTGACTAATACGGATCTGGATCCGGAGGTGGATAAAGATACGGGTATTGCTTATCCTACTAACCGGGTAATGAGTATTGGTTTGAATCTTAAATTTTAACGAAGTATGAAGCGAAAATATATTTATTCAGCAGTTATAGCTTTAATGCTGGCAGGAAGTTCTTGTTCTGACTTTTTAGATCGTGATCCGGATTCTATCGTTTCAGATGAATTGGTCTTTAGTGATGAGTCAATGGTAAAATCAGTTCTGGCTAACTACTATGGTCGTTTGGAATGGGGAGAAAGAACATCCTCTTCCGGTGATTATCAGTATTTGGATGAAGCAATCAGATGTGATGGAGGAGCCAGTGAACATCGTACTTTCGGTGACGATTGGTGGCGGGTATATGATTATGAGCTGATCCGTAATTTTAATCAGTTCCTTATCAGCCTGAAGAATGTAGAATTGGATGATGAAACCCGTAACCGCTATGAGGGTGAGGTTCGCTTTTTGCGTGCATACACTTATTTTACCATGTGTAAAGGTTTAGGGGGAGTTCCTATTGTGGGTGATGAGGTATTTGAATATAGTTCAGGAATGGATGTAACTTCACTGCAATACGCTCGTTCCAGTGAAGTTGAAACCTATGACTATATAATCTCTGAATGCTCGGCAATAGCAGAGATGTTACCGACAGAGGCTACGAAGAATTCCGCTCGCGCTACCAAATGGGCGGCATTAGCGTTGAAATCGCGTGCTGCATTATATGCAGGCTCTATTGCTAAATATAATAGTGGATTATCTTCTCCTATTCAAACAGCAAACGGAGAAGTTGGGATTCCGGCTTCAAAAGCTAGTGATTATTATAAAACTGCTTTTGAAACAGCTGAAATAATTATAAAGCAGTCTCCTTTCCAGTTACAGCAGACTTCTTCTGATAAAACAGAAAACTTTTATGCTGCAACATCCTTAAAGGATAATAATGTGGAGGTTATTTGGGCACGTGATTATGTAGGGCCGGACAACTATATCGGATTTACGAGAGAAAATGTACCGCCTTCTCATGCAGAAGATGTAGACCGTGGTTATCTGGGAGTGATCTTGAATTTGGTGGAAGATTTCGAGTATATAAACAATTCGGATGGTTCTTTAAAACTGACGGATGATAAGGGTAATTACATTTATTATGAAAAACCTTTGGATTTATTTGAGAACAAGGATCCACGTTTATTTGCAACAGTAATAGTGCCGGGAGGTTCTTTCCGTGATACGGAGGTGACGCTGCAAACAGGATTAATGCAGAAGGGAAGTAATGGTGAATGGAATTTCAAAACCGGAAATCCTGGTACTGAAAAGACCGGAAGTGGTTTGTTGATCACATCTGTAAATGGACCTGTTACAGCCGGAGAACAACAGTATATCAATAAAACCGGTTTCTTCCTGAAGAAGTTTATGGATGAAACGATTGGTGCTACGTTGCGTGGAAAAGGTTCTGAAATGTGGTTCCCGCGTTTTCGTATGGGAGAAGTTTATTTGATTGCATCGGAAGCTGCAATGGAATTGGGAGACCAGGCAAATGCTTTGACATATATAAATGCGATTCGTGAAAGAGCTGGCATTTCATTATTAAGCGGATCTGTAACTTTGGATAACATTATACAGGAAAGAAGAGTGGAACTGGCATTTGAGAATCATCGTTGGTGGGATGCTAAGCGTTGGAGAATTGCAGATAAGCTTTGGGATAATAATGAAAATACCCGCTCTGCTGTTCCTTATGCATTATATCCTTATAAAGTGGATGCACCTGGTGATCCGAATGATGGTAAATGGATTTTCGACGAAGAGCGTGCTTATATGGTGAAGTATCCAAGATATTTCCAAATGAGAAATTATTATAATTTCTTTGATAATAGCTGGCTGAATAATAATCCCAAATTAGTAAAGAATCCATATCAAAATTAATAGCATATGAAACAGTTAATTAAATATATCGTATTCGGTTTATTTTCGGTGTCTTTGTTCAGTTGTGGTTTGGATAATTATGAGGCTCCGGAGTCGAAATTGTATGGACAAGTTTTTTATAAAGATGCTTCTGGTGAAAAACATGAGCTCCACGTAAAAGGAACGGCTAGTTCTATCAAGGCTTCTATTTATCAGTATGGATATGCATTATCAAATGCTATAGAAGTTTATTTAGATCAGGATGCCAAGTTTGAGGCGATTCTGTTCGATGGTGAATATCATATTATCCTGAATAGTGGTAATGGGCCTTGGAAAACTGTTCAGATATCTGAAGCAAAAAAGGATACCGTTGATTTTAATTTGAGCGGAACTCAGACTATAGAGCTTTTTGTAACTCCTTATTTCTTAGTTAAAAATGCAAATGTATCTCTGTCTGGCTCAACAATAAGTGCAACTTGTGATATTGAAAGAATAATTGAAGATGCAGAAGTTTCTGTTGCTGAAGTATTTTTAAGTACAACCAATTTTGTAGATGAGGATTCAAACTTTGCCCGATATTCTTTTGAAGATAAGACTCCAGGAGCGGGTAAGTCTTATTCTGTAACGATTACGGATGGAAATGTATTGTCTTCAATAGAAACAGCGAAAAAGCGTTCCGGGAAAATATACGGCCGTATTGGTGTGAAAGCTAATGGAGCAAGCCAATATATTTATTCCAACGTTTTTGAATTGAGTTTATAAATAAGGAGATCTTTATAAAGAAAGAGCTACCCATCACAGGGTAGCTCTTTTTACTAGAAAACAATGAAGATGTTTAATAATAGTGATACAGAATTATCGTTCTATAGTAAAGCAATAGGTTTGAACATTCGGGCCACTTTCTCCCGGAACGCTGATTCTGAATCTGTCTCCTAGAATAGAAACTTGTGTTGTCCCTTTGGGATAATATTTTGCACCACCACCTTGATCCCATTGCCAATCAATACGAAAACTAGAGCCTGCTCCTTTTGTGAAAAAAAGGTTTGAACCGCTTTGATCGATGTAAATGACATCGCTTGAAAGACGATTCCCACAAGTTTGTACAAGTGTTGGTGTTGAAGCAACAGTTTCTGTTTTTACATTTTCTGTTTTGTGCTCTTTTTCAGTAAAAGAACTTAGTCCGAGTGATAATAGACTTAGACATGCAAACATTGTAATTTGTTTCATAACTTAATAAAATTATGGGTTAAACAATAAAGTTATCATATATTTAGACTCAAAAAAGGAGGGTATCCCCTAAATGGTTATGCTTAAAAATCAAATATTAAATAGTTATATCATGAAAAAAGTTGTGTTTCTTAGTTTGGCCTTCAGTCTCTTCTTGGGAGGAGCATTTGAAATGAAGGCTCAGCGTTCGGAAAAGTTTACCTTACCGACCCCTTGGACTGATAAGGCATTGGAGGCGTCTGTTCCTCTGCCGGAGTATCCGCGGCCGCAGATGGTGAGGGCGGATTGGCAGAATTTGAACGGCATGTGGGATTATATGGGAGGGAAAGAGTTGCAAGATCCGGTATCGGCAACTACTGTCCCGGCATTTCCAGCGAAACCGGAGCAGATACGGGTACCTTTTCCGCCTGAAGCGGAGTTGTCCGGTATCGCCCGCAAAGGGGATACTTGTTTGTGGTATCGCCGAAGTTTTACTATTCCTAAAACGTGGAAAGGTAAAAATGTCTTGTTACATTTCGGAGCAGTAGACCGTATTGCGACCATTTTTGTAAATGGCAAGAAAGTAGGAGCACATACGGGAGGCTACGAGGCTTTTACTTTTGATATCACCGACTACCTGAAGTCCGGGGAGAACTCGCTGGTTGTCGGAGCTTATGATCCCAACGATGGAAAGGCGGCATCCGGTAAGAACGGCCCGCGTGGCGATTATACCTTTACTTCCGGTATCTGGCAGACTGTCTGGATGGAACCGGTGGAAAAACAATTCATCTCCCGGATCAAACTGATCCCGGATCTGACAAATAACCGCTTGGAGGTTACAGTTTTGACAGAAGACGCCGGATTTAAAGTGGCCGCTATCGCCAAAGATGGAACTACCGAAGTTGCCAAATCGGAAGGGACGGCGAACAACAAGTTTTATTTGCCTATCCGGAACCCTCACCTGTGGAGTCCTGAAGATCCGTTCTTATACGATTTGAAGTTGCAGTTGAAGAATCCAGGAGGCAAAGTAGTAGATGAAGTGGATTCCTATTTCGGTATGCGCTCCGTTTCTTTGGGAAAGGTGGATGGGATCAACCGTCCCTTGTTGAACGGCAAGTTTGTATTCCAGATAGGCCTTTTGGATCAGGGCTACTGGCCGGATGGTATTTTTACGGCACCGACGGATGAAGCGTTGCTGTACGATATCGAGTTGGCTAAACGGGCCGGTTTCAATGTGATCCGTAAACATATAAAGGTAGAACCCCAGCGTTGGTATTATCATTGCGACCGTTTAGGTCTGCTGGTCTGGCAGGACATGCCTAACCTGTGGGAACCGGACGGGGCAGACTCCGTTGCTGTACGCCGGCAGTTCCGTGACGAATTGAAAGTGATGATCGACCAGCATATCAGCTCTCCCTCTATTGTGATGTGGGTTCCTTTTAATGAAAACTGGGGCGCTTTCGAGGTAACGGATATAACAGACTGGGTGAAAAAGTATGATCCCAGCCGCTTGGTCAATGGCCTGTCCGGTTACAACTACGCGCCGGGTTACCGCCCGGCCTATGGCGATCCGGGGAATGGCGATTTTGTCGATATGCACCATTATGGCAAAATAGAACCGAAGGCAATGCCCTGTCCGGATGAAAAAAGGGCAGCGTCTCTCGGAGAGTTCGGAGGTAAGGGGCTGTTTGTCAGAAACCATTTATGGCCTGTTCGCAATGATGCCTATGAAATGATGTTGAATAAAGAAACCTTAACCGACACCTATATACTCATGCTCAACGAACTGGAACAGATGATCCGGTATTTCGGCTTGAGTACGGCTATCTACACACAGACAACGGATGTGGAGCACGAGATAAACGGGCTGGTCACATACGACCGTTGGGTCGAGAAGATGGATCTGGAGAAGGTTGAACAAATCAACCGGGAAGTGATAGAAAGCACACGGCAAAAATAAGCAGTCAGCCTGTGTGAGTGAAGGTAGCACTATAGTGCTGATAGGTATAAGACAATAGTGTTGAAGTACCTGAGTCTATAGTGCTACCTTTCTTTATTATTTCCGTCGCAAAGGTACCTTGGCAAACCAGGTCAGCGTGCGCCAGAGCCATTCTATCGGGCCGTAGTAAAAACGTTTCATCCACCAATTGCTGTAACCGATCTGGATAAAGCAGAAAACAATGCCGACCAGTAAACTTTGCAGGTAGTTGAACTCTACCGCCAGGTTAGCACCGAAACCATAGAACAAAGTAACTCCCACCATCGATTGAGCCATATAATTCGTCACGCTCATACGACCGACCGGAGCGATCCTGTCCATCACATTACGTCCGTTATAACGATAATACAGCAAGGTAAAACCACAGATATAAATCATCATCATACCTAAATTGGCATACGTCTTAAACAAGGTCTTTCCGACAGAAAGGGCAAAACCTTCCACCCCGAGGACGGGGAGTAATAATACGATCGCATAAAAAGCAATGAACCATACAATGCTGTAAGGCAATACCATCCGGCTATACTTAACCATCTTTTCCTCACTCTTATGAATACCCATGCGTCCGATCAGCATACCGGTAATGAACAAACCGAACAGCTGTAAATAGCGATAATTATTGAATACCCACAGGAGCTTGGCCAACTGTCCTTTCCATAGGTTGAACTCTATTACTCCCCCAAAAGTACAGTCTGTAAACCGTTGGGCACAGAGATCATACAGATGGTTCATATAGACAACGGCAGCCGTAGGCTGATTAGGCACATTGTTTTCCAGCAGAGAAATGAAACTGATAACAGCCGGTATCTGTAAGAATAACAGGACACATAAAACGACCAGCCATTTCGACGGAACCTTATATAACGGTATCAGGAAAACACCCAGGATGGCATACACGGCAAAGAATTCACCCAGGTAAACCAAACCGTTGATATATCCGAATACGAGTAATAACGTCAGACGCCATAAAAAACGTCCGCGGAAATCATATCCTTTGGCTGCCTGCGAGTCCATCTGCATAAAGAAACTCAGGCCGAAGAGAAGCGAGAAGATCGCATACGACTTCCCGGCAAATAAAAACGACATCGAGTCGAAAACAAACGTATCGACTGCTTGCCAGAAAGGCGATTCCACTACCGGAACATACGTCAGGTCGAAACGCTCCATACAATGGAGTAACATGATCCCTATCAGGGCAAAGCCACGCAACGCATCTATGGAGTTGATGCGTTGCTTCGGGGTAATAACAGGTTTACTATGCATCGTTGAATAAATCGTTTAATGATAAGACTTGCCGTTGTTGTCCGTGCTGAATACGGACGACATGGTTTGTATCCCTTCAAAGTCCTTTAATGTGCAAAGGATGTTCTTGTCCCGGTCTACCAGGAACAGATGATCCCGTTTCTCCGGATTTACGTGTCCGACCCAGTTAGTGAAAAGTAAGCGTCCATCGGGGAAATACTGCATACCCCCCAGGAACTTCAGCGGTTCTCCCGGAATATCCTTGTTGGAGATCTCCCATACGGTATCCCCTTTCTTATCCAGTTCTATGATACGGGGATTCTGCGTCTTGTCGGCTACGGCTACCAGCGTATGCCCGTTAGGTAGACGGATCACTGAGTGGGGGCCGCCCGGTACCTGTACCTGCCAGACGACTTTACCCTTTGAATTGTATTCTTTTACATACTCATCGCCGTAATGCGCTACCAGATAATGTCCGTTGTCCAGTTTGCGGGCGTTGCGCATAAAAGCGAACGAGCCGTCGGTAACGCCTTCCGGAAGGATGCAAACCTCGCTGACGATCTTCCCTGCGGGGGAGACTTCCAGCAGGCGGCCTGCATTACACTCACCGATAAACGTATTGCCGTTTTTCAGACGCTGGCAGGCAAAGACTGGACTTGCTGAGGCGTAATGAAAAACGGTATCATTTTGACGGGTCACTTCCAATACGCCTTTGCCTATCGAGAACAGTAAGTTGCCGTTTGGAAGCACCCAAAGATCATTCGATTCCGGAGCCTCATGCTGCCAGACGATCTTGTTGTTTTCCATGATGAAAACGATCCCCTGGGAATAATCGGCTCCGGCAAAGTTCCCGCATTGTGCCAGTACGCTCAGGCAATGCATGCAGGAAAACACAAATATATAAGCGAAATATTTCATGATTCTTATTTATAGAGATAATACATATTCTGCGAGGTCATTCAGTTCGTTCTCCGTCAGCGCTTCAACGGGGCCGTGAACTTTCAGCATCTCCTGCATCGTGTAACTGCGTCCGTCATACAGGTAAGGAGCGGTTCGCCAGACTTCATTCAGGGCGGGGACATCCATTTTTGTATTCTTGTCCGCTCCGTTTGTCCAACTGACCTTGTATTGCTTCATATCCGTATAATAAGTACCGGCATGGCAGGAGGCGCAATCTTTCTCAAAGTGTTCCTTTCCTCGTTGGGCGGCTTCCGATAAGTTCCCGTTCACCAGGTAAGGGCTTGGTACAGGGGATAACGACTTCAGATATGTATCGATGGCCGGAGCAATCTCCTCTGTATTGGCTGCAAATAAGATATACTTGATACCAGAGATAACCGCCGTCTCCGCATCTTTACGGATTCCGGAGATCATACAAGGGGGAGTTTGATGCGATAAAACCAATGTCTTGGTATTCTTCGGATTCCCCATCCCGTCATTCATCAGATCCCAGTTCAATCCGTCCATACGTGCATCGTTCGGGTGGCAACTGGCACAGCTCTGCCATTCCTGGAAACCGATGCTTGCATCATGGAAATACATATCCCCTTTCCCTTTCTGAGTGGAAGCGAGCGGACTGCCTAATACAGCAGCGGTCATTTCTTTGCCGTTGCCGTTGAAGGCGACCATTTCTCCGGTATAATAATTAGCCGTATATACTTTCTCCGGAGTGACATACAAGGCGCGGGGGCCTTTGCCTTTTGTCTTGTAAAAGTTGCGGATGCCATATAAGAAGCCTGCATCATCCTGTACATGGGTAGCATCTTTGGTCGAAGGAGTCACTTTCTCCCCGGCTTTGACACGTGCCAGGCGGTCGTGCAGCGATATTCTATCCACCGAAGCCAGTTCGTGTGTGCCGGAAAGTGAAATCCATATCTTACTGTCGTCCGGTGAGACAACGACATTCCAGGGATTGGATGCACCTTTCTGCGGCGTATCCAGCAGAACCGTATTCTCCACTTCCTGTGAATGCAGGTTGATAACGGACAGCACGTTGGTACTCATCCATCCCCTGTCTACCTGGTTGGTAGGAAGCTGGTAACGCGCCAGTAAGTGAACGGCATAGGCATAATCGCCCTTGCTGTCGGTAGCCAGTGCCTTGACATCCGTCGAGCCGTTGGGTAATTGTAATCGCTTTACCACCTTTTTACTGTTTACATCCACGATATCCAACTGGCAGGCAATCGGATAGGCGAGTGAAGACATTTCCGGCAGGTTGTTGGCGACGAGCAATAAGCTATCGTTGGCAAAAGCCACCATATCCACCGGCTCGCGGCCGACGGTGATCCGGTTCGTAACTTCTTTTGTCTCGAGAGACACTTCCCACAACTCGTTGTTAAAACGTTGGGTTGTCCATAAAGAACCCGTTTGCGGGTTGAACAGTACGGCAGAAGGTGTATGCCCCAGCTTGGTCTCTGACAGGACGGACAGGTCTTTCCCGTCCAACTCGCAGAGGGAACCGCCGGCACCGTCGCAAACCACCCAGATATGCCGGTCGGGTGTTTGTACCAGGTCGTTTGCCGGGGAGGGTAATGCCGCCTTTATCCCGGTCTTGTTGAAATTGGCATCGATAAGGCATACTTCCTTTTTATCCCGGTTCGTCACCAGGAGATTACCGCTCTCCCCGTTACTCCAGATATGATCCGGAGCAAAAACTTCCTGCCCGTTACATCCGGCAAGGAAGGCTAAAGAGAGACAGGCTATATAAGTCCAGTTTATTTTCATGATCATTACTTCTTTGCTTTTAACGATTGGAGATACTGACGGATATTCTCTTTCTCGGCAGCACGGGATGTCTCCCGCTTCTTCTCATAATAAGTATAGTAATCCTTTTCCTCCTGTGTCCAGTTGTTCGCTTCCCGGTAATCGCCGATGAAAGGAACGCAGAGGTCGATCCAGAGCGCGATCGTTTCCATTTCTTCCTTGCTTAGCCGGCATCCGCCGTGCCCGTTCTCAAGCCTTTTGATCAGGTTGCTTGTATTGGAACCGGCAAAATAGGGGGCAAGCAAGGTTGGTTCGGACAGGTTGCTGATCCAGTTCACTTCCGGGTGATGGGCGTCTCCTTGCCAGGAGTCGTTACCTTCGGTCATACGGCGGGCATGGGTCAGGTTGAGATAAGAGTCCGAGAACTTGCGCTTGGTCTGCTGGTCTACCACTTTCAGTTCACCTTTCAGGCTCAGTTTGCTTTTTACACCGTCGTGACAGGAGATACAATGTGCATCCCAGATAGGCTGCACCTCTTTGATATAGCTGAAGGAGCGGTCGCCGATACCTTCCGGCTCGATCTTCTGGATACCTGTATTCATTGCTATCGAAACCGGATGCGAAGCCACCGGAACCGTGTTCTTATGCTCATGGCATCCTACGCAGCTCTGTGTTTCACCCGGTTGCAAGGTCGACCAGCTACGCATGGTCTGCACCACCCGGTTATTCTCATCCAACGCCTGGAAATACAACGGAGTGCGGCAAGGCACTTTGAAGAAGGCCGAACCGTCCGGCTGTACGTCGACCGTGCCGAGTATCCGCTTTACGTCCCAGCTGGCGTTTCCCACACCTACCGGTGAGAAGGCATGTCCTCCGCCCCCGGCATCAGAACCGAAAGCGGCACCGATACTGGCCACGCGGTAGATCGGCTCTACAATACGCAGTTTCTTGATTGTTCCCGGCTCGACACCTTTCAGGCCGTTTCCTTCGTAGATGTTTTGCATATAGTAAACGCCTTCCTCTTTCGTATAGTCCACATTGTTTACACGTTCGAAAGGACGTTCGCGTTCGGCCAGCAAGACCGGCTGATTACAGGAGATGCTTGCATCCGAAACCAACAGTTCACGTTCGCCGGACGGTGTCATCCAGTAGATACCGAACTCCATCGGGTGGCCTACATGGTAACCGAGCGGGGTATAGGAGATCAGGAACTCATTCTCATTGAGCGGGTAAGGATGTTGGAACTGGTCGCCGAACTGTCCGTAGGTATCTACTTTGACGGCTTCCGGCCGGTGAAGCGGAGCGACCAGCATAACGCCTTCGTTCTCGTCGCGTCCTGCCTCCGGGTCGATGATACATAGTTTACCGTGCTGCGGCGTATGGTGTCCGAGGATCGTCGCCATCACCTTACGCGTTTCGGGTATCTGGCGGGTATGGGTGACGGTGGTCGGGAAGAAGCTGTTTCCTCCGTAATACTCCGCTTGTCCGGTACCGTCCGGGTTCATTTGGCAGAGCGGTTGCGTGAATACCTGTCCACGGTCGTTGTATTCCCAGCGGGTATAGACCACGCGGCCGTCATCGAGCAGTGTCGGGTTGGACGTATGCACCTGGTCGAAACCGACCTGCCGCATATAACGCCCTTCGCGGTCGCAAAGATACAGGTTGCTGACTTCCACTGTCCAGCAATCCACCGAGCTACCGTTGCGGGTGGAGTTGAACATGATATTTTCGTCCGGCAGGTAGATGGGTTCTATATCTGCAAATCCCAGTCCGGAAGTGATCTGTTTTAGTTTCCGGGATGGCATTTCCATTTCATATAGATGGAAGTCATCCTCCTTTTGGGATTTCTTCCAGGAGAAAAGGACATGTTTGCCGTCGAAATGTACATCCGGATCACGGAAAACGCCGGCTGTATCTTTCAATAAAGTCTCCTCCTTCGCCCAGATACCCTCCATTTTGAAGTAAGCCAACTCACCTCCTGCAAAGAAATTGCATTCTGCGCGGGCATCCGACAAACCTTCCGTATAGGCGAAGAAAGACGGGCGTAAGGTACGGAACTTTGTAAACACCACTTCGGGCGTGCTTTTTACAAAGGAAGCCAACCGTTGTTCCCTTCGTGCCTGGCAGGCGTCTAGGTAAGAGGAGATAGCCTGTGTGATGCTTTCGGGCGTGTCGGTTACTTTTGTTTCCTGCTGCAATTTGTGAAGGCGTTCGCTGATCTGTTCGGGCAGTGACCGGTCGAACCATTTGATATCGCTTCCGTCCTGTAGCCACCAGTCGTAGTAAACCGGATAGTGGTGATATAGATGCAGATGCGCTTCCCGGATGAGGGAAGCCGTACTGTCTTTCGAGACAATCCCTTCGGTTGCCTTTATCTTATTAAATCGGTCTTGTATATCTGTTATAAATTCCTGTTTGTCGACAGGTTGATGATCCTTATACACTTTTTCCTCGTTCTGGCAGGCGGCCAGGACAAGGCATATAAGTCCCATTCCTATTTTGTGTAAGTTATTCATTCTACTCCCTTCTTTCTTAATGATCCGCTTTACGGAATAATTGAAACAGCTTGGTATGTTTCAATTAGTTTCTTCGGCATGAAACTATTGTTTCTCTTAGGTGAAACATTTGTTTCATGCCGAAGAAACTTTTGTTTCAACCTAGTGAAACTTTATACGCTTCTACAATAGAGACTCCGCTGGACGTACCGATGCGGGTGGCACCTGCCTTGATCATGGCTAAAGCCGTATCCAGGTCGCGGATGCCGCCTGCTGCTTTCACGCCGATCTCCGGGCCGACCACGCGGCGCATCAGTGCTACGTCTTCCACCGTTGCACCGGCTGTACCGAAACCGGTCGAGGTCTTTACAAAATCCACATCGGCCTCTTTGGCGATCCGGCAGACCGTTTCCTTTTCGGCATCCGACAGATAGCAAGTCTCCAGGATGACCTTGCAGATCACGCCGGCGGGCTTGCAGATGGCAACCATATCTTCGATTTCTTTCTTTACAATATCCAGGCGGCCTTTCTGCAGGGCACGCACATTGATCACGGTGTCGATCTCCGTAGCCCCTTTTTCGATGGCGTCGCGTGTTTCGAACGCCTTGCATTCGGTGGTTGTCTGGCCTAACGGGAAACCGATAGCCGCCCCTACGCGGACAGGTGAGCCTTCCAGTAACTTAACGCAGGTTTCTACTTCTGCCGGGTTGATGGCAACCATTGCGAAATTGTATTTCCGTGCTTCGGCACATAGCTTCTCGATGTTTTCCGCCGTGCCGAAAGGCTTCAGGAAAGTATGGTCGATCATTCCTGCCAGTTGTTCTGCTGATAAGTTTGCTGTTATTTCGTTCATGATAAATGATGTTTAGAATGTTAATACTGTTTTTATTACTTCGTTACGTTTGACGGCTTCGAGCGCCTCGTTTATTTGTTCTATTTTAAAGCGATGGGAGATGAAGTCGGATGCTGACAGGCGGCCTTCGCGTATCCATCCGGCCAGTGCGGTCATGGCCCGTTTCTCTTCCGAGCGGGTTGGCCAGCGGTGGATGAAGAGGTTGAAGTTGTAAGGTGCCTGGTCGAGGTCGATCGTCGGGTTCTTCGTCATGACTCCATATACGCAGATGTCGCCGGCCATCTTGATAAGTGGCAAGGCCGAATTGACGATGGAAGGAAGGCCTACCGCGTCGATGATCGTATCGTACGAACGGTTGGCGGCGGCGATAAATTCGGGCGTGGCGATCTCTGCCGGGGTATAGCCGTTGTCGGCTCCCATCCGTTTCGCCAGTTCCAGTTTGGCGGGAAGCATGTCTACGATATCCACCTGCGCCAGTCCGAACAGTTTGCCGAGCTTGACGAAGCTCAGTCCCACAGGGCCCGCACCGAATACCATCACCTTCTTTCCCGGTTCAAGGCGGAAGTCTTTGAAGGCACCGACTATTTCGCGCCAGGTGCAGGCAATTACCGCTTCTTCCGGTTGTATGTCGGCAGGTACGGCATTCTGGATCTCGAAACTGTCCCAACAACCCTGCTCCGGTGTAGCCAAGCCTTCTTCCTGCAATACTTCGAAGTCGTTTACGACGACGTATTCGCTGAAGCCACCCCAGGCACTGTTCAGCCCCGGTGTTGTAAAGGTGGCATTCAGTCCGCCGATGGCTCTGTCGCCCACCTTGAAGTTGCGTACTTTGGCTCCTACTTCGACTACTATACCGACGTTCTCGTGTCCCAGAGCCATCGGGAACTGGTCTGCACCGGGGAAATGTCCGGCTATCAGTTTGCTGTCGGTGGCATTGCACAGGGCTACCATTTCCGTTTTTACCAGAGCCTGGTAAGGCGTGATAACGGGTATATCTATTTCCCGGATCTCTACTACGCCGGGAGCTGTTGCGATTACGCTTTTCATTTGTCCTTTCATATTCAATTCTTATAGGTTTACTTCCGAGAGGTCGGTGTACACTTCTTTCAAGTGATCGTACGTCCGGTCGAAAACGGCAATTAATTCTTTGTATTTCTCTACGTTGGCCGGGATGGGACTGATCTTCTTATCGATATGGATAAAGCGGTCGGTCACGCTGAAGTCTTTGAACAAGCCGGCTCCGATACCGGCCAGGATAGCGGCGCCCATAGAGGTGGCTTCCTCCAGGTAGTTCGGTATCTTTATTTCCGTCTGGTAAATGTCGGCCATCATCTGTTGCCAGATCGGGTTTTTGGCACAGCCGCCTATCACCGTCATGTTTTCAACGGGGACGTGGTTGCGGAAGATGTTGACGATCAGTCCGAGGTTGAGGGTGATACCTTCCATCACCGAGCGGAGCATATCGCCGTGCGTATGTCCTACCGTCAGGCCGATAAAGGCACCTTTGGCATTCACGTTCCAACGCGGCGAGCGTTCGCCCATCAGGTAGGGGAGAAACAACAGCTTGTTGGCTCCTATCGGGGATTGCCGTATCTGCTCGTCGATGAGTTCATATACATTCCCTTTCCGTAGCCTGGCTTCTTCCTGTTCCAGCTGGCAGAGTTGCTGTACCATCCAGTTGTAGGAAGCTCCTGCCGTCTGCATGGTTCCCGACGGGTGCAGCATTCCGGGGACGACGTGTGCCCAGTTCATGGTGCGCCGCTGTTCGTCTACGACGGGGTTTTCCACGGTCAGGGCTACCCAGGAAGAGGAACCCAGGTAATTGTAGGAAGTATCCGGGGCTACACAGCCTACGCCTACTCCGGCACAGCTACCGTCGCCACCTCCGCAGATCACCGGGGTGCCTTTACGGAGTCCGGTCGCTTTCGAAGCCTCTTCCGTTACTTCGCCTATCACGTCGATAGAGGAACGAACTTCCGGAAACAGCGACATGTCCAGTCCGGCAGCGTCGATGATCTCCTCGCTCCATGCCCAGCGGTTCAGGTCGTAGGCATTCGTACCGGATGCATCCGAGGGATCGGTGGCAATCGTGCCGCAAAGACGGAAGTTGATGTAATCCTTTGCGTTGAGCATCTTATAGGTATTAGCGAATACTTCCGGCAGGTGTTTCCGTATCCACATCAGTTTCTCTATGGAATAAGAAGCGCTGATGCGGTGGCCTGTTATTTCATAGAAATGAAGCGGATCGATCTTTTCCGTCAGGAAGGCTTCTTCTTCCTGCGAACGCTGGTCGCAATAAAGCAGGTGAGGGTGAAGCGGATTCCCTTTTTTATCGATACATAAGCAGCCCATCATCTGGCCGCTCAGGGCAACCCCGGCGATATCGGCGGGCGAGACGATTTGCAGTAAAGCATTTGTTGTTTCAACGATCGCTTTCCACCAATCGTCCGGATTCTGTTCCGCCCGGTTGCCGGCAGCGTAATCGGTACGGTAGGCGGCTACATGGGAAGCAATGAGCTTGCCCTCTTCGTCGAACAAAGTAGCCTTGTTGCCACTCGTACCTAAGTCGTGTGCAATAACGTATTTTGACATGGTCTATAGAATATTATTTATAATGCAGCATTCGTATATCCGGTCAGCCCGACCAGAATACCTCCGGCGATCCCTCCGGCAATGATAACCACCCAGCGCGGGAAAGCCTCTTTCAATAAGCCCCACCTTTTGCCTTTGGAGCCGCAGAGCGTATCGCACACCACAAACCCCATAGCAATGGCCCAACCCATATCTACCCACGGTGCACTGCCCCGCGCGCCTTGATGGATCAGGCTGAACTGCATCGGCAAGCCGTTTGCATCCGTGGCCAGGCCGGTGGAGAAACCGAAACCGGGCAATTTATGGTTGACCAGCCAGAACGTTCCGATGATCAATGCGGCGGCGATAAATCCACCTTTTGCCCCGAAGTCCCTGACCAGTTTAGGCCAGCAGAATATCACCGTGAAAGTGACGGCGAACGAACCGAATATACTGGTTATGATACCGGCATTGTACATGCCGAACAGTTCATTGTAAGTCTGTAACCACTCGCTCATACCGTAGTCTCCTCTTCTTTAGACAGGCGGTTACCGCACGAACGCATCACCCAGATGGTGAGTCCGGCCAGGGCACCTCCGATAAGACAACAAACCAGGGTAGGGGCAGCCAGGAAGAAGCCTCCGAAGTCGCCCTGGAAACGGACGATCCCCCAGGCGATACCGGCAGAGCCGATACACCATCCCTGATCCAGCCATATCTTTCCTTCCGGATTCAATATCGCTCCGTTGTAATGGTTCATATACCACATAATCCCGATGATAAGCGTGGCCGCCAGCCAGCCGCCCATCAGTCCGTAAGTTTTCCAGAGTTCCGGCCAGATACCGAAGGCAAAGCCTCCGCATATGGCCGATCCGGCGAATGTTGATAAGTAGTGTTTCATGATGTTAGCAGGTTATAATCTATTAGTTAAGTTGTAATTTAGCTAGTGTAAAAGGCTTGTCGTGTCCGGTGTTTACCTTGTCCGGCCCTGTTACGATATCGAAGCAGGAGACGATCACCTGGCCGTTCCATACGATCGGTTCGCCCGGCTGATCCAGTCCTCCGTCGCTGCCGTCGCAGTCGGGACTCTGGGCGATACGTTGTATGCGGCCGTTCTTGTCGATACGGGCAACGGCATTTTCGGAGAAGTCGGCTACCCAGATATTGCCGTCGTCGTCGATGCACATCCCGTCGGTGGTGCGCAGTTGTGAAGGATCCTGTGCCCAGATATCGTTTCCGATAACTTTGCCGGTGCCGTCGAATGTGATCCGGTGGATAGTGCCGTCGCCGAAGTTACCTACATATAAATTACCTTCTTTATCGAATACGATGCCGTCCAGTCCGTACTGAACAGCTTTGTTCTTCGTAATGACGGTGGTGATGAGGTTCTTATCCGCTTTCGTATTGGTCACTTTTATGTTCTTGTCGTTCTTGTCGAAACAATACACTCCGCTAACCAGTAAGCCCGACGGATCCTGGATAGTGGACAGGGAGCTTTGCGTCACATACAATTTGCCGTTGTGGAAACGAACCCCATTGGGGTGCTCCATTCCTGAAGCGACCACAATGGTTTCGTCCAACCTACCATCTTTCAGCCTTAAACACAACAATCTTCCCTTGTTCCTGGCTTTCTCTGCGCCGCTCCATCCCTGGTTGTCACAGATGAATAAGTTTCCTTCATTATCGAACGTGATACCCATCGGGGCAGCCCATCCTGTCTCCGGTAATACCGGGACATCCAGCCATTTGCTGATCTTTCCGTCCTGGGTGATCCTCATCAGGCAAGCCGGTTTTGCCAGGTCGGCAAAGTTGGGGCAGGCCAGGATCAGGTCACCGTTCGGTGCGATTGCCATCCCGTCGGGGGTAGGGCAATCGTCCGGTAATTCCATAAATAGTTCGCTTTTTTGCATGGCAGGTGCATTGGTCAAAGAAGGAGCCGCCGCAGGGGCTCCCTTATACATTTGTTTTTCAAGCATCTTCATAAAGTAACCGCCTACAACAGAACGGGCACGGAAACCTACCGAGTTGGCATTCGTCGTTTCATGCCAGTCGCATAACGGCATACGGGTAGTCGTCTCGTTCGCATATTTATATATGGGCGATACCAGCTGGCTGAAATCATTCATATTGTCTGTAAGGCAGGCCGACCACATGATCCAGTCCGATTTGGTATATGTCTTGCGGCTGTCGAGCGGCAGGCCGTAGGTGTTCTGCTTGGTCAGGTAGTAAGCCATTTCCTTGCCTGCTATTTCCTGTGGAAAGATACCCATTCCGAACAGTTTGTCCCATACCAGGTTATACTTCTGGCTCCAGGTGGCAGGCTGGTCGAAAGTCAGGCGGTAATGATCGCTTGCATTGGCCATAGACGACCATTTCATCGCCATCTCTTTAGCGGCGGAAATATATTTTTCGGCAGTCACCTTATCGCCCAGCATATCGGCCAGTTTACCGTATCCGGCTATACCGATGATCGCTTTGATGGAGAGGTTTGCATTGTGTGCAAAGTGTCCGGCGAAGTCGTCCGTACAAAGCTGGTTCTCCGGATCGAGCCCTTCCTTTAGCAGGTAGTTTGCCCAGGTAGTCAGTGTTTCCCAATGCTTCTTCGCATATTCGGCATTCCCTTCGCGCAGGGCAATGGCGGTTGTCAGGATCAGCATGTTACCGCTTTCTTCCACGGGCATGTCGCCCCCGTAAGTCTGGCCGTTAGCCTGCGGGTAAGTACCCACGTCGTGGGCTGCGAACGGCTTGTTCCACATACCGCTTTCGCTGTAATGGAAAATAGGGTTCATCATCCCTTTCAACAATTCAGGGTTATAGATCAGGAACAGCGGTGACGAAGGATAAGTAATATCGACCGTACCGATAGAGCCGTTGCTGAAGTTCTCTTTGGAAAGGAACAGCAGGTTGCCGTCTTTGTCCTCTACCAGTTTATGGGCGGCAATTGCCTGGCGGTAAGCGATTGCACACAGTTCGGCATACTCTTTACCTCCGGCTTTGTCCGCATCGTTCATCAGTTGCGTATCGAACTGGCGGCAGCGTTTCATAACGGAAGCATAGTCGTTGTTCGCTTCTTCAAAAGCCTGTCCGATATTCTTCTGCCCGTTGTGTTTCCAGTAGGCCATCCGGTTGTCGTTGAAATACTGGATAGCATACAGGTCGTCGTATCCGATCATCAGGAAGCTGCCGACGGGCGACGATACGCTACCCAGGTCGTGGCTGTAGGCCAACACGCTCATCTCTTCCTGCATATCGGATGAGAGTCCTTCAAGGTTGGTGTTTACGGGCAGTTTACCGTTGACGGCAAAGTTCTGCTTGGTGGCATGATACGGGCCCATCGTCATTGTCGTGTTGGCATCCGTGCCGGCTGCAAGGTAGAAATATCCCCAGTCGATACGTACATCGTCCCCTTTCCGGGCAAGTACCTGCTGTTCGGTGGTTCCTGTCTTCAGGTAAGTGATATTGTTCTTCTCTTCCCGGTCGAAGGATACACGCTGGTTGTCGGAGTTGACGGCCAGTTGCGGGGTGGCTTCCATATAGATCTGTACGTCATGTTTCTGTCCGTCCAGCGATTTGGCCTGGTAAGAGATATAGTTGACCGGTCTTGTCATCAAGTCCAGGTCGTCCATTAATAAAGGAGAAGTGAAGATAACATCCAGTTCGACCGGGCCGCATTCGAATGTGTAGAATGTCTGGGTCGGCAGTACGTTAACAGATTTCTGAACGGCGGCTTCCTGGAAGAATGTTTTGTTCTCTTCCTTCCTGTACAGGCCGAAGTCCACATAACCACCTCCGGTCTTGTTGTGGCAATGGGCGGCAATAATGTTCTTTCCGGGTTTCAGGGTCGCTTTCACTTCTGCGGGGAGTTCGGACAGCACATTGTTTTTCCAGACATAGCCTGTCGAGATCACCTGTATACCATTAATATATAATTCAAAAATATCATCGTGCGAATATTCGAGATATAGCGGTTGTGACGTGTAATCTTCGGTGAGGTCGAATGTTCTCCGTACCCAGATATCCTTGCTGTTCCAGGGGGTAGACAGATCCGGCATGTCGGGGGTACCGAAGGCTGCCTGTCCTTTTGTCCAAGAAGCATCGTTGAAGTCGGGCTTGATCCAGTTGGCAGCCGGTTCTTTTTCGGTATAGGCGGCTTCCCATTTCTCTTTGGTGGCTGTGGGAAGGATGACCTTAAGCGGCAGATCCTCCACACCCATAAAACGGTACGGTTTACCGTCTACCCGGACAACGCCCAGCAACGGGTGTTTTTTGCCTGTCCAGTGACGGGTAGCATCTTCATTCAACTGATCGGTAAACGACCATACGCTTGTGTATGGGTCGATCGTTACCAACGGATAGGAGGGGGCGCGGAGTGCATTCTGCTTTTCGGGTTCAAAATAGTTTGAAGGGCCGCTACAAGCGCAAAGCAGCCACGAAAACAAGATACACATTAAAGATACATTTCTCATGATATATAGTTTTTCATTTATGTCCTTACCGTTAGACAAGGTCGATTTAATTAGTCAAACTCAAAAAGGAAAGGTACCCCTTGAATGAGTACGACATTTTAATCATTTTTTCGTAGGCAAAAGAACATAAATTAGCTCTGACCGGGTTGCAGTAATCGGTCAAAAGCTTTCAAATATCAATCAGAGAAGCTGTAAATCTGCTATTTATTCGTTTTTAAGGCGCTTGGTCTCAGTATATGTTTCAACATTCCTCTTACTACCAGGAAATGGAATGGGCATATGGCATAAAAGTAGGCATATCCCAGCCAGTAATGAAAATGTACGACGGTAATACATCTAATCTTTTTGCGGTTTTCTCCGAGATCTTCCATATGGATGGAGAGGTAAGCACAGAGGTGTTTGTCGTCCAACTGCATAATGGTTTCGTTGGGTGATTTGTCGGTGATGTTGGCTAAAGGAGTCTTTTCTCCTGTCCGGATACATCTTTCAATGTCCGGCTTTTCCTTTTCTCCGGCTTGGAGGCCGAATGGTTTTACCAATAAATTACGCAGTTTGAAGAGTTTGTTTACCCAATCCGGCATATCTGTCCATAACGAGATCAGAATATCATCCGCAGTAATCTCCTTCTCCGTCGTTATCTCACACTCGAATGCATCCGAATAGTTTGCCGGGAGGTATTTGTTTATCAGGCTGTCCGCAGGGATTGTAGAGTTTTTGACTTTCATGATGTATTTGTTTATGAATTAAACAGATATTTGTTAATAACATAATTACTTTGGCTTCACAAAGCCTACCGGGTTACGTGGTTTACTCGATAGCTTCTTTTGTACCTGTAATTCTGCTAATGTTTTATTGATCAAATCCAATTGTATCCGGGTATCTTCATTAATATCATTGTAATCGGTAAATACCTCTTCGATGTATTCTTTGAGTTCCTTCATTTGATTATCCAATTGCTCTATTCTATCAACTGAAGGTATAGTTATTAATTGACGAACAGCAACAAATGCCCTCATAATACCTCTGTTTACCTCTATTGCCATCTTTGAATTAAGTACACTGCTAAGCATTGCAACGCCTAGCTCTGTGAATGCAAAAGGCATATATTTGAAGTTGTGCCCTCTTTGATTATTCAAGGTGCCAAAAATGCACCTTGAAAGTTCATCTTTGGTTAGTTCAAACATGAAGTCATCACCTTCAAATCTTTCAATATTTCTTTTTACAGACCGCTTTAAGTACTTTGTTTCTGTACCATACATTTCTGCCAAATCAAAGTCCAGCATTACCTTATGTCCCCGAATTTCGTATATTTTACTTTGAATAATTAGTATTTCATTCATAGCAGGTTTATTTAAGATGATAGTTAATATATTGTTAATCGCAAATGTAGTGATATTAATCAATATAACTTCATTTATAGGACAATAATTGATCGACACAATAGAAACGCTTTTAAATTCGTGGATGGGATGATGCAGACTGAATATAACGTATAGGTAGATCAGGGTATAAATAGTTGGTAAAAGTACTCTTTCTCCTGGGAACAAACGTTGCATAAATGATATTAAATGTTACAATAATGACACTGCATTCAAAGTTGCGTTATTTTGTTATTTTCTGTGCTTCAGCTAGTTCCTGTTATAAAGTTTTTATCTACATTTACGGAGTTAACTTTTTGCAAATCAATAATCCATGAATATGACTCTTTCAAGAAGAACCTTTATCAAGTCCAGTGTGATTTCAGCTCTTAGCTTACCTTTTATGCAAGGATGCCGCTTTGTTGACAGTGAAAATGACGAAAGCGACAGGCTGTTTATGTTGTTTCAGAACCCGCCTGTCACTTCAAAACCTTTTGTTCGTTGGTGGTGGAACGGCGATAAAGTAACGGCAAAAGAGATCCTGCGCGAACTCGACATAATGAAGACCGCCGGTATAGGAGGTGTCGAGATCAATCCGATCCGTTTTCCGGGAGGGGATGATCTGGGAATACCTTCTCTGGAATGGCTAAGCCCCGAATGGATCGAAATGGTAAAGACCGCACTCAAGGGAGCGGAAGAACGGGGCATGATATGCGATATCATCGTCGGTTCGGGCTGGCCTTTCGGGGGCGAGTTCCTGCAACCGGAAGAACAGACCCAGCTAATGACACAGACCGCCCTGAAAGTAAAAGGGCCGGGAAAGATAGAACTGAAAACAGCCGACCTGCTGGCGGAAGCCTCTCCGCAGGTCGCATCCAAATACGAAGGGGCAACCAGCGAGTTATACTCCCTCTGCCTGGCTCCGGTGGAAATGTCGGCATTCACCCCCGCCATAGACCTTCCTTTTGAGAAAGGGGCGGACGTAATCTCCATCGATCTGCCGGAAGGTGAACATATCCTGTATGCACTGGTGAAAGTGACCGGTTTCCAGGCCGTTATCAACGGTGCTCCCGGTGCTGCCGGGCCAGTGCTGAACCATTACAACCAGCAAGCAGTGGAGAAGTTCCTCAACAGGATGTCGGATAAACTCTTCCCCGCTATCGGCAACCTGAAAGGGTTCCGTGCTTTGTTCTGCGACAGCATGGAACTGGAAGGAGCCAACTGGTGCCATGATTTCCTGGAAGAGTTTCAGACCCGCCGGGGATATGATGTAGAGCCTTATCTGCCTTTTATCCTCTATAAAGTCGGGCATATGGGGCATGCTGTCGAGGGAGCACTGGCAACGACCTTGTTCGGCGAGGCCAAGGAAGAGGTAGACCGCGTGAGATATGACTTCTTTGTCACCTGTATGGATATCGTGCGGGATCGTTTCCTGAAGCCCTATACGGAGTGGTGCAATAAATACGGTTTCAAGTCGAGGATACAAACCTATGGCCGCGAGTTCCACCCGCTGGAAGCATCCCTGGAAGTGGATATTCCCGAATGCGAAACATGGTTCTGGAATGCGGACGGTTGCGAGAAAGATGCCTTTATTAAATCGCCCACCGATACGAACGTGAATAAATTTGTCGCATCGGCCGCCCATTATTCGGGGAAAAGGTTAGTCAGTTGCGAAGAAATAACCAATACCGGAAATGTCTTTAACGCCACGCTCGAAAAGATCAAGATGACGGGCGACCAGAGTAACCTTTCCGGCGTGACCCATTCTATCCTGCATGGATTTAATTATAGTCCGCTGGAAGTACCGTTCCCCGGATGGGTCATGTACGGCACGTTCCTGAACGAACGCAATACCTGGTGGCCTTATTTTAATCTGTGGGCGACGTACAAAACCCGCATATCGACCGTGCTTCAGGAGTCTGATTTCTTCGCCGACATCGCCGTGATGCATCCGTTGGCGGATATGTGGACGATACACGGGCCGCAGCGTGACCCATTCCCCGGACTGCATTATCCGTCCTATCAATATAAGGTATGGGAGGCGATCCACCGGAACGGAAACAGTTGCGATTATATCAGTGAAGGAATCATTCAGCAGAGCAGCTTTAAAAAGGGCAATCTGGTTTTCAATAAAAGGAAGTACCATACCCTGATATTGCTCGAAGTCGAGTCGATGATGCCGGCCACGGCAGAGGCCTTGCTTGCCTTTGTGAAGGCGGGGGGCAAACTGATCTTTGTCGGTAAGGAACCTTATAAATCACCGGGATATAAAGATCATCAAACGAACGACGAAAAGGTGAAACAGACGATCGGCAGGATCAGGGAAGCTTATCCGTCACAGCTCTTTACGGTGGAAGCTCCGGTCGAGCCGGTATCCTGGTTCCGAGGGGTACAACAGCAATGCGATATTGTCCCTTATATGAAAATTGATACTCCGAGCCCTTATGTCAGCCAGATACGCCATCAGGCGGGGGACAAGGATATTTACTTTATAACGAACTGTAACCCGGATGATGAGATCCGCATACAAGCCACATTTGCCGACAACGGTAAAACGCCCTGGCTCTGGAATCCGGAAACAGGCGAACGGTCGCCTTATCCTTCTGCATCCGGTTCCGTCTTGCAGATCACTCTGGGGCCTGCCGCTTCCCAACTGATCGTATTTGAAGATGCCAAAGCGAACAAGATGGCTATTCCTGCCATACCGTTACAAAGTTCGTCTCCCGTCAACTTGAACGGCTGGAATGTCCGGATGGAACATATCAACGGAGATACGAAAAAACTGGAGATCGATACCCTGATAGATTGGTCGGCCGATCCGGCTACGCAGGGATTTGCCGGTGTGCTATATTATGAAAAGACGGTGGAAGATGCAGCCGGGTTCTATTATCTGGATCTGGGAAAGGTCTACGGCGTTTCGGAAGTGATCCTGAACGGGGAAAGTCTGGGATGTAAATGGTATGGCAATCGGGTGTATCAGTTGCCGGAACATCTGGCAAAGGCGCCTGTCAAGACATTGCAGGTGAAGATCACGACTACGGTAGGTAACTATCTGAAAGCTACCCCGGAGAATAAAACCGGACAGTCGTGGACTCGCCATCAGAAATGGCTGCCTACAGGAATGATTGGCCCTGTTAAATTAGTATGATTATGAGAAGAATAGGAATACTTATCTGCTTCCTGGCAGGTATCGCACTTTTTGCCGGAGCCAAGTCCTTACAACTAAAGGGGTTGACCTGCGAGTATGTGGAAAACCCGCTGGGAGTGGATGCACTTAATCCCGTGCTGGGATGGCGATTGGAGTCACAGACCCGTAACCAACTGCAATCAGCCTATGAGATACAAGTCGCTTTGAAGGAAGACGATCTTCGGAACGGGAAAGGGTTGGTCTGGAAAAGCGGGAAAGTCAACAGCCAGCAAAATGTAAATATCGTTTACTCCGGTAGGAAGTTGAAGCCTTTTACCCGCTACTACTGGCGTGTCCGTGCCTATGACCGGGAAGGGGAAGTGTCCGCTTGGAGTGAGCCGGCCTTTTGGGAAACTTCCATGCTGTCTCCGGATGACTGGAAAGCCGAATGGATCGGTGATGGTTCGAAAGCACCGGAGAAGGAGGAAGATTTCTATAAAGACGATCCGTCCCCGCTTTTCCGTAAAACGTTCCGTCCCGCTAAAACGGTGCAGGAAGCGCGTCTGTATATTGCCGGTATCGGATATTATGAGGCCAGCCTGAACGGTAAACGTATCGGCAACCATGTCCTTGATCCGGGCTGGACGAATTACGGGAAACAAATATTATACAGTACCTATGACGTAACCCCGTTGATCGGCTCGGGAGAAAACGCGATCGGGGTCATGCTAGGCAACGGATATTACAACCCGCTGCCTATGCGTATTTTCAAACCCTTACGGGAGTACCTGACGATAGGTCGCCCTTGCCTGAAAGCACAACTTCGTATCCGGTATACCGACGGGTCGGTGGAAACAATCTGTACGGATGAAAGCTGGAAAACAACTACCGGCCCGGTTATGCGTAACAACGTCTATCTCGGCGAACAGTATGATGCCCGCAATGAGATAGACGGTTGGGATACTTGCCCATTCGACGACAGCCGCTGGAAACAGGCCGTACCGATAGCAAATGCCACGGCCGGGCAGCTGACGGCTCAAATGCAACCGCCTATCCGGGAGATAGAAGTGATCAACCCCGTGAGGATGACGGAAACGCGTCCGGGAGAGTTTGTCTTCGATATGGGGCAAAACTTTGCCGGTGTGGCGCGTATCAAAGTCAGAGGGGCGAAAGGCTCGACTGTCAGGATCCGTTACGGGGAAGATATTTATTCGGACGGAAGCCTGAACGTGATGACTTCCGTTGCCGGACAGCAGAAAAGGGTCTGGGATGCCGATTGGGAAACCGCCGGTCAACCACAGACTGCCTGGCAGGAAGATGTCTATACGTTGAAAGGAGAGGGGGAAGAGATATGGTCGCCCCGCTTTACGTTCCACGGTTTCCGGTATGTGGAGATAACGGGATGGCCGGGTCGCCCGTCTTTATCGGATGTGGAAGGGATCCGGCTGAGTGCGGATTTGCAAAGAACCGGGTCTTTCGAATGTTCCGATCCGATGCTGAACCGTTTGGATAAGGTGTTGGATTATACGTTCCGCAGTAATCTTTTCAGTGTGCAATCCGACTGTCCGGCACGTGAGAAGTTCGGTTATGGTGGCGATATTGTCGGGACTGCCCGTACGTTCTGTTGGTTCTACGACATGGAGAACTTCTACCGGAAGGCGCTCCATGATTTTGCCAACGACCAGCGCCCTGAAGGGGGAATGACCGAAACGGCCCCTTATAACGGGATAGCCGATATGGGACTGGGGAACGACTCCGGCCCGATCGGGTGGCAACTGGCTTTCGCTTTCATGCAGAAGCAGTTGTATGAATATTATGGTGACCTGCGGACAATAAAAGCCTTTTATCCGACCTTGCGCAAACAAGTTGAATTCCTTCGTTCAAAAGCGAAAGAGAACCGGATCGGGACTTGTATCAACGATCATGAGAGCCTGGAAGAACGCGTTCCCGCCTTGTTCGCTACCGCGCATTATTATCATCATGTGATTTTACTGGCTGAGTTTGCCTCATTGACAGGCCGGCCGAAGGATGCACAGGAATATTCCCTGTTGGCAGCGGATATAAAGGAATCATTTATAAAAGAATTCGTGAAACCCGGAACAGGGGAAGTGGCAAATGCCACACAGGCAGCCCAGGCATTCGCCTTGTTTTATGATCTGATTCCGGAAAGTGAAAAGGAAGCTGTCTTTGCCGTCTTTCTGAAAGCTATCGGGAAATGGGACGGACATATCGCTTCCGGCATTTTCGGTGTTCCCGCTATTCTGGAAGTATTGCGTCAGAATAACCGGAATGATATTGCCTATGAAATGGTCACGAAAAAGGATTTCCCCGGCTGGGGGCATATGCTCGAATCCGGAGCAACAACCTTATGGGAAACCTGGAAGTATTCGGATAATGTATATTCTCAAAACCACCCGATGTTCGGTAGTGTAGGAGAGTGGTTCTATCAGTCGTTGGCCGGAATAAACCCGATGGCTCCCGGTTTCAGTAAAATCCGGATCAAACCGCAACCTGCCGGTGACCTGACATGGGTAAACTGTACTTATCGCTCAGTGAACGGCCCGATTGTAAGCAATTGGAAGAAAGAAGGCAATACCTTTGAACTCCGGGTAACGATCCCGGTCAATGCAACAGCCAGTATCTGTCTCCCTTCATCGACCGGTTCGGAAATAACGGAAAGCGGTCGTCCGCTGGATACTGTACAGGATGTAAAAGCAGCCGGGTTTGCAGATGGTTTCTATTGTGTCGAAGTCGGATCGGGAGATTATGTGTTTGTTGTAAGGGATATATGAAGTTTGTAGGGGCAACCCTGCCCCTACAAACTTGGCTATTATTTCCTGGGCATCATCTCATCCCTCATTGCTGCATTATAAGCGAACCAGGCGACGATAACTGCATTGTGGCGTATATCGTCCAGTACCAGGCGGTCGGAGAAATCCTGTGTGCGATGCGAATGGCGTCCCCACTCCATAGGATCCTGGATAAACTGGAAAGCAGGAATACCCGCATTGTCGAAAGGTATATGATCCGTACTGCCGACGCTCCGGTTGGAAACAGTCGTAAAGCCTGTATCCAGGAAAGGTTGCATCCACTCTGTAAAGATCGGATAGACCTGTAGGTTATCCTGGGTAAATATACCCCTGAATTTCCCTGGGCCATAATCGGAATTAAAGTAAGCGGATATCTTATTGTATTCCTTCTTTTTCTCTTTGGTTACCGGGTCTTGCACAAACTGCTCCACATAACCGCTCGAACCATGCAGGCCCACTTCTTCACCACCCCAGAAAGCGACACGGATCGTACGTCTCGGTTGTACACCGATGGCTTTCAGTATACGCATGGCTTCAAGCATGGCAATAAATCCGGCACCATCGTCACCGGCTCCCGGACTCATATGATAACAATCCAGATGGCCGCCGATAATGACCAGTTCGTCCTTCAGTTTGGGGTCGGTGCCGGGTATCTCGGCTATGACGTTATATATCTTGCGGTCAGACTCGAATTTAACGGCGATATCGACTTCCATTTCTACCTTTTCACCGTTCCTGATCAAGCGTTCCATCAAGCCGTGGTTTTCGCAGGCAATATTTAGTTCGCAAGGTACGGGGCCGGCTTCTTCTAATTTATGGAAGTTCAATCCCGGAACACTGTAATTCCCCGATTCATGGATAATGACGGCCGGATTCTCCTTGTGTACAAAACTCAGTATTTCGGCATAAGACAACTCGCTTCCTTCGATGGCCTGGGCGGGTCTGCGGCGACGGGGCTGTACTTTAGTGATCGGATATTCGGCTGTTTGCTTTAAAGACTCTTCCGTATGCCGGCGGGCCATAGGTTCGAAACTGATCTTATAATCCGTAACAGACGGCATCAGTACGATCTTTCCTTTCAGTGTCCCTTTCAATGCCTGCAATTCTTTGTCGTTTGTGGCAGTGATCAGTACAACATCCCCTTTTACCGGCCCGTTTGTGCCGTTTGTCCAGGCTACCGGAGCCGGAAAGATGGGTATATAATAAGGTAACGTCATTGCGGCGTAAGCCTTTTCGATATCCCATCCGCCACGCGGCCAGTCACGGGCAAATTCGATGCGGGGATTAGACAGCTTGTATTCCTCCATCATTTCTTTGGCTACTTTATAACCTCTCTCCATCCCGTCAGACCCTGTCAGGCGGGGGCCGGCATAATCCAGCAAACGGTAAGATAACCGCTCTATGTCGGAATTCAGTTGTTCTTCCTGCTTGATCTTTTGGGCGACAGTCAGGTCGATCTTTTCAGTCTGGGCCATTACGGATGATACACCGATCATCAAAAATACCAATAAGCTTTTCATTTTATCTTTGTTATGGTTTCACATAAGTGTAAGTTGTTTTCTAAGACCTCCAAAGGTAATAAATCTGTATTTCATACAGATCAATCGCAGCAGAATATATCGAAATATAATTGGTATACGAAAGGAGAAGAAACGATATCGGACACACTGTTCATTATCGGACACTATCGAAGGTGGCTATGATTCAGTAAATCAGTTGTATATCTTTTTGGCATAGCTTTTGCCTGTGGAAAGGCAAAAACATTTATAACAATGAAAAAGATATATATAGCTATCGCATCTTTGTTGCTGACCGTATCCGGCTTGCATGCGGAAGGACAGGAGAATATAGTGAAACTGACCCTGAAAGAGGCTATCGGTCTGGCACAACTCCAGTCGGTGGATGCCGCTGTAGCCCTCAACGAACTGAAAACGTCTTACTGGGAATACCGCACCCACATAGCAGACCAGTTGCCGGAAATGAATTTCAAAGGAACGATCCCCAGCTACAGCAAGCAATACAGCCGTAACCAACAGCCGGATGGTACCTATGCGTTCGTGCAGGACAATAACCTATCTATGGACGGGGCTATCTCCATCGATCAGAACATTGCGCTAACCGGAGGTAAGATCTCGTTGAATACGTCGCTCAACTTCTCGCGTCAGCTCGGGCACGGTGCCTACAATGAATTTATGAGCGTCCCGATCGGGCTGACCCTGACACAGCCTATCTTCGGGGTGAACGACCAGAAATGGAAACGCCGTATCGAGCCCGTACGTTATCAGGAGGCGAAAGCCGCCTATATCGAGAGTGTGGAAGAGGTTACCATCTCCACGATCGCCTATTTCTTTAACCTTCTGCTGGCAAAAGAGAACCTGCTCACTTCGGAGCAAAATCTCGAGAATGCCAATAAACTATATGAGATAGCCGTCGCTAAACGTAAGATCGGTCATATCTCCGAAAGTGAGTTGATGCAACTCAAACTATCCGCTTTGCAGGCGAAAGGCAAACTAACGGAAGCACAGTCGAACCTGAACGCAAATATGTTCCAGCTCCGTTCTTTCCTGGGGTTGAGCGAAGAAGATGTGATAGAGCCGGTTATCCCCGAGTCTGTACCCGATATGCGTCTGGTTTACCAGGATGTATTGGAAAAGGCGCAGGAAAATAACTCGTTTGCGAAACGTATCCTGCGCGAACAACTGGAAGCCGATTATGCCGTTGCCACCGCCAAAGGGAAGCGTCGCGATATAAACCTGTTTGCTTCCGTGGGGTATACTGGAAAAGACTATGATTTTGCCGGAGCTTACAATCCGCTGAAGGATAACCAGGTGGTAGAGGTTGGTTTCAGTATCCCGCTCCTCGACTGGGGCAAACGGAAAGGGAAGGTAAAAGTGGCAGAGTCGAACCGTGAGGTGGTACTTTCCAAAAACCGCCAGAACCAGATGACGTTCAACCAGAATATCTTCCTGCTGGTGGAGAACTTCAACAACCAGGCCGCCCAGCTGGAGATTGCAGCCGAAGCCGACGAGATTGCACAGAAGCGTTATCAGACTTCGATAGAAACCTTTATGATCGGTAAGATCAATATCCTCGACCTGAACGACGCCCAGCAATCCAAAGACGATGCCAAGCAAAAGCATATCCGCGAGTTGTACGGTTTCTGGAATTATTTCTATAATGTGCGCAGCGTCACCCTCTATGATTTCCTCAACGATCGTAATCTGGATGCCGATTTTGAAGAAATAGTAAGGAGATAATTCGTATCTTTACAAACCCAAAAAGACACCGATATGATATTAATTGTAGATGATGATGCAGTTGTTCGTTCTTCGCTTACCTTTTTGCTGAAGCGGGCAGGCTTTGAACCGGAAGCTGTTCCGGGGCCTGAAGAAGCGTTGGCGATCGTGCGCAAAGAAACGCCGCAGCTGATCCTTATGGATATGAACTTTACCTTGACTACGACGGGAGAAGAAGGAATTCAATTATTGAAACAGGTAAAGATATTTCAACCCGATGTGCCGGTCATCCTGATGACTGCCTGGGGTTCAATTTCGCTGGCTGTGCAGGGTATGCAAGCCGGCGCTTTCGATTTTATAACCAAGCCCTGGAACAACCTGGTGCTGCTCAAATCGATCCGTACGGCTCTCGAACTGAACGAGCAGAAGAAAATAGAGAAGGCTCCGCTCAACCGGAACGATGCGGATAATAAATTCCATTTTGCCAAGATCATCGGACAGAGCGACGCACTGATGGACGTACTGGGCACGGTTTCACGGATCGCCCCGACCAATGCTTCGGTACTGATCACCGGCGAAAGCGGAACCGGGAAGGAACTGATCGCTGAAGCTATCCATGCAAACAGCCCGCGTGTAAAGGAGGCTTTTGTGAAGGTCAACCTGGGCGGATTGTCTCAAAGCCTTTTTGAAAGTGAAATGTTCGGACATAAGAAGGGTGCCTTTACGGATGCCTATATCGACCGTACCGGGCGTTTTGAGATGGCTAACAAAGGTACGATCTTTCTGGATGAGATAGGCGATCTGGAATTGTCCTGCCAGGTGAAACTGTTGCGTGTATTGCAGGATCAGACTTTCGAGGTATTGGGCGACAGTCGCCCCCGGAAGGTGGATATCCGTGTGGTGAGTGCTACGAACTGTAACCTGCCGGAAATGGTAGCCGCCCGTACGTTCCGTGAAGACTTGTTCTATCGTATTAACCTGATCACGATCCATCTGCCTGCTTTGCGGGAACGGAAAGACGATATTCCTTTGCTGGCGCGTTATTTTGCGGATAAGCAATCGGAGGTGAACGGTTTGCCCCGTGTCGATTTCTCTGCCGATGCAAAGGCTTTCTTGCAACGTCTTCCTTATCCAGGTAATATCCGCGAACTGAAGAACCTGGTGGAAAGGACGATGCTCGTCTCCGGCAAATCGTTGCTGGACGTGGCTGATTTTGAAAGCCAGTGCCTGAACCTGGGAAATCCCCAGACCGTAGCAAAAGGAAGTGCCGCCAGTTTTGAAGGCATGACGCTGGATGAAATAGAACGGCAAACGATCCTTCAGGCGCTTGAAACGCATAACGGCAACCTATCGCATGTGGCCTCTGCGCTCGGTATCAGCCGGGCTGCCCTGTACCGCCGTTTGGAGAAATATGATATTCCCACAGATAAATAAATGACAGACGGATGAGGGTAAAAGGACTGTTCTGGATATTGACCGGGTTGTTGCTGACCGTGATGGGGGTGATGACCTATCACGTATTCTACAATTACTCCTCCGTCATGTTTTTTGTCGTGGAGGGACTGGTGTTCATTTCCGTTCTTTATCTGATCCTTTTCTACCGCCGTATCATCAAACCGCTGGATATTATCGGAAACGGTATGGAGCTTCTGAAGGAGCAGGACTTCAGTTCCCGCCTGAGCCGGGTAGGGCAGAAAGAGGCCGACCGTATTGTCGACATCTTCAATAAGATGATGGAGCAGCTTAAGAACGAGCGTTTGCATCTGAGGGAGCAGAACCATTTCCTCGACCTGCTGATCAATGCTTCTCCGATGGGCGTTATCATGCTGAATCTGGATAATGTGATCCTGTCTGTCAATCCGGCGGCACATAAAATGTTCGGACAGCCGTCCACCGTCGGTTTTGCCGGTAAATCCCTGACCGATATAGACTCGCCGTTGGCTGCGGAACTGGTGAATATCCCTTTGTACGAGTCGCAGACCATCCGCCTGAATGATGCCAATATCTATAAATGTACCCATTCCTCTTTCGTAGACCGTGGGTTTCATCATTCTTTCTACCTGGTGGAAGTGCTGACGCAGGAAGTATTCAAAGCAGAAAAGAAGGCGTATGAAAAGGTGATCCGCATGATCGCCCATGAAGTGAATAATACGACGGCCGGCATAACTTCTACCCTGGATACGCTCGAATCGACCTTCAGCGAACTGGAAAATACGGAAGATATATGCGAGGTATTGCGTGTCTCCATCGAACGTTGTTACAGTATGAGCCATTTCATTACGAACTTTGCGGATGTGGTGCGTATTCCCGAGCCGCAGGCGATAAACCATAAACTGAATGCGGTCGTTACTTCCTGCAAGCGGTTTATGGAGACGATTTGCCGGAACCGTAATATCCGGATCATCATGGAACTCGACGACGTTTCGCCTGTCGTAAAGCTCGACAGTGCCCTCTTCGAGCAGGTGCTGGTCAATATCATAAAGAATGCAGCGGAGTCGATCGACCATGACGGGCAGATTTACATCCGCACTTCGCATCATCCGGTCTGTCTGGAAATAGCCGATACAGGTAAAGGGATAGACAAGGAAACCGAAGCCAAGCTATTCAGCCCTTTCTTCTCCACCAAACCGAACGGGCAGGGGATCGGCCTGATCTTTATCCGCGAAGTCTTGCAGAAACAGAACTGCTCTTTCTCCCTGCGTACGTATGCAGACGGACTGACCCGTTTCCGTATCCTTTTTGAATAGTAGTGTCAGTACAACTCATACTATAGTGTTAACAGTATTAGCATAGTAGTGTTAAGGCTGTCAGCACTATAGTGTAAAAGTATGGTAGTTAAGGCCTGTTATTCCTGAAATGAATAGACCGCCGAGATATTGACTATATCCGGATGCAGGGGAAGCGTCCATACGACCCGGTTGTCGGGATCTACCTCTACCAATAGCGGTTGCGATTTATCCTGGCTGTGTCCGTTCCAGTTGCTTATCAATGTGTTGCCGTTTTTGTAACGGACGAGTTCGGCCACGAACAGGAGGGAGATATCCGGCAGGTCGTCGTCACCGACATTCCGGATGATCTGTTTTCCGGCGGGATCGATCTCCACGAAGTTATGCGCGTCACCACAGGATACCAGCCAGTTTCCGTTAGGCAGTATCTGGATGGCAAACGGATTGCCACCGCATTCGGCCCGGTTGACTATTTCCTTGTTTTTGTTCATTTCAACGACTTCCCCTTTCCCCATAAGCGGTATCAGGTAGGTGTTTTGCGGAGTCTTTACGATCTGCCGGAACTGGTCGTGCACACCGGTGATGCTGGTGTCGAATTGCAGTTCGTCTACCGGCTGGCCGCTGGCATCGAGTTCTACGATACGGGAAGGGTTGCCGCAGATTGCCAGCATGTAATTGCCGGAAGGCAGATGCGTGGCGGTAAACAGTTCTTCACCTTTTTGAGCTTTGAAGTCCCAGACGGTTTGCTGGTCGCGGGTGATGAGACGGGCGCCGGAAGTATAGGCATAGAGGATATGACCATCCGGTGTAATCTCTACATCGTTGCAGTCTTCCCCGGGGGTGAGCGGATGGCTCCACTCGATCGTACCTGTTGCTTTGTCCAGGATCGCTACCTGTTTCCAGCCGCAGCCGGAAACAAGTAACTTCTCTCTGGTGTTGCTGCACGAGCAACAGGTGCTAATTACTACTACTATACAAAACAAATATTTTAAACAACACTTTGTCATTCTTCAGTCATTACTACACGGAATCCTACATTATATACTTTCTGGTATTCGCGATAGGGCAAACGGAAAGAAGAGGTCGCCCGGTAAGGGCGGTCGTACCAGGAACCGCCGCGTACGACACGTTTGCCGTTTTCGGAAGTGACCCCGTTGCGGCCGTCGTTCTCGTTGTACGGATAAGGTTGGTAGCTCGATAATGTCCATTCCCATACGTTTCCGTGCATGTCGAACAGATCCCACGGGTTACGGATGTAGCGTCCCACCGGTTCGGAGATAAAGCCGCCGTCGTTGTACGTGGTGTCGCGCGGAATCCAGTCGTCATACTTATTCGGGTTTTCGATGACCATCGCGCTCTCGTAGAACTTATAAGCGGTACAGGCGGCAAACTCTTTCAGCTTGATATCGCCCAGGTTGGCATAGCCGGAGAAGTCGGCGGACATATTTCCATACCAGAACGGCGTATCGCTTCCGGCGCGGCAAGCCCATTCCCACTGTGCTTCGGTGGGGAGCGAGAACTTCATACCTGTCTTTTCCGACAGCCACTTGCAATAATCCATCGCTTCCTGCCAGGAGATACGGACAGCCGGCTGGTCGGGATGGTTCATCGAGTAGCCTTTGCGTCCGAACTGGTAACCATGACGGTGTTCGTCGCGGCTGTCGTGTTCCGGGTCGTAGGCTCTGAATTGTGCGTTGGTGACTTCAAAACGTCCCATCCAGAACGCTTTGTCTACCTGTACGATGGTCTGCGGCAACTCGTCCGGATGACGGTCGCTACCCATGATAAAGGAGCCGGCCGGTACTTTTACCAGTTCGAGTGTCAGGCCGTTACCCAACGGGATGCTTTTCTGGAAGTTACCCAGAGCCAGTTGCTTCCATTGGGTGTCGTTCCATTGGTCGTAAGGCTTTTCTGTCGGGTTGTAGATCGGCCATTTCTCCAGTAAGGTATCGCCTATTGCTTTTTGTTCCTTTTCAAACCGGACCGGTTCGATATTCTGCGGGATTTCCGGCAACCATTCGGTAGTCGACTTAGGAGCACCGAACATTTCGCGGTATAGTTTCCGCAGTTCGTTGCTCTGTTCTGCATCTTCAAACTTTGGAATGTCGGAACGACGTCCGTGGAAAGGAGCGTTGAAGTCTATCCAGCAGGAGAGCTTTTCCACAGATTCTTTGTCCAGTTTGACACCGTAGTGGCCTTTCTGGAGAATCTGCATCAGTTCGGTCTGATCGGCATGCACGTCCATCGGAACGAGCATGTGCATATCACTTTCGATACCCGGCCGGCGTACGTAACGGTGCAGGTTGGCATACGAGAGTGTAAAGTGTCCGCCGTTCTTCCAGGCTCTTCCCGATATGTTCGAAGTCCAGTCATCGATCCATTTGTCCCCTTTCAGGTAAGGCTTTCCGGGTTTGTCCTGATTGTGGCAAGAGATGCAATATTTGTCTAGAACGGGCTGTACTTCGTGGCGGTAGCTGAATCCTCTTTCTTTTCCATACCATTCTTTGATATCCTGCGGTTTTTGCAAGGATGCTTTTGTCCGCTTCGGAATGGCGATAGTCGATTTTTCTTCATGGCAACCGATACAAGAGACTGTTTCGCCCGGCATGCCGGTGAACCAGCTTCTCATGATTTGCAATGCTTTTCCTTCTGCATCCAGCGGTTGTACGAATACGGCCGTATTGGCTGGGATGGTAAACATGGCCGAACCGTCTTCTTCGACATCCACTTCACCTAGGATTCGTTTGATGTCCCACGGCCCGTCCATACCGATGGTGCCCAGCAATCCGCCTTGGCCCCAAGGGCTGAAGTTGAATGAACCGATGCGTAGCTTCTTGACTGTCCCACGCGGAATCCCTTTCAATCCTCCGCCTTCATAGATGTCTTGCAGGAATACGGTAGCAGTTGAAGAGGCGAGATCGACACGGTCGGGAATTACATTCGGTGTCTTACGGCTGTCCATCAACACCGGTTCAAGGTAAGCGACGTTCTCCTCTTCGGCAATCAGGGTACGGTTATCGAACGTGTCGACCAGGTAAAGCCCCCACAAGCTTTCCGGATTCTCTTTCATGGACACCAGATAGTAGGTATCGTTCAACGGATACGGTTGCAGGAACTGTGGCCAGATACCGTCGGGCAGGCGGTCGCGAACGATAGCTTCCACTTTTTTGCCGGCATACGGGATCTCGGCAACGACTCCGTCCGCTTCATGACGGCCTTTGTTGGTATCGATAATCAGCATGCGTCCGCTGCGTGAAACGCTGTGATGGCCGGAGGCAATACCGACTACCGCCGACGGCCGTCCCGGTATGGGGCGGGCATTGAAGAATGAGGTCGGGAAGTAGGAGTTCGAACCGTAGAAGGCCGATTGTGTGGTGCCGTCCGGATTCATCGTAAACAGCAGCCGCGAGTTGGAATGGGGCAGGTCGGCATATTCCCAACGCTGATAGAGTACGGTACCGTTGTCCATGATGACTGGTCCCCAGTTGCTGTCCTGGTCGTAAGTCAACTGGCGGGTTCGCCCTGTTTTCGGATCATACAGGAATAATCCGCACATTTTGTTCCCTCCGTCTGTACAAGGCAATCCGAGGAAGGTGCCGGTGGAGCAGAAGATATACCGTCCGTCGGGGGTGTAGCAACCGTCGAAGCTGTCGAAATCTTTATATGTATCAGGGGTTAGTTGCCGGGTCTTTCCGGTCTTCAGGTCGAGTTCGAACAGTTGCCAGTGGTCGGATGAACCGATAGAGGAATACATGAGTTTATTACCGTCGAAATGAGGTTCCGGGTCAGTGATGATCATTCCGGGTTCCGGTTTATAGAGTGTGGTTTGTTTTATTTTGCCGGGGATGATGTCGAGTGAAACGAATTCGTTTGTCCATCCCCCTTTGGGGTTTCCTATCTCGGAGTTGTTCTGGAAGTTGGAAGGGGCTATTCCCAGTTCACCACTCATGGCTTTACGGGCTTTGTCGCCCAGGGTTCTGCGGATGGCAACGACCTGTTTGTCGGCCAGCAACGGGTTGGCCAGCAGGGCGGCATCCAGTTGTTGCAACAGTTTGGTGGCTTGTTTTTCCGCTTTTGTGTCTTTGGCTTTCAGGCCGCTGATCAACGTCTCTTTATTAGTCTCCAGTTCGCTGACAGCCTTCTCCCAACCGGCATCCGGCCGATAGCTGTCAGGATATTTCTTTTTCAGGTTATTAACGGCCGATTTATATTTTTCGGGCGAGTAATAGGTAAGTCGGTTTATCAGGCTTTGCCAGGAGTCCTGCGCAGAGAGCATCGACGGACTGAGAAGTCCGGACAGAATAAGTAACACTGTGAAAAGGCGAGTCATGATGAATTTAGATTAGAAAGTTATACTGATGCAAAAATAAAGTATCTCTTTCTATATACTTTGACAAAATAAGACGGATACTTTGCATAATCCGATATTGTGAATTGGGAAATTATTTCTACATTTACGGCGGTTAACCCATAATTGTCTGATATGCTTGTATCTTATTCACCTTACGATCTGTCGTTGCCTTTGCTTTATGCCGACTATTCCCGGGTTGAAACCTGGTGGAATTATCAGGATGTGATCAGTCCGTTCTACCGCCTTTATCTGATTACAAAAGGGCGGGGAGTCGTTTATATTAATCAGAAAGGGTATGAGTTATTGCCCGGACAGCTTTTCCTTATTCCTAAGTTTGCCTTCCATAGTTATGAGTGCGACGATTTCATGGAACACTACTATATCTGTTTCTTTGACGAGACGACAGGCGGTAAAGGCATCAGCAGCCCGATGAAGATGAACCTGCAGGTCGCAGCCACTCCGATGGACTATTCGCTGATGGAGCGTTTTCTGGCTTTGAACCCGGATAAGTCGCTTCCTACATCCGACCCGAAGCATTACGATAACGACCGGAATATCTATACGAAAGAGAATGAAATCCCGGTCTCTTCTTTTTCAACGACAGTGGAGAGCAGCGGTATCTTGTTGCAGCTTTTCTCCCGCTTCATCACCGAGGACTGCCTGCGTGTGCCGGAAGTGAACAGCTCGTACGAAAAGCTGGATGTGGCGCTTCAATATATCAACAAGCATCTGGATCAACGGATATCCGTCACGACACTGGCCGACCGGATGTGTATCACTTCCGATCATTTCTCAAAGATATTCAAACGGATCATCGGTATGCCCCCCTGCGAATACATCCAGATGAAACGGATCGAACGGGCACAGACCTTATTGCTCACTTCACATATGTCGATCGTCGAGGTGGCGGAAAAGGTAGGGATCGGTAATCTGTCACAGTTCTCCCGCTTATTCTCAAAGCTGGTGCGTTGCTCTCCGAGAGAGTACCGGATGAAGCAGTTTAATGAAATGAAACCGGAGAATCCTGTATGACCTGATGTAGCACAATAGTTATACAGCTTCAGGACTATTGTGTCAGTCATAGTAGGACTATAGTGCTGCCGGTATCATGAGATGCAGCAGCACTATAGGTTCCAAGTTTTGTTTTTATTTATTCAGCTTAATCACCTCCGGTGCCCCTTTGGTAATATAGCGGATAATCACTTCCGGTGCGTCCTCGCTGATTTGTTCGCAGGAGAAGGCTACGGCTGAAGAGCCTGCGGGAAGCAGGGCGTTGCCTTGTGGGGTGACTTCGCTGATCACGTTATAGTTCTTGTCGGTAACGACTGCTTTGCCGTCGAAGGTATAGAGCAGGTACTGGCGATCCGATATCTCACAAGGAAATTTGATAACGCCTTTCGGTGTGATGAACGACGGGTCTTTGATCGTTCCGTCGCCATCTACTTTCAGACGGATGGCATAGACGCTTTCGTACGGGCTGCTCCATGACCAGTCGGCACCGCCCGGTTGTCCCGGTTGCATTTCAGCCATGTTGCAGCGGAAATGTTTAGAGATAGAAAGCGGATACAGGTTATAAGTCTGTTCGTCTGTCTTTTCCAGGTGCCATTCTGTTTGCGGATCTTTCAGGCGAGCTTTCTGTTCGTCGCTGAAAGCCTGTGCTTCGCGCAGTTTATCCCAGTTCTTGATGGCTTCGAGCAACTTGTCTATCTGTCCGTGACGGCGCAGGGTGTTGCTGTTGATCGTCATCGCATAACCGGAGTCGAAACCGGCCGATTCGGATAAGGCCCATTCGAGGTCTTCCAGGGTCGAGCATTCAAAATTACGGTCGGCCAGACGGATCAGGAACCATCCCAGCATACGCGGGAAAAGGTTGCGCTGGAAGAAATGCTGGTTCTTGATACGGTTCTCAACCTGACCCGTGCGCATCGCTTCCCCCCAAGGCTCTCCCCAGTTCATGCGGGTATGGATGTGCCAGAGGTTATGGCTCAGGCGGCTGGCATCGTTCAGCACGTTATGGTTCAGCTGGTTGTAGAAGCGGGTAACGAAACGGGAGTTGGCGTATTCGTCCTGCCCGGTATAGGAGCAACCTTCCAGGCCGTCGAATGAGATCTGGCGCAGGCCTGTCTTGTTCATGATCTCGGCCAGGCGGTCGGCAAACTTATCCTGTAGAACCAGATCCGGGAATAATGTTTTATAAGGGTAATCCCACAATTTGTAAAGCGGAGTCTTTTGTGCGTGGGCAGAAGCTGTCGTGCCGTAAGCGCCCCGTTTACAGTCTTTCAACAGGTAAGTGTCTCCCTGGTCTTCCATACTGCCGTAGGTGATCAGCTCCTTGTCTATCTGCATGGCGTTAAGGCTCATAGGCATGGAGAATAAATCTGACTTCTTGATCTTGATGGCTGTCTGCTCTTTATCCAGATCCGAGGTGAGTGTCAGTACGCCTTGTTTCAGCAGATGCTCGGAAGGAACCGGAGTGACATAGGCATCGTTGGTGGTCGTGAAGTTGCTGAGGGTATGCACACCAACGGCAATCCCTTGTGCCTTAGCCTTGTCGACCATCTTCTTTACGCCCTCATCGCCGCCTTTGGTGAATTTCGGATCCCAGTTGAAATGCCCCCAGTCGAGGAACGGGCCGCTGTGGTAGACATATTCGAAGCCGGCTATTTTTGCCTTGTCCAGGATCATGTCGAAGTTATCTTCTGAGAAGTCGGAGATCAGGTAGGACTTCATGGCAGCGCGGGAAGTCTTGCCCCATTCTCCGTCGAACAACGGGTGGGGAAGTCCCTGTTCCACTTCGATCTCGCCGATACGTGCCAGGGCATCTGTGTTCTTACTGCCGAAGAAAGCGATCTTAGCCCCTTTGATCGGGCCGTCCTCGCCTTCTACGGGGAGAACCAGCGATTTCTCGATCTGTTGTACCTTGCGATACTCCTGTTTATTTCTTCTGCGAGCGGAGAAATGGAATACGGTACCGTCTGAAATGTCGGCAGCGGCGAGTTTGTAAGCAGGGATGCTGGCAACCGACAGTTCGGCTGATTTACCTGAATAACCGTATGTCTCGGTAACCAGTTTGCCGTATTCGTCGGGAATGCCGGCATTCGTTTTGATGTTCAGGGCTTGTATGCCGAAGGCAAGGCCGTCGCCCTGCGCTACGCCGACAACGTCACCTACGACCTCATGGATGTTTACGGCTAGCGGGCCGAACAGCAATACTTCATATTTATCCGGAACATTGGTTGCTTCCAGTGTGATGCATACGTCGCTTTCCTTCTGTTTCAGGGTGATTGTTCCGCCGTCGGACATGGTTAGTTTCAATTGGTTGCCACTGGCAGTCATTTTGGTTGGTGTGATCAGTTTATTGTCTGCACAGACGGTTACAAGCGGATATTTGCCGGTATGCAAGATGTCTTTGCCTTCCACCCGGATGGAGGAGAAGTGACCGGTGTTGTCTATTCCAATCTGGGTGGAACGGGTTTTTAGATTAACATTCTGTGCTCCGGCATGGAAAGCCAGCGTAAAGGCAAATAGCAAGACTATTTTGCCGATTAAAGAGAGTCGTTTCATGTGTGTTTGTTTATGAATTTAATATGTAAGTCTTTTAATCGTTATCTCTCCGATGGAGGATGCACCTTTGTACTTCACTTTCATCTTCAGCGTGGTAGGGAACTCATCCAATGTCTGCTGGGAACGGGTAATCCTGCATGTATGTGTCTTCGGTAAAAGAATGAGCGAAGATACTTGTTTTTCTCCATACATGAACAGTTCGTGATCTTTAAACTCCAGATCGGACGGTTTGTTGCTCAGGTAATCGGTGGCCAGGCGGGAGAAGACGAGCTCGTATTCGCCGATCCGGTTGACGAAAGGAGTCAGGTCGAGGGTTATTTCCGTCCAGTTGTCCGCATTGAATGTATGGGCATCCCAGGTATCTACTACCTGTGGTTTGTCTTGTTGCCGCTCATCCTGCAGGTCGCTGAGAGGACTGGACACCTGGAAGGCCGAGAAGTTCTTCAGCAACGGTGTATCTTTTGACCGGGTGATGCGGACACGTAATTTATTCAACCGGAGAGTCGGGAAATGATCTATCTTCTTGTTTCCGACCGAGCTTCCTTTATAGATGGAGATCCATTTGCCTTCCCTGGTATATCCTTCCAGTTCGTAGGCCAGTACCCGTTGTCCCCCTTTCAGGTCTTCCTGCAGGATACAATGGTTGATTTCGGTAGGAGTGGCAAAGTCAAGCTCGAAGGTATTCCCTTTACCGGCCGTTTGCTGTACCGGATGGCCGAACCTGTTTTCGATCTCCCTGCCGAAAGCCTGATAGACGGCGGCATGTGAGCGGGGGATCAGTCCGGTTGTATCGGGAGTGGAGTTGAGGAGGAGCACGGAACCACGTCCGACGGATTTGTAATACAGGTTCATCAACTGCTCCTGCGTCATCAGCAAGCTGTCGCATCCGGGAGCCCAGAACCATTTATGACCTTTGTTCTTCAGCAGCGGGACATCCACCTCTACCGGGGCATACCGATCGCCGTCCACATCCGAGTGAAGGGCGGTGGAGACACCGGTTGTCAGGTCTTCCTCCTTTATTGTGTACCAGTTGGGGTAGGGAGCATAACCGTCCTCGTTGCCTACCCATCTCAGATTGGCCTGCTTGCCCTGAAAGATTACCGAATTGGCGGCATACCGGTCGAGAATATCTTTGATCGGGATGCGGCAGTTGCCGTCGAACCAAACTTCGCTGATCGGCCCATAGAGGGAAAGTACTTCCGTCAGTTGCGTGCGGAACACCTGGTTGTACGTCTCCTGTTTGGAAGGATCTTGTGTGATACCCCCGCTACCGATACCGGCGCCCCAGCGGTCGTCGCCCGGATAGATATACACTCCCAGGTCGAGTCCGTATTTCCTGCACGACTCCGAGAGGTCTTTCAATACATCCCCTTTGCCGTTGCGCCAGGGTATTTCCTTCACGCCGTAGTCGGACGTTTCGGTCTGCCACCAGCAGAAGCCGCCGCAGTGTTTGGCCACGAACAATACCATCTTTGCTCCCCATGATTGAGCTACTTCGCACCATTGGTCGGTGTCGAGGTCGGCTACTTTGAGACGGTCGAGCGGGGTGGTGAAGTTATCGTATTCCCGGTTCTGCCAGGCGGCAGGGCCGTAGTGCACGAACATAACCCGTTCATAGTTGTGCCAGCGTAGTTGTGCTTCCGTAGGCAGCGGGATCTTTTTCTCCTGTCCCTGTACAGGCGGGCCGGACAGAAACAGGAGGAAGATCAGTATAGGAATTAGTTGTTTCATGTAAGTTTACTTTTTGTATAAGCCCCGGATCAATGCCGGATTGATTGGCGCCGACGGGTTGAAGCGGTCGGATGCCATGTATTGCAGGATGCTCTGTTTGAACTGCCGGGCGGCCGGACGTTTGTCGAGGTCGCGTTGCAGGTCGGCACTGCACACCATTAGTTTACCGTTACCCACCTTCCCTTCGAGGAGGATACCCAGTTTGCGGTTCGTGAACCAGTCGTCGATCAGGTGTACGACTGGGCGGTAGTCTGCCGGGAAATCATCCAGTACCATTGCGTTGCAATTGCTGACCAGATCCCACCACTGGAAATCGCTGTATCCTTCAGTCGGGAAAGCGGCCAGTGCCGGATGTTTCGGATCGCAAAGGATGCCGAGGGTATGGGGAGGTTGCTTGTTTGTCCAGGCAGTGTTCCAGAAGATGGAAGAGAAGCCGACACGGATGTCGCCGCCTTTATCCGGTGCGATGCGTCCGGGAGCCAACAGCAGGAGGACGTTTTCCCCTTTTTCCAGCCGGGTCATTGCCTGGTCGTCGAGGGTGGAGGCAATGTAAGGCAGTTGTTCGATCGGTTCCTGTTTGGCCGGATAGACCCAGATGTTCCATTCGTTTCTGCTGTTCGTCTCTTTCACTTCCACGCTGACGGTCAGCTGTGTCGGTGCAGTGATGTCGGCCAACGGGTATTCGATAGTGCCGGCCGGGATGCAGTTGGTCAGCGGAAGGTCTTTTACGAAACTTCCCTGTGCCAGGTTTTCGCCCGCTCGGTTGCTGATCTGCCAGCGGATGTTTGCCCCCTGTAAAGGCTTCTCACCGAAATGAGCCAGTTCGACCGGCGCTTTCAGTGTCTCGTTATTCAGCCAGACCATTTTCGGGAAGCGGACAAGCGGAACGGTATTGTTACAGAAGGTGCTGTATTCTTCCCCCGTTACATATCCTTTTTCACCCCAGAAGGCGTCGAGTACGCCGACCAGTGCGGAACCCTGTCCCGGGAAGTCGTGCAGGTCGAGCAACTGGAAGCCTGCGAAACCGGGCGTGCGGAGGGCGGCTTCTATATCAGCTTTATAACAAAGCGTCTGCAAGCGGCCGGAAGCATACAGGAAAGCATCGGCCAGGTCGGCCATCTGATGGTCTTTCAGTGTTTCCCGGAATATCTCAAAGTTCTTCGCTTTCAGTACACCGGTATATTTCTCTATTTCCTTGAAGTTGGGATAGACGCACCATTGACCGATCTCATGGCTGACAGTCGGCATGTTCGGACGGATAATATGGGCGAAGTCGTAGTCGGTACGCGGCGGTTGTGCATTGATGATGCTGCGCAATCCTTCGCCCCATCCCTGGATACGCGGGTCGGGTGCATTCCAGTAGTCCGCATTCTCCACATAAGGCCATCCGCCGGAGCTGGTATAGGCACGGCGCAGGTCTTTCGATTTCCAGTGGTCGATCAGTTCGGACAGGTATTTTACCTGGTTGGCTCCACCCGGTTCGTTCCCGTAGGCCATCAGGCAGAAAGAGGGATGGTTGCCGTACTCTTTCAGGATACGGTCTCCTTCGTCGTAGAACCATTGGTCGGAATAACCGCCGTCGCCCACCGTTGCCCATCCGGCACATTCAACTTGCAGATAGACGCCCATGCTGTCGGCCACCTCGAAGGCGGCACGGGGCGGACACCAGGAGTGGAAACGGACATGGTTCAGACCGTAGGCCTTGCACTGGCTGTATATCTTCTCCCAATAGCCGTTCTCCATAGCCGGGTAACCGGTCAGCGGGAAGATACAGCATTCGAGCGTACCCCGGAGGAATACCGGATGACCATTTACTTCGAAACGTGTGCCGTTGGCTTTGAACTCGCGGAGTCCGAAGGTGCGGCATTGTTCTTCTTTATTACCATCGGTTTCAACGGTTGCACGCAGGTTATACAGGTTAGGGCTGTATTCCGACCAGAGCAAGGCGTCGTTGCCCAGCGATAAGGTCGCTTCCTGTTGCAGGGAGGTGCCCGGGACAATAGTGATCTCCTGTGGTTGGCCAACAGGGCTTCCGTCTTTCTTTTCTACCTGGAGAAGCAGGGTGGAGGCTTCTTTCCCGGCTGTACCGTTCAGCGTAATTGCGACTTTGACTGTCTTATCCGCGATATTCGGATAAAGCTGTATATCATTAATATATAGAGAGGGTTTAGCCGTCAGGCTGATGATCCCGATAACGCCGTTCCAGTTGGACTGCGTATGGTCGGAGACGCTATGGGCGTTGATTCCCACCTCTATGTTGACCCGGTTATCCACACGGAGTGTCAGGGTGTGTTTTCCGGGCTTCAATTCATTAAAGACATACCGGAAAGGGGTGGAGAGCGATTCATGCTTACCCATCTCATTCCCGTCGAGGAAGAGCGTCGTCTCCCAGTGCGTACGTTCCAGTTCGAGCTCTACCGGCTGGTTGGCCCACGACTGCGGTATATCTATTTCTTTCTGATACCAGGCCACTCCCACATAGTGTTTCTCCGGGTTCAACCAGAAAGGGACTTTCATATTTCCCGGCTGGCGGAATTTCTCATATTGGGGAGCATCGTACCATGATTTGTCGACAACCTGCCCCGTCCAGGCTGTTTCTATCCCGACATCATTGCCGTATCCTTGTTCCTGAAGCGAACCGGGCAGCTGGATGGTTTCGTTCAGGTATCTGTTGTACCATTGTTCTGTCAGTCCCCGGTCGTCAGGATCGAGGGCAAAGAGCCATTCACCTTGCAGGGATTGTGTGTTATCTGCCTGCCGGCAGGCGACAAGGGTTAAAAAAGAGAGTAAGACGAATAAGTACTTTTTCATGCGTATTTAATTGTAAATGATGAATAAGAGTAGCGTTCTGCAAAGAAACGCTTTTATTCATAGAAAATAAATAGATAATACTACCGTATAGATGGATTATCTTTTGATGAGTTTAGTGCGGTGACTGCGCACGAGAGGGTGCGGTCTGTGTGCACGGGAATGCGCATTGGTTGCGCACGGTAAGGTGCGGTGTCCGTAACAGGGCGGTTACGATAACCGTAACCCCTAAGGTACGATGGTCGTAACCGAGTTGTTACGACCATCGTAAAAAAAGTGACAACCTTACAAACTTTCCGCCCCCAGATTAGGCATCGTCGGCCATCCCGGATTCTGATAGATCGGGGAGGTTTCCACACTGCTGCCATCGGCAGATGTGTTCAGGAAATTCTGTATCGCGATCGGCGACAGGTAGTGTGCCATAGCCCACTTGAACCCGCCTTGCCGCATGATCAATGAGTTAGCCGCCACTTCCTGCGGACGCAGGTACATGCTCAGCGCCGGATCGGATACATTCGACTTGGAGTCGTTGGCACCGTACACCAGGATGCTCGCTCCGCTTTCATCTTTATACCAGTCCTGCATCGGCCCCCACAGTTTGAACCCTTCGATATGGTAAGGGGAGGAGATCAGCTGATCCATGGCACGCCACCGTTTGAGATCCATCTTGCGTAAACCTTCACCCATCAGTTCGCAGTTACGTTCCCGGCGGATGTTGTACAAGGTGGTATTGACCAGCTGTCCCGCAGAATAGGCTCCCCAGTTGTATTTCGCTTCTTCACTCATGTTCGTTGCAGAAATACTCTTGTTGTAATCCGTATCCAGATGGGCGCGGGTACGGATCGCACGCCAGTAGGAAGCAGCGGTTCCGTCTATGGCTCCGGTACGTTCGTAGCAGGCTTCGAGATAATTCAGGTAAGCTTCGGCGGCACGGAAAGTGATGCTTCCGGTGAAGGAGCCGAAGTTGGCACAATGCTTGGCATCGAAATTGCCCCCTTTGCGCATGGCGTATCCGGTGGAGTAATAGACATCGGAGTTACCGCTGGTAATGTCGGGAACTGTTTCTACCGGCGTGGCGTGTGTACCGTCGGATGACGGGTATAAGACGTTGATCTGCCCCGGTTCCTTGAGGAACAGCCACAGGCGGCCGTCGCGGTTCTTGCGTACGTCGGCTACATAATCGTCGCCGGCATAACCCGAGCCGGATGCATAGATCGGCAGTCCGTTCGCCATCAGGAAGGTACTTACCATGCCGCGCGTCAGCCCGTAACCGGCATTTCCTTTCTGTGCGAACTGAACGGCACCGTGTGTCAGCTGCAAGCCTTTGTCGTATTGGCGCCACATAAGCACTTCGTCGTAACCGGCCATGTTCTCATCCGCATACATATTATAATACGGGTTGGCAGGTTCTTCGGTGCTCTGTTGCAGCAGGCCGGTGTTTTCCGTTAGTGGAATGGCGTCGGCCACCGCTTTGGCCGCTTCCATCGCCTGTCCGAGGAAGAAATCGATTTCATTGTCGATACTGCCCGACGGATATTGGTAGCTTGCATTGTAATCCTTCTGTTTGCCCGGCCAGCCATTGCCGTCCGGTACGAAAGGGGTGTTGCGGAAATACTTCAGCCAGGTTCCTTCGAACAGGGCGACTCTCGATTTGACCAGGTTGGCGCAGTTGCGGGAGAGACGGTTCTTTTTCCCATCGGGTGATATTTCCTTCAGCATCACAATGGCTGAGTCGAGGTCTGCCAGGATGAAACGGGCTACCTCGTTGCGCGGGGCTCGTTTGCTGGCTTCGGTCAGCGCTTCCTGTTCGTCGGGGAGCGGACGGTAGAGGATGGGGAAGTCGCCGAACGCTTGTAGCTTCTTGAAATATTCATAGGCACGCAGGAAATAGACTTCGCCGATATAATGTTTCACATTCTCATCGTTCCCGCTGATCTCTCCGCTTTTCCATTTGTCTACCACGCGTTGCAGGAAGTAGTTGCACTGGTATATCTTCGTGAATTCCCAGTCGCCCCCGGTCTGTGCCGTTTTCAGTTCACCGGGTACATAGTCCGTGTAATCTCCCTTGGCGATCATATTGTCCGTACCGTTGTCCCATCCGAAGGTTCCGTACCAGTTGACACTCGATTCGTGGGAGGGCAGGATGCCGGGATATATGTTGTTGATGTAAGAGGCCAGTTGGCTTTCTTCTGTCAGATAGTAGTCCGGTGTGATCTGCGACAGAGGTTCTCTGTCGAGGTAATCGTTGCAGGAGAACAATACCGGAACCAGGACGATACCTGCGATTTGTTTTAATAGGCTGTTTATGCGATTCATGATTCTTCTGTTTTATAAGGTTATACTTAGTCCGAACGACAGGGTTTTAGATAATGGATAGTCACCGTTTGCGGCGTCTACCTGTTCCGGGTCTAATGTCTTGAACAGGTTGGTGCCCGTCCAGAGGTTTTCACCGGATACGAATACCCGTAGTTTGTTAACATAGAATTTATTGGTGAGCGACGACGGGAGGGTATAACCCAACTGTACGTTTTTCAGACGGATATAAGCCGCATTCTGCAAATAACGTGTCTGCACATTGTGATTCATGTTCGTGCGGAAACTCGGACGCGGGAAATAGGCATCGAGGTTTACATCGGCTTCTCCGGCCTGCACCATAACGGAGTTCTCGTCACGGAAATAATCCAGGTGGGGCGTGTAGCAGGTAGACCACCAGATACCGCCGTGGCTTCCCCAGAAGGTCGAGCTGTTCTGGAAGTAATCGCGTTTCATTACGCCCTGGAAGAAGGCACGGAAGTCGAAGCCCTTGTAATCGACCGTCAGGTCGATACCGAAATGATAACGCGGTGTCGAGTTACCGATGATGGAGAGGTCGCCATGATCGCCGGCCGTGTTGGCTCCGGCATCTACTTTACCGTCACCGTTGAGGTCGGCATACATGATATCGCCGGCTGCCCATAAAGAACCCAGGGCACTTTGTCCGCCGTTGGGAAGGCTTGCCAGGTGCTTATCCATTTCGTCCTGGGTCTTGGCGATACCGACTGTCGTGTATCCCCATATTTCGCCCATCTTCATGCCTTTGCGGTAGGTGTCGCTGGCAATGACCCCTGTTTTGTTGGGGTAGCGGGTGATCTCTGTCTGCGAGTCGGACAGCATCAGTTTCACACCATAGCCCAGGCCGTTTCTGAGGCGGTCGTTCCAACCGACCGACAGTTCCCATCCATAGGTCTTTAAGTCGGTATTGTTTGTGCGGGGTACGTTCGTGCCGAGCGTGATCGGGAGTTCGGGAGCCGGGCCGATCATATCGAGCGTATTTCTGACGAAGTAGTCGAACGATCCGGTAAGGCGGTTGTCCAGTGCGCCGAAGTCTGCCCCTATATTCCATGTCTTAACCCTTTCCCATGTCAGGGAGGATGCAATCAGTTCGGGGGTGACGGCGATGTTGGGTTTTGTGCCGTTTATAAGCCATCCGCCGCTGGATGCCTGGAATTTCATTTGCGCATAGGTCGGGTACCAGCTTTGGGTGTTCTGGTTACCCAGTTCGCCGTAAGAGCCTCTGAACTTGAAGGTTCCTACATAGTCTGCGATAGGTTCCCAGAAGCTTTCGCGGGCTATATTCCAGCCTACGGAGAAGGAGGGGAACAGGTTCCATCGTTCCGATGAGCGAAAACGGGATGTGCCGTCGTAACGCAGGTTCACTTCTGCCAGGTATTTGCCCTGGTAGTCGTAGTTGATACGTCCGAAGAAACCGGCGGTTGCCCAATGGTCGGAGGAACCGTTTACGGTCGGTGTGATCGGGTTCCCGTTGATGTCGACTCCGGAGGTGATATCTCCTTCGGGAAGACCGGGGACGATGATCCCGTTACGTTGCAGGAATGTATATTTCTTTTTCATCAGCTCCGACTGGAAACCGAACATCCCCTTGAAGTTATGGCCGGATTCGAGTTGCTGGCTGTACTCGGTGTAGACGTTGAAGTTTAGATAATTCTCTTTCGTCATATCTTCCGATACGTAGCTGGTGGAGTTGTATATATAGGGTTCGCCGGCCACATTATGGTTGTAAGTGAGCTGACGGTCTGCATGTACGGTCGTGTTGTAGATGCGGTAGTTCACATCTACGTGCGTCTTCCAGTCCTTGATCGGTTCCAGTACCAATTGGGCTTGCTGATACAGATAATCAGCCTGCTTTTTGGTTCTGCCGCCTTCCACCAGGTCGAGTGCCGGGGTAGGGGCGCTGTACAGGTAGCCGTTCGGGTCGTAGGCCGGCATGAAAGGCCATGCCTGACGGGTCAGTCCTTCATAAACACCATCCAGTACTGTCGGTTTGGAGATATCTTCGCGGATGAAGCGGCTGCTGTAATTCAGCTGCGCCCAGTCTGTCATTTTCACGTTGATCTTGCCGGTAGCCGTGTAGCGGCTGAAGCTGTCGTCGGAGATCTTTAGCAAGCCGCTTTGATCCAGGTAGTTCATGGAGAGGTAGTAGGTTACTTTCTCGTTTCCACCGTTCAGGCTGAAGTTATGTTCCTGCGAGAAAGCCCAATGTCCGAACACCGTGTTATACCAGTCCTGATTGGCACTGCCGGAACTATATGGATCCATCCAGTAAGCCGGGTTGGACGGATTCGGTATCATCGTTACATCCGACTTCCCGTCGCGATAATCCTTGATACGCTGCAACCAGGCATTGTCGAAATAAGGAGACTGGTTGGCATTGGCCCGTGAGTCGTTGAAGTAAAGGGCAAAACGGTAAGAGTCTACCTGATCCTGCAACAAAACGGGATCGTTCCAACGGAAACTATTGTTATAATTGATTACAGGTTTACCGCTGACACCGGTCTTGGTGGTGATCAGTATCACACCGAAAGGCGCACGCGAACCATAGATGGAGGAGGCTGCGGCATCTTTCAAGACTGAGATATTTTCTATATCCTGCGGATTCAACGCATTGATATCTCCTTCCATGCCGTCGATCAGGATAAGCGGGCTGCCGCTCGAACCTTGTCCGATGGTGGCAATACCACGGATGTTAATATCGGCCGTCTTGCTCAAATCGCCCGAACGCTGTGTGATCTGCAAGCCGGGAACCAATCCCTGTAAAGCCTGTGTTGCGGTGGTTACCGGACGGGCTTCCAGGTCTTTGGCATTTGCAATACCGACCGAACCGGTCAGGTTTATCTTCTTTTGCGTACCGAAACCGACTACTACGACTTCATCCAGACTTTGTGTGTCTTCCATAAGTGTGATTGCCAGCGCTTTGGTATCATCTGCTTTCATCTCTCTGGCCAGATAGCCGATATAGGATATAAGAAGGATTGAGTTGTCGGGAACATCCAGGCTGAAATGCCCGTCTACATCGGTGATCGTTCCGATCGTAGTCCCTTTAACGGAAACGTTGGCACCGATGACCGGAGTGCCTGTTTCGTCCCTGACCGTTCCCTGCACCCTTTTGTTTTGCTGGCCGACAGATAAAACTCCTTTCCTCGATAAGATGATTTGACGGTCGACGATCTTATATTGTACGTCGGTGTTTTTGAAAAGTTGGTTCAGAACTTTATCGATGTTCTGATTCTTTACTTGTATGTTCACAGGTTTGCTTACATCAAGCGTATTGTCGGTAAACAGGAATGAGAACTCAGTCTCCTTTTCTATTTGTTCCAATACCTGTCCGACCGTTGCATTGGAGAATGCGAGGGACAGCGACACAGACTGTGAATAGGACTCTTCTGCTCGTATCTGGAAGATGGTGATTAACAATAAAAATATACCTATTCTCATTTTTCGACAAGTTTTAAAGAAATATAGGGAACCTATATCCCCGAATAATTTCTGGATTTTCATAACTTTGTTGCTGATTTAGTGATTAATGATGTCTTTGGGTCTTATGCCAAAGATGTTATTTTCGCGAACAAGAGTGAGTTGCAGCTCGCTCTTGTTTTTACCATATCTGTTTCTTCAATCTCTCTCCATAGGCTTATTCATTTAGGTGTAACAATTTATTCTGCTTTATTTTAACCAGACGTCTATTTGCTGTTTGGCAAATGTCGAGTCGTTATTTTGCTTCATTGTATTTACTTTCCATCTGATCGGTGTGGCTTCTTCCAGATAACTGAATATCTGATAGATCGTCTCGTTGGTAAATGTGGCCCAGCAATTATATTCATTCTCTTTCTTCTGGTTGTGGAGCACGATCTCTACATTGAAGCGATGACCTAATATACGGAACACTTCATCGAGGGAGGTATTTCTGAATACAAGCTTCCCGTCTTTCCATGCCGTGTTTTCATAGAGGTTGACTTTTTGGATGACGTACTTTTTCGTTTGCTTGTTGTAAGACAGTTGCTCTCCGGGTTTCAGTCCGGCTATGAATTTGTCGGAGGAATGAATATCCACTTTCCCCTCTACAAGAATGGCCTCTACTTCTTCCCGTTCTTCATATGTGTTTACATTGAACTGGGTTCCGTGCGCCATCACTTTAAGACCTGACTTTGTTGTTACGAAAAAGGGATGTTCCTTATCCGATTGTACCTCGAAATACCCTTCTCCGGTCAGTTCCACTTCTCGTGTGTTTCCAGCGAAGAGGGTCGGATAGCGTAGTGTACTGCCCGCATTCAGGCATACTTTCGAGTTGTCCGGCAGTTCAAGTCGTGTGACCATTCCCGGTGCGGAGGTTACTTCCATAAACTTTATCCGTCTTTCGATATCCGTGGCATTCCGTTCGAAGAACAAATAGCCGAAAGTCAGTGTCGAGATCAGAAGAGGAATACTAATGATGGCTGCCACGCGTGATAGATGGCTTATCCACAGTCTTTTTCTGCTTCTTTTGTCCAGTTTTCTGTTCACTTCAACGAATGCTTCCGGCAATCCGAACGACTTGTGTTCGTCTATCCGGGATTTTAATTTCAGTACCTGGCGGACTGCCTGTGACTCCTGTCGGTATTCTTCTGACCCATTCAACCAGGATTCCACCAGCTCGGCTTCTTCCGCTGTGGTTTGCTTCTGTGTATATTTTAATAGTAATGTCTCTTTTTCAAGATCCAAAAGTTCTTTATTCTCCATTTCTGATATAATATCTTTTATTGTTGAAAATGATGCCTTTTATATATAGGATAATCGTACCTGAAAAGACCGCCAGTTATTTCCCTGTTTTTTTTCAGAAAATTTTCAATACATTTGTATCTGTATGAAAATGACTTCTCAAATACTGAACCCGGATGAGTTGTTATGGAAAATAGCCATAAACGACGATAAAGAAGCTTATCGGACATTGTTCGATCTTTTTTATCCGGGGCTGTGTCTTTATGCCAAACGGTATGTAGATGAACGTATGGTAGCCGAAGATCTGGTTCAGGATGTATTCGTCACTTTGTGGGAAAGCAGGAAAAAGATAAAGATAGAATCGTCGGTCAGGAACTACCTGGTGGTCAGCGTAAAGAACCAGAGCCTGAATTATCTGAAGCGGGAAGGATATAAACAGAGTTATATAGAGACCTGTTTATCAAATAGTACCGACCCATCGGACTACAATGAATTTTATCTGCTGACCGAACTTCAGAAACTATTGGATGAAGCACTGGCCAAACTCCCGGAGACGTATCGTCTTATCTTTGAAATGAGTCGGTTAGAGAACAAAAGTAATGTGGAAATAGCTGAAACGCTGAATATTCCCTTACGCACGGTAGAGCGTTATAAAGCGAAAGCTATCGAAATATTGAAAAAGGATCTAAAGGATTATCTGCCCTTGCTCCTTTATTTCCATTTATTGAATTAGTATCTGAGATTATATTGAAAGAGAGTAACTTTTCCTCATAAGGAGAAAGGTTACTCTCTTTATTAATTATATTATAACCATTCTTTCATAAAGCTGTCCATTTCTTCCGCATGTTCTTCGAGGCTTTGCAGCAGCTTGAACTGGGCTTTTGTACGGATCAGGTTATGTTTCGGGCTATGGATCTTATAATAAGTATCGCCGTTGATGTAGTCTGTCAGGAAGCGTACGGTCTGCATGTAAGTCAGCAGACGGCCGCCATAAGGGAGCAGACTGATTTCAAGCGGGCTGAGGAAAGCCTTTGCTGTTTCCATGTAACCACGGGTATAGGCTTTGAAGATATCCATGTTTACATTTACGTTGTCCAGGTTTTCATCATCTTCCGCACCTGTATTTGCTCCTGTACGGATAAAATCGCCGATATCAGAAAGTACGAATCCCGGCATAACGGTGTCGAGGTCGATCACACAAAGCACTTTATCAGTGTCAGCATCGAACATCATGTTGTTTACCTTTGTGTCACAATGGTTTGTGCGTTTCTGAAGTTTACCTTCACGGAACAAACGTTCCTGGATACACATCGCTTCCGCACGTTTTTCAACTTCGTCGATCAGCTCTTTCACTTCTTCCAGGCGTCCGGCTGCATTCGCCTTGACAGCATCATGGAATTGTTGCAGACGGAATTCCATGTTGTGGAAGTTAGGTATTGTTTCACCCAACGATCCTTCCGGCAGGTCTGCCAGCATGGATTGGAAATCACCGAAAGCTTTACCGGCTTCGTATGAAAGTTCCGGAGTTACTTCTTCGTAGCTTTTGCTGTTCGGAATGAACAAGCATACACGCCAATAGCTGTCACCGTCGAAGTAATATGGTTTACCATCTTTCGTCGGAAGGAATGTCAGCACTTTACGGTCGATATCGCTTTCACCTTTGGCTTCCAGTTTCTTACGGATATGTGTCGTTACAGTGTTGATGTTGTTCTGTAACATGTCTACATTTGTAAAGATCAGATGGTTGATACGTTGTAATACATATTTGATTTCACCTTTTTCGTTAGTTACTTTCAGCGTATCGTTAATGTGTCCGTTTCCAAAAGGTTCGGCGGAAACTACTTTTTCTGCCAGCGTGAACTGGTCGAGAATGTTTAATAATTCTTCTTTTGTTTTTGCCATGGTATTTTATTCGATTTAATATAGCTTTTAACAAGCTACAAATATAGGAATATTTTTGATTTTCCCTCTTTCTTATTCCTAAAATGGGAGAGCATAAAAAAAGGCTGCGAACCGAATCGCAGCCTTTTTTCATATCCTTTTCGGGAAATGATTATTTCTTATTACGGTTACCGTAACGGCTCATGAACTTATCAACACGACCTGCAGTATCCACCAGTTTAGATTTACCTGTGTAGAACGGGTGTGAAGTGTTAGAGATTTCGACCTTTACCAATGGATATTCAACACCGTCGATTTCGATAGTCTCTTTTGCATTGATAGTAGAACGAGTGATAAATACATCGTCGTTTGACATGTCCTTGAATACTACAGGACGATAGTTTTCAGGATGAATTCCTTTTTTCATTGCTTTATTATCTATTTAATTTAAACTCTTATTATTATGGTAACCGGTAAATTGGCTTGCAAAGGTATGGATTTGCTGTAAACAAACAAAGAATTTCCGATTATTTTTTCCGAAACCCTGACTTTTGTGTTATTTTATATGCTTAATAGCATAATATATATTGGATAGTTCTTATCTTTGTGGAAGATTTTCAATCATTAACGTAATAATATATACTACAATGGTAAATTACAAAGATTTAGGATTGGTGAACACTAAGGAAATGTTCGCTAAAGCTATCAAAGGCGGATATGCAATTCCGGCTTTCAACTTCAATAACATGGAACAGATGCAGGCTATCATCAAGGCTGCTGTTGAAACAAAATCTCCGGTTATCCTTCAGGTTTCTAAAGGTGCTCGTCAGTATGCTAATGCAACACTGTTGCGTTACATGGCTCAGGGTGCAGTTGAATATGCAAAAGAATTAGGTTGTGCTAATCCTCAGATTGTTCTTCACTTGGATCATGGTGATACATTCGAAACTTGCAAGAGCTGTATCGACTCAGGTTTCTCTTCTGTAATGATTGACGGTTCTCACCTTCCTTACGAAGAAAACGTTGCTTTGACTAAGAAAGTTGTTGACTATGCTCATCAGTTCGACGTAACAGTAGAAGGTGAACTTGGTGTATTGGCTGGTGTTGAAGATGAAGTTTCTTCAGATCATCACACATATACTGACCCTGAAGAAGTAATCGATTTCGCCACTCGTACAGGTTGCGATTCTTTGGCTATCTCAATCGGTACTTCTCACGGTGCTTATAAATTTACTCCGGAACAGTGCCACATTGATCCGAAGACAGGCAAAATGGTTCCTCCTCCATTGGCATTCGAAGTATTGGATGCAGTAATGGATAAACTTCCGGGATTCCCTATCGTACTTCACGGTTCTTCTTCTGTTCCTGAAGAAGAAGTTGAAACTATCAATAAATTCGGTGGTGCTTTGAAAGCTGCTATCGGTATTCCTGAAGAAGAATTGCGTAAGGCTGCTAAGTCTGCTGTTTGCAAGATCAACATCGACTCAGACTCTCGTTTGGCTATGACTGCTGCAATCCGTCAGGTATTTGCTGAAAAACCGGCTGAATTCGACCCACGTAAATATCTGGGCCCGGCTCGCGATAACATGGAAAAACTGTACAAGCACAAAATTCTTAACGTACTTGGTTCAGACAACAAACTTTAATCAGATAACAGATTAAATATACGAAAGCCATCCCGCATCAGTGGGATGGCTTTTTTATTGAGTGGAATTTAACGGACTGTGAAAGGTAGTTTATAAGAAAAAGTTTCATTCCTTTCTGTAACCATATCTACCAGTAACTCATAAGATCCGGGAGAAGAGGGAGCTATAATATTGTCTTTCTGCTTTCTGTTACCCTGTGTCAGTCCGATGGGATAATAGTAAAATCCTTTGCTGATAACGTTTTCTGCACCCCTGTTTCTTTTGGTGGTGATGGAGAATGCGCCGCCAATAGCACCGAAAGTCATTGCGTTGGTTTGCCAGGGACGGAGTAATTCAACTGTCGCAATTTGCTGAGGTGATACTATATTCAGGGCTTCTTCTAATGTCATTCTTTTTCCGTCGACTAATATTACAATAGCCCCTCCTTTTAAAGTACTGATTCCTCGTGTACTTACTAGTATAGGTTCCGGGGGATTGCTGTCATCATTCCAGGCTATATGAATATAGGGCATGTCTGCGATAATATCCTCTAATTTGGTATAATTGTGTTTCTCCATTTCTTCTTCATCTATGTAGTTTGTTTTGTAAAACTTTTCGGTTGAGATATATTTATCACGTTTGGTTCTCGCCTTTACTGTTATTTCAGGTATCAAATAATCACGGTTACCTAAATTGTCAACCTGATAAAAAAATCCACTACTGTCCTGATAGCTTACATTTGTTTCCGCATATTTCCGGTTGAATAGATTTGTTCGTAAACGATTGATTACCGGCGGGAAGGTGTCATTGTCCGGTGTATAATCGTAAAAGTCGGCTGTCCCTTTTGGTGGATGTGCCTGTAGGAAAAAACGATCGCCCTCTTCAAAGTCATCTACAGTTAATGTATATCGGCCGTTATTGTCTATTATGCCTTCGTTAACCAGGTTGGTCATTGTGTTGTAGGCAACGATCGTTCCGTTTCGTAGTGGTTTGCTGCTTTTTCTTGTCACCAGCCCTCTGAATACGGTTTGTATTTCCGGCTGGTATTTATACTGAAAATCTTTATTTAGAACTTTGGGTAGATCAAACCGGATAAACCGGGCGGTACGAAGCCAGGCCTCCAGATCTTGCTCTGTCTCCCCTTTGTTGTAAGTGAAACAACTTTTGGGAAAGGGCACAGGCGATAGCAATTCGCAATCAAACTCAGACTGCATACCTCCGGGAGCCATCATCTGACCTTTCTTCAAAACACGGTAATGTACTTTGGCTGCCGGATAATCTGTCTTTAAAAGTATTCTTTCTCCGGGTAGATATTCATTTTGCGCCAAGGCAATGTCGGGGATATCCCTCTTTTTCCATAAAGCGCATTGTGCTATTGGATTTGCATTTTCGTCGGTAAGGAATAATATATATAATCCTGATTCTTTCTGTGGTATATTCAGGATCCCGGCACGCTGTTTTTCCGTCAATACCATTTCTTCCAGTCCTGTTGCGGGGTGGAAAATGAAAAGCCGTTCTTTGTTTATCCGCTTGTTTTCCGGAAGTATTTTGTATCTTATCTCTTCTCTACTCAATATGGCTTGGAGTGTATGGTTTTCAGTTCTATCCGGAATGGAGAATGAGAAATCCTCTCCTTTGTAGTTGACGGATAAGCTGTATTCTTTATCTTTTGATGGATAGAAGCGAATGGTTTGCAGTCCGGAGAGAGAAGAGGCGGCACGGAAAAGCGTATCTGTTTTACTCAATAGAATGAATGGGATTTGTAATGGCATTCCGTTACCGTCAGTGAAATAGACGGTCATGTTCTGTGCTCCTCCATCATCCACTAATTGTCCACCTTCCGGATAAAAGAAACATTTTACTCCCGGAACGTTTTCTTCAGAAATAAAGGGTTTCAGTCCGAGTGGCAATTCTGTTACCGGATAACTTTCAGGGTGGAAATTTTGCATTAACCGGGTATAGGCCCGTAAATAATAGATGTCTTTAGGCCAGTCGAAGTCTGTAATGACCGGTAGGCTAAAAGAGCCGTCATTATCACATCTTATTTTGTTGCGGATGAGCACGGAGTCTTTGGGATTGAATAGTTCAACGTATACATATTGGCTGTAAAATGGTTGCTGTCTGCTTGAAGCAAATAGCTGACCATAAACTCGTACTGTATCTCCCGGGTCATAAGAGGACTGTTCAGGATATATAAAGATCCGCTCACTTGGTAATTTTGTTTGTTGTGCTTTCACTTGGCATAAAGCTAATAGCATAAATAGGCATGTAATGTGATTCCTCATATTCTTGACCGATTAAGTAATAAAAATAAAGTTGCGTTCTGTAAAGCAAATATAATAATTTGCTTTACAAAAACAAGTAAGATCGCTACTGAATATTCAGGTCATTGTGTATGTTCGTTACTTAAAACCTTTCAGCGGCCTTGGTTGTGAAACTCTTAAACTGCTGACGATCGCTGCGACAATAGCAAATCCGGTAGCCAGGTATAAACAGGTTTGCGTGCTGTTGTTCGGAACCAGATTAAATATCATGGCAACTAAGGTTGCTCCCAATGTCTGTCCCAATAAACGGGCAGTCCCCAGCATTCCACTTGCACCGCCACTCCGGTTGGCCGGGGCAGACGAGATGATCGTACTGTTGTTCGGAGTCTGGAATAAACCGAAGCCGGCGCCACAAATGAAGAGACGCCATATAATATCCATATTGGTAGGGTCGGTGGGGAGAACGGCAAGCAGGAAAAGCCCTGTGGCGAATATCGTCATGCCGATGCCCCCTAATATTCCGGCATGGATACGTTCTACCAGCCGTCCGGCAAGTGGTGCCATAATCATTGTGGCAAGCGGCCAGGGAGTAAGAAGTAATCCGGTAGTAACATCACTGCGTCCAAGTGAACCTTGCAGGAAGAAGGGGAGAGAAATCATGGCCAGCATTTGTCCGGTAAAGGAACAGATAGAGGTGCCGATTGACATGGAAAAGATCGGAATGCGCATCAGATCGACCGGAAGTAATGGAAATTGTTGTTTCAGCTGGCGACGAACAAAGAAATATCCAAGTATGAATAAAGCAGCAATCCCCCCTATAATTAATGTGAGATCTTCCCTGTGGGCAATACCTTCAAGCGAGAAGATCAACAAGCCGAAAGTAAACGCATTCATCACGCAACTAAGTTTGTCAAAGCGTCTACCTGTTACTTTTACCGGATTAGCCGGCAAGTGCATCAGGCCGATCGCCAAAGCTGCCATGCCGATCGGGATATTGATGGCAAAAAGCCAGTGCCAGGAACCTAAAGACAAGATGATGGAAGCAATAGTCGGCCCGGCTGCTATCGACACCGCGACGACCAGGGCATTGATTCCCATACCCCGCCCGAGGAAACGTTTGGGATAAATGATCCGAAGCAACGCTGTGTTTACACTTGTAATGGCAGCAGCTCCGAACCCTTGTAAGATACGGGCGGCTGTCAGCATCCAGAACGAGTCGGCAAGAGCACAGATCGCTGAAGTGATGCTGAACAGCAAGATCCCTGATAAGTAAATCCTCCGGTAACCGTAAATGTCCCCCAACGAAGAGAAGGAGAGGAGCGAAATGGTGATAGCCAACTGATAAGCGTTGACTACCCAGATCGTGACAGACGGAGATGTCCCCAGGTCGCGGGCGATGGTCGGCAGGGCCACATTGGCGATGGTTCCGTCGATGACGGACATCCCGACACCTAATGCGGTGGCTAATATGGCCCAGTAACGCTTGGGTAACGGTAGTCCGTCGTTCTCATTTACAGTTATGGCGCGATTCTGCAATATCATTTTATATCATTTACTTAATAACCTGCCTGACAGCTTCCAGCATCGGTTCTACGGTTAGCGGACTGCCTGTTGCCAGTATCATCCATTGGTTAGGGGTTAAACGTCCCTGGCGGAAAATCCGTTCTACTTCGTTTGCGAAGTTCTTGCCTTCCAGATACTGGTCAAGTTGGAATTCTATGATCTGTCCGAATGCGTAGGCCGACAAATACAACGGATAACTGATCATGTGCGAATAAACAGCCAGCACCGTCTCATCCTTCACACCGAAAACAGGGGCATAATATTTGTTCCAGATTTCTTTCGATAATGCGATCGTTGCTTCTTTCAGCTGTCCGGCAGTTGCATCCGGATGTGCATACATCCATTTCCATACAGAAATATCCAGCATGGATACACCGCATATTTCATACATCGACCATATCTTGTCCAGCACGTCCATCGCTTTCTTTTCTGGATTCGGGTCGGTGATGCCTAATATTTCGAGATCACGTTTCTGGAATACGAAAGCCAGGGCTTCGGTGAAGGCCGTGTTCGGAACGCCACTCAACATATAATAGTCTACATCATAAAGCGATAAGGTTTGCTCCACATTGTGACCGAATTCATGGATGGCTATGTTGTATCCCTTATAATTCATTCCTGCTTCAGGAATACGTGTGCGGAGACGTGACTGTTGTCCTTTCATGGCAGCTCCCCAGGCATGGCCTGAACCACGAGCGGCATCGACTGTGATCTTGTCGGCCAGATAGTTGGCCCGTTCGGCGCTGAATCCCAGTTTCATAAGAATATCCGGTAACTTCTTGTCCAAAGCTGCCGCATCCGGGTAAAGGGCCTGCGTTTGTGCGTCCAGTTTAGTCTCGTCGAGGTTACTGCGGGCTTTGAAGCCATCGTACCAGATATCGTAAGCTTCCAGTTTACGTCCGAGACGTTTGGAGATCATTTTGCCGACTTCTTTCAATTCGGGAGCGGACAGGAATTCATCGAACAGTTTTTCAACATCCTGCAAGGCGACTTCCATATCGTCGTTGAATTTACGGTCGATATAGGTATTCCCCGTATATTTGTCAATGCCTTGCATAGCTTTAAAGTTGTTCAGCATCTTCTGATAACGGACTGTCGATTCGGGACTCGTTTTTACTTCCTTATTGTCCAACTGTACCATGTTTGTATATGGGTTCCATTCATACGTGCCTGAGTTGATTACTTCGACAGGAATATCCTGTGAAATGATCCGTTTCATCACTTCGTAAACGGTGCGTTGCTTGTCGAGTCCTTCTTTCCCCTTGTTGTAGTTTGCCTTGATTTCATCACGCAGGTTCCAGTGCGACAGCAGGATCATGTCTTTAGGGAACAGGTGCTGACCTTTTTTGTTCATTACATGGCCCATGTAAATGTTATACTGGGAGATATAAATGTCGGCATCGCTTTCTGCGTTGGAAGCTGCCTGCAACAATGCGGCGGGGATCCGTTCCGTGAACATGTCGCCCAGACGTGCATAGGCCCAGGCTTTGCGATCGGTGCCTAGTGCTTCTTTTTCTTCAAGGGTAAGGTGAGGAAAGTTTAGTGCGATGATAAAAGCTATTTTGTTATTGTACAGGTCATCGCTCAAATGGCTGGAAGGACTATATGAACCGAACTTCTCATCGATGGGGAGCAACGGACCGTTATCCAGATGTAGATTTTTCTGTAAGCGTAGCGACATCTCATTGAAATGACCGCTGATACCCTCGATATAGTCGCTGATTTTGAGGAAAACCTGATACTTTTCGTCCGGGTCGGCAATATAATTTTCTTCACAAAAAGAGCGGAAGGCTTTTTCGTCGCCATCTGTTTCCTGCCAGAGACGGGCTACCTGGTTGACTCCTTTTTCGATACCGGCTTTGTTTCCGTTGTCTTTGGCGGTCAATACGCTGATGGCCGATTGCACGGTGGCCGGATCGACAGCCGCCTGTCCGTTTAGATAGGCTAATGAGCAAATAAGCATGATGCAAATGCGTTTAGTTAGATTTCTCATAAGACTTATATTGTTAAGTTTAAGATGCTTCCCGATGTAAATAAATGCGAGAAGCAAATGTAGGGATAATATTTGTATCTTTGTACGTTTTTAAAAAGAGTAAAACTAGAGAAATGAAAAAAGTGTGGATTATAATGGTTGCCGTGTGCAGCCTGCTGTCTGTATCCGGTCAGGCTTACGGACAATCGTTGAAAGACCTGTTGAACTCGTCGACCGTGAAGGATGCCGTTACTTCTGTGACAGGAGGAAAGAAACTGACTGTTCAGAATTTGGAAGGAACGTGGACGTATGTAAATCCGGCTGTCCAGCTGGAAGGAGATAACGCCTTGAAGAATGTGGCCGGAAGTGTAGCTGCCGGAGAATTGGAAAAGAAACTGAAAACGTATTGTGCCAAAGTCGGTATAATCGAAGGTATGTTCAATTATGTATTCAATAGCGACAGTACATTTACCAATGCATTGAAGAAAAAGACCTTGAAAGGAACTTACTCCATTAATCAGGATGAAAAGACGATTGAACTAAAATACGCTTTAGGCGGAAAACTGAAAGTGATGACTTTAACGGCTCATGTCGTTATCTCCGGCGATGAGTTGTCGTTACTCTTTAATGCTGATAAGTTATTGGATTTTCTGACAAAAGTATCTTCCATCTCTGATAATTCCACGTTGAAGTTAGTGAATAAACTGGCCAGCGAGTATGACGGGATGCTGTTAGGCTTTGAGCTGAAAAAGTAGCATGCCTATGTCGCTATATCCGGCACTACTGTGTTGGTATATTTAGCACTATAGTGCCGGGTAAACCGACACTATAGTGCTACTTTTGGTTATCTAGCCTTATCACTCCGATTGCTTTTTATACTCCTCCACAAGCCCCAGCAGTATGCTCCCGTAGTTTTCTATGACCTTTTTTCCGATCCCGGGGATTGCCAATAGCTCCCTCGAATTGGTTGGTAGTGTGTTGACGATACCCAGCAATGCCTTTTGTTGCAGAATGGTATACGGTGGCAGTTCTTTTTCTGTAGCCAGTTCATACCGCCATCGTTTGATACTGTTATAGAGTTCCGGATGCAATATATCGCTCGATATGGTTGCTTTGGCCGGTTGCGATGAACGTTCCGAACGTTTCTTTGCAGCGGCAGGCGGTTCAATCGACGCTTTCGACTTGGCTGAGAGATAACGGGCAATGCTGAAGCCCTCTTTACAGGCTTTCAATGTCTCCTGCTTCAAATGAAGTTCTTCCGTAAACTTGCCGATGGCATTATTCACCGCTTTCCGGCTTTCTTTGTTGTCTATCTCGACTGCCGAATTTTCTTCGAGAGAAGAACACAGGCTGTCGATATGTTCTATGAAATAAGCAACCCCTTTCCTGACGCGTTCCTGGATCATTTCATCCTGTAGGTAATTCGGGTTCTCCGAGATCATGCGACTCAGTTGTTGTTGGAAACGCCCGCCCACTTCTGTTATTACCGAACGGAATGCATCCCGTGTATTGGCATATTGTGTGTTGAGTTCCGGATATAGTTTCTGCAAATGGGTGTAAACCATGTAAGCGGCATATTGCAGACGTTGCTGGATGGAGCCGAAGTTAAAAAGCTCCGTCACCAATTCTTCGAAATAATGCTGCTGCGCTTTCTCCAACTGCTCCTTCCCCGGCTGTTTCTCGGCTACGGAAGAAGAAAACTCCTGTATCCGCAAGTCCTTAATCATGGCATTACGGGTGATCGGGCTGCTAAGAACCAATCCTTCCAGTGTTTTGCAACGGCTGAGTGCTACATATACCTGTCCGTGCGAGAAGGCGGCCGATGCATCGATAATAGCATGTTCGAAAGTAAGCCCCTGGCTTTTATGAATCGTTATGGCCCAGGCCGTTTTCAACGGGTATTGGCTGAATGTCCCCGCAATCGTTTCGGTAATTTCTTTTGTCTCCTGGTTGATGGTGTATTTGACGTTACTCCACGTCTCTTTTTCCACCTGTATCTCATTCCCGTCTTCCCCGACTACCGTGATTTTGTTCGGGTTGATAAAGACGATCTTTCCGATCTTTCCATTGTAGTAACGATGATCTCCCGAAGAATCGTTCTTAACGAACATTACCTGGGCACCGCATTTTAGTTCCAGGTTATCATCGGTCGGGTAGGAGTATTCCGGGAAGTCGTTGTTTATCTCCGCGGTAAACCGGTAGGATTTGCCGGGCAACTCGGCCAGTTTCCGGTTGTTGATCTGCTGGGCCTGATAGTTATGTGTCGTAAGCGTGATATATCCTTGTTTGTCGTCGGGATTGAAGTCAGGGATATATCTCCGGTTGAGCTGTTGCAATGTTTCATCATCGAAACAGTTTTCACGTATATTGTTCAGCAGGTTGATGAATACACTGTCGCTCTGACGGTAGACATGCGTCAGCTCGATGCTGAAATAAGTACTTTCCGAAAGCGCTTTACTATCGAAAAAGAAGGTCGAAGCATAATGGTCTTTCAGCAAGTTCCAATCTTCATCCTTGGCCACGGGAGCAAGTTGTTGCAGGTCGCCGATAAGCAGCAATTGCACACCGCCAAAAGGTTTCGTACGATCTTTGTAGCGGCAGAGTACGTCGCTGATCGCATCCAGCAGGTCGGCACGTACCATACTGACTTCGTCTATCACCAGCAAGTCCAGGCTCCGGATGATATTTATTTTATCCCGGCTGAATTTGTTGGAGTAGTTATTCGACTGGTTCCCGGCTGCACCGACTGAAGGAATGTAAGGCCCGAAAGGCAGCTGAAAGAATGAATGGATCGTAACACCGCCTGCATTAATAGCGGCAACCCCTGTAGGCGCAACAACGATCATACGTTTAGGGGAGACTTCTTTTAATCTTTTCAGAAACGTAGTTTTGCCGGTTCCGGCTTTTCCTGTCAGAAAGAGGTGCGTACCGGTGTTCTGTAAGAAGTTGAAGGCAAGGTCAAATTGTTCGTTCATTTGCATAGTCATAGATGTATTGTTTATGGTATCTGCAAATATAAGATAAAAAATACAAAACAAAGGCTCATAAGCTAAAAATCAAGCTTACAAGCCTTTGTTTTTATATAGAATGCCGGTCAGACGACTAAACTGGCGATTAATTGGATAAACAGGATGAGGAAAACCATAGCGATCGGATACACCGTAGCATACGCGATGCTGGGTGCCGAGCTGTCAGACATAGAGTCGGCGGCGGCAAGTCCGGGCGTACTGGTCATACCGCCGGCAATGGTTCCGATCAGGTCGAGTATATTGATTTTGAATACCCAATAACCGAATCCCACGGCAACAATCATCGGTACCATAGTGATAGCCATTCCGACACCGAACAAAGTCCATCCACTTTCCTGGAAGGTGGAAACTAGGTTGACACCCGCCGAGGTTCCTACTTCTGCCAGGAATAACAATAATCCTAACTGGCGAAGCAACTGGTTGGCAGATCCGGACATAGACCAGATGATCGGCCCTGTTTTACCGATTGCGCTCAATACAAGTGCTACCATCAGAATACCACCCGTCAGACCCGGAGAGAAAGAGAATGAATCGGAGAACGACAAGTTCAGTTTGCCGAACAAGACTCCTAATACGATACCGGCTGCAATCGGGAAGAAGTCCGTATCGGAAAGTCTCTTCTCATTATTTCCAAGCAGTTGCCCCAGCTCTTTCAGGTCTTCCTTTTCACCGGCAATCATCAGTTTGTCACCGAACTTCAAAGCCAGATCCGGTTCGGGAGGAAGATCGATACCGCTTCGGCGGATGCGGGTAACCGTACAACTGAATGTACCTTGTATATTCAAGTAACCCAATGTCTTGTTTATTACGTTTTTATTGGTAATAAGCATGGATTGAAGTTCCTGTGTGCTCTCGAACGGCAGGTCGCCTTTGATGCGCTCGCCTACCAGCATTTCCAGTTGATCAAGCGATTTATCGTTGCCGACGGCTTTGATCAGGTCGCCTTCTTTCAGTTCGCTCTGGGCAGTCGGTATAATGGTCTTATCGTCATGTTTGATGCGGGAAACGACTGCTCCGGTCATGCTGCGGATTTGCAACTGTGCCAGTGTCTTGCCACAAATATTACTGTTCACGATACGAAACGCGGCAGTATGTAAAGGGGGATATTTCCCTTTTCTTTTGGCTTCTAATGCTTTGGCTTCTGCTACCAGATCGATACGTAGTATCTTAGGTAATAGTTTGATAAATAGAATAACCCCGATCACCCCGAACGGATAAGCGATACCGTAGGCAATAGAGGCTGAAGATGATTGAGTTGAATCGATGGCAACGGCCAAACCCGGCGTACTGGTCAGTGAACCGGCTATCAGCCCGACCAGGCTTGCTGTGTCGATATCTAAAGCATATTTGAATATCAATCCCGTCAGACAGGCCGAGCCTACGATCAGTAAGGTCAGGACGATCAATGTTTTCCCTTTCGACCGGAACGAATCGAAGAATCCGGGGCCGGCCTGTATACCGATGGTGAAGATGAATAACACGAGTCCGAAGTTCCCCAGTTCTTTAGGAATAATCACTCCGAAATGGCCGAACAAAAGTGCAATGAAGATGACGGCTGATACGTCAAGTGAAAGACCCTTAATCTGTATCCTGCCTAAAACAAATCCCAATGCAACGATCAGGAACAGGGAAAAATAGGAGGACTGAAGCAATGTTTCAAACATGTCAGATAGTTTTGTTTTAACGATTTGAGAGCGCAAAAGTACACTTTTTTGGGCGTACAGGCAATCTCCTGGCAAGAATTCTGTTACCTTTGTGCCGAATAATAAAAGCAAATACTTCCGGACGTGAATCGGTACTTTATATATTTAGGTTATAACGGCAAGAATTTCAGCGGTTGGCAGGTGCAACCCAATGGTATCACGGTACAACAATGTATAGAAGAGGCACTGGCCACCTTGTTGCGTCAGCCGGTTCCCATCGTCGGGGCGGGACGTACGGATGCGGGAGTGCATGCCCGTACGATGATCGCCCATTTCGATTGGGAGGAACCGATAGCCGACTTGCCTTTCCTGGCGGAGAAGTTGAACCGTCTGCTTCCGAAGGATATTGTCATTTACCGGATCGTCCCGGTACGCCCCGAAGCACATGCCCGTTTCGATGCTACTTCCCGCACTTATAAGTATTATGTGACTACGAGGAAAGACCCGTTCAATTATGAGCTGGTGTATCGAATGACCGGGAAGCTGGATTTCGATGCGATGAATGAAGCGTGTAAGGTATTGTTCGACTTTGTCGACTTTACCAGTTTCAGCAAGTTGCATACGGATGTGAAAACAAACAACTGCCGTATTTATCAGGCAGGATGGGAACAGGAGGGGGATGTCTGGGTATTCACAGTACAGGCCGACCGTTTCCTGCGTAATATGGTACGTGCCATTGTCGGTACGTTGCTCGAAGTAGGGCGGGGCAAATTGACGATAGAAGGTTTTCGTAAAGTAATAGAGGCAAAAGACAGATGTAAAGCCGGTACATCCGTACCCGGTCATGCACTTTTTCTCGTGGATGTAACTTATCCCGAAGAATTGTTTAATAGTTAATATATGTGGGTAGCATTAGCATTCGCCTCTGCATTCCTGTTGGGATGTTATGAGGTGAATAAGAAAATTTCCCTGAACGGGAATGCCGTAATTCCGGTATTGTTTCTGAATACGTTGATAAGCAGTCTTATCTTCGTTCCTTTTATATTTCTGTCGTTCTGCACGTCGGTGCTGGACGATACGATGTTTTATGTGCCGCGCGTCTCCATCGAGACACATGTAGCCGTATTTATCAAGGCTGTCATTGTTTTGTCGTCGTGGATATCCGGCTATTTTGCACTGAAGCATCTGCCGCTGACTATCACAGGGCCAATCAAAGCAACGCAACCTGTCCTGACGCTGGTCGGGGCAATGGTGATATTCGGTGAACGGCTGAATGTATATCAATGGATCGGGGTCTTGTTGTCGATCGCTTCTTTCTATATGCTTTCTTCATCGGGAAGAAAGGAAGGGATTCACTTTACCCATAACAAATGGATCTTTTTCACGGTGATATCCATCCTGACCGGGGCAATGAGCGGCTTGTACGACAAACATCTGATGGCGAGCATGGATGTGATGACGGTGCAAGTCTGGTTTAATGTCTATCAATGCCTTATCATGTTGCCGATCCTGCTGTTGCTGTGGTATCCGCAACGTAAAAAGAGTACACCTTTTGTTTGGCACTGGAACATTGTATTCATCTCGGTCTTCCTGATCATTGCCGACTGGATCTACTTCTATGCCTTAAGTTTCCCCGACTCGATGATCTCGATCGTATCCATGATACGCCGAAGTAACGTACTCGTCACTTTCATTGCCGGTGCCCTCTTCTTCCATGAAAAAAACTTAAAGAGCAAGGCGATAGACCTATTCCTTGTGTTGTTAGGAATGATATTCTTATATTTGGGGACGAAATAGATAATAGATATGAAACGACTTATTTTTTCTATATTGATTTGTGTGTTTGCCTTGGGTGCGAAGGCACAGGATATGGCTGCTGTATTTATCTCAATGCCTGACCAGAACATTCCTCAATTGGAGAATGCCTGGCGTAAGGATCTGGTTGATCTGTACAAATCCGGTAAGGAAGCCCGTCTGAAGAATACGATGAACGGTTTTTCTTCCCTTGACAGTCTGACTTCAGACTATTTGTCTTTAAAGGCTACCGAGCGGAGTACAATAGAAATGAAGCTATTGCCTTTGGTGAATAATACGAATGTCATTTGTATGGTAAGAACGGTGAATGGCCCGGTTGCGGATAGCCAGGTAGAGTTTTTTACAACAGACTGGGAACCTCTGGCTGTTTCCGATCTGTTTACTCCTGTCGATGCAGACTGGTTTATCAAAGAGGATACTGACAAAAACAGCAATGCTTTTCAGGATGCGGCATCCCGTCTGGATATGAATCTGATACAGTATAACCTGAGCCCGGACAACCTGACACTGACGGCTACTTACACGACGCCTCTGTATCTGAGTAAGGAAGACCGGAAAAAGGTTACTCCTTTTATAAAAGACTCTCCAAAGGTTTATACCTGGGAGAAGTTCCACTTTAAGTAAAACAGTTATAACGTATAAAAACAGCCTGTCCGGTATGGCACTTTGCCTTATCGGACAGGCTGTCTTATTTAGGTTGGTTTTTGTGCCATGCCTGTTGCACAAAAGTGCATTACCTAGTGCACAAATGTGCCACGCCTATGGCATTATTGTGCATTCGTTGTGGCAAAGTGAGGATTTGCCTATTCTATCAGTTGTCCTTTTGCATCGAAAGTCAGCTTGACTTCGTTGTTATCCATCTTCAGCTCGAATACATAGAACATACCGGCCGGTTTTTCTACGGCATCGACTTCTTCCACCTTATACTGGTTGTAGGCAGAACTTGCCAGCTCATCCATAACAACTACCGGGACATCTTCGAGGCGAATATCCCATTGGGTGTATACCCATTCATTATTAGCATTGAATAAAACCTCTTTGCGAATGCCTTTGTCCTTTATATCTACCTCAGGGCCATTCTTTTCCTTGTCGAACTCCAGGACGGTGGCATTCGGATACTTTTGGTTGAGGAAACTTTGGATAGCTTTGGGTACTTCAACGGTATTCGTTACTTTCTTTTGATTATTGCTGCAACCGATAAACAATGAAATGCAACATACGAGAATAGCTAAAACGGACAGTTTTTCTTTCATGACTACTTTTTCTTTACTTGTTATTTAAAAGAAAGCACGAATACAATAGAGGTTCAGCCATTGTATTCGTGCAGTTTATTCTCGTAAGAAACAAATTCACGCTATGCAAAGTTCTCTTTTACATTGTTAATCTTTGCGGACATCTTCGATCTTACCTTCGGCACTGATAGTCATTTTAACTTCGTCGTTGCCTTTTTCGAGTTCGAGCACGTACGAAGTACCTGCCGGGTTCTCAATCACGTCGATATCATCGATCCTGTAATCTTTATAATCCGATGCCTTGTAAGCATTCATGATGATGGCCGGAAGGTTTACTTCTTTTATATCCCATTCGGTATACAGCCATTCGTTGCCGGTGTTGAAGTAAACATCTTTATAGATGTTGTTGTGAAGAATGTCCACTTCGAAACCGGTCTTTTCGGAGTCGAACTCTAATACGGTAGCGCCCGGGTACATTTCGTTGATCGCGTCTGTTATGGCCTGCGGGACAACAGTGGGTTGGAAGTTATCGTTGTCGTCATCGGGGACAGCCTTTAAAAGGATGCCGTCTTCGGTGTAATATAAGTCGAATTCCTGTTCGCCTTGTTCTACTTCTATCACATAGACGGTGGCGGCGTTGGAACGTTCCAGTTTGTCGAAGTCCGTAGACTTCCAGTCCTTATATTCACTGTCTTTCAGGCTTGTGCGTACCGCTTCGGGGAGCAGGCCGAAGTTGATCTCGGTCTTTGTCATCACCCAGTTGCCTTTGTTGTCGAACCAGGCTTCCGTCTCATTTCCGCTTACATGGAATTCGGCGACCTCGTAGCCACCCTTGGTTTCCCATTCCACTTTGCCGGCATTAGGATATTTTTCATCGAATGCTTTTGTAATGGTCTGGTCGGGGAGATAGTTGTTGTCGTCGTCATCGCAACTTGTAAACGCAAGCATACCACACATTGCTAAAGCTAATACAGATAATTTTGTCTTCATACTTATTTCTTTTGTTAGTTAATTAATCAAACTTCTTGAAGTTACCTTTACGGTCGAATTTGAGTTCAAGGTCGTTGTTGAGCTTGATCTCATATTCGCGTGTATCTTTGTCGATAGAGATAATCGTGTTGCCGGCAAAATGCGTTTTGATGTAGGCCGCTATTTTATCCGGCAGGATCTCCATCGGGATAGAAGCGTGGCGGGCTTCGATCTCTTTCCACTCTCCGGACTTATCGAATTCCACATTCACTCCGTTCGTCAGGATCACATCGTACCCTTTTGTTCCCAACAGGTTACTTTCTATTTTAATATGTGAGATATCCGCCTGGCTGAAATTAGAGGAAAGGAAATCACGGCACACAGCAGGTAAGACCGATTTGTCTCTCGTTATCTTTTCATTGTCTGCAAAAATAGCCATTGTCGACAGTAGCAGGCTGACCAGTATTAATCCAAACTTCTTCATACGCTTTCTTCTTTTAATTTATACTGCAAAGGAAAGGCAACATTTGGGAAAGATTTGGGAAAAGAGCTTCATTTGAATGTTAAAATGAATTGATGCGAGCCCTTATATTCATATTTTACCTTTATGCCATAGATTGTCGCGATCGATCTGACGATAGCCAGGCCCAGTCCGGTCGAGTCCTTCCGATGCGTTTGCTTTTCGAAACGGTTGAACAGGGTCGCTTCATTCAGGCCGGGACTTTCGCTACTGTTCGCGATGGTCAGTGTCCGGGCGGTTACTGTGAGGACGATCGTTCCGTTCTCTTTGTTATGTACAAACGCATTCTTCAGTAAGTTGCTGACCAGGTTGGAAGCCAGGGATTCATTCATGGTGAAGAGCAATGAACCGCTTTCCTCGTAAGAAACCTGTATGTGCTTGTATTCATACATCTCCTCGAAGTCCGGCAGGAACTTGCCGATCAGTTTATTGAAGTCTATTTCGACGGTATCGGGAAACTGCTTGTTATCGATGCGCGAAAGGAGCAGCAAAGACTTGTTCATCTTGATGATGCCTCGCAAGGTATGGTTGATACCGGCTATTTCGAAGAGCTGTTCTTCCGTACAATCGGGGTTCTCGCTGAGGAGTTCCAGCTTGTTCATGCAGATAGCCAACGGCGTTTGCAGTTCATGGGAAGCATTCTCGACGAACTGTTTCTGCTGGTCGTACATCTCCGAACTGCGCTGGATGGTTGTCTGGATGGCTTTGTTGAGGATTCTGAACTCATCGACTTTCGTCTCGTTCACCAGGGGCGTATGCTGTTTCCCTAACCGGTATTCCTTCAGCCAGTTGACCAGCGTGTACAGTGGGCGGAAGCTCGACTTGAACACAAAGTGCGACACCAGCAAGATGCAGCAAAGCAGACTGATATAAAGAATAAAGATACTCCAGAAGATCGCTTCCGCCATATCCTCTTTCTCCAGGGTGGAAGTCATGATCGTTAGCTCGTAATACTTCCGGTCGGCCGTCATGAACCAGGTGCGGAGAACGCGTACGGGCTCATCCTCCATCTCGATCTCTATGTAGATGGTAGAGTCGAAGAACTCGTCCTTATCCAGCTTGGCTTCCGATTCAGGCACTTCGCGGATGTAATATTTGGTCATGATGTCCACATGGTCGTGCAGCAACGTAGTGTCGGCCAGGACAGTCTTGATAATAATCTCTTTGTAGTTTTCCAAGCTATCGTTCGTCTCGTCGTCGACCTCGTGCATGATGGCAAAATAGAAACAACAAGCCCAGGCCGTCAGGATAACCAGTAACGGAAACAAGAGGTTGCGGAAGGTATAATGGATCAGCTTCATTCTTCATTCACCATTTTATAACCGAAACCGTACACAGCCTTAATCTCGGGGACAGCCCCGGCCGACTTCAGCTTCTTACGCAAGTTCTTGACCTGGCTGTAGATAAAGTCGAAGCTGTCCGCCTGGTCGATATAGTCTCCCCAGACAGACTCCGCCAGTGCACCCTTGCTGATCAGGCGGTCGGGGTTCGTGACGAAGTAATAGAGCAGGTCGAACTCCTTCCGGTTCAAGGCCAGCTCCTCATCGCCGATGTAGACCGCATGGCGATCCGGATAAACGGTGACGTTGGCCAGCGAGATATGCATCTCCCCATCCTGCTGTTTGCGGCGGATGATACATTTGATGCGCGCATTCAATTCCGCCAGATGGAAAGGCTTCGTCAGGTAATCGTCGGCACCGAGATCGAGCCCGGTAACCTTGTCCTCGATCGAGTCTTTGGCGGAAACGATGATGACACTGTCTTTCTTCCGCATCTTCTTCAGTTCCTCGAGCACATCGAGCCCGCTGCCGCCCGGCAACATGATATCCAGCACGATGCAATCGTAATCATAGTCGTTGATCTTCTGTAACGCTTCGTTATAGCCTACGGCACTTTCCACGACATAACGCTCCTTCTCCAGCGAGCGGATCATTACTTCACGTAGGGCGTCTTCATCTTCTACAATCAGAATTTTCATGAGCTATCTTGTTTGTTTACAAAGTTATGCAAATATTCTGGCAAAAATCTGGAATTTTCGTGTTATGTTTTCCTTCCTTTGTCGTCATAATAACAGAATGGAACTTGAAACGTTTAAAATAGCCGTACTACCACTCCGGGAGAAGCTGATCAACTTTTCCTTACGAATGATGCAGGAGCGGGCAGATGCCGAGGATATCGTGCAGGAAGCCTTGCTGAAGCTCTGGTATATCCGTGAGAAGCTGGACGGCTATCATAGTGTGGAAGCCTTGGCGATGCAAGTCACCAAGAACCTGACACTCGACAAGCTGCGGGCACGCCGTCCGGAAGGCATTGATATCGATACGTTGTCGATCGACTCGGGAGCCCGTACTCCGGCCGAGCAACTCGAGCAGAAGGATGCCGCCGCCCGTATCCGCTGGCTGATCTCCCAGCTACCCACGGTGCAGCAGACCATCATCCGGATGAAAGACGTGGAAGGCTACGAGATAGCCGAGATCGCCGAAATCACAGGCTCGCAGGTAGAAGCCGTCCGCAGTAACCTTTCAAGAGCCAGGAAACGTATACGGGAACAATTTTTACAGTTAAACAAACAGGAACAGTTATGAATATAGAAGAATTATTGAACCGGTATTTTGAAGGCGAAACCTCGGCAGCCGAGGAGCAGGAGCTACGCCGTTTCTTTGCTTCGGGGGATGTTCCGGCTCACCTGTCCGCCTACCAACCGTTGTTCGCTTACTTTGACGAGGAGCGGGCGGAAAAGAAAGACTGGGCGGAAGAAATCTGGTCGGAAGTGACGGCCGAACCACTTCCGGCGGGGCGGTTCGCAGCGCATCGGCGGAAGGTCGTCTACCTGCTCTCTACGGTGGCCGCCTGTGTGCTGGCGCTGTTGGCGGTCAGCCAGTTACTGTACCCCACCGACCCCTGTTTCTGTTCGGAGAATTATGTCGTGATAAACGGCCGGTGTTACACCGATATCCATAAGGTACGCCTGTCGGCTTTCGAGGCGCTGCAAGAGGTGGCCACTCCTGCGGATGAATACTTCCCCGAAGAAGACAGCAACGAAGCCGACCGCCGGATTATAGATAACCAGTTAAAGGAACTCGGTTCCATATTTAGTGATGACGAATAAAAACATGTAGCGATGAAACAGATAAGATACACTTTATTAGTATTGTTGGCAGCCCTTCTGCTGTTCCCTTCGGGAGCCGGGGCGACAGATGCCGAAGTCCTGCAAAAGGATCTGAAGATACAGGATGTCTTCCAGCGTTACGGACGGAAGAAGAATGTAACTATGGTCGAGCTATCCAACGAAATGCTTGAAACCTACGGCATGACCCGGTATAAGAGCATCACCATCAAGAACGATCCCGATGCCCTGCGCTTCACCCGCCAATGCCTGGAAGCCGACCAGAAAGGCGCCCGCAAGATCAAGGAAGTGACCGACGACGGCGGCGTTATCTCCGCCTACTACCAGTTGCCCGGCAAGGAAGCCGACATCAACCGCTTCGTCCTCTTCAAGGTAAGCTCGAAAGGCGTGATCACCCTGGTCTACATCGAGGGAGACCTCGACAGTGAAGACCTGATCACCATCCTGTTCACTAAAAAAGATTTATAAACAACTAAACAAATACGAAGATGAAAAGATTGTTACTGATCATGGCCTTTTGCCTTCCCCTCATGGGATTGCCGGCCGCCGGAGTTGAACCGATACCCGCAGATACCATTATCACCCTGGATAAGAAACGCATTGAAGTGAAAGATAACGGCGACCGTATGAAAGTCCGCGTCTATGAGCTGACGGAAGAGGGCGACTCCATCGACGATGAGATGGTGTTCGAAGGTCACTACCGCGACGGCCAGAGTTATGAGCGACGCAAACATATCCGCACGCTCTCGATCCCCGTGCCTACCTGGGATCGCGACTTCTCCGCCCACTGGGCAGGTATCGGCCTGGGCTTCAATAGCTTCATCGGCGACAACCTGACGCTGCGCAAAGGCAACTCCTGGGAGCTCAACCTCAACTTTATGGAATTCAGCCTGCCGTTCTCCCGCTATAACTGGGCGGTAGTCACCGGAGCCGGCCTGCGCTGGAACCGTTACCGGCTGGATACGAACGGGTATCTGAAAGAGATCGACGGCGTTACGGTACTCGTTCCCGCCCCGGAAGATATGGTATATAAGAAAAGCAGGTTGAATATCACCAGTATTACCATTCCGGTATTGCTGGAATGGCAGACCAAGAAGGTACGCCACCGTCCGCGTTTCTTCGTCTCAGCCGGCGTGGTGGGAGTAGTCAAAACCATGTCTTCCTCGAAGGTGACGTACCGCGACGAGCGCGACAAGAGCCGCACCGAAAAGATGGACGGCGGCATGAATATCCACCCGGTGACAATGGATCTGCTTTTCCAGGTCGGCACCGGCTGCATGGGGGCTTACTTCAAGTATTCGCCCATCGAACTGTTCGAGAACAACCGGGGGCCTGCGGTTAATCCGATCTCGTTCGGGTTGCATCTTCATATATAGAAAGACATAAGCTATTGAAGGATAGTGACGGAGTTTATTTTCCGCATAATTTTCCTATCTTTGTAACCGGGTGGTCTACGGACTGCCCGGACAGATATAAAAAGAACGGCTATGAATACGAATAGAATTGAAGATGTGCCTTTCGAAGAGGTACACGAGATAGAGAAATACGGTACTTATTACTCCGACAACCGTCTGTGGAAGAAGATAGAGCGGGTGGCGAAGAAGGTCGGGGCGACTGTCCTGCTGCCTGTATTCACCCTTTATTATATGTTGCAGGACGATAAAGTCTCCCTTCAGCATAAAGCATATATCGTGGGTGCACTCGGTTACTTCATCCTGCCGATCGACCTGATCCCCGACGGCATCCTCCCTGTGATCGGCTTTACCGACGATATCGCGGTAATGACCCTCGTCCTTAAGCTCGTCAAAGACAGCATCACCCCAGAAATCAAGGCGCGTGCCAACCAGCGCGTGGCAGAGGTGATGGGGACGGATAATGTTTGAAAAAGAGGAATCATAAAAGAAATAAAACAAAAGAAAGGGATGCATAACCCCTGCATCCCTTTCCTTCCTAGAACCATAAATTCGTAAAAACCGCTTTCCCTTCCGCGTCCTCCTCGGGTAAGGTGAGCAGTTGCGTGCCGGGATAGTTGTGCGAGATATAGCGCTCGAGATATTGGTAGGTGTTCTCTTCTATCTTGGCATCGATCTTGGGGTATTGATTGTAGATCACGGCCAGTATCTTTATGCCATACTGTGCACAGGCAAAGAGACTTAGCAATGTGTGGTTGATGCTTCCCAGTTTACCGCTGGTGACGAGCACGACAGGGTAATGACGCTCCCTGATGTATTCGATCGTCAGCATATCGAAGTTTAATGGCACCATCAATCCACCGGCCGCTTCGATCAGGATTTGGTTATAATGTTGTTGCATTTGCTCGATATTCATGCTAATTGTAAACGGAATAATTTCATTTTTTTCCATCGCAGCAGCCATGTGGGGCGAGCAAGGATATTTGAAAAGGTAGGGACAAGTCAAGCCCATGCGGTCTTCGTCGGTGAGCGGAATACCCATCAGCCGGCGGTGCATTTCGATGTCTTCGGATATTCCTTCGCATCCGGTCTGCACCATCTTCATGGTGGTGACCGATCGGCCGAGGGCTTTCATTGAACGGGCAAGGACGCCTGTAGCATAGGTTTTGCCTACGCTTGTGTCGATGCCGGTGATAAAGATTACTTTATTTTCCATGTTTGTTTATTATTTTTTTACCGCGAGCACATACAGCGGGCGATATGTTAGTCTGACTTTGTTTGTATCGGTGCTGTAAAGCCGGATGTATTCACGGCAGAACTCCTGCTGCCGCCCCCGTGTCCATGCGCCGTTGCTTGTCGCCGTCACCCCGGTGTGCTTCAGATGGCGGAGTACATCGAGAGGTGTGTCGAAGGTAAGTATTATTTCTTCTTCACGTATATGCAACACCTGGAAATCTTTGGCCAGCCATTCATTTAATTGCCCGGCGGAGGGATAGGGGAGGCCGCAGCCGGTCAGTTGGCGTATCTCTTCCAGGTTGCCGGGGGCGAAGGTATTGAACAGCAGGTTGCCGCCCGGCGATAGCATTCCGGCCAGCTTATGCAGGAATGTCGCGGGCTCGCCAATCCATTGGAAGGCGGAAGCGGAGACGATCAGGTCGAAGCGGCCGGGAAACTGGATACCTTCTGCAGCACCGGCAATAAAGAATGGCGTCTGGCCGGGGAAGAGGGTGGCGACCTTCGAACGGCAGGCTTCGCAGAGGTCGTTGAGGTACCATTCATCGATCACGCTGCATTCTTTCAGCAGGCGGGTGAGGCAGCCTGTGCCGCAACCGATTTCGAGGACGCGCCGGAAATGCATGCCGGTGTGACAGGCAAGAAGTCCGATTAGTCGTCGGCAGATTTGTTGTTGCGCGTCGGCGTGCCGGTCGTATGTGTCGAGGGCACGGGTGAAGCGGGTTATAATTCGTTCCATTGGTTCCATAGGTAGAAGGGGTAATGTGGTGCTTTGATTTCCAGTACTTCGGGACAGCGGGTGTCCCAGTATTCGTGTTGGTTGGCAGCAGGGAAGATGCGGTCGTCCGAGCTGATGAGGGCGCGTGTCCAAGCGATAGGGGCGGTGCGGCGGGCGGCATCGGGTTGCGGTTCGACGCGGCAGAGGTCGTAGATGTGTTGCAGTTCATCGCGCACTTCTTCGAGGAGGCGGGGGCGGACGGCTTCATATCCGGCGAGGGTGTCGCGGCTACCGCACATGCGGCGGTTGAAGCGGCTGAGTCCTTCGGCCGTCAGGTTGTCGATCGTGCCGCGGAAGATGTCTACGGGGATGCCGTAACGGTCGTCGATCGGGCGGGGGGTACCGTTGATGGCGGTTGCCGTCCGCAGCCTGTATTTCCCGCCGATGGCGAGCTCGGCCATCCGGACGCCCATCGACCAGGCGATGAGGTGGATCTCTTTATAGCGGGTGAGGTCTTCCATGAAACCAATCTCCCGGTAGTCGTAGCAAATCATGACGTCCGTCCCTTCGTCCGCTTTCAGCCGGGTGAAAAGCTCCGGCGCGGCCGACCAGCCTGCAAAAAAGAGGAGAAGCGAAGAGGAATGGGCGGTTTGTTGTTTTATTATTTTCATGTTTCAACTGTTCTTTATCAATTGGGTGATCTGATCTTGTGTCACGTCTGCGGTCAACGAGAAGCGTATCCGTGCCGTCCCTTTCGGTACCGTCGGGGGACGGACGGGAAGGCAGTAGAAGCCTTTCCTTTGCAGCTCTTCCGCATGAAGGATGCAAGCTTCATTCTCCCCGATAATATAGGGGATGATATGGCTGCCGCTGATCTCTCCCCCTTTTCCCCGCAGGGCATCGGCCAGCAGGCTGCTCACGAGGGTCAGCCGCTTGCGTTCCTCTGCGAAGTCGGGAAGCCGGCGGAAAAGGAACTGCGTCCAGGCTATTTGTGCCGGGGGAAGTGCGGTGCTGAATATCAGCGGACGCATACAGTTGATCAGGTACTCGCGGATCACCCGGCTACAGACCACATAAGCTCCCATAGAGGCCAGCGCCTTGCCGAAAGTGCCGACCAGAAGGTCTATTTCGGAGATGCAATCCTGTTCTTCCGCGATCCCCAGCCCGTTACGGCCGCGTACGCCGATGGCATGTGCTTCGTCCACGTACAGGCAGACGTTGGGATAGCTCTTTTTCAGTTCCACCAACCGACGAAGGTCTGCCACGTCGCCATCCATGCTGAAGATGCTTTCGGTGACGATAAAGACTTGTTCGAACTGGCCGGCATTCTTCTTCAGCAGCGTCTCCAGTTGCTCGTAATCGTTGTGGCGATACCGTTGGAAGGGTGCCCCACTAAGCAGTATGCCGTCGATAATGCTGGCGTGAACCAGTTTGTCGGCAAGGATCAGTGTCTGTTTGTCGGCCAGTGCAGGGAGTATGCCCGTATTGGCATGGTAACCGCTGTTGAAAAGCAGGGCTGATTCGCGGCCGAAGCGTTCGGACATAAGCTGTTCCAGTGCGGTGTAGGCCGTAAAGTTACCGGTCAGCAGGCGGGAAGAGGAAGAGGAGAGGGGGAGTTCCCCGTCTTTCAGCTCTTCCAGAAACGCATTCCGCAGGTCGGCTCGTGAAGCCAGTCCCAGATAATCATTCGAAGACAAGTTAAGCATCCATTGCCCGTCCCTTTCTACCATGCACCCCTTATGCACGATTTTCGGCAGACGGCGCAGATTGCCTGCTGCCTTCAATTCATTCAGTTTCGTTGTATAATCTTTCATTGTTTGTCTGTTTAAAATAATTTAGTGTCCGGATTCTGGCAACTGATGGTGACTCCTTCCCCTCTCGAGAGGGGGTAGGGGGTGTGTTACCGCTTTACCTTATGCACTTTAATACCCCTTCCGTCAGCCTGCTCAATTGCTCCGGCCGGATGATAAACGGCGGCATCAGATAAACGAGCTTGCCGAAAGGCCTTACCCAAATACCTGCTTCCACGAAACGCCGTTGCAGTACTGCCATATTGACCGGCTCTTTCATTTCGATAACTCCGATCGCCCCGAGTACACGCACCTCCTGTACGTTTCCGAACGACCGCGCAGGCTCTAGTTCCCGTCGGAGTTGTGCCTCGATAGCATCCACCTTCCCTTTCCAATCGCTTTCCAGCAACAGTGTGACGGAAGCCGAAGCAATCGCACAGGCCAGTGGATTCCCCATAAAGGTCGGCCCGTGCATGAAGCATCCCGCTTCACCGGAGCAGATCGTATCGGCCACCTGCTTTGTCGTCAATGTTGCCGACAACGTCAGATACCCGCCTGTCAATGCCTTGCCGATGCACATGATGTCCGGTACCACGCCCGCATGTTCCCAGGCAAACAACTTACCCGTACGTCCGAAGCCTGTTGCAATCTCATCAAAGATCAGCAGCACCCCGTACGCTTCGCATAACTCCTTAGCCCTGACAAGAAAGGTGGGTGAGTAGAAATACATGCCTCCCGCCCCTTGTACAACCGGCTCCAGGATCAGGGCGGCGATATCGTCTGCATGCTCCTCCAGCAAATCCTTCAACGGTGTCATCGCTTCCTCGTCCCATTCCTCCCCGAACTTCACCGACGGTTGAGGAATGAAATACTGCACTTGAAGGCTGCCCGCAAATATCCCATGCATCCCCGTCACCGGATCGCAGACCGACATCGCATGCCACGTATCCCCGTGATACCCGCTACGGATAGTCGCAAACCGATACTTGCCGCTTTTCCCTTGCGACTGCCAGTATTGGATCGCCATTTTCATAGCCACCTCTACGGCCACGGAGCCACTGTCAGCAAAGAATATCTTCTCCAGTTCCATCGGCAGAATACCCAGCAGTTTCTCCGCCAACTCCACCGCCGGCTGATGCGTGATACCGCCGAACATGACGTGGCTCATCTTCTCCAACTGCTTCCCGGCCGCCTCATTCAGTACCGGATGATTATACCCGTGTACGGCCGCCCACCACGAAGACATCCCGTCAACCAAACGTCTGCCGTCCTGTAAAATCAGTTCCACCCCTTCCGCACCTGCCACCGGATAGACCGGCAGCGGATCGATCGTCGATGTGTAAGGATGCCAGATATGTTCCCTGTCATATTGTATCAGTTCCTCTGTTGTCATTTTATCTGTATTATCGTTGTTATTTTATTTATATTGTCGTTGTTATTGTTTCTGTCTCATTCGTATGATCCTCTCTCTATTCTCTTTATTCCCTTCTCTGTTTCATCCGACCCAATCGGTATCTCTGGTTAACGAATACCCGGCTTCCGTGAAGAGCACCTTATCTTCTTCCACCCGGCTTCCGATCGTCGTAAGCAAATCTCCAATGATAGCCGCATTGATCCCGATATACAATGCCTTCTGTTGTGCTTTCCTGCTCATTAGCGCCCTTCCTCCCGAAAAGCGTAAATAAGCCTGGGGATTAATGAACCTGAATAGCGCAATGGTAGTCAGGAACTCCTCCTCTGATAATAAAGGAGTATCTCCCAACGGAGTCCCCGGAATAGGTTGCAGCATATTAAGGGGAATGGAGTAGACTTGTTCCCGCTGAAGGAACAGCGCCATCTCGATCCGTTGCTCCATCGTCTCTCCCATACCGATGATGCCGCCCGAGCAGATACGGAAACCTAATTCCCTGGCCTGGTTGATTGTCTCCATCTTCTCCTCAATCGTATGTGTCGTACACAATGTGCGGAAATAAGAAGGTGCAGTTTCTATATTGCAATGATAATTTTCCACTCCGCTATCCCTCAATACCTTCAGTTGTTCCTTATCCAGTAATCCCAGGGAAGCACAACACTTAATATCGCAGGCCTCTTTAATATTACCCACTATCCCGCTCAACAGCTGTATCTCTTTGCCCGATAAACGTTTCCCGCTTGTAACCAATGCGAAACGTCCGATCCCTTGTTTCCTGTTGTGCACCGCATGACGTACACATTCTTCCGCCGGAAGCAAAGGATATAAAGTAACTTTGGTGTTATAGTGACCGGACTGTGCACACCACTTACAGTTCTCACTGCAATTCCCGCTCTTAGCATTTATAATAGAGCAGGTATCGAATTTGTCTCCCATAAAATGGCGTGTGATCTGATGGGCCGCCTCATACAAAGCCTCCTTGTCATTACATTGTGATAAGGCAATAGCTTGCTTTTCATTGATCTTTCCCCCTTCAATAACTAACTGTTTAAGTGTTTCAATCATCTTGTTTTATCATTAGGAAATAAAAAAGCGGAAAGTCCCAGTGTAAACTGATACTTCCCGCTTTAGGATATAAATATATGTATAGGCAGACGAAGCTGCTGCTACAGTCTGTTTAGTAGTCTGTATAGTGAATAACAAAAGTAATACCAGTGATAAACGTGATAAGGTTTCTGCATACGATTCCCCTTGCAGGAGCTCTGCATTCCTTTCCTTATCTTCCGGATTACTCTGATCCGTAAACAGTACCGACGAGTGAACCGTACCGTTCTTGATCTGGAACCTTTCTGATACATTCGAAGAAAGCTGTCCGATCGTAACGGCCCGGCTAAGACTGAAGAATGCAGCATATCCTTTCCGGCTCCATCTTCTGAACCGAAAAGAATTCTGAATGAAATGTCTTCGCTGCAACTTCATCTCTGTACGTTCTTTTATTTAGCAACCTTTTCCAGACGCTTCATAATAGAGAAGATAAACAGTGCCGACAGCAAACAACATACGATCAATACGCTCCATACCATCCACAACTGCATTCCGCCCCACAGATAACCGATGATAGCCACCAGATAGTTACCAATAGCAGTCGCTACGAACCATCCACCCATCATCATACCTTTATATTTTGGAGGTGCCACTTTGGATACGAATGAAATACCCATCGGTGAAAGCAACAACTCTGCGAAAGTCAATACCAGATAAGTCGATATCAGCCAGTTCGGGGATACCAGTACATCTGGAGAAATACCATTCGCTTCAACTGCTGCCGGAGTAGGCAGTCCTAAAGAACCCAGTGCCATGATAAGGAAACCGCAGGCTGCGATCACCATACCGATACCGATCTTACGTGGTGCGGAAGGTTCTTTCTTTTTCTTAGCCAAATATCCGAATACCGCCAGCGATACCGGAGTCAATACGATTACGAAGAACGGGTTGAACTGCTGGAAGATCTGCGGAAGAATACTTACTGTAGAATCCATCGAGCTGTAGCTCCATCCCAGTAATCCGAGCATGATCAGCAATACGCCTGCCGAGATACCTTTCGCTTTGCCTGTTTTCGACTGGAACAAGGAGAAAGCCGCATAAACAATAACCAGCAGGAAAGTCAGGTTTACAATGTTGAATCCGAGACGATCCAGGCCTGTAACTGCCTGTGCTGTATAGTCGCGGGCAAAGAATGTCAGTGTCAAACCGTTCTGGTGGAATGCCATCCAGAAGAAGATAACTACGGCAAATACCAGCAACAAGGCCTGGATACGAGCTTTCGTCTGTTCCGGTGTCAATTCTTCTTCCTGTACGTTAGCCGGTTTAGCTTGTTTGGAATTATAATCGGCATGTTTGAATGTCGGACGGAATACCACATAAATCAACATGGATACAACCAGAGAAATACAAGCAATAGCAAATCCGTAGTTGTAAGCTTCCGATAGTTTGTCTATATAAGTTGTACAGAATGCTGCAGTATCTCCCACGAAGTTTTGGGCAGCCTGTAATCCGCTCAGCGTAGCGGCACCTTCTTCTGTGATAGTTCCATTCAGGAATTGATGAGCCAGTGAAGGTATCTGTGGAACATATGTAAATCCAGCTTTACCCAGCATTTTGTTCGTGATGATCGTAGCAGCCGTCGGTGCATACATGGCACCGATGTTGATGGCCATATAGAAAATACTGAATGCCGTATCACGTTTGGCTTTATATTCAGGTGCATCATACAGGTTTCCAACCATTACTTGGAGGTTACCTTTGAACAGACCTGTACCACAGGCGATCAGGGCTAAGGCACCGAACATTAATATTTTTCCGGTAGAGGAAGGTGTGGGAATAGATAATAACACATATCCGATAAACATGACAACAATACCTGTAGTCACCATTTTACCGTAACCGAACTTATCGGCCAGGATACCACCAATAAGCGGCATGAAATAAACAGCAGCCAGAAACGATCCGAAGATAGTTGAAGTCTCGGCAGCTGTGAAACCAAACTTCGCTTGTAAGAATAAAGTAAAAATCGCGAGCATAGTGTAATACCCAAAACGCTCGCCTGTATTCGCTAAGGCTAACGCGTATAAACCTTTAGGTTGTCCTTCAAACATAGAATTTAAAATTAGATTATTATTGGATTATTTGTTTTATGGCGCCTGTTTCCGGGTAGAAATATACTTTTACCGGAGCTTTTTTATCTTCGAACATAACAGGTGCGAGACCTTCACGTGACCCAAACTGAGTGATCTGGGCTTCTCCTTTATATAGTGTTTTCTTGTTCATGCTGATCTCGATGCTGGCTTTTCCCGGTACGTTATAGATAATACCTTTCATGGATTTTTCTTTCTTCTCGGCTTCTTTGGGGTCTAAGATCGGAGCTCTATCGGTTGCTTTCAGGTTCATATAGACCGGAACTCCGCCTAAATCGTCGGCGTCGACAATACCCATCAGGTTAGAAAAACGGAATAAAACTTCTTTATCCAGATTATCGTAAGGCGTGATATTTACCTCGTAATGGGTGGTCTCTTTGGAAAGAATACCGGTGAACAGGTTGGTTAACGCTTTTTCCTGCTCTTCCAACTGCTGGATAACCAGCTTCATCGCTTCACCATCGGGAGGAAGATTATCTGCTTCTCCGGTCAGGATATTCAAGCGGCTTTCACGTATACGGTAGATTTGTTTGGCGGCAACTTCAGCCTGTCTGGCAGTCGATCCGGCCATTAGTAATTCTTCAGAGAAAACGGATGCGTCGGTTACTTTTACCGGAGCCTGTCCACTTTTCTTGATTGTTTCAAGTTCAGACTCTTCCGGAGTATATTCTGCATTGATGGAACATAGTAATCCGTCCTCTGTCAGATAAGCGTAAGGAGCGACCGTTCCACTCTTAAATTCAACGATATACGTATTGTCCGGATCGGGTATTCCCTTATTGACCAGGGACACTTTTCCTAGTTCATAATATACTTTATCTTCTGTGACAGCATCTTTAACTCCCAGATACTTTTCTGCATATTTGTAGTAAGGGCCGGCTTTGCAGGTAACCTTTGTAACTTCGGCGTCTACGATTAGTTGCGTTTTAGGTAATGAGTAGGTAATACCGAAGTTATTTGCTTTGACGGCATTTTTCTTTACCACTTTAGTTTGGGCCATTAGCGGTAAGCTAAACAAAATACATGCTATTGTGATCAGATTTTTCATATCCAAACAAATTATTTTATCTCAATTATGATTGTACAAAACTAGGAAATATTTTGTTAGAAACCAACCGTAAAGCTTTCTTTTAGTCTTTTGTAATGCAGATGATATGTTTGATTTGTAATATCTGGATCAGTCAAGAAGGGGTTATACAAAGCATAGTTAAAGTTTTGATTAAGAAGAATAACTCATGAAAGGAAAAGGAGATCGAGATATGAAGGTTGGTTAATTATCCTCACAAGTTATTCTAAAAACATAAATTTCAGTACGATGCAAAATTATTCAATAACAAATGAGCCCGTTAAGAATCCATAACTATGAATTAAGCTCAATGTATATTCACCACTCTGAACACTCAATGGTATTGTATAACTTTGCGGGGTCGATACAGATATATTTTCTTCATAGACTACCACGCCTGTATTGTCTGTTACTTTAACTGTTAGATTACTTAGTGGATGAACAAATTCTACTGTCAAATTTGTACCTTCAATAGAAGCTGTCGGAGGTGCAGGGAAAATAGAACGAACATCTTCTGGCCCCCACTTCCCTTTTGTCGGAATTCGATCTGCGTATATAGATTGAACACAGAACACTCCACAAATTACTAAAAATAAAGCTGCGATTAACCGTTTCATAATCCTATTAATTTAATTGTCTGTTGATAAAATTGATAATGCTTCCGCAAAATTATAATTCGTATCTTAATACCCGCTATTTTTTTGTTGACAAAATGGTGACAATGATTAATTGGTTATAAATCAGCGATAAAAGAGTCGAATTTTTCGGCGTTTTCAGCTTCTTTGGTTAACTTTTTATATAATCTTCTGCGACATTGGGACACACCGGAACTGGTAATGTTCATTAGTATGGCTATTCTTTTTACAGGAATATCAATTTTAACGAGGTAACAAATACGAAGTTCTTCGAGGGATATTCGTGAACAAAGTTCTAAAAGCCCTTTCTTAAAATTAGGATAGGTGGCATCTACTAATAGGAAAAGTTCAGACCATTCACTGTAACTCATTTTTTCCTCAGTTTGGTGAAGCTTTGTGTATAAAGTCGATTTCCTAAGATCCTGTTCTACCAGATGCATCGTGTCATGCTTTAATGAAATTTGTCTGTTTTCCATTTCAAGCATCAATTTCTTGGTTTCAAACAGTTGTCTTTTTACATCACCGATTGTCTCCTGACCAGACGATAGTTCTTGTTCCAACAATGCTATCTTCTTTTTGTTCTCTTCAAGATACCCTAAGCTTTGTTTATATAGCTTTTCCTTCAAGTCCAATAATCTTTTCTTTTTCTGTTGTTCTTTTTTGAAAAAGAAAAAGGATATGATTGATAGAACAGTGATGATGATTAATATCTGATATATTATGATCATCCTTCGTGATGCTTCTTGTTCATACTTACTTTTTTCATCAGCTATACGTTGATAGTTGAACATACTTTGTACGATTCGAATATTTTCAAAATGTGAATCGTTCTCAATAGAATCTCTTAATTGTTCATATTTATCCCAATACTTCAGATAGTTTTTAAAGTTAAGCTTTTGCTTTTCTATTTGAGCTAAAAAGTATAAACTTCCGGCTTGTGTATATGTTGCAGGGCTTTGTAAGCTAGAGTTTAGATAATACTGTGCAGAGTCATATAGTGCAGTTTTGTAGTAATATTCACCCAAATTGAGATATAGATGATATGGTAATTGGACTTTACTGTATGATTGGATAGATTTTTGAATACAATCATAAGCTTCCTTGTATTTTTCTGTTTGTAAATATAAGATTCCTAAATCATTTTGAAGAGAAGATATACTTTGAGGAGTTGCAATTTTCATCGCTTGTTGATAATAATAAATAGCACTGTCCTGCTGTTGAGTCTCTTTATATACACGTGCGATATTACGTAAAACAAAAGACATATTTGTAGAATCATTTGTTTTCTCCAAGAGAGGTAATGTCTTTTTGTAAAGAGGCAAAGCCATTTCATAAATGTCCTGATAACTATAAAGAGTTCCAAGGTTACTATTGATCTTTATCAGTAACTCCGGTAGATTCAGACTTTCTCCTAGAGCAAGAGCCTTTAAGTAATACTGTTGGGCTTGTAGAGCATCCTGCATATCAGAATATACACGTCCTGCATAGTAGTAGGATAAAGCCAGAGGTAATAAATCATTATGTTTCTCATAGTAATTCGTGGCTATCATTATTAATGAGTCTGAATCATGTATATAGTAATTCTTATCCAGTGCTTGAGTAAGCAGCAGGCAATAGGCGGCATATTCTTTTTCAGGTAGTTTTTCGGGAGAGGTAATATTGTCGAGTATGGCTAGTGAACTGTCGGAAGCTGTTTCCATTAACGATCTGGCCTTATCAAGCTCAGTTGAAACAGATGTTCTGTTTGAACATGAAACTAAGCATAATAAGCTGATTACAAATGATATTTGTAAAATAAACACATAGCGAAAAAGTAAATTTGAGCAAAGCGTAGCGAATTGGCTGAAACAGCGTTCGTTACGCTTTGTTTTTCTATTGGGCATAGCCAACGGAAAGCCAACATGAAGCCAAACGGCGCAAGAGTTCAGTTACCACCTCATTACTCCCGTAACGGGTGCGTATTTCTTGCTAAAAGGTTCTTTTTCTGCGATTTGCGTAGATTTGCATAGCAGTCGATAACTCACTGTAACTTAATTTTGTAACCCAAAAAAGGAGTGAGTTATGCGTAGTACATTCAAGGTCTTATTTTACGTGAAGAAAGGCAGCGAAAAGCCGAACGGCAACCTGCCTTTGATGTGCCGTATCACGGTGGACGGCGAGATTAAACAGTTCAGTTGCAAGATGGACGTTCCCCTACGCTTGTGGGACGTGAAGAACAACCGTGCTTCGGGCAAGAGCATCGAAGCGCAGAGAATCAATCTTGCGGTAGATAAAATTCGTGTGGAGGTAAACCGCCGCTATCAAGAGTTGATGCAGACGGACGGTTATGTTACCGCTGCCAAGCTCAAAGACGCCTATCTCGGTATCGGTGTCAAGCAGGAAACCCTGTTGAAGCTGTTTGAGCAGCACAACGCCGAGTTTGCCAAGAAAGTCGGGCACAGCAGGGCGCAGGGAACATTCCGACGCTATCAAACGGTCTGCAACCATATTCGGGAGTTCCTGCCCCATACCTACAAGCGTGAGGACATTCCGTTAAAGGAACTCAACCTTACTTTCATCAACGACTTCGAGTATTTCCTCAGAACGGAGAAGAAATGCCGCACCAACACCGTTTGGGGCTACATGATTGTGTTGAAACACATCGTTTCCATAGCGAGGAACGACGGACGTTTGCCGTTCAACCCCTTTGCAGGGTATATCAACTCTCCCGAAAGCGTGGACAGGGGCTACCTCACCCAAACGGAGATACAAACGCTCATGGACGCACCGATGAAGAACGCCGCCCATGAACTTGTACGGGACTTGTTCGTCTTTTCGGTGTTCACGGGTTTGGCGTATTCCGATGTGAAGAACCTCACCGCCGACCGCCTGCAAACATTCTTCGACGGCAATCTATGGATAATCACCCGAAGAAAGAAAACCAACACCGAATCGAACATCCGTCTGTTGGACGTTCCCAAGCGTATCATAGAGAAATACAAGGGGCTGGCAAGGGGCGGTCATGTGTTCCCCGTTCCGAGCAACGGCAGTTGCAACAAGATACTCAAAGATATAGGCAGACAATGCGGGTTCAAGGTGCGTTTGACCTACCATGTCGCAAGGCACACGAACGCCACGACCGTACTTTTATCGCATGGCGTGCCCATCGAAACCGTGAGCCGCCTTTTGGGGCACACGAACATAAAAACCACCCAAATTTACGCCAAAATCACCGCCCAGAAGATAAGCCAAGACATGGAAACCTTGTCGCACAAGTTAGAGGACATGGAAAAGAGCATCTGCCGAGCCATTTAACAACCTTAAAACAGAACAGCGATGAAAGAAGAAAGAAACATCATCACGATAGATGAATACGGCAGTATCTCTTTGCCAACCGACATAGGTGCAACCGCCATGACCGAGTGGGAAATCTGCGAACTGTTCGGGGTTATCGCCCCGACTGTTCGGGCAGGGATAAAGACACTCTGCAAAAGCGGAGTTTTGTGTATATATGACATAAAGCGCATTATCCGCCTATCGGACAGATACAGCGCGGAGGTTTACAACCTCGAAACGATAGCCGCCCTCGCTTTCCGTATCGAATCGTTCGGGGCGGCGAAAGTCCGCAAGGCATTATTAAAGAGGATTATACACGGGCGAAAGAAAAAAACGACGGTATTCGTGTCGGTTGTTTCGGACGGCAACCCCAACAGCCGTTGGAAAGCGTGATGATATACCAACATATCAACATGCAAACATACCAACATGCCAGCATACCAACATGCAAACCTATCACTATGGTGATATATATTGCAGGGTCTATTCCTCTTTTCAGAGGAAAGCGGAGCAATCATTTCCGTTTACAAAGGCAAAGCAAGCACGGGGCTTTATGTCAGCTAAAAGGTCAAGCGGCTACGCCGTTTCCCGATAAATCTTCCTCTCGCTTCGCTGCGAGCGTATTTATCGGGAAAACCTTGTATCCAACCGCCCCGTGCAAAAGAGCCTTTGAAAACGGAAACGACCGCCCCGCCGCCCACCACCGACCGAAAGGGAAAAATAATAAGGTGGGGTTATACGGGGAAGCAGACGGCAGGGACAGCCACCACCGAAAGGCAGACGGACGGCACGCCGCAGGGTATTTACGGAGAAAATACCGTAGCTTATTAGGGAATTTTCCGAGCCGCAATACTTCGTATCGCTGAAAATTCCCCAATAAGGCAAGGGGCAAGCCCCTCTGCACACCCTGTTGAGGGCGGCATTTCGCCGCCCTCAAAGATAGTCAGAATCATTGTTTCACAAGCCAAAAAAAGAAAGGAAGAATATATGGGTTTCGTAGTTTTACACATGGAAAAGGCGCACGGTAGCGACAGCGGAACGACCGCGCATATTGAGCGGTTCATCATACCGAAGAACGCCGATCCCACACGCACGCACCTGAACCGCAGGCTCATCGAATACCCCGACGGGGTGAAAGACCGTTCGGCGGCTGTTCAGAGAAGACTGGAAGAAGCGGGACTGACACGCAAAATCGGAAGCAACCAAGTGCGGGCAATCCGCATCAACGTGTCGGGAACGCACGAGGACATGGAACGCATCGAAAGGGAGGGGCGTTTGGACGAGTGGTGCGCCGACAATCTGAAATACTTCGCCGACACGTTCGGAAAGGAGAACATCGTGGCGGCTCACCTGCACAGGGACGAGGAAACGCCGCACATACACGTTACACTTGTCCCCATCGTCAAGGGAGAGCGCAAACGCAGGAAAAGGGAGGAGCAGGCGAAGAAGCGATACCGCAAGAAGCCGACCGATACCGTGAGGCTGTGCGCAGACGATATTATGACACGGCTGAAATTGAAGTCCTACCAAGATACCTATGCCGAAGCGATGGCGAAATACGGGCTGCAAAGGGGCATAGACGGCTCGAAGGCTCGCCATAAGTCCACGCAGCAGTATTATCGGGACATACAGAAACTCGCCGACAACCTCAAAGCGGAAGTGGTGGATTTGCAGCAGCAGAAAGAAACGGCACGGGAGGAACTAAAACGGGCGAAAAAAGAAATACAGACCGAGAAGCTGAAAGGGGCGGCAACCGTCGCAGCCGCCAACATAGCCGAAAGCGTGGGTTCTCTTTTCGGCAGTAATAAGGTCAAGACATTGGAAAGGGAGAACACCGCCCTGCATAGGGAGGTTGCCGACCACGAGGAAACGATAGAGGCACTGCAAGACAAGATACAGACCATGCAGACCGACCATAGCCGACAACTGTTGGATATGCAGCAGAAGCACCGAAAGGAGATGGCGGACAAAGAAACAAGGCACAAGCAGGAAATATCGTTTCTGAAAACGGTAATCGCAAAGGCGGCGGCATGGTTTCCCTACCTGCGTGAAATGCTCCGTATCGAAAACCTCTGCCGCCTTGTCGGGTTCGATGAAAGACAGACCGCAACGCTCGTCAGCGGCAAGCCGTTGGAGTATGCAGGGGAACTCTATTCGGAGGAACACAAGCGTAAATTCACGACCGAAAAGGCTGGCTTCCAAGTGATGAAAGACACGAATGACAAAACGAAGTTAGTCCTTGCCATCGACCGAAAGCCCATTGCCGAATGGTTCAAGGAGCAATTCGACAAGCTAAGGCAGAACATACGCCGTCCCATACAACCGCAAAGGAAAAGCAGAGGAATGAAATTGTAACAGCCTTATTGCGCTGAAAAACAAAAAGTACCGTTCATAAATGACTGATGAACGGTACTTTTTTGTAATTTTGCACCCGAAATGATAGAACAAGTTTATGAATCGTATAATTTTAGAAACTAATAGATTGCTATTGCGAGAAATGACACTTTCTGATATGGGCGCATTATCCTTAATATTACAAGATGAAAAAGTAATGTATGCTTATAATGGAGCTTTCAGTGATAAAGAAACTCTTGTTTGGATGCAAAAGCAACTTCAACGATATAAAGATTATGGATTCGGATTGTGGGGCGTATTTCTTAAAGATACCGACGAAATGATCGGACAATGCGGTATTACTATGCAGGAATACAAGACTGCGCAAGTTCCCGAAATCGGCTACTTGCTGGCTCATAAATATTGGCATAAAGGTTATGCTGTTGAAGCCGCAACGGCTTGTCGGGAGTATGGGTTTAATACGCTGAAATTTGATGAATTATATTCAATTATTAGAGATACCAACGTTGCATCACAAAAAGTGGCACTTCGCAATGGTATGAATCCGATTGATTCTATTGTTAAACACTATCGTGAAGTTGATATGCCCCATTTGGTATATTGTGTAAAAAAATGATAAATTTATGAATGCCCCTACATTTACTATATGATAAAAAACAGTCATTTAAATCATATTGAATCACAGATAAAATCTGAATACTTGTCCGTTCCTTCCAAAGCAATTCTTTTGGAGGAAGGAAAAGTTGCAGAAAAACTCTATCTAATCCGTAAAGGCTGTCTGCGGCTGTTTTTCTATAATGAAGGGAAAGATATTACTTTTCAATTCTTTTTTGAGGGGGATTTTGTCGCCTCATTCGATAGCCTATATAAACGCACGCCGAGTCTTTTCTATTTGGAGAGTATCGAGCCAACGGAACTCACGGCTATAAGGAGAGAGGATTTTTATAACCTAATCAACAATAATTTGTCGTTGAGACAGTTGTATGAAGAAAAACTCATAGACCGTTTTCATGCTTATCAACAACTGTTCTTGTCAAGAATAAAAAACACGCCACAACAGCGATATGAAGAATTGCTGAAAGAGTATCCCAACATAATACAGCGTGTTCCGCAACATTATATAGCGTCTTATCTTGGCATAACTCCCGTTTCTTTATCACGCATCAGAAACCGTCATTAACTTCATTTCTTTACAATTGTTATCGTTCTGATTCTACTTGAATACCGAATTTTGCACCGTAAATATGAAAACGGTAAGCAATGAAGAAGATTTTTGTAATAGACTGGATTTTGGTTTTTGTGTTTGTTTTATCTGCATTTTCCGGAATAGGATTGCATATTGCCGGATATGGCAACAGCCACGAAGTATGGCATAATTGGGCTGTATTTCATGTTTTGACCAGCTTTTTATTTTTTGTGGCGGCAATATTCCATATAACAACACATTGGGGATGGTATAAAGGAATAATAAAAAATGGGCTTGGCAAAAAAAGTAAAATTACAGTAGTTCTGTCAGTTGTATTCTTTCTTGTATCGGTTACGGGAATTATCCTATTAGGAGTAAACGGGGCTAACTCCTACATAGGGCTATTGCACTATAAAATAGGGATTATTACAATCGTTCTATGTATTGGGCATATACTAAAACGAATTCCTTTATTACGTAAATCTCTGAAATAATACACAAAGCATAGGGCTAAATAAATAGTCCTTTGTTTTGTGGATTATTAAAATTATTGTATCTTTGTTTTCAGAAAGAGTTATTTGACAGCATAGCACCGCAAATCGCTGAAATTCGCACGGTTGCTAACTCGTTACCATTACTTCTCAAATAATTCGCTAAAAGTTTATTCCTCAATCGGTTAAGTCAAACCGATGAAAATCTAAAATAATATTTCCAGGTTTATTTCTCATCTCTCCTTCTCTAATAGATGTCGAATATACAGCTTTTTTTGAAAAAGAAGGTTAGTGGGATTTATTATAATTTGCTAAAAATGTGGTAAGAGAAATAAATGTGTTGATTTTTATAGTGAATGTGTTTGGCTCTATAAAATAATATTGCCTGCTTGCTTCCATTGAACAGAGACAAGCAGGCGATATCGGTTATTTGGTAATCCGGAGATTAATTTATTTAATCTGTTTGAACGCTTTTCCCAGCATATCCGTGATATCTCCGGCAATCATACTTTCTTCCGAACGGTAGACTGCGGCCAGGTCTCCGGCTGTACCGTGCAGGAATACACCGGCAACGGATGCTGTTTCGGGTTCGGCACCCTGAGCCAGTAAACCGAGGATTATGCCGGTCAGCACATCACCGCTGCCGGCTGTTGCCATACCCGGGTTGCCGCAACTGTTGAAGTATACGTTTCCGGTAGCCGTACAGATAGCGGTATAAGTCCCTTTGAGGATAACACAAAGCTTGTGCTCAGTGGCAAATGCCTGTGCTTTCTTCAGACGTTCGTACATGGTGTTGCTTTCTCCGGCGATACGGTCGAACTCTTTGGGATGCGGTGTCAGGATGCTTCTTGGCGGGATGCGGTTCAACAGGTCTTTATTGGATGCAAGCAGGTTGAGAGCATCTGCGTCAAGAACGACCGGTTTCTCGGTTGTTTGGAGCAAACGTTCCAGTGCCGCAGCCGATTCAAGGTGTTGTCCCAGGCCGGGGCCGATACCGACTGCTGAATAAGAGGCTATTTCCGGTACTGTCGTGAAGTAGTCGGGATGCGGGTCGAAGCTGACCATTGCTTCCGGGAAAGCAGCCTGCATAATTACTTCCCCCCGTTGCGGAATATGCACGGTCAGCAAGCCGGTACCGCTTCGCAGGCAGGAACGGGCGGCAAGTAGGGCAGCACCCATTTTGCCTTTGCTTCCGGCAATCAGTAAAGCGTGGCCGTATGTCCCTTTATGAGAGAACTTTTCGCGGGGTTGGAGCACTTCGGCAATATCTTCTTCTTCCACCATCATATAAGGAGTAGATGTATTGTCAATGATATCCGGATGGATGCCGATGTCGAGTACTTTCCATTCGCCGACATACTGCGCATTCTCCGGGAAGAAGAACGCCAGTTTCGGGAAACCGAACGTAAGTGTCAGGCTGGCCTTTATAATCGAGTCGGGATCATTCGTCTGGTTGTTTTCACCGAACAATCCGGAAGGAATGTCGATCGACACAACGGTAGCGTCCGATTGGTTGATGTATTTCACCATCGCAGCAAATCCCCCGGTGATCGGACGATTCAGGCCGGAACCGAACAAGCCGTCTATCACGACGTCGCGATCCGTCAGTACCGGCGGAACGAAATCGGCTATCACTTCCGTGAATTCTACTTTTTCTAATCCGAGTATCCGTTGCTTGTTCATTTCGCAATCGAAAGAAAGATGCTCGGTCGGGTTGAACAGGTAAGTTTCTACTTTGTAGCACTCATCTTTCAGCAGGCGTGCGATGGCAAGTGCATCCGCCCCGTTGTTGCCTTGTCCGGCAAAGACGATGATACGCGTTTGCTTGGAGTAACGACGGCAAAATTCGTGTACAAATACGGTTGAGGCGCGTTCAACGAGATCGATTGAACTGATCGGTTCGTTTTGAATGGTGTACTGATCGAGTTCCTTTACTTTGTCTGTTGGAAATATCTTTATCATAATTGTCGGATATCTAATATTTATTCTGCTTACAAATGTATAACAAACTTTGCTATGTTGTAGCTACTTATTCCAAAAAGGGCGGAAGGCTTTTGTTGTGGTCAGGGAAAAGTAAGTAAAAACCGGCTTCCCTGTCCGGCTTCGGAGATAACGGTCAGGCTGCCTTTGTGCATGTGCATGATCTGTCGGGAGATACTGAGTCCGATACCGGAACCGGCTGGCTTGGTGGTGAAGAACGGGATGAAGATACGTTCCTGCACATCCGCCGGAATGCCTGTCCCGTTGTCGCTGACCTGTATGTACGTCTTTCCTTCCGTATTGATTCCGGCCGACAGTTCTATCATCGGTTCCCTGCAATCCTGGGTGGCATCGAGGGCATTCCGGATCAGGTTGATCAGTATTTGCTCGATCATCGCTTTGTCGGCAATGATCTGTAAATGGCTGGTTATCGGAAGGATATTTACTATATCCGATTGCTCCTTGAATAACATGCCGGCACTGTTCAGTAAACTGTCTACGGAGATAATTTCAACGGCAGGCGTAGGAATACCCGTCACTTTCCTGTAATTCTCCACGAAACGAACCAGCCCGCTGCTGCGCCGAAAGATCGTATCGACAGCCTGGTTTATCTCTTCCCGGTCTTCTTCGCTGTTATCTCCGGAAGTCTGTTTACTCTTTAACAGTTCGGCCAGGGAGACGATGGGCGTCATTGAATTCATGATCTCGTGCGTAAGAACACGGATCAGCTTCTGCCAGGCTTCCGTCTCCTTATTCTCCAATACCGAACGGATATTCTTCATGCTTACGACAGTCAACGTTTTGCCCAGTACGACAAACGACATGGCCGACAGGATCAATTGCGAATATTCCTCTTTCCGGCGCACTTGCAGGATGGAGAGTTCACCGGGATGTAGGATACGCAGGCGGGTAGGAAGTTCCGGATGATAGACAGCCAGGTCGTCTACCGTTTCGGCAAAGTTCAGCCCCGTTTGTATCTTGGCGGCCTGGTTCATCCATTCTATCCGGCCTGTTTCGGAGGAGTAGACCAATACCGAAAGGTCGATGTGGTTGGCCAACGCCTGGAAATATTGCAGTTGGCTTTCTTTCTGTTGAAGATCCTTTTTATAGTGTTGCAAGGCATCCGCCAGTGCATCCGTCAGTTCCTGCGGTAAGGCGTCCGGTGTATTGGAAGAAGTGATGCCGGAAGACAGGAAGTCGGAATAACGGATCGACCAGACGAACTGCCGGAACAGCCGTTCGCTCTTCCCCATCAGATGGAAAAGAGAATACACTTCGACCAGTAAAACCACTCCGACAACCAGCGCGGATATATAAAACTTTCCGGCCACCAGAAAGGCGAACACCAGACAGGTGATCAGCAACAGAAGGATCAGGGCAGCCGCCTTTTTCGAGGATTGTCTCATAGTCCGTATTTCTCTAGTCGTCTATATAAAGATGTACGCGTGATACCTAATAAGTCGGCTGCCTGTGTCAGATTGCCCGAACAATGACGCAGTACTTCCTGTATCGTATTCTTTTCGAGCTCTTCGAGATTGAACTTCTCTTCTTTCTCGCGGGAGACGGAAACCGGAATACGAAGCATGAAGTCGTCGTATTGCAATCGTTTCCGGTCGGACAATATGACAGCCCGTTCAATGACATGTTGCAGTTCGCGTACGTTGCCCGGCCAGTGATACTGTTTCAGCAGTTGGCGAGCTTCCCGCGAGAAACCCTCTATATCTTTTTTATATTTATGGCTGTAACGTTTCAGGAAATGATCGGCCAGTAGGGACACATCGTTTCCCCGGTCGCGTAACGGCGGGATGGCGATCTCGATCGTATTGATACGGTAAAGCAGGTCTTGCCGGAAACTACCGTCTTCTACGGCGGCGTGCAGATCGGTGTTCGTCGCACAAATCAGCCGGACATCTATCGGAGTTTCCCGGGTGGAGCCGAGGCGGTTTATCTTCTGTTGCTCGATTACGGTGAGCAGCTTCGATTGAAGCATCAGTGGCAGGTTACCGATCTCGTTGAGGAAAAGCGTACCGCCGGAAGCTATTTCAAAACGTCCGGACTTGCTTTTTCCCGCGTCGGTAAAGGCTCCTTTCTCGTAACCGAACAGTTCGCTTTCAAAGAGGTTGTGCGGGATGCTTCCCAGGTCGATCGGGACGAAAGGCTCCTGGTTACGCGGCGATTGCTTATGAAGCGTATAGGCAATCAGGTCTTTCCCCGTTCCGTTCTCACCCTGCAAGAGGATGTTGGCATCCGCATTCTTTAGCTTCTCCAGTGTTTTGAATACCGTTTGCATGGCAGGTGAGTCGCCGATCACCTCTATTTCCGGTTCCGTGGTGGTGAGCACCGACTTTTGTTCTTTCAGGGTCTGCACTTCCGTCCGCCGCCGGCTGAGTTCGAGCGCCGACGAGATAGTTGCCAGCATCTTCTCATTCTGCCAGGGTTTGGGAATAAAGTCGGTCGCCCCCGCTTTGATAGCCCTGACTGCCTTTTCCGTATCCGAGTAAGCCGTGATCAGTATGACGACCGTTTCGGGCGATATCTCCCGGATGCGTTCCAGCCAGTAGAAGCCTTCTTTCCCGCTGACGGCATCTGCCGTGAAATTCATATCGAGCAGGATCACGTCATATTTCGTTCGCGACACCAGGCGGTTGATCTCTTTCGGGTCGGCACAGGTCGTAATGCTTTCCACCTGCGGGCGGAGCAACATCTTCAATGTGAAGAGAATATCTTCGTTATCGTCTATTACCAGTATTTTTCCTTGTCGTACAGCCATGCGTTATCGTTTATATCATTTTTTTGAGCTCTTCCATATCGGGCAAAGCCTTCCTCAACTTCTCAGGCATATCATTTAATGTTCTATAAGTTGCCACTCCCATAGGCTTCTCATAATCTTGAATGACATATTCTACATATTCTTTGTTTGCACTTTTGCAAAGAATAATACCAATAGAGGGGTTCTCATGCGGTTTTCGTACCTGGTCGTCAAGTAAGCGTAGATAAGTGGTCAGTTGTCCTAAATAAGAGGGCTTGAACTCACCCCGTTTCAATTCCACACAGACGAGAGCATTCAATTCTCTATTGAAAAACAATAAATCGGAGAAATGGTCTATACCGAAGGCTTCGAGGTGATATTGATTACCCACAAAGGTGAAATCACGCCCAAAAGTCATGATGAACTTCTTGATATTATGGATGATGGCTTGTTCAATAACCCGCTCATCAATATCTTCTTTATCTCGTTCCCCTAATTCTTCCACATTGATATAGTCTAACAGATATTCATCTTTGAACATATCTATAGCTTTTAAGGCGGAACGGGCATCGCTTATTGTTTTCGTGAAATTATTGGGCAACGTGCCTTGGCGGTGATACACGTCCGCTTCTAACTGAGTTCTTAGTGTATATTTACTCCAACTATTCTGAACCGCTTGATGTATGTAGTAAATTCGTTCCGCAGGACTTGTAGTTTTATTGATAATCTCAATATGATGGGTAAATCCAAGAGACAGGAAATCGTTCAGATTAAAATTGACCGCCGTGGCGGTCGGATTGTCTACGAACAAGGCTTTCGTATCTATTTCGCTATCTGCTGTTGATGGTTTGTTTGTTGTTTCCAAATTGACCGCCGCGGCGGTCGATTTACTAAGTACATCATGCCATTCTTCGTAAAAGTTTCGCATTTTCTTTATGCTTGTTGCTGAAAAACCACGAAGTCCCGGCAATTCTTTTTGTAGTTGTTCGCTGATAGTTTCTATTGCTCCGGTTCCCCAAAATCCCTTGCGAGAATTAGCCGATACATATTGACCTATACCATAGTAAAGTGATAACTGTTCTGCATTAACAGCTTTGACAGCCCGCAACTGGCTTTGAAGAATAGCGTTTTTAATGGTGCAGACTACATTATGAAGATTTTCCGATAACATCTCTTTGGGATTCATACGTAAAATTATGCATTAAACTACAACACAAACTTAGCTAAAATTTCCGTATTGCCGACAGACTATCCCGTAACAAGTGAACTTTTAATCTTTTTCTGCTTACCTATTAGTTCACGGATGCCTTATTTTTTTGCTTTTGCCCATGCTAAAAATCAATTTTGAGCTAGCTCAAAATTAAATTCATGCATGCTCAAAATTAATTTCGGGCTTGCTCAAAAGCAAAAAAATAAGGCATTCGGACATTAGTATATAAGCAGAAAAAGATTAGTTTCTCCTTTGCTGGGAGTTAGTTAGTAGGCGGAAGCGTGCGGCTAGACTGGCAAACTGTACGAAATCGTACACTTGGTTATGACGGTGATCTGCTTATGTGGTTGATTTTTATCTGGTTATGAAAATGGCATAGATATTGAATGCTTATCCGTATCAGTAGGATATATTCATGCTAACGATAAAATAAGAATAATATGTTGAAACACTATGTGAAAGTAGCCCTTCGGCTGATCAAAAGGAGCTTTCTGTTCTCTTCGATCAATATGCTGGGGTTTGTGCTGGGCATGACGGCCGCTTTTCTGATCTATCTCTGGATCGTAGACGAGCTGACGTTTGAAGATTTTAATAAGAACGGGGATTCTATTTACCGGGTGATACGGGAAGATGCGACGGGCGGGAAGCAGATATCTTCGACAGTAGTTCCTCTTTGCAGACTTTTCCGGGAGGAGTTCCCGAAGGTGGAGAATACAACGTTTATCAAGTATGGCGGAAAGTTAGATCTTCATTGGGGAGAGAAATTTATCGAACCGAGTTATGCGTATGTAGATACTGCCTTCTTTGATGTATTCAGTTTCCCGGTTATAGCCGGTGATCCGAATCTGATGAAGCATGACCCCCAACAGCTGGTCTTATCAGAAGCTACGGCAAAGAAATTGTTTGGTGATACATCGCCTATCGGTAAAGAAGTCGTTTGCCGGTACTTTACTAATCCTAAATATTATAAAGTAGCTGCCGTGTTGGAAGTTCCGCGTAAAAGTCATATCCAGTTTGAAGTGCTCGGAAGTTGGGACTCTTATGTGTGGGGTGACTTTGATAGTATGAAGTGGGACTTTTCGGAAAGTATGCATATCTATATCCAACTCAGGAAAGATAATGTGCTTTCGGATGCCGACCGTGCGGCTATGCGCAACCTTTGGACAGACCATTCGAAGAAAGGCAAGCCTTTAACGTTGCAGCCTTTGAAAGATATCCATCTGCGCACGAACTTCAAAGAACTGGGCGATGTGAATAACCACGGCAGTATGCAACAGATCTATCTGTTTACGATACTGGCTGCTTTGATTATCTTTATGGGAGCGTTTAACTTTATGACGTTGTCGACGGCTCGTGCTTCCCAGCGATTTAAGGAGGTAGGTGTCAGGAAGGTGACCGGAGCGAAGCGGAAAACACTGATCGTGCAGTTCCTGGCGGAAAGTCTGGTACAGGCCTTTATCTCGTTGCTGTTGGCCTTGGCGCTGACGGAATTATTACTACCGTTGTTCAACCTGTTTGTCGGGAAAGATATTGTCCTTCAGTTTAACTGGCAGACTTTGTTGTTTATCCTGTTCGGTATTGTGGGAGTGGGTTGTCTGGCCGGGAGCTTTCCGGCATTCTATATGTCGTCGTTCAATCCGTTGCTGGCTTTCAAAGGAGGACGGGCGACTGGAAAGAAAGGAACTTTTATTAAAGCCTTGGTTTGTGTTCAGTTCGTGATCGCGATAACCATGATTATTAGTACGACAGTGATATTCAAACAACTTCGTTACCTGCAAAATGCGGATCTGGGACTGAATAAGGAGAACCTGATCGAAGTGGATGTGCAGGACTGGCGGCGTGAATCGGAAGGGTTTCAGCAGGAAGTGCTGAAGAATCCGCATGTAAAGAGTCTGACGTTAGGGGTGGAGATTACGGATTATATGAAGGGATCTCGCTGGGAAGAGTGCCTTTTCAGTTGGGAAGACGAGACGGGAAAGACCGACTCGCTGAAGATGGTCGGGATGGTTGGCGACGGTAATTTTATCGATGGCCTGGGGCTGACGTTGTTGAAGGGAGAGATATTTGGTACGAACCCCGATCATTACTGGGATGGTTCTTATTCGAAAGAGTCGCCGATCGTTATCAATGAGACAGCCTGGAAGATGCTGAAAGTGGAAAATCCAATCGGCATGTTGCTGAGAGGCGGTACTTTCGGTATCAGGAATTCACGGGTGGTAGGAGTCGTGAAAGACTTTAACTTCCAACCGATGCGCGAGAAGATAAAACCGGCTTACCTGTATTATACCGTTCAAATGTTCAGTCACCTGTATGTCCGTATCTCACCGGAAGACCAGGCGGCGACCCTGAAGTTCCTGAAAGAGAAGTATGAGGAAGCGCGGCCGAATATGCTGTTCAACTACCGTTTCCTGACCGATGTGCTGAACCAGAATTATGCCCGTGAGCATCAGCAGAGCCAGATGTTTCTGATCTTTACGGTGTTGGCTGTTATCGTGGCTATGATGGGTGTATTCGGTCTGGTGGCGCTTTCGACGGTGCAACGGACAAAGGAAATAGGTGTCCGCAAGGTGAACGGTGCACATTCCGACCGGATCGTCAGGATGTTTTGCCGGGAATATATGAATTGGGTAGGGTTGGCTTTCCTGATAGCCTGTCCGCTCGGTTACCTGTTTATGTTGAACTGGTTAAGCAATTTTGCCTACCAGACGACGATCAGCTGGTGGCTGTTTCCGCTGGCCGGCGGTATTATCTTGCTGATAACGATGCTGACCGTTATAGCACAAACCTGGCGGGCTGCTTCGCGCAATCCGGTGGAATCATTAAGGTATGAATAAAACATTATAAGAATAAAGATATGTTGAAACACTATTTTAAAGTAGCGATCCGGTTGATCAAACGGAGCTTCCTGTTTTCCTCTATTAATATGTTGGGGTTTGTGCTGGGAATGACAGCCGCTTTCCTTATCTATCTCTGGGTGGTAGACGAACTGACCTTCGAGGATTTCCATAAGAACCGTCACTCCATTTACCGCGTAATCGCTGTCGAACGGGAACCGGGAGGAGAGATAAAAGAGTCGGCCTATACGGTAGCTCCGCTGAGTAAAACGCTCAGGGAGGAGTTTCCGCAGGTGGAGGATGCTACCTTTTTACTAAACTTCGGTACACTGAATCTCCATTCGGGGGAGAACCTGATTGAAGCGAAGTATACATATGTAGATACGACTTTCTTCGATGTGTTCAGTTTTCCGGTAGTTTCCGGCGATCCGTCCCTGCTGAAGAAAGACCCGCAACAGATCGTGCTGGCCGAGTCTGCGGCGCGGAAGTTGTTCGGGGGGGCTTCTGCTGTCGGCAAGGAAGTGACTTGCCAGTTCCTCGGACAGACGTTTCGTTATAAGGTGGCGGCAGTCCTGAAGGTACCGCGTAAGAGTCATATTAAGTTTGAAGTTCTGCTGAGTGAGCAGGCTTATTTCGAGCCGGCAAGCTGGGACTATGTGGAAGGAACAAATGTATATATCCGGTTGAGAAAGGGAGCGGACTTATCGGCTACCGACCGGCAAGTCATGAGCCGTGCTTGGACAAACCATCGGGAAGACGGAAGGACGCTGGAGTTCCAACCGTTGGAGGATATTCATCTGCATACAGGCTTTAAAGACCCGTCAGTCGACAACTATGGGAATATGTCGCAAATCCGTTTGTTTATGGCCTTAGCCCTGCTGGTTATCTTTATGGGCGCTTTCAACTTTACAACCCTGTCGACTGCCCGCGCTTCCCTGCGGTATAAAGAGATCGGTGTCCGGAAGGTGACGGGGGCGAAGCGTAAAATGCTGGTCGCACAGTTCCTGTCGGAGAGTCTGGTGCAGGCTTTCCTTTCGTTGGTGCTGGCTTTGGCGCTGACGGAATTGTTGTTGCCTGCCTTCAATCAGTTTGTAGAAAAAGATATTGTCTTGCAGTTTAACTGGCAGACCTTGTTGTTTATCCTGTTCGGTATTATAGGGGTCGGCAGCCTGGCCGGGGCGTTCCCTGCTTTTTATATGTCGTCGTTCAATCCGTTGCTGGCTTTCAAAGGCGGAAAGGCTACGGGTAAGAAAGGGACGCTGCTTAAAGGGCTTGTCTGCGTGCAGTTTGTCATTGCCATAACGATGCTTTTCTGTACTTCGGTGGTGTTCCGTCAACTTCATTACCTGCAACAGGCAGATCTGGGACTGGACAAAGAAGATATGGTGGTTGTCGATTGCGGGGAGTTCGAACTGATGGCTTATTTCGGTAACCAGGGAATAGACGATTACCGACGCGAAGTGATGAAGAATCCGCATGTGAAAAGCGTGGCCGGAGGAGTGGAAATAGCCAATTATCTTCAGGGTCGCAAGACGGAAGAAAGTGTTTTTAGTTGGATGAATGAAAAGGGACAAGTAGACTCCCTGACCGTAGTCGGTGTGGTAGGCGACGGAAGTTTCATGAATACATTAGGGCTGACACTGCTGAAAGGGGAATCGTTCGGAGCGGATAAGGATGCGTATATGGATGGGACTTATAAGAAAGAACTACCTGTCGTCATCAATGAAACCGCCTGGAAGATGATGCAGGTGAAAGACCCGGTAGGCATGGTTGTACAAAACAAAGGCTGGTTCGGTGAGACGTCGAAGATTGTCGGCGTAGTAAAAGATTTCCATTTCCAGCCGTTGCGCGAGGAGGTGAAGCCGGCTTATCTGTATTATTCCCGTCAGTTGCTGAACACGATGTATATAAAGATATCCCCGGAGAATAAGGCGGAGACGCTGAAATTCCTGAAAGATAAATACGAAGAGATGCGCCCGGACAATGTGTTCTCTTACCGCTTCTTCTCCGATACCCTGAACCAGAACTATGCCCGTGAGCAACAGCTCAGCCGGATGTTCCTGATCTTTACGGTGCTGGCTATTCTTGTGGCGATGATGGGCGTGTTCGGCCTGGTTGCCCTTTCGACGGCACAACGTACGAAGGAAATAGGGATCAGGAAGGTGAACGGTGCCCATTCGGATCGGATCGTGCGGATGTTCTGCCGTGAATATATGGTTTGGGTAGGGATCGCATTTGTGGTGGCTTGTCCGGTGGGTTACCTTTTCATGGCTCGCTGGTTGAGCAACTTCGCTTACCAGACCACGATCGGTTGGTGGCTGTTCCCGCTCTCGGGTCTGGTCATTCTGCTGATCACCTTCCTGACGGTGGCGGCACAGACCTGGCGGGCTGCTTCGCGTAACCCCGTAAAATCATTACGGTATGAATAAAGTAACAAGCATAAAATAAAAATAGAAGATCATGATAAAAGCAGTAAATTTAACGAAGGTGTTTCGTACGGAAAGTGTGGAGACTACGGCTCTGAACGGTGTTAATCTGGAAATCAACAAAGGAGAGTTCCTGGCAATCATGGGGCCTTCGGGCTGTGGTAAGTCTACCTTGCTGAACTTGTTGGGATTGCTGGATAATCCGACTTCCGGTGAATTATGGTTTCTGGATGAGGAAGTTTCCCGCTATACGGAGAACAACCGCACGGACTTGCGGAATGGCAATTTGGGATTTGTCTTTCAGAGTTTCAACCTGATAGATGAGCTGACGGTCTTTGAGAATGTAGAATTACCGCTTTTATATGCCGGAGTCCCCATGAAAGAACGGGTGACGCGAGTGAATGCCGCCCTCGACCGGATGCAGATCGCCCATCGTACGGAACATTACCCGCAACAACTTTCCGGCGGACAGCAACAGCGTGTAGCCATTGCCCGCGCCATCGTTACAAACCCCCATATCATCCTGGCGGACGAACCGACCGGAAACCTGGATTCGGTGAACGGCAACGAAGTCATGAATCTCCTCCTCGAACTCAACAAAGAAGGATCGACCGTCGTTATGGTGACCCACTCGGAAGAGAATGCCCGGATGGCAAGCCGCCTGATCCGTATGATGGACGGCAATATCCTGACCGAAAGCCGTAAATAATGAACCCTCTATGAAGTCTGGATGAACCCGGAAGCCCAAGCCGGGTTCATGCGGTAAGAACCGAGAATCAATGAGAAAAGCCTTGTTATGAATGCATGAACCCTAAAACGTAAAACAATGTTTGTGCTTCGCTGAAAATATTGTACCTTTGTTCCCTCGAAAAATAAACGGTATATGGATAAGATCCGATTAAAAGATAAAGAATTTGAACTGTTTATCCCGGAGAAGGAGATCAAGGCGGCTATTGCGAAGGTGGCCGGACAGATCAAGTCAGATGTAGGAGATACTAACCCGCTGTTTGTCGGTATACTGAACGGGGCGTTCATGTTTACCGCCGAACTGATGCGCCAGATGGATACGCACTACGAGATCACTTTTGCCCGGTATTCATCCTACCGTGGCCTCAATACGACCGGAGTTGTTCGCGAGATCATGCCGGTACAGGCCGATGTGAAGGGACGTACCCTGATCCTGCTGGAAGATATTATCGACACCGGTTATACCATGCAGTTCGTGATGGATAAGCTGAAGAACGACGGGGCGGCCGATGTCAGGCTGGCTACGATGCTGTTCAAGCCGGATTCGCTGAAGTGTGATTTGAAACCGGATTATGTCGGTTTGCAGATCCCCAGTGACTTTATTGTCGGCTACGGTTTGGACTATGACGAGATGGGACGTGCTTACAGGGATATATATAAGGTTATTGGTTAAAAGGATATACATTTATATAAATAAGAAACAATATTATGTTGAACGTTGTTATTTTTGGAGCTCCGGGTTCAGGAAAAGGAACACAGAGCGAGTTGATTATTAAAGAATACGGTTTGAATCACATCTCTACAGGCGATGTATTGCGTGCAGAAATGAAAGAAGAAACCGAACTGGGTAAGATCGCAAAAGATTACATCGAAAAAGGTCAGCTTGTACCGGATGAACTGATCGTAGACATGCTGGCAAAGGTACTCGACAGCAAAGCAGGTTCTAAAGGCGTTATCTTTGACGGTTTCCCCCGCACAATCCCGCAGGCAAAGGCATTGAAAGAAATGTTGAACAAACGTGGTACGGATGTATCTGTTATGTTGAATCTGCAGGTGGAAGAAGAAGAACTGATCAACCGTCTGTTGGAACGCGGTAAAGTTTCAGGCCGTTCTGACGATAACCTGGAAACAATCAAATCCAGACTGGATGTTTACCACAAGCAAACAGCTCCTTTGGCTGACTATTATGTAGGCGAAGGCAAGCACGTGGGTATTCACGGTATGGGTACAGTCGAAGAAATCTTCGATCGTATTAAAGAAGCAGTAAATAAAGTAAAATAAGAAAGAATAGTAAAATGGCTGAATCAAACTTTGTAGATTACGTAAAGATCTATTGCCGCTCGGGGAAGGGCGGAAGAGGGTCTTCTCACTTTCGTCGTGAGAAATATATTCCGAAAGGAGGCCCCGACGGAGGCGACGGAGGGCGAGGAGGCCATGTGTTTCTTCGTGGTAACCGAAATTACTGGACGTTGCTCCACCTGAAGTTCGAGCGTCATATCATGGCGACAAGCGGTGAAGGCGGCAGTGCCAAACGTAGTTTCGGGAAAGATGGTGAAGACCGTGTTATCGAAGTTCCGTGCGGAACCGTTGTGTATGATGCCGAAACCGGCGAATACATTTGCGACGTGACCGAAGACGGCCAGGAAGTCATGCTGCTGAAAGGTGGTCGTGGCGGACAGGGTAACTGGCACTTCAAGACATCTACCAATCAGGCTCCCCGTTATGCTCAACCGGGCGAACCGGCACAGGAACGTAAAGTGATCCTTCAGTTGAAGTTGCTTGCCGACGTCGGTCTGGTAGGTTTTCCGAATGCGGGTAAGTCTACTTTACTGTCTGTCGTATCGGCTGCCAAACCGAAGATCGCCAATTATCCGTTTACTACACTCGAACCGAATCTGGGTATCGTGAGCTATCGCGACCATCGTTCGTTTGTAATGGCTGATATCCCCGGTATCATCGAAGGGGCCAGTGAAGGGAAAGGTCTCGGACTTCGTTTCCTGCGTCATATCGAACGAAACTCGCTGCTTCTGTTTATGATCCCGGCAGATTCCGACGATATAAAGAAAGAATATGAGATCCTTCATAACGAACTGGTAAAGTACAATCCGGAGTTGCTGACCAAGAGCCGCGTGCTGGCAATCACCAAAAGCGATATGCTGGACGACGAACTGATGGAAGCGCTTGCCGAGGATCTGCCGGAAGATGTTCCTCATGTATTTATCTCTTCAATTACCCAGCAGGGCATTACGGAACTGAAAGACTTGCTCTGGAAGGAACTGAACAAGGAAACCTTCCACGAAGTCGAACGTATCGTTCATAAGGATATCGATGTCAGTTCGATCCAGTTCGATGACGACGATGACGATTACGTCTTCCCTGTCGAAGAGGATGATCCGGATGAAGAGTATGAAGAATACGAATGGGATGAAGATGATGAAGAAACTGAAAAGTAATAAAGTTGAAATGTTGCAATTCTCCGGATTAAGCGGAGAATGCAACATTTCTCATTTTATAACGACCCGTCACGGTGGTGTCAGCCTGGGTAACTATGCTTCGATGAATCCGGGTGAGTATAGCGGTGATGATCCGGAATCCGTTCGGATGAACCGACAACTTCTTTCGGATGCAATCGGAATTTCTTCCGAAAGGATTTTTGCCCCCTTCCAGATACACGAAGCGGAAATAGCTTGTATCGACACTCGCTTCCTTTCTCTTACGCTCGCCCGTCAGAAAGAGGAACTGAACGGGAAAGATGCCCTGGTGACGGCTGTCCCCGGGATATGCATAGCTGTTTCCACGGCCGATTGTGTCCCTGTGCTGGTATATGCCCCGGATAAGAAAGTCGTAGCAGCGATCCATGCCGGCTGGCGTGGTACGGTAAAGCAGATTGTAGCAAAGACTGTTGAATATATGATTGCCCGTTACGGTTGCGATCCTTCGCTGATGCTGGCAGGTATTGCTCCTTCTATCTGCAAAGAATCCTTTGAGGTGGGCGATGAGGTGGCAGAAGCTTTCCGGGCGACCGGAGTTGATATGAACTGCATTATGGAACGGAATGCCCGGACAGGCAAAGCGCATATCGACCTGTGGGAAGCCAACCGTATGCAACTGCTTCAATCCGGTCTTCAACCTGAACAGATAGAAGTATCCGGCATCTGCACGTATCAGCATCCTGACGACTTTTTCTCTGCCCGTCGGTTGGGAATAAAAAGCGGGCGTATCCTGTCCGGAATAATGATTAAAGACTAATTGTATATATGATACACGTTTCTATCTCAGAAGAAATAGCAAAGGCATGTCCGGACTTGCATGTGGCAGTCGTGGCATGTGATGTAAAGAATACGGTATACGACGAACAACTGTGGAAGGAAATTACCGAAATGGAGAATACGATCCGTTCATCCGGTAAGCTGGAAGACATAAATAAATTTCTTCCTATACAAGCCACCCGGCAGGCATATAAACGATTGGGTAAAGATCCGAACCGGTATCGTCCTTCTGCAGAGGCGCTTCGTAGGCGTATTTTTCGTGACCTACCTTTATATAAGATAGATACCCTGGTCGATATAATCAATCTGTTATCTATTCAAAGCGGTTATTCTATCGGTGGCTTCGATGCGGCAAAGATAGATGGCAACCTCGTGTTGGGAGTAGGAAAGGAGGGGGAAGTCTATCATGGAATAGGCCGGGGTGAGTTGAATATCGCCGGGCTTCCGGTTTATCGCGATAACCTGGGAGGCGTCGGCACACCGACCAGCGACGAGGAACGAACCAAGATCGATATCAATACGGAAAAGCTGTTAATGATTATAAATGGCTATTCGGGGAAAGATGGTTTACAAGAGGCGGTTGCCTATGGAGTGTCCCTTTTAACACGATATGTATCAATCACTAATTTGGAAATGGAACTGATAACACCCGAAAGTAGAGTGAAAATTATGTTATAAACGCGTTAATTATGTTTATAAACCTCAAAAGTGGGCGTTTTTATGCTAAAAAACATCTATTTCCTTTTGTTTTAATCGATTAATCTATAAATTTGCCCCCGTTAAGAATTAACAAAACGAAAAGAAAATGATCGAATTGATTGGAACAAACGCCGGCCTCGTTTGGACAGTATTGAACGAAGGCGGAAAAATGAGTGTTAAGGCAGTAAAGAAAGCAACTAAAATCAAAGCAGAAAAAGACATGTATGCTGCATTTGGTTGGTTAGCTAAAGAAGGCAAGCTTGCTTTCGAAGAGATTGAAGGTGAATTATTTGTTGCGCTGATCTAATAGCGTAGCCGATACTAGATTAAGGAGGGCTGTTCGGATGATATTTGGACGGCCTTTTGTGTGTCTGGACGTTTTCAGTTCAAAAAAACGGACTGACTGTTGCTTTATTCAATTCTAAATTTTACTTTTGTGTAGAATTTGGTGTGAAATGACCGAAGATCAAAAGAGATTGTTGGCTGTATTTGAGGTGAGAGTTCGCGATTTGATGGAGTTATGTAACAAACAAAACCATACGATTGACGAGCTCAAAACTACTCTGTTCCGTAAAGAAGCGGAGTTGAAGCAGGCAATAAATACGATTGAAGAGTTGAATACCAAGTGCGATAAGTTGCTGACCGCAAGAGTCGTTTCTGTAAACGAAGGAGAAATGAAAAGTGCGAGGATGCGATTATCGAAGTTAGTGCGGGAAGTAGACAAGTGCATTGCACTATTAAACGAATAGAAGCGATGGACGATAAATTTCTTATACATTTAGAAATAGCCGAAAAGAGCTATGGTCTCTGGATCGATCGGAAGGACGAGCAACTTGCGCGGGATGCCGCCAAGCAGATTCGTAATAAGATCAATCAGTATCGGCAGAATTTTGCTCAATCCGATGTGGATGTAAAAGATTTGTTAGCCATGGTTGCTTTTCAGTTGTCTATGAGTAATTTGCAATTGGAAGATAAAAACGATACAAGTCCTATTACAGATAAGGTACAGGAACTCACGAGTGAGTTGGAAAAGTATTTGAAGGATAAGTAATTATAATATAATTGTAAGAAGAGTTTCCGCACTGCTCTGCACGGTGAACCGTGTATTGTAGTGCTTTTTTTGTTTTATATATAAATGAATTTAAACTATAAGTAAAATGACAGTGTATATAATCATATCATCAATTGTAGCTCTCCTGATAGGAGGGTTGTTGACATGGTTGAGCATGCGTTTCCTTCTGAAGTCGAGGTACGATTCCGTGCTGAGGGAGGCTGAAAAGGAAGCGGAAGTGATCAAGAAAAATAAGTTGCTGGAAGTAAAGGAAAAGTTTTTGCACCTGAAAGCTGACCTGGAAAAACAAGTATCGGCAAGGAATGCCAAGATCCAGTCGGTTGAAGGTAAACTGAAACAGCGTGAATTGACACTCAATCAGCGTCAGGAAGATTTGCAGCGTAAGAACTGCGAAGTAGATGCAGTAAAAGAAAATCTGGCCGCCCAGTTGGAGCTGGTGGATAAGAAAAAGAATGATCTGGAAAAACTTCATCAGCGGGAAATCGAACAACTGGAAGCTCTTTCCGGTCTGTCGGCCGACGAAGCTAAAGAACGACTGATCGAGTCGTTGAAGGATGAAGCGAAATCGGAAGCTACTTCTTTTATCAATGAGATTATGGAGGAAGCGAAGATGACGGCTAATAAGGAAGCGAAGAAAATCGTTATCCAGTCTATCCAGCGTGTTGCTACTGAAACAGCTATTGAAAATTCTATTACCGTATTCCATATCGAATCGGACGAGATCAAAGGACGTATCATCGGTCGTGAAGGCCGTAATATCCGTGCTTTGGAAGCCGCAACCGGTATTGAGATCGTTGTGGACGATACGCCTGAAGCAATTGTCCTTTCCGGATTTGACCCGGTTCGCCGTGAGATTGCCCGTCTGGCATTGCACCAGCTGGTTCAGGACGGACGTATCCATCCGGCACGTATTGAAGAAGTAGTTACTAAGGTGAAGAAACAGGTTGAGGACGAAGTGGTGGAAACCGGTAAACGTACCGTGATCGACCTGGGTGTTCATGGATTGCATCCGGAGTTGATCCGTATGATCGGTAAGATGAAATACCGTTCTTCTTATGGTCAGAACCTGTTGCAGCATGCCCGTGAAACAGCCAACCTTTGTGCTGTGATGGCTTCTGAGCTGGGGTTGAACCCGAAGAAAGCAAAACGCGCAGGTCTGTTGCACGATATAGGTAAAGTGCCTGATGATGAACCGGAATTGCCACACGCTATCCTGGGTATGAAGCTTTGCGAAAAATATAAAGAGAAACCGGATATCTGTAATGCGGTAGGTGCTCACCACGATGAGATCGAAATGCAGACGCTGTTGGCTCCGATCGTTCAGGTTTGTGATGCTATTTCAGGTGCTCGTCCGGGTGCCCGTCGTGAAATCGTAGAAGCTTATATCAAGCGTTTGAACGATCTGGAACAGTTGGCTCTTTCTTATCCGGGTGTTGTTAAGACGTATGCTATCCAGGCAGGCCGCGAACTTCGCGTCATTGTTGGGGCAGACAAGATCGACGACAAGGATACAGAAAACCTGTCGAACGAGATTGCAAAGAAGATACAGGATGAAATGACTTATCCGGGACAGGTGAAGATCACGGTTATCCGTGAAACCCGTGCTGTAAGTTATGCAAAATAAAGTCGTTAAGTAAATTTTGTATACATAATAATAAGGTGGCCGATCGGTAAAGATCGGCCATTTTTATTTTGTGCAGCTGTTCATTCTTAAACGATCCTGTTTACAGCTTCCATCGGTGGTAATACTCTATTTTGCACAATAACAGTGAGTTATCCTTGATTATGGCTTTGTGTTTTATTGGTTTAATTAATATATTTGTTGCGATAGATCTAAAATCACTAATATTCTATATCTAATAACTCATTTAAATCTTTTACCACATGACACTAAAAAAGTTTGTTTTAATTCCCGTAATTATCGGTGTTTTAGCGTGCCTGATCCAGGCTTTAGACCAGTTGTTGTACTCTTCTGTTCCCCCCGAAGGAAATGTCGGTTTCAGTTGGATCTCTTTTCAGTCGTGGGCTGTTTACTTCCTGGCCGGTTGTACGGTGAGGGGAGGGATAAAAGCCTTTATTGCGTATGCGATCGGTATTGCAGCTTCTATCGTTATTATGGTGCTAGGTGGTGCATTGACTCCGGCTTTAGGCTTCTTCGCCGTCCCTGTGGCAGTGGGCGTGATTGCTTTCTGTGCGATCTTCTGTGAGCGTAATGAGTGGCTTTCTCTGGTGCCAGCCCTGTTCATCGGAGCCGGAGCGTTTTTCGCCTTTATGAATTATGTGCCGAATGCGACTTTCTGTACAGCCGCTTTGACAGAAATGATCTATTGTACGATCGGTTTGTTGTTCGGTTATATTACGATCTGTCTGCGTACTGCTTATGAGAAGAAGGTGAATGCAGAAAAAGAAGAAGGGAAAGAATAGAAATACCTGATGTGGATAGTAAAGAAAAGAGGTTGCAGTCAGAAAGCTGCAACCTCTTTTTTATTGTCACCGATTTCCTAAATCGTCATATAATGTCTGTAACAGTACCTTTCCTTTGTTCAGGCGGGTTTCGCTGCCTGTGGAAGGTTCTTCGAGCAATGGTCTGTTGCTTTCGTTGTCATAAACTGAAACACCTGTGCTGTCGATAATCCCGAAGCCGTTAGAGAACGTATAGAAGGAATATTTTGGATATCCCGGATCAAGTATATCCCGGCTAAAGGTGAATTGATCGTGCGGTAATCCTAATTGACTTAGTAAGGTGGCCGCCAAATCTGTCTGATTAGCATACGTGTCGATGGCAACCGGTTCTTTGATTGCACCGCCCAGCCATATCATCGGTATGTGGAAACGAAGTGGCCCGTGTTCCTGGATGGAAGAAGGATAACGGTAACCGTGGTCGGATATCAGCACGATCAATGTGTTTTTCCAGACGGGTAGTTCCTTTAGCTTGTCTACAAAGCTACCGATACAACTGTCGGTAAAAGCCACCGAGTTGAGATAAGGATTTTCCAGATGATGGAAAGGAACCTCGAACGGCTCGTGACTGCTTAATGTCAGGAATGTACTCAGCCAGGGAGTATTTTCGTCTCTCTCTTTGATCGACTCATACAGATGTGAGAAAGTGATATCATCGTTGGCTCCCCATTTACTGAGACGACTGGTCAGCGGGAAATCCCGGTCGGCTGTGATTTTACTGTATCCGGAGCCGAAGAAATAACTCTGCATATTGGTAAAGTTGATGTCTCCACCATAAAGCATATCGGCTGTATATCCCTGTTCGTTCAGACTTTTGGCAATGGAAGGAAGTGTCTGGCTTTTGGCCGGATACTTCATGATGGATGTTGTAGGTTGTGCCAGATAACCGTTCAGTACGGCGACTATCCCACGGTCGGTACGGAAGGAGTTGGCATACATATTAGTAAATGTAACTCCTTCTTTGCTTAGCCTGTTCAGGTTGGGCGTGATCCCTGCTTCTCCACCGACGGCTTCAATGGCATTAGCCGAGAAACTTTCCAGCAGAATGATCAGGACATTAGGTCGGTCGGTAGTCAATAGCGCGACCTTTTCCGTACTGTTCGTCAGGCTATCGTTGTGATGGGTGAGTGCTGTATAGCGTTCCCGTCTTTCTTCTTCCGGAAAGAAATTGAACTGCGCCGCAAAATCCTGCTGTTTGCTTAATGACGCCAGCAGGCTGAAGGCCGGGTTGATTGCCGAGTGATTCAGAAATTGATTTTTACTGAAATAAACCATTCCCACATTTGCTGTAGAAGTCGTTACCCCGCCCCGGATAGGAATAAATAAAATACCTCCGAGAAGCAAGACTGCGACCGATCCACCCACCCGGTTGTGTGCAGGTGTGACCGGGAATAAAGGAATGATCAGTTTCCGGAAAGCCAGAAAGATTCCGTATGCATATAATAGGAATAACCCGAACTGCAAAAAGAATGTTCCGACAGGCACGCTAGCCATCGCATCGGCCGGCGATTGCAGATAAAAGAACAGGGTGGCATCTAGCCTGAACCCCCAATATCCGTATAAAGCAACATCGACCGCAAAGATAGCCGCAATGACCAGTCCCATCACCAGGAAGTAACCTTTCAGGACTTTTTTGTAAAAAGTTCCCGGCAACCAGATAGAAACCAGTACGCAGAGAAACGGTATCACCGTCAGGTATCCTGAAACCGTACAGTCCAGTAATAGTCCATGAGTAATTACCTTAAGGTAATCGATTAGCGAACATCCGTTCGCTAAGGCATGGTGATATAACATAAAGACCGGCTTTTGAATAGCAAGAAGCGGAAGCCAGGTGATAAATACTGCCAGAAGAAACAAAATACGTTTTTTCATCTTTACGGGTATTTAGATGTTACTTAAAATAAAGAAGGGCGACTGTAACAGCCGCCCTTGTCTTAATTATTTATATAACTTTTCGCGTAGTTCGGCTATAGTCGGATCAGTGATATAATCATCGTAATCCATCATCTTGTCGATGATGCCGTTAGGTGTCAGTTCGATAATACGGTTTGCCACAGTCTGGATGAACTCGTGGTCATGGCTGGAGAAAAGGACGTTTCCCTTGAATGACTGCAACGTATTATTGAATGCCTGGATAGATTCCAAGTCCAGATGGTTAGTCGGTGTATCCAGGATAATCGTGTTGGCATCCGTCAGCATCATTCGGGAAATCATGCAACGCATTTTCTCGCCTCCCGACAGTACACTTACCTTTTTCTGCAACTCTTCGCCCGAGAACAACATACGTCCCAGAAAACCTTTCAGGAATACCTCGTTCGTGTCTCCGGCAAACTGGCTCAACCAATCGAGCAGGTTATAATCCGAGTCGAAATACTTCGCATTATCCAGCGGCAGATAAGTTGTCGTGATGGTCTGTCCCCACTGATACGTACCGGCATCCGCTTTCTCTTCTCCATTGATGATCTGGAAGAATGCCGTCATGGCACGCGGGTCGCGGCTGATGAAAACGATCTTGTCGTCTTTCTCCACATTCAGGTTGAAATCTTTGAAGAGCACCTTTCCTTCGATGCTTTTTGTCAGTCCTTTTACCTCCAGGATCTGATTACCCGGTTCGCGGTTAGGTGTAAAGATAATACCCGGATAACGGCGCGAAGACGGCTTAATCTCTTCGATATTCAGCTTTTCGATCATCTTCTTGCGGCTGGTAGTCTGTTTTGACTTTGCAACGTTGGCACTGAAACGGCGAATGAACTCTTCCAGTTCCTTTTTCTTTTCTTCAGCCTTCTTGTTCTGGTTCTGCTGCTGGCGGAGAGCCAACTGGCTTGATTCGTACCAGAAGCTATAGTTACCGGCAAACATCTGCAACTTATTGAAGTCGATGTCGACCGTATGTGTACAAACAGAGTCGAGGAAGTGACGGTCATGGCTCACTACCAGGATTGTATGGTCGGAGTTAGACAGATAGTTTTCCAGCCAGCCCACCGTTTCAAGGTCGAGGTCGTTGGTCGGCTCATCTAAAAGCAGGTTGTCCGGCTGTCCGAAAAGGGCGCGGGCAAGTAATATACGAACCTTTTGCTTACCGCTAAGGTCTTTCATCATGCTGTAATGATACTCTTCGGCGATACCCAGACCGCTCAAAAGGTTGGCTGCATCACTTTCGGCATTCCATCCTTCCATCTCGGCGAACTTTTCTTCCAGTTCCGATACACGGATACCGTCGGCATCGCTGAAATCAGGTTTTTCGTAGAGCGCATTCTTTTCGCTCATCACTTCCCACAGGGTGGTGTGTCCCATCAGGACAGTATCCATTACTGTATGCTCATCGAAAGCAAAGTGGTCCTGGCTTAATACCGAGAGGCGTTCCCCCGGGCCTAAAGTTACCGTGCCGCGTGTCGGATCCAGCTGTTTGCTGATCACACGCAGGAAAGTTGATTTCCCGGCACCATTGGCACCGATAATGCCGTAGCAGTTGCCCGGCGTAAACTTCATGTTTACATCCTGAAAGAGGATACGTTTACCGAACTGTACGTCCAGATTGTTAACCGTTATCATATCTTGTATACCTATTAAATTTCGAATGAGAGCGCAAAGATACAAAAAAATATCCGTATATGGCTTTGTGGCTCTTATATATATGTAGAGGACTATTGCCCCACAGTTTTCAACAGATTCTAAGTTTTATTAAATAATTCGCTCTGGAATAAAATACTTACATTAATGTACATATTGAAAATAATTGTCTACTTTTGTGCTCTAAAACATTAAAATAAACTCAACAAAGATGGCTGCAACAAAACGTATTAAGCGTGCATTAGTCTCTGTATTCCATAAAGAGGGACTGGATGAAATTTTAAAAAAGCTTCATAACGAAGGTGTTAGCTTCGTTTCAACAGGGGGAACTCAAACATTTATCGAATCATTAGGCATCCCTTGTGATGCTGTGGAAGACCTGACAGGTTATCCTTCTATCCTGGGAGGACGTGTTAAGACGCTTCACCCGAAAGTATTCGGTGGTATCCTTACCCGTAGAGACAACGAAGGCGACAAAGGCCAGATTGAACAATACGAAATTCCTGAAATTGATTTAGTGATTGTAGACTTGTATCCGTTCGAAGAAACAGTGGCTTCGGGTGCGGAAGAACAGGCAATCATCGAAAAGATAGATATAGGCGGTATCTCATTGATCCGTGCCGCTGCAAAGAACTTCAAAGATGTAGTAATCGTAGCTTCCAAAGCACAGTATCAGCCCTTGATGCAGTTGCTGAATGAAAAAGGGGCGGAAACTTCCCTGGAAGACCGTAAATGGTTCGCCAAAGAAGCTTTTGCCGTTTCATCCGGTTATGATTCTGCTATTTTCAATTATTTTGACGGACGCGAAGGTTCACACTTCCGTGCTACTGTAGACCAGCCGATGAGCCTGCGTTATGGCGAAAACCCTCACCAGGCAGCTAAGTTCTATGGTAAGTTCAGCGATATGTTCGACCAGATCCACGGCAAAGAGATCTCCTACAATAACTTGCTGGATATCGATGCCGCTGTCAGTCTGATCGACGAATTCGATGAACTGACATTCGCTATCCTCAAACATAATAATGCTTGTGGTATCGCATCCCGTCCGACTGTGCTCGAAGCATGGAAAGATGCATTGGCCGGTGACCCGGTTTCTGCATTCGGCGGTATCCTGATTACCAACACGCCGATCGATAAAGAAGTAGCTGAAGAGATCAACAAGATCTTCTTCGAAGTGATCATCGCCCCGGAATATACAAAAGACGCTTTGGAAGTGTTGATGCAGAAGAAAAACCGCATCATCCTGATCCGTAAGGAAGCAAAGACTTGTCCGATGCAGTTCCGTTCACTGTTGAATGGTGCCCTGATGCAGGAAAAAGACCTCAGTATCCAGACTGCTGCAGATCTGGAACCGATGACTGACAAACAACCTACTTCTCAGGAAGTAGAAGACCTATTGTTCGCTAATAAACTGGTGAAACACAGTAAGTCAAACGCTATCACCCTGGTAAAGAACAAACAGCTTTGCGCAAGTGGTATCGGTCAGACATCGCGTGTAGACTCTTTAAAGCAAGCTATTGAAAAGGTAAACGCTTTCGAATTCGATTTGAAAGGTGCCGTTATGGCTTCTGATGCATTCTTCCCATTCCCTGACTGTGTTGAAATAGCTGATAAGGCAGGTATTACTGCAGTTATTCAGCCGGGTGGTTCTGTAAATGACAAGTTGTCCGTTGAATATTGCAACGCGCATGGCTTGGCTATGGTTAAGACGGGAGTCCGTCATTTCAAACATTAAAAAAACACCTTATTAAAAAATGGGATTATTTTCTTTCACACAAGAAATAGCGATGGACCTGGGTACTGCTAATACCATCATCATCAGTGGTGGTAAAGTAGTAGTGGATCAGCCATCGGTAGTTGCCCTCGACAGACGTACCGACAAAGTGCTGGCTGTCGGTGAAAAGGCACGCCAGATGCACGGAAAGACGCACGAGAATATTCGTACGATCCGTCCGCTTCGTGACGGTGTGATTGCCGACTTCTTTGCTGCAGAGCAAATGATACGCGGTCTGATCAAAATGATAAATCCGAAACACCGTTGGTTTTCTCCTTCGCTCCGGGTGGTAGTATGTATTCCTTCCGGTAGCACTGAAGTCGAGATCCGTGCCGTACGCGACTCTGCCGAACATGCCGGAGGCCGTGATGTATATATGATTTATGAACCTATGGCTGCTGCGATCGGTATCGGTATCGATGTGGAAGCACCCGAAGGCAACATGATCGTAGATATAGGCGGTGGTACAACCGAGATCGCTGTTATCTCGCTGGGAGGTATCGTTTCCAATAAATCGATCCGTATAGCAGGAGACGACCTGACGGCTGATATTATGGAATATATGCGTCGCCAGCACAATGTGAAGGTGGGTGAACGTACTGCCGAGTTGATCAAGATCAATGTCGGTTCTGCATTGACATTCCTGGATAATCCGCCCGAAGATTATATCGTACACGGTCCGAACCAGATGACAGCTCTTCCGATGGAAGTACCTGTTTCTTATCAGGAAATTGCACACTGCCTGGAGAAATCGATCTCGAAGATGGAAGCGGCTATCCTGAGTGCGTTGGAACAGACTCCGCCTGAACTGTATGCCGATATCGTTCGTAACGGTATCTATCTGGCCGGTGGCGGTGCCTTGATGCGCGGACTCGACAAACGTTTGACTGATAAGATCAACATTCCGTTCCATATTGCCGAAGATCCGTTGCATGCGGTAGCGAAAGGTACGGGCGTAGCGTTGAAGAATATAGATAAATTTAATTTCCTTATTCGATAAGGGAAATAATGTGCCAGTTAATCAATATGCCAATGTGCCAATAAGAGGCGCATTCGTTGGTGTATTGATTAATTGGCATATTGGTACATTATCAAATTGGCACATTATTATTTATGCGTAAACTGCTGGACTTCCTGGTAAGAAAGAGGCATTGGTTTCTGTTTGTTTTGCTTGAGATTGTTTCGCTGATGTTGATTTATCGCAATAATGCGTACCAGCGGAATATTATCTTCAGTTCGGCAAATGTATTGACAGGGCATGTCTCTTCTGTCTCCGGTTATGTGACTTCCTATCTCGACCTTCGTGAAATAAACAAGGAGTTGTTGGAAAGGAACGGGCAGCTGGAAATGGATTTACTGGAGTTGCAGGATCGTTTGGATATGATGATGGCTGATACGGTACATTTTGCCGGATTTGCTCCCGACTCGGTCGAACAGTTCCCGTATAGTTTTGTTTTGGCGGAGGTGACGAATAACAGTGTGACCCACCTTTCGAACTATATTACTGTGAACAAAGGACGTAAGGATGGAATTGCTCCGGATATGGGCGTTGTTTCCGTACAGGGAGTTGTGGGGATTGTATCGACTGTGGCAGATCATTTTTCTGTCATTATTCCGTTGCTTAATCCTAAATCGAAGCTTAGCTGCAAGGTATTGGGTAGTAGTTATTTCGGTTCATTGAGTTGGAACGGACGCAGCACACGATATGCCAATCTGGAAGAGTTGCCCCGTCATGTGGAGTTTCAGAAAGGTGATACGATCGTAACCAGCGGTTATTCGAGTGTATTCCCTGCTGGAATTGTCGTGGGGACGGTAGCTGATTTTGAGAAACAGCATGACGATAACTTCTTTACGCTGAAAGTAGAGCTGGCAACAGATTTTCAGTCATTGAAGAACGTTCGTATCATAAAGAATTATAATCAGGAAGAACAGATAAGGGTAGAACAAGAAGCAAGAAGAAATGATTAATAATTTAATAAGGGGATTGCTTTATTTTGTTGTATTGGTGTTGATTCAGGTGTTGATCCTGAATAATATCCATTTCCTGCGGATCGCAACACCGTTCCTGTATCTTTATTTTATCGTAAAGATGCCGGTCGGTTCACCACGTGATCTGGTTGTTCTTTTCTCGTTCCTTATCGGTCTGGTGATCGATGTATTTTCAAATACCCCGGGAATGCATGCCGCAGCATGTACCTTAACCGGATTTATCCGTGAGCCGTTGATACGTTTTTATATGGGTAAGGATCTTCCCGACGGGATATATCCTTCTTATAAGACATTCGGATATGGTGGTTTTTTCCGGTATGTACTGTCATTAGTGGTGATTCATCATGTAACCTTGTTCCTGATCGAGTCGCTGACCTTATTCGACCCGTTATTCCTTGCCCTCCGTATCGGAGCGAGTGTGATAACGACTACATTATTAATTTGTACAATAGAAGCATTCAATATAGAGACACAGAAGAGTGGAGACTAATGCAAAGTATACACTTGAGAACAGGCGTTATGTTATAATAGGCGCCGTGGTTCTGTTGGTTCTCATCTTTATTGCTCGTTTGTTCTACCTTCAGGTGGTAGAGAACGACTATAAAGCATGGGCAGACAGTAATGCATTCCTGAAAAAAACGTTGTATCCTTCCCGTGGGATAATTTATGACCGCAATGGTAAACTTCTTGTATATAACCAGCCTGCTTACGACGTCATGCTTATTATGCGTGAAGTACAGCCTTTCGATACACTGGACTTCTGTAAGATCTTGAGTATATCGAGAGAACAATTCGATAAACGTATTGCCGATATAAAGAATCGGCGGTTGAATCCCGGTTATTCTTCTTATGTACCGCAGGTCTTTATGAATCACCTGTCGGCACAGGAGTGTGGCGTTTTGCAGGAAAAGCTTTATAAATTCCCCGGCTTTTATATCCAGAACCGTACGATCCGGCAGTATGAATATCCGAATGCAGCCCATGTACTGGGAAATATCGGTGAAGTGAACCGGAAAGATATTCAAAGCGATGACTATTATGTGCAGGGGGATAACTCCGGACGTTCAGGAGTGGAACGATCGTATGAAAAGGAGCTGCGTGGTGTAAAAGGGGTGGAGATCCTTCTCCGGGATGTACACGGGCGTATCAAAGGTAAATATGATGAAGGAAACAGTGACGTCGCACCTGTATCCGGAAAGAATCTGACGCTTTCTATCGATATGGACTTGCAGGCCTATGGCGAGAAGCTTATGAGAAATAAGGTTGGAAGTATCGTGATGATAGAACCGGCGACAGGCGAAGTGCTTTGCCTGGTCTCTTCGCCGAACTATGATCCTGGCTTGCTGGTAGGACGTCAGAGAGGAAAGAATCATCACCTTTTGAGTGAAGATCCTCAAAAGCCTCTTATCGACCGTGCGATCACTGGATTTTATCCTCCCGGGTCAACATTCAAACCTACACAGGGACTAATCTTTCTACAGGAAGGGGTTATTACTCCTGAAACGATGTATACCTGTGCACATGGTTACACCTATCGCGGAGGAAAACCTGCCTGTCACGGACATCCTTCTCCTTTGAGCTTGGTTCCCGCTTTGGCTACTTCGTGTAACTCTTATTTTTGCTGGGGGTTACATGATATGTTGGATAGTCGGCGTCGGTATCCGAGTGTTCAGGAAGCTTTTGAAATTTGGAAAAATCATCTTGTATCGATGGGATATGGTTATCCGTTAGGTATAGACCTGCCCGGAGAGAAAAGGGGATATATCCCCAACAGTAAGGTGTATGATAAAGTATACGGAGGACGTTGGAATTCCAGCACCGTTATTTCCATTGCGATCGGGCAGGGAGAAGTTTCCGCTACGCCGTTACAGATATGTAATCTGGCCGCAACGATTGCCAACCGAGGGTATTTTATAACTCCGCATGTGGTAAAGGAAGTACAGGACACACCTTTGGATACGCTATATACGAATAAACGTTATCCGACGATTGACTCGAAATATTATGATATTGTAGCCGAGGGGATGCGCAATGCTGTATTGGGCGGTACTTGCTGGAGAGCGGCTATTCCCGGTATCGAAGTATGCGGTAAGACCGGAACAGCGGAGAATCCTCATGGAAAGGATCATTCGGCCTTTATTGGTTTTGCTCCTTATAAAGATCCTAAGGTCGCGATTTGCGTGTATGTGCAGAACGGAGGTTTCGGGGCGGCATTCGGTGTACCGATCGGTAAGCTGATGATGGAACTTTATTTGAAAGGAGAAATCGCTCCGGAAGATAAGGTGCTGGAAGAACAGATAAGTAATACGGTAGTGGATTCTGACAGAATATATTCTTTAGTAGATCGTGGGTTATAGAAAGACGGAAATATGGAAAACGGTCGACTGGTTCACCATCATACTTTACTTGTTGATGATAGTGGCCGGTTGGTTTACAATTTGTGGTGCGAGCTTCGAATTCGACAGTATGGGATTGTTCGATATAAACGGCCGGCCGGGATCACAGTTGATGTGGGTCGGTATATCGATGGTGGTTATATTCGTTATATTGATGCTCGAAAGCGACTTTTTTGATGTATTCGCCTACCTGATCTATGCCGCCGTCATTGTCTTGTTGATAGCTACAATCTTTCTGGCTCCTAATGTCAAAGGATCACATTCCTGGTTGCAGTTGGGTTCTTTCCGCATTCAACCGGCTGAGTTCGCGAAGTTTGCCACGGCGTTGGCTGTCGCGAAGTTTATGAACTCCTATGGATTTAAACTGACTACCGTAAAGAATTTCTCCATAACGCTAATGCTTATTTTCCTGCCGATGATTTGTATTATCCTGCAAAAGGAGACAGGATCAGCACTGGTTTATTTTGCTTTCTTTCTGATGCTCTACCGGGAAGGTATGTCCGGATATATTTTGTTGGCAGGAGTTTGTGCCGTGGCTTTCTTTGTGACGACCATGAAATTTTCGGATGTCATGGTTGGGGCGACCGCGATGGGAGAGCTGATCGTTTCGACGATGATACTTGTTATATCTTTTATTCTTGTCGTAGTGGTACGTAAGGACAGGATGGCGTTGCAGGTAATGTTGGGAGGAACAGGAGTTGTTTATCTGGCTGCTTACATCGTTTCTTTGTTCATGCCCGTTAATTTTGCCTGGGTATCGATGGGACTGGTCGGGCTGGCTGTCGTTTACCTGGTTTATCTTTCCGTACGGAACTGGGTATGGCATTATGCATTGATCGCCGCTTTCGCTTTGGGATCTATGGCATTTATGTATTCGGTGGATTATGTGTTTGATGAGATACTGGAACCTCACCAGCAAATCCGTATCAAAGTATCATTGGGGTTGGAAGACGATCCGAGTGGTGCCGGATATAACGTGAACCAGTCGAAGATCGCCATCGGATCGGGAGGACTCACCGGAAAAGGCTTTTTAAACGGGACACAGACCAAGCTGAAATATGTGCCGGAGCAGGAAACAGACTTTATCTTTTGCACGGTCGGAGAGGAGCACGGATTTATCGGTTCCACCCTGGTGCTTTTTCTGTTCGGAGTATTTATTGTCAGGTTGGTTATCCTTTCCGAACGGCAGAATACGGCATTCGGTCGGGTCTACGGATACAGTGTCGCATCTATTTTCTTTTTCCATCTGGCCATTAATGTGGGTATGGTGACCGGATTGACTCCGGTGATCGGTATTCCGTTGCCTTTCTTCAGTTATGGAGGCTCTTCTTTGCTTGGGTTTACGATCCTGTTGTTTATCTTTCTGCGGCTGGATGCTTCCCGGAGAGAACGGTAATCACTTCGCCTTCTCCACCCGGAAACCTATCTCCTGAATCCCTCTTAAAGTGCTGTCGCGCATTCCCTGGCGGAAACTGAATGTGTACATGCCTGTATGCTCGAATCTGTATTTCTCCCGTATCGGAAAACTGGATTGGAATAACGAAATGCCATGTCCGTACCACTTACCGAACTCATCGGCCAATACGCACTCTACGGTATCTCTTTTCAGCGGGCCTATCGGCTGTTCTTCATTGCAGAATAACCAGAGGTTCTGATAAGGGTACATATTATTGTTACGTACTTCGAGTATCAGATCATAAGGAACGGAAATGTCGTCTACCTGAAAAGAGAAGTAATATTCCTTATCCTTCCCCCACGCTGTATTATCAATGGCCTGGTACTGGTCGTACAAGGCCTGTTGATCGCAGGAGAAGCATAAGGATATAAATAGAACGACAATGAGTCCCTTAAGCTTCGGGCTTGTTCTCCGGCTTATTCCCCGGTTTAGCTTGTTGCTGAGGTTTGTCATTATTCGCAGGCTTGTCATTATTACCTTTAGGCTTTTGTTTGTTTCTGTTATTCCGGTTGTTATTGTTGTTGCGGTTGTTGTTATTGTTACCACCGCCTCTGTTTCCGTTGTTATTATTATTGTTTCCGGAATTCCTGTTGTTTTCGTTGCCGGATGGCTTTTCGCCGTTAGCCGGAGCTGGTCGGTTGTTTGCCGGACGATTATTGGCCGGTTTACTGTTGCCATTTTCTCCGTTGGCAGGAGCATTGTTGTTTGTCGGGGTTCCGTTATTGCCACCTCCGTTATTTCCGGCCGGACGTTTTTTCTTCTTTTTCTTAACAGAGTCGAAGCGGGTAACGCTGTCCTGACCGAGGATGTCTTGTGCATCGCGTTTCGGCGGTTGCGGTTTCGTATCGGCTTCCAGTGTGACCGGCTTACTTCCTTTCTTATTCATATTGATCACATCGAAAGCACGATCGACTGATATTGTGATCAGGTTCGCCGCAAATGACTTATCTGTTGAATAAGTGATCTCGCGTTTGAAAATATCTGTCTTGAAATGATAGTAATTGTTGTCCTTCGTCTCCAGTACGATCTCCCGCGACGGCAAACGTTTCTGTGCTTCGACATATGCATCGACTTCGTAGTTGATACAGCATTTCAGCTTGGCGCATTGTCCGGCCAGCTTTTGCGGATTCATAGAAATATCCTGGTAACGGGCAGCTCCGGTTGCAACAGATACGAAACTTGTCATCCAGCTCGAGCAACATAGTTCGCGACCGCATGGCCCGATACCACCGATACGTCCGGCCTCCTGGCGGGCACCGATCTGCTTCATTTCGATACGGACACGGAAAGCTTCAGCCAGAACCTTAATCAGTTGGCGAAAGTCGACACGCTCGTCGGCAATATAATAAAAGATAGCCTTGTTGCCGTCTCCCTGATACTCCACGTCGCCGATCTTCATGTTCAGTCCCAGATCAGCCGCGATCTGGCGCGAACGGATCATGGTTGCATGTTCTTTGCCTTTAGCCTCTTCGTATTTTTCGATGTCGGTCGGTTTAGCCTTGCGGTAGACCTTTTTAGGTTCATACCCTTCGCCGGTACGTACATTATTCTTTTTCATCTGAAGAAGAACGAGTTTCCCGGTAAGCGTGACGGTACCTATATCGTGTCCGGGACTGGCCTCTACGGCTACCATGTCCCCTTTTTCGAGAGGTATTTTGGAACTGTTCAGAAAATACCCTTTGCGGGTATTCTTAAATTGTACTTCTACGTAGTCGGTTGCATTTTCCGCATCGGGAACGTCGCAGAGCCAATCGTAGGTGTTTAGTTTATTATTTTGTATTTTGCTGCATCCTTTTTTTCCCATGCAGCAACCACCTGTATTTAGTTTGAAATCCATTGTCTGGTAATATATATGTATTTATAGTGTCTACAATTACGCAAAAATAGTCAAATATTCTCAGAGAATGAGCAAGGTATAGTGAAAAAACAAGAATGGCGGAAATGTGAAAGGCCCCCAAACCAGTATAACTACCGTTTGAAGGCCTTTAATTATAAATATAGTAACAGTTTATTTTACTAAGCCGTGACTTTTAAATACTTTGTGTATCGCTTCAAGCGCCTTGTCCAGCTGTTCTTTCGTATGAGTAGCCATCAGGGAGAAGCGGATCAGTGTATCTTCGGGAGCAACGGCAGGTGAAACCACCGGATTAACGAATATTCCTTCTTCGAATAATTCTTTAACGATGAGGAATGTCAGGTCGTTATCGCGAATGAATAACGGGATGATCGGTGTTGAAGTATGTCCGATTTCGCAACCCATATTGCGGAAACCGTCTAAGGCATAATGGGTCAGATCCCAAAGATGCTTGATACGTTCCGGTTCGCTCAGCATTATATCGAGAGCCGCACCGGCAGCTGCGGTAGCAGACGGTGTATTACTTGCGCTGAATATATACGAACGTGAATTGTGACGAAGGTAGTTGATCGTCTCTTTATCCGATGCGATAAATCCGCCGATAGAGGCCAGCGATTTACTGAACGTGCCCATGATAAGGTCTACATCGTCCGTAACGCCAAAGTGGTTACAGGTACCACGTCCGTGATCTCCCAGAACGCCTAAGCCGTGTGCTTCGTCGACCATGATGCTGGCATTGTATTTTTTAGCCAGGGCAACGATCTCCGGTAGTTTGGCTACATCGCCTTCCATACTGAATACACCATCGATAACGATCAACTTTACTTTGTCGGGTTCGCATTTCTGGAGTTGTTTTTCCAGCGAATCCATATCGTTATGCTTGTATTTCAGCTTGGTGGAGAAGGAAAGACGATGACCTTCGATAATAGAGGCATGGTCTAATTCATCCCATAGGATATAATCTTCACGTCCTGTCAGGCAGGATACTACTCCCAGATTAACCTGGAAACCCGTAGAGTATACGATTGCGTCTTCTTTGCCGACAAATTCAGCCAGACGTTTCTCCAATTGGATATGGATATCAAGCGTACCATTCAGGAAGCGCGAACCTGCGCAGCCTGTACCATATTTCTTGATCGCTTCGATTGCCGCTTCTTTTACTTTAGGATGGTTAGTCAATCCTAAATAAGCGTTAGAACCAAACATCAAGACTTTCTTACCGCTGATCATTACCTCAGTGTCCTGATCGCTTTCGATCATTCTGAAATAAGGGTAAATTCCTGCAGCCATTGCTTTTTGAGGAGCATCGTACTTTGCTAGTTTCTCTTGTAAAAGTTTCATATTATTATTGAAGAGAATGATTTTCTCGCTTTTTAAAATTCTATTAGAGAACTGTAGGTTTGTCGCATACATATTCACCTATGTTTCGGCAAATCCAGCCGCAAAAGTAGTAAAAAAATAACTTATAGTTGCCTTAATGCTTTAAAAGTTTTACAAAAGCATTATTTTTGTCCCTTCAATCTTTATAAACAGTTAGGATGGACGGGAAAATAATAAAGGTGCAGGCTATAATAAATCCTATATCCGGAGTAGGTTCAAAAAGAAAGATACCCAAAATGATAGAACAGATGTGCGAAAAGGGCAACTGTCTGCTGGATATCTCTTTTACCGAATACCGGGGGCATGCAAGTGAGTTGACGAAAAAAGCGATTGATGAGGGCGCCAACTGCATTATAGCAGTAGGGGGGGATGGTACGGTTAATGAAATAGCCCGTGCCATGCTTCATTCGGATGCTGTATTAGGGATTGTTCCGAAAGGATCGGGTAACGGACTGGCGCGTGAGCTGCATATTCCGATGGACGCCAAACGGGCACTGGATCTGATTGCGAAAGGGCATATTTCGACAATCGATTGCTGTAGGGCAAACGGCCAGGTGTTTTTCTGTACTTGCGGAGTGGGCTTTGATGCTGCCGTCAGCCAGAAGTTTGCCGAAGAAAGGCGTCGCGGCTCTCTTACCTATATAAAGAACACGGTGGAGGAATATCTGAGTTACAAACCGGAACCTTATGAGTTATTGGTGGATAACCAGACGATCAAGGAAAAGGCTTTCCTGGTGGCATGTGCCAATGCATCGCAGTACGGGAATAATGCGTTTATCGCTCCCCATGCCAATATCCAGGACGGAAGAATGGATCTGACCATTCTGTCTCCTTTCACTCCCCTGGACATTGCACCGCTGGCAATCCAGCTTTTCACGAAGCAGATCGACCGCAACAGTAAGATCAAGACACTGAAAGCCCAGCAGGTTACAATTATCCGTCAGGAACCGGGTGTGATGCACCTGGACGGTGAACCTATCATGGCCGATAGTAGGATTGACATTTCTGTTATTCCGCAGTCCCTGCATGTTATCACTCCCGAGGTTGTCTCTTTTACGAAAGAAGTACATAACCTGTTCGGGGAAGTGACCCGTTTCTTCGATAAAAGATTACCTTACATTTTCAGATAAAACTCTTTGGTGAGGGCAATATATTCCGGGGTGTACTGATGACGAGCTTCTTCGATAGTCAGTGTATCCCGGTTTTTTATGTTTTCTTCTGTGGTGGATAGTTCCACCAGCAACCGCTTGGGGGCTGCTCCGGGAGTAGGGATCACATCCGTCTGCCTGCAGATATATAAATGGTTTGCCGAAGCAAGCGCCTTCACCTCTTCCAGCCGTTCGTAAGGTAAAACCAATGCAATCCGTCCGCTGGGTGATAACAGGGTCTGGGCTTCCCTGATCAGATCGGAAAGTAACAAGGTGTCAGTATGGCGGGCCACTGTACGTTTATTGTCCGGGCATTTCAATGAATTGATAAAATAAGGAGGATTGGATACAATCAGATCATACCTTTTCTGTTGGTTTGAAGCTGCGAAGTCCGCACAGGAAGCATGTACGACCTTTATTCTTTCTGTGTAAGGGGAGGCCGCTGCATTTTCCGTGGCCTGTACGCATGCCTCTTTATCTATATCGATCGCTTCGACTGTTGCCTGGCTCCGCTGTGCCAGCATCAAAGCGATAATACCGGTGCCGGTTCCTATATCCAGTATGTTCCTGCAAAAGCTCGTGTCTGCCCAAGCGCCGAGCAATACCGCGTCCGTGCCGACTTTCATCGCACATTTATCATGATAGACTGTAAACTTTTTGAACCGGAAATAAGGATTTGCCATACTATTTTATAATGTGAAGCGCAAAAGTAGTTAGAATTGATTGAAAAAACTGTAACTTTGGCACGTTTATTGTATCTGTACATACAATTGATAGGGAACAAAATATGATGAAAGAAAGAATGAAGAGGTTTGCCGAAGAGTCGTACGACGATTTGGATGATAATATTGGGATTGTAATGCCTATCCTTACCGAGTGTGATGTGGATGAGGATTTTACAGAAGGTATAGAAAAAGTGGGTAGCGAAATACCTATTCTCCCGTTGAGGAACATGGTTCTTTTTCCGGGCGTGGCGATGCCGGTAATAGTGGGTCGCCCGAAATCTATGCGTCTGATTAAAGAAGCTGTCCATAAAAAAGCGTTGATCGGTGTTGTTTGCCAGAAAGAAATGAATACGGAAGATCCGGGTTTCGACGATCTGTATACTACCGGTGTGATTGCTGATATCGTGCGTGTCCTGGAAATGCCGGATGGTACGACGACTGTGATCCTGCAGGGAAAGAAACGTTTTGCCTTGGACTCTCTGAAAGATACAGAGCCTTATCTGAAAGGTAAGATCTCATTGCTGGAAGATAAAATGCCGAAAAAGTCCGACCGTGAGTTTGAAGCACTGATCTCCACTATCAAAGATCTGACGATTAAAATGCTGGGCGCTTTGAACGAACCGCCCCGTGATCTGATCTTTTCAATAAAGAATAATAAGAATGTTCTTTACCTGATCAATTTCTCCTGTAGCAATATTCCCAGCGGATCGGCTGAGAAGCAGGAACTTTTGTTGATCGGTGACCTGAAAGACCGTGCTTACCGCTTGTTGTTTATCCTGAACCGTGAATACCAGCTGGTGGAACTCAAAGCTTCCATCCAGATGAAGACGCATGAGGATATCAACCAGCAACAGAAAGAATATTTCCTGCAACAGCAGATCAAAACGATCCAGGAAGAACTGGGTGGTAATATAAATGATCTGGAGATAAGGGAATTGCGTGAAAAGGCTTCCCGTAAAAAATGGCCGGCTGCTGTCGCTGAAATATTTGAAAAAGAAGTTCGTAAGTTGGAACGTCTGCATCCGCAGTCGCCTGATTTTTCTATACAGACACAATATGTGCAGGCCATAATCAACCTGCCGTGGAATGAATACAGCAAAGATAACTTTAACCTGATTCATGCTCAGAAAGTGCTCGACCGCGATCATTACGGACTGGAAAAAGTGAAGGAACGTATTATCGAGCATCTGGCCGTATTGAAGTTGAAAGGGGATATGAAATCGCCTATTATCTGTCTGTATGGCCCTCCGGGTGTCGGTAAAACTTCCTTAGGAAAGTCGGTTGCCGAAGCATTGCATCGTAAGTATGTCCGTATCTCTCTGGGCGGATTGCATGATGAAGCGGAGATACGCGGCCACCGTCGTACGTATATCGGTGCGATGGCAGGTCGTATCATCCAGAATATTCAGAAGGCAGGAAGTTCGAACCCTGTATTTATCCTGGATGAAATAGATAAAGTGACGAATGACTTTAAAGGCGATCCTGCTTCTGCTTTGCTGGAAGTGCTCGACCCGGAACAGAATTCGACATTCCATGACAACTATCTGGATATTGATTATGATCTGAGCAAGGTTATGTTCATCGCTACTGCCAATAACCTGAATACGATCTCCCAGCCGTTGTTGGATCGTATGGAGTTGATCGAGGTAAGCGGTTATATTCTGGAAGAGAAAGTGGAAATCGCTGCCCGTCACCTGGTGCCGAAGCAGTTGGAAGCACATGGCCTCAGTAAAGGAAAGGTGAAACTGCCTAAAAAGACTTTGCAGGTTATTATCGAGTCATATACCCGCGAGAGTGGTGTTCGTGAACTGGACAAGAAGATTGCCAAGATCATGCGTAAGCTGGCCCGTAAGGTAGCTTCTGATGAAGCGATCCCCTCACAGATCAAGCCGGAAGATCTTCATGAATATCTGGGACAGATAGAATATAGCCGTGACAAATATCAGGGCAACGAATACGCCGGTGTGGTTACAGGATTAGCCTGGACTGCAGTAGGAGGTGAGATCCTTTTCGTGGAGTCGAGCCTGAGTCGGGGAAAAGGTTCCAAGTTAACTCTGACAGGAAATCTGGGAGAGGTAATGAAAGAATCTGCCATGTTGGCATTGGAATTTATTCATGCCCATGCTTCTTTATTCGGTATCAACGAAGAGTTATTCGAAAATTGGAATGTACATATCCATGTTCCCGAAGGAGCTATTCCGAAGGATGGCCCCAGTGCCGGTGTAACTATGGTTACATCCCTGGTGTCTGCTTTTACGCAGCGTAAAGTGAAAAAGAACCTGGCAATGACAGGCGAAATAACGCTTCGTGGTAAAGTCCTTCCGGTGGGTGGTATCAAGGAAAAGATCCTGGCTGCTAAACGGGCGGGGATCAAAGAATTGATATTGTGCAAAGAAAACCAGAAAGATATCGAAGAGATCAAAGCTGAATATGTAAAAGGACTTACTTTCCATTATGTGGAAGATATTCGTCAGGTAATAGACATTGCCTTATTAAAGGAAAAGGTGGATAATCCGTTGTTCTGATTCGATTTCTGAATAAGATAAATAACACGAAAAAGCGGCTGTGTTGATACTTTTTGACACAGCCGCTTTTTGTGTTAATTAATACGAATGAGATACTGAAAAAAAGTGTTTTTATTATTTTTGCCTCCTGAAAGCCGTTGATATTCATTTATATTGTCATTTAAACGGATAAAAAAACACTAGTATGAGTTTATTTTATAAGGAAGAACATACCACCTGCTACAATTACCGTTTACCCTCTGTAGCAAACTTTAAAGTGTTGCGTTATGCAGCCGGTGAAGATTTTGTACCGGTTGATGTAAACCGATCGGTTATTGTTTTTTTAATGAAAGGCGAGGTCCTGGTGAACAATGGATTACACAAAGAATATGTTCACAAAGCTGGTCATTTTGTCCTATATCCTCGAAACAGCGAATTCTTATTCAAAGTGCTTAAAGATTGTGTGGTTCTTAGTTGTGCGTTTGTACAATGCCTGAATTTATGTAACCGGTATGCTTTTGAGAAACTGGTTAATTATTTGCCGGATAATTTTCAATACGAATTTCAAATGCCCTCGATCAGGGAACGCTTGAAAGAATTTTGTACTTTGCTTATCCATTGCCTCGACGACGGACTGCAATGTGCCCATTTCCATGAAAATAAAGAAAACGAACTTTTTCTTCTACTTAGATCGTATTATTCCAAAGAAGAACTGGCCATGTTTTTCCAGCCTTTATTGGCTACGGATTTGGACTTCAGGGATTTTGTAATGGATAACTATACCCTGGATATCAATGCCGCTACTCTTGCCGGAAAATTGAATCTGACCCTCAAAACCTTCAATCGCCACTTTGAAAACACTTTCGGAACCTCTTTTCACCAATGGGTGATACAAAAGAAGGTCGAACTGATTTGCCGCGACCTGACATTGACAGAGAAACCTGTTTCTGAAATAGCTATGGATTATAATTTTTCATCGGCAAGCTACCTGACTTCTTTTTGTAAAAAGAACGTTGGGAAAACGCCTATACAAATACGAAATGAGAAATAAAATTGACAAAACCTGTGTAAAACAACAGCTTTTGTCCTAAAATCGTAATTGTTTGTCTTTTTTTTACAATGCACGTTTTTCCCAAAGCCTGTAATTTTGCCCTTGTTAAAAAAAGGCATTTCTTCCTGGAGTGAATGAAAGATAATAAAAGGCAAAAAGTATTGTCCGGGTTAAAAGAAAGCCTATAGAAGTATTTTATTGGAAAATCGAAGACACACTCATGGTGTAAATATTCAGTGGTTTTAAGGAGAGCAGATATGAAGGTATCTGGTTGGCGGAGGATTCAAGTATGAATAAGACTGGATCCTCTCGCCTCACTGAAATATTGAAGTTTTTATTGGTATAGGTAGTCTTCGTTTCCTGAATAAAGAAGTGACCGTATCCCTTGCGAAAAATGTCACGAAAAAATAAACAAAAAAACTATTTTGTCCCGACGAAAGCGGTACTCTCGTTGATATATGTTTTTAATTAATTGAATGAATGAAACAAACACAGCGACATACAACTTTATTTGCATCCGCGTTTAATTTCCATGCGGGATGTGCCGCTTCGAAGGGACAAAATATTGTTGTTTCGTATCCGGACTACATTCTTTATAAAGAAATGCTTCAGCTAGCTGAAGATAGTCGAAGCGGGCGCCGAAAGTCCGCTTCGACTATTGGTTCTAGTATATTTTCTGTTTTGTGTTGTTTTATGTGTTCGAGAGAAGTTCTAAATAATCAGGTAGTCTTGTATGTCTCATTATTCCTGACGGTATTGAACCTTAGTTCGTGCATACGCGAAGAGTTGCCGGCGTGCCCTCCATTGCAGGTTATCCTCGATGTGGAAGACAAGAACTACCATAATATTAATAGTGCCGTACGTTTGGGTTTCGAAGAGTGGAAGAGCGAAGAGCTGCCTTTCCGCGATTATGTCGGCACACTGACCTACCGGCTGCACAATGCCGAGACCGGCGAAGAGGTGCTGGTCGCTCCCGTGGCTCCCGTTGAGGGTGACAAGCAAATGCTCGCTTTGCCGATACCGGAAAACCTCCCCTTCGGCACATACGTCCTGACCGCCTGGGGCAACCTGGCCGGCAGCACTATCCTGACGGAAGAACACAAAGGCGCCAAACTGCATCCTGACAATCTTCCGGGCGAAGACCTCTATCTTGCCCACGACACACTGGTGTACGATCATCTCACGTACGATTATACGATTGGCATGAAACGCGTGAAAGGCAAATTGATTATCCGCGTAGAAGACATGCCCGTTCAATACCAAGCTTCATCGAAGGCGGTGACTGGCCTTTCGGGTTATGTGGACAACCGTTTCAATTACGACCGTTCGCTCGACATGCGGCTAGATACCGTCTGGCCCGCTCCTCGTGAGATACTGACAAAAACGATAATGGCTCCCTCCCTCGAACGCGACTTGTCGGTGCTGACGCTCCGTTTCTTCGAAGGCAACCAATGCAATGAAAGCGCGTACTGGATCAGCCCCGAGGCGGTGACGATGAACATGCAGCGTAACGAGCTGACCATTATGCGATACGTGTACGACAAAAGTTGTTGTTGCTTTAAGATTTACATCTTAATCAACGACCACTGGGAAGTATTGCACTCTATGGAGATTTCATAAGAATATTAGCTAATATGTGTTTATATATTTAATTTTAAAACAATGAAAAAGAGTAAATTTTTAGCTTTCGCGGCACTAGGTTTGCTGACGTTGGCATCATGTAGTGACAGCAATGATCCGATTATTGAAGGAAATGAACAACAAACAGGCGAACAAATTATCGTTTTAGATATGCAAGACACTGACGTATTGTCCACCAAATCACGTCCTTTGTATAGTACTTCCAATAAAGGGGCTGAGACAGTAACCGATTTGCAATTGTTGGTGTTTAAGGTAGAAACCGACAATCAGAAAACATTCGTGAAGTCTATCCATGTCCCTGATTGGGATCTTAAATCTTCCAAGTATGATTATGGACAAAAGATGACTATCCGGTTGACTGGAGATGATAAAATTAAGGAGGATGAGATCGGTAAAGGTGGACAATTTACCGTCGTAGCCGTTGGGCAGGATGAAAAGACAGAAGAACCGAAACCGTTTACATTTGGAGGTAACGGTACTAAACTTTCGGCTTTAAATATTGAAACAACTCCGAGTGCTCCAACCTGGAGCTCTGCTGCTGAAGCGGGAAAAGGTTTTAGTCAATTATTTACAGACGCAATTGATAATTATGCAACACCTGCCAGCGAAATCTTCTCAGGTGAATCAGAACCTACTTTATTAGCTTTTGATGAAGGTGCTCAAATTAATGTCCTGCTGAAACGTCAAGTTGCCGGTGTATTGGGGTATTTCAACCGCATTCCTGCAAAAGTAGGTGATGGAGCCGATGCTAAACACGTCGGCTTTATCCGCCTTGTTTCATCAGCAAGAAATAAACAGTTAGACTTAACAACCCATCTGCCTAAGCAGGAAGACGATGCAACCGAAGATCAAAGCAAAGATGCAGAAACGATTGTGAATGGTTTCGAACCTGCTACTGCTAATGCGAAGTTTAAAGCTACCGCTGATGCTTCTGAAGCAGACGATGCTTATATCGTTTACGAAATCGACTTGGCAAAATGGTTCCCGGGTGGTGTGTCGGCTGAAACGCCAAGTACTTGGAGTGATGATGCTATCGACAATGACGGCCTATTAAAAGCAGACAACTGGATCAACGCCATCAGCGCTGCCAACTCTGCCCCAACCCTTGCTCAAGGTGCCGTATTTGCCGGAGAATTTATGATTCCGTTCAACCATGTAGAAAAAACGAATACATTCGAACTGCAATTGCTCGGGTTTGAAGATAGTGGCGAAAAAGCAATCCTGAAAAGCTGGAACGTCAAACTTGACAGGGCCTCTTGGGATTCAGGAAAGAAAGACGATGCCAATATCTACAACATCTACCGCAACCACCTCTACCAGATCGGTAAACGCGGAAGCGGCGACGATCCTGACCAACCGGGCGTAGACCCCGACAAACCACAGCCGTTGGATAAAGACCAGGATTTGACAATCCGTATCAACGACCAGTGGGAATTCATCCACGATATGGAAATCGAATAATACATCGAAGAATTTTTCTCCGAAAACTTCAAAAATGATGCAGGAAGCAGGCGGAACTTCCCGACAGCTTGAAAAACGCTTTTTCACCCTGGCGCGACTTCCCGAAGAGTCCGAAAATCATTTTTGAAGCTTTCGGAACTTTCCGGAAGGCTCGAAAACGTTGCGGCAACCTCGCGGGATTTTCCGCCTGCTTCCTGCAACGTTTTTGGAGTTTTCGGATAGTTCCGCAACCTTTCCGAAGTTTTTTTCTATTTATAAATTAATAAAACAAAGATGTCATGAAAGAAATCAATTTGAAATTCGATCTTTCTCGCGCCCGTAATGCCGAACATTTCCAGTTTCACACCGATATGCTGAGAACTGTCTCGGAAGAGTTTGCCGACAAGCAGGGCTTTGCTCCACAGCGTGCCGCCTACAAACAATTGTTGGACGTCGAGAATGAATGTTACCTGCGGAACCGAACCTATAAAGATACGGCTGCCATAGAAATGGTAGATCGTAACCGCGACGATCTGTTCCTGTATACGGCCCAGACTATCACGACCGGCAAACTTTGTCCCATCGAATCGAAACGGCAGGCTGCTATCGAGTTAGATTATTTGGTGGCTCCTTACCGCAATGCTCCGCGTTTGAATTATGCTTCCAATACCGCTGCCATCAGCGATTTCCTGGAAAAAATACGTAAACCCGAATATGCCGCATTTGTTACGGCGTTAGACCTTGACGAAGTACTCACCTCCCTTGCAACAGCCAATAACGAATTTAATACAATTTATACCGAACGTTCGGCTGAAACCCTCAGCCGTGCTACCTCTGAAACGATGAAAAGTGCCCGTCCCCTCGTAGACAAGGCCTACAGGGAAATAGTTCTGGCTATCAATGCGCTCTACCGGGTAAACTTTTTGATAACCAATGATGTAAACAAGGAAACGGCTCTAGGCACGGTGATCGACCAGGTAAACGCCCTGATCATCCAGTTGCAACAAACACTCTCGAAGGCAGGCGTTGGTGCAAAGCCTAACTTCAAACCTGACACCGACGGCGGTTCTACCGATAGCGGCAACAACGGCGGCGACGGTGGTGAAGACGATCGTCCGGTAATAGAATAAAAACTCCCTACAGGATAAACATAAAGATGATATATATCGTACGACATATCAGTTGGTTGATACTTTTGCTGCTTACGGCCGCCTGTACTACCGAGGAGATAATCGAACGGGACAATGGCGGAGAGACACAAGGCAGCGATGTTGTGATCGATTTCCAGACAGGAAACGAAAAAAAGACGCGCACGACGTTGACCGGATCGGATCATATCCAGCATGTCACTTATGTGCATCTTTATATATTTAAAGGATCAGATCCTGCCTCCCCCTGCATTGGTGCGGAAGATGTGGAGTGGAGGCAGCCGGTCGGTCAGACTGCCCGGCAAAAATATATGCTGAAAACCAAATTGACGCCTTATGAAACTTATACCTTGCTGGCTGTTGGGCTCGACTGCCGTCTGGATGCGGATGGAAATGCAGACTTGACAACTAATTCGGCTGCGACCTACGGTTTGCCCGGAAGCATTGTTGCCGGAACCCCTCTTGGCGATGCTGTTGCCAAATTGACAGACGCAAAAGAGCAGGACGATATTGCCGGCTCGGAACTTTTTGCCGGTTCGGTCATCATCGAGGCTGCCAGCGACGGAACGGCAATGACTACCGTCGACCTTTGGCGGCGCGTGGCCGGGGTACAAGGATATTTTACGAACATCCCGACCGGGGTGACCCGTATCGAATTGATACTCTATAAAGACCAATACCTGGATGTGCCGTTAATGAAACGGACGATCGGCGATCATGGAACCACGCCTTTGTCCGGTTCGACCGTCTTGCTCGATATTCCCGTCACTGCCGACGAGTTGCAAAAAGAAACGCTCACCGCCGATGACGGAACGACCTACACCAAACTGTCGGGTTCGGTTTTGCAGGCAGCCTATATGCTGCCTGTCGATGCGCCATCCGCCGGGACAGGTACGTTTGTGCTGAAAACTTACAAAGGCGATGTGGAGGAGAAAACTTATAAAGTCAACGCGAAATTACAGAACGGTGCGTTAGTCAACTCTTTTCCTATCCTCGCGAACCATTTTTACACCCTGGGAATCAAGAACGGCACGACCGATGAGCCGATCGACCTGGGAGGAACTATCGACGAAACGGTATTTATCCGCGTAGACGGCAGTTGGCAGGCGGATGTCGATATACCGATGTAGAAGCGAAAAGGGATATAAAACTAAAACAGTGTGAAATATGAATGTGCGAAAGATACAAAAGTGCAGGTTATGGCTGTGGCCGATGGTGTCGGTCGGCTTCTTGTCTACGTGCTTGGCTTGCAGCAACGAGATTGCTATTCTACCCGAACCCGATGCGTCTGCCCCCGGTAAGGAACCGCATATCTACATATCCGGAGGTGGCAACGATGATTTGACGGCCGAGACCAAAGGCTGGGTCGGCCCCGGCGATAACGACGAACCCGACGATGCGCCTAAACTCGATGGGGTTTGCAGGGCGAACAGGATGAAGATTTTTTCTTATAGGTTAAATAAATCAGGCCCATATGAAAATGAATTGAAGTTTGTGAAAGAAGAGCAGATCAAAGAACTTAAGTTCGCAAAAAATGACCGTTGGGTACAGCATAGTTATGATTTTACATCAGATGGGGGTAGTTACAACTGGCTCTCTTTTGCCACATTTGCTTATAATGAAAAAGATATTGCCGATTTTACAGTTTCACCCGGAGATAACCGGACAACCCCTTCGCTTTCTTTATCTTCTAACATGGGGTATCATACTCCGGAGGTTTATTGTGGAATTGTCGTTTTTAATCCGGGGGATGGGGGATTAGGCTATACTACTTCCCAGATTAATGACAATGGGGCGATTGGATTTTATGATTTGGCGGGAGCTGATAATTTGTCTGCTCCTCTCTACGGTCGCCTTTACCGCATCGTTAGCCAGCTGAATGTGAAAATAACCGATATACCGGTCGATGAGGTGAACAAGCTGGAATTGTATATGTATAATTATCCGACAAAGATAACCTTGCACGGTACGCATGGAAAATATTATCCGGTGACGGCAGTGACAGACCCTACGGCTACAACCGGGATCGGTGCCGACGTAGCTCCGGTACTCTTGGCTGCCAGTGGACAGATTACAACAGGAACCGTAACTCTTTCTTCTTTCCTGCTGCCTAGCGAAATCGGTGCTTATCTGAGGTTGAGGGTGACTTATAAGGGGGGCACGACCAAAGAGTTCAACATACAACCCGCCAAAAGCTATTTCCTGACCGGTACCGACGCAGCGGTTTATTCCGTTAACAGTGCTGACTTGAAAAATGGCAATGATCTTTATGTCTATGACGGGCGCAAAGGAAAATATTGTTTCTATTCCTACTCGAACGTGCGGGTCAATCTGTCCGGCAAATTTGAAAATTACGCTACGGATACCAGCGAATCGGACATCGTAATTGAGGTAGAGCCTAATTTCGAGAAAAAACATGACTTCCCAATCATATAAAAAATAAAGCTATGGGTACACACCGTTATATATACTATCTTCTGTTGATAACCGGGTTTTTATTGTCCGCCTGTTCCAAAGAACTGCCGGAGGAAGAGGCTTCCGGCGACGACGAACAACTGCCCGTTGCGGAGGTGCCAGTCGAGGTTTCGATCGGTACGGTTTGGTTCACCGACAATACCGGCTCCAAGGCTGCACCGCCCGATGCTACACCCGGCCTGGGTGTTGACGGTTCGGATGAAACGGCGGGTGTCGATGCCGTTCGTATCATCGTTTTCCGCCGTCGCGACCTCGACGATAAAAAGGAGGTCGATGAGCAGGCCGCCGGTCCCAATTCCTTTCTTTATGATCCGAAAAACGATCAGGTTGTCCCTTGCACCAAAGAGGTCGACACCGATCATCGTCTGAAAGCGCGTGGCATTCTGAAAAAGACCTACGGCTACGAATACCGTGTTATTGCCATAGCCTACGATGCCGACAGGATATTGCCTTACAGTGGCGAACCCGGTAAGACGGATGTTTACAAAGCCGAAGGGGAGGAGGCTCTTTTCTCTCTGAATACACTCGATGGCGTGGCGTATGAAGATTTTGCGGCGACGCTGAATCAGGGTGGTGTGTGGGAAAGCTTTTTGAACGGGGCTGGGCTTTCTTCTTATAACACGAAGTATTTAAGTCGCCGGCTCGCTTATGGCCCCCAACTCTTTTATGGTTTTTGCCATACCGGAGATGGAAATCCGGTTATCGATTATTCGAAGGAAGATCCGGATGGAAATGTTACAACGAATACTCCGCTCACCGGTATCCTTTACCGCGGGATGGCGAAAGTGGAAGTGAGGCTGGAGGTCGAAAAATATGAGGAAGGTGCTCTTTATTACGACATCGAATGGATGGGCTTGCTGGCCGATCATGTTTGTACGAAAGTGAAGCTCAGCGATTATGATGATTTTCTGGCCCCTTCCGATCCGATAACGACGAGTGGGGAGAAGGGAAGCTACACGCTGGTAGACTTTCAGGACAGTAAAAATAATACGGGGGATAATTATGACGGAGGTCATTTTGTGGTGGGGAAAACCGTTGTTTTTACCGCCTGGATGTTACCGACCAAAACGCGGCTGGGGGTACGGATCAGAAACAGTTACGGGGTGGCAGACCAAAGTGTTCATAACTGCCAGATCCGTGTAGACAACGTTTCGGATGCGGAGAATGCCACCGGGGTTATTTCGCCCGATGCGCAGGATAATATCTTTTACCTGCGGCGCAACTATAAGTATGTTTTTACCGGAAAGGTTTCGACCTTACAAAATAATGAACTCGAATAAAAGGAGATTGTTATGAAAAAGAATAATGTATTATATATCATCTTGCTGTTCCTTTTCTTTTGGGGAGGACAGGCAGGCCGTGTTTATGCAGTCGACAATCGTTTCTTTGCCAGTAAGGAAGAGATGGACTCTATTGTCGCTTCGCATCCCCAAAAGATTATTTTCCAGGATCAAGACCCGACGGTTAATGGCGTTGCGGGTGACGACAATGGTAACCTGAGCATCCATTATATGAACAATCGCCGGGCGTTGACCGGAAGGCATTGTACTGTCAACAAACTGATCAACGTGGTCGGGGTAGGTTCGTGGAATGAGAATATGAGTAATTTGACGAATGATGATTTGGGGGATTATGCAACTTTTCCCAGTGTAGTGGGGGCAGGGGTGACAGTCGATCCGATCGTTAGTATCCGGGATATGAAAAATTATTATTCCAAAGGGACGCAGGCGGGGTATTGCATCGTGGCCTCTTCGGGGGATGCCGTCTTGTCGCTCGATATTATCAAGGCGTTGTCGATAGGCTTTTACCGGGAAGGAGAGTTGGTGGGAACAAAAGTGGTGGAAGAAGGCCAGGATGGAGCGGGGGTTAACCTGTCGTTGATTCAAGTGCCGGGCTCAGACGAAGCCTGTATAACGTTGACGGCTACTTCCGATTGGGTTTTCGACGAGATTTCTCTCGACCGTTCGGGGGGTGTGCAGGTTTCTGTCGGTGATATATTGAAAATAAAATACGCATTCGTGGGTAAGGCACGCGAGTTTACGATTACAGAAAATACGGAGAATGGTATACCGGCCTATCAGACTTACACGGGAAACACGGGGTTGGCATTGCAGAAGATGGAGGGGTGGAATCCGGTATTGTTAGGAATCCCGTTCCCATTTGTAAAAGCCGAGGTGGAAAAAATGACCAATGCCGATTATGATGATTATGCTTCGTTGACACCTATTCTTGTCATAGGTTATCAGGGAGGTGCTAAATTCAGGATGAAAGACGGGACGAAGAATGAAATATACAAAGCCGGTACTGAAGTCGGTTTTAAGTATCTGTTCGGCTCCGCCCTGGCATTGGATGCCGGGGCATGGATCAGTTTGCTGCTTTTCGATCGTAACGGGGATGTCATACAGGAGGAAACCATTTCGGCAGGGGTGCTGAATCTGAGTGTTGCCAAAGGGGGAAGCGGGATTGCTTCGGTGACGGCGACAAAGGATTTTTCAGGGGCGGAGCTTCGTTTTCATACCGTTATCGGTATTAACCTGGGGATGATGGGGATTCATTACGGTTTTATTCGCGAGAAACCGGATGTAGATCATCATTGCCCTATCAACCCGTCGGTCGACATGAATCTTTGCGAAACGCAATCCAGTATCCAGCTCCAATCCAATCCGGATATCAGTGTGACCTGGACATTGGAGAAATCCAAACCTGAGACTCCTCCGGCAGATGTGAAGGTCACTCCCGGAGGGTATGTAACGGGTTTGCAAAAAGGCACGTATGTTTTTCGGGCTACTGCTTCCGATGGTTGTTATGAAGAACTGGAGATTACCAGCGGGATTAATGGTTTGGAGAAACAGTGTGGTAATCCTTTTATAGATGACATGGATCCGACGACAGGAAATGTCGGGTATGAGCTTTCTGATACAATTTATGAAACGAGCGGTTCGCTTATTTCTGTAAGTGATTTGGTTAATCCGGGAAATATTATTGATGCGGAGTTGGGTAATTACGCAACTTATACCAGTGGGCTCAATATTGCGAGCGATTTGAGAATTATTGGTATTAGAACTAAAGACGGAAGTCCTATACATAGCGGTTTTGAAGAGATTGACAGAGTCCAGGTGGAAAAACCGATACGGATTGGTTTTATTGTCGAGTTTCAGGCTACGGGAGTGGATCTTAGTTTACTTCAATTTTTTCAAATACGTTGCTATAATGATAAAGTGCCGGTTTATAGTCATGTGATAGAAGAGTCAAATGCTATTTCTGCCGGGATTGCCGGTTCGGATCAAGCACTAAAAGTAAGATACAGCATAGAGGTACCGGCAGTAAATAGTGATGGAAATTTTATTGAGTTTGACGAGTTTATGCTTTGGACTTCCGGGGTATTGAATCTGGGGGCTTCAAAAATGAATATTTACTATGCTTTTTCGGAAGAAGCCGACTCTGACTGTAACGACCCATTGGGTTGTGGTTCGATTGTCCTTTCTCATGAGGTTACCGGTACAACCATCAATGCGGATGAAACGAAGTATGGAAGTGCTATTGCCGTTGCCAATGTGACAGACAATTTGGGGTATTTGGTCGATAGTGACCTGAATACGGCAATGACGCTGACAAATACCGTAACAGTCGGAGGAGGAACAACGATTGCTGTCGATATGGGACGGACACTCGATTATCATCATCAATTGGGTATTGTGGTGGATAATAAAACGTATACGGCTGCTATCAATGTCGGCAACTGGATGACGGTCGAAACATTTTATAAAGGCGTTTCTACCGGGGATAAATTTACAGACTGGAAGGTTTTGGGGGCAGATGTAATTGGATTTGGCGACAAGAATTATCTGTTTATGCAGCCTAAAAAACGCTATGACGAGGTGAGGATGACAATTGCGAATATTGTCGGTGCACTCGATATACAGCGGTTTTTTGGCCTTTTCCTGCGTAATGATGTCGACAACGATGGTATTCCTGATTGTCAGGATCCGGAGTCGTGTGATACGTCAATCGGGGATATTGTGATTAACGATGTCTGCGTTGGTGAAACGATCACTGTCAGCGGGAAAGGTACGATAAGTACCGATTATTATATTTATTTCAGCGAACCGAGCATACCTTTCATCAAGATTACTTCAGATGAGCAGGGATATTTTACCGCTTCTTATGTGACAAAGACGCCCGGCCATCATCAAATGGTTTTTTACGACGGTAGTGGCAAACCGCTGACCGCCGTCGATTACAGCGTACATCCTACCCGGACAACCTGGAAGACAACTGCTTCGAATACTGATTGGAATAAATGGGATAATTGGACGGACGGTTCGCCTTATTGCTGCACAGATGTAATTATTCCAAGTAATGCCAAGCTTTATCCGGTTCTTGATGAAGCAGTCGTGCCGGATGCGCTTGATAAGTATTGCTGCCGGTATATTCATTTTGAACCTCGTGCCGCTGTCGAAAAAACTACGAGGCTGAACTACCGGAAAGCATGGGCTGAAATGGAGCTTGTTCCGAATCGTTATTATATGCTTTCAGCCCCGTTAACGAACATGTATACGGGTGATATGTTTATTCCGGCCCTGATGAATGGGGTACATACCGGCGATTATTTCACGGAGTTGACAGCCGATAATACTCCTCAAAACCGTTTTAATCCGCGTGTCTATCAACGACTTTGGGCTACTACTGCAAAAGGACGTTTAATGGATGGTTCGGAAACAACTTTGGCTATTACGACAACTAAGTGGTCGAAAAATTTCAACCATCTGGCACATTTATATCGACCGGGTAATGGTTTTTCTCTTTGGGTGGATAACGGGCGGTTGTCTGCTAAACAAAGATTTCGTTTCCGCTTCCCGAAAGAGCATACGGAATACAATTATTTCAGCGACTTCGATCAATCGCAATTAAACATTACAGAAACGTTAGCCAAGGATATCACCGGACGTTTCATTTATGAGCGCGAGGACGTAAACAATCCGATATTCTCTTATAAAGATGAAACGAGAACGGTTTATACGAATGCGCTTCCGTTGTCGGTAACGCTTACCGCAGAGGAATCTACCAGCCATTTTTTGGTAGGAAATCCATTTATGAGTCATATTGATGTAAAGGCATTTCTGGCAGGAAATACAGATGTACAATCGATCAAAATCTACGATGGGAATACTGCGAATACAGTTGTGGCGGTAGATGCCCAACTCTTGGGTACGGCTGATATTACGGCAATCGCTCCTATGCAGTCTTTCTTTGTAGAGTTGGGAGCGGAGGCTACAACGACAGATATTCTTTTTACTGAAGATATGTTGCTCGCATCTCCGCAATCGATGTTGAAGCATCAGCCTGAAAGTGCTGGCAGAATCCCGTTCCTGAAAATTGAAGCCGAAAATGCTTCGGTAAAGGCGAGTACATTGTTGGTAGGGAATTCATCCGTATTCGATGTAGAGCCGGGAGTGGAGTCATTGTTTGACAATGAAATAAAACCATCGCTGGCAATCTTTACTGTGCAGGATGAGCAAGCCTACGATATACTGGGTGTGAATGGAGCGACTGAAATACCCTTAGGCATGTGTCTGCAAAAGAATGATACGCTGACTTTGTGTTTCCGTGATAATGGCTTGGGATATGCGGCTGACTATGTTTTGTTGGATAAAAAAACGGGTATCCATTACTCTTTGCAGGAGGAAGTTGTTTTGCAGGGGGTAAGCACGAATGTGGGACGTTTTGCATTGAAGCAGAAACTGGCAACAGCTATAAAGCCGGTTGATAAAAAGGATGTGTATATAACCGTGGCCGACGAGCATGCGATAGTTAAATCATCAAGTCCGGATATTGTTTATGTCGAAGTGTATACTTTGAACGGAAGTAAGGTTCATAGTCAAAAGTTTCCGGCAATAGCAGAAGTGAGAATACCTCTTCGCACAGGCATAAACATACTGAAAGTTACATTGAAAGGCGGTACGGTTCGTAACTTTAAGGTTATTGTGTAAATAAAAAAGCGACTGTGTCATCTTGTTTTCAAAAACCTGACACAGTCGCTTTTTATACTGATTGAATATTTTTATTCAGCTTTTTCTTCGGTGCTGATTTCTGTTTCAGCTTTTTCTTCTGCAGTGACAGGTGCTTCTTCCGGAGTGAAATCTGTGATTTCTGCGCCGATCAGGATGTTGTACCAGCTTAAAAGCTTTTTGATATCGCTGGGATATACTCTTTCGCGATCAAAATCTGGCAATACTTCTGCAAAGTAAGTACGCAGTTCTTTCGAATCGGAAGGTACGGTTACCTTTGCTCCGTTCTCTTTATTTTTTACGCTGGTAAGTACTTCGTGCAAAGGTACTTCTGTCTCAGTTGTATAGATAGCAATATCACCTAATGAGATCACTTTATCTTTTGCATACGCAGGTACTCTTTTCTTATCTGTCAGCGATTCGACAATCAGCATGTTCTTTCCGTGGGAAACCAATTTAAATAATCCCGGTTTTCCCGAAATAGACAAAATAGTCTTCAACATAATACTTCGTTTTCTAATAGTGTTAAACTTTAAAGCTGCAAATGTAGCATAACTATACGATTTAACCGATACAATCGGAAAGAAAAATATGAAATAGGGAGTGATTTAAATTGCTTGTTCGCTCGGATTATTTCGAAGCGAAGCCAAAAAAATCTCAACCTGAGGGAGTAATGCCTGTTTGTCGTCGTTATGGATCACATAATCAGACCGATCTTTTTTAGTCTCATCCGGCAGTTGGCTGTTGATGCGGCTTACGATTTCTTCCCTGGATACATTGTCGCGCAATAAAGCCCGTTGGATGCGAAGCTCCAGCGGTGCATATATCATCAGGCTTTTATCTACTGCATTATTAAAGCCGGACTCAAAAAGAATGGCCGACTCGATGGCGCAGAACTCCGACGACTGCCTTTTTGTCCATTCGGTAAAATGGCGGTCGACTTCCGGATGTATGATGGCATTAACCTGCTTCAGGTATTCCGGATTACCGAATATATACGATGCTAATAGTCTTTTGTCCAGTCCTCCATCCGTGTAGAGCTCCTTGCCGAATAAAGCGGTCAGCTTTTCTTTGATCACGGGGGAGGTGGCTGTGAGTAGTTTACTTTCGGTATCTGCCACGTAGACAGGTATGCCGTATAAGTTTAATAAGGAAGCAACAACAGATTTGCCGCTTCCGATACCACCGGTTATGCCTATTTTAATCATGTAGGTTGTTTTGTTCCAGTATGAATTCTATTTTATCCGGAACAAGAGTTGCAGAAGTTACCCAATCCGGCTTTTTAGTCAGATGAATAGGTAAGGTGCCCGATACGTTTTGTTCCAGGTCTTTAAAAGAAAACTTGATTTCAAAAGCATCTTCCGACAAGTCTTTGAAGCGGGATAGCGGAACGCTGCATGTCACCTTTGCGATTGAAGGGAAAGTACGCAAGGTATAATGCGGAGGCAGATCTGTACAGAGCACAGGTATCTCCAATGTCTTTTCCGTAAATTCTTCGATAGGAATTGTTATGGTGACGCTTGTCGGATCATAAGTCGCTTCGTCTACCTTTTGCAACTGGATCGTTTTGGTCACCGTTTTATTGCCTTTCTTTATCTCCGTGAATACGGTTTTTGCCTGATTCAGCGTGTCGAGTACCACATCACTGGCATATACGCTGATACTGGCAGGAGAGATTGTGATATTTCCGGACACATGAAAGCCCGGGTTTGTTTGTATCGTTCCGTTGAAAACGACCGGTATATCTTTCTTAATGCGTTTGCTGTAGGCCGCTTCGATAAGTTGAGGTTCGAACCCCATTAAAGTAGTGGTAGCCAACAACTGCTTTTGGATGTCGCTTTGTATAGTCTTTTTGGCGATTGATAAAGAACCGCTTTTCTCCGCCTGATTTTTCATATTTGCTTCGATAGGGGCAAACGAACGCCCGAAGGAATAGTTCAGCAAAACACTTCCTTTGTCTTTTACTCTTGCAACGACCTCTTGAGGTGGTGTTCCCGTAAAAGAAATATCCGGTGGAATGTTCTTGTATCTGACCGGAATGTTGATCTCTATTTCATATTCTTGCTGCAAGCTCTGTAATAGCCAAAAGCCGAAAGACAATAGTACGAAAGAGAAAAAGATTAATGCTTCTTTCCATCTTTGACGACGCAGAAAAGCATTAATCTTTATCCGGGCAGACTTGAACGATTGGTTTATTCTATCAAGCTGCGACATATTTGTTGTTTCTTATTTTTGCTGTGCGTCTTCTGAAGAAGCAAAGATAGAAGTTTTATCTACACGGATACGAACGCCGTCTGAGATTTCTATCAGCATATAAGTGTCACCGATTTCTTTGATCTTACCATAGATACCGCCGGCTGTGATTACTTTGTCACCCGTTTTCAATGCTTCACGGGATTTCTGGATCTCTTTCTGCTTTTTCTGCTGCGGACGGATCATGAAGAAATAGAAAATCGCAACAATAACTACCATCATAAGGATGCCTGACCACTGTGACTGGCCTCCGGCAGCCTGGAGTAAAATACTAACTAAGCTCATATTCACTATATTCGTTTATAAATTTATACCTATTTGACTAGGTACAAATGTAAGTATAATAATTAATCTTTGAGCAATACCTTTTCTTTTTTTAACTCCGAAACAATAGAATCTAATATTCCATTAATGAAGTTACCGCTTTTAGGCGTGCTGTAGTATTTTGCCGTATCGATGTATTCGTTCAGTGTTACGTTGATGGGGATCGACGGGAAAGTCATGATTTCAGCCAGTGCTACCTGCATGATGATCAAGTCCATATTGGCGATACGCTCCGTTTCCCAGTTTTTCATATGATTGTTGATGCGTTCGCGGTATTCGGCGCCTTTCAGTAAGGTCTGGCGGAACAGTTTGATCGCAAACGAATGATCTTCCAAGTCTTTGAACATCGGCAACAATTCCTGCTTGCTTCCGTTCTTTTCCTCGAACTTCTTGATTGTCTTTAATGTGAATGTTTCAACGATTTCGATATCGTCGTTCCAATAGATACTTTTATCTTCCAGGAAATCTTCGATAACTTCGTTGCCGCAGATCAGCTTTTTGAATACGCAACGCCAGAACTCTTTATCTGTTTCATAAGAATCGTTCTCGTTGTCCAGATATTCGTTGTACAGGTCTGAAGCCAGAATGATGTCGAGAACGCTCTTTACGAACTCTTCATCGTTCGCCCATGACAGACCTTGCTCAGCCACATATTTCTGAAGTGCCGCGTTTTCAGCCACCTGGGCGGCGAAACGGTTGTCTATCAGACGAGTGTTCGGGTTTAACTCCGCATGAGTCGGCATGTACTTGTTCTTTTTGACGTCAAGTGTCCGTTTTTGTAGGTTGGTGACTTCGATAATTAGAAGAAGAAAATAATGATATAAATCATACGACTTCCGTAAGCTGAAAAGCAATTCATTTTCCGCTACTTTGAGGTCATTGTTTCCATTTTGATAGAATGAGTATACTATCTGTAAAACTTTAATGCGGATTAAAATTCTGTTGATCATCGTTTGAAGGAACTACTTGTTATAAATTTAGGCTGCAAAGTTAGTCATTCTTTTGATAAAAGGGTTCGGGTTTACTTAATTTTATGTGCGTTAGTTGTTATTTTACACTTTGAAACGTAAAATCATACATTTTGATGAGTTAAAATAGTTGTTGTTTAAAAAAAAATGCACATATTTGAAGCAAGTTATGATAAACGGGTCGGTATTTAACAAAAGTTGGCTATATGGATGAGTCGGTGAAGAAAACACAGGTTGAAGGTGGCGATAAAGAGATTCTGTACTCTAAAGCTATAAAGGCAGGTAAACGAATATATTACCTGGATGTGAAGAAGAACTTAAAAGACGATTTGTTCCTGGCTGTAACCGAAAGTAAGAAGGTGCAGCCTAAAAACGGAACACAGGTATCTTTTGAGAAGCATAAAATTTTCCTTTATAAGGAGGATTTTGAAAAGTTTATGGAGGGAATGAATGATGTAATCAATTACATCAAACAGCATAACTCTGAAGATTTAAACGTAAAAGCCCCGGGTACGGAGACAAAGACAGACGATGGTTCGGATGAGATAAAGCTGAACATCGATTTTTAAGAAGGGGTGAAAATAATAACGAGCAGTTTTTCTTTAAAAGAACAAACTGCTCGTTATCTTTTATAGGTATCCTTTTCGGTTGCCTATTTTACTGCGGTTTATGCAACCGGGTGAATTGCTTCGGTCGGACATGCATCTGCGCAAGTTCCGCAATCAGTACACATTTCAGGATCGATATGATAGATATCACCTTCTGAGATAGCTCCTACCGGACACTCGTCAATACAAGTACCGCAAGCAATACAATCTTCACTAATTAAATAAGCCATTTTCTTAAACGTTTAAATTGATAACTATTAGTTGGTGCAAAAATAGAGTTTTATTTGTATTTCTGCAATAAGTTCCTATCTTTTTCGTTATAATTCAAAATTGATTGAGAGTTGAGACGTCTATTATTTCTATTATTGGTATGTAGCCTTGCCGTACCGGGTGTACTGGCGCAAAAAGAGAAGGTGAAGAATCAGCCGTATGCCGATTTGAAATGGCTCCATTTAGGATTCCATGTCGGACTGCATGCGCAGGATATGTTGTTGACAAATTCGGGTGTTACTACCGATGGCCAAATATGGTTTGCCGAAATACCCAGTTACTCGCCGGGTTTCAGTGTCGGAGTGATCGGGGATATGTATCTGAATCCTTATTTTAACCTGCGTTTCATACCGACTGTCCATTTCGGGGATAAAAAGTTTATGTTTCGTGAACAGGAGACAGGGGAGGAGTTCACTACTTCCGTGCGCTCTACGATTCTCAGTTTTCCGTTGGATGTGAAATATTCCGCTCTCCGGTTAAACAACTACCGCCCTTACCTGATAGGCGGGATTTACGGAGCTATGGATCTCGGACGTAAAAAGGGAATGCCTGTTCTGCTTAAAGGGGCTGATTTCGGAGTGGAGTTCGGTATCGGATGCGATATCTACCTGCCGTTCTTTAAACTGTGTCCGGAGCTGAAATTCTGTTTCGGCCTGGTAGACCTGTTGCAGAAAGACCGCAGCGACCTGACGGATAAAGAATTGATCAAATATCCGAATGCATTATCGAAAGCTACTTCCCGTATGGTCGTGCTGACGTTTAATTTCGAATAAAGAGTTCTATATAGATATAGGCGGCAGGAGCTGCCAGCATCAGGCTGTCGAAGCGGTCGAGCATACCACCGTGACCGGGAAGAAGATGGCCGGAGTCTTTTACGCCTAATGTACGTTTCAATAAAGACTCAACCAGATCGCCCCAAGTTCCGAACACGACTACTGTTGCCGATAATCCCAACCAGTTATACCAGCTGATTTCGGGTGCATACCAAGCCAATGCCTGCGAGGCGCCTAAGGCAACTGCCAGTCCGCCGAAGAATCCTTCCCATGACTTCTTGGGCGATATGCGTTCGAATAATCTTCTTTTGCCGATCATGGAACCAACCAGATAAGCGCCTGTGTCATTCAACCAGATGAAAATGAAAATAGCCATAATGAATAGCGGCGAATAGGCGATCGTTCCCGGAGTGTCGGGAATGGCGGCAATGAAGTTCAGCATCGAGAATGTTCCAGCACAGTACGCCTGGGCGAAAAAAGTAAAAGCCCAGTCGTTGATCGGATTCGGAGCTTTGTAATATAGTTCGGCAACTAACGTATATATAAGGAATAGCAAATAGGGGAGAAAGATCATTCCATCTGTCAGTTGATTGGTATAAGCAAATGTGGCAGCAAACAGGTAGGCTCCTCCCAGCGAACTGATAAATCGTTTGATGGAAGCGTCTTCATAATGTTTTACAAGACCGCAAAACTCCCATACCGTCAATCCGGTGATCAAACTGAATATAACAAGGAAAGATATCGGGTGGTAGCAGATCGCTCCGACCAGAACTGCAACGAAGATTATACCGGTAAGTGCTCGTATTATCAGATTTTTCAAAGCCGTATTGTTTAGTTCGTTTGTTGATTTATTTTTCGTGCAAAGATAAAGAATAAATCCAAATATAAACAGGGAGGCCGGATAGTATCTTCAATAAAGAACTATCCGGCCTCATTTTATTTTTCAGAGACGAATGGGTCAGGCAATTTTATCTGCCGTATTGTCACCTGCAGGTGAAACCTGGGTGTCATTTTCGTTGGCAGCAGCCTGTTCCTGTTTGCTGTTATTTGCTTTTTCCTGTAACTCCAGAATTTCCTGCGAACGGGAAACCCAGGCACGTTTACCGAAGATATGTTCTACATCTTCTGTGTAGATCACTTCCCGTTCAAGTAAGACCTGTGCCAATGCGTGATGTCCTTCCTTGTTTTCAAACAGGATTTTCTTGGCACGTTCATACTGTTCGCTGATGATCTTTTGTACTTCCTGGTCGATCATGCGGGATGTTTCCTCGCTGTACGGTTTGGTGAATCCCCAGTCCTGACCGGTTGAATCGTAATAATTCAGGTTAGGCAGTTTTTCGCTCATACCGAAGTAAACGACCATTGCATAAGCTTGCTTGGTTACACGTTCCAGGTCGTTGGATGCTCCGGTTGTTATTTTGCCGAGGAAAAATTCGTCTGCCGCACGTCCGCCTAAAGTTGCGCACATTTCATCCAGCATCTGTTCGCGGGTGGTGATCTGACGTTCTTCCGGCATATACCAGGCAGCTCCCAGCGCTTTACCTCTGGGGACGATGGTTACTTTTACCAACGGATTGGCATGTTCGAGGAACCAGCTTAATGTAGCATGGCCGGCTTCGTGGAAAGCAATGCTCTTTCGTTCATCCGCCGTCGTTATCATAGAGCGTTTTTCCAAACCGCCGACGATACGGTCGATAGCGTTCATGAAGTCCTCTTTTTGAACGAACTTCTTATCGCTACGGGCGGCGATCAATGCAGCTTCATTACACACATTGGCAATGTCGGCACCGGAGAATCCCGGAGTCTGACGGGCCATGAATTCCGCATCCACGCTCTCGTCTATCTTGATCGGGCGTAAATGTACGCCGAATATTTCCTTACGCTCGTTCAGGTCGGGCAATTCCACGCTGATCTGACGGTCGAAACGTCCGGCACGAAGTAAGGCCTTATCCAGAATATCGGCACGGTTGGTTGCAGCCAAGATGATTACTCCACTGTTGGAACCGAAGCCGTCCATTTCTGTCAGCAACTGGTTCAATGTGTTTTCGCGTTCATCATTACTGTTCATATTGGCATTTTTGCCACGGGCGCGGCCAACAGCATCGATCTCGTCGATAAATACGATACACGGAGATTTCTCTTTTGCCTGGCGGAATAGGTCACGAACACGTGATGCACCCACACCGACAAACATCTCAACGAAGTCGGAACCTGAAAGGGAGAAGAACGGAACATCCGCTTCGCCTGCTACCGCTTTGGCCAGCAATGTCTTACCTGTTCCCGGAGGGCCTACCAATAAGGCGCCCTTAGGTATTTTACCTCCCAGTTCCGTATATCTTTCCGGGCTCTTAAGGAAGGAAACGATTTCTTCCACCTCTTGCTTGGCTTCCGACAATCCTGCCACATCCTTAAATGTTACTTTCCGGTCATTATCTTTGTCGAATAGTTGTGCTTTAGCCTTACCGACGCTGAAAACGCCACCCGGGCCACCTCCAGCACCTCCTGACATTCTTCTCATCAGGAAAATCCATACAACGATGATCAGGATGATGGGGCCGAATGAAACCAGGAAGTTCCATATGGCATCGTCTCCCTCTTCAAAGCGCACCTGGGTGTCGATATGGTTATCGGTAACCGCTTTATCGTAGAAATCGGAAAATTTGTCTGCCGACGGTATTTTTACGTACACCTTCGGGTTTGTTCCCAAAGCGGCACTGTCACTTTTAAATACTAATCCTTTTTGACCGCTTTTAACGCTGGCTTCAACCAGGTTTTTCTTGTTGTAGACAACCATTTTGTCGAATACATTTTCCTGTGCCAGCTTCTGGAATTCAGTCCATCCCAGTTCTTTTGACGCCGAAGAGTCGTTAGTCAGATACAAAGCAATAAGCATCATGAAAATTAGCCCATACATCCAATACAGGTTGAACCGGAACATCTTAGGCTTATTGTTCTTCGGTGCTTTGTTGAACATGTCGTTTTTATTTTCCATACTTTGAATTCGATAATATTAATCCGGCCTTAGTCGAGATCCGGAATCTGGGTGACTTTAGCGTCAGACCATAGATTATCCAGATTGTAGAACTCACGTTGTTCCGGGGTAAATATATGTACAAGAACCGTGCCATAATCCATACCTATCCACAAGGAACTTTGATTGCCGTCGATAGACAGTGGTTTTTCACCTGCATTTCTACGCGCAAAATCCCATACAGAATCAGACAGGGCTGATACCTGGGTGGGAGTATTTCCTTCGCAGATTACCATGTACTGGCATACTGCCCCTGATAACTGGGTTAAATCTACGGTTACAATATTTTTGCCTTTTTTTTCTTGTAGACCTTCTACAATTGTTTTTACTAATTCTTTTGTTTGATCCATCTATTTTTTATTGAATAATATTTCGAAGTTGCAAATATACTTCTTATATTTATTATTACATGCTTTCTCTATTTAATATATGTATAAACCCTGTATTTTCAAAACAGGGAAAAGATGAAAATGTTTATTTTGACAAAATTTTTTCGCAGAATATTTGCAGATATAAAAAATGTCTGTATCTTTGCACCCGTAATCGAGAAACATACTACTCGAGACAACAAAAACTGTTCTATGGTGTAATGGTAACACGTCAGATTCTGGTCCTGAAATTCCAGGTTCGAGCCCTGGTAGAACAACATAAAAAAGGTTTGAAATTTATTTTCAAACCTTTTTTTATTTCCTTCATATCCTTCCCTTTTTTCCCCATCTGAATCCGATACTGTCGAGCAGTTGAATGCGGTCATTGTTCAATTTTCCTTTTCTTTTCAGATAGGCCATCCTCATCCACCAGGAATAAAGGGCTTTTTCCTTTTCCTCGCGGGCTGTGACGGAAGGGTATCGCTTGTTCGTGGCGATAAAATCACAAAACTCGGTATATCTTCCAATCCATATCCGGTTCAGCTGTTCTTCCGAGCGGCCATTGCTTGTTGCGCTGATTTCCCATTCAAAACCTATGTCTGTGAGTTTTTTGATCTGCGCGGAAGTCAGTTTGCCTGAAGGGTCTGTTCCATATCTGTAAGCCCTCATTTTGCTGCACCATTTAGCCAGCCTGGTTTCTTCTGAGTTGGTGGCATGGGCCGGCCATCTTCCGTAGTGTGCGTGGTATTTTTTTACCAGGGCAAACGATTCATTCCAGCTTCTTTTCTTCCTGTTTTTCTGCCATGTAAATCCGATTGCATCTAACATCATGATACGTTCTTGGCTCAAACGTCCCTGCAATATGCCGTTTCTTACGCTTTTCTGAGTGGTACACCAATTGTATAGCCGGGTTTCTTCCGGGTTAGATTCATTGGGTACCGGCCAACGTTTTTCGTTGGTCACAAAATCTTTAAGTTTATAATAATTACCTTCCCATTGATCGATGCTTTTTTGCAACTTGGCAGCATCGATCTTGTCGATTAACCGGATTACTTTTTCAGGTAATCTTTCAGGATGATGGTTTCGGACGTATCTGACCCGAACGACCCATTGCCCCAATTCTAATTCTTTTTCGTCTTTAGCCGTAGGAGAAGGCCATCTTTCGTGTTTCTTAAAGAAAGCAATCGTAGAGCGATATTTAATATCTCTTTTTATGCGGATCTTGCTAGGTTTACGTGCTTTACTTTTTTTCTTTGTCCTATTTCTTTGTTCCATCTAACCTTGCTTTATTCGATTTTTGGATATTAATAATCTTGGATACTATAATCAGTTTCCAAAGATATTCAAATATTTGATTTTTAGAGATATATACTTCGTGTTATTTTGTTATTTTGACAAAATGATATTTTTGCAGGTTTGTATGTGCTCTGTACGATTCTGTGTCGTGCTCGTATCTAAATATTTGATTGTACGGAAGTTCTGAAATGTCTTAATGATGTGGTTTCTCTGATATTTGTGTATAATGGTTGATATATGGGTTATGGATGATTAATTTGTTTTGTATTTTATTTAATAGGTGTGATTGTGGTATATTAAAAGGGAGTGGGTTTTGCTCTGCTCTGGAGAAGAAATATGCTGTTTAGCATAGGTTTTGAAGCGTAAAAGTATACTTTCTGATTTTTATTTATAATCTTTTAACATGAAATTCGACTTAACTAGAACCATATCTCGTTTAAAAGGAATTTTTTTTTCGTTTAAAACGAGTTGTAATTTCTTTTAAACGGATTTTAAAATGGACTGTTGATGGCTTATCTGTTAATATATGTATATATAATTTCTTTGGAAGGAGTGGTTTGTGCGCGTGTCGTGTTTTTGAAATAGGTTTATTTGTAGCATATTGATTGATTTGAATAGTGTCTTGGTAGCAATGTGTAATATAAAGCATCCGCAAAATCTCAGATCATGAGATATTTGCGGATGCTTTATTAAATATCAACTATAATTAGTTCTGTTCTTTCAGAATTACGTCGTGTGCACCACCTTCAACGATACTTGTAGAAGATACCAATGTGATCTTGGCATCCTTTTGCAGTGCGGGGATTGTCGTGGCACCACAGCTGCACATAGTCGCTTTAATCTTACCCAGTGTGAGGTTGAGGTTGTCCTTCATCTTACCGGCATAAGGAACGTAGCTGTCTACGCCTTCTTCAAATTTGAGCGATTCCGTTCCGCCCATGTCATAACGCTGCCAGTTCTGGGCACGGTTTGAACCTTCACCCCAATATTCCTTTACATAATTGTTGCCAATGCGCAGTTTCTTTGTAGGAGACTCGTCGAAACGGGCAAAATAACGACCCATCATCAGGAAGTCTGCGCCCATTGCAAGAGCCAGCACCATGTGGTAATCGTGAACCAGACCACCGTCGCTGCAAATAGGAACATAAATGCCTGTTTTTTCTTTATATTCATCGCGAGCCTGGGCTACATCGATCAGGGCAGTTGCCTGTCCGCGGCCGATACCTTTCTGTTCGCGCGTGATGCAGATCGAACCGCCACCGATACCGACTTTAATAAAATCGGCTCCGGCTTCCACCAGATACATAAAGCCTTCCCGGTCTACTACGTTTCCGGCTCCGACCTTTACTTTGTCTCCGTATTCTTTCTTGATCCACTGCAATGTTTCGTACTGCCATTCCGAATAACCGTCGGAAGAGTCGATACATAATACGTCTACTCCGGCTTCAACAAGGGCGGGAACGCGTTCCATATAGTCGCGGGTGTTGATGCCTGCGCCAACCAATAGTTTTTTGTCGGCTCCTGACATTTCGTTCGGATTGTCACGATGGCTGTCATAATCCTTACGGAATACGAAGTAAGCCAGGTTCTGATCCTTATCTATGATAGGCAGGGTATTCAGTTTGTGATCCCAGATAATCTGGTTTGCTTCTTTTAATGTGATGCCTACTTCACCGACGATCAGTTTGGAGAAAGGAGTCATAAACTCTTTTACTTTTGTGGCAGGATCGTCTTTCTCAGCGCGATAGTCGCGGCTGGTAACTAATCCCAGTAGTTTACCGTTAGGCGTTCCGTCGTCGGTAATGCCGATGGTGGAATGTTCTGTCTGGCTGACCAGGGCAATTACGTCGGCCAGAGTGTTTTCCGGAGTCAGGTTGGAGTCGCTGGTTACAAAACCGGCTTTAAATTTCTTTACCTTTCTTACCATTTCTGCCTGGCTGGCGATAGGTTGTGAACCGAAAATGAATGAAAGTCCTCCGTTGCGAGCCAGTTCAATTGCCAGTTCCGGGCCGGATACTGATTGCATGATAGCTGAAACGAACGGGATATTTAATTCGATAGGAGACTTTTCGCTGACATTGTGCTTCACAAGTGCCGTTTTCAGTACAACATTGGAGGGTACACACTGTTTAGTGGTCAGGCCGGGAATAAGCAGGTATTCTCCGAAGGTTCTTGAAACATCGTTTAAGTAAACTGCCATAGTGATTAATATTTACTGGATGAATTTTTGTGCAAAAGTACTGAATTCTCCTCAGATATGTTTTCATTTCATCGCATTTTTCATACTAATTAAAGGGGAATATTTCGGTATAGGCCGGAGCCGGAACTTTTTCAATGAGTAAAATGTTATATAAGTGAATTTAAAGAGGAGGAATATTTTATGAAAATGGTAGTAGATAAGGCAAATTCACGCGGATATGCAAACCACGGATGGCTTAAAACTCATCATACATTTAGTTTTGCTAATTATTATAACCCGAAAAGGGTACATTTCGGCAAGTTGCGTGTTTTGAATGACGACACGGTAGCTCCGAGCGAAGGTTTTGATACGCATCCACATAAGAATATGGAAGTGATCTCTATTCCGCTGAACGGTTATCTGCGACATGGCGACAGTATAAAGAACAGTGAAACGATTACCCCGGGCGATATTCAGGTAATGAGTGCCGGAACAGGTATTTTTCATAGCGAATTCAATGACAGTGCCGAACAGCAGCTTGAATTCCTGCAGATATGGGTTTTCCCGCGTGAGGAAAATACGGTTCCGAAGTACAACAACTACGATATTCGTCCGCTGTTGAAGAAGAACGAGTTGTCGCTAGTCCTTTCGCCGGACGGTGAAACGCCCGCTGCGATCAATCAGGACGCCTGGTTCTCGATCGGCGAGTTAGATGCCGGACAGATCAAAGAGTATAAGTTCCATCGCGAAGGCATGGGAGTCTATCTTTTTGTTATCGAAGGAGAAGTGGAAGTGAGCAATACGGTTCTTTCCAAACGGGATGGTGCCGGCTTTTATGATACGGACAGTATTACTGTCGAAGTGTTGAAAGATGCGAAGATTTTGCTGATGGAAGTTCCGATGCAGTAAGTGTATCGATTCTTATAAAAAGGGTTCCGGGTATTTAGCCGGAACCCTTTTCTTTTTTATGAAGATCCTTAATAATCTCTATCGGACAGAAAATCGATCATTCGCAGGATTGCACGGCTGCATGCCGGACAGAAAGGCGCATAATCGCGCATCATACAATGATCCATCGGGCGGTAAATCCCTTTCGAAATATAGCCGCCACCTTCAAATACGCCGGCTTTGTCTTTATGAGCGTCATCCAGTGGTGTAGGGATCGGTGTATTGGCTGGCAGAAGGTCTTTCCATTTGCTGTCGAAGTCGACCAATGTCGTGATATTCGGTTCCCACGGTTCATATTTCAAATTGTAAAAGTCCTGGTAAGCCACTTCGGAAGAGAAGTATTCATCCGCCAGTCCGGCAAAACTGTGTCCGAACTCGTGAACGAATACATGTTGTGTCCGTTCGTTGTCGGCTGTGCCGATAGCATAGAAATTATACATGCCGCCACCGCCGTATGTGTCGGTATTTACCAGAATAAATACAGCGTCGCACGGAACATTCCATACGGCATCGCGAATCGATTTCATATCGGGAGTAGTCAGGTAACGATCGACGCCGAATGTGTAGTAGCCCGAATTCAATGCGGTATTCTTGTAGATACCTTTTCCGGAAATATCGGTTCCGGCATCTTCGGAAACCAGGTCGACCGCCCAGATGTTGAAATCTTCCCGGCGGGTTGTGTAGGGAGGAGTGTTAAACAGGGACTCTGCAAACTTCTTGGCATCGGCTACAAATTTATCCTGATCAGTGGCTGTGTAACCTTCTGCTATAAATACCAGGTCTACTTTTTCGCTTGGGTCGCCTTTGTGTTGGATTTGGGTAATTTTATTGTCTTTCAGCTTGCCCCGGTCAATGAAAATACTGGTCGGGTCGATATCCATTTTAAGCAGTGAGTGAAATTGCATATCAGCTTTGTCGCGGGCTGCTATTTCCACAACGACCGTTGTTTTAGGATAGGGGACGGAGATGCTGTTGGTCCATGCCTGGGTTTCGGTTTTGGCCTGCTCGGTAGAACGCCATTCCTCGAACAGCGTATTGAAGCCGCGTGAGTAGATTAACTCGTTGCTACCTTTATCATATATATTTACATAATAACCACCATAATTAAATTTGTCGATCAAGTTCTTGACAGGGCCTCCCCATACCGGTTCCTGGCGCAGTTGCTGTATGGCGGCTGACTGGAATTGGGAATTCCCGCTTAAGGCAAAGTCTATCCGCAGGCTTTTTTTCTCGAAATGTTTACTAAATTCGCCCTGTGCAAAGCTATTAAGGCTGCAAAGGACGGCGATTAGAAATAAGGAAATCTTTGTTCTCATATTTTCGTGTTTTTATTAGGTGTTCTTTGTACGCACAAATATAATGTATTTTGTAGATTTGTGGTTCTAAAATGTTGTGATATGTTTACAGAAATAAGAAGAAAAGACAGAATATTGGATAATGAGTCGGCTGTCCGGCTGTTGGAAACCGGGGAGTATGGTTTTCTTGCTATGGCCGGGGCGAACGGTTTTGGTTATGGAATACCTATCAGCTATGTGATGGACGACGAAAGCCATATCTATTATCACTGTGCCCCGGAAGGATACAAACTGGAATGTATCACACAGAATCCGAAAGTAAGTTTCTGTGTAGTAGGTGCTACCCGGTTGATTCCGGGAGATTTCACTACAGCTTATGAGTCGGCCATTGCCTTTGGAACGATCCATACCGATCTGCCTGATGAAGAGCGGTTGCACGCTTTGCGGCTGCTGGCAAAGAAATATTCGCCGGAATACGAGGAGCGGGGTGAAAAGTATATAGCCAAATCGTTTCACCGGACGAATATTTTACGGTTGGACATTGAACATATCTCCGGTAAATGTAAACGGATCAAAGGATAGAAGTGTATATAAATAATTAATCCCGGGAAATATTCCCGGGATTAACCCTCTCTTAGTTATGATCGAGGTACCTTGAATTCATCTCATTAGGTAGCTCTTATCGCCTTTTGCCTTTTATCTAACCTATCTCTTTTTCCTAAATCTTTGTTCAAAGTTCGCCTATTCCTTCTGTTTGGCCAAACTTATTTGATGGATAGAATTTATAACGAGATAGACAGAATCTATTTTGTTGTTAATTTCGAGTGGAAAGTGAAAGTTTTTTGTATAAGTAGTCTTTGAATTATAAAGTTTGACTTACTTTGCAGATGCATATAAAAATGGCGGTGATGGAAAATACATTAGTTAAACTACAATTGCTGACAAATTTTTTCACTTACTATCCCAAAGGAGGGGCTTTGTACGATAGTAACGGACAACTGGTCGCTCTAAATAAAGCAATGAGCGAGAAGTTTCCAGTGACGGCTGTGTCTGATTTTCTTTTGAATAATTTATTTGAAACGAATTACCTGTCGGATATACAAAAGACTTATTTGCGAAAAGGCAGTGTTGTAAGTCATACTTTACCTATGGGATTTTCTATTATCCCAGGGTTTAACGAAGATAATGAAATTATAGGATACACCTTGCTATTAACGGATTCAGATCCGGAAGAACAAGATATCGCACGTTATGACCAGAAGTTGCAGGAACTAACGGACATTTCAAAAAAAGTGGCCGAATCTGTTCCTGACACGATTTTGCTGGTGAACAGCCAACTGGTTGTGGAACGTATTATTGCCTATGCCACGGAAACCTGTATTACTCCCGAAGCTGTAAACCGGCGTATAGACGATTTGCCCGGATTTATTTATCCGGAGGAGACGAAGAGAAATATGTCTGTGATCGTACGAAAATGTCTGGATACCTCGGAGGTTATTAATCTGGACTTGTCTATTCCGGGACATAATGTGCCTGTCGTTTACTTTAAAATAAGAATGGTTCCGCTGCATCATAAGTATGTTGTGATTTATATCCGTAATATTTCCGAGCAGGTTGAAAAAGAGAAAGAGAATAAGATGCTGGCCGGTAAGCTGACGGAAAGCCGTACGATGATGGAACTGGCTTTGAAAAATAGCCATATCACCACTTATTCTTTTAATTTTCAGCGTTTCAAAGCATGCGATAAGGAGCATTGCAACCATTGTTTCCAGTTTTACGGAGCCAATAATTATCTGCTCGACAGGAATAAATATATCTGCCGCGCTCTGTCTAATTTGCGCCATCCGGATGATCGGGCTGACTTTTTCCTGTTGTTCAATGAGATCAGAAATAAAAAACTGCCGGAGTTTGCTGTGAACTTCCGCTTGAAGAACGACGAGGGAGAATTCAGGCATTATGAAGTGATAGGCAAGCCGTTGGAATATGACCCGGATGGTTTTGCCAACCTGATCGTTGGATGTATGGTCGATAACCAGAAGTATGTCGAATATGAACAATCATTGATAGAGGCAAAAGAAAAGGCGGAGAATGCCGACCTGCTGAAATCCACTTTCCTGGCCAATATGACCCACGAAATCCGTACTCCGCTGAATGCGATAGTCGGTTTCTCCGATCTGCTTTCCATTGAGACAGATCCGGAATTGCGGGATACCTATGTCAGTCTGATAAAGACAAATAATGAATTGTTGCTTCGTCTGATAAACGATGTGTTGGATATATCCAAAATCGAGTCGGGGATGGTGGCTTTTGCCTATACCGACGTCTATCTCCCTTCCGCGATGCAAGATATGCATAGTGTGATGCAGTTGCGGATGCCTGAAAATGTAGAGCTTATACTGGATCCTTGTCCGGATATTACGTTCAGGACAGATAGAAGCCGTTGGATGCAAGTGTTGAGCAATCTGCTTACCAATGCCATGAAACATACCAGGCAGGGCTCTATCCGTTTCGGATATAAACTGGTAGGCGATTTCCTGCATTTCTATGTGTCCGACACCGGCGAGGGAATACCCGAGACAGATCTGGAACATATTTTCGGCCGTTTTGTCCAACTGAAAGGCGCCAATAACGGTATCGGCCTGGGGCTGGCAATCTGCAAAGGACTGGTGAACCGGATGGGAGGAGAAATGTCCGTCTCCTCCAAAGTAGGTGAAGGCTCGACGTTCCGTTTTACCTTGCCATTGGCTAACGTTCTTTCATAAAATCGGTCGGAGACTTGCCGTATTGCTTCTGGAAACAGGTAGAGAAATAGGCCGGAGAGGAGAAACCTGTCCGGAAGGCTATTTCATTGATACGGTTTTCTCCCGTTTGCATCAGTTCGGCGGCTTTCTTCAACCGGGTTATCCTGATAAATTCGACAGGCGTTAAACCGGACAGGCCTTTTACTTTCCGGTAAAGGCTGGATGTGCTCATACCCATTTCCGACGCCAGCATTTCGACACTCAGGGCTTCGTTAGAAATATTTTCTTCCAGATAAGTATTGAACTTTCGTAGGAAAAGATCGTCGACAGTAGAGACTGCCAGTGTGGCGGCCGGTACGGAAGGCGTTTCACGATAGGTTTTGGTGAGCATTTCCCGGCTTTTGAGCAGATTGAGCACCTGGGCTGTCAGCAGTTCTATGGAGAATGGTTTTTCCATATAGGCGTCGGCTCCGTTATTCAACCCTTTCAAACGCGACTGAAGGTTATGTTGCGCCGTCAGCAGGATGAACGGGATATGGCTGAAATTGACGTCGTTTTTCACCACGTTGCAAAGCTCGAAGCCGTCCATGACAGGCATCATGACATCGCTGATGATCAGGTTCACCGTATTTTCTTTTAATAAGCCGACCGCTTCTTTACCGTTGGCGGCTTCGAGCACGCGGTATGTTTCGGATAATTCTTTTGCGATGAACTGGCGCATATCCGTTTGATCCTCCACTATCAGCACGGCCGGCTTTTCGGCGTTTTCTTCCTTTACATCCGGATTGGCAGCATCTTCCGCGCCTTTTTCGGGCATCAGCTGGTAACAATCTTCCTGCTCTTCGGGTAAGACGAGCTGGAATTGATTCTTTCCATCCGTCGTTTGCTGGTAGGAGAGGGTTCCTTTGTGGAACTCGGTCAGCGACCGGGCTAGGGACAATCCGATGCCGCTGCCCTGCTGGTTTTCCGTCTCTTTCAGGCGGTAGAAAGGATTGAAGATATTTTCCTTTTCGCTTTCCGGGATCAGCAGCCCGTCGTTGATTACGGTGATGGAAAACTCTTTTTTATCTTCCTGTATCTGCATGTGCAGGAAGATATACCGATCCGAATATTTGATGGCATTTGTCAGCAGATTATTTACGATCTTGGAGAAAGCCTCCCGGTCGATGTAGGCAAAATAGGGGCCTTCCGGTATATTGCAGGTGAAGGATTTTTTCTCCTTTTCCATCACCGGAAGGAAAGGTTGCAGGAGGGTGTTCAGCCAGAGCGTGACATCCGTTTTTACATAATTCAGTTTGAAGCCCCAGCTTTCTGTCTTCCGGAAATCAAGCAACTGGTTGCTCAGGTTGAGCAGTTGCTGGGTATTTTTTTCTATGATCCGCAGATTCTCCTTGGTGGAGACTGTGCCGTCGCCGGAACGGAGTATTTTCTCCAAAGGCGCTTTTATCAGTGTCAATGGCGTACGTATCTCGTGGGTGATGAAGGTGAAGAACTGGATTTTAGCATCGTATAGTTCCTTTTCTTTTCGGCTCTCGAATAAATCTTGGTTGATGCGGTGTTTCTCTTCCAGTTTCGCTTTCTTATAATTGTAGAAAAGTACAATCAGGATGCAGATGAGCACGGCATACAGGAAGAACGCCCAGCCCGTTGCCCAGAACGGGGGAGTGACGATGATATGCAGTGCCTGCTCGTTCTCCTGCCAGATCCCGCTGCTGTTGGTGGATCTCACCTTAAAAGTATATTCGCCGGGGGAGAGGTTGGCGAAAGTGACATCCTTATTCTGGTTCATGTAATTCCAGTCTTTGTCTACCCCCTCCAACTTGTAAGAATAGCGGATGGCATCCGGCGATGTATAGCTGAGGGCGATATACGACAAGGTGAACGTGGAAGCGTCGTAAGGCAACTTGAGCGTTTCCGTATTCTCGATAGAAGGGGAGGCAAGGCTGTGCCGGTTTTCTTCATTGTTTGGAATATGGATGGCCGTGATATATACCGGGGGGGAGAAGGTGTCTTCCCTGAACAACGACGGGTTGAACGACAACATGCCGTTTATCGTCCCCATATAAATCGTCCCGTCGGGAGCCTGGTAAGAAGAACTGTAATTGAATTGTGTTTCATGCAGTCCATCCGTATAAGTGAAGGTGCGCATGGCATAGGTATCGGGATTGAACCGCACCAGCCCGTTGGCGGTGGATAACCAGAAAAAATGATCCTTGTCTTCCACGATCCGGTAAATGATATTGCTGGGCAGCCCGTTCTCGGTGGTGATCCGGTTGAAGGATTGCGTTTCCCGGTTGAACAGGGAAAGGCCGTTCACCGTAGTCACCCAGATCCGCTTTTTGGAATCTTCAAAGACGGAGGTGGCGTTGTTGCTTCCGATGCTTTGCGATTTGTTCGGGTCGGCGGTGTAATGTTCCACTTCATTCTTATCACGCAGGTAATGGTAGATGCCGCTGGCCGTTGCCGCCCAAATATCCCCTTCGCTGTCTTCGTAGATTTGCCGGATCAGGGCATAGATGTTATTCCAGCGGCTGAACGATTCCGTCTGCTTATTATAAAGCATGATCCCGCTGCCGGTTCCGATCAGGAATTCGTTATTGCGGGTCTTGTAGAAACAGAGGACAAAGTTATCGTTGAGCGGATTGCCGGGCGTTTCGCGCGAGTAACGTTTGACGATTTTCCCGGAAGGAATGTCGAGTACGTCTATACCTTTATTATATGTACCCACCCAGAGACGGTTGCCGTCGGCCAGCAATCCGTGGATGTTGGTTGCCGACAGCGGGTGTTGCGGGTTGTTGTAAGAGTAGTTGGTGATCTGCCCGGTTGCCGGGTTGTAGCAGTTGATGCCGTTATCCTCTGTTCCCAGCCACAGGTTGCCGTATTGGTCGGGCACGATTTCGCGGATCGCGTTGCCCGGCAGTTGGGGGTGCGTCTTTCCGCCGATGAAATGGTTGAACCGCGTGTACTCTTTCGGCAGGTAGCTGATACCGCCGAAGAATGAGCCAGCCCACATGCCCCCTTCGCGGTCTTTGGTGAGGGAATAGATGGCGTTGTCGGCAATGGTATATTCGTTGGTCAGCGATTTGCGGAGGTTGACGACCGTCTGGTTGAGTATATTATATATGTATATACCCGATTCGGAAGCGATCCAGTAAGTATTGTTGTTGTAAGGGGTGATGGCACGAACCTGTATGTCCGGAATGATGGTCGTGACGGATTGATCCTGATATTTGTAAAGCATCAATCCCGCAAGGTTGGTTCCGGCCAGTATGCCCAGTTCGGGAACCTGCCGGATGGCCTGTATGCTGATTTGTTTTTTTACCTGTTGCTCGGTCAGGAGGTCGATCTTCTGGAAATTATCCGATTCCGCTTTGTAGAGGTATAAGGCTCTCTGGTCGGAGAAGAGGGGAGTCCCTTCGTCTGTCAACGTGATCTGGTTCGGATAGAAATTCTTTTCCGCCGGATAAACGCGGGAACTGCTGTCGGCCGGATTGTAACGGACGATGCGGTTATGCCTGATAAACCATAGCTGGTGGTCTTTATCTTCGGTGACGGCTGAAAACGACTCCGGCTCGCTTTGGGCGGCCGACAGGCGGAAAGGATGGAACGTGTCTGTCTGGTAATCATAGTAACAGGTTCCCCCGGAGGTGCAGATCCATATTTTGTCGTCGGAACTTTCGAAGAGGTGGCCGATATGGTCGTTCGGCAGGCTGTTGGAGTTGTAGGAATTATGTCGGTATATCTTGAAGGTATGTCCGTCGAAGCGGTTTAACCCGTCCTCCGTCCCGAACCACATGAAACCTCTCCGGTCTTGCAGCGAACTGTAGATCGTATTGTGCGATAATCCTTGCTTATTGTTGTAATGCCTGAAATGTAGTTCTTCCGCCGACCCACCGACAGAGCGAAGCAGCAAAAGCAGGCATGTGATAAGATAAAGATGTATTTGTTTCATGCAGGCAAATATAAGGACAAAACGATTAAATCTTTATCTGTAAAATGGGAAATATGCGCCAAATAGCGGCCTTTTCATGCCTTTGAATGATTATTGAAAGATTCTGCACGATAATTGAAAGCCTCTCTGTCAGGAATATAATTACTTTGCCTCCAGAAAAACAAATGAATTTTCAATGTAATAACTTTAAATATCAAGTAGCATGAAAAAGACCTTTTTAGTATGCTGTGCGTTGGCACTTACGCTGGGTGCACAGGCGCAATGGAAGCCCGTCGGTGATAAGATCAAGACAAAATGGGCGGAACAAATCAATCCGAAAAATGTATTACCCGAATACCCGCGTCCGCAATTGGAGCGTACCGACTGGGTGAACCTGAACGGTGAATGGGAATATGCCATCAAGCCGAAAGGACAGGCCGAACCGGCTTCGTTCGACGGAAATATCCTGGTGCCTTTTGCTGTGGAATCTTCCTTGTCGGGTGTCCAGAAAGAAGTAGGTGAAAATAATGAATTATGGTATAAACGGACGTTCTCTGTTCCGGCTAACTGGAAAAGCAAAGATATTGTCCTCAACTTCGGTGCAGTAGACTGGAAAGCGGATGTATTCGTGAATGACATCCTGATTGGTTCACACCAGGGCGGTTTCACTCCGTTCTCTTTCAATATCACTCCTTATCTGACAGGCAAGAGCAACCAGAAACTGGTGGTTCGCGTATGGGATCCGAGTGATAAAGGATATCAGCCGCGCGGTAAGCAGACTTCCAATCCGGAAGGTATCTGGTACACTCCGGTAACAGGTATCTGGCAGACAGTATGGCTGGAACCGGTTGCAACCAATCATATCACTTCTGTTAAATCTATTCCGGATATCGATAACGGAACAATGAACGTGACAGTCGGAACTTCAGCTCCTTGTTGCAATACTTCCGTAGTAGAAGTAAAATTGCTGGACAAAGGACAGGTGGTGGCATCTGCCAAAGGTCTGCAAGGAAAAGAACTTCGCCTGGCTGTGCAGAATCCGACTCTTTGGGATACTTCCAATCCTTATCTGTATGATATGAAAGTATCGTTGATCAAGGACGGTAAAGTGCTCGACGATGTTAAATCGTATACTGCTTTCCGTAAAATTTCAAGCAAAAGAGATGCAAACGGCGTTATGCGTATGCAGTTGAACAATAAGAACCTGTTCCAGTATGGCCCGCTCGACCAGGGTTGGTGGCCCGACGGATTATATACGGCTCCGACCGACGAAGCGCTGTTGTATGATATCGTTAAAACAAAAGATTGGGGATTCAATATGATCCGTAAGCATGTGAAGGTAGAACCTGCCCGCTGGTATTATCATTGTGATAAGGAAGGTATCCTCGTTTGGCAGGATATGCCGAGCGGCGACATGGGTAACCAATGGGCTCCTCATACTTACAACGGCGGTACGGATAAAGACCGTTCGGCTGCATCTGTTGCCAACTATTACCAGGAATGGAAAGAGATCATGGACATGTGTATTTCATATCCTTCTATCGTTGTCTGGGTTCCTTTCAACGAGGCATGGGGACAGTTTGACACCGAAAAAGTGGCTGAATGGACAAAGAATTACGATCCTTCCCGTCTGGTGAACCCGGCCAGTGGTGGTAACCACCGTGCTTGCGGCGATATCCTCGACCTGCATAACTATCCGGGCCCGAACATGTTCCTGTATGATCCGCAGCGTGTAACGGTATTGGGCGAATACGGCGGTATCGGTCTTCCGTTGGAAAACCATCTGTGGTGGAACAAACGTAACTGGGGATATGTACAGTTCAAGAACAGCGACGAGGTGACTGCCGAGTACGTGAAATATGCCGACGACCTGAAAGGCATGGTCGACCGTGGTTTCTCTGCCGCAGTTTATACCCAGACTACCGACGTAGAAGGTGAAGTAAACGGTCTGATGACTTACGACCGTAAAGAAATAAAGATCAATGAAGCTGCTGTAAAGAAAGCAAATCAAGCAGTAATTAACCAATTATCAAAATAAGCAGAAGGTGTAAGTAATCACCAATCAAGGGAGTTGTGTTATTTCCCGGGGAGAAAGAGTTATTTCTCTCCGGGAAATTTTTTTGTTTTATGTGAGAAAACAATAATTGTATGCTCGTTGTTCACTTATTGCCTATCTTGTGTAAATCAATTATAATCTGTACATTTGCCGGATAAAAGAATATGATAATGAAATATAATACAGAAGAAAAGAAATTGGTTATGCCCGAATACGGACGCAATATCCAGAACATGGTTGATTATTGTGTTGCTATTGAGGACAGAGAAGAGCGGAAGCGCTGCGCCAATACGATAATCAACATCATGGGAAACATGTTTCCCCACCTGCGTGATGTAAACGATTTCAAACACATTTTGTGGGATCACCTGGCTATTATGGCCGACTTTAAACTGGATATCGATTACCCGTACGAGATCGTGAAGAAAGAAAATCTTTACGCCCGTCCGCCGCGTATTCCTTACAATAATAACCGTATCCGCTACCGCCATTACGGAAAGACATTGGAGTTGATGATCCGTAAAGCGACCGAACTGAATCCGGGTGTTGAAAAAGACCAGCTTATCAAACTGCTGGCTACCCAGATGAAGAAATCGTTCCTTACCTGGAACAAAGAATCCGTTGACGACCGTAAGATATTTAAAGATCTCGACGAACTGTCAGGCGGAGCTATCGTATTGAGTGAAGAAGTGCATAAGCTGACTGAAAGCCGCGATATCCTCGCGCGTAATAATACTAACAAAAAGAATTATCCCCGTAAAAGCCGATGAGTTCATTTGTTATAGAAGGTGGATATAAATTATCGGGAGAGATCACTCCGCAAGGCGCTAAGAACGAAGCCCTCGAAGTGATCTGTGCCGTTTTATTGACTCCGGAGAAAGTAACTATCCATAATGTGCCGGATATCCTCGATGTAAACAACCTCATACAGCTACTTCGCGATATGCAGGTGAAAGTCGACCATCCGGCAGCCGATACCTATACCTTCCAGGCGGATGCCATCGATCTGGATTATCTGAATACAGATGAATTCATTCGTAAAAGTGGCTCCCTGCGCGGTTCGGTGATGATTGTCGGCCCATTGGTTGCCCGCTTCGGAAAGGCATTGATCCCAAAACCGGGAGGTGATAAGATCGGTCGTCGTCGGCTGGACACCCACTTTGTCGGTATCCAGAAGCTGGGTGCCTGCTTTAGCTACGATGCCGAACGCCAGCTCTACGAGATCGAAGCCAAACGTCTGAAAGGCGCCTATATGCTTTTGGATGAAGCCTCGGTGACCGGTACCGCCAATATCCTGATGGCCGCTGTGCTGGCAGAAGGAACCACCACCATCTATAATGCCGCTTGTGAACCCTACCTGCAACAACTCTCTTCCATGCTAAATCGGATGGGAGCACGCATCTCGGGCGTAGGTTCCAACTTATTGACTATCGAAGGTGTCGACTCGCTCGGTGGAACGACCCATACCATCCTTCCCGACATGATCGAAGTCGGCAGTTTCATCGGTATGGCCGCCATGACCGCTTCCGACATCACCATAAAGAATACCGGATATGATAAATTGGGAATTATCCCCGAATCATTCCGCCGTCTGGGTATTACCGTCGAACAGATCGGTGACGATATCCATATCCCTACTCACGAATCGTATGAAATAGATACCTTTATCGATGGCTCTATCATGACCATTGCCGATGCGCCCTGGCCGGGACTGACTCCTGACTTGCTGAGTGTCTTCCTGGTAGTGGCTACACAGGCCGTAGGTAGTGTGCTGATCCATCAGAAGATGTTCGAAAGCCGCCTGTTCTTTGTCGACAAGCTGATCGACATGGGGGCACAGATCATCCTTTGCGACCCCCATCGGGCAACGGTGATCGGGCTCGGTAACCGTTTCAAATTACGCGGTTCCAACATGGTGTCGCCGGATATCCGTGCAGGTATTGCCCTGCTGATCGCTGCGATGAGTGCTGAAGGAACCAGCCATATCCACAATATCGACCAGATAGACCGTGGATATCAGAATATCGATAAACGTTTGAATAGCATAGGAGCCCGTATCACACGGCTCTGATATTCCCTGTTATGATAAAAAAAGAAGAAGTATTTAAGATCGGTATGTTTGCCAAGCCCCACGGAATAAAAGGGGAGATCTCGCTGGTGACGAACAGTGACGTGTTCGACGATGCGGAAGATCCCTGCGTGATCTGTGAAATAGACGGCATCCTGGTACCGTTCTTTGTGGAAGAATACCGTTATAAGACCGATACGGTCATCCTGTTGAAACTCGAAAATGTGAACGACGAGAAAGCTGCCCGCGAGTTTACGAACCGCGAAGCATTCTTTTTGCTGGATGCAGTCGATGAGGACGACCTGGTAGGTGATATGACCTGGGACAGCTTTATTGGCTATACCGTTATCGACGAGCATCATGGTGAACTTGGAAAAATAACCGATGTGGACGAAACGACGATCAACGTTCTTTTACAGATCGACCATAACGGAGAAGAACTGCTTCTTCCGGCCGCAGAAGAACTGATAACCTCTGCAGATCATGATAACAAAACGCTTCAGGTTTCTGTGCCCGAAGGTTTGCTTGATTTATAAAAACGTTAATTAGAGTAAACAATGCCCGTGTAGATACGGTTTTTGCTACTTTTGCGTTTTAACATAAAAGCATGGCACGAAAACAACGAAAGAACAATAAGAAATCATTCTGGCACCGGATCCGGTTTAAATACAAGCTGTCCTTCTTTAATGAAACGACGCTTGAAGAAGTGTGGTCTTTCCGGTTGTCGCAATTATCCGCCTTTCTGTCACTTGCCTTGTTTGCTTTCTTCCTGATCGCAGTCACCGCCCTGATCATTATCAAGACACCGATACGCAACTACCTGCCGGGTTATCTGGATGTGGAAATTCGTAAAGAGATCATGCAAAACGCTTTGCGGGCGGACTCGTTGGAACGGATGATCTCTATCCAGTCGCTGTACCTGGAGAATGTGGCCGGCATCCTGTCGGGAACGATCGAACTCGACTCTATCCGCCAGATAGACTCGCTGGCTCATGTGGATGCCAACTACGAGATACCCCGTACAAAGTCGGAAGAGAAATTCGTAAAGAATTTCGAGGAAGAAGAGAAATATAACCTGACGGTACTGAACCCTAATCCCGTTCCTACCGATGGCATCTTTTTCTATAAGCCGGTGAACGGTGTCGTTTCTTCTCATTACGAAGCGGATGCCCGCCATTTCGGGGTAGACCTGGTGGCCGCGCCGAAAGAAAGCGTACTGGCTACGCTCGACGGGACAGTGGTATTTACCGGTTTCGACCCGAATTTTGGAAATGTGATCCAGTTGCAGCACAAGAACGGTTTTCTTTCCGTTTATAAACATAATGAATTATTACTGAAGGAGATTGGCGACCATGTAGTGGCCGGTGAAGCGATTGCTTTGGTTGGAAACACTGGGAAACTTTCTACCGGGCCGCATCTTCATTTCGAGTTGTGGTATAAAGGTAATCCGGTCAATCCCGAAGAATACATAGCTTTTTAAGTATCCATGAAAAGAAGTTTAGCCATATTAGGTTCTACCGGTTCTATCGGCACACAGGCGCTGGAAGTTGTCAGCGAACATGCCGACCTGTTTGAGGTGTATGCCCTGACAGCTAATAACCAGGTGGATTTACTGATCAACCAGGCACGTAAATATATGCCCGAAGTGGTAGTCATTGCCAACGAACAGAAATATCCCGAATTGAAGGAGGCGCTCGAAGACTTGCCTATCAAGGTATGGGCTGGTTCGGATGCAATCGCGCAGGTGGTGCAGTCGGAGCCGATCGACATGGTGCTGACGGCAATGGTCGGCTATTCCGGCCTGAAACCGACGATCGCGGCCATTAAGGCTGGTAAGGCGATCGCTCTTGCCAATAAGGAAACACTAGTAGTGGCCGGTGAACTGATCACCTCGCTTGCCACAGAATATAAAGTACCGGTTTTACCCGTCGACTCTGAACATTCAGCTATTTTCCAGTGTTTAGCCGGAGAGTGGGAGAATCAGGTAGAAAAGATATTGCTTACTGCATCCGGTGGCCCTTTCCGTACAAAGACGATGGAAGAGTTGGCCGTGGTGACCAAAGCTCAGGCACTGAAACATCCGAACTGGACGATGGGAGCGAAGGTGACGATCGACTCGGCTTCTATGATGAATAAAGGTTTCGAGATGATCGAAGCGAAATGGTTGTTCGGTGTGGCTCCTGAACAGATACAGGTCGTGGTGCATCCGCAGTCTGTTATCCATTCGATGGTACAATTCGAGGATGGCGCTGTGATGGCACAGCTGGGCATCCCGGATATGAAGTTGCCTATCAGTTACGCTTTTTCTTATCCGAAGCGGTTGACGAGCAAAGCGCCCCGCCTGGATTTCAACCAATATTCCACCCTGACCTTCGAAGAGCCCGATATGACACGTTTCCGCAATCTTGCTTTTGCATTCGATGCAATCCGCAAAGGAGGAAATATGCCTTGTATCCTGAATGCGGCGAACGAGATAGTGGTAGCCGCTTTCCTGCGTGATGCAATCGGCTTCCTGCAAATGAGCGATGTGATTGAAAAGACAATGGAAAAGGTTTCCTTCATTACTGCTCCCACGTATGAAGATTATGTGGCAACCGATGCGGAAGCGCGCCGGATCGCGACAGCCGTCATGGAAACGACCGGCAGATAGGATATGGAACAAATATATGAGTAAAAAGAAATAAATTAATACAGACAAACAATAGATGGAGACATTTTTAATTAAGGCGTTACAACTCATTTTGAGTTTATCGATATTAGTCCTTGTCCACGAGTTCGGGCACTTTATCTTTGCCCGTATCTTCAAGGTTCGGGTAGAGAAATTCTACCTTTTCTTCGATGCTTGGTTTGCAATCTTCAAATTCAAACCGAAGAACAGTGAAACGGAGTATGGTCTGGGTTGGCTGCCGTTGGGAGGTTATTGCAAGATCTCCGGGATGATCGACGAGAGCATGGATAAAGAAGCAATGGCCCAGCCTGCCAAACCGTATGAATTCCGTTCCAAGCCTGCCGGACAGCGTCTGATGATCATGATCGCAGGAGTGTTGTTCAACTTCCTGCTGGCTTTGTTCATCTACTCGATGGTACTTTATACCTGGGGCGAAACATATCTGCCGCTGAAGAACATTTCACATGGTATGTTTTTCAGCGAGACAATGAAAGAAGTCGGCTTCAAGGACGGGGATATTCTCCGTTATGCCGATGCACAGGAACTGGATCGTTTGGATGAGTTTGCTTTGCGTCAGGTGGTAGAAGCTAAGAATGTAACCGTACTGCGTGATGGCATAGAAACAGTGATTCCGATGCCCGACGATATGATGCAGCGCATGATGCGTAACAAAGACGGTTTTGTCGATGCAAGCAATTTCCCGATCCCGATGGTCGTAAGAGAATTGCCCGATAAGGACTCACCAGCCCGTGATGCCGGTATGCAGCCGAACGATAGTATCGTTTCAATCAATGGAAAGGAAACCCCTACTTATTATGATGCAGCCGAAATGCTGGCTGATAATAAAGGAAAAGAAGTAGAGGTCGGTTTCTATCGTAACGGTCAGGAAATGTCGTTGCCGGTTTCTACAAATGCAGAGGGAAAACTGGGTATTTATGCCAAGACTCCTCTGGATTTCTACCAAACAAAGACTATTAAATACGGTTTCTTCGAGTCGTTCCCTGCCGGTATCCGTTTAGGTGTGAATACGCTGAAAGGATATGTAAACGACATGAAGTATGTCTTTACGAAGGAAGGAGCTTCAAGCCTGGGTGGTTTCGGTACGATCGGTGGTCTGTTCCCTGCCACATGGGATTGGAAGGTGTTCTGGACACGTACGGCATTCCTGTCAATCATCCTTGCCTTTATGAATATATTGCCTATTCCGGCATTGGACGGTGGTCATGTGATGTTCCTGCTCTATGAAGTGATCGCCCGCCGTAAGCCGAGTGATAAGTTCCTGGAATATGCACAGATCACGGGTATGTTCCTGCTCTTTGCCCTGCTTATCTACGCAAATGGTAACGACCTGTTCCGCTTCTTCTTCAAGTAAGTAATATAGTGGTTAATATATAAAAACTCTCTCTATTGAAATACCCCCAAAAGTTTTTCCAACTTTTGGGGGTATTTTTATATATATAGGTTGGATAGAGTGTTGTAATAATGAAAGAGTTAAAAAAATAAAGAGTTCGGTACAATACCGAACTCTTTACCAAAATATAGCGTAAATAACCTGTCCTACTTTCAGGGGGTGCTTCTTTTGCGATACTGCGGGTTATATTTTAACCGTATATCTGTTTATTCCCACTCAATAGTTGCATTGGGCTTCGGGGACATATCGTAGCAAACGCGGTTTACGTTCTTTACTTCTTTCAGGATACGGTCGGTGATCTTCATCAGGATAGGCCAGTCAACCGGTTCGATGGTGGCTGTCATGGCATCTACTGTGTTGACGGCGCGGATGATAACAGGCCAGTCGAAAGAACGGGCATTGTCACGTACACCTACTGATTTGAAATCAGGAACAACAGTAAAGTATTGCCATACTTTCTTGTCTAATCCGGCAAGCTGGAATTCTTCGCGCAGGATAGCGTCGGCTTCACGAACTGCTTCCAGTCTGTCACGGGTGATAGCACCCAGACAACGTACACCCAGACCTGGGCCGGGGAACGGCTGGCGGTAAACCATTTCGTAAGGTAAGCCCAATTCCAGGCCACATGCACGAACTTCATCCTTGAACAACTGACGCAGAGGTTCAACCAACTCGAATTTCAGGTCGTCGGGCAGACCGCCGACGTTATGGTGAGATTTTACCATCTTGGCTGTCTTTGTACCGCTTTCCACGATGTCCGGATAGATCGTACCCTGTGCCAGGAAGTCGATACCATCCAGTTTGCGGGCTTCTTCTTCGAATACACGAATGAATTCGCCACCGATGATCTTACGTTTTTCCTCCGGATCGGCCACGTTAGCCAGTTTGCCTAGGAAACGATCCGTAACGTCAACGTAAACCAGGTTAGCCTGAAGTTGGTTTTTGAATACCTCAACAACATCTTCCGATTCACCTTTGCGCATCAAACCGTGATTTACATGTACGCAAACCAGTTTATCGCCGATCGCTTTCAAAAGCAGGGCAGCCACAACAGAGCTATCTACTCCGCCTGACAGGGCCAGCAACACTTTCCTATCGCCAACCTGACGTCTGACAAGTTCGATCTGGTCGTTGACAAAGTTTGTCATGTTCCAGTTTGCTTCCGCTTTGCACGTATCGAAAACGAAAGACTTCACAGCTGCTTTGATGGCCTCTATATCGTCGGTAAATTCACCGAGTTTTACTTCACATAATGCTTTGTCGTGGCCGGCAGCCATCACAGGAATCCCCTGGGAATAAATGTCCGGATTTACATCGATAGCAACACCGTCGATCACATTGTTCGGGCCACCGTTGATGATGATACCTTTTACATTCGGTAATGCCTTCAGTTCCTCTACTGTGATATCGTGAGGATAAATTTCACTATAAACACCCAATGCACGGATAGCTCTGGCTAATACCGTATTTTCATGACTTCCCAGGTCTAAAATAACGATCATATCTTGTTTCATCGTATTCCTCCTAAAATTATTAAGTTAATTAGATTATCCTTCTTATATGCTTATTCCCACTCGATCGTTGCGGGCGGTTTGGAGCTGATATCGTACACGACGCGGTTTACGCCCTTAACCTTATTGATGATCTCGTTGGACACTTTAGCCAGGAATTCGTAAGGCAGTTGCGCCCAGTCGGCAGTCATAGCATCGGTAGATGTTACGGCACGTAAAGCGACCGTGTTTTCGTAAGTACGTTCATCACCCATTACTCCGACAGACTGGATCGGGAGCAAGATCACTCCGGCCTGCCATATCTTGTCGTATAATCCCCATTCACGCATCAGCGACATATAGATCTCGTCGGCATCTTGCAGGATACGAACTTTCTCCGGTGTGATATCGCCCAAGATGCGGATACCCAGACCCGGGCCGGGGAACGGATGGCGTTTGATCAGGTGCGGTTGCATACCCATCTCCATACCTACGCGGCGAACCTCGTCTTTGAAAAGAAGGCGAAGAGGTTCTACCAGTTTCAACTTCATTGTGTCGGGAAGTCCGCCTACGTTATGATGGCTCTTAATGACAGTCCCCGTAATAGACAGAGACTCGATAACGTCCGGATAGATCGTGCCTTGTCCCAGCCATTTAATATCTTTCAGCTTGTGGGCTTCCTCGTCGAATACATCGATAAAGCCTTTGCCAATGATCTTTCTTTTCTTTTCAGGATCGGAAACACCCGCCAGTTCTTTATAAAACCGGTCTTTTGCGTTTACTCCGATCACATTCAGTCCCAGATGTTCGTAATCTCTCATTACGTTCTCGAACTCATTCTTACGTAATAAACCATGATCGACAAAGATGCAGGTCAGGTTCTTGCCGATTGCCTTATTCAGCAGTACGGCTGTAACGGAAGAGTCAACGCCTCCGGATAATGCCAGGATCACTTTATCGTCTCCCAACTGCTCTTTCAGTTCGGCTACCGTTGATTCGATAAAAGAAGCAGGTGTCCAGTCTTTGGCGCATCCGCAGATATTCAGGAAATTATCTAACAGTTTGGTTCCGTCGGTAGAGTGGAATACCTCCGGGTGAAATTGTACACCCCAGGTCGATTCGCCTTCAACATGATAAGCAGCAGCTTTCACATCGTCTGTGCTGGCAATAACTTTGAAGTTTTCAGGTAATACCGTGATTGTATCTCCATGCGACATCCAGATCTGGGAACCTGTATCGATACCTTTCAGTAAAGGATCATCATTATTAATGTATGAAAGATTGGCACGTCCATACTCGCGTGAGTTGGCTGGTTCAACATTGCCTCCGGATGTATAAGCCAGAAACTGAGCTCCGTAACAGATTCCTAATACCGGGTACTTGCCACGAATTTCACTCAAGTCAGTCTTGAATGCATTTTCGTCGTATACGGAGTAGGGGCTTCCTGAAAGGATTACACCTTTCACATCGGTAGCATCATGAGGGAATTTGTTATAAGGAACAATCTCGCAATACATGTTTAACTCTCTGACCCTGCGGCCAATCAATTGAGTTGTTTGCGAGCCGAAATCAAGAATAATAAGTTTCTCGTGCATGCAGTGTTATTATTTAATTGAGTGGGGCAAAGGTAGTAATTTTATTTCTAAAAACTTGTAAACCATCTTCCATATCTGACAATACAAATGTTGAATGATCTCCCTCTTTCTTAAAAAATGTATAAACAGGCCGGATGTGTTTTTATACATCCGATTAAACATTACCTTTGTACGTTCATTTTATCAGGAACCGTATGGATACAGAAAAGAAAGAAACAAAGGAAATAAATAAGCTCTCATTATTAATCATGGCGGTAGTGATATTAGTCTTGATTATCGCTGGTGCAGGTTACTATATTTATCAGCAGAAACAACAGATGAGCGACCTGGTTCAGGCGTATGATCTGGATAAGGAATCGCTCGAAGATGAGTTCAACGAGTTGTCCATGCAATATGAAGGTTATAAATTTCAGGTGGGGAATGACTCGCTGATGAGTTTGTTGTCTACCGAACAGGCCAAAGTGCAACGTTTGATGGAGGAATTGCGTACCGTAAAAGCAACCAATACCAAAGAAATAGCCCGTTTGAAGAAAGAGCTTGAGACCATGCGTAAGATTATGCGTAACTATGTGGCTCAGATCGATTCATTAAATAGGGAAAACGAACAGCTGAAAGTAGAAAAGAAAGAGGTGGTGCAGAAATACCAGCGCGCTACTTCCCAGGCTGCTACCCTGAAGAAAGAAAAAGAAAAATTGTCGGAACGTGTTACTCTGGCCAGCCGCCTGGACGCAACGGGAATCACTGTCACTCCGGTAAACTCACGCGGAAAGCTGGCTAAGAAGATCAAGAGAATGGAACGTTTCGTAGTTGACTTCCGCATTGCCAAGAATATTACCGCTCCTGTCGGGGAAAAAACAGTATATGTACGGATCATGAAGCCGGACGATGACGTGCTGGTAAAAAGCCGTGCCGATGTATTCCCCTTTGAAGGGAAAGATATCAACTATTCGATGAAGAAGTTGATCGAATACGATGGGGAAGAATATCCGGTTACAATGTATTGGGACATTGAAGAGTTCCTTTCTCCGGGTACTTACCGGGTGGATATATTTGTAGACGGCAACTTGATCGGAAAGAAAAACTTCGTTCTGGAAGATTAACAATGGAAACAGATAGCCACTTTGCAAGACTTTTAGCGGATCTTCCGGAATCCCTGGCCCGTGATGAAGCTTTTGTGAGTGAACTGAAAAGTATAGCCAAAGTGGTATCTGTCAATAAAGGCGATTATCTTCTCCGTACCGGCGAACTATGCCAGGATGCCTATTTCATAAATAAAGGTCTCTTCATTAATTTATATGTAAGTGAAAAAGGGGACGAATGCGTAACCGGCTTTTCGTCCGACTATATGTACCCTTTTCTTTCCGCTATCGGATATTTTACACAAGCACCTTCTGAATTCGAGATTAAAGCACTGGAATCCGGCGAACTGCTTCAATTCTCCCGTACGCATATCGAGGATCTGTCTTTGCGCTATCCCTTATTTGCCTCGTATTACCAAAATGCGATGCTGACCATCATATCGAAACTTTATTCCATGTTCGCTATCCGGCAGTCATGTACCGCCGAAGAGTTTATCGAATATCTTTATAACCACTACATGTGGATCATGCAGCGTGTTCCCGATAAATATATTGCTCAATATATGGGGATCAGCAATGCATGGTATTGTAAGCTGAAAAAGCGCATCTTTAATTGAATTAATTCAATTTTATATTTAAAGTAAACCAGTACTTTTGCATCGATTATCGTACATTTGTCTGAAAGCGACGGATGTATCCTGGTCGTGTATAAACAATCGGAGATCGCCAGTTGTTTTTTATTAAGAATAAGGTGATAAGATGTATTAGTGATTATATAAGTCTCCGGATGAAAAAACAATAAGAAAGATGAAACGCATTATCGTATTAGTAGGATTGTTGGTCTGGTCTGGTTATGCTAATTCCCAACAAACTTTGACATTGGAAGAATGTCGAAACTTAGCTATTCAGAATAATAAGGAGTTACAAATGTCCGGCGAAAAGGTGAAGGCGGCTAACGAAGAGAGAAAGGCGGCTTTTACCAAATACTTTCCACAGCTCTCCGCTATGGGAGGATATATGTGGAATCAGAAAGATATCAATTTGCTGGATATGGATGCTTTGAGCGCCAAGCTCGGTTCCGCTCTGGGGCCGATTGCCCAGCTTCCTGTTTTCGGACAACTGATGGGAGGAATCGATGAGATGCAGCATCTGGATGTGCAGAATATCTGGGTGGGAGGTGTCTCGCTGGTTCAGCCGGTCTTTATGGGAGGGAAGATCGTTTCCTATAACCAGATAACCAAATATGCCCGGGAACTGGCTGAGTCGATGAACGACCTTCAGTTGCAGGAAGTCATTTATAAAACGGATGAAACTTACTGGCAGGTAATTTCGCTTATCAATAAGAAAAAGTTGGCGGATGCCTATGTCAGCCTTCTCCGGAAGATGGATAGCGATGTGACTGCCATGATCGCGGAAGGTGTCGCTACCCAGGCGGATGGCTTGTCTGTGAAGGTGAAACTGAACGAGGCGGAAATGGCGCAGACCAAAGTGGAAAACGGACTGGCGCTGACCCGTATGCTGCTTGCCCAGATCTGCGGATTGCCGCTGGATGAACCGTTGGCGCTGGCTGACGAAAACATAGAGAGCTTCCCTGTCCACTCCAACGATGCCACGGCGAATGTAAACGAAGCCTTTGCGAACCGTGACGAGTTAAAGAGTCTCGAACTGGCGGCAAAGATTTACCAGAAGAAAGAACGTATCGTTCTGGCGGATATGCTACCGAATGTAGCCCTGTCAGCCAACTACTTGGTGACGAATCCCAATGCATTCAACGGATTTAAGAATGAATTTGCCGGCATGTTCAATGTCGGGGTGATGGTGAAAGTACCCCTGTCCGGTTGGTGGGAAGGTACATATAAAAGAAATGCCGCCCGTGCGGAAACCCGTATCCAGACCCTTCAGCTGATGGAAGCCCGTGAAAAGGTGGAGTTGCAGGTGAACCAGTCTGTCTACAAAGTGAACGAGGCCAATAAGAAGCTGACCGCCTCGAACCGTAACATGGAAAATGCGGAAGAAAACCTGCGTCATGCCAATCTGGGTTTTGAAGAAGGCGTGATCCCTGCACTGAACCTGATGGAGGCACAAACCGCCTGGGTATCGGCGCGTTCCAGTCTGATCGACGCCCAGATTGAAGTCAAACTAACGGAAGTTTACCTGACGAAGTCGATGGGTAAGCTCTCGGTCAATGAACAGAAGTAATAACAATAAAAATATACAAAGATGAACGAGAATAAAAAGTTTTCGATCAGCAACATGATGTTGGCATTTATCACGGTATTGGTCGTGATCGGATTAGTCGCACTGACCGGTTTCTTTTTGCTGACTCCGCCCGATGATATTATTATGGGACAAGCCGAAGCAAACCAGGTTAGAATTTCGGGAAAGGTACCTGGACGTGTCGAGTCGTATCGTTTCGATGAGGGTGACCGGGTGAAAGTCGGCGATACGCTGGTTTACCTGAATACCCCGGAAGTCCTGGCGAAGTTGCAACAGGCCGAAGCCGCGCAGAAAGCTGCCGAAGCCCAGAGTGCCAAAGCTATCAAGGGAGCCCGCGTACAGGAAATAGCCGGAGCCTACGAAATGTGGCAAAAGGCGCAGGCCGGCCTTGAAATAGCTAAGAAATCGTATACCCGTGTGCAGAACTTATATGAAAAAGGGGTAATGTCTGCTCAGAAAAGGGATGAAGCGGAAGCAAATTATAAGGCGATGGTTGCCACGGAGAAAGCAGCCAAGTCACAGTATGACATGGCTATGGACGGTGCCCGTTCGGAAGATAAGGCCGCAGCTGCAGCCCTGGTTCAACAGGCAGGAGGTGCAGTCGCTGAAGTGGAATCGTATCTGAAAGAGTCGGCGTTGGTATCGCCGATCGACGGGGAAGTATCTGAACGTTTCCCGCAGGTAGGCGAGTTGGTGGGAACCGGTGCCCCGATCATGAATATTACCGACCTGAACGATATGTGGGTTTCTTTCAGCGTCCGTGAAGACCTGCTGAAAGATATCAAGATCGGTTCCGAGTTGAATGCGTTTATCCCAGCACTCGACAACAAACCGATCAAGCTGAAAGTATATTATATGAAGGATATGGGCTCGTATGCAGCCTGGAAAGCGACTAAGACAACCGGCCAGTTCGACTCGAAGACCTTTGAGGTACGTGCCCGTCCGCAGGAGAAGATTGCTGACCTGCGTCCCGGAATGTCTGTTGTGATGAAGAAAAAAGGAAACGAAATATTATGACCCTGAAGCAGAGTTTACATAGTATCTGGAATGTGGCGAAGCGGGAAATGCACCGGCTGACATCGAAGTCGATTTATTTCTTCTGTATGCTGGTCGCTCCGGCTCTCTGTGTTGTCTTTTTCCTGTCGCTGATGCAGGACGGGTTGCCGACCAATCTGCCGATCGCAGTGGTCGACATGGACGGCTCTGCCACATCCCGCAACCTGATCCGCCAGCTGGATGCTTTCGAACAGACGGAGGTTGTCTACAAGACAGCGACCTTCGATGAGGCGCGCCGGGAGATGCAAAAGGGAAATGTATACGGTATTTTCTATATACCGAAAGACTTTGCCGTCGAAGCTACTACGGGAAAGCAACCGACTTTGTCTTTCTATACCAACGGCACCTACCTGATCGCCGCATCCCTGCTTTTCAGGGATATGAAGACGATGTCTGTTCTGGCAGGCGCTTCGGTCGGTTTGCAGACCGGGTTGGCTAAAGGCTATACGACCGACCAGATCATGGGACAGCTCCAGCCGGTTGTGGTCGACACGCATGCGCTCGGTAACCCCTGGCTGAACTATTCTGTTTACCTGAACAATACGATCCTACCGGGAGTACTTCAATTGATGATCTTCCTGGTGACGGTATTCAGTATCGGTACGGAGATAAAATACTCGACAGCCCGCCAGTGGATACAGACGGGAGGCAACTCGTTTACCTTGAGCTTGCTGGGAAAACTTCTTCCGCAAACCGTTATTTTCACGGTCGTGGCAATGTTGTGCTGTTCCGCGTTGTATGGTTTCAATGCATTCCCGTTGAACAGCGGCTGGATGCCGATGGTCGCCGCCCTGTTCCTGCTGGTGGTCGCTTCGCAGGCGGTGGGTGTCTTTATGATCGGGACACTGCCTACTTTGCGTCTGGGATTGAGCTTTGCCAGCCTGTTCGGGATGATCGCTTTCTCGATTGTCGGTTTCTCCTTCCCGGTTCTGGGTATGGATCCGACCTTGCAGGCACTGAGTACTTTGTTCCCTCTGCGGCATTACTTCCTGATCTATGTGGATCAGGCGTTAAACGGGAGAGACTTGTTCTATTCATGGACTGAATATGCCTGGCTGGCCGGTTTCCTGATCCTGCCTTTCCTGATCGGGAAACATCTTAAAAATGCATTGCTGTACTTTAAATATATTCCGTAAAACTGAAAGTAATGAAAAGAGAACATCGTTTACGATATATAATCAAAGAAGGCATTCAGGATACCTTTTTTATCTGGAAAGATGAACTGAAGAATGTATTCAAAGACTCAGGGGTTATGATCTTTTTCTTCCTGGTTCCGTTCGTCTACCCGCTTTTGTATGCATTCATCTATAACAATGAGGTGGTGCACAATGCCAAAATGGTGGTGGTTGACCAGTCGGACTCCTACCTGAGCCGCGAATATATCCGTAAGGTGGATGCTACGGCCGATGTGAAGGTGGTCGCCGTCTGTGCGGATATGGAAGAGGCGAAGCGGATGCTGGATGAGAAAAAGGCGTATGGTATCCTCTATTTTCCGAGCGAGTTCAGTAAAAATATACACAAAGGAAAACAGGCCACAGTCTCTCTTTATTGCGATATGAGCGCCCTGTTGTTTTATAAAGCGTTCCTGTTGGCAACTACCGAAGTGTCTCTGGAAATAGGTCGAGAGATACGGGCGCAGAACAACCCGTCGTCGACGATCGAGCAGGAACAGATCACGATCAATCCCATCCCGTATGAGTCGGTCGCCCTGTTTAACTCGCAGAACGGCTTTGCCAGCTTTCTGGTGCCGGCTATCCTGATACTGGTTATTCAGCAGACACTGATCCTGGGGATCGGTATGCTGGGAGGGACGGCGCGCGAGAAGAACCGTTTCCACAGCCTGGTGCCGGTCAGCCGCCATTTTAACGGAACGTTGCGTATCGTATTCGGGAAATCGCTTACTTACCTTTTATTATATGTTGTCGTATGTATCTGGGCTTTGGCGGTAGTTCCGAAATTGTTCTCTTTGCCGCAGGTGGGAGAGCCGTGGACAGTCATGTTGTTTGTGCTGCCTTATCTGTTTGCATCCATCTTCCTGTCGATGACGCTGTCCGGCTTTATGACGAGCCGCGAATCGCCGATGCTGGTGTTTGTTTTCACTTCGGTGATCCTGTTGTTTATCTCCGGGGTATCCTGGCCGAAAGAAGCGATTCCGCCGTTCTGGAAAGCGGTTGGGTATCTGTTCCCTTCCACGCCGGGGATACAAGGTTTTATCCGGATCAATACGGCAGGTGCCAGCCTGAATGAGGTCGCCCATGAGTACCGAACGCTCTGGATACAGGCCGGTGCTTATTTCATTACAGCTTGCGTTATCTACAGGTACCAGATCATGCGCAGCCGCAAACTGATCATTAAGCAATACCGGCATATGAAGATGAAGCAGGTATTGCATCAAAAGTAATTCATCGTATCTGTATTTTAGAGGTTTGCTGTTGATGTTCGCTGGTTGCACGGACAATGTAGTTGCCTTTGTCGAGATGCGTCGTGAAGAGACAGCCCGACGGGGTATCTGAGTAACGAAGCAACCGGCCGGCAAAATCATAGATGGCGACGGTTTGCAGCTGTTCTGTGGCGGTGACGATCAGTTGCCCGCGGGCAATCGTATAGATACGGATCGTTTCTGTTTCGATCTTCTCATTACCGGTGGGGGTACCTGCACGCAGGAAGTAGCGGCCGCATGTGTTGGCGGCTATTGTGATACTGCTGTTGTGGTGCAGGGCTGTCTCTGTTTTCTTTTCGACGTCATAGAGGGTAGTGCCGGTGAAGCGGTCGAGGCCCTCGAAAGTGAGGGTGACTGTTTCCGGGTTATTTCCATTGTTTCCACTGCGATTGCTGTACGTGCCGACCGGGATGTTCCACAGGTTGGAGGTACGGTTGATGCTGGCGGCCATTGTTCCGGCTACGGTGTAGATGGCCGGGAGGTCGCCCAGGTTGGAGTCGAGGAAGAGTTCGGCATCCTCGTTCGCTGTGTACTCTTCGGAGGCTGTCCGGTCGTAGGCAATGACGGCGCGGCTTTGGCGTCCGTCGGCGGTGGTGGCGACAAGCGTGAGGAGTGGGAGCGGGGAGGATGATTTTAAGGTGGCGGAACTTGCGGTGGTGCCGGTATTAGCGGTGGGGGCTAATGCCTGCATGTTGGCACTGAAGGTTACTGTATTATTATCTGCATACGTTGATGTCTCTTTTTTTTCAACGAAGAATGATTGGAGTGGGGCGATCCTTGTTGCGTCCCCTATGTTCGCTATCCAGTCGCTGCTGCTAGTACCACCAACGGCGGCGGTTTGGTTGTCGCCTGTTAGCATCCAGTATTTTGGTTGCAGGTTGCTGTTTGCATCAAAGAACTTAGAAGCATCCAGGTATGCCATGAATGGGTTGCCGATCAGGTGATAGTCGGCATCCTTACTGGCTGTGTTTTTGTCTAGTGTGACGGTTATTGTTGGGCTGTCGGGTGTTGATCCTGTTGGCTTTAGCTCGTCGGATATCAGCCTACCGGCTTTGTTTTTCTCTGTATCACTGGTACGTACATTAATCGTGCCGATCTCGGTAGTACTGCCGGACTCGTAATAACTATACTCTGTATCTGCTTTCGGGAAACGGAATAAAGCTACTGCCGGATCAGTTGCCGGGGTTGTTGTTGTCGACAGGTTGAGTACTTTCACGGAGAAACCTTCTCCCGGTGTGTAAGGTACAGCTACATTGTTATATACTCCGCTCCAATTACCGGAGACGGCGACTGTTTTGTCATTGCTGCTGCCGTCGCTTCCTATTGTTATCATATTGGCTTCTTGTTTCCATCCACGTTGATAAACGGATGGTTGGAAGCGGTTGTATTCGGCCGTGTTAAATGTAATATCCTTGAAGTACTCCGTTGCCTGGGTTCCTGTGTTCATGGTGTACCAATCGCCGGCCACTACGGATTGTAGTGGAGAGGCCAGGGTGTACCAACGGCTACCTGCCAGTTTGTAATCGATCCAGGCTTTATTGTAGGTCAGGAGTTCAGTGTGCGGCATGGCGGTCGACGGTTCAAAATGGATCTGGTCGACGGTGTTGGTATAATAAGTTTCGCAGTTGTATGCGACATTGTTACTTGATGGGGTAGTAGCTTCCTTTACCATCAGATCGTATTCGATATGCGTTGTTGCCGGATTCGTTATGGTGGCGGACTTAGCTAGATCGAGGATCGGATGGTCAGAACTTCCAATAGAAGTCGTGTTTGGAGTAGCCTCGTATAATTGTACCTGCTTTCCTTCGGGAATGGTAACCTTTGTGAAGCTCATCGGGACAAAGCCGTAATAAGTTTCGCCGGACATATTATAGCCGTTGTTGTAACTGTCGGCATTGGAGCCGGTCATATGCAGTTCGTCGGCAGTGGAGCGGAGCCAGTTGTCGTCGTTGTTCCAGTTGCCGGAGCCGTCGGCGGGGCCTGACCATTTCTGGTATTCGGGGACGACCTTCAGGTTGAAGGTGAGGTTGCCTTCGCAGGTGCTGACGGGATTGTCCTTGCTATCGTCTTTAGCTTCCTTCTCCCCCACGCCCTCGTTGAAATAAGCCATTAACGTGTACCAGTAACCTTCTCGGAACTTGGGAGCAGACATTCCTTCCGCAATAGTTGCGGTGGGGGTACCGAAATGGACACGGATATACTGGTCGGCGGTTGCAGTGGGAGAACCTGCTTTGTCGGATGCAGTATTGTCGGGTATAGCATTTATTGTCTTTATGGTAGCGACCGGCCATGTGTGGCTTTCAAAGGTTCCTGTTTTGTTTATCTCTGCTATTTTATTTGCCACCATCGGATCGTTCGAGTCAATCAGGTACAGGTAAGGATAGGTGGTGTTTATTGTGAATGATGGAGCTGTTGTAGAACTGGTCGTCGCCGTACCTGCTGAATTGAGTTTGATGTTTCTCAAAGGAATCTCCAACAAAGCGTTCTCTGAGTTGCAGGCTTCCTGTATCCCTTTGCTTGCCCGGATGGTTGGGAAGTAAGTCTTATCGGGATTGTCAGTTCTTTCGTCGGGATAAACCACATCCTCGAAGCCGACGTGGGCTACCGGGGCATTTCCGTTGATATCCAGTTGTATTTCCATCGGGTCTGTGCAGATGATGGTCTTTTTATCGGTCTCTCCCAGTTCGAGCGGAATAGGGACGACTACGAGCTTGAACTTATTATCGCCATTGTCTGTGGCATGGGCATTCAGGGTGGCTTGTCTCAGGATCAGCTTATTTTCCTTTACCAGGGTGGCCAATAAGTCTTTATCTGATTGGTTATCCGTTGTCCATTCATCCGGGGTGGTGGCATCGGGACAACTTTCGCGGAAGTTTATCAGGGCCTGATGGATACTGTTGCTGCCGGTGGTAGTTGTTGTACTGACACTGCCCGGTTCTTTCTGAAATTCTTCCAGCGAACTCAGATACCAGTCGTAATAAACGTTTTCTGTGATAGGTTTTACCTCCCCCGAACCATCGGTGTCGGCTTTGAGCTGTACGCCGAAGTTGACGATCTGGCCGTTACAGAACGTATGATCTGACTTTTCCGAAAGCATGCCGTTCACCTTGATACTGTTCTGCGCTTCCAGTTGGAAGCTCGTTTTGGCTACACATGAATTTGCTGCCAGCGGTGCATTATAGTAGTATTTGAATCGTTCCAACTGGGGTATATAACTACCGTCTCCTCCTTCTTCATGGGGATCCCCATGATTTTCTTCCAGTATCAGAAAATAGGTGCGGAAAGGCTCCAGTGCACAATGAATATCGGCAACAAGCGCCTTACCCTGACTATCACTCAGGCGGTAGAAATGCCCGGCATCATTGGCATCCGTAATCTCATTTGATTGGGTATTGGTTATTGCAGGATCATACACTTTGTTCTTTTCATCCTGATAATAAGGACTAAAGAGCAATTTGCCAAAATCGAAATCGGTGGTTTGGGTTTTGCTGTCTTCTCCCTGGATAGGATAAGACAGTTTTATGATCGACTCTTCAAATGCTTGTTTGAGTTGAGCGTCGGTAGGATCATTTCCAAGTGCTTTGTATCTGGTAATATATTTTGCGGAGTCGACGAAGCAGAAGCTGACATGATCTATGCCTTCTGTCGTCGATGATGATTCTTTCTCTTCCACCCCTAACCGTGACAACAGGCGATCCCAATCGAGAGTCATTTCTAATAAAGCATCGACATTGTTGGCATGGCAAGTCGGTGATTTTTGCTTTACCTCGACTTTGGGAGAGGCTATATAGACACGGATATCGTCTATATACATGTCGCCACCTTTGGTCGAGGCACTGTTGTTGTCTATCTGCAAGACGTAAGAATCGTAAGCGGTTTGCAATGCACTTTTGTTGGTAAAGGAGAAATAGACGTGTAGCCATTGGTTACAATCATTTTCACCTCCAAAGCCGGGGATGTTGGGGTGAGTCCCGCTGGTGGTATAGGTACCCGGTATCTGTCCGGTCTGGTAGCGGTAGATCGGAGTGTAGCTTCTGTCTCTCTCTTTACCACTTTTACCTTCTGTAACTCCCATAATCGTAAACAACATGGCTGCATTATCTGAATTAGCAGACATTCCTGTGTTATATGGCTGTGCCACTTTCACCCAGGCGCTCACGAACAGTTGGGAACCCGGGCAAAGAGGATGATCGAATGTCAGGCGGGCAATCATTCCCGGCTGGTCAGATGCGTCGACATATAGGTGGTAGGTACTTTCTTCCCTTTTTCTGTTTTCTCTAGATAATGTAGGGGCTTTTGGTACAGAGGAGTTCAGTCCCCAAGTTGTACTTCCATTTTCAACATAGTCGTTTAGAATAGCATAATAACCCCATTGAGGGAGTTGTTTGTCGCCATTTTGCCCCATGAAATCGTATTTCCCATCTTCTCCGGCACGTTCACGAGCGCTTCCGTCGTAGAAGCCGTAGCTGCTTTCAGACCATCCGAGCGGATAAGGGTAGACCTGTGGTTGCCCGTATTTACCGGCAATCTCAGAGGGAAAATCGAAGTCCAGACCTGTGACGCAGGTATAATGTTCTTCCAGGTATTTTGGCGTGCGGTATGTATATTCTGTTAACGATGCATCAGCTTTTGCTCCTGAGGTACTGGTTGGATTATCGATCAGGTTGATCTGGCTTTGTGTCAGTAAGGCGGAACTTTTATTAAAGGTGAGCTTGAAACGGGCGATATGAAAAGTCTTGCCACCAACTTTTTTGGTTACTAGGATAGTGGCGGTAGAGCCGTCCGTGACGGATAGCGTGCCATTGGTGTCTGGATTGCCGGGGTATTTGAAATGGATGATGCGGTTGGTTCCGCTTAATGTCGATGAGGTTAAAGTATTTCCATCGGCATCACATAATTGTATATCGGATTTATTACTTCCAGCACCGTCTCCATCTATTAGATTAACAGTAAGTGTTTCTGTATCATTCGTGTTTGTCGGCACGGCATACGCATTGGCTGCGGTAGCGATACATACCATTTCCTGTGTTTTGTCGGGAATGCGTATGGCCGGCATGTTGATTTCGTATTCTTCCAGGTACTTTACTTCGGTATCAGGCTTGCCTATTTGTTCCTTAAAAAACGTATAACGCCAATCTTTCTCATTCTCAATGGCTCGTATGCAGTAGATGATGCGGTGTGAAAGGGTGGGTTCGGTGTATGGGCCTAAACCTTTGTAGCCTCCAAAATACATAATAGAATCTCTCTTAAAGTCCTCCGCATAGTCGGTATACCCAGACACATCGCAGGCTATCAGGTATTCATTATTATCAGGGTTGACTGTTGGAAATGTTCCAAATTGCTCATCCGTAGGATAATAGAAATACATATCGAGGGCCGGTACGTTGGTCCCATTCATGGCTATGGATGAAGGATTACCCACATATCCATTGGCGAAACGAACCGGCCTTGCTCCCTCATAACTTTCAAATGTTGTAGGATACAATAAATCTTTTACTAACCCATCTGTGCTAGCGGTAACGCCATCACTCCCCACCTCAAAAGTCTTACCCGTCTTTAAATTATACCATCGTTGATAACTTCTTATGCTGTAACTATTTTCCGATCGGTCGGGCAACGAAAGCAGGTATTTTGATCCTTTATGTACATAGATCGTGTCGATAAGTACATGCGAAGGCTGTATGCTATCATTGCTTCCGTCTACTGTAACAACGAAGACTCCTTTTTTATCGAATTTATCTTCTCCGTCGGCGACTTGAAGTCCGTCCATTTTGCGTAAATAAAACCACTTGGTCTTTGTTTTGTTTTGGATTGTCTCAGTGGTCTTGTCGGGTCTGTAATAATCTTTAGGCATTGTTGTTCTCGTCTGTCCCCAGGCCAACGGGGAAAAGACGAAGGTTATCGACAGCATTGTCAGGAGGAGGTATGTATTCTTTCTGCTTCTCATATCCGGTTTTTGTTTTATAGTTCTATATGGATGGGTTGGGAGCCGGGGGCGGCTTTCGTCAGGTCGTCGGTCAGCGGGCTGACTTGGATAGTCAGGGGGAACGAACGGGTTTGCGTGCTGCCGCTTTTTGTGAACTTGGCACTGACGGTAATCTTTTGAGCTGCAATGACTGTTGCCGGGATGGCCTCGCTCGAAAGTACGAGGGTGGCATCCGCACCTGACAGGTTGCAATTGAAATAGTCGGGAGTCGAGGGGACGCAAGACCATGTTACGTCACTTCTCTTTATCGTCCCGCTTTCTTTCAGTTGGATGTCGATCTTGACGTTGCTGCATCCTTCCGGGAGTTCGATCGTGTAGCCGTTGCCTATATTCTTACTTACCGCTATCGTGCCGATCGCAGCCAGTTCGTATGTGCCCGTTATATTCAGTGAATAGTCGGTCAGGTGGATGGTCAGCGGATAGACACGGTTGCGGGGGATGGCCTGATGAAATGTCGTTGTGCGCGGGTTTGTTTCGTCATGGATCTGCATCGAGACGCCGAATGCGGACGTTGTTCCAATTATTTCATGCAGGTAGAAAGGGGCGATCGACGGGGCATCCGTGCTACCGGAAGGCTGTACCCATTTCCAGTCGGACGGGGTCGAAGTGCCGGCAGTGGGGTCGTCTTTTCCGGTAGCAGTCCGGAAAAGGGAGGTGTTTACCCGTAAGAAATCTTGGATTGTCAGGGAGGTGATCTTATTGGTTTTGCTCTCTCTCTCATCTTCAATCGTTATCTCCATTCTTGCAGCCATGCGAACGAGTTGGACGGTGTAGGGCGTTTTGGAACTTTCGGTTACTTCCCAGGAGGTAAAGGCCGACATGGGGAAACCGTTGGCGTCGGTTATCTCCGGGAGGATGTTGAATGCCTGGTTGTCGGTGACGGCTTTCGGCACGGCTGCCCAGTCATCGGAACTGGTAGCCAGCCCCAGGGCGGAGAAGCCGCTGCCCCTGCAATTGGCAAAGGCATAGACTGTTTTTGCACCGGGAAGCAGTTCGATGGACGACGAGGTGGTCGCTTGGTCGCCGTTACCGGAGATCGTGAAATCCTTCTCGGTTACATGCTTCTCGACATTTCCTTTATCATTTATAATATAGATGTCGAGCGCATCGATCTTGCCGTCTGCGGAAATTTCCGGGGCGGTGGCGGGCGATGTGTCGCCGGCCTTTGTGATGGTAGCAGTCTCCGTCTTTTCGGGGGCGACCCTGATGGTGACGGGCACGGGTTTATCTGCGGGGATTCCGGATGCCCCTGCTGTCTCAGCGGAGCATCCGGACAGGGCGGCTACAAGCAAAAAGCCTGCCAGCCCCGCAATAAACAGTATGTATAGGGCCTGTTTATTGCTCATAGTGTGTCTCCTTTCCCAGATTTATATCGTCGAGCCGGATCGTCCAGTCGTTGACGATGATTTCAAGATAATGTGCTTTGCCGCTCCGCAGGTCGAGGTAGACCAGGATGGTGTATTTGTCCTGACGGTCGAGATATTCCTGTGCGCTGATGTCGTGGCTTTCCATGCGGGTGAGCAGTAGGAAGCCGGTCAGGTCGACGCTGAGGAAAGGAGCCGTTTCGCCCTGCTGGGTGATGCGGAGCGAGGTAGCCGTGCCGTCGAGCAGGCGGAGTGTGTTGAGTTCGTAGATGGCGGCGGAGTAGGCCGGTTTGCCATCGGGGGTGTTCACCCGGCCGGAGCCTGTATAGTAGGGCAGCCAGGTGAAGGTATCGGAGGAGAGCGGGGCGTTCGATGCGTCGAGATTGCCGACCACTGTCGTGGCTGCGACCTTGAAGCCGGCGGGATCGATGGCGGTTCCGCTGTTGGTGTCGATCAGGACGAGACGGAGTTTGTTGGTGTTCTTGACGAGCGGGAAGAGGATGTCGGTGCCATCCTCCGTATCTTTTACCGTGAGTTCCTGCTGTCCGTGGAACAGTCCCGAGAGTTCGCGTCCGACGATGTTGGCGGAGTCGGGTTTGACGGCCATTTTCCAGTCGCCGATCGGGTCGCCCGGTTGGGGCGTGCTCCAGGTGTAGTCCGCCTCGTTCAGTCCGCACCATGCCATCAGCCGGTAGGTGCCGGGGGCGAGGTCGAGTTCTACGCGGTTGGCCGTCAGTTCCTCTCCGGCTACGGTGTGCGAGGAGAGGAAACGGCCTTCCTTGTCGTAGATATAGAGTTCCATCTGTTTGGCCTTCTGCTGGTTGGTCATCTCGTGGGCGAAGGCGTCGGCGAACTTCATATTATAGGTATAGGAGAATTGCAGGTGGCGTCGGCAGGGGGGCAGGTCTTCGCGGATCGAGTCGCACGAAAAGAGGCCTGCACCGAGGAGCGCCAGGAGCGGTAGTAGCCGGAATATCGTCGTGTTGAGTTTCATCTTTATTCTGTTTATAAGTAAATATTGTCTCCATCCATCTTAGTCCATGTTTCGACGGAGGCTTCTATGTTTATTCCGTTGTTTCCGGGTTCGGGGCCGGGACCAGGATCAGGACCGGGATCAGGACCCGGGTCAGGTTCAGGGCCGGGCCCCGGTTCGTCGGGCGGTGTGGGCTCGGGGTCGGGAGCCGGGAAGGGGACTTCGCCGCCCAGGCGGTCTATACCGGAGATTTTCAGCCGGTAAATATTGTTGCGCACGATGGCATATTCCATGATGCCTTGCCGGGTGTCGTCGCCGTCGTTGGAGTGACGCACGCGCCAGGTGTAGTAGCAGATGCCGCCGGGGTATTCGTGGACGGGCATCCGGTAGGTCGCGCCTTCTTTCGAGGCTTCTTCGCGCGAAGCGTAGAGCCGGCCGTTGCAGACGTAGAAGGTCTGCCCATCGCTGAACCCTTGCGGGGTATAGCGGGCGCGGAAGACGACGGTGGTACAGTAGGCGTCGGTCTGGTGTTCGCGGCTGATGGTGTTTTCCATCGTGTAGCCCAGCCGTAGCCAGTCGCCTGCGGGTATGCCGGAGGTGGCGACGTTTTCCCAGTCTGCGGGTGTGTTGCCGAAGGAGGTATAGTAATTCGCGTAGAGCGCGGAAACATCGATGTTTGTTTTGCGAAGGCTCCAGGGGTCGACCACGTAGTTTTGCTGCGGGCCGCCGGTTGCGGGGAGTTCGTCGCCCAAGTATTCGACAGGGGATGCTGCGGTGAGACGGCCGTCGGTGTCGGCGTCGGTTACCCGTTTGAGGAAATAGCTACCCGCCTGCATTTTGTTGAGGATGGCTGCGCCGAGGATGGAAACCCGGGCGTTGCCGTAGTCGGGGTCGGCTACCGGATAGGCGGTTTGCGTGGTGCGGTAGTCGATGCGTGCTGCCAGGCGCTCCACTTCGACGGTTGCGTCGGCGGGATTGTTTTCGGGGTTGCCGCATAGGGTGACGCGGTCGGCGGTATGTCCGTCGGAGGTCATGACGAAACGGGAGCAGCTGCCTTTGTCCTCTGTCCAGGCGGAGGTGAGGAGGTAGTCGCGGATGTCGCCGAGCGTCTTGCCGCTGAAGGAAGGGCGTAGGTCGCCCGTGTTGGCTGCTACCAGCAGGTCGTATTCTCCTTCGGGGAGGTCGACGGCGATCAGGGTCGTGGTGTCTTTTTCGTTCGCCGCGCGGTCGAAATACAGTATCTTGTCGATCGGCGTGCCGGCCGGGGCGTTGCTGCGTGCTGCGGCCTGGTAGAAGAGGAGGAGGAAGTTGTCGATGCGGTTCTCGTTGTCGAGTCCGGTCTCGCTTCCGTTGCCCGTTTCGCCCCCGGCGGGGTTCGAGCGGGTGCCGTTGCCTGTGGAGGAGGGCGGACAGCGGAGGGATACCCGCAGGTAAGACAGGGTGGCGACTGCCGGGTCGTCGCCGTCTCCTCCTATGCGAATTTCGTTGGAGCAGGCGGAAAGAAGGAGCAACAGGGCGGTTACCAGATATGTCAGTTTACGTTGGGTCATTTGTTTAAATAATTGTAATACAATGTGTTTTCAGACGCGGATGACGCGGATTTCGCGGATCGGGAGACTGATGAAAAAGGGTGCCGCAGGGAGTTGCCGAGAGGTGCCGCAGCCTTCCTCCCAGGGGTGCCGCAGCCCTCTTAGTAAGGGTGCCGCACCTCTCCGGTGATGGGTGCCGCACCCTTCGGAACAAAGGTGCCGCACCCTCCGGAACAAAGGTGCCGCACCCTCCGGAAGCCGGTTGCCGCGACTCTGGGACGATGGGTGCCGCAGAGGTCGGTAAGGGGCTTCCGGTGCTTCCGGAGCGGGGTTATTCGATTACCGGACGGTCGTCTTCACCACCTCCGCCGGGTGTCTTTTCTGTTTTTTCCTTTACGCGTTCAAAGTTTACTTTTCCACGTATATCCTGGAGAAGCTTTCCGGGGATATATTGAACCTTCGGCTTCTTCATCATCGTGGCAGCATCGAACGTGTCCGGGGTTGCGGAGCCTTTGCTTCCTCCTGAGAGCAGAAAGCTGCCCAATTCACCCATCTGGACCAGGCGGCCTTCTTTTACATTTTTAGCAATATGATGAGCGGCACGGTCAATGCAGCTCTTTACATCAGCGCTGGTCAAGGCTGTTTCCTCGGCCACATCGCCACATATTTCCTCGAAACCGACGGTTCCGTTGTTCACTAACTGCGCAAAATATTTTATTGCGTCCTCAGGTGCATCCTTGGAAAAATCTTTCCGCTTGACTAATTTGTATTTAGCACTCATGATTTTAAATTTTAAGATTATTATTCATCGCGCACCGGTTCCGCAGTGCAGCGTGTTATTTTATATTTATGTAATCGATCAGGCCTTTCCCGGGAGTGAATTTGACCGACAGGGTCGGTTTAAGCATACAGGGGACACCGTTTTTGGGGTTACGTACCAGGCGTTCTTTCCGGCGGTTGGGATAGAGTTTTCCGAAATTGCGTAAATTGATTTCTTCGTTTGCTGCCAGCGCTTCTGCGATGGATTCCAACATCGTATTAACAAACAGGTGGGTTTCACCTACAGGTTTGTCCAGTTTACGGGCTATGATCGATTCGAGTTTATTCTTGTTCATACTAGTGTTTGTTTTACAGTTCAACTTATTTATGAAATAAGTTAAATACCCCCTGCCAAGTAGATTGTAATAGGGTAAAAGAGGTCTGAATAAATGTTTATTTCCCGTATTTCCCCTTCCTAAAGTGTTAAACTCCGGGTGTTTTAAAAACAAATATTAGAATAACGGATGTTAAAGCATGAGAAGGGCGGCTCGTCATACCCCTACATATCCGCAGGAGGGCATAACAAGTAACATATTCACCAAAAACATCTATAAAAAAGTAAAAACCGCTATACGGTGTAAGAGATTGCCGCCTCAGGAAAAAAAATGTTCCCGTTTTACTTCCTTTATTCCGTTTAATCTTCTACATTTGTTGCGCATAAGCAGTGGGTAACAAAAAATATCGTTGGATATTCAACAAACATTTTCTGTACAGCCTTATTTCATAAATAAGCACTCTTCCCGGTACCACCTTTCACATTTTTTACCAATAGTAAGTTTATGGATTTAGTGATTGCCCGGTTGGCCTTGTTCAGCTCGGACTGGTCGAGTTGTCCGAGGTAGTAACGCGTTGTTTTCTCTGACGTGTGCCCCATTCCCTTGCCGATCACCGAGACCGAGACATGCCGCCGTTGCGCTTCTGCCGCCCAACTGCGCCGCATGACATACGAGGTCAGGTTGGGATGTATCTTCAACAGCTTGCCGATCGTTTTCAGCGCTTTGTTGTAGGCGGCCAGCATCCCTTTGTATTGACTGTGGGTGACAGGCTTCGACATCACCGGGAAAAGATATTCGCCGTCGTTGCGGTATTTCCGGATGATATGCCACATGCCGGGGGTGATTTGCATCCGTATCTGTATACCTGTCTTGTGGCGGTTGTAAACGATATCGCGGCCTTGTATGTTGCTTTTCTTCAGGTGGATCATGTCGACGAAAGGCATCCCGAAGGCCATGAAACTGAAGAGGGAAAGGTCGGCTCTGAATGCCAGGCGGGGATCGTGGCTGAAATCGGTTGTGGCGATCTTTTCAATGCCGGCCGATGTGAGTGGTTGCCTGACCGTTACATCCCGTTTCAGTTTCAGATGCAGGAAAGGATGTTTTCCCATCTTGAAGGGGTGGTCGTTCAGCACGGAGTTGAATATGGCCCGCAAGCTGCTGGTATAGCTGTTGATGGTGTTGATCCTCAGGTTTTTTGCTTGCAGGTAGCCCTGGAAGTCGCTCACCTGTGTCGGGGTGATCTCGCTGAGATAAATGTCCTTTTCCCCCAGGAACTCGAGGAACCGGTGGCCGGCTGCCTGGTAGAGGTCGGCCGTACTGTCTTTCCCCATCGACCGCTTGCTTTCGACTCGCCTGCGGATACATTCGGTGAGGAGAAGGTGTTTACCTTTTCTTGTTTTTACTGTTGTCATTTCGTTCGTGTTTATAGATGTTGTAAAGATAACAGATTTCTCCTGTGATAGTTGATAGATGGCTGTTGACAGTTATTATCATTAGCAGGTTTCATTAAATTGATTACTTTTGTGAAACTAATTCTAATATATCATGCTGAGAAATATCTTCTTTTCAACTCTTTTACTGGCCGGTAGTTTTCTGGCACAGGCGCAAGACCGTGAGTATGTAATCGTTGTACATGGTGGAGCGGGAGATGTGGCCAAACTGGAAAGCGATCC
>NZ_KQ033919.1:4366761-4481443 GCF_000969825.1 Parabacteroides gordonii MS-1 = DSM 23371
CTGGAAGTCGCTCACCTGTGTCGGGGTGATCTCGCTGAGATAAATGTCCTTTTCCCCCAGGAACTCGAGGAACCGGTGGCCGGCTGCCTGGTAGAGGTCGGCCGTACTGTCTTTCCCCATCGACCGCTTGCTTTCGACTCGCCTGCGGATACATTCGGTGAGGAGAAGGTGTTTACCTTTTCTTGTTTTTACTGTTGTCATTTCGTTCGTGTTTATAGATGTTGTAAAGATAACAGATTTCCCTGTTGACAGTTCAGTCGGTAGTTGACAGATTTTAACGAAATAATGTTAGTATCCTTCGATTATAGTCTTACTTTTGTACAAATTCTCAATCAAACTTAATTTATTTACTACTATGCAAAACAGACGAGACTTTTTAAAGCGCGCCTCTATGATGCTTGCAGGAGGTATGGTTGCTCCTCAGTTATTATCTTCTTGTGCCGGGAAAGGAGCTACTTCAGAATCGACCAAACATATCGGTTTACAGTTGTATTCTTTGAGAGACCTTGTAAAAGAAGAAGGAATTCAGAAGGTACTGGAAGCTGCTTCCAAAATGGGTTATACAAATCTCGAAACAGCGGGCTACGACAACGGTAAGATCTACGGTATGGCTCCTGCCGAGTTCAAGAAAATGTGTAACGACTTGGGTATGAAATGTACCAGCGCCCACCTGGGACAGGAGTTTACAAAAGAAAAAGAAGCTGAAGTAATGAGCTGGTGGGACAAGGCTATTGCTGCCCACAACGAACTGGGCGTTAAATACATGGTTCAGCCCTGGATGCCGGTAAACGACCAGACGACGCTCGACGACCTGAAGATGTATTGCGACTATTTCAATACGGTAGGTTATAAGACGGCTGCAGCCAGCATCGCATTCGGTTATCATAATCATGCTTTCGAATTCCGTAAGATCGACGATCAGTTGATTTACGACTTCCTGCTGGATAATGTCAGCCCGAACCATGTGTTCTTCCAGATGGACGTTTATTGGGTGAAAGAAGGAGGTGCCGATCCGGTTGCTTACCTGAAAGCCCGTCCGCGCCAGTTCAAGACGATCCATATCAAGGACGACATGGAGATCGGTGCAAGCGGAAAGATCGATTTCAAACCGATCTTCGACCAGATGTATGCTAACAAGGTAAAAGACTGGTATGTTGAAGTGGAAGAATACACTAACAACGATCCGGTGGAAAGCTGTCAGCAGAGTTTCGACTTCCTGAACAAAGCGGATTATGTGAAATAAAAGTAAACCAAAAGACGATATTTCATAAGGGCGGGTTTCAAACCCGCCTTTTTGCGTTTATCCCATACATTTCATAATATTATCCCAATCCTTTGCCAGGCTCTCCATATCCGGATAGAGCAGATCGGCTCCGGCATCCAATAATACTTTGTCGGGCAGGGGGCCTGTGTTGACGGCGATGGTAAATATACCAGCGGCAACACCGGCTTCTACACCCATCGGAGCGTTCTCTACGACGAATGCTTCATTGGCACGGACGCCGGCTTTTTCCAGTCCCATCAGGTAAGGTTCGGGATGCGGTTTGCCGTATTTCACATCGAAGGCAGTTACCATCTTCTCGCGGCTGAAACAACCGGGATAGGTCTGCTCCAACTTATTGATCAGGCTATGCTGCCCGGAACCGGTAACGACCAGTGTTTGCAGTCCGTGGGTTTGAGCCTGTTTCAGCACATCCCCGGCACCGGTCATCGCCTTGCCGTCGTTGTATTTGTTGAAAAGCATTGCTTTCTCGTCGTATAGCTCTTGTTTTTCCTTATCGGTAGCGTCGCGTTGGAACGTGCGCCGGTATAATTCGTTGATCGTACTTTCGCCGGTACGGCCTTCAAACATATAGAAGTCCGCCTGCACAGCCTGAAGATGGTGATTCATGGCCGTTTCGTACCAGGCGCGGGCGTGGAAACGCATTGAGTCGTAGAGTACGCCATCCATATCGAAAAGTACGGCTTTGGGTGAAAGAGAGGTCTGCTTACGCTTTAGCAGATAACGGTTGACAGCTTCTTGTATCATTCTGTTCTTATTCTTAATAATCTTTGCAAAGTTACGAAAAATCTTGTACTTATTTTTTACCTTTGGTGTGAACAACCCGTAAAAGCGGGTGCAGTAATAACGAATAAAAATGGATGAGTATGAAGAAGAGTGTACTATTGTTTACGATGATGCTGTTTGCTCTGTGTTTCCAGAGTAAAGCCCAGGACTGGACTGATATGCAGCATGAGGTTTCTTTGAGTTATGGTGGTCTTCCGGTAGCCGATTTGCTGCACCATTATGAGCGTTATTTCGATCCCTCTGCCGAGTCGGTCGATTTGTATGATGATAAGGGTAAGTTCGGTGCATTAAATATCAGCTATCTCTTCTATCCGGACGAAGACTGGGGTATCGGCCTGGTCTATTCTTATACGAACAGTGACAAGCGTATTCTTGCCGGCGACAAAATAGTCGGCGACTTTTTCAACTCATACCACTCTATTTGTCCTTCCTTCAAATATAACTGGTATAATTATAACTTTATCACGTTGTACTCCCGGGTGAATGCCGGAATCGCTATTGCAACGGCAAAAGCGTCTTTTATCAATGAAGAGAATAAGCCGGACGAAGATACCCGCGTAAAAGCTTTCTTTATGTATCAGGTTTCACCTATCGGCATAGAGCTGGGAAGACAAATGGCCGGCTTTGTAGAGGTCGGTTTCGGACATATGGGAACGGCAATGGCCGGGATACGGTACCGTATGTAAATAAGAAATGACTTTCGTTTAAACAAAAAGAGGGAGAATCCGGAATGAACCGATTCTCCCTCTTTTTATGATTACTGAATATCCGTCTTATAGTTTCTTGCGGATCGCTTCGCTTTCTTTTTCATATCCGGGCTTGTTCAGCAACGCGAACATGTTTTTCTTGTAAGCTTCAACACCCGGCTGGTCGAACGGGTTGACGCCCAACATGTAACCGCTGATACCGCATGCTTTTTCGAAGAAATAGAACAACTGGCCGATGTAATAAGCATTTACTTCCGGCATGGTGATCTTGATGTTGGGAACACCGCCGTCCACGTGTGCCAGCTGAGTACCCAGTTCCGCCATCTTATTTACATCGTCGACACGTTTGCCTGCCAGGAAGTTCAATCCGTCCAAGTTGGCTTCATCGGTTGGAACGATCACTTTATGGGTCGGTTCTTCAACAGAGATAACCGTTTCGAAGATGATGCGTTCGCCTTCCTGTATCCACTGGCCCATTGAGTGCAGGTCGGTTGTCAGGTCAACAGATGCCGGGAAAATACCTTTTCCGTCTTTACCTTCGCTTTCGCCGTACAGCTGTTTCCACCATTCGCCGATATAATGCAATTTCGGGTGGAAGTTGGCAAGGATCTCGATCTTCTTACCGCTCTTATATAATTCGTTGCGGGTAGCAGCGTAGATAGCCGACAGGTTTTCAGCGAAAGGTACTTCGATACCCGTAGCCTTTTCCAGAGAAACAGCACCGGCCACCAGGTCGCGGATACTGATACCTGCTACTGCGATAGGCAGCAAACCAACCGGAGTCAGTACGGAGAAACGTCCGCCTACATTGTCGGGGATGATAAATGTTTTATAACCTTCCTGATCAGCCAACGTACGAAGAGCACCTCTCTTAGCATCTGTGATAGCAACGATGCGGTGTTTTGCTTCTTCCTTACCTACGGCATCTTCCAGCTGTTTCTTCAGCATACGGAATGCCAGAGCAGGTTCGGTTGTCGTACCGGATTTGGAGATATTGATCAGACCGAACTGTTTGCCTTTCAGCACTTCGCACAATTCGTACAGATAATCTTCGCCGATATTCTGTCCGGCATATAGAACAACCGGGTTCTTACGGTCAGACTGCAACCAGTCGAAACTATTATTCAAGGCTTCAACTACAGCTTTTGTACCCAGGTAGCTACCTCCGATACCGATGGCAACAACCACTTCGCATTTGGAACGAAGTACATTTGCTGTATTTTCGATGTCTGTTAACTCTGCATCGGTGATAGAAGAAGGAAGATGTAACCAACCCAGAAAGTCGTTACCGGCTCCGTTCCCATTATGTAAAGTGGCAATACATTCGTTTGCCTTCGCTTCCTGTGCGTACACCTGTTCCTTTGTAACAGCGCCCAGTGCTTTGTCGATGTTAAGACTGATGTTTTTCATACCTATTTAAATGTTTCTGTCAACTGCCGTATGATGGTAGTCGGCGATTTTCTTTCATATAATATATCGTATAAGGCATCCAGGATCGGCATCTTCACCTTATATCTTTCGTTTATTTCGTGGATACACTTGGTGCCGTAATACCCTTCGGCGATCATTTCCATTTCCAGCTGGGCGATCTTGACCGAATATCCTTTTCCGATCATGGTGCCGAAAGTACGGTTGCGGCTGAAGCGTGAATAAGCAGTCACCAGCAGGTCGCCGAGATATACCGAGTCGGTCACGTCCCGTTCCAGGCTGTGTACCGAGTTCAGGAAGTTGCGCATCTCTTCGATGGCGTTACAAATGAAAACAGCCAGGAAGTTATCACCATATTTCATGCCGTGGCAGATACCTGCTACGATTGCATAGACATTCTTCAGAACGGATGCATACTCTATCCCTCTGACATCCTTGCAACAGGAGTTGTTCAGGTATGGATTTTGAAAGACGGATGAAATAGCCTTTGCATGTTCGATATTTGAACAGGCAAGCGTGATATAGGAAAGACGCTCGAGTGCGATCTCTTCTGCATGACACGGGCCGCCTATTACGGCAATGTTCTCCATCGGGACATTGTAATATTCGGCAAAGTAGTCGGCAATCAGCATGTTCTCGTCCGGAACGATCCCTTTGATGGCCGAAATGATGAACTTTTCGTTCAACGGCGTCGTAACCTTCATCAGGTGTTGTTTCAGGAACGGAGAGGGGGTTGCAAAGATCAGTGTATCGGAGTCCTGAATTACCTCGTTAATATCAGTGTAAAAGTTTATTTTGTCGGTATCGAACTTAACGGCAGACAGATAACCGGGGTTATGTCCCATCTTAATGAAATCGTCCACCTGATCCTGCCGGCGCATATACCAATTAATACTATCCTGTGTAGAAAGTACAATCTTGGCTAAGGCGGTAGCCCAGCTACCACCTCCCATTATTGCAATTTTTCCGGGTAAATTCATGGTACCACCTTATTATTTGGCTGCATTTGCAATCCATGCTTCGACCTCTTCGGCCGCAGGATTTTGCAGTTCCAGCTTATACTTCTTGTTCATTTCACAAAGCTCCTGGCGCAGCTTATTGGGGTTGACTTCCTTCAGGGTGTCAACTGTCAGATAGCCGGCTTTCTGCAAGGCGGGAACCCAGGCTTCGTCGATACCCAATGCCACGTATTTATCGGCTGCATCTTTCTTTACAGTCTTTTCAGGACGCATCTGCGGGAAGAACAATACTTCCTGGATGGTTGTCTGACCGGTCATCAACATCACCAAACGGTCGATGCCGATACCGATACCGGATGTAGGAGGCATACCGAATTGCAGTGCGCGCAGGAAATCCTGATCGATGAACATCGCTTCATCATCCCCTTTTTCGCTCAACTTCAACTGATCCTTGAAACGCTCTTCCTGGTCGATCGGGTCGTTCAGCTCGCTATAAGCATTTGCCAACTCTTTACCGTTCACCATCAATTCGAAACGTTCTGTCAGTCCCGGTTTGCTACGGTGTATCTTAGTAAGCGGGCTCATTTCAACCGGATAGTCGATAATGAATGTCGGCTGGATGAATGTACCTTCGCAGAATTCTCCGAAGATTTCATCGATCAGCTTACCTTTACCCATCGTATCGTCGATCTCCATCTTCAATTCTTTACAAATTGCACGGATTTTATCTTCGTTCTTGCCTTCCAGGTCGTAGCCGGTCTTTTCCTTAATGGCTTCCAGGATAGGTAAGCGACGGAAAGGAGCCTTGAAGCTGATGGTCTTGCCGTCGACTACGGTTTCGCATGTGCCGTTGACTGCCATACATATCTTTTCGAGCAATAGTTCCGTGAAACTCATCATCCAGTTGTAATCCTTATATTGGACATACAACTCCATGCAGGTAAATTCCGGGTTGTGCGTCCGGTCCATACCTTCGTTACGGAAGTTTTTCCCGATTTCGTAAACTCCTTCGAAACCACCGACGATCAGTCTTTTCAGGTACAGTTCGGTAGCGATACGCAGATAAAGGTCAATATCCAATGAGTTATGATGCGTGATAAACGGACGTGCACTTGCACCACCGGCGATAGACTGAAGGATCGGAGTCTCTACTTCCGTATATCCGGCTTCGTCGAGCACAGCGCGCATTGTTTTGATCACTTTTGCACGTTTCATGAAAATATCCTTTACGCCATCGTTTACGATCAGGTCGATATAACGCTGACGGTAACGTAGTTCGGGATCGTTAAATCCGTCATAAGCTACACCATCTTTGTATTTAACGATAGGCAGCGGTCTGAGTGATTTGGATAATACTGTTATCTCTTGTGCATGTACGGAGATTTCACCCATCTGTGTGCGGAATACAAAACCTTTGATTCCTACAATGTCTCCGATATCAAGCAGCTTCTTGAAAACGACGTTATATAAATCTTTGTTTTCGTCCGGGCAGATATCATCACGGGAGATATACACCTGTATTCTGCCTTCCGAATCCTGCAACTCCATGAAGGAAGCCTTGCCCATGATACGGCGGCTCATGATACGGCCTGCAATGGTTACAGGACGGGGTTCTGCATCGTCTTTAAAGGATGCCTTTATTTCATTGGAATATGCGTTTGTTACGTACTCGGCAGCGGGATAAGGTTCTATCCCCATTTGGCGCAATTGCTCCATGCTATTGCGTCTTATGATTTCCTGTTCACTCAGTTCTAATAGATTCATTACGCTATTATTTTGTATAATACGGCGCAAAAGTACAAAACTTTTCTTATTTATCGGCTAAAAGTAGGGAGTAGTTTACTTAATTATATATTTAAAAGGCACTTATGATTACGTATCGCTTCGGGGAGGAAGAAGCGTACATCTTTGCCTGCCTTCAGTGACCGGCGGATGAAAGTGGATGATATTTCCATCAGTGGGGCATCTACCGCACGGACGGAGGGGAGACTGTCTGGTATATGGATCTCATATCCTTTGCGGGGATAGACCAAGATAGGGTAGCCGGATACCAGTGCTTCCGATTCTTTCCAGCGTCCGATAAAAGCCCAGTTGTCGGCTCCCATGATAAAGTGGAACCGGCGGTCGGGGTAGGCCTGTTCGAGCGCGCGAAGCGTGTCGATCGTGTAAGTCGGCTGGGGCAGGGAGAACTCGAAGTTGCTGGCACGGAATTTCGGATAACCGGCGATGGAGGCTTCCACCAGTTCATAACGGAGCTGGTCGTCCATCAGTTCCTCTTTTTCTTTCAGTGGGTTATGCGGTGTAATGACAAACCAGACCTCATCCAACCCTGCAAATTCACACAGCCAGTTGGCCAAAGCCAGATGACCGATGTGAACCGGGTTGAAAGAACCGGAGAAGATTCCGGTTTTCAGTATCCTGTTTTCTTTTACCGTTGTTTGAACCACTTGATAAAGTTGAATACTTGTGCACCGAAAACGAGCCCGGTAGCAGAAGCGATCAGATATTCTTTATAAATAAGGCCTGCGATGCAGGTACCCAGGGCGGCTATGCCGGTCAGGGCAAAGATGTATCCCCATTTGCGGGATAATTTACCGTTGGTACTCATGGTTGTGACAGGAAGTTTTTTATTACTTCAAAAGCTTCGGCCTGTGCCGTGGCAAGGTCGTCGTTCACAATGCAGACATCGAAGTGGGGGATGAATCCCAGTTCGAATTCCGCTTTCGCGATACGGCTGTCGATCACTTCCGGGGCATCGGTGCCGCGTCCTTCCAGGCGTTCGCGCAGATGGGCCACGCTAGGCGGTTGGATAAAAACTGACAGGGCACGGTTGCCATAGAATTTCTTGATGTTGCAGCCGCCTACCACGTCAACGTCGAATATGATGTTGTTGCCTTCGTTCAGTTGGCGCTCCACCTCGCTTTTCAGTGTGCCGTAATATTTGTCGGTATATACTTCCTCGTATTCCAGAAACTCATCGGCAGCGATGCGGGCACGGAATTCGTCGGGAGTCAGGAAATAATATTCCACACCGTCCTTTTCAGTTCCGCGCGGTGCACGGCTTGTCGCCGAGATAGAGAAATGCAGGTTCAGGTTCTGCTTCAGCAGATAGTTGATAATGGTTGATTTACCTGAGCCTGACGGGGCGGAGAATATAATTAGTTTACCAGCCATATTATAAAACGTTTAATACCTGTTCTTTGATCTGTTCCAGTTCGTCTTTCATCTGAACGACGATCTTCTGCATTTCCGCATGATTGCTTTTCGAGCCGAGAGTGTTGATCTCGCGTCCCATTTCCTGGGCAATGAAACCGAGTTTCTTACCCTGTCCGTGTCCGTCCTTCATTGTGCTGATGAAATATTTCAGATGGTTGTCGAGGCGGTTCTTTTCTTCGTTTACATCCAGCTTTTCGATGTAGTAGATCATTTCCTGCTCGAAGCGGTTCTTGTCGTAATCCTGGTTGGCAACCTTTGCGAGGTTATCCATGATGCGGGCTTTGATCTTTTCGATACGTTCGCCTTCGTATTCTTCCACTTCGGAAAGCAGGCGGGCAATGTTGCCGATCTTTTCCTCAAACAGCTTCTGCAGCATGGCACCTTCCTGGATACGGAAGTCGCAAAGATGCTTGATGGCCTCTTTTACCGCAGTGAAAACAACTTCCCACTCGCTTTCGTCCACTTCAACGATTTCCGACTTGATTACGTCCGGCATCTTCAGCAGTGTCTGGAACCAGTCGGTGGGGAGTGCGATATTCAGTTTGTCGGCTATCTCTTTGATCTGGCTGTAGTAACTTTCAAAAGCTGTCAGATTGATCTGCGTGGGAGTATCCTTCCCTATATATTCAATGTAAATGCTGAAATCGACCTTACCCCGTTCAAGCGATTGGAGCAACTGGCTGCGGATCTGCATCTCCTTGTCTTTGTAGATAGACGGAATGCGGGTTGATAAATCCAGCTGTTTGCTGTTGAGCGCTTTTACTTCTACGGTTACCTTTTTTGAAGGAAGTTCGGCTGTAACCTTACCGAATCCAGTCATTGATTGTATCATTGTTCTAAAAATTTGTGCAAAGATAGGGTATTCAGTTGATAGTTGACAGTTGACAGTTGACAATTATTTGGTTCTATGTATAAAAAGTTCGTTATTTTCTCATTCGTGTAAAGACGATTTAGTACTTTTGCGACCAATTAATCCGGTTGATAACCGGCAGTGTCCGATCAAAAAATACCTGCCAACTATCAACCGTCAACTATCAACTGTTATGTCTTGTATTTTAAATATTGATACTTCAACATTGGTCTGTTCCCTGGCCCTATCGGCAGACGGGGAGGTGCTTTTTGAAAAGACCTCTTTCGACGGACCTTCGCATGCTGCCTTACTGGGTGTATTTGTAGAAGAAGCTCTTGCTGTACTGAAAGCAAAAGCATTGACGCTGGATGCAGTGGCCGTCAGCAGTGGCCCCGGTTCCTATACTGGCCTGCGTATCGGCGTTTCCGTAGCGAAAGGGTTATGTTTCGGTTTTGGCATTCCGCTGATCGGTATCCATACGCTCGATATTCTGGCTGCTACCGCTATCCGTCAACAACCGCTGGCTGACGGCGGGCTGTATTGCGCCATGCTCGATGCACGCCGTATGGAAGTGTATGCCACCATCTATGATGCCGGCCTGAACACTATACGTGCAACATCGGCCGATGTCGTGGATGAGCAGACTTATGCCGCTTACCTGGAAAAAGGAACTGTCTGTTTCTTTGGCAACGGTGCCGCAAAGTGCCGCGAAGTGATCGCTTCGCCGAATGCCGTTTTTATCGACGGTATCCATCCCCTGGCTGTCAATATGATTCCCCTGGCGGAAAAGGCTTTTGCTGCCGGACAGTTTGAAGATGTCGCCTATTTCGAACCGTTCTACCTGAAAGAATTCCAGGCTACGATCGCGAAGAATAAGGTGTTGGGATAACGGCGGCTCGAAAGCAGTCGTTCCTGTCTTTGCTATAAATAAAACAAAAACTGCTTATCGGGCATTTAAGCGAACCCGATAAGCAGTTGTGTCGGACTAATATTCTTTGTTATACTCCCAGTCTGGCCGCACTAGCCTGGCGGGCAACTTTCGATTCCTGTAAATGAGCCTGGATCTGATTATCCATCATCTTGTTCACGATAAACTTGCCGACGAACCAGATGGCGAGGAATACAATACCAGCTGTGATGTTGATGAGGTACATTAACACAAAGCACAGTAACCAAAGCCATTTGACGATTTTCTTGATCTTCTCTTTTCCATTGACAAAATCTACTTCGTCCTGATCTATCGGATAGTTGTAAGAGGTGCGCTGTCCGGTTCCGTCCATCATGAAATTATACCGCTGGTTGTTGTAAGTGTAGTACACAAACCAGAACGGGGCCAGGATGTATTCCCCTTTCGTGGCCAGGTTGAAACTGGAAGACGCGCGGAAATTACGGATTTCCTGATCGCCGATTTGGTTGAGTGCAGCATCCTGTGCCGTGTCGTCTACCAAATCTTTCCCGTGTTTCTGCCATACTATATTGGTGTCGGCATTACGGGGAATGGTTATCATGCGTTCATCTTCATCGTTCAGCATATCACCGTCAAACTGTTTTGACATCATCACGTCGTAGGGGAACTGATAGGTGAAATTCCGGAGTTCTACCGGTAAATCTTCACTGTCTTCATTGGCAAGGCATAAAAATGCAAAATTGCCTGCTGCATTACCGTTTTGCGGACGCCATTTCTTTACGGTCTTTGTCGAAATAGTCTTGCCGCTGTCTGTCCAGTTTCTCGAAATATCTACTTTCTGGTCTTCGTAAGACGATTCGCAGCTCCATGAAGATTGGTAAGTACCTTCAAAAAGATACATCGGCAAATAAGCACGGAACACATTGTCGGTGTTGATGGATTCGAAGATGTTCTTGGGAACGAAATCCTGATTGATCAGGGTATTCACCAAGCATTTTTCAAAATCGCCTTCCTGTGTAGTGAACGGGATGATACGTTCAGGGCGAACTTCTTCTTTAGCAGTCGCCAACGGGTTCTTCATCACGGTGCCGCAACGGGGACATGTTGCTGTCGACTTAAAAGCACTGAATGAAGTGAGCGTCTGATTACATGCCGGGCACTTCACGATCTGCAATTGCATAGTTTCTGCCATAATATCAAATATTAAATGAGTTAATAAGTTAATGAGAATATTTTAATATTGTTTTTCTTTCTTCGATCAGGCCTGCCAACTGCCTGGCTAATGACGTGGATTCTTCAACATCACCATCCGTTATGGATTGTCGCAGGGAAGCGATCGCCTGTTCTATCTCGATGTCGATCTTTTCAGACTCTTGGGTTTGCCGCGAAGAACTGGCTTCCAGTTTATCGGAACAATCGGCGATCAGTCGTTTAAGTTCTGGTTTGTCTGTTTTCGCCATCAGTCTTTTCAGGCTCATCCGCATCGATTGGTAAGCATCTATATCCTGCTTGCGTTTTTCAAGTGATTGCGCGGTGGCCTGATTCGCCCAGGCATTTCCTAAAATGAGGACTACGAAAATCAGCCAGAGAGCGGTCTGTACCACCAGCGACCAAACAGGCGATTCCATCCGGTAGATAATGAAAACCACACCGGCTATCAACTCCAGGATGAAATACGTTATGGCCTGTCCGTAGAGGACGGAAGACAGGTAGTAAGAGGCATCCCCCTTCGTTTTCAATACGGGCAGGAAGAGTATGGTGAAATACGCCACATGGATATACGCATACGAAACCCATACGGAAGTAGGATTGTCTGTGCCACTCAGCAGAAAAAACAAAGTGTTGAAGACCACCAGGAACACCAATGTAAAAACAATACGGATTAATGTTGTTTTCATAAATATGATTAGATATAGGGTATTACAATCTGCTTAAAATCTCTGCCACTTTCTGGTCGTAGGCAGCTTGCGGTATCAATCCGGCATCCAGCATTTGCTTCATCTTTTGCAACGACTCCATCGGATCGGGCTGTACCGGTGCCTGTGTGGGTTGCTGAACCTGGTTGCCGGGAAATACGGATTGGGTGATATTGGCAAACGTTCCACCGGCCGCCATGCCCATTCCCAGGCCGGCACCTGCGCTGGCTATACCGCCGGCTCCCGGGTTTTCTGCAATCGTCTGAAGCATATCCATCCCCTTGATGGTGGCGTAGGCATTCCCCATCGTGTGGAGTTCTTCCACTTTGCTATGTGCGCCGATGATACGGGCTTGTGCTTCGCCTTGTGCACTCATGCGTTGCAGGCGGACAGCTTGTTCGTACATCTGGCGTTGTTCTTCGTCCAGTTCGAGACTGACGGTGAAGTCGACCAGCATGATACCGTAAGCTTCCAGTAACTTCTGAATGTCCGGCAGGCTGAGTTGCGCTATCTCCTTTTTCTTTTTCGAGCACTCCATCGAATTGATGCCGTTCTTCTCCAATACCGAAGAAATGATGTCGGCAATTTCCTGGTAAACACGTTCGAACAGCTTTTCTTTCAAATGATCTATTGTGTAGCTGTTGTTGTCGCGTAACACCTTCTTAACAAAAGTTTCCGTATCGATAACGCGTATGACATAAATACCGCCGCCTCTCAACTGGGCACCGGCACCCAACAAAGGGCATGTGTATCCGATGGGATCTATGGTACCCCAGGGAATTTCAAATTCTTCGACGGAAACGAAATAAACCCGGCAAGGGAAATAACTCTTTCCACCCGACAATGCCTCACGGAAAGACCGTATCACTGCAATGTTCTGTGTCTTCAATTCGCATTCCGTCCCACTGGGAAAGACCGCCCACTCGCTGGCTCCGTTTTCAAAAATGGCCTCTTCTCCTTTGCGGACAAGTATTTTTGAATGGGTGTTGAAGTCACTGCTGGGATGTCGCCAGGCGATAAGTCCGCGTCCCGTATTGTTGCCCTCATTTTGAATTACATCAACGAACGAATGCCCGCCGGAAGGCGATGGTACTGTAGGTCTGCTAAAAAGTCCCATTTTTATATTCAATTTAGTGGTTCTATACTCCTTTTATTTTTACTAAAGTAGTTCTCTCATATCTGACAAATATACATAGATTTTATAAAAAACAACTATCACACTATCACTTTTTATTATAAATATAAGATTATTACCTATTTATAGCGTGATAGTATGTAAAATAAACTATCACTATCTATCACCATACTATCACTTTTTTATTTGCCGGAACGCCCGGTTTTTACTCCTTTTTATATGAATAATATAATAAGAAAAAATGAAATAAACTATTGAAAAACATTGTTTGTATGCAATACTTTTCTTATATTTGTAAGGAGATAAAGTTGCCGCCATCCGGGTGTCGAGGGGATTGACACCCGGGTGTGAGCATCGTTCAGATCCGGGTGTAAAATGGGCTGAAATGCCCGTCTTGGTGAAGTTTACTAGTATTATTATTAATAAAAACTCCTTATTTATGGCACATTTCTATGTAGTCCGAGCAAAAACGGATAAGACAGGTCCGGTAGAAAAGAAGCTGTTTTATGGTGTTCCGGTTAGTACGGGACGAGTTACAACCGAAAAGTTGGCTGAAGTGATAGCCGACCGTTGTTCATTGACGCGCGGAGATGTGCTGGCAACCGTCTGCGAGCTGAGCGATGTGATTAGGGAATGCCTTAAAGACGGATATTCCGTAGAACTCAAGGATATGGGTGATTTATATCTTTCGGCTGCCAGTGAAGGATATGAGGACAAAAAGGATTGTACTCCCCATCGGGTGAAAGCGAAACGCGTTTGTTTCAGGATGAGTCCGCGCCTGCGTAAAGAAATGAAGTATTTTAAATTTGAAAGATACCCGTTCGAATGAAAGTTACACAATACCGTTATAAGAAAGAGCAACTAATGGTGCAGATCCGCAACCTGGAAGCGGTTGTGGAAACGTTGCGTTCCGACAGTCTGGCAGAACAGATTGCAGCAGTACGTAACAGGCTCTGTTTTACATTGCCTGGATATCTTAATGAATGGACTGGAAAATTGCCGGTTATCGTTTGGGGCGCCACTTATCGAAAAGAAGAGGGGCGGGTTCGGATAAAGACCTATACGGGATGTATAGTTTTGGAAGTGAACGGCTTGTCGGATATGGCAGAGGCTGCTCGTGTGCGCGAAGAAGCTTCCGCCATGCCGCAGACGTTGTTGGCTTTTATCGGGTTGAGCGGCAAGTCGGTGAAGATAATCGTGCCGTTTACCTTGCCGGACGGAAAGTTACCCCGCTCGGAAGTGAAGGCGAAATTATTTCATGCGGCAGCTTACCAGTTGGCTGTCAGGTATTACCAGCCTCAGTTGAGCAGTATGGTCACGTTGAAGGAGCCGGTGCTTTCGCGGGGTACCCGGATCAGTTACGATGCCGGGTTGTATTATAATCCGGATGCGGTGGCTATCCGGATAGAGCAACCTTTGCAGATGCCTTCCGAGGGTGAACTGCGTATCGTGCAGGATGCTCCGGTCGATCCGGTCGACCGCTTGCTGCCGGGGTTGGAGCGTAACTCGCAGGTTGCTACGCTTTTCAGTGTGGCGCTGGTTGAGGTTGTCCGTAAATTTGCCGCTATCGGCGGTAACGATCTTCAGGCATTATTTACAGAGATGGCGCAAAACTGTTGCCGTCTGGGAATACCGGAGGAGGAAGCGGTAGGATGGATGCTGCGGTATGACTTGCTGAAACCTCAGAAGGTACTGATACGCAGTGTATTCCGTTCGGTTTATTTGCTGAAGAAGGTAGGGGAAGGCAAATTACCTTTGCCGGAATGTTTTTCGCTGGTGATGCAGTTGGAAGAGTTTATGTCGCGACGTTATTATTTCCGTTTGAATGAGATGAACGGGGAGGTGGAATATCTGGATCGATCGGTTATCCAGTTTGTTTATCATCCTTATACACAGAAGGTTCGTAATACTATCTGCCTGGAGGCGCAGAAAGAGGGGCTGAATGTGTGGGATAAGGACATCGACCGGTATGTGCATTCCGACCAGATCCCGTCGTATCATCCGATCGAGTCGTTCCTGGCTAACCTTCCGGCCTGGGATGGTAAACCACATATCCGGGCGCTGGCAGACCGGGTGCCTAACAGTAATCCGCTGTGGCAGGATTGTTTTTACCGTTGGTTCCTGAGCATGGTAGCCCATTGGATGCAGATGGATAAGGATCACGGGAACAGTACGACGCCTTTGCTGGTGGGTGACCAGGGGTGCGGAAAGTCAACTTTTTGCCTGAACTTATTACCGCCGGCGCTCCGTCCTTTTTATACGGACAGCATCGATTTCGGCAATAAGAAGGAGGCGGAACTGGCTTTGCACCGTTATGCGCTGATCAATATCGACGAGTTCGACTCGGTGAAGGCTTCACACCAGAGTTTTCTGAAGCATGTGTTGCAGAAGGCGGTGGTCAATGCCCGCTTGCCTTATCAGAGTTCGACGCGCAGCCTTCGTCGTTATGCTACTTTTATCGCTACCAGTAATAATTTTGATTTGCTGACCGATCCGACCGGAAGCCGTCGTTTCGTCTGTGTAGAGATCGAAGGCCTGATCGATTATCTTCAGCCGATCGATTACGGACTGCTTTACGCCGAAGCGAAAGAAATGTTGCGCCGTGGCGAGCGTTTCTGGTTTACGCACGAGGAGGAAGCGGCAATCGTGGAGAACAACCAGCGTTTCCAGCAAGTCCCGGCCGAAGAGCAATTGTTCCTTCGTTATTTCACGATCCCGGAAGATACGGAGGGCTTGAAACCGCTGCTCGCTACCGAAATATTGGATATTATAGCCGAAAAACACCCCGGTTTTATCATCACAAAAACGATGATACTCAACTTCGGCAAGCTTTTAAAGCGAAATAACGTACCGAATAAGCGGACGAATAGAGGGACTTGTTATTATGTAGAGGTGATAATGAGTTGATTATCCGCTTGGATGATAAGTATCAATGAAAGATATGACTAATGTTTTTGTAGTTGTTAGATACAATGTAATTTTTAGTATATCCCGGATATTGGGGGTTAAAATAATAGAAAATAACAAAGGGGTTTTTGAGCCCCTTTGTTATTATTGAAGATGATGCCATCAATAATGATGAGCATCAAGTTTAAGTTCATCCGGTGCCAGTGTCTTTCCGTTTTCAGATGACAATAATTTCCAGAATACGGTTTTCTCGCTTTCGTTGTAGACCAGTGAACCTTTGTGTATTCCGCCATCTTTAGTCGAATAGGTGATCATGACCGTGTTTCCTTCCAGTACAGCAGACTCCAGTTTCCCGTTTTCTCCCTTGTTATCTTTCATGGAAATAGAAGCTACTTGTCCTTTTTTTATTTCTCCGTCTTTGACTTTCAGACTGACAGCAAAGGTTTTGCCTGTAGAAGGATCTGGTTCTTTGGCGTACCATGTTCCGTTAAAAGCTGACTTTTGTGCAGAGGCGAAGAACGTGACTAAAAGAAATAAAACAATCAGGGTTTGTTTCATCTTCCGGTTATGTTAGAATTTTAAGCTGACACCCAGATTTGCATAAGCAATTCCGTATCCAACTTCGGCAAATGCTCCGAAATTGTCAGTGAAATAGTAGCGGCCACCCACGTGAATGGAGAAACCTATTCCACTTCCGTCTGCACTACCGGTATATTTTTCGTCATATCCTTCAGTTATGGCTTTTGCTTTTACAATTTCATAACCGAGCATTAATCCTGCATAAGTGTCTAACTTTTCAATAAATTGATAATGCAGGTTTCCTCTTACACCGATCATAATGTCGTTGTATTTCCAACCAGCTTTTATCCCTTCATAATTGATTTCGTCTTTATCCGAGTAATATCCCAGATAACCACCAAGTCCGATGGAACCGTTTCCGCCAAACAGATTATCGACAATACCACGTTCGTATGATACGGCAACCGGAATACCGTTACCGACTCCTACACTGGCACTTACCATATTATCTCCTTTTTTGAAAACGTCTTGCGCCTGAATAGTTAAGACTGACATGATAAATGCGAAAAATAATAATACTTTTTTCATACAAGTTTGTTTTTTAAGTGTTTATAATTGAAAGTTATATTTTCCACAAAGGTAAATAGTTGTTTATTTGTAAATCTTGACTTAGATTAAGAAAATCAAAGTAAGAAAGGTTTGTTGACGGGTTTATTGTAATGGAACAATCTGTGGTATTTCATTTTTGTGATCAGGCATACATTGCCCGATATCGGCTTTGCGGTAACTGGGATCACATAGCAGATAGCGTTTTTTGTCAAATTGTATATAAGTACCGGGGATATTCCCTTTTAAGGCAACTCCTGTTACAACGTGGCTGCTATACTTTAATAAAATAGTATCGAGTTTCAGTGTCTTGCGAACTATATAGGCAAATAAAACCGCCCGGTCTTCACAATCGGAGAAGGGATAGAAGAATGTTTCTTCGGGAAAGAACGTTTTCTCGTATCCGAATTGTTCTTCGTCTGTCTTATAAGTGAAAGTTGATTGGCAGAAATGGAGCAGATCGTTTAATGTCTCCGGTACGTTTTCAAGATCATTGAATTGGTTCAGAAAGGAGAAAAGACTATCCTCGAATATAGGGTCAGCCACGGCATTTGTATAAATGGTTAAATCGGTAGAAGGGATATTTTGAAAGAAGCGGGTACGCTCTCTATTTATTGTTATGTTAAAGCTGGTATCCTGATAAGTATGGGTAATGTCGAATGAATCATTTCCCAGATCCATATTCTCTTTGATTTCCAATGAAAGGACTTTTTCGGTTTTATCTTTAAATAGAGGAAGTGTCCTGACGATCGTAGAAGATTGGAGTGCCTTATCGGTAAACAAGAAATACTTTTTTTTATCTTCATACAGAAAAGGTTGATTATAAACAGTTTCCCGGAAAGGAACAAGTAGTACTATAGTCCGGTCGATGATGCCGAGACGTACGTTATACCCATAACTGAATAATATGAAATGCCTGAACAGAGTGCATACATTTTCGTCAGAAAGTTGAGGCAGGTGGTTGCAGACTTCTTTGACAAGTAAAAATAATCCCCAGTCGTTGAGTTTATGCTTTATTTTGAATGAGAAGATATCAGCTATTAGCTGATCGGTTTCTTTGCATCCGAAACTTTTCCACAAATGTCCGATCTTATCTTTCCCGGTTCCATTAAGTACGGATGGGGGTGGGGTATGAGTTAGAGGAAAAGTGGTACCATAAAAAGGTATGATTGCCTGGTATGTCTGTTTTTCCTGTTGTTGTGAGTTGATTTCTATTGGAGGAATAAATGTGTTACCCGGCGTATCACTTATTTTGTATGAAGTTATTTCATCGGAGTAAATAGATTGGTCCGGTAATGCATCGGGTATTGTATCCGGCTTAGGTTGGTTGAATCGATTCAGCCCTTTGTAAAGCTGGAAATCAATCCATGTTTGTTGAAGATATTTTGCGTATTCCTGTTCTCTTTGTCTTCGGAAGTCTTTGTATTCCTGACGTAGTTGTTCCAATAGCTCTCTGTCGGATTCGGATTGCTGTGCATGGATATAACTCGTACATAATATGAAACAGAGCAGTAGTCGTATTGGTCTCATGGCTATAGAAAGAATAAAAAGGTGTGTTACCTTCGCTATTGCAGGTAGCACACCTTCAGTTGATTATCTGTTTGTTTTTACTGTGCTTTTTCAGAAGTATAAATAGTTTCTACTTCGGCAGCTGTCAGTGGCCGGTCGTAGAGACGTACATTATCTATTTTCATATTCATGGCGTCTGTAGCCTGACCGTCAAGTGTACCGCCTATCTGTATTTTAGTGCTGGAATCATCATTACCGACGTTATATTTGGCGGTTAGGTTGTCCGCCAGGTTCCCGTCTATGTACAATAGTTTTTCCACTTTGTTATCCTTGTTGGCAGAAGCAGTGAAGACAATAGAATACCATTTCCCGTTTTGTAATTGTTTCACCGGGTAAGTAAATGGATCAGGTTCTATAGATCCCATGAGTGGCATACTGAAACCTTCGTGAGAAAATCCGAATTTGTTATCTGCCACGTAAATTCGCGGATAGCATTCTCCGATCCAACTTTTACTGACACCTCCGATGATGTATCCAAGTGATCCGAAATCTTTGATCCAAAAAGAGATAGAGTAGCTGTATTTACCCTTTAGCGGATTGTATGGTATATTTACTAGTTGTTCCTTGGCTGCATTGAGGAAAAGGGCTTTTCCTTTTCCGGATGGTGAGTCGGTTGTAAACTCTGGTTCGTTCAGGGCTACCCCATTCATTTTGTTTCCACTGATATCGCTTGCATCACTGTTGTCGAAAGTGTAATAGGCCAGCAGACCGGCTGTGATATTGATATCTTCGCCGGGAGTTTCCGGATCGTCCGGATCGGGAGTCGTACTTTTACTTTCGGCAAGTACATTTATTTCTGCCGTTCCGGAATTGGAGGTAATGATGATTGTCGTTGCATTAGTTTTTCCGGCTTCCAGTTTGCTACGATCTATTGTGATGCTGATCGGACTTTTTTTGTCAGCGGCAGTAGTGCCGGATATAGGGTCTATATCTTTAATCCAACTGCAATCTTTTTTTATGTTCCACTGAATTTCTGTTTTTCCGGTGTTTACTACTTCGAAAGCAAGAATGGTATTGTCTTTTCCGAAGTTGAGTTCTGTCTTACTGGCTGCCAGATTGCCGGTGCCAGGTTTTAATAAGATATCGCATTGTGCCGTTTGTCCAGCGATGATGGTAACTCCGGCCGTATTGGTTTGATAACCGTCTTTAGAAACCTGTAAGGTGTACTGTCCGGCTTCCAGGTCGTTGTATTCAAAACGTCCGTCACTGCCGGTCGCAGTTTTTTTACCTCCCGGATTTAGGGTGACGCTGGCTGTGCGGATTGGTTCACCGGTAGTTTCATCCGAAACGTATCCATGTACATTACCGTTTACTTCCGCTTCGTCTTCCGTACAGGAAGAGGTCACTCCGCAAAAAAGAATCGCAGAGCAAATAAAAATCAAATACTTAAGTCTGTTCATGTTTATAGTTGTTTATTATGTGAATTAAAAACGATAGGATAAACCGACACCATTACAATCGGGAGAGGCTACCGGATAATAGGTTATTTTGTTTTTCCGGATAATTGTTCGTTTAGCTCCGTTTGCTACCAGAGCGTCGACCAGGTTATAGACATATAGAGCAGCGGCTCCTCCTATACAGATATTCCGGAATGTAGTGCAGTTATTGGCTTTGGTAGAGTAGTTACGAATATGATCGGCATTCTGCGTTTGCCGTATTTTCTTCCTGTAATTGCTTCTCATGCTTTCGAAAGAGATAATACCTCCGGCAAGAGCTACTTCTCCTCCCATGATACATAATCCTTTGGCTGTACTGCCTTTGTATAATTGTCCCCAGCCGGGTATGATCGAACGTGCAACGGCACTGATCCCGTATTTACGCGTGAAGCGTATCTGGTCGAATACGGCCCGTTTGTTGCTTTCCTTCGCGATCATATATAAGGTATGTAAACTATATTTACAGGAACCGTCCGGATAACAGATGTATTCCCAGTATTCGTCTACTTTGTTGTAAATGATTTTTTGAGGCTGGCTTTTTATGTCATAATTATATTCGAAGTAAGACTGGATATCTTCTTTGTCGTTTACCATATCTGATGTGGTACGTATCCGTATTTCGCCGGAAATATCCATTTCCTTTTTAATATATTCGGACAAGTCTGTCAAACTGTTATTGCGTGCCTGTTCCAGCGTCGATGATTGATTGACGATGGTGCGATAATAAAAAGTATTGTTTCCGGGGATAGGAGGATTGTCCATCCACGATGGACGTATATTTTCGGAGTGCCCGGTTGTTTTTTGTGCCTGTATGTTGGTGAATATGGTTAACATGCAGATTAATAAGACTATTCGATAAGTAAAGTTATTCATGCTGTGAGCGTATTAGTTGAGTGCAAATATATTTCTGTTGTTTCAAATAAATCTTAATATAGATTAAGACTCTTATCTTATTATTTTCGCTTCTGTATTTTTTAATGCCGGCATAGCCATCCCTATTCCTGCATTAATATAGCTCGGATCACAGATCATATATCGTTTGCCATCTATATCCAAATGATCCCCGGGTATATTTTCATCGAAGCAAACAGCTGTAGCTATATGTTGAAGGTAGTCCAGTAGAACTACGTTCAGATTTAAAAGTGTACGTATTAAGAAAGCGTATAGTACGGCACGGTCTTCACAGTCGCAGGCCGGATAGTAGAAACATTCATCGATAAAGAATGGTTTTTCGAAACCGAATTGTTGCTGATCTGTTTGGTATTTGAATGCCGTTTGTACGAAATGCAATAGAATACCGGCAGCTTCTTTTGTTGTTTTCCCGTGAATAGCTTTCTTTAAGGATGGAAGAACCGAAAGGCTTACTTCCTGACTGGCCGGTGCTTTCAGGTAAACACTAAAATCACATTGGGGATACTCTTTATATAAATCGATCAGAGATTTATTTGTATTTGCATTTATAGTGATCTGCCGGTTTGAATAAACCCGGGAGTAAAGAGTCTCTGCCGACATTGTTTGTCCGGGTAATATATACATACTGACTTTTCGACTGGACAGGTCGAAATCTTTTTGGAAAGTATAAACCGGTTGACGATTATATGTTTCGTAGCCAAATATAAAATATTTCTCATTATCAATGTTCAGGTACATTTTATTATAGAGCATACAATCAGTGGGAATAAGTAACACCAGCTGATCGCCACTGCGTCCGCATCTGACTTTATATTCCGATTGGCATAAAAGAAACATTTGTATGATAATTTTTGAATTGTTGTCGGATTCTCGGCATAACTTGTCGGCTAACTGGCGAATGAACAGGACATAGGCCCAATCGCACCAATGGTTCTCTTTCTTCATTTGAAGAGAATGGCGTATAAAAGGTTCATACGAGGTTTGACTGAGTGACTCCCAGGCATAAGCAATCTCTTTTTCCGATATGCCGGATAGGATGAACGGCTCTTTCAACCATTCGTCTTTCTCTTGTGCGGAACTGGGATTATTAACTGGTCTGTCGACAACTTTCGGAATATCGACCGGTTTATATCCCGGGTGCTTTTGTGTGAGTAGAGGTTCTTTAGGACTTGGCTTGGCAGGTCGTTCTACCGGATTTTCCTGATGATAACCAGTCCAGTCTTTCTGTAGAAATTTAGAAAAAGCTTCATTCTCTTTTCTTCTGAAGTCTGCGTATTCCTGTTGCTGTTTCTGTGCAAAGTGTATATACTCCTCTTGAAGGGATTGTCCCTGGAGAAGAGAAGTTGTCAACAAACATAAGAAGTATAAAAGAGGATGAAGCCGTTTCATTATTTGTGAATTGTAAGATGGTTATTCTGTTTTGCCCATTTCTTCTTCAAAAAGTTTTTTAAACTTCTCGTATTCAAAATCAGTTCTTAGCGTTTTGTCTTCCTGTATGTTTTTCACAATATCCTTTAATAGCTCATTGTTGGCTAATTCAACGGCAACGTACACCTTATAATTCCCTTCCGGGCTTTTCATGGTTTGTTCGCATATAGTGCGTACTCCGTTTAACTTCCTGTTGACTACTGTGCGTGCCATTTCTTGAAAACGCCTTTTACTTTCATCATTTTCTCCGTTCTGATAAGATGAGATATAATCCTCTGTTAATATTTTAACTTTAGCTTCGATCGCTGTCGCTATTTCCGATCGTGCAGAAGATAATGCTTTTTTCTTGGCGATATTCATATCTGTCGATAATCCCATAGCACTGGCACGTACATATTCGTTGTTCGTCGAATAGTTAGAACCAGAACAAGGTACAATTATTTCTACATCACCTTGAGGGAGTGGTTTGGAACTACCACAAGCAGTAAAAGTTGCTATGGAAATTGATGTTGCTGCCAGTAAATAATAGATGTTCTTCATATTGTTCTGTATTTAATTAGTATGATTGTTTATTATACTTGTCGTGTTTTGCCGTTTTGTGACAAATGTATAGCTCTTATTTGTGATAAATCTTGATATAGATTAAGATATTCTAGCGATGTGTGTTGTTATATTTGTCTTGAAATTCAGGTGTTGAAACTATTTGCATGTAGATTAAAACAGATAACTATGACTGGCACAATAAAAAAAATTATATCGGAGATAATCAGAAAGGAATGTGAGCGGTATCGGCTTATTGAATGGAAGTTACTTTCATCGGTAGAGGAGGAAACGGATGTTTTGTGTTCTTTGTTGCCGCAACCTCCGGATGATGCCTGGGAAGATCGGGAGAAATTCAGACAGTGGAGGAGGAGGCTTCTGAATCTTTTTTATTCAAGAATGGATTATGCAGGTTTTATTCGGAAGCAAAAAGATATGGAGCCATTTCTACGCTATCTGTTTTTTATGAGAAAGCGAATTGTTGATCGTTTGTGGCAGGATAATATCTCGCCGACTATTGATGCTGACTTGGCAGTCCCTCCCCATACTTTGGCCTATAAACTTTCAAAAATGATATCGAAGGATGAAAACCTCCTTTTGTTTTGTGCGTGTGACTCCATCAAGTCGCCCTGGGATTTGGAAGATAGGTGCGAAGCAGCTTGTAATAAGCGTTATCCTTTACCTTTGAGGGGAGTATTCCATTATCTGGAAAAGGAGGATGAAGAGTTATGGTCTGTTATTTATTTGTTGGTCAAAAAGATGGCGGAATATATTGTATCCGGCCATCTTTTTAACCAACAGTATAAAGAGGAGACTATTGCAGATGTGTGGAGTGATGCATCGTTGTTATTACACGATAAGACAGTTGCCGGTTTACTTCCGGTGTTTGAAACGGCTACCCATTTCAGGCATTATATTAGCCGTATTTGTATAAATAAGTGTTATGAAGCGGAGCGTAGGAATACGGCACGAAAAGAAATACTCTCATTGGATGATCCGGCTGTTATGTCTGACGTAATCTTTCAACCGACCGATATAAGTTATTTGTTTGAGGAGGGTATGAATAGGGGTAATCCTCTTTGGGGAGTAGATATACAAAACGAATATGAGGTGAAATGTGCTTTTTTGACAATCTTATGGGATAGGTGCGAACCTTGGTATAGCAGACTGGTTTGTGGTATGGAGAATAAAGTGGAAGCTTTGCAATTATATTATATCGAAAAAAAGACCTATCGGGAGATCGCAGTAATAGTAGCCCCCGAATTATCCGGTGATGAGATCCGAAAAATGGAGGTTAAATTGCGTCAGGATGTGTCGCGGGTACGTAAAATATTGAAAGAGCGTTTTCTGGAAATGCTGTTGAAAGAAGGAAAGGGGGATTTGAATGGATACATGTAAAGAGTATAGAGAGGGAGATTTACTGGCTTATTTGAAAAATAAGATGAGCCGGGGGGAAACGGAGGATTTTCAGTTTCATTTAATCCATTGTAAAGTGTGTCAGGATACTTTGAAACGCATGAGATTGATGATTGAGGAAGAAAGTACTCCTGTTGTAATTCGGTTTGAACGGCATAAACTGTATAAATGGTATGCTGCGGCGATAGGCTTGCTTATAGTTAGTTCAATTGGAAGCTATCTGTATTTCAATATTCCGGAAGGAACGGATCATCATTTGGATATGGATAAGATGCCGGTATTTCACGCTACCGATTCGATAGGAATAAATTCGGATAGTATACGTCAAAAAGATAGCATACAGGTGTGGGATAGTTTACAGATGAATTCTTCTATCCACCGATAACTTTGGCTTCCCTGGTTTGATCTTATTTTAGATTAAGAAATATTTGTTGACAGTTCTCTAACTTTGTAAATAAACAATGCCCTGGTTTTTATCGGCTTTTGGCTAATAAAGGTTCTTGAGGTGTTTTGTTAATCTAAACTGTCACAAATAATGGCTTTGTGTCAATTAGAAATAGTAAGTATTATCTAAAGGATTGATGATTGATCCAACAAAAGCCAATAAAGAGGAATATGGAAGACTTATACGATGAAACCTATAATTTGATGTGTCGCTATTTGAGAGAATATTATCCGGTATCTGATAAATTGTGTGATGAATTATTCGACAAGTGTCCTTTTGTTCACTTTAAAAAGGGTGAACTATTTGTCAGTGAAGACCGGGAATGTCATAATATCTATTTTATAATGAGAGGGTTCTGCTCTTGCTTCTATGTAAAGGACGGTAAGGAGTATATACTTCATTTTTTCAAAGAGGGCGATTTTGGAATGTTGTTTCATACTTTCCTTTCTCGTCAAAAGGCATTTTTGAATTTGAAAGCAACAGAAGATACACTTGCTCTTTGCGTTAGCCGTGATAATTTTGATTATTTCTGGCATGAGTATCATGATTTTGTATTGCTCTTCTATAAGGTTTTTGAAAATTACGCAATAGAGCGTGAAGAAATGTATTACCTGATGCGTAGCAATTGTGCGGAAGACCGGGTAAAACATTATAGTGAAACACATGAGATCCAGCATTTAATGAAACATGTGCCCCAATATTGTATAGCTTCCTATTTGAATATGACTCCCGAGACTTTTGCCAAGATATTGGCCCGTCGAAATAAAAATATATAAATAACATAAATAGTTTTTTTCTATCGAAACAGGCGTTTCTCTTTTGATTATATCCTTTTTCATGTATCTTTGTATTGAATGCAGTGTCTGATGCAAAGAGTTGCAAGGTCTGCAATATATGAATAAACGAGAAGCGTTTAAAAAATATTATCCTCATTTTGGAAATCTAGACACTTTCTAACGATGGTAAGGATAGTAGGCAGCAAACGCTCACGTTTCTTTTCTTGTTAATTACATACATTGTTTTGTATGATCAAGATAAAGGGCGTGGGCTGTTGTTTATACTTATCATCGTGGGCAGTCTAGAGCCTCCAGAATGAGTGTAGATTACAGTTCCTGCGCCTTCTTTTTTTTGATACATCCACTCCGGGAACTGATGGATACCAAACAGTCAGGCTTATGTATGAATATTTGAAACAATATTATCCGGTATCTGACGAGCTTTGTGAGGCTTTGTTAACCTGCTGCGAACAAAAAGAATTTTCTAAAAAGGAATTGTTGATCTCTGCCGGGTCAGCGTGTAATAATTTATATTTTATATCGGAAGGCTTTTGTATATGTTATTTTGAAAAGGATGGGAGAGAGCATGTTGTCCGTTTCTTTAAAGAGGGCGATTTCTGTACCTCGTTTCATGGTTTTCTGGGGCATAAGAAGTCTTTCCTTTGTGTGAGGGCAAGTGAAAAGACAACAGTTCTTTGTGTTAGCCGGAGGAATTTTGAATATTTGTGGAAGAGTTTTGACGATTTTGCCTGTCTAATCTATGCCATTCTGGAAAAACATGCCATAGAGTATGAGGAGAAGTATTTTAGGATGAGGAGTCTGTCTCCGGCTGAGCGCATCCGGTATTATATAGAAAACCATGAGATTCAGATGCTTCTCAAAAGAGTTCCCCAATACCTGATTGCCTCTTATTTACAGATGACGGCAGAACATTATGCCAAGCTGCAAAGCCAGCTTAATAAAAGATAGATACTTTTCTTTTTAAACTAAATAACATCTTGTGCTGTTTTAACCCAATACAATATAAACAGAAATTGCAGATAAGGTATGAAAAAGAAAAATCTATGGTTGGTCATCGGTGTAATTATTGCTATTATCCTACTGATGGTATGGTTGTTTGTGGGAACGACGCTGGAAGAAGTCACTAATCCTGAAACAGATCCGATGATGATCGAACAGAATGTTTAATAGAAAGTACGAGTAAATAAAAAGGGACTGTATCGTTGTTGATACAGTCCCTTTTTGAGTATATAATCTGATTGATTATCCGAGGAATCCTAACAAGATACCGGCTGCAACGGCAGAACCGATCACACCTGCTACGTTCGGACCCATAGCGTGCATCAACAGATAGTTGCTTGGGTCATATTCCAAACCTACTACCTGAGAGATACGTGCCGAGTCGGGTACGGCAGATACACCGGCATTACCGATAAGCGGGTTGATCTTGTTACCTTCTTTGAGGAACAGGTTGAAGAATTTAACGAACAGGATACCGGCACAGGTTGCGATCACGAAAGATAATGCACCCAAACCGAAGATCTTAACCGAGTTTAGTGTTAAGAATTGAGTAGCCTGCGTAGAAGCACCGACAGTGATACCCAACAGGATCGTGATCGTATCGATCAGCGGGCCGCGGGCTGTTTCAGCCAGACGACGTGTTACACCACTTTCTTTCAACAGGTTTCCGAAGAACAGCATACCCAGCAAAGGCAGACCGGAAGGTACCAGGAAACAAGTCAGCAACAGACCGATAATCGGGAAAATAATCTTCTCGGTAGAAGATACAGCTCTCGGCGGTTTCATGCGGATCAAACGTTCCTTCTGCGTAGTAAGCAGTCTCATAAATGGTGGCTGGATAATTGGTACCAACGCCATATATGAGTAGGCCGACACCGCAATAGCACCCATCAGGTTCGGAGCCAGTTTTGAAGATAGGAAGATAGCCGTAGGACCGTCAGCACCACCGATAATACCGATAGCACCGGCCTGGTTCGGTTCGAATCCCATCTGAAGAGCAATAATATAAGCTCCGAAGATACCGAACTGGGCAGCAGCACCGATCAACATCAGCTTTGGATTGGATATCAAAGCTGAGAAATCGGTCATGGCCCCGATACCGAGGAAGATCAATGGTGGATACCATCCGGAGGTTACACCCTGATAGAGGATGTTTAGTACAGATCCCTGTTCGTAAATACCTACCTGAAGTCCTGCATCTTTGAAAGGAATATTACCGATCAGGATACCGAATCCGATAGGGATCAGAAGCATGGGTTCAAACTCGTATTTTATCGCAAGGAATATAAAGAGCAAACCAACCAGTAGCATAACGAGATGCCCCGGAGTTGCATTATATACTCCTGTGTAGGTGAGGAACAACTGTAGGTTGTCACCCAGGAATGACATAAAACTCTCTTGCATACTCTTATCCGATTACAACGAGATCGGCACCTTCCAGTACAGAATCCCCTTTATGTACTTTAATTTCAATAATCTTTCCGTCGCGGTCTGCGTTGATGTTGTTTTCCATCTTCATAGCCTCGAGAATAAGTAGAACCTGTCCTCTTTTGACAGTATCGCCTACATTACATTTCAATTGCAGGATCACGCCGGGAAGCGGAGATTTGATGGCACCCTGTGTGGTAGATGCAGCCGGGCGGGTAATAACTGATTCGCCACTGGGGGTAGTTGGAGCCTGTGCCGGACGTTTCAGAGTTACCATTTGTTTTTTTGCCGGTTTTTCCATCTTTACCTGATAGGGAGTACCGTTTACTTCTACTTCAGCGATATCGTCAACCACTGAATTGATGTGTACTTTATATACGTTACCGTTGATGGTATATTTAAAACTTTTCATTCTTGTTTGTTTTTAGAGATAATTACTTTCTGGGTACATCACGTAAGCTATAAATCTTTGAGCTCCACGGGGAATAAGTACGGGCAACTTTACGGATAGTAAGTACGGTGTTCTCAACATCGTGGTTGTCGTCGCTCATTTCATACAAAGCAGCGGATATTGCTGCAAAAACTTCTCCTGATACTTCGTCCGGAGCGCTGGCTGAAACCGGAGCACCGGCTTTCTGAGCGTTACGTTTGCTAGCTGCGATAGCTGCTTTACCTACCTGTTTAAAGATAAGGAAGAGTAGGAGTAATCCGAGGAACACAACAGCCATAGCTGTAATGGTCATACCAATACCCAGAGAATCGTTCGTTTTGAAGTTTTCAATCTTTTCGTTAGAGTCTAACGTCAGGTTGTTTGTGCTGGGAGTAACTTTTGGAAGTATACCCCATTCTTCTCCTCCGTCGATTATTCTACCGTAGCTAATGTCACTTTTTTGTGCAGCCGGAATAGTAATTTCATCGATCAGTGTTTTACCGTCAGCATCGTATAGACCGATATAATTCTCTTTGGACGGATCTAATGTGAAGTTGACATGGAAAGTACCACGGCTCGGTTCTCCGTCAGCCCAGAATAATGTATGCTGACGGGGTGGTATTTGAGTAAGTACATCACCCTTTGGAATCGGATATTTTTTCGGATTGTTTTTGTCATCTGTCAAAAAACATCCTGCGATATTAACCGTTCCGGCAGAAGTATTGAATAATTCTATCCAGGGGTGGCGTTTGCCATAGTCGTCAACGAAATTATCGTCGTTGATGACCAGCACTTCATTTATTCGCATGGAGGCTGCACGCTGCGCCTGTGCCCCGAATGAAACGAGCAAAACGAACAGCAGCAATACTCCAAATCTTTTTTTAATCATATTCATTTTCCTGTTTTAAGAATTATAGAGGCAGATTGTCATGTTTCTTAGCAGGATTGCTTAACTTCTTAGTCTGCAATTGTTGTAAAGCACGAATGATACGGAAGCGAGTATTACGCGGTTCGATCACATCGTCGATATAACCGTATTGAGCAGCATTGTAAGGATTTGCAAATGCTTTCTTGTATTCTGCTTCTTTTTCTGCTGTTGCTTTTGCAGGATCTTCGGATGCGGCAACTTCTTTTGCGAAGATAACTTCTACAGCACCGCTTGGGCCCATTACGGCGATTTCAGCGGTTGGCCATGCGTAGTTCATATCACCACGCAGGTGTTTAGAACTCATCACGCAGTAAGCACCACCGTAAGATTTACGCAGGGTAACTGTGATTTTAGGCACAGTTGCTTCGCCGTAAGCGTAAAGCAATTTGGCTCCGTGAAGGATAACGCCGTTATATTCCTGGCCTGTTCCCGGCAGGAATCCCGGAACGTCTACCAATGTTACCAAAGGAATGTTGAATGCATCGCAGAAACGAACGAAGCGGCCAGCCTTGCGAGAAGCGTTGCTGTCCAGACATCCTGCCATCACTTTCGGCTGGTTGGCTACGATACCAACTGTCTGACCGTTGAAGCGGGCGAAACCTACGATGATATTTTTAGCATAATCAGCGTGTACTTCGAGGAATTCACCGTTGTCGATGATTGTACCGATCACTTCATACATGTCGTATGACTGGTTGGTGTTATCAGGGATAATATCATTTAATACGTCGTCCAGGCGATCGATCGGATCTTTACATTCGATCAGCGGAGTTTCTTCCAGGTTGTTCTGCGGCAGGAAGCTGATTAATTTACGGATCAACTGCAGACCGTCTTCTTCTGTGTCGACAGCGAAGTGAGCCACACCCGATTTGGTGGTGTGCACGCTTGCTCCACCCAGTTCTTCCTGAGTTACATCTTCTCCGGTAACTGTTTTTACTACTTTCGGACCTGTCAGGAACATATAGCTTGTTCCGCGTGTCATGATGTTGAAGTCTGTCAAAGCAGGAGAATAAACGGCACCACCGGCACATGGGCCAAAGATACCGGAGATCTGCGGCACAACGCCTGAAGCCAGGATATTACGCTGGAAAATTTCAGCATAACCGGCCAATGCGTTAACACCTTCCTGGATACGTGCTCCACCTGAATCATTCAGACCGATGACAGGGGCACCCATTTTCATGGCCTGATCCATTACTTTACAGATCTTCATAGCTAATGACTCTGACAAAGCACCGCCGAATACTGTGAAATCTTGTGCGTAGACGTAAACCAGGCGGCCGTCGATCGTACCATAACCTGTTACAACGCCATCACCCAGGAATTTTGTTTTTTCGATACCGAAGTTGGTACAACGGTGTTGAACGAACATATCAAACTCCTCGAAACTACCTTCGTCAAGCAGCATGGCGATACGTTCGCGTGCTGTGTACTTGCCTTTTTTGTGTTGAGACTCGATTCTTTTTTCTCCACCACCGAGACGGGCTTGTTCGCGAAGAGCGATAAGCTCTTTTACTTTTTCAAGTTGGTTACTCATTGTATTTCTGATTTGTTGTTAGAAATGAAGTTATTATCTTATTTACCCGGCATGCAAAGCTCTGTCAGTACGCTGCAAGTTGATTTCGGGTGAAGGAATGCAATGTTTAAGCCTTCTGCACCACCGCGGGGAGCTTTGTCGATCAGTTTAACGCCTTTTGCTTCAGCTTCATCCAATGCTGCCTGTACATCAGGTACGGCAAATGCAATGTGGTGAATGCCTTCGCCTTTCTTTTCGATAAACTTAGCGATAGTACTGTCTTCGCTGGTCGGTTCCAGTAATTCGATTTTTGTCTGGCCAACTTTGAAGAATGCTGTTTTTACTTTTTGGTCTGCAACTTCTTCGATGTTGTAGCATTTCATACCTAAAATTTCTTCGTAATACGGCAGACAAGCTTCGATGCTTTTCACTGCAATGCCCAGATGCTCAATATGTGTAATTTCCATGTCAATAATAATTTAATAATTGATAATGCTTTTTGTTTTGCAGGCAAAGGTACATTCTTTTTTGAAGAATCAAGAAAATTTTCACTAATTATTAGAGGTAATAATGTGTCATTTTGCCAATAATTAAAAGAGCCAATGAAAGGGGGAATCTTTTATTGGCTCTTTTACGCTATATGAATAGTATATTCTTAGAAATCAACTATCAGACGGGCATTGAGTTGACGGCCTGTCAGGTAATTCGGTACGGCAAACTGCTGATTGTCGATGTTGGTGATCCAATAATAGGAACTAACATTTTTTATATCGAATAAGTTAAATACGTCGATCCCTACCCAAATGTTCTTCAGATGGCGGAAAAAGCCCCTGTCCATGATGGCATCCGACTCTCCGGCCAGTTGGTAGGAGAATCCCAGGTCGACACGTTTGTAAGCAGGGGTACGGAAAGTGCTTTTTACGTCTTCGTATTTCGTTCGTGGAGCAATAAAGGGTAGTCCGCCTGAAAGAACACCTTTCAGGTTCAGTTTGACCCGTTTGTATCCCGGAAAATAATCCTGGAAGAAAAGTGATACATTATATCCCTGGCTGTTAGGCATGGGGACGGTTACCATGTCGCGGATCGTCTGCTCGGCTTTCATCAGTGAGAAGCTGATCCATGAGTCGGTTCCGGGGACGAATTCACCGAAGAACTTGACGTCGATACCCATTGCATGCCCTTTGGCGCAGTTCTCTCCGTAATAACGGATCTTAACGTTGTCGACGGTATAAGGGATCAGGTTGTCCAGTTTCTTATAATACAGGTCGGCACTTACTTTGAAGTTACGGTCTGCGGCACGGAACGTATAGTCACCTCCTACGATGAAGTGGATGGAACGTTGCGATTTGATATTTTTATTCAGTTCGATCACATCGTTGCCGGCTTCGTCCTGTACGGTCGTTCGCAATTCTTTGTAGAATGGCGACTGATAGTAGATACCTGTCGCCGCGCGGAACGTGAGGTTCTGGTCGAAGTTCGGAATAAAGCCGAGAGAAACACGCGGGCTGACGATAAATTCCTTGTTGTAAGTCCAGTAAGCCCCGCGAAGACCGCCAATCAGAGTGAACATCCCCTGTTTTGTACGGAACTTGAAAGCATCCTGCACATAAGCGGATAACCGTGTGCTTGACAGGTCATTGTTTGAGTAGAGGTTGGAGATCACATTGACCCCTGTTCCTGTCTGCGGAAGCGAGTAGCCGGCCGAGTCGCGTTTTTCCCATTCGCTGATACGGTCGTTGATCTTTTCCATCTGAACGGTTGCTCCCCATTTGATCGTATTGTTTTTGATACGGCTGCTACCGTAATGGCCTACATTCATAATGGTTGAGTTCAAACGGTTGCGGGCATGTTCGTGATAGCGGGCTACTTCAAGATTACCTTCGTCTTTTTCGGCAGCCGCTTCTCCCAGCCAGTATTCTCCTGTTATATCGTACGTTTCAATTTCTTTACTGGAGAATGCGGATGCCTGCAGACCCAGCTCCGTGTTCTCATTCGGATTGTGCTTCAAAGTCAGCGCTCCGAATATCGTTTGGAACTTATCGCGTTCACGGCTGTTGGGAAAAGCTACTTCGAATCTTTGGGCATGTTCTACCGTACCGAATGTTGTCTCACGTTTATGCGGGGTGAATTTGAACGAGTTTAATGCCAGGTTCCCCAGGAAATTAACTTCCCATTTGGGAGCCAGTTGGTAAGTCATATACGACTGAAGATCGACGAAGTCCGGTTGATACTCTGCGTCCGTGTCCATTGTTTTCAGCAACGAACGGCCTGTCTTGTAGCGAACACCCGTAACCTGTGTGAATTTACCGATCGAACTGCCTACATAGGCGCTTGCCCCCAGTAAACTGGCGGAAACCGAACCTTCAAACATAGTTGGTTTCTTATATTTAATATCGAGTACCGAACTCATCTTATCCCCGTAACGGGCTTCAAATCCTCCGGCGGCAAAATTGACAGATTCGGTCAGGTCGGGGTTGATAAAACTCAGTCCTTCCTGTTGCCCGGAACGGATCAGCAGGGGACGGAATACTTCCAGCCCGTTTACATAAACGATATTTTCGTCGTAACTACCGCCACGTACCGAATATTGCGAACTTAGCTCATTGCTGGAAGAAACACCGGCAAAAGTCACCACCAGACTTTCGATACTACCCCCGGCCGGGTCGGGCAGGAGTTTCACACGATTGGCATCGAGTGTTTCGAGTGTCGATGTCTGTTTACGGATAGCCGTGGCAACCACTTCCCCTAGGTCGATACTGGTGTAGTTCATCTGTACGTTCAGTCGCATATCTTGTTGTACACTGGGTAAGATACGTTCCGCCTTGTTATATCCCAGGCAGGAAAAAATAACGGAAACGGAATCCCCGGGAGAAGTTGTCAGCGAATAATACCCCTTCTCGTTCGTCATGGCTCCGTTCAAAGTGTTTTTTATCTGAACAAGAACCAGTTCGAGCGGGCTACCGTCGGCATCGCGAACATATCCTGTGATTTTAACATGCTTTTGTCCAAAAGCACTGATAGAAACTAATATAAATAGCAGTGCAGCTATCGCACGAATCTTCATAATTAATAATGTTATAGCTTTACTAACGCGAAAAATAAAGGAAGCGTATATTAAGCATGTAAAAAATCTTTATCTTTGCCCTATGGGGAAATGTTCCCTTCAAAAAGAATGATTTAATAAACAGCTACAAAAATAAGATAAAAATGGATAGCTTTGCAACTCTTATCAAGAATAGAAGAAGTACACGTAAGTTTACCGACCAGTTGCTTTCGCCCGAACAGGTGGAGATGATCTTAAAAGCCGCATTGATGGCTCCGGCCTCTAAACGTAAGAATCCCTGGCAGTTCGTTGTAGTGGAAGATCAGGAAATGCTGAAGAAACTGGCTGGCTGTAAACCCGCCGGTTCGTCTTTTCTTGAAGGTTGCGCCCTGGCTGTCGTGGTAATGGCGAATGTAATGGAAAGTGATGTGTGGGTGGAAGACGCCTCGATCGCTTCTATTTATATGCAACTTCAGGCGGAAGACCTGGGGTTGGGTAGTTGTTGGTGCCAGATACGTAACCGGCAGACGGAAGATGATACGGATGCCAATGTATATGTACGCAACCTGCTGAATATACCTTACCAGCTCGAAGTGCTTTCGATCATAGGCTTCGGGTATAAAGACCAGGAACGTAAGCCGTTTGACGAAACGCATTTGCAATGGGAGAAAATTCATCTGGGCACTTTTAAGATGCCGGAAGAAACTAACGAAGCATGAAAATAGTATTTATAGGAGCCGGAAATCTGGCAACGCGTCTGTCGCTTGCCATGCAGCGGGTAGGCATGCAGATAGGGCAGGTGTACAGTCATACCTCTGAGAATGCCAGGCAACTGGCTGTTAAACTGGGGTGTCCCTGGACAACGGACTTGTCTGCTTTGCAGGCCGATGCGGATATGTATGTCTTTTCTTTGAAAGACACGGTTCTGGCGGATGTGATCGCACAGGTGAAACCGAACAACGGTCTGTGGATACATACTGCCGGAAGCATGCCGATGGATGTTTTTGAGGGGTATGCCGCACGTTATGGCGTGCTTTATCCTTTGCAGACATTCAGTAAAGGAAGGGAGGTCAGTTTCGACGTGATTCCTATTTTCTTGGAAGCTAACACAAAGAAGGATGCCGACTATCTGAAAAAGATAGCCAGTGCATTATCGGAAAATGTTCGTTTTATGTCGTCTGAAAAGCGGCGTAGCCTGCATCTGGCCGCTGTCTTTGCCTGCAACTTTACCAATCATATCTATGCCCTGTCCTATAAGTTGCTCGAACAGGAAGAGATCCCTGCCGATGTCCTCTTACCGCTGATCGATGAGACGACGGCAAAGATTCATGCCATGCCGCCGGCTGCCGCTCAAACCGGGCCGGCTATCCGTTACGATGAAAATGTAATAAACAAACATCTGGCTATGCTGGACGATCCTGATATGAAAGAGATCTACCAGCTTTTAAGCCGGAGCATACATAAGGAGGCCCAAAATGAGTAGTATCAATTATGACCTTACGAGAATAAAAGCATTTGTGTTTGATGTTGACGGTGTACTGTCGTGCGATGTCGTTTCGCTTCATCCCAACGGTGATCCGATGCGTACGGTCAACATCAAAGACGGGTATGCCCTGCAGTTGGCTGTAAAGAAAGGCTATCATGTCGGAATTATAACCGGAGGGTATACGGAAGCCGTGCAGATCCGCTTTTCCCGCTTGGGTATCGAACATATTTATATGCGTAGTGCCGTGAAGATACACGACTTCAACGATTTTTTGCAAAAAACCGGATTGACACCGCAAGAGGTCATGTATGCCGGTGATGACATCCCCGATTATGAAGTCATGCAACAAGTCGGTTTGCCTGTAGCTCCTGCCGATGCAGCTCCGGAAATCAAGCAGATAGCAAAATATATCTCTTTACGCAAAGGTGGCGAGGGGGTTGCCCGTGATGTAATCGAACAAACAATGAAAGCACAAGGCCACTGGATGAGCGATGACGCCTTCGGGTGGTAATAATAGGAAAAACAATATGCTGAACAATTTAGAAAAATATCGAATCGTGCTGGGCTCTAACTCTCCCCGCCGAAAAGAATTGCTTGCCGGACTCGACCTTCAGTTTGAAGTGGAGACAATCCCCGGTATTGACGAATCGTATCCTGATACTCTGACCTCTGAAGCTATACCTTTATATATAGCACGCAAAAAAGCCGAAGCCTATCTTGACAAAATGTCCGACAACGAACTGCTTATCACAGCCGATACGATCGTTGCCACTTACGACCGCATTCTGGGTAAGCCGGCCAACCGGGAGGAGGCTATTGAAATGCTTCGTTACCTGTCCGACCATGTGCATGAGGTAATAACCGGTGTTTGTCTGACAACCAAGGATAAGACTGTTTCTTTTTCCGTAGCCTCGGCAGTTTGTTTTGGCCGTCTGGAAGAAGAAGACATCATCTATTATGTAGATAAATACCGTCCTTTCGATAAAGCCGGTAGTTACGGGATACAGGAATGGATCGGTTATATCGGTGTAGAAGCCATCAACGGATCATTTTATAATGTGATGGGTTTGCCGGTACAGCGATTATATCAGGAATTGAAGAAATTTTGATCAAAAAATACGGGTTATTCTTGCATAATACATTCGGAAACAGTAATTTTGCGGTCTGAAATTCTGCAGAGGGTAAACAAGTGATACCTAATATGTATCCACCCCCGGGACATAACCTGTTTAAATATAAAAAGACAGATGTACGTAATCGTAGAAATTAACGGACAGCAGTTCAAAGCTGAAGAAGGAAAGAAGTTGTTCGTTCATCACATTCAGAACGCAGAAAGCGGTGCTGTTGTTGAGTTTGACAAAGTGTTGTTGGTTGACAACAACGGAGAAGTTAAAGTAGGTGTTCCTACAGTAGAAGGCGCAAAGGTAGTATGCGAAGTACTGTCTCCGCTGGTAAAAGGTGATAAAGTGCTGATCTTCCACAAGAAGAGAAGAAAAGGTTATCGTAAACTGAACGGTCACCGTCAGCAGTTCACTGAAGTGAGTATTAAAGAAATTGTTGCTTAACGTTTAAAGGAGAAAAAAAGAAATGGCACATAAAAAAGGTGTTGGTAGTTCTAAGAACGGCCGTGAATCACAAAGTAAAAGATTAGGTGTTAAGCTTTTTGGTGGTGAAGTTGCTAAAGCTGGTAACATTCTGGTTCGCCAGAGAGGTACTGCTCATCATCCGGGTGAAAACGTTGGTATCGGTAAAGATCATACGTTGTATGCTTTGAAAGATGGTATTGTAACTTTCCGCAGAGGTAAAGAAAACAGATCTTTTGTTTCTATTCAGGAAGTTGTAGCAGAAGCATAATATAGCTTTACTCGAAAGAATAAGGAAAGCGGAATGTCCGAAAGGATGTTCCGCTTTTTTTATTTGCTTTGAGGGCTGAATAAAACAGTAAAGGCACTTCCTGCCTTTTCCTGGCTTTGTACGTGTAGTTTGGCGTTGTGTAATTTGACGATTTCCCGGGAGATACTCAAACCGATGCCGTTGCCGTTTTTCTTGGTGCTGAAGAATGGGATAAATATCTTGTCGCGTATCGTGTCGGATATACCGCATCCGTTGTCGGCAACGGTGATGTAGGGATGTCCTTCGGCATCGCAGCCGGAGAAGAGATGTATCTCCGGAGTATCCTTTTTGCTTATGGCATAGGTGGCATTGGTTACGAAGTTGATTATTACCTGTTCGATCAGATCCCTGTCCATGCAAGCGGTTACATCCGGATCTTCCGTTTTCAGCGTGAAAGCGATCCCTTTCTGTTGCAGGGATGGATTCATCAGGGAATGGATGGAACACAGCAGGTCGTAGAGGTTGTAGGATTTCATGTCGGGCACTATTTTCTGGCTTAAGTTGCGGTAGGTCTCGGCAAAACGCAGCAGACCTTCGCTTCGCCGATGGATTGTATCTAACGCCAGTTCCATATCTTCCAGATCCGGTTCAGTCAGTTCGGATGAACTATCTTTTAAGGTATGTATTTTTCTTTTGAGCGTATCCGAAAGAGAGGAGACAGGTACGATCGAGTTCATTATCTCGTGAGTCATCACATTAAGCAACCCTTTCCAGGCACCCGATTCGACTTCTTCCATCGTTGCGCTTACATTATGGAATGCAATCAGTTTGTAGGTTTTTCCTCCGGTTTGAAAGACGGAAGCGTTTGTCATTGTTTTGATGGTTTGCTTCCGGGCATGGATGGTTAGCAATGAGCTGTTATTGACCGGGATATTAAGCAATTCATTAAAAAGAGCCTCGTTTTGTTTTTTCAGCCAGTTGATGTTTTTGATATGGGGAATGTTGAGCATCGTCGTAAAGGAGTCGTTCATCCACAGCGTATCGTACGTCTCTACATCATAAGCCAGAATACCGGTGTCGACCAGCTCCAGCATCTCCTTCAGGTAATGTTGCTGGGCTTCTTTCTCGCCGGCCAGGGTTAGGAAAGCATCCGTAATGGATTGGTACCGGGGATGTTTTCTTGAGAAGTCTTTGTTTATAATTGACTCGGCGAACTCGTCGATATCCTGTTTCGTCTTTCTTCGTACATATATTATATATACAAGAAGTATAGCAATCAGGATGGATAAGAGAATGATCATAGGCCATGTTTTTCTAACCGTCGGTATAAAGCTCCCCGGGTTAGTCCCAGTTCTTTTGCCGCTTGCGATATGTTTCCGTTATGTTTTTGAATGACTTGTTCGATAGCCACCTTTTCCAGCTCGTCCAGATTATGTGTCGGTATCGGTTGGATATTTTCTTCCTGTTGTTCCAGGGGGGAGAAGGTAATGTCTTCTGCTTTTAACACCTCACAGTCTGCCATGATCACGCCTCTTTCCATCGTATATTGCAGTTCGCGAACATTACCGGGATAATGATATAACATCAGTTTCTTTTTGGCCGAATCGGCTAAACGGAACTTTTGCTTGAAGTACTTTTTCTCATACATTGTCAGGAAATGTTCAGCCAGCAGGATAATATCCTCGCCTCGCTCACGGAGAGGCGGCACGGTTATTTCTACCGTATTGATCCGGTATACCAGGTCTTTACGGAAACGGGTTTCATTGGCTAATTCTCGTAATGGGAGGTTGGTTGCCGACAGTAGGCGGATATCTACCGGTGTCGGCGTATTGGCTCCCAGGCGGGTCACTTCGCGGTTTTGTAATACAGTCAACAACTTCGCCTGTTGCTGTAAAGTGATGTTGCCGATCTCATCCAGGAAAAGCGTACCCTTGTCTGCTGCTTCAATCAGTCCTGTACGGTCTTCACGCGCATCTGTGAATGCCCCCTTTTTATGACCGAAAAGTTCGCTTTCGAAAAGGGTTTCCGTCAGGGAGCCGACATCTACTTTTACAAACGGACGATCCCGCCGAAGGGATAACTGGTAGATATAGCGGGCAACCAGGTCTTTTCCTGTTCCGTTTTCTCCCAGTATTAATATATTGGCGTCGGTAGGCGCAATCTTTTGTAATTTGTGGAACAGGAGTTGCATACTTTCCGAAGCCCCTACAATATTTATATCGGTTTTCCTTTCGGTTGTTATCTCCTTTTTATCCGGGGTCGCCTGTTTCCGGAGTGTCTCCGACAAGATATTCAGCAGATGCTCATTATGCCAGGGTTTGACGATAAAGTCGGCCGCCCCTTCTTTCAGGCTTTTGATTGCCAGGTCTATATCCGCATAGGCCGTGATCATAATAACAGATTGGGAAGGTTTCCATTTCTTGATTTCTTTCAACCAGAACAGCCCTTCGTTGCCTGTATTGATGGAACTTCTGAAGTTCATATCCAGCAAAACGATGTCGATGTCATTTCCCATGATCAGCTTATGGATATTTTCAGGGTTCGTATCTGTCAGTATCGTTTTTACTTCCATCTTCAGCAGGAAACGTACGGCAGTCAGAACGTCTTTATCATCATCAACAATCAGTATATTTGCCTGGTGTAAGTTCATAATTACTTTTGTTAGTAGATTGCAAATATATCAAGAATGAAGTGAATGCCCAAGTTGTTCCTGTTTTTTGTCTGTAAGCAGACATAAGGTGTCCGTTTATGGACACTATTTGGAATTGTTGCTTTTGTTAATTATTTGGTAATTAATAAATTATATGGTTGGCACATTGCTTGTTTCTGATTATACGTAACATGCTAAATAATTCATAAAACAATGATTCGAATAAATGATTTGAGGAAGGTTTACAAGACGGACGAGGTAGAGACGGTCGCACTGGATAACATGTCGCTCCATATAAAAGAACATGAATTTGTCGCAATTATGGGGCCTTCGGGATGTGGCAAATCTACTTTGCTGAATATTCTGGGATTGCTCGATGATCCGACGTCCGGTTCTTATCTTCTTAATGGTATCGAAGTGACCGGATTTAATGAAAACAAACGCTGCGATTTACGACGGGAGAATATAGGATTTGTTTTCCAGAATTTCAACCTGATCGAAGAGCTTACTGTATTTGAGAATATTGAATTGCCCCTAGAGAATGGTGGAATGAAAGCGTCCTTGCGGAAAATGAAAGTGGAAAAGGCATTGAAAAGCGTTTTACTGAGTCATCGCCGTAATTATTTCCCATCCCAGCTTTCCGGTGGTCAGCAGCAACGTGTAGCTATTGCCCGGGCTATTGTGAACGATCCGAAACTTATTCTGGCAGATGAGCCGACCGGTAACCTGGACAGCCGCAATGGTCTGGAGATCATGGATCTGCTAACTGCCCTCAATGATGCAGGCACCACAATCGTTATGGTGACTCATAGCGAACATGATGCCCGTTACAGCCACCGGATCGTTCACATGCTGGATGGGAAACCTGTGACAGAAAATTTTCTGAAAGAATTGGCTTACACAACAAACTAAAATATTGCCCCCATGAATATACGTAAATCTCTCCGGATTATTTTCCGGAATAAAATATACAGCCTGCTGAACATTGTCGGACTGGCAATCGGTATCACATCGGCTACACTTATTTTTCTTTGGGTGGAAAGTAAAGTGAATTTCAATAAGGCGATTCCCAATTCCCGGAATATATATGTCGGTGCACTCCACTATTTTTCCGCTTCGGGAGAATGTGAAACTTATTTTGAAACGAATAATCCGTTGAAGAAAACACTGGATGACGAGTTTCCCGAGGTGAAAAGCTGTGCAAGGTATAATGATGAAACACTGATTTTTATACCTGAAAATACAACCAGTTCTTTCGAAGAAAAAGGAGCATACGCCGATTCCACTCTTTTCGATATGATCGGTGTGAAGTTTTTAAGCGGTGATATGCATTCGGTCTTTGAACCTCAGCAGGCCATCGTTCTCAGCCGTTCGATGGCCCGGAAGATATATGGAGAGGAAGATCCCATAGGAAAAGGCTTACTCAATGAGGGAGTCATATATCAGGTGACAGGGGTGTTTGAAGATATGCCGCGTAATACTTCCTTTCAGTTTGAATGGTTGATTCCTTTCCGCGTCGAGGAGTTGGCTCAGAGTAAAAATTTCGATTTGAATGGCTGGGGTTATTCCTGGCTACAAACATATGTTGAACTGCAACCCGATGTGGATCTGAACCAATTGAATGAGAAGTTGAAAGGGTTGGCTTACCGGAAAGAGGGTGGAGACTATAATTCTTTACACATATTCCTGTATCCGCTCAACAAAAAACTATTGTACGGGCAGTTTGTCAATGGTGTGGAAACCGGTGGCGGATATATTAAAACCGTTTCCCTTTTCTTTCTTATCGGTATACTTATCCTGTGTATCGCCTGTATCAATTTTATGAATCTTTCGACAGCGCGTTCGCAGAAACGGGCACTGGAGGTCGGGGTCAGAAAAACATTCGGGACTAAACGGAAATACCTGATCAGGCAATTTTTGGTTGAATCGGGAATGATTACTGGAATCGCTCTCCTGCTGTCGATCGGGCTGATCTGGTTGAGCCTGCCTTTCTTTAACGAGTTTATAGGAACCCAATTAACTTTCAGTATTTTCAATCCGACAATTTTGCTTGGGTTGGTGGCGATCGGTTTGTTCTGTACTTTCCTGGCCGGTAGTTATCCGGCATTGTTTTTATCTTCTTTCAATCCGTTGACCACATTGAAAATGCAGAAAGTAACCAAGACGGGGAGTGCTGTCTGGATTCGTCAGGGATTGGTTGTTTTTCAGTTTACGATGGCATTTATTTTGATTTGTACCACTTTGGTTATCTATCTTCAGATACAATTGGCACAAAACCGTGATATTGGAATGAAAAAAGAAAACCTGGTTAGTTTCCCTGTTACGACGGAACTATGTAATTCCTCTTCGTCTGTACGGAATGAACTGATAAATACCGGTTTGGTTGAAAGTTGCGGTTTTTCAAGCAGTCCGCTTTTAAAGGCTTATTTAGGAACAAATCCCTGGTATTGGAATGGGAAAGATCCGGATGACGATACATCTGTTTTTTTCAATTTCGTTTCGGACGGTCTGGTTGATGCTGCCGGGATAAAGCTGATCGATGGAACGGATATTGATCCGGCTAAGAAAAATAGTAGAGGAAGCAGAGGCGTTCTTATCAATGAAACCCTGGCAAAAAGGATGGGGAAAGAAGGTCGTGTGGGAGGAAAACTCGGCCAGTCACCGGATAATAAATGGGAGATAGTCGGCATTATGAAAGATTTTGTATTCGAAGATCTTTATGCCATTCAACCCGGCCCGGTATTATTTAGCTATGCACCCCAGAGAACCAGTTTTTTGTTTATCCGCCTGAAACCGGATATCAATAGGTATGAAGCGATAGGCCGGATACAGACTGTATTACGTTCTTTTACGCCTTATCATGCTTTTGAACCGAACTTTATGACAGACCGTTTCGACCGCATGTTTGAAGAAGAGCATCTGGTGGAAAAACTGTCGGCCTTGTTTGCTGCTTTGGCCATTTTTATTTCCTGTTTAGGGTTATTGGGCTTAAGTGCTTTCTCTGCCGAACAGAGGACTAAAGAGATCGGTGTCCGCAAAGTGTTGGGAGCTAAGATAATCGATATACTGTTCTTATTGGGCAAAGCATATATGGTACTTTTACTGATCTCTTTTGTGATAGGTATTCCTATCTCATTATATGCCGCCAATCATTACCTGAAAGATTATGCTTACCGGATAACACTTAGCTGGGATATTTTTGCAGGAGTAGCCTTACTGATTACCCTGATTGCCCTGCTGACAGTCAGCTTACAGTCGCTAAAGGCGGCTCTGGCCAATCCGGTGAAGTCGATAAAAACGGAGTAAACGGGATTAATCCCGTTTACTTTTACTTCAAAATCATCTCATTCTTCTGTATCATTGTTATCGTTTTGGCAATGCGGTTGGCTTTGGTTTGTTCTGTTTTTGCAGAATTAATCCAATCTATAAATGCTTTTTTTTGACCATGTTTATATTTTTCAAATTTCTCTAAGAGGCCATCCTCATTTTCCATGCACAATAATAGTTCTTCGGGAATTATCAATGGTGTTTTATCTTCGTATAGCGTAATGTGTACTGTATCAGGAGCTTGTTTTTTAATTTTCTTCCTTACTTCCGACTTGACAGCCAGACCCAGATGTCCGTTTCCCATAGGCATCAGATGTACATTGGAAAACTCATGATCATCTATCTTTCCTTTTACTTTCAACATCCCGAAAGGAGTCTTAGGCATAGGTATTTCCGGGATTTCGACAAATGTCCAAGCTCCTTTTCCTTCCGTTTTTTCTAATACATACTCTTTATCTACTAATGGCTTTTCTGTTTTCATCCTGCAATATTACTATTTAAATTGCAAATATATACCATTAAGGTGACAACTGTATGTCAGTAGCTATAAGGTCTACGCTAGTATCTGTTGAATGGAGATAAATTTAGTTCATTAGAGAAAAAATATTAATAAAAAGAATCGTCATAAAATAAATTAATGTATTTTGGCTGTATTAATTTAAATCTGATGTATTATGAGTGAAAGTAAAGTTATTTGTGATTTTTTCACCAAAACGCTGTCTTTAAGTGAGTTGAAAAAGAGAAAGGGGATAACTGTTAGAGAAAGTCCTTTTTGGGCATTGGTAATGCCTCTCATAGTATTCTTTATTTTAACGCTGATTTTGGTGTTTTGGGAATCTCTATGGTTATCTATCTTAATCTTAGTCTTATTGGTTGCTTATTTTTCTTGTATAATTAGGATAAAGGATTTTGGTAAGATTTTTGTTGTTGAGGATAGTATTGAATATTTGTTATACGATTATAAAAAGAAAGAGTTGCTTAATTATTTAAAGGAAGAACATTTTTTGTCATCAAATATAGCAGATAATGATAGATTTTATGAGAGGCTGATTGATGATTGTAAAGAAAAGAGCAGTATCTTATCTTATTCAATTACATTCTCAGTATTTGGTATTCTTATAGTTTTGTATGATAGTGCTTTAGATGAATTATCATGGCCATATAAAATTGTTTTAACTCTTTCTATGGTAGCTATTCTAATTATTCTTCATTTTTTTCGAAATATGTATTATAGCTCTTTTGAGATTGGGCGCTTTAAACGTCTTTTGAATGTAATAAGAGATTTATCATTGAGTAATTTGAAAGGGGCTAATCCGGTGATAAAGACGGAGTAAGTGGAAGAAGAAAGGAGTATACGAAACATTCTATATATCCATTGTGTTAAATTATTAAATGGATTATCTCCCGGTTTACATAATGCGTAGTTTGATATGAATATAAAAACAGATTATTTTGTTTTGTTTGCACGCATAGCTATTGCTATGAGTTTTTTGTCAGCGGTTGCTGATCGTTTCGGATGGTGGACTCCTGTATTGGGAAATGAAAATGTAGTGTGGGGGAATATGGGAAACTTTATTGCGTATACGGGAGTTTTAGTTCCGTGGATTTCGAAACAAGTTTTACCGTTATTAGCTTGGTCGGTTACTATTGCAGAAGTTGTTCTCGGGGTGTTACTGATAATCGGTTACCAGAAACGTATAGTAGCTCTTCTCAGTGGTATTCTATTACTAACGTTTGCTTTCTCAATGATGTTCTTTTCAAGTATAAAAGCCCCATTGGACTATAGTGTGTTTACGGCATCTGCATGTTCATTTTTACTCTATAAGAATAGCAAATAAATAGTTAATTGTCATATTGTTAATCAACCCCTTATTTCCTTGCTCTATTTGAAGGCAAAGAGATAAGGGGTTGATTCTTTTCGCTATATACGAAGTTGAGAAGTGACGAAAAGAGTAAGGAAAGCGGGTGAGGGCTGACTTTGGATAAGTGAGAAAAAAGTTATTGTGATGATTTCAGAGAGAATGATGGAAATAAGTTATAATAGCTTGCAATATGTCACTCTGAAAATGGATGCACTGATGGGACTTTCAGCCATGTACAGATGGTTTTTGGTTGTAAGGATCGGGTATTTGAGGGTGTTTATTCCTCTTTTTTCGCAATGTTAAAAAAATGATCGTGATGATCTCCGGGATTTATTGCAATAACTGTCCGGAGTTATTACAATGACTGTAGCAAACTATTGTGATGATTTTAAAAATCATTGTGATGAATCTGGGGAAGGGAAACAAAAAGGAGGGAAAATGGTCATATATTTTTCTGTAATATCCTTTTTAAGGAAAATGACTGTTATTTGCAATCCGAAATATAAGACTTTATGAAAGTAAAAAGGGGTTATCGATATCTTTCTGTATTTGTAGCAGGTAACCTTTATCTCCCGGCAATTGTTGTAACTTTACCCTTCTTAAAAATGGGGAAAAGTTATGAAACATAAGGATTTTAGTAAACAAATGCGCTGGCAGGAACAGGAGAAACGCTCTGCAGGCGATGAAAGTACGGCAGACCTGTACAGGACTGTACGGAACCATTTTGAATCTTTCATGGGCGGAGGTGAACTTTCACTAAAGGATGTTACGCCACAGAAGGTACATGCCTTTCTGAAATGGCTGAAGGAAAAAGGGCTCAGGACAAATAGCGTAAACAGTTATATCAGTAACCTGCGCGCCATGTATAACCGTGCTTGCATGGGATGGAAAGGCCGTCCGGTGGAATCGCCGTTTGCCGGTATTCGTTTGAAGCGGGAGGAGACGGTGAAAAGGGCTGTATCGACCGAAGTGATCAAGAAACTGGCTTTGCTCGATCTGAAAGAGGAGCCCCGTAAACAACTCGCTGTCGATATGGCCCTGTTCTCGTTTTTGGCTTGCGGTATTCCTTTTGTCGATATTGCGCATCTTACGGAGGCTAATCTGGAAGATGGCGGTAAGGTACTGGCCTATCACCGGCAAAAAACGGGTGTGCTGATCCGGATGGAGGTGAATCCCGGGATGCGGTTGCTGATAGACCGGTATAGCTGTACGGATACGCATTATCTTTTTCCTGTCTTGCCGGAGGATGCTACCCACGAACAGTATAAGCATTGTCTGGCTATGGAAAACCAGTACCTTAAACAAATCTGTCTCGACTTGGAACTGCTGGATGTGCTTACCACCTATGTGTTCCGTCATGCCTGGGCCTCGGAGGCCTACCACCGGGGAGTGCCGATCGCCATCATCAGCCAGGCGCTGGGGCATACCTCGGAAAAAACAACCTGTATTTATCTGTCCGCCTTTGATCTTGATAAGATGACGGAAGCAATTCATGTGGTGACGGAAGGAGTGGAGGCTATGATGAGAGCGTAGGGAATATCCTTATTTTATAAATAAGGTAAAAGGCTGTATTTCTATCTCAAACACAGACCGTTATAATCTCTCTGAATGATGAAATGAGGTAGACTACTATGCAAACATAGATAGATTCCTACTAATAAACAAGGCTTTTCCCGCATTTTATTAAAAAATGCACATTGTTTTAATGTATATTTACACACGAGCTTGCTTTATAGTCTTACAACCTGATTTTTTGAGATGTAGGCATAAAGGGGGCTGGGAATGCCATCTCTTTAATATCTGTTAGAAAAAATTGATTACTGAAGTTCTTTATTTTCCCTGAAAAAGTATCTTAAAAAGATTCCAATCCTGTGTTTTTTGCCATTTCTAAGGCTAAAATCCTTCTTCTTCGAAGGTGTTTTCTAACGGCTTTCCCTTATTTATAAAATAAGGGAGGCAAAAATTGAAAAAACTGATTATCAAGAGAAGATAGGGTATGTATAGGATGAACCGGCAAATATCTGAAAGGATCAAGGAAGTAAAGCGAACGACACTTTGCCTGTTCCTGCTTTCCGTGCTTTTCTTTCCGGTGGCAAATGCACAGACCACCTCTTATACGAAAGCGGAATCTTTTTTATTCTCTTTTAAGGAAATGAACGATATGTTCCTGGCTGATTACGGCGATAACGCCTACCAGTTGGAACGGATGGGGCTGTTGCTCTCTGCTTTCCGAAACCGGTTGTTGAACAGTAGTTGCCATCTGCTTATCATCTCGCATGTAAACGCTTACGATGCGGGAGAAGATGCCGTAGTCAACGAAGCGTCGCTCCGTGCGAACCGTATCCGTGCCTATCTGAAAACCCGGTTGGATATCTGGGGTGAATGCGTGGCATTTTATATCGACCGTAGCGGCAGTTACCGCGACCGGGTACATGTCTATCTGGTGGAATCACCGTTACCCTGGTTTGCCAATACGTCCATCCGGTATAGCGAAAGCCGCTATCCGAAAGCCGTCAGGGAAGCATTAACCAAATATGGAGCCATCCCTTATGTCGATCTGTTCCGGCGGGGCGAGGCGGGAGGTTACGACCGTGTGGTCTATCGTATCGACGATCCGCTGTTCGATCCTTCGGAGCTGGAAGACTACTGCCTGGCTTCGGTTGTGGATACATTGGGAGGAAATATCCCGTCGTCGGTAGTCGTGACGACGCGCGAAACGGTACGGCTGGTCAGAAAGAAGCCGGCTACTGAAGAGAATACAGCGGAAGAGAAGCCGATGAAGGAAATGCCGGTGGTAGAAAACGAGCGCACAGGGTCACCTGCCTATATGTCGATCAAGACCAACCTGCTTCCCTGGTTCGGGGTAGTACCTTCCGTCCTCTTGGGAGCAGGCGAAACGAAGATACACTCCGGCTCGTTTATGCCTAACCTGGAGGTGGAATGGTATTTTGCCGGCCGTTGGTCGGTGGTGGTATCGGGCATGTATTCCAATTTTGCCTACAAGAATAAAACGCGCGACCGCTGGTCGGTGTCCGAATTATCAGTCGAACCCCGCCTTTGGCCGTTGCGCTCCGGCAGGTTTACGTGGCTTACCACCGGACTGTTCGGTGAATACGGTGATTTTGATGTGCGCGGCAGCGCGATTGATCCGGATACAGAAGTGGTCTATGGCCGTACCGGTCGTTTCTGGTCGATGGGTGCTTCCGTGGGTTGCCTGGTTCCTTTGGGCAGGGGCTTCTGTGCCGAAGTGAATGTGAGGACAGGCTACCGTTCGGTTTCGGACGGAAAGAAATACCGTTACGATAAGATAGACGACAGGAATTATCTGGAGGCCCGTTTTGTCTCAACGGGCTTTATGGCCGGCCTGAAAGTCTGCCTGGTGTATCGTTTTCAGATCAGATAAGAAAGAGAGTAATAATGTAACACTGGTATAATATGAGAACAACTGAGATTTTACAGGCAAGCCTGTTGGCCGCCGCTTTTCTGGCCGGTTGTACCAACTTGGAAGCCCCGGTGGTGGCAGACAGCGGGGAAGCGATCCGTATCACCGCCGGTATCGGACAAACCACCCGCACGGTGATCGATGCCGGTTATGCCGAAAACCTGGATGTGTCGTTCGCCCGCATCGATCATTCGGCTACAGCTTCCGACTGGGAAAGTCCGGCCATCGAAGCCGTTCGCACCGGCGGTGTGGGCAAGACATCCATTACCTTTAATCCGGAACAAAACTATCTGTCGGGGAACGTCCAATCGGCCCTGATCGGTTATTATCCCCGCAAGGCGTTGGGAAGCACTACTTCAAATCCGGTGAGCGTAAACTATACGATAACGGGTGGAGAGGACATTATGGCAACGGAGGTGCAGACGGGTTCACTGGATCAGAAATTTACCTCACTTACTTTTCAGCACCTGCTTACCCAGCTGCAATTCAAATGCATAGGCTCTGCAGGCGCCGTCACCCAGTGGACGGGGGTTACTTCTATAAAAGTAACGAATGCGTACACCGCATTGACCCTGTCGCTGGATAAAACGAATGGGGCTAAGTTGACAGCTACCGGTTTACAGAATCAAACACTGACAGTAAAGAACTGTCCGGAAGCCGTTTCAGTCGCTACCGCGACAAACCCGCTGATCGGTTACCTGATGCTTTTTCCGGTTCCAAATATGGGAACGGAGGCAGCGGCCATCGACCTGGAAATAACAGCGACGTATAAGGGGCGGGAAAGGACGCAGGCTCTTGCTATAAATAACATTAGCAATGGCGTCAAAGCCGGACAATCGCACCTGGTTACACTCACTTTTACGGAAGACGGTAAGATACTGGCGGAAGCCGGCATCGCCGAATGGGTGTCGGGTAACAGGGGCAGTGTGGTTGTGACTCCACAGTAAAAACGAACAGCGATGAATAAATTGATACAAATAGCCTCCGTTTTCCTGTTGTCGGCCCTTGCCGCCTGCTCGGACGGTAATCCTGTGCAGTTGCCTGAACCTGAACCGGCGGTTCGATTGGAAGGGATGATCGGCCTGTCCACCCGCGGGGTGATCGGCTCCGGCTACGAAGGAGAATTGGAAGTTGGCTTTGCCCGGCAGGATGAAACAGCAGCATCTGCGGACAGTTATGGTGCGTGGAGTGTCTGTAAAGCGGTACGTGAGGGAGGTGCCGGTTCCCGGCTGATCGTGTTTGACGAGCCCCAATGGTATCCGCCGGACGGGCGAATGATCCATTTACATGGGTATTACCCGGTAGGAGACGGTATGCTAGATCTGCAAACAGGGAAGGCGACGTTTACTGTAGACGGAAAGACGGATATAATGGCTACAGGCTGCCTTTCGGGCAGCATATATGAGCCGGTACACACCTGTACGTTCCGCCATCTGCTGACGCAGGTCGCATGGGCCTGTTACGGCGACCGGGCGGAGTTGTGGGGAGCGGTCACGAAGATGGAGGTAGTGGGGGTACATACGCGGCAGGAGCTGGATTGCCGGCTCGAATCTCCGTCGCTGGCGGATATTTCTTCCGAAGGCGAAATACAGGATCTCCTCGTGCAGGATGTCGCCGATTTGACGGTTCCTCAGGTTGCGGAAGGAGAGGAACTTCCCGACCCCCAGGGGTATATCCTGCTTCCGGTTTCTCCGGTGGACGACGGTACGGCGGAACATCCATTGCATTTGCAGATCACGACAACAAAAGACGGCCGGGGAAATGAAGTGGAAACTGTAACCCCTGTATCCGTCACGGTGGAAGGCGGCTTTCAACCCGGCAGGCGTCATGTCGTCTCGCTTTTTTTCAGCGGAAACGGTGTGGTACGGATATCCTCTGTCCGTGTAGAGGCCTGGACAGAACATGATGCCGGCGAATGGCCGATTTAGAATCCATAGAAATTGCGTCAAGATAAAAGTAATAACAATAAAGATCAATCAAAATGAAAACAAAAATGAAAAAGACTGTGACTATGTGGGGCATGCTGATAGCCCTCCTGGCAGCGATAGGCTGTTCGGAAACAGAGACTGCAATAGATCCGGAGCCGGATGGTGATGACGATCCGGTCGCATTAGGTGTTGCGGCAAATCTGAAGGTGGAGGCCGGAGCCAGATCGGTTAGTAAATCGGTGGTAAACGGTGAGGTTATTACTTATACCGACTATGCCACTGCGTCTGGTATAGGCGTGCTGATAACCAACAGCGATGTAACCGGCTGGTATACTCCTGACGATGCTACCGCAAAACATCATGTATGGTATATGGGGGATGAAGCGGGAGCCAATTGGATTTCAATCACGGAGAGAGGTGGCACGTATGAGGCAACGAAAGAAGTCCCGTATTATCTGACAAAAGAGATTGGAAAGGTGTATGCTTATTATCCGTATAAAGCGGATGCGGCAAATGGCCTAGCAGGCATCAGCAATGAATCCAGCCTTAAAATCCCTGTAACCGTTCCTGCCACGGGAGAAACGGTCGATGCTTCGACTAACAATGCGAAGAAAAAGTGGAATGGCGCAAACGCATGGGTTGCAGTAAATGTTGACGACTTGGTTAATCTGTCCTCATCTACCGAAAATGATTATCTCTATTTTGCCGGAACGAATGGGCGTAACGTAAATAACGGACGTGCCGACGGCCAGCCGCTTGTTGCTCCGGGTCACGGGGATAATACCAGTACCACCAACCCCGGTTACGAAATTAACCTGGATATGAAACATGCGATGGCGATGGTTTCCTTCCGTGTTTACGACGGCGGAAATCTAAGCGACAGTGACGTGAAATTCACGAAGTTCGAGATTAAGAATCATGCCGGTAGCTCCAATCTGTTCAAAACCGGAGACGGTAAGATGGCCTTGAAAGACGGAGCGATCACAGAAACGACTACCACTACCTCTATGGCTCGTATGATAACCGATTATATACTGATGAGACAGCTCAAGGAGGGCGAAGCCGAAGGTGAACATGCTTTTATCCCGACGGGAACCACTCCAACCTCAACAAACGGTAAGACCGTTTCTAAAACAGTCAGTGCTGTTGTCTATCCGATCGACGGTTTTGGAGATGATCAGATTGATGTAGTGATTACTTTGCAGAAAGGTGCTGAGCCTGCAGTTGACTATACCATCACTCTGCCGGGTAACACCTGGGCAGCCGGTTTGAATTATATCTATACCTTCTCGGCCAGTCGTACTAAGCTGACGGTTGTGGATGTAAGTGTAAAACAGTGGGAAGACAAGGAGCAACCTGAAATACCTCTTTAATTATTCTCAAAAACAAAGCCCATGAAACAGTTCATCTATACATTTTCGACAGCCGTCTTTCTTCTGCTGGCCAATGCCTGTACGGAAGCAATGATCTCCGTGGGTGGCGGTGGGGACGATGGTAAAGGCGGAGCGGAGGTTCCCCTCGGGGTAAAGAACCTGGGCTTGTCGGTAGAGGTGGAGTCGAGAAGTATTGCCACGGGAGGCCCGGGTGACGATATAGCCGGTACAAATCCTAATCCGCTCACAAAGGTGGGACTTTGTGTTACGAAGAAGGACGGGAGTGGGACAGTCAGTGCCTATGACAGCGGGAATACGACAGTACAGTTTATTTACAATGCGGCGGCTACTCCGGCGGCTTGGGAGCCGGCAGCCGGACAAGAGGCCCTTCTGTTGTCATCTGTGAAAGGAACGGTGTATGCTTATGCTCCGGCGGAAAAGAGTGTGTCGTTATCGGGTATACTAAAGGTACCTGTAATGGGTAACGTGGAGGTGCTCGACCGGCAGACGTTCAAATTTACTGTACCTGCTGCTGGAGCAGCGGAGGTTACCGGCAGTGTGGAGTGGGATACCGATCAGGCTGATTACCTGTATTGCCAAGTTCCAACAGAGGTGGATCGTTGGAATCCGGCCGTGTCGCTCCTGATGAATCATGCGCTGGCGAAGGTCAGTTTCCGTGTGGTGGAAAAAGAAGGCGGTACGGCTTTTGCCGGATGTAAGGTGAAAAAGGTGGTGCTGAAAAGCAGTGGGGGATTGAAAAAGTCCGCCGCTGCTACACTGAACCTCTTTACGGGTGAACTGGGTGATACGGTGGTCGTTGCAGGTGAACTGTCGTTTACGGCCGGTGGCGATATGCGTACCATAGGAACCGGTGTGAGTGAACCGGCCGATGTGGCCGGCATTCCGGTACTGGCATTCGGTCTGGTGATCCCGGCAGTGGCCGACGATGTCACCCTGGAGCTGACGCTCGAAGATGAGCGTATCTTCACCATGTCGCCCACCGGAGATACCGATGCTCCCGGAACCTTTACGGTAAACTGGGAAAAGGGAAATAATTACATCTACAACATCGGCATGTCCCCGCAGGGAATCGAAATAGCCAATGTGGTAGTAGCCGGTTGGAATGAAGGAGGGACTACTGAGGTGCCGATGGAATAATGTGCCAATTAAAGAGCAAAACGAAATAAGATGAAACGGAGTCGAGTAGAAGTGTTTCTGTTGGGGGTACTGGCCGGTGGCCTGCTGGCGGGGTGTACGGCGGGGCCGGTGGAGGAGATCGTACCGGAGGAGAGCCGGCCGGTAACCCTCAGCTTCGGCAAACCCGATCTGGGAGTGCCGGAGCTTTTGACCCGTACAGGAGAGACTGCTGTCCCTACGCCGCTTCCCAAAGGTACGACGGTACGGATCGGAGCTTACTTCAGAGGAAGTGTGGAAAGTGTACAAGAACCGGTCTTATTCTCCGCATCGGCTCCTTCATTTGAGGCTACCTATGTGGTCGGAGCCGACGGTTTGTTGTCGCCCTGCCTGGTCGATGCGACAGGCAAAAAGATAGAAGGGAAAGCCAATGGTTTGACAGTGAAGGGAGGTATGTACGACTTCTATGCCGTTTCACCTGCACGGATATTGGCAAAAGGCATAGACGATACCTATCAGATAACCGATATTCCCCATAAAGAGGATGTGATGACCTCTTTTGTTCGTGGCGTAACCATATCGGCCACTTCCCGGTTGGTGACTTTGGCTACTTTTTGCCGGAAATGTGCGTTGGTAGTGTTCAATGTGGCTCCTTTGCCGGAGAATGCGCTTCCTTTTAATACGTTATACGGGACGAAGCTGGCGGTTAGTGGGATATCTTCTTCGGGAGCGAGCCTACTGGCCGGAGAAGATACGGGGATAACACCTACCGGCGGCAGCACGGGCAGTGAGGCAACCGTGACGTTTGAAAGTGGAGAATTTGAATCGGTGGAGGCTGCATCCGACCCTGACGGAATGGGGCTGAATAAGACGAAAGGGGTTGTCCTTCCCAAAGACAATAAGGCGTTCGATGTGGAGATAACCGTAGTCAGGAATCAGGAAACGGCTACTTTGCGGGCTACGATCGATCAGCATATTACTTTCGATGCCGGTAAGCGCTATATCTTCACCCTTGAGGTAAAGAACAACGAAAGTTCCCTGTTGATGAAGGTGCTCAACTGGAATACGATCACTTTTACGGACTCCGGTGTAGGAGGTTCCGACCAGTCCCCTACCGATCCGGATATCAACGAAGGTATAGGAACGACTATAACGGTGGCCCAATGGGATGACATCGATTGGAGTGGGAATGGCAATGTAGGAGCGGAGGAATAAATAAAATGAAATACAATGAGACGGACGAATGAAACGATATGGTTGCTGGTGTGGCTGCTTCTTACTGTTGCTGGTGGCTGCACTGAGACGGAGGTGGAAGAAGAGGATATTCCGCCTCATGCCTTGAAGGAGGTGGAGGCCGGGTTCAACCTGAACGTGCTGGCTAGCCGGACTCCCGTTACCCGTAGCATAATTTTTACCCCCAACGGCACGGTCGAGTCGGATACACTGGCGGTAGCCGGTGTGGCTGATACGCTACAGACACGTGCAACAACGGCACTGGAGGCCGACCGGGAAAACCTGATCGCCAACCTATGGGTCGGGCAGTATAATGCAACAACGGGGGTGCGTCTGTTCAACCAATACTTCGAATCGATGACCGGCACTACGGTTAACCTGAAACTGAAACAGATTCAGGACGAGAGCAATAGCCATGTGTATTTCATATCTAACGCGGGCGACCTGGGTGAAATAGTCGATGAAGCTACATTAAAAATACATGCGTTACCCTATACTTTTACCGATGAAGGCTTACCGAATGATAACTTATGCCGGATGGTAGGCATGTGGGAGGGGAAGGTGGTTGCCACCGGTATGAAAGATATCGAAGTGGAGCTGACCCGTCTCCTGGCCAAGATCACGTTTACTTATTCAATGGGAGAGGGGTTTACGTTTACTCCGATCTCGGTGGCGCTGAGATCCGTCCCTGATAAATCGCAGGTAACAGCTCCGACAACACAATTATCCGGCCTTAGTTATGGCACGTATAGTGGAACGGCCAGTGCCGATGGAGCAACGATCTACTGGTATCTGCCTGAAAACATGGCAGGAACGGTCAGTGGCCCGGATGCTGTCGACTCGGAAAAGAAAAAGACCGGTACCGGTGTAACGAATGCAACCTGTATCGAACTGACCGGAACGGCAGTGCAGGGCGGGGTGAGGTATGAGGAGGTTACCTTCCGGTTCTATCCGGGCAGTAGTATGAATAATTATGATATTATACGCAACTCACATTATACGATGAGTGTCACCCTGGTTGGTATCGATGTTTCCGACGAACGTATCACGGTGGGAAAAATACCTCCCATTATCGTTGACGAGGGAAAGATGCCGGCGGAGAAAGGTGGAACAAAAGAGGTACAGATCACAGCCCGTCCGGGTCAACCGTGGAGTTTCGATATGCCCCAGTGGTTGTCGGCTTTATTAGACGGAACTGCTGTTTCGGCCGGTGCCACGTTTTCTTATCATGGCCCCTATAAGGTGATTTTTCAGGCTGCATCCGCCAATCCGGAAGCGGAGGATAGAAGTGTGACGTTTTCTTTGAAAGTGAACGGTGTGGATCAGGATATCACCCTTACGCAAAGTGGCTCGACCTTGACAAAAGGGGAGGATATATCTCTGGAGGCTGCCTCTGGCTCGGAAGGCTCTTCTTCCTTTACAGCAACGAGTGGCTTGCAATGGTCGGCTGCTTTAAGTGACGGAGAATGGTTGGATTGGGCAACGGCAAATCCGGCTACATCGGGTGCTGAAGCTCCGGCAGAGGCACAAACGCTGGTTGTCAGGGCGAAAACCAGTAACCCGTCGGCAACGGAGCGTATAGGAAAAATAACGGTAAAAGCCGGGGCATCGGTGGGGAATGTGAGTTATACCGGATTGAAACAAGATATCAATGTTACCCAGGCGGGTTCTACCGTAACGGGTTCTTCAAAAGAGGTAAATGCCGAGGCTGCTAACGGTCTGACCTCTTCCTTTACGGCTACCGCCGGATTGAACTGGGCGGCCAGCGTAACGGATGGCAGTTGGATTACCTTAGCTGAAAGTTCCGGTGGCCCGACAACCGGTTCTGCCGAGAATATAAATTATAATGTGCCGGTAAATCCGAATGCCGAGTCCCGAAGTGATGAAATAACAGTCCGTGCGGGAGACCCATCCACGGGGCCGACTGCGAAAATAACGGTAAGCCAGAAAGCTTCGTCGCTGACTGCTTCAGGCAGTCCTGTTACATTGGCTGCAACGGCTGACGCCAGTGGAATATTGACGTTTAAAGGAACTTCAGGATTACCCTTTTCTATTACCACCCCTGATTGGTTATCCCTGACAGGCTCGACTCCGGGAACAACGAATGGCAGTAGTCAGACTGTAGGATATACAGCGAGTGGAATGAATCTCAATAGTACGGAATTGTCGGGTGATATAACAGTAAAAGCAGGGAATATAGAGAAAACAGTGGCTGTAAAGCGATCGGGGTCTACATTTACCGTGTTCCCAACGGAATTGTCGTTTGAAAAAACAGGCGGTTCTGGCACAGTAGAGGTGGAAGGCACAAACGGTTTGCCTTGGACAGTGAGCCCATCTGTGACGACTGATGGTATTACACCTGATATTATATCATCTGAAATTGGGAATACAAAGCAGACTTTGACGTTTACAGCTACTGCGAATTCGTTTGGTGCCCGTTCTGTTACATTTACTATTGCTGTACCCGGTGGTGATCATTCAAAAACAGTGGAGGTTAATCAGGCGGCTGCTCTGACTGGGTTTATTGTAACAATCGATCAGAATTTATTACAGGATTATTATACTCAAATGAGTGGAGATAAATACACTTGGACAACACATCCTCCGTTTGATGCTGATGGAACAGATACAGCGCCCTCTCATGGTATCACGGATGTCAATTTATCCGAGTCTCCTACAATGACAGGTTCTTATTCTATACAAATACAAAAGGGGCAAAAAACTGGTACTAGTATTTATTCTGTACAGCAAAGTTATTGTTCTGAATTGGATGAGGATGGTACCGGTTGGCGTTTACCTACTTTGATAGAGTTACGTGCTATCTATAATAACAAAGAGGAAATAGAGAGCTCAGAGGGTGCCAGCGGGTTCGAGAGATGGTACTGGAGTAGTTCGGTCTACAAAGGTGATGGTAATAATCGGTGCATACACTACTTTGATGCTAGCAGATTCTTCTTCACCAAGACCTCGAACAACGGTGGCAGTGTTCGCTGCGTCCGTGATCTCCAGAACCGCTTCAGGTAAGAAATTGCTATAATATAAAGGAACAGAAATTATTTATCAAAAATCAAAGAAAATGAATTATGAACAAAATTGAATTAGTAAACGAATTAGCAGTAAAGATGAATGTTTCTCAGAGTCAGTCCCGGCAGTTTGTCAATGCTTTTCAGGATATACTGAAAGAAACATTGGGGCATGAGGCCATCATGCTCCAGGGATTTGGAAGCTTTGAGCCCTGGCAGCAGAAGCGGCGGGGAGGGCGTAATCCCCATACAGGTACTCCCTGTGTGATAGAGGCTCGTACGAGTGTGAAGTTTAAACCCGGAAAGTTCTTACTCAAGGCTCTGAATTCTTAAAATAAGCGGGGTATATGCCGCCGGTGTGAAATATCACTCCGGGTAATTGTCTGATAAAAGGAACTGTAATGGTTACAGTTCCTTTTTAATTAATAAGTGAAACCTGTCTGTTATATATATGAAAAAGAAGAATAAGTTTGAGCTTTTATTCCCTAATGGAAAAGTTCCTGATGTAAACGAGTTTAACCGTAGCCTGGATGCTATGTCGGAAGAAGGACGGAAAAAGTTCCTTGAAAAAATTTATAAGGTTTCTTTTAGTGTCTGGACTGCATTACCCCCATCTCAACAGACTTTTATAGAAGCCGTGATCGCACATGACCGGCAAGCTTACGCCGACTTTGTTCAACAGAAAACCGTGATGGTACATATCCGCTACACCCTTCGCCATCCTGCCTTGTTTATCCGAACGCTTCATCTGATAGAAGCGATAGAACGTACTGCCAAAACTTCATTAAGCCGCCTGGCTATGTCGATAACCATCTGTTTCAACTTTTCCGAAAAAGTCAAAACATTGGCTGAAAATATCAGCAAAGAAAAACCCACTTCCAAAGAACTCTTGATCCTATCCGGCAAAACAGAAATTAAGGACGACTATAATGGTTGATACCGTTTAGTTGATAATAGTTAAATGATCACCAAAAACGCCGCAACGAAGTATCGTGAAAAAAGAGTAGTTAAGATTTATTATATCTATAATGATTTGGTAAATAGTACTTTATTGAATAGGTCGGTTGCGCTTTTAACATATCTGTATCTCCTTACTTTTGTATCGTTCCTCTGAAACAAATATATCAACCATTTAAACTTAAAAGTTATGGCATTGAAATTCAGAAAAGTGCAACGTCGGGTGCTTAGTGGCGACGATAAAGACAAGGTGAAGACCTATGCAGTAGCCAAATCGTCGAGTTATTGTGACATGGAAAAATTGTGTGAATTGATCTCCAGCCGTTCGGCTATGCAGTAGCCAAATCGTCGAGTTATTGTGACATGGAAAAATTGTGTGAATTGATCTCCAGCCGTTCGGCTATGTCGAGTGCCGATGTAAAGGCGATACTCGACTCGCTGAATTGGGCGATGGGTTTGGAGCTTCGCTCGGGAAGTATCGTACAGGTGGGCGAATTCGGAAGTTTTCGTTTCTCTGTCCGTTCGAAGGGGGCGGATACGGAGGAGGCATTTAATGCTTCTATGATTAAAAAGGCACGTATCATCTTTACGCCGGGTGCCAGCTTGCGTTGGACTAGCGAACTCGCGAAGTTTGAAGAAGACGACGTGAAAGTCGTTGAAAAGAAGAACGACGGCGAGGGTGAAGACGATCGTCCTGTTATCGAGTAATTCGATTTTGAAAAATTGACAGTTTAAAAAAAAAGCAGAGGAACGTATGAAAAGGAAACTGACTGTTCAATTGGTAATGGCAATCCTGCTCGTATTGAGCGGGATTGTCCTTCTTTTCTCCGGTTTCTGGATTGCTCCGAAGGGGGAGATCCATAGTAGTGTGCTGGTGGCTTTCGGGGAGACCTGCACCTTTGCCGGGGCTTTGTTTGGGGTGGATTATTCGTATAAAGTAAAATCAATTCAGGATGAACGAGAAAATAAGTAGGAATTTTACCTGGGAAGAAATGACGTATAGCCGGGTGGCTGTGGAGAACGGGTTGCGGAACGATCCGCCTTTTGAGGCTCAGTTAGCTATGAAACAGTTGGTGAAGCGTTTGCTGCAACCGTTGCGGATAGCTTACGCACAGCCCATTGCGATAACGAGCGGTTATCGTAGTCCGGAAGTGAATAAGCTGGTGGGTGGCGTGCCTTCGAGCCAGCATGTGAAAGGGGAGGCGGCCGACTGTTATGTGCCTGATCCGGAGGTGTTGTTGAATGTGTTGCGTTTTTGCAAGTTGCCTTTCGACCAGGCTATCCTGTATAAACGTAAGAAGTTCCTGCATCTTTCACTCAGGGCGAAAGGGGAGAACCGTTATCAGATCATTATTAATAAATGAAAGGGGAGGAGTTGTATGAGTCTATCAGATAAGTTTCTAATGTGTGTCCAGATACGAAAAATGAATCAAAGGAACTCTTTTTAGGGCCATACTTTTATTTCATGTATATTTGTCGTATGAGAAAGAGCGAACATATAGATATATTAAATGATAGCGGGGAAGTCGTGAAAGCGAAATCTCCTGTTATCGTATCTGCCAGTCGTTCTACTGATATACCGGCTTTCTATGCTGATTGGTTCTTTTATCGCTTGGAGAAAGGGTATTCGGTTTGGGTTAATCCTTTTAATAAGGTGCGGAGTTATGTGTCTTATGCTGATACAAGGCTGATCGTTTTCTGGTCTAAAAATCCTAAACCTCTTCTTATGCATTTAGATCAGTTGGAGGAAATGAATGTGCATACATATATTCAATATACATTGAATGATTATGAAAAAGATGGATTAGAGAGGAATGTACCGCCTTTGCAGGAACGGATAGATACGTTTAAACGATTGGTCGATCGGTTGGATAGTGACCGGGTGATCTGGCGTTTCGATCCAATGATGTTGACTGACCGGATTTCTAAAGATGATTTACTGGGAAAGGTTGAATATATAGGTAATCAGTTGAAAGGATATACGAAGAAATTAGTTTTCAGTTTTGCTGATATTCCGGAATACAGAAAAGTGAAAGCGAATCTGGAAAAGAATCATATAAATTATCGATCTTTTGAAAAGGATGATATGGAGTATCTGGCAAGAGGTTTAATGAACTTAAATGCATCCTGGGGTTATACGCTGGCTACTTGTGGAGAGAAAATCAATTTGGATCGGTATGGGATTGCCCATAATAAATGTATAGACGATGGGTTGATGATCAAATGTTTTTCCGATGATAAGCAATTGATGGACTTTATAGGGTATAATCCGGCAGAGACCCAGTTGGAGCTTTTCGGAAATGGGAGGAAATCTCCGGGAAAAGATAAAGGACAAAGATTGTTTTGCGGATGCATAGCCAGTAAGGATATCGGAATGTATGATACCTGCCCGCATCAATGTGAGTATTGTTACGCAAATACATCGATAAAAATAGCAGAAGCTAATTATGCCCGACATAAACAGAATCCTTATTTTGAGTCGATAATCGGAATGTGACGGGATTTGTGGTTATACCCCCAATAAGTAGATAATATAGTGGAGTTTTTAGGGGTATAACCCTAAAGACTTTTCGAATGGTGTTGAAAAATGAGTATATTTGCGTTATTAAGAATTAATCCTAATAAGTATGAGATGGGGTAGATATTGTAAAGCAAATAAAAGAAACGGTTCATCCTATTGCTCCAACTACAGAAAGAGAATAAATAAATCATGATATATAAAAATCCCATATTCAGCCTTTGGCTGTTTCTGTTTATACTGGCTCTAACATCCTGCGGCAGTAAGAAACGTGTCGCGTTGCCTGCCGACTTTAAAGGGCCTAAAGAATTATCACGTTTATATGGTGTGCGTATTACGGCGGAAGATAATATTTTTCTTTATAATGAGGGAGCGAAATGGCTCGGGGCTCCTCACCGGATGGGCGGAAGCACTAAAAGGGGAGTGGATTGCTCCGGTTTCGTAGCCATCATGTTCCGTGAAGTTTATAGAAAACAGTTGGCACGCTCGTCGGCTGATATGTTGAAATATAACTGTAAGAAAGTGAGCCGTTCTAAGTTGCAGGAGGGCGATCTGGTGTTTTTCAGGACTGGCAGTGGAAAGAAAAAAGTACCTAATCATGTAGGTATCTACCTGAAAAACGGGAAGTTTATCCATACCAGTACTTCAAAGGGGGTTATGGTCAGTAGCCTGAGTGAACCTTACTTCACACGCAGCTGGATAACAGGCGGAAGGGTGAAGTAAGATATTTTTGTGAACATCAGGCCGAAAGTTGCTTTTTTATGTATCTTTGCACTTCAAATAAATAAACATAGATCAAGTATGTTGACGCTTAAAATGATTACGGAAGAAACAGATCGCGTAATTCGTGGTCTGGAGAAGAAACACTTTAAAGATGCGAAGGAAACCATCGCTAAAGTGATTGAACTGAACGATAAAAGACGTAGTACACAGAATCAATTAGATAATAACCTGGCAGAGGTGAACTCGCTGTCGAAAGCTATCGGTGGCCTGATGAAAGAGGGCAAGAAAGAAGAAGCTGAGGCTGCTAAAAAGCGTGTTGCCGATATCAAGGAAATCAGCAAGGGGATCCAGGCTGAAATGGATCAGGCTTCGGAAGAAATGCAGAATCTGCTTTATACGATTCCGAATATCCCTTACGATGAAGTGCCGGAAGGTGTGGGTGCAGAAGATAATGTGGTGGAGAAAATGGGCGGTATGGAAACAGAACTGCCGAAAGATGCGTTGCCCCATTGGGAATTGACAAAGAAATATGACCTGATAGACTTTGACCTGGGTGTGAAGATCACAGGAGCAGGCTTCCCGGTTTATAAAGGACAAGGTGCCCGGTTGCAACGTGCCCTGATCAACTTCTTCCTGGATGAAGCACGTAAATCCGGATATATGGAGATTATGCCGCCGACAGTGGTAAACGCTGCTTCCGGTTTTGGTACAGGTCAGCTTCCCGATAAGGAAGGACAGATGTATCATTGCGAAGTGGATGATCTTTACCTGATACCGACAGCAGAAGTGCCGGTAACCAATATTTACCGCGATGTGATCCTGGATGATAAACAATTGCCGATAAAGAATTGTGCTTATACACAATGTTTCCGTCGTGAAGCCGGTTCTTACGGTAAGGACGTACGCGGTTTGAACCGTCTGCATGAGTTCTCAAAGGTGGAACTGGTGCGTATCGATAAACCGGAACATTCAAAACAGTCTCACCAGGAGATGTTGGATCACGTGGAAGGTTTGCTTCAGAAGCTTGAACTTCCGTATCGTATCCTTCGCCTGTGTGGTGGCGATATGAGCTTTACTGCTGCTCTTTGCTTTGACTTCGAAGTGTATTCTGAAGCACAGCAGCGTTGGTTAGAGGTTAGCTCTGTTTCTAACTTCGATACTTATCAGGCAAACCGTTTGAAATGTCGCTACCGCGATGAGAACAAGAAGCCTCAGCTGTGTCATACGCTGAACGGTAGTGCGCTGGCGTTACCTCGTATTGTCGCTGCATTGCTCGAAAATAACCAGACTCCCGAAGGTATCCGCATTCCGAAAGCGTTGATCCCTTATACTGGTTTCGATATGATTAAATAAGCATATTACCTTATATAAAAAAGGATGCATCCTCTTGCCGAGAAGGATGCATCCTTTTTTTGTATAGCCCTTATCCTTTAGATGAACAGATTGACATTGGCATCTTCTGCGCGTTCAAGATAGGTGGCGACGCCTCCCAGCGTGACGTTTTCCATCAGCTCCTCTTGTTTTACGCCCATCACATCCATACTCATGGTGCAGGCAATCATTTCGACACCGTTCTCGGCTGCCTGGGCGATAAGGCTTTCCAGGCTGTCGATATGTTTCTTCTTCATGATCAGGCGCATCATCCAGCTTCCGGCACCACCCATATTCATTTTCGACAGCTTCAGTTTGCCGCTATGTGCGGGGAGCATCCAACCGAACATTTTTCCGAAGATATCTTTGGAAACAGCCGGTTTCTGCCGTTTCTTGATTACGTTCAGTCCCCAGAAGGTAAAGAACATAGTCACTTTCTTGCCGGTTGAGGCGGCTCCGTTGGCAATGACGAAGGAAGCTAGGGCTTTATCCAGGTCGTCGCTGAATACGATCAGTGTTTTGTTGTCGCCACCATTCACCATTTTGCAGGCACTTTTGGGTTCACCTTTTTCGATTGTGGCGTGGATGACTCCTAATTTGTTTTCAACTCCTACCAGTTGTGCCCCGGTCATGTTGCACCAAGCGGCAACATCTTTACCGAATCCCTGATCGGTTGCGGTTATCAGCAGGCGGTCGCCTGTATTTATTTCGGCATAATGCTTTTTCAGTTGCATGACCGGGCCCGGACATTGCAGTCCGCAGGCATCGATCCGGATGGTTTGCCGGGTGGAAGAGTGGGGCGCAACGGTAGCAACCGGTTTTTCCGTTTCTGTCGTTTTGGGGTTGCTTTCTACTTGATCCAAAGTCGGTTTAGCCGTAGCTATGCTCCACGTTTTATAACCACCTGATAGATTCCTGACATCTTTATAACCATGCTGAACCAGTATGCGGTAAGCCAGGTATCCGCGTAGTCCGACAGCACAGGTTACCACGATCGGCCTGTTTTTAGGTAACTCCGACAAACGGCTCCGAAGTTCATCTACCGGAATGTTTATTGCTCCGGGAATAGATCCCAAACTGTATTCATCGGCTGTGCGTACATCTACCAGTATCGTTTCACTGCTTAGTCGGGCTATATCTCTCCAGCCTATGATCTCGACCTTTTTGGTAAGGATGTTTTCAGCTACATATCCAGCCATATTTACCGGATCTTTAGCAGATGAGTAGGGGGGAGCATAAGCCTGTTCGAGCTCCGTAAGGTCGTAAACCGTTCCTTTGCGCTGTATTACCTGGGCAAGCATTTCGATCCGTTTGTCAACTCCGTCGAATCCAACGATCTGTGCTCCCAGTAACTTTCCATCTTCGGGAGAGAACAGTATTTTGATAGACATCGGAACGGCACCCGGATAGTAACCCGCATGTGATGCAGAGTGTGTGTACGATGATCGGTAGGCGATACCTTCGCGTTTCAGTAACTTGGCGTTGGCTCCGGCAGCTGCAACTGTCAGGTCGAATACTTTAGCGATGGATGTGCCGATGGTGCCTTTATATGTTTCGCGATTGCCGAACACGATATTGTCGGCCACAATGCGTCCTTGTTTGTTGGCCGGCCCGGCAAGCGGGATCAGGGCCGGTTTGCCTGTTACCGGATTGATTACTTCAACGGCATCCCCCAGGGCATATATATCCGGATCGGAAGTTTGCATATAGTCATTCACAGCAATTCCTCCAAGTGAACCGATAGTCAATCCGGCTTCTTTTGCCAACCGTGTTTCGGGACGTACGCCGATACTGAGGATCACCAGGTCGGTAGCGATTTGTTTACCGCTACGAAGGTGTACAAGGATACCTTTAGATGTCTCTTCAAAACGTGAAACACCGTCTTCGAGACGCAGATCGACCTTTTTATCGATCAGTTGCTGGTGTACGATGGCTGCCATCGAGTAATCGAGCGGAGCCATTACCTGGTTTGCCATTTCAACGACAGCGATGTTGATACCGAGGTCGTGCAGATTTTCGGCCATCTCCAGTCCGATAAATCCACCGCCTACAACCACTGCGTGGCGAGGTTTGTTCTGATCCACATAATTCTTGATTGTATCTGTATCAGGAACGTTGCGTAAGGTGAATATCTTTTTACTGTTGATGCCTTCGATGCCGGGGCGAAGCGGTTCGGCTCCGGGAGATAGTACCAGTTTGTCGTAACTTTCGGTATATGTCTGTCCTGTTCCGAGGTTTTTCACTTCAACGGTTTTATCCTTCGGGTGGATGGCGGTCACCTCCTGTTCGGGACGAATGTCGATGTTGAAACGGGCTGTGAAACCTTCGACTGTCTGCACGAATAGCTTATCTCGTTCTGCAATTACTCCGCCTATATAATAAGGTAGTCCACAGTTGGCGTATGATACGTATTTCCCGCGTTCAAACAGGATAATATCTGCATTCTCATCCATTCTTCTCAGGCGTGCTGCTGCTGTTGCTCCACCGGCAACTCCTCCGATTACTAAGTATTTCATCTTATTATTGTTTTATTGTTATTATACATATTTGCTAATGGAAAATAAATAGGTAAAAAAAGGGGGTCAACCCTTTTCCATGCATTGCTGCAGTTTACCGAACAGGCCGTCGAAACGCAGTTCTGCGTTCATCATTTGCTGTACTTTCTCTTTCCCTTTCGGTGTAAGCGAAAAGAACATCTGACGTTTATCTTCTTTGCTGATACTGCGACGGATAAACCCCTTGTTTTCTACCGACGTGATCACCTTGGATACGCGTGAATTGGATAAACCTATATAATCGCAGATCGTCCCGGCCGACTTTGCTTCGTTGTCTTTCAGGCAACATAGCAACATGGCTTCGTTGATTGTGATCTCATGTACCTCTGAAAATGCTTTTTCAAACTGGTATAATGTTTTATATATGTCCTTTATAACACAAATAGCTTCCATCTTGTTTTCTTTATTAATGGTACAAAGGTAAATAATATTTCTGATATAAATAGTGTTTAGTGGAAAATAAATTGTAAAAAGTGATGAAACAAAAAGAGACAAGGTGTTTACCCTGTCTCTTCTATTTTATCTGAACGATAGTTTTTAGTCTCTGTTTGAGAAGTATTTCATAAACTGTGAACGTTCATACATCGCGGGGTTCGGGATGTTTGCATAGTTCAGTTTACCCTGGAACTGTGACAGATTTTGATAATGTGCCTGATGCATCCATTCTTCTATACATGTAAGTACTTGTGAAATAATTTCACCTCCGTGTGTGTATACGGCACTACACATTTGTACGGCTGAAGCTCCTGCCAGCAGGCATTTGATAACATCTTCCCAGTCGTGTATTCCGGTTGAAGAAGCGATGCTTATTCCGGGTACTTTTCCTGAAATGATCGCTGTCCAACGGATTGTATCACTTAAGTCGGAGTGGTTGCTGAATACGTTGCCCGATACGATCTGCATACTGTTGATGTCGATGTCCGGCTGATAGAATCGGTTGAACATCACTACGCCGTCTGCTCCGTTTACTTTCAATGTATTGACCAATGCCGGGATATTTCCGACATTTTTTCCAATCTTTATGATAATGGGTATTGAAACGGTTTCTTTTACTTTTCGGATGATATTGACGTAAAGATCGCGTATTTCATCCGGATTGTATTCCAGGCTTGTTTCCAGAAAGAATACATTCAGTTCCAAAGCGTCCGCACCGGCCAGTTCTATTTGACGGGCAAAGTCAATCCATACGTCCGATTTATAGCAGTTAATGCTGGCAATGATGGGGATCGTGCACAATTCTTTGGTCTTTTTTATCAGTTCCAGATAGTTGTTCACCTGATTGGCTTTTACATAGCCACGGATATAGTCGGCTGCTTCCGGATAATCTGCATCCTGCATAAGCGAATCGCTCTGCATTTCGATTTGTTCTTCGAAAAGGGATTTGAGAACGATGGCTCCGGCACCTGCCTTTTCAAATTCTTTGTTTCGTTCCGCGTTGTTAGTCAGCCCCGAGCTTCCTACGATTATAGGATTACGAAGTGTTAGTCCTGCGTATTGGGTTTTAATGTCTATCATGTCAGATTCAATTTTAATGTATTAGTACTCGCGTTCACCGAAAATACTGGTTCCAACCCGTATCATAGTGCTACCCTGGCGAATGGCAACGGGATAATCGTGGCTCATTCCCATAGATAGTACTGCAAAATTATCATTTCCTTTGAAATATATAGCTTTTAATTCGCTGAAAAGTTCGTGTAAAAGGTGAAATTCTTGTTCGATAAGAGCGGTATCGTCAGTATAAGTCGCCATTCCCATCAATCCGACTATTTGAATGTTTCCGAGTTCGTCCAATTGTTCGTTTTGCAGGAGCTCGCGGCATTCATCGGGTGTCAGCCCATGCTTGGTGTCTTCCTGGGCAACATGTATTTCCAGCAGGACACGGATCACACGGTTGTTTTTGGCAGCCTGTTTGTTTACTTCCTGCAGTAATCTGAACGAATCGATACTGTGGATTGTATGGATAAAGGGTGCGATGTCTTTTACTTTATTACTTTGCAGCGGCCCGATGAAGTGCCATTCGATATCACCCGGTAGTACTTTTTGTTTAGCCGTCAGCTCCTGTGCCCTGCTTTCGCCGAAAACACGCTGGCCTGCATCGTAGGCTTCCTTCAATGCTTCTGCCGGATGAAACTTAGACACGGCCACCAACGTTACGTTTGCCGGTAGCGATGCCCTTAACTGTACTATATTCTGGGAGATACTCATGCTTCCTCTACTTTGGCTTCTGCTTGTTTCTTTTGTTCGGCAATCAGTTCTTCACCGGATTTAGGTGTTTTGTCGTCGCTGGCAGAGAATGGGAATACATCCATTAGCATGGTTTCAGTAACCGATGCGATTGTGTAGTCGGCCATAGTACCCTTCATTCCTTCTTCCAGAACGGCAATAGCTTCTTTCAGCGTACATGCCTGTGCCAGCATTTGTGCTGCTGTCTTCTTTTCAGCACCGCTTTTTTCATCAAGCGTGATAAAGTACACTTTAATCTTATAGAAACGGTCGCCGTTTTCGTTGAAGAACAACTCTGAAAGACGCGCACGTTTGATGTCTGTCACTGTAAATTCTCCGGAGATGAACGGACGTATCTCTTCAATGATACGAGCTTCTGCTTCAGTGAACGACAAGGCATCAACCAGATAAGGTTCTGTTACTTTCTTTTGCATTCCGTTCTCCAACACTTTTTCGAAGGAGACTTTACATTCAAACCAACTATGCATATTATTTTCTTTTTATTTTTTGTCTGTACTCGTGTTTAAAATACAGTACAAATATAGTTTCAATTCGGGAATAATACAACTGCAATGAAATTCTTTATTTTTTCGGAACATTTTTAATCAGGGACTTGTTTATAAGATGTAGTGTGTTTTTCATGGTATTAGATTTTTAGATTAGTAATGAGGTTGTTCATTCAGTCCGAGAGGATAGAATGAAATATCTGAAATAAAAAAGCCGGAAAAGAGATGATCTATCAACTCCTTTCCGGCTTTTTTATTTTTCTTTGAATCTTTAAAATTCGTCGTTAGCGTAGAGACTGAGGAAGTTTTTCATCTCATAGTCGAATAGTTCATCTTCTTTAAAGAATCTCTTCAGTTCGATCTCTGCTGTTTCCGGTGAGTCGGATGCATGTACGATATTTTCCTGTACGCTCATGCTATAGTCTCCACGAATAGTTCCGGGTGCAGCATTTCTGCCATTTGTAGCTCCGGCCAATGTTCGAACTACCTGTACTGCATCGACGCCTTCCCAGCAACAAACGATTACCGGGCATACGGCCATAGCATCTTTTACTCTTTGAAAGAATGACCGTTCCCTGAGATGGGCGTAATGTTCGCTCAAAATATCATCGGTCAGCCAGATCATTTTCATACCGCAAAGGATTAATCCTTTCTTTTCAAAACGAGAAATGATCTCACCGATCAAACCTCGTTGGATGGTGCATGGTTTTAATATTACAAGTGTCTTTTCCATACTGTTGTCTGTTTTATAAGGTTCAACGAATATTCCTGATAGCGCTAATATTCCCAAAGATAGTGTATTTATTCACTATTAATTAATTTATAGTATAATAATGTGTAAAAACGAGATTAAAATAACAAGTTTTTACTATCAGCGGGCAATTTAATACTAAAGTAGGGGAAGGGCTGTTTATCCATTCCCGGTTGATCGTTTTACTATCGAATTGTTCTCTATTTTACTATAATAAATACGTGTTCATTTTTTTATATTCTTTGATTTTACATTCTTGGGTGTATTTGTTACAATCACTGTTTTATACCCAAAAATATCTGTTTTTACCCGAAGATTGCCTGTATGTTTACATTTGATACCTGAATCATTCAATCTGAAATATTTCTTGATCAGATTTATATGCTAAGATGCTTATAATTAGAGTGAAACTGGGTGTAAAATATTCCTTTTGAACACCAACATTCTTAATTTCAGATTTTCCAATACAAGTGTCTTTCATATATTTAGAACAAACAAGTTTTAATAACCAATTTAGCTTAGGTTTCATTTGCTGGGATTGCATTGTTTAACAATTTAGACAGTAACTCTTCGGTTGACAATAACTTAATATTTCTATAATTAATCCAACTCCGGATTCATTCTCATAAAATCTCTCAGTGTTTGTCGGTTTACTCCCAATTTCTTACTAATATACAACTTGGTTTTCTTTTCCTGTAAAAGCTTGCGTATCAGTCCTTCTTTACCTGATAGTTTGTACTGATCGGATTTACCACCTTTAGGACGGCCAAGCTTAGTCCCTTCCTTCTTTTTTCTGGCTAACGCTTCCTTGGTTCGCTGGGAAATCAAGTTACGTTCAATTTCGGCACTTAAGCTAAAAGCAAAAGCCAAAATCTTACTGTTGATGTTATTCCCTAACTCATAGCGCTCCTTTACCGTAATCACGAAAATGTCTTTTTCCATACATTGATGAAGAAAGCTCATTACCTGCATTAGATTACGACCCAGCCGGGATAATTCGGTTGTCACCAAAATATCACCTTTGCGGATTTGCTTGATTAATCTACCAAGTTGCCGTTCTGCAACATCAGTTGTCCCACTAATTGTTTCTTCTACCCAACGATCAATACGCATGTTCTTGACTTTTGCGAATTTTTCAATCTCGAATCGTTGATTTTCAGTACTTTGCTTATCTGTACTGACTCTTACATAACCGTATATCATACAATCTGAAAATTAAATGAATAACTAAAGATACGTCAGAAAACTAAAAAGTAGGGGGTGATTAGTAAAAACCAACGTTTTTTATCGTCAACTGGATATGTGGGTGGTTTTTCCCTACAAATATGAATATAATAATTTAAATCAATGGTATGCTGAATTGTAAAATTAAATTAATATTTAATATATCGAGGGCAAAATGAGATACAGAAACAATATGTGTATCGTTTTTTTGTGCTATTGGGTAGGATAAATTACTTTTGTCACGAAGATTAGATTAGTAAACAGAAGCGATTTTCATTGCTTCTATGTAAATATAAATATGAAGAAATTATTATCATTGCCTCCCAATTTGGTGAACAGTTTCCACAAAATTACGAAAGTTGATGTGGATGAATGGTTTTGCACTTCTGATCCGGTAGGTGCCAGATTGGGTTCGGGTGGGGGAACGACCTGGTTGGTTGAAGCGTGCCGGCAACATGAAGCACCACAAGCCTCAACTGGAGAGTGGTTAGCCAGAGAGAAACGAATCCTGTTGCATGCCGGAGGGCAGAGTCGTCGTTTGCCTGGTTATGCTCCGTCGGGAAAAATCCTGACACCGATCCCGGTATTCCGGTGGGCCAGAGGACAAAAGTTATCTCAGAACTTGCTGTCTTTACAGCTTCCTCTTTATGAGGAAATAATGCATAAAGCCCCGGAATCGCTTCATACATTAATAGCGAGTGGTGATGTATATATACGCAACAGTATGCCGTTGCAGGATATTCCCGAGGTGGATGTCGTTTGTTATGGCTTATGGGTCGACCCGGCTCTGGCAACCAATCATGGCGTGTTTGTATCGAACCGACAGACTCCCGATAAGTTGGACTTTATGTTGCAAAAACCGTCGCTGGCTGTTTTGGGACAGTTGGCGCAGACTCATCTTTTTCTGATGGATATAGGTGTCTGGTTGTTGAGTGACCGGGCAATGGAACTGTTGATGAAACGTTCGTATACGGCTGATGGAAAGACAATGAAGTCGTATGACCTCTATTCCGATTTCGGATTGTCGTTGGGAGAGCATCCCCGGATTTCCGATTCCGGGTTAAATCAGCTTAGCGTTGCTATTCTGCCTTTAGAGGGTGGCGAGTTTTACCATTACGGGACAAGTCGTGAACTAATCTCTTCTACTCTGGCTGTTCAGAATCTGGTGCGTGACCAGCGTGCTATCATGCATCGGAAGGTGAAACCTCATCCTGCGATGTTCGTACAAAATGCAGAAATAAATCTGGCTCTGACTGCCGCTAATTCCGAACTATGGATTGAGAACAGTTATATCGGAAAGCATTGGATACTGGATAATCGTCATATTATTACGGGGGTACCGGAAAATGACTGGGAACTGAACATTCCCTCCGGTGTTTGTATTGATGTCGTTCCGATTGGAGAAAAGGAATGGGTAGCTCGTCCATACGGTTTTAATGATCCGTTTAAAGGTGGATTCACGGATGGTAATACGCTTTTTTTAGGGAGATCTGTTCTTGATTGGATGAAGGAAAGAGAGATACAAACAGATGCCTTTGACGATTTGCAAAATGCTTTGTTGTTCCCTGTCTGCAAGAATATTGAAGAATTGGGACTGGTGATTCGTTGGATGGTATCTGAACCGAAACTGGAAAGTGGACGGAAAATATGGGAATTGTCTCCAAAGATGTCTGCGAACGAATTATCTGACCGTGCAAACCTGGGCAGGTTATTTTCCCAGCGTGAAAAACTTCGTCAGGCAAACTGGCCGATGTTGGCCGCTAATCATGAGAAAAGTGTCTTTTACCAGTTGGATTTGGCCGATGCCGCTAGCGAATTCGCTGCAGGTAAAATTGAGTTACCGGCGCCGCTTTCTTCTGATGCCCCTTTAATGAAGCAGATACATAACCGAATGTTTCGGGCACGTGTTATGCAACTGGAAAGGAAATCGTATGAGGAAGAGCAGCAGGAGGCTTTTTCTCTGCTTAGGGAAGGATTGATTGGCTCTGTTTCCCGTGAAAAGCAATCTCCTTTTTTAAATGTATATCGTGATCAGATCGTATGGGGGCGTAGTCCGGTTCGTATCGATCTGGCTGGGGGATGGACAGATACACCTCCTTATTGCATGTATGCCGGAGGAAATGTGGTGAATGTGGCTATCGAGTTGAACGGGCAACCTCCGTTGCAGGTATATGTTAAACCTTCGAAAGAGTATAAGGTGATTTTACGGTCTATCGACTTGGGTGCAATGGAAGTTGTTTCAACCTGGGAGGAACTGAAAGATTTCAAGAAGATAGGTTCTCCTTTCTCCATACCTAAAGCGGCATTGGCTTTGGCTGGTTTTGTCCCTGAATTTGCAGCAGAACATTATTCTTCTCTGGAAGATCAGTTGAAAGATTTTGGCTGTGGCTTGGAAGTAACTTTACTGGCTGCTATTCCGGCAGGTTCCGGATTGGGAACCAGTTCTATCCTTGCTGCAACGGTGCTAGGGGCCGTTTCCGATTTTTGCGGATTGTCTTGGGATAAAAACAGAATAGGCTATCGTACCTTGATCCTTGAGCAGTTGCTGACAACCGGTGGTGGATGGCAGGATCAATACGGTGGTGTATTGCATGGATTGAAGCTTTTACAGACGGGTGAGGGATTCAACCAGAATCCTTCCGTTCGTTGGTTGCCGGAACATCTGTTTACCGATCCGCAATGTCAGGCCTGTCATTTGCTCTATTATACCGGGATTACCCGTACAGCAAAGAGTATCCTGGCTGAAATCGTACAGGGAATGTTTCTGAACAGTGCGACCCACCTTCGTCTGCTTTCGGAAATGAAGGTGCATGCACTGGATATGTTTGATGCGATCCAGAGTGGAAACTTCGATACGTATGGTCGGTTGATAGCGAAGACATGGGAACAGAAGAAAGCACTCGACTCCGGTACCAATCCTCCGGCGGTGGAAGAGTTGATTACACAGATCAAAGATTATGCATTAGGATATAAATTACCGGGAGCCGGTGGAGGAGGTTATCTTTATATTGTGGCGAAAGATCCCGAAGCAGCCTTACAGATACGTAAGCAGTTGACTGCTTCCCCACGTAATCCGAATGCCCGCTTTGTGGAAATGGGACTTTCGGACAAGGGGTTACAGATTAGTCGGTCATAAAAAACAGAATAATCAGAACAACTGCTTATCACGGATTAACAGGTATCCTGTCATTCCTGCTAATGTGATAAAAATGAAACCAACAAGTATCAGCATCTTTTTAGGTGCTGATGCTTTTAACGGAACAGTAGCAGGTTCTATGATCGTATAAACCGGTGTTTGTTCCTGAACCCGTAGTTTATCCTGCTCTAACTTTTGAGCCAGCGTATTATATACATTGAATGTAAGTGTCATTTCATTCCGTAACCGTTCCTGTTCGGTTCGGTAACTGGCTGAAATGATATTCTTGTTACCGTCTTCGAAAGCTGCATAGGCTTTTTGTGCTTTATAATAAGCGGTCTGTGCCTCTTTCAACACTTTGTCGGTAAATTCAAGATCCTGTTTGGCTTTTTGTGTCCGGTAGTTGGTGATATATGTCTGCAATTTACCAACCACATTATCGGTTACCTGTGCAGAAATGACCGGATCTTGCATATCGACAGACACAGTAACTACCTGTGTCTTTTTATCGACAAAGACTGATATTCTGTTTTGTAATTCCTTAATGATTGCCTTTTGTTCTTTGGTCAGGAAGAAAGGATCGACCTTATCTGATTTCTCATCCTGTTCTCCCAAAAGTCCAATCAGGTAAGATAATCCTTTTAACGGCGCTTTAATAATATAGCTCCACCAAGCATCCCGCTGGTATTCATTTAGATAATTGAATAAAGAAACAGATATTGTTTTTTTCTTATTGGTTACCTGTCCAGGGAAGAGTTCTAGTAGAAAAGGTGTGCTATGAACTACATCCGGATATAGTTCCGGAGATATGGCATCCTGGCTGGTACTATTCCCCAGGTCTACTCCTGCTATAGCTGCCAATCCTCCCAAGTTACCCATTTTATTGACGGGATTGTTTGTTTCAGGCATCAGTTTTACGGTGGTTGTATATTCTTTAGGAATACTGAATGCAACAATAAGGGCAACCAATACGGCTATGGCACTACTTTTCAGAAGCAGCTTTCTTTTAGACCACAAATATCGTGCGATGGCAATGATATCTATATCTTTTTCCGTTTCGGGCAGCTTGTCTTTGGTCGTATCCATCCTTACTTATTTTAAATTATTTATTATTGAAGTAATCATGGCTGCCATAGATGTAGTCGAGCTGGCAATACTTAGTATCTCGGCCAGGCTACCTCTTCTGTCATGTTGTGTCTTGGCGGGAACAACAATTTCACATCCCGGTTCGACTTTAGGGTAACGTTTGAAAAAGATACCGACTTTGCGTGTTGTAGCCACTTTTCCATTCATATAGATAACGATCGGATATTTGCGGGCAATATCGTTATAACCTCCTGCTTGTGAAAGGCAATCGCGTACGGATAATCCTTTCGTGTAAGTCATACTGTTCGGATAGGTTACCGAACCACTTACTTTTACTGTGCTTTGTAGTTGAGGTATATAAATAACATCCCCGTTGCGGAGAACCAGATCGTGTGTGCTTCCGGGATGGGCGAGTGCCTGCTTCAGGTCAATACCGACAGAATAATCTTTTATGTTAGCCAGCGATAAGGCGACAGAATCTTTACTTTGTTTATTATTATTGCTCAACTGAAGCAATGTTTCTACCTGGCGCATTTCATCTCGTGTTAACTGACGTTTCAGGCTGGCACCATTCACGTAAGCATCTTTGGTGACACCTCCGGACTGGGCTATAATATCACTTAGCCGGGTGTTTTTATAAGGTAAGGCATAATCGCCAGTGAATGTCACTTCGCCGTTTACCTTGACAACCTGCTGTTTCTCGTAACCGGGCGAGAAGCGAACAAATACATCATCGAAAGGTTCAAGTATGAATAGTGTATCTACATGAGAATCGGATGGTTTTGAAGAAAGTTTCAGATCATTTGCTACTGAAACCGTATATACATGAGATATCCGGTTGGAACTTTTATCGGCAGTAGGATTTTTTATACGTCGTGCAACTTCCACATTGATTGTAGAGGCTGATTCCTGTAAGCCACCGGCTAATATAATCGCATCTTCCACGGTCATATTCTTACTGAAAGGAATTACTGTATCCGGATTATTAACAGCTCCTCCTACCTTAATAGTATATGGTTCCCGAAGTTCAAAAAGAGAAGGAATATGTAATTTGTCTTCTTTTTGTAATTCAATATCAGGGGCTTTCCCATTCAAAATTTCCTGCACATCGATAGCGATGACCGTACTGGTAAAGTCCGGATTCAGACGGGTAATATGTGCTCTTCCTATAAATTCATCTCCTTTTAATCCGGCTGCCTGATCGATAAGTTGTTTTACTGTATGAACTCTGGGACTCAGTTCGTATTCGCCGGGTCGCCAAACAGCTCCGGTTATTGTGATCCGGTTATCATAAAAAGGAATAACGGAATCAACCAACAAAGAGTCTCCGTCATGGAGTACGAAGGTTGGAAAATCATCTTCCGTTATAGTTGCTATCTGATAACGTGACCCGGATTTGCGTTTGATCGTAACATCTTCTGTAAAGGCATCTCCGGTAAAACCTCCTGCCATTTTCAGCAGGTCGCTTAAAGTTTCACCTTTACGGAGTTCAAAAGTACGGTTGCGTTTTACTTTCCCTTTGGTGTTGACCAGTTGGTCGTATGGTTCGATAATAATCATGTCATTATCTTCCAAGCGAATATTCGTATCATATTTCCCATTCAGAAGGTAATCATATACATCGAGGTTGGCAATCTCTTTATTATTTCGATACACACGTATATTACGTAGAGAACCTATGTCATTAACACCTCCTGCTGCATATAAAGCATTGAATAGACTGGCCAGTGAAGGAAGCGTGTAAGTTCCAGGGGTAACAGCTTCACCGACTATATTCACCTTTATACTACGTATCTTCCCCAAACCAACAGAAACGAAGGTATTTGGCTCGCTGCCATCAACGAGATTCGTCATAATCTTTCCCAGCTCCTGCCTGATACGATTTTCTGCTTGCTCAACCGTGAGGCCACTTATGGAGACAGGACCCAGATTAGGAATAATGATCGTACCGTCGGGAGATACGGTTAATTTCAGGTTTAACTCAGAATCCCCCCATACGTTGATCTGCAATTCGTCCCCGGCTGATAACGGATAATTCCTGGGGGTAGGCATATTCAGATTCGGCTCGAAAGAGAGATTCTTATTTGAAAATATTTCACGTCCGAAGACTTGGTTTTTGCTACTGTCCTCCGGAGTGTTATATTCACGTTGTAAATCCAGCGGAGGAATTTCTGTGTCGATTGTGATCCGATCTGTTATCGGGTTTTCAGCTGCAGGAATGGTTACTTGTTTTGTGTCCTGTTGTTCCAGGCGTTTTCTCATTTCCTGTTGAATCTGCTCTTCTGTCATTCCGGCAGCTTTAGCCTTCTCCAATAGCTCCTGCGGTATTTGGGCAAAAGTAATGACAGGGATAAAAAGGCAAAAAATACAAAAGAGGTATCGGCTCAAAGTTCTCATAAAATCTTTCTTATTTGTGTTATAATTCTTTGGCAGGCCAGTCCATCCCCATAAGGATTAACGGCTTTACTCATTTGGTCATAATAAACCTGACTTTCCAGTAACCGGGAAGTCTCTTCCAATATCCTAGTGAAATCTGTTCCTACCAGTTTAACTGTTCCGGCGTCTAGTGCTTCCGGACGTTCGGTCGTATCACGCATCACCAACACAGGTTTCCCTAATCCGGGAGCTTCTTCCTGAATACCTCCACTATCGGTCAGAACAATTGTCGATAGTTCCATCAAGTAAACAAACGGAAGATATTCCAGCGGCTCTATAAAGAACATATTTGGAAGATGTGTATCTCCGAATACTTCCTGTATTGGTTTCCGAACGTTCGGATTCAGGTGCATCGGGTAGACAAAGTCTGTTTCGGGATATTTCAGTGCCAATGTTTTAATAGCCTTACACATGGCTATAAAACCTTCACCGAAGTTTTCCCTGCGATGACCTGTTATTAAAACCAATTTCCGGTTACTTTGTTCTGATAGACGGGTAATTTTATAACCTGCTCTTTCCAGTTCATTAGTAAGCTGTTGTCGTAAATCATCCTTGTTTTTTATTTGGCTGACTACGTGATACAAGGCGTCTATTACCGTATTTCCTGTTACTATGATCCGGTTTTCTTCAATGCCTTCAGACAGTAAATTTTTTTTACTTAATGACGTTGGAGAGAAGTGCCAGGTGGCAATTCTTCCAGTGATTTGCCGATTCATTTCTTCCGGCCAGGGACTGTATATATTATGTGTACGTAATCCGGCTTCTATATGTCCGACCGGTATTTGCTGATAAAAAGCAGCCAAGGCGGCGGCAGTAGAAGTGGTGGTATCACCATGTACCAGTACCAGGTCGGGGCGGGCATCCTGTAAGACTTCTCTCATTCCTGTCAGGACACGGGCAGTCACATCGTAGAGATCTTGCCCTTGTTTCATGATATTCAGATCATAGTCAGGATGAATATCAAAAATATGAAGTACCTGATCCAGCATTTCCCGGTGTTGTCCGGTAACACAAACGATTGTTTGGAACTGGTCGGGATATTTTTGAAGCTCCTTGATCAGCGGAGCCATTTTTATTGCTTCGGGGCGGGTACCGAAGACTAACATAATCTTTTTCATATTACTTCTTTTATTATATTCAGCATACGTTTAGCGAGTTGTTTACGATCAAAATCATGAGCCAGTTTCCGGCATCCGGCTTTACATTGTTCATATAAAACGGGATCGGAGAGGAGTAAATGGAGTTTCCGGCTAAAATCTTCTTCCGATTCCGGTTCAAAGCATAGTCCGGCCTGATAAGATTCCACTATTTGGCGAGCCTCACCATTTACTCCCATAAGGATTGGAATTTCCATACCTGCATTTTCAAATATTTTAGAGGGGATCACAGTTGTAAATAATTCTGATTTACGAAGGTTTATCAATGCAATGTCAAGAATAGATATATATCGTTTTACCTCTTGTTTGGAAACCGGATCGAGCATGGTTACATTCATTATTTTTAATTGCTCTTTAAGCTTTAGCAGATTCTTCTTTTCCGCTCCGGCTCCGATAAAAAGAAAATGGTAATTATTTTTGCCTTCCATATTAGCTGCACATTGTAGGATGAAGTCCAGTTTATGAGCCATACCATGTGTACCGATATACCCTATTATCTTTTTCCCTTTAAGGTTTAATTCTTCGAGTAATTTCTCGTCTTTGGCGGTAGGGCTAAATCGGGTTAGATCGACTCCGTTTTTTATAACTTCAATTTTATTGGGAATAACATTCTTTTCTTCCAGTCTCTTTTTAAAAGAATCGGTAACAACAACAATTTTATCTGCTAAACGATAACATTTTTTTTCTTCCCACTCGAAATAACGGATGATAGGATTATCCTTCATTGCTCCGACTGTCTTTATCGATTCCGGCCATAGGTCGCGCACTTCCATAATCCAGGGTTTCCTTTTCCAAAAAGACAAAGTGCGTCCTGACAGAGCTGTAAAGAACTGAGGAGAGGTAGCTATGATAATATCAGCCTGTTGGAAGAGACCTGCCAGAAATGATGTTACAGAAAAGCTGATATAGTCCAGTGTTCTTTTTATAAATCCTTCATTTGCCGTGATATAACTCCATACACGAATGACATGGATGCCATCCATCATTTCCTGTTGGTATGGTTTATTTGTGTATCCTTTATAGACTTTTCCTTGGGGGAAGTTTGGAGTACAAGTAATAACGGTAACTTCAGCTCCTTGCCGTATCCATTCTCTGCAATGTTCATAAGTACGTGTAGCCGGAGCATTTACTTCCGGAGGAAAATTATCAGTTAGAAATAATATTTTCATAATTGCTGTATTTTATCAGTCTGTATGGTATATTGCATCTGATTAGTAAAGGAGATGCATATCTTTTTTGAAGGGATCAATTTGTTGTATTCAAAAGCAATTTCACAGTCTTCTATCCATATTTCATCTGTTCCATAGAAGGATAATATGGCCAGGTTTGTTTCTATTGTGTCCTGATTGATAGAACGGATCTTTACATCCGGATGAAGAATAATCGTATTAACCCCTTTCTTTTCTGTAATGGGTTGAAGGGAGTCACAGACCATAATAGTAGTATCGTTCAAATCAAATATTCGTTGATGTTCGATCCCTGATTGCTTGAATCCATCATGCCTGGCAGTAATACAGTTACGATCTTCTTTCAGGCTGATGATTTTGGCTCGTTGAGCCACTCGGAAGCCTCCCCATACTTTGCTGGAACTTAATCCTTCAACCTGCACTGTATTATGGGCTTGTGTTTCACGTTCATATTGCCTGCGAACATTCTTTTCATAAGTTGATATGCCGGAATCGATAATAAAAGGTTTTCCTGCAATTCGTAACTCATAATTGAAAGTATCGGCATGAGCATGCCCCGGAATATAATCCGGGCCTATATTGCCAACATCTATTACCATTTCAAAAAGATTGGAAGTAAATTTCCGGTATCCACTTTCTTTTAATATATGAGTAGACCACTGGATACCTAACCGTTTAGCATAGGCGAACAAATCCCTGGAGGAGGGGGCGATTTCGTAAGCGGAATCATTCAATAAAGGAATTGTTCCGTCTTTATAGATAATAGCATTTAACCAGCTAAGCATAAGCCGGGCTTTTTCCTCCAGAAAAGCGACGACGCTCTCTTGTCCTTCAAAGCGGTAATTGTATTTTAAAGCATTAATACAATCTAATAACCGGTCTAGAAGTATTTCGTGATACATCGGACTCAGTTCATAATGAGCCCCATCCGGAAGAATTTGTTCATTGAGTTCTTTTGTCAACAGCCAGATTGCTTTCTCATAAAATCTATCATCCCGGAAATAAAGTCCTCCCCATAAAAGAGAGTAAGCATTTTCAAGGAGGTGATTGCCTAGGAGATGGAATTCGAGGTTTCTATATAAACTGAGATATTGAGAGTATAATGAACTATCCCATTTTTGTTGTTCTTTTATTGGGATAAGTTCTTGGTACTGGAAGACACATTTAATCCAATTTATACCTCTAAGTGAAATAGGATAGGGTTCCATTCCTGATCGATTTTGAGGAAGTGTGTCAATGAACAGATTTATCCAGTGAGAAACATCTTCGAAAGTGATTTTCTTTTGTAAAAGGAAATCCATATAGTTCAGATTATAAGTCCATAACATAGATCCTTCCGTATGATTCCAACTTTTAAACTTTTTATTAATGTTCAGAAATGTAAAAGAACTATCAGGTTGTAGACTAAAAGCTTTATCTATACATCTCACAAGAGATAACGGATATCCTTTACGCTCTTTATTTATCAGAAAATGTATTCCTCGTTTCTGCCGGAGATGATATTTCATTTGATAAATAATTTGTTTAGGGCGTAAATATCGTAAAGTATGATAATATAAAGACGCTTTCATTGTTGGAGATGTTTTAATTGGGACACGACTGCTTTAAATTTTCCGGCTTGGGTACGTGGTATTTCAGATACATATTCAAAAAGAACCTGTATATTACTGCTTATATAATGTTTAACCTGTTCACGGATAAAGTTTTCTGTTTGAGTGGAATAATTATTTCGGCGGACGATTCGTAATATTATTTCCTCAGGTTTTATTTGTAGGATCTGACATTCTTTCACATCATGAGTCTCTTTAAATAGATAGTCAAAACGCATGATTTTTGCACCCTCCGGTGTCAATATATAATCTTCTGTTCTTCCCGTGATTTCTTTTATTATTTGGCTTTTCAGATGGCATTGGCACGGATGGTCATCAAATATGGCAGTATCCCCGTTTCTATACCGTATAAAAGGCATTCCATAATTAGCGAAACCGGTTGCCAACAATTCTCCTGATGCTCCGTCTTCATTATATGTAGGTGATGTTAATTCAAAGTGGCCAAGCTCAAAATCTTCATGATAATTATTCGCTATACACTGGGAAGCTGAAGCTGCCTCTTCAGAGAAACTGTAGTGTTCATGTATTTTGCTTCCTTTGAATATTTGGACGATTTGCTTTCTTTGATATTCAAATAACTTTTCTGCTCCGGTGAATATATGTTCAGGAGGATTGGATATGGTTAGTCCTGCTTCTTCAATCTGCAATGAAAGTTGATAAATAATAGAAGGATATCCTGTAAAATACTTAAAACCTGCCTGATTAATAAAATTCGCAAGATGATTGATTTTATTATGAGTGATATGCTGCATACTGATAAAGTATTGATTCATTGCTTTGTTTTGTCTCCAGTATGGAGGCTTGTCGGTTGAGATGGGGACAACGGTTTTTCCTGTTAGAGTGAGATATTTATCTCCAAGTGTTATACCAAATCTGGCCATATACCTGTAAACAACAGCCCAATAGAATTGTACACTATACTGAGTCCAGAAAAAATTTAATGCAGTTCCGGTACTACCGCTGGTATGATATTGAATAAGCTTTTTGGCGGGAATATTATCGGCAAGCATTTCTTTCCAATGCATGCGAACTTCTTCTTTTGTCAATTCCGGGAATAAAGGAAGGTCGTCTATTGATTTGAAATCACTCGGTGATAATCCTGCAGAAGAATATTTTTGTTTATAATAAGGACAATGGTTATAAGCATGATGTATGATTTTGTAAATATTCTCTTCTTTATAGGATCTGATCTGCTCAGCATTCCACTCGGAAGTACTGTCTAAAAAACGATGAATGGCATAAAAATCTTTATTAAATCGTAGTTCTTTAAGCTTATATCCATAAATGGAACAAGCCAAATTTTGCAGAGACGGTGTTAGTCTTGCATATATATTTTCAAGTTTCATATAAAATATTAATTGAATGTTTATGAAATGATCTTATCTACTATACGCTTATTAACTGTTTCAGAGTCAAAGTTTTCCGCAAAAGAATGTAAAGCATTCCGGGAATAGCCGGCATAATTAGTTGAATTAAACGATAAAATAGCTTTTTCCAGTTCTTCTATGTTTTTGGGTGAGATCAACTTCCCATTGTATTGATCTGTCACAATTTCCGGGATTCCTCCAAAGTTTGTTGTTATAACAGGTATTCCAAGGGAAAATGCTTCAATGATAATACCGGGATATCCTTCTCCTGCATGAAATGTAGGGAGTAGCAGTACATCATAGTTTATAAGTGTGTTGGACACCTGATCAGGCTCCAGGCTTCCATGATAGGTTATATTATATTGGTTGAAATAGTCGGAAGTGTAGCTATTGTCTCTAATTGGGCCGTAAATATCCAATATGTAATTAGGGGGTAATCGTTTGGAAACTTCTAATATTTCATTGATCCCTTTGCTTTGTTTGACGTGTGATATAAAGACGAATCGTTTTTGAAAAGGAGATGTTTTTATTATCTTGTTTTTTCTGCGTGCATTTGGAAACCATATCACCTTGTCAGGATTACCACTTAATTCAGCAAAAAAGGACACTAGCTCTTTCGTTTCAACAAGTATGAGGTCTGTCCTTTTTAAAAAAAAGCGGAAGTAAGCTTTTATGATAGATGATTGTTTCTCATAAACAGTTTTAAAACTTCCTGCAAATTTCCGAAAAACAATTTTCTTGTTACAAAGTAATGCTAATGGACTTAAAAGAGGAAAAAGTATAAAAGCCCCTTTACTTGTCACATGAAAAGTTATAATATCTACATTTCTGAGATTCATCATATATTTCCCTATAACATATAAGATGTTTATTCCTTTTGAAAATCTTCCGCTAAATCGATTTGTCGGTATTACTTTATATGAATATTGCTTATTAGTCAGATAATCGATAAAGTCTTGTAATAGGATGGTAATACCCCCATAACTATTTGTTCTGCTTTTATAGGGAATAGCTCCTATAATAAGTATTTTTTTGTTATGATTTTCCATCTGTTTAAAAATTAGGAACTCTCCAATAAAATCTGTAAATGATCTTATTTAATACTCGTCCGGCAGGATTAGTCTTAAAGAAATAGAGTAGGTTATGCCATCTTGTCTTTTTATGATTTATTTTACAGAACATTTCTGATAATGAAGCTTTCATATCAAGACTTTTCCGGTTTTGTGCGTTATGAATCCGATATGTAAAAACAGCTTCATGTCTAAAAGTTATAATTGTCTGGGGATATTGTAAGTACAATGAATAGAATATACCCCAGTCGTCGGTTCCTTTATTTTGTAAATCAGCATAACCTCCTATTTTATTAAATATATTTTTACTGATAATATATTGTCCCGGCGAGACAGCTATATTTGATAAAAGAAATATTTTTAAATCGGCTAAATATTTTGCATTCGCGTACAGCCCGATTGTTTTACCCCGAAAAGGACTAAAGTGTTTGTCATTATTCGTATTATGCAGATTTAGTCCGGAAAAAGCAATTTGTGCATTATCTATCTCAATGGCTCTTAGTAGAGTAGAATAAAAAAAAGATGAGATATAATCGTCCTGATCTATAAAATGTAGATAATTTCCGGAAGCTATATCCGCTCCGATGTTGCGAGAACATCCTTGTCCTTTATTAGTCTGATTATTATGTATTATCGACCGCGGGATAGCATATTTTGCAAATATGGAATGAACGAACTCTTCTATATCCTCCTCCGGATAATCATTCACAACCACAATTTCTCTAAATCTTTTATAGGTATATGGCGACTGAAGATTTTTGGATATTGATTGTATAAGTTTATCGAAGTATATTTTATACCTGTCATTCAGCAAATGATATGTTGGTATAATGATTGAGAATGTATTCATTAGAAACTATTTTTATTTAAATCATTTCAGGTACTAATCGTGCAAACATTGTGTATTCTATCAGAATATTTAGAAATAATGCTATGAGTACAGCCCTTTTGTTCAAAGAAGAATATTCATATAAGAAAGTGAGTAATATGAATTCGAAGAATATGAATATTTCTCCTAATCGGCCACCGGCCGGAACAAAATAGAACATGAGGGTAAGAATTGTTCCAATACAGTATGTATTTAAAAAGAAATTATACGTTTTTACTTTGTTTGGATATATATAGTCTTTTAAATAGACAAACAGGATACCACACAGACCGAATTTTATTTTTGACAGACCATACATTTGTGAACTAGTATCGGCATGGTCTATATATTTTTGAAATCTTGGAGAGAATGATAAAAGCTGTGACATTGTTTCCAACTGCGTTAATATCTGATTCTGCAGAGATATAAATGGAAGGAGAATTCCGATGCTCAGTATTACATAAAGATATTTCTTTTTAATATTGATAAATCCGACTAAAGGTAAAATGTAAAACAGTATGGTTGTCTGATGGATAAAAAAAGCAATCGTGACAATAGCATAGTAAAAAAAGAGCCCATACGGTGTCTTATGATTTAGCAAATAGGTAATTCCTATGTAACAAATAGATATGGCTAATGCCACCCGTATAATGATACCGAAATAGTAAAATCCGAAATAAGGTAAGAATAGAAGAAAGGCTAAATTTACGTTTTCAACGAGTTTTCTTGTGCATAAAAAGTAACAGCAAAACAGGAAACAGAGATAAATTAAAAGAAAAAGATGAAAACTTACTCCGAAAGAGAGACATGATTTATTGATGAACATAAACCCTGTTTCCACAATATCTTCCATACTCTGGAATAGGTAAATTTCTTTATATTCCAGAGTGTCGGGTATATTATCACTACGTAATAAGGATAAGAGAGCTATGATCCATGTATAAAGAATTGTATATAGGAGGAACTTAGTTCTTTTATTGAATTGTAGAAAATAATCTAATACGTAAAGATAAATGGTTAGAGCTAAAGTTGCGATATACATACTGCTTTATTCTTTAACCGACGATTCGATCAAATTTTTTAATTTTGAATAAGCCTTTTCCCAGGTGAACTGTTGAATATACTTGTTCCCATTATCTGCTAATTTGTATCTTAGCGAATTGTTAGTTATTAATCTTTCTATATTATTTGCTAATGCCAAAGGATCTTTTACCGGAGATAATAAGGCGGTTACTCCTTGCTGGCATACGACTTTGAATCCTTCGATATCAGTGCAAGCTACAGCGCAACCACATTGCATTGCTTCCGGTGGAGTCAGGCAAAATCCTTCTCCATGACTGGCATTAATGAATATTGCGGCTTCATTATACAGGCGGTTATGTGTCTTTTTATCTGGTTGCTGATAGTAGTTTATCCAATCTGGAAGATCTTTGGGTTGTTTGGGAAATCCGAAAAGATTAACTAGTAATTTCGGGAATTTATTTTTTACGATTTGAAGAGCCTCAAATGCATCTTTACAGCCTTTTTCCGGCATAGGATGATAAAGCATTGTGATGCAATATTTATTTTTGTCAGCATAATTGATTTCTTTTCGGAAGTAATTGAAATCAAATCCATTATAGATTAGATCTACTTTCCCTCCTACTGATTCTATTTTTCCCTTCAGCCAGGGAGCTATTGTTACTTTATGCATTGGATAAGTATATGTTTCCAATACTTTTTCTTCCGGTAAAGCCCATGTTTCAAATCCTTGTATAAAATAAAATTTATGCTTGGCTGTGATGTTTTTATATTCATTTAAATATACAGCAGTCTGAACAGCTGTTGCTATGTATATATCAGCAGCCGGTACGTTTGATTCACGAAGGTCCCACACAGGAAATAGTCTGATGCGTCTATCCAGGTCAAACCAGTTATAGGGTGTGTATCGCTTAGGGCTATAATTCAATAAATAGCGGATAATTGCTTTCACTTTCTTTTGGGGGCTGAGAGTATTGTAGAAATGTACGGCTGGAAATACAATAGATATTTGGAATCCATCATTGGCCAGTCTATTAGCATATTCGAAGACCACTTTGAATCCTCCCGACGGAGCATACCCTACAGCCGGCATTAAAAAGCATATATGTTTTCCCATTATTTTGTTAATAATTTATTTTTCTTTATAATATAGTAATTGTAGATAAGTTCGAATGTCCCTGACAGACTGACGGCGAATGCTATAATACCAATATCCTTAATAAAATAAACTCCGGCTAAACAGACTGTCATAAAAATGACCAATGCGCTAACTTGGCTTTTTGTAACATAACTATACAATCCCAGTGGCACATAAACAAAGTTTATAAAGCAACCTACCAGTAACCAGCAGGGAAGTATGATGCTTAAGATTAGCATCAATGGATAGGCTTCCAGCATGTCAGCTCCTGCAAATATTCTGATGACTAATTTTCCGAAAATGGCTAATCCGATTATTATCAGCAGGGAAAGAAGTCCTTCCATATTGATGATTTTCTTAATATATGTCTTGCTGTATTCTTTTATCACCTTCGGAAATAAAGCATTATTTATTTGTGCTATAAAGTTCATCGGTACGGCTACTAATTTATTTGCAAGGTCGTAAATGGCAACATCCGACATGGAAAATGAAATACCTATAATAAATATCGTAAACTGCTGTTTTATAATGCTTGCTGACGAAGAAAAGAAAAATGGAATTGAATCCTTAAATAACTTTCTGATAACAGAAAAGGGTTGCCATCTGATAATCAGTTTTTCTTTTTTTATTAGAAGGTATAAGGTATATAAGCCACTGATACAACCACTGGCCGATATGATGAGTGCTACGATCCAGGTGTCGGATGGGGCGGTTACAAATAAAAAGATGAATGGTAAGGATATTATTTTGGTTACGACCTGGGCAAATGTAACAGACTTCATCTTTTGCATTCCCTGGAAATACCAAACTGGTAGTAGAATCGTTGTTATAATGTTTGAATAGCAAAGAAGATAAATAATCCAGTCTTTTCTGAAAAAATCAAAGTGCGTTATCAGTAGAATGAATACGATTACTGAAACTACAGCCAGATATATTTTTGCTGTCAGAACCGACGATACAATGGATGATTTCATCTCCCTGTTATCCGGCTGGATAGATATGATCTTTACCGCAGGGAAATCGAAGCCGAAGGATATGAAAGTTTGGAAATAAGTAGTGATGGATGATGCGAAAACGAATAATCCATAACTATCTGCTCCAAGCTTTCGGATAAGAAAAGGATAAACAAGTAAGTAGAAAAAAGAGTTTACGAACTTTATAATGGTCATAAAACAGTAGTTGATGATTACTGTTTTATGATTGTTTATTATATTCTTAGCTCTGGTTGGTGTGATCATTTACTTTTTAAATATCCCACAAAAATCCAACACCACCTTATCCCCCCTGTAAGGCAATTCTTTAAACTCCTTATGTGCCACCAAAAACGCCACAATATCCGCCTTTTCGTATGCCTCCCTGTAATCAGTCAGCTTAAACACCTTATGCTCCTGCACATTCGGTTCGACGACCAGGATGTCGGCATTGTTATGGCTTTGCATCACTTTGGTTGTGATGTATTTGGCTGGTGATTCCCTGAGGTCGTCGATGTTGGGCTTGAAGGCCAGGCCCATCATGGCGACGATTGGCTGGCGGTGATGCTTCAGCTCGAATTTGAGCATGGCGTTTTCTATCTTTTCTGCACACCAGAACGCTTTGTAGTTGTTGATCTCACGCGCTTTGGCGATCAGCTGCGACTCGTAGGGGAATTCGGCGGTGATGAAATACGGATCCACAGCTATGCAATGTCCACCGACACCGGAACCCGGTTGAAGGATATTTACCCGGGGATGTTTGTTGGCCAGCTCGATAAGCTCCCAGATATTGATCCCGGCCTTGTCACATATCAACGACAGTTCGTTGGCAAAGGCGATTTGTACGTCGCGGGACGAGTTTTCGGTTAACTTGCACATCTCCGCTGTTTTGGCATTGGTCTTATGCAATGTACCTTTTACGAAACGGCTATAGAACTCGATTGCTTTCCCGGTCGACTCCGGATCGATGCCACCGATCACCCGGTCGTTATGCACCAGTTCATAAATGACATTACCCGGCAACACACGTTCCGGACAGTAGGCAATGTATATTTTCCCCTTCAGTTCCGGGCGAAGCGAGAAGATCAGCTCCGTCATTTTATTCGTTGTTCCCACCGGTGAGGTAGATTCTATCACGAACAGGTCGCCCTCTTTCAACAGGGGGATAGTCGAACGGGTTGCCGTTTCCACATAAGAGATATCCGGTTCATGGTTTCCTTTGAATGGGGTCGGTACCACAATCAGGTATACATCGCTGACCTCCGGTTTGACGGAAGCTTTCAGATGTCCGGAAGCCACTACCTGCTGGCACAACTCCTGCAATCCCGGTTCTACAATATGGATCAAACCTTTATTGGTCATTTCTACCACCTGTGGGTTGATATCTACGCCTACGACGTCAATGCCGTGTTCGGCTGCTATTATTGCTGTGGGCAGGCCTATGTAGCCAAGCCCCATAAAACATGCTTTCATCTTTTAGTTCAGTCTTTTAAATAATATTTTTTTCATTGATAATTTTCTTCTTATGATATATCTTGTCCAGACAAACATTCAGTAACGTCCAGACCACTATATCTCCCAGAAACAGGATATTGATGTTGACGAAGGGAGCAAGCAGAATATTCACGCTGCTGAATATCCATGAGATCCCGAGGATATAAAGCAACGCCTTTCGTGGTGAAAAGCCCATCGCCAGAAATTTATGATGTATATGGTTCCTGTCGGGTGAAAACAGACTTTTCTTTCTACGGAATCGGATCAGCATAACCCGGATCACATCGAACATCGGAACGATCAGTGTAGAGAAAGAAATCAGTATCGCACTGGGCGAGTGGGGAGCTTCATACGGATCGTATACGGCATAACGGATACATAGAAATGCCAGGATATATCCTAAAGTCAGGCTACCGGTATCCCCCATAAATATCTTGCGGCCATGTTCGGCCTGTCCGAATACGTTGTAGTAGAAAAAGGGGATGAGCACACCCAATGTCGAGAAAGACAGCATGGCATACGTCCACATCTGATAGTGCAGAAACAGGGATCCTAAAATGAGCAATGCCGCTCCACTCAATCCGGAAGCCAATCCGTCGATACCATCGATCAGGTTGATCGCGTTGGTTATGAATACGATAGCAAATATCGTCAACGGCATCCCGATCCAGGGAGCCAGTTCATTGATCCCGAATAAACCGTAAAAGTTATTGATCCATAAACCCGATAGGGGAAGCATCGTGGCTGCGATGATCTGTACGATGAATTTGGTATGATACCGCAGGCCGATTAAATCATCTTTAATACCTGCCAGGTAAAGAATGATCAGTCCGCAGATAAGCAGATAAAAATCGGGAGTGATGTGGGGAGTGATATCCTTCGGTATTTTCAAACCATACAGATAACCCAGATAGGAGATAGCGGAGACAAAAGCTAATGAGAATAAAATAGTCGGGGCGAATGATATCCCACCCAAGCGGGGAATAGCTTCTGTATGTATTTTTCGCTCATTAGGCATATCAAAGAGTCTTTTCGTTAATGCCACGATCAGGATGCGTGGAATTATTAACATCGAGAAGATGATTGATATTATAAAAGCTAGTAAAATCAAGAGATATATCATTTGCGTTGTAAGTTAAGTTATACGACAATGTTCGTCAGTCACATGGGGGTAACTGTCGGAAGCGATTTTGCTCATAAAAAACATACCTGATTTTTGGCTGATAGGGGGCGTGTCCCTGGAGAGGTATGTGTTTTTTGTCTAGCTGTGTATATAAACAGAAAATGCGCAAAAACGTTCATGGGAGAAGTTGCATTTACTCTATTTTAACGCTGAATTTCAACACATTTGACGGTGTATAGAAAGGTGTCGGTAATAGGCATCGCCTGATATTCCATGTATACAAAAGATTATATTTTGTTGTTAAAGACTACTTTTTCTCTTTTTTGCATTCATTGGCTTCATCATTGTGTCTACCTTTTGATAATTAAAGCTTTAAAGAATGTATTGCAGGCCCTTCGGGTTCATTTTGCTTTCATCCCGGCTTCATCCCGGGTTGTATCTGATTTTTTGACTGGTAGTAACTGCGGCTTTTAACTTAGAATAATAGAACCGGGGTGAAATGCGTAAGGTATTGGTATTTAATTTATTGCAGTTTCCTGAATTTTTTTAATAAGGAAACTCCAGTTCCCTCCGCAGGAAACTACAATTTCCTATGCGGGAAACTCGCGTTTCCTCCTGTGGAAACTCCGGTTTCCTAAGCAGGAAACTGAGACAGGACGAAGTGTCACGATTTATGATAAGTTGTCAACTGGTTACCTGTATCGGCAAATGATATGATTTTACTGATTGAAAAGAGTAGGAATGATGATAAAAAAAGAATAGAGCATGAAGGTCTATGAAAGCAGGTATGACGGCCATATGAACCCGAAATGAACCCGTGTTTTGTTTGTAATATGTTGATAGCTAATTTGATATGGCAAATAATGAAGGCTGAAGGCATAAAACATAAAAAAAGAGAACCAACCTTGTTGATTCTCTTTCGGTAGTTGCGGAGACAGGACTCGAACCTATGACCTTTGGGTTATGAGCCCAACGAGCTACCACTGCTCCACTCCGCGATATAGTTGCTATCATTGCCTGATTGCGAGTGCAAAGGTATGAATTATTTCTTACAAAACAAATTATTTTACAAATAGTTTGTGTATTTCTTTGCTTGACACATTTACCCTGCTGATAGTAAGGCAAATGTGTCAATCTGTTTTATAATTCATTTTCTTCAAAATAATCTGCTTCATATACCTTCAGCTTCTTTTGCAGCCGGCCGATCTCCTGTTGCATGGATTTGACACGGTTCAGCAGATGGTGAATGGCGTCTATTCCTTCGAAGTTGATGGACAGGTCGTAATACATACGTGTATACCTTTCAATATCGTGCAGTTGGGAAGCTTTCAGGAACTTCTCACCTTCAACGATACGGATTTCTATCAGTCCTCCTTCTTCCAGGCGGAAAATGAAGGCCGGTTCGATATGGCATATCCGGCAATATTCATTGACTATAATTAAATCTGCTTGCATAGTACTCATGTTTTATTGATTAAGACTCTGTATTTCGCGGAACAACTCTTTCTGTTTATCCGTCAGATTAGTCGGTATCTCGATAGTATAGGTAACTATCAGGTCACCGAACTGCCCTTCTTTCTTATAGATAGGGAAACCTTTGCCTTTTAGGCGCACCTTGGTGTTGTTCTGGGTGCCGGGGCTGACTTTCAGCTTCACCTTGCTGTCCATCGTTTCCACAATCTGTTCGCCTCCCAGGATGGCAGTGTACATGTTAAGGGGAACGGTCACATACAGATCGTCGCCCACACGTTTGAACCTGCCGTCGTCGGTAATGGCAAAGGTGATGTATAAGTCTCCGGCAGGACCGCCGTTAACGCCCGGGCCTCCCTGGCCTTTCAGTTTGATGGTTTGTCCGTCAGCAATACCGGCCGGTACGGTGATACGCAGATTCTTTCCGTTGACGGTGATCACCTGCTTGTGTGTCTTTGCAGCGTCAGCCAAAGAAAGACTGAGTGAAGCATTATAATCCTGTCCGCGGAACATGTGGCTGCCTCCGCCACTGCTGCGGCCGCTTCTTCCTCCGAACATGGATTCGAAGAAGTCGGAGAATCCGCTGCCGTCGTTGGATGCGCTCCAGTAAGATCCGCCGCCACCGCCAAAGCCGCCGTTCTGATACTGTCCGTATTGTTGCTGCTGCGCTTCGAATTGGTCGGCATGTTTCCAGTTTTCGCCATATTGATCGTATTTCTTCCGTTTTTCAGGATCGCTTAATACCTCATTGGCTTCGTTGATCTCCTGGAATTTCCGGTGAGCATCCGGATCGTTCGGATTCAGGTCAGGGTGATATTTACGGGCCAGCTTCTTGTACGCTTTTTTTATGTCGTCCTGCGAAGCCCCTTTATTCACTCCAAGAATGTTGTAATAGTCTATATAAGCCATATTATTTATATTGTTAAGTCTTTATGTCAGTAGATAACCATACATATACACTACAATAAACATACCATAGGGGAATTTGATCGTTTAATTTTGGCTAATAAACCTTAGAGAAGATGAAAAAAGAAAAGGCCTTCAGTAAAACTGAAAGCCTTTTAGCTGGTTGCGGAGGCAAGACTCGAACTTACGACCTTTGGGTTATGAGCCCAACGAGCTACCACTGCTCCACTCCGCGATATAGTTTACAATCATTGTGTGATTGCGAGTGCAAAGGTAAGGTTTTTCATTTACAAAACAAATTTATTGCAAGTTTTTTTTAATATACTTGCTAGAACCAATCTTTTTTAGGTACTTTGCGCACAGTTTTAATCAAAATGTGCAATACGATGCCGATGACAGTTTCTAAAACACGCGAAATGTTGGTGGATGTGGCCAGGCAATTGTTTGCCCGCATGGGGGTTGATAATACGACAATGAACGATATTGCACAGGCTTCCCGGAAAGGCAGACGTACGTTATATACGTATTTCAAGAGCAAAAATGAGATTTATCTGGCCGTGGTAGAATCGGAACTGGATAAGTTATATAAGATGTTGCTCGATGTTGCCGGAAAGGATTTGCCTGCTGACGAGAAGTTGATGACATTCATTTATGCAAGACTGGATGCTATCAAGGCGCTCGTGTTCCGTAACGGGACGCTGAAAGCCAACTTCTTCCGGGATATATGGCGCGTGGAAAAAGTTCGTAAGAGCTTTGACATCCGGGAAACCGAATTATTGAAAGGAATCCTGGATGCTGGTGTAAAGGAAGGTATTTTTGAAATGCCTGATACTGAAATTACTGCGGTTGTGCTTCATCATGCCTTAAAGGGATTGGAAGTTCCTTATATAAGGGGTATTATGGGAGATAATATCAGCCAACGAATCAAGAGAAGAGATAATGTGATGAATTTAATATTCAACGGAATAAAGATTAAGTAAACCAGAGATGTTTATCAATGCAACAGGGTTTTATGTGCCTGAAGAGCGGGTGCACAACCAACATTTTTTGGAATTAAACGGGTTGACTAGCGAGTGGATTGAACAAAGAACCGGTATTAAAACCCGGTCCAAAGCTAAACCGGAAGAGACTATTTGTACAATGGGAATTGAAGCCGTACATAACGCGCTGCCTAAATTACCTTATGATATTACGGATGTTGATTTAATTATCTCAGCCTCCTATTCTCCGTACGATACAGTTGCAACTGCGGCTCACTATACTCAGCGTGAATTTAATATTACAAACGCGAAAGCGTTGTATTTATCTTCAGCCTGTTCCTCCTTTTTGAATGCACTGGAGGTGGTGGAAGGTTATTTTGCTATGGGAAAGGCTACGAAAGCCCTGATCCTTTCTGCAGATAAGAACTCAGCCTATTATAATGAAACAGATCCGAAAGCCGGTCACCTGTGGGGAGACGCGGCTGCCGCATTCTTTATCTCAAAAGAACGTATGACTGAGAATGATCCGCAGATCCTTGAGGTATTTACGCAAGGTCTGGGACATTTGGGAAAAGGCCCGGAAGGGGTACAGCTGCGTCCGCGCGACGGGGGTATCCTGATGCCGGAAGGCCGCGACGTATTTATCCAGGCTTGTACTTATATGCCTAAGAATGCAGTGTACTTGCTGGAGAAGAACGGCTATTCACTGGATGACCTGACTTATTTTATCGGTCATCAGGCTAATATGCGTATCATGTCCAACATTGCCAAGCAACTGAATCTGCCGGAAGAAAAGTTCCTGCACAATATCGAAGAACTGGGTAATACCGGCTCGGTAAGTTCAGCGTTGGTATATGCCCAGAACGATGGGACGTTTAAAAGGGGCGACCTGGTTTGTCTGACCGTGTTTGGCGGCGGATATTCGGCGGGTGCCTGTTTAATTAAGTGCTAATTAAGACGTAAAATAAGAGTATTATGAAATTATTGGAAGGAAAAGTAGCTATCGTTACCGGTGCCGCACGTGGTATTGGTAAAGCCATTGCTTTGAAGTTTGCCGCTGAAGGTGCGAATATTGCATTTACAGATTTGGTTATCGACGAAAACGGTGAAGCAACACAGAAAGAAATTGAAGCTTTAGGTGTTAAAGCAAAAGGTTATGCTTCTAACGCAGCTAACTTTGAAGATACACATAATGTAGTGGCAGAGATACAGAAAGACTTCGGCCGTATCGACATCCTGGTAAACAATGCCGGTATCACGAAAGACGGTCTGATGATGCGTATGAGCGAAGGACAGTGGGATGCTGTGCTCAACGTAAACCTGAAATCTGCATTCAACTTCATCCATGCTTGTACTCCGATCATGATGAAACAGCGTGCCGGAAACATTATCAATATGTCTTCTGTCGTTGGTGTTCATGGTAATGCCGGACAGAGCAACTATTCAGCATCGAAAGCCGGTATGATCGGTTTGGCCAAGTCGGTGGCTCAGGAACTGGGTTCACGCGGTATCCGTGCCAACGCAATCGCTCCGGGCTTTATCATCACTGATATGACTGCTAAGTTGCCGGAAGAGGTAAGAGAAGAGTGGAACAAGAAAATTCCTTTGCGCCGTGGCGGTTCTACCGAAGATGTGGCTAATGTAGCTACATTCCTGGCTTCTGATCTGTCTGCTTATGTATCCGGACAGGTGATCCAGGTTGACGGCGGCATGAATATGTAATATGGAAGTTATCTACGAAGACAATCATATCATCGCGGTAAATAAAACCTGCCGCGAGATTGTACAAGGAGATAAAACCGGTGATACTCCTCTTTCGGAGATGCTCAAAGCATGGCTGAAGGAGAAGTATTGTAAACCGGGAAATGTCTATATAGGTGTGGCCCACCGGTTGGATCGTCCTGTCAGCGGCGTTGTCCTGTTTGCCAAAACAAGCAAAGCCCTTCCCCGCCTGAACGAAATGTTCCGGGTAGGAGAGGTGAAGAAGACGTATTGGGCGATCGTAAAGAACTGTCCGCCTGCCGATGAAGGCGAGCTGGTCAACTGGTTGGTACGCAACGAAAAACAAAATAAGAGTTATGCCTACGATACCGAACGGCCTGACTCTAAGAAAGCAATCCTGCACTATAAAGTGATTGCGCGTTCGGATAATTATTATTTACTTGAGATCGATCTGAAGACCGGACGTCATCACCAGATACGTTGCCAGCTGGCAAAGATGGGATGCCCGATCAAAGGCGACCTGAAATATGGAGCCGACCGCTCGAACAAAGACGGCGGTATTAGCCTTCACTCCCGTAGTGCCGAATTCATTCATCCGGTATCGAAAGAAGCGATAAAGATCGTGGCTCCTGTACCCGATGATAATCTTTGGAAGAGTATTTCGGCGGGACTATAAGAGTCAAAAGAAATAAAATAACAGGAAACTGCATTGAAATGTCATCAGGCACTTTGATGCAGTTTCTTTTTATTTATCTTTGCCTGCTGTAATTGTGTTATTAATTAATAGGCAGACCATGAAAAAGCTATTGACAATCTTATTGTGTTCAGCATCCGTTACTCTGGGACTGGCACAGCAACAAACTTATTTTACCAACCCTGTTATCCACGGCGATGTAGCCGATCCCTCCATCATGCGGATTGGCGAGACTTATTATGTTACAGGGACTTCCTCGGAATGGGCCCCTTATTATCCGGTATTTACTTCTTCCGATCTGGTGAACTGGAAGCAGACCGGCCATATCTTTAAAGAGAAGCCGGCTTGGACGAAATCGTCTTTCTGGGCTCCCGAGTGGTATTATCATAATGGTAAAGTATATATGTATTATACCGCCCGTAAGGAGTCGGATAATATTTCATGCATCGGAGTGGCTGTAGCCGATTCGCCAACAGGGAAGTTTAAAGATTACGGCCCCATCGTCGAGTTTGGAAAAGAGGCGATCGATGCCTTTATCCTTGAAGACAACGGACAGCTTTATATGACCTGGAAAGCTTACGGGTTGGATCAGCGTCCTATCGAATTGCTGGCCTGCAAGCTGAGTTCCGACGGCTTGCGCCTGGAAGGTGAGCCTTTCAGCTTGCTGCGTGATGATGAAAGACGGGGGATGGAAGGACAACATTGGTTTAAGCAAAACGGCTATTACTATATTATCTATGCGGTAAACGGTTGTTGTGGCCCGGAGAGCGATTATGCGGTAGAGGTAGCCCGTTCGAAGAAACTGGCCGGCCCGTATGAGAAGTACGAAGGTAACCCGATCCTTCACGGTGGAAAAGATATCCAGTCTATCGGACATGGTACGCTGACCACTACGCCCGACGGACGTATGTTTTACCTTTGCCATGCTTATAGCAGGGACAAAGACTTTTATCAGGGGCGGCAACCGCACTTGCAGGAGATGAGAATGGGCGGGGATAACTGGCCTTATTTCGTTACCGGGGAATATGCCAGCCTGGCACAGCCCATGCCGTTCACCGACTGTGTGCAGGAGCCTATCTTTGATTTTACCGACGACTTCACGGCAACGGCCCTTCGCCCCGAATGGAGTTGGAATTATCCGTATGCCGATGTAAAAACGGAATTGAAAGGCGGTAACCTGTCTTTATGCGGTTCTCCGAAACCGGGTATCAAGACGGGTAATGCACTTTGCCTGCGCCCTTCGACTGCCGACTATACGCTGGAGACTGCTGTCGTAAACCAGAACGAAAGCTGGAAAGGCGTCGTTATGTATGGCGATGACAATAACCTGCTGACACTCGGTTGCGAAGCAGACCGCCTGAAGCTAAAAGCCGTGAACGACGGCAAAGAGTTGATCCTGGCCGATATGAAACTGCCGGCTTCTTCCTTGTATCTCCGGATGAAGGTGACAGACGGTATCCGTTGCTCGTTTACTTATAGTGAAGATGGCAGGAAGTGGAAGGAGATAGAATACGATCTTTCCCCCTCTGCCTTGAAATCCCTAGTCCGTTGGGATCGCATTTCCCGTCCCGGACTGTATCAGCAGGGTGCTTTGGATAAACCGGCAGTGTATGGGTATTGCTGGTTACGGAATGAATAAGAGCAGAAAATAACAAAGGTTATTCAGGCTTGCCCTGTGCAGCCTGATAACCTTCCAGTTGTGCCCTCGATTTACTTTGGGTAACAATATATACACCCGAAAAGACCAGTGCTACCGCTATGCCTTTCATGACTCCGAAAGTGTCCATTCCCCAAAGTACGGCGATCAGTGAAGCGACTATCGGCTGTACGTAATTGTACATACAGGCAACTGTCGGACGCAGCAAAGTCTGTCCGATAGGGATAAACAAATAGGGCAGGAAGGTTCCACCAATAACAACGTAGGCGATACCCAGGTATAACTCCGCTGGCAGGTTTGCAAAGTCGATCGCTGAAATATGATTGAAGGTGAACGGTATCGTACAGATGGAAGCGTAGGTAAACATCCACTTCATCAGCGTAATAGGAGAGTATTTGCCTATCAGCCCCTTGAACAGTACGAAATAGAAAGAGAAGCTAAACTGTGCCAACAGGCAAAGCAGGTCACCCCATATATTGCTGCTTTTCCCTCCTCCGGCAGCTGCGCTCTGGCTGCTTAGGATAAGTAATAAAGCTCCGGCAGCCCCGACAAAGATCCCTATCACTTTCTTTCCGGTGACAGGCTCTTTCAGGTAGAAGGCCGCAATGATCATCGTGATGATGGGGGTTGTGGTGGTAACGATAGAGGCGTTGATCGGCGATGTCAAAGAAACTCCGAAAATAAATGATCCCTGGTTCAGAACGATCCCCAGCAATGCGGCGAAGAACAGCTTCATAAGATCCTGATGGTTGACATGCTCTTTTTTCGTGAAGAGCGAAGCCAGCCAGAATATAACGGCTGCTCCTACCATGCGGAACGTAGTAAGTGATAACGCGCTGATTGGGCCTGCTATTAACACTGCTTTCGATACAGGAGACATCAATCCCCATAAGATATTGGCCCCCAGCATTGCCAGATGCCCTTTATAAGCCTGAGATTTCATTTTGCCTTATTTAATGGGTACAAAGGTAATGGCTTTTCCATAAAAAAGTGCATGAAAAGATAGATCCTTCCATGCACTTCCTATATATTTATCGGTCGTTTATGCGATCGTAATCTCCGGATCGAGATAAACATTCTGGATCGTATGCAATAGCTCGACACCGTCTTTCATCGAACGTTGGAAAGCCTTACGTCCGCTGATCAGTCCCATGCCACCGGCACGTTTGTTCACGACTGCGGTAATAACGGCTTCTTTCAGGTCGGAAGCTCCGTGTGATTCACCGCCGGAGTTGATCAGGCCGATGCGTCCCATATAACCGTTCGCTACCTGGTAACGGCAGAGGTCGATCGGGTGTTCGGTTGCCAGTTCGGTGTACATCTTCTGGTCTACTTTGCCGAAGTTGATAGCTGTAAACCCACCGTTATTGGAAGGTAACTTCTGTTTTACGATATCCGCTTTGATCGTTACCCCCAGGTGGTTGGCCTGTCCGGTAAGGTCGGCGGCAGAATGGTAATCGACGCCGTCTTTCTTGAAATCGTTGTTTCTTAAGTAACACCAGAGAACGGTGGCCATACCCAGCTCGTGGGCATATTCGAATGCATCGGCTATCTCTACCAGTTGATCGCGACTTTCGGCAGAACCGAAATAGATCGTTGCTCCTACGGCGGCCGCTCCCATGTTCCATGCTTCTTTTACGGTTCCGAACATCACTTGGTTGTAACTGTTCGGGTAGGTAAGCAGTTCGTTATGGTTGAGCTTTACGAGGAACGGTATTTTGTGTGCATATTTGCGCGCTACTACTCCTAAGTTACCGAAGGTGGAAGCCACCGCGTTGCAACCGCCCTCGATGGCCAGTTTCACGATATTTTCCGGATCGAAATAAATAGGGTTCGGAGCAAATGAAGCACCGGCTGTATGTTCAATGTCCTGGTCTACCGGAAGGATAGACAGGTATCCTGTATTTGCCAGACGTCCGTGTCCCAGCATCCTTTGCAGGTTATTTAATGTTTGGATGTTTCTGTCCGTATTGATCCATATATCATCTATCGTAGAAGGTGATGGAATATGGATCAGCGATTTGTCGATCGTTTTACATGTATGGCCGAGATAATACTCCGCCTTGTCGCCTAATAAGCTTGTAATCTTTAATGTATCCATAATATATGCAAGTTTTAGAATGAAACACTTCCCGGCTGGAATAGGTTTCATAGTTTTTGTCAATTAACAGATAGAATATATCTATTGCCTATTTCTTGCCCTTTAGATTTGTTTGGTTAATTTTGTCGCAGCGAATAACAAAGATTATATATACTAATAGTTTTACAACCAATAAAATTTTACGAAGATGAAAAAGAAATGGATCTGCACAGTATGTGGTTATGTTCATGAAGGTGACGAAGCTCCCGAATTCTGTCCGCAATGTAAACAACCGAAAAGCAAGTTCAAGGAACTGGTGGAAACAACCGGTGCTTTGCAGTTTGTAGACGAACACGTATTAGGCGTAGCTAAAGGTGTCGACCCTGTTATTCTTGAAGGTCTTAACGCTCACTTCATGGGAGAATGTACTGAAGTAGGTATGTATCTGGCAATGAGCCGTCAGGCTGACCGCGAAGGTTATCCTGAAGTGGCAGAAGCATTCAAACGTTATGCATGGGAAGAAGCTGAACATGCTGCTAAGTTTGCCGAATTGCTGGGTGATGTGGTTTGGGATACAAAAACAAACCTGAAAAAACGTATGGAAGCGGAAGCCGGTGCATGCGAAGATAAAAAACGTATCGCTACTTTGGCAAAACAACAGAATCTGGATGCTATCCACGATACTGTACACGAAATGTGTAAAGACGAAGCTCGTCATGGTAAAGGCTTCGAAGGATTATATAACCGTTATTTCAAGTAATAACGATAATTCGTTTTGTTAATATGGGGAAGGGGATACATTTTGTATCTCCTTTTTTTATGTAAAAAAGACTGTTTGGAGAATAACGACACGAAATTATCTATACATTTGCTGCGTCAACCACAGAAAAGGAAAGCTGCCAGAGTGGTCGAATGGGCCGCACTCGAAATGCGGTGAGCGGGTAACTGCTCCGGGGGTTCGAATCCCTCGCTCTCCGCTGAACGTGCTGGACAGAAATGGTCAGCAAACGGACAAAAAGCTACAAATCAATGATTTGTGGCTTTTTTTATTGCCCGAAAGTCCTGCTTCCAAGACTTCAAAAGTACGGTAAAAGACAAAGTTTCGTTACTAAATCGTTACCTATTCCCCGCCGGACAAAAACGGTAACGATTTGTCCATAAATGACCTGATAATGACTTGATTAGTCCATAGTCTGCATAACTCGAAAACGAGAGGTAAAAATTAATTTTGCAACTAAAAAAAGTGAGTTATGAAATCGACATTCAAGGTTCTTTTTTATTTGAAGAAAGGTTCTGAAAAGAAAAACGGCGAGGTTATGATTATGGCACGCATCACCATAGACGGCAAACTTTGCCAGTTCAGTACGAAACAGAGCATCCAGCCCGACAACTGGAGCATTACTGCGGGCAAAGCCAAAGGCAGGGATGCCGGGAGGATAAACGCCCTTTTGGACGACATACGTTCTTCCCTGAATACCATTTACCACGAAATGCAGCGGCGTGACAATTACGTGACCGCCGAGAAAGTGAAAAACGAGTTCTTGGGACACAGCGAGAGCCACGAAACAATCCTTTCATTGTTCCAAAAGCACAATGACGATGTGAAGCAGCTTGTAGGCATATCCAAGACGATAGCGACCTACCGCAAGTATGAAGTGACCCGCCGCCACCTCGCTGAATTTATCCAAAGCAAGTACAACGTATCGGACATATCCATAAAGGAGATAAGCCCGATGTTCATTACCGATTTTGAGTTGTATTTGCGTACCGCCTGCAAGTGCGGCTACAACACCACCGCCAAGTTCATGCAGTTCTTCAAGCGTATCATCATCATCGCCCGTAACAACGGCATACTGGTGGGCGACCCTTTCGCCAGCTACAAAATCCGGCTGGAAAAAGTGGACAGGGGTTATCTGACAGAGGACGAGATTAAAATTATCCTTAAAAAGAAAATGGTTTCCGAACGGCTGGAACACGTCAGGGACTTGTTCGTCTTTTCCTGTTTCTGCGGTCTGGCATACAGCGATGTCGCCAATTTGCGGCAGGAGAATATCCAAAAGTCTTTTGACGGCAACCTTTGGATAATCACCAAGCGGGTAAAGACCAACACGGACGTGAATGTCCCCCTGCTGGATATTCCCAAGATGATTTTGAAGAAGTACAAGGGCAAGTTGCCGGACGGCAAGATACTTCCCGTAATCAGCAATCAGAAGCTAAACGCCTACTTGAAAGAGATTGCCGATATATGCGGTATTAAAAAGAACCTGACATTCCACCTTGCCCGGCACACGTTCGCCACGACCACCACGCTGTCAAAGGGCGTACCCATTGAAACGGTGTCCAAGATGCTGGGACACACAAACATAGAAACTACGCAAATCTACGCCCGCATCACCAACAGCAAGATAGGCAGCGATATGCAGGGGCTTGACAAGAAGTTTGTCGGCATTGAGAAGATTTACAAGGAAGTTGCCATGTAATCTTGATTATATGGAACTGGTCACAATTTGTGACCAGTCCTTACTATTATTCCAACATTGCTAAATCTCCTAAAATATACGATTATGGATTTGCAGATTATCCAAAACAAGATTTTTGAGGTCAGAAGTTGCCGGGTGATGCTCGATTATCATTTGGCAGAACTCTACCAAGTGGAAACACGAGCCTTGAAGCAGGCGGTCAAGCGCAATATCGAGCGTTTTCCGGGTGATTTTATGTTTGTACTCACCCAAGAGGAAGCTAACTTGCTGTTATCCATAGGGGTATCACAAAATGTGATACCCCCTGCTTACAACTTCGGCGTTGCTATGCCTATGGCTTTCACCGAGCAGGGCGTAGCCATGCTTTCTTCGGTTCTCCGCTCCAAAGTAGCCATAGAAGTAAACATTTCAATCATGCGGGCTTTTGTCCTCATGCGCCAAATGGCAATCGGTTACGAGGAACTGTCAAGGCGCATCGAGGAACTGGAGGTAAGCACCGATGCGCAGTTCAACGAACTGTACCAAGTCCTTACCCAGCTTTTGAGCCAGTCGAAACAACAGAAAGAACGCCGTCCGGTAGGTTTCGTTACCTATAACCGTGGCAAGAACGAATAGGTAACGATTTCGGTAACGAAATTCCACTTAATAACCTATATCCCAGCATTGTACATTCTTCCACCTTGCGGGCAGTCTACCGACTACCCGCATTTTTTATATCCTTTTCCAACTGGCACATTTCCCGAAACGCCAGCCGTGCGTGGCATGGCTGACTGTATTTCGTGAAAAGAGCCGTTGGAAACCCGCACAAGCGTATTGCAAGCAAGCTCACAACACCCTTGCCTTTCCCGCCCGCATGGAGTGTTCCCTAAAAGATGAAAGAGAACAGGCACTTTTCCCCAGTTTCCCTATTTGTAAATCTTCCTCTTACGCAGTCCCCCAGCCGGGACAGTCGTTTTAATCATTTCAATAGGCAAAGGTAGTTACGTGTTCTTCACGATTTTGCAAGGTCGAGCCGTTCCGGTTTGGCGAAAAAATCTTCCCTGCCTTGCGAGGTATTTTTTGCCCAAAACCTTGCAAACTCTAAACACTACCCTTTTACGCCTATGTGAAACGAAAACGACCGACCCGACCGGAAGACGCATAAAAAAAAAGTCGGATTTACGGGAAACAGGAAAAAAATTCAGTGAAACTTCAACTCCCTCACCTCTCAAATCCGCATAAAATTAAAAACTTAAAAAATTACAGCAATATGGAAGCAAAGGTATTATCGGAAGCAAAAGTTTATGTAGGCACTTATGCCAAGTACAACAACGGTTCATTGTCCGGCGCATGGCTCGACCTTTCGGACTATTCGGACAAGGAAGAATTTTATGAAGCCTGCCGGGAACTTCACAAGGACGAGGAAGATGCGGAATACATGTTTCAGGACTGGGAGAACGTGCCGGAGGGCTTAATCGGCGAAAGCTGGATTTCTGAAAACTTCTTCGCCCTGCGTGATGCGGTGGAGGATTTGAGCGACACCGAGCAGGAAGCCTTTTTCGTGTGGTGCAACTATAAAAGCCATGATTTGGGCGAGGAAGATGCGGACGACCTTGTACGTGATTTCCGGGACGAGTATCTGGGTCAATATGACGATGAAGAAGATTTCGCCTATGAAATTATCGAGGAATGCTACGACCTGCCGGAGTTCGCAAAGACCTATTTCGATTATGAAAAGTTCGCCCGTGACCTTTTTATGTGCGATTACTGGTTTGATGACGGTTTTGTGTTCCGTGCGGCATAACAACCAATCCGGGCGGGGTGTCAAAGCCCTGCCCGTTAAAAACGACCAAGCGATGAAACGGAAAAGCATTTATAAAATCCTTTGGCGGGTGTTGCTGCTCTGCCTTGCATGGCGGTTTACCAGCGTAGCCGGAGCAGGCACGGCGATAACGGCGTATATCGTGTTTTGTGCCGCCCGTTTCCTGCTCCGGGTCTGCCTTTCAGCCCTTTATGCGCTGGGCGTGGCTCTGCTTTTCCTGCTGTTGCTTTCTTTACTGATATTATAACCATTAAAAAAAATAGAACATCATGCAGTCACTTAACAAAAACGGGGTAAGCATTACCCAAACACCGGGAGAAGAAAAGTTCGTGAAATGCTGTTTAGGGGCTTTCAGGGGACAAATTTATTATCAATATGACTACCGCCACACGGACGGCGAACTTTTCAGCACGGTAGCCAAAACGCTGGACGAGTGCCGCCGCAGGCGTGACGAATGGATAGCGAAGAAGAACGGAGTAATAAACAAGTAAATTTTAGGGACATGAAAACAACAGAAGTAAACAAGGAGCTTATCGGCAGGCGTTGCGAGTGCATTTTTACGGGCTTAATGGTAACGGGCGTTATCGAGGACACAGAAGAAAACGAACACACCATAGAGGTAAAAGTCCGTTTCGACCACCCGCACCAGTGGGGCGATGATTTGTATAATGATGTGTGGGCGTGGGGGCGCAAAATAGACGAGTTCGGCACGCTGCACCATTTGCAACTGTTGGAGGATAAACCGGACTTTCAGATAATGACGGTAGTTTTCGGCGAACCAATCAGCCGGATAGACCGCAGTGTTTTTGAAGATGTTGCAACGTGGGGTGTCTGTTCCCTGCAAGGCTGGGTAAACAGCTATGAAAGTGTCCGGTTTGTAGCTATAGACGACCATACGGCAATCATCACGGGCGAATATAACATGGAGCAGGTAAAGGTGTGGTTAGAGAAATACACGTCCATAAAGAGCCTTAAAACCAGTTGATAGAAAACGGCGGCTGCTTGCCGCCGTTACTTTCTTCCGTGAGCCTGCCAGCGGGTGAAGAAAGTAACAAAGAAGCCTTTCGTTTTCCCTATCATGGAAACATCCCGCCGATGCTTCCCGGCGGGATGTCTGCCCGATATTTACGCTTTGCGTATCATTCCATACCCGGTTTCCCAAGAGGATGATAAAAACGAATGTCGCAACTATAAATCCTCATAGTGAATAAATTTTACACCAAGTATGCACACGGTTTCTTCTTCCTCGATGTCATATTTCCATGTCCGTTTATTGACAAGCATTTCCGTGTCGCAATCGAACCATTCCATTACAGGCGCATCATCTTCTTCGTCCGCCCATTTGAAAACCTGATTGGACGGCGTTTTCCATAATTCAGCACTGTCACGTTCGGAAATACAGTCCTTGTCCATAATGATGATGTCACCTACTGCCGGAACTGTATCTGTTTCCAACGTGGTTTCTATGTACCACGAGATGCCTTCTATATCCAATTCTATTTTTACCATGTCGTTTTATTATTAGGGGGTTATTGTTTCCGTTTCTTCTTCGCTGTTGTCATTATTGAATGATAGTGTAAGTTGCTGCATCTGCCCGAAGCTGTCGATGATATAAATGTCAATCGTCTGCTGGTCGGTCGATGCCGAGGTGTAGTAGAGCCAGAACGTTTCTTTCTCCAGCGGGTAGAGGTCATTGGGCAGGAACACCGTGCCGTTATCCATTTCCAGCTTCCCTTTGCCGTCCGGCTGGAAATACCTTATCTGATAGGTAGTCGGCTGGTAATAGCCGCCACGCACCAGTCGGCAGCGTATTTCGGCGGTTTCCCCGACTTTCAGCCTTTTGGGTACTGGCAGTGTTTCGATGCTGAACGGGTACGCCTGCTGAATATCCAAGTTGTCATTACAGGCGGTGACAAGCACGAGGGCGGCCACGATGTAGCAGCCCATGATGATTTTATACATTACATTCTTCATATACATTATTATATAGCGGTCAGTTGATAATGAATTTCAGTCCCAAAGATACCTGCGTGTGGAACTTGCCTATGTCCGAGCCGAACAACGCCCGTTCCCTTGCACTGACAAGCAAGGCTATCCGGTCGGTCAGGTAGGCTTCCAGTTCCAGCGTCAGCGCACCGCCGTAGATGAAGCAATCCTTATCCAGCAAGGTAGAGCCGTCCGGCAGCAGCTTTTCGCTTCGGTTGCTTGTTTCGTACCCGGCGAGAGCCGACAATCCCAATGAAAGGAAAAAAGTCTTTCGCCTGTCCGATAGGAATTTCAGGTAATAGCCGCCCTCTGCGGTGAACTGTTCTACGGGTATCTGCATATCCTTGTAGTCATACTTCTTGTGCAGGTATTCGCCGCCAATCACCCAGCGGTTGGCGTTCTTGGTGTAAACGCTGTACGCCGCCCCGATGTGGTAGGCAAAATCCGTGTCGGAGTTCCAATGCACCCCGTCCGCCATGCCCGCCGTGACTTGCAAGCCTTTCATGCCCGGCAGGTATCTTTGCGCATGTGCCTGAAACGAGGTCAGGCACAGCGCAAAGAGCATCATTATAAAGATGTGTCTTTTCATTCCCTATTTGATTTTTAGTTCGTCAATCACTTCTGCGTTCACGATGTCGGCGTTCTCCACCCGTATGGTCTGATGCCGCCCGCCGTTCTTCTCGTAGAGTTCCACGACCAGCAGCTTGTCGTCAGGAATGGTGAACTTCGGCAGGGCGTACACCGTGCGCACGGTACTTTTTCCTGCAATCTCTATCACCTCGTTGTAGCTACGTACCGCATCCAGCACCGTTTCCTGAATAGCCGTGCGCTTGGGTACTTTCTTATCGGTTATCTTAAACTTGATGAAGTCGGTATCGAAAGGCACGTTGGAACTGTTCTTTGTCTGCGTGTGTACATAGAGCATCCCGTTATAGGTGTAAATCCCCTTGATTAAGAACTGTATGCCGAAACGCTTGCTACCCAAGTGGCGCACTTTCCGGTCATTGTTCTTGTAGATGCTCTGCATTATCAGTTTCACCAATAGCGGGCTTTCATTCCCCAGTTCCCGGAAATAGATGTTCATCCGGGTATGTGAGAAGTCGGACGTATCTTCATTCTCCAAGAAGTCTTTCATTTCGATGTTGAGCATTTCCGGTTCACGGGCGTACTTGGCGTTGAACGAAAAGAAACTGCCGTCCTCGCAGATAACGGAGAAGTTCGTTTCTCCCGGAAAGCCCTCTGTCGTGGCTTTCACCCTGATTACGTTCTCCGCACCGTCCGCCTTACCCGCTATGATATGGTTGCTTCCCAAATCGACATAGCGGACGGCGGCGGGGAAGATGATATGCACCGTCTTGGCAAAGGTCACTTCCACGCCGTAGGGCGTAACCATTTGGCGGTACGGGAGTTTCCGGGTAATCCCCCGGTACAAGTCGTTGCCAGCCGCATACTTCACGGTGTCAGTGGTTTGTGCGTTTGCCGCACACACGCCCAGCAAGAGGGCGAACATTACAAAAATCTGTTTCATTGCTAATTGAAATTTTAACGGTTGATAAAATGGTTATTGTTGTTTGGCGTAAAGCATCACCCTGTACCCGGCTTTCAGCTTCACTTTCACGGTTCGGAACTTCTTGGCGAGGTAGCCGGACGTTCCTTGCAGCAATCCCCTTGTCACGTCCATAGCCACCTGCTGCCCGGCACTTTGGGCAAAGGAAATGCTTGTACCCAGCCCGCTTCCGATATTCGCCATAGCTTCGTTGAACGCTTCCTGCTCCATAGAGGACGGGACGGACAGCCCCTTTTGCCCGTCCGTGTCGAACACGGCGAGTTCCACCGGGATGATGTTGCCAGCGTACTCAATCGAGGACACCAGTATGTCAAGCCGCTCGCCCTGCACCTTTGCCGTCCCCGCCACGAGGGTATTCTTCGGCACGACTATGTTCCCCGCCTGCATGGGTTCGAGCAGCCGTAGTTTCACCGCCTGCCCGTCCGTCAGGGTTTGGTCTTGGTGGATGCAGGCGGCTACCGTGTTCTTTCCCATAGCGTACCCCGTGCCTACTGCCGTGTTGAAGCCGTAGTTTCGTGGCTGGCTGTAAGCCCGGATGAAGTCGGCATCGCTCATGGGCTGCCGCAATCCCGAAACGGTCGTTTCCCTGACAGCCTGCACCGCCACCGCATCCGGCTTGCGGTCAATGTCGCCCGTTACCGGGACTTGTGCGACTTGTCCCTGCCCGCCGTTCATGTACTTTGCCGCCAGCTCGTAGGACTTTTCCAAGAGTGCCATTTGGTCGTCAGCGGTGGGTGTGGCGTTCTGTTGTTGCAGCCTATCGGTCAGTTCCGCTACCTGCCGCTTCAAGTCCTCTTTTTCCTCGTCCACCGCCGGAGTTTCATAGAACGTGCTTAACTGGCGGTTGATGTCCCGGTAAGCGTATGCCGAAGAAGCACCGCCGCCCCTTTGGGGCTTCGCATCCTCTTCCGGCATCAGGTCGATTTCCGCTTGCGGTTCTTCCGCTTCATCGTTCCCGGTGAAACCGAAGTCCTGCAAGGACTGTATCTTCTCCTGCTGCCTGCGGCTTATCATCGCCTGTTCGTAAGCCTTTTGCTTGTCGGCTATAATCCCGTCCTCTGCGGGCAGGGGTATGTCGGCGTTGAAGCCGCCCACGCTTTCCACGTTCACGTCCTCTTTGCCGGAGGGTGCGAATATCAGGTACATGCACCCGGCAAAGGCAAGGAACATCAGCGGGAAGACTATCATTTTCCTGCGCTGCTGCACCTGCTGCGGGGTAAGTTCCCGTTTGGGTTTATCTTCCTTTTTCGGCTTCCCGTCCGCCTGCGGTACGGTCGTGCCGTTCTCATTCTTCTGTACTTCTTCCATATTGCGGTCTGTTTAAGGGGTTGATACTTTTGGTTGTGTCGTTGCCGTGCAACGGCAGTTGCCTGATGTGTTCTATTTGCAGCCGCCTGCCGTCCCGCTTCCCGATGTTGTAGATTGATGAAACGGTAATGTAGATAGACAAGCCGCCAAGGAAGAAGAACATCACGAGGATAACCGCCAGCCTTTTGCCCGGCGTAATCCGTCCGCACATTCGGCGCAGGCGGTCGTCCGCCCAGTCCCGCACCTTTCCGATGTAGTTTCGTTTTCTTTCCATAAGGCTATCTCTTAATGGTCTGCAAATCCTTGTTCTCGGTAATGGTGAACGCTTCGATGATGAAGCCGTGCGGGTTGTTGTCGCTCCGTGTGGCGTTGAGCAGGCGGCACGAGGTCACAAGGCTTCGCACCGTCAGGCTGCTTTCCCGGACAATCAACTGGCGGGCATACGTGTTCACCTTGTAGGGGTACTGGTCGAAGTCGCACTTCACGCTGTCAATCTCCACCGTCTGCGTGACGTTTCCGGAAATCACCCGGTTGTAGTAGCCCTTTTCCGCCAAGTCCTTGTAATAGTTGAAAGCGGTCTTGTCGGCGAGGAACAGCGAGCGTTTGATGTTGCTTTCGATAGCCCCCTTGTCGGGTGAGAGCGTGAAGAAAAGTTCGTGGAAACGCCGCACGTGCGACTTGGCTTCCACGGGTCTGTTCTGCGCCATGTCCTGCGAGAGTGCCAGCATCAGGCTTTTGCCGTTGTCGAGGACGTATATCTTCTGCCGCTGCTTTTCGGCGAAGCTGTACGAGTTCCACACGGCAAAGCCCGTCACCAGTGCGCACAGGCAGATGAATACCAGCGCAAAGAGCCTGATTTGCCGGAAACTCGTTTCGATGTTCGTTAATGACTTAAATTCCATATACTAAATATTGATGTTGGTTATTTGAGTAGTTTCCCGGTTACTTTCCCGCTTGCCGCACCGACCGCCGCCCCGGCGATTGACCCAGCCCGTGCCACGTTGCGGTTATAGGCAGACGTACCGCCAGCCGACACTATCCAGCTTGCCACCGTTGGAATGGTGAAGTAGCCCACGATGCCGATAATCATAAAGATTACATACACGGTGCTGCTCCCGTCAGGAATGAAATTCGGGTCTGAAAGCTGCTCGATGTCTTTTTGTAGCATCAGGGTTTGTATGCGTGCCAGCACGCTGCTGAACAAGTCCGACACGGGTAGCCACAGGTAAATGGATATATAGCGTGAAATCCACTGGGTCAGCGTGCTTTGGAAACCGTCATAGACGGAAATCGCAAACGCCAGCGGACCCAGTATGCTTAACACGATTAGGAAGAACGTGCGCAGCGTGTCTATAATCAGCCCCGCCGCCTGAAAGAGCATTTCCAGCAGTTCCCTGAACCAGTCCCGGACGGACTTCTTTATATTGTACGCCGCCCTGTCCATATACATACCCGTCATAGTTACCATATCGGAGGGCGACCAGCCCAGTTCTTCCAGTTGCCTGTCAAATTCCTCGTCCGAAGCGAGGTAAGCCGTTTCGGGGCTACGCATCAGGGCTTCATATTCCAGTCGGTCTTTCTGTGCCCGGTATTCGTTCATGTCGAAAGTCTGCGTTTCCATAAGTTGGTTGCACCCTTTCACCACTGGCGACAATACCGTGTTGATAGTCCCCAGCACGAACGTGGGAAAGAACATGATGCACAGCCCCAGCGCAAAGGGACGCAGGAGCGGGTACACGTCTATGGGTTCGGCACGTGCGAGCGACTGCCACACTTTGGCGGCTACATAGAACAGCGCACCCAGCCCGGCTATTCCTTTGGCTACCCCCGTCATGTTGCTGCACAAGGGCATCATTTCATCGTACAGCACCCGCAACACTTGGTGCAGGTTGTCAAAATCCACCGCTGCTAATAACATAGGCATACCGATTTATATGTTACCAGTAGCGTTCATCCGCCGAGCCGTAAAGAGCCAGCACCCGGTCTGTGTCGTTCTTCTTCTTTGCCCGCAGGTAGGACACGGATATGTTCTTTCGGGTGTAGTAGTTCACGAGGTTGCGGTAGTTGAGCAGGCTTTTGTAGGCGTTGTTGATTACCGCCAGCCTTTCGGCATCCGTCAGCGACATACCCGTCACGTTCACTACATTCTTCAAGTCCTGCAACACGTCCGCACTTTCGGAGAGCAGCTTGGCATACCCGGCTGAAATGGCGGTGAGTTCATCCGGCGTGTAGTTCGGGTCAGCCAGCATGTTCTGGTAGTTTCGCACGTAGATTTCGGATATTTCCGCCACCAGTTCAATGGACTTCTTCACCTTGATGCCGCCCTTGACAACGTCGTGTACCGCTTTGAGCGCATCGTAATAGACTTTTCCCTGCTGGAAAATCTTCTGCGCTTCCATGAAGCCGTCCAGCGTGTTTTTGGCTGTGGTGGAAGTCTGCACTATCTGCTTGGTGGTGTTGATGATGCCCTGTGCCAAATTGCCGGGGTCTGACACCACCCACTGTGCGGATGCGTTGCCGATGAAGCAAAGGCATACCGCCATAAGGAGAATTGTTCTTTTCATGTTCCTGATTTTTAAGTTGTTGATGATTGGGGATTACGTTTGCTTTCTGCAAGCCTCTTGATAGCCAGTTCAAGGTTGCCGCCCAGCTTGTCGGCAAGTGCGAACAGTTCCATTTTCTCGCTTTCCTCTGTCGTGAAGGTGTAATATTCTTCCAATGAAACTTCTGTGGCGTACACCGCCGACTGCGTGCCGCCCAGCGAGAAGAAAACTTCCTTGTACTTCCGTCCGGGGTGGTTCGCCATGTTGATAGACAATATCTGCGAACGCTCCTTGTCGGTCAGTCCCAAGAGGTTCTGTATGCTGTCAAACTTGTTGAGATATTTTCTTTGGTCTAACAGGATTTTGCAGTCCGAGTTATTGATGATACTCTCTTTCACGATAGGGGAAGAAATAATATCCTCAATCTCTTGCGTGACTACAATCGCTTCCCCGAAATATTTTCGGACGGTTTTGTAGAGGTAGCGGATATAGTCCGCCATGTTCGCCGATGCAATCGCTTTCCACGCTTCCTCGATTAGTATTAACTTCCTTATTCCCTTTAACTTGCGCATCTTGTTTATAAAGGCTTCCATGATGATGATAGTCGTTACCGGGAATAAAATCTTGTGGTCTTTGATGTTGTCCAACTCAAAGACAATGAAGCGTTTGTGCAACAAATCCAGTTCCTTGTCGGAGTTCAGCAGGTAGTCGTACTCACCGCCACGATAGTACGGTTCAAGCACGTTCAGGAAATTGTTTATGTCAAAATCCTTTTCCCTGACGTTCTTCTGTTCAAGCTGTCGGCGGTAATCATCCCGGACAAACTCGTAGAACGTGTTGAAGCAGGGCGTTACCGAACGGTCTTTGCCTGTCAGTTCGATATAGGCACTCACGGCGTTTGACAACGCCACTTCTTCCGACCGCTTCGGGGCTTCATCATCCCGCTTCCACAGGGTGAGTATAAGGGTCTTGATGCTCTCTTTCTTCTCTATGTCGAATACCCCGTCCTCGACATAGAACGGGTTGAACGCTATCGGGTTCTCGTTGGTGTAGGTGAAATAAATCCCGTCCTCGCCGTGCGTGCGGTTGTGGATAAGCTGGGACAGCCCCAAGTAACTGTTACCCGTATCTACCAGCAGCACGTGCGCCCCCTGCTCGTAATACTGACGCACCATGTGGTTGGTAAAGAAAGACTTACCCGACCCGCTCGGCCCAAGTATGAACTTGTTGCGGTTGGTCGTGATGCCTTTCTTCATGGGCAAATCCGATATGTCGATATGCAGCGGGCGACCGCTCACCCTGTCCACCATTTTGATGCCGAACGGCGAAAGCGAACTCTTGTAGTTCGTTTCTTCCACGAACAGGCAGAGAGCCTGCCCCAAGAACGTGTAGAAACTTTCCTCTGCGGGGAAGTCCGCTTCGTTTCCGGGTATGCCCGCCCAAAAGAGCGTGGGCGTATCGACCGTGTTGTGGCGTGGCTTGCACTCCATTAGCGCAAGCTGGCTTCCCACATCGTTGCGTATGCGTTTGAGTTCTTCCCGGTCGTCACTCCATGCCATGACGTTGCAGTGGCAGCGCACCGATACAAGCCCCTTGCTGTGCGCTTCGTTCAGGTACTCGTCTATCCATTCCTTGTTCACTTGGTTGGCACGGGAATAACGGGAGAGCGATTGCATGTTCCGGGCGGTCTGCTCGAAGTTCTTCAGGTTTTCGGCGTGGTCGTCTATGAAGATGAACTGGTTATAGACGTGGTTGCACGACAACAGCACGCCCACCGGGGCGGCGAATGACAGTCGGCAGTCGCTCCGGTCAGTGGACAGCTTCTCAAACCGTGTGTCCGTCCCGACCTTTCCGGGCAAATCTTCCACGTCCGAAAGCGTGTGCAGGCACAGTATGTCGTCCCCGACACGCATTTCTTCCGGGTACAGCCCGATGTCTTTCAGGCAGGTGGTATCTGTCTGCGATAGCGAGAAGTATTTCTCGATGATGCCCGCCTTTCCGTCCTGCCCGGTGATTTCCGATGCCGCCAGCCGGGTAAGGGTGACAAACCCGCTGTCGTTCATAATCCTTTCAAACTGCCCGACCGCTTCGATGAACTTTGCCGCCGCTTCCTTGTCGGCTATCTCCTGCGGTACAATCCTGCCCCGGCATAGGGTGGAGAAGTCGCTCTGTCGGCGGCTTCTCTCCCTTGTCGTCTTTGTCAGGAACAGGTAGCAGTAATGGTTCAGGAACGGGCGTTCATTGAAGTGCCGTTCAAAGGAGCGGCTTAAAAAACTAAGCTCGTCCCTTTCCGTGTCGGGCTGGTAGTTCTCCTTGATGAAGAAGTCCTGCTTGTGTACTATGGAGTAGTCGGGCAGCACCTTGATTGCCTTGTACCATGCCGAATGTATGGCTTCGTACTCGGCACTGGTGACGGTGAACAGTTCGGGCAGTTCCACCCTGAAAGCCACCGTTATGTCCGCATCCTTTGAAATGATGCAGCCGTTCTCCACCGCCAAAAGGGGGAATTTCCTTTCCAGCGTGGTAGCCTTTAACATATTTCTCATGGTCTTTCTTCCTTTCTTTTTTTGTAGGTGAATAATCGGGGTATCGCCTTTCGGCTGATAATGAAGCGTGGATGCCGTTTGCGTGCGGCGGCTTTCATCAGCCCGTGCGTGCCGTACTTGGCGTTGAGCCGGAACGTCTGCCACACGAGCAGCAGCGAAGCCGACACGATGAAACCGATACATAGCCACTGGTTCACGCCCGCCATGAACAGGACGATGAACACCACGAAGACGGCGAGCAAGCCGCCGCAAAAGATAAAGAGGTACTGGCTTTTCAGCCCCTTGAACTCCACGGGCTTCCCGATACCCCTGTTTACCTGATATTTTTCGGGCTTAGCCCTCAACAACTCGTCAGACATAGCCGCAGGTTTAGAGGAAGAACGAGCGCAGGATAGTGGCGGCTACAATCAGGAAGATGCACGCCCCGAACCAACTGGCGGCGGTCTTTGAGGTGTCGGGGTCGCCGCTTGAAAACTTGTTATATACTTTTACCCCGCCAATCAAGCCGCAGACCGCCCCGATTGCGTACACCAGTTTTGTTCCGGGGTCGAAATACCCGGTGATTAGGTTCGTGGCTTCGGTGATGCCCGCCTGCCCGTTTCCTTGTGCGTAGGCACTTACCACGGCGGCAAGTATAGCCGCCGACAAGAAGATTTTCTTTCTCATTGTGATTTGTTTTTAATGCCGGGCGGCGGGTGGATAGTCCGCCTTTCCCGGCTGGTGAATAATTTGAAATTTTAGTGGTCGGGGATAGTCCCGTTTGTCTGTTTGGTTTTCAGGTTGCCAATCAACCGTAATCACGCTGTTTCATGCTGTCAGGCTTATACATTATTATATTATAGGAAATCGTTCATGTCGAACGCTTCGTGTTCCTTGCTTTTATTGCCAGCTTCGGCAGGGACAGCAGCCGCAGCCAGTTCCGCTTCGTTGCGTCCCAGCAGTTCCGCCACCTTTGCCAGCCCGCCGTTGATGTTCTCCACCACCGCATCGTAGAGGTTCGTCCCCTCAATCCTTGCCAGTGTCCCGGCGGCTTGCCGCTGTTCCGTTTCGGTGGG
>NZ_KQ033920.1:0-473171 GCF_000969825.1 Parabacteroides gordonii MS-1 = DSM 23371
GCGGATATAAAATGTACAGAGTTCTTTTAGAACTAGGGAGACGAAAAAAGAGAAAGAAACACAATTTCACACAGACGTTAAATTACAAGACTTATACATTATATATCATTTTAAACAAAGAAGTGCTTATTCGCCAAAATAACACTTCGGTAATCTAAAAACTATCAATTATGTTGAAAAACTTAAAGCCTGTTAGCTTAGTTCTGATCGCAGGAGCACTCAGTTTCTCCGGAAATGTGTACGCCGATCTGACGCCAAGTAAGCAAAGTACCGGGATTTCCCAGCAAAGCGGGAGACTCACCGGGGTAGTAGAGGATGACTTCGGTCCCGTTGCCGGAGCCTCTATCGTAGTGAAAGGAACCACAAATGGTACAATTACCGACATGGAAGGTAATTTTACTTTGGAAGGTGTACAAAACGGAACAACCATCCAAATTTCATTTATTGGGTATGCCACACAGGAGATCAGGTATACCGGTCAGTCTTCTCTTCGTATAAAATTGAAAGAAGATTCACAAGCTCTCGACGAAGTGGTTGTTACCGCTTTAGGTATGAAACGCGAAACGAAAGCATTGGGATATGCTGTTACCGAATTAAAAGGTGAAGAACTGCTGAACAACGCGATCAACCCGGTTTCTGCTTTACAAGGTAAAGTGGCAGGGGTTGAAATTGCAGGTTCCGACGGTGGTATGTTCGGTGCTACCAAGATCCAGATCCGTGGTGCTTCTACTCTGGGTAAGAACAACCAGCCTATCTATGTAGTGGATGGCGTTATCCTGGACAATGCCATCAGAGATGGTGATGCAGACTGGACAGCCCACAACTACGACTACGGTAACGAGTTGAAGAACCTGAACCCGGATGATTTTGAAACGGTATCTGTACTGAAAGGTGCGGCCGCTACAGCTCTTTACGGTTCACGCGGTTTGAATGGTGCAGTCGTTATCACTACTAAATCTGGTAAGGGTAAACAAGGTATCGGTGTGAATGTTTCGCAGACTTTCGGTATCGACCACATGTTCAAACAACCTAAATTGCAAAACAAGTATGGTCGCGGACAGTACACCGGTAATGTCGGTTATGGAGAAACCGATGCAAACGGGAATTACTATCTGTATGACAACATCGGACAGTTCAATCTGAACTCTGCAGGAGATCCAACGCTTCGTGATGGAACAGGTCGTCACTGGGGGCCGGCATTCGACGGACGCAATATCGAAAATTATGATTATTCGACTATTGCATACAGCCCGGTTGAGAACAACTTTAAGGATGCGTACAACTTAGGTTTCAACAGCAATACGAATGTTTCAGTAAGTGGTAGTAGCGAGAAAACATCTTTCTACACCTCTCTGTCTTATAAGTATGCCAGCGGTACATTGCCTAACAACAGTTTCGACCGTACGTCATTCCTGGCTAAAGCATCTCATAAGATAACCGACAAAGTAGAAGTAGAAGCATCTATTTCTTTCGCTAACTCGAACCCTAAAAATGCCCAGCCTAATATTGGTGAGTTATTTGTAGACGGAACGTGGGGACGTACTTATGATACGAATTACTTCCGCAAACGTTATAAAGGGTCTCACGGAGGATTGGCCAGTTCTAACTACAGTGACGAGTATGGTAGTAACCCGGGAAGGGATACTTGGTGGAACATCTATGAAAATGATTATTCACAGAAAGAGACATCCGTTCGTCCGACATTAGTGTTGAACGTGGAACTAACCGACTGGATGAAATTTCGCGCCGAAGGTAACTATAACTATTACTACAGACGTTACGAAAGTAAACAACCCGGTACCGGTTATGCGAACACTAATAGCGGATATTATGGAATGGGATTATATTCTAAGGAACAAACCAACCTGAATGCCGCATTCACTTTCAACAAAAGTGTAGGCGATTTTACATTCGGCGGTTTTATCCGTGGTGAATATTTCAATAATATTCAACAGACGATGGCTGAAAATACGAATGGCGGTCTGGTTGTACCTAACCAATATTTTATAGCTAACTCCATCAATACACCTTCTTACAGTGGTGCAATTGAAGGAGAAAAGAGAATGTTATCATTATCCTTCCAGGCTAGTGCCAGCTGGAAAGATCAGTTATTCCTGGATGTAACCGGACGTAACGACTGGTCTTCTGCCCTGGTTTATTCTGATGCTCATGGTAACTACTCCTATTTCTATCCGTCTGTTTCCGCATCCTGGCTGGCTCACGAAACGTTCCGTGATCAACTTCCTGAATGGATATCTTTTGCCAAACTACGTGGTTCATGGGCACAGGTTGGTAATGATACGGATGCCTATACAATCAACTCGGCTTATTCATTGTTGACTGCCCAATTACAAGGTGGAACTAATGTGTATGCATTAAGTATTCCGACTACGGCCTATTCAACAAACCTGAAACCGGAACGTAAGAACGCTTGGGAAATCGGTTTGGACTGGCGATTCCTTTCAAACAGAATCGGCATCGATGCTACTTATTATAAGGAAAATACAAAAAACCAGATTATGTCTATCAGTGTTCCAAGTATTTCAGGTATCAGCAGCCAGTATATCAATGCCGGTAATATCGAGAACAAGGGTCTTGAAATAGCATTGAATACAATTCCGTTCAAAAACAAAGATTGGGAATGGGGGTTGAACTTTACCTACACCAAAAACAACAACAAGATCATAGAGTTGCATCCTAACGTAGCCGATTATATCACTTTGAGTGGTGAGGTTGCTTATGGTAACTACCGCGTTGGTTCGGTTGCCAAAGTTGGAGAATCTTATGGTGTATTGATGAGTGACTCTAAACCCAAAATCGATGAAAAAACAGGTCTGCCTGTATTGAATGCGACATCTTATTACGGTGGCGATAGAGGTATGCATGCCATGTATTACCAGCGTAGCGGCGAAGCGGAAGTGATCGGCTCGATGGTTCCTGACTTCCTGGGTTCTGTAAGTACTTCGCTTACTTATAAGAACTGGAGCCTGCGTGCTTTGTTAGATATGCGCTTCGGAGGTTATGTAGCTTCTTACGCAAACCGTTACGGTTTGGCATACGGTTTCACTGAAAGTTCTTTGAAATGGCGTGATTCTGAAAATGGTGGTATGACTTATACCTCTATCTGGGATGGTCAGACTTACCATGATGGTTTAATCCCTGTCGGATTAATTGAAGGCGGAACGTCTATTCCTCTGCCGAACGGAACTTCTTATATCGTAGCCGATGGCGGCGAAACGTATCAGGCTTTACATGATAAAGGACTTGTTGACCCGCAACACGCTTCCGCATGGCATTACTGGAATAATGCATGGAGTACGGGTACTGTAAATGACGACTGGGTGAAAAAGTTGAATTATATCGCTTTACGTGAAATCACCGTATCATACAGAATGCCGAACAAGATTGCACACAAACTGGGAGCCCAGCACTTGAATTTATCAGTATCCGGACGTAACTTGGGTTATCTGCTGAATACAATGCCGAATAAGATCAACCCGGAATCTGTCCGCGGTACATCTGCTTCCGAGTTCCGTATCCGTTCTTTCAACGGTCTGACTGCTAATTACACATTTACTATTAATGTTGGATTCTAAACCTGAAAAAGAAACTTTTAATTAATTAAGACATGAACAATTATCATAATATATTAATGGGATTCGGATTGGGTGTAGCCTTGCTTTGCACCACCGGATGCCGTGACGATTTCGCGGATATCAACTCCAGCCCTTCGCAGGTAACGAAGGCCGAGCCATCCTATTTGTTTGCAAAAGCTGTTATGGATTTCGATCCTTTCGATTATACATTTTGGTTCTACGATGCCCCTATGTTGACGGCATGGAGCCAGATGGCTGTACCTACCGGTAGTTTTGTTGAAAGTACCGCACTGACAACTGTTACAGGTGGTGTAAACTATGTGAATACATTAAAACTGGCACACGAAATTACCTATCTGCGCTCGAACATGAGTGAAGAAGAATCAGCCAAACATGCTGCAACTGCTACTTGTGTGGATGTTCTCACAGCTTATCTTGCTATTTCAAGCAGCGATATCAATGGTGATATCCAGTTTACGGAAGCCGGTAATGCTCTGCATGGTGGTACGTTGACTCCGGCTTACGACAGAATTGCCGATTTGTATGACCTGTGGTTAAGTCAGTTGAATGCAGCTATCACGACATTTACAACGGCTACGGATCAGATTTTCACAAGCAATCAGGATATCGTTTACAGAGGCGATCTGACAAAGTGGGCTAAAATGGCTAACTCTTTGAAACTAAGAATTGCCGCCCGCCTGATACATCAAGATAAAGCGAAAGCGCTGACAATCGCTTCGGAAGTAGCAAATGCCTCCTGTGGCTATATCGATTCACTGGAAGATGCCATGTTGTTTAATAAAAGTGTTGTAAACTCAAGCAGTGATGATTATATCTATCACTGGAGCAATGGCTTTATGGATGGAAGAGCATCCAGCCAGCGTGTAGTAGACTTCATGCTTAAAAACAAGGACCCGCGCGTTCGTTTCTGTTACCGGAAAAACGATTGGAACTCGACAATCATTCAGGAATTCTACAATCAGGGGAAAGCTATCCCTTCTTATATTGAAGAAAACGTTGAATACACTACAGATGCCAGCGGAAAGAAAACATTTGTAAGATGGAAAGGATTAGGCGAACCTTGGGTACGTTATGAAGGTCTTCCGGTTGAATATAATGCTGCCAATAATTCGGCTGTCTACGGTGAATGGTTTGATTATAGTAACCGTTATCAAATTACCGATGCAAACGGTCAAAGTGCAAAATCATATCGTCCATACTCTTTGTATCAACATATGATGGTGATCGGACGTTATTACACCTTTACCCTGCCGACAGTTCCGGGAGGTCCGGTAATCACCAGAACAGAAAACCGTCCCTGGTACGGAATGTATCTGGGTGGTAGTGAAGTAAACCTGTATCTGGCAGAGTTCAAGTTGTTAGGAGCTAATTTACCTGGTACAGCAGAAGATTATTTCAAAAAAGGTATCAGACTGTCTGTTCAGGAATATGACAAAACAGCCGGACTAAATCAGATACCTTATTACGGAACAACTTACGATTATGATCCGAACGAAGTTTCTATCGAACTGAAAGACGGTGAAATCGACGCCATGTTGGCTTCTCCCGATTACAACCTGACCGGTTCTACCAGCGACCAATTGGAAAAAGTCTATTTACAGCAAATGATACATTTCATCATGTATCCTTACGATCAGTTTGTAACTGCCCGTCGTTCCGGTTTACCTAAATTCAACTCACAATTGATCAGCCGTGAGAATTACAGTGCTATTCCTGTTACTAACTTCCCGCGTCGTTTCCAGACAGGTGTACCTAATGAAACGAGCCAGTTGTATCAGATTCAAAGGGATGCTTATGCAGCACAAGGTTATACCATTACCGGTGCCGGAGATGCAAATACATCTATTTTGAACACTGAACGCACATGGCAGGATCAGGGAGCTCCGCAATGGGGAGAAGGTCCGAAAAATTAATTTGATTTATTAATAACCACAAAGAGTAGTTGCTTAAGAAGCAACTACTCTTTCACACATTCTACCACAATGAGAACATACCTGCTAATCACCATCCTGTGCTGTATAGCAACTGTAGGCAGTGCTAATGCACAAAAGAAACGTCAGATGCTTTTCGAAGACTACTCGAAAGGTGTGGTGTTAATGAAGAACAACTCCAAGACTCCTGCAGAGCTCAATTATGATGCCGGCAATCAGAAGATGATGTTCAAAAACGGCTCGGAAGAAATGCTCCTGACCAACATTGCCCAGATTGATACGGTTTATATTGGAAATTCCAAATTCATTCCGACCGGATCGAGTTATTATGAGATTATACAGATCCCGAATGGTCTTATCGGTGTAAACTGGTTGTTGAAGAATGCTTCCCAGGGATATAAAAATGCTTTCGGCGTAACTCAGCAGGCTAAAGTGGAAAGTTTAAACACTAACCAGTTGAATTACGGGGTTTACGAAAATCAATATACAGAAGTAAACAAACTCGCCAATCAAAATGAATATTGTATATTTCGTGATGGTACCCCTCTCAAATTTAAGAATAAAAAATCGTTACTAAAGCTCTTTCCCGGCAAAGAGAACCTCATCGAAACTTATATCAAAGAAAAGAAGACAGACATGAAGAATCCGAAAGATGTCATCACATTAGTCAATTATTGCCTGGGATTATAAATGAGAAGGTGGTGTGTCAAAAATAAGTCTACAATATTTTGCGTATTCTGCATCATCGGCATTCAGTAATAAGATTTGGCACACCACTTTTTCTCTAAATATTTCTTCTTTACCAACCTAACTCTATATATAAGTAAATCAAGTCGGCAACATTCCTTCCCTTTTAAGTCGGCTAATCAATAGTAGTATGTGTTTACTTAAATTCACATAAATGGAATTAAATCACTCAATTCTTCAATAAAATCGAAGCCATTAATTAATATTTCCTAATAATTTGACTGATTGAATCGTCATATAATGCCTTTTCTTGCCTGATAAAATAGTTAATTATCGTATTGCAAAAACTGTAATAATCAATATATCAGCATATTGCATTTGTTAAATGTACAGAGTTCTTTTAGAACTAAGTAATAACGCCAACTGAAAATACGCCAAGTTCTAAATAATTCTTATGAATTATATCCAAAGCTAGTATTAAAGACTCTTGTTTCGCCAAAACAGTGTCTATTTATGTTCTAATAAAACCATCAATTATGTTGAAAAACTTTAAGCCTGTAAGCTTAGTTCTGATCGCTGGTGCATTAAGTTTCCCTATGGGTGTTTATGCAGACCTGCTACCAGCTAGGCCTGGTACCGCTATTTCCCAACAAGACGGGAAAGTCACAGGTACAGTTGAAGATGATTTCGGCCCTGTAGCTGGAGCATCAGTAGTTGTTAAAGGAACAACCAATGGTAATATTACCGATATGGACGGTAATTTTACATTGGAAGGTGTAAAGAACGGAGATGTTATTCAAATTTCTTTTATTGGTTACACTACTCAGGAAATTAAGTACACCGGTCAAGCTTCTCTCTCTGTTAAATTATCGGAAGATACTCAAAAGCTGGACGAGGTAGTTGTAACGGCTTTGGGTATGAAACGTTCGGAAAAGTCCCTGGGGTATGCGATGAAAGAGATGAAAGGGGATGAATTGAATGCCAATCTGATTAATCCTGTAGCTGCTTTGCAGGGTAAGGTTGCTGGTGTTGAAATCTCTGGGTCAGACGGTGGAATGTTTGGTTCTACAAAGATTTTGATTCGTGGTGTGTCTACATTAGGTAAGAACAATCAGCCTATCTATGTTGTAGACGGTGTTATTATGGATAACTCTATTAAAGAAGGTAATCCGGACTGGGATGGAAATAGTAATGACTATGGTAATGAACTGAAGAATTTGAATCCTGATGATTTCGAATCTGTTTCTGTGTTGAAAGGTGCAGCAGCAACAGCTTTGTATGGTTCTCGGGGGTTAAATGGTGCCGTTGTTATAACTACGAAATCCGGGAAATCCGGGAAAGGTTTGGGAATAGAAGTCTCTCAGACATTTGGTGTTGATGCGGTAACTTCTACTCCTAATCTTCAGAATGAATTCGGTAACGGTACAATTTCCGGTTTTGTGGGTTATGGAGATAAAGATGCTAACGGCAACTATTATATTTATGATAACCATAATCAGTTCCCAACAAATAACGGAATCCATAGTTTGATTCCTGATGAGGGGATGAGTTTCGGGCCGGCTTTTGATGGAAGTGATATTGAATATTACGATGGATCTATCCGTCCTTACAGTCCGGTAAAGAATAATTTTAAAAAGGCTTATAAGAAAGGTTTCAATTCAAATACGAATGTGGCTATTAGCGGTGGAAACGATAAAACGACATTCTATACATCTCTTTCTTATAAATATGCAGACGGTACTGTACCTAATAATAGTTTCCAACGTATATCCTTTTTGGGAAAAGCATCTCATAAAATTACTGAGAAAATAAAGTTAGATGCCAGCATGGCGTTTGCTAATTCCACTCCGAAGAATAGCCCGATCAATATCGGTGAAAATTTCGTGAACGGAACATGGGGAAGAATGTATGATCCTACAACTGCAAAAGATAAATATAAAGGATCTCATGGTGGACAAGCTGATTCTAAATATGGTGATCCTTACGGTGTTTATCCTGGTTTAGGAACTTGGTGGAATATTTACGAAAATGATTATACTAAGAAAGAAACATCAGTTCGTCCGACTATCAAATTGAATATCGATATTCTTGACTGGTTAAAGTTTAATACGGAAGCAAATTATAATTATTACTACACTCGTTTTGAAAATAAACAACCAGGTGCCGGGTATGCAAATGAAGGTGGTAAGTATGAAATGGGCTTATACACAAAAGAACAGACAAATCTTAATGCCAATTTTTTAGTTAACAAAACAGTAGGCGATTGGTCTTTCAATGGTTTTTTACGTGGTGAGTATTACCATAATTTTGTTCAGGAACAAACAATGAATACAGAGGGTGGTTTGATTGTTCCTAACCAATTCTTTATTGCAAATTCAAAACAAACTCCGAATTATACAGCAAAAATATCAGGGACAAAGACCATGTTATCAGTTGCTTTTCAAGCTGGTGTTAGTTGGAGAGATCAGGTCTTTTTGGATGTAACCGGGCGTAATGACTGGTCTTCTGCTCTGGTTTACAGCGATACTCACGGGACATATTCTTATTTTTACCCTTCTGTAAATGGTTCATGGTTGATCAGTTCGACTTATAGAGATCAGTTACCAGATTGGGTTTCATTTGCAAAAATCCGTGGTTCATGGGCGCAAGTAGGTAACGATACGAGTCCTTATACTATTAATACTGCTTATTCATTGAATACTTCAACTACTGCAAATGGTAATTATTATGGATTATCTGTTCCTTCTTCTACTTATGATCAGAATTTGAAACCTGAACGTAAGAATGCTTGGGAAATCGGTATTGATTGGCGTTTTATAGATAATCGGATTGGAATCGATGCTACTTATTATAAAGAAAATACAAAGAACCAGATCATGAGTATTGCTGTACCTTCTGTATCAGGTATCAGTAATCAATTGATCAATGCAGGTAACATTCAGAACCAAGGTATTGAATTAGCATTAAATACAGTACCTTTTAGAAACAAAGACTGGGAGTGGACTTTGGATTTCACTTGGACAAAGAATATGAACAAGATCATTTCTTTACATGAAAATGTTGCAGACTATATTTCATTAAATGGAGATATAGGCTATGGTAATTATCGTGTAGGTTCTGTGGCAAAAGTAGGTTCTGCTTATGGTTTGTTGCTTACTGATAGTGGATTAAAGTATGATGAAGAATCTGGTTTACCGGTATTGGCTTGGAGAGATTCAAATAGAGGTTCTCACTACTTACGTAATGAGGCTGAAATACAAGAAGTAGGGTCTATGTTGCCGGACTTTTTAGGTTCTGTATCAACAGGTTTGAAATATAAGAATTGGGCCTTGAGTGTGTCTTTGGATATGCGTTTCGGTGGTTATGTAGCTTCTTATAATTCACGCTATGGTACTGCATATGGTTTTACTGAAAATTCTTTGAAAAATGCTCCGGGGCATGGTGGTGTTTCATGGACTTCTAAATTTGATGGTAAAACGTATCATGATGGTATAATTCCCGAAGGTATTCTTCCTTCAGGAACAGCAATTACACAACCTGATGGTAGCGTTTATACTGTTGGAGGCAGTGGCCTTTCTTCTGCAGGTGAATCTTATCAGGACCTGGTTAATAAAGGAGTTATCGAACCAACTCACGCTTCAGCCTGGTTATATAGAAATAATGCCTGGACAATGGCTGGACGTAACTATGGCGTAGTTAACGACGACTGGATAAAGAAATTGAATTATATTGCATTACGTGATATCTCTTTAAGCTATCGTATGCCCTCAAATATCTGTGATAAACTTAAAGCTAAACATGTGAATTTGATTCTAAGTGGCCATAACTTGGGGTATTTACTGAACACAATGCCTAGTGGTGAGAATCCGGAATCTATATCTGGTACAGCAGCAGCAGAGTTTCGCGTACGTTCATATACAGGTGTAACCTCCAGCTTTACATTTACTGTAAATGTAGGTTTCTAAGTATAAATATAAGTAATAACTATTTTTAATTGATTACAACATGAAAAAATATAAAGCATTATTAGCTGCAACATTAGCGGGTATCTCTTTGCTATGTACAAGTTGTAGGGATGATTTTGCAGATGTAAATCAAGATCCCTCTTCCATTACAGAAGGTAATCCTGGCTATTTGTTTGCACAAGGAGTTCTGGATTTTGAACCCTCGGATTATACTTATTGGTTCTACAATGCCTCTGAAATTTATCAGTGGATACAAACTGCTGTTTCTACAGGTGGGGTTACATCTAGTATTGCAGATGGAGCCTCTTTCCAGGGTTTCAAAAGTATTAAGGTTTTGAAATATGTAAATGAGGTGAAATATGTTCGTTCAACAATGAGTCCTGAAGAAAGTGCTCAGTATGAACAATACGCTGCAGCATTGGATGTGTTATGTATCTATATGGGCATTTACGACTCAGACTTTATTGGAAATATACCTTATACGGAAGCCGCACAAGCTGCACACGGTGGTACATTGACTCCTAAATATGACTCCATTCAGGAACTGTATGATCTTTGGTTGACAACATTAGACAATGCTATAAAAAGTTTTACAACTTCATCTGATCAAATTTTTGTCTCATCACAAGATGTGGTTTACAATGGAAAGATGGATAAATGGGCGAAGCTCGCAAACTCAGTGAAGTTAAAAATAGCAGCTCGACTGATCTCTAAAGATAAGACGAGAGCATTAAAAATAGCAGAAGAGGTGGTAAATGCTTCTTGTGGCGTTCTTGATGGAGCTGAAGATGATTTCTTATTCAATAAGGCTACTCATAACAGTTCCAGCAATGATTATGCGTATCACTGGAGTAATGGTGTATTGCAGTCGGTGGGTGCTTCTCAATCTGTTATTGATTTCATGATTGATAATCGTGATCCTCGTGTTCGTTTTGTTTTCACGAAGAACTCATGGAATTCAAAAGTCGTTCAGTTGTTCTTTGATGCTAAACGAGAAAAAGATGTTCCTAAATATATTATGGATAATGTTGATTATGAAGTAGGAACAGATGGCATTTACAAATTTAAAGCATGGAAAGGTGCCGGTGAACCTTGGGTACGTTATTATGGTTTGCCGTTGGCATTTAATGCAGGGCAGCAAGCCGGAACTTATGGAGATTGGTTCAATTATGATATTAATTGTAAATATGATGAAACTCATACTTACAGACCATATTCAATGTATAATCAGGAAATGATCTATGGCCGTGTTGATTTTACATATCCTACTTGTCCGAATGATCCGGTTATTCAGGATGTCGAAGACCAGCCTTGGTATGGTATGTATATGACAACAGCTGAAGTTAATTTATATTTGGCAGAATTTAAACTGTTAGGTGCTGCGCTACCTCAGGAAGCTAATCATTATTTCTCTAAGGCTGTTCGTGCTTCTGTTGAAGAATATGATTATTTAGCAAGTAAGAATAAAATTCCTTATTATGGAACAACTTATGGTTATGACTCAAATGAAAAAACTATCGATTTGAAAGATGGTGAAATTGACACAATGATGTCAAAAGATGCATGTAAGTTGACTGGAGATAAAGCAACGGATTTGGAGAAAGTTTATATTCAGCAGATTCTGCACTTCTTTATGTCACCGATCGATCAGTATACAACCGCCCGTCGTTCTGGTGTTCCTAAAATTGGGTCTAATATATTCAATCGTGTAGATTATAGTCAGGTTCCTGTATCCTCCATTCCTCGTCGTATGGCTTTGAGTGCTCCATCACCCACAGATTTGATGTATGATGTTCTGATACAGTCATATAAAGACCAGGGATATACTGTAGGTTCTGGTACTATTTTGAATTCTGAACGTGTATGGCAAGATCAAGGAGCTCCTCAGTGGGGTGCTGGTCCAGCTCTTTAATAGCTAACTAAATAAGAAAAAGGATAGGATCATGAGTTTTTCGACAATGGTCTTGTCCTTTTTTCTATATTAATATTGTCTTTTAATAACTCGCAACATGAAAAATATATTTTTATTAGTAGTCTTTTTATTCAGCTCTTCTTGTTTTGATGTGAATTCAGTATCGGCTGAAAATGATTTTTCGCCTATTGCGGTAGAAGTAGTTAGTGGTGGTTACGTCAATTTAGGTGTATTGACAACTGTTTATGCGGATGCAAAGATTAATTCATTTACTGTAACTGTTCCAAAACCCAATGAACAAGTGTTGTCCTGTGCTCCTAATTTCGCTTGGACAGATTTAGGTAGCACATTAGTAATTACGGGTAATTTGGATGATATTGGTCTATTAAACAGGCCCTCAGGTACGGTTGTTCATTTTGAAATAGGTGTAAGAATGAATAATGGACAAATAGGCGTTTACCAAGTAAAGGTAATAGCTCGATAATCTTTTCTAAGAAACTTATAAAGAAAATGTGTCAAAAAGTCATTACGGATGTCGATGACGCAGAAAATTTTGAATTATTATATCATAATCAAGATAGTCTGCGTTTTCTAAAATGGGTTTTGACACATTTATATTAATACAGATGATTATATATTCGATGAATAAGTTATAATGGAATCTAATCGATTTTCGTCTGAATAACTTTTTCTAGTTGTTCTGCTTTACCTTTTCTATTTTATAATATGTGACTAAAAAGAAAAAAAAGTTATTATCGGATTATGATGAATCCTAAATTGCTATCACTGATCTTTTATGATTTACTGGGAATGTCTGCTTTTCAAGTGTTATTTTGTTATGCCTAATTTCTTGTTTCATTAATGTTAATCTTGCAACAACTCCTGTTTTTTTCTGTTTCAATTACCAAATGACGTTGGTTTGCGCCAAACACATTTAGTCTAATAAATTAAACAAAAAACATCAGTATGTTGAAAAGATTCAAATCTGTCAGCATGATTCTCCTGGCGGGCGCGTTGGGCTTTACCGGAAACGCTTATGCCGATCCGAATACCGGGAATCCTGCTATTGACATTTCCCAACAGGATACGAAAGTTACGGGAGTGGTTGAAGATGAGTTCGGACCCGTTGCAGGGGCTTCTGTTGTAATAAAAGGAACCACTAACGGTACGATGACCGATATGGACGGTCACTTCACACTAGAAGGCGTAAAGAAAGGAGACATTATCCAAATCTCTTTCATTGGTTTTGCCACACAAGATATTCCTTACACCGGACAGACGACCCTGAATGTAAAAATGCAGGAAGATACGCAGAAACTCGATGAAGTCGTTGTTACGGCATTGGGTATGAAGCGTGACAAGAAAGCATTAGGTTACGCTATGCAGGAGTTAAAAGGGGATGAATTATTGTCCTCCCGTGAACCTAACCTTGCCAACTCCTTATCAGGTAAGGTCTCCGGTTTGCAGATCGTCCGTTCCAGTAACGGGGTAGGAGGATCGTCGAAGATCGTGCTCCGTGGTAACAGCTCGCTGACCGGTAGCAATCAGCCGTTGATTGTGGTCGATGGGACGCCGATGGATAACTTCACCGGTGGGGTAGATGATGTATGGGGTAACTCCGGTGCCGATATGGGTAACGGGCTTTCCGATATCAACCCCGAAGATATCGAGTCGATGACGGTATTGAAAGGAGCTTCGGCGGCCGCTCTGTACGGGTCACGTGCCGGTAACGGGGTAATACTTATCACGACCAAGTCGGGGAAGAAGAACGAGGGGATAGGGATTACGGTGAATGCCGGCATCACTACCGAGTCGATCTTCCTGAAACCGGATATGCAGAATAGCTTCGGACAAGGTTCGGTCGGCGCTTATGACAACCAGTCGCGCCTGAGCTGGGGGCCGAAAGCCGAAGGACAAATGGTTACCGACTGGCTGGGCCGTCAGGTGCCTTTGCAGACATACGATAATATCGATGCTTTCTTCCGTACCGGGACTTCTTTCAATGAAGGAGTCAGTTTCCAGCAGAACATAAAGGGTACCTCTGTGTTTACCTCTATCAACCGTTCGGACGATGCAGGTATCACTCCCGAGTCGAAGCTGAACAAGACGAATATCACCTTGCGTGCCACTACTTTCCTGGATGAAGCGGAAAAGTGGAAGATCGACGCTAAAGTGAACTATATCAATATGAATGCCCACAACCGTCCGATCCAGGGTGTCAACCCTTCGAATGCATTCAACACTATTTATAACCTGCCACGTTCGCTGAATGTGAAGGAGTTTAAGAACAGTGTCGACGAAGAGGGCAACATGATCTGGTGGGACGCTTCCAAGAATCCGCAGGAGAACCCTTACTGGGTAACCAAGTACCGTCAGAATAACGATACCCGTAACCGTCTGTTAGGTAACGTCGCTTTGAAATATGCGCCTACTAACTGGTTCGACATCGAACTGAGAGGCGGTACCGACTATTATACAACTACCAAAAACGAAAAAGTATACGCCGGCGGTAACACATCGCCCCGCGGCCTGTACAACGAAGGTTCGGAAACATTCTACGAAAATAACTACAGCTTCCTGGCCACAGCCCGTAAAGATAACCTGATCGACCGTCTGGGTGGTTTCGTTACTTTCGGGGGTAACCTGATGATGCAGAAAAGAACCAAGATGAACGCTTCGGCAGGCGAATTGCTGGTGCCGAACCTTTTCTCCCTGAACAACGGTGTTAACAAACCGACCGTCACTTCCGAACTGATCCGCCGTAAGATGAATTCACTCTACGGATCCTTGCAGTTGAACTGGGACGGCTATCTGTTCCTGGATGTTACGGCACGTAATGACTGGTCGTCCACCATGTCGAAAGCGAACCGTTCTTATTTCTATCCTTCCGTTAGTTTATCCGCAGTAATCTCCGATATGCTTCCGAAGATTGGCGGTTCAATGCCCGAATGGTTCACCTTTGCCAAGGTAAGAGCTTCTTTTGCAGAGGTTGGTAACGACCTCGACCCTTATCAACTGTACAATAATTTTACGGTGGGCAAGGATGAGAATGGCAACACGACCGCCGCACCGGGCAATGTCCTTTTCGACTCGACTGTACGCAGTGAGCTGATCAAATCATGGGAAGCCGGTTTCGACGTCCGCTTCTTCAACAACCGCTTGGGATTGGATGCGGCCTGGTATAAAACCAACGCTACCCGCCAGTTGCTGAACCTGCCGATGGATCCCTTCTCCGGCTATAGTTCGCGCAAGGTGAATGCCGGTAATATCCAGAACGAAGGGGTTGAAGTCTCCCTGAACGGTGCGATCCTCGACAACCCGAAAGGCTTGAATTGGAACGCCACGGCACAGTTCTCCCTGAACCGCAACAAGATCATCGACCTCTATCCGGGTGTCACCCTCTATGATATCAAGACCCTCGATGCGATCCAGATCGTAGCCGTGCAGGGCAGTTACTATGGCGACATCTACGGCCAGACTTTCCAAAGGGTAGAGGATAAGAACAGTCCTTATTACGGACAGCAGATCGTTGGCGAGGACGGGCTTCCGCTCATCACGACCAATAAGTCGAAAGTAGGTAACCAGAGTCCCGACTGGATGCTGGGTCTTACCAACAACTTCGCTTACAAAGGTTTCAACCTGAGCTTCCTGATCGACTTCCGCATCGGCGGTGATCTTTATTCGGCCACTGCTTCCAATCTTTATTCACGCGGTAATGCCGCAGGAACGGTGGTAAACGGCGGACGCGAAAGCTTTGTCGTTCCGAACTCTGTCGTGCAGACTCCCGACGGGTATAAGGAAAACACCGTTGCCGTGACTCCGCAGAACTACTGGGAACGTATCGGTTCGACCGGTAATTACGGTCTGCCGGAAATGTACACCTACGACGCCACGAATATCCGTTTGCGTAACATCACTCTCGGTTACGATTTCAACCGGGCGATGCTGAAAAAGACACCATTCCAGCGTTTGCGTCTGTCTGCAACCTGTAATAATGTTTGGATGATCCATTACAACCTGCCGGGTATCGACCCTGAATCGGTTTCGGCAACGAATACGAATGCGACAGGGTTCGAGAATGGAGCTGCACCGACCAGCCGTTCATTTACGTTTAATGTAACGGTAGGTTTCTAATTATCAACAATTAAGAACAAATAAAGATGAATACAAAGAATATATTACTGGCAGGCTTGTTCTCATTAACTGCTTTGTTTTCCTCCTGTAACGATTTTACGGAGATAAATGAAGACCCTAACCAGGTGGGCGAAAGCAAAGTGAAGCCTGAATGGTTCCTCAATGGCTCCATCATCGGGGCACAGATGAACCCGGAGATTGCCGAACGTATCTTCATTGCCGAATGGAACCGTGCCGCCCGCTTCAACCGGGGTAGTGGTTTCACCATCGGAACGGACAACAATGACTACATCACCCTCTATCTCAGTAACTCTTATGCGGTAGGTTGGCTCAACAAGGCCACCAAAGCCATCGAGCTCGGAGAAAAGAAGGTGGCCGAAGGGGAAGCCGAACAATATCCTTATTATAAGAATGTGATACAGATGGCCCGTATCTGGCGTGCTTACCTGAATGCAGAGGTCAGCGACGGTTTCGGCCCGATCCCGGCTCTGTCCGCCTTCACCGGTGTTCCGGCCGAATACGACAGTGTCGAAGCGATCTACGGATTTATACTTAGTGAACTGAAAGAAGCCGAAGCGGCTCTCGATCCCTCGATCGATATGTCGGATATGGCCGGAGAAGATGCTTTCTATGCCGGAAATATCAATGCCTGGAAGAAATATGCCAACTCCCTGCGTATGCGTTATGCCATGCGTATCTCCGACGTCTCGCCCGCACTGGCAAAGACCGAGTTTGAAGATGCAGCCGGCAAGACCTTTATTGCTACCCTGGACGATATGGCTGCCGTACAGGAAAAAGACGGGTGGGGCGACCTGACCGGCGTTATGTCGCGTACCTGGAATGCACAGCCGATGTCGGTGACGTTCAAGAACCTCGTTGTCGGTCTGGGAAGTACGGAATTTCCCGTGCCCGACTCCCTGAAGAGCCATCTGAAGAATCCGCACGATTATATGGGATTGTATCTCTCGAAACATTTCCCGCTGAATACGAATGATCCGTGTGCCGGATTCTATTTCGACGGTATTCCCCAGTATGTCGATCCGCGTGCACCGAAACTGTTCAGTGTAGTAGGCTGGAACGACGGTATTGTCTATCCCGATTACATCGGTTCGGCCAGCAGCGTAACGACTGTCAACCTGATGGATCCTTCCGATAATTCGAAACCGATGCTTTCCATCGACCCTAAATATACCTGGGGAACATGGGTGGCCGGTGAATGGAACGACCTGGCCGGTCTGGTCAGCGAACTGACCGGGAAGAACTACAACTATCCTTCCATTGCCAAGCAGTATCGTATGAATACGATGAAACGCGTATTCTTCGGCCCGTGGGAAAGCTACTTCCTGATGGCGGAAGCCGCTGTCAAAGGATGGACTGTACCGGGTACGGCCAAGTCGAATTATGAGAACGGTATCACCGTCAGCTTCCAGTATCATGGTGTGGAAAGTGAAGTCGCCCAATATCTGGCTTCAACGGATTACAACCGGGTAGGTACTTCCGTCAGCTTCGATCATACAACGGAAGCGCAACCCTATACTGTCAATTATGTAGATCCTTACACGAAGGAGAATAAGACGATGACGTATACTTATCCGAAGAATTCAATCTACCGGGGTGGTTCTTACAACAACGATGCATTGACAAAGATCATCACCCAGAAATACATCGCACAGGTACCCTGGTTACCCGAAGAAGCATGGAGCGACCACCGTCGTCTCGGCTTGCCTTTCTTTGAAAACCAGGCAGTAGAGAAAGACTACAACCCCTTGAACCAGGTTCCGCTGACAATGGCAACCGCCAAGGAATGCCGTCTCGAGTTCTATCCGAAACGCTACCGCTATCCGGCCAATATCCAGACCAATAACCTGGAAGGCTACCAGAAAGCATTAGAGCTTCTGGGCGGAGCCGACCTGACGACTACACCTTTATGGTGGAATTTGAAATAAGAACGCCTTCTGAAAGGGCGGCTGTGTACCGCCCTTTCTTATATCCCCTCCCTTATAAACCAAATCTTAAACGCCTCTGTTTTATATATAAAGTATGACAACCAACTAAACAAAAAGAAGTATGGCACATAAACTATCTATCCGCGACGTCACCCTTCGTGACGGTCAGCAATCCTCTTTTGCAACACGAATGTCTCAGCAACAGATCGACCGGGTTCTCCCTTTCTATCGAAACGTTGGTTTCTATGCAATGGAAGTATGGGGTGGAGCTGTTCCCGATATCTCCATGCGGTATCTGAATGAAGATCCCTGGATGCGTCTCGAGAAGATCAGGGCTGCGATAGGCAACGACACCAAACTTGCCGCCCTCTGCCGGGGACGCGACCTGTTCGGTTACAATCCCTATCCCGATGCCGTTGTAAAGAGTCTTTGCCGTAATACGATCGAGTCGGGCATCAATATCATGCGCATTTTCGATGCCATGAACGATGTCGATAATATGAAGTCAGCTATCAAATATACGGATCGTTATGGTGCTATGGTGGACTGTGCCGTCTGTTATGCCATCGATCCCCATCATTCCGCACTGGAACGTATCGAAGCCGCTTTGCACGGTCACTCCCTGCATAAACCGGTCTTTACCAACGACTATTTCCTGACGAAAGCACAGCAGATGGAGCATATCACTGCCGATATCATCACCCTCGAAGATGCCAACGGACTGATCACACCGAAGCGTACAGCCGAGCTCGTCCGCCTCTTCAAGAAGGAGCTGAAGGCACCGATCGACTTCCACACCCGCTGTACGGCCGGTTACGGTCTGGCTTCCATGCTTTCCGCCATCGTCAACGGGGTAGATATTGTAGACACCAACATCTGGTATTTCGCCGGCGGTTGTTCCGCTCCCGCCATCGAACTGATTTATGTATTCTGTAAGAAGATGGGTATCGAACTGGAGATCGATATGGAAGCCGTCGCCCGCATCAACGCCGAGCTATTCAAGATCCGCAAGGAACTGAAAGGCTACGACTCCGCCACCTGCCTTCCCAACCCCTTCGACCCGTTGACCGATAAACTGCCTACCGAGATCGACCGCTTCTTCAACGATGCTATCGAAGCCGCCCGCAAGGACAAGGAAGAAGACCTGCTCCTCTTTTGCCATGCCATCGAAGAATATTTCAACTTCCCCGATCCCAACGAACTGGTACAGAAATCGCAGATCCCGCTGGGAATGTACAACCAAATCGTATCGCAGTTGAAGCAGCAAGGCCATCCCGAGCTTCTGGAGAAAGCCATGCTCCTGATCCCCCGGATACGTATGGATGCCGGCCTACCGCCATTGGTTACTCCGATAAGCAAGGTGATCGCTTCACAGGTAGTTGCCAGTGCCTTGAGTGAAATGAACGGAGAGCCGTTATACCGGAAGCCTGTCTATCCATTTGTCGCCCTGGTCAGGGGTGAATATGGAAAGACCCCTTTGCCCATCGACCCGGAATTCCGTCTTCAGATAACCGGCGACCGGGAAGAGTGTTTCTACGATCCCACCGATTACGAGATGGAAGAGAATCCTATGATCGAGGAATTAGGTGTCCTGGTTGCCGAAAATGAGAAGGAAGTATTGTTGCTCGAACTGTTCCCGATGGTAGCCCGCAACTTCCTGACGAAACGTAAGAAAGAAAAGCATCAGGCTATGATGTAAAGATAAAACAAAAGCCCCGCAGATGATGAATGTTATCTGCGGGGCTTTTGTTTGTAGTGGATTTGAGCTGCTTTTATAGACATAGTCCATGAAGAACTATGTTATTGTGGATGCAAATATAGTAATTATGAGCAGATTCCAACTGTTGATGCGATTAATTATCAGGGGTTCTATGTATATTTTTGCTTCACAGAGCCCTTTTGGGTTCTTTTGTGTGTTCTCCTGTGATACCAATACGGGATTCCGGGCTCTTGCCTTATAGTCGTTTTAGAGGAAAAAACATATATATAACAACACTTTTTTCGGCTTAATACCCTGAATAAACAAGGGATAGACATAGTTCTTCATGGACTAATCAATAATAGAATAATATGCGAAACATAATACTGGTAACATCTGCTATTGCAGGCATCGTTATAACAGAAAGGCTGAAACATATAATGCAGAAGCAACAAACGACATCAAGGCAGATTCATTATCGAATATCTCTCCCCCTACCGTCACGGCGGTGTACCATATTGAATCCAAGAAAAAAACAGCCAATTAGCTACTCTTTTTCTACTAAATGAACAACAGGATTATCTCCGTCTAACCAGCGGACTAAACTTTTAAATATAATATCATGGCAGAAAAAACTATTCTAACCGTCGACCTGTACGATAACGTACTGACAGAAAAAGCCGGCGATTACTCCGGCAAGGTATCCATCACCGGAACTGTTCGTAACGCCGATATTGCCAGACGCATCATTAAGGAGCGTACTGAATATCGCTTTGAAACTATTCTTAATATCCTTGAACTGGCCGATCAGAAAAAGATTGAAGCTATCGCGGAAGGTAAAAGTCTGATTGATGGTGTAGGGCAATTCCTACTCAACATTATCGGCTCGTTTGAAGAAGCGGCAGTATTTAATGCCGATAAGAATAAATTCGGTATCACTTTTACCCCTGGTAAGGCTCTGCTGGATGCCCTCAAATTATTGGTACCCAATTTTAGAATTGCTAAAACCGGCCCGGTTATCAATAATATCACCGACTCGACTACACAGTCTGTCAGCCAGACGCTTACACCGAATGCTCCGGCTATTATTTCTGGTTCCGGCTTATTGCTGAAAGGTGATGACTCTTCGGTAGGTGTTTATTTTACTCCTGATGGAGATAACCAAACACCTGTCAAGGCCAGTTTGATCGTATCGAATACCACTTCGCAGATCATTATCCAGATCCCGGCATTGGCCGACGGACAATATCTGTTGAGTATCACTACCCAGGCTGGTGCGGGCTATTCTGTGGTGAAGGAACCGCGTACTTATCAGCTGCCTATCTTGCTGACCGTAGGAAGTGATCCGGGTGACGACGACCGTCCGGTTATTGAGTAACCGGTTATTGAGTAGGATGGGAAAACCGTTGTTGAGACTATGCCCGGCACCGGTATTCCCACTTGCCTCAACACCCTTGTTGGCACTAGTCTCAACACCGTTGTTCCCACCCTACTCAACAGAGGTGTCGATATCGACCTCGACACTGTTGTTGATATACCCCTTATGAATAAATGTTAAATAGAGCCGATCCGTGGACGACTTATAATTTGCTAATCCTATAAAGTTGAAAATAGATGATAATAGATAAGAGCCGCAAGGTAATTTACTTGCACAACCCGAAATGCGGGGGTACTTTTTTGAGAGATATCTATCAGGAGAAATATGGTGACACAGAGGCGATACGATGGTGGAAACTTTATTCGCGTGAACATGGTACCGATCTTGGGCATATCTCTTATGACGATTTACCACGTTTCGTACCAGACTTTGAAGAATATCGTTTGCTGATGATGGTACGTAACCCTTATAACCGTTTTATTTCCGGCTATAAAGAAACAAAAAGCCAGTTTAGTACACCTGTCAGGCTTGGGGGATTGATTAATTATCCCAGGGCATATTACGGAAGTGGAGAGGAATATAATAGGTTGAGCAAAGTAGAGAAAGTTTATGAACAAATGAAATCCGCCTTGCCTTTTACATTTTTACATGAGTTACGGAAAATACAACTTCTCTCTGCTCCGGATTTTTGTAAATGGCTTGGTTCTTCTAATAGAAAGAGACAAGACTTATTCCTGCGTAATAAACGGATACCTTGGCTAAATCCCCAAAGTGATTTCATCGGTTCGGGTGTTACTGTTCTGCACTATGAGTCGGTATCAGACTGGTCTGTTTTGTTTGAAGCCTTTGGTTTGATGGAATACTCCGGTCGTTTGTCTATCGCGAAGGATTATACTATGGATGAATCCTTTTACCGGATACTCGAAAGACTCTATCCCGACGATAAACAGTTATTTGATTGGTACAAGAAGATTACCTGACTTTATAGCTTAATATTCCTCTTGCCAGGACGCTAAAAACAAACATACCAATAAGTTCTCGTTTCAGACTTGAACCTATTGGTATGTGCTATTGAAGTTTTTGCTATCTCTTACCAGAAATAAATATAGAACGCAGCCGTAATCATCAGGATGATACAGGAATGTATCACATCCCATTTATTCCAGCTTGCACGGGTGGCAGCCCGTTGTTCCGAGGTAGAGGAGCCGAATGTGAGCCCTTGTATCTGTTCTGCCGGAGCTGCCGGGGTGAACTTACTGATGATGGCAATCGCAGCCAGACAGAATACCAGCATGCCACCGCAGAAGAACAACCAGTTCGTATCGAAGAACAGCCCTTTAAACCAGCTGTCGCCGGCATCTACACCTGCTGTCGTATAATAAACCTTCGCGCCGAGACGGGTGATACCGATAAAGAAACCGATGATCAAACCCCACATACCTCCCAGCGGAGTAGTCCGTTTGGAGAGGATACCCAGCAGGAACGCTGCGGCGATACCCGGAGCCAGTACAGACTGAACATCCTGCAGGTAGTTATATAATACCGAACCAACGCTCTTCATCACCGGAATCCAGAGGATACCTAGTACCACAACGACCACAGTAGCCAAACGTCCGACATAAAGCAGTGTCTTTTCACTCGCTTCCGGCTTGTATTTCTTATAGAAGTCGATCGTAAACAACATCGCCGACGAGTTGAACAGGGAAGCCAGCGAGCTCATCAAAGCCGCCAGGATACCGCAAACAACCAATCCCTTGAATCCGGCAGGCAACAATTGCGCAACCAGTGACGGGAAAGCGGCATCGGCCGTACTCATGGTGAAAGGAACGCCATTGATCATCACCCCGTTCTTCTGCATCGCAAAAGCAATCATACCCGGGATCAGGAACAGGAATACAGGAGTCAGCTTCAGGTAAGCACCGAAGATGGTACCGCGACGAGCCTGTTGCTCATTCTTTCCGGATAATACGCGCTGTACGATGAACTGGTCGGTACACCAGTACCAGAAACCGATGATGGAAGAACCGATCAGGGCACCCAGCCAGGGGAAGTCTGGATCGCGGTTGTCGCGGATCAGGTTCACCATTGTATCTCCGTATTCGTTGGCCGGAGTCAGGCTACAGGCAGCCAGTACCTGATCCCATCCGCCTACGGCTTTCAATCCCAGTACCAGGATCACCAGCGAACCCAGGAGTAGGATAGGGGTTTGCAGCACAGAAGTGTAAAGCACTGATTTCATACCGCCTACCACCGTATAAAGGGCAGTCAGTACCACCAGTCCGATGGCCGCGATCCAGAAGAAGTCGATGCCCCAGAGTTCCTGGATGCCGAACACTTCCTTAAATACCAGACCTCCGGCATATACCGTAACGGCTACTTTGGTCAATACATAGCTGACCAGTGAGATAAGCGAGAGGATGGTGCGTGATTCTTTGTTATAACGTTTCTCAAGGAATTCGGGCATGGTCAGTACCATGCTTCGTTCGTAGAAAGGTACGAATACCCAACCGAGGATAAGGATCATCCACCCCTGGATTTCCCAGTGTGCCATTGCCATACCGCTGGAAGCTCCTGCTCCGGCAAGGCCGATAAGGTGTTCTGAACCGATGTTTGATGCGAAAATGGAAGCTCCGATTGCCAGCCAGGTGGCATCACGGCCTGCAAGGAAGTAGTCGCCGGAGCTGTCTTGTTTTTGTTTAAATACCCATACAATAATCCCAATTAGAGCTATAGCGAATAGCCCTATTACAATATAATCTAATGTTGCCATAATAGTGTCTTACATGATATACCCGTTGTCTTTACAACGGGATTTTGTCAATTCGTCGTATATGCCGACCGCCTTCGAACGGGGTGTTCAGAAAGGCCTCGACAGTGCGAGTGGCTTCCTCTTGACTGATAAATCGACCGGGCATGACGAGTATGTTGGCATCGTTATGTGCACGTGCTAATTGTGCAATATCTTCCTGCCAGCACAGTGCGGCCCTTATTCCCTGGTGTTTGTTCAGAGTCATTGCAATACCGTTTCCGGATCCGCAGATAGCTATCCCGGGATATACTTCCCCGGCTTCTACCGCATGGGCCAATGGATGGGCGAAATCGGGATAATCGCAGCTCTCTGTCGAGCAGGTGCCGAAATCCTTATAGGCTAATCCTTTGGAGTCCAGTATTTGTTTTACATACTCTTTTAACTCGTAACCTGCGTGGTCACAACATAAACCTAGTGTTTTCATCTTTATCTGTTAGAGGCAGACTGGTAGCCCTGTTGTTACGATCGTCGTAACCGAGGTGTTGCGGGTATCGTAACAACAGGGCTTCCTTTGTCTTATGTTTCTTATGCTAATAATTCTTTTACCTGATTGTATACATTCTTTCCTGTGAAGCCCAGTTTTTCGTCCAGCACCTTGTAAGGAGCGGAGAATCCGAATGATTCCAGCCCCCAAACCTTACCGTTTGCTCCGACCAATCCTTCCAGATTGACAGGCAGACCGGCGGTCAGACCAAATACTTTACTTCCGGTAGGAATAACAGATTCCTGGTATTCCTTGCTCTGGCTGCGGAACAACCCTTCGGAAGGAACGGATACGACACGAACCTTTACGCCATCGGCACGAAGCAAGGCTGCTCCTTCTTCCAGGGTAGATACTTCCGATCCGGAAGCTACCAGGATAACGTCTGGGTTTACGTCGCTTTCTACAATATAGGCACCCTTTTCAGCCTGCAAAGCTTCGTCGTAACGATTGCCTTTGCTGGGCAGGTCAGTGATGTTTTGACGGGAGAGAATCAAAGCAGTAGGAGTGGCGGTATTTTCCATGGCCATCTTCCATGCAACTGTTGTTTCGATGACATCGGCCGGACGGAGAACCAGCATAGAGTTGTGTCCCTTATGGTTCTTTAGTTTCTCCATCAGACGGATCTGTGCTTCCTGTTCAACCGGTTCGTGGGTAGGCCCGTCTTCACCGACGCGGAAGGCGTCGTGCGACCAGATGAACTTAACCGGTTGCTCCATCAATGCAGCCATACGGATGGCAGGCTTCATATAATCGGAGAACACGAAGAAGGTACCGCAAGCTACGATCACACCACCGTGCAGCGACATACCGATACAAACACATGCCATTGTCAGCTCGGAAACACCGGCCTGGAAGAAGGCACCGCTGAAGTCGCCCTTCCGTAATGAATGTGTTTTCTTCAGGAAACCGTCTGTCTTGTCCGAGTTGGAAAGGTCGGCAGATGAACAGATCATGTTTTCAACCTTTGTGGCCAATATGCCCAGTACAGTGGCGGATGCGGCGCGGGTTGCCTGGTTTGCTTTCTGTTCGATAGCTGCCCAATCCAGTTGAGGAGCCTGGCCGGAGAACCAGAATGCCATCTTTTCAGCCAGTTCCGGGTTTGCTTTCGCCCATGCGTCTTTAGCGGCATAACGTTCGGCTACGATAGCTTCCAGTTCTTTGGCACGCTTTGCATATAGTTCGGCAACGTCGGGGAATACGCTGAAGGGATGCTGAGGATCACCTCCGAGGTTCTTGATTGTTTCTTCGATAGATGCACCGGCAGCAGAGAGGGGTTGACCGTGAGTGGATACTTTGTTTTCGTAACAGCTCTGGTCGGCTCCCCGGGCTCCTTTACCCATGATGGTATTACCGATGATCAGGGTAGGACGGTTGGCTTCGGCTTTCGCTTCGTCCAACGCCTTGCGGATCTCATTTACGTCGTTTCCGTTGATGGTGATTACCTTCCAGCCCCATGCTTCGTATTTCATGGCAACGTTTTCAGACGTTACTTCTTCTACGGTTGTAGAGAGCTGGATGTTGTTGGCATCGTAGAACATGATCAGGTTGTCGAGTCCCAGTGTTCCGGCAACGCGTCCGGCACCTTGTGAGATCTCTTCCTGGATACCACCATCGGATATATATGCGTAAATAGTTTGATTCATTACGTCTCCCAGACGGGCTTTCAGGAACTTGGCAGCGATAGCGGCACCCACTGCGTAGGTGTGGCCTTGTCCCAGCGGGCCTGAGGTGTTTTCGATACCCCGCTTGATGTCTACTTCAGGATGACCCGGAGTAGGGCTTCCCCACTGGCGGAACTGTGACAGTTCTTCCATCGTGAATTTGCCTGTCAGGGCGAGGGCTGAATAAAGCATGGGCGACATGTGTCCCGGATCCTGGAAGTAGCGATCCCTGCCTTCCCATTCCGGGTTCTTAGGATCATAGACCAAATACTCAGAGAATAGTACATTGATAAAATCTGCACCACCCATTGCACCACCCGGATGACCGGAGTTAGCCTTTTCTACCATTGACGCTGCCAGGACGCGGATATTGTCCGCTGCTCTGTTCATTACTTTAATATCGTTCATTTTGATGAATTAGTTTAATTTTTGTACAAAGATAGGGAATCTCTTCATATAGACCGCCATATCATACAAACAATTCATTTTCGGTAAAGTTTCCTAATTTGCGATATTTCTCATATAGAGCCAGATAGGCTTGGTGACTCTCGTGATTCGGATAGTATTCTTTCGCGAATCCTTGTCCCATAGCTTGCTGTGCTTCTTCCACTTTAGTGTATACACCGGCAGCTACTGCGGCGAACATGGATGCACCGAAGGCACAGGCTTGTTCTGCTTTGGCTACTTTGATCGGCATATTGAGTACGTCGGCCAAGGTCTGCATGACGAACGGTGATTTCAGGGAGATACCTCCGATGCCGATCACGCTTTCTATCTTGATACCGTTTTCGAGGAAGCGGTCTACGATGGCTTTCGATCCGAAAGCGGTCGCTTCGACCAGTGCACGGAAGATAAGCGGGGCGGAGCTTGCCAGGTTCAGGCCGGTGATCGTTCCTTTTACCAGCTGGCTGGCATCCGGTGTGCGGCGTCCGTTCATCCAGTCTACTGCCAGGATGGTGCTTTCGCTTACCGGTACTTTGGCTGCTTCTTCGGAAAGGGCGGGGATGATCTTGCCGGCCGTTTCTTCGATCAGCTTCGCTTTGGTCTCCGCATCGATCAGGTTGCTCTTGGACAGGATGTTTTCGAGCGGCCAGGCCAATACGTTCTTGAACCAGGCGTAGATGTCGCCGAATCCGGATTGTCCGGCTTCCAGTCCGACCATGCCGGGGATAACGGAGCCGTCTACCTGTCCGCAGATTCCGGGCACTAGCTTGTCGCCCATCTCTTCGTAAGAGGAAACCATGATATCGCAGGTGGAAGTACCGATCACGCGGACAAATGTACGCGGGGTGATCTCTGCACCGACGGCACCCATGTGGCAGTCGAAGGCTCCTACGGCAACGGCAACGTTGGTTGTCAGCCCCAGGCGTTCAGCCCATTCTTCTGTCAGGTTACCTACTTGTGTGTCGCTGGTATATGTCTTTTCAAACAGGTGGCTACGGAAGCCGGCCAATAACGGTTCGAGCGTGGTCAGGAACTCCTCTGAAGGAAGTCCGTCCCATTTCTCCAGCCACATGGCTTTGTGTCCGGCCGCACAACGGCTGCGGTACACTTCTTCCGGTTTGCTCTTTCCTGTGATCAGGGCGGGCAACCAGTCGCAATGCTCGATCCAGGCATAGGCTGCCTGGCGGATGCTTTCGTCTTCACGGAGCACGTGTACCATCTTGGCCCATACCCACTCGGAAGAGTAGATGCCACCTTCGTAGGCTGTGTAGTCGATTCCCCAGCGTTTAGCCAGTTCGTTGATCTCGGCAGCTTCTTTGATGGCTGTATGGTCTTTCCAAAGTACGAACATGGCGTTCGGGTTCTCGGCAAACTCAGGCAGCAGGGCGAGGGGAGTGCCTTCTTTGTCTGTCAGGACGGGGGTACTGCCGGTTGTATCGAAAGCGATGCCGACTACCTTTTCAGCAGTCCCTGCCGGACATTTGGCTAAGGATTCCTTTATTGTCGTTTCCAGTCCTTCGATATAATCCAACGGATGCTGGCGGTAGCGATTCTTTAGCGGATCGCAGTATTTACCTTCCATCCAGCGTGGATAATATTTAACGGCGGAAGCCAGTTCCTCCCCTGTCTCTGCGTTTACGATTACGGCGCGGCAAGAGTCGCTACCGTAATCCAAACCTATTACATATCTTTCGTTAGCCATAGTTTAAGACTGTAATGCGCGGTTTAACATATAATACAGGTCGTTGTACTGTAATTCCTTCTTGAAGGAAGAAATTGTTGTATCCTTGTCGATAACCACCATTTCGATACCGGCAATGTCGGCATAATCTTCCAGGTATTCTACTGTCAGGTCGTACGAGAAGCTGGTGTGGTGTGTTCCTCCGGCCAGTATCCAGGCAGCGGCACCGATTTCGAGATTGGGTTGCGGAATCCACAAGGCGCTGGCAACAGGAAGTTTAGGAAGCGGCTTGCTCTTGATGCAGTCCACTTTGTTTACGATGAGACGGAAACGGTTACCCATGTCGACGATAGTGGCGGCAACCCCTTCACCCGGTTTGCTGGTGAAGACCAGGCGGGCTGTTTCGCTGTCGATACCGATGCTCAGGCGGTGTACTTCCAGTTTGGGCTTCTGTTCGGCGATAAGCGGACAGATTTCCAGCATGTGGGCTTGCAGGATGGCGCTTTGTTCGCCGTCGAAGTTCAAGGTGTAATCTTCAAGGAAAGAGCAGCCTTTCGGCATTCCCTGGCTCATGTACCACATGGTGCGGAACAATGCGGCGGTTTTCCAGTCGCCTTCTGCTCCGAAACCATACCCTTCTGCCATCAGGCGTTGTGAAGCCAGTCCGGGAATCTGGTCGAAATTACCCAGGTCGTTGAAGTTGGTGGTGAAAGCTTTTGCTCCTTTTTCTTTCAGGATACGGCGGATAGCGATTTCTGCTTTAGCCGAGTTCCATACTTTTGTGTAGGCTTCTGTTGTCTCGTCTTCCAGCTCGGGAGCGTGGTCGTAGTCTGCAAAATATTGCTGAACAAGGGCGCGTGTGTCTTTGTCGTCGACAGCGTTGTAATATGCCATTACATCGTTTATCGGGCAATAGTCTACGTGATAACCCAACTTCAGTTCGGCTTCCACCTTGTCGCCATCTGTTACGGCCACATTGTTCATCTGGTCGCCGAAACGGATGATCAGCATATCCTGTGAATCAGCCCAGGCAGCGGCAACGCGCATCCATACGGCAATACGGGCTTGTGCTTTTTCATCCTGCCAGTGGCCGACCACTACTTTGCGGTTCTTGCGCATACGGCTTACCATGTGGCCGAATTCGCGGTCGCCATGTGCTGACTGGTTCAGGTTCATGAAATCCATATCCATTGTTTCCCAGGGGATTTCTTTGTTGAACTGGGTGTGGAAATGCAGTAACGGTTTCTTCAATTCCTGCAATCCGTGGATCCACATTTTGGCAGGAGAGAAAGTATGCATCCAGGTGATAACACCGACACACTTTTCATCATTGTTAGCTGCTTTGAAAGCTGCGGTAACTTCTTTGGCAGAGTTAACAGTTCCTTTGTAGACAACCTTAATAGGTAGATTTCCTGATTCATTGAGACCTTTTACCATCTCGTTGGAATGTGCATCTACTTGTACGACTGCGTCGCCTCCGTACAGAAGCTGGGCTCCTGTAACGAACCATACTTCTAAGTCTTTAAAATTCATGGCTTGTTGATTTAATAGTTATAATGATTGTTTTATTATTGTCCGTAGTAAGCATTGGGGCCGTGTTTGCGGTAAAAATGCTTAGTTATCAGATGTTTGTTCATTGTCAGCTGTGGGTTGATACCATAAGAGATATAAGCCATTTTGGCAACTTGCTCCATTACGACTGCGTTATGTACGGCATCGTCGGCATTTTTACCCCATGAAAACGGCCCGTGATTCTCTACCAGTACGCCGGGTATATGAACCGGATTCAGGTTCTTGAATCTTTCAACGATCACGTTTCCTGTTTCTTTCTCGTATTCACCTTCGATCTCTTGCCGGGTCATTTGCCGGGTACAGGGAATCGCGTCGCTGAAGTAGTCAGCATGCGTTGTCCCTATATTGGGTATATCCCGTCCGGCCTGTGCCCAGGATGTTGCGTAGGTGGAATGTGTATGTACGATGCCGCCGATTTCCGGAAAAGCATTATATAGTACCAGATGAGTAGGAGTGTCAGACGATGGCTTCAATGTTCCCTCCAGGATATTTCCCTGTAAGTCGAGAACAACCATATCGCTGGCTTTCATTGTTTCGTAAGAAACTCCGGATGGCTTGATCACAACCAAACCTTTTTCGCGGTCAATTGCGCTTACGTTTCCCCAGGTAAAAATGACTAATCCATGTTTTACCAGATCTAAGTTGGCTTTGAAAACCTTTTCTTTTAATTCTTCAACCATTACCGTATTGTTTTGTGGCTTGTTATATACTTAATATATAGTTTTATATATGATAATAAGTATAGCGTAGTACACTTATTATTCGATGGTGTAAAAGTAACACCTTATTCGCATAATGGTACAAAAAAAGCTATGTTTTAAAACATAGCTTGTAACTTTTTAAGAGTGTTGATAACAAGTAATAAGAGAAGTAGTCCTATGTCCTTTATTATAAGGAGAAATAGAATCCCTGATCGAGCAACCTGTCATACTTTTCTTTGTTGAACATATAATAGAACGCACCTCTTTTAGAACTCTTTTTATCCTTCTCGTCAAGCTTTTCAAGGATGTCCATCGAATTGAGTTTCTTGCGGAAATTACGTTTGTCCAGTGGAGTCTGGTAAATAGCTTCGTACAGACTTTGAAGCTGGGGAAGGGTGAATTTTTCCGGGAGAAGATTGAAGCCGACAGGACGGGTTGCTGCTTTTCTCTTCAAACGAGCTAACGTATCCGTGATCATTTGATTATGGTCGAAGATCAGGTCGGGCACTTCGCTTAGTTTAGTCCATTCGGCGTTATGCTCTTTCAGTAATTCCGGATTGAAGTCATTCATATTGACCAATGAATAGTATGCTACGGAGATAACCCGTTCCCCTAAGTCGCGGGTAACATCTCCGTAAGCACCTACCTGTTCCATAAAAAGATTATCAATACCGGAGCATTCGGTAAGTACGCGTGAAGCCGCTTCGCCGATGCTTTCGCCGGATTTGATAAAACCGCCCATCAGAGACCACTGTCCTTGTAGTGGCTCAAAATTCCGTTTGTAAAGTAAAACATTGAGTTCACTGTTGTTAAACCCCAGGATGATACAATCTACTGAAACAAAAAATTTGACTTCGTTCTGATAAAATGCGGCTGTCATGATTTTATGGATATTGAATTAATTTATTAAGCGAGTTTGCGTGCGCCGTCGCTGATGACTACTTCGTATACTTTAGGTTCGTGTCCGAATTTCTTTGTATAAGAATCGAATGCTTCCTTGATGAATGCATCATGCAGTTCGTCTTTTACAAGGTTGATTGTGCAACCACCGAAACCGCCACCCATTACACGTGAACCGGTTACGCCACATTTCTTGGCTACATCGTTCAGGAAGTCTAATTCTTCGCAACTTACTTCGTATAGTTTGCTCATGCCGTGGTGCGTTTCGTACATTTTCTGTCCTACGGTTTCGTAGTCGCCTTTTTCCAAAGCTTCGCAAACGTCGAGTACGCGTTGTACTTCTTCGATCACGTATTCGGCACGCATATAGTCTTCAGCGCTGATATCGCCTTTTACTTCATTTAGCATCTCCATAGTGGCATCACGCAGGAATTCTACTTCCGGATGATTGCGACGGATGGCTGCAGCTGCGTTTTCGCAAGACTGACGGCGTTTGTTATAAGCGGAAGAAGCCAGTTCGTGTTTAACCACAGAATCCAGCAAAACCAGTTTATAACCTACCGGGTTGAACGGGAAATATTTATATTCCAAAGAACGACAATCCAAGCGGATCAGGCTTCCTTCTTTACCGAATACAGAAGCGAACTGATCCATGATACCACAGTTAACACCACAATAATTATGTTCTGTTGACTGACCGATCTTTGCTAATTCGAATTTGTCGATACCCAGAGAGAAGAGGTCATTCAATGCAAATGCATAAGTACTTTCCAAAGCGGCAGATGAAGACATACCGGCACCTAGAGGTACATCACCGGCAAATACAGTATCAAATCCCTGGATCTGGCCACCACGTTTGATGATCTCACGGCATACACCGAAAATATATCTTGCCCAGCTAGCTTTTGGTGCATCTTCTTCATTCAAACCGAATTCTGCGTAATCGTTCAGGTCGATAGAGAAAGCACGAACTTTGCCTGTGCCGTTCGGTTTGATCTCAGCGATCATCCCTTTATCGATAGCCCCCGGAAATACGAAACCACCGTTGTAGTCTGTATGTTCACCGATCAGGTTAATACGACCGGGAGAAGCATATACAGCACCTTCTGTATTGAATAACTCTTGAAATTTATTTCTGATTTTTTTCTGCATGATATTATTACTTTTAAAGGTTATATAAAAGATGAAGAAATTATCCGACCACAAATATAGTTAGATAATTTCTTCAATCATCAATTTTACACTTATTTTTTATTTAACAGGAATATCTGTATTAACATTCTTACATCCGATCAGAGCGTAGAACAACAGGTAAGCCAAAGCGATAATGATTACGACGAAGCTAGCCATAAATCCAACAGAGTCGGAAACGGCACCCTGAAGTAATGGCAACAGACCACCACCGCAAACTAATACCATAAACAAACCGGAAGCAGCTTCTGTGTATTTACCCAGACCTTCAACAGCCAGATTGAAAATACCACCCCACATGATAGAAGTACAAAGTCCGCAAAGCGCAAAGAACATGATGCTAATGGGCACCTGTGCCATACCGAATGAGATATCGCTCATAAATACCGGCATACTTACATGAGTAGTGATCGGGCTGATAAATGCCAGCGCGATGAAGATAAGTCCTAAAGTAGAAGCAAAAGTAAGCATCTGTTTACTTGAGAACTTAGCACCCAGTGATGCACCCACCAAACGGCCGATCAACATCAGGAACCAGTAAGTACCAACTACTGATCCGGCAATTGTAGAGTCGATAGCCAGACCGCCACCAGCTTCCGGAGTCATCATAAACAGACCTGCGAAGTGAGGAATACCAACTTCAATACCTACGTATACGAAGATAGCCAAAGCACCCAGTTTGAAGTGACGGAATGACAATGGGCTGTGAGTATCTTTTACATCTTTCTTTGCTGTTGACAAGTTTGGTTCCGGGATATTCATGATGAACAACACTACAAATGCAATAGCGAAAATAGCCATAGCGATATACAATGCCGGCAGTGCTTTTGCTATTGTACGTTCTTCAACAACTGTACCCATCAGGTAACCAACCAATACAGGAACGATTGTTGCAGACAAAGAGTTCAGAGAACCACCAGTTTGGATTAACTGGTTACCTTTCTTACCGCCGCCACCTAATGTGTTCAACATCGGGTTAACTACTGTATTCAACATACACATAGAGAAACCTGATACGAAAGCACCGGTTACATAAACGGCAAATCCCATAGTTGAGGAAAGTGCCTGAATACCTACACCAACAAAACCGACAACGATTGCGATCAATGCCGTTTTCTTATAACCGATCTTCTGCAATAACAGACCGGAAGGGATACCCATAAAGGCGTAAGCGATAAAGTTAGCAGCAAAACCTAAAGTTGCCTGCAGGTTGGTTGCACCGAATTCATTCTGAACGATGGCACCGAACGGTTGCGGCAGACCGGTAACGAAAGAGATCATTGCGAATAATGCGAACATCATCGCAATGGGTAGCGCGTAATTCTTCTTTTTAGTAGATTCCATTTCTTTTGATTATTTAGATTATTAATGAATCGAGTTTGTTATTCGGCAGAGAATTTATAAATAGTCTTGCTCTCGAAAACTTCTCCCGGACGAAGTACGGTCGATGGATATTCCGGTTTGTTCGGACTGTCGGGGAAATGTTGTGTTTCCAGGCATAAAGCTGCTCTTGCCGGATAGCGTTGGCCGTTCTTTCCTTCGAAATTACCGGTCATCCAGTTACCTGTATATAATTGTACACCCGGTTCAGTAGTATATGTTTCCATGATAATACCGGTTTTGGGGGATTGGCAACGGGCACAGAAACCCAGTTCTCCTTGTTCCTTATTTAATATATAGGTATGGTCGTAACCTCTTGCCCAGGTTAACTGGTCAGTCGGTTCGTCGATACGGGCACCTACCAGATAAGGAGTGCGGAAATCCATCGGCGTACCTTCCACTTTTTCAGGGGCACCGTAAGGAATAGCCGTCTCGTCCGTTGGAAGATATTGATCGGCATTGATTGTCAATGTATGATCTGCAACTGACGGATCACCGGCTCCCGACAGGTTGAAGTAGGAGTGGTTGGTCAGATTTAATACGGTAGGTTTGTCTGTTACGGCATGATACATGATCACGACTTCGTTGTCGTCGGTCAGATGATATGTAACGGTTGTTTGTAATGTGCCGGGGAAACCTTCTTCGCCATCGGCTGAAGTATATTTCAGTTCTACGGTCTGGTCATCCGTCTGGTTTGCATCCCAGACTACAGAATTGAAACCTTTAAGTCCCCCGTGAAGGCTATTGGGACCGTTGTTGATTGCCAGCTTATCGTATTTGACACCATCCAGTGTAAATGATCCTTTGGCAATGCGGTTGCCGTAGCGGCCGCAGATGGCTCCGAAGTAAGGTTCTTCAGAAACCAGATAATCGTCGAGGGAATTATGTCCGGTAACTACATCGGTTAACTTGCCGGACCGATCCGGTACCATAAGCGATACAATTTTTGCACCGTAGTTGGTAATGGTAAGTTCTGCACCTTTTTTATTGGTCAGGATACATAGCATCGTCTCCTTCCCGTCTATTTGCTTACTGAAGTTTGCTACAGTCAAGCCAGACAGTGTATTCTTGTTCTTCATGTATGTAATGTTATCAAAATTGCGTGTAAAATTAGCCTACTTCTTTGTAAGTAGGATGCACGAAAAGATGTTATAGAGCATAAAGTGGCTTTTTGTCTACCAAAAGAGTGCATTTGTCCACCTAATGAAAGCTGTATTAGTGTACATTTGCAACTAAATAAATCTTTTATTTCACAGAAAAACACTTGATATGAGAAGAAGCATGAAAAAAGCTATCTCCCTGTTCCTCTTAAGTATGGGGGTAAGCGGCCTGATGGCACAGACCAATGAGTTTAAAATAGACGTGCAGCAAACGGGTGCACCTATTCAGTCCACCATGTACGGTATCTTTTTTGAAGATATAAATTTCGGTGCGGATGGCGGACTGTATGCGGAACTGATCAAAAACCGCTCGTTCGAGTTTGAGAATCCTTTCGGAGGCTGGACTCCTTTCGGTAATGTGACCATACAGACAAAGTCGCCCTGTTTTGATAAGAATCCCCATTATGCCCGCCTTTCCTTTAATAAGGAATTGACAGGAACCGGACTGGATAATGAAGGTTTTAAAGGCATAGGTATTAAGGCTGGAGAGAAGTACGATCTGTCCTTCTATGCCCGTACGGTAACTAACGGCCCTATTAAATTCCGTATCAACCTCGTCAATGATAAGCATGATATATATGAAACCAAAGAGGTTGAGATAAACGGTAAAGACTGGAAAAAGTATTCCGTTGTCCTCACCCCTGAAGTAACAGAAGCCCATTCCCGCTTACGCATTACGATGCTGACCCAGGGAACAGCCGACTTGGAACATATCTCTTTATTCCCGCAGAATACATTCAATAACCGTCCGAACGGTATGCGTGCCGACCTGGCACAGGCGTTGAAAGACCTGAAACCCGGTGTGTTCCGTTTCCCCGGTGGTTGTATCGTGGAAGGAACCAATCTGGCAACCCGCTATCAGTGGAAGAATACAGTCGGCCCGGTGGAAAACCGTCCGATTAATATCAACCGTTGGAATTATACTTTCCCTCACAAGAAATTCCCGGATTACTATCAATCCTATGGTTTAGGCTTCTTCGAATACTTCCAGTTGAGTGAAGATATAGGAGCAGAGCCGCTTCCGGTATTAAACTGCGGTCTTTCCTGCCAGTATGAAAACGATGATCCGAATGAAAACTGTCCGGTGGATAAGTTGCAGCCGTATATCGACGATGCACTCGACCTGATTGAATTTGCTAACGGCCCTGTCACTTCCAAATGGGGTAAATTGCGTGCCGATATGGGACATCCGGCTTCTTTCAACCTGAAATATCTGGCTATCGGTAACGAACAATGGGGATCGCTGTATCCCGAACGTCTGGAGCCGTTTGTAAAACAGATCCGTGCCAAATACCCGGAAATCCAAGTGATCGGTAGCTCCGGCCCGCAGGCGGAAGGGGAAGACTTCGATTATCTATGGCCGGAAATGAAACGTATCAATGTCGATTTGGTAGACGAGCATTATTACCGTTCTCCGGAATGGTTTCTGAATGGAGCCAAACGGTATGACTCATACGACCGTAACGGCCCTAAAGTATTTGCCGGCGAATATGCCTGTCACCCGAACAACCGCGAAAACAGTTTCCTGACGGCCCTTGCCGAAGCAGCCTTTATGACTGGTTTTGAACGGAATGCCGATGTGGTTCATATCTGTACCTATGCACCGTTGTTCGCCCATGTCGATGCCTGGCAGTGGCGTCCCGACCTGATCTGGTTCGACAACCTTTCACTGGTAAAGACTCCTAATTATTATGTACAGCAACTTTACGGCCATAATGCAGGTACGAATGTTATTCCGTTGAGCATGCAGAATGAACCGGTTACCGGACAAAACGATTTGTATGCAACGGCAGCAGTCGATAAGAAGACAAACGAACTGATTATTAAAATAGCCAACACCGGCATTCAGCACAGAAAGATAAAACTCGACCTGAACGGCCTTTCCGGTGGAAAGCATAAAGGAACAGTAACCGTATTGCACGCATCCGACCTGGAAGCCAAGAATACAATCTGCAAACCCGACCAAGTTGTCCCCGTTGTATCGGATGTAGAATTGGAAGCTCCGGCAGCAGAAGTAATACTTCGCCCGTTAAGTTTCTCTGTTTATCGCATAGCATTGTAAGTTTATAGATTTAGTATTTGAATTGTGGAATCCTCCCGGTCGCCTTGTCGTCGGGGGGATTTTCTGCTTGAAAAGGAAATGTACATAGTGTATTGTTACCTAGCTAATTACAGTTTCCTCGTAGTTTCTTGGTTTGGAAACTGGAGTTTCCTGCTTAGGAAATAGTGAAGGGGTTCGTTGTTATTTGAACTGCTCCTGGTTCAGAGAATAATACTTTCCTTTCAACGCCAGTAGCTCCTGATGGCTGCCCCGTTCAATGATCCGGCCGTGTTCCAGAACGATGATAAGGTCGGCGTTCCTTACAGTCGAGAGACGGTGGGCGATGATCAGGCTGGTGCGTCCCTGCATCAGTTGGTCGAGACCCTTCTGGATAAGGATTTCGCTACGGGTGTCGATGTTGCTGGTCGCTTCATCCAGTAACAGGATAGGAGGATCGGCGATGGCGGCACGGGCGATGTTGAGCAACTGCCGTTGTCCCTGGCTCAGGTTGGCACCGTCGTTTTCCAATAAAGTATCGTATCCTTGCGGGAGACGTTTGATAAAGGAATGGGCGGCCGTGAGTCTGGCGGCTGCAATGACCTCCTCGTCGGTGGCATCGAGACGGCCGAAGCGGATATTTTCGCGTACGGTACCTGTGAACAGGTGTGTGTCCTGTAATACGATAGCCATCGATTGCCGTAAACTGTCCCGTTTGATCTGTTGGATAGAATGGCCGTCGATCGTGATCTCGCCCGACTGGATATCGAAGAAACGGGGGAGCATATTCAATATAGTGGTCTTTCCGGCACCTGTGGCACCGACAAGGGCTATCTTGCATCCGGCGGAAGCATGCAGGGAGATCCCTTTCAGGATCGTTTTCTCCGGCTTGTAACCGAAATAAACGTCTTTCATGGCTACATCGCCCTGTACATTCTGTAAAGTGATGGCATCCGGCGTATCCGGCGCTTCGGGTGCTTCATCTATGACTTCGAAGATACGTTCGGCTCCGGCAATGGCCGCTTGTATGCTGTTGTACAGGCTGGCAAGCTCGTTGATCGGGCGTCCGAACTGGCGGGAATATTGCAGGAAAGCAGCCAGTCCGCCGACATCAAATCCACGGAAGATGGCGAGCAAGGCACCGACTATCGTAATGAATACATAGTTCAACGTATTCAGGTTCTGCATAACGGGCATCATCATACCGGAATAGAACTGGGCTTTCTGCGATTTGCCTTTCAGGTCGTCGTTGAGTACGTTGAAGTCGGTTTCCACTTTCTTTTCGTGGCCGAATACCTTAACCACCTTCTGTCCGCTGATCATTTCTTCGATATATCCGTTCAGTGTGCCGATCGACTCCTGCTGCGCCTTGAAGTATTTGCGGCTTCGTCCGACAATCCCTTTGGCGAAAAGGAACATAAGCGGCACGGTGACCAGTGTCACCAGCGTAAGGATCGGACTGATATAGAGCATCAGGCAGAAGATACCGATCAGGGTGAGGGCGCTCGAAAGCATGTCCGACAGGCTGTCGGTCAGCGCATCACTGATACGGTCGATGTCGTTGGTGTAGCGGCTCATCAGGTCGCCGTGCTGGTGTGTATCGAAATATTTAACCGGCAGGTGCTCCATCTTCCTGAAAAGGTCGGAACGCATACGGGTGACGGTGCGCTGCCCGATCTTGTTCAGCAGGATATACTGGATATAGACTGCTGCAACCCCTGTAAGATAAACCCCTGCAAGGATGAGCAGTATGCGGATCAGTCCGTGAAAATCTCCGGGAATGATATAGTCGTTGATGATGGGACGCAGCATATAAGAGCCCAGCAGGTTGGCAACAATGCTGACTATTATCAGGAATCCGATAACGAACAGCAGGCGTTTGTCGCACGACAGGTACGATACCAGCCGGAAGAAGGTTTTCTTTCCCTCTTTGGCCTTCGCGTTATATTTCAGGTGATCTCCGTGTGCCATAGCTTAAAAGAGTACTTGCTGTGAATGATAAATATCCTGGTAAACGTCCGAGCTTTTCATCAGTTCATCGGGTGTTCCTATTGCGTTGACTTCCCCATCTTCAAGCACGATTACCCGGTCGGCCGACTGCATGGTGTTGATCCGTTGGGTAATGATGAATACAGTCGTGTCGTGTAGCAAGGCATTCAGGTTGTTCCTTATTTTCAACTCTGTTTCGGTGTCTACGGCACTGGTGCTGTCGTCGAGAATAAGGATCTTCGGCTTACGGAGCAGGGCACGGGCGATACAGATGCGTTGTTTTTGTCCGCCTGATAGATTGATGCCGCCACGTCCGAGCAAAGTCTCGTAACCATCGGTAAACGATTGGATAAAATCATGCGCTTCGGCAGCCCGGGTCGCTTCTTCGATCTCGGCAATGGAAGCGTCAGGCTTTCCCCATCTCAGGTTGTCGATGATCGTACCGGTGAACAGCTCGTTCTTTTGCAGTACCATTCCGATACGGGCATGCAACTCGTCCAGATTGTAATCCTTTACCGGAATATCGTCGATCCGTATTTCGCCGGAAGTCGCATCATATAACCGCCGTATTAACTGCACCAGTGAGCTCTTGGCCGAACCCGTAGCACCGACCAATGCGATCGTTTCGCCCGGATGAGCCTGAAAGCTGATATGCTGCAAAACGTCATTCTCACCACCGATATACCGGAAGCTGACATTATCGAAAGTCACTTTCCCTTTCTCTATCTTATGCTTGTCTTGTAGCCCTTCTTTCGTATTTACCAGGGATGCTTCAGTATCGAGCACTTCCAGGATACGTTTGGAGGAGGCGGATGCGCGGGCGTACGACATAATGATCATGGAGAGCATCATCAACGACATCAATACCTGTGCCAGATAGTTCACAAATGAGATCAGTTCACCCACTTTCAGTTCCCCGTGAATCACTTTTTGTCCACCCAGCCATAGGATAGCGAGAGTGGATAAATTCATAACGAGCTGCATGACAGGGAATATGGATACAACGATGTTGGAGGCACTGATTACCATATCACGCAGTTCTTCACTGCTCTTATCAAACTTCTTTGTCTCGAAATCCTCCCTGACAAACGATTTCACTACACGTATATTGATCAGGTTCTCCCTGACAACGCTGTTGAGCTGGTCTACTTTCTGCTGTACTTTCAGGAAAAAGGGAAATCCCTTGCTGAGTATCAGATAAACGCTTCCCCCTAGTATCGGGATGGCGATTATCAGCACCATTGCCAGTTCCCTGTTTATTCTGATAACAAAGAACACGGCCATAGCCAGCATCAGCGGTGAACGTAATAAGAGCCGGAGTGACATCAGGACAATCTGTTGTATACGGGAGATATCGCTTGTCAGCCGGGTAATAAGAGAAGCCGAACTGAATTTATCTATATCGAAGAAGGATAGTTGTTGGATTTTTCCGAAGAGGGTTTCCCGTAGGTCAGTGCCAAACCCGATACCGATGCGGGAAGATATATATACATTTATAATATTGACCACTAATCCGGCAATCGAAACAAGTATCATATACGTTCCGATATGAGTAATAACCGACAGGTCGCGATTCATTACCCCATTATCGATGATTTCAGCCATAAACATCGGCTGAACAGTTTCGCACAGCACGGTGATTAGTACCAGAAGCGGACTGATCAACAATCCCCCTTTATATCGTTTAAGTATTTGCCAGTATTTTCCCATATCCTACCTACAAAGATAGAACATAATTGCGAAATGATATGTTCAATGTGTTAAATACACTTTTATCCACCACAAAAAGCAATATATCCACCCCGCTGTAAAGTGTTCATCCTACATTTGCTTTCGTTAAACACGATAATCACAAATTTAATAGACATGAATACACAACGGAATTTGTTAGCCGGATTATTGCTTTTTGTGGCAATACCATTTATATCCGCGCAAGAGAAAGCCCAGATGGTTGTTAATGCCGATTTGGGTACAGAAACGATCAACCGACACATTTACGGACAGTTTTCCGAGCATTTGGGAAGATGTATCTATGATGGTCTTTGGGTAGGGGAAGACTCTAAAATCCCTAATACGAATGGCGTGAGAAACGATATTATCGCCGCCCTTAAACATATTAATATACCCAACCTGCGTTGGCCGGGTGGTTGCTTTGCCGACGAATACCACTGGCGTGACGGTATCGGGCCACGCGATCAGCGCCCGAAAATGGTCAACACTCACTGGGGAGGCGTTACGGAAGATAACAGCTTCGGTACACATGAGTTTCTGAACCTTTGTGAGGAGCTGGGAACGGAACCTTATATATGTGGAAACATGGGTAGCGGTTCTGTAGAAGAAATGTCGAAGTGGGTGGAATATATCACTTTCGACGGTGAGAGTCCGATGGCAAAATTGCGTAAGCAGAATGGCCGTGAGAAACCCTGGAAGGTTCAGTTCTGGGGCGTTGGTAACGAAAACTGGGGCTGCGGTGGAAATATGTCCCCCGAAGGTTATGCCGAAAACTACCGTCGTTATGCAACTTACTGCCGCAACTATGGTACGAACCACCTGTTTAAAATTGCCGGTGGCCCGAATGTGGATGACTATAACTGGACAAGCACTTTGATGAAGAATATCCCCGGCCACATGATGAACGGTATCTCCCTGCATTATTATACGTTTGCCGACAGCTGGACAAATAAAGGAAATGCAACCGGTTTTGATGATAACGAATACTTCCGTACCATCGAAAATGCCGCACATATCGAAGAGCTGATCGAACGTCATACCGCAATTATGGATCAGTACGATCCGGAAAAACGCCTGGGATTGATCATCGACGAATGGGGTGCCTGGTATAATGTAGAACCGGGAACAAATCCGGGTTTCCTTTACCAGCAGAATACATTGCGTGATGCTTTGCTGGCCGGTGTTTCCCTGAATATCTTCCACAAACATTGCGACCGTGTGAAAATGGCCAACATTGCACAGATGGTTAACGTATTGCAGGCCATGATCCTGACCGAAGGCGAAAAAATGATCCTGACACCGACCTATCACGTATTCGATATGTATAAAGTTCATCAGGATGCCACCCTGCTTCCGATCGAAGTGAAATGCAGTAACTATGAACGTCTGGGACGCAGCCTTCCGGCGGTTAGCGCTTCTGCATCGAAAGATAAGAACGGGGCGATACATATCTCACTCGTCAATATCGATCCGGCAAACGATATCGAGATATCCTGTGCCGTACGCGGAACGAATGCCGCCAATGTAAGTAACGCGCAGATCATTACCGGAGAGAATGTACGTGCATGTAATACATTTGATAAACCTGAAAACGTGCGCTTGGCAAACTTCAAGGGAGCAAAGTATAAAAACGGGGAACTGACCATGAAGATCCCGGCCAAATCACTGGTAACGATCGAGTTGAAATAATTTAAACACGTATCATTTATGTGTAAGACAATCATTAAGGCAGCCATTCTGATGGCTGCTACCACCCTTGTTGTCTCCGGATGCAGCTTAGGCAGGCAGCCGGTAACACCGGAAAAGAACCCTAATCCGTGGAAAGACGATTATACATCTGTCTCCGCCATGAAGGATTATCGTTCGTGGGGAACTTATAATGTACACGATCCGGCCTGTCGGAAGATAGGGGATACGTTCTATCTCTACTCGACCGATGCCATCTTCCGCGAAAACAAAGAGGAAGCGAAGGAAGCAGGCGTTCCGCTGGGATACATCCAGGTGCGTAAGTCGAAAGACCTCGTGAACTGGGAGTTTGCCGGTTGGGCATTTCCTGAAATTCCAGCAGAAGCCGTAGAACATGTCAGGAGTCATGCCGATGGGGAAGGAGCGACCAATATCTGGGCGCCTTACCTGGTACAGTATAAGGATAAATACCGCCTGTATTATTGTGTTTCGGCTTTTGCCAAATCAATCTCTTATCTGGGGATGGCAGAGTCCGACTCACCGGAAGGGCCGTGGGAACTGAAAGGCTGTGTGGTAAAAACAGACTCTACTTCCGTCATGAATGCGATTGATCCGAGCGTTGTGATCACGGAGAACGGGGAACATTGGATGGTCTACGGCTCTTATTTCGGTGGCCTGTATGAAATGCAGCTGGATCCTGAAACCGGGCTGGCTATGCGTATCGGCGACCAGGGACATTGTATCGCCCGCCGCGCCGATGGAAAGAAAGATAATATCGAAGCCCCGGAGATTGTTTACAACCCGGAACTAAAGAAATATTACCTGTTCGTCTCTTACGATCCTCTGATGACTACCTACAATATCCGTGTCGGTCGTTCGGAAAAGCCGGAAGGCCCTTTCTACGACCTGTTCGGTAAAGACATGAGCGAGGAAACCAACAACTACCCGGTGCTGACACATCCTTACCGTTTCGACAACCATCCGGGATGGGCGGGTACGGCTCACTGCGGTGTGGTAAACGACAACGGGCGTTATTTCCTGATGCACCAGGGACGGCTCAGTCCGGCTAACCATCTGATGGATCTGCATGTCCGTGAAATATTCTGGACGAAAGACGGATGGCCTGTTGTTTCGCCGGAAAGATATGCCGCTATTCCGCAACAGGAATTCATAAAGGATGATTTCGTGGGCGAGTGGGAAATGATCCTCATCCGCGACAGTAAATACGAGCGTCAGCTTTGGGCCGGACAGATCTTGTGGGGTGAAGGAGAATTGCATGATAATGAGGTGAATGTCTCAATTCATTATACCTTTACACCAGATGGAAAGATCACTGGTGAACAGGAAGGACGCTGGGCGTACTCTCCGGAAAAAGGATTGGCTATCCGTATAGGAGAAGAAGAAATGCAAGGACTCATTCCGCATATGGGACAAGACTGGGAGAATGAAATGAAGACAATCCTGTTTACGGGATTAGACTCCCACGGTTTCTCAGTCTGGGGTAAACGAGTCAAATGAACACAAAATATTCTTACAAATTAATTTAATGCCGTATGAGAAAAAGTATAGAACAAAACACAACCACCATCTTTCAGCAAGAAAGTAACGAGTATGAATTAAGTAACCTTAAAACAGTTTATTATGAGTTATCAATTTATTAAGAGTAAACAGCTACTGAAGTTACCGGTAGTCCTCTTGTTTTTATTAGTCAGCAGCCTGCAACTTATGGCGCAGACAAATGTCGTGACAGGAACTGTAACCGATCCCCTGGGCGAGCCCCTGATCGGTGTGAATGTAGTGCTGAAAGACAACCCGACCGTTGGAACCATTACCGATATGGATGGTAAATTCTCATTGGAAGCAGGGAATAGCAAAGTCTTTGTATTCTCATATATCGGTTATGCCCCGCAGGAAGTTTCCATTGTCGGAAAGAACAATATCCAGGTGCAGCTGAAAGAAGACAGCGAAACACTGGAAGAAGTGGTAGTAGTAGGTTATGGTACCCAGAAAAAAGGATCGTTGACCGGTGCTATCAGCAGTGTAAAATCGGAAGAGCTGACACGTACGACTACGCCGACAACAGCCGGTGCCCTGGTAGGTAAGACTCCGGGTATCTCAGCCCGTCAGGCCGACGGTCGCCCGGGTGCAAGTGCCGCTATCCAGATCCGTAATATGGGTACTCCGTTATATGTAATCGACGGCATACAGTGTGAAGAAGGACAGTTCAATAATATCGACGTGAATGATGTCGAAAGTATCACTATCCTGAAGGATGCCTCTGCTGCTATTTACGGTTTACGTGCAGCCAACGGGGTTGTACTGGTAACGACCAAATCCGGTAAACGCGGTGAGAAGAACCAGATATCAGCCAATGCCTATTACGGTATCCAGAACTTCATGCGTTATCCGGAGGTTGCCAACGCTTCCCAGTTCTACGAAGGACGTATGCAGGCCGACCTGAATACCTACGGTTCAACAGCCCGTACGATGGAAGAACTGAACCTGTGGCGTCAGGGCCAGGGCGAATATTCCAGCTTCGACTGGCAGAAGTTCATCACCAACAAGAATGCTCCTATCTGGTACGGTAACGTCAGTGCTACCGGAGGTTCGGAAAGAATTAACTACCACTTCGGTGTTTCCCATCTCGACCAGAAGGCCATGATCAACGGATTTAACTTTGCCCGTACAAACCTGCAAAGCAATATTGAAGCCAATATCACCAAATCATTGAAGATCGGAGCCCGTTTGAGCGGTCGTATCGAAGAACGCCATAACGTAGGTGTTCCGGGTCTGGATGACTACTGGCAACCTTATTATGCCATGTTCCAGAACTGGCCGACCCAGCATGCCTATGCCAACGATAATCCGAACTATGTGAACGCCACCCGCAACAATGCGACCGGTGCAGCTATTTTCGACCGGGATATTACAGGTTATACCGATGATATCTGGAAATCGGCAACAGCCAACGTATATGCGGAATGGCAAAGCCCGATCGAAGGCCTGAAAGCCAGAGTGGCTTATAACTACTGGATTGCTCGTAACGACCAGGAACAGTTCGAGTATACCTATAAAGTATATACCTACGATAAAGCGAACGACAGTTACAACGAACAGTGGGGAAACCAGAACCCGTGGCGCCGTCGTCTTAAAGATGAAAAGGTGGAACAGACTTTCCAGGCTCAGTTGAACTACGATCATACCTTCAACCAGAAACATCATGTGTCAGGTGTATTAGGTATAGAAACTTTTGAAAAGACAAGAGACTGGTTGCAATATAATACCTTGCCGACCAATAACTATATCCCTCTGACAAACGGTATAGCCGATATGCAGTCGATGGAAACAAAGATGACTACCGCCCGCCGTGCCGGTATGGTGTTCCGTGCCGCATACGACTACTCAAGTACTTATTTTGCAGAATTCAGCGGCCGTTACGATGGTTCCTATCTGTTTCAGGAAGGTAACCGCTGGGGCTTTTTCCCTGCTGTTTCTGCCGGTTGGAGACTTTCGGAAGAATCCTTTATGTCTGGTGTAAAAGAAGCAACCAAGCTGTCTAACCTGAAGATCCGTGCATCCTGGGGACAGATGGGAGATGACAAACTGGATGTGGATGAGGATGGCGACGGTTATCTGGACGATATCGTTTCTCCTTACTCTTATCTGAACGGATATACTTACGGTTCGGGCAACGCCGTACTGAACGGGAATGCCATGACAGGTGTCGTATACCGTGGTATCCCTATTACAACCTTATCCTGGATCAAGTCGACCCTGATCAATATCGGTGTGGATTATGGCTTCCTGGATGACCGTCTGAGTGGTACTTTTGAAGTCTTCCAACGTAAGCGTACCGGTCTGCCGGCTTTACGTTACGACGTATTGATCCCTACCGAAGTAGGTTTCTCACTGGCAAAGGAAAACCTGAACTCCGATTATCATAAAGGTTTGGAGTTAGGTATCACCTGGAGAGACAAGGTGAGAGATTTCTCTTACTCTATCGGTGGTAACTTCACGCTGGCCCGCAAAATGAACGGCGACTCCTATAAGCCGCGCTTCGGTTCGAGTTGGGACGAATACCGTAACTCAACGGAGAACCGCTGGATAAACACCAATACCTGGGGATATCAGGTAGTAGGCCGTTTCCAGAGTTACGAAGATATCCAGAACTACCATGTCGACAATGACGGACAAGGTAATACCACCATGTTGCCGGGCGACCTGATCTATAAGGATCAAAATGGCGACGGTATAATCAATAGCCTGGATGAACGTCCGATCGGTTACCAGCCGGAACAGTTACCGTACATTAGCTTCGGTATCAATACCTCTTTCGAATGGAAAGGTATCGACCTGAAAGCTGACTTTGCCGGCGCTGCCGGACAATCTTACCACATGTGCTGGGAAGTGGCTTATCCGTTCCAGGGCGACGGTAACTCTACCGCCTATTTGCTGACCGACTCATGGCATCGTGCCGATCCTACGGATGCGAACAGCGAATGGATTGCCGGAAAGTTCCCTGCTACCCGTTATGCCGGAGCAAATGTAAGTTTCAACCGTTACTCCGATTTCTGGTTGCATAATACTTATTATATCAAGTTGCGTACATTGGAGCTTGGTTATACTTTGCCGAAGTCTATTTCCAGCAAGTTCTTCGTAGACCGTCTGCGTATCTATGCAAATGCCTACAACTTGTTCAGCATCGATAACCTGAGCAAATATCAGCTCGATCCGGAAATCCAATCTAACAGTGCCCTGGTTACTCCTAACCTGCGTACCTTCTCATTCGGTTTTAATCTTAACTTCTAATTAATTGAATAGTATGAAAAAGAGTTTATTATATATCCTTGGATCCGCTGTTCTGACATGCTCGCTGTCCGGTTGCGACGAATGGCTGGGTAATACGGATCCTTCCGACTTCCTGACGACCGATCAGGTATGGAATGACAATACAATGGTGCAAGGTGTTCTTGCAAACCTCTATAACGATGTTCCTAAAAACGGCTCACTCGACGACGATGTCAACTTCTCCCTGTACGACGATTTCATGTGGTGCGGACTGATGAACCAGGACGTGGAAACAGCCCGTAACCAGATGGTATCTTATGCGTACGATATATTCAGATATTATGATTATGAATATATCTATAAGATCAACCAGGGTATCGAGTCGCTGAAGACCTCCACTTTACCCGAAGCGGATGTAGCCGTTTATGATGCCGAGTTCCGTTTCCTGCGTGCTTATACTTATTTCCAGATGTGTATCCGCATGGGGGGTATTCCTCTGGTTACGGCTACACAAAGTTATACATCGGGTATGGATATATCCGAACTTCAGACACCGCGTTCTACCGAAGCTGAAGTATACGAATATGTATATAACGAATGTATGGCGGTCAAAGAAACACTGGCAGCCAACAACAATGTGAAATATGTTTCACGGGCCAACAAATATACCGCCCTGGCACTGGCCGGCCGCTCTATGTTGTACGCCGGTTCCATCGCAAAATACAATGCAGCCATGAGCAACCCGGTTCATTCCGACCTGCAGAATGGTGTGGTAGGTATGACCGGAGCCGATGCGAACGGTTATTATGAAAAGGCGTTGGCTTGTTCCGAGGAGATCATCAATGGCGGCGTGTTCCGGTTGCAGGGTGTAGACGCACCTTCGGCCGATGCTTTCTATAACGCCGTTTCCATTAAAGATAATAATACGGAAGTGATCTGGAGCAAGGATTATTCGGCAAGCAAATTCCATAGCTTCTCCTTCGCCAATATCGCACAGTCGATGAATGAAGACAACGATAACGGTTCCGACCTCTGTCCGACACTTCAGTTGGTCGAGTCTTTCAGCAGACTGGACGGTACTTCCGCTCGGCTGGCCGATAAGGATGCCAACGGTAACTACATCGCTTACGACAACCGTGCCGATATCTTTACCGGTCGCGACTACCGCCTGCAAGGTACCTGCCTGCTTCCGGAACAGGAATTTAAAGGCGCCCACCTGGATGTACAGGCCGGTGTAGCCGTTTATCAGAACGGTTCTTACCTCTTTGTCGACGGTTCCGAACCCAACTCCAAATATGAAGCAGCCGACAACCATCCGAATGCCGACGGCGGTACGTTCGTAGGTAAAGACGGCCCTCTGAACCGTGCTACTTATACGAATACAGGTTTCAACCTGCGCAAATATGTCGATGCTACCGTTGGATCTTCCGCCCGTGGCCAGGGTTCTTATATCTGGTGGGCTTACTTCCGTATGGGAGAAGTTTATCTGAATGCGGCTGAAGCGGCTATGGAACTGGGACAGACAGGCAAAGCCCTGCAATATGTAAATGTCGTACGCCAGCGTGCCGGTTTCGGTGCCGACTCATGGACTGCGGCCGACCTGACCATCGACAATCTGCTGAAAGAACGTCGTTGCGAATTGGCACTCGAAGATCACCGTTGGTGGGATCTGAAACGTCTGCGTAAAGCGCATACACAATGGAATGGCGTTCAGTCTGAAAATACGATGTTGTATGCCCTCTATCCTTACCGCGTGATCGGTGGCCCGAACGACGGCAAGTATATCTTTGAACGTAAGATCGCCCCGCGTTTCAAAGCGCCCCGTAACTTCCGTGTAGGTAACTATTACACTTCATTCAACCAAGATGATCTGAATAAGAACCCGAAACTGGTACAGAACCCGAACTACAATTAATTAAAGATGAACATAGATATGAAAAAGATAGCTTTATTCCTATTCGTCGCATTAGCTGCCGTATTTACTTCCTGTGAATATGACAATTATGAAGAGCCTAATACGACGCTGACCGGAAAGATGGTTTTCGATGGTCAGGCGATTAATGTAAAGAATAATCAGGTGAGTTTCCGTCTCTACGAACCGGGCTGGGAACTTTCGGCCAGCACGTATCTGACCGTACAGGTGGCACAGGACGGTACATTCAGTGCCAGCGTCTATACGGGCAAGACTTATAAGTTGATCCGCGTAGCAAACGTTGGCCCCTGGGTAAACCCGACGGCTGCCGATACGATCACTGTGGAAAATTGCAGAGGCGGACAGACTGTCGATATACCTGTAACTCCTTATTACCTGCTCGACAATGCCTCCATCACTTGCAACAATAAGATTGTTTCCGGTACCTGCTCCGTACGTGAGATCACAGCCGGTCGCAACATCGAGTTTGTAGGCTTGTATGCCGGCCGTAACCTGATTGTCGACGACAGCTATAATTTCGGCGGCACAGCCGGATCGACTACAACAACCGCAACAGCCGGTAATCAGGTTTCCCTGCAACTGGATTTAAGCAGCTTATCAGTCAATTCGACCTCCAATTCGCTTCCATCTACCGGATTCATCTACGCCCGTATGGGACTGAAGATCGAAGGTATCGATGCAATGGTTTATACCGAACCGTTCAAAGTATCGATCTGATTATTCGATGATTAGCGAGAATATGCCCCGCAAGGCCTGTTATTTTAACAGCTTGCGGGGTTTTTTATTATCTTTGCCCTCGTTCTAATCTTAAATTTAATGGATATGTGCAGACACTTTCTGGCAACTCTTGTAGTTGTACTATTTATGGTCTCCTGTGGCAGACCTTCTCCTTTCCGGGATAAATTGTATGAAACTATGCAAACCTCCCTGAGTTGGAGAAACGATACGACCGGTATCTGGGAAACCGCCGGCTGGTGGAACTCCGCCAACGTATTAACCGCTACCATCCGCTACGCAGCCGTCACCGGCGACACCGATGTGCTTCCCGTCATTCAGGATGTATATGAGAAAGCCCGCCGTTACCAGGTGGGAGTGGACTCGACGGGGACACCTCGCTATTGTACGAATTTCATCAATGACTATTACGACGATGAGGGTTGGTGGGCTTTGGCATGGATCGAAGCGTCTAAGCTGACAGGGGAGAAGAAGTACCTCGATATGGCGGAAGTAATCTTCGACGATATGACTACCGGATGGAGTGAAGAATGCGGTGGCGGTATTTTCTGGAAAAAGAATCCGCTGCACTATAAGAATTCCATCGCCAACAACCTTTTCTCGCTGACGGCTATCCGCTTGTACAAGGCTACTCAGAACCCGTCTTATCTCGACTGGTTCAAGAAGAACGTGGCGTGGTATATGCAAACAGGCATGATCAATACGGATATTTACCAGATCGAAGACGGGACGGGCAAGGACTGTACCCCCAACCGGGATGCCCATTACACCTATAACCAGGGTGTGGCGATCGCTGTCCTGACTGAAATGTATCTGGTGACGAATGATAATTCTTATCTGGAACTGGCTGAAAAGATCGCCGATGCCACAATCACAACCCGGTTGGTGACAGACGAAGGTATCCTTCGTGAAATGAAACCGGCTATCGAACATAGCAACGACGGTGTACAGTTCAAAGGCATTTTTATACGCCATCTGGCTTTCCTGTATGAGGTGACAAAGAACCCGGCCTACAAAGATTTCATCATAAAGAATGCCGAGTCGATCCTCTCGAAAGATTACGACCCGGCATCCAAAAGCTTCGGCTGTTACTGGTACGGCCCTTTCCATCGGGTTAGTTCAGCCGCCAATGCCTGTGCACTGGAATGTGTGATTGAAGCCTATTCTCTTACAAAACAATTTTAAACCGTTCCTTACCGATCCGTACAAAATAGATACCATCGGGTAGTCGGACTGTCTCAACCTCTCCGACTATCAGGTGGCAAACAGTTTGCAGTTTGCCGTCGGCGGTATAGATATAACCCGGTTCGTCGGTAATGGCTTGTATATGTAGCTCGTTTCCGGTTTTCCAGACTTTCGGATGGTTGGCTTCTATCTTTTCGTTGGCTACCGGGGCGGGATTCTTCACAATGCCGTCGATAAATATATCGAGCGATTGACGAACATATTTAATGATATATGCTCCGTCACTTGTACGGGGTGTGATGGTTTCCCCACGGCTGGTTGTTATTATCGGGGCTGACTGGTCATATTCCTTGTCGAGCGAGAGATAGAACCGGAAGCTACCCCATGACTCCACTTCATACGCTCCGGCAACCGGATCGGTTGCAGCTCCCTCGACGGCCGGAAGAGTTACTGTATAGTAAACCGGAGTTGGTTCAGGTTCAGGAGTCGGTTCGGGAGTCGGATCGGGTTTACTTTCTTTTTTACTAAATATGACCTTGATGGCGACATCACTATTTACTGTATAAGAAGAACCACTGCTGAATGTAGTACCGTTTACGGTGAGTGTATTCAACTCATAATCGGCATCCGGCATAGCAGTAATTGTCAGTACTGTATTATAAGGAAGCTGATCGTCGTTATTCACTGCTATTTCAGATCCGTTCAAGGGATCGGGGCGGGTTACCGATAATATCCCGTTGCTGCCCGGATCGATTTTGACGGTATGCAGCAGGTAGGGAGCCATCAGCTTTTCAGGCTGTGAAGTAAACCCTTGCAGCTTCGGCAAAGTGCTGAAGCTATTCAAATCCCAGACAGACGTATTCCAACCATTGAAACAACCACCTGCATCACTATTCAGATTACTACTTGTAAGAGGGGTACCTTCCTGCGGATCATAAGTATCAGCCGATTTAGTAATCTGGCGTGGCATATCGAAGAAAGAGAAATTATTCACGTCGTCCGTATCTGCACCCGTACCGATTACACGGTGGGCATCAGCTGGGATTTTTGCATTAACAGCCAAGCAATGTCTAACAATACCCACATTTTCATGATCGTTAAAACCGACTATTCCGCCAGCCGTTTCGTCCATTCCATTTGTAAGGCTCGAAACAACTGCGTCGGCTGCTATTGAAACCTCTTCGGTGGCAAAACAATACTCGATTGTACCTGTATTATGTCCGGCTATTCCGCCGAGATAGGAATCAGAACTATCATTTACTTTCACGGGGATAAGATTATAGCAGTTGGAAATCGTACCGCTGTTATCGCCTGCAATACCTCCGGCATGTCTGTTTGTTCCGTCGGAAGACAAGACAAAACCTTCACCGGAGACGTAACATTGATCGATCGTTCCTTCATTAACGGCGGCGATGGCTCCGGCCCTGCTTTCTGCTCCGCTGGCGGTGGAAGTAATCCCGTCCGCAACGACATTTACCGCCACCTTTCGGACGGTTGCCCCTCCGTCGATCGTACCGAACAATCCGGCTTGCGCCTGTTTGAGATCAGCTTTGAGACTCAAAGAAACTGTGTGGTTATCGCCATCGAAGGTTCCTTTGAAGGGATGAGCAGTTGTTCCAATTGGTGTCCAGTCAGGGGGAAGGGCGATATCGTTTGTCAATTTAAAATGTTCGGTATTATTATAGCCAACACCGTCCTGATTGATTTGATAGACATAATAATTAAAAATAGTCGTAGAGTGAATCTCATATGGTGTTGCTTCACTTCCATTTCCGATAACAAAAAATTGATCAAGAGGTAGACCTTCTGTGGTAGAATCGAGTGTAGGAAGTTGACCGTCATGGAGTGTCCATCCGGCATTTTCCCATCCTGCAAGTACCCCTCCTGAATTTCCATGGAAGTTATCCCTTGTTATATCAGCTCCATTTTTATCTGTAGGGTCATTTCCCGTAGGATTAGTGATATTTGTACCGTTGACTAAAAGAGTCAAACTGCTCGAATAACAGTCTTTTATCGTTGGATTGTGAGGTGAAGCTACCATACGTTGCACTGCTATCTCTCCTTCTGAACCGGGAGCAATAACAGCTTTTATCAAATTGGCAAAAGAGAAACAATGCTTGACTGTAGTTGCATTTCCTGCAATACCTCCTGCTCCTATACTATTGCCACCACCCGTAAATATACTACTTATTTCGTTTACAGCCACATAACAGTATTCTATAGAAATGTTTCCAGAAGAATTAGCAGTACCAATTATTCCACCTGCATAGAAGGCTGATCCTTCTACTTTTATTGAACTGCCTGTAACAAAACAGTTCTTAATAGATAGCTCGCCTGATCTAGTGTATGATTCTCCGACTATTCCTCCTGCTGTCCTTGTACCTTTAATACCCTGTTCACTAATGATTACTCCGAGGTTCTGAATTGTTCCACCACTCGCATTACCAAATAAACCAGCAAACTGTACATTTTCTATTTTAAGATTTTTGATTGTATGTTTATTACCATCAAAAGAGCCCTTGAATATATTATAAAAAGAGTCCCCTATCGGTGTCCACTCTTGATTATTCAGGTCTATATCATTCATCAGCTTGAAATATTTACCTGCATAATCAGAACCTCCTCCACTATTAACAAGATTCACCTGTTGCGCCAGATAGGCAAGTTCTGCTGCAGTTGCTATTTGATAAGGATTTAGTTCTTCACCATTTCCTCCGGCGAATTGGTTCGCGATATCTGTTCCATTCCATACAGATTCTTCTTCCGCCTGCATTCCGCAGGGAGCTATCCATAAAAAAACCGCCACATAGAAGAGGCGGATAATTAATTGTAACTTGTTTCTCATACTTATTCTGTTTTTATTATATAGTTCTTCATACTCATTCTTTTAACATTAATTAGTTGGGGGTATGTCGACAACGTTATCGACACGGATGTCGAAGCCTCTGTCGATACAGGTGTCGATACCGTTATCGAGGTAGGTGTCGACAACGGTGTCGAGGGGGATGTCGATAACAGCTTCGATACTCCCCTCGACAGCCGGTTACTCGATAACCGGACGATCATCTTCGCCGCCACCCGGCTGACTGCCTACACTTAACAAAATGGGGTACTGATACGTACGCGGTTCTTTAACGAGGGTATAGCTGGCACCTGCCTGCGTCGTGATACTCAACAGATATTGTCCGTCGGGCAATGCCGGGATCTGGATAATGATCTGCGAAGTGGTGTTCGATACGATCAGGTCGACTTTGACCGGTGTCTTGTCGGCCCCGTCGGGAGTGAAGTAAACGCCTACCGACGGATCGTCGCCTTTCAACAGCAGGCCTGCCCCGTTGATAACACCCGGAGCGTTCGGAGTCAGTATCTGGTTGACTGATTTTGTTTTAGAGTCGGTAAAGCCGTTGATAACCGGCCCCGTCTTAGCTACACGGAAGTTGGGAACCAATAATTTCAGTGCCTTCAACAATGCTTTTCCCGGCGTAAAGGTGACACCGAATTTATGCAGATCGGAGTTGAAGATGGGGCTTTCTCCACCGAGCGGCCCGCTGAAGTTAAGTAACCACTGGCCTACGCCGTCTACCACGCTCTTGCCCTCTGCAATGGCTTCGACCTTGATATCGTCTGCCATACCGAGGATGTTCAGAATCGTTTCCTGGCGGTACTCGGTACGCGCTTTAACGATACGGTCGGCGATATCCGTGTTGTGGATCGTTCCGGTGATGGATACTTTACCTGCAAAATCGTTTGCTTTTTCTGTCAGTACGTTATCGTACATGTCGACAGTGAGAATTGTTTTTTCTGCCATGATATTATTATTAAATGTTGTGTTCGTTGATGAGTTCGGATAAACCCTGATGTCTGGGTAGAAACAGAGGATGAAAATCGGTAGATTTTCCCTCTCTAATACATACATAATGCTTTGTTGATATCCTGTCTATCATATATTTAGAAAATAGATTAGTTCGTTTAGAACTATGGAAGATTGTAGATAATCAAGGTTTTTATGAGTTGAATGTGTTTGAAATGTAATGGAAATCGTAAAACAACTCATTTTATGAAAGAGATATGAATTCCCTTATGGTACCAGAGCAGGCTAAAAAAGGAGGTAAATAGTAGTTTTTTATTGTCTAAATTTCACGCATATTATGAATATTTGCTCCTTAAGGATGCTATATCATATATTTTATTACCTTTGCAAACATGAATAACATAGTTCTAAACGAACTCAGTCTATTTCCATTCAACATGATCCTTATTTTACTTTGCTTCAAAAAATGTAATTACTGTTTTTCCCTTTCTGATATGTTTTTAAACTATCTTTTTTCCTATCCCAAGTCCCTTGTAATATCTTTTGTATAGTGTATATTTGTCATTTAAAATAACTATGACAGAGATGAACCACTTTAATATACAGAAAAACACCTGTTTACTCTTGTTTCTTTTCTCTATCCTGTCCCTGACAGGGCATGCCGGATTAAACCCCGAATCATACAATTTTACTTATATAACTGCCGATGAGGGATTGGCTCAGAATACCGTCGATTATATCTACAAGGATAGCCGCGGCTATATGTGGTTTGCCACCTGGAACGGCTTGAACCGTTTCGATGGCTACGATTTTATCCGTTACGACGCGCAGTCCGGAAAGAATGCACTCAATAGCCTTTTCGTACGTACTCTGGTGGAAGACAACCGTCAGCATCTTTGGGTAGGGACGGAAGAAGGCGTTAATATCATCGACCTGACTTCCGGGGAGGTTCGCAATTTCGATCATTCCCGCCAGGCTTCACACCCGATCTTTTCGGCTGTCATCAATGCTTTTCTGAAAGACAGGCAGGGACGTATCTGGGTCGGATTTAATAAAGGACTCGCTATCGCTTCGCTGAACGAACGGAACGACCTGGCTGAAATTGAACTGATACAAGAGGGGGAAGATGCAAATGTGAATGCCCTTTGTATGGATGAGGAAGGGACGGTCTGGGTGGGATATGCCGACGGACAGGTCTGCACGGTCAAAAATCTGTCCGGCAATACCTTCAGCCTGACTCCGGTAATGCAACCGTTCGGCGAGGTGTTATCCTTTTGTCCGGATGGCGACGAGCTCTGGATCGGGGGAGGGACAGGGCTGATGCGTTATAACCGCCGCTCTGGTGAAAGCCGGTTATACACCAACGACCCGAAAGACAATCATTCATTGATACAAAACTATGTAAAAGATATTGTGCTCGATGAGGAGGGTAACCTGATTGTGGCAACCTATAAAGGCCTTTCCATCTACAACAAACAGACGGATAACTTCCTGCAGATAGCCAGTGCCCCGTCCAGCTCGGATCATCTGAACAGTAACTTTATCAATTCCCTTTATGTCGAACCGACGGGAATACTCTGGATCGGGACGGAAAAAGGAGGGGTGAACAAGATGATCCGCAAGGAGGTGATGTTTGATCTGTATCGCCATGACACCAAACAACCGGCTTCACTTTCCGCCAATCCGGTGAATGCCATTTACGAAGATAGCCGGGGTGTCTTGTGGATCGGAACGGTTGAAGGGGGACTGAACAAGCGGAATGCCGATAAGAAAACCTTTACCCATTTCGTGCACCAGCCGGGAAATCCGTCTACTTTATCGCATGATGCGGTTTGTTTTATCGCGGAGGGCGACGGGTATCTTTGGGTAGCAACTTGGGGTGGTGGCATCAACCGGATGAAACTGGACAGGGAAGGGATGTTTGAACATAATACCTCTTTTGTCAAAGAAGGGACGTTCGCCAGCGACTTTATTTCCTGGATGGCTTACGATCGGGTGCAGAAAGGTATGTGGGTGGCAAGCTCGAAAGGGCTCGACTTCTATGACGAGGCCACCGGATCGGTGAAGCATGTACTGAATACTTCGGAACAGGACGAACAAAACCGGCAGATCACATCTGTATCGGGTATCTACCTGGATAGCTCGCGCCGCCTGTGGGTAGGTACGGAACTTGGACTTCATTGCATCGACCTGAACCGTTCGGATGTCAGGCTGGGTAGGATCATTTCCGAACGCTGCCGGGTGTTGTCTCCGGAAAGGAAATTGTCACGCCGGGAGAAGATCAACTGTATCTTTGAGTCTGCCGACAAGACGATCTGGCTCGGTACTTACGGCAACGGACTTTTCCGGTTGACCGGGCGGGAGGATAACCAGTATATGTTTAAAAACTACGGGACTGAATCGGGGCTTTCGGACAATGTCATTTATGCGATGGAGGAGGACGATACCGGCAATTTGTGGTTAAGCACCAACCGGGGCGTTACCAGCTTCTGTCCGCAGACGGAACGGGCAACGGCTTATTATACGACCGATGGCCTGCCCAGCAATCAGTTCTATTGGGCTGCTTCCGAGCATACTTCCGACGGAAAGTTATTGTTCGGTAATGTGGAAGGGGCTGTTATGTTCGATCCGGTGATTCGCAAATCGGATACGACCGAGCTGAAGGTGACAATCATCGGCGGCCGCCTGTATAACGAGCCGGTAAATCCGCGCGTCCTTTCCGGGAAATGGAACCTGCGGGAACAGGATAAGTCTATTTCGATCGAGTTTGCTACTTTATATTATGTGTCTCCTGAAAAGATCCGCTATGCATACCGGTTGGAAGGTTTTGATGCCGACTGGGTGGAAGTGGAGTCTAACCGTCGTTTTGCCAGTTATACGAACCTGCCGGCGGGAAATTATACCTTCAGGGTAAAATGTACGAACCCCGACGGAGAATGGTCTGACCATATTACGGAGCTGAATATCCAGGTGACACCACCTTTCTATAAAGAGAAATGGTTCCTGGTTTCCGTACTGGTGATCGTCGTTCTGCTGATCTATTATTATAATGAAATGCGTATCACCAACCTGCGCCGGCAGAAAGAACTGCTGGAAAAGAAAGTGGAGGAACGGACGCGTAAGATCGAAGTGCAGAAAGACGAGATCCTGACCCAGAAGAAGGAACTGGAAGAATCCGACCGACAGCTTCAACAGGCTACGCAGGATAAGATCAATTTCTTCACCAATATCACCCACGAGTTCCGTACGCCGCTGACGCTTATTCTGGGGCCGATCGAGCAGGCGCTGACACTTAGCCAGAACCCGAAAGTGATCGATCAGCTGACGTTGGTACGTAAGAATTCCAAATTCCTGCTTTCGCTTGTCAACCAGTTGATGGATTTCCGTAAGGCGGATGCCGGAAGCATGAAGGTGAACAAGGTGCCGGGTAACTTTATGGAGTTTATCGAGTCGATCATCCTGCCGTTTAAAGCCTTATCCCAGTCGCGGAATATACGGATCGATGAGGGGTACCGGATCACGCAGCCTTGTTTCAGTTTCGATCCTGATCTGATCCGGAAGGTGTTGATTAACCTCTTGTCGAATGCCGTCAAGTTTACTCCTGACAACGGATACATCCGTTTATCGGCTGCTTTACTGTCGAGTAAAGCAGCCGATAAACGGCAAACGATATGTAAATATCTTTATATCTCGGTAGGTGATACCGGGATCGGTATTCCCGATGATGTAAAGGCACTGATCTTCGAGCGTTTTTATCAGGCGGACAATCAAACTACTTACCCTGTTTACGGGCAGAGTGGCACAGGTATCGGCCTATACCTTTGCAAGCAGATCGTGGAATTGCTGGGTGGCTCGATCTCGGTGAAGGATAATCCTTTGGGGGGAACGACCTTCCGGCTGTTACTACCGCTGACAGCCGAAGATATGGATGTGGAGATTAACAGCGAATATTACGTTTCACCGGAAGTCTACGACCGTTCCACGGAGATCGAAGAAGAATATGAAGAAGTACATGAACCTGTGGATCAGGATAAACCGCTGTTGCTCATGGCCGAGGACAATCCCGATATGCGGGCCTTTATCAAGTCGATACTGGAAGACAAATTCACGATCGTCGAGGCTTCCAACGGCGAGTCGGCACTGAAAAAGACGTTGAAGTTTTTGCCCGACTTTATCATTTCCGATATCATGATGCCTGTGATGGACGGCCTGGAGTTTTGTAAGAAGGTGAAGAATAACTTTACGACTTCCCATATCCCTGTCCTGTTGCTGACGGCCAAAACATCGACGGATGTCCGTATTGAAGGGTATAAGGTAGGAGCAGACGGTTATATCGCCAAACCGTTTGATGCCGAGCTGCTGGTAGCCCGTATCAATAACATGCTCGAAAGCAAGAACCGCCTGCACAAAGCTTTCGGAAGCAGTCTGGATGTAAAGACGCTCGATATCCGTGAAGAGTCGCAGGATCGGAAGTTCCTCGATAAGTTAATGGAAGTGATAGAGGAAAACTACCGGGATGCCACTTTCGACGTAGCAGAGTTGATCGAGAAGATGCACATGAGCAAAAGCCTGCTTCATAAGAAACTGCAATCGCTGGTGGGGCAGTCGGCCGTGAAAGTGATCCGCTCTTACCGTCTCACGAAAGCGAAAGAGCTGATGGAGTCGGCGGAAAAGGCACCCGTTTCTGTCTCCGAAATAGCATACGAAGTCGGCTTCAACGACCCCAAATATTTCACCCGTTGCTTCACCAAACATTATGGAATGAGCCCGAGTGAATTTTTAAGCAGTTGATTGCTTTCAAGCGGCTTTTGTATGGTAATAACGAAAATATCCTTACATTTGTCTTCTAAAATATTATGAACGTTAATTAAAATAGCATGCAAAACACAAACTCTTCTTCAAAGGGGTATCTATTTCCCCTGGTGGTAATCGGCATCCTGTTCTTTATGATCGGATTTGCCCTCGGTATTAACGGATTGATTATTCCGTTCCTGCGTACAGCCTTGGATCTGACAACTGCTGAATCTTATCTGGTATTGGCTGCAACCTTCTCGACCTTTATTATATTCGGATATCCCAGCGGACTGGTGATCAAAGCGATCGGATATAAAAAGACGATGATCTTATCCTTCCTGTTCTTTGCGATAGGATTGTATTTATTTATTCCTTCTGCGGAAAATCAAAGCTTTGCCATGTTCTTGCTGGCTTCTTTCATTAGTGGTATCGGTAATACCATGTTGCAGGCAGCTGTGAATCCGTACATCACGATCTTAGGCCCGCTGGAAAGTGCGGCTACCCGTATGAGTATGATGGGTATTGCCAACAAGGCGGCCTGGGCGATCGCTCCGATCTTCCTGGGTATCTTCCTGAACCTGGGGGATGTAAAGCTGGAAGATATCAAGCTTCCGTTCTACTTCATCTCCGGTATCTTTGTGTTGCTGGGTATTTTAGTTGCTTTCGTTCCGCTGCCTGAAGTAAAAGCCGAAGGTGAGGACGAAAACGATGAGGCGGCTGCTTCCTCGTATGCGGCGAATAAGACAAGCATCTGGCAGTTCCCGCACTTGCTTCTTGGTTTGGTATCACTACTGTTCTACGTGGGTGTCGAAACGTTGGCAATGGCCAGTATCGTAGACTACGCCACCTCTTTAAACCTGCCTGATCCGCAGGTGTATACCTCTTATACGGTGATCGGTATGGTGATCGGTTATCTGGTTGGTGTATTCTTCATTCCCAAGTATATTTCACAGGAACGGGCGATGTTTGTTTGTGCGATTATCGGTCTGATCAGCTCTTTGTTGATCGTCCTGACTCCGATGAACATCTCTATCTGGTTCGTCGCAGTATTAGGTTTGGCTAACTCACTGATGTGGCCGGCTCTGTGGCCGATGGCTATGAAAGACCTGGGTAAGTTCACCAAGACAGGTTCTTCCTTGCTGGTAATGGCTATCGTGGGTGGTGCTGTATTCCCTTTACTGTTCGGTTGGTTAGCCGACGTATCCGGAAATATGCAGCAGGCATACTGGATCTGTTTCCCGGCATACCTGATGATTTTCTACTACGCTTTGAGCGGACATAAGATCCGTATCTAAGTTATTTGGATAATAACTTCCTCAAAAGGGGATAAAGGGCGTTTTTAGAGCCCCTTTATCCCCTTTTTATTCTATAATGCCAGAAATGTCGGGAAAAAGCTTTACTTTTGTCTTAGTTTCTTGTTTATTGGGTATAGTATATAACTAAACAAACAGGTCTATGAAAGAAGAAGGTGATGTATTTAAGAAGTTCCGGGAGTCTTTTAGCAAGATGGACGGACATTTTCATATATTGGAACAGCGGGTGCCGGTTGAACTTCAGATGGAGTATTTCAAATACTCCGAACAGGTTCGCAAAGGTAAGGTAAAGCAGGATTTAGATGATATGGATTATACAGCCTTCCGCGAAAGTCTGTCTGATCCCGGGTCGACTACAGATCATAAGAGATATGTATTATCCATGCTGGCAACTTCCCGCCAGGTAAAAGCATACCGAATGCTGGAAGATTATGTACAGCATCCGGATGAAGATGTGAGTAACTGGGCTTATATGGCTTTAATGGAAAGCCGCATTTCGCTGGAGTCGGAACTGTCGGACGAGAAACAGATATATATTTCGACCGGTTTAGGTGGAAAAGGCGAGAAATTGCGTTTTTATGTATTGATGTTATCGAAGGATAGAAGTCCTTTCCTCGACTATCAGCGTAAAGTGATTGATCGCGAGTTCGCTTATTTCTTACCTAAAGAAGACTGTGAGATCGAACGTCTTACAATCGGTGAACAATATGTTGAACTGGTATTTTTAATACCGGTGCGTGCAGACATCAAGTTAACCCTCGACAGGGTTATCAATGAATGTAACCAGTATGGTGATTTCCTTTCGGATATATTTACGATAACGAACGTAAAAGAACTGACGCAACAGGAAGTTACTGATATTATAAATAAGAATGGAAACAATAAAACAAGCCATTAAATATGGAGTGGTAGGAGTGAGCAACACCCTGATAACGATGGCCGTTATCTGGGTGATGATGAAACTCTTCGGGTGTCGGGAAGGTCTGTCGAATTTGACGGGATATGTAGCGGGGTTACTAAATAGTTTTATCTGGAACAAACAATGGACTTTCAAGGGAAGTTCTACCGGATGGACAAAAGGGGCGATCCGTTTCGGTGTCGCGTTTGCGGTGTGTTACATCCTGCAGTACGGGCTGGTGCTTGTCTTAAATTCCCAGTTGACGATCGATCATTATTACAATCATTTGATAGGAATGGTTTTCTATACAATGATCAATTTTATAATAAACAAGTTTTATACCTTTAAAGCTTAATGGAAATGAAGAAGCTCTCAGTCATAGTTCCTTGCTACAACGAAGAGTTAGTTATCGGCGAGTCATACCGCCGCACGAGAGAGGCTTTACAGTCGCTCCCTATTGCTACTGAGATTATATATATTAACGATGGAAGCCGGGATAAGACCCGTGAACTGCTGGATGAAATAGCCGCCGCCGATCCACAGGTAAAAGTGATCCACTTCTCCCGGAACTTTGGCCATCAGCCTGCCGTAACCGCCGGGATCAATCACTGTGATGCCGATCTGGCCGTGATTCTGGATGCCGATATGCAGGATCCACCCGAGTTGATAGCCGGCATGCTTGAGTTGCAGGAAAAGGAAAATGCGAACGTTGTCTATTGTGTCCGCAAGTCGCGTGAAGGCGAGAGCTTTTTCAAGAAGATAACTTCAAAGGCCTTTTACCGTCTCCTCAATTATATGAGTGACGTTAGTTTCCCGCTGGATACAGGCGACTTCCGTATGATCGACCGTAAGATCATGGATCAGTTCGACCGCTTCCAGGAAAGAGGTAAATATATCCGCGGGTTGATCAGCTGGCTGGGATACAAACAGGTTCCTTTCTACTACGAACGGGAAGCCCGCATTGCCGGCGAGACCAAATACCCTTTCAGCAAGATGTGGAAGTTTGCATCGACCGCCATGCTCTATTTCTCCAAGAAGCCGTTGCGTCTGGCAACCAGCCTCGGATTTATAGCCGTTGTAGTCGGAATTGTCCTGGCAGCCTGGTTCACCTTAGGCAAACTATATGGCTTCAGTAATGCAGAAAGCGGATGGACTTCCATCATGACTTCCGTTATATTCTTTGGCGGTGTGCAATTGCTGACGGTAGGCGTATTGGGTCAATATGTCGGTATCCTGTTCGATGAGATCAAGGCGCGTCCTGAGTATATTATCGACGAAAAGAAAAACTTCAGATAAAGGTGTTTCAGGTTTCCTTCGGATGTAATTTTGTTTTCATCCGAAGGAACTCTTATTTTCTCCCGGAAGGAATACAATCAGTCCGTAAATATCTTTCTATAAATATGACAATAAGGAGTCTCCCCTTTCTTGTCGTAATAATGTTGATGGTAATCCTCTCCAATCCAGAATTTCTCGGCAGGTTCCAGTGCTGTGGCAACCTTGTAACCCATGCCGAATAACTTCCCGATATAATTCTCCGCCATTTCTTTTTGCTCCTCACTGCAATAGAAGATAACGGAGCGGTACTGGCTTCCTATGTCCGGCCCTTGTCCGCCTACCTGCGTAAAATCATGCGTCTCGAAATAGAGGCGGAGCAACTGCTCGAAACTGACCTGTGTCGGATCGAAGACCACTTCGACTGTCTCTACATGGCCGGTCGTCCCGGTTTTCACTTCCGGATAGGAAGGATTGTTCAAGTTTCCACCCATATAACCGACATGCGTGCTGTCTACTCCTTTAACTTTTCCCAGATGATATTGCGTCCCCCAGAAGCAGCCGGAAGCAAAATAAGCTGTTTCCTTATGGAATTTATTCTGTACCATATTCTTATTCTTGGTTTAGATTATTCTGTTTATACTCGTGCAAATATAATCTTTTATTTTGCAATGATAGCAGGACTTCCCTGTTATATCCATCTCTTAACGCTCCAAACACTTTGAATTTTCCTTAAAATGTATACCTTTGTGCCGCTTTTTATAAATGGGAGCGATTATATGTTTAACTTGTAAGGAATAAGGGATAAGTCTATGCAAAAGTCCGACTGCATCATCAGCGTGGAGCATGTGTCTAAATTCTTCGGGGACAAGGCCGTTCTGAATGATGTGAATTTGTTTGTCCGCAAGGGCGAGTTTGTAACGATATTGGGGCCTTCCGGTTGTGGTAAGACCACCTTGCTGCGTCTGATCGCCGGATTTCAGACCGCTTCAGAAGGGGAGATCTCGATAGCAGGAAAAGAGATCACACAGACGCCGCCGCATAAACGCCCGGTCAATACCGTGTTTCAGAAATATGCGCTGTTCCCTCACCTGAATGTATTCAACAATATCGCTTTCGGCCTGAAGCTCAAAAAGCTGCCTGCCGCAGTTATCGAGAAGAAGGTGAAACAAGCCCTGAAGATGGTAGGCATGACCGATTACGAATACCGCGATGTAGACTCCCTCTCCGGCGGCCAGCAGCAACGTGTTGCCATCGCCCGCGCCATCGTCAACGAGCCCGAAGTGCTGTTGCTCGACGAACCACTGGCAGCCCTCGACCTGAAGATGCGTAAGGACATGCAGATGGAACTGAAGGAAATGCACAAATCCCTCGGTATCACCTTCGTCTACGTGACCCACGACCAGGAAGAAGCACTGACCCTGAGCGATACCATCGTTGTGATGAGCGAAGGCCGCATCCAGCAGATCGGAACCCCCATCGATATATATAATGAACCCATCAATTCGTTCGTCGCCGACTTTATCGGTGAGAGCAATATCCTGAACGGACTGATGATTAAAGATAAACAAGTCTCCTTTGCCGGACACGACTTCGAGTGCGTGGACGAAGGCTTCGGCGAGCAAGCTCCGGTGGATGTGGTGATCCGTCCCGAAGACATTTACATATTCGAACCCTCGGAAGCAGCCATGCTGACCGGTACGATTACTTCTTCTATCTTCAAAGGCGTGCACTACGAAATGATGGTGCAGACCCCCGAAGGCTATGAGTTTATGGTACAGGATTACCACAGCTTTGATGCAGGACGGGAAGTCGGCCTTCTGGTGAAGCCCTTCGATATCCACGTCATGAAGAAAGAGCGCGTATGCAACACGTTTGAAGGCAAGCTGATCGACCCGACCCACGTTGAATTCCTGGGCAATACTTTCGAATGCACGGAAGTATCCGGTATCGATCCCGACACCCCTGTCAAGGTGGAAGTCGATTTCCGTCACGTCATCCTCGAAGACAACGAAGAAGACGGCAAACTGACCGGAGAAGTGAAATTTATCCTCTATAAAGGCAACCATTATCATCTGACCGTGTTTACAGACTGGGACGAAGATATCTTTGTCGATACGACAGACGTCTGGGACGACGGCGACCGCGTCGGCATCCGGATTGCCCCCGAGAACATTCGTATTATTCATAACTAAAAGGAAGGGAAGTGATAAATAACATCTCAGCATTTTTTATGCGTCGCAGGAACTGGACGATCCCTTACGCATTATTTCTGGCAGTATTCGTAGTCATGCCGTTGCTCCTGATCGTCCTGTATGCTTTTACAGATGCCGAAGGCGCATTTACCTTCGCCAATTTCCGCAAGTTCATGATGCATCCCGAAGCGTTGAACACCTTCGTTTATTCCATCGGGATCGCTATTATCACCACGCTGGTCTGCCTGCTGCTGGGGTATCCGGCCGCCTATATACTGAGCCAGGCACGTTTCAATACCTCCCGTACGATGGTGGTACTGTTTATCCTCCCGATGTGGGTGAATATCCTGATCCGTACGCTGGCAACCGTCGCCCTGTTCGACTTCCTGAACCTGCCGTTGGGAGAGGGGGCGTTGATATTCGGTATGGTGTACAACTTTCTTCCTTTCATGATCTATCCCATCTACAACACCTTGCAGAAGATGGATCGCAGCCTGATCGAAGCCGCCCAGGATCTGGGAGCCAATCCGTTGCAGGTCTTTATAAAAACAATCTTCCCCTTGTCCATGCCCGGCGTGATGAGCGGTATCGTGATGGTGTTTATGCCGACCGTATCGACCTTTGCCATTGCCGAGTTGCTGACAATGAACAATATCAAGCTGTTCGGTTCGACCGTGCAGGAAAGCATCAATAACGGAATGTGGAACTATGGAGCTGCCCTGTCTCTTATCATGCTACTGCTGATCGGAGTCACCATCCTGTTTACCAACGAGGAAGACAGCGCCTCAAACGAAGGAGGAGGTGTGATATGATGACGAAGATACTGGCTAAAACTTATCTCTGGCTGCTTCTTTTCCTGCTGTATTCCCCGATCCTGATCATTATGATCTTCTCTTTTACCGAAGCCAAAGTGCTGGGTAACTGGACGGGATTCTCAACAAAACTATATAGTTCGTTGTTTACCGGAGGTGTGCAACGTTCGCTGGTGGGGGCTTTGTGGAATACATTCGCCATCGCCATGCTGGCCGCATCCATCTCCACGATATTAGGCAGCATCGCGGCCATCGGTATCTTCAACCTGCGGACACGTCCGCGGCAGGTGATGAACTTCACGAATGCCATACCGATGATGAATGCGGATATCATAACCGGGGTTTCCCTCTTCCTGCTGTTCGTCAGCTTCGGGGTTTCGCAGGGCTTTACGACGGTTGTGCTGGCGCATATCACTTTCTGTACCCCCTATGTGGTATTGAGCGTGATGCCCCGTTTGAAGAAGATGAACCAGAATGTGTATGAAGCGGCACTCGACCTGGGGGCGACCCCGTTCCAGGCTTTACGCAAAGTGATCCTGCCCGAGATACGTCCGGGAATGATCAGCGGCTTTATCCTGGCGTTCACCCTTTCGATTGACGACTTTGCCGTTACGATCTTTACCATTGGTAACGAAGGACTGGAAACACTTTCCACCTTCATCTATGCGGATGCCCGCAAGGGAGGTCTTACACCCGAACTGCGCCCGCTGTCGACCATTATCTTCATCACCGTACTGGTGCTCCTGATCGTGATTAACAAGCGTGCCGAAAAATCCGCTGCAAAGTAATAGTATAGAAGAATGAATAGACTGATTAAAATAGTATGTGTACTGGCCGCCTGCCTGGGAATGCTCTCTTCCTGTGCACGCACGGACAAGGAACGCAGCAAGATATTGAAGATATACAACTGGGCCGACTATATCGACGAAGGAATACTCGACGAGTTCCCCGTCTGGTATAAGGAGCAGACCGGCGAAGACATCCGTATCATCTACCAGGTATTCGACATCAACGAGATCATGCTCACCAAGATCGAGCGCGGCCACGAGGATTTCGACCTGATATGCCCTTCCGAATACATCATCGAGCGTATGCTGAAGAAGAAGCTGCTGCTCCCCATCGACCGCAATTTCGGCAAGACACCGGACTACCTCGACAACATATCCCCCTATATCCGCGAGCAGCTCAACAAGCTGAGCCTGCCCGGCATGGAGACGACCGACTACGTAGTCCCTTACATGTGGGGAACAGCCGGCCTGCTCTACAACAAGCAGTTTGTCACACAGGACGAAGTAATGACCTGGGATTGCCTCTGGAATCCCAAGTACAGGAACAAGATCCTGATGAAAGACAGCTACCGCGACGCCTACGGCACAGCCATCATCTACGCCCATGCCAAAGAACTGGCCGACGGCACCGTCACGGTCGAGCAGCTGATGAACGACAACTCCCCCGAAGCCATCGCCATCGCTGAGGACTACCTGAAACGCATGAAGCCCAACATTGCCGGATGGGAAGCCGACTTCGGTAAGGAGATGATGACCAAGAACAAGGCATGGCTCAACCTCACCTGGAGCGGCGACGCCGTCTGGGCCATAGAAGAAGCCGAAGCGGTAGGAGTAGAGCTGGGCTATGAAGTCCCCCTCGAAGGCAGCAACATCTGGTACGACGGCTGGGCAATCCCCAAGTATGCCCGCAATGTAAAAGCAGCGAGCTATTTCCTCGACTATCTCTGCCGTCCGGACGTCGCCCTGCGCAATATGGATGCCAACGGCTATGTAAGCGCCGTTGCCACCCCCGAGATACTGGAAGCGAAAATCGACACGACGATCGAAGAATACTCCAACCTGAGCTACTTCTTCGGCCCCGGCAACGACAGCATCCGGATCGACCGGGTGCAATACCCCGACCGGAAGGTCGTGGAACGATGCGCCATGATCCGCGACTTCGGGGATGAAACCGAGCTCGTACTTGAAATGTGGAGCCGTGTGAAAGGCGACAACCTTAACACCGGCATTGTCTTATTGATCTTTGCGGTATTCGGCCTGCTCTTTGTCTGGGTAGTCTACCGCAGGATACGCGATTATAAACAAAAACAGCGTCACCGCCGCCGGCGCCGTCGCTGGTAAATATTACCTGTGAGTATGGAAGGAATTAAGAACCTGATTATAGATTTCGGTGGGGTGATCATCAACCTGACCCGTAACCGTTGTGTGGAAGCATTCGAGAACTTCGGCGTGCCCGACGTGCGCGACCGGATATTGAACAGCAAAGACCTCTTTATGCAGATAGAGATGGGAACCATCACTTCCGCCGAGTTCCGCGACGGCATCCGCCATCTGACCCGGCAGCACCTGACCGACCGGCAGATCGATGCCGCCTGGATCGCCATGCTCGACGACGTGCCGGCCTACAAGCTCGATCTCCTGATGGAGCTACGTTCCAAATACAACACCATGCTGCTCAGCAACACCAACGAGATCCATTGGCTCTGGGCGGAAAAGAACAGCTTCGCCCACAACGGGCACCAGGCCGGCGACTTCTTCAACAAGATATACCTCTCGTACGAGCTCAACATGGTGAAGCCCAACGCCGATATCTTCGAATACGTTTTGCAGGATGCCGCCATCGACCCCGCCGAAACGCTCTTTATCGACGATGCCATCCCCAACTGCCGCACCGCTGAAGCACTGGGTATCCGCACCTACGCCCCCCAGCCCCGCGAAGACTGGTCGCACCTTTTCCGCTAGGAATGCACCGCTTCCGGTACGTTAATTAACTCTATTCGGAAAACCAAACGGTTTTTGTGCTGTTTCTATAAGCATAAATCTAAACAAACATTTGGTGATTATGAATAAGTTAGTATTATCAACACTCGCGCTGGCCGCCATCCTCGGCAGCTGCTCGAAAGACGACGACTGCCGGTGCGTGGACACGAACGACCTGATTACTCCCGAACTGGCGGAAATGTCGGTCACGACAGGCGACGTGACAACCGCCTTTACCGGCGTACTGATGGTTTACCCCTGCCAGGAAGACGCCAGCATCTATTACGGCAACTATTCGCTCAAAGGCGACCTGTGGCCTATCAACGCCACCTACACCATCAAAGACGGGTCTATCTATAAGGCAACCGCCCCTGTAAGGCTTCCCCTGGGCGATTACAATTTCCTCTACTGGGGATTGGCCAAGAACAGCCAGAGCGACTCCGTGTATGATGCCGCCGCCATCCGCGAACCCGGTTTGCGCCTGGGAGCCGACCTGTCGGATCTGTATATGACGATGTATCAGGAAGACTACAGCGATACGACCTATATGCCGGTCTACGATTACCTGCATGCCGTCAGCCCGATCAAAGTCGGCACCGACAAGATGAAAGCGACCCTGCAACATGCCGTAGCAGGCCTGAAAGTGACGCTGACGAATAAGGACGGCGACAAGATGGACAGCAGCATCGCTTCCGCCCGTATCCTGATCGGCAATATCGCTTCGCGGCTGAATTACTATACAGCCGAAGCCAGCGACTTCACAAAGACCGTTGCTTTTCCTCTGACCATGTCGTCCGATAGCCTGTCGATGTCGGCCAATTCAACCGTCATGGTCTTTCCCTCTTCCGACAATCCTCCGCTGACCATTCGGCTGACACTGAAAAACGGACAGGTAAAACATTTCCGGAAATCCCTGGCCAATGCCCTGACCGCCGGAAACCGCTTGAACCTCACTATCACATTAGGTGATCTGTATTCAGAAGAAACTTCTTCCGACGGCTTTGAAGTGGTGGACTGGACGGAAAGCTCCGAAACGATCGATTTGCCGGCAGGCTGACTGGATAGCATTTTTGCACCGGAGTCCATAAAGAACTATGTTATTGCTTCTGCAAATATAGTAATTATGAGCAGATTCCAACTGTTGACATGATTAATTATCAGGGGTTCTGTGTGTATTTTTGCTTCACAGAGCCCTTTTGTGTTCTTTTGTGTGTTCTCCCGTGATACCAATGCGGGATTCTGGGCTCTTGCCTTATGGTCTTTTTCCATGAAAAAACATGTATATAACAACACTTTTTTCGGCTTAATACCCTGAATAAACAAAGGATAGACATAGTTCTTTATGAACTAATCTAAAATAGTGTAATATGAAAAATAGGACATTGATGGTCTCTGTTACAGCCTTTCATTTCAATTTGAAGGATAAAATCAGGCAATTAGCTACTCTGTTTCTACTAAATAAACAACAATATCATTCCCTTCTAACGAGTGGATGAAACATTTAATTATAATATCATGGCAGAAAAAACAATTCTCACTGTCGACCTGTACGATAACGTACTGACAGAAAAAGCAAATGATTTTACAGGTAAAGTTTCCATCACCGGTACTATCCACAATTCGGATATAGCAGAACGTATCGTTAAGGCACGTACCGAGTACCGCCCGGAAACGATTTTGAACATCCTCGGTATGGCAGACGACATAAAGATCGAAGCCATTGCAGAGGGCAAGAGCGTGGTAGACGGCGTGGGCCAGTGGCTACTCAATTTCAGCGGGCCGCTCGAGGGAGAAAGCCCCATCTTTAACTCCGACGTTCATAGATTCGGTGTCACCTTTACACCCGGAAAGGCGTTGCTGAAAGCGCTGAAATTGTTGGTGCCCGGTTTCCGCAAGGCCAAAACGGGCCCGGTTATCAACGGCTTCACCGACTCGACTACCAAATCTGTCAGCCAGGTATTGACTCCCAATGCTCCGGGTATTATCTCTGGTGCAGGCCTGCTCTTGAAGGGCGACGATCCGTCGGTAGGCGTTTACTTTACACCTGATGGAGCCGACCAAACACCTGTAAAAGTGAACCTGATCGTATCGAATACCACTTCGCAGATCATTATCCAGATCCCGGCATTGCCTGACGGACAATATCTGTTGAGTATCACGACACAGGCAGGTGCAGGCTATTCTTTGGTAAAAGAACCTCGTACCTACCAATACCCTATTTTATTGAGTGTAGGCAGTCAGCCGGGTGGTGGCGAAGATGATCGTCCGGTTATCGAGTAATCCGTTATTGAGGGGGATGGGAACAACGTTATTGACACTATACTCAACACCATTGTTCCCACCTACCTCAACAACGTTGTTCCCACCCTACTCAACAGTGGTGTTGACACCTACCTCAACAACATTGTTGATATACCCCTTACAAATTAATGTTAAAACTGTGAATCTTTTATTATCAACTTAATAATAACAACGCATGAAAAATAAGTACTTAAAGAGTATGACAGCACATGTAATTATGGTGATGCTGTCTGTATTATGCCTGACCGGAGCTCAGGCGATCGGAGCACAGAACCGAAATATGGGAGGAGGATCACCTTCAGGAGGTAGCTCTGCTGCAAACGCCAGTTCTTCTCAAAAACCAATCATGCCCCTTATGACAAGAAGTACCAGCAATGCTGTTTCTGTTAATGAAACGGAATATGCAACCTGGGCGGATGCAGTAACAGCAATCAACGAATCGTCAGAGGAAAACTTTGATATTGTATTGATAAATCATGTCATGGATGCTAAAACAATGCCAAGCAAGCCTTGTACAATTAGTGGTAAAACAACAGACATTAATTTTACCTATATCGATGATAATAGTTACCTCACAAGAATCCAAATGTCAGCACCTGTTACATTTAAGAATATTACGCTTCAGGTTTGGCAGATTGCTGCGAATGGACATGCATTGACATTTGATGAAGGTGTGACTGTTGCTAGTGGATATACTATTGATAATGCGAAAAATACCGGCATCCGAAACATTTGGGGTGGTACAGATAACAATAGCAATGTTGAAAACACAAACATCACTATTAAAAGCGGTCAGTTCGGATGGGTTACAGGAGGAAGTACAACATCAGGGGATGATCCTGCTAATTCTGGAGACGTCACCGGTACATCAACCGTAACAATAATTGGAGGTACCATTAATGGCACTGTCTTTGGAGGAGGCTATGGAGGTACATGCGATAACACCATAGTAAATATGTCAGGAGGGACAACCGGATGGATTTATGGAGGAGGCGAAGTAGGCGACGTTACCGACACAGCTAAACTAACCATTTCAGGCACAGCTGTCGTTAAAGAAACCGTATTTGGCGGTAGCGATTCCGGTACTTGCGGAAGCACAGAGGTAAAACTTAATGGCGGAACGTTCAAAGGTAATATTTACACAGGAGGTTTCCACGGCATCGTAGCCGGTCTTTCTTCTATAATAGTGGATGGAGCCAAAATAGATCCGGAACAAGAATCAGGTTCGCCAAACATTTATATGGGTGGTAGTATTTACGGTGGTGGATTTGGAGATTTTAACAGCGAAGATGACAAAGGCAAAGTTGACTCTGCAACGGTCTTGATAAAAGGGCTGAAAGAAGGTAGTCATCATGTGAATGTTTTTGGTGGTGGTCTCACTTCCAGTGTGACTGAAAATACTAGTGTAACCATTGAAGGAGGCACAATTGACGCTGCCTGGGGAAGTGGTGATAATTATAATGGAAATAAAGGCTCTGTTAAAGGCAATGCAAGTATAGTAATTAAAGATGGTACTATAAAAACAGTAGGAGCAGCCAGAGGACAAATGCAAGGAAAAGCCATAGCTGTAGAGGGTAAATTAAGCATCTCCATAGAAGGAGGAAGCGTCATAGAATCCATCATGTCCGGCAATGAACCCCACGGAAGTGAGTACAAAGATTGTACATTGACACTAAAAGGTATCGGCAGTGAGAACCAGCCCTATAACTTACCGCAGATAAGAGGAATAAACAATCTGGTTCTCGATAATACGATTGCAACATGCAGAGGAAGTATTCAAACCGAAGGTGGTTCCTATAATTTGGGAGGATTTGCTTTTAATGAAGATAATCCTATACACATCAGTGGTGACGGTAAATTAGTCGGTCGCGACATCTTACTTCAAACAATGGATCTTGGTGCTTTACCGCCTAATTTACCTCTGGTTGTTACTGGAAATCTACCTAAAACAACCACCTTCGCAGGGCTTGTAAGGCTGGAGAGTGGCATTACCCCTGTCACCACTCTTATTTACAAAGCCGGTCATACTTACCGTCTGAAGAAAGCAGAGGAAACGCTATATACCGTAGGTATTGCCACCCTCGAAACAGAAGGTATAGGGACTATTTCCGTAAAATGGGATCAATATGCCGCAACAGACGTGATGCTCGAAGATGGCGATCAGGTGCCGAATACGGCAAATATCACACCTACAGCTACACCAAACGATGAAGGTATCACTGCTACCCTCAAAAATGGAGAAACAACCATCACAAACGGAAGCACACTCACACTCTCAGCCGATGCCTCTTTCCAAGGAGAATTTGAGATACAGCCTTTAGATCTGAATGAAAAGAACGAAGACATCACCATCTCCAAAGACGGAAATATATGGAAATACATGAAAGCTGCAATTACCCGGTCAACCCCTTCCTTACTCTCTTTCAACGGCACAATAAAAAACACCCTTGCCGACACAAAACGCATGCTGATTGATGAAACCGCCCAAGGCGTCTTGACGTTCGAGAATGCAAAAATCAACTCATCAACAACAGCTGCCCCTGCGCTGACAATTGCCAACGGAGCTAAGGTGTCTTTCAGAGGTAATTTAGAAGTGAAAGCCGGAGAGGCCAACCAGTATGGTATCTCAAATAACGGTAGCCTGACAATCACCGGAAAAAATACAGAAATCACAGCGACTAACACGACTACCGATAGTGACAAAGGGATCAAAGTGAACCCTCAAGCCTCCATGGTTGCTGAAGCAAATACAAAGTTAACCACTTCCGGCATGGATAATGCAGGATCTGTTGTCGTAAAAGAAGGTGCTACGGCTGAAACTACCACTCAGCAACCTTTGCAAAAGACTTATCTCGTGACCGTACTTGATCCGGGCAACGGAAACGAGCTGGTTCTTACAACCGGTACTGACATTACCGTCAGCAATCAAGATAAGGTAGCAAGCAATACCATACTTACTGTCAGTGGAATTCCGGCTTCCGGCTACGCATTGGAGTCTATCACCGCCACCCCGAAAAGTGGTCAGGCAGCAACACTCAGTAACAACAGCACATACACGATGCTGGAAAGCCCAGTCGCTTTTTCCGCTACATTCAAACAACAGATAACACCGCCTGAACCACCTGCAACGGTCTATTACAATGTTACCCTACCGGTCGTTGAGGGAGCTGTAACCGATCCGGTTGCCGGAGCGTATGAAGTGGAGTCATGGGGTAGCTTCCGGTTCTATCTCTCGCTCGACAAGGAGTATGACCAGTCAGTTCCGTTAGTAACGACCAGTCGTGGCGAAACCATCACCCCCCGTACGAGTGACGGTGCATATATCATTAAATATGTTCGTCAACCGCTCGATATATTCATCGACGGCATCGTGAAGAACCCCGACCCGGTGGCCAACGAAACCCTGGCGACCGTCCCCGCCACTGTCCGCGTCTTCGGCAATGCTTTGTCGATCACTGTCCCGCAGGCCACGACCGCCATCATCTTCGACCTGGCCGGACGTCCGCAACGCAACCTTCGCCTGCCTGACGGCGAGACGCGTGTGGAAGGTTTGCCCTCCGGTGCCTACATCGTCAAGTTTGAAAATGGGGAAGTGGTAAAGGTGATAGTAACCCGTTCCCGTACATAACAAAAGCCCCGCGTCTGTAACAGGCGCGGGGCTTTTCTTCTTCTTATATATCTTTCACTTTCAACACATTGTAAGACGTCCCGATATCATACACATCGCTTCCGTCCACTTTCTTGATATACTTCACTATGCGGATGGTGACAGGCAGGATCAGTACTTCATAAAGCGATTTCAGTACGGCCTGTGTCCCGATCATGATCAGCAGCTCTCTGGGCGGTATCAGTCCGAGGAAAGCGATCGGGAAGAAGATCAGCGAGTCGGCGCTTTCGCCCGCCAGTGTCGAAACGATGGCACGCAGCGAGAAGTTCTTCCCTTTGGAAGCGATCTTCATCTTGCTCATCACATACGCATTGAGGAACGAACCCACCAGAAACGCGATCAGGCTGGCAATGGCGATACGCGGCGCCATCCCGAATACGAAGTTGAACCCTTCTTCCCCTTCCCAGAACGGGGCGGCGGGAAGCATAACGGCCAGTTGGGCGAACCCGATCACGAGGAAGTTGGAGGCAAAGCCGCTCCAGATAATCAGGCGCGCCTTTTTAAATCCCCATACCTCGGCGATACAGTCGTTGATGATATACGAGATGGGGAATACGATCAGCCCGGCAGTGGCAGTGATGCCGAATACCTGGACTACTTTGGTTTCCAAAAGGTTGGAAGCGACCAGGCATATATTGAACAGGATGCCCAGCAGCATGAAGGGGATTGAAACAGTTGTCTTCTGCATAATTCTTGTTTTTTACGAGGTTTATCAAGTACTCGGGAAAGCCGGGGCTTTCCGTATCATGTCTTTTAATTTCGGGGGCAAAGATAAGTATTTTTTTAGAACCGGTGTGCATAGGTCAGGCCTATTGCATGTTTATAGTTCACCGGGTCGTATACATTAAATATATGGTAGCGGTAATACAGTTGCAGCGAGTTCTGTTTGTTTATCTTGTAGTCGCTTCCGGCGGACAGGCGTATCCGGTCGGCATGCATCCGCCCCTGATACCCCGTGTCGTTGAATACCTCGGCATAGGCGAAAGGGCAAATACCTGTCTTTCGGATCTTGTAGGAGAGGGTGAGCATGCTGCGGAGATAGTTCTTGGGATGCTGGCCGCCTGTTTTGTATGTGCTCTGGAAACGTTCGCGGAGCGACAGGGTGAAGTTGCCGACCGGGTAGTTGGCTGAGGCGTAGACGTAGTAACGGTTCCGCAGTTCTTCGGATGCTTTATACTGGCAGAGCAGCATGTAGGCGATGCCTGTCTTAAAGTAACGGTTGAAAGTGTAGTTCACCTCTCCGGTGGTCAGGAACCACTCCGCCTGCCGGAAGTCGCTTTGGGGACGTATGTCTTCTTCCACCAGGAAGGAGAAGCGGCGGTATATCTTCCCGGATAAACTGACCTTGAATGCCATTCCCGCCCCGTCCATAGCAGCGATGGGAGAGAGGGTTGCCGCAAAGAGGAGAATGCATAGAAGAAAGAAACGATTTCGTTTGAAATAGCTTTTCATGGAGCCTTATAAGTGTTTTTGTTCAGTATCGCTGCAAAGATAATGATAAAACGACTATTTTTGTACCTATTGTAACCTAATAAAAGAAATTCATCGTATGAAGAACATGAGAAAATGGTTTGTGTTGGCCATGTGTATGTTGGCCACTTCCTCACTCTTTAGTCAGCAGAACGATTGGGCGCAGTTCGGTCGTTATGCAGAAGCCAATAAATCGGTCGAGACACCTACGCGGGTGGTCTTTATGGGAAACTCCATCACGGACGGTTGGTGGAATACCGACTCTTTATTCTTTAAGAACAACCGTTACATAGGCCGTGGGATCGGCGGACAGACGACTGCGCAGATGCTGGTTCGTTTCCGTGCCGACGTGATCGACCTGCAACCTAAAGCGGTAGTGATCCTGGCCGGTACCAACGATATCGCGCAGAACAACGGCTATATCGCTCCCGAAAATATCCTGGGCAACATCATCTCGATGGCTGAGTTGGCTAAAGCCAACAACATCGATGTCGTCCTTTGTTCCATCCTGCCTGCCTACGAATACGGCTGGCGCAAGGGCCTGGAGCCTGCCGATAAGATCATCGCCCTGAACAAGATGATCAAGGAGTATGCCGACCGTCATAACCTGACTTATGTGGACTACCATTCCGCCCTGAAAGATGCCCGCAACGGACTCCCCGAAAAGTATTCGAAAGATGGCGTACACCCTACTATGGATGGGTATAAGATCATGGAACGCTTGATCTTGGAAGCGCTTGAAAAATATTGAAACATAGTATGTAGCCCTGCCCGTTAATGGTGGGGCTACATGTTAATATCCCGCATACCTATTGCATTTCCCGGAAATTCAGATATCTTTGCCCCGAATTATAATAACTGCTTTTTGAACACACAATCTTTACATATAGGTGCTTAATAACAGCCTGTAACTCTTTTCAGGCTGGCCACTTCTATTCTTTTGGGTAATAATCTCTACCCGAACCGATTTCTTATTTCCCTGTTTCTCTCTTTATACTTATATATAAATAAAACAATGATGGAAAATGATGTTCAGATCAGAAGGGCAACTTCTGACGATTTTAACGACGTGATGCAGATCGAAACACTCGCTTTCGGTAGTGCTAAAGAGGCTGAATGGGTAGCCGAGGTCATAGCCGTTGAGAATACGGAGCCGTATCTCTCCCTGCTGGCCTTTTACCGGGGGGAAGCGGTAGGCCATATCCTCTTTACTCCGGGGGTAGCGGAAGGTTCCGTCGACACTTCTTCGATCTATATACTTGCCCCGCTTGCAATAAAGCCGGCGTATCAGAAGCAAGGGCTCGGCGGACTACTGATTGAAGCGGGCTTACGGTATCTGCGGGAGTCCGGTGTAAAGCTGGTTTTAGTATTGGGGCATAAAGAGTATTACCCCCGGCACGGCTTCAAGGGCGATGCGGAAAGCGCAGGTTTCTTCCCGCCTTATCCGCTGCCCCGTGAGTATGCCGACTACTGGATGTACCAATACCTGACCCCCGACACGGATAACATCCCGAAAGGCCGTATCCGCTGTACAACGGCCTTGGACAAACCGCAGCACTGGCGGGAGTAATCGTTTATAGTTCTACTTCCAGTACCGCCGGGCAATGATCCGAATGTACGGCGTCATTCAGGATGTAGGCTTCTTTCAATAAGGGTTTGACCGGTTCGCTTACCATACAGTAATCGATGCGCCAGCCCTTATTGTTCTTGCGTGCACTGAAACGGTAGCTCCACCAGGTATATTGCTGCTTCTCCGGGTTCAGGTAACGGAAGGTATCGATAAAGCCGGCATCGAGGAAGCGGGTCATCCATTCGCGCTCTTCGGGAAGGAAACCGCTGTTCGTGGCGTTGCGTACCGGGTCGTGGATGTCGATCGGTTCGTGGCAGATGTTATAATCGCCGCAGAGGATCAGCTTCTTTCTTGTTTTTTGCAGTTCCACTACATAGTTCTGAAAGTCTTCCAGCCATTCCATCTTGAAGGCCTGCCGCTCGTCACCGCTAGTTCCTGAAGGGTGGTAAACGCTTACAACGGAAGTGTCGTCATAATCCGCACGGATGAAACGTCCTTCGTTATCATACTTTTCTATCCCCATGCCGATCTCCACATGGTCGGGTTCCCGGCGGGTGAGGATGGCAACACCGCTATATCCTTTCTTCTGCGCACTGAAGAGGTAGGGTTTGTAGCCCAATCCTTCAAACGCTTCAGAAGGAAATTGTTCTGGCTGGAGCTTGGTTTCCTGTATGCAAAGTACATCCGGTTGTTCCTGTGCCAACCATTCCGGCAGGCCTTTGGTTACGGCGGCACGCAGGCCGTTGACGTTGTATGTGATGATCTTCATAAATCTGACTTTTATTTTGTTTATATGAACCCAAAGGTAGTATTTAACATTCTGATGTGCTAATTTTTGCCAAATGAATAATACTTTTGTAACGGCAAAAAGAAAACAACGCTAGATTAGTACAGAATGGAAGATATTAGTTTTGAGGCCCGCGTGCTTCATACCCCTTACGAAAAGCCGGATGCATATAACGCATTATCCATGCCGGTATATAACACGGCTGCATACGAATTCGATACCGCCGAAGCGATGGAAGCCGCCTTTTGCGGAAACACATCCGACCATGCTTATTCAAGGATCACGAATCCTACCGTACAATATTTTGAAGACCGTGTACGCGCCATTACCGGAGCCATGAGCGTCACTGCCCTGAACTCGGGAATGGCCGCTATCTGCAATACGCTGATGACGATCGGACGTGCCAATGCAAATATCGTTACGTCGCCGCACCTGTTCGGGAATACGTTTTCGCTGATGAAGAATACACTGGCCGCTTTCGGTATGGAAGCCCGCTTCTGTGACCTGACAAACTCGGATGAAGTACGTGCCAACATCGACTGCAATACCTGTGCCCTCTTTCTGGAAGTGATCACGAACCCGCAACTGGAAGTAGCCGATCTGAAGCTGCTTTCTTCTATCGGAAAAGAAGCGGGCATTCCGTTGATCGCCGACACGACGATCGTACCTTTCTCCGTCTTTCATGGAAAGGAATACGGTATAGATATAGAGATCATATCCAGCACAAAATATATATCCGGCGGTGCGACTAGCATAGGGGGACTGATCCTGGATAACGGTACTTTCGACTGGAGCCATTTCATCACCCTGAAACATTGGTACGAACAGTTCGGCGAACGCGCCTTCACTGCCCGTCTGCGTAAAGAGATCCATCGTAACCTGGGTGCCTATATGACTCCCCAGGTCGCTTATATGCAGACCCTGGGACTGGAAACGATGCAGGTACGCTTCGACCGCCAGGGAATGAACTGCCTGGAACTGGCCGGACGTTTGCAGGCACTGGACGGCATTGTCTCCGTCAACTATACCGGGCTGAAAGATAATCCTTATTATAAACTGAGCACGGCACAGTTCGGTAAATACCCCGGTGCCATGCTGACGTTCGACCTGGTTTCGCGCGAAGCCTGTTTTGCCTTTATGAACCGTCTGAAGCTGATCCGCCGTGCGACCAACCTCTTCGATAATAAGACACTCGCCATCCATCCGGCCAGTACCATCTATGGCAGTTTCACGGAAGAACTGCGGCAGAGTATGGATATCAGCCAGCAAACCATCCGCCTGTCGGTCGGCCTGGAGTCGGTGGACGATCTGTATAACGATATCAGGCAAGCTTTAACCGCTGACGTATGAGAACCCTTGTCATAGCCGATAATCAGGATATCACTAAAGCCGGCATCTTATATCTCACAGATAAGATGCGGGAGGTCGGTCTGGTGACTGAAGCGGCCGACAAGAAAGAATTGCTCCGGTTGCTGGTGCGTTATCCCGATGCGGTCGTCCTGCTGGATTATACCCTTTTCGACCTGAATAGTGCCGATGAGTTGATCATCCTGCAAGAACGGTTCAAGCGGATTTCCTGGATACTTTTCAGTGAAGAATTGAGTGAAGATTTCATCCGCCGGATAATTTTCAGCAGCGAAACATTCAGTATTGTACTAAAAGATTCTTTTTTAGAAGAAATTCGTACAGCAATATTTTCCGCTTTCCGTTCGCAGCGTTTCATCTGTAACCGGATAAATAATTTACTGTCCGACAGGAAAGCCGGACAGCAAAAAGAACATCCCGTGCTGACATCTACGGAGACGGAGATATTGAAATCCATTGCTTTAGGAAAAACGACAAAGGAGATTGCTGCTGAGCGTTTTTCAAGTATTCACACCATAACCACGCATCGGAAGAACATCTTCCGCAAGATCGAAGTGAACAATTTACATGAAGCAACCCGCTATGCACTTCGTGCAGGAATTATAGATTCTGCTGAATATTATATTTAAAATAAATTATTTCATTATCTTTACGGCTGATTTAGTCGCTATCGCTTGGTTTTTAGGTTCTGATGAACATTTTCCGGGAGGTGGTTGTTTAATGACTATAATTCTTATTTTATTAATAAAAAACTCAATGAACAGAGCAGAACTCGTTGCAGCCTTAGCCGAAAGAAGCGGGCTACAAAAACAGAAAGCAAGCAAGGTGCTAGAAGCCTACATGGAGATCGTAACTGAAGTTTTGTCAGCGAATGACGAAGTAACCCTTATTGGTTTTGGTACTTTATCACCCAGACCGCAGAACAGCCGTATGGCCCGTAACCCCAAAACAGGTGAACCTGTTATGATCGAGGCCAGAAGAACTGTTAAGTTCAAACCCGGTAAGTTCTTATTGGAAGCGATGAACGACAAGAAATGAAAGAAATGAAAAAGCGTCCTTCTCTGTGACAGGGAGGGATGCTTTTTTTATAGCCTGACCTTGCGTCAGAAGATTACTTATCTGATTTACACCATATCTTCCCCTGTCTTTACAATCTCTACCTTCAGCGTTTTATGGAAAGGAGTGAAGCGCGAAATCACCATCACGACAATAGCAAAGATCAGTACGTAGCCGATGATTGTCTTTAGGGCAAGCAACAGGCTTTGCGTTTGGAGTGTCGTATAAAGACTGTTGCATGCCAGTGCTGTCGCATCGGTCATACTGTGTCCCTGCGCCAGCATGCCTGTCCTGGATTGCTCATACAACTGTGCTGCCACCGGATTATCCATACGCATATTCTCCGATAAGATCGTCATGCCCTGCAACTGAACGCGGTAAAGCATATTGTTGAAGAAAGACGATGCCAGTGCCGGAGCAATCACCGAGCGGCAGGTGATCAGGAAGAAAGCGTTATATATCATCAGCTTCGGGTTCATATCTTCTACGACAAATACACCGAAAGCAATAAACAGGATCATCATACCCATTCCCCGGAGAAACATCGGAAGGTACAACATCTCATATCTCCCGTCGGGAGTGATCCCGAAATAAAGGATGGTGAGGTAAATCACATAACACAACATTCCCCCCGAAATAAGTACCCTGAAACGCCATCGTTGCCACCGGAACCACCAGAAACAAATCACCGCCCCGCATATAAAGCCCGGCAGCATCCACAGGTTGAGGAAGTTGGCATGTACGCTGTCTACCCGGATAATACTATTCATATAACTGGTAACCAGCGAACTGGTTGCAGAAAAGAACATGACCAGCATCATGTAAAAGTAACCGATCAACGCTTTGCTGCTGTTCAGCACTTCCAGCCGGAGATAAGGATTCCGCGTCGTCTTTTGCCGGAACAGGAACAGCCAGACCAGGACGGGCAACGACAATACATAAACCGTTATCTTTGTCGACGAAAACCAGTCGAGCGTCTTGCCATAGGTGGCCGACCAGATAGTAAAAAGCAGGATAGATGCCATGAGCAGGATACTTTTCCAGTCGATCTCCTTAAACGGGAAATAAACCGGACGCCTGGCGTACCGGAAAAACATCAGGATAAAAGATATGGCCACCAACAGCAGCAAGATAACAAAATAATACATATACTGCCATTGATAATAATAAGCCAGCTGCGCCGTCACCGCCATTGAAACCTGCCCGGCGGAGAACACGATCGGGTAGAAGTAAGCGTAAAACTCGCTGCGGACATTCTTCGGACTGAACAGCGGACGGATCATCAAAATAATCTCCAACATCGCAAATGCTTTCAGGAAACCGATAAAGAAACTGCATACAATAATTATATCCATCTGGTTGACTTGCGCGCAGATAAAGCTGAGTATCACCTGCAACAAAAGGTCGATCAGCAGGATCGTCTTGGTCGTCACTACCGGGCGCACCTTCGGGATCAGCGGATAAGCCACCGCCATACCCGCTGAAGTGGCATAATAAGCCATGCTGATATCCTCGCTCAACACCCCCAACGTGCCGGAAACCTCAGTGATATTTCCGGTATAGGCACCGTTTATCAGGATGATCGGGAGCATCACGACAAAAGCCGTAACGATACCCAGCCAGCGGGGAACCCAGGGACGTATCGGTACACTTAAAAGTGCTTGGTTAGCCATTTATCCTACTCGTTTTTAGTCTTTTTTCAATGCTTCCGTCTCCACCATCATCCCGGCGCGGAGCCTGTTCATGTCGTCGGGTGACGCATCTGTGAGGTCGATCCTGACGGGGATGCGCTGCTGCACCTTGATGAAGTTGCCGGCGGAGTTGTCGGTCGGCACCAGGGAATATTTAGAGCCGGTCGCTTCGGAGATGGCCGTCACTTTACCGTGGAAGACACGGTTGTCGATGGCATCCACCTTGATACGCACCTCCTGGCCGATATAAATGTTACTGATCTGCGTCTCCTTGTAGTTGGCCGTTATCCATTTGTCGTCGCCGCGTACCAGGTTACTCAACGTCTGGCCGGCCTGCACCAGTTGCCCGGTTTCCAGCGTGCGGCGACCCATATATCCGTCGAACGGGGCGGTGACGACCGTATAGGAGAGGTTGAGCTGCGCCATTTCGAGGTCGGCTTCTTTGCGCAGGATCATGGCTTCCACACTGCCGCTTTTCTTGCTCGTCTCCGAATATTGCGACTGCGCGGCACTTTTCTGGCGCAGCAAAGCATCGTAGCGGGCTTGCATGGCTTCGTAATTGGCCTTTACCTGTTCGTATTGCTGTTGCGATACCGACTCCTCGGCCAGCAGGTTGGCATAACGGCGGTAATCCTGTTCCAGTTGCCACAGGCGGGCTTTCGTTTCGGCGATATTGGCCTCCTGCACGCTGACGTTGACTTCAGAAGTCTGTATGCCGGAGCTCAGGATGTCTTTCGAGGCGCGGGCATCGAGCAGGGCGGCTTCCGCATCTTTCAGCTTGATACGGTATTCGCGGTCGTCGAGTATAAGCAAGGTATCGCCCGCTTTTACATGCTGGTGCTCGGTGAAACGGACTTCGCTGATATAACCGGATACACGGATGTTGACCGGGGTGATGTACTGGTCGACAACGGCATCGTTGGTTATCTCGTAGTTCACGTATTTCCAGAAATAATTGACTGTCCAGGATATCCCGCTAAAAGCCAGCAAGATGCATACCGTGTTGAGGGTAATGTTGCGTATCTTCAGTCGTCTGAGTTGTTTTCTTTTCTTATGTAGTCCGGACATATCGGTTTGTTTTTATCTGATTATAAATTCCCGCACGAACGCATCAATTGGTAATAACTGTAAATGACTTCCGTCCGTGCATTCGTCAGTTGCAACTCGGCTTCCAACCGGATGCTGCTGGCATCCAGCAAGTCGGTCAGGATGGAAAGCTGGTTGAGATAACGGTTCCGCACGATCCGGTAATTTTCTTCGGCTTGCCGGACGGAGAGGAGCAAAGCCTCTACCCGGTCGAGCGCCTCATGGTGCTTGATCCAGGCACTTTTTACGTTGACACGGATATCCTGCCTGACCTGTTCTTCCCGGTTCTTCCGGATATTTACATATTGCCGCGCTTCGTGCACCTTATGCTTGTTCTGATAGAGGGAAGACAGGTTGTAAGAGAGACTGAGCGCGATGTTCCAGTTGTTGGAAAACATATCTTCCATCGTCGTGCTCAACGGGCGCGCCAGCGTATTGGCGGCACGGAGCGAAAGCGAGGGGAGATAGTCTGCCTTCGACAGGCGGATATCGTTTTCCGCCAGCCGCGTATTGTAGCGGGCAATCTGCAATTCAGGATAATTATCGTAAGCCTGCCGCACATATTCGTCACTGCTTTCGAGCGATACCGCCGTGTAGAGCAACCCCGTATCGGGTTGGAGCAGCAAGGTTTCATCCAGTCCGAGGACGACATCCAACTGCTGGGAGACGATGGCGATATTGTCGTTCGCTTCCCGGTAAGCCAATTGGTCGTTAGTCAGTTGCAACTCACTGCGCAACTCATCGTTGCGGGTGACGATCCCCTCTTTCTTCAAACGGCGGATATCTTCCAGCCGTCGCGCCGACTCCTCCACGTTACGGGCGAATACCTCTTTTTGCTTGTACAGGCTGAACAAATCCATATATTGGCCGAGCAGCAACAGCTTTATTTCGGCTTTGTCGTTGGTCGAGTTTAAAGCGGCAATCTGCTTTTCCAGCGACGAGCGTTTGATCGTATAATGTATCTTGCCGCCCCGGTAGATCGGTTGCGTCACCTCTACATTATAATTATGCGACCAGTCCGGCATGTCGGGATGCACGGGTTGCGAAAGGCCCTGCCGGAAGACGGTCGGCCGTCCGATATATCCCGTGGTAGCCCCGATACTGATGTCAGGCAGCCGCGAGGTTTGTGCTGTTTTTTCCTTGTCGGCGGCTATCACCTCCTGCATGCGGGTGGCTTGCAGCCGTAGACTATTCTCCGTACCCAGCCGGAACAGTTCGTCGAGGGTAAGAGAATAAGCCTGTTGGGAACGAGTCGCAACAGGCTTCAAAATAAACAGTAACAATAATAAACTATATCTTATCGAATATCTCATTTAGCTTCGTCAATTGCTTTATGCAGGAACCCATCTGCCGGGGATTCATTTGTTCGCCCACCTGATCGTACATACCTTTCAGTATGAACTTTATACGTCTGGCCATTTCTTCCCCTTCGGGAGTGAGGAAAATCAATTTATTCCGCCGGTCGCTGGCATCTTCCTGCCTGACAACCCAGTTTTTCTTTTCCAGGTTGTTGATCAGGTTGGTAAGGCAGGCCTTGTCTTTCGCTGTTTTCTCGGCCAGGGTTTGCTGGCTGACTCCCTGTTCTTTCCACAGGCAGTGCATAATCTGCAACATTTCGAAAGTCATGTCGACATTATTTTGTTTGAGCAACCGCTGGATGCTTTGGCGGAAGGTCATCCGTGTTTTTAATACCAGTAGATTGAGTTCGTGAGCTAATTCCCCATTTGTTGTCATGCTGTTTTTTCCCTTTGATGGCGCAAAGGTATGTATTTCTTTTGATATTAGTTTAATGTTTGACTATTTATTTTTTCGGAAAGATTAGAGATCAAAGACCCGCTGTTTTATACTCGATCATAAAAGAAAAGACTGTGTAAGTATATAGTCAATAATTATTTTTAGACGGTATTATCTATTCTATATACTGAAAATCAATTATATATAAGTGAAAAATGAGTGACTAAAAAAAAACGATCGTTTTTTCTAGTCACTCATTTTGTATTAGCGCAAAGTTAAAAACAATTATTTATAAAACAACTAATATTCAATATTTCTTTCTAAAAATCAACTGAATACAAGTTGAAAATTAAAGTCAGCATAAATGTTTATGTATGTTAATTGTTTGCGAAAAAAATGACTAGAAAAAACGATCGTTTTAGCTAGTCATTCTATCAAAAACACTAGTATTCTTAAAGATGAAAGAGCGAATAAAGCCATCCACCTACCCGAATGAAATAACGCATTCATACGCTATTTTACCGAAGGCCTACGACGGCACGATGCAACGTTGCAAAATGCCTTCGTACCCCTACAACGACGGGGTGCAACGTTGCAAGACATCGTCGTACCCCTACGACAACCCAATTCACCGTTGCAAAACGTTGTCGAAGGCCTACGACGGTACAATGCAACGTTGCAAAACACTGTCGTACCCCTACGGCGACATAATGCAACGTTGCACGGCACCATCGTACCCCTTCGATACTATACATTATTATTATATACTATCAGCAAATAATATCCGACTAAATACTAATCATTAAATCATCTACATTATGGCAAACATCCAAACATGCCCTAAGACACGGTTAAGAGCCAACGAATTTCTTACCTTTTGTCTCGCTGTAAAAAACGAAATCCAGCGGGCCGACAGGGATATTTCACTTTATAAACCCGAGTTCGAGAGTTTCGACGCCAATATCATTCAATTCGACAATAGTCTGAACCGTTTGAGTAAGAGTGAATATACCAGGAAGTCGAACGAATCGAAACGCAGGCTGAATGCTTCGCGCGACGGACTTTTCAAGAAGATAGCGGCAGACCTGAGTAATTCGCACGACGATTTTGTGGCGGCAGCTGTCAGCCTGATGATCGTTGTCGATCAGTTTACATACATCAGCCATCTGTCTTTCGAGGATATTATCGGAAAGACGGACAGTATCGTTGCTTATTTTCAATCGGATGATTATAAGGATCTTATCAAATTGCTTAAGTTGGACGACCGTGTTACCCAATTGCAGATAATCAACAATGAAGCGAAAAATATCCTTAGTAAAAAAGCTACGGAAACGGGTCGCCGCAACATGCCCCGTAAAACGCCGATCACCCGCCGTGAACTGAATGTCTCTTACGATAAACTGGTCGACCAGTTGAATTTCCTGGCTCGTCGCGACGGTGATACGGATTACCTGACCCTTTTTGCCTTTTGGAATGCCCTGATCGACAAGATGCGTGTCACGATCTCGCTCCGCAGCGGTGAAGCCAAAGGCGGTAAAACCGACAGTGGCGCAAGCAACCAGCCGACCACCCCGCCATCGAGCGGTGGCGAAGACGACCGCCCCGTAATCGAATAACTATCAGCCGATAGTAACCTTTCCCCTCTCGAGAGGGGGCAGGGGGTGTGTTATAGCCTCGCCCTAAAACGGCCTGTAACACACCCCTTTATCACTAACAAATAATCATCAACCAAATACAATAAAAATGAGGACAATATTAATTTTATGTTTATCTATCCTGTTTCTTCCGCTGACGCTGGCGGCAGAAGGATTAACAGTTACAGGAGGGGAAGAAAATACGGATTATTCTTATGCGGATAATGTGTATACTGTCCTGACAGGGACAGCACTAACCTTTTCAGGGACGACGACGACGGATCGGATTGTGATAAAAGAAAGAGTGACGGCAGATATTATATTAGATAATGTAGATATACAATTTACAACAATTGATCAATGGGGAGATGGAAAGGCTGCTTTTCATATAAATAAAAATGCAAGTGCTACTATAACATTGGCAAATACTAATATTTTAACTTCAAATGGAAAATCATCTGGTTTAGAAGTTCCTGAAGGTACATCTGTTATTATCCAGGGAGATGGACAATTAACAGCTACCGGTGGAACATCTTCTGGAGAAGCAGGAGCAGGAATTGGAGCAAGGAAAAATTGGGGATCTGGAAATATAACTATACAATCCGGAACAATTATTGCTAATGGTGGTAATGGATATGGGTACTATAAAGGTAATTATTCCGGTTATGGTATTGGTAGTTATTTCGGAGAAAATGTTATTATTAATGGAGGTATTATAGCTGCTAAAGGTGGAACTGGTGCAATATCTGGGAATGGAGATTCTATTCTTAATCTAATAATAAATGGTGGTACTTTCACTAACTTCTCTATTTCTGGAACTAAAGTAATTATAAACAAAGGAACAATCAATAATACAGATGGTAGTCGGATAACTTCAGATGAAATTATTATTAATGGAGGTAATATAAAAATTACTATTCCTCAAAGAGAGAATGGAACAGGTATACATTCTATTGAAACTAAGAAGCTGATTATTTATGGTGGAAATATTTTTATTGAAGGCCAATCTTTTAAAAATCCTACTGATGTGTATAATGATAATAAAGGAGGAAATGCTATAAATGCAACAGAATCAGTTGAAATATATGGAGGAACAATTAATTTATTAGGTGGTAGTGGAAATCCTATTGGTGGCAATGCAGGCCCTGGATTAGCAATCAATTCACCTAAAATAATTATAGATGGAGGTAGCTTATATGCAAAATGTGGTAGTCCCTGGACTGTTTTTCCATTTGATAAGTCTATTATTAAAAATCAGAATAATAATGATATTTATCTCGGCATTACTCCCGAAATAGCAAATGCAACCGATGTATCAGTAGATGGTGTTCCTTATTATATTAGTGGGAACCATCCGGATAGTGATAATAAGTTGTATCTTTATATGACAGGAACAACACATAAGGTTGCTATTCGTGCAGATGGTAAAGTAACAACCTATGATGTTGCGTATAATAGATCAGGTAATGATAATGATGGATATTTTATTTTTAGTAATAAAGCAGAACCAACTCCTTCCAAAACATCTAAAATATCTTTTGATGTCAATAATATTACTACAACTTATACCAAAGAAAATAAGGAACTAACAGTAAAACTTACTGTTACAGAAACACCGATAACCCGCAGCTCCGCCATGAACAGCGTACAACTGGCATTGACGGATGGAACAAATACTTACTATTCCGATCGCCAAACAGTTACTGGTTCAGACGAATATACATTTACCTTTGATACGCAAGGATTAGATGCAGGCAACTATACGCTTACCGCTAATTATGGCGGCTCGGCAACAAGCCTGGCTGCTAATGAGCAGACAAAGACTTTGACAATCGAAAAAGCAACACCAATCTATATTATACCTTCTGGCTTATCTGTTACCTATGGTAAGACATTGGCAGATATAAATTTGCCGGATGGTTGGGCTTGGAATGCTTCGGAAACTTCCGTAGGTAATGTAAGTTCATCCCCGAAAACTTTTGCCGCTACCTTTACACCAGCCGATACAAAGAATTATAACACAGTCGTGGAAAATCTTTCCATCACAGTGAATAAGGCAAAGCCTAGCAATCCGAAAGATCCGGAAGTTACTTCATCATCCCCTGTAACATACGGAGCAAAGCTATCCGATATAACAATCACTGACGATTGGCAATGGGAGGACGGAACGATTGTACCGACTGTGACTAATTCCGGTTATATGGCTTATTATCCTGTTACAGATTATGATAATTATGATTGGAATGGAATCTCTGGTTATAATAAAACTGATCATCAGGTTAAGCGGACAGTTGCCGTAACAGTCAACAGAGCTGATTTATCTGCTGCCGACTTTACCTTTACCGCCCCGACCGATCTCGTCTATAATGGTAATAAAAAAGCCGCTACGATTAAAGCTAACGACGGTTTAATGGGTGTTGGCAACATCACCCTTAAATATTACAAGGAGAGCGAGACAGCACCTGTCGATCCGACTGAAGTCGGTACCTATACCGTAAAGATTGACGTTGCAGAAGGCGATAACTACAATTCCGCCAACGATCTCAATGCGCTGGAATGGACATTTACCATTCTTCTGAAACAATATGCCATCGCCATCGATCCTGCGATCGCAAACGGCACAGTCACTGCCGACAAGACGCAAGCCATTGAGGGCGAAACCGTAACCCTGACCGTCACCCCGGCGCAAGGCTACGAACAGGAAACGTTGTCTTATACTACCGACGGTGGCACAACGAAAGCCATCACTGGAACAACCTTCGTGATGCCTGCCGCCGACGTAACGGTGACGGCTACTTTCAAAGTATCATCCGTACCCCCTGTTAACCCCCCGGTCATTCCAGATGATCCCGACGACCCTGCTCCGGTTCATTACACCGTCACCCTTCCTACCGTGGAGGGCGCGACAACCGATCCGGCAGCAGGCAGCTACGAGGTGGAGAGTTGGGGCAACTTCAGCTTCCTGCTTACGCTCGGCGAAGGGTATCGAAAGGACTCGCATCCGGTCGTGACGGCACGCGGTGAGACGCTTACCCCGAATGCATCCACCGGCAAATACATCATACCGAATGTGCAAAGCGATATAACGGTCGGGATCACCGGCATTGTCAAAGACGTTGCCACCGGCAACGAATCACTGTCCGACGGCTTCCGTATTACGACATCCGGCAGATTGCTACTGGTTACCGTGCCCCGCGCTACCCGCCTGTATCTCACCGATACATCCGGCCGCCTGATCCTTTCGCGCCTGCTTCCGGCAGGAGATACCCGCATCGACAATCTGGCCGCAGGTGTCTATCTCCTGACGCTGGAGGGAGAGAAAACAAAGAAGATAATCATAAGATAAATGAAAATGGGCTATCCTCCTTCAAGGGTAGCCCATCTTTATATGTAATAATACCAGGTGAATTCCAATTCTGTTTACAACGGATATTCTTCGAACGCATATAACACGGTAGACAAATACCGCTCTCCCGTATCAGGCAGCAGCGCGACGATTGTCTTACCCGCATTCTCCGGCAATTCGGCCAGTTTCAGGGCGGCATATACGGCGGCACCGGAAGAGATACCGACCAACAGGCCTTCGGTCTGAGCCAGTTCGCGGCTGGTGCGGATGGCATCGTCATTTTCCACTTGGATTACTTCATCCACAATCTTACCATTATATATCTTGGGGATAAAACCTGCACCGATACCCTGTATCTTATGCGGGCCGGGCTTGCCGCCGGAAAGGACAGGGGAGTCGCTGGGCTCTACGGCTACGATCTTTACGTTAGGGTTGTGGGCTTTCAAACCTTCGCCGACACCGCTGACGGTACCGCCCGTACCCACACCGGCAACGAATATATCGACCTTGCCGTCCGTATCGCGCCAGATTTCCTGTGCCGTTGTCTTTACGTGCATGGCCGGGTTTGCCGGGTTCTCGAATTGTTGCAGGATAACAGAGCCCGGTGTTTCATCGCGCAAGGCTTCCGCTTTGGCGATCGCACCTTTCATGCCGTCGGCTCCGGGGGTGAGGACGAGGTTGGCGCCGAGTGCTTTCAGCAGGTTACGGCGTTCCAGGCTCATGGTTTCCGGCATGGTCAGTATCAATTTATATCCTTTGGCGGCAGAGACGAAGGCCAGTCCGACGCCGGTATTTCCACTGGTGGGCTCGATGATGGTGGCTCCCGGTTTCAGGATCCCTTTTTCTTCGGCATCTTCGATCATTGCCAGGGCGACGCGGTCTTTCACACTGCCTGCCGGGTTGAAGTATTCCAGTTTTCCGATCAGTTTAGCTTTTAATCCTTTACTTGCATTGAAATTAGAAAACTCCAACAGGGGAGTGTTTCCTACCAGGTCGGTCAGTTTTTTTGCTACGTTTGCCATATTCTTTTATAATTTTAGTTGTTCTTATTTATACAACAAAGATAAGGCCTGATTGGGTTACGGGAAATACCATAAACAGGGTATATTTTGTTTTTGTTTCTTAACAATAAAATAATTCTCTTATCTTTGTATACTGTTCTGAACATACGAGATGGAGGATAATAAACTAATATCATTACTAAAACAAAGTAATAAAGACGCTTTTACTACTTTATATAAGAATTACTGGAGACAGGTATATAACTTTAGCAGGCTTTATCTTACTACCAAAGAAGCGGCTGAAGAAGTTGTCCAGGAGGTCTTTATCAAAGTATGGGAATCGCGTGATTTTATACGTGAGGAAGATAATTTTAAAGGTTTACTGTTCATCATTACTCGTAATATGATTTTTAATCAACATCGTAAAAGCGTGAATGAAGATTTCTATAAGATGACTGTGCTTACAGCAATGGAAGCTTCATACGATATTGAAGAAGAAATCGAAGCCAAAAGTCTGGGTGAATACATAGATATGCTGATTGCAGAGTTACCTCCCCGGCGTCAGATTATCTTTAATTTGAGTCGAAAAGAAAATAAAACGTATAAAGAAATTGCCGAACTATTGGATATTTCCGAAAAAACAGTTGAAAATCAAATCCGTGAAGCTCTAAAATATCTGAGACAAAACATTACTTTATTATCTCTGTTTCTATAGTAACAGATCCTTTCTTTCTTTTGTTACAAAAAAAGTAGAAAAAAAATAGTGAGCGAATAGGGGAGCCCTATGTGCTCAGGTGTATTTATTATAAAGCAGAGTGATAATGAAGCAAGATAATAAAAAATATATACTGAAGAAACTGATGCATGATGCATTGGAAGAGGAGGAACGGGGTGCCTTGAATAATGATGTACCGGTAAAGGCGCAGATGTTCAACCAATGGGAAACAGCACCGGATGCAGCCGGTTTCGATCAAACTGACGGTAATCGTATATGGTATTGTATACGTCAGAAAGTCTGGACAAATACACATGCAAAGAAGTATTTATTTTATAAGACATATAGTGTGGTAGCTTCTGTCTTGTTCTTGTTGGCAGTTGGAAGTATGTTCTTTTATTTAAAGGAAGACCGGAAAGAAGTTCCGGTTTATATCGTTACGTCAGGCATTCAAAATATGCAGTCTATCTCACTGCCTGATGGAACGGTTGTTCAGATAGGGCCTGGTAGTAAATTGACATATCCGGCTGTTTTTACAGGCAAAACACGCGAAATATATTTGGATGGACAAGCGTTTTTTGACATATATAAAAATCCTCATAAACCCTTTATTGTACATACTTCAAATATGAATGTAGAGGCGCTGGGTACTGCTTTTGAAGTTTTTAATTACGAAATAGAAAGTAAATCGGAAATAGTTCTGCTGAATGGTAAGGTGAAAATAGACCTGAATAAATCAAAGGGAGACAAGAAAGAATTTATCCTGTTACCCAATGAAAAGATAGTATATGACAAGCAGGTCGATTCGACTTATATTTCAGATGTCAATGCAGATAAATATACCTCCTGGAGGAAACAAAAGATACTGACCTTCGAGAATGAGAAGTTGTCGATGATTATTCCGCGTCTTGAACAATGGTATGGGCGTAAGATTATGTGCCAACAGAATTTGGCGGAAAAGTATCGTTTTACCTTTAAGGTCAGAGATGAATCATTGGAGCGTATATTATATATGATGGGGAAATCTTCTCCATTGGAATATAAGAAGACAAAGAATGAGAATTATATGTTAATTCTCAAATAGTTAATAACTTAATTCTATAGCCTATGGATAAAAAAGACAGTTAACCTAAAAAAATTGGAAGATACCTGCAAGTACCTTCCAATCCATGAGTTTCCGAAAAAATGCGCGTCATAAAAAGCCTAAGTAAATGACTTGCATTCAAGTATTCATCAAAAACAATACAAAGTTATGAAAAAAAGTAATGACAGGGATTGTTGTGTCCCGTTATTCAGAAAAACAATTCGTATTATGAAAATCACAACCTTATTTTCTATGGCTGTGGCCTTTTGTATTTCAGCATCTACTTATGCACAGAATTACAAAGTTTCAATCAATAAAAAGAACACTAGTATCATTGAAGTTCTGAAAGAAATTGAAAGGAATAGTGAGTTTACATTTTTCTTTAATGACAATCACGTGAATGTAAACAGGAAAACAAGTGTAAATCTAAAAAATGCTACCTTAGAAGAAGTCCTCGATCAAATATTCCGGAATACGGGATATAACTATCAGATAATAGACCGTCAGGTATTGATTAAAGCGGACGATATGGTAAAATCTACCGGAGTAAACCAACAAAATAAGATTATAAGCGGCGTTGTTACTGATATGTCAGGTGAACCGATTATAGGAGCAAATGTTGTAATCAAAGGTACTACAATTGGGAGTATTACAGATGTGGATGGAAAGTTCATGTTAGAAGTGAAGAACGGTGATATTATCCAACTTTCCTTTATTGGTTATTTAACTCAGGAAATACCTTATACCGGACAATCTATGTTGACGGTTAAATTATTGGAGGATACGCAAAAACTGGAAGAAGTTATTGTTGTAGGTTATGGAACACAGAAAAAAGTGAATATGACCGGAGCCGTATCTCAGGTTGATAGTAAAGTATTGGAAAGCCGTCCTATTCAAAACCTTTCTTCCGGGATTCAGGGATTAATGCCGGGCGTAACAGTTACTGCCGGACAGGGACGTCCGGGCCAGGATGGTGCAACGATCCGTGTTCGTGGTGTCGGAACATTAAATACGGCCGACCCATATATTCTGGTTGATGGTATCGAGACGGGGACGATGAACTCTGTAGATCCGAATGATATTGAAAGTATTTCTGTATTAAAGGATGCTGCATCGGCTGCTATCTATGGCTCCAAAGCTTCAAATGGCGTTATTCTGATTACAACGAAACGTGGTAAAACAGGTAAGCCGCGTATCTCTTATAGTGGAAATATCGGTTTCCAAAGCCCGACGACGCTTGTTGATCGTATCAGTTCGTACGATTATGCTACATTGTTAAACCAGGCAATGACGGATGCCGGTATGTCTCCCCGTTTTGATAATACCGAATTGCAGAAATTCCAAAGTGGAACAGATCCTGCGTACCCCAATAATAATTGGTATGATTTAGCTTATCGTACGGGTATTCAGCATACGCATAATGTGAATCTTAGCGGTGGAACCGATAATGTGAAATATATGGGATCTATTGGATACCTGCATCAGAACGGTATTCTTCCTAACTCAGAAAGACAACAATTTAATGCACGTACAAATTTAGATATGAAGTTAACATCTAAATTAACGGTTCGTATGAATCTGGCATATATTAAAAATGATTACTCTGATCCGACTTCTTGCTATAATGGTGGTGGTGATACGGCGTCAGATCAGATTATCCGTCAGTTAAACCGTATGGCTCCATGGATTGTTTCCCGCTATGATGATGGAACCTATGGAACAATTTCGGATGGTAATCCTATTGCATGGTTGGACTTAGATCAGACTGTTGACCGAAAGAATCAGAATTTTTCAGGAACAATTGCTGCCGATTATGATATCATGGATGGATTAAAAGCCACTTTGACAGGATCTTATGTGAATGATCAACAGCATTATGTCGAATTCCAAAAGTATATCCGATATAATGCGAATAAGGAGTCGGAGCCCAATCATTTGGATAATCGTTATTATGGCTGGAATCGTACGGTGTTTGACGCTTTATTAAACTATGATAAGCAGTTTGGTCAGCACGGCCTGAAAGCATTGGCAGGCTGGCATACTGAAAAATATAATTATTCATATAATAAGTCATACCGTAAGAATTTCCCGACAAATGATTTGACAGATATCAATGCAGGGGATGCATCCACCCAAACCAATGAAGGGTATACGCGTGAACTGGCAATGATCTCATGGTTTGCACGTGTGAACTATGATTATGCCGGCAAGTATCTATTTGAGGCTAATATTCGTTCAGATGCTTCTTCCCGCTTTGCTGACGGTCATCGTTGGGGATATTTCCCCTCTTTTTCTGCAGCCTGGCGTATGAATGAAGAAGGTTTTATGGAAGGAACAAAAGGATGGTTGAATAATCTGAAATTACGTGCTTCCTGGGGTATACTGGGTAATCAGGATGCCTTAGACGATTATTATCCCTGGATGGGAACCTATGAATTGGATGCAACTTATCCGTTTGGTGGATCGCTCAATTCCGGTTATTATCAAAAATACTATAAGTTATCTACAATTTCCTGGGAGAAAGCTCGTACATGGGGAATAGGGTTAGATGCAACGATCAATAATAAAATCAATGCTACTATTGATTATTACGACCGCAAAACGACAGGTATTATCATGGATGTTCCTGTTCCGGCTGAGTTTGGTTTAGAAGCTTATAAAGATAACGTAGGTGCTATGGTGAACCGCGGTGTTGAAGTTATTTTGAGCTATAATAACAAATGGGGAGACTGGGCGTTTGGAGCAACAGGTAATTTCTCTTATAATAAAAATAAGATATTAGATCTGGGTGGTGTTTCTGAAATGAAGGATCCGAAGAATGATAATAAGTACAGAACTGTTGGGGAACGCTTGAATTCATATTATATGTATGAAGCTAAAGGTTTCTTTAGTTCTGACGAAGAAGCACAGGCTTGGATGGATAAGTATTCCGGACAGGATGGTTACCCGTTTGGTACATCTAAGTTTAAGGGAGGTGATTTGATTTATCAAGATACAAACGGGGATGGTAAAATAACAAGTGATGACCGTAAAATCAGTGGCTCTTCTGATCCTTCCTATACTTATGGGCTGAATTTAACAGGTGGATATAAAGGTTTTGATCTTTCATTGATGTTTACTGGTGCTGCAGGAGGTCGTATGTTGTTGACAGATGATGGTGTTGGTTATTTTAAAGGTGATGACTCACATCCGTCTACAGCTTGGCTGGATGCATGGACTCCCGAGAATCAAGATGCGAAAATGCCACGTATAGCTTATGCAACAAGTTCTCCGAGTATGTATTCAAATTATGTATCGACCTTCTGGTTACAAAATACAAGCTATTTGCGTTTGAAAAACCTGCAATTTGGATATACATTCCCTCAGAATTGGATAAAACCATTAGGCGTTCAAAGTCTCAGGGTATATTATTCTGCGGAAAATCTGTTTACAATAAGTAATATGCTGATCAATGTCGATCCGGAAATAACAGTTGAAAGAGCTTCCAACTATCCACTGGTACAGACACATTCTTTTGGTGTTAACTTGACTTTCTAAATACAGTATGCTTAAACTTATAGTTTTATGAAACGAACATTAATTTATATATTGGCAGGAGTATCTTTATTAAATACTTCTTGTTCTGATTTTTTGGATACAATTCCTTATGATTCACTTTCTCCGAGCACAACGTGGCAGACAGAAGCCGATGCGGAAAAGTTTTTGATCGGTTGTTATGATGGTTGGGCAGATGCAGAGCAGATTCTTTATCTGGATTGTGCTTCTGATATTGGCTATAATAATTTTCCCTGGGAAAACTGGAAACTGATTGGTAATGGTGGTATGACGGCTTCAGGAAATGTAAATAATATGTATAAGTTCGATAAGATCCGTCGTTGCAACAATTTCTTGGAAAACATCGATAAGATAGAGTTTGCTGATGAAAATAAAAAGAACGATATGATCGGACAGATAAGAGCTATTCGTGCATATCTGTATTTCGATAAGAATTGGTGGTATGGCGGAATACCTATTATCGAGTCTTTTGAATCAGCCGCAGACGCTCAGGTTCCTCGTAATACGGAAGAAGAAGTGAAGAAGTTTGTCTATGATGAAATTGATGCCGTTATTCCTTTATTAAAAGATGCTCCTGCTGCAAGAGGATATATTGCAAAAGGAACTGCATTAGCTATTAAAATGCGTTCTGCATTATATTATGGTGATTATGAACGTGCCAAAGATGCAGCAAAAGCTATTATGGCTCTTAATATGTATGAACTGGATTCAAGTTATAGCAATCTGTTTATGGTAGTAGGGCAGAATTCAAAGGAGATCATTGCTTCAGTCCAATATATTGAAAACCTGAAAACATTATCTACTATCGGCCAAATGTATAATAATGGAGATGGAGGATGGTCTTCAATTGTGCCGACACACAACCTGGTAGATATGTATGAGATGAATGACGGATTAACAAAAGAAGAGTCTAAAAATTATGACCCGGTTCATCCTTTTGCCGGTCGTGATCCTCGTATGGCAATGACTGTTATTTTTCCCGGTCAGGATTGGAATAATAGCATTTATAATTCTTTGGATAAGCAGGCACAGAATGCAAATGGTGAATTAGTTGATAATCCCAATAATCCAGGTGGTGCAGAAAATGCATCGAAAACATCCCTGACATGGTATAAATATCTGGGACCTAAATCCCAATATGCCGATATGTGGGCGACCAATGCTTGTCCGATCATATTCCGTTATGCAGAAGTTCTTCTAACTTATGCGGAAGCCGAAAATGAATTGAACGGTCCTTCTGCCGAGATCTATGGATTGTTGAATCAGATCAGGAATCGGGTTGGTATGCCTGATGTAGATCAAGGAAAATATAATACAAAAGATAAATTGCGTGAGTTAATTCGTCGTGAACGTTCTGTTGAACTTGCAGGGGAAGGTTTAAGACGTGCGGATATCTTACGTTGGAAAGATGAGAATGGTAAAATGGTCGCAGAGAAAGTTCTGAACGGTGAACTGAAACGTATGGCGGGTACTGTTAATTATAAAGAGTCCGATCCTTATAAACGGGCAACTATAACAGGTACGGATATTTTCATTGAAAACCGTAGCTTTACAGTCAATAACCGTTATTTACCAATTCCTCAGGATGCGATAGATAAAAATCCGAAACTGAAGCAGAATACAGGTTATTAATAGATATTGGATATATCGTACTAACTAGTTTAAGGGATATATTGGATTATTTCTGATATATCCCTTCTTTTGTAAAGAAAAACACTTGAATCATATGAAGTATTATAAATCACTCTGTTTTATCCTGCTTTTCACCAGCTTTCTATCCGGATACGGATGCAGTTCCTCTTCCCCCGAACGGCAGGTATTGGATATGAATACCAATTGGGCTTTCTACCGGGGCGATGTGGAAGAAGGATATAAGACAGACCTGGATGACTCCGGCTGGATGCCTGCCGTTATACCCCATATCATGCAACTGGAGACAAAGCATTGCGGCGGAAATTCAATCTATGACGGCATTGGCTGGTATCGCCGTTATTTCAAGCTACCGGCGGAATATAAGGGTAAACGCATTGTCGTTTCTTTTGAAGGTGTCATGACAAACTGCGATGTCTATTTGAACGAAGAAAAGATAACGACGCATCACGGCGGTTATATGGGATTTGTGGCAGACCTCACGGATCGTATCAATTGGGATGGAAACAATATACTCGCTGTCCGCGTCTCTGCCGAATATGATCCGCTGACACCTCCGGGAAAGCCGCAGGATAAGATGGACTTTTATTATTATAGCGGCATCTACCGGGATGTAAGCATGGTGATCACCGATAAGGTCTACATAACAGATCCTTTGCAGGAAAATATCATAGCCGGCGGAGGACAGTTCGTCACCTTCCCGGAAGTCACCAAAGAACGGGCAAAAACGCATCTGTCTACGCATATCCGTAACCTGACGGACGAATATAAGGATCTGACAATCCTTTCCCGGTTAAGGGATACCACAGGCCATGTGGTTGCTCAGACAGAGACTCCGGTACGCCTGCTAAAACAATCGGACGAGACTGTGGAACAGGACTTGGTTATCGACAGCCCAACCTTATGGCATCCTTATACACCTTATCTCTATACGTTGCAGACGCAATTATTATCCGGAGATAGAGTGCTGGATGAAACAAATAAAAAGATCGGTATCCGTACGATCCGTTATACAGCGGAAGAAGGTTTTTTCATCAACGGGGAGAAACTGTACATGCGCGGAGCTAACCGTCACCAGGCTTATGCTAATATAGGAGATGCAGCCTCCAACTCGATGCAGGCCAGGGATGTGATCGACCTGAAACGCGGAGGTTATAATGCCGTCCGTGCCGCCCATTATCCGGCTGATCCGGCTTTTCTGGATGCTTGCGACCAATATGGCTTGCTGGTTGTCGAATGTATCCCCGGCTGGCAGTTCTACAATCCCGACTCTACGTTTATCAGGCGCCTTTATGATATCGGGCGGCAGATGATCCGCCGTGACCGGAACCATCCTTCGGTTGTGCTTTGGGAAACGGCATTGAACGAGTCCCGTTATCCGGTTTCCCTGGCAAAAGAGATACAGGAATTATCCCATGCGGAGTATCCGGGTGACCAGATGTACACTGCTGGCGATTATTTCGGGCATGCTGATATGGAACCCTATTACGATGTCTTTTATAAGCAGGTATCCCGCTTTCCGAAAGATGGTGATGTGATGAGCAATTATCCCGAAGATTTTATTTCGGTCAAGCCTTTATTTACCCGTGAATGGGGCGACGGTGTAGGAGAGAAGCCGCGTGTCAGCCTGAAAGAGAATGAAGAAGAACAGATGCGCCAGTGCCGTAGCCGTATCGAGCAGCTGAACGGACAGGGATATTTCGACTGGTGTATGCTGGATGCCAATCCACACATGGGAGGGCATTTCGTGTGGAGTTACAATGATTACGCGCGGGGGAGCCAGGATGAAACGATGTATAGCGGTGTGGTCGACATCAACCGTTATCCGAAGTTCAGCTATTTCATGTTGCAGAGTATGCGCGATCAATCTGTTTCCCAGCCGGGATTATATGAAGGCCCGATGGTTTTTATCGCCTCTTATAATGCTTCGGAAGATTTTAGTTCATCCACGACAGATATTACGGTCTTTTCTAATTGTGATGAGGTCAGGTTATACCGTAACGATAAACTGATAGGAAAACAAACGCGGGAGGAAAGAACCCCATTCCAGCGTTCGATCGTAGAAAAAGGAGGAAGCCCTGCCTTTATCTTTAATGCCGAGACATATGAAGCCGGTACATTGAGAGCGGAAGCCTTGACAGATGGAAAAGTAGTAGCCACCCATAACGTGACGACACCGGAAAAGGCGGATCATTTGGTTGTCGATATTAAAACCAATGGCATAACTCCCGTAGCAGACGGCTCGGATATGATTCCCGTTTATGTAAAGGTCTGCGATAAAAATGGTTCTTTAGTCTATAATTCTCAACAGGAGATACGGATCAAGGTATCCGGTGAAGGCACATTGATAGGCGACACGATCAGCCGTATCGGTATCAATCCGCAAAAGGTGGAAGGTGGTATCGGTTTTGCTTTTATACGGACAACGAAGAAAGCCGGAAACATAACGGTAGAAGCTACAGCAGATGGACTATCTGCCGGGAAAGCCGAAGTTAGAACAGTTCCCGCTGAAATTTCTTACCTGCCGGATGGAGAACATATCGCATTTACCGGTAAGGAGGAAGATAATGTAATCGTGAAGCCATCTTCCTGGCAAAAACGTATGCTGGAAAGACCTCGTTTAAAGATCGCTTCCGTACAGGTCGGTAGTAGCCAGAACGGTTACCCCGCATCAAATATAATAGATAACGACGATCATACCTGGTGGATCGCAGGGGAAGATAAACTCCCACAGGTGGTTACCTTGTCCCTGGATCGTCCGGTTTATGTAGCGGCCAGCCGTATCCTTTTCCAGAAAGACAGTTCTTCCTACAAACATAAAGTAGAAACTTCCCGTGACGGCGAACATTGGGAACCTCTTTACGAACGGGAATGTACCGGCTGGGAATTTAAGCCGATGACGGTAGACCGTGAAATAAAATATCTCCGTTTAACCATCGAGGATGTCTCGGAAGGACGTGCAGGGCTGGGGGAGATATCCCTTTATTAACTTGAAAAATAAATTATTAAATCAGAAAAACATGAGAATTACATTATTTATATTGATCATTTTGTTTTGTAAAACAGGACTTTTTGCGCAAGAAAAGCCTTTTGACATAGAACATGCTCCGGCTCCACTATTTCGTTGTCCGATTTATGACGGTTGTACGGACCCGACACTTGAATGGAATGAAGAAAGGCGGGAATGGTGGATTTTTTATACCCAACGTCGTGCCAATGTGCCTAATCTTCAGGATGTAGCCTGTGTGTATGGTTCTAAAGTAGGTATTGCAGCCACAAAAGACAACGGTAAAAACTGGTATTATGTTGGTACGGCAAACTTACCTGAACCATTACAGGGACAAAGCACTTTTTGGGCCCCGGATGTCTTCAAATATAAAAATACCTATTATATGATCGTTACTTTTATTCCGGGTATACATCCTTTTTGGGGGGGGGATTGCCGGCTTGTCTTTTATAAAAGTAAAGATTTGATAAATTGGGATTTAGTGGAAGAAATTAAAGGCACACATGGTTGTATAGATGCTTCTGCTTTTCAAATGCCGGATGGAAGCTGGAAAATGTGGTATAAATCACCGGATTCTAAAACATATACAGGTACCAGTAAGAATTTAGATACATGGACAGTAACAGGAAAATGCGAGATAGACGATGTCTCTCATGAAGGACCAATTGTTTTTTACTGGAAAAATAAATATTGGAATATTATTGATGAATGTAATTTAGGCTATGTCGGATTACATTGCTATGAATCGGATGATGCTTCACAATGGAAATATAATTCCACTATATTGAATAAACCAGGGCTCCGTCCAGACGATTTTGATCAGGGGAGACATTGTGATGTAGTTGTATTGGAAGATCGTGCATTTATTTTCTATTTCACTCATCCGGGACGCATATATGATATAAATGGAATAGAGGTCGGAGAAAATACATGGAATTACCATCGTGCATCTATTCAGATTGCAGAATTAGAATATATTGATGGAAAGATTGTATGTGACCGGGATAAATATGCTAAAAAAATTCCGTCACCTTTAGAAAGAAAAAATAAATAAACAGATAAAAATGAAAATAAATCAATCAATAAAGATCAATCGGTTTGTATATATATATCTTAGTACTGTTTCCAGCCTGATTTCTTGCTCATCCGGCCAAAAAGAGGGAGCAGAAAAACCAAATATATTAATAATACTTGCAGATGATGCCGGTTATGCAGATTTCGGTTTTATGGGTGCAAAAGATATACAAACTCCGAACATAGATCATCTGGCAGCTAATGGTTGTATCTTTACAGATGCACATGTGGCAGCAACAGTAAGTAGTCCATCCCGCTCAATGATGTTAACCGGTAGATATGGGCAACGATATGGATATGAATGTAATCTGGATAAAGAAGGTAATGGTATACCTGAAAGTGAAGAGTTACTTTCTGCCCTGTTAAAACGTGAGGGATATCATACCGCATGTATAGGAAAGTGGCATTTGGGCGCCCTACCATCTCAACAGCCAAAAGCTAAAGGCTTTGATACATTCTACGGATTGTTAGCCGGACATCGTTCTTATTTTTATAATCCGCAAACCAGTGATAAGGAGGGTAGTTTACAACAATATCAATATAATGGCCGGAATCTTTCTTTCGATGGCTATTTTACAGATGAACTGACTTCTAAAGCACAAAAATTTATTGCAGAAAATAATCAACCGTTTATGCTTTATATGTCTTATACAGCTCCTCATTCCCCCAATGAAGCAACTAAAGAAGATTTGGCACGTTTCAAAGACCAGCCCCGACAGAAATATGCTGCTATGATGTATGCTTTGGATCGGGGGGTCGGCAAGATTGTAGATAAACTGAAAGAAACAGGACAATTTGATAACACAATTATATTCTTTTTAAGTGATAACGGCGGCTCTACGACTAACCAATCATCAAATCTTCCATTAAAAGGATTTAAGGGTAATAAATTTGAAGGTGGACAGCGTGTTCCATTCTTTGTTGTCTGGGGCGATCGCTTTAAGGAGAAACAGCCTTTCAGTGGATTAACATCTTCTCTGGATATCTTTGCAACAATAGTTGATGCTTTAGATATTCAGAAAGATGAGTTGCATAAACCGATTGATGGTGTTTCTTTATTACCTTATCTTTCAGGAGAAAAAACAGGTAATCCGCATGATACCCTCTATTGGCACAAAATGGATACACGTGCTATACGCTCCGGTTCTTATAAGCTGATAATTACCCGCAGTGTAGACTCTGTCATGTATAACCTGGATCAGGATGTAGAAGAAATGCATAATATCTTATCCGAAGAACCTGAAAAAGCACAAGAGCTAATGAAGCAGTTAAACCAATGGGAACAAACTTGTTGCAAAGAACCACTTTGGATAGAAACCGGATGGTCTGATATCACAAACAGTTATCATAGCCGTTTAATGAAAAATCAAATAAGAACGGCTGAAGATATAAAAGAAGAGTAGCTTCCTGCAAGACTACTATTTTATCCAGCTACTCCTATAGTCCCGGCAAGATACTATAATAGTCCTGTCAAACCAGCACAATAGTGCTATTCCCCTATAAGAACTACGCAAACCTTTGCGTAGTTTTTTTTCGTATAAGCGGCTGTACCCAAGCAGCAAAAGTTATACATTTGATCCATTAATAACTTAATTCTTAATACGATGAAACTCTATTCTTTATTCTTATGCGCATCAGCCGCCCTCTTACTGAGCACTCAAAATACAGATGCACAGGTCACCGAAAGACCGCGCCCGGCAGAATGGGATCACCTGGTGGAAGGAGCCCGGTTTATGGATCGTTTTCTTCCGATGCCTGCCGGAAAATTAAGTAGTGACGTATGGGGCGCAAAAAATGTAATCCCCCGATATATAGATAACGGTATTGAAGATAATGTACGTTCTTATTGGGGAGGAAACATTATAAAAGATAATGCAGGGCAATATCATCTATACGTCTGCGGCTGGCCGGAAAACTCACCTAAAGGCCATATGTTCTGGCCGAACTCGACGGTTTACCACGCAGTATGCAACAATTCCATCGGCCCTTTTATGATTAAAGATACCATCGGCCCGGGACATAACCCCGAAGCTTTTCGCCTGAAAGACGGCCGTGTTGTCGTTTATGTCATCGACGGTTATTACCTGGCAGACGACCTTAATGGCCCGTGGACATACAATAAGTTCGACTTCGATAAACGCGACCGCCCTATAATCGAAGGCTTATCGAACCTCACTTTCTCGCAACGCGAGGACGGATCCTACCTGATGGTATGCCGTGGCGGCGGTGTATGGATCAGTCAAACAGGACTTTCCCCTTACAACCAGATTACGGATAAACGGGTATATCCCCCGGTAAAAGGCGAGTTCGAAGACCCTGTTGTCTGGCGCGATCATGTCCAGTATCACCTGATCGTGAATGACTGGCTGGGACGTATCGCCTTCTACCTGCGCTCGAAAGATGGTGTCAACTGGGTAACCGATCCGGGTGAAGCCTATCTTCCCGGTATCTCTGTCCATAAAGACGGAAAAGTAGAGGACTGGTTTAAATACGAACGTATTAAAATCCTGCAAGACGAATACGGTCGTGCCATCCAGGCCAACTTTGCAGTGATCGACACCCTGAAGCATGAAGACCTTCCGAATGATAACCATAGCTCTAAAAATATCAGTATCCCGTTAAATCCGGGTTTGCTGCTGACGGTCCTCGACACAAAACCTATTACACCGAATACGAAAACGATCCGTGTAAAGATCGCTGCCGAAGAAGGATTTAACCCGCAAACGGATATCGATCTCAACTCCTTACGCTTCGGTGCTTCTACGGAAGTAAATTTCGGAAAAGGAAGTAAAGTCTTAAGTACTGCGAAAGAAGGGAAAGACCTGATTGTCACTTTCGATGCCAAAGGTAATGGTATCACAGCCGAAGAGTTCGCTCCCAAGTTATTGGGAAAAACAACTGCCGGCAAACTACTCTACGGATATGCCCGTCTCCCTTGGATCAGCTATAACGATCCGATCCTTTCCGCCCGTATGCCTGTCTTTGCCGCAGATGGTCGGAATATGACTATCGAAGTGGAGAATTTCGGCCAGGTAACATCCAAACCGGCCGTTTTGAAACTGGAACAACTAAAGGATGGCAAAAAGACGGAAATCGGACAAACCAAACTCCCGTCACTCGCTCCTTATGGAAAAACGAAAGTGACACTCTCCGGTAAATCGAATTTCAGTAAAGAGGAAGTCGGCAATTTCATACTGACTATCCGGACAACAGATAATATAGTCTCTACTTTCAGTTATCAGACGACCCCAAATAAGTAGCAATAAAATCTGAACAGATATTCCTCTTTAGTTATAAAACATTAATAAAACATTCATTTATAAGGGTTTAATGTAATATGCCTTCTCTTTATATAAAGAAGGCATATTATGTTATACTTTTTACTTGATAGATTATGAAATACTGTTTAGCTTTCCTGTTATTTATTTTATTAGCTTGTCAACAAAATCAAAAAGGTACAGTGCCTGAGATAAATCCGGATCTGTTTATTAATAAAGAAATAAAGTTATCGGATATAGCAGACAGTGTCATATATGTATCATTTGATACGACTGTCATTTTTCGTGGCATCCGGCATTGTGAATATATAGATAGCTTCATTTTAATAAGTACGGGCGATGAATTACTAAAGTACGACAATTCCGGCAACTATATACAAACCATCGGTTCTTCAGGCCCCGGGCCGGAAGAATATACCCGGTGTTTACAATTTACTGTCGATAGGGAAGATAAAAGAATTTTCATATTATGTAATCCGGAAGTAATTGTTTATTCATTAGACGGTTCTTTTCTGAACCGGATTAAATTGCCGGATAATCTTAATCCTATTTATATTAAATACCAGAATCAAAGCTTATATTGTTTTTCGTTGATTCATACATCAATAAATCAATCTCCTTATCTTTGGGGAAGAGTGGATGCAAATAATGGCCGGATAATAACGCTTAAACCAAATACTGATATAAAATTCACCTCTGATGAAATCTCTATTCGAGGCAATTATACCTGTCAATCCGCAGATGGTACATTACTTTACTGGAATCATTTCAATGATACTATTTTCCATTTAAATGATTCACAAGAAAGTATAGCATATCTATGGTCAAAAGGAAGTTTTCGGCTTACACCGGCAAAAATGACAGATAAAACGGATAATTCTTGTCTGAAAGCAAGAACGATTTTAGATACTCCTAATTATTTATTCATCGAGTATCGTCAGAACAGCGAATATAATCTTTGTCTGTATGATAAAAGTCGGGATCTGTTTTTCCGCCATCCGGCAAGAGAAATCCTCAATGATATAGATGAAGGTATTCCTGTATCAATTTACGATTGTTGGTCTATTGGAAAAAGAGAATATCTAATCTTTTCTTATCTTGCTCAGGAGGTAAAAGAAAAACTATCTCATACTACAAGCAGGAAGCTTGCAGAATGGGCGAATGGGTTGAAAGAAGAAGACAATGATGTATTGATATTAGTTCGGTTAAAGTGATTCTTCAATTGTTTTCAATCTGCTTTTTTTAAATACGCATAAATTTTCTTGTAAGCTGTTGCAATATGTGCTTCGACCGTTTTTTGTGATATAGCTAGTAAGACTGCTATTTCCTTTTGTTTGAGTTTATCCGAAAGAAACAATCTGAATACTTCCCTGCATTTCTCTGGTAAAGAATGGATTGCTTTCTGTATAAGCTCCTGCTGCTCCTGGGCTAATAATTTAGCTTCCGGATCACTTCCATCCGAAATTATTTCTATATGATATAGCTCCAGCGAGTCTTTTTCCGGTTCATTTGTTCTCCGTATATAATGTAATGCCTGATTTTTAACAGATGTATAAAGATAGCTTTCAATGTTCTCAATCTTGTCCAACGTCTCCCGCTTCTTCCACATAATAAAGAATACATCAGACACTGCTTCTTCCGCTTGCTCTTTTGAAGATAAATAATAAAGTGCATGATGGAACAACTGTTGATAATACATGTCGAAGAGCAGACGAAAAGCCTTTTCGTCTCCCTTGGCTATATTATCGATCAGGGATGATTTAGCGTATCCTCTTGTCCTAAATTTCATACGTTCAGAGTTCAGTGGTTTATCTCGATACTAAAGAAAATAAGTAGTTTTTACAGGAGTAAATATACGGCTTTTCTTTTACGTGCAGTTTGTTCTCTATCTTTTTAATGAAATAATTAACGTAGTGATGTTCCAGTAAATCAGAGGAATACAGGAGTGATTGTGGCGATGAGCTTTTATAATTCATAAGGTGACCTATTTGTGTTACCCGGAAATTCCCCGTCCGGATTGAACATAAAGAAAGCGTGGGAACTGCTGAATATACCTAAATACGAGGTTCTAGACTACCCTATAGACGATATAAACAACATCCCACGCTCTTTATTTGATATATTAGGTACACCCATGGGCATACGTACGTATATAACAAGATAAAGAACATGAGCGTTTGTTGTCTACTATCCGTCTATAATGAAATTGTCTAGATTTCGTATTTAGGACAATATTTTTAACGCTTATGTTTTTACTATGTGAATGTGCCGCAACGCTTTGCTTTTTAAGCACGAAACAAATATATATAAAAAAGTCGGAAGCTGTATCTCCCGGCTTGTTATTTTATATCTCATTTCTTTAAATGTTAAAAGTGAACTTCCTTATTAGGGTTTTTTCTGAGACCTGTCATCTATATATATGAATGGGATAATTATTATAAATAAAGAAGATGTCGAATATAAAAAAAAGAAAAGATGAAGAGATCATGAGACGCATTCAGTTCAAGCCGGTAGAAACAGAATCGGATGTCGTCTACGATAAATTATGGCAACGAATCATGAATTCAGAAACGATCATTATGGGAGTATCTTCCGTATGGAAGTACACATCTATCGCTGCTTCGATTGCCTTACTTATTGTTTCCTCTTTTTTATATAAGATACATACCGAACCCAGGCCATTGGCGTATATGGAAATTACCTCTATGGCCGGTTCGAAGACACGGGTACTTTTGCCGGATAGCACCACCGTATGGCTGAACGGTAATTCATATATCCGTTATCCCGAAGTTTTTGATAAAAATACACGGCAAATAGAATTGATAGGGGAAGCATTGTTTGATGTAACCGAGAATAAGGAAAAGCCTTTTATCGTGAACCTGGAAGGAATGCGTGTACAAGTGCTGGGTACGGAATTCAATATCCTGGCAGACGCACACTCAGGAGTAATCGAGACTACATTGATAGAAGGATCGGTTGCATTATACAATGAAAAGAACAGTACTGCAACAGCCGACAGGATACTAGTTCCGGGCGAACAGGCACTGTTTGACAAAGAGAGTGGAAGTATAGAGGTACGTCCCGTCAGGACTTCTTCTTATACTTCGTGGGTGACAGGTGACTTCTTTTTTGAGAAAATCACATTTGGAGAGATCCTTGGTGTTTTGGAGCGTTCTTTTAATGTGAAGTTTCATTTGAAAAATGAATCGATAAAAGAGGTATTCTTAACAGCACAGTTTACGCATAAGGAGTCACTGGAGGAAATATTGTCTATTCTGCAAATCTCAATGCGCTATAAGTTTGAGATAAAGAATAGGGATGTGTATATCAGATAAATAATTGTTGAACCTTAAAAATTAATTGAAGACCATGAACAGTACGTAAGACCAGGTAAAAAAATTGGGAATGCTACCAACATCCCCAATTTATGCTCTAAGCGCAGATCATTTAAGTAAACGGCAACTACCAATTGCCATAAATAATCAATTAGATTTTGCAAATGTATGAATAAACATTTAATTAGAGTGTTTCATGGGGCAAAAAGCTCTATGAATGAGGAGAATATTTCTCCTAAGACACGCAATCCGATTTTAAAAATCACAAAATTAGCCTTATTGTTCCTCTTTGTTTGTATATGGGAAGCCACAGCATCTCTTTCTTATTCCCAGGTAACAAAATTGAACCTTGAAGTAAACGGAACGATCCTTCAGGTCTTGAAATCCATCGAGAATCAGTCGGAGTTTACCTTTGTCTACAAACTGGATGAAGTAAATCTCAATGAGAACGTATCCGTAGATATGAAAAATAAATCTATTAATGAAGTATTGGATGCCCTGTTACGTGACAAATCGTTGGGATACCGGATTACGGACAGGCATATCGTATTATTCAAAAAAGAAGAAGTAAAACAGCAGGCACAACAAAACAATACAGTTGTGACCGGTACGATTGTCGACGACTTCGGTGAACCGGTGATCGGTGCCAATGTCCTTGTAAAAGGGGAAACCGGTGTAGGTACAACTACCGATATGAGAGGTAAATTCTCTTTAGACCTGAAAGATATCAAAGCTCCTGTATTAGTTATCTCTTTTATCGGTTACACTACACAGGAAGTTGTGGTTGGCGGTAAGACGACCTTGAATATTACATTGAAGGAAGACTCGAAAGCGTTGGAAGAAGTAGTTGTTATCGGTTACGGTACAAACTCTAAACGTAATCTTACCTCTGCCGTATCTACCGTAGATGCAGAGAAAATCAAGAACGTTCCGGTTCCTAATATCACAGACGCGTTGGCCGGACGTGCTGCCGGTTTGATCGTTACACAAGCGGGTGGTGGTCTTGGTAAAAAGTCTACTGTGTCTATACGTGGTGGTGGAACACCGATTGTAGTTATCGACGGCTTTGTTTCCGAATATGATGACTTTGTTAATTTGAATACAGATGATATAGAGTCGATGTCTATCCTGAAGGATGCTGCAGCCGCTGCTGTATACGGTGCTCGTGCAGGTGATGGCGTTTTGGTAGTTAAGACAAAAGGAGGGCTGAAAGGACTTCGTGTAGATTATAGCTTTAACCAGAGTTGGAGCGAACCGACTTACCTGGAAGAAAAACTTAACTCGTTTGAGAGGGCTTCTTTTGATAATACGGTTCGTGATCTGTATGGTCTCGAAAGAAGATGGACGGATGATGAATTGAATAAGTACCGCACCGGTTCCGATCCGTATAATTATCCGAATGTAGACTGGCAAAAGGTAATGCTTCGTAACTTTGCACCTGAAAGCAAGCATTCATTGGCCGTTCGAGGCGGTTCGGATTTCAATAAATATTATGTTTCCTTCCAGGCATACGACCAGGGATCGATGTATAAAGGTAGTGCTGAAAGTTATAAGCGTTATAATATTCGTATGAATGAATCTTCCGAATTTAAAGATTTAGGTCTGACCTTAAACTTTGGACTGGACGGATATATTGAGAATATGAAAACACCCCGTTCACAATATTCTACCGGTTATTGGGCAACATGGAGCCATATTCAGAATAAAAGCCCGATGGAACTCGATCGTAATCAAGACGGACAGATCTATATTGGTTATGATAATCCGTTAGCGGAGATATCTTCAGAATCAGGTTATTATAAAGAAGACTTTAAAATGGTTAACGGCTTATTTAATGCCGAATGGAAGGTGATAGGTGTCGAAGGATTAAAACTAAAGGTTAGCGGTAACTATCGCTTCGGTATGTTCGATACCAAAACTTGGACAAAGACGGCTCCGCAATATGACCTGGAAGGCAATACGGGCCCTGACTATCCTGTTAGTTTAAGGTATAATACAGGAAGTTATCGCCAGTGGACTATGCAGTACTTTGCCGACTACAATCGCTCCTTTTTAGATGAAACACATAATGTTTCGGCTACTATCGGATATGAACAAAGCTATCAATTTTACCGTGGATTTAATGCTCTGCGTAAAAATTATATATTTATGATCGACCAGTTGGGAGCAGGCCCTTCCGACACGATGGAAAATGGTGGCAGTGAAAGCGAAGCAGGGCAAGCCGGTCTTGTAGCCAGGGCTGCTTATAATTATAAGAAGAAATATTATATTGAAGGTTCTCTCCGTCATGACGGTAGCGATTTATTTCCGAAAGATCGTCGCTGGGGTAACTTCTTTTCGGGATCTGCAGCCTGGGCTATATCGGAAGAATCATTCTTTCAGCCTCTTAAAGACCGTAATATCCTGAACTTCTTTAAAGCACGTATTTCTTATGGACAAGTAGGGCTTAATGCCGTTTCTCCATTCAGTTATCTTACTTCATATAATTTAAATGAACGTGGCTATGTGATAGATGGCAAGATTGTCCCGACCTTTGGCGAAGGTGCATTGATCAGTGATGATATTACCTGGTACACTCGTAACTCTTTCGACGTTGGTTTCGACTTCAATACATTGGGCGAACGGCTTGCAGGTAGTTTTGACTACTTCTATATGCGAACAACCGGTTATCTGACCTCTCCTTCAAATGTAGATTATGCAGACCCACTGGGACTGTCGCTTCCTAAAGTTAAGTCAAATGGCGAACATCGTCGCGCAGGTTACGAATTTAATCTCTCCTGGAAGGATCATTTTGGTGATTTTAATTATGAAGTGGGTGCTAACTTTACCTATTTCGACCAGTTGGTATCCAATGCCTGGGATGAAGACCTGGCCAGCCAGAAGAACCCGTATAGACGTTCTGTTCAGCAAACCGGATATTGGGGTAACGGATATACGAACCTGGGATATTATAAGAACTCCGATCAGGCAATGAACATGCCTCGCCGGGATGGTTCGACCAATCTTGTTGCCGGTGATATTATCTACAAGGATATGAATGGTGACGGTATTATCGACGATAACGACCAGTGGCGTATCGGTAAGAATAATTTCCCGCGTGGTAACTATGGTGTTTATGCCAACCTCTCTTATAAAGGTTTTTCTGCCAATATTCTTTTCCAGGGAGCAACATCACGTGATATGTATCTGGATGACGTAGTACGTGGACAGTCTACCGGAGGTTATACAATGGTTTATCCTTATCAGATGGATTACTGGATGCCGGATAATACGGATGCGAAATACCCGAGAATTGCAATGAACTCTAACGTGAATGGAAATAACAACTATCAAACATCCGACTATTGGTTGGTGAACGGACGTTATATCCGTCTTAAATCGTTGCAGCTCGGCTACGATTTCCGTACGAAGTTGCTGAAGAACGTTAAATGGCTCTATAAGTGTCAGGTAGTATTGAGCGGACAGAATCTATTTACGATCTCGCCTGCAACGAAATATGGTTTCGACCCTGAAAACGGTAGTACCAACAACTATGACTACCCGGTACAACGTGTGTATTCAGTAAGCGTGAACCTAGGATTTTAATCACTAAATAAAGAATTGACTTATGAAACTTAAAAATATAGTATCATTAGCATCCTTATCAATTTTACTTGGAATTACTTCCTGTAATGTATTGGATACGCAGCCTTTCGAATCGTATGATGAAGCAACCGTATGGGGGTCTAAATCAACGGCTGATGCTTTTGTTACCGGAACGATGAGTGATATAATGTATGGTTATATAAATGGAAACCAGACAACCTGGGAAGAACGGACAAGTAATGCCGTACACTCAAATGGAGGGATTGGCTTTGTTCGCGAGCAACTCGATCGGTATACAGATGTTCATGATTTTAAGAATCAGTTCTCTAAGATTCGTCGTTGTAACCTGATCATAGAGAAGGCGGCAGAATACCAGGGACAAGGACTCTCGGAATCGGAAGCAAAAGATCTTACGGCTAAAGCTAAATTGCTTCGGGCTTTATTCTATTATCAACAAGCTCGTACGATGGGACGTTTTGTGTGGATAGACAAAGTGTTGGCTCCAGCCGATACAGCCAATGCCGGTTTAATGATGCCTACCACAAAAACGACTACCGAAAGTTACACCTATATCCTGAATGATATAGATGCAGCATTGCCTGATCTGCCAACCGCTCCCAAATCCGGTGAGCTGTCACGCAACATGGCTTATGCTTTCAAATCGGAGATTGCCCTACAGGCTGCCGCTTACGAAACGGACGCTAACAAAAAGAGAGAATGGCTGAAGGCTTCAATAGCCGCAGCCGATGCAGTGGAAGGTGCTTCCCTGGCTTCTGATTTCGGGAATATCTTCAACGAGAAAGACCGTTATTCAAACGAAATCATCTTTGCCATTTACCGGGATAAGGCCAATACCAATACGGATCATATTGTCCCATTGCAGAACATAATGCCTAACACCAACAACGACAACCTGATCAAGAACGGCTGCGGCCCTTTGTTCCAGACAAACGGCGGACAACCTTTCATCGGTTGGTTATGGTGGGCTCCTACACAGAACCTGGTAGATTGCTATGACGTGATCGACGAGGCTACCGGACAAGGCGTTCCCTGGACCGAATCATCCCAGTTCAAAAATAATATTACTCTTACCCAGGGATCAGCCCCCGCTTGGACTATCGAACAGGAAAAAGCGGAAGTATTATTCTACGGTAATGCAAAAGGTGACAAGTCAGTTAGCGAGGTCATGTACAACAACCGTGACGCCCGATTCTACGGAACATTCGCTTACGATGGCTGTACCTGGTGGAATGAGGATATTTATATGACGGTAAACGGTAACTTATGGCGTAAATCAAACGGTGGCTTAGGCCCTCACATGGGACTGACCAACTACTACTGGAAGAAAGGAGTATATAACGTAGATCCTCGCGTATTGGCCGGCACACCGACCGACTACCATTACGTTGTGACCCGTTACGGACGTGTCCTGCTGAATAAAGCCGAAGCCATCTTGTGGCTGGCCGGAATGGGCGAAGGTAACTATGCGGATGCAGTCGCCATCTGTAACCAGACCCGCACGGTACACGGTAAACTGCCGGCCAAACAGGTCACCAACCTGCAGGAAGCCTGGAACTTCTACAAACAGGAACGCCGTTGCGAACTGCCGATGGAGAACGACTATTACTGGAGTTTGCTGCGTTGGGGTAAACACGGTGGCGCTGCCAATAACGGCGTAGCACCGGGTGGTAAGATTGCCGGATTTACAGAAATACCGACTTACGTAGAAATAACAAAAGATCGTACATCCTTCTACGTAGGTAAAGTGACGCATGGCGATAATGATATCCGCGAGTTCCGTGAAGACCGCCGTTACCTGCTTCCTATCCCGCAGGGACAGATCGACCGTAACGCTAATTTAGGCCCACAGAACCCGGGTTGGTAATCGATGATTAATCATTAATACAAAGAAGTATGAAAAAGAATATGATAAAACTGGTGAAGAATAGTCTGTTATTAATGCTTGTTTTGGTATGCTCATCCTGTCTGGAAGGAAACCTGGATGACCTGCCCGCATTCGAAGAAGCCAATATCACAGACGTGAAGTTTGATTTTCGCTATAAAGATCCGACAGATGTATGGATCGACGGAGAGCCGATCGTGAAAGTCGTGACTCTGTCTGTAAACGATAAAGTAATCAATGCGGAAACAGGAACGATCACTTGCACGGTTTCGGTTCCGGCAGCCGACGGCCCTTTCACGGAAGCGATCCGCAATACTGTTGCACTGACCAATCTCGTAGGAAAATTCAACCTCTCCACAGCGGCAGTCATTACCCCGCAGGACGGTGCTCCGACATTGGGTTCACCCGGTGATTTTTCTACCACGCGCAGATACCTGGTAAAAGCCGCCAACGGCACAAAGAAAGATTGGACAATCCAGATCACTGCATTGAATAAGTAACCTATATATTTATATCCTTAGATCTGAAATCCTGAGGCTGTCCGACCCTGTATGAGGACGGACAGCCTTTTCTCTGTAAACAAACGAATGTAAAAATGAAGAAGATGAAGAAAACTCAGTTATGGCTGGCATGTTTTGTGTTCATGCTTGCCAGCCAGTCCTTATTCTCCCAAGGCCTGTCGAAAGAGTCGTGGCGGGAGATCTCCGGTGAGAAATACGACTGGACGAAGACGATGCAACCCGAACAGGCTTACATGCATCCCTACCATCAGATGCAATTGATGAAGATCATGCTTTCGTACCCCGATGAAAAAGGAGACCCGGTGCTATGCTATACCTTCGAGCAAGTCTTGTCGCTCGTCAAGCAGATGGATGCCGTGACAAGGGGGCTACCGAAGACCCTCTATCTGGTAGGCTGGCAATATAAAGGGCATGACGATAAATACCCCGCCTGGTTTGAAGTGAACAACACCCTGAAAAGAGACTGCGACGCCACCGGCCGTGAATCCTTGCTATGGCTGGCCGAAGAAGCAAAGAAATACAACACCCATATCAGCGTCCACGTCAATATGACCGATGCCTACGACGACAGCCCGTTATGGGATGAATACCTCGCTAAAGGCTTTATCTCCCGCAACACCGATGGCACTCCGATGCAGATAGGTGTATGGAACGGACGCAAAGCCTATCAGATATGTTATAAGAACGAGTGGGAGAGTGGTTATGCCGTGAAGCGTATCGACGCCTTGCTGGAGCTGCTGCCTTTCCTGAAGGATGCCGGATCGATCATGATCGACGCCTTCTTTGTACGCGACAACCCCTATGAAAAGATCTCATGGGAAGAAGAAGAGAACTACCAGCGAAGGATCTTCCGTTACTTCAGGGGGAAAGGGATCGATGTCACGCACGAGAGCTTCAACCGTCTGCGGGAAGGGAAAGACCTCTTTATCGGCCTGACTCCGTGGTACCTCTGGTTTGAAGCCACAGAAGCGGACTATATGAAATACCCCGCTTACCTGACCACCGGAGGAGCTTCCTACCTCTTCGCCAAACAGTTTCCCGACCTGACCCGGGAACAACTTCAACTGGGCTTCCTGTTCGGCATGAGCGGCCGGGGAGAAGACTGCTTCGGCGGAGTTGACAACGACTTCCTGCCCGCACCCGACTGGATCGACAAATACCGCTACCAGTTCTATACCGGAACCCTCCCTTACGTCTACCTGAACCGTTACAAACGGGAGAACCTGACCGGAAAAGGAGAAAACCGTATCGCCTATTATAACGACGACCTCACCGTATCGCTGAAAGACTCGACCATCACCCACCATAAGCGGCTGTTGCGGGATCACGACGACCTCTTTATGCCTGTCCTCTGGCGTGCCGGCCGCGAATACATGGCCTATTCCGTCAAGGGATATACAGACAAGACCTGGCAACTGCCACCCGACTGGTCGGATGTGCACAGTGTGGATATCTATCGGATAACCCCTGCCGGTATCTCCTATAAAACAAGTGTAGCCTGCGAAAAAGGAACTGTCCGCCTCTCCCTCGAACCGGATGAAGCTGTCTCCGTTTTCCCTTCTACCGGCCGTTATAAATCCGAATTGTAACACCTTTAAATTATACCGAATGAAACACTCATTATTATCCGTGCTATTCGCCTGTCTGGGAATGTCCTGCGTACATGATACGCCACAGGCACCATACACCTATACCGTAGCCGAAACCCAATGGGAAGAAGCCCTGGGAAACCACCGTGCCGTACTGACTGTCGATAACCCCGCCGAAGCCGTGCAGCTCTCTTTCGACTGGCGGCGACCGGACAAGGACGTTGAAAACCGCCGTCTCCTGATCGTACAGGCGGAAACCGGCGACACCATCCCCAACATCCGGCGGATAAAGGTCGACAACGAACAGTGCCAACTCGTCTTCGGCCCGGTCAAAGCGAAAGGAACCTATTATTTCTATTATCTCCCTTACCGTGTGCAGGAAGGGTGGGGGAACTATCACCGGGGTTATTACCCGCAGGAGGAAGCTCCCGACCCGCAATGGCCAGCCGTTTCAGAAGGACTCCCGCAGGCAAAAGTAACCCGTGTGGAGTCGCGTACCGCCTTCGACAGCTTCTATCCGATGGAAGTGATCGCAACGGCAAACGAGAAAGATAACTATCGCAAGGCCAACCCCGGCCGCTTCCTCGTCTTTCCCGAAGACCGTACCCACCCGATACGCATGAGAGCCCATATCCCTTATAAATGGCTGCAAAGCCCGGATCATTCCACCTTCAGGGGAACGGCCATGCCGAACGAATACTACGCTTTCCAGTTGGGTGTCTGGGCAGGAAAAGAGGAGCTCAAAAGCGTCATCTACGAAACATCCGGCCTGAAGAGCGGCAATAACATCATCCCGGCGGAAGCAATCACCTGCTTCAACCGCAATGGGGTAAACCCGTTAGGCAAACCTTTCACCAAGGAGATAAGCGTCGCCCCGGATGCCGTGCAGCCCCTCTGGTTCGGTATCGACCTGAAAGAAGACCAACCCGCTGGCACCTATAAGGGAGTCATCGTGATCACGGACGAAACCGGTTACGCCGTCCCTGTCGACATCGAACTGAAAGTGTCCGGCAAAGCCCTGGCCGATAGGGGAGACAACGAACCCTGGCGGCACAGCCGTCTGCGCTGGCTGAACTCGACACTGGGCATCACCGATAAACCGACAACCGGTTACAGCAACCTCTCGCTCGAAAGCAACACGATCTCCTGCCTGGGACGTACCGTCAGTCTCGACATGCCCACCGGCCTTCCGTCCTCTATCGACTCCTGGGGACATGAGTTGCTGGCTTCCCCCGTGCGCTTCATCATCCGGACGGATGCAGGTGAGAAAAGGCTGAACGGTACGGTCGAAGTCACCGGCCAGTCCGCAGGCAAAGTCACCGGACGCTGGAGAGCCGAAGACACCGACCTGTCGCTGACCTGCCACACGACGATGGAGTTCGACGGCTGGATCAACTACGTCTATTCCATCTCCCCCAAAAAAGATTTACAGATCAAAGACATCCGCCTGGAGATACCGATGAAAAGCGCCGCTGCCCCTTATTTCATGGGACTGGGCTTGCCGGGACAGGAAACCCCCGACAACTATACCGGCGGCTGGGAAACCCGGGGAAAGACCGTGCACGACTACGCCGTCTCCATCCCCACCTCTAAAAGCACTTCCTGGCTATGGCCTTTCGACAGCTTCTGGTGCGGTTCCGAGAAAGCCGGTATCCATTGCGAACTGCGTGGTGCTTCTTACACCGGCCCGCTGCTGAACCTCTACCGTCCGGCCTATCCGGCAAGCTGGTACAACGACGGCAAAGGCGGTTTCCGTATCAACCGCAGTGCCGGCCAGACCGTCGCCACCGCTTATAGCGGCGAACGAACCCTGAAGGCAGGCGAAGATCTTGCATTCGATTTCTCCCTGCTCATCACTCCGGTAAAAGAGATAGAGCCCCGCCGTCAATTCACCGACCGTTATTATCATAACAGTTTCGCACCCGCTCCGGAACAAGAGAACCTCGACGTCGGCGTCAAGATCATCAACGTACACCATGCCAACGCACTTAATCCGTTCATCAACTACCCGTTTATCACTGCGGATAAGATAAAAGACTTTACGAAAGAATGGCACGCCAAAGATTGTAAGGTGAAGATCTACTACACCATCCGTGAGCTGACGAACGTACTACCCGAGGTATGGGCATTGCGTAGCCTGGGCGACGAGATACTGCAAGGCGGCAACGGCGGCGGTTTCCCCTGGTGCCGGGAACATTACGTAACGGACTATACTCCCCAGTGGTACCAGCACCTCGACGGCCAGGGCTTCGGCATCGCCGCCGATGCATCCGTCCTGACGGCTACCGGCGATTCGCGCTGGTACAACTACTACATCGAAGGACTGGCCTGGCTGGTGAAGCACACCGACATCGACGGCCTCTACCTGGATGACGTCGCTTTCGGGCGCGACATGCTGAAACGTATGCGTCATGCGATGGACGACGTGAAGCCGGGTTGCATCATCGACCTGCATTCGAACACCGGCTTCTCCCGCGGCCCGGCTACCCAATATGCCGAATACTTCCCCTATGTGGATAAGGTATGGTTTGGCGAGAGCTTCATGTACGACGAGATGTCGCCTGCCAACTGGCTCGTGGAAGTCTCCGGCATCCCCTTCGGACTGATGGGCGATATGCTGCACGGTGGCGGCAACAAATGGCTGGGTATGCAATACGGCATGACCGTCCGCCAGCCCTGGGTTACGGAAGGTGTCTCCTGTGATCCCCGCTTCATCTGGAAGCTCTGGGACGACTTCGGCATCATGGACGCGCAGATGGTTGGTTTCTGGGAGGATAACCCGCCTGTCACCTCTTCCGACAAGGAGGTCAAAGTAACCACCTACATCAAGCAGGGCAAGACCCTTCTCTCGGTCGGTAACTATTCTACCGCCCCGAAGCAGGTTAAACTCAGCATCGACTGGAAGCAGCTCGGCCTCGATCCGTCGTCTGTCCGTATGGTAGCCCCGGCAATCACCGACTTCCAGGAAGCGCAGGAATTCGCCCCCGGTACCCCGATCCCGGTCGATCCGAAACGGGGTTGGTTGATTGTCCTTTCGGAATGATGCGAATAGTCCACCGTCTGCGGATAGGTCTCACCGCTACTGTATGAGAGGTGTCATCACCCTCGTGTAGGTAGTAGCACTATTTATATATACAAACAATTTATCATCATGAAAGCACTTTTTTATATTCTAACACTATTCCTCTTCCTCTCGTGCAGCACGCAGGGTACGCTGGAGAAGATAGACATCCAACTGGATAAGGAAACCCTGAACCCTGTGCGTAATCCCGGCGAACGGGGAACTATTCAGATCACAGGGCATTACTCCAATGGCAAGACGATTGACATCCCCTTGTCGGAAGTCGCTCTGGCTGTCCGCACGGTCAGTGCGAGTGGCAACGTGGAAGTCGTGGCACTGTCGGGCGACCAGTTGCTCCCGAAAGAGGGAGGCCTGGCCGAAGTCACCGCCATTTACCAGAAAGACGGTACGACTTACGCTGCCGCGAAGCAGGTCGTAGTGGCTCCTTACTACCGCGACTATCACCAGACACTCGTTATGAAACTCTTCGTGGCATACGACGGCGAACTCAACGAGCCCGACCCGAATAACGTCATCTTCCAGCACAAAGACCCTTCGCGCCTGTGCACCTTCAGCGAAGCTCTGGATGTGGTCAAGCGGATCGACAACCTGACGCGCGGCATTCCGAAGATCATCTATCTGGTGGGGTGGCAACGTGGCGGACACGATCACCTGTACCCCGACTGGAGTATCGTCAACCCCAACCTCAAACGGGAGGAAGATGCCACCGCCCTGGAAAGTCTCCGCTGGCTGATCCGCGAAGCACGGGCTTATAACACGACCGTCAGCCTTCATATCAATATGGTCGACGCCTTTGAAGAAAGTCCCCTCTGGGACACTTACATCAAGAACGACATCATCGCCCGCGATGCCAACGGCAACCTGAAGTCGATCTGGGAATACATCAAAGGCCATAAAGCCTATCACCTGAGCTATACGAAAGAGTGGGAGAAAGGTTTCACCAAACCCCGTATCGACCGGCTGATCGACATGATACCCGAACTGAGGGACGGCCACACCATCCATATCGACGCCTTCATGGCTTACTGGCAACCGGAAAACCGTCCGTTGAGCCCCTGGCATGCCAAGCCTGAGAACGGCGGGATCGACTGGTACAAGGAGGTGGAAACCCAACGCAAGATCTTCAAATACTGGCGGGAGAAAGGCTTCGACGTCACGGGCGAAGGCATCTTCTGGGCGCATCCTCCCGGCGAAGGTTTCGTGGGATTGCAACCTATGTCGTGGTGGTTCCCGGCGGATATAGGTTTCCAGATGCAGATACCCGAAAGGCTGTCGGCACGCGGACGTACGCACCGGGACGGACAGGGCGATTTCCGTTTCGGTTCGAGTATGCAGGGGGAAGAGATCCTTCAGAAAGATAAGGAGAATATGCCCGGTTTCTTGTCGCAGTTCTGCACGATGACGCTGCCCTGGTATTACCTGAGCCGGCTCGACCGGGTTGCTTTTATCGACGAAGCCCTCTATTACAGCAACGGTGTCGTGGCACGTGTGGAAGACGGGAAGAACATCATCCGCAAAGGTGATTTCATCCTGCGTGAGAACGACAACCTATTCGTCCCCGCCCTTTGGAACGACAACGAGATCATCGCTTATTCGGGCGACGGATACGAAGGCCGCAGCTGGCTGATGCCGGAAGGTTGGGAGAAAATATCTTCCGTGGATATCTACTCCATCTCCCTGACCGGTTCTACCCTGAAACAATCCGCCGTCCCCGTACGCAATGGCCTGCTGATGCTCACGCTGGGGAAGGAGGAAGCCGTTTCGATCGTTCCCGCCGGACAAGCGCTTCAATAGCATGGGCTGGGTTAATTTCCTTTGAAGAATTCTTCTTCCCTGTAATACTGCAGCCTCTCTTCGGCAGCGTCTTTCAGCTTTTGCATATAGCCGGATAGCTTTTCGCGCCGGCTGATGCTGTCGAGGAAGAGCTGGTAGTATCTGACCGCATTCTTGTTGTCTTTCAGTATATCGTAGGCATAGGCGATGTGGTTGAGGGTGACGGACGATTGCGGGTTGTAAGATAGCGATGTCTTCAGAGCCACGATCTCCTCTTTCAGTTCACGGCGCATCACGAACCCTTTGGCCAGCGTGTTATACAGCGAGAACATCAGTGTACTGTCCGGCATGATCAGCTCGATGGCCTTTTTCGTTGCCTCGATTCCCTCGGTGGCATATCCGGGCATTTCGATAGCTGTAATCCCCAGGTAAGTGAGTATCTGTGGGTTCTTTTCCTTTGCTTTCTTGTTGGCCATGTCCAGGCATTCGTAGGCTTTCAGCAGGCTGTCGTTTTTCAGGTAGCAGAGTCCCAGGTAATAGTTGGTGTTGGCCGTGTTATCTCCCAGTTGCGAGAGGTTCCGGTATTTGTCGAGGGCCGGCCGGAACTGCTCTTTCTGGAAATAGGCGAACGCATTTACCCGGTTGACGGGCAGGTTCAGGGAGTCCAGTGCGATATACTCGTCGGTGTACCGGATCGCTGCATCCACAGAGTCCATTTCCAGGTATAGGTTTGACAGGCGGAGCACCGCCGCATAGTCTGACGAGTCCCTTTCCAGTGCCCGCTTATAGATGAAGAGGGCGGAGTCCGGTTGTTCCGTTTTCCCGTAGCAATCGCCCAACAGGCGTAAGGCATATTGGGTGGTGTCGCCGGCCAACATGGTTTCGGCCAGGGCTTTGGCTTCTTCGTACTGCTCGTTGCGGAAATACAACTGTCCTATCTTTGTCCGGATGTAGGTGTTGCCGGGAGCCAGTTCCAACGCTTTTCCGTATTCTTCCAGTGCTTTGTTATCGCTGTTTTGCATCAGGTAGCAGTTGGCGCGTTCGATGTACAGGTGCGTGTTCAGCGAGTCGGCCGCGATCATTTCGTTGAGCAGGCGTACTGCGTCGCTATACCGGTTCAGTTCCTTGTAGGCGGCTAGCTTTTTCCGTTGCAGGTCGGGAGTCACTGAGTCAAGGCGGCCGATAAGGTCGATGGCCTGCCGGTAGTTGTAACTGTTTATTGCTTCCTCTATGGCCTGCAAAGATACATCCTGAGCCTGTACCGGAAAACCGTATGTGCACAGCCAGCAAAGGATAACGAATAAATAAGAGTTTCTTTGTTTCATATTCATGTTTTATCAGTTTTGAATATAGTGTCGTTGATAGGAGCGGTTCGCGAACCGCCCTTACAAGGCCTGTTATTTCAAGTCCCGAACCGTGACGTATCCACCGCCTTCACTTTCTTCTCCTTGAAACCGCCGAAGCTGTAACGGACTGTCAGCGATACCGACCGTACGTCCTGGAACAGTTCCATCCGGCTTTTCTGCCCCTGCTCGTCGATATGGGTGAGGGGCTTCTGGCTGTTCAGTAGGTCGGTGCCCTTGAGGGTGAAGCGGAGTTTCTGCCGGGGGAGCGTCCATACCAGGGCGGCATCGATACCATATAGCGGGTCGATATCGTAGATACCTTGTATGGCGGGCGAACTATAATCGCCGCTGATGTCGAGCGAAAGGTTCTTGTCGCGTGTCAGGAAGATCGTATTGGTCAGCATCGCCCGTCCGAACAACTTCTTCCGGTCGAAGGAGACGTCTATCAATGTGCCCTTGTCGTGAATGGCAAAGCCCATCAGCGTCAACCGCGAACTGAGCACTTCCCCCGCATGGAAGGGAACGACAGCCATCAATCCGAACATATTATGTACATCCAGGTTGATCGTATGGAATACCGATTGCAGGCGGTCGGGGCATTGGTACGACATCTGCAGTATCCTGTCCGGCTGGAAATTGGCGAAAGCCCCCAGCACGTATTTGTTCTTCATCACATAAGTTAGCTGCATCGAATAGTTCAGTTCCGGTTTCAGATTAGGGTTACCTTTTATCACACTATACACATTCATATAATAGGTATTAGGCGTCGTAGCCCAGTAGGAAGGATACTTCCGGTTGCTCGACAGCGAGAACTGCAACATATTGGATCGGTCGATCCGGTAGACCGCAGACAACGACGGGAACAGGTCGGCTTTGTCCCACAACGTACTTTCCATTCCCGCCGAGTCGACCGAAGCCTTGTAATACCTCACCGTCAGCGAAGCATCCAGCGAGAACTTCTTCCCGAACGCATACGATACCCCGGCGAAAGCACCCACGGAATATTCCTTCTGCTTCAGGTCGAACGTACCTTCACTTTCCTGCTCGTTGTCGAGAAGCGCGTTTGCCTCATTAGTCGTACCAGACAGCGAAGCTTCCAGGCCGTAGGCTATCTTCCATTTACCGGCTGTCGTGACGGAATGGTTCAGGTACATATTGGCCCGTTGTGCCTGCTGACGGCTTTCGTTGCGCCTGTTTTGCTTATCGGCATCTTCAAAATTGTTGACCAGCTCCTGCAAGGATTTATCCTTGTAGAACGTATAGTCGATACCCGCATTGAGATTCTTATGGCCGTTATAGTCGGCACGTGCACTGTGCAGGGAAGAAGGGCCGGTAGTCCGGCTGGTTGTGTTCACTGTTTCGATGTCCGTGAAATCCGTCCGTCCGCCCCGGTAGGAAGGGGGGGCGTCCTGTGTGTACCGTCCGGTGTAGGAGAGGGACAGCTTGTCTTTGTTGTCGAAATCATACTCGAAGGCAGCCCGCAGGTTGTGGGTTATGCTTTTGTTTTCCGACCAGTTCTTTTGCAGGATATCGTACTTCACACCGTTCACGGTCGGTTCGGCATGCATATCTTCCGTAGAACGCCCGTGACGGTAACCGGCCGAGTAGGAGAGGTCGGCCGCATATTTCTTTCCGGTGTACGACAGGTTCACCAGCCCCGAAGGAGAGAAATAATAAGCCTGCTTTCCGGTCAGCGACACTTCCCCTTTCAGTTGCTCTTTCAGGCTCCTGTCGTTTTCGATGATCACGTTGATCGACGCACCTCTTACGCCGTATTGGGGCGGGGTACTGTACATCACCTCCACCTTCTTCACCTTGCCCGAAGGGGTGGCTTTCAGCATATCGGCCAGCTGTTCCGTCGTCATGGAGCTTTTGCGGCCGTTGATAATGATGGTCGTCTCCGATGTACCCAGCAGGGTGATGTCGTCGCCGCTTTTGCCTACCCCCGGCAGTTCGCCCAGGATATCGAACGCGTTGTCTACCGGCTTGCTCTTTATCAGGTTGGGGATGTCGTACTCCAGTTTCCCGGCGGCCATCTTCACCAACGGGCGTTCGGCTTTCACGAATACTTCCGGTAAGTCCAGCGTGATACTGTCGTTCACCAGGAGGGTGCCGGAAGCGGTTTTCGTCTGTGCCAGCATCCCTTCATGCAGAGGGAAGAGGCCTGTAATTATCCATAAGTACCAGATCTTTTTCATGGCTTTGTGTTTTCCGGCGAATGTAGACGGGGGAAACGGAATATCCAAAAAAGCCCTTCATTTGGTAAGACTAAATAACATTCGCCCGAAACTGTGTTATTTTGGTTTAAAGCGGAGAGCGGCAAACCGGAGAATACCTATATTTGTTTGCATGAAATCATCGTTCAAATATATTATCCTCCTGGTGATCCTGTCGTTGTCGGGTATCTTCGTCTATCAGCTGTTCTGGATCAGCGGGCTCTACCGTTCCCTGCAAAGGCAGAACCGGGAATACATCACCCAGGCTATCCGCAATGCCGATCATGTCGAGTTGTTCAGCCGTGCCGACTCTATCGGCAAGTTGGCCAATAAACGGCGGGAGACGATTTCTTTTGCCGATGACTTGGGCGGTACCGCCTTGACTACCCGTTTCCGTGACAGGGACTCAGTAGTTCCTCCCGTCCGGATCATCGATGAGAGAGCCGGGATTCCCTATTCACAAGGTATAAGTGAGGAAATGAAGAAAGTCCTGCAAGACGGTAATGTCAAAGTGGGTGAAGACTTCAGTTCGCTGGGCGAGTTGGGATTGCAGATGCAGCGCAGCCTCCACGAAGTGCTCGACACGAACTTCCCGGTCGACCTTGTCCGGTTCGACAGCCTGCTGTCGGCCAACCTCCGGGAGAAGAACCTCCACCTACGCCATTTCACGGAGATACGGTCGCTTACCGACAGCACGGTCATTGCCAGCTCCGTTCCTGCCGGGGAAGACACCGGCCGTTACCGGTTATATACGTGGGAATATACCACCTACCATCCCAAGGCTTTCTACGTCTATGTGGAGTCCACCCGTATGGCTTCGCTGGCTGGGATGAGCGGGATACTCGTCTCCTCCTTCCTGATCCTGCTGATCCTGGCCTTGTCGTTCGCCTATATGATCTGGTTCCTGATTCATCAAAAGACCGTGGAGCAACTGAAAGATGACTTCACCCACAATGTCACCCACGAACTGAAAACACCGATCGCCATCTCCTATGCCGCCATCGAGTCGATCATCCATTACAACCTGCTCGACAACAAGGCGAAGGCCGACAAGTACCTGCATCTCTGCCACGAAGAGCTGGAGAGGCTGGGCGGCATGGTGGAACAGATACTCTCCATTGATCTCGAACCGGAGAAAGAAATGCGCTTGCAGAAAGAAACGATTCCGGTTGCCGGTATGCTGGACAAGATACGGGAGCAACAGAAGATCAAGTCGCCGCGTCCTTTCCGTATGGAGATCGATTGCCGCCCGCCGGATATCTCCCTGAAAGCCGACCGGATGCATCTGTTCAATATCCTGTCCAACATCATCGATAATGCCCTTAAATATACGCCCGGTGAGCCGGAAATACAGATACAGGTATCGGCCGAAGAAGGAAAGGTGCAGTTCCGTATCCGCGACAACGGCCCCGGCATTGCCGCAGAATACCAGTCGCATATATTCGATAAGTTCTACCGGATACCGGGCGAACGGCGCACGGCCGTGAAGGGATACGGGATCGGCTTGTTCTACGTCAGGACAATGGTGGAGAAGCACGGGGGAACCATCACCGTCGAAAGCGTGCCCGGGGAAGGCTGCTGTTTTATTATCATTTTACCTCAATAACCGGAAGATATGGATTATATATTATTAGTGGAAGATGACGCCTCGCTGGCGATGATCATAAAAGACGCCCTGGAGGAAGAGGGTTTCGGGGTACTTGTCGGACGCGACGGGTTAGACGGGATCGAGCAGTTCTTCCGTCAGTCGCCGGCACTGGTCATTGCCGACGTGATGATGCCGGAGATCGACGGTTTCGAAATGGTTCGCCGCATACGCCGTGCCGACAAAGAGGTGCCTGTCCTTTTCCTGAGTGCCCGGTCGAGTGTGGACGATATCGTGCAGGGGTTCGAATTGGGTGCGAACGATTACCTGCGGAAACCTTTCAGCCTGCGTGAACTGATAGTCCGCGTGAAGGCCCTGATTGCCAAAAACAACCCGGAGTCTGTTCCCGCCACTTTCCATGAGATCGGGTTGTATACCTTTTTCCCTTCGCGGCAGATACTGGAAATAGCCGGGGAGGAGACGGAGCTTTCGTTCCGGGAGTCGGAGCTGCTGAAGATGCTTTGCGAAAGCGGCAACCATCCGGTAGACAGCAAAGACATCCTGTTGAAACTTTGGGGCGACGACAGTTTCTATAATGCCCGCAGCCTGCATGTCTTCGTCACCAAGCTGCGTCATAAGCTGGAAAAAGACCCCCGGATCAAGATTCTGAATGTCCGGGGGATCGGGTATAAGCTGATCAGATGACAGGATGGCTCCCACTGCCGCCATCGCTACTTCCGTCTCCTTCAGGATCAGGGCTGTCAGGGCTATGATGGTCAGGAAGGGCGTGATCCGGATGGCAGTGCCTCCCGTTGCCTTTTCCGGGAAAGATGATCTTTACGACGGAAAGGATGAAATCGAAAATTACTTTGAGTGTTGACATAAAGAGGTTGATTTATCGGTCGTCAGACCGTAAAAAGGTTCTCGATAATTTGATTATCTGCTTGTTAATGAGTATATTTACGTATTGTAAAACAAGCAAAAACTAAGAGTTATGTCCGACAAGAAACAGAACTTCAAGCGTGTGTGGGGCTACCAGGAGCTGGCCCTGTTATACTTCCCCGACAGCAAGCCCGAATGTGCTTCCGTGCAGTTGCGGCGCTGGATCAAACTGAGTGACGAGCTGACCTCCCGGCTGACGGCCTGTGGCTGGAAAGCCGGAAGGAAGGTGCTTACCCCCAAGCAAGTGGCTTGTATAGTCGATCATCTGGGGGAACCTTAGGCTACTCGATCACCGGCCTGTCGTCTTCGCCACCGCCACCTGCCGGCGGGGTGGAAGGCGTTGCGCCGCTGGTGTAGCGCTCCGTCTTGAAGTTGTCCGCCATTTGCTTGAGCAGCTTGCCGGGACGGAAGAGGATGCGCCGGCTTTTGATCATATTGGCGGTGAAGTCCTTTTCGGTAGCCGCTCCTTTGCTTCCCAGCACAGCCTGGATATATCCCAGTTCGCCGAGTTGCACGGTCTGCCCCTCCGGTAGTTTCTGTTGCAGGACATGCATGATGCCGTCGAGCACGAGTTTGACATCACCCGCAGTAGCCGCCGAGCGGTCTGCAATAATTTCACACATCTGGTTGGTGTCGCACATACCTGTCGAACTGCTTACCGCATACACCAACTTGCCGTCTTCCGGCGCATCCTTACTCATGTCCTTCCTCAGGACTAAACGATATTTTACTGCCATGATTAGAAAAGTTTTAATAGTGAATAACTTTGTTGCCTGTTGTAATATTACACTACAAAGCTACGACATGGCCGATGCGGGCAGTTCGGGGGTGTTCGGGTGGGTTGGCTTGTGTTTGGATAATCGTGTTATTTAATGCGTTTAGCTAATTTAGCAGGTTCACGACGGGTATCCCACATATCTGCAATTTGTATGATACCTTTATTTGTTATGTAATATATTAATTTGAAGTGATCGTGTATGATAAGACCCCGGTAATTACGTTTACGGTTCTGAAGTAAAGGCTCGGGAGGGCCTAGTAAAGGATTTTTAGATAAACGTTTTTCATAGTCGCTTAGTTGCCTGTAAAAGCGTATCGCAATGCGTTCACCGAATAAATCGACACATTGGTTGATGATAATATCTAATTGTAGTAAGGCTTTGCGAGACCAGTTTATTTGCATAACCAGGGATATTTTTTCTCTAATATGTCATGTACCTGTTCGCTTGTATAAACCCTTCCGGCATCAATATCGTTTTCTGCTTCGTCTATGCGGGCATTTAATTCATCCAGGGTATATTGTGATTGTAAGAGTTGTTCCGCAGCATCACTTAATCCATAGGACACTATGGGTTCATTGATCGTGGAGCCGGAAGTTTCTTTCACCTTATGGGAGTAATTCTTTTTTGTCATGGATTTGGTTCCTTTCTTTATTTGAATGATTGTTTCCACAAAGGTAATCAATTATATGAATTTAATACTGTAGGGGAAGAAAAACTTTTCCCTTCCCTCAAAACCACCTCTCCCCAACCGCTGCCGTGCGGCAGGTCTGGCGGGTGATTTCGGTGAGGAGGCGGAGCTGGTTGCCGAAGGCGTGGAGGAGGGGCGGACGGGAGGATGCCGACTGGCAGTGGAGATGGTTGCGCAAACGACGGGCGGAAGCCATGATCCTTTCCTCGTAGTATTCGAGACAGAGGGTATGCAGGACGGCTTCGGGCGACAATATATCCTCCGACTCGAGCATCCCTTCCGGCACACCGGGCACGTCGGGCAGCGGAGGAAACAGGACGGGCAGGAGCGACCGGAGGAAGGAGGCGAAGACGGCTAGCTCCGACGGGAAACCGTATGAGGTGTCGTCTGTCGTCCCCGTGCCGCTGCGTAGCTGTGCGAGGGAGAGGTGGCGGAGCAAGTCGTTGTAGTCGCTGTCGGGGAAGGGCATGTCGTCCGCTTCGAGCATCCGCGTGAGGTGGGGAGCCAGCGAGGGGTAGCGCAGGCAATATCCTAGCAGGCGGCGGGCACAGAACCGGCCTTCCGCCGTGAGGTGGCGGATATAGGTGCGGAAATCCGTTTTCCCCAGGCGGCGGAACAGTTCGTCGGGATCTTCGGCGGTCGGGATCATGAAGGGGCGGACGGTGAAGCAACCTTTGCGTTCGCGGGTAATCTTTGCGGCGGCATTACGTCCGGGGAGGTCGCCGTCCAACAGGAGATAGAGGCCGGAGGTATAGCGGGCGAGAATCTCCGCCTGCCCGTCGGTCAGCGCCGTGCCGCAGAGGGCGACGGTGTTGCAGTAACCGGCCGCGTGCATGGCCAGCACATCCTTGTAGCCCTCTACCAGGAAGACGAAGCCCGCCCGGCGGATCGCCTCGGTGGCACGGTGGATGCCGTAGAGCGTGCGGCTCTTGTCGAAAAGCGCGTTGTTGGCGGTGTTGATGTATTTCGGGGAGTCGGAGGCGGTAGCAGCCGGGGAGTCGCCATCCTTTCGCCGTGCCCCGAAACCGGTCAGGACACCTGCTGCGTCGTAGATCGGGAAGATGATACGTCCCCGCATGGCACGGAAAGCGTCGGGCACGAAGGACGGGGCAAGCCCGACACCGAAGTCGAGCCAGGTAGGCGACAGTTCGCTGTGGCCGGAGGCGAAAGGGAGGAGGGAGCGGAGGAAAGTCCGTTGTTCTTCGGATAGCTTGTCGGGATGGCTGTGGCACACCTCCTGCCTCCTTTCGGGAGGGGAAACAGATACCTTTGCATCGCTATCGATAAGCTTATTTGTGCTGTGTGTTTCTCCCCCTAGCTTCTTCACCGCTTCTGCGAACGAGCACCTTTCCATCCCCATCACCAGCCCGATCACATCGCCGCCCGCCCCGCAGGCATGGCATTTGAAGAACTGCCTGCCCACATGCAGCATGAGCGAAGGATGGTGGTCGTCGTGAAACGGACACAGCATCTTAAAGTTTGCACCTGCCTTCTGAAGGCTTCCGTAACGTGCCGCCACCCGTTCGATCGGGTTGGCGGCTTTCAGTTGTTTAGTGTTCATAATGAATTGTTTTTATATGCATAAATCTGTGTCAGGCAATTATTGTAGCGGAAGCGGACTTCGCCGGTGGCTCCGTTGTGGTTTTTGGAGATGAAAAGCTGGCCGACGCCCCGCATATCTTCCTTCGTGGCCTTGTCGTAGTATTCCTGGTAATGCTCGGGGCGGTAGACGAACGCGATACTGTCGGCTATCTGCTCGATCTCGCCCGAGTTGCGCAGGTCGCTCATCACCGGGACATGGTCGGTGCGCGCTTCGCAGTTGCGATTGAGCTGTGCCAGCAGGAGACCCGCCACACCGGCTTCCATCACCAGGTTCTTGATGCGGCGGCACACGTCGCCCAGTGCCAGATCCATCGTGTCTTTCACCTCTCCCCGGGCTGCGGGGTTGATCTGTATCAGGTTCAGGTAGTCGATGACGATCAGGTCGAGTGCCGTGCGGCGGTGCAGCGCCATCGTCTTGGCACGTATCTCCTCGAAATTGCAGCCGCTGCAATAGTTCAGGAACAGCGGCAAGCGGTCGAGCTCCTCGCTGGCCGCACCCAGCCGGGCACGCTCGTCGGCATTGAGCAACTTAAACCGCAGCTTGTCGGGTTCCACCCCGCTTATCGTGCAGAGCAGGCGGCTTATCAGTTGGCGTTCGGTCATCTCGAGGCTGAAGAAACACACCCGTTTCCCTTTCCGTGCCGCCGCCAGTGCCATGTGGAGCGCCAGTGCCGTCTTTCCCATCGAAGGCCGCCCGGCCAGCACCAGTAGCTCCCCTTTGAAAAGGCCGCCCAGCCCGCGGTCGAACTCGTCGATACCCGTCGTCACCTGCAATTCTTCGCCGGCGGCACGCGCTTTTTGTTCACCGTAGATCTCTTCCAGCACCCGGCGGCTCACCTCTCCGGCCCGGCGGGTGGTACTGCTCACGGCAAAGAAATCCTCCAGCTTCTGCACCCCTTTGTGGATGCCGCCCAGGAGTGTCACCACGTCGACGGCCGGGTCGTGCGCCTTCAGGGTATGCTCCTGCATGTCCGCACAAAGGCGGCGCAACACCCAGCAACGGATCACCGAGGCGGCATAGGTGCGGATATGTGCCGCGTTGCGTACGGTCAGCATCCGGTCGGCGATGAATCCGAGGCCGTTGAGTTCCGCGGCCTGTGCGGGGTCGAGCAGGCGCATTTCGTTTTCGATGCTCAGCATGTCGATGTCGGCTTCGCGGTCGCGGAGGGCGGTCATGGCACGGTACACCAGGCGGTAGGCGGGGTTGACGAACATGTCCGGCAGCAGGCGTTCGGCCACGTCGGCAATGGCTCCGCTCTGGGCGATAACGGCCATGATGACGGCCAGCTCCATCTCTTCCGATGCAGGGATCGGGGCGGGTAGGGGTGGCTGGAAAGTGCTTTCTTGTTTCATAATCATACTTGTTTATGTGTTTGACATTAATCAGCGAGACGCGGGTAATAAATCCTTGCCGCCACCGGGGCGGACGGTTTGCCCGGCAAGACGGGCGGGAAAGTGAGGGGTGTTTTCATCATGTCATCGTAGCGGACGATGGTTATTACCGTAAAACGGGAAAAGCGTCTGACTGTTATCAGCTCCTTGTTGACCAATATGTCCAGTAACATACTGATACAACTTATCGAGATACCTGTTTTTTCTTCGATCGTCCGGTAGGTCGTCACCCATTCACCCCGTTTGCAGGGGACACACAGCTTGCCTATTGTAATCATTCCATCTGCGAAATAAGCATGATAGAGCAGGCAGAGATATAATTTGCCGCACAACCGTGTGATAACGTTATTTGAATAGATATCTTCCAGAACGTCATTCGGTACTTTCAGAAAACCTTTTGAAAGTATCTTAAGTGATTTAATTTTAGACTGTTTCATGACTGTATTTTGTTTAGGTTCCACATGCTGTTTATTTCCAGAACGATTCTCAGAACGAAGTCAGAACGCTGAAAAATGTTTGTAAATATCCGTTGATCAGTCTGTTATACCCGTCTCAAAAAGAGATTCAGAACGATCTTGGAACGATCTTTTGAACGCTCTCTTAATATAATAAGACTTATTTCTCTATAAAGACATAAAAGGGCATCTGCTTTTCGTTTTCAAAGATACAACGGGGGATAGCTACTCCGTATAACCCGATTTTGGAAAGGTAAGAGTTTGGTTGTTAGTTGTGTAGGTTTTGAAAACAGGCTCCTGCGTACAAAAAACGGTAATTATGGTCGGCAAAAAAAGTAAATAAACACCTCTCCCGGATTAAATACTAGATATTCTTTGTGATATGCTTTGCCAACTCTTCAACCTTTATGTAAATATCCCCATATTCCGGTTGTGGATTTTTGAGTCGGTTGACCATTCCTGCCTGGTCGTAGTCCGTATCGAGGATGCAGACCAGTATGCGTGCAAGCCGTTTGATGGTTATATCGCCCAGATAACCCGCTTTACGTGTGGCGTTCATCATTTCGATCAGGAATTGCTCCCACACCTTGGTTTGTATGCGCAGATGATCGGGTAGAACCTCACTGCATCCGGAGTTGGAAGCCAGTTCGCGGGCATAGGTCTCGAAAAATTTATTTTTAAAGGCTAACAGTCTCTTATTCGGATTCTTAAGGTGTAGAAGGTGGTTGGCCGTCTCGTTTAGTACCTTTTTTCTGTCTGTTTGATGCTTCAGATACTTCTGGAAAAGAGCGAACGTTGGTTTGCTCTCATTGAAAAAACTTATTGTTATTGTCTTTTTCATGATATGTAAAATTGAGGGAGAGGCGTTTGGTATGAATTTGTCATCTGTTGTCGACAGAAGCAAAATGCTCGATTTGATCGTGATAAATAGGTAATTAATACTACTGTGTCACCAATTTGTCACCAAAGTGATGGGGGCATAGCACTACTATGCTGAAGAAGTAAAGACCATATATTATTGTTTATAATTTGCGGAGTGGAGGGGTTGACATACGGAGTGTCAGCCGCAAATATAACTTATTTTTACTATCTGCAACAATAAAAACGAAAGATCGAAAATGACTGTTCGGGCGTTTTTTCAGCGTTTGAAAAGGGAGGCGGGAAGGGGTGAGTCTTGTAAGAACTACGATACTTTTCTATTGCAGGAAAAGATATGCGTATAACTTACTGATTACATATTGTTTAAATCATATATATAATTTCACAATAAAAATAGGGTATCAACCAGGTTTCTTTTATTGATATAGATTTAAAGAACAAAGGCTTAATAAGTGAGGTAAATGACCTTTTCACTCTTGAAAATGTCGGTAAAAGAATCTTACCTCAATGATTAATATTTTATATAACAATGCAAACATAAGTAAAAATTATGAATAAAACAATACTTGAACTAATTAATTTGTAACTATAATCAATTGAATACCCGACTTTAGCATTATTTGCGACCTCTTTATTTACGTACATTATATAGCATTCCGTATCTGTGAGTATATGTTAAATGCAGATGGATAAAAGGATCTCTCCTCTCAAATCGACGTAGTTCTTACAAGACTATGTTAAAAGACAAGCAATATAAATTTTCTATGTTAATCTGAATTAAACAAGTGTGTCTATGAAGAAGCGATTTACATTTATCATGCTATTCTTCTTTGCAAGTATAAGCATGGTGCTGGCCCAGACAATGAAGGTAACCGGAACGGTGACCTCGGGCGATGACGGAGAACCGATTATCGGTGCTACCATTCTGGTAAAAGGGACGAATATCGGTACTATTACCGATCTGGATGGAAAATTCTCCCTGGATGTCCCTGAGAAAAACAAAATTCTACAAATCTCTTATGTCGGTATGACGATGCAGGAAGTGGCCGTAAAACCGCAGGTTACGGTCGTACTTCAAGCAGATGTGACAGATCTGGACGAAGTGGTGGTTACTGCACTCGGTTTGACACGTGAAAAGAAATCACTCGGCTATGCCTTGCAGGAAGTAAAGTCCGACGAGTTGACCAAGGCCGGACAGCTGAATGTGGCAAGCTCATTGGCGGGTAAAGTGGCCGGTGTGCAGATTACTTCTGCCGGCGGACAGGTAGGTGCTTCGCAACGTATCGTGATTCGTGGTAACTCCTCACTCGGAAGTAATGAGCCGTTGATCGTTGTGGATGGTGTGCCTATAGCCAACGACCAGTACCGTACGGATCAGGCGGTAGATTATGGTAGCGGTTTGCAGGATATCAACCCGGAAGATATTGAGTCTATCTCTGTTCTGAAGGGGGGATCGGCAGCCCTTTACGGTATGCGTGCCGGTAACGGGGTAATCCTGATCACCACCAAATCAGGTAAGATGAAGGATAAAGGTATTGAAATACGCTATGACGGGCATTTTGCCGTAGACCAGATGTATAACCTGCCGAAGATGCAGAATAAATACGGCCAGGGTTACGAAGGTAGCGAATACGACTATTCGGTACGTCAGGCAAACGGTTTTACGGGATCTTATCAGGACTTTGCCTCCAAATACGGTTTTGCTTACGGTGGCGTGAACGGCGGTGCCGACGAGAGCTGGGGGCCGCGTTTGGATGTAGGCCTGATGTTGCCGCAGGTAAACAGTCCGGTTGTAGACGGTGTACGCCAAGCTACTCCCTGGGTATCACATCCTGATAATATCAAGGATTTCTTACAGTTGGGAACTTCAATGAACCATAATCTTTCATTTCTCAGCCAGACGGAAAAAGCTTCTACACGTGCTTCGCTCGGCTATCGTGACCAGACCGGTACGATCCCGAATACCGACCAGAGACGCTATTCCGCCCAGTTGAACACACAGTTGAAGTTCAACAAATATATCGATTATGATCTCTCTCTTAACTATACACGAACCGAAAGCGATAACCTTCCCCAGGGGGGATACAACGAAGGGAATCCGATGCAGTCGCTTATGCAATGGTTCGGACGCCAAGTGGATATGAAGGATTTGAAAGAAAACTGGGATAAGACCGACCCGGTTACTGGAAAACCTTATTCATGGAACCCGGACTATCATCAGAACCCTTATTATACGGTGAATAAAAACCTGAACAAATACCAGCGTAACCGTTTGTTCGGAAAGACTTCTTTATTTTATAAACCGTTTGAGTTCCTGAAATTTGAAGGACGCTTGGGATACGATTATTATGATACGCAGGCTAACCAGCATTATGTTTACAATACGGCATATCCCGACGGATGGTTCCGCCAGTATAATCAGAAGCAGACGGAGTTGAATGCCGACTTCATTGCTTATTTCAATAAGAACATAGCTGACTTCTCCATCAGCTTGCTGGCTGGTGCCAACTACCGTAATGTGAACTGGGAAAGAGAAGCGATCGGTGGTAACATGCTTACCGTACCGGGCTTGTTTACTATGGGGAATGTGAAAGGTAGCCCTATTACCGAACAAGATCATTCACATATCCGTTCGAACAGTATCTATGCCTCGGGATCGTTTGGCTATAAGAGCATGCTTTACCTGGATGTAAGCGTACGTAACGATTGGAGTTCGACGATTGAAGATCCGTTCTTCTACCCCTCTTTCAGTGCAAGCTGGATACCTACCGCCACATTCGAAGGGCTACAGTCGGATGTCCTGAACTTCCTGAAGATCAGAGGAGGATGGGCAAAAGTAGGTTCAGCTACTACCGCTTATCGGTTGGGTAAGTATTATGGTGCGGTGTCCGATCGGATTTTTGGCAATTCGCAGTTTGTGTTGCCGACGATTTTCCCGCCTTCCGGTTTGCGTCCGGAGTCGGTGAAAACAGGTGAGGCCGGTATCGAAGCCAATTTATTCGATCATCGCCTGGGGATCGATCTGGCTTATTATCATAAGATCACAACCGACCAAATCATGGAGGTTGCCACCTCTAAGGCGACCGGTTATAATAGTATGTTGATTAATGCCGGTAAATTAAGAAACAAAGGTTGGGAGTTGCAGTTAACCGGAACTGTGATCCGCGAAAAAGATTGGGATTGGACATTGACGGTGAACTGGTCGAAAGACAAGAGTAAGATTGAAGAACTGTATACTGATCCGGTAACCGGACAATCGCTTACACAATATACGATCGGCTCCGAATGGAGTACCTACCTGTATGCCAAACCAGGCGAATCATGGGGCTCTCTTTACGGAACGGGTATGATCAAGAACGATAAGGGTGAATATATTATCGGTGCGAACGGTCTGCCGAAGACGGAAAGTATGAAGATCGGTAGCGTAGCACCCGACTGGCTGGCTGGTTTCCGTAGCGAATTGCGTTGGAAAGACTTGACATTCGGCTTCCTGCTCGATTTTCGTAAAGGTGGCGATGTTTTCTCTGTGAGCCAGATGTGGGGTAGCTATACCGGTCTCCTCGACTATACCGCTGAAGGGGATATCCGTGAAAAACCGATCATTGTCGGAAAAGATGTACTGGCCGATATGGGTACCTTCGTGAAAGAAGACGGTACGCCAAACGACCTGACAACGGATGCTAAGTCTTTCTTTTACTCTTACTACTTGAGTAATCGTCAGTTAAACGTGTTCGAAGGATCTTACCTTAAGTTGCGCGAAGTGCACCTGACTTATACCTTCCCGAAAGAACTGATGAAAAAGACACGCTATATCAAAGGTGCAAACGTATCGCTAATCGGTAACAACCTGGCGATCCTCTGGTTGCATTCTTCAAATAAAGCGCATATCGATCCGGAATCAAGTACAAGAAGCGATAACAACGGAGTAGGTCTTGAGTCGGGCTCTTATATGCCTTCACGTAGTATGGGTATTAAAGTTGGTCTTACATTTTAAAAAATCAGAAGAGTATGAAAAGATATAAATTGAAACTTTCGATAATTACAGCCGGAGTAACTTTCCTGATGGGAATGGTAGGTTGTACGGATTCATTTGAAAGAGTGAATACCGATCCTGACAGAACCAATGAAGCTCCGATAACGAACCAGCTGGCGTACGTTATCCGTTATGCTTCGACAACATTGTTTGATCCATGGAATGATATGAACGAACCTAGTACCTATGGTGGTCATCTGACCAAGATACAGTATATCGACGAGTCGCGTTATGAATTTCGTACCGGGGTGGTGGAGAATAAATGGTATTATGTATACCTGACCCTCAATAACGTGAAGGATATCCGCAGACGTGCGGCAGAGGGGGAACTGGTCAATATGGAAAGCGTCGCCAAAGTTTGGGAAGCGATGCTGGTATCGATTGCTACCGATACCTGGCGGGATGTGCCATACTCGGAGGCGGCACGTATGGATGAAGGTATTTTGCTGCCGCGCTATGACAGGCAGGAAGATATTTATCCGGCTTTGCTGGAGATGCTGGCCACGGCTGCGGATGGGTTTGCCACGGGCGCTTCCGATCCACTGGGAGATGGTGATATATTGTTTAGCGGCGACGTGCTGAAATGGCAGAAGTATTGTAATTCGATGCGTTTACGTCTGGCGATGCGTATTTCCGGAGTAGATGCCGGACTGGCTAAATCGACTGTCGAGCAGATCATGGGAAATCCTGCAAAATATCCGGTTATGGAGGATAATAAGGATAATGCATTTTTTGTATGGCCGGGCGAAACACCTTATATCGAGCCTTGGGCAAATGATAGTCGTACACGTGACGACCATGCCGTGAGTGACGTGTTGGTAAACCTGATGAAATCGCTGGATGATCCTCGTTTGCCGTCCTATGCCCATCCGGCTTCAGACGGTGAGTTTCGCGGAGGTGTGATCGGTGCTGCTTCGGTAGAACCGGATCTAAGCCTTTTCTCGCGTATCGGAGCCCGTTTCCGTGATGAATTTAAAGGATTTACCCCGTATTATCGTTCGGCAGAAGTTTATTTCCATCTGGCTGAAGCGGCTAAGTTGGGATGGTCGGTCGGCATGTCTGCCAAAGAAGCTTACGAAAGAGGTGTGACTTTGTCATTGCAGGAAAACGAGGTGGAAGATGCTACGGCTTATCTTGAAGGTAAGGCTAAATTCAACGATACGTTGGAGCAGATTTACGAACAGGAATGGATCGCTTTGTTCAAACAAGGTATGGAAGGCTGGTCATTGTACCGTCGCACAGGTGTACCTGCAACCAATTATCATGCACCGGGCTCACATTATGTAGGCCATAATACTCCGCCTTTCAGATATCCGTATCCGATCAATGAATCGAGTCTGAACGGTGCCAACGTGGAACCCTTCAAAGCGGAAATCAAAGATGATTTCTGGGGTAAGCAGATGTGGTGGGATACACGTACAGGAGTTAATTGATAAATGACACTTTTTTATTTATAATATCAACAAGCTAAAATGAAGTATTAAAGCCAAAACCGGAGAGAACCTAAACAAGACACATCTTTTTTTTAAACCAGGATGGACAGGGATGTTCGTCCTGGTTTGTACATTATCTCCCGAGGTTACTCGTAAGATATAGAAACCGTCCTTTATAGAGGAGGTACAGGGCGCATAACCTCTACTTTTTTAGCATATGCTAGAGTTGTGGTACCATCCGCATTTTCTGCACTACATTGTATCCAAAAAACACCATATTGTGCAAACTTTACCAAAATCTTGGAGCCAAGGTTATAAATTATTGTTGCCGAAGAAGGTACAGTCCAATTATATGTTACTCCTGGTACACTAAAATCTAATACTGCCTCATAAAAAACCTCTTCTCCAACTTCTGGTCTTTGAGGACCATTTATGCTTATTACCCTTGGTCCATTTGTATCAACCGCATAACTTCCTTCTCCTGATGTGATAGTTAAACCTTCTTCACTACAGCCAAAGCTTGATATACTTGACGGTGCATTACCCTGGGCGTTTATTTGCAAAAATGCAAAAGACAACAACAAAATAAAGGTGATTTTCTTTCTCATGACGTTTGATTTTTTAGGTTAATAAATGAAGTTAAAACAACGCTGAAGATATAAAAAATAAAGTATGTGATAAAATTACCCCGTGTGTTCTATGGCATGTTTTTTATCATATTCTTGTCCGATGGGGAAATACTATTTTGGTAATTATTTTGGTGTTGCTGGGTGTTGTCTGTTGGGTGATTGTAAAATGAAGCCGGGATAATCAATTAACAATTGCAGGCTTATTAAGGTCTTCTTTGAATGTTACCGGAATAGTGTATTTAACTATTTGGTATTCACGGTACTGTCTTTTGTTGTATCCTTCCGGAACATCCTCGAATTTCCAGTCGGTTGTTTCACGTGGTTGATTTTTTCCAACCGCCCAGGCCGGCATTTCACTGAGAAGGCGTATGGCTTCTTTATCCATTTCCGGGTACTCGTTTCCGCCACGTATGATTTTTATATTATCGACCATACCGAATATATTTATATCGAAACTACAAGTCAGGCGTTTGCTTATTCCACTTCCTTTCAGTGATTCGGGGTAACGGATATTCTTTTGCATATATTTAAGTAACATTCCTTGGCCGCCGGGGAATTCGGGCATACACACAAATCTACCCTGTCCAAAGATGTATCTGTTGTTCTCCCGCCATTCTATTTCTTTTATCATATCCTCTTTTCTTTTCCTATGATATGCCCGGTAAGCGTTCGGGGAAAACTTGATGGACAGTTCGTATTTATACGGAACCGGTTTCCCGTCTCTGACGGCTGGTCGGATTCTGGGAAACGACTGGATAATACGAATTGCTTCTTTGTTCAATAGGGAGTGGGCCTTTTGTAATAACTTGATATTCTTTGTTTCTCCATCTTCGGTAATTGTGAATTTGCACGTAACAGTTCCTCCGGTGTCTTCTTTCAATAGGGAAGGGGGATAGATTGTGATCTCATTGACTATAATATTTATATCATCAGGGAAGGCTGGTGGCATATCACCTTTCGGGATTGCTGTGGGACGTTTATACTCCGGCTTATCACTACTGTGGGATTGTGTTATAGCGCCTGTATTAGTGATGGATAAAATGACTAATAACAGGATAGCCGGTAGGAATGATGTTCGTTTCGTTTTCATGGCCCGGATAGTTTAGATGTCTTTTCCAAAGATAAGAAAAAGATTTGTTATAAACACTTCTGGGCCATGAATTTTCTACATCTCTATCACTTTCCCTTCTTTCCTGCTCCTCTCCGCCGCAAACGCGATCAAATGGCTTTCGAGCGACTTGTCGAGCGGGGTGCTCATCAGGCTGGCATCCTGTTGGCGGATGGCTTCGATCCAGTCGCGGATCATGCCGGCATCGCCGCCGCCGTGGCCTACGCCTTCGTAGTTGAGGGCGTCTTCGGCGTTGGCGTTGTATGTTTTCGAGACGCCGGTGGCAAAGTCGGTGTGGGTGAACGTCTCCATGTCGCCGACGATGTCGCCGCGTGTCCCCATGATACGCGTACGGCGGCCGCCATAGGAAGTGAACCCCTCGATCGAGAAGTTGACCGTTACGCCGCCTTCAAATTCCATCAGCATCATATAATGGTCGGGCTGGTTGTTCTCGCAATGGTAGACACATTTGCCGTACGGGCCTGTCTTCAGGTTTTCGAGGATCACGTCACCCTGCTTGTCCGGGTCTTCCGGGAGGTCGAAGACGTACAGCCAGGTGCGGTCGCGGTAATAGATCTTCAGGGCGGAGAAGGGGCAGGACGCTTCGGCCGGGCAACCGTCGGTACAACGGGCAGGAGCACCTTCGGGAGCATTACCGGCCTTGAAATGCGACAGGTCACCGAAGGCAACTACTTTCTTACAAGGTTTGCCGATGATCCAGTGAAGGATATCCAGGTCGTGGCTCGATTTAGCCAGTACCAGCGGCGTACTCGCTTCCGCATTGCGCCAGCTTCCGCGTACGTACGAATGGCTCATGTGTACATGTTCCACCGGTTCGAAATGCTGGATGCTGACCAGGTCGCCGATCGCTTTGCTGCTCACCATCTCTTTCAGCATCCCGAAATAAGGCGAATAACGCAGGACGTGGGTGAGACCTACGATCTTTCCTTTTTCTTGGGCATAAGCTACCAGGCGGCGGCATTCCTCGTCGGTCTGCGCGATCGGTTTTTCGAGCAGGATGTCGTATCCCAGGTCGAGCGCCTTCATGCAAGGGGCGTAATGCAGATGGTCGGGAGTGGCGATGATGACGGCATCGGCAAACTTGGGACGGCTGAGTATCTCTTCCCAGGTGGCGACACGGTTTTCCCGGGGGACATGGTATTTGTCACCGTATATATTGCGGCGCAATTCCACCAACTCGGCAATACCGGTGATTTGCAGGTCGTCCGGATGTTCCAGTGAATAATCGCCGTACAATTTACCTCTTCCGCTGGCTCCCAGAACGATGGCTGTTACGGGAGTGGTCTTTTCTGTGTTCATGGTCTGAAAGATATAATAGATTAATATTTTTCAAATATAGGATAATTTCTTTATAAACCGTTCATATGGCAGTTTATCAGTCAATTTTTAATGCCTGGCAGCTAACAGTGTGATGATATGGAGTGTTACGTTCCTTTGTAACAAAAAGGTAAATATATCTTCATTTCTTTGTTGCGGTTTTGTAATATGGCACCTCTACATTTGCAGCATAATTTAATAGAAAAAAGAAATCGTTATGAAAAAGAGTTTAGTGTTATTAGTTGTTTTATTGGGTACTTCGTTCTCTATGCTGCATGCCGTGACAGTTGCCGATGGAGATAACGACAAGGCAAGCAAAGCAAATGTGGAAGCAGCTCCTGTCGAAACGTGGGAGTTCTATTCTGCCGTGCAGGAACCTACTGCTGAAGAACTGGCTAACGCAAACAATCATAAGTTCGGCAAAGAGGTCGGATGCTTGTACAATGCGTTCATGGATATGTATGTAGTCAAAGAGGAAATAGTACCGGGCGACCCGTCACGCCGTACGGTGATCCGTAAACCGGGTATCTATAATGCCGTCCGTTCGATCGAGAAACAGCTGAACAAAGATGTAAAAAGCAAGAAGCTGACGAAGGAAGAGGCGTCGGACGAATTCGCCAATGTGCTGAAGATCGCCCTAGCCGCTATCGACTCCGATACCAATACGTTTGAAGAAGCCCTCCAGGGTAACAAGAAAGACTCGTCGCGTCTGCTGGCTATCTTTGATAACGTCAAGCTGAAAAGCCTCTACTAATTTTCCCCTCTCTACTCCCCATCCCCTTATATTTTAGTGGAAACGAATGTTTTAGGGCAAGTCCGAGACCTTGCCCCGGGACTTCGTGCATGTACATCAATTAATGTTTATATATGAAAAGCAAATTTTACTTATTGATTTGTAGCTTTCTGATTTGTTCGACTCTGGCCTTTGCCCAAGCGGTGAAAGTGACCGGGACGGTAACAGATAAACTGGGCCCCGTGACAGGAGCCGCAGTAGTGGTTAAGAATTCAGTTGTCGGAACCGTAACGGATATAGATGGTAATTACGAGATCGAAGCACCGAAGAACGGTACACTGGTCTTTTCTTTCGTAGGATATGAAACGGTGGAACGCCCGATAGGCAACCTGAAGGTTATCAATGTGGAAATGTCGGACGACGTGAAGCTGATCGACGAAGTGGTGGTGACTGCCATCGGTATCAAGCAGCAGAAAAAGAAACTGGGATACACCACCCAGCAGGTGAGTACCGAAGCCTTGGAGCAACCCGGTACGGTCAACGTGGGTAACGCACTTTCCGGGCAGGTGGCAGGCCTGACGGTCAACAATCCCACCGGCATGTTCCAGGCACCCAGCTTCTCCCTTCGCGGCAAGACGCCGCTGATGGTGGTGGACGGTATTCCTGTCGAGTCGGATTTGTTCGATGTCTCTCCGGAGAATATCGAGAGTATCAACGTGTTGAAAGGGACGGCAGCGGCTGCCTTGTACGGTTCGCGTGGTAAAGACGGGGCGATCCTGATCTCTACGAAACTGGCCAAGGAAGAAGGACTGGTGGTCACTGCTGGTATCTCCAGCATGGTGACAGCCGGTTTTACGGTATTTCCTGAGACACAGAACGAGTTCGGTTCCGGCTCGAACGGACAGTATGAGTTTTGGGACGGTGCCGACGGTGGTATCTCCGATGGCGATATGACCTGGGGGCCTCGCTTTGAAGGGCAGAAGATAGCCCAGTGGAACAGTCCGATCCGCGACAAGCAGACGGGAGAGGTGATCCCTTGGTGGGGTGATGTGGCCGGATCGGTTTACGACGACCGTACCCGCTACGAGCGTGTGCCGACCACCTGGGAAGCCCACGATAACCTGAAAGACTTCCTTCGTACGGGTGTCATCACCAAGGCTACTTTCTCGGTGGCGAACAAGACGAAAAAGGCGAACTACAATTTCAACGGCGACTTCTCCAAACAACGCGGGCAGGTTCCGAATACCTCTATCTATACAGGCGGCCTGAACTTCAACAGTATGTTCAACCTGAGCAACACGGTGACGTTGTCGGCCAACCTGTCGTACAACAAGGTCTATTCGCCCAACTATCCCCGTTACGGCTACGGCCCGAAGAACCATATGTACACTATCCTGCTCTGGATGGGTAACGATGTGAACGGCAAGGAATTGTCCGAACATATGTACCGTCCCGACTCGGAAGGTACACGCCAGGCAAACTACAACTACGCCTGGTACAACAACCCCTATTTTGCAACCAACGAGTTGACCCAGAAGCATGACCGCAACACGACGAACGGGCAGGTGAAACTGAACTGGGACGTATTGCCCGGCCTGACTGTGCAGGGGCGTGCCGCCGGACGTCTGGAGAACACGTTCGAAGATATGAAAAGCCCGAAGTCGTACATGAACTACGGCGACTCCCGTAACGGTGACTACAAGACCTGGAACACCGACCAACTGGATATCAATGCCGATGCCCTCGCAACCTATACGCAGGCGGTGAGCAAAGACTTCGCTTTCACGGCCAACCTGGGAACCTCCCTCTATTACCGCCAGATACGTAAGGAAGCGCAGGCAACAGATGGTCTGATCGTTCCGAAAGTGTACAACCTGGGTAACAGCCTGAACCCGGTGAGCGCAACGAACTCGATGAACGAGAAGGCGATCGAAAGTATCTACGGCTCCGTCAATATCGACCTGTTCGAGTCGGTCTTCCTGACTTTTACCGGACGTAACGACTGGTCGTCTACCTTGTCTGCGGCAAACAATTCTTATTTCTATCCCTCCGTTTCCGTCAGTACGCTGGTAAACGAATATGTGAAACTGCCCTCCTGGATGGATTACCTGAAGGTGAACGGGGCATGGGCACAGGTGTCGAGCGACCTCGACCCGTATGCTTTGCAGGCCACTTATGCGAAAGGTATCCTCTACGGAAGTACGCCTTCGGTGACTTATCCCAATGCTGTGACCGATCCTTCGGGTTCCGGTACGGTTACCGCCCTGGTTAATCCGGATATCCTGCCGCAGAAGACCTCTTCTTTCGAAGTGGGTATGTCTACCTCATTCCTGCATAACCGGCTGGGATTGGATCTGACCTATTACCGTATGCTGGATGAGAACAGTATCATCAAGTTGCCTATATCCGAAGCATCCGGTTTCCCTTACCGTTTCGTCAACGGAAATGAATACACGACAAACGGTTTCGAGTTGATCGTTAGTGCTACTCCGGTGCAGAACAAGAGCTTCACCTGGAACCTTTCCACCAACTGGAGCAGCAACATCCGCAAGCTCACGAAGATCTACGGCGGACAGGAGAAGTTCGGCGACCTGAAAGTGGGCGACCGTGCAGATGCCATGTACGCTACCGAATGGGAAAAGACTCCCGATGGGCAGCTCATCCTCGACAGCAACGGCATGCCTACCCAGAGTGCTTTCAAGACCCACGTAGGCAACCAGTCGCCCGACGTACGTTATGGCCTTCAGAATACATTTAAGATCAAGAATTTCACGGTCAATATCGATATAGACGGGGCGATCGGCGGTACGCTGATCTCTACGACGACCCAGAAGATGTGGTGGGGCGGCAAGCATCCCAAGTCTACTATGTACCGTCAGGAAGAATACGATAACGGCGGTAAGGCGATCTATGTGCCGGACGGAGTGAATATCGTGAGCGGCGAAGTTACCTACGATGTCAACGGGAATATCCTCTCCGATACCCGCCAATATAAGAAGAATGAAACGGCTGTCAATATCCAGACCTGGGCGCAGAACTATCCCTACCGTGCCGTGGTACGCACCGCCGAAAGCGAATTGTTCGCCAATACATTCAACCGTTCTTACCTCAAACTGCGCCGTGTGGCTGTTTCCTACGATCTGAAGAACCTCTTCGAGATGAACAAGATCAAAGGACTCGAAGTGGCCCTCTTCGGTAATAACCTGGGAGTATGGAAAAAGACCCCGTACCTCGATCCCGACTTCGGTGCAAGCGACAGCGACCTGCAAGACCCGTCGGCACGTTATATAGGTATCAGCGCATCAATCAAATTATAATCACAGATAAAACAATGAAGAAGTATCTAAAATATATCGTTGCCGGTGCCGCATTGGCGTTTACCTGCAACTCCTGCATCGACCTGGAAGAAATGAATATCGACCCGAACAACCCGACAACCACTGATCCGGCGTTATTGCTTACCGGCTTGTCGTTTACCACGTTCGAAGAGTCAAGCGCTTTGGTCTGCCATGCCACGAAAATGTTGATCCTGACTTCCGGCGAGAGCACCTACCAGGTGTACAAATGGACACGCGGCGGTTTCGATTATTATAACAACCTGCGCAACGTAGCGAAGATGAAGGAAGAAGCCGCCAAAGGCGACCAGTCAGCATATGAGGCATTGGCTCTTTTCTTCGAAGCCCATTATTACTACATGCTCACGATGCAGTTCGGCGACGTGCCATGCAGCGAAGCCATGCAGGCGGAAACAAACGGCTTGTACCAGCCTAAATACGACTCGCAGGAGACGGTACTCGCCACGGTGCTTGCCAAACTGGAAGAAGCGAACACCTTGCTGACCGACAATAACAGTATCATAAGCGGAGACATCATCTACAGCGGCGATCTGATGAAATGGCGCCGTCTGGTCAACGCCTACCGCCTGCGTGTCCTGATGTCGTTGTCGAACAAGCAAACCGTAGGCAGCCTGGACGTGAAATCGACCTTCGCCCGTATCTCGCAGAACGAACCGCTGATGACAAGCGATGCCGACAACGGCCAACTGGTTTTCCTCGATCAGCAGGACGACCGTTACCCTTACTTCAACGACAGCGACTTCGGTTCGGGACGTTATATGGACTCCACCTATGTGGCTGCCCTGGCTACCCGCAAAGACCCGCGCCTGTTTGCTTTCTGTACCCAGACCCCGGCTGCGGAGAAGGCCGGCCTGGCTATTGACGATTTCTCTTCCTACGATGGGGGAGACCCTGCCATTGCCTACAGCCTGGTGAACGACAAGGTGACGCTGGGCGGTTGTTCTAAGCCGGCCACCCGCTATTACCAGCATGCAACGAACGAACCGATGATCCTGCTGGGCTATACGGAGCAGCAGCTGATCCTGGCGGAAGCCGTCGTGCGTGGTTGGATTTCGGGTGACGACCGGGCTCTTTACGAGTCTGCCGTCAAGGCTTCTTTCCGCTTTTATGAAAAGTATGCACCCACTGTGGCCGGTTACCTGGATGAGGCGGCGGTTACGGCTTACCTGCAAGGCGAGAAAGTGGCTTATAGCCCTTCGCTTACAAAGGATCAGAAGATAGAACGTATCATCCTGCAGAAATACATACCGACCTTCCTGCAAGGCAGTATGTGGATGCCGTATTACGACCAGTTGCGTACGGGTTATCCCGAATTCCGCAGGGCTACGGGCGTAAACCTGCCTTACCGCTGGATGTATCCGCAGAACGAATATAATAACAATGCCGCCAACGTAGAGGCCGCCCTGCAATCGCAGTTCGGGGGCAACGACCGGACATCCGACAAACCGTGGTGGATTAAATAAGTTATAGTGAAATGAATAGAAAAGAATTTTTACGGACATCGGGGCTTTTGCTCCCGGTGTCTTTTCTGGGAATATCCGGCACGAAAGCTGCCGGAAAGGAAACGGCAACCGTAACGGGTGCGACAGGCGCTTCTTACCTGGACAGTCCGTTGTATAAGGCACATGCCGGCAAACTGAAGTTCCGTGCGGACGGTACGTTCAAGATCGTACAGTTTACCGACATCCACTGGGTGCCGGGCAATCCGACTTCGGAAGAAGCAGCTGAACGCATGAACGAAGTGCTGGATGCCGAAAAGCCCGACTTCGTGATCTATACCGGCGATATCGTATTTGCCAAACCGGCAGCAGAGGGTTTCCGGAAAGCTTTCGAGCCTGTCATCTCCCGCAATATCCCGTTTGCCGCTACGCTGGGTAACCATGACGACGAGCACGATATGACCCGCCGCGAGATCTATACCTTTATCAGTGAAATGCCGGGAAACCTGACCGGAACGGTGGAAGGTATAACCGGAGTAACGAACTTTATCCTTCCCGTGAACAGCTCGGACGGTTCAAAGGAAGCCTTTCTCCTCTATGGCTTCGACAGTCTGGCCTATTCTGTAAAGGAGGAGACTAAAGGTTACGACTGGATCAAGCCCGATCAAATCGACTGGTACAGGAAGAGCAGTGCCGCCCTGACTGCAAAGAACGGGGGAAAACCGCTTCCTGCACTGGCCTTTTTCCATATCCCGGTGCCCGAATACAACCAGGCTGCTTCCGACGAAAATACGTTGCTGATCGGCGTCCGTAAAGAGAAAGCCTGTGCACCCTTTGTCAATTCCGGACTGTTCACGGCAATGCTGGAAGCAGGCGATGTAATGGGTACGTTCGTCGGTCACGATCACGTAAACGATTATGTGGCCAAATGGAAAGGCCTCTTACTGGGCTACGGACGTTTTACCGGAGGAAAAACCGTCTACCATGATGTGCCCGGAGGAAACGGTGCCCGTGTATTCGAACTGATGGAAGGCAAACGCTCTTTCAAGTCATGGATACGCCTGAAAGATAACAAGGTCATTTCATCCATCCATTATCCGGCAGACTTTGTGAAGGGTGGGGATACGAATCCGTTCGGCTAGGCATGTAGGAATAGTTTCACTAGGGAGAAACAACTGTTTCATGCTGATGGAACAACTGTTTCACCTTAATGAAACAACTGTTTCGAGCAAGGGAAACAATGAACTTATTCCTGACTGGTCTTCGCTGTCAGCTGAAGCCAAAGGAACAATGCTCCCGGAACCATAATAATTGCAGCCGATGCCAGCAATGCGACCTGCAACGAGTACATATCGTTCAGCCAACCGATGAACGGCGCGATGGCTGCAAACATCAACCGGATGATAAAGTTACGGATGGAGAGGACGGTAGCCCGCATCTCCGAAAACGTCATCTGGTTGATATATCCTTTTAATATAGGTGTGGCAAACCCTCTGATCACATAGAATACCATCAGGATTGCCAGTCCGAAATAGGTCAGGTTGAAAGCCAGGGCGATATAACCGCCTGCCACGAAAGTAAGGATCAGTATCCCCATCTTCTTAGGCCCGAAGTAACTGTCTACCCGGTCTGAGTAAAGGGCGGCAATACCTACCGTCAGGTTCAGTACTGTCCAGATCACACCGAACCACGAGGTCGGCGTTTTCATATACATCAGGTAAGGTTGCACGAACCAGGCCATCGTCAGTGTAGCAGCCCCGATAATCCCCGAAAACATAATGTTATAGCATAACCGCCGGTTGGTGACAAGGGAGTATTTGATGATCCGCACGATCTCATTCACAGGGCTTTGTATCTTACTTTTTATCTTCAACTCCTGCAGGGCAAAGGCCGCTGGAATACCGCTGAAAGCAATGAGTGCCTGTGCATAGAACGGGTAACGCAGCGAATAAGCTGCCAGCAATCCACCGAAGATACCGGCAATGGCCTCCGCAAAATTCCCGATCATCGTGATCCGCCCCTCATACCGCAGGTAAAGGTTTTCCTTTTTATATTGTACGGTCGTATCGTACAGCAAAGCCGAGTCCGCCCCGTTCACCAGCGTCTGCCCCGTTCCCAACAGGATTTCCGCTATAACGAATGCTGCAAAAGTGGAAGTAAACGAATAGCAGAGATATCCGAAGAAGAAAAGAATACACCCCAGTATCAGGCATTTGCGCCGTCCCCACACATCCGCCAGATAACCCGAAGGTATCTCCAGCGCCACGGCGGCGATCGAATAAACGCTCTTCAATATAAATACATCCTGCAATCCCAGCCCGTGATCTTCATAGAAAAGCACGATGATAGGCATCACGAGGGTAAACCATTTGGATAGTTTAATAATGTATAGTGCAAGTATGTTCCGTTTCATTAGGGAAGCCTTTATTATTTCGGCACACAAAGATACATAATTTGTTATAATATGTAGGTCGATAGGGGAAACGCCTTATCTGTATTTCTTCGCAGGCGTTAGTAGTCTTAGTATTACGAATGTACTGAAAGAATTACGAAATAATCGTATTTTGCTTGTCTCTTTGAAATATAATACTTTTATTTGTACAATGTTGTATTAAATTTATAGGATTATGAAGAAGATATGGTTATGTTTGGCAGTTGTGGCATTGTTGCCGGGGTTGAATGGATGTCGGGGGAAGGCCGGAAGTGAGGGGCCGTTGCCTGTTTTGGATTTTCGGGCGGATATTCCTAAAAAGGATGTTGCCTTGCAGGAATTGGGGAAAGTGCGTTATTTCCGCTTGCAAACGCCTGAAAATGTCTTGTTGGGCGACCAGATGAAACTTGTACCCAGCGAAGCCGGCTTATTCTTTTTCGAACCTTCCACCGGTGATGTGATAGGTTTCAATAAAAAGGGGGAGATGATCAGCCGGTTCAACCGTAAGGGGCAGGGTGGCGAAGAATATGCCAGGATACGCCATATCCTGTATGATGACCAACGCCGGGAAGTCTTTTTGGATGGCTTCACGCAAATGCAGGTCTATGGACTGGACGGAAGTTACAAGAAATCCTTCAGCTTTCCGGACTCCTTGCAAATGGATGTAGTAGAATCACTGGATAAGAACACAATGGTCTTTCTGGATATGAAAGGTGTCCCGTTCGTGAAAGAAGGAGAGACCGCCGACCTGGGTGAGCGGCAGGAATCGAGCAATCGACCTTATGTCCTGATGGATAAGGAGACGGGAAAGAAGATCGAACGCCTGCCTATCGTCTCCGACAATCGTTACCGCAGTATGATCATAACCACTCGCGACGGACGTCCTTTTGTCCTGCTTAACCGTATGAGGAACCTCTTGTCCTGCAACGGCGGAGGCTGCCTGATCAGCGAACCGGCAGCCGATACGTTATATCAGTTGTCATCTGACCGTCAGTTGAAACCTGTCTTTTCCAAACTGCCGCTATCGACTGGAAAAGAGGGGAAGATAGCTTGCGAGATCCGGGCATTGACTCCGAATCAAATGCTTGTCAACGCCGTCTTTCTGAAAGATGAAGGTGAAATGAAACTGCGTAATGAGCTTTATTTATATAATGTGGCGGAAAACGCATTCTCACAGGTCAAACTGACAAATAAAGACTGGCAGAACGGCGACATGATGAACTTTGTCTTCAATAATAACAAGCTCTATTATACCTTATATCCTTTTACCCTGTTGGAAGCAATGGAAAAGAACGAACTGGATGGAGAGTTGCTGGAGATAACCAAAACATTGGACGAAGACGATAATCTGATCCTTATGGAAGTAAGTCTCGATTGATTTGACAGTATTATTTATTGCCAGTTAGTAAAAAAGTTCTTACTTTGCGACAGATTTAGACTACTAACATTTAAAAGATAACAAACTGATACCATGATTTGGAATGAGACTATTGAATGTATGGACCGCGAAGAAATGCGGAAATTACAGAGTATCCGGTTGAAACGGGTTGTAGAACACGTTTATCATAATACCCCCTTTTATCGTAAGAAAATGCAGGAAATGGGTATTACCCCGGATGATATTCAATCTATTGAAGATATATCCAAGTTGCCGTTTACGGTAAAACAGGATTTAAGAGATAATTACCCGTTCGGGCTGATGGCCGTGCCGATGTCCGAGATCGTTCGTTTACATGCCTCTTCTGGTACGACCGGGAAACCGATCGTGGTGGGATATACCCGTAAAGACCTGTCTATCTGGTCGGAAGTGGTGGCACGATGCCTGACGGCTTATGGTATTACGAAAGACGACTCCGTGCAGGTGTCTTACGGCTACGGTTTGTTTACCGGTGGCCTGGGCGCACACGGAGGAGTGGAGAATATAGGCGGTACCGTGATCCCGATGAGTAGCGGTAACACGCAGAAACAGATCCAGTTGATGCACGACTTCGGGGCAAAGGGCTTGGCTTGTACGCCTTCGTATGCCTTGTACCTGGCCGAAACGATCCACAGTTCGGGTATTCCCCTGGAAGAATTCCAACTGAGGGTAGGAGCCTTCGGAGCGGAACCTTGGACGGAAAACATGCGTAAGGAACTGGAGCAGAAACTGAACATTAAGGCATACGATATCTATGGCCTGACAGAAATATGCGGCCCCGGTGTCGGTGGCGAATGCCAGTGCCAGAACGGTACGCACCTTTGGGAAGACCATTTCTTCCCCGAGATCGTCGATCCGGTAACCTTGCAACCGGTTGAGCCGGGCGAACAAGGTGAGCTGGTATTCACTACTCTGACCAAGGAGGGTATGCCGATGATCCGTTACCGTACGCGCGACCTGACGCACCTGATCTATGAAAAGTGCGAATGCGGCCGTACCGCTGTCCGTATGGGACGTATCCTCGGCCGTAGCGACGATATGATGATCATCCGTGGTGTTAACGTATTCCCGTCGCAGGTGGAATCTGTCTTGCTGGAAATGCCGGAATTCGAACCGCATTACCTGATCGTGGTAGACCGTGTGAACAACACCGATACCTTCCAGATCCAGGTGGAAGTACGTCCGGACTATTATTCGGACGAAATGAACAAAATGATCGCGCTGAAGAAGAAGATCGCCGCCCGCATGCAGAGCGTGATCGGTATTCAGCCTGATATAAAGATTGTGGAACCGCGCAGCCTCGAACGCAGTCAGGGCAAGGCTAAACACGTGATCGACAATCGTAAGTTAGTTTAAACCTAAAAAAATAAAGTGCTATGTTAATTAAACAGTTATCTATCTTTCTTGAAAACAAGAAAGGCCGTTTTACGGAAGTGGCAAAGATTTTGGGTGAGGCAGGAGTGAACATGTCGGCCTTTACGGTGGCAGAGAATTCCGATTTCGGTATCCTGCGTCTGATCGTATCAGATACGGAAAAAGCAATTCAGGTACTTCGCGAAAAATTATATGCAGTGAGTGTGGCGGATGTCGTATGCCTGCATTGCCCCAACCAGCCGGGAGCATTGGCTAAGGCAATGGAGATCATCACTTCAGCCGGTATATTTGTTGAATATATGTATGCATTCTCGCAGGGAGAGGCCGCTAATGTGATCATCCGCCCCGACAATGTGGAGAAGTGTGCGGAGGTTCTGAAAGCCAACAAACTGGAGCTTATTGCTGCCAGCGATTTATATAAGTTGTAAATATTAACGTTATGCGCTTCGTTATTTTGCAATAAAAAATGTAACTTTGCGCGCTAAAAGTATGTGAATGAAAAAGGTTGTATTTTTATTGATGATGATTACGGTCTTGTTATCCTCTTGCGGGGAATATAACAAGATATTGAAAAGTACGGACTATGAGTTGAAGTATTCGTATGCAAAGAAGTATTTCAATGCAAAGCAATACAACAAGTCCGCTACCCTGCTGGATGAACTGGTTACAATCTTTAAAGGAACTGCTTATGCCGAAGAATCCCTGTACCTGCTGGCCCAGAGCTATTACGGACAGAAAGATTATCAGACGGCTTCGCAATACTTTAATACGTATTACACCACCTATCCGAAAGGCGAGTACACGGAGTTGTCACGCTATTATTCGGGATATGGTTTGTATCTGGACTCTCCCGATCCGCGGTTAGACCAGACACAGACGTATGAAGCGATCAACCAGCTACAGCTCTACCTGGAGTATTATCCGCAGAGCGAACGGGCTGCCGAAGCACAGAAGATCATGTTCGAATTGCAGGAAAAGCTGGCCTACAAGGAGTTATTAGCAGTCAGACTGTATTTTAACCTGGGTAATTATATGCGCGATAACAACTTTTTATCTGCTGTAATTACTGCTGAGAATGCATTGAAGAACTATCCTTACTCTAAATACAGAGAAGAATTCATGTTCTATATATTGCGTGCGAAGTACGAACAGGCTGTGTTAAGTGTGGAAGAAAAGTTGCAGGGTCGTTATCGTGAGGTGGTAGACGAATACTACACCTACATGAACGAATATCCGGAAGGCAAATACGTAAAACAGGCACAGAAGTTCTACGATTATGCCAGCAAAAGAATTACAGATGTGTATTAACGATATTATTTAATCAATAAAGTAAAATGGATTACAGAAAGTCTAACGCCCCTTCGAATACGGTTACCCGTGACATGATGAAGTTATCGTCCGACACGGGAAATGTGTATGAAACAGTAATGATCATTGGTAAACGGGCTAACCAGATTGGTGTTGAAATGAAGCAAGACCTGGAAAAGAAACTTCAGGAGTTTGCTTCTTATAACGATAACCTGGAAGAAGTTTTCGAAAACAGAGAGCAGATCGAGATCTCCCGTTATTATGAAAAACTTCCGAAGCCGACATTGATCGCTGCTCAGGAGTATGAAGAAGGTAAGGTTTATTATAAGAACCCTGCTAAGGAAAAGAATAATTTCTAAGAAGAAATATTGTTTAAAACATGAAAAGGCTGACCCTGATAGAGTCGGCCTTTCCATTTAAAACGAACTAATAACCATGTTACAAAGAATACAGACAGTTTACTTACTTATCATCGTGGCCTTGATGGTCGCTACGTTATTTTTACCGTTGGCCATGTTTCAGGCTGGCGACCAGTTTTACTCTTTCGATGCGACAGGCATCAGCACCATCGCTGCAACGCCCGAGCTGGTCTATCCGACCTGGGGACTTTTTGCCCTGACGGCTGTGATCTCTATCCTGGCATTGGTTACCATCTTCCTGTTTAAGAAACGTATGTTGCAGATCCGCCTTTGTATCTTTAACGGGATACTGATGCTGGGTTTCTACGGCCTTTTCGCTTTCTTCGTATGGGTATTGAAAGACCAGTTGAACGATGCCGCACTGAGTGTGAAGATCGCCCTCTCTTTCCCGCTGATCAGCTTGATCCTGGATTATCTGGCCATCCGTAATATCGGAGCCGACGAAGCATTGGTGCGTTCGCTGGATCGTTTGAGATAAGATAAGAGATATTGTCCGTAGCGGACAGAAAAAGTTATATATAAGCGCAGTCATGTAGTAAATACATGGTTGCGCTTTTTTATTTGTTAACCTAGTCCGGATTTAACCGTAAACACTCCAAATATATCCTGTACCTCTGTCTAACGCTTGTTGTTCAGTCGATTTAATAAATAACGAAAATACTTTAGACGATTTCAAACATTTAATGCCCCTCGTATTAGTTCTTTTGCTGTGTGAAATAAACAAAAAATTGCCTATGATTTAAAAACGAAAACAAGCGTTGAACAAAAGGGAAAACCACCCTTTAAATTAAAAGAGAGAAAAGTTACCTAGAAGAAAAAAACTTAAAGAAAAAATGACATTAAACATGAATAGAGAGAATTTCCGGGGAATGAAAAACTGGAATGTGGCCTTCGCCCTTCTTTTTTTATTCTCTGCCGCTCCATCGAAAGCGGACACAGGAAAAGGTTCGATTGCCTTGAATCCTACTATTAAAGAAAGTGCCGGCATGCCGGTCAGCCAACAAAGTGAACGTATCATTAAAGGTGTTGTAAAAGATGCTACAGGTGAAACGGTGATTGGAGCCAACGTTTCTGTTGTTGGTTCAACTAATGGTACAGTAACCGATATAGACGGCAACTTCTCATTGAAAGTACCGGCAGGGGCTACCCTGAAAATATCCTTTATCGGTTATAAAGATGTAAACGTAAAAGTCACCAACCAACAATCGCTGAATATCGTTCTGGAAGACGATTCACAAGCATTGGACGAAGTGGTAGTCGTTGGTTTCGGTTCACAGAAAAGAGTGAACTTAACCGGAGCTGTAAGTACAGTAAAGGCAGAAGCACTCGAAGCACGTCCTGTAACCAATGTTAGCCAAGCATTACAGGGTGTTGTACCGGGTTTGAACTTTAGTGTGCCCATTGGCGGTGGAGAGTTAGATAATAATATGAAGTTCAATATCCGTGGTGTCGGATCAATCGGCTCTGGTTCAAAAGCCGAACCGTTAGTATTGATTGATGGTATGGAGGGGGATATGAATGCTCTTAACCCTCAGGATATTGAAAACATATCAGTATTGAAGGATGCGGCGGCTTCATCTATTTACGGGTCGCGTGCTCCGTTCGGTGTTATCTTGATTACAACTAAGTCTGGTAAAGAAGGACGTGTAAGTGTAAATTACAATAATAATATCCGTTTTTCCGATCCGACTAAGGTTCCTAATATGATGAACTCTTATGACTTTGCCCGATATTTTAATGAAGCATCCGGTAATGGCGGTGGTAGCGGTATATTCGGACAGGAAGTAATGGATCGTATTATCGCTTACCAAAAGGGAGAAATTACAGATGGAACTGTTGCTAATAACAGTGGTAACTGGCAGGAATATGGCGGTGCTAATGCCAATACAGACTGGTTTCAGGAACATTATCGCCATTGGACTCCTTCCCATGAACATAATATTAGTGTAAATGGCGGTTCTGAGAAAATTAAATACATGTTGTCTGGCAACTTTATGGATGAACGTGGTTTGTTGAAACATTCGGATGATAGTTTTAAGCGCTATTCAATGAATGCTAAAATCAATGCTACACTGACAAAGTTCTTGACTGTGAATTACACTTCACGTTGGATCCGTAACGATTATGACAAATCCTATTATCAGAACGGATTATTCTTCCATAATCTGGCTCGTCGCTGGCCGAGTATTCCAGTGACTGATCCGAATGGACACTATATGGAAGGTAGTGAAATTATCCAGTTGGAAGATGGCGGTCGAGACAAGACGCAAAAGGACGATTTCACTCAGCAACTTCAGATGATAATAGAGCCTGTCAAAAACTGGCGTATTACGGTAGAAGGAAACATGAAGACGGTCGAAACATTCAGAAATTATAATGTTCCTTTGGTTTACAGGTATAACGATAGAAATGAACCTGTTCCTATGAAATTTGACGAAGGCCATTATGCAGGTGTTACCGAAGCTTATGAATCAGCAAACAAACGTAATTTTTATACGGTCAATGCGTTTACCGATTATACTTACGAAACAAAAAGCGGTCATTATATTAAAGGTATGGTTGGTTTTAACTCAGAGTTAAATCGTTACAGAGGCATTTCTGCCTCACGAAAAGGTTTGATTACGGGTGATGTTCCTTCTTTGCCGACAGCTGTAGACGATATGCAGAATAACGGTGAAATAAATGAATGGGCTACTGCTGGTTTCTTCGGACGTATCAACTACAACTATAAGGAACGCTATTTGGCTGAAGTGAATTTGCGTTACGACGGAACTTCCCGCTTTATCGGCGACCAGCGCTGGGGAGTTTTCCCTTCGTTCTCTTTAGGTTGGAATGTTGCCAAAGAAGATTTCTGGGGTGATTTGAACCAATATGTAAGTACATTGAAGCTGAGAGGATCCTGGGGTGAATTAGGTAATCAGAATACTACCAGTTTGTATCCTTTCTATCCGAATATGGACATCAAAACCAAAGACGGAGAATGGTTGGTGAACGGACAAAAACCGACAACAGCTGTCATGCCGGGTATGGTCAGTGATATGTTGACCTGGGAACGGGTTCGTTCGTGGAACGTTGGCGTCGATTTTGGTGCATTAAATAATCGTTTGACCGGATCGTTTGATTACTTCAACCGTAAAACACTCGATATGGTAGGTCCGGCTCCTGAACTTCCTGTTATTCTAGGAGCTGATGTTCCTAAGATCAATAATGCAGATATGGAATCTTACGGTTTTGAACTGGAAGTATCCTGGAGAGATCGCATTGGTAATGTAAATTACGGTATCAAGGGTGTATTATCGGATGCTCGCCAGAAAGTGACACGTTATCCGAATGCAACAGACGATTTTTCTAACTGGTATGCCGGAAAGATGAGTGGTGAAATTTGGGGATATACCACTATTGGTATTGCTAAATCACAGCAGGAAATGGATGCCTATCTGGCTACTTTACCTAATGGCGGACAAGATGCGATAGGATCCGGTTGGGGAGCTGGTGATATTATGTATGCCGACTTGAATGGCGATGGAAAGATTGATGGTGGTGCTGGTTTGCTGTCAGACAGCGGTGATAAGTCCATTATCGGAAATAGTACACCTCGTTATAATTATGGTATTACATTGGATGCAGAATGGAAAGGTATAGATATCAGCATGTTTTTCCAGGGCATAGGCAAACGTGAAGTGGAAGTGGGTGGTCCTTATTTCTGGGGAGCTGTAAGTAATGAATGGCAGTCTGCCGGTTTCGACGAACATTGGGATTTCTTCCGTGAAGAAGGTAACTCGTTGGGTGCAAATCTAGATGCTTATTATCCCAAGCCCATATTTAATAGTAATAGTTTGATTGCAGATCGTAACCATCAGACACAAACCCGTTATTTGCAAAACGGAGCTTATCTTCGTATGAAGAATATCCAATTGGGTTATACATTCCCGAAAAAATGGATGAATACTATAAAGATTCAATCTTTGCGTGTGTATGTTTCCGGTGATAACTTGCTGACATTTACTAAAATGGCTAAAATGTTCGACCCCGAAACGGTGGATGGACGTGAATGGTGGGACACCGATACAAATCAATCTTCTAAAACCGGTAACAACGGTAAGGTATATCCGCTATCAAAGGTTATTTCTTTTGGTATAAACGTTAACTTCTAAATAGAATATAGAGATGAAATATATAAAGAATAATATCATAATTGCGTGTATGGCGGTCGGTATGTTGTCGTTGGGAGCATGTAATGACTTCCTTGACAGAGAACCGCTTGATAAAGTAACAGCAGAATCTTATTTGAAAAGTGAAGGTGATCTGGCTGCATTCGCTATCAAGCAATACGAAATACTCCCAAATGTAGTCAATCAGTATAGCGTAGGACCTATTGGATTAGGTGATGACCATACGGATAACCAGGCGAAAGCCAATGGTGAGTTGAAATATTGGCAACCCGGTCAATGGCGTGTAAGAGAAAAAGAAGAAAAAGAAGAATTGAAGGATCAGGAGTGGAGCTTTTACCGGATCAGAGCTTTTAACTTTTTCTTCCAACAGGTTTTACCGAAATATGAAGCTGGGGAGATTCAAGGAGTGAAAGCTAATATTGACCAGTATATCGGTGAAGTTTATTTTCTGAGAGCTTACGAATATTTCAAGCGTTTGAAAATGTTCGGCGATTTTCCAATCGTAACCGATGTGTTGGTTGATGAAAGGGAAATGTTGGTGGCTGCCAGCCAGCGCCAGCCGCGTAATAAAGTGGCACGTTTTATCCTTGAAGATTTGGACAAGGCTATCGGTCTGTTGAGCAACGATATAGGTAATAAAAACCGTATCACTCGCGATGCTGCATTATTATTCAAGTCGAGAGTGGCTCTGTATGAAGCCAGCTTCGAAACTTATCATCGCGGAACTCCCCGTGTTCCTGGAGAAGCCGGATGGCCAGGTGCTATGATGGAGTATAATAGTGGTTTTTCAATCGATCTGAATCAGGAAATAACCTTCTTTACCGATCAGGCAATGGCAGCTGCTAAAGAGGTGGCCGATAAGATTACGCTAACTTCCAATTCAGGTCAGAATACTCCCAATACAGGTCAGACTGCAGGTTGGAATCCTTATTTCGAAATGTTCGCCGCAATGGACATGAGTAGCTATAGCGAAGTGATTATGTGGCATAGCTTTGATGCAGGAGTAAATGTGGGTAATGCTATTATGAAATATGCATTGACAAGCGGTAGTAATACCGGATTGACCCGTGGATTTGTGGAATCTTTCTTAATGAAAAACGGTTTGCCTATTTATGCAAGTGGATCAAATTACTCAAAGATCGATTCGACATTAGATTTGGTGAAGAAAGACCGCGACGGCCGTTTGCAGTTGTTTCTGGCCAGTGAACATTCTATCCGTTCTGTATATACGGATGCAGATACTAGTAAATATCTGGGAGTACCTAATATAATTGATATAACAGAGCAGCGTAAAGTTACAGGATATACAGCTCTGAAAGGAGTGAACTATTCGTATGATGCCGACAATTTGCCGAGCGGAACATCTGAAGAAAGTGGTGCAATCATTTTCCGTGGAGTAGAAGCTTATTTGAATTATATCGAAGCATCTTGCCTGAAAAATGGTGGTAATTCGATTGACGGAACAGCACGTAGCTATTGGAAAGCGATACGCGAACGTGCCGGCGTTGATACGGATATCGACAAGACGATTGCTGCGACCAATTTGAGCATGGAGAACGACTGGGGTGTCTATTCAGGTGGTGTAGCTGTCTCTTCCATCATGTATAATATTCGTCGTGAACGCCGTTGCGAATTTATGTGGGAAGGTATGCGTTGGGATGACTTGATCCGTTGGCGTGCGCTTGACCAGGTGAAGGACTATATTATCGAAGGATGTAATTTCTGGGATAATATGTATAAAGCAGAAAGATTCTTTGACAAAGCTGCCAACGAATCTAAATTGGTTCCGGCAGGTACTCCTGGTAAGGTTGCCAATGTGTCGAGCAAAGAAAAGAGCGGAAAATACCTTCGCCCTTATCAGGTTGTAGAAAACAACAATGGTCTCTACAACGGTTACAACTGGATGAAGGCTAATTATCTGCATCCGATCTGTATTACACACTTGCGCATTTCTGCTAATGATCAGAATAATGTTACAACATCACCGATCTATCAGAATCCTTACTGGCCGATCGAACCGAATCAGTCGCAATTAGAATAATTCCATAGGTTTAGTCATCAACATAAAGTGATGTGGAAAGGTTTCCTCCTCTGTGAAGAGGGGGAGCCTTTAAAAAATACCTATTGAACTATATGATATGATTTTGTTTAATTATTCAGTATCAAACTTTTAAAAATTGAATGTTATGAAAAAGACAAAAGTTTTAATGTTATTACTTTCTTTCTTTGTATGTGGTGTTTGCTTTGCAACTCCGCAGAATATGGAAGAAGTAACGGATGGTAATAATTCCAGTGTAGCAAGTACAACTTATAAAGTTAGTTTTATTGAGAGATCTACAACTGGACAAGATGTTTCAGTAGCAGGACCTTTTTATATGGCTTCGTATAAAGATGATACCGGTTCACATGATTTTAACCATGATGGAATTGCAGATGTAGGGGCTAATGGGGTTGTATCGTTTTATACATATAAGGAGTCTAGTCAGACTGTTGTTCAAATTCTTGTCGATAATGGTCGTGTAACCTATGTACTTGGTACTTCTGGCGGTACTTATACACTTCCTCCGATTACATCGAATACAACGATCACTATTATTTATCAATTAGGTAGCGGAGGAAATTGATTTTTTACTCTTGGTTTATGTTCCACATTCTTTCGACATTGGTTCAAATGTCGTGCTTGAATGCCTTCTCATTTTGAAATACTATGTATTTTAGTTATAACTTTAAATTTATTTATCATGGCAATATTAATTAGAGCAATCCAGCGTGCTAATCCACGGGATAAGGATGCTCCGAAGAAATGGTATGCCGTTCAGAACTCCACCGGATTGGTCCCGGAAACGAAAGTGGCTGAACTCATTTCCGACGAGACGACTCTGAATCCGTCGGAAGCGTTGATGTCTATCCGCCAACTCCGGAAGATAATCGAACGTTTGATGGCAGACGGGCATAGTGTAAAACTCGGTGACTGGGGTACGTTTTCTCCATCCGTTAACAGCAAGGGCAAGGATAAGAAAGAAGATCTGAAGGCTACGGATATTAATGCTGTAAATATTAATTTCCAGCCCGGTGAAGAATTAAAGGCTGCTATGCAAAAAGTGGACTTTATATGGATCGACAAACTAATTGAAGGTAAGACGAATACTGGCGGCGGTTCAGGAGAAGATGATCGTCCGGTTATTGAATAATACTTATTTTCTGAATGAAAAAGACTCCTCTTCGGGTTTTCCGGAGGGGATTTTTTTATCTCTTTTAGTAAGATGAAGAAGTCATTTCCGAAACATGAAGAAACAAACTCCGAAACTTGAAGAAGTTTGTTCTGAAACATGAAGAAGTTTTTTTCGGGACTTGAAGAAGTCGGCTTTGTGAGATGAAGAAGTTTGCTTCGTGAGATGAAGAAGTTTGCTTCGTGAGATGAAGAGGTCGGCGCTGTGAGATGAAGAAGTCAGCACCATGTGATGAAGGACTTATATAAAGAAGAGCCGGAAGTAACATTTACTCCCGGCTCTTCCGGTATCTGTCGGAATATAGGATTATTCCACCGGCTGAATAACAAACTCAAACGTTGTCTTTTCTACCGGAACCAGATATTGCGGCAATACACCCGGGCCGCAGGTAGCTGTACCTACGCCTGCCTGCTCGGCGTCCAGATGGACGGTGACTATACCGCTTCTTCGCAGTTGGTTTATATGTGTGGAGGCGTCTATATTGCTGTCGCTGAAGGGAACCAGGCTGAACTGCCACGGACGGGCGGCGGTGACATGCAAGCCGCTACCCGATTCATTCGTGATCGTTGCCCAACGCATATCCGTACGGTTTCCGGTGGATTGCGGTTTCACGTAGTAGTGGAACATCCGTTCGGCATCCGTATGGTCGATGGCGATACGGCCACTCTGGATACGGTCGACATACGTCTCGCCGGTACGTCCCAGGTAGGAAGCCTGCGCATATTCAGCAGGCATTTCAAACGTCAGGCCGATACGCGCCAACGATTTGACGATGGACGTGTCGGGGGTGAAGGTTGTTGCTATCACTACTGTGCCGTCGGGGTTGAATCTATAGTCCTGCGTGGCTGTCCCTACTGTTTCGCCTTTGTCATTCAGTAGTGCTACCGTTGCCTGTACACTGTTTTTGCCTGTCCGGAAAGTTTTTGCCTGCTGGGTCAGTTTGTCCAGGCCGGCGGCTTTCCAGAGACGGGCACCGTTACGGTCGCGGTTGTCGTTGTCGGTGATCGGACGGTAAAGGCTGACGGTGACAGGGGTCGAAAGTAATTCCTTACCGTCGAGTTGGTAGGATGTCATGGCACCTGTCTCCGGGGAGAACGAGATACTCACGCGATCGTTTCCGAATGTGTTGCCGGATTGTTTCAGGGCAGAGGCTTTCAGCGACGGTTGTTTCGGCCGGTAGTTTTTGTTGGCTGTCAGCACGAACTGGTCGTATGCCACTTCATGGGTGACGGGGATGAAAGGGCGAGCCTGTTTAGGCGTCCAGCTCAGGTTGAGGAATACCTCTTTGCAATCCTTCGGCAAGGACGTTTTGCCGAGTGTCAGCGTCGTTGTTTCGTGGGGGAGACAGTCGACGGATTCCGTTCCCTGACGGATGATGCGGCCGTCGTCGGTTAGTAGTTGCCAGTTCAGCGAGTATTCGTTTAGGTTGCTGAAATCGTACCAGTTCTTGATGGAAAGCGTCAGCATACGTTCGTCTGTCAGCTTTGCTTTGATGTATTGGTATACCTTCTTCACTTCGTTCAGATGCGGGTGAGGGATGCGGTCGGCACCGATCAGGCCGTTGCAACAGAAGTTGTCGAAGCTGGGGATATCTTTGGGGCCGTAGTCGCCGCCGTATGACCAGAACCAGTTGCCGTCTTTGTCGATCTCGCGGAACGACTGGTCTACCCAGTCCCAGACGCAACCGCCCTGTGCCATCGGTTCGTTCTCGAATACATCCCAGTATTCTTTCAGTCCGCCGACGCTGTTACCCATTGCATGGACATATTCGCAGAGGATGAAAGGACGGTAAATTTGCGGTTCCTTCTGGTTCAGGTATTCTTTGATAACATCTACGCTGCGGTACATGCGGCAGTAGATGTCGGTGTTGTAGTTCTGTTCGGCACGCTCGTACTGAACGGGGCGTGTTTTCTCGACCGACTTCAGCCAGTCGTAGGTACGTTCGAAATTGATACCGTTACCCGCTTCGTTGCCCAGCGACCAGATTACGATGCAAGGATGATTCTTGGAACGTTCGTACATCCGGCGAGTGCGATCCATATGGGCAGGCAGCCAGGTCGAGTCTTTCGCCAGCGACTCGGGGCCGTAACCCATGCCGTGCGATTCGATATTGGCTTCGTCGATCATATAAAGGCCGTATTCGTCGCAAAGCTCGTACCACAACGGGTCGGTGGGGTAGTGGGAGTTGCGTACGGTGTTGATGTTATGCTGCTTCATCAGTTCGATATCTTTCAACATGAGTTCGCGGCTGACGGTACGACCCCGTTGTGAATGTTCGTGGCGGTTGGTACCTTTCACCAGTGTAGGTACGCCGTTCACGCAGAAACGTCCGTCTTTGATCTCCGAAGTGCGGAAGCCTACACGTCCTCCGGTAATTTCCGTTTCTTTTCCGTTCCCGTCTTTCAAGGTGAGGAGCAAGGTGTACAGGTTCGGATGTTCCGCACTCCAGGCTTTTACGCCGGGGATAGTTGCCTCTTTAAATGCGATCCGGTTGTTGTCTCCTGCGGGGACTTTCATTTCTTCTTTCAGGACGATTGCGCCATCGGCATCTTTCAGCTGGTAGGCGATACGGGCTTCCGGGTCGGAGGAACCGGCAATTTGTACATCGAGGTGGAAGATACCGTCTTTGTAGGTATGCTTGTCGAGTGTGGAGAGCACTTTGTAGTCGGCGATATACTGTTTAGGGGTACTGTACAGGTAGACGCTGCGTTCGATACCGCTTAGGCGCCACATATCCTGGCATTCGAGGTAGGAGCCGGAACTCCAGCGGTAGACCTCCAGCGCAACGGTATTTTCACCCGCTTGCAGCTTGTCGGTGATATCCCATTCGGCCGGGGTTTTAGAACTCTGGTTGTAACCGATCTTTTCACCGTTCACCCATATATAATAGAAGGAGATAACGCCTTCGCAGCAGATTACTACGCGGCGGCCGTCCCACTCGGCCGGAACGGTGAAGGTGCGGCGGTAGGAACCGACTTCGTTTTCGGCATAAGGTACGAGCGGGGGATTCTTCTTGAAGTTGAACATCGGGTCGTCGAACTCATACGTTTCGTTTACGTAGATGGCTGTTCCGTATCCCTGCCGTTCCCAGTTGCCGGGGACGTTGATGTCGGCCCATCCTCCGGTATAGAAGGAAGGTTTGTAGAAGTCTTTCGGACGATTGTCCGGGTTCTTTGTCCAGTGGAATTTCCATTTCCCGTTGAGGCTCCGGTACCAGGGCGACGATTCATGATCGCGGGCAGATACGGCTTGTTCGTTTCCGAAAGGCCAGACGTAAGCGTGAGGTTCCAGTTTGTTCTGTCCGATTGCGTACTGGCTTTGCCATTCGGGCTGGTTGTTGTCTGTTGCGCCTGAAGCAGCCTGGGTGGTTCCCAGGCAGATCAGAGCAAAAATAGATAACAGAGTTTTCTTCATGTATTTATAGAATTAATATGTTTCATTATTTCACTATTATTTCATCAATATAGACCCAGGTACCCTGTCCGGGACGGGTATGGCCTTCGGGGCATTTGCCGGGGTTTTTCAGGTCTACTTTCAGGTAACGACCGGAAGTCTTCAGGTTGTCGAATAGCTGGTCTTCGATGCGGATGCCTTCGCGGAATATCTGTTCCGGTGTGAAGCTGCGTTCTGCTATCGACGTGAATGTCTTGTTATCGTTGGAGACGGACACCGTTATTTTCGCCGGGATATGCGCCCCCATTCCGTAGTTGGTGATGCAGCCGAGTGTTATCTGTTGTATGTCCGTTTCTTTTCCCAGGTCTACCGTGAAGCCGGCATCCGTATCGTACCAGCCGCACCATTCGAAATCAGACTGTTTGTCGCTGCCACGGAGTCCGTTTGTCAGGCGGTAGGTTTGTCCGTTGCTGTCCGTTACCGGGCGTGCGGTCGCTTTGTTCCAGTGCAGCGGTAAGGTCAGTGTTTGGCCTTTCTGTTCGCCGTTGGCAAAGGTGGCGGCTTTGATCGTCAGGTCGTTTGTGATAACCAGTGAATCCTGGTAGAGGGCAGAGGTGGCCTGCGGTTCGCTGCCGTCTGTCGTGTAGCGCACTTCCATGTCCGGACGGATGCAGGTGAGGGCTACTTTCAGGGTGTCGTTGTCTCCCGTCACCAGGTGGTCGAGGTTGAACATCGAACGGGCATAATTCACTCCCATATAGTCGTAATGGCAAGCCAGTTTATCCAACCGTTTGAGGAAGCCGGGCCAGTCTTTGGCGTCTTTTCCCGACCAGGCGATTTCTGCCAAGGCAGCCAGGCGGGGGAAGAGAAGGTATTCGACATCGTTGGCCGAGGTACAGAATTCAGTCCACATACAGCCCTGTACGCCCATCAGGTTTTCAGCCACCTTCGGATCCCAGTCCGGTTGTACCGGCTCGTATTTATAAACGTTTTCCAACGTGTTGTTGCCGAAATAAGTACGCGGTTCGAACCATTGCGGGCCCTGGTAACGGATCAGGTAGAGTACGCGGGCAGGTGTCATGATGAAACGGTGTCCCAGTTGTCCGGCCTTGTATCCGGCGGTACCGAGTCCCTGCCAGCCGAGGATGATCGCGTCGTCGGGTATTTTGCTGTTGGTTAGTTCGTCCCAGCCGATCACCTGCCGGCCTTTACTTTTCACGTAGTCGGCCATGCGGTTCATAAAATACCCCTGTAACTCTTCGATGTCCGTAAAGCCTTCCGCTTTCATACGGGCCTGGCAGAGCGGGCATATTTTCCAGTATCTCTTGGATGCTTCGTCGCCTCCCAAATTGATGTATTGCGAGGGGAAGAGAGCCATCACTTCGTCGAGTACATCCTGAAGGAAAGAGAAAACCTTGTCGTTGCCGGCGCAGTAGACGATCTCAGCCGCATGCCCTCCCATACCGGGTATGACGCGGATAGGGTCTTTCACCACCGGGCAGGCCAGTTCGGGGAAAGCCGCCAGCGATGAGTTGGTATGTGCCGGCATCTCTATTTCGGGGATGATCTCGACTTGCCGTGCATGGGCGTAGGCGATGATCTCTTTCATATCTTCCTGTGTGTAGAAACCGCCTACAGGTGTCGGTTCGCCGGCTTTTGCGTTTTTGCGTTGGGAGAAGTCCTTTTCGCGTTCCACACGCCAGGCACCTATTTCCGTCAGCTGCGGATATTTCTTTATTTCCAGACGCCATCCGTTGTCGTCCACCAGATGCAGGTGGAGTTTGTTCAACTTCAACATTGACATGCAATCGATAATTTTGACCACATTCTCTTTGGGGATAAAACAACGGGACACGTCCAACAGCAGGCCGCGATATGGGAAACGAGGGCTGTCCTGAAGGGTCAGTGCCGGTACGTTCCATTGAACATTGAGTACCTGTTCCTTACTTTCTATAGTGGAGGGTAGAAGTTGGCGGATAGACTGTGTGGCATAGAAAAAACCGCCGTTGTCTGCTGCTTTAACAGAGATCAGGGAAGGGGTTATTTCCATTTTGTAGCTTTCGGCCGCCAGCGTCGTATCTGTGGAGAAAACGATAGAGGCGGAAGTGTCGGATGCCCCTATTCTTACAGTAGGAGTGAATCCTGCGGAGGTCGTGAACAAGTTGGCTAACAATTCGGCAACAGGTTGTTGTTCCTGGTTCTCCACCTGGATCACGGTGTGTTTGCTGAATGCGAAATGGCCGTTGCCGGATGTCTGCTGTTCCGGTTGTGGGATGATGTTTATTTCTGACGAACCGGAGGTTGTGCATCCGGTAGCAAGCCAGATAAAAAAGAAAAAGAATAAGAGCTTGTCTTTTTTCATTTGATATATTGTTGTGTTAACATTTCCTTGTTATGTTTCCTGGTATCTAGCTGCAAATTTAGAGGTATGCGCTGGTGGAGATGTCCGGTATTGTACAAAAATGTTCAATATTTGTCCAGAATAAGGGGATAAGCTTGTTTTTTAGGCGTTTCAGGGTGGGTGTTTAGTTCCGCAAGAACTCATGCCATTTGATAATAGACAAAGATATAAAAAGATTTATTTACACAAAGAGACTTTTCTTAGTCTTTATAAGACAGGCTATTATTTCATGTCTCTATTCCGTTGTAATTAAGAATACCTTAGTACGGAATTTGTACAACAACTAATACCCCCCCCTGTTTTATGCTCTTAAATAGGGGGTAATGGTTGGAAATTTATGGTTGAATATCTACCTGTAAACTACCGGACGGTTCTTAACCCATTTTAATGTATTAATATTCAGATAGCTAACTATAAATGGCATGAGTTCTTGCGGAACGATGTTATTAACGTACTAAACAAGCCTTTAAGATGTTAGCTATAACGAAATATATTTATTTGTGTTTTCTGTCTTTTTATTGTTTAACCGTACTACAAGCTGCACCGGAGTACCATTTCAAGCAGATTTCACTCAGGGAAGGATTATCAGAGTCTATGGTTAAATGTGTTTTGACAGACCATAAAGGAATAATCTGGATTGGTACCCATTTGGGGTTGAATAGCTTTGACCGGGAGAAAATAAAGACTTACTATCATGATAAAAAAGATCCCTGTTCTATCCCTGATAATAATATTCATTTTATGGTAGAAGATTCTTTACTTAACCTATGGGTTTCGACAGGACAGGGGATGGCCTTGTATGACCGTGAAAAAGACATCTTCCACCCGGTACTCTTCAATGAAAATCAATTAAAGATCCAGGCTTATGTGTCTGTAAAAGACGGACTCTTGCTTTTTGGGAAAGGTGAGTTTTATAAATATAACTATTCCGACAGGCAAATCGTCTCCTTGCCGATCCATGCTACAGAGGATGCCTGTATCTGGTTTGAAAAAGCGTGTGGCTATCATCAGTCGGACAACCTGATTCTGTTGGCATCCCGTTGGAACGGCTTGTGGGAGTACAATGACAGGACAGGAGCTCTGCGGCGTTCCTCTTTGGTAAAAGACTATCAGATTGCTGCACTGCTGATTGATTCTTCAGATAATCTATGGCTGTCACCCTACGGAAAAGGGCTTGTCGGGTACGACCGCACTAAGAAAGAGATTTGCCGCCTGCATGCTTCCCGGGATTTATCCAATGGGATCATTCTGGATATAAAAGAGCGGGAAGGCAAACTCTGGCTGGCTACAGATGGAGGCGGTATCAATATATATGATAAGGAGAATGGAACCGTAGATGTTATTAATCATGTTCCCGGCAAGTCTTCTTCTCTGCCTGTAAATTCTTTCTGGTGCCTGTATAATGATCCCGATAATAATATGTGGGCGGGTAGTATCAGAGGCGGCCTGATCGGAATGAAGGAGATCTATATGAGGACTTATCAGGATGTATTCCTTAATTCCGCTTATGGTTTGAGTGAGAAAGCCGTTAGCAGTATGTACGAGGATCTGGATAATATGATCTGGTTGGGTACGGATGGGGGAGGTATGAACCGTCTCGATCCTCATACCGGGTTGTTCCGCCATTACCCGTCCACCTATCCGTCGAAAATTGTTTCCATAATCGATTATAATGCGACGGAACTGCTCTATTCTGGCTTCGGAGAGGGGTTGTTCCTACTTAATAAGCAGACCGGAAAGGTGCGGGAATATCCGGTAATTAATACAGATAAACATAACACCTTGTTCAAGTCAGGTAAATCGGTACATCTGTTCCGTCTGGATGAAATGCGTTTTTACCTGTTGGCAGACAGTGTTTATCTGTACGACCAGTCTGCCCGTAAACTGACGACGGTGGATGCGGAGGTGGGTGGAGCGACGTTCTCTTCCCTCAATCTGATAACCAGGGAGAAGAACGTTAGTTATCTGTGGGGAGAAAATGACCTGTTCGTATTGGATCATACGAGGAATAACATACGGGTGCTCCATTCTTTTGCAGACTCGATAGGAGTGATTGCCGCAGCCACCAAAGGTCAGGGCGAAGATATATGGATCGGGACTTCGGTAGGATTGTACCGCTTTCATCCGGAAAAGAAAACGTTGAGCCCTATCGAGAACGACCGTTTCCTCGGTACTACCTCGCTTGGCTTCGACAAATCCGGCCGTTTATGGATCGGAACGCATAACGGGCTATACGCTTATATGCCGGATGACGGTAAAATCATGATGTTCGGCGAGTCTGACGGTGTGTATGCGAACGAATATATTGCTAAACCTCCGCTGATAACCGGAGACGGGGATATCTATATGGCCGGTATGATGGGACTGGTACATATCGAGAACGATCTCCCTTTTCCGGAAAATCCCGATCCCGTAATAGGTCTGCTGGATGTGATACTGAACGGGGCATCTGCCGGTTCGGCGGCAAGCCGGGATGGGAATATGATCTCTGTCCCCTGGAATTATACCTCGTTGATAGCTAAGGTGATTGTCAGGGAGAATGACCTGATGCGGAAGAAGCTGTTCCGCTATTATATAAAAGGTACGCAGGAAGAGATGGTGGAGTCGTCCAACCATACGATCGCGTTTCATGCCTTGTCTGTCGGTAAATACGAAATATGGGTGTCCTGCAGTAAGAAGAACGGGGATTGGAGCGTACCCGTCAAGCTCCTGTCTGTGGAGGTGATGCCGCCCTGGTGGCGTACAAACTGGTTCCTGTTCTGTTGCGTATTGGTGGCGGTGGCCGGCCTGTCCGTCGTTTTCTGGCTTGTTATGAAGAGACAGGAGACAAGGATGATATGGGCGATGAAGGAACATGAACAGAGGACATATGAAGAAAAGATCCGTTTCCTTATCAACCTGAACCATGAGCTTCGTACGCCCCTGACCCTGATCTACTCGCCGCTTAAACGGCTCCTCAATTCGGGAGAGATCGACAACGCCGCCCATAGCAGGCAACTGGAAGATATTCTGAAACAGACCCGCCGCGTGAAAGACATCATCGATATGGTACTGGATGTCCGTAAAATGGAGACCGGGACGGAAACGCTTTCCATCGGATCGCATAAACTGAATGATTGGATACGTGAGGTGGCAGATGCATTCAAAGAGGAGTTGCTTCATAAGAATATTAACCTGGAATATCAGTTGGACGGTTCGGTCGGGGAAGTCCCCTTTGATGCGGCAAAATGTGAGATAGTCCTGTCGAACCTGATAATGAATGCGTTGAAATTCAGTAATGCGAACACTTGTATTACCGTATCTTCCCATTTGGAAGAGGATTATGTGCGTGTCTCCGTTTCCGACCAGGGTATCGGGCTGGATAATGTCGATATAACCCGGCTGTTTGAACGCTTCTACCAGGGTACCCACGACAGGCACGGGACAGGGATCGGTTTGTCTTATGCCCGCTTATTGGTGGAAATGCACGGGGGACGCATCGGGGCGGCAAACAATGCCGGGAAGGGAGCCACATTCTTTTATGAATTACCCTTGAATAATACGACGACATCGATCGTTGCCAGGCCTTACCTGAATGAGCTGTTGGTTTCTTCCGGAGAAAAAAACGATACGGCTGTCGATTTCTCCGTCAGGAAATACTCCGTCCTGGTCGTGGAGGACGAGCCGGAACTGCGGAATTATCTGAAAGTCTCCCTGAAAGAGTCTTTCCGGCAGGTATATGTGGCGGGGGATGGTGTCGAGGGGTTCGATATGGCTATCCGCCATTTGCCGGATATCATCATCAGTGATGTCATGATGCCCCGTATGGATGGTTTTGAGTTTTGCCGGCTGTTGAAGAGTAACCTGGAGGTCAGCCATATCCCGGTCATCCTGCTGACAGCCCGTACCGATCAGGCCAGTACGGTACAGGGATATAAGGAAGGGGCGGACTTTTATCTGCCGAAACCGTTCGACCTGGAGTTCCTTCTTGCCATCGTCCGCAACCTTTTGAAGAACAGGGAAGCTGTCAAACTACGTTATAAAGAGGGTGGGGAGACTGTCTCGCCTAAAGAAGATACGATCAGCAACGCCGATGAACAGTTTGTGAAAAAACTGAACGACCTGATCAGGGAACAGCTGGAAAACCCGGAGCTGGATGTGAACTTTGTAGCTACGCAAATGGCCATGAGCCGGGCCTCGCTATACAATAAGCTGAAAGCACTGACGGGTGTCAGCATCGGCGATTATATCAATAAATTCAGAATGGCCCGTGTGATGGAACTGTTGGCCGATAAGGAACTGAGCCTTCTGGAGATATCCGAAAAGGCCGGGTTTACCAACCAGCGCTATTTCAGTACGGTATTTAAACAGGCCTATGGGACTACACCGTCTAAATACCGTCAGGAGCATTTTTCCTGATGAATTTATTTAATGATAGGCAACAGGTAAATGATACGGGCAGAGATTACCTGGCCGGATGCTTTGCTGAAATGGTCGCTTTTACGGGTGTTGTAGATATCTCCCAACGCATAGTAGTAACGCCCTTCGAGCAGGAAATAACCGATACCTGTGCGTAGCTCGATACCGGGGCCACCGCATAGTCCCCAGTCGAATTTCTTCTGGATAGGCAGATTATGTTGTGTATTGTCACCTGTATTCGGTGATTGACCGTTCAGGTTCTCACTGGTGCTTTCGCCAAAGGCATAGCCCAACTTCGGCCCCAGGTTCACATAGAACTTGAACTTGTTGCTACCGAAATAGATATGTGTGAAGAACGGTATTTCGAAGTAGTTGATCGTGCGGCTGTAGTTATATTTCGGATCGTCGAACTCCTCTTCCCAACCCTGCTGGCTGAAGTTGAGCTCGGTTTGCAGGCCGAGATTCTTTTCCGAGTTCCAGCGCAGTACCAGTCCGCCGTTGTATCCCTGCTTCATCTTGGTCGATACCCTGGGACTAAAGCTGACGGACGAAAAGTTCATACCGAACGAGGCGCCAACCGATACTTCCTGTGGAAATTTACTCTGTGCTTTGCTTCCGGCAATGACAGCCAGGCACAAAGAGGATATGATTAAAATCTTTCTGATCATCTTACTTCGCTGCGTGTTACATTATAGTCGTTCTGGTAGTGAACGATAAATATATTGGTATTGATAAATCCTCCCCAGTTGTTGACCCGTTCGAAGTCGAAGCCTGTCTGTATACCTTTGTAACGGATCTTGCCCAGATTGTTTTCGAAGTTCGCTCCGTATTTCTTGATCGCATCGAAGAAGAACATGCCGGTATCGAAACCTAATATACCATATTTAGGGAAGTAATTGATCAGGCTTTTGCTGTACCAGGTCTTGTATTTCGAATAGAAATCCGAGACTTCGGACGATAGGTTGTCCGCATAGAAGTTACTATATATATAGGTATTCAATGCGAAGAAATCGTCGAGGCATTCGCGGGTGTAGGTCTGCCATTCCGGATAACCGAAAAGGGTGATGTTGTATTCCGGCTTTGCTTCCGAAAGCATACGCAGGGGCGATTTGAATTTGTTCAGCGCTTCCAGCTTGCCGGTAGTCGGGACGACAACGTTTCGTTTGTCCTTGCTCATTGTCGCTTCCAGGTCGGTCGGGAATGTCTCGGCCGAGTAGGTCAGTTCGCGCCAGGCGATGTTCCGCTGTTTCATTTCGGCTTTGAAGGCTTTCATGAAGTCGGCCTTGTCTTCTGTTCCGGGAACGGTCAGCAAAACGATGTTGTCGTTGGCAAACAGGTCGCAACCGGCCTGCGAAGCCTTGGCATACAGGTAGGAATGCGGGGTATTTACCTGGAAGATATTTGCGTTGGATAATACATCGTCGTTTCTGGAAGTGAACGGGATCACGTATTTGATATTGTTCTTTTCTGCAAAGGCGGCTACCGGGGCTATCTGTTCGTTTTGAACGGCTCCGATGATCAGGTTGGCTTCTTTCAGCTTATCGTCTTTCAGTATCTCTTTCAGCTTCTTGGTACCGTTGCCGGTGTCGAATACCGACAGTTCGATGGAACATCCGCTGTTGCGCAGGCTATCGACGGCAAGCAGCATACCTTCGTAATATTCAATGAAGCGGGGAGATTCGTCCGTCATGAACGGCAACAACAGGGCTACCTTGATCATATTCAGTCGCTTGATCTCTTTGGGGGCGGACAAGAGGGCATTCACGTCCCTTTCGTGCATCACCGGAGCGGATTCGGTCACGACGTCTTTTGTCTCTACCGGTATTTTAATGACCATGCCGGCTTTTACCCCGTTCTTCAGTTCCGGGTTCCGTTTGATCAGTTCAGCGCTGGATATATTGAACTTCCGGCAGATGCGGTACATGGTTTCTTTTTTAGCGATCGTATAGTCGATCTCCTTTGTCACGGTCTTTACCTCTTTGGTAGGCAGCGACTCGATAGGAGTGGCCGGGATACGGATCGTTTTGCCGATAGTGAAGGTGGAAGTCGACAGACCGGGGTTTGCTTCGATGATGTCCGGGCCGGGTACAGCATACCGGATAGACAGGGAGTAAAGCGTTTCTTTGGGCTGTATCGTGTGATATAAAAAGTTATCTTCCGTCTTGTCCAATGAAGCGGAGCCTGCATCGCGCTGCGGGATCTTTAGTGTAGACCCGGCTTTGATCGACTCGCGGCTTTCGGGATTCAGGCGATAGATGTCGTCGACAGTTACCCCGTACATGGTAGCGATAGAGTAAACGGTCTGTCCCCGCTCTATGGTATGATAAAATATATTATCATTTAGTTCGTTAGTAGTAATAATCCGTGCTCTGTTGTTTTGTGAATGCAGGGAAACGCAGGCAAAACTCAGGCACAACGTCAATACGTATATACTAATCTTATTCATTTGCTGATTGGAATATTTACCGCAAAGATAGTGTATGTCCGTATAAAATACTAATTTTGGAAGCTAATTAGGTGATAATATATGCAAAGGAATTGTTTAAGAAGAGTGCTCGGGACGCTCTGTTTTCTGTTGTTGGTACTTACAGCACATGCTCAAAAATATACGGTGACAGGGGGGCAAGGGACGCCGCTGCTGGCTTTCGATGAAAGTGCAAATAGCAGTAAGTTTCAGGTTTACCTAGTATATGGTATGGATAATGTTGAAATACGATATACCCCTACATCAAGCTCATATCAGTGGTATCGTTATAAAAATAAAGCCGGAGCCGGAGGTGATGGGGAAAGAATATCTTCCGAACAGGAGGGTGGAACTACTGTTATCCGTAATATCGAAGAAGGATATGGATATTACGTAGTTGAAGATGATAATATGGCGAAAACGGGGGGGTATGTCTGGATTATCGATTATAGTAAATATGCTTTTGATATCACCCGTTTATATGTAGACGCAGAAAGAAGTAATTGTGATTATATGGCTTTAGGCGCAACCGCTGATATGAAAGATATGAAATACTATACTCCATCAGGTTCTTCCAAGATATTGGATCGGGAGTTTGATATTACTTATCAGACAATGAAACTAATGGGAGAGGATGATATTTATACAACGGTGACTGTCGATACGATTATTGATCCTTTCAAGAAAGTACTTCCTCCTCCGCTTTGTGATACCGATGTTACGTTGAAAGGCGATCTGTTTGCCCGTCATTTCGGAATGGAGAAAGTTATAACGAGTGATGTCTACCAAGCGGTAGCCGTAGATGCAGTGGTGAAGATAGACACTGTGTCATACGCAAGCGATGTTCCTAACCTTGTAGTGAAGGGAGACAGCTTATCGGCTCCTGTCGAGTTTAACTTTACGGCAATAGCCAATACTCCGGTAGCGGCTGTGTTCAAATGGACTATCTCCCAGAAGAATGAAGGCGGAAAAAATACGCCGCTGTCCACTTCTCCTAATGAAGATGTTAATTATGTATTCAACCAGAATGGCACCTATTTTGTTGATTTAGAAATATCAGACCGTACGTTGGCATGTACATGGAAGCTGGAAGAACCGATTACCATAAACATTTCAGACACATATATCGATGTCCCGAATGCATTCTCTCCCGGTACGACTCCCGGCATAAACGACGAGTTCAGAGTGGCTTACCGCTCCCTTACCCGTTTCAAATGCTGGATATTCAACCGATGGGGGGCTGAAATATATTACTGGACAGACCCGTCGAAGGGCTGGGACGGTAAGAAAGGAGGGAAGTATGTTGCTCCCGGTGTTTATTTTTACGTGATAGAGGCGACCGGCTCGGACGGTAAGTCAATAAAGAAAAAAGGTTCAATTAACATTCTTAGATCAAAACGAATTGATGATGAAATTATCGAGGAATAGTATATTTAGTTTTTTATCGGGAGGCCTGGTTTGCCTGACGGCTTGCCTTTCGATCAGTTCAAGTGACTCTGAAAAAGTTTTGGAGGGAAAGCCGGTCGTTATGGCGATGACGGCTTCACCGGATATCCCTTCGTCCGTTGTCTTTTGTGGAGAGCCGATAGACCTCACCCGCTACAATATGCGTGAGGGGTTCGATCGTGAATTAAGTAGCTTTACTTATTTCCATTCGACTACGATGCTCCTGATCAAACGTGCCAACCGTTACTTTCCGGTTATCGAACCGATACTGAAAGCCAACGGTATCCCTGACGATTTTAAATACCTGGCCGTGATAGAGAGCCATCTCGATCCTCGGGTATCTTCTCCTGCACGTGCAGTCGGGATGTGGCAATTCATGGAAGCGACAGGTAAGCAGTACGGTCTGGCAATTACTCCGACCGTCGACGAACGCTGCCACGTAGCCAAGGCGACCGAAGCCGCCTGCAAGTACCTGAAAGCGGCGCATGCCAAGTATGGCGACTGGGCCAATGTAGCCGCCTCTTACAACGCAGGCATGGGGCGTATCTCCGGCGAATTGACCAAACAGACTGCCGACAGTACCTTCGACCTCTGGCTGGTAGAAGAAACGAGCCGTTACGTATATCGTATCATGGCAATCAAACAGATATTCGAGAATCCGTATAAATATGGCTTTGTGCTTCGTGCCGAAGACCTGTACAAGCCGATCGCGTGTGAAGACGTAGCCGTATCGTCCGATATCCAGGACTTATCCGACTTCGCACAGAAGAACGGGATCACCTATGCCGACCTGAAGCGTTTCAACCCCTGGTTGCGCGACCGTAAGTTGCAGACCCTGGGCAAGACCTATACGCTCCAGATCCCCAAACAAAACGAAATGTATTACAAAACTCCCAACACCTATGTACATTATTCGGGTTGGGTGGTAAGATAAAACGCCGATAGTAAAGAGTATGAACGATAAGAATGCACTGGAGGGCGGGCGTATTTCCGTTTTAGGCGCCCGTGTCCATAATTTAAAGAATATAGATGTAGAGATACCGAGAAACAAACTCACCGTGATAACCGGGATGAGCGGTAGCGGAAAGTCGTCGCTGGCTTTCGATACGATTTTCGCGGAAGGACAGCGCCGTTACGTGGAGACATTCTCTGCTTATGCGCGTAACTTCCTCGGGAATATGGAACGTCCCGATGTGGATAAGATCACAGGCCTGAGCCCGGTTATCTCCATCGAACAGAAAACGACGAACAAAAACCCCCGTTCGACTGTCGGTACCACTACCGAGGTATACGACTTCCTCCGTCTGCTTTATGCCCGGGCGGGAGAGGCCTATTCGTACCTGAGCGGCGAGAAGATGGTAAAATATACGGAGGAGAAGATACTCAACCTGATCCTCGAACATTACAGCGGAAAGAAAACCTACCTGCTGGCTCCGCTGGTTCGTAACCGTAAGGGGCATTATAAGGAACTGTTCGAGCAGGTGCGTAAGAAAGGCTATCTGAATGTCCGCGTCGACGGCGAGCTGAAAGAGATTTTCCACGGGATGAAGCTCGACCGTTACAAGATGCACAGTATCGAGGTGGTGATCGACAAAATGGTTGTCTCCGCCTCCGATGAGCGACGCCTGAAGGAAAGCCTGCGTGTCGCCATGAAGCAGGGGGATGGCCTGGTGCTGATCCTGGATGCCGATACGGACGAAGTGCGCCACTACAGCCGCCAGTTGATGGATCCGGCCACCGGCTTGTCTTACAGCGAACCGGCTCCCCACAATTTCTCCTTCAACTCCCCGCAGGGAGCTTGTCCGAAGTGTAAAGGTCTGGGACAGGTGAACCTGCTTGATATGGAAAAGATCGTGCCCGACCCTTCCCTCAGTATCTACAACGGAGGGATAGTAGCCCTTGGAAAATATAAGAATTCATTGATCTTCTGGCAGATCGAAGCCCTGTGCGAAAAGCATGGCGTGACGATCAAGACACCGATCAAGGATGTACCGGAAGAAGCGATGGACGAGATCATGAACGGGACGGACGAACGCCTGCAGATCAAGAATGAATCGCTCGGTTCTTCCAATTACTTCCTTTCTTACGAGGGGGTTGCCAAATACATTCTGATGCAGCAGGAAAGCGAGGCTTCTGCTTCCGCCCAGAAATGGGCAGGCCAGTTCATCAAAATGACTACTTGTCCCGAATGCAACGGCCAGCGTCTCAACAAGGAAGCGTTGCATTACCGGATTGCCGGCAAGAATATCGCCGAACTGTCTGCTATGGATATTGCCGAACTGTATGAATGGCTGGACGGAGTGGAAGCGAAGCTCGACCAGAAACAGATACAGATCGCTACCGAGATATTGAAAGAGATCCGTTCGCGTCTGAAGTTCCTGCTCGATGTGGGACTGGATTACCTTTCGTTGAACCGTGCGTCGGCAAGCCTTTCCGGTGGAGAGAGCCAGCGTATCCGCCTGGCTACCCAGATTGGCAGCCAGTTGGTCAATGTGCTCTATATCCTGGATGAGCCGAGTATCGGCTTGCACCAGCGCGATAATGTCCGCCTGATCAATTCGCTGAAGGAACTGCGCGATACCGGCAACTCGGTCGTCGTAGTGGAACACGATAAAGATATGATGCTGAATGCCGACTCTGTGGTCGACATGGGGCCGAAAGCCGGCCGCCTGGGAGGAGAGGTCGTTTACGAAGGAACGCCCCAGGATATGCTGAAAGTAAATACGTTGACCTCTGCCTACCTGAACGGGGAGACAGAGATCGCGATCCCTACCGAACGCCGGCAGGGAAACGGTAAGTTCATCACGATAAAAGGTGCCAGCGGGAACAATCTGAAGAAAGTGGACGTCACCTTCCCTCTGGGGACGCTGATCTGTGTGACCGGTGTGTCCGGCAGCGGGAAATCGACCCTGATCAACCGTACCCTGCAACCGATCCTGAGCCAGCATTTTTATCGCTCGCTGGAAGATCCGTTGCCTTATAAGTCGATCGAAGGGATCGACAATGTGGATAAGATCGTCAATGTCGACCAGTCGCCTATCGGGCGTTCGCCGCGAAGCAATCCGGCCACCTATACGGGAGTCTTTTCCGATATCCGTAACCTTTTTGTCGATCTTCCAGAATCGAAGGTGAGGGGCTATAAACCCGGGCGTTTCTCGTTCAATGTCTCCGGCGGACGCTGTGAAACCTGCAAGGGTAACGGGTACAAGACGATAGAAATGAATTTCCTTCCTGATGTATTGGTTCCCTGCGAAGACTGTCATGGCAAGCGGTATAACCGCGAAACCCTGGAAGTCCGTTTCCGCGGTAAATCCATCGCAGACGTACTGGATATGACGATCAACATGGCTGTGGAGTTCTTCGAGAATATCCCGACCATCCTGTCGAAGATCAAAGTCCTGCAGGACGTAGGGCTGGGTTATATCAAACTCGGACAACCTTCCACTACCTTATCCGGTGGAGAAAGCCAGCGTGTGAAGCTGGCAACCGAACTGGCTAAGAAGGATACCGGTAATACATTATATGTACTGGACGAACCGACTACCGGACTTCATTTCGAAGATATCCGTGTCCTGCTGGGCGTCCTCAACAAACTGGTCGAGAAGGGCAACACCATCATCGTGATCGAGCATAACCTCGACGTAATCAAATGTGCCGACTACCTGATCGACATGGGCCCCGAAGGCGGCCGTAAAGGCGGCCAGCTCTTATTCGCCGGTACGCCCGAGGAAATGGTAAAGAAAAAATCAAAGAGCTATACGGCTCCGTTCCTGAAGGAGGAGCTGAAGGCGGCGAAATAGGTTAGTAGTGCTACGAACAGTCACTTAGTAGTGCTACTCTACCTGTCTTAGTAGTGTTGTTAACCCGGCATAGGTAACCTGGCCGGACAAGTGTGTGGAAAATAATTTAATTAATAAAGAAATTAGAGAATGAAGAACCCTATCCAAATGATCAAGCAATGCGTGGAAAAGGAAGAACCCTATTTCCTGCTGCGCGGACAAGATATATGTGCTTTGGCTGCCATTGAAACATACTATGCCGAAGTAAAGAAGAATGTTAAAGATCCTTACTTTATCGAGGAGATCGAAGAGATAATGAAAGACTTCCGGGCTTTCCGGGAAGAACAGCAAACCCATATTCCGGATTGATCGATGGCAGACGACAGTTACAGAACCATTCAGCAAGTAGCCGAGGGCTATTACACGGAAAAGCGTAGCCGCTTTATCTCGTATGCCATCCCCGTGCGTACGGTAGAAGAGGTGAAAGAGGAACTGGATAAATACCGGAAACAATATTACGATGCCCGCCATGTCTGCTGGGCTTATATGCTGGGAGCCGACCGGCAAACTTTCCGGGCAAACGACGACGGGGAACCGTCTTCTACGGCCGGTAAACCGATCCTGGGACAGATCAATTCCAATGAGTTAACGGATATCCTGATTATCGTTGTCCGTTATTTCGGAGGGATCGAGTTGGGCACCAGCGGCCTGATCGTCGCATACCGCACCGCTGCCGCCGAAGCGATTGCCGCTGCCGAGATCGAGGAACGCACGGTCGACGAAGACATTACAGTTGCGTTCGAATACCCCTATCTGAACGGGATTATGCGGATAGTGAAAGAAGACAACCCTCAGATTGTGTCACAAAAGTTTGAAATGGACTGTGAAATGACCTTGCGCATCCGGAAGGGAGAAGCCGAACGGCTTAAGAACCGATTATTGAAAGTGGAGTCGGCCTATCTCAAGTAAATTATTAATAATCTGAAACATGGGTTATCGGCTATTTTCGATTTGAGAGGATTTGCTTATTTTTGTTCTCTCAAAATCTAAACAAAAAATAGCTGATAGAATAATGAGGAAGATCCTTTTATTTTCTTTTTTCTTGGTGATTGGTCTGGTCGTGTCGCAATTTCTTCCTACACTGGTAGGAGAGAGTTATTCGATGGTGAAGACAGTATCCAATACACTATTGTATGTGTGTCTGGCCTTTATTATGATTAACGTAGGCCGGGAGTTTGAAATGGACAAGACCCGTTGGAAATCTTATACGGAGGATTACTTTATCGCAATGGCTACCGCAGCCTTTCCCTGGATATTTGTTGCATTGTATTATATGTTCGTGCTGTTGCCCGACATCTACTGGTCGAGCGGGGAGGCCTGGAAAGAGAACTTGTTGTTAAGCCGTTTTGCTGCGCCTACTTCCGCCGGGATCTTGTTTACTATGCTTGCCGCCGCCGGGTTAAAAGCATCGTGGGTCTATAAAAAGGTACAGGTATTGGCCATCTTCGACGACCTCGATACTATTTTGCTGATGATCCCGCTTCAGATCATGATGGTGGGAATGCGTTGGCAGCTGGGTGTTATTATCCTGATCGTGATGGTATTGCTTACGCTCGGATGGAAGAAGATGGGGTCTTATAACATGCGTCAGGACTGGAAGGCTATCCTGCTCTATGCGGTAATTACGCTGGCGATTACGCAGGGTGTCTACCTCGTGTCCAAGCATTTTTACGGCGAAGAGGCCAGCATCCATATCGAAGTGCTGCTGCCGGCATTTGTCCTGGGTATGATTATGAAACATAAGCATATCGACACCAAAGTGGAGCACAATGTAGCTACTGCGATATCTTTCCTGTTCATGTTCCTGGTGGGAGTCAGTATGCCGGTGTTCTTTGGCGTCGACTTTGCTAAGCAATCGGCCGAAGCTGCAACGATTACGGGAGCACAGCCGATGATGTCGTGGCCGATGATCCTGCTGCACGTTCTGGTTGTTTCTTTCCTGTCGAATATCGGAAAGCTATTCCCGCTGTTCTTTTACCGTGACAGACGCAAACGTGAACGTTTGGCCTTGTCGATCGGTATGTTTACACGCGGTGAAGTAGGAGCAGGGATTATATTTATAGCCCTTGGTTATAATTTAGGTGGGCCTGCACTGATGATTTCTGTGCTTACTATTGTGTTTAATTTAATTTTAACTGGTATATTTGTCGTCTGGGTGGAGAAACTTACCCGCAGTGCCTATCAGCTTGAGATGGCTGAGAAGCAGCTCGAAAAATAACAGTTAGGAATATAACCGGAGACAGGCCAGCAAGCTGTCTCCGCAAACTTTAAACACATAATGGATCGTACTATTAATGTTATCCTGAAACCATTGCGCCGATTCGCTACACAGAAGTCGAGTGCCAGTTTTTTATTGTTTATGGCCACTATTCTGGCTATGTTACTGGCAAACTCGCCCTGGGCGAATGCTTATCATCACATCTTATCTTATCCTATAGACCTTCAGATCGGTAAATTCAATCTGTTTGCCCATCACGGGGAACCGATGCCTATGTTGGCCTTCGTGAATGATGCCCTGATGGCTGTATTCTTTTTTGTGATAGGGTTGGAGATCAAGCAAGAGGTACTGATAGGTGAACTTAGTTCGATGCGTAAGGCGATCCTTCCGGTCATAGCCGCTTGCGGTGGGATGATCGTGCCGGTTCTTTTCTATATCCTCGTTTGTAATACTTCTCCGGAGATACGTGGTGCTGCTATTCCGATGGCTACCGATATCGCTTTTGCCCTTGCTGTTTTGGGGCTGTTGGGTAAACGGGTACCTCTGGGTATGCGTATTTTCCTGACGGCACTGGCGGTTGTCGACGATATTGGCGGTATAATTATTATTGCCTTGTTTTATAGCGGTGATATTGCCTATCAACCTCTGCTCATTTCGTTGGCGTTGCTGGCATTATTATATGTAGGAGGGAAGATGCGGATCAATAATAACCTGTTTTATTATGTGGTCGGTTTCTTTGTATGGGTGTTGTTCCTGGAGTCGGGTATTCATCCGACCATTGCGGGGGTATTGGTGGCATTCACCGTTCCTGCCCGCCCGAAGATTAACCTGGATGATTTTACTTGTGATATGACCGGCTATCTGAATATGCTGGATTATACGGAGGTACGCCAGTCCAAGAAAGCGGCGGTGCTGACACCGACACAGATACAGGTGCTGAATAATATACATTCGCTGGCCGATAAAACGATCAGTCCGTTGCAGAGTATTGCCGACAAACTGCATCCTTTGGTCAACTACCTGATCCTTCCGTTGTTTGCGTTTGTCAATGCCGGTGTTACGTTCGGGGATATCCAGCCGGCGTCGTTAGTTAATGTTCCGTTGGCTGTCCTTGCCGGTCTGTTTATCGGAAAGACACTGGGTATTTTCTCTTTCACTTATCTTTTTGCCCGTACGAGCATAGGCTCTTTACCGACAGGAATGACCCGTATGAATTTATTCGGCGTGTCGATGCTGGGCGGTATTGGATTTACGGTAGCCCTGTTTATCGCCAACCTCTCATTTGCAGGCATGGGCGATGCAGGTATCGACTTGCTGAACCAGGCAAAACTGGGTGTCTTTGCCGGCTCATTCATCTCCGGCCTTTGCGGCTACCTGATTTTGAAGAAAGTGCTGCCGAAAGAGTAGTGGGGAATCTTTTTACTTACTGTAGTGCACATCAAACCGTCCGAAAGTGACACGCTCGCCTTCAAATCGTCCGCTGATGATTTGCGCGGTGCTGTCAAAGCGGGTGATAAAGACTTTTCCGTCTGATAGAGCTTCGTCGCCCCATGTAAATTGGGTATAAGGAATTTCTTTGTTCTCTTCCGGATTATCCAGACAGAAGCTGATGGCCATGTCTGCTTTCACCCATACATTTACCTGCATGGTTTTATTGTAGGAGATATAGTCGAAGTTGATAGAAGGCTGGGTGAGCAGGCTATATCTGCCGCCAACGTATAACCAACCGTCTACCAGGCATCCGAAAGTATCAGCACCGATCGTAGTTTCTTCCGGCATCACGGTGATATCTACTGATTCATCTTCCGTACAGGAGAAAAGAAAAGGAATGAGGCATAAGAGAAATATATACTTTTTCATGATGTGACGAATTTAATGATTGCTTTTACTTAAAAATGATAACCCAGACCGAGTGATATGTTTAACCTGGAAACGTTCAGCCGTTCTTCCGACGGGAACCTGACCAGAACCGTTTCTCCGTGATATTTCGAATTTACTTTCCTGAGATTAGTCAGTATATACTGTAGATCGGCAGAGATACCCCAATGAGAAGATAGCATATATTCAGCATTAACTCCAATATTTCCGGCAATGCGTCCACCGGTTACCCGGCGATCTTTTTCATATACCGTACTGTTGTTTCTATATCGCAGATAACCGGTTCCTGCACTCAGGCGTATATTCATCCGTTCGCTGTTTAAACAATACAAAGCGAATTGCGGTGCTATATAATGTGTATATACATGGTCAGAACTATGTTCTAACGAACCTTTTGAACTGTATCCGGAGTACAGCAAACCAAAACCGATCATCTTCTTAAAATGCCAATGGTATTGTGCATCCCAGGAAATGCCCGAACAGAGGTCACGCTCATAACTATGGGCTGAATTTGTCAAACCGGCTGTTCCGCTCAACATATTGGCATATCCCGTATGCAGGGATATGGAGTGCGGATTGTTTACCGGGTTTTCGGCATATGAAGGCCAGGAGATTAGTGATATGCAGAAGAAAGTCAGATAGAGTAACTCTTTTGGTTTCATAAGAATTAGAATTTATATATTGCACAAATATATAAAAGATTATTGTTTGATTAGGCATGGAATTGAGGTAAAAAGAAACGGCACCAACTTCGTAATGAGCTGGCGCCGTTGTTTTTATGGATATAAGACGGATTATTGCATACGACGGATTTTGCCGTAATCGAAGTTATCGTCCAGATATTCATCTTCAGTGAATTTGTATCCCTGAGGCCCCCAGTTACCCATAGCGAGCATGGCAATCATTGTCATTGGATTAAAGTTGGTCATATCTCCACCTGCTGCTTCCAATGGAATGGATACCATCTGTTTGCGCATGGAGTGGCCATAATTCTCATTGATCACCATATTGCGATATAAAGCAAGCACTCCGTTACCTTGTTCTTTACGATCCCAGGCCAGCACATAAGTTCCATCATTAGCATTTGCCTTAGCCAGAATATTAGTTAGTTTAGGAGAGTTCTTATCAGCGATGATAAAGGTCACGAAACCTTTCTTGTCTACTTTCTGTAACTTTTCATCATAGACTGAGATATAAGAATAAGACTCGGAAGAACCTAAGCAGACAGACCAGTAACGTACGTCGGCAGTAGGATATTCACTCACACTCTTCGGTGCTGTAGGCGGTATGAAACTGAAAGTGGCAACTTCGCCTTCCTTCAGATTAATACGGGTGAATAAATATTCGGCCGGACTGTTCGGATACATCAGGTTCAGTGGAGCACGCATGAAAGGAAGCGGTTTAGCATCAGAAGAAAAGTCCATAGAAGGCAATTGCAATGACTCATGGATATTACATTTCTCGCGTTTCGGGAAACTTACTTCCTTACCGGTAGTTACATCGAAAGCCTGAATTTCCGGCATTTCTACACCACCATATTCGTCACCGCTATATTGTTTTGCCAGATAAAGACGCATAAACGTAGAAACCATATTCAGCGTATCCGGAAATTCACACACATTCTTCATAGAAGCACGCATGCTTGTCGGAGTACTTTTGGGAATGATATAAATGGTATAGCCATTCGATCCATAATCAGCAGTCTCTTTAACATAAGGATTGACAGAACTGTCGTCCGGTTGTACATTCACATCTTCGATACTGGATACATCGATTTGTGTTTCATCATTATATACAGTGAAGTTAAAGAAACGTGCCTTTGGAAATTTCCCGGTCAGACGCAAACCGATGTTTGGATTATCTTTATAAGAATAGGTATATTCCCAATAATCGGCAAAAATGTCAGGGAAAGCCAATAGAGATTGGTCGTCTCCGCGGAGTGTTTTTCCCCATTGTTCTTTTGGCGCGGGATTTGGTTCCGGAGCGTTGTTGTCGTTGTCGTCATCACATGCAGTGAACAGCCCAAAAGCAAAGGCTATAGCTGCCAGGTAAAAAGTCTTTTTCATCTTTTTTGTTTATTAATTTTTTAACGGGGGACAAAAGTAACTGAATAAATATACCGGAACGAATCTTGCGTAAAGATGGAATGTCGATTATTAAATTTGGAATATAGATAGTTGAGGTTTACTGTCAAAATACGGCCAGCCACCGAAAATACGGAGGTGTAGATTTCTGTAGAAGATACCTCTTACCTTTTTCGTAAGAGATATCTTTATTGTGCGTTATAGTTGGTTTTCGTAATCGAAAGAAGAGATTAGTTCGATTAGTTTGTTTTCTGCTTTCTTTAGGGCATCCACGGAACCTATCGAGCCGGCAATATAACTATTGGCAATTGGAGTGATGAAAATATCGGCATGGGCGGTTTCATCTATTACAGGTTTGGCATCCGGCCTTTCGGTGTTGTCTTTCAAGTCACCGCGAATGGCATATGCTATTTGATTGGCATCATTGCTGATGGCTATGGCCACTGTCTCCATTAAGCTGAAGGTTCGCGCCTGATTGGATGTGATACGCCAGTTGATAATCGCTTTTGCGAGTGCTGGAATTATTTCTTCCCTTTTCTCTTTAGGACAGATCAGGCAGTTCCCGAAAATGTTTTTGCCTTCGATCCATCCCTCTTTCCTGAGTTTGGCTTCGATTTCGGGATAAAGTTCCGGTTCAAGTTTATTGGTGGAAACACAGAACAATGTCCTCAGATCGATGGCGATGTCATAAACAAAAAGACCGGATGCCCTGGTTTGATCCTGTATGAAAGCCCGGTTGGGAAGAGACCTGCTATTGGTTGTCAGCCATTCATCCAATTCTTCTTTACTTAGTTCGCCACCTCTTTTTTTGTTTTCCATCCAATAGACCTTGACAGTGTGGTGTTCCGGATGTGATGTCCTGTCGAAGGTGATATTTTCAGTCGGCGACTCGATACCGCCCAATAAAGGATGAAGCGGTCGCATGGCCGAAACAGATAAGGGGCTGCGACGCTTTACCGTCATACTGCCGCTTTCTGCTTTCATATATCCACCCAATAGTTGATCCGTAAAAGAAGGATCGCACGGAGAGTGGGGCTCTTTCTGGTTTGCCTTATTTTCTTTTTTGTCGATTTCCCAGTTGAATGTTATTGCTGCGAAAGGCATATTCAACGCCTCTATAACGGAGCGTTTTACCTGCTGGCCGCTGGAATAAGCCATTCTTCTGCCGAACTGAGGATCGAAATAGTATTTCTGTCCGTCATTTACGCCGAATACTGTATGCTCTGCATGGCGAAGGCCACGTAAATAGATAAAAGGATTGTCCATAACTGTGGGTATTAGGTTGTTTAATTTTTTGATTTCCAATAAGTATATTCAAAGTCTATCAGTGTCATGAATAGAGGAAAAGAGTCTTTAGGTATGTAATAAGCCTCTACAAAAGCTTTTCTGAACACTTCGTTGTCAGAAGATTCATATTCCATTATTTCTTTGAGCTTCTGCCCGAACACTTCTATTTTATTTGACTTCCTAACCTCTTTCGACAGGTTCGAATAAACCGTTTTGCCTTTCTCCGCTGTCCGTTCAAACTCTATCAGGGCCTTTGCTACCGCGGTTGCCAGCTCCAGTAATTCTGTTTTGTTTATCATAGCAATAATCCAGATTTTATATAGTTCATAATTAATATACGATTCCTCATTGTTGAATTTGTATTCTTTCCCTTGCGCGTAAGGCATGGAGCCTATGGGGAAATATTGTCTCAGCTTATCCGGTTCAATCGCTTTTAGTCCGATGGTACCCAGTCTACAGGCTGATTTGAAGTTGTAGTAGGTGTTAAACGACTCTATTTCTTCATCAGACAGGATACTTTGCTTTCCGTCGAAAAATAGTTTATCCCTGAAATCGAACAAAGAGTGGACTTCGGGGAGATAGAGATTGATAAACCCCAGCGTTGTGTTTGTCTGGGATAGATTATAAGAATAAGCAGTTATTACCTTATCGGGGTATTTCTTGGATAAAGCCATGATGATCTCGAGCCAGGGCTTGGTCGGTATGGCGAGATTACCCATCGATTCGGTAAGCATAATATGAAAGCTTTTGTACGGAGTTAGATCATTATAGAACTTCCGGCACCAATGGGATAACCAATGTCCGTTCCATGTTTCGATCTGTTTGTCTTTGACATTGGGTGTTTGATTCAGATACTTCCTATAGTATTTCCAACCGCAAAACAGTTGCCATAAAATGTCAGGTTCGTCCAGCAAGATGGCAAAACCTCCGCTTACCCCAATGGCAAGCGCTTCGCCGATCCAGGAGGCATACATCTCGTTTCTATCGATAAAGGTTTGTACTTCGGATATCTGTCCGGAGGTTGTTCCTTCTATATCTTTTGCCGCATATCCGACAAAGATCGACATGTTCGGTTCGTCGCCGGCTATGGCCGTTTTCAGATTATTATATTGGGCGAGCGGCTTACTGCCATATTTTTTTACATCTTCTTCTCTCGGCTTTTGGAAAAAAGGAGAATTGCTGACATGTATCAGATGCCTTTCGTCATTGAAAAACAAATTGAAGAATATCCGGTCAAAGAACTCCTCTGCGGATATATCCGTATGCATCTTCTCATTATATATCTTCAGGAACTTTTTACCGATGTAGCTTGTATACATATCTAAATGAATTTATCATGTTCCACTAATTGTAATCCAAAAATCTCATACTCTGCCTGCGACATGGGAACGACAAAAGGATTTGCTCCTATATCCTGCAACTGTTCGTATTTGTTCCTGTATCGGGAGATCGTTTTCCAGTTAACAGGTATTTCCATATTGATCCGCTCTTCCCAGGTGGCAGTGATGTAGTTATCCCTGTCGGCGGATAGTATGCTGGTCGCACTTTCTATTTCCAATGCTTTCAAGAGGACAGCTTCAGTCCGGCTGGTCAGGTTTATAAGCGAGAAGTCTCCGTCTTTTACAGCCAGGTGAATATCGATCTCCTTTGTATCGACCGATCGATATACATTGTCTATTTTTTCCTGCAGACATCTTTCCTGCAAAATACCCCCGTTGTCCGGCAGTTGGTCGAAACTACGTTTCAGTAGCTCCATTTTGTAAGGAAGCACATTCCCTTCAGGGGCGATTACATGAATCGGCCTGTAAACCCGGTGATTGACTGCTACTCTTTTTCTGTTTATTCTTCCGAATCGTTGTATCAGACTATCCAGAGGAGCGCATTGGGTAATCATCCTGTCGAAACTGATATCCAGACTGACTTCTACCACCTGTGTCGAAACGACCAGGCAGGGGCATTTCCCGTTCCTGTGTTCTTTCCCGTCGCCGTTGAATTCTTCTTTCAGTAGCTTTTCAAGTTTAACGCGGTCGCTTCGTTTGAAGCGGCTATGGATAAGCATCATGGGGATATCAGGAAATTCATTCCTGAATTCCTTGAAAGCAGCCTGCGCTTTGTTGACGGTATTGTAAATGACGAGTACTTTCTCTTTTTCCTTAAAGGCATTCGCCAGGATAGGGGAGATATTGTCCTCATTATCGAGTTTGAATATCTGATGGCGGTCGAATGTGTCCAGTATTTCATCCGGTAGTTTGACTTCATATACATTCTTTTTTCCACCCAGTATTTCCAGTAACTGTTTGTATAAAGCGGAAGGCATTGTAGCTGTTCCGATATGGATACGGCATTCAAACCTTAAAAGTGCTTTGACGATTTCCAGTACCATTGCTTGCGAGTAGTCTGAATAAGTATGTATCTCATCCAGGATGATATCACACCCCTTGATATCCAGTATGATACTTTCAAAACCGAAAGTACCGAAAATAATGGACGACAGTTGATGGGGCGTCAACACTTTGATGCTAGATCCGATCAATGGTTGTAACATCCTTTCTTCCATATTCTCTCCGACAACGATCTTCGATGTTGCATGCAGCAAACGGATATCCTTGTTGGGAATAGTTGCTTTTAGCCTTTCCCACATAGCATTTATGGAAGCTTGGAAAGGAAGGGTGTAAAATATGCGGCCTTTACATCTTTTCAATAGAAAATCGGTCTTTCCTGCACCTGTCGATGCGACTACCAAAGTGTGCGGGCGTTTGTTGTCTACCCCGATCAACGACAGGGGATATAGAGGATTTATCCGCTCCGTTCTAAAATAGCCGGACAGATCCGGTACTTCGAATATAGACTCAAGTTCCTTTTGAGTAGATGAAGAAAAAGCGGAAGCAAAATGATCTGCAGCCATTAATAAACCTCTCCAAACTGACCATCCGAAAGTCTGCGATTCGCAATACTCCACAGTATAAAGTAAAGCCTGCCGGGCTTCTTCCCGATCTATTCCGGAACATGGATATCCGAATCTATTCAATATCAGTATTCCGTATTGGCTCCATTCTTCCCAGTCCTGTAAATGATTGTCTATCCAATGGCGATCCCCCGGGACAATATCTAAAATACCTCTTCGCCGGGGATCGTCTATTATAGATTTATGATGGGCTACAACCATTTCTATCAGCGTATCCCATTCCCATCTCGGAAAGGCTGGTAGGAATGCCAAAGATGACAATTCATGTCGATGGATGAATTTAGTACGCCTGTTCGACAGGGAACCGTCAACAGTCTTATTCATCCGGTTCTGAAAATACTTATGTGCTTTACCCAAATCGTGTAAAGTCGCTCCTTTGAGGGCTATCTCCGTATCAAAAGGAAAATCTGTTCGCTTGGCGAAGACTTCGATAGCCCACCGGGTATGCAGGCTATGTTCAAGAAGTGAAACATGACCATTATCAGGACTTTTTGCAAGTATCTCGTCGATAGATTTCATAGGGTACTTCTGATCGGGTTACCTTTTACATGTAATATTCCATACATCTCTTCACCTCCGTGATATCTGTTATATCCGGCTTTGAACCCTTTTTCTTTATCAGAAGGTATCCACTCGAAACCGTCTATCTGTTCAAAATCGTCAGGTGACATTTCGGTAGGACGATCCGGTAATAATATATCTTCATTTCTGCATAAACAGATCGATTGTTTTGCTGCGCGCGATGCATCGTCATAGTTCTCAAAGGCGAGATATAAATGGGGGTATAGGAGAACGCCACGGGTAATGATACTGATGTTTTTAGGAATATAATAAACATTCCCTTGTGCATCTTTCTTTTTCTCTTTGACAAATCCGCCTTTAGACCAGGTTCGTTCCTGTTGCGAATCCAACCCGCAATAGTTAAGACGGTATCTGCTTATCTTTTGAACTCTTTCCGTCGTATTCAGTAACTCCGGGAAAAGTTTTTTTTCGATCCCCTCTATCGTGGACGTTATCAGGAATTGCAGACTGAATGTTTCACTATCCCTGACTGCTGTCCAGGGCTTGATAAATCCAAAAGGACCTGAGTATTTTACTACGTAATACATGATGTAATTGTTAGATTATTGAACCGCAACCACTACCGGTTAAAGAGCCAATGCCGCAATTCCATGCGAAGGCTTTTGTCAGAGGTGTACCTTCAATGATAAGAGGGCACATGCTGCATTTGTTACTGATATTATGGATAGTAATGAGTTTTTCTTTTTTATTGGGATAACTAAGGTCAAACTCAATCTTTAGGGACGGATCTTCCGGAAGTCCGGCAATCTGCATTTTGCGTCTTAATGTTTCGGCCATCATCTCTCCGGTATTCTCGTCTTTATATGTAAAGTGTTTATGGTTGCCATCACAAAAACGTTTTATAAAGATGGGGCTTCCGAGTTGGAAATGATTTTGGGTGGATAGGTCGGGAGTTTCCTGAATAACAATCCTTTCTACTTTCATTCCGCAAAACATATCTGGTGAGTCCATGATTGCATTTATTATGGTCTTGACATAATTCTCCTCACAAAAAGAGATAAACCAATTGGCTCCATAAGGAAAATGAAGTCCATTTTTGTATCTTTTTCCTCCCTTTAACCATGAGAAGGAGTATAAGGATATTTTATCATGTAGTTCGTTTGTTCCGAGCCAGCGATGCAATACACCAAGAAGTTTCTGCTGGTAATTGAAAGGTACGAGTTCGTTGTTGGCGCTCGTTGATAAATGTATTCTCATATAGTAATTCTGGTATTATATTTAGGTTATATATTATATAAGGTATAGATATAATCTAAGTAAGTTAATAGTATACTAAGTTTCTCCCAAATATAGTCATATATTTGGTCTGGCCTATGAATTTATTGCTTTTTTTGTTGATATAAAGGATGGCTCCTCCCTTTGAAGAGAGAATTGTCTTTGATTAACAGATAGTTTCGCTGTTAGAAAAAGTTTGAAAAAGATTTATACCACTAAGGTACAATTAAACCTTTGGAAACTTCTGCAACCTAATTACTGTCCGATCTGCTTTATATACCACAAAGGTACAATTAAACCACAAATAAATTGGCTGAAACGTTTGTCGCTACAATCGACTTTAAATACCACTAAGGTACAATTAACCCTCATCATCATGCAGACGTTGCATGATAGTAACCATCTTTAAATACCACTAAGGTACAATTAAACCACAAAAATACATGCAGAGTGTCGAAGATAACCTGTGCTTTAAATACCACTAAGGTACAATTAACCCTCAGGCGATAGCACTTGCCGATCCGGAATTATTACTTTAAATACCACTAAGGTACAATTAATTAACCCCCTATCAAATTTATAGAGATTCCCTGCTCTAAATATCTTCTAGCCTTGTTTGGTCTTTCGTTTTTACTAATTGAAGTTGTCGACCTGCAATTGTATGAAATACCCTGGGGATCGACAATTCTTTAATGGCAAACAGATTCGATCACAACATTCGATCCGTGATAAAGTGTTATCATCCCAATCCTCCTCCATTTCGTTTACAGATAACAGATAGGTCGTCAACAGCATCGCTTAGCGAAAGTTGATGTTCGGCCTCGTAGCATTCATCCAAAAAAACAAGTCCTTTGAAACGTTGCAGATAGGCAAAAGCTTGCTTTGCACTCAACTTGTAACGCTCTGCAAAAGCATTGATACAATAGATGATATAAGTTACACGATTTTGCTGTTGTTCGTTCATTGTTGTTTACCTATTAATTACTACGTTAAAACAAAGATAATGAAAAACTATATATCTTCACTTGGTACAATTAAGCCTTGTCCTCATCCCTGGAACCTTCCGGTTTTTAAGTATGTTTCATACCACTAAGGTACAATTAATCCTGAGAAAGGGGGAAGTTATCGGCTTTGTAGGATCGACTTTAAATACCACTAAGGTACAATTAAACCGCGATTGGCCGTGCCCCTGGGTCTGCCGCTATTTACTTTAAATACCACTAAGGTACAATTAAACCTACCTATTTCCAAGTTGCTGGCTGTACAATCTTCCCCTTTAAATACCACTAAGGTACAATTAAACCCAGAAAACAGCGTATATAAAGGAAAGGATAAAGTCCCTTTAAATACCACTAAGGTACAATTAAACCTTACAGGCGACATATCAGAGCTGCCTTGCTCGGAATCTTTAAATACCACTAAGGTACAATTAAACCACAAGTTGGCCCTTTGGGGGGCGCAGCTGGTATGTGCTTTAAATACCACTAAGGTACAATTAAACCTATTATGCTGTTAAAAACAAAGGAACAGTTACACCCTTTAAATACCACTAAGGTACAATTAAACCCCTTATAGAAACCATAGATTTCCCCTGTTCTAAATACCTCCTAGCCTTGTTTGTTCCTTCTTTTCTGTCAATGATAGTTGTCGACCTTCAATTGTATGAAATACCTTGGGGATCGACAACTATCATCTACCTCTTATACTCTCCAAATCACATGTTTCTACTGTGTTGATGACAGCTATTCTGCATTATAGTCGACTAAAACAGAATAAAGCTTCCAAATATACATTATATTAATATATCCTGTAAGTTTTATTCTCCAATTTGTCCCGGTGCTTTTTATATTTGCATAGTAAATTGTTCCTTAGTGGTATCTTCCGAACCTATCCCCCCGTTTTTTCTGTTATATTCCATGCCAATATCAATTTAAACAAGAAATGAGTATGGAAGAAATTAATCGTATCAGGAAAGGGGTGGCGCGTAATGGGTTTGTGATTTATGCGCTGGGGGTTATTGACAAGATGGAGAAGGATGGAAGGTTTGGGATATCCCAAGCCTACCGGAGCAGTGTGAAATCGTTGGTGCAGTTTACGAAGAGTGAGCGGATACCGTTTCAGATGTTCCGGTTTGCGCTATTGGAGGAGTATGAGAATTGGTTGATACAGCAGGGATGTTGTGAGAATACCGCTCATTATTATCTACGCAATTTGCGGGCAATCTATAACAGGGCAGTGAAGGAAAAGGTGATAAGGCCCCGTACGAATCCTTTTTCCGGTATCTCGATGGAGTCAATGCCTACCCGCAAACGGTCGCTTCCCCGGAAATGGCTCAAACGAATCAAGAACCTTGACCTGGATGGAGGCTCGTCGCTTGCCATGTCGAGGGATATGTTTCTTTTCAGCTTCTATGCCTGTGGCATGGGGTTTGCAGATATGGTGAATCTGAAACATGAAGAGGTACGGCATGAAATGATCTGTTATGAGCGTGTAAAAACCGGCCGTCCGGTATCTGTTTTCGCAGAACCCCAATTACAGGAACTAATCAAAAGGTACAGGACGACCAGCCAGTATATCTGGCCTGTTTTGTCGGATGGAGTAGACCGTGCACAAAACTACAAACGCTATCGGAGTGCACTGGTCTCATTTAACCGGCATCTGAAGAAAATAGCTGAACTCGCAAAAATCCCCGAATCACTGTCTTCTTATATGGCCCGGCACTCTTGGGCTACCGCTGCTCGCAACAAATTGATGCCGACAGCAGCGATCAGTACCTGTCTGGGACATGCCTGCGAACAAACCACGCAAATCTATCTGGACTTCTTTGATGAAGCAGTACTGAAAAAATTGAATCACAAAGTGATAAATTTGGAATAGGGTCAACCCTTTATTTGTCAAACTGTCAACCATCCTCCCCCCTGAAGCCTTTCTACAGGCGTCGGGTAGGGGGATGGTTCAAATATTCGCTTCTCCTGAAGTTAAGGAATGACAGAAAGAGAGGGAGGGAGATATAATACGAACTATTTGTAATGACTTTTCCAATAGACTCCCGGCCGGTTTCTGCGGCTGCTACTTATTCTTATCGAATAGCACCAAAATATCTTTTTAGAATTGAACCGTTTTGTTTGGCTTCCGGAAAGCTGAAGGGAGGGATTGTGCCTGATTTCTTGCTTCGGGAGGGTAAAAAGCGGAATTACCTGCCAGCTGATTACCACTACCCGGCAAGTAATTCCCATCAGCTGCCGGGTGAATGCCTGTTACCTGCCGGCTGGTTGAAAATAGCAGCCGGGTAGTTCTCTTTATGACCGTGCTGGTTGGCATAACACAGGTACTTTTGGATGCAAAAGACGCCTGAACGACTCCCATAAAGGAATTAGTGAAAAAGAACGTGTTACGAATGTGCCCGATATTCGATGATATTGTTATGACATGCCCTATAAATGCATCATTTTGACATTCTCTAAAGACTCTCCAGAAGCGCTGGAATATATAAATAACGCTAAAATGAAATTGAATTTGGAAGATAAATAGATAGCATGAATATCAAAGTTTCTTCTAAGATGAGGATTGTATCTCTATTATGCATAGAGATACATTATATTTACTTAACTAAAAACTGATACAAAGATAGAAAATATTCAATTTCAATATAGGTTGACCCTTAAGGTTTAAAGAATATTTAACCAATCAAAAAATGTTATCAATTTCAGCTTCTTTCACAAAATCGCGATTGTGAATAAAAACTATCAATCCCTAACGATGTCTTTTATCCTTTTGATAATTAGTTGTTTATGAAGGCTGTATCTCTATGCATAATAGAGATACACGTAAAAGAGGCTAAAACAGCAGAAAAAAATGTCAGATCGGGATATATATGTATGGGGATTGAGTTTGTCGGTATTTATGTTGCTGGCGACCGTCGTATTTTCTTCCTGCCGGAAAGAGGAAACCGATCCTGTAGTATCGGTGGGGAACGTCCGGCTCGCTTATAACTGGGACAAACTTCCTGCGGAGATCAAGTCCGGTGAAGGGATGTCTTTGCGTTTCTATGGTGCCGATGGCCAGGTGTACGACCGGCAGTCGGATACGGTTTCTTTCAGCGGTGAACTGCCGGAAGGGACTTACCGGGTGTTGCTGCGCAATCGTCCGACACCGGGCATTGGTTTTCGTGGGGATGATTGTTACGAAACGGCCGAAGCCTATCTGACTGCCGATAGCCGTGCTGCGGAGTCTGCCGGTCAGCCGGGTTGGCTGTTTGCTGCGTCACTGGCTCGTTGCGAAGTGTCTGCCGCCAGGCCCGTGGAGCTGTCTGTTGTCCCGCGGCCGATGGTTCACCGCATTGCCTTTAGTCTGAAGATAACCGGCCGTCCGGTGGAGGATGTGTCTGCCTGTCTGTTGAATGTGGCGACGGCACTCAACCTGAGTACCGGCAAGTCGGTAACTTCGTCCGGTGGGGAAGTCGTTATCCCTGTTGAACGTACCGGCGGACAGTTTGCCGGTCAGGTACGTATCTTCGGCCTGTTGAACGATCCGGCCGTGGAGAAGAAAAACCTGAAGTTGACGATCCGTTATGCCGACAATACAGGCAAGACCATCGAACTGGATATCTCCGATCAGCTGGACGACCTGCACGAAGGGGTGGGAAGCGATGTGGAGATAGAAGTAAATGTCGACGCGGATGATGTACGCTGGACTGTCCGTATCATTGAATGGAAGAATGAGAAAGGCCCCGATATACCTGTCGAACTTTGACAAAGGAAAAAATCAATATGAACACAGATATAAGGATATTATTTACACTGGGCGTTGTGGCTCTCCTGCTGTGGAATTGCTCTGCTGACGAAGGAACCGGGACAGGGAACGCTCCCGGGGTGATCCGCTTTGTTTCGGGTCCCGGTAGCAAAAGTGGCCCGGTGAGTGGCTCCGGCTTTGCCGCCGGGGCGGAAGTCGGTGTGTTTGCCTTAGAGAATACCGCAGGCAATGTACCTACTCCGGATGATGCCCGATTGATGGATAACCAGGCGTGTCGTGCGGATGGAGTTGGCGGGCTTACGTATGAACCGGTACAGTATTATAAGGAGAATGCCCGGTATAGCTTTTATGCCTACTATCCGTACACAGCGGATGCGGTGTTCTCTTTGTCCGGTACATCTCCGGTGCTGGCCTGCACGTTTGCTTCCCAGATAGATTATATGTACGCTACCCCGTTGGAAAACTGCGAGCCAAGCAGCGAAGCGCAACAACTTGTTTTCCACCATGCCCTGACCCAGATCAGACTGGAAATAGCGAACCATACAAAGAAAAAGCTGGTTCTTCATGCCATCCGGTTGCATGGCCCCGGTAGTGCCACGCTGGATATTGCCAGCGGCCAATGGCTATCGCCCGGCGACTGGCAGACCTATGCCCTGTATGGCCCGGCCGGTGACCTTGAAATAGCTGCCGGCAGCACGGTATCTGTCCCCGGACAGCTCATGCTGCTGCCGTCGGAAGGAACCGGAGCATCTTACACCTTCGATATAAGTGCCACCCGTGGCGACGATTCTTCGCCCACCGAACAGAAAGGCGTTGCTCTGACCCTGCCCGCCGGTGGCCTGAATGCCGGTGTCTCTTATCTCTATACAGTCAGCTACACAGCCGACGAGGAGGAAAAACCGAATGAACCGGATGAACCCGACGACCCGAATGATCCGAACGACCCGGATACGCCGGGTATCCCAGACGTTCCCGATATCCCTGTCGACCCCGACCCCGACCCGGATGTCCCCGACGTTCCGGATACCCCCGACAACCCTGTCACCATCACCTTCAAGTCCACGCTGTCCGCTTGGACGCTGATAGATGTCGGTGATACCGAAGTTCATTAATAATGAATAGAATAACAGATGTATTAATATTAAAACGACTCAATATGACAACTACGAATTTATTACTATCCATCCCCTTCCTGCTTTTAGCAGCCACCGGATGCACCACCGAGGAAATTAGTGATACCCCCATCCCCAACGAGAAAGGGGAATATGCAGTCAATTTCAGCGGAGGACTGGATATGGAACAGACAAAGAGTGGAACAACAAATTTGGCAGACGGGGTAAAAGTTACGATTTCAGCGTATGCACATGATGCAACTGAAACAGCTATAGCTAGCGGCAAATATGCTGCAAGTAGCGGCGGTTTCACAGGCGAATCCAGTTATACCATGTATCTGGCTAGAGGTTCTTACGACTTTTATGCAGTTTCCTGTAATTCCACGACAAAAGAGGTTCCGGCATTTACAAAAGGAACATCTTCTGATTTAGAAAATGGAGTGGATTATATTTGGGCACAAGCTGCGAATCAAGATATAGAAAACACTGAAAAATCTATTACTTTAGGATTAGCCCATAAAGCCGTTTGCATTGAGATTACTGTGAAAACAGCCGCAAATTCCGGTATAGAACTGATTTCATGGGAAGGTGATGCTGCGACAGATAATGATAATGCTACCATAATGCCACCTGCTGTGACTGATTGTAAGATGTCGTTATCTACCGGAGTAATAACGCCGGCAGCAGGTGTTGTTTCTGGTGTTACAGCATCTAATATGATAACAACAGCAGTGCAAGGCACGAGTGGATATGGTAACGAAAAAATAGCTACCGCCTCTTATTATATACTTCCTTTGGCTAAAAAAGATGATAGTCATTCTCACGAATTGACTGTTACCTTTAAAGTGAAAGTAAAGATAGATGGGCATGATTATACGATAGCTAATACAAACGGCGAATCCAAAACATATACCACCAAATTAACAGCTCCGGCATCCGGTAGTTATGCTTTCGAGGCCGGTAAGAAATATACCTATACTGCCACCCTGAAGCCAAACACGATCTCCTTTACGGGAGCAACGGTGACAGCCTGGGAGGAAGGGGTGAAAGAATCTCCTTTAACACCGACAGAACCAGAGCCTGCATCTTAATCTTACAACAATGACAACCCGTTTTTACCTTAATATATACAATATTTATCCTGTTGTTGGCCGGCTGCGCCGATGAAGAGCAGCGGGGTGAAGAACCTGTGCCAACTCCACCCGAGGAGTTGGTGGCCGTCTCTTTCAGCAGCACGATCGATCTGACGACGAAGGCTACAGAGGGAGTTTCCGAGAATTTAGCCGAAGGCACGCTTATAGATGTTCATGTCTATAAACAGGCAAATACGACTGCTCCGTCGGGAAGCCCCTTGGTTACCCGTCGGTATAAGGTACTATCAGGGGGAAATATGGAGCCTGCCGACCCCAGCAACACAATGTATCTCCCTGTCGGTACCTATGCTTTTTTTGCACTGGCTATCAATGCCGAGGGACAGGATCCGCCCGCCCTGGCTGCTTCCTCTTCCTATACTGGTGAATTGAAGAATGGCTTGGATTATATCTATTGTGCCGTGAACAGTACGCTCCATTCCTCACCCGAAGCGCCGCAGAACATTTCGCTATCTTTTTTCCGTCTCGCTACCCGCATTGACCTGAAGATCGATTGTGGCAGCGGTAGCGATAAGGCGACAGCGGCAACGGCTCCCACCTTCGCTTTACCTCTCACCAACCCTGCGGGCACGAAGATCTCGCTGGGGGCTAATCCGGTGATTACTGCCGGTGCGCAGGTGGAGAATAATAATACGAAAGTTACAAGTACAGGCTCAGTCGACAATGGTTTTACCGCCTCTTATATCCAGTTGCCTTTGTCGGGAAAACAGGATATCCCGGTTACGATTACTTTCCCGTCCATCACGTTTGCCGACCTGGTACAAACCAATAAAGTCTATACCCTCACTATCCCGAATACAGAGGCCGGTTTAGTTTCCGGAAACCAATATGATTACAAGGTAAATATTACCGGAAACGATGTCTCTTTTAATAACCTGACAGTCACAGAGTGGACGGGAGGTACGAATGGTAATATATCCGACAGTGATATAACGGAAGATTTTTGACGACGTTAAAACAGGAATAATCATGAAATATCAAATGAACATACACAGATTGACAGGCCTTTTGCTTCCGGCTTTTTGCCTGACGCTGGCTATCGGTTGTAGCCATGAAGAACCGGTCGATATTCCGGATATGGAACCCAGGTCGGAAATCCATTTCTTTACCTCGACCCGGACGCGGTCTGAGAACAACGGACTGACGACATCTGCCAAAGTGCGTATTTATCCCTATCAGCAAAAAACTGGGGTGACGGCACCAGTCATGGAAGGGGGCAAAAAATATACGGCGAATGATCCAGACGGAACGACACTGGCTCCGGTGGCTTCTGCTGAGGGATCGGAGGCCAAAGATATGATTCTTCCTGCAGGGAAATTCGGGTTTTATGCCGTTTCAACAAATAGCAGTACGGCAGAAGCTCCGGAGTTTAATACCATAGCAAATGAAGGCTATCCGACAGACGACTCAAAGAGTACTACTGCACTTGTTAATGGTATCGATTATCTGCACGCTGTTGCAGAAAAAAAGATACAATTCGGTACAGGTCAGAATATCCCTTTGATATTTAAGCATGTAGGAACCCAGGTTCAGCTGACTGTGCAGTTCGATAAAAATGCCTGTGCGGCAGATGAATCAGCTGCTCAAAAGTTTGACCTTGCCGATGTTTGGGTACAACAAACTGATGTGACAGATGCCTATATGTACCTGAAAGACGGCCAGGTTCGTGTCAGCAATAATATAGGATTGCAGCCATTAGACTGTGGTTCTGAAGTCGATGGATTAAAAACCGATCAAATGGCAATAATGTCCGTAGAGAAGGTTGGAAATGTGAATGGGAGCATCCCGGCCAATCAGGTAGCCACCTACAATATGTTACCATTGAAAGCAGGGGGATCCTTAAAGATGTGGATAAAGGTCGTTATTAAAGACCTTAAAGTGGGGGACACGGACGTGGCAACCCATACTTATACCGGACAGCTTGATGCCTCTAACGGCTGGAATTCCGGTGAACGAAACAGCTATACGCTGATCCTGAAAGGTAATGTAATTACTTTCTCCGGTGTGACAGTGGAAGATTGGAAAAGCGGAACTTCCGGCGTAGTAGGCGGCGTAACGGATTCAAAAACAAACTAAATCCAGAAAACATGAAACAACTGACAACAACAATAACTATCGGCCTGTTCCTGCTGCTTCCTGTAGCCTGTACGCAGGAATACGGACAGGAACAGACAAGCAACGACGACATAACGATCAGCTTTATGGCTACGGCAGGTGCGTTGGCTACCCAAGCGGCCGCTGCGGGTAATAATAAATCACTGGAAACGGGAGCGAACGTCACGGTACATGCCTGGACGAGTGCTCTTTCTTCCGAGACATCGGAAAAACCTGCGCTTTCCAATATGTATACAGTCGATAATACGGAAGCAACGGCGGTGTTGAAGGAAACAGGCGGTCTTATGCAGGTACAAACTGGGCTGGATTATTATTTTTATGCCCTGTCGACCAATAGTGCAACGGATGCCGTGCCCACACCAAACGGCAGTCATCAGACAGCCACCCTTCGCAATGGGGTCGATTATCTGATGGCAGTAGCCAATATAAAAAGTAGTAGTGCTGATGTTTCTGTCTCCTTGCCTTTCCGTCATTTGGCAACCCAAATCATATTGACCGTAAAACCGGCAGCCGAGGGTGGCTATCTGTCTGCCGCAGCTCTCTCGGTCAGTATTGCCGATACTGATCCGACAGGCAGTTATATCGATTTGTCCGTCGGATCCGTCGGTCCTGCATTGATAACGGGGGGTGTTCCGGGCGATCTTCCCAACGGGCAGACAAAAAAGGCTGTCGCTGCAAACTCTCCGTCGCCTTCATCCGAATTTACTGTCTCCTTTATCCTTCTGCCGGTAACCGTTTCTACCCGGGGTATTCCGTTGAAGCTGGATTTTACCGATTTAAGCTTTGAATCTGGTAAAACGATAGTCTCTAAAAGTTATATGGCGAGTATCCTGCCGAAAACAAATGAAACACTCACATTGGAGGGAGGATACAGTTATGCATACGAAGTGACAATCGCGCGTTATGCCGCTTCATTCAGCCTGCCGACGATAATACCCTGGGAACAGTTTGGCGTGGATATGGATAAGATCGAACTGGATCCGAAATAATCAGCCTCAGAAATAAGTATGAATATGAAAAAGAGTAACAATATATGGATCGTTCTTTTGCTGCTGGCATCTTGCCGGCAAGATACAATCGTGCCGGACGGGAAGGAACTCTATCCGGTGACGTTCAGTCTGCCGGAAGTAGATGTAATGACCCGTGCAACAGAAGGCGAAGCACTAACAGAAGGTGAAACGCTGATGATAGCCGCTTATAACCCGGATACGAAAGAGATGGCAGGGAAAAGTCAATATGTGGTAATTTCCGGTGGCCTCGGATTGGCAAATGATGCGACACCCTTATATCTTTCTGCCGGGACCTACGATTTTTGTACGATGGTTCCGGGTACCGGTTTATCGGAGGATGGGCGTTTTATAACGGTTGCTGCCGGTGTGGATGCATTGGGGTCGGTTACCCGGGCACAGATGCTGCCGGAGCCGACAAGTGTTACGCTGAATAGCCTGGAACATTTGACTTCGCAAGTCAGTTTTACCGTACGGGTGGTGACGGCCAGTTCGCCGATCGAAACGTTTAAGGTGAAAAAAATTGTAGTGAATGGTATGGTAGCGGCCCAGGACAATAACTATAAGTTGCCGAAAAATGAGTGGGTGATGCCTGCAACGAACAATGGTACATTGACGATTGATAATAGCGGGGAGGATAAGTTTGAGTATTCAGAGGCTCCTGAAGGGAAAAACGGGAAACACTATAATACTCAAAAATATCCTTTGATTATTTTCCCCCGGGCTGCCGCTCAGTTTCAGGCTACCATCACATTAGATGTAAAAGAAACGGATGAGGAGGTAGCAACAGAGAAAGAGGTTGTGGCAACCATCAATAAACTGGCATTCGAGCCGGGCAAAAGCTATCAGTTTGAAGTGAATTATGGTTGGGATTTTGTCGGGTTTACGATAACGGTCACTCCTTGGAATTCGGTTAATAACGGTCAGAACGAAGTGGGAGGCGGGGAACAGGAAATCCAACATCGCTTTGAGGTTAATGAATGGGGAGATCTGGTAGAGTTGGGAGGAGATATAGGATGAAACAATGGGTTGCTATGTATTGCACATGGATGGCATGTTTTTTTGCCACCGGCTGTTCGACCGATGGTTGGGCTAACCATCCGGACGAAGGAATGGAGGAAGAGTGGGTACCGGTTTCTTTTAGCCTGCGACAAGAACCGCTTATGTCGATCGCATGTGTCGAGGGAATGACGAAAGCAGAACCGACGGTAGAGGAAAGAACAACCAAACTGGCTATTAATGACCTGACGGTTCTGCAGTTTGACTGGGATGGAAATACGGAAGGTGGAAACGATGGTTCTACTGTGAAATGTGTAACCTCGCGTTATATTCTTTCACCGGAACCGGAGGAGGGTGATATTTATTCCATTGGTTTGCGCTCTCAGGAAAATGAAGAACAATATATCGTGTTTATAGCCAATGCCGGAGCTAAATTCCAGAATTACGAGGGAAAAACGCTCGGAGCGTTCAGAGAGGAAACGGTGGAACTCGACCAGCAGACAATGAGCGAAGATAATATGATGATGATTGCGGCGGTGAAAGCCTCTTTTACTGCCACGGGAAATACAGGAGATGCCGTCGAGGTCAACCTGCAACGGTTGGTGGCGCGTATCAGTTTTACCTGGCAAAGGAAACTGACGATAACGGGGACGAAGTTTACTCCTTTAGCCATGAAAATAGGAAATGTGCCCAATAAATTGAAGTATGCCGACGGGTTTATCGATGCTACTACCGAAATGGATTATCCGGAAAAGGTTGCCGGTAATTTTAAAAACTATACTTCTATTGTTTCCGAACTCGAAGAGGGATACACCTGGTATATCCCTTTGAACCGGCATAAGGAGAAAGGGACAGGCAAAACGGCTTATGAAAAAGACGCAACCCATGCCCCTAATGATGGAGTAGGGTGTACCTATGTGGAACTGTCGGGTATCTACACCACTCCGAATATGCCAACCCAATTAGCCAGTTACCGGTTTTATCCCGGTGGGAATATTACCGACGACTATACGATCGAGCGGAATGGGGATTACGCTATTCATGCTGTTATAAAGGGGGTGAACTCGTTCGATAAACGAGTCTCGAAGCGCAATTTTAAGGAAATCGAACCGGCCAATTGTTTTGTGGTAGCCCCGGAGACTGACAACGAACTGTTGTTTAATCCTTATCAGGCTCCGGGTACGGACGTTGCCGGTACAGGAGTCGTGTATCAGAACCAGCTGATAAAGGATCGTTTCAGCCGGATATTCGGAGTGAAAATCCTTTGGCAGACAGTTGAGGGGTTGCTTCAGTCGGTATCACTTTCTCAGGGAATGGTCTCTGTTGTACCGAATGCAACCGGTGTTTCCGGAAATGCGTTGATCGCCGTTTACGACGAAGCCGGGACGATTCTCTGGAGCTGGCATATCTGGGTGACACCGTATGCCGGGGTACTCGATGGGAGTGGCACGAAAGGTAAAATACAGCAATATGCCGAATGCTTCTGGATGGATCGCAATCTGGGAGCATTGAGCACGACAAAAAGAGAAGAAGGTCCCCGCTTCTATTACCAGTGGGGAAGGAAAGATCCGTTTTATACGGGAAACGGGGTTATAGTTTCCGGGGGGATGGAGGTTAGTTCTGCTGATATGGGTACCGCTTTGAATATAGACCAATCGGTCGGAAATCCTACCGTGTTTTTCCTGAATCAGTCGACCAGCCTTTGGCATGGCGGAAATGCGTTGACTACCTTATGGACGGAATCGGGCAATAAGACGGTATTCGATCCGTGTCCGGCCGGCTGGCAGGTGCCTGCAAAAGCGGCATGGGATACTTTTAACTGGGGAGTAAACTTTTCATGGGATGTCTCTAGTGATTTGGGAGCTACCCGGAATGTCGACGGAGGGGAATTGCCTGCCTGGTATCCGAAATCCGGGCGGTTGGATAACACTTCGATGGGTTACAACGAAAGTTATACAAGTCTTTGGTCGGCCTCTTTCGGTGCCACAATGCCGTCTGTTTTTCAGTTTAATAATGGTATGTCTTCTACAACAGAAGTTTCCGGAGCCTGGGGAGCAGCCGTGAGATGTGTCAAACAATAAAGTGAGCAAAGAAGAGAAATGGATATGAAAAAGAGAAATAGAGTCCGGTTGATTGGTGAACTGTTTTTACTGATTGTCATTTGGGGCGCGTCTACGGGGTGTACGGAGGAGACCGTACAGCCGGAGCCGGGAACGGACAATCGCAAGGTTGTAAATATAAACTGCTGTTTGCAGGTGGATCCGTTGGTGGGAGAACCGGCCACCCGGGCAGACGGTGCAATGCTGGGCGGAGAAGGAACAACAGAGGCGGAGGCGGAAGTGAAGGATCTGACTGTTATACAGTTTGATGGAGATGGAACCGATGCGAATGTACCGATGGTTGTAGTCCGCACATTCAAGAATCCGAGATTGAATGAGTTAGTTATCGGCCTGATGCAGTCACCATCACAGGCTATTCAATTTCTTTATTTTATCAGCAATGTCGGTGATGTACTGGCCAATTTTACGGGAACACTTGCCGATTTGGAAGGAAAATTGTTGTCAATCAGTCGGGAGGGTAGTTTATCGGAAGGGATCGTTATGACCGGGATTGCGAATACAAATGTGGTTACCGGCCCCACTTTAGCGGTGAAATTGACCCGTCGGTTTGCGAAAATTCGTTTTACTTATAACACAGATAAATTGCCGAATGGAGATACTTTTGATCCGGTGTGGTTGCAGTTGCTGTCGGTTCCTCAGGCGATGACGTTGGGATCGACGTCGGAAACGACAGATACATCTGTCGGCTTTTCCGATCTCTATCCGGTTTTAAAAGATATAGAGAAGGGGTATGTGTGGTATATACCCGAAAACAAACGGGGAACGGGAAATAATACTACCGGTCAGGCAACCGGCAAGATTACAGGTAATGTTCCTGATTCGTATTGTACCTATATTTTGCTGGAAGGTAATTACACTACAAGCGGAGGAGAGAGTCGTAAAGTTTATTACCGCTTTTATCCGGGAGACGACGCGATCAATGATTTTAATCTGAAAGGTAACTATGTATATAATGTGGTATTAAATCTGACGGGTATGAATACCGGTGACGGTCGGGTAACATCGTCAACAATGGAATCGCTACCCGGAGCGAATTGCTATATGGCAGCACCCGGTTCGACACTGACCTTTAACCCGTATGAAGCAGCGGGTGTATATGTGGCTTCCACCAACTGGACATCGTATGCCGATCGGATGGGAACGAAAGAAAATGGTAAGATTGACCATGTCGGATTGGTCTGGCAAACGGAACCGGGATTGGTAAAGAATATCTACAACCTGACTTCCAGTGGAGAAATACGTTTGACCACAGATAATAAGCCAGGAAATGCGTTGGTTGCAGCCTATGATGTAAATAATAAGATATTGTGGAGCTGGCATATCTGGATAACGGATTACTCGGTGAAAAAGGTAGACTATAACACTATGACTGAAACTAGTGCAGCAGTTGATAATGGGTATGTTTATAAATATAACAACTATATCTGGATGGATAGAAGTCCCGGTGCGTTATCTAATGATCGTGCAAATGTCACCTGCTTTGGTATGTCTTACCAGTGGGGAAGAAAGGATCCGTTTGTTCCGGCAAATACGTTTGTGGAAAAGAGTACCCTAACACCTATGTTTGATGCGAATGGGGAGAGGGTCGAGACTACAGGAAAGCAGTTTGATGCAACTTTTGCGAATAGTCACGATATGTTTGATAATGCGATGCAGAATCCGCTTGCATTCATTTCGAATGCAGGTTTATGGTATGGTATGGTTGCGAAAAGTGATTTGTGGTCGTCGACAAAAACTTTTTTTGATCCCTGCCCGGCAGGCTGGTGTGTTTCTCCGGAAGCGGCAATTCCTGGTGGTGGCAATGTTAGTTATTATGGTAATCGTCAAGGCTTCTATATTACTGATACAGGATTGTTTTGGCCTTACACTGGTTTCAGAAATGCATCGACGGGTCAACCCGATGGTATTGGTGTGCAAGGTATATATTGGACTTCTACTTATATTGGTGGCTATTCATCCAGAACGTATGGAGGGAGAAAGGATTATCAGTGGGATACTAGTGCCGGCGGAACCCGCGCACATTCCGACGGTCAGGGAGTCCGTTGTGTAAAAATCAAAAACACTTAATAAACAATGAATAAGAATGAACTGGCCCGTGCCATCCAGGAAGCGCGTGGTTGCACGCAGATAGAAGCAACCGAATTGCTGAATATGTTTATCGAAGTATTAACAGAGCAGTTGTCGAAAGACAACTCCATCAACCTTCAGAGTTTCGGCACCCTCAAACCCTGGCCTCAAACCCTGCGCGACGGCCGCAACCCCAAAACAGGCGCAGTCGTCACCATCCCCCCGCGCATCAGCGTCAAATTCCGTCCGGGAAAATACTTGTTGGATGCGTTGAATAAGCAGGAATAGCTGAGTTTTAGGAAATATTGAGCTATCTGATTAGTGACTGATGGTAACCAGCTCCCCTCTTGAGAGGGGGTAGGGGGTGTGTAAATGCCAGTAGATAAAACCGGCAAAAAACATAGGGATGGTTTAAATATATTAATGTGTTATTAATTAAGGCCCGTTTATAGGCGGGATTATAACACACCCCCTTCCCCCTCTCAAGAGGGGAGCCAGTTACAACCGGTCGCTATTATCAAAGACTCATATCTGTCAAAATCTGAACTATTTCTCTGTACACATATACCGGAGTAGGAAAGGGAATTCTCCCATCCTGCTAAACGTTATATATAATGTATAAAGAACTAAGAGCATTGTTCGGAAAGGAAGCTCCTTCCGTCAGTAAGTTTGAAACTATCCTGAGTGATTTACCCCCTGTCAGACGTTTTTATTATCGTCGCCTTGCCTACAAAGTGGCCCTTTGCGAATGGGAATACCTGACTGTTCGTTACCAGATTTTCCTTACCCATTTCTTTACCCGCGACTGGCAGCGGACGCTCGATCATTTGCTGGAAAACACCGTACTCGGAACTTTACAGTTCGATCTTCAGGCATCGGATATCATCCTGCGTTTTATCGGCCAGATGGAAGTCTACGAAGCCGAACACAAACCGTCCACGGTGCATTTGTCCTTTTGCTATCAACTGGCATTCGGCCATATCAACTCCATCGAAACCCTTGGTGACAAATTGCGTAAGCAAACCCTCACAGCCGAAGACCTTAATTGGCTGAATAAGTGGACTCCCGTCACCAATGAGCCGGGTACACGCGAACCTCGTGTAAAATAAATATAAATGACAGGGAATATGACGGCGATAATATAAACGATAAGGTGATATTGCGTAGTTTACCTCTTGTAGCTTGTGTAATACTGTCGCTATTATCGAAGACAGGTCATAAACTCGTTCTCTTATCTTTGTTATGTGTTCGACAGCGGACATGTAACAAAGATATTATTCATTTAATACATTATTAGTATGGCAATGAAGTTTAAGTTGGTAACAAGAAAGAACATGGGACCGGATCAGAAAGAAGTACCGGAGAAAATCTATGCACAGATGGTGTGTGGCGATTATGTTCCTTTCGATGAATTTGTGGAAGAGGTAGCCGACAGTTCCGGCGTGGGTAGTGCGGGAGTGAAAGCGGTAATCGACCGTATGGTCGTTGTACTGGTACGCCACATGCAGCATGGACGAAGGGTACAGGTTGGTGAGTTGGGGCATTTTCGTTATAACTTCGGATCGGATGGTGTAACGGATGGGAAAGACTTTGCTACCAATATGATCCGCGAACCGAAGGTTCGTTTCTTTCCGGGGAAGGCGTTGCGTGTGGCTAAAGGACGTACGAGTTTTGAGAAAATCTCTCCTGACGATAAGAAAGAGGATGAAGGAGGGAATGAGGATGACAGACCGGTTATTGAGTAAACTGGCAGTAGACCGGTAGCGGTTAACAGTTAAAGTGAATGACTATGAAACGGTTGACGGTTCAGTTGATTATTGCAATCCTGCTCACATTGAGCGGGATTGTTCTCCTCTTCAGCGGATTCTGGATCGATCCTCAGGGATTGATCGATAACAGCGTATTGGTGGCTTTCGGTGAGATCAGTACGTTTGCGGGTGCCCTTTTCGGGGTTGATTATACCTATAAATTTAAAATCAATGACAATGGAAAGTAGAAGTAAAAAGACCGGGTTAAGTGAACATTTCACGCTGGAAGAGCTTACATATAGCCGTACCGCAGTAGAGAATGCAATAGCCAATGAACCGCCTGCTCAGGCAAGGGCTTCGTTGCAACATCTGGCAAATTGTCTACTGGAACCGTTGCGGCAATTATATAAGAAGCCGATCGCCATCCTGAGCGGTTACCGGAATAAAGAGGTGAACCGTTTGGTGGGTGGTGTGGCTACGAGCCAGCATGTGAAGGGGGAGGCAACCGATTGCTATACTCCCGAAGGTCCGGAGAAGTTGCTGGAACTGTTGATGCGGTCGGGCTTACCTTTCGACCAGGCGATCTTATACAAACACCGCCGTTTCCTGCATCTGTCATTGAAGCAATCCGGCAGGAACCGGATGCAGGTGCTTGTTTATATGGTTTGTGTTATCTGTTTGTTCACAGGGTGCGGGTTAAGGAATATACATCGATCGGAAAGTAATATCCGGTATGACTCCATCCGGTTCGATGGTGCCGATAGCTTGTTGTATCAAAGCCGTTCCATCCTTTGTGACTCGCAATTATGGGAATTGAAACAAACCGTTTATCTTCCACCTGACAGTTCGGGCAGGCAAGCCCTGCAAAGTATCACCGTCGCTCGTCTCCGGCAGGTTAGAAACCAAACAGACAGCTTGTCTGCTATCACCACCACACAGCAATCCTATTCCGCACTAACCACAGAAAATAACCAAAAACAAGAATCCCGCCGCTCCACAAATATCAGTCTCCCGATCTTGGTCATAGTTGGTTTTTGTTTGTTGGCCGGAGGCGTGCTCATAAAAATGTATAGGGGTTACTTTACCTCGAAAAGTATCTTGCGCTGATTACCCCAGTTGTCGATCAAGGTAAGCAGGTGTTTACCGGATTGCACTGAACAGGCGATCTGGTGGTTGTTGGTGGTTTCTCCGAGATAGGTGTCGTCGAGATGCCAGTAAATGGTAGCATCTTGGCGGGCATGGGCGGCTTTAAAGATGAACTTCTCCTGTTTGCCGGAAAATCCTTTTGGTAAGTATAGTATGGCGTTATGCTCCGGATAGATCAGTTCGATCTGTTGGCTTTGTGTCTGTTCACATCCCGGTTTGATAGGGGGGAGCGGGATGTAGTCGATATGGTAGTTGCGATAATAATATTCCTGCGAGGGGGGCAGGACGAACCAGGGACGGGTAATCATCCGGTCTATCGACTCGCAGGAGCTGTTCACGCGGAAACGTCCGTCGGCCGACAGATGTATCAGTTTATGATAAGGGCATATCGGGGTGTTGATACCGGAGCGGGGAATATATAAGCTATCCACCTGGTCGCATATCTGTGAGGCTTTGTGTCCGCTGCTGCGGCATATAGCGGTTTGTTCCAGTTCATCGTAAGGCATATCGAACCATCCCCCTCCGGGTAGCAGGGAGAAGAGGTCGAACAAGACGGGGGCGGCATTTCCTACACCGGTTAGCCCCGGACGGCCTTCCCCCGAAGCATTTCCTACCCATACGCCGACCACATAGCGGGGAGTCGTTCCGACTGCCCAGGCATCACGCCCGCCGTAGCTGGTCCCTGTTTTCCAGGCTATCTGTTTCATCGATTCAAACTGTTGCCAGTCGGCTTCTTCTTCCGGACGGTTCAGGGCGGACATGGCTTCGTAAGTGAACCAGATGGAAGCGGCAGACAAAAGCGGTTTGTCGGTAAGGCGTTTATCCGTAATCGAACGGATCGGGTTCTTTTCCTTATTCGGATAAGGAGTCAGCGGGTGGATATCCTGCGGGTTATACCGTCCGTTATATGGGCGGTAGTGGGTAAGAATGCGGGATAAGGAAGCATACATTCCTGATATATCCCACAAGGTTCCTTCGGCACCGCCCAGGATAAGCGAAGCCCCGTAATGTTCTTCCGAAAAGCGGAGCGTAGTCATTCCCAAGGCCTTTAGTAAAGCCATGAACCGGCCTGTATTGTATTGCGACAGCATACGAACCAAAGGTACATTCAGCGAACGTTCGATAGCCCGGTGGGCAGGGACGGCTCCGTTGAATGTCTTGTTGTAGTTCTGCGGCATAAAGCCATTGATGTTTAACGGGACATCGGATACGAGGGTAGAGGGTAATATCTGTCCGTCGTGCAACATTCCGGCATAAAGGAAAGGCTTCAGGATACTGCCTGTACTGCGGGGAGAGGTGATGATATCGACTTGATTTCCCCGTTTCTCGTTTGCCCGGAAACTGGCGTTGCCGGCATAGGCCAGCACTTCTCCGGTTTCTACATCGGCAATGATGGCGGCCAGGTTATGGATATGGTTGGAGCCGAACTCGCGGGCGTAACGGTTGACCAGTTCCTGTGTCTGCTGCTGCAGGGAGTAGTGCACAGAGGAAGTGATACGTGTTCCCGGAGCACTGGCGGCAAGCCGTTCGAGCAAATGGGGAGCTTCGTCGGGCAATGGGACTGGGGCTTCGGGCAATGGCTCCATGCAGGATAGCTCGTATTCGGTGTTATCGAGGATTCCTCTGTTTTTTAATGTGAGCAGCAGGTTATCCCGTTTTGCCTTCAGCTGTTTGCGGTTTCGTCCCGGATGGATCAAGGCGGGGGAGTTCGGCAATACGGCAAGGGTAGCGCTTTCGGCCCACGACAGATCGGCGGCACTGCGTCCGAAGTATCGCCAGGCGGCTGTTTCGATGCCTACAACGTTTCCACCGAACGGGGCGTGGGAGGCATACAGGTTGAGTAATTCTTTCTTGCTGTGGGTCGTTTCCAGAAAGAGCGCCCAACACATTTCGATACTTTTCTCATAAACGTTACGGTCGCGGTTACCTCTTGCCAGGCGGGCGAGTTGCATGGTCAGCGTACTGCCTCCGCTTACTACCCGGTGATACCGGACATTCAGATAGACTGCACGCAGGATAGCTGCCGGATCGACTCCGGGATGGTAAAAGAAATACCGGTCTTCGTACGTTGTCAGGCAGGTAATGAATTTATCCGGCAGTGAGTCCGTTGCCGGAAACCGCCATTGACCGTCCGGAGCAATGCGGGCCCCTAGCAGATTGCCTTCGGATGAATAGAGCAGGGTGGAATAGGGGACAGGAAACAGGGTACGGGGAACCAATAGATACATTATCCCCCACAAAAGAACAATCAACAGCAAAAAGAAAAGAAGTATCTTTTTACGGTTCGCTTTGAGTGAGGTAATTAGTTTGGTTGGGTTCATCTTATTTGAACAGTTCTGAATGTACTCGTTTTTAGTTATCAAAGATAAAGATAAAAACTGAAAGAGAGGAGCGAATGTGCTTTGTAGTGGAATTAATTCTTTATATTTGTAGTACGATTGTACAGACTAAATCCCAGAAGTTAAATTCTTACTTTATGGAAGAAGAGAAGAGTAACAATAAAAAGAAGTTGCAGATACGTAATAGTACTGCGGAGTTCCTTATTTTTCAGCTTCAAGATAAGGAAGAAGGTGTTGAAATAGTATATAAGGATGAAACATTGTGGGTCTCTCAGAAAGCAATGTCAATTTTGTTTGATGTAGATAGAACTGTAATAACTAAACATCTGAAATCAATATTTGATGCTGAAGAATTAGATAAGGACTCAGTATGTGCAATTTTTGCACATACTGCGGAAGATGGTAAAATATATCAAACACAACATTATAATCTCGATGCCGTAATCTCTGTTGGTTATCGGGTAAATTCGGTTCGTGCCACTCAATTCAGGCAATGGTGTACAGCTGTTCTTCGTCAGTTTGCTATTCATAGGCATACTGCTGCTGAATTAATAAGGGAGAGAGCCAATGCAGAAAAAGAACATATGGGGTTAACTACGTGGGAAAATAGTCCGAATGGAAAGATTGTGAAGACTGACGTTTCTATTGCTAAGAATTATCTGAAAGAGGCAGAGTTGGACGATATGGGGCATCTGGTAAATGCATTTCTTGATTTGGCAGAAAGTCGTGCTAAGCGCCATATTCCTATGACTATGGAAGACTGGGCGAAGCATTTAGACCGTATCTTAAGTCTCGATGACCGGGCATTGTTAAGCGATAATGGAAAAGTCAGTGCAGAAGAAGCTAAAATGTATGCAGAGTCGGAGTTTGAGAAATACCGGATTGTGCAGGACCGTCTTTTTGAATCCGATTTTGATCGGGAAATAAAAGGGTTATTCGATAAAGAGTAACTCCTGTGTGTTAAGTAGTAACCGTTAATTGAAAGAAATATGGCAAGGTATCTTTATTTGGTGTGTTTATGCTATATGCTATGCCTGTTTAGCAGTTGTAATACAAAGAAAGCCGGGGGAGAGGCGGAAGAACTGCCTTTCAATCCGCATGTGGAAGCATTCACTTCCGGTAAGATATCCCGGTATACGCCGGTCTATCTGATCTTCAACCAGGATATCGCTCAGGATAAACTGAAGAGTGACCAATTGAGTAAACTTGTCCGTATCAAGCCCGAGGTGGCCGGAGAGTTCTCTTTTGAAAACAGCCGGACTATCGTATTCAAGCCGGCGAAAGGCTTTGAACGGAATACTTCCTATAAGCTGACCGCCAACCTTTCCGAATGGTTCGACGTGACCGGAAAAGACAAGGAGTTTACATTCGAATACTCAACCTTCCCCCTGGCGCTTCGTGCCAACCTGGAGTCGATGGATATCAATGCAAAGAATGAGAACGGCTACGATATAGTCTGTACCTTGCTTACCCCGGATAAGGAAACACCCGAGACGATCGAACCGCTGGTGCGCTTCTCCGAGAAAGCGGATGCAGTATGGCAACACAGTCCCGACGGGAAGAAACATCAGGTTACTTTACAGAACGTACAAGCCGGAAATGACGGTGCGCGTACGCTTACCCTCTCCGTCGCTCCGAACAAGCTGGGAGTGGCAGAAGACAAACTCCTCTCCGTCAGTGTGCCGGATATGAACGACTTCGATGTCTATGACGTGACTTATGTAACAGAGCCGGAGCGTTATGTCGAGGTAACATTCACCAAAGACCTCGATTCCTCACAAGATATGCAAGGGCTCGCTTTTATTGCCGGAAATACTTCCGAGACTGTTAATGTGGAAGGAAACCGCCTGCGTTTATATCCCGACAACCAGCGTAAAGGCGTTATGAATGTGCACCTGACCCGCCAGATCCGTAGTAAGAACGGGTTGACACTGAAGGAAGACGTTACCCGCCAGATCGAGATAAATACCTCTTTGCCCGCTGTTAAGTTTATCGGCCAGGGAGTGGTCATCCCGCAATCGACGGAACTGCTCGTTCCTTTCCAGGCCGTTTATCTCCGCGGGGTAGTGGTTCGCGTCATAAAGATACTGGAACAGAATATCGGCCAGTTCCTGCAAGTCAATAACCTGGACGGAACTTCCGACCTGATGCGTGTAGGCCGCCTGGTTGCCCGTAAGACCATCTTCCTGGATGAAGACGGCAGCGACCTTTCTGTGTGGAACACTTACGCTATCGACCTGAAGAAACTGATGGAGCCGGAACCCGGAGCCATCTACCGTGTAGAACTATCCTTCAATAAAGACCTGTCGGCTTACCCGTGTGACGACTCTGTGAAGGTATCGCGCGAACAACTTCTGGCCGAAGACGAGATCAAGTTTAAAGAGGAAAGCTCCCGTTTCGACGATGGTGGTTACTACTATTACAACGGCGACTTTAACTGGAACGATTACAACTACAACGACCGGAATGATCCCTGCTCAAACAGCTACTATTATAATAAGGTAGAAGGAAAGAACGTACTGGCTACCAATCTGGGACTGATCGCAAAAGCCGGCGAAGACAATGAAATGACTGTCCTGGTGCATAACCTGATCAGCACGAATCCCGAAAACGGTGTCGAAGTATCTGTCTACAATTACCAGAACCAGGTATTGGCTTCCGGTACGACCGACGGTAAAGGAGAGGTGAAGCTGAAGATCGCTTCCGGCAAACCTTTCTATATCATTGCTTCCCTCGGTTACCAACGTTCGTACTTGCGTGTGGACGGAGGGGCGGCACTGTCGTTGAGCTCGTTCGATGTCTCCGGAGAAGTGGTGCAGAAAGGCATCAAAGGATTCATCTATGGCGACCGTGGCGTATGGCGTCCGGGCGATACGCTTTTCCTCAGCTTTATGCTGAACGACCGGGCGAAGAAACTGCCGGCCAACCATCCGGTAGTGATGGAGTTGTATAATCCGCTGGGCCAGCTTTATCTGCGTAAGACACAGACGCGCGGCGAACTGGGTGTTTATTCCTTCGCTATGCCAACCGAACCGGATGCGCCTACCGGAGCCTGGAACGTAAATGTAAATGTTGGCGGTGTCAGCTTCACTAAACGTCTGCGCGTGGAGTCGATCAAGCCGAACCGTCTGAAGATAGACCTGTCTATGCCGGAAAAGACATTGCTGAGGGGTGAACCTCTTGACGGGCGCCTGCATGTGGAATGGTTGCAGGGAGCTACGGCAAGAAACCTTAAATACGATATCCAGGGAACCTTTATATCGACCCCGACTACCTTTAGCGGCTATAAAGATTTCTATTTTGACGATCCGTCGAAAGTCTTTAACAGTGAAGAAAGTAAACTGATCTCCGGTACAACCGACGAGAAGGGAGATGCAACGGTACAAGCGAAGTTCGAGATCGGTTCGACTGCCCCGGGTATGTTGATGGCTAACTTTGTCACCCGCGTTTACGAAGAATCCGGCGATTTCAGTATCGATGCCAACCGGATGTTGTATTCTCCTTATAAACGATATGCCGGTATCAAGTCGCCGCAACAGACACGCGACCAACTGAATACCGGAAGCAACTATACGTACGAAGTCGCTTCGACCGACTACCTCGGAAAACCGCAGGCAGGCACCGAACTCGATGTCCGGATTTATAAAGTATACTGGTACTGGTGGTGGAGTTCGGACAATAGCAGCCTGGCCAACTATGTATCCGACTCTTATAACAAGCCGGTGAAAGAACTGACTGTGCGCACCGGCGAGAATGGCAGGGGCACTTTCCAACTCTCCTTCAGCAATGAGGAATGGGGTACTTATTTTATCTCCGTAAAAGATAAGGAAAGCAAACACTCGACCGGCGTAATGAGCTATTTCGACTGGCCTTATAACGAAGGACGCCGCAATGCCGACGGTAGCGAGTCGGCCAATATGTTGAGCTTCAAGACCGATAAAGATAATTATAAACCGGGTGAGAAACTGGTTATCACCATTCCGTCCGCTAAGGGAAGCCGTGCCATTGTCAGCATCGAGAACGGTACGAAGGTGCTCTCCGTTACCGAACATACCTGCGACGACCAGCAGACAACGATCAAGCTCGACGTAACAAAGGAGATGCAACCGAATGCCTATGTCTATGTCACCCTGTTGCAGCCTCACGGCATTACGCAGAATGACCTGCCGATCCGTATGTACGGCGTAGTACCGTTCACGGTAACTTCTCCGGAAAGCCATCTGTATCCGCAGATAAAAATACCGGATGAGATTAAGCCGGAAGCCAATTATGAAGTGACCGTCTCGGAAAAGGACGGCCGCGAAATGGCTTATACGCTGGCTATCGTAGACGAAGGGTTGCTCGACCTTACCCGTTTCCGTACGCCCGAGCCCTGGAAGGCATTCAATGCCCGTGAAGCGTTGGGAGTAAGCACCTGGGATATGTATAACTATGTGGTCGGTGCCTATGGCGGACGTATCGAGCAATTGTTCAGTATCGGTGGCGACGATGCGTTGAACAAAGGCCCGAAAGCGATCGTCAATCGTTTCAAACCCGTGGTACAGTTCGATGGGCCGTTCTTGTTGAAGAAAGGGGAGAAACAGCGTCATACCTATACGATGCCGAACTACAACGGCCGTGTCAAGGTGATGGTAGTGGCCGGAAACGGTGAGGCGTACGGACATGCCGACAAGAGCGTATTCGTACGTAAGCCGGTCATGCTGTTGGGCACTCTGCCCCGTGTGATCGGTGTAGGCGAGGAAATGGTGGTTCCCGCCACTGTCTTTGCTACTGAGAACGGAGTGGGTGACGTTACTGTCTCGATCAGCTGTTCCGGTAATATGGAGGTGATGGGGGCCGCTACCCAGCAGCTTAACTTCACTAATATAGGCGATAAGCAGGCATCGTTCCGTATCAAGGTGAAAGACCAGCCGGGTGCCGGACGGGTAACCATTACGGCTTCGGGCAAAGGGGATAAGTCTGTTTATACGACGGATATCGAGATACGTTCGGTAAGCCGTCCGCAAGTCAAGGTATTGCCTGTAACGCTCGAAGCGGGTAAATCCTGGAAAGAAACAGTCAAACTACCCGGAACGGAAGGAACTAACTCGCTGACGTTGGAAATGTCGGATGTTCCCCCGTTGAATCTTTCTTCCCGTCTGTCGTACCTGATCGGATATCCGCACGGATGTGTGGAGCAGATCACATCCAAAGGTTTCCCGCAACTGTATGTCGGCGAGTTTGCCGCGCTGACGAAACAACAGCAGAACACGACTGAAAATGCCGTGAAAGAGGTAATCCGCCGCTTGCGTTCTTACCAGACCGTAGACGGAGCCTTTTCTTACTGGCCCGGTGGTACGAGCAGTAACGGATGGGGTACGGTTTATGCAACGCACTTCCTGTTGTCGGCCGAAACGAAAGGGTATCTCGTTCCCGACGGAATGAAGCGCAATGTATTGAACAACCTGCGCCGTGTTGCCCGCGACTGGAAACCGGTGACTACCTATTATTCCCGTTCGGAAGAAATGACACAGGCTTATCGTTTGTACGTGCTGGCTTTAGGACAGGCACCGGAGGTAGGTGCGATGAACCGCCTGAAAGAGAATAAGTCGCTTGCCCCGATGAGCCGTTGGCTGCTGGCTTCCGCTTATGCGCTGGTGGGTCGTACCGATGTGGCAAAAGACCTGATCGGTAAAACAACCGAGGTGAAAACCGATTACTCCGATTACGACCTGACGTTCGGTAGCGACCTGCGCGACCAGGCGATCCGCTTGATGACGTTGACGTTGCTGGGTGACGGTAAAGAAGCTGCTGTTCTGACCCGCGATATCTCGAAAGTCCTTTCGTCGGATGACTGGCTGAGTACGCAGTCGACTGCTTTCGCTTTGGTTTCACTCTCTGAATATATGGGTAAATATAAGGTGTCCGGTACGATGGACTTCTCGTATGCCTGTGCAGGAAAGAGTGACAAAGTAAGTACTACCAAGAATATCTGGACGGAAGTCCTGCTGGATAAGGCCGGAACTTCTGCTTCCGTGGAACTGAAAAATACCGGTAAGTCTACCTTGTTCGCCCGCGTTATTACCGAAGGTATTCCGGCGCAGGGCAAGGAAGAGGCTTATGCAAACGGCATCTCGCTGGCTGTTAGCTATACCGATCAGGACGGCCGTGCAGTGAATGTGGCTGACTTGCCGCAAGGAACGAACTTCATCGCAGTCGTTACCGTGAAGAACCCTACCGCCCGCGGTATCAACAATGTGGTACTGACGGAAATATTCCCTGCCGGTTGGGAGATACTTAATACCCGCTTCCTCAATGAAGGGGCAACGGATAACAAGACTATCGGGGTAAACTATCAGGATATCCGCGACGACAAAGTGTATAGTTATATCGACTATCTGCCTTCCGGCCGTCAGGTAACGGTAAAGATCAACCTCTGCGCCGTCTATCCGGGTCGTTTCTATCTGCCGCCTGTTTATTGCGAAGCAATGTATGATAACCTGACCCGTGCGAATACGGAAGGGAAGGAAGTCGTGGTAGAGTAGGCTGGTCTTAGTGACACTAGTGCCAATCGTGCCACTATAGTACTTTTATCTGTTATTAAAGTTAAGGTAATATGTAATTGGTTGTAATTTAATTAGATAGATGTTGTGGTTCTTTTTTGTTACACAGCCTTTAGGATATAATACCTCCCTTGACCGGACATGCTAAAGACAGGAAACAATAAAGATAGTGTCTATAGGCACAAGTGGCACTAGTGTCACTAACTATCGAAAAAAGCATACGCTTTTCTGACTAAGAACGTACAGTTTTAGCCGGAAAAGCGTACGCTTTTATTAATGATTTGCCGGGGATGCTATTTAATAATAGAGAAAGGCTTCGTGTCCTGTCTGGGGATAGGTAGCCGAAAGCATTTTGCATATGCTTTCCAGATACGAGGCGTCCGTCTGGTCGAAACTATTCAGGGTATCGCTGTCAATATCGAGTACAGCAACAACTTTGTCGTTGTGAATAACCGGTACTACGATCTCCGATTTCGAGTCGGAACTGCAGGCTATATGTCCGGGGAACTGATCCACATCCGGTACCACCTGTGTACGTGCCTCTTCCCATGCCGTACCGCAAACGCCTTTCCCCCGGCGGATACGTGTACAGGCCAATGGCCCTTGGAAGGGAGCAAGTACCAGCACATCCTCTTTTACCCTGTAAAAACCTACCCAGAAGAAGTTGAAGGTCTGCTTCAACGCGGCTGCTATGTTTGCCATATTGGCTATCACATCCGTCTCACCGGCCAGCAACGACTCTATCTGCGGGAGCAACGTCTGGTATTGTTGCTCCTTATTTCCATCACTTACGATTAAATTCTCTGCCATCTTTTAAACTATTATAGTAAAACAAAGGTAAAAATTAATCGTAAATATCCGTACCTTTGCACATCAATTGGTTTTTATGGCAAAACAAAACTCTCCTCTGGTACTCGGTACCGAACGTATTGGAAAGCTGCTTACGCAGTACGCAATTCCGGCAATTATAGCCATGACGGCTTCTTCGCTCTATAACATGGCAGACAGTATTTTCATCGGACATGGGGTTGGCCCGCTGGCTATCTCCGGTCTGGCCCTGACCTTCCCGCTGATGAATCTGGCGGCGGCTTTCGGCTCGCTGGTAGGGGTGGGGGCTTCCACGCTTGTGTCTGTCAAGCTCGGTCAGAAGGATTATGACGGGGCGAATAAGGTGCTGGGCAATGTGCTCGTACTGAATGTGCTGCTGGGGCTGGCCTTTACCTTTGCATTTTTATTTATGCTTGATCCGATCCTTTACTTCTTCGGGGCAAGCGAGCATACGATAGCTTATGCTCGTGACTATATGGAGATTATCCTGTATGGTAACGTTATTACCCACATGTATCTGGGATTGAATGCCGTGCTACGTTCGTCCGGTTTCCCGAAACTGGCGATGTATGCAACGTTGGCTTCGGTCGTGATCAACTGTGTGCTGAACCCTATCTTTATCTTCGGCTTTGATTGGGGGATCAAAGGCTCGGCCTGGGCAACGGTCATCTCGCAGGTTATTTCGCTGACGGGACAGTTTATCCATTTCTCCCGTCCGACGCAGTTGCTTCATTTCAAGAAAGGGATTTATAAGTTGAGGAAAGAGATCGTAAAAGGTATTCTTTATATCGGGATGTCTCCTTTCCTGATGAACCTCTGTTCCTGCCTGATCGTGATCCTGATCAACCGCGGGTTGAAGGAGCATGGCGGCGATATGGCGATTGGTGCTTACGGTATCGTGAACCGTATTATTTTCCTGTTCGTCATGATCATAATGGGCTTCAACCAGGGAATGCAGCCGATTGCCGGATATAATTTCGGTGCCCGTTTATATCCCCGTGTGACGGAAGTGACGAAGCTGACTATGAAGTGGGCTATCGGGGTGGCTACGGCCGGTTTCCTGTTGTGCCAGTTGTTCCCGACCCTGATCGTTCATATGTTTACGACGGATGACGAGCTGGTGAAAGCGGCTGTGTTTGGCCTGCACATCGTGTTTGCCGTCTTCCCGATCGTTGGCTTCCAGATGGTGGCGACCAACTTTTTCCTTTCGATCGGTATGTCGAAGAAAGCGATCTTCCTGTCCCTTACCCGGCAAATGTTGTTCCTGATCCCTTGTCTGATCATCCTTCCCCGTTTCTTCGGAACCTTGGGTGTCTGGATCAGTATGCCGGTAGCCGATACGATCGCCACGGTGGTCACGGCTCTTGTACTGGTTAATCAGTTCAGGAAGTTCAAGGAGCATAATTAAGTGGATTATCTGCTTGTAAATAAAAATAAGAAATCCTATCTTTGTCTTGTTACGAAATAGTTCATTATGAAAACAAAGACAGAATATTTGGAACTGCTCCGTTTGTATAAGCAACAAATGGCAGAGCGGTATGGCATTATCCGGCTTGGGATATTCGGTTCTGTGTCTCGTAATGAGCAAAAGGAAGATAGCGATTTGGATGTTTGTGTGGAGATGAAAGAACCGGATGGTTTCATCCTTCTGAATATCAAATACGAACTGGAAGATTTGCTGAAGTGTAAAATAGATATAGTCCGTTTGCGTGATAATATGAATGCTTTACTGAAACGGAATATAGATAGAGACGGAATCTATGTGTAAAGAAGAGATTGCATTATTATTGGAGCAAATAAGAGACTCGCTGGCTGTAGTCATGGAGAGGGCTCTTGTCGTAAAGACTGTGGAAGACTTTACACATTCTGCTGATGGAATGATGCGTCTCGATAGTATTTGTATGCAATTGGTAACTGTAGGTGAAGCGATAAAGAATATAGACAAATATACGAATAAAGAACTTTTCCCCCGATATCCTTCTATTGACTGGAGAAGTGTAATGGGATTACGGGATATAATTGCTCATCAATATTTTAATGTAGATGCAGACATTATCTTCCGTATAGTAAAAGTAAATATACCGGAGTTACTGATTGTAATAGATCATATTATTGCAGATCAAAAGGAAGAATCCTTAAAAGAAAATACTGAATAAGTTTATGGATAACAAAATCATATTGACCATTGGCCGTCAGTTTGGCAGTGGTGGTCGTGAGGTAGGGCAGAAGCTGGCTAAGGCGTTGGGAATAGCTTATTATGATAAGGAACTGATGGCTGTAGCTGCTAAGGAAAGTGGTTTGAGTGAGGAATTTTTCGAAAAGGCGGACGAGCGTGCTTCCAGTGGGTTGTCTTATGCCTTTACGATGGGATATTCGTATATGGGGATGTTCACGCCTTATAATGATATTCTTTCCAACGACGGATTATTCAAGTTCCAGAGTGATGCCATCCGTAAACTGGCTGCCGAGCAATCATGCATACTGGTGGGACGTTGTGCCGATTATATCCTGCGTGATGATCCGGATTGCCTGAGTTTCTTTATCCATAATAATATGGAGAACCGTATCCAGCGTATCCTCGAGTACCAACCCGTAACCGTGGAGCAGGCAAAGGAACTTATGGCGAAAACCGACAAATCACGTGCCGCCTACTATAATTATTATACCAATAAGGAATGGGGAGTAGCCTCGTCCTACAACTTCTCTATCGACGTATCTGTATTGGGTGTAGACGAAACCGTCGAGTTCATGAAAAGTTTTGTTGAACGGAAAATGGAGAAACGGCCGCCGCATTTCGGATAATTTACTATCTTTGCCGCTGACTTATCATAGGGGTGCCTTAATATACAGGCTGAGATTATACCCATAGAACCTGCCCGGGTAATGCCGTGAAGGGAGAATCGGTAGAATTGCTAAATAAAGGAGAGCTTAACCTCTATGTGCTCTCCGATGTTTAAACACTAATTATTATTGTAATGGAACAAATCGTTTCAACAGGAATTATTGACTCTTATTTTGCAAAACTGAAGAGCAATTTATCAATTGACGTGGCTATCGTTGGTGGTGGTCCTTCTGGTATCGTTGCAGCTTATTACCTGGCAAAAGCTGGTAAGAAAGTAGCTCTTTTCGACCGTAAACTGGCTCCCGGCGGAGGTATGTGGGGCGGTGCCATGATGTTCAATGATATTGTCGTACAGGAAGAAGCGATGCCGATCGTGAAGGAGTTGGGCGTTACTTATCACGATGCAGGTAACGGCACTTATATTATGGACTCGGTTCATACTACTTCGGCTCTGATCTATCAGGCAACAAAGGCCGGTGCAACGATCTTCAACTGCTATTCGGTAGAAGATGTGGTGTTCCACAATGATGCCGTAGCAGGTGTTGTTGTAAACTGGGCCCCTGTTATCCGTGAGGGTATGCATGTAGACCCGCTGACTATTATGGCGAAAGCTGTATTGGAAGGTACAGGACATGACTGCGAAGTGGCACGCACAGTTGCCCGTAAGAACGATATCCGTTTGAATACCCCGACAGGCGGTGTGATCGGCGAACGTTCACTGAACGTAGAGCTGGGCGAACAAACCACAGTAGAGAATACAAAGGAAATCTATCCGGGATTATTCGTTTCCGGTATGGCAGCTAACGGCGTAAGCGGTAGTTTCCGTATGGGGCCGATCTTTGGCGGTATGCTGATGAGCGGAAAGAAAGCAGCCGAGCTGATCTGCGAAAAGCTGGATAAATAATACGGAATAACAAGGTATTATAATACAAAAGGACGGTCATCCTGTTTTTGGGATTTCCGTCCTTTTCTGATATAGTAACATAAAAACTTACCTATGTCCTGTTACATGTTCTCTACAATCTCCCGTTGTTTCTTGAAAAACTGTATTCTTTGCATCTCGCCGCTTTCGGAGATCATAGTCGAGAACTTCCTGAGCGACTGAACCTATTCCTTCATGCTTTTACACATGTCTTTATCTCTCGATGTGATCGAGTTGATCGAAAATATCCGGATCAGGCTCAGCTGCAAGTTGGATGTTTCCACATAGCTGTAAGTCGCTTCGAAGTTGATGTTGGAGATATAGATATGTACATCTTTCCCTGTATCGAACTTCCCTTTGGAAGCTATTGCTTCCAGGTCGTCCAGTAACTGAAGAAGATCGGCCTGCAGGTTGGTCACTTCTTCATCCGTAATCAGATGGATGCTGGCAAAATATTTAATGTCGTTTACCAGATAGTGAAACATCATACAATCCCAGATATAATTCGTTGTCTGTATGTACTGCGTTGCTTTGACAAAGTCTTTTTGCACCTGCTTTAGCTCGTCCGAGATAGTTAACTCGGAGAAATACTTTACACAGTTCACCTTTTCATTCTGGTACATCCATTTGAATAAGCGGAACTTCGACAAGTTCTCATATTGCAGGTAAAAAGTCTGCGGAATCATATTCGATGCCGTGCTCAGTTCTGAAGTCGGATCGTCGTGCAACGCTTCAAAGACTTCAAGATAGTGGTCAAGAATAGTATAATACGTTTTGATAGGATCTGAATAATGTAAAAGATTCAGGTCGAACATCGCGTTGTTAGTATAACTTATACCCACGATCTGGTCCAGTGAAACTCCCATCTTCTTAGAAATGATAGAAGCTTCGTTGAGTGTGAAAGGAACTTCACCGCGTAATCTGCGATACACGGCTTCTTTTCCTATATAAAGGATATCCATCAGCGTATTCGCCAGGTTTACGCCATCAGGTATTTTATTCTTCATCACCTCAATCAGGTTTGTATTTAATACATCTGTATTCATTACCAAATTCTCCCTTTTAAAAATATATATGTTCATTAATTAAACAATATACGGGACGTAATGTTTCGGAAAACGCAACAAACATGTTTGCGACCACGTGGATGTTGCGAATATCTGACAAGCGGGTGCGGAGATTATACGAATAAGAAATAAGCGGGATGCAAAATACCTTATATCCGAAATAAAACTCCCGTTTTTGCTTAGTAAATTCGCATATCTCAATGAAAGAGAGATAATGATGGTTTGGATGGATAGTTATTATCGCTTAATATTAAACAAAGTGATTGTGAATTGAGATAGCATTAGAATGGATGAACTTTATTTTATTTTAGTCTTAGATTTTTTGTTTATAAATTATTTGACCTAACCAAACATTTGCTTGTATAATCAGAATGAGTAGACCACTAGTGCTAATACCATGAACAGCTGCCCGGCTGAGAGGTGACCTCTCGGCCGGGTTTTTTTATGATATATCTTGCATTTGCCATTGAGTTGCAAAATAAACTTCCTATTTTTGCAGCATAAAGTTATGAAAGCGAAAGAAAAGATAGTCCGTTATGTCATGTTGCTGGCAAGTATTGTCATGCTGCTGTCGGTGGTGATACCTCATCATCACCATAGCAACGGGATGCCTTGCTTCAAGTCGCTGACTACCGATACCCACAGTCATAAGAGTGCTTCTTCGCACGATTGCGGGTGCAACGGGCACAATCTGGTACTCTTTACTTCATTGCTTTCCCATGCGAGTGATCTCGATGTCAGTCACTTGCTTTTCCCTTTGCAAGTTTTATTTGATTATATTAACCCTCCTGAACCGGCCTTTTGCGGACATCCTTTTGACCGAGGCCGAGCCTTTTATATTGAGTCCCTGCACGATACGTGGATAACGTGTGCAAGTGGCCTGCGTGCCCCTCCTGTGTTGTAATTGCTATGGATCAGAGCGAACCTTATTCGCTTTCCGGTGTTCTATCAAAGCGCCGGACTAATATTTATTTGCATTAATAACACATTATAATACAATGAGAAAGATATATTTATTGTGGGTTTTATGCGCCTACGTACTTGCAGGCTGTAGCGGTGGAGCTACTAAGCAGGAAGAGCATAATCATGATCATGAAGCACACGAACATGAAGAAGGACACGACCACGATCACGAGGGACACGATCATGAACATGAGGGTCACGATCATGGAAAGGAAGCGGCGACTACTGCTGCACATTCCAATGAGATCATTTTCAAAGAAGAACTGGCTAAGGCTGTCGGTTTGCAGACAAAGGTCGTGGAACCGGCTCCTTTCACGGATGTCATAAAGACAAGCGGAAGCATACTGGCTGCCCAGGGTGACGAAACAACCGTTGTAGCCACTGTGCCCGGTATCGTTACTTTCGGAAACTTATCGTTTGTAGACGGTGCTGCCGTACGTAAAGGGCAGGCCATTCTGAGCCTGGCCTCTAATACGCTTTCGGATGGTAACGTAGCCGCCCGTGCCAAATATGCCTACGAGAATGCGAAGAAGGAGTATGAACGTATGGAGCAGTTGGTTGGCGATAAGATCGTTTCGGCCAAAGACTTCGAGCAGGCTCGTCTGAACTATGAAAATGCAAAGGTGGCCTATGAAGCGGTTGCCGGAAAGCAAACGGCGAACGGTGTATCGGTCGTATCCCCGATGAACGGTTATCTGAAGAACCTGCAGGTGAAGGAAGGAGATTATGTGGCAGTGGGACAGCCATTGGCAACGATCTCGCAGAACAGCCGCCTGGTACTTCGTGCCGAGGTTTCGGAAAAGTATTATCAATATCTTCCGGCTGTTCAGTCCGCTAACTTCCGTACACCTTATGATGATAAGGTCTATAAGCTCTCTGATCTTCACGGGCGCATGCTCTCTTTCGGAAAAGCGTCGGATGCCAATTCATTCTATATCCCTGTGACTTTCGAGTTTGATAACAAAGGAGCCGTTATACCCGGTTCGTTTGTGGAGATCTATCTGCTGACTTCTCCGATGGAGGAGGTGCTGAGTGTTCCCGTTTCCTCTTTAATAGAGGAGCAGGGTGTTTACTCCGTCTTTATCCGCCTGGATGAAGAAGGTTATCAGAAGCGGGAAGTGAAACTGGGTGCCAATAACGGTTCGGAAGTACAGATACTCTCCGGATTGAAACCGGGTGAAAACGTGGTTACACAAGGTGCCTATCAGATCAAACTGGCTTCTGCATCCAATGCTATTCCGGCTCATACGCATAATCATTAATGGGAGGAGCCTTATATGCTGAATAAAATTATATATTACTCGCTGCATAACAGGTTGGTAGTACTGATCTGTGCATTGCTGCTGATGATAGCGGGGACGTATACAGCCTTTCATACGGATGTAGACGTATTCCCGGATTTGAATGCTCCTACCGTAGTTATCATGACAGAAGCTAACGGTATGGCTCCCGAAGAGGTGGAACGCCTGGTTACTTTCCCGGTGGAAACAGCAGTGAACGGTGCGATGGACGTGCGCCGTGTACGTTCTTCCTCTACTACCGGCTTCTCAGTCGTGTGGGTAGAATTCGACTGGGGAACGGATATCTATCGTGCCCGTCAGATCGTATCGGAGAAACTGGCCGTGGTAAGCGAAAGCCTTCCGGAGAATGTGGGTAAACCGACACTTGGCCCGCAGTCTTCCATCCTCGGTGAAATGATGATTATCGGTCTGACCGCCGACTCTACTTCTTTGCTCGATCTGCGTACGATAGCCGACTGGACGATCCGTCCGCGCCTGCTCTCGACCGGCGGTGTGGCACAGGTTGCCGTGATTGGCGGTGATATCAAAGAATACCAGATCCTGCTCGACCCGGCTCGCATGAAACATTACGGGGTAGGGTTGGATGAAGTTCTGACCGTTTGCCGCAATATGAACCGTAACGCCAATGGTGGCGTACTGTATGAATATGATAACGAATACATTATCCGTGGCGTCCTCTCCACACCCAAAGCGGATGAGCTGGCTAAAGGAGTGATAAAGACAGTAGACGGTTTCCCGGTGCTGTTGGAGAATGTAGCTACGGTCAAGATTGGAAGCAAAAGTCCGAAACTGGGTACCGCATCCGAACGGGGCAAACACGCCGTCCTGATTACGGTCACCAAGCAGCCGAATACCAGTACGATCGACCTGACGAATAAGCTGGACGGTATTGTGGCCGACCTTCAAAAGAGCTTGCCTTCGGATGTGAAAGTCTCTACCGACATCTTCCGTCAGAGCCGCTTCATCGACAGCTCTATTAATAATGTAAAGAACAGTCTGTTTGAAGGAAGTTTCTTCGTTGTGATCGTATTGTTCCTGTTCCTGATGAATATCCGTACCACGGTGATCTCTCTGGTGGCGTTGCCGCTGTCGTTGCTGGTCTCTATCCTGGTGCTGCATTATATGGGGCTGACTATTAATACCATGTCGCTGGGAGGTATGGCGATCGCTATCGGTTCGTTGGTGGATGATGCGATTGTGGATGTGGAGAATGTGTACAAGCGGATACGGGAGAACCGGATGCTGCCGCCCGACGACAGGCGTTCGATACTGGAAGTGGTGTATGACGCTTCCCGCGAGGTGCGTATGCCGATCCTCAACTCTACGTTGATCATCGTTGTCAGCTTCGTTCCGTTGTTCTTCCTTCACGGGATGGAAGGACGTATGCTGGTGCCGCTGGGCGTCGCATTTATTGTTGCCCTTTTCGCTTCGACCATCGTGGCGCTTACGCTGACTCCGGTATTGTGTAGCTATCTGCTGAACCGGAAAGCGACCGACCAGAAGATCGATAAAGAAGCATGGGTGGCCCGTAAGCTGAAAGAATGGTATGGCCGTGCGTTACAAGTAGCGTTGGCACATAAGAAAGTGGTGCTGGGCTGTACCTTCGGTCTGTTTATCGTGGCACTCGGTATCTTCTTTACATTGGGTCGCAGCTTCCTGCCGCCTTTCAACGAAGGATCGTTTACGATCAACGTAAGTTCGCTGCCGGGTATCTCGCTGGACGAATCGGATAAAATGGGACACCGTGCGGAAGAACTCCTGATGCAGGTGCCCGAAATACAGACGGTAGCCCGTAAGACCGGCCGTGCCGAACTGGATGAACATGCTTTGGGCGTGAACGTGTCCGAGATCGAAGCACCTTTCGTCCTGAAAGACCGTAGCCGGGAGACAGTCATGAATGATGTGCGTAAGAAGCTGTCCACTATCAGCGGAGCTAATATCGAGATCGGCCAGCCTATCTCTCACCGTATCGATGCGATGCTTTCGGGTACGGAAGCCAATATCGCCATCAAGCTGTTCGGTACCGACCTGAACCGTCTCTTTACGATCGGTAACGATATCAAGAACTCGATCCAGAGCATCCCCGGTCTGGTAGACCTCAAAGTGGAACAACAGATCGAACGTCCGCAGCTGACCATCACGCCTAAACGCGAACTGATGGCGAAGTACGGAATACCTCTTCCCGAGTTTGAAGAATATATTAATGTAATGCTGGGAGGCGAAGTTGTCAGCCAGGTATATGACGACGGCAAGACCTTCGACCTGACTGTTAAGACTTCGGACGAGAGCCGTGCCACGATGGAAGATATCAGTAACCTGATGATCGACGCGGGCGGGAAGAAGATCCCGTTGAGCTACGTCGCCGAAGTACGTTCCGTGACCGGCCCGAATACGATCAACCGTGAGAATGTACAGCGTAAACTGGTGATCAGTGCGAACGTCTCCGAACGCGACCTGCGCAGCGTGGTAAACGATATCCAGAATAAAGTAGGCACCTCGATCCAACTGCCGGAAGGCTATCATATCGAATACGGCGGACAATTTGAAAGTGAACAGGCTGCCAGCCGTACTTTGCTGCTCACTTCCTTGATGTCGTTGCTGGTGATCTTCCTGTTGCTTTACAACGAATTCAAGAATGCAAAGGAGAGTGGCGTGATCCTGTTGAACCTGCCGTTGGCCCTGATCGGGGGTGTGTTCATCCTGTGGCTTACTTCGGGCGAGATCAGTATCCCGGCCATTATCGGCTTCATCTCATTGTTCGGTATCGCTACCCGTAACGGTATGTTGCTGATCAGCCATTACGCACAGTTGCGTAGCGAAGGCTTCTCGGTGCATGATGCCGTGATACACGGTTCGCTCGACCGTCTGAACCCGATCCTGATGACGGCTTTGAGTTCGGCACTGGCACTGATCCCGCTTGCTTTGAACGGCGACCTGCCCGGCAACGAGATACAAAGTCCGATGGCAACCGTTATCCTGGGAGGTTTGCTGACATCCACCTTCCTCAACGGGTTTATCATCCCTATTGTTTATCTTTTAATGAATAAGGAAAAATGAAACAATTCATAATAATAGCCACTTTGGCATCTGCGGTGCTTTCGGCGAGCGGGCAAAACTCCATCGACGAAGTGCTGCGCAGTATCGAAGCCAATAACAAAGAGCTGCAGGCAAACGGTCAGCTGACTGTCTCGAAGAAGCTGGAAGCCAAGCTCGACAATAACCTGCCCGACCCTTCCGTCTCCTATGTACATCAGTACGGCAACCGGGAGGGGATGGGAATACAGGGGGAGCTGGTTGCTTCCCAGTCGTTCGACTTCCCTTCAGTCTATGTGCAGAAGAATAAACTGGCCAAGTCGAAAGCAGCCAGTTACGACCGTCAGGGGGCGGAGTTCCGTCAGCAGATCCTTTTACAGGCGAAAGAGCTTTGCCTGGATCTGGTGTTGCTGAACCAGCAGAAGGCTTTGCTCGACCAGCGCCGGCAGAATGCGGAACAGTTGTCCGAACTGTATGCCACGCGTCTGCAATCGGGGGATGCCAATATTTTGGAGACGAATAAGATCAACCTGGAACTGTTGAATGCAAAGACCGAAGCCCGCATGAACGAAGCTACCCGTATCGCCAAGTTGCAGGAACTGGCCACGCTGAACGGCGGCATCGCCATCGAATTCACGGATACGGCCTATACTCCGGTAAAAGAGCTTTTGTCTTTTGAAGAACTGCGTTCGGAAGCGGTCACTTCCAATCCGCAGTTGCTGACATTGAAAAGCGAGCAGATCGCGGCACAGCGACAGTTGAGCGTGAATAAGTCGAAAGGGCTGCCCGGCTTCGAACTGGGCTATCGCCTGAATACGGCGACGGGGGGCGAACGCTTCAACGGTTTTCTGGTAGGTGTCACCATCCCGTTGTTCTCGAACCGCAATAATGTACGGCAGGCCAAAGCCCAGTCGCTTTATACGGATCTGCAACTGGAAAGCACCACCTCTACGGTTGAAAGCGAATTGCGCCAACTGTATAACCAGTCGTTGGCTCTCCGTACTTCTATGGACGAATACAATGCCGTCCTGAAAAGCCAGAACAACCTCGCCCTGCTGAATAAGGCTATCCAGACCGGACAGATCAGTATGATCGAGTATTTCGTGGATGTGACGACATTGTATCAGAGCATGCAGAATTATATGCAGTTGCAGAACGAGTACCAGAAGGTGATGGCACAATTGTATAAATATAAATTATAGGTAATAGTCGGAAGGCAATCTTGTGAGGGCAGGTTTTGAACCTGCCCTTTTTTTGTTATTTCTTTTATTGTATATAGAACAATATACGTATCTTTATTCCTTGAAATCTGCAAATAACGAATGAAAGATGAGAAACACAACAATCTTATGTTATAGCCTTTGCGCCCTGCTGGCAACCACTACTTACGCCCAGGAGAAGAATACGCTGGGCATGGAACTGGTACACATACCCGAAGGTTCTTTCCACATGGGAAGCCACGGAGTAGGAGAGAACTTTGACGAAGCACCCATCCACCCGGTTACGATCAGCCGTCCCTTCCTGATGGGCGCGACCGAGGTAACGAACGCACAATACGAATGCTTCGATCCCACCCATAAAGCACTCAGGGGCAAGTACGGCCTTTCCAACGGAGACGACGAAGCCGTTGTCTTTGTCAGCTACCCCGAAGCAAAAGCCTTTTGCGAATGGTTGTCGGAGAAGGAAGGCAAAACCTACCGTCTCCCGACCGAAGCCGAATGGGAATACGCTTGCCGTGCCGGCACGTACTGGCACTTCTGGATGGACGACGGACTGCACGGCATCTTCCATAAGAACCAGCAAAACGTATGGGGCACCGACTCGACCATCAACCTGACGGTAGGGAAGACCCGCCCCAATCCTTTCGGACTCTACGATATGCACGGCAATGTGGAAGAATGGTGCAGCGACTGGTACGGCCCTTACGAAGCAACTGCACAAACCGATCCGGTCGGGCGTGCCGATGGCTTATATAAAGTAACGCGCGGCGGAAGCCATAGCACCCCGGAACGTTTCCTGCGTTCGGCCAACCGCATGGCAATGATCCCCGAAGACAAACACTGGCTGACCGGATTCCGTGTCGTGCAGGCCGACATGCCGACGACCGGGCCGCTTCCCGCGTTGGAATCGGCCGTGGAAGAGAATATCTCACAAAGCAAATATAACTGGAACGCACCCTCGAAAGAACCGTTCTTTGCCGAGCCGCTTGTCTATGTGAATGCGCCCGATTGTCATTCCGGCGTTCCTTTCTACCGGCATAACCATTGCCCGGCTATCAGTTGGTGCGATAATGGCGACCTGTTGGCTATCTGGTTCACCTGCGATGAAGAGTCGGGGCGGGAAATGACTATCCTGGAAAGCCGCCTGAAAGCCGGCAGTAACGAATGGAGCCAGCCTCGCGAGTTCTTCCGGGTGCCCGACCGGAATGTAACCGGCTCATCACTCCTGAACAATAACGGCACATTGATCCACATGAACGGCGTAGAAGCTGCCGGAACCTGGGAAACCTTGGCAATGGTGATGCGAACCAGCACCGACAATGGTGCTACCTGGAGTCGTCCCCGTATCGTTGCCCCCGAACATGCCCGCCGCCATCAGGTGATAGCCGGTTCCTTCCGCACGAAAGAAGGCTGGCTGGTGCAGGCTGCCGACGCCACTCCCCGCAGTGATGGAGGAACAGCTCTGCATATGAGCCGCGACGGAGGACAAACATGGGAGGATATGGGACAAGCCTTTCCCGGACGGGTGAACCCCGGCAAGTTCGAAGCAGGACAGTCCGGCGGGACGATTGCCGGTATCCATGCCGGTGTGGTGCAGCTTTCCGACGGCCGCTTTATGGCTTTGGGACGTGGCGACGGTATCGTTAACGAAGCCGGACTGATACGGATGCCGATGAGTATCTCAGAAGATAACGGAAAGACATGGACATATAGTGCTTCCGAGTTCCCCCCGATCGACGGCGGGCAACGCCTGGTGCTGATGCGCCTGCAAGAAGGGCCTATTCTCCTGATCTCTTTCACCCATCATCCTTTCCGCCTGAAGAACGGCCTGGAAGGAATGACCTTCAAAGATAAGGACGGCCAGGAATATACGGGCTACGGAATGTATGCCGCCCTCTCGTTCGACGACGGGAAGACCTGGCCGGTAAAGAAATTACTGACCGATGGCAAGGAGCGCTTTATGGATGGCGGTGCCTGGACAGGCTTCTTCGATATGGATAGCACCCATGCCGAACCCCGTGGCTATCTGGCAGGAACACAATCGCCCGACGGAACGATCCATCTGGTCAGCAGCCGTAATCATTACCGTTTCAACCTGCCGTGGCTGGTGGAATATGCGGAGGTAAGAAAAGTTTCATCCGGGAGAAACTAAAGTTTCACTAGGGAGAAACACTTGTTTCTTCCGCATGAAACACTTGTTTCTCCTAGGTGAAACAGAAGTCACCTCTCGACCGGCTGTCAGCAGGATGCCGAACCGTCTGTTAGGCGGGTAAGCATCTGCCGGTAGCCGGTCATAATATCTTCGATTACTTCCGCTACCGTCTCTTCTTTCCTGAACAGGGCGGCTACCTGGCCGATCTCCAGTTCGCCTTCTTCCAGGTTGCCTTCGAACATGCCTTTCTTGGCTCTGCCTTTTCCGAGTAACGCGCGCATTTCCTCTACCGATGCACCCCGCGCTTCGGCTTCTTCCACAGCAGAGGTGAAACCGCCTTTTACCAGACGGGTGGGAGCCAGCTTCTTCAGCAGCAATTTCGTATCACCTTCATTCAGATTAAGGCAAAGCTGCTTGAAGTTTTCGTGTGCGGAACTTTCCCGGGTCAGGGCGAAACGGGTACCGATCTGTACACCTTCGGCTCCGAGGGCAAAAGTAGCCAGCATCGCATCGCCCGTACCTATGCCGCCCGCAGCAAGGAGTGGGAGAGAAGTTGCCCGGCGTACGGCAGGGATCAGGCAAAGGGTCGTCGTCTCTTCCCGTCCGTTATGTCCGCCGGCTTCAAAGCCTTCGGCTACGATCGCGTCGACACCGGCTTCTTCACATTTGGCTGCAAAGAGGGAACTGCTTACTACATGCACGACCGTCATGCCGTGCTCCTTCAGGAACGGTGTCCATTTCTTCGGGCTTCCGGCCGAGGTAAAGACTATTTTTACCCCTTCTTCCACCAGGATGTTCATCAGGCTTTCTATCTCCGGATACATTAAGGGGACATTGACGCCGAACGGTTTGTCGGTCGCCGCCTGGCATTTCCGGATGTGTTCGCGAAGTACTTCGGGATGCATGGAACCGGCTCCCAGTAAACCCAGTCCGCCTGCATTGCTGACAGCCGAAGCCAGCCGCCAACCGCTACACCATACCATCCCGCCTTGTATAATGGGGTATTTAATACCGAATAACTCACATATTCTGTTCATGGCTCATCTATTTATAATGTTAAGGAGACAAAGTAAAATAAAACTTCCCTATCTTTGTAGGCCTCGTTATATAAATAATGTGGATATAAATTAATTCTTACAATATAATAGTTATGAACAAAGCGCTTATGGCTGCCGGACTGGCAGTAGTTTTGGGAGCATGCAGCTCTTCAAAGAAAAGCGATGTAGCCGAGACTACACCCAATCCTTTCTTTACGGAGTACACAACCCCGTTCGGTGTCCCTCCCTTCGATAAGATCGAGGTAGCCCATTACAAACCGGCCTTCCTGAAAGGGATGGAAGAGCACAAAAAGGAAATCGACACCATTGTGAACAACACCGAAGAGCCGACCTTCGAAAACACGATCGTCGCTCTCGACCAATCCGGCGAGTTACTGAATAAAGTACTGTATGCTTTCGGAGGACAGTCGAGTGTGAATACCACCGACGAGATACAGGAGCTGGAGCAGGAACTCTATCCTCTTTTCTCCGCCCATTCGGATGATATCAGCCTGAACCCGGCTCTCTTTGCCCGTGTGAAAGCTGTTTATGACAACCAGGCTTCGCTCGGTCTGAATAAGGAACAGAAGAAGTTGCTGGAAGAAACCTACAAAGGATTCGTACGCGGAGGGGCCAACCTGGATGCCGACAACCAGGCCAAGCTGCGTGAGTTGAACGAGAAGATCTCCGTGCTGGAACTTACTTTCGGCCAGAATATGCTGAAAGAAACCAATGCATTCAAGTTGGTTATCGACAAGAAGGAAGACTTGGCAGGCCTGCCCGAATCGCTGGTTGCCGCTGCTGCCGAAACAGCCGCTGCCGACTCGATGGAAGGGAAATGGGTTTTCACGCTGCATAACCCGAGCGTGATGCCGTTCCTGCAATATGCCGATAACCGTGCTTTGCGTGAAAAGATCTTCAAGGCTTATATCAACCGTGGCAATAACGGCAACGAGAATGATAACAAGGAAGTCGTGAAACAGCTGGTTGCCGCCCGCCTCGACAAAGCGAAACTGCTGGGTTACGAAGACTTTGCCGCTTACGTGCTGGAAGAGAATATGGCGAAGAACGAAAAGAACGTATATAACCTGCTCGACCAGGTGTGGACTCCGGCTTTGAAAAAGGCGAAGGAAGAACTGGCCGACATCAACGCCGAGATCAGGAAAGAGGGCGGTAACTTCGATGCCGAAGGCTGGGACTGGCGTTATTATGCCGATAAGGCACGCCAGGCTAAATTCAATATGGATGAAAACGAAGTGCGTCCGTACCTGGAACTCAACCATGTGCGTGACGGTGCTTTCTATGTGGCAAATAAATTGTACGGTATCACCTTCACCGAAATCAAGGATATACCGAAGCCCGATCCCGATGCGTATGCATTCGAATGCAAGGACAAAGACGGCAGCCCGCTGGGTGTCCTCTACATGGACTTCTACACACGTCCCGGCAAGAGCGGCGGTGCCTGGTGCGGTGGTTACCGTTCGCAGACTTATAAGGATGGCAAGCGCGTCGATCCGATTGTGACGACTGTCTTCAACTTCAGCAAACCGGCTGCCGGACAACCTGCCTTGTTGAGTGCCGATGAAGCGGAAACGGTTTTCCACGAATTCGGACATGCCCTGCATAGCTTGTTCGGTGACGTTCACTATTATGGCGTTGCTGATGTTCCGCGCGACTTTGTTGAATTGCCTTCGCAGGTGAACGAACATTGGGTATTTGAACCGGAAGTACTGAAAGTATATGCCAAACATTACGAAACCGGCGAGGTCATTCCTCAGGAACTGGTCGACAAGATCGTGAAGAGCGGCAAGTACGGACAAGGTTTTGCCACAGTCGAATACCTGGCTGCTTCCCTGCTCGATATGGATTATCATATCCTGAAAGAACAACAGCCCGATATGGATGTCGAAGCATTCGAAGCCAATGCCCTGAACAGCCGCGGCCTGATCCGTCAGATTCCGCCGCGTTACCGCACTACCTATTTCAGCCATACGATGACAGGTGGTTACACTGCCGGCTATTACAGCTACATCTGGGCTGAGGTGCTGGATGCCGATGCTTTCGAAGCCTATAAGGAAACCGGCGATATCTTCAATCCCGAAGTGGCTGCCAAGTTCCGTACCTATGTCCTGACTCCGGGCGGTATCGACGATGCAATGGTCATGTACAAAAACTTCCGCGGCAAAGAACCGAGCATCGAACCATTACTTAAAAACAGAGGTTTAAAATAAGATTATCTTACATACTGTTGATAGAGAAGCCTTCCTGTATTTTGGAAGGCTTCTCTTTTTTTATATCTTTGCGTTAATAAAATACTTAAACAGAACAACATGAAGAAAATGATTATGGCAGCCGGTATAGCCGTTGCACTTAGTGCTTGTAGTTCGCCGGGGAAAAAGTCTGAAACCACAGCTCCCGGGGATATTTTCCTGACAGAGTTCACGACCCCGTTTGGTGTTCCTCCTTTCGACAAGATCACATTGGAGGATTATATGCCTGCCTTTAAAGCAGGGATAGCCGAGCAACAGAAAGACATTGAAGCTATTGTTAACCAGAAGGCTGCACCCGATTTCGAAAATACGATCGTGGCACTCGACCAGAGCGGAAAGCTGCTGCGCCGGATAAGCCCTGTTTTCTATGGCCAGAACAGTGCCAATACCAACGATGATATGCAGGCATTGAGTCGCGAGCTCTCTCCGCTGCTGTCGAAGAACAGCGACGATATCCGTCTGAACGCGGAACTGTTCAAACGCGTAAAGGCCGTATACGACAACCAGGAGTCGATGAACCTCGACAAGGAACAGAAGAAGTTGCTGGAAGAAACCTACAAGGATTTTGTACGTGGCGGTGCCAACCTCGATGCCGAAAAACAGGCTCGCCTGCGTGAACTGAACAGCGAGATATCCATGCTCCAACTCACCTTCGGACAGAATATGCTGAAGGAAACCAACGCTTTCAAGCTGGTGATCGACAATAAGGCCGACCTGGCAGGTTTGCCCGAAAGCCTGGTGCTGAATGCCGAAGCAGCTGCCCGCGCCGCCGGAATGGAAGGCAAATGGGTCTTCACCCTGCACAATCCGAGCGTAATGCCTTTCCTGCAATATGCCGACAACCGCGCTTTGCGTGAAAAGATATTCAACGGTTATATCAACCGTGGCAATAACGGCAACGATGCCGACAATAAAGAAGTAGTACGCAAACTGATCTCCCTTCGTCTGGAAAAAGCCAAACTGATGGGGTACGACGATTACGCTTCTTTCGTCCTGGAAGACCGTATGGCAAAGACATCCGATAAGGTGTATGCCCTGCTGGATGAAATTTGGACACCCGCTATCGGCAAGGCAAAAGCCGAACTGGCCGACATCAACGCCGAGATCAGGAAAGAAGGCGGCAACTTCCAGGCTGAAGGCTGGGATTGGCGTTACTATTTCGAGAAAGCAAAGAAAACCAAATTCGACCTCGACGAGAACCAGGTGCGCCCGTATCTGAAACTCGAGAACGTGCGCGACGGTGCTTTCTATGTTGCCAACAAGCTGTACGGTATCACTTTTACCCCGATAAAGGATATCCCTCTGCCATATCCCGATGCAGAAGCATTCGAATGTAAAGACAAGGACGGCACACATCTAGGCGTGTTGTATATGGACTACTTCCCGCGTGCCAGCAAAAAAGGGGGTGCCTGGTGCGGTACTTACCGTTCGCAGACTTATCAGGATGGCAAGCGCCAGGCTCCTGTCGTAACGATCGTTTGCAACTTCTCACAGCCGTCTCCGGGTCAACCTGCCTTGTTGAGTGCCGACGAAGCCGGTACATTGTTCCATGAGTTCGGACATGGCCTGCACAACCTGTTTAAGGATGTACATTATTATGGTGTATCGGGTGTTCCCCGCGACTTCGTTGAGTTGCCTTCACAGATCATGGAACATTGGGTATTTGAACCGGAAGTGTTGAAGGTTTACGCCAAACATTACCAGACAGGCGAAGTGATCCCGGCCGAACTGATCGAGAAACTGGATAAGAGCGGCAAGTACGGTCAGGGTTTTGCTACGACCGAATATCTGGCTGCTTCCCTGCTGGATATGGATTTCCATGTATTGAAGGAAGTACATGACGGTGCAGACGTGATGAAGTTTGAAGAAACCGTACTGGGTGATCGTGGCCTGCTGAAACAGATCCCGCCGCGTTACCGCACTACGTATTTCAACCATACGATGGGCGGCGGTTACACAGCCGGTTATTATAGTTATATCTGGGCCGAAGTGCTCGACTCCGATGCTTACCAGGCATTCAAGGAAAGCGGCGACATCTTCAACCCCGAAGTGGCTGCCAAGTTCCGTACCTATGTCCTGACTCCGGGCGGTATCGACGATGCAATGGATATGTACAAGAATTTCCGTGGCAAAGAACCTAACACCGAACCGTTGCTGAAGAACAGAGGTTTGAAGTAAGATCATAAACAAGGATAACGCGGAACACGCGGACAATCACAGATTAGGGTGTCTACTTAGTATGTAGTAGACACCCTAATTCGCGTTAAATAGACATCCTAATAAGCGTATTTGTGCGGTATAAATCGTAACACTCACTCCGGGAATGCGTTTGGTAAAAAGCGTCAAGACGGTATCGTCTATATAATTATCGATCAGGATAAGAGACTTTGTAGCCGTTCGCACCAGGTCAGAGGCAAATTTGTAGGCATCGAATAGTTGCCCATCATAGAAAATACCTTCTACCGGCGGCAGGGATGTTTTGATGAAGAAGTCGAACTTTTCATCGTATTCAGAGAATTTGGAATTCATTCTCTGTTCAATAACTTCTATTCGCTGATTGATTGTATAGCCTTTCAGCATGTATTCTTTTAGTATCCTGTTCGCCCATATTCTGAATTGAGTGCCTCTTTGTGATTTCACACGATAACCGACAGAGATAATGACATCGAGACTATAAGCTTTAACCGGTTTGTCTGAATTTGCAATATGCAAAAAATGCATATTGCTTTTTTCATCCAGCTCTTTTTCTTTGAATATGTTGCCTATATGTCTGGCAATAACTGATTGGTCTCTTTGAAAAAGTTCTATCATTTGTGCTTGAGTCAGCCAAACGGTTTCATCTTCCATTCTGACCTCTAATTGCAGAGTGTTTTCTGATTGATAAATAATAATTTCTCCTTTGTCTTTCATAATTAATATGTTTTGATTCTTGAGTTATGTAGGCAAAGGTATTCATTTCAATGGATATAGAATACGGATTGGCTAAAATATTTTCATAGGTGAATGTTTTTATATCTTAGCAGATGTGAAACCTTTCTTTGCAAACTTTCCCGGATACCCGAAAGCGATAGCCAGCAAAGCGCCAAGTCCTAACAGATAAGGATAGTACAGATATTGCATGATCTCGATAGGAGAGACGCCACCCAGTCCGGCAGCCATCAGCAGTTGTGCGCCATAAGGGATAATGCCCTGCACGAAACAGGAGAAGATATCGAGCAGGCTGGCACTGCGGCGCGGGTCTACATGGAAACGGTCGGCGATGTCTTTGGCGATCGGGCCTGCCATGATCAGGGCGATTGTATTGTTTGCCGTGCAGAGGTTGGCAAAGCTCACCAGGGCGGCAATACTCAGCTCAGCCCCTTTTGAGGAGCGGATATGTGAAGTCAGCTTCCCGATGATCCAGTCGATACCGCCGTTGTAGCGGATCATTTCCAGCATACCGCCGGCCAGCAGGGTGACGATGATCAGTTCGCCCATGTTCGTGATACCGAGCCCCATCGAAGCCGTCCATCCCCATACGTCGAAACCGCCTGTCAGCAGTCCCACGACACCCGACAGCAGGATGCCGATAAACAATACCAACATCACGTTCACACCGAAGATAGCCGTTACGAGCACTACGATATAAGGTATCACCTTGACCCATTCGATCGTTCCGGGAGCGTAGTCGCTGTCTATACCGCTACCAACCAATACATATATTATTCCTGTGAGAATCGCTATCGGAAGGGCAATGCGGATGTTCACCTTAAACTTATCGTTCATATTGCATCCCTGTGTACGGGTGGCAACAATGGTTGTATCCGAAATAAACGACAGGTTATCGCCGAACATCGCCCCGCTGACAACTACGCCGAGCATCAGGGCATCGGGCATCCCTGTCTTGGCCGCAATACCCACCGCCACGGGGGCCAGTGCAACGATCGTCCCGACCGAAGTACCCACCGAAATGGAGATAAAACAAGCCGCCAGGAAGATACCGGCCGCCAGCAGGTTACCGGGCAGGATCGACATCGCCAGGTTGACGGTCGCATCTACCGCCCCCATCGACTTAGCCGTTTGGGCGAAAGCGCCTGCCAGGATGAAGATAAGCACCATCAGCATGATATTGGTGTTGGCTGCTCCACGGCAGAACTGTTCGATGCGGTTGGATAGTTTTCCACCCTTGGATATGGCGATGGCAACCACCGACGAGATAACGAAAGCAACCGTAATAGGCATCTTGTAGAAATCGCCCGCCAATATCGAAACAACCAGGTAGGTGAGGAGGAATACCAGTAACGGTATCAACGCCCACGCATTCGGTGCATGGTTCAAAGGGGAATTTGTATCTTTTATCATATTCAAATCTCAATAGCTTAGAAGGAGAAGCGTAAAGCAATACGTACGCCGCCTTTCTTTATATTCGGTTCGTTCAGGTAAGTCAGACGGCGGTAATAGTCGATGCGGAGTATCTTGAAAATATTCTCCAGGCCGACGCTGGCTTCCATATAAGGCGTGTTACCCAGGGGACGTGTCCCGTCGGGCAAGACGAACAGGCCGGGTGTCATGGTCGGATTGTTCTTGTCTGTCAGTCCGCCATAGATACCGTTGAAAGAGATCACTTCGCGCAGACGCAGCCACTTAACACCCGGGATACGGTTCAGTATCCATCCTTTCATATAATAGGTGGCATTGAATGAAACGTACTGGTCGGTAACGAATTCCAACGCATTCATCATATGGAATGCTTCCGGCTGAATGGTGATGGACTGGTTGGTGTTCGGCAATATCAGCAGGGGGAAAGGAACCTTGTTCCATACTTTCCCGGCTTTCAGCTGTGTATCGATATGCCCGAAGGAAGATAACCAGATACGTTTCTCGGCACTGACTTCCGTATGGTTGTAGGTGTATTCGCCCCCTAACACTTTCAGGCCTAGCTGGTGTGAGAGCTTGAAGATAGGAGCGTCTTTCGACAGGTTGAATACCGACTCTTTACCGGAACGGCCGTCGTAGGAGCGTTCGCCCGGAGCAAAACGGAGTTGTGTACCGATCTCGGATGTGGTGATGCTTTTCTTGTGTATCAGCATACCGTCGGCATCTTTCTCTATGTATTTAAGCGTTCCCGCCGCCTGGTTGTTCTGGTTGTACACCCATGACCGCCAGGTAAGGCCGTTCAGCCATTCTTTTTCATACTGGAACATCGACTTGCGGATATACTGCATCTTGGTAACAGGTTCGCCCACTTTCCAGGCAACGAAGATGTTGTCTTTGCTGGTAAAGAGGAAGTCCTGTCCCGGAGTATATACGTCGTATTCCTGGATGAAGGAGAGGTTGTTGACCGGGCTTTCTCCTTCGTGGTAGAGCTTCTTGTTGAAGCTATGGGTCAGTTTGACGTTGTATTTCAGTTTACGGTCGTTCGTTCCGTAGGCCAGGTAGCCGCTGGCGAACCAGTAAGGGTTCAGGTTGGCTGTCGTCATACCGCCGACACGCAGGCGGACACCTTCCAGGCTGTTACCACTGATGGTCGTATTCATCGGCCCGAAGTCGAACTTGGTCGATTTCTTGTCGCCCGCCGTTGGGATGTAGCCGGATATGAGTATCTCTGCCGTTTTGATGATTACGTTGAAGGCCGGGACTTTCCGGAGCTGTGCCAGCAAGTCGTCCAGTGCATTCTCTTTTTCCTTCAGCGGGACATGGCGGTTGTTTACCCAGAACGTATCGGTTTGCTCGATTGCAACAGGCAGGGTGTGAAGCGAGCCCAACAGGTTGAAAACGGAGTCGGCTTGCGCTTGTTCTATATTGAAATTGTATTTGTCGTAGTTCCTTAACTGGTGTGCATAGAGTTGTTGCGCTCCTTTCACCAGGTAGAAGTTGACGTAAGTGTTTTCGTTCTTGACCACCCAGGTGCTGTCGGGCATCCGTTCGAATTCCTGTTCGATACGGAGCTTATCCACCCAGTTGAGGTTGATGTTGACCGGCGTGTTGAGCAGGAATTTCTTTAGGGCATAGTTCCCGTCCAGCGTAATATACAGTCTTCCGGTGAAACCGTAACTCTGACTGTTGACCGGGACGAAAGCCAGGTCGACGCATTTATCGCCGCCGATATCCAGCGTATCCATAATATAATACTTATAATAGCTGGTAGCCAGGGTGGAGGATAGCGGGCTGACGAAACGGTTCAGCAGGATATTGATATTGTTGTCGAAGATATTGATTCCCTGGAATATCTCTTCGAGGTTGGAGGTGATGCCGCCGCCGTCGTCGAGTGTCTGGTCGACGCCCTGCATACGTTTTCCTTTGACGATCGTCTTTTCTGTTTTCGGTTGCTTGCGGTAATACTTATCCGCAAGGGTTTCACGAACGGAAAGGGTCAGGATCGGTTTACCGTTGAACTCGGAGGTGTCGAGATAGTTCCGGATGAATTTGAACTTCTTCATGAACTTGTTCTTCTCGAAGTCCGGGTTGAAGTCGTCCAAAGAGAGGGAAAGCTTTTCGTACACTTCCGTCTGGTATTCGTCTTTCGCTTCGATGCGGTTGTCGTTCTTATGCTCGATCACCTTCCGGATCAGTTCGACTGCCGGGTTGTCTTTGCGGGTGTATTTCTCTCTTTTGGGTTTTACAACCACCTCGGAGATCTCGAAAGCCGTAGGACGTATCTTTATGTCGAGGCCGTCGTTCTTCTGGCCTGTTTTCAGGTCGATCACTTTGGTATCGTATCCCAGCGATGCGAAGGCCAGTTTATTGTACCCCTTATCGTTCTGAAGGGTAAACTTCCCGTTATCGTCGGTCATTGCACCAATCGTGGAGCCGTCGAAGTAGACGGATACAAAGGCCAAAGGCTCTCCGGTGATTGAATCTTTCACAATACCGGATGCAGAAGTAATGCTTTGAGCATATAAAACAGAGATACCAGTCACTGCCTGCAATAAAACCAACAGTAATATAAAGCGAATTCTTTTTACCATGAAACTAACGTTATTCCTTCTCGGATAATGCAGTTGGCAAAGGTAGTCTTTTTCTTCGGAGGGAGGATGTATGCCTTATTAATAATATTTAATCATAAGGGATGAAAATGAAGGGTGAATTCTTGGGGAAGTTAATTAATTAGTTAACTTTGCGGGTGATAATACTAAAATCGTAATTATGAAAAGTAGACGAGAGATTCTTTTGTATAAAGATTACTTTAAATTGTTCTATGCCCCTCTATCTGCCGGAGTTAGAAACAAAATAAAGTATGTTTTAAAGGTGTTGCAAGAAGAAGAGAATGTACCTGTCAGGTTTTTTAAACATGTAGAAGGTGTGAAAGGTTTGTATGAAATACGAGTTGAATACGAAAGTAATATATATCGTATTTTCTGTTGTCTGGATGACGGGCGGATTGTAGTTCTTTTTAATGGCTTTCAAAAGAAATCACAGAAAACTCCATTGAAAGAAATAGAATTGGCAACCAGAATTATGAAAGAATATTTTAAAGGAAAGAAAGGTAAATGAATATGAAAGAAGAATATTTGAGCGAAGAGAAACAAGAACAAATAATGCAGTGTCATACATTCGACGAATTATTAGATGTTGAATTGGGCCCTGCCGGAACTCCCGAACGTGATCAGTTTGAAGAAGATGCACAAGCTTTCATTCTTGCCGAGCGCTTGAGAGAAGAGCGCCTTAAAGCTGGTTTGACCCAGGAGCAACTAGCAGCGAGGATCGGTACAAAGAAAAGTTATATCTCCCGTATTGAGAACGGAAAGTGTGATGTACGGTTACCGACTTTATATAAGATATTCCGTGGATTAGGAAAGAGGATAAGCGTGACCGTTTTGTGAGATATCTTCACCAGGTCGTTTATCATACATACCAACAAGGGGCTGCTTGCGTAACAAACAGCCCCTTGTTATTTACCTTACAGTTTCTTTTACAGCGACTTCAAATTCACCGTATTCACCGGGTTCTTTCCTTCCGGCGTATACAGGAGGTCTATGCGGTCGGCATAAGCCTTTTCCACTTTGCCGCGTACGATCTTCATGGTGCTGTTTACCAGGCCATTCTGTTCGGTGAAAGGCTCCGGGAGAACAGCGAATGTTGTCGGTAGCCAGCGGTCGGGGAACATAGCAGCCAGGTCGCCCCCTTTGCGGAAACGGTCGATCTGACCCTGGATAATGCGGATTGCTTCTTCTTTGCCTTTATCGGAATTGAGATCGAGCTGCTGATGCGCCAGATGTTTCTTCAAACGTTCTTTGTTGGGTACGACCAGAGCCACGGTGTAAGGATTCTGGTTATTGTAGAGCAACAGCTGGTCGATGCAGGAAGAATGTTCAACCAAGGCCTCTTCAATCCCTTCCGGACTGTATTTCTCGCCGTCGCTACCGATCAGCAAGCTTTTGAAACGGCCCAGTACATACAGTAATCCGTCTTTACCCATATAACCCATGTCGCCGGTATAAAGCCAGCCGTCTTTGACTGTGTCGGCTGTCGAGGTTGGGTTTTTCCAGTAACCGGCCATAACGTTCTCTCCACGGATAACGATTTCACCTTTCTCGCCGACGGGCAATTCTTTTCCATCCAGGTCGCATATTTTCAGGTCGAGCGGCTGAACCAGTACGCCGCTACTTCCGAACCGGTGATGGCGCGGGCCATTGGTCGAGATGACGGGAGTCGCTTCACTCAGTCCGTAACCCTGGAACATCGGCAGGCCGATGGCATAATAGAACTTCTGCAAATCTTTGTCCAGCAAGGCACCGCCGCCGATAAAGAACTTCAGTTCTCCCCCGAAGTTTTCGCGTACTTTCGAGAAGATGAGACTGTCGAACAGGGCAACGACCGGCTTTAGGAGGAAACGCCATCCGCGTCCTTTGTCATCGCCGCCGTCACCATTGTAAGTATAGGCCACGTTCAGCCCCATGTGGAATAGGCGGTTTACCAGGTTGCCCTGTGCACGGATTCCTTGCTCGATGTTCTTCTTGAAGTTCTTGGCCAGAGCCGGAACACTCAATATCAGGTAAGGCTTGAACTCCTTGATATTTATCGGTATATTCTTTAGAGTCTCCATACCTGTCTTTCCTACCTGTACCGTAGCGACGGACGCTCCTTTATACATAAATATATAGAAGCCGACCACATGGGCGAAGCAATGGTCGAGGGGAAGGATAACCAATGTGCGCCAGGTATCGTCGATATCCACACAGGTAAGCGATTGTTCGACATTGGCGGTATAATTACGGTGCGTCAGGATAACCCCTTTCGGGTCGGCTGTCGTACCGGATGTATAAGTGATGGTGGCATAATCGTCATTCGTCAGCGACTGTCCGATTGCCAGGAATTCATCCAGCGGATGCGTCTGAAGGTACTCTTTTCCCATTCCGATCACTTTGGAAAGAGGTATTTCTTTCTCCTTATATTCCGGCTGGTCGTCAAAAACAATCACCTGCCGGATAAGAGGCAGTTTATCCATGATCGCCCGTATCTTCTTCAGCTGGTTGCCCGATACCATGATGTATTTCACGTCGGCATGCAGCAGTCGGAACAGCAGGTCGTTGGCCTCTTCCAGTTTAATGGAAAGGGGCACATTGGTGGCTCCGGCATAGAACATGGCCAGCTCGCCGATGATCCAGGCGTTGCGGCCTTCGCTCAGTAAAGCCATGTTGTCACCCTTCTTTACCCCGAGGGCAACCAGTCCGGCTCCAAGGGTGTAAACCTGTTCTTTCACCTCTGTGTAAGAAGTCGGTTCGAACTTGTCTTTCGTCTTTTCCCATAAGAACGGGTTGTCGGGGAATTGCTTCACCGAGCTTTCAAAAAAGTCAATAAGCGTCTTTTTCATCTGATATCGTTTATAGGGTTTGTTTCTCTATTTCTTCAAGCAGCGCGCAAGCGGCTTCTACCGTGCTGACATTCTTTACCACGATGCTACGCTTGCCGTTCACGTCCCGGATCATGCATTCGCGGGGATGCTTCTGTATGAATGCTAATAACTTATCGAATGCTTCGCTCTGGTAATACGGGCTGTCCTGGTTGGCTACCAGGAAGATACTCATCAAGCCTTTTTTCAGTACCAGTTTCTCCATGCCCAGTTTCCTGGCTATGCGGCGGAGGCGGACGACACGGATCAGCTCTTTTCCCTCTTTCGGGATCTTACCGAAACGGTCTTTCAGACGTTCGGTAAAGGCCAGGATGTCGCGTTCCTCTTCCATCTTATCCAGTTCGCGGTACAAGGTGATACGTTCCGAGTCGTTGGGGATATAAGTAGGAGGGAACATCAGCTCCAGGTCGCTTTCGATATACGTTTCGCGGATATATTCGCTACCGGAATCCCGTTTGCCGTCATCCGCATCGGCGTAGAGGTCGGCAAACTCGTCACTCTTCAGTTCGTCGACGGCCTCTTCCAGGATCTTCTGGTAGGTTTCGTAGCCGAGGTCGGCAATGAAGCCGCTTTGTTCGGCACCCAGCATATTTCCGGCACCACGGATGTCGAGGTCTTGCATGGCGATATGAATGCCGCTTCCCAGCTCGGAGAAGTTTTCGATCGCCTGCAAACGGCGGCGTGCCTCCTGCGTGAGCGAGGAGAGAGGCGGTGAGAGCAGGTAACAGAACGCTTTGCGGTTGCTTCGTCCCACACGTCCGCGCAACTGGTGCAGGTCGGACAGCCCGAACTGCTGGGCGTTGTTGATAATGATGGTGTTGGCATTCGGCACGTCGATACCGCTTTCCACGATACTGGTGGCGATCAATACATCGTATTCGTAGTTTACGAAGTCGAGGATGATTTTCTCCAGCTTGTCCGGTTCCATCTGTCCGTGGCCGACGGCTATGCGGGCGTCGGGCACTTCCCGGCGTACCAGATGTTCTATTTCGTAAATGTTCTGAACACGGTTATTGATGAAAAATACCTGCCCGTTACGGCTCATTTCGAAGTTGATCGCCTCGCGGATAATATCGGGGTTGAAACGCTCCACTTCCGTCTGTACCGGATAGCGGTTGGGGGGCGGCGTCGTGATGCTGCTCAGGTCGCGGGCTCCCATCAGCGAGAATTGCAACGTACGCGGGATTGGTGTCGCCGTCATGGTCAGCGTATCCACATTTACCTTCATTTGGCGAAGCTTCTCCTTGACCGATACGCCGAACTTCTGCTCTTCGTCGATGACCAGCAATCCCAGGTCTTTGAACTTCACATCCTTGCTGACGATACGGTGTGTGCCGATCAGGATATTAACTTTCCCGTCCGCCACATCTTTCAGGGTTGCCTTGACCTGTGCCGTTGTCCGTGCCCGGCTGATATAATCGATCCGGCAAGGGAAATTTTTCAGACGCTCGGAGAAAGTCTGGAAATGCTGGAAAGCCAGCACGGTAGTCGGCACCAATACGGCCACCTGCTTATTATCCGATACCGCTTTGAAGGCGGCGCGGATGGCTACTTCGGTCTTTCCGAACCCGACGTCGCCGCAGATCAGTCGATCCATCGGGCGCGGATTTTCCATATCCTCCTTTACATCCGCCGTCGCTTTCATCTGGTCGGGCGTATCTTCGTAGATGAAGCTGGCCTCCAGTTCGTGCTGCATAAAGCTGTCGGGCGAGTAAGAGAAACCCTTTTCCTGTTTGCGCTGCGAATAGAGGAGGATCAGGTCGCGGGCGATGTCCTTGACCTTCTTCTTCGTTTTTTCCTTCATCTTTTCCCAGGCACCGGTTCCCAGCTTGTTCAGTTTGGGAGGCTCGCCGCTGTCTTTTCCTTTGTATTTGGAGAGTTTGTGCAGCGAGTGGATGCTGACGAAGATAATATCGTTGTTCTGATAGATCAGCTTGATCGCTTCCTGTATCTTTCCGTTCACTTCGGTGCGTACCAGGCCGCCGAACTGTCCGACGCCATGATCGATATGCACGATATAATCGCCTGTCGTGAACTGGTTCAGCTCCTTCAGCGACAGCGTGATCTTTCCGCTCCTTGCCTTCTCGCTTTTCAGGTTGAATTTGTGGAAACGGTCGAATAGCTGGTGGTCGGTAAAGAGGCAGATCTGTAATGTCTCGTCCGCGAAGCCTTCATGTATCGTCTTGTTGACCGAGGTAAAAGGGATGTTCTCTCCCCGGTCTTCGAAGATTGCCCGGATGCGGATGGCCTGCTTCTCGACGTCACTCAATATATATAAAGTATAGCCCTTCTCCAGATAATCTCGGAAAGAGCTGCTCACCATTTCGAAGTTCTTATGATAGATGGGCTGTGCCTGCGTGCTGAAAGTCAGGGTCGCATCGGCCACTCCGGTTGGGCGTGTACCGAAATGCATCCGGCGGAAATTCAGGGCTGTCCGGAGGAATTCGTCCCCTCTGACTAATTTGGCACGCATCGCTTCGGCGTCTGCGAACGACTCCTCGTCACCGATCACCGGTTCTTCGTTCCACAAGCTGTCTATCCGTTCCTTCGTCCAGGCCAGGTCTTTGCAGGCCAGGGTCGTTTGCGGGGGCAATGAGTTCAGCAACATTGTGTTACTGCGGTTGCTCTTATTCATTTCCGGTACGATATAGATGCTGTCCATCTTCTCTTTGGAAAGCTGCGTCTCCACATCGAACGTACGGATCGTTTCCACTTCGCTTCCGAAAAAGTCGATGCGGTAGGGGAACTCGTACGAAAAAGAGAAAACGTCGAGGATACTACCGCGTATGGCATATTGCCCCGGCTCATACACATAATCGACCTGCTCGAAACCATATTCGTCCAATACATCGGAAACGAACATATTATCCAGCTTTTCGCCGACGCTGATCTTGAGTGTGTTCTGCTTCAGATCTTCGCGCGATATGACTTTCTCCGCCAATGCGTCGGGATAAGAGACGATAACGAACGGTGCTTCCGGGTCTTGCAGGACGCTGAGCACTTCGGTGCGCAGGATCTCGTTGGCCGGATCGACGTGTCCGTATTTGATTGCCCGGCGATAGGCGGAAGGGAAGAAGTAAATATCGCTGCTGCCGGTCAACTGAATCAGGTCGTGATAAAAGTAGCCGGCTTCTTCCTGGTCGTTAAGTATGCACACATAGCTTCCCCTTCTTTTTAAAAAAAGAGAAGCGATTGTCATTGCAGCGCCCGATCCGTTCAACCCTTTCAGGAATATATTGTTTGACGTATTACCGTTCAAAAGGGTGTCCAGTGCAGTAATTTGCGGGTGGGCGGCAAATATCTTGAGTAATTCTTGTACCTCCAATGGATTAATATATACTATTGAAAATTATGTAGACGCAAAAATACGGAAAATGTATCATATTGGCATCATACCCTTATCAAAAAACCGTTTCAAAAGAATCTCCATCGCCCTTTGCCTCACCATCGCCTGGCGCATATCCTCGTCGATCACCATGTTTCCGGCAGGCTTGTAGCCGGCAGCCTGGCGCATGGCAGCGTGCTTTGCTTCCGGGGAGTCGCGGATGATGCCACGGGCTTGCAGGGAGAGATAGACGCGGGCAGGGTAGAGGCGTTCGAGCGGATAACCTGCCCGGTATTGCTCGAATACACGGCGCAGGAAAGCCCGTTCGCGCTCTTCCTTGTAGGCGTCGGAGACGGGTGGGAGGGCGGATTGCGCTTTTGCCTGCTCGCGTTCGACGACAGCCCGGTAACGCAGGTCGCTTGTCTGATAGGCTTTCAGCCAACGGGTGATCGTGCGCATGTTCAGCCCCATGAAATCGCCGTACTCGCCTTTGGCTCCCAACTCGAAACAGAGGGCGACTTCCTGCAAGGTGAGGCTGGGGTACGATTCTTGCAGGTCGGCAGACAGCTTGGCAATCAATATTCCCAGGTCGCCGTCTTTGGGTGGCGAAAAGCCCAGCAGGACATAGGTTTGCAATAAAATCTGATTGACTGCCGGAAGAATTTCCCCCGGCTGGTACGTCATCAGGCGGCGGTCGGCAATGGCGTGCTGCAATCTGATTTCCAAACTCATACGGCTTGCGAATTATAGATTTTCATGGCTATTTCCGTAGCCCGTTTACCCGTTTCCATCAATTCTTCAATTTTCGAGCGCCGCTCCGGTTGGTTGGATGAATAAATCGGTTGCAGGATCGTTTTTGGTGTGCCGCCGGAAAGTTCTTCCATTTTCAGATTGAAGTTATGGTATCGCCACCAGCCGACGAAACTCTGGCTGTAATCCTTTTTTGTCCGTATCGTGTCCAGGCTGAATTTCAGGCGCAGGTAATCGTCGAATACGGCCATCGCTTCGCGCGTATGTTGCAGGACGGCCGTGCCTTTTCCGGCATAACGGACGATCGTGGCCTGCCAGTCTTCATCTGCCAGCAAGGTATCTTTCCATTGTTCGCGTTCTTCATCCAAGCTCTGCGGCTCTTCTTTCGGCTCCTCGCACGCGCGTTGTTGCTGTTGTTGTAAATTTACTTTACTTTCCTTTACTTTACTTTGTGTACTTAAACCCTGTTTTGGGGGAGTTTCCGACACGGAAACCAGGGTTTCGGGAGCGGAAATAAAATTGCATTTGTATTCAACTATCTGGTTTACAGATCGTTTCTTTGTTGCTAAAGAAAAACGGTCTTGAATACTTTTCGAGGTCAAAATACGGTGTTCCATAAAGAACTCTTCACAGAACAGGCCTATTTTGACACAAGCCAGAATAATTTCCAACACGCTGTTTTCGGGAATTCCCAACTTTTCGCCCTGGTCGAACAGGTAATCGTCGGTCGCTTCGATATAATACCCGTTTGAATAAATATCGCACAAAAGCGAGATATAAAGCAAAAAAGCTTCTGCGCCAAATTGCTTCTTTATCCGCCTTATTTTAATGTCGTTAAGGATGGTTGTATCCAAAGGAAAATAATCTAATCCGGTTCTTGATGGTCTTGACATGATTTGTTTTTGATAATAGCCCGTATAATTAAACGTACAGTTTTCAGCATCAGCAGTTCCGCCGGCAGCACGCGTATCACGCACCAGCCCGAGACTGCCGCCTCGTTGTATTTCTCCATATCGCGCAGGTAACCTTCGGGGCGGATGTGGCGGCCACCGTTAAAGGCGCCGCCTTCCACCTCGATCGCTACACGGCGGGCGGGGATGGCGAAGTCGAAACGCCAGTCCCGTGAAGGATGGAAACGGTATTCCGCCACTACATCCTCGCCCGTATGTTTGCGGATCAGCACGCTAAGCGGCGAATAGGTCTCCGTCGTCATAGAGAAAAGCTTCCGCTTCCTTGTCGGTGTTGCATTGTTCCATCAGGCAGGTGTTGTGGCGGTTGTCGAACACGATCCATTTGCGGCAGCGCGGTTCGTAATAATAACCGAATTCCTCGCCGCTGGTGTACGTATAGCCGCGCGAACCTTTTTCGCCCGCCATCAGCTTCATCAGGCAGATTGCCGCCTGGTCTCCCAGGAGGCAACCCGTTTTTAGGGTGAAATGCTTTCTCATCAGGCGGCAGCGTTAAGTGTTTCCAAGTCGTTGTCGTCGAGCGAGATAAAGGCATCGTGTTCCAGCCGCTTGCCCGCTTCGATGTAGGCCAGCGCTTCGCGTTCGCAGGCAGAAAGGTCTTCGAGCAGGAGGTCGATCGAAGGGTATTCGTCGCGGCCGATGTAAAAACGGGTGACGATATTGCCGCAATGGCTCTCCTGTTTTCCCAGGCGGGCATAGATTGTAAGCAGTTGCGCGTCGCCGCAGTTCTGGCGCTGGAAACCGGTGATGCAGATGTCGTCGTCTACGGCCACCAGCCCGGTGAGGTTCACCACATGATAGGCCATACGTTGCATCCCTTCGCCGAGATCGGGGTGCGCGGGTGCATCGTTTTCGTAGGTTATTACGCGGTTGTCGCCTGTGGCTTCCGTAAAAGCTTCATAGCGGGCTTTGAATTTGCCATCTTTGATGGACAGGAATGAAAACGTTCTTAATGTATTGTACATTTGGTTGTTTAATAAAAAAATAGTTATTGTTTTAGAAAAGTAATAATAATCAGGCGATTTTCCCGATTTTCGGTTCCGGCAGGTAGGCCACGTAGACGCTGTCTACTTTCACCCCTTTGCGCGCCTGCTTTTTGGCATAGGAGAGCATCGGGCGGAAGATGCGTTCGAGGTCGTCGTCGGAGAGGTTGCGGCCCAGTTCCTGCCACCAGAAACGCAGCAGGTCGATGTATCCTTCGGGTTCGGTGACGACGGGCACCAGGTCGGCTGCCACTTCGTCGAGCCGCAGCGAAGCCTGTCCGGCCAGCAATCGTGAGTCGGCTTTCTGCAAGGCCTGCGCTTTTTCCTCTTCGGTGAGGTCGTCGCGTCCTGCAATCCGTTTTCCGGTACGGTCGCGGTTCTTTTGTAGCTGGAAAGCGCGGGCGTTGGCCTCGTTCATCTGCTTTTTGAGATAGGCGCGCAGCATGTTGGCGGCTTCGTAAGCCGGACTGCCTTTCTCGGCGGGGTCGATCCCTTTTTCGAGGGTGACGAACTGTTTTTGCAACTCGGTCAGCTTGGCCGTAAAAGGTTTGCGTATGCTGTTCATCAGCCCGACTTTGCACGTACATTCGGAGATATACGACCTGATTTCGTCCGCAAAAGCCTCGTTCATTCCTTCGCGCCCGATCCGTTCCAGCAGCCCGCGCCCTTTTTCGGCATACAAGACGTTGATTTTCGCATTTGATTGGAGAGTCAATACGCAATCTTTCATAGGTAACTCGGCTCTGGAAACGTAATTTTCTTTCGGTTTCATTTTCTAAAATTAAAATATTATTAATATGTATAGTTAAGGTTTAATCGTTTGTTGTTTGATTAAACCGATGCAAAAGTAGATAATAAAAATGATATGAGCAAGTGATATTCAATATTTATGTGTGATTTTATGAGAATATTTTTATTTGATGCGTATTTGTTAATATTAACTTTTGTGCTACCTGTAGATATACGTTTTTTTATTAAATTCCAACGGCGAGAAATGGTCTTGTGTCAAAAAGGGTTATTGTCTGTTTTATGGTTTTCGGTGAAAGCTGTTGTTTTTGATAGGAAAGCACGCTTCCGGTAGAAAAAATAATTTCTCTCGGAAGAAAATCGAAATTCATTCGGGAGAAATTGGAAATGGATGCGGATAGGGTCTAAAAGGGATAAATAGATAGTGTATAAATCGCAGTTTATTTGATCCGGCTTTAAGAAATAAGGCTTCTGTCAGAAATAAGTTCCAAATAAATATGGTTTTCTATAAATAAACCCTATATTTGTCGTGTCGTAGTGTAGTCGGTTACAGCGGTAACAGGTTTACGGCAACATAAATTATAAGTTAAGCATTTTAAGATATTATTCTGGAAACACTAAATTTCCCAAATTAGACTTTCACTGGAGTAATAGCAACAAAATGCCCATGTCGATTGTATATACTTATGTGTATAAAATATGGCGTGGGCTGTTGTCTATTATCAAGTGGAAGGGGTAAGGGAAATACCTGTGTTTCAGATAATAGCGGCAGCTTCACGCTTTTTTTATGCACTGAAATCTCCAAACTATAGCTTTCTGTATCGGCAGTAATTGAAAAACAAGATATTATTGTCCGATGCAACGAACACTACTAATTCACTATAAAAGAATGTGTGTAAATCGGAGGTGTGATGCTTGCGATTTACGTCGGTTAAGTAGAAGCTGCCCGTCCGTGAGGATATGGCAGTTTATTTAAAAATAGTATAAATATTATGGCAGAACACAATACAAACAATGCATCGGAAGCCTTGTTATTGAAAAGGATTTCCAGGCAGGAAGAGATTTTAAACCAGTTGGCTTTAAGAAGTCAGGCTTTGGAGTATGAGAACAGCCGGTTGCGGTTGTTGCTCTATAACTCGTGGCTTAACAAGGGCAATATTCCCCCGGAAGAGGTTGATAAATATGAACTGCTTCCCATGTATCTGGAAGATGTGATGGCCATACTCCAACAGCCTGTTGAACTGTTTAATTTCAATACGCGTGTCCTGCTGACGTTCAGAGCCTTGGATATAAGGACAATCAAAGACCTGTTGTTTGAGATCAAAGAATATAAAATGTATCATTTCAAATGCTACAGGAGCTTTGGCCAGAAATCACTCCAAAACGTATTCGATATCCTGCGCGAGAACGGCTTTATCGACAAATATTATAAAAGCTATTTGTTCGAGTTTGTTTGAAGAATCATCTATCTGCACACAACCCAACTCCGCCTCGGCGGAATGAACCGCCGGGGTTTCGTTCTTTAACAAATTGTTATCAGATCAAAAAACATAAATCTTGTATCCAGCTTTTCTACAGAAAGTCCCAACGCATTACGTTCTTGTTCTTCGGAGCTAAAAACTGACTCAAAATTATTTCTTTTATAATAAGCAATTGCTTTTTCATTATTATATGCATCCACAATCACAAAGCGGCATCCGGTTTTATTAAGTGGATCAACAAACCATGACTTGATAAAATCCATCAACTCACAACCAACATGATGCGACTGATAACCGATATTTACTCCTAATCGTCCAACTAATACAGCCGGATAACTTTTATGCTCTTTCTGATGAGGTATATTTTTAGATATTTTTTTCTTTCGGGCATTAGGCAAAAAATCAACCCGCATGCTTGCATTAGCCACAGTAAAAGCGCATACAACAATTGTTGGATCTTGTTCCAAGCGGAAACAATAGCTTTTGCCTAATAATTGCTTTGAATAAAGAATAGCTTCATTTTGGAAGAAGTTATCTAAATCGGTATCACCACAATAAAAATGTGCCATATTAGACACGACCTCTGTATTTAGTACAGAGAAAAAACAGTTATCTGTCAAAAATCCCATTTTCATAGTAAGGTTTAAAATGTTATTACAATTTTGCTTTAGCTAAAATAGCTTTTGCATTTTTTTTCTGTTCAGTAAAATCGACAGAACCTCGTTTCTTTTCGGCTTCCCTTGCTTTCTTTTCAAAATCGATAGCAGCCTGCCCTGTCAAAGTGGGAATTGTTTTAATTTTTATAGCCATAATGTTTTGATTTTATGTGGCAAATGTAGCTATTATTATTTTACTTTCAAAGTAATTGCATTCCTTTTCCCCACCTATCTGCACACAACCCAACTCCGCTCCGACGGTTCATTCCGCCGGGGCGGAGTTCTTAATACACAGAAATAGCGCATATTTTTCTTCAAAAACACCTGTCAAATAAATAATAATCTTAACTTTGCCACAAACAAAATCGTATAGCTATGAAAAATCAAGGAGAAATCATTTTTTACCATCCGGAAGCAACTTTAAAGATGGAAGTCAGAATAGAAAACGAAACCGTTTGGTTAACCCAAGTACAAATTGCCGAACTATTCGGTGTGAAGCAACCTGCTATATCCAAGCATTTAAAAAATATATACGATTCAGGAGAACTGAATGAAGAAAGCACATATTCCATTTTGGAATATATGGGTAATGACGGTAAACAAAAATACCAAACCCGATTTTATAATCTGGATGCCATATTGTCTGTCGGCTACCGTGTCAACTCCAAGAATGCAACTCGATTCCGTGTTTGGGCGAATAAAATTCTGAAAGATTATTTATTAAAAGGTTATGCAATTAACAGACGAATAGAAAATATTGAAGCTAAGCTGATCGAGCATGATCAAAAGATCGATTTTTTTGTAAGGAATGCTCTTCCACCTGTCGAAGGTATTTTCTTCGACGGCCAACTGTTCGATGCCTATAAATTTGCTGCTGATCTGATAAAATCGGCCAGAAAATCTATTGTTTTGATCGATAATTATGTGGATGATAGTGTTTTAATGTTGCTGACTAAACGGAATGTCCATGTTACAGCTGTAATTTATACAGCGCAAATATCTAAACAACTGGCTTTGGATTTGCAGCGTCATAATGCTCAATACGAGCCTGTTGTCATAAAACAGTTCAGGCAGTCGCACGACCGTTTTTTGCTGATCGACAACAAAGATATTTACCATATCGGTGCTTCCTTGAAAGACCTCGGTAAAAAATGGTTCGCATTCTCAAAATTGAATTTGGATATAAAGGATATTATGCAAAAGATCATTTAAAGCCACCTATCTGCACACAACCCAACTCCGCCCTTTTGCCCGGTTGTAACTTTGCATTGTCAATCAGACAAAACAACAAAGTATCAACCTTTAAACAATTATTTAAAACATGGCCCAGGGCTACAAATTAGTAACAAGAAAAGTAACCGACCTGAAAGGCGGTGCAGCACAGGAAAAGGTCTACGCAATCCCCGATTACAACGGTTATACCGACATGGAGACATTGTGTATGACGATCGGGGCACGATCGACTGTTTCAAGTGCCGATGTAAAAGCGGTATTGGACAACCTTAACTTTGTCCTCGATATGGAACTGCGTGCCGGACGTATCGTGCAGTTGGGCGAGTTCGGAAACTTCCGCCTGTCGCTTTCCAGCAAGGGCGCCAACGACAAGAAGTCGTTTACCCAGGCAGATGTAAAAGGGGCGCGTGTGATCTTCACCCCCGGCGCATCATTACGCAACACTAAAAGGCTGGTCGCCTTCACTTCGACTGAAAAGAAAGAAGCGGAAAGCGGCGGAAATCCCGGAGGAGGCGAGGACGACAGACCGGTAATCGAGTAAATTATTAATTGTTAATTATTAATTATTTTGTATCTTTGTACACGAATGAAACCGACAACCTATTCAATGAAAGAGCTGAGTGCGATGTATTTCCCGCACAGCAGCATCCGCAGCGCAGGCGTTCAACTGAAACGCTGGTTCGTGTACAACAAACCTCTCATGCAGGCCCTCACCGATGCGGGCTATTACAACGGACAAAAGATTTTAACTCCTAAACAAGTGACGCTCGTTTTTGACTATCTGGGCGAACCTTGATTTCCCCGAGTGAAGAAACAAAGTGTACAATTATGGATTGCCGTGCTGCTGACCGCAGCCGGTATCCTTCTTTTATTTTTCGGCTTCTGGACGGCGCCGCTGGGTGAGATCCACAACAGCGTGCTGGTAGCTTTCGGCGAGACGGCGACATTTGCCGGTGCACTGTTCGGAGTCGATTATAAATACAAACAAAATCAATGAACCTTAGTAGAAATTTCACTTTACAAGAACTCACATACAGCCGCACCGCAGTCGAACACGGGCTTGAAAACGTTCCCGGCCCGCTGGCTTTCCAGTCATTGAGAAACCTCACAACGTATCTGCTTCAACCGCTTCGCGACCGCTACGGCAATGCTATCGCCATCACCAGTGGCTACCGCAATGAAACAGTCAACCTGTTGGCCGGCGGAGTCAAAAACTCGCAACATACGAAAGGGGAGGCGGCCGATTGTTATATCGCAGAAGGCCCGCTGAAATTGCTGGATATCCTGAAAGCTTCCGGTCTCGATTTCGACCAGGCAATCGTTTACCGCCGGAAGAAGTTCCTGCATCTTTCTTACCGGGAAGGGTTTAACCGCAGGCAGGTACTTTACAAATGAAATTCAGCCTGTTCTTTTTCTTCATCCTGTTTTTTGTAAACTGTTCGACCAGCAAACAAACCAATTCATCCCGGCAACAAACCGATAGTTTACGGCAAACCAGCCGGTTATCTGTCCGGACAACTAAAATCCCTGAAAGCCGTGCCCGCTTAACGATCCCTGCCGGCAGGCTGAAGGAACTGCCTTCCGGAGCCGCTTTTGTACAGAAAAGCGGGCAGGCAACCGCTGAAATCCGCTTCCTGCACGACACATTGTTTGTCTACGCCACCTGCGACAGCCTGCAAGCGCTGGTTTATCAATACGAAGAACAAAACGAACAACTGCATGCCCGGCTGGAAAACAGCCAAACCGAGAAATCCCAAAGTCCGCGTATCGGTTTCTGGATCTTCGGCATTCTCTTCCTTGTTTCTTTTTTCTTCGGATGGAGACGGGGCAAAGCTTTTTAAGAAGGATTTATCTCCTGCCAGCGTAAATTTCAATAAAATTAGGGCATAATCGACAAATAGTTTGTAGTTTTGTGCTTCATAGTTGATCATAAATAATTCGTATATGTCAGACAGTATTGTAATTATTCCTACTTACAACGAGAAAGAGAATGTTGAGAATATTATCCGTGCGGTGTTTGGGTTGGAAAAAGAGTTTCATATTTTGATTATAGATGATGGTTCTCCCGACGGTACGGCGGATATCGTGAAGCGTTTGCAGAAAGAATTTCCCGAACGTCTTTTTATGGTGGAAAGACAAGGTAAGCTGGGATTGGGTACTGCTTACATCTGTGGCTTTAAATGGGCGATCGAACATAAATACGACTTTGTATTCGAGATGGATGCTGACTTCAGCCATAATCCGAACGACCTTCCTAAATTATATGCCGCCTGCACGGAGCAGGGGGGCGATGTGGCTATCGGTTCGCGTTACAGCAATGGCGTGAATGTGGTGAACTGGCCGCTGGGACGTGTACTGATGTCGTACTACGCATCCGTCTATGTCCGCCTGGTTACCGGTATGAAGATACAGGACACGACGGCCGGTTTTAAATGTTACCGCCGCGAAGTGCTCGAAACGATCGACCTCGACCATATACATTTCAAAGGATATGCTTTCCAGATCGAGATGAAGTTCACTGCTTATAAGTGTGGTTTCAAACTGGTGGAAGTGCCTATCATCTTTATCAACCGTGTGCTGGGGACTTCGAAGATGAACTCTTCTATCTTCGGCGAAGCCCTGTTCGGCGTATTGAAACTGAAGTGGTGGAGTCTCTTCCGTAAGTATCCGCAGAAGAAGTAAAAGGAGGGAAAACTTCCGCATTAAATTTAATACTTATGAAATACCTTATAAATAGACTGCTACTATCAGCCTTATTATTGGTGTCTACCGGCGCGTTTTCGCAAACACCTGTCGATGAGCTGGAACAGATCCGGCAAAACTATATCCAGTCGCTGGTGAGTTCCAACGACGACTCCGATCTGCTGAACCGCATACTGGCCGGTATTCCGCCCGAAACGGAAATGTCGGATCAGATGGTGGTGGAACTGCATCAGCGGTATCCATTCAATATAGACGGTATCAAAGCCTATATGGAGAGTCTCGGTGAGGATGGCGCGTGGCCGGATATCAATTATGCCGACACGAAACGTTCCGGCTGGGATGCCAAGAAGCATGCCGACCGGGTGTTGGAACTGGCGAAACTCTATCACGCCGAAGGCCCTTCCTGCACGTGGTCGCCCCGTTTCTCGACGGTTATTCATCAGGCTCTCGGCTATTGGTTTCGTACGAAGCCGGTCTGCAAGAACTGGTGGTATAACGAGATCGGCATTCCCAAAACGTTCGGCCCGGCTTTTATCCTGCTTCGTACGCAGATGACACCCGACGAGCAGAAAGAGGCGGTGAAGGTGATGGATAACGCCCGCTTCGGCATGACGGGACAAAATAAGGTATGGCTGGCCGGAAATGTACTGATGAAAGGACTGTTGCTGGACGATTACGCGCTGGTGAAGGCAGCCCGCGACACGATCGTTTCTGAAATAACGACCGGACGGCCGGAAGGGATCAAGAGCGATTGGAGTTTCCACCAGCACGGGCCGCAACAGCAGTTCGGCAACTACGGGCTGGCTTATCTCTCGGAAATGAGTTTCTATTCGGGGCTGTTTGCCGGAACCTCGTTTGCCCTGAGTGCCGAACAACAAGCTATTCTGAATAACCTGCTGACGGAAGGTTACCGCTGGATCATCTGGCGGGGATATATGGATGTGAATGCGCTCGACCGCCAACTGTTCCATAATGCGCCTATACATAAGGCACTTGCCATCGGTAACGCGGCCAACTCGCTCCGCAAAGGAAGTTCCCCAACTGATGTCGCGAAGATACAGGCTTTGCTGGATGATAATTTCCCACCGCAACAGCCGGAAGGTACTGCTTTTGCCGGACAGAAGCATTTCTGGGATTCGGATCAGACGATACATCGTGCCCCGAAATGGATGGCTTCGGTCAAGATGGCTTCCGAACGGGTGATCGGCACAGAGTTGGTCAATGAAGATAATCTGAAAGGGTTTTATATGGGCGACGGGGCTACGTATATTTATCGTAACGGGGATGAATATCTGAATGTGTTCCCGTTCTGGGATTGGCGTAAGATACCGGGTGTTACTTCTTACGAAAGCGATGCCCCGGTGCCTTCTCCGCGTAGTTATGGTGCACATACCCGTAATGAAACGGCCTTTGTCGGCGGTGTGACCGATGGCCATACAGGCATGACGGCAATGGTATTGAACCGCGACGGACTGAATGCCCGCAAGTCGTGGGTTGTGACGGATGAGTTTATTTTGTGTCTGGGTGCCGGTATCCGGTCGGACAGCACGTTAAGCATAACGACATCCATCGATCAGCGGAAGAAGCGGGGAGCGTTGTCTTACTTCGACAACGGTCGCTGGAATCCGGTGGACGGCCTGTTTACTTCTACCGGAAAAGCCTTGCGTTTCTTCCACGACAGCACCGGTTATATCCTGATGCAGCCGCAGAACAGTGTGGCGATCTCCGAAAAACGTTCCGGGAGCTGGTCTGACTTTATGGGTTCCTATACGCCGCAGACAGTGGAAGGGGAGGTTGTTTCCTTGTATATCCGTCATCCGAAGGATGTTCCGGGCTCTTATCAGTATCTAATTCTTCCGGCTTCGTCAGCCGGGCGCACGGCTTCTTTCCGTACGGAGGATATTCGCGTACTTCGTAACGATGAAGCCATGCAGGCCGTTGCAATAAATACCTGTTATTATATTACCGCCTATCAGGAAGGAGCGATCCGCCTGGCCGCTGACCTGGCATTGGAGATAAAGACACCGGGTATTTACAGGGTGGAAGAAAGGGCAGGCAATGTCCGTATCCATGCCGCCGATCCGACCCATACACAGTCCTCTTTATCCATGAGAATCAATGACTATGATCTGAAGATTATGCAACCGGCCGACCAGGTGGCCGGACAGACCATCTCCGTCTCTGTCAGAATTGAAAGGTAGATTGTCATTTTTATAAGCTTTTAAAAGGAATATAGTTTGTATTTTTGTACGTATAGATACTTATGTGAGTTTTTGCTAACAGCTAAACTGATGTATTATGAAGAAAATAACACACTTATTCTTTTTATGCCTTCTTGCCTGCGCCAGCCAGGGGCTTTTCTCTTGTAGTAAGACGGATCGGTCTGTGGCTTCCTTTGCCCGGATTGAGGAGGGTTTTCGCTCTATTCCCGATAGTGTGCAGATCGGTGTTTACTGGTACTGGATTTCCGATAACTTATCGAAAGAAGGGGTCGAGCGTGACCTGGAAGCGATGAAAGTGGCTGGTATCAACCGAGCCTTTATCGGGAACATCGGGATCGATGGTATTCCTTATGGCGATAATAAATTGTTGAGTCCCGAATGGTGGGAGGTGCTGCATGCGGCCTTGAAGAAAGCCACGGAACTGGATATCGAAATCGGTATATTCAATAGTCCGGGATGGAGCCAGTCCGGCGGCCCGTGGGTGAAGAGCACGCAGGCCATGCGTTATCTGACCTCTGCCGACACGGTCGTTTCGGGGCCAAAATATATGCAACTTACTTTGCCTTCCGTTGGCAAAGAGGAGCAGGAAGTCTGTGTAATCGCTTATCCGGCATCCACCGAACCCACCGTGGAGAAAAGCTGGCCTGTAAGGAAGAAGTCCGGGCAAGCCTCTTCGACAGTCTTGTTCTTCAACAAGAAGGAAACAATCCGCACCCTGCTTTTCCGGGTGAATACACCTTTTAAAACGGATGCCAAGTTATGGGCGAAAAAAGGAGGGCAGGAAGAACTGGTCAGGGAGTTTACGATCGACCGGAGTAATCCGGCTCTCAATGTCGGCTTCGATCCTTATGCACCTGTCGTTATTTCCCTTCCGGAAGTTACCGCTTCGCAGTTCCGCCTGGAAATGTCGGACGAAGGGGGAGCGAATGGCGAGGTGACGCTTTCTTCTTCCCCGATGGTGGAGCGTTATCCGGAAAAGTCGTTGGCGAAGATGTTCCAGACTCCGTTGCCTATGTGGGACGATTATCTTTGGAAGGAACAGCCGGCTGTCAGTGATGCCTCTTTACTGGTTTCTCCGGAGAAGGTCAAAGACGTGACTGCTTTCGCGCAGCATGGCGTGTTGAACTGGGAAGTGCCGGCAGGCGACTGGGTAATCCGGCGGATGGTTATGCTTCCGACGGGTGTGACAAACTCGCCGGCGGCTCCCGAAGCAACAGGGCCGGAGATCGATAAGATGAGCCGCAAACACGTCGCTTTCCATTTCGACGCCTTTATCGGCGAAATCCTGAAACGCATCCCGGAAGCCGACCGGAAAACATTCAAGGTCGTGGTGCAGGACAGCTATGAAACCGGCGGGCAGAACTGGACGGACGATATGATCGATGTTTTCAAAGAACGTTACGGGTACGATCCTGTTCCGTATCTTCCGGTGTTGAATGGTGTTGTGGTCGGCAGTCCCGATCTCTCGGATCGTTTCCTCTGGGACTTGCGGCGTCTGGTGGCCGACCGTGTTTCCTACGATTATGTGGGTGGCTTGCGGGATGTCTGCCATCAATACGGGCTGACGACTTGGCTGGAGAATTACGGCCATTGGGGTTTCCCGGGTGAGTTCCTGCAATATGGCGGCCAGTCCGACGAGATAGCCGGAGAGTTCTGGAGCGAAGGCTCGCTGGGTGACATCGAGAACCGGGCGGCTTCTTCCTGCGGACATATCTACGGGAAGAAACGCATCTGGGCTGAATCCTTCACCAGCGGAGGGCCTGCGTTCAGCCGCTATCCCAATCTGATGAAGCAGCGCGGGGATCGTTTCTTTACGGAAGGGATAAACAGCACGTTATTGCATGTGTATATCCATCAGCCGTTCGAAGACCGCGAGCCGGGAATGGATGCCTGGTTCGGGAATGAGTTTAACCGGAAGAATACCTGGTTCAGCCAGATGGATGTTTTTACCAACTATCTGAAACGTTGTAACTTCCTGTTGCAACAAGGGGATTATGTGGCGGATGTAGCCTATTTCATTGGTGAGGATGCGCCCAAGATGACAGGCGTCTGTACACCGGCACTTCCTGCGGGCTATTCTTTCGATTATATCAATGCAGAAGTGTTACTGGAACGTGCCACCGTGAAAGACGGCAGGATCGTCTTGCCGGGCGGCATGAAATACCGCCTGCTTGTTTTGCCGCAATTGAAGACGATGCGCCCCGAAGTCTTGCGGAAACTGAAAGACTTGTTGCATGCCGGAGCTTGTATTGTTGGCCCGGCACCGGAATATTCCCCGAGCCTGAGCAATTATCCGGCAGCCGATCAGGAAGTGAAGGCTTTGGCTACCGAGCTTTGGGGAGAAAAGAAGGAACCCATGAAGAAAATAGGGAAAGGACGTTTGTACGCATCGACGGACAATCTGCAGCCGGTGCTGGATGCCCTGAATATAAAGCCTGATATGCGTGTCGACTCCGGTGCTCCGGTGTTGTTTATTCATCGGGCGACGCATGAAGGGGATATTTATTTTATCTCCAACCAAAGTGGCGAACCGGTGGAGATCAATCCGGCATTCCGCGTATCCGGCAAATTACCGGAGTTGTGGAACCCGTTGACGGCGGAGATCCGTTATCTTCCGGAGTTTGCTTGTTCCGGTGAGGTGACCACTGTCCCGGTGCGTCTGGAAGGATATGAAAGTTCATTCCTTATATTCCGTAAAAAAGGCTCTCCGAAGAAAACGGCCGCCCGGAATTATCCGCATAAAGAAGTGTTGGCAACGGTCGCTTCTCCCTGGCAGGTCGCTTTTGAGAAAGGGAAAAGAGGGCCGTCGGAAACTGTTACTTTCCCGGAACTGAAGGACTGGACGACTTCTGCGGATGCGTCGATCCGCTATTTCTCCGGAAAAGCAGTCTACACCAACCGGATCACATTGCCTGAATTACCTCAGAAACCGCTTTATCTGGATTTGGGAAAGGTGATGGTGATGGCCAAAGTAAAGGTGAACGGACAGTATGCAGGTGGCGTATGGACAATGCCTTATCGCTTGCCGGTTGGGGAATACCTGGTGGAAGGGGAGAACCTGATCGAAGTGGAAGTGGTGAACAACTGGATGAACCGTTTGATAGGCGACAGCCTGTTGCCGGAGCAGGAGCGCGGCACATGGACAAACGTGAATCCCTGGAAATCCGATTCGCCGTTGCAATCGTCCGGTTTGATCGGCCCGGTAGAAATTCAGGCCTATTCTTATGAATAACCGCCCGCGCTTGTGTTGTTTTTGAATAGAATCATGTACATTTGTGAAAAATAAACACAAAGCATATGAATAAAATTCTGATAAAAAACGCTTGCATCATTAACGAAGGACGTATGTTTAAGGGATCAGTCCTTATTAATGGTGATAAAATAGCCGAAGTATTTGAAGGTGCTGTTCCGGCAACAACCGATAATGTAAAGGTGATCGACGCCGAAGGTAAATTCTTATTGCCGGGCGCTATCGACGACCAGGTGCATTTCCGTGAACCGGGTCTGACTCATAAAGGAGATATCGCCAGCGAAAGCCGTGCTGCCGTAGCCGGCGGTATAACGACTTTCATGGATATGCCGAACACCAAGCCGCAGACGACCACGATCGCCGACCTGCAATGGAAACTGCAACGGGGGGCGGAAACGTCTGCCGCCAACTATTCTTTCTTCTTCGGAGGAACGAATGATAATATGGATGAGATCCGCAAACTGGATCGCAGCCGTGTGCCAGGGTTGAAGCTCTTTCTCGGCTCTTCTACCGGGAATATGCTGGTTGACAAGAAAGACAGTCTCGAACGTATCTTCGGTGAAGCGGATATGCTGATCGCGATCCATGCGGAAAAGGAGGAAGTGATCAAACGCAACCTGGCTTATTATACGGGATTGTATGGCGAGGATCTCGATATTTCTTATCATAGCAAGATCAGGAGTGAGGAGGCTTGTTATGCCTCTTCTTCGGAAGCAGTGGAATTGGCAACGCGCCTGAACTCACGCCTGCATATTCTCCATCTGTCCACAGCCAAAGAGCTTTCTTTGCTGAGTAACGCGATCCCTTTGAGCGAAAAGAAAATTACAGGGGAAGTATGCGTGCATCATCTCTGGTTCCACGATGGCGACTATGCCAAATATGGCAACCGTATCAAATGGAACCCTTCTATCAAGACGTTGGAAGACCGTATTGCCTTACGCGAGGCAGTTAAAAACAATACGATCGATATTGTGGCGACCGACCATGCTCCGCATCTCTTGTCGGAGAAGGAGGGAAGTTGCCTGAAAGCTGCTTCGGGCGGCCCGTTGGTACAGCATTCGCTGGTGGCTATGCTCGAACTGGTGGCCGAAGGTTGCTTCACGTATGAAAAGGTGGTGGAAAAGATGGCGCATATGCCGGCCGACCTGTTCCATATCGACCGTCGCGGATACATCCGTCCGGGCTATTATGCCGACCTCGTGCTGGTCGATCCCGATAAGAGTTGGACTGTGGCGCCGGAAAACATCCTGTATAAATGCGGTTGGGCTCCTTTCGAAGGAACGACTTTCCATCATAGCGTCAGCCAGACGTTTGTCAACGGAGAACTGGTTTATGACAATGGCACCATCGATGATACCGTTCGGGGAATGGAAGTGCGGTATCTTTGATCTTAGCGCATGAATAATGTATATGAAGAGCGGCTGGGTACGGATCGTATGCTGCCGCTCGTTTTTAAGATGGCGCTTCCGGCAGTCGTTGCACAGCTGGTCAATCTGCTTTATAATATTGTGGATCGTATTTATATCGGGCATATTCCCGGAATAGGTACGCTGGCGCTGGCGGGTATCGGTGTGGCCGGTTCTATTATTATCCTGATCTCCGCTTTTTCCGCTATTGTGGCCGGAGGAGGTGCGCCGCTTGCCGCCATTGCGTTGGGACAAGGCAACCGCCAGCATGCCGGGAGGATACTTGGAAACGGGTTTGTATTGCTCCTGTTGTTCACTGTCCTGACCTCTGCGCTGGCGTATATCTTTATGAAGCCGATACTGTTGTTTACCGGTGCTTCCGAACAGACGCTCGGTTATGCGACGGATTATCTTTCGATCTATCTAATCGGAACGTTGTTTGTGGAGGTTTCGGTCGGTCTGAATACCTTTATCAATACGCAGGGGCGTCCGGGCATAGCGATGTGGTCGGTGGTGATCGGTGCGGTGCTTAATATCCTGCTCGATCCGCTTTTCATCTTTGTTTTCGATATGGGTGTGAAAGGGGCTGCGCTTGCCACGATTATTTCGCAGGCGGCTACTGCTCTCTGGGTATTGTTGTTTCTTACTTCCTCCCGTGCTTCCTTACGGCTCGAAACCCGGTATATGAAACCGGACAGGAAAGTGATCGGTGCCATACTGGCGTTGGGGGCTTCGCCTTTTATTATGGCCAGTACCGAAAGCCTGGTCGGTTTTGTCCTGAACGGGACGCTGAAGACATTCGGGGATATTTATGTAAGCGCATTGACTGTGATGCAGAGTGCGATGCTCTTTGTCAGTGTTCCGCTCACCGGATTTGCTTTGGGATTTGTTCCTATCGTGAGTTATAATTATGGACATGGCAACCGGGAACGGGTGAAGGAATGTTTCAAGATCGCTATGACTGTTATGTTCCTGTTTAATTTCGCTTTGATGTTGTTTATGATCTTGTTCCCGTCGGTTATTGCTTCGGCTTTTACGGCAGACGAAGAACTTATCGGAACGGTGAAGGAAGTGATGCCTGTCTTTTTAGCGGGAATGACTATTTTCGGTTTGCAGCGTGCCTGTCAGAATATGTTTGTGGCTCTTGGGCAGGCAAAGATATCCATTTTTATTGCCTTGCTCCGGAAAGTACTTTTGCTTATTCCGCTTGCACTTATCTTGCCGCGTTTCATGGGAATGATCGGTGTCTATTCGGCAGAAGCTATTTCCGATGCAACCGCAGCTATTTGTTGCACGATTATCTTTGCCATCCAGTTCCCGAAGATATTGAATAAGATGACTGTATAGTAAGATACTGTTTTAAATATAGTGTTGTTGGTAGGGGCGGTTCGCGAACCGCCCTTACAGATGCAGCATACAGAACCGGTCAGGGAATATCGATCAGTTTATGTGTCTGCAAGCTGAGTTGCCATTCCGGATGTTGGAGGATGTATTCTACAATCTCGGGAGTATTCCGGCAGGAGCAAGGCTGTATATAATGATGCTTAGCCGGCAGATTGATATAAGAGGACAAATCCTGTCCGAGGTAAACCACTTTCACTTCATCCATCCGGTCGATGCAGATAGGAGCACCTTCCTTCGGCGAACAAGTCACCCAGTCGATATTTGCCGGCAACTTGCGCGTGCCGTTCGTCTCTATACATATATATTTGCCTTCTTTGTGGAGCAGGTCGATAAATTCTTCATCGATCCATAAAGCAGGTTCGCCACCGGTCAGTACGACCAGGTTGGAAGGATAGGCGGAAATCGTCCTGATGATCTCTTCATCCGACATCAATGTTCCTTCCTCATGTTCTGTATCGCAGAAACTACATTTCAGGTTACACCCTGAAAAACGGATAAAGACAGCCGCCTTTCCCGTATGATAGCCTTCCCCCTGAAGGCTATAAAAAATCTGATTAATCTTTCTCATAGATCGCTGTGTTTGATTCTGATTCATTTACTTCTACTTTATAACAGGTGGGTATTTGGTCACAAATCCACCGGGCCATGTTCTCTGCTGTCGGGTTGAAGGGGAGAACTTCGTTTAAGTTCTGATGATCGAGTTTGCTCTTGATTAAGTTCTTGATATGGCTGAAATCGATCACCATACCATCGGCGTTTAGTTCCTTCGAGCGACAATAAACTGTGATAATCCAGTTGTGACCATGCAGGTTCTCACATTTGCTGGGATAGGAGAGCTTCAGGCTATGTGCGGCTGAAACTTCCATTCGCTTAACTACGGTATACATGCAAAAAAAGATAATTTAAACGTTTATACTCTGTACCTGATGTCACCTTGATACGGGTGCAAAAATACACAAAATACACATGCGATTATCAGCTCCCGGCCTATCATATTTATTAAAAAAACATTTGTATATTTGCAAGTATTAGAAGGTTAGCTCCATTTCTCCGGAAGATGGGAAAAAGATATAAAGTAGCAATAAGTAAAATAACCAGCGTTATTTTGCTTGTTATTTCACAGAATATGTGTGCTTTTGCCTTGGTAAACCAATTTTTAAGCTACGGGAGCAAATGTTAAAAAATAGAAGAAGCTGCAAATAAGTTTCGATAATTTTAAAAATGTGTTTTATAATATCTTTTTTTATTTGCGCAGTAACATAAAATCCCGCATCTTTGCATCCAGATAACCTAAACAATCTTTTTGCCTTAAAGACTAATACCTATTAAAAACCTATAAAGAGGGCCTTTGAGAAAAGGCCCTCTTTATGATTTTTAAGCCTTTAGTAACCTGTTTCTTCAATCTTCGACGATATTTTTCCTATTGCTTCATTCAGTTTTTCTTCCGGTGGAATGACATTAAAGTCACCCCAAAACTTCTCATCATAGCTAAATTTTGTTTCAGAAAAGACGGTTCGGGTAGATAATGTTTCTTTTCGTGTAAAACGGTTAACATTAACAGTGTCCGTTTTACATATAACCATTTCGAACCATACATGAAGCGGGGAACTGCCGAATAACTGCCTTTTTTGTTTCACTTTAAAATGCAGGTCGCCCCTTACATGATTGATATAATAAGTGCCGTTCCACGGTTTGTAGGTGACGGTGTAAATTACTTTTTGCGGCGTGATTTTCAAGTTACGGCTCTTCTTCTCGACCAGCATGCCGGCGGCTTCTTTAACGTATTTGGGATGCAGCTCAAACTCCGCGCGAAGCAGGGCGCTGTTCTCGGAGTCGATATATAAGTTTCCCTTATAAAGCGGAGTCGTGATAAAGTTGCGTTGCTCGAAAGAGATCACGTTTGCCATCCGGTTGTCTATGACGGTGATGTCGGAATGGGCAAAGACATAAGGATAGTTTACCTCGCTTTCAGGTATCAGGAAATCCGGCATATTCTTTATGATATCCAATGTAATACTGGCATTGAGCCCCGATTTCATCTTAGCGACAACGGTGTCTTTTTCCTGGTTGCTGGTGATGCGGCGCATTTTTAACAATTTCACCTGGTCGACCGTGTTCTGGTTATTATAGGCCGTTTTATAAATTTTAAAAACGCCTTCCGTCAGGCTGACGAACTTATTTTTCCGTTCGATCCCTTCCCGGTAGAAAGAGGTCATGTAGACCGGTTCCTGCGAGTAATTCTGTTTCTTTTTGTCCTGCATCTCGCGCAATAAACGCAACGGGTTTGCGATGCGGACGACAACTTCCTGCAAGGAGATCACTTTGGGCTCCAGTGTAAGCATACTGTAACGCTCCGCCAGCAACTCGCCGGACATTTCAAGCGGCTGATAACCCAGGTGAGAAAAGCTGATTTGTGACTGACGCAGGGAGTCCGGCAAACGGAGCCTGAATTCTCCCCCCTGGTTTGTGATGCTTCCTATCGCTTCCGCACTGATACCGACGGTAGCAAATGGAATAGGCTCATTGCTGTATTTGTCGCGCAAAATACCTTCGAGCGTGAAGTAACGGATGCTGTCGGGAAGAACCGGTTCGACCTTTACCGGGGGCGCTTCTACGGGCGGTGAGATCAGTATGTGGTTTCCGATCACCCGGAGACCGAGTTGCTTATTCCCTGTGATCAGCTGGATCGCTTCCCTGACGGTATATTTACCGCCCGGAATTTTAACGACCTGCTCATTGTCGATAATTTTACTGTCGTAGATAAAAAGGTAGCCGGAACGTTCGGACACTTCCCCCAACAGGTGATACACCGTTTCCTTGTTTTTGGAAAGATGGATGACACGGTCGAGAATATCGTTATCATCTGCCTGCAAAGGAACTGCTACGGCCAGCAGTAGTCCGATGAGGAAGTAGAGTATGCGATATGTGACGTTCTGTTTCACCTCGGGTTGTTTTTATCCTGTTAGTTCTCATGCAACGTAAGCACATTCTTATCACGTGTATATTTCAGGTTCAGGGCTCCGCAAATCAGTTCGGCAATACTTTCCGGCGAATTGTTGAAGAAAGTAACGGTCAGCTTCCGGTCTTCCAGAGCGGGGACGGTCTGCAAACGTATATCTTCCGTGTTGAGGTTGATGATACGCAGGATGTCGGCCAACCGTTCGTCTTTAAAATGTATCTGCCGGGTATATTCCGAGAATTGTTCCGGATGCCTGGTCTGGTTTACGTGGAGTTTACGGGAAGCGAGAGTCGCTGTCTCTCCGGCTTTGACATAAACGTCCTGTCCATTCTTTTTCAGGGTCACTTTCACCACTCCCCGCTGTACGGACAGTTCGAAAGGCCGGCTTCCGTCGCTTTTCACATTAAAGGCCGTGCCCAGTACTTCGATACGTGTCTCTTCCGTTTCGATCAGGAAAGGCCGCGTGCGGTTTCCGGTGACATCGAAAAGCGCATTGCCCTGCAAGGAAACTTCCCTCTTGTCCGGCTGGAAATGTTCCGGATAATGGATGGCTGCGTTGCCGGCCAGATAGACGATGGAACCGTCTTCGAGCGTGGTGGCCAGCGTCGTCGTTTCCATATTCTGCCGGGTAAGCAGGTTCCGGTCGATTTCCTTTTCTGTTTGATTGAAATAGTTGATGGAGATATATGTACAAAGTAATATGACAGCAGCTGCTGCTGTCCATTTGAATGCAGTCAGACGAAGCGATGGACGAGCTGTCTCCGCTTGGGTGATCAAACCATCCTTCTCCAGGCGGTTGTAAAGTGTTGTCCATGCCTGGTCCGTTTTTCTGTTGTCCTTTTCTTTCCGAGTCATACTGTTTGTGTATAATTCTCAATTTCTTTTCTGAGCGTTTGAAGCGCCTTTGTCATTTCGGCTTCCACTGTTTTGACCGAGAGGGAGAGGATAGAGGCTATCTCTGCATATTTCTTTCCTTCAAAGCGATGCATCCGGAAGATGCGGAGCCGGCGTTCCGGCAGCTTTTTGAGTGTCTTGTCGATCAGTGTTTCCAGTTCCTTGTATTCCAGTTGATCCTGCGGATCGGAAGGTTTGCCATCGGGGTTGCCCGCTAAGACGGTTTCCCTGTACCGGTTGCGCACCTCCAGATGTTCGCAGTATTGGAGAGCCTGGTTGCGTACCGCCCCGTACAGGTAACTTTTGATGGAGCGGAACACCTGCAGCTTCTCCTTTTCTTTCCAGAATACGTAAAAGAGCTCTTGCACGATCTCTTCGGCCACATCCCTGTTTCCGGTGATCCCTGCGGCATACAGGCAAAGAGGGGAGTAATAGAGCCGGAAGATGCCTTCGAACGCCTTGACGTTCCCCTCTTTAATCTTAGTTAATACGAATAAGTCGTTTATCATGCCGCGGATCTTTCTGTTTAGAGTCCTTCAAATGTACGAAAAGATATTGAGATTTATTTCTGTTGCTTTTTTAATTTGTTTACTGCGCTGTCCAGCGATTCCGTAGGTTCGATGATATTGTAAGCGCCCCAGAAATCTTCATCCATAAAGTTTTCCACCTTGTCGGACAATGATTGTGATTCCTTGAATGCCATCTTGTACGGAATACCGCCAACATTATCCTCTTTGCCATCCGTCACGACCATTTCCGAAATAATGGTGTAATTGGTTGAGAACAGTTTGCGTTTCCAGTCACATTTAAATCGTACCCCGTTGCGTATGTAGTTCAGATAAGTTACGCCGTTCCTTTCCTTGTAAGTCACCAGGTAAGCCACTTCGAGCGGGCGGAAACGTAATCCGAACGGTTTCTTTTTGAGGATGGCCTGGGTCGCTTTGTTGCGGTCGTCCATGCTCAGGTTGAATTCTGCACGGGTAAATGAGAGTCGTTCCTTGTCTATGTACAGTTTTCCGTAATACAGGGCATACGGCATGATCACCTGTGGCTGGAAACTGATCACATATTGCGGACGGTTATCGATATTGGTCGATTCTTCCATCTTGAATGTATAATAAGAAAGGCATTCCAGATCGAGCAATACATCCGGGTTCTTCACTATGTCAACATAGACCGACATCGTAGGGCCACCGAGAAGTTTCACGGCAAGCGTATCGCTTTTCTTCTGGCTCAACAGTTTGCGGCCTTTGTATATCTGCACCCGGTCGTGATCTGCCGACTCGTTATACGGAGTCTTGTAAATATCGATCACTGCTTCGGATATATTGATGTATCTTTTTCCTTTTTGTGCTGTTTCGCGATAGAAACCTGTCAGCATATTTGTCTTCTTACTATAATTTGCCGGGATCTTTCTGACCGCTTCTTCTACGATGAGCCGTGGTTCGCGGGCATGGATGATGATCTCGTCGAGCATGTTCTCGTAAGGAGTCATCCAGACGGTCAGGTCTGAAATATCGCCCCCGTTGAGCGTTACTTTGTTATTATAGTATCCGATATGCGATACTTCTACCGCTTTCACATGAGAGGCATCCTTGATCTTGAAAGAGAATTCCCCTTCCTCGTTCGTGATGGTTCCTGAAGTGCTGCCCGGAATGGAGATATTTACATATTCCAGTCGCTTTTTATTTTGCTTGTCTTTAACGACTCCGCTAACGGTGATGTAGTCTGCGTTCTCATCGTCACGTTCTAGTACCTGTGCCTGAAGCGGACTCATTCCTACTACTAATAGCATGACAAGCAAAAATCGGATGGATTGTCTATACTGCGTTTTCATCTCTGTATTGTTTTAAAGGTGAATATTACTCGTTTGTACTAATAAGATCGTTCAGGAAATAAATACCCTATGGAAAAAGTGAACTATTTTGATAAATCTTTCTATATTTGTGAAGGACAGGACGATAAGCACACATATATAATTCTATATCCTATGAAAACCAAACGTATTAATCGAAGAGCTTTTTTCAGGCTTTCGGCCACTGCGGGAGCCGGTGCCCTGCTTATGCCGGGTGTCGCTGCAACCCGTACCAGTCAGCCCGGTAATGAGAATGAAATCCCTGTCCGTACGCTTGGCCGAACGGGGGTAAAACTTCCGATCCTGAGTATGGGAGTGATGCGTGCCGATAATCCGAATGTCGTAAGAGCCGCTTACAACTCGGGGCTGTTCCATTTTGATACGGCTCACGGGTATCAGAACGGAAAGAACGAAGAAATGCTGGGGAAGTTCTTTGCCGGGAAAAAACGCGACAGCTTCTTCATCGCCACCAAAGGTAAATTCGATTATCCGCTGAAAGATGATTTCGAACAAACCTATACCGATCTTGTCGACCTGAGCCTGAAACGGCTGGAAATGGATCAGGTAGACCTGTTCTACGCACATGCTTTGAGCAAGGTCGAAGAGGTGAAAGACGAACGTGTGATTGCCGTCCTGAAGAAGCTGAAGGAAGAGGGCAAAACCCGTTTCATCGGATTCTCTGCACATGCCGGTAAACCGGAACTGCTGGATGCAGCCATTGAAGCCGGAATTTACGATGTGATCCTGCTGAGCTATAACTTCAAACTCTCCAACCTGAAAGAAACGGAAGAAGCCATTGCCCGTGCCGCCAAAGCCGGTATCGGCCTGGTTGCCATGAAGACCATGACCGGAGGAACCGAAGATGCGGCCGGTAAGAAGAAGATCAATGCAGAAGCCTGTCTGAAATGGGCCTGGAAGAATGAACATATAACGACCGCTATTCCCGGTTTTTCCAATTACGACGAACTGGAGGAATGTCTGGCTGCCGGCCGCAATCCGGAACTGACTTCCGGCGAACAGGAATATCTGGCTTCCCTCTGCGGACAGGAAATGTTGTATTGCCAGCAATGCGGAAAATGCCAAACGCAGTGTCCCGAACATCTTCCTATTCCTGATATCATGCGTGCCTACATGTATGCTTATGGCTATAAATATTCGAAGATGTCGAAAGAGACACTGGCGGAGCTGAACCTTTCGCCGGATATCTGTGCGAATTGCGATACCTGCCGGGTGACGTGTCCTTCCGGGTTCGACGTATCGGCAAAGATAGCCGCTATCACGCCGGTTCTGCAGGTTCCGAATGAATTTCTGACTTAATAAATACCCGTTATGAGATACATCAATTATTTGTTGCTCTTATTCCTTTTGCCCGTTTGTCCGCTGAAGGCACAAACGCCGGACGAACTGAAATCGTGGTTGCCGGCGGTGGCCGGTTGGACAATCTCGGATGAAGTGGAAGTGTTCAATCCCGACAACCTGTTTGACCGGATCAACGGTGCCGCCCCGCTTTTCATCGAGAATAATTTCAGGGAAATGACTTCGATGGAGTATAAGAAAGGAGCCGATTACATCACTATACAGGCCTATCGTCATGCAACCCCTGAGGATGCTTTCGGCATGTATTCCTCGGAACGTTCTTCGGATCTGGCTTTCCTTCCCATCGGGGGAGAAGCGCAGGGGGATAAGACCAACCTTTATTTCTTTGCCGGAAATATGTATCTGAAGATATGGAGCAACGTTTCCGGTGATGTGTCGGCTGAATTGCAGTCCATAGGAAAAGGGTTGGCGGAAAAGATCGATGCCAAAGCCGCTTATCCGTTGGTAGTCCGTTTGTTTCCGGAAGAAGGAAAGATCCCTTATTCCGTCAGTTATATAACATCCAACTTTATCGGCCATGAATTCCTGCGTTCCGTTTATACGGCCAGGTATGAACGCGGCGGACAGAGTTTCCAGTTATTTATATTGGATGGAGGCACTCCCGAAGGTGTAAAAGATGTATTGACCCAGTATATGGCTTTCACCAAGCAACCGCAGGAGGTACAGGAAGGTGAATTGCTGATTAAAGACCGTTATAACGGAGATATCCCGTCTCTCTGGAAAGGACGTTATCTGATCGGTATTTTTAATGAAAACGGGGATACGATAACCGGCGGGAATGAATTGTTGAACGAACTGGCCGGTAAACTTTAATTGATTTCAGCATGTCGAACTTTGATAAGGCAGACTTTATACAGGCTGTCTACCAAATGGTAAAAACCGTTCCGCGGGGTCGTGCCACCAGTTATGGCGCGATAGCCCGCTCGATCGGTTATCCGAATATGTCGCGGATGGTAGGAACTGTTTTAGGTAACTGCAACAGTGCGGAAACCGGCATCCCTGCCTACCGTGTCGTAAACAGCCAGGGCATCCTGTCCGGCAAAGATGCTTTCGGCACTCCTACGGAAATGCAGGAAAAACTGGCAGAAGAAGGTGTGATGGTGGAGAATAACCGTATCAAAGACTGGAAGCGTGTGTTTTGGGATCCGATGAAGGAGATTGCCACAGACTAGCGTGAAGTATAGGGGAAACTAATTCAAATCTCCCTACTATTTATCGGATAAGTAAGGACTTTCTATTGCCAGGGTGTAGGGGGTAGCACAACAGCCTGTACAGGATAATCCGCCAGGGTGTACAGGATAATCGATTACCCTGTACAGGGTAGAATTATTGGGTGCTGACTTAACATTTAGTTTGTCATATCTATCGTGCTACCAACATAGTATATATGTGTTAGTATCGGAAGTGTTACTTCTTACGGTGGGCTTATCCTCTGATAAAGAGTTTTTTTATTTTTAGCCTTCATGCCTTCATGGTGAGTCTTATAATGCTTATAATTAGTGTTTTACAAATGAAGCCACCCGGTTGTACTGCCTTCATCGGATGAATGCACTTTACCGGGTGGCTTCATTTATAAGTGTTTGTATATTAGCTGATAACCTGTCTTTATGAAGGCATGAGGGCAGATTTTACGAAAAACTTATTTCACGGTTACCTGCAACGGTTGTTTAACCTTCTGTGCAAATTCCTGTACATACTTGAACCATTCGGCAGAGTTGCGGAAGCCCCATTTGCTCCATCCGGCTCCGGTGTAATATGTATAATTGCTTCCCGGAGTGTAAGTCGTATAAGCCAACACATGACCATCGGCGCCACGTTGCTTTTTCTCCTGGTCGGAGAAGTTTACCGCTTTGGCTTCACTGATCTTTTCGGGGAATACGGCTGCTACATAGATCTGTCCGTTTTCCGGGTCTTCCGGATCGGCATAAGCGATGTAACCGTTTGAAGCATCAGCCTGGTAATCATTGCTCGGTTCATGCAGAACGATACCTGTTACAAGCGGGGTCGGTTCACTCAGGTTATCGAACGACAGAGTTACTTTGTTCAGTTGCGAACCTGCATCCAATGAAAGCAGGCGTGTTTCAATCACGGAAGCATCTTCTTTTACTTTAAGCGGGTTGTAGACCAGCTTCACTGTGAAACGCAGCGGGCCGTTATCCAGGATTTCATACTCCTTATAGCAGTACGGATAAACAATAGAGTCGTTAGCCAACAGGGCGGAAGTACCGGCACCCAATGTCGGGCCTACCTTGTAGTAATCCAGTCCGTTGCCATGATCGATATGGTAGGAGATGGAGTTAGCCAATTCCTGTGCAGCCTTCTTGTCTGTCTTTCGCAGTTCGGCTATTTGGGCTCTCGACTCCGGATTTAGCTCTGTCTTGTAACGCATGTCGACAACAGGCTCCGAAACGCACTTCACCCATATATCGTAGCCGAAAGCCTGTTCGCCGGTGGCTTGCAGAGCCGGGCCATAGGTACGGAAAGCGATACGGTCGTTTTCCCAGGCGATATCATCCACCCGTTCCGGATAGAATTTACCGCAGGCAACCGTTGCCGGCTCTTCCGGTGTCCCCGGTTCGATCTTATAAGTAACGCTGCTGTTTGCGTTCACATCAACGGGGAAAATAATTTTTTTGTCGTAGGTGATCTGATAAGGGATCTGTGTTCCGTTGTTGTCGGAGATAATGAAAGACTCGCCATTCAGTTTGGCTACTGCATCCATTGAAATCTCTGTAATCTCATTCGAGCGGGCAATGGCGGACGGGTTTGTCACTGTTACGTCCACGCTCTTTTCCTGCGTACAGGCAAAGGCGGTGGCGGCCAGAAATAAGGAAATAATCTTTTTCATACATATTATATTGTTAGTTCATAAATATTTCGCCGTGAGTGTTCTCCATTTGAAACCGGCAGTAAAAGTATGAATATTCACTAAGTTTACAAAGCCCATTTGCAGTAAACAAACGTTTTTTTCTATTCGATCTATGTTCTTGTCATGCAGTATACGATTCTTTTTACCGTTTATATAGCATGATGTTGAAGCAGTGTTTACTTATTCTGATGTTGATGGGAGTTTCTCATATCCGGCTATATGCACAAAGTTGGAGTGAGAAGGACTCGGTGTGGTTGTCGGGTGTTCTATCGGGAAAAGATACGATCCGTATCAACCCGGAGTTTCAAAAGGCGATCGATAGCGGTACATTTATTCATCTCGAAGATGAACCCGGACAGCAAATGCTGGAAGCCCCGACGGAGTTGCCCATCCTGAAAGACTTTTCCGAATATTTGCATGCCGATGCAGACACTGTACGCGATCGTCTGATATATAAATCGATGCCGCCCAGTGTGTATCGTTTGTATGTAATAGAGTTGGATACCTGTTTGCCGATAAACAAAGAAGCCTATACGCCGCCGCCCACACGTTTGATCGATAAAAAAGAAATACAAGTAGGAAAACTACCGGTGACGGCTGCTGTAGGAGGGAAGAACCTGTATTCGTCGGATGTGGTGAAAGACGGGCAGAAGCGGGGAACCGTAGGCGGATCGGTGAAACTCTATTTCTCCCTGGATGATATGCTGAAATGGGTTTTCTCCAAAAAAGAAAGAAACAAGCGGAAGAACCGTAAGCGGGATGATACGTGGCGTTATTATAATTCGATGCCCTGACAGCTGGTTTACGTTTCTAAAATAAAAAGACTTCCGCCGGTATGTGAACGAACCCTACGGAAGTCTGAACTTAAGTTATAGCTTTTCTTTATATTATATATCTATTCTTTTTTATTAAGTCTGTAACTAAGTGCCCCTGACGGGCATTTGTTGATCTGTGCGATCAATTCATCAGTGGTTGCATTTTCTATTTTTATCCAAGGTCTTTCCTTCGGATTATACACCTGAGGTAATGTTTTTACACAAATACCTGCATGTTTACATAGTTCGGGTTGCCATATAATGGTCAACTCGCCGTTTGAATATTCAATTTTCTTTCCCATATCTATAATCGCTTTATCTAATGTCTATCCTTTATCCTACGTTGATACCTTTCATGACGATGCGTCGCCAGTCCGGATGCTTTTTAATGTATCCGGCTACAAAGGGGCATAGCGGAACCAGTCGTAATTCCTGTCTTTCGATATCTTTCAGTACTTTTTCTACCAGTTGACTGCCTACACCCTTCCCTTCCAGTTGGACAGGTACTTCCGTGTGTGTGAGATAAATTTCCCCATTTTTTGATTTAATATACTCGATTTTCGGAACCAGTTTGCCAATATGAAATTCGTATTGGTGGTTCTCTGTGTTATCAATTAATTCGTAATCGTCCATTATCGTACTCTTTTATTAATGTTCTGTTATATTTCAAACATTTTACACAGAGGCTTTGTTTTGGATATTTCCTGTTTTCTTTTGTTGCTGCTCTGATAATGAAAGAAAACAGTAATTTGTATCTGATTGTAAGTGAGAATTTATTTATTCTTTCAATTTAATTCAAATACCGGCTTTTTTTGTTGAACTTTTATTGCGGAGAAGTGTTTTATAAGTATAAAACAAAGTCATTTTGTTTTCTGAGAAGGAATAATTGATGAATAATGGTATAATTGACTAATAAGGCAGTAAAATAGAACACCTCTGTTTTACTTATTATTATTAGTTTTAAGTCACATATCAAAAATGGAGTGTTATGAATAAGAATGACGTTGGCTCAAATGCCGGTAAGATCTGGCGTTTGCTTGCAGAGAGGGGCAACATGTCCATCAGGAAAATCGGGGAAATGACTCATTGTAAAGAGTCCGTTATTTTTCTGGCGTTGGGTTGGTTAGCTCGGGAAAATAAGGTGCGTTTTTGTAGCGATAGTAGCGGAATGATATCCGTAGAGGTTAATATTCCACTGACAGAGACGTATTATTAATAAGAAGAGGATTAATTTTAGAGGCGCAAACGGTAAAGGGATACAAAATGATTGTAGCCCTTTTTGTTTGCGCTTCACTCTTCTACGGACGGTATTTACAGCAAGCCGGGAGCTTGTTGTAAACACTGTCGTCTGCTTTATACTTGTCGTTGTCGTGTCCGGCATTGGCAATAGCTTTGGCTACGGCATCGACGGATGTCTGCTTGAGGTCGAACTGCAAATGGATCATTTGGGCATCTTTGTCCCACATGGCCGAAGTGACTCCCTTTATGCCTTTGGCTGTACTTTCGATACGTTGTTTACACATATCGCAGGCTCCTTTCACACCGAACATGGCATGTTCGCTTTGTGCGTTTGTCGTGCCGTGCATCTGATGTCCTTCGTGTCCGGTCATTGGATGGGCGGCGTTTCCGTCGTTATTCATCATAGAAGGTTTTCCTTCCAGCTGGGCACTGGCATCTATGGAAAAGACGCCGTTCGTTACGATCTCTTCTCCGTCGGATAATCCTTTCAGTATGACATAAGCATTTCCTAAAGACGGCCCCAGTTCTACTTCCCGCATCTGGAAAGTGGGAGTGGAGATATCCGGTTGTCTGACATATACAATAGCCCGTTTGCCTGTCCAAAGCACTGCCGTTTGGGGAACGACAATCTGATCTTTATACCCTTTTAAAGGAGCGTCGACCAGCGCGGTTGCATACATTTCCGGCTTTAGTTCCATATTCGGGTTGGCAACTTCCACACGTACACGGGCTGTGCGGCTGGTTGCATTCACGATCGGATCGATAAATGCGATCCTGCCTTTATATGTTTTGCCGGGAAGAGCCTGTAAAGTGAATTCTACCGGATCACCTTTGCCCAGGAAAGGAAGGTCTACTTCGTATGCATCGAACATCGCCCATACTTTGGAAAGATTGGCCACGTCATATAGTACCGCACCTTGTGATACATAATCTCCCTGGCTGACCTTTTTCGACATAACGATACCGCTGGTATTGGCTTTGATCTCGACGATAGGAGAGGTGGCACCCGATTGTTCGATGGCTGTTATTTGTGCATCGGTCATTTTCCAGAGCAGTAACTTCTCCCTGGCCGCTTTGATCAATGCCGGTTGTTGCATCTTCAATGCTTCCAGCAATTCTTCCTGGGCGGTAAACAGTTCGGGAGAGTACAAGGTGGCAAGTGTCTGTCCGGCGCGGACTGTTTCACCGGTAAAGTCGACTGCCAGATTTTCTATACGTCCCCCCACATGTGCCGTTTGCGATTGCAGGCTTCGTTCGTCCGGGGCTATTTTACCATACAGGCGTACCTGTTTGACCGGATTCTCCTTATTGACGCGTGATGTCTGCACATCGGCCAGAGCCATTGCTTCTTCGGATAGCTGGATGGCTGACGGATCAACGTTTTCGTCACCGTGGTTGCTTTTGCGTACCGGTATCAGATCCATTGCGCATATCGGGCATTTACCCGGTTTGTCCTGCCGGATCTGAGGGTGCATGGAGCATGTCCAGACTCCGTTTTCGTCTTGTTGCAGGTCATGGCTGTGGGAATGTCCTGCTATGCTGTCGTGGTCATGATGTTCGCTGTCTGCCTGCGGAACTGTTGAGGAAGGGCTGAACAGCAGCCATCCGATTAATAAACCTGCCAGTGCAAATAATATGTACTGAACTTGCTTTGTCTTGATCCATTCTTTTATCTTTTTCATACGATTAATCATTTAATGAGGTTGCTACTAATTTTTCCATGCCGGCTACCATTGTGTTGTATTCGGCAATAGCTTCACTTTCTTTGAGACTGTAATCCAGCAACTGGCGTTCGAGTTGGATCACATCGGTAAGGCTGCTGACTCCGGCTGAGAATTCTCTTACTATCAGTTGCCAGGTCGATAAAGCCAGATCCCGTTGTTTTTTATAAAGGCTGACTTTACGGGCTGCATCTGCCAACTGTTGTTTGACGGTCTGATATTCTGCCTGTAGTTGGTTTAGCGTATTTTCATATTTCAGTTCGCTTGCCTGGCGATAATGTTTACTTTCCCGTTGCTGTGCATTGTATTTCTTCCGGAAGATCGGAATACTGATCTTAAACATGGGCATGACCATATCCATCCCGTTCATATCAGGCATCACCATAGCATTATCCGATTTACCGACCACGGAATATTGCAGGCCGATACCGAACATCGGATAGCTCATCTTTTTATCCATGACCGCCTTGGCTTTATAGGCATTCGCTTCCGCTTCCAGCATCGACAACATCGGGTTTGCCAGAATAATACTGTCGGTCATCGTCTGGTCGTCTATCAGGAAACGGAGTTGTTCCAGTGTGTCCGGAACAGCAACCCTTGCCTGTTGATCCCGATTCAGTAAAGCATTGAAGCGGGCTTCGGCGGCGATCCGGTTGGAGACGATCACTTCCAGGTTGTTTTCCAGTTCGGCTTTCTCTATCTGGATGCGCAACACGTCCGACATGCCTCCGGAAGAACTTCCTGATCCCATAGATTCTGCCGCCATTTCCGACATGGCATTGTTGTTTGGGGCTGGTGCGGATGCTTGTGGGCTGCTTCCCATTCCTCCCATATTATCCATACTGTTTCCCGAAGATGCGGGAGCAGCAGGTGTCGTACCTGCAACCGGTGCGGCTACCGGTGATGAGCTCCTGACACCAGGAGCAGAGAAACGTTTGAGTGCCAGCTGTTCCAGTTGTTCCAACAAAACGAGGTTGGCCTGCGTGTTCTTATACTGCTCGTTCAGGTTGCATAACTGATACCACTGGCTTTTAACCTCGTAGAACAGGTTGTTTCGTGCATCGCGGAATTGTTCGTAGGCCATGCGTGACATTTCTGTCGCTTCGTTGCGTGCCGCTTTTTGGGTGCCGAACCAGGGAAACATCTGCATGAGTGTAAAGTCTGCAATCTGTTTACCTCCCAGTGTTTCCATCGGTTTGACGAAAAAGCCGATATCCAGTTCCGGATCGGAATAGGCGCCTGCTTGCGGAATTTTTTCCAGTGAAGCCTTATAAAGGGCGAAATTGGAATTGACCAGCGGATTATTGCGTGCAGCTGTCTCCAGATAAAAAGCCAGGCTGTCTGCCTGCTGTGCATACCCGGATGATACTCCGAGTAGCAAGGCGATACCGGTCAGGATAAGTTGTATTTTGATATTATTCTTCATCGTTATTCTCCTTTTGAATGTTCTGTTTCTTTTGTTCTTTCCGGATTGCGCTTTCCCGCCACCAGCATTGCAGGACAGGAACTACAAACATGGTCATAGACTGTATCAGCATACCTCCGAACGTAGGGATTGCCATCGGCACCATGATGTCGGCTCCTTTTCCGGTGGAAGTCAGTACAGGGAGCAAGGCTATCAGCGTGGTTGCCGTAGTCATGGCAGCTGGCCGTACACGTTTCAGTCCGGCTGTTACTACCGCTTCCCGTATAGCATCTTTCGTGCGGGGATCTTGTTGCAGGAAGGTTTGGTGGATATAAGTTCCCATCAATACCCCGTCGTCGGTGGCAACACCGAACAAAGCAATAAATCCGACCCAGACGGCAACGCTTAGATTGATCGTGTGCATCTGGAAAAGATCCCGCATATTTTCTCCTCCGACGGAGAAGTTCATAAACCAGTCCTGACCATACAGCCAGAGCAGGATAAACCCTCCGGCAAAAGCCACAAAGACGCCGGAGAAGTGGATGAGGGAAGCCGTTACTGATTTAAACTGGAAATATAAAACCAGCAAAACGATCAGCAAAGCCAACGGAACGACAATGGCCAGTCGTTGGGTGGCCCGTTCTTGTTGTTCGTAGTTACCGGCCAATTTATAGGATACGCCTTTTGCCAATGTCAGTTCCCCGTCTTTTATCTTCTGATCCAATACGCGGGTGGCTTCTTTCACGACGTCCACTTCTGCCTTCCCGGACGTTTTATCGAATATAACGTAGCCTACCAGAAAGGTGTTTTCGCTTTGTATCATCTGGGCGCCGCGGGTATAATCGATGTCGGCCAGTTCTTTCAACGGTACTTGCGCCCCGGTTGCCGTAGGAACAAGCAACATCGACAAGGCTTCCGGATTATCCCGTAATTCGCGGGCGTAACGGAGACGGACAGGGAAACGTTCGCGTCCTTCTACTGTCGTTGTCAATACCATTCCGCCTACAGCGGCACTTAACACTTCCTGCAGGTCTTCTACATTCACTCCGTAGCGGGCCATGTTATCCCTGTTCAGCTTGATTTCCAGGTAAGGAGCACCTACAGCCCTGTCGTAGAATACGGAAGAAGGGATTACGGAAGGCACCTCTTTTAATGCCTGTTCGATGGCTTTGCCGCTTTGTTCGATCGTCTCCAGGTCGGGGCCGTATATCTTCAATCCCATCGGGGCACGCATACCGGTCGATAACATGACAAGGCGTGCTTCGATCGGTTGAAGTTTAGGGGCAGAGGTAAGACCCGGCAAATGGGTCACGTTTACGATTTGCTGCCAGATATCGTCTGTATTCTTGATTTCCGGACGCCATTGACGGAAGTAATCCCCTTTTCGATCGGGTATCAGGCTGTCTTTGGGCAGTAGCTGGAAGCCGTCGGAAGGATTGTATGTGCCGCCATTCTTTAAAAGGTAGGCTCCCTGTTTGTTTACTTTGAAACGTTCCCGCTGTCCGTCCTCATTCAATATATATTCCGGTCGATAGTTGATCGTATTCTCAAACATCTGTGCCGGAGCCGGGTCAAGGGCTGAGTTTACACGTCCCCATTTCCCGATAGCTGTTTCCACTTCAGGAATGGCAGCCAGCCGTTTATCGAGTGCTTCGATATAATCGAGATTTTGTGTCACTCCGGTGTGAGGCATACTGGTTGGCATCAGTAGGAAGGAGCCTTCATTCAGGCTGGGCATGAACTCCTGGCCTATGCCTGGAAATTCGTTGGATGCCTTTTCCCAGAAAGCTGTCTGCCGGAAGTCTTTCCATCCCAGCAATTCCATGCCGGAAGCTACGAAACCGAACGTTCTGTTAAATCCCATCCAAATGATAAATCCGAACAGGATCGTGGCTATCGGAAGGGTCATGAACTGCCAGCGATGGCTGAGACACCATCGTAATATCTGTTCGTAATATATAACCAGCAACCAAAGCAGGGTTAAAATAACGACGATACAAGCGGCCACAAACAGAATGTTGGAGAATAATCCGGCTTGAGGGCCCATCGGTAACCATTCTTCTGACAGGTAATAAACAGCTACCAACAATGTAATACCTATATTGATATAGTTGCTCATCTTCGGATTTTTCCAATAGAAAGCGAACAGGTTGTTCAACCCGATAGCCGTAAGACCCAACACCGGGATATTTCCGTAAATAATCGATAACAGGATACCTGCCACTATCAATATATAATTGGCGACCTTGCGTATTAACTTCGAGTTTATCCGGATGGAGAACAGCCAGTAGGAAAGTGTAGGCAGCAGGATCAATCCCAGAACGAAAGCCGAAGCCAGTGCATACGTCTTCGTGTAGGCGAGGGGAGAGAACATCTTTCCTTCCTGTGCTTCCATAGCAAAAACGGGCAGGAAACTGACTATTGTGGTGATCATGGCCGTGGCGATCGCTCCTGATACTTCGCTGACAGCTTTGTAAATCAGGTTGACCAATGCCTTTCCTCCTTTTATCCCTTTATTCTCCGGCATTTCCATATACCGGATGATACTTTCTACAAAGACCACACCGACATCGACCATCACTCCGATAGCAATCGCGATACCGGATAAGGCTACGATATTGGCTTCTATCCCGGTATACTTCATGATAATGAATGTAGCCAGTACGGCGATAGGCAGCATGCTGGCAATGACAACGGATGCCCGCAAGTTAAGTACCAGTACGATAATAACGATGATACAGATCAGTATCTCATGGGAGAGGGAAGTCTCCAGCGTTCCGATCGTTTCTTTAATCAATCCGGTTCGGTCGTAAAACGGAACGACACATACTTTCGATACTGTGCCGTCGGCCAGTGTTTTCTGGGGCAGACCGGCTTCTATCTCTTTGATCTTTGTCTTTACGTTATCGATCACCTCCAGCGGGTTTGCTCCATAGCGGGCAATGACGACTCCTCCTACAGCTTCCACTCCTTCTTTATCCAGTCCGCCACGCCGTGTACCGGGGCCGATAGTGACGAAAGCGACATCCGAGATACGCACCGGCACGCCGTCCCTAACTGTTACGACTGCCTTTTCCAGATCGGATACATCTTTAATATAACCGAGCCCGCGGATCAGGTATTCTACCTTGTTTATTTCCATCGTCTCGGCACCGATATCGAGATTACTTTTCTTCACCGCATTCATGATCTCCATGACAGACACATTAAAGGCACGCATGGCGTCCGGATTCAGTTCTATCTGATATTCCTTCACGAAACCTCCGGCTGAAGCGACTTCCGAAACACCTTCAGCAGCGGAAAGGGAGTATTTTACGTAGAAATCCTGGATGGTGCGGAGTTCTTCGGCATTCCAGCCTCCGGTCGGTTTGCCTGTTTCGGGGTTCCTGCCTTCCAGGGTGTACCAGTATATTTGTCCTAAAGCGGTGGCATCCGGGCCTAATGCCGGCTGTACACCTTCCGGTAAGGTGCCGGAAGGCAGCGAATTTAGTTTTTCAAGGATACGCGAACGGCTCCAGTAAAATTCAATATTGTCATCGAAAATAATATAGATGAATGACATACCGAACATAGAAGTACTACGGATACTTTTTACGCCTGGAATCCCCAGCAGGGAAGTAGTCAGTGGATAAGTGATCTGATCTTGTATATCTTTGGGTGACCGTCCCATCCATTCGGTAGCGACGATCTGCTGGTTATCTCCTATATCGGGTATTGCATCTACCGGGATCGGATTACGTGGAATAATACCTCCGTGCCAGTTGAATGGAGAGGTCGATATACCCCAGACAATGACTAAGATCAATAATAGCAGGGTTACAACCCTGTTGTCAAGGAAATAACGGATTATTTTATTTAGCATAGGATGATGTTTTTAATCAAAATGATTTAATTAATGCATAGAATTTTATGGCAACAGGCAAGCTTTGTTTTACAAAGAATGCCTATGCGTATATACATTCCTCTTGCTTTACACAAAAGGAACAGATAATTCTTATTTTTTGTTTATGAAATGTAAACAAAAAGAAGTATAGCCGGTTGTTGGAAACCGGTATTAATTAAATCAGGAAAGAGCAGTTACGAATGCATAGTTCTGCACCACTACATTCGGGCGGGGTATTAAAATAGGATTCGGATACGGTTGTTTTTACTGTTTCGGAAAGAACAAGGAGTTCTCTTATATCGAACAGCAAAGATAAAGCCACCGGCGTATAGTCGATGACCGGTATCTGGTCAACATTCTGGTCGACAGTCATTTTAACCAGTTGTGTCTCTGTAGAACAGCAATGATTCGACTGTTTTTTTTCTTTGCATGAAGGGCATGTATCATTTAGCCACAGATCGACTTCCACCAACTTGCCCATGCAATGGTGTATATTCAGGGCGATTCCGCTGGACACCCCGATATATAAGATCGTTAATAGGACTAAAAGATATTTTTTCATAAATACAAAGATAGAGTTGTTTTTCCAAATAAAAGTATAAAATGTATGGAGAGCTTATTAAAGAATGTTTCTTCCTACTGGCAATCACATTTTCTTATTGTATCTTCACAGCGTAAACAAAGAATATATTTTGTGTATTCAAACTAGAAGTGGTAAAGTTTTATGGTAATAGCTTATTTAAGAGTAACTACAGGCAAGCAGCATCTTGAAAAACAGAGAGATGAAATAGAACGTTTTGCGTTAGATAAGAGAATACAAGTAGATAAATGGTTAACGGATATTGTAGATGATAAGAGGAAGGTAAAAGATCCTTCTTTAAGCCGTGTGTTGGACAGGATGCAACAGGGGGATAAGGTGATTATAACCGATATCGCCCGTTTGGGTCGTACCTTATCTGATGTAATGAGTCTTTTAGGCAAATGTATGGCAAAAGGAGTTCATGTATATAGTATAAACGACCGCTATATCCTGGATGACGATCTGAATACCCAGGTGGTATCCAATACTTGCAGTCTGATATCGGAGATCGAACACAACCTGATGTCGATCCGGACAAAAGAAGCATTGAATCATAAGAAGGATAAAGGATTACAATTGGGACGTCCGAAAGGAACCGATGCCAAGCAATCCCTGTTGGATGCCAATAAGGATGAAGTGATGAATATGCTGGAAAGAGGTGATACGGTTGTGATGATCTGTAAGCATTTCAATGTTTCAAGAAATACCTACTATCAGTTTAAAAGGAATTACGGACTCTAAAACCAGTCTTTTTTCCGCATATATATCCAGGTGAGCAGGCCTGTGAGGAACATAATTCCCCAGGCAATGCCATAACCGTATCTCCAGTCGAGTTCAGGCATCAGCTTAAAGTTCATCCCCCATACACCAACAAGGAATGTCAGTGGAATGAAAAGGGTAGACACTACCGTCAGCCGCTTCATGATCGCATTCATGCGCAGGTCGTTGTTGGAAATATAGAGATCCACTAAGGAAGAGATGATTTCCCTGCAACTTTCGGTCGTTTGTATGACAAACTGCAACTGGTCGGATAAATCGGTATAGACCGGCAACATATCCGGACTTATTATTCCGTTTTCTGTGCGTAACAATTTGGGGAATTGTTCTTTCAAAGGCTGGCTGTTCTTGCGGATAATCATGTATTCATGGCGGCGCTGTTGTATCAGCGATCCCATATTGCCCTGGTCGCTTTTTATATCGAGCAGAGTTTCTTCTATATCCTCCAGCATTTCCTCTACTTTAGAGGCTGTTTCTACCAGATTGGCGATAATCGTATTCAGCAGGAAAGCCAGTAGCAATCCGCTGCCTTTTTTTCGCAGGTTCAGCATATCCGATTCCAGTGCTTTCATTGTACTGGCAAATACCGGATTGTTCGTCTCGGTAAAAGTGATGACCACATTTCCTGTCACCAGCAGACTGATATGCTCGGAATGAATTTCCATATTCGCATCATAGTAGCTGGAATTAAGAATGATAAGCATGTGGTTGGCATACTCTTCGATCTTCACGACATGTTGAGGGGTCAGGATATCTTTGGCATCCAGGTTATGCAGTCCGAAATCGTTTACGATACGTGTGATCGCTTCCGAATCGGTAAGTCCGCTCACCTGGAACCAGTTTACTTTATTGGGGTCTGTCAGCTTGTTGAACGAGGTAGTTCCTTTCTTGACTTCTGTCGTATGAAGTCCGTCGGAATTGTATTGTGTGAGACGAATGTCGGTTACTGTTTCATGTTCACCTGCATAATAATATTTATCCGACAAATGCCGGTTGGAAATATGTCTGCGCCTGTGTAAACGCGTTCCCTCTTTTCGTCTCATAACTACAATTGTTTAATCCAGTTCTACAACAGTGATACCTGCACCGCCAAACTGGACATGCTCATCGTGGTAATGCCCGACTCCCGGAACCGAATGCAGATAGTCGCGTATCAGTTGCCGGAGAATACCTGTACCCGTGCCGTGCAGGATACGTACCCGTTCCGCTCCGACCTGGATGGCATCGTCAATGAAATAGGTTACAGCTTGCAGTGCTTCATCGCCCCTCATACCTCTAACATCTATCTCCTGCTTAAAGTTCAGTTTCTTTTCATGCATATGGTCTGTTGTGCCCACACTGACAAAGGTACTTTTCTGGATCTCCTTTTTGATCTGGCCTTTGCTGACCTTCTCCAGTTGCTCCAGTTTGACTGTACTTTTTATCATACCGAATGCCACGACAGCCTGTTTTCCCTGTAGCTCCATGACTGTTCCGGCCGATACCTGTCCTTTCAGACGGACATTATCGCCCACTTCGATCACCTCGCGGTTGAACGTCTGTTTGGCAGCCGGCGCATTCTGTTTCTGCTTCTTACGCTCTTTACGTTCCTGCAGTTTAGCCATTTTGCGAGCTATCTTATCGTCTTCTTCTCCGGTCGACTCGACAGATGCTTTGAATTCCTCCAATGCTTTGCGGGCAAGCTTGGTCTGTTCCTTTTCCGCCTGTGCTTCCTTGATCTCACGAACCGTATTTTCGATTTTTGCATTGGCTTCGGCCAGTATTCGCTGTGCTTCGGCCTTTGCTTCGCGCATGATCTCCTTGCGTTGCTTGTTGACTTCTTCCAGGTCTTTTTCGTAACGCGCCGTGATATCTTCCAGCTTCTTTTCCTGCTGGCGGATATTCTGCCGTTTGCTTTCCCAGTAACGTTTGTCGCGAACAATATCCTGTAGATATTTGTCCATATCGATATAATCGGAACCGACCTTGGCGGAAGCGTCGGCAATCACGTCTTCCGGTAGTCCGATCTTTCGTGCGATCTCTACTGCGAACGAACTACCCGGGTTTCCAATCGATAGTTTGAACAACGGTTGCATCAGATGGCGGTCGTACAACATGGCACCGTTTACGATCCCTTCAGTATCTTCGGCGAAATGCTTCAGGTTCTGATAGTGGGTCGTGATTACTCCGAAGCTATGGTTGCGGTTGAACCGGTCTAACAACGCTTCAGCAATGGCTCCACCGATCTGTGGCTCCGTACCGCTACCGAATTCGTCGATCAGTATGATCGTTTTTTCGTTACAGTTCCTGACAAAATACTTCATGTTGGTCAGGTGGGAGCTGTATGTACTCAGGTCGTTCTCGATACTCTGTTCATCACCGATATCGATAAAGATACTGGTGAAAATTCCGGTACGCGAACTCTCATGCAAAGGAATTAACAACCCGCATTGCAGCATATACTGCAACAATCCGACTGTCTTCAGGCAAACTGATTTACCTCCGGCATTCGGGCCGGATATGATCAGCAGGCGTTTTTTCTCATCGAGCGTGATGTCGAGCGGTATGACCTGCTTGTTTTGTTTTTGTAAAGACAGATAAAGCAGGGGATGGACGGCACGCGCCCAGTCTACCTGTTGTATGTTTTCAACTACCGGCTTGATCCCTTTCACCTGCTCGGCAAAAAGAGCTTTGGCACGAATGAAATCGATATCGGCCATAAACTCATACGATTGCAGGATATCCGGAACCATCGGACGGACGATATTGGTGAAGTCTGTCAGGATCTTCATGATCTCGCGCCGTTCGTCGCCTTCCAGCTCCCTGACGCGGTTGTTGGCTTCGACAACGACTTCCGGCTCAATGAACACAGTCTTGCCACTGGCAGACTCGTCATGTACGATCCCTTTGATCTTTCTTTTGAAAGCTGGAGCGACGGGGATCATCAGACGTCCGTCGCGCATGGTAGGTGTTACGTCTTTGTCGACAACTCCTTCCGACTGTGCGCTTCGCAAGATCGATTGCAGGCTGCGGGAAATACCGCTCATTGTCGATGTGATCTCCTTCCTGATCTGTGCCAGTGTGGGAGAGGCATTATCTTTTACTTTTCCGAACTTATCCAGGATGGAGTCTATTTTTCCTATCAGTTGCGGGAAGACAAGTATATCTCCGGCCAAAGCCGTAAGTGCCGGATAAGCGATCTCTTCATCCTCTACAGGACGGAAAAAGCGGACGATATCGTTGATGGTTTGTAAAGAACGTTTCAGGTCGAATAGCTCCTTTTCATCCAACCAGGTTCCTTCCGGACGTATCCGCTTCAGCGAATAGCGTACATCGAAGAAGAAAGCGGCAGGAAATTCCTGTTCCCCATGTAAAATACGGACAAACTCATCGGTTTGTTCCAGACGTTCAATAACAGTTGAATAATCTGCCGAAAATTCCATTTCGGCTACCCGCTCTTGTCCCAGCGGGCTTAAACATTTATCGGAAATTAAACGGCGGACTTTATCGAACCCCGTTTTTTGTTCAAAGTTTTGTGGATATATCACGTTAATTAATATGCTTTATTTTATCTCCACCGTAACCTCTCTGCGGATGGTAGGGCGGACGATGTATTCCATTTTGTTTTTGCCCCTTTTGACTTCAAACGTACAGGCATTATTTCCTGCAGGATTGACATACGGAGCATAATAATATAAGTAGGAGAAGGCTCCTACATTGCCGGAGCTTTGCAGTGCATCGGCAACCTGAGAGTATTTGAATGTATCCCAGAACATACAGCGTTTAAATCCGTTGGCATCTGTAAACCGTGTTTTCGGATCGCGGTATTTCATCGTTTTTGATATGAAATTCTTATAGCCGGCGGTAAATTCTTCGGCGGAATAATTCATTTTGTTGTCATTGATCTTTTCGATCACATCGCGTGGACGAAGGCCGGATGCATAAGCCGGTGAATTGCGGTCGACATCCGTAATCAGTTCCAGACGGTCGATGTCATAGCTGATCCCTGTATAATTGTAGGTTTTCTGACTGACCTTGTATTGTACGTTGCGGCCATATTTCACGTAAGGATACTGCATCAGCATTAACGGAGCATGGATACGGGCATACTCTTCCAGACGGTAGGAATCTTCCAGTAATTCATTCGCCTCACATTCCCAGATGATACGTCCAGGGACAAATGCCTGGTCGATCATGCGGAAACCGAACTGCAACAGATATTCCGCTTCTGCTTCCGCAGCGGAACTCCCCAGGAAGGGGAAAGAGTCCATCTTGCTCTGCGTAAAGTTATAGCGATAGGTCGGCTCCTTGTCTACCAAGATCACGTTTGTTCCCTTGAAATTCGGATTTTTATCAAAGAAATAGAATGTTTGTATCAAGATATCCGGCTGGGCAATATTAAGAGTTAACCCTTTTTTGGTCAGTTCTTTTTCAATGCATTCATTGATCGCTGTTTCCAGTTTACGGTTGTTTTCGTCGATCGCAGCAAAAGCAAATGTCTTGAATTTAGCGAAACTGACAGAGTCGGGGGTAACTACTGTTTTAAACGGGCAGGTAAAAGTCCGTTCACCGGTCGTTTCCAGGCTATACATCGAGAAAGCGGATGCCAGTTGATCTTCCATGATTGAGTTAACCTTCTTGCAATCTTTCTTTACCATCACCTGTTTGGTCGGGACGGCAAGATTACTGATCGTAAGGATCACCTCATTCTTTCCGGCCGGATTAAACAGTTCCGCAATCTCCTGGGGAGATACTTCGGTTGTTGTTACTCCGTCTATCGCCTCTATTATATCTCCTTGTTTTACGCCGGCCAACTCTGCCGAAGAATAAGGGATTATTCCGGTTATTACAGGTTTGTTTTTCCCCCAGTTCTTACTCTGGCTGATATCGTATGTAAATCCTAATCTGCAAATGGATGCATTCCGGTTTTGAGCATAACCGACCATAAATACAAACAACAGTAATATGGATAAAATAATTCTCTTCATAACGTCAGAAATTCTATTATTAGTATTAATAATGCCTGTTTAAATCTAAATATACAGGCAAAGGTAAAGATATTTTTGTTGTGTAGGAATAGTTGGCAGCATATTTGATATTATTCCAGTGCATGACAACAGGGATAACTTTATCTATACACCTCGTGCCATTAGATAGAGATAGTTGTATATCGCTGACAATTAGGTAATAATAAAAATATTAAGATAGTTATGAGCAAGATGAATTTTAATGGAAAGAATGAAACATCTGAAAAAGATGAACACCTGAATCAGGAAGATGCGACAAATTTGCAGCACGAACAGGAAAATGCGGCAGAAGAAACAGCCGCGACTGACAATGTGACCGAAGAACTGGACGCGCTGAAAAAGAAGTACAACGAACTGAACGACTCTCATCTGCGTTTAATGGCAGAATTCGACAATTATCGTAAACGTACCTTACGTGAAAAGACCGATCTGATCAAGAATGGTGGCGAAGCTGCTCTGAAAGGATTGCTTCCCGTTGTCGATGATTTCGAACGTGCATTACAGAACATCCGTAAATCGGATGATGTTGAAGCCGTAAAAGAAGGAGTGGAATTGATCTATTCCAAGTTTATGGCTTACCTGGCCCAGCAGGGAGTGAAAGCCATAGAGGCGGTAGGACAACCGTTCGATACCGAATTGTTTGAAGCTGTGGCTACTATTCCTGCTCCGGAACCTGGCTTGAAAGGAAAGATCCTCGATTGTGTCCAGACCGGATATACTTTAAATGACAGAGTGCTGCGTCACGCTAAAGTAGTAGTAGGAGAATAAGCAACGTGCTAACGGGCAAATAACAACAATACAAAGATGGCTAAAAGAGATTATTATGAAGTGCTGGAGGTGGAAAGAACCGCTACAGTAGAAGAAATTAAGAAAGCATATCGGAAAAAAGCAATTCAGTTCCACCCTGACAAGAACCCTGGTGATAAACAGGCAGAAGAAAACTTTAAAGAAGCTGCCGAAGCGTACGACGTATTGGGAGATCCTCAGAAGCGTCAACGTTATGACCAGTTCGGGCATGCCGGAGTAGGAGGTGCTTCTCAGGGAGGAGGCTTTGGTGGAGCCGGAATGTCTATGGAAGATATTTTCTCTCAGTTCGGAGACATCTTTGGCGGACACTTCGGTGGATTTGGTGGTTTCGGTGGTTTTGGCGGAGGCTCTCGTGGCGGCCGCCGGGTGAACCGCGGATCGGATTTGCGTGTGAAGGTAAAACTGAATCTGAAAGAGATCGCCAACGGAGTAGAAAAGAAAATCAAGGTTAAGAAATATGTCCCTTGCAGCAAATGTCACGGAAGCGGGGCAGAGGACGACCATAGCAGCAAGACTTGTGATACTTGTCACGGTAGTGGTGTGGTGACCCGTGTTGCCAATACCATCTTAGGACAGATGCAGACACAGTCCACTTGTCCGACCTGCGGAGGTGAAGGTAAGATCATTACCAAAAAGTGTTCCGAATGTAACGGCGAAGGAATTATGCGTGATGACGACATCATTACCATCAATATTCCGGCCGGTGTTGCAGAAGGAATGCAATTGTCTATGAGCGGCAAAGGAAATGCAGCGCGTCATGGAGGTATCAACGGTGATTTGCTGATCCTGATTGAAGAGGAGCCGCATCCGGAGTTAATCCGTGATGAAAACGACTTGTTATATAACTTGTTGTTGAGCGTACCTCAGGCGGCATTAGGAGGAAATGTAGAAGTTCCGACTATCGATGGCAAGGCGAAAGTGAAGATCGAACCGGGTACACAGCCGGGTAAGGTTCTTCGTTTGAGAAACAAGGGATTGCCTTCTGTAAATAGTTATGGAACAGGTGACTTGCTCGTGAACGTAAGTGTGTATATTCCGGAAACACTGTCAGCGTCAGAAAAAGAAACGTTGACTGGCCTGGATAATTCACCTAACTTCCAGCCTAACCGCACCATGAAGGAAAAGATCTTCAGTAAATTCAGACATATGTTTGATTAGAGAAATTCAAATATTCTCAAGCAAAAGAAAGAGTAAAGTTGACTTTGTAAGTCGGCTTTACTCTTTTTTTGTTAGGTCTACCACCTCAAATAATCCTCGAAAGTGATCTGTACGAAATTGGGGATTACTTCATATACCTTATTTTTAAGTGTTTCTTCCGGATTGGTGGTGCTTAGTCCGATTACCCGCATACCGGCATCGGTTCCGGCTTGTATTCCGGCGAAAGAGTCTTCAAAGACGATGCAGTCGGCGGGGGAGACATTCAGGTCGTTTGCTGCCAGTAAATAACACATCGGATCGGGTTTGCCTTTTGTGATACGGTCGGCTGTTACGATCGTGTCGAACATGTTTTCCAGATGATGTAATTTGAAAGCACGTTTCACTTTTAAATCATCAGAGCTGGTGACCAATCCTATTTGTACACCTTGCTTTTTCAGCAGATGAAGAAATTCCATAGAACCGGGCATGGCCGGCAGGGGCATTGTGCTTTCATACTCGGTTGATTCTTTTATTACCATCTGACGGAATTCATCCGTACGATCGGAAAAATACTTGTCCATGATGTAAGGGAGTGTTGTCCCTTTAATTACAGCTGCGAAGTTTTCAATACCTGTTTCATAACGTTCACCTGCTTCATTCCAGAAAATATCATAAATGGGTTCTGTGTCAACTATCACACCGTCAAAGTCAAAAAGAGCCGTTTTGAATTTCATAAAAATACCTTTATTGATTACATTTTGCACACAAAGATAAGCCTATTTCTTCGATAAGAGCGCATCTTTATTAAAATTGCTACACTTTTGCTGGTGAATTATGAATAAACTCTTATCTTTGTGTCCGTACACATTAGTATATTGATATACCGGAAAAACATTTCTTACTTATAATACTAAAAGGAAAACAGAATGAAAGCAAGTTTGAAGTTGGCAGCATTATCTCTTGTGCTGCTTTGTTCCTGTCAACCGAATGATGGCTGGCAGAAGTTATTCAATGGTAAAGATCTTACCGGTTTCAAACAGTTGAATGGAGAGGCTCCTTACCGGGTGGAAGACGGTTGCCTGGTTGGTACTTCGGTGACAGGCCAGCCGAACAGTTTTATGGCTACCGAACAGGAGTATGGTGATTTTATCCTGGAGTTTGAGGCCTTATGTGATCCTTCTTTAAATTCGGGTGTACAGTTCCGTAGCGAGAGTCGTCCGGATTATCAGAACGGACGTGTACATGGCTATCAATGCGAAATGGATCCGTCCGACAGAGCGTGGAGCGGTGGTGTATATGATGAAGCACGTCGCGGCTGGCTTGTGACACTGGTCGATAATAAACTGGGACAGGCTGCTTATAAAAAGACGGACTGGAACAAATACCGTATTGAAGCGATCGGTAATAATATCCGTATCTGGCTGAATGGTGTAAATACGGCCAATCTTTATGATGACGAAACAGCGAAGGGCTTTATTGCTTTTCAGGTACACGGTATCGGAAAGAATACGGAACTGGAAGGAAAAGAAATCAAATGGCGTAATATCCGTATCAAGACAGAGAATCTGGAAGCAGAACGTATGCAGGGGACTTTGGCTCCGGAAGTGAACCGTGTTCCTAATTACCTGACGGAAGCAGAAAAGGCAGACGGTTGGAATCTGATGTTCGACGGTAAGACAACCAATGGATGGCGTGGAGCCCATAAAGAGGCTTTCCCGGATCATGGCTGGAAGGTTGAAGACGGACAATTGATCGTGCTGAAATCGGGTGGTGCCGAATCTACTAATGGTGGTGATATTGTTTCTGACAATGAATATGCTGCATTTGAACTGAGTCTGGAATTCAAAATCACTCCGGGAGCAAACAGCGGTATCAAGTATTTTGTAACGGAAGCGGAAAAACAGAAAGGTTCGGCTTATGGACTGGAATACCAGATACTGGACGATAAACTTCATCCGGATGCAAAACTATATACCACTTTCCCCGGTAGCCGTACACTGGCAAGCCTTTATGATATGATGCCTGCTCAGAACAAACGTTTCAACGGTGTTGGAAACTGGAATCAGGCAGTCGTTAAAGTATTTCCGAATAACCATGTGGAACATTGGTTGAACGGTTTTAAAACACTTGAATACGAACGTGGATCGGATGCTTTCCGTGAATTAGTGAAAGGTAGTAAATATGCTGCCCCGTCATATAACGAGGCAGGTCGTTTCGGAGAAGCTCCCCAGGGACATATCCTGTTACAGGATCATGGCGATGAGGTAGCATTCCGCAGTATAAAAATTAAAGAACTTAAATAGTCTTATTTCTCACGAACAAAGCTGCACAGAATAATCGGTCGGCGTAGTTCATGAATGATACGTTCAGAGGAGGTCAATATACTAAATGTGTATTGGCCTTCGTAATTTTTAAGAACTACTTCCAGGTCACTCGGAGTTGTAAAGAAAAATCCACCCTCGGGCATCTCTTGTTCGAAATTATGAAAGCGGTTTCCAAGGTAAAAATTAAGCCCATACAAATTCCTGTATATTCTGAGATTGTTCATCACAAACATATTATTCTCATTCAACGGATATTCTTTCTTCACTCTTTCTGCAAAAGGACGGGCAGAACCATCCTGACGGATACCACGCATAATGACACCGTCAACCAATAAATTGATCGTAAAGCTTAGAGCGATTGTAGCATACAATATCTTGATATTTATCTTTTTGAACATCTGATAAAGCACTGTCAGCAGCGCCAGCAAGACTATAATAACAATGCAAATAGTAAGTCCGTTGCAATAAGAAAACATATTGGATATAGCTTCAACCTGCGATAGCGTAGCGGCACGGCTCGTATATTGTGAAGCGATAGCTACCGGGTCTATAATTCCAGTCATTGTCAATCCAATAGCGATTAATACAACAGCTGTTACAGAGGATAAAAATGCAGCAAATACGCGGGTTACCTTCGTCCTGTATTCAGTGATATAAATGGCATATTGAGCCAGGAATATGGCAATGAACGGATAAGCAGGCATTAGATATACACTTCTTTTACTGGAAGGTATACTATAAAAAAAGATGATACATACCAACGCTACCAGACTGAATAACTTCTCTTTTTCCATAGAAAGAATGCGGTTCCAGCTATCTTTCAGGATTTCTTTCAGGGACTGGTTGCTTTTTTGCCATTTCAATCCGAAAAGAGAAAAGAAGAAAAAGATTGTCCAGGGAATAAATCCGGCAGCCAGTGTCATAAAGTTATACCATACGCCATTTTCATGTCCTAAATTGTAATTGATCTCGGGAGTATCGAGGTGAAAGAAACGTCCGAAGTTTTCAGCCAGCACGAGATCCAGAAACTGGTCTCCGCCCTGCTTCCAGGCTGCAATATACCATAGCAATGGTAAGAACATGGAAGAAACGCCGATATAAAGCAACGATTTGAATATAGTAAGCAGACTATATCTGCGAAGCATCAATAAATAAGCTCCAAATGCAAATAAGGGAAGAATCAAGCCCACCGGCCCTTTGGTCAGTACGGCACATCCTAATAATACAGGTATAATGATCGGTAAACCTTTTAGTTCCAACCTGTCTTCCCACCTGAACAGCTGATAAAGCCCGATAACAATAAAAGTAGTCAGCAACATATCGACCCGGGTTGTCATTGCCGCCCTATGTATTTCTATACAAGTCAGTAGCAGGAGAGTAGCTATAAAAGCCTGTTGGAATTTAATCCTTCGTCCGAAAAAGATAAGCGTGCAACCTATCAGGAATATAAATGCGATGGTAGACGGTAGCCGTGCAGTAAACTCTGATACATATCCCTGCGGATAAGAGAAAACAGCCATTAACCAATGTGCCATAGGCGGTTTGTAAGCAAACTCATTTGCATAAACCTGCGGTAATATCCAGTTTCCTGACTCAAGCATGGATATGGCAACTGAAGCCTCGCGTGGTTCTCCTTTCGTGGAGAAATCTCCCAGGCCGATCCAGGGAAGAACGGAGATTATACAGATGATGATAACCATTGTTACCGGCTTTTGCAGGTAAAGATATTGAAGTGTTGGTGTGCGCATATTCTTCTTGTAAAAAGGACTAAACCAGTTAATGTCGTTGTAATAATTTGCAAAAGAACGATTTTTTACGGACTTTTCCCGCATTTTTGATAACTTTTTATGTCCCTAAGGATTCTTTGATAGATGTGCGTATCACTGCTGCATCCTCTTTGTTTTCCTTCAGTATAGAGAGAATGAGGTTCAGATAACTTTCTTTGTTGCTGATACCGCAGATGTTACACAACCGGCTTTGCGGTAACATTCCCTTCTGATTGTACACGCGGAGGATATTTTTGTAGTCGCAGGTTTCAATATATTGAATAAACTTATCTTTTATCCCATTGTATATTTCATCCACATGTACATTGAAACGGATGCTTTCCACATGTTCGGTCAGTTGTTCGACGGTCGTTATTTTGCGGTCGACCGTCGTCTCCAGTTTCTTACGTACACGATGTTTGGCATGCAGAATCACCTGGCTTTCCAGATCTTTCTCGAATAGTTTGACTACATTCTCTTTTACTTGGTTGAATACCTGTTCGGGATCTCTCATCAGCCGGCTGGCAACAGTCTTGATAACCGGTTTGAGCATCAGCAGATTCTCAACTTCAGCTACATCGGGAACGAAGATATGCTGATCTCGCAGATAGTCGATCTCTCCCTGCGTACGGCGGTCGCGGTCTACGATCCCCATCGATTCCAGCGTATGGAAGTCTTGCAACTGCCGGAAAGCCTTCGTTGTTTCGATCACCTTCTGGCAGCCACCCATCGGCTTGACCATATAATCGGGGAAGATCAGCGGGTAGAGACGGTTGTCGATGCTGTTGGAATCGGTTCCTTCAATGAAAAGGATCGGTTTGCGGCTGCCCAGAATGTCGATATATACTTCTTCGGGCAGACTGTCGTTGCTTTCTATCAGTTGGTAATCCCATACATGGGCGTCGGCATTATAATCCCTGATCCAGATCCGTTTTCCTTCGGGGCGTGAAATAGCAAAGTCGATATCGTGCGTCAGATAAACGAATGTGCAGTCCGGACGCATGGCTTCGATCTCATCCCAAAGCAGGTTCTTGATCGAGTTGTGAAGCAGTATTTCCGGTTCTTCGATCACCAGCAGTTCGTCGGGACGGGCACAGAGCACGGCGCCTATCAGGTAGAAGACGATCTTCTCGCCGTCGCTCATTCTGCCGGCCGTATAAGAATCGCCGTCGCGGCTGGTGGAAGCCAGTTCAATAAAGCCGGATTTCCTGACCAGGCGGTTATGCGGGAACATTTTCTCCCAGATGGCCTGTATGCGGTCTATTTTGGTAACGGGCGGTTCCAGGTCCGGAGTTTGTTTACATGCTTCCTTATAATTTACCGCAGCTTCGAACTCTTCGCTTTGCAAACGTAGGATCAGTTTTTCATATTCTGAAAGACGGGGCATGAAGATGCGTTCCGCAATCATCGATTGAAGTCGGGAAAGTTCGTTGCCTTCAGACTGGATATCTTTATCGTTGCTGTTGATAAACAAAGAGTGCATTCCCGATATCTTCATGGATCGATCAGGATAACGCTCCAGCAGGTCTCTGCCGAATGAGCTTTTACCGGCTCCGTTAGCTCCTATTACAACCAATACGTTTGTATCCAGCGTGATTGGCTCCGGGGCATTCATCTTGGGGGGAAGAATCAGTTCCATACAAGTATAGATTAGTTTTTCTTCCAAAGGTAGTAATTTAAATGAGATCCTATAGCTTTCTAATCCTCAAGTAATAATTCTCTAATGTAAAAGTCTCTATCTATTATATTTTTGACCTTGGTCAAAAACGTTTTCTACCTAGGTGCTAAACGTTTATCACCTGGGTCAAAAAGCTTTACTACCCAGGTCAAAAATATAATAGATAAGGACTTTCGGATTAGTAACAAGTAGCTTTTGCTTTATAATATGCCAGTATTTATACTACTAATAAACGGAATGCCGGGAATGAAAAAGGAGTGCGTCAAAAATGATAACTACCCGAACCGATCTCTATTTCCGTATAGGTAGCAGTGTCGCTTACTTTTCTGACTCCCGGCTGGTTGGCGTGTTTGATTCCGAACTCTTTCGGTATCCGTACAATCGCTGATGTATTGCCCGGAATCGTTATATCCCAGTTGAAAGATCCGTTCTCTTTTTTCCAGGCACTTTTGATTTCTCCGTAGACAGACTCATAAGATGCAGAAACAGAATTTAATCCTTCGGGGAATACTGGTGCCATGATCAGTTTTTTATAAGCGATAGCATCCTGGGCACATTTGATGCCTGCCAGGTCTTCGTAGTACCAGATGATCAGGTCACCCAGCAGCATGACATGGTTGGCGGAGTTCATTGCCGGATCAGCAGTGTCGCCATTCCAGAGTTCCCAGATGGTGGTGGCTCCTTTTTTAACCATGTAACCCCAGCTGGGATAGGTCTCGTTCGTGGCAATTTTCCAAGCCATATCTACCCGGCCATATTCGGTAAGGCCGCGCATCAGGTGCTGGATTCCCAGTACACCAGTGCTGACATGACCACCGAAATCTACCTCTGTTTTCTTTACGATATTGGTAAATACTTTTTCTTCATATCCATTTGGAACGAGTCCCAGACGCAATGACAACATATTGGCTGTAACCGTATTGTTTCCGTATTGGGCTGTTTCGGGATTGAAATATTTCGCATTGTATGCTTCTTTCATCTTTGCAGCCAATTCCTGATAAGCAGCAATATCATTCTCGTGTCCGCTTAACCGGGCAAATTCGCTCATCATATTCAAAAGGCTGTAATACATGGTAGTGGCCAGGATAGCACCATCGGTTTTACGGGCCGGATCTTGCGAATGGATCAGTTCCTGCGATTCCGGAGGCATACACCAGTCGCCGTAGGTGTCTTTGACGATGATGTAATCTTTCATGGCTGTTTGCTGCATGTGTTCCATCCAGCGTTTCATAGACGGGTAATGTCTGATGATACCGCTTTTATCTCCAAACTGGCGATAGAGCAGGTTGGCTACATAGAAATAAGCTGCCGGCCAGGTAACATCGTCGTTATATAATGTCCAATAGCGGGGAGATACATCGGAAATACTTCCTTCGGGACTCTGAGAGTCTTCAATATCCTGCAACCATTTATTATACAGAAGGGCATTGTCGAAGATGAAAGCTTCCCCGTACGCTCCGGTTACGCGGTCGCCCAGCCAGCCAAGGCGTTCGTCACGCTGCGGACAGTCGGTCGGCATTCCCCGGTAATTGCCGCGGATACCCCAATAGGCATTCTTATAGATTTGGTTGACCAGTGGATTGGAGGTTTCAAACTTTCCGGTAGTCTTCATCTCATCATAGATCACAGCACCGGTGAAAGCGGCTAATTCCGGTTTATAATCGAGTCCGGAGATTTCAACAAAACGGAAGCCATGATAGACGAATGAAGGTTTCCAACTGAAATTACCGTCTTTGGCCGGAGTGTAAATATCGGTGACATTGGCTGTCCGCAGGTTATCCAGATAAAGCGAGCCGTCTTCTTTAAGTATTTCTGCGAATGTCATTGTGATAGGCTGATCTTTTTTCCCTTTCAGGTCGATGGCCAGCCAACCGACCATATTTTGCCCCATATCGATGATATATTTTCCGTCCGGTCTTTCGGTGATGTTGACAGGCTTTATTTCTTCCTGAATGCGAAGGTTGGGATTGGCCTGTACGGTTAATTCTCCCGGTGGAGTTTCCATTACATCGGCCGCCAGCCATTTGGAGTCATCGAAACCGTTTTTATTCCATCCCTCCAGTTCCAGTCGTGCATCATATTCTTCTCCGTCGAATTCGTTGTTGGCAATGATCGGGCCTTTGGATGTTACTTTCCATGAAGTATCGCTGAGGATAGTCGTTTGTGAGCCGTCGGTGTATTCGATCTCTAGCTGTGCCAACAAAGAGGGCAAAGTTGCTTTTTGCATATCTCTCATTCCGAAGTAACGTCCGTTACCCAATGCAATACCGATCGTGTTTTTATCTTTCGACAGCAAATCTGTCACATCATATACATTATAATATACGCGGTTAGGATACCAGGATGGCCCGGGTGCGAAAATATCTTCACTGACACGTTTACCATTTATGTAAGACTCGGATGAACCGAGACCTGAAATGTAGAGAACGGCCCTTTGAACGGGTTTGTCTGCTGTAAACTCTTTGCGGAGATAGCGGGCGGCCAGGCGGCTCTTACCCTGATATGTTTCTCCTTGATTGGAAAGATTGTTTTCACCGATCCATGTCGCTTTCCATTCGGAAGGATTAAGTAATGCCATCGACCAGGTGTTTACTTCGCTCCAGTTCGTTGTTCCCTGGTTCGTATTCGATTTAACACGCCAGTAATATTGTTTCCTGGATTGTAACGGACTACCTTCATAAGGAATCTGTATGGAAGCATCGCTTTTTATCTCACCGGTATCCCATAGTAAATCATCTCCGTTTTTCAGCTTGTCGGGAGAGTCGGCTACCTGTATCTGATACGAGGTTTGAACGAGATCAGGTGATCCGGAGGAGATTTTCCACATAAAACGGGGTTGTGATACACCTATGCCAACCGGGTTCTCTTTCATTTCAACCCGGAGATCTTTTATCTTGACCGTAGAACCGGAAGTACATCCGGCCAGTATAAAGACGAAAGCGGCCAATAACGAGGATAAGGTTATTTTCATCTGTATTTGTATTAAGTTTATATAGAATAAAAAAGTATTATTTCTCTTGTCACAAAATTAGAGCTTTGGGCATTGGTCTTAGTTCTAATTTTGACTTTTTTCCTATATAAAATGATACAATAAGACTTTTACGCTATACGGATATGAAAAAAGCGGTAAACTCCTTCAATAGAAGGATGCTTACCGCTTTTGTCTTTTTATATTTATTTTTAATAAGCTCGTGCAAACAATACGCGTTGTGCGGAAGGTTTACCGGTAACCATACATTTACCCGGAGTTTTGTCGCCTTCCAGAGGGATACAACGGATAGTTGCTTTGGTTTCGTTCTTGATCAGTTCTTCTGTTTCGGGAGTACCGTCCCAGTGAGCCATAATGAACAGGCCTTCTTCGATCTTTTCTTTGAACTCTTCGTAAGTCTCTACTGTTACCGTGCAAGCAGTACGGTGGTCGAGGGCTTTCTGGAAGATGTTCTGCTGGATCTCTTCCAACAGGTTCTGTACGTATTCTTCGATACCGTCGCAAGTGATGGTTTCTTTTTCCAGCGTATCGCGGCGCATTACCTCGATCGTGTTGTTTTCCAGGTCGCGTCCGCCCATAGCCAGACGTACGGGAACACCTTTCAGTTCGTATTCTGCGAACTTCCATCCCGGTTTTTTGTTGTCTGCATCGTCAAACTTAACGGAGATACCCATCTTCTTCAGCTTGGCAACGATACCGCTTACTTTTTCGCTGATCTGAGCCAACTGTTCGTTGTTGCGATAGATCGGAACGATCACAACCTGGATAGGAGCCAGGTGCGGAGGCAATACCAGACCATTGTCGTCAGAGTGAGACATGATAAGCGCACCGATCAGACGGGTTGAAACCCCCCATGAAGTAGCCCATGCATAATCGCTCTTACCTTCCTTGTCGATGAAAGTAACGTCGAAAGCTTTACCGAAATTCTGTCCCAGGAAATGGGAAGTACCGGCCTGCAGAGCCTTTCCGTCCTGCATCATCGCTTCGATCGTATAAGTATCCAAAGCACCAGCAAAACGTTCGCTGGCAGACTTGACACCTTTTACAACCGGCATAGCCATATAGTTTTCTGCGAAGTTAGCATATACTTGCTGCATTTTCTTTGCTTCGATCTCTGCTTCTTCCCGTGTTGCGTGAGCTGTATGTCCTTCCTGCCACAAGAATTCTGCGGTACGGAGGAATAAACGGGTACGCATTTCCCAACGCATCACGTTAGCCCATTGGTTAACCAGAATAGGCAGGTCGCGATAAGACTGGATCCAGTTACGATAGGTATTCCATATAATTGTTTCCGATGTCGGGCGGATGATCAGTTCTTCTTCCAGTTTGGCTGCCGGGTCAACAACAACACCTGTTCCGTCATGATTTGTTTTCAGACGATAGTGTGTTACAACGGCGCATTCTTTGGCGAAACCTTCTACGTGTTCAGCTTCCTTGCTCAAGAATGATTTCGGGATCAGTAGAGGGAAATAAGCGTTTACGTGACCTGTTTCCTTGAACATATCGTCAAGAATACGTTGCATCTTTTCCCAAATTGCGTATCCGTAAGGTTTGATAACCATACAGCCACGTACGGCAGAGTTTTCCGCCAAATCCGCTTTAATCACCAAATCCTGGTACCACTGAGAGTAGTTTACACTTCTCTTAGTCAGTTCTTTCAGCTCTTTTGCCATTTTCTTTAATTCTATGTTATTTTCAATGATTTTCGAATAATGTCGGGCAAAGGTACAAAAATATTTAGATAGCATTTCAATAAGTATGGTTGATATTGGAATATATTCTAAGTAGAATTAAGATAGGGAACCAAGAGTTGTTTCATACTGAAGAAACTTTTGTTTCTACCGGATGAAACTTTTGTTTCACTATAGAGAAACAAAACCTTGAAGCTTTAGTGATAATCAGAGGTCTTTAAACAAACAAAGGCTGTCACCTTTTCGGGGACAGCCTTTGGGTATCTGATGAAGAGTATTTCTTATTTGTACGGTTCGCCCTTTACAGCAGCGATACCCGGAAGAACTTTACCTTCGATAGCTTCCAGCAAAGCACCACCACCTGTAGATACATAAGAAACGGCGTTAGCAATACCGAACTTGTTTACGCAGGCAACAGAGTCGCCACCACCAACAAGAGAGAATGCACCGTTCTTTGTAGCTTCAACGATAGCGTTACCTACTGCACGAGAACCGTCTGTGAAGTTTTCGAATTCGAATACGCCTGTAGGACCGTTCCAAAGGATAGTCTTTGAGTTTTTGATAACCTCTGAATAGATTTCGATTGTCTTAGGGCCGATGTCAAGACCTTCCCATCCGTCAGGAATTTCGTTAACGTCAGCATATTTAGTGTTAGCGTCGTTGCTGAAAGCATCAGCGATCTTTGCGTCAACAGCCAATACCAGGTTTACACCTTTTTCTTTTGCTTTCTTCATCAGGTCGAGAGCCAGATCCAGTTTATCGTCTTCAACGATAGAGTTACCGATCTTGCCACCCATAGCCTTTGTGAAAGTATAAGTCATACCGCCTGTTACGATCAGGTTGTCTACCTTGTTCAACAGGTTTTCGATAATTTCGATTTTAGAAGAAACTTTAGAACCACCCATGATAGCAGTAAACGGACGAGTGATGTCGTTCATTACTTTTTCTACGGCTTTTACTTCTTTTTCCATCAGGTAACCGAACATCTTGTGGTCAGTATCGAAGTAATCAGCGATCAGTGCAGTAGAAGCATGAGCACGGTGAGCAGTACCGAAAGCATCATTTACGTAGCAATCAGCGTAAGAAGCCAATCTCTTAGTGAATTCTTTCTGGCTTTCTTTTACTGCTTTCTTAGCTGCTTTCTTTTCGTCGTCTGTAGCATCTTCGGCCAAACCTCTTGGTTTGCCTTCTTCTTCAGCATAGAAACGAAGGTTTTCCAGTAATAAAGCTTCGCCTGGTTGTAAAGCAGCAGCTTTAGCACCAGCTTCTTCGCCAATACAGTCGTTAGCAAACTGAACTTCTACGCCCAGTAACTCAGATACGCGACCCAGGATATGCTTCAGTGAAAATTTATCAGTAGCGCCTTTTGGACGGCCCAGGTGAGAACCTATAATTACACTGCCGCCGTCTGCTAGGATCTTCTTAAGGGTAGGAAGAGCGGCACGGATACGAGTGTCGTCTGTGATGTTGAAGTTTTCGTCCAATGGAACGTTGAAGTCAACTCTTACAAATGCCTTTTTGCCGGCAAAATTGAAATTGTCAATTGATTGCATAACTCTTATATTTAAATTTCTGTATAAAATGTCTTTCTTAGCGCTCGCAAACTTACATAAAATATTTTATTTCAATGTCACATTTAGATAATAATTAGGTCTGTTTCGCATACCAATGACTTTCCGGCGGATTTATCTATTATATAAACGTATAGTAAAGTACTTGTTGTTGCAATAGAATTTTTTCAATACTTTTAATAGTTGCTAATAATCTCTGTTTATATATTTGCCGATAGCTAATTAAGTAATCATTTTTGTATACTCTATAAAAATTATTATGAAAATGCAAATTAACTGTTTAAACCTGCTATTGGTGCTGTTATTGGGTGTTATCCCTTGTAAGATCCACGCTACAGACACAGTAAAGAGCGTGATGTTGTATACTCCCTACACGAAGATTTCTGTTCCGCCGGGAGAGTCTGTTGATTATAGTATTGACGTCATTAACAAAAGTGACGAAGTAAAAAACGCAAAGATTTCCATTGAAGGAATGCCTCGCGGATGGAATTATGAGATCAAGTCCGGTGGTTTTACTATCAGTGAGTTATCGGTCCTTCCGGATGAGAAAAAGAATTTCTCTTTGAAGGTGGAAGTTCCTGTAAAAGTGAATAAAGGAACATATCAATTCATCGTTTCTGCGGATGGAATGACAAAACTTCCTCTTACGATTACCGTATCCAAACAGGGAACCTACCAGACGGATTTTACAACAACCCAACCCAATATGGAAGGGAATTCAAAATCTACATTTACATTTAATACGACTATTAAGAATCGGACAGCGGAGCAACAACTATATGCCCTGACCGCCGATGTTCAACGTGGATGGAATGTCGTTTTCAAACCGAACTATAAACAGGCAACTTCTGCTCAGGTAGAACCTAATGCCACTCAAAATATTACGATCGACATCAATCCTCCGGCGAATGTGGCTGCCGGAAGTTATAAGATACCTGTTCATGCATCGACCGGCTCGACCTCTGCCGACCTCGAACTGGAAGTGGTGATTACAGGTTCGTATGAAATGGAACTGACTACACCGAGAGGACTGCTTAGCTCGGATATTACAGCCGGTGATGTCAAACGGATAGAGCTGATGGTAAAGAATAACGGCTCTGCCGAACTGAAAGATATTGCGCTCTCGGCCAGTAAACCGGTGGATTGGGAAGTTACTTTTGATCCGGCTAAGATCGTAAAGTTAGGAGCAGGACAGAGTACGAATGTCGTAGCCACGGTAAAGGCTTCGAAGAAAGCCCTTCCGGGTGATTATGTTACTAAAATGGAGGCAAAGACACCGGAGGTCAATGCTACTGTCGATTTTCGCATTTCTGTAAAAACTCCGATGATCTGGGGATGGGTCGGTGTATTTATTATTGTAGTAGTGTTGGGTGGGGTGTATTATCTGTTCCGCAAATACGGAAGGAGGTAAGCCATGTTGCAGCATGTTATCGAACTTACCGGCCTGACTAAAAAGTACGGTGGTTTTACTGCAGTAAACGACCTGAATCTCACAGTGGAGAAAGGTGATATATTTGGTTTGCTCGGCCCAAACGGCGCCGGTAAATCAACTACTATCCTTATGATGCTGGGATTGACGGAGCCAACTGCCGGGTCGGTTATGGTATGTGGCATAAATTCGACTACCCATCCGATAGAAGTGAAACGGAAGGTTGGTTATCTACCCGAAGATGTCGGTTTTTACGATGATATGACCGGCATCGAAAATCTGGTTTACACAGCGCAGCTGAATGGTATTGCGAAGGAAGAAGCTGTGCAGAAAGCGGTTCAATTGCTTGACCGGGTAGGACTGTCTAATGACGGAAAAAAGAAAGCCGGTAAATATTCTCGGGGTATGCGTCAACGTCTAGGACTGGCGGATGTGTTGATAAAAGAACCTGAAGTGATCATTTTAGATGAGCCGACTTCGGGTATCGATCCTTCGGGTGTGCGTGAATTTATGGATCTGATCCGTCAGTTAAGCCATAAAGACGGGCAGACAGTCTTATTCTCTTCCCACCATCTGGATCAGGTTCAGCAGGTCTGCAATCGGGTTGGGCTATTTAGCAGTGGCAAGTTACTGGCCGATATCAGGTTGGCGGAGTTGCAGAAAGAGGAGCATGCACTCGAACATATTTATAATCGTTATTTCGAAGGAGGTAAAGAGCATGAATAGAATATATCATCCTTTTTGGGTCATTGTAAATAAGGAAGTATCCGACCATGTGAGGAGCTGGCGGTTTATCATCCTGATCGTTATTATTGCCCTGACCTGTATGGGGTCGCTGTATACTGCTCTGACTAATATCGCAGCCTCCATCAAGCCGAATGATCCGGATAATGCTTTCCTTTTCCTGAAGCTGTTTACGGTTTCGGATGGAACGTTGCCTTCCTTTGTTGTCTTTATCAGCTTTTTAGGGCCTTTATTGGGGATCGCTCTCGGATTTGATGCGATAAACTCTGAACAGAACCGGGGTACGCTCAGCCGTATCTTGTCACAGCCGATCCACCGTGATTATCTGATCAATGCGAAATTTGTAGGAGCACTGATCGTTATAGCGATAATGTTGTTCTCGCTGGGATTTTTGGTGATGGGGTTCGGATTGATAGCTATTGGGATTCCGCCTACGGCAGAAGAGTTTTTACGGATGGTATTTTTTATTATCGTTAGTATCTTCTATGTCGGCTTTTGGTTGAATTTGTCGATCTTCTTTTCAATTCAGTTCCGTCAGGCGGCTACTTCTGCGTTGGCTTGTGTGGCTATCTGGTTGTTCTTTAGCGTATTTTATAACATGATTATAAACCTGATTGGGAAAGCATTGAGTCCGTCAGGTTATGCCAGCGATTACCAGATAATCAGTTACCAACGCTTTATGCTTAATTTACTGCGTTTTGCCCCCAGCCAGCTGTTCAATGAAGCAACGACAACATTGTTAATGCCTTCAGTGCGTAGCCTGGGGCCCTTGACGATGGAACAGGTTCATGGCGCAATTCCCAGTCCCTTGCCATTAGGACAGAGCCTGCTGGTGGTATGGCCGCAGTTGACAGGGTTGATTGCCGCTACACTTATCTGTTTTGCTTTATCTTATGTCTCTTTTATGCGCCGGGAGGTGCGCTCGAGGTAATTTGATTTTAATATTTAAAGGCTCCTGTGTTACTTAATCAAAGGAAGTAATCAGGAGCCTTCTTAATATATTAAATGTATAGAAATTCTTATTTTGCTTCCAGCTTGAAACGAAGTCTCAGCCTATTATCCGTATAGTCGTAATTCAGTAATTTAAAGCGGCCAATTTCGGATGTATTGTTAACATGGGCACCGATACATGCGCAGGCATCATAATCGCCGATACGTACGATACGCAATGTCTCGCTGGCTTCTTTCGGAAGTTTGCTCAGGTCTACTATATCGGCGGCAGCTTCTTTTGTCATAAACTCGATGACAACCGGCAGATTCTGGTCGATCACTTCGTTTACTCTGCGCTCCACTTCTGCCATAGTTTCAGCAGTAGGTTCTTCCGTTAAAATGTAGTCACACTTGCTCTTCTTCCTTTCTATATGAGCATTTTTGGAACGTGGGCATCCGAACATCCGAACCATTGTCTGGTTCAAAATGTGTTCTGCACTATGCATCGGTGGATACTCTGTCTTATTGTGCTCGTTTAATTGAATTTCTTGTTCCATATTAATTATTTTGATTGATGAGGTTTACTGCAACTTGTTTTAACTTGTGTGATTTTTTGCACAAGTTGATTAATATATTTTTACTTCAACTCCTTCCTCAGTAAACTATATACATTAATATCCGTATACTCTCCGGAAGATAGTAATTCCCCATCACGTTCCGTACCTTCCAGCGTGAAGCCTAAACGTAGAGGAATGGCGTTACTTGGTTGATTGCCTACTGCACATCGTATCTGGATGCGGTTGAAATCTTTTTCAAAGAATGCCCATTCGCAGAGATAATGAACGGCCCGCGTAATAACACCTTTTCCCCGATACTCAGGAAGCAGCCAGTAACCTATTTCCGTGCGGTGGTTTGTCCGGTCTGAGAAATGGAAACCGATCAGACCGCAAATCGCAAAACCTTTTTCGATGATATATACGACATCCCGTTCTTTGTAAGGCACTTTTAATGTGGATTCCAAGAATGACTGTTCATCGGCAACACAGTTTAAGCCATCGACAAACGGTAACCAGATCCGTAAATCCTCACGATGTTTATCGATTGCCTCGTATATGATTTCTGCATCCTCATAAATAGCTTCCCGGATCGTATAACCCGGAATTCCGAAAGAAGAGGAGTGGGGGCGAATGCTTTTTTCAAACGCTTTGCGTTTTTCTCCTCTGTAGGGAACTTCTCCTGAATAACTGAATCCTAAAGAATCTATTAAGCGGAGCATATATTGATTGTCGAAGTTGGTGTCAATGCGAAATTCATAGACGCCCTTGCTACGACTTACTTCTTCCGCCTGCAACATAAAACGTTTTGCCAATCCCTGGCGTTTCATCTCTTCGGCTACGGCCAATCGGTGAACTACCATATAAGGAAGGTCGTTTGTCCATTTACCGTCGATTTCTTTGTAGGCGGGTTCTCCGTCGAAAGAAATAACGCCATAAGTGACAGCTATATTATCTTTATTACAAAAGACATATCCGTCTCCCGATTGAATATCTTTGGCAATGTTTTCAAGTGCCGGATAATTCTCATCCCATTGATGGCTGTTCAACCGTCGCATTTGTGCTTTGGCTTGTTTGATAATTTCCCAGATACGTGTTATATCTGCTTCTTCTGCTTTCCGGAATAGTAAATCTGAATGGTCCATATTGTATTCTTATATTTCAGTGGATGCAAATATAATGATATATTCCGGGCAACAGAATATTTTTTGAAGAAGTGGTGTTCGGAAAGAAAAAGAGCCTGTTTATCCAAGTTGGATAAAGACAGGCTCTTCCTGTTTGATTGATAATTAGAATTCGTAATGGAAACCGAAGCTAAGGTCTTCAGAACCCAAACTAACACCGGATGTGCTGTTTGAATATTTATAGTCATCACGGTAACCGGCAAATCCGTATTTAGTAACGAATGTCAGGTTTTTGCAAATTTCAAGTGCGATACCCGGTTTGATACCGATCTCAAAACCATTGTTGCTATCATTATCTTCTACTTTGGAGGTTGAAATGCCGACTCCACCGTCCAGGAACAGACGTACAATGCCTCTTTCAAAGAAGGAGAAACGGGCATAAGGTGCAAAGTTGAAAGCATTGGCTTTTATACCCTTTTCTTTTAAATGAGTATAACCGATCTCGGCAGCTATAGCCCATGTTTTGTTTAAGTTGTAGCCGACTTCCGGTGCGATAGTGAAATTGGTCAGATCGGCATTCTTGTTGTGAGTAAGGTTAAATGAACCACCTACGTAAATCTGTGCATTGGCACTGATGATTGCTATGAATGCAACCACCATAGTTAAAACTAACTTTTTCATTTTTGCTTGTATTATATAAACGTTAAATCTAAACGGGTGCAAAGATAAATAAAAATAAACATATGTTGTACGGCATAAATATTTTATTGTTTGTCTTGCTAATTACAGATAATCCTTAACTTTGCCGCCGTAACAATTAACAAAAAGCATTATGTCAGTTGCAAAGAGGGATTTAGATGATACAAGAAAGGTGACTACACATCGCCTGATGGAAATGAAACAACGCGGAGAAAAAATCTCCATGTTGACAGCTTACGATTATTCAATGGCTAAACTAATCGATCAGGCAGGTATGGATGTTATTCTGGTTGGCGATTCAGCATCGAATGTGATGGCCGGAAATGTGACAACGCTTCCTATAACGCTGGATCAGATGATTTACCACGGTAAGTCGGTTATGAAAGCCGTACAACGTGCATTGGTCGTGGTCGACCTGCCTTTCGGTACTTATCAGGGAAACTCGAAAGAGGCTTTGGCTTCCGCTATCCGTGTGATGAAGGAAACACATGCCGATTGTATTAAACTGGAGGGAGGAAGTGAAATAAAAGAATCCATCGAACGTATTCTTTGTGCAGGTATTCCTATCATGGGGCATCTGGGATTAACTCCGCAGTCTATTAATAAATTCGGAACTTACACTGTACGTGCCCGTGAAGAGGCTGAAGCACAGAAGTTGATCGATGACGCCCATTTGTTGGAGGAGATCGGCTGTTTCGCTATTGTGTTGGAAAAGATCCCGGCACAATTGGCTGCACGTGTAGCTTCCGAACTGACTATTCCTATTATCGGTATCGGTGCCGGTGGAGGTGTAGACGGTCAGGTATTGGTTATGCATGATATGCTGGGTATCAATATGGGATTTTCTCCTCGTTTCCTTCGCAGATATGCCAATATCGGTGAAGAGATCACTCGTGCGGTGCAAGCCTACATCGAGGATGTAAAGACACAGGACTTCCCGAACGAGAAGGAGCAGTATTAAGATTACTCTCATATGCAGGTAACATAGTTGTGCCATGCCTGTGGCACAACTGTGCAACCTGAATGGCACAACTGTGCCAAGGGCATGGCACAGTCTTGCTTTAACACTTACTTCACCGGAATACTTATGAAATCTCATCTGCTAATAGGTGCCGCCTCTTCAGGAAGCGGTAAAACAACATTTACATTGGGACTCCTTCGGGCATTGAAGAACCGAGGCGGTAATGTCAGACCTTTCAAATGTGGGCCTGACTATATTGATACGTGTCATCACAAGATGGCGGCCGGTTGCCCCTCTGTCAATCTGGATCGTTTTATGATGTCGGAACAGCATGTCCGTGATCTATACGATCGCTATACGGCGGAGGCTGATTATGCTGTTACTGAAGGGGTGATGGGACTTTTTGACGGATATGACGGCATGAAGGGCAGCAGTGCCGAGATCGCTGCAACGTTGGATATTCCGGTGGTGCTGATTGTCAATGCGAAAAGTACGGCTTATTCCGTTGCTCCTTTGCTATACGGTTTCAGGAATTTCTATAGAGGGATCAAGCTTGTTGGTGCTGTTTTTAATTTTGTTGCATCCGAAAGTCATTACTCTTTCCTGAAACAGGCTTGTCGGGATGCCGGAGTGGAGGCGTTGGGATATCTTCCTAAACAGGCGGATGTTGAAATACCCAGCCGCCACCTGGGATTATCGTTGGACGAGACCTTTTGCTTTGATGATTTTGCCGACCGTATAGCCGGATTGGTGGAAAAGTATGTCGATATCGACCGGCTTTTGGAATTGACGGCTTATCAGCCGGGTGTTATGAAGTCATCTGTTGATCTATTACCGGATAACGGATCATCTTCCTTTAGAATATCGATAGCCCGTGATGCTGCCTTCAACTTCGCTTATGAAGAGAATATCCGCATGTTGCATCGATCAGGTAAGGTTACTTTTTTCAGTCCGTTGAAGGATACGGAATTACCCGAGTCCGATTTTATTTATTTGCCGGGAGGCTATCCGGAACTATATCTGTCTGAATTATCATCCAATCAGTCCATGCTCCGGGCGATCCGTCAGTATGCGGAAGCAGGAGGGAAGTTGTTGGCCGAATGTGGCGGGATGATGTATTTATGCAACGAGATAAGATCGACAGAAGGAACCGCTTATCCGATGGTTGGCCTGCTCGACCAGTCGGCAACAATGGAACAGATGAAACTGCGTCTGGGATATCGTACCTTGCATTATAAAGATTATGTTTTGAAAGGGCATGAATTTCATTATTCCCGTATCTTGCCAGGTGAAGCACCTCTTGTCTCGGTCGCTACGGCACAGACGGCGAAAGGCAGTTCTGTCGATACGCCGCTGTACAGGTATAAGAATGTCTTGGCCGGCTACACCCATCTTTATTGGGGTGACGGTGCACACAACCAGTGGTTTACCGATTACTTGAACGGACTTATCTAGCCATTATTTCGCCATCGCCTGTGCCTTTAACTCTTTAGGCATCTTCTCAATAGCATATCTTAAGGAAGTGCGGGGCATAGTCGCCTTTTTCGACATCACATAATCGAATACTTCTTGTTGATGCGCTTCGCTGGCGGCTTTCAGCATCCAGCCGTATCCTTTTTGTACCAGATCGTCCGGATCATAAAAAAGAATATCTGCTATCTCGAAAATATCCTGTAGAAACAACCCTTTTCTGGCGGGGATAATCAGGGTGACGGCAGCCGCCCGCTTAGTCCATCGGTTATCCGACCGTGCCCATTCTTTCAAGCGGGATATATATTCCGGATACATCTCCAAGAGTGTTCCGACGCTGTGGTTGCACAAAGTATCGCATGAGGCCCAATTACTTACATAGTTGTTTACCCATTTCTCAAAGACGGAAAAGTCTTCCGGTTGGTATTGTGGATGGAGGTAGTAAGACCAGTTGCAGGCAATATAAGATTCTTCCGAGTATCCCGACTCCCATAATGCTTCACATAACGAAAATATTTCATTTTTAGGCAGTTCCTTGATCTCTGCATAAGACTCTTTACTGATTTTGTTGACGGTAGGTATCCTTACGCCGTGATACATGATCTTCTCTTTAAAGAAGTTCTGGGCGGTCTGCCGGGTCTTTTCGTCTATGTTTTCTGTGAGTGATTGCTGTACTTTTTTTATGATCGTCTGCATAATGGGATATGAATTATTTCTTGCAAACATACATATTTTTATTATATATGCCGATTATATTGAAATAATCCTTATTTTCGTATAAACTAATAATTCATACCATGGTCAATACTATTTTTCTTGGTATCGCGATCGTTGCTTCAGCAATATTTCTGATACAGTTTATCATGTCTATCTTTTTCGGCGACCTGGATACAGATACGGATATAGATGCCGACCTTAGCAGTGCCGTATCATTTAAGGGATTTACTCATTTTTGTATCGGCTTCGGATGGTATATGTACATTTCAAACAGCACGGCTATATCGACTTTTCTGATCGGTATCCTGATCGGTCTGGCATTCGTTTTCATTCTGTGGTTTCTCTATAAGAAAGCCTATCAGCTTCAGAAAGAAAATAAACCGGAGAAAACAGAAGCGCTGGTAGGAAGGGAATGTACAATTTATGCCCGCGACGGGATCCGGTATATCGTTCAGGTAGCCATGAATGGCGCATTGCGTGAGATGGAAGTCCGCTCGCTGGAAGGAAAAGATTATCAGACAGGCGATCGGACAATTGTTTGCAAAGTAGAATCAGGGACAATTTATATACAATAATAACAAACTCAACAATTAAATTATGACACAGGAAATGCTAATTATGGTGGCCATTCTGGTGGTGGTCATTATCCTATCTTTTATCGGGATACTGTCTCGTTATCGTAAATGTAAGAGTGATGAAGTGCTGGTTGTGTACGGTAAGACAGCCGGAGAAAAATCAGCAAAACTGTATCATGGTGGGGCGGCATTTGTGTGGCCGATCATTCAGGGATATGAATTCCTCTCCATGAAACCTCTTCAGATCGACTGTAAATTGACCGGAGCCTTGTCCGCCCAGAATATCCGTGTGGATGTGCCGACCACGATCACGGTGGCGATCAGTACGGATCCTGAAGTTATGCAGAATGCCGCAGAACGTCTGCTGGGCCTGCAACCGGCAGATAAGCAGAACCTGATTACCGATGTCGTATATGGCCAGATGCGTCTGGTTATTGCAGATATGACTATTGAGGAATTGAATTCCGACCGCGATAAGTTCTTGTCTAAGGTTCGTGATAATATCGATACGGAACTGCGTAAATTCGGCCTTTACTTGATGAATATCAATATAAGTGACATACGCGATGCGGCCAACTATATTGTCAATCTCGGTAAAGAAGCTGAAAGTAAGGCCTTGAATGAGGCACAGGCCAATATCGAAGAACAGGAAAAGCTCGGTGCTATCAAGATCGCTAACCAGATCCGCGAACGTGAAACGACCGTAGCGGAAACGCGTAAGGATCAGGATATCGCTATTGCTGAAACCAAGAAGCAGCAGGAAATATCCGTGGCCAATGCCGATAAGGAACGTATCGCCCAGGTAGCTGTTGCCAATGCTGAAAAGGAATCGCAGGTAGCTCGTGCGGAAGCCGATAAGAATATCAATATCGAAAAAGCCAATACAGATAAGGAAAGCCGTGTTGCCGAACTGAACTCCGATATGGAAATCAAGAAAGCCGATGCAGGGAAGAAAGCCGCTGTCGGACGAAACGAAGCAAACAAAGAGGTTGCCAAGTCTGATGCCGAACTAGCCGTAACCCAGGCCGAAGCAAGCAAACAAGCCGGTGAAGCTGCTGCCCGTTCGGAAGCCTCTGTACAGGCAGCTCGCGAAATAGCCCAGCGTGAAGTGGAAGAAGCAAAGGCCAAAAAGGTAGAATCAGCCTTGAAAGCACAGAAGATCGTTCCGGCGGAGATCGCCCGCCAGGAAGCTATTCTACAGGCTGAAGCAGTGGCCGAAAAGATGATCCGTGAAGCCGAAGCGAAGGCAAAAGCTACGTTAGCTCAGGCAGAAGCCGAAGCCCGTGCCATCCAGATGAAACTGGAAGCCGAAGCCGAAGGTAAAAAGAAATCATTGCTGGCTGAAGCCGATGGTTTCAAGGCAATGGTTGAAGCAGCCGAATCGAATCCGGCTATCGCTATCCAGTACAAGATGGTGGATCAGTGGAAAGAAATTGCCGGCGAACAGGTGAAGGCATTTGAACACATACAGTTGGGTGATATTACCGTATTTGACGGTGGGCAGGGTACAACTGGTAACTTCCTGAACCAATTGGTTAAAACGGTTGCCCCAAGCCTTGGCGTTCTGGATAAATTACCTATGTGCGCCCGTAAAGGTTGCATCGTAAACATCTCTTTGGCAAGAGATTAGGAAAGTGTTCTTTGAAAATAACCTATCATCAGCCGACTTATCTGTTTTCGGGAAAACTTAACCGAGCAGGGAGTGTAGCATGTCGGAAAAGTCATAAGTCAGTTAGTTACCAAACTGCGACTGAATGGCGAGATGAAAAGATAGATATGAGGATAAAGTCCGAATTGATTAAACGATAGTCCGAGTGGTTCCCCTTTAGGCTATGGCGTAAGGTAACTATCAATCGCCATATCGTGATACTACTTCAGTGTATAGGTATGAATGTAGCAAGAACTTATCACGACACAACCGCAGTAAGCGAGTGAAGGACGGAAGTCGTATCCGACAATCTATCATGCCAACAGTTACGATGTAATAAACGGGGATTACCTATCCCGAAGTGCCGAAAGGCTATTAGGTTTGACCTATGAAAATTCGGAGTGGTAACGGAGCTTCCATAGTAGTCCGAGCAAGGTAACGCCTTGTACATGGCGAAGGGAAGCAGCTAATTATTAATACAATTAACGGAAAATGTGAGAGACATTATGAGAAGTCCAGAAAGAGTATTAAACAGTCTATCAGAACACAGTAAGGATGTAAGCTACAAGTTTGAACGTCTTTACAGAATTTTGTTCAATGAGGAAATGTTCTATGTTGCCTATCAGCACATCTACGCCAAAGAGGGCAACATGACTAAAGGTTCGGACGGTCAGACCATTGACAACATGAGCCTGAAACGAATTGAAAAGTTGATTGATACGTTAAAAGATGAAACGTACCAGCCCCAACCGTCAAAGAGGGTGTACATACCGAAGAAAAACGGTAAGAAAAGACCTCTTGGCGTACCGACTTTCAATGACAAGTTAATACAAGAAGTAGTAAGAATGGTATTGGAAGCCATATACGAGGGAAATTTTGAATACACCTCGCATGGGTTTCGACCCAATCGAAGCTGCCATACTGCATTAACTCACATCCAAAAGGAGTTTAGCGGTGCAAAGTGGTTTGTAGAGGGAGATATAAAAGGTTTCTTTGATAATATAAGCCATGATGTATTAATAAACATACTCAAGGAGCGCATTGCGGACGAACGCTTCATACGCTTAGTACGCAAGTTTTTGAAAGCGGGATATATCGAAGAATGGCAATTCCACAATACTTACAGTGGCACACCGCAAGGGGGTATCATCAGCCCGATATTGGCTAATATATACCTTGACAAGCTGGATAAGTATATAAAGGAATACATAGCCAAATTCGATAAAGGGAAGAAACGAAAATTCAGTAGAGAAAGTTTGGACTTCGGCAATGCAAGAAAACGTATTGTGCGAAGATTGAAGTCCGTAAAAGACGAAAGGCAAAGGGTAAAGCTAATCCTTGAACTGAAAGCAATAGAACAAGGACGGGCTAAATATCCCAATGGCGAAGAAATGGATGCCGATTACAGGAGAATGAAATATGCGAGATATGCAGATGATTTTCTCGTGGGAATTATCGGAAGTAAGCAAGATGCGCAACAGATAAAGGGAGATATTAAAAACTTCCTTGCTGATAAACTGGCATTGGAACTGTCTGATGAAAAGACACTTGTCACCCATACCGAAAGACCTGCCAAGTTTCTCGGATATGAAATTACTGTAAGAAAGTCCAACGACCAAAGACGTGATAAACGGGGTAGATTAAGAAGAACCTATGGTAAAAGGGTCTGCTTGAATGTCAGTATGGAAACTGTCCGTAAAAAACTGTTCGATTGGGGAGTCTTGGAAATGACAAACCGTAACGGAAAGGAAATATGGAAACCGAAATGTAAATCGGGACTGATATTCAATGACGACCTTGAAATCCTTGATAGCTATAATCGGGAAATCGTGGGTTTCTATAATTACTACTCCATAGCCAACAACTGTGCCCATGCCTTGAATAATTTCAAGTACATCATGGAATACAGCATGTACAAAACGTTTGCAGGCAAATATAAGTGCCGCACACGCAAGGTAAACAAGAAATATCGTAAGAACGGTAGGTTTATCATAAAGCACATGACTAAAACAGGTGTAAAGGAAAGATACTTTTACGACGGTGGCTTCAAACGCAAGAAGCCCACCTATAAATCGGAATGTGACACCATGCCACGAACAATTTATACTGCGGGGCGGACAAGTCTTGTTGAAAGGCTGAAAGCCCATGAGTGTGAATTATGTGGAGCGACAGACGACCTTGTTATGCACCATGTAAGGAAACTAAAGAACTTGCAGGGTAAGGAAAGCTGGGAACGACACATGATTGCCCGCAAACGCAAAACGATTGCCGTGTGCAGGAGTTGTCACAAAAAGATACATGACGGAAAGATAGACTAAAATTAGTGGAGAGCCGGATACGCTGAGAGGTGTAAGTCCGGTTCGGGGGCGAGCATTTGGAAACCTACCATAGAAATATGACAAGGCGCTGGGTGCTTAGCCTACCGGAGAAACTGTAAAAGGAATTATCCATCCGGATGATAAAGAAGATAAGAAAGATACAACGAAAAAGTAATATGAGAATTTACACAAGGGGAGGAGATAAAGGTCGTACCGGTATTCATGGCGGCGAACGGGTGGATAAAGACGATATCCGTATCGAAGCAAACGGCACACTGGATGAAGTGAATGCACAAATCGGTGTCGTACGGGCTTTATTGCCTCCCGAACATGAATGGCAAGATGTGCTGGGTAAGATACAACGGGAGTTGATGGTGGTCATGTCGCATGTGGCGACTCCATCGGCTATCCGCGATAAGAATCCTAATGCCTTATCGGACGATCTGGTAGTTTTCTGTGAACAACAGATTGACACGCTGACGGCACAGATGGAGGATAACGGATTTTTTATCCTTCCGGGGGGAACATTGATTTCCGCCCACCTTCAATTGGCTCGTACGGTTGTACGTCGTGCTGAACGCCGTTTGTGGACATTGAACCGGCAAGATCCTGTTGAAGAGAATATCCTTCAATTCACGAACCGTTTATCTGATTTGCTTTTCACAATGGCTCGTTATGAAATGTTCCGTCAGGATCATACCGAGGAACGGTGGCAATCCTTCTTGTATAAGAGAAAAAAATAAAGCGACTTTAAAGTCGCTTTATTTTTATATGGCAACGTCCTGCCAGTTTCCTTTTATTAATTCGCGGGTTGTTCTGAAACCGATCTCTTTTAGTATTTCGAATGCTTCACTACGCCCATCATTCACCAGATCAGGATAATGACAGTCGGAATTGACCATTACCGGGATATTCATATTTTTCAGTAAACCGAGATATTCCTTGCGCGGGAATATCTGTTGTTTTTTGATCAGGTTCTTCGTGTTTACTTCCACCATTAATTCTTTTTGAGCGATCAGGTCGAGTACCGCATTAAATGGCTTCTGGTACCAGTCTGCATCAAAGGAAAAACCTTCGCATTTATGCCCGTTCATATAGATCTTGTCCATGTGTCCGACGATATCGATGCCACCGGCTTCGATCATTTTCAGTGTCGAATCGAAATAACGTGTCACCAGCTTGCTTATCTTTCCTTCAAAATAACGGTCTACCGAGTCTTTGTAGTCGGCAAAAGCCCCATCGATACAAACCATATTGTCTTCACTCAGGTGTTCCGACAAGGGTAGGAAATGAATGGAGCCGATCCGGTAATCCAATGGCAGTTCCTGAAAATAAGCAATGGAAGGGTTATAAGTTTCGTCCAGATAATCAATTTCCAAAGAAGTGTATATTTCCAGTTGGCCGGCATATTTTTCTTTCAATCGGTTTATCTCCTCCAGATATTCGGGCATATCATCTTTCGACATATTCCAGAATGTTTCGAAAGGCAGGGGCGAGTGTGAAGAAAATCCGTACGCTCTGAATCCATGCGATATAGCGAACTTTACAAAATCTTCAGGCGTACTACGCCCATCACAGAATGTGCAATGACTGTGATAATTACTGAGTTGCATAAAATTATTGTATTGTCTATTATTTTCGGTAGGCAAAGATATGAAATCTTTCCGTCTTATTGAAGTGGCTTCACGGTAATAAATGAAGAAGTTGCAGAACGCTTAAGATATACGCTGTGCGGATTGTTTTTCGTGAACATATTGACAGAGATAGTTGTTTAATTATCGAGTGATTGTTAAACAAGTGATAAATAAAAATAGATATGAACAGGCGTGAAAGATTGGAACTGGAGATATCCAATATCCAGGCGAAGCTAGATAATCCCCCGAAAGAAACACCGTCCCATATCCTGAAGTCATGGAGAAAGGACTTGGTAAGTCTGGAGTTTGAATTGAACAACCTCGTTGATGGCGAGGAAGATAATAATTATTAAAGGTTAATGGTTAGTTTTTCTAAGAAAAGAGCAGCGGAAACAAGAATGTACCGCTGCTCTTTCTATATAATAATGTAATCTACTTCTTATTTGATAACATTCAATTCTTTACCTACCTTGATAAATGCAGCAATCGCTTTATCCAGGTGTTCAGTTTCGTGTCCGGCAGATAACTGAACGCGGATACGAGCCTGATCTTTCGGTACTACCGGATAGTAGAAGCCTGTTACATAGATACCTTCTTCCTGCATACGGGCTGCGAAGTCCTGAGACAGTTTTGCATCGTACAACATAACTGCACAGATAGCAGACTGGGTCGGTTTGATATCGAAACCGGCAGCCAGCATCTTATCACGGAAATAAGATACATTGTTCATCAGTTTAGTATGCAATGCGTCGCTCTCTTTCAATATCTTGAACATTTCCAGACTGGCTCCTACAATAGCGGGCGCTACCGAGTTAGAGAACAGGTAAGGACGTGAACGCTGACGAAGCATATCGATAATTTCTTTCTTACCGGTTGTGAAACCACCCATAGCACCACCGAATGCTTTGCCTAATGTACCTGTAAAGATATCAATTTTACCATATACATTATATTGTTCTGCCACACCATGACCTGTAGGTCCGGCTACACCGGCTGAGTGAGATTCGTCGACCATAACCAGTGCATCGTATTTCTCTGCCAGTTCGCAGATCTTATCCATCGGTGCCACATTTCCGTCCATAGAGAATACACCGTCTGTTGCAATGATGCGATGACGCTGTGCCTGGGCTTCCTGCAGACAACGTTCCAGGTCGGCCATATCAGCATTGGCATAACGATAACGTTTTGCTTTACACAAACGAACACCGTCAATAATTGAAGCGTGGTTCAATGCGTCGGAGATGATAGCATCTTCTTCAGAGAACAATGGTTCGAACAAACCGCCGTTTGCATCGAAACAAGCAGCATACAAAATAGTATCTTCTGTTTTGAAGTAGTCGGAGATAGCAGCTTCCAACTGTTTGTGCAGATCCTGAGTTCCACAGATGAAACGAACGGATGACATACCGTATCCGTGGGTATCCATAGCATCTTTTGCAGCTTTGATCAGACGCTGGTTGTCTGACAGACCAAGGTAATTGTTGGCACAGAAGTTTAAAACATTACTTCCGGCATTTACTTTAATGTCGGCTCTCTGAGGCGTAGTGATAATACGCTCGTTCTTGTACAATCCGGCAGCTTTAATATTTGCCAGTTCCTGTGTAAGGAAATCTTTTAATTTACCGTACATAACATTGTTTTTTGTTAGTATTTTTGAATCAAGTAGACGAAATTGTTTGTAGTTGAGGCTGACAAGTTACAGTTTGAAACTTTTCGTTTATGTAAGCTGCTAACTGTTAAAAGTCAACTGTCAACTGAATAAGCAAAGGTCATATTTTTTTTTGAATTTTGGTATTAAAAAACACAAGAAAATAATGCAGGAACAATTTAATTCTCTATACCTTTGCCGCGGAAAAAACTTAAAAAGACAATAAAACGCAATGAAGAATGTATTAATTATTGGTTCTACCGGTCAGATCGGCTCAGAGTTAACCATGGAGTTGAGAAAACGTTATGATGGCGACATCGTGGCAGGTTATATTTCCGGTGCAGAGCCTAAAGGTGAACTGTTGGAATCAGGCCCTTCTGCTATTGTTGATATAACAAACGAACAGCAGATTGCTGAAACAGTTTCTAAATACAAGATCGACACGATTTACAATCTGGCGGCTTTACTTTCGGCTGTGGCTGAAGCAAAACCTCAGTTGGCTTGGAAGATCGGTATGGGTGGTTTGTTTAATGTACTGGAAGTGGCACGTGAAATGCATTGCGCTGTATTTACTCCCAGTTCAATCGGTGTTTTCGGTAACAACACTCCGAAAGACAAAACTCCGCAGGATACGATTCGTAACCCACGCACAATGTATGGTGTAACAAAAGTTTCCGGTGAGTTGCTGAGCGATTATTATAATATCCGCTTCGGTGTGGATACCCGCTCGGTTCGTTTCCCCGGTTTGATCTCTTATGTAACTCCTCCGGGAGGTGGTACAACTGACTATGCTGTCGATATTTATTATTCAGCAGTAAAGGGAGAGAAGTTTGTATGTCCGATTGCAGCTGGAACATTTATGGATATGATGTATATGCCAGATGCTTTGCATGCTGCTATCCAGATCATGGAAGCTGATCCTACTCGTTTGCAACATCGCAACTCATTCAACATCGCTTCTATGAGTTTCGATCCGGAAATTATTGCAAGTAACATCCGTAAATATATTCCTGACTTCCAGATGGAATATAACGTGGATCCGTTGCGTCAAGCAATTGCTGAATCATGGCCTAACTCACTGGACGATACTTGTGCTCGTGCAGAATGGGATTGGAAGCCGACTTATGACCTGGATACAATGACCCGTGATATGATCACAAAATTGAAAGAGCGTTTTACTAAATAACAATTATAAGAGGTTTGGTGATGAGAGGGGATGTCCGGTTTCGGATATCCCCTTCTTTTTTGCTGTAAATAAGAAAGTTTCTAATAAAGAATAGTCGCTTTTATATGTTTTTGAGCATGTCTTGCATAAATAATGTTAACGGTATGCATTTTTCTTGCAAATGTTATGCTGTATAACATAAAAGCGCTATATTTGCACTGTGTTTTTCATGGTATTAGATTTAAGGTTAACAATGAAGATTGGCTGTCCGTGATGGATAGCCTTTTTTTTGTCCAATAGTTTCGTCTTCTCCGTTTTATTTATGAATCTCTACCAGATAACTTGCATTGAATGTTTCCCCCGGTTGAAGATACTGCATCCAGTCTCTATCTTTATATTCGCCGGAGTAATTTACCCGGTCGCAACGGCCATACCACGGCTCTATACATACGAAAGGTGCGTTTTTAGCGGGTGGCGACCAAAGGCCGACAACGGGGGCGGTGAAATAAACGGTGAGATAGGAGCTGCCGTCCGGATTGAGTAAGTCTACACGTCTTACTTGGCTGTCTTCGATCACTAAAGCATCTTTATCGAAGGTGTGTGTATCCAGTGGTAATAATCCTTCTTTGTCGAGAGGGAGCGGATATTCCGTATCGCCTATACAACCTTTTTCCTGGATGAGTTTATATGTCAGTCCTGCTGTGCGGTCGAAAGCAAAGAAACCTCGTTTTTGACTGTTTTCATCATAATCAGGATAATAGAAGGCCGGGTGTGCGCCGATTTGGAAATGCAATTCCTCGTTACCCGTATTTTTTACTACCCATATGATTTCTATCTGATTGCCGGCCAGGCGGTAACCGATTTCGAGATAGAACGGGAAAGGGTATAATTTCAACGTATCTTCACTTTCTTGTAGTTTGAAACGCAGTTCTGTGTCGGTTTCCTTTATCAGTTCAAACTCTTTATCGCGTGCAAAACCGTGTTGTGAGAGGTGATAAGTGATACCGTTGTGGCGGTATTCGTTGTTCCATAAACTGCCGACAATGGGGAATAGAACAGGAGAATGGCGTTTCCAGAAGGCCGGATCGGCTTGCCAAAGATATTCTTTTTGAGTAGCGTTGGCAACGATGCTGCTTAGTTCGGCACCTTGCGGGGAGACCTGAATCGTCAGCGAGTCATTTGATAATGTTTTCATATTCGGATTATTTAATGTCGTTTCTTAGTATAAGCAAAGTTAGTAAACTTCTTTTTTGATTTCCCGGCTGTTTTATAATAAAACAAAACAGAAAGCGTTAAAAGATCATTGAATAGTTGAAAAATATGATACTACACAAAAGAAGATTGTCAGCGAAAAGCTGTTTCGTATTTCTGTTTTGTTTTTGCCTGTCGCTCTCGTTAGGGGCTCAGGAGAGGTATGCTAAAAACTCCGTACTAAGTAACGGTCATTGGGTGAAAATAGCGATCGAAAAGAATGGAATCTACAAACTAACAAATTCCGAATTGAAGAAGATGGGGTTTGATGATCCTTCAAAAGTGGCTGTGTATGGCTATGGTGGCTGGCCGCTCGAAGAAGATTTCTCGAAGCCTTATGTTGATGACCTGCCTGCGGTTCCGGTGTTGAGGAAAGACGATTACCTGCTTTTTTATGGGCGGGGGACTACGAAGTGGGAGTATAAAACGATGAGATATTCCGATGGACGTGAAAGACAAACTTTTGTCCATACAAATAATCCTTATTCTGACTTGGGGTATTATTTCCTAACCTCTTCTCAGAATGTGAAAGAAATGGAGACTGTAAAATCAGAGCCGAAAGATGGAGTGATAGAGTTGAATACTTTTGATGATTATCTTTTGCATGAAAAAGATTTGGTATCTCTTAATAAATCAGGCCGTGAACTTTTTGGAGAGTCGCTTATGTCGACGATATCTGTTCCTTTTGATAATATTGAAGGTATAGTGCAGGAAGATGCTGTGGTGGAATGTCGGTTGATTGCTAAGACGAATATATCTAAAGATTTTGTACTCTCGATAAATGGCGAAGATGTTGTGAAGGGTCGTGTATCCGGCGTATCAACAGGTGCTAATTATTATGAATACATAAAAGCGAGGTCTGCTGAGGCTTTTGGTTATTGGAAAGGAGAGAAAGGTAAGTCTTTCAATATTAAGGTAGACTATTTTGAAAAAAATAATACAACTGCTTATTTAGATTACATTCGTGTGCATTTGAAGAGAACACTTCAAACGTACAATGAGCCAACCTTTTTTCGCAATGTGTCGTCGATCAATCATAAGTCTTGCTTTATAATAAAGAATGCGACTTCAAATACAATTGTTTTGGACGTTACTGATGCACAGAGTCCGAAAGTTGTAGAAGCTGTGTTGAGTGGAACAGAACTCTCGTTTGTAATTCCACAATCTTATCAATTGAGAGAGTTTGCCGTAGTTCAGTTAGACAAGTCTGTTCCGTCTATTGCTGCAAAAGACGCACAGCAGGTTGGTAACCAGAATTTACATAGTACTAAACAGGTTGATATGGTTATAATTTCTCCTTTTGCATTTAAAAGCGAAGCAGAGCGTTTGAAGAAAGCCCATGAGGAGAAGGACGATCTAGTTACTGAGGTGTTTACTCCGGAAGAGATTTATAATGAGTTTTCAAGTGGAACGCCGGATGCTACAGCTTACCGACGATTGATGAAAATGTTTTATGATAGAGGGAAAGAGGATGCTAAAGCTCCTAAATATCTTCTGCTTTTTGGAGACGGTGCATTTGATAACCGGTTTGTAACAAACGATTGGAAAAAAGTAGGAGATAATGAAAAGAACAATATGCTGTTAACTTATCAGACTACTGAATCATTAGATATGTATTCCTATACGGTAGATGATTATTTTGGTTTTCTGAAAGATTCTGGAAAGGATATATCAATGGCTACGTTGGATATTGCCGTTGGACGTTTTCCTGTCCGTACTCGGAAGCAGGCAACGGAGGTTGTTGATAAGGTAATCTCTTATATGAATAACTCGGATTTAGGTATTTGGAAGAATAATCTGTGCTTTATTGCTGATGATGGCAACAATGCGGATAGTTTTAAGGTGGAGCACCAGATAGATGCTGAAAATTTAGCACTTACGAGGGAGATTGAGTCTCCTGAATATATCGCTAATAAAATCTATTTTGATGCTTTCAAAAAGGACTTAGGCGGCGCCGGTAAATATCCGGAAGTGGAGGAGAGAATTGTAGAGAAATTGAAAAACGGTATGTTCCTTCTAAATTATGTAGGACATGGAAACACAGAGAATTTGAGTGATGAGCAGGTGATAAAACACAATGATATTTTGAAATATACTTACAAACACTTACCCTTGTGGATAACTGCAACTTGCGATTTTTGCCGCTTTGATGCTGTTGCTACATCAGCTGGTGAGGATGTGTTTTTAAGGGATAAAAGTGGGGGGATAGCATTGTTTACGACATCCCGTGTCGCCTTTACGGATATTAATGAGCGGATGAACCGCCAGTTTATGAATCTATTATTCAAAAAGGAAAATGATTTGTATCTTACATTAGGTGAAGTTATGAAGCAAACTAAATTAGGTGAAAAAACAGATAAACGTAAACTAGGCTTCTGTCTGATCGGTGACCCTGCATTACGATTGTCCTATCCGAAACACCGCGTTCAGGTTACAACCATTAGCGGTTCACCGGTAGGAAAAGATACGGTTGTTTTTAATGCAAACGCCTGGATAACGGTGGAAGGAGATATCCAGGATACAAAAGGAAGCCTTGTCTCTGACTTTAATGGAGAATTGCGTGCTAAGATATTGGATGGTTACCGAAGAGATTCCACATTAGGTAATAATCCCTATAAAAATAAGATCTATTATCATGATTACTTCAATACCGTTTTTGAAGGCGGCGGTTCTGTGAAAAACGGTAAGTTTAAGTTTACCTTTAAAGTACCGAAGGATATTTCCTATTCTGATAATACTTGTGGTAAAATGAGCTTGTATGCTTTTGATAAAACAGCAGGTGAGGACGCGCAAGGATATTTCAATAAGTTTTTAGCGAACGGAACAAAGGATGATCCGGATAACGATTCGGAAGGCCCGGAAATACGGTCGTTATTCCTGAATGATTCTACTTTTGTGAGTGGAGATAAAGTGAACAATACGCCTTATTTCTATGCCAGACTTTGGGATAAAAGCGGAATCAATGTGACAGGCAGCAGTATCGGACATGACATCACGTTGAATATCGATAACAATCCGGTAACGAACTATACATTAAATTCTTATTACGAATTTATTCCTGACTCGGAAGGCGAAGGTATTGTGAAGTTCGCTATCCCGGCACTGGAACCGGGTTTGCACGATGCCGAGTTCAAAGTCTGGGATATCATGAATAATCCTACGACCTGCACCTTCCAATTTGAAGTCGTCGAAGGCCTCAAACCCTTCATCTCCCGTCTTATTGCTACGCCGACTCCGGCTAAAGGTAACGTGAAGTTCCGTCTCTGGCATAATCGTCCGGAGACCCAGATGAAAGTCGGTATCCTGGTCTACGACATTACGGGGCGTCTGCATTGGAAGCATGAGGAAACAGGATCGTCCGAACTGTTCAAAGACTATGTGATCGACTGGGACTTGCGGAATAACGCAGGCTCACATGTGCGCCCCGGTGTTTATCTCTACCGTGCCGCTATCAGTACCAATAATTCGAAAGAGGCAACTGAGACGCAGAAAATGATTATTTTATGGTGATTTTATCTACATTTGCAAGAAATACAATAAATCATGGAAAGTATATACAAGGCAAATGAAGAGAGATACGCCAGCATGATGTATCGTCGTTGCGGCCGAAGCGGGATACTGCTGCCGGCTGTTTCGCTGGGGTTATGGCATAATTTCGGAAGTGTGGATGTGTTCAGCAACTTCAGTAAGATTGCTTATACCGCATTCGATAACGGGATCACCCATTTCGATCTCGCCAACAATTATGGCCCGGTTTACGGATCGGCGGAAGAGAACTTCGGAAGGATATTGAAGAAAGGTCTCGGCGTGTATCGCGACGAGCTGCTTATCTCCACCAAGGCCGGTTACGACATGTGGCCCGGCCCTTATGGAAACTGGGGAAGCCGTAAATACCTGATGGCAAGTCTCGACCAGAGCCTGAAACGTATGGGACTCGATTATGTGGATATTTTCTATTCGCACCGTCCCGACCCCGAAACTCCCATAGAAGAAACGATGGGTGCACTGGCTGATATTGTCCGTCAGGGAAAAGCCCTGTATGTCGGCATTTCAAACTATAACGCGGAGCAGACCGCGAAAGCGCTGGCCGTACTGAAAGAGCACCGCGTACCTTGTCTGATCCACCAGGCACGCTATTCCATGTTCGACCGTTGGACGGAACCCGACCTGCTTCCCTTGTTGAAAGAAGAAGGTATCGGAATGATCGCTTTCTCTCCTCTGGCACAGGGAATGCTCACCAATAAATATCTGCACGGTATACCTGAAAATTCAAGAGCCGCCCGGTCGACCGGCCATCTGCAACGGGAACAGGTGACGGAAGATAAGATAAACAAGATCCGTCTGTTGAATGAATTGGCCGCCCAGCGCAACCAGACCCTTGCAGAAATGGCATTGGCCTGGCTATTGAAAGACGACCGCGTAACCAGCGTGTTGATTGGTGCCAGCTCGGTTGAGCAACTGCTTGACAATCTGAAAGCGTTGCGCAATACAAATTTCACGGCAGACGAGCAGGAGAGGATCGAGAGGATATTAAAAATGTGATTACGAATTATCTTAGTTTCTTCCGGACGAAACTAAAGTTTCTTAGGCAGGAAACAAAAGTTTCTCCCTGATGAAACAAAAGTTTCCTAGGCAGGAAACTAAATGGGGTTGCCGACTCCGTTTCACCGTTCCCTGCATCCTCTAATAATAAATCAATAACAGAAACAAAGCAATGAAACCATTCTTATATCAGATAGCCTCTATATTCTATCAGCAATACGGCGCGGAAGTCAGCAAGCTGGCTTTTGTGTTCCCCAACCGTCGAACAGGTCTTTTCTTTCAGAAGTATCTTTCGGAGGTAGCCGAGAAGCCGCTTTTCTCGCCAACTATCCTGACCATCAACGACCTGTTCGTGCAGTTGAGTGGCAAGCAGACGGCCGACCGTATCAACATGCTGTTCACGCTATACGATATATATGTACGGCACAGCGGATCGACGGAGACATTCGACGAGTTCCTGTACTGGGGCGAAATGCTCCTTAACGATTTCGACGATGTAGATAAGTATATGGCCGATGCCCGCATGCTCTTTACGAATGTGACCGATCTGCGGGAGATAGAGAATGATTTCAGCTTCCTGGATGAAGATCAGATTGCCGCCATCCGCACGTTCTGGTCTTCCTTCTATCCTAAAGGGGATACGCCCAACCAGGAAGAGTTTCTTGCCGTATGGAAAATCCTGTACGACCTGTATAACGACCTGAAAAGTGCACTCGCCGCCGAAGGTAAAGGCTATGAAGGCATGATCTTCCGCGAAGTGGTCGAACGGATGGAACGTAACGACTGTTGCGACCTGCCTTATACGCAGGTGGTTTTTGTCGGACTGAACGCCCTTTCCGTTGCGGAAGAACGTTTCCTGCTGCAACTGCAAAAGCGTGAGATCGCCGACTTCTACTGGGATTATGCATCCGCGAAGGTGACCGATCCCAATAACAAAGCCTCTTATTTCGTAGAGCGCAACCTGAAGAACTTCCCTTCGAAATACCCGCTTCCCAAAGAAGAGGAGGTGAATACGAATATCGAAGTGATCGGCATCCCTTCCGGCATCGGACAGGCCAAACAAGTCTATACCTTATTAAACGAACTCTGCAAGGAAGATGAAATGAGCCCGGAAGAGGCCTTGCGCACGGCGGTGATCCTGCCCGATGAACATCTGCTTATCCCTGTGCTCAACGCTATTCCCGAACAGATCCGCCGTATCAATGTGACGATGGGTTATCCGCTGGCCGGTACGCCTGTGGCTTCCCTGATGGAATATATTCTGGCGCTGCAAAAGAACGTACGTTATGTAGACCGCCAACCGGTATTCTATTTCCGTGATGTGTTGCCTATACTTAATCACCGGTATATCAGCACGACCAATCCGGAGATCGTTACTTCCCTTATCAGGGATATTGCCGAAAACAATAAGATCTATATCACTACCGCCGATCTGGGAAAGACACCGCTTCTGTCCGTCCTTTTTACCCCGGTGACGGATGTGGATACTTTCTCCGATTACCTGATTAACGTATTGCAGGAACTCAACAAGGTCATGTATTCTTTATCCTCGGAAGAGGAAGAAGACGCCACCCAGCGCACCAACGATCTCGAACAGGAATTCATCTTCCATTATTTCACCACCGTAAACCGTATGAAAGAGATCATGCAGGACAGCGGGATTGACATGAAGATCGATACTTATTTCCGCCTGCTGAAGCGTGTGACGGATACCATCACGATCCCTTTCCGCGGAGAGCCTCTTTCCGGCCTGCAGATCATGGGAGTGTTGGAAACCCGTGCGCTCGACTTCGACCGCCTGATCATTCTTTCCATGAACGAAGGAATCTTCCCGTTGCGGAAAGCGGCTAATTCCTTTATCCCTTATAATCTGCGCCGTGGTTTCGGGTTGCCCACTTACGAGCATCAGGACAGCGTATGGGCTTACCACTTCTACCGCCTGATCTATCGAGCAAGTCATGTAAGCCTGCTGTATGATACCCGTAGCAACGGATTGCAGACAGGCGAAGTAAGCCGTTTCGTCCATCAGCTGCATTATCATTATGAACAGCCGATGCATAACAAACTGGTCGTTTACAACGTATCGTCCGCTAAGACTCCCGCCTTGCAGGTTCAGAAAACAGATGAGGTGATGGAACGTCTGGCGGCTTTCCGGAAAGGCGGTGTGCGGGCTATCTCGGCTAGTGCCGTTAATACGTATCTGGACTGTCCGCTTAAATTCTACTTCTCGGTAGTGGAAGGCATCCGCGAAGAAGAGGAGGTAAGCGAAACGATCGAGAGCAACGTTTTCGGTAGCATCCTTCACAAAGTAATGGAGGAACTCTACAAGCCTCTTTGCGGAAAAATGGTGACAGCTGATTTACTGAAAGCAATCAAAAAAGATACCCCGGTGCTGACCGGTGCCATTGCACGTGCCTTCGCCGAAGTCTTTTTCAAGACAGACGTGGTACGTCCGCTGACCGGACAGAACTTCCTGATCGGCGAGATGATCCGTAAATACGTAGAAAAGATACTGGAGCGCGACAGCAAGCTGACCCCGTTCAAATATATCGAGTCAGAGAGAAAGATAAACCGTCTCTTTACGTTGACCGACCGGTCGGAGATCCAGCTGAAAGGTTTTATCGACCGGATCGATGAAGTGCGTGATACCATTCGCATCATCGACTATAAGAGCGGTAGTGGAACGTCCACCTTTACAACCGTGGAAAGCCTGTTCGATATGGAGGAGAAAGACCGTGCCAAAGCCGTGATGCAGGTATTTATGTATTCATGGATGGTTGGTGAAGTGCCGGAAGGCAAGGTGCTCCAACCGGGTATTTATTATATGCGTACGCTTTTCTCCGACTCGTTCGAAGCCGCCGTAAGCCATCGTATAGAAAGGAACCGGTCGGAACGGGTGACAGACTTTGCCGAATATTCGGCCGCTTTTGAAGAAGGTTTGCGGGGTTGCCTGGATGAAATATTCGGACGTGAAAAGCCGTTTATCCAGACTCCGACAGAAAAGGCCTGCGCCTGGTGTCCTTTTAAGGATATATGCGGGAAGTAAAGATCAGAAGAGAAATCCCAGCGAGAAACTCATCATATTGGTACGCTTGTCGAGCGAAATGTTTCGTTCGACGGGCGATTGTGATGATTTGTCTTTGAAGTCAGACTCGATCTGGTTGAGCCCGAATTCGTAGGTAAACTCAAAGAACAGACGCCAGATACTAACGCCCAGCCCGGTTGCAACGCCTATCCCGAACGGGGTATTATCGTTAATATACTCGTTGGTGACTTCCGAGAAATGAGTGGTATAACGCAGCTTGTAATTATACCTGAACTTAGGCCCCACCATCAAACTAAGGGCGTACGGCCCTTCCTTCACCAGATAATAACCGATCATAACAGGAAGTTCCAGGGAAGAAGACTTGAGCCTGAGTTGGTCGCTCTCTGAACTTTGGCTTGTCAAGGTACCTGTTGTTTCTGTCTCCGGCAATGAGAAAAGGATATCGCCTTCAGTGCGGTACCAGGACAGGTCGGGTTGAATAAAGAAACGGTCGATATTGATCCGGCAGAACACGGAAGCCTGATAACCTACCTTATATTGCAGACGGATGTTTTCAGCTTCAACATCATCGATCCGAAGTGAGTTCACGATCGGGAATGTGGAGTTGAAGCCGACTTTGGCTCCGAAATTAAATGCCTTATCCTCGATAGATATGAATTTCTGTGCCTGGACAGAGATTCCGAGGGAAAACATAAACAATAGAAGGAGGCTCTTTTTCATACTCTTTATTTTTTCTTTTTTACCGACCAGCCGAACTTGCCGACGAAGTCTCCCAGTCCGTAATATTTCCCATGCGAATAAGCCAGCAGATCCGCACGTTGCATATCGAAAGCACCTGTATCCGGATCCAGATATTTGTCGTCGGCCTGCACATTCAGTACGTCGGCGATAAACATATCGTGACTGCCCAATGCAACCACTTCCTTCACCCGACATTCGATACAAAGAGGGGCTTCCTCTATCGTGGGGCAATTGACCAGGGTCGCTTTGCCCGGAGTCAATCCCATTTCTTCAAACTTGTGATGATCTTTTCCCGAATTCACACCACACCAGTCGGTGGCATAAGCCAGTTCGCGTGTAGTCAGGTTGATGACGAACTCCATATTCTTTTTCAGAACGGGATAAGAATGGCGTTCGGGACGTACGGATATATAACACATGGGTGGATTGGTACAAATCGTACCGACCCACGCCACTGTTATGATATTATATTCTGAAGGTTCGCTGCCACAGCTAACCATTACGGCCGGTAATGGATAGATCATGGTACCGGGCTTCCAGTCATGCTTCATATAATTTATTTAATGATAATGTCTTCCTTGTTGATCTTACGTTCGCAATAACGGCACCGGATCGTTCCCTTTTCCTTGTCGATCACTTCAAAACGTGTCGGCATCGGCTCGTTGTTGGTGATACATTTTGGATTATTGCATTTTACCAGGGCAACGAGTTCATCCGGCAAAGTAACCGTTTTTTTCTCTACAACCTCGTAATCGCGGATAATGTTCAGGATCACTTTGGGAGCGATCAGGGCTATACGGTTGATCTCGTCTTCCTCGAAGAATTTGTTGGAGATCTTGATAACACCCTTGCAACCCATCTTGTTGCTGTGGAAATTATTTCCGATGGTAATTGTATTATCCATGTGTTCCAGTCCCAACAACTTGGCTACTTTAAACAATTGGCTGGGAGGGATATGGTCGATAGCAGTTCCGTTTTCTAAAGCGGCTACCTGCAATTCTCTTTTCTTTTCTGCTGACATAACGATTATCAGAATTAAATATTGATACCTAAAACTTCACAAATAATAGCCTGGCGGGCAAACAGTCCGTTGCGTGCCTGCTGGATATAGTAGGCCTTCGGATTATCGTCTACATCATAAGCGATCTCGTTTACGCGGGGCAGGGGATGAAGTATGCGAAGGTTCTCACGACTGTTTTCCAGCATCTTGTTGCGCAGGATATACACGTTCTTAACCCGTTCGTATTCTTCCAGGTCGGTAAAGCGTTCGCGCTGTACGCGTGTCATGTAAAGGATATCGGACTGGTTGATCACGTCTTCATCGAAAGTCGTGTGCTCGTAGTATTTGATGCCGTGCTCGTCGCAGAAGTTTTTATATTCGTCCGGCATGCGAAGTTCGTCCGGAGCTACGAAATGAAAAGTAGGGTTGAAGTGCGACATGCCGACGATCAGCGAGTGCACGGTGCGGCCGTATTTAAGGTCGCCGACCATTGTGATGTTGAGGTCGGTCAGCTTTCCCTGTGTCTTTTGGATCGAATAAAGATCCAGCATAGTCTGCGAGGGATGCTGGTTTGCCCCGTCACCTGCATTGATGATAGGCACATCCGTTACTTCCGAAGCATAACGGGCGGCTCCTTCCAGGTGATGTCTCATGATGATAAGATCCACATAGTTGCTTACCATCAGGATCGTATCTTTCAGCGTTTCCCCTTTGGAAGAGCTGGTTGTCGAAGCATCCTGAAATCCGACAACTCGTCCGCCCAGTCGGTTAACAGCCGTTTCAAAGCTTAATCGCGTGCGGGTAGAAGGTTCAAAAAACAAGGTGGCGGCCACTTTGCCTTCCAGCAGCTTTCGGTTCGGATTCTCCTCAAACTTCCTGGCGTTATCCAGAATACGAAGAATGTCCTCTTTGGAACATTGATCGATAGAAACTAAACTTTTACTTTTCATTTTTTGTATAATCTGTCTTTTATGCAAAAGTATAAAAAAAGCGGAGACTGAATGGTCTCCGCTTCGTTTTTATTTAAGATATTCTGCCAGCTTTTCCGGGAGGTAGAATGTATTGTTCTTATCTACGTAAACAACGACTGAATTCAGCCGGATTTCTTCCTGGCCTTTCTTGCCGATTGTTACGATATTACTGAACGGTGTAATGTTGATTTGTTTCTTTTTATTCTTCACCACCAGCGAGGGAGAACCTTTTTCGTCTTTGGCCGGAATGATTTCACATTTGTAGTCTTCGAATACTTCTGTGTGGGGAGCGAAGTTTTCAGCTGTCAGTTCGTCCAGCTTGTCGCGATCCATGCCGAACAGGGCGCATAGATAAGCATTCAGTTCGATGTTGGTATGCATACCGATCGGCAGGCTTGCCTTATCCGGATGGTAAGCGGCCAGGAATACATCTTCGCCGGTATGTCCGCCTGTTGTAAAGCCGAAGCAGGTTTTAGAAGTCAGCAGTTTTGACATGAAAGAAGTCAGTGAGCCGCTGTATAATGAGCCTTTACCTTCAGTTGTACGTTCGCTTTCCGGGATCGGGCTGTTCTTATAGTCTTTACAATGGTTCAGTGCATCCAGTTCTTCTGGGCTCAGTTCAAAACCGGCATATTCACGGAAGATATTCTGTACCTCTGAATTAGGTTCGCTGTTCACTTTTTTAGCGAAACCTTCTGCTGTCAGTTTGTACTGGGAGAACTGGTGGAATAACTGGTCTTTTGTCAACTTATCATAACCTTTGCAGTCTGCGCGACCGATGCTGATACCGCTGTTTCCGTGGTCGGGAACCATGATAACGGCTGTCTCACCGTTCTGGCGTGCAAATTCCAATGCGGCACCACAGGCACGGTCGTAAGCCAACATGTCCGTAGCCATACCGACAGGGTCGTTTGCATGTGCAGCCCAGTCTACTTTACTACCTTCCACCATCAGGAAGAAACCTTCCGGGTTTTTAGACAGTTTCTCAATTGCGATGCGTGTCATTTCTTCGAGCGACGGCTGTTCTGCCGGGTCACGGTCGATGTCGTAAGCCATTTCACGATCAGCGAACAAGGCCCACATATTGTTGCCGCTGTAATTGCGCATACCGTTGATATCGTTTTTGAAGACACCGTAGCCGTTTCCTTTCAGATAGGCTTCGCTTTCTTCCGGAAGCAGAGAGACGCCACCACCGATCACTACGTTCAGGTCGTTGTGAGCCATCTGAGGAGCGATCCATTCATATTTACCACGGTTGTAGCTGTGAGCCGAGCAATCAGCCGGTGTCGCATGCGGAAATTCGCAAGTGAAGACAAGTCCGGTCGATTTGCCCTGTGTCATTTTGGCCGCTTCCAGAACAGTTGTCAACGGTTGGAAAGCACGTGCCGGATCAGTCGGATAAATATCGTTGTCGCCGTCGTTTTCAGGATAAGTGGAAACATAACCTGTGCGGCTCGGATAACCTGTCATATAGCAGGATGTTGTCGGGGCAGAATCGCCGATCGGGGCATTAGACGAGTGCGTGCGGACAGTTCCACACAGATACGGATCCAGGTTTAGATTAGGTTTGTCGGGGTTTGTGTACCATTGCAACCAGCGTGCCATAGAAACGGTAGCCAGTGAAGTTCCGTCCGGTATCAGAAGAATAACATTCTTGACCGGTTTTACATTTTCTACATCCGCAGCTTTTGCCGGCACAAAGAGAATGGCCAGTAGAAGCAGAAAAGTAATCGTCTTTTTCATGTGCTTTTATTGTTTATTTATTAATGTAATTGAATGATTTCTTCTTTACAAAGCGTCAGCTTTTCCAGTCCTGTTTCCGTCACCAGGAAACTGTTTTCAATACCGACGGCTCCCACACCCGGAATAACGAATTTAGGTTCGAGGGCAAATACCATATTCGGTTGCAACTCCTCTTTCGAACGCGGGGTCAGGACGGGCAGTTCGTTGATCTGAATGCCGATGCCGTGTCCTACGAATTTGGCTTGCTGCTTGGTTCCCATAAAATTGGCTGCCAGACCTTCTTTTTCGGCAATGCCGGCAGCGATAGTATATAGTTCCGAACAAACGACACCCGGACGGGCTGCGTTCTCGATCTCGTTCTGTATTGTCAGGGCGACCTGATGGGCACGGTAGGCTTCTTCGGTCAGTTTACCGACGGAGAATACGCGGGTCATATCCGTCATATAAGAGGTATAGTTCCCCGCCATGTCGACCATGATAGCCGTACCTTCTTTCAATACAGTACCGTTGGCTCCGAGCGGGCAGGAGGCATCCATGCCACCGCCACCCAGGGCGAAGTCGAAAGGAGAGGGAGCTTCGGCGTTTTCACCGGCCAGGATACTTCCCATAAAGATATCCATATTAGCACCGAACGCACGGAACAATCCGATGGAACCATTCTGGCGCATACGCTTTTCTATTTCGTACTGAAATTCGAGGTCGGTCATTCCCGGACGGAAACATTCCGGAACCTCGGAATATGTCTTGGCATGTTTTTCAGCCGAGATACGGAACTGTGCAATTTCCCAGGGCGTCTTGATCTCTCGCAAAGTCCGCATCAATGTAGTTGCATTGCCGGTTTCTTTGGGATTGAAGATCGATTGCAGGCGGATATAATCGTTGTAAGTCAGTTCGTCGGCTTCCAGAAGCAGCTTTTCCGGCATCTTTATTCCGCGGGCAGCGAATATTTCAGCTATTTGTTCCGGTTTGCGTATATATTCGATCTGGTCGTTACTTAATCCGTTGGGACGTTTTACGAAGAACCAGGGCGTGCCTTCTGCGGGCAGATAAAAATATCCGCTATACACACGTCCGGTTGTATAATACAGGTTTACATCTACACTTAGCAGGCATGCATCCGCATTTATCTTTTGCATTGCCTGTTGCATACGACCCCATTTCAATTGCAGATCGCCGGTCAATTCTTTTTGTATCATCTCCAACTTTTATTTTTATGTGGCATCAAAGATATTAAAATTATTGCCGGTAAAAAGCAGGATTCCGGATTAAATCTTGATTAAGATTTACTACTTATCCGGTAACTCCGCCTTCAGATAGTTGGCTGTGACGGATGTCGGATGAGTGAGCATCTTTCGGGGCGTGCCGCTGAAAATCAGTTTACCTCCCATTTGTCCGCCTCCGGGGCCGAGCTCGATCACGTAATCGGCAGCCTTCAGTACATCCAGGTTGTGCTCTACCAGGAAGACTGTGTTGCCTTGATCTACCATCGAGTCGAACAGTTCGATGATATGGCGGATGTCTTTTACGTGCAGGCCGTCTGTTGGTTCGTCCAGTATGTATATTTTACCCCGGTCGTCGAGGTGGGAAGCCAGCTTTACCCGTTGTAGTTCGCCGCCCGATAAAGTAGAAAGCGACTGGTTGAGGTGGAGGTAACCTAATCCCACCTGCATGAGCGGCAACAGTTTCTGTTCGATGATTGTCCCGGCAAAGCGGAGGGATGCCTTGCGTACCGTCAGATCCATTGCTTCGGCAATATTGATGCCGTCTACCTCATATTGCAGTGCTTCCGGCGAGTAGCGTAATCCGCCGCACGCTTCGCAAACCGTTTCTATGGCATCCATAAAAGCCATATCCGATACGATCACCCCTTTGCCGCCACAGACAGGGCAGCCGCCTTTCCCATTGAATGAGAACATGCCCGATCCGGCACCGCTCTTTTGTGCAAACACCTTCCGGATATCGTCTGCCACACCCAGGTAAGTGGCAGGGGTAGATCGCAGGCTGATACCGATATTCTTCTGGCTGATATAGATCACTTCTTCCGGACAGGCTTTGCGAAAACATTCCATCAGGGAGCTTTTGCCTGATCCGGCAACTCCGGCAATAACGGTAAGCACTCCCATCGGCAGTTCGACCGTCAGGTCTTGCAGGTTATGTTCGGAAGCATGTTCGAGCGTGAACCAGCCGGATGGTGTACGGAGATGTTGTTTTAACGGTACTTTTTCCGCAATCATCTTTCCGGTCTGTGTGCCGCTTTTCAGCAAGCCCTCATAACTGCCTTCGTACAGGATATTGCCACCGTCCATTCCGGAACCCGGGCCCATATCGACGATATGGTCGGCAATCTGTATCATTTCTTTATGGTGTTCGACCAGCAAGACGGTATTGCCGTGGTCGCGCAGCTTGCGGACAGAAGCTTTCAGCAAGTGAATATCGTGGCTATGCAGTCCGACGCTGGGCTCGTCGAGGATATAAAGCATGTCACAGAGCGACGAGTTGATGTATTTGGCGATCTTGCATCGTTGTGCTTCGCCGCCCGAAAGCGTACCCATACTGCGGTCGAGTGTCAGGTAACCCAGTCCGATTTCCAGTAGTGCCGACAGCCGTCCGCCGATAGACTGCTTAATGTCATAGGCAATAGGCTCCTTGATGCTGTTCAGCCAGCTGATGATATCGGGAATGGCCAGCCTGGTAACTTCCGCAATATTCTTTCCGTTGATACGGCAGGACAGTACGGTCTGGTTGAGACGCGTGCCTCCGCAATCCGGGCATACGCCTGTTGTCAGCATCGGCTCTAGCAGTTTTTGATGAACTTTCCCTTCTTCCGAATTGATGATGCTCCGGTACATGCGGACAATGAGCCCTTCATACTTTGCCGTCTTGGGCCAGTTTGCCGGCGGGTTCTTTAGTTTGATGCTCGGGGAATAGAGGAACATCTCCAGCTCTTCCGGCGAATAATCCTTTATTTTCTTATCGAGATCGAACAGTCCCGTGTTGGCATAGCGTATCCAACGCCATTCACCGGGTTTGAATGCCACGTAATTGATCACTCCGTCTTCGTTCAGTGATTTATTGAAATCGACAAGCTTATGTATATCCAGTTCCCTGATCTCGCCCAGCCCGTCACACCGGGTACATCTTCCCTGCGGATGATTGAAGGAAAAAGTATCCGAATACCCGATAAAAGGTTTCCCGACACGTGAGAATAACAATCTTAATAAAGAATAGATATCCGTATAAGTTCCGACGGTGGAGCGTGCGTTCGGTGCCGGTTTCCGTTGGTCGATCACGATAGCGACCGGTAGGTTTTCTATCTTGTCCACATGCGGACGCCCGTATTTGGGCAGATATTGCTGGACGAAACTCGGGAAAGTCTCATTCAGTTCCCGCCGTGATTTCGCAGCAATCGTGTCGAGTACAAGCGACGATTTACCGGAGCCGGAGACACCGGTGAAAATACTGATCTGTTTCTTGGGGATATTCAGTGAAACAAATTTCAGGTTATTCTCATGGGCACCTTCTATATTAATGTATTCCTGTCCGGGATTGTCTATATCATTTGTCATCATCTGTATTCATTATGTATCGGGCTACAAATATCGTGCGAATAATCCTCACAACAAAATACTTTTCATATCTTTGACCGGATTCTAACGATATAAATTTAAGTGAATGGATATCTTCCTGATCATTGTCGGGGCTATTTGCCTGTTGGTTGGTTTTGCCGGATGTTTCCTGCCGGTTTTACCGGGGCCTCCTTTATCTTATCTGGGGCTTCTTTTGCTTCATTTTACCGATAAGGTACAGTTTTCGGTTACACAACTGGTTGTGTGGGGGCTTTTGGTTGTCGTCGTGCAGATATTGGATTATGTTACTCCGGTACTAGGCACTAAATACGGTGGCGGTAGTAAATGGGGTAACTGGGGATGTGTGCTCGGTACGGTTGTCGGGATCTTTCTCTTTCCGCCCTGGGGAATCCTGTTCGGCCCGTTTGCCGGAGCGGTGATCGGCGAACTGCTGGGGGGAAAAAAGTCATTCGATGCTTTCAAAGCCGGGATAGGCGCATTTATAGGATTTCTGCTTAGTGTGGTAGCGAAGATGTCGCTTTGCGGATATTTTGTTTATTGCTTTATAAAGGCGCTGGTTATATAAAAATAAAAGAGACCCTTTGCAGAGTCTCTTTTATTTTTTAGTCATTATTCTGCAGGAGTTCCGCCGGCAGAAATGATCTTGCTGCGTTCGATAGATTGCAGGGCCAGATAATTCGCTCCGAAGTTTTCCATGTTTTCAATTTCTGTTTCGAACTGATCCAGATGGCCTTCTTCTTCAATAACCAGACCTTCGAAAACTTTCTTGGTGGCAGAGTCGGCATGTTGAGCACATTCGTTTGCCCATGCGTTATAATCGTCTACACTACCGGTTTCCATCTGAGCTGCTTTTTCAAGCATCGCTTTTACGTCGTGAATCTTTTCTACCGGGCCTGAACATTTCATTTCTACTTCACCCTTCAGGAACAGGATACGTTCTGCAAGGCGTTCCACATGCATCATTTCAGTGATGGCTGTACGTTTGAAAAGGCTTGACAACAGGTCGTATCCCATATCATCCAGGCGGAAATGGAAATACATGTACTGGTTAACAGCTGTCATTTCATCGGCTACTGCTTTGTTTAGCAGTTCAATACTTTTTTCTCTCTTAAGCATAATCGTTGAGTTTTTAAATTATGTTATGTAAAACATATTTGTTCCAATGCCGTAAAGTTAACAGTTTCCTTTATACAATGGCGCGGGGCTGTAATAATATTTTTTATCTTTGTCATAGATTCTATCAATAAAAAAAGATCAAATGACAAAGATACAGGAGTTTCTGGCCGCGCTGCCGGAAGATAAAAAAGCATTATTCGTCCCGGTGTTCGGTGATATGGACAAGTTTTATACCGTTGTATATCTTATTATCCGCAACGAACATATAACAGATCAGGAAAAGCCGGAGCGGTATGAAGACCGCCTGCAGGTGATCCGCCAGGTAAAAAGCAGACTGGAAACGTTAATCACTTCCTACGGGCTGGACGGGAAAGAAATCGTAGCCGACATTGCCAGCGACTATTTCGAAAATTATGTCAATTATAAGGAGCCGGAGTTCGATATCACGAACGAGGAGTTTATAGGTATCATTCAGAAACTATAAGCTCTTTCGGATTACACATATAATATACTTCACTTAACTTCTAAACAAATTCAATTATGAGAATCTTAAATCTATGTACTTTATCCCTTTTACTGGTTGCCCCTTGCCTCGATGCGCAGGTGACAGTGGTAAAAGACAGCAAGCCGGTCTCCCGTATTCTGGTGGAAAAAGGTGTGGAGGTGGATAACCAGGCAGCCCTTCTTCTCCAGGACTTTTTAAAACGGATAAGCAGTGCCACGTTGCCGGTACTGACCGATAAGCCCCCCCGTAAAGGAGACATCGTGATCGGTAAGAAAGATGTGTCCGGCCTGACGGAGGACGGATTCCGCCTGCAAACAGACAATGGCATCGTGTATATCAGCAGCGGAGGGGATAAAGGCAATATTTATGGCGTAGTCACTCTGTTGGAAGACTATCTGGGTGTTTCTTATTACGGGGCGAATGCCTATACGCTGACAGAGCGCCCGACGGTAGTGATCCCGGAGCTGAACCGGGCGGAGAACCCGGCTTTCCGTTACCGCCAGAGCCAATGTTATGCCATGCGTGAAGATCCGGTTTATAAACAATGGTTCCGTTTTGAAGAACCGTCTGAAGTTTTTGCCGGCGGCATGTGGGTACATACCTTCGACCGTATTCTACCTTCCGACGTATATGGTGCCGCTCATCCGGAATATTATTCCTTTATCAATGGCGAACGCCGTCCCGGAAAAGCCAGCCAGTGGTGTCTGACTAATCCGGAGCTTTTCGAACTGGTGGCACAGAAGATCGACTCTATCTTCAAGGCGAACCCCGGTAAGAACATGATCTCCGTCAGCCAGAACGACGGTAACCATACGAACTGTAGCTGCCCGGAATGTAAGGCACTCGACGAGCAGGAGGGAGGCCCTACCGGCAGTCTGATCCATTTCCTGAACAAGCTGGCCGAACGTTTCCCGGATAAGGAGTTCTCTACGTTGGCCTATCTGTATACGATGCATCCGCCCAAGCATGTGAAGCCGTTGCCGAATGTCAATATTATGCTTTGCGATATCGATTGCGACCGCGAAGTCCCTTTGACGGACAATGCTTCCGGACAGGATTTCATGAAAGCGATGGAAGGCTGGTCGGCTATCAGCAATAATATATTTGTGTGGGACTATGGCATCAACTTCGACAACTATATTTCCCCGTTCCCCAACTTCCCGATCCTGCAAAAGAATATCCAGCTCTTTAAGGAACATCATGCCACGATGCATTTCTCGCAGATCGGAGGTTCCAAAGGCGGCGATTTCCCGGAAATGCGAGCCTATATGGTCAGCAAGCTGATGTGGAATCCTTACCAGAATACCGACTCGCTGATGCGTGCGTTTATGGATGGTTATTATGGGGCGGCTTCTCCCTATATTTATCAATATGAGAAACTGCTGGAAGGGGGATTGTTGGCCAGTAAGCAGCGTCTCTGGATATACGACTCGCCTGTGTCACACAAAGATGGAATGCTCAACACCAACTGCCGTAAGCGTTATAATATGCTTTTCGACCAGGCTGAAGAAGCTGTTGCGGCTGATCCTACTCTGCTGAAACGTGTACGCCTGGCTCGTCTTCCGCTTCAATATGCCGATCTGGAGATTGCCCGCGCAGAAGGCAATCACGATCTGAACGAGGTAAAAAAACAACTGGCCCTGTTCGACGAACGTACCCGTGAGTATGGAATCCCTACTCTCAATGAGCGCAACAACCCTCCCGGCGAATATTGTAAACTGTATGCCGAACGGTATTTGCCCGGCAAAGCCGCTAACCTGGCAAAAGGAGCCAAGGTGATCTGGTTGCAGGAGCCGACCGGAAAGTATAAGGCATTGGGGGAAACTGCCCTGACTGACGAACTGTTCGGCGGAACCACTTTTGTGGAAAGCTGGGTCGGCTGGGAAGGCATCGACGGAGCATTTGTTCTGGATCTGGGTAAAGAAATCCCGTTCACTTCGATCGAGAGTGATTTCCTCCATCAGCTAGGCCAATGGATATTGTTACCTAAGAAAGTGACTTACTCAGTCTCTTCCGACAACAATACCTGGCAGCCGTTCGGTGAAAAGAGTTTACCGGAAGACCGTTCCGTGCAGGTGAAATTTGTCGGCGTGAAATGCGAGAAACCTTCACCTGTAACTGCCCGTTATATAAAGGTAGAGATAGAAGGAGTAAAAATCTGTCCGTCCTGGCATTACGGCGTCGGTTATCCGGCCTGGTTCTTCCTGGATGAAGTGACTGTACGGTGATAAATTAGCATATCTTTTGCTAATCTTGACGTGTAACTTTATTAAAATACTATTTTAATATCAATGAAATAACTTTTTTTGTATCAGGTTTGTATGACTATGTGCTGAATAACACCTACTTTTGCCGTTCGCCCGGTGATTAATCCGGGCGGCGAATAAAAGAATAGTTGTTTTTTCAGGTATATACACTACATCGATGAGTTATTTTATTAAGTTGAGGGATTGGTTTACTTCCCAGAAGCATTTACTGTTTCTGTTTGCGCTGTTGTTTATCATTCCTAATTGTGTGTTTCTTTTCACGGAGCCTTTGCCTATTACGGTAGGAATTGCCTCTTTAATATTACCCTATGCTTTCTGGGTCGCTTTGCTTTTGCTGGCGCGTAAACCCGGGATTGTCGTATGGTGCCTGTTGCCTAAAGTGATTCTCGACGGCGGACAGCTTGTCCTTCTTCATCTTTTCGGCGAATCGGTTATTGCGGTAGATATGTTCCTGAACCTGACCAGTTCGACAGCCTCCGAAGCCAGCGAGCTGCTGGGAAATATCTTCCTGGTCATTATCGGTGTCTTTTTCCTGTATACCCTGCCTACGTTGCTGCTGGCAACCTGGTCTATCCGGATGAAGGAGAAGCTGGACAACCCGTTCCGCAGGAAATGGGCTATCAGAAGCCTGGGTGTTTTTGTGGTCGGGATCATTCTTTGCCTGCTGGCCCCGATACAGGGACATAATGTTTCATTGAAGGATGATTTCTATCCTGCAAATGCGCTTTACAACCTTTACTTTGCGATCAATAAAGCGGAGAAGAACAGCAATTACCATATCACTTCATCCGATTTTACCTTCAATGCCACGAAACCTGTACAGGCCGAAGGCAAGCGTGAGATCTATGTGCTGGTAGTGGGTGAGACTTCGCGCGCTATGGAATGGAGCCTGTATGGTTACGAGCGGAAAACGACTCCCCGTATGGAGAAGCTCGACGGCTTGGTGCATTTCACGGATGTAGTCACCCAGTCGAACAATACCCATAAGAGCGTCCCTATCATCCTGTCTGCCGCCAGTGCGGAAGACTACGGGGTTATCTACGATGAGAAAAGTATCGTGACGGCTTTTAAGGAAGCCGGTTTCCATACGGTTGTGATCGCTAATCAGAACCTCAATACCTCGATGATCGGTGCTTTTTACCGGGAGGCCGATACCTTTATCGACATGAGCCAGTTCAAAACAGGCTCCGCTTATCTGACCTCCTTGCATGACGGGGCATTGCTCCCTTACCTGCAAAAGGAACTGGATAAGACGGACGGAAACCTTTTCTTTGTGATCCATACGTACGGATCGCATTTCAACTATCACGAACGTTACCCGAAAGAGTTTGCCTTCCACACGCCCGACAAGGCGGAAGGTATACGTGCTTCTTATAAGACGCAGTTGCGCAACGCATACGATAATTCGATCCATTATACCGATTACGTGTTGGGAGAGATCGCCGATATGCTGGCCAGGACGAACGCCTGCGTGTCGATGCTTTACCTGAGCGATCACGGCGAAGATATTTTCGACGACAGCCGTGCCCGTTATCTGCATGCGTCTCCGATCCCGACCTATTATCAGCTGCATATACCGTATATCATCTGGTTCTCGGAAGCCTATCGTGAAGCCTATCCGGAGAAATACCAGACAGCGATTGCTCACAGTACCTTGCCGGTCAGCACGAACAGCGTGTTCCATACCGTGCTCGATATTGCCGGAGTACATACTCCGGTAGCCGATTCGACACTGGCCGTGTCGAACTCCGCTTTTACCGTTCGCGACCGTATGTACCTTGGAGATCATGACGACCCTGTTCCTTTCTGGAAGATCGGACTGAAGAAAGCCGACTTCGTCATGCTCGATAAATGGGGTATTGTGTACGATAAAGATTGATATTCCGCAACAAACTTTTATCTTTGTTTCATGGCTGAACAAAGTGGACATATCACCCTCAAGGTAATTATGGGATATTTGCTGTTGGTTGCAATAGCAGTATGCTCGGTTGTCTACATCTACCAGATCATAGAGCAGGTGGCAGGCGAAGAGGAACCGGACAACAAAGCCCGCCAGAAAGTCTATCTCGTAACGAATACCTTATCGCTCCTTTACGAAAGCGAGGCGATGGGACAGCTTGTCGGCATGCCCCAGAACGACGTGAACCATTTTAACAGGACGCTGAACAAGGCACATCGCAACATGGATTCCCTGCGGGTGCTGATCACCGACTCCGTCCAGCTGCTGAAGATCGATACGATCGATATGCTGCTCAGGCGGAAACGCTTGAATACGAAACGCCTGCTCGAAACCTGGAAAGAGACCAATGTGGAGCACCTGTATACAGTCAATATAGAAAAGGTCATAGCCGAACAAGATACGATCATCGAACAGAAAGAGATCAAAGAGCATGTCGTTGTCAAGCAAGACACTGTTTTTTCTCCTAAAAGGCCTAAAGGATTCTTCCGCCGCCTGGCCGATGCTTTTTCGCCGGGCAAGGCAGATACCAGTATCATTGTCAATACCACCCGCCAGGTCGTGACCGATACGTTGGTGACGGCCTACAACCCTTCCGACACTATCGTCAGTGTGCTGAAAAGCCTGCAGGACAGTGTGGCCGGACAGCGTAAGTTGCTGGTGGAACAGCTGCTCGACCGGGCGGCCAACCTGCGCTATAATAATAGTGTGGTGACCAGTAAGATCAACCAGATTCTGCGTGATATAGAAGAGGAGGAGGTGAACGCCTCGATCGAACGTATGCAGAGCAAACAGGAGCTGTTGCGTGAGACATCCCGATCGATTGCCGGCATTGCCATTGTCGCGGTCGTTGTGCTGATCGTCTTTATTTTTATGATTACCCGCGATATTTCCAAAAGTAAATATTACCGTATCCAGCTGGAGAAAGCCAAGCAATATGCCGAAGACCTGCTTCATAGCCGGGAGAAGATGATGCTGACGATCAGCCACGATATCCGTGCCCCGCTCTCGTCCATCATCGGGTATATAGACCTGCTGATGCGGAGACATCCCGACGAAAGGCAGCAATATTATCTGGAAAACATGTCCGGTTCGGCCGGCCATATCCTTTCGCTGGTCAACGACCTGTTGGATTTCCATCGCCTTGAATCCGGGCAGATAGAGATACAGCGGGTGCCGTTCAGCGTGTCTACGTTGTTTAATGAGATTTATACCAGCTTCCGTCCGATTGCCGAATCGAAATCATTGGAGTTTGTCCTCAATCTGAAGGGGGATAGCGTTGATAAATTGTATGTCGGCGACCCGATCCGTATCCGCCAGGTGGTAGGCAACCTGTTGTCGAATGCCATCAAGTTTACCCCCGAAGGAAGGGTGGTGATGGTCGTGTCCGTTCGTCCCGGGGCAGACAACAGTGCGCAGCTGAATGTCATTGTAAGCGACTCGGGCCCCGGTATTCCGGAGGCAGAACAGGAACGTATTTTCGGAGAGTTTACCCGCCTTTCGGTCAGTGAAAAGGCGGAGGGCTTCGGACTCGGATTATCCATCACCCGCAAGATGACGGTGCTGATGGGTGGCTCCCTTTCTCTGAAGAGCGTCGTCGGAAAAGGATGTGATTTCACGATCGAGCTTCCTGTAACGGTGGCGGACGTGCAGGTTCTTCCGGCGCCGGAAAAAGAAGAAGAGGCAGCGGAGTCTCTTCCCCCTGTCTTTTCGGGACGCGACGTGTATTGCCTGCTGGTGGACGACGATCCGCTGCAACTGGCCCTTACCGAAGAATACTTGCGGCAGAACCATGTCGAGGTGCTTTGTTGTACCGACCCGTTCTCCGTTCTCGGCCTGTTGGAGAAAAATACCTTCGATGCTGTTATCACGGATATACAGATGCCCGGCATGGACGGCTTCGAACTGCTTTCCCGCATACGTTCTTCTTATATGCCGGGAACGGATACGATTCCGGTAATCGCCCTCTCCGCCAGCGTGGAGAATGAGCATACCCATTACCTGGAGTCCGGCTTTACCGGTTTCCTGAACAAGCCGTTTACGGCCCGCCAGCTGATCACTTTGCTGAATAAGCTGCTTTCGACGGAGATCGAAGTAACGGCGGAATTCAATTTCGACTCGCTGACCGCATTTGCCGGTGAAGATAAGGAAGCCTCCGCATCGATCCTGAACACCTTTGTCGAGGAAACGGGCAAGAGCAATGCGCTGCTGGAAGCAGCTTTGCAGGAGGGCAACCGTGAACAATCTGCGAAAATATCCCATAAGATGATCCCTCTGTTCACTATGCTTGGCGCCACTTCATTGGTCGACACTTTGCGGACGATCGAGAAAAACGCCGTTACCCTGCCGGCCGATGAATGGGAGGCGCGGCTCGGGGAAGTGATCGCTTCCGTCCGTTCCATCCTCAATAATGTACCATCTTATATAGATAACCGGCAATAGCTACGAGGATCAGTGCCTGTCCCATCAGCCTGCCGGATCGGTCGGCGGCTACCGGTTGGTCGGGTTCGGGGGCGTCTTCCGTTTCGGCGGTCGTTTCGCCGGTTTCGCTATCGACAGGATGGCTCCCACTGCTGCCAGGGCTACTTCCGTCTCCCTCAGGAGCAGGGCGATCAGGGCAATGACACTCAGGAACGGGGTGATCCGGATGGCTGTGCCTCCCGTTGTTCTTTCCGGGAAAGAATACCTTCACGACGGAAAGGATGAAATCGAAAATAACTTTTAGTGTTGACATAAGGCTTCCGATAGATTAATACGTTTATAATTATTTACTTCGATAAGACGTTGCAGGCTGATGGTGATGCTGAACAACAGCCGGCGGTAGGCCACCCGGTTATCGCCGTTCACCTCGCTGATATAGCGGCTGTAGGCAATTTCGGAGGCATAGGAGGCAGGTTTCCGGCTGACGTTGGCAGCCGTAGGGTAGGCGGTGCGGATCAGGCGGGCGAAGTCGAAAATGCTTTCGCGGGTCGTGCGGTATTTACGGAAACAGAGTCCGCCTTCGCTCAGCTCCACTTTGCAGCCGTGCCAGTACTCGTTGCTCCGACCATAGCCGGTGATGCCGAACAGATTGTGATGCTCTTTGGCCAGCCTGCTCTCTCCCCAGCCGGACTCGATGGCTGCCTGTGCCAGGATAACAACGGGGTAGATGTGGTAGATGCGGCCTGCCTCTTCTGCATCGGAGAGGTAAAGGCCAATGAATTCTTGTTTTGTCATGTTTTTGTGGTGTAAACCTTGATTGTTAACTGAAGATAGCTGTTATTTCGCTTGCTTATGTGATAGGTTATTCGTATATTTATGACTAATAAACAAGCAAAAAACGATGAGTTATGACTGACGAAAAACGAAAGATCGAACGTGCGTGGGGGTATCAGGAGCTGGCCCTGAAGTATTTCCCCGACAGTAAGCCCGAATGTGCTTCCGTGCAGTTGCGGCGCTGGATCAAACTGAGTGGCGAACTGACCGCCCGGCTGACGGCTTGTGGCTGGCGGCCGGGAAGGAAAGTGTTGACTCCCCGTCAGGTGGCCTGCATTGTCGACCACCTGGGGGAGCCTTGACTATTCGATCACGGGCCTGTCGTCTTCGCCACCGCCGCCTGTGGGTGGGGTGGCAGGCGTATCGGTGGAGTAGCGCTCCGTCTTGAGGTTCTGCGCCAGCTGCACCAGCTGTTTGCCGGGGCGGAAGAGGATGTGGCGACGCTTGATCAGCGTAGCGGAAAAATCCTTTTCGGTATCTGCCCCCTTGCTTCCCAGTATCGCTTGGAAATAACCCAGGTCGCCTACCTGTACGGTCTGCCCGTCGGGCAGTTTCTGTTTCAAAACGTAGAGTATCCCGTCGAGCACCAGCTTCACATCACCCGGGGTAGCCGCCGAACGGTCGGCAATGATTTCACACAATTGGGTAGTGTCGCACATACCAGTGGAACTACTCACCGCAAAAAATAACTTGGCATCCGGTGCTGCATCCTTACTCATGTCCTTTCGTTGGACCAAACGATATTTTACTGCCATAATCCAATAAGTTTTAATAGTGAATACCTGTGTTGTCTGTTGTAATATTACATTACAAAACTACGACAGGCGGCAGCGTGCCGGTTCGGGTTTGTCGGCCGATGTACGGGAAGATTCGGGGTTGTTTGGGTTCTATATTATATTTTCGATAACTGTAATGAATTCTTCTGACAAGGGACGTAATTCGGAGAGCATATCTTCATCGTAGAACAGGAAATCGTCATAATCGCCACTCATCCTGTCGTTAAATAACTGGCTGTAGAAGCGAGAGTATCTACGGTCGATCTTACCTGTTAGGACAAAATGCATTCCGAACATCTGTTTTACGCCATCATGAGTCTGTGCTGTGATATGATTTTTTACTAACAAAGCTATAACAGCATAATAGCAAGCATAATAAAGCCTGTTTACAGCCGCATTATAACAGTTGTCCTTAATCAGGATATCCGCTTCATGTAATGTCTCTTTTGCCCGTTTCATGCGGTATGAGACGAGTGCCTGTATGCTTTCTTCATCCATTTGTTGTCTCATAACCTGATCCCTTCATTCATTACATTTATATAAAAAGGAGTCTTGAAAGGTCTGTTTTCCCATTGTTTACGCGTGTAGACCAAGGGGCTGATACTGACGTTCTCAGATAGTTCCAGATCGTATAAAGGATAAGTGATGGAGGTTATATCCTGATAAGATAGACGATCTTTGTCTATCAGGATGAGAATATCTATGTCCGAATCGGAACGAGCTTCTCCTCTCGCTTCCGATCCGTACAGAATGACTTCTGCCCGTGGAGCTATACGGTGCACAATCTCTTTAATCTTATGTACAATTTTAAGTCTGTTCATTGTACTACCTTTTTCACAAAGTAACGATATATTTCACAGAAAAGCAAATTCGGAAACTGTTTTTCGCCGGAGACGGAAACACTTTCAGAACCATCTTTCCTCCACTGCCGGCGTTCGTTCCGCTTCGCGGGTGAGGGCGGAGAGGAGGTGGAAGTGGTGGTGGAGGGAGTGGAGAAGGGGCGGGCGGAGAGCAGGCGGCGTCCGGGAAAGACGGCTGCGCAGGGTACGGGCTTCGCTGATGACTCTTTCTTCGTAGTATTCGGTGAGGAGTATCCGGAGTATCGTTTCGGGCGCAAGAGGGATCCCCCCGTCGTACATTCCTTCCGGTACTCCCGCGAGGTCGGGTGGCGGAGGGAAGAGGACGGCAGCCAGCGAGCGGAGGAAACCGGCCAGCACCTGCAACTCCTCCGGGCAGCCCGACAACTCCTCTGCAGGGCGGAGCGCCAGGAAATGCAGCATATCCCTGTAATCGCTGTCGGCAAACGGCATATCGTCTGTTTCCATCATCCGTTCCAGTAGCGGGGCGGTGGCCCGATGGTCGAGGCACCAGGCCAGCAGACGGCGTGCACAGAGCTGTCCTGGCGTGGTGAGGTAGCGGAGATAGGTGCGGAAATCCGCTTTACCCAGCCGGCGGAACAGCTCGTCGGGATCTTCGCCGGAAGGGATGAAAGAGAGGCGCATGGCGAACCGGTTCCTGCGCTCGCCGGCAATCTTCGTGGCAGCATTGCGTCCCGGGCCGTCGCCGTCGAGCAGGAGGTGCAGGCAGGCGGTATGGCGCGCGAGGATCTCCGCCTGCTCGTCGGTCAGCGCCGTACCGCAGAGGCCTACCGTGTGGCGGTAGCCGGCGGCATGCATGGCCAGCACATCCTTGTAGCCCTCCACCACGAAGACGAAGCCGGCCTCACGGATAGCCCCGGCTGCCCGGTCGATGCCGTAGAGCGTGCGGCTTTTGTCGAACAGCCCGTTGTTAGCCGTATTGATATATTTCGGGGAGGAGTCGGAGGGGGCGCCGTTTTTCCCGTCGATGCGCCGTGCACCGAAACCGGTCAGCCGCCCCGTCTCGTCCCGTATCGGGAAGATGAGACGGCTGCGCATGGCACGGAAGGCATCGGGAACGAAGGCCGGGGCAACGCCGACACCGAAGTCGATCCAGGTAGGCGACAATTCGCTGTGGCCGGATGCGGCGGGAAGGAGAGAGCGGAGGAAAGCTTGCTGTTCGGTGGATAGCTTTTCGGGATGGCTGTGACACACCCCCTGCCCCCTCTCGAGAGGGGAAGGGGTACTCTTTGTCGCACAGTTGTTTGTCGTGTCGTGCTGGCAGCTGTCTCCCCCCAACTTCTTCACCGCCTCCGCAAACGAACATTTCTCGAGCCCCATCACCAGCCCGATCACATCGCCTCCGGCCCCGCAGGCATGGCATTTGAAATACTGTCCCGCCACATGCAGCGAGAGAGAAGGATGGTGGTCGTCGTGAAACGGACAAAGCATCTTATAATTCGCCCCTGCACGGTGCAAGGTGGCATAACGTGCAGCCACCGTCTCTATCGGGTTGGCTGCCTTAATCTGTTGAGTATTCATTGTTAATTATTCCTTATTAATTATTCATTGAAAAACATCACTTGTATGCATAAATCTGTGTCAGGCTCTTGTTGTACCGGAAGCGGATCTCGCCTGTCGACCCGTTGCGGTTTTTGGCGACGAAGAGCTGGCCTACGCCCCGCATATCCTCTTTCGTCTGCTTGTCGTAATACTCGCGGTACTGCTCCGGGCGGTACACGAAAGCGATACTGTCGGCTATCTGTTCGATCTCACCCGAGTTGCGCAGGTCGCTCATCACCGGGACATGGTCGGTACGCGCCTCGCAGTTGCGGTTGAGCTGTGCCAGCACGATACCCGCCACGTCGGCCTCCATGATCAGGTTCTTCAGCCGGCGGCATATGTCGCCCAGCGCCAGATCCATCGTGTCCTTCACGTCGCCCCGGCCGGCCGTCGGCACCTGCACCAGGTTGAGATAGTCTACCTCTACCAGGTCGAGCGGCAAGCGGCGGTGCAACGCCATCGTCTTGGCGCGTATCTCCTCGAACGAACAGCCGCTGCAATAGTTCAGGAAGAGCGGCAGACGTTCCAGTTCGCGGCCGGCGGCATCCAGCTTCGTGCGGTCGGCCGCCGTCAGTTGCTTGAACCTGAGCTTGTCGGGCTCCACGCCGCTGATCATACAGAGCAGGCGGCTGATCAGCTGCCGTTCGGTCATCTCGAGGCTGAAGAAGCAGACCCGCTTTCCCTGTCGTGCCGCCCCGAGAGCCATATGCAGGGCCAGAGCCGTTTTACCCATCGAGGGACGTCCGGCCAGCACCAGCTGTTCGCCCCGGTAGAGTCCGCCCAGGCAGCGGTCGAACTCGTCGATCCCGGTGGTCAGCTGCTGCATCTCGCCTGCGGCCTGCAGTTCCTGTTCGCGGTAGATCGTGTCGAGCACCTGCCGGCTCACTTCGCCTGCCGCCCGGGTGGTGCTCGACACGGCAAAATGCTCCTCGAGTTTCTGCATCCCCTTGTGGATGCTCCCCAGCAGTGACACCACATCGACCGCCGGCTCGTGTGCCTTCACGGCATATTCCTTCAGGTCGGCACACATCCGGCGGAGCACCCAGCAGCGCACCACCGCAGCGGCATAGGTACGGATATGTGCCGCGTTGCGCACCGTCAGCAGATGGTCGGCGATGAAGGAGAGGCCGCCCAGCCTTTCCGCCTGTTCGGGTTCGAGCGTCCGCATTTCGTTTTCGATACTCAGCATATCGATGTCCGCCTCGCGGTCGAAGAGGGCGGTCATGGCGCGGTAGACCAGCCGGTAGTTGCCATCGGTAAACATATCCGGCAGGAGCCGTTGTGCCACATCGGCAATGGCCCCGCTTTGCATGATCACCGCCATAATCACCGCCAGCTCCATCTCCACCGCCGCCGGTTGGGCGGAAGAGGGGGCAGGAGAAACAGATGGGACGGATGGAATAGGAGGTTCTTGTTGTTGTTTCATGATGATTTGTTTTTAATATTTTCTAATTCTCCATTAACCGCGTATACACCGGTATGAACACTTCCCCCTGGCGGAGGGGGGACGGAGGGCCGGCAGGAGCGGGGGTGGAAGAGACGGGGATCTTGAACCAGCTGTCGTACCCGATGATCGTGATTACCGTGAAACGTGCAAACCGCCGGATGCTGATCAACCCGTCTTCCACCAGCGTTTCCAGCAGCTCCCTCAGGCACGAACGCGAGATATTTGTTTTCTGTTCGATGATGCGGTAACAGGTCACCCACTCGCCCCGGCGGCAAGGCACCGTCTGTGCATTGATCATCGCATCGCGGTCGCGGAAACTGGCATGATACAGCAGGCAGAGATACAGGAAACCATACATACGGGTGCATGGCTGCTCGGAATAGACCTTGCCTAAAATCTCATTAGGCACTTTTGTAAACCCTTTTGAGAAAAAACTAAGTGTTTTGTTTTCAGTTGTTTTCATAATAACTCGTTTTATGTAAGAATTTAACAAATAATTGCAGACGATCTCACTGACAGTCTCCCTGACACCATTTTGTCCTTGTAACCGGTTCTGTCTTAACCTCTTGCCCGGCCTGTTTTCGCTACCCTTGCGAGCCTTGCCGGACGATCTCACTGACGCTTTTCCTTATATATAATATTATATATATAATACAGGGGAGAACGTTCCCGTTTTTCTGATTACAAAATTACATCTCGGAGACCTACCGGCGTATAACTATTTTCTGAGCCGTTAAGGTCTTGATAGACAGTGCAACCCTGTCGATCGCGCCTTCATTTTCATACAAATCCGGGAAATCCGGCCGGTAAAAAAATACACAAACCGCCTCTCCCGGGTGTATATTATTTGTCTTCTTTCATTGTTTTGTTCAGGGAGTTGACGGCGTCGCGTACGAAGTCAAACTCCGGCAAAGGATTTCTCAGGCGGTTGACCATGCCGCTCTGCGTATAGCCCGTATCGATGGAGCAAACCAGTATCCGTGCAAGTCGTGTGACGGGCATGTCGCCCAGCAGGTTTTTGGAATGTAGTGCAAGCATCAGTTCGATCAGGAATTGCGTTTTCGAAGGGTTATTGATCCGCAGATGGTCGGGTACCACCTCACTGCATCCGCACGGCCCGGCCAGTTCGCGGGCAAAAGTGGCGAAAAAGCTGTTTTTGAAGGCCAACTGTCTGTCTGTCAGTGTGTCTTTGCTTAAAAGATAGGTTGCCATATTGTATAGGGCTTTTGATCTGTCGGTTTGATGTTCCAGGTATTTCCGGAATTGTATAAACGACTCCGCTTCTTTGGCGGAAATGATTCTTTTTTGTTTACGTTGCATATTCTTTGTTGGTTAACGGGAGGGCGGTCTGGTATGTGCATATTGTAAAATATTAATTATTTAAGGTGTCTGTTTTCACTTCGTCGCAACGGCTTTCCGGCACTACTGTGCTACCGTCGTGGCCTGCCTGTGCCGGATCGGCAGCACTACTAACCTACGACGCCGGCTTGCCTAAGTCAGTTTATCGTGTATATTTCGTGTAAGCTTTAAAAAATGATTTCTGACGAACAAAGATAGGTTATTTATTTCTGAACGGACAAGATGCGAAGAGCGGCTACAATCGCAATGCATTGCCGGAGGATTGCGGTTTTTATGAAGGGGAATTAATGACAGAGTCTTTATAGAACTATGGTATCTCAGATACTGTATATTTCCATTCAGCTAAACAGACAAATTGTCACCACTTTATGCGGAAATAAAAAACATAATAAAATACAATAATTCTACAGATAGAATACAGGTATCTTTTGGTAGTCTTTTTAGACCGAAAATCCTATCAATAATGTGGTAAAATTACGTCAAATACCATAAGAACCTACTGCAATATAAACCTTTCAGTCGTAAACGAATTGTTTATTAATGCAAATATAAGCAATTATTTACGGGATATGAAAACAATGGCGATAAATTGATAAAGATATTTCATCGGCTGAAAAATAGTGCTTAGCTGTTGTGACTATTGTATTATAATTTTTAATCAATGTTAATAAGAATGAATGAGAAAAAGTGAATAACCCTTAATCTGTCGGATTGGGAAAATTGTTGAATATCCTTAACTATCATAGTTCTATAAAGACTCTGTTAAAGTAGAGATAAAAGATCGTAATTGATAATTAATAAATACATTACAATGATACACAAAAACTTGATTTTTACAACATTACTTTTATTTCTTCTCCCTGTGTTAGCTTGGGGGGATGGTGAAACTATTGATTTATCGTTACCAGAAAACTCTGAAGGAGTTACAATTGATAATGATGGAACATATACATTTGCAGGTACATATCCGTCAAGTGCAACCCCTGGCCAAGATATAAATGGAACAAAAAAGGCTGTAATAAATGTTGCAGCTGGAAAGGAAGTTACTATCATATTAGATAATGTAAATATATATCTTACCAAAGCATACCAATGCCCTCTATCAGCCAAAGATGCCAAGAAGGTGACAGTGATGTTAAAAGGAAAGAATGTTTTATCAACAACGCATGCATCAGGACAATGTCCCGGCCTTTGGGCGCCGCAGGGAGATGGGAATGAGTTGGTAATACAGAATGGAGAGACAGGGAGTGTTCTTGGTCTGTTGGAGGCTCAAGGTGCAGAGTCTTGGCCTGGAATAGGTATATCTCAAGGTACAACAGGGAAAATAACGATTGAAAGTGGAAGTGTAACTGCATATGGAGGTGAGTCAGGAGCAGGAATAGGCGGTTCTAGTGGTGGCAATTATAAAGGAGTTATTACTATTAATGGAGGTGTTATATCTGCTATCGGTGGAATTGATGATGACCGCGGAGGTAGTGCTGGAATAGGAGGAGGTTATGGAGGTAGTGGTGGTACTATTATTATTAATGATGGAATTGTGAATGCAAAAGGTGGAGCTACTGGTGCAGGTATTGGGGGAGGAAGTGATGGTTCTGGAGGTTCTATTACTATTAATGGAGGGAAAGTAAATGCAATCGGAGGCGTATTGGGAGCTGGTATCGGTGGAGGTGGCGGTGGAGCAGGAAAGTCTATTGTTATTAATGGTGGAATAGTAAATGCAACGGGAGGAGAGTTTGGAGCAGGTATAGGTGGTGGTAGCGATTGTTCTGGTGGAACTATTAGTATTGGTGCAGGAACAGTAACAGCAACAGGAGGAGATTATGGTGGAGCTGGTATCGGAGATGGGGATTATGGATCAGGAGCCACTTTTTCTACCGGCTCAAATGGTAATGCCTTTATTGTCGCAAGCAGCATCAGCGACAAATCTGGAAAAGACTCGAACTGGAAAGGCATCATCTTTGAAGATAACGACGGCTCAATATACGGTAGCCCAACTCTTTCCACAGACGCTGTAATACCCGAAGGAAAAACTCTTGTTATTAATACTTCACAAACGCTTACGATTAATCTGGGAGTTACGCTGGTTAATATAGGAACAATCAGTAATAGCTCCGGCGGAACGATTACTAATAATGGAACAATATTAAATACAAAGTTAAAAGAATATGTAGGGCCTGGAAAGATAGAAGGAACTTCACCCAATAATGGTGTTAAAGAAGGCTTTGCCGTTACTTGCTATTTGAATTATGAAGATGCTCCTAGTGAAGAAATACAATATATAGAAAGCGGAAAAAAACTTTCTGATCCAATTTTTTCTCCTAAAGGCTATGCTTTTGATGGATGGTATACCAAGGCAACTGATGGTACTCCGATTATGACCATTTCAGCTCCTGTTGATGCATACGCCAATTGGAAAAGCAATATGAGTTCGACAGAAATTAACGCATTCCCTACAATAAGCAACTTTACCTATTCGGGTAAAGCAATCAGTATAACTGCGCCGGATGTAATGGACAAAGCCAACAACAGCAAAATAACAGATGCAGCATTAAGCTATCTGATTAAAGATATCTTAGGTTCTTATTCTGAAACAACAGCTGAAAACAGTGGTGCAGATGCAACAGGTGGTGCACCAATATATGCAGGCGATTATAAGGTTATAGCAAGCTATGCCGGTGACGACTCCCATTACAAAGCAGACGATCAGGAAGCTACATTCATTATTAACAAGAAAGCCTTACAAGTAATACCAGATCAAGATCAGAAGCTCTATGCCGACGAAACACCAACTTATAAAGTTGAAGATGCCGTTAATGGGGATGTGCCGGAATTTGAAGGAGCATTAACCATTGAAGGAACAACAATCGTTGCCGGTAATGATTTCAAGCTTAAAGCTCCTTTCGATAGAAACTATTCATTTACTATCACCGGGGACGTTTCAGTCACTATCTTAGGAGACAAGGTTGCCGAGGCAACAGCCACTAAAAGTAGTATGGCCGAGTATGGCGGCTGGCATACCGGTATGGTTACCATTACAGCCCCCGAAGGTTTCAAAATAGCCTTTATCAGTTCCAGCTTGAAAAGTACAACAACATTTGAAGATAACTTTACCTGGGATAGTGATGTAGATGGCTGTCATATCATTACCTATGATTTGCAGCGTCAATTAGGAGAGAAGCAGGAGTTTGCAAATAAAACGATTGAAGTGAAACTTGACAAACAGGATCCTTATCTCGCTAATGAAAAGCCACAGACTTCTGATCTGTCTGCTACCTTCACCCTAAAAGACGATGGTAGCGGGATAGCTTCCTATTCTTATACCTTGAATGGCGACAACCAGAGTGTTACGATCGATAACGCTCCACAGGAACTTTCATTTAATGTCGCAGGTAAGAATGGTGACAATACAATGACGCTAACAATTACAGATATAGCAGGGCATACAAAAAACTACAATGACATTTCTTTTGCATTAACGGCAGAGCCGGAGCCTGAAGACCCTGACGATCCGGTCATTCCCGATGATCCCGATCCTACGCCTGTTATCTATACCGTTATTCTTCCTGTAACGGAAGGTGTCACTTTTTCACCTGCTGCAGGCCGTTATTACGTGAATGCCGATAATGATTTTGTCTTTTCGCTAACTATCGATGAAGGGTATCGCGAGCAGTCGCATCCCGTAGTAACTCTTTCCGACGGCACGATCCTTGAGCCGGATGTTTCGGGCCGATACACAATCGCCGACCTTTCTTCCGATCAGGTCATTTCGGTGAGTGGTATCGAAAAGGATACTCCTGTGGCCAACGAATCCTTGTCGGCCGGTGCGCAGCTAACGGTCTTCCGCAATGCTTTCCGCTTGCAAACGGATCGTGCGGCTACCTTATATATCTTTACGATAAGCGGCCGTCTCGACCGCAGCATCCCTGTCGCTCCCGGTGAAACCCGTGTCGGTGATCTGCCGTCCGGTATCTACATCCTTCGCCTGAGCAGCGGGGAGAGGTGGAAGGTGATGATGCGGTGAGAATAGGGGATAGATGAGGATTACTGTGGAAAAGTGTGTGGAAAAAATCCCCACCTGTGTACGTTCTTTCCACAATAATCTCCGCCTATATTTTTTTATTGCAGAACATTTTATCTCTCTTCTCTGTTAAGTTATAAGAGTTTATGAAATGAACGAAGCTTTTTTGCGGACTTTGGCATGAATTTCGTACTCCTAGTATCAGAATCGTAAGTGGACGTTTCTACATTTAAACCGTTTAAAACAAGAAAAGATTATTTCTGAGTATTCTATTAAGTCTGCAAAAACAAAAAAAGCATCTGTTGGGGATGCTTTTTTTGTTTGGTGTAAGTTTGTTTGTTAACTTTGCGTCCATTATTAAAAAAGACCAATAGTTATACCATGAAGCACGAAATGCCACTCAAGTCGGCACGCATTGAAGTTGTCGACGCCCTAAGAGGTTTTGCCGTTATGGCGATTATGTTTTTGCATAATATCGAACATTTTAATTTCTATGAGTTTCCCGAAGCGACTACTGAGTTTATGAAGTCGTTGAACGAAGGTGTTTGGGATACGTTGTTTTTTCTCTTTGGCGGGAAAGCGTATGCTATCTTCTCCCTACTGTTCGGATTTAGTTTCTTCATACAATATAATAACCAGGCTAAGAAAGGGAAAGACTTCCGTCTGCGTTTCCTGTGGCGGTTATTCCTGCTGTTCCTGATCGGATGTTTTAATGGTGCATTCTTCCCCGGTGATATCCTGGTGTTGTATGCGATAGTAGGTGTCATCCTGCCCCTGGTTTGCAAATGGAGCGATAAAGCTGTGTTGATAACGGCTATTCTCCTGATGCTTCAGCCTGTAGAATGGGCAAAGTTCCTTTATGCGCTGAACAATCCCGACTATGTGGCTGCTCCGGGACAATGGCTGGTGCATCATAGAAATATGTATCCCTTCCTGGGACAGACGGACTTCTGGGCGATGGTGAAGTCGAACCTGTGGGACGGACAGCTTTTCAGTCTGTTATGGGGTTGGGGACATGGCCGTTTCTTCCAGACCGCTTCCCTGTTCCTGATCGGTATGTTGATAGGACGTCGGCAATTCTTTGTCGATCTGTCCGGTCACCGGAAGTTCTGGCTTCGTACGCTCCTGATCAGTGCTGTCTGCTTCATTCCTCTGTATTATTTTACGGAGGCTTTACCCGATCTGTTTACAAATAAGAGTATGTTGTCTCCGCTCAATACGATTTTCTCCTCTTTCCGTAATTTTGCATTTATGTGTGTACTGGTGGCTGTCTTTGTTTTCCTTTGGCAACAGGTTTCAGGACACAAAGTGTTGCATGGACTGGTACCCTATGGAAAAATGAGTCTGACTAACTATCTGAGCCAGTCTATTATAGGTTCATTTATCTATTTCGGTTATGGTTTGTCGCTGTATAGCGAATTGGGCGTTGCCGCTAGTTTCGGGGTGGGAATCGTGCTGTTTATCCTTCAGCTGGGCTTCTGCCATTGGTGGTTAAAGAATCATAAACAGGGACCGTTCGAAGGAGCCTGGCGCAAAGCAACCTGGATTTGTTCCTGATTTATTCCTAAAATATATATCTTTGCGTAAGGATTTAATATAATTAAGTATGCTATCAGTTCTTATTGTTGAAGATGATATAACTTTTTCTTTAATGCTCACAACCTGGTTAGGAAAGAAAGGTTTTGAGGTAAAAGCACTTAGCTCGGTTTCGGATGCAAAACGCCAGATTGAGAGTGTCAGCTACGACCTGATCTTGTCGGATTTACGTTTACCGGACGGTGACGGGATCGACTTGTTGAAGTGGGTAAAGGAAAAATATGCCTCTTTGCCTTTGATCATGATGACTAGCTATGCGGAGATACAGACCGCTGTTCAGGCCATTAAGCTGGGAGCATCCGATTATATTGCCAAACCCCTGAATCCGGAAGAGTTGCTGAGTAAGATTCGCGAGGTGGTGAAAACGCCTGCGGTAGAACATACTCCGGCAAAGAAATCGCCGGAAGGGAATACTTATATTGAAGGACAGAGTCCTGCCGCCCGTCAGTTGTTCGATCATGTCCGCTTGGTTGCCCCGACGGATATGTCGGTACTGATCACCGGGGCGAGCGGGACGGGGAAAGAATATATAGCCCGTCGTATCCATGAGCAGAGTAATCGCAGTAAGGCTCCGTTTATTGCAGTCGACTGTGGGGCGATCCCCAAAGATCTGGCGGCATCCGAGTTTTTCGGTCATGTGAAAGGTTCGTTTACCGGGGCGATAGATAATAAGACCGGTGCTTTTGTGGCTGCTCACGGAGGAACGATCTTTCTGGATGAGATCGGTAACCTGACCTACGAAGTGCAGGTACAACTTCTTCGTGCCTTGCAGGAACGTAAAGTGAAGCCGATCGGTACAAATGAAGAGATAGCTATCAATGTCCGGTTGATCTCTGCCACAAACGAGAATCTGCGGACAGCTATCGATAAAGGTGATTTTCGTGAGGATCTTTATCATCGTATCAATGAGTTTACTGTCCGTATCCCGGATTTGAAAGAGCGGAAGGAAGACTTGTTGCTTTTCGCGAATAATTTCCTCGACCAGGCGAATGCCGAGCTCCAGAAAGATATCATCGGTTTTGATAACGAGACGATCCGTCTTTTCCAGTCTTATTCATGGCCGGGTAACCTGCGTCAGATGAAGAATGTCATCAAATATGCCACCCTTCTGGCCACCGGCCGGTATATCACCCGTCGTGAACTCCCCGAAGAGCTGACGGAAGCCCCGGAAAAAGACACCCGCATCCTCCTGAAAGACGAAACCCATGAATGCGAACTCATCAAACGCGCCCTCCAGGAATCCGGCAACAACAAAACCCGTGCCGCCCAACTATTGGGTATCGACCGGAAAACGCTTTATAATAAACTGAAGCTTTATAATTTGGATTAGTTATACATCAATATATACCCATTTAAATAAGTTGCAAACAACAACCATATTAAATATGGTATGAAAAGTATTGAGCTGGCTTTGTTTACCTGATAACTCTTCAATGTGTAATTGATAACGAAGATGTCGAGCAACAGGATATTGATAAATCCGATAAGCGGGTTCTGGATATAAAAGAAACTGATGCTCCAGGTGAAATTGAAAAATAGCTGAAAGATAAATGCTTTGATGAAGAACCTTCTTCGCTCTATGGTCGAGTTGATAAGTAGTCCGATGGATAACCCCATGCATACATAAATAATGCTCCACGCAATCGGGAAAACAATATTCGGAGGAGTTACCGCCGGTTTGATAAGGGTTGGATACCAGTTCTTTATTGCGTCAGCCTGGAAATAGGTGGCGGAAAGCCCTACAAGGAAACAAACCAGGATAGGGATAATAATATTCAATGCTTTTCTCATTATTTTTTGTTTTTCTTATTGAATAACAATAGGAACTTCGCTCTTGTTGTCTGAAAGTAGAAAGTTTTTGTGATATATGATATGGGCGGGATATCTACTCTGTTTTCTGCTGCTCCTGAAAATTAAAGGGTGAACTCTTTATTTTAAGTTAAAATATTAGCTGTTAATACCCTTTGGTATAGTATTTTGTTTATTTTTGTGTTTCGAAGGATTTGTATAATCTTAGTCTCTTTGGAATATGAATATAGAAGTGTTATCCGGAATCGCCCCGAGGCTATATGAATTAGTTGCTCCACTAGTTATGAGTTGCAGCGTTTTGCGACAGAATAATAATTATCCTTTCAAAACATCTAAACATTATTTATGGTTTGTCGCTATGGAAAGAGACACGGTGATAGGGTTTATACCCGTTGAAATCAAAGGTACATGTGTCGTTATTAATAACTATTATGTGAAAGGAGAGGACAATGCGGTACTGGCATCCCTGATCGATGCTGTTTTGGAACATTTCAAGAATATTTCGGTTGTCCGGGCCGTTGCCCATACCCGGCATAAAGAGCTCTTTGCTTCAGCTCATTTTTTCGTAACTCAGGAATGGAAACTATATAATAAAATGGAATATAGATGTGATGATGAGAGAGAAACTCAATGTGTACGAAGCAGTACAAGTTCGGTTGGATAAGATATTTTCCGACTTCGATAACGTATACGTCTCTTTTTCCGGAGGTAAGGACAGTGGTGTTTTGCTGAATTTATGTATTGACTATATACGCGAACACCGCCTGAAACGGAAACTGGGAGTCTTTCACATGGACTATGAGGTGCAGTACCGGGAAACCACTTCTTATGTAGACCGCGTATTGTCTTCCAATTCCGACATCCTGGAGGTCTACCGGGTGTGCGTCCCTTTTAAGGTTCCTACATGTACTTCGATGTTCCAGAATTACTGGCGTCCGTGGGACAGAGAGTTGCAGAATTTATGGGTGAATAAGATGCCCGAAAACTCGCTTTGTGTGGAGGACTTCCCGTTTTATGATGAGAATATGTGGGATTACCAGTTTCAGTTAAAGTTTGCGGAATGGTTGCATGAAAAAAAGGATGCCGGACGCACCTGTTGCCTGATAGGGATACGGACACAGGAAAGTTTCAACAGATGGCGCGCTATCCATATAAAGAATAAAGTGCAGACTTACCGCCGGCTGAAATGGGTTCACCAGCTGGCACCACGTATATATAATGCTTATCCTATATTCGATTGGAAAACAAAAGATATATGGGTTGCCAACGGTAGGTTCGGTTGGGATTACAATCACTTGTACGATTTGTTTTATCAGGCAGGAGTCCCGTTGGAAATGCAGAGAGTAGCAAGCCCTTTTATCTCCCAGGCCATAGCCAGCCTGAAATTATACCGGGCAATAGATCCGGATATGTGGGGAAAGATGATCGGGCGTGTCAACGGAGTCGGTTTTGCCGGGTTGTACGGTGGCACTTCCGCGTTGGGATGGCAGTCTGTCAAATTGCCGCAGGGAATGACCTGGAAGTCTTATATGGAATTTCTATTGGGAACCTTGCCGGAGAAGACACGGGAAGGGTATTTGCAGAAACTCTCCGTCAGCATAAAATTCTGGCGTGAGAAGGGTGGTTGCCTGGCAGAAAACACCATCGAGAAGCTGATACAGGCAGGAATTCCGATACGGGTTGAAGGCCGTACAAATTACAAGACGGTAAAGAAACCGGTTCGGATGGAATATCTGGATGATATCGATATTCCGGAATTCCGCGAACTTCCAACCTATAAGCGTGTCTGTATCTGCATATTGAAGAATGACTACTATTGTAAATATATGGGCTTCTCACTGAATATTCACGAGAGGAAACAAAAGGAAGACATATTAAAACTTTATAACTCTGAATTATATGGAGGAATATACTAGTCCTGTGTACAAAGTAAGGGCTGTCCCTGTGGAAAAGGTGGTAGCCAACAGCTATAACCCCAATGTCGTAGCACCCCCGGAAATGAAATTGCTGGAAGTCTCTATCTGGGAAGATGGGTTTACTTCCCCGTGTGTATGCTACTATATTCCGGAGGAAGACATCTATGAACTGGTCGACGGCTATCACCGCTATATGGTGATGAAGACATCAAAACGTATCTATGAGCGTGAACGCGGCTTGCTCCCCGTCACTGTCATCGAAAAAGACCTCTCCAACAGAATGGCTTCGACCATCCGCCATAACAGGGCACGTGGTACCCACAATATTGAACTAATGAGTCATATCGTCTCCGAGCTCTCCAAATGCGGCATGTCGGATGCCTGGATACAACGTAATATCGGTATGGACAGAGATGAAATATTGCGTTTGAAGCAAATATCAGGTTTGGCGGAATTATTCTCTAATAAGGAGTTTAGCTTGTCGGAAGAGTAAAAATTATATGGCCGTTTGAGGTTTTAAGGATGATGGAATGGCGTTTATAGTAGAGTTTTTGCATATTTGATAATTACTATGTATCTTTGCCCCATGTTAAACAAACTATTTAAATCGGATTTGGTGTAGTAAACAATCTGTATTCCTTGTACAGGTTGTCCTTTCGTTTGTTCTCGGGTAATTCTATCCGGGCATAATTCCTATTGTATTAATTCAATTTTAATCAGTGTACAATGATGACGGCATTGTTATGCTTTCACGGGTATACTATATACATAAAGAAATGAGTAACGAAAATAAAACAATTCACGAATTCGATTTTAATTTAATCTGCGAATACTTTTTAAATACAGAACGCCAGGGGCCCGGAAGTCCAGAAGTGACTCTTAAAGCATTGGGCTTTATAGATAACCTTACCGATCAATCCCTTATCGCCGATTTGGGTTGTGGCACAGGCGGCCAGACAATGGTATTGGCCCAGCATGCACCGGGACATATTACCGGTCTTGACTTTTTTCCGGGATTCATCGACAGGTTCAACAGTAATGCCAGAGGGCTGAATCTTCAGGATAGAGTGAAGGGAATCGTCGGTTCGATGGACAACCTTCCTTTTGGAGAAGGAGAGTTAGACCTGATTTGGTCGGAAGGAGCCATTTATAATATAGGCTTTGAACGCGGACTGAACGAATGGCGCAAATATCTGAAAACAGGAGGATATATCGCTGTTTCTGAAAGCGCCTGGTTTACTGAAGAACGTCCAGCAGAGATTCATGATTTCTGGATGGAAGCTTATCCGCAAATAGATACGATACCCAATCAGGTTGCCCTGATACAAAAGGCGGGGTATCTTCCTGTCGCTTCTTTTATTTTACCTGAAATTTGCTGGACAGAGCATTATTTTGCACCGTTAGTTAAAGCTCGGGAAAAGTTTCTGGCCAAATATCCGGGAAATAAAACCGCCGAAGAACTTGTCGCGATGTCGCATCACGAAGAGGAGTTATACCGCAAGTATAAAGAGTTCTACGGCTATGTATTTTATATAGCTAAAAAGATAACGCTATGATTCGTTTAAATATGTATGGTTGGAACGACCGGTTGAACCAACTAAAACAAGAATCGGCTTATAATACATTGTCTCACGGACGGATAGCCATCGTGCATCGTACCTGTTACGAGGTTGTATCCGAAAGCGGACTGTACCAATGCGAGTTGACGGGAAATATGATGTACGGGAAATCTGACTTTGAACTGCCCTGTACAGGTGACTGGGTGCTGTTTCAGCCATTCGACGATAGCAAAGGCATTATCGTCGGTATGTTGCCTCGTGAACGGACTTTATACCGCAAGAGAAATGGAACGGTAGCCGGAAAACAGGCAATTGCTTCGTATGTTGACAAGGCGTTTATCGTGCAGAGTCTCGATGATAATTTCAATATGCGCAGGGTGGAACGTTTCATGGTTCAGATATTGGAAGAAAACATCCATCCCGTATTGATACTCAATAAGGCTGATTTGCCTTTTGATAAACAGGAGACAGAGGAAGCAATCAGGCACCTTACCCGTAGGATGCCGGTGTTCTTCACAAGTATCCATCACCCTGAAACGGTCTCCCGGTTACGGGATTCCATATCGGAAGGCGAAACGGTTGTCTTTGTCGGTTCTTCGGGGGTAGGGAAGAGTTCTCTTGTTAATGCACTTTGTGAAAGGTCGGTGCTGCTGACGTCAGATATAAGCCAGTCCACCGGAAAAGGACGGCATACTTCCACCCGGCGGGAAATGGTCTTGATGGACGGTTCAGGTGTTTTAATCGACACTCCGGGTATCCGTGAGTTTGGATTGACTGTAGATAATCCCGATTCATTAGCCGAAATGCTGGAAATCTCCAACTATGCAAAATCGTGCCGTTTCAAGGATTGCACACATACCAACGAACCCGGTTGTGCTGTTCTGGAAGCAGTCGCAGGAGGTTCGCTAGATACCAAAGTGTATGAAAGCTATCTGAAACTAAAGCGTGAAGCCTGGCATTTCTCCGCTTCTGAGCATGAGAAACGTAAAAAGGAAAAATCCTTTACAAAGCTCGTGGAAGAAGTGAAGAGGCGCAAGGCTGAATCCTGATTTTATATTTATGGTGCAGGTGTCTTCGGATTCCTGCACTGTATTTTTCAAGGTGTATGATCCTGATTTGATCTTTATTATTTAGGGTTTCTAGATAATCCTTTATTTATAAAATCATTAAATGGTTTCATTAACTTGATTTTATGGACTATTTCATCAATGAATAAATCAGATTGGAGGAAACAATTATCTTCGAGTTCGGCATAAATGTCCCATGATTTATGTTTTAAGTATTCTGATACAGGAGACTTATCAGAATATTCCTTTGGAACTTTTTTTAGTTTTTCCCCTTGAATTACAAAATTCATCGAGAAATCGGGATTGTTGATGATATCTAAGAAGTCATTAGAATTATCTGAAATATGCTTTCGTATAAGTTTTGTTGCTTCCGGTATCTGTGAAGTGTATATTCCGCCACCCAATAATATATTATGTGGCTTAATATGGATAAAGTAGCCTACAGGTATTGGATACTTTCCAGCGGGAGAAATATGAGCGCGAAAAGCAGGAGTATAGGGTGATTTGTCTTTGCTAAATCGTATATCCCTATTCAGCCTAAAAATCATATTGGCAGGAGTTAGTCCAGTATATGAAACGTCAAAATAACTAATCCGGTTTATTAATTCTTGAATTATATTTTCAAATTCAGCTTTTGCTCTGTCATAACGCAGTTTGTTCTCTTTCATCCATTCAGATGAATTGTTTAGCTCTAAATCGTTTAAAAAATCTAGAATTATATTTGTATCCATATTTTATATTTTTTGGCAAGTAGGACAGTAGTAAACGGCTCCGCCACCGTTAGATGCATCTTTAATAATAGAATTATCACATCTTGGACATGGATTATTCAATGTATTTCTGGACAAAATGGTTTTATAGTTCCCATGTTTGCCGAACAGGTCTGTTTCAGTATCTCTTCCGCCTTGAAGAATCATACTCTTTAAGGTCGTTTTGATCGATTGCAATAAGGCCGATTTATCGGTATCTGTCAATGAACTTATTTCTCTTTTAGGATTAATTTTTGCATTGAACAGTATGTCTTGCAATACTCCGTTCCCCAAACCGGGAATGCGTTGTTCTGCAGCCAACAGCATTTTAACTGATAATTTAGGCTTTAAACCAATAAATAGCTTCTCAAAATAGGAATCATTGAATTCATTATTTAGCGGAGAAATGCTTTCTGCACTTTTTTTGTAATATACTTCGTCATATATTCCGGTATATGCAGCTATCACTCCAAACATACCTACGGTAAAAGCAAGATAGGTATTATCATCAAGCGTAAGCAATAGTTGATAATTATTCGGCATCTTGCCCGATATTGTACCGTATTTCAGGTTTGTTCCATCTCCGAAACTGATTTTTGTGCCTTTATCCAATATTATATCTACATACATACCAAAACTTTCGGAAGATTTGATTTCTCTTCCGGTAAGTAGTTTGCCATAAGTGAGGGGATCGCCATAATAGAATGTATTCTTATGATATTTTGTGGCATTGAATACTTCTGTGATAATTCTACCTTTTAAGGTAACATCGATCTGTTTCGCTAATGTTTGATTTTCCGGTAATTCTTTCATGGTATTATTTCTTTGTTGTTTTTTCAATAGGAATATATATTTCTGTCAATAAGTTATTATAGTCTTCCTCTATCGGAGTCTTAATATATAACTCGAAAGTTAATGTGTTTTTCTGTCGATATTCACTCTGTGGAAGCCATGTTAAGTAAATGTATCTATGTGCGCCCGTAAAGGTTGCATCGTAAACATCTCTTTGGCAAGAGATTAGGAAAGTGTTCTTTGAAAATAACCTATCATCAGCCGACTTATCTGTTTTCGGGAAAACTTAACCGAGCAGGGAGTGTAGCATGTCGGAAAAGTCATAAGTCAGTTAGTTACCAAACTGCGACTGAATGGCGAGATGAAAAGATAGATATGAGGATAAAGTCCGAATTGATTAAACGATAGTCCGAGTGGTTCCCCTTTAGGCTATGGCGTAAGGTAACTATCAATCGCCATATCGTGATACTACTTCAGTGTATAGGTATGAATGTAGCAAGAACTTATCACGACACAACCGCAGTAAGCGAGTGAAGGACGGAAGTCGTATCCGACAATCTATCATGCCAACAGTTACGATGTAATAAACGGGGATTACCTATCCCGAAGTGCCGAAAGGCTATTAGGTTTGACCTATGAAAATTCGGAGTGGTAACGGAGCTTCCATAGTAGTCCGAGCAAGGTAACGCCTTGTACATGGCGAAGGGAAGCAGCTAATTATTAATACAATTAACGGAAAATGTGAGAGACATTATGAGAAGTCCAGAAAGAGTATTAAACAGTCTATCAGAACACAGTAAGGATGTAAGCTACAAGTTTGAACGTCTTTACAGAATTTTGTTCAATGAGGAAATGTTCTATGTTGCCTATCAGCACATCTACGCCAAAGAGGGCAACATGACTAAAGGTTCGGACGGTCAGACCATTGACAACATGAGCCTGAAACGAATTGAAAAGTTGATTGATACGTTAAAAGATGAAACGTACCAGCCCCAACCGTCAAAGAGGGTGTACATACCGAAGAAAAACGGTAAGAAAAGACCTCTTGGCGTACCGACTTTCAATGACAAGTTAATACAAGAAGTAGTAAGAATGGTATTGGAAGCCATATACGAGGGAAATTTTGAATACACCTCGCATGGGTTTCGACCCAATCGAAGCTGCCATACTGCATTAACTCACATCCAAAAGGAGTTTAGCGGTGCAAAGTGGTTTGTAGAGGGAGATATAAAAGGTTTCTTTGATAATATAAGCCATGATGTATTAATAAACATACTCAAGGAGCGCATTGCGGACGAACGCTTCATACGCTTAGTACGCAAGTTTTTGAAAGCGGGATATATCGAAGAATGGCAATTCCACAATACTTACAGTGGCACACCGCAAGGGGGTATCATCAGCCCGATATTGGCTAATATATACCTTGACAAGCTGGATAAGTATATAAAGGAATACATAGCCAAATTCGATAAAGGGAAGAAACGAAAATTCAGTAGAGAAAGTTTGGACTTCGGCAATGCAAGAAAACGTATTGTGCGAAGATTGAAGTCCGTAAAAGACGAAAGGCAAAGGGTAAAGCTAATCCTTGAACTGAAAGCAATAGAACAAGGACGGGCTAAATATCCCAATGGCGAAGAAATGGATGCCGATTACAGGAGAATGAAATATGCGAGATATGCAGATGATTTTCTCGTGGGAATTATCGGAAGTAAGCAAGATGCGCAACAGATAAAGGGAGATATTAAAAACTTCCTTGCTGATAAACTGGCATTGGAACTGTCTGATGAAAAGACACTTGTCACCCATACCGAAAGACCTGCCAAGTTTCTCGGATATGAAATTACTGTAAGAAAGTCCAACGACCAAAGACGTGATAAACGGGGTAGATTAAGAAGAACCTATGGTAAAAGGGTCTGCTTGAATGTCAGTATGGAAACTGTCCGTAAAAAACTGTTCGATTGGGGAGTCTTGGAAATGACAAACCGTAACGGAAAGGAAATATGGAAACCGAAATGTAAATCGGGACTGATATTCAATGACGACCTTGAAATCCTTGATAGCTATAATCGGGAAATCGTGGGTTTCTATAATTACTACTCCATAGCCAACAACTGTGCCCATGCCTTGAATAATTTCAAGTACATCATGGAATACAGCATGTACAAAACGTTTGCAGGCAAATATAAGTGCCGCACACGCAAGGTAAACAAGAAATATCGTAAGAACGGTAGGTTTATCATAAAGCACATGACTAAAACAGGTGTAAAGGAAAGATACTTTTACGACGGTGGCTTCAAACGCAAGAAGCCCACCTATAAATCGGAATGTGACACCATGCCACGAACAATTTATACTGCGGGGCGGACAAGTCTTGTTGAAAGGCTGAAAGCCCATGAGTGTGAATTATGTGGAGCGACAGACGACCTTGTTATGCACCATGTAAGGAAACTAAAGAACTTGCAGGGTAAGGAAAGCTGGGAACGACACATGATTGCCCGCAAACGCAAAACGATTGCCGTGTGCAGGAGTTGTCACAAAAAGATACATGACGGAAAGATAGACTAAAATTAGTGGAGAGCCGGATACGCTGAGAGGTGTAAGTCCGGTTCGGGGGCGAGCATTTGGAAACCTACCATAGAAATATGACAAGGCGCTGGGTGCTTAGCCTACATAAATCGGGTAAAGAGGAATAATCGCCTTCATATTTGAATACCGCATAATGTCCGGCAGGTATTTCCATCATTCCGAATTTGCCTTTTGCCTTCACTTTTTGATTAACAGTAAGTCCGATAAGAAAGCGGCAATTGCTATAAGCAGTAATAAGCGGGTCATCCATACTCACGCTTATAAATCTGTTTTCAGGACTTTTTGTAATATTGCTTTCTGCAAAAGATAGTAGTTCTTTCCATATATCCTTATAGGCTTTTATCGTAGAACACGTATTATCAATGGTTCTATAAATCATACTTAAACTACTAATCTTCTTAATTTGAGGTAATCTTTTTTCTGAAAGTATGGGTGCTTCATTATAGGGCTGTTGTTTGTATTGCTGTTTATAATCTGATGGAGACAACCCAAAGTGTTTCTTGAACGCTTTGGATAGGCTATGTTTGGTTTGATAGTTAGTTTGCAGCACGATGTTGTTCAGAGAAAAATTTGCTGTCAAAAGCAGATGTGCGATATGTTCTAAACGTATACGCTGGACATAAACTCCTATGCTTTCGCCGGTGTACTCTTTAAATATACGCAGGAAATGGAACTTTGATAGTCCGGCAATTTTGGATAATTGTTCGGTATTGAGCATATCAAACAAATGGCTGTTGATATAAACCTTTATCCGATTTATTATTTCATGATAAATATTTTCAGTGTCAATCTTTTGCTTCCATCGTTTAAGGGTAGGTAATCTTTTGTTAAGAACAGTTCGAAGTTCATTCGGTGTATATTGGGTATGAACATGATTATTGAAAAGATCTGTATTCTCAACCCATACATCAATTACTTTTTTCATTGAATAATCCACTGTGTATTGCCCATTTTGATAACAGTAGACACAATATTCATCACATTTCGTTTGATCGCCATTAGTTCCAAGAAGTTCTTCCTGATTTATATCTAATGGCATTCCGCAACTTTGGCAATATCTCTTTTCTATTTCCAACTCCATAATTAACTATTCGAATTATATCATGCAAATATAGAGAAGATATATCCGGAAAGGTTGTCCGGTGTTGCTATCTTGTATAAGACGTACAGTGGATACCCAATTAACCGTGAATTTGGTATTTATCGTCTGGGATTTCCTAATCGTGAAGTGGAGGAGGGCTTTATGAAATATTTGCTTCCTTTATTTTGTACTTAAACCGGGGAAAGGAAAAAATCATAGCTGATTTTTAATAAATCGAATAAAGTCTTCTATTTCAATTTTTATTTTATTAGAAGTTGGTATTTCGCTATAAGCTAATGCTTTTAACTCCTTTTCATAAAGTCCGCTTAGTTCATTCCACAACTTATCAAACAAATTTAGCAAAGGAGCTTTATTGATAGAACTATTGTGCCATTTCTCTGGAACATCAAAAGCCTCCTTGTCATGTTCAATCAACTTTTTTAAATCTTTGATAAAGTCACTTTTCACATATTCTGCACATTCCATATCATTCAGTAGAAAGTAAATGTCATAGAAGTGACGAATTTTACTCCCCAATCCTTCTGCTGGGTTATCCATGAAAGAGAAGCGTAATAATGCAACAATCTTTTCACATAACGTTCTTCGTTTGTCCAGTATATTCAATTCAAATGGATACATATCGTGTTCTTCAATCAAAGATTGCATGCCGGTTTCTTCCATATAAGATGTGATAAAACTTCTTATATACCGTTTTATATAAGGGTATGGGTTTGCAAAGGAATTAATTTCTACGATGACGTGGTTGGCGACAAAACTATGTAGCGGCTCATTTGTCGATGAAGGATACTGATACAATGCTTTTCGATACCGCGAACCTTTGCTTGTCAGTTCAGGTACGATTTGTTCCTGTAAACCTTGTGTCATTTCCTTGCATACTTTTGAAATAAGTGTCTTTATCTGGTTTCCACTCAATTCGCCGGTAAGCACAGCGACATCAACATCCTCTGAGAACCTATTTATCAAACCATATCCTTTTGATAACGAAGTACCTCCTTTAAATACTGTACTTTCAGCATAAATACTGCTGGAAAGTTGTTGCAGTATTTTGCTTATCCAATAGTCTTTTTCTATATAGACCGGTGCTATATGGTAATATTCCGACGTGGCTCTTATTGCGTCCGCCAATAGTTCCGGGTGTTGATCCAATTTCATTCAATCCTCCATTTTCTTATTTCGGGTAACACTTGTTCGTTAATCCCTATTTTATAGGTGGTCAGCGGATTTAGCGTATTCCACAATGATACTGCTTTGTTTGTGCCATAGATGTTCTCTACCATCGCTCCGAACAGGGCACGTGCCATTGGAGGATATTTTTCTGCAAGTATAAGTAATTTATTTGTTTCTCCCTCCTCTAATTCCTGGATAATAGCAATAATACGTTTGCATGACTGGTTGATAGTAGTATCCGGTATTTCTTTAATAAACCGGATGGTATCCAGTATTTGTAGCAGAGGAATATTGTCTTTCGTTATGGGATTGGATTGCAACACAAAGCTAATTGTAAATAAACCTCTTTGTTTTTTGTTCTTACGTACATTTGTACCGATTTGAATGGTATTTGGAATTTGTGTAGTTAATCCCAGTCTGTTAAAGACTGAATAGCCAGTCATATAACCGATAATTTCTCCATCTTTTTCAAGTAGGTCTTTTACAATCTCTTCCTGTTTAGGCTTTAAAGCACCAAAAACACTTTTTTTCGGCTTGTAGAAGCGCCCTTTCGAAATTTTAGCAATAACACCTTCATTAACCAGACGATTCAGCATTTTGATAACGCTTTCACTCCACTCTGGAGGTAAATTGAGATCCTGATATGTGAAAACATAGTCAGGTTGAAAGTTTTCGACTAATTTTTGTACTTCTCTTGTTATGGTCATGAACTTATTTCCTTGTTTTACAGATGCAAAGATAATAAATATTCCAGTTTTTACGCCATGAAACTGGAGTTTGTGTATTGTTTTATCCCTATTTTTTTAGACATGCCTACTTTAGAATAGGATAAGTTTTATTCTGTCGGTAAAACGATAAGTATGAATTTTTGTTTTGTGTGTAAAACAAAAATAGACTATCTTTGTATTGTGACTAGAATGAAAATAGGAAGATATGGACAAAAATATTTTGAAAACAGTTATCGCCGACAATCAAGTGGAAGTTCCCAGATATAAGGTGATTCCACGAAATTTTACTTTCGAGGAGTTTGGAAACTATGTTTTTGTGGGTATTCGACGAGCGGGAAAGTCTTTTCTGCTATATCAACGGATGCAACAACTACTTGCACAGGGTGTACAGTGGAGTGAAATGCTTTATATCAATTTTGAAGATGAGCGTCTTACCGGAATGAAAGCAGAAGATTTAAATCTGTTGTTGGAGGTTCATTTAGAAATGTATGGAAAGAAACCTATCCTGTTTTTGGACGAAGTGCAAAATGTTTGCGGATGGGAGAAATTTGCCCGCCGTATGGCTGACACGAAACATAGGGTTTATATTACTGGAAGCAATGCCAAAATGTTAAGTCAGGATATTCAGACAACTTTAGGTGGACGTTATATTCCTATTGATGTTTATCCATACTCTTTCAAAGAGTTTTTGACAGCAAACAATGTTCCTGCTACTACTAATCATTTGCTGTCTACGGAAGGCAAAGCCGAAGTATTACGAAAATTCAATGACTATTTCTATTTTGGCGGATTCCCGGAAGGAGCCGAGTTATTGGTTAAACGGGATTACTTGACCAGTGTTTACCAAAAAATCTATTTGGGGGATATTGCAGCCCGTCATACGATAGATAACACATTCGCTTTACGTATCATGTTCAAGAAATTGGCTGAAAGTGTCAAGCAGCCTTTGTCATTTACCCGGATAGCAAATATTGTATCGTCAACCGGAGCAAAGGTCGGAACGCAGACAGTTATTAACTACATGGAGTACGCTAGAGATGCGTGGCTTATCAATCCTATACAGAATATAGCGGGGAAATTGGTTGATAAGGAAACTTCTCCCAAGTACTATTTCACAGATAATGGCATTCTGAACCTTTTTTTATTGGATGGGAATACTTCTTTATTGGAGAATATGGTAGCCGTAAATCTACTGCGTAAATATGGACGAAATGATGCTGTTTATTTCTATAATCAAGGTATTGAGGTAGACTTCTATATTCCCGACGATTACACAGTGATTCAGGTTTGTTACAATCTCGACAATAGCGATGGCACATTTGACCGGGAAATAAAAGCCTTGCTGAAAATTACCGAAGTTTTGGAATGTAAGCAACTATTAATTATTACCCGCGATACAGAACGAACGATAGAAATGAGTGGAAAAACTATTGAAGTCCTTCCGGTTTGGAAATGGTTGTTAAGTTTGTAATAATAAGAAAAGTATGATGCCCTGCGAAGAAATCTTTAAGGGCATCATACCTAATTTGAGTCAACTTAATTTGTATAGGAGTTTTCATATATCAGATTTGAATACCTCTAATTAACCGATTCTTTTTTTTGTAAATGCTGATCTTTATTGAGTACTTTGCGTAAAAGGTATTACTTCAATCAGATAAATTATGGCAAAGCTTTATCCTATCGGTATACAGAATTTTAAGAGTCTTCGTCAGGACGGATATATCTATGTTGACAAAACAGAGCTGATTTATCAATTAGTGAAAGCGGGTCGCTATTATTTTCTGAGTCGTCCGCACCGGGAAAAGTTTGCTTATTTCTACCTAGGAAGCTTATTTCTTGGGGAAGAAAGAGTTATTTGAAGGCTTGGCTATTGAAAAATGAACTTTGGGCAATAGGGAACACAGAGTAGGGGTAATCTGAAGTGGATATAAAGTTTTATGGTAAGATACATTTTGACTGTAGCCGTTCCGATAACAAACTGAATATGCACTTTATTTGATTGTGAGCCAGAAAGACTAAGCTAATAAAAATTCCGTTTACCAATCCAAGAATATCAAGAAGGGAATGATAACAGCTGGTTTTGATTGTGTGAACCATTCCAGCAAACAGAATTATTCAATTATCCCAGCATAATAAAGAGCACTTCTATAGTTGAACAGCTTAAGTTACAGGAATAAAATATTCAATTTTATGAAAGAAAAATAGGAATCAATCAGAATAGCATTCAAAAAACTTGTTTTTATCAATCTTAAAATCAAGGAAGCAAATAGTCAGACATTCAATATAGACTCATGTTGCTATCAGACAAAAAATATCAAAGATACAGTCTATTCAGTTCAACTATTCCCCTAGATATACACTTGTCTTTCAATTAAAACAAAGAAGAAAGAGCGCAAATTATAACTATTGTACTGAATATTAATATGTGCTGTAAACATTAAAAACAAAGGTAAACATATAGAATATACCATATGCTTACCTTTGAATTATTTTATTACTTCCATTCTAAATCTCAAATTTGTATTTTACAAAATAAAATATATCTAGGAATTGCATTATCTGAATTGAATGAGCGGTGTGAACAGATTTAATAATTATATTTTAAGAAAAAGTACACAAAACTAGCACTGGAAAAAGCGCACATATTTTGATAATCATCACCTTTTGCTTCATTGGCAAAATCACATACTGATTTAACCATTAAACATTGTTTTTTTTCTATATAACCTGTTTTATATAATCCATATCCTTCCATTTCCACCCCAGCAAGCTTTCTTTCGCCAACTTTCAGGCTGTTTGCAAATTTAGAATTAGCAACAACATATGAACCACAAGCTGTAGGAGCAATCACTATTTGGGGAATTTTGTCGGATTTATGCAGAAAAGCTTTTCTTAATTGATTGTAAATTTTAGTATCTATATCTTCTTCTGTAAGAAAATGATGGATCGTACCCAGCAACTCATATTCAACATCTAAAGGGTTGTAACTAGGTTCCAAAAAAGCTTCACCATTTTCATTCGATTTTAATTTTCCACTACCATAATCAAAAATTCGCTCGGCTATAATAATATCCCCCATGTTTACTTTTCCTTCAATACCAGCACAAATCCCTGTCATAAATAAACATTTAAGCTCAAAAAGGCTAAACATCAATGCGGAAACTACTGCAGTAGCTTGCATCCCCATTTCGTTTACACAACACGATACTATTTTTAATCGACTTCCATTCATTGTTGAGATTTCTGCTGAGTAAAAAATAAACGGATGTCCTTCAATTTTAAACTTCTTCCAATCGATATTCATGAATGCGGATTGCATTAGTGAAAATTCTTTGTCTAATGCACAAATTACACCATAATCAAAGCGATACTTTTCACCTAATGATTTTGAGAAATATTCTTTAGTTCTTATTAAATGTTGTATCTTATTTTGCAACTTTGTTTTCCAATCATTTTTACTTAAATCAAATTTAAGCAAATGCCACAGCTTATCTTCAAATTTACTCTTAGAGGTTTCTAGTAAATCGTCAAATTGAGAAAATCCTATTATATGTATAGGGATATGAATATATGTACTTGTGTATATTTCATCAATAAATTTAGGACTTTCTTCAGCATCTGGTTCACTGTCATCATTTAAAGGCATGACCAAATCCAAAAGCAGCAAATCATAGTCATACTTAGTTAATAATTTACGTCCTTCATTTATTGTTATTGCAGTATCAATTTTATCAGAAGGTATTAAACAATCATCTGTTAAATATCTTTTTATAGCCTCTGTTTTAGGACGAGAGTCGTCCATTATTAAAATTTTAATCATATACTTTCTTCTATCATTTTTTTTAAATTAAATTGCCATTCATTGTTAGAATGAGAGAAAAAGACATATCCACAATATATATCTGCATATTCATTCCTCAAATTCTCATCCAATTGTTTAATCTTAGTTCCTACAAAATTTTCGTACATTGTAACAACTATAACCTTTACTGTAATTTCTCGTAAGTACATCTGACTTAATATTTTAGTGCCTGCAAGTGGTTCAGGCTCTCCACCCATTTCATCTTCTGAGATATCATATGTTTGCATACTCATATCTAATAACATAAGGTCATAATTTTTATAATTGAGCACAATTTCTTTTGTTGCAGAATTATAAGACTGACGATCTGTTATCTCATAATCAGGAAACTCCTTAGATATATATTCTTTCAATTTATCTAATTTTTTTTGATTATCTTCAACTATTAATATCCTCATCTTCTATTTTTAGGTTTTCAACATTAATATCTATATTTACAATGAATTTTCCATCTTTTAATTCAACTTGTGCATTGTTATTCTCGCACCTTAAGTCATATTTGATAATTTTTTTAGCTTTACCTAATCCACTCTTTCCTTCTGTTAAGCATGAAATATTCTCATTTGACATTGTTGTTTTTACACCCTCTATTTCAATCCTTTCTGGAGATTTATTCTCAAACACACAATTTAAATGATTTTTATTATTTAAATTACATATTATATTAAAGTTTTTTTCATCTTTAATCGGTTGAGTGTACTTGAACATATTATCTAAAAAGATGCGAAATAAATCTGTAAAATGTATCAAATAGTCTCCTTTTATTTTCAATCCTTTAACACACTGTATTTGAAGATTCGCATTGTCTTTAGGATAGCATTTTGCAGTATTTTCCCAAACTAAATCCAATAAAGTTTCTATATCGAAATCTTCCAACTCTGGTCCAGAGATTTTAAACCACCCCTCTATTTTATATAGACGTTGATCTATGGTATTATACGCTGTATTTATTGCACTGTAAATTTCTGGAAAACTCTCTTGTGATATCTGTACCAACAAATTACTTCTTAGTATATTAAATGCTTGCTCAAAATCACTTCTGACATTTGTATTAATGAATCTTCTTATGTTTTCCAAATTTGATTCAGTACGCTCCCATAATTTACGTAATATAGCCCAACAGCACTCCTGGTAAGTTTCCATATTTCCTATTTCATAAGTCCATTGTTCTATTTCTGAATTGCTAACATCGTAATTAAACAACCCATCTTGATGAATAGCATCTTCTTTAATTTGAAGCTTTTCTTTTATTAGGTGATATAATAGCGAGTCTACTTTTATAGAAAACTGTTCAAGTTCTTTATTAATGATAGCATTCATTCGACTATCAATACCATATTTTTTTTGCCAAAAATTGTTAGAAATATACTTGTTGTTTGTCCGATTAAAAATCAAGTTCTCTTTGTCTATTTCTGGTCGTAATTCTCCTTCTAATACCCCATGCCTGATTCGAGTACTTAAATAGGCCACAATACCATACTTACTATTAAGAAATTTATCTCTAACCAAATCAAATATAGAATAAAATACCTCCAATAATGCATTGTCTGAAAATTTCACCCCAGGATCTTTTTTTTCTCCATCTTCAAACTGAACAACTTTATAGGTTCCACCTTGTAAAATGACAATTTTTAAATTGTCTTTTATAACAAGTTTGAATATTGTTTTGAATCTATTGAACAGTCCATCAACATCTCTCAATTCATAATTAACAATAGCCTGATCATTTGCAAATATTTTACTGTCATCTAATTTCTTACTTCCTTCATATACAATAAGACTATTTGATACTATATCTAATTGTTCTTGATACGCTTTTCGGTTTGGAGTGTTTAGATCTACTAAAAATTTTAAAATACGCTGCTTTTCTTGTAAGTTATCTAATGTACTATTTATGTATATAAAATGTCGTAATGTTTCTTCTTTATAAATAACATAATAGAAGCATTCGATTTTTTTTATATCCTCAGTAATTAACTCTTCAAATAGTTCAGAGGGCTTTTGTTTGTCGTAAACTTCACAATAACTTTGCAATATAAAGCTTTTATCTGCATCATCTCCAGCGTTTAATCCAACAAAAATAGGTAACTCTATACAACGTCTAATTCCCTTATATTTCATTTTTCTCAATATATGCATAAAATCAGTAATATTGATTTTTGCCACACTGACGGGATTTTCAATATAATTATTTACATAGAATTTTATAGCTTCTAAATATTTATCTTCATTAACCATACATTCAAATGCATATTTCAATGCAACTTGGACAATAGACTTTGAATATTTATACTTTTCCACTATGCACTTCCATCCTTCTAAAGATAAGTTAAATTCCTTATTCTCAAAAAGGATTTTTGCATTGTCTATATCTCGTATGTAATCTACAACTTCACCACTGGGAGTATCTTCTTTTTTTATTCTTCTCAAATATTGTCGAATCGTAATTGAGTTATTAAATAACTTTTCCCCTAGTTTCAAATACTCTAGAGCTTTATTTTTTTCACGTTCTGCAATTGCTAATGGATCATAGTGACATAATGAACTTTGTTTTAAACGTAAGGATTTCTCATTATTTTCCTCTTCTTTTATGAAATAATCCAAACCATAAGCTAATTTGAAACTATAAATATTTTTATTTTTCTGATATAGATTATATAAAGCATCAGAACTGTTATCTTCATTGTTTAATGCATAAAATATTTTTATAGATATTTGATTTAGTAATGAATCAATATCGTTTGAGATATGTATATATCCTCTATTTAGAGCTAATAAACTTCGACAATAAAATACTAAAACATCAAAACAGCATGAGGATTTTTTTACATATAATTTTGATAAGTTTATTACTTTCTCATATTCTCCACTGTAGTAACTATCTAAAATATCTAAGTATTCGAAGTCGAAATAAATATCAGGAATACGTTCAGGATACACCAATGCAAATAAAGGTATCCACATTGTATCTTTAGTTTTATTGTATAGATATAGAGCTCTATTGGCTATGTATTCATCATTTTTACCATGAATATATATAGTTTGCATTAAATAAATTAAAGTTAAATATCTATCAACTAATGAATTGGTATTTTCAAAAGCGAATATTGTTTTGAATTCATCGACATTGTAGTTCTTAAAATAATTTAATTTAAACAGAAAGTAGTCACAGTTGCTTTTTTGAAAATCAGTTCTATTTCTTTGGAAATAGTTTTGTAAATCCAAATCATATTTATAAGCTGATAGATTTCTAGCTGTGCGGTAAGAAATAAAATGTAGAATGGAAGTAACAAAACCAGCATGTGTCTCCCCCTGTTTTTCATTAATATCAGATATCAACAAAAACTTATCATCTGTTTTATTACTATATTCATATAATAAAAGTTTTGCTTCATAATACCAAATAGATACACCTAATTCTTTTCTCACATTTTCTAGTACATTCAAAGCTTCACTGTATCTACCATGTAAAAAAAGATGTTCAAACAATCTTTTTTGCAAAACAAAGAACTGTATTTTTTCTTTATTATACTTAATTTGTAATGAGATCCAGGAAATTTCACTTTCTATGCTGGTTGGTTTCAAATAGAAATCTCTATTACCTCCCAATGTTTTTGGATCATTGGGGAAAATAGTTCCAAACATATACTCTTTAAACTTAGAAGATTTTTTAATAAAACTTTCAACTATTTCCAAAAGTGTACTATAGTCTACAGAATTCCTTATTGATACTAATCTTCTTGTAAACCTTGGATAATCTAATCCTTGGTTTAGTAAATCTTGTATTAGCTGATATTTCTTTATTTTTTTCATATTATTACATAGAAATACGACAACACTATTATCACCTGATTTAATAATCATGGTAAAGATAATAAAAATATGGCTTAAATCTATTTACAATCAAAAGAAATAAAAAATAATTACTATTTCATCTAGCTGTACGTTTCTACATTAAAGTATATACTGAATTAGAAATTGAAACACTATTCTAATGTGAACATAAAACAAAGATATACTGCAATATATCTTATCGAAAAATCATTAACCACTAGTTCGTCGATAGTTTTGTAACTCCATGCTACCTTTACCTCTAATATTCTCCATAGAGTAAACTACCGCAGAAGCACGGAGAAAATCAGTAAGTTAAATCATGGAGTATGTTTGGAATTGAAAAATATAAAATTCTAAATATCAGTATTGTAGTTCTGGGACGAGAATCCTAGGTAGATTATCAAAAACTAACTAGGGAAAAAACTCCTAGAATACAAACATATTGTAGAATTTTTTATGTCTAAGTATTGTTTGAAGAACCCAAATTGACACTTATATCAATTGACATTCTGTCAATCTAACCATTGTCTCCCCACTCTGTACATAAGCAGGGAATAGATAAAGCGCATTTATCCCCTCAATCCGAACTTCAGCAATAACGGATTGAGGGGATTTTCTTTTTTTCAACGGCATTCGGATACTTGAAAATGCAATCATCATAATGATTTCAGTCCAAATGACAGACATAAGACAAAACCAACTACAATCTGTCACATAAAAACGGCCTATCCAAAAAGAGCTTCCAGCTTTGTAAAAGGTATATTAGCCTACTTTTAGAGTATACCCCCGAAGAAAATTCCCTTATATTCTGCAATGTTAAAAATTTCATTGTAATGATCAACCCAATTCATTGTGATAAGTGCCTGGAGTCATTGTGATGACTTCCCCAAGGCATTATGATGATCGGGAAGAATCATTGCAATGAGTTTGTGTAAAGGTGGAAATGAGGGTAGGAAATGATGGTGAAAGATGTGATTTTCTTTCTAAAACATACTTTTTTAGAGATAGTGCCGTTAGCAGAAACTGCGAAAACCGAACAATCTGCAAGCCCTGAATGTTTATCTTTATCTTTTTGATTAATAACGATAAAGAAGGAATAAGTTATGAGAAATAAAGATTTTTGCATACTGATGCTTGAGCAGGAAAAGCAGAAGCGCAGTAATGGGGATGAAAGCACGGCCGATCTGTATCGTGCTACCCGAAATCATTTTGCAGCATTCATTCGTGAGAGAGGAAAGAGCAGATTGTTGGGAGATGTGACGCAGGATGTTGTGCAGGAGTTTATTCGGTATCTGAAAGGAAAGAAACTGCGCGTGAATTCGGTGAATAGTTATATTAGTAACTTGCGTGCGATGTACAACCGTGCTTGCCGGGGGTGGAAAGGGCGGCCTGAGGAACGGCCGTTCGAGGGGATGCAGTTGCAACGGGAGGAAACTGTTAAACGGGCAGTCCCGGTGGAAGTGATCAAGCAGATGGCTGCACTTGATCTGGAAGAGGAACCGGAGAAAAAGCTGGCGGTGGATATGGCCCTGTTTTCTTTTTTGGCTTGCGGTATGCCTTTTGCGGATATCGATCGTCTAGGAGGGGAGAACCTGGTTGAAGAAGGAAAAGTATTGTCGTATCGCCGGCAAAAAACAGGTGCACTGATCGAGATGGAAGTTTCGGAGCCTATGCAGTTACTGATTAATCGTTACAGGCGGGCGGATTCCAAATATCTTTTTCCAGTGTTACAGGAGGGAGCTACGCATGAACAGTATAAACAATGTCTGGCACAGGAAAATCAATATCTGGCAGATGTGCAGGTCTTATTGGGTTTATCTGCAAAGTTGACGACCTATGTTTTTCGCCATAGCTGGGCATCTGCGGCTTATCATCTTGGGATACCGATCGCTATCATTAGCCAGGCCCTGGGGCATTCTTCCGAGAAAATGACACGCATTTACTTGTCTGCATTTGATGCAGGTAAGGTAGGAGAAGCAAATAAAAGGGTTTCTGAAGGTGTGAAGGAACTGATGGCTGCATAAATTATCCTTATTTATATAATAAGGTAATTACCTCTCTTTTTGTTTGATATCCAAGCCTTTACAACTTGTGGATTTCGCAAAAGAGTTTGAATGCTCTGCAAACATAGGAAGAATCTTATGGAAAAACAAAGCTTTTGGGTAAAATCCTAAAAAAAACATATAGAATTTGTATTAATTAACCTAGTTTCCTGCTTGTGACCTTTAAATCATAATTTTCAAAGAATAAGACATAAGGCGGGTGAAGACTGCTGTCTTATTAATATCCGTTTGAAAAAAACTGTTATCATTTTTACATGTTTTTACTCCACAAAATATTGAAATAAGACATCATTCTAAAATATCCCAGGGATAAAACTCATTAAATCCCCCTTAAAACCGAGGTGCTTTTTATCTTTTCCCCTTATTATATAAATAAGGGGCACCTTAGAAGTAAATCGGAAAATCAAAGACTGGTATTGATATAATATTATGTATAGGATAAAAGGATCACAAAGAAAAGCGTTCTACCTGTTGTTATTTTTCAGCCTGGTTTGGCGGGAAGTGACTGCGCAGACAACGACCTATCATAAGGCGGAATCTTTTTTATTCTCTTTCAAAGAGAACAGCGACCTGTTCCTGGCTGATTACGGCGATAACGCTTACCAATTAGAGCGTATGGGGCAACTTCTGGATGCCTCCCGCAACCGTCTGCTGAAAGGAGACAACCACCTCTTGATCGTTTCACATGTGGATGCTTATGGCTATGAAGAGGATGCGGTGGTGAACGAAGCCTCGCTGCGTGCCAGTCGTATTCGTGCCTATCTGAAAACCCGTTTCGACATCCCTCATGACTGTGTCGCTTTTTACATCGACCGTAGCGGCAGCTATCGCGATCAGATACATATATATAATGTATACCGTCCGCTTCCGTGGTTTGCCAATATCTCGATCCATTACAGTGAGAGCCGTTATCCGATAGCCGTAAAGGCAGCTATCGGTGAGTACGGTGCAATCCCTTATGTTGATTTGTACCGTCGTGGAGAAGCTGGTGGTTACGACCGCGAAGTCTATCGTATCGACGATCCTCTTTTCGACCGTACGGAACTGGAAGATTACCGGCTGGCATCGGTGACGGATACGATTCGTCGTAACGAGAGAGTAGAGCTCTCGGCTGTCAATCTGGCAACGACCGTTACAACAAAGGAAGTGGTACGGGTGGTCACAAAGCATAAAGAGAGAACGGATGAAACTGCAACCCCTGAGGGGATAACTCCTGTTGCTCCCGCTGTCAAAAAGAAAACAATACCGATGGAGCAAAGTCCTGTATATCTGGCCGTAAAAACAAACCTTCTTCCCTGGTTTGGCGTAGTTCCTTCACTTCGTCTGGGAACGGGTGAGACGAAAATAGAAACAGGCGCCTTTATGCCTAATCTGGAAGTGGAATGCAGTTTTGCCGGTCGCTGGTCGCTGGCGCTGTCGGGCATGTATTCCGACTTTGCCTATAAAAACAAGACGCGCGATAGCTGGTCTGTCTCTGAAATATCCCTTGAATCAAGAACCTGGCTGTCCCCCTCGGGAAGGTTTACCGGCCTGCATACCGGGGTGTTTGCCGAGTATGGTGACTTCGATGTACGTGGCAACGCGATCGATAGCTCTGAGGATATACTTTACGGCCGGACGGGCTGTTTCTGGTCGGCGGGCTTGTCGATGGGGTATCGTTTCTCCCTGGCCGGAGGTTTGGGGATGGGGCTGAGTGTACGTGCCGGTTACCGTTCGGTCTTCGACGGGAAGAAATACCGCTATGACGCGCCGGATGACCGAAATTATTTGGAAACCCGTTTTGCCTCGACGGGATTTATGTTGGGGCTTCGGATCAGTTTGTCGTACCGTTTTCAAATCAGATAGGAAGATGGAAAGGAATAAAAGAAATAAGAAATATCGTATAATACAACTGATGGGTTGGATGATATATGCCGTATGGACCGTAGCGGTCTTGTCTTGCGCATACCGTATGACGGACGAGGATTGGGAGAAGAACGGAAAAGTACGTTTACTGCTTCGTCGCCCTGACAGTGGTTGCCCGGAGAATATGACGTGGTATTTCTATCCGGAAGGTTCGGATAGTCCGATTATCCGTACGGGGGACGTTTCGGGATATGAAGGTACATTGCCTTCGGGTTGTTATCGGGTGGCTGTCTGTAACAGGGGGTGTACGGGTGTCACGCTTGAAATGGAGAAGGGATATGAGGAAGCTTGCGGAAGAGCGCAGCGGCTTTCTTCCCTGAAATCTTCATCGGTGCAGATAGCCTGTCCGGGTAATCTGTACGGGGCAGGTTTTGACCTGATCGAGGTGGACGGAAGAGAAGTTGTGGCAAAGGAATTGTCTGCGGTAAACCTTGTCCGTACATTAGAAATGAATATAAAAGTCACAGGAGGGGAAAAGGGAGATGTCGTTCCGGCGGTCTTGTCGGGAAGGTTGACCGGTGTTTCGTCACGGGTTCATATACCTTCCGGCAAGCCGCTATTCGATACGCAGGCCTTTATGACGTTCGAGCCGGAAGAGACCGGACCTGGCATTTATACATCAACCTTGAACCTGTTTGGATTGTCTTCGGGTGAGGAAAGCGGTGAAATGGTCGACCTGATCCTAACGATGACACTGGCAGACGGAAAGGAAATCACTTCATCCACGGATATAACGAATGAGGTGAAAGAAGCATTCGCTGTCGGAATTACGACACATGTGATACTGGATCTGGTTGTCCGCTATAATGAAATGTCCGGTTTGACGATCACGCTGAAGGAGTGGAAACCGGGTAGCGGCGGTTCGGGTGTGGTTACTCCCTGAAACGAAATGAAAACGATAGTAATAATAACGATAAAACACTGGTATAATATGGAAAGAGGAAAATTATTGATCATGAGTCTGTTGGCGACAGCTTTCTTAAACAGTTGCACCGACATGGAAGAGCCGGTGACGGATGGAGCGGCTGAAGCAATAGAGGTGAATGCCGGAATAGCGGAGGCTACCCGTGCGGTGATCGGCGGTGGTTATACGAATGATCTGGAAGTATCGTTTGCCCGTTTGAATAATCCCGGTACAGCTGGCGCTGCGTGGACCTCTATCGACGCAGTCCGTACAGGTGGTACGGGTAATACGGCGCTGACTTTTGAGCCGGAACAAACCTATCTGGCGGAAGAGAGAAAGTCTGTCCTGATTGGTTATTATCCCCGCAAGGAACCGAGCGGAGCCACCAACCCTGCCAGCGTCACTTACACTATAACGGGCGACGAGGACATCATGGTGACAGGTGTGCAGACCGGTTCGCTGGTCGATAAGTTCGAGACTTTTACTTTCAGCCACCTGCTAACCCAGTTGCAGTTCAAGTGTGTTGGTTCAGCCGGTGCGATCGGTAAATGGACGGCGGTCGCTTCCATTAAAGTAAAAAATGTAGCCACGGGATTGAAGCTATCGCTGGATAAAACAAGCGGAGCTAAACTAACGGTCACGGGTACGGCCGACCAGACACTGACAGTTAAGAACTGTCCTTCTATGATCTCTGCTTTAGATGCCGAAACTCCGCCAACCGGTTATCTGCTGCTTTACCCGACGGCCAATATGGGAACGGAGAGTCTGCCTGTCTCTCTGGAAGTGAAAGGAACATATGATGGGAATGCGAAAACCCTGAATGTCATAGTCTCGAATATCGGTGAAGGAGTGAAAGCAGGCTATTCGCATCTGATCACGCTCACCTTTACGGAGGACGGTAAAATAGCGGTAGAATCCGGTATCGCCCCGTGGCTGCCGGGTAACGGCGGCAGTACAATAGTAACCTCCGGAGAGTAATTTTCAGAGATGAATAACCTTAAAGTCATAGTATTAGCATCAGTCGTCATCCTTTCGGGCCTCGCCGCCTGTTCGGACAGCAATCCTGCTCCGGAGCCGGTCCCGGAAACAGCGGTTTGCTTGGAAGGTGCGATCGGAGCGTCGACGCGCGGGATAATCGGCTCGGGCTATGAACAGGATCTGAAGGTTAGCTTTGCCCGTCAGGATGAATCGGCGGTTTCAACGGGTACATATAGTGGGTGGGCTGTACACGAGGCTGTGCGTCAGGGTGGAAGGGGGAACCGCCCGATTGTATTTGCCCAGTCGCAGTCGTACCCGGCGGATGGCCGTCATATCCGCCTGCACGGTTATTATCCGGCGAAGGGGGAGCCGACAACCGATGCAGGAACGGGCAAAGTAACCTTCTGCATAGACGGAACGACGGATATCATGGCAACGGGAATCCTCGAGGGAAACGGCTATGTTCCGGTGACGACCTGTACGTTCCGTCATTTGCTGACTCAGGTCCGCCTGGTCTGTTACAGTGACCGAGCCGATGCATGGGGAACGATACAAACGATCGAAGCAGCAGATGTACATACCCGTCAGGAACTGGATTTGTCAGCGGAAACGCCCCGTTTGGCGGATATATCCGTGGCGGAAAATATAAAGAACCTCCCGGTGCAGGATATTACCGGTCTGCTAATCCCGCAGGTAGCGTCCGACGGATCGCCTCCTGAGGCACAAGGCTGTCTCCTTTTTCCGGTATTTCCGGTGGATGGGACGGCGGCTCATCCGCTCCATCTTCGGATTACGACAACGAAAGATGGCAATGGCAACCTGAAAGAAACCCTCTCCGATGTTTTCATCCGGATAGAGGGCGGTTTTCAAACCGGTAAAAGCCATATCGTCTCACTCTTTTTCACCGAAGCAGCCAACATACAAACCACGCATGTCAGTGTGGAAGCGTGGATGGAGGATGAACAAGGGGAGATGCCGATATGATAAAATATGAATGAATAACAGGAAATAAAACTTTTAAAACGAATGAAAATGAAAACGATCACGACAAAGTGGGCCATGCTGATAGCCCTTGTGACAGCGATAAGCTGTTCGGAAACAGAGACAGGAATAGAGCCGGAACTGGGTGGCAGTGACGGCCAGGTGGCATTGGGTATCAACCCGAACCTGAAGGTGGATGCCGGACTGAAATCGACAACCAAAGCGGTGGTAAGCGGCAGTGCGATTACCTATACGGATTATAGTACGGCTCCTGGTCTGGGAGTAGTGGTGACCAACTCGGATGCAACTGACTGGTATTCTCCCGATGCATCGAGTTCCGGCTATACCGGCCCTCATGTATGGTATATGGGAGATGCAAAAGGTGAGAACTGGATTTCGATTACCGAGAAAGGTCTTAGTTATGACCCCAAGAATGAAAAGCCTTATTATCTGAAAGAAACGATAGGTAAGGTATATGCTTATTATCCGTATGATGTAAATGCACTGAGTAGCCTGCTAAGTATAAACAGTGAATCCGATCTTAAAATCCCGATCACAGTTATTGCCAGCGGAGAGATGGATGCTTCGGCAAATAATGCGAATAAAATCTGGAATGCCACTTCATGGTCAGCTAACAAAAACAAGGGGGTAAGCCTGTCTTTGACAACCGAAAAAGACTACCTGTATTTTGATGGGACGGAGGGTGGCCGGAATGTAAACAACGGCCGTGCCAAAGGGCAGATACCTTTCGATCCGGAGAGTGGCCCGAATAATACCGATGCGAATAACCCCGGCTACCTGATCAACCTGGCCATGAAGCATGCCATGGCGATGGTATCTTTCCGTGTGTACGATGGTGGTAACTTGAGTGATAATGATGTGAATTTTACGAAGTTTGAAATCAAGAACCATCAAAACAGCTCCAATCTTTTTAAAACCGGAACCGGCAAGATGGCGTTGGCAGATGGCGCAATAAGCGATAATTCAACCACCGGAGCACTTAGCCGTACAATTACGAATTACGTCCTGATGAAGCAGATCAAGGAGGGAGAGCAAAGCGACAAAGCATTTATCGAAGACAAAACTACGACCGGACAGGCCGTATCTAAAAAAGTCAGTGCAATCGTCTATCCGATAGCTGGTTTTGGCGATAATGAAATCGATGTAGTGATAACTCTCCAGGAGGGTGGTAATACGCCTGTCGAATATACGGTTACTCTGCCGGCTCATGAATGGACGGCGGGTTCCAACTGCATCTATACGTTCTCTGCCGGCCGTAATAAGTTGACAGTGATGGATGTAACTGTGGAAGACTGGGTGGAAGACGAACAACCGGATATTTCATTGTAATACATTAATAATAAAAAAGACAAATCCCATGAAACCATTCTTATACCGATTAGTACCTGTGTTTTTGTTACTGTGTGCTGCGTGTACAGAGGCAGAGATCGTTTTGCCGGGGTCTGGTGGCGACGAGCCAGAAGAGGGTGTTCCTTTTCGAGTGAAGAATCTGGGCATGTGGATGGAGGTAGAGTCGAGAAGTGTCGTGACGGGCGGCCCCGGGGAAACGAATAGGAACCCGAACCCGCTGACCGGGATAGGCATTTGCGTGACGAAACAGAATAGTAGTGGTACGGAGATTTTATACAACAATGCTGTCAGTAGCCAGCAGTTCGTATACAACCCGGCAGGGAGTCCTCCTCTTTGGGAACTGGCAGAAGGAGAGGAAACGCTTCCTTTGTATTCGGAGAAAGGGACAGTTTATGGCTATGCTCCGGCAGAAAAGAGTGTTTCGCTCGCAGGCATTCCGAAAGCTCTTTTAATGAATGGTGTAAAGGTGTTGGACGAGCAGAAGTTCTACTTTTCTGACGGTAACGCAACGGTAGATGCAGCAACGGATGTGCAATGGGAAACCGACCAGGAGGATTACCTCTATTGCACGGCTACGGATCAGGTAGACCGTTGGCATCCGGAGGTTTCTTTGACGATGAATCATGCATTGGCAAAAGTGAGTTTCCGTGTACTGGAAGTTAATGCAGGTTCTTCTTTTGCCGGTTGCCGGGTGGCTAAAATCGTATTGAAAAGTAACGGAGGATTCAAAAAGTCTGCTGCCGCCCAATTGAATCTGGTAACGGGTGAAACAACCGGAACAATAACGCCTGTCGATCTGCTGCAATTTACGGCCGGAGGTGATAAACGCGTGGTAGGAACCGGTACAGACGTAACGTCGGAAGTTCCGGTACAGGCTTTTGGTCTGGTTATTCCTGTCAGTGATGTAGGTATCTCCCTGGAGCTGACACTCGATGACGGTCGTACGTTTAATATGGTTCCGGGAGCCGACAGTGACGTTCCCGGAACATTTACCGCTAGTTGGGAAAAAGGATACAACTACATCTATAATATCCGTATGTCGCCGCAAGGGATCGAGATAGCAGATGTGAAAGTGGCCGGTTGGAACGATGGCGGTTCAGTGGATATTCCTGTCGAATAATAAATGAGAAAATGAAACGGATGTTGACACGATTATTTTTGCTAGAACTCTTGTTGGCCGGACTGCTTACAGGATGTGCCTGCGGTATGGTAGAAGATATTGTACCGGAGGAAGCCCGGTTGGTAGAGGTCGGATTCGTTAAACCCGACCTGGGGATACCCGCTGTGCTGACGCGTGCAGAAGACACAGAAGTTCCGGCTCCGACTCCGTTGCCGGAAGGTTCAACTATACGGATTGTTGCTTATTACAGGAGTAGCATAGGGGTAGAGGCTTCTCCCGTTCCGTTTTCTACGACGACTCCCACCGTTGAAGCTACCTATAAGGTCATGGCCGACGGTTCGTTGGCACTTTGCTCGGTGGACGATACGGGAAAACCGGTCGATGGCAAAGCCGAAGGCATGGTTGTCAGGGGAGGAGTGTATGATTTTTATGCTGTTTCTCCGGCAAGGAAACTGGCAAAAAGTGTTGATGGAACGTATAAGATAACAGATATTCCTCATAAAGAGGATGTAATGACATCTTTTGTCCGTGGCGTAACTATAGCGGCAAGTTCGCGTCTGGTAACTTTGGCGACTTTCAGTCGTAAATGTGCATTAGTGGTATTTAATGTAGCTCCGTCCAAAGAGAATGTGATCCCTTTCACCCGACTGTATGCAACCGGGTTGACCATAAGTAAAATATCCTCGTCCGGTGCAGCTCTTATAGTAGGTGAAGATACCGGTATTCCATGCACCGGTGGTGAAGCCGGAGATAAAACAGAAGTGGTATTTGCTTCGGAAGAATTTGAACCGGTGGAGTCTGATACCGATAATCTGGGTTTGAACAAGACAAAAGGAATACTTCTTCCTAAAAATACGGAACCTTTTGATGTGGAGATCGAAGTACAAAGGGATGATAAAACGGCGACGTTGAAAACAACGATCGATAAAAATATATCTTTCGATGAAGGTAAACGATATGTTTTCACCCTGAAGGTGAAGAACAACGAAAGCTCCCTGCTCATGACAGTACTGGATTGGAAGGAGACAATCTTCTTTACAGATGCGAATGTAGGAGCTCCGGACGAACCCTATCCTGACCCGGATATCAATGAAGGAATAGGAACTTCGTTTGTTGTGGCAAGCTGGAAAGAAATTGTATGGACTGATGGGGAAGTTGGCGGTGGTCAATAATTGTGGATATAAAATGACAATAGAATAAAACAGGATATAATGAAACAAATAAGTGAAATAAGGAACAAACATTGGATTCGCCTGTTTGGCTGTTTGGTTTTACTTTGGATAGTCGGTTGTACACAGGCAGACGTGGATGATGATATTCTTTTGCCTACGCTGAAAGAAGTGGATGCCGGTTTTAATCTGAATGTCCTGGCAAACCATATACCGGTAACTCGCAGCATACTGTTTACTGCCGATGGCACTATGGAATCGGATTCGATCGGTACTCGTGCAGCTACTCCGCTGGAAGAGGCACAGGAAAGTAAGATTGCCAGTGTCTGGGTGGGGCAATATGTTGGCGGTAAGCTTTTGTATGCTAAATATATTTCTTCATTAACAGGCAATACACTTAATATTAAATTGAAACATGATAGAGAAGGTTCAGAATCTCATGTGTGGTTCATTGCTAATATGGGTGACCAGGGAGAGATAGCAACCGAAACTGCCTTGAAAAAGTTGCTGTTGACGTATGTTTCGACCGAAACCGGATTACCCCAAAGTAATCTGTGTGGAATGACAGGGATGTGGAGCGGAGTAGTACAAGAAGGGGGAGTAAAGGATATCAGGGTGAATTTATCCCGTATGGTGGCTAAGATATCGTTTACTTATTCGATCGCCGGAGAGGGGTTTACTTTTACTCCTAATACTGTGACATTGAACTCGGTTCCGCAGAAAATGCAGGTTGATGTGCCTGAAAACCAGTTGGTAGGTATGACATATACAGATTATACTGGAATAGCGGATAGAGACGGTGCTACCATGTATTGGTATCTACCGGAGAATATGGCGGGTATTGTCAGTGATGGGAACGCAATCGACTCAGAAAAGAAGAAGATCGGTATGGGGGTGACAAATGCTACTTATATCGAATTGACGGGTACGGCTGTGCAGGGGGGAGTGACATATAACAATGTTGTATTCCGTTTTTATCCGGGTGATGGAATGAATAATTACAATATCGAGCGTAACTACCATTATGTAATGAAGGTGACGTTGGTCGGTATAGATATTTCCGATGAACGTATTACGGTAAATGAGATACCGCCAATAGAGGTCGATCCGGGAAAGATGCCGGCAGAGAAGGGGGGGATAAAAGAGGTACAGATCACCGCCCGTCCGGGGCAGGCGTGGTCTTTCGATTTGGAAGAATGGTTGTCGGTAATGATAGGAGGTGTGGTTGCCGGAACTGGGGTAACAGTAAGCCATCAGGGGCCTGCTATGGTTACTTTCCAGTCGGTGTCTGCGAATCCGAAAGCCGAAGACAGGTGTGTAACTTTTTCTGTAAATGTGAACGGAGAGAATCAGGAGATAACCATTACGCAGGAAGGATCCGCCTTCTCTAAAGGGAGTGATGTTATCTCTTTAGGCGCGGCAGAGGGTTCGGAAGGGGCTTCTTCCTTTACTACTACAAAAGGTTTACCATGGCTTGCTGCCTTAAGCGGGGAGAATTGGTGGAATTGGGCAGACGATAATCCTGCTTTTTCAGGAGATGAAGCCACGGGGACTGAGCAGGCTTTGAAAATAAAAGCGACAGCCAGTAACCCCTTGGCTTCGGAACGGAGTGGAAAGATAACAGTGAGTGCCGGTGCATCGATAGCAGAGATTGGTTATACAGGCTTGAAAGAGGAAATAGTGGTACAGCAAGCAGGTTCCAAGGTAGAAGGTTCGAGCATGGAAGTAAATCCGGAAGCAGCTAATAATCAAACATCGTCGTTTGTCGCTACATCCGGCTTGGACTGGGTGGCAAAGGTAACGGAAGGTGACTGGATTACATTGGTTGGTGCGACCTCAGGTTCTCAAACAACGGGAAAAGCACAGAATGTGACTTTTAATATCGCTGTCAATCCCTCTTCTTCTGCGCGAAGCGGCGAGATAGTTGTTCGTGCCGGGGATGAAATCGGCGGACCAACCGGAACAATAAAGGTGAATCAGAAAGCCTCTGCACTGACAGTTTCTGCCAGTCCCACAACGTTGGCTGCAACAAAGGACGCTGCCGGAACACTCTCTTTTAAAGGAACTTCGGGATTATCTTTTTCTGTTACCAAGCCTGATTGGCTGACCCTGACCGGTACTATTCCGGAAACAACGAATGGAAACGAACAGAATCTGGGGTATAAAACAAGCGAGGTGAATCTCAATAGCATAGAAATTTCGGGCGATATAACAGTGAAAGCAGGAAATATAGAAAATAAAGTGGCAGTTAAACAATCGGGTTCCACATTTTCGGTGTCTGAAACCGAACTGTCTTTAGAAAAGGATGTGACTTCAGGTAGTGTAAAGGTAAAGGGAACCTACGGTCTACCTTGGAGAGTCAGTCCGGCTGGCGAAACAAATGGTATCACTCCCTCGATCGACTCTTCTATCGCAGACGGTTCGGAGCAAGTATTAACATTTAATGCAACTGAAAATTGGGGGAGTGCCCGTTCTGCAACATTTACTATTGCTGTAACCGGTGGTGATCATTCAAAAACAGTAAAGGTTAATCAAGCAGGAGATTTAACAAAGATTACTGTTACAATTAATCAGCAAGTATTGAGAAGTTATTATACTCAGATGACTAAAGATGGGGGCAATTGGAAACTATATCCTCCTTTTGATGCAGGTGGAACAGATATGGCTGAATCTCATGGCGTAACAGTTAATTTATCAGAGTCGCCTACAATGAACGGTTCTTATTCTATACAAGTACAAAAAAGCCAGAACTCTAGTGTTTTAGCACAAATAAATACGAAGAGTTATTGTTCCAAATTGGATGAAGATGGCACAGGTTGGCGCTTACCTACTCAAATAGAGTTACATGCCATGTATATGAATAAAGAATATATAGAGGGTATTAAAGGTTCTGGTACATTTTTCGGCAGTTACTATTGGAGTAGCTCAATATATGGTGGAAATGGTAAATTTTGTTTATTGCGCTTAAGCGATGGCACATTCAATTATTTAACCACGAATAATCCCTATTATATTCGTTGTGTCCGGGATAACTATTGATGAAAGAAATATAGTTAAACACGTAAAGAAAACATATTATGAACAAAGCAGATTTAGTAAACGAATTAGCAGAGAAAATGGGTATTTCGCAGAAACAGTCCCGTAAGTTTATCAATACTTTTCAGGCAATACTGACAGAGAGGGTAAAAGAGGATGAAATAATACTTCAGGGTTTCGGTACTTTCAAAGCCTGGGAACAGGCTGAACGTACAGGTTGCAACCCTCGTACCGGTATTTCCTGTAAGATACCGGCCCGTAGGAGTGTGAAGTTTAAACCTGGTAAGTTTTTGCTTAGAGATTTGAACCTATCCAAATAGAGAACAAAAGGGAGGTACAAGTGTTGACCATATAAAAATAGACTTTGTGTCTCCCTGCTTTTATTTTGGATTTCCCTCAATTATTTATTAACGCCTATCAGATATATCATGAAGAAACAGAACAAATTAGAGGCATTATTCCCAAATGGAAAAGTGCCGGAAGTGAACGAATTTAACCGTAGCCTTGACAAAATGTCGAAGGAAGGCCGTAACCGTTTACGTGAAAAGATTTATAAAATTGCATTTACCGTATGGTCAACCTTGCCTAAAAAGCACCAGAAGTTTATTGAAGAAGTTATCGTCCATGATCGGCAGTCATACGTTGATTTCATCATTGAAAAAACAGTGATGACCTGTCTCCGTTGCCCCCTCCGGTTTCCCGTCTTGTTTATCCGGATGCTCCATTTAACGGAAGTAGTAGAGCGTACTGCGCAAACTTCAATAAATCATTTATCAATGTCTGTTCTTATCTGTTTCTTAATTTGCGGCAAGATCGGTACGCTTGCCGGGAATATTAGTAAAGGAGGGATTACTAGTGGGGAGGTGCTGGTGTTGGCGGGGAAGGTGAGGGTGGGGGAGTATTGTGGATGATTAGTTTCTTAGAGTGTTATACTAAAAGTTCTTGGACTGATTCGGTGTATGAAACTGTTAGAGTGACAGATGATTAGAATAGTTACTTTTTATTTGAATGACAACATAAAGAATACGAAGATAATGCTTTGAGGGTATAAAGGATTGTTTAGATTAACTTGAAAAGTTATACATTAGATATATATTCTCTATCGATAAAATCTATTTTTTTGTACTAGAATATACTTTTTTTGTAAGAATTTTGTAGTTTTACAGTTAAATGTAGGAAAGGATATTGAAGTTATGTTTGATGTATTAAATAGATATTGTTGTTTTTAGATATTGAAAAAGTATTATTTATGAGAGATATACCAAATAATATTAAGCCTAAACATATTGTTCAGGCTATTAATAAAATTGAAAAAGAAGGAATTCCTCCACAAGCGCATTCCTCTAGTTATGATGTTCTTTATAATGGAAAAAGATATCCACCTAAACTGGTCTTGTCTTATGCTAATATTTTTGCAAATGGTGTTGTCTTAGATCGAAATGAATTTGAAGGAGGATTAAATACTCCCTGCTTTAAAATACTTAAAAATAATGGATTTGAGATTGTAACAAAAGAATCTATAGCTGAAATGTTGAAATTGTTTCTAGAACAAGCTGTTACAACAAAATTGACAACGAAAAATTATTTGAAAAATTATGATGGACTAAAAGTAAAAGTAAGTTTTGGACAAGGTGGAGTTGCGCGTATTCCTTGGATTTCGTTTTTGGGTGATGGGCAAACAACTAGTGAAGGTATTTTTCCTGTGTTTTTATTTTATAAAGAATATAATATACTTGTCTTAGCTTATGGAATTAGTGAGACCAATAAACCGAATATTGAGTGGAATATAGCAAATGATGTAAAGACTATAAGGGATTATTTTAGTCAAATAGGAGTTGTTCCTGATAGATATGGTGACTCTTTTGTTTATAAAACTTATGATACATCTGATTCTATGAATTTTAAATCCATAGAATCAGATTTGAGAAATTTAGTTTATAAATATAAGATTATTTTGAAAAATGTGGAAAATTTGGAATTAAAAGAAAAACAACAACCTTTTGTCTTTTCATCTTTTATGGAAGATTTGTTATCTACAGGATTGATATTTTCCGATCAATTAGTTACTCGTTTTGTTTTATCATTACTGACTAAGCCATTTGTTATTTTGACAGGATTATCAGGCTCAGGTAAGACACAGTTAGCCATTTCTTTCGCAAAATGGATCTGTGAAAATGAGAAACAAATATGTATTGTCCCTGTTGGTGCGGATTGGACAAATAGAGAGTTTTTATTAGGTTATCCTAATGCTATTGAGCCAGGTAAATATATAAAACCTGATAATGGAGTGTTAGATCTTATTTTGGAGGCTAATAAAAATGTGAATAAACCTTATTTTTTAATCTTAGATGAAATGAATCTTAGCTATGTAGAGAGGTATTTTGCTGATATTCTTAGTGCAATGGAATCTGGGGAGAAAATACCATTAATGAGAGATAGCGATGATGTTCCAGCTTCAATTGAATTACCTAGAAATTTATTTATTATTGGAACTATTAATGTGGATGAAACTACATATATGTTTAGTCCTAAGGTGCTTGATCGTGCTAATGTAATAGAATTCCGTATTATGCCTAATGAAATAGATGTTTTTTTTCAGAAGGTAAGTTCTTTAAATAAAGAACTGGTCTTTGGCAAAGGAACAATGCAATCAGAAGCATTTGTGGAAATCGCTAATAATTGTATTGATCCACAAAAGATTGAAGGAAGAGGGGCTATAGTAGGAATCTTGAAAGATTTTTTTATGGAATTGAAAAAAATACATGCAGAGTTTGGATATAGAACAGCAAATGAGATGTTTAGATTTATAGGCTTAGGGCAGATATTGCAAACGAAATTGAATTTTGATATGATTGTTGATGCTGTTATTGTTCAGAAATTATTACCTAAACTACATGGTTCTCGTAAAAAAGTAGAACCTATCTTGAGATCTTTATGGTCTTTATGTATTAATGATAAGAAACAATCTCTAGAAGGAATATTAGAATTTCCAGATGAGAAGAATTTGAAATATCCTTTATCTGCTGAAAAAATATGGCGAATGTATCGCATTGCTCAAGATAATGGTTTTACAAGTTTTGCTGAAGCTTAATTTATATGAATGAGTTATCAATAAATATATTTTTAGATAATCATGATGTTACTGTGTTGACTCTATTTGCTCAACAGGAGAATTCTTTATTTGAGGTGAAAGATGCTGGGGAATTTGGAGAATCACCTTATCAATTAAAAGAAGGATGTAGGTATGATTTTGAGCTAGATAAATATGAGTATTATATAGCTGACAACCAAATCTTAACAAATAGTCAAAGTCGTCAAAAAGTAACTCGAGGTTATATTCAAACAGGTATTTTTGTTGGTACATGTCAAATTGAAATTTTAGAAAGGGAGAGTGGACAAAGGGTCGGTAATCTAAAATTTGAAGTATGTTCTTCGAAAGCGAGTTATAGGGATGATTATAGAAAGATGCTTGAAGATATAACTGTATATTGTACAGAGTTGTTAATGTCACAAAACTCTCCAGTTATACAGAAATTTGAAGTGGATATAACAAAAAATCCTAAGGCAGAATATCAACGTTTTGCATTTGTTCGTTCTCTCGTTGATAGTGAAACTTTCGCTGATGCTTTACATCAAATACAATTGTCACCTGTAAAAAAGTGGATAGAGACAGACGAAGAAAGAAATATATGTAATGTAAAACGGCTTGGACATCAAGCTTTGAGGCAAATTGTTTGTTCTGTAAACCGCATTAATATACCAGAAAAACATTATCTGAAAGGAACATTTGATTCATTACCTAGAAAAATATCTGTGGCCTCAAAAAGAGAGACTGTGGATATTTCTGAAAATCGTTTTGTTAAGTACGTTTTGCAATCATTTTTAGTCTTTTGCTCTTCAATACAAAGGTATCCCGATGCAAGTGAACGTCTGAAAAAAGAAGCAGATTTGACTTCTGAAAAACTGATAATGTATTTATCATATCCATTGTTTCGAAATATATCAAATATAAATATACTACCTCTCAATAGTCCTGTTTTACAAAAAAAAGAGGGTTATAGGGAAGTTTACCAAAAATGGTTAATGTTTGATATGGCAGCGCGTTTGACTTGGCAAGGAGGAGATGATGTATATGATGCAGGTAAAAAAAATGTAGCAATACTTTATGAGTATTGGTTATTTTTTAAGTTATTAGATATATTGAGTAAAAAGTTTCAAATATCTCCGAAAAGTAAAAAAGAACTTATTGAGTTTAAAGATGGCGTTTTAAATTTAGCATTAAAACAAGGGAAAGTTATAATGTTAGGAGGTGTATATGAAACAGCGAGTCGAAAATTGAATATTCAGTTTTCATATAATAGAGTATTTGGATATACAAAAGATTATAAAACAGCAGGTAGTTGGAGCCGTAGTTTTCGACCTGATTATACTCTATCTATTTGGCCTGGTGATGTAACGAGTGTACAGGCTGAAAGAGAAGAATTGATAACTCATATACATTTTGATGCAAAATACAGAATAGACCGGTTGTTCTTATCTGGTGATGAGAATATTTCCAATGAGAAAGATAGTAATGAGTTGTCTGATTTAAAGTTGGAAGAGGAATCTGGTACTTACAAAAGAGCAGATTTATTGAAGATGCATACTTATAAGGATGCTATAAAACGAACAGGGGGTGCATATGTTCTTTATCCAGGAACAGAAAATCATATAAAATTTGGATTTCATGAAATAATACCTGGTCTGGGGGCATTTGCGATATCTCCTAAAAATGAAAATCTATGTTTGGGTAAGTTTATTTCATTTTTGGATGATGTAATAGAGAACTTTTTGGATAGAACTTCTCAGAGAGAGAATTTAGCTTATCATACTTATTCTATTCTGCAGCAAAAAAGTACGAATTTATATGAGTCTTTGCCTGAACCTTATGGGATAAATCGAGATTTATTGCCTAATAAAACTTTTGTATTGATTGGATATTATAAAAATGAAGAACATTTGAAGTGGATTTTAAAATCAAACTTATATAATACACGAACAGGTACAGGGAATGGCTCATTAAAACTTAATACTCAGTTTACATCTGCAAGATATTTATTGCTCCATGGTTCTTTGGGACAATACTTTATTAAGATGAATACAGTCGGTCCTCGTATTTTATCAAAGCAAGATCTTATAAATAAAGAGTATCCAGGAATTCCTCAGGGAGAATATTATATTGTATTTGCATTAGAAAAAGAGAAGACTGAATATGAATTTACAAATATGAGATGGAACTTATCTGAAATAACGAATCATAAGGGACATCAGCGAGGAGTTCCTGATACGATTCTTTTATCAGATTTAATGAAACATAGAATTAAAGATTAATTTCAGAGATTTAATGAAAAATATTCTCTTGGTGAAAGTTGATTGTTTTATGGAAATAATTTGTGGATAGTTCCTTTATCGTCTTGTGTTAGTCAGCGTTGTTACGAATGCTTGTGAGTTTTGTATTTAGGATTTCTAGCTGTGAAACGCTGAATTTTATCTTCTTTATTCGACAATATTGTTGTATTGTCAATCCACTATAAAGAAAGGAATATGAAAAAAACGTTACCAAATCGTAGAAACTGAAGGTTGGGAAGGATGATTTATATCTTGGGGAAAATTGTATCTGTGATATTTTCATGTTTGTCCGTATCTCCAGGTACGATTGTATTTGCCGCATAGTATGCGGAGAATATGTCTGCTAATCTCCGCAAAAGGTATATTGCATCATTTGTTTAGTATAGAGGACTTGTTTTCTTTAAATGACTTATATTCTATTATTCGATACCCTTTCGGGTATTTATTTCGTGATTATATTAAAAAGAGTACCCGAAAGGGTATTAAGAATGTTAATGGAAGTTGTAAATAAATTAAATCCATTCTGGAGATTCCAGCAGAATAATCATTATTTCCCTGATAAACGTTAAATAAGAGCTTGGACCGATCAGTGTGATGATTCGCGAAAAATGGTATTTTAAGATTTTGCTTGTTCCTAAAGTTTTATTATATACTGTTTTACATGATGCTTCCGCGCCGATCTTTACATGTATCCCTATCTGTACCTTTGTATCGTTCCCCTGGAAACAGTAGTATTAATCATTAAAATAGAAAAGCTATGACACTGAAATTTAGAAAGGTGCAGCGCAAGGTTCTTAGCGGTGACGATAAGGACAAGGTGAAGACTTATGCGATGGCACGGTCGTCGAACTATTGCGATATGGATAAGTTGTGTGAATTGATCTCCAGTCGCTCGGCGATGTCGAGTGCTGATGTGAAGGCAATACTCGATTCGTTAAACTGGGCGATGAGCCTGGAGCTTCGTTCGGGTAGTATTGTACAGGTGGGTGAGTTCGGTAGTTTTCGTCTTTCGATTCGTTCGAAAGGTGCGGAGACGGCGGATGCTTTCAATGCTTCCCTGATAAAAAAGGCACGGGTGATATTCTCGCCGGGTACCAGTCTGCGCTGGATGAGTGAGATCGTGAAGTTTGAAGAGGATGAAGATACGAAACCTAAAAAAGAAGAAGGTTCCGGTGGAGATGACAGACCGGAAATTGAATAATTGAAAATGGGAAATTGAGGATTACTTGATTGAAAGAGGAAAGGGGAACGTATGAAAAAAAGACTGACTATTCAATTGGTAATGGCAATCCTGCTCGTAATGAGCGGGATTGTTCTTCTTTTCTCCGGTTTCTGGATTGCCCCAAAAGGGGAGATTCATAATAGTGTGCTGGTGGCTTTCGGGGAAACCTGCACATTTGCCGGAGCTTTGTTTGGAGTGGATTATTCGTATAAAATTAAATCGGTACAAAATGAAAGAGAGGATAAGTAGGAATTTTACCTGGGAAGAAATGACGTATAGCCGGGTGGCGGTGGAGAACGGGTTGCTGAATGAGCCGCCGTTTGAGGTGAAGCAGGCTATGATGGAGTTGGTGAAACGGTTGTTACAGCCGTTGCGGCTGGTTTATGGGAAGCCGATTGCGATCACAAGCGGTTACCGGAGTCCGGAGGTGAACAGGTTGGTGGGTGGCGTGCCTTCGAGCCAGCATGTGAAGGGGGAAGCTGCGGATTGTTATGTGCCTGATCCGAAGGAGCTACTGGATGTGTTGCTTTATTGTAAGTTACCTTTCGATCAGGCGATTCTCTATAAACGAAAAAAGCTCCTGCATTTGTCGTTTCGGGTAAATGGAGGGAATCGTTATCAGGTGATCATTAATAAATGAAGGAGGATAGGTATGGATATGTGGGGTAGAAGTTTGCTTGTTTCGGTTGGTTTGTTGGTTGTTTTGCTGTCCGGTTGTAGTGCCGGGCGGCGTAGTGTGCAACATCGGGAGATAAGAGAGGAGGTGCATAGTATTCATAGTGATAGTATGTTGTTGAAAAATCTGTATCAGGCTTCTCGCAATAAGGTGATCGATATAGAGCATATTGTGTTCGATAGCTGTCGGTTGAATGGGGTGCAGTCCGTTACTCATGTCGCTATTAAGGAACAGGGGGAGGAGGTTATTGAATCGGTTGTTAGTTCTGGTTCTGTAGATGAGAACTGTTTTGCCGGTTCTGATTCTTTTCAGAAAGGTAATACTGTGGAGTTTTCTTATCCCAAGCGGATGTTGGTGATTGGGGCGGTGTTGTTGGTTTGTTCGTTATATATGGGTATAACATTTAGAAAACAGAAGTAAAATTCGTGCCGGTATTTTATGAGAGATTAATAGTATTTTCCGATTCCCCCAAATCCAGTTATAATTTTATTCTCTTTCGTTTTATTGATAAAGTTGTTTAGCCGTTTTTCAAATTCTTCAGGCCGTTTCCTGGCTGCTTCAATGTATGCAATTCGGATACGTTTATATGGGTCGGAGAAGTGTTGATAGTTTTTCCATGTTGTTTTATCTGCTTTCAATCTGTCAATTATATCATCTGGAAAAATAAAAGGGTCAGACAAAATAGTTCGTATTTTATCCTCAAATTTAGGGTGTATCATTTTATTTTCCAATAACCATTTAAGTCTTTCTTTATTGGCTTGCGAGTATGTGCTTTTAGGGTTTCTAGGTGTGAAGCGCTGAATTTTATGTTCTTTGTCAAGTGATTTTATCGTACTGTCAATCCATTCGAAACAAAGGGCTTCTTCAACGGCATCATTGTATATAATGCTTTTTTTATCAGATGATTTCTGAGGAAAGACAAACCAAATTTCATCTTTGATTTCAAAATTGTCTGTCAGCCACTTTCTCCAGTCTTCCCGATTTTCAAAGTATTTTATTTTATTCTCTGTTGTCATAATGGTCATCTAGAATATTACTATATAAAGTTGTATATATTCCATGCCTGAATATGCCTTACTCCATTTTTGGATGGCAATGTGATTTCATCTAATGTTACCACATATTTCTCATAGTGGTCTGTAAGGAGGTCAAAGGGGGCATATTCACGTTCTATAGTAGTTTCATCTGCCAATAGATAACTGGCTTGTAGGTAAATAATCCTATCAGCTTTTGTCGCGACAAAATCCACTTCCTTTTCTTTAATTACACCGACATATACTTCATAACCTGCTATTTTTAGGTCCAGATATATACGGTTTTCCAGTAAATAGCCTGTACCGTAACCATATCCATTATATAGATAATTATGGAAAGCCAGGTCGTTTACATAATATTTACATGTGCCTGAGATAATTTCTTTTCCTCTGATATTATATCGGTCTGCCCGATGTAATAAATTTGCTTCTTCTAGATAAAGGATATAATTGGAGACAGTTTCATAATTAGTCTTTCTACCCTTGGATTTGAAAAAATTCACAACATTGTTTATAGAAATCAGGTTTGAGGCGTTATTTACCAGATATCCGAATATATCTTCTAGTAATCTGGCATCTTTTATATTGTTACGCTGAATAATATCTCTCAATAAGACAGTATCTTTTATGGAAGAAACATAGTTTCGTTTTGTCTCGAAATTATCGAGATGGAACAATTCGGGGAATCCTCCTGATTTTAAGAAGTCCATATAGGTGTCTTTGTTTATTTCTTTTTCCTGGATAAGTGCATATTCACCGATATGAAAAGGATAGATAGAGAATTCGATATATCTTCCAGATAACAAGGTCGATAATTGGCTGGAAAGCATTTTAGAGTTAGAACCTGTAAGGATGATCTCGCAATCCTCGGTATAATCCTGTGATAAGGAGTTTACCGTTTTTTCCCATTCGGAAACGTTTTGTATTTCGTCCAGAAATAGGTATATCTTACCTGTAGGTTGTTTTTCTGCTTTATAGAGAGTATAGAGATCGTATAAATCTTCTGCATTTTTTATGAAACCAAAAGGTGCAAACTCAAAATTGACGTAAAAAAGTTGCTTAGGAGAAATTCTTTTTTCTGTGACCAAGTGATTCATAAGTTGTCTCATGATAAAACTTTTACCGCTTCTGCGTTGTCCAACCAATACTTTTATAAGTTTGTTGTCCATAGCATTTGCTATTTTATCTATGTATTCGTTACGAATTAATCCTAGATCAGGAAATTGTCCGTCCCAAAAGTTATATTTCTCTAGTAGCTCTAATCTCTTATCCATAATCACTAACGTTTTATGCAAATATAATGGAAAATTTTCAGGTAGACTTGAAAATGTTCTCAAAAACGAGGCGTTTTTCAAGTCTACCTGAAAATTTTTGTTGGTAGAGTAAGCGAAAAACAAATTATTTTTTCAGTAAAATTGATTCTATCTTTTCCTTTAACTGGTCTTTAGACATTGCTCCCTGAAGCATTTGGGGTTTTCCTTCCATAGGGATGTATAGAAGGGCTGGTATTCCTTGAATGCCGAATGCCTGGGCCAACTCTGTTTCTTTATCTACATCGACTTTGTAAATGTTGATCTGTCCGGCATATTCTTTGGCAAGCTGTTCCAGTGAAGGAGCGATCATCTTACAGGGACCGCACCAGTCGGCATAGAAGTCGATGATGGCAGGTTTGTCTCCGAGATATTTCCACTCATTCGGATTCGCTTCATAGTTGTATATCTTTTTCAGGAAGTCCGCCTTTGCAATATGTACAGGTGCAGCTGCTTGCTTTCCAGTTACTTCCGTGGTTGAAGTCGTTTCATCGCTGTTGTTTTTGGCTTGTCCTTTACAGGATACTAAAGTCATGAAACCCACAACTAAAACCAGTAATGTGAAGATTCTTTTTGTATTCATTTTATTCTATTTTGGTGTTGATAATTATTTCTACTATGAAATGTTCTTATATGAAATTATAATACAAACATATATTCTATCTTCTAATACAACAAGTTTCTAGTGGAAAGTATTATTGCGGATAACATAGTTTCACAGAAACGGCATGATTCTACAGATTAAAAAGATTTATTGCCTGTGTCTTTTTATTGTGTTAACACTTTTGTCGGCCGATCGGATTTGATATGATTGAAATTATCTATCTTTGTGGCAAAGAAAGGTAATCAATGACTCAAAAATATCCATCCGCTTTATTGGAAAATGCAGTAAATGAGTTGGCTTCGCTTCCCGGGGTGGGGAGGAAGACGGCTTTGCGACTGGCTTTATATATGTTACGCCGGGATGAAGGTTATACGGAAAATTTTGCATCCGCTTTGCTGGCCTTGCGGAAAGAAGTGAAGTATTGCAAAGTCTGTCATAATATCTGTGACGATGAGATGTGTTCTATCTGTGCAGATCCTAAACGGGATCAGTCGACCGTTTGTGTGGTTGAAAATATCAAGGAAGTAATGGCGATCGAAAATACCGGGCAGTTTCGTGGTGTTTACCATGTTCTTGGAGGGATTATTTCGCCGATGGACGGTATTGGCCCGGGCGATTTGCAGATAGACAGTCTGGTACAACGAGTAGCTAACGAAGAAGTAAAGGAAATTGTCCTTGCACTTAGTACTACGATGGAAGGGGATACGACCAATTTCTTTATCTATCGCAAGCTATCCCCTTATAATGTGAAGATAACCGTCATTGCCCGTGGTGTTTCTATTGGTGATGAGATTGAGTATGCAGACGAAATAACATTGGGACGTTCTATTGTGAACCGTACCAGTTTTAATGACTCGATAAAAATATAATCTGATTCTTATGTACGAAACCAAGATTTCCGTTATCATCGTAAACTATAATGTAAAGTATTTCCTGGAACAATGTCTTTATTCGGTTCAGGCTGCTGTTGCCGGACTCGATGCTGAGGTTTTTGTTGTGGACAATAATTCGACGGATGGTTCTGTCGATTATCTCCGTCCCCGGTTTCCGGAAGTGACGTTTATAGAGAATAAGGATAATCCGGGATTTGCCAAGGCCAATAATCAGGCGATCCGTCAATGTAACGGAGAGTATGTTTTGTTGCTTAATCCGGATACAGTGATAGGCGAGGAGAGTCTTCGAACTCTGTGTTTCTTTATGGATGAACATCCGAATGCGGGTGGGATAGGTGTAAAGATGCTGGATGGGCATGGGGTATTCCTGCCTGAAAGTAAACGGAGTTTTCCTTCTCCCTGGGTTTCGTTCTGTAAGATATTCGGTTTGTCGAAGTTGTTTCCGAAATCCCGTGTTTTTTCAAGATATAGCCTGGCGTATCTGGATAAGGAGAAACAACATAAAGTGGATGTGCTGGCCGGTGCATTTATGTTGCTGCGCCATGAAGCGCTGGATAAAACCGGACTTCTGGATGAAGATTTCTTTATGTATGGCGAGGACATCGACCTGTCGTACCGGATGGTGTTGGGGGGCTATAAAAACTATTATATCCCCGAGCGTATTCTTCATTATAAAGGAGAAAGTACCAAGCATGGCGATATGAAATATGTAAAGGCATTTTACGGTGCCATGTTGATCTTTTTCAAGAAATATTATCCTCATTCCGGTTGGCTGATGGGATTTTTTATCAAGCTGGCTATCGGGTTGCGTGCTTCAATGGCTGCTTTATCGCGTTTGTTGGGAGTAAAGCCAAAGTCGAAAAGCAAGCATAAACGCTTACTGGTTGTTTGCCGTGAGGAAAATTTTGAAGCGATTAAGGCTGCCTGCGTAAAACAGATGCCGGAACTGGAACATGTAAATCTTTGGGACCTGGACGGGGAACGTGTAATGGATGCTATCTGCCGCCGTAATCAGATGAAGGAGTTTACGGATTATGCTTTTTGTTATCCGGATGCCCGTTTTGAGCAGATGCTTCTGTTTATGGATACACTGGTCGACAAGAAAGTTACTTATCATATTTATTGTAAAAAAAGCGGACAACTAATATCACCGGGGAAATAATATGGCACAACTGGAAAATGAAACGATTCGTCTCCGTGCCCTGGAGCCGGAAGATCTGGAACTTTTGTATCGCTGGGAGAATAATCCGGAGCTTTGGAGTCTTGGAAATACAATGTCTCCCTATTCGCGTTATATACTGAAAGAGTATATTCGTGAGTCGCATCGTGATATTTTCGATCTGAAGCAGTTGCGTCTGATGATCGAGCTTCGTTCAACGGGGGCGGCTGTCGGTACTGTCGACCTGTACGATTTCGAACCGCATCATCGGCGTGCCGGTATCGGTATTTTACTGGAACCTGTTTATCAGGGAAACGGGTTGGCTATCGAAGCAATGAATGTACTGATAGATTATGCGTTCTCTTTTCTGAAACTGCATCAGTTATATGTGCATATACCCATTGATAACGAGGCCAGCAAAGCCCTTTTTACCCGCTGCGGATTTACCGTTACAGGTATCATGACAGATTGGATCATCACAGAAAACGGATATTCTGATGTACTGATGATGCAAAAAGTCAATAAACAGATTGTGTGATAATTTAATTCAGATAAGGATCTTTCGGATATTTAGTCCATGCCTCGTAGTTACTGCCTAACTGTTCGAGTGAGTTCTTCCAGAAACTTTCTCCATCGGCAAGTAATACATTTTCTTTAGCTGCGTGACTGACTACCCACGAGTTTTTATTGATCTCGTTTCCCAACTGTCCTTCCGTCCATCCCGAATAACCGAGGAAAAACTTTACTTTTCCTTCAATCGAATGGCCATTCTGTATATAACGTTTCAATGCTTCGAAATCACCGTCGAAATACAGGCGGTCTTTGATCTTTACAGAGTCGGGTACGATCAGATCTCCCAATGAATGGATAAAGAACAACCGGTTGGCACTTACCGGGCCACCCAGATAGATTGGTATTTCCGGATACTCTTCCAGTTCCGGAAAAAAAGTATTTACAATCAGATCCGTTTTCTTATTTAATACAAACCCCATCGATCCCTGCGTATTATGTTCTACCAGTAGAACAACAGAACGCTGGAAATAAGCATCTTGCAGGAAAGGTTCTGATATGAGTATGCTTCCTTGTGCAGGAAGGAGATTATTATGCGTAATTTTGAATATGTTATTATATGTAGCCATAGTGAAGATTGCTTACTGTTGTTAGACAGGGACAATATATGGCTTTTGATGTTAAGAAGCAAACGAAAAACCCGGCATTTGGGTTAATAAGTGTAAAATAAATGCCGGGTTTGTGTTAATTATAAGGTATGATTTTCTTTGAATAGCTTTAAACGCTCTTCAAGCAGATCATATTGATGCGGTTTGATAAATGAAGTACAGGCGCGAAGTCCTTCCTGATTACTTCCTGTCGTGCTTAATGAGATAGCACTTACACCGTAATAGATCAGTTCTTCCATCAACTGTCCGCCGGTCATTCCGGGATAGGCGATCGTGAAATAGAAGCCGTCGGCAATAGGCTCGTCGAGGTCATGGTCGTAAACGATCGTAAAGCCATAGTCTGTAAAGATCTTCTTTAGCTTTTCAGCACGGCGTCCATATTCTTTCACTTCAGTGATAAAATCGAATTGTCCGTCTGATGCCGCCTTGAACATGGCAGCCAATGCAATCTGAGCCGAGTGGCTGGTTCCTGATGACAGGGCGTATAAAACGCGGTGAATATATACTGTACCGAAAGTACCGCCGCCATAACGCTTAGTCAGTCCCGAATAAGCACGATGGTAAAGTTTATTGGAGATAGCCGTCACGCCGATACGCTGTCCGGCATAGCTGAATGCTTTGGAACCGGATATCTGTAAGATGTAATTATCTGTATAATGGGCAACGCTTGCCTGGTAAGGTGCTTCAAACGGTTTGCCAAGCTCTTTGCGGAAGTCCATTGCGAAATAGGCGAGGTCTTCGATCACGATCGTATCGTATTTGTTTGCCATTTCACCGATGATCTTCAATTCATCGTCTGTCAGGCAGAACCAAGCAGGGTTGTTGGGGTTGGAGTAGATCATAGCTGCGATATTACCTTTGGAAAGATGTTCTTCCAGGATGGCGCGCAGTTTTTCTCCACGGTATTCGTATACGTCGAATGATTCGTATTTATAGCCCATCACAACGATTTGTTGTTTTTGGACAGGAAATCCCGGGTCGATGAACAGGATGGTGTCTTTTCCTTCCGTGCATTGTCCGCTGGTAAGGAAAGAGGCGAATGTTCCCTGCATGGAGCCGGTTACCGGAACACAACATTCCGGAGCGATATCTATATTAATGAATGCCTTGATGAATCTGGAGGCTTCTGCTTTTACTTCCGGCGTACCGTTGATGTTCGGGTAAATGGAAGCGATGCCGTTCTGTAATGCTTTTACTTCTGCGTCTACGCCCACTTGCGCCGCTTTTAATCCGGGAACACCCATTTCCATGTGTATGAACTCGGTATTTGTTTCCTGTTCCAATTGTGTGGATATGGCAACAACTTCACGAATCGTTGCTTTCCCGAAATCCGGTAATCCGTAGCCATCTATTATTCGTCTGGCAGTCTGATAATCTACTGGAGTATTCTTCATGTCTGTTATATTTATATGGAGGACAAAAGTAAAAAAATAATCAATCCAATGTGAAATATTTGTGTGAAACTGTTGTATAATTAAAAATATTATCTACCTTTGCACCGCAATCGAGAGAGATGCGATACAAAAACATTGGTTCGGTAGTTCAGTTGGTTAGAATACATGCCTGTCACGCATGGGGTCGCGGGTTCGAGTCCCGTCCGGACCGCTTTCAAAGAAAGCAAAATAAAGTAAAGCTCTGTAATTCAATGATTACAGGGCTTTTTCTTTTTCCTCACTTTGGCAAAAAATAGCAGTTTAGAGTAGTCCGCACATGGCTTATTCGTGGGACTTTTTGAAAGCTATTTTTGCTCCCACGAATTGACGCATTTGGCTTTGATTGTCAGTGTTTTGCGCAGTTGGTTTTTGAGCCTAATAAACTAATTTTGCAACACTTAAAAATTAAAGAATTATGGGAGCAATGAAAAGAAACACATTGAGCGTACTATTCATTATCAAGAAAGCGAAACTTCTCAAAAACGGCGAAGCTCCTGTTTGTATGCGCATCACCGTAAACAAGCGAGTAGCCGAAGTGATGATTAAACGGAGCATTCCTGCGGATTTATGGAATCAGAAAAAAGAATGTTCCAAAGGGAAAGACCGTGTAGCCACAGAACTAAACCATTATATCCGTACAGTCCGAGCCAAAGTATTACAGATACATCGTGAATTGGAGATAGACAATAAACAGATAACAGCCGATATAATAAAAGATTGTTTCTACGGACGTGATAAAGTGCAATGTAGTTTATTAGAAGTCTATGCGGAACATAACGAAAAATGTCGGGCTTTGATAGGCAAAGACTATACAGCGTCTACCGTAGCCAAGTTTGATACCTCTATCAATCGCCTAAAAGAATATATCCGCTCTTACTACCACCGTGATGATATAATGTTATCGGAGGTAGACGGACAGTTCATTCGTGACTTCGACTTTTGGCTGAAAACTGATAAGCATTGCCAAAACAATTCTGCTTTAAAGCATTTGAAGACTTTAAAAAAGGTCATTCGTATTGCTTTGGCTAATGACTGGATAAAAAAAGATCCTTTTTACGGTATTCACTTCAAACAAGAGGAAGTAGAGGTGGAATTTCTATCACGTGAAGAACTGGATATTTTGATGAACAAAGAATTTACCATCAAGCGATTGGAGCAGATAAGAGATACTTTTATCTTCTGTTGCTTCACGGCACTCGCTTTCGCAGATGTTAAACAGTTAAGCCGTGAACACCTGATAAAAGACAATAACGGTGCATTGTGGATACGCAAGGCACGACAAAAGACGAATCAGATGTGCAATATACCTGTGCTATCTATACCTCAAAGAATACTTAGAAAGTATGAAGATAATATAGAGTGCATCAAGAAAGGTGTGCTTCTGCCTGTAATAAGTAACCAGCGCACAAATTCCTATTTGAAAGAAATTGCTGATCTATGCGGTATTACCAAGCGACTGACCACGCACACAGCCCGTCATACGGCGGCTACAACTGTATTTCTAGGCAATGAGGTATCAATGGAGAATGTAGCTAAGATTTTGGGGCACTCTAATATAAAAATGACACAGCACTATGCAAAGGTGTTGGATAGCTCTATTATGAGAGATATGATTAATGTAGAAAAGAACTTTCTTAAATTGTAGTATCGTAATTTTCCAAATCAGACTAAAACATTAACGAAGATAAGCTCCGCATCCAGTTCGTTCAAGTCCAAGCCCTAAAGGGTTAAGCCAAAAATCTCCACACCTGCGCTACGCTTCGGGTAGTATTTTTAGCTTAAGACTTGCACAAACTGGTTGCTACACTGATAGAGTTAATGTTATTAATCCGTTTCGGAAAAAATGTGTTTTTGAGTTGAGTTATTTAATAAACCCAACCTTTGAGCTATATTTACCGCTTCGATAGAATTGTTTGCTTTTAATTTAAGTAGAATGTTTTGTCTATGAGTGTTTATTGTATTGATACTGATATTCAAAGAGTTTGCAATCTCTTTACTTAATAAACCTTGTTTCATTAATTGCAAGACGCTCAATTCTCTATTTGTCAATGGTTCTTCTAAGGTATCTGACAAATCAATAAATATCTGTTCTCCTGTTTCAAAATTATAAAGGTGGCTTTTGGTTGTTTCTGATTCATGGCTTGCATCAACATCTATAACCGATAGCATAAGCCAAATATTCCCCGACTTATCTAATTCTATTGCTTGCTCCTGTTCAATAATACGGATATATTCCCCACGTACATTTCTTACTCGCATTTCATGTACCATCTTATGCTTCATTTTTTCTTCAGCGGAAAGACTACTTAATAAGGAATAGATTTTCTTTCTAACAAGCAAGCCGTAATGTATATCACCCGGATGCATAATCTCTAAGACTGGTTCATTCCCGTTAATAAATAATCTTTTAGAGTCAATCCCGTATGATTGAGGGATATTGTCTGATGCAAAAACGAATTTCTTAGTATAACAGTCAAAGACTAACACTATACTATGTGCGAGTTCTGATAGTTTTAGCCAATCTGCTTTTTTCTGTTCTATAACTGAGTAATCCAGCTCGTCAATAAAAGCACCTGATATTGGCAGAATATTTTCGACTGCTTTTTCTATTTTATCTATTGATTGATTTTTCATACCTCATATTTCCAGACTGTTAAGCCTCACCTCATTATAAATGACTATTGTAACAGTTAAGGCTTGCCTGTAACTTTGCACAAAGTTAATAAATTAATAATGAATAACATGTGTAGAGTTACATATAGTTAGTCATGCTAATAATAAACAATTAAAAACTATCAATTATGATTCAGAAAGTTAAGCTAACAACACGTGAAGGTAAAAAAGTTATGGGCTACCGAGTTACTGTTACTTCGGATTTTCATTCTAATATAGAGAATATATGGGATAAAATTCAAGATGTCGATACTTTGAGAGAGATTTGTAGACCTAAAGCCAGCTTTATTTCTTGTGATGACTCTCCTATGTTGTGGGAAGAGGGTAGATCCTTTGTTTTTAAGCTGTTCTTGCATGGCTTTTTGCCAGTAGGTAGACATACGATAAACGTTGTCAAGATGGATAAAGCGTCACGAGAAATTGATACAAAAGAATATAACGATACTATAATCATTTGGAATCACTATATTAAGATGGAGGAAATAAGCCAACAGGTAACCCGATATACTGACACTGTGGACTTATATGCAGGTTGCTTTACGTCTATTGCTGCATGGTGGACTTTAAAATTCTATAAGCATAGACAGCGTAAATGGCAAATAATTGCGAAGAGTTTATAAATTCATATCGAATGATAAAAACAGAGGGTCATGTCAGATTGGGATTTAACTGAAAAGCGTATATATAAATTGCTAAGACATCCATACCAATTAGATAAGTCTGTTGTTGAAGATATGGCTTCTGCTTATTTGGAATTTGTGGAGGAACTCTTTGATTACCTGAATAGGATAAGCGACAATAAAATACGTATAAGACAGCTTAATATGAGTTACATTGACTTTGGGACACTTAAAGCGTTGGAAGAATCATGTCCCACAGAAAACAGTAAGTTAAAACTGGTTTTCCTAGATAAGTTGTTATCATTGATAAATATGGAGCAGGAATTAATCTATCGGCAGATGGAATATCCTAAATTCTTTATCAACATCGAATCTGAATGGAAATCACCATTTTATTTGAATAATGAAGTAATAAAACTAGTAGATATGATGGAGCTAGTCTGTGGTATCTTCTATATATCAGATGGCGTTATCCGCATAGATCATAAGGAAATCTTTCTTAGTGATGTAGCACGTATCTTTGAAAAGATGTTTAATATAAATTTGGGTGATATTTATAAGAAAGAAAGTGCAGTAATCAAACGAAAACCAATGAAAATAACTGACTTTCTCGACAGATTGAAAATTGCCATCATCCAAAAGAGTAAAGAAGAAGGTTACTATCATTCATAAAGTATGAAATAATTCAGTCTGTAAATCAATCATATACATTTAATTCATGGGGGAGTACCACTGGTATTCCCCTAACTTATTTGCACTCATTTGCCGAACTTTGCTTCATCAATCGATTGAAAGCAATAATGTTAAACTAAAAATTGAAGCAAAATGTATATAGACAACGAAAACTTCGAGAAGTGGATGGAGAAGCTATCCAAGAAACTCACTGAAATCGGGCAAGACCTGAAATCTCTTATCAATACTGACACTGTATTCGATGAAGATGAAAAGCTGTTAGACAATCAAGATTTAGCTTTCTTGCTAAAAGCATCTTTCAGAACCCTACAACGCTATCGGGCTAAAGGTGTACTTCCCTACTTTACAATCGGACGGAAAGCATACTATAAAGCTAGCGACATTAGGGCTTTTGTTCGTGAACATGCCGATTCTCAAACCTACAAACAGTTTGAAAAAGCCAATCAATTAGATAATAAACCCTGATAGCAAAAGGTAGCAGAGAAAGGAAGCCTGCATTCAGACTATTTTTCTGCATCGATACCCCGATTTAGCACAAACTGCCTCACCTATCGGTTCGGCCTGTTTCGCTAAATCGAGCAAGAGGGAACTGGACAAGTCCTGTTCTTCCCTCTTGCCCTGCGGGGCAAAGCCTTCGGCTTTAATAGGTTACATTCGTAACCATTTATAACAGTGATTATAAGACGGAAATGCATTTCGCTTATAATCAATTGAATGAATCTCACTTTCTTTATAAAAAAGTTATAATCATGGATAAGACCGATAATATATCCACCCTTACCACCATCGGAATAGACCGACAGACGGGTAAGTTGATAGATAAGCTCTGCAAACGCTATTCGCTAAAAAAAGGGGAAATAGTCAGGCTGGCATTTGTCTATATTGATAAAGCGTGTATCAACCCATCGGAAGCACCAGAATCAGTAAAATCGGAACTGGCGAAAATAAATAAACGGCAGGACGATATAATCCGCTTCATTCGCCACTACGAAGAAGAACAACTGAATCCCATGATACGAACCGCCAATTCTATTGCGGTTCGGTTTGATACCATCGGCAAGACATTGGAAACCCTTATTCTTTCTCAACTGGAATCCAGTCAGGGGAAACAAACAGCCGTACTACAAAAAGTAAGTGAGCAGTTCGGCAAACATGCAGACATAATTAACCAGCAAGGAAAACAACTCACCGCATTGTATCAGATACACCAACGGGATTATAAAAAATTGCTTCAACTGATACAACTCTATTCAGAACTATCCGCTTGTGGTGTGATGGATAGCAAGCGGAAAGAGAACCTAAAGGCGGAAATTATCAATCTGATAAATACATAGAGCCATGTACATAGATTTTGCCCCGTCATCGGGTGGAACATATAACAATGCGGGTAGCAGTCGGCAGTTGATAGCATATTTAGAGCATGAAGATTTAGAACGGATGGAGAAAGGAATCTATACTGATGGTTTTTTCAATCTGACAGAGGATAACATCTATAAATCAACCGTTATGAAAGATATAGATACCAATATCGGGCAACTATTGAAAACAGATGCTAAGTTTTTCGCTATCCATGTCAGCCCATCGGAAAATGAACTTCGGGCAATGGGTAATACCGAACAAGAGAAAGCCGAAGCCATGAAACGGTATGTTCGGGAAGTGTTTATTCCTGAATATGCCAAGAACTTCAACAAAGGGCTATCCGAAGCGGATATAAAGTTTTACGGGAAGATACATTTTGACCGCAATCGCTCCGATAATGAATTGAATATGCACTGTCATTTGATTGTGAGCCGGAAAGACCAAGCTAGTAAGAGAAAGCTATCTCCGCTTACTAACCATAAGAATACCAAGAACGGAGCAATCCAAGGCGGCTTTGACCGTGTAAATCTGTTCCAACAAGTGGAACAAGGCTTTGATAAACTGTTTGGATATGACCGCCAACAATCGGAATCGTTTGGCTACCACAATACGATGAAGAACGGTTCTATCTCCGAACAAATAGAACTACAGAATAAAGACTTTACTGGCGAAAAGGAAAAAGAAGTATTTCAATCCAGTGAAAAAGAAAACAATATTTCTTGCAATCTTGATAGCAAGATGGAAAATAAGCATTGTAACAATCAGCAAAATAAAAGTGGTGGTGATTCTCTATTATCTATCTTTTCATTGGGAGATGGCAATAATTACGATGCAACACTGGCAGAAGAATTACAGGCGCAGAAACGCAAGAAGAAGAATAGAATAAGACGATGATTGAATATGAAGAACTAAAAGCCGATATAGATTGCTACCTGATGGAGCGTTTCAAATACCGTAAATTACTTGTCTGCCCAACAGAGGATAATGTCATTACCATCCAAAGAAACAGCCGAGTAGATTTGTATTTACTTATCAGAAGGTTAAAGCAGATTTCCAACTGCCTGACTGATTATCGCAGGATTTGGATTCAGTAAGGAGCAAACAAGGGATGAAACACACTTTCTTCAATTTCTGACTGAAGTAGTACGAAAGTATGATTTCAATCATATAGGCATTGAGTGTGCCAATGACAAAAGCTGTGCATTTGCCAAAAAGCTAGGCTTCTATTCCATAGATAGCAAGAATACGCAATAACAGTAAGCATCTAATGAAGTGTTTCTGGCCTTAATTAACAGAGTTTATTCAGCAAACCCCGTCAAGGGTATTAGAATTTATACAAAAATTTAGTACGCTTACCCTGTCTAAAGATCACTAAGTTTATTTTTCTCAATATTATGCATGTAAGATTGATGCAAAATACATATATTTGCATCTGAAGCTTTAATAAGCTTATAACCAGTTTTCTAATTTAAAAATAGTATAATGTTTGAATTAACGAGTTTTAGAATAAACAAACTTCATGGTTACAAAACTTACGACTTGAAGTTCAATGGAAATACATTGATTCTTGTAGGAGAGAATGGTGCGGGGAAGACTACCGTATTAAGGATATTGTATTACTTTTTATCAGGGCAATGGAATGTATTAGGGAAATTTCGTTTTGATTCAATTTCAGCAGTAATAAACGACAAAAGGTACTTGGTTAAAAATTCCGACTTAGCTAATTTGCTAGATTTATCAAATAGAGAGTTCTTAATGCAATTACCACCTCCTATTAGAAGAAGACTTTCTGATATTTCGGATAATTACAATGTTAATATTGGTAATATACCTTTGGGTGAGCTAGAAATGTTATGTAGTCGTTATGATATTCCATTTCATATAATACTGAGAGAATTAGACTTCTTTAACGAGAAAAACAACAATAAAATAAGTAAAAAACTAAATCTTGAATATCAAGAAATAAAGAACCTTTTAGGAGATACTCAAATTCTATATCTCCCTACCTATAGAAGAATAGAACAAGAGCTTAGCACGATTTTTAAAGGTCTTGACGATGATGACTTAAGGCATAGAAAACGTTATATGCAAAGTAGAGAAAGATATAATAGTATTGAGCTTGTAGAATTTGGAATGAAAGATGTAGAGCGTTCAATTGAATCTATGCTCAATGGATTAAAAGAATTCGCAAGGGAGAATTTAAACTCATTAACTCTGGGCTATTTAGGAGATGTTGTTGATGAAAAATACTCAGAGGTAGATGTAAATCAAATTAAATCAGCGTCCAATGAAACTATTAAAAATATTTTAGGACGAATCGATAAAAAAATATTATCTGATGGAAGTAAAAAGCACTTATTTGATTTAATTGAAAAAGTAAAAACAGGTGGTGAAATCAACGAACATGCAAAAGTAATTTGTCACTATTTTATCAAACTTCTAAATTTTCAGCAAGAACTAGGAAAGAAAGAACTTAGTATAACTCAATTTTGTGAGGTATGTAATAGTTATATGGAAGATAAAATTTTTGAATATGCTAGTTCTTCCTTTAGTTTTTCAATACTTCCTCAAAATGCAATTAAACAAAATGACTCGATTACGACAGATCAGTTATCTTCAGGTGAAAAGCAAATTGTTTCTTTGTTTAGTCATCTATATCTGACAGAAAAAAGCAATTATTTTGTTTTAATTGATGAACCTGAATTATCATTATCTGTACCTTGGCAAAGAAAAATATTAGCAAATATTAAAAATGGAGAGTTTTGCTCAGGGTTAATAGCTGTAACCCATTCTCCATTCATTTATGAAAATGAATTATCTCAGTATGCTCATGGATTAGGTGAATTTTTAGTAGATTGATAGCCTCATGGAAATGATTGATATACATAAAAGTGCTCTTCAAGATATAGATGCAATAGTTTTACATGAATTTAAATTAAGATATAAAAAAAAATCACATACAATTTATGGATTTGTTGAAGGAAAAGATGACCCCTGTTTTTATCGAGGATTTATAGAGAATGCTGTTCCTGAAAAATGGAAAGTGGAATTATGGCCTGCTGGAAATAAAGAAAGCGTTTACAAAATTTACTCAAATTTTGATTGGAGGCAATTTGATAAAAATCAAATTCTTTTTTTTGTAGACAAGGATTTGTCAATGCTTTTAGAAAGAAAGTATGAAACATCAAGAAATATATATGTAACAGATGAATATTCAATTGAGAATAGTATCGTAACTCCAAATACATGTGATAGGGTTTTGAGAGAAATTTGCGGATTTACTTTTCTGAAATATGCAGAAATGGAGATGATACTTGATAAATTCCAATCTCAACTGCATCTATTTAAAAAGGAATTAATACCCGTAATGTCATGTATTCTTTATTGGCATAAAAATAAATTGCTAAACAAACAGTCTCGATTAAATAATATATTAATGAAACATCTTTTTCAGGTAAGCAAAGGTGTGTTTAGTGCTATTGTTAATCCTGATAACAAGAGTGATATTATTGCTTATGTTCATGAACAATGCAGCATAGATTTAATAAATAGAGATATTATTTTAGAAGAGATTAAATATTTTACAGATAATCGCTACTATGAGAAATATACAAGAGGAAAGTATTTACTATGGTTTCTTGTTGAATTCTGTCTCTCTATTCATCAGAATTGCACTTCTTTTGACTTCATCTCGATTCCGCAAAATCCAAAAATGACTGTGAACTTATCTCAATCTAGTGGTGTGGTTTTGATCGCTCCTAGATGTAGAATACCTGATTCATTGAGGCTTTTCTTTGAAACTACGATATCAAAATATGTCGCAACAATTAAAATCACAGGTTAATATATAGTACAAAATTAGAGCAGGAAATTTCTTACTCTAATTTTGTAAGAAAATTCCGTATATTAAACTCTGGTATACCTCCATTCCTAATTGTTGATATATTGCTTTAATATTAATGCTCTAAATCAAATAGGTACTCTGGATCTCTTTATTTTAATTTAAATTCGTTTTGCATTTTTGATATCATCCGATAAATTGTACTTATTTTAAATCCATTTCGCAAGGCTTGTCATGCCTTTATTTATTTAAACACTGGTAACTTTCGTGTAAATTTGAGTGATCTTAATAGAAAGGTGTCCCATCATTTGGCTAGACTTTCAATCGGAACACTTTGTGTCAGATACACCGATGTTGCAAATAATATTCTTTTGCAATTATCTTCATCGTTTTATATCTACCATTTAGCAATCTTCATTTTTTAATTGTTATCTTTGTCCCAACTCAAACAACCACCGCAACACCGAGCAATCCAAAGTATTGTACACGTGGGGTTATTAGTGGGAGAAAGAATTTCGAGCTTACTAAAATATTGGTTCAGTGAAGATTGAAACTAAGGTTCATCTCCCGTCCGGACCGCTTAATAATATAAGCATAGATAAATCCTGCAAAACATTTGTTTTGTGGGATTTTTTTATGTGGTTATACTTCCCATCTTTAGATGTTTCATATCAAGTTATATTATCGTTTATTAATTTATACACCCACATTCAGTAATTAAGGTTATAATATCTGTAATTTGTCTACAAGACAATGCGATATAAGCCTTTACCTTTGCCTTATGAACATAAATAATAAACCAGATGAAGGAAATATTGAAAAACAAGTGTATGGCAATGGCTGTATGTCTTTGCATCACGGCAAATCTATTTGCGGCAGACAATCATTTAAATAACGATAGTATGGAAAAGAATTTGAATTTAACAGAAGAGTGGGACAAGGTGTTCCCGCAGAGTGATAAAGTGAATCACACGAAAGTGATTTTCCACAACCGGTACGGCATTACTCTTGCTGCCGATCTGTATATTCCGAAAAATGCCGGAGGTAAGTTACCGGCTATCGCTGTGAGCGGCCCGTTCGGGGCGGTGAAAGAACAGTCATCGGGTTTATATGCGCAGACTTTGGCGGAACGTGGTTTCCTTACCATCGCTTTCGATCCGTCTTATACCGGCGAGAGTAGTGGTGAACCCCGTTACGTCGCTTCCCCGGATATCAATACGGAGGATTTTAGTGCGGCGGTTGACTATCTTTCCACCCGCGACGATGTGGATGCGGAACGTATCGGTATTCTTGGTATTTGCGGATGGGGCGGTATGGCGCTCAATGCTGCGGCTATCGATACACGTATCAAAGCGACCGTCACTTCAACGATGTACGACATGAGCCGTGTAAATGCCAATGGCTATTTCGATGCGATGGATGCCGACGCACGTTATGAACTTCGCAAACAGCTTAATGCACAACGCACGGAAGATTACAGAAACGGTACGTATACTCTTGCCGGAGGAGTCGTGGACCCGTTACCTTCCGACGCTCCCCAATTTCTGAAGGATTATCACGGTTATTATAAAACTCAGCGTGGTTACCATAAGCGTTCGCTTAACTCGAATGGTGGCTGGAACAAGACTTCATCACTCTCATTTATCAATATGCCGATACTATCATACAGCGATGAGATCCGTAGTGCGGTATTGATGATTCACGGAGAGAAGGCACATTCACGTTATTTCAGCGAGGATGCGTTCAAGAAGTTGAAAGGTGACAACAAGGAACTATTGATTATCCCCGATGCAAATCATACGGATTTGTACGACCGAATGAATATCATTCCGTTCGACAAACTCGAACAGTTCTTTCGTGAATATCTCAAATAATAAAATAACTCTTACAAAATAGAAGCAAATGACACTCGATAATTTTTTGGAACATGTAAAAGAGGGCAGGCCACTCGATACACCTGAAATCAGTCGTTTCATGGATGAAATGAGCGATGAAGCGCGGCGTATCACTTTTGAACTGAACGGTTCTTATCATACTCAGGACGAGCTTCGGGTATTGTTTGCCAAACTGTTCGGTAAGCCGGTAGAGCCCTCTTTCCGTGTTTTTCCTCCGTTTTACACGGACTTCGGCAAGAACATGACCATAGGTAAGAATGTTTTTATCAACGCCTGTTGCCATTTTCAGGATCATGGAGGCATAACATTAGGAGATGGATGCCTGATCGGACATAATGTAGTATTCGCCACGCTCAATCACGATTTCAATCCGGAAAAACGAGCTTCGATGCATCCTGCCCCTATTGTATTGGGACGAAATGTATGGGTAGGCGCTAATTCGACTATTCTTCAAGGAGTGACGGTCGGTGATAACGCCATCATAGCTGCCGGTGCGGTGGTTACGAAAGATGTGGCGGCAAATACGGTTGTGGGCGGCGTTCCTGCCAAATATATCCGTAATATAGAGTAAGGACAGAACGATTTCCACGGTAGTTTACTGTGGAAATCATCTTTATCGCATTTTGCAGATTTTCCTGTAGTCTCCGTCGCTTTTTTTCTTAAAACCATTACTAAGGAGTGCCTTTATTGAAATAATATTTTCTTCCGCCGGGTCTGCGGCTATTTCTTTTCCGCCGATTTCAATAATTCTATCTTCCAGTATCTGAATGATTCTTTTTCCGATACCCCGATTTAAGAACTCTTCTTCACCAATCAGATATCCGATTTCATAAGTGTGATTTTGTTCTGCTACATCTCCATACATTTCCTGGAAATCGTGTCCTTCTTCTTCCTGGCTCTTTAGAAAAAAGCAATCAGCATAAAGACAATATCCTATTTTCCGGTCGTTATAGTAAACAATAAAGTGTTTTAAAAAACTGTATTGCCCATTCCTCTCATTTATTTCGTTTAGCCAATCCTCTTTTTCTCCAAACCATTTTTTTATATATTCTTTATCTAGCCATTTATCAAATAATGGAATGTCTTCTTCCTGGATAGGTTTTATTACAATTTCGTTGTTATTTATTATCATAAACGCATTGCTTTTGAAGCGATTTACTCTGTAAGCTCCTGTTTTTGTATTTGTTATCTCTTCAAAGTTAGCAAATATCAGGAAGGTACAAAACTCATACCCATACAAAAGAGAATCCATAGACAGATTTACGCCTAGTAGGTAGTTCGCCTCTTTTTATATCAAGATAGGCAACTGTGCCAAGCCTATGGCACAGTCGTGTGCTATGTACTGCACTTTATCCTAGTATTTTCAGAATTTGCTCCGGTGTTGCTTGCGGCAATAATTGTGTGAGGTAATCTATCAAGCGTTGTTTTGACTCTTCCGGTGACCGGTTGCCGGCAGCCTGTACTTTTTCTTTGCCGAACAGTACTTCCGGCGTTGTATATCTGGCGATACCCCATCCGTAAGGTTCTCCCTTCTTGTCATATCGGTATTCGAAATCAGCCACAACGAGCCATGTTCCCATTTGCAGCCGGGTCATGACTGTTTCAAATCCATCTCCTTTCGGTTTTGTCTTTTTAAGTAAAGCCTGTGTTTCGTTTGTCTCCCATGAGTCGAACGGATTGACACTTCTTTTGACCGGCTGCTTCTTGTAACCGCACAACGCTTTTATCTCTTTGGATAGGAGGGACTCATGCTCTGTGACTGTCTTATAAATAACGTTACCCATACTTTGTAAAGGTTCCGCTTTCAGATTGTACGTAGCACGCCTGTAGTTTACAAGTTCCGGAAACCATTCCATGCTGACAAACCCTGCTTTCTTCTGAAAGAGTTTCCCATAAGCACAATTGAAATTTCGGATAACAGGGCCTTTCCATTCCCACGGTCCCTCTTCTTCATCGGAAAACCATAATTCCTGCGGGGTAAATTCTTCAATGGAAAAATCCTCAATGCCATTCGCAAAGAAGGGTAAAAATCCCATCTTTGCAACAAGCTTCTCCAAATCTTCACAGCGATTAATCTTTGTCATGCAGCAAATATATGAAATAATGCTTAAACCATATGTTATTATATGGCAAAGATAGTTTGATGTGTAGAGTAGACCTATTACGGAAAATACTTCGTATCAGAATATACTGGATAAAGTCAGGTCTGAATTAGCCTGTAAGTATCTTGCTGAAGATATTTCCTTCTCGGAAGTCGCTTTTCTATTGGGTTTTGAATCGCAGAGTGCATTTAATAAATTCTTTCAGAAACATTTTAAAGGGCAACCATCAGACTATAGATCATAAATATTTCTTCTAAATATAGTTGTGGGATAACGAATTTCCATAACTTTGTTTTAGCATACCTGATAGTTTATAAAATAATATAGCATTTATATGAATATTCATCTTAGATTAGAGCAGCTTTCGGATTATAGAGAAACAGAAAATGTAGTACGTGAAGCATTCTGGAACCATTTCTCTCCCGGATGTGATGAACACTATCTGCTCCATATCATGCGCGATAGTCCTGCATTTGTGCCGGAACTGAATGTTGTAGCTGTAGTTGATGACAAAATAGTTGGAAATATAGTCTATGCAAAATCAATCATTCGGGCAGACAATGGAAACGAATATGAAGTGTTGAGTCTGGGGCCGATAGCCGTTCTTCCGGAATACCAAAGCAAAGGAATCGGCGGACGAATGATCGAATATACCAGACAGCTGGCCCGTGAAATGGGTTTCCGTGCTATTCTGTTATGTGGTGATCCGGATTACTATTTGCGACAAGGTTTTGTGCCGGCTGAAACGTTAGGGATTCGGACTGGTGATAATATGTATGCCACCGCGCTTCATGTTTGTGAGTTATACGAAGGAGCTTTAGCCGATGCAAAAGGCCGTTACTTTGAGGACTCGATATATGAAATAGATGAAGCTGCGCCATAGAATTTGACAAAAAATTTCCTTTGAAAGAAAAGATTACCGGCACTCCATCGCAAAAACGTTTCGATGAGATTGTGGTTATGCGAAGAGAGGCTTGACTGTTTAAAATAATAATAAAAACTTATTCCTGTAACTTATGAAAGCTAATAATTCCGACCTGTCACGAGAGAAAATATTAATAAGAACCTCGTGGATCAGTACAATTGGTAATGCCATACTTTCCGTATCGAAAATAATTATCGGTTTGTTGGCCGGAAGTTTAGCCGTATTGGGTGACGGTATCGATTCGGCTACCGATGTGATCATATCCATTGTTATGATCTTCACGGCACGTATCATGAGCCGCCCGCCTTCCAAGAAATACGTGTTCGGATATGAGAAAGCGGAAAGCATTGCGACCAAGATACTCTCGCTCGTTATATTTTATGCCGGCGTGCAGATGCTGTTATCCTCCATTGAAAGTATCTTTTCGGACGAGGTAAAAGAAATTCCCGCTCCCGTAGCTATCTATGTGACGGTATTTTCTATTATCGGCAAGCTTTTGCTGGCATTGTATCAGTATCGGCAAGGAAAGAAAATCAATAGCTCGATGCTGACGGCAAACGCGGTCAATATGCGTAACGACGTGGTTATCTCATCCGGTGTTCTGCTGGGATTGATATTCACGTTTATCTTTAAACTGCCGATACTCGACTCGGTTACTGGATTGATAATAAGCCTGTTCATTATAAAATCATCTATCGGTATCTTCATGGACTCCAATGTCGAACTGATGGATGGTGTGAAAGACGTCAACATCTATAATAAGATATTCGAAGCCGTGGAAAAAGTGCCCGGTGCAGGCAATCCCCACCGGGTCAGATCGAGGATGATAGGGAACCTGTATAATATCACCCTCGACATAGAAGTCGACCCCCAGATGACACTCATGCAAGCCCACGAGATTGCCGATGCCGTAGAGAAAAGTATCGAGAATTCGATAGACAATGTATATGATATACTAGTCCATGTGGAACCTGCCGGAAAATGTCAGACAGACGAGAAATTCGGAATAGATAAAGATATGGTGGAATAACGAATTTTTTGAATTCATATCTATAAGGACTCAGAAATATAATTTATAACTTATATTAGGGATCAAACCCGTACCGTCTTCCTTCTTTATCTTATTTGTTTTCTCATTATATTGATAGAAATGCATTCCTGTTCGTATGCCGACATTGAGCAACTTCAATGAGAACTCATGGGAAAGTTTACGTTTATTTATTCTGTAATTAATTGAAATGTCTCCATTCAGAACAGGACTGAATTTCTTACTGAAGGCTTTGGACTCATCGAATATGATATCATGTTCTTCATTTGTTTTCTCTTCATCGACCGGAGTATAACGATCGCCGCCATGAAAGAACAAACGGGCGTTCACACTGAACATATTTTGTTTCCGTTTGCCAACCATCCATTCTTTTCCGGCCAAGGCATTTAGTAGGAAGCTTCTATCCATTCTTGTATTCCGCCAGGTATTGTCTCCTCCTTTGTATTTTGATTTGAAGAGGGAACCTGTCAGCATATAGTAAAATCCGTTTGTCATATATTGTTCCAATGTAATATCGATACCATAGTTTTTACCTGCCCCTTTATTCGTCAATATTCTATCCAGATAGAAGTCCTCATGGTTGATCAGCGAGAAAGAGGAATTTGCTTCGACGGGGATGTTATATAAATATTGATAGTAAGGTTCGATTTTTACATGTAGATTGGATTTAATGTTCCAGTCATAACTGAAGCCAAAATGATGTGCTTTTGAAAAATCCAGGTATTTATTAGTTATCTTTTTACCGTTGAGATCCTGTTCAATAAAATAGTAATCTAATTTTTCTCTACGGCTATGTAAACCGTAAGCAACAGAAAAAGAGTGATTGTCTATAGGTTCCCATTTCAAAGCAAGTCTCGGTTCAACCGACCAGTTTTCATTGAGTGCAAAATATTGGGTAGTGATGCCTATGCTAGCTGTCACATGATGGCTGATATCGATTACCGAGGAACTGAAAGCGGACAGAACCATACTTTTTCCATTTCCTTTGGATATCTGTTCCATCGGCCTATCCAGTCCGAAGTTAGGGCTGACTTTATAATCGAGATCATAGTTCAATCCAGTAATTGCAATGCCTGACCTGTTGGTGTGTTTCGAACTGAACTTCTTATTTATATATGAATTGAACAGGATATCCCATTTCCTGTTTTGTATATCTCCGACATGTATTGATTGATCATCCAAAGTTTCCTGATCGGCCGATATTCTGTCTTTTGAATAAGTGGCAGACAAAGAAGAACGTAGATAAGTATTCTCATCGATAAAATATTTGTGGGTTATTCCACCGACTAATTTTTCTATCTTATTTTCGGCAGATTGCCGGTCTGCCTGTGTTTCCCACTTCGCGCGCTCCTCCGCATCTGCTTTGTTCCTGTCAATCAATCCTAATCCCCAGATAGAGAAAGTTCCGGCCTTTTTAGTCGGAAAGTTAAGTTTGAATGATAGATCCTGATATTTCAGATTACTTTGGCCACCACTGGCCAGACTGGTTGTAGATAGTCGGTAATTGAAGAGATAAGAACTCCCTTGCTTCTTACTGATCGGGCCTTCTGATGCTAAATCGATCCCCATCAATCCAACCTGGAAAGCATGTTCATATTTCTGATTGTTTCCGTTGCGCATGTGCATATCAAAGACTCCTGATAAGGCATTGCTGTATTCGGCCGGGAATGCGCCGTTATAAAAATCGGAGTTACCGATGACTTGTGTGCTTAATGCCGACAGGATACCACCACCCAATCCTGCGATATCTGCAAAATGGGTAGGATTAGGTATCTCAACACCTTCGAGCCGCCACTGTGTGTATTGTGGTGCATTACCCCGGATAGCAATTGCATTTGTCCCGACATCTCCTGCCACACCGGCAAAGGCGGAACTCAGGCGTGCCGGATCATCGAACCCATTGGCAAACCGACTGGCTTCTTCCATGCTGATCATACGCCCTCCGGTGATCGCCATCGGATTGACGGGTTCCGCCTTTTTGACTTCGGGATGGACTACGATCTCATTCAATTGGTGAACGTTTTCTTTTAACGAGATATCCAACTGTATTTCTTTAGATGAGGTAACGAGCACTTCATTGACGATATTGGTATTATATCCCATATAAGAGGTCTGTATATTATACCGTCCGACAGGTACATTTTTTATCTGGAATTCTCCCAGACTATCCGTGATAGCTCCTAAAGAAGGATGTGCTAAAATACTTACTGTCGCAAATTCGACTGGTGTATTACTTTTGGAGTCGGTAACAGTTCCCCGTATCGTTTGCACGGGTTTTTCGTTTTGGGGGATGTTCGGGGCTTCTTTGTGAGTGGAAGGGTAGATGATGATATGATAGCCGTTTTTCTTATAAGTGTATTGTTCATTTTTCAATATATGTGTCAATACTTTATCGATATCAACTTCTTTCAGGGAAAGAGATATCTTTTTACTCAGATCCAATGCCGGTTGTTCGTAAGCTATGCTGTAATCCGTTTGTTGTTCAATTTCAGAGAAAGCATCTTTTATGGATATGCTTTTGTTTTGTATTGAAATTTTCTTCTCTTTGTTCTGGGCGGTAATCCCGAAAGAGAGAAAAACGAAAAATAATAAAATGACAAACCTGTAGAGTAGTTTTATTGATTTAATTCGATCCATTATGTTATATTTGTATTGTTGATACTTCATTTTACTTCACATTGTAATGAGGTTCGATATTTCAGAATCGGGGAGAGGGTCTCAAGCTGCTTCCCGGTTCTTTTTATTCATAGGCATTTGTTGTTTCTTATTTACTTAATACTATCTTTTCTCCTTGTTGCCGATAGGTGAAGCCGACCACATCTTTCAATACATCGAGTATCTCGGTAAGAGTTTCCCCTTTCAAAAATTTGACAGTGTAGGATCTGGATGCCGAAATAGCTGTCTTATCATCGATTGTGACATTGAAATGTCTTTCCAATGTTTGTTTTATTTCATTGAATGATGAATTGATGAATAGGATTTGTCCCACTAACCAGGCGTCGGTTTCTACTGGCAATACCTGTTCGATATTCATGGCTGAGGTATTGATGTTATATGTCAGTTGCTCATTCGGCCTGAGTATTTGACTTTCCTGCAATGGTGTAGAGACTTCTACCTTTCCGCTGGTAAGGGTTGTCGTTACGTTTTCATCGCCGGGATAGGCTTTAACGTTGAATTTGGTTCCGAGAACTTTGACGGAAAGTGGTTCGGTTTTTACGATAAAAGGTTTTGCCGGATTCTTTTTAACAGAGAAATAGGCTTCTCCTTTGAGATATATCTGTCTTTGGTCATCGGTAAATACCTTTGGATATTTTATACTCGATCCGGAGTTTATCCATATTTCGGAGCTGTCTGGTAAGAATAAGTGCCTGGTTTCTCCGTAGGCTACGGAAATTTCTATCAGTTTATCCCGGGTATAATATAGATATCCACCGGCCATTATGAACAAGGGGATAAGTACGGCTGCGATCCGTAAAAGTTTTTGGTGGTACGGAATATATGCTGTTTGACTCTTTGTATATCCGATCCTCTGATTTACCCGCTTTAAAGCTGAATAGGTATCCGAATTGATTTCAGTATTCAGTTCGTTCCAATATTCTAACGAGGCTGCTTCTTTTTCTTTTGTGTTTTCATCTGCAATAATCCACCTCTGTACTCTTTCTTCTGTTTTCTCAGGGAAGTGGCCTGATAGAAATCGTTTGATAATTATTGCGATGTTATTTTTCTCCATTGTACTATACTTTTATATATATACAGTCGACAGAGGAAAAGCTCAGTGAGAAAAAGAAAGATTTTTGAGAAAAATCAAAATAAGGAGAATATGAAAGTAGAAATAGCCTTTCGTATCTCTTTCAGGGCAAGGCTTAGCTGGCTTTCGACATTTCTTTTTGTGGTGTTCAGTCGTTCTGCTATTTCCGTATTGCTTAGTCCTTCATTCCGGCTAAGGATATAAATCTGTTTGCGCTGTTCGGGCATTTTTCCGACAATATCGTCGATCAGTAGGCCGAGTTCCTTTGCAATCAGGTCTTCTTCTGAAGAATAATTACTTTCTTCGCTTTGAAAGTCGTTTGTGTAAGCCAAGTGGATATATTTGTGGTTGAGAAAGTTGATAGCTGCATTGCGGGCGATCGTATGCAGCCACGCATCGAAGGATTTTAAAGTATTAATTGATTTATGGTTGATCCAAAGGTTAACGAATATATCTTCAGCCAATTCTTCAGCATCGGATTCGGATTTGATATATCCGTATATAAGTGCTTTCGTTTTATTGTAATAGTTTATAAAAACGGTCTCAAAGGCTTTATGGTTTCCCTCCCGTAAAGCCTCAAGTGTTTTTATGTCAATTCTGTTACCGCTCATTAATCAACCTCTCTATACAGGAAACAAAAGAAGTAATTATTCGCCGGATAGAAAACAACTTTTTGAAATCTTAATGTAAATAGCTATTTATATACAATTCTAAAACCTGTCGACAGCTATCGAGCGCGTACCATATACTTCCCGCTGATTGAGCTAATAAAGGCTCAATCCGTAATATAGGTATAAATATCTGTAATTCATCTACAATCTCATTGCTGTTATTCCTCTATTTTTGTACTATCTAATAAATAAAGAATATATGAGAAAGAATTCGGTAATTATCCTGATCTGTATGGCATTCTTTGCCGTGAATATCTGTAATAGTGAAAACAAAAGTAATAATAATCAAACAGTAGATACAATGGAAGATAAAACAAAAGAACCCGTATTGGGACTGGGTAATCCTATTACAGCAAACTTTATCGGTGATGCCTGGCTGAAAATGCTTTCCACGCAACCGGAATATGATTGTAACATTTATAATGTGACATTTGCCCCCGGAACCCGTAATAACTGGCACTCCCACGCAATAGGACAGATCCTGCTTTGCACCGAAGGTATCGGTTATTACCAGGAAAAAGGCAAGCCTGCCCAACGTCTGCAACCCGGTGATGTGGTAAATATTCCTGCCAATACCGTCCACTGGCATGGTGCTGCACCCGACAGCCGTTTTACGCATATCGGTATCACTCCGAAAGTAAGCGAAAACAGTGCGGAATGGCTGGGAGAAGTGACTGATACTGAATATGCGGAAGCTGTAAAATAATCGAAGTCTGATAGATATAACAAAAAACGATTAACTTTGTACTGAAACATCTAAAAAGGAAGACGATGGCTAAAATAGAAAAAATGGATCATATCTACCAGTATAATGACCGGATGGGGCAGGAAACGCTGCATCCGCTGGTCAGCGTGATTGACTTTTCGAAAGTACCCGGTATAAGACGTGCCCGGATGATTTACGGCTTTTATGCAGTCTTTCTGAAAGAGGTGAAGTGCGGCGATTTGCAATACGGCCGCAATTATTATGACTACCAGGAGGGAACAATGGTTTTTACCGGCCCCGGCCAGGTAGTGGGTGTGGAAGATAACGGAGAGGTTCTGGTACCGAAAGGATGGGCGTTGTTGTTTCATCCCGACCTGATACGGGGAACTACGCTCGGACGCAATATAAAGAATTACAATTTCTTCTCTTATGAAGTCTATGAAGCACTTCATTTATCGGAACAGGAACGGCAGATCGTGATCGATTGCCTGAAGAATATTGAATTGGAACTTCATCGGGGAATTGATAAACACAGTAAGATGCTGATCGTTTCCAATATTGAGCTGTTGCTTAATTATTGCCTGCGTTTCTATGACCGCCAGTTTATAACCCGTGAGAATGTGAACAAAGATACCTTATCGAAGTTCGAAAAGATATTAAATGATTATTTCCTGTCGGACAAGCCGCAGGAGATCGGGTTACCGTCCGTCCAGTATTGTGCGGAGCAGTTGCATCTTTCGGCAAACTATCTGGGTGACCTGATCAAGAAAGAAACAGGCAAATCAGCACAGGAGCACATACAGCTGATGCTGATCGATATGGCCAAAGAGAAAGTTATGGATACCAGCAAATCGATCAGTGAGATCGCTTACGAGCTGGGCTTCAAGTACCCGCAACATTTTACCCGCTTATTTAAAAAGTGTGTGGGCACTTCTCCGAATGAATATAGATTTCAAAATTGAAAGTATGTCCTCTTCCAGAGATACTCTTGGTGAATTATGGGCCCGGCAGCAACTGTCGGGTCAGGATGTTGATTATGATCTATGGGCGAAGCGGAGGGAAGCCCTGCGGGAAATGGCTGAAATAAGTCATAGTTGCCTGTTTACGGTAGATGTCTATAAGGAAAGGTATGATTTTGCTTCGGATGGCTTTGCCGATATTTTTGGTTATAACCGGTCGCATATAAGAACGATAGAGAAGCAGGGCGATCTTTTGGAAGACAGGATACATCCGGACGACCGCGACAGGATGCTTGATTTGCAGATCAGGCATAGCCGGTTTATTTACTCTCTGCCTGAAGAGAGAAGGAATGATTTCCGGAATATCTACCAGTTTCGTATGCTCAATGCGAGAGGGCAATATATAAATGTCGTCAGCCGTAATCAGGTTGCCCAGCAAGACCGAAACGGTAAAGCCTGGATCGTTATGGGGGTAATGGATATTGCTCCCGACCAGACGCCGCAGGATACGGTTAAATATTCCGTCCTTGATATGAAAAGCGGAGAACTGGTTTCTATCTTCAATAATGACAACCAATCACTTACAAAAAGAGAAATAGAGATACTGCAACTGATCCGCCAGGGTTTATTAAGCAAGGAAATAGCAGATCGATTAAATATAAGTATCTATACGGTAAACAACCACCGGAAGAATATCCTGACGAAGCTCAATGCAAACAATGCTATTGAAGCTATCAATCATGTATCCGTCGGTGTATCCCGATAACGTGCAGGCGACATGCCTGTATGGGTCTTTACAAACTTGCCGAAGAAAGATTGGTTGGGGAAGTTGAATTCTTCGGCGATCTCTTTGATGGACTTATCCGAACGTTTCAGACGGTGTTTGATATGTTCGATAGCATTTTCGTTGATAAGCTCCAGCGGTGTCCTGCCACATGTTTTTTTGACGACTTTCGACAGATATTTGGGACTGTAGAAAAGAGCATCGGCAAAATAAGCAACCGAGCGATGCATACCATTGTCTGCCGACACCTTTTCGATGAACTTCCTGAAAATATAATCCGCCTGCTTAATTCCTTCTTTCGACTGTTCGACCTCTCCAAGGCTGATAGCTTCCTTGTTAAGAGCCCCCAGCATTTCACAGAAGAGTGCGGAAAACAGATGCTGCATCACCTCTCTATGGTAATGATGCGGATCATCGTTTATCTTTGCAACGATCAGATCTCTATAATAATTGAAGATCTCGCTGTTATTGTCACCAACATGTTTTATCGGGTGATTATAGATATAGACAGCTGTATTCCACGTTACTTTTTCCATTTTAAGAACGTTATACAGGAAGCGGGTAGAGAAGCCGGCAAGCCTGATCTTATTCCTGGGGCTTAACATGATATGGCTGATAATAGTATTGGGAAGACCCAGCAGTAGATCGCCGTCTTCCAACTGATAAGTCTTACGGTTTATATCCAGTTGAATGCATCCCTCTACGCAGATAGCAAGAAGGAAACACTCCAATCGCACCGTGTCATTACCGGTTGGAGCCTCTTCCAGACTATTTATTACTGCAAAGTCATCATCCATATAATCGATGATGTGCTTATTGGCTTTAAAATCTTCTATCCTGACGGTTTTGATGTGTTCTTCTTCCATATATTCTTTTTTGTTTCTGCAAATTTGGCGAATAACAGGACAAGTAAGATGTTCTATTTCACTACTTTGCTGTTCTGTATTTCACCTGTGGTAATAAAAGTGATGATAAAAAGTGATAAAGGGGGAAAATGAAACATCCTTGGAGAGAAATAGGGCACTATGCCTATGTTCCTTTCGTCTACATTTGTCCCAGTTTTTAATAGCAATAGTATGAATAAAGCAAGTAAAAAATGGATACGGCTGATAGGGATTGTCGGTTGTACGATGTGGATGGCATCCTGTAAACAAGCTCCGGATGCACAGTTAAAACCCTCTTATGCAATTATGAAGGTGGCTCCTGCGGACAAAGAGCTATCTTCCTCTTATTCGGCGACGATACGCGGACGGCAGGATATCGACATTTATCCTCAGGTATCAGGTACTATCGAGAAACTTTACGTAACTGAAGGGCAAAAAGTACGTCAGGGACAACCTCTCTTTATTATAGACCAGGTGCCTTACAAGGCAGCCCTCAAAACGGCTACCGCCAACGTGGAAGCTGCACGCGCTGCACTGGCAACTGCTGAACTGACCTACAAAAGTAACAAAGAACTGAATGCTCAGAAAGTAGTTTCGGATTTCAGCCTGCAAACGGCGGAAAACACTTTCCTCTCTGCCAAAGCACAACTGGCACAAGCCGAAGCGCAGGAACTGAATGCACGTAATAACCTCTCCTATACGGAAGTGAAAAGCCCCTGCAACGGTGTTGTCGGTGCATTACCTTACCGTGCAGGTGCATTGGTCGGCCCCAGCTTGCCCCAACCGTTGACGACTGTCAGCGACAATTCAGACATGTATGTTTATTTCTCCATGACCGAGAACCAGTTACTGGCTCTTACCCGTGAGCACGGCAGCATGGACGATGCATTAAAGAACATGCCGGAAGTGGAGTTGAAGCTGAACGATAATTCGGTGTATGACAAAAAAGGTATTATAGAATCTATCAGCGGAGTGATCGACCGTCAGACAGGTACGGTGGTGGCACGTGTGGTATTCCCCAACGAATCGCGACTGCTTCACAGCGGAGCATCAGGCACGGTAGTGATACCGAGCACATATAAAAATTGTATTGTCGTTCCCCAGGGAGCCACTGTCCGGATGCAGGACAAGACCGTTGTATATAAGGTAGTAGACGGTAAGGCAGTCTCCACCCTGATAACGGTAGCCGGTATCAACGACGGACGCGAATACGTGGTGCTGGACGGACTGAAAGCCGGTGATGAAATCGTATCGGAAGGTGCCGGGCTGGTGCGCGAAGGTACTGTCGTAAAATAAAACAAAGAGAAAAAGGATATGAAAGGAAACATATTTATAAAACGGCCGGTGATGGCTATTTGCATCTCCGTGCTGATTTTGGTCATAGGGCTTATTTCGCTCTTTACGCTGCCGGTGGAGCAGTATCCTGACATTGCCCCCCCAACAGTATATGTAACAGCTAATTATACAGGTGCTGATGCCGACGCGGTGATGAACAGTGTTGTCATGCCACTCGAAGAAAGTATTAACGGGGTGGAGAATATGATGTATATCAGTTCCACTGCCACGAATGCAGGTTCGGCAGTCATACAAGTATATTTTAAGCAGGGGACAGATCCGGATATGGCTGCCGTCAACGTGCAGAACCGTGTATCCAAGGCACAGGGACTTTTGCCGGCCGAAGTAACAAGGATCGGTGTGACTACGCAGAAACGCCAGACCAGCTTCCTGCAGATCGGGGCAATGGTTTGTACCGACGGACGCTACGATCAGACGTTCCTTGCCAATTACCTGGATATAAATGTTATTCCCCAGATTAAACGTATCGAGGGAGTAGGAGATGTAATGGAATTAGGTGATACGTATAGTATGCGTATCTGGCTGCGCCCGGAACGGATGGCACAATATGGCCTTGTCCCTTCGGACGTGACGGCTGTGCTGGGTGAGCAGAATATCGAAGCGCCTACCGGTTCATTGGGTGAGAACTCGGAGAATGTATTCCAGTTCACCATGAAATACCGTGGACGATTAAAGAGTGTGGAAGAATTCCAGAACACGGTAGTCCGTTCGCAGAGCGACGGTTCCGTACTTCGCCTGAAAGATGTGGCCGATGTGGAGCTGGGAACGTTGACGTACAGCTTCCGTAGTGAGATGGACGGCAAACCGGCCGTACTTTTTATGATGTTCCAGACGGCAGGTTCCAACGCAACCGCTGTTAATAAAGAAATAACTGCCCGTATGGAGCAGATGAAACAGAATTTGCCGGAAGGAACAGAGTTTGTAACGATGATGAGCTCGAACGACTTCCTGTTCGCTTCTATCCATAATGTGGTGGAGACGCTTGTGATCGCTATCGTCCTGGTTATCCTGGTGGTGTACTTCTTCCTGCAGGACTTGAAGAGTACGCTTATTCCGTCTATTTCCATTATCGTGTCGCTGGTCGGAACCTTTGCCTGCCTGGTGGCTGCCGGGTTCAGTCTTAATATCCTGACGCTGTTTGCCTTGGTACTTGCCATCGGAACGGTGGTGGATGACGCCATTGTGGTGGTCGAAGCGGTGCAATCGAAGTTCGATGCCGGATATAAGTCACCTTATCTCGCTACGAAAGATGCGATGGGTGACGTAACGATGGCTATCGTTTCCTGTACCTGCGTATTTATGGCGGTGTTTATCCCTGTAACGTTTATGGGCGGAACATCAGGTGTGTTCTACACGCAGTTCGGTATTACGATGGCTACGGCCGTAGGTATCTCGATGATCTCGGCGTTGACCCTTTGTCCGGCCTTGTGCGCCATTATGATGCGCCCGTCGGATGGAACAAAGAGTGAGAAAAGTATCAATGGACGGGTACGTGCAGCTTATAATGCATCGTTCAATGCCGTGTTGGGTAAATATAAGAAAGGTGTGATGTTCTTTATCCACCATCGCTGGATGGTATGGACATCCTTGGCTGCAACGATCGTTTTGTTGGTTTATCTGATGAGCACCACCAAGACGGGACTCGTGCCGCAGGAAGACCAGGGCGTTATCATGGTGAACGTAAGTACTTCGCCGGGAAGCACGTTGGAAGAAACGAACAAGGTAATGGACAAGCTGGAAGATATCTTGAATAATACTGAAGAGATAGAACATTATTCCCGCGTTGCCGGCTACGGGCTGATGTCCGGACAGGGTACTTCCTACGGTACGATCATCATCCGCCTGAAGGACTGGAGCGAACGAAAAGGGAAGGAGCATAACTCCGACGCCGTGGCTGCCCGCCTCAATGCACAGTTCTACGGTATAAAGGAAGCACAGATATTCAGTTTCCAACCGGCTATGATTCCGGGTTACGGTATGGGTAACTCCCTCGAACTGAACTTGCAGGATATGACAGGCGGCGATATGGCGACATTCTATAACTCGTCGATGCAGTTCCTCGGAGCACTTAACCAGCGTCCGGAAATAGCAATGGCCTATACGTCTTATGCGATGAACTTCCCGCAGATATCGGTGGATGTCGATGCCGCAAAATGTAAACGGGCAGGTATTTCGCCGAGCACCGTGCTCGATGCATTGGGTAGTTATTGCGGGGGGGCTTATATCTCCAACTTCAACCAGTTCGGTAAAGTATATCGCGTAATGATGCAGGCTTCGCCCGAATACCGTTTGGATCAACAGTCTTTGGATAATATGTTCGTGCGCAACGGTACGGAAATGGCTCCGATCAGCCAGTTCGTGACACTGACAGAGGTGCTCGGCCCGGAAACAACCAACCGCTTCAACCTGTACAGCACCATCACGGCTAATGTGAACCCGGCTGAAGGATATTCTTCCGGTGAAGTGCAGAAGGTGATCGAAGAAGTGGCTTCACAGACATTGCCGTCCGGATACGGATATGAATACGGCGGTATGGCACGTGAAGAAGCCAGCAGCAGCGGTGCACAGACTGTCTTTATTTATGCTATTTGTATATTCCTTATCTATCTGATCCTGGCTTGTCTCTACGAGAGCTTCCTGGTTCCGTTTGCCGTGATCTTCTCCGTACCGTTCGGGCTGATGGGTAGCTTCCTGTTCGCCAAGATATTCGGATTGGAGAACAACATCTACTTGCAGACAGGGGTGATCATGTTGATTGGTTTGCTGGCAAAGACAGCTATCCTGATTACGGAGTACGCCATCGAACGCCGCCGCAAGGGAATGGGTATCGTCGAGTCGGCTTACTCGGCCGCACAGGTTCGTCTGCGTCCTATCCTGATGACGGTATTGACGATGATCTTCGGTATGCTCCCGTTGATGTTCTCCAGCGGTGCAGGTGCCAACGGTAACAGTTCGTTGGGTACAGGCGTTGTCGGCGGTATGGCCGTCGGAACACTGGCATTGCTCTTCGTGGTTCCTGTGTTCTATATCATCTTTGAATATCTGCAGGAAAAGATACGCAAACCGATGGAAGAAGAAGCCGACGTGCAGGTTATGCTGGAACAGGAGAGAAGTGCAGCCGAACGCGGTGACGTTGAATAATCAATAAATACGAAGGAATATGAAAAAGATAATTCTGTTAACGACTGTATCTGTCTTACTAAGCAGTTGCGGCATATACAGCAAATATAAACCCGCAACCACCGTCCCCGACCATCTCTATGGCGAGGAGGTGGTACCGGAAGATACCACCAGCTTCGGTAATATGGACTGGCGCGTACTCTTTACCGACCCCTATCTGCAACAGCTTATCGAACAAGGGTTGCAGAGCAACACAGACTACCAGTCGGCCCAGCTCCGGGTGGAGCAGGCCGAAGCGACTTTGATGTCGGCCCGACTGGCATTTCTCCCTTCTTTCGCCTTTACTCCGCAGGGATCAGTGAGCAGCTTCGACGGTCATAAGGCAACGCAGACGTACTCGTTGCCTATCACCGCCAGCTGGGAACTCGATATCTTCGGACGCATGCGAAATGCGAAAGAACAAGCTAAAGCACTATTTGCCCAAAGCCGCGACTATCAGCAGGCCGTCCGCACCCAGCTGATAGCCGGTATAGCCAACACCTACTATACTTTGCTGATGTTGGACGAGCAGCTTTACATCACGCAGCAAACGGAAGAAGCATGGCGGGAAACCGTCGCTTCTACCCGTGCCCTGATGAAAGCCGGCTTGTCCAACGAATCAGCCGTATCGCAGATGGAGGCAACCTATTACCAGGTGCAAACTTCTGTGCTCGACCTGAAAGAGCAGATCAATCAGGTAGAGAACAGCCTTGCCCTCTTACTGGCAGAAACTCCGCATAGTTACGAACGGGGTGAGCTGCAAGGGCAACAGTTCCCCGAAAGCATCTCTACAGGCGTACCCATGCAGATGCTGGCAAACCGTCCTGATGTCCGTTCGGCTGAACGGTCGCTGGAAGCTGCTTTCTACGGAACCAACCAGGCACGTGCTGCTTTCTACCCTTCAATCACATTGAGTGGTAGCGCAGGATGGACAAATAATGCAGGATCGATGATCGTCAACCCCGGCAAGTTCCTGGCTTCGGCCGTAGGTTCGCTCACGCAGCCTTTGTTTGCCCGTGGAGAGATCATGGCTCAATACCGTATTACCAAGCTGCAACAGGAAGAAGCGGCCCTTGCTTTCCAGCAGTCATTGTTGAACGCCGGAAGTGAGGTAAACGATGCCCTGACAGCTTGCCAGACCAGCCGCGAAAAGAGTCTCCTGCTGGATAAGCAGATCGTTTCGCTGGAAACAGCCTTGAAAAGTACTTCTCTGTTGATGGAGCACGGCACTACTACTTACCTGGAAGTGCTGACCGCCCGGCAGGGTTTACTAAGCGCACAACTAACCCACACCGCCAACCGTTTCACGGAGATACAAAGCCTTATCAATCTCTACAGAGCCTTAGGCGGTGGACGAGAATAACCAACTGTTTTTATTTTTCTTGCAATAAAGGAAGGGCTGTCCGGAAAGTGATTTTAGGACAGCCCGTTTTGCGTTTATGTAGTGTACTATAATCGTAAGGAGCTTGTTAATACCATCTCAATATTTTCTATATAGACTTACTGTTTCCTAATATCGCATTATCCGCCCCATCCGTAATAATGGTAATTCTATCTGTAATCTATCTACTTTTTATTCTTTGACATTAGACTATATTTGTATCATCAAAAAACAAAGAACTCGGTTATGAGGTTAATTAAAAAGACTAAGTGGCGTATGATAACAGGTATAGTCATAGGTATAATAGTTGTGTTGGGCGTGGTTGGGATTGCATTTATCAACCAGCCGAGCTTCGGGCGTTTGCCCCAGGGCGAACGGTTGGAAAGGATCAAACGTTCACCTCAGTACAGAGACGGTTCATTTCAAAACCAGCGTCCTACGGAGACGGTAACAGGAGAGGGCGGACTATTGAAAGCCATGTGGAAGTTCCTGTTCTCAAAGCCGGAAAGACTTTATCCCGACAAACCTGTGCGGGCAATCAAAACGGATTTGAAAGCTTTGCCAAAAGATTCGGACTGGATGGTCTGGTTCGGGCATTCTTCTTATCTGCTTCAGTTGTCGGGAAAGCGTGTGCTGGTCGATCCGGTGTTTTGTATGGCTTCTCCCGTATCTTTTGTCAATAAGCCGTTTAAGGGAACGGATATTTATAAGCCGGAAGATATGCCGGAGATCGATTATCTGGTGATCAGCCATGACCACTGGGATCATCTGGATTATCAAACGGTAGTACAATTGAAAGACCGGGTGCGGAAAGTAGTCTGCCCGTTAGGTGTAGGCGAGCATTTCGAGCGTTGGGGATATGACAAGGACAATATAGTGGAACTGGATTGGCAGGAAGATGCCTTGTTGGATAAAGGTTTTACCGTCCATTGCCTGCCTGCCCGTCATTTCTCAGGACGTGGACTGACACCCAACCAAACGCTTTGGGCTTCTTTCCTGATCGATACCCCTTCGCGTAAAGTCTATATGGGAGGAGATAGCGGTTACGACACACATTACGAAGAAATAGGCCGCCAACATCCGGACATCGATCTGGCTATCCTGGAAAACGGACAGTATAATGAAGACTGGCAACATATCCATCTGATGCCGGCCTCTCTGGGAGAAGCAGCCCGCGATCTGAAAACAAAAAGGCTGGTCACCGTACACCATTCCAAATACGCACTTGCCCGTCATCCCTGGGATGAACCGCTGAAGAACGAAGCCGAAGCCGCAGTGCGGAACTCCTTAGACCTGATCGTCCCTGAGATCGGGCAGGTCGTGGAGCTATAAGTCTCATAATTAGATAATCTCGTAAAACAATAGATAAATTATGGAAACAGTAAAATTGAACAACGGCGTAGAAATGCCGATTTTAGGTTATGGCGTATATCAGGTAACACCCGAAGAGTGTGAGCGTTGCGTACTCGATGCCTTAAGCGTCGGCTACCGTTCTATCGACACCGCCCAAGCCTATTATAATGAAGAAGGAGTCGGAAATGCCATCCATAAAAGCGGTATCTCCCGTGATGAATTATTTATCACCACCAAGGTATGGATCTCTAACGGAGGTTATGAGAAGGCGAAAGCATCCATTGACGAATCTCTGCGCAAACTGCAAAGCGATTATGTCGACCTGCTCCTGATACACCAGCCTTTCAACGATTATTACGGTACTTACCGCGCTATGGAAGAAGCCTGTAAAGCAGGCAAGGCACGTGCTATCGGAGTAAGCAATTTCTATCCCGACCGTTTTATCGACCTGGCAGAGTTCTGCGAGATAAAGCCGGCTGTCAATCAAGTGGAAACACACGTATTTAACCAGCAGGTGGAGCCGCAGAAGATCATGGAACGTTACGGTACCCGTGTTATGTCGTGGGGCCCGTTTGTCGAAGGTAAGAACGATTTTTTCACCAACGAAATGCTGAAAGCGATAGGGGAGAAGTACGGAAAGTCAGTGGCACAAACCGCTTTGCGTTTCCTTATCCAGCGAGGTATTATCGTCATCCCCAAATCAACCCACAAAGAACGGATGATCCAGAACATGGAAGTGTTCGATTTTGCCCTGACGGAAGAAGATATGCAGGCTATATATGGACTCGACCAGGCAAAGAGCCTGTTCTTCTCTCACTATGATCCGGAGATGGTAAAATGGTTGATTGATCTGGGGAAATAACGGGAAGGCAAAAATCTTCTTATTGAATGGTTGCCAGCTGATTACAGTTTCCTCGTAGTTTCGTGCTTAGGAAACTCCAGTTCCCCATGCAGGAAACTCCGGTTTCCTCGGGAGGGAACTCGCGTTTCCTAAGGAAGAAACTCCAGTTTCCTTAGTAAGAAACTGGAGCCCTTTCGCAAGTCTCAGATTTACCAGTTGTAGGATTCGATGTATTCGTCAAAGTATTCGTCCAGAACCACTCCCGAGTGTTTGGCGATAGCTACTATGCGTTGTTGCTCGGTGGGAGATAAGGGCGCTCCGCCTTTTCGCTTCAGGTAGTAATTTTTCCGGCCTAACAAGGCGATCATCCGGCTACGGAAAGAGTCGGCTTCGCAAAGGGTCAATGCATTTACTGTACGCATAAATCCTTTGGCAAGACGTATTTTTGTATCGGGACGGTAATATTTACACTTCCCTTTTGTTTTCGCTATAATCCTGGGGTTCAGTATCGAAGGGAAAATAACTTCTTCCGGGACGTATTTAAAAGCTATCTGGCGCAGGCAAGTAGCGGCATTCGGACAGCTTTCGGCTGCACACAAACCAAAATTGAAAGGAACTTCCGAGTAATCGAACGGTTTATCCATGATTGTATAATTCAAGGTTATTAATTCTGCGAAAGATACATTATAAATCAACCAATGGCAAGAAGTTTGCCGATAAATAATCGCTTAATACGGATTGTAGAATGGCTCGATAGCCGACCGGAGAGACTCTTCGGGGATATGCCTGTACTGAAACTCTTTGGGGATCAGGTATTTTTGAATACTTGTACGGTATTAATGGAATCTATAACTTTGTAACAGAAAAAGATAAGAATATGGAAAAAGAAAAAACAGTTCGATTGATTTATCCGCAATGGCAGGGCGCAAGCGTAGTCGACCTGCTACCGGAACTTAAAAATGATCCGGCGGAGGCTTCAAGAGGATACTATTTAGGGGCACAATTATTAAACTTTCTCGCTCCGGATAGAGGACAGGAGACATTGACCGTGCCCATATCTACCGATATGACTGATCGGGAAGTAACAGACGGAGTGATCGATCGTGACGCTATTTTAAGCCAGTCGAAAGCTGCATTGGAAATGTTACGTGCTGCCAACCCCGACAGGATCATAACACTTGGCGGTGAATGCTCTGTGAGTGTCGTTCCGTTTACTTATCTTGCAGACAAATATAAAGGTGACGTAGCGATGATATGGATCGATGCTCATCCTGACCTGACATTACCCGGCGATGTTTATCCGGGCTATCATGCTATGGCGGCTACTGCTTGTATGGGCTATGGAGAAAAACAGCTTATTTCGGTGTTGCCTGCTAAAATAGATCCCTCTAAAGTTTTGTTAGTCGGGATACGGAATTGGGAACGTGACGAGATCAAAGTTCGCCAGCAACAATACGGTATCCCGAATATTACGGGAGAAGAAGTGGCAGACAACAGCGATGCAATCCGGGAATGGCTGAGATCCTGCGGAGCATCGAAAGTCGTTATTCATTTTGATATGGATGTACTGGATCCTGCTGAGATCATTGCTGCTGTCGGCACAGATCCCGACGGTATGAAAATGGAACAGGTTATTCGTGTCATAAATGATATTGCAGCCGAAAAAGAAGTGGTTGGTTTGACGGTTGCAGAAGCGATGCCCCGTACTGCTATCCGTATCAAGAATATGCTAAACAGGTTGCCCTTATTAAAATAAGCAAGAATCAGGTTATTTCATACTTATAACTTTATATCTTTGTGATATTAAAGTTATAAGTATGGAAAATATTATTTATATACAAAACTACCAGTCTCCCTGCGGAGAATTAATACTGGGTTCATTAGACGGTAAACTATGTTTGTGCGACTGGATAAATGAGGAGCGCAGAACATTGATCGACCGAAGGTTGCAAAAGTTATTGCATGCCCGTTATGAAGCAGGCGAATCAGAAGTGCTTGCCCAAACAGTTTCCCAGCTGGATGAATATTTTGCCGGGAAAAGAACTGAGTTCGATATCCCATTGCTTTTTGCCGGTACTGATTTCCAGAAAGCAGTCTGGAATGCATTATTGAACATCCCTTACGGAAAGACTGTCTCTTATGCTGCTCTGTCGCAGGACTTAGGTAACCGGAAAGCAATTCGTGCCGTAGCTGCGGCTAATGGTGCAAATTCTATTTCGATACTTGTTCCCTGCCATCGTGTTATCGGAAGTAACCAAAAGCTGGTTGGATATGCCGGCGGTCTTTCTGCCAAACAGCAATTGCTTGATTTGGAATCCTCCGACAAGCTGTTCTGATCTTTTTCAATCTTTCTTTCTGTAATTTAGGTATATTTATCCGTAATCCATCTACAAGCCAAACAGTTCATTTTCTTTACTTTTGCAATATCAGCAAAACATAAGGATATGAAACGTAAATTGTTAACATTGGCATTCATCGTATCAGGCTTAATACCTGCTACTGCTCAGAATGCCCCGTCTCTTAAAACAGAAAAAGATATGGATAGGATCGAATTATGTAAAAAGAATTACACTACCTTATTCGGTGGCGAAGCTTTGACCGGGCAGGGAACTGACCCGGAGATGATGGATATTCTTCAGAAGTTTATTTTCGGAGAAGTATTTCGCACGGGAGAACTGGATATAAAGACCCGTGAAATGATTACCTGTGTAACATTAGCAACTATGCAGACCTTGCCGCAATTAAAGGCGCATGCAGGTGCGGCATTGAATGTGGGAGTTACTCCTGTTGAACTTCGTGAAGCTATTTATTCATGCGCTCCGTTTATCGGTTTTCCCAAAACCTTGAACGCGTTGACTGTCATTAACGAAGTCTTTAAGGAACGAGGCATTTCCTTGCCTTTGGAAAAACAAGGCACAGTTACGGAAGAAAGCCGTCATGAAAAAGGCGCGGCTGTGCAAGATCGGCTTTATCCCGGCGGTATCAGCCAGGTAATGGAAGATATCCCGGGTGAAATGGGTGACGATGTAGAACGTTTCCTGACGGAATATTGCTTTGGTGACATTTATACTCGTGACGGGCTTGACCTTAAGACACGTGAGTTATTGGGATATTGTGTACTGACCACATTGGAAGCCGACAGTCAGCTTCGATCTCATTTTCAGGGAAATCTGAATGCCGGCAACAGTAAAGAAACGGTTGTGGCAGCAGTTATACAATGTCTTCCGTATATCGGTTTTCCCCCGGCAATAAAGGCTCTGAAGATAATAAAGGAGGCTTCTGCAACTACCGATCCGGCTAATAACCTGGTTCGCCTATCTAAAATAACAGTGGATCCGGCACAATTGGATGCCTATAATGCTTATCTGAAAGAGGAGATCGAAGCTTCTATGCGTCTGGAACCGGGAGTACTTACTTTATATGCTACTGCTGATAAAGAAAATCCCAATAAAATAACGATCCTGGAGATTTATGCAGACCGGGAGGCTTATAAAAAGCATATCCAAACACCCCATTTCCAGAAATACAAGCAGGGAACTTTGTCTATGGTAAAGGATTTAGAACTGGTGGATACCACTCCCTTAATTCCCGGATTAAAGATAAAATAAGCTTTTAGCGATAGATAAAACTGACGTTACATTAACATCTTACTATATTTTATATGACAATAAAATGGGGATTTAAGTAATTTATTCGTAAACTTGTAACCTTAAATAAAAACGTTAAATTTAAAATTAAATCTTCTGTTTTATGTCAGTAAAATCGTATATCGAATCCAATAAAGAACGATTCCTGGAAGAGTTGTTCAGTTTAATCCGTATTCCTTCCATCAGTGCCAAACAAGAGCATAAACCTGATATGCAGGCTTGTGCTCAGCGCTGGACGGAGCTATTGCTATCGTCTGGCGCGGATAAAGCCGTAGTGATGCCGACAGAAGGCAATCCGGTTGTATATGGCGAAAAAATGATTTCGCCCGATGCTAAGACCGTGCTTGTTTACGCCCATTATGATGTAATGCCGGCCGAACCGCTGGACTTGTGGAAAAGCCAGCCGTTTGAACCCGAAATACGCGATGGCCGTATCTGGGCGCGTGGAGCGGACGACGACAAAGGCCAATCCATGATGCAGGTAAAAGGCTTCGAAGCAGCGTTAAAGCTCGATCTGCTGAAGTGTAATGTGAAGTTTATCTTCGAAGGAGAAGAGGAAATCGGTTCTCCCAGCCTTGAAACCTTCTGCCGTGAACATAAAGATTTATTGAAGGCCGATGTAATTCTGGTTTCCGATACCAGTATGGTAAGTGCCGAAACTCCCTCGTTGACAACCGGCCTGCGTGGTCTGGCTTACTGGGAAATCGAAGTGACCGGGCCGAACCGCGATCTGCATTCCGGCCATTTCGGTGGGGCAGTAGCTAATCCTATTAATGTATTATGTAAACTGATGGCCGATATTATCGATGCCGACGGACGTATCACGATCCCCGGTTTCTATGATGATGTAGAAGAAGTTTCTCCGGCTGAACGGGAAATGATTGCACAAATCCCGTTTGATGAAGCAAAATATAAGGCGGCTATCGGTGTGGATGCCTTGTTTGGGGAAAAGGGTTATTCGACGCTGGAAAGGAACAGTTGCCGTCCGTCGTTCGATATCTGTGGTATCTGGGGCGGTTATACGGAAGAGGGCAGTAAGACGGTACTTCCGTCCAAAGCCTATGCGAAAGTGTCCTGCCGTCTGGTTCCGCATCAGGATCATTCCAAAATCTCAAAGATGTTTGAAGATTACATGAACCAGGTGGCTCCTGCATCTGTTAAGGTAAAAGTCACGCCGAAACACGGTGGACAGGGTTATGTTTGTCCGATCGACCTTCCGGCTTATCAGGCGGCTGAAAAGGCCTGCGCGGTTGCTTTTGGTAAGAAACCACTGGCAGTACGTCGCGGAGGAAGTATTCCTATTATCTCCACCTTCGAGCAGGTGTTAGGTATAAAAACCGTCTTGATGGGCTTCGGACTGGAACAGAACGCTATTCATTCTCCTAATGAGAGTTGCACGCTCGACTTCTTCTATAAAGGGATTGAATCGGTTGCCGAATTTTATAAAGAATATAAATGACACGAAATGAAATCATAGCCCGTGCCCTGTCGAATACAGGCATCGAGGTACTGAATGAAATGCAGCAGGCCGTGCTTGATGCCGGCACAACGAAAGATATGGTTTTACTCAGTCCTACAGGATCGGGTAAAACCCTGGCTTTCCTGCTGCCCTTACTTACTACGTTGACGGATGAGGACAAGAAGATACAAGCACTTATCATCGCCCCGTCGCGTGAATTAGCTTTGCAGATAGAGACGGTATTCCGTTCGCTCGGAGCCGGATATAAGGTGAACTGTTGCTACGGCGGTCATCCTATCCGGACGGAAAAGAAAAGCCTGGAGCATCCGCCAACGGTATTGATCGGTACGCCCGGACGAATCCTCGACCATCTGGAACGGGGGAATATAAATCTGGATACCGTTCGTACGCTGATCCTTGACGAATTCGACAAGTCGTTGGAACTGGGCTTCCAGGATGAGATGAAAGAGATCCTTTCGCATCTTCCCGGAGTGCGCCGCAGAGTATTGACTTCTGCCACCGAAGCGGTGGAAATACCGCCTTTTACCGGCATTACATCGCCTGTCCGCTTGTCATTCCTGACCGGAGTGAAAGAGGCGAAAGGATTGACCCTGCGTATCGTGAAATCACCGATCAAGGATAAACTGGAGACATTATACAAACTGCTCGGAGAGTTAAAAGGCGAGTCTGCCCTGGTGTTCTGTAACCAGCGCGAATCAGTGGAGCGCGTCAGCAATTACCTGACTGAAATGGATGTGGATAATGAATATTTCCACGGAGGCATGGAACAGCCGGAACGTGAACGGGCTTTGTCGCTTTTCCGTAATGGCAGTGCATCCGTTTTTATCTCTACCGACCTGGCTTCCCGTGGGCTGGATATTCCGGAAGTAAAGAATGTGATTCACTACCATCTTCCCATCAACGAAGAAGCCTTTATCCACAGGAACGGACGTACGGCCCGTATGAACGCGGAAGGGAACGCCTTTATGATCCTGAATGAGATAGAAACAGTTCCCGAATACATCACCCGCGAGCCGGATGAATTCTTCTTGCCCGAAAAAGCTAAAAAGCCGCTCCGTTCGGAATGGGTTACATTGACCATTAACCGCGGTAAACGGGATAAGTTGAGTAAGAAGGACGTAGTCGGTTTCCTGTTCCAGAAAGGCGAACTGGGTAAAGACGATCTGGGCGTTATTGAGGTCAAGGAAAGTTGTGCGTATGCCGCAGTAAAACGTGATAAGAAAGATGGTTTGCTGGCACGTATCTGCGATGAGAAAATAAAGAATATGAAAGCTAAGTTTGTATGAAGCTATTGATTAAAGAGGTAGAGCTGAATGGCGTTGCTACCGACATTTATATAGAAAACAAATACATCAAACAGATAGGCTCCGGCTTGTCTGTTGCCGCCGATCAAGTAATCGACGGCCGTCGTAAGGCGGTCATTCCGGGATTTGTGAATACGCATACTCATGCGGCAATGACTTTGTTCCGGGGATTCGGCGACGATATGCCTTTAATGCCTTGGCTGGAGGAAAAGATATGGCCTAACGAGGCGAAGCTGACGAAAGAGGATGTCTATTGGGGAGCTAAGCTGGCTTGCCTGGAAATGATAAAAAGCGGAACGACTACATTCTTCGATATGTACCATAAGTTTCATGCCACGGCAGAAGCTGTTGCTGAAATGGGAATCCGTGCAGTCATATCCAGCGCCTGTTTCGACCATTTCCAACCGGAGTTGGCGGAGAAAAGCAAACAAACCATTCAGAAATTATATAATGAAATGGACAGATACGACAAGCGGATCCATTTTTCCGTAGGTCCGCACGCTATCTATACGGTTTCCGGTGAGTTGCTGCAATGGGCGGATGCTTTTGCAAGAGAGCATAACGTACCAATCCAACTACATCTGGCTGAAACAGAAGGGGAAGTGGAGAATTCCGTAAAGCAGTTCGGGGCAACTCCTGTCCGGTATTTATATAAGTTGGGTGTACTGTCTCCCCGATTAGTGATTTCCCACGGTATCTATGTGGATGCGGATGAAATCCGTATGTTGGCGGATCACGAGGTGAAGGTTGCACATAATCCGGCTTCCAATATGAAACTGGCTTCCGGTATGCACTTCAAATTCAAGGAAATGCGGGAAGCCGGCATTACGGTCGGTCTGGGTACTGACGGTTGCTCGTCATCCAATAATCTGGATATGGTGGAAGCAATGAAGCTGGCATCTTTATTAGGGAAAGTCTGGCGGAAAGATCCTGAAGCCGTTACTGCCGATGAAATATTTCATTCAGCCACGGAAGCCGGAGCCTCTTTCATCGGTTTAAAGGCCGGACGGATAGCAGAAGGTTATCTGGCAGACCTTTCCCTGGTCGATCTGAATATACCGGCGTTTACACCGAACTTCAATTTCACCTCTAACCTTGTTTACGCAGCAAACGGCAATTGCATCGACACGGTTATTTGTGATGGAAAAATCCTGATGCAAAACAAGAAAGTACCGGGTGAAGATGAAATTATGGAACGTGCGGCGCAAGTAGCTTATAATTTAATGAAAAGATAAATACAGAATGATATGATGAGTTATACGAATGAGCAATATCAGGAGGCGGCCGCATTTATAGCAGCACGTATCACCGGAAATCCGGAAACAGCCATTATTCTTGGCAGCGGATTAGGTTCGTTGGCGGATCAGATAGAAGATGCTATTGTTATTCCTTATGCTGAGATCCCTCATTTTATGCATTCCACGGCAGCCGGACATAAAGGAAACTTTATTTGCGGTAAGCTGGGAGGTAAGCAAGTTCTGGCCATGCAGGGGCGTTTTCATTATTATGAAGGTTATTCCATGCAGCAGGTTACTTTCCCTGTCCGCGTTATGAAGTTACTGGGGATAAAGAATCTATTGGTATCGAATGCTGCCGGTGGAATAAACAACACTTTCAAAGTTGGCGACCTGATGATTATCCGCGATCATATAAATATGATGCCGAATCCGCTGATCGGGCCGAATAATGAGCTGTTCGGTACCCGTTTCCCGGATATGACGCGTGCTTATGATCGGGAATTTGTCCGTTTGGTAGAAGAGATTGCTGCTTCACATGCTATTCCTTTAAAGAAAGGTGTGTATGTTGGATTAACAGGCCCTTCTTTTGAAACTCCTTCCGAATATGCTTTTTATGGCCGGGTAGGAGGCGATGCGATCGGAATGAGTACGGTTCCCGAAGTTATTGTGGCACGCCATGCGGGATTGAGGGTCTTCGGTATGTCTGTTATCACGAACGAAGGTTATCATTTTGCCGACGATTTTGTAAATGACGGAGCCGATGTAATTGTTGCAGCCAATAAAGCAGCTGTAGTTATGACAACCTTGTTTAGTGAACTTGTTTCACGCATATAAATTCTTTTGGAACGAAAGTTGCTGTGTTAAAACAAGATAGGAATTTGAACGGGTGAGTGGGGAGAAATTTGTATAAAAAAAGTATCTTCTAGTTTTGGAAAATAAAAAAATACCTATATCTTTGCACCCGTTATCGCGAAAGTAGCTCAGTTGGTAGAGCATAACCTTGCCAAGGTTAGGGTCGCGGGTTCGAGTCCCGTCTTTCGCTCTCAGATAATAAGAGCGGTAAGAGGCCGCCTTTTTTATATAATGGAAATGCCCAGGTGGCGGAATTGGTAGACGCGCACGTTTCAGGTGCGTGTGTCGCAAGGCGTGCAGGTTCGAGTCCTGTTCTGGGCACCATTCGCGCAGGTGGTGGAATTGGTAGACACGCTACTTTGAGGGGGTAGTGCCGGTTACGGTGTGTGAGTTCAAATCTCATCCTGCGTACATAGTTTATCAGACAGTTATTGTCCATATAATTAGTGAAAAGTACTTAGTGTGGTACTTGATAAGAAACTAATTATATGGACAATTTTGTTTTTAGCTTTACTTCTCGATTGTTCCTACTTTACCTGGATTTTATGTTTAGAATAAATAATATCACCATTATTCGTTATGCCTTCAACAATAATGCTATATGAGGTTGTGTTATCGGAAGTGTAGAAGGATATATCACTTTCTTTGTCCGTACTGAGTTTTACAGAAGGGTTCCAGTATATAGTAGTCCGAAGATCTTTACGGATAATTGAATCTATAGCTTCATATCGGGGGGAATAGAACTCGGCGGCTTTCTGGAAACCGAAAAATGTCTTGTTTACAAAACAGCTGTTTTTCTTTATAGTAGAGGAGGGGGTATATGTTTCTTTTGTCGTTATGACTAAAGCTTTCTTGGGAGTGATTTTGGCCTCTTCCCTGTTTATGACCGGAGCCCCATTCCTTCCAAACAGAACCATTTTAGGGCCGGAAATGACTCCGATCGATTTGATGGAAGAAACAGGTATCATGTTAATATCAAAATCCGAAGGCATTACGTGGTCATTCAATACAACCAGGCAGGGTGCATTTTCTCCTGAATCGACAAGTGTTCCTCTTTTGTTGAGCGACTGAAAATATTTTCTAAAGCCAAACATTCCGGGCAGATATAATAGCAATTCATCCGTCAGGACTGGCGTTTTATCTAATATTTCATCTTCGTTCAGTTGGTGTGTATTAAATTGTTCATAGAGTGATCTTGTATTTGCAGGCTTGCTTATTGGGGCGGCCTGTATATCGATATTAGGTAAATCGATCGTCCTGATATCATTCTGATCCATGTATTTTTGCATTGCTTTCATCTGGTAACCGATCGACTCTTCGTTTTTAATGAATTCATCAGTACCTGATTTGTAAAATGTGTTTACCGGGGGAAAAGACCTTTCTCGTACATCCAGTATTACGTTTTCAGATGATCCTCTGCTGGTACTCCCTTGTAGAAGATAAAGGGTACTGTCGGGAAATTCAAAATTACTTATGGAGTATGCACCATTATCATCAGAAATGGCAGCATCCGAATAATCATAATCCGGTACGTAAAGAGTGACCTGGCCATTCGCGGTTGCTCCTTTTTTGTAATAACCATCCTTTATACTCCCTTGTATTTGCATGGATGTTTCGTAAGCTATAACCGGTGCCAGATGTTTGTTTTTCATTATTCCGGCGACATCATACCGTCTCCATCCCTGTGTGAGCATCAACAGGTCGGCGGCATTGGCGGCCTGGCGGTTATTGGTTTGCATATAATAACCGGGATTTTCTATGTATCCTTTCAATTCGGATGTCAATAATAAGTTTGATGTAATTGTAAATGTTGTATCGGTGTTAAGATCGTTATCATCGGTAACAGATACGGAACAGTCGCCATCAGTCGCCTGAATGTCTTTCAATATGAATTTTAAGTTTACAGTTTTTCTTTTTCCATAAACTTCTTTATCCGGATTTACGGATACATCCGCCTGGTTTTCATTCAAGACAAAAATTAATCGTTCACTCAGTAAGTTCTTATTACTATCAAATAAAGCTATTTGAGAAATACCCGAAGGAAAACTTTCCGTATTAAGATATAAAAATTCCTGATCTGCTTTCCATTTGTCCCAATACTGCAATATGCCTCTGGTATGAATCAGGACAAATAATGAATCTTCTGAAAAAACAGGCGAAGCAGGTCGGGATATGGATATAGCAATTCTGTTTCTTGAATGCTGAACCTTCAGAGAGACTCCGTTTTCTGGCTCGGGCAGTTTGATGCGTTTCTTTTTGCCTTGTTCGTTTATACAGTCGGCATAATATTGTTTTCCGGGTGAATATTGTAACATAAAATATCCCATGCCTAGATGAGTAGAAGCAAAAGGGGTGATTGTATCCTGTTTTTCATCTATGATAACTCCTTTTATATTACGATGCAGTCCGTCGGTACCGATCGCTTTGAATGCGATTTTATGGTTTGTTCCTACAGGCGACTGTCCTCCCTCCGGAAAGAACTGTATATCGATATCGGAAACTATATCAGGGTTTTCATTGACTTTTACCCCTTTTTGTGGAGAAAGGATATGTATCTTCTTTTGAAAAAAGTAATCTTTATAATTCTCCATGTAGGCAGTATAGGCACGGATATTATAATCACCGGAGATCATATTCGTGGCAACGGGTAAATAACCATGAAGGATATTTAATGAATCGGGCCGTATCATTATCCGGCTAATGATGGAGTCTTCCTGATTGATTAATTCGGTGTAGACGTATCGGCTGTTTGATGTTGGCAGATGATAGGCCGCATCGACCAGATATGCCTTAAACCAAATTGTATCACCGGGTATGTATATTGATTTATCGAGATGAAGATGCAATTTTTCCTGTGGGAAGATATTACGTTGGGTATCCAGTTTGACCTCGATGTCCTTAAATGTATTCTGGGCTATAGCATTAGAACAGGAAAGCAGAATAATAATCCGGTATAATAATTTTGTGCCATACATAGGCGTAGTGTGTTATTTTAATCCCTTGATTTTCTGAATCAACTCTTTGGCAGAAAGATCCAGCGACTCTACAGACATCCAGACTACTTTTGTATCCGGGCCAATGATGTATATTCTTGGAATCGTATTGTTTGCAAAGAGTTCGAATGCGGAGCGTTTAGGGTCCAGATAGAATGGCATTGTAAACCGATTATCCTTCCAGTATTGGGTGACTGTTTCAGCTGATTCCTCGCGTGAAATCGTTACCAGCAGAAATTTGGGGTCGTCCTTTAGTTCTTTCCACACTTCCTCAACCACTGGTAGCACCTTTTGGCAGTCAGAGCAATAAGTGCCGAAGAAGACCAGCAATGATTGCTTGTCGAGAAAATGTTTGGAATTGAATGTATTTCCGGCCGTATCTTCTACGGCGAATGAGGGAACTTGGTCATTAACATTGACATAATTAATGACTGCCTCACTTTCGTCGTCTTTGATACAGGAAAAGAGGAGGAGAGATAATGAGAATATGTATAGAAATATTTTATTGATATGCATATATTGTATTATTTAGTTTACGAAGATAAGCAATGTATTTTAATCTGTGAAAGAAAAAGGACCGCCGTTTTGTAGATTTCACAACCTGTAGTCGAAACGGACAGTCCTTTAAAGCAGCATCCCCTTTTTACCGCTTTATAATTACTAGTTCGCGATAATCTTTGCAATTTTACCACCGAGAATGGTTTTGATTAAATAAAATTGATTCGGATTCACATGTACTTGAGGTGAGGATGCCCTCCTTGCTACTGGTATATAACAGCTGTCTCCAGGGATTATATATCTGCAAGTGTTCGATAATCCTGTCTGAGTTTATATGTAGGGTTCCATGAATTGTATTGCTCAAAAGTAAAAGTATGAGCTTTCGGCCGATAAAGGACATCTAATAGTAAGTATTTGAATATGCCTGAATTACAAACTTGAAAAGCAAAAATTCCTTTTACCGTTTATTTTGATGGAAATGCGGAATTTTATGAAAACGTTACGATTTCTGTCATTGCCGTTGACGAATTTTGTCATTTTGGTGGTTTTGGTAAGGAGGAAATGATGCCGGATGTAAATAAGAACCTCTTTGAGCTCTTATTTATTAATAAGCAGGATCATTTACCATATAATTCCTTAAAACGTAAAAGTACGTTGTTGCTTTATTTTTTTATAGTCTGGCTTTCTGCGGCTCTGATGGTTATATTTGTGATAATAAGAATGACAACCATTCCGGGAAGATCCGGAACAACGGAGTAATCTATGAAAAAGGATTTATTATATGATACTATCCTGAGTGCAATAAAGGAGAAGATTCCCAATAGGATCATACTCGCAAATACACTTGCAGAGCTGTTGAATATTGAGAAAGAGGCTGTTTACCGCCGTTTGCGCGGTGAGGTCGCTTTTTCATTTGTCGAGATTGCAGCCATAGCAAGTACGCTCGGTATTTCACTCGATAATATAGTCGGTGCCCGTTACATCAATAGCCGTCCTTTCCAGTTAAAGCTCGTTGAATATATTGATCCGGTCGATATCGATTACCGGATGCTTGAGCATTATATCTATATCCTGAATCTGGGAAAGGACGATCCGGATTCGAAAGTGATGGATTGTACCAGTATCCTGCCACAATCGCTTTACCTGAATTATAAGACGATCGCACGTTTTTTCCTTTTCAAATGGATGTACCAATGTAAAGATTTTGATGTAATCCTGCGTTTTAAAGATGTACGTCCGACAGAGCGGTTATTGAAAATACAGGAAAGGAACATTGCAGCTTCCCGGCTTATCAGGCAGACGTTTTATGTCTGGGATCCCCTGATCTTCCACTATCTGGTGAATGATATTAATTATTTTATTAGTATCAATTTAGTAGAACAGGAAGATCTGCGGTTGCTGAAAGAAGAGTTGCTTTTATTTCTGGATGACATGGAAATCCTTGCAGCCAGGGGGAAGTATGATGAAACCGGCAATAGTCTTTTCTTTTATATATCGAATATTAATTTTGATACCAGCTATCGTTGTATAGAGGTGAAACAATTTCGTATCAGTCTGATCCGGGCATTCACGCTGAATGCTGCCGCATCTCTCGATAAGAAAACATATGGACGTATAAATAACTGGATCCAGGCAGTATTGCGGTCTTCTACAATGATCTCCGTAAGTGGAGCAAAGCAACGGATACAGTTTTTCGAAAAACAACGTGTAATTATAAAAACTTTGTAAGCTTTTATGAAAAGGAAGTTATATATTATTAACGAAGAAGCTGCATTTTATTGGCTAGCCCAAATTCAAAGGCTGCTTATTTTATTAGTCTTTTTTTAGAGCCTAAACCCTATATCCTCAGATTGTAAGAGGCTTTTTAATAAGTTCCTTATTTATCTTTGTATGAGAAAACAGTGGGTCCACTACTATCAAAACTTATAATTCTGTGGCATGAAAAAAGACCTTTTATATGATAATCTTCTCAATGCGGTCAGAGAGAAAATCCCCCAAAGGACAGTCCTTGTGAATACTCTTGTCGATTTGTTATGTATCGAAAAAGAGGCAGTTTACAGGCGCTTAAGAGGAGAGGTCGCTTTTACTTTTGCTGAGATTGTTACGATAGCGAATGAATTCGGAATTTCTTTAGATAATCTGATCGGTACGGTAACGGCTAAAAGCAGGCCGTTCCAGTTGAAGCTGGTCGATTTCGTAAATCCTGTCGATATCGATTATGATATGCTCGATCAATATGTAGATATACTTGGTTTAGCCCGTGAGGATGAACAATCGGAGTTGATAGACTGTACGAATATTTTGCCACAGCAACTCTACATGAAATATAAGTATATCTCCCGTTTTTACCTATTCAAGTGGATGTATCAGTGTGGGGGCCCTGGCAAATCCAAACGTTTTCAGGATATCAGTGTGACGGATCGTTTTGAAGGAATACAACTGGCCGGTGTTGAAGAGTCGAGATATATCCGAAACACCTACTATATACTCGACCCGTTGATCTTCCATTATCTGGTAAATGACATTAATTATTTTCAGAGTATTCATCTGATAACGTTTGATGAAGTGAAATTGCTGAAAGAAGAACTGTTAAGGCTTCTCAATGAAATGGAGATACTCGCTACCCGTGGTTATTTTGAAGAAACCGGGAATAAAGTCTTTCTTTATATATCGAGTGTGAACTTCGATACCAGTTATTGGTGCGTACAAGTGAAAAATTATCATATCAGTATGATAAAAACCTTTATACTCAGCTCGGTAGCTTCGCTCGATGAGGGAACCTACGATAAGCTTCGTAAATGGCTACGCGCCTTGATCCGCTCGTCTATCATGATTTCGGTAAGTGGAGAAAGGCAAAGGATCCTGTTTTTTGAAAAGCAACGTGAATTGATTCAGAGTTTATAATATAAAGAATATAAGAAACTTAAATAGAATAAGGGGAACTTGCTGCAATAAGAAGAGAAAAAATATTAGAAAATAATTCCGAAATATTTGGAGCGTATTATTCTTTTCTCTACTTTTGCACCCGTAAACAAGAGAGGCCAAATGCTTTGAAAAGCAAGACTGGGAAAAGGTTTGACCGTTATTGATTTATTGGAGAGATGGCAGAGTGGTCGATTGCGGCGGTCTTGAAAACCGTTGAACCGAGAGGTTCCTGGGGTTCGAATCCCTATCTCTCCGCTGAACTTACTGGACAGAAATGGTCAGTAAACGGACAAAAAGCTACAAATCAATGATTTGTAGCTTTTTTTATTGCCCGAAAGTCCAGCTTCCAAGACTTCAAAAGTACGGTAAAAGACAAAGTTTCGTTACTAAATCGTTACCTATTCCCTGCCGGACAAAAACGGTAACGATTTGTCCTCAAATGACCTGATAATGACTTGATTAGTCCATAGTCTGCATAACTCGAAAACGAGAGGTAAAAATTAATTTTGCAACTAAAAAAGTGAGTTATGAAATCGACATTCAAGGTTCTTTTTTATTTGAAGAAAGGTTCTGAAAAGAAAAACGGCGAGGTTATGATTATGGCACGCATCACCATAGACGGCAAACTTTGCCAGTTCAGTACGAAACAAAGCATCCAGCCCGACAATTGGAACACGGTTGCGGGCAAAGCCAAAGGCAGGGATGCCGGAAGAATAAACGCCCTTTTGGACGACATACGTTCTTCCCTGAACACCATTTACCACGAAATGCAGCGGCGTGACAACTACGTGACCGCCGAGAAAGTGAAAAACGAGTTTTTAGGTCATAGCGAGAGCCACGAAACAATCCTTTCGTTGTTCCAAAAGCATAATGACGATGTGAAGCAGCTTGTGGGCATATCCAAGACGATAGCGACCTACCGCAAGTATGAAGTGACCCGCCGTCACCTTGCCGAGTTCATCCGCAGCAAGTACAACGTATCGGACATATCCATAAAGGAGATTACCCCGATGTTCATTACCGATTTTGAGTTGTATTTGCGTACAGCCTGCAAGTGTGGCTACAACACCACCGCCAAGTTCATGCAGTTCTTCAAGCGTATCATCATCATTGCCCGCAACAACGGCATACTGGTGAACGACCCTTTCGCCAGTTACAAAATCCGGCTGGAGAAAGTGGACAGGGGGTATCTGACAGAGGACGAGATTAAAATCATCCTTAAAAAGAAAATGGTTTCCGAGCGGCTGGAACACGTCAGGGACTTGTTCGTCTTTGCCTGCTTCACCGGGCTTGCCTATATAGATGTAGCCGGGCTTACGCAAGATAATATATGCAAATCCTTTGACGGCAACCTTTGGATAATGACAAAACGGCAAAAGACGAATACGGACGTTAATGTTCCCCTGCTGGATATTCCCAAGATGATTTTGAAGAAGTACAAGGGCAAGTTACCGAATGGCAAGATACTTCCCATAATCAGCAATCAGAAACTAAATGCGTACCTGAAAGAGATTGCCGATGTATGCGGTATTAAAAAGAACCTGACATTTCACCTTGCCCGGCACACGTTCGCCACAACTATTGCATTAAAACATATCTATTTGTAATACAGATTATTATAAAGCATCTTTTAAAAAAGGGTAACGGATTAGCAACGTGCCTTTTTCCTATCTTTACCTAAAAGTACACCGTTTCAAATAACATTCATCAATTGGTGCAAATATACACAAATATTTAGAAAATGGCTATAATGACTATCATTTCTTAATTACTATTTTACGTATAAGAGTCTTTTCAAGCTAAATTTAGAAACTACAAAGAGAAGTTTTGAAGATTATTTCAGATTACTTGTCGGATAATTGCATAACTTTGTAAATGCTTAGAATATTAGAATAGAATTTTCCTAAAAGAATAATATGAAACTAATACCTCTATATAAATTCTATAAACACAAATATGGAAGTGAATTACTTATAGACGTGATTGACATTGATACAATGAAAACGGATATTAGTCAGACTTCCACGTACTGTACATCGTTTTATAGTATTATCTTGTTTACGGATGGTGAGGAAGATATTGCTATAAACGACCATAAGCAGTGCATTAGAAAAGGGATGGTAGCATGTTCCCGTCCCGGTGATATTTGGACATGGTCGGCAGATTATAAACTAAAAGGCATACATTTACTGTTCGAAGAAGAATTTCTACTGTCATTTTTCAATGACCCATTGTTCCTGAACAAATTTATTTTTTTACATCCCGACCGTCCATCTTCTTTCTTATATCTTGGAAAAGACTTATTTGAAAGACTTGTTTATCTATACAAGAATATGAAATCAGAAATTGATACCAATAGTTCAAATAAAGACCAACATTTATTAAGAGCAATGCTCTATGAAACACTTACATTAATGAACAGAGCAGAAAACATCACCACTACGATTAATACCGATACGGAAATTGCCACACTCCGCTATATTTCAGCTTTTAAGAAATATGTGGATGAGAATTTTGATACACACACCGACGTAAAATATTATGCAAACACTCTATGCATTACACCCAATTATCTGAACAAGATAGTTAGTCAACATCTTGGTATATCTACCAAGCAATATATTTTAAATCGTGCAATCAATGAAGCTAAGCGTTTTCTTGTTTATACTTCTATGTCAATAACAGAGATTTCCGAAAAGCTTCATTTTAATACTACATCCTATTTTGTACGTTTTTTCCGTAAAAATGTGGGATGTACTCCCAGTCAATTTCGTGAACGTAATCGGCAATAGTCCCGAATAGTGAAATATACTTCCTGTTTTGTGAAACAGTTTTTTAAGTAACTCCCTTTACCTTTGCATCCATTATTCAACATGCAGATTATGTGTTATTTATCATTTATCTGTATTATTACAAACCTTTTAAAAAAGAAAAATATGGAACAACAAAAGGCAACTGCTGTATGGCAGTACAACAATGAGGAAGAGTGTCAGCTTGCTGAGTATATTATCGGATTGGAGAAAGAAGCACTCGACAAATGGTTCAAAGGAGATACATCAGGATATGAAAATCTTTGGTCAAAACGTAGCTTTACTTATTTTGATGCAGTGGTTACTGAACGTGTCGATAATCATGCTACTATCGTTGAGTTCCTGAATACAATCAAAGGAAAACTTTTTGCTGATAGCTATGATTTCCGTAATGCCCGTGTGCAGTTAGGGCAAGACATGGCGGTTTTGACCTATCAGCTATTTGCCAAAACAAATCTTATCGACATGGAATATAATTGTATCGAGGTCTTTCAAAAAGAAACAAATGGAGAATGGCATGTTATTCATTCTACATGGTCATTTATCAGACCAATGGATAAAAAATTCGGAGTAGAAAAAGAAATTGTATAATTATAATGAACATAGAAGAATTTAGAGAGTTTTGTTTATCCTTACCCAACGTTACTGAAAAAATGCCCTTTGGGGCATTTCGTTGGGCAAAGGATATTCTTGCCTTTTATGTAAAAGGTAAGATGTTTTGTTTTTTAGACATAAATAAATTCGATAAGTGTACAATTAAATGTAACCCAATAGAAATTGATGAATTAAAAGCGAGATATAACGCAGTAGGTATGCCTTTTAATTCAAGTCTTAAATACTGGATTAGTATCCAATTTAATAATGATATATCAGACTATGAGATAAAAAGACTTTGTAAAGAATCACACCATTTAATTTATCTGAAAAATAAATCTAAAAATGGTAGTCAAAAATAGTATTTATTGCAAAATGAAACGATTATTAGAACAGAGATTTTTCCGCTTATTATCGGAATACTCGCAGCGTAAAGTTTATGTAACAGAGTTTACAGAAGCTATTGAGGAATTGGCTACCCATTTAGCCGATTTTAGTATCAACGAACAGGATTATAGCGTTTTACTTCGTTATTTCTCTTTTGGTTTGCATCGTCTTAAATCGTATCGTGTACGGTTTGAGCAAGAAAAAAATGCCCTACTTGCATTTAATTGATGAAGCAATAGAATTAATCAAAACAGAAATACGCATAGTGAATTTGCATATCAAATACCCCGAACAATTCGAGCAACACGCAAATAAGCTATTCCTTTCTCCTCTCCATTTAGCTGATAAAACAAGCCTTATCAATATCATGGAAATTGTCAGCGGTCTATTTCTTTCCCAGCGTATAATATATCAGGATAGCAAACCCGTTCATTTGACGGATTTAGGCAAAGCCTTTGAATGGCTTTTCAATATCAAGTTGGGTGATTACCATCAAAAGCACATGGATGTCATCAAGCGAAAACCAGCTAAACTAACAGAGTTCCTTAATCAACTGGCAAACCTTATTCGAAAAGAACACGAAAATAAAGGGTATAGATAATCAGGTGTTTAGCATCAATTTATACGGGGTAGCGTATGCTACCCCGTAATTTGTTTGCTTCTCTTTTCCGAACTTTGCTTCATCAATCGATTGGTAATTATTAGTGTATAATCTGAAAAATGAAGCAATATGTATGTAGATAATTACGAGTTCAAAGACTGGATGCAAAAGCTACTTGATAAACTGGATGAAGTAGGCAAAGATGTAAAGAGTTTGCAGACCAACCCCGAAGTGATGCCGAATGACAAACTTTTGGATAATCAGGATTTATGCCTGCTATTCAAAGTAAGTACACGGACATTGCAGAGATTGAGAAGCAAAAAACTGCTGCCCTTTATGATGATTAGCGGAAAAGCCTACTACCGGGCTTCCGATGTGCGTGAGTTCATAAAGGAACGGTTCGATGTGGGTACGCTTCGAAAGTTCGAGAAAGAACACGGAGCGAATAAGTAAAGCTGAAATTCATCCCGAAACTGTACACGTGGCAGTTCCGGGATGTTTTTCTTTTGGCAAGTATCTATTTATTTCTTTACTGATATAATCCCCTCTTCCTTATAAGATACTTCAAACTGTTTGGTAAGTGCAATAATCTGCTGGTTCGTCTTTACCAGTTCGACAGTGTATTGTTCCAGTTTATAAAGCAAAGCAAGTGCTTTCTTTTCCGCAAAATTAGAATGGAGCTCTTTCACCGTTTGGTTATACAGTATGCCTATGCTCCTGAATTGTGAAAACAATTGGGAGAGTTGGATATAATAATCAACCTTGCTTTTATCAATCTTAAGCACCTTAAATGACTTCCCAAAGATACAGTTCTTAATAAAATGTGCTTTCATCCTGTAGCCTGACTGGTCGTAAAAGGCTAAGAACTTGGCGTTCTCCACATCGTCCAAATTAAGAGAATAACGGTGTGTTCGTAGGTCAAGTTTAGGCTTGCGCCCACCTTTGTTAAATGACTTCTTTTTCTGTTCCATAATTATAAATATTTACTGGTTTTACGACTTCGGAGTAAAACTAACCACCTGCTAAGGTGGCAAGGTTTTGAGGTGCTAAAAACGAAGTGCGGACCTCAAAACACAACTTGCTATGTTCTAATGAACATAAAAATCCTCCTTTCGTCGGATTGCCAAAGCAAGCGATTCGGCTTCTTCCTATGTCTGTTTATTGATTACAAAATTACAGACAGCAATTTATCTTTGAAATATAAGCTATTACGCCAAATTGCGACACAAACGGACAAAGTACCCCTATTTTAAAAAGCATCTGTTTTTACTCTTTTCTTTGCCAAAAATTGATTGAATGAATGCAATATATAAGACTGCCAAACAATCTTTAGAAATGGCTTTAAACGATGTCTGAAAGCTATTTAAAGAAAAAGCGATATAGCTATAAAACTGGCTGGCTTTCTTTCAATCAGTATCAGAAATCAATCAACTTATTTATAAACCATTAAAAATTGAAAGTATGGAAGAAGTAAAACAATCATTACAGCAAAAACAGGAGAACTATAAAGCGGTGTATCTCCAAAAGCGAATAATCTGCAACCGTCAAAGCGTGTACATAAGTGGGGAGATACAGAAATGTATCATGCAGATTGTAGGCGTGATTACTGGCAAACAGGTAAGTATCGGAAATTTCATAGATAACGTACTGGAAGAACATTTGAATACACATAATGATGTTCTTTCGGCTCTCTATCGGGAAGAAATGCGGAAAGGAATATTCAACCAGTCAAAAGAGAAAAACGTATGAATATCGTAACTATTGAGGAACAGACCTTTAAACAGGCGTGCGGTCGGTTTTCCGGCTTCGCCAGTCAGGTGGAAAGGATTTGTAAAGAGAATACCCGTCAGCCGGATGAATGGCTGTCAGGTCGTGAAGTGTGTGCCCTGCTGGGTATCAGCATCCGAAGTTTACAGAACTATCGGGATAGCGGTAAACTGGGCTACTCCCAAATTGGTAACAAACTGTACTATAAATCTGCCGATATTGAAAGACTGATTGCAGATTGTACAGAAAACAAGAAAGCGAATTTTATATCAAACAATAAATAAATATTGTCCTATGGAAAAGAAAGAAGAAAATAATATGGAAGTAAACCAATCATTCAAGTTATCGGCTATTGTCGGAATATGGGAAAGTTTAAATCTTCATCCTACGGTGATGATATACCAGAGTAAGAAAAAGCATTTCCTTTCGATGCTCCATGTATCGGATAACGGACAGGCGAAACCAGCCATTTACGAGATACAGAAAGAAGATAACCGTTACTTCATCGTTGAAGCCTTTAAACGGCTTTATATCGGCTATGATGCAGTAAAAGATAGTATTTCCATTTTTTACTATGGCGAGTACCTGCGTAACTGACAGGCGTATGTCTGTCAATCATTCAAACGAATTATAAATCAATATAACGATATAATAATATGGAACTGATAAATGGCAACAGTGAAATAATTAAGGACTTCTTTCTGTCTATGGATAGACTGTTAGACGGTATCAGCCGACTGGCAAAAGAAAGCAAACTGCACTTGAACGGTGAAAAGTTTCTAAGTAATAGGGAAGCAGCCAAATGTCTGAAAGTAAGTATCCGCACGCTGCAAGAGTGGAGAGATACAGGCGTTATCCCTTATATTCAGATAAAAGGTAAAATCATCTACCGTCAAAGCGATGTGGAAAGGCTTTTACAGACCTACTACAACAAGGAACGGCAGGAATAACCTATCATCCTTAGAAAAAACACATTTTTTTCCGAAACTGACTAAGAACATTAACTTTATTAGTGTAGTATTCCGTCTGTGCAAGTCTTTGGAAGAAAATACTACCCGAACATCGTGAGGTGTGGAGATTTTCTTTCAAACCCGTAGGGCTTGGACTTGAACGGACAGAATATGGAGCTTACCTTTGTTAATGTTTTATTCAGCTTTGGAAAAAGTACGAAAGCCGGATAGTAAATTGAATACGATAAAACTGTATTTTATTTCTTTCCGGGAAATATTTGTTTCACTTTTAGCCATTGAGAAAATTTCTTGTGTGCTATGTCCGAAGTAATATCACTTTCAAGCACTTGGTATTTACCACTTACTTTGGTAAAGAGTTTTTTCATATCCTCGTTTACTTTCTTATTGGTGATTTTAGCGTATAACTGTGTGGTTTGAATAGAACAGTGTCCCATGAGTTTACTAAGCGTTTCTATCGGAACTCCCTGTGAGATACACGTTTGAGTAGCATATGTATGGCGTGCCATGTGATAGGTTAAATTTCGTTCTATACCGCATAATTTGGCTATTTCTTTTAGGTTAATACAGATATTGGAAAGGCTTATCATGTTAAAAACCTTATCCGTTTTCCGTTCGTCCTTGTACTTCTCAATAATCATCAAAGGAATACTTAATAGTTTGATGCTGCATACCGTCCCTGTTTTTTGGCGTGGTATCTTTATCCATGTGCTGCCGTCCTGCTCCGTTATCAGGTTATCCACTGACAAGGCGCACATGTCCGCATACGACAAGCCCGTAAAAGCTGAAAAGACAAACCAGTCCCTTGTACGGTAATATCTTTTAGTCTCTATCGGAGTGGTGAGTAATTGTTGAAATTCCTCTTCCGTCAAATGCCTGTACTTTTTCAATGGCTGTTCCGCTACATAGTTCATAAACGGGTTACGTCTTAGCGTTCCCTGATTGATGGCACGTGTGACTATCTTTTTCAATGCAATCATACGTCCTAAAACGGTGCTTGCCTGCATCCGCTTTTCTACTCTCAAATAGAAATCAAAATCATTTATAAACTTATGCGTAAGGCTGACTAACGGCACATCTTCCGAATTGTATTTCATGCGAATAAAGTTTGAAAGATGTTTGTATGTCAATAGATAAGAATAATAAGTATCATAAACACGGTTCACGCCTACACGTTTTTCAAATTCGGTGTTATGTTCCTGAAATAGCTGTAACAGTTGGGATGCTTTTTCACCTATACCGTTCAGGGCGTTCTTTATCCTTTCGGCTGTTACATACCCCTCTGTTTCCACTATCCGGGAATAGTGGGCTTTTACTTGCTTTTCCAAACGGTCAAGAGTCCGGTTTATATCGGAAAGTTCCTTTCTTTCTTTTTTCGCCCGTCCTTTCTTTGCGTCCCAATCAGGGGAAGAAAGATTGATTTTCGTGCTGAACTGAACGGAGTTCGCATCTACTGTTATACGTCCGACTATCGGACAAGTACCGTCTTTTCTACGCTTGGACGTGTTGAGATAAAACAGGACGGCAAAGGTGCTTCTTTTGGCTTTTGTATTCTTTTCCATATTGATAGTAATTTAGAATGATATGTTTATTGTTCTGTGCCAACCAACCGGAATTTATCTTTTATCCGTTCTTCCAGTTTGTCGGTGTCCTCTGATATTTTGTTATTGCTGATTTTTGCGTATATCTGCGTGGAACGCAAATCCCTATGTCCTAACATACGGCTTACTGTTTCTATCGGAACACCTTGAGATAAGCAAATTTCGGATGCGTAGGTATGCCGCCCGGCATGGAAAATAAGTTTTCGTTTCAGTCCGCACAGTCGAGCGACAACTTTCAGGTTCTTGTTCAACCTGCCGCAGCTTTGCATCGGCAACAGTTTTCCATCAGGGGCTAAACCTTTATACTTGTTAAGAATTTGCAGGGGGATTTCCATCAGTGGTATTTCACAAGGCGTTCCAGTTTTCTGCCGGGTGGTTTCTATCCATAGCACACCATCGGAAGCCCTGACGATATTCTTTTCTGTAAGGTTGCAAATGTCCCTGTACGCCAATCCGGTGAAAACAGAGAATAAAAACATATCACGGGTTAAGTATCTGCATGGATGGTCTAACGGGGTAACCATTATTTTATTCAGTTCTTCACGTGTCAGGTATTTCTGTTCGGCTTTCGGTCTTTCAGGTGAATAACCGTCAAACGGGTCACGGGTTATAATCCCCTCACCAGTGGCAAGTTTTATCATTTTACGCAAATGGCGTATGATGCCTAATATCGTGTTGGGTTTTAATTTCAATTCCACACGCAGATAAAAATCGTATTTCTCGATGAAAGAGAAATCAAGCTGTGTAAATGGAATATCCGATAACTTGCATTTTAATGACATAAACCGTTTAAGATGGTTCAGGGAGTTTTCATACTGTACCTGTGTGGATAACTCACGGTTCACGCCTACACGTTTCTTAAAATCTTCATTATGGCGTGCAAAGTAGCTGATTAGTGTTTCCTGCCCGGATGCGATGCCTTGAAATGTGTTCTTTACCTCGCTTGCAGTGATAGTATTTTTTATTTCTTGTAATTTGCGGTAACTGGTGTTTATCGCTACATTGATTTTATCCAATGTGGCGTTTATTTCGGTAGCGTGTTTACTCTTGCCTGTTACCCTGCCTGAAACAATATCCCAAAGGGATGCTTTGGCGGTAAGTTTTGCGCTGAACTGTACAACGTCTTTTCCAATGGTGATTTTTCCTATAACGGGACACTCGCCGTTTTTCTTTTCATCGGTTTTTCTTAGGTAGAAATGCACTTTCAAATCTGTTTTCATATCTCTGTTTTTTAAAGTTGATAAAATTACATTCAACAGAGTTATTTGAAATGATGCAAGCCACTGACAAACAGACCGTTCAAAGGTCTAATAAGGACAGCGAAAAGAGAGAAACGAGCAGATTTGTAGAAGTCCGTCCTATTTCCTTGTTTTTCTGCCTGTTGCCGACCTCTAAAAAGGGTAACGGATAAGCAACGGAACTACTACCTGAATACGCTCTCTTTTTCTTTTTCAAGGGTGGACAGCTAACGACTACAAACGACAAACATACATGATTATCTGCGCTTTACGCTTTATTGCTAATAATTACCTTTTCAGTATATACTTTCGCTACGACCACCACGCTGTCAAAGGGCGTACCCATTGAAACGGTGTCCAAGATGCTGGGACACACGAACATTGAAACGACCCAAATCTATGCCCGCATCACCAACAGCAAGATAGGCAGCGATATGCAAGGGCTTGACAAGAAGTTTGTCGGCATCGAGAAGATTTACAAGGAAGTCGCCATGTAAATTTTCAGTTACCTATATACCGTTGGTAACAAAACAGGTAACGATTTCGGTAACGAAATACTACCTAATAAGCTATATCCAAGTATTTTACATCCTTTCACCTTGCGGGCAGTCCACCGACTACCCGCATTTTTTATTCCCTTTTCCACTGGCACATTCCCCGAAACGCCAGCCGTGCGTGGCATGGCTGACTGTATTTCGTGAAAAGAGCCGTTGGAAACCCGCACAAGCGTACCGCAAGATGAACTTGCCATACCCTTGCCTTTCCCGCCCGCATGGAGTGTTCCCTAAAGGATGAAAGGGAACAAGCACTTTTCCCCTGTTTCCCTATCTGTAAATCTTCCTCATTATGCAGTCCCCCAGCCGGGACAGTCGTTTTTATCATTTCAATAGGCAAAGGTAGCTACGGGGGCTTTTGGCTCTGCAAATTGGGTTTCATCGAAAAAAATTGTTCCAGCTTCCCGTTGGTCGGAAAAAATTTTTGTCGGAAAAATTTGCATAGCAAGACCCCTTCACCAACCAGCCTATGTGAAACGAAAACGACCGACCCGACCGGAAGACGCATAAAAAAAAAGTCGGATTTACGGGAAACAGGAAAAAAGTTCAGTGAAACTTCAACTCCCTCACCTCTCAAATCCGCATAAAATCAAAAACTTAAAAATTACAGCAATATGGAAGCAAAGGTATTATCGGAAGCAAAAGTTTATGTAGGCACTTACGCCAAGTATAACAACGGTTCATTGTTTGGGGCATGGCTCGACCTTTCGGACTATTCAGACAAGGAAGAATTTTACGAAGCCTGCCGGGAACTTCACAAGGACGAGGAAGATGCGGAATATATGTTCCAAGACTGGGAGAACGTGCCGGAGGGCTTAATCGGCGAAAGCTGGATTTCTGAAAACTTCTTTTCCCTGCGTGATGCGGTAGAGGATTTGGACGACACCGAGCAGGAAGCCTTTTTCGTGTGGTGCAACTACAAAAGCCATGATTTGAGCGAGGAAGATGCGGACGACCTTATACGTGATTTCCGGGACGAGTATCGGGGACAATATGACGATGAAGAAGATTTCGCCTATGAAATTATCGAGGAATGTTACGACCTGCCGGAGTTCGCAAAGACCTATTTCGATTATGAAAAGTTCGCCCGTGACCTGTTTATGTGCGATTACTGGTTTGATGACGGTTTTGTGTTCCGTGCGGCATAACCAAATACCAATCCGGGCGGGGTGTCAAAGCCCTGCCCGCTAAAAACAACCAAGCGATGAAACGGAAAAGCATTTATAAAATCTTTTGGCGGGTGTTCCTGCTCTACCTTGCATGGCGGTTCACCAGTGTAGCCGGAGCAGGCACGGCGATAACGGCGTATATCGTATTTCGTGCCGCCTGTTTCCTGCTCCGTGTCTACCTTTCAGTCGTTTATGCGCAGGGCGTAGCTCTGCTTTTCCTGTCGTTGCTTTTCTTACTGATATTATAACCATAAAAAAATAGAACATCATGCAGTCACTTAACAAAAACGGGGTAAGCATTACCCAAACACCGGGAGAAGAAAAATACGTCAAATGCTGTTTAGGGGCTTTCAGGGGACAGATTTATTTTCAATATGACTACCGCCACACGGACGGCGAACTTTTCAGCACGGTAGCCAAAACGCTGGACGAGTGCCGCCGCAGGCGTGACGAGTGGATAGCGAAAAAGTAACAGAGTAATAAGTAAATTTTAGGGATATGAAAACGACAGAAGTAAACAAGGAGCTTATCGGCAAGCGTTGCGAGTGTATTTTTACGGGCTTAATGGTAACGGGCGTTATCGAGGACATCCAAGACGACCCGCATTCCACAGCGGTCAAAGTCCGCTTCGACCATCCGCACCAGTGGGGCGATGATTTGTATAATGATGTGTGGGCGTGGGGGCGCAAAATTGACGAGTTCGGCACGCTGCACCATTTGCAACTGTTAGAGGACAAACCGGACTTTCAGATAATGACGGTAGTTTTCGGCGAGCCAATCAGCCGGATAGACCGCAGTGTTTTTGAAGATGTGGACACGTGGGGTGTCTGTTCCCTGCAAGGCTGGGTAAACAGCTATGAAAGTGTCCGGTTTGTAGCCATAGACGACCATACGGCAATCATCACGGGCGAATATAACATGGAACAGGTAAAAGTGTGGTTAGAGAAATACACGTCCATAAAGAGCCTTAAAAGCAGTTGATAGAGAACGGCGGCTGTTTGCCGCCGTTACTTTCTTCCGTGAGCCTGCCAGCGGGTGAAGAAAGTAACAAAGAAGCCATTCTTAATAGGGTTATTGTGCTAATAATTTTAAAAATTGCATTGCAGCTTTTCCGGCTATTTCCATTTGTTCCCTTCTTCTAAATATATCAGTTTCCCTATTAGATTTTTCTATTTTTTGTATTACATCTTTTTTATATAGTTCATAAGTTTCAGGGAAAATATCTTTGTTCTTTTCTAATAGAACCAAAGTCCCATATAATACACCTTCATTCTCTCCCGGTTCGTAATAGCTGATGTAATTAGGATAACTTTTAAGCATATTTTGTGCTTCTAATCTAACTTCTTGCTTCCTATTTTCTAATTTCAACCGCTTATCTGTTTCTTCTTTGTAAAGATGAAAAGTTAATGCTGTTAATCCACTTAAAATGAATATTATAAAATACATGATTTTATTGCGTGTCTTGTCTTTATATTTCCAAGACATAATCCATCCTATTATAGACGCAACAGAACCAACAAAACCAATAACTGTGTATAAACTATCCATACATTATAAATTAAAATATGCAAAAGTAGTGAATAATAGAAAAACCGCTGTATTTAACAGCGATTTTTTCTATGCCCTACACCTTTTTGAGTGTCTAATTACATTTATTTCAGATAAATACACATGTGTGGATGTTGTAGAAGTTAATCACCATTTACATTTATTTTTCATCCTCGCTATTGTCGTTATTGAACGATAGCGAAAGTTGCTGCACCTGTCCGAAGCTGTCGATGATATAAATGTCTATCGTCTGCTGGTCTGTCGATGCCGAGGTGTAGTAGAGCCTGAACGTTTCTTTCTCCAGGGGGTACAGGTCATTGGGCAGGAACACTGTGCCGTTATCCATTTCCAGCTTCCCTTTGCCGTCCGGCTGGAAATACCGTATCTGATAGGTAGTAGGCTGGTAATAGCCACCACGCACCAGTTGGCAGCGTATTTCGGCTGTTTCACCCACTTTCAGTTTCTTGGGTACGGGCAGCGTTTCCACCGTGAACGGGTAAGCCTGCTGAATGTCCAAGCCGTCATTACAGGCGGTAACAAGCACGAGGGCGGCCACGATGTAGCAGCCCACGATGATTTTATACATTACATTCTTCATATACATTATTATATTGCGGTCAGTTGATAATGAATTTCAGTCCCATGCCTACCTGCGTGTGGAACTTGCCTATGTCCGAGCCGAACAACGCCCGTTCCCTTGCGTTCAGTATCAGAGCCACCCGGTCGGTCAGGTAGGCTTCCAGTTCCAGCGTCAGCGCACCGCCGTAAATGAAGCAGTCCTTATCCAGCAAGGTAGAGCCGTCCGGCAACAGCTTTTCGCTTCGGTTGCTCACTTCATACCCGGCGAGTGCCGACAGTCCCAGCGACAGGAAAAAGGTCTTACGCCTGTCCGATAGGAATTTCAGGTAATAGCCGCCCTCTGCGGTGAACTGTTCGACTGGTATTCTCATATCCTTGTAGTTATACTTCTTGTGCAGGTATTCCCCGCCAATCACCCAACGGTTGGCGTTCTTGGTATAAACGCTGTACGCCGCCCCGATATGGTAGGCGAAATCCGTGTCGGAGTTCCAATGCACCCCGTCCACCATGCCTACCGTGACCTGCAAGCCTTTCATGCCCGGCAGGTATCTTTGTGCGTGTGCCTGAAACGAGGTCAGGCACAGCGCAAAGAGCATCATTATAAAGATATGTTTCTTCATTCCCTACTTGATTTTGAGTTCGTTAATCACTTCTGCGTTCACGATGTCGGCGTTCTCCACCCGGATAACCTGATGCCGCCCGCCGTTCTTTTCGTAAAGTTCCACGACCAGCAGCTTATCGTCAGGAATGGTGAACTTCGGCAGGGCGTACACCGTACGCACGGTACTTTTTCCTGCAATCTCTATCACCTCGTTGTAGCTGCGTACCGCATCCAATACCGTTTCCTGAATAGCCGTGCGCTTGGGTACTTTCTTATCGGCTATCTTAAACCTGATGAAGTCGGTATCGAAAGGCACGTTGGAACTGTTCTTCGTCTGCGTATGCACGTAGAGCATCCCGTTATAGGTGTAAATCCCCTTGATTAAGAACTGTATGCCGAAACGCTTGCTACCCAAGTGGCGCACTTTCCGGTCATTGTTCTT
>NZ_KQ033920.1:473181-490608 GCF_000969825.1 Parabacteroides gordonii MS-1 = DSM 23371
TAGAGCATCCCGTTATAGGTGTAAATCCCCTTGATTAAGAACTGTATGCCGAAACGCTTGCTACCCAAGTGGCGCACTTTCCGGTCATTGTTCTTGTAGATGCTCCGCATTATCAGTTTCACCAGCAGCGGGCTTTCATTACCTAATTCCCGGAAATAGATGTTCATGCGGGTATGTGAGAAGTCGGACGTATCTTCATTCTCCAAGAAGTCTTTCATTTCGATGTTGAGCATTTCCGGTTCACGGGCGTACTTGGCGTTGAATGAAAAGAAACTGCCGTCCTCACAGATAACGGAGAAGTTCGTTTCGCCCGGAAAGCCCTCTGTCGTGGCTTTCACACGTATTACGTTATCCGCTCCGTCCGCCTTGCCCGCTATGATGTGGTTGCTTCCCAAATCCACGTAGCGGACGGCGGCGGGAAAGATGATATGCACCGTCTTGGCAAAGGTCACTTCCACGCCGTAGGGCGTTACCATTTGGCGGTACGGGAGTTTCCGGGTGATGCCCCGATACAAGTCGTTACCAGCCGCATACTTCACGGTGTCGGTTTCCTGTGCGTTTGCCGCACACACGCCCAGCAAGAGGGCGAACAATACAAAAATCTGTTTCATCGTTAATTGAAATTTTAGTGGTTGATAAAATGGTTATTGTTGTTTGGCGTAAAGCATCACCTTGTACCCGGCTTTCAGCTTCACTTTCACGGTTCGGAACTTCTTGGCGAGGTAGCCGGACGTTCCTTGCAGCAAGCCCCTTGTCACGTCCATAGCCACCTGCTGCCCGGCACTTTGGGCAAAGGAAATGCTTGTTCCCAGCCCGCTTCCGATATTCGCCATTGCTTCGTTGAACGCTTCCTGCTCCATAGAGGACGGGACGGAAAGCCCCTTTTGCCCGTCCGTATCGAACACTGCGAGTTCCACCGGGATGATGTTGCCAGCGTACTCAATCGAGGACACCAGTATGTCGAGCCGTTCGCCCTGCACTTTTGCCGTCCCCGCCACAAGGGTATTCTTCGGCACGACTATGTTTCCCGCCTGCATGGGTTCGAGCAGCCGGAGTTTCACCGCCTGTCCGTCCGTCAGCGTTTGGTCTTGGTGGATGCAGGCGGCTACCGTGTTCTTTCCCATAGCGTAGCCCGTGCCTACCGCCGTGTTGAAGCCGTAGTTTCGTGGCTGGCTGTAAGCCCGGATGAAGTCGGCATCGCTCATGGGCTGCTGCAATCCCGAAACGGTCGTTTCCCGGATTGCCTGCACCGCCACTGCATCCGGCTTGCGGTCAATGCCGCCCGTTACCGGGACTTGTGCGACTTGTCCCTGCCCGCCGTTCATGTACTTTGCCGCCAGTTCGTAGGACTTTTCCAAGAGTGCCATTTGGTCGTCAGCCGTAGGCGTGGCGTTCTGCTGCTGTTGCAGTCTGTCGGTCAGTTCCGCCACCTGCCGCTTCAAGTCCTCTTTTTCCTCGTCCACCGCCGGGGTTTCGTAGAACGTGCTTAACTGGCGGTTGATGTCCCGGTAAGCGTTTGCCGAATAAGAAGCACCGCCACCCCGTTGTGGCTGCACATCTTCTTCCGGCATCAGGTCGATTTCCGCTTGCGGTTCTTCCGTTTCATCGTCCCCCGTGAAACCGAAGTCCTGCAAGGATTGTATCTTGTCCTGCTGTTTGCGGTTCAGCATTGCTTGTTCGTATGCCTTTTGCTTGTCGGCTATAATCCCGTCTTCTGCGGGCAGGGGTATGTCGGCGTTGAAGCCGCCCACGCTCTCCATGTTCACGTCCTCTTTGCCGGAGGGTACGAATATCAGGTACATACACCCGGCAAAGGCAAGGAACATCAGCGGGAAGACTATCATTTTCCTGCGCTGCTGCACCTGCTGCGGGGTAAGTTCCCGTTTGGGTTTATCTTCCTTTTTCGGCTTNCCGTCCGTCTGCGGTACGGTTGTGCCGTTCTCATTCTTCTGTACTTCTTCCATATTCCGGTCTGTTTAAGGGGTTGATACTTTTGATTGTGTCATTGCCTTGCAATGGCAGTTGTTTGATATGTTCTATTTGCAGCCGCCTGCCGTCCCGTTTCCCGATATTGTAGATTGATGAAACGGTGATGTAGATAGACAAGCCGCCGAAAAAGAAGAACATCAGGAGGATAACCGCCAGCCTTTTGCCCGGCGTAATCCGTCCGCACATTCGGCGCAGGCAGTCGTCCGCCCAGTCCTGCACCTTTTCGATGTAGTTTCGTTTTCTCTCCATAAGGCTACCTCTTGACGGTTTGCAAATCCTTGTTCTCGGTAATGGTGAACGCTTCGATGATGAAGCCGTGCGGGTTGTTGTCGCTCCGTGTGGCGTTGAGCAGGCGGCACGAGGTCACAAGGCTGCGCACCGTCAGGCTGCTTTCCCGGACAATCAACTGGCGGGCGTAGGTGTTCACCCTGTAGGGGTACTGGTCGAAGTCGCACTTCACGCTGTCAATCTCCACCGTCTGCGTGACGTTTCCGGAAATCACCCGGTTGTAGTAGCCCTTTTCCGCCAAGTCCTTGTAATAGTTGAAAGCGGTCTTGTCGGCAAGGAACAGCGAGCGTTTGATGTTGCTTTCGATAGCGTCTTTGTCGGGGGATAACGTAAAGAAAAGTTCGTGGAAACGCCGCACGTGCGATTTGGCTTCCACGGGTCTGTTCTGTGATAAATCCTGCGAGAGTGCCAGCATCAGGCTTTTCCCGTTGTCGAGGACGTATATCTTCTGCCGCTGCTTTTCGGCGAAGCTGTACGAGTTCCACACGGCAAAGCCCGTCACCAGTGCGCACAGGCAGATGAATACCAGTGCAAAGAGCCGGATTTGCCGGAAACTCGTTTCGATGTTCGTTAATGACTTAAATTCCATTTTCTTATATGTTCTAATAATGTTTCTAAAATCTTTCTATTGCAGCCCCTTTGTCAAGGCAGCTACCAAGAGGTTGTCAAAGTAGCTACCAAGTGACGGTCAAGGTAGCTACCGAGTGGAAACCGTCTTATTTGAGTAGTTTCCCGGTTACTTTCCCGCTTGCCGCACCGACCGCAGCCCCGGCGATTGACCCAGCCCGTGCCACGTTGCGGTTATAGGCAGACGTGCCGCCAGCCGACACAATCCAGCTTGCCACCGTAGGAATGGTGAAGTAGCCCACGATACCGATTATCATAAAGATTACATACACGGTGCTGCTCCCGTCAGGAATGAAATTCGGGTCTGAAAGTTCCTGAATGTCCTTTTGGAGCATCAGCGTTTGTATGCGTGCCAGCACGCTGCTGAACAAGTCGGACACAGGCAACCACAGGTAAATGGAGATATATCGTGAAATCCACTGGGTCAGCGTGCTTTGGAAACCGTCATAGACGGAAATCGCAAACGCCAGCGGACCCAGTATCGAAAGCACAATCAGGAAGAACGTGCGCAGCGTGTCTATAATCAGCCCCGCCGCCTGAAAGAGCATTTCCAACAGTTCCCTGAACCAGTCCCGGACGGACTTCTTGATATTGTACGCCGCCCTGTCCATGTACATACCCGTCATAGTCACCATGTCGGAGGGCGACCAGCCCAGTTCTTCCAGTTGCCTGTCAAATTCCTCGTCCGATGCGAGGTAAGCCGTTTCGGGGCTTCGCATCAGGGCTTCATATTCCAGTCGGTCTTTTTGCGCCCGGTACTCGTTCATGTCGAAAGTCTGTGTTTCCATAAGCTGGTTGCACCCTTTCACCACTGGCGACAGCACCGTGTTGATAGTCCCCAGCACGAACGTGGGAAAAAACATGATACACAGCCCCAGCGCAAAGGGACGCAGGAGCGGGTACACGTCTATGGGTTCGGCACGTGCGAGCGACTGCCATACTTTGGCGGCTACATAGAACAGCGCACCCAGCCCGGCTATCCCTTTCGCTACCCCCGTCATGTTGCTGCACAAGGGCATCATTTCATCGTAAAGAACCCGCAACACTTGGTGCAGGTTGTCAAAATCCACTGCTGCTAATAACATAGGCATACCGATTTATATGTTACCAGTAGCGTTCATCCGCCGAGCCGTAGAGAGCCAGCACCCGGTCGGTGTCGTTCTTCTTCTTTGCCCGCAGGTAGGACACGGATATGTTCTTGCGGGTGTAGTAGTTCACGAGGTTGCGGTAGTTGAGCAGGCTTCGATAAGCGTTGTCGATGATTGCCAGCCGTTCGGCATCCGTCAGCGACATACCCGTGATGTTCACTACATTCTTCAAGTCCTGCAACACGTCCGAGCTTTCCGACATCAGCTTGGCATAGCCGAACGATATTGCCGACAGTTCGTCAGGCGTGAAATTCGGGTCTGCCAACATACTTTGGAAGTTGCGCACGTAGATTTCGGATATTTCCGCCACCAGTTCAATGGACTTCTTCACCTTGACACCGCCCTTTACCACATCATGCACCGCTTTGAGCGCATCGTAATATTTTTTACCCTGCTGGAAAATCTTCTGCGCTTCCATGAAGCCGTCCAGCGTGTTCTTGGCTGTGGTGGAAGTCTGCACTATCTGCTTGGTGGTGTTGATGATACCCTGTGCCAAGTTGCCGGGGTCTGACACCACCCACTGTGCGGATGCCTTGCCGATGAAGCAAAGGCATACCGCCATAAGGAGAATTGTTTTCTTCATGTTCCTAATTTTTAAGTTGTTGATGATTGGGGATTGCGTTTGCTTTCCGCAAGCCGCTTGATAGCCAGTTCAAGGTTGCCGCCCAGCTTCTCGGCAAGAGCGAACAGTTCCATTTTCTCGCTTTCCTCTGTCGTGAACGTGTAATATTCTTCCAGCGAAACTTCCGTGGCATATACCGCCGACTGCGTGCCGCCCAGCGAGAAGAAAACTTCCTTGTACTTCCGTCCGGGGTGGTTCGCCATGTTGATAGACAATATCTGCGAACGCTCCTTGTCGGTCAGTCCGAGCAGGTTTTGTATGCTGTCAAACTTGTTGAGATATTTTCGCTGGTCTAACAGGATTTTACAGTCCGAGTTGTTGATGATACTCTCTTTCACTATGGGCGAGGAAATAATATCTTCCACTTCCTGCGTTACCACAATCGCTTCCCCGAAATACTTCCTGACGGTTTTGTGTAGGCTAAGCACCCAGCGCCTTGTCATATTTCTATGGTAGGTTTCCAAATGCTCGCCCCCGAACCGGACTTACACCTCTCAGCGTATCCGGCTCTCCACTAATTTTAGTCTATCTTTCCGTCATGTATCTTTTTGTGACAACTCCTGCACACGGCAATCGTTTTGCGTTTGCGGGCAATCATGTGTCGTTCCCAGCTTTCCTTACCCTGCAAGTTCTTTAGTTTCCTTACATGGTGCATAACAAGGTCGTCTGTCGCTCCACATAATTCACACTCATGGGCTTTCAGCCTTTCAACAAGACTTGTCCGCCCCGCAGTATAAATTGTTCGTGGCATGGTGTCACATTCCGATTTATAGGTGGGCTTCTTGCGTTTGAAGCCACCGTCGTAAAAGTATCTTTCCTTTACACCTGTTTTAGTCATGTGCTTTATGATAAACCTACCGTTCTTACGATATTTCTTGTTTACCTTGCGTGTGCGGCACTTATATTTGCCTGCAAACGTTTTGTACATGCTGTATTCCATGATGTACTTGAAATTATTCAAGGCATGGGCACAGTTGTTGGCTATGGAGTAGTAATTATAGAAACCCACGATTTCCCGATTATAGCTATCAAGGATTTCAAGGTCGTCATTGAATATCAGTCCCGATTTACATTTCGGTTTCCATATTTCCTTTCCGTTACGGTTTGTCATTTCCAAGACTCCCCAATCGAACAGTTTTTTACGGACAGTTTCCATACTGACATTCAAGCAGACCCTTTTACCATAGGTTCTTCTTAATCTACCCCGTTTATCACGTCTTTGGTCGTTGGACTTTCTTACAGTAATTTCATATCCGAGAAACTTGGCAGGTCTTTCGGTATGGGTGACAAGTGTCTTTTCATCAGACAGTTCCAATGCCAGTTTATCAGCAAGGAAGTTTTTAATATCTCCCTTTATCTGTTGCGCATCTTGCTTACTTCCGATAATTCCCACGAGAAAATCATCTGCATATCTCGCATATTTCATTCTCCTGTAATCGGCATCCATTTCTTCGCCATTGGGATATTTAGCCCGTCCTTGTTCTATTGCTTTCAGTTCAAGGATTAGCTTTACCCTTTGCCTTTCGTCTTTTACGGACTTCAATCTTCGCACAATACGTTTTCTTGCATTGCCGAAGTCCAAACTTTCTCTACTGAATTTTCGTTTCTTCCCTTTATCGAATTTGGCTATGTATTCCTTTATATACTTATCCAGCTTGTCAAGGTATATATTAGCCAATATCGGGCTGATGATACCCCCTTGCGGTGTGCCACTGTAAGTATTGTGGAATTGCCATTCTTCGATATATCCCGCTTTCAAAAACTTGCGTACTAAGCGTATGAAGCGTTCGTCCGCAATGCGCTCCTTGAGTATGTTTATTAATACATCATGGCTTATATTATCAAAGAAACCTTTTATATCTCCCTCTACAAACCACTTTGCACCGCTAAACTCCTTTTGGATGTGAGTTAATGCAGTATGGCAGCTTCGATTGGGTCGAAACCCATGCGAGGTGTATTCAAAATTTCCCTCGTATATGGCTTCCAATACCATTCTTACTACTTCTTGTATTAACTTGTCATTGAAAGTCGGTACGCCAAGAGGTCTTTTCTTACCGTTTTTCTTCGGTATGTACACCCTCTTTGACGGTTGGGGCTGGTACGTTTCATCTTTTAACGTATCAATCAACTTTTCAATTCGTTTCAGGCTCATGTTGTCAATGGTCTGACCGTCCGAACCTTTAGTCATGTTGCCCTCTTTGGCGTAGATGTGCTGATAGGCAACATAGAACATTTCCTCATTGAACAAAATTCTGTAAAGACGTTCAAACTTGTAGCTTACATCCTTACTGTGTTCTGATAGACTGTTTAATACTCTTTCTGGACTTCTCATAATGTCTCTCACATTTTCCGTTAATTGTATTAATAATTAGCTGCTTCCCTTCGCCATGTACAAGGCGTTACCTTGCTCGGACTACTATGGAAGCTCCGTTACCACTCCGAATTTTCATAGGTCAAACCTAATAGCCTTTCGGCACTTCGGGATAGGTAATCCCCGTTTATTACATCGTAACTGTTGGCATGATAGATTGTCGGATACGACTTCCGTCCTTCACTCGCTTACTGCGGTTGTGTCGTGATAAGTTCTTGCTACATTCATACCTATACACTGAAGTAGTATCACGATATGGCGATTGATAGTTACCTTACGCCATAGCCTAAAGGGGAACCACTCGGACTATCGTTTAATCAATTCGGACTTTATCCTCATATCTATCTTTTCATCTCGCCATTCAGTCGCAGTTTGGTAACTAACTGACTTATGACTTTTCCGACATGCTACACTCCCTGCTCGGTTAAGTTTTCCCGAAAACAGATAAGTCGGCTGATGATAGGTTATTTTCAAAGAACACTTTCCTAATCTCTTGCCAAAGAGATGTTTACGATGCAACCTTTACGGGCGCACACAGATATTTTATGTAGTCCGCCATGTTCGCCGATGCAATCGCTTTCCACGCTTCTTCGATTAGTATTAATTTCCTTATCCCCTTTAACTTGCGCATCTTGTTTATAAACATCAATAGTTGATAAGACAGGAAATGACAAACGAAGCAACTATTTATTTGTTAGCACTTTATGTCTTTTGGTGGCATAATGGTTAGACAGGCTAAAAAGCCAAAAACGGACACGAAAAGTCAGAGTTCCGTTACCAAGTCATTACCTGTTTATCATCGAGAACGACAAGGCAGAACAGCGGATTTCACAGCTAACTGACAGGACAGAAAGAAACGTTTCTTCATTCGTCTGTTGATGGCGTTCTTTGGCTGTGGCTTCCATTCTTCAAGTAACTCACTTAAACAATAATTTTGTAACTAATTAGAAGTGAGCATTATGAAAGAAGAATTAAAGGTGTTATTCTACCTTAAAAAGAATCAGGTAAAGGCAAACGGATTGTGTTCCGTAATGGGGCGCATTACCATTGGCAGAACAATGGCACAGTTTTCGGCAAAGATTGAAGCCGAGCCATCAAAGTGGGATGCCAAAGCGGGACGAATGACAGGAAAGAGTAACCTTGCCTTACAGGTAAACCGTCAGATTGATAAAATTAATCTAAGTATTCACGCTCGTTACAAAGAGTATCTAACCAATCGGGGAAGCGTAACAGCAGAAGAACTGAAAAACGCATTTCAGGGTATCGCCTCCACGCAGGAAACTCTGTTGAAAGTATTTGCGGAACACAACGAAGTTTACCGTAAACGTGTCGGAATAGACAGGGAGAAAAGAACCTATAAAACCTATTGTAATGCTTACAGTCATTTGGCTGACTTCCTGCAAAAGAAATACCATGTGCGGGATATGTCATTTAATCAACTAACATTCTCTTTTATCGAAGCCTACGATTTTCATTTACGGGTGAATTTGAAGATGAAACCGAATACTGTATTAGGTTACATTATCCCGTTCAGAAAAATAGTTCGCATTGCGCTTAACAAAGGATTTATTGCCCGTGACCCATTTACGGAGTACAAGCCGGAACGGGGACGGAGCGAACACCGTACCCTGACAGGCGAGGAACTACAAAAGATAATGAACGCTACATTTGATTCTCCCAACCGTACATTTATCCGTGATTTATTCGTTTTCTCCACTTTCACCGGATTGGCATTTGCCGACATACGAAGATTAACTGAAAAGGAACTTGTTACGACCGAAGACGGGAGACAGTGGATTGTGATTGCAAGGAAAAAGACAGGTACAATCTCCCGTATCAGACTGCTGGATATACCCCTGCAAATTATCGAGAAGTATAAAAAAGATAGGATTTGCGAAAAAATATTCAGTGTGCCCGGATATTCAACCGTTGATATAAACCTCAAACGCATTGCCGAAATATGCGGGATAAACAAGACACTCACTTATCATCAAAGTCGCCATACTTTCGCCACGGTGGTGTGCCTTTCACAAGGCGTACCCATCGAAACAGTTAGTAGAATGTTGGGACACAAGGATATACACACCACACAGATTTATGCGACCGTTTCCACTCAAAAGATAAGTGCCGACATGAAGCAATTATCTGAACGGATGGCGGGAAAGTTCTCTTTTGTCAAATCTAAAAACCAATAATAACATCATGCGTAGCACATTCAAATACCTGTTTTATATCAACAGGAACAAAGTAAAGAAGAACGGGCTATGTCCCATAATGGGGCGTATCACATTGGACGGGGAAATCGTCCAATTCAGTACAGGACTGGAAACCAATCCTGATTTATGGGATGCAAAGGCGGGGCGTTCAATGGGAAGAACGGCACACGAAATAGGCGTAAATAAGGAGTTGAAGTACCTTTCGACTTCCATAGAAAAACATTATGCTTACATTGTAGAAAAAGACGGTTATGTAACAGCCGAACGGGTCAAAAATGCGGTTATGAACATAGCCCAAGAACCAACCACGCTACTAAAGGAATTGGAAGAAGCAACCGAAGAAATACGGAAAAGTATAGGCATAAACCATACGGTCGCAACCTATCGGGCGTATGTAAACGCTCATTTGAACCTGTCCCGTTTTATCCGTGATAAGTACGGCAAAAGTGATATGCCGTTTTCATCTTTGGAATACTCCTTTATTGAGAATTACGATATGTATCTGAAAATAGACCATAAGATGGCAACGGGTAGTGTGATGCAACATATTATCTTTCTCAAGAAGTTAGTTAAACGAGCCATGAACAAAGGTATTATATCACGTAATCCATTTTTTGGTTATGTTCCCGACCAACCTAAGACATCCCGCAAATGGTTGTCTTGTGAAGAAATACAAAAGGTTATGACTACCCCGATAGGGCATCTGAGCGTGGCATTTGTACGGGATATGTTTGTTTTCGGGTGTTGGACTGGTTTATCGTACACGGACATCAAAAATTTGCAAGATATAAATATCGTGACGGATAGTGAGGGCAACCAATGGATAGATATTAGGCGACAGAAAACAGGTAGTAGGTCGCTGGTTCCATTATTGGATATTCCAAAGGAAATCATTAATAAATATAAAGGTACTGGCGAAAAAGGAAAAGTATTCAAGATGTTATGTATGAATGTTGTTTGTCAATATACTAAACGTATCGGCAAACTCTGCGGATTGGATAAGAAACTCACATTTCACATGAGCCGACACAGTGTCGGAACAAGTATTTGCCTGACACAAGGCGTTACGATAGAAACACTTAGCCAAATGATGGGACACCGAAATATCAAAACAACCCAGATTTATGCAGAGATAACAGGTGCTAAAATCGAAGAAGATATGCAACGGCTATCCCAAAAGATTGAGAACAAATACCAGTTGGTGAAATTTTGACATCATTCCCAGACCGTTCTAACGTATCATAGGGCGGTCTTTTTCTTTTATGCCCCTCACTCAAACCAACATATTTTTCCTTTTTTTCTCTGATAAACATCTCCTATATGGAAAGAATAAATAAGGCAACACTTTTTGGAAATTTACTCTTTTGAGGAACGAAAAAGGAAGAAATTTTCAAAAACCGCTTGCGGCTCGGTGTTGCCGTTTTATTCTTGGAATATACCTTTGTGTTCAGAGAAAGAAAGGATTAATTAAGATTATTCCATTGAAAAATAAGATATTAGTTTGGTTATAGCTATTGCGAAGTTTGCACCATCTATGGAATAAAAGCCTAATTTCTCGGCTAACCTATTACTTTTAATATTGGCACATTCAATGCCGATATGGTTAAAACCGTACTTTCGGGCTATTCCTGTCAGAAATCGGATAAAGTGCGTTCCGTGCCCTATCCGTTCTTTTGAGAAACCCAATCGGGCAATAATCAGGCAATCAGGGGGAAATCGGCTTTCACTTCTCCTAATGCGCAGATACAAATCTACCCGGCTGTTTCTCCGGGTAGTGACAATGTTATCCACTGTCAGCCGTACAAGTGATTTACGATACCTGAACCGTTCCATTAAGTAACGGTCTATTTCGGCTCTTAGTTCTTCATACTCAATCATCGTCTTATTCCTCTTTTCTTTTTCTTCTTGCGTTTCTGTGCCTGTAATTCTTCTACTGGTATAGAATCGTTATTATTATCCTCACCCACTGAGAAAATAGATAAAAGAGAATCACCCCTACTATTGTGCTGCTGATTGTTAGAGTGCCTATTTCCTTCCTTGTTGTCAAGATTGCAGGAAATATTATTTTCTTTTTCACTTGATTGGAATACTTCTTTTTTCTTTTCGCCAGTAAAATTTTGATTCTGTAATTCAAGTTGTTCCGAAATAGAACCGTTTTTCATCGTGTTGGAATACTCAAACGATTCTGATAATTGGCGATTATAGCCGAACAATCTATCAAAGCCCTGTTCCGCTTGTTGGAACAGGTTTACACGGTCAAAGCCGCCTTTTATTACTCCGTTTTTGGTGTTTTTGTGGTTGGTTAGCGGTGATAGCTTCTTTTTATTAGCTTGGTCTTTCCGGCTCACAATCAAATGGCAGTGCATATTCAGTTCGTTGTCGGAACGGCTACGGTTAAAATGTATCTTTCCGTAAAACTTTATATCCGCTTCGGATAGTCCTTTGTTGAAGTTCTTGGCGTATTCAGGAATAAAGACTTCCCGAATATACCGTTTCATTGCTTCGGCTTTCTCTTGTTCAGTATTCCCCATTGCCCGAAGTTCACTTTCCGATGGGCTGACATGGATGGCAAAAAACTTTGCATCCGTTTTCAACAGTTGCCCGATATTATTATCTATATCCTTAATAACCTTTGATTTGTAGATATTATCATCCGTCAGGTTGAAAAAGCCATCGGTATAGATACCTTTCTCCATACGTTCCAAATCTTCATGCTCCATATATGAAGCTAATTGGCGGCTACTTCCTGCATTGTTGTATGTTCCGCTTGATGGTGGGGCAAAATCTATGTGCATGGTTCTATGTGTTTATCAGATTAATGATTTCCGCTTTTAAGTTCTCTTTCCGTTTGCTATCCATTACTCCACAAGCGGACAGTTCCGAATAGAGTTGTATCAGTTGAAGTAGCTTCTTGTAATCCCGTTGGTGTATTTGATAGAGTGCGTTTAGTTGCTTCCCTTGTTGGTTGATTATATCGGCATGTTTGCCAAATTGCTCACTTACTTTTTGTAGTACGGCTGTTTGTTTCCCCTGACTGGATTCCAGCCACGAAAGAATAAGTGTTTCCAATGTCTTGCCAATGGTATCAAACCGAACTGCAATAGAATTAGCGGTTCGTATCATGGGATTCAGTTGTTTTTCCTCGTAGTGTCGGATGAAGCGGATAATATCGTCCTGCCGTTTGTTAATTTTCGCCAGTTCCGATTTTACGGATTCCGGTGATTCCGATGGGTTGATACAGGCTTTATCAATATAGACAAATGCCAACCGGACTATTTCCCCTTTTTTCATCGAATAGCGTTTACAGAGCTTATCTATTAACTTACTCGTTTGTCGGTCTATTCCGATTGTGGTAAGTGTGGGTATATTATTGGTCTTATCCATGATTATAACTTTTTTATAAAGAAAGTGATATTCATTCAGTTGATTATAAGCGAAATACGTTTTCGACTTATAATCACTGTTATAAACGTTTACGAATGTAACTCATTAAAGCAGAAGGCTTTGCCCCGCAGGGCAAGAGGGAAGAACAGGACTTGTCCAGTTCCCTCTTGCTTCATTTAGCGAAACGAGCCGAGCCACAAGGCGAGGCGGTTTCTGCTAAATGGGGAATGGTAGCACTTCATCAGACGTTAACATTACCCACCTTGTTTTACTTCGGTTTGCTTATCAAGTTGATTTTCCTTTTTGAACCGTTCATAGGTCTTGCTATCAGCATTCTCTTGAACAAATGCCCGGATGTCAGCCGAACGATAATAGGTCTTATGACTTATCGTGAAGTAAGGGAGCTTGCCACTTGCCCGATACCGTTGCAAGGTTCGGAAAGATACTTTCAATAGAAACGCCAAGTCCTGATTATCTAAAAGTTTGTCGTTCTCATCCATTACCTTGTCAGTATTGATAAGTGATTTCAGGTCTTGTCCAATTTCGGAGAGCTTTTTCGATAGTCGTTCCATCCACTTGTCGAAGTTTTCATTGTCTATATACATTTTGCTTCATTTTTAAGTTCAACATTATTGTTTTCAATTAATTGATGAAGCAAAGTTCGGCAGAATAGAGAAATTAAAATAGAGGAGTCCGGTATTGACCCCTCTATATCACAAACGCAAATAGCTATTTATCAAACTATTGCAAAATCATCTTTTTTCATCTTTATTTTTCAGTGCTTTCGCTTGCCGTTTCTTATATTCTTTAATAAGGACGGCTTTTAAAGCATCCAATGTTTTGGTGAGATTACATGATTTGCGTTTGAATAGTTCGTTTTGACGGTCATAGATACCGTTAAAACTAAATCCGAAAGCCTGTTCAAAGACTTCCGAAAAAGCAATAATAGTTGGATGCTTGCCTGTGTTGTCGGTGATGCCACCCAACAGCATCAGGGCTGAAAGAATTTCGGTCATACCCATGATTCCGAGATTAGGAAACTTAGGTATAACCGATAAAGCTGATTCAAATGTCAATAGGGTTGCCGAAGGAAACGATTCGGGATGTGTGATTTTGAAATTTAGTAGTTCCTGTTCTGCGTTAATAATCGCCAGTGTCTTTTGTAAGAACCGCTTTTTAAGCGCATTTTTCCCCCTGCCCGTAAAGAGATGCTGTTTCAAGTGAAGCTATCTCAATACGGGTAGCTACAAGAATCCGGTAAGTAGTTGAATAATCCTCTCCATCCCCCACTATTCTTATTTGTTCGACAAATTCACCATAGGCATTTTGCATTTCTTGGTTAGTTACTTCCTGTGAGGTTTCAGATAATAATCTGAATATCCTCGTTTGTAATAAATCATTCATAAGCAATCTTTTTAGAGTAAATGAATTGATTATGAAAAATGCATTTTTCAAATTGACAGAGAATCTATTTTAAATTATTTTTTAATAACTTAGTAAATCGAGATTCTACGCATATGCTCATATCTGTTGTTAAAAATTTGCCATTAAAAAAAACTGAAAATATAGTGGCTGGAGTAGGTACGGCTTGTGCCTGTTCCATTGTTTCCAACTTTATTATTTTAAGTGGAATATTATGTTCTTGTGCTAACACCCACAGAGAACCATTTACATAGTAATCTGTAAAAGGACAACGATTTGTGTAATATACAACCAATCCATTTTTTTCTTCACATTCTCCACTCTTTACACATTCCTTAAAAGATGGGGGCGGTGCATTATTATCGAATTTCAGCCCTAAGAGTGAAAATCCGTTTGACAAACTTTCAATAGTATTAAATCCTTGTTTAAGTAACCATTTTGTATCACTCATAAAGTGAAACTTTTTTGTTCCAACAACCGTAACCAAGCCATTTTTACCTTGTGTTTTTGCATCCTCAATAGCGGATTGAAGCAATGCTTTAGCGTGTCCATTTCCCTTATATTGTCCTGATACCCAAAAGCAATTTATCATCAAATAATTGGAAGCATCAACCGGGATCCAAGCCTTTTCAGCAGGGACATATTCTATAAAAACTTTTGCTCGTGCATCTAATCGTCTGAAAATATATCCATTATCAAACTCTTTTTTTAGCCATGCTTTTTTCATTTCATAGCCTTTTAAACATTTTTTATCAGAAAATGCACAACAGATATGTTCCGTGTCTATATTTTCTTTTGTAAGTGTAATGTATTTTGTTTCCATGACTTAGAATAATGATGGTTGTTCATATTTTTTAGGCTCGTAAAATCTCATTTTAGTTTCTATCCCCAACTTGATGCATAGGTTATAGAATGTATCTGACAGTTTCTTGTAATCATAACTGTAGCAATCATATCGTTCACCAAATGCTGATTGGTATTTAGCTTTTATTGTGGGGAATTGATTGTCTAATGCCATATAGAAATATTCTCGTGACCCTTTTCGGAGTGTCACGCCAAACATAGGTAGTATATAAGATACTCCCGAATCTTTTGCTTGTCTGATTATAGTTTCTATATTTTCTCTTGTATCATTGATAAAAGGTAATATAGGCATTAATGTAACTCCTGTATAAATACCTTTGTCTGCTAATGCTTTCATCGCATTATAACGCTCCGATGAGGGTGGCGCATTAGGTTCAATCTTTTTTGCAAGCGAATCTGTTGCACTGGTTATTGTAAAACTGACGGCTGCATACATTTTTGATATTTCCTGCAAAATATCTATATCACGCTCTACTAAATTACTTTTGGTTATTATATGGACTGGGAATTTATATGAAGCAATAATTTGTAGAGCATTCCGGGTTAATTGCAGTTCTCTTTCCATTGGCATATATGGGTCATTCATAGAACCTGTACCTATGGTAGCTCTGTTTTTACGTTTACTTTGTAATTCCTTTGTCAGTAATTCTAAAGCGTTTTGCTTAACTAATATTTGCGATATATCTCCAACCCTGTAACATTCGCTTCGTGTATCACAATAGATACACCCGTGTTGGCATCCCCTATACAAATTCATGTTATAAGTAATGCCAAACCAAGTATCTTGTTCCCTTAGTTTTGATAAAATTGATTTTGTTTCAATATATCGCATAATCTTTTTATTGTACTTTCCAACGTTTAAGTGTTGGAAAGTAAATTTTCATATTTGTAATAGCGTCCTCTTTAGTATAAACTACCTCAGAATCTTTGTTAAACTCATCTACAAATTGCGCACAATGCTCTATCATTTGCTCCATTGTGCAATCCATCGTAAATGCTCCGTCCTTAAAACAATAGCAGCAATATTCCTCATTTCTGCTTCCATCAGAGTTTGTTCCTAACTCGTCCTGATTTTGTAGCGGCATTCCGCAACTTTGGCAATACTTGTTTTCCATAAATGTTCTATTTTATTGGCATATAAATTTTTGTAATGTTTTCTTTGCTATTTTCAGTTCTATAACTAATATATTCTTCAAAAGCCATCCCATGCCGTATGGTGTGTTCAAAATTCACACTAATATTGTTATATAACTCTTGTAGTCCTGAACAACTCCCCTTTAAAGTGTAAACCGCATACTTATCTTGTTGCAACCGAATTGTTCCAAACTTTCCAGTTGGAACAATCTTTTTTTTCACCGATGCACAAGCATAGAATCGGCATTGGTTATAGTTAGTTACGTTTGGGTCATCAAAACTCAATCCGATAAAACGAGTTTCAAGTGTTAAGGCTTGATTGTCTTTTAAAAACAGCATCAATTTATTCCATGCTATTTCATAAGGCTCTGTTTCACCATACTTTCCAAATATGCGAATATAGACCAACTCCAATCCTTCAAAATAGCATATTTCGGCTTGAAGACTACTTCTATTTCCACTACTTTGTACGTAGCCCTCTAATCGAGATTGTAACTCATTAATATATGCTTTAGGAGATATACCAAACTGTTTCTTAAATGCTTTTGAAAAAGACTGTGGATTATCATATCCTACCATTGATGACAATGTTGTCAAGCTCATTTCTTCGGTTTGCATATATAGTACAGCCCGTTCAATACGTTGCCTTGCCACATAAGTATATAATGATTCATTTAGGGCAGAACGCATAATACGAAGTAATTGCCTTTGAGATACGTTTATTTTATCGGCAATGACATCCAACTGTAAAGGCAAATGCAGATTTGCACTGATATAATCAATAACCTGATTAACCTTTTGCTGATATATGTTTTCAGTACTATTTCTCATTGCTTCTGTTATTTGCAACAAAATTACTCATTTTGCTATGAGCAAATGTTGTCCAATCTCGCCAAATTAATATTTTATTCCCAAAGGAGAAAATATATTAGAAAATAATCGTACTTTTGTGAGAAAGTTATTTGAAGCGATGGAAAAACATAGCAAACTAAAGTAGTTCGCTCGTTTCTAAGTCATTACCTATTGTCTGTTTGCGATTGGCTAATTCGTTGTTTTATAGAAGAATACAAAATTATCTCATCTTCTTTATAAAGGCTTCCATGATGATAATGGTCGTTATCGGGAATAAAATCTTGTGGTCTTTGATGTTGTCCAATTCAAAGACTATGAAGCGTTTATACAGCAAATCCAGCTCCTTGTCGGAGTTCAGCAAATAGTCATACTCGCCACCCTTGTAATATGGTTCAAGCACGTTCAGGAAATTGTCTATGTCAAAATCCTTTTCCCTGACGTTCTTCTGTTCAAGCTGTCGGCGGTAATCATCCCGGACAAACTCGTAGAACGTGTTGAAGCAGGGCGTTA
>NZ_KQ033920.1:490618-493693 GCF_000969825.1 Parabacteroides gordonii MS-1 = DSM 23371
TATGTCAAAATCCTTTTCCCTGACGTTCTTCTGTTCAAGCTGTCGGCGGTAATCATCCCGGACAAACTCGTAGAACGTGTTGAAGCAGGGCGTTACCGAACGGTCATTGCCTATCAGTTCGATATAGGCACTTACCGCATTGGACAACGCCACTTCTTCCGACCGCTTGGGGGCTTCATCGTCCCGCTTCCACAGGGTGAGTATAAGGGTCTTGATACTCTCTTTCTTTTCGATGTCAAATACCCCTTCCTCGACATAGAACGGGTTGAACGCTATCGGGTTCTCGTTGGTGTAGGTGAAATAAATCCCGTCCTCGCCGTGCGTGCGGTTGTGGATAAGCTGGGACAGTCCCAAGTAGCTGTTACCCGTATCTACCAGTAGCACGTGCGCACCCTGCTCGTAATACTGGCGCACCATGTGGTTGGTGAAGAAAGACTTCCCGCTACCGCTCGGCCCAAGTATGAACTTGTTGCGGTTGGTGGTGATGCCTTTCTTCATGGGCAAATCCGATATGTCGATGTGCAGCGGGCGACCGCTTACCCTGTCCACCATTTTGATGCCGAACGGCGAAAGCGAACTCTTGTAGTTCGTTTCTTCCACGAACAGACAGAGAGCCTGCCCCAAGAACGTGTAGAAACTTTCCTCTGCGGGGAAGTCCGCCTCGTTGCCGGGTATGCCCGCCCAAAAGAGCGTGGGCGTGTCGGTGGTGTTGTGGCGTGGCTTGCACTCCATTAGCGCAAGCTGGCTTCCCACATCGTTGCGTATGCGTTTGAGTTCGTCCCGGTCGTCACTCCATGCCATGACGTTGCAGTGGCAGCGCACCGATACAAGCCCCTTGCTGTGGGCTTCGTTCAGGTACTCGTCTATCCACTCCTTGTTCACTTGGTTGGCACGGGAGTATCGGGAGAGCGATTGCATATTCCGGGCGGTCTGCTCGAAGTTCTTCAGGTTTTCGGCGTGGTCGTCTATGAAGATGAACTGGTTATAGACGTGGTTACACGACAACAGCACGCCCACCGGGGCGGCGAATGACAGTCGGCAGTCGCTCCGGTCTGTGGACAGCTTCTCAAATCGGCAGTCCGTCCCGACCTTTCCGGGCAAATCTTCCACGTCCGAGAGCGTGTGCAGGCACAGTATGTCGTCCCCGACACGCATTTCTTCCGGGTACAGCCCGATGTCTTTCAGGCAGGTGGTATCTGTCTGCGAGAGCGAGAAGTATTTCTCGATGATGCCCGCCTTTCCGTCCTGCCCGGTGATTTCCGATGCCGCCAGCCGGGTAAGCGTGACAAAACCGCTGTCGTTCATAATGCGCTCAAACTGCCCGACCGCTTCGATGAACTTTGCCGCCGCTTCCTTGTCGGCTATCTCCTGCGGAACAATCCTGCCCCGGCAGAGGGTGGAGAAGTCGCTCTGTCGGCGGCTTCTCTCCCTTGTCGTCTTTGTCAGGAACAGGTAGCAGTAATGGTTCAGGAACGGGCGTTCATTGAAGTGCCGTTCAAAAGTCCGGGACAGGAAACTAAGTTCGTCCCTTTCCGTGTCGGGCTGGTAGTTCTCCTTGATGAAGAAGTCCTGCTTGTGTACTATGGAGTAGTCGGGCAGCACCTTGATTGCCTTGTACCATGCCGAATGTATGGCTTCGTACTCGGTACTGGTGACGGTGAACAGTTCGGGCAGTTCCACCCTGAAAGCCACCGTTATGTCCGCATCCTTTGAAATGATGCAGCCGTTCTCCACCGCCAAAAGGGGGAATTTCCTTTCCAGCGTGGTAGCCTTTAACATATTTCTCATGGTCTTTCTTCCTTTCTTTTTTTGTAGGTGAATAATCGGGGTATCGCCTTTCGGCTGATAATGAAGCGTGGATGCCGTTTGCGTGCGGCGGCTTTCATCAGCCCGTGCGTGCCGTACTTGGCGTTGAGCCGGAACGTCTGCCACACGAGCAGCAGCGAAGCCGACACGATGAAACCGATACATAGCCACTGGTTCACGCCCGCCATGAACAGGACGATGAACACCACGAAGACGGCGAGCAAGCCGCCGCAAAAGATAAAGAGGTACTGGCTTTTCAGCCCCTTGAACTCCACGGGCTTCCCGATACCCCTGTTTACCTGATATTTTTCGGGCTTAGCCCTCAACAACTCGTCAGACATAGCCGCAGGTTTAGAGGAAGAACGAGCGCAGGATAGTGGCGGCTACAATCAGGAAGATGCACGCCCCGAACCAACTGGCGGCGGTCTTTGAGGTGTCGGGGTCGCCGCTTGAAAACTTGTTATATACTTTTACCCCGCCAATCAAGCCGCAGACCGCCCCGATTGCGTACACCAGTTTTGTTCCGGGGTCGAAATACCCGGTGATTAGGTTCGTGGCTTCGGTGATGCCCGCCTGCCCGTTTCCTTGTGCGTAGGCACTTACCACGGCGGCAAGTATAGCCGCCGACAAGAAGATTTTCTTTCTCATTGTGATTTGTTTTTAATGCCGGGCGGCGGGTGGATAGTCCGCCTTTCCCGGCTGGTGAATAATTTGAAATTTTAGTGGTCGGGGATAGTCCCGTTTGTCTGTTTGGTTTTCAGGTTGCCAATCAACCGTAATCACGCTGTTTCATGCTGTCAGGCTTATACATTATTATATTATAGGAAATCGTTCATGTCGAACGCTTCGTGTTCCTTGCTTTTATTGCCAGCTTCGGCAGGGACAGCAGCCGCAGCCAGTTCCGCTTCGTTGCGTCCCAGCAGTTCAGCCACCTTTGCCAGCCCGCCGTTGATGTTCTCCACCACCGCATCGTAGAGGTTCGTCCCCTCAATGCTTGCCAGCGTCCCGGCTGCTTGCCGCTGTTCCGCTTCGGTGGGGTTGTCGGCGTTCGCCGTGCGTACCGCTTCGCCCAGTTCGTCAAAGCTCACGCCCGTAGCCCGCCCGGTATCATCGTCACCGTCCATGTACCCGGCTATTTCCTCGTCCTCGTAGTCGGGTTCGTCATTCTCGTAACCGGGCGTTTCTTCCGGCAGTCCGTCAGCCTGCGGCGCAAAAATAGTATCATTTTCAGCCGCTTGCGGGAGGTGTCCCGATTTGTCCTGCGCTGTC
>NZ_KQ033920.1:499113-842916 GCF_000969825.1 Parabacteroides gordonii MS-1 = DSM 23371
ACCTTTCGCCCGCCTATCACCGTCACGATACGCATCAGCTTCTCGTGCGTGGTGCGGCTTACATACAAGGGCTGTCGGTCTGCCAGTTCCACTTTCTGAAAGTAGGTTTCCCGGTAGTCGCCCGAACCGCCCTTGCGCTTGCGGGGTGTCGATTTCTCTACTTGCACCGTTTCTGTTTGTATTTCTTGCGGTACATCATTCGTCTTATTATTATCTTGTTTACTGGGGACACCTTGCGAGATAAGTTCTTTCATGAAATCCTCGTCTATCTTCGGCATCCCGCCGCTTTGCTTTGCCATATCATTGTAATTTGATGTAGTACGTTATTTCGGTTATCAGTTCTTCCAAGTTGCTTCCCCTTACCAGCGGGCGGCTGGCGGGAAAGAGCGTGGAGCGGAACACCGCTTTTTTATCCGCCACCAGTTCCTTTTTGTAGCGTTTGGTATCGGGGATAAAGGTTTTCATCAGTGGCAGTTCCAGTTCCTTAATCGTCTTGTCGTAGGCGGTGTAAAGGTCTGTTTTCTCTCGCCCGTCCACCATGTTCCAAAAGAGGTACAGCCCGGCAAGTCGGCAGGCTTCATTCTTCACCAATAGCTTTTGGATAGCCATTGCGAACGACAAGCTGCTTTCCAGCACCACCTTGTCGGCTGAAATGGGGGTGAAGATGTAGTCCATGCCCGCAAGGGAGTTTATCACGCCCTCGCTGTTCACCGTGCCGGGCAGGTCGAAAAAGACAATATCCGGCACGTGTCCGGCGGCTATATATTCGTCAGCCGTTGCAATCGCCTTTTCGGGCGAACTGCACAGCACCGGGTAGGCTTTCTTCCCCAGCCGGGTAAACTGTTCATACGCCATACGCTTGTAATCTTCATCAGCCCCGACCTGCTCGGCATCCCGCTTTCGCATCCCGGCAATGGAGTGTTGGGGGTAGTCGCAATCGACCACCGCCACATCGTAGCCTTTGAGATAGTAGAGGTAACTCGCCGCCAGCACGGTAAAGGTTGTTTTGCCGACCCCGCCCTTTTGGGTGGAAAAGGCGACATAAAGGGGTGTTTTCTCGTTTTCCATATTGCTTTCGTTCATTATTGGTTGATTTATTTATTGCTTCCAATCATTCATTCTTTCCATGTTGCAATCTTGAAATATTGAAAGACTGTTTTATTTCAATCTTGTTTTCTTGCTTTCATTCTTTCTTGGAATATTGAAATAATGCAATCATGCTTTCTTGAAATCATGCTTTCAATCATTCTTTCCTGATTGGAATATTTCTTTCAATCTTGAAATCCGATGCAAAAAAAGGGAGAAAAAACGTCCCCTGAAAACCTTGTCCCGATTTGTCCACCAACTACTTATTTTACAGCATTATAAATCACCGTTACTTTGCAGCGGAGTAACGAACCGCCGGGGGCGCAGGTGTAAAAACGGGCTGGTGAATGCAGGGCTTACCGTTCCACACTAACCCCAATCCGTCCGTGACGGATTTCGATTTTCGTCAGAAAATAGCAAGGTGTGTTTTGTATGCTACAAAACCGTTTTCCGTGCCTGAAAACGCCTTGCCCCTTGCGGGGGTAAAAATCACTCCGAAGTCGTAATTTTTTAATCCAAAGAAGTATGGAAACAAGAAGAACCAACAAGGGCGGTCGCCCCGCCCTCGCAGACCCGGCGAAGCATCGCCATGTCCTTTACTTGAACGACCGGGAGAACGCCCGCTTCCTCTCGCAGTGGGAGCAGTCGGGCGTTACGAGCAAGTCCCGTTTCATCGCCGCCCGGCTGTTCGGCGAGCCGTTCCGGGTGGTGAAAGTGGACAAGTCGGCGGTCGAGTATTGCGCCCGGCTGACCGAATTTTACGCCCAGTTCCGGGCGGTAGCGGTCAATTACAACCAAGTGGTAAAGGTGTTGCACGGCAATTTTTCGGAGAAAAAGGCACTGGCTTTTCTCTATAAATTGGAAAAAGCGACCACTGAATTATCTATGTTGAACCGTCAGGTTATCGACCTGACAAACGAGTGCAAGGAACTATGGTTGCCAAAATAAGCACGGGCGGCAATATGTTCGGCGCACTGGCGTACAACCAAAACAAGGTGGACAGCGAGGAAGCAAAGGTGCTTTTCTCCAACCGGATGCTGTTAAGCGAGGACGGGAATTTCTCTATCGGTGAGTGTATGCGCAGCTTTGAAATGCAGATGCCCGTCCAGCTATCCACCAAGAAGCCGATACTTCATATTTCCATAAACCCGCACCCGGAAGATAAACTTTCAGACCAGCAACTTGCCGACATTGCAAGGGAATATATGCGGAAATTGGGCTATGGCGACCAGCCTTATTTGGTATATAAACATACCGACATTGACCGCCACCATATCCACATCGTGGGCTTGCGGGTGGACGAGAACGGCAGACCGCTGAACGACAGATTCGAGCATCGGCGCAGCAAGCAAATCACCCGTGAACTGGAAAAGAAATACAACCTGCACCCGGCAGAGCGAAAGGAGCGTGCCGAACGCCCGGAACTTAAAAAGGTGGACTATGCCGCCGGGGACGTGAAGCACCAAATCGGCAATACCGTGAAAGCGGCTTGTTACGGCTACCGCTTCCAGTCGTTCGGGGAGTACAAGGCTTTGCTTGCCGCTTACAACGTGTGCGCCGAGGAAGTCAAAGGCGAGATAAACGGCAAGCCCTATCAGGGCATTGTCTATTCCGCCATGAACGACAAGGGCGAAAAGACAGGCAACCCGGTAAAGGCTTCCCGCATCGGCAAGTCGGTGGGTTATGAAGCGGTGCAGCGCAGAATGGAGAAATCGGGCGAACTGATTAAGGACGGAAAGCTGAAAGAGCGCACCCGGAAGATTGTCGCCACTGCCATGCAGACCGCCCGTAGCCGCAAGGAACTGGAACAGCAGCTAAGAAAGCAGGGCATTGACGTGGTATTCCGTCAGAACGACAGCGGGCGCATCTATGGCGTTACGTTCATCGACCATGACAGCCGTGTGGTGCTGAACGGTTCACGCTTGGGCAAGGAGTATTCGGCGAACGTGTTCAACGAACGCTTTTCGGGCGAAACCGGAAAGATGCACCAGCCCGAAGTGTCAGCACCGCAGCAAGACCAATCCACGCATCAGGAACAGCCGGGCTTCACGCCGAAAGCCGACATCGTTTCGGGCGTGGCTTCCGTGCTGGGTGCTTTCGGTGGATTGTTGGGCGGCGGTGCATCAGGCGGTGACGAGCCGCAGGACACCGCCCGCCAAAAGAGAAAGAAGAAAAAGAAGCGCACAAGGCGCATCGACTAACTTAAAAAACATTACAATCATGCAACAGGAAGATGATTTGAGAGGGCTTGCACGGGTCATGGACTTTATGCGGGCTATCAGTATTCTATTCGTGGGAATAAACGTGTACTGGTTCTGTTACTCCACCCTGAAAGAATGGGGAGTAACCTTTGAGGTGATAGACAAGATACTGTGGAACTTCCAGCGCACCACCGGGCTGTTCTCGTCCGTCCTTTGGACGAAACTTTTTGCAGTGGTGTTCCTCGCCCTGTCGTGCATCGGCACTAAGGGCGTGAAAGAGGAAAAGATAACGTGGACGAAGATACATTGCAGCCTTGCGGCGGGAGTAACTTTGTTCTTTCTGAACTGGTGGTTGCTGGAACTTCCGCTGCCACACACGGCAGATGCCGTGTTTTATATCGTTACGCTATCGGCGGGCTATATCTGTATGCTCATGGCGGGTACGTGGATGTCCCGGTTGTTGAAAAACAACCTCATGGATGATGTCTTTAATACGGAAAACGAAAGTTTCCAGCAGGAAACAAGGCTTATCGAGAACGAGTATTCTGTAAATCTGCCTACCCGGTTCTACTATAAGAAGAAATGGAATAATGGCTGGATAAATGTCGTGAACCCGTTCCGTGCCAGCCTTGTACTGGGAACGCCGGGCAGCGGTAAGTCGTATGCAGTGGTAAACAGTTACATAAAACAGCAAATCGAGAAAGGTTTTGCGCTTTACTGCTATGATTATAAGTTTCCCGATTTGTCGGAAATCGCTTACAATCATCTGCTTACCAACTTGGGCGGTTACAAGGTAAAGCCCAAATTCTACATTATCAATTTTGACGACCCCCGCAAGAGCCACCGATGCAACCCGATAAACGCCAGCTTCATGTCGGACATTGCGGATGCCTACGAAGCCAGCTATACGATTATGCTTAACCTCAATCGCTCTTGGATAAGCAAGCAGGGCGACTTCTTCGTGGAAAGCCCGATTATTCTACTTGCAGCCATTATTTGGTATTTGCGCATCTATCAAGGCGGCAGGTATTGCACGTTCCCCCATGCCATTGAACTGTTGAACAAGAAATACGCCGATGTATTCACCATTTTGCGCAGCTACCCCGAACTGGAAAACTACCTTTCTCCATTCGTGGATGCTTGGGAAAGTTCGGCAGTTGAACAGTTGCAGGGGCAGATTGCCAGTGCGAAAATTCCGCTTTCAAGGATGATTTCACCCGCCCTTTACTGGGTTATGACAGGTGATGATTTTTCACTGGACATCAACAACCCGAAAGAGCCTAAAATCTTGGTTGTCGGCAACAATCCTGACCGCCAAAATATCTACTCGGCAGCACTGGGATTATATAATTCCCGTATCGTGAAGCTGATAAACAAGAAAGGTCAGCTTAAAAGTTCGGTGATAATAGATGAATTACCGACTATATATTTTCGTGGGCTTGATAATTTGATTGCCACCGCCCGAAGCAACAAGGTTGCGGTTCTGTTAGGCTTTCAGGATTACAGTCAGCTTACCCGTGATTACGGGGACAAGGAAAGCCGGGTGATACAAAATACAGTGGGTAACGTGTTCAGCGGTCAGGTAGTTGGTGAAACGGCGAAAATCCTGTCCGAACGTTTCGGTAAAGTGTTGCAGAAACGGCAGAGTATGACAATCAACCAGCGGGAGAAGTCCACCTCGATAAGCACCCAAATGGACAGCCTGATACCCGCCAGCAAAATATCCAACCTCACGCAAGGTATGTTCGTGGGTGCGGTAGCAGACAACTTCGATGAACGGATAGAACAGAAGATTTTCCACTGCGAAATCGTGGTGGACAATGAAAAGGTGAAGCGGGAAACCGCCCGTTACGTGAAGTTGCCGCAGATAATCGACTTCACCGACAAGGACGGCAACGACCGGATGCAGGAGGAGATACAAGCCAACTATGACCGCATCCGTCAGGAAGTCCGGCAGATAGTCGAGGACGAGATAACCCGGATTAAGAACGACCCGGAGCTATGCCACTTGATTAAGGAGGAAGAATAGCCGTATATAATAATGTATAGGAACATCAAAGCCGTAGTTTTTATACTACGGCTTTGGCTATTTATTATCGTTCTATCAACAATTCTATTTTCTTGGCTATTTCTTCCGATGTCGGTAATAGTTTTTTGTAGGCTTCGGGTAATTCGGAAGAAAGGCTGTATGTTGCCACTCCGATGGGCATATTGGAACTTTTCAAGGCATACTCCACTATCATGCGGCTTTTGGACTTGCAGATGATAATACCGATAGCCGGATTTTCATGCGGTAGTTTTACTGTATCATTCAAAATGTTCAGATAAAATTCCATTTTCCCTTTATACTCCGGCTGGAACTCTCCGATTTTCAGTTCTATGGCAATCATGGCTTGCAAACGTCTGTTGTATAACAGTAAATCTATGAAGTATTCTTTCCCGTCCACTTCCAGCCGATATTGGTTGCCTATAAATGAAAAATCCGTACCGAACTCCATAAGGAACGCACGGATATTCTTAATAATAGCCTGTTCCAATTCATATTCCGAATGTTCCTCTGCAAGCCCTACAAGGTCAAAAGTATATTCATCCTTTAATGCAAGTATGGCTTGATTTTTTATGCTATCAGGCAAGGTTTTATCGAAATTACTTTGTCCGAGCAGATAGTTTTCGTAAGTTTTGGCTTCTATCTTATTAAGAAGAACATTATTAGTCCACCCATATTTCTTTGTTGCCAATATATAAAATTGTCGTTGCTGGGTTTCCTTGCACTTCGTCAGAATGACTATATGTTTTGACCAGCTAATTTCTGCGAGCAATGTTCGCAGAATTTCATCAGACTGATATTCAGCATAAAAACGTGCCATATCCCATATATTCCGTGCGCTAAAGCCTTTTATTCCCGGAAACTCTTTCTGTATGTCCCGTGAAAGGTTTTCCACAACGGATTTTCCCCAACCTAATGCCGTCTGTTGCTCGGTAATCCGTTTGCCGACTTCCCAATATAAGGCTATCATTTCTTTGTTTACTGCCTTTAATGCTTCATACTGGGCAGACCTGATACGGGCAGTTATCTCATTTTTGAAGTTGAGATATTCGGGGGATAATATAGAGCTATTTTTCTCTGTCATATTCTGTATGTATAATAACTGATTACAAAGTTATGTTTTTCTTTGGATTAAGTAATGGATTGCTCCTACTTTATCACCTCTTTTTTAATCCCGACCGGACAAATCGGGACAGCGCAGGACAAATTCGGACAGCCGTTGCCGCCCGTCCAAATATAGCATATTTAGTCGCTACCTTTGGGCGGGACTATTCCCGTAACCACTAAAATTTCAATTATTTATGGCAAACAGAATGACCCCGCCCGCAGAGGGGCAGGAAAAAGACGTGCTGCTGGTCTTGGATAAACAGCAGGGCAAGGTGAGTGCCGTTAAGGGTATCGACAAGGAGGGCAATTTGCAGACCGTACCGCCGACACAGGGCGGCGAGTTCATGCAGGTGGACAAGAACAGCGATGTGTTCAGCAACTTCATTTCCAACTTCTACCGCAAGTATCAGGACACTTCCGGGCTGGAACTGTTCAGCGTCAAGGCTTCCCAAGCGGAGCGGGACGCAAAGGCAATCGAGGACAACCACCGCAACCCCACGCCGGAGGGCGGCAAGCGGGCTGAAATGCTTCGAGTTCCGAAGCCCGACTTCCACGAGTTCAAGCAGGGCTACCGCTTCGACCCGTCAAAAATCGACTGGGAGAACCTGAAAAAAGTCGGCATCACCGCCGACACTCTGAAAAACACGAAGGACTTCGACCGGGTGATGCGTGGCTACAAGTCCCGCAACACCTACACCGTTTCGGGGACAGTGGGCGGCTTCTACCTCAAACCTACCGATGTCAAGCTCTCTTTCTATCAGGCTAAGGACGGCACGGTAGTACCCAAGCTGCACGGCGTGCAGCAGGACGAGAAACTGTTGCAACGCCCGTTCCACGAACACGGGTTCACCAAGCAGGAACAGGGCAACTTGCAAGGCACTGGCAACTTAGGCGGCATCGCTGAAATCAAAGACCCTAAAAGCGGCGGGCAAATCCCCGTGTTCGTCAGCCGGGACAGGTACACGCACGAACTGGAGTATATGCGGGCTGACAAGTGGAAATGCCCCGACACCATTTGCGGCGTGCAAGTCAGCCCGGAGCAGAAAGCCGCCTTTGAAGCCGGGCAAGCGGTGAAAATGGAAAACCTGCAATTCAGGGACGGCACGAAGCGCAGTGCCTATTTGCAGGTCAGTGCGGTGGAGCGTGGCTTGGAGTTCCTGCCGAGGTCTGCCGTCCAGTTCTTGCAGCAGGTAGCCGGGTTAAAGGACGGCAAAGGCGTTGAGTTCAACGGTCATGTGCAGCCCGGCGCACAGGGCAAATCCCCTGACAAGGTGCAGCCGAAAGACGTTACCCCCGCCGCCGAGAGCCGGACGCAGGTAGCGGTCAATTCGGAGGGCAAGACCAACGAAGCCACCAAACAGGGCAAAGAGCCGCTGAAACAGGGTCAGGACAAGCCCACCGCCAAGCAGAAAGAGAAGCAGGAGAAAGCGCAGGACAAGAGCCTGAAAGCGGACAAACCCAAGAAGTCCAGAGGAATGAAAATGTAATATCCACCATTAAAAAGTAAAGAATTATGATTGCATTGATAGCAGAAAAGTTATCATAACTCGTGATAACTTTTCTTATCACAAGTAAATTATTATCCAAAGCCTTTATTTTTGTCTGTCTGTATATCAGCTATTTAAACACATTACTTTATATTACAGCTTTGGATAATAATCATCTTCATTTAGATAGATTCCTTAGCCATATCTTAAGTTCCTGGTCTTTTTCCCATGAACGTTCTGTTATATCGTTTGGTATCATATTAACATAAGCTGATTCCAAAGCCTCTCTTTTTTGTTTAGAATCAGCCCGAGCATATATTTCAGTAGTTTGTATAGATACATGTCCTAAAATATCACGAATATAGACCAAATTTACACCAGCTTGTAACAAGTGCATAGCTTTACTGTGTCGTAAAGTATGCGGGCTTATTTTTTCCGGTATAAGTTCCGGATCTTGTATTCGGGCGTGATTAATATAATTATTCAAGATATAAGATATGCCAGAGTTTGTTAGCTTTCTGCCACAACTGTTAAAGAAAAGAGGTCTTTGATTAAAACCGGACAGGTCTAAACGATTCTCTTCCATATAACTGCGTAATAAATTCACTTGTTCGTCTTGTAAAGGGACAATTCTTTTTTTGCGTCCTTTACCAAATAAGGTGACATGACAAGGCTTTTCCAATTTCAAAGATGCGGGTGTCAAGTCTATTAATTCTTGTACTCTGGCTCCACTATCATAGAGCAGGGATATCAAAGCTAAATCCCGTCGTCCTTTTTTCGTGTTGATTGGTATTTGTGCCAATAAAAGCTTAATGCCATCTATGCTGAGATAATTGACACTTCTTTTTTCATGTGTTTTTACCTTGATGGATAATATCTCTTGCCATTGTTCCAGACGCTTTACATCCTCATATTGCATATATGTACAAAAAGAACGTAATGCCGCCAATCTTTGATTTCTAGTCGCGTTACTCGATTTTTTCGTGTCTTGTAACCAATCAAGGAAGTTTAAAACCGTTTTTCTGGTAATATGTTCCAATCTAAGATTATCAGCCTTTATGTTTACCTGTTCGTCCAGAAAGTTTAACAGCAAGCTAAATGATTCGCTGTATGACCGTATGGTATTAGGGCTTACGCCTCTTTCTCCGATAAGGTACTCTGTGAAAAAAGCCGTTAAATGCTTCGCAAAGTCAGTCGTTTTCATAAGTATCTACATTTAAATTAGTTATTATGTTTGTTTGAGGGTACACAAACCGTGTTATCGTATTTTGTTTCAATAGAATATCGGGAAACATATCTTGTGTCAGGCGCACGTAGGTTTCAGTCCCTTTCAACGTCTTATGCCCCAAGAAGACCGACAAAAGAGGAAGCGCACAATATATGTCCATTCCTTCTTGCACCATCTTTGCAAGGGAATGGACGGCAAAAGTATGTCTGAGACTATGTATGCAGGCTCCTCCGGAACGGTTGCTCGAACAAGGTATATTGCATTTTTCCAACACTTTCTTGAAACCGCCCAAAACAGTACAAGAAGATAACGGTCGTCCTGATGGGGATATTAACAAGAACTTGTCCGGGGCATCAACGTCTGGCAAGGGCATCTTGTTGCGATATTCCAAATACTGTTGTAGAACCTTGGACAGGGAGTCGCTTAAAGGAATAAGCCTTTCCATCTTGTTCTTTGTCTTCCGAATAATGATGCAATTCCTTCTCAAATCAACATCCCGATTCCTAATGGATATGGCTTCCCCGATTCTAATCCCTGTAGCATATAAGATTCTATATAAAGCAGGTAATGCAAAAAGATTACAATATATATTATGACTATGCATCCTTTGCTTGTCGCAAGCTTCAAAGATGTCCTGCATCTGTCCACGGGTAAACACATAAGGAGTAAAATCCGAATATTCCTTCTTTGGTAACTTGGGTATATAGCATTCTTTTCCTATGTGGCATAAGTATAGGCAAAACTGTCGGAACATGGACACCTTGTCATAGAGGGTTTTCTTTTTATCATGTATGCGGGTGCACTTCCATGTATCAATCATGCTTTTAGTTATGAACACATCCCTGATGTTGCTATTAACAAAGAACTTGTCAAACTCCAAGAGCATCCACTTTATCCGTCCAATGTCGGAAACCTGATTTTCTTTCATCGCAAGAAAATCCTTAAAATAAGGTGCGAACACGCTTTGATATATGAATTGTTCAGACATAGAACAAACCTCCTTTCTGTGTGTAGAAATCGGATGGGACATCCGGGACTTCAAGGACACATTTCATCAAACCATCAATGTCTATCCGAAGATAGCCCATTGTCGTTTGTGTAGTTTTGTGTCCCAATGTCTCAGAAATGACGGGCAGTGATATGCCATTACGCAATAGCTGGCTGGCTAAAGTATGTCTCATAGCGTGAGGACCTTTTTTTCTATCCCTTGTATCTATTCTTGAATGGCAGATAATCTTTCTGACCGACAAGGAAACCACCGCCCCATTCACAGGATTATATGGGGCTAAAGAGGATAGGAATATCTGTTTGGAAGAAGAACTCGGTCTGCCATATTTCACATAATTGATGATAGCTTCTCCTACATCCTTTAAGAGTGGCAATTCTATTTCACGTTTAGTCTTGTACTGTATCAGGCGGATAATGTTTCTATCCCAGTCTAAATTACTGAATTGTAATCCGGCAATATCGGAGGAACGTAGTCCTAACCGTGTTGCTAATAGGAGCATGGCGTAATCTCGTTTTCCTACAGGAGTGGATTGATTTACCGAAGATTCTATTTGCAAGACTTCTTCACAAGTGTATGTCGACGGTAGTTTTTCTTTTACAATATAACGGTTTCTTCCTATCACATAATCAATATTCTTATTGATAAGCTTTTGTTCGTACAGGTAACGACAAAATGCACGCATCGTTGCCAATACTCTTTGTTTACTGTTTTGGCTGGAAGATATAAAAGTTAGCACATCATCCTCACCTATATCTGAGATGCGGGATACATTCCTCAAAGACAAATGCCTGAGAAAATAGCTGAACACATGTTCGTAGCCATCTATCGTTTTAGGAGATAGTCTTTGTTCTTCCAAGAGATGAAGGTATTTTGTCATAATGCCTCCTATTTCTCCTGAGAATTTGCGTATAACGTATCTTACAACTGGTTTTTGGATAGTTCTATCCGTAAGATAATTAACGAATAGCAGTAATCGATAATTGGTTCCATGTATCAACCGCGTTTTTTCTTGTGGCATAGTCTTTAAAAACAAATCGATGGATTCTACATTACAGTCTTGTATGTAGTTTATATCCATGTAAACGATAAAAAGACGACAGGTCTTTTTATACTGTCGGATAGTCGATTCTGAATATCCGGCTTTACGCAACGCTTCTAAAAAATCCGAAACTTTGGATTCAAAATGATTTTTATTGTCCATAATACTATATTTGGAGGGAGCAACATTACTCTCTCCACAATATAGCATATTATTATCAGAACATTATTATCACGAGTTTGATTGATTATCTGTCAGTTATTTGGTGTATTAGCTTATAGCTTTGGATAATAATTTACTTGTGATAAGAGAAGCCCAGCGTGGCAAAGGACATCGCCCGCATCATCGGTGCGACCCAGCGTAATGACGGTTATCTTTCCGGCAACGGGTATATGGTGACATGGGCGTTCGGCCACTTAATCCAGCTTGCCATGCCGGAAGCCTATGGCGTGGCGAACTTCCGCAGGGAGAGCCTGCCCATACTGCCGCCCGATTTCCAATTAATCCCCCGTCAGGTGAAAGCGGAGAAAGGTTATAAGGCAGACCCCGGCGTGCTGAAACAGTTGAAAGTGATAAAGGAAGTGTTCGACCAGTGCGACCGGATTATTGTCGCCACCGATGCAGGGCGTGAGGGTGAGTTAATCTTCCGCTATATCTTCCATTACCTGAACTGCCGAAAACCATTTGTGCGCCTGTGGATAAGCAGCCTTACCGACAAGGCAATCCGTGAGGGGCTGGATAACTTGCAGCCGGGAGAATGTTACGATAACCTCTACCTCTCTGCCAAGTCCCGCAGCGAAGCAGACTGGCTGATAGGGATAAACGCCACCCAAGCGTTGAGCGTAGCCGCCGGGCAGGGGGTGTTCTCGCTGGGCAGGGTGCAGACACCCACGCTCGTGATGATATGCAGCCGCTATTTGGAGAACAGGAATTTCGTACCCGCCAAGTTTTGGCAACTCAAAGCGGCAACCGCCAGCGGGGGAATAAGTTTCACCGCCCAATCGTCCGCCAAGTGGGAGCAACAGTCCGAAGCCATAGCCGCCCTGCAACGGGTTAAGGATGCCGGACAACTTGCCGTGAAATCCGTTGAGAGGAAAGAAACCAGCCAAGAACCGCCGCTTCTATACGACCTTACCACGCTGCAAAAGGAAGCGAACACGAAGCTGAACTTTTCGGCTGACAAGACGCTTTCCATAGCGCAAAGCCTGTATGAAAAGAAAGTGATGTCCTATCCCCGAACCGGAAGCCGCTATATATCGGAGGACGTTTTCGATGAAATGCCGGAGCGTGTCGCCCTGTTAGGGCAATACCCCCGCTTTGCCGGGTATGCCGCCGGGCTGGACGGCACACCCCTGAACCGCCGTAGCGTGAATGACGGCAAAGTGACCGACCATCACGCCTTAATCATTACCGAGAACCTGCCCGGCGAACTCACCAAAGACGAGCGGGCGGTTTACGAGCTGGTAGCCGGGCGTATGCTGGAAGCCTTTTCGGGCAAGTGCGTGAAAGACGTTACCACCGCCATATTGTCGGCTGGAGATACCGACTTCACGGTAAAAGGGTCTGTGATGAAAGAAGCCGGGTGGCGTGCCGTGTTCGGCGAGCAAGAAACGGGCGGGGACGAAGAAGCCGCCAGCCTGCCGCCGCTCCAAGAGGGCGAAAGCCTGCCGATTTCCAACGTGGATCTGCTCGAAAAGCAGACCAAGCCGAAACCGCTGCACACGGAAAGCAGCCTGCTTGCCGCAATGGAGAACGCCGGAAAGGAACTGGAAGATGCCGAACTGAAAGCCAGCCTGAAAGATGCCGGGATAGGTACGCCCGCCACCCGTGCGGCGATTATCGAAACGCTGTTCGCCCGCCAGTACATCGTGCGTGAGAAGAAGAACCTTGTGCCTACCGACAAGGGGCTTGCCGTTTACAAGATAGTCAAGGACAAGAAGATTGCCGATGTCGAAATGACGGGTATGTGGGAAACCGCCCTTTCCAAGATAGAAGCGGGCAGTATGGATGCCGACACATTCCGAAAGGGTATCGAGGTGTACGCAACGCAAATCACCACAGAACTGCTATCGGTGCAGCTATCTGTCGCTACTGGTGAAACCTGCCCCTGCCCGAAATGCGGTAGCGGGCGCATCCTGTTCTACCCGAAAGTGGCGAAGTGTTCCAACGTGGATTGCACGCTTACCATATTCCGCAACAAGTGCGACAAGCAGCTTTCCGACAAGCAGATTGTCGAGCTGGTGACGAAACGCAAGACCGGGCTAATCAAGGGCTTCAAGGGCAAGAACGGCAAGGCTTTCGATGCTTCGCTGGTACTGGACGAACAATTCAATGTCGGTTTTTCATTCCCCGAAAAGAAAGCGAAACCGAAGAAATAGCCTATCTTTGCCGCTGAAATTTCATTGTGATAGGTTTTACAACTTATAATAATTGAAATTTTAGTGGTTGCGCCCGGCGGGAACCGGGCGCATTTTTTATACGCTCCCGCCAAACAGGTAGGTCGAACAGACCACCCCGTTATCCAGCACCCTGCTTTCCGAGAGTTTCCAATGTGAGCCGAATGTTTCCCCGATAAAGCCGATGCCTTTGCCCGCCATGACCGGGACGGTGTATATTGTCAGGCTGTCCAGCAACCCGGCTTTAATCAATGAAGTAAGCAGCTTGCCGCCGCCCACCACCAGCATGGCGGTTTCCTGTTTCAATTCATAAATTCTTTGCAGCGGTTCTTCGGTCAGGAACTCCACGCCGCAGTCCGGCGTCACGTTGGTGTCGTAGTGTGACACCACAAAAGACCGCTTGCTTTTGTGCGGCCACCCGCCCCAGTGTTCAAAGATGTAGTTGTAGGTGTTCGCCCCCATAAGCAGGCAGCTTGCGGCGGCGTGTTCCCTTGCCGCCAGTTCCTTGACCTCACGGGGCATCCAGTCCAGTTCATAGTCCGGCGTGGCGGTATGCCCGTCCAGCGATACGGCGATGTGCGCTTTGATTTGTTCCATATTGTCAGGTATTAAAGTGATATAAATCCCTACTGTCTTTGCACGTTAGCCGCCACCCCAAAAAGAAAGCGTGGCATGACGCTGTTTCAAAGTAGAGGTACTGGCATACCCAAATGTGGAAACAGTGCAGCCACGCTATGACAAACGCATAGCATATCCTGCGCTGAATATCCCCACATTTTGAAAAGTGCCAGTTTTCTACTTTGGGACGTTCGGCGAACGTATATGTTATATATAAAGGCAATATTCCGGCAACCGCCGTCCAACTGCCGTTACTTTTTTCGTGTAACTTCTGCAAAGTTAAGCAAATACCCTGAATTTTCACGTGCAAACAGAAAAAATCCTGCCGTGTTTCACAACAGGGCAGGACACAAGCACCTAAAAATACACAAGTTCAGCCCATGCGCCTACGGGCAGCTTGTGTTCCTTTGAAGATTATATGAACCGATGACAAAACAGCTTTGGTTCGCCGTGTCTTTGGTGATGATGTCCCTTTCCCGCATGAAGCGGATATAGCTCTTTGCGGTGCGTTCCTTGATGTCCAAGACCTGCTGCAACTGCTCGCAAAGGTCTATGTAGGTGATGCGTGTCTGCCGCCCGAAGATGTCACGTGCGACATTCACCAGTTCCCTTTCCTTGCGCTTCTCCTTTTCCTCACGGGGCTTCTCGCCCTTGTACACGTGCATCCCCGCTTCCTTGTCCCATGCAAAGAGCATCAGCGGCACGTCCAGCGGGCTTCCGTCCCTTACTTTCAGGGCTTTTACCACCGACTGGGCGGGTTCATCGTCTTTCTCTATCGAAAGGATTGTAGCCGCCTTGCGCTGCAACTCGCTGCCCAAATGTCCCCGCAGTTTCAAACCGTTAGGGACGAAGTGCAGCACGCACAGAATACACGTGTTGTAGATGCCCGCCAGCCGATAAAGTTCATCTATCACCGCCACGCTTTCCGCTTCATCGTTGGCACTTTTCACAAGGTCGGCGATGCCGTCAATGACGACCAACTGGATGCCGCCGTACTGGTAGTAGAACTTATCCATGCTCTGCACAATGGCGTTCAGGCGTTCCTTGCGTGACATACCAGTCAGGCAGAACGCTTTCAGCTCATTGGGTTTGTCCTGCTGCCCCGCTCGTGCCAGCAGGTTGCTTACATTCTTGAACAGTTGCACTTCCGACTGTTCGGTGTCATAGAGCAAGACCGCCTTGTGCCTGCCGTTGGCGGTTATCTGTATGCCCAGCGTATCTATGTCCGCACCAGCGGGGCAGATGCAGCCCGCCACGATTGCGGCTACATAATTGCTCTTGCCCGTTCCCTCGCCCCCGGTGATGCCGAACAGGTTGCCTTGTGTTCCTAACGGAACGTCACCCGCCGAAATAATCTCTTGCGCTTTGGCGGGCGGGTTGTTGAAATCTATCTCGCACGATTTTAGCATAATTAGTGTGTCACTATACAGGTTGTCTAAAAATTCGATAAACAGTTTCAGGAAATCTTCACGGGTGTTCCCGGCTTTGAAGTAGTCGGAAATGTCCTTTTCCTCTTTCGTTCCCGGAAGCGGGAGCAGCAGGCGTTTCACGCCAAATTCTTCCAATAATTTTTCCTGCTTGCGTGAACTTTCCCTGCCCGTCTTGTCCATGTCAAAGAGCAGGACGATGTGCTTGAAGCGGAACGTCAGCCTATAAACCAGCGTGGGCGGTATCGTCACCGTTTCGCTGTTGAAGCAGATAGCGTGAAAACCATGCGCCGCCAGTGAAAGTACGTCTTTCTCGCCACCCGTGATAAAGAGCGTGTCACCTTTGGCGGGCAGTTGCTCCAGCCCGAAACAATAGTTCTCGCCGAAGCTGCCGCCGTAGAGGAAACGGGGTGTGGAGAACGGGCGGTACAGCTTGATGTGCTGTTTGCCCTTGTAGCCGTACATGGGTTCTGCCACCGATGAAATGTAGGTGTACGGCTTCCCCTCTGCCGTTTCACTGTTGTATTCCCGGAGCGAGCAGACCTTGTAATGTTCCAGCAGTTCGGGCGTGATGCCGTACTGTTGCCAGTACACTAATTCGGCAAGCGGGAACTTCTGTTCCCGGAACTGGTAGGGCTTGACTGGCTTTTCGGGTGTTTCTTCGGGTTTGTCCGGCTCTGCCCGGCGGACGGTTGCCGGGGGAATGGAAACCGGAGTGCCGGAAGCCAGCCCCAAGCCCAAATCCCGGTCGATGATTTCCAGTATCTCCACGAAGTCAGCCGCCCTATTGCAGTCCAGCCCCTTTAACTGCCCCACGAAGAAGAAACAATCGCCGCTATAATTGTCGTTACCGAAGTCTTTCATCTTGTACATACCGCTATGGCGGTCGAAATAGATGTTGCAGGAAGCCTTGCTGTCCTCGTACAACGGGTTAAGGAAGTTGCGACCTATGCGCCAGTTACCGGGCAGGTAGTGTTTGAATACCGCCAGCCCGTTACTTGTTCTTTCTAAGATTTCCTCTTTCCTTAGCATACAGTTGGTGGTTGGTTATCAGGTTGTCGATGTTCTCCTTGTTGCTCCTTATCAGGCGTTCTTCCAGCATCCGGCGTATCTCGCTGACCTTGTAGAAATAACGTCCCCTGATGTTGGAATAGGCGATAGTCCCCGACACTCGCAGGCGTTGCAGGGTCTTTTCGCTTATTTTCAAGAACGTGCAGACCTCGTAGCTGTCCACCCACATATCTTCCTCGCTTTGTCTTGCCGTTTCCACGTGGTTGAAGATGTAGTCGGCAATGGCGGTAATCTTGTTGTCCAGTTCCTTGTAGGCTTTGGACTCGAATGTTATTATTTCCATAATGGTAACTAATTGATTTGCCGCAAAGTTCGGGTGTCCTGAAAAATAAAACGCCACAGGCGAACCCACCTGTGGCGAAATAAATTTTGTTAAAGCACGGTTGCCTAATCCTGCTCCCTCATGCGCAGCAGCAACCTGTCTTTCAGGGTGGAGAGGAAGCCCGTGCGGTCTTTGGTCTTGGCTTTTAGTTCCATGTAGGTGTGGTAGAAGTCGCCGAGGTCGATGTCGAACACATATTCAAAATAGGCTACAATCTCCTTTATATCAACCGTTCCCTTGTTCAGACAGCCGCAGGCGTCCAGTGCATAGACAAGCTCCACCAACGCCCTTTTCGTCCCCGTCCAGCGCAGCACCTTTCCCGTGAAGCCGTTCTTCACCCGCTTGCGCTGTTCCCGGCGTTCCAGCTCGTGCAGTCGGTTGGTGAGGTATATTTCCAGCAGTTCGTTGGCTAAAATCTTGGCTACCTTGAAGTCGTGACTGGTGCTGAACTGTGGGTCTGTTTCGTAATAGAAACTGTCCACAATGATTTGTATGTCAGGCTTCCCACGCATGAAATACTGCCTGTCCAAGTAGGTGGCTTTCGTGCGGTGGTACTGGTAGAACGCCAAGTTCCGCTGGAACGACTTTGAAATCCGGTCGGTTTCCGACAGCAGGTAGTCCCGCTGCACGTCCTCGCTGCCGCTGGGGAAGCGCACCTCTATCTTGTAAACGGTATTGTAATAGATGATTTTGCTTGCTAAAAGCGGTTTCAGTTCCTTGAAGAAGTGTATTTCTTCCTCCGTGCTGGCGAACGGGTAGGAGATTATAAAGGTTTTGAGTTCGCCCAGTATCTCTTGCAGGTAGTCCACGCACAGGCGGCAAAGCGTCAGCGTGTCCGCTGCGGTGTCCTCGTATTCCTGTATCTGCCATTCCACTTTTTGAAGCAGTCCGGCGAAGTATGTTTCCAACAGTATCTTATGTTCCATAACCTTGTGCTTATCTTTTATGAAGCACAAAGTTACGGGCATAAAAAATCTGTTTTATTCTTGATTTTTCACATTACGTTCTTGTAACTGTGCATTTTCTTGTTTCCTGCGCTTTTCTGCGTATTTCTCCGGGGGTATCTAAAAGATACGCCTTGCAGAAGTCGTTCAGGTTCGATGTCGATGCGAACCCGGTGGTGAACGCCACTTCGGTAAGCGTGAGGTTTGTGTTCAACAGGTAGTGTTCCACGTCCTTTACCCGTTCCTTTATCACCCATTCCTTAGCCGTGTACCCGGTCATTTTCTTTACCTTTCGCCGGAACGAGCCGTATTCCATGCCGCATTTGTCCGCCAGTTGCTCGGCATCATAGACCATGTAGCCTTTCAGACGTACCATTTCGGTGAACGTCTGCCTGCCCAGTTCCGGCAGCATCCGTTCGGCGTGGCGCAGCTCCTTTTCCGTCACCAGCAGTCGGTTGTCCCTTACCGGGTTTCTCCGCAGCAGGTGGAAAGCGTGGCATACCGTGTTGTACACGTTGCATAGGTACTGCCGCCCCGGTCGCATCCAGTGGAGCGCATCGCAGTAGGCGGTCAGTTCGGGTATGTCGTCCCGCTTGCGGTGCTGTTCCGCCAGTTCGTCCAGTATGGCGTAACGGGTGGTGGACATACCCAGCAGGATGATGATTGCCTTGTAGTCCTTGTATGCCGCCAGTGTCGGCGTTTCCGGCAGGCTTTTGAGCGTGTCGCACACGTGGGCGCACAGCCGCCCGTCCTTGCTGAACGGTTTAAGTTCCAAGTAGTTGTCCATTTTCCGGCTGTTGTGCAGCAGCCATGTTACCTTTTCGTCCAGTTCCTTGCAGGACGCTTCCAGCTCCGCTTCGGGAGCGGGAAGCAATAGTGATGTAATACGTTGTTCCATATCTGAATAAATTGATTTGTTTCCTGTACGTTACCCGGTAGCCCATAGCCAGACCTTTTGGATTAGCCGCCAAACCACGTGATAAAGGAACATGGCGGCAAGCATAAGAAAACCTGCCCGCAGGAAATATTCTTCAATGCGTTGCCAAACGCTCGTTTTTCGTTCGGGCATCAGTATGTCCGCCACTTCCTCAAAGCTCTTGCAGGCGAAAATCACTTGCCGGAACTCGTCTGCGCTGTTCCAGCATTCTTCCTTGAACCACCGTGTCTTGGGGTATCGTTCCGCTACCAGTTCTTGCAGTTTCCGTAACGGGAACGGTTCGGGGTCGTCCCCGTACTCGTATTCAATGGAAATCACTCGTCCCTGCATCCTGATGCAATATCCCAATATACCTTGCCACTTCACTTTGTGCGCCCTCTTTTCAACATATTTCGTCCCGGTTGCATCCACAACAATGTAGTTCTTCCGCTTCTTCAACAACTTGGTATTGGTCGTTGTGTACAGTTCTTCCTTGCGAAACACGTATATCATGTTGCCTTTGGGGGCAAAACTGAATATCGGGTATTTTAACTTCGTTTTCATCTTTCAATACCCCCGCCAAATCTTCAATAAAATATTTTTAGAGGGGCAACATCTGAACAATTCTGCCAGTTCCTCAAAACTCTTGCATCTGAATACGGTCTGTGTGAATTCATCTGCGTTTTCCCAAAGCCCGGAACGATATTCTTGTGTTTTTGGGTATCGCTTAACGACAATCTCCTGTAATGTCCGTAAAGTAATGCGGACGGGATTTTCCTCGTATTCATTCTCTATTTCAATAATGCCGCACTGCATACCTATAAATCCACGTATGCCTTTCCAGCGGATGAAATGGGCTGATTTTATTGTGTACATCATACCTGAAGCATCTACTACAATGTTCTTTTCACGTTTGTTCCGCTTGAACCATGTTATACTTGTGGTATTATATGTATTCTCTTCCCAACAAACATATACCACGTTGTTTCGGGGAGAGAATGAAAATATCGGGTATTTTAGTCGAGCTTTCATTGGGAATAGTTTACTGTTTTATAAAAGCAAAATAAAGCAGGGTAACACCTACCACAACCCCGAAAAAGATACAACCTGTAATATTGAAAGCCCAATCGGGGTAATGGAAATCAAGTTCTTCATAAGGAATGGCGGCTTTCTTTATACATCTGTTCCATACCCATATCAGAACTTTTCCAAATCTCTTTACTGTGATAAGGCTACTCATATTGTTAATGGTTTGGTGAGGAACAACGTTTAGCTGTTATCTCGACCTTGTTAGCAAAATATTATACCCATTCTAATATTGGGTTAGGTCTATGAACAAAATACTGTCTATTACCCGGAATTGAAAATGTTATTCCTGTAATGCGATTTCGTTCAAGTTCCTCTTTTAGTTTGTCAGATATATAAATCATCCATGAAAAGTAGGGTATTTGAAACAAATCCATTGAAAAATCAAAAGAACGATTAAAATATATCCTATCAACTTGTTCAAAATTCCAATACTCCTCAGATAAAGTAGATATTTGTTTCTGATTTTTTTCTCTTAGCTTTGCCGTTTCAGACAACTTACTTATCATTTCCGATATAGTTTTGTTATGTATAGGCAAGTTCTCTACATCTTTTCTATCTCTTACTAAGTGATATTCTCCTGCTTTTGTTTTTATCCGAATATTAGATTTTTCATAATCAATCATTCCTAATATATCATTTTGAATATAGGTAAAGTCATAATGTAGAGCATAATAGTTGGCATCTACTTTATTCCTTTTTTTAGGCATATAAACATCTACATTAAAAAAACGATGTTCGGGTAAAGAACAAAGTTCTATGATGTTTTTGACCTTTTCGGATATACACAAATGCTCTATCGGGCTGAAAATAAAATCATTCAGCCTATTAAATTCCACATCATCATAAATCCTAATTTCAAGATTTAAATCGGGAATTTGTTCAGGATACGCACCGTTTTCTTTGATATATTCTCTCAAAGAGAATTTCGGCTGCTTTTTCCAATAGTTCTTTGTAAACTCCGCAGAACTTGTGTCCTCTACTTCTAATACATGGTATTCTTTGTTCATAGACTTTCTGTTTTTGCTAATGGTTAGCAGGGAACGGCTCGTCCGTTATCCTGCGTTGTTAGCTGTATTTTAGTCAAAAGTCATGTAGCACAAACAGACTTTTAACAAGATAATTTTCTACTGTCCATACGGCATAATATCCGCCTGCACCGTCACTGTTCTGCGTGCTGATGAACAGTGAGTTTCCTTTACCCAATGCCACGACAACATTGTTTCGGCTCGGTTCGTATAGATGTGTTATGTATGCTGTTGGAAATTCCAATATTCCGGCAGGGTGCTTGACGGTGACAGATGCGTATTCTTCATGCGGAATATTATCATCTATGCCTGTCAAGTCAGAACAACCGTCAATACTCCGAACAAAACCTGCTTCCAAATCATAAACAATGGCATGTTTTTGTGGATTAAAATTTTGGAAGTCTATCTTTACAGTTAATGTGTCGTTGGCATATACAAGGCATTTATCTGTGCTTTGCGGCTGTTTCTTCAACTGTGGCAAATCTGCCAAATAACGGATGCGGCTTTTATGGATTTCTCCTATATGGGTATTTCCATTCGGGCAAGTCTTGGTTATGCCCGTTTCTGCTCCATACTCTACGCTATGCCATTCTTTATGGCTCTTTTGTGCATCCCAATCGACAAACACATGATTATCCAATAATTTGCCTATTACTGTTCCACTTGTATCACGTACATTTACATATCCGTCCGCATCCTGAATGACACCGAAGAAACGCTGTTGTGCTTGTATAGGCAAGCAAAACAGAAGTGCCGATATGTAGAAAATAATCTTTTTCATGCTTCTATTACAGCTAATGGCTTGACAAGGAGCTGCGTTCAGCAGCTATCTTGGCTTGTTATCAACATTTATAATTACTTACTCCCATATTATTTCACAAAGAGCCAGCTTGTTATCTTCATTACAGATAAATGCCCGGTTATTCCAAACATCTAACACTCGGAAAGCACTATATCCACGAGGCATAACGAGGTCAACTAAAGTACAATCAGAAAGGCGTAATAGTTTTTGCTTGCCTTTCCATTCATCTGTTTTGAAAATGGAAGATAAAATTAGCCAAGTTCTATCCCCTGAGAATTTACCTCGCATCCCATGTTTTCCGGGCAAACGGCTTAAATTGTCTTTACCCCACAATTTATTTTTAAACAAGCCGTTAAACTCCAACTCTATATACCAATAATATCCCATTCCAACCAAACCTGCCGGATTAATTGTGCTGCTTTCCAAAAAAGCATATAAATGTCCAGCCTGTTCTTGCATAGAACCTATCAGAGGATAGTTATAATTGAAAACTGCTTTGGAGAAATCTCCATTCGCTTTTGTCACCGAATCAAGATGCGCCTGCCGAGTTCCAGCTTTGTTATATACACAAGAACCAATGTCAGACCAACGGGCAGTCATTGTTGCAAAATTGACAGTCAAAGTTGTGAAACTATTTGTTGCTTCCAAAACCCTATCCACTCTACATACAATAGGAAATACATCATGTTCTCCAGTAACAGCTATTGGCATAGGTATGCCTCCGGCACACCAGTTATCCATAGAAATAGAAGTCCAATCACCATTTATTTCAGATAACCACCAAAGAGTTTTGCTGGCTCCACAAAGAAATAATATTCCGTTATTACAAGATAAAAGTACGGGGTCTTGCACTTCTTGGGGTTTTGGAGTGGGGATAAATTGGGAAATATCTCCTTTTATCCATAGCACTCCTTTCGACTTTTGCTGTGAATGATAAACAGAGAATACAATTTCATCTTCGCTACGAACTATCATCCCTTTGCCGCCAAGTGGACTATATTTGAAAGAAGTGCCAGACAATTCAATTCCGCCAAACTCCCAATCTTTTATTATTTTCAGTTTCGCTTTCATGATTAAAATTCCGTTTTTGTTGATAATTTATTTATAACCGCACCTTATGGTGTCGTTCCTACATTCCTATAACTGCACCTCACGAATTATCCAGTGTATCAAGAGGATTAGGGATTTTTGCTTTATGGGCACTTGACACATGAAGATAAATGGTTGTGGTCTTGATGTCGTTGTGTCCCAGCAATTCCTGTATCGTGTGCAGGTCTGTTCCCTGTTCCAGCAAGTGTGTGGCAAAGGAGTGGCGCAGCATATGTACGTGTACACGGTGTTTGATGCCAGCACGATGTGCGGCTTCTTTCAGCACTTTCACCAATGCACTTGCCGAATATTGCTCTCCGGGTGTTTCGCCCTCAAACAGCCATTTTTGTGGACGATATTCCCGAAAGTAGTGCCGTAGTTCTTCCAGCAATTTGGGTGAAAGGAGCGAATAACGGCATTTCTTCCCCTTGCCCATAATGCGAACCGACATTGTTTCACTGTTGATGTCCTGCGGGGTCAGGTTAAGCAATTCGCTTCTTCTAAGTCCGGCAGAGTAAACCAACGAAATCATGCAGTGATGCTTGATGTTGGAAATTTGTGCAAGGATGCGCTTAATTTCATTCTTGCTCAACACTTCGGGCAGGCTCTTGTACTCTTTGGCACGGGTGATACCGCCGTAGTATTGCCGTTTGCCGCCTTTCACCTGCTCGTAATAGAACTTGATAGCATTGATGCGCATATTCTGTTGCGACACCGAGATTTTCTTCTCGTTCACAAGATAGAGTATGTACTTGTTGATGTCCGGCACTTTCAGGCGGTCGATGTTCCGTCCCTTGTGATATTCCATGAAATCGCTGAAATAGGCACGGTATGTTTTGACTGTCGAGGGGCTGTAACGCTTCTGTTCCAGCAGTTCGAGATAGCCTTTCGGCAGTGTGTATTCCCTTTTAGGTTTGGGATGCCGCACGTAAATCCGGCTGTAATCAATATAGGCGTGGGGTGAATAGCGGTCGTAGAAATCCGGCAGGCTGAAAGCGGCTGACGCTATGTATGCAGAACCGTTGCCAGCCATTTCCATGCCCGTGTCTTGGGCGAGCAGTTGGGTTACAGCCTGACTGTTCGCATATTCTATTCGTATGTAGTCTGCACCGTCCCTTGTTTCTTTGTGTAGCACGATGCTTCCTCTTTGTTTCTGAACCTTATCCATGTCGCTGAATTTTGCTTCATGCTCCAAAGATAAAACAAAAACGCCACATTTTGAACATACGTTCAAAAATAATAGAGGTTAAAAAAACAAAACTGTATCAGGCTTTAAGCAGCGAATAGATATAGCGAAAGTTTTCTGCCAGTTCGTCCACGTTCAAACCGTTCAGAAATGCTTGTTCGTATGACAGTCCTAAAAACATTTGCCGGAACATGGTAGCCGTTTTCCTCACGTCCGTGTCACTTCTGATTTCCCCGCTTTCTTTTGCTTTCTGCACGACTTTCGCCCACAGGTCATGGTCATGGCTGAATACTCTTTCGATTTTCTGCCTGATGCCCGGATAGTACGTACGCACTTGTGACAGGAAATGAAAGTAGTAGAAGCTGGGGCTACAATCATGTGGGCTGTTATTATCGTCAATCAGTTCAACAATCCTTTTCATGGAAGCGGCTACCCCCGCCACGTATTGCCCGATGAACTTCTCCAACGTATCGGCAGGAGTTTCAAACTTGTTTTCCGGTTCGTGCATTTTTAACACGTATTTGTCTGCCACAGCCATGAATAAATCCAGCTTGTGCGGAAAATAATAAACGATACCCGTTTTTGTCACTCCGCAGGCTTTGGCAAGCGTGATGATGCTTGCTTTCTCGTAGTTCATCCTGACAAATACCCCAAATGCTTTATCTATTACTTCTTCACGGTTAGTTATTATCATACACGTTTGTTTTTAATCGGTTACGAAGATACGGATTTTGTTTTAACCATTTGTACCCCAGTGCTTTTTTTTAGTGCAAGGTGCAAGTATATATTTATATATATAGCTTGCACCTTGCACTAATCCAAAAATATTTATTATCAGATGTTTGCGAGTTTCAAAAGAAAGCCGTATCTTTGAACCCGAAAGTTAGGCAGACAAACAGCGGTCAAAGTTGGACAGGCTTAACGGTTGAAAATCGTTACTGTTTCGTTACCTATTTGAAATTTTGAAAGCAAAGTAGCTGAAATATAAGCGGTTAGAGTTGTAGGTTCAAAACCCTGTCTCTCCGCGAAGCAGCATAAAAAGCTGCTTTTTTTATTTTATGGAGGGCTGTATGTTCTCCCAACCTTCCCAAAAGGAGAGATGCTCGAGTGGTTGAAGAGGCACGCCTGGAAAGCGTGTAAACCCCTAAAGGGTTTCGCGGGTTCGAATCCCGCTCTCTCCGCAAAAAATCTTTTTACATAATAATTGTGTAGACGCGATGAAAATGCTATCTTCGCACCACTGTTAACAAATGACTGGTGTGAAGAAATGAAGAAGTGTTTTTATCTCATTGTGACCTTATTGTGTGTTTCTCTGTCTGCTGCAGCCACTCCGATATCCCGTATTAAAGGGAAAATTGTGGATGCCGGTACCAATAAGCCATTAGATTTTGCAGACGTTCTCCTTTTTAAGAAAGGAGATAGTAATCCTGTATTCCATGCCCTGCCTGATATGGATGGGAGTTTCGGAATCGCAGATGTGAAGAACGGAGAGTATAGCCTGATGATCCGGCTGGTAGGGTACGACCTGTTTACCCGCCCGGATATTGTGCTGGCATCTTCATCGGCTGTGGTCGATCTGGGTACGATCCCCATGAAACCTCTTGAAGTAGGGCTGGCTGAAGTGGAAGTAGTCGCCCAAAAGAAACAGGTGATCTATAAACTGGATAAGAAGGTGATCGAAGCCTCCTCCAATATGCTGGCTAGTGGCGGAACAGCTGTCGATATTCTGGAAAATACCCCGTCGATCCGGGTGGATGCCGAAGGCGAAGTCTCTTTTCGCGGAAGTACCGGATTTACCGTTTATGTGGATGGCAAACCAAGCGTATTCAGTGGTACACAGGCATTGGAGCAAATCCCTTCCGGCCATATCGAAAATATAGAGATCATAACGACGCCATCTGCCCGTCATGATACAGGCGGCGATGTCGGTATCATCAATATCATCACCAAGAAACATGCGCAACATGGTTTCAGCGGGATGGTCAACCTGACCGGAAGCACATTCCTCTCCAGAGGCGTAGACTTTTTACTTACCCAGCAAAATAAAGCTTCCCGCCTGTATTTTGGTGGAGGCTGGACGGATCGTTTGCGTAAAAGCCATTTCGACCAGGAAAAGACAACGATCGTTGCCGATACGGCGACTACCTCGCATTCCAATGGCCCACGCGAAAGTAATAACTTCAACTATTCGCTGAAAGCGGGTTGGATGTACACATTGCCCCATACCACCTTCAATGCGGATCTGGAAGGCGGTTACGGAGGTCGTACCCGGAAAGGGGATCTGGATTATACCGAGGTGCGTATGGTTGAAAATAAGCCTTTTGCCAACGGCGATTATTACAGCCGCGACGACTATGACCTGCACGAAACCTATTTCCAGGGAAGCCTGGGCTTCGACCATAAGTTTGATGACAAAGGCCACCAGCTTACCGGTAGTTTTTATCTGAAATACGGAGGAGATGCTATGGAGTATTTCCAGAGCGACCTGTTCAACAAAAACAATGAGCGTGAACAGGGACACCGTGCCTGGGAAGACGAACATCGCTGGACTGTCCGCGGAAACCTCGATTATAATTACCCGTACAGCAAAACCGGCCATATTGAAGCCGGCTATCAGTATTTCTCTTATCTGGAGGACGGCGATTACAGTATGCAGTTCTGGAGCCCCGAAAAGCAGGAGTTTTACTGGCGGGATGATATCTACAATACTTTTTATTTCCAGCACGGAATAAACTCCATCTATGCCATTGTCGGCGACAGCTATAAATCATTCGATTTCCAGGCAGGCGTGAGGGGCGAACATACCCATCGCGTACTTCGCAGCTCTATCCCCGGAAAGGATCGCGAATATAATAAGTTCGAGTTTTTCCCATCCGTACATCTGGGATATACTTTCCCGAAAGATCATAAACTGATGGCTTCCTATTCCCGCCGTATCACCCGCCCGGAACTCTTTTTTATGGAGCCGTATATAACTTACCGCGACTACTATTCTGCAGAGATCGGTAACCCTGATATCCGTTCGGAGTACATCAACTCCTTTGAACTCAACTACAAAAAGAATATCGGTGAACACACCGTTTCCGCCACTGTTTTCCACCGCAGCCGTAAAGACAAGATCGAACGCCTGCGTGTCCCTTACGAAGCAGGAGTAACGCTCGATTCTATGGCTAATGTCGGCCACGATTATTCTACGGGATTGGAACTGAGCGGTCAGGTTCAGCTGACCCATTGGTGGAATATGAACCTGAACGGCAGCCTTTACCATTATAAGGTAAAGAACCAGTATAAGCTGAATGGCACGAACGAGAAAAGTACCAATTACGATATTATCTGGAATAATGCCTTCGATCTGGGTAAATCGACCCGTATCCAGCTGGACGGTAACTTTGTCGGCCCCTCCGTGACAACGCAGGGACGTACCGACGCTTTCTGGTACATGAACCTGGCAGTCCGCCAGCAGCTGATGAAGCGTAAATTGTCGGCCACACTCGCTTTCCGCGATGTGTTCAACTCGGCCCGTTATGTAAGCAAGATCACTACGGCCGACCTGCAATCGATTACCCGTATCCGTCCGAACTATCCGCTTATCACGTTAACATTGAGCTATACGTTTAATAACTTCAAGGCAAAGTCTACCCAGAAGAAAGAGGATCACGACCTGTTTGAAGGTACCAATCATTAAGCAAACCTCCTTTCATTTTGTTATATTGGATGATAAAATGAAAGGAGCCTATGTATAATGTATCAGTAAAGATTAAAAGACGGGAGTCTGCGGAAGCGGGAAAAAGAATGCCGCTGTATGTACAGATCATTTACCGTCGTAAAGTCCGGAAGATCCAGTTGCCTTATACTGTTTCCGGGGAAGAATGGAAGAAGGAGAAGGAAAATGTCGAAATACCCGGCAATACAGTTCGTGATCGGATGGAAGAACTCTGTTCGATTCGGGAACAGTTGAACCGCGATTGTGGCACGATCCGTTCCGTGATCCGCTCGATGGAGAAGCAAGAAATTCTCTCCGTGGATGAAATTGTAGCAACCTGCCGTGAACGTTTTGCCGTTTCCGACTTCCAAAAGTATGCAGAATATCTGATTACCGAATTAACTGCCGAAGGAAAGCTCGAAACTTCCCGGCATTACCGGAGCACTTTAAACTCGTTCATGCATTTCCGCCGGGAGCAGAGTCTTAGGCTGGACGAGCTCGATCCGGCTCTGCTGAGGGCTTATGAGTCCTGGCTCTATGCAGCCGGCCTTTGCAATAACACAGTCTCATTTTACTTCCGCATCCTCCGTGCCATTTGGAACCGTGCGGTAAAGGATGGGCTGGTGGAGCCCGACACGACCTTGTTCAGTAATGTACATACCCGGATCGAGAAAACCCGTAAACGCGCTGTTGAAGAAAAAGTTATTCAGCAACTTATCGCGTTGGAACTAACCTTGTCGCCCGATCTCTCATTGGCACGCGACCTCTTCCTGTTTTGTTATTATGCCCGTGGCATGGCCTTTGTCGATCTCGCCCATTTGAAGCGAGAGAATCTGAAAGGGGATAAGCTTGTCTATTGCCGGCAAAAAACCGGACAGCAGTTGCAGGTTCGTTTACTCCCTGTAATGAAGAAGCTGATCGCCCGTTATCGTAATATTTCCGGGCCCTATCTGTTTCCTGTATTGAAAAGTCCTAATTCTTCCTATCTGGAATATACAAGTGCACTTCGTTTACAGAACAAACGTTTGAAAAAGTTGGGCAAATTAGTCGATGCCGATCTCTCTACCTATGTAGCCCGTCATACATGGGCTAGTATAGCTTTACAAAAAGGAATTTCAGAGGATATAATTTCAAAGGGCATGGGGCATACCTCTGTTAAAACAACCCGTATTTATATAGCTGATTGGGATAATGCTCAACTGGATCGTGCCAACGAAATCGTGATTTTAGGTAAAGGCCATTATTCAAAGGATAAATACAAGGATGCTTTTTGAATGGATTCTGTCTCTTGGTAAGAGACGGAACGGGGAGGAACGTTTGTGTTAAAACTTCGCAAATGTAGCAACTCTTTTTATATAAAGCAATTATAACAAGGCCTTTTTTGACATGAGTAACCTTAGTATTCATGCCTTTTATGAATATTATTACTATTATTAAGAAAGAAGCATCATCATTTTTACTTCTATCTTATAGCTTCATGCCTGTATTTTGATGCGACTTGTGTACTCTTTCTTGTTGATAATCCGCTGTTTATGCATTGTTTGCCAATATGAGCCCTCATTCCCAATTTAATAAAACGCGGGACTGACTGATAAACAAGCTTTATTTATACTTCTGGTTGTAATTGCAATCTCTTTTGTTTTCTGATTGTTTCCTCTGAAACCGATTATCACATTTAAAATCCTACCTGAAAGCCTGATCATTCAGATATTTCTTCTTCTACTGATAACCCTGTTCCGTCTCTTACCAAGAGACAGAACGATGTCGAAGGTTGCTAAATCTAGTATTAGTATAATGTATAGGGTTCTCTATCTATCGCTTTTTTGCATGGGTCTTTTGTTCTTTCCTCTTCAAGTGGCGGGACAACAGGTTGCTTTGAAAACAAATGTACTGTTTTGGGCAACAACGACTCCTAACGCCGGAGTCGAGTTTGGTGTAGGCCGTCGGTTTACGGTAGACGTCTGGGGAGCCTACAACGCCTGGAAGTTTCCTAATGATATGAAGTTGAATTTATATCTCATACAACCCGAAGTGCGCCTCTGGCCCTGCCGTAAGTTCGAAGGGCATTTCTTTGGGGTGCACGGACATTACGGGCATTTCAACTTCGGGCAAATCCCTTTTCTCTCCGGACTGAAGAACCACGTGCTGCGGGGCGACCTCTACGGTGGCGGTCTCACCTACGGCTATCACTGGGCCCTGGGCGAACGCTGGGGGATGGAAGCCATGATTGGCGGGGGGTATGCCTATATGAAATACACCAAATACCGTTGTGCCGAATGCGCCGAGCCTGTCGGTGCTTATACCCGTAGCTATTTCGGGCCTACCCGTATCGGCTTCTCTATTATTTACTTCTTACGCTAACAAATCCGGACAAATGAAACATATCCTACATTATATATATGTATTACTTGCCGGACTTGCCCTTCTTCCGGCAACGGCACAGGGCATCCGCATTTCTTCGCAGGAATTCTCCATTCGGAACGACAGCCTGCAGATCGTTCTTGAAATGGATCTGAACGATGTGCATGTCAATAGCCTGACTGCCGTATCCTTCACGCTTGTTTTGCAGGCGGTGGAACGGCAGGATGTGGCGATGGAGTTGCCGCCTGTCGTTGTCACCGGCAGCAAACGGTTTCGCTTCGAACGCCGGGAGCGGGCACTGATCTCCGGACAAGCAGCGGCAATCCCTTATCTGGTATTGATAGACAACCGTAAGACTGTTTCCAAAAATATAAAGTACCGCCTGTCTATACCCTATGCTCCCTGGATGCAAAAGGCAAGGCTGCTGCTTCGTCAAGAGCTGAAAGATTGTTGCGACCTGCAACTACTGGGGGTCGATACGCTGGCGCGTGTTCCCGTGCTTGACACAGGATCGCAAGAGAACAAGCCTCTTCCCGCCGGTAAAAGGATGGCCACAGTTGATAGAGGGGATAGTGCCCATGCGGTCCCGTGTCAAGCACGGGAACAGGGCTGTGCTCCAGTTAGTGCTCCGGTAAAGCCCGTTCGGAAACCACGCGACACCGAGAGCCTGGTGCTCTATTTCGATTATCCGATCGGTAAAGACGATATCCATCCTGATTTAAAGAATAACCGGTATGAGATCGATAAGATCGACCGGCTGTTTGCCCCGCTCAGGCGGGAGCACTTTGTGTCTGTTCGGAGCATCCGCATCTGCGGGTATAGCTCACCCGATGGCAATTATGGCAATAATGAGCGGCTGGCGGGAGCCCGGTCGCGTTTCTTCTCGATCTATCTGCGCAGTGTGTACGGCATTCCCCGCGGGCTGGTGGAGGTATCGTCGGTGGCGGAAGACTGGGAAGGTCTGGTCGATTTGCTGGATCGCGATCAGCCCCCTTACCGTGAGGCAGCCTTGCGCGTAATCAGCCGTTACGGTGTTTTCAACGGGCGTGAAAAATATTTGATGGAGTTGCAGGCTGGTATTCCTTATAAAGATATGTTGAAGCATTTCTTTCCCCGGCTGCGTCGTATCGAAGTGATCGTGCGCTACGAGGATGATAAAACGGAAGAAGAATGAAGAAGATACCGGAGATAGTTTACACGCTGCTGGTGGTAGTTCTGTCCGGCTGTACGTTTGGCGACGAGCCGGGCGTCTGTCCGTATACGACACGGCTCGACTACTGGTACGCGGGTAGCAGTAGCGACAACCAGTTGTCGGTCTACGTAGATAATCTCCAGCAGTATCTTTTCGACAGCGAGGGAAAGCTGCTCGGCACCGCTACGTTGCGGGGCGACAGCATCAGCAGCTGGCAAAGCAACCTGAAGGCAGGCGATTACACCGTTGTCCTCTGGGGCAACCTGGCAGAAGACGGGAGCGACCGTCTGGAGGTGCAACAGGCGGCAGACTGCCGGCTGGGTGATATGACGCTGAGTGCCGCCACCGCCGAAGCCCCGCCGGGCTATCGCGGCAATACGGGCCGGCTCTACTACGGCTACCTCTCTTTCCATGTGGACGAAGGGGAGATGTTTCGCCGGCGGGTCTATCTCTCGCACGCCCATGCTTCGCTGCATGTGACGGTGCAGTGGATGGCCGACGCCCCGGCAGAGGGAGGAACTTACCGGATGCGTATGAAAGGGCTGCCTTCGGAGTACGGTTTTGGAAAAGGGTGGGAGAGTGAAGTGTTGACGTCGGGGGGTAACTATACGGTGCCTTATATCGGAACCTCGCAGGTCAACCACGAGACGCGTGCGGCGATGAATTACGATGGCGAAGTGACGGGCGAGTTCGTCACCTTCCGCTACACTTCCGGCACCCACCAGCTATGGAGTCTGTGGCGCAACGACGAGCGGATCGTGGGCGACCTCGATCTCTACCGCTTCTTTTCGAAGAAGCCGATGAATATGGATCAGAACATCGAGCAGGAGTTCGAGATACTGGTCACCGTCTATGAAGACAAAGTGATCGTCTCCGAAGTCACCGGTTCCGACTGGGACGAAGGGGGAGCGATCGGATAAAGAAGAAACAGATTTTAAAACATATAGTATTCACTTAAAAAAAGTAGTTATGAAAAAGACGTATGTAATGTTGCTTATGGCCCTGGCAGGGTTTGTAAGCAGTTGTACGAATGAAGACGGCACCGAAGGGCCGACCCCTTCCGGCAGCGCCGGCGAGATCCAGCTCGTGTTCAGCGGAAGCGGCGAGAGCACCGAGTACACCAAAGCGATCGCTTCCGATAGCGAGAACAAGATCGCAAACCTGAAGGTCTACCTGTTTGGCGCAGCCACAGCGGATGCTACAGATGCCGATTATCATTATATGGAAACCTGGACGATGACGGAAGCTACACCGGCAGGTAACCAGTTTATCCTGCAACCTTCCGGCTCTTCCTGGGCCGCCTCTATCAAGCCGGGCGAACTGAAAGGCTTGCCATATCTGACGCTGGTTTGTGTGGCTAACCAAGATAATCTGTTCAAGACGGATGGAAGTGCTTTCGATGCTTTGGAAGCCGTTGCAACAGATGCTACTGCAGGAACAATCACGACACCCGGCACAAAACTGGATGCTTTCAAAGCCGCCTATACAGCCAAGTTGGGAACTACTGACATCCTCAAAACCCCGCTAGCCATGACAGGCACGGGAACGACGAAGATCAGCGGCAGCGTATCGAAAGTAGCCATTACGCTGAAACGTATCGTCGCCCGCTTCGATATCGACAACACGACAGCCACTTCCCAGCTGACCATCGAGAATGTAGCGATGGGGCAGGGCCGTCCGAACGGTTCACTTTTCGGAGGGACGCCGACAGCCGATCCGATTACATATGCCGATGTCGCCTTTGCCGGCGAGAACGCCAACCAGGGAACCCTTGAAAGCGCCCTCTACGTCTATCCGAATCTGGCTGCTGACGAAAGCTACCTGATCATCAAAGGTAAATATAAGAGCCCGTCCACTGGCGAGCAGATCCCCGTTACCTACAACATCCCGGTAGTCAAGACGCCCGAAGATGCTACAGCCGATACTCCCGCCAACTATATCGCCATCAATGCGAACAGCCGTTACAAGCTGCGCATTACCGATGTCACCGAGTCGAATATCTATTCCACATTCGAGGTGGAAGACTGGACTTCGGGTGGTGGTGTAATCATCAAACCGGATAATGCGAAACCGGAAATGAATAAGATGGATGGCGATAATGTCCCGACTGAGGTAACAGGTATAACTTCCCTCTACCGCACAGCCGATGCCGGATCATTCAATATCGTTATGACTTCTACCGGCCCATTGGAATACAGCCGTGGATTGGTAACGAAAACCGACGAAATAGATTGGCTGACAGTTGGCGAGATTACTTCAGAACAAAAAGACGGCCTGACGGTAACCACTTATCCCGTAACCATCGCCGACGCTACCGGCAAACGCCCCGTATCGCTCACCTTCACCAATCAGGCGGCGTCTTACGACCCCGACCTGCAAACAACGCTCACCTTTACCGGCCCGGCTGCAGCTCCGATAGCCGGTGAAGTCGAGAAAGGTAACAGCAAAGGCAATACGCTCGACCTGACGGCAGATCCGGCAGCTCCTAAAGCTACCATGGCCAAAGCGGTAGGCAGCTACGTCTCATTTAGTCTGTTCTGTGTAGACGGTTTGGCTGAAGTTGCTGATGTGGAAGGTTATTCCGTAAAAGCTATCTCAACCGAAGGCTTCACTACAACTTATCGGGTTACAATAACTGATGCCAGCACTGCAGCAGATAATGCAACCATCGAGTTCAAGAGCAAGGAAAGCGGCGATACTAACAAGGTCACACTAACTATCGAACATAAGAAAGCATCTAAGCCTACGATTGTAGAAAACGATAAGAAAGAAACTTATGTAGCGAGTGCCTACAACAGTGAAACATTAGGAGGGGATTCTAATGAAGCTACCGCAAATATGTTCCTGATCGATAATAGTACTATTTATGTAAAGGCAACTTGTACGGAAAGTGCGGATGCGGGAGCGGTTATAGCAACATCATCGAGCGATAAGTTAACTGTGGTTGAAGAGTCCGGGACTCCGGGTATATTCAAGATCAACATACCGGATGCTAGCCAATTAACCGCCGGAAGTGCCGTTACCGTCACCTTCAAAAACAAGGCTGAGGAATCCGTTATCTCTACGCTGGCAATTACTCCGAAGAGTGCGGCTCCGACGGTAGTACTGGGAGATGATTATAGTGCAGTTACAGATAATGGTGACGGAAGCTATACGATTGATCTGGCTACTCTTTCTTCGAATACATTCACATTGACTGTTACAGCTCCGACAGGAGCAAGTATTACCAGTTTGGAGACTCCGTTTATAGGTGCCGGTTGGTTAAAACTGGATGGTACAAATGCCGGTACAACAGCTATTACTGCCGGAGGAAACCAGGTATACACCTTTACTTCCGGTGATACCCCTGATGATACAGGAAACATCACCTTAACCTTCACCAACACTGAAGCCGGTGAAGGTGACCTGACAGTAATCTTAAAGAAGAAGTCGGTTGGCCTCTAATAGGTGACGTTATCGGCCATCTCCACAGAACGCATCGCGTTCTAAGAAAGGCCTCATCGGGTGAGCGTAAAGCGAAGGTGGAAGACGGAGCGTCCGGAGTCTGTGCTGTTTGAGCGTAGCGAGTTCACAGACGACAGCGTAGTCTTTCACCGGAGTAGCGAAGCCGGTGCAGCCTTGATCTTTTCTTTGCTTCGTTTCTTTTGGATCAAGCCAAAAGAAATGAAGGCCCGTCCGGTGGCAAACCGGAAAACAACAAACAATAAAGAATTATGAACATAAAACATAACCTCTCAACCCTCCTGTTAGGCGCCCTGCTGGTCGCCTGTACCAGCGAGACGACGTTGGAAACCCCGACCCCTCCCGACGGAGGAGCGACATCCGACAACGACAGCCGCGAAGTCCTTCTTACCCTGAAGAACAAACTGAAAGTAATCCCGGTCGAAACGAAAGCCGGTGATGAAATCGCGACCACCGAGGAGAACCGTATCTACAGTCTCGACGTCTACGTGTTCGGTTCAAAAACCGAAGAAGGCCTTTACACCTTCCAGGAACAATTCTATTACCGCGAAGATGCCCGCCAGACCCTCGAAGGCGATTACGTCACCAGCTTCACCCTGAATACCGGTGCTGACAATTCGACCGCCCTGCTCCGCATGAAGAAAGGCCTCTTTGTTAAGATCTACTGCATTGCCAACAGCACGAAGCTGATCCAGCCCAATGGAGCTGAATTTACTGACTTCAAAGGACTGCTGCAAAGTGCCCCCGGACAAGCAGGAAATACGATCACTGACGGCGTACCGACCGAGGCTGATTTCATCAAGTTCCATACCCCGACCCTGCAAGCCGCAGTGCCAGGAGATATCCTGCTCACCCCGCTACCTATGACCGGCGCCAATACCACGCCGCTCGACCTGACCGACTTTTCCGTTTCGGCCCGTACGCAGCTGGGCTTCAAGCTCACCCGTATGGTAGCCCGCTTCGACGTGGTGAACGATGCAGAAAAGTCGAAGTTTACCGTTCAATCGGTCAGTATGGGTAACGGACGTACCGGAGCAAGCTATTTCCCGGTGAAGGTATTGGGTAACACACCGGCTGATCCTACCGACCTGATTACCTATCCGGCCCGCGACTACACAGCTGATCAGACTACGGGCAGCCCTACCGGTAAAGGTATCTTCTACAGCTACCCCAGCCCGGTAGACGATGGCGGCTACCTGATCCTGAGCGGCAGCTATGCCGTCAACAAGACCCAGAGTATCCCCGTCACCTACAAAGTACCTTTCAAACCGGCAGGCGATGAAACGGGTAACTATATCGAAGTGGCCTACAACCACCGCTATACCGTCTCTATCACCAGTGCCGACGAATACCATCTCGACTTCACCCTCAACGTAGCCGACTGGGCCGACGAGGACAAAGTAGACGACTACAAGCCGGAGAACGACTTCACAAAAGATGCCGTGGCTCTGGCCGCAGCCGGTAGCTCTGCTGATGTCAAACTCCTGTCCGACGGTAATATCGTGATGGATGCTGGTGTAGGGAAAACGCTTGCCTTTACCATCGCCGCCAACAACACAGATCCTACGGCATTCACCGAAAAACTCGATTATGCCGGTGGTGATGAATGGCTGGAGATTGATGGCGAAAGGAAAACGGAAGCCCCAACAAAAGCCTCTATGCTTACCACGTTCAAGTATAAAATGGCTGAAAGTATCGGTGATATGCACAATTGCCGTCCCGTTACCATCCGTATCACCAACAAGGTAAGCGGCAAGAATCTGGACATCAAAGTAACTCCGACCACCTTGTCAGGCCCGGAAATCAGCTTGGTGGCAGAGGGAAGCGAGGGATGCACCTACGATGCAGCAACTAAAACGGTCACTATCCCGAATACGGATAGTCGGGCATTCAAGCTGAAAGCGGTAGCCCCGACTCTGTCCGGCGAAGATGGAACTACGGGAAGCGGCGCAGCAGTAGCTAATGATTGGATAAAAGTTGATCCGGAAAGTGCAGCAACCGCCGAAGGTACATACACCTTTACGATGGAGACTGCTCAAGGTGATGTGAATTCAACCAACACGCTGACCTTCACCTCTGCGGCAACCACTGGGACAACCGTCATAACTGTCAAACTTGAAGCCGCAGACATATAATGAACAAACACGATTTAGTAATCGCCCTGTCCGAACGTCTCTCCCTGACTCAGTTACAGTCTCTCGAGATTGTGAACGCCTGGGAGGGCGTTCTTTTGGATGCTTTGCTGGCCGATCAGAGGCTTATGTTGCAAGGTTTCGGCACTTTTCATGCCTGGAGTCAGACCGAGCGTATGGGACGTAACCCCCGAACGGGTGAGTCTTGCCGTATCGCGCCGCGTGTCAGTGTGAAGTTCAAACCCGGCAAATTTCTGCTGGGTGCGTTGAACGAAAAAGAGAATGATTGTCAATCAACAAAAGAAAACAATGATGAAACTATTTAATAAGTTATATGGAATTAGCCTGTTTACCCTGCTTCTCACTGTGGCATCCTGCACCAGTGAGACAGAAGAACAGCTCCAAAAGCCCGCCCCGGAACCATCCGGAGGCGAGACTCGCCGCGAAGTAATGCTAACGCTGAAAAACAAATTGTCGGTCGCACAGACTAAGGCAGGCGATGAGATTGCCACAGCCGCAGAGAATAAAATCTCGGCACTCGACATATACGTTTTCGGATGCACGACCGAGAACGGAACCTACACCTATCAGGAACGTTTTTGCTATCGGGAGAATAGTGCCGATCTTCCAATGGGAGAAACGTCTCTCGACTTGACGGTTGTCGGTAGCGACGGTAAGCAGACGACGGCTCTTTTATCACTAAAGAAAGGATTGTTTGTCAAACTTTACTGTATAGCCAACCATAGCGAACTGATCGATCCGGGAACGGGTGCAGCGTTCAATAACTTTTTGCCTTTGCAGCAATCAGCCCCGGGGCAACCCGGAAATACCGTGATAGAAGGTACACCGACAGAGGATAATTTCAAACTTCTTCAAAGCACCCGACTCGATCCAGCTTCGGCTACTGACATACTGAAAAACTCCGTTACCCATGACAGGTGCTTATGACACACCTCTCGACCTGACTGATTTTTCAGTGTCAGCCCGTTTGCAGTTAGGTTTCCGCCTGACACGTTCGGTGGCACGTTTCGATATCGTGAACGATGCGAAAACCTCTAAATTCACCATCCAATCGGTTAGCATGGCGAAGGGACGTAAAGGGGTAAGTTTCTTCCCATTAAAGGTAATAGGCACAACTCCTAACGATCTGATCACTTATCCGGCCCGTCCGTTTGATGGAGAGAAAGCAAACGAGGGCAATTGTGTCGGAGCTTTCTACACGTGGCCCAGCCCAATGGAAGATGGTGGCTACCTGATCTTATCGGGTACCTATGTCGCCAATCTGACTGACAATATCCCGGTCACCTATAAAGTCCCATTCAAACCTGAGGGGGATGGAAATTATATCGAAGTTTCCCGAAACCACCGGTATACGGTCAATATCACAAAGGCAGACGAATATCATCTGGATTTCACGCTGGATGTGGCCGATTGGACGGACGAAGGCACAATCGATGAGTACGAGCCGGGAGGAGAAACGGATAAGGATGGTATGAAGATAACTATCGATCTTGACAACGGAACGTATGATCCTGTTACCCGTATGGTAACAATGGCAATCACGGATGATGCCCAGTTTACGATAGAAGGCAATTCAACATCCGGCTATTATACCAGAATGTATTATGAGAATGAAGATACGGAGCATCAATGGCTAACGATAGATCCGGCAGCTGATTATATGCCGTCAACGAAAACAGATGCTATACAAAAAACATATACAATAAAGAAGAATAGTGAGTATAAAGAGGCAAAGTTTCCTATCGCATTTATACGTTTCACTGATAAGATTTCAGCTAAAGAAACGGTAGTGATTGTTCAGCCGATAGCAGATCCGGTAGTCAAGGAAAAGACTATATCCAATGGTAGTACAATAGATGTAGATAAAGGAGAAATTATGCTTTATCAATCAGCATCAGTGGCTTCTCCTGCTGTTACATTTAGTGTCTTTGCTTCCGGTGGAAGTAAACTGGAGTTTCCGGACGATGATACTCCCGGTAATTGGCTGAAAATAACCCCGGCTGCAGAACAGGATTTGTCGCAAAGTGATTATACTTTAGCTTTTAATACTGATGCAGCTGATTTTCCTAATCCATTCCCGCTTGAAGGGAAAACAGTGAATGTTGTAAATAGAGGGGATGATACGAAAAAGACAATTTTGACATTGAAATTGAAATCGGATATAACGGTAACTTCAACAACAGAAGGAAAAGCAGAGTTTGATAATTCCAGCAGTACTTTACGTTTGTATAATAATGGTTCTGACAGGATTAAACTGACTGCAAATACGATTGGTGGCTCTGAACTAGTGGGTGTTCCCGGTTGGCTAACTGTTACAAAAGAAAATGATAATACAAATCAAACAACATATACCTTTGCTCCAAATGGTGTAGGAGGGAATGCTAAATTTTCAATTCGTAGTAAAGCTGATAATACAATATTGAAAACGTATACGGTTTATTCTATCAGTCCGGATATAACGTATTCTTCGCTTACAACTCCTTCCAGTTATACTACTAGTTCAAATTTGACAGTGCCTACAAACACAAGTCCGGTCATAACCTTTTTCCCTTGTTCTAATTCCACAGCAACATTTACCATTACTTCGCCACAAGGGGTAATAGTTAGTAATCCAGATTCATGGGCTGGAACTTCTTCGTCAGAAACAACGCTTAGTACAACCGGTCAGAAAAAGACTACTGTAACATTATATCGGAATTATTCTGATGCATCTTATAATGGCTTTTATGGTAATATATCTTTTACTATGAAGGAAAAATATAGTGGCAACACGAGGACGGTCACTATAAAGCAATATCCTGATGGTATAGTGTATCCGGGAAGTAATGTGCCTGCTAATCAGGTAAATGGTTATAATGTTGCCGGAGAAAATGGATATCAAAATGGAAGGGGTAATGTCTCTTATAGCAATCTGTTGACAATGATAAGTAATAGTACTGCTTGTCCTCCAGGTTGGAGAATCCCTGTCTTATCAGACTTTATTCTTATGACAAAAATAGACGCTCTTAATACTAATGGTCATATTAATGTACTCCATTCTTGGAATGGTTATGATCAATTAAGAAAGGCCTTTAATGGTAATTTATATTGGACAAGGGATGGGAATGGACGAGGTTTTCTTGCAACTGACGAAGGCTTTGGATTGTGGGATTTTGGAACAAGTAATGGAGGTGTCACCTATCGTTGCATAAAATAACTAGAAATCAGTTAGCCATTGTAAATGGCTGATAATTTATTCATATAAACAATTAAAATCATGGCAATTTACACCAAATTCTGGAAGGTCTGGCTCCGCCTGAACCTTCTGACGAAAGATGTGGATAACGACTACACGGCCGAAGTATCCACCATGAAAAACTCCCTGCGTAATGAAGACATTGCGCAGCGGATTGTAAATGAAGGTTCGGAATACAAGTACGACACCTTGTTGTCAATCATTAACCAACATGACCGTATCATCCGCGAGGCAGTTATGGATGGTTATAGTGTTCTAACGAAAACCTGCCAGTACACTCCGCGTGTAACAGGCAGTTGGATTGGTACTAGTGCCAAATTCGATCCGGAGAAACATAAAGTTACTCTCGACATCACTCTCTCATCCGAAATGCGCGAGTCGTTGAGCCATGTAGGGGTGGAAGTATTAACCGTTAAGGATAGTGGCGCAGCGATCGGCCTGGTTACCGATACTGCAACCGGCTTGTCCAATGATACCATTACCCCCGGCGATGATATCCGTATCGACGGTGAGAAGATCCGTGTAGCCGGTGAGGCTGCCGGTATCGGCGTTTTTTTCATCGATGCCGACGACAAGGAACACCCCGTTACCCGCCGCCTGACAACCAACGATCCGAAAACATTGCTGGCCCGTGTTCCTGCCGACCTGACTGACGGCAAGTATACGTTGCGTATCGTCACCCAATTCTCCAACACGACTACCCTGTTGAAAGAACCCCGTACCATCGAGTACGAACGTCCTCTCATCGTAGGCAACGGCGGTGGAGATAGCGGTGATGACGACGACCGCCCCGTAATCGAATAGCATTCTTTCTCCGTCGTATCGAGACGCCGCCTTACGTCTCGCCGCGACGCTTCCCACCGTCTCCCCCCAACGCAACGTTACGTCTCCCTGAGACGCAGCACAGTGTTGAGGGGGGACGTAAATTATCAGATAAGTAAGGAATAAATTTATAAAAAACTAAATACATATCATAATGTCAACAAGAGCAAGAGTTACAATGAAAGATTATGATGGTGAAAACTATTCTTATAGTCTGTTTTGCGATGGCTATCCGGAAGGAGTTATACAATATTTACCCAAAGGGAAAGTTAGCTATGAAAAATTACGTCAAAATATGCTACTTTCCGATGAGTATGAGAGTACACCTGACTATCTATATGAGATCGATCTCCCGGAAGAACATATCCGAATTTATAACTCAGACCGTATTGGATCTATATGGAACAAGGGACAGTTAATCTTTGATGGTACTTTTTATGAAGCCATAGCCAAATATCAAGAGGGCACTTAATGTGCCCTCTCCCTGAATTCGGAGGGCGTCACGCCCTCTTTCTTTTTGAAGAAGGTGGAGAACTGGCCTGCGTTTTCGAACTTCAGGTTATAAGCGATTTCCGATATATTCAGATTACTTCCTGTCAGTAGCTCTTTGGCTCTCAGTAATTTTTGCTGTAACTGGTACTGGGCGGGTGAAACACCGGTATATTCCTTGAACATACGGCGGAACCAGGAATAACCTAATCCTAATTGTGAAGCGATCTCTTCCGGTGACATCGGGTTCTCTATCTGCTCTTTCATCAGGATACGGGCTTCGTTGATCTTGTCTACTACATATGTATTGGTAAAAGAACTGTTTTTCTTCTTATAATAAACCGTCCCTAATATATGAAGTACGATACTGGAAATCATTTGCTGGTAGCCTGACTTCTCCTGTGACGCAAACTTTAATACATCTTCGTATAATCCTACTATTGTGGCACTTAATCCGATTTTATGAAGCGGTTCTTCTTTCGTGAAGAAACGTTTCTCTACCCGTTTATCGATATGTATTCCCCGGAAACCGACCCAGTATTCATCCCACCCGGTTTCTTTATCCGGATAATAACTATGCCATTCGCCGGGAAAGAGCAGGATCATGGTTCCTGCATTTATTTTCTGCATCTTGCAGGATTGGGAGGAGAAGTAGCCGCTTCCCTTCGTTATATAAACAAGCTGATATTCGTTCAGGATACGTCCTGTTTGCGGTTTGAAATTATAATTTTCCGGATGGCAGGATAACGGGTATTGACTTTTGGGAGGGATAAATTGATAACCAATGGTGGTAACAACAATTCCCCAGTCTTCGTCTGATGCTCCGATGGTTAGATAGCGTAGTTGGTCGCTGATGTGTTTATTCATGTCAGAAATGAAAGGTTTAAAATCATTTTCGTAAGCAAATATAGTAATTAACCCTTTACTTTTGCTATCAATAAACAAATAACTTTGTTATATCATGAAGAAACATACCTTTTTAGCGTTTGACATAGGTGCTACCAGCGGACGGGCTGTTCTGGTCATACTAATTAATGGCAAATTTGAAATGCGGGAGATACATCGCTTCCCAAATAACCTGCTCGAATTGCATGGTAAATACTATTGGAATATATACAATTTATATGAAGAACTGAAGAAAAGCCTTTCCCTTTGCACACAACAGCATATTGTACCCGACTCGATCGGTATAGATACCTGGGGCGTCGATTTTGGTTATCTGGCTTCGGACGGTTCTTTGCTGGGGTTACCGCGGGCTTACCGTGACCCGTACACGGAAGGGGCGCCGGAGGAATATTTCCGTCTTGTTTCACGTGAGGAGGTCTATCGCCTTACCGGCATTCAAATAATGAATTTTAATAGTCTTTTCCAACTCTTTCGTGCCGGGCAAGAGGGGTTTGCATCGTTGGAAAATGCTGAAGAAATACTTTTTATTCCTGACCTATTGTCTTATCTGTTAACGGGTAACAGGGTCTGTGAATATACAGACGCTTCCACATCCCAGTTACTTAATCCGGTTACACGGCAGTTTGAAGCATCCCTGCTGGAAGCGGCAGGGGTATCGCCTTCTATTGTGCGGCAGGTGGTAATGCCCGGAACGCTTGTCGGGGAGCTGACCGATGCGCTGGCAGAAGAAACCGGTGCAGGCAAAGTTCCGGTTATCGCTGTGGCAGGACATGATACGGCCTCGGCTGTGGCGGCTGTTCCCGCTCAGGATCAGCATTTCGCTTATTTAAGCAGCGGAACCTGGAGTTTGATGGGGATTGAAACGGAAGAGCCACTAATAACACAGGAATCATACGAAAACAACTTTACGAACGAAGGAGGTATTGAAGGAACCACCCGTTTTCTGAAGAATATCACCGGTATGTGGCTGTTGGAGCAATGCCGGAAAGAATGGGAAAAGGCGGGGAGGAGTTATACTTATCCGGAGATTGTACAAATGGCGGAACAAGCCGTTCCTTTTATACGCTTTGTGAATCCGGACGATCCTCGTTTTGCCAATCCTGCTTGTATGACAAAGGCCATTGCAAGTTATTGTGAAGAGACGGGGCAGCCTGTCCCGGTGACAGATGCCGAGTTTATCCGTTGTATTTTTGAAAGTCTCGCCCTGCGTTATAATGAGGTGATCCGGATGTTGAAGGAGATGGCTCCTTTCCGTATCGACCGGTTGCATGTGATAGGGGGAGGTTCAAAGAATACATTATTGAATCAGTTTACAGCCAATGCAATCGGTATGCCTGTGATAGCCGGCCCGTCGGAAGCGACTGCCATTGGAAATGCGATGATACAGGCACGCTCGGCAGGTATTGTCTCCACCCGTTGGGAAATGCGCCGGTTGATAGCCGGATCCGTTCATACGGAAACATTCCTGCCACAGGAAGAAATGAGCTGGAAAGAAGTCTATGAAAGATATATTGAAATAGTAAAACGATAAAAAGAAGAATATCATGAACACAGAAAAGAATGTAAAGCAAGCTTTTGATTTGGCAGCAGAACGTTATGCAGCCTTGAATGTCGATGTAAACAGTGCGTTGGAAAAATTGCAACAAATCAGTCTTTCCCTTCATTGCTGGCAGGCGGATGATGTGACAGGTTTCGAGAATCCGGATGGTTCGTTGTCCGGTGGCATACAGGTGACCGGAAATTATCCCGGAAAAGCCCGCAATATAGATGAGTTACGTGCCGATGTGCTGAAAGCCAATTCTTTTATTCCCGGTACCCATCGATTGAACCTGCATGAGATATATGGTGACTTTGGCGGAAAGAAAGTAGACCGAGATGAAGTGGAGCCGGCTCATTTCCAGAGTTGGATGGAATGGGGGAAAGAAAATAATATGAAGCTCGATTTCAACTCGACATCTTTCTCGCATCCCAAGAGCGGTAACCTGACATTGGCTAACCCGGATAAGTCGATCCGTGATTTCTGGATCGAACATACCAAGCGTTGCCGTGCTGTCAGTGAAGCGATGGGTGTTTATCAGGATGATCCTTGTATGATGAATCTGTGGATACATGACGGTTCGAAAGAAGTTCCGGCCAGCCGCATACAATATCGTCAGCTGTTGAAAGACTCGCTGGATGAGATTTTTGCTACTGATTATAAACATATGAAAGACTGTATTGAAGCCAAACTGTTCGGTATCGGGCTGGAAAGTTATACGGTAGGTTCGTATGATTTCTATCTGGGGTATGGCGCGAAGAACAACAAGATCGTAACGTTGGATACCGGCCATTTCCATCTGACGGAAAGTATTGCCGATAAGATCTCGTCGATGCTGTTGTTCACTCCGGAGATCATGCTTCATGTAAGTCGCCCGATCCGTTGGGATAGTGACCATGTGGTTATTCTGAGTGACGACCTGCTGGATCTTTCCCGTGAAATAATCCGTTGTAAAGCATTGGATCGTGTACACATCGGTCTCGACTATTTTGATGCGACCATTAACCGCATCGGTGCTTATGTGATCGGATGCCGTGCAACACAAAAAGCATTCTTGCAGGCCTTGCTTGAACCGTCTGCCACTTTGCAGCAATATGAAGCTGAAGATAAGTTATTTGAACGTCTGGCTTTACAGGAAGAGTTGAAGAGTCTCCCGTGGAATGCCGTCTGGGATATGTTCTGTCTGAAAAACGATGTCCCGGTAGGTGAAGATTATATCGGTGAGATAGAAAAATATGAAGCGCAGGTAACAAGTAAACGATAAATTTATGGATATACTTATCGGTTTACTGATTATCGCCGTCGGTAGTTTCGGACAAAGCAGTTCGTATGTGCCGATCAATAAGGTGAAGAACTGGAGCTGGGAAAGTTTCTGGCTGATACAGGGGATTTTTGCCTGGCTTGTCTTTCCTTATCTGGGAGCGCTGCTGGCTATCCCCGAGGGACAGAGCCTGACGGATCTCTGGAGTGCCGGAGGTAGTACCGGTGCGCTGGTCTACGGAATGTTGTGGGGAGTAGGAGGCTTGACCTTCGGCCTTAGTATGCGTTATCTGGGAATTGCCTTGGGACAAAGCATTGCCCTGGGAACCTGTGCCGGTTTCGGTACGCTTTTCCCGGCAGTATTCGGAGGTACGGATTTGTTTCATGGCGACGGATTGATCCTTTTACTGGGTGTTTGCGTAACGTTGGCTGGTATCGCAGTGATCGGTTATGCCGGTAGCCTGCGGGCCCGGAACATGACAGACGAGGAGAAGAAGGCGGCCGTGAAAGATTTTGCCCTGACAAAAGGATTGCTGGTTGCACTGTTGGCGGGTGTGATGAGCGCCTGTTTTAATCTGGGGCTTGAATCCGGAACTCCAATACTGGAAAAGGCAATAGCATCCGGAGCCAGCGAACTGTTTGCTCTGAACCCCGTGATCCTGTTGGTTACAATGGGTGGCTTCCTGACAAATGCTGTTTACTGTATATATCAGAATATTAAAAATAAATCGGGAAAGGATTATTTCTCCGTTACAGGTAAGATATTACTGAATAATGTCTTATTTTGTGCACTGGCCGGTGTCCTGTGGTATTCCCAGTTCTTCGGATTGGGCATGGGAAAGAGCTATTTTGCGGATTCACCCGTTATGCTGGCCTTTTCGTGGAGTATACTTATGTCGCTGAATGTTATTTTCAGCAATGTGTGGGGCATAGTATTGAATGAGTGGAAAGGCGTTAGCAGGAAAACGATTATAGTGTTGGTATCCGGTATGTGTATCCTGATATTCTCACTGTTATTGCCGAATTTATTAGGTTAAGGATTTTATAAATACAAAAGCAAATAAGTAAAATATTACATTGAGTAAAATGACAACAATTAAGAACAACAGCCCCCTGATGGCTGAAATAGGACGTATCGCCGAAGTAGCCGGCTATCTTTGGACAAAAGGATGGGCTGAACGGAATGGCGGAAATATCTCTGTGAATCTGACGGGTTTGCTGACTGACGAAGAAATGGCATTGCCGGCATTGGCACCGGCGACCGAATTGCAGGAAACCATGACATCCCTCGGCGGAAATGTATTTTATGTTACGGGTACAGGTAAACGTATGCGCTATGTGGCACAGGATCCGTTTGCTAACGGCGCACTGATCCGTATCGCTCCCGATGGTAAGAGCTACGATATCATTGCCGAACAGCCGGTCAGGCCGACATCCGAATTGCCTTCGCATCTGTTGATGCATAACTACCTTCGTTCGCTGGGACGCGATAACAGGGTCGTGCTGCATACGCATCCGACCGAACTGATCGGGATGACGCATTGCAAGCCTTTCCTCGACTCGAAAGTACTGACCCGTACTTTGTGGAGTATGATCCCCGAATGCCGTATCATCGTACCGAAAGGAGTAGGGATTGTCCCTTATGAAATTCCGGGAACGATCGAACTGGCGCATGCCACGATCCGGCAACTCGAAAAGCATGATGTCGTATTCTGGGAAAAGCATGGTATCCTGGCAGTAGGTGAAGACCTGATCGAATGCTTCGACGCTATCGATACATTGAGCAAATCAGCCCAAATCTATATCAGTGCCCGTATGGCCGGATATGAACCGGTGGGGATGACCGATCAGCAATTGGACGATCTTGTTCCGGCTTTTGGACTATAATAGATGAATTTAATAGCCGTCGGCTTCATTGCCGACGGTATTTCTAAGACCAGTTTGTGAAGAATACCATGAAAAAGATACTTATACTCTTTACTTTATTTTGTACCCTGCCGGCTATCGCCCAACAGCGGGACAGCCGTATACGCGAATATCTTTCTCCCACACGTATTGTATGGCAACAACATAACGAACTTATCCAGGATGCCGCTAATCTGCTTTTGCCGGGTAACGGGCAAGCCGGACTGGTGGATCGTACTATATGCAAAATGACCAGTACGAAGCAGAAACATCCTGCCATCCTGTTTGATTTTGGAAAGGAGCTTCAAGGTGGCATTCAGCTTGTGACAGGTGGTTTCCCTGTTCACCGGCCTATCTCCGTACGTATCCGCCTGGGAGAATCCGTAAGCGAGGCTATGTGTGAGATCGATGGAAAGAACGGGGCAAGCAACGATCATGCCATGCGTGACTGTATCGTTTCACTTCCCTGGATGGGAGTAATGGAAATAGGTAACTCCGGCTTCCGTTTTGCCCGAATCGATCTTCTCGACGACTCTACCGAACTGTATTTGAAAGAGGTGCGTGCTATTTCCACTTATCGCGATATCCCATACAAAGGATCATTCCGGAGTAGTGACGAGCGACTGAACAAGATTTGGCAGACTGGAGCTTACACCGTCCATCTGAATATGCAGGAATATCTGTGGGATGGTATCAAACGCGATCGCCTGGTCTGGCTGGGAGATATGCATCCGGAAGTCATGACGATCAATTCTGTTTTCGGTTATAATGAAGTCGTTCCCAAAAGCCTTGACCTGATCCGTGAAGCTACTCCGCTTCCCGACTGGATGAACGGTATTAGTGCTTATTCGATCTGGTGGTTACTGATTCAGCGCGACTGGTATTATTATCAGGGTGACAAGGTATATCTGAAAAAGCAACAGGCTTATCTGACTGGTCTGTTACGCCAGTTACTTTCGAAAGTAGATGCGGACGGGCATGAGAAACTGGATGGATGGCGTTTTCTGGACTGGCCTTCGAGCGAGAATCCCGAAGCGATCAACGCCGGTTTGCAGGCATTGGTTTTGCAGTCCATGAAAGCCGGTGACGAATTATGTACTGTACTGGAAGATGAAACACTGGCTGCCGAATGCCGGGAAACAGCTAAAAGAATGATTAAAGTGGCTCCGCAGGTAACCAAAACATTACTTAAGTCTAAAATAGCACCGGACGCGCCGGGTTCCAAGCAGGCGGCTGCTTTATTGACACTGGCAGGATTAATGAAACCGGAAGAAGCCGATAAAAAATATCTTTCGGTAAACGGAGCACAAGGCTTTTCTACCTTCTATGGATATTATATGTTGCGTGCTATGGCTACTGCCGGAAACTATCAGGGAGCAATAGATGTGATCCGCCAGTATTGGGGAGCGATGATCGATTTGGGAGCTACTACTTTCTGGGAAGATTTCAATATGGCATGGCTTCCGGATGCAGCCGGTATCGATGAACTTGTACCGGAAGGGAAGAAAGACATTCACGGAGACTTCGGCGATTACTGCTATAAAGGTTTCCGGCATAGTTTATGTCATGGTTGGGCTTCGGGACCGACCGCTTGGTTGAGTGAGTATGTATTGGGCGTACAGGTGGTGGAGCCTGGTTGCCGCGTTGTTCGTATCACGCCACATCTGGGGGATTTGGATTGGGTGGAAGGAACCTTCCCGACACCTGAAGGGATTATAACTATCCGTCATGAAAAAGGTGCGGATGGCAAAATCAAGAGTGATGTTAAAGCTCCGGAAGGTATACAGGTGATTCTGGAGAAATAGTTAATAACTAAAATAGTAATGAGATGAAAAAGTATCTTCTGTTACTCGCATGTATCGGGACTTTCGCTTCGGCAGAAGTAAAGACCGACTGGAAAGCACAATGGATCAACACGGAACGATGCCAAAGTGCAAGCAACACCTGGTTAGCTTATCGTAAGACAGTCTCAATAGACGAAGTCCCGGCAACCCTGACCGCCCATATTGCAGCCGACAGCAAATACTGGTTGTGGATAAACGGGCGGCTGGCCGTCTTTGAAGGAGGGTTGAAGCGTGGCCCTTCTCCTTATGATACCTATTATGATTCGGTGGAGATTGCTCCTTATCTTGTTTCAGGGGAGAATACCATTGCTGTTTTGGTCTGGCATTTTGGGAGGAATGGCTTCAGCCATGTGAATAGCGGACTGGCTGCCTTACTGTTTGAAGCGATAGCTCCCGGGATAGAGATCGTTTCGGATAAGAGTTGGAGATGCGGCGTATATGATGCATATCAGAATACCGAAGCGCCTTATCCGAATTACCGTTTGTCGGAAAGTAATATCCGTTTTGATGCCCGGCTGGCAGAGGAGGGATGGAACCTGCCGGGATTTAAGAATACTTTTCCCGGTGCGGAGATCGCTTCAGTGGTGGGGAAGGCGCCGTTGGGACGGTTGGTGAAACGTCCGATTCCGATGTTCAAGGATTTTGGTTTGCGGGATTATCCGGATATCCGGCAGTCGGCGAAGGGCGATACCTTGTTTTGCCGTTTACCTTACAACTGTCAGTTCACTCCTTATCTGAGAGTGGAATCCCCTGAAGGCAATACGATCTATATGCAGACGGATAACTATCGGGGAGGTGGGCCAGAAAATGTTCGCGCCGAATACATTACCCGCAAAGGTGTACAAGAATATGAAAGTTTTGGCTGGATGAGCGGTCACGAAATGTGGTATATTGTCCCCGAAGGAGTAAATATACTGGAAGTAAAATATCGTGAGACAGGATACGACACCGAGTTTGCCGGTTCTTTCCACTGCAACGATCCTTTCCTGAATGAGTTGTGGAAACGTTCGGCACGTACATTATATATAACGATGCGTGATAACTATATGGACTGTCCCGAACGGGAACGAGCCCAGTGGTGGGGCGATGAAGTGAATGAACTGGGGGAAGCTTTCTATGCGCTTTCCACCTCTTCCCATCAGTTGGCTGTAAAAGGCATCCATGAATTAATGAACTGGCAGCGTGCCGACGGCTCTTTGTTTGCGCCTGTCCCGGCTGGTAACTGGTCGAAGGAATTGCCTTTGCAAATCCTGGCGTCAGTAGGATGGTACGGTTTTTATACTCAATATTATTATAGTGGCGACAGTACGTTCGTCCCTGCTATCTACGATCGGCTGCACCGTTATCTGCATGAAACCTGGCAGGTGGATAAAAGCGGTTTCCCGATAGAACGGAGCGGGGAATGGAGTTGGGGCGACTGGGGAGAGCAGATCGACATGGGTGTCCTGACCAATTGCTGGTATTATCTCGCATTGAAAGCCGAGAAAGAATTTGCTTTGCAACTCGGAAAGAAAGCGGATGCCGAGGAGATCAGCCGTATGATGTATAGCATTGAAAAATGTTTCAATACGAAATACTGGACAGGAACGGCTTACCGCTCTCCCGGTTATCGGGGTGAAAATGACGACCGGGCGCAGGCTATGGCTGTTCTTTCCGGTCTTGCACCGAAAGATAAATATCCGGCTATCCTGAAACTCCTGAAGAAAGAATATCATGCCAGCCCATATATGGAAAAATACGTATTGGAAGCTCTTTTCCATATGGATGCTCCCGATGCAGCCCTGCAACGGATGAAAGACCGCTATGCCGGTATGTTGAGCTATAAAGAATATACCACTTTATTTGAAGGTTGGGGAGTAGGAGCCGAAGGTTTTGGCGGTGGCACGATCAACCATGCATGGAGTGGCGGCCCGCTGACATTACTGAGCCAGAAAGTGTGTGGTATAGAACCTACCTCGCCTGGTTTCAAGACATTCCGGGTGAAACCTCAGATGGGATCCCTGACGGAAGCATCGGCCACTGTTGAGACTCATTACGGTAAAATTAAAGTCGATCTGAAGAAGTCCGGCCGTAAGATCCTGATGGAAATTCAGGTACCCGAACAAACCGGTGCTGTTGTGATTTCTCCCAAAGGCAAAGTACAGGAAGTGGGCTCCGGAACCCATAAAATAACGTGTCCCTTTTAATAAATGCACTTTTTATAGTAATATTGACGAATAGATTTAAGGTTTATATATTGTTTGGTAACCTCACATTATCTACTTTTGCCCGGGATAATGTGAGGTTATTTATCAATGGCAAATAGAAAAAGTAAAACGAAGTCGAAATCGAAGTCGCGAAAGAAGAAAAAACAGGTATCATCGTTTGTTCTGGCAATCAAACGAATATTTGTGATTGTATCTGTAGTGCTCGCTTGCCTGATTGGCGTCTTATTCATCTACGATTATCTGTACCCTGTTACCGGAAAGCAACCGGTAGCAAAGGAACAACAGAAGAAGCCTGTAACAAAAGAGCAGAAGAAACCGGCCACTCAGCCGGAACAAAAGAAAAAAGAAGAACCTTCCCCTATAAAGCCTTCCCGTTCTAAGACAAAAACCTTCAAGGTACCTGCGAATGCAGAGATACCGAAGCTGCAAGCCAAACGGCCTGAGCAGGTAATTCGTCACGAAGGATATACCGTATCATACAATTCTGATTACAAAATAGCAAACTGGGTTGCCTATGAACTGACTCCCGAAGAAGCAAAAAGTAAAAAGACGGAACGTTCCAACAAGTTCGTTCCTGACCCGATGGTAAAAGGAGCTACTGCTACCAACGAAGATTATACCCGTACCGGTTATGACCGTGGACATCTGGCTCCTGCGGGTGATATGAAATGGTCGGCTAAAGCGATGCGCGAATCGTTTTACCTGAGTAATATTTGTCCGCAGAAACCGGCATTGAACCGGGGAATCTGGAAGGATCTGGAAGAACAGAGCCGGATGTGGGCGAATGATTACGGAGCTTTACTGATTGCTACCGGCCCTGTTATGACAGACGATATGAAACGGATGGGAAAGAACAGGATAGGAGTGCCCGAAGCATTCTACAAAGTTATTTGTTATGTCTCGGGAGATAAGTATAAGGCAATCGGATTTATTTTTGAGAACAGGGATTATAAGAATACTAGTTTGAAATCAATGGCAATCCCTGTGGATAGTGTGGAAAAAGTAACGGGAATAGACTTTTTCCCGGCAGTTCCTGGTGAGCAGGAAAAAGTAATGGAAGCAAGAATAGACTGGGACAGTTGGTCTTTTTAAGAATGTACAAGCAAATGATATCCCTCAGATAAAAAGGTAGGCGGTATCCAAACAATTATAAAAAAGTGAATGTTATAATGCTGTGACTTAACGCATAGTATTATATGACTTTGTATTAGCATATAATTAACAAATAACTAAATAAGTAAATGCAAGTTATCATGAATGGTAAATTAATTCCCGTTTTTGTATTGGCAGCATTGATGTCTTGTAGTCAACCGCCGGTAAAAGAGCAAGGGCCTCGTCCGGTAAAGTTGACTGAGGTTACATCTTTAAATGTGGTGGAAAAGTCGTTCAGTGGTGTAGTATCTCCTGACCAGTTCAGCGATCTGGCGTTTAAGATGTCAGGGCCATTGATCTCCCTGAACGTGGAAGAAGGACAGAAGGTTCGTACCGGGCAAGTGGTGGCAGAAATGGATCCGCAGGACTTTAAATGGGATTTTGAAGCGAAGAAAGCTTCTTTTCAAACAGCACAGGCTCAGTTGCAGCGTGCTGAAAGACTATTGGCGAAGCAAGCCATCTCCCAACAGGAATATGAAACGACAAAAGCCTCTTATTCCAATGCTCAGGCAGCATTTGAGAACTCTCAGAATACATTGGAACAAACCAAGCTTCGTGCTCCTTTCGATGGCTTTATCCAGAAGAAGTATGTAGAGAACTATCAGAAAGTACAGATGGGGCAAGGTATCGTTTGTCTGATCAACCCGAATAAACTGCAGGTTCAGTTTACAATGCCGGAAACCAATATCACCTATTTCTCGACTCCTTATTCGATCTATGTGGAGTTCGATAATTATAAGGGTGTCCGTTTCAAGGCAAAAGTAAAAGAATATGTCGAAGCCTCTCCTGACGGCTCCGGTGTACCTGTATTCCTTTATATCGATGATCCTGCATTCGATCTTAATAAGTATAAAGTGGCAGTCGGTTTCTCCTGCCGTGTTGTTCTCAACATCGAAAGTCAGAGCTTCAACGAAGGAGCCGTGTTAATACCTCTGTCTGCTATTGTTGCCGATGAACCTAATAGCAACAATAAGTTTGTATTTGTATATAACCCTCAGACACAAAAGGTAGAACGCCGTAAGATTACCGAAAAAGAATTGGTCGGTAAAGATGGCGTTGTCATTACAGAAGGTTTGAAAGCCGGCGAACAGATTGTTACAGCCGGAGTAACCCGCCTGGTAGACGGACAACAAGTAAAAGTATTAACAGATTAAGAAGATAAACGATGAATATTCCAAAATATTCCTTAGAGAATAGTAAGATTATATACTTCTTCCTGGCTGTGATGCTGATAGGCGGTATATACTCTTTCTTCAAATTGCCGAAGAAGGAGGATGCCCCCTTTGTAATCAAGCAGGCTGTGCTGGTTACACAATATCCGGGTGCGACTCCTTTTGAAGTGGAGAAACTGATTACCGAACCGATCGAAAGAGAGATACAGTCTATGTCGGATGTGTTCCAGATCAAGTCGGAGTCTTATTTCGGGATGTCGAAGATATCGATTGAATTGCAGCCGACACTTGATCCCGATTATATGCCTGTCAAATGGGACGAACTTCGTCGTAAAGTAGCCAATATAGAACCCCGCCTTCCGAGTGGAGCCTCATCTATATCAGTCAGTGATGACTTCGGTGATGTATTCGGTATCTATTATGCCTTGACAGCCGATGATGGATTTACCTACGACGAACTGCGCGATTGGTCGCAGAAGATTAAAACGGAACTGTCACCCGTGCCTGGTGTTCAGAAGGTTTACCTGTTCGGTGAACAGACACAGGTGATTAACGTCAGGATATCCGTTCCTAAACTGGCAAACCTGGGAATCGATCCTAACTCGATCCAACAGGTACTGCAAACCCAAAACCTTCTGGTCAATACAGGGGATGTTAATACCGGCAGTTACCAGTTGCGTATACGGGCTGAAGGGACATATAAAAACATTCAGGACATTCGCGATCAGTTGATTGTCACCAAGAGTGGAGGAGAAGTCCGCCTGGGTGATATCGCTATCGTTGAACGTGGTTACATGGATCCCCCTTCCAATCTGATGCGTGTAGATGGCAAACGTGCTATCGGTATCGGTGTGGCTACCGGGGCGAATGACGACGTGGTTGCCGTAGGTAATGATGTAGCCAGTCATCTGACAGAAATGGAGCAGCTTTTCCCTATCGGTATGGAACTGAAAACAATTTACCCGGAAAATAAGATTGCCGATGAAGCGAACAACGGTTTTATCCTGAACCTGCTCGAGTCTTTACTGATCGTTATTGTGGTTATCTTCCTTGTGATGGGATCGCGTGCCGGTATGCTGGTCGGTAGTTCATTGCTTTTCTCGGTAGGAGGAACGTTATTGCTAATGCTTATCTGGGGTGTCGGACTGAACCGAACTTCACTGGCTGCCTTTATCATCGCGATGGGTATGTTGGTGGATAATGCCATTGTGGTGACGGATAATGCACAGGTCGGTATTAAGCGTGGACTCTCCCGTTATCAGGCATTGATAGACGGAGCAACCAAGCCGCAATGGGCGTTACTGGGAGCAACCTTTATCGCTGTCTGCTCTTTCCTACCGATGTATCTGGCTCCTGCTTCAGTGGCAGAGATCGTTAAACCGTTGTTTATCGTATTGGCCGTATCGTTGGGATTGAGCTGGGTACTGGCATTGACCCAGACAACTACTTTCGGTAACTTTATCCTGAAAGAAGCCAAGCCGGGTGAATCTAAAGATCCTTATGACACGAAACTGTACCATAAGTTCGAGAAAGTATTGGCCCGCCTGATCAAACGCAGATGGGTAACTATCACTTCTGTTGTTGCCACATTATTCCTTTCCCTCTTTATTATGGGGATCATGCCGCAGAGTTTCTTCCCGATCATGAATAAGCCGTATTTCCGTGCCGACCTGATCTTCCCGGAAGGTTACAGTATCTACGACGTGGAAAAGAATGTGAAAGAGATTGAGGAATATCTGAGTAACAATAAGAATATCAAATCATACTCATTTACACTGGGAGGTTCTCCGGTTCGTTACTATCTGGCTAGTTCGTCCGTAGGCCCGAAACCTAACTTCGCCAATGTGCTGATCGAAACCCAAAAGGCGGAAGATGCACAGGTGGAAGAAGGAAAGTTCTACGATTATATGGTGGCCAACTATCCGAACATCCTGACCCGTTCCGCTTTGTTCGCCTTGTCTCCCGTGCCCGATGCCGCTATCGAGATCGGTTTTATCGGTGATAACGTGGATACATTGGTTGCATTGACAGAGAAGGTAAAAGAGATTGCCCGCAATTACGACCAGGTAATGGAAGTGCGTGACAGCTGGGGAAATAAAGTTCCTGTATGGAAACCTTTATACTCGCAGGAAAAAGGCTTGCGCCTGGGTATTACCCGTCAACAGGTGGCTTACTCGTTGCGTTCGGCTACGAACGGTGTTCCGTTGGGCGAATACCGCGAAGGCGATGTCTTTATGCCGATCCTGATGAAAGACGCTGATCGTGACTCTATGAATCTGAACGATATCAAGACCTTGCCGGTTTATAGTGCCAAAGGACGTTCTGTTAAAGTAGAGCAGGTGATCGACGACTTCTCGCTCGATTATGAATATAATGTGGTGAAGCGCTTTAACCGTCAGCCTTATATGATGATGCAATGCGAGCCGAAGCGTGGTGCTAATACAATGGCCGCTTTCAGTCATCTTTGGACGGAAGCTCAAAAACAAATACAGGTTCCCGAAGGTTATAAGATGACTTATTTCGGGGAACAAAACGAACAGGACAAAGGTAATAAGGCAATCGCCGCCAATATCCCGTTGATGTTCGGTCTGATCTATATAACCCTGCTGTTCCTTTTCCCGAAATATTACCGGAAACCGGTTCTGATCATGGCAATGCTTCCATTGATCTTTATCGGTGTGGTATTGGGATTGCTGGTATTCGGAAAGTCGCTCGACTTCTTTGCCATGCTGGGTCTGTTGGGACTGATCGGTATGAATATCAAGAATGCCATTGTGCTTGTCGATGAGATCGGCCTGCAAATGGATAGCGGTCTGGCTCCTGTCAATGCCGTAATAGAGGCAACCAAGACACGTATCGTGCCTGTAACGATGGCTTCGGGTACAACGATCCTGGGTATGCTTCCTCTGTTGGGAGACGCCATGTTTGCCGGTATGGCAGCTACGATCATGGGAGGTTTGTTTGTTTCAACCATCCTGACCATCTTCGTGCTTCCGGTTACCTATTGTATATTCTTTAAGATTAAATCGGAATAAGTAATATGAAAAGTAAACTGATAATAGGTTGTATGCTGTTGGGTGCTATATCTGCGAATGCGCAGGTACAGCCCATCACGGCAGCCGAATATAAAGAAAAAGTGCTTGAATACAGCCGTCAGATCAAGCAAAGTTCCGAAGAACGTATCGCCATGCAACATGCTATCAAGGCGGCTAAGACTGCATTCTTCCCGGCTGTGGATTTCTCCGGTAGCTACCAGTACCGTCTTAATAAGTACGAATTGGGCATGGGTGAAGGCATACCCGGTATCGAAATGGATCATAATACCTATAGTCTCGGTGCCACAGTAAGCCAGCCTATCTATGCCGGCGGACAAATTTATAACAACTATAAGGCGGCTGAGATACAAGGCCAGATTGCCACCGAGGCTGAAGAGCTGACGACCGATAACATCGTCTATGCGGCCGATATGAACTATTGGTCTGTTGCCGCCCGCAAAGGTATGTACGGTGTTATGACACAGTATGTCGATATCGTACAGGAGTTGGCGAATGTGCTGACCCTTCGTTTTCAGGACGGACAGATCAGTAAAACGGATCTGTTGCAGGTTCAGGCTCGCTTGAAAGAAGCCGAGCTGAATAAAAGTTCTGCCTATAAGGATTATCAAATCGCTTTGCAGAACCTGAATGTCCTGATGGGTGTTCCGCCGATGGAACCGATCACGATCACGGATTCTATTACAATGGTCTTGCCGTTGCCTATGAAAGTCGGTGAATCGGCAGCCCTGGAAAACCGTCCGGATTACCTGATCTCCAAGCTGAATATCGAGTATCAGAAAAGACAGATCAACCTTTCGAAAGCCAAATATAATCCGACGTTGTCGGTTGGTTTTCAGGGAGCATGGGGAACTTCTATGCTGAATGTAAAAGGTTCTGATAACTTATGGACGCCGGCAGTCTTTGCTTCCCTGAAAATTCCATTGTTCCGTTGGGGAGCACGTTTCAAGGAAGTGAACTCGCAAAAAGCGATCCTGCGCAGCAAAGAGTATGCAATGGACAACACCCGCGACCAGATCAGCCAGGAAGTAGCTAATGCATGGACTAGCCTGACCGAGAATACAAAGCAGATCGATGTCGCTGAAGAAGCTTGTAAAATAGCGGAAGAGAACCTCGACCTGAATACATTCAGTTACAACGAAGGTAAACTTCCTATCGTCGATGTGCTCTCTGCCCAGTTGTCGTGGATACAGTCTTACAGCAGCCTGATCCAGACCTGGTATCAGCAGAAGGCTTCCCTGGCTCAATATAACAAGGCTATCGGCATTCGCCGGATGCAGTAGTCTGAAGTATTGAAATATAGTCATGTCGAAAACGGTTACCGGATAACAAGATCCGGTAGCCGTTTTTTTATTGCCGGCTTCCTGCTTGTTTGTAGTATGAAAACAGTTGTTTTATAATCCAAAGACTACTTGTCTCTAATCCAAAAGTACCTATCTATTCTATTTTTGACCTAGGTAGTAAACCTTTTCGACCTAGGTAATAAAGGTTTTCTACCTTGGTGCTAAACGTTTTTGACCTAGGTCAAAAATATAGGAAGAAGGTATCTTTATAGTAGGATACTATTACCTGAGTATTAGAAAGCTATAGTATTTCATTTAAAAGTCATAGGGAAAGAATCGCATAAAAGAGCAGGGGTAACGAATTAGTTTCTTATTAGTTTTATCTTTGTATCCGTTTAAATAAAGAATAACATGGAAATTATAAGATTGACGGCTACGGATCATCCGTTGTATAATGCTTTCAGAGACATATACGATATAAGTTTTCCGATCTACGAACAACGGACTGTGGCACTGCAGCAGGATGCATTTTCAGACAGCCGCTATCATCTGGATTGTTATACAGATACGGTGAATGATATTGTTCAGGGCTTTATCGCTTACTGGAGATTTGAGAGTTATACGTACGTAGAGCATTTTGCCATCCATCCCAATGAACGGGGGAAAGGCTTGGGAGGGATGATCCTTAGAAAGCTGATAGAGCAGGAGAGCGGACGTGTGTTGTTGGAAATAGATCCGGTTAAGGATGATATATCCGCTGCCCGTCTACGTTTCTACCGGTCTTATGGATTTATAGAAAATCCATTTCCCCATATTCATCCTGCTTACCGGAGTGAATATCCCGATCATTCATTGGTTGTCCTGTCTACGGGCGGTGAGATGACCGGCATTGAATACGATATGTTTGCTTCTGACCTGAATACGATAGTAATGAAAAAGGGAATGCAATAAATGCATTCCCTCTTACTTTATAGTTGCTGCTTAGCGTCGTTTTTTATTCTTTATTCAATGCTTTCAGTGAGAACAGGAAGGTCGAACCTTTGCCTTCTTCCGATTCAAACCATAATTTACCGTCATGCAACTCCACAAAATCTTTACAGAGCATCAAGCCCAATCCCGACCCTTTTTCATTACTTGTTCCGTAAGAGGTGAAATGCGTATTGGCTTTCAACAGTTTTTCCTGGTCTTCTTTCTTGATCCCTTTACCGGAGTCTTTCACGCTGACAATAACGTTGTTACCTTCTATACTGGTAGAAACGTCAATTGTTCCTCCTTCAAAACTGAACTTGATTGCATTTGAAATAAGATTCCTGATAACTGTCTTTATCATATCTATATCGACAGAACCGACTAGTTCTTTCTCTACATCTAACAACCGGATACTAATACCTTTCTGGGCAGCCATCGGGATATACATTTCGGCTGTACTGGAAACCAGACTGTTGATGTCGGCATCTTGTTTATATATATTTTGTTTCTTCAGACGGTTCTTTGCCCATTTCAATAAGTTATCGAGTAGAAGGAAAATCTCTTCAGATGTCTTATTCATCATCTGTAACATCTCGAATACTTCGGGGCTGACCTGACTTTTATCTACCATCATAAGGATAGCATTATTCATCATCTTCAGAGAGCCGAGTGGAGAACGAAGATCGTGTGCAATAACAGAGTAAAGCGTATCACGTGATTCGATTGTATTTTCCAGTTCCTGTTTTATGCGTTTAATACTAAATAGTTCATAACGATGGGCAACACGTTTGACCAGTTCTTCTCTTTGGAAGGGTTTTGTAACGTATTCGGTAGCTCCTAGCTGGTATCCTTTTACTATACTCTGCATATCACTAAGTGCAGACATGATGATTACAGGAATATCATTGGTGTCAGGGGCGCTTTTGAGGTGTTGTAATACCTCGTATCCGTCCATTTCCGGCATCATGATATCTAGCAGTATGAGATTGGGATGCTTGTCATGAGCGATGCGAAGAGCTTTGGCTCCGCTGTCACAGATTAATAGTGTGTATCCTTCCTTTTTTAATATAGCCTGTACTAACATGACGTTGGTTGGAACATCGTCAACGATCAATACTGTATATTCTGATGCTAAATTATCCATATTAATTTTACACTTTTCTTGATATTCAATCACTATCAGTACACAAATGTATTAATAATGTTTGAATTTACAGATGTTTTCCTTGTAGCAATTTAGAAATATTTTTCTTATTACGTTCTCTTAGCTTTTTCCCAGGCTCCATTCCCCTTATTTCCAGCTAAATAGAAAAATCCTCTTATGACATTTATATTCATAAAAGAAAAATAATAAGGTATGAAAAGTAGCTTGTTTCGTATATTTTTCTGTTCCATTGAATAACCTGTATAGGCCATTACATAAAATATGACTTGTAAAAGTAACAAAAATATATATGTAAACTCACCCGTACATGTTAATATTATATTTAATGGGATCAGCAGGAATAAAACGATGGGTGTAATAGTCCATCGTAAGACCCGGTGGCTTACGAACTGAAAACTTAAGGTACCATACCGGAAGATATTGAACAGGCTACGCAGACGCCATACGGATTGCAAACCACCTGCTGCGATACGTACTTTTCGCTTTTCCTCTTCTTTCATATTCAGGGAGGCAGTCTCTGTGGCATAAGCCTCTTTACAATAAGCAATTTTATATCCTTTCTGTGCAATACGGAGTGAGAGGATGAAATCATCGAGAAGCGTATCCGACGGCATTTGTTCAAATAATTCAGTCCGTACGGCAAACAGTTCTCCGGCAGCACCTACGGCTGAATATAGCCGGTAGTCTAATGCTTTCAGTGTCGATTCATATTTCCAGTAGATCCCTTCCCCGGCGGTTGCTCCTTGTGCGGTTATTGTTTCCACTCTTTTTTCTCCGGCAACACATCCGACTTTAGGATCGGAGAACTGGCGGACGATCTCTGTGATAGCATCCGTATTCAGCATCGTATTGGCATCGGTGAAAACTACATAAGGAGTGGTTACATACTGTATACCCCGATTTAATGCAGCTGTCTTTCCTCTGCGTTCCGGTTGAAACAGGACGGTTACATCTTCATATTTTTTCAGATATTCATTGGTGCGGTCGTTCGAACCATCGGTAACCCATACTATTTTTAGTTTATCGGCAGGATAGGAAAGAGCATGGCAATTCACCATCTTACTTGCAACGATATCTTCTTCATTATATGCCGCAATAAAGAGGGTGACCTCGGGGAAGGGATCGGGTAAGGCTTTTTTGACCGGCTTGATGAAGAGTTCTTTTATTTTTACTAATACATATAATAATATACCGTATCCCAGATAAGTATAGAAAACAATGAAGATACCTATCCAGAATAACCATTCTGTAATTGTATAAATTTCGTTTTGCATGGTGGTCTGTCAGTATTTACTTGTTAATAATAAAAGCGATTCCGTCTATTCCTCCTTTTATTAAGGGAGTGATCAGGTTAAATTTCCGGTGGCACAGATAAGTCAGAAAGCGTTTGGGCAAAGCTATGACTATCTGATAAAGATAGGAGCATCTTCTTTCAAAAGAGTTGGACAGTGTCCTTTGCGCAAATATCAAACGGTTGCGGGTATGGTAATATACCTGCAACGGGCTTTGTAATCCGACACTGGCACTTTCTTTATGTCCGACAACCGCCTGAGGTTCATACCAGATACTGAATCCGGCTTTTTGCATGAAAGAGCACCAATCCAGTTCTTCATAATACAAAAAATAATGTTCTGCCATAAGTCCGTATTTTTGAATATCGGCTGTTCTGATCATCATGGCAGCTCCGTTGGCAAAAGCTGTTTCCTGTGGAGTGTCGAATCTTCCGTCATCTTCCTGCAGATATCCTGTGAACTCGTTACGGAGAGTTATATAACTCATCTTTGTAGCTCCGGCATATTGCAGTTTATTGTTTTGTGGCCAGAATGTTGTTTTAGGAGAAACGCAACCGATCTTTTCATCACTGTTCAGTCGGTTTACTAATATCTCAAGTATCGGATGGGTGATGATCGTATCGTTATTCAGGAAAAACAGGAAATTACCGGTTGCCTGTTTGACTCCAATGTTATTTCCACCTGCAAATCCAAGGTTCTTGTCGCTTCGTATGACTTTTACATCCGGATATTTTTCTTTCAGCAAAGTATAATCATTCAGGCTGGCCGAACCGTTATCCACAACTATCAGTTCGTATGGATAATTTTCGTGTTGCTTCAATGAGTCAATCATTTCACATGTATCTGCAACGCCGTTATAGTTGACGGTTATTATGGAGACCTTGTCATTCATGATTATTGTCCTTGGTTATGTGGTGGGGAGTATTGTTAAATCTCATGTCTTTCTTTTTAACACGATAGATTGAAGCCGTATAGCTGCGTAACAAGGCAATCATCATCGATGGTAACTGGATTATACTGGCAAAAAAGTCACATGTGTACATCCTTTTGGGTATAGCTAGCAGGTAGGTCATTATTTTTATGAGTAGTAAACAATACCATTTAATAGCTACCGGAAATGCGACAAAAGACCAGAAAAGTATCATCAGGAATATTAACAGGAATCTCACCGGTCTGGGGAAAGGAACCCATTGAATAATCTTATCTATATAGGTAAGATTTATTTTCTGCAGACTAAAATCTTTGGTTATCAAAGAGAACGCAAGGATTTGGGCATGAAACCATCTTGATCTTTGTCTGATTAATATATCTTGCCGGGCTGTTTTCTCGTCATAGACATATATATCGTCGCTATAATCGACAAATATATTATCTCTAGCCAAAATAGCTTCCAGTTCTTTGTCTTCAGCAAAAGTTTTACATTCGTGCATATGCTGTTTCAGCCATTCAAAGTCGAAAACCATTCCGGATCCGATCAATGCCGATGATAACCCTACATTCACCCGTCCTTTTCTGAATATGGTATTATTTATCTCTTCCGAAATGCCATCCCATACGGCAACGGACGTATTTTCATTTTTCCGTGTTCTGTGGGCTTGCAATACTTTAACGGTTTGTGTCGCTTGATTTGTGCGAGTCAGGAAGTCTGTGTCGGTAATGTTGTCAGCGTCCATAATAATAACCCGGTCAAATCCTTCCAGATGATCCAGCGCATAAGATATGGATTTATGTTTCATACTATCCTGAAAGTCTGGAATGAAAAGAGTTATTGGCAGTTGAGCTAAAGCAAGGTTAGTTGCCTCTTCCATATGATCGGAGACTACTACTACCTGGAATTTATCCAATGGATAATCCTGCTTCAGGAAATTTTCAACGGATTCTTTTATTACCCGGTCTTCTTTATAGGCTGCAAAGATTACTGCAAATGTCTGTGTCTTAACATGATCTACCTTTTCTTTTTTTCTTTTGAACAGAGAGGCCAAAGTAAAAAAAAGATTGTATCCTGTAAATAGTACAGTGATAACAAACAGTAGAATATCAATTTTTAAAATAAGATTCATTTCCTTTTTTTTACAAAAATAGAGATAAATATTGGGAAACTTTGATTTTCAATAAGTTTTTATTGTGTCTGAAACAAAAAACTTTTGGCCAAAAGGTATCTTGTATTATATATGCAAGCCTTCGGTGAGTAAGATACTTTGCAGAAGGCTCGCTATGAATAACTTATGTCCGTGCAATGTTTTATTTACTATTATTATATTCAGCCAGAGAGATTGGTTTGTGAACGAATATCCTCCTTTTTATCATTGTTTTTATCAAATGCATAATGACCTTTATTGATATTGCAACATCTTGTTGTTTAGAACGAGTTGGAAAAATTTTATGTTGCATCTCTTCAGTCCATGTTTTTTCGAAAAAGGATCTGTAATATTCGTCTTGCGGATTGACAAGTACATCAATTGTATCACTCCATTCATATCTGACAGTATTGACCTGATGGTAGGACAAATAAAATGTTCTTAAGGCCAGACTTTGATAGGGAAGAAAATTGAGAAAAGTTCTCCCGTAGTCAGGATATATCCTCGGCAATTTTTCTTTTTCGAATAGTACGAGTTTTCCATCTATTTCCAAACAAACCCATTTGTGAGCTAATTTAGGAAACAAGGACTCCCCAACCAGACTGGGAAGTTCCAGGTATCCTTTTGATGCAACACGCTGTAACTCTTTTATAAATCCAATAGGATCATCAGTGTGTTCAAGTACCTGATTACATATAATGTAATCAAATTCTTTATTCTGGAATGGCATGCTGGCGCCATCCGCATTTATAAATTTCTGGTGGGGGAATATCTTTACCTCTCCACTTCTGTGATAGTTCGTGCTGATGTATTTCTCAACAATTACATTCGCCCGATAACTGGGATTATGCCCGCTACCTACTTCTAATACATAATCACTCTTTTTAATTTTTAGATCATAACGATCTATTGGTGTACGATGTCCCATAGCTTTTATTTTTTAGTTATTTATTCTTCTATTGCTTTTATTACCTTATTCATTTGTGCTTCCCATGAAAGTGAAAGGATAGAGTTTCTTATTTCCAGAGGAACAGGATTTAGTTTTTTGTAGAACTCTATTATTTTATTTACTTCAATAGGACTTTCGTTTGCCGGGACTTTTAAGATGTAAGGCTTGTCCTCAAAGTCACTGTCTTGTTCCGAATAGATGAAAGATAAGCCGCGAGCAGCATATTCCCGGTTCTTAAGTGTTTTTATATTGGTTATACCGCTACGATGGCGGGCCAGACTACCAATGGCCATATCTGATTGTTCAAAAAGCTGATCTAATTCTTCACCATGTTTTGCCCCATGTAGAATTATATAAGGCTCCAGATGATTTGTTTCAATCAGTGGTAAAATATCGCTTTTCTCTCTTTCTCCAAAAAAATTACCGACTAGGTGGAAAAACACTTTGTAGTCGGGGTCTTTCTTATAATAATTAACCAGGCCTTGTACAAGACGGTCGAATCCATGCCAGTAGTGTATTTCTGCGACTCCAATCAAATGGAGTTCATGAGAAATGTCATTTGTTTTTTGTTTCAATTTTATTTTGCTAAAATCGACTCCATTGGATATCTGGATTGTGGGAGTACCAAAAATACTTTTATAATCAGAGAATGTAACAATCCGACATAATTGTTTGGCTAAACTATTCCTGAAATACTTATCCAGAAATCGTTGTAGTTTCCTTCCGGAAGAGGGCTTCTCATTATCATAGGGATAAGTCGGAATTTCCATAACAACACGGATGTCCGCTTTACGCATTTTTTTTACCATTTTGATCGTAAACGGGTTGGCATTATGATCTGAACGGATATATACGAAACGAATATCTTCATTAATAGCATAATCTGCGATTGAATTGAACTCAATCCGTTTTAGTAGTTTTCCTTTTATTCCCCGTCCATAATCACATAAAATGGCATTATCGATCATCCTGTATTTGTTTCCATCGGACTCGCTCAGATAACAGGTTCGTACATCTAAACCACAGGCCTTTAATGCATCTACCTGATAATGTATTTTTTTACTGATACCATTTGTTTCACTGAAACCATGATATACGAGGAATAAGGCTTTCATCTTTTAATTTTAGATTTAATCAAATTGATAATATCATATTCTCCTTTTATTTGTATGTATGCCACATAGACTATTGCGAATATGCAGCCTTTTAATAATAGACTGATATATATAGGACATTTGTCCGGCACATAATAGATAGGTAATATGCAAACAATTAATATTCCAGTAAGCAAGATGGGAGAGACGAACTGTTTCCAGAATGTCTGAAGGCCTTGTTTAAAGGTGATTTTGTACATCCAGATATAACATTGTATAAAGTTTATTGTAAATGTGAGGGATATGCACCATGCAACAGCTTCTAATGTCTTGAAAAAAAATATTCCGGTTAATATTCCTATGATATTAAGTAGAGTAGAGAATACTCCGCAAATAAATAAACTTTTAGTATCATTTGCTGCTTGAAAAATGGATCCAGAGGTAGAAAGGATTACCTGTATACCAACCGATATAGATAGTATTTGAAAGACAGGAACAGAAGGCATCCATTGTTCACCAAAGATAATTAGGATTATTTCCCGAGAGCAGAACCATAATAATACAGATAAGGGGAATCCGATAAAAGCCAGGAAACGAACTATTTTATTATATGAAGCTGAAAGCCTGGACAAATCGTTTTGAAAGTCCGCGAATATAGGATGCATAACCGGAGATATAACATGTGTGATATTCTGAAGAGGCAACATCATAAGACGGTATGATTTTTCATAATATCCTAATGAAACCATATTCATATATTTTCCTATCAGCAATTTATCTAAATTCCGACTGAAATAATTGATCACATTGAACATAAACTGATACGTAGAGAAGCTAAGAATTTTTTTCATGGATTGAATTCCCCATGTACTGGATAACTTCTGTGGTTTTTTCTGGAAAGATATGAGAAATAGTAATATACTGGACAATATGGGATTAATGATTAATGCATATAGTCCGGCTCCCATAAAAGCGGCAGTTATGGCTAAACTTCCTCCGGCAATCTGAATTGTTAAACTACGATATGCTATGAATTTAAATTCTTTTCCTTTGAATAACAATGCATTTGGTACGATGTTGGCAGAGGCGAAGAATAGGTTCAGTGACAGTAGTTGACAGATGCTTAATAACGTATCACTTTGGTAAAAATGGGAGATTGGCCATGAGCATAAGAAAAAAATCATAGAGATGCCAATACCCAACCAAAGGGTAAAGGAAAAGATATTGCTGAGATCATTTTCGGATAATTCTTTATTTTGTATGATTGCCGGTGCTATTCCAAGATCGCTGAATATACCAAAAAAAGAAATAATAACTGTTGCAATTGCTACTACACCAAAATCTTCCGGCTCGATGAGACGAGCTAGTATCCCGGCTATTACTAAGGAGATTATTATTCCTGAATATTTAGCTATTGCAGTATAAAAAACACCGGATAGAAGTTCTTTCTTTGTAGAAGACATGTTATCTATTTTTTTAAGAATGATTTAAACAGTAAAATAAGAATGTTTTTTCCGGAGACATACCTTTTGTAGTCTTTGATACAGCGTCTTGCTATGTATAAGCGATCTTTCAATGGCATTTTGTAAGATAACCATACGGCTGCATTCAACATTTTAGACAAATGTTTATCAACTATATACCGTGTTTCTGTATGTTCAGAGGCATAAGTAAATAATCTATCCGTAATGATAAAATAACTATCTATGTTTTTTAAAGAGAATTTACGTGTCATAATGGAGTCACTGCGAAGTCTTCTCTTAAAAAAATCTTTGTGTATACACATCACTCGATTTGACTGTAAATATAATAGAGTACTGAATAACTGATCTTCATGGATAATACCGGGAAGAAAAAGAAGATTTATATCTTTCAGAAACTTAGTATTTATAAAATTTAAGCAAGCAGACGGAGTATATTTACTGTTTTCAATTAAGAGCGTAAATAATTGTATGCCATCATACAATATATCAGGATTAGTACAATCTTTACGTTGATAATTAATGTTGATATCGAAATCTGCCTCCTTGTTAAGAATATCGGCATCGAAAAAAATAAAGTCTAAAGCATTTTTCTCACATTTGAGAAAACATGACTCCAAAGCGTCAGGTTCAAGATAGTCATCGCTATCCATGAAATATAGATATTTCCCTTTAGCTAAATAAATTCCTTGATTACGAGTAGCTGACAAACCTTTATTTTCTCTGCTATAGACCTGTATTCGGTCATCTTCATTTGCTAATTTTCGGATTATGGATAAAGAGTTATCTGTAGAACCATCATTTATAATAATGATTTCTATATCCTGTAGGGTTTGATTCATGATAGACCTGACGGCCTCTTCCACGAACTCTTCAGTGTTATATACTGGTATTATAATGCTAACCATAGAGTTTGACATTGGGTTCGTGTTATATTTTGATCCATTGTTGTATACTTGGATCATATTTTTTTATGATTTTTGCAGGATTTCCCACAGCAACACAGAAATCCGGTATGTCTTTGGTTACAACACTTCCGGCACCGATTTGACACCTTTTTCCAATATGCACTCCGGCTACAACGACTGAGTTTGCTCCTATATGCGAATCATTATCAATCACAACTTCTTTTTTTACAAGAGGCTGTTCATTGGAGTCGCAAGTACCGTCTTCATATCCGTGGTTAAAACCTGAGATGAATACATGTTGTCCCAAGCCAACTTTATCCCCTAGCTTTGCCGGACCGATAACTACAGATCCTATGCCTATTCTGGCATTATTTCCAATAATAACATCTCCTGCACCATTATTTATGGTAGTAAAGTCTTCTACTAAAGAATCTGTACCAACAACAAATTGATTCCAGGGAAACACATCTATTCTTGACCGGTTTCTTCTGATAACAGCCCCTTTTCCTTTTTTATGCAAAAAAGGATTCACAAACCATTTAACCCAAAGTCTGGGCCTCGGATTTTTAGGAGATGATATTAAAAACAAAATGAAATGTTTTAGTGTCTCATTTTGTTTTATTTTTTGTTTAAGACTACTATTCATAATTTTATCCTATATATTCCGATAGATTTTTAATAAAGATAAAGCTGTACTCTTCCAGGAGAATTTATTTACTCGTTGTAATCCGTAATCGACTTGTCCGACATAATATTGATGATCATTCTCTAATAAGAGTAATTTATTTGCAATATCTTCTTCATTGAATGGATCTGCCAGTATTCCTTTTTCACCTGCAATTTCCGGCATGGCAGAAGTATTTCCCGCAATTACAGGTGTGCCGCAAGCCATTGCTTCAAGCATAGGGATACCAAAACTTTCCCGGAGTGATGTATATAGAAAAGCATATGCTCCATTATATAAATAAGCCAAATCCTTGTTGGGAATGTATCCCGGATAGGAGAGATAAGGTTTGATATCTTCTATTCCTTGTTCTTTAAGTATAATATCTAGCTTGTCTTCTTTTAAGTCGGCAATCAGTAGAGGACGTTTTTTCTCTGACTTCTTTAAGTAGATACTATAAGCCTTTAATGTGCGTGGCACATTTTTTTTAGGATCAGTATTTCCTAAAAAGAAAAGATACTCTTGGCCTGCTATATATTTTTCTGTAACAGATGCTACATCAGGTATTGGATGGAAATGCTGATTATAGCCATTGTATATTGCCGTTATCTGATTCTCACAAAGATGTAATGCCTTTTTAATACGGTTACATTCAAAATTGGAGACTGTGATGATCTTTTTGCATTGAGGTAGAATGCGCGGAACAACCCAGCGACGATAATACCATCCCATATTTTGATACCATGATTTATTTCCACTTTGCCGTGGTTCTAAAAATATAATATCATGTAGCGTCAGTACCAAGGGTACCGGGCAATAAATAGGGGCTGTGTTACTTGTACAATGTAGTAAATCAGCTTTTATCTTTGCTACAGCACGAGGTAAAGCAATCTGTTCCCAAAGTGGATATGTTGGACAGTTGACTTCTATGATATGCATATTTGGAGTCTCCTCTAGACAGTGATCATCTCCCGGACTTACAAAAATATAATACTCATTCTCTTTATCTATTTTTTGTAATTCCCGTATGCTTTCTAAGGCAACAAAGTCCATTCCATGTTTATTAGAACGGAATATGCGTTGAGCTTCAATGGCTATTTTCATGTTTTGCAGAGTGTTTAGTATGGATAAATTTTTTACTTCCTCCTCTTAACCGGAAAAGGTTTAGAAACATAAGAAAAAACAGAATTGGCAAGCTGATGATTGCCCTCTTAAATTGCCTATCAACCAGATAATCGGGAACTGCTAAACTGAAGGTTATACCAATGAAAAGTAATAACCCCCACCATTTAATTGATAGAAATATATTTATTACAGTTAAAAAACAAGCGATAAGGATAACGAATCCCAGCAACAAAACACGAGGGGGCATCATCCATTGGAATAGCTTATCACAATAATCCCATTTCCCGCTCAACATCGCTCCGGGTAATTGGGATATCCCCGAAAACAAATTACTGAATTGAGTCGCTAACCAACGGCGTCGTTGGTTGTAAAATTCTTTTTTACCTCTTACTTTTTCATCATAGGTATAGACATCTTCCAGATATTCAATATATATATTTTGTAAAAGTAATTTACGTTCCATGTGTTTGTCTTCACCTATTTCATCAATTCCCTGGATTATTTTTTTGAATAGATCATATTCAAAAGCCATCCCTGATCCGCTTAAACCGGAGGAAAATCCAAGCCGTGTATGCCCTTTTCTAAAAATAGAGTTATTAATTTCTTCACTGACAGCATCTAGCACAGCCGTATTTGTATCCCGGTTTTTAGCAACTCTATGTGTTTGTATTGCCAGGCACCCGGAATAGAAGGCATCGTTTATTTTCTCCAGGAAATGAGGATTTACTACATTATCCGCATCGAGTACAACCGCCATATCATAAGATAATTTTTTATCTTCTATGTATTCGATCGCTTTTTGTAATGCATATATCTTAGTACTCATCGGATCAGATATTTGAGTCACCATTGCTGTTATTCCCTTCAATCTGGCGATTGTATCTTCTCGCATTTGATCGGATATCACAATCACATCATATAACTCCCTGGGATAATCCTGTTTGAAAAATGATTGTACAGAATCTATAATCACATCATCTTCCATATAGGCAGGGAACAATATGGCGTACCTGTGTTTTTTATTTGTTTGAGGATAAGAATAAACAGCCTTTTTTTAGAATAGGCTGCGAAAATGAATAGATATAAGACTGCTATAAGGAAAAGTAAAAACAAAACAGCATCTATAAGCAGAAATAAATACTCCTGTTTATCTATCCAGTTATTCTTTAAGTTAAATAATAGTTCTATCATGTTTTATTATCAACTAGTCGGTTTATGAATAATTTTTGATTTTATCGCTGAGTTCTTTATCAAAGTATTTACCATTCAAAATGAAACTCATTCCCATGAATGCTATAACCATCGTGGGGAATTGTCCCCAAAATGAATTCCCATATGCACTTAAAAACATACCAAATATAGCACATAGCCATCCCGTTAATATTCCTTTTAGCTCGGGATCATGTATATTAAACATTAAAATCCATGTTCCGCGAGCTATAGTAATAAAAACCATACCCATATATAATATTAAACCAATGATTCCTGTTTCAACCCATATCTTGACATACCAAGAATCAGTAGGGATGGATGTTGTAAAACGTCTGGATACTTTTACTCCCAAACCATCACCGGATAATCCTAATCCTTCTCCGAAAGGTTTGTATTTTAAATATTCCTTTAATTTTTTCTGGTTCTCTTTACGGACAATATATGAAGCATCTTCACTTGGTGTAAAAGCTGTTCTCATTCTTCTGATAGTCGCATTACTTTGACCGATCATTGTAAAAGCGAAGAACACGTAAATCAGAACCAAAGAAGCTGTTCCTATTAAAATAGACCGAGTCTGTTTGCTTACTACGGTATAAAGTGCTAATCCGGCCAATGGTACAATTATTGCACCTCGAGTACCGGAAAGCATCATTGTATACAAAGAAGCAACAGCTACGCTTGCATAATAAATCCTGAATGCTTTATTTTTCATATACAAAGAAGTTATACCCCAAATAATACCAGCACCTCCCATATTGGATCCCATGTTACTCGCATCTGTGAAAAATGAGAAATAACGTATACCGGAATGAATTATATGGGTCGTTGCACCTCCATTGTTGAGCCATCGGGTTTCATAGGTATCAAAACCAAAAAATTTTTGCATAAAGGTTTTTAATATGGCCAATACTGTGAATAATGAAAATGTAAATAAAAGAGCTTTCAATGTTTTGTATCTGGTACATAATAGTGATGTAAGAATTGTTATAATTAGCCCGTTAATGATTAACCCTCTGGATAAAATCCACCCTTCAAATACAGCACTTGGATTCATCACTTCCAAAATGCAATAGAAGGCCCATACTGCTGATAATGCACTTAAAATGTGAAAGCATCTTTTCCATTCGATACTATGATAGAGTGCACTATGCACAAAAATAAGTACAAGGGTAAGTACATATAAAATATCCATGATTATACTTATTCCTTCTATAGGCACATAACGGGTAATCCCCAAAATGAAATAATTGATAGTAAAGATTATGAATAACATTAATTGAGGATATCTTAAGATTAGAATTCCTGCAATACATATTAGTGGAAATACTGTAATTACTGCAAAAAGTGCCATATTCATGGATAATAAAGCCATGAGAATGCCAACCAGTCCTATCAATATAATAAGATAGAGAAGCTTTATTGAACGAGTTTCAACAGGTATGTAATTACTATTATTCATGCTTATCTCTTTATAGCAGAATTTCTTGCTGTTAATCCCATATATATAATACGATTGGAGAATGAACGTATAGAAGTTTCCGGAGGTAATTGGCCTGTAAAATCTTCTACAGCTTCACGACTTGCATTATTTAAATAAAGGAATAACGGCTTGTCTTGAGCCATGTCCATTAGATATTTCACAAATTCTTCATCACTATTCTTCCATACTCTACGGGCATTAGCTATTAAAAGATTTACATCAGCCTTATTTAATAGACAAATCGGCAGACTATTATCTTTAATAGAAGGATATTCCAGCAGGAGAATATCCATTTGATCATAGTCTTCTATGTAGGAACTTATTTCTCCTGAAGATAGATATGCCGCATCAATTGGAAAATCTATTCCCGCTACCAGATATTTGACATTGAATCCGATTTCTTTCCAATATTCTAATAAATATTGACAAACAAAACTTTTCCCTTCTTTTTTTTCTATGCTTAGTATATTAATATGAAATGTTTTTCCTTTTTTCATGTGTTGAACAAGTCGATTACATGTGTAGGCAGCAGATATTCTGTTACAAGCTTTTATAAATCCTCTGTATTTTAATTGCTGGTTACCTGTGAAAGCTCCTAAAACATTCATTTTAGTTAGCCTGCGGGCACGTTCTGCATCCCGTAGGGTTCTGTCTAATAACTCTACGATTAAATTCAGACCGATAATGAATATTATACTGCCGGCAAACGCAGCTATGATTAACAACATTCGTTTGCTTTTATCGCTGAAAAGAGGGAATGTCGGTTCTGATATTGTGTTCAATGTTGCAGTAGTTAATTGCAAATTCTTTTGTTTCATTTTTGCCATATTCAGGGCATGTAATACCTGCAAATAAGCTTCTTCTGTCACATGTATTTCACGCTCTTGCCTGTTTATCTGGGTTCCTACAGGAGAATATGTTTTATATTGTTCTGTGAATTCTTTTTTCCTTTGGTCTAATATCTTCAATTCAGCTTTTGCTTTTATATTGATAATGGTTTGTGCCAACCACTCATTGACTAATCCATCGATAGAAATACCTTCCTTACTTTCTTTATAATTATTGATTTGTTCTGTCAGTGTTGCTACTTTTTTTTCTGCATTTTTTAAATCATCTTTGTATTTCAATAATTCCAGATCGTCATTTTGAGTATCTTCCGTTGTAAATATTTCTATTTCCGTTATTTTCCCATTTATTTTGGATATTTCTTCTAAAGCTTTGATAAACTCGTCATTAGCTTGTACTAACTTGACACGAACTCGCATATATTGTTCAAGGCCTTCAAGTAATTGTGAAGAACTATTGATTCTACGAATTACTTCTTCATAGCGATTCTCAAAATCTGAAAATGAACCGGCGATAGCTTTTGTTTGTTCCTGATAATTTATTACGCTATTCTTGATATTGTAATCCGTAAGCTCATTTTCGAGATTATTTAATTGACTGCGTAATCTCTTTTGTTCATCTTCGTAATATTTTACGATGTCGTCAGCTGTTTTATATTTTAGTTGATTATAAGAAATACGTAATTCTTCACTAAGGAGTTTCACTGTTGTTAATGTAATACCCGGGTCTGTAGATGTATAGGCAATATCAATCAGATCGCTATTACCCAGGCGTTTTACAATGATTTGGGATAATGCACCATAACTATAATAAGGGGTAAATCCGTTAAATAACTTATACAAGAAATTATGCGTATCACTTTGCTTATATTTCTCAAGGTTACTTATCGTTCTCTCAAAAGAATCTTTGTCAATTAAATTCAGGACTTCTTTGGGAACAAAGCTAACCAGGTTCTGATAGTTTTTGGCAGTTATATATTTATTATCTACACTGGGATCTCCATTAATAAGATTCAGTACTAATAATTTCATTGATACGGTTTCTAAAGTACCTTTTGATTTGGTGAGGTTTACCAAATTGTCGAAAGTATTGTTTACACTCATCCAATCCGGTTTACTTTCACTTTCTAATCCGGTATTAGATGTAATGCCGGTATAGATAGACGTATTCACGGTATATTTTTTTTGCATGAACTGTGTGAAGTATGCAACCAATGCCGTGACAACTAACGCACCCAGTATTAGCTGATAGCGAATGCGATGTAGAAAACGGGATATATAGAGTGTGATATCCATAGGTTATCTGTTTATGATCTTTACATTAGTGAGCATCTCTAGTAGAGTGACAGCATTATGTAAAGCAGTTCGCCCTTCCTGGTAAAGAATGATTGCATTGGTACGTCTTCCTTTCTCGATAGAGAGTTCGCCGATACCAATTTTTCCATTAATGAAGTCTTGTTCGGATATTTTCATTTGGGCATTATATAATGCGGCAGCATCAGATTTAGCTTTCAGGGTAGCTAAAGATTGTAATACATTATTATAAGCTTCCAATATCTTTAGTTTTCGTTCTTCTATTGACATCTCATATTCGTAATCCAATTGGCGGAAATGTGCTTTCTTGGCTCTTATCTTTTGCTTGCGGCTGGCCAAATCACCGAAAGGTATTGATATGGATAGTCCTGCGCTATAAGTACTTTTATTACTTCCTAGACTTGTCGTAAGTAAAGGATCATCAACTGTTTCTGTTGATGATAATTGCACGATTCTTCCATATTGGTATTGTCCGTATATCCTGAAATAGTTTAACCATTCCCTCCTTGAAACTTTCATTTCAGCATTTGCCTCTTCTCTCTTTGCTTCATAAATTTTAATGGAAGGATGGTCATAAACTGATTGCAGGAAAACAGAAAGAGGAGGGAGCTGAACTCGTTCATAGTCATCCAACATAGCTTGTATAGAGTCTGAATTAGCCATGGCTGTTACTTCAACAGTTGTAGCTTTGTCAAAGTAGTTGCCTCCCTTTTTCTGACTAAAACAGCAGAGAGTATTTATTGATAGCAATATAATGAGAACTTTTTTCATCAGATTAGATCTCTATACATTCTCCTTTTGGATGAACGCTGTGAATGTTTTGATAATAATCATCATATCCATTCGGAAAGAAAATTCTTTCGCATACTTGATATCCAGTTGTTTTCGTTCTTCAGCAGACATTTTTCCTGCATCACCGCGTTTCTCAACCTGCCAAAGGCCTGTCAGACCCGCAGGTGCCATGAAACGTTGTACATACTCATCGCTGGTAAGCAACTCGGCCTCATAAAGAGGGAGGGGACGGTTACCTACGATAGACATATCTCCTTTCAGAATATTGAATAACTGGGGAAGTTCATCTATACTGTATTTTCTGATAAAGCGTCCCATGTGAGTGATACGTGGGTCGTTCTCTATTTTGAAAAAAGCGTTGGAACGCTCATTGCGTTTGGTTTTCAGATAATTATTTTCTGAAGTACTTAAGTCATCAGAAAATAAAAGAATATCCTGACTACTCTCTGTTGGATGATTCTCTAGGGATATCCCTAGAGCTGAAGAAGATGACGCAGACTCTTCTTCAGCTGTTTCTTTTGTATATTGGTTTAGTTTTTTGTATTCTGCAAGACGTTTATCTGCATCCGAATACATCGACCGGAATTTGTAAAAATCGAAGATCTTATAATTGCTACCTACCCGCTTAGACTTATAAACAACCTTTCCATCACTTTCAAATCTGATCAGGAGCGCTGTAGATATCAATATAGGAGACAGCATAAGTATGGCTGCTGAAGATGCCAGTATATCAAAAGTACGTTTCCACAGGGGTAATTTAAATTCTGCCAAGGAAGATACTTGATTACTTTTCTTGATTTTTGTTTTCTCCTTGAAATCAATAACGACAGAGAGTAATTTTTGTAAGTCCTCTTTTGAATATTCTTTGGAGATCATACAATCAATGCCAGCCTTTAAATAAGGTAGCTTTTCTTCTTTACTCAGAGTCTCGCTTATCAGTATGATATACAACTCAGGGTATAACTTATGAAGTTGGGTAATTGTCGGTATATCTGTCGTCATTTCCTGCTTTTCAAGAAATACACAGAAATCAATGTCTCCTAAAGAGGATAAGCTTGATTTTATTTGCTGAAAAGTAATGCATTCGGAAATTCTGCACTGCAGATTCTCCCGCAAATGAGCGGCCAAGGGAATATTATTTCCCCAAAAGATGTACTCCATACAAGTTTAAAATTAACCCTAGTGTTTATTCTTTATCTCAATAATCTTTTAACCCTTACCCTTAATTCTTCCGGGTTAAAAGGTTTCAGAATAAAGTCTTCTGCCCCTTCTTCAAATAGACGTATTCTGTTGGAACTACTTTCTACACTCGATAGAATTAGTACAGGAATATGACTAAAGAGAGCATTTGCTTTTAAATAACACAAAAACTCCTCTCCATTCATCTCCGGCATATTCAAGTCGGAAATAATCCCGTCCGGCATGTTGCCTTCATTAAGCCATGCAATAGCTTTAATCGGATTTTCCTCGTATCTGACATCATACAATGAAGACAGATAGAGCATTATAATCTTCGCTATTTCAGGCTTATCATCAACCAAAAGAATCGACTTCTTCATGCTTTTTTGTATATATTGCAATTTTTTGTTTTCTCCACCGCGCAAAATTAAAATAATAATTTGATAAAAGCATATAAAAATCAAAGGTTTTTCTGTGTAAATACTCTTTATTGCAAAGAACAATATATATGAAAATTATTCTTTAAGTTTGCAGAATGAATTTTATCGTGCTATTGAATTGATAAACGTAGAGATGAATATACCCTTTAAGATATTAAGTATAAATATAATACTTGTTTTTTTGCTTTCCGGATGTCAGCCTGAAATGCCGGTGACATCTTTGATAACTGTTGATGTAGAAAGTTTTTCTGTTCCTGTTAATAAGAATTTATATGGATTGACTATCGAGGAGATTAACCATGCAGTCGATGGAGGTATCTATGCTGAAATGATACAAAATCGTAGCTTTGAAGATGGTGTACCTCCTCTGAACTGTCCGTATGATGCCAGCCGGAATGTTTTGACTACGCCTAATGGTTGGTCTATTCCTTTTATGCGTTCAGATTCAGTGCCGGGGTGGAAGCGTATTTCTACCGGGACTTATATATATCCGGATACAAAGGAGCTTATCAATGACAAAAACCGTCGTTCCTTGCTGGTATCTGCGTCCGTTACTCCGGAGTCTGGTAGAGGAGGAGTTATTGCTACGGGGTATAATGGCCTTTCTATCCGTAAAGGAGAAAAATATGATTTGTCATTATATATGAAAGGGGCGACAATGACTCCAAAGACAATTAATGTTGCTTTGTCTGATTCAACAGCAGAAACAGCCTTGAGTGAGGTGTTTAAAATCTCTACCGTGTTTGGATGGAGAAAATACCAACATACTTTTACTGCCACGGAAAATACGGATAATGCGGTCTTGACTATCACTTCGGATAGTTCTGCCGTATTCTGGTTGGATGTTGTTTCTTTATTTCCCCAGAAAACATGGAATGACCGGCCTAATGGATTGCGCCCGGATCTAATGGAAAAGGTTGCCTCTCTGAATCCACAATTTATTCGTTTTCCGGGGGGGAGCTTCGTGGAAGGATATACTGCCGGGACATATCCTATCTGGCGTGAAACAGTCGGAGCGGTTTCTGAACGTAAGCATTTCTGGAATATATGGGCATATGGTTCGACCAATGGGATGGGATATCATGAATATCTGCAAATGTGTGAAGATCTGAAAGCTGAACCTTTGTATGTAATCAACAGCGGTGTGACGAGCCAGAGTCGTCGTCCGCGTTATGAAGATATTACAGCCATGAACAAACTGGTACAGGATGCTTTGGATGCTATCGCTTACGCTAATGCACCGGTCGATTCTGCTTTCGGAGCTATGCGTGCCAAACAGGGACATCCGGAACCTTTCAACCTGAAATATGTGGAGATCGGCAGTGAGAATTACGGACAGGAATACTCTAAACGTTTCGAGCTATTCAAAAAAGCTATTAATGAAACTTATCCGGAGATCACAGTGATAAAAAGCTCCTTGATCGCCGGGCAGAACAGGACGGAGTGGACGGACTATCATTTTTATTCCGGAGAAGATTTTCTTATTGCCAACCATAACCGTTATGAAACCGGGCAATACTTAAGACGTTTCCCTGCTGTTTTTATTGGTGAGTTCAGTATGGGAGATGCTTCCTTGCAGGGCACTTTGCGTGCTGCAATAGGAGAGGCCTGCTTCCTGGTGGGGATAGAGAATAGCCCGGAAGTGGTGAAACGTCTGGCATATGCGCCGGTATTAGGAAATGTGGATTACGAATTTCAACGGTATCCGGCTCTTTCTTTTAATAGCCATCAAGTGGTGGGGTCACCTTCGTTTTATATGATGCAGATGTTTGCGAATAACCGTGGAGACGAATTACTTAAGACTGAGGTCGATACGTATAGCCGTCCGCAGGTGACGTTTGGGCGTGCTTCGATAGAACTGTTCGATAATAGCTATGACTTTGAGAATGTACGGATCGATGATAAACCTGTAACTGAAGGTACGGTGAAGAGTGGAGGTTGGCAAGTGGATAACGGGAAACTTATCCCGGTTCCGAACCGTTGGAACTATCTGTTAATGGGAGATTCTACGGCTCACGATTATACATTATCCATGCGGGTCAGACGAACAAAAGGCAGTGGACAGATTCAGCTTCGCGTCCGCGATAATGGTAAGGCCGGAGAGGCGAACGATCATATAGCTTTATCGATAGCCCCGGGTTCTTGCGAGCTGTATCGCCAGGCAGGTGCTGTGAGGGATACTTTGAGCGCTCCCCGCATTCATTCTTTTGAAAGTAATCGCTGGTATGACATCAAGATCGTTTGCAAAGATGAAAACATTAGCTGTTATGTAGACGATACACAGATATATAAGGTCGAATTGCCTCCGTTGCCTTCACTGGTTTCAGTTGCAACTATGGATAAAGAAGCGAATGTTATATTGCTGAAAGTGGTAAATACGACTCAGCATGAAGAGAAAACGGAGTTGAATATAAAAGGGGTGAGTATAAAGAATGATGCAGAGGTTATCCAGTTGACCGGGGAGCCTTTGGGACGGAATACATTTACGGAGCCGGAAAAGATTGTTCCTGTACAGAAAAGTATTTCTTTTTCTTTAGGAGGCCCGATGGTTTATTCATTCCCGCCGAACTCAATCACTATAATGAAACTACATATCGATTAAAAACATCTTCCGAGACTTCGGAAAGCAGGGAAAACGTTTAAAGTTGGCTCTCGAAGTCTCGGAAGCTAACTTTAAATGGTGAAAGTTCGTTTCCGAATTTCCGGAAAGCCGTTTAAACGTTTAAAGTTTATTTCCGCAAACCCGGAAGTCGGTTTACACCATTAAAAAATGCCTTCCGGAAATCCGGAAAGCATTTTTAAACGTTTGATTGGAGTTTCCGGATTTCCGGAAAGATTTTTTTAATGAACTAACATTTCCGGAGTAATGCGAGTGAATTTCTCAGCACCCTCTTTGCGTAGTTTTACACTACCGTCGTTCCAGTTGGAAGGCCATCCGCCGATGATATGTCCGAGGAATACCACTTTGATCTCGTGCAGGCCGGCAGCCAGAGCAACAGATGTGTCGTGACGTGAGAAACGTTTCACTTCACCGCCATTGTTGATAAGCAGTTTACCGTCGATCCAAACTTCTTCGTTGTCAGAAGAGATATAGTAAACGCCATCTTCTGGGATATTTACGTAACCGGTCGCAACGGCAGCATACTGTTTAACACCTCTCATGGATTCGGGAGCAGGTACCTGGTTGGTCAGCTGGCGCAGATCTTTTATTGCCAACTTCTTCCATTCTTTCACGTCAGCCAATTTGGATGATTCAAGGAAGATGCCGTCGGTTACCTGCATTTCCAGACCCGGAGTTGTCTTGGCTACTTCTTTAGCCGGAGCCAATGCCTGTTTTTCTACAGTGATCGTACGAGTCTTGCTCATTTTACCGGAAGGTAGTACGGAACGGATCTTCAATACGCCAGATTCAGTGAACTCGATAGGAGCGGAATAAACAGTCGATTCGGCAGTAGGTTCTGTTCCGTCGATTGTATATACAACCTTAACCGGGCGAGTTGTCTTGAAGGCAAGAGAAGCCTTGTCGGTAAATGCAACGAGGTTGGTTGAGCCGTTCGGCTGTTCTGGCTGCGGGATGTAGTAGTTGATATTGTGTGCATCCAAACGAACCAGCGCATTATCCAGTCTGCGTTCGAAATCCTTGTAGTCTTTGCGTGTCAGCGGGCTCCAGCCTATTTCAGCTACGGCCAGGGCACGAGGATACATACGGTATTCCATCAAGTCGGTGTTGTACATGTACTCAGACCAGTTGTTGCACTGAACACCCAGAATATGCTGGGCTTTGCCTGTTGCAACCAATGTGTCGGGGATCGGATTATAGCTGTACACTTTTTCGATCGTAGCATATCCGCCGATAGTTACCGGTTCAATCTTAGAGTCTCCCTGGTATTGGTCAAGATACATACCACCGCTTCCCGGAGTCATAATCACATCGTGATCCATGTTAGCTGCGGCGATACCACCGGCTTCACCACGCCATGACATAACAGTTGCAGACGGTGCCAGACCTCCTTCAAGTATCTCGTCCCAACCGATGATCTTCTTTCCATATTTACCGGAAAGATATTTTTCCATGCGCTGTACGAAGTAGCTTTGCAGGCGTTCTTCCGCACTGTGCTGTTTGTCACCCTTCAAGCCTTCTTCTTTGATGCGTTTCTGGCAAAGCGGGCATTGTTTCCAACTGATCTTCGGACATTCGTCACCTCCGATGTGGAAGTATTCGCTGGGGAACAACGGAGCGATTTCGTCGATCACATCTTCCAGGAACTTGAATGTTTCCTCTTTACCGGCACACATGACGATGTCTTCAACGCCCCAGATGATACGCGGAGTACTTTGTTCGCCTTTACAAGACAATTCAGGATAACCGGCGATAGCGGCCATTTCGTGTCCCGGGAGTTCCAGTTCGGGAATAACCGTTACGAAGCGGTCGGCTGCATATTTTACAACTTCCTTGATTTCTTCCTGAGTATAGAAGCCACCGTATTCGGTACCTTCGCCTTCGATGCGTTTAGCACCTACTTCAGTCAGCTTCGGATATTTCTTGATTTCGATACGCCAGCCCTGGTCGTCTGTTAAGTGCCAGTGCATACGGTTGATCTTGAACAGCGACAGTACGTCGATTTGTTTCTTTACGTTTTCTACCGGGATGAAATGACGGCACGGATCAAGCATGAATCCGCGGTAGCCGAAACGCGGTTCGTCTTTTACAGAAACACACGGAGCAGTCCATGCGATTCCACTGACAACCACCGGGCTTTCGACTTCAGCAGGCAATAACTGCATGAATGTTTGCATACCATAGAATAAACCTTGTGGAGTTTTAGCCTTTACAGTTGCTCCGTTGGCCGTTACGTCGAGTGTATACCCTTCGTTGTTTACGTCCAGCGATTCGTCGATAATCAATGAAATACCGTTAGATACTTCTTTATCGCCGACCGTTACCTGATAACCTGTTGCCAGGTTCAGTTTGGAAGCGAAAAATTCAGCTACTGTCTTAGCCTCCGGAGTGGAAGCCTGGAAAGCCATGTTTTTGCCAACTTTAAAGACTCCTTCGTTCTGAGTCAGACTAACAGGTACAGGAATTACATTGATACCTTGGTTGTAAGGCATCTGTTTTGTAGGCCCTTCGCTGCATGACGCAAGGATACATAGTGCTGCGCCTGCACACATTGAAACGAGCTTCTTCATGTTTTAAAGAATAAGTTTATAGATAATTGTGAATTTTGTTTTTCGTAGGGGCGGCCCTAGCGGTCGTCCCGGTATTTATGCCGGTTAAACAGATATTTTTGCCGCTTATACGGTTATTTATATACTATATATAATAATGTATAGGGCGGCAGTCGATAGCCGCCCTTATACCATGTGTTTTTACCATGCGAAGATAGGATATTCTTTCATGATGCTGTTTACCTTTTCGCGAACAGCAGTGATCGTTTTATCGCATTCAGGTGCAGAAAGAACTGTGTCGATCAATTCCACGATCTCAGCCATCAGCGGCTCTTTGGCACCACGGGTAGTGATAGCCGGAGTACCTACGCGGATACCTGAAGTCTGGAAAGCTGAACGGCTGTCGAACGGAACCATGTTCTTGTTGACGGTGATATCAGCGGCAACCAAAGCTTTTTCAGCCACTTTACCGGTCAGTTCGGGGAATTTCTTACGCAGGTCGATCAACATACTGTGGTTGTCGGTACCGTCGGAAATGATCTTGTAACCCTTATCGATAAATGCTTTTGCCATAGCAGCGGCATTTGCCTGTACCTGTGCCTGGTATGTTTTGTATTCTGGTTCCAAAGCTTCGCCGAAAGCAACGGCTTTAGCAGCGATTACATGTTCCAGCGGGCCTCCCTGGATACCCGGGAATACGGCTGAATCGAGCAACTGTGACATCTTTTTGATCTCGCCTTTCGGAGTCTTCTTTCCCCACGGGTTTTCGAAATCTTTGCCTAACAGGATGATACCACCGCGCGGGCCACGCAACGTCTTGTGTGTAGTAGAAGTTACGATATGGGCATATTCCAACGGGTTGTTCAACAAACCGGCAGCGATCAGACCGGCCGGGTGAGCCATATCGATCATCAGCAAAGCACCTACTTTGTCGGCGATTTCGCGCATACGTTTGTAATCCCATTCACGAGAATAAGCAGATCCACCACCGACGATCAATTTCGGTTTTTCACGCAAGGCAACTTCTTCCATCTGGTCGTAGTCTACGCGTCCGGTTTCTTCTTTTACGTTATACTCTGTTGCTCTATATAGGATACCTGAACTATTTACTGGAGAACCATGAGAAAGGTGGCCGCCATGTGCCAGATTCAAACCGAGGAATGTGTCCCCAGGGTTAAGGACTGCCAGGAATACGGCTGCATTAGCCTGTGCTCCCGAGTGAGGCTGGACATTTGCCCATTCTGCATTGAAGATTTGTTTCAACCGTTCGATAGCGATAGTTTCGCTCTGGTCGACAACCTCGCAACCACCATAATACCGCTTGCCGGGATAACCTTCGGCGTATTTGTTGGTCAGGCAGCTTCCCATGGCTTGCATCACCTGGTCGCTCACAAAGTTTTCAGAAGCAATCAGCTCGATGCCTTTCAACTGGCGCTGATGTTCTTTCTCAATGATGTCGAAAATGATCTTGTCTTGTTTCATTACATGTAAAATTGGTTATTGCAATGAGTTCCCTGCTTATTAATGTGAGGGAATCGTCGCAAATTTACGATAAAATTCTGTATATATAGCCTAATTGTTATCAAAATATAAATAGAGAACCGGGAGAAAAGGAACGTTTTTGTATGTATCTTTGCCGTTCTCCGGATTTAGGGGTAATTTCCGGTTAAATCAATGAAATTAAGTTATGAAAGAGAATAAATACGATGATGAGAAATTCTTCAGCCAATATAGCCGGATGTCGCGTTCGGTGGACGGGCTGAAAGGAGCAGGTGAATGGCATGTGTTGAAGACCATGCTGCCTGATTTTAAAGGAAAGAGAGTGCTCGACCTCGGCTGCGGATTCGGCTGGCATTGCGTGTATGCGGTAGAGCAGGGGGCTGCATCGGCATTGGGGATCGATCTTTCGGAAAAGATGTTGGAAGAGGCACGCAAAAAAAATTCTTCTCCAAAGATAGCATACAGATGTATAGCCATAGAAGATTTTGAGTACGAGCCGGATACTTTCGATGTCGTGATCAGCTCGCTGACATTCCACTACCTGGAATCTTTCGAGACCGTTTGCCGGAACGTTCACCGCTGCCTGAGCAAAGGCGGCTCTTTTGTCTTTTCCGTTGAGCACCCGGTCTTTACGGCCTACGGCACGCAGGATTGGTATTACGAGGCTGACGGACAGGCTATCCACTGGCCGGTAGACCGTTATTTCACCGAAGGCAAGCGCAACGCCATTTTCCTGGGTGAAGAAGTAGTGAAGTATCACAAGACACTGACTACCTATGTGAACGGCTTAATCCGGGCAGGCTTCGAGATCACCGGGCTGATAGAGCCGGAACCCGACCCTGCTTTGCTCGACACCATCCCCGGTATGCGGGATGAATTGCGCAGGCCGATGATGCTGCTTGTTTCTGCTGTGAAGAAATAATATAAATGGTGATACCGATCAAGCTTCGGATAGTAGTTTTAATATTGTGCCATGCCTGTTGCACAAATGTGCACTAGTAGCCGCACTTTTGTGCAACAGGCATGGCACAAAAATGGGACTACCGGTACACACTTGAAAATGACTATCGGTTTACGTATTCGGATGGATGTTGTCCCAGTCTTCACCGCCGTTCGCCCCGACGATCCAGTTGAAAGCATAATGGCGTTCGCCCACGACCCCGCTTTCGAGTCCGCCCGGTACTTCTTTTTTATGGATACGCGCATCCACGCAAGCCCAGTCGTAACGGAACGTCAGGTCTGCCACATCCAGTATTTCTTTTGCCGGACGCGAATAGCCTTTGCCTAAGAGGTCTTTCAGCCCTTTATGCTGCCAGAAGATGGCGGCGAGGATGGGGACGTCGATAATCTCGGAAGGATAGGATAGGTCGTCGACTACTCCGGCGGCCCATAGTAATACGCCGCAACATTCGTAACGCCATACGAACTGGATGCAGGTTTGTTTTTCCGGTTCCGGATCGTTGATGTAGGCAGCCTCTTTTTCCGTGAGGTGTGCTTTTACGCCGTACAGGTCGTCCATCTTATTAAAGTAGAAGAGGGCTTTCTCGCGGTCGGAATCTTCCGAGAGTATGACTTCCGAATAGACGGCGACGGCGAACAGGGCGGCGGCACGCTCGACCATCTCCTCACGGTTTTTCAGGTGGACTTCGCTTTCCAAGGCTTCGCAACGCAAGTGTTCTAGGTAAGGGATATTTTTTGCTTCGAGCTGCACGATGGAGCGCAGGCGGCGTTCCACGTCGGCGGATGCTTCTGTATGGCGGTTCCTGTCCAGATAATCATTATTGGCAATGGGGATGAATTCCGTCAGCTCACTCTCGCCCGTGATGGAGAACAGGAGCTTGCCCTCTCTGGTGTATATCTGCATGCTGGGGTAGAGCAGGAAGCCGTTTACATCGTTTGCGATGGCGAAAAGGCGGTTGATGATGTAGTTGGTACGGTCTTCGTTTTCGTCTATTTCGAAGGTGATGCCGGTCACGCAGTTGAAGAGGCGGATTTGTTTCAGGACGCTCTCTTTCAGTTCCGCCAGCGGTGTTTCTGCGGAAGAGAAGTAGTTGGCCATACCGGCTGTGTGAGAGGCGATAAAGTCAGGCTTGTTCTGCTGGTGGCTGATGTTGAAGGTGATGGACGAGTCGTCTGCGAGCCAGAGGGCGATGTTCCCGTTTTCGGATGTGATCTCTTGGGTCATTTCCTTGAAACGATCCCGGACAGCTGCTTCGATGCGGCTCGGATTACCGATGACCGTATATAGCGTGATGTTTGCTTTTTCCATATTATTGTTTTTTATATCCTGTTTTCACGGGATGATTATTGAATCGGACAAAAATAAGAAAATAAAGGTAGTTTGTCGGTTCATACGGATGAAAAGTTTATCTTTGGCTCCCGGTTGATGATAAACAGTCTCTCTATATGAAAACTTTCCCCGGGGGAATAGCATTTAAGTACACCTGGCGCAATTATCAGCAGCGCGTGTTATCTGAACTCGACAGTTATCTGGATGACGGGGCTCTCCATGTAGTGGCTCCTCCCGGTTCGGGAAAGACCGTACTCGGCCTGCAGGTAATGCTGAAACTGAATAAACCCGCCCTGATCATTGCCCCGACGATAGCCGTGCGGAACCAGTGGGTGGATCGCTTCTGTGAACTGTTCCTGCAAACGGATCAGGTGCCCGAATGGATCTCGTACGATATACACCGTCCGGCTTTTGTCACGGTGAGCACTTACCAGGGGCTGCATGCCGCTTGCAATGACCTGAAAGGGAAACATTCGGGAGATGCGAACCTGGCGGAGATCGTCCGGCTGCTCAAGGAGCAGAACGTGCAGACTTTCATTGCAGACGAAGCGCATCACCTCAAAAACGAGTGGTGGAACACGCTTACGAAGTTGAAGGCAGCTTTGTCACCGACCCTTGTCGGCCTGACAGCTACACCGCCCTACGATGTGACGGGGGCCGAGTGGGAGCGTTATATCGACCTGAACGGCCCGATCGATGCGGAGATTACCGTCCCGGAGTTGGTGCGCGAAGGGGATTTGTGCCCGCATCAGGATTATATTTATTACTCGCAGCTTTCGCCGGAAGAATATCAGGTGATTTGCGAGTACCGCGAGAACATAGATCGTCTTTTTACGGATATACAGAAGGATGAAGAGTTGATCGCCGCCCTGGAGTCGTTGCCGGCCTGGACTGATCCTGAAGGGAATATCGAATGGATTTACAGTAATATGGCATCGTATTCTTCCTTATTGATCTTTTTCCATTCATTGGGGCACAACATCCCTGCGTGCCATTATAAAGTGCTGAATGAGAAGAAGCCGGATTTCCCTCCGTTCGATTATGAATGGGCGGAAACCTTACTCGATTTTTATCTGAACAAAGGGCATGATCTATTCCCCGCCTTTGCCGGACATCAGGAGCAGTTAAAGAATAAGCTGGTCTATCACGGTGCGACGGATAAGAGCCAGATTTCTTTCCGTTACAACGCTAAGATAACAAAGACATTATCGACCTGCCTGGAAAAGCTGAACAGTATACGTGATATTGTCCGTTTCGAATATGAGCAGTTGGGTAGCGACCTTCGCCTGGTAGTCCTGACCGATTATATCCGCAAGGAATTTCTTGCCAATACTCCCGTGAACGATATGAAGTTGAGCAAATTCGGTGTGATGCCTGTTTTCGAAAAGCTCCGCCGCGAGAATAAGCTGGATATGCGTATCGGGGTGCTGACCGGGGCGATCGTGATAATCCCGGCTGTTGCGTTGCCTGAATTGGAGCAATTGGCCAGCAAACGCGGAATAGAGAATATCTCCTGCTCCCCGTTGCCTTACGATAACGCTTATCTCCAGATTTCGCTGACGGAAGGGATTAAGAACGAGGTCGTGAAGATTGTCACCGACCTGTTCCAGCAAGGCGGCATCGAAGTATTGGTCGGCACAAAATCGCTCCTGGGCGAGGGTTGGGATGCTCCGGCATTGAATTCGCTTATATTGGCCAGCTTTGTCGGCTCCTTTGTCCTGTCCAACCAGATGCGCGGCCGGGCTATCCGTGTCCAGAAAGGGAATGAGCAGAAGACGGGTAACATCTGGCACCTCGTATCCATCGACACGACAACGTTGGACGGGGGCAATGACGTCGATATGTTGAAAAGGCGCTTCCGCAGCTTCTCCGGTATTTCTTGTCGGGAAGGCGGTGGGATAGAGAACGGACTGGATCGTATTCATATCCCCTGCGACATCACGAACCGGGAAACAATCGACCGGCTCAATGCGGAAACGCTTCAACGGGCTGCCTGCCGCAACGAGCTGAAACACCGCTGGCAGTCCGCTTTGGAGCAGGGAACGAGATTGGTGGAAGAGATACGTCTGCCGCCGGAGACTGTTTATCAGCGTACTGCCAGGCAGAAGGAGGTTTGCCTGCATCGTACGATCGGTTGCCTGTTTGCCGATTTGTTTTTCGGCGTATTGTCATTTGCGGGTGATACGATTGTCGACTTTTTCCGCTCGGCGCGTGGGCTGAGCTCTTCCAGGGATATCAAGCTCTGGCTATTATTGGTCGGGATCAGCGGCCTGTTATATTTCGGCCGGCAGACCTTGCATGCCTTCAGCATGTATATCCGTTACCGGGACATCTCCAAAGACATCCGGCGGATAGGGGAGGCGTTGCTTCGATCCCTGCATAAAGCCGGCATGATCCGGACGCCGATGCAGGAGCTTTCGGTTAAGGCTTCCACCGGGACAACGGGCGTTCATTGCTACCTGGAAGGTGGTTCGCGCTATGAGCAGTCGTTGTTTACGGATTCGTTGCATGAGATTGTCTCGCCTGTCGATAATCCCCGCTACCTGATACTGCGGAAAAGCCGGTTTTTGTTTTTCTATCCGCAAATAGATTATCATGCCGTCCCTGAAATCTTAGGCCGGAAGAAGGAACTGGCCGTCTCCTTCTTCCAGTTATGGCGGAAGTACGTCGGCAATTGCGAACTGGTCTATACCCGGATAGCCGGAGGACGGCGGACTCTTTTACAAGCCCGTGTCCGTTCGCTTGCCGCACGTTTGTCAGAAGAGGTGGAGCACCTGAATAAATGGAGGTGAAAGCTGCAAATAGAATTAATTACCTTCCAGTAGGTACAGGTAATCGGCATATCCTTCCTCTTTCATCTTTTCCTGGGGGATGAATTTCAGGGATGCACTGTTGATACAATAGCGTAATCCGCCTTTAGCTATCGGGCCGTCTTCGAAGACATGTCCCAGATGGGCGTCTCCTGTTTTACTGCGTACCTCTGTCCGTTTCATTCCGTGAGAGTGGTCTGTTTTCTCCATGATCAGCTTTTTGTCGATCGGTTTGGAGAAACTGGGCCAGCCGCAGCCGGAGTCGAATTTGTCTGTGGATATGAATAACGGTTCTCCGGTTGTGATATCCACGTAAATACCTTTCCGGTTTTCGTTCCAGTATTCATTTTTGAAGGCTCTTTCTGTTGCATTCTGTTGTGTGACTGCATATTGTTCGGCCGTGAGTGTAGAGCGTAGTACCGCATCGCCCGGCTTTTGGAATTTCTTTTCCCCTGAATTTGTATCGACGGTCTTTCCTCTCATATTGGCCTTTCGGGCAAAGTCGAACAGATCCGGGCTTATGTGGCAATAGCCATCGGGGTGCTTGTCCAAATAATCCTGATGGTAGTCTTCTGCCTGATAGAAGTTTATCAATGGTTTGACTTCGACTACTACCGGTTTGGAATAATTTTTGGCTAAGGCATTTACCGTTTCTTCAATAACAGGAAGATCGGCTTTATCCGTATAGTAGATGCCTGTACGGTATTGTGATCCCCGGTCGTTTCCTTGCCGGTTCAGGCTTGTCGGATCTATGGTTTTGAAGAAAAGTTCTATCAGTAGTTTCAAGTCGGCTTCTTGCGGGTTGTAACTGACTTTTACTGTTTCTGCAAATCCGGTATTATCATTGCATACTTGTTCGTAGGAAGGATTTTTAATGCTTTCTTTCCCATTTGCATAACCTGCCTGAGTACTGGTTACACCGTTGATTTGCTTCATGAAATGCTCTGTACCCCAGAAACATCCCCCGGCAAAATAGATATCGCTTTGAGACTTCATTTCCTTTTCTTTTGATAGTTGATAATCCTTTGTCGCTTGTGCCATTGCTATTGCACTCGCTAATAGCAAAACGGCCGCAAATATAAAACTCTTCATATATGATTATTGTTCCTTTAGCAGTTTAGTTTATTTGTTTCTTAAGAATCTGATTAATACTAATCCTATTAAAAACAATATCGCAACGAAGATAGTTTGTTTATATACAAAGAATATTCAGATCTTATAGGATCTTAACTTTACAGCCTTTTTCCGGGGAACCAAAAAGCGCCACCGCTTTAATACCGAGAATAAAACAGTAATTCGGGTATAAATATCTGTAATGTATATACAAAACAATAGGTTGAATAGGGATATATTTGTAGCATAAATAAAAATGTATAAATCATGGGCGAAAAAAGAGAAAGGACGCCACTCACACGGCGTGGATTTATTAAAACTTCGGTAGCTGCCGGAGGAGTTTTACTAGCATCAAACCTGATACCGTTAGCCGCTTGTTCAGCAAATAGCAGGCGTGAAGAAGAACCGGAAGAAAACGGTGGCTTGACCAATACTCCGTCAGGCGAAGCTGCTACTGTCTACATGTTAACGGAAATATCTCCGGATAGTCTGCTGCGGATTTATGATGCACTTGGACGTTCAGCATCCGGAAAAGTAGCTGTAAAGTTAAGTACAGGAGAGCCGGGAGGCAATAATTACCTGAAGCCTGCACTGATCGGCGATCTGGTACGGAAAGTAAACGGTACTATTATAGAATGTAATACAGCTTATGCCGGTGGACGTTCCGACACGGAAGCTCATAGAAAGGCCGTGGCAGATCATGGTTTTACGGCTATTGCCGATGTCGACATAATGGATTCGGCTGGGGAGATCAGTTTACCGGTGAAAGGAGGAAAACATCTTACCGAAGATATCGTAGGCGCTAACTATGCCAATTACGATTTTACGGTCGTTCTTTCCCATTTCAAAGGACATGCGATGGGGGGCTTCGGCGGAGCGATAAAGAATATTTCTATCGGTATTGCTTCTGCTTCAGGAAAAGCATGGATTCACTCTGCCGGTAAAACCAGAAATGCGGGAGAGATGTGGGGAAACCTTCCGGAACAGGATATTTTCCTTGAATCAATGGCTGAAGCAGCTAAAGCCGTAGTTGATCATTGCGGTGATAATATTCTTTATATCAGTGTGATGAATAACCTGTCGGTTGACTGTGATTGCGATTCGCATCCGGCTGACCCTCAGATGGCTGATATCGGTATTCTGGCTTCTCTCGATCCGGTTGCTTTGGATAAAGCTTGTGTGGATATGGTCTATAACTCACCCGATGAGGGGCGTAGCCATTTGATTGAACGCATGGAATCGCGTCACGGCATTCATACGCTCGAACATGCTGAAGCGATCGGTATAGGCAGCCAGAAATATAATCTGGTCAGGCTGGATGCCTAAATTATGGATTGCGCCTTAGGTCAAAAAGGCGCAATTTATGTTTTAATAGGCAATACCGCTTGAAATAATTCGGTTCAGGAGTATTTTGTTTGAAAAAAACATTATATTTGTATTATTACAAACTAAATAGATATGAGTGATGATGACCTATTCGAACTATCTTTACATTGCTATCCGGGCAGCAATTGATGCCGGAAAAGCTATCATGGATATTTATACAGATCCTGAATCTGATTTTGAAATTGAACGCAAAGCTGATAATTCTCCGCTGACGAAGGCCGATAAAGCTGCTCACATGTTGATTGTGAATGTTCTTTCTGTAACCCCTTTTCCGATATTGAGCGAGGAAGGAAAGGATATTCCATATGCAGAACGTTCAGCCTGGGAAACATTCTGGTTGGTTGATCCGCTGGATGGAACCAAGGAGTTTATTAAAAGGAACGGCGAGTTTACTGTAAATATCGCTTTGGTTCAAAAAGGAGTGCCTATCCTGGGCGTAATCTATGTCCCGGTACGGAAAGAGTTGTATTTTTCAGCCGATTCGTTAGGTGCTTACAAGTTGGCAAATATCGACTGCTCACATCAACCGTCAATGGATGAAATTATGCAGAAGGCAACGCGCCTGCCGGTGTCTATGGGACATCAGGGAATAGTGGTTGTCGCTTCCCGTTCTCATCAAAGTCCGGAAACAACCGATTTTATAGAGAACCTGCGTAAGCAAGGACAGCCGGTTACGTTGATCAGTAGTGGAAGCAGCCTGAAAATATGTCTGGTGGCAGAGGGCAGTGCGGATATTTATCCACGTTTTGCTCCGACAATGGAATGGGATACGGCAGCCGGACATGCAATAGCAAGAGGGGCGGGATGTGATGTTTTTCATATCGATGGTCGAACGCCGTTGAAATACAATAAGGAAGATTTGCATAATCCCTGGTTTATTGTAAAACCCCTTTCTTCCATATCCTGATTATTTTGGTCAATAAGATTAAAATAGCACTTTGGCGTACGAATAACGTTAATTTTCTTATTACATTTGCACCTTATCTGAAAAACTAGACAGATTAGGAACGCATGAATTTTGAAATATTATTTGTATTACTAGCCCTGGCCGGAATGGTTGCGGCGTTAATATGGGATAGGATGCGACCGGGAATGATACTACTTTCTGTAGTAGTATTATTCCTTGTGGCAGGTATATTGAGTCCCAAAGAAATGTTGGAAGGGTTTAGTAATAAAGGGATGATAACCGTTGCCATGCTCTTTCTTGTGAGCGAAGGTATCCGTCAGAGCGGTGCTTTGGGGCAAGTGATCAAGAAACTTCTTCCGGAAGGTAAAACGACTGTACTGAAAGCACAGGTGCGTATGTTGCCTCCAATTGCTTTCATCTCTGCTTTTCTGAATAATACACCGGTCGTTGTAATCTTTGCCCCGATTATTAAGCGTTGGGCAGAATCGGTGAAACTTCCCGCTACCAAATTTCTCATCCCGCTATCTTATGTAACTATTTTAGGAGGTATCTGTACACTGATCGGAACATCTACTAATCTGGTTGTGCATGGAATGGTGTTAGATGCCGGCTATGAAGGATTTACAATGTTTGAACTCGGAAAGGTCGGTATTTTTATTGCTATTGCAGGTATTCTTTACCTGTTTGCTTTCTCTAATAAGTTATTGCCAGACTCTCGCCAGGATAATTATGTTGATGAAGGAGAGGAGGAGGGACCGGGTAATCTACATCGTGTGGAAGCCGTTTTGGGTTCACGTTTTCCCGGCATCAATAAGACATTGGGTGAGTTTAACTTTACCCGTCATTATGGTGCTATAGTAAAAGAAGTAAAGAGCGGCGGCGAACGATTCACCCATGATCTGGATAAAGTAACCTTGCATGAAGGGGATACGCTGGTACTTTGGGCGGACGATTCATTCATTCCGACTTGGGGAGAATCAAGCGTCTTCCTTATGTTGGCAAATGGTAGCGAAAATACCGAACCTGTATCGAAAGGCAAACGTTGGTTGGCGCTGGGGCTTCTGATCTTTATGATCGTTGGTGCAACGGTTGGAGAGTTACCGGCAGTAAAAGAAGCTATACCCAATATGCGGTTGGATATGTTTTTCTTTGTCTGCATCACAACGATTATTATGGCCTGGACAAAGATATTTCCACCCAAAAAATATACCAAATACATTTCATGGGATATTCTGATTACGATTGCCTGTGCTTTTGCTATCAGCAAAGCGATGGAAAACTCCGGTTTTGCAGCATTGGTAGCCAGCTATATCATTAATATGGCCGATAACTTCGGGCCTTATGCCTTGCTCGCGATCATATTTATTATTACAAATATATTTACAGAGTTGATAACGAATAATGCGGCGGCGGCATTAAGCTTCCCGATCGCATTATCGGTAGCCACACAGCTAGGGGTCAATCCGACGCCATTTTTTGTGGTGATTTGTATGGCTGCTTCGGCCAGTTTCAGTTCGCCGATCGGTTATCAGACGAACCTGATTGTACAAGGTATCGGCAGTTATAAGTTTACCGACTTCGTAAGGATCGGTTTACCACTGAACCTGATCACTTTTTTGATTTCTATATTTGTAATACCAATGATCTGGAAGTTTTAATTTAAGGGTAACTAATAATGAGTAATACACAAACGAATAACATATATCCGATCTTCGATAGAATGATGGGAAGAGAGGATAAAGAAACTCTTCTGAAACAACGTAGTGTAATGGTCTGGTTTACGGGACTGAGCGGCTCTGGTAAAAGTACCATTGCAATAGCACTCGAAAGGGAGTTGCATCAGCGGGGATTATTGTGCCGTATCCTGGATGGCGATAATATCCGTAGCGGCATCAATAACAACCTGGGATTTTCGGCAGAAGACCGTGTGGAGAATATCCGTCGTATAGCCGAGGTTAGCAAACTATTTATCGATACCGGTGTTATAACTATAGCGGCTTTTATCAGTCCGAATAACGAACTAAGGGAGATGGCTTCGTCTATCATCGGAAAAGAGAATTTCCTTGAGATTTATGTAAACACACCGATTGAAGAATGCGAACGACGCGATGTGAAAGGATTGTATGCAAAGGCCCGCAAGGGAGAGATAAAAGATTTCACAGGTGTTTCGGCTCCGTTCGAAGCTCCGGAGCATCCGGCGTTATCGTTGGATACATCCGTTCTCAGTCTGGAAGAATCGGTCAATAAATTATTAGAATTGATATTACCCAAAGTGGGGGCGTAACATTTTACGCCCTTCTTAATGAATAGGAACAAACAAATATATTGAAATATGTCAGATTACAAATTAAGCCATCTACAGGAACTGGAAGCAGAATCCATCCATATCATACGGGAGGTTGCTGCTGAATTTGAAAATCCTGTAATGCTTTATTCTATCGGTAAAGACTCGTCGGTGATGGTTCGGTTGGCAGAGAAGGCCTTTGCTCCGGGCAAAGTTCCGTTTCCTTTGATGCACATCGATTCAAAATGGAAGTTTAAGGAAATGGTGCAGTTCCGTGATGAGTATGCAAAGAAGTTCGGATGGAACCTGATCGTCGAATCAAATATGGAGGCCTTTCACGCTGGTGTCGGGCCTTTTACACATGGTAGCAAGGTACATACCGACCTGATGAAAACGCAGGCTTTGCTGCATGCCCTCGATAAGTATAAGTTTGATGCCGCTTTCGGTGGTGCCCGTCGTGACGAGGAAAAGAGCCGTGCCAAAGAACGTATCTACTCGTTCCGCGATAAGTTCCACCAGTGGGATCCGAAGAACCAGCGTCCGGAATTATGGGACATCTATAATGCCCGTGTACATAAAGGCGAAAGTATCCGTGTGTTCCCGTTGTCAAACTGGACAGAGCTGGATATCTGGCAGTATATCCGTCTCGAAAATATTCCTATCGTTCCGCTGTATTATGCCAAGGAACGCCCTATCGTAGAACTCGATGGCAACCTGATCATGGCTGACGACGACCGTTTGCCGGAGCAGTATCGCGATCAGATCAAGATGCGGATGGTACGTTTCCGTACCCTCGGTTGCTGGCCTTTGACCGGAGCCGTAGATAGCGAAGCCGATACAATCGAGAAGATCGTGGAAGAGATGATGACAACCACCAAGAGCGAACGCACCACCCGTGTAATCGACTTCGACCAGGATGCCAGCATGGAACAGAAAAAGAGAGAAGGTTATTTCTAATTAAAAGAATATGTCAACATTAAATATAAAAGAATTCCTGGATAAGGACGAACAGAAAGACCTGCTCCGTTTCCTTACGGCAGGTTCGGTGGATGACGGTAAATCGACATTGATCGGACGTCTTTTGTTTGATAGTAAAAAGTTATATGAAGATCAGCTGGATGCTCTGGAGCGCGACAGTAAGCGTATGGGAAATGCCGGCGATCATATTGACTATGCATTGTTATTGGATGGCCTGAAAGCAGAACGCGAACAGGGTATCACGATCGATGTGGCTTACCGCTACTTCAGTACGAACAACCGTAAATTCATCATTGCCGATACTCCGGGACACGAGCAGTATACGCGAAATATGATTACCGGCGGGTCGACAGCCAACCTCGCTATTATCCTGGTGGATGCCCGCACAGGTGTGATCACACAGACCCGTCGCCATACTTATCTGGTATCTTTGCTGGGTATCAAGCATGTAGTACTGGCAGTAAACAAGATGGATCTTGCCGATTTCGACAAAAAGGTATTCGACCGGATCGTTGCCGATTACAAAGAGTTTGTTGCTCCGCTGAATATCTCTGATATCACTTACATCCCGCTTTCGGCGTTGGATGGAGACAATGTGGTGGAAAAGAGCGACCGTACTCCCTGGTATGACGGCCCTTCTTTGCTGGACTTCCTGGAAACGGTGCCTATCGACCAGGATCGTAACTTCGAAGACTTCCGCTATCCGGTTCAATACGTATTGCGTCCGAACCTGGACTTCCGTGGTTTCTGCGGTAAAGTATCGAGCGGTATTATCCGCAAGGGGGATACGGTGATGGCATTGCCTTCACGTAAAACGTCGAAGGTGAAAAGTATCGTAACATACGATGGCGAACTGGATTATGCATTCCCACCTCAATGTGTTACTATTACATTGGAAGACGAGATCGACGTTTCCCGTGGCGAAATGCTGGTACATCCGGATAACCTGCCGATAGAAGACCGTAACTTCGAATCGATGCTGGTATGGATGGATGAAGAACCGATGGATCTGTCGAAACAGTTCTATATCAAACACACAACGAATCTGACGCGTGCCCGTGTTGACAGTATCCGTTACAAGGTGAATGTTAATACAATGGAGCAGCTGTCTGTTGAGAATGGACAGTTAACCGCAGACACTTTGCCGATGAAGCTGAACGAGATTGCCCGTGTAGTCTTTACAACAGGTAAGGAGCTGATATTTGATCCGTATCAGAAAAATAAGCAGACAGGTGCCTTTATTCTGATCGACCCGATTACCAATAACACATCGGCAGTCGGAATGATCATCGACCGTGTGGATGCGAAAGATATGGTAACGGAAGATGCCCTCGCGGTACTGAACCTACCCGAACTTGGAATAGGCGAAGAGCATTACGAAGCAATTCGCACGATATGTAAGGATTTGGAACGCCAGGGTGTTCCGGTAAAATGTATAACTGAAAAACAATAGTTTATGGGGTTGATGGAATTCGATAAGCTACCAATTAATACATTGGTAGGAGCAGACTGGAAAACATTTAAGGCTGTGACAGCTAACAAAACGATCGACAAAGGTTTCCGAAACAAATATTTTCTGACCAAGTCGGTATGCCGTCTGCTTAGTTTATTGCAACCTTTTGAAGATGCCCGTTACCGTAAAATAGCGGATAAGCCGTTGGAAATGGATCCGGTATTCATACTGGGCCATTGGCGTAGCGGGACAACATTCGTACACAATGTATTTTCGTGCGACAAGCATTTCGGATACAACACCACGTATCAGACGGTGTTTCCGAACCTGATGCTTTGGGGACAACCTTTCTTTAAGAAGAATATGTCGCTTCTGATGCCCGACAAACGTCCGACCGACAATCTGGAACTGAAGGTCGATCTTCCGCAGGAAGAGGAGTTTGCATTGGCAAACATGATGCCCTATTCCTACTATAACTTCTGGTTCTTCCCGAAACATATGCTGGAATATTGCGACCGGTATCTGTTGTTCGATAACACGACCGAGCATGAACTGGAAGTATTCAAGGAAACTTTCCTGAAGCTTATCAAGATTTCGCTTTGGAATACACACGGCACACAGTTCCTGAGTAAGAACCCGCCGCATACCGGCCGCGTGAAAACATTGCTGGAAATGTTTCCGAATGCCAAGTTTATTTATTTGAAGCGTAATCCTTATACCGTATTTGAAAGTACCCGCAGTTTCTTTACAAATACGATACAGCCGCTTCGTTTGCAAGACATCACTAATGAACAGATTGAAAGCAATCTTATTGAAGTATATCGCCGCTTATTCTACAAGTTTGAAGAACAGAAAGGGCTGATCCCCGAAGGAAACCTGGTGGAAGTGAAGTTTGAAGATTTCGAACAGGATGCTTATGCAATGACTGAAGACATCTATCGCAAATTAAACCTGCCGGGATTTGAATCGTCTAAAGCCGAGATTGAGAAATATCTGGGAAAGAAAAAGGGATATAAGAAGAACCAGTACAAATACGACGACCGTACCATACAGATCGTTGAAGAGAACTGGGGCATGGCTCTTAAGGAGTGGGGTTATTCTTTATAATATTCTTTCAACTTTTAAGCAAAGCTTATGAATTATATAAAGAATATATTATTATTTTTGTTTACGGGCAGCCAGCTGTCTACTGTGACCGGACAGGAAAAGGTCGTACCTTTAGCTTTCGGTGATATGGATCAGTGGGTTGTACGCGAGATTCAGGAATCGGGAATCATAGGTGGAAATAAGAAACACCTGTATGAGTTGGGACCGACCGATACGATTGTCGGCAATGTGGCTTACCACAACCGGGGCGGCTCTCCGTGGGCCAACTCGAATGTGATGGCTAAAGTGGCCGGAGTGGTAAAGACCAACACCTCTGTTTTCCCGGAAAAGAGGGGAGACGGTTGGTGTGCACGTCTGGAGACACGTATGGAAAGTGTGAAAGTGTTCGGTTTGGTGGATATTGAGGTAGTAGCTGCCGGTTCGGTCTTTTTAGGAAAGGTACATGAGCCGATCAAGGGAACGAAGAACCCGCAAAGTATGTTGGGGAGCGGTGTTCCTTTTACCAAGAAGCCGGAAGCGATCCGTTTCGATTATAAGATCAAGGCAGCTCCGGAGAAAGACCGTGTACGCAGCACAGGTTTCAGCCGTAAGTCGAAAGTAGCCGGGCAGGATTCGATCGCAGCCATTCTGTTTTTACAGAAACGCTGGGAAGATAAAGAAGGAAACGTATATGCCAAACGGGTAGGAACAATGGTGCAACGTTATATATCGTCGACAGACGGTTGGGTAAACGATGCTACATATCCGATCCTTTACGGAAATATTACTTCCCATCCCGATTACAAACCTTATATGTGCATACAGGTTGAAGAACGTTATACACTGAACAGTCAGGGAAAAAGTGTTCCCATTCAGGAGATCGGCTGGGCAGAAGAAGGAGAGGAACCGACACACCTCGTGTTGCAATTCACTTCCAGTCACGGAGGGGCCTATATCGGTTCGCCGGGTAATACGTTCTGGATTGATAATGTAAAATTGGTATATTAAAATATGGGAGTAGAGGCAAATATTAAAGCACTTCGTGATGAACTGGAACAGCATAATTATAATTATTATGTGCTTTCCACACCGACTATATCAGACCGGGAGTTTGATGAGAAGATGAAAGAATTGCAGGCATTGGAAGAAGCCAATCCTGAATTTGCCGATCCGCATTCGCCGACGCAACGGGTAGGAAGCGACCTTTCGAAGGAATTTGAACAGGTAGTGCATCAATACCCGATGCTCTCTTTGGGGAATACTTATTCCGAAGATGAGATACGCGATTTCTACGAGCGGACCGAGCGTGCTTTGAACGAGCCTTTCGAAATAGTTGCCGAACTGAAATACGACGGGACTTCTATCTCGTTGATCTATGAAAACGGACGTCTGGTACGTGCCGTTACTCGCGGCGACGGAACCCGTGGCGATGATGTGACGGCCAACGTGAAAACGATCCGTTCCGTTCCCTTGAAGTTGCGTGGCGATAATTATCCGGCTAACTTTGAGATACGAGGAGAGATCCTGCTTCCCTGGGCGGAGTTCGACCGGCTGAACAAGGAGCGCGAAGAGCAGGAAGAACCTCTTTTCGCCAATCCCCGCAATGCCGCATCGGGAACGTTGAAACAACAGAATCCCGCCATTGTAGCTTCCCGTAAGTTGGATGCTTACTTCTATTATCTTTTAGGAGAGGTGCTTCCGGCAGACGGACATTACGAAAACTTACAGATAGCCCGTACCTGGGGCTTTAAGATACCAGATGTTATCCGTAAATGCGGCAGTCTGCAGGATATATTCGATTATATCGCTTACTGGGATGCCGAACGGAAAAACCTTCCCGTTGCTACGGATGGCATTGTGCTGAAAGTAAACTCACTTCGTCAGCAGAAGAATCTCGGATTTACAGCGAAGAGTCCGCGCTGGGCAATCGCTTATAAATTTCAGGCCGAACGGGCGGTTACTCGTCTCAACTCCGTCTCTTTCCAGGTAGGACGTACAGGGGCGGTTACTCCGGTAGCCAATCTGGAGCCGGTATTACTGGCCGGAACGACCGTTAAACGTGCCTCTTTGCATAATGCCGATATTATCGAAGGGCTGGATTTGCATCTGGGCGATAATGTCTATGTGGAAAAAGGAGGGGAGATCATTCCTAAGATTGTCGGGGTGGATATCGACTCACGTTCTATGTTGCTGGGAGCAAAAGTGACCTTTATTAAAAGTTGTCCCGAATGTGGTACGCCGTTATATCGCCCGGAAGGAGAAGCGGCACATTACTGTCCGAACGAATCCGGTTGCCCGCCGCAGATAAAAGGCCGTATCGAACACTTCGTTACCCGTCGTGCCATGAATATAAACATCGGCCCGGAAACGGTAGAGGATCTGTTCAATGCCGGTCTTGTAAAGAATGTGGCCGACCTGTATACATTGGAAATACCTGATTTGTTGCGTTTGGAACGTTGGGCGGAGAAAAGTGCACGTAACCTGATGACGAGTCTGGAAGAATCGAAACAGGTTCCTTTCGAACGGGTATTGTTCGGGTTGGGGATCCGTTATGTTGGCGAAACCGTAGCCAAACGTCTGGCATCCGCTTTCCATTCTATGAAACAACTGGAAGAAGCTTCACTCGAGACGCTTACGGAAGTGGACGAAATAGGCGAACGCATTGCCCGTAGCGTTGTCGATTATTTTGCCGACGAAGAAAACCGTACACTGGTTGCCCGTCTGGAAGAGTATGGTCTGCAAATGACGGTAGCCGAAGAGGTTTTGGCCAACCGTTCCGACAAACTGAAAGGATTATCTATCGTGATCAGTGGTACATTTACCCTGCATTCGCGCGACGAATATAAAGCCATGATCGAACAACATGGCGGCAAGAACAGCGGTTCCGTTTCCGGAAAGACAGATTATATTCTGGCTGGAGAGAACATGGGCCCGGCCAAGCTGGAAAAAGCAGCCAAGCTGGGAGTAAAGATTATCAACGAGAATGAATTCTTAAACATGTTGGCTGAATGAGACTGACAAACCATTTTATCCGAAAGAAAGTAAAGGATCTGGCCGGTGCCAAAAAGCGTCAGAGTAATTTCTGCACCCTGAAAGACGCCCGCCATATCCTGGTCTTGTTTAATGCCGAAGACCGTGACATTGTTGAGCCCTGTCTGGAAACGTTGCGTATGATGCATAAACATATTAATGTCTGTGCATATGTGGCAAGTGATGTGGTTCCCGAAGTGAACCCGGCATACATGGTTATACACGGAAAGACCGACCTGGATCTGTGGTGTATTCCCAAAGATGAAATACAAAAGAAGTTCTATGGTTGCGATGCGGACATACTGATCGACCTAACCCGCAGAAATGATTATGTGATGCAATATTTGCTGTTACGGCATCCCGCCACATTTAAAGTCGGAGCCCGAAGCAGTGAACTGGATTTATACGATCTTACTATTTCTGTGACAGAAGAGGCTGATATTAAGCACATATTCGGACATATCTTATTTTATTTGCAGACAATCCGTTCTAAATGATATAATTTCGTTATTTTTGCAGTGCTAAATAACAAAAAAGGAATATTTTCCCCATGGCAGACATAAATTTAAAAGGAATGGGTGTGGCCCTGATCACTCCCTTCAAGGAAGACGAAAGTGTGGATTATGATGCGTTAAGTAAACTGGTAGACTATCAGGTGCAGAACGGAACAGATTATTTGGTCGTGTTAGGAACTACCGCAGAAACGCCAACCCTCACTGAAGAAGAAAAAAAGAAAATCATCAGCCTTGTTGTAACAAAGGTGAATGGTCGTATTCCCATCGTTTTGGGAGTTGGTGGCAACTGTACCCGTACGATCGTTGAAAAGTTGAAAAACGATAATTTTGATGGTATCGACGCTATCCTGTCTGTCGTGCCCTATTATAATAAACCTTCACAGGAGGGAATCTATCAGCATTATAAGGCAATTGCCGAAGCAACCAAACTTCCTATCGTATTGTATAATGTACCGGGAAGAACCGGTGTGAATATGACGGCTGCTACAACGCTCCGCATTGCACGCGAATTTAAGAATGTGGTTGCCGTGAAAGAAGCTTCCGGTAATATTACTCAGATGGATGATATTATTAAGAACAAGCCGGCTAACTTCAATGTAATTTCGGGTGATGATGGTATTACATTCCCGCTGATCACTTTAGGGGCAATCGGTGTTATCTCGGTTATAGGTAACGCTTTCCCGCGTGAATTCAGCCGCATGGTTCGTCTGGCACTAGCCGGAGATTATGATCATGCCCGCACGATTCACCATCGTTTTACAGAATTGTTCGAACTGCTGTTTGTCGACGGTAACCCTGCCGGAGCAAAGAGTATGTTGAATGCAATGGGATTTATCGAGAACAAATTGCGTTTGCCACTGGTTCCGACACGTATCACGACTTTCGAAAAGATCCGTGATGTGTTGCGCGAACTGAGTATTAAATGCTAATATAATGATATTGTAAAAAAGGCAGGGATGAAAATCCCTGCCTTTTTTATTTCTTTTTACCACTAACTCTCTTCAGCCGGTTGATACAAATACCGTTTGATGCTGCGTTTAGGAGTCTTTTCAAATTCTTCCTGATATAATTTGAAGCAGGAGACCTTGCTGTATGAAGGCATTTCGTTGTTCAGCTGGTTGATGTTCTGTTGCATTAACCCTTCTATCTCGGAGTGCTGGATACCGGCTTTGTCGACCTGTTCCCAGTCCGGGTAAATGAGGGCGACCAGTTTACCGCCTTGCGAGATTACCAACGATTCAGCAACGTAAAGCATATTATTCAGCCGGTCTTCTATCTCCTCCGGATAGATGTTCTGTCCGCTCGGTCCCAGGATCATAGACTTGCTGCGTCCGCGGATATACAGGAAACCGTCGGAGTCGATCGTTCCCAGGTCGCCCGTACGCATCCAGCCGTCGGGCATCATGACCGCTTTCGTAGCATCCGGGTTCTTATAATATCCCAACATAACATTCATGCCGCGAACCAGTATTTCACCAACTTCGTTTTCGGGGTCGGCCGAATCGATGCGTGCTTCCATACGGTCGACGATACGGCCAACGGAACCCTGTTTGAAAGTATCCCATTGCTCGTAAGCCACCAACGGGCCGCATTCCGTCATACCATAACCTACCGTGTAGCGGAAATTGATCGAACGCAGGAATGATTCTACCTCCTTATTGAGGGCTGCACCGCCGATCACCACCTCTCCGAACTTGCCACCGAAAGAGTCGTTCAGCTTTTTGGCGATCGTATCGAGCACCTTCTGGTCGAGATACGGAACTTTCAGCAGCAATTTGATAAGCGGCTTCTCCAATTCCGGGAATATTTTGTTCTTGACGATCTTCTCTATGATAAGAGGGACGGCCAGTATCAATGCCGGTTTCACGCGGGCAAAAGCCTCTGCGATGATCTTCGGACTGGGCGTGCGGGTAAGGAAATGCACATGGCATCCTTTATTCACACAGTTCAGTATCTCGAAAGCCAGGCCATACATATGCGCCATCGGCAACATACAAACCACACTGTCTCCCGGATGGATAAACGGCAGGTTATCGTAAGCAAACTGGGTGTTGCTCCACAAGCTGCGGAAAGGGATCATCACACCTTTGGAGAAACTTGTCGTTCCCGAGGTATAATTAAGCACTGCCAGCTCTTCCGGTTTCTCTACATGATATTTCACGTCGGCGGAGGTGAAGGAGCGGGGATATTTCTTACCGAAATATTCGTTGATCCTGTCGCGTACCACACGTACTTCCTTATTCTTACTCTTGATGATCGAGAAGTTATCGAGCAGCATGAACAGTTTAACATCCGGCATCATTTGTTCATTCATATTCTCCCAGTTGTTTGCCCCGGCCAAAACGGCTTTGGCTCCCGAATGGTTTACGATATGATGGATGTTATCCGGCTTGAAATCATGCAGGATAGGTACGGCAACGGCTCCATAGGCCAGGATGCCGAAGAAACAAATCGCCCAGTTGGAAGAGTTACGGCCAACAAGTGCCACTTTATCCCCTTTCTTTATTCCGGCATGTTCCAGTATGATGTGAAATTTTTCTATACGGCGGGCCACATCTTTATAATGGTATGTATGTCCATTATAGTCTGAGAAAGCAGGCAAGTCCCAATGTTCCTTGATGCTGTTCTCTATAAGTCCTAAAAAACGATTTTCCATGAAGATGTATTTAGATGAATAACCATGAAAACTAAACGAATGTTGCAAATATAGCAAAAAATACAGACGCAGTTATTTTGTTTATTCATGAAAAGTATTTATGTTTGCGGTGTTCATATAACACCTTGTAAATAGCATGGTAATAAAAGGTTACAGGAAACTTTTCAATTGCTTGATGTTCTATCTTTAAACATCGCATTCTCTCCCGGGTTCAGCCGCCTGCGGTGCGGCCGGTTCTTTTGTTATTCTTAATTATTCATTCAAAAATACTGTGTATGTTAACAGCTCAACGTGCACCTATGAGTGCGTCAAACTTTGCTCCCGCAGTGGAAGCAAATGCTTATGGTATGAACGACCGTATTAAACGTTTGCGTCAGCTTTCTTTCGAAGCCGAACCGTCTTTGTCTATTGAACGGGCCTTGATCGAGACCCGCTTTTATAAAGAAAACTACGGTAAATATCCTATCCCTATCCTGAGAGCGTTGAACTTTCTGGAAATATGCAAACATAAGACGATATATATAGGAAAAGACGAACTGATTGTCGGCGAACGCGGGCCGGCACCGAAAGCCGTACCGACCTTCCCCGAACTGACCTGCCATAGTGTGGAAGACCTGCATGTGCTGAATACCCGCGAATTGCAGCGGTACACGATCAGCCAGGAAGATATCGATACCTACGAACGCGAAGTAATCCCTTACTGGAAAGGCCGTACGCAGCGCGAACGCATCTTCAGCCATGTTCCGCAAGAATGGAAGGAAGCTTATGAAGTCGGCATGTTTACCGAGTTTATGGAACAACGTGCGCCGGGACATACGGCTCTCGACGGCAAAGTATACCGGTTCGGCCTGCTCGATCTGAAGGAACGGATTGAGGGTGAACTGGAAGGCCTTGATTTTATGAATGACCCCGAAGCGACGGACAAACAGGAAGAACTGACGGCCATGTCTATCTCCTGTGATGCCGCTATCCTTTTCGCCGAACGTCATGCCGACCTGGCAGACGAGATGTCGATGACGGAGAAAGACCCGAAACGTGTGGCCGAACTTCGTAAAATAGCGGAAGTTTGCCGTTGGGTTCCGGCACATGCTCCCCGTACTTATTGGGAAGCCATTCAAATGTATTGGTTCGTTCACTTGGGAACTATTACGGAACTGAACGGATGGGATGCTATGAATCCGGGGCATTTCGACCAACACCTGGCTCCTTTCTACGAAAAAGAGATTGCCGCAGGAACACTTACCCGTGAGGAGGCTAAAGAGCTGATGTCGTGCTTCTTCATTAAGGTAAACAACCATACGGCACCCCCCAAAGTCGGCATTACGGCCAAGGAAAGCGGAACTTACAATGATTTTACGAACCTGAATATCGGTGGCGTAAAGGCCGACGGCAGCGACGGAGTAAGCGAGGTTTCCTATATTATGTTGGAGACAATCGAGGAACTGCATATCCTGCAACCCGGTAGTGCGATCCACGTCAGTGCCCGTACGCCGGAACGTTTCCTGCGTGCCGGATGTAAGGTGATCCGCCAGGGACACGGTTATCCTTCCGTCTTCAATCCCGATGTATATATCCAGGAACTGATGCGCCAGGGAAAATCCTTGCAGGATGCCCGTGAAGGCGGTTGTAGCGGTTGTATCGAGGTGGGTGCTTTCGGTAAGGAGGCATACGTATTGACCGGCTATCTGAATGTGCCGAAAATACTGGAAGTAACGCTTCATAACGGCATCGACCCTGTATCCGGCCGTAAGGTGGGACTGGAAACCGGCGATCCGCGTAACTTTGCAGATTACAACGAGCTATACGCTGCCTTTATGAAACAAATCCATTATTTCGTGGATATGAAGATGCGTGTAAGCAATTATATCGACCGGATGTTTGCCAAATATGCCCCGGCAACATTCCTGTCGCTGTTTATTGACGATTGCATTGCCAAAGGGCGCGACTACTATAACTGTGGCCCCCGGTATAACACCACTTATATACAATGTACCGGGTTGGGGACTATTACCGACAGCCTGTCTTCCTTGAAGAAGCATGTCTATGAAGATAAACGCTTCTCGATGGATGAAATGCTGAAAGCGATGGCAAACAATTTTGTCGGTGCGGAAGTGATGCGCCAGACCATTCTTAACCGCACTCCGTTCTTTGGGAATGATGATGAATATGCGGATACGATCGCTGTAAAAGTATTCGACGATCTCTACGATGCTATCGAGGGCAAGCCGAACACGAAAGGCGAATGTTTCCATCTGAATATGCTGTCGACTACCTGCCACGTTTATTTCGGTAAGGTGATGGGAGCCACCCCGAACGGCCGCTTGGCTGAAAAGGCCATTTCCGACGGTACTTCCCCTTCGCATGGCGCCGACACGCACGGGCCGTCTGCCGTGATCAAATCGTTGGGTAAGCTGGATCAGGTAAAGAGTGGAGGTACCTTGCTGAACCAACGTTTCCTGCCGAGCCTGTTGAAACGGGAGGAAGATATATCCAAACTGTCTTCCCTGATACGCAGCTACTTCGCTCTGGGTGGACATCATATCCAATTTAATATCGTAGATACGGAAACCTTGTATGCAGCACAGAAATGTCCGGAAGATTACCGTGATCTGTTGGTACGTGTAGCCGGTTACAGTGATTATTTTAACGATATGAACGCTGACCTGCAGGCTGATGTGATTGCCCGCACGGAACAGGATAACTTCTGAGAATGGGTTTGATATTTGATATTAAGCGCTATGCAATAAACGACGGGCCGGGTATCCGGATCACTATCTTTATGAAAGGATGCCCGCTGTCGTGTGTATGGTGCCATAATCCGGAAGGACTGTCCAGCCGGAAACAGAAGCTGTATACAAAGAAGAAATGTATCGGATGCCGTACTTGTGTGGATAACTGCCCGCAAAAAGCGCTGTCATTGACTCCCGACGGGGTTGTGACCGACCGGTCGCTTTGTGATCTGTGCGGCAAATGTGCAGAGTTGTGTCCGGCTATGGCGATGGAGATTTCCGGAACGGAATACTCCATTGATTACCTGATCCATGAGATCGAAAAGGAAACGGTTTTTATGGATCGTTCGGAGGGAGGCGTTACTTTCTGCGGAGGAGAACCCTTGCAGCATCCGGATATGCTGCTGGAAATGCTTCGCCGTTGTGGGGAGTTGGGTATTCACCGTGCCGTCGATACAACGCTATTGGCCGTGCCGGAAGTGGTCAGGAAAGTAATGGAACATTCCGAACTTTTCCTGGTGGATCTTAAGCATATGGATACAGTTAAACATAAACTTTATTGTGGTGTTCCTAATGAGTTGATATTGTCTAACTTACGAATGGTTGCGGAAGCCGGGCACGAGTTCCATATCCGTATTCCCCTGATTGAAGGTGTGAATGCCGATGAAGAAAATATAACCCGCTCGGCCGAGTTTCTCGCTTCTTTACCCTGGCAACATCATACGGTCAATTTGCTCTTATACCATGACATAGGTAAGAACAAGCATGAGAAATTGGGAACGATATATAACCCGGATCATTATCCGATGGCTACCCCTTCGGAAGAGGTAGTGCAGCGTTCCGTAGATATATTCCATAAGTATGGCATTGAAGTAATGATAGGGGGATAATCCGGTTTATCCCCTATATCTTTCTATATTCTTTGGGTGATACGCCTGTATGGTGCTTGAAATATTTCCCGAAGAACGACTGGTTGGCGAAGTTAAGTACATCGGCAATCTCCTGAATGGTCATATTGCTTGATTTCAGCAAGGCCTTGGCTTCCAGTATAACATATTCGTCGATCCAGTCTCCGGCAGACTTTCCACTGACATCTTTAACTACCAGCGATAGATATTTGGCTGTAACACAAAGTTTGTCTGCATAAAAACCTACGCTTCTTTCCTGTTTGTAGTTTTCCATCACTACCCGCATGAATAACCCGAACAGTTCTTCTTTGCGGGATCTTTTTCCACCGTCTATCGGCTGATGCCTGCGGAAGATATTGCAAATATCATAAAACAAGGCCAGAAGCAGGCTTTGCATAACTTCTTTCCGGTACACATGCTCTTTCATCTTCACTTTCTTCCACAGGAAGGAATGGTATTCTTTCAGGCTGTCCAGCTCTTCATCGGTGATAGTTGTACATGGATGTTCTTTCACATAAAAGAAGGCCGATAAAAGGTTCTGTACTCCCGGGATCGTGTCGTCGATGAACTGTTTGGATACTCCGAGGAAGATAGCTTCGAAGTCGTCGCTGCGTTCATGTTGCTGGACGATCTGGTCGGGTAAAAGAACAACCATACTACTGGATGAAATGAAATACTCTTTCAGGTTGATACTGAAACGGATATGTCCTTTCAGGCAGATTGCGAAAACGGCAGCATCCACCCGGTTGGGGTAATCCAGGAGGGGGATTTCGTTCAGGTCGTCGAAGATCACGAAATCGTCGTCGAGGAAGTCCATCTTCGATGAATGCTCGACATTGGATAGATTTATGGTCGGTACTGTTTGATCCATCTTTTCTTAATTTATATGCAAACATACATAAATAATTAGTATGTGATGTAAGCTAAAGCGACTTTCGGAACAATTATCTTGGTTAACTGACCTTTTATAAAATAAGGAAACTCTACACTTTTGCATCGTTTTAGTTTAAGTAAATTACTAATATGTAGATAGGTATGAAAGTAGTCAATTATGCAGGTGTTTCTTTGATGGTGATCCTTGCTGTCAGTTGTTCAGGCCAAAAGAACGAATCGGCAGCAGAGCGGGAGATACCGGTGAAGGTGGTAGAGGTAGTGGGTTCCGGCTTTGTCAACGGGCAAAGTTATGTAGGAACGGTAGAGGAAGAATCGGCATCTTTGCTGAGCTTTCAGGTGATGGGGAATGTAGAAAGGATCTTTGTCCGCGAAGGGCAACAGGTTAGCCGGGGGCAGCTTTTGGCTTCTTTGGAACAGAGTGTGCTTCAGGATACCTATGATGCGGCCCTGGCTTCTTTAGGACAGGCGCAGGATGCGTCGGATCGTATGAAGATATTGTATGAGAACAAGAGCCTTCCGGAGATTAAATGGGTGGAGGCGCAAAGTAAGCTTCAGCAAGCCCGGTCGATGGAAAGTATCGCCAAAAAGAATCTGGAAGATGCCCGGCTGTATGCCCCTTTCAGTGGTGTGATCGGAAAGCGGAATGTAGAAACCGGCGAGAATGTACAACCGGGTAAACCGGTCTTTACCTTACTGAATGTGAGGACAGTCAACGTTAAAATAGCAGTTCCCGAAAAGGAAATATCGGCCATAGAGAAGCGTAAGGCAACCCTGACGGTAGCAGCTTTGAATAACCGAGTATTTGAGGGTACGGTCACGGAAAAAGGGATTACAGCCAATCCGGTATCGCATACATATGAAGCAAAGATAAAGCTGGATAACGACCAGGGGGTATTGTTACCGGGAATGGTTTGCAGCGTAAAAGTGGAGAATGAAGATACTTTATCGGCTATCTCCCTGCCAAACAATGTCATTCAGATCTCCCATACCGGCGAACGGTATGTCTGGTGTATGCGCGACGGAAAAGCAAAGGCCGTACCTGTACGTGTCGGCGGGCTGACAGACAACGGATTGCTGATAACAGACGGTTTGAAGGAGGGTGACCTGGTGATTACCGACGGTTACCAGAAAGTGAGTGAGGACATGAAAGTAAAAGCCTTATGAAAAGCAAAAAAGGAATTATAGAGTGGGCCATGCATTATTATCAGATCACGCTTCTGGTTCTGACGATATTGGTCGGCCTTGGAATTTATGGTCTGGTAGATATGCCGAAACAGGAGTTCCCGGAGTTTACGATCCGGCAGGGTGTCGTTGTCGGCGTATATCCCGGAGCTACGTCGGCAGAAGTGGAAGAGCAGCTGGCCAAACCGCTTGAACGGTATTTGTTTACTTTCAAAGAGGTGAAAAAGAAAAAGACCTATTCCATGTCGCGCGACGGGATGGTGTATATCATGGTGGAGTTGAACGATGAAGTGAACAATAAAGATGAAGTCTGGTCGAAGATCAAGCTGGGATTGCAGAACTTCAAGTCGCAGTTGCCTTCCGGTGTCCTGGCGGTGATAGCGAATGACGATTTCGGGGATACGTCGGCTTTATTGATCACGCTCGAATCGGAAGACAAGACTTATCGTGAGCTGGAGAAATATATGGAAACGCTTGAAGACCGTCTCCGTCGCATCGAGTCGGTTTTAAACCTGCGCCGCTATGGTATGCAGAAAGAACAGATCAGTATTTATCTGGATCGTGACAAGCTGACAGCATACGGGGTCGATACACGGATGCTGCTGACAACCTTATTTACACAAGGGTTTACTACTTCCGGCGGTTCGCTGGAAAGTGAAGAGATTGAGATCCCGATCCATTTTACCAACACTTATTCTTCTGAAAAAGAGATATCCGACCAGATCATATATGCAGATGGCAACGGGAATATGATCCGTTTGAAAGATATTGCGCGGATTGTCCGTGAATATCCCGAACCGGACAGTTATATAATGAATAACGGGAAGAAAGCGATTATTCTTTCTATGGAGATGCGCGAAGGGAATAATATCGTGCAGTATGGGCGTGAGGTGGATAAAATCCTCACTGCATTCCAGGAAGAGCTGCCGGAAAGTGTTTCCATAAAGCGTATAGCCGACCAGCCGAAAGTGGTGGACGACTCGGTCAGTTCATTTGTGCGCGACCTGTTCGTCTCTATTATAGTGGTGATCCTGGTCATGATGTTTCTGTTCCCTTTCAAGTCGGCTGTTGTGGCGGCAACCTCTATTCCGATCAGTATCTTTATCTCTGTCGGGATCATGTATGCTGTCGGCATCCCGTTGAATACGGTTACACTTGCCGCCCTGATCGTTGTGTTGGGAATGATCGTGGATAACTCGATCATTGTCATCGATGCGTATCTGGAAAGGTTGGATAAAGGGATGTCGCGCTGGCATGCGGCTGTATCGAGTGCCAGGAACTATTTCTCGTCTATCTTCCTGGCAACCCTGAGTATTTGTATCATTTTCTATCCGTTGCTGTTTACAATGACAGGGCAGATGCTTGATTTCGTGAACTGGTTTCCCTGGACAATTACGATCTCTTTAATGACTTCCCTGGTTATTGCCATGATATTCATCCCCATGCTGGAACATGTACTTATAAAAAAAGGATTGAAGGGAGGACAGGATCAAGCGGGGAAGAAGAAGTTCAATTTACTGGATTATGTGCAGGCACTCTATGAAAAGGTGTTGACGTGGACTTTCCGTTTCCCTAAGACGACACTCGGTATCGGAGTCCTTTCCGTTGTATTGGCGATCCTGATCGTAATACATATACCGTTACGGATGATGCCGACAGCCGATCGTGACCAGTTTGCCATCGAGATCTATTTGCCCCAGGGGGCAGCGCTCGATAAAACGGCTGCCGTATGTGATAGCGTATATGCCTTATTGAAGAACGATGAGCGCGTTCTATCCGCCACTGCCTTTATCGGAATGGCTTCTCCTCGTTTCCAGGCCACTTATGCGCCGAATATGGGGGGCAAGAACTATGCCCAGTTCATTATTAATACGACCTCCGTGAAGGCGACGACGGAGTTGCTGGATGAATATACCAATGCATATGCGGATCATTTCCCGGATGCTTATGTCAAATTCAAGCAACTGGATTACCAGAATGTTACTTCCCCGTTGGAAATACGTTTTATGGGGGATGATATAGTTGCCTTGAAACAATCGGCCAATACACTGATGGCGGCTTTGCAGGATGTGGAAGGGCTTGTCTGGATACATACGAATTTTGAAGAAATATTGCCGGATGTACGTGTGACCCTCGATCCGGTAGAGTCTTCCCGGTTAGGTATCTCAAAGGCGATGGCTGCTGCCGATATGGCTATCCGATATAATGGCATGTCGGTAGGTTCAGTCTGGGAAGGCGATTACCCGTTGGCTATCTGTCTGAAGTCGGAGAAGGATAAAGGAGAAAAGGATTCGTTTTCCCGGGTGGGAGATACCTATTTGCCTACGGCCGCTCCGGGTATCAGTGTTCCACTTCGTCAAGTTTCCGAAATAGAAGCGGGGTGGAATGAGGGGCAGATCGTCCGCCGTAACGGTGTACGTACGCTTAGCGTGATCGCCCAGGTAAAACGGGGTTACAATGAAACCAATATGCAGAAAGAGGTGGAAAAGGTTATGGACAGCCAGGTTATCCCCGGCCTTCCCGATGGCGTCAGCTATGAATATGGCGGTGCCAGGGAGTCGGATGAAGAAGTGATCACCCCCTTGGTAAAAGGACTTTTTATTGCTGTGATCATTGTGTTCTTCTTCCTGCTGATCAATTACAAGAAGATCGGCCTGGCTATGGCGGCCCTTTCTTCCATACTCCTGTGTCTGTTTGGTGCCGCTTTCGGACTGTGGGTGTCCGGACTGGAATTCAGCCTGACCTGTGTTTTGGGGATCATCAGCCTGATAGGTATTGTGGTGCGTAATGCAATTATGATATTCGACCATGCGCAGGATCTGCGTATCAATAAACACATACCGGTTAAAGATGCGGCGATGGATGCGGGCAAACGCCGGATGCTGCCGATCTTCCTGACATCGGCTACGACAGCTGTAGGCGTAGTACCTATGATAATAAGCAATAGTTCGCTGTGGACGCCAATGGGGGTAGTGATCTGTTCGGGTACTGTATTTGCCATGATCTTTGCAGTCGTTGTGCTTCCGGTATTTTATTGGATGATATTCGGTGCGAAATAATAAATAGAGTTGTAACTAAATGAAAAAGAATATGCTAAATAAAAGAACTGCCGCTGTTTTCAGTGTTCTTCTTGGTTTCTTTCTTATCCAGGCTTTGCCTGTAAAGGCTCAGCGAAGTCTGACTTTGGAGGAGTGTAGCGGGTTGGCTTTGGAGAATAATGCCAGAATGAAGAATGCCCGTCTGGATGTAAAAGGAGCGGAGGAAGAACGGAAAGAGGCTTTCACCAAATATTTCCCGTCTGTAAGTGCTACGGGAAGTGCCTTTACTTCAGATAACGGAATGGCCGAACTTGTATTGATGCCGGGGATGGAAATGACAATGGCTAAAAATGGTATCGTAGGAGGGATCACGGCCGTTCAGCCGATATTTACCGGAGGACAGATCCTGAATAATAATAAGCTGGCCGGTTTGGCTGTGGAGGTAAGCCGTTATCAGATGAAACAATCCGAGAATGAAGTATTGCTTACTGTCGAGCAGTATTACTGGCAGCAGGTATCTTTGCTGGAAAAAAGAAAGACGATTTCTATCATGGAGTCGTTAATCGATAACCTTTATAAGGATGTGGAGGTTTCCGTACGTGCCGGTGTGGCAAACCGAAACGAGTTGCTTCAGGTTCAGTTGAAAAAGAACAGTATTGCCAGCGACCGGCTGAAAGTAGAAAACAACCTGCGCTTGTCGAAGATGATCCTGGCTCAGTATATCGGGTTGCCGGAAGATGATTTTACGATTCAGGTAACCATACAGGAACCTTTGTCTTCGCCGGAAACCTACCGGGTCGATCCGGTAACAGCCCTGCCGACAACGGTCGCCTATAAATTGCTGGATAAGAATATTGAGGCAAACCGGTTGCAATACAAACTAAAGGTCGGTCAGAATTTGCCGACAGTCGGAGTCGGTGCCGGTTATATGTATCATAATGTGTTGGATACAGACCATTCGTTCGGGATGATCTTTGCTACGGTCTCCATACCTATCACAGATTGGTGGGGAGGTTCTCATGCCATAAAGAAGCAGAAACTTCAGTTGAAAGCCGCCGAATATACCCGGCAGAATTCAAATGAACAGCTACTTATACAAATGCAGAAACTATGGAACGAACTGGAGGAGACGTATAAGCAGGTAAGTATTTCGGAAGAGTCGGTAAAAACGGCAGAAGAGAATGTGCGTTTGAGTACGGATTATTATCAGGCAGGAACAGAAACATTGAGCGACCTGCTCAATGCCCAGTCTCTATTGCAGCAAAGCCGGGATCAGTATACGGAGGATTATACCAACTACCTGATCAAACGGACACAGTATCTGCAGGCTACCGGTAGATAACCGGAAAAGTCATGGAAAGTAAAAATGAGGGTACCCTTATTGATAAGGAGTACCCTCGTTTTCTTATTGCAGGTATTTACCGAGTACGCTCATCAAAGCTGAAATATCGATCGGTTTTGCCAAATGATAATTCATGCCGGCTTTTAGCGCATTGGTTACATCTTCCGAAAAAGCATTTGCAGTCATGGCTATAATTGGCATGCCGGAAATATCGGAACGCTTCAGGGAACGTATCTGGCGGGTGGCTTCATAACCATCCATTACAGGCATTTGGATATCCATCAGTATCATTTGGTAAAAGCCTTCCGGTGACCGGGATACTATATTTACGGCATCCAGTCCGTTCACCGCCGTATCGATGGAAACGCCGGTACTTCCAATAATCTCTACTGCTATTTCACGGTTTAGCTCGTTATCTTCCACCAGCAAGATACGCTTGCCGGAATAATCGGCATCGGAGAGTTTGAACTGTCTGACCGGCTCCGATCGGCTTCCTTCGTGGAGGAATCGTTGTAGTACTTTGAGCAGTTTCGATTTATAGAGGGGCTTGGTTATGAATCCATTGGCTTTTGCCGCTTTGGCTTCCGCTTCATATTCCTCGATGTCATAGGCGGAAAGGATAATAATGGGTATGTCTGTCCCTATAATTTTTCTGATCTGCCGTGTCGCTTCTAAACCATTCATATCCGGCATCTTTAAATCAATGATAACAGCAAAGTAATCGTTCCTTTCCTGATGGCGTAGCTGCACTTTGTTTATCGCTTCACTCCCGGAACAGACATAATCACTGTTTATGCCTATTTCCTGTAGACAATTGCAGGTGCTTTGGCAAGCCGTTTCATCATCGTCAACAACAAGTATCTCCAATCCGTCTGTCCCTATTTTTTCGATAGGAGCAAATTCCTGGTAGTGCAACGGCATATTGATTGTAAAACAGGAACCTTTACCGTATTCGCTTTCTACTTTGATATCTCCCCCCATCATTTTTATGATCTTATGGCTGATAGCCATACCGAGTCCGGTTCCTTGAATATTTCTGATCTCATTATCATCGGCCCGCTCAAACGGTAAGAATATTTTATCGAGGAAATCAGGTTTCATTCCTCTTCCGCTATCCTTAAATACAAATTCATAGTTCCCGGTGCCGTCTTTTGGCTCTTTCTCATTGATATCTATTGTTATCTGTCCCTTTTCCGGAGTATATTTAACTGCATTTGACAGGATGTTCATCAATACCTGTTTAATTCTTTGCGTATCCCCTGTTACATACTCATGTTTTAAGTCCTTGACATGAATGTCCAACGTTTGCTGTTTATTCTTTATTTCAGGCTGCATCATAATGACCAGATCCTGTAAAAGCTCTCCTATATTAAAATCATCTTCGGAAAGGATCAATCTGCCGCTTTCGATTTTCGACATATCCAGCACTTCATTGATCAGGCTGAGCAACAGTTTTGAGGAGCCATCGATTTTCTCCATGCAATCGAGCACCCTTTCCTGTTCGTTTATATGAGCTTTTGCAATAGCCGTCATCCCTATAATGGCATTCATCGGTGTCCGGATATCATGACTCATGCGGGCAAGGAAATCAGATTTGGCCTGATTGGCTTTTTCGGCCGAGTCGAGCGCTTCTTTCAGTTGCTTCGATTGTTGTTCGAGTTTCTTTTGCAACTCGCGTTGTTCAGTGATATCGGTGATATCGATCATTACCGTATAGGAGATCGGGACTCCATTTTGCAGTTGGTCTGTGAAGGTGGCGGTGAGCTTTACCCATTTCGAACCATCTTTTACCGGCATCTTCATGATCGCTTCGTAACCGTTGGTATTATTGGCTATTGCATCATATACTTTCTGTCCCAATATGTTCCAGGCTTCTTTATGCTCTTTAAAATATATGTCAGGGCGGTTCTGGAAAAGTCTTTCATACTCTTCTTTGGGATAACCTATCAGGTCATAATAGAAATCGTTTGCCCATAGAAGGGTAAAATGTTCGTCCAGCAAATGTTTACTGACACTGACCCCCATAAGGCCCATTAGTAAACTGTACTCGATATTTGTTCCTGATTGTTGAGCTTCTTTTTCCATATTATTCTTTTCTAAGAGATATTTATTAACTGAAATCTTTTTGATAGCAGGAGTAGGTATATTGTTTGCCTCTATATTCCTGAGGCGTCATTCCTACGTGTTTGCGAAAGAATCTGTTGAAGAATGACAAGTTGTTGAAACCTAGTTCCATTGCTATATTTTTAATTTCCTGATTAGTCCCTTTTAATTGTACTTTGGCATCGATAAGTATTATCTGTGTTAAAACATCGAGAGGGGTCTGGCCGATTGCCTTTTTTATGCAAGTCGCTAAATAGGAGGGCGTCAATCCCAGCCGGTCAGCATAGAATGAGATATTATGCTCTGCTGTATAGTGTTTTAAAGCTTGATTTATAAAATCCTGATAGATCTCCGTGTAGCGGGTTCGCTCTTGTTTTTTCAGCAGTTGTTTACTATCGTATAATTCAATAATACCCTGACTGCATATCGTGAAAATAGCTTTTATCATCTCTTTATTGCTCACAATATTAGGATATACTGCATATCGGCGTAAAAGATCGTAGAAACTGGCAATCAGTTTAGACATGTTCTGGGAAATGGGTATGACCGGATGTCTGTAAATGGACGATAAACAACTCATTGTACTTTTAAGAAAGTTGGCATAACTCATAAAGTCTGAAGAAAAAGCTGCGAAGTATATTAAAATGTCGTCTGACATTTCATGTACTTGTATGTAACTGTTGGGTGTCAATGTTATGACATTATATTTAGTTGTTTTATATTCGGATAGATTAATAGTCGAGCGGACGTATCCTTTCATACAAAGGATAAAAACTCCCGCTTTGATCTTACAGGGAATACCTATATATTGTTTTATTTCATTGGCGGAGACATATTTCCCGACCATAAAATCAGTAGGAGAATCAAGACAGATAATTTGTTTATCCATGTAGGTACAATTTATTTAGGTGTCAAATATAGAACTTATTTGAAAAACAAATGATGTAAGAAAAGAAATGGAACATAAAAAGCAAAGAATGAATTTGTTTATTGTTGCCGATAACCGTTAATTTGCATTCTTATACAAACAACTTCTTCTTTATATAATTAATATGACAGACAAATATAAGTGTCAGCTGCAGGAAGCTGGCGTTAATTTAGATAGCGCCCTGAATCGTTTTATGGGAAACGAAATGTTGTATGCAAAGTTTCTCCGGAATTTTGTTCAGGACGAAAGTTTTCAAAAGCTGGAAGAGAGTCTGAAAGCAAAAGAGATTCACGACGCTTTTATGTATGCCCATACAATGAAAGGGATAGTAGCGAATTTAGGTATCCAGTCTCTTTGGGACATATTGACTCCGATGGCCGAACAGTTGAGGAATGAAGACCCGGAGAACATCCCGGATCAACAGGAAATACTAAAAAGGCGATATAATGAAATCTGTAATATAATTAATGAAAATCAGCTGTAACCTGCTTGGTTAATGATAGATATGACCGATATTTTCCGGATAAAGACAGTAAATCTATCTTTAGAGAAAATACCGGTCTGTCGTATCTGGCAATATTATTCTTCTACCTGTACTTTTACGATCATTTTGCGGATGCTTCCTTCGCCTATGCCGGGAGCATGGCCGTCTTCCGGGAAATAGACGGCAAACTGTCCTGGATAGATTTTCGTGTAAGCCGTAGGACGATCCACATAGAAAGCAATATCTTTTTCTTCATCATAGGGGATAGATACTTCCTGCAGTTCGCAACCGGGTTTCCAACCGATCTTTTCTACTCCCAACAGAGGCAGTTGTATGTCGATATACTTTTTGTGTGTTTCAACGGCAGCCTCTTTCTTGTCTTTACCGGTCAGCGTTACAACGCTGATGAATAAGCGTGAGCCTTCCAGTTCATACTTTCCGTCTTCTAATTTGGAGAAATCAGTAGCTTTTATGTAATCGAATGCTTTTTTGAATAAAGGGTGCAAGCGTTCTACCTTTTCTGTGTTGTTTAAAGAATCAAGTATCATACGTATTCGTTTTTATAAATTCATCCGTTAATTATAGTTTGACAAAGGTCGTATATCCGAATGTTAAATAATAGGACAAATATACCAAATAAATCTATTTATTTAGTACATATCTTAATGGGGAGGTTTGGAAAATCCGCAACTTTGTTGCAACTGTTTTATTTGTATCTTTGTTCTTCTATTGAGGAATCAGAATAAAAACATATATAATAATGAAAGAGGTAGAAAGTAAGGTACTGCCTGTTCTGGAGATGAGTTGTGCTGTCTGTGCCAACAATGTAGAGAGTACCGTTAAAGCACTTCCCGGAGTAGAGGAGGCATCTGTCAATTTCGCGGCGAACACTTTATCCGTTACATATTCCCCGTCTGTTATATCCTTGCAGAAGATACAGGAGGCTGTACAGGCTGCCGGATACGATTTGATAATAGAATCGGAAGACCCGCTCGCCGAGCAGGAAGAAATGTCGCGTAAACATTATAAAAAGTTGAAACGTAATACGATCGGCGCATGGGTGCTGTCCGTGCCGTTGGCGTTGCTGGGTATGGTCTTTATGCACATGCCGTATGCCAATTGGATTATGATGGTGCTGGCATTGGCCATCATGCTGCTGTTCGGCCGATCGTTCTATGTTAGCGGTGCGCGCCATGCGATCCAGGGGAAAGCGAATATGGATACTTTGGTCGCCCTTAGTACGTCTATCGCTTTTGTATTCAGCTTTTTCAATACGGTATATCCTCAGTTCTGGTACGAACGGGGCCTCGAACCGCATGTTTATTATGAGGCTTCGGGGGTGATCATAGCATTTGTCCTGTTAGGAAAATTGATGGAAGAACGGGCAAAGAACAGCACTTCTTCCGCCATTAAGGGACTGATGGGTTTACAACCTAAGACTGCCCGTCGGGTGATAGACGGCAAAGAGGAGGAAGTTCCTATTTCATCCCTGCAAAGAGGATATGTGCTAAGTGTACGCCCGGGTGAGAAGATCCCGGTAGATGGCATTCTGTTGGAGGGTTCGTCCTCTGTCGATGAAAGCATGTTGAGCGGCGAACCTATTCCGGTAGAGAAATCGGGTGGCGACCGTGTCCTGGCCGGAACGATCAACCAGAAAGGGGCTTTCACTATGGAGGCAACCGGGGTTGGAAATGAAACGATGCTGGCGCAGATCGTACAGATGGTACAGGCCGCCCAGGGTAGTAAAGCTCCGGTACAGCGTATCGTTGACAAAATAAGCGGTATATTTGTTCCGGTGGTAGTGCTTCTTTCCGTGATCACGTTCGTATGCTGGATGGTGATCGGGGGAGGAGATTATTTTTCCTATGCACTGTTGTCTGCCGTGTCCGTACTGGTTATAGCCTGCCCTTGTGCCTTAGGCCTGGCTACACCGACCGCCTTGATGGTAGGGATGGGAAAAGGAGCCGAAAGGCATATCCTGATAAAGGATGCGTTTGCTCTGGAAAATCTTTGCAAGGTAGATACGGTCGTTCTGGATAAAACCGGAACTTTGACGGAAGGCGTTCCGGTGGTAACGGACTCTTGCTGGCTGTCAGAGTCAAATGTTTGCTTTCTGGATATCCTTTATACGGCTGAACTGAAGTCTGAACACCCGCTGGCATCTGCCATTATCCGTTGGCTGGAAGATTCGGGCGCTTCGACCTGCGAAGCCGGAAATTTCGAAAGCCTTACGGGGCGGGGTATCCGTCTGGAGGTAGAAGGTGTTACGTATTGGGTTGGAAGCCAGGGATTACTGGAACTGTTCGGAGCCCAAATTCCGGAAAAGACATCGGAACAAATCGCAGGCTGGCAGGAGAACGGCCAAAGCGTGGTTTATTATGGAAAAGGAAACGAATTGCTGGCTGCGTTGGCTATTTCCGACCGTATAAAACCGACTTCGGCAGCAGCCGTAAAGGAGTTGACCGGAATGGGTATCGAGGTGCATCTGCTTACCGGAGACGGAGTTAAAACGGCAGAGAGAGTAGCCGATACATTAGGCATAAAATATTTCAAAGCAGAAGTAATGCCCAATGACAAAGAGGAATATATAATGGCTCTTCAGAAGTTGGGAAAGAAAGTGGCGATGGTAGGCGATGGTATCAACGATTCGCAGGCACTGGCTCGTGCGGATGTCAGCATAGCGATGGGAAAAGGAACGGATATTGCTATGGATGTGGCTATGATCACATTGATCACTTCCGATCTGTTGCTGTTGCCCGAGGCGATTAAATTATCCAGACGGACAGTGCGGTTAATTCATCAGAACCTGTTCTGGGCATTTATATATAATCTGATAGGTATTCCGTTGGCTGCAGGTGTCTTATTCCCAGTGAACGGATTGCTTTTAAATCCGATGCTGGCGAGTGCGGCAATGGCATTCAGTTCCGTATCGGTTGTTCTTAACAGTTTGCGATTGAAATTTATGAAGTAATATTTTAAAGTTATGGCAACAATGAAATTTAAAACAAATGCAAAATGCGGTGGCTGTGTAGCCGCTATCGGTGCTAAACTGAATAAGTTGGTAAAAGAAGATCAATGGTATATCGATCTGAAATCACCCGAAAAGGTATTGGAAGTAACTGCTGATATTCCTGCCGGTACGGTTGTTGCTGCAGTAACGGAAGCCGGCTTCAAGGCCGAGCAACTGTAAACCGGGAATGGTCAGGGCCAGACAAAGACAAACCTATGGCGAGGAAATCGCTAATGTGCTGACTCACGGGGCAGGCATGACGTTCGGGATAGTCGCTATCATCGTATTATTGGTAGCCTCTGTCCGGAGTGGAAATCCCTGGTCTGTGGGTAGTTCACTTGTTTATGCGCTTAGCATGACCTCTTCCTATGTCACATCGACCTTTTACCATGCATCTGCCAATGCACGGCAGAAAAGGCTGCTTCGGCGTCTCGATCACAGTGCTATTTATTTGCATATAGCAGGAACATATACGCCCTTTACATTGGTGGCGCTTCGGCAGGAAGGATATTGGGGATGGTCATTGTTTGCTATTGTTTGGATTGCAGCGGTAATAGGTATTGCGCTTAGTTTCCGGAAGATGAGAAAGACCGATCATTTAAAAACGGTCTGTTACCTGGCAATGGGGTGGGTGGTTATTATCGCTTTTAAACCTTTGCTGGACGTTTGCCGGCGAACCGACTCGATGGATGTATTAAACTGGCTGATCGCCGGAGGTGTTTTTTACACGGTAGGCTGTATCTTTTATGCTTTGGATAAATATAAGTATATGCATCCAATCTGGCATTTCTTCGTCCTGGGCGGCAGCATCTGCCATTTCATTTCGGTCTATCTGTTAGTAAAATGAAAAGCCGTTTCAAATAAAACTGAAACGGCTTTTTATTTATTACTTACAATCCACTAAAATCAACCCCATCGAACAGTAATGAAGGAATACGCCAGCTGGAGAACAGGCGGGGATCGTTCCCGGTTTCTACCAGGTTGCTCCATAAGGAGATCATATTACCTGTTACGTTCATTTCCGAAATAGGCTGTGTCAGTTTACCTTTTTCAATCAGGAAGCCCTCTACGCCATAAGAGAAATCTCCTGTCGTACTGTTACAGTTACCTCCGTTGAAACCGGTGATCAGAATACCTTTATCGACTGAAGCGACCAAAGCGTCAGTATCTTTGTTCCCCATCTGCATCGTCAGGATGGAAGGAGAGGCGATAGTCGGTTTTACTTCCATTTTATTCGCGGAATAGGTATCGATATAATACGTTTTCAATACACCGTTCTCAAATACCGGCAATCGGCGGGTGGCAACACCTTCTCCGTCGAAATAACGGGCACCGGAGGCTTTAGGCATGTGCGGTTCGTCTATCAGCGTCAGTTTGTCGCCCAGCACTTTCTGATCCAGTTTATCCAATAGGAAAGAGTTCTTTTGCTGGATGGAAGAACCATATAAAGCATCGAGCACCGGAGATAACAGGCGGCCGGAGTTCATATTATCTACAACCATCTGGTATTTGCCGGAAGCGACTTTCTTTTGTCCCAGTTTGCGGAATACACGTTCGAGAGCCTGCTTTCCTAATCCCGTCTTGATCATTGTATCATAATACAATGCAGAGTCGTACCAGTACGATTCAGGACGGGCATCCCCTTCGCCGCGAATGCTTACGCTGGCTACCAGGCTGAAAGAAGAACCACAGGCTTCCCCTTCGAAACCGTTACTGGCTACCATATATTTAAAATCTTTCTCGTCGCTGTAGGAAGAGTTGGCGGAAATGATACGATCGTCTTTTCCCATCATCTCGTCACAGGTATTCATGGCAAGTGCCACTTTATCATCCGGGAGGATCGAGTCGAATGTAGGATCGATCAGCTGCAGGTCGGCACCACCCCCTTTATAATAAAGCGATGCATCAGGTAATGTGCGGGCTTTGTCTTCGGCCAGGTAACGAGTCGAGTCTATTCCGTTGCGGATAAACTTTTCCAGTTCTTTTTTGTCCAGGCGATTGGTAGAAAAGGAGCCGTAGCGGCCATCTACAAACAGGTGAATGACCATGCTGTTTTCAGATGCCTGCTGCAGACGGTCTATTTTCATATCCCGTATTTCAAACGAACTACTGGAACCATTGTACAGACTTACGCGTGAGGCCTGGCAACCGTTTTTCAGAGCGAACTCCAGGGCCCATTGAGCCAGTTTTTTATTTTCGTTAGTTATCATATCAATTTTCTCCTCCTACTGTAAGTTTACTAACCAGAGCGGATGGCATACCGCAAGTTACCGGACAAGACTGGCCGTCTTTACCGCATGTCCATGTCCCGTTATCCATTTTATAATTATTTCCGACCATCGTTATATCGGCCAGCGCTTTCGGGCCGTTACCGATGATGTTGATATCCTTGATTGGTTGCGTCAGTTTGCCGTTTTCGATCAGGTAACCGTCTTTTACGAAGAATGTAAAGTCGCCGGCACCGATCTGCACCTGTCCGTTGGTAAAGCTGGAAGCATAGATACCCTTCTTTACCGTCGAGATCATATCTTCTTCCGTTACGTTGCCGGCCTCCATATAAGTGGCACGCATACGGGGGATAGGCATCTGGCGGAACGACTCGCGGCGGCCGTTACCCGTTGAAGGGATGCCATAATGCTTGGCGCTGATGCGGTCGTGCAGGTAGCTTGTCAGGACACCCTCTTTCACGATATATGTTTTCTGTCCTTCCACCCCTTCGTCGTCGATGTTGACTGAACCACGGTTGAACGGGATCGTTCCGTCGTCTACAACGTTGATATGCTCGTTACATACCTTCTTATTCAACTGGTCGGAAAAGATAGACGTATTTTTGCGGTTGAAGTCCGCTTCAAACGCATGTCCGATTGCTTCGTGCAACAGGATACCCGATCCTCCGGCACCCATCACGACGGGCATTTCACCCCCTTTAGGTTTCACGGCCTGGAACAGGATAGAGGTTTTCTCTACCGCTTCCTTCGCCACTTCGGCGATGATTTCGTCGGTCAGGAACTCGGCTCCCATACGGAATGCACGGGCAGCATAGGAATTCTCTATCTTACCGTTATCTTCCATAATACAAACGGCTCCCAATGTGACCATCGGGCGATAATCGTAATACATTTGCCCTTCCGAGTTACAGAAAAGAATATGCGAAGTCGTATCGCCCAGGGAGGCCATCACTTTATGTACACGTTTGTCGAGTGCAAAAATCTGGTCGTTCAGCTTTTGCAGATAAGGCGTTTTCTCCTTAACAGCAATTTCGTCCCACGGGGTCTGCACGCCGTAAAAGTTGTTGACGATCAGTTCTTCAGTTAGTTTGGCCGGGCCTTTTCCGGCGGCTCCGTTGGCGATACGTGCAGCCGTACGTGCGGCTTTCAGCATCTCGTCCAACGAAATATTTTCTACATAGGCATAGCCTGTCTGATCTCCGGCCAGGACACGTACGCCCATTCCGAAGTCTATATTTGAAGAGGCGCGGTTCACCGCACCATCCTGCAATCCTATGTTGTTACGGTATGAATGTTCAAAGAAGAGGTCGGCATAATCTCCCCCTTTTTCCAGTGCGGCAGTCAGCACCTTTTGCATGTCACTCTCACTCAAACCAAAATGGTTTAACGCAAATGAGATACCGGCAGCTTTGTCTTCAGGACTTCCGGCACAACCTCCTAAAAAAGAGGGAACCGCTATCGAACCAAGCATAACCATACCTCCTGTTTTAATAAAATCACGTCTGTTGTATTTCATGTTGTTTTATAAAGTCTCTTTGTTTTCTTTAGCCCATTGCATCACGTTTGCGGGCGGACGCTGAGCCAATAGTTCTTTTTTCATAAAATCCATATAAGGAGCTACATGTTTAAAAAACTTCTTGTATCCTTTGCATAAATAGTTTAATCCCGGTTCGCCGCTGGCCGTATGCAGGAAGCGGTTTTTAGGACATTCGCCGTTGCAGGCAAAAAGGAACTCGCACTCTTTGCATTGCGTGGGGAGTTTATCATATTTGTCGGCGCCAAACTTCAGTTGGTTCTGACTATACATCATTTCCGTTAATGTCTGCGTATAGATATTACCCAGTTTATATTCGGGGAATACGAAATGGTCGCACGCATAAAGGTCACCGTTGAACTCCATAACACCGGCATGGCCGCAAGTACGTGCCAGCGTACAGATACCCGGCTGTTCGCCTACCCAGTTGGCTAATGTGGCATCGAATAGCTGGATATAATAGTTCCCTACATCTTCTTTCAACCATTCGTCGAAAATAGCACACAGAAAATCTCCCCATTTCCCGGAGTCGACGGAGAAGGGAGCCAGTTTGATGTTGGCATCCTGCTGTTCCGGCGAGGTAAGCTTCGTACCGTCCGTATGTGTGCCCAGCCGTTCCACAATAGGGGCGAACTGGATGAAATGGCAATCCATCTCTTTGAAGAAGTTGTAAAACTCCAACGGATAATCGACATTATAGTCGTTCACTACAGCCATTGCGTTGTATTCCACCTGGTGCTTCTTCAGCAGGTCGATCCCTTTCATCACTTTGAAGAAGGAGGGAAGACCCTGGCGGTTGCGGCGGTATTCGTCGTGAAACTCCTGCGGGCCGTCTATCGAGACGCCGACAAGGAAATTATTTTCTTTGAAGAAACGGCACCATTCGTCTGTAAGCAGGGTTCCGTTTGTCTGGATGCAATTATCGATCTGCCGTCCGCGGCCATACTTTTTCTGAAGTTCGAGCGCTTTTTTGTAAAAGCTGATCGGGCGCATCAGGGTTTCGCCACCATGCCAGGTAAAAAGCACTTGGGGCATTGTCTGGCATTCCAGATAATCTTTGATGAATTTTTCCAATAGTTGCTCACTCATGATATGATTCTTCACTTCCGGATACAGCTTCCCTTTTTCCAGGTAATAACAATATTCGCAAGCCAGGTTACATACCGAGCCTACAGGTTTCAACATCACATAAACGGGTTTCGCAAAAGGAGATATGTAAGTATTATTCATGATGATTTAAAACGATTCAACAATTAATCACAAAGATACAATTTCTTTATCGAAAAACAGCCATTCCCTGTGCTGATTCTTCATTTTCAAGAGGCTTATTTCAGTTTTTTCCTGTACCGTTTGTAATCTGTCACAAAACCTTCGCACAACCAGTTGGCCAACGCCTGGCGATTGTCGCTGAGAATAAAGCGTTTTTGGTCGAAGCTGTTTTGTATGTTGCCCAATTCCACAAAAACGGAAGGGGGAGTCGTTTTTCTTAAAACATACAATCCGCGTTGTCCTACTGTCCCTGTGAACCCGCGGCCCGGCTGATGCCTGTTGTATTTATGTTCGAAAGTAGACTTCATTGTTTTGGCCAGATGTTTACTCTCCGAGTTTTTATCCTGGTAATAGAAGAATACATCCGTTTGATGGCTTTTACTGCGACTGTCTATATGCATGAAGATAGCACGCTTATAGATCTCTTTGTCCTTCTTGAACAGGGAGTTGATCTTTTCGCTCCGTTGTTCCAGGCGTCGCACTTGGTTGAACGGGATCGGGTCGCCCATGCAGGTTTCGCGTTTGCTGTTTGTCAGAAAACGGTCGTTGCGGATACCGTCCCGCGCGTCCTGGATGATGATATGTACTTTAGCACCCCGCATAAGCAGGTTGCGTGCCAGGCGCAACATCACATCGTAGGCATATTCGTCTTCGTGAAGCTCCACATTTCCCATTTTCCCGATGGCTCCGGGATCGGGGCCGCCATGTCCGCTGACCAGATAAAAGCAGCAGCCTTTCAATTCGGAAGAAGTAACCTGATATTGTGCTAATTCCTTGCCGAATAAGGGTTCGTAGTTCGGTTTCTTCGCCGCTGCTGCTGCCGCACCTTTTAAGGGTGGCAATTGGTATTTAACCCCCATTTTCAGCGAATTCCCACTGCCGAGTTTCGTCTTGTTCAACTTGACAAATTCGTCGTGATACTCTTTTCCCACACGGTTATGACGTTTCAGAAAAAGGGTAATACCTTCTCCTTTTTTAGGGAATGATTTCTCCTGGGCCGACAAAGAACCGTTGAATATGATAGTAGCAACTAATGAAAGTAGTATGACTGTTAATCTTTTTGCGAACATGTTTAAGTAGGATATATGCCGTAAAGATAGATAAATTGGTGTAAAGTTAAAAAGAATCGGTTCGACATTTTGTCAAAATGTCAATCGATCTCTTTCTCTTTGCTTTATTTCCATACGCTCATTGGTATATAATTATTTATGGAAGTCTCCCGGAGTTGAGAAATGACAGAAAAGAAGGAAGGCGGGAAAAACGGTAACAGTATGGATGGGGCTTGTGGATAGCCCGGCAGATCGTTTTCCGTGCTGTTGCCGGAATGTAGAAAACAGGTACATTTTGTCAGTTCGATATGGAACCTTTTTTGATGCATTCCAGAGGATAATGTATGAAAAAACGGACTCCTTCTGGTATAAAATAGCAGGTGGTTGAATTTACCTCCCAGCTGATCCCAACTGCCTGCCGGGTGAATCGTAATTACCTGCCGGGTAGTTCGAACTATCTGCCGGCTGGTCGGAATTATCTGCCGGGTAACTGCCGGCAAGACCGTGGTAATAGCAGAAAAGTAAGGGTTCAGGCGGTCGAAAGGGTCGAATTTATACCGGATGCCCGCTTTTTTGAAAAGAGAGTGTTACAGATTGAATGAAAACAGGATCAATATGGTCCCTCCATTTGATAAATTTGAAACAATATGACAGACCTCGTAGCGGCTCTGTAGGAGTGTCTTTCAACGATAATTAATAAGGCTGTTGGCGTAACCAGATAGCAAAGAAGCGATCGTAAACGATATAACCGGCTTCTGTCCGGTAGACCATTTCCATTTTTGTAAGTGTACGAAGAGCGGAATTCACACTGCTGGCGGCTTTCAGTTTGTATTTGGAAATGAAAGAACCGGCATTGATCTCCGGTACGATCCGTTCCTTTGCTATCGCTTTGATTAAACGTATAGCACCGGAAGTATAAGCTGCCAGTAAATTTTGATAACCATATTCATTTTCTGCGACGATTTCGCGTATAGCACGACTCACCATTTCCTGATCGGGGTTTACGGAATATCCATACAGACGGTTTAATATGGCTTGGAGATACCATGTATGCCCTTCGAACTCATTGTAAATGCTGGAAAAAGTATCTTCACTTATAAGAAGGTTTTGTCTGGCAAACCAAGTCGCGGCGAAATCGTAATAAGCCTTTCTGTCGATACATCCGATGGTTATTGTCTGTGTACTTTGATAAAAAGGACGTTTGGTCGACAAAAACATTTCCTGCATAACATGCTGTTTACTGCCGGCAAAAATAAAACGGACATTAGGCAAAAACTGGATGTAGGAACGCAACAGGGCTTCCACCCCTTTTTCCGGATATTCCGTGATTTGCTGGAATTCGTCAATGGCGATATAGCAACGTTTTTCCGACGATTGCAGGTAGTTGAATATCTCTTTTAAAGTAGCTTCTTCTTTATCAGTGGCAATATCTATACTGACTTCCGGCATACCTGATAGCTCATCCAGTGTAAAAACAGGGCGGCAACTTTTAATGAACCGGTTGATCCGTGATATCGCTTTTTGAGGTATGGAGTCGAGACTGCCTAATACGGTACTGGCGAATACCTGTACAAATTCATTCAGGTTTTGTGTCGAATAAATATCGAGATAAAGAGTGATAATGTCGGGCTGTTGTTCGTGTAATTTATAGAAAACATGCTTGATCAATCCTGTTTTACCCATACGCCGGGGAGCAACAAGCGTCAGGTTGCGTTCGTTGTATAGAGCATTGATTATTTGCCCGGTTTCCTGTTGTCTGTCACAGAAATAATCAGGGCCGTAATATCCTGCTATCAGGAAAGGATTGTTCGGTTGAATTGTCGACATATCTCTATTGCGTAAATTACGTAACGCAAATTACGTAATAAAGATCGAAGTGTGCAAATATTCCCGGAGGAAGTTATCTGTGGTTCACTGGGATCGTGTAGGTTTATCGGTGGAGATTACTAACCTTTATCTACTGGTAAATGTTATAACTTTGTCATTTCTTAAAATAGGAAAGGTTATGAAAAACAAAGATTTTTACAAGTTGATGCGTTTGCAGGAACAGGAGAAACGCTCTGCAGGCGATGAAAGTACGGCCGACCTTTACCGGGCGGTTCGCAATCATTTTATATGCTTTACCGATAAGCGGGAGCTTTCGCTGAAGGAGGTGACTCCGCAAATGGTACAAGCCTTTGTGGAGTGGCTGCGCGAAAAAGGGCTGCGGGTGAATAGCGTAAACAGCTATCTGAGCAACCTGCGTGCCATGTATAACCGTGCATGCCAGGGATGGAAAAATCGTCCGCTCGATTCGCCTTTTGCCGGACTGCGGTTGCGACGGGAAGAGACACGGAAGCGGGCCATACCCGCCGGAGTGATCAGGCAGATCGCTCAGTTGGATTTGGGGGAGGAGCCTGATAAACAACAAGCAGCCGATCTGGCTCTTTTCTCCTTTATGGCTTGCGGAATGCCTTTTGTGGATCTGGCACATCTGACACGGGAGAACCTGAGTGAAAATGGAAAGGTGTTATCTTATCACCGGCAGAAAACCGGAACGCTGATCCGGATGGAGGTGAGCCAGGGAATGCAATGCCTGATAGATCGGTACAGCCGGCCGGATGCAACGTATCTTTTTCCAATCTTACCGGAGGGGGCTACGCACGAACAATATAAGTATTGCCTGGCCCGGCAAAACCAATATCTGGAAGAGATCCGTTTACTTTTGGAATGGGACGGGACCCTGACTACCTACGTGTTCCGTCATACCTGGGCGTCGGAGGCTTATCATAATCATATGGAGATCGGCCTTATCAGTCAAATGTTGGGACACACTACGGAAAAGATGACGCGCAATTATCTCTCGGACTTCGAGCTCGATAAACTGGCAGAAGCAAATAAGCAAGTTATTGGAAAAATAGAGTCGCTGATAAGAGGATGAATATTACCCTTATTTATATAATAAGGTAGACGCGGTGCTTTTTAATTTATATTCAGCCGTTTATAACCTGTATAAATTGTCTATAAACTGAAAAGACTCTACAAAGATAGAAATAGAAAATAAGAAAACCAAGGCCCGCCGACCAGTGACTTAAAAAAAACATACTGGCTTCATATAAATTCACACTATATCCTGTTATTCCTGTTTAACATATGAAAAATGGAATGCGCAGAGAAATAGCGCGTTATGACTGCTATTGCTTTAAAATCCGTTAAGAAATAAAGGTTATAAATATACCTTATACTTTCTCAAAAAAGACCTCAAATAATATCAATCCTACCGTCACTTCGTGTAAAAACAGCTGTTTTTACTTCTTCCCGAAGCTGCTTTTTTGTATAGTTTCCCTTATTATATAAATAAGGGTAGCGTATTTAGGGTAAACTTGAATATCAAAATCGATAAAGGAGGATATTATAATATGACGCTGTTAATGGGAAAGAGATATCTGTATTTAAAAATAATGGGAAAAACGGCATTACTGATTGTATTCTTTAATCTGCTTTGTGTACCGGATCTGATTGGACAAAATTATATCCGGACAAGCTCATTCCTGTATTCTTTTCCGGAAGGTTCCGACCTGTTGGAAGAAGACTGCGGGGATAACAAGGCTGTGTTGTTACAGATGGAGGAGGAGCTGACGGCTGCCCGTTCAAAAATCGAAACCGGTAACTACCATTTGCTGATCGTCTCACATGTCAGCGCATTCAATTATTCCAATCGACGGATTATCAATAAGGCTTCCTGTCAGGCAAGTTATCTACGCGCGTACATAATATCAAGATTATCTATCCCGGAGGAATGTATAGCCTTTTATATCGATCGCAGTGGCGATTACCGGGATAAAGTGCATGTCTACCTGGTTCGTTCCGCGCTACCGGTCTATGCCAATAAGATAATCAGCTTTAGCGAGGATGAATCGCCGGAAGCCATGCAAAAGGCAGTAGCCCGCTATGGGGGAGTACCTTATATGAACCTGTACCGTAAAGGGGAAGCGGGTGGTTACCGGCGTGAGGTATATGCAATCAACGATCCGTTGTTCGACCGTTCGGAAGTGGACGATTATCGGTTGGCTATCCCTGTGCCACAGCGGAAAGAACCGGCAGCTCCGGCGGTAGCCAAAGCAAACCCGGTCAAAGCAGCTCCCATACCCGAGCAACCCAAAGAACCCGAGCCGTCTGTAAATATAAAACCTGTGCGTGAATTGCCGTCGATTCCCCGTTTCGGAGTCTCCACCAACCTGCTGTATTGGGCGGCACTGACTCCCAATCTGACGCTCGACGGCTATTTCGGCCATGCTTTTTCCTTCCATATAGAAGGGCTTTATGCCGACTGGCAGACCAAAGGATCCCACCCGAAGACGTGGAGCGTCTGGCAGGTCAGTCCCGAACTGCGTTACTGGTTCTGGGGAAGAGACTACCGGTTTACCGGCCATTATATGGGAATATACGGACACTTGGGAGATTTCGATTTTATGTTCAACAACGCGCATGGCTTTGTCGGCTCTTACGAGGGCGGCGGCCTTTCGTACGGCTATGTTTTTCCGTTAAACCGTGCCTTGTATGTGCGTGCCGGCTTTGTCCGTGCGAAATATGATTCCTACTATTATGAGGCTCCGGATTACTACCGGGATACACCTCACAAGAAATATTATATAGGCCCTACAGGGGCACATGTTTCATTGATATACCGGTTTTAGGGAAGGAGAAGATATGGGGATAAAACAGATAGGACATACCGGAATGGCTGTTTGCCTGCTTGCAGGATGCTTGCTGTCGTGCAGGAAAGAGTTCACCTGCCCGCAGCAAAGCCGGGTGGAGTTCACGTTCGACTGGCAGCAGCTTCCTTCGGCGGCGGAGAAAGGTGAGGGGATGTCCCTTCGGTTCTATGCTTCCGACGGACAGGTGTACGATATGGAGTCGGACACCGGTAGTTTCCGTGGCAGCCTTCCGGTAGGCAGCTATCAGGTCTTGCTGCGTAACCGCCCGACGCCGGGTATTCTTTTCCGGGATGACGGCCGGTTTGAAACAGCCGAGGCCTACCTGCCGGTAGTCAGCCGTGCCTCGGGCCTGGTAGGGCAACCCGACTGGTTCTTTTCTGCCGCCCTGGCCGATTGCGAGATCGTGGAGAGAAAGGCGACCGAGCTGACAGTGGTGCCGAAACCGATGGTTCACCGGATCACATTCCGTGTGAAGATCACCGACGAGCGTCCGGTGGAGTCAGTCAGCGGCCAGTTGCAGGAGGTGGTAACGGCGTTGAACCTGAGTACGGGAAAACCGGTGCCGCAGTCTTCGGGTGAAACGGATATCCCTATCGCCCGCGAAAAGGAGACTTTCAGCGGTTCGGTACTGGTCTTTAATATCGTGAAAAAAGAGGAGACGAACCCGGATGAACCGGATAAGAACCTGAAACTGAATGTGCTCTATACCAACGGAACGAACCGGGAGATCTGGCTGGATATATCCGACGAACTGAGCGACCTGGGAGACGAAGGAGGTAGCGACGCGGAAGTAGACGTGGACATCACCCCCGAACGCGTGGGCTTTGAAGTCCGTATCATCGAATGGGTAAGCGGGGCAGGGCCCGATATATCGGTAGGTAAGTAACAAAGAGAGATAACAGGAAAGATATGAAAACAACAGCATTAATGGTATTGACGGGAGTGATCGCTTTGAGCGGCTGCTCCAAAGACAGCTTTTCAGACAAGCCGCTGAAAGCGGGTGAGATCAGTTTCGAATCGGGTATCCTGACTAAAGGCGGCCCGGTGACAGGCACGCAGTTCGCTAGCGGTGCGGAAGTAGGTGTGTACACCCTTGAGAACCCTGGCGGAACACCGACTTGGACGGATGCAACCGAAGGGAGTACAAACAACCTGCTGATGAACAACATCGCATGCACGGCCAACGGAAGCGGTGGCCTGACTTACGGGCCTGCAAAGTTATACAAAGACGGAGCGAAATACAGCTTCTTTGCTTATTATCCGTATACAAGTACTATAACGGCTCCTTCGGCCGGACAGTCTCCGAAACTGGCGTGTACCTTCAATACCACTCCTTCGGAGCAGGTCGATTATATGTATGCCACACCGTTGGAGAACCAGACTCCGACAGACAATGCCAAACTACTGAAGTTCAACCACGCGCTGACACAGATTACGGTAAAGGTGGTGAATGGAACGGAGAAGGCTATAACCCTTAATTCATTGAAGGTAAAAGCCCCGTCCGGTGCAACGCTGAATATCAGCAACGGTGTGTGGAGTTCTCCGGGTGGTGAGGCTACTTACAACCTGTATGGTCCGACCACCACTCAATCCATAGCCGTAAGCAGTTCTTTCCTTATACCGGGACAACTGATGTTATTGCCTGTTGCCAATGGCGGTACGGCTTATACATTCGATATGAATGTAACGGAAGAAGGAGAAGCGCCGACAGAAAAGAAGGATGAGACCCTGACCTTACCGTCAGGAGGGATGAAAGCCGGTTATTCGTATGAATATACTATTACATACGGTTCCTTTTCCATCCAATTGTCAACCAGTGTGGTGGAATGGCAGCATGTTTCCGGCCCGGGTATCACTGTAAAATAACCGTGAGATGAAGCGTCTACTGATATATATGGCCTGTGTTTGGGTACTTTCCGGTTGTTCACCGGAGGGCACTCCGCTGCTGCCGTCCTCGAATGCGATCCGTTTTATCTCGGGCATATCGGTGGAGGTAACGAAGTCGGGCGGCCCCGTATCGGGAACGACGCTTCCGGCGGGTGGCCGTATCGGTCTGTATGCTGTTTCGGAACAGACAGGAGAAGGAGAAAGCGATAAACAGGTGGTAATGAATAACCTTCCGGGTACGATCGGTGCTGAAGGTGCGATCGATTATGATCCGGTGAAGTATTACGAAACAGGCAGGAAGTACGCTTTCTATGCCTGCTACCCGTATACATCTGCCCCGAACTATACGGATGCAGCGCAAATGCCCTCTATATCAGTTTCTCTGGCTACCCATGCCGATGCGCAGGAAGATTATATGTGGGCTGCATTGCCGGAGGTCATAGCTGCTCCCGGTGGAACGGCAGCTCAAAAGTTCACTTTCTGTCATGCCCTTTGTCGGATACGTATCCGTGTTTGGAACGGCAGCACGGGAGAAGTCCTTTTGAACGGAATAAGCCTGACGGCTCCGGGTAGCGGAACGCTTTCGCTGTCTGATGGCAATTGGACGGAAACGAATGAAGCAGGGAGCAATATTTTTACCTCTTTCACGCTTTTCCATCCGGCCGAACCGGTAGAGCTTCAGAAGGATGCCTTTTACGAAGTCCCGGCTTCGCTGCTTCAACTCCCGATCGGAGAAGAAGCAATGAAGCAACAGACATTTTGCCTGCTGATTGCCGGAGAGACATACGACATACATCCGTCGACCCCGGCAGGAGGCTGGCAGCCCGGTCGTTCTTACCTCTATACGGTCTGGTACGCCACCGATGGCATCAGCTTCAAAGGAACGGTGGAGGACTGGAACACGGTGTCGGGTGGTGATATAGAGCCAGAAGAGTAACCTTTCCCCTCTCGAGAGGGGGCAGGGGGTGTGTAACAATACAATAGAAATAACAAGTATTAATATTAAAAGTACAACGAAATGAAAAATCTAATTTTACTAACAGCAGTCGCCCTGGCGGCCACTGCTTGTTCCGATCACGACGAGCTGAAAGTCCCGTCTGATGCGAATGCAATCACCTTCGGTACCACCGTTCAGGTGGAAACCAAAGCGGTAGTGAGTGGAACGAACATTCCCAGTAATGAGAAGATCGGGATCTATGCGCTTACGCATGCATCAACCCCGGCATGGGCGACGGAGAATGAAATGGACAACATCGAAGCCACCTCGAATGGCTCGGGAGGACTGGATTATTCTCCGTTAAAGACTTATACGGGGAATAATATCTACAATTTCTATGCTTATTATCCTTATACGGCAGTTGGTTCTGCTGATACTGATGGTATAAAAGCCGCCGCAGAAGGTGTTTCTCCCAAACTACAGGTGACCTTGGCCAAAACGCCGGATGCCCAGGCCGATTATATGTATGCCGAGCCGATCGAGAACTATCAGCGTACGGTAGCCGAATCCGGCAAGACGCAGAAACTGGTATTCAAACATGCCCTGACACAGGTACGTTTCAAGTTTAAGAATACGGAAGAATCCAATAAGGTAAGTATCGTCAGCCTCCAGGTAAAAGACAAGGATAAAGGGACGATGAATATTGCCAACGGAACATGGAGTAGTTTAAGTGAAACATCTGATAATGGAAGCACTTTCACTCTTTACCAACCGACAGTAAGTCAGGAAGTCGTAGCCGCATCCACATTCGATATCCCAAAGCAGCTGATGTTATTCCCAAAGACAGGGCAAGAAATGGCTGACAATACAACTGGAGGTTTGGAATTTGTCTTGAAACTGAAAGATAACACCAATACGAATAAAGACGTCACAATCGCCCCGAAAGTTCCGGTCAGTGGCCTTGAAGCGGGGAAATCATATCTATATACTTTATTATATAGTGAACAAGCCAAAGACTTCATCACCCTATCCACCGAAGTTGTCGATTGGGAAGATGCAGTAGGTGGCGATCTGCCGGTGACACCACCGTCAGAATAATGAGGTGATAATAGAAAAACTGAGCTATCTGATTAGTGACTGATGGTAACCAGCTCCCCTCTTGAGAGGGGGTAGGGGGTGTGTAAATGCCAGTAAATAAAACCGGCAAAAACATAGGGATGGCTTAAATATATTTATGTGTTATTAATTAAGGCCCGTTTATAGGCGGGATTATAACACACCCCCTTCCCCCTCTCGAGAGGGGAGCCAGATACAACCGGTCGCTATTATCAAAGACTCATATCTGGCAATATCTGAAACAAACAACATTAAAACAACGAACATGAAAACAACCTATTTAATATTATCCATCCCTTTCCTGCTCTTATCGGCAGCCGGGTGCACTTCGGATGAATTGCAGGACAAACCGATAACTAACGAGAAAGGGGAATATGCCATTAATTTTAACGGCAATATGGATTTGACACTGACGAAGGCTACTACAACAGAAGTTGCGACAGGTGTAAAGGCAACGATTTCCGCGTATACACAAAGTGCTGATGTTACCTCTGCGCAAGCCATTGTTTCAAAAGGCTATACGGTAGGATCTACAGCAGGCACTTTTGTTGGAGATGCTGATTTCGTCATGTACCTTCCCAAAGGCGATTATGACTTTTATGCTATATCCTGTAATTCAACTGCTACTGTTCCGACATTTACTTCCGGTGTATCGGAAGTTCTATCAAATGGCGTGGATTATATCTATGCAAAACCCACTCCGGCAACTACTGTTCCGGCAACAACGAATGTTACTTTGGCTTTTCAACGTAAAGCCGTCCTGATCGAGATAAAAGTAAAAGGATCTGATACCGATGGTCTGGAGTTAACCGAATGGCAAAGTACCAATCCGGCAACCATTACACCACCTGTAACAACCGGTTGTACAATGGCATTGGCAACCGGAATAATACCCCCTGCAGGCTCTATTGATACAGAACAAAGTGGTGAAGTATATAAAGCAGCAATGACAACTGGAGAAGTATCTGGTAAGGAAACCACAGCTACTTATACAATGCTTCCTGTTGTAGCCAGTCAAACATTGAAAGTTAAGTTCAAAGTAAAGGTTAAGATCGGCGGTCGGACTGCTGAAGATAAAACCTACACCGCTGATCTGACAGCTCCGAATAACAGTGATAATGGTAATGCAACCGCTTTCCTATCCGGCAAGAAGTACACCTATAATGCGATTTTGAAAGCAAACAAGATCACTTTTACCGGAGCAACAGTTGCAGATTGGGGAACGGTTGCCGGTTCCGATCCAACTGTTACCGAGCCATAGGGGGTAGTCAGCTCTGATCTGACTGCAACCGGGTTAGTATAACAAACAACGTTCTTTGACATATTGAGGGTTTAACCGGAAAAGGGTATCATACCCCTTTCCATTACTAGTGAAAGAAAGTTTCCATTATGAATGGAAGATATCTTTCATTTGTAATGGAAACTATTTATCTTTGTGGTAAAATCAGTGTGTATGATACAGTTGGAATACTTACAAGAGATCATGGGGCAACAGATACAATCTATTGCTTCAAAAGAAAAAGGGCTGCTCAGGGATGAACTGGCCGGATTGCCGGAAGTGCAAACGTTTGCTGTTATTGTGTCGGGTATCCGTCGTTGCGGGAAGAGCACGCTCTTGTTTCAGTTGCTTGGCGAGAAATATCGGGATGCTCTGTATCTCAATTTTGATGATCCCCGTTTGTATGGTTTCGATATCAGCGACTTTATAAAACTGGATATTCTTATAAAGGACTCAGGTACGCGTGTGTTGATGTTTGATGAGATACAGATTATCGATGGATGGGAAAGGTATGTAAGACAGAAACTCGACGAGAATTATCAAGTATTTATCACCGGATCGAATGCATCGTTATTGAGTAGGGAACTGGGTACTTCATTAACCGGGCGACATATCACGAAGGAACTGTTTCCTTTTTCATATAATGAATATTGTCGTTTTCGTGGAGAGGAGAGAACAGTCACTTCGCTGGCTTCTTACCTAAAGGAAGGAGGTTTTCCGGAGTATTTGAAAACAGGTCTGGATGAGATATTGACTTCTTTGTTGGACGATATCCTGGTGCGCGATATAGCGGTTAGATACGGTATAAAAGATGTTCGTACATTACAGCGGCTAACGCTCTACCTGATCAATAATATAGGAAACCGGGTGACAGGCAATAAACTGAAACAATCGTTCGGTATATCATCAGCAACTACGATTCTGGACTATTTTGCTTATCTCGAACAGAGCTATTTGCTGACATTTGTCCCGATGTTCGACTATTCGATAAAGAAGCAGAACATCAATCCAAAGAAAGTATATGCTGTCGATACGGGATTAGTGGAGGTTAGCATGCCTAAGTTCAAAAAAGAGGATGGACATAAACTGGAAAATCTGGTTTTTCTGTCACTCCGGCGTATGACGAAAGAGGTTTATTACTTTATGGGTAAAGGCGAATGTGATTTCGTTGTGCAGGAAAAGGGGAGTATTACAAAGGCCATACAGGTCTGTTACGAACTAAATACGGAAAATCTGGACAGAGAACTATCCGGATTGTTAGAAGCTATGAAAGCCTTTGGTCTTGAACACGGGACAATCGTAACGCTAAATCAGCGTGACCATTTTGAACAGGATGGCCTGCTGGTAGATGTTGTTCCATCCCACGAGTTTATAGAATAGGATACTGACGTAAGTAAGTCCGTTTCCACGGTTAAACCCTCAATGTCGAATAATTACGATATTGAGGGTTTTTCGTATCCGTAGGTTACGAAATCCCCCATGATATAAATAAGTTAGTAAAGTTTATTTAATAAATAAAATATGTCTCATTTCTACCCATATATCCTATCCTGCTACCTGCTGCTGACCGGCTGTGTCATCGACATTGCACTACCGGGGGAGGGTGACGATCCTGCGCCGGCACCTGTGCCTGACGGGGAAAAGGTGGCTGTGTCTTTCAGTAGTACGATCGACCTGGAAACAAAAAGCAGCAGTACGAAAGCGAATGCTCCGGTGCTGGCCGACGGGGTGCAGGTAACCGTTCATGCATATAGCCAAAATGCGGTGACTACTCCTACAGCCGCAGCGGTGGTCAGTCGCAATTATGTGGCATCGGGTGGAAATGGTAGCCTGACAGTCACCGGCAGTGAAGGTATTATGTACCTGGCTGCCGGGAGCTATACTTTTTATGCCTTGTCGGTCAATGCGGAAACTGCACCGCCTGCCCTGGCTGCCGGTTCAGTGTCGCAGACTGGGCAATTGGCTAATAACACCGACTATATCTATTGTGCCGTTAACACGGCTATCATCTCACGGCCGGGAGAAACGCAAAGCGTCTCCCTGGCTTTCCATCGTCTGGCTACCCGTCTCTCGATACAGATCGTGAGCGAGAGTGCAGGCGATGATAAGGTGACGGCGGCTACGGCTCCGAAAGTTACTTTTGCTGCCACTAATCCGGCGGGTTTGAAGATCATGCTGGGGGCTACCCCTCAGATTGAGGGTGGGACACCCGTTACCGATCAGAGTAGTTATACCCAAATTGAAAGCACCGGAGATATGACTGCTGCCGCTGGCTGTACGGCAAGCTATATCATGCTGCCGATGCAAGGGAAAAAGACCATCCCCGTCACCATCACGTTCCCCAGCATCACCTTCAACGGGCTGGTGCAGACGAGTAAAGTCTACACATTGAATCTCACGACGCCGGACGAGGGTTTCACCTCCGGCAACCAATATAATTATAAGGTAAATATCACCGGCAACGATATTGCTTTTCAGGGAGTCTCGGTTACGACCTGGACGGAAAAAACCGGTTCTCTCCCTAATGATGATGTAACAGAAGATTGGTAAACGTATGAAAGCAATCGAAATGAAATATATAGCAATGATCTGCCTCTTGTCGCTGACCGGTTGTACGGCCGACAAGATATTCAACGACCCCGACCTCTCCGGCGTTTTGCCCGAGATCCATTTCCTGACCTCTGTCGGCACGCGGGCATCCGATACGGAGAATCTGACGGACGGAGCAAAGGTACGTATCTATCCCTACCTGCAAAAGAAGGGTATAACAGCTCCGGCAGTCACCCAAAAAGATTATGCGGTCAGCGCCACAGTCCTTACGCCTTCGGGTACAGGTGATGCCGCTAAAGCGATGATCCTGCCTTCGGGAACCTTCCGTTTCTATGCCGTATCGACTAATAGTACGACTGAGGATGTTCCCGTATTCGATGTAACAGCGACAAACGGAACGCCGGTACTCGGAAATGGGGCGGGACAGGGTGGAACGACAACCGCCGCTTTAAAAAACGGTGTGGATTATCTGCATGTAACGGCTGAAAAGACAATCCAATTCGGGACAACGAGTACTGATATCCCGCTACAGTTCGCCCACAAGGGAACCCAGGTGCAGCTTACGATTATCTTCGGCGGAAATGTGGGGGCAGCGGATGCAAATGCCGCTGAAACGTTTGAATTAGCAAAGGTCTATGTGCAGCAAACCGATCCGGCCGACTCCTATATGCGTCTGAACACGGGTGATATCCGTTTCGGCAATACAACGGCGGGGCCTCCGTTGGCATGCAATACGAGTAGTGTCGGGGGTAAGGAAACGTTAACGGATAATACGAACATGGCAGAGATGAATGTCGTAAAACTGGATAACTATGTCAACGGTACTACAACGCCGGCCACCCAGGTTGCCACCTATAATATGCTGCCTCTGAAAGGAGCGGACGGGACTGGCACGCAGAAGCTGTGGGTACAGGTAACGGTAAAGGATATCAAGATAGGGGAAACGGTTCATGCCACCCATACCTATACCGGCAAACTGGATGCCAGTGCCGGATGGAAGCCCGGTGAAAGCAACCGGTATACCCTGACTTTGTCGGGAAGTGAGATCACATTCAGCGGCGTCACAGTAGAATCGTGGGTGGCCGGCGGTTCCGGCGGCGAAGTTGGCGACGTATCGGATAACTAGACTTGAACGGAGATATGCGCATGAAACAGAAACAATGGATCATCGGGACGTTTGTACTGGTTAGCCTGGCGGCCTGTACACACGATAAATGGGAGAATGTTCCGGAAGGGGATGTCGAACTGGATTTTACGGCTTCGGCAGAAACGCCTGTCACCCGTACCGTGGGCGGGACTACCGCACTCACCAATGGAGCCTATGTTGCGGTATATGTCGGAAAAGGAGGGAGAAAGCCATCCGCAGATACCGCTCCCGATTATACTAATGCTTATACGGTACAGGTCAATGCGTCGGGAATAGCCGACGAATTGATCCCCACCGGGGGCGTTATGAAAGTGGAAAGTGCTGACGGCTATCGTTTCTATGCCTTGTCGACCAACAGTGCCAGCCAGGTCGTGCCGGGACTGGCCAACGGATGTCATGCCGTTGACCTGCATAACGGGGTGGATTACTTGATGGCGGTGAATGATAATAAGGGTGGAGGTTTTAACATTGGCGCGGGGGCAGACCCGATCGCTCTGGCATTTCGCCATCTGGCAACACAAGTGATACTGACGGTAAAACCGGCAGCGACAAACGGATATACGGCTGCTTCCGGCCTGACAGTCGGCATTGCCGATATCGACAATACCGGCTGTTATATCGATCTTTCGGCTGCATGGGCAACATCGGCAACTACACCGTCGCCTATGATCTACTGGCCTGCACAGCCTACTACCGACGGAACCGATCCAACCCCGGTAACCGGAGGCGTAGCGTTGGAACAGCCGGACGGACAACGGAAAGAGGCTACACGAAACGGAACGACTTTTACCGTCTCCTTTATCCTTCTTCCGGTTTCCACCTCTGCGCGGGGAATCCCCTTGCAGCTTGACTTTTCCGGGTTAAGTTTCGAAAACGGTGGAACAAATGCCTTTCCATCAAAAAGCTATACAGCGCGGATGATGGCAACGGGAGATGCTTCCGAACTGGTCTTGAAAGGAGGATATACCTATACTTTTGAAGCAACGATAACGCGCAACTCCGCTTCGTTCTCCCTGCCCAAAATAGAACCCTGGGTGATAGACGGGGTGAATCTGGATGAAGTGGTGGAGGTAGACCCGCAATAGAAATGGAACAGACTGTATGAGACAAATAAATATAGACAAGAAAATGAAAACCGGATATATCGCCTTGTTGGTACTGCTGCTGGCAGGTTGTAGTAACCCGACGGATCTACCGGAAGAGGAAAACCGTTATCCGGTCAGCTTCAACCTGCCGGAAATTGCAGCGATGACACGTGCCTCTACCGGAGAACTGACGGAGCTTACAGCAGGCACAACATTTACGGTAGCAGCCTACAACCCCAATACGAATGCGTTCGTAGCACAAAGTCATTATAAAGTGAATGGTGCCGGTACGGGTCTGGAGCTCGATGCGTCGTCGGATATGTTTTTGTCGGCCGGTACGTATGACTTCTGTGCAATCGTCCCCGGACAGGCATTGTCTGGCGACGGGCGTACGGGAAAGATCGGGCCTGAAGTGGATGCCCTGGGCTCGACTACCCGCGCACAGATGCGCTCGGAAGCGACTGTCATTACGCTTCAACACCTGCAACATCTGGCTTCGCAGGTCAGTTTCACTGCGCGGGTGGTCAAAGAGGAAAGTCCGATCTCCACATTTGAAATCCGTCAGATTGAAATAGATAATATGGTGACGTATACGGATAACATGGGAAATGTCGTGACGGATAATTACCGTTTGCCGGAGAATGAACTGATCATACCCGCTCCGGAACAAACCGACAGGTTTACTTCTATCTATATTATAAATACTGTGGACGATCCGACATTTGATTATCAGGAGAAAGCCCCGACCGGTAAAACCGGTAAACATTATAATATCCAGAAGAAACCTTTGATTGTTTATCCGAGGGCAACCAGCTCGTTCAAAGCTACGATAACGATCAATATGCAGGAAACAGGACAGGCAACTGCCGAAGAAAAAACGGTCTATGCCAAAATCAACCGACTCGCATTCGAGCCGGGCAAACGGTATCTGTTCGAGGTGAATTACGGATGGGATTTCGTGAACTTCAAGGTAACGGTTTCACCCTGGACTTCGATCAGCAACGATCACGGTCAGGTCGGTGGCGGTGAGCAGGAGGTGGGTACCACGTTCACGGTGGATGAATGGGGAAATCTGAATGAAGTGTTGGGGGGAGATATGGGAGGTGCCTGATGTCGGATGAAAAACAGATAGGAAAATGAATAAAATACTTTATACAGGAATAATATTGGCTTTGCTTTTCTCCGTTGGCTGTTCACAGGAAGAAGTGGGAACCGGCAGGGAGGAAGGAGCCGTTGTTCAAAACTTTCGCCTGTGCCCGGAACCGGTACAGATCGTGGTAAGTTCAGATAAAGAGGGCGAAAGCCGGTTGTCGACCCGTGCAGAAGTCGAAAATGACGCCCGGATTAATAACCTGACGGTGCTCCAATTCGATTGGGATCAGGGAACTGATGGTGGTGACGGAAGTACTGCCCCGTGTGTCACTTCCCGTTATCTGCGTGCACCGGAACCGAAGGAGGGTACGGAGGATGTGTATTCTATTGGTTTGCGAGCCAAGGATAAGCAAACCCAATACCTGATCTTTATAGCCAATGCCGGTTCGGTCTTTCAACAATATGAGGGGAAAACGCTGGCGGATTTCAGGAAGGAGACTGTTTCACTGAATCAGAAAACGACCAGTAGCGATAATGTGCTGATGATTGGGGCTGTGCGTGTGCCGGTTACTGCGACAGAGAACCCGGAACCGCATAGCCTGACCTTGAAGCGGCTGGTTGCCCGTATCCGTTTTAGCTGGCAGGCAAAGCCTACAGTGACGAATACGACGTTTACCCCTTCTGTCCTTCAATTGAAAAATGTACCTAAGACGTTGGTCTATATCGATGGTGTAGAACCTGCATCGTCAGATTACCCGGAGAAAACGGAGGAAAATTTCAGGGATTATACTTCCATTGTAGACCGTATTGAGGATGGGTTTACCTGGTACATTCCGCTGAACCGCCGTTCCAAAAAAGGTAATGTTAAAAGTATATGGGAGAAAAACGGCGAAAATGCGCCGGATGATTTCTGTACTTATATCGAGCTGGCAGGTGTTTACCGTACGCCCAATATGCCTGACCAGTTGGCTACTTACCGTTTTTATGTAGGGGGCAACCTGGCGGACGATTATAATGTGTATCAGAATTATAATTATGAGGTGAAAGCGGAGATAACCGGTGTGAATACGTTCGACAAACGGGTGACGAGCAGGAATTTCAGCTATTATAAAACGGCTAACTCTTTCCTGATAGCTCCGGAAAAAGGAGAGCTGCTATCGTTCAGCCCTTACGATGCCCCGGGAACGGATGTGAATGGTACAGATATCGTTTACAAAGAACAATTGATTGAAGGCCGTTACAGCAAGGTGGACGCTGTTAAGCTGATCTGGCAGACTTCCGACAATCTGATCACGGTTTCACATGGTCAGGGAATGATCTCCGTAAAACCGAATGAAGCGGGAACATCCGGTAATGCCCTGATCGGCGCTTACGACGAAGCGGGGGATATGCTTTGGAGCTGGCATATATGGGTGACGCCTTATGCCGGTATCGTGAATGATAATGAAACGAATGTGTTGGTCGGGACTCTGCATACTTATAATAATCAGGTGTGGATGGATCGTAATCTGGGAGCTTTAAATACGTTGACACCTGCCGTCCCGGAACTGATGTACCAATGGGGCAGGAAAGATCCGTTTTTGAAAGATCAGATGTATACGGCTGACGGGAGTTCTTTTTCCTTCTCCACAAATGCAATACCTGTTGATCCGTTTCTTTCATCGGTAAAAGCCCCAACCACATTTTATACACGGAGTAATGCCGGTTCCTGGTATGGGGATGCCGGACAAATAGAAGGATTATGGCAGGATAATATAAAAACTGTTTTCGATCCTTGCCCTTATGGTTGGAGGGTTCCTCAAAATGGGAGTTGGAATGGCTTTAAGCAGAATGTAAATTTTTTTACCTGGTATTTTGATCGATATTCTGAATATACAGGAGCTGGACAAAAAGTAATTTATCGGTTAGGGGGGAAAATTCAATATGGTGATGGAAGTTTACAACCGCTAAGAACATATGGCTATTTGTGGTCTTCTACTCGCGCGGAAGGAACTGATAATGCTTATAGTCTGTATCATGAAAGTAAACCGGCTTCAGGTAATTTGTCCAATGGGGTGGTCGACCCCAATCGTTTACAAAGCCAGGCTTTTGGTTTTTCGGTACGATGTGTAAAAATAAAATAAATGGATATGAAGAAACATATATTAAATGTTATTCGGAAGTATATGCTTTTGTTACTGTTGCCTTTAATGATGGCTGCGTGTGAGAAAGTAACGAATGTGACAGGGGGGATAAATGAAGATTATGAACCGGTAGGAGTCACTGTTGGTTTGTCTGTTTCCGGTTATAAAAATCAGGAGCGGACTCGGGCTAGTCAGATTCTGCCGGGTGATATGGGGAATGAAGAAAATGCGATTCATAATATAACGGTCTTTCAGTTTGACGGGAATGGAGACGATACGAATCCATTGGTCGTATTACGATATATAAATAGTGGTCTGGATGCTTTGGTACTTGGTCTGATGCAACCTAAATCTGATCCGGATAAGGATCAGTTTCTTTATTTTGTGGCGAATACAGGAGATCAGTTGCAAAATTTCACCGGGGTGTATGGTGATCTGAAACAAAAGTTGATTTCGGTGAATGATGCGGGGATAGCTGACGGAACTATGGTTATGACAGCATCTTTGGTGACAACAATTAATGCGCTTCAACCTATTCAAATTAGCTTCAATCGTAAACTGGCTAAAATAAATGTAACTTGTTCAATCGCTGATGGTGTGAATTTTATACCGGCCCGTGTGCAATTAAGGAACGTCCCCAAGGCGTTAGCCTTGGGCAGTATTTCGTCTATCTATCCAATGGGGGATGCTAATAATTTCCAGAACTATCTCTCTGTTGCTGATAATATAATGGGGGGATATACCTGGTATATGCCTGAAAATCTGAGGGGGATAGGAACGGCTACAGATCATCGGTATAAAACAGCTTCAACGGCCCCTTCCGGACAGGGAGATTATTGTACTTATATAGAATTGAGCGGACTATATCAGGAGAGCGGAACGTCAAAACTGGTTTCTTATAAAGTGTATTTAGGAGGTAACAATACGAATGATTATAATGTTGAAGCTAACCGGATATATAACGTAAACCTATCGGTGAAGGGAGTTAATGAAGTTGATAGCAGACTTACTGTGGTAACATTACCTGAAGCCGAAACTCCTGCAAACTGTTATATGATATTACCGGGAACAACGATGGTGATCGATATGTTGAAACCACCAGGTACAGCAGTACCAGCAAGCGGTGTGGATTATGCAACCCGTGTGGGATCAGCTTCGGCTGGCACTAATAATATCAAAAGTATCGGGATTGTTTGGCAAACGGAAGATACGCCGGATGGTCTGATACAAGATCTCACTTTTCTGGAAGCAACGGGACAAGCAATGTTTAAAGCAACCCCGGGAAATACAGGGAATTTGTTACTCGCAGCTTATAGTGAACCGGAACAGCAAGGAACTATCCTTTGGAGTTGGCATGTCTGGGTGACGGATTACGATCCGGGTATAGGAGATGCAATAGGAGATGTGCCGGGGGGAAAAGTACATAGTATATCTGCAGATGGAGCAGTGTGGATGGATCGTGATTTGGGAGCTCTGACGGCAACTCCAGGAAAGGGTACAACACTTGGTTATGCTTACCAATGGGGTAGAAAAGATCCTTTCCCTATGAGTAGTAATATTTCTACAAGTGTTTTGCGTCCTTTGTATGATGCAAAAGGGAATTATTTACGATCTGGTGTTGCGGTAGAGGAAAGAAATTCTTCTAGCCAGCTTATTGTTGGTCAGTCAATTTCGGAACCTTGGGTTTTTTATACGAATACCGTAACAAATCATGGTACAGGTAGTGGATATTGGTGGGGTGGCAGTTCTATAAATATTTCTTTATGGTCTAATAGTGTAAAAACAATGTATGATCCTTGTCCTGCGGGTTGGAGATTACCTACTGGAACAATCGTAGGTAAAATGACAGGTAATATAATGCAAAGTTGGAGTGGAACAAATTATGGAGCATATTACCGGGGAACTTCTTGGTACCAGTATTACGGCTATCTACTTTATAATACGGGAGCGATTGGAGAATCGGGTCAGACAGGTGTATATTGGTCTTCGGCAGTTCGCCAGATGTATCAATTAGGCCAGAATCATACTAGCATTGGTGGTGGTGCCAGAGATTGTGATTATGGTTTTATTGGTCGTTGCATAAAGGATACAACAGGCTCGTGAATAACAAGAATAGATCGAACAGATTATGATTTAATATATATATAATGAACAAACAACAACTATTACAAGGTGGCTTGGGTATTACTCTCTTGCTAACCTCTTGCGGTAGTCCTCAGCAAATGGTTTCTGAGGATATAATATCCGATCAGGTAATCATCCCTCTTGAACAGGAAACATCGAAGCCTAAACCAACTAACCCCGATATACGGAATGTGCAAATCCCGTTAATGCGGGTCAATGCCGCTTCGGTCTATCGTGAAATGCTGGTTTATACCGATCCGGAAGAAGAAAATGCTTCGCGTAGTATAGCCGGACATCTGACCGCTTTTATCGACTATCCGGCAGGTAGCGTCACGCTAAATCCCAAATACGGGAATAACCGTGCCGAACTGGAAAAATTGAGCGACCGCCTTCGTCCGCTGCTGGCTTCCCCGAAGGGTCTGCGAATCAAACTGACCGGCTATGCGTCACCGGATGGCAGTACGAAAGAGAATGAACAACTGGCCGGTAACCGTACGATCCAGTTTAAAAACTATCTGCTGAAGCAGTATAAACTCCCCAATGACGGCACTGTGTCGGTCGACTGGGCCGGTGAAGACTGGGAGGGCTTGCGGCGGGAGGTGGTTGCATCGGGCAAAGCGTATACCCGTCAGGTGCTTGCTATTCTGGATGCAACGGCCGATGCCGACAACCGTCGCAAGCAATTGCGCGACCTGGATAAAGGTGCCGTCTACAAAGATTTGGAGAAAACATTCTTTGCCCGCCTGCGCCGTATCGAGTTAGCCGTAACGGGTGAAACGCCGGCTGCAAAAGCCTTCGAACAAGGCTCGACGGAATTAGACGAACTGGCCACCCGGGTGTACACTGCGCCAAAAACGTTGTCGCTACCGGAGTTGCTGCGGATCGCGGCGATATACCGTCCGGGAACGGAGCAATACCGTGAAGTATATGAACTGATGGCGTTTCGTTTCCCCGATTGCCGTGTGGCGCAACTGAATGCGATGGCGGCGGCGTTGTCGTTGGGAGACAAGGAGTCGGCCCATATTTTCGGACAGCGTTGCGCAGACGATCCCCGTTCGTATATCAATCAGGGCGTTTTGCTGCTGATGGATGGCGATGCAAACAGTGCCTGCGATTATTTCCGCAAAGCCATGCCCGAAAACCCGCGTCAGGCAAGGGAGAATCTGAAAGTAGCTTATGAACTGATGGGAGATAAGCGATGAACAAAAATGAACTGGCCAGTGCCATCAAGCAGGCACGCGGCTGTACTCAGGGTCGTAATCCTCGAACAGGAGAACTCGTCTTTATCCATCCACGCACCAGCGTCAAATTCCATCCCGGAAAATTCTTACTGGAAGCATTGAATAAACAGGAATGACACAATAATCGTACATAGTAGCGGGGGCAGGTCAGGGAATTTCTCCTACCTGCTAAACGCTATATATAATGTACGAAGAATTAAGAGCATTGTTCGGAAAGGAAAATCCTTCCGTCAATAAGTTTGAAACTATCCTGAGTGATTTACCCCCTGTCAGACGTTTTTATTATTATCGCCTTGCCTACAAGGTTGCCCTTTGCGAATGGGAATACCTGACTGTGCGTTACCAGATTTTCCTCACTCGTCTTTTTACCCGTAATTGGCAACGAACGCTCGACCATCTGCTGGAAAACACCGTACTCGGTACCTTGCAGTTCGATCTTCAGGCACCGGAGATCATCTTGCGCTTTATCGGCCAGATGGAAAGCCGCAAGCCTGACTACAAACCCTCTTTTGTGCATCTGGCTTTCTCTCTCCAGTTGGCCTTCGGTTATAATAACACTGTGGAGTCTTTCGGTGACAAACTGCGTAAGAGGTCTCTTACATCCGAAGACCTTCGGATGCTAAATGACAAAACATTGATAACCAACGAGCCGGGTACACGCGAACCTTGTATAAAATAAGTGTAAATTGCCGGGAGGAGGATTCAGGTAATAAGATCACGATTACTAATCCTCTTCTTCTGCTACGCTGTTTGCGTAACGTAAGTTGTGCATAACCGTCATTATTACGGCAGAAAGGTGTCTTATCCGTTATCCTATATTTGTTTTGTGTTTCAATAATGGGTATTAACTAATACATTATTTATTATGGCAATGAAGTTTAAGTTGGTAACAAGAAAGAACATGGGGCCGGACAAAGAAGAAGTACCGGAGAAAATCTATGCACAGATGGTGTGTGGCGATTATGTCCCTTTTGAAGAGTTTATTGAGGAAATAGCCGATAGTTCGGGTGTAGGCAGTGCCGGGGTAAAAGCAGTGATCGACCGTTCGGTTGTTATTTTGGTTCGCCATTTGCAGCATGGACGAAGGGTACATTTCGGGGATCTCGGTCATTTCCGGTATAACTTCGGTTCGGAGGGCGTGACGGATGAAAAGAGTTTTACTACGAGTATGATCCGCGAGCCGAAAGTTCGTTTCTTCCCGGGCAAGGAATTGCGTGTAGCCAAAAGTCGTACGAGCTTCGAAAAAGTTTCGTTGGATAAAAAGGACGAAACAGAAGGTGGCGGTGAAGGAGAAGACGACAGACCGGTCATTGAGTAATTGACAATTAAAAAGAAAGTCATGAAACGGTTGACGGTTCAGTTGATTATTGCAATCCTGCTCACATTGAGCGGGATTGTTCTTCTCTTCAGCGGATTCTGGATCGATCCGCAGGGATTGATCGATAACAGCGTATTGGTGGCTTTCGGTGAGATCAGTACGTTTGCGGGTGCCCTTTTCGGGGTTGATTATACCTATAAATTTAAAATCAATGACAATGGAAAGTAGAAGTAAAAAGATCGGGTTAAGTGAACATTTTACGCTGGAAGAGCTTACGTATAGCCGTACCGCAGTAGAGAATGCAATAGCCAATGAACCGCCTGCTCAGGCAAGGGCTTCGTTGCAACATCTGGTAAATTGTCTACTGGAACCGTTGCGACAATTATATAAGAAGCCGATCGCCATCCTGAGCGGTTACCGGAATAAAGAGGTGAACCGTTTGGTGGGCGGTGTGGCTACGAGCCAGCATGTAAAGGGGGAGGCAGCCGATTGTTATACTCCCGAAGGCCCGGAGAAGTTGCTGGAACTGTTGATGCGGTCGGGCTTACCTTTCGACCAGGCGATTTTATACAAACACCGCCGTTTCCTGCATCTGTCATTGAAGCAATCCGGCAGGAACCGGATGCAGGTGCTTGTTTATATGCTCTGTATTGCCTGTTTATTCTTTAGCTGTGGTATGAAAAAAACTGTGCGCCGGCAGGAAAATGCAAATCGGAACGAGTCAGTCAGAATAGACCGTAACGACAGCTTGTTATTACAAAGTCGCTCTATCCTGAACGACTCCTTATCGTGGGAACTAAAACAGGTCATTTTCCTTCCACCAGACAGTTCGGGCAGGCAACCCCTGCAAAGCCTTACCGTAGCCCGCCTGCAACAGGTTAGCAGCAGTATCGACAGCCTGGCCTCTACCTCTGCAACGCAACAATCCTATACCGCCAGAACAGTGGAACAAATACAAAAACAGGAAATCCATCACACCAGTAACTACCGTATTCTGATCTTAACCATAGCTGGGTTTTGCTTCTTTATAGGAGGGATGATCTATATTAGAAAGAAAAGAGTAGAACTTACTTGATGGAATATTTTAGATATTCAGGATCCCTTCGTATATCCCAAACCGCTGTGATACGTACATTATTTCCTTCTATATAATATATAAGTTTGAAGTGTTTCTCAACGACCAGCGAATGATATTCTTTTTCTCTATTGGCTAAAAGAGGTTCTACCGGTCCTGCATATGCAAATATCTTAAGAGGATCGGCGGACTCTAATAGACGGTTCCATATATCATTAGCCACCTGCTCGCTTTTGGATAGATAAAATTGATAGATATCCTCCAGGTCGAGTTGTGCAATAGGCATCCATTTTACGATATATTCCATCGATTATATTTTTTACGGAGTTCCTCTGTAGTCAATCCTAAACCTTGACGAGCTTCTTCTTCTGCCTGATCCAGGCGTTTATTCAGTTCTTCAAGAGTATATTGACAGGGAGGACGCTGGATCTCTGTATTGAATCCGTATGCAGCCTGGGGCTCATTTACATTTTGCGAAGTTTCTTCCGGTAATGGATATTCTTTTTTTGTCATGGTTGGTTATTCTTTTTTAATTATACTGCAAATGTAATGAATTCCTTATAATTAAAGGGAGATAATTAAATATTTCTTTGAAATAGGTATATAATAGGACATCGTTGGAGTCAATGCAGTTTTATATACCCTAATTTCGTATACCGTATATTTCGGGAGGTATAATGTTTGATTACTTTGGCTGAGCGGATATGCATTTTTTCCCCGATCTGATACGGATGGTCGGCGTTGCTTAATTTGCCGCTTTCCAGACTGCGGTCGGTTGCACGGATGGTGAAGAAAAACAGGTTGCCTGCTTCGTCCGAAGCAACGATTTTCTGGTCGGCGTAAAAATGGGTGGTTCCCCGGATAGTACGGGTCTTATATGGATTATCTTCCACTTTGACCCGCAGTATGGAAAGATGCAGGTCACTAAGTTTTTCGTCTATTACTCCGACAAATCGACTAACGGGTACTTTGTGCATACGGGAAGTATATAGATCCTGATGAACCCATGCATAGGTTGCCGCCAGTTCCTTAAAACGCCTTTCACTTTGTACACGCGCTTCATATTTGTTGGCAATCCATGCCACATACTTAGGGTCGATCGTCACGATCTGATATAAACGGTATCCGCGATATTTGCCGAAAGTGATAACGTCGTCGGCATTGTGGGATATGGAGTCGATACGGGGGGTAATGTTCAGCCTGGCGAAGGAGTTGGCTACGGCCTTCATCGCTTTTTCTACTGAGTTGATCGCATTGACATCCAATGTCGAAAGGAAAACATTCGGATGATATTCAGCACCCGGGTTATAGAACCAAAGCGTATAATAAGCGGTCTTTTCATTAGGCAAAAGAATATAGTACACGCCTTTGTCAGCATTTCTTCCTTCGTTAAACTCTTTCAGTTTATCCAGGACAAATTGTTCGATATAGTCTGAAATGTTACTCATAACTCATCCTCCTCATATTCTTCCTTAACAAATATATGAAAAGAGGATGAATTATCCTAATCAAATTGTGATTATTAACGGGGAAGTCTGCATCTCCCAGTCTATACCAGATGGTTTAAAGCCAGATATTTCCAGAGTGGAGCGGCATGTAATGCCTGTTTTATCTGGTCGGTTTTCAGCAGTTCGATCACTTCTTCGAGTGTAAGGATATGGACGGCCAGATCTTCCGTATCTTCCAGGTGTTGATTGCTGACTTGCTCGACATCTGTCGCCAGGAAACAATGAGTCAGATTGGTATGAGTACTGGGATTCACGGAAATTGTCATGATCTTTTTCCATTCACCTTTGCCGAAACCGGTTTCTTCCAGTAATTCCCGCTGGGCGGAAACGAGTGGCGTACCGTCTTCTTTTTCGCAAACACCGGCACAAAGTTCATAAGATGTTTCTCCCAAACCGTGGCGGTACTGGCTGATAAAAACAAACTTTTTATCTTTCGTAATGGCGATTATATTGATCCATTCCGGGTATTCGAAAACAAAATATTCCGGGATCTGGTTGCCATTGGGCAGTTCAACCCGTTCACTTCGTACGGTCAGCCACGGTTTATGGTGGAGATAAGTACTTTCAAGCACTTTCCATTTTCTGTCTTTCAAGTCTTCCATAATTCTTGTATCGTGTTAATTGATTATTTAAACTAACGGTCGTCCCGATTGTTTATTATATAAGTAGGAACCACTAAATTTATTATCCGATGAAGATACACGAATTTCAGGCAAAAAAACTCTTTTCAGATTATGGGATACCGGTCGAGCGGCATATTTTATGTAGTACGCCGGAGGAGGTTGTGGCTGCCTTCAGTCAGTTGGGGAATGAAAAAGTAGCAATCAAAGCACAGGTGCTGACCGGGGGAAGAGGTAAAGCCGGCGGTGTGAAGCTGGCTGGGAATGCCGAAGAAGCCTTGCAGCATGCCGAAAGTATTTTGGGCATGACTATTAAAGATTATCCCGTCACCCGGGTAATTGTCAGCGAAGCGGTGAATATCCATCTGGAGTATTATATCAGTTTTGTGATCGACCGTAATTCCCGCTCGGTCGTCCTGATGATGAGTGCCGAAGGGGGAATGGACATTGAAGAAGTGGCACACCGCGCACCCGAAAAGATTTTCCATTTCCGGATCGATCCGTTGATCGGAATTCCTGATTATCTGGCGCGGCGTTATGCTTTTACCCTGTTTGATAAAACTTCCCAGGTCAATCAACTGGCCGGGATTATACAGAATATGTACCGGCTTTTTATAGAGAAAGATGCTTCCCTGGTGGAGATAAACCCACTGGTTATGACACGGGAAGGTGTCTTGATCGCGATCGATGCCAAGATGACTTTCGATGACAATGCGTTGTATCGGCAGCCTCGTGTCTTTTCCCTTTTTGAACCTACCGAGGAAGAAAAGATAGAAGCCCGGGCAAAGGAAAGCGGTTTCAGTTACGTGCACATGGGCGGTGAGATCGGCTGTATGGTTAACGGGGCGGGTCTGGCTATGGCTACAATGGATATGATCAAACTATATGGCGGCGATCCGGCTAATTTCCTGGATATCGGCGGTAGCTCCAATCCGGAAAAAGTAATCGAAGCGATGAAGTTGCTGCTGAAAGATCCGAAAGTAAAGGTGGTGCTGATTAATATATTCGGTGGGATTACCCGCTGCGATGATGTGGCTTACGGCCTGCTGAAAGCTTTCGAGCAGATAAACAATGATATTCCCGTTATTGTCCGGCTGACCGGGACAAATGAGAAAGAGGGGCGCGATCTGTTGCGCAATACCCGTTTTAAAGTGGCCGAAACGATGGGTGAAGCAACCCTGATGGCCGTAGAATTATCACAAAACAGCAAAAAATAGTCATCATGAGCATACTGATCAATAAATCTACCCGTCTGATCGTACAGGGAATCACCGGACGCGACGGGCTTTTCCATGCACTGAAAATGAAAGAATATGGAACTAACGTCGTAGGTGGAACTTCGCCGGGCAAAGGCGGAACCGAGATCGATCATATTCCGGTATTCAACACGATGTACGACGCCGTGCAGCAAACGCAGGCAAATACCTCTATTATATTTGTTCCCGCCCGTTTTGCTGCCGATGCCATCATGGAGGCGGCCGATGCGGGTATCGGGCTGATTGTCTGTATCACTGAAGGAGTTCCGACAGTCGATGTGATCAAAGCCTACCGGTTCGTGCAGATGAAGGGTGCGAAGCTGATCGGGCCGAATTGTCCCGGATTGGTCTCTCCGGGCGAAAGCCTTGTCGGTATCCTTCCCGGTAAAGTGTTTATGAAAGGACACACCGGCGTGTTAAGCAGGAGCGGAACACTTACCTATGAAGTGGTTTATCATCTGACAGCCAATGGGATGGGACAATCTACCGCCGTAGGGATGGGGGGCGATCCTGTGGTCGGCCTTTACTTCCGCGAACTGCTGGCAATGTTTGAGAATGATCCGGATACGCATTCTATCGTGATGATCGGCGAGATAGGCGGTAACGCGGAAGAACTGGCGGCCGAATATATCCGTGAGCATGTAACGAAACCGGTTGTCGGATTTATTGCCGGACAGTCGGCCCCGCCGGGTAAACAGATGGGGCATGCCGGAGCTATTATCTCCGGAGGAACGGGTACGGCCGTTGAAAAGATCCGGGCGATGGAAGAAGCGGGTATACGGGTTGCTTGTGAGCCGTCTGAAATACCGAAGCTATTTTTATAACTATACATGAACATAACAACTTTATCCCTATCTTTGCACCTTCGTAAGATTGAGTAAATGAATAAAGAGGATAATTTCGGCAGATTACTGGTGTTATTACTTATCACGTTTTGTATCTGCCTGGGACTGTATTATCTGCCGGATCAGTTGTTCGGACAGAAAATAAAAAAGGTTGACTTACTTTCGGATTTACGGGTAAAGACGCAATCGTTGTCGATGGACTCCCTGCGCAGGCAGCTTGAACAGCCGGATACGTTGCAAATAGACTCGGTTGCTTTGCGCGATTCGATCATCCGCTCTACGGGGATCGATTCTGCGGCACTGGCTTTGCGTGATTCTCTGTACAATGTAATGTACTCCGTTCAGGGGGCTGACTCGCTCGGTACCCACATTGAAGACTATTCGGTCGGACATATCGGATTGAAACGTTTCTTTGCCGCACTAAAGAAAGGCAAGGAGTTGAAGCGGCCGGTTCGTGTGGCCTTCCTTGGCGACTCGTTTATCGAAGGGGATATCGTGGTTGCAGACTTGCGCTCGGCTTTACAGAAGGAGTTTGGCGGACGCGGGGTCGGATTCGTTCCGATTGCTTCCGTGGCATCACAATTCCGTCCTACGGTCGAACAGTGGTCGGAGGGATGGCATACCTGGTCGATGCTGACCGATCATGACCACGGCTATACGCTTTCGGGCATGATGTTCGAGCCGAAAGGTGAAAAGGCTTCCGTTTCGGTAAAGACGACGAACCGTTATCCGGAATTACAGACCGTTTCTTCCCTGAAATTCCTATATGAACAGAACACGGGAACCCGTATGAAACTGTTCTGCAACGGCGAACCCGATACGATCAATGAACTACTTCCCGTTACCACTGAAATAACCCAGTACGAAAGGAAAGGTACATTTACCGAAGCTTCTTTTTCGTTTACGGAAACGGACGGTTTCCGGGCTTTAGGTCTTGCCTTGGAAGATAATTCGGGCATTGTGGTAGATAACTATTCTTTGCGAGGTAATTCCGGTATGATCCTTACCCGTCTGGACAGCGCACGCTGCCGGAGTCTGAGCAAGGTGCGTCCGTATGACCTGATCATTCTCCAGTATGGGCTGAATGTGGTGAGCGACAGTGTGCTGCATTATGGATGGTATAGTAACCGGATGGTTGAAGCTGTCCGTCGTGTGCAGGTTTGTTTCCCGGAAGCAGACGTTTTGCTGCTGGGCGTTTCCGATCGCAGCCATCAGGAAGACGGCGAGTTTGAGACGATGCCTGCCGTCTTGGCGTTGCTTCATACGCAAAGACAGATCGCCCGTAAAGCGGGTATTCCGTTCTGGAATACATTTGGCGGAATGGGAGGCGAGAACAGTATGGTTCGCTTCGTGGAGAATAATTGGGCCAGCAAGGATTATACGCATCTTAGTTTCCGTGGCGGACGCGAAATCGCGACTGCGTTATTTAAAGCATTATTATTAGAAAAGGAGTTTTATGATGAAGCAGACAAAGTGGTTAATTAACTTGTCGGTCTTATTGGCGCTGATAGCGATTACCGTAGGGGCGAAGAACCTTTCGCCTTCCCGTTCGTCGGTTCGGGATGCGGGTATAGCTATGCAAGATACGCTGATCGCGCCGGATACTGTCGCTTTGCCATCTCTTTCCTATAAGATCGGTGCTGTTGTCGACTCGATCCTGTTGCCGGTTTCAGACAGCGGCGTGAAACAGTATGCTCCTTTACAGGACTTTTTTGCGGCACTCGATTCGTTACGTGCCGGGAAAGATACGGTCGTGACCATCGTTCAACTGGGCGACTCGCATATTCAGGCCGGTCATTACAGCGGACGCATGATGCGTCTCCTGCAGCAACAGTTCGGGAATGCCGGACGGGGTTGGATTGCCCCTTTCAAACTGAGCAAGAGCAATGAGCCGGACGATTATTTTATATCTTCTGTTGCCAAAGAATGGGTTGCCGGACGTTGTATCCAGAATAACCGGAAGGCACCGATCGGGCCGGGAGGGATCGGTATCCAGTCCGTATCGCCTTCTATCAACTTCGATATCAGCATGGCACCGAACAACGGGGCCGGGTATTCTTTTAACCAGGTGGTCATTTACCGGGGGGAGAAGTCTATGCCGATGCTTCCTGCCGGAAAACTGAAAGATTCGGTCAGGACGACATTAAGCACAACCTCCTGTGCGCCGGGTGTCATAGCCGACACCTTCCGTATCTTTTGCCTGGCAGATACATTGCAGCTGCACAGTACCCGCCGGAAACAAGGGACGGACAACCTGCTGCCTGCCTCTTCTTTTAAGAATGTGTATTACGGTTTCAATCTGACGAATGGCCAACCGGGTATTTTATACCATTCGGTGGGAGTGAACGGAGCCATGTATGTGAACTACACGGACGAGAACTATGTCCGCCAGCTGGCTTTGCTGAATCCGTCGTTGCTGATCATTTCGCTGGGAACCAATGAAACGTTCGGCAGACGTTTTACCCGTGGCGAGTTTGCCGGACAAATTGAAGCATTTATTTCTTTGGTAAAAAAACAGATGCCGCATACCGCCATTCTGCTTACAACGCCTCCCGAATGCTATAAGCGGGTGACTGTAAATAGGAAACGGACGTATGTGCGCAACGAAAATACGGAACGTGCCGCAAAAGCTATTACAGAAATAGCCCATCGCGAAGGCCTGGCCTGCTGGGATTTATTTGCAGCGACAGGCGGAAAGAGTTCGAGTGCCAAATGGCATAAGGCGGGACTGATGGGTAGAGACCGCGTTCATTTTACTAAAGAAGGCTATCAGGAACAGGGACTTTTATTGTACCGTGCCCTGATGCAAACTTATAACCGATATATTACAGGCAACAACGATGTTCGATAATCTGGATTTCTCAAAACTGGGCGAGATACTGACCTATCACCGTCTTTCACCGATACTGTTCAGCAGCGGGCTGTTCTTCTTTCTTTTTATTGGCTTCCTGATCATTTATATGTCGCTCAGGAAACATTTGCTGGCTCGTATTATTTATGTAACGCTGTTCTCCCTTTATTTCTATTATAAGAGTAGCGGGTTCTGGTTTTTCCTGCTGCTGTTTACTGCTACGTCAGATTTCTGTATCGCGCAGGGCATATACCATACTGCTGCCAGGTGGAAACGTAAGTTGTTGGTTGTCCTTAGTTTGTGTATCAATCTGGGGCTATTGGGGTATTTCAAGTATTTCAATTTCCTGCTTGAGATCATTGCTACCGTTACCCGGGAGTTTGGCTATCAGTTTGGGAATACCTCTATGCAGAGTGTTACGTATCAGCCTATGGATATTTTCCTGCCTGTCGGTATTTCTTTCTTTACGTTCCAGACAATCAGTTATGTTATCGATGTGTACCGGGGAAAAATAACCCCACTGACGCGCTGGGTCGATTATGTGTTCTATGTATCATTCTTCCCGCAGTTGGTGGCCGGGCCGATCGTCCGTGCCCGCGACTTTATCCCGCAGATATACAAGAATCCAACCGTTACCCGTTCTGAATTCGGGGAGGGGCTGTTTCTGGTATTGTGCGGGTTGTTCAAGAAAACGGTGATCTCCGATTATATCAGCCTGAATTTTGTAGACCGTATCTTCGATGCCCCGTTGCTTTATACCGGGGTAGAAAACCTGTTAGGCGTTTATGGTTATGCGCTGCAGATCTATTGCGATTTCTCCGGATATTCGGATATGGCCATCGGTATCGCCTTGTTGCTGGGCTTCCGTTTCAATATAAACTTCGATTCTCCTTATCAGTCTGCTACGATTACGGAGTTCTGGCGGCGCTGGCATATCTCTTTATCTTCCTGGCTGAAGGACTATTTGTATATATCGCTGGGAGGTAACCGGAAAGGCAAGATTCGTACTTATATAAACCTGATGATCACGATGTTGCTCGGTGGTTTATGGCATGGTGCTTCCATGAGCTTTATCATTTGGGGGGCCATACATGGGGTGGCGCTGGCTATCCATAAGTTTATTATGGGACGATTCAGTAGTTTCAAGCAATTAGGCTCGGAGATGAAGCCCTGGCGCAGAGTTTTAGGAATACTGATTACTTTCCATCTGGTTTGCTTCGGTTGGATCTTTTTCCGCGCCGACTCCATGCAGACGGTGAAGGAGATGCTGACGCAGATATTTACCAACTTCCATCCGGAAGTGTTCACACAGTTCGTTACAGGATATAAAGGTGTCTTTACGCTGATGGTGGTCGGTTATGTGCTTCACTTTATGCCTAAGTCGGCAGAGAATGCGGTGCAGGGTGTAGTAACCCGTTCACCTCTGTTGGTACAGGCTGTTATTCTGGCGATCATGGTCTTTGTCGTCGTGCAGTTCAAGAGTGCCGGCGTACAGCCGTTTATCTATTTCCAATTCTGATAATCGTTAAACACATTACTATTAATATGAAAACAGCTCCTTTATTCGTATTGCTTCTGACGGCTCTGCTCTGTGGATTTAGCGGAGCAGCTGCACAACAAAACAGTCTGACAGAAGAACAATTGCATCTGCGTCAGGAGGTAAAACCTTATCTGGACAGTCTGATCATCGAAGAGCCTAAGCCGGGTGATAAAGAGTTGTCCCAGTTCCGCCTGGAGGCTATCTTTCCGGCAAAAACGTTTACCCGTTTCGGAACGAATGAAGGCAAGTTTACGGCTTTCACTCCCGATAATCCGAAATTGAAAGGGATTGTGACTGAACCTATACCTCTGTTGGGTGGTGCAAGGATCAGTATTATTTATTCTTTTGCAGATGATTTTGAGAATAAAGTTCTTATTGACTGGAAATATCGTTTCGAGAGTGTCAAGGTAGAAAAATCTCCGGAAAAAGGTATGGCCCGCCAGTCTCTTTATCTCACTTTGTTGAACGGCTTGCGTTTCTCAAAGGTAAAGGTGGGATTGATGGATGTCGTGATTTTGCCACCGGATAATGAAGGGAAGAATATCAACAACCTGCCATCGTTGGGGTATCGTTCCATGAGCTTCAGTAGGATGGAAGGCGACCAATATATGCTCTCTTATCTGCTGAAAACCAGTGAGGGTGTTTACAGTCCGATTGCCCGCGAAGAAGGTTCAGACCGTACTTTTCCCGAATACACGGGAGGGTCGGCTGCACAGTTCAGGTTTATCCGGCAAAATATGGAATATCCCGAAGAAGCGATCCGGAAACAGGTGAGCGGTACGGTTCTTGTTTCTTGCACGGTCGAACCGGATGGTTCGGTAACAAATCCGCATATTTTCCTGGGTTCGGAACCGTTGTTGAATGATGAAGCCATTCGCCTGGTTGCCCTGACGAGCGGGAAATGGATTCCGGCAACCCGTAACGGGGAGAATATAGCCGACGAGAAAGTTATTCCTGTTCCATTCCGTCTGGAAGATGCAACGGGAGAGAATAATATTATTTTTGAGTCAAAGAAACCTGAAAAGAAATGGCCGATTAAAAAGATATTGTTCTTTGGTGCGATAGGCGTCGCCCTGATTCTTTATCTGCGCCGTAAATTCAACAAAGGTACCGAAACCGGGCGCCCTGATCCGTCTTTGCGTCCTGTAGCGCTTGTTAATAATGACAAAATGGTGATAGTGGCCGGAGTGAGTGAAGAACAAATGGATGTGATGTTGTGTACGTTCGCTGACATATATAATTCCCGCGATTACGATGCGATCATCCGTATGCATCCGATAAACAATCAGGTCTTTGCTCTTACATTCCCTTATGATATGAAGTGGGAGATTTTTACTGAGCTGATCGACCATCTTATTTATTTTGACGAAAGCGAACAGAAGGCACAGACTAAAGCCTGGTTAACTTTGCCGGAACAATGCGAACCAGTTGCCGGTGAACATGGCATGTTGTCTATCAAGGAGGATGATGAGAACTATGATCTTATCCGGATCACCACCCAATATAACCGTGGCTGGAAAGTTGATTACGAAACCGAGCGATTGGTGGAAACGGAAGTTTTCGAAGAATACGTCAAACCTCCGTTCCCTTATTATGAGATTATTCAGAAGCCTTTCAAAGAGATAGATTGAGGTCGCTTTTCTCAATTCTTATATGGTGTAAATCAGCTCCTGATACACCCTGGAATACGCTTAATCCGAATTCCGGTACAACGGCCAGCAAGTGGTCGAATACATCTGACTGGATATCTTCATACGGTATCCATTGCGTGGTGGAAGCGAAGAAATAGAGCTCCAGCGGTATTCCCTTTTCTGTAGGCTGTAACTGGCGTACCATACAGGTCTGCGTCTGGCTTACATTCGGATTGCTTTTCAGGTAGTTTACCAGGTAAGCACGGAATACGCCCAGATTAGTCTGACGGCGGCCGTTTACCCAGATGGAGGCATCGATGTTATGCTCTTCGTTATATTTTTCCAGCTCCTGTTGTTTACTGTCCACATAGTCGGTGATCAGGGATATCTTGCGGAACTTCGCCAACATTTCTGGTGTGCAGAAATGTACGCTGTTCATGTCGATATTGATGGAACGCTTGATGCGGCGTCCTCCTGACTCCAGCATTCCCCGCCAGTTCTGGAAAGAATCGCTCACCAGCGCATAAGGCGGTATAGTTGTGATTGTATTATCGAAGTTCCGTACTTTGATGGCATTCAGTGTGACTTCAATAACCGTACCGTCGGCCCCATATTTGGACATCGTAATCCAGTCGCCCGGACGAAGCATATCGTTTGCGGATAACTGGATGCCTGCCACGAAGCCGAGTATCGTATCCTTGAAAACCAACATCAGGATAGCGGCAGAAGCACCTAGTCCGGCAAATAACGTAGCGGGCGATTTACCGATCAGGATGCTGATGATGATTATTCCACCGACAAAGAACACAATCACCTGAATGATCTGTACAAACCCTTTCAACGGTTTGTTCTTCATCGATTCTTTCCGGTTGTATATCTCTAATAATAGGTTCAGTGAAGCGTTAATGAATCGTAGTACAACGGCTACAATATAGATACTGCATACCATTTGAAGGATACCGAGTAAAGTCGGCATTTCCTCTCTGGGAAGTGCCAGCGGAAGCATGATATAAACCAAGATCGCCGGGATCAGATGCATCAGTTTATTGATGATCTTCCGTTCTACGATCAGGTCGTCCCACTGATTTTTGGTTTTCTTGGCGAAGCGTTTAAATAATCCGAGGAAAATGTAACGGCAAGTGTAATCGATACCGACGGTTATTGCTATTAGAAGCAGTAAGACGACCAGGTTGTCCCAAATGTTTGCCGAATCGTGTACTAATCCCCATTTAATCAGGTAACTATTGATCCATTGTTGTAATTCACTCATATATTTGTATTTAAAGTTATGAACACAAATGTAGGGAAAAAATCGTTGCTGCCCAAGTCTGCATTAATCAGAGTATTGATACACTTTCAGTTCAAACTGAGGGATCATCGCAAAGAAATGGTCGAATATATCCGACTGGATGCGTTCGTATTCCTTCCATACTTTATTGCGGGAAAAGAAATAGATCTGGATAGGCACACCGTATTCTGTCGATTGCAACTGGCTGATGATCAGGTCGAGGTCGGTGTTTACGACCGGCAGACTGGTCAGGTAACGCTCTACATAGATACGGAACATCTGCGAATTGGTGGGTGTCACACCTTCGTCCGGCTTATAATCTGCAAGCAGGGGGATTTCTTTGCGCATATTATCGAGCATATCGGGTGTGCAGAATTTGATTGTGTTCAGATCGAGGAAAATGGATTTCATTACGCGCCGTCCTCCCGATTCAACCATTCCCCGCCAGTTCTGGAAAGAGTTATTGACCAGCGTATAGGGTGGGATCGTAGAGATCGTATTATCGAAGTTTTGTATTTTTACGGTGTTCAGTGTGATTTCCTGTACGACTCCGTTGGCGTTCGATCCGGGAACGGTGATCCAGTCGCCTGGCCGTAGCATATCGTTTGCCGATAACTGTATGCCTGCCACGAAGCCAAGTATCGTATCTTTGAACACCAACATCAGGATGGCGGCCGAAGCGCCCAGTCCGGCAAATAACGTGGCCGGTGATTTACCGACCAGGATGGCGATGATCACAATCCCTCCGATAAAGAAAGCGAGTACCTGTATGACCTGTACAAATCCTTTAATAGAATGATTTTTGTTTACTTCCCGATGGTTGTAAATGTCCATAATGACAAGTATGAAACCATTGATAGCCAGTAATAAAACGATGACGATATAAACCGCACATATCTTTTGGGAAATCAGCAGTAACTCTTTCCCCCGGATAAACGCCATCGGAAGCAAGGCGTAAACGATAATGCCGGGAATGGCATGTACCAGGTTATGTACCACTTTGCGTTTAATCAGCAGCGAATCCCAGAAGAAACGGCTTTTCTCTGACAGTTTCTTGACACTGCCTACAAAAATATATTGACATAAATAATCGATCCCGACTGCTACCGCAATCAATAATACGGCAATAATAATTTCATCGAATGTATCAGCAATCTTCGGATCCACGCCCCAACCGATAAGGAGTTTGTTCATCCAGCTACCTAAATTAACCATAAGCAAATCGTTTTTTTATATTGATAACATTTGACGGGACGTTTGGTTGAGTGAGAAGGGCATAAATATTGTTCCCGGCACACCGTTTATTCGCAGGAATCCGGTATCTTTGCTATTTATAATGTAAATGTGGCAGAAGACCCATGAAAACACTGTTGACGATGATGTTATTTGCAACTGGAACAAATCTGTTGGCTGCTCAGAGTTCAAAAGCGCTGGAAGTTAAAGAATACAAACTGAATAACGGGCTGACCATCTGGCTGAATGAGGATCATAGCCAGCCGAAAGTTTTCGGAGCTGTGGTCGTGAAAGCGGGAGCGAAGGACTGTCCGGATACAGGGATTGCACACTATTTCGAACATATGATGTTTAAGGGTACCGATAAGATCGGAACCATCAACTATGAAGCGGAGAAGGTTTTACTTGACTCTATCTCTGCAAAATATGACGAACTGGCAGCCACGGAAGAGGAAGAAGACCGTACCCGTATCCAGAAAGAGATCAACGAATTAAGCATCCGTTCTTCCGAATATGTGATACCGAATGAATTCAATCGTCTGATCTCAAAGTATGGCGGTTCGGGGTTGAATGCTGCAACATCTTACGATGCAACTATCTATTTCAATACTTTTTCACCTCAATATATGGCACAATGGGCGGAGATAAACAGCGAACGTTTGCTGAATCCTGTTTTCCGTCTGTTCCAAAGCGAACTGGAAACGGTTTATGAAGAGAAGAATATGTATGGCGACTTTATCGGCGGCCCTGTGATGGATCGCTTGCTTGCCCGGTATTTTGCTCCGCATCCGTATGCCTATCCGATTATCGGAAGCACAAAGAATCTGAAGAATCCGCGCCTGACAGAGATGCGGAAGTTCTTTGAAGAATACTATGTGGCATCCAATATGGCTCTGATCCTGAGTGGCGATTTTGATACGGAGGCCGTTTTGCCTATTCTGGAACGAACATTTTCGCGTATCCGTCCGGGCGAAGCGCCTAAAAAGGAGATGGTAGCTATACCGCCATTTAAAGGAAAAGAGAAGATGAAGGTTAAATTCCCCGTTCCGTTGGTAAGGGCGATGGGATTGGGCTTTCGCGGTGTGCCGGCTAATCACGAAGATCAGGCGGCGTTGGCTATCGCGGTTAATATGCTGAACAATGCCAACGGCACCGGGTTTCTTGACAAGCTGATGGTAGACCGGAAGATCATGGCCTGTATGGCAATGAACGAAAGCATGAATGAAGCCGGGATACTGGCTGTAGCGGTTATACCTAAACTAATGCTTCAAACCTATGGCGGAGCTGAAAAGCTGGTCTGGCGTGAGATAAACCGTGTGAAGGAAGGGGATTTTACTGATGAAATATTCAATAGCCTGAAGCAGGAACAACGTCGCCAGTACGCATCCAATCTTGAAAATATCGATTCGCGTGCACGCATTATGATGTCGCTCTGTTCGCAGGGGAAAAGCTGGGACGAGTATTTGCAGGAAGTAGCAAAGATAAATGCCCTGACACGGGAAGATATTATGCAGGTTGCCCGGAAGTATTTCAGTGAGAATTATCTGTGTGTGACGAAAAAGACGGGGAAATATCCGAAAGATAACCTGAAGAAACCAGACTTCACTCCGGTGGTTCCCAGAAATTCAGAGTCTGTTTCCGAGTATGCGAAGAAGTTGGAGCAGTTGCCGACACAGATCGTGAAATCTCATTTTATCGATTTCGAAAAAGATGTACAAACGGCAAAGTTGAGCCCGCTGGTTACTTTATATACGGTAGCCAACCCGGTGACAGATATTTTTACGCTTAATCTGATCTACCAGATCGGAACGTTAGAACAACCTAAATTAGGACTTCTGGCTAATTACATGCAATTTCTGGGGACTGACTCTTTATCGTTCCAGGATTTCCGTACACGTTTGCAGGTGCTGGGCAGTACGATGTCTTTCGATGCAAGCGATAAGCAGTTTGTTGTGCGTATCACAGGCTTCGATAATCATTTTAAAGAAACTGTTCAGTTGGCCGGGGATTTCATTTTGCAAGTAAAAGCAGACGATAAACAGATCCGTCAGGTTATTAATGATGCGAAAGTAACAGAAAAGGCTTTCTTTGAATCCAGTGATAATATTGTAAATGCTTTATTGGAGAAAGTGAAATATGGGGAACAGTCACGCTATCTTCGTAAATTACCGCTTTCGGAAGTAAAGAAATTGAAAGGAAAAGACTTGCTGGATGTTTTTGCAGATGTCCGCCGAATGGAGTGTGACCTGCATTATTGCGGAACACTTTCTATTGAACAGGTTGAAGAACAGCTAAATGCATCCATGTCGTTAAAGGATATAACGATCGCGGCTGATGCCACTTATTTCCGGGAACCGAAGGAATACGACAAACCAGCCGTTTATTTTATGGATATGCCGACTGCTTCGCAAAGTATTGTCTATGGGTTTGTAAAAGGAGAGGTAACGGATGATTTGTGGTCGCGCCAGGCATCCCGTTTATTTTCCGTTTATTTCGGTGGAGATATGTCATCGTTGATGTTTCAGGAGATCAGGGAATTTCGTTCGTTGGCTTATCGTGTCAGCGGACGTTATTTATTGCCGCCTCGTAAGCTGGAAGGGAAGGCTGGAGAGTTCGTTACGATGCTGTCTACACAAAGCGATAAGACGCTGGATGCAATGGCAGTGATGAATTCCCTGATTCGTGAAATGCCGGAGAAACCGGAGCGGATATCTATGATCAAACAATCGATCATCAATCAGGTGAATAATGATTATCCTTCGTTCCGGGATTTGTCGGATAAAGTGGCCAGTTATAAGAGGAACGGTTTTGATTGTGATCCGAATGAGGCTTTATTATCTGGTATTTCGGGTATGGAGATGATGGATATTATCCGTTTCTACCGTCATAACATCCGGCTTAAACCAATCGTTTACGTCATTGTTGGAAATTCCAGACGTATCGATATGAAGACGCTGGCCGATTATGGAGAGATTATAAGACTGAGAAAAAAAGATGTTTATAAGTAACAGAAAGAGCTATTATATATAATGTATAGTAAAGACGAATTGAAGAACCTGAAACTGGAATTCTGGGAAAGCTTCGCCGCATTTTGCGAAGTCCAACCCAATCTGAGAGGGCGTAAGAAGATATGGACGCTCTATGATACGAAGGTGAAAGGGGTGGAGTTGAAGTTTGACGCGAACCGTACAGGAGCTTATGTGATCCTTGAAGTGAATCACAAGAGGGAAGATCTCCGGTTGGAAATGTTTGAACGCCTTACATGGTATAAGGAAACGCTCGAACAGGATTTTCCGGAAGGCCTGATCTGGGATATTTGTTTCGTGAGAGATACGGGAAAAGAAGTTGCCCGTATCTATATCGCTAAAGAAGGAATCGACTTTCACCGTAAACAGGATTGGGGAGAATTTTTTACTTTTATGGCGTCGCAGATGTATATTCTGGAACGTAACTTTATGTCGATAGCTGAATATTTGAGAGAGTAATAAAGAATATGGAACACATTCATACGATATGCAGGATTGCCGGAGTGGCAGCCGTCGGTCTGTTAGCTGCCTGTGGCACACAACAGAGGGACGCTTTGTTGCAGGAGGCCGGAGTAAGCCGTGAACTGGCGCAGTTCAGAAAAGAGCATTTCGAACAGGTTAAATACAATCTGTTTTTCTCTATCCCGGAAACGAAGCGCGAACCGGTGAAAGGGAATGCCGAGATCCAGCTGTCTTTAAAGAAAAAGCAGCCGATCATCATCGACTTTCGTGGAGAAGCTTCGCAAGTGGCTTTAGTGCTGCTGAACGGTCAGCCGGTGCCCTATGAGGTTAAGAATGAGCATATCCTGATCCCTGCCGACCGAAGTATAGTCGGAGTAAATAAGATTACTGTCGATTTTATTCCTGCCGACCAGTCTTTGAACAGGAGGGACGAGTTCCTTTATACCTTGTTGGTCCCGGATCGGGCGCGGACGGCTTTCCCCTGTTTCGACCAGCCGGATATGAAGTCCCTGTTCACCTTGTCACTGGAAGTTTCGGGAGAGTGGCAGGCGGTTTCGAACGGTGCTGTTGAAAGTACGGATACAACTTCAGTTCCCGGCCGTAAGATAATATCATTTAAAGAGACAGAGCCGTTAAGTACTTATCTGTTCGCCTTCACAGCCGGAAAGTTTGTTCGCGAAACGTACAATCGGGATGGAAGGGAAATCTCTTTATATCATCGGGAAACAGATCCGAAAAAGAAAGCCCAATGTCCGGAAATTGCATCGGAAGTGTTCGATGCTTTGACCTGGTTGGAAGATTATACCGATGTTCCGTATCCTTTTGCCAAATACGATCTGATAATCCTTCCCGGATTTCAGTTTGGCGGCATGGAGCATACCGGAGCTACCTTTTATACCGATCGGCGGATGTTCCTGAACGAGAATCCGACGTTGAACGAGCAGTTGAGCCGCAGTGCCCTGATCGCCCATGAGACGGCTCACATGTGGTTTGGGGATTATGTCACTATGCAGTGGTTTGACGATGTATGGACGAAAGAGGTTTTTGCCAATTATTTTGCTTCGCAGATCGTGGCTCCCCTTTATCCGAATGTGAATCATGCGTTGAATTTTATGCAGGATTATATTCCACCGGCATACGCTGAAGACCGTACTGCCGGTGCGAATCCGATCAAGCAGGATCTGGACAATCTTCGCAACGCAGGTTTGGTTTATGGTAATATCATTTATGATAAATCGCCTGTTGTTCTTGAGATGCTGATTAAGAAAATGGGAAAAGAGCCGTTCCGTAAAGGTATTCAGGAATATTTAAAAACTTATGCGTACGGAAATGCCACTTGGGACGGTTTGATCGAAATTCTGGATAAACAGACGGATGACGATCTGGCAACCTGGAGCCATATCTGGGTTAATGAGAAAGGCATGCCGGAAATCACTTCTTCTATCGTTGGAGACAGTCTGGTGGTGACTCAAACCGATCCTTTTAACCGAGGGCTTCACTGGCCGCAGGATTTGTCTTATCTGATCGTCCCCAAAACAGGGGATCCGGAGGAAATTTCCGTTTCATTCGGAAGAAATTCGGATTTCACCCGGGAGAAACTGAAAATACATCCGGAAGAGGGTTGTTTCATTATTCCGAATATAGATGGAAAAGGATATGGATTTTTCCGTTTGAATGAAGCAGATGCCCGGGCGTGTGCCGCTTATCTTCCTGGTTGCGATAATGAGTTATTGAGAGGTTCGATATTGATCACTTTGTACGAGAATCTGTTGAATCAGGCAATCACTCCGGATTTCTTTATGGAAACGATGCTGAATTATCTGCCACAGGAAAATAACTCGTTATTATTCTCCGCAGCTTTGGGCTATATCGGAAATTGTCAGCGTTTGTATCCGACAGAAACGGAATTATTGGAAAAGACTTTATGGCAGATTGTAACGACATCTTCTGTCCCGCAGCATCGATTGCAGGCTTTCCGTTCCTATCGTTCTTTGGCAAAATCGCCGGAAGCAATCGCTACATTATATAATATATGGAAAAAAGAACAGGCTCCGGCAGGTTGTTCGTTGAGTGAGAACGATTATATCAATCTGTCTTATACACTGGCACTTTGTTTACCGGGGCAGGCGGACGATATTGTCGGCATTCAGCAATCCCGCATCACAAATCCTGACCGGAAGCGGGAATATGCTTTTATTTCGCCTTCTGTTTCTCCTCATAAGGAGGTGCGTGATAGTGTTTTTGCTTCTTTGCTGATAGCGGATAATCGTCGTGTCGAGCCCTGGGCTTCCGCTGCATTGGCCAATTTAAATCACCATTCACGTCAGGAAGAAGCTATTGCATATATCCGCCCGGCTTTGGAAGCGATGCAGGAAGTGCAGCGAACCGGCGATATCTTTTTCCCGACAGCCTGGGTGCGTGCTTTGCTATCCGGACATACATCGCCTGAAGCAAGAGCGGAAGTCGATGCTTTCTTCGCCGTTAATCCGGATTATCCGAAGATGCTGGCAAACAAAATACGGCAACAAGCCGATCATTTATATAGAATTAAACACTAATGAAGTATGGGATGGATTTATTTATTGCTGGGTGGTCTTTTTGAAATGGGATGGCCCGTAGGTATGAAACTGGCGCAAACAACGGGATCGCGTTTTCTTTATCTTTCGGTGGCTGTTATCTCAATGGCACTGAGCGGATATTTTTTATATCTGGCACAACGGACGATACCGATAGGGACTGCTTATGTGGTGTGGACTGGAATAGGTGCTGTAGGCACCTTGCTGATCGGGATCTTTATTTTCGGTGACTCGACAGGTTTATGGCGTATCCTGTCCGCTATGTTGGTCGTGATAGGTATTATAGGCATCAAACTGGCTTCCTAGAAAAAAAGTAAGCTTATTTGCTAATCTTTTGATAGATTTATTTGCAGTTTCAATTATTATTGTAACTTTGCGGCATCAATAAAATAAAAAATGAAAATAAGAGTATCACATCACCATCATCATCATTACAGCGGGCAGTAGTTCGGTGGGCTGATTGGTGTGTAGATACGCATAATATTAATAATAAGGCTTGCCGTCATTCGGTAAGCCTTATTTTGTTTTCGGAAAGTATATAATTATTAAAACAAAGATAAACATGTTACGAATTGCAGTACAATCGAAAGGTCGTTTATACGACGAGACAATGCTATTATTGGAAGAAGCGGGTATCAAACTGAACAGAGGCAAACGTATTTTGCTGTTATCGGCAAAGGGGTTTCCGGTAGAGGTTTTATTCCTTCGCGATGATGATATACCTCAGTCTGTGGCTAATGGTGTAGCAGATATAGGTATTGTTGGTGAGAATGAGTATGTAGAAAAAGGGGGAGAGGCTCGTCTGGTTAAACGATTGGGCTTCAGTAAATGCCGTGTATCGCTGGCTATTCCTAAAGATGAAGATTACCAAGGTGTGGAATGGTTTGAAGGAAAGACTATCGCTACTTCCTATCCGGAAATACTGAAAGCTTACCTGAAAGAAAAAGGTGTAAAGGCAGATTGCCATGTGATCAGTGGTTCGGTTGAAATTGCTCCGGGTATCGGTCTGGCGGATGCTATCTTTGATATAGTAAGTTCAGGTAGTACGTTGGTAAGTAACCGCTTGAAGGAAGTTGAAGTCGTAATGCAGAGCGAAGCGCTTCTGATAGCGAACAATAACTTGTCGGAAGAGAAGCTGGCTATTCTCGATGAACTGCTGTTTCGCTTCGAAGCCATACAGGTGGCGGAAGGTAAGAAATATGTATTGTTGAATGCACCGAAAAGTAAACTGGATGAAATTATCGAAGTATTGCCCGGTATGAAAAGTCCGACGGTAACACCTCTGGCTAATGGCGATTGGGTTTCTGTTCAGTCTGTTATCGCAGAAAAACATTTCTGGGAAATTATTGGCAAGTTGAAATCTTTGGGTGCTGAAGGTATTTTGGTTATTCCGATCGAGAAAATGATTCTTTAAGCTATGGAAGTAATTAAATATCCGTCGAGAGAGGACTGGGCGTCATTGGCAAAACGGCCGGCATTGGATGTTACGACTTTATTCGATACAGTCCGTACCGTATTGGACGAGGTGCGCCTGGAAGGTGATACTGCGGTTAAACGGTATGAAGAGAAATTCGATAAGGTTCGTCTGGCCGATCTTCAGGTTTCGGAAGCCGAGATACAGGAAGCCCGTGAACTTGTTTCTGAAGATCTGAAACAAGCCATCCGTACGGCTAAAGATAATATAGAGAAGTTTCATGCTTCCCAACGTTTCACCGGACAAAAAGTGGAAACGACATCAGGTGTGACCTGTTGGCAAAAGGCAGTTGCGATCGAAAAGGTTGGATTATATATTCCGGGAGGGACAGCCCCTTTGTTCTCGACCGTCTTAATGTTAGCGGTTCCGGCACATATCGCAGGATGTAAGGAGATTGTGTTATGTACGCCTCCCAATAAAGAAGGTAAAGTACATCCGGCAATCCTGTTTGCCGCAGAGACGGCCGGCGTTAGTAAAATATTTAAAGCCGGTGGAATACAAGCTATTGCCGCTATGGCATACGGAACGGAGTCTGTTCCTAAGGTTTATAAAATATTTGGTCCCGGAAATCAATATGTAACAGCAGCCAAACAGCTTGTAAGTTTGAAAGATGTTGCAATCGATATGCCCGCAGGCCCTTCTGAAGTGGAAGTAATTGCTGACGAAACGGCTAATCCGGACTTTATTGCCGCTGATTTCCTTTCGCAGGCTGAACACGGAGCCGACAGCCAAGCCATATTGGTTACCTCTTGTGAAGGTATTGTCGCACCGGTGATTAAGGCTATCCAGGAGCAATTATCGAAATTATCCCGTAAGGAGATAACAGAAAAAGCTTTGGAACACAGCCGCATAATCGTCCTGAAGGATGAACTGGAAGTAATAGACTTTACAAACGCGTATGCTCCGGAACATTTGATCATTCAGACAGCAAATTATTCCCATATTGCCGGACAGATTGAAAATGCAGGCAGTGTATTTATGGGGCCTTATACGCCGGAAAGTGCAGGTGATTATGCTTCCGGAACAAATCATACTTTACCGACCAACGGCTATGCTAAAGCATATAGCGGTGTAAACCTGGACAGCTTTATCAAAAAAATAACTTTCCAGGAGATCACAGCCGAAGGTCTTAAAAATTTGGGTGGAACAATTCAGATCATGGCCGCTGGCGAACAGCTGGATGCCCACCGTAATGCAGTAACTATTAGATTGAATACAATATGATGGATTTAAAAGACCTGGTAAGACCCAATATTTGGGAGTTGAAACCGTATTCTTCAGCAAGAGACGAGTTTCATGGAAGTGCATCTGTCTTTTTGGATGCTAACGAGAATCCTTATAACGAACCTTATAATCGTTATCCCGATCCGTTGCAATGGGAACTGAAAGACCGTATTGCCGAGTTGAAAGATGTAGACCGTAATTCAATCTTTCTGGGGAATGGAAGTGATGAACCGATCGACCTTGTTATCCGTGCATTTTGTGATCCGGCGGTCGATTGTATCGTCAGTATCACGCCCACTTACGGAATGTATGAAGTGGCAGCCAATGTGAATGACGTGGAGTTCAGAAAAGTCACATTGACTCCCGATTTCGAACTCGATGCGGATAAATTACTGGCAGAGGTGGACGAATGGGTGAAAATCATCTTCCTTTGTTCACCTAATAATCCGACAGGGAACAGCCTGAACCGGGATGAGATTTATAAAATACTGAACAACTTCGAAGGGATTGTCATATTGGATGAAGCTTATATCGATTTCTCGGAAGAACCTTCATTCCTGCCTGAACTGAAGAAATTCCCGAACCTGATCATTTTACAGACGCTTTCCAAAGCGTGGGGAGCCGCGGGTATTCGTTTGGGTATGGCATTCGCCTCTCCGGAGATTGTTGCTATCCTCAATAAGATTAAATATCCTTACAATGTTAATGTCCTGACACAGGAGCGTGCATTGGATATATTGAATAATGAAACAGAAATGTTGAGACAACTGCGTAGCATCATGTCTGAGCGTATCCGTTTACAGGCTGCATTGCCGGAACTTTCTGTTGTAAACAAAATGTATCCGACCGATGCCAACTTCATTCTTGTCGATGTAGGCAAAGCGGATTCGGTATATAATAAATTAGTTAAGAAAGGTGTTATTGTACGTAACAGAAATAATGTAACTTTGTGCCACGGTTGCCTGCGCATAACTGTTGGTACACCTGAAGAAAACGATGCATTATTGAAAGCATTAAAAAGCATATAAGCATGAAAAGAGCCCTCTTTATAGACAGGGACGGAACATTGGTGATAGAACCGCCGGTAGATTATCAATTGGATAGTCTGGAAAAACTGGAGTTCTATCCCAAAGTATTCCGTAACTTATATTTCATACGTAAACAGTTGGATTTTGAGTTTGTCATGGTGACGAACCAGGATGGACTGGGTACGGCTTCTTTTCTGGAAGATACTTTCTGGCCGGCTCATAACAAGATGTTGAAGGCCTTGGGAGGAGAGGGGATTGTCTTTGATGATATCCTGATTGACCGTTCCTTCCCTGAAGATAATTCTCCTAATCGTAAGCCGCGTACCGGTATGATGGGTAAGTATCTGAGCGGCGAATACGATCTGGCAAACAGTTATGTGATCGGTGATCGCCTGACGGATATAGAGCTGGCAGTCAACCTCGGAGCTAAAGGGATCTGGTTGCATCCTTCAGATGAAGAAGCAGAAAAATTGCTGGCAAAGAATCCTTCTATTTCTCCTGTTTTAATCACGGAGGATTGGGATAAAGTGACAGAATATCTTTTTGCCGGTGAACGCCGTGCTGTTGTGCAGCGTACAACAAAGGAAACAGATATATATGTTGAGATCAATCTGGACGGAACCGGAAAAACTGAAATCTCAACCGGATTAGGCTTTTTTGACCATATGCTGGATCAGATAGGAAAACATTCCGGTGTCGATTTGGTTATACGTGTAAAAGGTGACCTGAACGTAGACGAACATCATACAATCGAAGATACGGCTATTGCCCTTGGGGAGGCTTTATTAAAAGCCCTTGGCGATAAACGAGGTATTGAGCGATACGGTTATTCTCTGCCGATGGATGATTGCCTTTGCAGCGTAGCTCTCGATTTCGGAGGACGTCCCTGGCTGGTTTGGGATGCTGAATTCAATCGTGAAATGGTAGGTGATATGCCTACTGAAATGTTTCTCCACTTCTTTAAAAGTCTGAGTGATGCGGCACGTATGAATCTGAACATCAAAGCAGAGGGAGCCAATGAGCATCACAAGATAGAAGGAATCTTCAAGGCATTGGCGCGGTCTGTGAAAATGGCCATTCGCCGTGATATTTATAAATATGAATTGCCTAGTACAAAAGGCGTCTTATAAAAAAAGAGTATATGAAATACTGGTTAATAGCCGCTGTCGCAATCATACTGGCAGCATGTAATGATGATATTGAACATAAGCTGGAAGGCAAATGGCAGTTGCAGCAGGTGGAAGTAGATGGGGAAGTGATACTGGCTGATACGGTGTTTTATAACTTTCAAAACGTTTTGTTTATGTATCAGGTGTATATTCCTGATTCTAGTAAATATCTATCGCAGTATGGTTTCAATACTTTGGGAGAAGATAATCAGCTGATGCTCGAATTTGCTCACGATCCTCGCCCGGCAGATCGATTCCTGCCTTTTACTGATTGGAAGTCATATAAGCGAACATTCACTATCGAAGAATCCAATAGAAAACATTTAATTCTAAATAGCGAAGGGAAGAGATATACTTTCAGAAAGTTCTGATAATACTTTTGACGCGAATGACGCGAATAGCGCGGATAAGAAATACACATTATGTATATTAATCCGCGCTATTCGCGTTAATATAATGTCTTTGTTAGTCTCCGCTAACCAGATCGGCAAAAGAAGCATTCGTTTCACGAACGAGATCGGCCGGGGCCAGTAAAACCTGCAAGCCACGTTGTCCGGCGCTGATATAGATATTATCGAATTGTTCGGCACTGAAATGGATATAAGTAGGGAAATGTTTCTTCATCCCGATAGGGGAGCAACCTCCCCGTATATAACCTGTAAGAGGCAGTAATTCTTTCACCGGGATCATTTCACATTTTTTATTTCCGGAAACTTTAGCCGCCTTTTTCAAATCCACTTCGTCTGCTCCGGGGATTACACAGACGAAATAGCCACTTTTATCTCCATGAAGGATCAGTGTTTTGAATACTTGTTCTACGTTTTCACCCAATTGTTCTGCAACATGGATGGCACTCAAATCGTTTTCATCCACTTCGTATGAAACCAATTGATAAGGCACTTTCGCTTTATCTAAAAGTCTGGCCACATTTGTTTTATTGATCTTCATCTTATAACCCTTTCATCGATAGTTGAACCCGTTTACGAACCAGATCCACACTCATTACTTTTACTTTCACATGCTGATGGATAGACACGACCTGCGTCGGATCACTGACAAAACGATCGGCCAGTTCTGAAATATGAACCAATCCGTTTTCTTTGATACCAACATCCACAAAGCAGCCGAAATTGGTAATATTGGTTACAATACCCGGCAATATCATTCCTTCTTTCAAATCATCGATTGTCTTTACGGTAGGATCGAAAGAGAATACCTGTATCGTTTCACGCGGGTCTCTTCCCGGTTTATCCAGTTCTTCCATTATATCCAGCAAGGTCGGCATACCGACTTTCTCCGTGATATATTTCTTGAGATCCAGTTTCTTCTTCAGTTCTTTATTGGTAATCAGTTCCTCCACGGTGCACTTCAAATCTTTAGCCATCTGTTCGACGATCGGATAGCTTTCCGGGTGAACGGCAGAATTATCCAAAGGTGTTTTCCCATTCTGTATGCGTAGGAATCCGGCACTTTGTTCAAAGGCCTTTTCTCCCATGCGCGGCACTTTCATTAGTTCGCGTCTCGACTGGAAAGGACCGTGCTCTGCCCGATAATCCACTATATTTTGCGCCAGAGTAGGGCCTAACCCGGATATATAAGTAAGCAGATGCTTGCTCGCCGTATTCACATTCACACCCACCATATTTACGCAACTTTCAACGGTTTGATCCAGGCTTTTCTTTAAAGCTCCTTGTTCAACATCATGTTGATATTGCCCGACACCGATACTTTTCGGATCGATCTTTACCAGTTCGGCCAGCGGATCCATCAACCGGCGTCCGATGCTGACAGCCCCGCGCACAGTTACATCGTATTCAGGGAATTCCTCTCTCGCTATTTTGGATGCAGAATAAATGGAAGCCCCGTTTTCGCTGACTACAAATACCTGCACTTTCCTGTCATAACGGATATTGGTAATGAATTGTTCCGTTTCGCGACTGGCTGTACCGTTACCGATGGCAATCGCATCGATGGCATAGGTGGCAACCAATTGAGATACCTTTGCGGCAGCTTTGCTTTTCTCATTCTGTGGTGGATGGGGATAGATAGCCTCATTATGAAGCAGATTACCCTGTGCATCCAGACAAACAAGCTTACATCCGGTTCGATACCCCGGATCTACTCCCAGTACACGTTTTTGTCCCAATGGCGGAGCCAGTAGAAGCTGTCGCAGGTTCTCTGCAAAGACGCGGATCGCTTCTTCATCCGCTTTGGCTTTACTGAGGTTGGCATACTCTGTTTCGATAGAAGGCTTGAGTAACCGCTTAAAAGAATCGTCTACCGCGTCGGCAACCTGATCGGAAACTTCGCTTCGGCCTTTTACGAAACGTCTTTTCAGTCGATCGAGGGTGGTGTCCGTATCAGGAGAAATGCTGACCCTTAGAATTCCTTCCGCTTCTCCACGACGAAGAGCCAGCAAACGGTGGGAACTGCATCGACTCAACGGTTCACTGAAATCAAAATAATCGCGGTATTTAGCCCCTTCTTCCTCTTTCCCTTTTATCACTTTAGCGGAGATAACGCCTGTATGAGCAAAAGAATTACGTACGGCATTGCGAGCCCCTTCGTTTTCATTTACCCATTCGGCAATGATGTCACGTGCTCCCTGTAACGCTTCAGCAGCATTTTTTACTTCACCTTTGATAAAGCTCTTCACCCGGCCTAACAGATCATGTTCGTTTTGTATCATGATGATCTTTGCAAGTGGTTCCAGCCCTTTTTTTCGGGCTATTTCAGCTTTTGTCACCCGCTTTGGCTTATATGGAAGATAGATGTCTTCTATTTCTGTACTATCCCACGACTCTTCGATACGTTTCTTTAATTCGGGAGTCAGTTTCCCTTGTTCTTCGATAGAGGATAAAATACTTTCTTTTCTCTTTTTCAGCTCGGTTAATTTATCCAGCAAGTCTTTGATATTACCTATCTGAACTTCATCCAGTCCTCCGGTCACTTCTTTTCGGTAACGGCTGATAAAAGGAATTGTAGCCCCTTCTCCCAGCAATCCGATCGTCCGTTCCACTTGTCCGGCCGGAATATTTAAAGAATGGGAGATGATTGTATGAAATGATGTTGTCATATTTATATTCTCTCTGTTTAATGCCTACAAAGATAATCTTTTGCCGATTATTTTACTTTCCTCTTTGAATTCTTTCTTTTATTATTTGCTACTCTCGTTTATTTTCAAGACTTTTGTGAACTCATAAATATTAAGTCCCTAAAGCTGTATGATACCAGTAGATTCAGATGCTGATGCATTGGAGCAAAAATATAAAGATCTATCCGGATTGTTGTCGAATATAGTAAATTCGGTACCAATGTATTTTTTTGTAAAGGATACGGGAGATGATTTCCGTTATGTGTACTCAAGTCCGATGATGAACCAGATTTACGGTCGTTTTCATAATGATGTTGTAGGAAGAACGGACTTCGATTTGTTTATTGATCCGGTGGTTGCACAGCGTTTTCGGGATATGGATGAGATAGTGCTTCGTTCCGGTAAAATGCAACGTTATGTTGAACAGATGCTTGACCCCAGGGGAGAACTTCGTTCGATGGATACGATGAAACTGCTTGTCCCGCGGGAAGGAAAATCTCCTTATCTATTGGGTATGTCATGGGATATAACCAAGCAACGTAAAATAGAAGATGAATTACACGAAAACAATAAGAGACTGGCTCTTTCCTGTATGGCCGGACGCATATACCCGTGGATATGGGATGTGGTGAATGAAACGGCTGAATTATCCCTGGTAAAAGACGGAGAGATGGTTCATTCCTATATTTCCCACGAAAGTTTTACGGAAAAGATACATCCAGCCGATCAACAGATGTATCGGGATGTGGTCAATGCTTTTGCCCGCGGGGAGATAGATTCCCTGAAACTGAGTTTTCGTTGTAAATACTTTTCAGATGAATATGTCTGGCTTGAAAAGATAGGGGAAGTATATGAAGCAGGAGAAGACGGCAAACCGCTTAAAGCAATCGGTATTTTAAGAGATATAACAGTCGATAAACGGCATGAAGCAGATGTACAGGCCAAACGGCTGGCGGAAGAAAGCGATCGTATGAAATCGGCTTTTATTGCCAATATGAGCCATGAGATCCGTACACCGTTAAATGCCATTGTCGGTTTTTCTACATTAATGGCTCAGGTCGAGACTCAGGAGGAAAAACAAGAATACCTGAAGATCATTGAATCAAGTAATGATTTCCTGTTACAGCTTATCAATGACATTCTCGACATATCTAAAATAGAATCCGGTAAACTGGAATTTATATATACGAAATTTAGCCTGAACGATATCTTCAAGCCCCAGGAACATGCCTTTACATTGAGGGCTGATCCCGGAGTAAAAGTTATTTTTGAAAATGATGGTAGTAACTATAGCATTATTTCCGAGAAAACAAGGCTAACTCAGGTATTGACTAACTTTCTATCCAATGCCATAAAGTTTACTTCATCCGGCTCTATCCGGTTTGGCTATAAACTCTCGAAGAATGGTATCCATGCCTATGTCACCGATACGGGAACAGGAATCAGGAAAGATGCTCAGGCAACAATTTTCGACCGGTTTGTCAAGCTCGATAAATTTAAACAAGGTACGGGACTTGGCCTGTCGATCTGTAAGACAATTATAACCATGCTGAATGGGGAGATCGGAGTGGAGTCTGAAGAAGGTTCCGGATCTACATTCTGGTTTACAATCCCCTGTAATCCGATTAAGGTTAATTAATCGCAGGTAACTGGATTGTTATTGAGGCAAGGCGCTTTAGTTCCTCTTGATCATGAGATGTGAAAATAATGGTTTGTCCGTTTGTTGTTTGTCGCATAAGCATCCGGTCTATAATATGAAGGGTTAATGCTTTATCCAGGCCTTTAAAAGGTTCGTCCAACAACATTATTGCCGAAGGGAAAGCCAGAGCACGGGCTAAAGCGACACGTTGTTGTTGGCCGTAACTAAGTTCTTCCGGATATCGCTTTGCTAACGTTTCCATTTCTACTAATTTCAGTGCCTCTATTGCTTTTGTCTCAGAATGGAGTTTATCGTAAACAGAAGCCAACGGAAGGCATATATTTTGTAATATGGTTAAATGGGATAATAACTCCGGCTCCTGAAATACGTTTGACAGATTCTGCTCTTTTTCGATATCTATTATGCCGTCGGCAGGTTTAAGTGAACCGTTAATTAAGTTCAGCAATGTTGTTTTTCCTGTACCGGACGGTGCTTTTATACCATAAATAGTACCAGGCTCAAAAGTATAGGAAAAATGAGATAAAACATCTGCTTTGCCATATTGAAAAGTGATGTCTGTTATTTTTATGGGAGAAGAGGTTTTCGTATTTGTAGTGAAATTTGTTTTACTAAACAGTATTTTCCAATCTACAGATGCTAGTTTACTAATCCCTTTATCAAACAAAAAACTAATCAGAACAGCAACAATTGTCCATGCTACCAGTTCCGGAACGGCAATAAAATTCTGTGCCCGTTTCATTTCACCTCCAATTCCGAAGGTACATTGGGAAAGAACTTCCCCCATAATGATCGCCCGCCAACCGAAACCGACCGCAGATGCCAGTCCACTGAATAAAAAAGGCTTTAACTGCGGATAAATAACTTGCATCAATTTATTTCTTCTGTTTATTTTAAACTGATCAGCCATAAGGGACAGTCCGGGACGAAGGTTTATTATACCTTTTGTCAGATTCTCCGTCAAGAGGGGAAACATAGTCAGGAAAGCGATCATCAACGGGATGCTTTCAGGGTTCAGGAAGATCAAGGCCAGCAGGATGAAAGAGATCACCGGAACCGATCTCATAACCGTTAACAGCGGTCTGAAAAGCTCGTAAAGCAACGCGTAACGTGCAAATAAAAAGGCAGAGAGCAAGGCGATTACTAAAGATACCAGTATACCTGATATCCCACGGAGAATTGTTGCAAATATATTCTGATAGAATGATTCGGTTCCGAATAACCGGATCAGCGTCTTTAAAAGATCTGGAACAGAGGGTATCAATTCCGGCTGATCCATATAAGAAGCAATCAGTTGCCAGAGAAGCAACAGAAGACATACTGATATAAATGAAATCAATCCTTTTTTCATTATTTACCTGATATAAAAGTATTATCCGGAATTTTACCTCCTATGGCTTTCGGTTCGTATTGTTCTATCAGGCGTAAGAAGTCCAGAATACTTTCTTTCGTTTCTTCGGCTGGTAAATATTTAATACGGCATCTTTCAATACTTTCCGGAGTCAGTGAGCCCGGAGTAAATATTTTCCGGCTTTCAAGAATATGTATCGTTTGCTCCGGATGGTGCAAAGCGAACTGACAGGATTCATTTAGCAGGCTGTCCAGTAGCATTCTTTTATTGTTCAGCGAAGGTGTACAGACGATTGCTGTCTGGGCAAATCCGGGAGAAGTACTGTCGGGGTTATTCAGATTTGACTCAATGTGTATCGTACTGTCTTTCTTTAGGGCAACGCTGAGAAATGGTTCAGCCAGTACAGCCCTGTGAACCTGGCCGCTAAGCAATCCCTGTGTTATTTCGAGAGGCGTAGCAAAGGAATAATTCAGGGAATAAGATATCCCTTTCTGCTGTAAATAATAACGGGTCAGGATATCGGGAGTTGTTCCCGCACCGAAAATATGTAAAGAATTTGTTTCCGGTAATTGGTTATTATTTCCTTTCTTGCTGACAATATAAAGGTTTCCCCAGACAGGACATCCTAATAAAGAGTATTTCAAGCCTTTGTTATATAAATTCGCAGCATTGATCATAGGAAGGGCTGCCAATTCGGTTTCCCCTTTTATCAGCAACGCCTGCATTTGTTCCGGAGAGTCTACAATATTAATAGATAACCGTTTTCCTTCTATTTCCGGAGAATCCTCGATCATTTTAGCAAATGCAATAACAGACGGCCCGCGGAGAACAGATACATGAATGACATCATTATCCTTTTTACTATTATTACAACTGCATAAAACCAAAAGAAGTAAACAAAAATATCTGATCATCTTTTTTCTTGCAAAGGTAGGAATTTAGGATCAATAGTAATAGAAAAATGATTAACTATCGGGATAGGGAAGGGCTATAAACAATTAAAGCCTGTCTCACGACAAGCCCTAATCAACTTTGTTAACCTTAAATCTAATACTATTATGAAAAAACCACGATGCAAATATCGTGGTTTTTCTATGAATAGCAATAGTTAAAATGCTAATTTATGTTTTCTAGCATATAAGAAAAACTAACGTAGTTCAAATTATATGTTATCAGATTTCTTTTGTGTCATCAAGCTAACTACAACGATGGCGATGATAGACAGTGGAAGTGCAAATAATATCGGGTCTATGGCAAACCAGGGATATACATCGATCAGTACGTCTTTTCCTGTCAAAGCTTTGCATAAACCGACAGCCCCCGCTTCTGCTTTATGGAAAAACAACATGGCAATCAAACTGGCTAACGCTCCTGTCCATAGACTGGCCAATGCACCTTCCTTTGTTGCCTTTTTCCAATATAAAGAGCAGAAATAGGTCGGCAGGAATGTTGCTGCGCATATTCCCATAAACAAGGCTGTACCACGCGCAATAATGCCGGCACTCAATGTGTAACAAATAATGTAACTGACCAGGATGGAGCATAAAACACCGATACGGACACCCATTGTCGAGTTTGTATTCTTGCTACGGCCTAAATGGGGAAAAGCATCTGCACCAAATGCCGCACCCATTGTGTGGAATTGTGCACTTAACGTAGACATACTGGCCGATAAGATACATAACATAAAGACGGCTCCAAACCATTCCGGCATCGCACGATCGATAAATAACGGAATGATCTTGTCCATATCTTTTATGGCTTCCGATGCTACAACCCCTTCTGTCTTAAGGAAAAATAGATTGGATAAAGCTCCTACATGATAAATGGCTCCTACCGTAACGATCAGGAAAACGCAGCCGATCAATACACCGCGATTCAACTGTTTGGTACTTTCCACCATCATAAACCGTACCACCAACTGGGGCTGAGCCAGACATCCTATACCGACTCCTAAAATAAGTGAAGAAACCAACGTATACCATTGTGGAGAACCTGTTACCGGCATGGAAGTCCATCCCTGATGTCCCAGTTCCTTAAACCGGTCGGGAACAAGCGGCGATATTTCCGTCAGCTTCTGATTAGCCTCTATGAATCCCATATCCATCACATGATAGAACCAGAACAGTAGGAATAACATACATACAAACATGATAACTGCTTGTAAAGCATCTGTATATAAGACTCCTTTAATACCTCCGGTGATCACATAAGCAGCCACGATCAAAGTAAAAATCAGTAAAGCCAAATGCAGGTCTATATGAAACATCTGTTCGATAAAGACGGCTCCACCTTTCATCACAACGGCTGCATATAAAGGCATGCCGATAAATATAATTGTAGCTATAAATATTTGTATACTGCGGGAATTATAATGTAGCCCTAGTAGCTGGGGAAAGGTTCGGGCATTATGTTCTTCTCCTAGTTTGCGGGTTCTTCTTCCGAAAAAGATAAAGGCGACAACGACTCCCATAAACATATTCAGTAAGCATAGCCATTGAATACCCATACCGAATGTGGCCGCAACCCCGCCAAAGCCCACAATAGCTGAAGCAGAAATGAATGTTGCCCCATAAGAGAGAGCCATAATAATTGGGTTCACCTTTCGTCCCCCCAGTAGGTAATCACTCGCGTTTTTTGTCTGTTTGTAGCCGATATAGCCTAACCAGGCAATAACGAACATGTAAACTATGACAACAATTCCAAGGGTAAGAGTACTCATTTATCAGACTGTTTAGGGTTATCACTCTCTTTATCTCCTTTATTCCAATTGGTAATTCCGAACCATAAAGAAAAAATTAAACACGCGAAGGCTAACAGGTAGGCTAACCAGATACCAGGGTCATCAATTCCGAACATTTGTTATTTGTTTTAGGGTGGAGAGGCATGATTTACCTCTCCACGATAAATAATATTATAATTTCATTAAGTCGCTTTCGCAAATATATTCCAAACTCTGACGGCGGATCACTTCGCGGGCGGCTTCCCGGTTGTTTGTACGAAGGATCAGGATCGATTTGTCATTCAATGAGAAACAATACATATATTCTATGCTTAAGCCTGCTTTGGTAAAATGAGTCAGTGCTTTGGCAAAACTTCCGGCACAGGCATCGGTGACAATAGCCAGTACATCGGTGAGATTGGCACTGACGTTGTTGCTTTTCAATATCTTATATGCCTTTTGAGGATCACTTACGATGATACGCAAAATACCATATTCAGAAGTATCTGCAATGGTCGCTGCAATGATCCGTATATTTTCTTCAGCAAGCAGAGCCAGGATTTCACTAAGCTTCCCATACTTATTCTCCAGGAAAATAGAAATTTGATTTACTGTCATAGCTGTATATTTTTATTTATTGAATAATTATTTAAGAGAATCTACGCAAGTCTTTTACTCTTACTGCTTTACCTTCCTGCACAGGCAGTGAGCCTTTTGCTACCAGCTTTAAGCGGGGAGTAAGCAATAATTCGTCTTTCAGTTGTCTTGTGATATCTTTTGCCAGACGTTGCAGAACACTATAATCGTCTGTGAACAGGTCGCTTAATTCTACTTCGATCAGCATTTCGTCACTATTGTTCACTGTTTCAAGAGTGATCAGGTAATTGCTGCCTAATTCCTTGAACTGCATCAATATCGTTTCGATCTGGATAGGGAAGAGGTTCACTCCCTTCAGGATGATCATATCGTCGCTACGGCCTTTGAAACGGGCAAGACGTTTATGCGTTCTTCCACAAGGACATTCGCCGGGGATAATACAAGTAAGGTCGCGGGTACGGTAGCGCAGAAGCGGCATCGCTTCACGGTTTATAGTTGTCAGTACCAACTCGCCGACTTCACCGTCCGGTACAGGCTGCAAAGTTTGTGGATCGACTATTTCCACAATGGTATAGTCTTCCCAGATATGCAAACCGTTTTGTTCTGTACATTCGAATGCCACGCCGGGGCCATTCATTTCAGACATACCGAAACAGTTGTAGGCTTTTACTCCCAGTAGCTGTTCGATGCGTTTGCGCTGTTCTTCGGAATGAGGTTCAGCCCCGATACAAACCGTATGTAATTTCGTGTCTTTCCGCGGATCTAATCCCATTTCATACATTACTTCAGCCAGGCGGGTAGCATAACTCGGTATGATATGCAGGCAGGTAGTTCCGAAGTCGGTGATGAACTTGATCTGACGTTTGGTATTACCCGCAGCTGCCGGAACTGTCAATGCTCCAAGCTTTTCAGCTCCGTATTGGAAGCCTAAACCACCGGTAAACATACCGTAACCCGAAGTGTTCTGGAAAACGTCGGTATCACGTAAACCAACCATATACATGCAACGAGCTACCTGATTGGCCCATTGTTCCAGGTCTTTAGCAGAATGTAATACAACGGTCGGATTACCGGTTGTACCACTGGACGAGTGAATTCGCACACAGTCCTTAATAGGAATGGATGCCATACCGAACGGATAATTGCTACGTAAATCATCTTTAGTAGTAAACGGGATTTTCTGCAAATCATCCAACGATTGTATACTGTCGGCTGTTATACCGCTATCTTTGAGTACTTTGCTGTAGAATGGGGAGTGTCCGGCTAATTCTATTGTCTTCTTTAATCGTTCCAACTGGAATTTATTCAGTTCTTCACGACTCATAGTCTCAATATCTTTCTGCCAATACATCATAGCTTTTTCGTATTATATTGTGTTTAATTCATGAAATTAGACTGCAAATGTATCTTTTATTTTGGATTATAGCTGCATTTTATGTCAAAATTATGGGGGCAGATTATTTAAATGCTTATTTATCAAGGTTCATTAAAAATAATAATTATATTTGTCATCAAAATACACACTAGTTTAGATCATGTATAAACCTTGAATTATATTATGAATACATACGAAAACCTTTCCAGGGAAGAGTTAATCCAGCGAATAAAAGTGTTGGAAACAGATATCGCTCAATATGCCATGAAAGATGCTGAGATAGAGAAAATGAATGAAAACCTTCTAAATCAGCGAAAAATAAACTTTCTGAACATATTAATGAATACTATTCTTTCAAATATATTTGTTGCAATCTCTGTAAAAGATGTATTTGATAGTTTCAAATATATTTACTTCAATCAGGCTGCGGAAGATTTTATGGGAGTAAATGCTTCTGAAGTAATTGGTAAGACAGACTTCGATATCTTTTCCGATCCAAGAAGGGCGCATGAAATCCGGACGGAAGACTATTCCACAATAAATAATGGACGCACTTATAAGTCAATGGTTGAATATGAAAAACCAAATGGTGAGTTCCGTGTCGTAAATATCATCCGTCTGTTGATTACGAATCCGGATCCCGGAGCGTCTCCTTTAATATTAGCGATGCTTTGGGATATTACCGAACAACGCCAGAATGAATTGGACTTGATCAAAGCACAAGAGGCAGACAAAATGAAAAATGCCTTTATTGCGAATATGAGTCATGAAATACGTACTCCATTGAATGCCATTGTCGGTTTCTCCAGGTTGATCACGGAAACAGAAAATGCCAGTGAACAACAGGAGTTTCTTACCATAATTAATAATAATAGTGATTTGTTGCTTCAACTGATTAATGATATTCTGGATTTTGCTAAAATAGAGTCGGGAACATTAAATTATAACATTTCCAATGTAGACCTGAAAGACATCTGTCATGAGGTATACGTTTCTCAATCTTTGAAAATGACTTCGGATGTGGCATTGCTATTTCATGGAGAGTTACTGCCTTCCGTTAGGTTACAGACAGATACACAGCGTATTGAGCAGGTTTTATTGAATCTTCTCTCCAATGCGATAAAATGTACGAACCAGGGATTTGTCTCTTTGTCGTATGAGGTTGAAGGAGATTTTGTTCGTGTTTCAGTTACCGATACAGGTATTGGGATCGCTAAAGACAAACAGGATGCAGTCTTTGACCGGTTTGTAAAGCTGGATGATTTCAGACAAGGAACTGGCTTAGGACTATCCATCTGCAGAATGATCGTAGAGAAGCTGGGTGGGGAGATCGGGCTCAGATCGGAGTTAGGCAAAGGTTCTACTTTCTGGTTCACCCTTCCATTGGCTAATTCTGCAACACCTGCAGCGAAAGAACAAGATAATGGAGTGCCGATGGAAGTGGTACCGGATGCTTTACCCGGACAATATACAATTCTTGTTGCTGAAGACGTGTTGGAAAACTATCTTTTGTTGCAGGCTGTCCTGAAGCAACAGTATCGTTTGATCTATGCCGAAAACGGAGAAGTGGCCGTACAACTGTTTAAGACTTATAAACCGGATTTAATCCTGATGGATATAAAAATGCCCGTTATGGATGGATTTGAAGCGACTTGTGAAATACGGAAACTTTCACCGGATATTCCTGTCCTGGCACTTACCGCATTCGCATTCGATAAGGAAAAAGAGAAGGCCAAGGATTGCCAGTTCAATGATTATCTGGTTAAGCCGGTTGATATACCTTTGTTGAAGTATAAGATAAAGTATTACCTTAATAAAAATAAATAGAGAAGATATGAAACAAGCATTTGTATTCCTGGCAACGGGATTTGAAGAAATTGAAGCACTGGGTACCGTTGATATATTGAGACGGGGCGGCATCAGAGTTACGACTGTTTCCATTATGGGAGAACCCAAGGTGATGGGTGCGCATAATATTCCGGTGATAGCGGATTTTGTTTTTGAAGAAGCTGACTTCAGTGCAGCAGATGCTTTAATCCTTCCGGGAGGCATACCAGGAAGTAATCATCTGAATACTTGTACCCGCTTGAAGGAACTTATTATGGAAAAGTATAAGGAAGACATATTGCTGGGTGCTATTTGTGCAGGCCCTATGGTGCTGGGCGGCTTGGGGTTATTGAAAGGACGTAAGGCCACTTGCTTCCCTAATTTTGAACCGACTATGATAGGGGCTATACCTACTTATACCGGAGTCGAACAGGATGGTAATATCATTACCTGTAAAGGCCCCGGGTTTGTTTTTGAGTTTGGTGTAGCGATTCTGAAAGCGTTGAGAGACGAAGAAATAGCGTATGAAGTTGCTGCTGCTTTGCAGTATGATTTATAAACTGAATAATGCGGGAGTTTTGTTTAACGGCAAAACTCCCTTGCATGATATTTCCCCGGATCTTTCATTCGCTTTTAGAAGATTGCAGGTATTTTCTTACCTTTGATGTGTTATATATTGCCTTCAGTTGCTTTATATGTTGAACTTCTAAAAATGTTGAGAATGAATGATCCGATACAAATATTCAGAGGAGAAGTATTTTATTTCAAAGCCTCTCCTTTAGAAAGAGAAGATTCTTATTGCTACTATCCGGATGGAGCTCTGGTTATATCAGAAGGAAAAATAATAGAAACGGCTCCATACCATTCCATAAAAGAAAAATATAGGGATGCACATCTTACAGACTATTCCGGAAAACTATTAATGCCGGGATTGATCGACTCGCATATCCATTACCCTCAGTCGGAAATGATCGGTATGTACGGAAAGCAACTGCTGGACTGGTTGAATGAATATACTTATCCTACGGAAGAAGCTTTCGCCTCGGAAGAATATGCGGAAAGAGTTGCCCGATTCTTTGTGAATGAACTGTTCAGGAACGGAACAACTACCTGCATGGCCTATGCCACTGTCCATAAAGCCTCGGTCGATGCACTTTTTACTGTCGCTTCAGAATATAATATGAGGATGCTTACCGGAAAAGTCATGATGAATAGAAATGCTCCCCAGGCATTGATGGACACGGAAGAGACAGGCTATGCAGACAGTCGCAAACTTATTGAAACCTGGCATAAAAAAGGACGTAACCTTTACGTGGTCACTCCCCGGTTCTCGATAACATCTACACATGGACAACTAATTACTGCTGCCCGTTTGCATGAAGAATTTCCGGATACCTATATTCAGACGCATCTTTCTGAAAATAAGGGTGAAATAGATTCGACCCTTTCTCTGTCTCCTGAATGTCAGGATTATCTTGAAGTGTATGAACGTGCCGGGTTGGTAACGGATCGTTCGGTATTCGGTCATTGCATTCATCTTTCAGACTCCGAATGCCGCCGGATGGCTGAAGCAGGGGCTGTGATAGCCCATTGTCCGACATCCAATCTGTTCCTAGGAAGTGGTTTATTCGATATGCAGCAGGCAAACCGTATTCCAATACAAACAACACTTGCTACGGATGTGGGAGGGGGAACTTCCTTCTCTTTATGGAAAACAATGGCTGAATCTTATAAAGTGCAGCAGTTGAACGGTTATTCGATGTCTGTATTTGAATCTTTATACAAATGTACCCGCGGTGCGGCTGAAGCGTTGAAGCTGGGTGATAGGATCGGTAGCTTTGAGCCCGGTCGTGAAGCTGATTTTATTGTAGTCGATTGTACGGCAACATCTTCCCAGCAAATGAGGAAAGAATATCTTCAACGTAATGGGAAGTGGGATATTGAAAATAAACTGTTCGGAATTCAAACACTGGGCGACGATCGTAATATCACGGCAACTTACTTGATGGGGCGTCCGGTATACCAGTCAGATACGGGCAATCATCAGGAAGCAGGTGTGTAAAACAACTGTAATGATGATCCAAAGGCGTTCGGCGGTTGCCGGACGCAATTTCATAAAACGGTATTCAAGTCCCCCATGTTTGCAGGCGGACAGGCAGTCTCCGCAATAAGTACAGGTATATCCGATTTGCCCTTTTTCTATATTGTCCTTATGCAAAGCATCGTATTTGCAGGCTTTTAAGCAGGCCATACAATGCGTGCAATCCTTATTTAGCTTTACCCGGAAAGGCGAGAGGTATTTCATAAAAGAGACTAAAGTGCCGATGGGACAATAACTGCTGCAATGGATCATTTTATTATTTCGGCGTGATAATAACAACATTATCCCCAGCCCAATTAATCCTACGGCAACACCGGTAAGCGTTGCAATCCAGCCATCAGCCCCGGCTAATCTCAATACTATGGCTCCGGCAATCACCAGAAACAAGACGCTATAACGTAACGGGCGATGATAACGAAAAGCTGTTTTATTTGTTTTCCCTTTCGCGCTCCAAGCATCAAACGCCCCGAAATAACAAAGCTGGCTACACCAGGCAGGCCCCGAAAGTAATAAAGTACTCAGGAAAAGTATAGGCATGAATAATCCTTCCAACCGATATAATGGCCCTGCAAGAATAATAGCCGGAACAGGTAAATGCAACTTTCCGGTCATCAGGAATACGGGGTTAACCAATATACCTAACAACAACTGTCCGAAAAAGACTATCGAGAAAAGCAACCAAGCTCTTGTTCTCCATTTCGGACGTTCTTTTCGATCCTGCATTTTATAACACAGCAATGCCCCATAAATAACAGCAATAACGACCTGTATCCAACCGCCTGCCGGTATCAATCGTTCCATCAAAAGCAAAGGTGTAGACGGTACGACCTGGACAATAATCAATAAGGCGGCAATCAGTGATGCCGTTATAGCCGAGGTGTATAAGTATTGTTTGTTCATCAGGACTGCAAAAGACGCTCAAATTTATTCTCCAACCAATTCGGGTAATGCTTCTTTTAAAATCTCCTGAGCTCTCTCGTAATCTTTCTCAAAGACATATATTTCCAGTTGAAACCCCGGAATATTACCTAGTACAGTAGACATATTCTCATTCTTGAAAAAAGACTCTATACCTTCGTTCATTAATAGATCCTTCAGGAGCCCTGCCTGAAAGCTATTATCTAATGTGGATAAAAAAACTGTCTTCATACGATTAATGTTTTATATGTTCCTACCTTTACAAAGATACTTTTTTTACCCCAATAAACATAATTATTCAGGGAATAAAGAAAGGGGGTACTCCAAATAAAATAAATCATAATAATAAAGGCCTGCAAGGGTATCAATTTGATAATATTTCTTACTTTTGAACCAACAAGGATAAGTTGAACCGGATAGCTCTACCGGATTGTACAGCAGTGTGATAGAGTTGAATAACAGTTATTGACATGAAAGATACTATTTTATTGATATGTGTAATCTTTTTTTCTTTTCGGACTTATGCCCAAAATGATCTTTCGGATATATATCACGGCTATTTTAAAGCCGTAGAACAAATATGTAAAAAGGATAACGGTAAATTATGGGGCATAAATCTCTATTCTCCGATCCTTTGCATAGATTCATTACGGAATGTATGGAGCAATGAACCGGATAATGAGAATAAATTTGTCAAACAAGAAAATATCTATCGTGGCAAATATCCGATTGATAAAAGTGTAGCTAACTCGATCACCGAGGTATATGGGAAAAAATGGGTGATGGTAATGGTTCCTTTACCAGAGGACGAACTTGAGAGGAATATTTTATTTACTCATGAAATATTTCATTATTGGCAGGATTTATTGAAACTGATCTCCTTTAACTATAATAATGCACATCTTGAACAAAAGGATGCCCGCATCTGGCTTAAAATGGAATGGTTGGCATTAAGCAAAGCTTTGTCGACCGAGGGAGAAGAAAGAAGGATGTGTATAGAAGATGCCTTGTGTTTCCGTGCTTATCGCCGTTCTCTTTATCCAGATTATGTGACAGCTGAAAATGCATTTGAGATACACGAAGGTATTCCTCAATATACAGGAATGAAACTCTGTATAGACTCTGACTCTCTTTATCGAGCCAAGTTGGATGAAAGCCTTGAAAAGTATCTGGCTGCAGAAAATTTAGTCCGTTCGTATGCTTATCATTCCGGTTCTGTTTATGGCTATTTATTGGATCAGTCGAGGCATGACTGGCGTAAACAATTGAATGCTACATCTGATTTAGGTTCTATAGTTCAGAAAATGTACGAAACGTTTTTGCCGGTCGACATACAAAATCAATGTGAGATAAGAAAAAACAAGTATTCGTATACCCGGATAGAAAAAGAAGAACAGGCAAGGGATAAGAGGAAACAATATGAACTGGCACAGATAAAGACTGTTTTTCAGACAAACTGCATCACTTTGCCTTTACGAAAAATGAATATAAGTTTTAATCCGAACCGTATCACGGCACTGGAAGGATTGGGCACATTCTATAAGGAAGCCCGTATTGTTGATGAATGGGGTATTTTGAATGTATTTAATATAGGTTGCCTTATCAACGATGCCTGGAACAGTGTGACTATTCCGCTCTCCGATTATAAGCTTGGCAATGATACTAAACATATCATCACCAACGATTGGCAATTGGATTTGAATGAAGGTTTTATACTGGAAAAAGATTCTCTAAAACAAGAATTCACAGCAAGATAAAGACAGCCGGGTTACTCATCCCGGCCATCTTTTGCCAACATATAAACGACTACTTTTCGGTAGCCTTCCTTAACTATTTTCTTTTCTGCGATCAGTTCCTTCAAATCTTTCAGTGCCAGATAACGGGTACATTCGTTGATCCCCATGCATTCGGAACTCATGACCGTTTCGTGTTTTCCAAGGTATTTCAAGATCTTTTCCTTTCGTTCCTCTACCGTATATTTGACTGGCTTTGATGATCCGGGCTTTCTTTCAACTTTCATGCTTCGAAGCCGCTCCGTTATCTCTTTCGAACAACGGAAGTTTACCGATTTGAAGTTGATGTCTTCGGCACGTACTTGTCTGGGGGTTGTGATCTTCGGACATTTCAATGAAACGGAGAAATGCCCCAGGCCTTCCAGTTCAACTTCATCACCGTCTTCCAGATACGAAACGAGCACGTCAGCAAAAGCCTGCAATAATCCTTTCACATCTCCCGGGCTAAAGGAAGTGCATTCGGATATTTCCCGTGTAACCCGGTCGATCCGTATGGTTCTTCCCGGTATGATGCGGGCATGAAGAATATTGCTTTCTTTTTCTCCTTTATGCGGAGGATTCCTGAAAAGTCCGTACTGTGCAGTCATAATACTAGGTGTTTTTAATTATAAGGTTATTACTTTCAAATACAAATGTCCCTATCTTCTGTATTTTTGACCTAGGTGCTAAACATTTTCGACCTAGGTAATAAACGTTTTTGACCTTGGTGCAAAACCTTTTCTACCTAGGTCAAAAATATAAAAGGTAGGGAACAAATATATTGAAAGAAAGGAGGAAAAGCAAAGAAATAGCGGAGAAATATATCAGAACATAGATAATATAGGCATAAACTTTGCGTAAATAAAATTATTGTCTATATGTTATATGCTGAGTCCATACATCAGGGAAGTTGGTCGCATGGAACATCCCCGTTGGACTTTCAGGATGTAGTGATTATAAAGAAGAAATAATACGACATAAAATATCCCGATATTTCTCTATTGATAGAATACCGGGATATTTTTATTTAGTAACTTTAAAATACCTGCATAGCATTCTTGACCGTTGTAACACCAATCAAACGATCGTATTGTGTGCCCATAGGACGGTAATAAACATAGATGCTATATTCGTTTTCTGTCTGGTAATAATTACCTTCTATAGGGCCGGTTTCGCCGACAGTGCTGCCATTCGGTACGTAAAGGTACTGATAATTGTAGCTTCCCTGTTTAAGTAAGACGGCTTTCTCGTATTGATGAGTCTCAAAATTATATCCCATTTTGCTCTTTTCATCCAAAACGTTATGGAATAGTTCGCCATCCAGGTAAACGCTTCCGTCAAGGAAAGGATCGCAGGCCAACGCAAAATGCACGATGCAATAATCAGCTTCGGTATTTGGATCGTCGCAGCTGCTACAGCGGATAAAGAAACGGCCGTCCTGATCCTGATCGTATTGATAAGTCTGGTTATTGCGTTTATGGTCGGTCATCAACTCCACATTGTAATAAGGATTATGATAGGAGATACTTTCAATATGCATTCCGTTATACTTCGTACTCAGAAACTCCATACGGCGATATTCATTCCCGGCAGAGAAGATCAGGTTGCGATTGTAAGTATAGGATATCTGGTTATCCTGAATCGACATCGGTTGCAAGCCGGATGCTGCATTGTCACGCCGGTTATCCTGATATACATATATCTTTAAGTCTGTCTGGGGGTATGGGATCGGGAAGTTAGGATTGTTAATGGTGAAGCTCACCTGCTGATGCGTTTGGTTGGTATCGATATCCGTGTTCCCGCTGACGGATGCAGAAATATTGACCATCGGTTCCGCAACTGAGAAACAAGCGGTGAGAACAATCTGATCAGGAATATCCTCGTTATAGATCTGTACGGCATAGTTTCCCGAAACCTTAAACTGAACATCGTCATTCGGCAACAGCAAATCATAGTTCGTGTACTGCGTCGTCGTGTTAATGGAATTGGCGAAGTCATCTATTGTTAGTCCTTGAAAACCACTCATATACTGAATGGGAGAGAGGATGGACTTTTGCCAGTTCGCATCACAGTGAATGATGGAATAGGAATAGCGTACGCCACCCTGTTCCAAAGCATCGAAGTTGATCTCGATCTGCTGATCGCTGTTCAACTCGATATAAGGCTCGGAAATAAACTCTCCGGCCACCTTCACCTGAAGGGTTTTTATCAGCTTGCTGTTAACGTCGGTAAAGTACGTTTGCTGAGCATTGGCCTGCATTACAGCGGCACAAAACAACAAAAATAGTAAACAATGTACTCTCATTTTCATGTATGTTTCTTTGACGGTGCAAAATTATGGAATTATTTCTTTAATTATTTCTTTATTCCTGCTTTAAAGCATAAAAATTTATGTACTTTTGCGGGAAAATTACATATAAACAATTTTAGTTGTATCATGGCAAATGTGATTAAGATTAAAAAGGGTTTAGACATTAATCTGAAGGGTAAAGCTTCGGATGTACTGCTAAACGGTCGGAAAAGTGATAGCTATGCTATCGTTCCCGATTATTATAACGGTATTATCCCCAAAGTTGTTGCCAAAGTAGGAGAAAAAGTCAAAGCCGGTTCTGTATTGATGATCGATAAGAACCGCCCGGAAATCAAGTTTGTTTCACCCGTAAGTGGTGAAGTAACTGCCGTAAACCGAGGAGAGAAGCGTAAAGTCCTTAGCATTGTTGTTAAGCCGGACACGCAGATCGAGTATGAAGATTTCGGCAAGAAAAATGTGTCTTCACTGAAGGGTGAAGAGGTAAAAGAAGCCCTGCTCAATAGCGGTATGTGGCCTTTTATCAAACAGCGTCCGTACGATATCGTAGCAACGCCGACAGATCAGCCACGCGATATTTTCGTGTCGGCCTTCTATTCTGCTCCGCTGGCTCCCGATTTCGACTTCATCCTGAAGGGACAGGAAGCTGATTTCCAGACTGGGCTGGATGCGTTGGCAAAACTTACCAGTGGTAAAGTTTATGTAGGCATCCGTAAAGGTTCTTCCGTGAATGTGAAGAGTGTTGAAACAGTAGAAGTTGAAGGACCGCATCCTGCAGGAAATGTAGGGGTGCAGATCAATCACATTAAGCCTGTTAATAAAGGCGAAGTGGTTTGGGTGGTTAATCCTGCCGACGTGATCGTTATCGGTCGCCTGTTTAACAAGGGTGTTGCTGATTTTAGCCGGATGGTTGCCATCACTGGTTCTGAAACAACAGAAAGAGGATACATCAAAACTATTTCCGGTTGTACGATCGACAGCCTGGTGGCTGGAAAGATCCTGGAAGGTAAAGAAGACCTGCGTATTATCAGCGGAAACGTGCTGACCGGTACAAAAGTTCGTAAAGACGACTATCTGGGAGCTTACGACAACCAGATCACAGTGATCCCTGAAGGAGACAAAACTTATGATTTCTTCGGTTGGGCAACTCTTGGATTCGGTAAGTACAGCGTTAGCCATTCTTATTTCACCTGGTTGGCTCCGAAAAGCAAAGAATATGTGATCGATGCCCGCATCAAGGGAGGTAAACGTGCGATGATCATGTCTAACGAATACGATAAAGTATTCCCGATGGACATTATCCCCGAATACCTGCTGAAAGCTATCATCGCTTTCGATATCGATAAAATGGAAAATCTGGGTATCTATGAAGTAGCTCCCGAAGATTTTGCACTTTGTGAATTTGTTGACACTTCCAAGATCGAACTGCAGAAGATCGTTCGTCAGGGTCTGGATCTGTTATACAAGGAAATGAATTAATAACATAAAAAATTAGAATACATTGAAAGCGTTAAGGAATTACCTCGACAAGATTAAGCCTAACTTTGAGGAAGGCGGAAAGCTGGCGATGTTCGGTTCTGTATTCGAAGGTATCGAAACATTTTTATTTGTTCCGAGCACTACCTCGAAATCAGGCGTGCATATTCACGACTCTATCGATTCAAAGCGTACCATGACTGTGGTTATCATCGCTTTGTTGCCTGCTTTGCTTTTTGGTATGTACAACGTCGGTTACCAACACAATCTGGCTGTTGGTGCTGATCCGGGATTTTTGATGACCTTCATCTTCGGTTTCCTGGCCGTACTGCCTAAAATTATTGTTTCGTATGTAGTAGGTCTGGGTATCGAGTTTGCTGTTGCCCAGGTGAAGAAAGAAGAAATTCAGGAAGGTTTCCTGGTTTCCGGTATATTAATCCCGATGATTGTTCCTATCGATACTCCACTGTGGATGATCGCTGTGGCTACTGCTTTTGCAGTTGTTTTTGCCAAGGAAGTATTTGGTGGTACAGGCTACAACGTATTTAACGTTGCATTGGTAACACGTGCATTCTTGTTCTTCGCATATCCGGCTGCCATGTCCGGCGACCAGGTATTCGTTCGCACAGCCGATACATTCGGACTGGGTGCCGGTACTGTAGTAGATGGTTTCTCAGGAGCAACTCCTCTGGGACAGGTTTCTATTGCCGGTAAAGACATGATCGGTTCATTCCAGACAGTAGACGTATTGGGTAACCCGTTGTCTACATGGGATATGTTCCTGGGATTGATTCCGGGTTCAATCGGTGAAACATCCGTATTAGCTATCCTGATCGGTGCCGTGATTTTGCTGTATACTCAGATCGCAAGCTGGAAAACAATGCTGTCTGTATTTGTAGGTGGTGCTTTAATGGCTGCTATCTTCAATATGATAGGAACTACCGTTGCTATGTGTGTATCTCCAGTCGATCACTTGTTCCTGGGTGGTTTTGCTTTTGGTGCCGTATTTATGGCTACCGACCCTGTAACATCTGCACGTACTGAAACTGGTAAATATATTTATGGATTCTTAGTGGGAGCTATGGCTATCATTATCCGTGCGCTGAACCCGGGTTATCCCGAAGGTATGATGCTCGCTATCCTGTTGATGAATGTATTTGCTCCGCTGATTGACTACTATGTGGTAGAAAGCAACATCACACGTCGTTTAAAGAGAGCAGTGAAGTAACATTATAATAAGAAGTAGAATTATGAATAGAGATAGTAATGTATATACCGTAGTATATGCTTCTGTAATGGTTCTTCTGGTTGCTGTTGTGTTAGCTTTCACTTCGCAGTCGTTGAGAAGTTTCCAGAAAAAGAATGAAGATAACGATAAAAGACAACAGATCCTGCGTTCAATCAACGTATCGGTTCCGGCTAATGAAGCTGAAGCTAAATACAATGAATTGATCAAGGAGTCTTTCCTTGTTAATGAAAATGGAGAAAAAGTAGAAGGTGACGCATTTAGTGCAACACCCGAACAACATCCTGTATTCGTAGCCAGTGTAGATGGTAAGACCAAATATATCATGGCTCTTTCAGGTGCTGGTTTGTGGGGACCTCTGTGGGGCTACCTTTCTGTTGATGACAATAGAAATACAATTTATGGTACTGACTTCAGCCACCAGGGAGAAACTCCGGGATTGGGTGCTGAAATAGCGAAACCTCAGTTCAGTAATGAATTTAAAGGAAAGAAACTGTTTGTCAACGGTGAATTTAAATCTGTGGCTATCGTAAAACCGGGTAAGAGTGTTGCCGGTCAGGATTATGTGGACGGTATTTCCGGTGGTACGATCACAAGTCAGGGTGTCGATCACATGTTGTTCAATAGCCTGAGTGGTTATGTTAAGTTTTTAACCTCACAAAATCAGTAAGAAGATGGGATTATTATCAAGTAAGAATAAAGAAGTATTGTTAGGCCCGTTGAGCACTAACAACCCTGTGATCGTACAGATGCTGGGTATCTGCTCTGCGCTGGCTGTAACATCGAAGCTTGAGCCGTCTATAGTTATGGGACTTTCCGTGACGGCTGTTGTGGCTTTTGCCAACGTGATTATTTCGTTGCTGCGTAATACAATTCCTAACCGTATCCGTATTATCGTACAGTTGGTGGTTGTTGCTGCGCTGGTAACTATCGTAAGTGAAGTATTGAAAGCTTTTGCCTATGACGTAAATAAGCAGCTTTCCGTGTTCGTTGGTCTGATCATTACCAACTGTATCCTGATGGGACGTCTGGAAGCATTCGCCCTGGGTAACGGCCCGTGGGAGTCTTTCCTGGACGGTATCGGTAATGGTCTGGGATATGGTTTGATTCTGGTGATCGTAGGTTTCTTCCGCGAATTGCTGGGTTCAGGTACGTTACTTGGATTCCAGGTGATTCCGCAGGCATTCTACGACTTCGGCTATGTAAACAACGGTTTGATGATCCTGCCTCCGATGGCTTTGATCGTAATTGCCGTGATTATATGGGTTCACCGTTCTAAGAACAAAGAACTTCAAGAAAATTAATGCAAACTATTAAACGAATAATAGAATGGAAGAATATTTAAGCACGTTTGTCCGCTCGATCTTCGTAGACAACATGATTTTCGCATACTATCTGGGTATGTGTTCTTTCCTGGCTGTTTCCAAGAACGTAAAGACTGCTTTAGGATTGGGTATGGCTGTAACGTTCATCCTGGTATGTACGTTGCCGATCAACTATATGCTCGAAAATTATATTTTGAAAGAAGGCGCCATGAGCTGGTTGGGCGCTGAATATGCAGGTGTGAACCTGAGTTTCCTTTCACTGATCATCTTCATCGCCATCATTGCTTCATTTACGCAATTGGTTGAAATGGTCGTAGAAAAGTTCGCTCCGGCCCTGTATGCTTCTCTGGGTATCTTTTTGCCGCTTATCGCTGTAAACTGTGCTATCCTGGGTGGATCTCTGTTTATGCAGCAGAAAGCATTCTCTAATGTAGGGGTTGCTACTGTATACGGTTTGGGTTCTGGTATCGGTTGGATGCTGGCTATCGTTGGTATGGCTGCTATCCGCGAAAAATTAGCTTATTCGGATATTCCAAAACCTTTGAAAGGTCTGGGTATCACCTTTATCATTACCGGTCTGATGGGTATGGCATTTATGTGCTTCTCCGGACTTAAGATCTAAGTATTAACGCATTAAACAAAAATAAAGATGATTATATTAATGTCGGGCGGACTTACCATTGCGGTGGGAGCAGTTGTATTCCTGGTGATTACACTGATCCTTGTAGGTGCGCTTTTATTTGCGAAAGCAAAATTAATACCATCGGGCAATGTGAGGATGGTTGTTAACGGAGAGAAGGAATACGATGTTCCCATCGGTGGAACCGTATTGAATACACTTCAGAGCGAAGGTATTTTCCTTTCATCTGCTTGTGGTGGTAGCGGTAGCTGTGGTCAGTGCCGTTGTCAGGTGCCTGAAGGTGGTGGAAATATTCTTCCTACGGAAGTTGGTTTCTTTTCTCGTAAACAGATCAAGGATCATTGGAGACTGGGATGTCAGACTAAGATAAAAGAAGATATCAAGATCAAAGTTCCTGATGAAGTATTCGGTGTAAAAGAATGGGAATGCGAAGTGATCAGCAACAAGAACGTGGCAACTTTCATCAAAGAGTTTATCGTGGCATTGCCTAAGGGTGAACACATGGACTTCGTCCCGGGTTCTTATGCACAAATCAAGATCCCTGCATATTCGATGGATTATGATAAAGATATTGATAAAGATCTGATCGGTGACGGCTATCTTCCTGCATGGAAGAACTTCGGTTTGTTCGGTTTGAAATGTCAGAACACAGAACCGACTATCCGTGCTTACTCTATGGCTAACTATCCTGCAGAAGGCGACCGTATCATGTTGACTGTACGTATCGCAACTCCTCCTTTCAAACCGAAAGATCAGGGTCCTGGCTTCCAGGATATCATGCCGGGTATCGCTTCTTCTTATATTTTTACCCTAAAACCGGGTGATAAGGTAATTATGAGTGGCCCTTACGGTGATTTCCATCCGATCTTCGACTCTAAGAGAGAAATGATGTGGGTCGGCGGTGGTGCCGGTATGGCTCCGTTGCGTGCTCAGATCATGCACATGACTAAGACATTGAAGACTACAGATCGCAAGATGACTTATTTCTATGGTGCACGTGCATTGAATGAAGTATTCTATCTGGAAGACTTCCTGGCAATTGAAAAAGAATTCCCGAACTTCGAGTTCCGTCTGGCACTTGACCGTCCTGATCCTGCAGCTGATGCAGCAGGTGTGAAGTACACTGCAGGATTCGTTCATCAGGTAATTTATGATACTTATCTGAAAGATCATGAAGCTCCTGAAGATATCGAATACTACATGTGTGGTCCTGGCCCGATGTCGAAAGCTGTAGAAAATATGCTTGACAATCTGGGTGTGCCTCGCGAAATGTTACATTTCGATGACTTCGGTGCATAAATAGAGGTTATTCACAAGCCTTAATAGATAAAAAGGGAAGAAATTATTTATTTCTTCCCTTTTTTTGTTTTTAGTGTTTCCTTCATTGAAAATTAATATAAAATTCATTGGTACAAATCTTTACGCTTTTTCAAAAGATGAAAATCAACTCCTTTTCTAAAGAAAAAATAGAGAAAATATACTTTTTCATGTAATATCGTGCAGCATTTCCCGTTGTTATTACATCTTAGCTAATATAGACATAAAAATTGAGCAAGATTATGAAGTCGTTGATTCTATCTTTTTTCGCAGTAATATTAGGTTATTCTCTTCTTTTTAACGAGAAAGAGGAGATTCAGCAGCCCATCCACGGTGTTGACAATTCTGTGTATATTCAAAAAACTGATACGCAGAGAATTGATTCTATCGAAATATATCGCGACAGAACTGCGTACGCGTTATAATATTTGTTTAAGAAAACTACTCTTAATAGCAATATTTATTCGATAAAAGTTTGTTTATTAAATAAATATTGCTATGTTTGTTCCGTATAATTGTTAACATACGGAAATGCTGCATTCATTTATCACTATATATACTTCTGGTCTTTGGATAACCATGCTCTTTGGAGTGTTGGTTTTTCTGTGTTTGCCTGTATTCTCAGGTGAACTAAATAAATTACCTCAAATTAATAATGTGATCCATATTACTCCGGTTGCATCTGATACTGTTTTTGCGGGGAGACAGGACGGACTGACGGCGTATAAGGGAATCATTATTCCTCATACAACACGTTACAGATACTTGATAAGAAATTCCAGGTATCGATTGGGCTGATGAACCCTTATCCGGCAGAAACACGCTGAAGGATAAGGGGAGAGGCTTTGTGGAAAAACTTAAGTGCTTATTGTCTGTTCTATATTTCAGGCAAATAAGAATAATGTTATTGCCTTTTCCTTTCAATTTTTATCCCTCCAGAATACCATATTCGGGAATTCCCTCCAGAAAAGAATAAGTTAGATTTTCGTAATCGATCTTGCAACAGAAATGACTGATGCCGTTGCTGACTGTCAGGTAACGTACGTGCAAGACCATGTTATAACGCACTATCTGGTCGAATACGGCGCTCGTTATCTCTATGGTAGGGGCTTTATACTCCACGATCATTAAAGGGGCTAAAAAGCGGTTGTATGCAACCGTGTCACAGCGCTTGGCTGTTCCGTTCAGTTTCACAGGAACTTCATTGGCCAGGAGCTCTTTTGGATATCCTTTGTCCGTCACCAGATAATTCACAAAATGTTGACGTACCCATTCCTCGGGAGTCAAGGCTACATATTTGCGGCGTACCGGATCGAATATGACGGGCTTCCCGTCTTTTTCCTTTACTTTCGCGGCGAATGATGGCAGGTTTAATGATAGCATTTACTATATTTGTCGTTTATATATGCACTATAATTCTACCCTCAAAGGTAATGATTTATGAAAACAAAACAAGAAATCGTTGAAAATTGGTTACCCCGTTATACGGAGCGTAAACTGGAAGATTTTGATAAGTATATCTTACTCACTAACTTTACCAAATATGTCGAGCTGTTTGCCGAACATTTTGATGTTCCTATCCTGGGATTGAAAAGCTCGATGCCTAACGCATCGGCCAAAGGGATTACGATCATTAACTTCGGTATGGGAAGTGCGAATGCAGCGACTGTTATGGATCTGTTGTCGGCAGTCAGCCCGACAGCCGTCCTGTTCCTTGGAAAATGCGGTGGCTTGAAAGCGGCCAATAATCTGGGAGATTATGTTTTGCCGATCGCTGCCATTCGGGGAGAAGGAACTTCCAACGAATATTTGCCACCCGAAGTCCCGTCTCTTCCTGCTTTTTCAATGTTGCGTGCTATATCTTCTGCGGTTCGCGATAAGGGTAAAGATTACTGGACTGGAACGATCTATACAACCAATCGTCGTGTCTGGGAATATGATACAGCGTTTAAAGATTACCTGAAACGTACGCATGCTACCGGAATCGATATGGAGACGGCCACTTTGCTAACTGCCGGATTCGCCAATAAGATTCCTACCGGAGCCTTATTGATGATTTCTGATAAACCGATGGAAGAAGATGGGGTGAAGACTGAAGCCAGCGACCGGATAGTTACCCAGAACTTTGCTCCTGAACATGTAAAACTTGGAATAGAGGCTCTCCGTCAGATCATCGATGATAAGAAAACGGTTCGTCATATTCGCTTCAGTTGGTAATATTAAAGTTCTATTTATGGCAAAAAAAGAAAATACGTTTGAAGAAATATGCCGGGATATAGTAGCTAAGAAGTTTCAACCTGTCTATATCCTAATGGGTGAAGAACCTTTTTTCATGGATCGGATAACAGATTTGCTCCTGGAGAATGTGTTGTCTGAATCCGAGAAAGATTTTAACCAGATGATCATGTATGGTGCAGACACAGATGCAGCCATGATCATAAATGCCGCCCGCCGATTCCCGATGATGTCGGAATATCAGTTGGTGGTTGTTCGCGAAGCTCAGTTGGTTCGTGATATAGAGTTGCTGACCAATTACGTAAAAAGTCCGCTTAAATCGACAGTTCTGGTTATTAATTACAAATACAAAACTTTGGACAGGCGGAAAACATTGGCTTCAGCTACAGACAAGACAGGCATTTTGTTTGAATCGAAAAAGATTCCGGATTATAAAATGCCGGCGTTTATCGTCTCGTTTATGCAACAGCGTTCTATTGGGATCGATCCCAAGGCCGCTCAGATGCTCTCAGACTTCCTTGGAAACGATTTAAGCCGTCTCAATAAGGAATTGGACAAGCTGGCGCTGATCTTGCCGGAAAAGGCCGCAAAACGCATCACTCCGGAGTTGATAGAACAGAATATCGGAATAAGCAAAGAATACAATAACTTCGAGTTGATAAAAGCACTTGCAGTGAAAGATGTACTAAAAGCAAACCGGATAGCTCAATACTTCGAGAAAAATCCTAAAAGCAATCCGATACAGATGACCCTTCCTGTAATTTTTAACTATTTCTCAAACCTGCTGATTTGCTACTACACCAAAGACAGATCGGAGACAGGTATAATGACAGCACTAGGTTTACGGGGTACTTTTCAGGTGAAAGATTATATGACCGGACTTAGAAATTATCCGGCAATGAAAGTTTTTAATCTGATCAGTGATATCCGGACAACTGATGCCAGATCGAAAGGAGTAGAAAACACTTCTGTCTCTGATGCGGATCTTCTAAAAGAATTACTTTACAAAATTCTTCATTAATACAAATTCACGAATACGATAAAATTGCCTGCGTACTAAATTCTGATTATGTGCGCAGGCAATTTTCGTTATATGTGCATCTGATTTTAAGAACCTGCCCAAGTATTGCTATTCTGTGACTTTTTCAAGGCTATTTTTCTGGAACGAACCAAAACCTGAACAAGGAAAACTACCTTCTGCTTTTTGTTTTTCAATTATTGAGTATGTAAATTACCCCTCTGAGAATTTAATATTTCTTTCTTTCTGTACAGATGTATACAAATATCATCTAAAAATCAAGTTTTAGGGGATATGATACAAAAGTATATGCTTTTGAATAAAAGAATGAGAATGGAATAGGACATTTTGACAGAAGTGATTTAGATGAACTAGATGCGTGATCACAATTATAACAAAATAATAGGTGGTTACAAATGTATTAAGATACATTTGTGTAACAATACAGGGGTAGAGTGGTTACTTATGTTTCGTATACTTGGTTTATACATTTGTATCAAGTTACATTACTAATATAAATCAATAAAAATAGGTTTAAATACTGTTATAGTCAATATATATGATAAAAGGTCAAAAGCCAGGCTTTTATAACGAAATACCGATTGTTTACATTAATTTATTCTAATATAATCGCATATTAATGTGAATTTTCGTGTAAATTCAGATAAAAATAAATCCATAATGCATTATATTACAGTGTTTTATTTGTTTAAATCATAAGTTTAAGTTTAGCTCTATTTTACTGCAGTTAAATAGGTTTACAGAAGTGGTTGTTAGATGTGTAACAGTGTGATTACATATGTATTGGTTTATTGTTATAATTATAAATTGCGCAATTGAAAATAATGATTTATATTTGTATCGGTATATAATTCTATATTATACTAGTGTAAACAGACATATTGGCAGTAATTTTCGATAAAAAATCGTTTTTTAGTCATGAAAGATCGCATTCTAACAGTAATGGAACATGAAGGATTGACTCCTTCTAAATTTGCTGAAGCAATCGGCATCCAACGTTCAGCTATGTCACATATTATATCTGGAAGAAATAATCCGAGTCTGGATGTGCTGGTTAAGATACTGGAACGGTTTACTTATGTAGATTCCGACTGGCTTCTATTCGGTAAAGGTAATATGATACGTCAACATGTGTTAACTGAGCCTGATTTGTTTACAAATACGGCGATAAATCTGTCCGATGGGCAGGAAACTCCCGAATATCGCAAGGAAATCAGGGTTGAGACACCTGTAAACACCCCCAAACCTCCTGTAATTGAACAGATTGTATATCCTGAAAAGACATCCAGAAATGTAAGCAAGATAATGATATTTTATTCGGATAATACATTTGAGACTTTTACTCCCGAAAAAAACAAGAAAGACTAAGCGAACATTGGGGATTACGTCTTATTCATGTATCTTTGTATAGAAATTGAGTAATCATATTATATGAAGAAGTACATGTTAGATATGAAGGTTACTGAAAACAACCGCCTTCATAAAAATTATTGCCTGCTAAAGTTGACCTGTAACGACACTTTGCCGGAAATGCTTCCCGGTCAGTTCGTTCAGGTTCTTGTGGATAACTCTCCTACAACATTTCTTCGCCGACCTATTTCAATTAATTTTGTAGATAAAACAACCAATGAATTATGGTTGCTTATCCAGTTGGTTGGTGATGGAACTCGTCGTATGGCAGAATACCGCCCCGGAGATATTGTAAATATTATGTTGCCACTAGGTAACAGCTTTACAATACCGGCAAAAGAAGATAAAAACCAAAAGCTTCTGTTAATTGGTGGTGGTGTGGGCACGGCTCCTATGTTATGCCTGGGAGCTACATTGAAGAATGCCGGTTTTGAGCCGGTTTTCCTATTGGGAGCGCGTTCGAAAGACGATGTGTTACAACTGGATGAGTTTAATAAAATAGGAACTGTTCACATAACTACCGAAGATGGCTCTTTGGGTGAAAAAGGTTATGTAACAAACCATTCCATATTGAAAAACGTTCATTTTGACAGAATTTACACCTGTGGACCTAAACCGATGATGGTTGCTGTAGCCAAATATGCTGCTGCGGAAACGATCACATGCGAAGTCTCTTTAGAAAACACAATGGCTTGTGGTATAGGTGCTTGCCTATGTTGTGTAGAAAAGACTCAGAAAGGTCATGTATGTGTTTGTACTGAAGGTCCCGTATTTAATATAGAAAAATTGACATGGCTGAGTTAAATGTAAACATAGGAGAATTGCAGTTAAAAAACCCGGTGATGACTGCTTCCGGAACTTTTGGATACGGAGTTGAATATTCTGACTTTATGGATATCTCCAGACTGGGTGGTATTTTTGTAAAAGGTACGACTATCCAACCACGTGAAGGAAACTTGTATCCGCGTATGGCGGAAACCCCTTCCGGAATGTTGAATGCCGTAGGTTTACAGAACAAAGGGGCACAATATTTTGTAGATAATATCTATCCGGAAATCAAGGATATCGACACCCACATGATCGTAAATGTGAGTGGATCGTCTGTGGAAACCTACGTGGAATGTGCAGAAAAGATAGCCGAACTGGATAAAATACCAGCTATCGAACTTAACATTTCATGCCCGAATGTGAAGCAAGGCGGTATGGCTTTTGGCGTAACAACCTGCGGTGCGGCTGAAGTTGTGAAGGCTGTCCGCAAGGTTTATCCGAAGACCCTTATTGTAAAACTTTCTCCTAATGTGACTGACATTACAGAGATAGCCAAAGCGGTCGAAGGCGAAGGAGCCGACTCTGTTTCACTGATCAATACTATGCTTGGAATGGCTATCGATGCAGAGAAACGTAAACCTATATTATCTACAATAACAGGTGGTCTTTCCGGGCCCTGTGTAAAGCCGGTTGCCCTGCGTATGGTGTGGCAAACATATAAAGCAGTAAAAATACCAATCATTGGTTTAGGCGGTATTTCAAACTGGAAAGATGCCGTCGAATTTATGTTGGCGGGAGCTACGGCAATACAGATAGGTACATACAATTTTGTCGATCCGACCGTATCCGTGAAAGTGATCGATGGCATGAATGAATATCTCGACAGACACGGATTTAAGTCTGCAAAAGAACTTATCGGAGCTTTAAAAGCATGATATTTCAATAGAAAAAGTGTCTGTTCAAACCAAAACAGGCACTTTTCTTCGTTTTATATTTAGTATATATAGACCACAATCAAGTAAAAAAGGAACATGAAAAACAGACTATTCTCTTTGATATGCCTATTGGTCATATCTATATCGCTGAAAGCCAGTGATAAAATTGTAATTCCAATCTCGACCGAGAATATCAGCCTTATATATAAGGTTGGCGATAATGGACGTTTGTACCAATCGTATCTAGGTCAGAAACTTCGGTTCAGTAGTGATATCGATCAGCTTCCCCTGGGTGGTGAAGCCTATATTACACACGGTATGGAAGATTATTTCGAACCGGCTATCCGTGTTTTGCATAATGACGGCAACCCTTCATTACTTCTTAAATATGTCTCTTATGAGACTAAACAACTTCAGCCGGATGTAACAGAAACAGTTATTAAATTGAAGGATGATATTTATCCTGTAACAGTCGATCTTCATTTTGTCTCTTATGCAAAAGAGAACATAATCAAGTCTTTTACGGAGATCTCACATCAGGAGAAGAAGCCGGTTACGCTTTATAACTATGCTTCTTCGCTACTTCATTTAAACAGTGAAAAGTATTTTTTGACTGAATTTGCCGGAGATTGGGCACACGAAGTAAATATGACGGAACAGCAGCTTTCATTTGGTAAAAAAGTATTGGATACAAAGTTGGGAAGCCGCGCAAATATGTTCAATTCCCCCTTCTTTTTGCTGTCCCTGAATGAAAATTCCAGAGAAAATGAAGGGGAAGTTCTTTTCGGAACCATCGGTTGGACGGGAAATTTCCGTTTCACATTTGAGGTGGATAACGAAAATAAATTACGTATCCTTTCTGGTATAAACAACTATGCTTCAGAATATTCACTAAAGCCTAAGGAACTGTTCCGCACTCCGGAGTTTATATTTACCTTCAGTGCCGAAGGAAAAGGTAAAGCCAGTCGTGATTTTCATAGATGGGCACGTAAATATCAGGTAAAAGACGGCGAAAAATCACGTCTGACCTTGCTGAATAACTGGGAAGCTACCTATTTCGATTTCAACGAGGATAAACTGGTCGACATTATGGATGAAGCTAAAACACTGGGAGTCGATATGTTCCTGTTGGACGATGGTTGGTTCGCCAATAAATATCCCCGTAGCAGTGACCACCAGGGATTAGGAGACTGGGATGAAACCGTTGAAAAACTGCCGAACGGTATCGGTAAACTGGTAAAGGAAGCTACTGATAAAGGGATTAAATTCGGTCTATGGATTGAACCGGAGATGGTAAATCCAAAGAGCGAATTGTATGAAAAGCATAAGGATTGGGTCATTCATCTGCCAAACAGGGATGAGTATTATTTCAGACATCAGCTGGTATTGGATCTTAGCAACCCCGAAGTGCAGGATTATGTATTTGGTATTGTAGACAACCTGATGACCAAATATCCGGGTATCGCTTATTTTAAATGGGATTGCAACAGCCCGATCACCAATATTTATTCTCCGTACCTGAAAGACAAGCAGTCTCATCTTTATATCGATCATGTAAGAGGATTATATAATGTACTTGAACGTGTTAAAGCAAAATATCCCAACCTGCCGATGATGCTTTGTTCCGGTGGTGGCGGACGTACTGATTATGAAGCTTTGAAATACTTTACAGAGTTCTGGCCGAGCGATAATACCGATCCGATCGAACGTATCTTTATCCAGTGGGGCTACTCTCACTTCTTCCCTTCAAAGACAATGGCTGCACATGTTACAAGCTGGAATAAGAATGCCGGCATTAAGTTCCGTACAGATGTTGCTATGATGGGTAAGTTGGGATTTGATATCCGTACACATGAAATGACTCCGGCAGAACAGGAATATTGCAAAGGAGCTGTACAGAATTTCAACCGCTTAAGTGGTGCGATCCTGGATGGAGACCTGTATCGTCTGGTTTCTCCTTATGAAGGAAATCACTCGGCGGTTATGTATGTCAATGAAACGACAGATAAAGCCGTTCTCTTTGCATTCGATATCCATCCTCGTTATGGTGAAATGTTGCAACCTGTTCGTTTACAGGGATTAAATCCGGATGCTCAATATGAAATAAAGGAGATCAATCTTGTTCCGGGCACGAAGTCAATACTGAAATGTGACGGAAAAACGTTCTCCGGCGAATTGTTGATGAAGGTCGGTATACCGGTATTCTCCGGCAGACAACTGGCAAGCCGGGTTATTGAAATCTCGAAAGTGAAGTAATTCAGCATACTATCTAAATGAAAACGGAGAGGCTTATCAGATTAAGCCTCTCCGTTTTTGTTTTATCACTTATGAAAATCCGGATCGTTATCCCTTTTCCTTCGACAGTAAAGTTACGCATAAAGAGGCACAACAAAGAAGTACTCCGACGCAGGCTGTTCCCGCCCAACCGAATAGTTGCCAGGCTGTTCCGGAAAGGAAAGTACCCAGCGAGCCACCGACAAAATAAGTAGTCATAAAGATCGTATTGACACGGTTGGAAGCAGCCGGACATAATTCAAAAATACTCGACTGGTTACTTAACTGGATACATTGCATACCTATATCGATAATGACAATACCGGCAACAATAGAGATATAATAGTTTCCTCCAGCATAAAGCAATAACCAGGCAAGCAATATCAATCCGCATCCCCAGAAGTTGAAACGTCTGACTCCCACCTTCTTAACGTATTTCCCGACAAGAGATGCCGATAATGCCCCGGCCATACCACAAAGTCCCAGCATCCCGACAACATCGCTACCGGCAAAAAAAGGAGCCTGTCCCATCTTGAATGCCAGACACGACCACATAGCCAGAAAAGATCCGAAGGCTAATCCGGAGCGGATTGCGTAAACCCTCAGTGCAGGAAATTCTTTCAGCAATGACAACAAGGATTTCATCAACTCCGAGTACTTGCCTTTAAAAGTTGGCTGTATATCCGGTAATACCGTTATCACAACAATGCCGCATACGACCATTAATCCGGCAGCGATATAATACATTTCCCGCCAACCGAACAAATCACCGATCAGTCCGCTTATTACGCGTGATACCAATATTCCGGAAAGTAACCCCGACACGACCAGTCCTACATTTCGCCCCTTATTCTCCGGTTTCGAGTATATGGCAGCTATAGGTATAAATATCTGCGGTATCATGGAGCAGATCCCGGTAAACAAAGAAGCAATAAGAATAACATGAATATTGGGTGCCAGGGCAATACTTAGCAATGATATGGTCAAAATGGAGAAATTCGTAATGATAATCTTCTTACGTTTATACATATCAGCCAATGGCACAACGAATAATAATCCCAATGCATAACCAATCTGCGTAACCATAGCGATCAGGTTGGTTGTAAATTCAGATACGTCGAGCTCCTGACGTATCATATTGAGAAGTGGCTGATTATAGTAAAGATTGGCTACCGATATACCGGCTACAATAGATAATGTCCATAGGATTAAAGGAGGAAGGCCTCCGTTTTCTTTTAAAACTTGTTTCATACATTACTTTTTAGTCCGGCAAATTTACCCCAAAAATTTGAATAACCGAAGCCTTTTCAATGCATGATATAGCTTCGGCAAGTATATGGAGATATTCAAATAATTAGTTATATTTGCCAATAACTAAAACAGAAAATATATGTTGGATCACATTAACGAGATACTTCAAAATACAACCATTACGCCGACTACTGCGGCTGTAAAACTCTTTGTCAGTTTCCTGTTAGGCGCTATTATCGGTATAGAGCGCCAGTTCCGCCGTCGTGAAGCCGGAATGCGTACGTTTACCCTGATCTGTATGGGGTCGGCGGCAGCGATGCTTATTTCTATCTGGATACCGCAATGCTATCCGAATTTTCTGAATGGAGACCCGGGGCGTATTGCTGCCCAGGTACTTACCGGAATAGGTTTTCTGGGAGCAGGAGCGATCATGCAAAGTCACGGCAGTATTCATGGATTGACTACGGCTGCTTGTATCTGGGTCGTTGCCGTTATCGGGTTAGCCGTAGGAGCGGGGATGTATGTTCCGGCCTTGATCGGTACGGGTCTTACATTAGTGATACTGGTCAGTCTTGAAAAACTGGAGAAAAGAATGTTCCTGAATGGAGTAAATAAGATACTGACTATTACTTGTACTACTGCAACCCCGGATCTGAAGGCTGTCCGTAAAATATTGGAAGAGAAGAATATTTATATTGTAAGTGTTTCGTTCGAGTCTCTGTTTGAGCTGAATAAGGCAGTCATTACTTATAAAGTGAATGTTAAGGCACAATCCTCCTACATGAATTTGTTCAGTGAAATAAGAACGCTGGGATATGTTTCTCAAATAAGATTGATGGCCTGAGCCATCAATCCAATTCGTTTTTCAGCATCCGGCCTGCTATGCGGGCAGCTTCTTCCACATATTTGCTGCAAGGACGTTTTGCATAATATTCCGATGTTCTTTCGGAAGGAGCGGGAGCTGTCTGGCTGGCTTCAGCAGCAGGTAAAAGACTGCGGCAAATGATCGTACCGTGCTTTTCCTTGAACATCTCAGACATTTTCTGCACCATCGCATAATTCTTTGTCCGCGCTTCCTGATCATTCTGATCCAATACAGGATATTTGAATCCGGCTAGCATAGCCATAGCACTTACTGTACCACATATTTCCCGCATACGGCCAACACCACCACCGAAAGAGACAGACATCTGTTTTGCCATATTCAGATCCAGTTCGAATACATCCGAATAAGCAAGGAATACAGACTGTGCACAGTTGTACCCCGACTCGAAATTCTGAACAGCGGCTTGTACCCGCTGTTCAATATCAAACTCCTTCATAAAGGAATAATCTTTAATTAATATTCGTAATCCACGCAAGCTCTGTCAGCTTTTACCGGGCCGATAATGCCTTTCGAGATGGCCACATGTTCGGGGTGAGTGGCATATGTCTTCACATCTTCCAGTGAGTCGAGTTCCGTTGTAAGAATAACGTCCCAGGCTTCTTCCGGATTTACGTTAAAGTCGACACGGATCATACGCAATACGTCGATCTTGTCGATCAAAGCTTCCAAACCTGTTTTTATTTCCTGCATTTTAGCCTGTTTGTCGGCCGGAGTTGCAAACTCAGTCAGTTTAAACATTACAATGTGTCTTATCATAAACGCTTTTATTTAATTACATTTGTTCTTCCAAATATGAATCTTTGTATCCCAGAAAATATAATATTCCGTCCAGGCCAATCGTCGAAATCGACTGTTTGGCGGTTGCTTTCACCTTGGGCTTGGCATGGAAAGCAATTCCCAAGCCCGCTATACTGATCATAGGCAAGTCGTTAGCTCCGTCGCCAACGGCCACAGTCTGACGGATATCCACGTTCTCGACCTGGGCGATCAGGCGAAGCAATTCTGCTTTTCGCTTGCCGTCGACGATATCTCCGATATGGCGTCCGGTTAACTTGCCGTCTACCACTTCCAGCTCATTGGCATATACATAATCTATATTGTATTTCTGCTTCAGGTAGTTGCCGAAGTAGGTAAATCCTCCGGAAAGGATCGCAATCTTGAATCCCACCTTTTTAAGGATGCGCATCAAACGGTCTACACCCTCCGTGATCGGTAAATTCTCTGCAATATCCTGCATGACAGATACATCCAAACCTTTTAACAGGGCACAACGCTGGCGGAAACTTTCGCTGAAATCAATCTCTCCGCGCATGGCCGATTCGGTAATCGCTTTTACCTGGTCGCCAACACCGGCACGGATGGCCAGTTCGTCGATCACTTCCGTTTCAATCAGGGTCGAATCCATATCGAAACAGATGAGACGGCGCATACGGCGATACATACTTTCTTCCTGAAACGAAATATCCATCACCTGTTCGGACGAGAGTTTCATAAATTCGGCCTTCATCAGCTCCTTATCACGCGGTGTACCACGAACCGAAAATTCCACACTAGCCTTCGGCGTACGTGAGTTTTCATCCAGCGGGATACGTCCTGTCAGACGTTTGATGTCGTCTATGTTCATCCCCTGGTCGGCAACGATACGGGTTACGCCTGCTATTTGCTTTGCCGTCAGCATGCGTCCCAGGATAGTGATAATATACCGGTTCTTTCCCTGCATATTCACCCATTTGGTATATTCTTCCTCTGTGATAGGATTAAAACGGATATTTACATCCAATTCATAGCTTTTGAAGAGTAACTCTTTCAAAATATCACCCGAATTTCCTCCGCAACTCTGGAAAAGAATACCCAACGACAGGTTATTATGGATATCGGCCTGACCGATATCGAGGATAACAGCATTATTCTTTGCCAGGATTTCGGTTAGGGCGGCGGTGACCCCAGGGCGGTCGGCTCCGTTTATATTTATCAGTATAATTTCGTCTTTTAGTCCCATGTTTTTTGTTTTATAAGGCAAAGGTAAACAAGTTATGTGCAAATTTCTACATTTGGATAAACAAAAATTCAAATGGAATTGTTATTTTTATAGACGCGTTATATTTAATTTAGAACCTGGCAACCTTAATAAGTCCTGACTGGCAGGCAAATCGAGATGAAAATTCAGTTTGAAATTAAGGAAAAGCTGCCTGAGATTATTGCCGAAATACGGCATTCAGACAAATGGCAAACAAAAGTAGTAGAAAAGACACCTGCTTTAGAGAGAGTTACGATTAAAGATCCTAACTATGATTCTGAAGCATGTGTTGAGATTTGGGAACACGAGATTCATATCCGCACCGCATGGTCAAATTACACATATCGTGTTTTTGAACAAGGCAATACCAATTGGTGTGAGTATATCGGTGCCTACCGTGGATTGTTGGAGCAGACATTACTTCCTACACTGACGCCGAAGATGAATATTCTTGACTCGGTAGTTGTTGAAAGTTCCCTGACCGGGAATAAAAAGGAAACTTTACGTACTTATAGCACGGAAAACCTGAAGCTGAAGAACTTCCGTCGTGGCAACTTCAAAGCAGAATACAACGTCACTTCTCCCCAGGATCACCCGACTGTCGTATATGATGAATATATCAAAGAAGGGGTGCCGATGCCTTCTCCTTATGATAAACTGTAATAATAGAAAAGATAAAGTCCGGTGAATAATCGGACTTTATTTGTTGAAAATATATGATCTTGAACCACTATCAAATAACTCGTTTTACCCGGAAATCACTTTTCCCTCCCTTCTTCATGTTAAAATAGCACCTGTTTTCCCCCTGGCTAAACTGCAAATAATCGTTAACGATATGCTATAAAACACCTATTTTGCAGGAATTCCGTGCAATAAAACATATAAAAAACCTTGTATTTCACTCGAATTATGTTATTGCGTTTGGAAGGAAAGACTCTTTACCCGTATCTTTGCCAACGTTAAAAACAAGAAAGTGGCTCCTTAGCGAAGGAAAAGCGCTTGTTTACTTCCTGAAAATCAGGAGTCGGACATAAAGGATGACAGAGAAGAGCCGCCGCAGACCGGTAATTATCCGTAGGAGGTTATGTTCCGATTAAGTTTAACGTAAAAATTACATTATGAAGGTAAGAGCTTATGTTCTCATTGTAACGGTTGCATTGGCAACAATGTCATCCGCAACAAAAGAAGCAAGACCTACCGTGGGTACTAATCCTGGTGATCTGGCTCCGAGAATAGAGTCTTTAGGAAATGAAAGTAATATTAATTTCCAAAATCATTCCGGACGTTACACGTTGCTGAATTTCTGGGCAGCTTACGATGCTGAATCGCGGGCCCGTAACGTTCAATTATGGAATGAAGTTAATAAACTAAGTTCGGATAAAATTGCGATGTATTCTGTTTCTCTCGACGAGAAAGAATCAATCTTTACCGAGACGGTAAAGGCAGACAAGCTTAGCGGCACCAAGCAATTTCGTGAAGAACTGGGAAAAAAGTCAGAGTTGTATGGAAAGTTTAACCTGCAAAAAGGTTTGAAGAACTTTCTGATTGACGACAAAGGAGTGATCATCGCCGCAAATGTGACTCCGGATCAATTGACTGAAGTTATGAATAAGATTTAATCAGTAGATTATTATTTAAAAAGAGCTGTTCTACCCAACAAGAACAGCTCTTTTTTTGTATTTTTGCTTCTAATTTATTACCAAACAAATAAACACAATTAAAATGTACAGACAACTTATTGCGGCTTGTTCCCTGACCGGAGCATTATTGCTGAGTGCATGCTCGCCCACGACGCCTGTGGCACATGATGTATCCATTATTCCCATTCCCAAAGAGATTAAGAATGCCAACGGCGAGTTTACCTTGAAAGACGGTATGACCATTGGCGTGGCCGACAAACAATTATTACCGGCAGCCAACTATCTTTCCGGCCTGCTTTCCCGTTCAACCGGCTATATATATAATGTACGCGAAGGAGATGGTGACATATCCCTGGCGGTAAGTGATATCGCAGGACAAAATGAAGGGGCTTATACGTTGGATGTTTCTTCCGGCAAAGTACAGATCAAAGGAAATACGTATGGGGGAGTTATTTCCGGTATCGAGTCGCTTCGCCAGCTTCTTCCGGCAGAGATCGAGTCACCGGAAGTGGTAAGCGATATTACCTGGAGTGTTCCGGCCGTTCAGATCACCGATGCTCCGCGTTTCGGGTGGAGAGGATTGATGCTGGATGTTTCCCGTCATTTCTATACCAAAGAAGAAGTGAAGGAGTTGCTCGATATGATGGCACTCTATAAGTTGAACAAGTTCCACTGGCACCTGACGGATGATCAGGGTTGGCGTGTCGAGATAAAGAAATATCCATTGCTGACCGAAAAAGGAGCCTGGCGTACCTTCAACAATCATGACCGCGAGTGCATGAGATTGGCAAAAGTACAGGATAATCCTGACTATGAAATACCGGCAGAGAAACTGCGCATTACACAAGGCGATACTTTGTACGGAGGTTTCTATACGCAGAACGATATTAAGGAAATTGTAGAATATGCCGGTGTACGCGGTATAGATGTCATCCCGGAAATAGATATGCCGGGTCACATGCTGGCTGCGGTAAGCAACTATGCCGGTGTTTCCTGTTTTAATCAGACAGGCTGGGGAACGACGTTCTCTTCTCCCGTTTGTCCGGGTAAGGATTCTGCACTGGAGTTCTGTAAAAACGTTTACAGTGAAATAATCCCTCTTTTCCCTTATAAGTATATCCATCTGGGTGCTGATGAAGTGGAAAAGACAAACTGGAAGAAATGCCCTGACTGTCAGAAACGAATGAAAGACAATGGCTTGAAGACCGAAGAGGAGTTGCAGGCCTGGTTCGTTCACGACATGGAGAAATTCTTTAACGAGAACGGAAAAGAGATGATCGGCTGGGATGAGATCCTGGAAGGCGGATTATCTCCGACGGCTACAATCATGTGGTGGCGCAGCTGGCATCCGCAATCGGTTCCGGATGCAACGGCACAAGGCAACCATGCGATTATGAGTCCGAATACCAATTTCTATTTTGATTATCAGCAGGATAAAAACTCCCTGCCGGGCGTATATAACTTCAATCCGATGCTTGAATCGCTGAATGATGCACAGAAAGCATTGATCCTGGGTATACAGGCAAATCTCTGGTGCGAGTATATCCCTTCTTTCGAGCGTGCACAGTATATGATCATGCCCCGTATGATGGCCCTGTCTGAACAGGCTTGGAGCGATCCTTCGGTTAAGAGTTGGGATGGTTTCACAGAAAGGTTGGTTAAGCAATTCCCCCGCCTGAACATTATGGGTGTGAATTACCGTATGCCGGATCTGGAAGGTTTCAATAATACAAATGCGTTTATCGGTGAAGGCAACGTAACGATAACATGCCTTGATCCGAGTGTGGAAATTCATTATACGACAGACGGCAGCATCCCGACACTGGAGTCTCCCCGCTATACGGAGCCGATCAAGGTGACGGAAACAACCGACTTCACTTTCCGTACTTTCCGTCCGAACGGTAAGAAAGGCGACATTGTAAAGACCCGTTATATCAAAAGCGAATATGCTCCGGCAGCCGAAGCAACTCCTTCAAAGAAAGGTTTGCAGGCTGTATGGCATGAGTTCAAAGGCAATAAATGCGCAGATATAGAGAAAGCTCCGGTTAACGGCACGTACGAAATATCTGAAGTAACGATCCCGGCTGAAGCAAAAGGTAATATCGGCCTGGTAATATCCGGCTATTTCAATGCGCCGGAAGATGCTATTTACACCTTCAACCTGATCTCTGACGACGGTAGCACGCTGACTATCGACGGCGAGCAGGTGGTCGATAACGACGGCCCTCACTCGGTACGTGAAGTGACAGGGCAGAAGGCTTTGGCGAAAGGTTTGCATCCGATCCAGGTGAAATACTTCGATAATAACGGCGGTATGCTTCAGTTGAAGGTAATGACTGCCGATGGCAAAGAGATACCTGTTAATACGAATATGTTCGCTTACTAACAGACAGTTAATCCCCAAAAAGATCCCCGTAAAGAGAAGTAACAAGCTCTTTACGGGGATTTTTCATTTATATAGACTACGTATTACCTTACTACTCATTACCGTCAAACCTATTATAAACTATGCCTTAAGTAATGACTTATAATCTTAATTACCTTCGTCGTTAAGCTTTGCGACAGACGTCGTTAAGCTTAATGATGATGCTCGATAAGCTTAACGACCTTAGTCGTTAAGTGAATTAAACGTAATGTTTGACTTAGTAGGCTTATACCTTTCATCTAGTGTCCAGGTATGTAAGTGCTAGTAGTAAGTAATCTGAAACGATAAAAGGTGAAGGGTTCAAACCAACCCTTCACCTTTTTAAGCAACCCTTCACCTGTGTGAATGGTGCTTTATGTGTTGTTTTATAATGCATTAACCTTCATGAGGTGAATGGTGAAGGGTTTAATGCTTATTTTGCTATGTTATCTTAATGCTTCCACTTCATCCGTATGCAAAGGAATCTTCTTACCCAGCAGACGTGCGCCGTCTTCTGTGATCAGGTAATCTTCTTCGTTACGGATACCGCTGAAGTCTTTGTAAGTAACCAGTTTTTCGTAATTGATAAACTCGGTGAACTTGTTCTGGCTTCTCCACAGATCCATCAGTTCAGGAATAAAGTAAACGCCCGGCTCGATAGTGAGAACGAAGCCCGGTTCCAGTTTGCGTCCCAGGCGGAGAGACTTACGGCCGAACTCTGTGCTTTTCGGCTGTCCGTCGTAACCGACATATACTTCACCCAGGTTTTCCATATCATGCACGTCGAGTCCCATCATATGTCCTAATCCGCAAGGCATGAACATGGCATGAGCACCGGCCTTTACAGCTTCCATCGGATCGCCTTTTACAAATCCAAGGTCTTTCAATCCTTCCATAATTACCTTACAAGACAGCTCGTAAACGTCGACGAAAGGAATGCCCGGACGAAGGGCGGCAACAGCAGCTTCGTGGGCAGCTACCTGAATATCATAAATATCTTTTTGGCGGGTTGTGAATCTGGCGTCGGCAGGAATGGTAGACGACATATCGCCCGCATAACCCATTTCCGTTTCTGCACCGGCATCCAGCAGTAACATATCGCCGCTCTTGATCATATTGCTATGATCGTGGTTGTGCAACGTTTGTCCGTTGATTGTCGCAATAATAGGGAAGGAGAGCTGGTAGTTGTTAGCGTAAGCTACTTCGGCGACAGCTGCAGCCACTTCGCTTTCACGGATTCCCGGACGGACAGTACGCATGGCGGTCAGGTGCATATCGGCAGTAACCGTACAAGCCTTTTCGATCTCTGCAATTTCTTCCGCACTCTTATAATTACGTTGGTTCACAACACCCAGAATGAAAGGAACCGAAGGTTGTTCCGTACCCGGCACGACACCCAGCCACTGGAATAACTTGATCTGATGTTCGGCACGGTAAGTCGGCAGGTAATGAACACGTTGGCTCTTCTGCTGCGCCGCTTTCAGATACGTTTCGATTTCTTTGAACGGACGAACTTCCGTGATACCGGCTGCTTCGCTTTTCTCTTTCAGCGTAGGCTGGGTTCCCATCCATACGATTGCATCGATGGTCAGTTCGTCACCGAAGATGATTTCTTTGTTGTTGTCAATATCGATGATAGCAGACAGCCCGGCATAGGGAAGTCCGAAGAAATACAAGAAAGTGGAATCCTGGCGGAAGTGGTATGTGTTATCTGCATAGTTCATACCTGACTCATCATTTCCGAGGAAAAGTAACAAACCTGAACCGATAGTCTGTTTCAGTTTAGCCCTGCGGGCCATATACGTTTCTTTACTAAACATAACTTTTGGATTTTATTTATTGCTATCAAAGATAATGCAAGCCGAGAGCAGAATAAAATGAACGAGTTCATTTTTTATGCCGAGGCGCAGCTTATCTTCGTTTTGAAACAAAGATAGTAATTAATATAAACTAACGGGTATCTATTAAAAAATATTTCTTACATTGGCCTCACAAATTAAACCTTGCATACATTATGAAGATTCAGCAGATACAAGAACTTACCGAAGCAACCGTAGCATGTGGAAGCGATAAGCTAGACCATGAAGTGCAATGTGCTTTTGCCAGCGACCTGATGAGCGATGTATTGACAGTGGATTGTAATGAAGTGATCCTGATCACCGGACTCTGCAACCTGCAAACGATCCGTACGGCCGAAATGGCCGATGTGTCCTGTATCCTTTTCGTCAGGGGCAAACGGGTGACGGATGAGATGTTGGCGGTAGCCTCGGAAAACAATATGATCCTGCTTGAAACGGAACATTCCATGTACCATACGGTGGGCGAGTTATATTGTAGCGGCCTTTTACCTATTTTTTAAGGAAAGGAGGAAATTAGCATGCAATATAGTTTTGAACTGGAAGGAGGAAACTTTTCGAAAGCCGGATATGCATCCAGCCAGATAAAGAAGGTGTTGAAGCAATTGTCTATCGATTCCCGTATTATCAAGAGGATCGTCGTTGCTTTGTACGAAGCCGAGGTAAATATCGTAGCCCATGCGTGGCGCGGAAAAGTATCTGCCACGCTGGATGCCGAAAAGATCACCTTGCTACTGAAAGACGAAGGCCCCGGCATTCCGGATATTCAGCAAGCCATGCAGGAAGGCTATTCGACCGCTTCGCCTGCTGTGCGGGAAATGGGATTCGGTGCGGGAATGGGACTTCCCAATATGAAGAAGAATGTAGACGAACTAACAATAGAGAGCGAGGTAGGCGTGGGGACGACCGTACGCATGGTTACCTGGTTCGCGACAAAGGAATAAAGCGTTATGGAGAAGACCAAGTTTTATCATGCCCTGAGGATCGATAAGGATCGTTGTATCGGTTGTACCCATTGTATGACGAAGTGTCCTACACGGGCAGTCCGTATCCGCGATGGGAAAGCCGTGATCCGTAAAGACTGGTGTGTCGATTGCGGTGAATGCCTGAAAGCCTGTCCGACAGAAGCGATCTCTGTTGAGCAGGACGACTTCCAGAAGATATTTGGTTATGAATGCCGCGTGGCATTGGTTCCGACTGTTTTTATCGGGCAGTTCTCCAAATACACTACGGAGGAAGAGATATTCAGCGCCCTGTATGAATTAGGGTTTACCCATGTTTACCAAGTGGAGTTTACGGCCGATATGATCCATCGCGAAATGCTCCGCCAGATGGAGCTGGCCGAGGAGAAGCCGGTTATCAGTTCTTTCTGTCCCGCTATCGTACGGTTGATACAGATCCGTTTCCCGGCACTGGTCGATAATATCCTGCTGGTAAAGAGTCCGGTCAATGCTACGGCCACTTATTATCATCAGGTGTTGACGGAAGAAGGGTATAAGCCGGAGCAGATCGGTCTTTTTTATGTCACGCCTTGTGCCGCCAAGATTGCGGCATTGAAAGGAGAGGACGGCTATTCTTCTACGATAAACGGAGTGATCAATATGGATACATTATATAATAAGGTATACCATATCCTGCAAAACCGTCCGAAAGGCTATAAGCCGGAATGTGTTCTTCCGCCGGCACTTACCAAGAAAGAGATGCGATGGAGCCAGACCGGAGGTGAAGCGAAACACTTCTCCGGCCGTTGCCTTGCCATCGATGAAATACACAACGTGATCGATTTTCTGGAACGGATGGAAACGACTAATGAAGTGCGCAACGTCGATTTCCTCGAACTCCGTGCCTGCGATCGTAGCTGTGCCGGAGGGGTGCTTGCCGTGGCCAACCGTTTCCTGACTTCCGAACGGATCATGAAGCGTTCGATGAAACGTGATAAGGCACCGCTTATTTATGCTTCCGAGCGTTTCGGCGCTTTGGCTTATCTGAAGCAACACATTACCATCCGTCCGCTTCATCCGAATCCGAAACTGCTTTTCGACGGCAATATCGAAGAAGTCCTGAAGAAGATGGAGCAGGTGCGCCGCCTGATGTGTTACCTGCCGGGTATCGACTGCGGAGCTTGCGGAAACCCTAATTGCCAGAGCCTGGCAGAAGATATCGTCCGCCATGAAGCCCAGTTCAGCGACTGTGTTTTCATGCAGCGCAATATGGAGAAGCATGGCAAACTGGATCAGGAACATGCCTTCCGTCTGATAGAAAAGACTTGGGGGAAAGATCGTTTAAACAAAGACTGTTATAAGAAAGGAGCAAAATATGAAGGTCAGTGATCTGATAAAAGAACTGGAACTCACCGTCTTCTGTGGCGAAGAGAGTCTGGATACAGAGATAAAAGGCGGTTACACCAGTGACCTGCTGAGTGATGTAATGGGGCATATGGAAGAAGGGATGCTGTGGGTGACCATGCAGACTCATCAGAATATAGTCGCTGTTGCCACATTGAAAGATGCTGCCGCCGTATTGGTGGTCAATGGAGCTTCGCCGGATGAAGAGACGTTGCAGAAAGGCAGGGAAGAAGGTATTCCCTTGCTCGGGACGCCGCTTTCCGCTTTCGTTATCTCCGGTAAGATTTATCAACTCCTGCAAAACGCATGAATCTTTACCGGGCTGATCTGCATATTCATACCTGCCTTTCACCCTGTGGAAGCCTGGATATGAGCCCTACGGTCATTGTCGAAACAGCTCTTGCCCGTGGCTTGGATATCATTGCCGTTACGGATCACAACAGCACGTTGCAATGTCCGGAAATTCAGGCGTTGGGAGCAGAGGCCGGATTAACGGTTATTGCCGGAGCTGAAGTTTGTACCCGTGAAGAAGCGCATTGCCTGGCCTTATTCGGAACTGCAGAAGCCCGTGTTGCTTTTCAGCAATACCTCGACCGGCATCTTCCTTCCGTCCCTAATGATCCCGAACGTTTCGGCGATCAGGTCTGGGTGAACCGGAACGATGAAATAATGGGAGAAGCTCCTTACTTGCTGATCTCCGCACTCGACCGGAATGTCAATCAAGTAGCTGCTGTAGTCAAGGAATTGGGCGGGCTTTTCGTTGCGGCACATGTGGAACGGCCTTCTTTCAGCCTGATCAGCCAGCTGGGGTTTATCGATCCGTCCTTGCCTTTGGATGCGATCGAGTATACGGATGCTTCCCGTTTTGCCCGGATTTTGTCGGAACAGAAGTATCTGTCAAAGTATATTTGTTATCAGGCTTCCGACGCTCATTATCCCGAACAGATTGGAAGTAAACCTTGCCTGATACGGGCTTCGGCTCCTTTATTCGATAATATCAGGATGGCTTATTCGGGTAGTCAGGATCATTTAATACTTTCGTCAGGATGAACACACTAACATTTCATATTACAGATATTGCTTCGAACAGTGTCCGTGCGGGAGCGACCCGTATTATGCTGGATGTCGTTATCGAAGGGGATAATGCGCGTATCCGTATTGCCGATAACGGTTGTGGGATGGATGCCGAAACCGTTTCGCGCGTTTCCAATCCGTTTTATACCACCCGTACCACCCGCAGGATAGGGCTGGGAATACCTTTCCTTATACAAAATGCGGAGCAGACAGGCGGGTCTGTAAAGATAATATCCCAACCGGGGGAAGGCACGGAAGTTACAGCCAGCTTTCATACGTCTCATATAGATTGTCCGCCGTGGGGAGACCTGGCGGGAACGGTCGCAATGCTGATAAGCGGTAATCCGGCTATCAACGTCTGTTTTACATATAGGAAAGGGGAACATACCTTTGAATTGAGCACAAAAGAACTTCAAAGTATTTTTGAGGATATACCGCTAAACCATCCGAAAGTGATACTCGTGATCAAAGAAATGCTGGCTGAAAATCTGAAATGATCAGTGGTGCCCGGTCTTTGATTTGTAGTAGTCAAACCGTTCCAACACTTCGCGCACATAATTGAATGTTTCCGAACCACGCAGGTAACCGTGTTTGCAGACCGGGTCGTTATAGTATTCCGGATCGCTTTTCAGGCGGACATATTCGGCTACATTGTTGTCCCAGACTTTCGGGTCTTTGCCGTACTTCTCGGCCAGACGCTGTGCGTCATAGATATGTCCGATACCTGCATTATAAGACGCTAATGTAAACTTTACCTTCTCCTGCGGATCGGTTATTTCGGAAAAGCCCTGACGGAACTTGCGCAGACAGTCCACCCCGGTGCGGATGCCGACATCAGGATCTTTCAGTTCGTGGGGAGTGACACCGAGTGCCCGGGCTGTATTCGGCATAATGCCCATCAGACCTTCGGCTCCGGCCCATGAAACGACCGACGGGTTGAAATGTGATTCCTGATAAGAGATGGAAGCGAGCAACTGCCAATCCCATCCGATATTCTTGGAGTGCTTCTTAAACAGATCGTCGTAAGGGGAGATATGCCCGTTTTTGACAGGGGGCAAGTCTACGGTAAGCGGTTGTTTACCTAATTCAAAGTACCGCTTCATCGCAGCCTTGTAGACATGGGTTCCGGATTTGTCCGACGCCCAGGCGTTGATTGCTTCTGCCAGTTTCGGACTGGTTTTACGTACTAGCCACGAAGAGCGCTGCATAAAGCTGACCTTCAACGAGACGTTGATATTCCAGAAATAGGTCTTGTTCAGGCGGGCCATGTTATCATCACTGATCGTATAGGGTATCTCTCCCTGCGAAACCATCGAGATCAGGTCTTCGGTTGTGATCGTATCTTTTTCTATATCTTTTATGTGGATGCCACCGCCCAGTTCTTCATTGAGATTCTTCAGACGTTGGTAGTACTTCGTTGCGGGCTTTACGTAAACGTCTTTACCGATCAGTTGTGTTACGTCTTTGAGGATCGTGTCTCCTTTGTTGGCACGCTGAACGAGCACCTGGCTGGTCTGCGATTCACGTCCGCAATAGAGATAATCTTCCTTCAGCTTATTGTTTACCAGGATAGGGTAGGCTACGACATCGGCTTCGCCGGCTTCAAGCATTTCGATCAGGCGGGTGGCGTTTTCAGCTACTTTGATATTCAGCTTCAGTCCTTCAGAACGGGCAAAGTCTTTGATCAGGTCGTACTCGTATCCCATCGGTTCCATCTTATATTGGAAATAGGACGTGGAACTGTAGAGCGTAACGGCGGTGATCTCACCTGCCGCCTTCAACTGGGGAAGGTCTGTAAAGACAGAATCGTCTTCCTTTTGCTCTTGTTGCTTAGTGCCGGAACAGCTATTCAAAAGCAAAGTGATACACAAAAGGGAGACGATTTTCCTATACATTATTATATATGTTACTTTTTCTTTTCCAGTAAAACGACATTCTCCACATGATGTGTATGTGGAAACATATCTACCGGCTGTACCTTCTTCACGGCATATTTCACGTCGAGCAGACTCAGGTCGCGTGCCTGTGTGGCCGGGTTACAGCTGACATAGACGATACGCTCCGGTTCGGCAAGAAGGATGGTGTTGATTACATCGTCATGCATACCGGCACGTGGCGGATCAGTAATAATAACATCCGGACGACCGTGTTGGTTTATGAAATCGGTAGTAAGAATATCTTTCATATCGCCTGCGTAGAATAAGGTATTTTCAATCTTGTTCAGGGCGGAATTGACTTTTGCATCTTCAATAGCTTCCGGAACGTATTCTATTCCGATTACTTTCTTTGCCTGCCGTGATACGAAGTTGGCAATCGTACCGGTTCCTGTGTAAAGGTCGTAAACCATTTCGTTTCCGGTCAGTCCGGCAAATTCGCGGGCTATCTTATATAAGTTGTAAGCCTGTTCGCTGTTCGTCTGGTAGAATGATTTAGCGCCGACTTTAAACTGAAGACCCTCCATCTCTTCGATCATATGATCTTTTCCACGGAATACCAAGATTTCCTGGTCGGTAATCGTGTCGTTGCACTTCTCGTTGATTACATATAATAAGGAAGTGATTTCCGGAAATTGTTCTGCTACGTGCGACAACAACGCTTCGCGACGTTCTACGTCTTCGTGATAGAAAACAACGACAACCATCAGCTCACCGGTTGAAGCCGTACGGATCATCAATGTACGCAGAAAACCTTCCTGATTTCTCAGGTCGTAGAAAGGATACCCTTCGTGTGTCAGGCAATAGTCTTTGATACAAAGGCGGATGCGGTTTGAAATATCATCCTGCAACCAGCATTTATTGATGTCGAGCACCTTGTCGAACATTCCGGGAATATGGAAACCGACACCATTCATACAATCGAACGTAGCTCCAGACTTTACTTCTTCTTCCGTCAGCCACTTCTTGTTAGAGAAAGTATATTCAAGCTTGTTCCGGTAGAAAGTGGTACGTTCAGATCCCAGAATAGGGAAAATCTCTTCCATTTCGATCTTTCCGATACGGGTAAGATTGTCGATAACCTGCTTGTGTTTATACTTTAACTGTTCCTTGTAGGGGAGATGTTGCCATTTGCAACCGCCGCAAACACCGAAATGTTCGCAAAAAGGAGTGGCACGTTCCGCTGAGTACTCGTGGAACCGTACAGCCCGACCTTCTGCAAAACTACTTTTTTTACGGGTAATCTGGATATCAACAATGTCGCCGGGAGCAACAAAAGGGACAAATATTACTTTGTCATTCACTCGTGCAATCGCTTTACCTTCAGCGGCTACGTCTGTAATTGTTACCTTTTCCAACAAGGGTAACTGCTTCTTATTTCTTGCCAATTTTATCTGTGTTTAAAATTTTCGCCACGCAAATGTACATATTTAGCTGATACGAATGGTATGGAATGGTTATAAAACATATAAAATTATTTAACTTACCGTATCCTGCATACCCCTAAATAGCATATATTTGCACCATTGCAATGTAGAGATAGCAAAACTGAAATCTAATAAATAAAAACTGTCTGACACATGGAAAAGAAAAGAGTCTACACATTCGGAAATGGAAAAGCCGAAGGTAAAGCGGATATGAGAAATCTGCTGGGTGGTAAAGGTGCAAACCTTGCCGAAATGAATTTAATTGGTGTTCCGGTTCCTCCGGGATTCACAATCACTACAGATGTCTGCTCGGAATATTACGAACTGGGCCAGGAGAAAGTAGTAGAGTTACTGAAGTCGGACGTTGAAAAGGCTATCGCTAATGTAGAAACGTTGATGAACTCCAAGTTCGGAGACATAGAAAACCCATTGTTGGTTTCTGTCCGTTCCGGAGCACGCGCTTCTATGCCGGGTATGATGGATACGATCCTTAACCTGGGTTTGAACGACGAAGTAGTAGAAGGGTTAACACGCAAAACCGGTAATGCTCGTTTTGCCTGGGACTCTTATCGCCGTTTTGTACAGATGTACGGTGATGTTGTTTTGGGTATGAAACCGACCAGCAAGGAAGATATCGACCCGTTTGAAGCCATCATCGAAGAAGTAAAAGAGGCCAAAGGCGTAAAGCTGGATAACGAGTTGACCGTAGATGACCTGAAGACATTGGTTACAAAATTTAAGGCTGCTGTTAAAAAACAAACCGGAAGCGACTTCCCAACTTGTGCTTATGAGCAATTGTGGGGTGCTGTTTGCGCCGTATTCAATTCATGGATGAACGAACGTGCTATCCTGTATCGTCAGATGGAAGGTATTCCGGCTGAATGGGGTACAGCTGTAACGGTTCAGGCTATGGTGTTTGGTAATATGGGAGAAACGTCAGCAACGGGTGTATGTTTCTCTCGTGATGCTGGTAACGGTGAAGACCTGTTCAATGGTGAATACCTGATCAACGCACAGGGTGAAGACGTTGTAGCCGGTATCCGTACTCCGCAACAGATCACAAAGATCGGTTCACAGCGTTGGGCTGAACGTGCCGGTATCCCTGAAGAAGAAAGAGCTGCCAAGTATCCTTCTATGGAAGAAGCAATGCCGGAAATTTATAAAGAACTGGATGCATTGCAGACTAAACTGGAAAATCACTACCGTGATATGCAGGATATGGAATTTACTGTACAGGAAGGTAAACTGTGGTTCCTTCAGACCCGTAACGGTAAACGTACTGGTTCTGCTATGGTAAAGATCGCTATGGATCTGCTTCACCAGGGAATGATTGACGAAAAAACAGCATTAGCACGTATCGAACCGAACAAACTGGATGAATTGCTTCACCCGGTATTCAATAAGGCTGCGTTGAAGAAAGCAAAAGTATTGGTAAAAGGTCTGCCTGCATCTCCGGGTGCAGCTACCGGTCAGATCGTATTCTTTGCTGATGATGCCGCTGAATGGCATGCTGCCGGAAAACGAGTAGTTCTGGTTCGTATTGAAACATCTCCTGAAGACTTGGCAGGTATGGCTGTTGCCGAAGGTATTTTGACTGCCCGAGGCGGTATGACTTCACATGCTGCTGTTGTTGCCCGTGGTATGGGTAAATGCTGCGTATCGGGAGCCGGTGGTTTGAATATCGATTACAAAAAGAAAACGATCGAAGTTGGCGGTGTTACGCTGAAAGAAGGTGACTTCCTGTCTATTAATGGCTCTACCGGGGAAATCTTTGAAGGACAAATCGAAACACAGGCCGCTGAGTTGTCTGATGATTTCGCAGAATTAATGAAGTTGGCCGACAAATATACCAGACTGCAGGTTCGTACCAATGCGGATACTCCTCATGATGCGGAAATTGCCCGTGCATTCGGTGCAAGCGGTATCGGTTTGTGCCGTACGGAACATATGTTCTTTGAAGGCGAAAAGATCAAAGCTATGCGTGAAATGATCCTGGCAGAAGATGCGGAAGGACGTAAGAATGCATTGAAAAAGATTTTGCCTTATCAGCAGGCTGACTTTAAGGGTATCTTCAAGGCTATGCATGATCTGCCTGTTACTGTTCGTCTGCTCGATCCTCCTTTGCACGAGTTCGTTCCTCACGATCTGAAAGGACAGGAAGAAATGGCTGCTGCTATGGGGGTTTCTGTAAAGACTATCCAGCAGCGTGTGGAATCGCTTTGCGAACATAACCCGATGTTGGGTCACCGTGGTTGCCGTTTAGGTAATACATATCCTGAAATCACAGAAATGCAGACACGTGCCATTTTAGGTGCGGCATTGGAATTGAAAAAGGAAGGTATTGTTGCCAAACCGGAAATTATGGTTCCGCTGACAGGTATCTTATATGAATTTAAAGAACAGGAAAAAGTAATCCGTGATGCTGCAGAAAAGTTATTTGCAGAAGTGGGAGACCGTATCGACTTTAAAGTGGGTACCATGATCGAAATACCACGTGCCGCTTTAACAGCCGACCGTATCGCTTCTTCTGCCGAATTCTTCTCGTTCGGAACAAACGACTTGACTCAGATGACATTCGGTTATTCACGCGACGATATCGCTTCTTTCTTGCCTATCTATCTGGAAAAGAAGATCCTGAAAGTAGATCCGTTCCAGGTATTAGACCAGAATGGCGTAGGTCAGTTAGTAAGAATGGCAACAGAAAAGGGACGTGCTATCCGTCCGGATCTGAAATGTGGTATTTGCGGCGAACATGGCGGTGAGCCTTCTTCTGTTAAATTCTGCCATAGAGTTGGTTTGAATTATGTTTCCTGCTCACCTTTCCGCGTGCCTATTGCACGTATCGCAGCGGCGCAGGCAGCAATAGAAGATTAAGTATTACACGAATAAAAAAGTACTAATTCTATACATTAAGAAGGGTATTCTATTTGAATATCCTTCTTAATTCGTTTTAAAATATATAGTATTATTGGATATTTATTTCGTTATCTTCAAATTATAATTACTTTTGTATTAAACATTTTATATTTATTTATTAATATAGTAAAGTTTATGGCACGTAAAGTAAATTATTCAAAGAAGATCGAGAAAATTAAGGCTCAGTTGGATGAGCTGTCTGCTGAAATTGAGAATGGCTCTAAGAAGGAAGAAGAAGTGGTAGAACAGAAAGTAAAAATATCTGATATCGACTTCGAAGGTGAAGAGTTAGCTTCACTAATGAAAATTCAGTCTCGCTTAACACGCGCAATTAAAGCAAAAATAAACGGATAAACAAAACCTGGGTTTTTATATTATCGGGAAGGGTATTCTATTTCAGAATATCCTTCTTTTTTTGTATTAATTAGTTTTATATCCAATACCGGCTTGAACCAAAACAGCTTTAAAAATGTATTATGTAGACAAATAATTAAAAATGGTTGGTTATGGAAACTAAATTACTCAAAACAACGCAAGTGGTAGCATTCATCTGCACAATTATTCTCTTTTCAGGGTGTACGAAAAATATAATAACACTTGATATCGGAGACGAAAACAAACCCACGGGAGATAATAATCCGGATGGCACGAGCCTGATCACCTTTAACGCTTCTGTCGAAGATCGTAATTTACTTACACGGGCTATGTCTCCAATGAATCAGGGAATAAAAAGTACGTTATATGCTTTTGATCCTTCTACTCTAAATGGCATTAAATCCACACCTTCAGCGCAAGGATTGTACATAACATCTTCTCCCGGCGTATTAACCGGTGTGAATGGATATAAAATGTATTTGGAAAATGGTATTTTTGATTTCTATGCAGTATCCGATAATTTCTCAACTATTCCTCCTAAATTCTCTGCGGGAAAATCCGAACCATTATTTAATGGAATAGATTATTTATGGTGGCATAGCCCTAACCTGGACGTGGCAAGTTCACAGGTCAATATTCCGGTCGTTTATCTGCATGCGGCAACCCAGGTTGTCATTGAAATAACGGAAGGAGACAGTATACGATTGAATAAACTGGTTTCAGCCATGATCACTCCCCCTGAATCAGGAGCCAGCATGGAGCTGGCAACCGGAGTTATACCTCCGGCTACGAAATTAGATACTCCCGATAAAATGGGGATAAATGGTACTCTCGCCCAATACATTATGCTTCCACTGAAAATATCTACTCCGATGTCTTTAACACTTGAAGTGATGGTCAACGGAGAAAATACTTCACGAACTTATACTGTCGACGTGCCTGTTCCGGATGGGGAACTAAAGGCTGGCAATTCTTATTTATTTAATGCTATAATAGACGGTAATGCAGTTACGTTTTCAAGCGTAAATGTGAAAAACTGGACGGAAGTGGATGAAACAGGAAATCCTCTTTACCCGACTTTGAAGTAATTATGTGCCCTAAATTATTCCTGTTTGATAGAGCTATTGAATTTTAACCGATGGTCAATTTTTATCAAACAGCTTAAAAATCAGGTATAAAAGAGGAATGTTCACAGAGAATCTTCCTCTTTTCATTTATATTTCTTTATAAATTGTTGCCGGATTAAAGATAAAATACCGTATATTTGTTACTTGATGAAATAAAAAAAATAATATCAACGTATGGAGCGGTATTTAATAATTAAGACGAGGGATGAGTTGTTACGAATAAAGATAGGGCAGATACTCTACTTTGAAGCTGACAGAAATTATACTAAATTACTATTATCCAACGGGATCCAGTTTACGTTTGCGATAAATATCGGTAAAATAGAAGAGATACTTGAAAAGCAAGTAGCCGGTTGTAATAAGATATTAATGCGAGTTGGAAAAAGTCATATCATCAATAAGAATCATATTTTGCAGATCAATTTACCCAAGCAAAAACTGTTATTGTTGACAGAAGAGGGTAAACCCCGTGAACTTATAATATCCAAAGATCCTTTAAAAGTGCTAAAAGAATCACTGGAAAAGGAAATGGGAAAACCGGAAGAACCAAAAGAAATTAATGATGAAAATTAAAATTGGTAAAGCTGAAGATAATGATTTTATAGTTAATGATCCTCATGTAAGCAGACATCATGCTTGTCTGATTCGTGAGGATCACGGCTGTTGGCTATTGGAAGATCTCGGCTCTACTAACGGTACTTTCGTTAATGATTCACAGATCGTCAAGAAGCGTGTGACACCAACAGATAAGATTGTACTTGGAACCGGGTATGTATTGAATCTATCGGAAGTCTCCAAATACAATAATGATTACAGTGAAGAGTTTGCAGCCTTGAAGGATATATATAACAATTATGTTCAAGCAAAGGTTAAGATACAATCTGCTAATCAATTCAAAACAAGGCTGTTCCAGTCATTGCCTTTTGCTTTGCCTGGTATAATAGGCGTCGTGATCGGTTTCTTAGGCAAAGGAAGTCCGGAGCTATTCGGATTAAGCTTATTCATAACTATTTGTGCTCCAACAGTCGGTATTTTTCTGGGAGCAAAGCAGGCATCCAAAACTCCCCAGCAGTTGCAAGATATTGCAAATCAGTTCAAAATAGATTATGTGTGTCCCAAATGCGGTACTTTTCTGGGTGAAATACCCTGGGAATCGCTTAGAAACAGAAAGCAATGTCCCGTTTCTTCCTGTAAAGCCAAGTGGGTGAACGAATAAGTTTCGTATCTCAAAAGCACTTGGTTTGTACAGAAAACCCAACCATTTGATTATAAGAGAGAATTAACCATTTATTAATCCATTACTTTTCCTACTTTTGTTTCCAGAAAGATTATTTAAATCAAACCAGTATGCAAGAGGAGGAATACACATTCGTTACACTAGACGGTGACGACTCCGTATTTAGTGATGCGGTAGTTGTAGATGTGGATGGGGAAAATGATTTATCTGATGTCGTGGTTATCGACAATGATAGTATGGATGTTTCAGATTTTATTACATTATCTGATGATACTATAATGTTGTCTGACGCAGATATGCAAGACACTTTCTCTACTGATATCGACGAAGCTGATTTATCATTTATGCTATGATCTCAATCAGATGTCCACATTGTCACGTAGGATTAAAGGTAGACGAGGGGAAATTACCCCTCGATCTTACCTCCTTCAAATGTCCGAAGTGTAAGCAACCGATTCCTGTCTCTTTGCTTCAACTGGGAAACAACGGGTTGGATTCCGATCAGGATACCATTCTGGTCAATCCGGTATTGAACAGTACCGGACAGCTTACAGTTGTCAGTGATTCAGCCACTCCCGAACAGATTTTCCCCCTTTATGAAGGTATTGCAGTCATTGGCCGTAAATCGAATGCTTCGAGTGCAACAATAGGAATTGTAACGGCCGACAAATCAATGAGCCGGGAACATATACGAATAGAAGTTAAAAAAGATCCGAAAGGAGGCTATAAACATTATCTTTCTGACAATAATAGTAAAAACCATACGTTATATAATAGCAATTACCTGGAGAATGGAGAAGTAGTAGTGCTAAAAAACAATGACGAGATCATTATCGGCCATACTGTTCTTCGCTTTAATGAATAAAATCTGTTCGTGCTATGAATATAACGATTGGTAAGCCTTGGGCCGTCTGTGAAAAAGGCGGCAGACAAAACAACGAGGATTCTATCTATCCGTTACCAGAAATGGTAAATTCCAATCAAAAACTATTTCTGGTCTGCGATGGTGTAGGCGGATCGGAAAAAGGAGAGATTGCCAGCTCTTTAGCTTGCGAATCTTTTCAAAGTTTTTTCTCTACTTTTCTGGAGGAAGAACCTTCCGGAGAGTTTATTAATAAAGCTGTAAGGTACACGGAAGCACGTTTTGACGATTATGTAAATTCACATCCGGAAGCCAAAGGAATGGCAACTACACTGACAATGGTTTCTGTCGGAGTTTCAGGGATAACACTTGCCCATATAGGAGATAGCCGGATCTATCAGTTCCGCCGCGGAGAGATCATCTACCAGACCGAAGACCATTCATTAGTGAACTCACTTGTCAAGTTAGGAAAAATTAGCAAAGAAGAAGCCCTTACTCATCCACAGAGAAATGTTATTATTCGCGCCATACAAGGCACGGAACATCCTACGGAAGCTGATGTCACTTTGCTAAATGATATACAAGCAGGCGATTTCTTCTTTATGTGCACCGACGGTGTATTGGAACGGCTTAAGAATGAGGATCTAGCACATATCTTTTCTTCTCATAGCAATCCGGAAGACATTAAAGATACTATCATGGCATCTTGTTGTGGAAAGACCAGAGACAACTTCTCTTTTTATATTTTGCCGGTTCAAAATGTTGGTGAATCTATCGGAATAAAACAAAATATTCTCTCTTTCCTTTATTCTTTTATATAAATAACGTAATTTTGGCAGATTAAAAAGAGAATTGCACGCGAAGTTATGAATTTGCCAAACGGACATCTTCTTCAAAATGGAAAATATCGACTTACCCATATAGTTGGTCAGGGCGGCTTTGGTATAACTTACAAAGGTGTTTGGTTTACCGAGGTTAAAGGGCCGTTGGGAACTATCAAAACTGAGGTTCCTATATGCGTAAAAGAATATTTTTTTAAAGATTACTGTTACAGAGATCCTGAGTCTTATGCTGTCAGGGTTCATTCTGAAACGGGGAGGGTTCTTTTTGACAAGTTTAAAGAAAAGCTGATCAAAGAGGCCAAAATATTATCGGAAGTTCATCATCCCCATATTGTCAATGTATTGGAAGTATTCGAGGAAAACGATACTGCCTATATTGCGATGGAGTACATTTCGGGAAACAGTCTTAAATATATGATGGATAAGGAAGGAGTTTTGCCTGAAGCGAAAGTCCTGAGATATGTTCATCAGATAGGAGAGGCACTCCAGTTTGTTCACGAGAAGAATATTCTTCACCTGGATATCAAGCCCAGTAATATATTGATCGATCAGAATGGGAAAGCACGACTGATCGATTTCGGTGTGAGCAAGCGGTATGATATCGAACAGCAGGAAACCAGTACCACGATGCTGACCTTATCGAAAGGTTTTGCTTCCATCGAACAATACGATAATGAAGGTACCCAAAGTTTCTCACCCTGTCCGGATGTTTATTCGTTGGGGGCAACTATGTATAATCTGCTGACCGGGAAGATACCTACAGAATCTATTCTGCGGGCAACGCGTCCGTTGCCATCCCCCCGGGAACTGAATCCGGCTATTTCTGCAAAAACAGAGGCCGCGATTATCAAAGCAATGCAGATTATTCCGGCAGATCGTTTTCAGTCGGTATCGGAAATGCTTGCTGAATTGGATTTTCCGCAGGTCGAAGAAGAGGTGGTAAAAAATAATATATCGTCTCCCGAATATTTCGAAGAAGATGAAACAACAATCTTGTTTACTACTCGCCTGCCTCAGTCGAAGGGAACTGAAGATGATGAAACAGTATTAAACAACGTTGATTTACCTTCGGTACCTAAAAAGAAAAAAAGAAAAGTAACGTTAATATCTTTACTTATTATTATATTTGCAAGTATCGGTTCGGCTGTGGCACTTTTGGTTCAGCGATATAAAACGGCTCCTCCGGTAGCAGAAGTAATAAATACAGCTTCGGGAGGAAATACAGAGCCTGTACAGGATCCGGTTATGCATGATATTATTGAAGAAAGTGATACACCGGAAGTGGTAGAAGAAAAAACAAAAACGGAGAATGAAAATGAAGGTAAAACAAATAAAGACCAACAGGATACATCAACTAAACCGGTGGATAAACCAGAAACTGTTCAGCAACAGCCTGCATCAGTAAAGCCGGAAGTTAAACCTGTAGTAAAAGATGTGGAACAACCGGTAACGGTAAGACCGGAGCGCTCAAAGGAAGAAATTAATGCAGAATATTTATCGTTGATCAATTCTGGGAAAGATAAAATGGCTGCGGCTGATTTTTCCGGTGCAAAGGCTGATTTTACCAAAGCTTCAGAGATTAAAATGACAAAAGAGTTATTTGATCTTATTGGAGATTGTAAGCTCAAAGAAAACGAAAATGATCTGGCAGAACGGAAAGCCCAATATGAAGAAAAGATGTCTTTCGGTAAATATATTATTGTACGAAAGAAATCGAACGGAAATTACGGGGCTGTTGATGCAGATGCCATTGAACAGATTCCTTGTAAATACAAGAATGTGGGAAAAGCGGATAATGGACGTGCATTTGAACGTGCTGACGGGTTGTTTGACATATATAATACAGAAGGAGTGTTGATTAATCAAGGTGTACCGTATTATTAAATGTGTTTATGAAAAGACTTTGGATACTTATCTTAATAGTTATTGTGCTTCCAGGATGTTTGTTGGCACAACAACGTACTGAATACAACAGAAAAGGCGATGAAGCAATGAAACGCCAGGATTATAGTGATGCGAGGATGTGGTACGAAGAAGGGGTCAGCCTTTGCGACTCATACAGTATCGATCAGTTGACAGCTATATGGAAAGCGAATAAAAAAATGCGTGGCTCTATGCGCAGTTTAATGACTAAGTGCTTGAATTGTCTGACTGTTAAAGCTACAGATAACGACTCGACGGCTGTTGCTCAATTAATCATCTACTATAATGAGGGCATAGGGACTCCGATCAGCGAGGAGTTAGCGACTTACTGGCAAGATCGTTTGGAAGAACTTCGTAAACCGGTAGAACCGATAACCTACGTACCCATACAAGAAAGAAAACCGAGAGAACCCATGAAGTTCTTTGTAGGGTATGCTTTCTCTATTGAAGCTCCTTATGGTCTGACGGTAGGAGGTGTAGGCGAACGGTTTGGATGGTATGCCCGCTTCAGGACAAATCTGTCTTTTGATAATTATACGAGTGAGTGTCGGGGAGATCATGAATTGCTTCCTTTACCGGAGAATGCCTCATATAGTTTTACCAATAAAAAGAAGTCTAATAACATTGCCGCTTCAGCTGGGTTAGTTATTAAATGTACTCCTTGGTTATACACTTCTGTAGGACTAGGATATGGAAAAAGGGAACTTTTATATGAGTATACGACTACCGATTATTCCGATTCCAGAAATACAAGTGTTCTTTGGGCTAAGAATACCGATAACTCTTATGAAGGAGTTGTTGCCGATCTGGATTTTATGGTAAAGTTCGGGCCTGTATTTATTAGTGCAGGTTGTAATACTCTGAATTTTAAATATATTGATCTTAATGCCGGTCTTGGTGTATTCTTTTAATTGATAATCATATGAAACAACTATACTTACTATTATTCACATTGTTTGCAGCCTGTTTATTCGGATGTCTGGAAGAGCCGGATATGGATCCGAGTCTTCAAAATGCTTTTGCTCCGGAATTAGAGAAATTTACAAGAGCTAACGTTGATATCACTGCTACGACGATTGTTGCAAGAGCTACGGTAAAAAAAGAAAATGGCGATCCGGTAACAGAACGTGGTTTCATCTATTGGCTGAAAAATACGACTAAAGTAGAGACTGTAAATGAGACTAATTTAGAAAATGGGAAAGGTGAATTTAGTAAAAAAATAGAAAAGTTGCAGAACGATACTATTTATTACATCAGTCCGTATGCAAGGAATAAGAAAGGCATAACTTATGGAGATACCTTAGATATTAATACGAAGCCAGGTATTGGTAGTGTCGTTACCTCAGAAGTCACAGAAGTCACAGCTACTACTGCTGTAGTGGGAGGATTAATTAAGGATAAAGGAGAAGGTGAAATCAAAATGATTGGTTTCAATTTATATAAGAACTCCGAATTGGATTCAATTATCAAGATTGATATGGATGAAATGCCTACAGATTCTACATTTATCCATACATTGACAGAATTGGAATCCGAAACCGATTATGTTATTGAAGCGATTGTAGAAAATAGTTTTGGACAATTCAATACAGATAAACAAAGCTTTAGAACACCGGACGGACACCCGGAACTTGGTTTCCTGTCAGTAATAGAAGCAGATTATTCGCAGGTAACGGTTAGAGCTAAATTAGTGAAAAAAGGGGATGGAGAATTGGATTCTATCGGTTTTTGCTGGAGTGATGTTAAAGCTGTGGGAAGACCTAATATTAAAGAAGATTCAACCATAAAATGTACTGTAGACAAAGATGGATTCTTTGTTGGTGTAATACCTAATCTGAAAGCACAGACACGATATTATGTACATAGTTATGCTGTAAATGCCTTTGGTACTGTTTATACTCCAGATAGCATGGAAATTTCTGCAAAAAGTGATGCACCTACTATTTTTATGGATGAAGCATCAAACTATGTAATGAAAGATGGGAGTGTTACAGTGAGTGCTGTTTTGAAGGATGATGGTAGAGGTAGTGTTTCAGAAATTGTTATCTGTTACTCATTATCTGCAACTCCAAATCCTGATAAGGATGAAAAAATAACCTTAAGCAGAGAAGAATTAGAATTAGATGCAGATAATAGATTTAAAGTATCATTACCTAAACTATTAAAAGGAAATCAGAAGTATTATGTAATTGCTTATGCTAAAAATAAATTTGGTACGGGATCAAGTAGTGTAGTTTCATTTACTACACCACCTATTTTTTCAACTACAGATATAAAATCATTCCCTGTTGATTGGGGACTTCGTAAAGAATTTGCGGCATTTTCGCTTGGTAATGATGCTTTTATTTTGGGTGGAGATTTTGGTTCTACACGTACAAAAGAATTGATTGGATACAATGCTGATAATAATGTTTGGATGCAGTATCGCTCTTATGATAAAGAAGCGACTAATATATCTGTATGTACAAATGAAAATACAGTTTATGCACTTGGTGGCAGACAATCAGGCTTTGGACAAAATGGTATCTTAAGGACTTGTTATTCATATTCATATAGTGATAACACATGGAATGAGATCGATGGTGGAGAGTTAGTAGGCGAAAATATCCGATATGATGCTGTTAGTTTTGTTTCAAATGATAAAATTTATCTTATCGGGGGAGTTAATCTAAATTCAGCACTTACTGATACGATTTTCTATTATGATATGAATGCCAAAACGTGGAGTGGATCAAGTAGATTCGACGTTGCATTCAGTGGAGGTATTGCATTAATGAAGGATGGAAACGCTTATGTTGGTTTAGGTAATAAGCCTTCAGAATGTGGATTCTTTACTTCTTCTGGTGACTTCAAAGATTGGACTTCCTTGGAAACACCTCCTGGACTAATGAATAAAGTATCAACTGGAGTTGTTTATTATGATAATATTTATGTTATTGATGATAGTGGTATAATCTGGCAGTATAATTTGACTGAAGACAAATGGTATCAGCGTTCTACCTGTCTTCCAGAAAAGATTAAAAACTTTAAAATATATGTATTGAATGACATGATTTATATTTTAGGTATGGATTATTTCAATACAACATTAATGACCTACGACCCTTCATGGGATAATTAATATGAACAGAACTGACATCCTAAACCAGATACAAAAAAACGTAGAACGTTTGTCGGCTTCCTGTTTGCCGGAGTATAAATATATACCGTTGCATCAGAAGCCGTCACCTTCCGTTCATTCGCTTCGGGAGATCATGCGACTGTTGCGGAAAGTGATCTTTCCGGGATTCTTCGGTTCTGAGCAGGAGGCACAGGTCGATTCCATACAATATTATACAGGAGTATATCTGGAGCAGATATATGACCTGTTGCAGGAACAGATATACAACGGATTATGCTTTGAAGTAGACCGCTGCTGTGACTCTAAAGACCGTGCTTCAGAAATAGCGATCAGCTTTATCAATCAGATACCTCACATTAAATATCTGCTTTCAACGGACGTTAAAGCAATCCTGGACGGTGACCCTGCCGCTAAAAGCGTCAGTGAAATAATATTTTCTTATCCGGCCGTACGTGCAATCCTGTATCAGCGGGTAGCTCACGAATTATTGAAACTCGGAGTACCCGTGCTGCCACGCATCATTACAGAAATGGCACATTCGGATACGGGGATCGATATTCATCCGGGGGCACAGATCGGCGAGTACTTCAGTATAGACCACGGCACCGGTATCGTGGTCGGCCAGACAGCTATCATTGGAAATCATGTACGTTTATATCAGGGAGTTACCTTGGGAGCCAAGAACTTCACCCTCGATGAAGAAGGACTGCCTATGGATATACCCCGGCATCCGATCCTCGAAGATTACGTTACCGTCTATTCCAATGCATCGATACTCGGACGGATCACAATCGGAGAAGGTTCAGTGATAGGCGGTAACATCTGGTTAACCCATAGCGTACCGCCCAACTCCAAAGTACTTCAGTCGCGAGCCGTTGAAGACAAATAAATCTTTTTCATTTTTTAGCCCGAAACACTACTGTAAATTAAAGAGAAATACGTATGTTTGCGTTACACCCTGACAGGGTCTAATACCTTAAATGCATACGTGATGAGCAAAGTAAAAACGTTAGATGACCTTCGGAAGATGCGCGAATCCTTACGCACCTCCCTCGATTTGCGCGAGAAAAGTAATAACCCCGAACAAATGGTTCAGATCAAGGTCGCAATGGCCACCTGTGGTATAGCGGCAGGGGCTAAAGAAGTGATGAGCTACTTTATCGAAGCTCTCGACCGTGAACGTGTGGATGCACTGGTTACCCAAACCGGCTGCATGGGATATTGCTATGCGGAGCCCACTGTCGAGATTACCGTTCCCGGAAAAGAACCGATCGTATTCGGTAGCGTCAATAAACCGAAAGTGGATGAGATCATTTCCTGTTATATCAAACAAGGTATTTTGGTGGACGGTATCATCCCCGTCAATTATAACTCGGTCGGCCCCGAATAACAAACCAATCCAAATTCTTACATAATGGCACAATTTAGCAACTATATTCTGGTGTGCGGCGGGACAGGCTGTCGTGCATCACAAAGCGAACTTATACTGGAAAACTTAAAGGAAGCGGTCAAACAAAACGGGTTACAGGAGAGCGTACAAGTGATCCGAACCGGTTGTTTCGGCTTCTGCGAGAAAGGCCCTGTAGTAAAGCTGATCCCGGATAATACATTTTATGTAGAAGTAAAACCGGAAGATGCGGACGATATAGTAAACGAGCATCTGGTAAAAGGACGCAAAGTAGAACGTTTACTCTATGTAAATCCGGAAACGAACGAGCAGATACTCGACTCCAAGCATATCAACTTCTATAAGAAACAGTTACGCATAGCCTTACGCAACTGCGGTTTCATCAATCCGGAAAACATCGACGAATACATCGCCCGTGACGGTTATATCGCCTTGGGGAAAGCCCTTACGGAAATGACTCCTGATGAAGTGATCAAAGAAATCATGGATAGCGGCCTTCGGGGCAGAGGGGGCGGCGGTTTCCCGACCGGACTCAAATGGCAGATTACCCGCAAGGTGCAGGCTCCGCAGAAATATGTAGTCTGTAATGCCGATGAAGGCGACCCCGGTGCATTCATGGATCGTTCTATCCTGGAAGGTGATCCGCATTCTATTGTTGAAGCGATGGCTATCAACGGATACTGCACCGGAGCAAGCAAAGGGCTTGTCTATATCCGTGCCGAATATCCGCTTGCCGTAGAACGATTGAAGATAGCCATCCAGCAGGCCAAGGAATACGGACTTCTGGGTGAAAATATCTTCGGCACGGACTTTTCTTTTGATATTCAGATACGTTACGGAGCCGGAGCTTTCGTCTGCGGTGAAGAAACAGCCCTGATACACAGTATGGAAGGACTTCGCGGAGAAGCAACCGTCAAGCCGCCGTTCCCCAGTGAATGCGGATATAAAGGTTGTCCGACTAACGTGAATAATGTGGAGACCTATGCCAATATCCCCGTTATCCTGTTGAAAGGAGCCAAATGGTTCAGCAGTATAGGTACGGAAAAAAGCAAAGGGACGAAAGTATTTGCCTTGGCCGGAAAGGTCAACAATGTCGGCCTGATAGAAGTTCCGATGGGAACAACCCTTCGTGAAGTTATATTCGGCATCGGCGGAGGTATAAAAGACGGGAAGAAATTCAAAGCCGTACAGACCGGAGGGCCTTCGGGCGGCTGTCTAACGGAGAAACACCTCGACCTGCCTATCGACTATGATAACCTGATAGCAGCCGGTTCGATGATGGGATCGGGGGGTATGATCGTTATGGACGAAGACGACTGTATGGTCGCTATGGCCAAGTTCTATCTCGATTTCACGGTAGAAGAGTCATGCGGCAAATGTGCTCCGTGCCGTATCGGAAACAAGCGTCTGCACGAAATGCTTCAAAAGATAACTACCGGAAGAGCCAATGTAGACGATCTCGACAAACTGCGTAACCTGGCAATGGTAATCAAAGACACCGCTCTCTGCGGGCTGGGGCAGACCTCGCCTAATCCCGTTCTTTCCACGCTGGATAACTTCTATGAGGAATACCTGGCTCATGTCGACGAACAACGTTGCCCGTCGCACCAGTGCCGCGAACTTACCCAATACTTCATCAATCCGGAGAAATGTAAAGGATGCACCATGTGCGCCCGTATCTGTCCGGTTCATGCCATCACCGGTAGCCGGAAAGTACCTCACACGATCGATTCGGAAGTATGTATCCGTTGCGGGTCATGTATAGAGAAATGTAAGTTCGATGCTATTTACGTACATTAAATAAGTTGATAGTCGATAATGGACAGTTGACAGATAATCATATGGAAAATATAAAGCTAACAATAGATAACAGGGAAGTGGAAGTACCAAAAGGTATGACCGTTCTCGACGCAGCAAGGAGCATGGGTATTCGTATACCGACTCTTTGCCACATGAAACTCGAAGATCTGCATTATGAAAACAATCCCGGTGCCTGCCGTATCTGCGTGGTTGAAATAGAAGGCCGCCGCAACCTGGCTCCGTCCTGCAAGACGGAATGTACCGAAGGAATGGTCGTTAGAACCCACACGCCGCGGGTGATGAATGCCCGTAAGACCGTGATGGAACTGATTTTGTCGAACCATCCGGCCGGTTGCCTTACCTGTAGCAGCAACGGTTACTGTGAACTTCAGACAATCGCCCACGACCTGGGCATACGGGAAATAAGATACCAGGGCGAACAGTCTACCTTTGAGATAGACCGTTCGCCGTCCATCGTACGCAACATGAATAAATGTATCATGTGCCGCCGGTGCGAAACCATGTGCAACAGTATACAGACCGTCGGTGCACTGACCGCCGTCAACCGTGGCTTCAATGCTGCCGTTTCAACCGCTTTCGAGCGTGATATTGCGGGTAGTACCTGTTCTTATTGCGGACAATGCGTTTCGGTTTGTCCGGTAAATGCTTTGAGCGGACGCAATACCCAACAACCCGTACTGGATGCATTGGCCGACCCGACCAAGATCGTGATCGCCCAAACCGCCCCGGCAGTCCGTACGGCTCTCGGACGCGATTTCGGTTGCGAACCGGGAACACTGGTTACCGGAAAGATGGTATCTGCCCTTCGCCAGTTAGGTTTCGATTATGTGTTCGATACGGACTTTGCCGCCGACCTGACTATAATGGAAGAGGGTACGGAGCTGTTGCAACGACTCAGTAAATACCTGTCGGGCGACGAGGAAGTGAAAATACCGATGATGACGAGCTGTTGCCCCGGTTGGGTCAGTTTCGTCGAGCAGCATTTCCCGGAATTGCGGGATAACCTTTCAACGGCCAAGAGCCCGCAACAAATGTTCGGTGCCATTGCCAAAAGCTACTTTGCGGAGAAGCTGGGCGTCGATCGTAAGGATATTATCGTAGTATCCATCATGCCTTGTCTGGCTAAGAAGTATGAAGCCTGTCGTCCGGAGTTTGCCGAGGATGGTAATCCGGATGTAGACATTTCCATTTATACACGCGAACTGGCTCGCCTGATCCGTTACGCAAATATCAACTTCAACGAACTTCCCGATAGCGACTTCGACCATCCGCTCGGTGAGTCGACCGGTGCCGGGGTGATCTTCGGAACAACGGGTGGGGTGATCGAAGCAGCCTGCCGTACGGCTTACGAACTATATACGAAGAAGCCGCTCGAAAAGATCGAGTTCAAGGAGTTGCGCGGCCTGGAAGGTATTCGTAGCGGAACGATCAACTTTGACGGCGTTCCGGTGAAGATCGGTATCGCTCACGGCCTGGGTAATGCCCGTAAACTGGTAGAGGAGGTGAAAAGTGGAAAATCACCTTACCATGTCATCGAGGTGATGGCTTGTCCGGGTGGCTGTATCGGCGGTGGAGGGCAGCCCTTCCATCAGGGCCGTATAGAGGTCTTACGTAAACGTGCTGCAGCCCTTTACAGCGAAGACGAGAGCAAGCCCCTTCGTAAGAGCCATGAAAACCCGTATATCCAGCAGTTATATAAAGAATATCTGGGTGAACCTTGCGGGCCGAAAGCACATAAGTTACTGCATACCCATTACTTCGACCGTAAAGAAGTGATCAATATGTTTCTGGAAACCGATAAAGACAAATAAGCATGGAAAAGATACATTTGCCCCAACCTAAAGTAAAGGAACTTCATGCCGTATGCAAAGAGCATGACAATGATCCCGGCGAACTGATCAATATCCTGCACGCCGCACAGGAAATATTCGGTTATCTTCCCCGCGAAGTGCAGGAAATGGTAGCGGCCGAACTGCATATTCCCGTGTCGCGGGTGTATGGTGTCGTTACCTTTTATTCCTTCTTTACCATGACTCCGAAAGGAAAATATCCTATTTCCGTCTGCCTGGGAACGGCCTGCTATGTGCGGGGAGCTGAAAAAGTATTGGATGAATTCCAACGCCAGCTGGAAATAAAAATAGGGGAGACAACCCCCGACGGATTATTCTCCCTCGACTGTCTGCGTTGTGTGGGTGCCTGTGGACTGGCGCCCGTTGTAACGATCGGAGGAAAGGTGTACGGAAGAATTACCCCCGAAAAGGTGCGGGATATCTTGTCGGAATATTATATCCGGGAAGAATAAAAGTTTTTTGCAAAAGTGCCTTCATGGGTTCATATGAGCTTCTTGGGTTTTGAATATTATGGCATAACGATATGAAGGCACTTCTTTCGGCGGGTTCATTTCCGCCTTCATGCTGTGGCAGATGACAGATTGCGTTGCAGATAAAAGTAAGTATCTGCAATACCTTAATTCGTTTATTATCTGTTATATACGGCTAAAGGTGGCAGATGGCAGATAACTTTGAAAAACATTTGTGTAGAGAAGAATATAAGCTCATATTATAGTAAAGGGAAGCAAGCCGTTAACAACTAGCTTGTTTCCCTTTACTTTTTATCTCAAAGATGTATAGAAACTAATTTAAAAGTAGTAACAAAGAAAAGCCAGCCTGTACACCGTAATTCAACAAGGTGTACAGGCTGGCTTAGTATGGTGTACACTCTAATCGATTATCCTGTACACCCTGGCAATAATGAGTCCTATCCTTTGAATTAGTTAGTCCAGACTTGCCTGTTAGTTATTAGTGACCAACCGGTTAAAAGCGGCTGATGGAACCGCCACCACCTGAGCGGCCTCCTCCCCAGGAACCTCCGCCACCACCAAAGCCTCCCCCGAAGCCACCGAAACCGCCACCTCGTCCGCCGCCGCCAATAATGACAGGGCCGGTACTGCGTCTCAGTCGACTGATATTACGGCTCTTCTTTTCGGTATAACCACAATTCTTGCATCTGTAAGTGTCTTCAGCCAGCCCTTCCGAATTGTAGGTAGCACACTGTATGACTTGCTGGCCTACATATACCAACGTTTTCTGTCCGCAACGGGGACAAATACGAGGGCGGTATTTCAGGAAAGAGACCAGGATAAAGATTCCGGCAGGAAATACCACGATCATTATCAGGAATAACCACAGAAACATATCGTCACCTTCTGCCTGCCGGTTGCTCTGGCCTGTCATGGCGGCACGCTCATAGTCGCTGGCCATCAGGTATTCCTTTACGGCGGCAACGCCTTTCAGCATACCGGTACTATAATCGCCGGCTTTCAGGTCGGGGATCATGTATTTCTGTTGCAGGCGGTAGGTGATGGCATCCGGAAGTACACCTTCCAAGCCGTAACCTGTCTCGAAAACGACGGAGCGTTGGGTAGGTTCGGTGACAAGCTGTATCAACAGGCCGTTATCTTTCCCTTTCTTTCCCAGTCCCCAGTGTTGGAACAGGTCGGTGGCAAACATGCGGGCGTCGTTATCACCGATACTTTCCACAGCGACAACGGCTACTTCTATTCCCAAGCTGTCTTCCACAATCTGCAAAAGGCGGTTGATACGGTCTACATCCTGCGGCTGGATGATCCCGTCCGGATTGCTCACATGATTATACCGGTCGGAGAGGCGTACGTTGGGTATTGTCTCGACCGTATAATCCGTTGCAGCAGAAAGATGTAACGGGAAAAGAGACACCAGCAACAAGCCCGTAAGCAGGAGAGCCAACATATGCCGTCCTACCGGTATTTTATTCAGATTTTTCATTTGTTATCTGAACTTATCGGATTAAAATTCAACCTTTGGAGCTTTCTCCGCACCGCTTTCCGCACTGAAATAGGCTTTAGGCTGGAAACCGAACATTCCGGCCAATACGTTGGTCGGGAAGCTACGGATATATGTATTATAGGATTGTGCTGTTTCGTTGAAACGTTTACGTTCTACGGAGATACGGTTTTCGGTACCTTCCAACTGCGCCTGCAATTCGGAGAAGTTCTGGTTGGCCTTCAAGTCCGGATAACGTTCAATTACGAGCATCAGGCGGGAGAGGGCACTGCTCAGTTCGCCCTGTGCGGCCTGGAACTTCTTCATCGATTCTTCATTCAGGTTGGAAGGATCGATTGTCGTCTTGGTCGCTTCAGCGCGGGCACTCACTACCCCTTCCAGTGTTTCTTTTTCGTGTGTAGCGTATCCTTTTACTGTATTTACCAGGTTTGGTATCAAATCCATACGGCGCTGGTACTGGTTCTCCACCTGACTCCAGGCAGTTTTTACTCCTTCATCCTGCGTAACCATTGTGTTGTATGTGCCTTTCACCCAGGAGTAACCGCCAAATAGAAGTACCACGACAATGGCAAGTGTAATCCACAAAGCTTTGTTCTTAAACATTTTCTTTTTGCTTTAATTGTTATACATAGTTCTGCAAAGCTATATAAAAAACAGGATAGTATAAAGTTTGGTTTTATAGAATTGAGGATTAGTTCGAATCTTTCATATCTAAACCTATTTGTGCTTACCTTTATAGACTCTGCCTATCTCCCGATAAATAAAACTTATCGCTTTCGTAAACATATCTTAATAAAATATATCTACATTTGTGCTAATTATAACTTAATCAACCAATAATTATGCGCAACACTAGTCTTACGAAGATGGCAGTATTTCCTGTCGGGCTACTTACGTTAGCTTTAACATTGCCTTCTTGCTCGTCTAACGACTACAAGAAACATGAAGGTGATAAGGCAAAACAGGTAGCATCTATCATTCGCAACAACGGATGTCTGGAATGTCACTCAGCCACCGCAAACATTCCTTTTTACGGTAAACTTCCGATCATCGGCCCGGTTGTACAGGCGGATATGAAAGAAGGTACGCATTATCTGGATCTTACCGCTATGATGACTGCCCTCGACAACGGACAGCCTGTTACCGAAGTGGATCTGGCTAAAGTGGAGAACACGGCACTCAGCGGCTCAATGCCTCCTGCCAAGTATTACACCATGCATTGGGGTACAAACCTGAATGACGATGAAAAAGCGGTTATTATCTCCTGGGCTAAAGAAGCCCGTAAAAACAAGTATGTATCGCCTACTGTAGCTGAAGAGTTTGCCAACGAACCGGTTCAACCGCTGATGGCTTCCATCCCGACCGACCCGGCTAAGGTGGCTTTAGGATTCGACTTGTATCACGATACCCGTTTATCGGGCGATAACACAATCTCTTGTGCTACTTGTCACGGTCTGAATACTGGCGGAGTAGACCGCAAACAATATTCAGAAGGTATCGACGGACAATTCGGTGGAGTAAATGCACCGACTGTCTACAATGCCGCACTTAACTTCGTGCAGTTCTGGGACGGACGTGCTGCCGACCTGAAAGAACAGGCAGCCGGCCCTCCATTGAATCCGGTTGAAATGGGTAGCCATTCATTCGATGAGATCTGTACCAAGTTGGCTGACGATAAGGAACTGAGCAAACGTTTCCTTGAAGTATTCCCGGAAGGTTTCACAGAATCGACTGTTACCGAAGCAATCGCTGAATTTGAAAAGACATTGCTTACTCCGAGCCGTTTCGATAACTACCTGAGAGGTGACAAGAACGCTCTTACAGCTGAAGAACTGGAAGGTTACCAATTGTTTAAAGACAACAAATGTGCCACTTGCCACGTAGGTATGAATCTCGGCGGACAGTCGTACGAATATATGGGTATCAAGGATAATTACTTTGATTATCGCGGTACCGGCCTGACGGATGGTGATAACGGACGTTGGTCTGTAACGAAGAACGAGTCTGACCGTCATAAGTTCAAAACACCGACTTTGCGTAACGTCATGCTGACACCTCCGTACATGCACGACGGTTCGATCACTACGATTGAAGATGCTATCCAGGTAATGCATGAATTCCAGATCGGAAAACATATTTCGGATGCTGAAACAGCTAAGATCGTTGCCTTCCTGAATACGCTGACCGGCGAATATGACGGGAAGTTGCTTCAATAATACAAATTAGTTATTATATTTGCACATGCCCTTTCGTCTGATCCATATCGCTCTCCTGTTTATTGCTTTGCAAAGCATAGGGGGAGCGTGGGGGCAGGAGGAAGGGCTTGCCTCTTATTACCATGAGCGTTTCCACGGCCGAAAATCATCCAGTGGACGCATTCATGACAAAAACGAACTGGTTGCCGCCCATCGTACGTATCCTTTCGGTACTTTCCTGCGTATCACCAATCTGGATAATATGAAGTCTGTGATCGTTTGTGTCACCGATCGCGGCCCGCACCGTAAAGGAAGGATTATCGATGTATCTTCCAGTGCTGCTAAATTACTGGGATTTAAGAAGAAAGGAATAGCCCGTGTCCGTCTGGAAGAGGTGCCTTGTGCAATCGATCTTCGTTACCTGGATCTGATCTATCCTAAATGTCCGGCTTACCTCGATACCGACCATTTGCAGCCTACGCCACCTTACCGCATGAAAATAAGACGCTAAAGGGCTTCTAATCAAAATCTAATTTCATTTAAGAGTATTCTAATCGATTACATAAGGCCAAAACACGGCCTGCTTATACCTTTGCTTCCAAAAAACAGAAGCAAATGGACAAACGAGTCATTCTCTTATCACTTCTTTTACAGGTATTTGTCTTTACCTCCGGTGCTGAAAACCAACTAGTAAAACTTAATTTACAGGAAGCCGGACAGCGTTTTTCTACCTGCAACCTGGAACTGATTGCCGAACGTTATAACATCGACATGGCCGAAGCCGAAGTTATCCAGGCACGCCTCTTCGAGAACCCTGTTATCTTACTTGAACAGAATGTCTACAACCGTCTGAACGGAAAATATTTCGATATGGGACGCGAGGGGGAAGCCGTTGTCGAGGTCGAACAGCTTATCTATATTGCCGGACAGCGCAATAAACGTGTCCGTGTAGAAAAGCTGAATAAGGAAATGGCTGTCTATCAGTTTGAAGAAGTGCTTCGAACCCTACGAAGCGAACTTAACACCAAGTTCATCGAACTCTACTACACAGAGAAGTCTCTTTCCGTATACGATAAAGAGATCGACTACCTGCAACGGCTGCTCGAAGTAATGAAAGAGCAGAATGAGAAAGGAAATATATCATTGTTGGAGAAGTCGAGAATACAGGCGCTTCTTTTATCGCTGCAACAGGAGAGGAACGAGACTTCCAACCGGGTCATTTCCCTGCAGGGCGATATGAAGTTATTATTGGGACTGAATGCAACCGAAGTGTTCGAGCCTGTTTTCGACGAAGCGGTATTGAAGCAGGTGGATATTGCCTCTATTCCTTTTATCGAACTGAACAACCGTCTGGCCGAACGTCCTGATATAAAGATGGCACGCACCAATATACAGGTTTCCCGTGCCAATGTAAGTTTGCAAAAGTCGCTTGCCTTTCCTGAAGTCAGCCTGAAAGGAGCTTACGACCGGGCTGGTAATTTCTGCGACAACTACTTCGCTATCGGTTTGAGTGTCTCTGTCCCGATATTCAACCGTAACCAGGGAAATATCAAATCTGCCCGCCTTTCCGTCCTGCAAAACACGAACAGGGAAGAGTTGGCGCGTAAGCAGGCGGAGAACGAACTTTTCACCAGCTATGCACGTCTGGAGAAGGCCGTCAAGCTCTATAATACATCCAACTACGAACTGGAACGTGATTTTGAAAAGATCATCGACGGAGTGAACAGCAATTACAGTAAACGTAATATCAGCCTGCTCGAATTCATCGATTATTATCAGGCTTATAAAGAAACCTGCCTGCAACTCTATCAGACACAGAAGGATGTATTCCTCGCAATGGAAGATATCAACACTGTAACAGGTAGCGATGTATTCAACTATTAACGGATAACAAGATATAAATATGAAGAATAAGAATTGTATAGCATTAGCACTTTTACTACCCCTTCTTGTTGCCTGTGGCAGTAAGACTACCGGGGAAGAAGCCGGCACGGCCCCCCTTATGTTGACCGACAGCCTACAGAAAGTCGTATCTGTCGAAACCGTGCATGAGATCCCTCTCAACAACGAACTGATCCTGAACGGCCGTGTCAGCTTCAACCCCGAACAAGTGGCAAATGTGTATCCTATCTTCGGTGGAAATGTATCTGCTGTGAATGTGGAAGTAGGCGACTATGTGAAGAAGGGCGATATACTCGCCGTGATCCGCAGCAGCGAGGTGGCCGATTACGAAAAGCAACGCAAAGAGGCTGAACAGCAATCGATCCTGGCAAACCGTAATCTGGAAGCCGTAAAGGATATGTTCCGTAGCGGCATGTCGTCCGAGCGTGATGTGCTTCAGGCGGAACAGGAAGTGAGCAATGCGCGTGCCGAGCAAAAACGGATCGAAGAGGTTTATTCCATCTATCATATCTCTGGCAATTCAGTGTATGAGATAAAAGCGCCTGTATCCGGTTTTGTGATAGAGAAGAATGTAAGCCGTAACATGCAGATACGTTCTGACCAAACGGAGGAGTTGTTCACGATCTCCGGTCTGGATAACGTGTGGGTGATGGCCGATGTGTACGAAAGCGATATCAGCAAGGTACGCGAAGGAGCTCCGGTACGTATCACCACGCTGGCATACAGGGACAAGGAGTTTACCGGAACGATAGACAAAGTATATAACATCCTGAACGACGAAAGTAAGACCATGAGCGTACGTGTCAAACTGAAGAACGACGACTATATGCTTAAACCTGCTATGTTTACTAATGTCTATGTACAAAACAACCAGGAAGGGGAGGTGATGCCCTGCGTAAATTCCCGCGCCGTCATCTTCGAGAACGGCCGCCATTATGTCGTATGTATCGACGCAAATAATGAACTGCATGCCTGCGAAGTGACCGTGTTCAAGCAGACAGAGAAGAACTGCTACCTGCAATCCGGGCTGAAAGAGGGCGACCGTATCATCGACAAGAACGCACTTCTGGTTTATAACGCTTTAAAGTAACCGAACCATGCACAAATTCATAGATAACATAATAGCCTTCTCGCTGAAGAATAAATTCTTTATCTTCTTCTGCACCGTCATTGCCATTATCGCCGGTGCCGTCAGCTTTATCCATACCCCTGTCGACGCTTTTCCCGACGTGACCAATACGAAGGTTACGATCATAACCCAATGGCCGGGACGCAGTGCGGAAGAGATAGAGAAGTTTATTACCATCCCCATCGAGATAGCCATGAACCCGGTACAGAAAAAGACGGATATCCGTAGTACCACGTTGTTCGGGCTCTCGGTGATCAATGTGATGTTTGATGATGATGCCGACGATTTCTACGCCCGCCAACAAGTATATAACCTGTTGAATGACGCCGACTTACCGGAAGGTGTTACACCGGAAGTTCAACCTCAGTACGGCCCTACGGGTGAGATATTCCGTTATACCTTGCGAAGCGATAAGCGTTCCGTCCGTGAGTTGAAGACATTCCAGGATTGGGTGATCGAAAGGAAGCTGCGTGCCGTTCCCGGAGTGGCGGATATCGTGAGCTTTGGCGGTGAAGTAAAGACCTTTGAAGTGAGTGTCAATCCGAACCAACTGATTAATTATAACGTAACAACACTGGAGCTTTACGACGCTATTGCCAAGAGTAATATTAATGTAGGGGGCGACGTGATCACCAAGAGTTCGCAGGCCTACGTTGTTCGTGGTATCGGCCTGATCAACGATACGAAAGAGATCGAGAACATTGTCGTGAAGAACATTAACGGTACGCCTATCCTGGTGAAACATCTGGCAAGCGTACACGAGTCGAGTCTGCCGCGTCTGGGTCAGGTAGGCCGGATGGATGAAGACGATGTTGTGCAGGGAATCGTAGTCATGCGGAAAGGGGAGAACCCCGGCGAGGTGATCGCGGCATTAAAAGATAAGATAGCCGATATACAGGAAAACGCCCTGCCGGAAGACGTGAAGATCGTCGCTTTCTATGACCGTGAAGACCTGGTAGATCTTGCCGTACGTACCGTAACGCATAACCTTATCGAAGGTATTTTACTTGTGACTTTCATTGTGTTGATTTTTATGGCAGACTGGCGTACAACGGTGATCGTATCCATTATCATCCCGTTGGCGCTGCTCTTTGCCTTTATCTGCCTGCGGGCCATGGGCATGAGTGCCAACCTGCTTTCGATGGGGGCGATCGACTTCGGTATTATTATCGACGGGGCGGTCGTAATGGTGGAAGGTCTCTTTGTGGCACTCGACAAAAAAGCGCGCGAGGTCGGTATGCCGGCATTCAACGTGATGAGCAAAATGGGATTGATCCGCCATACGGCAAAAGACCGGGCAAAAGCGGTATTCTTCTCCAAACTGATTATTATTACGGCTTTAGTTCCCATCTTCGCTTTCCAAAAAGTAGAAGGGAAGATGTTCAGTCCGCTGGCTTATACGTTGGGATTTGCCTTGCTGGGGGCTTTGATATTTACGTTGACGCTGGTGCCTGTGCTCTCGTCGATGCTGTTGAAAAAGAATGTGCGTGAAAAGCATAACCCGTTCCTGTCGTGGGTAAACCGGGTATCCGTTTCTATATTTGACCGTTGCCATGCCCACAAGAAAGCGACGATCGGCATTGCTTCCCTGGTGGCTGCCGTCGGCTTGTGGAGCTTTACGCTGTTGGGTACAGAGTTTCTTCCCCAACTGAACGAAGGTTCGATCTATATCCGTGCCACCTTGCCGCAAAGTATCTCGCTCGATGAGTCCGTCAAACTGGCCAACCAGATGCGTCGTGAACTGGCTTCTTATCCGGAAGTGCGCCAGGTTCTTTCGCAAACGGGACGCCCTAACGACGGTACGGATGCTACCGGCTTCTACAACATCGAATTTCATGTAGACATCTATCCCGAAAAGAAATGGGAAAGTAAACTCACCAAAGCCCAATTAATAGAGAAGATGGAAGACAACCTGGCAATCTATCCGGGCGTCGACTTCAACTTCTCCCAACCTATTACCGATAATGTGGAGGAAGCGGCCAGCGGCGTAAAGGGTTCTATTGCCGTGAAGGTATTCGGTAAAGACCTGTATGAATCGGAGAAGAAAGCGGTGGAAGTCTACAAAGTCCTGCAAACTGTTGAAGGCATCGAAGACCTCGGGGTGATCCGTAATATCGGACAACCGGAGTTGCGTATCGAACTCGATGAGTCGCGCCTGGCCCGTTACGGTGTGGCCAAGGAAGATGTGCAGTCGATTATCGAGATGGCGATAGGCGGTAAGAGTGCTTCCCTGCTTTATGAAGATGAACGGAAGTTCAATATCATGGTTCGCTATGAATCCTCTTTCCGTCGGAGCGAGAACGAGATCGGAAAGATACTTGTCCCTGCCCGCGACGGCACAATGGTTCCCATCAAGGAACTGGCTGATATCCATACAATCACCGGCCCGCTGATCATCTACCGTGACAATCATGCCCGTTTCTGTGCCGTGAAGTTCTCTGTCCGTGGACGCGATATGGGAACGGCGGTAGCCGAAGCCCAGCAGAAAGTGAACAAACAGGTAAAACTCCCCGACGGCTATACGTTGAAATGGACGGGAGACTTCGAGAACCAACAACGTGCCACCAAACGGCTGGCACAGGTCGTTCCCGTCAGTATCGCCATTATTTTCGTGATCCTGTTCGTGCTGTTCGGCAATGCCCGCGATGCAGGGCTGGTGTTATTGAATGTGCCTTATGCAGCGGTAGGAGGGATCATCGCCCTTTTAATTACCCGCTTCAACTTCTCTATTTCGGCCGGAATCGGTTTCATCGCCCTGTTCGGTATCTGTATCCAGAACGGGGTTATCATGATCTCCGACATCAAAGGGAACCTGAAGGCACGGACGCCTTTGCCGGATGCCGTCAAACTAAGTGTGAAAGACCGGGTGCGTTCCGTATTGATGACGGCTTCAATGGCAGCAATCGGCCTGATGCCGGCAGCGCTCAGTCACGGTATAGGCTCCGAAAGTCAGCGTCCGCTTGCCATTGTAATCATTGGAGGACTGATAGGGGCTACTTTCTTTACCCTCTTCGTCTTTCCGCTGATGGTAGAAGCTTTTTACAGCCGGATGCTGTATGATAAAGACGGAAAGTTATTACAACGTAGATTGTAAATAGTATATTTGTAGTCGGAAGGGACTTTTGAAATAGGATATAGTTAATAAAAGATCAGATGGCTAAGATATTATTGGTAGAAGATGAAGTGAATATCGCCTCATTCATAGAGCGGGGCTTACAGGAGTTCGGGCATGAGGTCAGCGTTGCCTACGATGGCATGGCGGCCTGGGAGTTACTACGGAATGAGAATTTCCAATTCCTGATCTTGGATATAATCATGCCCAAGATGAACGGCTTGCAGCTGTGCCGCCAGTATCGTCAATTGTATGGCTATCAGTCGCCGGTCATCATGCTAACGGCTCTGGGGACGACCGACGATATCGTTAACGGCCTGGATGCCGGAGCCGACGATTATCTGGTCAAGCCCTTCAGTTTCCAGGAACTGGAAGCCCGCATAAAAGCTCTTTTACGCCGGTCGGGAACGGATGCAGGTACAAGTACCCTGCAATGCGGCGATCTGAGTCTCGATCCGAACGGACACCGGGCAATACGTGGAAATACGGCGATCGACCTGACCGTAAAAGAATATCGCCTGCTGGAATACTTCATCCTGAACCAGGGAACTGCCTTGAATCGTCTGACCTTGTTGAAGCATGTCTGGGATAAGGACTTCGATACGAATACGAATGTCGTGGATGTCTACGTAAATTATCTCCGAAGTAAAATAGACAAGGATTTCGACCATAAACTGATCCGTACCGTTGTCGGTGTCGGCTATATGATGGAAGCATGAAGACAGGAAACAAGATCGCATTCTTTTATACGGCAATAACGGTCGGTGTCATTGCCATCGTCACGGTTGCTTTCTATTTCATCGCCACCAATTATATCAGCCGCCTGTATTACTCTTATCTGACGGAAAAGGCTTATGCCACCGCAGAGAAGCATTGGGAAAAGGATGAAGTAGACGAGGAAAGTTATGCCCGCATACAAAAACGGTATGAAGATACGTTGCCGGTAGCGACCGAGATACTGCTGAATGCCGATAGTATTGCCGAAACGCGCACTACATTATCGATCTATATGACGGAGAAAGAGATTGCCCGCCTTTATTCCGGCGAAGTGATCACTTTCCACGAAAAGGAGAAGATGGGGGCTGCCCTTTACTATCCGGATAATGAAGGTAACTTTATCGTCCTGGTGATATCCAATAACCAGTATGGCGGTGATATCCAGCAGCGTATCGGCTGGCTATTACTGGCTTTGATCGTTATAAGTGCCGTCCTGATCTATTTTGTCGGCAAGCTATATGCCACCCGCATGGTAGACCGTATCGATGCTGCCTACCAGAGTGAAAAGGCTTTTATCAGCAACGCTTCGCATGAGTTGAACAATCCGCTTACGGCCATACAGGGAGAATGTGAGATCAGCCTGCTGAAGGAGCGTACACCTGCCGAATACCAGGCTGCATTAAAACGTATCGCATCCGAAACCAGACGCATCATCCAGCTGATGAAGCATCTTCTTTTCCTGTCCCACGGCGATAAGGAGATACTAAAGAATGCGACTGAAACGATCATGTTGGCCGACTTCCTGATGCAATTTGTCGGTAACCGCATCCGGTTTACTACCGATACTTTCGCTTTTTGCCTGAATGCAAACCCGCATCTGTTGAAGATGGCAATAGGAAATATCCTGAATAATGCCTGCAAATACTCTGGAGAAGAACCGGTTGAAATGCGTCTGCGTGGTTCCGTCCTCGAAATCAAAGATACGGGAATAGGTATTCCACCGGAGGAACTGAAGCGTGTTTACCAGCCTTTCTACCGTGCCACCAACACCCGCGAGTTTGCCGGACATGGGATAGGACTGAGTTTATCCCTGCGCATTCTATCTACATATGGTGCTAAAGTAGACATCGATTCCGAGGTAAATAAAGGTACAAAAGTAACTATAGACTTTGGATAATAATAGATACCTTATTTTTTGTTTGTTGGGAAATAATCTTTATCTTTGACGCAGTATTTAACAACTAAAACCCGGTTACTATGAGTGTAAAAGAAAAAGCAGGAGAGTTTTTCCTTGATATTGCTAAATTGGTATTTGGAGGAATTATTCTCAGTGGTATTGTAAATGAACCTATTAATAAATGGGTTATCTATAGTTTAGGAGTATTCTTCTCATTTTTATTAATAATGATTGGATTTGTTTTGATTGATAGTTCTAAAAAGAAGGAGGTAAAGTCATGAATATCTATGTATATATGATCCTTTCGGTTATAATTGTAACCGTGTTATCTTTTGTCAAGTGGGTAGATATAAGGGATCGCAAACTGGAAGAAAAGAAACGGGAAAAAGAGAAACAAAATTCTAACGAATAATTTCATCGGGCCCTGCTAAATAATACTTAGCGGGGCCTGTTATTTTCAGATCTTCGGGACGTACTCCTTCCGCTTCTTCGGTAATCATCGATCTGCAATTTACCTATGATTACATTGTAGAAAAGTAGTGCTTTTATTTATAATTGTGACTGTCTTTTCAACATTCGGTACATTTAATCTGTTTTAATAAAAAACAAATAATATGTCATATAAGATCGCATTTTTTGGAGCTAAACCGTACGATATAGCTTCTTTCGATAAAGTAAACGAAAAGTATAATTATGATATCCGGTATTACAAAGGGCATCTTAATCCCAACAATGTCGTTCTGACTCAGGATGCCGATGCAGTTTGTATCTTCGTCAATGATACAGCCGATGCAACGGTTATAAACGCATTGGTCGAGAACGATGTCAAGCTTCTGGCATTGCGATGCGCCGGTTTTAATAATGTAGACCTGGCAGCAGCAAAAGATAAGCTTCCGGTTGTACGTGTCCCGGCTTATTCGCCCTATGCAGTGGCCGAGTACTCACTGGCATTAATGCTTTCGTTAAATCGCAAGATACATCGGGCCTACTGGCGTACCCGCGACGGGAACTTCTCATTAAACGGCCTGATGGGGTTCGATATGCACGGTAAGACGATTGGTATAATCGGAACAGGAAAGATCGCAAAGATATTGATCAAAATACTGAAAGGTTTTGGTATGCGCATCCTGGCTTATGACGTCTTCCCGGATCATAAATTTGCCGAAGAAGAAGGAATCACCTATACGACACTCGACGAATTGTACCGTGAATCGGATATTATTTCGCTGCATTGCCCGCTGACGGAAGAAACCCGTTATCTCATCAACGACAGCTCGATCGATAAAATGAAAGACGGTGTGATGATCATTAACACCGGCCGTGGACAACTGATCCATACCAATGCACTGATAGAAGGACTGAAAGAAAAGAAGATTTCGGCAGCCGGACTGGATGTGTACGAAGAGGAAGGTGATTACTTCTACGAAGATAAATCCGACAAAATTATTGACGATGACGTACTGGCACGCCTGCTGTCATTCAATAATGTGATCGTCACTTCGCATCAGGCCTTCTTTACCAAAGAAGCCATGCAAAATATTGCAGAAACGACCTTACAGAATATCGAAGACTTCCGTCTGAATCGTCCGTTAGTGAACGAAGTTATTCTATAAACAGACTATTTTTTTATCGCTGATTTATTATATTTTTGTGGCCATTGTCCGGTGTGAACCGAGCAATGGCTTTTTAAATGAATGAATTATGGTAGTAGATAATCAGACAGGACTTGTATTGGAAGGCGGGGGGATGCGTGCCATCTTCACGGTCGGTGTATTGGACTATTTTATGGATCATGATATCTGGTTTCCCTATACGATCGGTGTATCGGCAGGAGCCAGTAATGGCATTTCGTACGCTTCCCGGCAGCGGGGACGTTCGCGTTACAGCAATATAGATCTGTTGAAGAAGTACAATTATATCGGCTTGCGTCATTTCCTGAGTGGCCGAGGGTATATCGATATGAAATATCTGTTCTATACCTATCCGGAACAGGATTATCCGCTCGACTTCGATACCTATTTCAAGTCGAAAGATCGTTTTGTGATGGTCACCAGTAACTGTCTGACCGGGAAAGCGGAATATTTTGAAGAAAAGAAAGATAAAAATCGCCTGGTAGATATCTGTTGCGCTTCCTGTTCGTTGCCTGTATTATGCCCGGTGGCGTATGTGGACGGTATTCCGATGGTGGACGGCGGTGTTTGTGATGCCATACCTATCCAGCGTGCCATTGATGATGGTTTCCATAAAAACGTCGTTATCTTGACCCGTAATAAAGGATACCGCAAAAAAGATAAAGACTTTTATCTTCCCGGCTTTATCTATAAACAATATCCGGCTATACGTGAACAGCTTAAAGTAAGATACAAGCGATATAATGAAGTACTCGATTACATCGATCAGCTGGAAGCGGAAGGGAAAGTATTCGTGATCCGTCCGGAAAATAAGATAGAGGTAGGACGCACGGAAAGTAATACGGAGAAACTGGAAGCCCTGTATGAGGAAGGATATGCGCTGGCAGAGCGTTTAGTAGGGGCAGCCATTACGGCCGCCCGCTAATATATCATTATTCCTTACATTCTTTGTGTAAGTCTTTGCTTAAACGCATAGCACAGAAGTTTGGGCCACACATCGTACAGTATTCACCGTCAGTAACAGCACTTTCTTTATAGTACTGCAAAGCACGTTCCGGGTCGAGCGACAGGTTGAACTGGTCTTTCCAACGGAAGTCGAAACGCGCCTTACTCAAGGCATTATCACGAACCTGGGCTCCGGGATGTCCTTTAGCCAGGTCGGCTGCATGAGCAGCAATCTTATAGGCGACAACTCCGTTACGCACGTCTTCTTTGTTAGGCAGTCCCAAATGTTCTTTCGGGGTGACATAACAGATCATGGCCGTTCCATGCCAGGCAATCTGTGCCGCACCGATTGCAGAGGTAATATGGTCGTAGCCGGGAGCGATATCCGTAGTGAGCGGGCCTAATGTGTAGAAAGGTGCTCCGTGGCAGGCATATTGCTGTTCTTTCATATTCTCATGGATCTTATTCATGGGAACATGGCCGGGGCCTTCTATAATAACCTGAACGAATTTCTCCCAGGCAATCTTTGTCAAGTCTCCCATTGCATGCAATTCGGCAAATTGTGCCGCATCGTTTGCATCATAGATAGAACCGGGACGAAGACCGTCGCCGATAGATACTGCCACGTCATAACGGCTCAAGATATCACATATCTCGGCAAAGTGGGTATACAGGAAGTTTTCCTGGTCATGTATCTGCATCCATTTGGCCATAATCGAACCTCCGCGTGAAACGATACCGGATAAACGGGTAGCAGTCAGCTCGATATGTTTTTTCAATAATCCTGCATGGATCGTAAAATAGTCGACTCCCTGTTCGGCTTGTTCGATCAGTGTATCGCGATAGACTTCCCAGTTAAGCGCTTCTACATCCCCATTTACTTTTTCTAAAGCCTGGTAAATAGGAACAGTACCCATTGGAACCGGACAGTTACGGATGATCCACTCACGGGTTTCATGGATGTTATCGCCGGTAGAAAGATCCATCAAAGTATCACCCCCCCATTTGCAACTCCAAACCGCTTTTTCTATCTCTTCACTGATACCTGACGACAAAGCGGAGTTACCGATATTGGTATTGATCTTTACCAGAAACTTTTTCCCGATAATCATCGGTTCGGCTTCCGGATGATTAACGTTAGCCGGAATAATAGCACGGCCGGCTGCAATTTCCTTGCGGACAAAGTCGGGAGTGATATATGATTTCAATCCCAATGCTTCGATCTGCTGGTTCTCACGAATAGCTACATATTCCATTTCCGGGGTGATGATACGGCGTTTGGCATAGTACATCTGGGTGATATTTTTGCCTTCTTTTGCCCGGTAAGGCAGATAATGTTTCGGGAAACGTATTTTATCCAGACTCTTGTCTTCCAAACGGCTACGGCCATATTCCGACGACAACTGGCTTAACTGTTCGATATCCTTGCGTTTGCTGCACCATTCTTCGCGGATACGTGGAATACCGGCTGTTATGTCGATATTTATCTTCGGATCGGAAAAAGGGCCACTCGTATCGTAAACAATCACCGGATTGTTTTTCTTAAAGGTCTTTTCACCGTTCTCTTCAACAGTAACCGTATCCAGCAATTTGATCTTGCGCATTCCCACCTTGATCTTATTGATCTCTCCCGGTACATATATTTTCTCCGATGACGGATAGGTTATACGCATCGTGTTCTTCTTGTTTGCCATTGATGTATATTTTAATATTTATTTATTTCGTTAATAAAGCGGCGTGTCTCTTCCACAGGATCATCCGCATTGATAATTGCTCCGAAGACAGCGATACCTGTTATACCGGTTTGCATCAGCGCTCCGACATCTTCCAGGCAAATACCTCCGATTGCAAATATCGGTATATTATAGCCGGCATCCTTACATTGTTGTATTATTTTTTGATATCCTTCCAATCCGAGGACAGGACTTAGTTTCTTTTTTGTCTCCGTGTGGCGGAACGGGCCCAATCCGATATAGGAAGCTCCTTGTTTGATAGCCCGGCTAATGTCTTCAAACGTGTTGGCCGTAGCTCCGATATAAAAGTTCTCGTCCGGGTAAAGCAATTCGTCTGCTTTCTTCCAGGCTTCGGCTACCGTAATATCTTCTTTTCCCAGATGAACAGCAGTTGCACCGCATCGCAATGCAATTTGTATATTATCGTTGATGCAATAAGTACATTTCGTTTCATGGGCACAGATTAATTGTGATATCTCCCGGGCAGTGAAGATATTCATATTATCTTTCATACGAAGCTGAACCCACGAACACCCTCCGTCTAAAACCATTTTCACTTCCTCATACTCTGTATATTTGGACGTACGGTGAGTAATGAACATCAGGCGTTCACCTTTTTCGCGGGGGATAAAACATCCTTTCTTATCCTGTTCATGTAATTTGAAATCTATCGCCATATATTTAATTGTTTGTATCGTTCAATAATAGAGCCTGTTTCTTTTTCTGAAGGATTATCACCCCATAAGGCTCCGAGTACTGCAACACCTCCGAAGTTGAGTGGTTCTATCAAGGGTATAGTTGTATTGTCCATACCACCAAGAGCTATCACTTTTTGATTGATAATACCATCAGAAGACGCTTTATGTAAAACCTCTATCGGAAAGCCGCAACCATAACCTTCTTTTGATATACTCTGAAAGAGAGGGCTAAGGAAAACATAATCCAGTTCACTATTTTCCTGTACTTCTTCTAAAGAATGACAAGAGCGACTGATGCTTCCTTTAAATCCTTCCGGTCTCGTATGATTCCTGCTGTTCAGATGGATACCGGCCAGTTGGTATTCTATGGCCAGTTCGAAATGATCGTGCAGGACGATACGGGAATGGTATTCTGACGGTATTGCATCCAATAGCATACGCAATTCATCCATATTGCTTTGTGGCTTGCGTAGATGCAATCTCTCCATTCCTTCCCGGAAGAGCCGGGATATTATCCGGCTTTCGCCTTCAAAGAAATAAGGGGTGGTTATAACGATCAGTTTCATTACTCCTTCATTTCTAATTTAATCAAAGGCACCGGGGAGAAGAAATGGTTCAAGGGCCCGTGTCCATGACCGGTTCTCACATCCTTTCCGGCAAGAATAGCTTTTGTAATATAGTCCTTAGCTGATTTTACAGCCTGTGGCAAGTTGTTTCCCAGTGCCAGGTAAGCCGCGATAGCAGAAGATAATGTACAACCGGTTCCATGACCGTTCGCTGTTTCAATCGTTTCTGCCGAAAGTCGGAGAGGGGGCCTATCTTCCGTGTATAAAATATCGGTCATTTTATCTCCCTTCAGATGACCGCCTTTCATCAGGACGGCACGACATCCCATTGCCAGTAATTTATCGGCAGCCTGTCCCATCTCTTTTTCTGAAGTGATCTTCATCTCTGAAAGGAATTCCGCTTCATCTATATTGGGCGTTACCAACGTAGTACGTTTGAAGAGTTCGCGTACAATAATGTCTATGGCATCATCCTGCAACAGCTTATTGCCGCTGGTCGAGATCATGACCGGATCTAATACTATATAGGAAGGGGAATAGGTATCTATCGTGTTTACTACAATCTCTGCTGCTGTCTTATTATGTAACATGCCGATCTTTACGGCATCGATCGTTATATCTTCAAAGACAGCATCCAGTTGTCCTTTCAGTATCTCCGGAGAAATGGCCTGAATACCTCTGACTCCCTGTGTGTTCTGGGCAGTAACCGATGTTATGACGGAAGCGCCATAAACCCCTAATGCAGAAAATGTTTTAATATCTGCTTGTATACCGGCTCCACCGCCACTGTCTGAACCGGCAATTGTAAGTGCTACCGGATAGCGATACATTGTATCTGTTTTCATTATTACACGCAAAAGGAGGGAAAAGCCTTTATCTGTCTTTCCTACGGCGGCATTATCCGCATCAGGTTCACAGGGTATAATCTCAGCCCGTTTACAGTATGGCACCCCCTTTTCAGTGGACAAAGGTAACAAGATTGGTAGGAGAAAACAAAAGTGAATTGTTAAATTTAAGAGAGATTTTATAGCCATAACGAAATAAACCCTTATATTTGTCCATGCAATCCGGGTTTAATATTGCTTTTCTTCCGGGTTGCAGTTTCCAATTTGCCATAATAATTAAATAGACAAATCATGCTGAAACAAACAGGTTTGTATGTTATTACGGGTGGACCAGGCACAGGTAAAACATCACTAATTGAAGAACTCGAAAGGTCGGGATTTAAAGCGGTAGAAGAGGTTGCACGCGAAATCATAAAAGAGCAGATGCAACAAGGCGGAGAAGCCCTTCCGTGGAAAGATACGGTATTGTATACTGAATTGATGCTGGAACGTTCCATTGACTCGTATCTGGCTAATGCCGGAAATGATGGTATATTATTCTTCGACAGAGGAATCCCCGATACGTTGGCCTATGCTGCGCTGATCGGGTTGCCGGACAAGGAGAATATAGAACAAGCAGTAGCTAAATACAGATATAGCAAACAAGTATTTATACTGCCCCCCTGGGAAGATATATATTGTACGGATAAAGAACGAAAACAATTGTTTAATGAAGCGATAGATACTTATTATGTAATGAAAGAGGTTTACGAAAAAGCAGGTTATACATTAATAGAAATACCTAAAATACCGGTAACGGAAAGAAGAGATTTTGTTATTGATAGTATAAGATTGTTTTAATTATTCTATACAGAAAGTCTTTTTAATGAGATTTGTTGTCAATTGGAATATATTCGGTGCAATTTGGAACATTAAGAAAGAATAATCTGTTATAATTTTGCGGAGTCTTAACGAGAGAGTTAATAAAAAGTGATGGGGAAAAAGATTGTTTTTATTCTGACATTTGTAATAATAGCTTTTGCTTCAAAAGGTCAGAACACTATAATAAATGGAGTTGTAACGGACTCAATTACAGGAGAATCGTTACCGTATGTTTCGGTTATACTTAAAGGTACAACGATAGGGGCAACAACTGATGATGATGGTAAATTCACATTGACTACATCTTCTAATGCCCGTACCTTATCCGTATCCTACCTCGGATACGAAGAAAAAGAGTTTAAAGTAGCCGTCGGGAAGAAGAACTATTTCAAAGTGGCTCTGGCTCCTTCCAGTATACTTCTTAATGAAGTATTCATCAGGCCTACAAAAGAGAAATACAGCAAGAAAGATAATCCGGCTGTTACTTTCGTAAAGAATATGATCGATAAACGCGAAAGTAATGATCCGCGCAATCATGATTACTTCAGCTACAGCCAGTATGAAAAGATGGTATTTGCCATGAACGATTATCACCCGAAACCTAAAAAGGAGAACGGCAAAGGAGGTAAGTTCGACTTCCTTATCGATTATATCGATACGCTGGATGTCGGTAAGACAATCCTTCCGGTATCTGAGAAGGAAAAGGTAGAAGGTGTATTTTACCGTAAAGACCCGAAAGTGGAGAAAAGAGTCGTGCTGGGAGCAAAGGCTGCCGGTGTGGATGAGATCTTTTCACGCGATGGCATGCAACAGTTCCTGGGAGAAGTTTTCCGGGAAGTAGATATCTTCAAGAACGATATACCTCTCTTCCTGCAACGTTTTGTAAGTCCGCTCTCTACGATGGGGCCAAACTTCTACAAATATTATCTGCTCGATACTGTCCAGGTAAACGGGCAGCAATGTGTCGACCTGGGATTTGTTCCGTTCGTCTCCGAAGGCTTCGGCTTTACCGGACACCTGTTCGTTACACTCGACTCCACTTTCTTTGTGCAGAAAGCTATTTTGAATGTTCCGAAGAACATCAACCTGAACTTTGTCAGCGGAATGACCATCGAACAGACATTCAAGAGAACGGAAGACGGTACACGTATTATCACCAAAGACGATATAAATGTAGACTTCAAACTAACGGAGAAGTCGAAGGGTATGTATGCCCGAAGGTTGAATATTTATAGCGACCATTCGTTTCTTCCACCTGAAAAAGATGATATATTCAAAGAAAGCGCTCCGGTGATTACTTTGCAGAATGCTTATAAGCAACCGGATGATTTCTGGGATCTCAACCGTCCGGAAGAGGCCGGCACACGAAAACAGAACACAGTCGAGAAGCTGATGGCTAAACTGCGTGCCGTCCCTGTCTTTTATGTGACAGAGAAAGTTATCACTATCCTTACTTCAGGCTATGTCGGTACGAGTACCGATCCGGTAAAGAATAAGTTTGAGTTTGGGCCGGCCAATACTTTTATCAGTGGTAATGCTATTGAAGGTGCCCGTTTCCGTGTGGGTGGAACTACTACTACGGCATTCAGCAAGCGTCTTTTCCTTGAAGGATATGCTGCATACGGAACGACTGACAGAAAACTGAAGTATGATGCATTAGTGGAGTATTCCTTTAATGATAAAAAGGAATATCGGAAGGAGTTTCCGGTTAATTCTCTCCGGTTACAATATACTTACGATATCAATCAGTTGGGACAGCAGTACATGTACACCAACAAGGATAACATCTTCCTTGCCTGGAAACGTCAGAGAGACACCCGTGCCACTTATCTGAGAAATGCAGAGCTGGCATATTACCGGGAACATTATAACGGGATCGCTTATGGCGTGACTCTCCGTAATAAAAAAGAATACTCGACTGATTATGCCGTGTTCGACAGAATAGAGGAAGACGGTCGTATCACACCGATCAAATCGTATTCGATGACAGAGATGGAATTCAAGTTCCGCTTTGCTCCGAATGAGAAATTTTATCAGACCCGTAACTATCGGTATCCGATCACTTTCGATGCTCCGGTAATTACATTGAGCCATATCACTGCAAGAAAAGGGGTACTGGGGGCTGATTATACTTATAACCGTACGGATATCGGTATTCAGAAACGTTTCTGGTTCTCTGCTTTCGGATATCTTGATATTATTGGTAAAGCGGGTAAAGTGTGGGACAAGGTGCCTTATCCGTTGCTGATCCTGCCGAATGCAAACTTATCCTATACGATCCAGCCCGAGTCATATACCAATATGAATGCGATGGAGTTTATCAGTGATGAATATGCATCATGGGATGTGACATACTTTATGAACGGTCTTATTCTGAACCGTCTTCCTTTGGTAAAGAAACTGAAATGGAGAGAAGTATTGTCATTCCGCGGAATGTGGGGAAATCTGACTGATAAGAACAATCCGTATTATGGGGGTAAAGATCTGTATCTGTTCCCGGAAGGTTCATATACGTTAGGTAATACTCCTTATATGGAAGCCGGAGTCGGTATAGAGAATATCTTTAAGTTCCTTCGCCTCGATTATGTCTGGCGTCTGACTTACCGTGATAACCCGAATATACAACGTAAAGGCATACGCTTCTCGATGAAGCTATCGTTCTAAATAAAGACAAATAAAAAAAGATCCGTTGTCAATACTTCCAAGTTAATGACAACGGATCTTTTTTATGTAATGATTGCTTCTAGGATATTTTGAGTGCTTATCCTGAAAAAGTTTCACCTAGAAGAAACAAGTGTTTCACTATGATGGAACAACTGTTTCTTCTAGGTGAAACACTTGTTTCAAGCATACGAAATAGGTGAAACTCTTAAGAGATCGATGAAGGCAAACGCTAAAGCAAAAAAGTTAATTAGAATGCTTCCGTCATATTCATATAAACCTGTACTCCGTCGAGTCCCGGCTCTTTTCCTATATCCAACCTGAAGTTTTTACCCGGTTGCATTTGTACACGTAATCCTGCGCCGAAGTTTAGCTTCCATTTATTCCAATCGAATGGTGTATTTCCGATCGTTCCGGTTCCCAGCCAGGCAACAAAACCACATTTAGCCCAAAAGTTTCCGCTTCTGTATTTTGCCGGGGAACCGAACATATGACGGTATTCAAGGATGCCATAGGCCATCGATTTATCCCTGTATTTGCCCCAATAATATCCGCGCAGGTCGAAAGGGGAGCCGAATGAAGGCAATTCGGAATAAGGAACATCCCCCATACCGATCTGGCTTTTTGCTATCCAAGCCAGCGTACTTCGCGGGCGAAAGACATTTGCAAAGTGGCGGTATTCTAGTTCCAGTATTTCGTAATTGTATGCTCCTCCGAAATATTTTCCGAAAGCTTTGAAGTTTCCGCTTAACAATACCCCTTTTGTCGGAGTTGCCACATCGTCTCTCGTGTCGTACTGTATCAAACCTCCGAGGCCTACATTCAGATATTTTAGTTTGAATTCATTGAAATAAGGATCTTTATCCATCACCGGGTTAATATCCGAAGCTTTGGTGTAGTTGATATCGAATAGTCCTCCTAAATAGAAGTGAGGACGAATTTCCCAGACAAAACGAGGATACAACTGGAAGTAACTTCGGTGATAACGGGTCGTGGAGTCGCTTCTGTCGACATGCTCGATCGTTTCATACCCTTTACCGTAATAATGGGCAGGTTCGTTCCTGTATCCGTAACTGGTATAAATGCGGAATTTGTTCTGGTTGAAGAAGAAAGTACCGGCACCCGCCACGACGATTGTCCCGTTCAATGAAAGATTTATACCTGCCGGCAGAAAGGAGCGTTGCGAGATGGTATCATTCTTATTCAGTCTGAAACTGGCCAGCACTGCACCACCAACGCCCAGAGATGCTTCTGGCGTATAAGAAGGCCCTCCCAGGACAGACCACCATATCTTCTTTTGTGCACGGATAGAATCTTTGCGTAACTGTTTATGATAACGCTTCAACTGTTTCTCATTCAACTGCTGTCCATCAATAATAACAACCTCTTTAGGGACAGTATCGGACGGCACTGTATTCTGTGCCTTCCCGGGCAAAGCAGAAACAAGCAGGATAACTCCTGCGAAAACTATTACATGTTTAAACATCGACTGTTTTGTGTTTTAGGTTGCAAAAGTATGAAAAAGAAAACACATAAACAGCCTTTTGGGTTTGCAGCCTTTGGAATTCTTAAGGTTTCTGCACAGGAATTTTCAACCAGAACAGGGAACCTTCTCCTACACAGGACTCTACGCCGATACTACCTCCGAATTTTTCTGCGATCATTGCACAGATAGGAAGGCCCAGGCCTGTACCTTGTGCGAAAGTGTTTAACTTTACAAAGCGATCGAAGATTTGTTTTTGTTTATCCTCAGGTATGCCTATTCCGGTGTCTTTTACATAGAAACGGATTTCTCCGGCAAGTTCATCCAAAGTATAACCGAATGAAATAGAACCTTTCTCTGTAAACTTTAACGCATTGGTAAAGAAGTTGGTTATTACCTGCATTAAACGGTACGGATCTGTTTCGATCACGCAATGGGGGAGTTTCTGATCGAAAGAAATGCTGATTGCATCCGATTTGTTTTTAAGTTTCATCTGACTGCAAATATCTTCCATCAGTTCATTGACATCAGTTTGGGTGTATAGGAAGTCCAGCGAGCCGGACTCGATCTTTGCCATATCGATAATATCATTGATCAACTGAAGCAAAAGCTCGTTATTAGCTGATATAATATGAATAAACTCCTGTTTCTCTGCCGGATCTTCTGTCTCTATCAGTAAATTGGAGAAACCGACGATTGCATTTAAAGGAGTACGGATCTCATGGCTCATATTAGCCAGGAACGCAGACTTCAGGCGATTGGCTTCATCCGCCTTTTTGACTTCATACATCAGATGCTCGATCCTTTTCTTGTCGGAGATATCTTCTATCTTCATTAATCCGCCCAGGATATTGGTTTCGGTATCGTCAAAAATAGGAATGGCACTGATTTCAACGGTTGTATCTTCTTCTGTAAATTCATGACGGACAGCTTCTTTTTTAGTTATAGCCTCGCTTAAAGCACAGCGCGGGCAAGGCTCCTTACGTCCAAAAACAGTTTCATAACAGATTTTCCCGGGAGTATATTGCCGCCCTTTGGCGATCCCTTTCAGATTGGCTGTTGATTCCCATTGTACCTTATAATTTTTATCCGTATAGATCAATCCGAAGTTTATGCTGCTGAGTACCATGTTCTGGGTTTTGGCTGCTTCTTCCAATTCCTCTTTAGCCTGGAGAAGTTTCTTCTCATATTCCTTCATTTGTGTAATATCCCAGCGGACAACCAGGAGCCAACGATTTCCTCCATGGGAGACGATCGATTTACTTACTATGGTATTATGTGATACTCCGTCGGGAGTTGTATATTCTTCTTCTGCCCTGTAATTCTCTCCTTTACTGATTAGTTCTTCATCTATTTTGCGATATTTCATGCCCCGTTCGGCACCGTAGAGTTCGATATCGGAAATTCCAAGAACCTCTTCGCGCCTGGTACCGGATTGTATCTCTGCTTCTTTATTCCAATAGGTATATTTATAATTATCATCTATATTCTTTACAAAAACGGGAAAAGGAAGATTATCCAGGATATCCAGGCTGAAAGGATGTTCCTTGCCGGTTTCCTGTTCTTCCGACAATCGGACTTTATACGCTTTGTTCTCACGAGTAAGCCTGCGATTTGTAGATAGTAGTAAGATTATTATAATGAATAAGACTAGAAGGACCGAAATATAAACGCTTATTTCCGGAGCAAACATCAAGAGAAAAAGATCTGTCACAATGAGTATTCCCATAACGATTTTATTATTCTACCCTTTATAATTTCATTGGCAAATGTATCATTTATATTTCAAATATTTCTTGATTATTATTGAATTTCATAATAATTCGCTATCGAAACACTATTTCTTAACACAATAAGCGACCGACTCTCCTTGTAATATGAGAAAATAACTTTACTTTTGAAGATGTAAACAGAGAAGAAGTAAGTATGAAGAAAGTAGCTGTTCTGGTAACCTTTTTGTTGATATTCTTACAACTGGTCAACGCACAAAAAGTAGGATTGGTTTTAAGTGGTGGAGGAGCAAAAGGTGCTGCACATATAGGAGTCATAAAAGCCCTCGAAGAAAATGGCATACCTATCGATTATATAGCCGGTACATCCATTGGCTCCATTATTGGCAGTTTATATGCTATGGGGTATTCTCCTGAAGAGATGCTGGAGTTGATGTTGTCTGAAGAATTCGGCTACTGGCAGACCGGGACAGTGGAGAATGAATATAAATACTATTTTAAAAGACCTGATCCGACTCCCGAATTCGGCCATTTCTCTATCGACATGACTGATTCGTTACAGATAAAAGCAAACTTCCTGCCGCAGAGCCTTATCAATCCGATCCAGATGAATCAGGCATTCATGGCACTTTTCTCTCAGGCGACAGCGAAAGCCGGATGGAATTTCGACAATCTGTTTATCCCGTTCCGTTGTGTAGCTTCCGATATTTATAGTAAGAAAGCGATCATATTCAAGAACGGTGATCTGGGTGATGCGGTGCGTGCTTCAATGACCTTTCCATTCTTTTTCCAGCCTATCTGGAAAGATAGTATTCCTCTGTTTGATGGCGGTATTTACGACAACTTCCCGGTAGGCCCGATGAAAGAAGCTTTCCATCCGGATTTTATCTTCGGATCGACTGTTGCCGGTGGGAATAATAAGCCGTCAAACAATGCATACAACCAGCTGGAAACGATGATCATGCAAAAGACGGATTACGATGTACCCGAGGAAGATGGCATGATGGTAAAATTCAGTTTCCCGACAGTTTCATTGCTCGACTTCCAAAAGGCCAAAGAGTTGATGGATATAGGTTATAAACGTACTATGGGGATGATAGACTCTATCAAACAAAGGGTTCCCCGCAGAGTTCCGCTTGCAGAAGTCAATATGCGAAGGGCGGCTTATAAGGAAAGTTTGCCTCCGTTGATCTTTCAGAATATATATGTAACAGGCGTTTCTGAATCGCAACGAAAATATATCGAAGCACAGCTGCATCGTGATATGAACCATGAATTCTCGATGGAAGAGTTCAAACGGGCTTATTTTAAAATGCTTACTTCTTCAAAGATCAGGGAGATTATGCCGCATGCGGTTTACAATCGCAGGGAAAAGAAGTTTGATCTTTATCTGGACGTTAAAATGAAAGAAGAGATCACTGTCGGTTTTGGGGGAAATATATCCTCGCATCAGGCAAACCAACTGTTCCTGGGATTGGGTTATCAATATCTGGGACGTTATGCAGCCGACGTAAACGCTAATTTCCAAGTTGGAAACTCTTTCAGCGGGATTATGCTGAGCGGACGAATTTATCTGCAAACCAAGATCCCGACTTACCTGAACTGGCAAGGAGTCTATTCCGATAAGAGATATCAGGAAAGCCAATCGCTGTTTTATGAAGATGTGTTGCCTGCCTTCATCAAGCAAAAAGAATTGTATACGAAAATTAAGTTAGGATTCCCGTTCCTGAACCGGGCTAAGTCTGAAATCGGATTTGCATACGGACAGTTAAATGATTACTATTTTCAGAGTAATAACATGTTGTTCCCTAATTCTAAATTTGACCACAGTTGGTATAACCTGTTCAGCGGTTCGCTTAGTATAGAGCGAAATTCATTGGATGCCAAACAGTATCCGATATCCGGGCGGAAGCAGTTCCTGATAGCCCAGTATGTTACAGGGACAGAAAATTATGATCCTTCCCCTACATCGCAGAGCCAGTCGATCAGGAAAAAAGTACATAGCTGGTTACAATTGAAAGGGGAGTGGCAGCACTATGAAACATTAAGTAATCGTTTTAACCTGGGATTTCAGGGTGAATTGGTTATCTCCAGCAAAAACCTGATGAACAACTATACGGCATCGGTATTGCAGGCCCCGGCATTCACGCCTACACCGCATAGCCAGATTGTTTTTAATGAGGCTTTCCGGGCTAATCAATATTTTGCAGCAGGTGTTTCACCGATCTATAAGTTTAGCAAATTACTGCATTTCCGTCTGGACTTGTATGGTTTTGCCCCTTTGTATGAAATAAAGAAAGAAATCAATGAGGAAAACCCTTATATAGCGGTTCCTTATTATGGAAAATTTCTTCATTCATTTAAGTACATGGGAGAGGCTGCTCTGGTTCTTCAATTACCTTTTGCCTCTATCAGTCTGTATGCCAATGGGTATAGTTATCCGGCAAAGAATTTCAACTTCGGGCTGAACATCGGTTACCTGATCTTCAATCCAAAAATGTTAGATTAAATTGAAAAAAAGATGTACTAAAGTCTTGCAGGTTTAAAAGAAAACACTACCTTTGCACTCGCAATCACGAAACAATGGCCGCGTAGCTCAACTGAATAGAGTAGCTGACTACGGATCAGCCGGTTACAGGTTTGAATCCTGTCGCGGTCACCATTCGAGATTACAGTTTAAACAGAAATAAAGATTGGCCGCGTAGCTCAACTGAATAGAGTAGCTGACTACGGATCAGCCGGTTACAGGTTTGAATCCTGTCGCGGTCACCATCCGAATTAAAGTTTAAACAGAAATATAAAGATTGGCCGCGTAGCTCAACTGAATAGAGTAGCTGACTACGGATCAGCCGGTTACAGGTTTGAATCCTGTCGCGGTCACGGAATAATAAAGAAAGCGTTGAAGTAGTAATATTTCAACGCTTTTTATTTGTTAGGGTTTATGTTTGTTACTGGCCTATAATTTCAGCTTTTCTTTCTGTAGCGCATTGTTCAATATAGATTTATTGAGAGACTTATCCTTCTGATTTACCAGCGACAACGCACATCGCCTGATTACGTTGGTAATAGCACCTCCTGAGAGTTCTGTTCCGGCTGCCATGATTATTAGTTCTTCATCTACACCACCCGGCCAGTTTTTCAACATCTTCCGCCATATTTCCGCACGCAGTTCTTCCGTTGGCATCGGGAAATAGATCACTGACTGGAAACGACGGGAGAATGCTTCGTCGATATTTGAACGCAGGTTTGTTGCCAGAATGATCATGCTGGGGAAATCTTCTATCCGTTGTAAAAGATAAGCGACTTCCTGATTGGCATGCCGGTCGTTGGAAGTGTTGGTAGAGGTACGTTTACCGAACAGGGCGTCCGCTTCATCAAAGAAAAGGATCCAGTTCCTGTTTTCGGCAAGATCGAATACTCTGGCGAGGTTCTTTTCTGTTTCCCCGATATATTTGGATACGATCATGGAAAGGTCTATCCGGTAAACATCCATATTATTTTTTTGACCGAGCAGGGTTGCTGCCAATGTCTTTCCCGTGCCCGGCGGCCCATAAAACAATGAACGGTATCCGGCTTTCAGGATACGGGACAATCCCCAGTCTTCCATGATGGTCTTGCCGGAAGAGATCCAGGTATTGATCTCTTCCAGCTCGGTTGCCACCTGGTAATCCAGTACCATATCGTCCCAGTTCAGTTCCGTAGTAATGCGTTTGGCGGGAAAACCGATATTATAGTCCGGTTTATATTCTTTATCCAGTAAGACACGGCTCAGAAACTCTTCCGATATCCGCAATTGTCCGCTCAGGAACGGTTCCCCTTCACCGGCACCTTCCAGACGGAGAATGTTTTTCGTATAGAACCAGTGATCCTTCTGAAAATATTCGATGACAGCCTTCCGCCTGTCCGTATTTTCCCCTGCAATAACGAATACAGCCGTTTCTCCGGTAGGAAGAAAGCCACCATGCGACAAGCCTTTCCAACCGCCAAACTCTGTGTATTGACGGTCGAAGTTCTTGTTCTGCACAAAAAAGATATCCAGTATCTGCGGACAGATGTGTGGCATCAATGCCAGCATCACGACAATCCGCTCCTGAAAGGTAATCTTTTGTACATCTGCCACTTTTTCCATCCAACCGTTGGAGGGTAGGCGAATCTGTTCCAGCGAAGTGTATTCACACTCCTGCTGGAAATAGTGCTGTATGGCAACCGTCAATACCTGATTGAACCAAACAATATATTCGTTCATCCTTTCCTTATCTTACAAGCTGTTAGCCTTTGAACCCATTACATCCGCTTCATGTTCCAGGCCAGCATTGTCGTTGACGGGCATTCCTCCGACTTCCGTTGTTGGTTCTACACGCCCCGCCATTTGTTGGGCTACATGCCAGGCCTCATGGGGCAAATGCTGTTCCTGCCCCGGAGCCACGTGGATATCCGTTCCTTGCGTATAGGCAAGGGCCTGTACTGTAGCCGGCTGGGATGAATTATAATGTACTTTTACATCATCCAGGGAATAGCCTGAAAGGTTTTCCACACCGGCTTTCAGGTTATCGGGCAGTCCGGTATTGTTCGGTTTCATTTGCAAGGATTCGTCCTCGTCCTCCTCTAGTTGGATCGCTTTGTCGAATTTGCCTTGAAGTGTGTCGTCCTCGTCTTCGCCAATCCGCTGCAATGGTAGATTCATTGAGCGGTTGTCGACAAATTGCAAAGATCCGCTACCATCCAGTTTTTGCTGGATGGTGCGGGCTGTCTTTTCCTGATATGCTTTTTCTGTTTTCATACCTGATGTTGTTTATTGTTGTACAAAATCTGTTTTAAAACGTTTGCTTATCGTGCCAGATAATTTGTATATAATTTTCCAACCAGGGATAACGGATCTGTTTGAATGACCATGGAACAGATTCCAGCAAGATATCATATCCCCGCTCTTCTATGGTCAGTAACCATTTTTCTTTCTGCTGTTCCAACCGCCCGTTGCGGTGAATAAAGGTTTCCTGAAAACCCCTCATAGAAGTACCGTCCATTTTCCTCCAGTTTGCTTTTACTGCCTTGATCAAACTTTCGGCCGTATCCTTTTCTTCTTGGGTCAATTCTAACTGTTTCGGTAGTGGGATGTGCATCGGCAGGTTGACAAGCAGGCGGTTAAACACCAGTTCCATTTCCTGATATGTCTTTTCTTCCAGACAGGTCAGGTATTGCAGCAGGAATACAGCACGGATTTGCGATGCCGTGTCCTTAAATGCTTTCTTATCTTTGTCCAAATAATCAAGCATAACAAATAAACGTGGAAACCACGGGTTAAACAGACAAAGCCCTGCGTTAGTGATAAAGAAGTTATTGGGAACTTCTCTCTGTTCTTCTTCATTAAAATAAGATCTTTCTTCCATAACATTTAATATTTGTTTAACAATATGTGTTGTTTCTTTTCTTTCAACTTCAGTTTTCTCTTGCTGGGTAGGAAGCGGTTGTGCGAACGAGCGCATTCCTTCCGTCATATTCGATGTTTCAGTAAGCTGTGTTATCGGTGTTCTATTCGATTTTCCTGTATAAACAAGATACAAATACGACAGAAATTTGTGTTCTGTTTCTTCCTTTGTAAAACTTCTTTTACCTAATGTGTCTGTGTCTTGCATATAGAGTAGAAGGGCTTGCGAAAAAGCTGTTGAAAGAACCATACTTCCTCTGGTCAGGAAAGGGTAATCGTCTATTTTGTCCTGTATCCATTGCATTGTCTGTAACAATACCGATGCCTGATAAAAATTCACCCGCGTAATGCTTTGCAAGAGTTGAGATACAGAGATATCGGCAGAAAGGAGAGGAATCATTTTGCTCTCTTTGGGTTGTTTTCGGAGCAAATGAATCCAGTCCAGAGGCTTTTCTACAGCCATCTTTTGCAACAACTCCCGTTTGCTGTCCTGAGAAACTGTTGTATCTTCCAGCCAATTGATAAACCCCTTATCAGTATTCCAACAACTTTCCAGCAATGTTTGAAGGATATTAAAATCGCTTTCGCGGTGTTCCTTGTCTTTACAACTTTTCTCCGCCAGATATAGTTCTGTCGTTACTAATTCGATGGCATCTTCATTGTCGGTATCTGTAATAATCCGATAGATCCATCGTAACAGTTGCCTGATATTATCCGCTTCGGTTTTGCCTTGACATCCGTTGCCTATCCAGAGAAGCACAGCTTTTCGAATGGTAAAATCCAATTGAACACTGGTAACCACATTCAGCCAGTCGATCTTCGGTGCATGGCTTTGTAGATAACTTCTCATTTGCTCCACCATTGCCATTGCAGTGAATGAAATGGAAACAAGCAGTTGGTTTATGATAGCCATACTGGTTATCTCTGTCAATGTAGAAATTAATGCATCCTCTTTGACTGCTACTGTTTGTAGCCAATGTGTCAGTTTCTCCGGATTCTTTTTTGCATACAGAGTAATCAATATCCGCTTGTCTGTATCGCTTCGCTGTGTATCTTTCAGGAAAGCAGCCAGGGTGGAGATATCTGCCGGATAGCGGTTTTCCTCCTTTTCTGATGACGGTATTTCTTTTCCTTCCTTTGCAAGCGGTAACCGAAGGAGCGACAGGTTCAGAAATATCCGGTACAGTTCCCGGTTGAAATAGCTGTCATGCATGGGCGAGCCATCGGGATTATGCGGCTGTTGGTCGTAGATTGCATTTAATACTTCTATATAATCGGTAGAACTGAATACTTCCAGCAGGAAACCGACAGTCAATTCCGCTTTGGAGAAGTAGAACGAATAGGTTTGCTTGTGGATAAACGTGAGCAACCGATGATGTAAGTGGCGGATAAAATCGCTCTTGTCGCCGAAGATAACGAGACCATTGAACGGATAATACCGGATAAGCCACTCGTACAGGTAATGCCAGTAGGGCGGAAGATCGACTTCGGCGTGTTCTCCGGCTTCAACCTCCATGATCCGTTGGACGGATATGGTATCGAGTAGTTCTGCCATACTTAGTAGTGCGGTATCATTTTCCGCTTCGTGGATGAAACGTATGGGAATATCTGGCTTTGCCACCAAAAGCCTTACCAGGAAACGGCGTTTCTCATGTAGGGTGGCTGCGGGTTCGGAAAGTGCAGCGACATAAAGCCGGAGAAATACCTCTTCGTTATCCGCCTGCCAGAACAGACGCTGCAGAGCATTCTCTTTATTCAGACACAACTTCGATATCTTATTGATGCAGGTTGATGATTGTGTCGCTATCCATTCCAGTTCTTCTGCCAGGTTGAAACTTTCGTCCGACCATTCCGCTTTCGGATAGCCGTACTCCAGATAGAAAAGCAGGTTTTGCAACCGGGAAATACCGGTACTTTCTTCCCGGTTTCCGGCAGATATATTCAACAAAGGCAAGGCTCTCTGTAATTTATCCCGGAGCCTACGCGGAAACTCCTGGTAGAAATCCTCTTCCAGGATATCGCCCAGATCGAGATCGAGTAGTTCTATCTCATGTAGTACCTTTTCCTTATCATAAACGGACAGGCATTCTTCAACCACTTTTTCCACACAGGCATGGCAAAAGTTGTCCCAGTTGGCATACAATCCGTATGTAAACTGTTCATCTACTGCAGTGAACCCAAACGATATGTTGTCAATACGTATCATCCAGTGTATTCTTATCTTTATCCTTTACCTTTTTTAATATTCCGTTCATCGTATCCTGCAGCATCTCTACGTCATCCATATATTGTTTAGCCAGCGCCTGTCGCCACAGTCTGTAACAGTCTTCGAACTCCTGCATGAAGGCAATATTCAACCAGTAAATCGTACCACTCAGATGGGCGGGTAATATGGAACGCAACAAATCACGGCAGACTTCGCGGAAACGAGGTGACCAGAAGCGAGCCGTCCACGAGGGCAATACGAGCGACAGTGTGAACGGATGGGATTTGGAAAGCACCGGTTCGACGATGTAGAGCGTTTCACATGCATGGTTGAGTTCCTGCAGGTAATAGCGCAGGATGTTGGCAAGCGAATTCAGTTCAACCTTTTTATTGGTTCGCCCGAGGTTCATCCAGATATTTTCCTCCCGGTTGCGGAATACCAGCATATACTCATTCTCATCGGCTAGCACGAGCCGGTAATTATCCAGGAAAATGCCTCCCCGGAACAGGCCGCTACTGATAAAGTTCTGGTTGAATACAGGCAGTTCCGTGCGTAACCTGCTGTATTGTTCGAATTTTTCATTCTCGTCTTCCGGCTGCTTTTCATGAACAATAGGTTCCATATGGCAGTTTTCGAGTATTCGTTCATCGATCAGCCTGGCGTTTATGAAGTTTCGTGGAATTTTTCCTTTTCCGTTTGTTTTCATCAACATAAGATTATGGCTGGCCAGAACGTTTCCTACCGAACGGTTCTCGTTCCAACTGATGCCAAGCAGACGGCAGAACCATTCTTTCGCCACTGCTACATTTTCTTTTCCATCCGAATCGGTAATATTCCTTGCCTGGGCGCGATTCTTTATCAGATAAGCGATATACCGGAGGAAACCTGCACGGCGACGCAGTATTTCTTCTTTTGTTTCACCATAGTTATCAAATTCCTCCATCCATGCCGGTTGGCTTTCCACACAGTACAACTGGTCGAGGAAATCCATATAGCGGCTTTTTAGTGCATATATATTATGGGAGACCGGGTAATCTATATCTTTTGCCTCAATGGAGAGTAGACGATCCAACTTTTTTACTTCAGACAATCCCTGCTCGATTGTCTGATCGTACAGTTTAAGATAGGCCTCGAAGGAAGTAAGAGGCTTCCGATCCGGGGAGAGGTTGTAGCATGCCGGGAAATCCCGGGCGATGGGGTAGTGAGTGAATATGTCGTGGTTAGTGCCTTTCAAGCCTGCCCATTGATAGTTCCGTTTTTCCTCCGGGATATATACCTTAGTATTATAAAGTTCACTTAATTGTTTTGTGAACTTCTCCATATCAACCTGTACCTGAGAACATCCGCAATAAATATCTACCTTCAAATCGTCTTTCTTGCGGGGTATTTTAAGACTATATCCTCCGGAGAAATTGGTCAGTGGCTCGTTGTTCTTCATCAGATAGCAGACGCTGAACGATTTGATGCCCTTCACCTGCCAGAGTTTATTATACAGTTCATATTCGGTATTCTGCTGCCGGGGGATTACAACACGTACGGTATCGTCTGAACCCTCCAGCCATTCTTCGAGCGGCATGCCGGAGATTTCCTGTTCTTCCGGGGTGGAGATACTCACTGCACCGGATAAATAACGCAGGATGATCTGATAGATTTCTACCAGCATGAGGGTGGCATCCTGTCCCGGCTCGATTTCGAATCTCGCATGAAACTCCAGTTCTTCGGGTTTCACGACAATGACCTGGTTAAGATATTCGCACAGGTTACGGTGTTCGTTGTAGACCATCTGAACCCTCTCCACCAAGGCCTCACTTTTTACTTCTTTATTAAAAGGAGGAAGAACGATCTTGACGGTGTAACCACCGGTAGCCGGGTCACACTCTACCCATACATTCTCCAGTTCGGGGATATGGGAGAAGAACAACCTGCGGTAATCTTCTGTCGTGACGGGAGCCGTGGTATAGACTTCGCCGGGAGGGAAGAGGCCGAAACGCTTCGGGTTGAAGTTTTCACCTTCCCCTGTCAGGTAGTCTGCCAAATCGAAGCCCAGCTTGTAGCTTGTTTCCGTCAATGCATAGTTGGCTATGTCTGCCAACGTCACACCGGGATCATGGACGTTGAAGTCCGTCCATACTTTTCCCGACAGGCGCTGCACTTCTTCCAACGTCTTTTTTTGCAGGCGTGAGTACAGGTTCTCACCTTCTTCCTGTTGTCTGATATATGGTTCTTTGCCATCCATCTTCGTATCTTCTCGTTAGTTACAACGTATTATCCTTTGTACATTTCTACAATCCGGCAATGAACTTCTCCGGAGGGCAACCGTTTCTTGCTGCGCATTTGCAGGCAGGGTTTGCCGTTGCGTTCCTGCCAACGAAAACGGATGCTGCCCGACCAGCCCCACCAGTGCTTTTCCGGTGACTCTATCCGCTGCTCCATGAAGTTCAGCCAAATGGCGGTGACACGTGTCAACCGGCAAAGCTCCGTGCCCGGTTCGCGGAAAGAAGCGTAGATGCGGTAGACACGGCAGCCGAAGCCTTCGCGGGAAACGTCGAGCGGCAGGTCGTGCCACTTTTTGTCGGCAGGGACGGTCAGGTAATCCTCACCGGGGGGTACTCCACCTCCGCCTTTCGTTTTGTAAGCCGATGCGGTGACGGTCTCTTCCACCATCAAGTTGCCATGCAGGAGAAACGATTTATCCTGTGCTGCTTCCATCACCACTTCGGTTTGTCCATTCTTTATGACCAGTTTCTTCTCGGGTGTGACGGAGAGTGACCATACAGGCAGTTTCGTTCCGGTAGCGGACTTTTCCGTATAAAAGCCGATATCCAGGTTACCGTCCTGTTTCGGATAGAATGCCCAGCCTGTATCGGTTCTTATCACTTGCTCGTCTTCCACCAGATTCAGTGTGGAGTCGATCAGTTCGGCGAACTGTTCCTCGGTAGGGATATCGCCTTTTTTGAAGTATCCCTTCAAGGTGTTCCTGTTTTTACGGTTGTTCGGGTTCATAAGCTATCTTATTATGAAGTTACCCCCAATTTCGGCATTTTCGATGCCGCCGTAGGGAGATAGTAATTCTATTGTTATTTTCGGATGTAGCACGCTCCACGGGTGTTCGCCTTTGAAGGCCGGATGCTTTTCGTCGATGATTACAAACGGCGTGCGCTCCAATTTGACGTTAAGTGCAATCAGTCTCATCAAATCTTCGTGGTTTGCCATGCGGGCATGCAGTTCATTGTAGGAAAAATGTTGCCGGAGAGCCGGTATTTCTCCTTTCCGATACCACGGTGCGAGGTAATTCTGCGCCAGCACCACCAATTGGCGGATGGTTTTGCCTTCATCCTGCACTTTGTCCCATAAAATAGCTTTGCAGTGAACCTTCACCTGTTCATAAACAGGGTTGATAACGCGCAGGGAAACAAACGAAGGCGTATATTGACGGATCACCCGCCGTATCTCCGCCAACTTCCAGGCCGGAGAAAGAAAATAACGGTTGTCTTCCGTACGGCTGAAAACGACGAGGTCGATTTCCGATATCTTTTTCTTCCTCGGTATGGAAAGGCATTGTACCTTGTCCACTTCGGGGAAGTTTTCCAGAACAAGACGTTCGTAATCTTTTATCGTGATAGCCCGATGACGGTTACTGATGCGTGAACTCTGGTGTATGGCTACATCGTTATTCGTTTCGGCAGGCCTGCCGCCGAAGCCGGGTAGGGGTTGTGCGATGCTTTCTATCCGTTCGTCAGGGGCGATTGTGCCTTGTATTGTTTCTGCAGGTAGTGGAGAACCGTCTCCGTTCTGCGCTGTAAGCCGGATATAGTTCGTCCGGATATGGCGTATGGCAAGGCTGGACGACAAGTCACCTGTTACGGTGGCGCGAAGCCATGCACGACCTTGCTTATCTGTATGACTGTCTTTTATCTTTTCCGGCAGCCTGATTTCTATGAAACCGCTTTGTGTCAGCCCCAGGGTTTCTTCGACACGGATAGCGTCGGTGGCGATGGGAGACCATACGTTCCCGTTCCAGAATTCCCAGGTTAGTTTGGTGGCTTTGCCCGGCTGCGGACTGTTGAACGATTTGTTTTCTTTTGGCAAGACCATGTCGAGGTACATCCGCACGGTTTGTTCTCCTTTTGCACGGAGGAAGGCGAAGTACAGTTGGTTGTCTGCTGCAAATGCCGGCAGGAAGGGTTGTTCTTTTACGTCGTTTACGGGGAAAACCTCTTGTTCAGACAATGCCGTGATGCGGCTCAACCGGATGGATGAATTCGCCATACCAGCCAGTGTCGTTTCTTCCGAAGCGATGTACGAAAGTTCCACATCTGCCAACTGGGGGACAACGGGTTCGGGAGGTAATTCCTTAAGATCCTTCTTTTTGCATCGGCTGTTATGGATCATCGTTTCGGTAAAGAGGGTGCGGTAGGCATCTGTACCGAAGCCGATAGAGGGAGCCTGCAGGGTGGCACGGAAGAAGCCGTCACGGTCGCGGCGGTATTCGTAAGGGACAGATTCACTACGTGTCAGTAGCTTCTTCTCTGTTAAATCAAAGATTACCAGGGCATCATTGAACGAACGGTCTGCTTTTTCCCCGGATGTATCGATGGAATCGGGGGTGAACAAATGTTGCCTGATACCCTGGCAGGATTTCCATTTTCCGCCTTGTTGCCATTCGGTGGAGATGGTGAATGAGTTTATGTCGATTACTTGTCCGGCGGCAGCGGTATAACTTTTGTATAGTTTGTTGAACTCTGCTTCTGTTTCGGGCAGTTTCTTCCACTTGCCTTTCAAGCGGACTTCCTTCAACGGTTTGAGCCCCATTTCTTCGTTGCCGAAAAGGAACCAGGCTCCTTTTTCCGATTGCAGGCCGAAAGGCTGGAAGGGTTGCGAGGTGTCAACTTGCCCCAGCTCGTTGTAGAAGGTGAAGTTATGGATGGCAGATACGTTCGTCTCTATCTTTACGGCATCGAATTTTAGCTTGGTTGCCCAATCGTAAGGGCACGGGGTTTTGCTTGCCAGTATCCGAAGGGAGGGATGTTCGGTTGTCATGCCGTGCGTATCTTCAGTGCAGGGAGCGGGGAGGATACCATCACCTGGAATTGTGATTTCGAAACATAACCAGTGATGGTTGTCTTCCATTTTGATCTTACAGGTGCACGGTTGTTCCGTCCAGCCTTCTGCATTGCTGAATTGCAGGGTGAAACTTTTATCCGGTATACTGGGGAGCAGATCGGAAACTGTATCGGTAGTAATCCGGAAGTTGACGTTGACTTTCCTTTCGCCTTCGCCTAGGACGAGCATAGAAGATTCTACTATCCAGCCCAGAGATAATATTTTACTACATTTATCGGAGAAGAGTGCTTGTGCTGTCGATATGTCCGGGTTATAGATTGTTTGTTTGCGGATGGAGATGTCTTTTCCGTCTCCCCGTTCGATAAAGATGGCGTTCGCTTCGGCGCATTGCATAGGGGTGATGTATTCGTTGCGCACGGTTTGATAAAGCAGGTCCTCACCGGCGGCATTCTGTCCGGCCGGGAATGCCTGTTGGGCGGGTAGCGTGAAGCCGGCTGTGTTTTCTGCCGGGTTGACGATGATATAGGCGTTGTCCTGCACTGTTCCTAGCGGGATAGCGTGCAGGATGTCGCGGAGGTAGAGTTCCGGCAATGTGGCGAAGCGGCGGTTGAATGTCTGAGTGATATCACCATAGTTGCGCAGGTAAGTGAGCAGGAGGGACAGTGCACCGTCCATATTGCCGTCGTTTTCGATCTGTGCCAGGTAGTAATCAAAATGTTCCTGTATGGAGCGGATGGTGTGAAGCGTCCGGGACTTCTCCAAGAGGTCTTTCAGTTGCCGGGCGACCTGGATAGAGGAAGAAGCATTGTTAATGGTTTTCCAATTTCTGTCGATATAGCGGTTAAGTCGGGCTATCCATTTCTTAACCTCGTCTAGCAGGCTTTGGGTATCGGTCGATGGTTGTTGTCGGGCAATGTCCACCAATACGGTCAACACATGGTCGGCCCACAGGCTAATGAGCGTACCCTCCTTGCCGTCGTCGTTACGATAACGAATGCTGTTGCTTGCTTCTGCCAATCGGGGAAGCAGTTCGCGCCAGTCGCTCTCCAATGCCGGGAAGTTGTCGAGGCGGGGAGAGGAGGTTTCGTAGGTGGGACGGAGGAGGCCGCTTAGCCTGTAGGGTGTTGCCATGTTCTGATCTGTTTTCAGGTTCTATTCAATTCTTATTCTATAACGGGACGATCATCTTCGCCACCGCCACCGGGAATGACAGGTTTGTCGTCACCGCCCGAAGCTGTGCCGCCACTGTTACTGCTGCCTGCAATTCGTGAATAAGTGCCTACAAGGCCATTAATGTTGGTGATGAAGGTTGTTATCGCATCCGAAGGTTGCACAATGGCATAGGCATTTACCGTCTGGATAATTTCACTGTAAAGAGTATTGGCTGCCGCTACAGTATCGGCTGATTTGACATCACTTTGCATCATGCGCCCCCCCATTTCCGTTGTTTTACTCAGGAATGCTTCTTCGAAAGCGACATTTGCCGTACGAAGGGCTTCCACTTCAGCAGTCAACCCCAAAGCTGCAATAGCTGCTTTGTTCTCTGGCAGATCCAACAGGGCAAGCATTCCCTTCACTTCGGCAGTCTGCTTGGTATACTCATGATTACGAATCCCTTTATAGGGTGAGAGTTGTGGAGAAAGCAGACGTGCCGCCTTGCTGGTTGCTTCTACAGTAGAGGTGAGATAAGCGTTTGTAACATTGCTGATCACTCCTGATGCATTATCGCGTGTTTTATCCGTATCCTTCAGGTCGATAGTAGCAACGAAGGCACGTTGACGATTAACGATGGAGGCAAGTGTTTCTACTGCTGTGGTGTAATCCGGCACTTTGTTTTCTATGTGCAGGGCGGCATCAGTAGCAGCAGTGATAAACCCGAGAACTTTACTGTGGAAGTCGCTGCATGAGCCGATAGTCATCTGACTCATGCCGAAAGATCTGATCTGTGAAGTCATAATAATCTTTTTTTAATGTTAATACGTAGTTTTTACCCGCAACGATCGTTTTCAGACCGCCCGAGCTCTACGAAGGTATGAAAATAATCGTTGGCACGACTCCCAAGGGATAGAAAATGCTGCCAACGATCGTTTTGGGTACTTCCAATGGGTTAGGAGTTGTGCCAACGATCATTTTTGCCATTTCCAAGGCCTCGGACGTGTTGCCAACGCACATTGGCATTATTTTTCAACTAATGACAGTTAGTCGACTCTTCTTGAGTTGCCCAAAATAAATCCAGACTTTATCATCACCATAACCATCGATATAATCATTTGCAAGTCTTATTTTATTAGTAAGAATATCAGTTGTATCTATTTCTAAAAGTACACTTGCAGTTCCAGAAACAGCAGAACCTTTTGTAGATGAGAGCCAAAGTTTTCTGTTGGCAAAGCCCAAGCCACTTTGTTGGATTAATGCCCAATTTTCCGGAGTTGTAACATGATAAAGTTTTGCCGGAATTTCCCTCCCATCAATGTTTTTTACGAACTGACAAATAGAATGATTACTTATTTCTGACTTTTTTTTCATTCTCTCGATATTTTTCTTCTGAGTGATATGTGACGCTCGATTATCCATTACTGAAAGAATTTCAGATGCTGATTTCCTTTGAAGTTTATTATTACTACAAATAGTATGCTGTTTTCTATTTCTACTTTTTTCAGATAGTATTTTCATGATACTGCTGTTAGTTAGATAATGTTACATATTCAAATTCGTTCCTTCATTCAGATAAAACGGATACACCATATTGTTGCGGCTATTCGTACGGATGATGGTGTAAGTGATCAGGATCAGCAACAATCCTTTATCCGAACGCTCTTCGAACGACACCTCTTCCAACGTGATACGTGGTTCGAAGAGGGTGATAGCCCGGGCGATATCTGCCCGCATCCGCACCAGGGTTTGCGTATAGATCGGCTCGAAGGTGTAGCGGCGCAGCGGGCAGCCATAATCGTATCGGTTTACGCGCTCACCGGGCGAGGTGCTGAACAATACACGCAGGCTCTGTTCGATATCCTCTTCGTAAGCTACCATCTTTACCCCGTTTTCCGTCAACTGAGGAGGAAAATTCCAACCTCGCCCCAGAAAGACATCGGCATCCAACAGGTTCTTCAGTTCATCCATCTTCTTTTAGTTTTTCAGTTTCCGGAGACTTATCCTCCAATGATTACCGTGGGACATCCGACGACAATCGTTCCGCCATGTGCGGTGCTGTCACCCATCCGGGCTGCCGGTCTTCCGCCTATCATGACGGTAGACGAGCCTTTCACGATCGTGTCCGGCGGTCCTACGCAGACACACATGTCGCCCACGACGGCTGCCGGTATTTTCCCTATCAGTACATTCGGCACACACGGACCTGTAATCGGGCCGCCCACATGTGGTATCGGCGAGGGAAACGCCGGGGTTTGCATCGGGCAGGTGTGCATATCAGTTATTCTTGCTGCCGGTGGCATATTGTTCTCCTTTCTTTATTAGTTTATCATTACCATAGCACCCTTAACGGTGGTCTGCCCACTAGCGGAGAGCTCTGCCGTGGCATTACCTTTCACCGAGGCACCTACCTTAGCCTGTACTTTCACATTCAGTCCTTCCAGCGTGACATCCTGCTTGGCATTGCCGCTGAGTTTCATCGTGGCATCCAGCGTGATGTTGCCTTTCGCTTTCAGCTTGATGTCTTTGGATGACGAGAGGGAGATACCGTCGCTGTCCATCACGATCTCGTTCTTGTGTTGATCGGTCAGTTTGATGGACTTCTTATCATCATTGATTTCTATACTGTTTTTACCGGGGGTGGAAACAGTTATGATTTTCTTCTCCTCGTTAAACTCTATCCGCATGTTCTCACGGGTGACGATGGCTTTCGTATTGTTTTTGGCCTCATATTCGTAAGGAGGTCTATGCTTGGCACCATACAGGCTTCCCAGTATCACGGGATGGCCGGGGTCTTCGTTCATGAAACCTATCACCACCTCGTCTTCCGGTTCGGGCAGGAAGAAACTGGCTGAATTATTGGTGGCATACAGGGTCGACAGCCTTGCCCAGAGCAAGCGGTTCTTACCTTCCAGCCACGGTAATTCTACCTGTATACGGCATTCTTTCAACGGATCGCCGTCCAGCTTCTTTACCACCGCTGCATGAATACCTTGCAGACCGGGCAGGAAGCCGGAAGCGGAGGGAGAAACCACATCTGCTTCATCAGTGATATTTACGGGCGAAATACCTGCACCTGCTTTGGTGATCCATTCATTGTCCTCGATAGCATGCGTTACTGATCCGACAAACATATTGCCGTTGAAGCGTTTACCCAGGCCTTTCAATTCGATCAGGCAACCCGGCACTACTTTGGCGGAACCGTAGAAACTGCATGAACCCTGGTAGCGTGCCAGTCCGGCTTTCAACGCCATGCCGTCCGCCCATTGCTTCAAAGCATTTTCTTTGGTTGGTGCATCGGTTTGCAACAGTAGATTGTCGCCCGTAGCGATATTCTTCGGTTGCAAATCGCCCTGCCGGTTGAGTAAAGGGAGGGAAGCGGTTGTTTTCACCGTCTTTTGTGTATTGGGATCCCATGATACGGCTTCATATTGCGTGAACTGGTCGGCGGCGGACAGTTCGAGGTCGAATGCAGTCAGGTCGTTGCCATAGGTTACGGTCAGTACAGGCGATGCACTGACGTTAGGCTTCTTCACCTGTATCTTTTTCCCAGTGGTGTAGACGAACAGGCCGTTGGCATCGGCACGGGAGAGAGCGAAGTCCCAGTCCGAGCAATAATACTGCACAAGGGTAGGATGCGTGTAAGGTGTGGCATCTATTTCGACACTGCCGTAATTAGCCAGTACATCCTTGATTATTTCACTGTCTTTCTTTTTCTCGAAGACGCGGTTTTTGCGTCCCTGTGTAGCGGAGTAGGCATTGTCGCGGCATTCCACCAGCATGTAGGAGTGTGAGTCCTTGCCTGTGACAATACGCAGCCCGATGATTACTCCATCGAACAAAATTTCTTCTTTATCTACGTTGCCTGCGTCCAGCCGGATGGTATTTCCCGGTCTGAAAAGGTCGGCATCACTCTCGTTGAAAGTTTGTTTGTCCATGCTCCCTGCGTTGAACTTCAGCGTAGCTTTGCCGATGTGGTTCAACTTCAGCCGCACGGTAGCGGACACTAGTGTATAACTGTCATTCAGTTTGCTGCCACCGCAATAAACGGAGCAGGACAACACACGGTCTTTATTTACAGAAGGTGATTCTGCCATTATTTCCTATCCTTTCTTTAACATCGGCATCAGGAGTTGCGTACCTGCAGGTACATTCCTGTAACCGTTCAAATTATTAAACCTTGCGACTTGCCCAACAAAGAGCGGATCGCCATATATTTCATAACAAAGTGCGGCAAGTGTCTGCCCCTCTTTTAGTGTAACTAGCCGCGACACATCGGGAGAGCGTTTGGAGAAGCGTTTCTTCTCTTCCTTCTGGCTGCAATAGCCCGTCAGCGTCACTTTCAGTTCGGCGCGGACAGGTATTCCATTCGGATTGAACATGGTATATTCTGTGTCAAGCGTCTTGAGTTGACCAAAGAAAAGGATGTCACCAAACTGCACCTTGACAAATGAGGGGCGGTGCCCTTCGGGGTTGTAGTAATACAGCCGTTCTTCAATGTCTTTCACTACATCATGGACAGGCTTCTTCTCGTCGTCCTCCTCCATGGCGTTGGTCTGGTCCAGCAGGCAGTCGAAACTGAAAGATTCCGGACGGTAACGCACAAAGACATTGGAGCCGTTGAGGCTTCCCAACTGTTTGTCTTCTGCATAAGATATTCCCTTATTCAGTTTCACCTTTTCAGGATTGATGGGCAACTCCAATGCAGACTTGTATTCGCTGCTGAAGTTGTCATCCGTATAGGCTGTGAGAATCATTTTTTCCATATCTTCGTTTTTTTCCTAGCGTTCTCTCTTTTTCCGCCAATGCCGCAGTTCGTAAGATTCACTTCTTATGCTTTCTACAGACAACTTGTCAAGTACACGATTTTCTATCTTTCGGACTATTTCATCCGAGACTTCCGTTTCCGTAATGATTCGTTTCTCTACCACGGTGCGGACATGGATTTCCTTGATGATGACCGGCATAGTTTTATTTACTTGTTATACGACACGTTCCAATCGATTGTATGTTATCTCCAAAGTTTCCATAACTAACCCACTGTTAGCAGCGTTCAATCCTCCTATGCTGTATTTCACCGGATAAGAGTGATAGCATGCCCACGCAGCCAATGGCTTACCCGAATTGTCCAGCAGTTTGATAATGACATCACAGGATTTTTTCTTTATCCAATTGTCGTTGCTTCCTGATAAAATCATAAGCGAAAGACAACTGTTCACCCATTTGGCAAAATCCTCACTCAACGGAGCTACTGGCCGCTTCAAGGTTATATTGCTATAATTCAGACCTTGAGGCAGCTGTATCTTCTCGTTTTCTGCAGTTTTCTGTGGAGTGGTGGAGAAACTCCAGCCAATACCACTTACCTCACCGAAAGATGCCTGGAACTTTTGGCCATTTTGATTTTGGAAATCCACCCGGAAGTAAAACTCCACAGGTGGTGTCCAATCTGATGCAACGTCATTCATATTCTACCGCTTATTAACTACCAGCAATAGTTATTCCTTCATGTGCTAATATCAGAGTCTCCATAGATGCCGTGTTCCCATCAGCTTTGAATCCTTCTACCGTTATTTTCTTAGGCCAAGCGTTTGTCAATGTCCACGTCTGGGCAGGACTTCCTTCTTGATCCAACAAGCTGATCGTAACAGTCTGTCGCTTAACTGTATTCATTTTCACACTATTTATCCAATTCCACATAGCCTGATCGCCACTAAAGATGCCCTTCTTCAAAGTGATATCACCCGATTTTCTCAACCCCGGCATTTTCAGTTTTGTGAAGATAGGGCTATCACCGGCACGATACGTTATCTCTTCATACTCTGTTTCCAATCCGGAAACCTCACTAAAGGAGACTACTTTTTCATCACCTAAGTTCACTTGAAAATAAAAACTGGGCAACGGCCATGCTTTCTGGTCCTGGCTCTGTGCTGATCCATCTTCTGCCATAATATTCTAAATTTAAATTGTTAATTATTTATTATTACCTTACTTAACTTTTCTGCATTTGCTGTTGGAAAGTAATTTCGATAAACTCTGCCGGATGCGAAATAGCTACCAGCACGGTGATACGCATGATGCCTTCCAGTATGTCATCCGCTATCATGGTATCGCCCAGCCCTACATGCACCTCGAAGGCTTCTTCGGGAGTTGTACCTGCCAGCCCACCGCGTTTCCAGACGCTACGTAAGAAGTTCTCTATCATACATTTCATGTTAATCCATGTGTTGGCATCATTCGGTTCAAACACATAGGCGCGGGCGGCATTTTTCACCGACTGCTCAAGGAAGATCATCGTACGGCGTACGTTGATGTAACGCCAGTCCTGTGAATTGCCGTCCAGCGTGCGTGCGCCCCATACTTTGATACCTTCGCCGGGGAAGGTGCGGATGGCGTTAATTGCTTTTCCACTCATCGGCATGTTCAGGTCTTCCTGGTCTGCATTCGTGATAGGGATTGCAGGTTTATTCACGTAATTGATGGATACGTTTGCCGGAGCTTTCCATACACCGCGCGTATTGTCTACCATTGTATAGATACCGGCCATCGCTGCTGAAGGAGGAAGGAGGTTTAGGAAGTCTTTTACTTTCTTTGCTATCAGCTTATATTGCGGCCAGTTTTGAAATAGGGTATTATGAAGGTCGTTCTTAACTTGTTTAACATCGCTGTCGGTTAATAGTTTAGCATCTGCTTTTTCACTTTCTTTCTTGTTTTGTATTTTGTAAAAACAATCTTTAATGTATTTATCCAACTGTGGATTTACAGAAGATATGCTTTTATCATAATCCCAAACCAATATTTCTCCATTGATATCAGTGTCTAATAACACAGAGGTTTCCAGCCACGGGTAATAGGCTGCCGAAAATTGCAGATTGGTCGTACCGATGGCGTTACGGAAAAAATCTACCGGATCCGGTGTTTCATTACTACCTTTTTTAGGGATATCCAGAATAGCAAAGTATTTCTTGCTATCGCATAATCCTAACAGATTGGTATAAATATTTATTTGATTATCTGCATTTACAGCTTCCGGAACGACCAACATCGTTATATCCTGCTCTTTTTTGATATTGGAAAATACAGTCGCTTTGTTTCCCTCATAAATGTCGGATATCTTTTGGCTGTAATTTCCTATTGAAACGATATAACAGGTTCCTCCTCCGTTGGCAAAGAACAATATCATATGATAGTAAAGCGTACAAAGATTGTTTTCCAAACTGGCTTTCAGTCCTGTTCCGGCTTTTTCATCATACACACAAAGACATTTGTCTGTGTCGCCACTTTTTGCATTGACAGTTTCAATCTTGAACTTAGGTGTAGGTGCACCACCGAAATAGTTGTTATACTCCGTCATCGATGAAATTCGCATCGGCTTGTTTAGCAGAGACGTTGTGCCGTTCAGTGCTTTCTCGGTAAGGCCGATAAAGACCGGAATAGCTGTTTCGACTTCCACGATGGAATTGCCGAAGGCGTTCTTTTCTTTGATGTAAACGCCGGGGGTCTTGTATTCTCCCATGATTATTATTGTATTAAGTTTAACAATGGGTTATTAACTCTTTTGCATCTGTTGCTGAAAGGTAATCTCGATAAATTCGGCCGGATGCGTGACAGCTACCAATACCGTAATGCGCATAATGCCTTCCAAAATATCTTCGCCTGTCATTGTATCGCCTAAACCAACATGTACTTCAAAAGCATCTTCCGGTGTAGCTCCGGCCAGTCCGCCACGTTTCCAAACACTGCGCAGAAAGTTTTCTATCATGCATTTCATGTTGATCCACGTACCTGCATCATTCGGTTCAAACACATAGGCACGGGCGGCATTTTTCACCGATTCTTCAAGGAAAAGCAGCGTGCGACGAACATTAATATATCGCCAGTCCAGCGAATTGCCGTCCAATGTGCGTGCTCCCCAAACCTTTATTCCTTCGCCACGGAAAGTACGGATTACGTTGATCGCTTTTCCATTCATCGGTGCATTCAATTTCTCCTGTTGTTCGTTGTCGATGTCTTCAGCCGGACTATCCACGTAGTTCAACGTTACATTGGCCGGGGCTTTCCATACGCCACGACTGTTGTCTACCATCGTGTAGATACCAGCCATCGCAGCGGAAGGGGGAAGGAGGTTCAGACTTTTCTTTACTGCTTTCATAGCCTGTTGGTAGAGGTATGACGCATTGTTTAATGCCAAATGAAACCCTGTTTTATCAACGACATAAGGAGGCGAGAACGTTATGGTTTTCTTATTGGGGGTTGATTTTTCATCTTTATCGACTGTTACCGGTACATCATTACCTAATTTTTCATGCAGTACATCTGTTGTTATATCTGCATATTTATATTCTATTCCTCCGATTGTTATCGTCTTTTCTTCTTCAACTACTAGAGTTGTGTTCATAAAGGATTCTGCAATTCTCTGCAATTTATCATCTACTTGTGCGAATTTACCCAGATTATCATACGCAGTCTTGGTCCATGTAAACATACTACCATCCAAATCCCGATCGCCCAATACGGAAGTATTCAACCAAGGAAAATAGGCCGCGCCATAAGACAGGAAACTTGAGCCGACGTTTTCCTGGAAAACGTTCACCTGGTCGTCAATGCGCATATCCTCTTTATCTTTGGGATATATGTCGAGTAGAGCGAAACGGTTCTTCATTTCATTTCCGCAATGAGAAAGCACTCTCTGCTGCACGTCTTTGAATTCAGTTTTATCCGACAGATTTACAGCTTCTGGAATTACTACCATCGTAATTTCCTGTTCTAGATTTAGCGTACTTAAAGCTTTTGTTATGACATCTTTGCTCAGTTCATCTTTGTAGCCACCCACTGAAACAATATAGCAGGTCCCTCCGCCATTAGCGAAAAACAGTAGCATATTATAATATAATGTATAATCGTTTTTTCCGTTAACGTAGAAGGCATAGCTGACTTTATATGCTTTTTTTTCTTTAATTTCAAACACTTCCTTTTCATCTGTATTTACATCTATCTGAAATATTGAAGTATTCGGTTTTTCTATTGGTTTGTCTGGTTGTACAATTCTTTTTTTATCCTCTTCCGTCATTTCAACTTCTTCCGGATGATACTTTACAATATCCACCGTGAAATTGAGCTCCGGTGCCCCACCAAAATATTGTATAAATTCCGTCATCGACGAAATTTTCCAGGGAACATTTTTCAGGTCGTCATTGCCGTTTCGGGCCTTTTCGGTATAACCAATGAAAGCCGGAATAGCAGTTTCGGCTTCCACAACCGAGTTGCCAAAGGCGTTTTTCTCTTTGATATAAACGCCAGGTGTTTTGTATTCGCCCATAAATTAGAATTTTAAGATTAGTAATTATCGTTTTTATAAATAACAAACTTCCCTAATGATATCCGGACGGCTGGCAATATACTTACCTAGTTGCGGAACAGGAATAAACTTACTTATAACTATTCTTTTGTCATCGGATAAACGTTCATAAAGAGTAAGTGTAAAATCATAACATTTTTTTGTCTCTATTTTCACTTCAGAAATAACTCGGTATACATTATTACCAAGCATACTATTTTCATATTTCTCAGAAGTATCGAAAATAATTTTATTCTTATGTGCATTAGATTCAAGTACCAAAGACCTTATTGGGGTGTCCTTCTCGGTTTTATCCTTAAAAACAAATAGGAACTCCCAATAATAAGAACTAGAGCAAAACTTAATGGTGTATCTTTGATCTGGTTTTGTTGGTAACCATTCTATTTCTTCCCACATTTGCCCTAATAGTTTTATCGTTTCTAGCTGACTGGTATCATTTTCCGATTCATCTAACATAGTTTGCAACGTTTGTATTGTTTGTTGCAAAGAGAATAATTTAGTGATTGTAGCTTGGATAGGCTTCAATACAACCCGACAAAACTCACCCTGATGTTTTGTTTTATCTGGAACCGGAAGCGGATTGAATTCTATAGTACTCTCTTTTCCAAGGCGGATTTGATAAAGTTGTAGCAGATTGTAATCCTCTTTTAGTGAAATCTTTCTTATAAATTCCGGATCATCCACTGTTATAGAAACTTCCAGTATATCGTTTTCCATAAATCCAGCATTATTATCTTCTACAAACCATTGCCATTCATAGGGAGCAGTTTGCCTGAAAGACACGCCACGCCGCTTCATCAGCTCATCGGTTTGGGATGTAGGCTTCAGACTTAGATGACTGTTTATGGGTGGAGTATAATAGTCGTGTTCCAGTCGTATACCAGCTATTGCTATGAATCGGCTCATATTAGTTCTTTGTTATTTTGTTAAATGTATATTCTGCTCACCTGCAATACCGGTACTTCCACTGGTTTCTTTGGCATCTATTGTCAGTTTGCGCAGCTTACACATTACTGATGGATAATATTGTCCACCTAATGTTGTCCAGATATTGTTGATATCTTGTGTAGACAGCGTTACAATTTCTGTTGTATACGTCTGTCCATTCAAATCAAAATAGGGATGGGACTGCATGAATGTTAGTGCTTCAGACAAGACAGACAATGACTCTGCATAACGTTTTTCACCGTATACTGCGGCTAGCATCAGATCCAGATTCAACAGTAGTGGCGGATAACTTCTTTCATACTCCGAACCGTTCCGACGGATACTTCCCGAGATACCTCCAGCTGTTTCCCGTTCAATATTAACTAACGAGATAATCAATTTACAAGGCCGCTCTTCCGAGCCGTTACCTATAAATCCTACCTCTGCTACTCCTTCAGGCTGGGGGAACTTTCTCCGCAGATATTCATCCAAACGGGCTGAGAAATGTGTTAAAGCCATTCTTATCATATTGTCTCATTGAGTTTATTAGCGGAAAGATATCAAAGAAATTGAAAACAATGAAATTAAATTTGCAGACGACCTGAAATAGGATTTGAAATGCTGATTTAGGGCTGTGAGCGTAAATTGAACTACTTAAGAGAATTGGATATGGAGAAAGCCGAGAGGAGACAGAATGTCATGATTCTTTAGTAAGAGGATACTGCTTTAGATATTCGCTAGGGGTAAGATTTGTCTTTCGTTTAAAGTTACGATAAAAGGCATCGGTGGAAGAAAAACCTGCTTCATTAGCCAAGTCGGATAATTTCTTTCCTGAATGAATTTGTTCCAATAAATAATCAACACGAAAATCGTTGATCCATTGATTGTAGTTTTTGTTAGAACAGGTATTAATGCATGATGACAGATAGGAGTGGTTAGTGCCCAATATTTTTGCCAATGATTTAAGCTTCAGATTTTTATTAAGATATAACTTTTCAGAACTTACTTTCTTTTGGGCTGCACGGAAAAGTTTTTCTTCAGAGCTAAGTGGCATCTTATTCTCTGGTGTAGCCAATGGTTCGGGTTGTTCCGCTTCTTTATCCTGATTTAGTATAACCGATAACCGCTTCTTCCGTTGCTGATAAATGTAGCCTATAGCGCATATAAAAAAGAGGAATAAGACTGCACAAGCGGATGAGACAGCAATTATGCGGTGTGAATTAATCAATAAAGCTTCCTGCATTTCGAGTTTGTGCATTAAATCTTTAATCTGCAAACGATCCATAAGATTTTTACTTTCACGTTCTTTATTGACCTTGTTAATGATTTGCTGGATGGAGTCTCGACGTACTAATAAATCTACGGCTTTTTCATATTGCTTGGTAGCCCGACAAAAAGAGCTATAGCGGGTAAGGGCATCGACTTGGATCTCCAAGTGAATTGGATTTTTAATATCTTTCTTCATTAAAGGTTCTACAGCTGTAAAAAACTGACCTGCTTGTCGGTAGTTACTACTTTGTTGATATAAAGTTGCTAAAGAACAGTAGGTCGTTAAAAAATTAAAGGGAAGTGATGTTTCTATCCTTTTTTTTCGAAAAAGTTCTACCTGGTTTTGAAATTGCATATTGGCTTTTTCCAAATAAACACAAGCTGAATCTATTTTATTTTCTGCAATATAGGTCTCTGCAATAGAACAATAAAAACTCATCCCATTTCCCATTTTCAACTTGTCATTCATTTTAGTTAAACAGAAACGGGCACTATCTGGCTTTTGTAGTTCTAAATAACATGTAGATAATATGGAATAAACTGAAGGTATAAATGATGTTATAGTATCTGTTACCATCATTTTATTAGTATACTTCACTACTTCCTCATATTGTTTTGAGTCATATAAAAGATAAACTAATCGAATTAGGCATTCTTTACTCAAATTTGGGAAATGATTCTCTATTGTCAGTTGATAAGCTTCTTTATACAAGGATATACTTTTTTCTTGATCACCCAATATTGCAAATTGATTTGCTATTGCGGAAAGATCCTCTATTACAAGTTCTGTTCTTTCTGCTGCACGATGTTCTTTCAAAAGTTCAAACCAAATTGGTAAATACTGCTCATGCAATCCTCTTCTACTCAATAATATTGCTTTTATTTTTCTAATGCCCCATTTTTCTTCTTGTGAAAGTGAGTAATTCACCTCGAGTTTATCAATTAGTTGAATACCTTTTATGTCTATATTAGGAATTCTCTGTTCATTCAATTTCGCGTAAAGGCTAAGTAATTGTAACAATATTTTCTTTCTCTCCTTCTTTGATGTAATGGAAAGACTTTCTAGTAAAATATTTTCTTGTTTTTGCATTCCATCTATATCTTTTTCATTCCGACAGGAGATTTGAAATAATATTTTGGCCTGCTGTTGAGATGGTAATTTTTGTACATTTTGCCATAAAGAATCGAAAGATAAAGATAGAATAGGTGTTGTTGCTAATTCTTTATTTAACAAATTAATATTCTCTTGCCCCTGATTTATACAACCAATGCATATGAAAAATATAAGAAGAAATAGATGGAATGCTTTCATTTTTTCAATTAAGTCAATACTATAGCATCTGATGCACAAGCTCCAGCGCAATCACCACACCAGTTACAATCAATCTGGCTAGTTATTATTATTCTTTTATCTTTAACTTTAAGTAGTCCACGTTTACAAGCAACCACACATTCTCCACAAACCGTACATTTTGAATAGTCAATAGTCCATAATGTTTTAGGTATATCCTGTTCTGTTTGTTCTAAAATTTTCCCTTCATTGTTTTCCATAATACTGTTGTTTTTTTAATTATTTATCAAAACTACATATTCTATTTAAAATAGCAATCCGATTTGTGCCGTTATTTTTCGTGAATCAGTATAAATTACATCTCGAGGTGTCTTTTCAAAATCAAACGTCAGCTGAATAAACCAGCGAAAAAGAGTTGATCTGGTATAAGTTACAGAAGAATGTAACCCCCAACGCGACATCGTTTCATAATCGAACACTTGTTGTAATCTGCTGTGATTCTGCCATAAGGTGATTTCCGGAGCATTTTCTTCAGGTGACAGCTGCTTTTCTTCCATAATCGATCCACCACCTTTCCCATATTGAGTTCCCAAAGATAAGTCGAGTGAGGCATTTGGTAATAAAAAATTTTGAACAAATGTAGTATGGATTGTAAACCGGTGAATCGGCTGTGTATACTCCGCCGGATAGAATAATAAAGCTGTTTTCGCCTGACGATAACTAATACCTGAAAGGATATAAAAATAGGAATGCCAGGCATCACGTAACCGATAATATCCATAATTCAAAGCATATCGGCTTGTACGCCGAGTAGAGCGAAGTAATCTTCCATCCGATTGCCAGGTATCCGATTCCACTTGATGCTGCAATGGATCAAAGTTATCAGCATGACTAAATGTAGCCAGCCATTCCCATTCATGCCTGCAACCGGGGAACACCTGCTGTAACTTACCTTTATACTCCACCTGCCAGCTATCCGTTTCGCCTTCTTTCTTATTTTTTATACGGTCACTCTCTACTGTCTGTCCGGCGAAACTCCCACAGATCTCCTGGTATAATTGGAAAGAACCACGATTCAAGTCAAACTGTAAAGCACCACCAACCTCTTGTCCGGTATAATACCAATTCACATTTTCGCCCCATGATAAGGTTTTAAAGAATCCCAACGGATAAGCTACCAGGACGGGATAAGTTGTATGACTACCCATATTTTGATAATCTACGGTCTCTTTTCGACGGACATAAAGCAGTGACGCGCCCCAATATAAATTCCCGCACAGATATCCCACACCCGGTGTAAGGCGCCACTCCATCCACTGATTTTTATTTCGTGGATCAATATCTTTGGCAGTCAGTTGTACTTTATAATCCGCTTTTACACCCAGTAACCATTGCCGATGGATCGGCAGAGAAAAACCTCCCGACAATTGATATTGCTCCGAACGTTGCTTTCCACTTATGGAGTCACACAAGTTTATAGCCTGCCAATAGTCACCTGTCATTCCATTCCAGTTCTGTTGTCGATTCTGAAACTGGGTGTAACCGATCTTACCATAAAGCGACACTTTATTTACAGTCTGAAATGATTCGCTATATACAGAGTACACATCCGCAGAAGCCGGAAGACTGACGTTCCCAAAATTTCCTTTGTGATGGCCATAACTTGCTTCCGCCACAGAGAAAGAACGGAAACGATTAAACGACAATCCCACAGGGTTAGCGCCGCCCAACCAGCTATTGTGTCTATACACTTCTTTTATCGAAGGTATATACAACGTATCCGTTTGAGCAGAAACCGTCGTGGATAACGAAAATAATAGTCCGAACAATATTTCCCGGCTTCTCATGGCCATTATTTTGTTTTTAGGGTAGCAAATGTAACTTCCATATCTTCGGCGGAATTATTTGTATCTTGATAAATAACATGTCCGTCTGCCATTCCTGTTTTCTTTCTGATAATCGACCGGCCTGAATACCTGTCTCCCGGAATATAACATTTCCCGTTATCAAGTTCATTAGGCACTCGCTTAGGTGAATTGATATCTTTCACACACTCTATACAGTCTATTACCCATTCCTGAGGAACCATCAGATAACGCTTGTCTTGATTAGCCGCCTGGGGACGCGGTTCGCGATTATCCGGATCTTGTACATATTCTTCCGGTGAATCCTGCAAGCTGAATACCATAAATGTAGGGCCAAAAACCGGGAGAGAGTACATTACTAATAAAGGATTCAGATTTGCGAGCAACGTCATGGGTTTAACACCGGTAGTAATATTTTGCCGTTCAAGACTCACATCCCAAAATCCCCAATCGACCCCGGACAGATCGACAGAGTTAGCGTGTTGAAACTCTCCGCCCGTATGATCCACGGCATTCGTGGCAATGGTTGTTTCTTCTCCCGGTGCCAAAGGATATTCTTTCCCTTTTCCGGGAAACTGCCAGGTCAGATCATTTACCGGAATCCGTTTCATATCCGTATAATTCATCCAGGGAGATTCCAGATTGTTACCCGGATCCACAATTCCGACACACAAACCATCCAGATAAATTGTCTGATCTGAATTGTTATATAAGGTCACATACTGATCTGCCTGATATTCTTTATCATTCAATCCCTTGCAACCACCAAAGTAAATCTCTTTAATGACAAGAGCATTTATTTTAGCCTGTGATAACGGTAGCTCTATCATACCTTGTTCCTGGTCTGAAAGCAACGATAAAGATTCTATTCTTCCGCTAAAAATCAGTCCGGAAGCGGCTTGATAATGTACCGAAGCAGCATAGTAACCCGGTTCAACGTTGAATGAAGCCTTTCCTGTAGATGAACAATGCACAGAATACACAGTTCCCTGATCTTTATTCGTCAGTGCAACTTCCATTTCTTCATAAGGCAACGTTGAATAACCTTCGGGAGCAACTAGCTGGATATAAATACTGGAAGATTGTTTCTCATCTTCCGAACAGGAAGCAAAGAATAAAACTAAAGCAAGTAATAAGTAAAAACCTTTTTTCATTTGATGTTTTTTTATATTAAAAACTCTTTTAAAACCGGATCGTCATCTCGGCTCCATAATATAAACCAGGATTTTGAATCGTATATTGTTGTGTGCTACTGGTGTATTTCTTTGGATTCGATTGCGTAAAATTATTGGCACAAAAAGCAACTGATACATAGCGCCCTATCTCTTTCGTTACCCGAAGATTCAACAGGAAATAGGGGCCGAACGAATCTTCCTGATACCGGGTCAGTGTGCCAGCATCCAGCACCAGATCAGCGAAACGTTTATCGTTCGCCATTTCCGGAGTGAAGGGATGTCGTACTCCATCACTATCCATATAATATACTGGATTGAGACGTTTACGATGTTCTATATCGGTCATCGGATCTCCATCGAGCCGGTTCCCATTATCGTCGATCAGGTAAACGGGATTATTGTAACTGCTTTCCATGCCACGGCGTTGTTTATCCATCCATACGGCCTGTAAAGTTAAAGTAGTGATCAAACCGATGCGGGGTAACTGGGTGATGAACTGGAAACGGGTATTGAATTGTTGCCAAACCCGCAAATTGGCGGCCAGGTGATCTGCTTCATAAATACCGACATACGGATATGGCTTGCCATTCAGCTCAACCTGGGGATACACTGCTGACAATGCCGTGTTTTTTTCATGTAACTTTAAATAACTGCCACTGATAAACAGTGAAGTATGCAAAGTATTCCAGTGCCCCATATCGAATGTATATTCAATGCCTTGTTTCAATTGCTCAATACCATTTTCCGGGGAAGTGAAAGTGGCGAACGTTGCAAGGGTAGTGTAGGAGAGAGGCTTCCCGTTGTTCACTACCCCATCGGGAGTCAGTTCGGGATATTCCCCTTTACCGGTTAACGGATCGTAACGTCGGTATGTAAAAGGTTCAGCTTGTTCCGTTGTGCTGAATCCATTCTGAAGATGCTCTCTGAACCATACAATATCGGCAGTCATTTGTCCTAGCCGCAGGTTAAGTCCCAACTCCAATTTTCGGTTTACCGGTAAGCGCAAATTTGGATTAAAAGTATGATCGGTCACAAAAGTATGCATCACAGTCAGTCGCTCGTTATTCTCCATATCATTATAAGTAAAGCTATTTTTATCGGTATAGGATTTATCCGGATACAAATAGGCTAAGACCGGCATCTTACGCATCAGTCCCCAACCTGCGCGTATACTAAGGTGTTTCAGTAGTGGATTTTCATTTTGTTCCAACAGAATCTGTCTGACGTTGATACGCGGATCTGCTGTCGGGGCATAACGCAATGCCTCTGTTTGCAGTTTGGTGAAACGTACACCAGCTTGTATTTCAGTTCTCATCTTTCCTGTATGGAAAGTGACCTTATCTTCTGCGAAAGCTGTATATTGATGTACAAAGGGAATACTCCGAAAAGAACGGGTACGCATTCGGATCATTTCCAACGACGGGCGGAGAGGGTCGAACTGAATACCTTCTCCACGGTTACCCTCTGTCCCCATTTCCAGACCAAGCATAAAATGATTATATACATTATTCGATAGTGTACTTCTGAGATTGGCCGTAAGTGACGCATCTGCGGATAACGGTTTCCCTTCCACCGAAAGATCGCTGAAGTAGTTGGGAGCTAAAAATATACCGGCCTGCTCACCCGGCTGACGGGTATAAGTTGTTACCTGCTGCGTGCTTGAGTAATATATACTCGATTCATTCTTCTGGTAACTATAGGTCAATCCGGCATGATATTCCAAGTTTGAAATCCAGGATTTATTTAAATCCCAGCGTCCGTTTGCCGAGAATGAAAAGCCCCGGTTAAAGGCTTTCTGATATTCACCGTCAATAGTGTTGCGACCTCCGCCTCCTTTATCCAGTGTCCAATATCCCCGCAAATTAAAACGAAGTGATGCCGTAGCAAAGTCTTTCGCATGAGCTATTTGAATACCTATCCGTTGAAATGTTTGTTCCGGCAGTCGGGGATCTTGCGATGAAAGTGCATAATCTGCTCCCAGGTAGAGAATACCTCCATTCGCTCCCATAGCCATACCTTTACCTATAGAAGCAAGTTTCTCAGTTGCCGTAAAACGCAATCCCACCGTATAAGGTTGCAATCCGGCTTTCGAGTTTACCAATACAACGCCGCTGGTAGCATCCCCATAGCGGGCCGAAGGCACTCCGCGTATCACCTCTACAGATTCTATGGAAGCAGGTGAAATCGAACGGACATCAAATCCTGAAAGAGCAGAACTGTTAAACAGGCTACCTTGACCTTCAAGTCCCAGTTGCTGCATATTCATATTATTGTTCATTCGCACTCCATCTACCAGTATAGCGGTTCCCAATGCATTTGTCGCATTCTCGTATGTAGCACTACGGACTGTGAAGACAGCAGGAGAATTCAAATCAGGATTACGGGTAAGTACGCCAGGTAATAATTGGGACAAGTCTGATAAATCAGTCGCTTGTATATGCCGGATGGCATCGTGCCCAATCAAGGAACTGGTACCCGGTGCATCTGATGGAGTAGCCGTGACTACCACCTCCCGGAGCCGGATATTACGCAGGGTATCAGGTACTGTTATTTTCTCTTGCCCGTTAATTATTAACGAACAAAAGACAAAGAAAATTACCTCAAAAGCTTTCCTGCAGCTATGCTTATTCATCTTCTCTTTTGTAGATTACCTACTGTTAAAAGCCTTATGGCAGTACAAAATAAGCTATTTTATTTTGTTCACTTATCGTCTGAAAATAAAAAAACAAAGAAACCTGCATTTATAAACTTTAGTAAGTACATTTGCATTCAGAAATGTTTTTATGTTATCATTATTATTTCAGATTTTAGTTATTTGTACTTCCTTATTAGCCTGGGGTGTTTTAAGCATCGCCGGGATTTCTTTGTTACAATATGGCAGATATAACAAAAAGACCATACTTACAACTTTCATCACGCTGGTACTCTGTGTTGTATCCTTTTACAACAGTTGGTATGAAGGACTCTTCCTTTTCAGAAAGATTGCCCTTATTTCCAGTTTGAACAGCTGGGCTTTCACATTGCTCACTCCCTTGTTTTATTTGTATTTCCGTTTTCGGATAACTAATCGTTTACCGGATGCCCGGCAATGGAGACGACACTTACTTCCTCCGGGAGTATTAACTGTTATTTATGTAGCGATGACATTATTCAATCCGGTACCTGATAAATTGATCTATAGCTGGCATGAATTCGGACTTGATCGCTCTGCCTGGTGGGTCTCTTTCCGTATCAGTTGTTATTTGCTTCTGGCGGTACAATTGTTTGTTTATCTGCCTCGTCTTTTAAGCAGAATAAACGATAATACACCGCAAATACAAATTATTAAAAGAGAGTTATTATGCGTTTTATGTTTCATATTCATTTCTGTAATGAGTATGCTTACTCCGAGTTATATATGCAATATTCTGTATAATCTGTCACTTATTCTTATTGGTGTATATTTATTGAAACGGTCCGTATTTTACCGGACTGTAAAGCGTAAAATAGGCTTTTACCTATTACCTTATTTTTTCATCAGAACTGAAGCTAATCCAAAAGATAAAATAGAAGTATCTACTCAATTCAACCAGGAAGAGGGAGAGCGGATAATCAGTCTATTAAAATCACCGGATATCCTGCACAATCCAGATCTGACCCTAAAAATACTTGCCAGTGAACTTGGCACGAATGCCACTTCATTAAGTCATTACTTTAATCAGCAATTAGGAGTTCGCTTTTCTGATTATCTGACGGCTCTTCGTCTGGATGAAGCAGAATCATGGTTAAAGGATACCAATATAAAGGTAATAGAAATTTCCGAGTTGGTGGGCTTTCAAACTTCATCTACGTTCTATCAGGCTTTTAATGCGCGACATCATATGCCACCTTCCCAATGGAGAAAGAAAATGAAGCTTAATTCCTAATGAAGATATTCCGATATTATATATTTTATTCTTAAATCATAAATAAAAAAGCACTTAGCTCAACGTTTAATAATCTGATAATAAGAATAATATAAAAATAATTGAATAAGAAACATTCTGGAATTACAAAACCTGGCTTCCTACTTATTTTTGTTGACATAACCAAGGCTCATTAAGCCTATAAACATGAAACAAAATGAACACACTCAATTTTAAGGAACAAACACAGGTAGAAACGGCAGCTAATGCATCAAGTTGCACAGATAAAAACACATTAGATAATATCTTTATCAAAATTCAGGATCACTTCCGTAAAATATCATTTAGTGATATTCTTTATATTGAAGCATCGGGAAGCTACTGTAATTTCTATTTACAGACAGGTAAAATAACAGTATCATACACACTGGCTGAAACGATGCAACATCTATCGGAACTTTTATTCCTCCGGGTACATCGTTCTTTTATTATTAACAAGAATCATGTCACCAGTTATATAGGTAATACATTTTATATCGGCGAACATATGATCCCTATCGGCAGGCAATATAAAAAAGAAATATTATCCCATTTCAACATATTGGGAACAATCGGTTGAATTGTTGGTATTATCTCATTGCACTAATTAATGATATTATAAATGGAATCTTTAATAATAGTCTTCCTGATTCTCTTGTTGAATACTGAGCTAGAACATAAAATTGCAGAACAACAAAAGATAATTGAATATTATCAGTTATATAGTTTTATTTCACTGGTTATTTTCATATTGTTAGGCTATATGATCTATTATTATCGTCGTCAGAAAAAGAATGAATTGGTGGCTGTTAAAGGAGAAAACTCTCTTTCGGTTATTGAAGAATGCAAAGAAGAGTTTGAATCAATTTATGCTTCGATTATCCGGTTTATCGTTATCGAAAAGCATTATCTGGATAAAGGTATTGATATAGCAAAAGTAGGAAAATGTTGTCATATCAATAAAGAGCTTGTCAATAAGGCTCTGAATGCAAAAGCCAATATGACACTCCTGGAACTGGTGAATAATCATCGTCTGGAATATGCCTGCACATTATTATTGGACGATAGCAATAAAACCGTAGATGCAGTAGCTGACGAATCGGGATTTAAGACGACCCGTACGTTTTTACGTCAGTTCAAGTCCAAATACAAAATGTTACCAAGTGAGTACCGTCATATTGAAAATTCTTCCGACTGATAATTTCTGAGGGGATATAAGCAAAAAAGCTACATCAATAATTTTGATGTAGCTTTTTTGTTCCGGTATATTTTATTTACCACTCTTAAATTGATATACCCTGTATTTATTTCAGATTCAACACACTTCTTTCGTCACCAATTGAAGATTTTCCAGGAGTAGCCTTACGCGTACAATAATCAAACTCTACCGATTTATCTCCGACGGGCGATTTCCACTTCAATTTCAGTTTAACCGTTTTACCTTCTGTATCAGGCAGACTACCCAGGTTGAATGCAACCAATCCATCCCCTTCGACTCCATAAACATCTCCATAAGCATTGTGGCGGAATTCCACTTCATAAGGATTAGCCGGATCCTGGCTTGCCAGCAAGTTTACAAAATGAGCTTTGTTACGATCTCCCCAGTTTGTTCTGAAACGGAGTGTCAGATAACCATCTTCTGCAATAGTAACCCAATCTCTAATCATATCTACGGGATCGGTACCATATACAGAATCATTTTCTACTCCCAGATCCGGTGCTATTTGTTTTGTCAGGATACTGTCTATCCAATTTACATAGACAGCTTTACTATAGCCTTCAGCGGGCTCATTCACTTCCCTGCAATTAACCAAAGCTCTTACTTCTTTGTTTCCGTAAGGAGAAGAAGCAATGTTTACAGGTAATAAGGTTGTAGTGTCATCCAGTTGCAGGAAGAACGAATTGTCGCTAACCGGCTTTACTGTTACAAGGGCGTTTGGCGTTAGATACCCATAATTATAGTCATCATCATCCAAACAAGATTGAAAGGTTAAAGAAGTAAATAATACTCCCGTGGCCATTAAAAGTAATTTCAACGTCTTCATAGCTTAATATCACTAAATTATTAAATGTTTATATCAGTGAAGATGGATAAGAGTTTGAAAATGCTGCAAAGAAGGTTGATAAAATATATTAATAAACTTCTTGTGATCTTTAAATAATCGATTATTCCTGCTCATGGAAGAAGGAGCAATAACCAGTCAGGGATTCGGTACGTTTACACTATGGCCGCAGAGTGAACGTACCGGACGTAATCCACAAACAGGCTCTCCTCACTAATCCCGGCTCGCAACAGCATAAAATTCAAACTGGGAAAAGACCTGCTTAAGTTCCTGAATAAGGGGGAATAATGCGTCAATATGCCAATGTGCCATTATCACATTGGCATATTATTTTTAAGCCGCTTCAGCTCTTCACGGGTAATCGGTATGACCGAGCCATGACGGGGATGGAAATCCATTGAGATAGTGTGGTCTATCACTTTGAAATTCTTTAGATCCTTACTTTCCGTAAACTGATACTTGCCTTTCATATAGACATCATACATTAAAATGTAAGTGTCGGAACCGATCAGTTTGAAAACGCTCGATCCTTCCACGGCATCCGTTGTCTGTTGCTTGTATCCGTCGTATTCAGTCCATTGGCCGGAAGTAAGAGAAGAAGTTGTTGCCAGTTTGATACCATTCCCATGTCCTTCGGTCTTATAAAACATGTAGAAAGTGCCGTCTTTATAGATTATGTCGCCGTCGATGCAGGATTTACCGTTTTCGGGGAAGAATAACTGTTTCGGTTCTCCTTCAATGTCGGTAAAATCTTTGTTAGCATATGCATAATAGATAATATCCGCACCGTCACCATGCAGCATAGACCAATAAACCATATACTTTCCTGCTTGCGGATCATAGATCGTTTGCGGAGCCCATACACGTTTCAGGTCTTCCTGTCCTGCATACTTTTCCTGTATATTGATTACGCTTGACGACCAGTTCACCAGGTCGGTGGATTTCAATAAAACCATCGCACGGTTGGAGTCCCATCCCTTAGAGGAAGTCATGTCGGTAACTACCATATAGAACGTTTTCCCATCCTCGCAACGCAGGATATGAGGATCGCGTACACCGCCGGTCGAACTAATCTTTTTCGAGTCGATAACAGGCTGATTGTTGTTCAGCGCCTTGTAATTATAACCGTCTTCGCTCACTGCGAAATGTATGGCTTCCTGCTCTACATTGTTTCCGGTGAAGTAGGCAAAGAGATAAGCTACATAATCTTTCTCCTGTTGGTTTTCAGCCTGCACATAACTGCAAATATGCAAGGACAAACATAGGAATGTTGCCCATAATACATTGAATCCGTTCTTTTTCATGATAATAAATTATAATATGTACGTGTCTTTCAATTGCACAAAGATAGGAGAATTTTCTTTTAATGCAAATTGTACACTTATTCCATATTATACATTTATTGATTATGCAGGGCGTCCAGCAGGAGGGTAATGTTTACCGTAAACAACCTGACGGAGATAGCCAGCAAAATGATCCCGAAGAATTTGCGTATGATATAGATCCCGCCTTTTCCCAGTAAACGCTCTACTTGTTTCGTCATACGAACCACAAAATAAACCCACAGCATATTCAGGATCAATGCCACGACTATATTTACACTGGCATATTCCGCCCTTAACGATAATAAAGTGGTAAACGAGCCGGCACCCGCCAGCAGGGGAAAGACTAGAGGGACAAGCGTCGCTTCCTTGATCGGTCCCGTATTTTTAAAGATTTCGATATCAAGTATCATTTCCAGAGATAATAAGAAGATAACGAACGCTCCGGCTACGGCAAACGACTCAATATCCACGTGGAAGAGTTTCAGCAGGAAGTCACCGGCATAGAAAAAACCGATCATCAACAGAAAAGAGATAACCGTCGCTTTCAGTGCGTTCACCTCTTTTCCCTTGTCTTTCAGGTTAATAATAATAGGAATAGACCCGATAATATCAATTACGGCAAACAGTACGATAAAGGCACTGATCATTTGTTGGAAATTAAATTCTTCAAACATAACTAACCTTTCCTTTGAATATTAAACTTACTCCGTGAAGATAGTAATTTTCTGCTATATAGTAATTCTATTGCCGTAAAGAATGCACAATAATTGTAGTATCTTTGCGCAAACAGAACTTAAAAGTCATGGGAATAGTAATCGGTATAGATGTAGGAGGAAGTACCACCAAAATTGTAGGCATCGACGGGCAGGAAATAAAGAGTCCGATGTTTGTTCGGGCAACCGACCCGGTAACTTCATTATTCGGGGCATTCGGCAAATATTTATATGATAATGACATTCCTTTATCAGCAGTTGAAAAAGTAATGCTGACAGGTGTTGGCAGTGCTTATATAAACCAACCGTTATATGGTTTGCCAACAGCCAAGACCGATGAATTCCTGGCCAATGGGCTCGGAGCGCAGTATCTGACCCGGATAGAGAAACTGATCGTTGTCAGTATGGGGACGGGAACTTCTTTCGTCAAGGTGGAAGGGGAGAAGATAGAACATATCGGCGGCATAGGTATCGGGGGAGGAACAGTGCTTGGCTTATCCAAATTACTTCTTAAAACACAGGATATACGGCAGGTTGTCCAGTTGGCCTTAAAAGGAGACATAACCAATATCAACCTGCAAATACAGGATATATGTAATATACCGCTACCCGGACTACCTTTAGACGCGACAGCATCTACATTCGGTAAAGCCGATGCCAACTCTTCACAGGAAGATGTTGCGCTGGGTATTATTTATATGGTACTCCAATGCATCGGTCAGTCTGTCATATTAGCTGCATTGAACAGCGATATACGTGATTTCATACTGATCGGTAACCTGACGAAACTTCCTCAATGCAAAGACATATTCCCCAAACTGGAAGCGATGTACAATACCCGTTTCCACATTCCTGAATATGCAGAGTACCGTACAGCCATAGGAGCGGCACTTACCTATATCAATAAGAGAGAATACATGAAGGTTATTTAATAAAAAAGCGTCAGAAAAGCTTTTTTCTGACGCTATATATGATCAACCAAAATATAGTCCTTGTATCATGCCGTTGCTTACAAATACCTGACCGTTCTTTCGTTGTATATACACTTTGTTTTCACGTGCCAGCCATCCAATTGCTAAGGTGGTATCTTCATGACTCAGATCAATCAACCTGCTTAGTTCCGGTATCGACAACTCTTTTCCCTTATTCAACTCATGCCAGACCTTACCGGCATTTTCTCCGATCTTTTCTATTTCCATAATTGTAATTTTTTAGAAAAATATATCTACTCAGTGAATATAAAACAAAAGAAAACGTATTCTGTTCATTTTCCCTATCGTTTAAAACGAATGCAAAGTACACGGTTTTTGAGGGAACCATCAATTCCTATTATTGGGTTTCTATGTCCTGTTTTTGCGATTGTTCATCGTATCAACATCAAATATACTATCTTTGAAAACTAGAAATCTGAACAATATGGAGGAAAACATACCTATATTCGATATCCCTATGGATTTTATTGCCGGCGACAATATTACCGGGGATATTTTAAAACGCTATATCAACTACTCATGCAAAATGAAAGCCGTGCTCTTCGCTTTATGTGTAAAAGGCAATGTGCACGTCACACTCAATCTATCCGGACATACGATCAAACAGTATGACTTCTTGACACTGACTCCAGATTGTTTTATACAGATCAATGAAGTTTCACCGGATGCCCATTTCTATTATGCCTGCTTCTCACAGGAGTTTATGGAAAACAATAACCTGATATTAACTACGATCAAATTGCTTCCCATGTTGACGGAAGATCCCATCATACATCTGTCCGAGGACCTTACGCAACTCTACCTGGATGTTTTTAAACCGCTTTTGCATGCCTATTCGCTACCCTGTACTTTAGGGAATAAAGATATTATCAAGTCCATATTCACGATCTTCATGCAAGGGACGGCCGAGTTATATAAGAATCATGGGAAATGGAAAAATCCGTTATATACGCGCAGCAAGGAAATGTGCCGGGAGTTCATAAAACTTGTCATGTATCATTACACGACCCAACGCAATGTCGCTTTTTATGCAGAACACCTGGGAGTTACCGTTTCACATTTCTGTTCGACCATCAAAAAGGAGACGGGTAAGACGGCTTTGGAAATTATCACGGCCATTGTCCTGATGGATATTAAGGCACAGTTAAAATCAACCGATCTGCCCATAAAAGAAATAGCATTTTCATTAGGCTTCAATAATATGTCTTTCTTCAACCGGTATTTCAAAAGGCATACGGGAATGACACCGCAGGAGTTCCGTAATAGTTAACACCGGCCAGAGGGGATCGCTAGGATTTAAGCAGCCGGAGAAAATCATCCTTATAACTGGGAGAGATTTCTATTTCCGTATTATCTTCCAATACGATATATCCGCCCGAACCTTTATGGTACGACTTGACACAGTGAAAATTAATGATATGCGATTTATGCACCCGAACAAAGGGAAAGGGAAGTATCTCGCTGAAATATTTCAGGAAGCGACATACCATTTTCTTTGTTTTATCCTTCAGATAAATGTCCGTAAAATTACCGTTCCCCTGTAGACGGATAATATCTTCCATGCGGATCACTTCAAAACCTTCCAACGTGGGGAGGATCACCTGCCGCTTTTCGGGTTTAGGTTCGCGAAGGTTTTCTACCAGTATTTTATTCCGGTTGAATATTTCACGGTTTATAATATGCTGTTGTACCTTGTTTACGGCCAATATCAGTTCTTCGATACTCACAGGCTTCAGGAGATAATAAGCGGCGCTCTGGTTTAATGCCCGAAGCGAATATTCGGAGAATGCGGTCACAAAGATAGTTTCAAAGTACAGGTCTTTACATCCTTCCAATACATCGAAGGCATTCCCGTAAGGCATTTCCACATCGAGAAAGACCAACTGCGGCTCCAGTTCGTGCAATAGGGGAATAGCTGATTTACAATCGTGCGCCTCCCCGATAATTTCGACGGCAGGACAATATTTAGCCAGGTAATTCTTAAGTGCTTCGCGGGCAGCCGATTCATCTTCAACAATTACACTTCTTATTTTTTGCAGCATTTCCATATAAGCGTTCTATTATAATTCAGACATTAACAGATTTCATTTTGTCAAAGATAATAATAATACCCATAAAAAATCCCTTGCTTCAGACAATTACTGAAACAAGGGATTCTTGTATATTAACTATGGATAGTTCTTAGAACTTGCACATATTCAAATCCTTATCGATCAATAAACCATCGATTGCCTTTAAGCTGAATTTCACTTTGCGTTTAGCTTTCAGCTTCAGGACAAACAGGTCGGTAGTTCCTTCCAGTGTTTCCTTGTCGCCGAGATTAACGAAAGTAGGATACAGCGCTTTCTGGCCGTTTGTATGCAAACGGTCGTAAGTCAGGTTCTCCATTGCTTTCAGGTTCAACGGTTCCACGCCCACAAAATCATAATCCTGCTGATCGTAAGGCAAAGCAAAGCTCAGGGCATTAACTGCTTTGAGATCTTTTCCCGTTACCTTGACTTCCACGATCTCATCCTTGTTGTATGTCTGTTTCGGAGTGCTGATCTCGATCGTACCGGCCGCTTTTTCAGTACCCTGTTCTTCGATACCGCCATCCAGCTGAGTGGCAACGACCGAAATATCATAGGCATCGATCAGATTGTTCTGATTGATGTCACCTGCACTTACATAATCGAAATCGCTGTCGCCTTTACGCAGACCCGTGTAATTCATATATGAAGTAAGGTCGTTGCTATCGATCTTCTTATCGTTATTGATATCACCCGGCAGGTAACTTTCTGTTCCGGGAACTTTGAATACATACAATTCGCGGCCTGAACCGTAATTGCCTACACCTTCGGTCACATTCAGTTTGATGTAACGTGCTTTCGGTTTGTCCTTGAATTCGAACACCTTCACATCACCGTTACGTTCAAACCGGAAGGAGTCGACCGGAGTCCAGTTTTCTTTATCCATACTATAAGAAACGAAACCTCTCAACATCGTACCGTTACCACCATCCTGACGAGACAGGTAATGGAATTTATCCAGCTGATTCACTGTACGCAGGTCGATGATCATATCGAACGGTATGGCATTCTTGCGGTACTTCGTATGGAACATATCGCCCAGCTCGGCAAAGTCGAACAAACGGAAGACCTCGAAGCCTTCCTGTACTTCGGCCGTCACTTCGCCACGAATTCCCTGGATAGCAAATTCCAGCGGGTTAGACTTCGTTTTCGTACTGAATGTATTCCAGTCGGAATGACCGTCTTTATTGACTGCACGAAGTTTGAATGTGTAGTCTGTTTCAGCTTCCAACCCATCGAACAGCAATTCTGTATTTTTGATAGTAGTGTACAGCATGTTGTTGAATTCGATTTCATAGTAGTCGGCATTGCTTACCTTGTTCCAGGTTGGTTTCAGGGTATAAGCTTCTACGTTTTCGGCGGTAACCTGTCCGTTGGGAGCTGTTAATGTTCCGGTTGCTACCTTGTGTGTGTTAGCGGTGTTGAAGTTATAACCTTCAATATTCAGCGTAATTTCATCGGCAGTAATGTCGGTAGAAGCCAACTTAACCAATAATTGCGGATTCTTGGTAATCGTTACCTTTTCAAATTCGCTTCCCGGGGTTGCAAACTTGTTCAGGTTAGGGGCCGCATCGTAGAAGTAAACATTTTCACCTTTAGAGAATTCAGCCATTGAATGGACTTCGGCCAGTTTTACTTTGTTTTTACCGACTTTAGCTGCTACCTTTTTAGGCATTTCAGTAACATTGATACGCAACTCCGTTGCTTTCTCTTTCACAAAACCTTTAAAATTACCTTCTGTCGGATGAATTGTGATCGTTACATTATTTTTACCTTCTTTCTTGCCTACCGGAATTGTCTTATTTCCAAATACCAGGGTCAGGGTAGGATCATAACCGTCAACTTCCGATTCGATCAGTGTTGTAGTACCTTCGCCTAGTTTATAGGCTTCCGTCAGGCCATCATCATCGTATTCTGTGAACGAACTGTAACCTGCAGGGTAAAATTCATAGATACGCAGTCCCTTGTTGATTTCAGATACATTATTATTAGGATTCGTCATCGGAATAATTGCACCACTCTTCACGAATACAGGAAGTTTCCAAAGTGGAGAAGCGAAATTATTGATAACGCAGTTTCCTTCATATCTTTCTCCGGTGAAGTAATCCACCCAAACACCTTCCGGCAGATAAATACCATCACGGATATCGTTTCCTTTTTCATCCGCCTGTGTTTCCTGATAGATAGGAGCAACCAGGAAATAGGGGCCATACATAAACTGATATTCCGTAGCCTTGCCGTACGTGTACGGATTCGGGTATTCCAGGAACATGGCACGGATCATCGGTTTGCCGTCTACAGCTTCCTTCGCAATACTATACGCATAAGGCATCAACTCCGATTTAAGTTTCAGATACCAGCGGTTTATCGATGTAGCAGGTTCTCCAAGGGCATGAGGATATTTTTCGTTTGAGCCCCAGCCATCCATGTTCAATTCCATCGGCGTCCATGTTTTCCACTGAAAATCACGTGTATTCATGGCCAGGTTCTTTCCACCGAAGATACCGTCCATATCGGAAGTGATATTCGGTTGACCCGACAATCCCGAACCAATATAAGTCGGAATATGGAACCGGATATATTCCCATTGTCCGCCTGTCTGGTCGCCCGACCAGATACCGGCATAACGTTGTGTTCCTGCCCAACCATCGAGAGAGATAATGAACGGACGGGCATTGTTTCCATAATAAGGCATGATATGACCTACATCGGCTACACCATTCAGACCGAACGAATAACCGGCACCGACCCATGCCACATCTGTTTTCAATACACGCACACCAGCGTCACGTACCTCTTTCACTATATCGCGCTGCAATAGGGCACTGACTTCAGGTTTCGGGTGCAGATCCGATTGTGTCCAGAGTCCGATCTCCACGCCATTCTGATGAGCATAATCCGCCAGATTTTTCAGGTTTTGAATATTGCCATCCAACGTTTCGGTCTGTCCGTATCCGGCACCGTACCCATCGTTAGGCAACAACCAACCGAACGGCATATCATGGCTTTTATAACGGTCGATCACGGCACGGGCAGAGAACTGGTAATTGTTCTTTTCCCCGTTCAGCGATTCCTTAACACCACCGTTGTCTTTCTGGCTCTCTTTATAACGTTTGCCGTCTTCAAAGAGGATGCCTTTTTCGTCTTCCACCCAATAGTCGCGGTTGTAAGCGTTCAGATGTCCTTGGTAGAAACCGAACTTCGGCAATAATACCGGGTTACCGGTCAGCTGGTAGAAATCGTTCAACAGAGGTACGGCACCCTCATTGACCATATAGAAAGCATCCAGATAGTCGGTATCATGCGATAACTTCACAGTGCCTTTTTCAGCTGCTCCGAAATCATATTTACCCGGACTGAAGGTGTACCACATAAAGCCGTAACCGTTCGTCGACCAGTAATAAGGGTTAGGGGATGCTACACCACCGTCCGTCCAGCTATTCTGGTTTTCGATGGCGATCGCTTTCCCTTTGTGTGAGAAACGTCCGTTCTGCACACCGCCACCATAGAAATATTCATCCGGATTTTCTTTCAGTGTGAGGATTGTTTTACCTTTTTCAAACACTACCGGCTTCACTTCTTCCAGTGCGACCGTATTCGTTTTCAGATTGGTCACTTTCAGTAAGGATGTGTTCTTGTCCAACTCCAACTTTATATCTTTTGTACTGATAGATATAATGTTTCCGTCTTCTTTCACTGTGAGGGGAGCTATCGGTTTCCTGGGATTATCGACCAGGATCTGTGCTTCCGGCTTCGCTTCCGGGTCGCGGATAATGCCCCCATTGTTATCCTGGAAGATCCGGAAGATGTTTTCTCCATAAAAATCAAATGTCATTCTTTGATTATCGGAAAACAAAAGTTCAACCGTCGTGGGATTAATCTGTTTCGCCTGGACAATCTTCTTATCCTGCTGTATTTCCAGACATACATCGGTTTTCTGTATGCCTTGCATGGTTAACGGCGAAAGCAGCGGAAGGGTCAGTGCCAGGAGAAGCACCCTCTTCTGCTTTAGTTTTTTGATAGAGTCATTCATGTTATCAATGTTGTTTTAACGTATGAGATATATTAAACAGCAAACTTACGGGATATAATTATCATACGCAAGAAAATACAATTATATCCTGTCAGAAAACAGTAGCTATCAGGCATTGAAAGGGAATCTGATCCGCACGACAACGCCTGTATCTTCGCCTTCCTTTTCGGTTATTTCCATCGTTATGCAGGTGTTGTATAAACTATTCAGCAGGTTGATCCGTTCGTGGGTGTTTGTGAGGCCACGCGAGCGGTGTTCTTTCTGGTGACGGGTTTTCAATTCGTTGCTTTTTTTCAGGCCGATGCCATTGTCTTCGATCGTAACAGACAGATAGTTGCCATCTGCCTTAACCGACAGTTTCAGTAAGCCGCCCGACTCTTTATATCGCAGGCCGTGCCAGATCGCATTTTCCAAATGAGGTTGGATCAGCATATTAGGCACTAATACCCGGTCGGTATCGAGCGACTCGTCCACTTCTATCTCATAAACGAACTTATCATTGAAACGCATATGTTCCAGATCCAGATATTCTTTCAGTTGCTCCAGCTCGGTTGAAAGAGGTGTAAAATCCTTATTCGAATTCTCCAGGATATTCCGCATCAGGCGTGAATAGGAAGAGAGGTATTTATTGGCTTCCAACTCATTGTTCTGGGCGATAAACTGGTTGACGCTATTCAGGCTGTTAAAGATGAAATGCGGGTTCATCTCGCGCCGTAGCGACTGAAGGGCAATCTTCTTATTCTTCTTTTTGATCGAATACCAGGCTTTTACTATAAAAAGAAGGAACACGAGAACCAGTACAATCGATCCCTGCAATACATAGTTAAAGGTGTTCTTTTTCCTGATCAGTTCATCTTTCAAGGCACGTTCCTTTTCCAGTTGGGCGATCCGTGCTTCATGCGCCTGGAAGAATTTCTGATCTATCAGCGTGCTGTCAGCCTTGACCAGAGGTTCCAGCCTACCCATGAAGTCCGCATACAGGTCGAGTGCTTTACGCGGCTGATTTTCTTTCCGGTATTGTGCCACCAACTGTTCCAGACTTTTCTTTGCTTCCATCGTATGACCCTCTTTCAGTGCCAAGTCGTAAGACTCCTGCAAAGAAGCCAATGCTTTTACCTGCTGGCTGTCGGCTACATATACCTTTGCAATCTCCCTTTGTACCTTGATGACTTCCATCGGTTGATCTTTTACTTCTTCCAACGCACTGTTCAGGTTACTGAGGGCTGCCTGCTTATCATCCATTTTCATATTGACATAGGCCATCTGTTGAAAGGCCGCAACCCGGTCTTCCCGTTGTTCCGGCTTCTGAGAGGTATTCAGTATTTCTATATTTCTTTGAATATAAGGAGATTGACCGACCGGATTAGAGATATTCTTTAAGCGGTTGACATCATTCATATTCAATGCCTTAAAAGTTGTATCCTGCGATAAACGCCAGGCATTGTTATAACTGAGAATCGCTTCCTGTATCTTTCCCTGTGCTTCCTGCATCCGTCCGATCTCCCGGTCGATCTGGGCGGTCTTTTCCTGGTTACGGAGTTGATGGAATAAAGAACGGGCTTGGCTCAGATAGCTTTCGGCTTTCTTGAACTCACCCTGAAGGGCAAGCGTCTTGGCCAATGCTTCGTAATCGAGTGCTACCGACTCGTCCGACTTCCCACTTTCGAGCGATTTGGACAGATTCATTAATGCCTTTTTGGCACTGCTTTTCCGTTCAGTACGAACCGAGTCCTGTGCCCCGGCAGTCACAGAAAGACAGCTTAGCAGTAATATTGTCAGGTATGCAGCCAATTTATCCATATAGTTTCTATTGAGATTGTAAAGTAAACATATTTAAAACATTTATATCCTATATTTCACCAACTCAGAAGCCCGGTTCACCCATTCTGTCCGGAATCCTAACTTTTAACATCCTATTTTTGAACCATAAACCTATTAAAAATTTCTGAATATGAAAAGAATTATTCTACTATGCTTCTTATTTACAGCATTAACAACCGCAGTCGGCTGCGTACTGGAAGCCAGAAACGCAACCCCGAAAGCAGATCCGGCCATCGTTCAGGTAGCAAACACACCGGCCGCCAATAAGACAAAAATACAGGTCGCTATCCTTCTGGACACTTCCGGCAGTATGCAGGGACTGATTGAACAGGCCAAGTCACGCTTATGGAATATCGTCAATACATTGACCACCCTGAAGTTTAAAGGCGAAACACCGGAGATAGAGATCTCCCTCTACGAATACGGCAGCTATAAATTATACGGTGGAGACTATATCCGGCAAATCACTCCGCTGACCGTCGATCTCGACCTGATCTCCCAAGAGTTATTCGCCCTTACGACAAGCGGAAGCGAAGAATACTGCGGTACCGTCATCCGCAAGGCTGTAAAGGAACTGGAATGGGGACGCAACGAAAGTGATATGAAGTTGATCTATATTGCCGGAAATGAAATCTTCACGCAAGGTTCTGTCCCTTACAAAACAGCCATCGCCGAAGCGGTAAATGGTAATATCTTCGTCAATACGATCCATTGCGGCAATGAAGAAATGGGTATCCGCGACTTCTGGCAGGATGCCGCGATTCATGGAAAAGGTAAATTCTTCAATATAGATGCCAATGCCGTCACCCGCCAGATCAAAACACCTTTTGATCCACAAATCATTCTTTGTAACGAGAAACTGAACGATACATATATCAGTTACGGTAGCATTGGAAAGGAACGTAAAATAAACCAGGTCGTGCAAGACCAAAACGCCAATGCCATTTCATCCGCCAACTATACCGAGCGTGCCGTAAGCAAATCGAAAGCCGTTTATAAAAATACCTCTTGGGATCTGGTCGACAAGATGAAAGAAGATAAGAACATCTTGTCAAGCATCCGAAAGGAGGAACTACCCGAAGAGTTGAAAGGCAAATCGAACGAAGAAATAAAAAAGATCATCACCCAAAAAGAAGGGGAGAGAACCGCCCTGCAAAAGGAGATAGCCGAACTGGCAATCAAACGGCAGGCCTATATCGAAGAAGAACTTAAAAAGGAGGGAAGCGACAGCGGAGACGATCTAGGAAATGCTATCACCAGCTCGATCCTGACATTCGCCAACCTGAAAGGGTATACGGTAGAAACAAAGTGAATACAGACATTCAGGTAAGAGACAACCCTTCTCGGTTTTTACATAGTAATTTTACATAAAAACCATTCACCCTTCACTTTCATTACAGTAACAATCTATCGTATAGGTTATTACGATGAAAAATAGAAGGTGAATGGTTGGATAAAAGGGTGAAAGGTTTAAAGTAACCTTTCACCCTTCGAAGTATAAAGGAATACATATAAGGAAAGTAAGTTCAAAGCTATTGAAAGCTAAGACGAAGGAAGGTACTTGTTTACTTGCTGACGTAGGTCGTTAAGCTTACTGATGTACGTAGCAAAGCTTAACGACCTATGTCGGCAAGCTTAACGATCCATATTGAAAAGCGAAGAGGTTATAGTGTTTGAGATAAAAGTAAAAGACTTTAGAGTTACTAGATAATAGCCAGGCTTCTACTGTACGATAATATAAAAAAATAAGGTGAAGGGTTTAAAGAATCCCTTCACCTTATCATCCAACCATTCACCCGTTATTTTCGCTATAACACCTTGTATGACAAGGTGCTAACCTTATTCAGGTGAAGGGTGAATGGTTTATATAACATTTTTATATACAGTAAGCTGTTTTACTCTGTTAACCGATCATCTGAACACTGCGTTTGATGAACTGGCTCAATGCTTCGCCTTTCAGCATACCGTTGGCCAGTAATGCCAGGTCGATCAATTGGCTGACCAGCTTGTTGTTGCCGGCATATTCTGCCAGGATAGCGTTGCGTTGTGCTGTCAATTCGTCGATCTTATGGTTCGTGTTCGTCATATCTTCTTTTTCAGCAGAAGTAATTTCTTCTTCTTTCTTGCTGTTCTGAGCTTCGCGCAAATCACTCTGACGGGCTTTCCAGCCTTTCAGGTCAGCCAGGATCGGTTTCAGCTTTTCTTCGCAGTTCTGTTCTTCTTCGGAAAGAACTTTTTTAACCAATTCGTGATCTGTGTTCAATACCAGGTTGTAGTTGTCGGGCATTTCACCGTAGAAGGACATACCCGGCTGCATGGCCGACATTTCACGCATACGACGCATATATTCGCTCTGAGTCAGCATCACAGGGTTTGAATTTTCACCCAATGCTTCGAAAGTAACGATAAAGTCGGTCTTTTCGATCTTCGGCAGCTGGCTCCTGAACATTTCCTGCAAAGCGTTCTTCTGATCTTCATCCAGCGTTACTTGGTTGTTTGTGTCTTTACGGATCAGGTTGTCGATTGTATCGCTGTCAACACGCACGAAACGAGTCTTGTCGAACTTCTGTTCCATCTGGCTGATGGCATGTACATCCAACTGGCCGTCCATGATCAATACACTGTATGCTTTGTCTTTAGCAGCCTGGATATAGCTGTACTGGTCGTTTGCGTTTGTTGTGTACAGATAGATCAGGTTGCCTTCCTTATCTGTCTGGTTGGCTTCAACCAACGCTTTATATTCTTCGAATGTATAGTATTTACCGTCTACATCTTTCAAAAGAGCGAACTTGGCAGCACGGTCGTAGAACTTTTCGTCGCTCAGCATACCATACTGGATGAATAGTTTCAGGCTGTCCCATTTTTCTTCAAACTGGGGACGGTCGTTCTTGAACATTTCTTCCAGACGGTCAGCCACTTTCTTTGTGATGTGGTTGGAGATCTTCTTCACGTTCTGATCGCTCTGCAAGTAAGAACGGGATACGTTCAGAGGAATATCCGGAGAGTCGAGTACACCGTGCAACAATGTCAGGAATTCGGGAACGATACCTTCTACAGAGTCGGTAACGAATACCTGGTTGCTGTATAACTGGATCTTATTACGATGCAGGTCGAGATTGCTCTTGATACGCGGGAAATACAAGATACCGGTCAGGTTGAATGGATAATCCACATTCAGGTGAATCCAGAACAACGGTTCTTCCGACATCGGATACAGATCCTGATAGAACTTCTTATAATCTTCATCCGTCATGTCGGTCGGTTTACGAACCCATGCCGGAGTAATGTCGTTAACGATATTGTCTTGGTCGGTATCGACATATTTACCGTCTTTCCATTCCTGCTTCTTACCGAATGCGATGGGGACGGGGAGGAAGCGACAATATTTAGTCAGCAGGCCGCTAATCTTTTCCTTATTAAGGAAGTCTTGATTTTCGTCGTCGATATACAGGATAATATCGGTACCACGATCTTCTTTCTGCGTTTCTTCCAATGTATATTCGGGAGTTCCGTCGCAGCTCCATTTCATAGGAACGGCACCTTCCTTGTATGATTTGGTTACGATCTCCACCTTCTTTGATACCATGAAAGAGGAGTAGAAGCCAAGACCGAAGTGTCCGATGATGGCTGCTGCATCATTCTTATATTTTTCTACGAATTCTTCTGCACCGGAGAAAGCGATCTGGTTGATGTATTTGTCGATTTCTTCGGCTGTCATACCGATACCACGGTCAGAGATCTTGATGGTCTTGTCGTCAAAACTGACATGAACGGTCAGGTCGCCCAGTTCGCCTTTGAATTCACCGACGGATGAAAGGGTCTTTAATTTCTGTGTAGCATCTACAGCATTCGATACTAATTCACGAAGAAAGATTTCGTGATCACTGTACAAAAACTTCTTAATGATCGGGAAGATGTTCTCGCTTGTAACACCAATGTTTCCTTGTTTAGCCATATCGTTTATATTTTTATTATGTATTAATAATTCGTTTGACGATACGGTATAAACAAAAAAAATGCCAGATAGGTTCTATCTGACATTTTGACTTTATTACCGACAGAAACGGCTTATGCCTGTTCTTTCTTCTGTACGGATGTTACTATTTTCTGTTCATCCTTATTGAAGTCGACAACGATCTTATCGCCTTCGCCAACGGATGCACGGATAATCAATTCGGCCATTTCATCTTCCAGGTATTTCTGGATGGCACGCTTCAGCGGACGGGCACCGAACTGTACGTCGTAGCCCTTCGTTGCGATGAAGTCTTTTGCCTCGTCGGTAAGAACCAACTCGTAGCCCAGACCACAAACACGTTTGTAAAGTCCCTGTAACTCAATATCGATGATCTTATGGATTGCATCTTTATCAAGCTGGTCGAACATGATAATGTCGTCCACACGGTTCAGGAATTCCGGAGCAAACGCCTTGTTCAACGCTTTCTGAATCACACTGCGTGAGAAGTCCTTATCCATTTCACCGGCTGCCTGCGAGCTGAAACCGACACCGCGGCCGAAATCTTTCAACTGGCGTGTACCGATATTGGAAGTCATGATCAGGATCGTATTTTTAAAGTCGATCCGTCTGCCAAGACTGTCAGTCAGGCGGCCTTCATCCAATACCTGCAACAACAGGTTGAATACATCGGGGTGCGCTTTTTCAATCTCGTCGAGCAATACGACAGAGTAGGGTTTACGGCGAACCTTTTCAGTCAACTGACCACCTTCTTCATATCCTACATATCCCGGAGGTGCCCCGATCAGACGGGATACCGCAAACTTTTCCAGGTATTCGCTCATGTCGATACGTACCAAGGCGTCTGCCGAGTCGAACAGGTATTCTGCCAACTTCTTTGCCAGGTGAGTCTTACCGACACCTGTCGGACCGAGGAACATGAATGTTCCGATCGGTTTGTTCGGATCTTTCAACCCTACACGATTACGCTGGATAGCTTTTACAATCTTCTGCACGGCATCGTCCTGACCTACGACCTGCTTTTTTAGATTCTCTGCCATTTCCAGCAGTCTCAGGTTTTCGGCCTTTGCAATTCGCTGAACCGGCACACCTGACATCATAGCTACCACTTCGGCCACTTTCTCCTCGTCTACCGTTTCACGGTGTTCCTGCAATTCCTGTTCCCACTTGGCTTTAGCCGCTTCCAGTTGCAACAGGTACTGGCGTTCTTTATCGCGGAAACTTGCTGCCAGTTCGAAGTTCTGCGACTTGACGGCTGCCAGTTTTTCGGTCTTTGTATCTTCAATCTTTGCTTCCAGTTCTTCGATACTCTTCGGAACTGTGATATTAGATATATGTACGCGAGAACCGGCTTCGTCGAGTGCATCGATTGCCTTATCCGGGAAGTTACGGTCGCTGATATATCGTTCTGTCAGTTTCACACATGCATCCAGCGCCTCGTCGGTATAGATCACATTATGGTGTTCTTCGTAACGGGGCTTGATATTTTTCAGGATCTGCAATGTTTCTTCCGCAGTTGTCGGATCGACGATCACTTTCTGGAAACGACGTTCCAGTGCACCGTCTTTCTCGATATTCTTACGATACTCGTCAAGTGTCGTCGCACCGATACATTGTATTTCACCACGCGCCAAGGCCGGTTTCAGCATATTGGCGGCATCCATCGAGCCGGAGGCCGAACCTGCACCTACAATGGTATGTATTTCATCGATGAACAAGATGATATTCGGGTTCTTGGAAAGTTCGTTCAGAATCGCTTTGATACGTTCTTCAAACTGTCCGCGATACTTGGTACCTGCCACGATCGATGCCATATCCAGACTGATCACACGCTTGTCGAACAATACGCGTGACACTTTACGCTGGATGATACGCAGGGCCAATCCTTCCACGATAGCGGATTTACCGACACCCGGCTCACCGATCAGCACCGGATTATTCTTTTTACGGCGGCTCAGGATCTGTGCCAGACGCTCGATCTCCTTTTCACGGCCTACGATCGGATCCAGGCGGTTTTCCGAAGCAGCGCGTGTCATGTCCGTACCGAAGTTATCCAATACCGGAGTATCGTTCGGCGATTTCGGCTGGGCAGCACCTGCTCCCGCACCGGAAGAGGAGCGGGGGGATTCCTTGCGGGAAGAGAAGTCTTCTTCATCGTCGTCTTCGTCGTCGGTGTAACCATCGCTGATCTCATCGACTTCTTCCAGTTCTTCCATCCGGTTCATATCCGTACCGTTTATAAGATTATTGTATACATTGCGATAGTTTATACCGGCTTCGCTCAATGCCTTTGCTGCCACGTTGAATTCTTCCTTCAAAATAGCCAAAAGCAGATGTTCCGTGCCTGTCTCGTCTGTTTTGAACAAACGTGACTCCAGCATACTCATACGTAGTACGCGTTCTGTAGTTTTGCTGATGGCGATATCGTGTAGCTCGGACTCTTCCGTATCAAATGTATTTTTGATCTCTTGTTCGATTCTCTTCTTTATATCGTGTACGTCGGCGTGTAAATCATGTAATAACCGCATGGCTTTACCTTCACCGTCGCGTATGATACCAAGCATCAAATGTTCCGGCCCGATATAACTGTTCTGAAGCCTTGCAGCTTCTTCACGGCTATATTCAATAACGTCCATCAACCTTTTTGAATAATTATTTTTCATACCTATATGAATCCTATCTATTATAATAATGTACTGTGAATGCAAAATTAATAAACTCTCTCTATATAACTAACAAAATCCGTGCCATTATTCCTTAAGAAAACCCCAATATTTCTGAATAATAAAATTTCAGGGTAAAAACTTTCGTGATAAAGGGAAAAGCGTTACCTTAGTGCACTTTTTGAAAGGTGAGATATTGAGTGTAATTAATATAAAACTAAATGGTTGATCAAGACAGAATTATTAAGATTAACATCGAGGAGGAAATGAAATCTGCATACATTGACTATTCAATGTCTGTAATTGTTTCGCGCGCCCTTCCGGATGTTAGGGATGGTTTTAAACCGGTTCACCGTCGTGTGTTGTTCGGGATGAATGAATTAGGTAATACATCCGATAAACCTTATAAGAAATCTGCGAGAATTGTTGGAGAAGTTTTAGGTAAGTACCATCCGCACGGAGACTCTTCCGTATATTTTGCGATGGTTCGTATGGCACAAACATGGTCCTTACGTTATCCGTTGGTAGACGGACAAGGTAACTTTGGTTCGGTCGACGGCGATAGTCCGGCGGCAATGCGTTACACCGAAGCACGTTTGAGCAAGCTTGCCGAAGAAATGCTTCGTGATATTGACAAAGACACAGTAGACTTCCAGCTGAACTTCGATGACACGCTGAAAGAACCGACAGTACTTCCGACTCGTATCCCGAACTTGTTGGTGAATGGTGCTTCCGGTATCGCAGTAGGTATGGCAACGAACATGCCGCCTCATAACATGAGTGAAGTGCTGGATGCTTCTATGGCCTATATAGATGCCCGTGGAGACATCGACGTGGAAGGCTTGATGGAATATGTAAAAGCTCCCGACTTCCCGACTGGTGCAACGATCTATGGTTATGCAGGTGTAAAGGATGCTTTCGAAACCGGTAGGGGACGCATCATTCTTCGCGGTAAAGCTGAGATCGAAGTAGAAAACAATCACGAAAAGATCATTATTTCAGAAATTCCTTACCTTGTTAATAAGGCAGAACTGATCAAGTATATCGCCGACCTGGTTAACGATAAACGTATCGAAGGTATTTCTAACGTAAACGACGAGTCAGACCGTAACGGTATGCGTATCGTTGTCGATGTAAAACGTGATGCAAACTCCAGCGTTGTTCTGAACAAATTGTATAAGCTGACCGCTTTGCAATCTTCTTTCAGTGTAAATAATATCGCCCTGGTCAACGGCCGCCCGCGCCAGTTGAACCTGAAAGACATGATCAAGGCTTTCGTCGATCATCGTCATGAAGTGGTGATCCGCCGTACAAGATTCGAACTGAAGAAAGCGGAAGAAAGAGCTCATATCCTGGAAGGTCTGATCATTGCATCCGACAATATCGATGAAGTAATCGCTATCATCAAATCATCCAAGAGCCCGAACGAAGCGATCGAGCGTTTGATGGAACGTTTCTCTTTATCAGATGTACAGGCTCGTGCTATCGTAGAAATGAGACTGCGCCAGTTGACCGGACTGGAACAGGATAAGCTGCGCGCTGAATACGAAGAGATCGAGAAATTGATTGCCCGCTTAAAAGAAATCCTTGAAAACGAGGATACCCGTATGGAAGTGATCAAAGATGAATTGCAGGAAGTAAAAGATAAATACGGTGACGAACGTAAAACGGATATCGTATATGCTTCTGAAGAACTGAATCCTGAAGACTTCTATGCTGACGATGAAATGATCATCACGATCTCACACATGGGTTACATCAAACGTACGCCGTTGAGTGAATTCCGTGCACAGGGACGTGGCGGAGTAGGAGCCAAGGGTTCTGAAACACGTGATGCAGACTTCGTTGAGTATATTTACCCGGCTTCCATGCATGCCACCCTGCTGATCTTTACGGCAAAAGGTAAATGCTATTGGCTGAAGGTATTCGAAATCCCCGAAGGAGCGAAGAATGCAAAGGGTAGAGCTATCCAGAACTTATTGAATATTGAACCGGATGATAAAGTAAATGCTTTCATCCGCGTTAAAAAACTGACAACTGACACTGAATTTATCAACTCACATTACCTGTTGTTCTGTACAAAGAAAGGTGTTATCAAGAAAACATTGCTTGAAGCATACTCACGTCCGCGTCAGAATGGTGTGAACGCTATCACACTACGTGAAGACGACGGCCTGATCGAAGTATGTATGACTAACGGCAACAATGAAGTCTTGATCGCAAACCGCAACGGACGGGCTATTCGTTTCCACGAAAGTGCGGTGCGCGTCATGGGACGTACAGCATCCGGAGTAAGAGGTATGACATTGGACGAAGATCCTTCCGATGAAGTAGTAGGAATGGTATGTATCAAGGATAAAGAAACCGATACAGTATTGGTTGTTTCTGAACAGGGTTACGGAAAACGTTCGATCGTAGAAGATTACCGTATGACCAACCGTGGTGGTAAGGGTGTAAAAACACTTAACATTACAGAAAAGACCGGTAAACTTGTTGCCATCAAAAATGTTACAGAAGAAAATGATATCATGATCATTAATAAATCAGGTATCACTATTCGTATGAAGGTAACCGACTTGAATGTAATCGGCCGCGCCACACAAGGTGTCCGACTGATCAACTTAGGTAAACGTAACGATGAAATAGCCTCTGTATGTAAGGTTTTATCCGAATCGGAAGAGCAGGTGAACGAAGAAAATGCTGAACAGGACGCTCAGAATGAAAACAAAGGAGAAATAACCGATTTTGGAGGATCTGAAGATATCGCTAACGATACTGAGGAGACAACAAATGAATAATTTAAACAAATAGAAATATTAATCTCAAATTACTATCACAATGAAACGATTATTATTAACAGTTGCATTATGCGTTGCAGCATCATCTGCCTCTTTCGCTCAAAAGAAAGCCGTTAAGGAGGCACAAGGAATAGCAAAAGGAGACAAGGCTGATTTCACTGAAGCCAGAGCATTAATCAAGGGCGCATTGGAAAATCCTGAAACAAAGGATGACGCTCAGACTTGGTATGTTGCCGGTTTTATCGAAGATCAGCAGTTCAGTGCAGAAAGAACAAAACAAATTCTGGGACAGCAACCGAACGAACCGGTTATGTACGATGCATTGATCGCTATCCTTCCTTATTTCAAGAAAGCTTACGAACTGGATCAGCTTCCGAATGAAAAAGGTAAAATCAAACCTAAATATTCTAAAGATATCAAGAGTATCTTAAGTGCTGACCACGTATATTATTTCAACGGTGGTGCTTATTATTTCGATCAGAAAGATTATAAGAAAGCATACGATTTCTTCAACCAATATCTGGAAATCTCTGAATTACCGATGTTCGAAGGCACTCAGACTGCAGAAAAAGACTCTACATTCATGACTGTTCAGTTCTATGCTGCTGTTGCTGCTACTCAGCTGGGAGATTCTCCTACGGCTATCAAGGCATTGAGCCGTGCTAAAGACACAGATTTCAGACAGAATGATATTTATCAGTATCTGGCTTACGAATATCAGCAGGCTAAAGACACTGTAAACTTTGAAAAGGTACTGGAAGAAGGTATGGCTAAGTTCCCGAACGAAGAATATTACCTGATGAACCTGATCAACAACTACATCTATTCAGGCAGAAACGAAAAAGCTATCGAATATTTGAATACAGCTATCGCTAAAGATCCTAACAATTCACAGCTATATCACGTAATGGGTATGGTTTATGAAACAGGTTTGAAGGATTATGCTAACGCTGAAAAGTACTTCTCAAAAGCATTGGAACTGAATCCTGAAGCAGTTGAATCTCTGTCAAGTCTTGGCCGTGTATATTACAACCAAGGTGTAAACAAACAGGGTGAAGCTAACATGATCAACGACAGCAAGAAATATCAGGAAGAACTGACAGTAGCTAAGGATCTTTTCAAGAAAGCTCTTCCTTATTTCGAAAAAGCTCACCAGCTGAAACCGGATGAATCAGAATATAAGATTGCCTTAAGAGGTATCTATTACAACCTGAATATGGGCCCGGAACTGGAAGCTATCGAAGCTGAAATGAACAAATAATAATCATTTCTATTGAATACAAAAATAGCCGTCCCAATCGGGGCGGCTATTTTTTTGTCTTAGAAGATCCCTGTCTTTACAGATAAGGGATAATCGTTATGTAAATACCGGTGATAATAGCCGATGTAATGACACCCGAGATATTGGCGCCTAATGCATCCCCTAAAATGAAAGAGTCCGGATTCTCCTTGCTAACCAGCTTCTGGGCAACCTTTGCAGTTGTAGGTACACAGCTCACAGCTGCGATACCGATTACCGGGTTATAGTTGCCGCGTTTAATGAAATACATAATATAACCGCCCATAATACCTCCGATACCGGAAAGAAGCAATGCTGTAACACCCAACACCAGCAATTTCAGAATCTTAGGATCGAGAAGCAATTTGGCGTCACACAATACACCGAGCAGTAACCCTAACATGAAAGTTGAACCATACAATAACGGCCCGCTCACAAAATCATAAATATGTTTCATGCCTGATTCACGAACGGCAACTCCCAGGAACAATGAAAAGAAAAGGGGAGAGGCTACAGGGAATAAGAAGCTCAAAACTGCACACAAAATAACGGCAAATGCAAGTTTAACCTTTGCATCATAATTCTTAGGCGGCTTGGTAGTCGTCATCTTTATAGCACGCAACCGTTGCGGGATCAGGAGTTTTACCAGGTAAGGATATCCTCCGTAAGTCAGTCCCAGATACAAGTAAGCAACTACCGTAATAGGAACAAACAAATGTTTTGCCAAAATCAATGACGTAAACAGAACCATCGGGCCGTCAGCACCGCCAACCATAGCAACAGAAGCACTTTCCTTTAAAGACAAACCGAATGCACTGGCAATAGGAACTGTCAGGAAGGTTCCCAGTTCGGCACAAAGAGCCAGAAAAAGACTGGCAAATGGTTTCTGAAGCAAAAAGCCGACATCCAGCAAAGTCCCGATTCCCATAAACACAAAACAGGCTATCAAGCCATTACTAAAGGTAAGCGTATATACAGGTTGGAGAAAATCAATCTGCATCGTATTCATTAATTCGTCCGTATTAGAAAGCATCGGATCCAGAAACAGGTTTCCCAGGCCACCTTCAGGCATCATCAGCGTACCACAATTGATCGCAACCATACCTAATCCCATAGGGATCATTACCATAGGTTCCAAAACTCCTTTCCAGCCTAAATACACGAGTAGGCCGCCAAGAGTAATCAAAAAAACACGAGCTACTGCCAGTACCCATCCACCGGCAACCATTGTTCCAAATCCCTGGAACAAACTTAAAAAATCAACGTTTTCCATATCTGTCTTTTATTTATCGGTAGAAGGATTTTCTTCTTTGTTTGTATTGCTTTTTCTTATCATCTGTTCTTTTTTCTTCAGATACATAATACGAGTATCCTGTGGATAATAATAATCCATCAGATCCAAATGAGAAGCACCGTGGCTTACACCATGATAATATCCGGAAGGTTTTATATGAAGAAGGTCGCTGTTTACACCTTGACGGAATTCTTCGCGTTCATCATCCGTTTGTTCTTCTTCGTTAACGGAATCCAACCCGAGTATTTCACCAATCTTGGCACGCAACTTATTGAGTTTGCTAAATTGTGAAAGTTCTTCACTATGATGAAACTCCAGAGAATCGGCCCAAACTGAAATAAGTTTGATCACACCGGCCACTATAAACCCAATAATGAAGGTCAGAGCCATCATTTCCAGGGTAGAAAGTAATAGACTTAACATAATTATTTAATTTAATATCTGATATAATATGCCATATAGGCACACGATTAGTCACTGTCTGCAATCGCACGCAGACAATAAATAGAAATAATCAAAAGAGATAAGCTAAATAATTATTTTTCGCAACACGTAGACCCAATGGCCTGATCGCATACGAAGAGTGGAGAATTTTATAGATTGTGTTATTAAAAAGGTTTCAGAGACTTTATTCAGTATCTTTTGTTCCTTTTGCAGAAATAGTTCGAGAAGTCGGGTTGTTACTTTAAACGGACGCTCACATCTTGTGGAGATAACTAACGTACGGGTAGTAAGACAATAGGTTGTATTATGTCCCTGGTTTAAGTCGTAATTTTTTAATTCGTCCTGTAATGGGTGTTTTACGTTATTGCAGATGAAAGTCATTTCCTGTGGAGATAAAATATCTTTATCTTCAAGCTTTACCTGCATATTTAGCAATAGCAGAAACAGAAATGATAATATCAGCAATACTTTTTTCATCGCGCCGCGAAGATAGAACAGTTATTTAACATACAACACTCTTTAGATAATAAATGTTGAAAAAATTTGTGTTGATCGGGGATCTCAAGGGGAAATAAACGATAGATAGAGAGTTTACAAATATCTATTAAACATAATGAGAATTATAAATAATACTAGAATAAAGATATCCGGAGCCACATATCGGTAATAAAAGCATACAGGCAATAAAAAATCCGTATATAACTTCACAGTTACATACGGACCAAACAAATAACAAACTCTACTTATATGAAAAAACAAATACTACTAACATAATTATTACAGAATCTTGTAAGTCCTGTTTATCATTATAACAATGATAAGGTTTATTTAGTTCTGAATACAGAATAAATTTCTGTTATTTCTAGCATGTATAAGATCCAGAAATATTATTCTCGCATGAGAACTATATTTTATTCGATATTATAACAAAGCGCTTATTATTTATGTTTCAGGATCATATGCTAATAAATGTTAAAAAGACATGTATGTATCTCGGTTGATACTCTACATGCCTTTTTGTCCTGATGTATATATAGCCTCTATACAAACGCGATATACATATCCATGTATTTGTTATTCTGTCGATTAGTTCGGTTTTCCTTTGCTATTTTTTCGCAATCTTCCATATCCATTCCATTCTCAGGAATACTCCAGTACCACAACATGGGTGCTTGATTTTCTCTTTCTGTTGTTTCCATTTTTTTCCATTTTTAGTTCAACTTTATATATGAGACAGAGAAAATGAAAATACCCCTATCAGCTTACCGGATTATTTGAAAAAAAGTTTTTTTGCTCCTTTTTCAACCTACAGAAGCTGTTTTTGTTATGTTATATCCTAGACATCCTACGAATTACATGCATTTTTGTCAGACTAAAAATTACGATTATGATAAATTATGAGACAAATGAGAGTTATCCACTCTTACGTGATTGCTTCGAAAAGTTGATTCGTATCAAAGCTGAAGCAGGTAAAGAAAGAACAGCTGCAAATTATCAGAGTTCCTGGAACAAATTATCGGCCTTTCTTGGCCGCAAAGTAAACCAGGTCACAATAGCTGATTTTACCCCTAGTATGATACAACAGTATCTACTATGGCTCATGCAAAATGAACGTTCCAAAAACACTACCCTTACCCCGGGCAGTCAGGACTTTTATCTGCGCAATTTGAGAGCCATGTATAACAAGGTTGTAAAAGAATTACGATTTATGCCGCCAGCCGGCAATCCTTTTACGACTTTGCATATAAAAGTACCCTCTACCCGCAAAAGAGCACTTCCCAAGGAAGAGATTAAGAGACTGTCTGAACTTGACCTCTCTGCAACCCCTCACCTGGCTTCTGCTTTACATCTGGCGCTATTCTTGTTTTATGCCCGGGGAATGTGTTTTATCGATGCGTTCAATATGCGGCAGGAGAACATTAAAGATGATTATTTACATTACAGGCGTAGTAAAACCGGAGCTTCCCTGCAAGTAAAGATCACTCCGGAAATGGTCAGGATCATACGTATGTACAGGCAGAAATATAATCCCTGGTTGTTTCCGTTCCTACATGAGAAAATGCAAGGCGTTGGCTACGTTAGTGCTCAGTCGGCTCTGCATCGTACCAACCGTTATTTGAACGAGATCGGAGAAGCACGGGGATATCTCCATCCGCTTACTACTTATGTGATGCGTCACAGTTGGGCGTCAATGATGCTGGAAGCGGGTACCGAGATTGGCGTTATCAGCCAGTCGCTGGGACACATGTCGTTGCAGACAACAGAAATTTACCTCGGGAAGTTATCTGTTTCCAAGATAGACAGGGCTGCCGATAACATGCTTAACAACCTGATACGCAATTCTGAAATCAAACCGGAAAAGGTAGAGACAAAGCGTAGAAATCAGGTTGTGAAAAAGAAAATTTCGAAAGCTATAATTCCGATGACCTCGAATAAAATGTCAATCGCCAGGAAATGCAAAAATATTCTGGCATTGATAGCGGTTAAAATATTCCAGACAACCTGGTAAATATATTTCTTTATCAGATGGGAAAAAACAGGGGACGTATTCTAACGTCCCCTACTCTATTATACTTTTTGAAAACTCTGATTTATTCATGATACTAAAAATCTACTTTATTTTCTATTGTTTCTACTTCGTCGAATACGGCGACATTGCCGTTGGTGATGGTGACACGCAGGTCGGCGCTATTGGCACCTGTTATATTAACCGTCAGTTTGTAATGATGATCCCGGCGAATATTATAGTCGTTAGTCAGGTTAGAACCTAGATAGAAACGATATTCTACATCGATCGGATCTTGGACATAATTTCCACCCGACTGAGTTTTATTATAATAATATTTGCCTTTTAGCGTCAGATAAGTACAGCCGTTCAGATTACCACCGGGGCCATTGCTCACGATATTCTTTCCCTGGAATGTAAGTGAACTTCCTGTTCCCCGGATATTTTCAGGCATGTAGAAACTTACTGGTCCTCCATTTGTACTAACACTGGATAATATTATCGGATCTGTTTCTATATCATTGATATCCGGATAATTAGCATTACCTCCTCCTCCGGCATATAAAGCCATATTTTTAGGAATATTAGTTATTGTGGCTTCACTCACTTCAAAGAAATCATTTGAATTTGTTGGAAACTTTACATTCAATGTTAACTTGGCATAAGCTCTGTAGATTAGTATAATATAAAAATCACTTGCAATTTTAGAAAAGGCATCATCTGCTGTTTTTATCTCTAACAAATATCCATTTTCTTTACCTGTAAATCCATCTGTTATATATCGACAATTAAGAATATTATCACTTCCCGAATTATATTGGACAATCCATGCATTTGAAATCTCTGTTGATTCACTAGCATCTCCTAAAACAGCTTTCGTTTCTACATCTATAGATTGAGGCTGCTGTACACAAAACCGAAAACCATCATTAGATGTATCTTCTTCTGAAGAACTACAACCGGTGGTAAAAAGACATGAAATGAATGTCAGTAATACCGGTACATATACTATTATTTTATTTTTCATAAGCTCTTTTTTATTCACCTACTTGATCTGTAGACAGATCTTCTTCAGTATAGTCCAACAAAGAAACCGTCATATCTCCAGGTTTAAGGATTCCGAAGAATGTCAGCGTAAAATCAAATTTATATCTCATCCCTGTTATTAATGCTTTGGAAACAGAAGCCTTATAAGTAAAGTTATCAGAAAGAATGATAACCTGACCGTTATTGTCTTTTCCTGTATAGGTAACATTCAGAACCAGTTCAAATAATAAATCGGTTAAACCATCCACAGGTAATAAAACTACAGGATTAAGATTATCATGTGGTTGTGTAGCAAACTCGGGCATACTGAATCCAGTTACCATATGCTCGTTAGTCTCTGTATATGAAGGATTATTATCCGTACTCCAATCTTTTTCTCCTAATTTGTAACATAACGGTGAAGACAAATTCTTAATTGTTATACTCTGGACCTTTAAATCCGAAACCGGTACGGGTGAATTAGATTTTGCTTTCACCGATAGATCGATTTTTGCCCCTAAGCGACTAAACGGAGCTCGCAGCGATACTGTCATCTTATTCTCACCGGGCTTTTCGGGCTGTATAACCTCATTGGTGATGATATTATACATAAAGTCGTTTCCATTATCAACTGTTATGGAATTAGTACCTTCAGGCAGTTTCGGAGCAGTATTTGTATTGTTGGAAATCATGTAGAAGTCGTAACTTCCACGATAAAGCGATAAATTACCTTCCGATTTACCATTCTCATCCTTAACGGTGTATACTGCCGATGCTATAGGCTTCGTAAGATCTGTTTCACCGGCTTTGAAAGCATAAATCCGGAAGGCTGTTCCTACAGCCATCTTTACCGTGGGCTTTGTTTTCTCGTCCGCCTTGGATACTACTGCATTATATAAGTTGAAAGAAAGGTCTATCGGCTCCCCTTCTCCCTGTTGCTCACCGGAGTCCGGCAAACTGCCGTTGCATCCGGCCAGCAAAATGCAGCTAATCGAGATTATCAGTTTATTCATCATTTTCATATCATTCTGTTTTTTAGTTATCAGATACCTACACTTGTATTTTGGCTGGCATCGTTCTGCCAGTCTTCAATCAGCACACCATCCACATCACCACTCATTTTGTTGACAGTGATCCGGTAAGTATAATGAAAACCGGCCTCCCATTTTACGGCAGGAGAAATGGAAGAAGTGGTGAACGTACGCTCCAAAGTATCCCCCTCTTTAGCCACAGTAATACTGAACGAGAGAACAGATTCGGACGTACTCATCGGAGCAACCAGACAGGTCACATTGGGTGACGGTTGCGCAGTCTTCAACTCGGTTCCAGCACTATTGTCCATTGTTATCTGGGAAGTTGACGCAAGACCGTTCAGGGTTGCGGCACCAGTAGCAACGTTCAGCAACATATATCCCGAACCAGCTTGCAATAAGTTGGTGTTACTTAAAATTTTCACCTGCTTTAACAGCAAGGTCTCGGTAACGTCAGCCCCTTTTACTATCCGGAAACTTACTTTCGCCATAGCATGTTTCATGGTTAGTGAAATCGTTCTGACACTATAAGAAGCAGAAACTCCTGCCGAATATAAGTAATCAGATTGTTGGCTCCCCAGAAAATCCAATGTATTATCGCCTCCTTTCAGGACTTCTACGTTGACTTTCAAGTTGCCGTTATCATTTGTTATCCCTGCATCAGCCGGAAATACACCGTAGACCTTTGCATTTACACCATCCTGCATTATAACCGCTTTATCGGAAGTCCAGTTACCTGACTCATTCGTAAAAACCAATGAAGGTATGGTCGCATCATACGGCTGATAATCTTCTGTGGCGACATACACACAAACCTTATCGATGGAAGTTACCGTTCCTGTTCCTTTCGATATACCCCCTTCGTCTACCGAGACAGAACTCAGTTGGAGTGCATTATCGTCATTCTCCGGCAGATTACCGGTGCACCCCATACAGGCTACCAGTAGAAATATTTTAAATAATATCGTTCTATTCATAATTTATGTTGTTTTAATATCAAGATGCTCCCCAGTTATCTCCTGTACCATTTCCTGTTCCCGTTTTAAAGTCTTCCACACTTACGCTGTTCAGAATCAACCCGAAGGTAGAGGTGAAGTTATAGGTGTAATTACATCCGGCTTTAAGCGTACGGGTTTCCTCTCCACTACTCGGATATGTTTTTAAATCCAGTGATGAACTTGTTGACGTTGCTTTGCTAGTGACTTGTATTTTATATTTTTTATTAACTTCTGGATAGACAATAGCAACATACAGATGCTTTTTACCAGTAGAAGTCACAGAATATAAAGTCACGGCATCGGATGTAGATGTTCCGCACAAATTATTCCCTATTAACTGAACTTTTACACCTACATGAAGAGCATCCTGATATTCGACAGTAACCGTAATCTTTGAAGCTGCCGGATAAAAAGAAAAATTCACCTTATTCCCGGAGACACTGGTTGCATCAGTGATCAGTCGGTTGCTTTTCTGATAAGCATCCACTGTACTCTGATTGGCAAGAATTTTGGAAAAGCCTACAGGATCGTAAGAGGCATAATAACTTCCCGTGCCGTTTGTTGTTATGCCATCTCCGCCTTCTGTCGGGAGCCATCGCAGTGTACCGGATTTATTTTTATATGTATAGGAAATTCCGTTTGTGCTAAGATTATTTGCCGATGTACCAATCTTAATTATATCATTTCCAACAAACGAAGATTTCTCATAACTGACTGCACCTAGTGCACGACTTGTAACCGGTTCGGAAATAGACGCTCCGATTTCAAGAAGATGTCCCTCTCCTTCTCCGGTATTCAGCCGTTCTTCACTACTACAGGCAGTCAGCGACAACAGCAGGTAACCTGCCAGATAAACTGTTTTTATATTCAATTCACTCATAGCTGTTTTAATCTATAGGTCCTGTATAATTAAAATCATCTGTCCACCCGAGTATTCCATTCGCTTCCGGGACAAGAATATCATCACGAAGACTCAGGGTGTATTGGTAATGCGTCTTGGCTGCCAAAGCACAATTAATGGTCGAACTATAATTCACCCCATTATAAGTCAATGTGATGGTAATAGCCGTAGTTCCACTCTCTTTGGGATGAACGATTCCGCACCAGGTCTTATCGCCCGGATGATACAGCTTTATAAATTCGGAAGTCGTTCCGCCTGTCTGAAGACCGGCACCGCTCACTTGAAAACTAAAGTCAGCCGGTAGACTACTTGCCACCTTTGGAGCAAACACGAGTGTTAACTTTGTGTTTTGATGCTCGAAAGTAAATCCCAGTTTTTCTGTTTGAGGAGCCTTTATAATAGCAGAGACAAGCCGGTTACTTTTTATGTAATTATCGACCGACGACTGGTCGTATATAATTACGGCATCATTACCTGCCGGGTAAACGGCCTGATAAGAAGCTCCGGCCAGTAAAGTGAGCGGTGTACTGGTTGATGTCCACTGACCGTCTTCGTCCAGCTGATAATCTGCCGCCTCACTTCTATTTGCCAGAGTTGTTCTTGTAATACGTATTTTGTCGCTAGCAATAAATGTCGATCTGTCATACGTATTTTCTTCAATCTGCGCGCGGGTTATCTCCGTAACCGGTTGGTCGCTGTTTATTTCGGCATTCACAATGACAGGCTTTCCCTCTCCGGATGGAGACAGCATAGTCTCACCAGTGCAGGCGACCAGACCTGTCAGCAAGGAAATTCCTACCAGCAGAGATAGCCATTGTTTGTTTTTTTCTTTTATCATATTCATTGTATATTATCTTTTAGAAGCCATCCGGGCGAAGATCACCAGTTCCGTTTTCATCTGTCCAGGGAGTAATCTTGATCTCGTTCACCACAATCTCACGGTTAGTCAGGGTTAGATTATAAACATATCGTTTCCCTTTTAACCATTGTACATTAAACCCTGCGTTTTTTACGCTCAATATTCGTTTATTCGTATCGGAGCTTTTATCTCCCAGATCAATCGTTAAAGTAACGTTTGATAATGCGGAAGACAAAGGAGCTACTAATCCGTAGGCAACTACTTTAGACTGGCTGTTCGCACCACATTGAACAGGATTGGCCGACGGTGTAAAAGTTAATTCCTTAATATCTCCACCGTTGAGTGACATCACCCCATCTTTGAGTTGCATCGTTCCCGAACCGGTCAGGAAAGAAGGGCTACCGGTTGTCTTCATCGTGATCTTTTTGATGTAATCGTATGCATCTACCGGACGTCCGGAAGCACTTTGCATCTTAAACACGACCTGTGCCAACGCATGACGCAACCAGATGGCAGGTTCAAACGATTGGTTGCTGGCGATAATCTGCTCGTCGGCATCTTGTTTGGTTGAGCCATATAAATAATCCGTCACATTACACACCCAAGTGTTTGCTCCGTTAAAGGTCTGGGTAGCGGTTATACCTGTTACCGGAATGGTATGTGTATCAGCACCGGCAACATGCGTAGGATTTACATTTACCGGATAATAAGCATAAATACGAGCTTCCTCGTTATGAAGATTAACCGTAGGATTGCCCGTCCACGCTGTACCGTCATAGGTAAATTGCGAAAGGCCGTTTACCGTGCCATTGGTGATACCCGGATAGATTGCATTATCCGCTTTTTTAGTAACATACAGGTTTACCTGATGGATATTACCGTTGCCGGTTGCAGAGGCGGTACCGTTTACCAGGGAACGAGTGTCAGTCGTGCCGGTCAGGAAGTGCGGTTGCAGGGAGACTACTCCCCGACCGTCATCCGGCAACTCCTGTCCGGTACAGCCGACTAACAGGAGTCCGAGTCCTGCTGTCGTGATTTTGTTTGCGATGTGTTTCATATTCTTATTCTTTATTTTTTTCGTTAGACATTGACGTCCGGTAGCGATTCATCGTCCCAGCCCGTTATATTAAACCCATCCAGGGTAAGGCCTGTCGGGTTGATTATGATTGTATAGGTATAGATATTGCCGGCTTCCCACGCAGGGTCGGTATAGGGCAATAGTGTCATATCTTTGCCGTCAACTGTTACTACGAGCTTGGATTGATCGGAAGTAGTGCTGTACGGTATTACATAGTTGGTAAGGGTTATACCTCCGGAGATGGAGGAAAGTGTCGGAGCTACGCCATCATTAAACGTATATAAATATGTTTTTTCCGTTACGCCTGCCAGATTGTTCAGTGCTCCGTCAGTCAGGTTCATGGTTGTGGTGTTGTCGGCTTTTAATGTTGGCATGTTGCGGGTATGGGTTACTTTGGTGACCTTAGCCGCACCTTTATAGGCATCGCCCCGTTTGACTATAAAAGAAACCTGGGCAAAGGCATGTTTAAGGCCGATGGCGACTTCACGACCTTTGGGAATTACATCGCCCAACTGGTGGCCGTTGTCGGCTATGGGTTGGGTTGAAAGGTATTTATTGGCTTCGGATGATTGGTTGTTATCGTATTCTACACCATACATATAGTCATTAACAGGGAGAGCGAAATCATAGATGTTATTACTTTCTGTCTTCGTAATGGTTTGTTCTGGTTTAATGGCTGATGCCTGGATTGTAATGGTTGGGACGGGAGTTGTGCCCTCTCCCCCAGCGGTTACAGCAACATCTGATACGATCGGGTGATATGAGAAGATGATAGCTTGCTCTTGATTCAACCATAACGTTTCTGTGTCTCCAGCAGGGCTGGCATTACCACCTTCTAGGTTGTATTTGCGATAAGTACCTGTGGGGGAAACTCCGTAAGTGGTTTCGCCATCCTTTTTGTTGACGGCATAAATCCCTAGAGTCTTGATAGCACTGGCATCACTGGCTCCTCCACGGGTTATGAGGGAAACTCCGGCAATACGGGGTTCCAGTCCGACAGGGGCTTTCGGGTCTTCTCCAATCTCCTTTGAGCAGGATTGGATGGCTAACAAAGGGGTTATTAATAGCAGGTACTTATATAGTTTCATGTTGTTATCTATTGTTTAAATCGTTTGTAATGTAACTTTTCCCCTTTTGCGAGGGGAAAAGCTTACTTTCATTGCTGAATAATGTTAGTTGATGTTACTTAACACCTAGTTCTCCTCCTGTTTTATCAGTCCATCCTGCTATTGATACACTGGTAATGGATAATTCTTTACCACTTAACTTAGCAGTGTAGAGATAATTATTACCTGCTAACCATTTACCACTATCGCTACTAGGAGCTGTTAATGCTACCGGATAATCAGCACCATCAATAGTAAAGACTACCTGTACTTTTGTTTTATCAAATGCTGCTGCGGATGAATTATCTGGAAAAACAAGGAAGCTGAATTTTAGTGCTGTGCTTTTGTCATTAGATATTGCATAACCTTCAGCATCTTTAAAACCACGTGTATAAGTAGCAGCTGCTGGACTATTTACAGCAATAGTACCGTTTTTTAAAGCCATTGTAGAGGAACCTTTACTTAATCCATTGTCTGAACCATTTTTTAGAACTATTTTTGTCAGCTTACCGGCTCCCTTATAAGTGTTGTCATTGTAAATATTGAAAGATACCATAGCTAGGCCATGTTTCATGTTCAGTTTAACGGCGTCATCCACACTTGTCTTTTTACCGTTACTGGCTTGTGCTTGATTTCCGACATTATCAGCATCCTCCGCCCACATATAATCTACTTCACCTGGGGCTGTTATAAGTGTTGATGCATCCAGACTTGCTAAAGTCGGATATTTACTATCATCAGAAGTGTCATCACCTTCAAAAACACTAATAGCAACAACAGGATTGTCAGTATTAGTTGGTTTTGTTAAAGTTGATGGATAATAGGCATATATTGTAGCGACTTCGTGAGTTAGGTAAATTTTATCAGTTGCACCATTTGCCCAACTTGAATTATAGGTATAGATAGCATGATCATTATTCTTTGCTGCTGTATAATCTGTACCTGTTGCGAATACGGCTATTTTATCATCATTTGTCCAAGCCGTGACAGCACTCTTCGTTAGCGACACCCCGGCGGTGATGCCGAGTTCGATGGCGTCGGTTTTGTCGATGGGGGTTATGGGGTCGTTTTCGTTGCTACAGCTTGTGCCGAGAAGGGCGGCAAGGAGTAGATAGGATATTTGTAATTTCTGTTGTTTCATTTCGTTTCCTTTTTGAATGTTGTTTACTAATAAATTGCGTTTATCGGTTATTTCACCAGTTCCAGATCACCATCCTGCTTAACGGTAGTCCATTGGGCTACGGTGATGGAAAGGATCTCTAACTCGCGGTCGCCGATATTGAGGGTGATTTCGTAAGAATGACCTGAGGCAAAATGATTGCTGCCGGAAGGATCTTCCCCAACTGACTCGAAAGTGATGGCGAGGTCTTCAAATGTGCCGATAGAGGTTTCGACGGTCAATTTATAAGCTCCGGAAGTTAACGGGGGCAATAAAAGACAACCATCCAGTTCGGTAGCTGTTGTTTCTGTGATCTCTGTTCCTCCATCCTTTAATTCCAGCGTTAAATCGGCATCATCACCACTGAAAGTTGTTTTACCGGAAGCCAGGTCGACACTCACGTCTTTCTTTCCTTTTACGGTAATCTTCTTCACTTTTACAGGCAATCCGTCCGCAGTAATCTTCTGTGCCTTAAACTTCAGTTGGGTAAGCAGGTGGGCGTATTCAAGCGGGATGTCTTTTGTGTTATCCGTATTGCTGAAACGGCTTCCATCCCATCGGTTACCCTGGATTTGCGCGGCATACATCAGATCGGTTTGGCCTGTAAGCTTATAAGATACAGAACCGTTGGAACTGTTGTATGCAGATGGTTTCGGGGCAACGGCTACCAGATAGATCCAGTCACCGTTTTCTGGATAAGAAGGATTATCCGGCAATGAAACTGAACCGCCTATATTGACAGTTGCGTTTTTCTGCCATTCGTTGGGGTCAGCGTTGGACGGTATGCCGGTATAGATACCATCGCGTTTGGATGCAAAGATGGTTGTTTCGAAAGATTCAGTTATTTCCTGATAATCTGCTTTCGTGTCTACCTCTCCGTTTCCTGATGCACGCAATTCGATCGGCACTTGCTCAAACCCGGAATGCTCCGGGTCTGAACAACTTGATACCGACAGCAAAGCCGGAACTAACAGCAGGTATATGCTTTGTAGTTTCATTTGCTATTGGGTTAATTGGATTATTTAATTGTGACGTTACCTGCTTCGCCGACTGTCCAGTCTACAATCTTAGCAGTAGGAGCAATTGCTACAGCATCATCGGCTGTTTTCGGCGGAGTAATGGTGAAAGTGATCTCATGAGATTCAGCTTCTTTAGTAGTCAAATCACCATTATTTGCACTATTTTTAATTGTCAGATTATTGTACCACTTGATAACACCATTTACTGATAATTCCAGATTAACCTTTATTCCAGAAGTTGGTTGAACCATTACAGGAACGCTAGGGCTACAAATAGATGTTGTAAGTTCTGTATTACAGCCGGCAACAGAAAGATTAGCTCCGGCTGTCCAGGTTACCGTTCCATCACTAAAATTCAAAGACGACGGAACTTTTGCACTCTGGATAACTATACTTTTTACAACCACTTTTTGTCCATTCCAATCGCTACCAGTCAATTCACCGGAAAGCTTTGCTACAAAAGTAAGCTGAGTTGTCTTGTGTTTAAATTCAAGTGGGCTCACAGAGTTATGAGTAGTATTAGTACCTGCATCCACCTTGGCTGCATACATCACATCCTGCAAACCGTCTTTTTCATTAAATGTAACACTAGTTCCAGCTACAGCCCCCGATGGAGAAACACCGAATAAGTAGCTATTCTTGTCTGTATTATCTCCCGTTATCGGATAATACAATTTAGGAGTCAAAGTAATAGCCTCTGCCGATGTTTTTGCTTCAAACTGGGTGGTGGCTACGGTGGCACGGTTGCCATCGTTTTCTAATTTAGTGCCCTTCAACGTATTCTCTGTTTTTGGAGTGAATGCATCAAAGTCCGGGTTACCAGTGTCTTCTTTTTCATCCACCATCACAATAACCGCTTGCATCGTACTTCCCGGTGTTATCGCCGCTTTCGACTCTACCCCTGCTACCTTTTGGCTGATCTGGATAGCGACGGCATTTGATGCCTCGCCATTGTCGATCTTTACATTTTCGTCGTCATTCGAACAGCCTGCCATCACTAAGGCTAATGCTGCCATACTTAAAATCTTTTTCATGTTTTACTTGTATAAGTTATTAATAATAAATGATATATATATTCTTATCTGATTGATAGCTTTAAACGCCCACGTTACCGCTGTCCCCCTTGCTCCAGTCGATCACTTTGGCTTTGACCGTCACCTTTACGCCATTTTCTGCATCCGGTTCCGGAGGTGTCGGGGGCGTTGGGGGATCAGGGTCGGGAATGTCCGGTGTTACCGGGTCATCGGGATCGTCGGGGTCAGGTGCCGGATCAGGATCGGGGGTGGGGGCGGGATCGGGCGTGTCGGGTATTTCGAGAGAGATCTCCACCTCATAGGCGCTACCGCCTTCCGTTCCTCCCTCACCGAACTGCACGGGGAGATCTTTGAATGACAAGTCGTTTGCCGGATTACCGTCGATGTTGAGTACCAGGTCGAGCGACAGGCTGGCTTCGGGCTGCACCAGTACATAGCCGGGCAACGTAACCACGCCGTCCACTATCGGGAAACCGCCTGTCCCCGGATCGGAATACACTACCACAGGGCCAGCCGTCCCGATGGGTTCGACCTTACCCGAAAAGAGGTTGACGACGGCTGATGCTGCCATCCCGTTCAGATGTACCGAACGGACGCGGTAGTTTTTGGGGGCTCCTTTCAGACGCAGCGTGAAATTGAGTTGCGAGAGCAGGTGGCTGTACGTGAGCGGTGTCTTGGCGGCACTGAAACGGTCGGTCAGCGAACCGTTTTGTTCAACCGAGAGCATCAGGTCTTCCTGTCCGGTCAGGGTATATTTTACTTCACCGTTGGTCAGCGGGGCAACCGGATGATAGCCGCGCAGGAAAAGCGGTGAGCCATCGGCCGGGTAATATCGTTCGGGGGTCAGCAGGATTTCGCCGTCGGTTGCCGTTCCGTCCCAACTTTCGGTATATTGTCCGGCGGTGGTTCCGGCAGCGATGCAGACAGGCGTTTGTTTGAACTCGTCTATCATTGCGCGGGTCTTGATTCCGGTATATAAATGGATGGGGACGTTGGCAGCTTCTTCACGGATCGTGACGGCGAGGTCGAGCGTGTCGGCTCCGGATTGGCTGGGGCGGAAAAGTTGTTCGGAGACGTCCTCACTATAGGTTTGCTTCTTTCCGTCGGCCGTCTGCCAGGTGAGCGTCAACAGATGGCCGTTGTCGGTAGTTGCCGATTCGTTTTCGCGCGGCCAGACGATACCGAGTATTCCGGCCAGGGCACGGCTGGTTTGTTCCGCTCCGGGAGCCGGAAGGGACAGGCCGAGGGTGGCAGATGAAACGGGGTCGCTTGTAACAAGGCTTACTTCCCGTGCGACACTGCCCAGGGTGGCCTCGATGGGGCTGGTGATGCGTCCGTCGGAGACTGTCACGGTCAGGCGCAGGATTTGACGGATATCTTCCGGGACGAGGGAGAGTTCCTGTTTTTCTCCTTCGGTAACGGTGATATCGGAATGGGCGGCTACATAGACGGGGCTATCGAGCGCAGGCATCGTCGAAGAGCCTTCGGGAATATTTACGATAGCGGTAGCCGCATTGAAACTGCCGGTAGCGTCGAGTGTGATTTCTTCCGAACTGCCTGTGAGCAGTGCGTCGTACGCTCCTACCGGCAGCCATGCTTCGAGCACGTCGGCAGCATTTCCGGCTTCGAAACGGTTTTCAAGCGGTTCTTCCAGTCCTTTGCCAAAGACACGGAGCGTCAACGCCTGGTTGCCCGGATTGTCGACTGTGACCATCAGCTGCCCCTCTCCTTCATGTTGTGGCTTGTCGTCATCGTGACAGGCTGCCAACAAAAGAAGGGTGGCCAGCAGGAACGGTTTAGCAACTAAGTAATCTAGTCTCATATTGTTTTGTTTATAAATTATTCAAGATGCACAAAAGGGTGCACAATATCGGGCGGATGCTACCGGTGACCCCATGTCACCCGGTAAGGTGAGGGTGTGTCACTAACGTTGGTGACACTGTGTCACTCGCCCTGGTGACACCCCCTCACTCGGGCGGGTGACAGCCCCTCACCGATTACTCGATTACGGGACGATCATCTTCTCCGCCTCCGCCGCTGTTGCCAACGATCAGTTTGTCCTTGTATTCCAACGTACGAGGGTTTTTCAGTTCTGTGTTGGTGCTGAACTGTGTAACGATACGCAGTGTATAGCTTCCGTCGGCCAACGCCGGAACACGGGCAAGCACCTTGCTGGGGTCGTTCTGGGTGAAACGGCGGGTTACTTTCGTCGTTGTGCCGTCTTCGGCTACGAAGAAGACACCTACCACAGCGTCGTCGCCTGTTATTTTAATGTTATTTCCTGTAATCTCAATATCGTCGTTTATCGTGATCGATCCGTCGAACAGGCCGGTTGCCGTATCCGTGACAAGACCGATATGAGCCACGCTGGCTTTTGCTCCAAGGTTGACCACCTTCACGTGTTTCAACGCTTCGCGTAGCTTCTTGGTCGGGATAATGTCGAATGTCAGCTTGTGGATAGCCGGGTCGAACAAGGCTTCCGAGCTCGCGAAATTACCCAGGACACGCGGGCTGAACTGGCAGAGGTCGGTCTGCACGCTATCTCCATTCAACAAGGCTTCGAGAATGATATCACTGTTTTGAGAGGTTACCGAAATAATAGTCGGCAATTTCAGTTCCGATCCGGTACGTTTGATTTCCTTGGCTACGCTTTCCTTATCGAGGGTCTTCGGGCCGGTTTTCACTTCGGCAACACAGTCTTTCGTGTTGTCTTTCGTCAGGGGGTTATCACGCAGGTAAATCTCCCAGTAATAGTCTTTGTTGTAATCTTCCATGATGTTGAAAATTTAATGTTAATACTAATGTTATTTAGTCCGGCACAAGGCCGGGTGTTATTTGCTATTCTCGCTCCTGAATGCAACGGACAGGCATAGCTTCTTTTACAAACTCAGAACCTATTAAACTTGTCGTTTCATTTACTACTAATCGAAGCATACTTCCTTTTTCTCTTGGCCAGTAATAGGCTAAAGTCCCTATACGGGTAAATTGATTTTCTCCAATCCAATATCCTGGAAGACGCAGGTAAGTTGTCTTGTTTGTACTGCGTTCATAAACAATTAAATATCCTCCGTCATTTATCGGATCATTTATAGCAGATAAGTTCAATCTATTATAATCTGTATTTGTAAAAAAAGGCTTATAATTCTCGATGCTACAAATACACCAACCAACCGGACATGGATCGTGTAAGCCTTTATTATCGTTAGTACCCCAAGCAAGAGCATGACCGGGATCTCCCGAATTCCATTGTGTTTCATTCCCCTTCATCTTATAAAGAATATCAGGGTTTTCATACGCTGTCCGATAGGATACTTTTTGGGCTTTAATTTTTACCGGATAATAACTGATTCCATCAGGTTGGTAAAGGCTCAACAGATTCTTTACCGGTGCTGTATTAGGTGCAGGAACAGTAATGTTGCTTACATTTTTTTCTGCTGTATAGCTACTTCTGAATGGATCTTTTCGTCCCCATTGATAATGGTAACCATTTGTTTTTGATATTTCTAATGGATTGGGCGGAACTGTTGTATATCCGGCCATCGCCCCCAAGTTGCGATCCATCATAGGCAACTGGTCTGGTAAATCACTTCTACTGAATTTTAGTTTTCGTTTACTTTCAGGTAACTGTACATCTTTGTTTCCTGTTGCATCAGGACTATAGTCCGTTACCCAGATATGCCAGCTCCAAAGAATATTGTTGTCTTTATCGTAAGCGGCAATTATCCCACTACCTCCTGTTGTATTCGGGGCTACGCGGCAGTAAATACGAGCTTTATCAAAGTCGTCACCATTTATCAGATCGACTATGTTTTTATGATC
>NZ_KQ033920.1:843657-844294 GCF_000969825.1 Parabacteroides gordonii MS-1 = DSM 23371
ATCCAACAGGAATAGGATGATTTACCAGACGGATCGACCTGTATCGTTGTAAACTGGTCAAGCAACGACGGATATGTTTTATCTGATCCGTCAGGCTTAGGGATTACATTATAGTTAGTAGGAATACTTTCCAGTAAGATTTGGTTTAATGTGTAACCGCCGTATGAATAAGACCAGTTCAATGTCAACCGTGCAGCCAGACGTTTAAGGAGCAAGCGGGCATCTTTGCCATCAACACTTTGAAGTTTGCCGCTACTAACCTTTACATGTTCGAGGTGTAGGATATAAGGCATCTTGTTCATATTATCGGTAGGGATATTATTAATAACGGAAGCATCTATGGATAGCTTTTGAATATCTTCCAGTTTGTTGCTTGTTCCCAGACGAGGGCTTGCATTGCCGTCGCCCCAGGCTACGATAACCAACTGGCAGTCGTGGTTTTCAGCCAAAGAAAGGTTGATGGCGGAACCGGTTTGCTGCGTAACTGCACTTGGCATTCCACCAATGCGTTTGCCGGATTGATCGTATTGCTGTATTTCTAGATTATAGAGTTGATCCGGTTTCACCGAAACATCGCCTTTCGTTATGGCATGAGGTTGCAGCTCGTAGCTGAATGCTCCTTTCTCGGTTGATGTGC
>NZ_KQ033920.1:844910-850341 GCF_000969825.1 Parabacteroides gordonii MS-1 = DSM 23371
GAGACACTTTCTTTTTTCATCACCTCTTGATTGTCATTCTCTATGTTTATTTTCTTCATTTCCATTTTTATTACTTTTTTCATGCTTGTCTCTTTACTTTTTTACGCACATTAACAATTACATTCAGACACACAAAAAGCGGCGCAACACCCGGCAGGATGCTGCGTAACTATTAGGTGCATCTGGTATATTTAACAGATGCGATTGATAGGAATATAAAGTTTATTGTTTAGTACTGAGAAGATAAAATCAATTTTATCTCGCTTATCGTTGCTAACAGATTAGGTATATCATTCTGAAGTGTATCGAATATTGCTTCTGCATCTATTCGATGATATTGATGAACAATAATATCCCGTAATCCCATTAAATCTTTCCAAGGTACTTCCGGATAATTTATAAGTAATGTATGGTTTGTTATTTTATCTATATTCTTAACGCTTTCACCAATAAAAATAAGCTTCATGCAAACTCCATCCAGAATAAACATGCCATCAGGGCTCAGTAAAAAATCCTGATAAGTATTTATTCCTGATGTTCTTTGTTGAATTATACAACAGGATTCTTCTATTTGTGTGAGTAAATCAAGTATGCGTAACGTCATGATTATACGAAGATCACATCATTTAATATCGATTGCTTTAGTGATGTCCCGTTCAATTGATTTCTCATACGAACCAGATCAACGGGGCTCCCTAACAATTCCTCCAATTCATTTTTTATACGAACGTGGAGTAAAAGATTGGCTTTTCCTTCAAACAAAATATCAACGTCACTATTCTCATTTTGCTCTCCTCGTGCAACTGAACCAAAAATTCCCATTCTGGAAATTCCATATTTGGCTCCTTTCTGTTGCATGAATTGACGAAGAAGCTCTATGTATTCTTTTGTTGATTTCATGACTTATTTATTTAGTTTCTATATTGTTGATGGCAAATATACAATATTTTCTGTCCATAATTACATAACAGTCTCTATTTTCCTATCAATCTCATCATGTCAAAGAACGCTTGCTGTTTGCATCGATATCGAATGCAACGAGTGTTTTGTTTGTTATTATCGCTATTCCAATTCCTGAATGCAACGGGTGGTATGAACATCCTGAGGATACCAACCTTTGGATATTCCTGCATTCATCGTACTGGTTGTTCCATTTATATAGAAACCATAATTAGCTTTCCCGGCAGTACCAATATGTTCCCGTAACCACCAATTAGATCTTTGCCCTATATAATGAAATTCATCTGCATATCTCCAATAACCAGTCATACGTATATATGTCGCTTCACCGCTCCCCTTTGCTGAATAATAAAAATAAACTCCTCCATCTGCACTGAATGTCGTTGGATTGACTATATTTTGTGTTCCACCGATTGTTCCATCTGAATTAGGTGTAGCTGTAAAAAACGAACGCAGATGCCTATAGGAAACAACGCGCCAACCTGCAGGACATGGATCATGAAACGTCTTTGTCCCGGCTTCAGTATCGGGAGAATTCCATAATGTTGGTATAGCAGAAGTTTCACTGCACCAATCTATAGCAGTTGAACTCGCAATATAGACTGTTGCCGGATGCTGAAAAGCATTTCTGACTGTTGTTTTAGATGTTACACTGTTCAAGGGCACATACGTGATCCCGTCAGGAGCATATCTATTAAGCATCCCTTTGGGCGGTATAGTTTTCGATGTCAATCCTTTAACAACGGAAATAAGATCAGCCGAATAACTACTTGGGAACGGGTCTTTTCGCCCCCACTGATAATGAAGACCGTTTGCTTTTGACATGTCCAATTGATCACGAGGTGGATCTGAGAGTGTAAAACCGGCCATAGCTCCTAAATTTCGATCCATAATTGGAGGCTGATCTGCTACATTATTATATGTAAACTTCAGTTTCCGTTTGTTCACCGGGGTCAATACAGTTACATTGCTTTTTGCATCCGGATTATAATCTGTTACCCAAATATGCCAGCTCCAAAGAGGATCACCTGTTCCGTCAGTACTGGCATAGGCAGCAATGAGACCGCTTCCTCCTGTTGTGTTTGGAGCAACACGGCAATAGATACGAGCCTTATCAAAATCGTCTCCATTGCTGACATTGACTATATTCGTATGATCTTCCGATGAATTAACAGTACCTAAGACAGGATCGCCAACATCGCCATTTTCTTTCGTCTGCCACAGGACTTTAACCGATTGGATCTTTTCAGACGAACACCAACCTTTTAACAGTGAATTTTCGGTTACTGTCTCGTTTACGTAGTATTTATACGGATTGAAACAGAAAGCACCACCAGGAACCACCATAAAACAGTTGGCAGTCGGAACCAGATTGTTATTATTTTCTGAAGCCGGTATCGGGTCGATGATCGTTACACGACGGTCGTTGATCGGCAGGCCATCATGCTGTATTCTCACTGTATAGTTGTAATCGGTATTTCCATGCAGGTTAAAGTCCGACGATTCCGCACCACCCAGATAAACACGGTAACTTAGCTTTTTCTTTGCTTCGGTAGTATTGGATGCGATGAAATCGACATACGAACTGCCTGTCGGGGCATTCGATTTGATACGATAGGTCTGTGAGGTGGCAGACGAATTTGTTCCGCGTACATTGGCGGGTATCCAACAAGAATATTTGTTAGTAGCTATTTCGTTTTCTGTCAATTGTATTGTTGTATATTGATCCAGTAATGAGGGATAAGTCTTTTCTGTCTTATCAGGCGCCGGTACTATTTTATAATCAAGTGGAATACTTTGCAGCAGGATTTGTTTCATTTTATAGCCGCTATATGAATAAGTCCAGTTCAATGTCAGCCGGGCAGCCAGACGTTTAAGGAGCAAGCGGGCATCTTTGCCGTCAACACTTTGAAGTCGTTTGTCGCTACTCACCTTTACATGTTCGAGGTGTAAAATATAAGGCATCTTGTTCATATTTTCAGGAGAGATACCATTGATAACGGAAGCATCTATGGATAGCTTTTGAATATCTTCCAGTTTGTTGGTTGTTCCCAGACGAGGGGTTGTATTGCCCTCGCCCCAGGCTACGATAACTAACTGGCAGTCGGGGTTTTCATCCAAAGAAAGGGTGATAGCGGAACCGGTAGCCTGCTGCGGAACTGCATTATTCATTCCACCAATGCGTTTGCCGGATTGATCGTATTGCTGTATTTCCAGATTATAGAGTTGATCCGGTTTTACCGAAACATCGCCTTTAGTCATGGCATTAGGTTGTAGCTCGTAACTGAATGCTCCTTTCCCGGTTGATGTGCCGGATTTAGTGTCAACAGTATAGCCGTCGACTTCATCTGCAAACCCGATATGGAGAGATACTTCGACCGTCTTTCCCTCCGACGGACGAACCGCCGGATTGTCGATGCTATCTTCGCAACCTGTTCCTATCAATACCAGTGTTAAAAGTGTCATTGCAATAACTCCCTTTTTCTCTAATTTTCGTCCTATACTAGCCATCCTTTTATCATTTATTTACTACTACAAAACTGTCTCTTTCTTACGTAGAAAGAGACACGCTCCCGACAGGTTCTGTTAGCAACTGTCATTCAGCGCTTTAAATGCAATAGTAAATCAATGATCGCTTACGCCTCAAAGGGTGGCGTTATTTTAATATTATCAAATTGTTACCAAAACCTTGCCCCGGTCGTTAAAAGTTACTACTTTAGCAGCCATTACAGTTAGATTTTCAAGCAATTTGACACCGTGTCTCTTTCTACGTAAGAATGAGACACTTTCTTTTTTCATCACCTCTTGATTGTCATTCTCTATGTTTATTTTCTTCATTTCCATTTTTATTACTTTTTTCATGCTTGTCTCTTTACTTTTTTACGCACATTAACAGTTGCTATTCCCGTTCCTGGATGCAGCGGACAAGTAGAGATTCACGCTCATTACCTGTTGTCAGAAATTTAGCAGTCTTATTCCCCTCCATCATAAAATAAATTCCGCCACTACCGCCAGTCCTGCTTAAAGCATCTCCACACCACATGTACATACTACCATTAATACCTGTCAGGCCATACTGTGACCAATAACCTGCCAGATAGAAGTAAGTAGTATTCACACCGTTTTTATCATAATAGATTACATATCCGCCGGATGTACTCTCTTTTACTCTCAGATTTCCCGTACCACCAGAATTGAATAATTGTCGATAATTGGCCATAGTTGCAATGCGCCATCCTGTTGGGCAAGGATCATGAAGACCTTTACCAATACCGGCTCCCCAAGCTTTTCTGTAATCATCTGTAGCATTATCTATCCATTGATTAGAACCTGTAGGTATTTTATACATATTCCCCGGATCTTTATATGCATCCCGAAAAGAAACCTGTTTTTGAATAACGGACATTGGGTAAAAAGTAAGTCCGTCTGCTTTAAACAGGCTCAAAAGTCCCTTTGTAGGAGCATTAGCCTTTATATCTGTATTTAAAACTTGAGAAATCTTAGTATTTGAATAGCTCCCTCTGAAAGGATCTTTCCTACCCCACTGATAATAAAAACCATTTGTCTTTGATTTTTCAAGATCATCAGGGGGAAGTTCTATATATCCTGCCGATGCACCCAAGTTTCGATCCATCATTGGAAAATTGTTGGTATAGCTGCCATATTCAAACTTCAGTTTTCGCTTGTTTACCGGAGTTTGTACATCATTATTACCTCTTGCATCGGGACTATAATCCGTCACCCAAATATGCCAACTCCATAAAATTTCGCCACTTTCGTTATAGGCAGCTATGGCTCCACTACCTCCTGTTGTATTCGGGGCTACGCGGCAGTAGATACGAGCTTTATCAAAGTCGTCACCATTTATCAGATCGACTATGTTTTTATGATCGTCTGAAGAATTGACAACGCCCAGCACCGGATCACCAATATCACCATTCTCTTTAGTCTGCCAAAGGACTTTCACCGACTGAATCTTTGCGGACTCACACCAACTCTTCAACAGGGTATTTTCTGTAGGTTCCCCGTTTACCTCATATTTATATGGGTTAAAACAGAAAGCTCCACCGGGAGCAACCATGAAGCAGTTGGCTGTCGGAACCAGGTTATTATTATTTTCGGATGCAGGTATCGGGTCGATAATTGTTACACGGCGGTCATTGGTCGGTAATCCTGTATGATTGAAGTTTACTTCGTAGTTATAATTCGTATTATTGTAAAGATTGAAATCGAATGTTGTTCGTCCACCCAAATAGACACGGTAATTGAGTTTTTTCTTCGACTCTTCACCATTAACGGCTATGAAGCTGGCATACGAGCTACCTGTCGGGGCATTCGACTTGATACGGTAGGTTTGCGAAGTGGCTGCCGGATTTGTTCCACGTACATTGGCGGGTATCCAACAGGAATAGGATGATTTACCAGACGGATCGACCTGTATCGTTGTAAACTGGTCAAGCAACGACGGATA
>NZ_KQ033920.1:854951-855532 GCF_000969825.1 Parabacteroides gordonii MS-1 = DSM 23371
AGGTTGCAGCTCGTAGCTGAATGCTCCTTTCTCGGTTGATGTGCCGGATTTAGTGTCAACGGTATAGCCATCGACTTCATCTGCAAACCCGATATGGAAAGATACTTCCACCGTCTTTCCCTCCGACGGACGAACCGCCGGATTGTCGATGCTATCTTCGCAACCTGTTCCTATCAATACCAGTGTTAAAAGTGTCATTGCAATAACTCCCTTTTTCTCTAATTTTCGTCCTATACTAGCCATTCTTTTATCATTTATTTACTACTACAAAAGCGTTAATTTAACAGTTGTGAACTGTCTCTTTCTTATGTAGAAAGAGACATGGGACTGACGATTTTTGTTAACCACTGTTTTACAACGACTTAATGCAGTAATATTTCAATGATCGCTTACGCTTCAAAAGATGGCGTAATTTTAATATTATTAATTTGTAGCCAAATTAGGCCACGTTTCTTGCTCTACTCGTTAAAAGTTGCTACTTTAGCACCCGATAACGGATAATAATCAATCATTTTGATAGTGTGTCTCTTTCTACATAAGAAAGAGACACTTTCTTTTTTTATCACCTCTTGATTGTCATT
>NZ_KQ033920.1:855542-857661 GCF_000969825.1 Parabacteroides gordonii MS-1 = DSM 23371
CCCGATAACGGATAATAATCAATCATTTTGATAGTGTGTCTCTTTCTACATAAGAAAGAGACACTTTCTTTTTTTATCACCTCTTGATTGTCATTTACTATGTTTATTTTCTCTATTTCCATTTTTATTCTTTTTTCGTGCTTGTCTCTTTACTTTTTTACGCACATTAACAGTTGCTATTTACCAGCTATTCCTGTTCCTGAATGCAACGGATTGTATGTGCATCACATTTGTTCATATTATTCCTCATATTAACACCCCAGCTTGAATCAATATTACTTTTTACATTAAAGCAACTACCCTGATAATTAGAACCTCCTTCCTCTCTGGTCCATATAAATCCCCACTCTCCTATATGTCTGAAAATATCAGTACTAACTCTATAACCGGCCATTCTATAATAAGTAGTGTTTCCGGAACCTTTTGCTTCATAATACAACACGTAGCCACCGTCTATCTGAGAAGTTGATTGACTCACTGCATTGCCTGTAACCCAGGTATTGACATTAAAGCTTCCTGATTGAAATAATGCTTTATAATTATTTTTTGAAGCAATACGCCAACCAGCCGGACAAGGATCGTGAATTGTTTTATGATTATAAGAGTCATTCCATGAGTTTGCAGTGGTAAACGCAGAAGTTGATCCCCAATAATAAAAAACAGTTGGATGCCGATAAGCTTCCTGAAGTGTCACATTTTGAGTTATACCCTGCTTAACAATATATGACAAACCATCCGGTCCATATTGATTCAACATATCCGGAACAGGTGAAAGGTTACTTACCCCTGAAACTTCACTCTTTATACTGGCAGAGTAACTGCTGGGAAAAGGGTCTTTTCTTCCCCATTGATAATGAAATCCATTTGCTTTCGACATCCCCAACTGGTTAGAAGGTACATCCGTATAACCGGCAAAAGCTCCTAGATTACGATCCATCATGGGGAATTGGTCGCTGTTATAAGTATATTTTTGTTTTCGTTTGTATTCCGGTGTAACTACTGTGACATTTCCTTTTGGATCAGGTCTATAGTCAGTTACCCAAATATGCCAGCTCCAAAGAATGTTTCCTGTTCCATTTTCATCATCATAAGCGGCGATTAGCCCACTCCCTCCTGTCGTGTTTGGAGCGACACGGCAATAGATACGGGCTTTTTTCAAGTCATCACCATTGGTTAGGTCTACTATATTTGTATGATCGGTTGAAGAGTTAACTACCCCCAGTACCGGGTCGCCTATATCGCCATTCTCTTTGGTTTGCCAAAGAACTTTAACCGATTTGATCGGAGTACCGATCGTTCCGTCCACAACATTACACCAGTTACTGCCTTGTAGCAGGCTATTCTCAACCGTTATTCCTTGCTGATAGAATTTGTACGGGTTAAAACAGAATGCCCCACCGGGAGTCACCATAAAACAGTTGGCGGTCGGTACCAGGTTATCGTTGTTTTCAGATGCGGGTATTGGGTCGATGATCGTTACACGACGGTCATTGGTCGGCAAACCTGTATGATTGAAGTTTACTTCGTAGTTATAATTCGTATTATTGTAAAGATTAAAATCGAATGTTGTTCGTCCCCCCAAATAGACACGGTAATTGAGCTTCTTCTTTGATTCTTTACCGTTAACGGCAATGAAACTGACATACGAACTGCCTGTCGGGGCATTCGACTTGATACGGTAGCTCTGAGAAGTAGCTGCCGGATTCGTTCCACGTACATTGGCTGGGATCCAGCAGGAATATGAAGATTTACCGGACGGATCGACTTGTATCGTTGTAAACTGATCGAGCAACGATGGATAGGTTTCATCCGATTTGTCAGGCTTGGGGATTACGTTATAGTTAGTAGGTATGCTTTCAAGCAGGATTTGCTTCAACTCATAACTATCGGCTTCACCACTCACTGAATATGTCCAGTTCAGTGTCAGCCGGGCAGCTAACCGTTTAAGGAGCAGGCGGACATCTTCGCCATCTACACTTTGAAGTTTGCCGCTGCTACTTACCTTTACATGTTCGAGGTGTAAAATATAAGGCATCTTGTTCATATTATCGGCAGGGATATTATTGATTATGGATGCATCTATGGATAATTTTTGGACGGCTTCCAGTGTGTTGCCTGT
>NZ_KQ033920.1:857671-1359430 GCF_000969825.1 Parabacteroides gordonii MS-1 = DSM 23371
CAGGGATATTATTGATTATGGATGCATCTATGGATAATTTTTGGACGGCTTCCAGTGTGTTGCCTGTTCCCAGACGTGGGCTTGTATTACCGTCACCCCAAGCTACAATTACCAGCTGGCAGTCGGGATTTTCGACCAAAGAAAGGGTGATGGCGGAACCTGTAGCCTGTTGCATAACTGCGCTTGGCATTCCACCAATGCGTTTGCCGGATTGATCGTATTGCTGTATTTCCAGATTATAGAGTAGATCCGGTTTTACCGAAACATCGCCTTTAGTCATAGCATTAGGTTGTAGCTCGTAACTGAATGCTCCTTTCCCGGTTGATGTGCCGGATTTAGTGGCAACGGTATAGCCGTCTGCTTCATCTGCAAATCCGATATGGAGAGATACTTCGACAGTCTTTCCCTCCGATGGATTCACCGCCGGATTATCGATTTTGTCCTCGCAACTTATGTTCATTAATACCAGTGTTAAAAGTGCCATAATGACTCCTTTCGTTTCTAAGTTTCGTCCTATACTCACCATCCTTTTATCATTTTTTCACTACTACATTTATGTTAAAACCAACTTCGACTTGTGTCTCTTTCTTATGTAGAAAGAGACACGGGACTGACGGTTTTTGTTAATCGCTGTTTTACAACGACTTAATGCAGTAATATTCCAATGATCGCTTACGCTTCAAAAGATGGCGTAATTTTAATATTACTAATTTGTAGCCAAATTAGGCCACGTTTCTTGCTCTACTCGTTAAAAGTTGCTACTTTAGCCCCCGATAACGGATAATAATCAATCATTTTGATAGTGTGTCTCTTTCTACATAAGAAAGAGACACTTTCTTTTTTTATCACCTCTTGATTGTCATTTCCTATGTTTATTTTCTTCATTTCCATTTTTATTCTTTTTTCGTGCTTGTCTCTTTACTTTTTTACGCACATTAACAATTACATTCAGACACACAAAAAGCTGCGCAACACCCGGCAGGATGCTGCGTAACTATTGAGTGCATCTGGCTTGTTTAACAGATGCGATTGAAAGGAAATGTGTTGATTTATTCGGCTGTCTTCACCCAGACACGTTTACCGTCGAAGGTGATGGCCATTTTCAGGATATCAGTGAAACCATCTTTACGGAGGATAGAATCGTATTTCTTATCTTCTATTTGTTGCAAGGCGGAATTTAAGGCCTTTTCCACCGTTTCTGTTTTACGAAGCCGTTTCAGTTCCATGATTACTGCCTGGCCTTTTCCACCTTTGGGACGCAAAAGAATATCGTAGCGGCCAAAGCCGGATTCGCGGTTACTGCTTACCTCATAGTCAGACATGCTGGCCAGCAATCCCAACAGGAATGCCTGATAAACCTTTTCCGGGTCACGACCGTTGGTGTCGTAATAGGATAAAGTATGGATCACAAAGTCGTTCAGTATCTCTTCAAAATAATCTATATCTCCGGCACGCAAGGCTTGCAACATGATCTCCAAACGGTCGTTCTTTACAGGACCTCCATCTATCCAACTCTGAATAATCGTGCGAAATACAGTCTTAACTTCGCGGTTAGGCACCTGCAACGTATATTCAATCAAATCTTCCGGAGTTAATACCGGATTTGAAGCCTTCAGGTATCCGCTAAACAACATAAACGACCAGATATTGGTCGGCTTTGCCAGTAAATCAGGAAACGCCAGTTTATCATTTATCACACTGCGAACAGGCTCACCTTGTATCAGAGCTTCCACTCCTGTACGTATCTGCGAAGGACCGTCGGCTAGCAAATGGCGTAGCAGTACATCGGAACCTGTGTTCACCCAGTAAGGAGCAAAAACGCCATTATACATTATATAATTAAGTACAGACCAAGGATTATACATTACTTCGCCGCCAAACAGATAACCATCATACCAGGTCTTTACATCTTCCTTATGCTCTCCCTGGGAATAATCGTCTAGAAGCCGGTCTGTTTCTTCTTGCGTAAAACCGAAAGCACTACAAATGGGCTGATCAAGTAGCGTAAATACAGCTATATTATTTAATCCGCTGAAAATAGACTCCTTGCTCACCCGCAAAATGCCAGTAATAACGCCACGGAATATGTCCGTATTGTCCTTGAAGACCTGACTCATAAAGTTACGCATGAAACCGATCATCTTGTCATAATAACCATTATCAAAGGCTACATGGATCGGGGTATCGTACTCGTCAAGCAAAACCAATGGCGGCATGCCCCAGTAAGAGGTAAGTAAATCAGACAATAGACGGAGCGCCCCCTCTAGCTGTTCAGATGTGGCACGCCCTTCGTAAATCGCATGAAACCACGGACGATATACTTCTTTCAATTGAGGATCAGACAATAAGTAGTCATGTCGGATAAATTCTCTTTGAAGTTCTTCCCCGATTTTAGTCTGGACACTTTCGAACGTATCCGCCTTGCAGTCTTTCAACGTTATCAGTATCACCGGATACTTTCCCTGATATTTATCAAAGTCTTTCCAATTTTCGATACTTTTACCTGCAAACAGCGGACGGTATACATTCCCTTCCGTCTTCTCAAAGAAATACCGCAAGCCAGACAGATTCAGCGTCTTACCGAAACGGCGCGGACGCGGAAGCAGCGTTATTTTACTTCCTTCCTCTATCACCTGACGGATAAAGTCTGTCTTATCCACATAATAATAATCTTCGTCTATCAACTCTTTATAATCGCTGATGCCTACCGGTAACTTTTTCCTGTCCATATGTCACTGTTTTTATCGTGCATACAAATATAGGAATTATTATGACAGGCACATTCAACTATTATTCATTTCCTATTATTCATTTCCTATCAATCTCATCATGTCAAAGAACTCGTTTTCCCCGATTGCTGGCAGGTTCGGGAAAGAACCTTCATATTACTACTCCACCATCCCTCTCAAAGGGGAGAAATAGTGTTCAAAACGGACACACCTCAAAGGTGCTATTTTTGTATACAGCGAAACGGTGCCGGATCGCTCATTGTTGCACCTGGTACTAATTCAAAACTACCCGAATAAAATCTGAGGTAATAATAAGCATAATTGTTGGTGCCTGTCGTACTGGTTCCTATATATCCTGTTGAGCTACTCTTTAAATTACCTGTGTTGCCAGCCCTGTTTCCAGCTACAGGGAACCAAGCTGAATTGTGAATAGTAATAGGGTTGGGTTCAGTTGTTCCTCCTGATATATTATACAAACGTCCAGCTACATTTACTTCTTTTTGATGCCAAAAGGTATTCTCTGCATTCAATCCGGTAAAAGCATCCTTTGGTGCAATCTTCCAACCTGCAGGACAAGGGTCATAAAGAGTTTTCAACTCATCGTATAAGTTTACATGTTTCTGTCCACTTGGATTGTTATCATACCATGATCCGGTGCTTATAATAATCTCATTTGGGTGTTGTATGGTGTATTGCATCATATTTCCGTTTACCATCAGATTATTGCTACATGTTGTTCTGGGTAAACTCAGGGAATACCCTTCTCCGTTATAAATTATATCTATTTCATTTGTTGTTCCGTCCACTATACCAAAAAACGGATCTTTACGCCCCCAGAAATACTGGAAGCCGGCTCGTTTAAAAAAATCTATCGACGAGACTTCCGTACCAGGATAATCTCCGGCAGTAGCCCCCAGATTGCGATCCATAATTACTTTACTGCTATAAGCTCCTTTATTAAAAGCGTCATTGTTATATTGGTGTACACTCCCTTTAAGGGTTGATTTTTGTGCCTGTTCATATGTTACAGAGGGAGAAATGCCTTGAGGCACATAATTAGTTATCCAAAGATGCCAACTCCAGACAATTATATCTTCATGATAAGCCGCTATTACCGCGTTGCCACCACTGGTAACAGGCACTTTTACGTGAATACGAGCTTTCTTCAAATCGCCTCCATCACTGAGATTTACCTGATTCGAATGATTATTTTCATCAATAGAGTAACCCATTACGAGTTCTCCCGTAGTTCCGTTATCTTTCGTTTGCCAAACTATTTTAACTTGGGTGATTTTTTTATCGTCCTTAAGAGTTGTTCCATCCGTTAGATGTGAATTCCAACCGCTTAAGTCGTTTCTGTAACCATCTTTTACAGCATCATGCTTAAAAGGGTTGAAACAGATATTCGTACCGGGTTGCATCATGAAGCAATTGGAGGTAGTTTGGACGTTAGTGCTTATCACCGGAGACAAATCTTGTAGTTGAATACGCTGGTCGGAGGTGTAATGATCTGTGTTGAGATTGATCGTCCAATGATAATTAGTGTTTTCAAACAGATTGAAATCGTTTGTCGTATTACCTCCCAGGTAGGCACGGTAAAGTAATCGTTCATTTTTTGTGGTACTATTTACCACAAATTCCACATAAGTAGCTGCCGAATGAGCGTAATTCTTATTACGATAGGTAGGATAGGTTACGTCGTTGCGAGTGCCACGGACGTTGGCGGGCATCCAGAAGGTTTGAGATCCATTTGCATTGGTCAATTTGTCTCCTGTCAAGCGGAAACCATCAACAAACTCGCTTATGCTGGTTGGATACATTTCGCCAAATGTAGGATCATTCTCTGTTTCAGGCAGGATACGGTAGTCCTTCGGTACCTGCATCAGGCGGACTTCAGAAAGGGTATAGCCTTTTTTCATTTCTTCGCTAAACGTCCAGTCAATCGTTACCCCCACGGCCAGACGTTTGAGCAGCAGGCGGACATCGGTACCTTCGGGACTGACCAGTTTGCCACTTTCTATTTTAACATGGGGCAGAAAAAGCAGATAAGGCATATTATTGATATTGGTTCCATCAGTAGCGCTGATGGCTTTGATTGTTGTTGCATTAGCTATGATTTTCCGAACTTCGGATAAGGATTTATTAGCCAAAGAAGCCACTGCCGGAACTGAGCTACGGGCTATGATAAGGAGTTGGCAATCACTACTGTTGGTTAAAGAGGCAATAGTAGTTCCGGGGGCTTGGCTTGCAATATTAGAAGAAGAGGCTAAATGCCCTCCTGCTGAGTTGTATTGATGAATTTCCAGATTATAGAATTTATCGGGATGGACAGCCGTAATCCCTGCCCGTGTTTGTGATGCAGGAACGAGTTGCATATCGAAGGGGGCTTGTTCGTTGCCTGCGCCATTGTTTGTGGTTTTGGTGCCGGCAGAGAGCGTGGCTCCGTCTACCTCGTCTGCAAAGCCGATGTTAAGCGCTACTTCCACCTTCTTTCCTTCCGACGGATTCACTGCCGGATTATCGATTTTGTCCTCGCAACCTATGTTCATTAATACCAGTGTTAGAAGTGCCATAATGACTCCTTTCGTTTTTATGTTTCGTCCTATCCTCGCCATCCTTTTATCATTTTTTTACTACTACATTTATGTTAAAACCAATCTTTTCGGGTGTCTCTTTCTTATGTAGAAAGAGACATGGGACTGACGGCTTCTTGTTAACCGCTGTATAACAGTTATTTAACGCAGTAATATTTCAATGATCGCTTACGCTTCAAAAGATGGCGTAATTTTAATATTATTAATTTGTAGCCAAATTAAGCCACATTTCTTGCTCTACTCGTTAAAAGTTGCTACTTTAGCACCCGATAACGGATAAAAATCAATCATTTTGATAGTGTGTCTCTTTCTACATAAGAAAGAGACACTTTCTTTTTTTATCAACTCTTGATTGTCATTTACTATGTTTATTTTCTTCATATCCATTTTTATTGCATTTTCGTGCTTGTCTCTTTACTTTTTTACGCACATTAACAATTACATTCAGACACACAAAAAGCTGCGCAACACCCGGCAGGATGCTGCGTAACTATTAGGTGCATCTGCTATTTTTTACAGATGCGATTGATAAGGGAAAAGATTTTTATTTCAGGAGTTGTCGGTTGCCGGTATCCTCCAGGATTCTCATTTGCGAAATGGCTATTTGGTTCAACTTCAAAAGACGCTCTTTTTGAGTCAGGCCTTCGTCAATGAATACAGCATTCAGATTTTCCATATTCGACAAACAGATCAGTTCGTTGATGGATGCGTAATCACGGATATTTCCTTTCAGGTCGGGATGTTGTTCGCGCCATTCTTTGGCTGTCAGACCAAACATGGCAACATTAAGTACATCGGCTTCACTGGCATATATAACGGATGCTTGCGCCATCGTTAATTCAGGCGGAACCAGATTCTGCTTAACGGCATCGGTATGTATATGGTAGTTGATCTTTGAAAGTTCCCGCTTGGCACTCCAACCGAGTTGAGCTTGTTCCTGGGCTTTGAGGCGTTGGAATTCTTTGATAAAGTAAAGCTCAAATTCCACAGAAATCCAACTTGCAAACTTGAATGCAATGTCTTTATGTGCAAATGTTCCACCATAACGACCTGATTTAGAAACAAGTCCGATGGCATTTGTTGATTCAATCCATTTTGAAGGAGAAATAGTAAAAGCATTTAATCCGGCTTCTTTTCTAAACCCCTCGAATTCGAGGGGTTTAAAATGAGGATTATACAATGTTTCCCATAAACCTAAATACTCGATAGTCATTCGGCTATCTTCACCCAGACCTGCTTTCCGTCGAAGGTGATAGCCATTTTCAGGATATCGGTGAAACCGTCCTTACGCAAAGTGGCATCGTAATGCTTATCGTCTATTTGCTGTAATGCAGAGTCAAGTGCTTTCTCGACCGTTTCCTTCTTACGCAAGCGTTTCAACTCCATGATGACGGCTTGTCCCTTGCCACCTTTGGGACGGAGCAGGATGTCATAACGACCAAAGCCGGATTCACGGTTACTGCTGACTTCATAATCAGCCATACTAGCCAGCAGTCCTAATAAAAATGCCTGGTATACCTTTTCCGGGTCACGCCCATTTGTATCGTAGTATGAAAATGTATTGATAATAAAGTCGTTCAAAAGTTCTTCGAAATACTCGACATCTCCTGCACGTAAAGCTTGGAGCATCAGCTCCAGACGATCGTTCTTAACCGGGCCTCCATCTATCCAGCTCTGGATGATGGTACGGTAGACGGTTTTCACTTCGCGGTTAGGTACCTGCAACTCGTATTCGATCAAATCTTCCGAGGTCAATACCGGATCGGAAGCCTTCAGATAACCACTGAATAGCATAAATGACCAGATATTAACCGGATTAGCCAATAAATCGGGAAATGCCAACTTATCGTTTATTACGCTACGGATAGGTTCTCCTTGTATCAACGACTCAACCCCTGTGCGGATTTGTGAAGGGCCATCGGCCAGCAGGTGACGCAAAAGGACATCCGAACCAGTGTTTACCCAGTAGGGAGCCAATACTCCACCTTTGCTTATGAAAGACAAGACAGACCAAGGATTATAGATTGTTTGCTCTCCAAATAAATAGCCGTCATACCATTGCTTAACCTCGTCCTTCAGATTACTCATTGAATAATCTTCGAGCATCCGGTCAGTTTCCTTCTGGGTAAAACCAAAGGAAGTGCACATCGGTTTCTCCAGGATGGTATCAACATCTATATTATTCAGTCCACTGAAAATCGATTCTTTACTTACTCTTAAAATACCGGTAATGATACCACGGAAAATATCCGTATTGTCTTTAAATACCAGACTCATAAAAGTACGCATAAAGCCAATCATCTTGTCATAATATCCTTTGTCGAAAGCCACATGGATTGGTGTATCATACTCGTCAAGTAAAACCAGAGGGGGCACTCCCCAATGAGTGGTTAGCAAATCGGATAATAAACGCAAGGAATTCTGTATGATAATGTCGTCTGCCTGCAACCGAAGCATCTTATCAAACCATTCCCGGTTGATTTCCGAAAGGGGGTCGTCAAGCAAATACCGGTGACGCGCAAACTCTTGTTGCATTTGTATTCCTATTTGAATGAGGGTTTCTTCAAATGTGTCTCCTTTGCAATCTTTCAACGTAATAAGTATCACCGGATATTTCCCCTGATATTTATCGAAGTCTTTCCAACTTTCAATGCTCTTTCCTTTGAACAACGGACGGTAAATATTCCCTTCCGTCTTCTCGAAGAAGTATCGGAGTGTAGAAAGATTCAACGTCTTACCGAAACGGCGTGGGCGCGGAAGCAGGGTGATCAAACTGCCCTCTTCTACTATCTGACGGATAAAATCGGTCTTATCCACATAATAATAATCCTCGCTGACCAACAGCTTGTAATCACTGATACCGATCGGTAATTTCTTTCTGTCCATATGTCACTGTTTTTTTAACGTGTATACAAATATAGGAATAATTATTTCATTCCTTATCAATCTCATCATGCCCAAGAACTCCCATCCGGCAAGATGCCGCGTAACTATTAGGAGAATCTCATGTATTCGCTAAAAAATGTAAACAAATAAATGCCCTTTTCAAAACACTGGTCTTTTGAAAACAAAAGTCCTGTATTTTAAATTCAAAAGTCTAGTCTTAACATTTCAAAAGACCAGTCTTTTTTTGTGACTGTAAATAGGATGTAGGATTTACTTTTACAGAACTTCTTCTGTATCTTGGTTGACAGTATTTTGCATATTCAGAGAATTATTGATTTCCCGACTATATTCGTTGACTAAGTCAATATCATGGATATCTTTGATATCTAGTATCTCACGGATCAATTCAACTTTACCATTCTCCAATTCAGTGTTAGGTATCATAAGTCTTTCTTGTTTTAGATTGATTAATATTGTATTATCTTATCACTTAACAATATAAGTTTCACATTGTTCATCAACCCCCACTCTTTCCTATACTTTTTAGGAAAATTGATATCATATCCGGTAATATTGCTATTTTCTATACCAAATGAAATACGGAACTTTACAGCGTCGATTATTTATAAATAACAGCACGAACAAATTATGCTTATGAAACGTTATATATTCATTCTATCAGGATTGCTGATATCGATTTCGATATTAGCTCAAAAAAACGAGGTAAATATGTTAGTAAAAAGCAAAAGCCAATTCAGCGTAGATGAGACTGTCAAGCGAATAGAGGCCAATCTTAAAGAGAAAGAGATACAGGTGTTTGCCCTGTTCGATCATAGTCAAAATGCCAAGGACAGCGGTATGGAGTTGTTACCTAATCAAGTAATTGTATTTGGTTCTCCCAAAGTCGGAACACTGTTGATGCAGCAAAATCCGGAAGTATCCATTGAACTACCGTTAAAGATTTCCGTATGGCAGGATAAGGATGGTCATGTCTGGACAGCATTTATCAGCATGAAGTCGATAGCCGACCGATATGATCTGGGCGATAGTCCAATCGTCACGAACATGCAGAATTTACTGGCAAGTATCGTAGAACAGGCTACAACCGAAAAAAGGTGATTGCCCTGCATGGACAATCACCTTTCCCTTTACTAAATAATTTCTTATTTCTTAGATGCTTCGATAGATGCTTTTCTGAATTCTTTCAGTAACTTTTCCAGTTCAAGAGAAGCTTTACGAGCACGAGTACCAGCTGCCTTGTTACCATTTTCTACCTGAGCATTAGCATCTGTGCTGAATTCTGCAATTGATGCATTAATTTTTTCTACTAATTCTTTCATTTTTCTTTGTATATATTGTTTGAGCCACAAAAGTATAAATAATTATATTATGTGCAAGAGAAATGTGTCTGTCAAGTCATATTTTATTTTATCTGTACACGTTTTTGCATGGCCGGACACCCCGGATAAACAGCCGTAAACGGATACATGTCGTAAAGCATATTCATTTTCAAGTTTATTTTAACTAAATAATTTGCCCTCTTGAGAGATATTGCCTAAGTTAGTGCCATTAAATAATTAACCGAAGTATTAACCTTCAAAATAAGGGAACCATGACAAAGACAATCACTTTTAATGAATTGCGCAGACTGAAAGACCGTCTGCCTGACGGAAGCACTCATCGCATTGCAGATGAGTTAGGTATATCAGTAGAAACTGTTCGTAATTATTTTGGTGGATATAATTATAAGGACGGTAAAAGCTGTGGGATACATATCGAACCGGGGCCTGATGGCGGTCTGGTCGTATTAGATGACACAACAATATTTGAACGTGCTCTACAGATACTCGCAGAAGTACAGGATGTATCTGAGGCACAAGAAGCGTAAAGAAATTCAAAGCAAATAAAAATCCCATAGCAAACGAAAGAAAAACGCTGTGGGATTTTTTATTTAGCAACATTTCCTATTTTCCGATTGTTTAATTTATAAAAACACACGAGTATGGAAGATAAACTAGTAACATTAGCTATTCACACGTTCGAGAAAGCACAAATTCTTAAGACGATACTGGAAACGGAAGGGATCGAAGTCTATATACACAATGTAAACCAGATCCAACCGGTTGTATCGGCAGGCGTACGTGTGCGAATTAAAGAAAGTGACCTGCCTCATGCTTTACGCATTATTGAGGATAGTAAATGGCTGAGTGAAGATACAGAGGAAGAATCGACTGCCCCACAGGTAAAAAAGATCCTGATCCCGGTTGACTTCTCCGACTATTCGATCAAAGCTTGTGAACTGGGTATTAATTATGCTTATCAGGCCGGTGCCGAAGTGATGATCATGCATGCTTATTTCAGTCCGTATTTCCCGTCGGCTATCCCTATGGGCGACACGCTGGCGTATCAGGTGAATGAAGAGGAATCGGTACAGAATGTATTGAAACGTGTTCAGATCGATATGGAAAATATCTGTACGATGATCAACCGCAAAATACAAGCCGGAGAATTACCCAAAGTGAAATATAATTATGTACTTCGTGAAGGATTACCGGAAGAAGAGATCATCGCTTACTGCAAAGAATACCATCCTACCCTGATCGTCATGGGAACCCGGGGTAAGAGCCAGAAAGATATGGATCTGATCGGTAGTGTGACCGGAGAGGTGATCGAGGTCAACAAAGTGCCTGTACTGGCAATTCCTGAAAATATACGTTTTAATGATTTGAGTGATGCTAAGAATATTGCTTTCGCCACTTCATTCAATCAACGTGACCTGGTTGCATTCGACGAATTTATGGAAATAATAAAAGGATACGACGTTAATATCCATTTATTCAATATCTCGACAAGTAAAGACGAATGGAATGAAATTCGCCTGACCGGTGTCAACGAGTATTTCAAAAAACAATATCCTGATGCAAATATCAGTCACACTGTTTTAGCCGATGGCGACTTGTTGCTGGCAATCGAGAAATTCGTTCGCGACAAACAGATCGATGTCATTGCATTAAGCACTTATCGTCGGAATATCCTGGCCAGAATGTTTAATCCGTCTATTGCCCGTAAGATGTTGTTCCACACCGATACTCCATTGCTGGTAATGCATTCCTGAAAAGATTAATGTAAGCAAGTGATTATTCATATCGGAGCGGGCTATCAATGTATATTGGTAGCCCGCTTTTCTTTTTTTTAACTACAAATCAATAATCATTAACAAATTAAAGAAAACCAAATCTCTTTATTCCTTGTTTATATAGTGCAAAAAATTAGGCTAGTTTTAATTATTATATTTGATCGAGATTTATTTATGAAAGAGAAAAGAATCGTTATGCCAGCGGGCAAACAACAAGAAGAAAATGTTCAGGAACCAAAGAACAACGGCGAGAAAAACGACTTAGTAAAAGGAAGGACTTTATTTATGGACAAGAGATATAGAAAACGTATTTTCTATGGATTAGTGGCAGTAGTTGCAATTGGAGTTACTATAGATACTCTTTTTATCTCTCCTTCCACCTCTCCGCCAACAGCTAATGAGCTCAATAAAAATGATGACCTGCTCTCCCGTTCGCTACCGACACTTGCTGATATTAAATCCTTCCAACCGGATAACATTTCCGGCCTTTACACCGTTTCCATTTATTCACGTAATGATTCCCTGAAACTGGATTACTGCTATCCGGATACTGTTATAACACGAGCTTTCACCCCTACCTCTCATCCAACTTCACATAGCAACCTTCAACCTACTTATCAGACTTACCTGGTAACAATTCCTGAGAACGAAAATATCATTCCGGGCGGAAATTATCCGGAGATATGGATCCCTTGCATGATCAGCCTGGTTCTATTAGGGGGATTGCTGGCATTTGAAGGGGGACGTCATCTAACCGGGTCGATCCGAAGAAAACAAATGATCGGAGAAGACACTTACCTGCCTGTCCTGTATCGCAAAGAAAGATGGAGCCGTATAACCGTTGTAACAATCCGTGTAGTCGGCTGCCTGTTCAGTACGACAGGATTACTATCCATGTCTCCGGTTCCTGAATGGTTGGAACATGCCCGTCCAAATGCCGATCACAAGAAACTCCATCCTGCCTTGGATCTGGAAAACTACTGCATGGAGCCTAAAACACTTCTGAAACCGGAAGCATTCGGCTTATCCGCAAGCGAAGGAAATAAAATATGCGAATTACGCTTGCGAACTTATCTGGATCGTCCGTTAATAGAAATTGTCCGCCAGTTTGGTAAGGATGAAGCATTGTCGGAATATGTCTATGCCAAAGACAGCATTCCCCACCGTTTTGTATTGACACGACCGGACATCGTACAATCACTAAAAAAGCTCTATGGTTCACAGATACCGCTCTTGCGTATCTCGCTAATAAGGGAATATGACGATTACTATACCCCTTCATCCCAATCAGCCCCTTTACCGTTGCCGGCATTTAAAATAGAAATGGATAATAAAGAGAAAGATTTATATTATTTTCCGGCAACAGCTCCTACTTATTATCATTATAATTCAAACACGAAACTAAGAAAACAAATACTGAAAACATGGAAGAATATATAACTTAAGATGCTCACATAAAAACGGCCGATAAATATCCTCAATATATTTATCGGCCGCTTTTTATTGTCCGGTATCAAACTTTTGTTTCCTATCTTAAACAGCTAGCCAAAGGTACATTGAATACGGCTATCAGTAAAACAGCTATAAAGATTGCATAAACGATGATACGTTTCTGTTTATCAGAATATAAAGCACTTGCTTCACCACTTGTACCGGGTACCAATGAACGGGCTTTTACATATAACCAGTAAACCAGCCAGCCAAAGAATACGCCAGCAATAGCCCCCGGCACAATATCAGATATAAAATGAACACCCAGATAAACCCTTGTATAAGCCGTCAGTGCAGCCCACAGAAAGATTGTCCATGTAAATAACCGGTAACGGAAGAGCAATGACATAAAAGTGGCAAAGCCAAAAGCATTGGCCGCATGACTGGAAATAAAACCATATTTACCACCCCGATAGTCGAACACCGTCTTTACCTGATCCATGAAGTCCGGATGATGTGTAGGCCGGAAACGGGTAAAAATAGGTTTACATACATGTGATGCAAACTGGTCACAAAAGGTTACAACAAGCACGATTGCCAATAAGATCAGGATAGATTCCCGCCATTTTTTCTTATACAGCAATACGATCAATATAAAAGCGGCTAACGGCAGCCATACTGCCTTTCCAGAATATAACCACATAAAGCGGTCGAGGAAAGGAGAATCGCTGCCGTTAAGCATAAAGAACAAGTCGCGTTCGTAAACTAATATTTTTTCTACCATCAGATTATTTCAATGTCTTTGGTCGGCATCCAGCCAACGTTTCCGTCTTCCAACGCAATTTCACTCCAATCACCTAACGTACTTTTAACGGAAACCTTAGTCCCTTCATGCAGGATAAACAAATCTGTACCGCTGGCATCAGGAGAACTCTTCACTGTTACTGTAGGAGCAAATACGATAGCATGAGAACGGTTAACCAATTCTGCTTTCTGGTTTGAGGCAAATACATTTGCCATAATCACACAAAACAGCAAAAGCAAGCCAACATAGAAACCTGTTTTCTTCAGACGGATCTGCCTTGAGAAGAAGAACAGGATCAAGCAACCGATGAACAGGATGAAACATACAATTCCCATTTTCGCCCATGAGTCGGCTGCTCCCATATTCTGAACCGAATTAAACCATCTTGCCAAGAAAAAGCTGTCAACCGGTTCAATCTTGTCAACGGTCTTTTGACGGGCTAACTGCAAGTTGAATCGGGCATCGCTGTCTCCCGGATCAAGAACCAGGGCACGCTCATAATTCAAAATGGCAGAAGCTGTTTTACCGGCTTTATAATAGGCATTCCCCAGATTGTAATATATCTCCGGAGAATCTCCGCTACTTTTTAATATGCCTTCATACAGTTCAATCGCTTTTCCGTAGTCTTCCTTGGTGTAAGCAGTTTCAGCTTCTTTGATCGCTGCATCCTGTGCGTAAGCAGTCCATGCCAGACACTGAATCAATAGGAAAAACAATATCTTTTTCATATTTATATTCGTCTTCATTTTATTGCTTTTTAATTGTATTCTCCATCTTACCAATGGCATCTACGGTTAACTCATATAATTTATCCATAGCATCCGAAGCTTGTGCCGGAGCGTAACGGGCAAACTCGCAAGTATTCAGGATATCCATAAATTCGTTTGTCAGCGTATCGTCCACACCGTATTTAGCCAACTCGGTTTCCACATTATCCTTCGTAAGATTTGCTTGCGGGATATTCAGCTTGTCACTCAGATAGCCCCACAGAGCGCGAAGAACTTCATCGTAGAACTCTTCTTTCTTGTTTTCCTTCATCAGCTTGCCAGCATTCTTCAATCTTCTGACAGCAATCTTATTGGCTTTCTTCGTTCTAACCAAAGCTATGTTAGAATTTTCTTTTACCTGTTTACGATAGATAAAGAAGAAAACAATAAACAGTATGGCTGGTACGATATAGCACATATAATACATGAACGAACCGAAGAAGATATCGTTATTAGTAACGAAGTTAAAGTCTTTCACTTTCAGGTAACGGATATCCTTACCCAGATACTTCACACTTTCCCTGTTGCTGAAATTAGATACTGCCGGAGAAGAACCACTTCCTTCCTTGCCTTGCTCTACATGCAATTTATAAGGTTCAGACTTTAATGTTTTATAAGTTCCTGACTTCGGGTCGAAATAAGAGAATGAAATAGCTGGTATTTCAAAATCTCCCGCATAACGGGGAATAGCCATGTATTCGATCGTTTTGCTTCCGCTTACTCCGGCTGTTGTAGTCTTGGTATCTGTTTCCACCTTCGGATCGAAAATATCGAAATCGTTCGGGAAAACAACTTCCGGATTCTTGATCAGTTTGATATTTCCGTTACCGGATATCTTCAGTTTGATGGTTACAGCATCATTTGTCTTTACATTTGTTGAATTGATATCCGATGTCATGGTGAAATTACCGACACCACCAGAGAATGAAGCAGGTTTACCTGACGGTAACGGTTTCACATCGATCGTAGCTGGACTCGATACCAGAGTTTTTTGTACATCATCATGCATATCCCTGAATTCATCAAAGATACTACGAATCTGCCGTTGTGTCGGGATGCGGATCAATGCGTCGAATTTACCGCTCTCAATGGTAATCTTACCCGAACGCTGCGGATAAAGAACTGTCTGCTTCATTACAACCGTGTAATAATTACGGCCATTGTAATGATCCTGCGACCATTGCGGATCGGGCTGTTCTATTTCTTGTGCAAGAAAACCTTCGAACTCTGGAAATTTGGCACCCGTTATATTACACATCCGGGCTGCATACAACTTGAATGTCACCAGAAAGCCCTCCTGCTCATATACATTCCGGTTGGAGACTTCCATTCTTACAAAATAATCATCCTTACCGATAGAAGCAGACTGACCTCCTCCGTTAGCTTCGGCAGCTTTATCCGGTGGAAGCACTTTTATGGCCAGTGCGTTCGAGGTATAATTCGCACCTTTCACTTTGATCGATGCCGGCCCGATATTGTATGTACCCTCTTTCTTCGGCATCAATATATAAGTAAATGTATAGGCGACTTCCGAAGAGACATTACCATTAATAATCTGAGTACTTGAACTGGTAGCCAAAGACGGCCCCATCAATACATCAAAATCCGGAAGTTCCGGAACACGCAAATCGCTGGCTTTCGCCTCTGCGTTTACAGTATACGCTAATCTGAATTGTTGCCCCATCACAACAGCATTCGGAGCGACTGCCTTAAAGGTCACATCGGCGGCCTTTGACATCACTCCCACTGTTAGAAAGAGAACGAATAAGAAAGCTAATCTTCTCATTATATTGTTGTTTTTTCTGTTTTCTGTATCCAAATTACCATTCTTTATCTGTCTTACGACGTTGATGTTGTTCAGCCTGTGCCTTCTTCACCTTTTCCTGGGTATTCTTTTCATCCTGCAGGAAGGCATCCAACATTTGCTGCGCATTATCCTGACTCATCTGTTCATTTTGCTGTTGTTCCTGCTGAGTCTTATCTTCCTTCTTGTCATCTTGCTGCTGCTGTTGTTGCTGTTGCTGCTGATCATCTTTGTTTTCCTGATCTTCTTTTTTATCCTGGTTCTGTTGATCCTGGTTTTGATCCTGATTCTCGTTTTGTTGGTTTTCCAGCAACTTCTGGGCTAAAGCCAGATTATAGCGCGTTTCATCATCTTTCGGATTCAGGCGTAAAGACTGCTTGAATGCTTCCACACTCTTCTGATATTCCTTTCCCTGCATACTGATATCTCCCAGGTTATGGAACACACTGGCCAGACGGGCTTTTCCCTCTTCGGTTTCCACCATCTTTTCAGCCTGCCCGGTCAACAACTGGTATTGCTCGGCAGCTTCAGGGAATTTCTTTTGTTTATATAAGGCGTTACCTAAGTTGTAAGTACCTTCAACAGAACGGGGATTTACCTCCAGGCTTTTGCGGTAAGATATTTCCGATTCGGTATATTTTTCGTCGGTGTACAACTTATTACCTTCACGTACGTTCTTACGCTCTGCTTTTTGGGCGAATACGGCTCCCGAGCAAAACAGGAGCGCTCCCATCCATATCATTGATTTTCGTATACGTCTCATCTTATCCATTGAATTAAGAGAACAATTTTACTTTTCTGAAAATACGGTTCTTCCTGTCTAATGTTAGGAAGTCGGCTATCAACAGGATCAATGCGATCCATGCCAAAGTTTGAAATTGCTCGTTATATTCGGAATACACTTTACTGTCTAACTCCGATTTATTCATCTTTTCTATTTCCGTCTGCAATGCTTTCAATGCAGAATTCGTGTTGTCGGCACGGACATACATACCATTTCCTGCTGCTGCAATCTCCTGGCACATCTGTTCGTTCAACTTGGTGATAACGACGTTACCATCTTTATCTTTCATGTAGTTATTGGCTCCTGCCACAGGAATAGGCGAACCTTTAGGATCTCCCATACCGACAATATTTACATGAATATTTTTCTCTGCTGCGGCAGCGGCTGCTTTCACGGCATCGTCTTCATGGTTCTCCCCGTCTGTTATCAGGATAATCGTTTTATCCGATGTCTCGCTGGGAGTGAATGAACGCATAGCCAGGTTGATTGCCGAACCGATAGCCGTACCTTGTGTCGAAACCATCGACGGGTTAATGGAAGAAAGGAACATCTTTGCCGAAATATAATCGGAAGTGATCGGCAATTGGGTGAAAGCATCACCCGCAAAAACGATCAGTCCCATCTTATCATCTTTAAAGCCATCTGTCAATTTCGATAACATCTGTTTAGCCTTGTCTAAGCGGTTAGGCGAGACATCTTCAGCCAACATTGAGTTTGAAACGTCCAGACAGACCATGATCTCCACTCCCTGACGTTTTACGGTTTCCAGTTTAGAACCAAACTGCGGCCCCGCAATAACAAAGATAACCATTGTAATGGCTCCGAACAATAGCCAAAACTTCAGATGCTGGCGTTTCGGAGATACCTCCGGCATCAACTCTGCCAGCAATTCGGGATTACCATATTTCTTTATTGCCTTTTTCTTCAGGATCATCGCATATACATAAAATGCAATGAGTACCGGAAGAATAAAAAGCAAGTACAAAAAGTCCGGATGTGCAAAACGAAACATAAGCCTTTATATTTACGGTATATTTCTTAACAATGTATTTCTCAATAAAATCTCAACCAGCAGCAACGCAAATAACAACAAAGCCCAGTTCTTATATTCTTCCTGTTTCTTGCTGTATTGCTGAACGCTGATCTTCGTCTTTTCCATCTTGTCGATCTCTGAATAGATCTCTTTCAGACTGGCATTATCCGTAGCACGGAAATACTGTCCGCCGGTCGTTGCTGCGATCTGCTTCAAGGTCGGTTCGTCGATATCGACATCCACGTCCTGATATTGTATACCGAATGCAGTCTGGAACGGGAATGGTGCCTTACCACGTGTTCCGACTCCGATTGCATATACACGGATACCGAATGTCTTAGCGATTTCGGCTGCCGTAACAGGTGCGATCTCTCCGGCATTGTTCACACCGTCGGTAAGCAGGATAATCACTTTCGACCGGGCCTGGCTGTCTTTAATACGGCTCACCGCATTAGCCAATCCCAGTCCGATCGCTGTTCCGTCCTGGATGATACCCGGCTGAATATCCTTGAACAGGTTCAGCAACACGGTATGGTCGGTAGTAAGCGGGCATTGTGTAAAACTTTCCGCCGCAAACACGACCAGTCCGATATTATCGTTCGGACGGCCATTGATAAAAGAAGCAGCCACATCTTTGGATGCTTCCAGACGGTTCGGCTTCAAGTCCTGTGCCAACATACTACTCGAGATATCCATCGCCATTACAATGTCGATACCTTCGGTAGAGGTGTTTTGCCAGCTATTCGTAGACTGCGGACGTGCCAGTATAATGATAAGTACAGCTACTGCCGCCATCCTCAAAACAAAAGGGACATGCCTCAGATACACCTTCCAGGAAGTCGCTCCCGGTGCATCAAATGCTTCCGAAGATGATACCTGCAAACTAGCCTGACTTTTACAGAGCTTCCAGATATACCATCCTATCATCGGGATAAGCAGCAATAACAAATACAGATATGTAGGATTTGCAAATACCATTTTATTCTTTTGTTATAGTTGAATCGTTCGTATCAGTTGCCTGTTTCTCTTCTGTTTCTGCTGTTTCAGGAGTTACAACTTCTTCTTTCTTCGTCTGATTAATGAACAGATATGCATTCGACAGACTTTGTTCATTCTCGCTGGGTAGCGGATTCATCTTCGCAAATTTCACGTAATCAGACAAATTCAATATCTGTTTCAGATTTTCGTACACTGAATCTGCTTCGTGATCTTTACGCAGAATATCCAGGATCTCGCCAGAAGTCATTTCCATCGCATTAATATTGAAACGTTCTACGATGTAACGACGCAACGTTTCAGTAACCAATGTATAATACTCCTTATTGCGACCCTGCTGCCACAGCTTCTGCTGTTTGATCTCGTCAAGTTCCTTGATAGCCTGTTCGTGAGGCGGAAGCTTTGGCTCCGGTTTCTTGAACGGGATAAGAGACTGTTTGTTACGCAGACGTTTGATAATGTATGCAATCACACAGATCAGGAAAAGAGCCAGCAATACGCCATAGATGATCGGATAATAGTCGGCCAGTACAAAAGGCGGCTTCCAGATCTCTTTGATATCGTAAAACTCTTCGGGCTTATCCACATTCACGGGAATGGTCGAAACCTTCAGCGCAATCTGGTTTGAATAAATAGTATCTACTCCGTCTATCACTTTGAACGGTGGCAAAAGATACAAGGATGAATCGAAAGAAGTAACCAGGATATCCTGCTTGATCAGCAGGCGGTCGTTTTCGATCACGGATGAATCGGCCTTCGACAGTTCCAGTACCTCTACTCCACGCATCAACGTATCGCTGGGTATCACGATCTGAACTGGCTTATCCTTGTCTGTTGTAACCGTCAAATGTAAAACAGTCTGTTCACCGATCAGAATGGCAGCAGAGTCGACCTTTACATCGATCAAAGTCCGCTGTGCAAACATCTTTCCTCCTGTCAGCAAGATCAGAAGAAGGAACAGAAAGCTTTTATTTATAAATTTCTTTTGCATGCTTAATTACGTTTATCAAAAAGAGCAATCAATGCTTTCACATAGTCATCTTCCGTACGGATAGAAACGGAGTCGACACGGCATTTCTTGAATGAGTCGCTCATTTCAGCTTGCCGGCGGTTCCACCATTCTTTATAGGCTTCGCGAACACGGGCCGAAGAACTGTCGATCCAGCGTTCCGCTCCTGTTTCCGCATCCTTCACTTTCATAAGTCCGACCGACGGAAGTTCGGTTTCACGGCGATCATACACCTGGATAGCCACCACGTCATGTTTACGGTTGGCAATGGTCAGAGCGTCTTTGAAACCACCCTTATCGATAAAGTCGGATATCAGGAAGGTCGTACAACGTTTCTTTATGGCGTTAGTCAGAAATTTCAATACCTGACTGATATCAGTCTTCGTATCCTGCGGCTTAAAGTCGATCAGTTCGCGAATGATATAAAGAATATGTTTCTTTCCCTTCTGGGGCGGAATAAATTTCTCGATCTTGTCGGAGAAGAACACCACGCCGATCTTATCGTTATTCTGTATGGCAGAAAACGCTAGTGTAGCTGCAATCTCCGTAATGACCTCTTTCTTCATTACGTTCACGGAACCAAAGTCACGACTCCCCGATACGTCAATCAGCAACATCACGGTCAGTTCGCGCTCTTCTTCGAACACCTTTATATAAGGGCGCACGTAGCGGGCGGTCACATTCCAGTCGATATCGCGGATATCGTCGCCGTATTGATACTCGCGTACTTCGCTGAAAGCCATACCACGGCCTTTAAAGGCAGAGTGGTATTGTCCTGCAAATATATTACGGGACAAGCCGCGGGTCTTTATTTCAATTCGCCGAACCTTTTTTAATAGTTCACTTGTTTCCATCGTAATCCTTTTAATTTTTTAATCACTATTCCTAACTATTCTTCCGGATGAAAAAAACATTCCTCCCGGAAGAAAATTCAATTGCATTCGGAAGGAATTTCTTTTCCTCCCGGATGGGATTAAAATTAAGGTACTTCTACCTTGTTAAGGATTTCGCTGATTACCTCTTCGGATGTCAGGTTGTTTGCTTCCGCTTCATAGCTCAAACCGATACGGTGGCGCATCACGTCGTGGCATACGGCACGGATATCTTCTGGGATCACATACCCTCTGCGTTTGATGAATGCATAAGCGCGGGCAGCCAATGCCAGGTTGATAGATGCACGGGGTGACGCTCCGAAAGAGATCATGTTCGACAGGTTAGCCAAACCATGTTCCTGCGGGAAACGGGTTGCAAACACGATGTCGACAATATAACGTTCGATCTTTTCGTCCAGATAAACTTCACGTACTACTTTACGTGCTTCCAGTATCTCGTTCTTAGTCAGGATCGGTTTAATATCCGGCTTCACTCCTGAGATGTTCTGACGAATGATCAGTTTTTCTTCTTCTTTCTTCGGATAGTTGATAATAACCTTCAGCATGAAACGGTCTACCTGTGCTTCAGGCAGCGGATAAGTACCTTCCTGCTCGATCGGGTTCTGTGTTGCCATTACCAGGAAAGGCTCCGGCAACTTATAAGTGTTCTCGCTGATTGTCACCTGACGTTCCTGCATGGCTTCCAGAAGTGCACTCTGCACCTTAGCCGGGGCACGGTTTATTTCATCCGCTAACACAAAATTAGCGAAGACCGGGCCTTGTTTTACCTGAAATTCTTCGCTTTTCTGACTATAGATCATTGTACCGATCACGTCGGCCGGCAGCAAGTCCGGGGTAAACTGTATTCGACTGTATTTTGCATCGATCAGCGAGGCCAGGGTTTTAATGGCAAGCGTCTTTGCTAACCCGGGAACCCCTTCTAGCAGGATATGCCCGTCGGAAAGCAGACCAATCATTAATGATTCCACCAAATGCTTCTGTCCAACAATTACCTGGTCCATGCCCATCGTAATCATGTTTACAAACGAACTTTTACTTTCAATTCGCTCGTTCAACTCACGAATGTCTACTGTCTGACTCATAGATTTTCTTATTTATATTGTTATTGTTTCTTGCTTGTTTTTATAGCTGCACAAAATTAGAAATGTTAAATTCGTATTCTTCACTTTTGCAGTTAAATAATACTAACCCAACAGCAACTATTTTGTTTTATTTTACTTAAAAGAGTGGAGTTTTGTTACAAATTCCCGGACAGTATTTCCGTTTGACGCGCAGCTGCTTTATCTATCGAAGCACGACTATATTTATCGATGCCATACAGAGACGGATCCGGAACCAGTATTTCAGTACCTACCGGAATGTTATTCGGGTCTTTTATCGCAGCTTTATTATAGTCATAGAGATAAACCCAGAATATCTTACTGCCATAATATTCCAGAGAGATCAGGGTCAAACGGCTACCCGTTTCTATTTTCACCTTGGCCAACACTTCAGGTGCTTTGGCAGGAACTTCCGGAGTCGCTACAGATGGTTCAGTTATAACAGTGTCTTTTATTTCTTCAATTTCAACATCGGTTTCAGTTTCTACTTCATGAAGCGTATCGACAGCAGCTGTCGCTTGATCGGGTAAAGATCTTCCGGTTAAGACAGGAGTAGGTATTTCGGGGCCTAAAAAGAAACTACGGTTGAGATACAAAAATGTACTACCTGCAACAACAATAGCCACAATACCGGCAATGACCAATCCTCTTACCCAATGAGAAGAAGAAGGTTCTTCGTCTTCAAACTGATAATCTGTATCAGAAAAATCATTTGCAGAAGAGATTTGTCCGGGTTCCTCTTTCGGTTCTTCTTCGGATATATCCTGCTCATCAACAGTTTCTTCCGGAGCAGGATCTTCTATATCAGGAGCATTCGGAACTTCTTCAGGCACGACCTCTTCGGATACGGTTTCCTCCTGTTCGACATCTTCCGGCAACTCTTCTTTTTCTGTGTCTTCAGGCACTTCCTCTGTAGATTGCAGAGATTCCACAACCTGCTCTTCTTCATTTTCGGGGATAACCTCTTCTACAGATTCATCTTCTGTTTCCTTTTCTTCCACGTCAGCAGAAACATCCAGATCTGTAAAATCGACATTTTCATTCAATTCTGTCGTTTCAAAGAATGAAAACGGTTTATTAACCAGTTCGCGCAACTCTTTATCAGGAAGAAATGAGAACTTATAATGTGCCGGTATCAGAAAGCGTTCACCTGTATTCACATGGATGCTCTCCCGTTTTTCCACCAAAATAACTTTAAAGGTACCAAGCCCTTTTACTTTAGCTATTTTATCCGTAAAAACACCTTGTGATACGATCGCAATAAACTCTCTCAGAAACTGTTCAGCACTGTTTCTGTCCTTTCCTGTACGTTCCGCTAATAAAGCAGCCAGATCTTGTATCGTCAGCCGACTATTCATTGTCGCTTAATTCTTTTAGTTTAGATTTGATAGTTGCCCCCGGCTTAAACACCGGAACCAATTTAGGGGGAACCAAATAACGTTTTCCATTTGCCGGATTTACAGAGATGCGTTCCGCTTTCTTCTTTATTTCAAACAGACCTAATCCCTGCAAGTAAATGGCATCATTATCTATCAGTTTCGAACCGACAACAGAGCCAAAAGCAGACAGCATTTCCGTTACTTCCTGTACAGTCCAGCCTAATTTTGCGGACAATTCTGTAATCAGTTCCTTGTTTTTCATACTTACTTCATCAATAGATTCAGCAGCGATATTAGTTATTTTTTTGTAAACAGACAAACTTATTAATGGTTTTTATATCAAAGAAACACTTTTCCGTAAAGGTCAAAAGCCTGTGATTCTTCGATAATTACGTTATAAAATTCTCCTGGATTTAGCGATAGTTGTTTAAAAACAACAACTTCCGGATCAACCTCCGGTGAGTCGAATTCGGTACGTCCGACATAACAATCTTCTTCTTCCCTGTCGACTATTATTTTAAAGTTTTGACCGACTTTCGCCTCATTTATTTCTGCGGAGATACCTTCCTGTATCCGCATAAGGTAATCCAAACGCTCCTGTTTTACTTCGTCGGGGACATCATCCGTATAGTTTTTGAATGAATAAGTGCCTTCTTCATGGCTATAAGCAAAAGCTCCCATACGTTCAAAACGTGCTTTCTTGACAAACTCGACAAGTTCTTCGAAATCTTCTTCCGTTTCTCCCGGATGGCCTACCATCAACGTCGTACGAAGGTGGATACCCGGAACTTCTTCACGGATACGCTCCAATAAGGCATAAGTTTCTTCTTTCGTGATATTACGGCGCATCTTTTTAAGCATGGGGTTACTGATATGCTGCAAGGCTATATCTAAATATTTGCAGACATTATCGCGCTCACGCATCACCCGCAGCAGATCATAAGGGAAATGAGACGGATAACCATAATGCAAACGGATCCATTCCACACCGGGGATATCGGAAATACGTTCGACTAATTCCGGCAAAGCGTATCTTTTATAGATATCCAGTCCGTAATAAGTCAAATCCTGTGCAATAACCTGAAACTCCTTTACTCCCTGCGCTACGAGCAAACGAACCTCCTCCTCTATCTGTTCCATCGGAATAGACTGGTAATGGCCGGTACTGATAGGAATAGCGCAATAAGAACATGTACGGTTACACCCTTCAGCAATCTTCAGAAATGCGTAATGCTTCGGAGTAGTTAACACACGGTCTGAAGCCAACTCACGGTGATAAGATTTCCCAATATCCGCAAGGAGCTCTTTCCAGTTGAATTTCCCATAGAAATGGTCAACCTCGGGTAATTCCTGCTTCATTTCTTCCAAGAAACGTTCAGTAAGACAACCCATTACATATAGCTGACCGATCTTCCCTTTTTTCTTTGCTTCGCCCAGTTCCAGAATCATATTGATCGACTCTTCCTGGGCATCACCGATAAAGCCGCAGGTATTTACCACCACGATCTCTCCGTTTATCTTATGCGGATCATGTTCTACGGTATAACCATTGGCGACAAACTGACGCATCAACTGTTCCGAGTCTACCAGATTCTTCGAACAGCCAAGCGTGATTATATCTACTTTATTTTTTCTCATACTTATTATTACAAACAAAAAGGGTGTTACAATTCCTGTAACACCCACTTTTATGTGATATGATTATTCTCCAAATAATGAATTTACAAATTCTTTTTTGTTAAATACCTGCAAATCCTCTATACCTTCACCCAGTCCGATATACTTTACCGGAATACGGAAATGATCTGAAATACCGATCACTACACCACCTTTTGCCGTTCCATCCAACTTCGTCACAGCCAGAGCATTCACTTCGGTAGCGGCAGTAAATTGTTTTGCCTGTTCAAATGCATTCTGTCCTGTCGAACCATCCAATACCAACAAAACTTCGTGGGGAGCATCAGGAATGACCTTCTTCATCACGTTCTTGATCTTGGTAAGCTCATTCATCAGGTTAATCTTATTGTGCAAACGTCCTGCCGTATCAATAATAATAACATCAGCATCATTTACCTTGGCAGAACTAAGCGTATCGAATGCTACGGAAGCAGGATCGGAACCCATTTTCTGTTTTACGATAGGAACACCTACACGTTCGCTCCAAATCACCAACTGTTCCACAGCGGCTGCACGGAATGTATCGGCGGCACCCAGATAAACGCTCTTACCGGCTTTCTTGAACTGGTAAGCCAATTTCCCGATCGTAGTTGTTTTGCCAACCCCGTTTACACCGACAACCATGATAACATACGGCTTCTTATCTTCCGGTACAGTAAAGCTTTCAGCATCTTCCGTATTATTTTCAGTCAGTAAAGTTGCGATCTCATCACGCAACAACGTTGTAAGTTCCTGAGTAGTGACATACTTATCCCGGGCCACACGCTTTTCGATACGTTCAATGATCTTCAACGTAGTATCTACACCGACATCGGAAGTGATAAGTACCTCTTCCAGATTATCCAATACTTCATCATCGACCTTGCTCTTTCCTGCAATAGCCCTGGTGAGTTTAGAAAATACAGTTTCTTTTGTCTTAGATAACCCTTTGTCTAAAGTTTCTTTCTTTTCTTTACTGAAAAAGCTAAAAATACCCATATATTAATTCGCTTAATTTATTTCTGCTTAGAATGAGACCGCTAAGTTACAACTTTTTTAGTTGACAGCCGACAGTTGACTACGGAAAGTTGTTCATTTAACTGTTTCTTCCTTTATAATCTTCGTAACCGAACGTCCGGTAAATCACCAATTCATCGTCTTTACTCCAAAGAGCCAGTGCCGGATGCGGTATACCGTTGAACATCGAAGTCTTCACGATGGTATAATGGATCATATCTTCAAAGATGATCTTATCCCCTACTTTCAAAGGCTCGTCAAACGACCAGTCTCCCATATAGTCCCCACTCAGACAACTGTTTCCTCCAATACGGTAAGTCGGCTTTCCTTCCACCTTATCAGTTGCATGACGAATAACCGGTTTATAAGGCATTTCAAGGCAATCTGGCATATGACAGGTAAAAGAAGCATCTATAATCGCTGTCTTTATACCGTGATTTTCTACGATATCCACCACTGTTGTCAATAAAAATCCGGTCTGCCAGGCGAAAGCACTTCCAGGCTCCATAATAAGCTCTAGATTAGGGTACTTAGCCTTAAATGATTGAAGTAATGATATCAGATGTTCCGTGTCATAATCTTTGCGTGTCATTAAATGACCACCTCCCATATTCAGCCACTTGATATGCGGTAGAAAGCGCCCGAAACGTTTTTCTACTTCAGATAATGTTTTCTCCAGATCATACGATGTCGATTCGCACAACGTATGGAAATGCAATCCTTCCACACCTTCCGGCAATTTATCACCCAACAGGTCTGCAATGATCCCCATCCGCGAACCGGGAGCACAGGGGTTATACAAGTCAGTCTCCACATCCGAATATTCAGGATTGATACGCAAGCCACAGGATATGCGGTTACCGTCAGCCTTCACCATCGAATAGAATCGTTCAAACTGCGATAATGAATTAAACGTAATATGACTGCTGTATTTCAATATGGCAGGAAAATCAGCCTCTGTATAAGCCGGTGAATAAGTATGTGCCGGACTTCCCATTTCCTCAAAAGCCAACTGTGCTTCAAACTTCGAACTGGCAGTTGAATATGGGATATATTCGCGAACGATAGGAAAAGATTTCCATAAAGCAAAAGCTTTAAAAGCAAGAATAATATTCACCCCTGCCCGCTCCTTCACACTTTTAATAAGCGCCAGATTATTACGGAGCAGCTTCTCTTCCATCACATAGCACGGAGATGGTATTACGTTGAAATCGATCATTTAGCTATATCTTTCTTAAAAAATTAAGGTACAAAGATAATAACTAAACTCGTTCGTGACAGGTCGACAGGGAGAAATTTATTATTTCACTCTATAATCGTCAACCGTGCAAACTTCAGCAACAACTGTTTTTGTCCGAAATGGGTAAATGAAACGGTTGCTTTTGCATTTCCTCCATCGCCCTCAATAGCTACTACTTCGCCTTCTCCGAAACGATCGTGACGAACCTTGGCACCCACACGCAAACCGGAAAGGTCTGAAGCCGGAGCAGAAGAAGCCATCGGTGTTGAAGTTGCCGTTTCCACCTTCGTCAAGCGTTGACGCTGAGCAGCTTGGGCAACAGGAGAAACAAAGGTAGCCTCCTCCTTCTCCATCGCACGCGGTTGCTGGAAAGGAGATGTAAACGCCGGACGTTGAAAACGTTCGCGGGCAGCAGCAAAGGTATCGGCTGACGAATCGGCCGGAAGATCCAGAAACTGCACATCGATATCTTTCAGGAAACGACTGGGCGAACACATCGCACTCTGCCCGTTCCTGAAACGGCTCTTGGCATAAGTCAACACACAATTCTCCTCAGCACGCGTAATCGCCACATAAAACAAACGACGTTCCTCTTCTACCGCACGCGGATTATCCTTCGACATTTGCGACGGGAACAGGTCTTCTTCCAGTCCGACCACAAACACATTCCTGAACTCCAACCCCTTCGCAGCATGTACAGTCATCATCGTCACCTTATTAGCCTGCTCGTCTTTATCATTATCCTGGTCAGTCAGTAAAGATACTTCAGAAAGGAAATCAGCCAATGAGACCTGCTCCACTCCCTCTTCACGGCGAAGCTCACAGAACTCGGCTATCCCTTTCAACAACTCCTGCAAGTTCTCCTGCTTACTGATACCTTCTACCGAACGATCCTGAAAAAGTGTACTTACAAGACCACTCTCTTTCACCACAATAGCCGCCAGTTCTTCTGCAGACAAACGGATATTCTGTTCCATAAAACGTTCCATCATTTCACGAAAATCCGTCAGCTTCTTAGCCGTTCCGCTATTGATAGGCAACGCATAATCGATCGGGGCATTCAATACCGTCCACAAACTTACATTATTCTCCGTAGCGGCACTGATCAGTTTGCCGACAGTCGTATCACCGATTCCACGCGACGGATAGTTGATGACACGCTTAAAAGCTTCCTCGTCATGCGGATTCACAATCAGGCGAAAATATGATATAATATCCTTTATCTCCTTACGCTGATAGAAAGACAAACCACCGTATATCTTGTAAGGAATTCCCCTTTTACGCAAGGCTTCCTCCAAAATACGTGACTGTGCATTCGTCCGGTATAAAATAGCAAAATCCGCATAATCATAATCCCTGCGCAACCGCATATCATTGATAGCAGAAGCAACCGCATATCCTTCCTCATAATCCGAGTAAGAAGCAAATACCCGCACCTTACTACCTTCCTCCTTCTCCGAATAAACATTTTTCTGTATTTGCTCCTTATTCTTATGGATCAGGCTATTTGCCGCATTTACAATATTTTGTGTAGAACGGTAGTTACGTTCCAATTTGAAGATACGGCATCCCGGATATTGATTCTTGAATTGCAGGATATTATCGATATTAGCCCCGCGAAAAGAATAGATACTTTGCGCATCATCTCCCACTACACAGATACGACGATGTTGTTCGCATAGTTTCTGAACAATCAAATGCTGGGCGAAGTTCGTATCCTGATACTCGTCAACCAATACGAACTGGAAGAAGCCACGGTATTTCTCCAACACCTGCGGATGATCACGGAACAGGATATTCGTCTGAAGCAGTAAATCATCGAAATCCATTGCTCCGGCCTGCTGGCACCGGTTCTGATACCGTTTATATATTTCACGCAACAAGGGCACTTTCGAGTCAATATCATGCTGCATCAGTTCCTTGCTTTGCTCGTAAGCTTTCCAGGTCACCAATGCATTTTTGGCATTTGAGATACGGCTCTGTACCATACCGGGACGATACACTTTGTCATCCAGCTGCATCTCTTTCATGATCGCTTTCAACAGGCTTTTTGAATCTGTCGTATCATAAATCGTAAAATTAGAAGGATACCCGATATGTTCAGCTTCATAACGCAGGATACGTGAAAAGATCGAGTGGAAAGTCCCCATCCACAAACGTCGGGCAGTCTGTTCACCGGTAATCGCTGCAATACGTTCTTTCATCTCACGGGCAGCCTTATTGGTGAAGGTGAGCGCCAGGATGCTTTGAGGTGCCAGCCCCAGATGTACTAAATAAGCAATTTTATAAGTAAGCACTCTGGTCTTACCGGAACCGGCACCGGCGATCACCAGTGACGGCCCTTCATTATATACCACAGCTTCACGCTGACTTTCATTCAGTTGATTCAGATATTCTTCCACGTACCTTTTCTTTTAGGAACACAAAGGTACTAATTTTTATTTATCCGGTTTCATCAAATCATCATTCGTGCAAATCGATACAATTCTGTAAGTCCGGATCACAATAATTTCTTATCTTCGGGCGTTAATAAAAGAAAAACGATGAACACACGGTTAGCAGCAAATCTATCGGTACTCTTTACAGCCTGCATGCTTGTACTCTCATTCAGTTTCGGCTTTCATAATTACTCAGTGACACAGAAAGCAATCGTTTCGGATCTGAACCAGGCATTACAGCAAACCATCATGCAGAATTCCGGACAATGGATGAATCAGGATACACTCAAGACCTATTCGCGCCTGTCCGCCCTTTTCGGAAATCCGGTTTCCATCGAAAGCTATAATAAAGATTTTGCCGAAGCACTGAAGTTCGAACAATTAAAAGACAAAAGTGGTATCATCATACATGTAAAAAATAAGAAATCCATAGGTAAACCCGTTGCAGACACAACACCGGGAAAAGATCAAACCCAAAATTACCTGGCAAGCGATACCGTTATCTGGTTAAGCGCCAATTCGAATCTCCCCGAATCATCCCAGGAAGATCTGGGAATATCTTTCCAGGGATATGTAAATTATTCCACATCCGACGTATTGGCACTGACTGACAAAAAGGCTCCCCTCCTGCTCCTGATAGCTGCTTTCATAGCCGGTTGCCTTTCATGGGTTTTGATGAGACGCAAACAGGCTGAGACTCCTGTACAAAAAGAAAACCTTATCGCTTTCGGAAATCTTACTTTCTCGTGCGATAAGGCTTATTTCTTTAAAGAAGACCAGGAAAAATTGAGACTGACCCCGCAACAGTATAAAGTAATGGAAATGTTTTTCCTTTCTTCCTCCCATGTGCTGGCCAGAACAGATATCTGCGACGCATTATGGCCAGGCAAGGAGAATGCCGACGAAACACTGAACACGCTGATACGCCGTCTCCGTCCGCTTATCGAGGATAACAGCAACCTGAAGATAACGACAGACCGGGGACGGGCTTATCAACTGGAGATCAAAGAACCGGTGACAGAAGTATATACTCAGACAGCATAAACGAAGATCTATTTTAATACACGTGCTATCCTGTTCAATCCTTCGATCAGTAGTTGCCGCGGGCAAGCTATATTGATACGTATGAAACCATCTCCGGCTTCACCATACATACTACCTTCGTTTACCCAAAGCATCTCTTTCTCAAGCAGCATCTTTACAATCTCTTCCGACGACTGTTTCAAAACAGAGCAATCCACCCAAACCAGATAAGTACCCTCCAATGCCAAAACCGGGAACTGAGGAAGCTGTTCCTCGAAAAATCTCTTCAGATAATTATAATTTCCCAGCAGATACTGCCTGAGTTCTTCCAGCCATTCTTCCCCCTCATTATAGGCAGCGATCAAGGCCTCTACAGCAAAAGGATTGATCTCGCAAACCTCGTTTACGTTGAGTGCCTTGTCTATTTTCTTCCTGACAGCCGGATTTGCAGCAAAAATATTGGCAACCTGCAGGCCTGCCAGGTTAAATGCTTTGCTGGGCGACGTACAAGTCACGGAAGAATGAAGGAAATCTTCGGAAATGGAAGCAAACGGAATATACTGATGACCGGGATAAACCAGTTCACAATGTATTTCGTCCGCCACAACAAAGACATCATTCTTAAGGCAGATTTCACCGATACGGGTCAATTCCCGCCTCGTCCATACCCTTCCTGCCGGGTTATGCGGATTACACAACAATAGTAATTTTACCCGGGGATCAGCCGCTTTCTTTTCCAGATCGTCAAAATCGATAGAATAGGCTCCATTCCGATAGATTAGCGGATTAGCAACCATTTCACATTCATCGTTGCGGATAGAAGAAAAGAAACAATTATACACAGGAGTCTGTACCAGAACCTTATCCCCCGGATGAGTCAACGCTTTGATAATGGCGGACAAGGCCGGAACCACTCCGGTAGTAAAAAGTACCCAGTCTTTCTCTACCCTCCAACTATGCCGGCGTTTGAACCAATCCCCTATAGCATCGTAATAAGCCGTAGGAACTTTCACATAGCCGAAAATACCATGTTCCACCCGTTTCCTTAATGCTTCAACCACAGCGGGAGCCGTACGGAAATCCATATCAGCCACCCACATAGGCAAAACATCCTCACTTCCCGCACTATCCCATTTATAGGAATTGCTTCCGCGACGCGGTACTAATTCATCAAAATTGTATTTCATTAATTGAAACAAGTTCTCGTATCCCACAATCTGATCTCACAATCCCCCGGAGTCTTACAATTCTCGTCGAAGATAATATCCCCATAACTTTCTGCAATAATCAAACCGCCACTGGGGTTCTTCACACTATGAACCGGCCCGTCGATCCGCGCCTGCAGCGTGCTGTATTCAAAGCACAGATCAGCATCCTCGCCCATCGTACAATTTACCATTACCAGATCTTTTGCATAACAAAGAGGTTGTGTACCGGAAATCTTACAATTGACAAGCCGCAGATTTTTTGAATGCCAGCCCAGATATTCACCATCCAATGTCGAGTTATAGACCGTTACATTTTCCGTATTCCAGAAAGCATCTTTCGAATGGATTTCAGCATTATGAATTTCCACATTCTTGCAGTACTGGAAAGAGTAATTACCTCTCAGTATAAAATCTTCGATATGGATATCGGCACCGTGAATAAACAAATAATCGCCTTTATCGACAGTCACATTTTTCATTTCTACATTTTTACAATGCCAGAGCGTTTCCTGCGCATTCGGCAATTGTACGTTTTCCAGTTTTATCCCATCCATTTCGCGGAACATCTTCGGTGCTTCTACTAACGTATCCTTCATATACAGGTTCTTGGAATACCAAAGAGCTGCACGCGCACCTTCGGTAAACATACAGTTCTTCACCACAAAGCTATCGTTATGCCAGAAAGGATATTTTCCTTCAAACCGGCAGTTTACAGCTTCTATGTTCCTACACTCTTTCAAAGCAGACTCTCCCGGATAAATTGTAACATCTTCCAACTGCAGGTCACGCGTGGCAAACAACGGACGTTCGCCTTCATAAGATTTATTCCTGATTAATTCCATATTCGATCATTTATTCGTTTTTATTGTAATTCAAAAGTCACCGTCACATTTCCTGAACCCACGGCTGCATTAAGCCCTGACACATCGTTAATACGTCCGAGCCGGCTATAGCTGTAGGAAGTAGAGAAGGTCTTATAAAAAAGTACCACTGTATTGCTCCCCCATAACATCAAGTCGCCGTTTTGTATAGTACCGGGACTGGATGCAGCTGTAGGCAGGTTACCCGGCAAATTGTAGTACTTCTCGTTCCCGTTCATTTCATTCATGTTGACCGTCATCGGCAATAAAGCTTTGAATGCGGTAGCCGTCGGATTATCGGAAAGAGTGGCTGTGAATGTAGATGAACCGATCTTAATCTTCATTGTGTTGCTCATAGGATTATCGTTATTGTCATCGTTGTCGTCGTCACCGGGAGTATCTGTTTGCCCCGAAACATCCGTATCGGGCAGTTCTATCGGACCATCTGTATCACAAGATGCAAAACAGAAGGTAAAAGATAAAAGCGAGAATAGTACGATTAATGAATGTTTCATATCCTTCTTTTTTTAATGATTTGCTTTTCTATATTTCCACATTGCAAATGTACGGTAGGAAAAACACATCTTTTGTAGACGGATTACTGGTATAATTACCCAAATTACAGGAATTAAAGATAGACATTTGGCTTTGTGGTCCAAGCCGAATGAAAGAGGATAGTAATGTGGATTTTGTAAAATGCGATAGATATAACGATAATATAGTATTAAATTCAAGGTTATGAAAGATTTAAACTCTTAAATCTCTGATACAGCATATAAAGGATAAACCCGAATTTTCTCATAAGTCGAATAAGGCTCAAGAGCACATCTGATTCCATAGGACGCTCCTTTTTTCTCTAAAAACAAATATAAGCTCTGCATGGATCCTCGCTTACCGGCTTTTACTTCCAGAGGAATAATATCTCCATGTCGTATTATCACATAATCGACTTCAGCCTGTGATTTAGGCTCCTCTCGCTGCCAATAATACAAACGCTGCCATTCATAAGGGTTGTCATATTTTAAAAGTTCCAGGCCAACAAACATTTCTGCCAGGCTTCCCTTATTAACAAATTCCATTGGTTCTGAAAGTAAAAAATCCTCCACTTTCAAATAATGTAAACGTAACAACAAAGCCGTATCCAGAAAAATAAACTTTCGGAATTTTTCATTTGCATCCGCCCCTAAAGGCTGTCCGTTTGCAGAAGTATGTGTAACGGGTATGATAACACCAGCCATTGTTAAAAGCAGCAAAGCCTCTTTTACCTGTCGTGAATCATAATTCGCAACACTTGCATACTTGAACTTCGCACAAACATTCGCCGCTATGACATTCATTACATTGCGGAGTAACTGGGGATCGACTTTCGATCCGTACTTTGAAAAATCATCCATATAGGACTGCACAATATCATTATGCACATCCCTGCATTCCTGGTAATTATGAGTCTGACACCATAGACTTACTGCCGCCGGCATCCCTCCGACCAAATGAAAATAACGAATCTGCTCTACCAGCTTATCATGTAAAGGTTCTGTCAAAGGATTTTCCGGAGATGCATTTTTCTTTGCCTCTAAAAGCCCTGTCAAATTCTGCGCTTCCAAAAACTCATTAAATGAAAACGGATACATAAATAATGATCGAATCCTCCCAACCCCAAACGATTGCAAATCTTTCAGGGCAAACTCCAACAGTGAACCTGCAGCAATAACATGTAATTGCTGATAATCTTCATAAAAAAAACGTAAAGAACTGATAGCCTCTTTACTCCCTTGTATTTCATCAATAAACAAAAGTGTTTCACCCGGTATAATAGGGGTAGATACCAGAACAGACAAATCCCTGCAAATTCTTTGTGGAGACAGATCTCCTTCAAATATCTTTTTGAGGTTCTTATCCCTTTCCAGATTCAATTCGACAAAATACTTAAATGATTTAGCCAAATGCCTCACAGCCGAAGATTTTCCCACCTGCCTTGCCCCCCTGATCAGAAGAGGTTTATGCCTCCGGTCTTCCTTCCATTTCAGAAGCTCCTTATCTATGGTACGTGGTATATATACATTATCATTTGTCATAATTCCGAATTTAAACTGGTTTTCAATGACAAAGATAGTATTTTGCAGAAAATTCGCACCATAAAAACGATCTTTTTGCAGAAAAATCAGATCATAGAATTCGTATTTTTGTAATAAATACAGACCATAAAAATATGACTAGGACAACAAACATTACAAAAACTCAAACTCTAACGTTTTGGCCAGCCCTTCTCCTAAGGTATAAGGAGCTTTAAAACCGGAGGTATGCATTTTTGTGGCATCGAATTGAGTCGTAGCACAAAATTTCTTTACACGGATGGAACTGATTGACAACTTTTTCCGGGAGACAAAAGCCAAACAATCAAAACAATACCCTCCCAGCATACCTAACCAATAAGGGAAATGAGTTGTCGGTATATGCTTCTTCAAAACCTCACTGACATGTCCAACCAGTTCATTCATTGTGAAATCCGGCTGATCGACATAATTATAGACATTATATCCCTCTCCTTTTTCCTCGACAAGAAACTTTATAAAAGCAACGATATTCCCCACATATGCCATAGATTTTTTATTATTCCCATTCCCCACCATCAGGAACTTTCCACTGGCTATTTGCCGTAACAGATTGTATACATTTCCTCTGTTACGCTCGCCAAATATGACCGTCGGGCGAATTATGTTAATATTCCAATCGGGATGCGACCGGTACCATTCCTGTAACACCTGTTCCGCCTGCCACTTGCTATTACCATAATGGTTAAACGGATCAGCTGGATGATTTTCGTCCGGATTCTTTTTATTTAAACCGTAAACAGCCACCGAACTTGTAAAAACAATCCGTTTAACACCGTTTGCTTCCATCGCTTTCAATGTATTCCGCATTCCCCCTACGTTTACATCCTGATAGAGAGATACTGGTGTGACATCATCCCGATGCTCTGCCGCCAGCAAAACAACAACATCCGTTCCTGCCAGTAAAGAAACCAGTTTCTTTTTATCCAGTACATTTGCTATCGAGGTAATTTCCGGATAAAATAAACTCTGTTGTTTATCTATATTCTGCAACGAATAAAGTGTCGGTTTAAGAAGTTCAATCAACCGGGAACCAACAAACCCGGAAGCTCCGATAAGTGTGATCTTCATTTTATTATATACTTTTACAATATTGAACAATTTCCCGGAAAGCATTATCCTGCATAGCAGCCAACCGGTCTGCATATTCCAGCGCAGCTTTTTTTTTCTGCCGGATCGAATCCTGATCGACTGATCGATAAAACGCATTAATTGAAGAGTCATAATCATCCGTTTCAGGAATGAGCCAGATAGCATCCGGAAACATAGTATACCCTTCCGACTGTTCAGAAGCATTATACAATACCGGAGTCCCCGCACAGATTGCACTAACAACTTTGGAAGGAACACAAACATGATCCCAGCAAGTTAACAACGAAGCAACATTGATATCGGCAAAAGTAAGTTCTTCAGCCGAAACATAATCCGTCAAAACTACTCCGGGAATTGAACTTACCACAGGTAAAACTCTCCCGGCCTTAGCCCCGTAAAGAGAAAGTATTATGGCAAACTTATCGGGATCCAACAATTCGATAAGCCGGGTCAAAAAATAGTCGTCATGTGCCTCTCCCAGATTTCCTGCATAACACAGGATTATTTTCTCTCTATACTGTTCTTTCCACCAGGGAACTACTCCCCCAACAGCTTGCCTGACCGAATTTATTCCGCAGGGTAGTATCGTATGAGGAATTTCAGTTTTATATTTATCCCTCAAATAACCATACTGCTGTTCTCCCAAAGCGATCATAAAGTCAGGAGTATGCCGATAGACATACTGATGTATGAGTCTGAATGCGGAATTACCGGCACTCACCAGTCCGGCCGAACAAAAAGCATCCGGATATAAATCCATCGTCCAGAATACCCACCGCGAACGGCTGAAATGCTTAAATACGGCCGCCCAGAAATTGATCAGTGACGGATTGGTAAGTACAATCCGTACATCCGCATCGGTCATCCGGCAAGCACTGAATACCAGCCGAAAGCCGTCCAACAAGCTGACCAATAACCGGCATATCTTATTACTGCCGTTATAAACCGCCTTCAGCTCCGTAACCAGGTAGGGTAACTGAACATTTTCGGCAACCTGCCCTTTATAAATGGCATCGATCGAGAAAGTATGAACCTCCAACCCATTCGAATAAAGGAGATCTGCCATCAACCTGACAGATCTCCCCGCTATGGACGGATGCCGGGGACTGAATTTCTCTATGATATCTACTTTTATTATTTTTCTTTCCTTATTCATAACTCACCTGTTATCGCTATCAAGCAATTTCAACAAACCGAAAAATACAAGAATGAATACAAATCTTTTGATAAATTCAAGCCTGATCCGGGTAAAAAAGCCATTTTAAATTATGAGGAATACAAACGTTTATCTTTCTCGAAATATCTGTTTTCCCGGCAATTTCTTCATCGACTGCCGCGAACGTAGGAAATAGGAAGGCTGTTTCAGATTGATGATATAAGTTTTATCTTATCTGCCATCCTTCATATATTTCCCGGAAAATCTGATCCAATGAGCGTGTAATATCCCAAGCCGGATAATGTGCCTTCATCTTACTTAAGTCGCTGTAGTAGCAGATATGATCTCCTATACGATTCTCATCCGTATAATCATAGATCATCTTCTTGCCGGATAGTTTTTCTATTTTATCAAAAGCTTCCCATATCGAACAAGTATTATCCTTTCCACCACCGATATTATAGACTTCCGCCACACGCGGAGCTTTAATAAACTCTTCCATAAAACGAGCCACATCATACGAATGGATATTATCACGCACCTGTTTACCCTTATATCCGAACACATGATACGCTTTCCCTTCCAGGTTACATTTGATCAGATAACTCAAAAAGCCATGAAGTTCCACCCCTGTATGGTTCGGCCCGGTCAGACAACCACCCCGTAATATACAACTCGGCATTCCGAAGTAACGCCCATATTCCTGCACCATCACATCCCCGGCTACTTTGGAAGCCCCGAAAATGGAATGTTTACTTTGATCGATACGGAATGTTTCAGGAATACCGTTCAAATAAGCATCATCCGCATATTCCCAACGGGTTTCCAGTTCTTTCATAGGGATCTCATTCGGCGCATCCCCGTATACTTTATTGGTCGACATATGCAGGAAAGGGATATCCAGGCGGTAACGGCGGGTCGCTTCCAGCATATTTAACGTACCGACGGCATTCGTATCGAAATCGTCGAACGGGATCGATGCCGCCCGGTCATGGCTCGGCTGGGCAGCCGTATGGACAATTGCATCCGGTTGAATTTCGGAAACAAGACGGATAATACCTTCCCTGTCACGAATATCCATTTCGTGATGTACAAAACCCGGAATCAAACGTTGCAAACGTTTCTGGTTCCAACGCGTATCGCCCTGTGGCCCGAAGAATACAGCCCGTTGATCATTGTCAACCCCATGTATTTCCCATCCTAGTTCAGAGAAATGCATACACACTTCCGAACCTATCAGTCCGGAAGAACCTGTTACTAAAAGTTTCATAAATTAGAATTATTAAGTTTATATTAGCTCTATGCACCTGCTATAAATCATGTGCATATATTTATTTCGACTATATATATTTGATTTTTTCATCATCGAAATCCTATTCGATGGAATAATTTGGAAAGACTGAATATCGACATGAAAAACAGGTCAGCCAGAAAATCATTTTTTAATCTCATTCCTATACCCAATACCCCGCTTTCATAATTTCCATATGAAAAACAATCCCGAAGTTTGTTTAAATAATCCAATCGTTTTTTTCTTTTCGGAACATTATTCAAACGGTACATATTTATTATCGTCATTTGCTTTTCTTTCTGACTAAATAATTTAGCAGCATTATTGAATACATGACTTTTCAAATGGTCAGCCAATAAATGTATTTTTTCACATTCAATGATACACGACAAATAATGTTGGTTAAAATCTATATTTCTATTAAATGATTGGGAAGATAAATGAATCCGATAGTAGTAAGTACAAACCGGATATAACCTGACTGATTCTATTGTTAAGCAATAGTCAAACATAAATACGGCATCTTCATGATAGGGTAACCGAGAATCAAATCGTATTTGACGAGAATGGATAATCTCCGTTTTTAAAGACTTATTACACGCATATCCAAACTCGTTACAATTGAGCAGTTCAGATAAAACATCCGGTAAAGATACTGTACTTTCGGCAGAAATATTATTTAATGGCACATTACTTATAACTCCCTCGAACTCGCGCGACATTTCTGTATAAACGATATCATAATCAAATTCTTTTCGAGCTTCCACGTAAGATTTTAAATAATCTGCAGATACCCAGTCATCCGAATCTACAAAATTAATATAACGCCCGCATGCCTTTTCCATTCCCTTATTTCTGGCAGCAGATACGCCTGAATTCTTTTCATGAAAAACCCGTATCCGTGAATCTTTCTTTTCATATTCGTCACAAATAAATCCACTTCTGTCTGTCGAACCATCATCTATCAAAAGCAACTCAAAATCAGAAAAAGTTTGTGCTAACAAACTGTCTATGCAAACGTTTATAAATTGTTCGGTATTATAAACCGGAACAATAATCGAAAAAACCGGCAATTTCTTAACCATATTATTGAAATCTTGTTTTTCGTAACAGAGAAATACCCCGCCATCCTACTTCAATCCCGATCCTTGACAAAACAGGAAAATAAAGATAACCTCCACATGCCAGATAAAAAAATTTTCTTTTTCTCCATAACATGCTTCTTATTTCCTCTTTATTCCAATAATAAGTTCTTAACCTATTATCAGTATCCGGCACGTTCTTTCTTATACAAGATAAGAAAAATGGAAAAAACAGTAAAGACACCTTATTTATAATCCGTTGTTCATAATCATGTATGTCAAACAAATCAAAAATAGCCTCCACCATTTCGATATTCATGGTAATTGCATTATCATTATGTCTGCATGTTACAGATAACGAATGCCTTACATAATTATAGACATACAATTCTATATAGGCAGCCTGCTTCACATTCAACGTTATTTGCATATTTATGAATAAGTCTTCTCCCATAGCAATAGGCTTATAAACGATTCGTTCGTCAAACAATGTCTTCCGGATCAATCGGCCACACAAACTCCAACAAAATCCATTCAACAGATCAATAAGTAGATTTTGTCCTGATAATCCGTTGATCTCAGAAATGGCACAGTTCTTTTCCCGGTTGTCTCCATAAACTGTATAAAAATTCCCAACCACATAATCTGCATTTCTTTTTATTGCTTCAGAATAGAGTTCACTGATTGCATTTTTTTTCTAAAAATCATCTCCGTCAAGATAAAAGACATATTCACCGCGAGCGACTTCCAATCCTGACTTACGGGCATAAATTACTCCCTGATTATTTTGATCGACCATCACTATACGTTCGTCAAGAGCCGCATATTCCTTTATGACATCAGAAGTAGTATCTGTCGAGCCATCGTTAACAACGATTATTTCGAGATCTACAAACGTTTGATTAATACAGGATGATAAGCAATAACCCAAAAAAGAGGACATATTGTATGCCGGTATAATAATTGAAACTTTTACATTCATAATATTTATTGTATTATTTCCTATTCATTGCGTCCTAACCCTATCTTTCTGAATGCCAATACGCGGAAAAACAATAAGAGTCCCCAATATTTTTGTAACAAGAAATTTCTTGCCATATATCTGAATGGCAAATCTTTACGGGGTAGCTGACAAATTGAATTATCCTGGATTTCAGTATCAATCTGTTTCATTGAAGAAGCTCCGGCCGCCAAATTAGGATAAATACCATCCACACGTATGCCATGACAATTCATATAAACAAAATCGTCGGCAACGATAGATGCCCTTGAAACGGATAATAATTTTTTCGCAGCTTTCCTGTTAATGAGATAAGCACATGTGCCCCAGGCATCAGATACTTTAAAAACAGAAAAAGAGTTTATCTGAAAAGAGTTTCCCGGATAATAAATATACTGTATTGAAAGAGTGATCAGATGTGATTTCCGCCGACTCAGTTTTGCTGTCAATTGTTGTAATATTTCTTCCGTTTCCTCCACAGGATATAAAAACGTAACATCATCTTCCAAAATCAGTGCGAACTCATTATCCGACTCCAGAAATCTTCTATAACATTCCCTATGACTTAACGTGCAACCTATTTCTCCCCGTTTGGGAGTCCGCTCGTACCGGTAAATAAACTTTAATGTGTGGAAACGGCTGGTAACCTCTTCTGCTGACATTTTCCTACCATCAACTGCTTCTACCAGTTCGATGTCCAAAAGCCTGTGTCCAGCCGTTTCCCTCAGAACTCTCTCTCTCCGTTCGACCGATTCTTTCAGATTAATGAGATAAGTTTTTATTGTACTCTTTTTCATATCACTTGCTTCCATAACTGTATCCATAATTATATCCATAATTATATCCGTAGTAGGAACGATGGTAACATACCCCATTCAATACCACTGCCATATGTGGTAACTTGCTTTCTGTATATAGCTTTTCAACCTCCGGCAACAATCTGCGGTCCATACGCCCTTCTCTTATCACATAAATGCATAAATCTGCTACTCTGCTTATTATCCTGGCATCTGCAACTATTCCATAAGGAACCGTATCTAACAGGATATATTCATATTCACCTCTTAAAAAAGACATCAATTCATCCAAACGACTATTTAACAGGAGTTCCGACGGATTCGGAGGAATCGGGCCGGAGGAAATAACATCCAATCCAGTCTGCCATTGACTTTTTCGAATAATTTTTCCGATATCCGTTATATTTCCGGATAAATAATTGGTAAGTCCCGGCAAAATTTTTCCATCACTGTCTTTTTCCGATCCCTTACGAATATCCATTTCCAACAAAATAACCCGCTTACCGGTTAAAGCCAAAGCGATTGCCAGGTTGGTAGATACAAAAGTCTTTCCCGATACCGGATTAAATGAAGTAAACATGATGGACTGCGCTCCCGAGCTTTTCTCCTGCATAAAATCAAGGTTCGAGCGAATAATGCGAAACGCTTCCGAAAGAGGATCACGTCCTTGTTCGTGAACAACAGCCAAACCTGACTTAGTCGACTTGCGAGGCACTTCACCCAAAAACGGGATTGTCAAATTATCTTCTATATCTTTTCGCCCATGTACCCCGATATCGAGCAACTGCTGGATATAGAAAACCATACCCGGTACCACTATACCGGCAATTAAGGCTCCGAATAGGATCACTAGGATATTGGCTCCTGCCCTGCCGGCATCATAAGCTTCATCTACGACTCGCAGATTACTGTCGGCAGTAGCCAGGGTCAGCGCATTTTCCTCCCGTTTGTTCAATAAATACAAGAACAGCTCTTCTTTTATCTTCTGCTGGCGCTCCACCGACAAAACATACTTCTCCTGTGTCGGAATAGAACTTATCTTACTGATTTCCAATGTCTGCATACGGCGTGAAAAATCCAGTTTCGTATGGATAGCCTCTTTCGTATTCCGCAAGCTTTCGCCAATGGTACGCCGTAAGGAAGACAGTTCCGTGCTGCGTTCTTTAACAGCCGGGCTGTTATCTCCGGCATTCACCTTAAGTTTATTCCGTTCCAGTAATGTATTATTGTACTTTTCAATCATCCCTTCTATACCGATGTTTGCTATCCCGGTATTGACAGGAAGTAGTCGTTCCTCTTTCAAGGGATCATGCAGATACAACTGGATAAGTCCGATCAGTTCCACCTGGTTGGTCAGTTCAGTCACTTCCCGGTCATATCGGTTGCGGTTATCCAGATAGATTCTGGCTTCCTGCCCAAGGTCAGCCGACTTATTCTGTTTCCTGTATTCCTCAATGTGGCCTTCTACATCTCCCAGTTCCTGATTGATCAGTTGTAAACGTTCATCGATGAAAACAGCAGTATTCCGGATAACCATATTCTTATCCCGCATAGATTCATCGACATACACTTGTATCAATGTATTCAGAATATCATCTCCTCTCTCCGGATTCGTATCTTGGTAAGTCAAAGTCAGCAAATTGGCATCCTTTACCGAACGCTCGGCCTCCAGTTTACCCAGACATGAAGAAATAAGGGATTCCTTCCCTGCACAGATTACCTGTACCGGAATATCCTTCCATTTCTCATTATAGGAAGGAGTACGATGTACGACCATTCGTCCGACCGGACTATCCTGGGGATTACCGAAAGTATATGTTATAACACCTTCCGGATCATCTTCCAAGCCTTCTATCCTGTAATTGTCACCCTCCAGAGGTATAATGGAAAAAACGGCAGGATGGGTAAACGTAGAATCAGGAAAGTGAACAGTTACCGGTGAATCCGAATACAATGTTTTATTCTTCAAGCCGTCATCTACTGTATATTCGATTTCCAACCCTAACCTGCCTATCACTTGCCCCATCAATAGGCGTGATTTGAATATCAGAATTTCTCCATCCACATTATTATTGCTGTCGTCAAACATCTGCTTTTCATTAAAAGCTTCCTCCGTCTTTACTTTATTTTTTAACTGCACAATCGCTTCCCGCTTATAAACGACCGGAACCGTTCGCACATACACGAAAGCCAGTCCCAGACATAAAAAAATGGATAAGGCGAACCAATGCCAACGGGCAATCAGGACATCAACAACAGTACGAAGATTGAACTCACTTTTCAGATGCCACTCTTCTACATAAGGTTTTTCCTTACTCATACGATATTATTTAAAAATAAGTACACAAGTCGACATAACGAATGATATCAAAGACATCCAGGTACCTACGCTGGTAAACTGGTTCTGGGTGCTTGCTTCCGCTTTGATCCGGTTAGGTTCCACATAAACCATATCATTCTGTTGCAGATAATAATCGGGCGATTTAAATACATCCCTCGACCGGAGATCATGGTACAAAATAGTACGTTCCCCGTCTTTTTCGCGTATCACAGCAACTCGGTTACGACGTCCGTGTATCGTTAAATCTCCTGCCATGCTCAAAGCTTCAAACAGTGTAACCCGTTCGGATGTAATATTGTAGGTTCCTGGCCGGTTTACTTCTCCCAGTACCATAATACGGAAATTCTGAAAGCGCACCGTTACAATTGGATCTTTTATATATTCTCCTTTTCTCAACTCATCCTGTACCAGTTCCGTTACTTTCCGTCTGGTCAGACCTGCGACCTTCACTCTACCCAACAAAGGGAAATTAATCGTTCCGTCCACTTCCACCAGGTATCCCCTGTTTCCGTTATATCCTCCATAATTTCCCCCATTGTTTCCCCATATTTGCAGATTGAATGGTTGCAACAATTCCGGTTCGGCACAACTGACCATAATATCCAATATATCGTTTTTCATGATTTTCATTTCAAACGTATCGACAACCGCCATTTTATCAAATAAGCCCTCTCCCTGTAAATAAGCGATATCCCTTACCGAGCCGCAGGATGACAATAAAATAAGAAACAACAAACTACCCCAAAAACCATTTATTATTTTCATATACCTGCACCTTTTTCATTTTCGTTCAACTTTGCAAGGAATCCTTTCCCCGGTTTGAATTTTACACTCATTCGTTTGCGGATCGGACAAACTACTCCGGTACGTGGATTCCGTCCGCTTCTTTCACTCTGTTGCCAAGGCTGAAAATGCCCGAAATTCTGTAACAATACCGATTCATTCTTTCCTATCGTCTCTCCCAATACATCACAAATGGTATCGATAAATTTAATAGACATCGTAACCGGCAACGACATGCGCCCGGCAATTTCTTTTGCTAATTCAATTTTGTTCATACGTGTATTATTTATTTGTTAATTGTTTCATTAAAAAGAATTTTACTTCGTAGAATATAAATATCAAGACAGACAACCTGTGATACACTAGAAACCCTTTCAACCTTTTAAAACGATATTTTTTAAAATTCTCTCTGTCGGCTGATTGTATCAGATAATTCATCCGTTCATAGCGTTGTTTCCACGATAAGCGGTCATGCACATACAAAACTCCGGCAATCTGCTGCGAGAACAAGAGGCGGTACCACTTCTCCATAAGGACATTCAATGCAGGTGGTACATCGATATCTTTAGCCAATATAAAAAGGGAAACACTTTTCCATAACCTGAGATGATCCGTAAGAAAAAAAGCATATTTTGCTTTCACCGATAATGATTCTATCTCTTGGACTACATGATACAAATTATACGAAACACCTCTGATTCCCTCTATATGTTGATAATAGGCATAATTGAAAATCAAATCTTCCCCCCAATTAATGCCTGAAGGGAAGCGGAGACGGTTAGTTTCGATTATATTCCGATCGTATAATTTGCAAATAGGACCGGCCAATAACCCGTCAGACAATTGCTCCGTTAATAGTTCAGCGATATTACTATCCATCAAGTATAAGTTGTTTTGTATAGTAACATTCATACTTCCTCCGTCCCTCTGTTGCACATGGTAGCCACAAAGGGGCATAATCCCGTTACCTGCAGATTCATATAATAACTGAAGATAATTCTGATCTATCCAATCGTCGCTGTCAATGAAAGCAATATACTCTCCCCTGCTAAATTCCAGTCCACGGTTACGGGCTACCGATACCCCTCTATTAGGTTGGTTGTATATCCGAAAGCGTAAATCCGCTTTCTCATAACGGTGACATACTTCCAAAGTGCCATCTGTCGATCCGTCATCGACAAGAACGCACTCCCAGTCTGTAAAAGTTTGGTACATTATCGAATCGAGACAACGGGATAAACAATAGTCCCTGTTATAAACAGGAACAATAATCGAAATCATAATTTAAATTTTATAAATTGATTACCAGTCCATTCTTTTCCCTGTCATCTCATAAAATTTCTCATTCCACGGTTTGTAGAATTGTTTAAGAAATAGTTTACACTCAGCAGATATCTGCTGAGTGTAAACTCCAATATTGGAGTTTACCAAATCACTTTCAACCCAGTTATAATGAGGAATTTTTAAAAAATCTTCTATTCGGAACAACGTTTGTTTCTTGTTTAATTTCAGCTCTTTATCCTCCAGTATTAATAGTTGATCAGGATTAAAATACCGATAATACCTCTCCAGTTGGTCGCTATATAAACCATGACGGATAAAATCCGGATAATGAAAAGCTGACGACGTGCAGGAGCCCGTTTCATCCATCTTTCTCAGTTCTTCCTTTATAAACCACTCGAAAGGATACTTATCCGGTTGTTTCAAACGATCGAAATACTCATGTTCCGGATCTTCCCTTACACATTTGTTTTTTTCTGTAGCATACCAGCAAGCCATATTGTATTCGGAGATAGCCCTGCTTACGGGTTCACGAACCAGAAGAATCATTTTAATTTGAGGATTATAATGAAAAATACGTTCCGGAACATCTTCTTCATAGATATTATCAGGTGTTGCTTCAAAGAAAAGACATTTGCCTTTATTTTTAAAAAGCTTACCAAAAGAGAAATAACCGACCAATCGTTTCAACCCTAATTTCTTTTTATAATACTTTGTAAATAATAAACGTTCTTTATTTACAGCACCGGTACAAAAGGGATGTTTATCCATATAATCAAACAGAGCCGAGGTTCCACATTTCTGTGCCCCGATAATCAGGAAATCTATTTTCTTATCTGCTTTTCCGACTAAGGAGGCACATACATACCTGATGATATATATCATTTTTATTTTCTTGATTGCAGCTTTCATTCGTTTATAAATTCAGGCTTATTTTTTCTATTTAAAATCCAATCATACATATCCGTTATCTGTTGAGAAATACGGTTAATAGCATATTTTTCTATAATTAGCTTTCGCCCGCGCTCCCCCATTTCCCGTAATTGTTTCGCATCTAAATCCAATATTTCACGAACAGCTTCCGTTAACGTATCCGTATCGTTCTTCACCCATCGCCCACAGCGATAAATTTCAAGTTCTTTCCAGGGCGAACCCGTTGTGGCGATTACGGGAATTTCCTGAAGTAGCGCTTCTGGCACGATCATTCCGAAATTTTCAAAATCGCTGGGGACGATCAGACAGGTAAGAGATGCCAACAAACGATTTTTCTCTATGCCGGATATCCATCCGAAAAAACGGACATTTGATAATTGCATACGCCCTGCTTCTTTCTTTAAAAAAGCAACATAATCCGGCTCTCCATTTCCTATAATCAATAGTTCGCCGGGCTCTTTTAAATTTTTCCAGACAGCCAGCAAACGTTCTACCCTTTTACGAGGATGCAAACGTCCTAAATAACCTATTCTTTTTTCTCCGGTAGACAAAGCCGGTGTTTCTATTTTACATATTTCCAATGGATTAGGAATAACGGCTACCGGGTTGGTGAACCCTAATTCCCGGTAATACTCCATCTCCTCGATGCATGTTACATGCGTACAGGCAGCTTCCTGTAATAACCGTCGTTCAAATAACGATAAGGCTATTTTTTTAATTAACGAGGAATGCTTCATGGCTTCGGGATACATACCGCCATGTAAAGTAACGACATAGGGACGAGAACTTTTTCGGGCGCATCGTGCCGTTGCATACCCCGGATATTGCCATAATTCCTGAATATGGTAAATATCTATATCCGGAATCATCTCTAAAGCTTTTGAATAATTTTTCGCATATCCCCACCGCTCATAGTAAAAAGGAGAGACGGATAAATAATGAATAAAAGATTCTTCTGATACCGGCTCTTCGCCGGACAACATCTGTTTTGTCAATATCTGTGTATCGACTCCTAAATCGTTAAGCCCTTTAACTGTCAGAAAAGTAGAACGGGCCGGCCCTCCATGAACTATACTCATAGAGTTAATGACATGTAAAATTTTCATTTCTATATATATTGAATTTTATTTTCTATCAACCAGTTTATAATATAGTTTTTTAATACGTCAGCGACTCTTTTCTGCCCTTGCTCATTCAAATGGATCATATCTCTGTAATCCGAACTTTCCATATATCGCAGTCCTTCTATCAGCGGTATAGAATTATCACGGCAAAACCGTATAATTTCTTTCCCCTCTTCATTATACTCGCCTGCTCTAAGTTCACTTTGTTCTGGATTCAACCAGATGAAAAAAGGAATATTCGCTGCTCTGAAACGACTGGCTAAAGCCTGAAAACCGGTGTTAAATATTCTACCGTCTTTTTTGATTTCAGAAGAAGAAGATGTTTCTTTCCCGGAAAAAGAAGTAAAAAAAGGAGACAGATACCGGGGATACAAATAACGATGAAACAACTCCCCATACGCAGACATATATTGTGAAACCGGATAATCCAAATGAATACCTACCACCGGCCGATGATCGATATTATCATGTGCATCATGTGAACTGCAAATTAAAAAAGCCATTTTTGCACCAAATAACCCATATTTATCCAGATAAGCATCACAGTTGTCAGGCCCCCAACTACCCGCCGAAATATTCAGTACCTGCACTTTACCCCCTAAACCGGATAAGTTTCCGGATAAACGGGTGGTTGCCAAACTATCCTGATCCGTAAGCGTTCCTCCGTTAATAACAGAATCGCCCAACCCCAAAATAATAAATGCAGAAGAATCGACCGGTTCACTACGTTGGCTGTATTTGTTATACCGGATATGTTTTTTAAAACGGCAGCGTTGTTGATCCGGCTGGGCAATATATTCAAAATCAGGATCAGCCTGCATCAATATGGCATCGCAAAACCCCCAGCATTTACGCAGATAAATCTCACCTGCAAACAGGAAAAATCCTATAAACACTAAAACAAATAAAGATACTTTTTTCATATATATGTACAATGTATTATCTTTTCCTAATCGCCGGATTACCTATAATCACCGAGTCATCAGGATATACTCCGCAAACCACACTACCGGCTCCGACAATACAGCGGTCGCCCAATACAGTGCCTTTGCAAATAATTACATTCATTCCGATAAAGCAATCGTTGCCGATGCGTACCGGTTTCCTGCGGATGGCATTCCTGTCGTTCATTCGCCTTGCAGTAATATTCAGCGGATGAAAATCATTGTCCATTATGATCGTATTTACTCCGATTTGCGTATTATCGCCAATTTCAACCGACTCGAGTGCATAAATAGTGGTACCGGATACGGACACATTATCTCCGAGACGGATTTTTCCCCCGTCACGGGCAACAAGGATGGTACGCTGATGCATTCCTGCCAGATTGGATAATGAATGGCTGTTAATTACAATATTTCGTCCCCAGCAAATCCGGGATTTTCTAAAAGCATATACAACGGTAAATCCATTAAAAGAAACCTGTTTGTATAAACGAAATTTTTCTTTCCAGTAAATGAGATATAATAATAAAGTGCGAAGCATTTTAATGTAAGGTTATAAATCATAAATTCTGAACAGATCAAGATCTTCAGTATATAAATCTTTGATCATTTCACAGATGTTTTTCGGAATAACATATTCTTTTGCAATCTTTAGATTCTCATGGTATTCAGCTAAACCGAAAAATTCCAACAATTTTCTCCAATCCTCTTCATATAATCCTGCGTTCTTTGTCAACAATCATAATTATAATGATTCAAGTTAAAAAATTATCTTCCACACCTTTTTTACCCGACTCAGGATTTTAATTATATTTTTCCCGGGCATTACCGGATAAGTCGAGTAAGACGGACGTTTTAGATCCTCAAATGAAAAATATTTTGCCTTATTTTTATACATTATCTTCTTTTCAACAGGTAGATTCCTTATTTCACAATAGTTATATCTGCAATCAAGCACTTTAGGAGTATGAAGCAAATAATATTTATTGATAATCGATTCGTCATGCCAAATAGGCACAATATTATTTTTTAGATCATTATCGATCCATCGGTTACACGTATCACACATTTTCAGAAAAGCAGCAGTTGTTCCTCCAAGCAACGATCCCTGGAAATAATGTTTACCTTTCCAATATGGAATAAAAGCGAAAGACATTCGCCGGCGTTCATACGGACAGTTCCATTTATGCTGGTCAAAATACCATGTGTGCAATGCTCCGACCAATCCGTTTTCTTTTTCTGTAGGTAATATATCTTCTCCCACAGGGCACATAAACTCCATATTGGCATTGAAAAAGAATAAATAATCCATTTGATCTTCTAACTGGTTACGTATACTCAGAAACATTTCGAAACGCTTCATCGTATTACCCGGCCATCCCAGATTTTCCTGATGGATACGGTGTATATGCTCATTTTCAAATTCACCATAAATAGAAGGAGAATCCGTGAACACGAAGTATTCACGATTCCAGGAATATTCCTGGAGAAAGTAACGCTCCGCACTTAAATAAAAGCTCTTCCAGAAAAAGTCATAAACTCCCGTACAGATATAGAGAATACCTATTTTCATAATACTAAAACTATTAAAGATTAATAAACCAGTCCGTTTTTAATACCGAAGAATGCGCCAATAAGGTCGTTACTTTCGACAATCGCTTATGCAAAGGAATCATACGTACAAATAGATCTGTACGCTCCGTTACAGTCAATGCCAATTGTAAATCGGACAACAATTGTTTGATCTGTCTTAATAAATCGGCTTCATATATTTCCAACCGGCTGAAACGGGTTACTTTTTTGATATATCCGGTGAACTCCTGATCTCCCATTAAACGAAGCAATGAGTCCGGATCATGTTTCGGTTCAAGAATGATCCGGCCGACAGAAAAGCCTTTTCCTGATAACAGCCAGGCGGATTTGATCTCATTTACCTGTCCGGCTTCGTCACCGTCAAGCATAACAATGGCACATTGTGTATATCGGTAAAGTAAAGCCGCATGCTGTTCGGTCAGAGTCGTGCCACACAAAGCAACCGTATTTCTAAATCCGGCAGCGTGCATGGCAAGCACATCCTTATACCCTTCGGTGATATAGACGAATTTATGTTTACGGATTTCATCTTGTGCTTGATATAAACCGTATAAAATCTCACTTTTGTGGTATACCGGACTGGTTGACGAGTTTACATATTTACGGATGTCCGTTCCTTCGGTTTCTCCCCGGTAACGCCCGGCGAAAGCAACCAGCTTCCCCTGTTCATTACGAATCGGGAAGATCAAGCGGTTACAAAATTTAGCATAATCGGGTGGTAAAAAATAAGAGGCTACGCCCACTTCAAAGAAACTATAAGTCTCTCGAAGATTATCTTCTTCCGGGACATATTTTTCCAGAAGATCCAACACCATCCGGTGATTACGAAGCAGGGCGGTAATATGCATAGGACTGACAAGCTCCGGTTTATCTTTCACCACCGGGATACTTTTCTTTCTTACCGGAGGATATTTTACAGGCCGGTAATCATCCGTATCCGACAAACCATACCAGCCTGCTAATATCTTCAATGTCTGACGAAAATCGCAGCCCTCCATTTGCTGTACGAACTGGAACAGGTCACCACCTTCGCCGCAAGCAAAACATTTGTAATATTGCCCTTCCACATTAACATGCAGCGACGGATGCCGATCGTCATGGAACGGGCAAAGACCTACCAGAGTCTTTGTCGAACTTCCTCCGCGTTTCAGAAGAAGGTAGCGTTCCACTACCTCCTCCAAACGGGCAACTTGTTTTATTTGATCTTTCAGATTCATTATTTGCTAAATCACTCTCGGATCATAATCCGTCAGGCAAGTCATTGCCGGATTATACCGGAATTTAGCTATACCGGTAGCTCCATTGCGATTCTTGGCCAACAATAGCAAGCCAACGCCGCGAAGGTCTTCCTTTGTTTTCGGATCGTAAAAAATATTGTATTTCTCGGCACGGTAAACAAAGATCACTACATCAGCCACCTGTTCGATTGCACCCGAGTTACGCAAATCACTCAGTACAGGGAAATGAAGACCCTGCCTGCGGTCGACCTCACGGTTCAACTGCGCCAGCAGGATCACAGGGATCTCCATTTCCTCTGCCATCAATTTCGTTTTGCGGGCAATACTACCTAAAGCCAGATCGGTCGTTTCCTGCAATTGATTTTTCGATACGACGATATTGATCAGGTTCAGGTAATCGATGAACAAAGCACCCAGTTTCCCCTGCTTATTCAATACCTGCGCTTTAGCACGAATGTCGTCTATCGTATCCGACCCGCAATATTCGAGTGTAATCGGCAAACGTTCCAGTTCCTGCTGCGCCTGCTCCAATCGCAAACGGTCGGAAGCCAAGGTTCCTTTGAAGCGCAAACGGTCGGCATCAATACCACTTATCATCGACAACAAACGGATCACATTCTGCTCCTTGCTCATCTCCACGCTAAAGAAAACGACCGGTATGCCCTTCTTGGCCATACTGAGTGCCATCCACAAGGCCACTGCCGATTTCCCCATCGAAGGACGGCCGGCTATCACTGTCAGCTCCCCTTTATACAATCCGCCGGTCAGGGCATCCAGATCATACAGACCGAAAAGGATACGGGTGATCTTACCCGCTTCGCGGTCTGCCTGCTCCTGAAAACTCTTTTCCAACACACGTCGAGCCACCGATCCGGCCTCTTCCATCGACACCGAACGAGCCATTCCGTTGCGTAACCTTCCCGCCAAATCCTCTACTCCCGTCAGCAATTCCGGCAAGTCGGCGGAAGGCAGTTGCGCCTCCGTCTCTTTCTCCTTCAAACCGTTGACCAACTGGCGCAAAGTATAGCAGCGCACCAGCTCATCGGCATGAATACGGATATGGCTGTCGGTACGCACATCCAGCAACATTTCCGTAAGGAATGACAAACCGTTCAACTGCATATAAAGGCTGCTATCCAGACGCAGCATCTCATTTTCTACTGTCAACATGTCGACTCCGGTACCCGACTCTACTAACGACAGGATCGCACGGTAAACAAAACTGATCCGCTGGTCGCTGAACATGTCTGCTTTCAAACGACCGATTACATCGAATATAGCATCCGGACTGGTCAATAAGCCCGCTATCACGGCCTGTTCCATTGCCAGGTTGATGTTCGGGATTATTTCCCGCTTTGTATTCTGTGTTGTTTTCATCAATTCACCATTCCTTTCTGTCCGTTATTAGGGTTATAGAAATTCATTGCTTGTCCAAAGAAATCCCCTGTTGATTCATTTTCTGCCGGTTGACCGATAGGTGAAGGCAAATCTGTATTAACAGAAACCGGCTTCTGTCGGTTATAGTTGTTTAATGAGATCAGCTTGTAGTTTATCAGATCCTTAACCTGCAGAAAACCGGCAGATTTCAGACGGATCAAACATTTCTTTACCGTTTTACGGCACAAGCCTGTCAGATTCGCCATCTCCGAATACGAAGTGATCCATTCGCCAGCATGGCAAATAAAAGTAGCCTCATTGAAACATACCACCCCTTCACGGAAATAAACAAAAGTTTGTACACACAACAACACCCTGGCCAGATGGCGTAATTCTACATTATCGCCAAAAGAGGCTTTCAGCACATTTCTTTCCACTCTCAGATAACCACCTTTGCTACTACTACCCGGAGTCATGTTTTCATTACATTTCGTCATGATTTCTTCGTTTTTAATTAATAATTGAAGTGTCACAGGTAAATCCGCAGTAAAGTCACATCTTGCAATCAATGATTTTCATCACATCCAAGCCGATTACGATCAGTAAGGATTACATTCGGGGTTGCAGCTCTCTTTAATATAGAATAAATATTATTTATTATTAATACAAAGAGGCTTGATCAAAAATTAAAATCCGGACTCTCCCGCCTATTTACCTGATGCGGTAAATATACAATAGCCTGTCCTTTGGGCGGAGTACACGAAAAAACAAGAAAACAAGAACAAAGCAACCTCATTCCCAACTGATTAATAATTTATTTCTTGTTTTTTTGTGTGGGGATAATATTCTTAAAAGATTTTAAATCCTCTTCATATTCCGGAGGCATTTCGTAAAACCATCGCCGGATCGTAGAACGTTCTTTCTCCAAGGAAAATACTTCATAAAGTGTATCGGCCAACTCTTTCCTATTGCATCCGAAAATACCGGACTCGAATAACACCATCACTACAGCAATAAAAAAACGGGGATAGTTTACTATTCTGCACGGCGTATAATGCATTAGTTTTTCATACCCGAAATACTGTATGATCGTATCACGGTATTTCTCAAAGAAACGTCGTGCAAATTTATGCCATTGTTCATTATCAACTTCATCCGATTCGCGTAAAAAAACGGCTGTCTCCATAATTGTTTTTACCGGATCGGGTTGTTGTTTTACATTCTCTCTGAAAGTAGGAAAAGATAACGGATCCCCTCCCGCAAGCCTTGATAAAATTTTTTATCCATATTGTTGTATGTATTAGGCCGGGAATGAGTTGCTTATTTCTTAAAAAAAGTCCTGACTTTTGATTTTAAAAGTCCCTTATTTTGAATTCAAAAGTCAGGTCTTAACATTTCAAAACACCCTTATTTTAAAAGTCTGGTCATAACCGAACGAATTAGGCGATTATCTAATCCGATCGATTTAATCTTCATGTTCATTCTTTTTTCCAGAATCTTCCTATTTACATACATTTTGCTATTCCCATACAGCCTGAAAGTATGATCATCACATTGTATATTACTTAAACTGAACGCATAGTCGAATATATTCAGTATCAGGTCATATTCCGAAAATATATACCAAAAACAGTCGGTGAAATCAAAGCTAGACCAGAAATCGGTGAAATAATAACGTATTTGCTTTTTCATATCTAATTTTTTTTTCGATTGATTATATTATTTGTTGTTTCGGGTAATAATTGATCCGGATCAGGCAGATCCCGGTCATATCCCCAAAAGAATAGCCATAGATATTTAAAACAGCCCGGCCAATCAGAATGGGTTCTGATTGGCTTTAACCTCGAGGTTAAAGCTATCCATTCTTTAGGACATTGAACTGCATTTTCTCTCATTCCCTGCAAATGATACCAGAACCAGCCTCCCAAAAGCATAGGAGCCTCGTACTTCATCCTTTCAATTGGGATTTTCCAGCCGGAATAAGTCGTATAAAAAGTATTCTCTGTTATACGAAAAATCAAATGGTCGGTTACTCCGTTAAACGGAAGTTTATTCAACAGATAAATTCCCCATCTCCCCTGTTTGTATCCCAGATTGATACCGGACAGAGATAATGCGTACTTATTGTTAATAATCTCTTTTAACAGATAGATTTCGTATTGCTTATCGACCATGCTTCGAACTCCCGGTATCAATGACAGCAAATCCACTTTAAATAAGGCCGGACATTTCCTGACTGCAATCCTATATATTTTGGCATAAAACTTTACGAGATAATTCCCAAACGATATTCTGACCATTCCCTCCTTACGATAAGCATCACAAAATCGTTTCAACTTTTCAGCAAAATAAATTTGATCGCTGTCGATCTTCATCGCATAACGATAGGTGGCCTTTGATAAAGTATAATTATAATAATTACATAACTTATGGACGGAAGTATCGGGTAGGGAAAAAGCATCTCTCGTTTCTTCCTCTGTCAATCCGTGACAAAAGACCGGAGGAGCATAATAATATACTTTGATCTTATCCGGATACTGTCGTTGTTTTTGCCGGATAAGATCAGGAGCATTATCCGTACAGTCCTGATAGCAGATTATCAGTTCATCCAGCGCAGTAATACAAGAGTCGATACAATCCGATAAAAACTCTGCATCGTTTTTTACGCGAAGCAGTCCCGATACACCGATAGGACGCTCTTTCTTCAGAAAAGACATATCCACCAAGTAATCCTCACTATTATAATACCCGACCATATTATTCATTTACTATCCTCAGATTTTCACGGGCCAGCCTCGGATTCTGCGGAAGGGATTTATGGAAATAAGAAGTTGCCGTTTCTTTATCGCCATCCATCAATGACAATACGCCCAGATTATTGTAAGCACGCTGATCTCCTCCGACCTGATTGAAAAAGTAACGGGCAGACTCTTTATCCCCCTGTGACAAAGCGGCTGCGGCAGCATTCAACTGAACGACAGCACACGAAGGATAGGTATATGCGGCCAGTTCATATACCTCACGATATTGATCCGTCCCCGGACGGTATAGGGAAGCAGTACGAAGAAAATCTGTCAAAGAGACTTTTTCCGGTTCATTGTAAATCTGTTCTATCAACAGAGCTTTGTCGGTAGAAAGAATCTGTGACTCCGCTTCTACCGTAAGTTCCATGCGACGCAAACGACCGAAGAAACTCTTTTCAATGTCTTTATAGACAGCTCCGTTATCCATTGCACGGATCTGTTTACGGCGGCTGTCGGGATCGTCCGTCAGTTGGAAAATTGCCAGTACACGGCTACTATACTTCTTATCCGATTTAGCAATGAGTTCTTTCAAACCGTCCCAATCCTCACCTACCCAATCGACTGTTACAAGGCCATTATCGGGCAAATTGAATTGCTTCAGTAAGTAGGTCTTGAATTGGATGGAACGGTTTCCAGCCAAGCGTTCGTTTTCTTTCGTGCCACCATCGGGAGAGGCATAGCCGGTGATACGGATTTTTGTAATACCACCGTCGCCGGATTGTAGAAGAGGCTTTAGATGTTCGCCCAGCTTTACCAATTCAGCTTGGTTATTGCCATATTTGGGATTGACCGATACACCCCCTGCCGGATAATCGACATAAACGGAAATATTCTGAGAAACTATCTTTGGAGCCAGTTCTTCATCCGGTGTGATATAGTTGATCATCCGGTTGTAAACGGATTGGGCATCGATCTGTAACTGGGGAATCAGGATACTCCTCGCCGGCTGTCCGACCGGATTGATTATCTTATTTTTATCACCTGAAGCAGTTTGTTCCTGACGTGCCACTTCATAAACATCGTTTGTAACTGCTTGCTTCTGTGTATTACAAGCCGGTAGAACCGCCAGCAAACCAAAGCCGGCTATTCCTTCTAAAATTCTTTTTCGCATGATTTATTAATTCTTTTGAATATTCTTTATTATCTGGTATAAACAATTCTTCAGGTTTGGGTAAATCACTTCGATATGCCCACCAGAACAACCAGGTTCTTTTCATAAGTCCAGGCCAGTGAGCAGATCTGCTCACTGGCTTCAGTTTCGGAACTGAAGCTATCCACTCTTTAGGGTATTGGGGCATACAACTTCTCATTCCCTGTAAATGATACCAGAGCCAATCACTCTTTAGCATTGTTTTATTATACCGCATAAGTTCAATCGGTATTTTCCAGTCCAGAAAAGTTATATAAAAAGTATCTTCTGTTATTTCAAATATTAAAGAGTCCATCATCCCGTTGAAGGGCAATTTATCTAAAACATAAATACCCCATTTTCCTTATTCATACCCCATATTTATGCCGGACATCGACAAGGCATATTTATGATTTATAATTGTTTTGATCTGATAATCCGTATATTTTTTAGCGATTAGACGACGGGTAAAAGGTATATAGGATAATATATCCAAATAATAAAAATAGACACATTTACTAATTATATGGTAATAGCACTTCGCATAATATCCAATCAAGTAATCACTCAACGACATTTTAACGGTTCTTCTCTCCGGTAAGCATCGCAATACAATTTCAGTTTTTCGGTAAAATAAATCTGATCACTGTCTATTTTCATAGCATACCGATAAGTAGCTTTCGACAGAGTATAATTATAATAATTACAGAGTTTATGAACAGAATCATCTGGAAGAGAAAAAGCATATGCCAGTTCTTCGTCCGTCAGATTATGGCAATAAACGGGAGGAGCATAAAAATAGGCCTTAATTTTATCCGGATATTGCTGCTGCTTTTCATGAATAATATTCGGTGCATTATCCGTACATTCCTGATAGCAGATGATCAGTTCATCCAAAGCACCGATACAGGAGTCGATACAATCCGTTAAGAACTCAGCATCATTTTTTACACGCAACAATTCGGATACTCCAATCGGACGCTCTTTCTTCAGAAAAGACATATCCACATAATAATCTGCACTATTGTAAGCACCTTTACTGCAAAGAGGACAGGTGCATTCGATTTGTTTTTTATTTTCACACATGTTTATTGAATATCGAAAGATACTTTATTTTTCTGTATCAAAGATGAAAAATCAGCAGGATTAAGGGTTGGTATTAATTTTGAAAGTTAAGGATTTTACTTTTTCTCAAATGAAGTACTTCTGAATTTGGCAGTTATTTTCAATGTTGAATGTTCAGTTCTTGACAGTTTTAAATGTTTCAATTCTTGACAGATGTGAATGTAGTGTCGTTGTCTTCATGGCTTTAGCCTCGTTTCAATTGCCGTCAGTTTTAACTGACGGTTGGGTAATCTCTACTATGATTGGCTTTAGCCAAATTTCTTTTAACTTTGGCTAAAGCCATGAAAAACAACATCATCTGAACCGTCGGTTAAAACCGACGGCAATTGAAACGAGGCTAAAGCCATGGAAGACACAGATACTATAATAAGTTCACATCCTAGTTTCGAGCCTCACATTCTTCTAGTTTCGAGTCTCATATTTCCTATTTTTCAAATAATCCTTCAACTTCCGATATTCATCTTCATATCCGAAAGCAATAAAGTCTTTTTTATATTTCCGGTATACGAGCCAAGCCGTAAAAGGGGTATAATAATCCATCCAGTTTCGATCAGTAAGGGAGGCAGCCCGATTACTATGAGACAACGGCAATAAATTGAAACGCTCACGAATCGACTTATACTCTTCATTCATATGTTCCACTTTTCCTGTAAAATCAACCAGACATCGACCCTTTTTATCATATATCAGGTTGTATTGTCTAACAAAATGAGCTTCAGCCTGCTCATTAGGAATTAAGTAAATTCTTATGATAAACTGATTAAAATTGCGCACCTCCAACAAATTTCTGAATCCTTCCCAACAAGGATCACCAGGATGTTGGATACATTTATCCTCAAAGCAGGAAACCAAACGTTCATAAGGATTCCGTACAAATGTAAACTTATAGTAATCATTCATTTCAGCAGACAGCTCTCTCACAGAAGGTACATATGCATGAATATTCTGCCGCTCTCCAAACATTGATTTCTTGATCGAAGTACATGCGACTTTAGGATTATTGAGATAGACTAATTTTCTATCCACATCATAAATAAAATCTCTAAAAAATACTTTTTCTGCTCTACTGTATTTTTTGTACAAAAAGATAAGCTCTCTAATGCATTTATAAACATTCCTCATAAATTCTGTTTTTATACTATTTCAAAAACCTTTATTTTATAATCCTGCCAATAACCGAACATGACGCCAGAAAACCATCATTTTCTCCAACTCACAATGATAAAATCCCTCAAAACTATTTCCATACGGCCAAAAAGGAGCCTGCATCTTTTCCAGGTAGGCCGTGTTCAATTTTCGGCCAGATGATAAAATAATCCATCAATCTGTAAGGTATTTTCTTTGCCATATCATACTTCATTTTATATTTTCACTAACTCTTTCGGGTAGCAATCATACAAGGATGAATATTTAAACCGAATGTACTGTCTAATTTTAATTCTTCGTTTTCTATTTCCTAAGGCTCTCCCAGAAAGCAGACAATCTGCCGTACCTGCAAAGGGGTGAACTTACGTTGGCCTTTGTGCCAACCGGCTTCTGTGAGAGCGGCTGTCAGATGGGGATTATGATTGATCCAGCGTTTTAATGACTGAGCAGCCGATCCTGGCTGCAAATCCGGATTATACAATAAACCTAACTCTGTAAATCCATAACTCTTGATGGGGAATTTTTCTTCTCCGGGATAATCACTTGCTTTCATAATGGTTGTTCCTTTATTGATTTATATGCTATAAATTTACTGAAAAGGCTTCATATATACAAACTTTATCACAATTCATTTCATTGTTTTTCAATGAGTACACAATCATCTTTCATCTTATTGTTCAGTGCCGTTCATAACCGTTATTTTGTTCACCTGCACACTCTCATCTATCCTGCATAATGATTAATAACACCCATTTTCTTTAGAAATAAATAGACCAACTTTTCATAGGCCAGACGACACTCAATCCAGGAATGAGGTAATAATCTTTTTCTTCCCGGAATAGTTCTTTCCTCCTGAATTGACGTACTGAATTTATCCCATTGCTGAACGACAACCGAAGGAAACAAAGAATAAATATGAGCACCCCACTTACGAAACAAATGCCAATCATCTGCTACCCAAAAATAAGGAGGTTTCTTTTGTAAAAATAATCGGGCAGCACTTTTATTTAATAAATAAGCAGTTGTAAACAATGCACTATAAACAGCATACAAATCATATTTACCATAAAAAGAAGAGTTACTTCCAATAGATTCGAAATCTGCATGCAACAACAAAACAACCGGGTCAGAACTATTCATAAATTCCATTACAGATTTTATAAAAAACGCTGAAAAAACATCATCTTTGATGTAGGCATCATCTTCAAGGATCAATGCAAACTCATATTCAGACTCTAACAGAAGTTTATAACAATTCCTATGACTCAAAGTACAACCTATCTCACCGGGAAGTAGAGTCCGTCCATAATATTTACGAAATTTATTTTTATCGAACAGACGGTCTTTTTCATTATCAGACAATATTTTTCCATAAATAGCTTTTACCATTTCAACATCCAGACAAGGATATTTTACAGTTTCCGCCAAAATGTTTTTTCTCCGTTCATGTTCCTGCGGAAGATTTATGATATATGTTTTTATCTGCTCCATATTTTTCAGATAACTGATCCGTGTAAATTTGAAATATCTATAATTTTTCGACAGATATCTAACGATTCCGGACGATGAGATATGATCAATAAAGTCAAATCCGGACATTCTTCCGACAACTTGATTATAGATTCGTTAATACTATGTTCGGTGTTTTCATCCAATGAAGAAGTAGCTTCGTCAAACATAAGAATATCTACTTTTTTATACAGAGCACGTGCTATACCCAAACGTTGACGCTGGCCTCCCGACAATAGACTTCCTCCTTCTCCGACCGATGTGTGGATACCTTCAGGTAAAGTCCTCACAAAACGATCCAGCGATGCCAAACGTAAAACCCGATCTATCCGCTCCATATCCGGGTTATTATTGTCTAGTCCCATAACAATATTGTCTAGCAATGATCCTTCTATCATAAACAGTTGTTGTGATACATACCCGATCCTACTTCGCCATGCTGTCAACTTATCGGCAGACAAAGCGACTCCGTCTATATAAATACCTCCCGAATCCGGTTTCAGGAATCCCAGTATCAGATGAAATAAAGTAGACTTTCCACAACCGGATTCGCCCCGGAACCCAATAAAATCTCCTTTATTGATCACCAAAGAGTATTGATTGAATACTTGTTTTTCCTTACCATACGAGAAACTGAGATCGCGGATATCGATAGAATGCCGGAATTCAATCGGATTTTGCTCTGTTGTTCCGTTATAAGCCAGATCCGATTCAAGATCAGACAATACATTGAATGCAAATGTATTTCCTCTTATATTGAACAGATATCCGGTACTTCGTATAATACCCGGCAACACCCGGTAAACAGCAATGGCAAACACTCCGACAATCATTCCCAGAGTCGGGAACTCAAACAATTGCGTAGCTATGATCAAAACAACTAGAGAGCAGATAATTGCAACTTCTAAAACCTTCTGCAAGGAATTATTCAATAATAAATTACGTACCTGTATAAAGTTTTGCTCATTTAATAAACTGGAAAACCGCGCGATACTTTCCGAAAAAGTGTTACTCATTTCCATGTCCGTAAATCCGATAAAAGTCTGTTGCAGCAATTTCCCTTTTTGAGGTGCCAACAAATAAAGTTTTTCTCCATATAGTTTTATCCGAGAACGGGAATAGCGGTAATAAACTAACGTGATCGGGACAAACGTCAACACGACCAATAAAAATACATACACATTGAAAGTAATCAATCCAACCAGTATAGAAATTGTAACTAATATCTCACACGTTAGCTGCGTAAAAGGAACAAAATAGCCCTGAATCACGTTAGTTGCAACACTGTTAACCTGGTTAATTAATTTATGGCTGTTATTCTGTTTGATAAACAAATACCCTTTGGCATAATAGCACCGGTATAACCGGATGGATAAGTAGGAAGATATCGAAAATAACCGTTGATTCTGCCTATACTGCAACCAGGTCGATAAACCTACACGAAAGATTGAAAAAAGCAAAACCAACCCACAAACGAAGAATACAAAAGAACTGGAGTTTTCGAACCCAGCCCAATTATAGAATAAAGCCAAATAATGATTTTCCAGCAATGTCTTTTCGTTCAACACCAATAATAAAACAGGCAATAAAACACCTGTACCTAACAAATCCAAAACAGACATGAGAAAGACGGACATGCCAACGCCCCATAAACGCAATCTGTATGAATGCGGTAATAAGTTGTACAAACGCACTATCTCCAAAGGTATCAATCGTACCATATATCACTTATTATTATTTATATTTAATACCCTATTACATTCTGATAATAACAACCACGGAAAAAAACAAAAATAGGCGCCTCCCGCAGTTAAATGAGCTTCAAAGAAAAGATGAAAGAAAAACATAAATAACAACGCTCCTAAAAGATATCCGTTCATCCCGATCACTTCCTTTTTATAAGAAATATATATGAACCGAATATAAGGAATGAAAAAAGAGAGAAAACCGACTAATCCCATGGATGATAGAAAAAACAACCAGGCACTTCCTGGTTCGATCAGACCTGTCTTTGTATTCACAATACTCGATTTGGCGTACTCTGTATTTATAGTGGCAAATCCCACACCAAAAACAGGAAAAGCTTTAAATTCAATCAAACGATCATCCCAGGAGTTATCCCGCGTACTGGTTATACTACCACTCTTTACACTACTTTCCATTTTATCACGAAACCTTTTCGTTAGCGGCCACCAAATTGAAGATGTAACGGCTAATAATACAAGAATGGAAAAAAAAATCTGTAATAATGATATTACTCGATGACGATAAATACGGCTAAGTAAAAAAATTATCCCTAAAATGCTACTGACTATAGCCGACCGGGATCCTGCAAGTAACATAATTGCAAAAGAGATTAGAGCGATTCCTATTTCTTTATAACGGCTCGTTGCCTTATCAGATACATAAAACCGATATAAACTGTATATCAATGATATACCTCCTAATGGCCCCATTAACATAGAGTGATTGGTAATTCCTTCAAAACCACTGATACCATTGACCTTTTCCCAACCGATACACCAGGCCCCAAAAGATATAATAACGACCCAGCGAATAGACAATAACGTATATACAAATAGCAATCGTCTCCAAGCCAGTATTACAGGATTTATAACAAAAGGTCCTACTGTTAAAATGATAGCTAAATAAGCAAATACCCTATACCATATCTTATAATAAGCAGGTATATCATTTACCCATACAGATAAGAAGATGACAGACAAAAAAGGTAAAAAAGTATATAAGATCGTAGCACCGCTCCGTAAGACAAACCAGATAATAACGCCCAAAAAACTACTGTAATAAATAACATCCGGTATACTGGGCAAATAAGGAATGACCCTTGTAAGCGAAAGAAAAAGGATGTAGGGTAATGCCATACGGGCACAAAAATCAATAGAAACCCGAGTCATTTCAATAATTTTAAGATAATATCCACTACTTGGGACGGGGTTACTAAATCTGATAATTCCCTACTTTTTTTCCCCATTTGCAACCATTGAGATTCCGGCAAATGAATAAAATGTTCAATGACCCGACGAATAGAGTTTTTATTTCCAGGCTTGAACAAATAACCATTTTCTCCGTCTTTTACGAAACAACTGACAGCACCGCAACAATCGGAGGCCAGGATCGGTAAACTGCAGCAAGCAGCTTCGTGAATAACCAAAGCCCAGGGTTCAAAGATCGACGGCAAGATAAATGCACCGGATTGCAGGAATTCATGTAGTAAATCTTCCTGCGACATAAAATCCTTAATTTCAACATCTGGAAAATCTTCTTGTCTTACACATTCCGGCCCATTACCGATCAATGTTAATGTCCATCCTTTCCGATCCGGTATGGAACACCAGGCTTTCAATAAATAAGTCAGACCTTTCTGCTTTGAAAATCTCCCGATATACAATAAACGTCGCGGATATTTTTCTTTTCGGACTATCAAATCAGTCTTATGAAATAAATCGACATCAGCCGACAAATTATGCATCAGGATCTGTTCTGAACGGAAACCTAACTTACGGGCATAAACTACCTGCGGTTCGCCTGATACAAACAGATGGCTGAACCAACACCGATGACGGAAACGAGCAGTTAACACATTCCACCACTGTGCCCCACCTCTCCATTGGGTATCACTACCGGCTATAACCGGAATTTGCATATCGCGGCGGATATAACTGCAAACTTCATTATACCCCGAATCCATCCAACCAGCCGTCCAAACCAAATCCGGACCTATTTTTTTTACAAATGTATAGAGATGATCCGCACTCCAGAAAGAAGAACGGTTGTAGTAAGTTATCCCTTTTTCCATCGGGGGATAATAAGGTGTCAACTTATTATTATCCCATAAAACAACATGTACTCTGCATCCTTTTTCAACCAATGTTCTAAAAATGATTACATTGTAAGGCATTACTTCTGTATATAGGACTAGTATCGCATACATTTCCTTAATCTTATTTTGAATTTATTTTTTTAACTGCCGGTAAACCTACATTACTTCTGATGATGAACTGCCCATTCATTTAAAGATTTACTTAGTGCACCCCCCAATAATAAATCGATCACCAGAAGAAGATTTATATTACAGATATCCACCAACCAATAATTCAGGATCAATAAACCTATTGTAAAGATCAAAACCAATCCGGTAGCCTGAAGATGTGTCATGCCGGTAGCCAGGCATTTATGGTGCAGGTGATTCCGGTCGGCCAGAAATAACGGACGATGGTGCATCGCACGTACCAACATGACCCGAAGAGCATCAAACATCGGAATAAATAGTAAGGTAAAGGGGATGACCAGGTTCTTTACATCAGGATCTGTTTCTGAGATATATAGGGGAAACTTTATTATTAAAAAAGATAACAAAAACCCCAACGATAAAGAGCCGGCATCCCCCATAAATATCTTACGGTCTCTGTGCCCCCATATATTAAAGTAAAGGAAAGGAAGCAGACAACCGGCAGCTGAAAAAGCCAACATCGAATATAACCATAAATCTTTTTGAAAAAACATCCAACCGATTACAACAAATGAAAAAGTACTCCCTCCTGCAGCCAATCCATCTATACCGTCTATCAGATTAACCGCATTCGTTATAAATACAATCAACAAGATTGTCAGTGGAACGCCCACATACACTGGTAGTTCATACAAACCCAACAAACCGTATAAGTTATTCAGATAAAAACCTGATATAGGAAGCAGGGAAGCAACCAGAAACTGGGTAATAAACTTTTTACGGTAACGAACACCTATCAAGTCGTCCTCTATTCCCATCATAAATAAGAAAAGACAACCTGCTGCTAAAAATAAAAATTCCAGAAGTATATTTCCTGTTAATTGTTCGTTTAGAGGAAAACCTATCAGGTAGCGGTAGCCGACTACTAATGACATCGACAGGACAATAGAAGGGAAAAATGCAATACCTCCCAAACGAGGGACTTTCTCTTTATGACTTTTCCGGCCATTGGGAACATCATACAACTGTTTACGTTTGGAAATCTTCATTATCTGTGGCAGAAAAATAAACGAGAAAATAAATGACAGAACCAGACAAAGAAATATGGAGAATTTACTTTTCAATGGTTCGCCGTAAATAATACCTATAATAGCTAATAATGAAGCTGTTAACATGTGTTTATTGTTTGAGGGTTGATATAACAAAGGTCGTCAGTCCCATTCCTACGGGTGACATACTAGTGCTTTATATTTTGACCCTTATTTATGGAATAAGGGTCATTGGGTTTAAATCACTATATATCAATCGGATAAAACGAATAAGATCAAGCGCATATAAGAAAGGGAAGAGAAAATTTCGGTTATTAATGCATATGAATAATATTCCAGAATGATCTATATCTGAAAAGTAAATGAGTAAAAATCCGGGAATATAGCTGATAGTGTTTATTTAGTAAAATAATATTACAAAGACCCCGCATCTTTAAATAAACGTCAATAAATTCATTTATGACTGTTTTGTGTTTCTGCTAAGTTCAGTTAATGAATTTACGGCAGCAGAGCTTGAATTTTATAATGATTTCATTTATAGCATGTTTAGTATCACATTTTCGTGAAATACAGCTAGATTATTATAAATTTAGTCTTTTTTAAGAGACAAAAAATTCTTTTGGCTAAAGATTTATCCATTTAATTTTTTTACATTTGCAGCGTTTAAGATTTTCAAGCCATTTGGTAGTATAGGGTATAAATATTACATTATTTTTCTACTAAATTATTGGCAATGACCCTTATTCCATAAATAAGCGTCAAATTTTAAATTCGGATCCCGAAACCAACTTTTCCACAAAGCCAATGATTTTCAAATTAGCTCGTGAAATGATCGTTTGATCCAATTTCTTCAAGTAATAATTTGTAGTTTTTTCTGATGTATGTCCCAGTGCCTGTCCTATTGCTGAGGCTGAAAGAGCATGATTTTTAGCACACATTGCCCAGGAATGACGTGCCACATAAGACGTTAATTTAACCGGAGTAGAAAGCCTATCACCGATTGCCGACAGACGACGGTTATAAGTGCGTAATGCTACTTTATACTTTTCATACGAAGCAGATTCGTCTTCCAGAACCGGAAAAAGCAGTGTCGAATCCTCCCTTTTATACTTATCCAATAAATAACGCATACCTTGAGTGATCGTTACCCTGATTTCAGTCTTTGTCTTGATACGGTAATAGACTATTTCATTTCCCCGTATATTGGCTTGTGTCAGATGTGCCAAATCGATAAAAGCCATTCCACATGCCATAAAACTGAATAAAAAGAGATCACGGGCAAACGTCAGGCGTTTATTACCCTTCAGATCCATACGGGTAATTTCTTTGATCACCTGCGTCCCTACGGAACGTTTATAGGTGGATACCGGCTTTATATGCAACTTGCGGAAGGGATGTTCCTCCGGCTTCACCAGGTTGTCGGCAACAGCAGCGTTATAGGCTGCACGAAAAGTACTGGTGTAGTTGCTGACTGAATTACGACTCAATGATAAAGATTGTAACCGGGCAATGAAATCCTGAACCAACCGGGCATTCACCTTCTTTATACTCAGATTTTCTTTTTCCAGGAACATTGCCAGCTGATGGCGGGTTGCCTTATATAACCCGGCTGTCCCCTTCTTACCCGATTCATACTTAGCTCTTTCCAGATACTCCATATAACTCAACAGGTATCCGGGAGTTTTCTTTTTAGCTTTCTTCTTTTGTAATGTTTCCATAAATTTACATCGAACATTTATTTACACGACTAATTTGCCGCACGTTGATTAGCAAATATATCGAAACTTACGAAGAAAAAATAGTTTTCAATCCGGATTTAAATGTAAGAAAGACTATTTAATAGAAGTATTTTATACTTTTACATATAAAAAGAATAAGATGATCAGGAATAGATTTATAGCAGCCCTTTTTATTTTAAGTCTCATATTACCTGTAACGGTAAAAGCAGGACAAAAAGAGTTGGAAAAACAATTACAGGAAGCGATAGCAAATAAAAAAGCGCAAGTAGGCATAGCTATCATCATCAATGGGAAAGATACGGTCACAATAAATAATAACTGCCGGTACCCGATGATGAGTGTATTCAAGCTGCACCAGGCTTTAGCTGTTGCCGATTATTGCCAGAAGAATGGCATATCTTTGGACACACCTGTTTATATCCGCCAGGCAGACCTGAAGCCGGATACGTATAGTCCGCTTCGTGACAAGTATCCTGAAGGGGATATCTCCCTTTCCATAAAAGAGTTGCTGGAGTATACGTTGCTTTTGAGTGACAATAATGCATGTGATATCCTTTTTGCCCAGGCCGGCGATACCAAATCCACCGATAACTATATACGCAGTTTAGGTCTCCGGGATTTCTCCATCAAAGTGACGGAAGACGAAATGCATCAAAACGAAAGTACTTGTTACGAGAATTGGAGTACCCCGCTCGAAACGGCCAAATTGATAGAATTATTAGTGACTAAAGAGCTATTCAATAAAGAAAGCCAGGAATTTATAAAACGTACAATGATTTCCTGTGAAACGGGAAAAGACCGGTTGCCGCTTCCTCTTATGGTAACAAATGCAATTATCGGACATAAGACAGGGACAGGAGACCGCAATAGCAAAGGCTTGTTGATCGGTACCAATGACGTCGGCTTTGTTTATTTACCGAACAGACAAAGGTACACGATCGCCGTTTTCATCAAAGATTCGGAAGAAAGCGAAAAAGCCACATCCGAAATCATTGCAGATATATCACGGATAGTCTATCAATATATGGGATGTATATAGATCACTTTTTTATTCTATCATCCCATCCAGATAACGTTCCGGTGGTAAGCCGAGACATTGCATAAAATCGGCAAGGGCACTCAAATTTAATTCATTGTCATCGCCACGGTCAAAGAGTGTCACCTTACGGATGGAAGCGAGAGGCAGCGACAAGGGAACCGTCGGTTCCAGCCGTCCGTCGGCATACCGGTAATCGACATCGGAAGAGTTACGCAGGACGGCAAGCCGCCATTCCTTTTCTGCTGCTAAACGGGGTTCCTTCACTTCGAGACAGGCGTTACACATAAGGGAGAAGAAACGGGAATCGGCTGTAAACCCGGTATGTTCTTCATCAAAGAAAAACTTATCATATTCGCGTTCCATCTGGTCGGCGAATGTCTGCGTAATTTGCTTTTCATCATATTTGCATCGAACCAGGAACATATTCTCAAGCAGGCAATGCTCGGCTAATGTCTCATAATCGAACGCCAGCTTTAAATAAGGTTCATGGATATGAGGCAACCACTCCGGAATATAGGCTTCATTCTCATAAAGGGATAACATGTAAATATCCATTTCAGGCCCGACCAGCTTCCATTTACCCTGCCGGAAAAAGTAAACACGCTGCTTGCTTTGGGAAAGAGGTATATGTTTTTGAGTTTCGTATATGCCGATCGCATTACGCAAAAGGGAAAGGCCGTAATAGAAATCGTGCCTGGGAATTGTATAAAATATAAATGAAGCGATTTAATTATTTAAAAGGACTGCGGGTACTTCTCGCAGCCCTGTTTTTTATACCTATACTTCTTTTCTTTCTGGACTTCACGAACAAGATGCCGGTCGATATGCACAGGCTGTTGCATATACAATTGATACCGGCCATTCTGGGTGGAATGTTCGGTATTGTTGTCGTACTGCTCGTGCTGACCTTATTGTTCGGGCGCATATATTGCTCGGTGATCTGTCCGGCAGGAGTCTTGCAGGATATCATCAACCGCCTGTTCTGTATCGGGAAAAAGAAGAAAAAAGGGATACGGCGCTTTAAGTATCACAAAGCGGCGAACTGGTTACGATATGTGTTGCTGGCTGCCACCGGGATAACTGCAGTATTGGGATTTTCCGGTTTATGTTTGCTGTTAGACCCGTACAGTAACTTCGGACGAATTGCGACAAACCTGTTCCGTCCGGCTGTTATGTGGGGTAATAATGTGCTGGCCGATTGGCTGATGAAGATGGACAACTATTCACTGTTTCATGTGACGATCAGCACCGTCAGTATAGCCGGATTGGTATCTGCCGTTATTGCGCTGGTGGTTTTTATAATGATGGTCGTTTTCCGCGGACGATTGTTTTGTAATACGCTTTGTCCGGTCGGGGCATTGCTCAGTCTCGTATCACGTTATTCATTCTTCCGTATTTCTTTCGATAAAGATGCTTGTACGCATTGCGGAAACTGCGAACATACCTGTAAGGCGGAAGCGATCGATGCCGAAAAATTGACGGTCGATACTTCGCGTTGCGTGGATTGCTTCAACTGTATTTCGTCTTGCAAGAAAGGCGGATTGCAGTATCGTTTCAAACCGGGATTCCGCAAAGAGGAAAAACCGGCTAAAGAAAAAATGATGATGGCCACGGAACAAGAACCGGCCGTAAATAGCCGCCGTACTTTTCTAGCTACCGGAGCAACTGTTGCCGCCACCCTGCCGATCGTTTCGGCTATCGCTGAAGGAGTCGGCCATTGTGACGGAGAAGGGAAAGGACATCAGCATGGGAAGAAAAACCGTAAGAAATGGCCGCCCATCACTCCCCCGGGATCACTCAATCTGGAACGTTTCAAGGATAAATGTACCGGATGCCATATCTGCGTCGTGAAATGTCCGAGCCAGGTATTGCGTCCTGCGGGGTTGGAATATGGTTTCGATTATCTGTTGAAGCCACGTATGGCTTATATCAGCAGTTATTGTAATTACGAATGTACCATCTGCTCGGAAGTTTGTCCGGCGCATGCTCTCCAGCCGATCTCGGTGGAAGAAAAGAAATCGTTGCAGGTAGGTATCGCCACTTTCTTTATCAACCGTTGCATCGTGAAGACGGAAGGAACCGATTGCGGCGCCTGCTCCGAACATTGTCCGACACAGGCGGTACACATGGTGCCGTACGAAGGAACACTGACCATTCCGCAGGTAAATCCCGATCTATGTGTAGGTTGCGGCGGGTGCGAGTCTATTTGTCCGGTACGTCCGATGCGTGCCATTATCGTGAAGGCGAATACGGTTCACCAGCACATTGTTTTACCGGAGGAAGAGGAAGTTAAAAACGTAGAAGTAGATGACTTCGGATTCTAACGGAAAAATACTACCTTTGCTGCAAATTTTGCAGAATGAAATTCGAATTACAACACAACGATACTAAAACAAATGCAAGGGCGGGCTTAATTACTACCGATCACGGGGTAATTGAGACGCCCATTTTTATGCCTGTCGGAACACAAGGCACAGTGAAAGGCGTCCACATGACCGAGTTGAAAGAGGATATCAAGGCCCAGATCATCCTGGGTAACACCTATCATCTTTATCTCCGTCCGGGACTTGAAATACTTAAAAAGGCAGGCGGACTGCATAAGTTCAATACCTGGGATCGCCCCATCCTGACCGATAGCGGAGGTTTCCAGGTTTTCTCACTATCCGACAATCGCAAGCTGCATGAGGAAGGTGCCGAATTCCGTTCGCATATCGACGGTTCGAAGCATCTTTTCACTCCTGAGAAAGTAATGGATATCCAGCGCATCATCGGAGCCGATATTATTATGGCATTCGACGAATGTTGTCCGGGGGATGCCGACTACGACTATGCCAAGAAGTCGCTGGGACTGACGGAGCGTTGGCTTGATCGTTGTTTCGCCCGTTTCAATTCGACCGATCCGAAATATGGCTATCAGCAATGCCTCTTCCCGATCGTTCAGGGTTGTGTATACCCGGATCTGCGCCGTCGTGCGGCAGAGAACATTGCAGAGAAGGGAGCGGACGGTAATGCTATCGGCGGACTGGCAGTAGGCGAGCCGACCGAAAAAATGTACGAAATGATCGAGGTGGTAAACGATATATTGCCGAAAGACAAGCCCCGTTACCTGATGGGGGTCGGAACGCCGATCAACCTGCTGGAAGCCATCGAGCGCGGTGTGGATATGTTCGACTGTATCATGCCGACCCGCAACGGCCGCAACGGACAGATCTTTACCCAATACGGCACGATCAACCTGCGCAACAAGAAATGGGAAGACGACTTCTCTCCCATCGACCCTGCCGCCAACTCATACGTGGATACGCTTTACAGCAAAGCATACCTGCATCACCTGATCAAAGCAAACGAGATGCTGGGCCTGCAGATCGCTTCCGTCCATAACCTGGCTTTTTATCTGTGGTTGGTAAAGGAAGCCCGCAAGCATATCATTGCCGGCGACTTTGCGACATGGAAGGGCATGATGGTCGGGCAACTTGGCAACAGACTTTAAAAGTTGACTAAAAAAACATTTCATGAAATTCAAATTAAAACGGGTAGACTGGTATATCATCAAGCAATTTCTCGGAACGTATGTTTTCGCGATCATCCTGATTATCTCTATCTCGGTAGTTTTCGACATAAACGAAAAGATCGATAAGTTCCTGAAGCCGGATGTGCCTTTGCAGGCAATCATCCTGGACTATTACATGAACTTTATTCCGTATTTTGCCAACTTGTTCAGTCCGCTGTTCACGTTCATTGCGGTTATTTTCTTTACCTCCAAGCTGGCTGACAACTCGGAGATCATTGCGATGCTTGCCAGCGGAATGAGTTTCCGGCGGTTGATGTTGCCGTATGCTATTTCGGCGGGGATCATTGCGATTGCCAGTTTCATATTGAGTGCGTACATTATTCCTCCGGCCAATATTACCCGTATCGACTTCCAGAATAAGTATATCCGAAACAAGAAGGTGGAGTCTGCACGTAATATCCAGATCGAAGTGGAGCCGGGTGTGATCGCTTATTTCAACCGCTACGATTCGCGTCCGAACATGGGCTACCGTTTCTCCCTGGAACATTTCGAAGGCAAGAAGTTGGTATCCAGACTGACTGCTAATTCCATCAAATACGACTCACTGTATCAATGGACGGTTATCGACTATATGATCCGTGATTTCGACGGACTGCGCGAACATATATCGGAAGGTTCCCGTAAAGATACGACGCTGACGATTATCCCCTCCGACTTCCTTATCTCCGCCACCGACTGCGAGACGATGACTTCGCCGGAGCTGGCTACCTATATCGAGCGCCAGAAAACGCGTGGTATCGGTAATATCCAGACTTTCCAGATCGAATATCACAAACGTTTTGCGTCGATCATGGCGGCGTTTATCCTTACTTCTATCGGAGCGTCGCTATCGTCACGTAAGATCAAGGGAGGGATGGGATTGAATATCGGTATCGGCCTGGGACTGAGTTTCTCGTATATCTTATTTACGACCGTAACATCAACCTTCGCCATTAACGGCTACGTAAGCCCGATGGTAGCCGCCTGGATCCCGAATATCCTTTATACGTTTATCGCGATTTATTTGTATAGGAAGGCGCCGAGGTAAACAGATAAAGAATCTTTTTAAACGAAATAAAAAACGCTGTCCCCCCAAAAAGAGACAGCGTTTTTATTTTTGTGCAGAGTAGAAAAACTACATCTGAGAATTATTCAAATACGACTTCGAATTCATCGACAATCAACGTACTTTCGGCAGCTCCCATAAACTTATCGCCGTCCTTGCTGGATGAGCAAACCAGAGCTAACTTATACAACTTAGTTGCGTCATATGTTTTACCTGTCTGAAATTTGAATTCAAGACTAAAAGGAGTATATTCTGCTTTCGCTGTCCCATCTTCCAATTCTGCAACAGCAACAATCTTATCTGAAGTACCGATATCATGACCTGTTAATGATTCTGTTTCATTAGAGACTTCATACAATACGCCCTTTATACTACATTCATCCTTCAGTTCAGGATGTTCTACAATATTTTTCTTATCAGATGCATCCAGATACAATTCTCCCGGAGTATACTTATAATATCCTTTGAATAATAACGGTTTTTTATCACACATAATACCAAATTTCGTACTGCTCAACTGATCCAAGATATTCAGTTCAAAACGACCAGTAAACAAAGATCCCGAAGTAATTGCAGGAGCCATGCCAAGACCTCCACCCAGTGTATATCGTGTTACTAACATTGCTGCAGATGCACCTTCTTTGGCATCATCTGTCGGTAGAACAGGAAAATCGCCATCATATCCAGGAAGATTAACTAAGAAATCTGCACCACCGTTGCTAGAATCTAATCTATCTGAAGGAAGCGGAGTCATATATTTTATTTTGTTGGAACCTTTTTCCACCCATTCGTCAAAAGAAAATTTCATAACTTTTCCACCTACAGAGACAGTATATTTAGCTGTTACAATCCCATCTTCAGAAGTTACAGTATAAGTTACGGGAGATGAGAAGTCCTGAGCAACTCCGCTTGCAGGAGTGATAGTTGCTTTATCTGAAACCTTAATTGTTGGAACTAATGCAGCTAAAACTTCCGGCTTAATTGTATCCACAACCATAAAAGTAACAGTTGTACCTTCAATAACCGGCTGCTGAATTACAGCTTCATGATCGAACGTAAACGCCGTAATCTTCGCTTCCGAGCTCTGGTCTGCCGCCAGCTTCGTACCCCTGAAATCAACTTTTACAGTGATAGCCGCGCCCGACTGGGTGGCTTTTACATCGATTACCATTTCAAGCTTGTCGCTAACGATCGTACCGTTCATTACGACATCGCATTCGCCAACAATAGGTAAAGTCAGTTTCTGCCCGCCATCAAACTTACAAGCGTTTTCGCCCTGCATTTCTGCATTGCATTTATCGACAGAAATGTCGCCCAGAGCCATAGCACCGAAGCTAAAGTTCTTCAGTTCCATCTTGATCGCATTTTCACCGACTTTGGTTACATACACTTTCTGAGGGAGATTTTCACCGACTTTGGTTCCGTCCAAATCTACATCCAGAGTACCTTTATATACTCCATCAAATCCGGTTCCGATAGGTTCCACCTTATCGTCATCACTACAAGCAACGAATAGGCTGAGCATGCACAGCATGCTGAATACATACAGTAATTTTGTCTTCATAAATTTGTAAATAACTAATACCTCTTATTAATAAAAATGTTTCAATCGGAGACGAAGATACTGATTAATTCCGGTTAAAAAAAAGATGTCCACATAACAATAATAAGGTCATTCTGATAATCTATTTTATCCCCCGCTTGTTTTTAAAGGGGCAGGAAAATTTATATTTTGAGATAAAAAATATAAAAACAAAAGGTTTATCCTTTTATCATAAAGTAAGTTCAATAGAGAAGTATCATTATCCAAATGAGAAAAATCTACTGATGATTGAGGTATAAAAAAGGCCTTATATGCTTCGTGCACATAAGGCCTTTTATTTTATCCTGACGGATCGATTATTTTTGTTTTACCAAATATAAAGTGGCATTTACATCAGTTGTTGTAGCCAATATTCCAGGGAGTTGTGTCATAAGATCCTGAACCAATGGCAACTGTTCTTTAGGTACTGCCTTCATGATCAAGCCTGCAATTGTTTCGTTTGACAATAAGCCTAATATCGGCAATAACAATTCCTTATCGGCAGTGATCTGTGCTTTACCATTCTCTACAGTGTAACTCAGCGGAACACCAGCCGACAGGTAAGCCATAAGTCCCGCCAAAGGATTATTATCAGCTTTGCTACTAGCTACCAGATCCATGATCTGTGCGATATTCAACTGAACATACATCTTACCATTTGCAATATAATATTGTGCCAGATTGATCGGAGATGTAGCCCAATCGGAAGCACCTGCTTTTTTATATGAAGCTACAATATTACCGTCTTCCTGGTATGTGATGCTTTGCAGAACGCCAGTCAGTAATCCGGAAACCATTGGGTTTACATTCATCTTAGCAAGAAGATCTTCTATCTTAATGTCAATAATTGTTCCGGCAGGTATATTTTCATCTAATATATGGGCATCAATTTTCAATGGTGTTTCAGATTTCCAAGCCATTACCATCGGGAGTGATCCGGTTGTCGGAGCGAACGGTGCCAGTGCCCAAGTACCTACTAAATCATTAGTCGGCATAGTAGCCTTTACGGCCATTGTCAGCTTGTCTTTCTTAACTTCACCTGAATAAGTTGCTTTTACACCGGAAGCACCTGTATACTCACCTTCAAATGTATATGTTTCACCGGAAAGGATCAGAGGAACATTAGATATCGTTGTTGTAACTTCACCCGGAATAACGCCCGGAGCCATAGACGGTGCAGCAGCTGTAGACTTCGGCATCAATTGAGCCAAAAGTTCACTTAAATTGAAAAGGCCTTTCATAGTAATGGTAGCAGTCTTGCCATCCTTAGTATCGAAGGTAATTTCTTTGCCTAAAAGCGCACTGTCGCCATACTTTAAATCCAATTTATCACCACTATAAGCAGTGTTCACGTCCAAGACAGTCGGATCCTTTGGATCATCGTCATCATCACCACAAGCCGTGAAAAAGCTTAACGTACATAACACGGTAAACAAATACAAAAAATTCTTCTTCATAATTCTCTTTTTTAATAAACAAAATCTCTATAATTAAGATTAATACTATACAAATTAACGTCGCGAATATAGTTATTATTTCATTACGCAAGCAAAAAATTCAAAGGCTTAACAATTGATGAACCAATTCTCTATAAATATTGACCAATATTATGGCAATAGAACAACCTCCAAACATAACCAGAGGTAGACGTAATGTAATTTACGCCTACCTCTCAATCAGTTCAGATATCATTTAAACCTGCTACAATTTCATGTGTGACCCATCGCAGAACGGCTGGTTCTTTGAATGGCCGCAACGACAAAGCGCCGTCTTTTCCATGATCATTTCTTTTCCTTCGGGGGTAATCAGTTTTACCGGGCCTTTTACTAACAGAGGACCTTTTGCTACTGCCTTTAATTCTGCCAAAGGCTGTTCGTTTGTTCTATTTTCCATGACACTATTGGTTTATATATGTAAGCTTTATATAATAACAACACCTTCTTGACATTTGTTTTGAAACTAAAGCATTATTGCCTTATACTCTTTTAAATCATATCACCTGATCAATTCAGCCAGATATCTTTTGCGAAATATCCATTGAAATGGTATTTTGAATTTACGCCATAAGAAAGTCATATGCGAGCCTATCTTTACCATCAAACTTCCCATATATGGATATACAAGGAATACTCTTATAATCAAATAAAAAGCTTTTTTTCTTCTCCACAAGAAAGCCTTTACTTCTTTATTATTCCAATAATAATCATATAAGATAGTTTTAACCTCCATGTCCTTTTGTTTTATGCTGTCCTGAAAAAAAGAACAAAACATCAAATAAAGACACTCTCTAATAGGTTGAATATAAGCATATCTATCTAATAATAAATGCACATATTTCGCCATAGCCAACTTTAATTTCCGATTTACTGTTCCCTCTTGATTTGTTATAGACCCTGTTCGTATAACATAATTGTACAAACATATATCAACAACAGTCGATTTTTTTACTTTCAAACAAATTTGCATATTAAAAAACAAATCTTCTCCCATAACAACCGGAAGATAAATCAAGTCATCAAACAATGATTTTTGTGTTAAACTGCCCCATATTCGCCATTCTCCGCGATTAATCATACGTAATAACAACTCTTGCCCTACTAATGCATTTAATTCACAAATACTTTTACCCTTCTGTTTATTATTTTCAGAAACAAGATAAAAATTACCGACTACATAATCTGCCTCACTTTTTACAGCTTCGCTATACAGTTCTTCTATCGCCGTTGTTTCTATATAATCATCCCCATCCAAATGAAAAACATATTTTCCACTAGCTACCTCCAAACCTGATTTACGGGCATAAATCAATCCCTGATTTTCTTTTGTTATTATTCTTATACGATCATCTATTGCTGCATATGCAGCAATAATTTGAGATGAACCATCTCGCGATCCGTCATTCACTACAATAATCTCTATGTCTTGAAACGTTTGATCGATACATGAAGATAAACATTTATCAAGGAAGGGTGCAACATTATACACCGGAATAATTATTGAAACTTTTATATCCATCTGATTAAATATACTTATTTACAATTATATACATCACTCAAATATTTTTTGATTTTTTCCTTGTCTGTTGTACCACAAGCTTGTTTTATTTCAAATATCTTAGTATCCACTAAAGTGCGATACCACCACCCTTGCAGGAAATGCCACAAAAAGCCCTCCTTTCCTTCCAGAAAGCCACCTTTAAGAAAGTAACGATAACAGAAATAAATAAATGCACGCCAGAAAAGAGGCATACGGGCATAACGATGTTTTATTCGTCTTTTATCCATTGCCTGAGCAGTTAAGACTTTCTGGTCATCTAATTGCGATGTACCATACAAATCCAACTCGATATCCAACAAATCAGCAGCCTCACGAACTGCATAACCCACATGTTTATTACAGAACCAGGATAAATTATTCAGATTGTGATCGACAAAGTCTCCTTCACTATTTACTGTTGTACCTTCCAGTAACTGAATATGTTCATCCATCAGTCGTTGTTCACAAATCGCTTTGCCATAACAAAACATACGAAGCAAATAAACAGGATAGATACCCCGTTTCATCCATTTCCCCAGAAAGTAATGTCGCCGTTTAAATACTATACCGGAAACAGTTTCCGGTAAAAATGGAACTTTCTCTGATAACTCCCTGATCAATGCAGGCAGCAAATACTCATCCGCATCCAGACGAAGCACCCATTTTGTCCGGATAGGAACATGTTCCAATCCCCAGTTAAATTGCTTTGCATAATTATTCTCCCACTTATTTTGCAAGATCGTAACTTTTTCATATTCGCTTGCAATCTGGAGGGTTTGATCCGTTGAATAACTATCTATCAGAAAAATATCTTTTACAAAAAGATATACACTTTCTATACAACGACGAATATGTATCTCCTCATTGTAAGTAAGGATGATAACAGAGATATCTAATTCTTCCATGATGTATTATCGACTAATAACTCTTTTCTTAATATACTGGGCAGGATTACCTCCTACAACAGTCCAGGGATCAACATTCTTGAATACACAGGCACAAGCGCCGACAACAGCTCCCTGCCCTATTTTTGAGCCCATCCCAATAAATGAACCTGCCGCAACCCAAACCTGATCCTCTATAATAATAGGTGCTGTTATTAATGAATGATACGGATCTGTTATATCATGAGAGGAAGCGCATAAATAACTTTTCTGAGAAATAGTTGTATGTTTCCCTATTCGTATCAAATCGGTATTGTAGCAATCCACATGGGGAGCCAGACAGGAATAAGCATCCATTTCCAGGTTCCAAGGTGCCCATATACGGGCAGACGAATAAACATGTGCTTTCGCATGTACTCTGGCTCCGAATAAACGGAGCAGGAATAAACGCCAGAAATTAAAACAGGATAAACTCAAAGGACGAAATGCCAGTATATAGGTAACATTCCATAACGATCTCATCAATTTATTTTTAAATCCTAATCTATTCTTATATAATGATAAATCAACCTTATTCATACTATTTTCGACAAGACCGATATTTTCTGTCATCTATACTTCTCTTAATTTTAAAAATCAACATTTCCAGATAAAATCCTATTCTATTAATGAATCGTGCTTTTATAATGCCATCCGTGGCTATCAACGTCTCATTTTTAAATTTAACCCGGCAAAAATGATGACCACCAAACTGATAGCGTTTATTAGTATGATCAAATAACTCCGGAATAACCAATGATTCGTGATAATCATTTTCAGTCAACAGATCTATCATATAAACAGCCACATTATTCGCATACGATTTTTCGTCATCTTGCCCCATCCGATATAGCGTATTACCCTCTTTGAATACACTACCGCCACCACGTGCACCTTTCAGCCCGGAGAAAACAGGTGAACAAGGATGTTCCTTCCAACTGTCCGACAATAAATTTTTCGAAACAAATAAACATAACTTGTCATCCGAAGGGCTTGTAAACAGATACCACATTCCCTGATGATAAATAACAGAAGAGTCACTATAAGGCTTTCCTGATAATAGAACACATATTTTTTCCCAATTACGAGGAAAATCCATTGCCCTATAAAGAGCTACTTCATTCACTTTACTTGTTTCCGGTAACATATATACATCTCCTTTGTATTCGAAAACATTCGGATACGACAAATGGAAAGGTCTTTCCAACACCACCCCCTCAAATATCCAATGTATCAAATCTGAAGTTTTATAGGCAACAATATGTCCGTGTCCTCCTCTTTTCATTCTTTCACAGAATAACCATAAATATCCGTCCTTTACAAATAAAAAAGGATCTGCATATAAACAAACATCCGACAATAGATTTTCACGACCGGGAAGAGTCAATGAGAAAACAGGATCAGTCAACCCAAATACATTTTCATCTTTCTGTCTGGAGACATAAACTGACCAAGCAACTAATTTAGAATTTAAACATCTCAACAAAAAATCGATCCACTTCCTATTTATTACAATTTTACAAACCATATTCTTATATTTATAAAAAGGATAAGTCTATCTGACTATCTTTTCCATTCTCATTTTATTATTCTCAAAAAAGTAGAATAACTGCTATATCTCTCACTTATTAGTTTCTGAGCATATTTTCCGGCAGCTTCTTTTTTTTCTGAAATATCATCAACTGAAAGTGTACTCAAAAAAGCAGAAACAGATTCTAATTGATTTTCCGAATTGGGTAACAACCAGATTGCATCAGGAAACATACAAGCACCCTCCGATTTTTCATCCGCATTGTATAATACAGGTAGTCCACAACATATCGCACTCACCACTTTCGATGGTACGCAAACATGATTCCACATCGATAGTAAAGAAGCGACACAGATGTCTACATATCTCATCTCTGCCGAAGATATATAATCAAGCAGGATCACCGATTCAAATGCATTTGCTTCTTTCAACACCAATTTTGCTTTTGCTCCATATAAACGAAGCAAGATCAAATGCTTTTCAGGATCCAATTGCCTGATAAGTTCCAACAAAAAAGCATCGTTATGAGCTTCTCCTATATTGCCGGCATAACAAAATATGATCTTATTTCTATTGGCTTGCCGCCAAGATGGTTCGGGTGCTTCCTCTTTCTGACATACCCCGCAAGGCAACACAATATGAGGAATAAAAGGCCGCTTATATTGCCGGCACAGATAACGATATTGCTGTTCGCCCAATGTGATCAGGAAATCAGGAACATGACGATAAACAAAAGAGAAAATCATCCGGTATATAAGATTATTACAAGAGATTAGTCCCGCCGAAGTAAATGCTTCCGGATACAGATCCATCGTCCAGAATACTAGTTTACTTCGGGAAAACGGGCGGAATAAAATTGCCCAAATATTGATCAGAGAGGGATCAGTCAGTACCACTTTCAATTGATGCTGTGGCAACAACAGAGAGTAAGCTATCAATCGGAAACCATCCACTAAATTACCTAAAAGACGAAACCATTTATTTGTACCACTATAAAAATCAGGCAATTCAATGGTTTGATAAGGCAATTTCTCCTCTTGCTGCGAAACCTGTCCTTTGTAAGAAGCATGAATAGAAAGTACAATCACATCGACTCCGTTTTCCCATAAATAATCAGCCAGTTTGCGAACCGGACGTCCCGTGGCCGAAGGATGCAATGCGCCGTACTTATTTATAATTACGACTTTTTTTTGCATGTGTTAAGGATTATATCCATAATAACTCTCGCCATAACCATACCCGTAATACCCGTAGCCATAGCCATAACCTGCATGCTTATAACGGGCATCATTCAGTAAAACAGACATATGCGGCAGTTTTCCGTCAGTATACAAACTTTCAATATCCGGCAAACGTCGGCGATCCATCATTCCTTCACGTATAACATAAATACATAAATCAGCTACACGACTGATTATAGGGGCATCCGCCACCATTCCATAAGGAACCGTATCAACAACAATATATTCATACATGTTTCTCAATTGCCCAATCAAATCATCCAAAGACTGTCCCAACAATAATTCGGCAGGATTAGGAGGTATAGGCCCGGAAGTTATCACATCCAACTCTTCAAAGCCGGGATAAGGACGTATCAATTGCGACAGGTCGGTTATCCTTCCTGATAAATAATGAGTAATACCCGGTAATACATTTCCTTCTCTATCTTTCTTCGATCCTTTGCGGATATCCAATTCCAGCAATACAGTCCTTTTCCCTGTCAATGCCAAAGAGGCTGCCAAATTATATGAAATAAACGATTTCCCGGAATACGGATTGAAAGAGGTGAACATCAATACTTGAGATTTCTTCTGCTTATCCAGCATAAAGTCTATATTTGTTCGCACAATACGGAAAGCCTCCGAAACCCCATCTCTCCTTTTTTTGCCGACCACCAATTCTTCTTTTTTCCGATTATGAGGTATCTCTCCTAAAAAAGGGATACTCAGGCTATTTTCCAAATCTTTTCGTCCCCGTACGGTTACATCCAATATCGGTTGCAGATAGAAAAACAATCCCGGTATAAACAATCCGGCTAGTAATGCTCCAAATAAAATCACCAACGAATTTTCGCCGGCAGTGCCAACTCCATAGGCGGGATCAACTATATGAAGATTACTTTCCGCCGTAGCCGATGTCAAAGCATTTTCTTCCCGCTTATTCAGTAAATAGAGGAATAACTCTTCTTTTATTTTTTGCTGACGTTCTACGGAAAGCACATATCGCTGCTGTGTAGGGATATTACTAATTCTGCCTGCTTCTAAAAACTGCATCCGTCTGGCATATTCCAATTTTGTAGTCAGCTCGTCTTTTGCATTCCTCAAACTTTGACTGATCGCCCGACGCAACGAGATTATTTCGTTCGTTCGGGATTTCACCGCCGGACTTTTATCTCCTCCACTTTCATTTAGCTTATCCCGCTCCAGTATTGTTGTATTATATCTACTGATTAAAGCCTCAATTCCATCACTCAATATACCTGTATTAGCCGGCAGAACAGACTCGTTTTTTAACGGATCATGCAAATACTGCTGAACCAGTTGGATCAGCTCTCTTTGGTTGGTCAGTTCAATCACTTCCTGATCATACCGACTCCGGTTTTCCAAAGATATTTTGGCTTCAATGGTAAAGTCTGCCGATTGGCTCTGTTTGCGGTAATCTTCTATATTACTCTCCACATTTCCCAACTCTTCATTGATTAACTTCAATCGCTCATCAATAAAGACTGCCGTGCTTCGGATAATCTGATTTTTATCCTTCATCGACTCGTCTACATATACACGTATCAATGTATTCAATATATCATCAGCTCTCGTAGGTTTCGTATCCAGATAAGTCAGTGTCAATAAATTGGCATCTTTGATGGAGCGTTCCACTGTCAATTTGTCTAGCAGTGAAGATATAAGTAATTCACGGTTGTAACAGGAAATAAGTACCGGAACATTCACCCAGTTTTCATCAAAAAAAGAAGTCCGGTTCACAATCATCTTTCCAATCGGAGTGATTACTTCGGCATCGAAATTATACACCATCACGCCATCCGGGTCATCATCCAACCCTTTTATTTTATAATGACTTTCCGACTGGGGAATAATAGAAAAAAAGGCCGGTTGGGTAAAAGTAGAATCCGGAAAATTTATTTTCAATGGTATATCTGTGTACATATCCCTGTCTTTCAGTCCGTCATCCAGCGTATAGCCGATTTCCAATCCTAATCGCCGGATCACTTCTCCCATCAATAAACGCGATTTGAAAACCAAAGCTTCTCCATCTATACTATTGTTATTATTGTTGCTGTCGTCAAACATCTGCTTTTCATTAAAAGCTTCTTCCGTTTTCACTTTGTTTTTCAACTGCACAATGGCCTCCCGTTTATAGATAACCGGAACGGTTTCTATATAAATATAGGCGCCTCCCACACACAACAAAGCCGATAAAGCAAACCAATACCATTTCGTTATCAGGACATCTAAAATCGTCCGGAGATTGAATTCATCCACCAGCTTAAAGCTGTCCGTATAAGGGGTCTGTTCTTTCATATTCTTTTATTTAAATATCAAAACACTCATCGATGCAAGGAAGGAGATAATCGACATCCAGGTTCCGATGTTCGTATACTGATTTTCTACACTTGTTTCCGCCTTGACACGGTTAGGTTCCACATATACCATATCATTCTGTTTCAGATAATAATCGGGAGACAGAAAAACATCTCTCGAACGCAGATCATGGTATAAAATCGTACGTACACCATCTGTTTCCCGAATAACCGCCACACGGTTACGACGTCCGTGAATGGTTAAATCACCCGCCATGCTGAGTGCTTCAAACAGCGTTATACGCTCCGAGGGAATGTTGTAAGTACCTGGATTTTTAACCTCTCCAAGTATCGATATGCGGAAATTCAGAAAGCGTACTGTTACGACCGGAGCTTTTATAAATCCTTCCTTCTCCAATCTATTCTGGATCAGTTCAATCACTTGCCCACGAGTCAGACCGGCTACTTTTATTTTTCCAAGTAACGGAAAGTTAATCGTTCCGTCTACTTCCACCAGGTATCCCTGGTTATATCCTTCCCCATAATATCCATCGAAGTTTCCATTATTATATCCGTTGCTATAACGCAAAAAAGGACGCAGTAATTCAGGATCCGGACAACTCACATTTATATCCAGTAAGTCATCTTTTTGTATTTTTAAGCTCACCGTATCAGCCACAGCCGTTTTTTTCAATAATTCCTCCCCTTGCAAGTAAGCTATATCCTTTACTGAACCACAAGAGACCAACAAACCAACCAATATCCAACTCAGAAAAAACAATCGATTCTTTTTCATACCCTATTATTCCTTGTTTATTTTTTCAATTAATCCTTTTCCAGGCTTGAATTTCACACTCATGCGTTCCGTAATCACACATTCCTGACCGGTACGGGGATTACGTCCCATACGTTCGGTTTGTTGCCAGGGCATATAATGACCGAAATCTTGTATCATCACTGAATCGTCACGTGCAATCGCTTCACATATCACTTCATCCATCGTGTCTATGAAACACAAGGATTGTGTAATCGTAGTAGACATACGACTTGCAATTTCTTTTGCTAAATCACTCTTGTTCACAATATTATCATATTTGTTTTAATCATATACAAATTCAGGTTTATCCCCTTGCCCAGCTACCCAAGCATACAACTGCTCCATCTGACGGGAAACGACATCCACCGAATATTTATCCAGTACCAGCTGGCGTCCGCGTTTACCCATCGCCTGCAATTCTTCTTCATCCAGCGATAAAGCTTCTCTCACAGCTTCGCCTAAGGCAGCTACCTCGTTGCTTACCCACCAGCCACATCGATATGTTTTCAAGACATCCCAGGGGGATCCGGTCGATGCAATAACGGGAACTTTCTGAAGTAAAGCTTCTGGAACAATCATTCCAAAATTCTCAAAATCGCTGGGAACAACCAGACAAGTCAATGATGCTAACAAACGATTTTTTTCTATCCCGGAAACCCAGCCGACAAAACTGATATTGGATAATTGCAAATGCTCTGCCTCTTTCTTCAGAAAAGCAACATAATCAGGTTCTCCATCCCCCATTATCAGCAACTCCCCGAATTCATGCAGATTTTTCCAAACTTTCAGCAAACGGTCAACTCCTTTAACCGGATGTAAACGCCCCAGATACCCAACTCTCTTTTTTTTATTTTTCTCAAAAGGATTTTCTATATCCGATATTTCCATCGGATTAGGAACAACAGCTACCGGATTGGTAAACCCCAATGCCCGGTAATGCTCCATCTCTTCCCGGCAGGTAACATGAATACAGTCCGCCTGTTGTAATTGCCGACGTTGATACATATTCAGAGCAATCTTCTTTATCAAGGAGGAATGGGCCAACGCCTGAGGATACAAAGTTCCATGCAAAGTGATCATATAATGAAATCCTTGATACCATGCAAATTTAGCAGTAGCATATCCTGCATACTGCCATAATCCCTGAATGTGATATACATTCGCCTCATTTTCCTTACTATTCAGTTCTAAAGGGATCGCCTTTGAATATCCCCAACGTTTCTCATGAAAACGGGGACGGGGAAGATAACAGATGGAAGGATTGTCCGATACGGTTTCCTCGCCCGGAGCCGGTTGGTTTGTCAATACCGTTACATCCATTCCAAGAGCTCTTGTCCCTTGCAACGTCAACAATGTTGTATACGCAGGGCCACCACAAGCCGTACTCATAGAGCTTATTACATGAATAATTTTCATTTTAGTATTTTTTTTCTAAGACCTTTTATATATAGTTCCCGATATTTTCAATACCTATATTTTCGGAATAATTCCGTATCTTCAGGATACAGTTTCTCAATCATCTCATACATATTATCGGGTATGTTATAAGCTTTTGCAATCGATAAACGAACCTGATATTCCGATAATCCGAAAATGTCTAATAATTTACCCCAGTCGCTTTCCGATTCATAATAAAAAATTTCTACATCTTTACCCCAAAAATAACTTTGCGGGTTTAGCCAGGGGATTTTTTTACTTCGTATGAATAAATCTTGTTTTGAATGTTTAAAAGATAAGATCTGTTTACAGCATTCCTCTGGTGAAACAGTAAAAAGTTTCACCAGAGTATGAGTATATGTCCAGGGACATATACTTCGAAAAAAAGTATTTCTTATTCTTGACTCCATTCCTTCTTTATCTAATCTTGCACAAGGAATTTCAATAAAGCTAAGTTTTACAGAGGCGATCAAATGCAGCTTAACCTCCTTGACTGCTGAATAAAAACGACTATACGGGTTACGCACCATCATTACAATCCTATAATCTTTCCAATCCGGAATAAAACGGTATAAATCTAAATAGGTAATATGTCCTAAGTCTGTTCCATATTGAGGGTCATAGGTTTTCCACCATTTCATAGCATCCGACTTCCCATACTTTTCAATATAAATATCTCTTAGAAATGTTCCTCCACATTTCGGATTATGCAAGTATATCACCTTGCGCTTATTGTCGACAATCATATCTGTTTTTTTCTGTGTTTATTCTAATAACCAATCCGCCTTTAACACCGGAGAATGAGCCAATTGACCCGTGACTTTTCCTAAACGTTTATGCAAAGGGATCATACGGGCAAACAGATCTGTACGCTCTGTTACAGTCAATGCCAGTTGTAAGTCAGACAACAGTTCTTTGATCTGTTTCAACAAAGTAGCTTCACATATTTCCAATCGGCTGTAGCGAGTTGATTTTCTTATATATTCGGAAAACTCTGTATCTCCCATTATACGAAGCAGAGAGTCCGGATCATGTTTCGGTTCAAGGATGATCCGACCGACAGAAAAACCTTTTGTTGATAATAACCGGGCAGATTTGACCCCGCTTACCTGTCCAGCCTTGTCACCGTCGAGCATAATGATTGCACATTGTGTATACCGGCTGAGTAATGATGCATGCTGTTCGGTCAGCGCCGTACCGCACAAAGCCACCGTATTCCTAAATCCGGTAGCATGCATGGCTAGCACATCCTTATACCCTTCGGTGATATAGACAAATTTTCGCTTACGGATTTCGTCCTGTGCCTGGTATAAACCATATAACAGTTCACTTTTATGATAAACCGGACTGGTCGGCGAATTGACATATTTACGGATATCCGTTCCTTCAATATCTCCCCGATAACGACCGGCGAAAGCCACCAGTTCCCCTCGCTCATTGCGAATCGGAAAGATCAGACGGTTACAAAATGCGGTATAGTCAGGAGGTAAAAAATAAGAGGCGACACCCACCTCGAATAGGCTGTAAACCTCCTGCAAAATTTCTTCTTCCGGAATATATTTTTTCAATAAGTCCAACACCATCCGATGGTTACGGAACAAGGTAGCAATATGTATAGGGCTGACAAGTTCCGGTTTATCTTTTGCCACCGGGATATTTGTCTTTTTTACCGGAGGATATTTTACCGATTGGTAATCGTCCATATCCGACACCCCATACCAACCAGCCAGTATCTTCAATGCCTGACAAAAATCGCACCTCTCCATTTGTTGCACAAATCGGAACAAGTCGCCACCCTCGTTACAAGCAAAGCATTTATAGTATTGCCCTTCTACATTTACATGCAGCGACGGATGCTGGTCGTCATGAAAAGGACAAAGGCCAACCAAAGTCTTAGCCAAGCTACCTGTCCTTTTTAAAGACAGATAGCGCTCGACTACATCTTCCAAACGAGCCACTTGTTTTATTTGATCTTTCAGGTTCATATTAACAATGTGCCAATAGAGCAATGGAGATAGTAATTGGTTCAATTATTGACAGTTTTGAGTCTTTATTTACGGCATACAAAACGATAAAAAGGCATGATCATATATTTAATCTTCACCTTATAAGAGCGCAGGTAATCCTTTACACCTGCCTTTTCTCCACGTAGATAAGCATAGCCTCCCCAGCTTCCATTTTTATCAAACAAACGAATTATTTCGGGAAAAGGAGATTTCCATCTTTCCGGATAACAGTAAGCAGGAGTTAAACACTTTGGGGGATTATCCATAAAATAACGATTGAGATGCGATTCATCGTGCCACAATGCTATCACTCCTTTTTTTTCGTCTTCCTGAATATTATTCAAAATCGTTTCCGACATTTTTAAGAAAGCTTCTGTTTTCCCTCCAATCAAAGCACCTGCATAATAAAAATCCCCTTCGCCTTCCGGTATATAAGCTGTCGACATAGGATTTCTATCATAACCAAATTCAAGATTCGTTTCGTTATAACTCCAAGGAAACATACACCCGACCAATCCATTTGAAAAATCATCAGGAAGAAACTCTTTCCCTACCGGTACTCTGAACTGCATATTCGCATTAAAAAAATAAAGATAATCAGTCTCTCTTTCCAGCTGTTTCTTTATTCTGAGGAACATATGAAAACGCATCAACGTATTCCGGGGCCATCCCAGATTTTCCTGATAAATACGATGAATATGCCCGTTCTCTTTCTCCCCATATACAGAAGGGGCATCCGTGAACACATAGTATTCACGGATGCAGGGATATCCCTGCATTAGATAGCGTTCGGCACTTTTATAAAACTTCTTCCAAAAAATCGAATATTTGCCTGTGCAGATATATAAAATCCCAATTCTCATATAATTATAAATTTAAAATCCACGTCTAATCTAAATCACTCTCGGATCATAATCCATCAGGCAAGTCATTGCCGGATTATACCGAAACTTGGCAGCTCCCGTTGCCCCGTTGCGGTTCTTGGCGACTAACAGAAGGCCGACACCACGAAGGTCTTCCTTTGTCTTCGGATCATATGTTATATTGTATTTCTCGGCACGGTAAACGAAGATCACCACATCCGCAACCTGTTCGATTGCACCGGAGTTGCGCAAATCGCTCAATACAGGGAAATGCAGCCCCTGTCGGCGGTCGACCTCACGGTTCAACTGTGCCAGCAGGATCACAGGGATCTCCATCTCCTCTGCCATCAGTTTCGTTTTGCGAGCAATACTGCCCAAGGCCAGATCAGTTGTTTCCTGTAACTGATTTTTCGATACGACGATATTGATCAGGTTCAGGTAATCGATGAACAAAGCACCCAGTTTCCCCTGCTTATTCAATACCTGCGCTTTGGCACGAATGTCGTCTATCGTATCCGACCCGCAATATTCGAGCGTGATCGGCAAATGTTCCAGTTCCTGCTGCGCCTGCTCCAACCGGACACGGTCGGAAGCCAAAGTTCCTTTGAAGCGCAAACGGTCGGCATCGATCCCACTGATCATCGACAACAAACGGATCACATTCTGCTCCTTGCTCATCTCCACGCTAAAGAAAGCGACCGGTATGCCCTTCCTGGCCATACTGAGTGCCATCCACAAGGCCACAGCCGATTTCCCCATCGAAGGACGGCCGGCTATCACTGTCAGCTCCCCTTTATACAATCCGCCAGTCAGGGCATCCAGATCATACAGGCCGGAAAGGATACGGGTGATCTTACCCGCTTCACGGTCTGCCTGCTCTTGATAACTCTTCGCGAGCACCCGGGCGGCCACTGATCCGGCCTCTTCCATCGAAGCCGAACGAGCCATTCCGTTACGCAACCGTCCGGCCAGATCCTCTACTCCCGTCAACAATTCCGGCAGGTCGGCGGAAGGCAGTTGCGCCTCCGTCTCTTTCTCCTTCAAACCGTTGACCAACTGGCGCAAAGTATAGCAGCGCAGCAGCTCATCGGCATGAATACGGATATGGCTGTCGGTACGCACATCCAGCAACATTTCCGTAAGGAATGACAAACCGTTCAACTGCATATAAAGGCTGCTATCCAGACGCAGCATCTCATTTTCTACTGTCAACATATCGACTCCGGTACCCGACTCTACTAACGACAGGATCGCACGGTAAACAAAACTGATCCGCGAGTCGCTGAACATGTCCGCTTTTAAACGGCCGATCACATCGAATATGGCATCCGGACTGGTCAGTAAACCGGCTATCACAGCCTGTTCCATTGCCAGGTTGATGTTCGGGGTAATTTCCCGTCTTGACTTCTGTACTTCTTTCATCAGTTTACCACTCCTTTCTGTCCGTTATTCAAGTTATAGAAATTCATCGCCTGGCTAAAGAAATCCACACCCGGGGCATCAACGGCAGGCTGAGTCGAGACAGGAGGCAGACCGGCATCGGATAAACCTGATGGCGGTTGATCGTAGTTAGTCAGGATTATCAGTTTGTAATTTACCAGATCTTTCACCTGCAAAAAATACCCTGCCTCCAAACGCTTCAGGCAGCTCTTTACCGATTTGCGACACAAGCCTGTAAGAACTGCGATCTCCGAATAGGAAGTAATCCATTCGCCTGCATGGCAGATATAAGAAAATTCATTCAGGCAAACCATCCCTTCACGAAAATAAGCAAAGGTTTGCACACAAAGCAGCACCTTTGCCAGGTGGCGCTGTTCCTGGTTACTGCCGAAAAAAGATTTCAGCACATTTCTTCCAACTCTCAGATAGCCGGTTTTACGATAATCCGGAGTCATGTGTTCATTACATTTCGTCATGATTTCTTCGTTTTTTGTTAATAGTTGAAGTGTCACAGGCAAAGTCACAGCAAAGTCACATCTGAAAGTTTCTGATATTCATCATACATAGATCGATTACGATTAGTAAGGATTACAGCCCCGGTTACAGCTCTCTTTAATATAGAATTAATATTATATATAATAAATACAAAGAAGGCCGATCAAAAAAAATTAGAGGATTCGCTTATCCATTCGCCTGATACAGGCAAATTTAATATAACCTCTCCTCAGGGCGGAGTACAGCCTTTTTGGAAGTTTTCAAAAAAAGCAGGCTCATTCCCAGCCCGTTAATAATTTATTTTTCTATTTTCCCTGTATCTTTTAAATCCTTAAAATAATCAAAAAGAAACTCGTATTGAGGGAGAATATCATAAAACGAGCGTCGGCAAGTAGTACGCATTTTCCCAAAATCAAATGATAAATAGAGCGTATCAGCCAATCCCTGCAAAGAGCAATCGAACAGACCGATTTCATACAGGGCAGACATGACGGCAAAAAAAAAGAACGGTTTTATCACTTTCTTCAGAGGTACCTGAAACTCGGCCTCTTCATAGCCATAGTAAGCAAGAATGGTTTTACGATAATACCTAAAAAATTGTTGTGAAAAAACTTGCCAGGATCCTTTGTTTATATCTTTCGATTCACAAAGAAAAGTAGCACATTGCATCACTGTTTCATTAACATCCGGTAATTTATCCATATTCTTTGAAAAAGAAGAAAACACAAGATGTTTTCCACCGGCCATCTTATAAAAAATTTTTTGTTGATTTTCTGTATCATAACTAATTTTCTCGATTAATGCCGGGAATGAACCTACTCACAAAAAAGTCGTATCTTTTGCTTTCAAAAGAAGGGACTTTTGATTTTAAAAGTCCTGTCTTAACATTTCAAAAGACCCTTATTTTTACTCTTATTCGATCATTTTCAAATTCTCGCGACTTAAACGAGGATTTTGTGCAGCATATTTACGAAAATAAATAACAGCTTTCTCTTTATCATCTTCCATCAGGGCCAATACTCCGAGATTATTCCAGGCACGCTGATCGTTCTCCACCTGATTGAAAAAATAACGAGCAGACTCGGTATCGCCCTGCGACAAAGCAGAGGCTGCCGCATTCAGTTGAGCTACAGCACACGAAGGATAGGTATAAGCTGCTATTTCATATACTTCACGATATTGATCCGTACCCGGACGATAGAAGGAAGCAGCATGGAAAAAATCTGTCAGAGATACTTTTTCCGGTTGACTATAAATCTGTTCTATTAACAGGGAATTATTTACAGAAATGATCTGCGACTTCGTTTCTACAGCCAACTCCATACGACGCAAACGACTAAAGAAACTCTTTTCAATATCCTTATAAACAGCTCCGCTATCCATTGCACGGATTTGTTTACGGCGATTGTCGGGATCGTCGGTTAGCTGAAAGATTGTCAACACGCGGCTTGCATATTTCTTATCTGATTTTGAGATTAGTTCTTTCAACCCGTCCCAGTCTTCCCCTACCCAATCGACCGTAATCAGGCCATTGTCAGGCAACTTAAATTGTTTCTGTAAATAGTTTTTAAACTGGATGGAACGGTTTCCTGCCAGACGTTCGTTCTCCTTCGTATTGCCATCGGGAGAAGCATAGCCGGTAATACGGATTTTTGTTACGCCACCATTACCAGATTGCAAAAGAGGCTTCAGGTGTTCTTCCAGCTTTGCCAACTCTGCCCGATTATTGCCATATTTCGGATTAACCGACACCCCTCCTGCCGGGAAATCAACAAAGACAGAAATATGTTGAGAAAGCATCTTCGGAGCCAGTTCTTCATCCGGAGTGATATAATTGATCATCCGGTTGTAAACCGACTGAGCATCGATCTGTAACAGCGGTATTTCAATCTTTCTTGTTGCCCCAGGAAGACTCTTTTCCTGCTGTTGCTCCGTTTCGGAGCTGATTTGCACAGAGCGTGCAGCAGCATAGACATCTTCGGTTACTGATTGTTTTGGGGCAGTACAGGCCGGTAAAACTGCCAGCAAACCGATGCCGGCGATCCCTTCTAAAATTCTTTTCATGACTTATATTTATTTTATAACGATTGAAACAATTCGATCCATTTATGTCCGATTTTATCAATATTGAATTGCTCTACGGATTGAACGGCAAAAGGTTGCATTCTATTTAACAATGAAGAATCCGAAGCTAGTTTATATAATTTCTCCGCATATAAATCTATATCAAATGGAGCTACCAAACAGCCATTTATCCCATCTTTTATAATATCTGTAACTGCAGAATAGCTGGAAAAAACAATCGGAATACAACCATTCTGCATACCTTCTACAATCGACATAGAAAATCCTTCACTAGTCGATACTAACGATATTATCTTAGCTTTAGAATAATATTCCAACGGAGATTGATAGCCGCAAAAAAACACATTTTTAAGTTCTAACTTCATTGCCAAATTCTCCAAACGAGCCCTATCTGCTCCATCTCCCACTAACTCAACTCTCCAATCAGAAAGTTTATCCTGTATTTTATGCCAGGCTTGCAACAGACGGTCAACTCTTTTATCTGAATAAGAAAGTCGTCCAACAAATAATATTACGTTTTCTTTCTGTTCCATACTTCTTACCTTTACATTTGAAAATGTAAGTGGATTGGGGATCGGTTTTATTTTTTTAGAGTAGGAAACACCTAGTAATTCTTTTATTTCTTCGACATATTTTGGAGATAGCACAACGATAGCATCCGTATATCGATGCATGAAATTCAGATTCAATCCTCTATGAATAAAATCTCGTTTTTTATATAAAGGCAAGAAAATATGTTTAACTAACATTTTAAAACTAAGGAATGGCTTACTCCAGGAATAGTCATAGCCAAATAATTCATTATAATATTTCATAGAAGAATCGATTGAATAATGAATAGAAGAAATGATCTTTACATTTGTGTTTAATATTTTATGATTACACAAATATAATTCTCCATACCAGGCATCCTGATTTATCAATACATCTATTTCCAGTTCTTTCAGTAATTGATTCATGTATAATACATTTTCCTGAGAATCGCATTTAGTTGAATTAGGTAGGAAATAGGTTTTAATATCCGTATTATCACTAAATGTATCTTTTTTGTAACGAATTAAATAGTAAATAGTATAACCGGATAATTTTAAATAATGAGACACAAGATCTGTTACACGTTCCGTCCCTCCTTGCTCCGGACTTATCGGAGTAGTATTGTAAAATAAGATATTCATAATTTATACATTATAAAGTCCAAAGATACAGATCATATCTTCCTAATTTTCAACTTTTAAGGTTCTCCCAGAAAACAGACGATCTGTTGTACCTGTAACGGAGTGAACTTGCGTTGGCCTTTGAGCCAGCCGGATTTTGTAAGGGCAGCTGTCAATTGCGGATTATGATGGATCCAGCGTTTTAATGACTGGGCGGCAGAGCCCGGCTGCAAATCCGGATTATATAATAAGCCTAACTCTGTAAACCCATAACTCTTAATGGGAAATTTTTCTTCTCCCGAATAATCACTTACTTTCATGGTTACCTTTCTTTATTGATTTATATGTTATGTCCATTTTAATTATTTAACCCCTGAATATCAACTATTTTACGGCAGATCGCTAATGATTCTGAGCGGTGGGAAATAACCAACAAAGTTAATCCGGGACATTCTTCCGACAGCCGGACGATCGCGCCATTAATGGCATGTTCGGTTGTTTCATCCAAGGAAGAGGTCGCTTCGTCGAACATCAGTATTTCCGCCTGCTTATACAACGCACGCGCAATGCCGAGTCGTTGACGTTGTCCGCCTGAAAGCAGACACCCTCCCTCACCTATCGGAGTATCAAGCCCCTGAGGTAAGGTTTTAATGAAATGATCTAACGAGGCCAGACGGATTGCCTCTCTAGCCCGGTCTCTATCGATTTCCATTCCATCCACTCCCATCGCTATATTATCCAACAAAGTACCTTCAATCATAAATAATTGTTGTGAGACATAGCCGATCTTACTTCTCCACGATTCCAACCGGTCTACCGATAAAGAAACTCCATCCACATAGATGCCTCCTACCTCCGGTTGAAGAAATCCCAGTAACAAATGAAATAAGGTAGACTTTCCCGAACCTGACTCTCCACGAAAACCGATAAAATCGCCTTTTGGGATATCCAGGGATATGTTTTTTAAAATTTGCACCTTTTTATCGTAGGAGAACGAGAGGGTACGGATCGATATGACTTTCTGAAAATCCAAAGGTTGTTGCTCCAGTATATGTATTTCTCTTTGTTCCGCTTCCAGGTCACTCAATAATCCGGCTGTAAATGAATTGCCTTTCATCTGAAAGATGAATCCGGAACTACGAACCAAACCGGGAAGGACACGGTAAACGGCTATTGCAAACAACCCTATTATCAACCCCAAAGAAGGCAATTCGAAGAACCGGGTAGCCAGGATCAGTACAACCAATGAACAGACAATCGCAATCTCCAAAGCTTTCTGCAAAGATCCATTCAGTAGTAAACGCCGCACATTGATCCGATTTTGCCTGATCATTAAATCCTGAAAATTGTCAAAACTTTTAGGAAAAGAATGACTCATTTCCATATCTGTATAACCGACAAAGGTTTGTTGCAATAACTTTCCCTTTAAGGGTATTAGCCGGAATAGCATATTTCCGTAAAGTTCCATACGGGATCGTGAAAAACGATAGTATGCCAGAGTGATCGGAACAAAGGTTAATAGAACCAACAGAAATATATAGACATTAAACAGTATCAAACCGGTCAGAATAGAAAGTATAACCACACATTCGCAGATCAGTTGGGCATATGGAACCAGATACCCTTGAACCAGATTATCAGAGATACCATTTACTTTATTAATGAGTGTCAGACTATTATGCTGTTTGATATACAAAAAGCCTTTCCGGTAATAATAGTTATACAAATGCAGAGATAAATAACTGGAGATAGTAAACAAACGTTTGTTCTGTATATATAGCAGCCAGGTGTAAGCTACTACCCGGACAACCGTAAACAACAGGATACAGACACAGATAAAAAACACAAATGAAGAAAAATCTGTAAACTCCCCCCATTTATATAGCCCGGATAAATACTCATTCTTATCAATCGCATTTTCGTCCAGCACCAATAATAAGATGGGAAGTAATACCCCGGTACCCAGCAGATCGAAAACAGACATCAAGAAAATAGTACCCCCTGTCATCCAGAGGTGCAATCTATACGTCCAGGGTAATAATTTATACAAACGGATTATAACTGATGGTATTACACGTATCATACAGATAAAAGTTTTTTGTTAGTAGTTTGTTGTAGAATTTGCTCACCTTCGGATAAGCTAAGCCATAGAAAAAAACAGAGATAGGCACCTGAAGCTGTGATGTACCCTTCCACGAGCATATGCACTGAGAATAGTACCATCATAGAGCTTAATAAGCCTCCGTTCAATCCGGTATCTAACTCTTTATACAGTATATATATTATATAAGCATAGGGTAATAAAAACGCAAGGAACCCGTATAACCCCAATGATGACAAAAGAAAAAGCCAACTGGTTCCGGGCTCTACAGTGCCTGCTTGCCGGTTTATTGTATGTTCACTTTGAATATAGTCCAGGTTAAAACTAGAAAATCCTACCCCGAATAAAGGAAATGCGGTAAATTCATCTATCCGATCCTGCCAGATCCTCTCACGAGAGGACACAGTACCACCATTCTTCCTGCTCGATTCTGTTTTCTGACGAAGCCTTTCCGTATAGGGCCACCAGAGGGCTGAAGTAGATACCGCCAAAAGAAGAATAAACAAACCGAACTGAAGTAATGCACCTATTCGGTGCCTATATAAACGGATATAAAAAAAAGCCCCCCCTACAATTGTTGCAGCCAAGGCTCCGCGAGAGCCGCTTAACAGCAATACCAGAAAACAAATACAGAGATATACCGATTCTTTATAATGTTCCAGCCGGGTTTCCGACAGATGAAACCGGTAGAGACTATACAATACGCAAATACCAGCTAAAGGGGATAACAGCATCGATTGATTAGTCAATCCGCTAAACCCCGAATAATCTGTAACTAAAGCCGGTGCTATAAACTTCAATAGAAATGACACCAAAACGATCCAGCGAAGAACCAATAAAGTCCGGATAAACAAAAGACGACGTATCCAAGTCAACCGATCATTTACAACAAAAGGTCCCACCATAAAGGTCACGCTGAAAAAAGCAAACATGCGCAAAGGGGTCTGAAAGAAAGCCGGTATATCATTCAGCCATATAGAAAGAAACACTGCCGAAATAAAGAAAAGATATTTTTTATTCACAATCATTCCTCCCCGAAACAGCAACCAAATGAAACAACCCAAATAAATGCTGTAATAGATAACATCGGGTAAAATCAGAAAGTGATTCACACATCTAGTAAAAGAAGCCCCAAATACAAGCCAGAAAAGTATCTTTTCCATATTTATTTCAACACAGTCAATAAAGTCTCAGCCACTCTTTCCGGAGTGATTTTCATCCCCAGCTTCCGGCTAATTCGTCCCATCTGCAACAAACCAGTTTCCGGTTGCATCAATAATTTTTCGACGGAGCACCGAATAGAACGAATATTTCCGGGAATAAATAGATACCCGTTTTCTCCCTCTCTGACAAATGAAGCAACCGCTCCGCAACATTTGGAAGCCAATAGGGGTAAACCGGCACAAGCTGCTTCGTGAAGAACTAAAGCCCAGGGTTCGAATACTGAAGGTAGAATAAACGCACCGGAACATTCCATTACTTTCAACAGATCCTGTTGATCCATAAAATCGAGTATCTCAACATCCGGATAGCCGGTTAACTTCTCTTTTTCCGATCCGTTACCCACCAATATTAATTGCCAGCCTTTCCGATCCAAAATAGATTGCCAGGCTTTTAATAAATAGGCCAATCCTTTCTCCGGAGCAAACCGACCGATATATAACAATCGCTTCGGATAATCCGCCTCCCGGCTGTTCAAATCTATCCGGCTAAAAAGTTCTACATCTGCCGACAAGTTATGCATCAGGATCTGATCCGGACGAAAACCCAATTTACGGGCATACTTCACCTGCCATTCACCGGCTACAAACAGATGGCTGAACCACTGACGCTGGCGAAAGCGGGCGGTTACTACATTCAACCATTGTTTTCCTCCTCGCCATTGCGTATCGCTACCGGCAACAACAGGAAGATGTAATTTCCCACGTACCATGCCAGCTACCTCATTATACAAAGGATCTATCCAGCCTGCCGTCCAGACCAGATCCGGATTCAAGCTTTTCACCATACGAAATAAATGATCAGGATTTTCAAAAGTAGAACGTTTATAATAAGTTACCCCTTCTAATAAGGGCGGTAGATAAGGCGTCTTTTTATTTGTGTCCTGTAATACCACATGCACACAACATCCTTTCTTTACTAATTCCTTTATTACAATTATATTGTAAGGCATTAATTCTGTATATAAAATCAAAATTGTAACCATTTTATCTGGATATAAATAGTCTGAATTTACGGTAGATAGAATCAAAATGATACCGTATATAAAATAAGAATTGATAAAAAGAATCTGTTACTACAAGTGTGGTATGAAATAAAATAAAATAGAACATTTTTTGATAAAAACCTTTCGGTTGGAATAATAAGATATCCTTTTTCAGTGTTGTATTCTCCAAAATATCTTTTCTCAAACATTCTATACGCTCTTTACGTGTCAACGGACTGTTTCTTTTATAAAGACTGGTTGCATAAGCTGAATAATCTGCAATTTTCCGGAAACTTAAAAAAGCTTCCACATTAAATTTATCTGAATTATACACTTTAAAAAAATGACGAAAAACATCTGCGGTCATTTCACAAGCTTGCAAATGAGTTGCTGAAAAAGATCCGGCCGCAGATAGTTCTTCCCGACGCATATAATGATAAAAGAGATCCGGTAAAAGAGTTACAGACTGGATATGTATATAGTAATTTAAATTAAACATCAAATCTTCGTAAGGTAAAACTTCAGGGAAGGCCAACCGATAATCTCTGATAATACTTGAACGATAAAGTTTGTTCACCGGGTATGCAAACAGATTTTTATCTGTCAAATCAAAATATAAATCCAACAAACGATTGCGGTCATTTTCTGTATATGCTTTATCCACTTGTTGATAAAGATGTTTTTTATCCTTTGTGTAATCCACACTTACACCACAAACAACCCAATCCGGATTATACATCAGCGCCATATTTAACATAGTTCTATACATATCCGGTTCGATCCAGTCATCTCCATCGATAAAACCTATATATTCACCCGTTGCCAATTCCAATCCGACATTTCGTGTAGCTCCCGGATTCCCGTTTCGTCTATGTACTACTTTTATCCGTCCGTCTCTTGCTGCATATTCATCTGCAATACGCCCACTATTATCTGTTGAACCGTCATCAACGACTATTATTTCCAATTCTCGTAATGTCTGGTTACAAATGCTTTCCAGACAAGCCGGGAGATATTTCTCCGCATTATAAACCGGAACGACTACTGATACAAAAGGGGATTCTTTCATTTTAACTGGGTTTGTTTTCGGATAACGATTCTTTCCGGGAGTGCCATATCCATACATTCAATGATTTACTCAACCCTATACCCAGAAGCAGATCGACTGCCAGCAATACATTAATATTACAGATATCTGCCAACCAGTTATTCAGAATCAATAAACCGATTGTAAATGCCAGATTCAGTTCCGTTGCCTGAAGATGAGTCATGCCGGCTGCCAGACATTTATGGTGAAGATGGTTACGGTCAGCCAAAAATAGCGGACGATGACGCATCGCACGCACAACCATCACCCGACAAACATCGAACATCGGAATAAATAATAAAGTAAAAGGGATGACCAGGTTCTTTACGTCGGGTTCTGTTTCTGAGATATAAGTGGGGTACTTTATAATTAAAAATGATAACAAAAAGCCCAACGATAAAGAGCCGGCATCCCCCATAAATATTTTTGTTCCTTTGGAAACACGCCCCCATATATTAAAATAAAGGAAAGGAATCAGGCATCCTGCTGCTGAAAAAGCCAGCATCGAATACAACCATAATTCTTTACTCCCAAACATCCAACCGATCACTACGAATGAAAAAATACTCCCTCCGGCTGCCAAACCGTCTATGCCATCTATCAGATTGATTGCATTTGTAATATATACGATAAGCAGAATGGTCAACGGAACACCCACATAAGCCGGCAGTTCGTATAACCCGAATAAGCCATACAAGTTTGTCAGATAAAAACCGGATATGGGAAGTAAAGATGCGACAAGAAACTGGATAAGAAATTTTTTACGGTAACGAACACCGATTAGGTCGTCCTCGATACCTTCCATGAACAGGAAAAAACAGCCTGCCGACAGAAATAAAAATTCTAATAAGATATTTCCTGTCAATTGTTCATTCAACGGGAAACCGATCAGATAACGGTAACCTACAACCAACGACATCGTCAGGGCAATAGAAGGGAAAAAGGCAATACCGCCTAAGCGAGGTATTTTCTCTTCATGACTTTTCCGGCTATTGGGGATATCATATAACTGTTTTCGTTTGGATATCTTCATTATCTGCGGAAGAAAGAGAAAGGAAAAGACAAACGACAGCACCAGGCAAAGAAACAGGGAGATTTTACCTTTCAATGGTTCGCCATAAACAATACCAATAGTAGCTGATAATAAAACTGTTAACATGCGTTTATTGTTTGAGAGTTGATATAACAAAGGTCGTCAGTCCCATTCCTCTGGGTGACATACTAGTGCTTTTTATTTTGACCCTTATTTATGGAATAAGGGTCATTTGGTTTAAATCGCTATATATCAATCGGATAAAGCAAGTGAGATCAAGTGCACATAAGAGAGGAAAGAGATAATTTCGGTTATTAATGCATATGAATAATGTTCCAGAATGATCTATATCAGAAAAGTAAATGAGTAAAAATCCGGGAATATAGTTGATAGTGTTTATTTAGTAAAATAATATTACAAAGACCCCGCATCTTTAAATAAACGTCAATAAATTCATTTATGACTGTTTCGTGTTTCTGCTAAGTTCAGTTAATGAATTTACCGCAGCAGAGCTTGAGTTTTATAAAGGTTTCATTTATAGCATGTTTGGTACCATATTTTCGTAAAATACAGCTATATTATTATAAATTTAGTCTTTTTTAAGAGGCAAAAATTCTTTTGGCTAAAGATTTATCCATTTAATTTTTTTACATTTGCAGCGTTTAAGATTTTCAAGCCATTTGGTAGTATAGGGTAATAAATATTACATTATTTTTCTACTGAATTATTGGCAATGACCCTTATTCCATAAATAAGGGTCAATTCTTAGACTCTCGTTTATTCATCCACTTTTCCACAAATCCCGTGATTTTCAAATTAACCCGATCAATTACCGATTGATCCAGATCGCTCAGATAAAATCTTGTTGTTCGTTCAGAGGTATGCCCCAATGCCTGACCTATTATTGCCGCTGATGCAGAGTTTTCTTTTGCACACATTGCCCAGGAATGGCGCGCCACATAAGAAGTCAATTTTACAGGACAATTCAACATATTACCGATTTTAGCCAAGCGCCGGTTATAGGTTCTCAAAGCCACCTTATAGGCCTCATAAGATACATCCACTGATTTCAATATAGGGAATAGTAGCTCAGACTCTGCATCTGAATATTTTTCCAATAAGCTACGCATTCCCTGAGTGATCGTTACACGTATTTCCGTTTTAGTTTTTATACGATAATAAACCAGCACATTCCCATGCAGATTCTTACGGGTTAAATGCGCCAGATCCACAAAAGTCATTCCACATGCCATAAAACAGAAAAGGAACAGATCGCGAGCAAAATCCAATCGTTTATTCCCTCCCAAATCCAGTTGTATCATATCCTTTATTACATTTGTTCCTATCGAACGTTTATACGATGGTACAGGACGTAAATGTAGTTTTTGAAAAGGATTTTCTTTGGGACTAACCAAGTGTTCAGAAATGGCACTATTATACACACTCCGGAATATGCTGGCATAATTACTTACTGAATTATGGCTCAGATTTAATGACTGAAGATGAGTTACAAAGTCGTTGACCAACCGCGCATCTATCTGTTTCATTGTCAATTTTTTTTTACCCAGAAACAGTTCCAACTGGTTGTGGGTTGCTTGATATAACACAGCTGTCCCCTTTTTACCGGATGCATATTTCTTCTCCTGCAAATAATCGATATAGTTCAACACAGAAGCGAGAGCTTTTTTCTTTTTTCTTTGTTCTACTAACATAATTCTCTAATTTTAAATTTATGAATATGAAACAAATATAAGCGATAGTTAGATTACGTTTGTACCGTCCAAACTAAAAAAAAGCGCTGGCAATAATATCGCCAACGCTTTTCCCAACAAAAACTTAATCTACTATTAAATCACTCAACGACCATCATCTTGTCGTTTACGGAAACTTTATCGCCATCCGTGATAAACACTTCTTTCACCACACCGTCGATCGGGCTGCGGATCTCATTCTCCATCTTCATGGCTACCAGGACACAAAGCGGCGTACCGGCTTTCACTTCGTCACCTGCTTTCACGTTCACTTTCAGGATCACGCCCGGCATCTGTGCCGTGATAACCTGACGGCCTACCGCGACAGACTGGATACGCGACAGACGCATCTTCTTCAGTTCGTCGATTACCTGTACCTGGAAATAATCGCCTTTGTTCTTGACCTCATACACATCGTCTGAGATATTGGATATCTGGACACCATGCGATTTATGATTAAGAATGATGGAATAGATGCTATCCCCTCCCACATTATAATCGACATTGTATATCTTACCGTTCACGGAGACTTTCTTTACCGGGCCGTCTTCGAGTATTTCCACCTTGAATTCGGTGTCCGGCATATCGTTCACTGTTGCAAAATAGGTTGCTAATGCTTTTGACATAATCAGATCCTCCTTTTAATAGTTATTGGCAGTCATCTGCAGTTTACCGTAATATTTCCATAAAGATTCGCCTACCAGCGGAACAGTCGTCATACGGGCGGAAGCCTCTTTCTCCTGTTCGAAATGTTTGAGGGCGGCTGCTATGACAGCAACCAGCGGATCATTGTTCTGGCGACGTTTCAAGTCTTCCTTGTCAAACTTGGTGTCGATAAAGGTCGTGTCGTAATTCCCTTTCAGGAATGTTTCGTTGTGTAATACACGCTGATGGAACGGGATCGTCGTCTTAATCCCCAGAATCTTATATTCGCGCAGGGCACGTGCCATATTGGAAATGGCCGACTCGCGGTTGCGTCCCCAGGTACATAGCTTGGCGATCATCGGGTCGTAATGCAGGGATACTTCGAACCCGGCATAGGCGGCACTATCCAGACGGACGTTACGTCCTTCGGGGGCTTCACGCACCTTGATAATACCCGGTGAAGGCATAAAGTTATTTTCCGGATCTTCCGCGTAGATACGACATTCGATGGCGGCTCCCCTGAACTCTACATCTTCCTGTTTGTAGGGCAACGGATTGCCGGCAGCTACCAGGATCATATCGCGAACGAGGTCGACACCCGTAACCTCTTCCGTCACCGGATGTTCCACCTGCAGGCGGGTATTCATTTCCAGGAAGTAGAAGTTCTGGTCTTTATCCATCATAAACTCCAACGTTCCGGCACTGTAATAACCGATCTTCTTACAGGCTTCCACGGCTACGGCAAGCATCTTCCGGCGTGTCTCCTCCTTCACAAAGGGAGACGGGGATTCTTCGATCACCTTCTGGTTACGACGCTGGATGGAACATTCGCGTTCGTAGAGGTGGATCACATTTCCGTATTTATCTCCCAATACCTGCACTTCGATATGGTGCGGGTTCTCAATATATTTTTCGATATAAATCGCATCGTTCCCGAACGAGTTACCGGCTTCGGAACGCGACAGGCGGAAGGCTTCTTCCAGTCCCGCTTCCTCACGTACGAGTCGCATACCTTTACCACCGCCACCGGCCAGGGCTTTCAGCATGATCGGATAGCCGACTTCCTTCGCCACTTTGCGTATCTCGGCAATATCCGAGACAGGTTCTTCCGTACCGGGCACAACAGGTACTCCGGCCGCTTTCATAATCTTGCGGGCTTCCGTCTTTATTCCCATGCGGGCGATAACGTCGGCACTCGGGCCGATAAAGATTACCCCTTCTTCCTCGCAACGGCGGGCGAAGTCGGCATTCTCCGACAGGAAACCGTATCCCGGATGGATGGCGGCACCGGTCTTTTGGGCTATCTGCAGGATTACATCCGGTTTCAGATAGGAAGTATCCGTTTCATTTTCTGAAATACAATAAGCTTCTTCTGCATATCGTACATGCAAGGCTCCCCGGTCTACATGCGTGTAGATCGCAACGGTAGGTATATTCATTACGCGGCAGGTACGAAAGATTCGCATCGCAATTTCGCCGCGGTTGGCTACTAATACTTTCTTTATCATAATCGTTCGCGTATTAAAGTGGTAAATTGGAATGTTTCTTCGGCGGGTTCGACTGCCGTTTGTTGGCAAGCAGTTCGAAACTGCGGATCAGGCGGGCACGGGTGCCGGAGGGTTCAATGATTTCGTCGACATAGCCCAGTTCGGCAGCGCGGTACGGATTAGCGAACTTCTCGCGATAATCGTCCTGAAGTTCCTTACGCTTCTTTTCCACATCTTCCGCTTTCTTCAGTTCCTTGCGGAACAGGATATTTACGGCACCATCGGGGCCCATTACGGCGATCTCGGCAGTCGGATAAGCGAAGTTGATATCTCCGCGTATATGTTTGGAGCTCATTACATCGTAGGCACCACCATAAGCCTTGCGGGTAATAACCGTTACTTTCGGGACAGTCGCCTCACAATAAGCATAAAGCAGTTTGGCTCCATGACGGATAATACCTTCATATTCCTGATTAACGCCCGGAAGGAATCCCGGAACATCTACCAGCGTAAGCAGCGGTATATTGAAAGCATCGCAGAAACGGACAAAGCGTGCAGCCTTCACCGATGAATTGATATCGAGTGTCCCGGCCATGACAGAGGGCTGATTGGCAACCACCCCGATCGTTTTACCATTCAGGCGGATATAACCGATCACGATATTCTTGGCATATTCTTCCTGTACTTCGAAAAAGTTGTGATCGTCCGCTACCGATTCAATCAATTCCTTCATGTCATACGGTTGGTTCGGATTGGTGGGGATCAGTTTGTTGAGTTGTTCGTCGATGCGGTTGGCACTGTCGGTTGTCGGAATAAACGGAGGTTCCTCCATGTTGTTGCTCGGCAGGAACGACATCAGTTCGCGTATCTTCAGGATACAATCCATATCGTTATCTCCCGTGAAATGAGCTACTCCCGAACGGCTGCTATGAACTTCCGAGCCGCCCAACTCCTGCATCGTCACTTCTTCCTGCGTTACACTCTTTACCACTTCCGGCCCGGTGATAAACATATAACTGGAGTCTTTTACCATAAAGATAAAATCAGTCAAGGCCGGCGAATAAACCGCTCCACCTGCACACGGCCCCATGATCGCACTGATCTGCGGGATCACACCGGAAGCCATCGAATTACGCAGGAATATTTCCGCATAACCGGCCAACGACCGTACGCCTTCCTGGATACGTGCACCACCCGAGTCGTTCAACCCGATCACAGGTGCTCCCAGTTGCATGGCCATATCCATGATCTTGCAAATCTTCCGGGCATAGGTTTCCGAAAGAGCACCACCAAATACAGTAAAGTCCTGTGCAAAAACAAATACGGTACGTTTTCCGATCAGTCCGTATCCGGTTACGACCCCATCGCCCAGCGGACGTTGTTTTTCCAGCCCGAACTCCGTGCATCGATGGGTTACAAACTTGTCTACTTCCACGAAACTTCCCTTTTCCAGTAGAAGTTCGATACGCTCACGGGCTGTAAGTTTACCCGCTGCATGTTGTTTCGCGATACGGTCTTCACCGCCTCCCAGCTCTGCCTGATGGTTTAGAGCAGCCAATTGATCAATTTTCTCTTTCATGGCGATTGTCGGTTTTTATTGATTGATGAACTTAAAATTGCTTGCTAAATCATGTATCTCGCAAAAATAAGAGTAACATATATCTTAAACTGTATGATAAATTACACAGTAAAGAACACTTCATCTTTTAATGTTCTTACAATATAAACATTTGCAGGAACGTAATAGTTATGAAAACCGATTGAATTTATTGATGAGGAGATTGATATAATTTATATCCAGCAGGAATAAAAGTTTTATTCCTAACTGTTGATTTGTGTCTTGCAAGTTAAAATATACAAATTTCTCTCTTTTTGTTATCGTGATATAAAATCTTTTTCTTTTATTTGTCTGACAAATAAGATTAATACGAATTATAAATCTAATATATACTTATGGATTCTTTAAAATTACATAGTCAGACCTTTACATTAGTAGACCAGGTCGAAGATAAACTACTCAACTATCTCAAGGAAAAAGATTTGCGCACAGGAGATCCAATCCCCAATGAACTGGAACTGGCCGCAGCCCTTGGCGTTGCCCGCAGTGTTTTACGCGAAGCATTAAGCCGTTTGAAAATGATGGGCATGATAGAAAGCCGTACCCGTAGAGGAATGATTTTGCGGGAACCTTCCATTTTGGGTGGAATGAAACGGGTAGTCGATCCACGTATATTAAGCGAAGAAGCTTTGTTCGATATTCTCGGTTTCAGAATCGCCCTTGAAATAGGGATGTGTAGCGACTTGTTTCGAAATATAACTCCTGAAGATATTGCAGAATTAGAGGAGATAGTAAAAATGGGTATTGTTTTTGAGAACAACGAATATGCTCCGGTAAGTGAATTCAGGTTCCATGCAAAACTGTATGAAATAACCGGTAATAAAACAATTTCTGAATTTCAGGAAATAATTCATCCTGTCATGGTGTTTGTTAAAAACAAATTCAAAGATTTGCTCGAACCCATCAATATCGAGATGAAAGAAAAAGACCAGATAGTTACCCACGCAGACTTGCTTGAATATCTAAAGAAAAAAGATGAAACGGGTTACCGCAAAGCAATCGAACTACATTTTGAAGTTTACAAGAGATTTATGAATAGCAAAACATAAAAACCGATCAACAAATTGTCATACCATGTCTAATACATTTAAAATAAAAACACTTTTCTGGATTTGCCTTTTTACAGTTTTCCAGGTAAAGGCTAATACCAGAAGCATTTCATCCGAATATCCGGATATGGAAAAAATAGAATGGAGCAACACATTGGCTTTGCCTGAAATTAACGGAAAGGCAAACATTGGTATTGCGGGAGCATTCTCCGGATTTATCGGCAGCAACCTGCTTGTAGGCGGTGGCGCTAATTTTCCGGATGCCACCCCTTGGAATGGTGGTCATAAAACCTGGTGGAATACATTATATTATATTAATGTACAGGATCCGGATGCTAAATGGAATATTATAAAGGAATGTTTACCTAGAACATTAGCATATGGAAATTCTATTGAATTGCCTTCCGGCATCTTATGTATCGGAGGATGCGATTCCACACAATGTTATAGTGATGTTTTCTTACTTCAATTAAAAGATGGAAAAGTAAAAATAGATACAGACTGGCCTTCTTTACCAGTTCCGCTAGCAAACTCAACCGGCGTTCTGTTGGATAATAAAATTTACATTGCCGGTGGTCAGGAAAGAATGGATGTGCAGGAAGCAAACGGACATTTCTTTATGCTTGACCTGGCAAACAGCAAAAAAGGATGGAAGACACTTCCTACCTGGCCGGGAGCCCCCCGCGGATATGCCGTTAGTGCTGCTCAAAGCGATGGCTTTGACAAATGTTTCTATCTTTTCAGCGGACGTAACTATAAAGCCGACGGATCCGTTGAGGTATTAACGGATGGATTTGCCTATAATCCACGACTAAATATCTGGAAAAAATTAGATCTGCAATTCCCGGTGATGGCCGGAACAGCGATAGCAACAGGAGCAAATCATATTCTTTTCTTAGGCGGTGTACCACAATTAATATCTGGTTCCGATAAACATCCCGGATTTGATAACACTGTCCGTCTATACCATACTATTACGAATACGTTGATTGAAAAAGAGACAGCGCCCTACTCTATTCCCGTTACAACAAACATTGCCCGTAAAGATAATTCGTTTTATCTCACAAGCGGAGAGATAAAACCTGGTATCCGTACTCCTCAAATACTAAAAGGAGAAATTATACCTTTTGAAAAAGGACTGGGCGTAGTGAACACTATCGTCATTATTCTATACTTTGCATCATTGGCCTGGATAGGTTACTATTTCTCGAAAAAACAAAAGAACACGGACGATTATTTCAAAGGGGGTGGCCGTTTACCTTGGTGGGCTGTGGGATTAAGTATTTTCGGTACAAGCCTTAGTGCGATCACTTTTATGTCTATTCCGGCAAAGTCCTACTCGTCTGATTGGAGCTATATGTTAGTCAATGCAGGTATATTAATGGTTGTTCCTATTATCCTGTATTTATTCATTCCATTTTATCGGAAACTGAATGTAACAACGGCTTACGAATATCTAGAACAACGATTTAACTCGTTAATCCGTGTCATTTGCAGTTTGGCTTTTATTCTGTTCCAGATTGGAAGAATGGGGATTGTCTTATTTTTGCCTGCAATTGCATTGAACGTTGTAACAGGTTTCGACATATTTCTTTGTATCGGCTTGATGGGGATTTTAAGCCTGATATATACAATGATGGGAGGTATTGAAGCTGTGGTATGGACAGATGCTTTACAAGTTGTCGTTTTACTGGGAGGTGCGATTCTTGTTGTTATAATCGCAGTCGCTAATATTCCGGATGGCTTTTCCGGTGTCATCCGGGAAGCTGCTTCCGATAATAAATTTGACCTGGGTAGTTTAAATTTCGATTTAAAGCAATCTACTTTATGGACTGTACTGATCGCAACCTTCTTTACTAATCTAACGACTTACGGAACCGATCAAACTATGGTGCAACGATATATGACAACAGAAACAGAAAAGCAAGCCAAGAAAAGTGTCCTGACAAATGCTTTTCTTACTATTCCTGCAACCTTACTGTTTTTCTTTGTCGGAACAGTTCTTTACGTTTATTATAAGCATAGCCCGGCAGAGTTGAGTCTAACTATTACAGATGGTGATGCCATCCTACCCTGGTATATTTATTCTGAATTGCCACAAGGGGTAACAGGCCTGTTAATATCCGGTATTTTCGCGGCTGCCATGTCGACACTCAGTAGTAGTATGAATTCAGCCGCCACAGCATATATTGTCGATATCCATAGTAAAATAGTTACTGATGATTCGAAAAACAGTCTGCATGCAGCTAAAATTTCCACATTATTATTAGGTATAGCCGGTATTGCTTTTGCTTATACAATGGCAACCTGGGAAATAAAGTCATTATGGGATGAATTCAATAAAATACTAGGAATAATCCTGGGTAGCTTAGGAGGACTTTTCTTACTGGGAATGATCACCAGAAGAGCTAATGCAACCGGGGCTTTATGCGGAATAATCGGTAGCATATTCATTCAACTTATTATGATTCATTTCCAATACGTTCATCTACTCTTATATACAACAACAGGGTTTATCTCTTGTTTCGTTATCGGATATATAGCAAGCCTGGTTATACCGGGTCACAAAAAGAATATCGATCATCTGACTATTTACAAAATATTTTCTAAAAAATAATGACATGAAGAATTATCAACGTCTGAAAGGATTGATTGCAGCATCCTTTACTCCTATGGATGCTCATGGAAAAGTAAACCTTTTCGCAATCGACAAGTATGCCGACCTAATGGCTGAATCAGGTATGACAGGAGTATTCGTGTGCGGAACAACAGGAGAATCCCTGTCACTCACAACAGAAGAACGCAAAAATATTCTGGAACAATGGATTAAATCAGCGAACCACCGTTTCAAAGTAATTGCGCATGTTGGAAGCAACTCACAGTTTGAAGCTATGGAATTGGCCCGTCATGCAACTGAAGCAGGTGCAGATGCCATCGCATCGATGGCCCCGTGTTTCTTTAAACCTGGAAGCGTGAAAGAGTTAATTGCATTTTTTGCTCCGATAGCAGAATCTGCAAAAGAATTACCTTTCTACTATTATAATATGCCGTCAATGACCGGGGTGTCTCTATCTGTTGCTGCATTTCTGGAAGAAGGTAAAAAAGTAATGCCCAATCTTGTCGGAACCAAATTCACCCATAACAATCTAATGGAGATGGGAGAATGCCTGGCATTAAATAATGGTGAGTTTGAAGTACTTCACGGATACGATGAAATTCTGATATCCGGACTTGCATTTGGCGCAGTTGCCGGCGTTGGCAGCACCTATAATTATCTTCCGGATGTGTATCACGGCATCCTGAAAGCAATGGAAGAAGGCGATATGCAAAAAGCCAGGGAACTTCAGATGAAATCAATTGAAATAGTAAAAATAATCATTAAATACGGAGGAGGTGTAAGAGGAGGAAAAGCAATTATGAATCTGATAGGAATAGAATGCGGACAATGCAGATTACCCATTTCGCCTGTAAGCGATGAAGAATACGATATGCTGAAAAACGATTTGTATAAAATCGGCTTTTTACCAAAATAAAAAAGACACGGGGAATAAAAACTTTGGTCGGTTGCCTATTCCCCGGTGTCGATCTTAAAATAACACTATTTTAAAACCAGTACAAAGATGAATAAAATTAATTATTTATGTCTACTATTGATCCTTTTATTATTCCCTTTTATCTCGGTTTCCGCTCAGGAAGTGAATATTTCAGGTGTTGTAATAGATAATGAAGGACTAACGATGCCCGGCGTTTCCGTGGCTGTTAAAGGTGCCACATCCGGTACGATCACAGATCTGGATGGCAAATTCAATATCAGTGTACCTAAAGGAACTACACTTATTTTCTCTTTTATAGGATATACGACGAAAGAAGTGAAAGTAGGAAACGAATCTATTTTAAATATCACTTTAAATGCATCTACGGTTGGTCTGGATGAAGTTGTCGTTGTCGGTTACGGCACACAATCGAGAAGAACCATCACATCTGCTATTACTAAAGTCAGCGGAGATGCATTAAAGAATGTGCCAGTAAATACGATCGGCGAAGGTTTGAAAGGCAAAATTGCCGGAGCCAGGTTGTATTCCAACAACAATACTCCGGGTGCCGATGCAACCATCCGTATCCGAGGAGGTTCCTCTATCAACAAAAGCAACGATCCGCTGATCCTTGTCGATGGTGTCGAACGCGCTTTTTCCGGTATTAACCCCAATGATATCGAGTCTATCGAAGTACTGAAAGACGCAGCATCTACTGCCATTTACGGATCAAGAGCCTCAAACGGTGTTATCCTGATCACGACGAAAAAAGGGTCAGCCAACCAGGCTCCCCGGATTACATTCGAAGCAAATGTAGCTCTGCAACAGGCTGAAACATTATATGATTTCATGAGTGCCGAAGATTACCTGAACATCGTCCGCCCTGCAGTGGCTGTCGGTCCGAATTCAAGATATAATTCGATGGATGGCTATTCTGCCAGTTCCGGTAATACGGCATCTTCCATTTATTCTACACGTTACCTGAGAGATGGGGAAAGTGTTCCGGCAGGATATAAATCGATGCCTGACCCACTTGATCCAAGCAAGACACTGATCTTTCAGGATAATAACTTTCAGGATGAAATCTATAAAAATGCTTTATGGCAGAATTATTATGTAGGTATTGACGGCGGAAGCGATGCAGTCAGATACAGTGCAAGTGTCGGCTATACGGATGATGGCGGTGTGGCCTTGGCTACCGATTATTCCCGTCTTAGCATGCGTAATAATCTGGATGTAAAAATCAACAGCAAATTATCTCTTGCTGCAGGTTTCGACTATTCCAAAACAAACTCATCCGAATATCCCAACCAAATGAATGTGATATCCAGAGGTCTGGCAACGCCACCCACACAGAAAAAATATAATGAAGACGGTACGCCGACCAAAGGTTATAACGCGACTTCTCCCAACCCGCTATGGTACCAATATTACAACGACCAGAGTAAGGAGGAAAAACGTTTGTCCGCTTTCGGTAAACTGACTTATCGCATTATCGACGGATTAAGAGCCGACGTTCAATTGTCTACCTATAACCACCATTGGAGAAGCGACAGTTTCGAGAAAGCAAACGAATTCAGCGGTTTACGTACAACTACAGCAAAATTCGGCGAACTAGATAGAAACAAACTGGAAGCGTACGGTACATATAACAAAACAATCAAAGATCATTCTTTCTCCATCATGGCTGGTTATTCGTATCAGAAAGATAAAAACCAAACAATGGAAGCGACTGTCACAGGTGCAAGCTCCGATAAAGTACCGACATTAACAGCAGGCCCTAATAAAAAAGATGCCAAGAGTGACTTTACAGACGACGTTACAATCGGCTACTTTGGACGTTTATCCTATGATTTCCAGAAAAAATATTTATTCTCGGCAACATTCCGGGAAGATGCATCCTCACGTTTTGCAAGTGGCAATCAATGGGGTTTCTTCCCCGGCGCATCTGTAGGCTGGGTGATGTCGGACGAAAGTTTTATGCAAAACGCTAAAGCTATCGATAACCTGAAATGGCGTATCAGCTACGGTCAGACAGGGAACAATACGATCGGACTGTATGATGCTTATGGCAAATACTCTACGGATGCCAAATACGACGGTGTAGCCGGTATCGTCCCCTCTACTATGCCTAACCTGGGATTAACTTGGGAGGTTTCGACACAGCTGGATGCCGGTTTCGATTTATCGATGTTTAATAACCGCTTAAACATCAATGCCGATTATTTCGACAAAAGAACTGACAATCTGCTATTCAGTAAAGAGCTGCCTAACACGTCCGGATTTGAAGACGTACAAACAAATATCGGTAAGGTTAAATTCTACGGTTTCGATATTGAAATAGGTTCAACCAACATTGAAACAAAAGATTTCACATGGACATCCAAGTTTACCTGGAGTTTTGTAAAAAACAAAGTACTGAAACTACCGGATAACGGCCGCGATAAAAACCGTATCGGAGGTATTACCTTAGCCGACGGAACGGCCTTTGGCGGAACCGCAGAAGGAGAATCTCTGTATAGTTATTATGGCTACGTTGTCGATCATATCCTTGAAACTCAACAACAGGCGGATAATGCAATGTATGACAGTTCCGCCAAAGGTTACCGTCATTCGGATGGTAAGAATATAGCAGGACGTAAAGAAGTCGGCGACTACGAATGGAAGAATCGCGAAGGTAGCCAGACACGCGACGGAAAAGATTATATCGACAGCCAGGACCAGTTCTTACTGGGTTACACTGTGCCACATTCCACAGGTGGATTGAACAACAATTTCACTTATAAGAATTTCACTCTGAATATCTTCCTGGATTGGGCTTTGGGACATTCCATCAATAACAATTCCGAAATGCGTTATTTCATGAATACATTTGCCAATAACTACACTTTGATCGATGAAGTGAAACAATGTTGGACACAACCAGGGGACAACACAAAATACGCACGTTTCACAGCCAACGACCCGGATGACGGTAACGCAAACTTCAGCCGTACTTCTAACATATTCAATTATAAAGGTGATTATTTGTGTATCCGCGAGATCAGTCTGCAATATAATGTACCGACCAATAAATTGGTCAAACTGGGTATTCAGAATCTTGCTTTCACGCTGGCCGGTAATAATCTGCATTATTTTACAGCAGTAAAGGGTGTTTCTCCCGAAGTAGGAGCCTCTACCACTTATAATAAAGATTACTATAACTACCCTCCTATTCGTAAATATTCGATCGGAGTTAAAGTGACATTCTAAAACAAAAGAATCTTTTAAGCTATAAAACAATAGTATTATGAAAATTAAGACAATAATATCAATATTACTGGCAGGAACCCTGTTCGCTTCATGCCACGGTGACCTGGACATCATTCAGAAAAGCGAAGTTTCTGCCAACTCCATGTGGCAAGACGAAGGAGATGCTACTTCTGCCATGTACGGTATGTTCAATAAATTCAGAGCAGCCTTTAATACCGGTTACATTTACTGGGGCGAATATAGAACAGGATTATGGGGAGACGGTTTAACCAGTCAGACAGCTCGCGATCAGGTCTATCAAAACCAGATTCCTACCAGCCACGGATATGCAAACTGGAAAGATTTGTACACAACGATCAATAATGCTAACCTTATTCTGAAATATACTCCCGATATTGCCTTCAACAGTGAAGAGACAAAGAATAAGATATTGGCAAATGCCTATTATGTAAGAGCGTTCTGTTATTACTGGATCGGACGTGTATGGGGCGATGCTCCGGTTTTACTGGAAGGTTTCGAATCAGACCAACAGGAAGGTTTATTCCCGACACGTCAACCGGCAGATGATGTATTCAGACAAGTAGGCGAAGACATCGACAATGCACTGACTCTTATACCTGCTTCCGTTAAAGACCGGAATCTGGCATCACCAGGATCGATCAATATGCTGAAAGCCGATTACAATTTGTGGATGTATAAGGTTAGAAGTGCTGGTGAATCTGCATTGAATAACGCGAATACAGCAGTTCAGGCTGTATTGGGTAATTCTGATTATTCCTTGGAAGAAGATTACGGAAATATCTTCTATAATGAACTAGGCAATGAAATTATATTTGCATGGAGTTATATTCAGGACGAATATACAGGCGGTTACCCGGGTGACTATCTGGTGCCTTCCCAATATGTGTCGGCCGAAGCTATAGAGAACCCTGTAAAAGTGGGAAGTCATCAGCAATGGTGTTTCTACACGGAAGACTATAAGGCATTACTTTCAGAAAATAAAGACGATCAACGGACGATCCTAAGTTTTGAAACCTATTTTGATGAGCCGAAGAATGCCACTTTCCAATGGATCAATAAATTTGCCGGGACATGGACAAACGGGACACGTATCTTCGATTCCGACATCATTGTATACCGCTATGCTGATGCAATCCTGTTTGATGCGGAGATCAAAATGGCTAAAAACGATATATCCGGAGCTGTCGCTTCCCTGAACAGGATTGCCGAACGGGCTTATGGCAAAGAAAACTTCTATCCTGCTTCCATCTCTGCGCCCGATCTGAACGAAGCGATCGTCACAGAACGTATGAAGGAATTTGCTGCCGAAGGTAAACTTTGGTGGGACTTTATCCGTCTGGGTGTCGTATTTAAGAAAGCTCCTTATCTGGTAGGTCGCGACAATGAACAGAACGTATTATTATGGCCGGTAGCTCAGACATCTATCAACAAGAATCCGAATATCACGCAGACACCGGGCTACGACAAATAAAATAACTTATATGCACGTTAATACATACTGGCAGAGGAACATTTCTCTGCCAGAGTTATGAGTCCGCAAATCTCTTTGAACTGGTTACAGACTACCATATCATTACCGAATTTTTTAATAAATAATCTCAAATCAATTTAAGTTATGAAGAAAATGATAGCAACTTGCTCTATTCTGCTGATGCTACTCAGTATTTCACTACAAGCCCAGGAAAACCCGACAACCGACGTTTTTCAAAAAGGACAAGACGGCTATGCCTGTTTCCGCATCCCGGCTATTGTCCGATCCAAAGCAGGTACTTTGCTGGCCTTTGCCGAAGCTCGAAGGAACAGCTGCTCGGATACCGGTAATATCGATCTGGTAGTAAAACGTTCGGAGGATGGCGGTAAGACCTGGAGCAAAGCAATTACTGTATGGGACGACGGAGACAATGTATGCGGAAACCCCGCTCCTATTGTAGATCAGGAAACCGGACGCATTATTCTGGTAACCTGCTGGAATCTGGGAGAAGACCACGAAAAAGAGATCATCGATGGGAAAAGCAAAGATAGCCGCTGCATATATGTACTCTCTTCGGACAACGACGGGATAAGCTGGTCTGCTCCCAAAGAAATCAGTTCTTCCGTAAAGCATCCGGACTGGACCTGGTATGCAACCGGTCCCTGTCATGGTATTCAACTGCAAAGCAAAAAGTATAAAGGACGGTTAGTCGTATCAGCCAATCACATGGTAGCCGGTACTAAAACATATCATTCCCAGCTTATCTATTCCGACGACAAGGGTGAAACCTGGAAACTGGGCGGGATAGTCAGCAAACACGGTGGAAATGAGAGTAGTGTAGTCGAACTTGAAAATGGAAACCTTATGTTGAATATGCGGAACTACAACCGAGAAGAAAGCAAATCGCGCAGCTACGTTATCAGTGAAGACGGTGGAGAAACCGTTTCCGAAATGCAATATCTGCCGGAACTGATAGAGCCCATTTGCCAGGGAAGCACGTTGAACTACATGAAGAACGGCAAAATAAGCAACAACATCCTGTTCTCGAATCCTGCATCCACGGATAAAAGGGAGAAAATGACAATCAAACTGAGCGAGAATAACGGTAAAACATGGCCATATGCTTTCCCTGTCTATTCCGGCCCCTCGGCCTATTCCGATTTAGTGAATCTACCAGACGGAAACATCGGGCTACTATACGAATATGGTACCGACAATGCATACGAAAAGATAGGCTTCACTTGTATCTCTTTCGAGACTCTGAAGAAACTCTGATCCGAAAGCCCGAAAGATAGATTTTATAAACTAGTCCAGATAAAACAACGAGCAAAAGTTTCAATCTGTTTCATGCACTGAAACTTTTGTTTCACATAAGAGAAACATTTGTTCCACCCTAATGAAACACTTGTTTCACTATACTGAAACAAAATAAAATAAATAAGTGCTTGAAGATTATAAGAACACTCCAAATCAGTAAGACTCCATGAATAAAACACTATTATTTACGCTTCTATCCATCTTGTCGATCTCCTGTACAAAATATACCGACAAGATATCTGTTACGATAAAACAACCCGTTCTGCCCGTCCTCACCATGAAGGATGCAAATCCGGTATTAAAGATTGAATTGATACGAAATCAGCCGATCGATTATACATTACAATCAATCGCGTTTGCTTTGCAGGGAACAACTAATATCAACGATATTGAAAGTATCGGACTTTATTATGCCGACCCTAAAGGTACTCTTGATAAAGATAAACCTGCAATACTCCCTATTGCAGTATCGGAAACTGTTACTATAAACACTGAGATTCACGTAGAAACAGATACGCTCACCCTCTGGCTTTCCTTCAGACTAAAAGAAAAAATCAACCTCGGCCATCGATTTAATGCCTATTGCTCTGAGTTGCAAACAAGCGAAGGTAAAATAAAAATACCTGAAACAACATCTCACGGACTACGTGCCGGCGTTGCCGTTCGTCAGCATATGCAGGATGGTGTACATACATCCCGCATTCCAGGTTTGGCTACTTCCCGAAAAGGGACCTTACTGGCGATTTATGATGCCCGTTACGAAAACTCACGGGATTTGCAAGGAGATATAGATATCTGCCTGAATCGTAGTACAGACGGTGGACAGACCTGGCAACCCATACAAGTCGTTCTGGATATGAAAGAATGGGGAGGTCTTCCCGAAAAATACAACGGAGTAAGCGATGCCAATATCCTCGTAGATGAAGAAACAGGAGATATATACGTAGCCGGTCTCTGGATGTACGGTGTATTGGATAATGAAACCGGCAAATGGATACCCGGAATGACTAAAGACAGTACCCGTTGGATGCACCAATGGCGTGGTAAAGGCTCTCAACCTGGCTTTGGCGTTAAAGAAACTAGCCAGTTCCTGATCAGCAAAAGCACAGATGATGGCCTGACATGGAGCGAACCGATTAACATCACAGCACAAGCCAAACAAAAAGAATGGTGGCTTTTTGCTCCCGCTCCCGGACATGGCATCACGTTGAAAGACGGAACTCTTATCTTTCCCACTCAGGGACGTGACAAAGAAGGACAATCATTCTCTAACATCACCTGGAGTAAAGACAATGGGAAAACATGGAAGACAAGCAGTCCAGCATTCCATAACACAACGGAATGCATGGCAGTAGAACTATCCGACGGAAGCATTATGCTGAACATGCGTGACAACCGTAACCGGGGCAACAGAGAAGAAAACGGCCGGCGTATCTGCGTCACTTCCGATTTGGGACAAACCTGGACGGAACATCCTACATCCCGGAAAGCACTTATCGAACCGACGTGTATGGCCAGTATCCATAAACATATCTATCATCAGGATAGCAAAGAAAAATCCATACTCCTTTTCGTAAATCCGGAATCCTACTCCGAACGTAATCACATCACTTTAAAAGTAAGTTATGATGATGGTAATACCTGGCCGGAAGAAAAGAAAATATTACTGGACGAATACAATAGCCGTGGATATTCCTGTATCACATCAGTAGATGAAAATACGATCGGTATTCTATACGAAAGCAGTCAGGCCGACATGGTATTCCAACAAGTCAGTCTAAATGAAATAGTACCATAAATTCAACAAAAAGGCAGAGATTATTCATCTCTGCCTTTTTTATAATCAACGAGAACAATCCTTCTAACAGGATTTCCCTGTCATAATATCCAGCACTAGTTTATCCGTTGCCTCCATACCTACGGAGCCGATAGCCGTCAGGTTGGCGATCGACTTGTCCACGTCTTCATCGATAATGCCTTCCACCGGAGTGACTACTTTATTTTCCATTGCCATCAATGCCGAAATCATCGCAGTAGAAACACCGCTCGATACTTTCAGGGCACAACTGGGTTTCGCACCGTCACAGATCATGCCGGTGATATTACCGATCATATTCTTGATTGCATAAGATATCTGTGTCTTGTTCCCTCCCATCAGGTAAGTTATGCCACAACTCGAACCTGTGGCAGCAACAACGCATCCGCACAAAGCCGAAAGACGTCCCAGGCTCTGTTTGATATAGATAACCATCAGGTGGCTGAGCATCAGGGCACGGATCAATTGTTCTTCCGTACATTCAATATCTTCGGCAAAAGAAAGAACCGGAAGCGTAGCGGCAATTCCCTGGTTTCCGCTACCGGAATTACTCATTACGGGGATCATCGCACCATCCATACGGGCATCGCAGGCGGCAGCGGTCATAGCCAGCATGTGGGTATAGGCAGACTCGCCCATATATTTCTTGCCGTACTCGCCCGATACGGTTTTACTTACGGTGTGCCCGTAATGTCCCTGTATGGAAGCTTGTGCAGCTTTCTTGTTCAGATCGGCCGTTTCGAGGATAAAGCGGATTTCGTCTACCGGCATTTCCATGGCAAACTCGTAAACTGTCGAGAAAGAGAGCTTCAGTTCATCCTCCGGACAGATGGCGTCGCAATGCAACTCCTTTCGTTCGTCGGTCAATACTTCGCCGTTTTTCTCTACATATATTATATGTGTATGCTCATGGCAGATAATTACCCGAGATGTTTCCTCTCCGGCTGTACAGATTATTTCGATATATAGTTTGTCTACATTCTCCTTTAAAGCGATATGGATAAGCTTATCTTCAATTATGGCCTTACCGGCTTGCAACGCTTCAGGGGTTATATCGCGAAGCACTTCCAGCCCGTAAGCCGATTTTCCGATCAGGGTTCCAAGAGCAATGGCGATAGGCAGTCCAACCATACCTGTGCCGGGAATTCCCACTCCCATTGCATTCTTCAGTATATTGGCACTAAGTAATACTTCTATTTTCTCAGGTCGGCATCCCAAAACTTCCGCTGCTTTTGCTGCGGCTAAAGCGACCGCCACCGGTTCCGTACAACCGATTGCCGGAATTACTTCCTGATGTATTAATTTAATGATTTGCGTTTGAGTTAATTTATCCATAAAATATAGAGTTTTTTCCTTTAATATCGTCCGGCAAAGGTAACTTATTAATCGATAATTAAGAGCCGAAAATCAAAAATTATATGCTATTTATCGCTATTACCTACAGTTTCCGCCGTAAATATTTCCTCTTCCGTACCATTACCGCGTCCTTCTTCCAGGCGCACACTAAAAACAGCCTGGCCAGTTTGTAATTCCGGGGAAGCATATACCGTGACTTCATAATTGATACATTCATCACGGGAGATACGGGGTATTTTCACCGGATTGGATAATTCCAGATGTTCCCCTTCCTTTATTTTTACGACAGGTATCACATCCAAAGCGTCCTGAAAGCTGTTATTAACTATCACAAACGAGATACGGCAGGTTTCTCCGGCATCGATCTTCCGGTTGCAGGTGATGCTGTCCTCTTCCAAAAGAATATCTTCTATATGCAGGTCGGGTAACAATACGTTCGAGGAAGTATTATATTTGCCCGGGATTCTCCTTTCGACTATCACTTCATCATTCGCAGTGGCAGCGATCGAAGCACCGGCGACACCTCCGACAGCCGTTCCGATGAATGCTCCTATTTCACCACCTCTTTCATCATTAATAGCCTCCCCGATCAATCCGCCGAACAGCCAGCCGACAAATGATCCGACCTGTGCCCCAAAACCAGTCCGGTCTTCGTTACTCATATTCCTTATCGATCCGCAACCCGGCAGGATCAATAAAACGATCATTAAGGATATAATTACCTTTTTCATAATATCACCTATCTTTCTATTCTACACAATCAACGAATAAAATCCTCATGTTTGCCTTTATGACAACGGAAAGGAGAAAAACCCCCATTCAATTCCTTTTTTTTATGTAAGTTTGCGGCCAGTTAAACAAAGAATTAATGACAAATCAAATCCAGACTCCATCTGCAGATCTGCAACGCCAATATGATCTCCTTCAAATGGAGTATGAATATGAGAAAGAGACCTACAGGCAGCAGTCCGAACGGGTGGGCATCCATCGGAAAATACAACAGGGACTTTGCTGGTATCCTGTTGTCCCGGGAAAAAGTTATTACAATTCACTCAACCAACTGGTCATTGAAATTGAACGCAGAGACGACAAGGAGATAGAGCATAATTTTGAATATGGCCGTCCGGTCTGTTTCTTTACAACCAATGGAACAGGCAGTCCGCGTTATCTGAATTTCTCCGGTATCATCAGCTATGTACAGGATGACCGAATGGTTGTCGTTCTTCCAACACCTTCGGCCCTGTTCGATCTGCAAGGTGTGAGCAGTGAGTTGGGCGTTCAGCTCTATTTTGATGAGACAAGCTATAAAACGATGTTCAGTGCACTGTCGGGTGTAATGAAAGCGAAAAATAACCGGTTAGCCCATTTGCGGGATGTATTACTGGGGAAAACGCCTGTCAGTGAAAGGAAGTTGTTTCCCGTTCGTTTTCCCTGGCTGAACGTTACCCAGGAAGAGGCTGTCAATCATGTACTGGCGGCAAAAGAGGTTTCCATCGTGCATGGCCCTCCCGGAACGGGTAAAACGACCACATTGGTGGAAGCGATCTATGAAACATTACACCGGGAAAACCAGGTGATGGTCTGTGCACAAAGTAATACAGCCGTTGACTGGATCTCCGAAAAGCTGGTAGACCGGGGGATCAACGTTCTCCGCATCGGCAACCCGACACGGGTGAACGACAAAATGCTTTCCTTCACCTACGAACGGCGCTTCGAGTCGCATCCCGACTACTCCGAACTCTGGGGTATCCGTAAAGCGATCCGCGAGATACAATCGTCTTTCCGCAAAAAGAGCCATAGCGAAAAGGAAACGGCACGCAACCGTCTTTCCCGCCTGCGTTTCCGGGCAACCGAACTGGAAGTACAGATAGACACCGACCTGTTCAGCGAAGCCCGAGTAATAGCCTGCACATTGGTAGGTTCTGCCAACCGGGTGCTGACAAACCATACATTCACGACTCTTTTTATCGACGAAGCGGCACAGGCACTCGAAGCGGCCTGCTGGATCGCGATCGGCAAAGCAGACCGGGTCATCCTGGCCGGCGACCATCACCAGCTCCCTCCTACTATTAAATGTATAGAGGCGGCACGCGGCGGTCTGGATCGTACGTTGATGCAGAAAGTGGCTGCCAACAAACCGGAAACGGTTTCATTGCTAAAAATACAATACCGGATGCATGAAGATATCATGCGCTTTTCGTCCCACTGGTTTTATCAGGACGAGCTGAAGGCAGCGCCGGAAGTAAGCCAGCGCGGTATCCTGGCATACGACACTCCTGTTGTCTGGTTCGACACGGCCGACTGCGACTTTGAAGAAGACCGGTTGTCCGAAAGTATGAGCCGCATCAATAAGCAGGAAGCAGTTCTATTGGTAGAACAGTTGCAAACCTATATCGAAAAGATCACCAAAGAGCGGGTGCTGGACGAAAGCATCGACTTCGGACTGATCTCGCCTTATAAATCGCAGGTTCAATATATCCGAGGATTGATCAAACGCAACGCGTTCTTTAAGCCGTTCCGTAAACTCATTACCGTCCATACCGTAGACGGCTTTCAGGGACAGGAGCGTGATGTTATCATGATCAGTCTCGTGCGTGCCAACGACCAGGGCAACATCGGATTTCTGAATGACCTGCGTCGCATGAATGTAGCCATCACCCGTGCCCGTATGAAACTGATCATCCTGGGCGATGCTTCCACATTGACAAAGCATGCTTTTTACAGAGAATTATATAAATACATCACAGCCCACGGGCATGTCATTCAAATAAATAACAATATATGAAATATAAGTTACTGGTTCTCGACCTGGACGGAACGCTGACAAACAGCAAAAAAGAGATCACCCCTTATACGCGGGAAGTCCTGATAAAAGCACAGGAACAGGGTCTTCATCTTGTCCTGGCATCCGGACGTCCCACGTATGGTATCGTTCCTCTGACAAAGACATTGGAAATGGAACGGTTCGGGGGATTTATCCTTTCCTTCAATGGCGGGAAAGTGATCGAAGTTAAGACAGGCAAAGTATTCTACGAACAGGCCTTGCCACCGGATATGATGCCACTGTTGTATCAACGTTCGCAGGAAGCCGGGCTGACAATCCTTTCTTACAACGGGAAATATATACTGACCGAGAATGCGGAAGACAAATATGTCAAATACGAGTCGTTCCTCACTAAGATGAAGATAAAGGAAACGGATAATTTCCTCCGCGACCTGCAACTTCCCGCCGACAAATGCCTGATCGTAGGCGAACCGGAAAATTTGGTTCCGCTGGAAGAGAAACTGCGTCAGGAAATGGGGAGCCGTATCAACGTCTATCGCTCGGAAGCTTTTTATCTGGAAGTCGTACCCAAAGGAATAGACAAGGCAGCATCCTTGCAGCGCCTGCTGGAACGCGTATACATAAAACAGGAAGAAGTAATAGCCATAGGCGACGGCTTTAACGACCTCACAATGATACAGTTTGCCGGTCTGGGTGTAGCTATGGCAAACGCCCAACCTCCGGTAAAAGCAAATGCCGACGAGGTAACGACTTATACAAATGATGAGGACGGAGTAGCACATTTCATCGAAGATTTGATGAAAGCGTAAGCGTTAAATGTGTATATTTGTGTTCTAAACAAAAACAGCAAGCCCATGAAGTACAAATTATTGGTTTTAGACGTAGACGGGACATTACTCAACAGCGAAAAAGAGATAACTGCCCGTACCCTTGCTGCCCTACTGAAAGTTCAGCAAATGGGAGTGCATATTGTATTGGCATCCGGCCGACCGACCAATGGGGTCATGCCGCTGGCTAAAGCTTTGGAATTGGATCATTACGGCGGTTTCATCCTCTCGTATAACGGGGGACAGATCATCAACGTTCAAACCGGAGAATTGTTTTTCGAGAAACGTATCAACCCGGAAATGCTGGCTTACCTGGATAAAAAAGCGAAGAAGAACAACTTTGCCATCTTCACTTACCATAAAGACTTTATTCTGACAGACAAACCGGAGAGCCGGCATGTGCAGGAAGAAGCCGCATTGAACAATATGCGGGTGATCGGTGTCGATAACTTCCCGGAAGCTGTCGACTTCAGCCCGTGCAAATGCGTATTGGCCAGCGATGATGAAGCAGAACTGGTCGGATTGGAAAACCATTGGAAGAAACGGCTCAACGGTGTACTGGATGTATATCGCACGGAAGACTTCTTCCTCGAAGTAGTTCCCCAGTTCATCAACAAAGGTAATACGCTGGCTGTTCTGATGGAGAAACTGAAGATCACGACCGAAGAGGTGGTTGCCATCGGTGACGGTATCGCCGACGTTCCTATGCTGCAACTGGCCGGAACCAGTGTTGCGATGGGCAATGCACGCGACTCGGTAAAGGTTTGTGCGGACTTCACAACCCTGACGAATGATATGGACGGGGTTGCCGTTGCTATCGAGACTGCGATCCTTGCCGCTATCAAACCGACGGAAGTTCCGCTGGCTCAGTTGAACATGCGTGCCAAACATGCGTTGATGGGTAATTTAGGTATTCAATATACCTATGCTTCAGAAGACCGTGTGGAAGCGACCATGCCGGTAGACGAACGTACCCGCCAGCCTTTCGGTATCCTGCACGGCGGTGCAACCCTGGCATTGGCAGAGACGGTTGCCGGACTCGGTTCCATGATACTGGCCAAACCGGACGAGATCGTCGTAGGAATGCAGGTTAGCGGCAATCACATGTCGTCGGCGCATGAAGGCGATACGGTGCGTGCCGTCGGAACGATCATCCATAAAGGACGCTCTTCGCATGTATGGAATGTAGATGTGTTTACCTCTACCGACAAATTGGTTTCATCCATACGTGTTGTGAATAGCATATTAAAGAAGAAATGATTTCAGAAGAAACAAGTAAATACAAGGCAATTGACTCACTGATCAGGCAGGGCCGCAGTTTTGCTATCTATCGTATACCGGGGGAAGAAACTCCCCGGTTCGTGATGCAAGCCTCCGGTTCTGCCCGTCTGTTTTATAATATAGAGGATCTGAATGAACAGCAGGGGTTTGTTATTGCCCCCTTCAGGGCAGGCCGGGAATGTCCGATCGTACTGATCAGGCCGGATTATTCCGAGTTGCCCGATAGCAGTAAAAAGGAATTCATCCCAATGGATTTGGAATTTCATCCGAATGAAACTGAAAACGCATCCGAACGAAAGACAAAAGACAACTATATCCATTGCTTCGATACTTTCATAAAACCTTTGCAGGAGAAAACGCTGGACAAACTGGTTCTTTCACGCAGTCTGACACTCGACCGGGAAGATGGCTTTTCTCCTGCAAAGGCTTTCTACAAAGCCTGCAAGCAATATATCCGTTCCTATGTATATCTCTGCCACACACCGCATACAGGTACATGGCTGGGAAGCACACCTGAAATCATCCTCTCCGGAGAAAAAGGGGAATGGCACACCGTTGCCCTGGCCGGTACACAGCCACTGCAAAATGGCGAATTACCTGTACATTGGAGCAATAAGAATAAAAGGGAACAGTTATTAGTATCCAATTACATACACGATCAACTCAGTTCATTAGGTATCGACTCAGCAATGGAAGGCCCTTATCCGGCACGCGCCGGGGCTTTATGTCATCTGAAAAGCGATTTCCGGTTCCGTCTCGGAGAAAGTAATAAACTGGGGAATCTGCTTAATCTATTACATCCTACTCCAGCCGTATGCGGACTTCCTAAAGAAGAAGCCCATCGTTTTATCCTGGCCAACGAAGGATATGATCGCCGTTATTATTCCGGCTTTATCGGTTGGTTGAATCCGGAAGGCAGAACAGATCTGTACGTAAACCTGCGTTGCATGAACATCAATGCCAAGACGCTGATACTGTATGCCGGTGGTGGCTTGCTTTCTTCTTCAGAGTTGAGTGACGAATGGCAGGAAACGGAAGATAAATTACAGACGATGCGGGCATTGTTGTAAAACAAAATTTGTGATAGTCCAAATATTGATCGTGGGATGTATCAGCTATTGAAGTAGCCGATACGTCCCACAATTAGTTTTAGATCAACGCGGATTCTGCACCATATTCGGATTAGCATCGATCTCCGTTTGGGGAATAGGTAACGCGACCCTCAGATCAGATGGAGTAATGACTGCTGCTCCGGCAACGGAAGGCAAATGCCATCCACCGGTACGAGTCACCGGCAAATCATTCCTCATGGCATCAAAAAAGGCATGTCCCTCTCCTACCAATTCCTTACGGCGTTCTTTCAGAATACGCTCCAGGCTCAGTTCAGATGCCTGCACCGATTTCGCTGGATTGGCACGGCTCACGATAGCATTAAGGCAATCCAGGGAGAAGGCCAGATTCTCTGCTCCACCCAATTTAAAGGCTGCCTCAGCAGCATTCAGGTAGACTTCGGAGAGACGAACGACACAGATATCATTATCCTGTGGATTTTCGCCCGTTTTGCCCGGATACTTGTTCAGATACTTAGGATGACCAGTAGAACCTTCGGGTAATATATCTTCTTCCGGTTTCTGCGGTAGACGATTCAATATATGACGCACATCGTCCGGATCTTCTCCCAGCAGATCGAGGAATGCCTTCGTGAGCACAAGATTATTCCAGTCCTTCACATTATCGGCATACACCATCGGAGCTCCCTCACCGCCTGTTCCACCATCCGGTTCGGAAAGGGTATAATAAAACTCAAAGAGCGACTCCGAATTAAAATCTTTTCCCCATACAGTGGGATATTCTTCGTGTGTGAATAGTTTATACAACCCTCCGTTATTTATTACTTCCTTAGCCAGTGCGAGTGCCTTTTCATTATTATTCATATAAAGATAAATACGCGATAGCAATGCTTTCACACTCCAGACATTGAGAAAGCCGTCTTTCTTATCGGTAGAGAGGGCGGAAAGGTTCAGTGCTTCCGTCATATCATCTATCGCCTGGCCGTAGCATTCGGCCACCGTATTGCGGGCAGGCTGATGAGTGGGTAATGTTGTTTTAATTTCGATAGCCACACCCAAAGAAGCACCGTTATCCAGAGTATAAGGCATACCGAACAGACGGGTAAGATCGAACAGGGCGAGCCCGCGCAAAGCAAGCGCCTCAGCTTTGATACAGTCGAGTGCTGCGGTATTATCCGTAGTTACCTCACCCGATTCGATCCTTTCCAGCAGACTGTTTGCCTGATGGATCACGTTATAAGGCTGGTTCCATACACGGGTGATGTTCAGGGCATCATCCGCCGTGACATTGAACTCATAATAGGGTGACACACGTTTGCCGGGCCCTTTACTGATACGTGCCTGTACATCTTCGCCACGGCAGTCGGCATAGTAGAGATAATTATCCCCATAGTAACTATGTGAAGCGGCAATACGATAGATACCGTTCAAAGCGATCTGAGCCTCTTCAAGCGTGCGGATAGCCTGCGAAGTAGTTACCGAAGTAGACGGATCCAGGTTCAACCAATCGCCGGAGCAGGAAGTGCAAAGAAGCGATGTGGCGGCAAACAAATATATAAATGTATGTTTCATATTCGAATAGTTTATAATAAATAAATCAGAAAGTTATCTCAACCCCAAAATTGAAGGTACGCATAGCGGGTGCTTCACAGAACACTTCACCATTAACCGGAACTTCCGGATCATATTGGTTCCATTTGGCCCACGTGAGCAGATTGGTACCGGAGAAATAAATACGTGCATTTTCTATCAGCGCCTTTTGTGTCCACTGCCCCGGCAGTGTAAAGCCCAATGTCAGGTTTTTGAGACGGATATGATCGGTACTGTGGATATAACGGGATGAGTTTTGCGGGCCGGCTCCCTGTTCCAGTACGAAGCGGGGCACATCGGTTATATCTCCCGGTTTCTGCCAACGGTCGAGGGCATATACGGGCAGGTTGTATGATTTTTCCTTACTACCGTCTGTCTCTATCAGAGTGCCAGCCTTATCAAAAGAATAACCACCCAATGAGTAGGTGAACGTAAGTCCCAGGTCAAACCATTTATAAGAAAGTATGTTGGTAAAACCTCCTGCAATCTTCGGATCGGCAGACTTATACGGAATGGCTTGTGCTTTAGATGCATCGTCAGTCTTTTCTTTATTATAATTGCCTTGCTCGTCCTGTGTATTGAGATAGTAGAGAGCTTTTCCGGTCTGCGTATCTACTCCGGCAAACTCTTTCACGTAGAAGCTGTTGTAAGGAAGGCCTACTTTATGGATAAACCAGGAGCCCTCGATTGATTGCTTCATATCGCCATCCAACGTTACGATCTTATTGCGATTGTGGGTCAGGTTCAGCACGGATGTCCAGTTAAAGTCAGGACTGGCAAAGTTGATCGTTCTCAATTCTAACTCCACACCTTTGTTGTTAAGCTGACCGATATTCGCCAGATAGTTCAGGAAACCGGTAGTAGCACTGATAGGACGGTTGTAAAGCAGGTCTTTGGTATCGCGATTATAGTATTCGAGCGTCACAAAAATACGGTTGATGAAAGCCAGGTCGATACCAAGATTCAGATTGTAGTTCTTTTCCCACTTCAACCCGGGATTGGCCTGGGCAGACTCATACGAACCTGCTGCTCCCATATAGTTCTGTCCGTAACTGTACAGCCCCATATATCCGTAAAGAGCTCCCGGCTGATTACCATTAACGCCATAAGAGGCACGTATCTTCACATCGTTCAACACCGGTTTCACTGCATGCATAAAAGACTCATTACTCAGATGCCACATACCGGAGACAGACCAGAAATCTCCCCATCGACTTTCCGGAGCCAGACGGGAACTGCCATCGCGGCGGTAACTGCCCGCAATATAATAACGGTCGTCATAATCATAATTCAAACGCGAAAGATAGGAGATCATCCTGTATGCCTGGGTAGAAGAAGCAAAGCTTTTCAGCACAGCTGCATTATCCGGTTCGAGCAACACATCCGAAGGTAATTTAGCTTTTTCTCCCATTGCCTTATCACTCTGATAACTTTCCAATTCATAGGCTGCCAATACATCGAGGTGGTGTTTGGTGGCAAAGGTACGGACAAAGTTGATAGAGGTAGATGAAAGAAACTTACCATATTCGGTAAATCCTTTTGAAGTCTGGGCATCACTTCCGCTCTTTGGCCCTGCTCCGCTAAGAGGGTTCAGATAACGGGAATCTTTCTGCACCGTGTAATCATAGCTCAACGTTTCTTTGAGTTTCAGTCCTTTAATAATATCAACTGAGGCATATCCGGTAGAGAACATACGCGTCATACGACTACGGTTATAGTCGGTACGGATATCGCGAAGCGGATTCACATTAGTACCGGGATAAGAGCCCACATAATTGCCTGAAGCGTCGCGTACCGGCATGGAAGGTGTGGCAGATACAGCGACACAGAGAAAAGGATTGATATTGGAGCCACGCTCTTCATTCATTTCCTGACTCATCTGGGTAAACATCATATTACCTCCTATTTCTGCACGGCTACCTACTTTCTGCGTCACATTCAGACGGGCCGAATAACGATCCAGACTGGAGTTTTCGACCAATCCCTCCTGACGGTTGAAACCAAGAGAAGAATAAAAAGTAGTACGCTCGTTACCCCCGGAAGCCGATACCTCATAATTTTGATTATGAGCCGTACGAAGCAATTCTTTCCGCCAGTCGGTATATCCCAGTTCGGGTATCCCCGCATACATGTCGATATTGGCTTTGGCATATTCGTCAGGAGACTCCATGCCCTTGTCTATAGCCGAGTTATACAGGCCTTCATAAATCATCTCACGGCGCTGATCTCCATTTAATGTAGGGCGGAAGTTGACAGCCGCATCAGAGAAACCGCCACTGGCACTCAAAGTGACTCTTGTACGCCCCACGGTACCTTTTTTCGTTGTGATCAAAATCACGCCATTAGCAGCACGCGAACCATAAAGAGAAGCGGCAGCAGCATCCTTTATCACCGTAATATTTTCGATATCGGCAGGATTAAGCGTGCTCATCACATTCGTTTTGGCGTTATTCATATAAGCGGCATCGGCACCCGTACCGGCACCCATACTACCGGATGTGACAGGTACGCCATCAATGACAAATAATGGTTCGTTGGAAGCATTGAAAGAACCCATACCACGGATACGAATACTCTGGTTAGCTCCCGGTTGACCGGAACCGGATGTTATATTCACTCCCGTAGTCATGCCTTGCAACTTCTGCTCTACAGAAAGTACAGGTACGTTTTTCAACATATCGGCCCGCAGGGTATTGGCAGAGCCGGTAAAAGATGATTTCGAGAAGTTTCCATATCCGGTGACCACCACTTCCTCCAAATTCTGTGATTCAGGGGTTAGCACCACATTCAAAACACCATTCTTAGGTACTTTTACCTCGGCTGTTTTCATTCCTACATAAGATACAACAAGGATCTTATCGGATGCTTCTACATCCAGTACGAAACGACCGTCTATATCCGTCACCACTCCCCGCTCCGCGACTCCTTTTACAGAAACGGTAGCACCAATAAGAGGTAGTTTATCATCCGATGAGGTTACTATACCTTTTATTTCCAATTGCTGTGCCTGCATATGTATACTGCACAGACACGCCAGTACAAACAATACAAATCTAAATTTTTTCATTAATCAATTATTATTAAATACTAATACCAGTTTGTACTTTATATGCCAATAATTGTACCCTAAAAGCGTCCGAGGAGTAAATTAAATCTAAATAGCGGTGAATAAATGCATTAATCATTCAAGGAAAACTAAGAAAAATAAAACGGTATGTAGAATTTCCACACAGATATGTAGAACTATTCTACATATTGATCATATCCGACCCGATTCTCCGTCAATTGAAAAATTATATCTACTTTTGCAAGTCAACCTAAGGAAGAACAGAATATGTACACCGATAAAAAAAACATTCTCCAATTAGTAGCTCTGCTCAAGGAGCATAATATCAATAAAATCGTATTATGTCCGGGAAGTCGCAATTCGCCTATCGTACATACGTTGGCTAATCATCCGTTCTTCACCTGCTATTCGGTGACCGACGAACGGAGTGCCGGCTTCTTTGCAATGGGACTGGCTCTGCACGGGGGAAAACCGGCGGCCGTCTGTTGCACCTCAGGTACAGCCCTGCTGAACATCCATCCGGCCGTAGCGGAAGCCTATTACCAGCATGTCCCCCTTATCGTGATATCTGCCGACCGACCGGGAGCCTGGATCGGGCAAATGGATGGCCAGACCTTACCGCAACCGGGTGTATTCGGTTCACTGGTAAAGAAATCGGTCAACCTGCCGGAGATACATACGGATGAAGATGAGTGGTACTGCAACCGCCTGGTCAATGAGGCGTTGCTGGAACTCAACCATCACGGAAAAGGCCCGGTACATATCAATGTCCCGATCTCCGAGCCGCTATTCCAGTTCACGACACCCGAATTGCCGAAGGTACGCGTCATTACCCGTTATCAGGGACTGAATATATACGACCGGGAATACAATACACTGATCGAACGGCTGAACGGCTATAATAAACGGATGATGGTGGTCGGACAAATGAGCCTGATCTATCTGTTTGAAAAGAAGATATCCAAACTACTCTACAAACATTTCGCCTGGCTGACCGAACATACGGGAAACAAAACGATCCCCGGTATCCCTGTAAAGAACTTCGATGCGGCAATTTATGCATTACCAAAAGAGACGCTCGACAAGATGGTTCCCGAACTGGTCATCACCTATGGGGGACATATCGTTTCCAAGCGCCTGAAGAAATTCCTCCGCGAGAACCCGCCTAAAGAGCATTGGCATGTATCGGCGGATGGCGAAGTGGCCGATCTGTACGGCTCAATGACTACCGTTATCGAGATGGATCCGTTCGAGTTCCTCGAAAAGATCGCTTATCTGCTGGAGAATAAAACAACCGAGTTTCCACGCGTATGGGAAAACAATACCAGGAATTTACCCGAACCGGAGTTCGCTTATTCGGAAATGGCGGCTATCGGTGCACTGATAAAATCGTTGCCAACTCCGTCTGCCTTACATCTGGCCAATAGCTCGACTGTTCGTTATGCGCAGTTGTTCACTTTGCCGGAAGAGGTAGAAGTGTGCTGTAACCGGGGAACCAGCGGGATTGAAGGTTCTCTCTCCACAGCTATCGGTTATGCCGTAGCATCCGATAAGCTGAATTTTGTAGCTATAGGTGACCTTAGTTTCTTCTATGACATGAATGCGATCTGGAACAGCAATTACGGTTGTAACCTGCGTATCCTGCTGCTGAACAATGGTGGTGGTGAGATCTTCCAGGCTTTGCCCGGTTTGTCTATGTCGGGAAAGACGCACCGTTTTGTCACCGCCACGCATAAAACATCGGCACAAGGCTGGGCTACCGAACGCGGTTTCCTTTATCAGGGTGTACACGACGGGAAAGAACTTGAAGAGTCAATGAAGATATTTACGGATCCCAACCCCATCAACCAACCGGTACTGATGGAAGTTTTCACAGATAAAGACGAAGATGTTCGTCTATTGAAAGAGTATTATCATCAATTAAAGCAAAAATAATATGTCAACTACAAGAGAATGGACAACTATAAAGGAATATGAAGATATTCTATTCGATTTTTATAAAGGAATTGCCCGCATCACGATTAATCGCGAACGTTATCGCAACGCCTTCACTCCTACCACTACAACAGAAATGAGCGATGCTCTTTATATCTGCCGCGAACGGCCGGATATCTGCGTAATCGTATTGACAGGAGCTGGCGATACAGCCTTCTGTGCAGGCGGCGATATGAATGTGAAAGGACATGGCGGTTATATCGGTAAAGACGGCGTTGCACGCTTGAATGTACTGGATGTACAAAAGCAGATCCGGTCGATGCCGAAACCGGTCATTGCAGCCGTGAACGGGTTTGCTATCGGCGGCGGCCATGTGCTGCATGTGGTTTGCGACCTGACAATTGCTTCCGAGAATGCGATCTTCGGACAGACCGGCCCCCGCGTGGGTAGCTTCGACGCCGGCTTCGGTTCCTCTTACCTGGCTCGTATCGTCGGTCAGAAGAAAGCACGTGAGATATGGTTCCTTTGCCGCAAATACAATGCGCAGGAAGCACTCGATATGGGACTGGTTAATAAAGTGGTTCCTTTAGATAAGCTGGAAGACGAATACGTGGAATGGTCTGAAACCATGATGATGCACAGTCCGCTTGCCCTGCGTATGATCAAAGCCGGATTGAATGCCGAACTGGATGGCCAGGCAGGTATCCAGGAACTGGCAGGCGACGCAACAATGCTTTATTACATGACAGACGAAGCACAGGAAGGCGGTAAAGCATTCCTCGAAAAACGCCGCCCACGGTTTGAAGATTATCCTAAATTCCCGTAATCAGTGTGACAGTTGACAGATCACAGTTGACAGTTAAATAACCGGAACCTGTATCTGTCAACTGTCAACTATCAACTGTCAACTGCTATGTCTTATCATATACAAATTATACCGAAAGTATTACATTTCAAACAACCTGCCGGAACCTCCCGCGGAACCTATACCACACGGAATAGCTGGTATCTGGTTCTGACTTCCGATGAAGCACCCGAACGATATGGTATTGGCGAGTGTGCCCCCTTACCCAAACTAAGTTGCGATGATGTGCCGGACTATGAACGTTTGTTGGCAGAGATTTGTCGCCAGACCAAGAGTAAAGGCAAGCCAGATACCGAACTTCTTCGTCCTTATCCTTCCATCCAGTTCGGCTTGGAAACAGCTTTCAGGCATTTCCATGCAGGTAACTACGCTTTATGGGATACTCCTTTCTCACGAGGTGAAGCCGGTATTCCTATTAACGGCCTGATCTGGATGGGCGAGTATAAAAAGATGCTGGAGCAGATCGAAGCCAAAATGCAATCAGGATTCCGCTGTATCAAATTAAAGATCGGGGCGATTAACTTTGAGGAAGAATTAGCTTTATTGAAACATATCCGTGCACATTTCTCCGCCAAAGAAATCGAACTCCGCGTAGATGCAAACGGAGCTTTTTCTCCTACTGACGCATTAGATAAACTGCACCGGCTGGCCGAATTAGACCTGCATTCCATCGAACAGCCTATCCGTGCCGGGCAATGGGAAGAAATGGCACGACTTACGGCTGAAACACCGTTATCGATTGCTTTAGATGAAGAATTGATCGGATGTAATACCTTACAGGGTAAGAAAGAGCTTCTATCTGCCATCCGTCCGCAATATATTATACTGAAACCTTCCTTGCATGGTGGCATAAGTGGCGGACAGGAATGGATCGATGAAGCTGAAAGACAAAAGATCGGTTGGTGGATCACTTCGGCCTTAGAGTCGAATATCGGACTAAACGCTATTGCACAATGGTGCGCAACATTTAATAATCCACTACCGCAAGGGCTTGGCACAGGGGCTTTGTTTACGGATAATGTAGAAATGCCGCTTAGTATACGAAAAGATTGTCTTTGGTACGATCCGAAGAGTAACTCATTCCCCTCTCGAGAGGGGACAGAGGGTGTGTTACATTTCACAACAGATCGAAGTAAGCAGCAATTGCAGCTAGAGGATGGAACGGTTTGTACGGCCGGAAATATTCAGGATTTGATAGCCAAACTCCCCACCGATACACCGGAGATACTTCGGGATTTATATCATTTCCTGGCAGACTTGTTTAGCGAATCACCCTATATTACCGTACACACTTCCGGCTCAACCGGAACCCCGAAAGAGTTTACCGTCCGTAAGGAACAGATGATGCAAAGTGCCCTACTGACCTGTTCATTCCTTCGTTTACGAAAAGGAGACAATGCGTTGCTGTGTATGCCTTTACAGTATATCGCAGGTAAGATGGTCGTTGTACGGGCATTGGTTGCCGGACTGAATCTTATCCTGCGGACACCTTCGGGACATCCGTTGGCAGATGTGACGGTACCGCTCCGCTTTGCGGCCATGATCCCTTTGCAGGTGTATAATACTCTCCGGGTGGCAGAAGAGAAAGAGCGTCTTTGCCGGACAGAAATACTAATCATAGGCGGTGGAGCTATCAATAAAGAACTGGAAGACGAGATACGACAACTACCGAATGAGATCTATTCCACTTATGGCATGACAGAAACACTGTCTCACATCGCCCTGCGTAAATTGAACGGCTCGGATGCGTCACCGGCTTACACGCCTTTCTCTTCCGTAAAGCTCTCTTTATCACCGGAAGAAACACTGGTCATCCAAGCACCGTTGGTTTGCGATGAGACCCTGGTAACAAACGACATAGCGCAAATACACCCGGACGGCACATTCACCATCCTGGGAAGAAAAGATAATATCATCAACACCGGTGGTATAAAAGTTCAAATTGAATGCGTAGAAGAAATACTACGTTCAATTATTTCTGTTACCTTTGCGATAACGGCCGTTCCACATCCCGGATTAGGAGAAGCCATCGTGCTACTGGTGGAAAAGACGACAGACCCGGAAAGGCTTTCGGATAAGATAGCCTCTCTCCTGCCTAAATACCAACAGCCTAAATACATCCGGCAAGTAGACGCCATCCCACTCACCGGCAGTGGTAAAACAGACCGGAAAGCCTGTCGTTTATTGGCGGCAAAGCTAATCTGATTATCATTTAAAAACACTATACTTATGAGGTATTTTACACTTACCGTATTATCATTTCTAACCCTCTCGTCCGCTTACGGACAGAGTGGAGAAAGTTGCCGGTTTGCACCGGATCCGACGCTTCAGAAGCCGGAAGTATATGCCGGATACGATTGCGTAAATCTGCTGGACAGTACATCTGTAACCGTACAACCGACCGGTTCCGGCTCATTTTCTGTCTGCAAGACAATTAAGATCCAGACTCCCCAGGGAGCAGTCAGCAACCGTATCATCAAATACGACTACGACCCGCTGACAGCTTTCGCCCGGTTCAAGAGAGCCACCGTTTACCGTGCTAACGGCGATGTGATCAATCTGGATGTCACCCAGGCTTGCGATTATGCAGCTCCTGCCCGTGCCATCTATTGGGGAGCCCGCCAGATCATGCTCGAAATAGGGCAACTGAATCCTGGAGATATTATCGAATACGAGATTGACAAGAAAGGTTTTACCTATGCCCTGCTGGCGGATGGTGGCGACGACGAATCACGTTTCATCCCTCCTATGCGTGGACAGTTCTATGATATCGTGCCTTTCTGGGTAACGGAACCGACCGTTCGCAAAGTATATAAGGTATCCATTCCGATGGAGAAAGAGATGCAGTTCCAGTTCTATCAGGGCGACTGTGCTTCCTCCATGCGCTACGAAGATGGCCGGAAAGCCTATACCTTCTCCACCAACGACGTAATGCCGGCAAAACGTGAACCAAATATGGTAGACCTGTTCGATGCCGCACCTAAACTGATGATGTCGTCCACACCTAAATGGCAGGATAAATCATTATGGTTCAATAAGGTTAACGAAGATTACGGAAGCTTTGCTCCACTACCCGAAGCACAGAAAAAGGTAGACGAACTGATCAAAGGAAAGAAAACGGAGATGGAAAAGATTGCCGTCCTCACCCATTGGGTAGCCGACAATATCCGCTACTCCGGTATCTCGATGGGGAAAGGCGAAGGCTACACGCTTCATAATACGAAAATGAACTATACCGACCGTTGCGGTGTATGTAAAGACATTGCCGGAACACTGATCTCTTTCCTCCGCATGGCAGGCTTTGAAGCCTATCCGGCTATGACAATGGCAGGCAGCCGCGTGGAAAGTATTCCTGCCGACCATTTCAACCATTGCGTAGCTGTCGTTAAGCTATCCAGTGGTACTTATATGCCGCTCGACCCGACCTGGGTTCCTTTCTGCCGTGAATTATGGAGCAGCGCCGAACAACAACAAAACTATCTGCCGGGCGTTCCCGAAGGTTCAGACCTTTGCCTGACTCCGGTTTCCGCTCCGGAAAACCATTATGTACGTATCAAAGCCAACAATAAACTGGATGCCAAAGGTACGCTGACCGGACAATTCACCATTACCGCCGAAGGACAGTCGGACAGTAATATCCGCGGTATGTTTACCCGTGGCTGGCAGTCGCAATGGAAGAACATGCTCGAAAGCCAGTTGCTGAACGTCTCTCCGAAAGCACGTCTGATCAGTGTCGATTATGGCAAAGATCCGAAAGACTACCAGGCAGCCCCTATCAAGATCACATTCCGCTACGAGATACCGGAATATGCTATCCCCGGAAAAGAAGAGCTTGTATTCAAACCTATGGTCATGAACAACCTGTATAACCAGGTGAAGAGCTATCTGCGTATCAATACCGACCTGGCAGAACGTCAGTACGGTTTTAAAGATGCCTGTTCACGTCTTGTGGAACTGGACGAAACGATCCAGCTTCCCAAAGGCTATACACTGCTTAATGAAGCCAAACAAGACAGCAAACAGAGTGATGCAGCCGACTTTGAAGGCTCATTGCATCAGGAAGGCGATAAGATAACGATCAGCCAGAAACTGGCACTGAAGAAACGTGTATACGAAGCCGGCGATTGGGATGGCTTCCGTTCGGCAGTCAATGCTCATAAAAGTTTCGGCGATTATCTAATTATTAAAAAGTAAAAGACAATGACTAATATAATAAATAAATTGACACTGCTTCTTTGCCTGCTGGCGCTTACGGCATCTGTATTCGCTGCATCGGAAGCCGAATACAAGAAGCTGTCGAAAGCATATACATTGAATGCAGACGGAAGTCAGGAGTTTCGTTACAGCATGGAACTTACACTCTTCACCCATACTGCTATGAACGGTACATACGGTGAGAGCTTTATCGTTTATAACCCGGAATACCAGGTACTGAAGATCAACTCTTCTTACACTAAACAGAAAGACGGGAATATCATAAAGACTCCCGATAACGCTTTTGTGGAAGTTCTTCCCCATGCAGCAGCCGATGCTCCGGCTTATAATAACCTGAAAGAAATGGTCGTTGTCCACACCGGTCTGGAGCTGGGTGCCACCATCTATCTGGATTATACGCTTACTTCCAAACCGGGTTATCTGCCGGAACTGGATATCTACGACGAACTGTTGCAAAGTTCTCCGGTAAAGGAATATACCATCAGCCTGTCGGCTCCGGAAAGCAAGCCTTTATTCTACACGTTGCAGAATAACAGCACCAAACCAGCTGTCTCCACAGCCAACGGCATGAAAACAGTTACCTGGAACCTACGTAACCTCCCGGCTTCTTCCCGCGACCCGTTCGTATCGGCTGCCAATGGCGATGTTCCTTTCCTGACAGCTTCTACTTATGCTTCTAATGGCGATGCCCTGAAAGCCTTATATACACAATTCACTCCCGCCTCTGATGTACAGTTGACAGCTATTGCCGAAAATATCACGGAAGGTAAAAAGAATGATACGGAAAAAGTACAGGCTATCCTGAAACATGTAAATGAGAACCTGGGATATAGTAGACTTTCATTACCGGACGCCGGATACAAGATCCGTTCATCCAGTGATGTGATCTATTCTGCCTACGGAACGGAAGCCGAAAAGGCAAACCTGTTGAACGGCCTGTTGAATGCAGCCGGTATCAAAGCGGAAGCAGCCGCCATCTATCGTGTAAAAGCCGATCCGGCCAGTTGCGGACTGAATGCCGTAAGCGGATTGGTGGTTGTAGCTAATGCAGACGGAAAACAATATGTCATGTCTCCTGCATCCAACAAAATGGCCGTCTGGAACGGTATCACTCCGGTAATAAGCTTGACAAATGCCGGAACTCCGGTAGCAGTCAATACACCGTCAGGTGACATCGATTATAAGGTAACGCTTTCTGTTTCTCCGGAAAAAGCAGATGCACAAGTGAGCGCTACGATCGGTAATGCTTACCTACCTTATTACGGTTCTTACCTGTCGACTTTTGCTGGTGGAGACAAAGAGGCCACCGAAGCCAAAACGCAGAACGGCACAACGATCTCTTATAAGGTATCGCAGAACCTGGAAACCAACAATGGCTATGTAATGGTATCGCTGCCAGACGCTCCCGTCAGTCTGGCTCACAGCTATTACTGCCAGATGAACAGCAGCCGCAAAGACAATCTGCTGTTGCCATGCAAAGCGAACGAGCATTATACATATACCGTTCAACTACCGGAAGGAATGAAACTTTCCACACCGGAAGCCGTAAAGACAATAGAGAACGCAGCCGGTAAAGTAGTTATCTCCGTCAAACAAAACGGCAACACCGCAGAAGTGGAACGCAGCCTGCAACTGAACAATCAGTTATATACGCCTGCACAGTTCACCAACCTGCGCAGCCTGCTTACCGAGTGGGGAAACACATCGAACCGTACTCTGTTATTGTCTATCAACTAAATAGAGATAGTTTAACTTATCGAATATACTCTCGGTAGATATCCGCAACCAGGACTATAGTCCTAACAGTTCCAGCACTACAGTGTTAATAGTATCGACACAGTAGTGCTGGTATTATTTACACAATAGTGCTAGAAGCATACAATTACTATCCTGCCATCAGTCTGATAAATATGTCGTTCCATCCTTGTTTATTTACTGAATGTTAATAACTTTACCCTCATAATTAATTTATAAAACCGTTGATCTATGCAAAAACTATCTAATCTACTCATTACCCTGTTACTATGTTGCCTACCGGGGATTAGCAATGCCCAGAGCCAGTATCCGGACTTATACCCGCAGCCGCAACATATTGTAATATCCAACCAGCAATATAAACCGGTCGGGGGATATACGTTACAGGGAATCAGCAATCCGGATGCAGATGCCGTCAAGTTGCTGAAAGAAACACTGCCTTTTGCCCAATCCGGCAAATCTTCTCCGCTGGAGATAAAGATGCTGAAAGCAAAAACACCCGAAATGGGACGTTCAGGAGCTTACATCCTCGATATCTCTAAAAAGAAAATCACCATCGAGATCGTAGATGGCCGCTCCCTGTTCTATGCCGCCCAGACACTGAAGCAACTGATCAGCTACAATGATGAAGGGAAACGGACACTCCCCCTTTGCACCGTCACCGATTATCCGGATGTTCTTCACCGAGGTACAGTGGAAGGTTTTTACGGTACTCCCTGGAGCCATGCCGACCGTATCGACCAATTGCGTTTCTACGGACAGTTTAAAATGAACACCTATATCTATGGCCCGAAAGACGATCCTTTCCACAGTGCCAACTGGCGCGAACCGTATCCCGCCGACCAGGCTAACCAGATCAAAGAACTGACAGCCGAAGCTGCCCGTAACAAAGTCGACTTCGTTTGGGCCATCCACCCGGGACAGGATATCAAATGGAATGTAACCGACAGCAACAACGTAATCACCAAGTTCGGACAGATGTACGACCTGGGCGTACGTGCCTTTGCCGTATTCTTCGACGACATTTCCGGTGAAGGAACAAACGCCGCCAAGCAGGCAGGACTGATGAACTTCATCCAAAAGGAATTCATTGAAAAGAAAAACGATATCCAACCGCTCATTATGTGCCCCACAGAATATAACCGTTCATGGGCCAAAACAGATTATCTCGATATTCTGGGAGAACAGTTGGATCAGGCCGTACAAATCATGTGGACAGGTAACCGTGTAGTAGACGATATCACACTCGAAGGTCTTGAATGGGTAAATAAACGCATCCAACGCCCCGCTTATATCTGGTGGAACTTCCCAGTGAGCGATTATTGCCGCGACCATCTGCTGATGGGGCCTTCTTACGGCCTGGATACCCAAGCATCCAATGCGATGTCAGGTTTCGTTGCCAACCCGATGGAACGGGCAGAAGCATCGAAAGTAGCCTTATTCGGTGTTGCCATGTATAGCTGGAACATCCATAGCTATGATCCGCAGTTTGCCTGGGAAAAGGCCTGCGAATACCTGATGCCCAGAGCTGCTATTGCCTTTAAAACCTTCTGCGAGAATAACAGCGATCCGGGACCTAATGGCCATTTATACCGCCGGGAAGAATCAGCCCGTTACGAAAAGCAAGCGAACCGTTTCCTTACCAGTTATCGCAACGGCTCTTTCGGCGAAAGAGATGGCAACCTGCTGGGTGCCCTGTTCGCACAGATACAAGCAGCCCCCGAACTGATCTATAACCAGGGAGACAACAAGCGGCTGATCGAAGAGATCAACCCCTGGCTTATGCAGTTCGAACTGTTGGGAAGATGCGGAACAAATGCCTTGCGCATGGCTCATGCCTGGTATGAAAAAGATCGTCAGAATACCTGGCAACGTTTCCTGGAAGTGTCGGCCGTAATGGACAGCATGAAGCTCATCAACCGTACTTTCAATCAGAACCCGTACCAGAAAGGTGTAAAGGTCGGTACAAGAGTTCTTATGCCGCTTATCGAAGGGTTATACAGACAGACAAGCCGCAACCTGCTTTCTACAGCCGATATGCCGTCTAACGAGATCAGGGTCAGTACCGCTTCCGTCATCACCAATATCGACCAACTGAAAAACCAGCCCTGGTCGGAAGACGAGAATCTGATCGCATACGTTCCCATGCTTGAAGTGGTAAAGGTCGAACCTGACCAGTATCTCGGCCTGGGATGGGAAATACAGAGGGATGCCGAGTCTTTCACGTTCAATCTACCTCAAAGCAATGTGGAAGGACGCGTATTCGAATGGTCGGCAGACGGCAAAACATGGACTCCTCTTTCCGATATACCTGCAGACCGGACAAAATTCACGGTCACTACAATTCCTTTGAATGCTCATTTCGTCCGGATGCGTAATAACTCCGGCAAACAAATGGAGCTGAAGGTGGCTTCTTTCTCCGTTAAGACCAAAGAAGCTCCGGAAATAAATGAAGCCCTGATGATGTACGACCTCAATCTGAGTACTTATAAGACACTGAAACCGGGTGAAAAGGTAGAAGTAAAGTGCGACGGTGTAGACAAGTATATCGAATTCTTCTTATCCGGCAACAATGAGAGTATGGTTTCTATCTCCGGTATCAATAAAGACGGAGAAGACAATATGCTGTACTGCGGATATGTCGGTTACGTAAAACTGAATAAGATCTCATTTGAAGATATACAAACACTGACAATCACTCCGGTAGGCAAGACTCCGGTACAGATTCATCAGATTGTCAGGGAATAGATCATTTAAGCAAACAATAAAAAGAGCCGCAAGTGTCAATACTTACGGCTCTTTTATTTATTTCATTATTACAACTATCGGATTATCCTCTTCTCCTATTCGCTTCAATTCTTTTACCTGTTGCGGGATATCTTGATCATCCTCATGTTCGTCAAACCATTCTGCCACTTCTCCGGCCGGAAGTAAACCTATATATTCTCCGGCAGAAGAAACGGTCATCGGCCGTAAAGGCATGAAACTTGTAAGGTCATCTTTCATTCCGTCAGCATATAAACCGACCTTAACTTCTCCGGTCGATTTGGTAACAACAGCATCATGCAAAACAGCTCCATGAAACAGCTTCGTAATAAAACGAATGATCATCCGGTCTTTGCTTTCCAATATCTGTGTTATCAATGCGGCATTGTCCTTATTCTTCATATAGCGGTCGGAATACTCCCAATGGTACTTTCCTAAATCAATGATGCTTGAAGGAACAATGGTAGTATCTTTCACCTGATAGATCGTATCATTGTAGGCTTCCTTGAAGTAGAGATTCTCATTCTGACGCCATAGGCTCGTATTATCAGGGAAGGAAATACTTCCGGTTTCCGGTTCTTTATAATTAACGATAACTACCCCAGAGTACGCTGTCGGACCGAACAGTTTAATTCCTTCCTCATTTTTAATAACCGATATAGAAGCTATATTGGATGGATCAAACGGTTTATCATCGGCAGCAATTGTCTGAAACGATGTTATTGGTTCATTATTCTTAAAGAAGAGAAGTGCACTTCCGTTCGCTCCCAAAATTCCTTCTTTATGACCAACAAATATTTCATCGGTTAGATAGTTGTAGGATGCAGCCGCATACCCCTCTGCTTCAAATGGGATCTTAATTTTTTCTTTAAACAATCCTTCCTGGTCATAACAGACTAATTCATTGTTCCACCCCCAAAAATAGATATCTCCCGTTTCATTATTTCCCCAACAATATACACTGCTGTATCCTTCAGGGTCATTCCCTACATGTCCGACTTGCTTTATAAACTTGCCGGTCTTATCGAACATCAAGCATTGCTCTTGATTAGTTGAAATCAATATCTTATCTTTAATGAGCTGTACGCGAGGAGCTGTTCCTACCAGACAACTGTCATTCGTTTCCAACGCCACATAAGATACTTGTTTAAAACAGTCGGAAGCCTTCAATCCGGAAGGAGTGTCAAGAGCGACTCCTACAGGGATTACGGTTACTTCTCCATCCGCTGTTTTACTATCATTACACGCTGTTAGAAAAAAACAGGCGGCAATTGCGGCCTGATATAAACAGGTCTTCATCATTTTATTTTCTTTGATGATGCATACTTGGTCGTAATCAGGATTACGCCGCTCCTACCCTCGTCTCCATATAGCTTAACCGATGTTGCATCTTTCAATACACTTATCGACTCGATCGTATTCGGGTCGAGTCTTGACATTGCATCATCAGCCGCTTTTATACCATCTATAAAAACCAAGGGTTTTTCTTTAACCGAGACACTTACGGAATCCCTCTTCATCACCTTTATGTTCAAAGGATTGCCAGGATCACTCATCGAGCCAAAGCCTACCACGCGCACTTCATCCTTTTTCACTTTGCCGGATGCTATCCCTTCTTTTGTTACTACGGAAATAATTCCTTTCTTATTTTCAGCGTTATGCTTCTTCAATACCTCCAGGCTATTCTCTTTCTTAATGACACCGAAGCTTTCGATATTTTCGGGTGAGATGCGGTCTAACTCGTCGTAGGTGGCGGTTTCGTTATCGATAAGAATCAAATACTGGGAAGTTTCCACCCGTTGCTTGCCTTTTCTCATTCTCTCTTCCGACGAGTGGGAGAAATCATCCAACTGCTTCTGCATGGCATCCTGCAAATCTCCCAAAGAAACCTTTTCTACAGGCTCCTTTACCTCCCGGACACTATCTGCTACTTTGGAGACCTTAGGGATTACTACAGCCACTTTCTCTACTGCCGGTTTCGGTGGAGACACTTTTTCCTCGCGGACAATTGCCGGTTCAACTTTTTTAGGCTCGACAACTTCCTTAACCGGAACAATTTCGCTAATTTTGGCACTTGAAATCTTTTCCAGTTCACGGGAGATTTCGGGACGGGCAAAAGCGACCACTGCAACAGCAGTCAATGGAAGTACATACAGGTACTTCAACCGTGCCCACGGACTTGATTTTTGTTTTAACATCATAGTAATTCGTTTTTTTAGTTTACTGTGATTAAAGCTGTTGGCCATAGAAGTGAAGCGCTGTGAACCAACAGCTTTTTTTATTAATAATAACTGATATTTCTTTGCTTCGACACCGTTACTGATAACATTCTCGTCTGCTTCGTATTCATGGATGTTCTGCAATTCCTGCTTCAACAACCAGACAGCCGGATTAAACCATTGAAGAACGACACAGATACTGCAAACCAGCATATCGATGGAATGACGGGCACGGATATGTGCCATCTCATGCGTCAGTATCTCCTCCCCGCCTTCCTCCATATCTTTCCGTGAAATAACAATATGCCCCATCCAACTGAACGGACTGATATTTTCGGCCGTTACGACTAGCTTTTTCCCGTCCGGGAGCAGTTGCTTCTCTCCTTTCCTTATCGTCCGGTATATCCATAAGGTTGAATAAAGAAAACGTCCGAAGAAGAAAAGGCAACCGACCAGATAAACGACAAACAGCAACGGCAGCCAGAAAGAGTCTCCTGTCTGTACTTCTACTTCCGTTTGCATCTGTGCCATTTGCAGAAGATATTCCAGGTTCTGCATCGGACGTTGCAAGGCAACAGGTTCTTCTGTCATAATACGTATAAAAGGTATAACGACAGACAGGATAATCACACTTAAAAGGGCAATACGGTTAAAGCGGTGAAACGTTTCGCGGCTTAACAACAGTCTGTAGAACAAGTAAAAGGTAGCCAGGCATACAGACGATTTAAGGATATAAACAAAGAAATCTCCCATAATTCTACTTTTTATTAGCTTGTTCCACTTCGTCCAGCAACTGCCGGAGTTCATTCACGGAGATCTCCTCCTCTTTGATCAGGGAAGATACGACACCAAGATAGGAATTATTAAAATACTTGGCAATGACATTCTTCAATGTACCACTGCTATATTCCTCTTCGGTGACAGCGGCATAATACTGATAGGTATTACCAAATGTATTATGTGCCAGAAAACCTTTATCTTCCAGCCCGCGGACAATAGTAGAAAGCGTATTGAAATGAGGCTTGGGCTCCTCATAATATTCCAGCAATTGCTTAACAAACAAAGGGCCTTTCTCCCAAAAATACCCCATAATCTCTTCTTCTTTTGCAGTTAGTCGTTTCATAATTCCGATTGTTTGCAACAAAGTAACTAAAACTTTTAGTTTCCGAACTAAACCAATTAGTTAATAAACTAAAAGATCTCGTTATTCTTTATATTCATCTTTTTATATCTCATTTTTCTCTATTTATGTTCCATTCTTGCTGCTAAATACCTACAGTTTCAAATAATTTTTATATTTGAATCCTCAATAAGATATTGAGAATCATTTTCTCCAAGATGTACGCTCAAAAATTAAACTAGATTTGATTTTTAACACCAATACACCTTAACCCTTTTCTGTTATTTCATCCGTGAGGAGTTAAATAACGAATGTCTATTTATGTAACAAGAGGGTTCCACATCAGATGCGGAACCCTCTTAAATATTTACCCAAACAAAACATAGTCTAATCAGACTATCCTTTGTAAAATTACCGTTGCGGTATATCCACCGACTTATCCGATTTTCCCAGCAGATGTTCTGAGAAATAATCGACCATACGCCAGTAGAAGTATTCGTCCATATCACCGAAGCCGTGGCGTTGCTGTGGTAACAGCAGCATATCGAAACGTTTGTTGGCACGGATCAGGCCGTCTACCACACGCATCGTGTTACCCGGATGGACGTTGTTGTCGATATCACCGTGAACCAGCAACAGATGGCCTTTCAGTTGTTTGGCCAGTTCGGGGTTGCTCTTGATGCTATATGTAAAGGTCGTATCGCCTTTTTCCGATACCACTTCTTTTACACCATGATGCGTTTCACTCCACCAGCGGTTATAAATCTTGTTGTCATGGTTTCCGGCACAGGATACAGCCACCTTGAAGAAGTCAGGATATTGCATAATAGCCGCCGTCGACATAAAGCCGCCGCCCGAATGTCCGTGAATACCGACACGATGGATATCGATGAACTTATATTTATCAGCCAGCTGGATAATAGCCGCTTTCTGGTCAGCCAGTCCGTAATCGCGCAGATTACCGTATCCGAAGTTATGATACCATTTCGAACGGCTCGGATGACCGCCACGGTTACCGACCGATACGACAATAAAGCCAGCCTGAGCCAGACGATCAGTGCGGACACTCATGCGGGTAAATGGATAACGGGTTGCTTCTACCTGCGGGCCGGGATAAACGTAATCGATAACAGGATATACTTTCGTCGAGTCGAAATCGAACGGTTTATACATCACGCCATACAGATCGGTCACCCCATCCTGTGCTTTTACCTTAAACGGTTCCGGGAACTGATAACCGGCAGCAAACAGTTGTGAGAAGTCGCTTTCCTCCAGTTCCATCACCTTCCGGCCGGTATTGTCCAGCAAGTCTGTTTTCGGTACGGTGTTGATACGGGAGTAGTTGTGGACAATAAACTGGGCATCATCATCTATCCGGACATCGTGGAAGTAATCACCGGTAGAAACCATTTGCAGGCCGCTACCGTCGAGGTTGGCGCGATAAAGATGTTCGTAATAAGGGTTTTCGTCTTTTTCTCTTCCGTTGGCAAGGAAATAAACAACGCGTTTGGCTTCGTCCACCTTCACGATCTGGTCTACATGCCAGGGGCCGGAAGTGATACGGTTCTTCAGATTGCCTTTATCATCATAGAGATAGAGGTGCGCCCAACCGTCGCGTTCGCTCCAATGGATCAGCTCTTTGCCATTGTTAACGGCGGCCAGCGGACGGACTTCGATATAAGTATTCATACGTTCTTCGATGATCGGGCGGATAGAATCTTCACCGATAGTATAAGTACAGATGTCGATCCGGTGCAGGTCGCGGCTGGAACGGGTCACGAAGAAACGGTTATTGTCGCCCAGCCAGATACTCGGCAGTTCTTTCATATCGCGCTGTTTCTGCAGGCGGGGCTGATAAGCCATACGGATAGTCTGGTCTTTAAAAGCCCAGGTATCGATCTCCTTGTACGAGTCGTTGCTCATATCGAACAGATACAGGTGGCTGATCGGTGCTTCCTTCTCGCCCGGCATCTGATATTTATAAGTTTCCAGTGTAGGACGAGGAGTTGCCATCGCATTGATCACCCACAAGTCTTTTACTTCGCGACTATCGGAGATTGAAACGGCGAAATGGCGGGAGTCGGGCGACCATAGCAGGTAGCCAGGACTCTTTCTCTTACCGTTGCATAATGTATCTGTATTCAGAATACTGTACGGCTGGCCGAAACCGAAGTCTTTTACACCGGTTGTAGTCAGCTGTATTTCGGTCACTGTACTGTCTTTATCGTCTTTCTTTAGTTTTTCGTAATCTTCGCGCGACATACGGTACAGGTTCAGGTCTTTGGCATAGACAACGGTTTTGCCATCCGGGGAGATGGAAGCCCAGTCGGGATATTCCGTATCCTTCTTTTTATCTGCCAAATGAGTCAATTTACGTGTCGGGTAATCGTAGGAGAAGTAAAAGACCTCCTTTTTTGTTTTGTTATCCTTATCCGTAGTGTCTTTCTTTGCATCCTGCGAGGAAGTCACCTGGAAAGTAAAAGTACGTCCGTCCTCACCCGCTTCCAACTTCTGGATCGGCAATTGTTGAGCGATATAAGGATCTTTTACGATCTCCGTCAGTTCAGCCGCCAGCTTATCCTGATCGAACAAAGGACGTTTTGATTTAGCTGAAGGATTAACTACATACCAGACATTTCCGTTACCGGTCTTGTATTCATACCAGAAGCAGTTGCCGGCCTTAAACCAATGCGGATCCACCGAAGTAGAGAACAGCATAGTCGGTAATTTGTCCCCGGCAAAGCGTTGAGCTTGTGTATAGCCCGGCAGCGGATCTGACGCTGAATTTGTTTGCGCACTTGCACCAAAACAAAGAAGAAGTCCTGACGCCAATAAGAGTAGATGTTTTTTCATGTTCTATAAATTATGTTATATTGCTTGCTTTCATACAAAAGTATATAAATATTTTGTTTCTCAAATGAAAGAATAAAAAATCCCCTGCTCTATCGGCTGATAAAGCAGGGGATTAAGATATTGTTAACTACTTACTATTATACCGGAAGAGTACCACCGATCAGGATGACAACCAGCAAAGCGAGGATTGCATACAATTCGGGGAATACGGCCATTACCATTGTTGCACCGAAAACGTTATGACCGGCACCAACGCCAGCGATACCATTCGCACAAACTTCTGCCTGGCGGATAGAAGAAAGCAAACCTGCAAATCCTAATACCAGACCGGCACCGAATACGGCTGTTGCATTCAACATCGTGATGTCTGCAACCAGGAATTTCTGCATCATGAAATAACCTACGAATCCGTACAAACCCTGTGAAGAAGGCAACGCACTTAATGCGATGTAAGTACCCAGTGCATCCGGGTTCTTCTTCATTGCTCCTACTACTGCGTTACCGCAGATTGTTACACCATAACTACTGCCGATAAAGGTTAAACCTGTCATCAACGCAATACCTAGATAAGCTAATAAAATTGGTTCCATAATGAAATTTGTTTGTTTAATTATTCTTTTGTTATTATTTTAAATCACGTTTTGTTTATGCTTTCTTGAAAGGTTCGTACGCCTTACCGCCACCTTCAAACTCTGCATTCTTATAATACTCTACGAAGATCAGACGAAGCGGGTGAACCAGCGAACTGATGGTACACAAACCGATGTTGATCGCATGGCCGACCAAAAGGATCAACAGCATACAGATCACACGCAATACGATGTTCATTCCTTCTGTCATATCCACAGCCAGCGAGTTGAACACGCCACCCAGGATCGCACCGGTCAAACCGATCGCGAACAGACGGATATAAGACAAAGTATCACCCAGCAGTCCGGAAGCCATATTGTAAGTATTCCACAGACCTGTACCGAAGTTCAGGAAGATATTCTTGCCCGGCGTATTGTAAAGGAAAGCAACCAGCAATCCAAGCCCGGCGATTACAAGGAATACATTTTTCACCATTTCGGGCAGTTGTACATCCAGCATCGGCAAGCCGAATACGAGACACAACGCTAGGATAATAAATACCCATGCCAACGGTGCAATACCATATTTCTTTCCTTTCTGCGACATGATCTTCAGCGCAGCGATTGTCTTTCCGAAGAGGATCTGCACCAATCCGATTATGATAGAGAACGTCATCAGGTTGTCGCTCGATACAAAGTAGTCTTTTACCGAAGCAAAAGCAGGTATGTCGACCAAAGCGATACCGAAGAACGAACCTGTACACGTACCGACGATCAGCGCCGCCAATCCGAGATACTGGAACAGACTCAGGAACGGCTTGAAGTCCGGATTGACTTTCCGTTTCAGGATCGTACAGACGATCATAACCAGTAAACCGTATCCGCCGTCACCGAAACAAAGTCCGAAGAACAGCATAAAGAACGGGGCAAAGAATGGTGTCGGGTCGAACTCGCCGTAGTTAGGCAAAGAGAACATTCTCGTGATCGGCTCGTATAGCTTGGCAAACTTTCCGTTCTTCAACAGGATAGGCACCTTGTCACCTTCTTCTATCTCCTGCGCCTGGTAGAAATAATTATCCTTTTCCAGCGCTTCTTCCATTGCCCGGGCTTTCTCGGTCGGAACCCAGCCTTCCAGCAACATCAGCTTTTCCCCTGCCTGACGGTCTGTCTGCACCAATACATTCGACAGATTGAACTCGTTTTGCAGGTTCTTATCGAACAGGTCGAGGGTATTATAATCAGTTGCCGCCAGTTTTTTTATTTCAGCATCCAACGCTTTCATTTCCTGCAGCAACAGATCAAGACGCGCATTCAGTTTCTGCAAACCTCTGTCCGGCATCTTCGGACGCTCCGCATCTATATCAATCGGAGTTCCGACTTTCGTTATAGTAAGGAAATAAGTAACCGACTGGAAGTTATTGATCAACACAGCATTGTACTCATCCCCCCATTTCGGCTCATATTTAGCAGTCGGACAAGTCCAGAACGTAATGTCATATCCGGCTTTCTTCAAGCGGTTGAAGTTAGCCCAACTGAAATCACCCCAGATCTCCATATAGGCAATATCCTTTTCAAGGGATGCCTTTACAGACTGAAGCTGTACTTTCTTGTCCTGCAATTCCTCTATCTTCTGCAACAATTTCAAGCCGGCTTTCTTATCCAGCTCGCGAGCCGGTGCCAGTTGAACATCTTTAGTTGCCGCATTCAATCCCTTGAAATAGCGCATCAACAGATTGATACGTTTACGCAAGGCCAGAATATCCTGAAGTTCCGCATTATCGAGAATAGACTTGTTTTCCTTCACATGCACAACACCCAATTCGCGCAGTTGTGCCAGGAACGTATCATATTCCTTATGATATACCATAAAGGCATATTTACTCATCTTTACTATCATACGCCAGCCTCCTCTTTTTGTTCTTTCGCTTTACGCTTTTCCTGATTAGCCCGCATGATCTTCTGTGACGACTTGGACAGACTCTCTTCGTCTTCCATAAATCGTTTCACTTTCCGGATCGCATCCTTATAGCCAGGGATCTGTACCTTCTCAAAAAGGTTCACTTTCTGAGTAGTCTTTTTCCTGGCATGCTCCAACAACTCCAGCTTCATTCCCGAAAACTCGGCTTCTATCCCGGTACGTGCCAACTTCTTCAGCAGCTCGACACCATCGGTAAACCAGGCAGGGGAATTAAAGAGACTGTAATGTCCGATCTCGAAGACAATATCATCGAGGACGGGAACGATTACACCGGCAATCTTCTTTGTGGAAAGCGTTACATCCTTCACTGCGATCAGTTCGGGAGAAAACTCGTTCCATAAAGCCACCATGTTCTCGTAGCTTTGTATCTCCTGTTCCAGCTGAAGTTCCAATTTCGTCACTTCATCCTTGGTACGCTTCACTTCGATACGCAACGCACTTTCCTTGCTCTTGATCGTAGGCAGGGAACGCTCGCGCATCTTCAGTTGCTTTTCCAGTTGCTGAAGAGAGGTTTTATTATATTGAAACTTTATTGCCATAATTATTTCTTCCAGTATTTGTCTACCAACTCTTGCTTGATATTCACTTCAGCCGGCTTGAAGTATTCGCCAAACAAGCCCCATGCCACGTCGAGCATTTCGGTTGTATCGAGGTTTACATCGATAGCCAACAGTTTTTCTGAATAATCCTTTGCAAAAGAAAGCGTACGGTTGTCGTAGTCTGTCAGGTCGAAACCGTTCTCCATCTTTGTCTTTGCATTGGCAGCATCGGCATACAGACGGACGGCGGCATTCATCACCTGCGGGTGATCTTCGCGTGTCTTCTTTCCTGTTACCAGCTGTTTCAAACGTGACAAGCTTCGGAACGGGTCAACGATAACCTTACCGACATCACTATCGCGGCGCAGGTATAACTGACCTTCAGTGATATAACCGGTATTATCAGGCACAGCGTGCGTAATATCGCCACCCGACAGGGTTGTTACCGCAATAATGGTGATAGAACCACCGGCAGGGAACTGTACGGCTTTTTCGTAAATCTTTGCCAAATCGGAATATAACGAACCCGGCATAGAGTCCTTTGAAGGAATCTGGTCCATACGGTTCGATACGATTGCCAGAGCATCTGCATAGTTGGTCATGTCGGTCAACAGTACCAATACCTTTTCGTTCTTCTGTACAGCGAAGTATTCAGCCGCACAAAGTGCCATATCCGGAATAAGGATACGTTCTACGGACGGGTCTTCGGTTGTATTGATAAAGCTCACGATACGGTCGAGTGCGCCGGCGTTGCTAAATGTATTTTTAAAGAACAGGTAGTCGTCATTGGTCATACCCATACCACCGAGGATGATCTTATCCGATTGGGCACGCAGGGCTACCATTGCCATTACCTGGTTGAAAGGCTGGTCAGGGTCAGCGAAGAACGGGATCTTCTGACCGGTTACCAACGTGTTGTTCAGGTCAATACCGGCGATACCCGTAGCGATCAGTTCAGACGGTTGTTTACGACGCACCGGGTTTACCGACGGACCGCCGATCTCCACTTCCGTTCCTTCAGGGATAGGGCCACCGTCGATCGGATCACCATACGCGTTAAAGAAACGTCCGGCCAACTGGTCGCCTACTTTCAGCGTAGGCGCCTTGCCCATGAATACTACTTCGGCATTCGTACGGATACCTTCCGTACCGGAGAACACCTGCAACGTAACCTCGTCGCCGATGATCTTCACCACCTGTGCCAGCTTGCCGTCTACGGAAGCCAGCTCGTCATACCCAACTCCCGTTGCTTTCAGCGAACAGGTAGCTTTCGTGATCTGGGTAATCTTCGTATATATTTTTTGAAATGCTTTTGTTGCCATACGTTCTGTTATTTTTCCATGCGCTCTGCGAGCAGGGCGTCAAGTTGATCGTTGAACTTCTTAAACTGGTCGCTTTCGTATTCGGAATAGTTCATCTGCTTGAAGACGTTGATCATCTGTTTGAAATATTCCATTACTTCAAGGAAGGTGTCGAAACGGAATTCCGCATGACAGATCTTCACCACCTTATCCAGCATAAATTCCTGACGGGCTAGCGGTGTCACAGCATCGATCGCGTCGAAAGCATCCTGTTGCAGGATCACGAAGTCGATCAATTCTGACTTCCAGAAAGTAACATGGTATTCCACCGGTACACCGTCATCACCCAGGATGTTGATCTGTTCGGCGATTTCCTTACCACGCAACATACGGGTCTTGATCTCGTTCACCTTGTCGATCCATTCCGGAGAGATATGCTTGGCGATATATTCCTGGAATTCGGGATATTCCAGATATTTCGAATAACTGTCGATAGGGTTCACAGCCGGATAGCGTTTACGGTCGGCACGTTCCTGCTCCAATGCGTAGAAACAGCGGGCTACCTTCTTCGTATTTTCTGTTACCGGTTCCTTCAGGTTACCACCGGCCGGCGATACCGTACCGATAAAGGTTACCGAACCTGTCTTTCCATTGTTCAATTCAACGAAACCTGCACGGGCATAGAAGTTAGCCACGATAGCAGACAAGTCCATCGGGAACGCATCCGGTCCGGGAAGTTCTTCCAGACGGTTGGACATCTCACGCAACGCCTGTGCCCAACGGGAAGTGGAGTCGGCCATCAGCAACACTTTCAATCCCATGCTACGATAATATTCAGCCAGTGTCATGGCGGTATATACAGATGCTTCACGGGCAGCCACAGGCATGTTTGAAGTATTAGCGATAATGATGGTACGTTCCATCAGCTTACGTCCTGTATGCGGGTCGATCAGTTCGGGGAACTCGGTGAAGATTTCCACAACCTCATTCGCACGTTCACCGCAGGCAGCGATAATAACGATATCGGCTTCGGCCTGTTTGGAGATAGCGTGCTGAAGCACGGTCTTACCCGTACCGAACGGACCGGGGATAAATCCCGTACCGCCTTCTACGATCGGGTTTACCGTATCGATCGTACGAACACCTGTTTCCAACAGTTTGTAAGGACGCGGTTTTTCTTTGTAACAGGTAACAGCCCTTTTCACAGGCCAACGCTGTATCATATTCACATCAATGTCCTTACCTTCTTCGTCAGTCAGAACGGCGATCGTCTGATTGATGGTATATTGTCCGGCTTCCGCCAGGCTCTTTACGGTAAAAGTACCTTTAAATGTGAAAGGCACCATGATCTTGTGCGGCTGGAAGTTTTCGTCCACTTCGCCCAGCCAGTCACCTGCGGCCACCTGATCACCCACTTTCGCCAGCGGTTTGAAGTCCCACAGTTTATCGTTATCCAGTGCAAATGTATATTCACCACGTTTCAGGAACACGCCGTCCATTTTATCCAGGTCATTCTGCAAACCGTCGTAGTTACGCGACAGCATACCCGGCCCCAATGTTACTTCAAGCATGTGCCCTTCAAACTCGGCTTCGTCACCTACACGCATCCCACGTGTACTTTCAAATACCTGAACAAAGGCATCCTTACCTATTACTTTAATAACCTCCGCCATCAGCTTCACGCCTCCTACGGAAATGTAACAGATTTCATTTTGAGAAACCGGCCCATCCACCTCTACGGTTACCAGGTTGGATACGATTCCTTTTACAATTCCTTTCGTAGCCATAATTATTTATTATTGTTTCTTTTAAATTCTTCCAACGCATTCTCACTACCGTGCTTCATTGCTCCTACTATTTCGCGGAAGGTCTTTTCGCCCGTCACCTTATCCAAGGTAACCCAGCGTTCGATCATTTCCAGCTTCAGCAAGTAGGCGAATACACTTTCTATATCGAAAGTTTTGAAGAACGTATTATCGTCCAGCCATTTCCATTTCAGCAAATCCACTTTCTTTTCACGAGCCATCAGATCCGGCTCTTCGGCAATGCGTTGCAGGTCGGGCAGATAGTCCACCGTATCTCCCAAGCCAAAATCACGGGCATTGGAAGTACGGATAGCTTCGGCTACCTCGTTGTTTCCCACTATATATTCTGATTTATCAAATCCATACTTACGGCAGGTAATAGCGGTCAGCATGTTGTTGATATTGAGGTTCAGTTCAAACCAGCTGCGGATAAAACCGTTGCTGCATTTCATCGCATATTCGTAATAAAGGGCTGCCAGACGGTCTTCCCAGGAGATCGTTTGCTTTTCCTCTTTTTGCTGGCTATCCAGGTATAGTTTGAAGAACTCGATGAAGTAAGGGGGTATCTGTTTATTCTTAGGCGGTTTCTCACCATCTTTCAGAGCATCAAACAGACTTTTGTACTCGTCGTATGTAATACATCCCTTCTCGTCCGGGTCATAGTCCGGATATTTGGAGAAAGCCAGCAGGTTCTTATTGTCAAATTTGAGGAAAAACAAGTCTACCAGCTTCTTATCACGGGACGTAAGAATACCGTCCAGTTCCTTCCTGAATTCAGAAACGGAATAGGTCAGCTTGCTATCATCCAATGATATATTTGGGAGTCCGGCTATCAGACAGTAGTATTTACTCATATCAGAACAACATTTCTACCAGTCCGGGACGCAGGAATTCTTTGAAGAATGCAACAAATTCGTCTTCCCCGAAGCTTACTTTATAGGAACCGTCGGCAGGAACAATAGTAAAGCCGGCATTCTTTCCGCTTACTTTCTCGATCTTCACGCCGCCGTCCAGCAATGATTTGGCATTTGCCTCGAAATATTTGGTTAATGCGTCCGCATCGGCAGTCTGGATCGTGATCGCTTCTTTCTTAGCCCATTCTTTAGCCATTTCCAGAATAACTTTCTGCATGAAAGCGGTGTCAGAAACGATCGCTTTTACATTCGAGGAAGTAATCTTTCCGGTTATGAGGTTCACAACTTCGCTCTTCAGCGCTTCTACGGCCTGGGTTGCGAACAGCTTCAATTCGGCTTCTGTATTCTTTTTCAGCTCGGCAGCTTGTTTCTGTGCCGCTGCAACAATACGTTTTGCTTCTGCTTCCGCTTCGCTAACAATCGCTTGTTTCTGAGCATTTGCATCGGCAATGATCCGTCCGGCTTCTTCGTTCCCTTTCTCTACACCTTCTTTGTAGATCTTGTCGGTCAGTTCCTGAATCTTTGTATCCATTTCTATATAATTTATTAAATTGTATTTTTCCCAGATATTAAACGCCCACAAAGTTATTCTTTTTCGTGAATAATCATTGAAATAAATGTAAAATCAATCTAAAAAATGAAACACTATAAATTAATTTTTAATTTTGTTGGTCTAAAAATCGCATTATATGTTCTCAATTAGAAAAGCTACTACAGATGATTGTCTGTTAATCAGAAACTTGGCTTCCAAAATATGGGAGCCAACCTATGGTTCTATCCTCTCCCGTGAGCAACTCGACTATATGTTTGAGATGATGTACGCCCCGGAAAGTATTCTTAATCAGATGAATGAACTTCATCACGAGTTCTTCATTATTTACAAGGATGGTGAACCATCCGGCTACCTCTCTATCGAGACGGTAGAAAAAGATTTATACGAGTTCCAGAAGATCTATTCGCTCCCCTCTTTGCATGGTTCGGGTATCGGACGTTTCATCATCGAACAGGGAGTCGCTTACCTGAAAACGATTCATCCGGGAACATTCACCGTCGAACTGAATGTGAATCGCGAGAATCCGGCTGTCGGCTTCTACAAGCACATGGGCTTCCATGAACATACGACACGCGACTTCCACATTGGCAACGGCTATTATATGAATGATTATATTATGCGGATGGAAGTGGCAAACTAACAATTTGTAAGTCTATACAAGCTTATAAATTACAATATTTACACCCCTATTATTTACTATTTAAAACGTGACAGACAAAAGCGCGCATTTATGACAGAATACAAACGTTGATTAACAATCCATAAACGCCACTTACAAGACATTACTTTGACAGCGGTTTGCACAGCCTCTTAAATATAGAATTAATATTTAATATAATAAATACAAAGGGGAGAAACTGAAAAATTGAAAAAATAGCCTTTCAAAAAAAAGCATAGGACTTTACAGAAGTTAAGACCTGACTTTTGATTTCAAAATAAGGGACTTTTAAAATCAAAAGTCAGGTCTTTTTTTCAAGGGAAATAATTGCATGTTAAATCCGAAAGAATTATCTTTGGAATGTGCTAAATTATAATCAGTTACAATGATATTTGCACAACTAATTTAATACTTAAATTCCATGAAACACTTCATCACAATCGTATGCCTTTTGATTTGTATAACAACCAACGGCATTTTCGCACAAACAAACGTAAACCGGCTAGACAGCATCATCCCTGTCAGAGGATTGGCAATAGCTGCCCCATCCGTACAGAAAATGGATGTTTTCCTGAAATTTATTGAAGAAGAACTTGCTCCCGGACATTTCAACCTGATTATCCTACGGGTTGACTGGAATTATGCTTACGAGTGTCATCCTGAACTGCGTGATCCCAACCCGCTTACACTTCAGGATGTAAAACGAATCGTCGCCACCTGCCGGAAGCATAACATACGGATAGCACCGCAGATCAACCTGCTAGGCCATCAATCATGGGCCGAAACAACTTATGCCCTGCTCCGCGAATATCCGGAATTTGATGAAACACCGCATGTAGATACGAAAAACTATACCGGATGGCCTAACCCGGACGGTTTATATTGCAAAAGCTACTGCCCTCTCCATCCGGATGTGCACAAGGTCGTATTCGCTTTGGTTGACGAGCTGACGGAAGCATTTGAAACAGACTTGTTCCATGCAGGTATGGATGAAGTCTTTTATATCGGTGACGAAAAATGCCCGCGTTGCAATGGACGGGACAAAGCGGAATTGTATGCGGGGGAAGTAACGAAAATACAGAACCACCTGTCTCAACAGGGAAAGCGGTTGATGATATGGGGTGATCGCCTGATAGATGGGAAAACAACAGGTATAGGTGCGTGGGAAGCCAGTATGAATAATACCCATCGTGCTATCGACCTGATCCCGAAAGAGGTTTTCATTTGCGACTGGCATTATGAACGTCCGGTGCAAACGGCTGTATATTTTGCCATGAAAGGCTTTGATGTCGCCACTTGTCCCTGGCGCAAACCGGATGTTGCCCTCAAGCAGTTGGACGATATGAAACGTTTCCGCCAGCAATCCGGAGCACTGATGAGCAACCGTTTCCAGGGCATTATCGAGACTGTCTGGTCGGGAGCCGACGGTTTTCTGGAAAACTATTACAAACCGGAAAGTGGCCAACAGGATGTGTCGGAAGCGGCTACTATCAAAAAACTGATCGATGCTTACAAATCGATGAACGAATAGAAAAATCCCCCGGACAAAATAAAATGCGTGCCTATTAATTAGGCACGTACCCACTTTCACTGATTACACGTTTTCCAGCTTCCGTCTGTAACCATTCATATAATTTGTATGTCATTGAATTATGATTCATATCGGAACGTATGGAAACGTAAACATTGGCAACAAACGGATAAGTCTTGTTTTTTATCGAATTTTCATCTGGAGAAATTCCATCTATCGCAATCGTTTTTATATTGCCGGCTCCCACTGCTTCACGAATAATGTATTCTTTGTAATAATGCGGTGAAAAACAGATCCCATTCTGAAAAACAGATAGTTCTGAATATACCGATGCCATCGTCGAAATAACTTCATCATCCGTATAACCAACCTCCCAATCAGGCATTTCTGCATTCCCCATCACAATTTCCTTCATCATTTCCTGACTGCCGGAATTCGGGTTTCTGATAAACGGCTTTATTGTTTCATTATCACCACCGAGTTTATTCCAATTCGTAATATTCCCACCATAAATATCCTGAACCTGTTTAACTGTCAGCGAATTGATCGTATTTTGCTTGTTGACCAGAAAGTCCAATGCATCCAAAGCAATGGGTGTTTCTATTAATGATACACCTAAGTTGTCGGCATACGTTTTTTCATCCGCCGACATTTTCCTTGCCGAAATAATCATGTCGGTTCGATTATCTATTAAATTAATAATTGCATTATGTGTTTGAGATGATTTTATCCGTTCTTCAAAAAAGTTATCCGGAATTTCTTCCCCGATGGGTTCTAAGCGCCAAATACCATTTCCATGAGTATAGGGTCGCCATTCATAACCCCAACCTAATAATTTACAGGCGATCAATGTATTCAATGGCTCTGTTGAGCTTGAACCATCTATTCTGGGATAATTGTCGACGGTTATTTCGTTTATCTCCAATAATCTATCATCTTCCTTATTGCAACAGACAAGGCCAATGGTTAGCAAAGCCAGAAATACTCCGAATAAATATTGTTTTTTCATGAATCCTTATTTTTAAATGGATATATAAACACCCTGCAATATAGCAATTTTTCCTATTATATTACAAAAACAGAGTGTAACGAACGCTGATTCAGCTAATTCATTACACTCTGCTTAATTATTTTTCTGTTCAGAAGTCTATTTTATACTACTCTTATAACAGATCTGATGCTAATTCGGACAACTGGCTTCGTTCCCCCTTGATCAGGTTGATATGGGCAAACAACTCCTGCCCTTTCATCTTATCGACCATATAGGCCAAACCATTACTCTGGGCATCCAGATATGGAGAGTCGATCTGCTGGATATCACCGGTAAACACCATCTTTGTTCCTTCTCCGGCACGGGTGATGATCGTCTTGATCTCGTGGGGTGTCAAGTTCTGTGCCTCATCGATGATACAGAAAGTTTCCGACAAGCTACGTCCGCGGATAAATGCTAATGCTTCGATAACCAGCTGGTTATTCTTCTGCAGGTCATCGATCTTACGAACATCCTGGCTTCCCGGAGAAAACTGATTCTTAATGACATTCAGGTTATCGAACAAAGGCTGCATATACGGAGCCACTTTTTGTTTTTCGTCTCCCGGCAAGAAACCGATATCTTTATTTGCCAAAGCAACGATCGGACGAGCCAATAAAATCTGCTTATACTGTCCGGCCTGTTTAAGGGCAGCTGCCAAAGCTAATAAAGTCTTTCCTGTTCCGGCTTTTCCGGTTAGTCCAACCAGTTTAACGTCAGGATCATTCAGGATCTCAAAAGCAAAGCTCTGTTCGGCATTACGAGGTTGAATACCATAATTAGTTCCTTTCTCTACCTTTTTTATCTTTCCTGTAAACGGATTATAACGGGCTAAAACAGAGGCGCGTACACTCTTTAAAATAAAGCATTCGTTCGGCTCGAGTTTTGTCTTGAATTCAAACAAATCGGCATCCACACCTTCCGGAGTAGAATAGATTTTATCGATCATATCGGGATCGATGTTTTCATAAGTATCCTGTGCCCGCTCAAAGATATCGACATTAACCACTTTGTCAGTGATATAATCTTCTACATGAATACCCAATGCACGGGCTTTCATCCTGAGGTTGACATCTTTCGTTACAAGGATTGTTTGCATTTTCGGAGATTTCTCCGCAACAGAAAGCGTACAGGATAAAATGCGGTGGTCAGGTGTCCTGTCCGGGAAGGACAAAGCAATCTTCTCCTGATATTTGTCACCTGTTACAATATGTAATGTTCCCAAACCCGGCCCCAACGAGGCACCTTTCAAAAAGAGATCGTTACTGGTCATCAGATCCAGCTCGCGCACAAATTCACGGGCATTATAATTAATCTGGTCGCTCCCCTTTTTAAATTTATCCAATTCCTCCAATACGACGATAGGAAGATAGATATCATTCTCCTGAAAATTTTCGATACACTTGTAATCATGCAAGATAACGTTCGTATCCAATACAAAATTCTTCTTTGCTCCCATGATCTTTCAATTTAAAGATTATCGCTTCTAAGTTAAAAACATTTTTGATACTTATTTAGTTTAATGCTGAAAATAAATATGACGAACCAATTTATTCTGGATTTGAGCGAATTTCTCGTATCTTTGCTACGAAAACTCAAACAAATAAAACAACCTAATGCTTATGATCTTTAATACGAACAAACTCAAAGTCACATCGTTACTATTACTGCTTTCAACCGCCTCTTTCTCCCAGAATAATATGTCGGCGTTATTGCCTATGCCTAACAAGGTTGAACAAATAGTCAATAAAAAGAATTTTACCCTGACTCCCCAAACAGTAGTTAAGACCAATCTCCCCAAGCAGGCTTTTTGCCTGTTTGAGTTACATCGTATTTTAGGAGAACGAACCGGACAAAGGGCTGCTATCGGAACACCTGCAACCGGGAATTCAGTTATTGAAATATGGTTGGACAGCTCGATAGAAGGAAAAGAACATTACATCCTGGATGTCTCAGAAAAAAAGTTATCCATCAAAGGAAGCAGTTATGCGGCGCTCTTTTACGGTCTTAAAACATTAGATCAGTTATTGCTGGGTGATGTCTGTAATACGGCTAACGGACAGATAGCTCCTGTCCGTATCGATGATGCGCCCCGTTATGGTTATCGTGCTTTAATGCTCGATCCTGCCCGTCATTTCCTCCCGGTCGAAGATGTAAAATTCTATATCGACCAGATGGCTAAATATAAATATAATGTACTCCAACTCCATCTGACTGACGATCAGGGATGGCGGGTCGAGATAAAAAAACATCCCGGACTGACAAAGACCGGGGCATTCCGAAATCCGGAGACAGGATCTAACGGGCCGGATAACGGGTTTTATACGCAGGATCAACTGAAAGAGATCATCCGTTATGCAGCCGACAGAAACGTAGAGGTCATCCCTGAACTGGATATTCCGGGACACACAGTGGCTGTACTGGCTACTTATCCGGAACTGGGCTGTACGCATACCGATACGATTCAAAAAATTATGGGGCAGACAGTCGACCTGATGCTTTGTGCCAACAACGACAAGGTATATACCATATACGACGATATCATCAAAGAAATAGCCGGGCTCTTCCCTTCTTCCAAAATACACCTGGGCGGTGATGAAGCCGTTATCGAAAAGAACTGGACAAAATGCGACCGTTGCCAGTCCTTAATGAAGCAACTGGGCTATACCAAAGAGTCTCAATTAATGAATTATTTCTTTGACAAGATACTGGCCTCTGTCCGTAAATACGGCAAAGAACCGATGTTATGGTGCGAGCTGGATAATGTCCGTATGCCGGCCAATGAATACCTGTTCGATTACCCCAAAGACGCTACACTAATAACCTGGCGTGCCGGATTAACTCCCAAATGTATCGAACTGACGGCCAAACACGGTAATCCGTTAATCATGGCTCCGGGGGAATATACTTATCTGGATTATCCCCAATATAAAGGCGATCTTCCCGAGTTCAACAATTGGGGAATGCCTGTTACAACCTTGGAAACCTCTTACCAGTTCGATCCCGGATATGGGCTGCCTTCTACTCAACAGGCACACATTATAGGAGTTACCGGGACATTATGGGGAGAAGCGATAAAAGACATTAACCGTGCAACCTATATGACCTATCCCCGTGGCTTGGCCTTAGCTGAAGCCGGATGGACACAAATGGAACACCGTAGTTGGGAGTCCTTCAAAGAACGAATGTATCCAAATCTGACCAATCTGATGAAGCAAGGGGTATTTGTCAGGGTTCCGTTTGAAATTGTACCGAGGTAAAATAAAAAAGCGTAGATCAGGATTATTGGTCTACGCTTTTTTATTTACAACGGACTAATTATTTCTTTTCCACCAACGTCAGATATATTTCTTTCTGTTCCATATCTACCCGCATAACCTGTACCGTGATCAAGTCGCCCAAACGAAAACACCGTTTGGTTTTACGTCCTGTGAGGGTGAAATTATTTTCATCCAGATCGAAATATTCATTTCCCAGACTATGTATCGGCACCACTCCTTCACACCTGATTCCATTCAGTTCAACAAGTAACCCCCATGTAGATACATCTAAAACTACTCCGGTAAATAGATCACTTTCTTTTTCCTGCATGAATTCAGCCAGTTTATACCGGACAGAATCTCTCTCCGCAGCCTTCGCCAATAATTCCATAGCAGAACAATGCCAGCAAAGTTTTTCGTATTTGCAACGTTGCGCATTGGTCTCGCTATTCAGATAACGCGTCAGTAAACGATGTACCAGTATATCGGAATAACGGCGTATTGGAGAAGTAAAATGAGTATAAGAATGAAATGCCAGTCCAAAATGCCCATTATTATTTGTAGTATATTTAGCCTTACTCATTAAACGAATCACCAATACATCTACCAGATTTTTCTGAACCTTATCTGTTATACTTTCCAGAAACAGATTGAGACTCCGGGAAAAATTACTCCTGCTACCTTTCGTCTCCAACTTATATCCGAAACGGCGTGCCAGGCATACCAGCTTTTCCTGTCTTTCTGCAACCGGTGCTTCATGGATGCGGTAAATAAATGTTTTGGCTTTTCCTGTTGCCTGCTTCTGTCCGATATAGCAGGCAACTGTCCGATTTGCCAACAACATAAATTCTTCTATCAGTTTATTCGCCTCTTTCGATTCATCCACGTAAGCCCGCAAAGGTTTTCCTTCGCTGTCCATTTCGAACTTGACAGCTCCACGATTAAAACAAAGAGCTCCGGCCCTGAAACGTTCTTCACGTAGCATTTTTGCCAGCTTATTCAAAACAAATATCTCCTCTTTGCATTCTCCCTCACCCGTTTCAAGTATCTGTTGAACATCTCCATACGAAAAGCGGTAATCACTTTTTATCACAGTACGGCAAATGTCGGAATTCATTATATTGCCTTCTGCATCAAACTCAAAAATAACAGAAAAGCATAACTTCTCTTCACCGGGGCAAAGTGAACAGATCCGGTTGCACAGGCGTTCCGGCAACATTGTAGACGTGTGGCCTGTCAGATAAACAGACGTTCCCCGGTGCATTGCTTCCCGGTCTATAACAGTATCCGGCTTTACATAATAAGTAACATCGGCTATATGCACCCCTACTTCCCAATTCCCATTGTCCAGCAGGCGTGCAGAGAGAGCATCGTCAAAGTCTTTAGCATCTGGCGGATCGACAGTGAAGGTTTTAATATGCCTGAAATCTCTCCGTTTTACGATTTCTTTTTCGTCTATGGTTTCCGGTATTCTTTTAGCTGCCCGTTCAACACGTTCCGGATACTTATAAGGTAAGCCATGTTCGATCAGCAGCGCACGCATCTCTGCTTTATTTTCTCCCGCGATCCCCAACAAATCAATCACTTCCCCTAACGGATTTTTTTCTTTATCTGGCCATGAGATGATACGGACGAATGCCTTATCACCGTCCTTCCCTCCTTTCAGCATGCCACGACGGATAAAAACATCGTTGGATATTTTTTTACTTTCAGTAACCAGAAATGCATATTCATTTGTTACCTGCAATTTACCTACCACCGTATGTTCTTTCCTTTCAAGTATTTCTAGAACTTCTGCCTCCGGAGACGGACCGGTTCGCTTTGTCAATAATCTCACCCGAACCCGATCTCCGTCCAGTGCATGCTTGGAGTTTAGATTGCTTATTGCTATCGGAGAAGACCTATCGTCAGAAATAAATAAATTATTACCTTTTCGTCTTCCCACAAAAGAACCTGACAGGATCGCACCTTTATTATTATAACGATAACGTCCGCAGTTGACTTCAATAATTGAGTTTTCATCTGCCAAGTCATAGAGTATCTCTACAACCTGCAGCTTTTGTATGGGGTTGATCACACCTATACGTCTACTTATCTGTTTATAATTGAATAATTCACGTGGAGAAGATTTAAAAATAAATATAATCGCATGTTGTAATATATATCTTCTTGTCATCTATTATTTTGTGCAATTAATAACGAGTGAAATCCCTATGCACAAAATAAGTAAATATAATTGAAAGAGAGAAAAGATATGACTTATTTCCCAAACCGGGATGTATCTACCTTATCATGTTCTTTGCTTTTATATCCTCCGAACTTCCAGATAAAGGAGACGGTCAGGCAACGAGTATCGTCGATCTTGCTCATGCGGCTGTATTGGTTTGCCTGGTTTATTTCTACTTTTTTCGGAATATTGCTGCGGAAAATGTTATCGCACTTCAACAGGACAGTAGCCTTATCATTGGCAAACTGCCACTTCAAACCGGCAGATACGTTATATACAGATCCCAGATCATAAATACCCTGTACGGCTCCGGTAATATAATATCCATTCAGATCCAGCTTCAGGTTCGGACGGGATTTGGACAGGGTGAACGTATTATTCAAAAAGAACTGTCCCAGATATTTACTGTTATTGAAAGAAATATCATTGAAGTGATCCAGTTTCTGCTGCATCCGGATACCTTGGGCCGTGAACTGGCTATTCATGAATTCACCGATACGGAACGGGATAACAGCCCCTATTCCTACCATCAAATTATAATCCATATTCTCATAACGGAACACATTTTTCAGTTCCGTAGAACTTTGATACGGCAACTGGGCAAAGTAATCCGGTTCGTACTGCGCGAAAACCATAAAGGTATACTTCTGTTTAAAAATATAAAGTAACTGTCCTTCATACGAGCAATAAGGTTTCAACGCCGGATTTCCTACAATTTCCGAATAAGAATTCATAGGTGTAGACTGTGGCGTGATATCCCAGTAAGAAGGATAGGTCTTATCGCTGTTCATATTCAGTTGCATTATATGCTGTGGAGTAAATGTATAAGTTAACGATGCATTCGGGAAGAAAGTCCAGTCATTCCAAAGAGTCGACTTCTTTCCATTCGAAGTATAATCCGACTTAAAATACTCCCCTTTTACAGATGCGGTTGCAGAGAAATGATCTCCAAAATTTTTAGACGCTTCCAGAAAGACATTTCCGGTATATTCTTTCTGCAGATTATTTTCAAGCGATTCCGGATCAAGTTCATACCCGTTACCTTTATTATATAGATAATCATTATACGTTTTGGAAAAGGTGTAGCCACCGTGGACACCGTAATTCAGTGTCCACCCGGTAGCAAAAGTGTGTGTATGATTGGCAAATAGTGCCCATTGTGAAATATTTTGACGGGAATTATTACTCATATCCGTCAATGTTTCCTCGCCGCGTTTTTCCAGGAAATGTTGGAAAGAAGGCGAACGATATTTAGTAAAATCAATCCCTGCCATTAAACCGCTATGACCGTCGTATTGAAAACGAACATTATGCAATGTCGCATCGTCATCTCCATTCGTTCTACTGAAACGCTGATCGGTAGAATAGGACTGCTCTGGAGTCAGAAAAGACGTTTCAGCAGAACGATGTGTTTTGGTATTGCTACCTCCCAGATAATAAGTAGCCGAGAGTTTATCTTTATTTTTAAATGTATAGTCCATGCCTAACCGCATATCTCCATTCATAATATTGCTGTTTCCACGTCCGGTCTGGTTGATCTCAGTAACTTGATCTTTAAGTGTATGGCGGGCTATGATATCTTCTCCCACAAACCCACGTCCTTTACCACCGTTCATCAAGAAGTCAATATTTAGATTAGAGGTAGCATACAACAGATTGGCATGTGCCTTACCGGCTGCATAATGTTTTTGAAGATAATCCACCCCCACTTCACCCTGCAAAGTAGTACCATCAGCTTCCCCGCTATCCAGTATGACATTGATCAAAGCTCCTCGGATATTGTATTTAGCCGGAGCATTATACATCACTTCCACATTCTTTACCCGTGAGGAAGGGACACTTTTAAGAAGTGTGATAAGCTGATCCAGCGACATCGTTGTCAACTGTCCGTTCAGAACAATTTGCGGTGAACCGGCTCCCAGCAATTGTATCTCGTCAGACCCACCGATAATTCCGGGTAATTGTTTAACGACTTCGAATGCATTGTTAACCGTTTTGTCTTTCATCAGTTGGGGAACATCATATTTCAAGGCTCCGTTTTCCACTTTTACCTGTGGACGTTCCGCTTTAACAACAATACCGTCCAGTTCGTAATTCTTCGGGGTCAGCCGGATCGTTCCTGCATCTGCCCCGGATATCTCCTGTTGGAAAGGTTCATATAACAAATGCTGGAACAAAAGGCGATATCTCCGATCGGCAGTATGCCCCAGGTTAAACTGTCCGAGACTATCGGTTATCACGGCATCTATATAGACAGAGTCCAGTGTTTGAAGAACTACGGCAACTCCATCGACCGGATTACTTTCCATATCCGTCACTTGTCCGTGAATTGTATTATTCTGGGCGATCATCTTCCCGTTACATATAATAAGGAAGAATGTAATGCAGTAAAGTATTCGTTTCATAACTATAAGTTTTTTACGTTTTCTATACTGCAAAGGAAAGCTGTTCCGACGAGAAACTATGTTACCACCGGCTTACCTAGTGTTATTTAGTCTTATCGCCCGCTATCCTAACAAAGAAAAATCAGATAATAACACAGGTAACAGACTAATCTATAATTATTAAGGTATTCCCTGTTTTCTTTTAAAAGAAGGCTATTTATGGTAACCTTTAGTACAATCTATTGGTTAACTTTGTACCTGAATAATAAGATATTTATGAAAATCAATGCTGAAACAAAATATTGCCAGACGTGTGGAATACCTTTAGATATAGATTATACAAATCTTGAGGCAAACCAAAATGTGGAATATTGCGACTATTGTTTGCATAACGGGGTTAAACTCTATGATTTCTCAATGGATTATCTCATTTATCTTTGGGGGCTTTTCCCCGAAGAATATTATAAAGAGACAGGAGTTAATCTCACGTCGGAAGAGTTGAGAGCGGAAATGTCCAAACGACTTCCAAATATCAAAAGGTGGAAACAAAAAATCAATACGGCTCATGTGCAATATGATTTGATTATAAGAGTTCAGGAGTATATCAACCGCCATTTGTTTGACGACCTTAATACTGAAAAGCTGTCCCATGTTGCAGGTATCTCCAAATATTATTTCCACAAACTTTTCAAAACTGTTTGTGGCGAAAATATTGGAATGTACATTCAACGACTGAGATTAGAGTACATTGCATTTAAGCTAATAACAACTGATGTAAGTGTCCCGGAACTTCTCGGTCAAATCAATTATCAGAACAAACATACACTTTCGAGGGCATTCAAAAATTATTTCAATTGTTCCATTCCTGAATTTCGTAAAAGGCATTCAAACATCAATCCCGAAAGGATAAATCCTATACGAATTGAGCCAAGTATTGAAAAAGTACCAAGTATCCGAATCGCATACTTAAAATTGGAAAGAACATATAATGTCAGTCATAGCTTCTCTGTTTTGTGGAAACAATTGCTACAATTTTCCGAAAAATATGAATTATCTTCAAAAGGATGTAAATACGTGAGTTTGACTCTCGATTATCCGTATATCACGCCAGAAGAACAAAACCGTTTTATGATTGGGGTAACATTGCCGCAATCATTTGAAGCTCCGAAAGGCTTTGGCGTTTATGAAATTCATACGGGAGAATATGCAATCTTTCGTTTCAAAGGGTTTTATCATGAATTAAATAAGGTGTACCGCCATATTTACCTTGACTGGTTGCCGACAAGCGATTATACCCTGCGGGAACAATTCACCTTTAAGACTTACATCAACACTCCCGAAAAAACTCCGACTTCGGAGCTTATAACAGATATTTATATCCCTATTACAAAAAAAGAGACATGCAATACTTAAACCAAGAGATAGAAAACAAATTAAAAAATCAAGGAGCAGAACTGATACGCTTTGTCAGTATATCGCATTTAGACGAAAAGCAAAACAGACAACTTCCGAACGCCATTGTTTTTGCACTTCCGCTAACCGCAGAATATGCTAAAATGGTATTTAATATTCCCGACTACGTACAAGCACGGATAGCGGATAATTACAATTTCGACGATGATGAATATTCGCAAACCGAACATAAAGCGGGAGAAATAGCAGACGAATTGGCCAAGTTCATCACCGGAAAGGGCTATAAAGCCATATCGCAATCCGATACAGGATTATTAGCCGACGGCGTATTCGATTATGAAACAAAAGAATCAGTATTGCCCCATAAAACCGTTGCACTACTTGGCGGATTAGGGTGGATTGGGAAAAACAATCTGCTAATTACTCCTGAATATGGCGCAGCACAATGTCTCGGTACCGTTTTAACTGATGCTCCACTGGAAACGGTATTGTATGAACCTCTATCTCCAAAATGCGGTAATTGCATTACCTGCGTCAATATCTGCGAGAGAAAAGTCCTTAAAGGTAAAGTTTGGAGTAGATCGGTTTCAAGAGATGAAATCGTTAACATACATGGATGTAGTACCTGTTTGAAATGCCTTGTGCATTGTCCCAGGACACAAACATATATAAAGAGGAATATTTAAACCCTGTCCTCTCCTACAACACAATTCTCACCGATTGTAACCTCCGAAAGTTGCTCCTTATTTCAATCTCTTACCATCCGAAAAGGCATTGCCAACCTTTTTACCCACTTCCAGGTAATCGTTATTGAACGGGTCGAATATAATAGGAGACACTTTGGATACATCTACTTTTCCGTTTTCGTCGAGAACACGTTCGTCTACACTTACGTTTATTATCTCACCACGCAAAATACAGGTTTCAGGATTATAATCCTTCAATTTACATTCCAGCACAACGGATAATTCGTCGATCAACGGTGCATCCACAAACTCCGAACGAGTCGCATGGAAACCTGCACGAGCAAATTTATCCGAAACCTTATTACCGGAAACAATACCCACATAATCACAGGCTATCACCTGTCCGACCTCTGCCATACTCACGGTAAAAGCCTTACGCTTCAGTATATTGGCTGTCGTTTTATGTCCCTCACTAATACAAATACTAATTTCATGCATCTCGCTGATACCACCCCAAGCCGCATTCATAGCGTTGGGAGTACCGTTTTCATCATAAGCAGCGATAATAAACACCGGCTGCGGATAAGTAAAGGGCTTTGCCCCAAAATTCTTTCTCATAATAATTTATTTTTTAGTCCATTTCTTAATATCTTCCTTCGTCGCACCATTCAAAAGGCGGCCCTTTTGCCATTTCATATCAGGATAGGTTTCCTGCAACTCTTTTTCCGCATTAGAAATACTGCTGCTCCCCGATGTTGCAAACGGAATAATCACTTTGCCTGCAAAATCACCGCTTTCAATAAAAGTATTGATGATTCTCGGAGTTGAATTCCACCAAATAGGGAAACCTATATAAATGGTATCGTAATCTGCAAGATTTTCCGGTTTAGATTTTAATGCAGGACGTGATTTAGCATCTGACATCTCCACACTGCTACGTGAAGATTTATCATGCCAATCCAAATCAGCAGTGACGTATTCTTTTTCAGGTTGTATTTCGTAGAGCGTTCCACCTGTAACTTCTACAATCAACTTTGCTGCTTTCTCCGTTGTTCCTGTTGCCGAGAAATAAGCAACCAATGTCTTATTACTCTGTTCCTGTGCATTTATAGTGATACATAACATCATGATCACTACCATAACAATACTTTTAATCTTCATTGCCCTTTATAGTTTTAATTTCTAGTATTATGGCACAAAATTACAGAATAGTATCCATCATAAAGGTATATAAATCACTGATTATCTAACCAAAATCACTGATAGATGAAAAACAATCGTCTGTAGTGACTCGCTCGGACAATCATTTTCCCATCAAGGGATGTCAGCATGTGACAAAAAATATGAGGTCTATTCATATCTGATTTTATAATGTATTTAAGAAATAACATTACTCCTATCAAAATAAGCAACAAGCCGGATATCTGGATGAAAATTAGACTTCCACATAGGAACATCTAATAATAAAATCCAAAGTGCAGTGGAAAAGGCGATGATAGCCACAAAGCTGTTCCTCACTCTGGGCGAGTCGATTAAGATAGACCATAACAAACTACTCTGCCAGAAAGGATGGCTGCTGGCGTTCCATCCCGATTTGCTGCATGTTGGCTCAAAATTAAATAATTCCAAGATATGAAACCCTCAGATTCGAATCTCTCATCTACGCCACGGTACCCATAGATCAAGCGACAGAGTTAGCTATACGCAATCTGATAAAAATGGGGATATTCTAATGATACGAATGATATTATTTCAACGTTTACTGATGAAAATAAACAATAATATTATATAGAATGATTTATTGTTTATATTTTTGCTGCTAAATATATAACGCCTGTTCATCATGAAAAAACTCGTCTTATCATTCATTCTCTGTTTTTGTTTTTCACTCCAGCAGCAACAAGCTTGTACCTCTGTTATTATCTCAGGGAAAGCGACACCCGACGGACGTCCTTTGATGTGGAAACACCGGGACACCGAAGCTCCTTACAACCATATCGCCTATATCGATGAAGGCGGTTACCGTTTCCTGGGACTGGTAAACAGTGACGATCCGAACGGAGCCGTCTGGACAGGCAGCAACGAAGCCGGCTTCTCCATTATGAATACAGCTTCATTCAATCTAAAGGATGATGATGTAAAAGAGATGGATCACGAAGGACTGTTGATGCGGCAGGCACTGAAAACCTGTAAGACCATACAGGACTTCGAACATCTGCTCGATACCTTACAGCGTCCTTTACGGGTGGAAGCCAACTTCGGAGTAATCGATGCGTATGGTGGTGCGGCATATTACGAAACGAACAACGAACGTTACTATAAAAAAGACGTCAACGATACCGGTTTAGCTCCTGACGGTTACCTCATCTATACGAACTTTTCTTTCGAAGGCCGTACAGATGAAGGTTTGGGGTATATCCGTTACGATAGTGCACGGAAAATATTCAAACAAATGGAAAAGAAAGGATTTACACCGGAACGCATCTTTCAGGAAGCCTCACGCTCATTCTATAATAGTTTACTGGATATAGACCTGAAAAATCCGGATGAAAGCCCGAACAAACATTCCGGTTGGTTCGTAGAACAGGATTTCATTCCCCGTTCAGAAAGTACGGCTTCTATCGTAATACAGGGAGTAAAACCGGGCATGTCGCCGGAACATACGGTTATGTGGACTATGCTAGGATATCCGCCGACCTCTATCGCTTTGCCGTTATGGGTAAAAACGGGGAAAGACCAGCCTTCCTTCATACAGTACGATGCCGCTTTACAGACTGCCCCGCTCTGCTATTATGCCTCCCGCCTGAAAGATAAAGTTTACTCCATATACCGCGGTAACGGACAGAAATATCTCCATTGGCAACTTCTATGGAATGATGAAAACACCGGCTATATCCAACAATTGCAGGATGCGGAAACTCAGATCTTCCGATTATTTGAAACAATATCTTCTACTAACGACAAACAGTTTCCGGATACGGAAAAAATAAAAGCATCCTACAAACAGGCTGAATCTATTATCACGACTACCTACCGGCAACTGGATGCTTTGTAAGAAGCTATCCGCAAAGGATCAGTTAGAAAGTAATTGAAAACAGCATTTCCGCCTGGAACTTGCCATAATCGATCGGTTGTATCAAACGCACTCCGGTGGTAAGCGGGAACGTCATACGAAGAACATTCCAGTCAAAGATCAGGTCTGTTCCACATGAACTCTGTGTTGTCCATCCACCCTGTTCACGAGCCTGGTTGCGGGTCAGATCGTAAAAAAGATTGGCTCTCAGGCGACGGATATAAGCGAACTGACCGATGCTGAGATCCGGGGAAATAATTGAAAAAGCATAATCGGCCTTGAACGCCCACTGCTGATGGGTCTGATACAAATAATCGTACCCTCTTGTTTCATCCAGCAGACGCTTGGGAAGATATAGTGCTTTTCCATTCAGATTCTGATACTGATAACCGGCACGAAGCATCAAACTATGGTTACGGATAATTCCCGGCCAGTAGGTTGTCAGGCGAGCCGCATACAAATCCCCGTAGTTTTCGCCATTAAACGGTGAGTTCAGATATTGCAGGCGAACCTGATACCCCCAGCGTGGCAAAATATCACGTTGGGCAAGCTGCCTGTAATTATAAAATCGTACTTCCGGTAAAATATACTGGAAATTGCGATACTTCCTGCTATCATACTGCTGATACTTATCATTCGTAAAATAATAAGTCAGAGACGGCTGAATACCCCGTACATAATGATTCTTCGTCAGGTTGAAAGGCAAATAAACACGTACATCCGCTTTCAACAAGTTTCGGTCGGTATAGCGTAACCGGGAAATTTCTTTTCCTTCCTCATTCTTCTCCCAACTCATATCGAACGCTTTCTCCCCATAATCCACAGCCAGGTCAATCACCGGGAACCATCCTTTATAGGTAAAGGCCATCCTACCGTGATGATATCCTTTTTTGTAATACCAGCCGGCTTGCATAATAGCCGTGTTCAGCGAATTCTGCGATAAGACCATAACACCCGGTTTGACAATCGTAGCTAAATCATCGGCTCCACTGCTCATCGCTTCCGCCACATCGTAATAGAAAGGAGCCCAGCTATGTATTTTAAATGTATGCAATCCTTTCCGGTATGGAACAGGATTGAATGCAACCGAGTCCAACGGGGCAACATCCAGATTAAACTGCTCCTGGGCCGCCAGTGTTTCAGCTAACGGGAAACGATATGGTTCTCCCAGATCCGTAACCTGTTCCAACAAACTATCTGTCGGCAGGGAAGCTACCCGGTATCCTTTAGCCTGATAATCGGAAAAATAAAGTCTGTCTCCTTGTGAAGAAAAGGCTGGGTCGAAAGCACCGAACCGGGAAGAGGTCAGCCGGTAAGCAACAGTATCCGGTAAATTTAGCGTATAGATATTATTGGTACCCGAAGCACCGGATTCAAAGAATAAACGTCCCTTGTACCAGATCGGTGAAGTTATATTGGCCGTCGTATTTAATATCTCATTCCAATTACCAGTCAGTAAATCCAACTGCAAAAGACTTATTCCGCCATCATTAACGGCTACGGCAACCACTGTATCATTCCCGGCAAATGTCAATTCCTTAATAAAAGCATTCTCCGGAACATCAAACCCGATCTGTTCTTTCCCGGTTTCCAGGTCGACCAGCACCAACTGATTTTTACCATCGATGGCAAAACGGGAAACAGCCGCCCTCTTTTCCTGCTCATCGATTGCAGGAGCCAGATAACGTTGGCGGGGAGTAAGTGTTGTAATGCGTTTTTCCTCCGGATCATACCGCTTCAGCACCGAATAGTTTTCATGTGTCCAACGAATTCCCGGAACGATCTCCGTCCAGTACACATGCCCGTTACGGATATGCAAACGGCTATTGATCCGGCCGATATAAGTCAAACGTTCTTCCTTCCCGTCCGTCAGCAGGACAAGAAAATTCAAATCGTCCAGACTCGATTTGACGGCTATGATCGTAGAGTCGTTCAGTAGCTGGGGATATCGGTATGATGTATATTTTTTTACTTTAGGAGAAGAATAAGAAGGAACAACTACACCTGTGTCCTGCTTCTCCCATTCATTTTTAAGATAGTCGAACGTCTCTTTGTAATGTTCATTTATACTGACACCCGCATGGTGTTTGAAAGCGGCAGAGAAAAGAAACGGGACGGAGATGTAGCGGCTTGTCGTTTTATCCCATATATCGCTGCCATAACGATACCTGGCATAAGAAGTCATGTCATACCCCAGCGCATAATAATCCCCCGTATAATCTTTATAGGAACCCAATAATAATTTATCGAGCGAAAATAATTCTCCATCCCCGAGCATTTGTGCCCGATACGTCATATTGAATTCCGGCAATCGTCCGCGGCCGGCGTTCGACATGGCCGTTTCCGTACTTACTGCATCCCCTTCCAGAAACCAGGATGGCATAAAGAAAGCAGCCACTCCCGCAGCTTGTTCACCTATTATATAGTATAAAGGCCTGAAAATACCATGCATCAGTTTTCCCATCTGAATTACATGACGCGACTCATGCAGTACCAGGTGTTTATCCCAGCTCTGCGCATCCAGTTTCGACGAGGGTGTCGTAATCAGTTCCATTCGTCGCGGTGCCCACGATACCAATCCGTTGGACGACATGCTGGCCGGATGAAGAATGACCGGAAACTTTTTCTTCATCGGTTCCCCTATCGTCTTTTTGACATGCGGGTAAACATTCTCCAGATACAAAGCATATCGATAAGCCATCGAATCATTTCCCTGAGGATAGATCAGATTGTAGTGCGGCAGTTTCGCCACATTCCATTTGAAACGGGCAGGATCTGTTCCATAATCCAGAAACTGGGCATGTAAATCAGAAGTGATCAGCGAACAGGCTGATAATATGAAAAGGTATCTTAATATCGACATCTGGCTATCTTATAGGAAATAAGGCGCAAAGCTATAAAATAAAATGGACTTTTTATAGCAAAACATATATGCTTTGACAACAAAAGATATATGCTTTGATGACAGAACATATATCTTTTGCTATCCGGGAAGTGTACCTGCTATATCTAAATTCATCGTTTCAACAAGAATCAACCTATTTCGGTTGTTTTCCTCAAATCAACCCAAACAGGTTGTTTTTATTAAATCAACCCAAACAGGTTGTTCTTTTAATAAATATCAGTATATTTGCTTTCGGATAAAAACCTTTCCATAAATATATGAAAATAAAAGGAGTAATTACAGGAGATATCATTCAGTCTACTCACATAAATCCAGCAGACAGAAATCTATTGTTGGACACTATTCAGGGTATTGTACAATACACCCGAAAATGGGGAGAGATCCGCCTGGATATCTATCGCGGCGACAGCTTTCAAATACTAGTGGACAACCCCATACAAGCATTAAGGATTACTCTGTTGATACGAGCCGGATTGCAGGCTAAGTCACCCACCGCTTTCCGATGGGATGCGCGGGTTGCATTAGGTCTGGGAACAATCGACTTTGAAAAAGAACAAAGTGTAATCGAATCCGATGGAGAAGCTTTCCGTAACTCCGGTTGGGAATTTGATAAATTAGGCCGTTCAAAAAAGATGGCAATCAGAACTCCCTGGGAAAACTTCAATGAAGAATTTATAGTCAGTACCGCTTTGGTCGACGATATTGTTTCGAATTGGACGATCACACAGGCTCAGGCAATATTTTTGTTTCTATCAACCGGCAAAACGCAAAAAGAGATTGCCGATGATTTACGAAAATCATCACAAGCAATCAGCAAACTATTAATTGGGGGAAAAGTAAACTTAATAGAACTTTACCTGAATCGCTATGAACAATTGACAACAACCTTAATACAATAATAATTATGGAATTAACAGACCTGAATCTTTTACTAAAACTATTATTCTCCCATTTGATTGTAGATTTCATTTTACAAACAAATAAAATTGTTAGAAAAAAACGGGAAGGTAAATACCAATATCATATCATCCACAGCCTGACACAAGCCTTAGTTACTTATATTGTTGCAGGACTATGGAATTGTTGGTTCATTATTCCTATTATTTTCATAACACATTTCGCCATCGACTTATGGAAAATCACTCAGAAAGAGAAACTATATTCATTTATCATAGATCAGGTCTTACACATCCTGGTACTTTGTACGTTATGGGTGGTAATAACCAAACAATATGCAGCTGTCGGAGATATACTTCAAAACATTATGAAATGTGACAAATGTTGGATATATCTGATCGGTTATCTGCTTATACTAAAACCTGCATCTATATTCCTCGGACTGTTCACCAAACGATGGAGAGAGAAAGGTAACGTATCTGAAAGTCTTCAAAATGCAGGTCAATGGATTGGCTATCTCGAACGAATATTGATTATAACTTTTATATTGATTGGAAAAATTGAAGCAATAGGATTTCTTTTAGCTGCCAAATCTATTTTTCGATTTGGAGAATTGAATAAAAGTAAAGAAATCAAAACCACTGAGTATGTTCTGATCGGGACACTTGCCAGTTTCACCATTGCCATAATTATAGGGCTTATTATGAATTGGCTTTCTACTTATCCGGGAAGTGTTATTTAGTCTTATCATAACCCCGAAACTCCCGAACTTATCCATTACTTTTGTCTGAAAGAAGAGGTTTTAGACATGAAAACAAAATTAAGCTTTAAGATTATAGCCGCTTTGATCAGTATATCATTGGCGGCACTGTTGTTCTCACAGGGATACTGGCTGAAAGGATTGTACGACTCAACCTCGAAGCAAATCAACGATAACATAGAGGAAGCCATGCGTATGGCTGATTACAAGGAAGTATTTTTCCGCATCGACGAACTGACCCAAGGAGATGTTCACGGAGAGATAAATCAACGTCTTTCCTTTTCAAAAGAAGAGGATGAAGAAACTGAAAAAGTAGGGATGATGGATACTTTTGCCGTCCATACGGATAAGAATCCATTCAAAAACGAGGATATAGCAAACTCCCTGAACGAATACCTGAGCTTGCTTACCAACCTGGAAGGACAAATACAGCAAGCCCTCCACCTCAAAATAGACTCGCTCATGCCAATCAGCTATAATAAATACGATAGCCTTCTTTCCATAGAACTCAAACAACATGATATTTTTGTTCCTCACAAACTGGAAGTCGTACAATTGGTCGACAGTTTGCCGGAAGTAGTAGTGACTTTCCTGTCTGCCGACTCTTTGAAAACGGCTGAGAACTGGAATAAAGCCATCCAATTCAACTATCCGATCTCTACACAATCGGAACAATATTACCAGTTAACATTAAATACGCCTTCTCTACTGGTATTCAAACAGATGGCCGGAATACTCATCTCCTCCCTCCTGCTCGTGATCCTGATCCTGATAGCTTTCATCTATCTGATCCATACTATTCTCCGGCAAAAGACCGTAGAAGAATTGAAAACGGACTTCACCAACAATATGACACACGAACTGAAAACGCCGATATCCGTTGCTTACGCGGCCAACGACGTATTACTCAATTACGACAACAACGCCAACGAGAAACAAAAGAAATACCTCGGAATTATCCGTGAACAACTGACCCAGCTAAGCGGCCTGGTCGAACAGATCCTTACGCTTTCGGTAGAGAATCGTAATACATTCCGTCTGAAACAGGAATCGATTCCTATCACGGATATCATTCCTCCGCTCATTGAACAACACAAGTTGAAGGCCGGTAAGCCTGTCAACTTCACCGTAAATATCCCGGACAACATTGCAGTATTTGCAGACCGTACGCATTTCTATAATATGTTGGGAAACCTGATCGATAATGCCGTGAAATATTCGGGAGATAAACCTTGTGATATCTCCATACAGGCAGAGACACAAGCAAACGGGATCCGTATCTCCGTTACCGACAACGGAATCGGTATCAGTGAAGCCAGCCTGCCACATATATTCGATAAGTTCTACCGGGTACCCAGCGGTAACCTGCATAATGTAAAAGGATTCGGCCTGGGACTTTATTACGTAAAGGACATGATGGCCAAACACGGAGGATCGGTATCCGTAAAAAGCCAACCGGGCAAAGGAACCACATTTACCCTCCATTTTAAAAACTGAAAAAGAGAAGAATATGGCAAAGATAAAAGTATTACTGGTAGAAGACGAACCGACCCTTGCAATGATCATCAAAGATACATTGGATGGTGAAGAGTTCGACATCGTATTGGCTGCCGACGGCGAAGAAGGCCTGGCTCTTTACAAAGAAGTAAAACCGGATATCATTGTAACAGATATCATGATGCCGAAGATAGACGGCTTCACCCTGATACGTCATATCCGCAAGACCGACAGCCAGATCCCTGTCCTTTTCCTTTCGGCCCGTTCAGCAGCGAATGATGTGGTCGAAGGCTTCGAACTGGGCGGTAACGATTACCTCAAAAAGCCCTTCGGCATGGCCGAGCTGATCATCCGTATCAAAGCCCTGCTGAATAAGATCACCGTCCGTAAAGAAGAAAAGTCGACCTTCAACCTCGGACAATACACATTCGACTCCATCACGCAAACCCTGCAATATTGTGGAGAAAAGCAACTGTTAAGCAACCGCGAGTCGGAAATACTCAAACGTCTTTGCGAAAACAAGGATCATGTATTGCCGATGAAAGATGTCCTGCTCGACCTTTGGGGCGACGACTCTTTCTTTAATGCCCGCAGCCTTCATGTTTTCATTACAAAGCTGCGCCATAAACTATCGGACGATCCTAGTATAAAGATACTGAATGTACGGGGAATCGGTTACAAACTTATTATTGACTGAAAGTGCATTGCCTATGGCACAAAAGTGCCACTGCATGTGCACAATTGTGCCACAGGCAATGCACAACTGTGCCAAGGCAGTGGCATAAGTAAGGAATAACTATAAATGAACCATAGAATACACTAATGAATATGAAAATACTGATAAGCTTGTTACTTCTCTGCTGTACCTCATGGCTAACAGCAAACGACCGGTATGTAATACAAGCACATATAACAGGCGTAAAAGAAGGTTCTGTCTTTTTTCTCAAACAATACGAGAACCAACGGATCATTAACTCGATGCGTATCGAAAAAGGAGAATTCACCATGAAAGGAACCCTGCCCGATATTCCTCAACATTTATGGTTATGCACTACGATAGACGACGAATTCTATTATTGCGACCTGCTTATCGACCGGGACACCTTGTTCATCAAAGGCGACTTATCCGACTTCCCGAACGGATTACATTTCAAAGGAGCCGCCACCCACATGGGATATGCCGTCTATCTGGAAAACACCCACGACCTGAATATAAAAATAGACAGCCTCAGCACCGTCTCCATGTTTTTGCACGACTTGGGTGCCACCGGCAAGAAAAAGGATGACGACAAAAAGAAAAAGACACTCAAGCTATCCTTCGGCGGTGGAAGCCCCAGGCCGGTACGGGGAAGCCAGGAGCTGGAAGTCGATATCGAATTACATGCCGCCCAGCAGGAACGCGACTCTATCCGCATTGACTTCATTGAAAGCAATATGGATAAATATGCCGGACAATTCCTCTTGACCCGCATTATGAAGAAACTGTCGCCCGATTCGCTCCGCCAGTTCTACCGCTTGATCCCGGTGGAAATGAAAAAGACGAAGTTTGCCCGTATGATCAGTAACCAAATCAACCCTTATGCGGACAACTGTATAAGGCAGGCAGACGATCTGCTCTCGCTGACAGGCGGCCCGATCGAAACAAACAAATACACCGAAGAAGCATACAAATTATACGAGCAGGGAGTGCGGCTCGACCCGGAACGCACCGACGGCTATATCGCACTGGCCACCATGTACGAACGTCTCCTCCCGATAAAAGGGGCTGAAGCCTACGACATATCCATCTCTTACCTCAATAAATTCATCGAAAGCGACGTCAGGGAAGAAGACCGCGAAGAAGCCCGCAAACGGATCAGGGATATCGAATTCCGGAAATGGTTGTCGACCAATATCAATCCGGAAATGATCGCAGTAAAAGGCAGTACCTTCAAAATGGGATCGACCTATAAGGAAGACAATAACCCGCCTCACGAAGTAACGGTGAAAAGCTTCTCTATCAGCAAATACGAGATCACCAACTTCCAGTTCGCCGCATTCCTCGATACCTACAAAAGTGCTGTGATAAAAGAAGGGCCTGATGCCGGACAACCTTTATATTATGAATGCAACTGGGGAATACGGCAGGGCAAACCCGTACCGGGTTACGAAGCCTATCCGGCCATTTACATCACCTGGTACGGAGCCAATGCATACTGTAAATGGGCGGGCGGACGCCTGCCTACCGAAGAGGAATGGGAATATGCAGCCCGTGGCGGCTTGTACGGCAAACGCGACCATCTGTACAGCGGAGGAATGGAACTCGACAGCCTGGGATGGTATGCCGGCAACTCCGAAGGCAAACCCCATCCGGTCGGAACGAAAAAGCCGAACGAACTGGGAATTCACGATATGAGCGGCAACGTCTGGGAATGGTGTTCCGACAGGTTTACCAAAGAAGACAGGGAGTATGCCGTTGTACGCGGCGGCACCTGGTTCAACGAACGGGCTTCCTGCCGTCCTACCTGCCACTACTACATTTATCCGGGAAGCAAACACTTCAACAATGGATTCAGACTGGTCAAAGACACTTTATAATTTCTTCAATGCCTGGGCCAGCTGATCCGGGCAGGATGTTCCTCGTTCGCGGCAGTCGATACCTTCGAGCCGTTGGATAGCGTCTTGTATTTCCATACCGACCAATAACCTGGACAATCCCTGTGTATTGCCCTGGCAACCGCCTACGATCTGCACATTCGATATAACGTTATCTTCAGCTTCCACAATTATCATTTTAGAACATACCCCACCGATCGGAGTATAAGCTACACGTTGTTTATTCATCTTTTTCTACTCTATATTTTATACAAACGGGCACAAAGGTATAAATAAAATTAACTACTTTTGCCAATTATAAAAACGAAGAACATGACTTACGAAGAAACGCTCCATTATTTATATACAAGCACTCCGGTATTTCAGCACAGCGGCGCATCCGCTTACAAACCCGGACTTGATACCAGTATCGCACTTGATAATTATCTGGGTAATCCGCATAAAGCTTATCGGACGATCCATGTAGCAGGAACTAACGGGAAAGGTTCCGTCTGCCATTTACTGGCAGCTATCCTCCGGCAGGCAGGATATAAAGTCGGGCTTTTCACTTCTCCTCACCTGATCGACTTCCGCGAACGCATCCGTGTCAACGGCAAAATGATTTCCAAAGAATATGTAATAGATTTCGTAGAGCGCCACCGTACCACATTCGAACCCCTCCGCCCCTCCTTCTTTGAACTGACTTCCACTATGGCATTCGATTACTTCCGTTCCGAAAAGGTCGACTTTGCCATTATCGAAACAGGTATGGGCGGACGGTTAGACAGTACGAACATCATCACCCCTATCCTGAGTATCATTACAAATATCAGTCTCGACCATACCCAGTTCCTGGGAGACACGGTAGAGAAGATCGCCTTTGAAAAGGCGGGAATCATCAAACCGGGAATACCGGCGTTGATAGGTGAGATCGACAACCAGGGCGTTCTCGATGTATTTGCAGAAGCAGCCGAACGAAATCAGACAATGATCTATCTGGCATCCGAAGAAGAATTGATCAATCATGAGAAATCATATCTGATGGATACGGGAGAATGGTATCTGGACACTGCCGAATACGGACAATTGTTCGGCCAGCTGGGTGGTGCGGTTCAGTTCAGAAACGCTCAGACTGTACTGGGAGCTCTTAGCCTGCTCGATGAACTGGGAGTGGATATTCCCAGGGAAGCCGTACGCGAAGGGTTCGAACATGTAGTGGAGCTGACCGGATTGATGGGACGCTGGCAAGTATTACAGGACAAACCGAAAGTGGTTTGCGATACCGGACATAATCCCGGTGGTTGGCAATACCTGCAATTCAACCTGGAAAACCTGAGACGGACGACACTCCGCATGATAATGATTGTCGGCATGGTAAATGATAAGGATGTGAATGGAGTAGTAAGCCTGATGCCCAAAGAAGGTGCATTTTATATATTCACACAAGCTTCCGTCGAACGGGCTATGCCGGCAGCCGAACTGGCCGCGATCGGGAAAGCACACGGACTGACAGGTATTGTCCGCGACAACGTACCCTCGGCCGTTAAATGGGCTCTGGAGATGCTTAATGAAGACGATGCGATCTTTATCGGTGGAAGTACTTTCGTCGTAGCCGATGCCCTTCCGCTATTCATGAAAGAAGACAAATAATATAACTTAATTAAAACAAATATCATGATTGAACAAATTCATCAAAAACTGAGCGACTCGAAGGTCGCCCGATGGAGCGTACTCGCGCTCGTCGCATTTACTATGCTTTGCGGATATTTCCTCACCGACGTGATGGCACCGCTCAAACCGATGCTGGAAGAACAGCTTTCCTGGAACAGTACCGAATACGGTTTCTTCACCAGTGCCTACGGTTGGTTCAACGTATTCCTTTTCATGCTGATCATTGGCGGTATCATACTCGATAAGATGGGTGTCCGCTTTACCGGGGTCGGTGCTTGTATATTGATGATTATCGGTTGTTCTCTTAAATATTATGCTATCTCCGACTTTTTCACGATGGATGGCGAAATCTTCGGATGGAAAGCACAAGTGATGGTTGCAGCCATTGGATATGCCATCTTCGGTGTGGGTGTGGAAACAGCCGGTATCACCGTTTCCAAGATCATTGTAAGATGGTTCAAGGGAAAAGAAATGGCATTGGCGATGGGTCTGGAAATGGCTACAGCCCGTCTGGGTACGGCTCTGGCCTTATCTATCACCGTTCCGGCCGCTAAATTCTTCGGAAGCATCTCCGCTCCCATCCTGTTGTGTCTTTGTATGCTTTGTATCGGTCTGATCGCCTTTCTGGTGTTCTGTGTGATGGATCGCAAGCTCGATACGTCGATGAGTGCCATCGAACAGGCAGAAGAGGAAGAGCCATTCCGCCTGAAAGATATCGGATTGATCGTTACAAACAAGGGGTTCTGGTTGATTGCCTTGTTGTGCGTATTGTTTTATTCAGCCGTATTCCCTTTCCTGAAATATGCAACCGACCTGATGGTCAACAAATATGGTGTAGATCCTGACTTGGCCGGAAATATCCCTGCTATTCTCCCCTTCGGTACGATCCTGTTGACACCATTCTTCGGTAATCTGTACGACCGTAAAGGAAAAGGGGCAACTATCATGATCTATGGAGCATTGATGCTGATCGGTGTCCACCTGTTGTTTACGCTGCCTATCCTCAACGAATGGTGGTTTGCTACTATCGTAATGGTTGTGCTGGGTATCGCTTTCTCATTGGTTCCGTCCGCCATGTGGCCATCTGTTCCGAAAGTAATCCCTGAAAAGCAACTAGGTACAGCCTACGCCCTGATCTTCTGGGTACAGAACATCGGCTTAAGCATGGTTCCCCTGTTGATTGGCTGGGTATTGGATAACTATTGTAAGATCGACAACGGCACAGGCAAACCGGCTTACGACTATACGCTTCCGATGGCTATCTTTACCTGCTTCGGTGTGCTGGCACTGGTCATCGCTTTACTGCTGAAACGTGAAGATGGCATCAAGCATTACGGTCTGGAACAACCCAATATCCAGAGCGATGCCGACAAGGCACGTATCCTTGCAGAAGAAACGATTGCAGAACCTTAATGGATCGAGGTTAACATATAAAGAGCCCCGGCATTTTCTCCAAGTAGAATGCCGGGGCTTTTTTATACTAAAACACTTACATTATTTTAATCTCCGATGATCCATTTACTACCGGGTAGAAACGATAGAATCTTTGTCGTTACATAACAACTGACAAAGGTACTCACAGCAATGCTGGGTATGGCGGCAACAGTTGGCAATGCCAAAGTTTGCTTGAACACTGTTACCCATAATCCGAGCCAGAATATATGCATAAGGTACATACCATAGCTAAGTTTCGACATTTCTGTTATCAGCTTCGGAGCCTTCGGACGGTCTATACATGTGAACATAAGGAACGTGCCCGCGGTAAGAAGCACACAGTTGATCGTACAGAAAGCCCATCCTATTTCTATTACGGGAGTAGTATGAAGTTCTCCGGGTATAGCCTGGATATAGAACGAATAGATGGTCAGTGCAGCTCCTACGACCATCAGGACGAATCCTATGGCAAGACGTTTGGAGCGATCCCAGGTAAGATGAACACGTATGTAATGTGCCATCACAAGATACCCCAGATAACCGGAGAAGTACCACAACATATGATATTCATTCCAGAAACATTGCCCCCACACTTCACCACACCAGCGGTTGAGATACGGCATACAGGTCGTTAACAGGAACAACCCGATAAAGAAGCGTTCTTCTTTTGCCGTGGCTTTACTCAGCCAGGGTGATATAATAGGTATAAAGAGGTAAAGACTGATCAGAGGATACATAAACCATAAGTGCCCGGCCAACGTAGGGAAATTCAGCAATATTCGCGATAAGTCCTTTATTGAAGTTTCTCCATCTATCTGCCCCCACAACATGGGCAGTGTGCTGTAAAGGATCATGAAGATAAAAAATGGCGGCAGGATACGGATACAACGCTGCCGATAAAACTGCCACATAGTCTGTCCCTCCTTCATCGGTGCCAGAAGAAAGGCGGAGACAATCATAAACAGGGGAACTGCCATACGTGAAAAACCGTCATACACAGACACCCATAGCCGGTCTGCCTCATTGGCTAAGAAGGATTGCGGCCCCGCCATATCTGTAGACCCGGGAGCACCATAAAAATTTTCACTGGCGTGAACCACCATAACGAGGAAGCAGGCAAACACGCGTACATAGTCTAAAAAAACGATACGTTTCATTTTCTTTTTAGTTTTCCAATTGGTATTAATAATTTGAGAATTCCGGAGGCGAAGATAATCAATATTCCCGTAAATCAGCTTTTTTAGTAATAAGAGTAGCCTTAAAAATACGAATTTGCCGTATTACAGACAAAAGAACATCTTGTTGAAAAATCTGACAGGCCTACTTGTAAATAATGAACTTATACAAGTCCAAAACTTGTATATTCTGTTCAACACAAAGCTCTTTTAGCCTATAAATATCAATTAACAACGCCAAGTATTAATATTCCAAAAATGATTAGTTTCATTCATTTAAATTACATATTTTTGTAATGTACTTTATGAAGATATAAAGCACTTAACCGATCATTAAACATTCAAAAAGTTAGCAACATGAATGGGATACAATTTCAACAAAAATTATTGGGCTTGCAAGAAAATATGATGAATTTTGCACTTATGCTCACAGCAAACCGGGACGATGCCCAGGATTTGTTACAGGATACTACACTTAAAGTTTTAGATAATCAGGATAAATTCGTCGACAATGTTAATTTCAAGGGATGGGTTTTGACTGTCATGCGTAATATTTTCATTAACAACTATCACAAGATTGTACGTGTACAGACAGTCGTCGACTCAAGTGCAGACTTATACAATCTGGATATTGTCAATGATTCAGGATTTGATTCACCGGATAAGGCATATCAGATCCAGGAAATCACAAAAGCGATCAACGGATTGAACGACGATCTGAAAGTTCCTTTCTCCATGTTTTTAAGCGGTTATAAATATAATGAGATCGCTGATAAACTGAATGTCCCCCTGGGAACTGTAAAGAGCCGTATTTTCTTTGCCCGTCAGGAGCTACAAAAACAACTAAAGGATTTCCAAAATTCGTAATCCATTTTCCAACTCCACATAAAAGCGACTACCACTCTTTGGGTAGTCGCTTTTTTTATTATCATATATGTTAAAGAAAAACAGGGACAAATAACAATTTGTTTATAAGGATTATTTTATATACGTTTGTCTACAATATATAAAATTTAAAGGATCCATATATGATTTGTTTTCCTAATGCCAAAATAAACCTGGGACTCAACGTCGTTAATAAACGACCGGATGGTTATCATAATATAGAAACCGTATTTTATCCTATACCGGTGAAAGATGCACTCGAAATTGTGAGTGCAGAAGAATTATCTTTCACCCAGACAGGGATTCAAGTAGATGCTCCGATGGAAAAAAACCTCGTGATAAAAGCATTGAACCTGCTAAAAACACAATATAAAATACCTCCGCTCGAGATCCATTTGCTTAAAGCAATCCCTTTCGGTGCCGGATTGGGTGGCGGATCGGCTGACGCAGCTTTTATGCTGAAATTGCTGAATGATTTCTGCCAACTGAATATCCATGCGGATGAACTGGAGAGAATAGCCGCATCCATCGGAGCAGACTGTCCTTTCTTTATCCGTAACACACCGGTATTTGCCAGCGGAACGGGTAACCAGTTCGAACCTGTCGACCTCTCACTGAAAGGGTATCATTTCTGCCTGATAAAGCCGGATGTAGCCGTTTCCACCCCTGAAGCCTATTCGTTGGTTTCACCGAAAGCTCCGGAAATTTCTTTAAAAGAGATCATCCGCAAACCGGTTACTGAATGGAGAAACTTAATGATAAACGATTTTGAGAAGAGCGTCTTTACCAAACATCCGGTTATCGGTCAGATAAAAGAGTCTCTTTACCAGGCAGGAGCGGTTTATGCTTCCATGTCAGGATCCGGTTCTTCCGTATTCGGACTGTTTGAAAATCCGACTCACCTGAAGGAACAATTTTCCGATTGCTTTGTCTGGGAGGGACAATTACCATGAATGTCATAGCCAACTTCTTTGATGCATTGGCTGATCGCTGGGATGAACTATGCTATCATGCGCCGGAAAAGATCAACCATATTCTTGAACAGACGACTTTACACAAGGGATTGCGTATATTGGATGTCGGATGCGGAACAGGAGTATTGGAAAAATATCTCCTGACCTACTCTCCCGCCCATATTACCGGAATAGATATTTCTCCCCGGATGATTGAAATGGCTCATAACAAATATGCAACACCCATAGTCGATTTCCGTTGTCTGGATGTAATGGATCTGAAAGACGAACAGTTCGACTTTATCATAGCCTATAGTGTATTCCCCCATTTCGAGCAACCGGATAAACTGATCGCCCATTTGGCGAGCTTGCTTATTCCCGGTGGCGAACTCGTGATCTGCCACAGTGAAGGACGGGAATCGATCAACGGCCATCATAACAAACAAGCCAACCGGATTTCATTCGGCCTTCCCCCGGCGCGGGAAGTTGCCGCCCTGATGGAACCGTTTTTTCATATACAGGAAATGGAAGATACCGACGAACTTTATATAGTCAACGGTATACGCAATCAATAAAGATAAAACGAAAGAAAGGGAGTGCCGATAACCGGTCACTCCCTTCTTCGTATATAACATATAAGAAACTTCTTATTTCATGTGCGGGTTGATTGTGTGCCACAAATGGATTTCCGGGATAATACCCATGCTGATCACTTCGTCACGCAATTTTGACAGGTGTACGTAGCTTTCTTCCAGTTCGGCATTTTCTTTGGCTGTACCTTCCACTTCTTTATAGAAGATACCGTCTTTTGTAATTTCTGTTTCCATAGCCATCATGATATGGTCGAATTTACCTGTATGTACGTATGTTCCGGCAGGCCAGCGGAAAGCTTCGCCACCCATAGCGGCACGGATCATTTCAATAGACAGATAAGACGGGCTCTGGAAAGAAGAACGGCCACGCAATTCGATAATACGTTTTCCACCCTGTATCACTTTAACTTTCAGGTCAGCCCATTGTTCGTCGGTCAGTTCCGGTGTACCGATCAGATCCAGCAACGGTTTACCATCTACAGTTGCAGTAGAAGCGAAAACAGCCATCTGCTCACCGTGACCACCATAAGTACGGCAGCCTTTCACCAGGTTCTGGCGGATACCGAAATGTTGAGCTAAAGCAGTTTGCAGACGAGTGCTATCCAAGGCAGCCAGTGTACTTACCTGAGAAGGTTTCAATCCGGAGTACAGCAACGTAATCAATCCTGTAATATCAGCCGGGTTAAAAATTACTACCACATGCTTAACATCCGGGCAATAAGTACGAAGATCTTTACCGAACTGAGCTGCGATCTCTGCATTACCTTTCAGCAAATCTTCACGAGTCATACCGGCTTTACGAGCTGCACCACCGGATGAAACCACATATTTTGCACCTCTTAATGCTTCGCTGATATCAGAAGTAAAGGTGATATTTGCATATTCGAATCCTGATTGGAACATTTCTTCGGCAACTCCTTCCAAGGCCGGAGCAAAAGGATCGTAAAGACAAATATTAGAAGTCAGACCCATCATTAATGCTGTTTGTGCCATGTTAGAACCGATCATACCTGCTGCGCCTACGATGGTGAGCTTTTCGTCTGTTAATGCTTTCATACTGTATTGTTTTTAAAATAATTATGTTTGCTAAAAGAACACTTATCTAGCTGATAATGTTTGCAATGCAATGCTGTTTTTTTCGATTGCAAAGATAAGGGATTGATTCTTCATGTGCCAATCATTAAATACTATCCGCTATAAACAAAAGTTATACCAATCAACCGGAAACAAACCGTCAATCATTATCATATATAATTATTATCTTTGCACCATGAAAACATTCAGACCTGAAGCCTGGTTGCCTACAACCAAGAAAGAAGTTGATGCACGGGGATGGGATTATATAGACGTTATTCTTTTTAGCGGGGATGCCTATGTGGATCATCCTTCGTTTGGTGCTGCCGTTATAGGACGTACGCTCGAAGCAATGGGGCTTCGTGTGGCGATCGTTCCGCAACCGGATTGGCGCGGGGATTATCGTGATTTTAAAAAGCTGGGAGTACCCCGTCTCTTCTTCGGAGTCTCTCCGGGTGCGATGGATTCGATGATCAATCACTATACCGCCAACAAACGGTTGCGCAGCGACGATGCATACACACCGGATCGCCGGGCAGGTATGCGGCCGGATTACCCTAGCATTGTCTATACCAAAATACTAAAGGAACTCTATCCCGATGTACCGGTCGTGCTCGGTGGAATCGAGGCTTCTTTACGTAGGCTGACTCATTACGACTACTGGCAGGATAAACTTCGTCCGGGTATTCTGATAGACAGCCCGGCTGATCTGCTGATCTATGGAATGGGCGAATTACCTATCAGAGAACTGGTCACCCGCCTGCAGAAAGGAGAAGCGTTCGATCAGCTGAGAGATATCCGCCAGACAGCTTATCTGACAGATAAAGAAGAGAAAAAAACCGATGACATCGTACTTTTCTCACATGAAGAGTGTTTGCGTGACAAACTGAAACAAGCTAAAAACTTCCGGCATATTGAAGAGGAATCGAATAAGTATAATGCATCCCGTATTCTTCAACAGGCAGGAAAGCAGACTATTGTGGTCAACCCGCCTTTCCCACCCATGACGGAAGCCGAAGTAGATGCATCGTTCGATCTGCCCTATACCCGGTTGCCGCATCCGAAATATAAAGGGAAAACGATACCGGCATTCGAAATGATCAAGTTCTCCGTCAACATGCACCGGGGATGTTTCGGCGGCTGCGCTTTCTGTACGATCTCAGCACATCAGGGAAAGTTCATCGCTTCCCGGAGTAAAGAGTCTATACTGAAAGAGGTAAAAGCGATCACGGAAATGCCCGACTTCAAAGGAAACCTGAGCGACCTGGGAGGCCCCTCAGCCAATATGTACCGGATGAAGGGCAAGGATCAGAGTATCTGTGCCAAATGTAAAAAGCCGTCTTGTATCTCACCGGTGATATGTAAGAACTTGAATGCGGATCATACGCCGTTGCTGGATATTTACAAAGCGGTAGACCGTCTGCCGGGCATCAAACGCTCATTCATCGGCAGCGGTATCCGTTACGACCTTCTTTTGCACCGTTACGACGATGAAATCGTGAATAAGTCAGCACAAAGCTATACGGAAGAACTGATCGCCCGGCATGTATCGGGACGCCTGAAGGTAGCACCCGAGCATACGGAAGACAATGTACTGAAGATGATGCGTAAGCCTTCTTTCGAACAATTCGGACAATTCAAGAAGATATTCGACCGCGTCAATAAGCAACAAGGGCTGAACCAGCAGTTAATCCCTTATTTTATTTCCAGTCACCCGGGCTGTACGGAAGAGGATATGGCCAAGCTGGCAATCGAAACAAAGAAACTGCATTTCCAACTGGAACAGGTACAGGACTTCACTCCTACGCCGATGACACTGGCTACCGAAATGTACTATACCGGTTATCATCCTTATACGCTGGAGAAAGTTTATACCGCACGTACCAAAGAGCAGAAACTGGCACAACGACAGTTCTTCTTCTGGTATAAACCGGAATTTCGCCGGCAAATAACCCAGGCATTACAGAAGATGGGAAAGAAAGATTTACTTAACAAATTGTTCGGAAGGTAGTACCCTAAATAAAATAAGGGTCTTTTGAAATGTTAAGACTAGACTTTTAAGAACAAAATAAGGGACTTTTGAATCCAAAAGTCCCTTATTTTTTCAACTATGATTATCAAGCCTTTACAGCAATCACTTCGATCTCTACCAGACCATTCTTCGGTAACGTTTTTACAGCTACAGCCGAACGAGCCGGGAAAGTGCCTTCAAACTGTGAAGCATATACCTCGTTCATGGCTACGAAATCGCCCATATCAGCAAGGAATACTGTAGTTTTCACCACATCGTCGATGCTGTATCCGGCTTCTGTCAGGATAGCCTTGACGTTCTTAAAAGCCTGAGCGGTCTGTTCCTTCACAGCCCCTTCCACGAAGTTGCCTGTAACCGGATCGATACCCAGCTGTCCGGAAGCGAACAGCATATTTCCTACTTGTACTGCCTGGCTGTAAGGGCCTATTGCGGCAGGTGCATTTGTTGTTGCAATAACTTTTTTCATTGTGTTTTATCTATTAGTTGTTTTGTTCTTCATTCATACGCTGGCGTACCACCTCGTAAACCAAAATAGAACTTGCTACCGATACATTCAGCGAACCGATCGTACCGAACTGAGGTATCTTCACCATGCTGTCGCAGATACGCAGGTTGTCCATCGAAACACCCGTATCTTCCGCTCCCATCACGATGGCTACCGGGCCTTCATATTTGATAGCTGTATAGTTTTCGTACGCTTTTTCACTCGCAGCATATACTTTCACTCCGCTTGCCTGCAGGAAACGGATCGCTTCCGAAATGCTCTTCTCCTTACAAACAGGTAATACATGCAGGGCACCGGCAGATGTCTTGATGGCATCGGCATTGACGGTAACGCTTCCCTTTGCCGGAATGACAATAGCGTCGACTCCCGCACATTCGCAGGTACGGGCTATCGCTCCGAAATTACGGACATCGGTAATTCCGTCCAAAAGTACGATGAAAGGGTTTTTCCCCTGCTCATAAACGAACGGTATGATATCTTCCAGACGCTGATAGCTTACCGCCGGAATAAATGCAATCACGCCTTGATGGTTCTTCCGGGTCAAGCGATCCAGACGCTCTGCCGGAACCCGTTGAACAGGTATTTCACGCCCTTTCAGTACTTCAAACAGTTCACGGGAAAGGTCGCCCTGCAGCTCACGCTTTACAAGAATTTTATCTATTTCCTTATCGGCCTGGATAGCCTCAATCACGGCACGTATGCCGAATACCATTTCGTTCTCTTTCATCAAATATATATTAACTGTATTCTTTCTTTAAAATGCGGATACAAATATACAAACATTATTTACTGTTTCGACCTTCCTTCACGCTTTGAATAAGAAATAATATACCGGTTATGATGAGAGCGGAAGAAAGACCGGTATAAAAAACGGAAATAAAAGAATCGGGCAATATGCGGGAATGGCGGATTCCTACGCCTAAAGTGATCATAAAAATCATTACAATCCAACCTTTAGCATCAAAAAAAGAGAAAGGACAATTCTTTTCTCCCTTTTGGGCAATACGCCGGCTATGTTTCCTGAATAAACGTAGAAATACAAAATTAAGAAACAACACAAATACGATAACTGCTTCTCCTACTTTCAATACTGAATAATGGGCTTCATGCATCCAGGTAAGAATTCCGATACGCAGAATATTAGCTCCGGCTATGATCCAAACACAACCGGCTATAAATAATAATATCTGCTTATTGACTCTGAACATCCGTCTACTTTTACTGCAATGCAAAAGTACGATTTTTAACGATATATCCTAATTCCGGTGGACTATGAAGCGTTCTTTCATGTTCATGAAAGTTCTGTTACCGGATTTCAGCTTCTGCGATACACTTCAGAACGTTTACTTTCCTGACGTTTATTTTCTTTCTTGTCTTTTTTATCCTTTTCTTTCCGGTCTTTATCATCCCTGGCCTTGTCACGATCTCTTCTGTTATCAGACTTCTTGTCCTTGCTATACCGGTCATTATGCGGACGGGACGGTCTGTCATAATGCTGGTTGTGATCAGGACGGGACGGACGATCGTATCTATCAGGGCGGTGGTTCCGATGACCAGGGCTATCGTATTTACCCGGATACCATTTACCGTCATCAAAACGTCCATTCCATCGTCCATTACTGTATACCCATTCATTATACCAGTAATGATCTTCGTAACGCCAGCAAACATGCGACGGGCGGTAATCGGGATAATTAGGATTATTATACCATCCCTGATAATCGTGGATACGCTGCGGACGTTCGCGGACGAAGCGCACATACAGGCGGAACTGTGAAGGAGAAAGAACACGTTGCAACTTACGGTCGCGTTCCATACGCAGATTAAAGATCTTCTTGGCCGACTGATCCCAGTAACGGTAATGTTTACGGGCTTCTTTCTCTATCTTCTGGCCATATTTATGAACGATATTATGATAATCGGCTGCTTGTCGGCCATTCAAACGCATTGCCTGTTCCATCCAAAGACAACTCTGGCAATGTGGTTCATTCCAACCAAAACTGATCCAAAACTGAGCTTGTCCCGGCAAACTACACAATAACATCAACATACATAATAGGTAAATCCGTTTCATGACTTTTAGTTTTTAGTTAGTAATTACTACTATGACCGATCCCGGATGAAATGGTTTAACGGTGAAATCAGCGTTTCACCTTCAACAACTCTTTCGCATTGGCGATAGAGGCTCCTGTCAAAGAAGCACCGCTCAACATACGGGCTACTTCTTTTATACGCTCCTCCTTGTTCAGTTTCTTGATACGGGTAATCGTACGTTCTGTTGTATCTTCCTTATAGACAAAGAAATGATCTTTGCCCTTTGCGGCAATCTGTGGCAGGTGCGTAATGGTGATCACCTGCATCTTTGCACCCAGATCCTGCATAATATCCCCCATTTTATCGGCAATATCTCCGGAAACACCTGTGTCTACTTCATCAAAAATAATTGCAGGAAGAGCAGTAAATCCGGCAATCATTGCTTTTATGCATAACATCAGGCGGGATATTTCACCACCGGATGCCGTTTGTGCCACCGGTTGCAACTCTCCGCTCTTATTGGCGGAGAAAAGAAAACGAATATCGTCCATTCCATCGCTTTCCGGTTCGGGACGGGCAACAAAATCGACAGCAAAACGAACATTGGGCATTCCCAGCGGAATAACCATTTCCACCAGTTGGGAAGCGATCGCACGGGAAGCGATCTTACGTTGCTCACTCAATACGGCAGCCTGCTGAAGCAGTTCCTGATGGGATATCTCCAACTGAGCCTTTATGGCATCGATCTGTTCGTCGAACGAGTCGATATCACGAAGCTGTTCCGTATATTTATCCTGTATGGCGATCAACTCTTCAACAGTCGAAACACGATGTTTCTGCTCCAAGGTATAAAGGGTGTTCAAACGTTCGTTCACCCAATCCAGGCGTTCGGGGCTGAACTCCACATCTTCTTTCAACACATCGGTTTCGGAAGCCAGATCGTTCAGGTCGATATAGGCGGAACGCAAACGTTCTGCAATTTCCTTTGCCCTGGGGTAATAGCGTTCCAGCGAGTCGGCCGTAGAAAGCGCTTCCTTGATAAGGCGGACACTGCCCTGCTCTTCACCGTTCAGCAACTCGGTTATCTTATATAACGAACCTTTGATATCTTCGGCATGCGACAATGTTTCCAATTCCTGCTCCAATTCTTCCTGCTCTCCGACGACCAAACGGCCTTCAGTCAGTTGTTCGAGTTGGAAACGGATATAATCTTCTTCCTGCCGGTTCTGGTCGGCCTTTTCCGTTATAACCCGAAGTTCTCTCTTCAGCGACTGGTAGCGCTGGTATTCTTTACGGTACAGGATCAGCAGGATTTCATTTTCCGCCATTACATCGATCACTTTCAACTGGAAGCGATTATCGCCCAGTAACAGGTTCTGATGCTGTGAATGGATATCGATCAGACGTCCTCCCAACTCTTTCATGACATTCAGGGATACAGGCGAATCATTTACAAAAGCACGCGATTTACCCGAGGCGAATAATTCCCGGCGAAGGATACAGATCTCGGGATCATACTCCAGGTCATTCGTATGGAAAAACTCTTCCAACTGATATTTGGAGACATCGAAGGTCGCTTCGATCACACATTTATCGGAGCCATTCTTTATACTCTTTCCATCCGCACGCTGACCGAGCACCAAAGATAATGCCCCTAAAATAATAGACTTTCCGGCTCCCGTTTCACCGGTGATCACCGAAAAGCCGTTATCAAACTGAATATCCAGACTATCTATTAAGACAAAGTTCTGTATAAATAAAGACTTCAGCATAGTTCAATTTTATTTTTTAAGTGCCTCCAAACGGGTAGTCATCGCCGGATAGAGGTTGGAAAGCATCTTATACCCCTCCTGTTTCTCCGTTGTTGTCGCTTTAGAATAGATGGAGACTACTTCGTCCAACTTGGCATCGGCAAACATCTGCAACAGGACAGAGTTCGGCCGGGTTTTCTTTATCTCTTCCATGACCGGCAACAAAGATATGATTGTCGTACGAGCGCGATCGGAATTAGCCGCCATTTCATCGAGACCTTTGCGGTGATAGTTGTACCACATATCACGAAAAGTATCGGAAGTATTATCCGTCAGGGCTGTAGCCAGTGCATGACGGTTACGGTCGTTATCGAAAGCCTTCCAGCCATTCCATGATACCTGCGCCTGCGCCAGGGTTACGATCTGCTGCGCCTGCTGAAAGAAAGGATTTCCCCCCTTAGGAGCAAAGCTATCGAAGTCGAGCCCCAGAATAGTATAAATATAGAAGACGAGTGTAGCCGTCAGGTTACTTGTCAGGGAGTTTTCCGTATATTCAAACGGGTCATACTCCGTATAATCGAAGTCGAGCTGAGTATCACGAAAGTTCAGCAGTGTAGTCGTATAACTTGAATTATAGACCGGACGACGTGCCTGAACCTGTATTTCAGCCTTAAAACTATTGTCGGAAGGCTTTTCGTTGATAATGATATTAAAAGTACAGTCAATCCGTTCGTTTACAGCGAAGGTAGCATCCGTCCATTTACGGTTGTTGATGAACTCGGTCAAGGCTTTTTCCAGTGTTTCAAACACCGTCATGGTACCCTGGATCTTGTCTCTGTTGATTTTGACCTGGGCATTCAACTCTTGCGCTTTACCAGTAAAAGGTATAGTCCCCAGCAGGAACAGGAATAACAGTCTTTTAATCATTTTCATTTCAATAATGTTGCCAACTTGTTTACGATATCAGTTGCCACCCCCTGTTTACTTTTCAGCGGATAGCCGGTCGATTCTCCCTTATTGTCGATGATGGATATCTTATTGGTATCGCAACGGAAACCGGCACCTGCATCACGAAGTGAATTCAGAACGATGAAATCGAGGTTTTTCCGCTTCAGCTTACTCTCGGCATTCGTGGCTTCATTGTTCGTCTCCAATGCAAAACCCACTAGAACCTGTCCCTTCCGTTTGATTGCCCCTAAAGAGGCGGCAATATCCTTGTTCGGAACCAGATGAAGCGTGATATCTCCTTTACTTTCCCGTTTGATCTTTTCGTCAGCCTGTACCTCCGGACGGTAATCGGCCACCGCAGCACATAAGATGCCGGCATCGGCCTGCGGATAGGCAGCCATAGCCGCTTCATACATCTCGTCGGCCGACTCCACATCGATCCGGCGTATATTCGGATGAACGGTTGCCAACGATACCGGACCGGCTATCAGCGTGACCTCCGCTCCCTGTGCTGCACAGGCTTCTGCCAATGCAAATCCCATCTTCCCAGAAGAATAGTTACCTATAAAACGTACGGGATCAATCTTTTCGTACGTCGGGCCGGCTGTTATTACAATCTTTTTTTTTTCAAGGACGGTTTGAGAAGCGAAAAACTCCTCCAAGACAGTGATAATCTTGTCCGGTTCCTCCATCCTTCCCTTACCAACCAGATGACTGGCCAGTTCGCCTTCGGCCGGTTCGATGATATGGTTTCCGAACGAACGGAGACGATCCAGGTTCTGCTGTGTGGAAGGATGAGCGAACATATCCAAATCCATAGCCGGAGCTACGAATACCGGAGCTTTACATGACAGATAGGTCGTGATCAACATATTATCTGCAATACCATTTGCCATCTTGCCGATCGTCGAAGCCGTAGCCGGAGCCACCAGCATGGCATCCGCCCATAACCCCAGGTCGACATGACTGTTCCATGAACCGTCGCGGTTAGAGAAAAACTCACTGATAACCGGCTTACTACTTAATGCAGAGAGCGTTATCGGCGTAATAAACTCTTTCCCGGCAGGAGTAATAACAACCTGCACTTCGGCTCCTTTCTTCACCAGGGCACGGATAATATAAGCAGCCTTGTAAGCAGCTATACTTCCTGTAATTCCTAATATGATATGTTTACCTTTCAGCATCTTTTCTTTTATAAACGCAGCATCAGGATGTCGCGTGTCACCTTGCTGTCAATATTATGGTGTTCACCCAAATGCCAGCCCTGCTTATCTACCGGGGCGGCAAGTGCATCCAGATCACTTTCTTTAATACCACATTCGCTCAAACGGGTTTTCAATCCCATCCGGCGGAAAAACTCTTCACAAGCCACAATCGTTTTACGGGCACGTTCTTCTTCAGTTCCTTCGGTGATATTGAAAACAACTTCACCCATACGGGCCAGCTTCACCTGTTTTTCCTTGAACATATAAGTCATAACTCCCGGCAACAGAATAGCCAGCGTCTGTGCATGATCGAGACCGAACTGAGCAGTCAAAGCATATCCCATCCGGTGGGACGACCAATCCTGCGGTACACCCTGCCCGATCCATACGTTCAGCGCATTGGTAGCAGCCCACATCAGGTTGGCACGGATATCGTAATCGTTCGGGTGATCCAGTACTTTGATACCCTCTTCATAGATCACTTTCATCAGACCTTCTGAAAAAGCATCCTGTACTTTAGCATTGACCGGATAAGTCAGATATTGCTCAACGACATGAATAAATGAGTCTACAACGCCATTTGCCACCTGCCGGGCTGGTAATGAATAGGTCACTTCCGGATCCAGGATAGCGAACTGAGGGAAGACTAACGGACTGGCAAAATTCAGTTTCTCGCGAGTCTCGACACGTGAGATAACAGAGCGTTCGTTCATTTCGGAGCCGGTAGCCGATAAAGTCAAGACAGCGCCCAATGGCAATGCCTGTTTTATCACTCCACCTTTCGAAAGAATATCCCAGGGTTCTCCTTCGTAATAATAAGCGGCTGCAATAAACTTGGTGGCATCGATCACCGAACCACCGCCCACAGCCAGCAGAAAGTCAATATTTTTCTCTTTGACGATCTCTACTGCTTTCATGCAGGTTTCATAATGAGGGTTAGCTTCGATACCCGGAAATTCCGTAACCTCAAAGCCTTTCAACGCATCCGTCACCTGGTTGTAAATACCGTTCTTTTTAATGCTTCCGCCTCCGTACACCATCAGCACCTTGCTTCCGGCAGGGATCAAAGCGGATAAACGTGCAATCGTACCTTTCCCAAAAACAACTTTCACGGGATTAGCAAACTCAAAGTTATTCATTGCTGTTATTTCGAATTAAAACCTCTCAATTTGATTTCTGTAAGGATCTTTTTGGTGTTCAGCGGGAAATCACCGTTCATGATCCAGGAATAATAGCCGGGATCTGTTTTCAGTACTTCTTCCACCAGCTTTCCTTTGTATTTACCGAAATTGATCACCTCTTTTCCATCCTCATTATAAACCATACGGCCTGCAAAGTCCACATTGCTCGTGAAGCTGGAATATTTGGAAAGGAAGTCGATATCGTTCTGCAAATCAGAATAACGATCCAACTGTGCCTTCAAGATCTCATAAGTCGCCATTGTATCAGCTTCTGCCGTGTGGGCATTTTCCAGGCTTTTATCACAGTAGAACTTATAAGCAGCCGACAATGTACGCTGTTCCATCTTATGGAAGATAGTCTGTACATCCACGAACTTACGTTTATTCAGGTCGATATCCACACCTGCCCGAAGAAATTCTTCAGCCAGCAAAGGAATATCGAAACGGTTGGAGTTGTATCCGGCCAGGTCGCAACCTTCGATCTGTGCGGCCAGCGATTTGGCTATTTCTTTAAAAGTAGGGCAATCTTTTACATCTTCGTCCGTAATGCCGTGAATAGCGGTAGACTCCGGTGGAATGGGCATTTCCGGATTGATCCTTCTCGTCTTCGTCTCTTCTTTGCCGTTAGGGTGAACCTTTACAAAGGAAATTTCAACGATACGGTCTTTTACTATATTTATACCCGTAGTCTCCAGGTCGAAGAAGACTATCGGGTTTTTTAAGTTTAATTGCATTTTTTATTTGTTAGTCATTCAACATCATCGGCATAAGCAGCATCAGCAAGTCTTCGTTCTCTTCGTTTTCAGCAGGAACGATCAGGCCGGCACGTGAGGGGTCTGCTAATTCCAGAATTACTTCTTCCGAATTAATGTTACTCAATATTTCAATCAGGTAAGTAGCCTTGAAACCGATATTCAGCTCTGTTCCGTCGAACTGGCATACGATCTTTTCTTCCGCAGAGGTAGAGAAGTCGATGTCCTGAGCGGAAACAACCATTTCGCTTTCTTTCAACTGTAATTTAACCAGGCTGCTTGCCGGGTTAGAGAATACGGATACACGTTTCAGGGCATTCAGGAACGATACACGGTCGATCGTTACCTTAAACGGGTTTTCCTGCGGAATTACACTGTTATAGTTCGGGTAACGGCCTTCGATCAGACGGCAAACCATTTCGAAGTTCGTGCAATTCACATAAGCGTTATTGTCGTCGAACTTGATACTTACCATTTCCGACCCCTTAGCCAAGACATTCTTCAACAGGTTAGCCGGTTTCTTCGGAAGGATAAAAGAAGCTCTTTCGGGCGATTTCACCGACAGGTTACGCAAACGAACCAGTTTATGCCCGTCTGAAGCAACAAAAGTCAGGTCGTCTGTATGGATGTCGAAATAAACACCGTTCATGACCGGACGAAGTTCGTCGTCGGCTGTAGCAAACAAAGAGCGGCTAATACCATTCAACAACATCTGCGACTCAACGACAATAGCGATTGCATTATCATTCAGCGGCTTCTGCTGCGGATAAGTATCCCCTTTCTGTCCGATGAAGTTATATTTACCGTTCTGGAAATGGATAAAGATCTCCAGGTTCTCGTCGTTGATGTCGAAAGTAAGCGGTTGCTCCGGCAATTCTTTCAAAGGATCGAGCAGTATCTTAGCAGAAACAGCGAAAAGTCCGGCACCTTTTGAATTCATCACCTCAACAGAAGTAACCAGACGTGTTTCAGCATCCGAAGCTGTTATAGTCAGTTTATTACCATCCAAATCGAATAGAAAGCTGTCGAGGATCGGTAAAGAGTTCTTAGACGCAATAACTTTGCTGATAGACTGCAAACGGGATAACAGCGCAGTGCTGGATACATCAAATCTCATGGTTCTTAATTGTTTATATTATTAATTTTATTATTGTACATATTATTTGCGATGCGTCATAAACGCCCATACAAAAGTAAAAAAATATTTGATTTGGAGCATTATTATATGTGTTCTTTTATCCTTAAAGAAAAGAACAAAAAAAGAGGCTCTCCACTGCGGGAGAGCCTCTTTTCGTATTTTATGTAGTTAAAAATTATTTCGCGAAATAATCTTTTACCATTTCGTTAGGAACCATTTCTTCCTGGAAGATGTAAGCACCAGTTTTCGGAGACTTAACCATCTTAATTACTTTTGAGTAAGTACGACCGTCACCTTTCTTAAATGTTGCAACTGCTTTTTTTGCCATCGTTTAAAATCTCCTATTACTTAATTTCTTTGTGTAAAGTCATCTTCTTCAGGATCGGATTGTATTTCATCAGTTCCAATCTCTGAGTTGTATTTTTTCTATTCTTTGTAGTGATGTATCTGGATGTACCCGGCATACCACTTTCTTTGTGTTCAGTACATTCCATGATTACCTGAACTCTGTTACCTTTTGCTTTCTTTGCCATTTCTTTCTTTCCTCCAAATTAAGCGTTTAAATAACCTTTTTCAGCTGCCTTTTTAATTGCTGCATCTAAGCCCAGCTTATTGATAGTACGCAAGCCTGCGGCTGAAATATTCAGGCTAACCCAACAATCCTGTTCTACCCAGTAGAACTTTTTAGTAAACAGGTTAACATCAAACTTACGTTTCGTTCTTCTCTTAGAGTGAGAAACGTTGTTGCCAACCATTGCTTTCTTTCCGGTAATTTGACAAATTTTAGACATTGCTATCTTCTTTTTTTATTAACGCAATAAATTAATTACAACTCCTGCTATCTGTCTTCCCTTTCCGAACTAGCATCATGATCAGAACGAAGATTCTAATAGAGTTTCTCTCTTTACAGGGCGCAAAGGTAAAAAATATTTTTTATTATACCATATTTTTCTCCAATAAATTTCACCTATACTTATATATATACATCCGTGCAACAAAAGTATTACATTATTGGTTTTACTAATGATAATAAACATAAATACTTACAGAAATTATGGCTAAAAATTTTAAAGAAGCAGTTAAGCACAGGAGAACCTATTATAACATCACTAACAGCTCTCCTATTTCGGACAATGAAATTAAAGAGATTATCGATTTTGCAGTAACAAACGTACCTTCGGCATTCAATTCACAATCGACAAGGGTCGTTCTCCTTTTGGGCAAAAATCACAAGAAGTTTTGGGATATAACAAAAGAAGCTCTGCGTGTGATCGTTCCGGCTGATGCGTTCGAGAAAACTCTTTCCAAGATAAACACCAGCTTCGACTGCGGATATGGCACGATCCTGTTCTATGAAGATATGGAAGTGGTGGAGAATTTACAAAAGGCATTCCCCGGCTATAAAGATAATTTTCCCATTTGGTCGCAACAAACATCCGGAATGCATCAGTTTACTATATGGACGATGCTGGAAGATGCCGGTTTCGGAGCTTCCCTGCAACATTACAATCCATTGATCGATGAAAGGGTACAGGCAGAATGGAACATCAACCCGAACTGGAAATTAATTGCACAAATGCCGTTCGGTACACCGACCAAAGAACCGGGCGAGAAAGAGTTCAGACCACTCAAAGAGCGCGTTTTGATTTTCAAATAATTAAAGTTCATCCATTATGAAATACGATATAGCCATTATCGGTGGAGGGCCGGCGGGTTACACTGCCGGTGAACGGGCAGCCGAAAATGGGTTAAAAACTATTCTCTTTGAGAAAAATGCCATTGGAGGAGTCTGCCTGAATGAGGGGTGTATCCCCACCAAGACGTTATTATATTCAGCCAAAATACTGGATAGCATAAAAAGTGCGTCCAAATACGGAATACAGGCGGATGCTGCTCCGGGCTTCGATCTGGGTAAAATCATTGCACGAAAAAATAAGACCGTAAAGAAACTGACACTCGGTGTCAAGGCCAAACTGAACGGCAACGGTGTGACAATCGTGCAGGGAGAAGCTTTGATCCGGGGAGAAGAAGATGGATATATCCTGATCCAGTGTGGCGAGGAAGTGTTTGCTGTTAAAAATATCCTGCTGTGTACCGGTTCGGAAACGATCATCCCTCCTATTAAAGGATTATCGGAGGTAGATTACTGGACTTCCAAAGAGGCACTGGATATGAAAGAACTTCCCCGGTCGATCGCTATTATCGGCGGTGGAGTTATCGGTATCGAATTTGCTTCTTTCTTTAATAGTATGGGCGTCAAAGTGAAGGTGATCGAAATGATGCCGGAGATACTCGGGGCTATGGATAAGGAAGCTTCAGCCATGCTACGGGCAGAATATTCCAAGAGAGGTGTTGAGTTTTTCCTTGAAACAAAAGTGATCGAGGTTACACAGGACAGTGTGATCGTGGAAAAAGACGGTAAGACAGAAAAGATTGAAGCAGATAAAATACTGGTCAGTGTAGGCCGCAAAGCCAACATCCGTAACCTGGGAATTGAAACGCTGTCGGTCGAACTTCTCCGTAACGGTGTGAAAGTGAACGAATACATGCAAACCTCACATCCGAATGTGTATGCCTGTGGCGATATCACCGGTTTCTCCATGCTGGCCCATACAGCTTACAGGGAAGCGGAAGTGGCTATTAACCATTTGTTGGGACGTGAAGACCGGATGAGCTATAAAGCTATCCCTGCCGTCGTTTATACCAACCCGGAAGTAGCTGGTGTAGGAAAAACAGAAGAAGAATTGAAAGCAGAAGGCATGACATATAATGTAGTGAAGATCCCAATGACTTATTCAGGTCGTTTTATGGCCGAGAACGAAACCGGTACGGGATTATGCAAACTGATTACCGATACGGACGATCGCATCATCGGTTGCCACCTGCTTGGAAATCCGGCATCCGAAATCATTATTGCCGCCGGTATAGCTGTGGAAAACGGTTATACGACCGAACAATTCAAAAAGAATATCTTCCCCCACCCGACAGTCGGAGAAGTTATACATGAAAGTTTATACATGTAATGCTTTGCATTTACAACATCCATACAGACGCCTGGTTCAATCTTGCTGCGGAAGAATATCTTTTAAAGAACTTTTCAGAAGATATTTTTATGCTGTGGCAGAATGAACCGGCTGTCGTTATTGGGAAACATCAAAATATATGGGCGGAAACGGATCTTGAATATATAAAGGAAAAACAGATCAGAGTCGCCCGCCGTTTCTCCGGAGGAGGTGCGGTATACCACGATATGGGAAACCTGAACCTTACCTTCATTGAGAACAGCAGCCAGATCGACTCCATCCGGTTCACTGAAAATATAATCCGTTTTCTCGAAACTGTCGGAGTCCATGCACGGGCAGATGAACGACAAGGCTTAACCATTGACGGATTGAAAATATCCGGCAGTGCCCAGGCCATTCACAAACGCAGGATGATGCATCATGCCACCTTGTTATTTTCGACAGACCTGGATGTACTAAACCGATCCCTACAACCGTCAGACATCCCTTCTTCCGACAAGGCTATTCCACATCCTTATTTCGTCAAATCGGTTAAAAGCCCGGTCACCAACCTGTCCGGTTTACTTCCGCAGCCAACCACTATCGATGCATTTAAAAGCTTGCTGATGGATTATTTCTTCAACAACAACGAGAATAATCGTTATTACGAATTCAGCCAGGATGATCTGGAGAATATCCGGTTGTTAAGGAATAACAAATATGCCGACAAAAACTGGATTTACAACACTTACCCTCTGTAAAATAGAACTTTCCTTGTCTGACCTTTGTTCTAATTTAACGATAGAGTAAAACAAAACGCATAGAGGTCGACAGACCTTATCCGGCGAAAGAACAAAAGCAAAAAGATTAATTAACTATGGCTACATTTGAAATAAAAATGCCCAAGTTGGGCGAAAGCGTTACAGAAGGAACCATTATCTCCTGGTCTGTTAAAATTGGTGATCAGGTAAATGAGGATGATGTGCTTTTCGAAGTAAGCACGGCAAAAGTAAGCGCGGAGATCCCTTCTCCCGTTGCCGGCAAAGTATTTAAGATATTATTTAATGAAGGCGATACGGTTACTGTAGGTACGACTGTCGCCATCATCCAACTGGAAGGATCTGAAGAAGAGATCCCGGACAATAGTACTACACTCCAGGAAGAAGCAGACAGTACAACGAGCGCAAGTGTGGTGGCCGCTAAAGAAGAGGAAAGATGGTATTCGCCTGTCGTTCTCCAAATGGCACAGGAAGCTAATCTGAGCAAGGAGGAAATGGATCATATCCCGGGAACCGGTTATATGGGACGCCTGAGCAAGAAAGATATGAAAGATTATCTTTCCGGAAAGAAGAGCACAACGACAAAACAGCAAGTACAACCGGCCGTACAGGCCAAAGCAACCCCGGCAGCTGCTCCTTCTGTCGCTTCCACCCCGTCATCAGCGACCAGCGAAGACAAGATCATCGAAATGGATCGTGTACGTCGTATTATCGCAGACCACATGGTGTTATCCAAGAAGGTTTCCCCACATGTTACTACAGTTGTGGAAGTAGATGTCACCAAACTGGTACAATGGCGTACCCGTAATAAAGAGGCTTTCCAAAAACGCGAGGGCATCAGCCTGACTTATATGCCGGCCATTACAGAAGCGACAGCCAAAGCTTTGGCCGATTTTCCACTGGTAAACGCGTCGGTAGAAGGTTACCAGATGATCCTGAAAAAACATATTAACGTAGGTATTGCCGTTTCATTAAATGATGGGAATCTGATCGTCCCGGTTGTTCATGATGCCGACAAGTTAAACCTGAACGGCCTGGCTGTTGCCATAGATACACTGGCAAACAAAGCCCGTGATAACAAACTGGCTCCGGACGATATACAGGGAGGCACTTTCACGATCACTAATTTCGGCACGTTCAAAAACCTGTTCGGTACACCGATTATCAACCAGCCCCAGGTTGCTATACTGGGAGTCGGTTACATCGAGAAAAAACCAGCCGTGATCGAAACACCGGAAGGCGACACGATCGGTATCCGCCATAAGATGTACCTCTCGTTGTCATACGACCATCGGATCATCAACGGAACATTGGGCGGAACATTCCTGCGCCGTATCGCCGATTATCTGGAAAACTGGAATCAATAATTAATATGCTCAAAAATGAAAAAGTACGATATAAAGAATACAGACAAGGAAACCCTGAAAAAATGGTTTTATCTGATGACATTAGGACGGGCTCTCGATGAAAAGGCCCCTTCTTACCTGTTACAATCGCTGGGCTGGTCGTATCATGCTCCTTATGCGGGACATGATGGCATTCAGCTGGCGATCGGACAGGTATTCAAAAAAGGAGAAGATTTCCTGTTCCCCTACTATCGGGATATGCTCACGGTGTTATCGGCCGGAATGACTCCTGAAGAGATCATACTGAACGGGATCTCAAAAGCAACCGACCTGACAAGTGCCGGACGCCATATGTCGAACCATTTCTCAAAAATGGAATGGAATATCGAAAACATATCTTCCGCCACAGGTACCCACGACCTGCATGCCGCCGGTGTAGGCAGGGCAATGGTTTATTACAAGCACAAAGGAGTAGCCATTACCTCCCACGGTGAGTCGGCCACATCCGAAGGGTTCGTATACGAAGCGATTAACGGAGCCAGTACGGAAAGACTACCGGTTATATTCGTTATTCAGGATAACGGATACGGAATATCCGTACCGAAAGAAGACCAAACGGCCAATCGCAAAGTAGCCGATAACTTCTCCGGCTTTAAGAACCTGAAGATTATTCATTGCAACGGTAAAGACGTGTTCGACTCGATGAATGCCATGACGGAAGCTAAAGAGTATGCACTCAACCGGATTCCGGTGATCGTACAGGCGAACTGTGTCCGTATCGGCTCCCACTCCAACTCGGATAAACATACCTTGTACAGGGATGAGAACGAATTAAACTATGTAAAGGCCGCCGATCCTTTGCAGAAGTTCCGCCGTATGCTTCTCCGTTATAAACGTTTCACCGAAGAAGAACTGAAGGAGATCGAAGAAAAGGCTAAAAAAGACCTGAGTGCAGCCAACCGGAAAGCACTGGCAGCCCCAGATCCGGATCCTGCCACCGTCACCGATTTCGTATTACCGGAACCTTATATTCCAAAGAAATATATAGACGGAGTACAAAACGAAGCCGGTGAAAAGGAAACATTGGCTACCGCCATCAATAAAACCTTGAAAGCCGAATTCCGGCACAACCCGGACACTTTCATCTGGGGGCAGGATATTGCCAACAAAGACAAAGGCGGTGTATTCAATATATCGAAAGGCATGCAACAGGAATTTGGAGACACACGCGTGTTCAATGCTCCGATTGCAGAAGATTATATCGTCGGATCAGCGAATGGAATGTGCCGGTTCGACCCGAAAATACATGTCGTAATTGAAGGAGCGGAATTTGCCGATTACTTCTGGCCTGCTGTCGAACAATATGTGGAATGTACGCATGAATACTGGAGAAGTTACGGACAGTTTACTCCAAATATCACCCTGCGACTAGCCTCCGGTGGCTACATCGGCGGAGGTTTGTATCATTCCCAAACTATAGAAGGTGCGTTGACCACCTTGCCGGGAGCACGTATCGTCTATCCTTCGTTTGCCGATGATGCAGCCGGCTTGCTTCGCACCAGTATGCGTTCCAAAGGTTTCACATTATTCCTGGAACCCAAAGCTCTTTATAATGCCACAGAAGCGGCAACTGTTGTACCCGACGACTTCGAGGTTCCTTTCGGTAAAGCTCGCATCCGTCGGCCGGGAGAAGACATGAGTATCATCACCTATGGTAACACGACACACCTCTGTCTTAATGTTGCGGAACGCCTACAGAAAGAACACGACCGGAATGTGGAAGTGATCGACATCCGTTCGTTGATCCCGCTGGATAAGGATACGATATTCGAGTCTGTAAAAAAGACAAGTAAGGTTCTGATTGTACATGAAGACAAAGTATTCTCCGGCTTCGGAGCAGAAATAGCCAGTATAATCGGATCGGAGTTATTCCGGTATCTGGATGCCCCTATACAGCGGGTCGGTTCGATATTTACGCCGGTAGGCTTCCATCCGGTACTTGAAAAAGCGATCCTTCCGGATGAAGAGAAAATTTATAAGGCAGCCAAAGAATTGTTGGATTATTAATTATAACGAGATATGAAAAAGATAGGATTATTTTATGGTTCGTCTACAGCAAAGACAGCAGCAGTCGCCCAAAAACTAAAAGAAGCATTCCATGATGTCCAGGTCGATATTATCCCGGTTGAGAATTCAGGAGAAGCAGATTTCGAGGCATACGACCACATCATTGCCGGTTCGTCAACCTGGTTTGACGGGGAATTACCGACTTATTGGGATGAAATAATGCCGGTAATAACATCAGCCGACCTGAAAGGAAAGAAAGTGGCCGTTTTCGGATTAGGAGATCAGGTGAAATATCCGGATAATTTTGTCGATGCGATCGGTTATCTGGCAGAAGCATTTGTTAACCGGGGAGCAATCCTGATAGGGTATACATCTGCTGAAGGATATAACTTCAACCAATCTCAGGCATTGAAAAAAGGAATGTTCATGGGATTGGCACTGGATATCGAAAACCAACCCGATAAGACAGATGAACGAATCAGGAAGTGGGTCGACCAACTAAAGAGTGAATTTGAGAAAGATATATCATCTGCCGATAATTCATTCAATTGTTAAATAAAATAAGGTCTTGCAGATAAATATCTGTAAGACCTTATTCTTGTGAAAGAGATTATTCCGTCATTGCTTCTTCGCCGGATGCCTTATAAAAACCTATTTCTGATATCTGGGGGACATCCCTCGATTCACGGACAACGATACGTGCCTTACTGCAACGCACCGGATCAAACCGGAGAATCCGCTTATATCCTATTGTCGTCCCTTCCGTTACCGGTATCCAACTATCTCCAACCAGGCATTCCAGAACAAACTGTTCTATCCGTTGTCCTTCGGTTATATTTTCTTGCAAAAGAAGCCGATCGAAAACCTGATCCCCGTCAAAGGATATCTCCAGTACGTTCTTACCGGGAGAACCCTGCCAGTAAGTATCCAACTGTCCATCGACCAGCCGGTTGATATTACCGGAAGACACTCCGGCTCCGGCAATCAGATTCTTTTCAAAAGTCTTTCGCAGTATCCGCTGCATGTTCATCAGACTGGATACGTCATTCTCATGGATCAATCCCCGTTTGTCGGGAGGCAGGTTCAATAGTAATAACGAATTCTTTCCGATCGAGCTATAATAAATATCAATCAGTTTCTGAGGAGACTTAACCAATGTATCTTCGGAAGCATGATAATACCAGCCCGGACGGATAGAGACATCCACTTCAGACGGATACCAGATCACACCTTTGGCATCAGCCAGCAACTTACGGCTACCCAGATCATCCTCCATCATATTTCCTACCGGCAGGAATGTACCGCTTCCCGCTTCCTGCTGGGACGACTCGGCGATATCCGACAGACTGGTAGCCGTAACAGGTAACGTACTCCATTCCGTATCGCGACCGTAACCACTCTCTGTTCCCACCCATCTGACATCTGGCCCCATAACAGCAATAACAGCCTGAGGTTGCAGACGACGGATCACATCGTAGTAACGTTTAAAATCATATACCTGCTTTTTACCGTTCGGCCCCTCGCCACAGGCACCATCAAACCAGACTTCAGCCACAGGGCCATACTGCGTTAGAAGTTCCGTCAGCTGATCAACAAAGAAATCATTATACCGCTCAGTTCCGTAGTCCGGATGATTCTGATCCCACGGAGACAGATAAACAGCAAACTTCACTCCCTGCTCCTTACAAGCTTCCGCAACGTCACGCACCAAATCACCTTTCCCCTCTTTCCAAGGAGTCGCGGCAACTGAAAAATCCGTATAGGCCGATGGCCACAGGCAAAAACCGTCATGGTGTTTACAGGTAAGCAAGATCATTTTCATACCGGCCTCTTTGGCTGTACGTACCCATTGCCCGGCATCCAGTTCTGTCGGGTTAAATATTGCCGGATCTTCTTTTCCGGTACCCCATTCCACGTCGGTAAAAGTATTTACACCATAACAAATAAAGCCGGTAAACTCCATTTGCTGCCATTCCAGCTGCCGGGCAGAGGGAACAACATGAGCCGATAAGCGGATTTTCTCTTCTACACTTGCCCCTTCCGGGAAGGCACAAGAGTTGACATATATCTCTTTTTGCTTGTTGCTGCAAGCTATCAGGAAACAAAAGGCAACTCCCAGTAACAAGTTATCCAGTTTTTTCATACAGATTATGAATTTTCTATTTATTCTCTTTTATCATGCGCCCCACTTCCCGGAGCACTTTACAGTCTATCTCACGAATATTCCCGTTATAATCCGGGCCGATATTCAATGAAAAGATATTTCCATATTCAACTGCCTCCTTATAATCCTTATAGATTTTTTCTGCCGGAAAAACCAACGAGTCATGTTGCGGCAGAGAATAGAACCAGTCTGCACCACCTTCGTGGGGTGGCAGCAACGGATAAGTAAATTCAGCCACGAGATAACCGTCATAAGCCTTTTCATTCTTTCCGGCATCTTCCACCCAGGTTAAGTTGTCGCCACCTAGAGGTCCTGCACATCCCCGTTCACGCAGGCTCAAACGACCGGATGGTGCCCCATGATTATAACCGGCAAAACAATCGGGTTGAAACTGATGTACCCATGCCGTTGTTTCTTCATGCGAAAGCCCCCCATCGCCTACGGCATGATCGAACCAGATAAATTCCACCGGGCCGTATTGGGTCAGTAATTCTTTCAGCTGGGCTTTTTTCATGTCCGGATTACTTCCGCCTTTCTGGCTTTGTCCGCGTTCGGCACCTTCCCAATTCCAATCCCCTTCCGAAAAGTACAGAGCCAGTTTTATACCATATTTATCGCATGAAGCACGCAACTGTTTCAAAACATCAGTCTTAAGCGGGGCATTAGTCACTTTCAGGTCGGTTGTTTGGGTATCCCACAGGCAAAAACCGTCATGGTGCTTTGTCAGGAACAAGATATAATTCATTCCCGCTTCTTTAGCCGTTCTGGCCCATTGATCGGTGTTACAGGAAGTAGCCCGGAAGAAGGAGACATCGTGCGGTTCACCCGTCCATTCCTTACCGGAGAATGTGCTGTACGACCAGCAGATAAACATTCCGAAACGAAGATCAGCCACTTCCTTCGCCCTGACCGGATCAGGAGTAGCCTTTTTCTGACCGCAACCGGAAAATACACATAATATAATCGCACACCAAACGAACAAATTTCCTGCTATTGTTTTCATGATATCACATTTAGAATTTAGTATCAGCAAAAATAAATATTCCTTTTCACATACGGATTGTATAATTTTTGGCTATTATTGTACAATCTTATTCCAGACAACAGCAATATGATTCATTTAAGCCATACGATCGACATTCTTACGGGAGGAACTTACACAGGCAACAATTCCTGGAATAAGAAACACTCGGATATAGACAACTGCTTCAAGATATACCAGATCACGGAAGGAAAGCTCTTTCTCTCCGATGAAAACGAGGAATATTTACTGGAAAGCGGAAACCTGTATTTTATTAACGGAAGCAAGCTGGCAGCCCAGCAATGCCGACACTCTTTTTCCACCAACTGGCTTCATTTCATCCCGAAAGACCTGGTCATACATCACAGCCTGTTATCGATGCCGTTAGTCGTCAATTTTACCGGGATAATGGATCTCGTTAGTAACTCGCTGGCGAATATAGAAGTATTGGTCTCCGGCGAGCCGGCTTCCTACAAAGACTATTTCCTCGAGTCATTGCGTATGCAGGCGGGTATCCAGTCCATGATCGTTTCCCTGTTGGAAAAATATCCCTGGACATCGCCACAGGAAATTTACTCGATCCGCATGATCGAACCGGCAATTCTATATATCAAGGAACATTTTACCGAACCTGTCCGGCTGAAGGAGCTGGCTGATTGCTGTAACATTTCACCGAACTATTTCCACCGGATATTCACCAAAGCATTAAAGACCACCCCGGCCAATTACATTTCATTGCTGCGGATGAATACAGCACTTCCCCTTCTCCTGAATAATGAATACAGTATAAAGGAAATAGCCTATCAATTGGGATTCTATGACGATGCCTATTTCTCGCGTGTCTTCAAAAACCATTACGGCATTACCCCCGGTGAATACAGGAAAAAAAGAAAAGAACTATTATTTTGAGGGATCACTTCTTCTTGGTAGGAAAAGAAAGGATATGCCAGGTTACCCCGGCACTGATAAGTATCAACAATATCTTTACCCAGAGATATTCAATCAAATAAAGAGAGGTCAGGATGGCAGAGAGCCACATGATCGAAACAGAAATGATCTTCGAGCGTAAAGGGATGGCCTTATCTACCAGAAAGTTTCTGATGTAATTACCGAAATAACGGTTGCTCATCGCCCGGTTGTACAACTTTTCCGAACTGCGAAGATAAAACCAGCAGGTCAACAGCCAGAAAGGAGTAGTCGGAAGCAATGGGACAAATATGCCCACTGCCCCCAATATCAGGAAGAAAGACCCCAGTATGATATAAATGATACGTCTGGTCTCTCCCATTCTTATTCTACAGTGAAATCCCCGATTTGTTTGTTACCGTTCAGGAAATCTTTCACGCCCATCCGTTTCTTTCCCGCCAACTGAAGGGATAAAAGGCGGATATATCCATCTTTGACGGCTACATCGATATAGCTCTTCGCATCTGTCAGGATAGTGCCCGTTGCATGGTTATGAGAGGCCGGATGCTTCTCTGTTTCATAAACCTTCAGTGCCAGGCGGCTTCCATCGGGAGCTACCAGATCCGTCCAGGCAGCAGGATAGGGAGATAAACCACGAATAAAATCGTAGATTTTCTTTAAAGGCTGCCCCCAGTTGATACGGCAAGTATCTTTAAATATCTTCGGAGCCGGACGAAGCTCGGCAGCATCCTTAAAGAATTCTTCCTGCGGAATGGCATCTACTTTACCTGCCAGCAAAAGATCGACTGTTTCGGTAACAAGTCCTGCACCTATCGTCATCAAAGCATCATGCACCACTCCTACATTATCCGTATCCGCAATCGGAAGATGTTTCTGGCGGATAATTTTTCCGGTATCGATCTCATGCGTAAGGAAGAACGTTGTAACTCCGGTTTCAGTATCACCGTTGATAACCGCCCAATTGATCGGGGCTGCACCACGATACTGCGGCAACAACGAAGCATGCAGGTTGAACGTTCCGAAGCGCGGCATATCCCACACAACTTCCGGCAACATACGGAAAGCAACCACAATCTGCAGGTCGGCATTCAAGGCACGCAATTCCGCAATAAACGCTTCATCCTTCAGCTTCTCCGGCTGCAATACCGGAAGATTCTGCGACAAAGCATATTCCTTTACAGGACTCGGTTGCAAAACGCTGCCATGACGTCCTACCGGTTTATCCGGCATCGTGATCACTCCTACTACATTATATCCCCCTTCGACCAGGGCACGCAGGCTCTCCACGGCAAAGTCGGGAGTGCCCATATATACAATACGTAATTCTTTTTTATCCATCTTTTAATCTCCTGAAAAGTTTTCTACCAATACTTCGCGGTATGAATTAAATATCTTCGACTTCGACATAAATCCGACATAACGTCCTTCTTCATCCACTACGGGAAGATTCCAGGCCTTCGTATCGTCAAATATCCCCATGATCTGTTCCATCGGGGTTCCGATCTGTATCTTGGCCGGAGCCGACACCATGAATTTGGATACATGGAATCTGTTATATAACTCCGGACGGAACATAATGTTGCGGATATTGTCCAATTGCACAATTCCCAGCAATATCCCCTTTTCATCGATAACCGGGAATGCATTTCGTCCGCTCTTTGCGATCACCTTTACCATATCACCCAATGACATTTCCGGTGAAACGGTCTGGAAATCTTTCTCGATCACACTATCCGTATTCAGCAAAGTCAGAACGGCACGGTCTTTATGGTGGGTAAGCAGCTCCCCTTTCTGTGCCAGACGCATAGAATAGATACTATGAGGTTCAAACATCAGAATGGTCAGGTACGAACTGATGGAAACGATCATCAACGGAAGAAAAAGGTCGTATCCACCGGTCAGTTCCGCGATCAGGAACACGCCTGTAAGCGGTGCATGCATCACCCCCGACATAATACCCGCCATACCCAACAGGGCAAAGTTCTTCTCCGAAATATACATCGTGAACGGGAAATAGTTGGAAGTATGGGCAAAGAGGAACCCGGATATACAACCCAGATACAAGCTCGGTGCAAAGATACCACCACAACCACCACCCGCATTGGTCGCACTCGATGCAAACACCTTTGTCAGCAGGATCAGGAACAGGAATACAACAATTCCCCAGTAATTATCGTTCAGGTCATAGAACAAACTTTTATCCATAATATGCGAGAACTGCCCGTTCAGCAAGGAGCCGATCGTGTCGTAACCTTCGCCATACAGCGGGGGGAAAAGGAAGATCAGGATACTCAGCATCACACCTCCCAACAGGAACTTCTTCCAATAGACACCCAACTTGCGGTACATCCCTTCCACCCTGTTCATCACCCGGGTAAAATACAGTGAAACCAAACCGCAGAAAACACCCAGCAGCAGTACATACGGAATACGTTCGATCTCAAAGACCTCGGTCTGCGAGAATTTAAACATAGCTTCCGTTCCCGTAAAAATATAGGAAACAGTCGCCGCCGTCACCGATGAAATCAGCAAAGGCAACACCGAAGTCATCGTCAGGTCGAGCAATAACACCTCGATCACAAAGACCAACCCCGCAATAGGAGCCTTGAAGATACCGGCAATTGCACCTGCCGCCCCACAGCCCACCAGCAGCATCAGGGTTTTCTGCTCCATGCGGAACAAGCGTCCCAGATTGGAGCCGATAGCCGCTCCCGTCAATACAATCGGAGCCTCGGCTCCTACCGATCCACCGAACCCGATAGTCACCGAACTGGCAACAATGGAAGTCCATGTGTTATGAGGTTTGATACGGCTCTTACGCTGCGAAATAGCATAAAGGATCTTTGTCACCCCGTGACTGATATCGTCGCGAACAATATATTTAACGAATAATCCCGCCAGCAAAATACCGATCACCGGATAAAGCAGATACAGGTAGTTCACCCCGCTGGCATCAAAATTTCCGGTAAGGAGATGCTGGATAAAATGAATCAGTTGCTTCAGAATAATAGCGGAAGCCGCCGTACAAATACCGACCAGGAAGCTGATCACCAAAATAAAATGTTTCTCTTTTATATGCTTATCCCGCCACAACAGAAACCGATAGAATAGTCCTTCTTTTGCCATTTTAAATTCCTTTTCCTGTAAACACTGTCCTTACTGTGTAAATCAATATTGTTATATCCAGCAGCAACGACATATTTTCGTAATATAAAATATCATATTTCATACGTTCGATCATCTTATCCACATCACCGGCATATCCGTATTTCACCATTCCCAGGGAAGTGATACCGGGTCGCACATTATGCAGCAAGTAATAGTAAGGTGCCACCTTCACTATCTGATCAATAAAAAACTTCCGTTCCGGTCGCGGCCCAACCACCGACATATCTCCTTTCAGTACATTCCAGAACTGGGGAAACTCATCCAGCCGGTATTTCCGCATAACATGCCCGAACGGAGTAATACGTTCGTCATTCTCCGACGATAACAACGGCCCGTTATCCTCTGCCCCTACATACATCGTACGGAACTTATAGATCATAAACGGTTTTCCCATATATCCGATCCGCTCCTGACGGAAAAAGACCGGCCCGGGAGAATCTCTCTTCACCCGCCAGGCAATATACAGATACATCGGCGATAAAAGTACAAGCACCAGAATAGATATAACCCTATCCATAAATAGCTTGATATTCTTTTCTACCGCAGAAAAGTTATTATCCGTTACATTTACCAGCGGAATACCGCGGATCGTCTTTATCTTTACCTGCGACAACATACTCAACTTATCAGCCAGCACCTTGATCGGCAGCTTATAATGATAAAGCGAATAAAGTATGTTCAACAGCTTTTTGTTATCACTCGTTTCTGCAGCAAGCACCAATTCATCGATCCGTCTTTCGGTTACAATTGCCGGCAAGTTCTCCAAAACACCTGCCAGTTCTTTTTTATCCACCTCTACCGGGGTCGTGTCGTCTTCCGGCACAAATCCGGAAATATTATATCCCATCCGGTAAAGATCCTTCGCGATATGGCACGCTTTCTTTCCTGCCCCGATTATCAGGATATTCATAGCCCATTCCCTGCTCTTTATCTTCCGCAGTCCCGCCTGTGTGATCGACAGTCGCGGTATATAAGTCAAAAAGAACTGTAAACCGAATAAGACAAAAAAGAACTCATAATAAATATGGAACGAACGGGGCAGGTCATTCAGTACCACGATAAAAAAGATCAGGACAACCCCGATCAGGGAGGTCACGAAAGTAGAAAACAGCTCGGTAAGTCTCGACTTGCCGAACGGTTTATTATAGTAACCCGAAAAATAGTACAGAATCAACCAGAAGAAAGGAATCAACAACTGCCCTTTCAACACCTGCAGATAAGCCAGATAATTACTGAAAGAGCTAGCCCCCTCATAAATAGCCACTTCCTTATAACGCAACAGGTTAAACAAGAACCATGCTACGGCTGCAGATATAAAGTCTGATAATATGTATTTTCCTGCCTGTCTGCTTTTCTTCATTCTTATCTGATAACCTGAATAAGACCTCCGGCACCAAGCTTAATAATATTTGATGGTTGTGCCTTGCTCATATCATCCTGGCGATAGCCAACAATATAATCTACTCCATTCTTGATTACATCCGATACTTCCGTGAAGTTTGCCGGTGATAATTCACCGCTCACGTTGGCGGAAGTCGATACCAACGGCTTACGGAAACGTTCACACAACTTACGTGAAAATTCTTCATTCGTAATACGGATACCCACGCTTCCATCGTCGGCCAGCAGGTTCTTAGCCAGATTTTTTGCATTGGAATAAATGATCGTAAGCGGTTTATCGGCCACCTCGATCAAATCCCAGGCGATATCGGGTATATCCGATACATACATCTGCAATTTAGCAGTGCTATCCATCAGAACCAGCATCGCCTTATTGTCTGCCCTTCTCTTCAATTCATATACGCGTTGCACCGCTTCCTCATTCGTTGCATCGCAGCCTATGCCCCAGATTGTATCTGTGGGATAGAGTATTATACCACCCTCCTGCATTACTTCGCAGGCCTTTTTAATATCTTCCGTCATTGTTTTTTATAATATTGTGACAAATGTACAAATCATTCGTGTACTTATAAAAAAATAATAACAAAAAAACTATTTTACCCGGGCTATTGCTATTATCCATTTTAAATTCCTAATTTTACAGGTTGAATAGAAAAGAAGTGAAACAAGTGTTTCATCCGGGAGAAACTATTACAAGCCGTAAGGCTATAGATAGATAAAAAAGAAAAAAACAATATATAATGATTAACAAATGGAATTTTCAAACCCCGACAGAAGAAGAATTACGTAAGAGAGATGCGTTGGCGGCTGAAATCGGTTTCAGTCCCATTATCTGTCTCCTGCTTGTTCAGAGAGGGATTACCACGGCAGAAGAGGCTAGAAAGTTCTTTAAACCCAATCTGGGCGACCTGCATGATCCATTCCTGATGCCGGACATGGATAAAGCGGTAAAACGGTTGAACAAAGCGCTTGGGAATAAAGAAAAAATTCTGGTGTACGGTGATTACGATGTGGACGGAACGACAGCCGTCTCACTTGTGTTCAAGTATCTGAGGCCTTATTCTTCAACCCTCGATTATTACATACCGGATCGGTATGACGAAGGGTACGGTATTTCTTACAAGGGGATTAACTATGCGCATGAAAACGGCGTAACGTTAATAATTTCACTCGACTGCGGTATCAAAGCGATCGAAAAGATCGAGTACGCAAAAGAGAAAGGTATCGACTTTATTATCTGCGACCACCACATGCCGGACGATACGCTTCCGGATGCTGTGGCTGTACTGGATGCTAAACGGGTGGACTCGATCTATCCGTACGAACATCTGTCGGGTTGCGGTGTCGGTTTCAAATTCATGCAGGCGTTTGCCAAAAGCAACAACTTCCCTTTCTCCGAACTGGAAAAGTTGCTGGAGCTGACAGCCGTCAGTATCGCTTCCGATATCGTGCCTATCACGGGAGAGAACCGTATCCTGGCCTATTACGGGCTTAAGCAACTGAACAGCAACCCCAGCCTGGGGCTGAAAGGGATCATAGACATCTGCGGACTGACCGGGAAAGACATCACTATCAGCGATATCGTATTCAAAATAGGCCCCCGTATCAATGCTTCCGGACGAATGATGAACGGAAAAGAGGCGGTAGACCTGTTGCTAGCCAAAGATGTGGAATCGGCTCGCGAGAAAAGTGAAAATATCAACCAGTACAACGACGAACGCCGTGAACTGGACAAGAAAATAACGGACGAAGCCAACGCGATCATCGATGAATTCGCCAATATGGAAGACCGGAAAGCAATCGTGGTCTTCAACCGGGGTTGGCATAAAGGCGTGATCGGCATCGTTGCTTCGCGTCTGACAGAGAAATATTACCGCCCGGCAGTCGTACTGACCAAGTCGTCCGAACTGATCACAGGCTCTGCCCGCTCGGTTACCGGTTTCGACATCTATAAGGCGATAGAAAGCTGTCGCGACCTGCTGGAAAACTTCGGTGGACATACCTATGCCGCCGGCCTTTCCCTGAAAGAAGAAAACCTGGAAGCCTTCACAGACCGCTTCCTCAAACTGGCAGCCGAAGAGATCATCCCGGAACAGATGACTCCGCAGATCGACATCGATGCCATACTTGACCTGAAAGATATCAACTCCAAATTCATGAACGAGCTTAAAAGGATGAATCCTTTCGGCCCGGACAACCAGAAGCCGGTATTCTGTTCGCTGAATGTCAAAGACTACGGCACAAGCAAGCTGGTGGGCAAGGAACTGGAACATATCAAACTGGAACTGATAGACGACAAGTCGAACACGCCGATCCACGGTATTGCTTTCGGAATGCATGAACATAGCAAGCATATCAAAGGGATGAGCCCCTTCAATATCTGCTACACCATCGAAGAAAATACGTATAACGGAAACACGACCTTGCAACTCATGGTTAAAGACATAAAGGTCGATGACATATGAAGGAAGCCGGTGGACGTCTACCATAAGATATTAGAGAAGTACTGGGGATACCCTGCTTTTCGTCCTCTGCAAGAGGACATTATTCACTCTGTTTGTGAGGGAAAAGATACACTGGGACTCATGCCGACCGGTGGAGGTAAGTCGATTACCTTCCAGGTGCCGGCATTGGTCATGGAAGGGATATGTATTGTCGTAACCCCGCTGATCGCCCTGATGAAAGACCAGGTGGACAATCTCCGCCGTCTGGGTATCAAGGCGACGGCTGTCTATTCGGGAATGACCCGCCAGGAGATCATCGGCCAGCTGGAAAATTGCATCTTCGGTGATTACAAGTTCCTGTATGTCTCCCCCGAACGCTTAGCCACAGATATATTCCTGAGCAAATTGCAGGCCATGAACGTCTGTCTCCTGGTTATCGACGAAAGCCACTGTATCTCGCAATGGGGGTACGACTTCCGTCCCTCCTACATGAAGATAGCCGACGTCAGGGAACAACTTCCCGGTGTGCCTGTGCTGGCGCTTACGGCTACGGCAACTCCCGAAGTGGTCAACGACATACAGGAACGACTGCACTTCAAAGAAAAGAATGTTTTCCGGAAAAGCTTCGCCCGAAAGAACCTGTCCTATATCGTACGCCGCACGGAGGATAAGATAAACTCGCTGGTCTACATTCTGGGGAAAGTCCCCGGAACCGCCATCGTCTATGTGCGCAACAGGAAACGGACTAAAGAGGTGGCAACGATCCTGCGTGAAGCCGGAATATCGGCCGACTTCTTCCATGCCGGGCTTAACCGCGATGAAAAGACCCTTCGCCAGAGCCGCTGGAAGAATAACGAATGCCGCGTGATCGTATCTACCAACGCTTTCGGTATGGGGATCGACAAACCGGACGTGCGCCTGGTCGTCCATCTGGATATGCCCGGATCACTGGAAGAATATTACCAGGAAGCCGGACGCGCCGGACGCGATGAACAACGCGCTTATGCCGTCGCCTTATGTTCGAATACGGATACCGCCAAGCTGAAAAAACGGCTGGCCGACGAATACCCGGACAGGGAATTTATCAGCCGGGTGTACGATGCATTGGGCAATTATTACCAGATCGCAATGGGCTACGGACTCGATACGGTGCACGATTTCTCCCTGATCGATTTCTGCTCGGCCTACAAGTTCTCGCATCTGCAAGCCCACCATGCTCTGAAGATACTGGAACTGGCCGGCTACATAGAATATACGGAAGAACAGGATAATGCCTCGCGCCTGGTGTTCAGCGCCACCCGCGACGAGCTTTACAAGTACCTGCACCAGGACAAAAAGACGGACGAGGTGATCCAGTGCATCCTCCGCTCCTATACCGGGCTGTTTTCCGATTACGTATATATTAATGAAGGACTGATCTCTACCCGTACCGGACTGAGCCAGCAGGAAATATATGACGTATTGATCGGTCTTTCCAAATACCGGATCGTCAATTATATCCCGCATAAAAAGACACCGCTCATCATCTACACCCGTACAAGGGAAGAGCTGAAATACCTCTCCATCCCCCGTTCGGCCTATGAGGAGCGGAAGGAACGATTCGAAAACCGGATGAACCGGGTGATAGAGTACATCAACGAAGACCGGGTATGCCGGAGCCGTATGCTGATCTCTTACTTCGGTGAAAAGGGCATTTCCGATTGCGGTTGCTGCGATGTCTGCCTGGCAAAGAACGATTCGGGACTGAACAACCATACGTTCAACGCCATACGGGATACGTTGCTTGAAACGCTGGAAGAAACCGGTTCGCGGGAAGTTAAGAAGCTGTCGGAAGAGTTATCGTTCCCGGCCGACAAGGTCATAACAGTTGTCCGGTTCCTGGCTGAACACGACGACCGTTTTTCATTGGAAGACGGAACGTTAAGTCTCACGAAAACGAACACAGTGTCCGATAACGAACAGCAATAACCGGATAGCGATCGCTGTATTCCAACATATTAGCTTTATGGCACAGACTTTGTTATTATCGGTACCAAACAATAATAACAAAGTCTTTTATGTATAAAGTCTATTTCAGGCAAGCCGTTCAGATGCTGAAACAAAATAAATTCTTCAGCATCATTTATATAGCCGGTACCGGCCTGGCTATCGCTATGGTCATGATACTGGCAATACTCTATTATTTCCATACGGCCAACATAGAGCCGGAAAGTTACCGCAACCGGATGATGATCATCCAGTCCGGGAAAGTAGCCCAAAAGGACGGGAAAGGATTTGGCAGCAGCCAGCTATCTTACCCCACTATCAAGGAATGCTTTTATCCGATGCAAATACCCGAAGCCGTTACAGCCGTCATCCCGTTGGGCGAACAAAGCGAATTTATCCAGCTGCAAGGCAACAAGAATATTTACAACGGCCTTGTCATGGGGACAGACGCCGCATTCTGGAAAGTATTCAACTTCACATTCCTGTCCGGCACTCCTTATACGGAAGAAGAATTCACCTCCGGCATCCGGAAAGCCGTCTTATGCGAATCGCTGGCACGCAAACTGTTCAATACGACCGATGCGGCCGGAAAGACTTTTCTGCTGAACTTTGAAGAATACACGGTAGCCGGAGTAGTAAAAGACGTCCCCTCCATTACGAGTTATTGCTATGCCGAGCTATGGCTGCCGTTCACCAACCGGCCTTCGGTTATCAAAGGTGGTTCGTGGTGCGACTATGTCCTCGGAAGCATGCGGGTATATATCCTGGCTAAAAGCACCGGCGACTTTGATGCTATCCGTGCAGAAGCGGAAGACCTTTGCCGCAAATACAATACGACTACAGCCCGATATAACCTGGTGCTGAACGAACAGCCGGATAGTATTTTCCGAGCCTACCTGCGCAATGGAGAGTCATTCAACGTCCCCGACTATACCCTTCTTTATATACAGATCACACTGATCATCCTGATCCTGCTGCTGGTTCCCTCCATCAACCTGACGGGAATGACAGCTTCGCGCATGAAGAAAAGGATGGAAGAACTCGGTATCCGTAAAGCATTCGGTGCCATGAACAGGACACTGCTTATGCAGGTACTCTACGAAAACCTGCTGCTTACCCTGCTGGGAGGCGTGGCCGGATTACTGCTATCCTACGGACTGGTCAGCCTGTTCAAAGGCTGGCTGCTGGGAAGATATAACTGGGACGGCAGTTCGCTGACCGCTTCGATAGACCTCTCACCCGGTATGTTCCTGAACCCGGCCATCTTCGGATATGCTTTTGCCTTTTGCCTGATACTGAATTTACTGTCAGCCCTTGTTCCTGCCTGGCGTGCCCTCAGAAAACCGGTTGTCGATGCATTAAACGATAAATAAACTGAACCATGATACAGCACCTTTTAAAATTGATATGGATACAACGCAGGCAAAATGCCTGGATCGTTGCCGAATTATTCATCGTATTCATCCTCTTATGGTATATAATGGATTTTTTCATCACACTGGGATATACTTCTTCCATTGAGAATGCCTACGACATAAAAGACACCTACCAGGTACAGCTGGCCACCCTTCCGCAAAGCAGTCCGCAATATGTCCGTTATGAAGAAGAGAGTCAACAGGCTGCCACTGATTTCCAGACTATCCTGGAGCGTATTCGCCAGCATCCCCAGGTAGAGAGCGTATGCGTCTCCAATATGAGCGCCCCCTATTGTGCCAGCTACCGGAATACCGGGGTTTCAAAAGATACCACAAAGACAGTCTCCCGCCATTACCTGGAAGTGACACCCTCCTATTTCGAGGTGTTCCGCATCCATCCGCTGGCAGGAGGAAACCCGTCCCAGCTGGCAGAAGCGCTTAAGGAGAAAAGCGTTATTATCTCCCGGCTATTTGCACAGGATGAATTTCCCGACGAACAGGCGAAAGGGAAAACAGTTTATTTCCAGGGGAATGATGATGAATATATAGTAGGCGACGTTTGCGGCCCGCTCAAACGCGACGATTACAGGCCGGAAGAATACGCAGTCTATGAATTACTATCTAACGCCAATATAGCTCAAATGGACGAAGGCACTTTATCCGGATTTGAAATAAGCATGCGTGTCAAACCCGGATTGAACGAACGGGAATTCATACAGAACTTCCAGCAGGACATGCGGGAACAGCTGGCTGTCGGCAACTATATGTTATATAAGGTAAGGTCTTTCGACGACCTGCGCTATACCTTATACCTTTCGGACGGACGGATGGACGCCATCCGTTACCGGGTAGCTTTCATGGTATTCCTTATCTTCAACATCTTCCTCGGCATTATCGGTACTTTCTGGTTCCGCAATGAATACCGCAAACCGGAAATCGGCTTACGGTTGGCAGTCGGTGCTACCCGCAGCCAGATATTACAGATGATGATCGGTGAAGGCTGGCTGTTGCTAAGCCTGGTAGCCATCCCCGCTGTTATCATCTGTATCAACCTGGCAAAAATGGAGTTTATCGGAACAAACATCATGGATATTACATTCTTACGAATCTTCTTTGGCCTACTGCTGACCTATTTATTCATGGCTTTGGTCATCCTGCTCGGCGCCTGGTATCCCGCCTACCTGTCCTCACGGATTGCTCCGGCTGATACATTGAGAAGCGAATAACCCTATAATGAACTATATATAAGTGAAAAGCCCCTCGAAGTTGTTTGACTTCGAGGGGCTTTTCCGTAAAAGAAACAACTTTATATTATTGATTTATTTCTGTTCCTTATAATCCTTCCGGTAAGAGCATTGGCTCTCGGTCGGGAAATCTTTCGGGACTTTCTGGGTGACTTTTCCGGTAGCAGCCCATTCGGCACCACGCAGTAATAAGACCTGAAAACCTGTACATTGCATGGCTGTATTATTCTCGGCTGTTTCACCGGCATGTCCCAGCATCGTGTGGAAAATACGGGCATTACCGTAATCCACTGTAAAGATCAGCGGTTCTTCACGACCTGAGCCGCCTGTTTCCTTCTCCGAATAAGCGGTATAAAGGAGAGCACCGATATTACCCGGCCCGCGCATACGGTCGTACAATTCATCCTTGGTGTGGCGCCATTTCAAAGGTAATCCTTTTACGATCGGGTGTACCTTATCGCGTCCGTTCAGAACATACTCATGCTGACTGCCATGCGAACCTCCGGGGCCTGCAGAACTATCCTTGACCAGTTTACCGTCCTGCCAGTATACATACGGGCCTGCGTTCTCATTACGGTTTTCCCAACCACCCAAAGCACAGATCTTATTAAATTCCGGCCACTGGGAGAAAGCGTTGTCGGCTGCGTGGTAGACCACTACTCCACCGCCACCCTGCACATAATCGAGGAAGCGTTTGTTTGTTTCTTCGGGCCAGGAGTCGCCATTATAATCGAGTACCACCAATTCGTAAGGGGTAAAATCGAGCACAAAGCCCGACATATCTTTCCCCTGGGAAGGTGAAACCGCAAAATCGACAGAGAAACGACCGGAGTTTTCGAGTATTTGCTTCAGTACCACATGGCTAACCTGCCAGTTATGGTTATTCTGCCCTGTTATCAATAAAGTCCTGATGGGTTTCCTGGCCGATACCGAACACACACACAACATGGAAACCAACACAACAAATAGTTTTCCTAAAAATAAATGTCTCATGGTATTAATATGGTTTAAAGATTTGTACCGGCAAACTTACGGAAAAATTGACAGTTGACAATTCACAATTGACAATTATTTGAGGGAAGAGCAGAACCAAAGCTACGCCAGGCTTGTTTTTATCGAGCTTATGAAGGTAAACTGGAGGATATTAAAGCTGAAACTGGTGGATGCCAGACTCTATTTCGTGAGTCTCATCGTGGGGCTGCTTACCGGTCTGGTGGCAGTGCCGTATCATTTCCTGTTGCAGTTATTCTATAATTACCGGAAAGATTTCTTCGAGTCGTCCCCTCCCTGGTATCTCCATGTAGTCGCTTTCTTCACGCTTTGGGCAGTACTTATATTTGTCTCGCGACTGGTAAAACGCTGGCCGTTCATTGGTGGCGGTGGTATCTCGCAAACACGCGGGGCTATCAACGGCAGGATCGTATATAAACACTCACTCCGGCAATTGCTGGCAAAGTTTGTCGGCGGAGTATTGACACTGAGTAGCGGCCTTTCGATGGGACGGGAAGGGCCATCCGTACAAATGGGTTCCTACATAGGCGACCTGGTCAGCAAATGGGGTCATATCCTGAGCGGCGAACGCAAACAACTGTTGGCAGCGGGTGCCGGTGCAGGACTGGCGGCTGCTTTTGCCGCCCCGCTGGCTGCCACGACACTGGTGATCGAGTCGATCGAACGTTTTGATGCTCCCAAGACGGCTATTACCACGATACTGGCCGGAGTAGTAGCCGGTGCGATTGCCAATATGATCTTTCCGATCAATCCTTACCATGAGATACAGGCGGTAGCTCCAGACCTGACCTTCTCTTTACAGATCAAATTGTTCCTGTTGTTTGCCGTTGTCGTCTCCATCTTCGGAAAGTTTTATTCGCTACTGATGCTATACGTTAAAAGGATCTATCCTGCCATAAAGCAGCCGGAATATATCAAACTACTGGGGTTGTTGGTCATGGCCTACATTATTTCACTGACATTGACCGACCTGACCGGCGGCGGAGAACAATTTCTTATGGAGCAGGCGCTGGGAGGTACGCAAAGCATCCTGTGGATTACCGGAATGATGCTCTTACATGTGGTATTCACCGTTTATTCCTTCTCTTCGGGATTACCCGGTGGGAGTTTCATTCCGACACTCGTTACGGGTGGGTTGTTGGGAAAGATATGCGCACTCCTGTTAGTGCAGCATGGGGTCATCGCTCCCGAAAATATCAGTTATGTGATGCTGATCGGGATGGCTGCTTTCCTGGTGGCTGTTGTCCGTACCCCTATCACGGCGATCATCCTGATCACGGAGATTACGGGGCATTTTGAAGTGTTCTACCCTTCAATCGTTGTCGGGGGATTGACTTACTACTTCACCGAACTATTGGAGATAAAGCCTTTCAATGTAATGTTTTACGAGGAGATGATAAAAAAACCGCTCTTCCAGGAGGAGAAACGGCTGCAGCTCGATGTCGAAGTGATGGCCGGCTCCTACTTCGACGGCAAAGCGATCGACACCCTGCATCTACCGAACAACTGCCTGATCATCAACATCCACCGCGACCGTAAAAACTTCCCCCCAACCGGCCAGACGATCCTGCCCGGCGACCAGCTTACGCTCGAAATAGATGCACAGGACATCGAGAAGCTGTATGAGCCGCTGGTGAGTATGGCGAATATTTATTGACCTTCATATCACTTTCCAATCCGCAATATTACGTGTCTTTGTACTGAAATTCACTCCGATCTTAAAAAGTTTACGGGGATCGGAAGCGAAAGGTAAAGCGTAATCCTTTTCTTCAATCTGCTGTAAAGCAGTATCGGTTGTTCCGTCCAGCTTAAATTCCATGACATAGATAAAACGATCTGTCTGCAGCAGCAGGTCGATACGGCCTTCCGATGTATGGTATTCGGCTTTCACATAGAAGCCGATCAGTTTGCAGACAATGAACAGGACATTCTGGTAATGAAGCTCCAGATCACGCACCAGCTCGTAAGGAGTATCGGCAAAAAGACTTTGCAGGCGGCGAAAGAAAGCATTGTAATCGCCACTCTCCACTTCCTGAACGAATTTTACAATATGGAACGGCACCTCCACCTTGTCGGTATCGGCATAAAAAGGGAGCAGAAACTTCATAAAACCTTCTTCTACTTCCCGGTTGGGAAAGCCCAGGCGATAGATGCCGAAACGGCGGTCGTACCCTTTGATCGTGAGGTAACCGCTTTGATAGATTACAGGGATCGGGTTGGTAGAAGTGGAATCGATACTGTTCAGCACATCCGAGTCTGTCTCTGTATGTGCCATATTATATAGGTTGTAATGCGAACGTTTCAGCAGGTCTACCAGATAGGTGGGGGTACCGGTTTCAAACCAATAACTACCGAATTTACGTTTGGAAAAGGTGTTAAGCAGGCTGAAAGGATTATAGATACCGGGACTGTTCTCTACGAAATGATAACCATCGTAACATTCCTTCAACTCGGCACAAGTCTCCTCATAACCCATTTGCCCTGCGGCAGCAAGCACATGGATATCTTCTTCAAAATAGGCATGCAGTTCTTCTTCATTGATACCACAGAGGGAAATATACGGTTCCCACATCGAGATATCGTTCAGGTTATTTAAGTCGCTGAACACGCTGACCTGACCGAACTTAGTAACTCCGGTCAGGAAAGCAAATTTGATATAGCCGTCCATGCTTTTCATCACGCCGTAGAAGGCTTTCAACGTATCACGAAACTCCTTCTGCAGTTCATCATTATCGAGGGCTTGCAACATCGGCTTGTCGTATTCGTCGATCAAGATAACGACAGGCCGCCCGGTCTGTTGGAAGGCACGGCGAATTACTCCAGTAAAACGGGCTGAGAAAGTATTCTCCCGAGCGTCTGTCCCCCAAGAGTCTTCCCATAAAAATAAATGACGATCCAGTATTTGTTCGAGTCTTTCCTGCGAATCGAACTTCTCAGCATTGAGATCCATGTGCAACACAGGATATTGTATCCAGTCTTTCTCCAGCTTCCCGATCGCTAAGTCTTCAAACAACTCTTTCTTTCCTTGAAAATAAGCCTCAAGCGTGGAGATAAGCAGGCTTTTTCCGAAACGGCGGGGACGGCTCAGGAAGTAATAACTACCAGTGGTTACCAATCGATAAATCAGCTCTGTTTTATCGACATAGATGAAGCCCTCTTTACGAAGTTTCTCAAAGTTCTGTATGCCGATAGGATATTTTACTTCCATAACTCGTTTTAATTTTAGTGATACGCTAGCAAAGGTAGAGAAATATTCCATATATATACAAAAAAAGGTACCCACGATGAGTACCTTTTAATACATATATAATACGGACTGTCTTTACGCAAAGAACAAGATCAGCAACTGTGCCGTAAGCACGCGCAGGAACATGGTCAGCGGATAAACGGTTGCGTATCCTACGGAAGGGGCATCGTTACCGGCTGTCGCGTTCGAGTAGGCCAAAGCGGGCGGGTCGGTCGTGCTACCTGCAATAAGACCCATCAGCGTAAAATAGTTCACTTTACAGAAATAACGACCGATGCAACCGATAATCAGCAACGGAACAGTCGTGATGATAAAACCATAGCCGATCCAGGCAAAGCCACCGTTATTCACGATCGTATCTACAAAACCATCCCCGGCACTGATACCGACACAGGCAAGGAAAAGGGTTATACCGATCTCACGCAACATCAGGTTTGCGCTCTGAGTCGTATAAGTGACCAACTTATATTTATAACCGAAACGGCTGATCAGGATAGCCACGATCAACGGGCCACCGGCCAATCCCAGTTTCACAGGTTGCGGAATACCCGGGAAAGTAATAGGTATGCTACCCAGCACGATACCCAGTGCGATACCGATAAAGATCGTGATCAGATTCGGCTCGTTCAGACGCTTCATTGAGTTACCCAGTACCTTTTCTACATTTGTAACGGCCGTTTCAGTACCTACCACATTTACACGGTCGCCCACCTGAAGTGTCAGATGCGGGGTAGCAACCAAATCTACACCGGCACGATTGATACGGGTTATATTGATACCGTATAACTGACGCAGTTTCAGCTGTCCGAGACGCTTACCGTTCAGTTCCGGCTTCGTAACCAGAATACGGCGGTTGATAAACTGGCTTTCCATACGGATCCACTGTTTGCGTTCCATATCGATCACTTCACCAACAAAAGTCTTGATGGTATCGGCATCCTGTTCGGTTGTAATTACAAAAACTTTATCGTTCTCATGCAATACGGCATTAGCAGATGCTATTTCAATCTGTTTGTCGCTGTCATGCCAGATACGGGAAATAACGAAATCGCGGTGTTCCAACAGATAAGACAATTCCCCTACTGTTTTCCCGAATATAGCCGGATTTTTAACCACCAGGGAAATAGGTTTCGCCTCATTCGCATGGGAAGAATCTTCGTTATTCAACTGTTCATTTTCTTTGTCGAAATTTACACGGAATGCATAACGGACAAACATGATTGAAAGAATAATACCGATCACACCCAACGGGTAAGCGACAGCATATCCCAAGGCTATTGTATTATCCGCTGTTCCATACATGTCGGAATAAGCCTGCTGCGCCGCCCCCAGACCCGGAGTATTCGTTACGGCTCCCGACAGGATTCCTACCATAGTCGGCATTGGAATACCAGTCGTATAATGCAGAATAATAGCCGTTACCACTCCAAGAAATACTATCCCGCAAGCCAGCAAATTAAGCGTTACCCCTCCTTTCTTAAATGAGGAGAAAAAACCCGGCCCTACCTGCATACCCACAGAGTACACAAACAGAATAAGACCGAACTCTTTAAAAAAGTGAATCACATTGTGGTTGATCGTAAAACCGAAATGTCCGAGAATGATCCCCACAAACAAAACCAGTGTGATGCCTAACGAGACGCCAAACACCTTAATTTTACCCAATTGAATTCCGGCCGCTATCACAAACGACAGCAACAGGATGGAGTGGCCGATGCCTTCTCCCCATAATAAATCATTGATCCAATTCATATTCTAATATTAAAAAACCTTGTCACTCTTTAATAAAGTTGGCAAAGGTAACTATTTAGTTTGTGTTTAACAACATAAATGCTATCTTTACCCGACAAATAAAAACTGGAGCATGAATAAGATATATTACCTGATTTTGGTATTGTTAGCCAGCCTGGGAACCGCTCAGGCGCAAAACGCTGGAAAAACAGTCACTATCCAGACAAACGTCGGAACTATAAAGGCGCAACTATATGATGACGTGCCTAATCATGTCCGCGCATTCGTCAACCGGGCACGGCAAGGTGAATTTAACGGCACCCTGTTCACCCGCGTTATCAAAGAGTTCATGATACAGGGCGGTGCCCCCGATTCTAAAACAGCGCCTCCCGGTGCCCGTTGCGGTTTCGGTGATTCGTCTGCCGAGATCATGCCGGAAATGAACGATAAATATTTCCATAAGCGAGGGGCCCTGGCTGCTCCCCGGCAGAATGACGATGTAAACCCGCAGAAGAAATCGGATATGTCGCAGTTCTTTATCGTACAGGGAAAAGTGTACCGCAACGGCGAGTTGGACACATTGGAATTGATCGCTAACCAGGATATTCGTAAAAAAGCGCTCGATAAATTTTACCGTCCTGTAGCCGTAGAACTGAAAATGCAGAAACAGACGAACAAACGGGAATACAGCAAACGTATCAAAGCCATCAATATAAAGATAGACTCGATGATACAGGCAACGCCCGGCCATCTGCTCTTTACCGACGAACAGCGGAAAGCCTATACAACAATCGGAGGCTGTCATCACCTGGATGGTATTTATACGATCTTCGGCGAGGTAACGGAAGGTTTCGATGTATTGGATACGATTGCCAATCAGCCTAAAGACCAGTACGACCGTCCTAAAAAAGATATAAGAATTATAAGTGTAACCGTAGAATAACCCCCATCCATTATGCTAAAAAGAGATTTGATCATGGTACAGATAGAAGAACTGGGCAAAATGATCGCCCAGGTGATCTTCAACCGTAATAACAATGCAGCCGGGAAAAATCCGGAACTGATACAGACCGTTTACGAGAACTTGAAACTGACTTCAGATTTCCTGATGACAACGGCTCCCGACGATATCCTCCGTTTCCTCGACAATGAAGAGAAAAGCGGTGTCTTGCGTCTTGAGATCGCCATCAAGACTTTGATTGAAGATAGTTATCAGCAACCGAAAAACCAACCAGATATGCTAGTACGGGCTAAAGAGTTGCTGGAATACCTGCAAGCACACGATACCACGTTCTCGTTGGAAAGGGTTAATCTGATGAATGAGATTGAAAAGCTCCGTTCCTCTTGTCGCTGACAAGAGGACGTTGAGTCAGCGACAAGAGGACGTCGAGTCAGCGACAAGAGCCGCCCCTTCCGCACAGCGTTCTCCGTCGATTGCTGCCGACACAATGCCACCGGCATAACCGGCACCTTCGCCACAGGGGAAAAGCCCTTTGATCGTTACATGCTGGTAACTGTCACGGTCGCGAAGAATACGAACCGGTGAGGAGGTACGTGTCTCCACGCCTATCATCAGAGCGTCATTGGTAAGGAACCCTTTCGATACTTTTCCAAAATAACGGAAGCCATCCCGCAAACGGCTGGTTACAAATTCCGGCATCCAGAAATGAAGCGGAGAAGCCAGCAGTCCCGGTGTATAAGAAGATTCCGGCAGATCGAACGAGTTTTTCTTCGTTACGAAATCATTCATGCGCTGGGCCGGTGCCGTTTGTTTCATGCCACCGTTCAACCAGCATACTTCTTCCAGCCGCTCCTGGAAAGCCATCAGGGCTAAAGGGGAGTCGGTCGGGACTTTCATCTCTTCATGTTTCATCAATTCGGGATAATCTTCAGGACGGATCTCTACCACCATCCCTGAATTCGACCAACGCGAACCCCGATTGGAAGGAGACATCCCGTTGACAACAACTTGCTTCGGGCCACTCGCAGCCGGAACGACAAACCCGCCCGGGCACATACAGAAAGAATATACGCCTCTCCCGCTTACCTGCGTAACAAAACTATATTCGGCTGCCGGAAGATATTTTCCCCTGCCCTCCTTACGATGGTATTGTATCTGGTCGATCAACTCCTGGGGATGTTCCAGACGGACTCCCACGGCAAAACCTTTTGCTTCGATAGGTATCTGCTGCTGATAAAGATATTGATAGACATCGCGAGCCGAATGGCCTGTAGCCAGGATAACCGGGCCGTAGAAAGCCTTTCCCGTATTGGTTTCTATACCGATCACTTCATTATCCTTCAGGATCAAGGCATCCATACGGGTCTCGAAATACACTTCGCCTCCACAGCGGATAATTTGTTCACGGATATTTTCTATTACACGCGGTAGTTTATCCGTCCCGATATGCGGATGGGCATCTGCCAGGATAGAGGTACTGGCACCATGCTGGCAAAAGACATTCAGTATCTTATCGACCGAACCGCGTTTCTTGCTGCGGGTATATAATTTGCCATCCGAATAGGCACCGGCACCACCTTCCCCGAAACTGTAGTTCGATTCACTGTTCACTACATGCTCACGGCTGATCAGTGCGATATCTTTCTTCCGGTCGCGCACATTCTTTCCACGTTCGACGATGACAGGACGCAACCCTAGTTCGATCAGGCGCAGGGCAGCAAAAAGTCCTCCGGGGCCGGCACCGACCACAACCACTTGTTTACCGCCGGATACATCTTTATATTCCACCGACTGGTATTCCGCTTCTTCCGGTTGTTCATTGATAAATGCACGTAGCTTAACGTTTACATAAATCGTACGCTGGCGCGCATCGATAGAACGCTTCAATAGCCGTACTGCTTGTATATCTTTCAGAGAAGCGCCGGTTTCGCGCGCAACGACCTGTTTCAGAGATTGCTCATTGACTGCTTCTTCCGGCAGAATACGGAGTTGTAATTCTTGTATCATTATTTCTTTGCTTGTTAATGGGGAAAAGAGGTTATCCGAACAGGTGCCGGAAAGCTTCCTCTACTTTCTTTACCTGTATAATCTGTATTTTGCATTTAGCGACATCGAAACCTTTCAGGTTGTTATGAGGAATGATTATACGTGAAAAGCCCAGCTTCTCCGCTTCAAGGATACGCTGCTCAATACGGTTGACCGGACGTATCTCGCCCGACAGGCCGACTTCGCCACACATACATACTCCCTGTTCGATACTGATATCGAGACTCGACGAAAGCACGGCACTGATAACGGCCAGGTCGATGGCCGGATCGTTTACTTTCAAACCTCCGGCAATATTGAGGAACACATCTTTTTGTATCAGTTTAAACCCGGCCCGTTTCTCAAGGACAGCCAGCAACATATTCATTCGCCGGAGATCAAACCCCGTTGCGCTGCGTTGCGGCGTACCATAAACGGCCGAGCTTACCAATGCCTGCGTTTCGATCAGGAAAGGACGGATACCTTCGATCGCAGCAGCGATAGTCACACCGCTCAGTCCTTCGTGATTTTGGGTAAGCAATAATTCAGAGGGATTGCTGACCTCGCGTAAACCGTTCTGCCGCATTTCGTAGATACCGAGTTCCGCCGTACTGCCGAAACGGTTTTTGATACTGCGCAGAATGCGGTACATATAATGTTGGTCGCCTTCAAACTGAAGCACCGTGTCGACAATATGCTCCAATACCTTAGGCCCGGCAATGCTTCCTTCCTTATTAATATGGCCGATCAGCAAAACAGGCACACCGCTCTCCTTGGCATATTTCAGGATAGCTGCGCTACATTCACGTACCTGTGAGACGCTACCGGGTGACGACTCCACGATCTCCGTATAAATTGTCTGGATAGAGTCGATAATCATCAGATCCGGCTGTACGTTTCGAGCTTGCACGAAGATTTGTTCGAGGTTTGTTTCACAAAGGATGAAACAGTCGGGATTTTCGTGAGCCAGACGGTCGGCACGCAGTTTGAGCTGGCGGCTGCTTTCTTCACCGGATACGTACAACGTCTTTAGCCCGTTCAACCCCAGGACGGTTTGCAGCACCAGCGTAGACTTACCGATACCCGGTTCACCACCAATCAGCACCAGCGAACCTTTCACCAGACCGCCACCGAGGACACGGTTCAGCTCCTCATCTTTCAGATCGATACGGGATTCTTCTTCGGAAGTGATGTCGCGCAATAAGACCGGACGCACTTTTTCGTTATCGGTTATTCCGGGGATAATATGTTTTGCCGAAGGTTCTTTGGTAGCAACGATCTCTTCCACATACGTGTTCCATTCGCCGCAATTAGGACATTTGCCCACCCATTTAGGAGAGTCTGCTCCGCAATTGGAGCAGACATATACTGTTTTTGTCTTAGCCATACATCTTTAAGATTTGGCGTAAAGATAGGAAAAGTTAGCCAAATAAGTCGAGTGTAAGTTGTTTCTTCTCCGCTTCCAGCTTGCGCAAGTGGCGCTTGCCCTGGGGAGTAACGATTTCAAGTTTGTCGAAGCGGGTACGGATCACCGTAGTCACCGTATAGCTGACGTTGATCGTTTCGCCCAATTCGCTTAGCTTACGTGCAATTTCCAATACGCAGTCGATGCACATGCCGCTGGTGAAGGATATCTTTTCGTCGAACATCTGCTTTTTGAAATCTTCGTCGCACATATAGAAGTCGATCGTTTCGCCTCCCTTGTTATAAATACCTTTCCAACGGTAACGGCTGTCTTTCAATACTGGTGAAATAATTTCGATCGTAGCTTTGTTATCTTTGATCGTAGGCAGGTCGTCCGAACGCAGGATAAAGTAATCGAACTGTTCACGTTTCACTTCCAGCGAACCGGAGCGGCTGCGGTTGTTCTCGTTCAATTCGCGCACGTTTATCTTCGTTACCTTGGGATAACCTTTCAGCGCTTCATAAAAATTGGACTTGCATTTGCTGAACTTCGGCCATGAAGATAAAAGCTCGATCAGCTCGCGCGGGATGAGTGCACCGACCTGTTTCAGCTTGAGAGAACGCTTCAGCAGCGCTATTTCCTTCTGCATATTCTCCTCATCGGCGTTTGTCCGGTCGGCAATGGGTTGTCCTCCAACCGACAGGGTCGGACGCGTCAGAACCTGCATCAATATATTCAATACCACGGAGATAGCACGGGAACTTTCACCGCCTATCGGCCATACAACCCTGTATCCGCCTTCCTGTAGAACAGGTTCGCAATGGGCAGTCATCTTCACATCCAACATATCAGCCAACACACGGATCATGGAAAGTATCTCCTTTTCACAACGGTGTTTGATCATAGCGTCCATATAGCCGGACTTATCGTTAAAAGAATAACGAAGTTCAAGTTTGTTTGCAAACTTTATCATAGAGTCATCATGTTATTTATCCAAAATCCTGCTAATTACTTTACGGGTTGTTCTTTCGGTTTACGATCGAAGAACGGGTTTTTAGAAGAGGCACTGACAGGGATAGCCATTACACATTTGCTCTCTTCTCCCAACCATCCCAGACGCTGGGCAGCCAGCCCGGCACTGAACATGACGCGGGTATCCAGACGCAAATCGGAAGCAGTAGCGCAGGCAGAACCGATGGCAATTCCCAGATCCACCGAATTAATGGTGCATGGAACCGTTGCCGGTTTCTCTACGCAGGTATCAAACCCACAATGTGCGCAATTCAATCCTTGTACCTGCTGGCCAGTACCCAATATGACTACGGCTTCTGCACTCAGTATATTGTCCGCATCACGCAGGAAAAACTTTAATCCGGTTTCCGCAGCCACTTTCAGCATCTCTTCAGACAGCTGATGGATATCTTCGCCGGTCACCATAGCCATTTCTATAATGTCAATACCTTTCCCTTTTGGAGCTGTCCGGGCAGCGGTCATCATCTGACGTACAGCTGTTAACACGTGTTCGTGTCGTATCTCTCTTTCGTTTTGTATCATCTTATTATTGGTTTAGCAGGAACAAAGATACACTTTTACTCGTTTTCAAGTTCAAGATTTGTCATCTTTTCTGTGATGGCAAACGGATAACCGGGATATTCGTACAAGCTGAAACGCGGTTCGGTTTCCCCTTCACAATAATTCCAGATACTTCGATATTCCTTTACATCCTCTCCCATTTCTTCCAACTGCCGGAGATAGGCTGCCACCGATTTATTTTCGACAATAAAAACCTCTCCCATTTTATTAATGATCGGGCTGTGACGGCGTCCTGTATCATGATCGAACTTAAGGATACGTTTTCCTTCCGAGGTGAGTCCCACCGTTTTAAAGGTCATACTCTTACCTATGGCCGGCAGATTCAGCACGCTACGGTCTGTCGCTGCAAACAGCAGATGATTCTCTTTAAGAAAATTGACAAGCTTCTTTCCTAAAGGACGTTTATTGGTTACGATATCATCCAATTCCGCCAGCTTATTTTCAGGTACTCTCCCGAAGATCTTTTCTTCATATTGTTCCTGAAGTGAACGGCTGTTGGGGGTGAACACGGCATAGTTCTCGTTAAAACCTTTGACAGAGAATGTATAATAGCAAATCACCCCGACAGAGTTAAGTGTCTGCCGCAGTTTAGCCGTATGTCCGCGACGGGAAGCAGCAACCGTATACACCAACTGATTTGTTATGACCCATCCGGCATCCAATATCGCCCGGATAGCCCGCTTAGCCTCCGGTGTTACTTCTAATGGAGACTGAAAATGTGTCTGAATAATAAACTGTGATACACCGACAGCCGATGCCTTCTCCTTAAACTCTTTCAGGATTGCCACCAGTTCGTCGGTAATACGCAAAGGCAGGTAAGCCAGCAGACGCGATCCCAAACGAACCCGCTGCAATTCAGCCAGCTTTTCACCTTCCGGGCGATCCTCGTTGGCTTTACGCTTGCGAACAGCCATCTTATAGACGGCTTCCAATATTTTACGTAAGGTCGCATTCTGGCTCATCAAAGCATCCCCTCCGGTGATCAGGATATCCCGCAGCTGGGCATCTTCTTCAAAATAATGCATCAACCGGCGAAGTTTTTTATCCCAGGTTTCTTTCGGCTTCAACGCTTCAAAATCGAAGTTCAGCCGTTCGCTCTGGAAGTCATACATACGCTGGCAGGAAGCACAGAGACCGCCACAGGCGCGTCCCATCGAGTCGGGTATCAGAATGGCTACTTCCGGGTAACGGCGATGGATATTATGTCCTTCAGGCAACAGCCATCCGGCGGCATTCGGTTTGCCGGCTTCCACGATGTCCTCTTTTTCCCAGGCTTTGATACTGCCATAGGTATCTACCAGCTCATTCGAGTAAAGTATATAGGAACGGACAGTTTCATCGTCAAATCCTTCTGTCCCCGGATTCAGCAAAGACAAATAATAAGGAGTAACGAAGAATGGCATTCCTTTCTTTTTGGCACGTAGCAACAAATGCATCATTTCTTCCGAAAGGGATTCACCCAGAAAATAGTTTAGCTCTGTCGGGCTTTTTATAGCCATCGACAAATGGAAACGTGCCGTATCCCACCATTCCCGAACCTGATTATACTTTTCCTCATAACTCATTTCGGGGGTAAACTGGTAACGGGAAGAAGGGGCCGTACGGCGTTCTATCTTCCGGATCAGCCGTTTTATAATACGTTCTTTATTGGCTTCACGAATAGCGATGACCTCTTCATCCAAACCAGTCGGCCAACGGTTCATTTGTCGTTTCACCAGCGAACGGTCTGTTTCAATCGTTTCCGGATGCTCCAGCAGCTTGAACTGATGGTAAAGATCGATAAACAGATCAGAAGAAACCTCATCCGTAAGTTTACCTGCCAGTAATTGCCATAGATAGGTTATCGTTTGTATCGACAGCTCCTGCCCCGTCGATAGTTCATCGATCGGGGAACCGTCATATTCTATTAAAAGTAAAATACGTTTCGCGACGGCATTTCCCATATTACCACCTCCTTCATTGACAGCTATCCTGGAAGACACAAACGATCGTAGAGCCTCCCTGAACAATTTTATGTTCCGGCTCTCTTCCGCCATTGCTACCAAATGAGGAAAGTCTCTGTTAAATACTTTTAGTAAATAAGAATTGTCGTACGTTAGTTCTTTTCTTTTAATCATAAACATCACTGCTTTTTAATAGATTGGAATAATTCAAGTCTCAGATCGCTTATTCAAAGGGATTACATTATACTAAGGATAGTTCATTTCCCGAATCGCAAATAACAGATGAAGAAGCTCAGACTTTTACACTTGTCCACAAATATAACATTTTTCATCGAAAAGCAGCGAATATTTAATGGAAAAACATTCTAATTTATGATATAACCGGAGCAAAATGACAACCTTTTCACTGTTCGATTACATTTTGGTTGCATTTTTTCATGTTTCAGTTGATACAAGTCACTTCTACTTTCACATACGTCTTGAAAAAAGAGCGATAACGTTTGCATTTATCAAAAACTATATTTATATTTGTGACAAAGTAATATTTGAGGTTAAGACCTCTCGTTTTAGGTAAAGGTATTGGTCATTATAAGAATTAAAAAGTCTACTTGTGAAAGTAGACTTTTTGTTTTATAGGACTGTTCACTAAGACAGTCTTTTTATTATCTTTGCAAAGTTTTGATTGATGCAACATTATTAATTATTAAAAAATCACCTATGAACAAAGCAGAACTGATTGCAGAACTGGCTGAAAGAGCCGGATTGAAAAAGCAAAAAGCAGCTAAAGTATTAGATGCTTACATGGAGATCGTGACTGAAAAAATGTCCAACAACGAAGAAGTCGTTCTTATTGGGTTTGGAACATTAATACCCAGACCTCAAACTAGTCGCTTGGCTCGTAATCCCAAAACAGGTGAGCCTGTTATGATCAAGCCAAGAACAACCGTGAAGTTCAAACCGGGAAAGTTCTTACTAGAAGCGATGAACGGTAAAAAGTAATAGATCCGTTTTAAAAAGCTAGAAACGGCAACGCAGGTTGTCGTTTCTAGTAAATTATTATTGAACCGAACCTTTATCTTAACACAAATGTAACATCTATTTCATCCATCCGAAACAACAATGGCGTTCCTTTGCAGGAAAATAATTAATTTTGTAAACAATGAAATGAGTTTTTCATTTCAATATAAATAAAAAAGACTATGGACATGCCCCGAATTCTTGTTGTGGACGACGAAGAGGACTTGTGCGAGATCCTCAAATTCAATCTGGAAATAGAAGGATATGAAGTAGATACCGCTTTCAGCGCGGAAGAAGCACTTAAGAAAGACCTATCCGTATATCAGTTACTTTTACTCGATGTGATGATGGGGGAAATCTCCGGATTCAAAATGGCCAGCATTTTAAGGAAAGACGAAAGCACGGCTAACACGCCTATCATCTTCCTGACAGCCAAAGATACGGAAAACGATATGCTGACCGGCTTCAACCTGGGTGCAGACGATTATATTTCAAAACCGTTTTCCATCCGGCAGGTTGTCGCACGTGTTAAGGCCGTGTTACGCAGAACTACAGAAAAAGAGAAAGCTACCGTAAACGAACTTCTAGAATACGAGACACTGGCACTGGATATAAAACGTATCAAGGCTTCTGTCGACGGGAAAGAAATTCCGTTGACCAAAAAAGAGTTTGAGATATTAAAACTATTGCTGGAAAACAAAGGGAATGTATTTTCACGTGAAGAGATCCTGTCGCGCATCTGGAAAGATGAAGTATATGTACTGGATCGCACCATCGATGTCAACATTACCCGCCTGCGGAAAAAGATCGGCCCTTACGGAAAAAACATTGTCACCCGCCTCGGCTTCGGTTATTGTTTTGAATGCTAATACCCGTCATTTGAATTATGGTAAAGAGAGAGAATATGAAGAGCAGAATACCGTTCAGCCAACGGTTGTTCTGGTCTGTTTTTGTGATGTTTCTGGGATTTACGGTCTGCTTTCTGTTGTTTCAGTATCAGCGGGAGCGCGAATTCTCACAGGAGAAGTTGAATAATGTATTAAGTAACTATAATTACCAGCTATTCCGACGTACACAACAGCAAGGCACCGATATTGACAAAACCGTAAAGCAGTTCATTGAAGATATTCCGCAGAAGGATTTACGTGTGACGATCATTAATCCGGAAGGGAAAGTGCTTTTCGATAACAGCGGAACCGAAGAGTTCAACAACCATAACGACCGCAGCGAGGTACGCAAAGCCCGTTTATATAATGACGGTTTTGCCATCCGCACATCCGGCTCGACAGGTAGAAGATATTTTTATTCGGCCAGCAATATCGGCGGTTACATCTATCGTTCAGCACTGCCTTACGATCCGTATGTACAAAGTGCCCTGTCGACCGACAAGGACTTTATTTATTTCATGGTGCTGATGACCCTGATCTTCTTCTTCGTCCTCTCCCGCTTTACTTTCAGCATCGGACGAACGATATCGAAACTACGGGATTTTGCCCTGAATATAGAGAAGGACAGGATACCGGAAACGGATTACATGTTCCCCAACGATGAGCTGGGCGATATATCGAGGAACATCATCACTTTATATCATCGCCAGCAAAAGGCAAAGGATGAGCTTTCGATGGAACGTGAGAAACTGATCAAGCACTTCCAGTATGCCAAAGAAGGGTTTGCCATGTTTACCGCAGAAGGGAAAGAGATCCTTTCCAATATTCTCTTTATCCAGTTCTTCAACGTGGTTTCCGACAGCCAGATCCGCCAGGCGGAAGAGGTGGTCGACATCCAGGAACTGGAACCGATCAAAGCATTTCTGAATAAGAATATCCCCAATACGAACCGGAAGCGGAAAGTATTGCGCGAGTCGGCGACTGTCGATAAAAACGGAAAGATTTTCCTGATCGAATGTATCCTGTTTCTGGATAACAGTTACGAGATATCGATCAACGATATCTCCCGCCAGGAAGAAGAAAGCCGTATGAAACGCCAGCTGACGCAAAACGTAGCACACGAGCTGAAAACCCCGGTTAGCAGTATACAGGGATATCTTGAAACGATCATCAGCAATCCGGAGCTGGCAGAAGACAAGCGTCAGTTCTTCCTCGAACGTTGCTACTCGCAAAGTACCCGCCTGACGGGTCTTCTACGCGATATCTCCGTATTGAACCGGTTGGATGAGGCTTCCGAACTGTTCGATCTGGCCGACACGAATATCTCCAGGCTGATCAGTGAGATACAAAAGGAATGCTCGAAAGAAATGGAAGAAAAGCAGATCACATCCGAAATCATCCTGCCGGGTGATCCGACCATTCATGGTAATTACTCTTTGCTGTATTCCATCTTCCGCAACCTGTATGACAATGCAATTGCTTATGCGGGAGAAGGATGCAAGATCACGATCAACTGTTACAAGGAAGATCCTAAATTCTATTATTTCAGCTTCGCAGATAACGGAACGGGTATTTCGGAAGAGCACATCAACCGTATCTTCGAACGTTTCTACCGTGTAGATAAGGGACGAAGCCGCAAGGTAGGCGGAACCGGTCTGGGATTGTCGATCGTAAAGAACGGCGTTAATTTCCACAAAGGCCAGATATCTGCCAAGAGTAGCCCGGGAAAAGGAGTTACTTTCTTCTTTACGCTTAAAAAGAAGTTGTAGTAGATCCTGTGAACCACTCCTTAAATTCGGAAACACGAACTTTACTGACCAATATCTTCTCCGCGGCAGGCACTTTTAGATTAACCGACAAACGTCCGTTAAACCAAAGGTCGATATCCAGAACTGCCTTTCGGGAGATTAGATATTGACGGTTTACGCGAAAGAACAGATTCGGATTCAGGCAATCCGACAATTCATCCAGTGTTTGTGTAAAAGTATATTCTTTCCCGTCCGTCACAACAGCCTTTACATTTCCTTCATGGATATAAAAAAACAGGATCATATCGACAGACAAAGGAAGCAGTTTATCCCCTTTGACCGGAACGAGGAAATGGGTTTTGTAACTCTCCTGTCGCTTCAGTACGCTGATAAGGCTGCTGTAATCCGGTTCTTTCACCGGCGACTCGGCTTTCAGTTGTCTCAATTTACCGATCGCTTTACGGATGTCGCTTTGCCCGATAGGCTTCAACAAATAATCGATGCTGTTCACCTTAAAAGCACGCAGGGCATATTCATCATAAGCCGTCGTAAAGATGATCGGACAGGTGATATCGACATGCTCGAATATTTCAAAAGAAGAACCGTCGGCCAGATGAATATCCAGGAAGATCAATTCCGGCATCGGATTGGCACGAAACCATTCGACACTTTCAGTAATACTATCCAACACAGCTATGATCTCTATGTCGGGAGCCTCATCACACAGGAGTGCCTTCAGATTGCGGACGGCCGCTTTCTCGTCTTCAATGATTAATGCATTCATATCAATGGAATGGTTACAGTAAATGTATTATTGTCTTCACGCACTTCGATCTCCTCTTTAAATAACAGGCGGTAGCGTTTTGCCAGGTTCGACAAACCGATCCGCATGCCGCTGCTGGCCGTCAGTTTACGCTGGATCGGATTACCGACCGTTAAGCGTTTCCCCTCCGAATAGATCCGGATAGTCAGCGGATGGCGGTTACTGATCTCATTATGCTTGACGGCATTTTCAACCAGCAACTGAACCGACATAGGCGGGAGCTGGCAAAGCATAGCCCCTTCCTCAATCCGGATATCGAACGACAGATTATCTTCATAACGCATCTTCAACAGGAACAGGTACGCATCGACAAACTCCATCTCTTCCTGCAAAGTAACGCTCTGGCATTCGTTCTCCTGCAAGGTATAACGAAGCACACGGGAAAGTTCCTGCAGATAATCCTGGGCTTTATCGGGTGTCTCGCGGATCAGCGAACGCAGCGTATTCAGCGAATTGAAAAGCATATGGGGATTCAATTGATTCTTCAGGGCTTCGTATTGATTGACCAGGTTCTCCGTCCGCAACTGCTGATTCTCGATCAACACCTGCTGGCTTTTGCGGATCAGATGGATCATATAACAACTGCCTGTCACAATACAGGTGATGATAAAGTCACGCAACGGATGCAGATAATGATGCACCATCGCATCAATGGCAGGAATATCGAAATGATGATGCAGGAAGACAAACCCTTGTCCCAACAAGTTACTCATTACCCAGGTCATGATAAAAGACAGCATCATCTTCAGCCAGGTGATACGTGCCGTCGCCCGGTTAAACCCGAACAACAAAGTGTTGAGCGTAAACAGGATCAGCAGGGAAACGAACGTGAAAAAAACCTCGTTGGCAACATCGGCCAGCCGCATCCCCGGAAACAGGTTATCCTGCCCGGAATGATCGAACAGGGAGATCATTTCCGGGAAATGAGTCAGGAACGCCACCACTACGGAAATGACGATCACTGCCAGTTTATATTTATCTACATTTAGCTTCATGCCACAAAGATACTTATTTCTTTTCTACGCGTGCCGTAACATACATGCCAGGACGAAAACGTTCGTTATTTCCTTTTACCCGTGCATATATTTCAAGAGAGCGGTTGACGGCGTCCACTTCCTGTCCGATGGAGAGCAGGGTGGCATCAAAGGTTTGTTTACCCATACCGTTTACGCGGAACTGGATGCGGCTTCCGGGGGTCAGGTCATCCAGGTCTTTTTCGTAAGCGGTCAGGCAGAGCAGGGTTTCCCCTTTGTCGATCACATCACAGACCGGTTCGCCGGCATTGAGATATTTACCCAGATTGATTGTCATTCCGGCCACATATCCATTCAGCGGAGATTTCACTTCGAGATAAGGACGGATACCGCTTTTCAACAGATCAGCGGGATCGACACCGAGGATCGTCAACTGGGCGGCAGCGGCTTCCAGGCGGCTTTTCATCGACAGATAATCTGCCTTACTCTGCTGAAAACGTTTCTGGGAAGCAGCTTCCTGCGAACTTAAACGCTCCTGCCGATGGAATTCGGCTTCCAGATATTCCGCTTGTGCATGCGCTTCGAGATAATTTTGCTGGAGAGTGATAAAATCAGGGTTCTCCAACGTTGCCAGGACAGTACCTTTCCGCACATAGTCACCCGGCAGCAGAGATGTTGCATGTACGGTTCCTCCCATTGTCAGCGTAACAGTGGCATGACGCTGAGGGGGAACGATCATTTTCCCATTAAAGGAAGAATGATTCGGCATAGCGGTTGCAGAGGTGACGGCATCCACCTGAAGCGAGTCGGCTGCAGCAACTACCGGTTCGACCTCCGGCTTTGAAATCTCTTGTGGTTGTTCTTTTTCCGTAGTCGCGCTACAGGCTGCCAACAACAGGGCAGCAATGGGAATAAATATTCTTTTCATCGTATCGTTTTTATTATAAATTCTTTTTATTCGGTATTTCCGGGGACAATGCCAATAATTCTCTGTAAGCACTGTCCCCGGGTTGGACAGCGCCAATAATTTTCTGTAAGTACTGTCCTCGGGTTGGACAGCGCTGATAATTTTCCGTAAGCACTGTCGCCAGGCTGGACAACGCCAATAATTTTCCGTAAGCACTGTCGCCAGGCCGGACAACGCCGATAATCTTCCGGAAGCATTGTCGGGCGGAATATTTCTATCGCGTATACAATTCCAGTTCCAGCGCGGAGATATTGTAATTGTAAACAGATTCAATATATCCTCTTTTTATCTCCCGCGCGCTCTTCAAGCTCTGCACGAACTGCATAATATCCGTTTCACTCTCGCGGAATTGTATCTGCGCACTCTTTAGCAAAGCATCGGCTTCCGGCAAAGCTCCCGTCGTATAATAACGGATACTTTCACCTTGCTGGCGAAGCATTGCCTGCAGTTCGTCGACCTTATTGCTTAGCTGGCGCGTACTTGCTTCCGCTTCCGTACGGGCGATATAAGCATCTATCCGTGCCTGCCGCGTACGACTTTGCTGCGAAAAGAACAGGATCGGGAACGAAACGCCGACCATCCAGGAGTTCAGTCCGCTAAGCGGCGCTATTTTCTGGCGGATATAACCGACCGACAGCTCCGGAAAGAAACGGCTACGCTCCACGTTGAGCATCGCTTTCTTTTCGTCTGCCGTACTTTGGAAATATCCGACATGCGCATCCGACAGCACAGCAACTCCGGTTTCTGCCGGGAATAAAGCCAGCGTACTGTCAGCCGGGACGATCGGCCGGTCGGCATAACAAGCCCAAGTAAACCGGCGTGCAGCCAGTTGCAACTCTTCTTCCGACTGCATCAGGCGGGTACGCAGATCTGCGGCAAGCGTGGTTGCCATATTCCGTTCCAGCAAGGTGATATCACCCTGTTCGTAACGGAGTTGACCGGCTTGTTGCAGACGTGCGGCCAGCTCATTCTGTTCGCGGTAAAGGGAACGGAGATTGGCTGCATATTGATAATAAGCCCAGGCACGCTTCACTTCGGCGATGATTTCCTTTTTCACCATATCCCGATAGTATTCGCCGGTTTCGATCTGTTTGCCGACAAGCGTATTCTTATAAAACGGAGTGAGCAAAGAACCCAGCGACTGGGTCACTTCGATCTGATTATCGTTGCGCGTCTCGCCATTGATCTGTCCCCATGAATAGCTGACCGATGTCGGAGCCAACTCCCACGATTCGCCACGGGCAGTACGCGAACGGTCGATGGCAGCAGATGCCGTTTTCAGACGCGGGTGATTCTGCAGGGCGACAGACAACGCTTCATCCAGCGAAACCATAGCTGCCCGACCAGTTACATCATTCTGAGCCCAAGCCGGGGAAGCCAGAAGAGCAAGCCCCAGGATCATCGGCAACGCCTTTACTCCTCTCCCTTTCCGGATCTTCTTCCATAAGAACGGGAATGAATTTACCAGCCGGTAAAAGACCGGAATAATCAATAAGGTAAGGACGGTAGAAACAATCAGTCCCCCAATCACCACCGTCGCCAGCGGACGCTGCACTTCAGCTCCGGCCGACCGGGCAATCGCCATCGGCACAAATCCCAGGGAAGCGACCAGCCCTGTCAAAAAGACCGGACGCAGCAGGTGCGGACAGCCTTTAGCTATAATACGGTTCGTACACATATAATATTTATTTCGTTTACGCAGGTCATTAAAGTGATTGATCATCAGGATACCATTCAGTACCGCCACACCAAACAAAGCTATAAATCCCACCCCGGCCGAAATGCTGAAAGGCAAACCGCGCAGCCAAAGCGCCGCGATACCGCCGATAAGCGACAAGGGGACGGTTGAGAAAACCACCAGCGTATAAGTCACGCTCTTGAAAGCAAAGAACAACAACAAAAGAATCAGTGCCAAAGCCACCGGAATAACGATCAGCAAGGTATTAATGGCATTCTGCAGGTTCTCGAACTGGCCGCCGTATTCAAAATAATAGCCGGGCTTCAGCTTGATATTCTTATCCAATGTATCCTGAATGTCGGAAACGACCTGCTGAATATCCGCATCACGCACATTCACCCCGATCACAATACGGCGTTTGGTGGCATCCCGGTTAATCTGGAGCGGCCCGTTCACCAGTTCGATGTTCGCCACTTCGCTCACCGGGATCTGGATGCCTTCCGCCGTACGGATAAACAGTTTATCCAGATTCAGGTCAGACACTTTATCCTTATCGAGACGGAGCACCAGATCGAAGCGGCGTTCATTCTCAAAAATCACGCCGGCAGCTTCACCGGCATAAGCCGTGCGGACAATCGTATTCAGTTCCTCTATATTCATCCCGTAGCGGGCAATCTTGGCGCGATCGTATTTAACCACCAGCTGCGGAAGTCCCATTGCCTGTTCCACGATCACGTCGGCCGCCCCGGATACTTTCTCAACAAAGGCGGACGCTTCTTTCGCTTTCGCATAGAGTTCTTCCATGTCTTCACCATACAGTTTGATGGCTATATCCGCTTTGGCACCCGTCATCAGTTCGTTGAAACGCAACTGGATCGGCTGGCTGAAATTAAACTCGGCACCCTCGATCGGTTCAAGAGCCGCCTTCATCTTCTCCACCATCCCGGCACGGCTCGACGCGGAAGTCCATTCCTTGAAAGGCTTCATGATGATCATTATATCGGCATCTTCCACTGCCATCGGATCAGTAGGCACTTCCGCCGTTCCTATCTTGGCAACCACGTGTTTAATCTCGGGAAACTGATCCATCAATGTCTTTTGTGCCTCGCCGGACAATTCGATGCTACGGGTCAGCGAACTTCCCGCCGGAAGCGTCATCTGCATGGCAAAGTCCCCTTCATCCAGGGTCGGGATAAACTCGGCCCCCAAACGGGTAAACAACAACAAGGAAGCCGCCAGCAAAGCAAAGGCAGAAACGATCGTCGCCCAGATATGATGCAGGCAGAAACGCAGGCTGCTTTTATATACCCGGTTCAGTTTCTCAAAGAAACGATCGGCAAAAGTAGGTTTGGATGAAATAGTCCGTTTCAGGAATAAAGAAGCCATCATCGGCACATAGGTGAGCGAAAGGATTAACGCGCCGATAATACAAAAGACAAGGGTCTTTGCCATCGGTGTAAAGTATTTTCCCTCGATGCCGGTCAACGTAAGGATCGGGAAAAAGACGATCAGGATAATCAGCACCGCAAACGTGGCACTTCGCACCACACCGCTTGCCCCGGCCTCCACTTCCTTGTCCATCTCGGCTTTCGACAGTGTACGTCCGGCAAGCCGCCGGGTATAAATATGTGCCAGGATCCCTTCCACGATCACGATCGAGCCGTCCACAACGATACCGAAGTCGATAGCCCCCAAGCTCATCAGGTTGGCCGACACACCGAATATACGCATCATGATAAAACCGAACAGCATCGCCAGCGGAATAACGGAAGCCACGATCAGCCCGGCGCGAATATTCCCCAGAAAGATAATCAACACGAAGAAGACGATCAGGGCACCTTCTATCAGGTTCCGTACAACCGTCGAGATATTGCGGTTTACCAACTCCGAGCGGTTCAGGTAAGGCTTCACGCTGACACCTTCGGGAAGCATCTTCTGTACCTTATCGACACGCGCTTCCAGCTCTTTCGTCACCAGATTGGCGTTAGCTCCTTTCAGCATCATAGCGATACCGCCCACACATTCGCCCTCGCCGTCTTTCGTCATGGCACCAAAACGCTTCGGTGCTCCGAAACGGACTGTTCCGACATCGCTGATATGGATAGGGATGCCTCCCCGGTTGGTTATCACGATACGTTCGATATCTTTTGTATCGCTGATCATCCCTTCGGAACGGATATAATAGGCCCGGTTCACTTTTTCGATATAGCTACCGCCTGTATTCTGGTTGTTGCTGTTGAGGGCGGCATACACATCACTGATAGTAATATTCAACGAATACAAAGCGTCAGGGTCGACCGCGACTTCATACTGTTTCAGATAACCGCCGAAACTATTGATCTCTACAATCCCCGGAATACCGGAAAGCTGCCGTTTAACGATCCAGTCCTGGATAGTACGCAACTCCATCGCATCGTATTTATCTTCATAACCCGGAGCCACTTTCAATACATATTGGTAGATCTCCCCCAGCCCGGTGGTTATAGGCATCAGCTCCGGCGTTCCCAGCTCAGACGGGATTTCACCGGACACGGTTTGTATCTGTTCGTTGATCAACTGCCGGGCATCCAATGTAGGTACACTCTCCTTGAATACGACCGTTACGAGCGACAGCCCGAAACGGGATACGGAGCGTATCTCTTCTACATTCATAATATTGCTCATGGCAATTTCTATGGGAAAAGTAATCAGTTGTTCTACTTCCTGCGGGGCAAGGGTCGGCGAAACAGTCACGATCTGCACCTGGTTATTGGTTATGTCCGGTACCGCATCGATAGGAAGCGTCAACATTGCATAAATTCCACCGATCAGCAGAAACAGCGTCGTAAGCCCGACGAACAACTTTTTGTGGATAGAAAAATGTACAATTGCTTTAAACATCACTTTGTAATTTAAAATAATATTACAAAGCTAGCCAGACGGAAAGTGATTACATATAATAAAATACTGAAGCTGACGGAATGGGAGGTGAAGTGTACCTATCAGCATTTAAACGGAAAGGGGAAAAATAATCCGGAAAAGATCAGAGCTATAGTCTTCCTGAAAAGGGGTACATGCGTGTGTAAAAAAGGGGTACATGCGTTTGGTAAAAGAATACAGGCTCTTATTCGTGATCTCTTCCGGAATTAAATCTTATACGACATCGTCTTTTTCGTTGAAGTCGTCGGCTTCCTGGTTACCGCCTTCGATAGTTTCTGTTACGTCCTTGATATCGTCGGCTGTATACGTATTCCCGGTTATAGAATTGTCGACAGACATTCCTTCATCTGTCAGCTCGGAACTTTCGTCCCACAATGTTTTCATTATCTTTGTCATAACCATTGATTTTAATTAGTTAATACTTTAGTTTAACAAAGCTGGCAAGGAAATTGTTGTCCCCAGCCGGGAATTATTCTCCGTAATTGACGGGTGCCGTCAACGGGAGGTGATGACCATCGTCAACGAGGGGTGACGGATGCCGTCAACGGGAAGACTAGAGCGTCGTATAAACGATCGAGTCTACCGCATGAGATAAAATATAGGCCGCCGGCGTGGCATTCACTGCCGAATAGCCCTGTTTCAACTCCTCGATTGCCGGCCCCTTACCCGCACCTAATACCGGTACAAGCAACGGAGAACCGTTCAGTATGATCGGGCCGGTCATCGTGATACGGAACTGCCCGGTTTCCGGATGCTGCGAAACGGCATAATTGCGGCTGTCCGTCAGCAACGGAAGATTATCGGGAAAGATAGAGGCCGTATGCGAATCCCCTCCTATTCCCAGAATGATACAATCGAAATAAGGGAACTGGCCGTGGCGGGGCAGATATTCCTTTACAATACGCGAATAACGCATGGCCTCCGTACCCGGCTCCACCTCACCGTGAATACGATGGATATGATCCCGGGGGATCTGGAGAGGTTCGAACAGCAATTTGTTCGCATGTCCGAAATTACTATCCGGATCGGTCGGGGCCACACAACGTTCGTCTACCCAGAAGAAACGCAGACTATCCCAATCGATCTTATCTCTGTATTCATCCACCCAAAGGGCGAACATCTTCTTAGCCGTTTCCCCGCCGGAAAGGGCGAGGTTGAACGGCTTTTGGTCTTCCTTCCGGGCCATATAAGTCATCAACTGACTGGTCAATGCCCGGAGAGCTTCTTTGTTGTCTTTATAATTCTCTATTTTCATACGCTTCATTTTTTAGCCGCACGAATCGCAGGGAGCTCCCATCGAATCGGCGCCCAGGTTCATTCTCTCTATCGGCCCGTTCTGTCCGGGTTCATAGAAGTACAGCCGCTTCGATCCTTCTTCTTTCCAGTGATGCAGGATCGGATCGATAAAACGCCAGCTGGCTTCCAAAGCGTCGCTGCGGGCATACAGGGTCGAATCGCCCAGCATGGCATCCAATAGCAACCGTTCGTAGGCATCCGGCAAATGAGTCTTTGAAAGCGAGTCGTAACGGAACTCCATTCCGACCTGTTTCACCGTAAATCCGGCTCCCGGCATCTTCAGCCCGAAACGCAAGGTGATGCTTTCGTCCGGTTGGATACGGATCACAAGCTTATTACAGGAGCTTCCCGAACACTGTCCGGCAAACAACTGGTGCGGGGTCGATTTAAAATGGATAACGATCTCCGACGACTTCTCCGGCAGTTTCTTCCCGGTGAAGAAGTAGAACGGTACGCCGCTCCACCGCCAGTTATCGATAAAGAACTTCATACCGACGTAAGTCTCCGTATTCGAATCGGGAGCCACGTTCTTCTCCTCGCGATAACCGTCGTACTGTCCCCGTACCACCCACTCGTTCATTTCGCGGATCGTATAAGGACGGATCGAGCGGAACACCTTCACGATCTCGTCACGGATCGGTTCCGGATCGAACACGGAAGGCGACTCCATCGCAGCAAAAGCCATCAACTGCATCAGGTGATTCTGTATCATGTCGCGCAAAGCGCCGGCGCCGTCGTAATACTTGCCGCGATTCTCCACCCCCAGCGTCTCTGAGGCACTGATCTCGATCGAGTCGACATAGTTGCGGTTCCAGAGAGGTTCGAATATGCCGTTCGAGAAACGGAGTACCAGGATGTTCTGCACTGTCTCCTTTCCCAGATAATGGTCGATACGGTAGATCTCTTTCTCATCGAAGATACGGCACAGATGCTGATTCAGGTTCTGCGCTGTCTCCAGGCTCGTACCGAAAGGCTTCTCCACGATTACCCGGCGCCATCCGTCTTCCGACGCAGCCACATTCATACCGTTCTCCTGAAGATACTTCGGGATCAACTCGTACATCAACGGCGGAGTCGCAAGATAATAGATCACCTTGTCGGGAAGATTTTCCTGCTGTTGCAAAAGATGGATACGGTCTTTCAGTTTTACATATTCGGCGGTGTTGGTTGAATCGAATGCCAGGTAGAAAAGTATCCGGAAGAAGTTATCCAGATCTTCGCTGTTTGTTTCCTTATTTCCCCGTGCTTCCAGTATATGTTTACGTTGTTCGGCACGGAACTCTTCATCCGTAAACGCGGTGCGCGCAGCACCCAGAATGGCAAAATGTTCGGGTAACATCTTGCTGACATACAATTCAAAAAGTGCCGGAAGCAACTTGCGGCCTGTCAGGTCGCCCGATGCCCCGAAAATAACAAGTAGCTGATCATTTGGTCTGTTCATCCTCACGTCCTCCACTTGTTAAACATTATAAGTTCCGGATACCGTGTTACCGCCTTCGCCCGTCCAGTTGGTATGGAAGAAGATGCCACGTTCGCGGTCTGTCCTTTCATAGGTATGGGCTCCGAAGTAATCACGCTGTGCCTGGATCAGATTGGCAGCCGAATGCAGAGTACGCAGTCCGTCGAAATAACTCAGGGCAGAGCTCATGGCCGGTAAGGCGACACCGCTCAGGGCACCTTCCGAAACAGTCTTACGCCAGGAAGGCAAAGCATTTTGTATCTTGGTGCGGAAGAAGTCATCGAACAGCAGGTTTTCCAGCTTCGGGTTCTTGCGGTAGGCTTCCGTTATCTTCTGAAGAAAGACGGAGCGGATAATACATCCCTTACGCCATATCTGGGCGATCGTTCCGTAATCCAGCTCCCAGCCGTAATGTTCGGATGCACGGCGTATCAGGGAGAATCCCTGGGCATACGAGATCAGCTTGGAAGCATACAACGCCTGGCGTATCTCCTCCACGAACAGGTTCTCACCCAGTTCGACTGGTTCGGGATACAGGCCGGCTGCTTTCTCACGTTCGGCATAAAGGGCTGACAACAGACGGGCATAAACAGCTTCGGTAACCAGCGTCAGCGGGTCGCTTTCGTCCATAGCGGCAATCGCGCTCCACTTTCCGGTTCCCTTTTGTCCGGCCACATCAAGTATCTTATCCAGCAACGGCTTACCGTCTTCATCGCGGAAACGGAGAATATTCTTCGTAATCTCGATCAGGAAACTGTCCAGTTCGCCTTTATTCCATTCTTCAAAGACAACCGACATTTCGTCGTCGTCCAGTCCTTTACGGTTTTTCAGCAACGAATAGGCTTCGGAGATCAATTGCATATCCCCGTATTCGATACCGTTATGAACCATCTTAACGAAATGTCCGGCTCCTCCCCGTCCGATCCACTGGCAGCAAGGCGTACCGTCGTCCAGCTTCGCAGCGATACCCTGCAGGATATCCTTTACGATCGGCCATGCTTCGGGAGAACCGCCCGGCATAACGGAAGGCCCGTGAAGTGCGCCTTCTTCACCGCCTGAGATACCTGAACCTACGAAGTACAGGCCTTTTGCTTCCACTTCCTTCACACGGCGTTCCGTATCGTGGAAATCGGAGTTACCCCCGTCGATGATCACATCGCCCGGCGACATGTGGGGCAATAATTGTTCGATCATCTCGTCTACCGGCGCACCGGCTTTGATCATCATCATGATGATACGCGGACGCTTTACGGCATCCGTCAGTTCTTCGATCGAATGTGTAGCGATGAAGTTCTTCCCTTTACCGCGGCCATTCACAAAACGATCCACCACACCTTCCTCACCGGGAAAGTTGCGGTTATATACAGCAACGGTAAAACCTTTGCTTTCCATATTCAGAGCCAGGTTCTCGCCCATTACGGCAAGCCCGATCAGTCCGATATCTGCTTTTTTCATGTTCTTTCTATTTTATATTTTGTTTTTATTGTTTTATCAATGCGAACAAATCGTTCAGCGATTCGCTCATCGACGGGTGAGTATAAATACTATCCCGCAAAAATGTATAATCTTTTCCTGCCCGTATCGCCAGCGACACGAGGTTGATGACTTCCGTAGACTCCGCACAGAACAAAGTACACCCCAGTATTTCTCCTGTTTCCGTATCTACAATGGCTTTCAGCAGGCCGTCTGTCTGGTCGAATGTCCGTGTACGTGGGAATGCAGTAGCCGGAATACGGGCAATACTGACTTTCCTTCCTGAGTTAAGGGCTTCCTCCTCTCCCATACCGATGCGCGACAACGGCGGGTCGATAAATACGGAATAAGCCACACCCAGGCGGTCGTCTTTCGTACGTGTTCCTTTTCCGAACAGTTCATCCTTTATCACACGATAGTCATCCAGAGAAATATAAGTGAACTGAAGACCACCGGTTACATCGCCCATTGCCCAGATACCGGGCACGTTCGTACGAAGATGTTCATCTACCAGGATGGCTCCCCGGTTGGAGAGTTGTATTCCGGCAGCTTCCGTATTCAAGCCTTCCGTATTCGGCTTACGCCCGGTGGCCAGCAGCACGGCTTCGGCAGAGATCTGCTTATCCAGTCCTTCTTTATTCTCTTTATATATTATAACAGCTTCCGCCCCGTTGTGTTCAATAGACTGAACCTGGGCATTCAGATGGATGCTGATTCCTTTCTTTTCGAGAACGGCTTTTACGGCTTCAGCAATATCCCGGTCTTCACGGGCAATGAACTTGTCCCCGCCTTCCAGTATGGTCACTTCCGAACCGAATCCGGCAAACATCGAAGCGAACTCCAGGCCGATATAACCGCCGCCTACGATAACGAGCCGGCGTGGTAACTTGTCCAGTTCCATGATAGAGGTGCTGGTATATACGAAAGGATTTCCCTCCAGCCCTTTGATGGAAGGAAGGATAGTTGTGGCACCCGTATTGATAAATATCTTTTCACTTTCCAGCAGCAGGGCTTCGCCTCCCGCTTTTACTTCTATTTGATGAGGAGAACGGAAAGAGGCAACACCAGTATAAACCGTAACCGTATCTTTCGAATCGAGATTATCGAAATTCTTTTTACGCAAAAGGGCTGTCAGCTCCCGCTTTTCAGCAATCGCTTTACGGTATTCTTCCGCATATTGTTCAAAAGACGATGGTTTTCTGTACGAAATCACTTTCGACATGTGTACCAGCTTCTTTGTAGGGATACAACCTATATTGATACAGGTGCCGCCGTACATTCCGGCAGAACGTTCAATGATGGCCACATTCCATCCCCTTGATCCCAACTCTGCGGCAAGTGTCTTGCCGGCTTTCCCAAAACCAATGATTATCGCATCATACTTCTTCATCTTACATTTCTCCTCTTTTGACTTTGTTATTAACAGAACATTCGTTTTAACCTAATTGTTCGGAATTTTTTGTAATAACCGACAATTAATTGTTAACCTCCTCTCCTTAGAAAGTAAAAGCTAACGGTACAAAAGTAGAGAATACGTAGAGTTAAGGCGATGATAATTTTCCCTATAGAGTTGGCAATTTGTCTATTTGGGTCTCTTCTCCCTGATTTTTGTTCTTCTTCCGGTATTCGGTAGTACTCAATCCGGTTGCATTTTTGAAGAAGCGGCTGAACGTCGCCTGGTCTTCAAACCCCAACAACAAAGCGATCTCTTTGGAACTTTTCGAAGTGTAAAGCAACAAACGCTCCGCTTCCGCCTGCACACGATTGTGGATGACACGGATAGCAGACGGCTGTTGATACGTAGACAGTAAGTTAGCGAGTGTCTTAGGCGACTTGTTGAGCATATCGGCATACTCCTGCACCTGCTTTTTCTCCTTGAAATGGGTATCGACCAGGACATAGAACTTGCGGATCGTCTCAAACTGCATCCCGTTTTCTTTCCTTACCCCCTGCCGGTTCTCCGCCACTCGCGTACATAATATAATAAAGCGTTTCAGCAATACACGGAGCATTTCATCCTGCAGATGGTCGCGGCTCTCGAATTCTTCACGCATGATCCCTGTCAGCGTCTCGATCTTCCGCCGTTCCTGATCCGACAAGTCGAATACGACCACATGCGATGATCCGTGGAACAACAACCCGTTGCATGAGACTTCATGGTCGTTGCCATAGATACAATAGAAATTACTGTTGAACATCAGGGCAAAATACGATCCGTCCACCCGCACGAACTCCAGGTGATGCAGGTGCGATAAAGTGAGCAACTGCCCGGCATTCAGTACCACCGCCTGATGGTCGACATCCAGTTCGAGCTGACCGGAAACCACCCATATAAACTTATACAATGTTTTGTCTTTCAATAAAGCCGGGTTAGCATCCAGCGAATCCGTTAAAACTACTTTCCCTTTGATCTTGCTGTTTTCAAATGATAAATTCATGGTATTCCTATACATTATATATTATTACCTCCATTCGGTAGGGATCTCACCCGTATTCCTGCGGAACCAGCGGGAGAAGGTATCGTGGTTGGCAAACCCCAGCATCGTAGCTATCTGCGAAGGACGCAGGCGGGTCTTCGACAACAGGTCTTTTGCTTCCAGCAATACAAACTCACTGATCCATTCGGCTGCCGATATTCCGGCCCCTTGTTTACACCGGATATTCAGCTCCTGCGAATTGATCCCTAACTTTTCTGCGTAAAAGTACGCAGGAGAATGGTGATATCGGCTAATTAATGTCGCAAATTGTTGGAAAAAGAGCGAATTTTCTGTTTTAGGCACTTCGGCGACTGCTTTTCCCTGCTGCAGGTTTATGATCAAAGCCCGCAGCAACGACTCGACCACCTTGGCACGCATCTCCTTCATCTGCTCGATCTGCGACTCGACCAGGTGCAGGTAGGTTCTCGTCTCTTCAATTTCGTTGGAAGGGATATCACGGTACACAAGGCGTTGCCGGTTGATAAGCAACTCTTCGGAGACATAGACGATTATTCCGGAAAAACCGGTCGACTGGAAAGGTTTCACCTCAGTCACATCGTCACTGGCCACAAGCAGGAGTTGTCCGGCCGTTACATCATATACCTGATGCAAGGCATGGCAGTTAAAAGCACCTCCGGTACAGATCACGGCCAGTGTCCCCGACTCCAACGGAAGCAACTGGTAATTTTCACCATCTTTTACATATAGGATCTTCAGCGAACTTTCAAGCGTTAGCTCAGGCGTCGATACCGTATTGTAAAGATCAACAGGTAATATTCTTTCTGTTTTCATTTTTTAATTACTATTTTTAGCGTATAAATTAAGTATCGGGTAAACATACAAACGTCATTGTTAGTTTATTATACAGTGGGATTTTATCTTTAGTTAAAACCATCTTAAGAACATTTTATGATAACAACTCTTATTATTCTCGCACTTTCCGCCGTATTCTTTGTGAATGGGAAAGTACGTTCAGACCTCGTTGCTCTTTGTGCGCTGGTCTTATTAATGGTATTCAACATCCTGACTCCGGCGGAAGCGCTCTCCGGTTTTTCCAATTCTGTCGTCATCATGATGGTGGGACTGTTCGTTGTAGGCGGCGCTATCTTCAAGACAGGTCTGGCCAAGATGATCGGTAGTAAAATATTACAACTGGCAGGTACCAGCGAGATCAAACTGTTTATACTGATCATGTTGGTCACCGCTTTTATCGGTGCCTTTGTCAGCAATACCGGAACCGTAGCCCTGATGCTGCCGATCGTTGTCAGCATGGCGATGAATGCCAATATCAACCCCAGCCGTTTTCTAATGCCTCTTGCTTTTGCAAGCAGTATGGGGGGGATGGCCACGCTGATCGGTACGCCTCCTAACCTGGTGGTACAGGAAGCATTGTCGAATGCAGGATACAACGACCTTTCCTTCTTCTCTTTCACCCCCATCGGCATCGTATGTATCACAGTCGGCATCATCATCCTGATCCCATTGAGCAAATGGTTCCTGACCAAGAAAGATGAAAATAAGAAGACCGATGCATCCTCAGGCCGCTCTCCCCAGGAACTGGCAGCCAAATACAGCCTTTCCGACAATCTATACCGGGTACGGGTGCATAAAGACTCATTGGTACGTAACAGGAAACTCCAGGAGCTCAACATCACCAGCCTGTATAATCTGACCATCCTCGAGATCCGGCGCAAGTCTTCCTCACAGGGACGCTTTATGAAAACGGTCGACCAGAAACTAGCCGGGCCCGATACAGAGATACAGGAAGAAGATATATTATATGTATTCGGCGACTTCGAAAATATAGACAAGTTCGTAAAAGAGAACCACTTGGATCTTACCGAGTCGCAGGTATCCGAATTTACGGGTGATGCGGAAAAACTCAGTGTACGCGAGATCGGTATCGCCGAAGTCCTGCTGATGCCCGATTCCAAGCTGATCAACAGAGCGGTCAAGGACTCCGGTTTCCGCGACAAATATTCAGTCAACATACTGGGGATAGAACGCAAAAACGAATATATCCTGTCTGATGTAAAGGATGTGAAGATGCATGCCGGAGATATCCTTCTGATACAAGGGAACTGGGACGACATCGCCCGTATGAGCAAGAAGCAGTCGCAATGGGTAGTACTCGGCCAGCCGGTCGAAGAAGCTTCCAAGGTTACCCTCGACTACAAAGCACCTGTTGCCGCCGGTATCATGGTCCTGATGATCGCCGCTATGGTATTCGACTTTATCCCCATCCCTCCCGTTACCGCCGTACTGATTGCCGCCATACTGATGGTGCTGACAGGATGTTTCCGGAATGTGGAAGATGCATATAAAACGATCAACTGGGAAAGTATCGTGCTGATCGCGGCCATGCTGCCGATGTCGCTCGCGCTGGAAAAGACGGGGGCTTCTTCGCTTATCTCCGAAAAACTGGTAGGCGGACTGGGTAACTACGGGCCGCTCGTCCTGATGGCAGGAATCTATTTCACGACCTCTTTGCTGACCATGTTTATCAGCAACACGGCCACAGCCGTACTGGTCGCCCCGATCGCTTTGCAGTCGGCCATCGCCATAGGGGTAAGTCCCTACCCGTTCCTGCTGGCAGTAACAGTCGGAGCCAGTATGTGTTTTGCTTCTCCATTCTCCACTCCGCCGAATGCACTTGTGATGTCGGCCGGTAAATATACGTTCATGGATTATGTGAAAGTGGGTCTTCCTCTTCAGGTCATCATGGGAATAATTATGGTGTTTGTGCTGCCTTTATTATTTCCTTTTTAAACATTCGTGCATCTTAATTAGTTTTATATTTGCACGACAAAAAGAAAAATGATGAAGATTCCTTTTAAACCAATTACTATAGAGGATAAGGAGACAATTACCTCCTTTACCTATCCTCACAATTATCGCAATTGCGATTATTCGTTTGCCAATATTTGTAGCTGGCGTTTCCTGTACGACACGGAGTTTGCCATTGTCGACGGATTCTTGCTGATCCGCTTCCTGATAGAAGACAAAAGCAGGATGGTTTACATGACTCCGGCCGGAGAAGGCAACCTGCGACACGCGTTGGAACTGCTGGAAGCCGACTCACGCGAGCACGGCCATCCGTTATGTATGCTGGGAGTAACCCCCGATGCCAAGGAGATGCTTGAAAAAGCATTACCCGGCGGGTTCTTTTATATCCCTGAACGGGATTATTTCGACTATATCTATCAGCGTGAAGACTTGGCCTTGCTGAAAGGCAAGAAGTACCAGTCGAAACGCAACCATATCAATAACTTCAAAAAGAGATATGAGTACGAATATTCCCCCATTACCCCGGAACTGATCCCCCAGTGTCTGAAGCTGGAATGTACCTGGTACAAAGCCAACCGGACGGAAGACGATGCGGAAGATCTGAACTACGAACGTATCTCCATGACCTATGCCCTCAATCACTTCAACGAACTCGGGCTGATTGGCGGAGCCCTGCTCGTCGATGGCAAAGTGATTGCCTTTACATTCGGTGCGCCTATCAACCATGATACCTTCGGAGTACATGTGGAAAAGGCCGATGTCGACTATGAGGGAGCCTACACCGTCATCAACCAGGAATTCGCTTCCCGCCTGCCGGAACAGTTCACCTACGTCAACCGGGAGGAAGACCTGGGTATCCCCGGACTACGCAAAGCGAAACTTTCCTATAACCCGGTCATACTATTGGAGAAAAACGCCGCGATAAAGAAAACGCAAAACAATAAACAAGATGAACAAGCAACAAGTAATCGATCTGTGGCGTCTCTCGTTCAATGATACGGAAGAATTTATACGCCTCTATTTCGACCGGGTATACAAGGAAGAGAATACCCTGGTCATTGAAAAGGACGGACAGGTGGTATCTGCTTTGCAGATGCTGCCTTATACAATGACATACTACGGGACAGAAATATCCGTAGCTTATATCTCAGGGGCATGTACCCTCCCTTCGATGCGAGGAAAAGGCCTGATGCGGCAACTTATCCAGAATGCATACGAGGAAATGAAATACCGGTCGGTAGCCGTAACGGCTCTGATCCCGGCCGATCCCTGGTTGTTCGATTATTACCGGGAACAAGGTTACACCGAGGCTTTCGACTATTCCGAGGAAACCTACATCCGCCCCGAAGAACCGGTATGGGCTCCGAAACTGACTGTGGTTCCTCCCGAAGTTCCTTCGATGGATCTGCTGTACAAGTTTTTCGATAAGCACATGCGCCAACGTCCCTGTTGTGTACTCCATACCAAAGACGACCTTATCACGATCCTGCGCGACCTGCAACTGTCCGGCGGACAACTACTCACCGCCCTGGACGAACAGGAACAGCCTGTCGGAATGGCTTTCGTACTTCCCCCCGACCATACCTCCGGCATACCGGAAGCAAACCAGCAGCTGTATATAAAGGAATTTCTTTACGACGACGACCGGGTGGCAAACCTGCTGCTCCAGGAAGCGACCCTGCAAAACAACGTAAGCAAAGCCGTTTACAAAACACCTCCGGTCGTTCCCGGTACACACCCGATGGGTATGGCCCGCGTGATCGACACGGAACGGTTGATGCACCACTGGTTGTCTACGCACAAGGATGCTCCGGTATCGGAAAAGTTATTAAAGGAGCAGGATATCCAGACTTTCACACGGATCGTAATGGGATACCCCCAACGGGAAGCTTATATGAGCCTGATGCTGGATTGATCCGGCACCAGGCTCATATAAGCTTCCGTGTCAGCACGAAAGGTTATTCTTCTTTTCCAGCGCTTCCTTATAAAGCTTTTCCTGTAATATCGCAAACTGCGCAATATATTCTTCCTCCATCATCCCTTCCGGTTCACTAGCCCCATCCGTTGCCACAAACAAGCTGATCCGCTCACTCATTTTCAGATATTCTTCAAAACCTTCACTGGAAGCATTCAGCACACTGATAATTGTCTTGTATTTGGGAGTTTCCATACTATATCTAATTTATATGATTAATCTTTCGTTATCCATTCTGCAATATTCCGTTCCTCCGCACTAAAAGAAGCACCTACTTTTATAAGGGTACGACCATCTGCAATATAAGGGATCAAATACCCTTTTTCATCGATCTGCCGGATGGCATCTTCTGCACTACCATCCAGTTTGAATTCAAATACATAGATGTAATCCTTCGTCTTTACTACCGCATCGGCTCGGCCTCTGGCACTACGAACCTCCGCATCGCAAAATTGTCCCATCAGCTTAAATACCAGATAGAAAACGACCTGATAATGTCGTTCCGTACGATCATTCAGTTCATAAGGGAAATCTGCAAAAAAAGCCTTAAGCCGAGTCAGAAACGCATCCGTTTCTCCGGCACGAAGCTCACGTATAAACTGTTCTATATAAAAACCGCTTTCGTCATCCGATACCGGTGTATAGAAAGGCACTATAAAATTCAAAAAACCATATTCCACCTCTTCATTCGGAAAAGCCAGTGTATAATTTTGAAACTCCCTGTCATAATCCTTTATCGTCAGGTAACCACTCTGATAAATCACCGGGATCGGGTTATTAGCCTCCACTCTGTACTCCGAAAAAGCTGAAGCACGCAACTCCACCCCTTCGATGATCCTTCGCAAATCATAGTTACTTTTTTTCAATAACTGAATAAGGAAGGTTGGAGTCCCAGTCTGAAACCAATAATTACTAAAATCCTGTTTTACCAATACGTTCAATACACTGAAAGGATTAAAGACCCCTTCGGCCACCGGATGAAAATGATAACCGTCATATTTCTTTGTCAATGTATCGATCGTTTCTTCAAAAGTAAGATCATTCGCATCTCCCAGACTGGCTATCTCATTCGTAAAATTAGCAGTCAATTCACCCTTTGTCAAACCGCAAAGAGTGGCATATTGACGCGCCATACTGATATCATTCAATTGATTCAAATCACTGAACACGCTCACATGAGCAAATTTGGTCACACCGGTAAGCAGGACGAATTGCAGATAAGGATCGGCACTTTTCAATACACCGTAAAAACCTTTCAATGTACTCTGAAAAGTTTCTAACAAAACATCGTCTCCCAAAGCCTGTAACAAAGGTTTATCATACTCGTCGATAAGAACAACGACTTGCTTTCCGGTCTTTTCGTAAGCACGACGGATCAAACCCTGAAACCGGTCAGCCAACGTCTTTTCTCTCTCATCTCTGCCCCATCTATCCTCCCAAATATTCAGATGTCTGATTAATATAAAAGACAGAGACTCTGGAGATACGAACTTCTCCGCATTCAAATCCAAATGTAGCACCGGATATTCAAACCAGTCCTTTTCGAGCTGTTCGATAGCCAACCCTCTAAACAACTCTTTCTTTCCCTGAAAATAAGCTTCCAGTGTCGAAATCAGCAAACTCTTTCCGAAACGTCGTGGACGGCTCAAAAAATAAGGTTTGCCCCTCGTCACCATTTCATAGATCAAAGCCGTCTTGTCTACGTAAGCATACCCCTTGCTTCGCAAATCCTCGAAGCTTTGTATTCCGATCGGCAGTTTTTGGAGTTCTGTATTCATATTATCCGTTTTATGTAGCAATACACAAAGATAACATTTTCTTTAGAACAACCCTTATTTTTCCTTCCTTAGTTTACACACAATCCACAGACAAAACAACAATAATAAGGCTAATCCGGCGAGTGGCAGGAAAGGGCTCCGGGGCGAAGAGCGGGCGGTGTGTTGAGCCGTGAGGTTTTCTGTAGCAAGACGTTCATATTCCGTATGGCTGTCTGTAACGGCAAGCAGTGAATCCGTCCAGGAACAGATGCGGGAAACTTTGGCGGTAGTGACGCTTTGCAGGTATTGCACGCCGGAACTGTCCGGCGGCAAATATACAACCTGCTCCAACTCCCACGAAAGGCTGTCGGTGATCTCCAGGTTCGCGACACGGATCAAACTATCCCGAAGGCTTACGTGTACCGAATCCCTGCGCTCTTCCAGACAGGTACCTGCCACCGTACGGCGTGCTCCGCATCCCGCCAGCAAAAAGATAACACATAACATACAGAGAATAACCTGCATACGATTCTTTCCTGAAGTCTTTAACGAGAGATGAAGGAACTTCCTGCGCTTATACAGGATCGCCTGGTCGAAAGGCAAACCCGACTGTAACAACAGTTCCAACAGCTTCGCCGGGCCTTCGGGAGTATAACAATCGGCTGCCTCCCCCTTCAGATGCTGGCTCGTAGATACGCCACCCACCAGACGGTTCACCTCTTTGTTCCGGTAACCGCTCAAAACGGCGATCGGCTTCTTATACAACTGCCGCAAGGGTTCCAGCAAACAACCGGTCAGATGTTGCAACGACACCTTTGCTTCGGGAGACGGTGTATTGTCGATTGCATGCTCTACCGCAGTACGACTATAGGTAAGTTCTTCCAATGTGAAATGCTCACTCAACCAGATCTTTTTACTTTTACTTTCCATTGTCATTGATTTTTAGTTTATATGTATAATCCACCCCGAAAAGAGCTCCTGCAAACGTACTGATCTCGCCGAAAGCCACCAGCACACTGTTATCGATCAGTCCCTGCGGATCGATCCAGAACCCGCAGAAGAGAAGGACAATCCCGCTCAATGTGAGCAGGATTGCCATAATCAATTGAATTGTCAGCCGTTTCATCGGATTACTCGATCACCGGTCTGTCATCCTCGCCACCGCCTTCACCTTCATTCTTACCTTCAGAAACTGTCACCTTCTCGAAGTTAGTCCGACTCTTGGCGATACGCAACGCCTTACCGGGGAAGAAGCAAACACGCGGTTCGCGGATCATACTTACATCGAAATCCTTCGCATCGGTCACTCCATCCGAACCAAAAGAGAAACGGAGATTACCCAACTCCCCCAGATTGACACGCCGTCCGTTGCGCAAATGACGTATCGATACCACATTCACACGATCCAGCACCGCTTTCACGCTGGCGCTACTCACTCCCGAGCCGTCGGTTACCTCTTCGATCAGTTCCTCGAAAGTCACCAGGTCGCCGCAAACCATCTGTGCATACTGTTTTACCGGATGTTCCGCCTGGTCGTCCCCCAGATTCTTGCGCGGAACCATTTTGAACTTGATTGCCATAATACTAATGTTTAATAAATTAATAAAGGAGTACGATATCGAACACATGTCAAAGATATAAATCCGGGAAAACCGCTTCTATCCGAATACGGGGGAACGAACAGTCAAAAAGGGAAGAAAACGATCCCATAAGCCCCACAAGCCATCCGAAGATACCTGAAAGGCGATAGATCGATTCCTCCCCTATTTAACATCAATTAATCATCACTTACGCTTTTCCGCCCACTTACGCATGTTTTCCAAATCCTCGATATCATCCCTGTCAGCCCTGTCGTTCCGGAGCTTACAGGAGAAATACTGCAAATTCCCATCAAAACCAAAAGCCAGAAAACAGATAAAGGCCAGATGCATGGAATTAAAGTCGAAATCCTTCTCATACGTTTCCAACAACGTTAGTAACCTGCGTAACATCAGAGGTTCACGCAAAGGGAAAGCCAGTTTTCCCAATACTGTATGAGTACGCAGATAGTCGGCCGACCGGGCCCAATCGCTACATACAAAGATCAGGACAAACGTTCTGTACTCGTCAGTCATTTCCACCCAATCACAAAAAGCGGCATCATAGACCGCTTTTACATAAAAGGCCCTCTCTTCGGGAGCCATCCGTTCCGTTTTTTTCCGGAACTTTCTGCCGGAAGGTTTCTCACCCAGCAGTTCTTTTATTACTTTATACATAAAGCCGGGCCAGTCAGGGAATGGTTTGCCCTTACCGGTCCGGCACAAAAGCCCGTAGGCCATTAATATCCCTGCGCTATGCGAATATTATGACGCGACAGGCGCGGGTTTTGCGGCATCGCCTTGCGAAACCAGGAGATCGCTTCCGACGACTCGTTCTCCATCAGGGCCAATACCCCCAGGTTATTCCACGAACGCGGATCGTCGGCCACCTGCCGCAGGAAATAAGCGGCCGCTTCCCGATCGCCCAGAGCCAGCGAGGCAGCTCCCGCATTCAGCACGGCTTCCCGGCTGGAAGGGAAACGGTAAGCAGCCAATTCATATACTTCGCGGTATTGTTCCGTACCCGGACGATACAGTACCGCCACCTGCAGAAGCTCCTCGAGCGTCAGCTTATCCGGGTCGGCAACCACCTTTTCAGCCAGTTCCTCCAGTCGGGGCAACCCGGCAGGAACCCTAACCGTCGTCTCATAGGTGACGTCCAGCTCCATCCGACGCAAGCGGGAAAAGAAGCTTTTCTCTATATCCTTATATATAGCCCCCTTGCCGAGCGCCTTCAACTGCTTCCGCCGACTGTCGGCATCGGTGTATTTATCCAGTACAGCCAAGACCTCTGCGCTATAGCCGCGTCCCGACTTCGCAACCAGCTCGCGCAAACCTTCCCAGTCTTCGCCTACCCAGTCGATCGTGACCGATACATCGCCCGACAGCTCCGGCAACTTTTGCAGGTAGTTCTTAAAACCGACGGCCCGGTTACCCGCCAGCCGCTCATTCTCACTCGTGCTACCGTCGGGCGAAGCAAAGCCTGTCAGGCGGACGGCCCGTACCCTGTTTTCCGCTCCCTGCAACTGCGACAAGCGTCCTTTCAGTTTTTCCAGTTCGGCCCGGTTGTTGCCATACTTCAGGTCGAGTTTGACACTTCCTGCCGGAAAACCGATATAGGCCGTCAGTTTTTCAGTACCCAATCGTTCTGCCGGACAGGTTTCCGCTTCCGGTGTCAGATAACTGATCATCCCGCTGTAAACGGCCAGGGCATCGATCTGCAATAAAGGGATCTCCGCACGGCGCACCAAGGCAGCTGTAGACGGCACCTTCTCTACTGCAGCCGACTGGACTCTTTCCATACGTCCCGTCGACTGTGTATCTTGCCGGGTTGTCTTACAGGAAGGCAGGACAGCCAGTATACATAAACCGGCCAACCCTTTTGTTACTATTTTCTTCATATGTTATTTGTCGTGGGTATTCAAGGCCTTCAATAAAAACTTTCCGGGTTTGAACTTCACGCTCGTACGGGCTTCAATCATACAGGGAATACCTGTACGCGGGTTACGTCCCTGCCGCTCTGTCTGTTTCCAGGGTTCAAACGTTCCGAACCCCTGAAGCACTATCGCTTCCTGCCCCAGCGAATCTTTCAGCACATCCTGGAAAGCATTGAGGAACTGGCGGGATTTATACTGCGGAATACCCATCTTCTCCGCTAATGCGTTCACTAAATCTGTTTTGTTCATAATCAGTTGTCTTTAAATGTTATGTTATTTTCCAATTGTTTCTTCAACGACGACAGGAAGATCATACACTCTATCGGGGTCACCCCTGCGATGTCATACAGACGCAGCCGTTCCAACACCAGTGCACCGGTATCCGGTTCTTTCCTGACAAGGACAGATTCCTGCAATGTATCCTTTTTCAATGCCTGCATCTTATTGGATATATACCGGCTTTTCTCCGTTGCAAACTCCCCGTCACCAAGTAATACCGAACGGATAACCAGCCGCTTTTCATCCGGTTGCTCGTATTCCCGGTTTTCAAGTATCTTCGGTAGAACCGCATCCGGAAAACCCAGCGAGATCACTTCCATATCGACCACTTTACAGAAACGGGTATTTACCTGATAAACGGTAATGGTCTGTATAAACTTAATTGCTGAACGCTCATACGCCTTCCAGAAAAGACCTTCACGATATAAGTATATATAAGTACTTTCGGCTGTCTCCAAATCCAGCTTCTGTTTCAAGTCCATAAATAATTTCTTTTATTTGATTACACTTTTCCGCCACCCTGTTATCTGCCGTCCGATATCTTCCATCAACAGAACCAGCTTGGCATAACTACCCGTATCGATGATACGCAGATCATTACACAGGCGGATTTCCAGTTTCAGGAATTCGAACTCATCCACCAGTTGTATCAGGTGGGGCGACTTGTCCAACGACACATTCGCCCGGTAGATACAGCGGGTCAGGTTCATCGCGTCCCTGCGGATATCCTGCATCAGGGTGTATTTATACTCCCGGGGAGCATGGTGCGAGACGGCATAGATCATTTTTATCAGTTCAACCGTCCGCAGATAAAGTGGAGTTTCAGTATGTAAAGCCATGATTCAATATTTCATAACAATTGTATCTGGATGCATATATTACCGGATACAGATCGTCGTAATTTCCGGGAACCAGCCCGGCCTTTTTCTGAGCTCTTATTATAGTCGAGCAAATATTCCTGACAGTCTGGTGGCGCAACAGGCGCACCTTCTCCTTCCGGACTATTTTCTCGGGACTGACATAATACAGTTTATCCAGTGCAGGCGAAAGCCATTCCCTGACCTTCTTCCTCAGGTTCATACTACTGTGATGTCTCATCAGTCCCAAATACGAATTCAGGCTTTGTAGAAAATGTTCCTCTTCATCTTCGCTCAACGGGTGTTTGGAAACCTTATAATTATATTCTCCTATCACCTTACGCATCCCTTTCACAGCCCGTTTCCCCGTCAGGATAACACGTCCCTTTACGATAGCTCCGACAAAACGGATACCGTTCGTATAATGGGTCAGCCGTATCTTGTTCGGATGCAGGGTCAACCCCAGTTCTTCCTGCAGATACTGCTGAAATAAGGGGATCAGGCTCTTTAAATATTCCTTGTCGTTGTGCACGACAAAAAAATCGTCTACATACCGTCCGTAATAACGCAGCCCCAGCTTGCTCTTACAATAATGGTCGAAACCGTTCAGGTAAAAGTTGGCAAACAGCTGGCTGGTCAGGTTACCGATCGGCAAACCCAACTCCCGGTTACAGACAAACAAGTCCAGTTGCCGGGGTTTCGTCTCATTCGGCAACGGCATGCCGTTCATCGAAAACAGACTCTTATCTTTCGGCAGGCCTTTCCATAAAGACCGGAAACCTTTTATATGTACCCTCGATACAGGGTTATCCAAAGCGATCAGCCGGGTCAGATAAAGAACGGTTTCCAAATCGTCGCCTTCATACCTGGCACGCAGAAACCTATCCAGCTTATCCGCCAGCAATCGACGGTCTATATTCATAAAAAAGCCACGTATGTCGCACTGAAGGACATAGCAATCTTTCGTATAATTGGCCGAACACTGGGCGATAAACCGTTTTAAGCGATTTATACCGAATAATGTTCCCTTACCGATACGGCAGGAATAACTGTCCAGAATAAATTCTTTCTCAAACAACGGATTGATACGTGCAGCCAGATAATGATGCACCACCCGGTCACGGAACGAAGCAGCAAACACCTCCCGCTTCACAGGTTCCGTTACAATAAATGCCTCCGAACGTGAAATCTTATAGCAGCCCTCCTCTATCTCTTTATATAATGTATAGAGGTTATGCTCCGCATCCATCTCAAATTCCATTGCAGCAGTTGTTCTCCGTTTTGTCTTACGGCAGTCGTACCATGCCTGCACCAATGATTCAAAGTCTATTTTCATTTCCTACTTCATTATTTTTAGATTCATAAACGAGTCCCGGACACAGCGAACATAGTTGTTGTTGGTGTCGTTGTTGTTGTTGGTATTGCCATTGTTGAAGTTCACGATCCAGTGGTTGCCACTACTGTAGACCGTACTACTCCAGTACCAATTGCTCACGAACGTTCGTAGTTGCCACTTATAACTTACTGCCGGAGCTCCCCGGGGTAATTTCAACAGGGCAAGCCCTGCGGACAACCGGATTCGTCTGAATCTTGACGCTACCGTATGCCGTAACTAACGGTATTCTGAAGTCCAAACTATTTTCTTATACTTTTCTCTTTTTCTTATACTAAATAATTACAAACATTCAGTTTTAAAGACTCAAACCAGTCCCGGACACAGCGAACATAGTTGTTGTTGGTGTCGTTGTTGGTGTTGCTATTGCCATTGTTGAAGTTCACGCGCCAGTGGTTGCCACTACTGCCGGCCGTACTACTCCAGTAGTTATTGCTCACAAACGTTCGTAGTTGCCACTATAACTTACTACCGGGGCTCCCCGGGGTAATTCTAACAGGGCAAAGCCCTGTGGACAACCGGATTCGTCTGAATCTTGACGCTACCGTATGCCGTGACTAACGGTATTCTGAAGTCCAAACTATTTCTTATACATCTTTTCTCCTTTACTTAAATAATTACTTGACAATCAGATTTACAGATTTCAAACCAGTCCCGGACACAGCGAACATAGAGATTGTTGTTGTCGTTGTTGTTGTTGCTGTTGCCATTGTTGAAGTTCACGTACCAGTGTTTGCCACTACTGTTGGCCGTACTACTCCAGTAGTTATTGCTCACAAACGTTCGTAGTTGTCACTTATAACTTACTGCCGGGGCTCCCCGGGGTAATTCTAACAAGGCAAGCCCTGTGGACAACCGGATTCGTCTGAATCTTGGCGCTACCGTATGCCGTAACTAACGGTATTCTGAAGTCCAAACTATTCTTTTATATCATAAGCATACCTCCTTTTTATTTTCAAATTTCGACCGCCTTACGGCGGTCTTTGGGTTTCAAATTGTTAAATTGATAAATTGACTATTTATCCCGGACACAGCGAACATAGTTGTTGCTGGTGTCGTAGTTGTTGGTGGTACTGCCATTGCCGAAGGCCACGACCCAGTGGTAGCCACTACTGGAGACCGTACTACTCCAGTAGTAATCGCTCACAAACGGTGTAAAGCCGGCGGTGTTCTGTAACGAACTCTTATTGTTATACATAGTTAGCAGCTGATCCTTCGATGGCAAATACCAATCACTTTTACCTTCTGCTGTAAGGTTACTACAATATGAATTAGCACTACTCCAATTCATGGTGCCTCCATCCGTTTTACATACTTGAAGGTTGCCTGTTGTAGCTGGTGTTTCGCCAGCCACTTGCGTAACACTTAATGCCAGTGTACGCGCAGGACTGGCACCAGTTGCCGATAAAGTAAATGATCCAGTACGCTCAGCACCGGTATTGGCAGTACCCGTAAAAGTGATCGTTGCATTACCGGTACCACTGGTAGGACTCACCGTTATATTATTATTACTAGCCGGTGTTATTGTCCACGCCAAACCGTCTGTCGCGGTAACCGAACCCGTTACTTTACTGTTTGCGGCAGCTGCTATTTGGCCCGACGGATTCGTTCGGCTAAAACTAGAAGCAGCTTGCTTGATTTCTACATCTTTTGTCATATTACCGGCTTTCACAGTTACTGTCGCTTTCCGTTCAGTTCCATTCGGATTTACAGAACTCGTTTTATAAGTTAACTGCTGAGCTGAACCACTAGTCGTCCCGCCACCGATAGAAGCAGTACCATTAGTGACTGTCAACCACGAAGGAAAACCGACGGTGAAGGAATATGACAATCCGCTAGTGCCATTCATTGTATAAGTACCGCCGGCACCTGTTGTTGCAACTAATGCTGTTGTTGGACTGACAGAAGCTGTTAAGGATGATGCACTTTGAGTCACTGCTATCGTTCTGGTCAATCCTTCATCCGTACTACCGACAGCATTGCCAGCTTTTACAGTAATCGTTCCCTGGCGGGTAGAGGCATTCGGATTAACAACCGTACTATACGTTATATTCTGATTCGTACCGGTAGTGTTATTTGTACCCTCAGTTGTGCCGGTCAAAGTCAACCAATCCATATTTTCCGATACGTTCCACGATAAACCTTTCGTAGCCGAAAAAGTAGATACATAATCAGTAGTAGAAGCGGTAGCTGCCACCGTTTTGGCTTCACTCACCTTCAATATTGCTCCCAGCTGGTTCAGAACAATATCGCCTGTCGGTCCGGTAGAAGTATCACCTGCACGAACCGTTATTTTACCGCTCCGGCCAGAAGAAGACGGGTTAACGGTAGCCGTATAATTGATTGTCTGAGCAGATCCGGTAGTAGGCGTGCCCGATCCGCCGGAATTGATAGTTATCCAATTGCCCGAAGTGACACTCGAAGCCCAGACCAAACCTTTTGTAGCCGTAAACGAAGCATCACCGGTTGCACCTTGAGCGACTATATTATTCAATGTCGAACCTGTTACTTCGGAACCCGCCTGAGTTACTGCTATCTCCTGTTTCAACCCGGTGTAAGTGGCATCCCCCACCGAAGCACCGGCTTTCACCGTTATTTTACCGGTACGCACCTGTGCCGACGGGTTTACAGAGGTTGCTCGTACTTTCAACGCTTGCGCCTCCTCCGGCGCTTCATCACCAAATGTTCCGGGGTTTGTGCCTGACCAGTCCAGCCAACCATCACCGTCGCTTAAAGCGGCAAGCCACTGTAACCCCTCGGTAGCCGTAAAAGAAGAAGCACCCTCAGAGCCGGTAATTGCCGCTAACGAAACAGCATTTCCTTTTATCAGGGTCGAACCGCTTTGAGTGATCGTTATCTCCTGATCCGTTCCATTCACTTCTATATTAAAAGAGACAGACCTCTTTTCTGCTTTAGGATTGGCTTCCACAGCCTTAAATTTCACATTGGCAGGACCTTGATGCGTAATAGTAGCACCTGAAGTGATCTCCTTCCCATCCAATAGGGCGGATAACCAATCAGGCATATCGAACACCCACTCCTGACCCGGACGGGCAGTGATCTGAATATCTTTTTCACCACCCTTATTTGCAGGCATTTCAGTTGGATCGACCTCGATAGGAGGTATCTCACCCACAGAGATACGTTCGTCAGAAACGTCGATTCCGACCAGCTTGACTGTCATAGTATAATGCGAGTTGCGCACGATATCATAATTATTCATATTTGTTCCAGGATAAAAAGTGAAACTTACATTCTTATAAGTGACTCCACCCTGTACAGCTTCGCCGGACAACACGATATAAGTTGCATTCGTAACTCCCTTTCCGGTCTTCTTTTTCTCTGAATCGACTGCGTTTTCACCACTGACAGTTCCCGCCATATTTTCAGGCAAATACCAGTAGACTGTCGCACCCGACTGACTCGCCGTTCCCGTATATTCCCTAGTATAAGTAACGCCTGATGTCAACTGACCGGTCGGAACCTCCACCTGCGACACATCCGGTACACTCTTCAAAAGCACGGAAGAAGGAGTAAACGCAAAGCCCTCTCCCATAGAATAAGTAAAGGTGATCTTAGCCAGAAGACGCTTCAGGTTCACGGTAACCTCTTTCACGCCACCTTCCTGTACAATCCCTTCCCAGGTACCTGTCATCTTACATAAATTATCTTCGGGCAAACCTTCATTGGTGGATTTATGTGCTAAAATCCGCTCTTTCAGAGCATTTTCAGTGGCCACTTCACCCAGGTCACTGGCATTCGCTACGAACCACACACGGCTTTTCGCTCCGCTCTGGCTCTGCTTCAATTTCACATTCACTGTATTATCTGTCATCGAAGAGATATACTTGCTGAACAACCGGGCACCCGACGTAGCATCATACTGCCCTACCCACAAACTGGCAATCTTATTTTCCTGTACTTCCGATAACGGAGCGGCAGCCCGTGTACGAACCGTATCGCCGACAGCCGCTACCAACGTATCGGCCTCTATCGTACCCTCGGACGTAAAGGTTATGCTACGTGTCGCGGGGGTCTGGTTAGCCAATACATTCAGGTTAAAACCTGCTTCCACATCTTTCAGGGCATGGGGAGGGATCACATCCTCTTCCACTTCGGTCTGCGTACAGCCACCAGTCAGCAATAAGACCAGATACACAAACAACCATCCCAGTAATAAGCCGATGCGCAACCTCCCGATCCTCGTCAAAGGCCTCCATCCTGTTTCACTTCCTCGTTTCATTGTATTTCGTTTTTTTAATTTCCTCCAATTTCCCCGTTTCCGCTCCAGGGTATTTCTGTCCATTTAGCCACGACTATCGTGGTTCCGATCCCTTCGTTCACATCCGGATCGGGATAAGGCGTGTCGGGACCTCCCACGTTATCGTCCCTGAAGACGATCGCATTCCAGTCGAGCACCCTCATCAAAAGGCTGCTTTCGTTGTTCTTCACTTCCAGCGTAAAAACATACCGTTTGCCTTCATCGAACGAGATATTTTTGTCGATCGTCGCTTTCAGGGTAGCCGCTTCATTATCGCGTTGTACGCCGATCTCCACCTCGAAAGGCTGGTTATTCTTCGGAAGAAGGATACCCTTTGTCTTGTTCAGGCCGATCTTATCAGGGTCCGACTCCACCGGTTCGAATTCTTCGGCTGCAAATACGATCCGGGCCTCTTCCTCTTCACTCCCGCCGGTGGGCGGTATTCCCGTATCCTCACCCGCTATCAGGGAAGCTCCCGAAGAAGAAATCTTTTTCAGTTCCAGCTTTGTGCCGTACAATGTTTCGAAAGGCAGCGCGTTGTCAGGCGAAGGAGCCACATTGAATACCACCAACGCACATTTTCGCCGGAAAATGCCGAGTGTCACCACACGCGATTCTTTAGCAACCGCAACACCGCGGGCAAAAGCATCCATCACATCTTCCTTATGGGGGATACCGGTTATCTTATAATTATTATCGGCACCCTTCAATAGCTTTCGCGCCGGTGATACCGCATAAAAATCGTATACGCCCCCTCTCACCTGCAAGCCTTTGGCTTCTCCTTCCACCACCTTTCCGGCATTATCCACCCGGCAGGGAACCAACGCACCGTCCTCACCTACCCGGTAAGTAGCTTCAAACGAAGGCTCGTCCGTAGCAAAAGAAGCTGGTTGTTGCTTATCCCCGACGTTCCCTGTGAAATAAGCGCCGATCCGTACGGTTGTTCCTACAGGTAACGGCGTCGGTGTCGTCACCGTTTCATCGGCACGGGTCAGTACCGCAGGCACTCCCAGGTCAGGCTTGCCGAAGCTAAGCATCACCAGCTGTGCCTCCTCCGGTACGATCTCTTCCACCGGTCCTGCCGTACACCCTACCAGCAAACTGCCGGCCAGTAACCCATACAGATATAGTTGTATTCGACTCCGTTTCATCTCAGTTCGTTTTAATCTTTACTTGTCACATTCTTCTTTGTGAACGGGAGGGGTATCGCTCCCCGCCCGCCCTGTTTGTTGCAGCCTATTCTACCGGAATGTCGGTCGAACCACCGTCGTTCCAGCCGGCTACTTCCATATTCGCTATAACGATTCCTTGCGGAAGCATACGGATATTATAGATGTAATTATTCCCTTTCACCCAATCGGCCGTGAACGTGCCGGGATCAGCACTTCCTTCGGACGGAGACATGGTGAACACACGACCGTCGTCGAGTGTCAGTTCCAATGTAACGGATACGCCCGTCACCGGGATCACCAGCCCGAAGGCCTGTACCGGTACCTGCGCAGGTTCGTTCACACCGGTTCCGACAGCACGCATATCGCCATCGGCAGTAAAGGTCAGCTGGCTTACCGGTGTCAGCGTACCGCTCAACTCCCCTGTCGACAGGTTCAGCTTGGCAGAAGTCGACTTTTTAAAACCGTCATTGCTTTTCAATACCACCTTAGCCACATGGAAACCATCGAATGCTGTTCCCCCGTCAGCTTCCAGAATACGGAAACTCACCTTCGTCAGCGCATGCCGCATGGTTAAGGAAACCTCCGGATGCCAGCGGTCCACCTGATCGGATGCCGTGCAATAGAGATAATCATCCTGATCGGTATTCCACAGTACATCGGTAGCAGCATTCACCACACCACTGCCGTCATTGAACACGAAATTCTGCTTTTCCGAGACTTTCACGCTACTCATCACCGGCACTTTGGGAGTGCCGGTGAGCGAGACGCTTTTATCGGCAGGCGAATAAGCATATACCGTACCCTTTTCAGAGTACAGGTAGAGCGCCTCTTCGCCTTCTGCCAGTTCCCAGGCAGGCGTAGCGGAATTGTAGGTGAACATCTGCGTGTTATTTCCGCTGGCATAAACGCTCACCGAACCGCTGCTGCTCTGCTTCGTGACACAAAGTCCTACCTGCGTCAGCGGATTCGGATTGGTGTCACTCCTCACGGGACCTCCGGTCACTAAGCTTCTCGTTTCTATCTCCACCGACAAGCCCAGGTTCTTTACCGACAGAGGGACACCTTTGTCTTTCCCGCCGTCTCCTCCATCGCCACCAGCTACCGGCAAAACGATGTCGGCCTGTGTACAGGCAGTACACAAAGACAGGAAGACCGCTAGCGGAAATGTATATAGATTCTGTTTCATGGGCTTTGTTTTAATGGAAATGATTACAGCGGGATTTCGTCCTGTTCGTTATCGACCCATGCTTCTACGGTAACATCCATTACCGTCAGCTTATTACGGCCGGCAGAAAGCGTATAGATGTAATTGTTGTTGGCAGCCCATTCATTGGCCGTTAGGGTTACCGGATATTCGACAGGAGTGTTAGCACCTTCCTGCAGAGTAACCACCACGTCGATCTCACCATCGCCGAAAGTTGTAGGATACACAATGGCACTGACCGTTTTGGATACCGATTTACCGTTTACAGAGGAGGTACTGGTACCTGTCGATTTGAAAGCGTGTTCGCCTTCAGTTCCCGTTGTCGGATCCACCTGTCTCATCAAGATATATTTCGTTATCGTACGAGCCATTCCGGTTGTAGTAGACGGGCCGGTAATCGCACCGTCCACCAAAGACATGGTTCCACTTCCCACCTTGAAAGGATTTACTCCGGAAGTAGCATTGTTCTTTATCTCGAACTTAGTAAATTTCACGTCATTAGTACTCAGGTTACCGCCGTCATACACCCGGAAAGACACCATAGACATGGCATGGTGCATATCGAGATTGATCTTATAACCGGGATTGGTAGCATTCTTATTATCCGGTTCGGCATCCGGAGTGACCGGTGTTTCTCCGTCCGCACGTCCGTTATTTACATAACGTCCTTCTGTTCCTGCAAAATAAAGGTAATCCTTTTCAGTTGCCAGCGACAGGTTCACCAGATCCCCCTTGGCAGTCGTACCCCAGCTACCGCTGTTCCAATACTTCTTCGCATTGTTTTTCGTAGCATCTATTTCACCGGAAGCCAGCACCGTTACCGGAATTTTCAGGTCAGATTCCGCGGATATAGAAGAAAGAGAGGTCGTAATATCTGCACTATAAGGATAATAGGCATATACTTTACCTACTGTTTTACTCAGATAATAAGGAACTTCTTTCGTATCGGCGAAAGTGCCGGCTTTTGTTTTGACAGAGATCCAATTAGCTCCCTTTTCATCTCCCAGATACCATACATGATGGCCCGTATACTCTGTTCCGTCGGGCGTGTACCAACCGGTAGCACCGCTGTTCGTAACCAACACACCCAACCCCGGAGCATTATCGTTACTTGAGAAACTGTTCTTATCGTAAGCGATCGCCTCACCGCTCACGACAGATTTGGTAGCCGCTTTGGTTCCGGCATCCACTTTCAGATTCGGGGTGATCCCCAAAGCTACCTGGTCGTCGTTGCCGGGTCCGGTAATAATTTCCGTTTCCTCGTTCGAGCAACTGACTGCTGTCAGCAGGGCAACTGCCATAGCGCCCATTGTCATTGTCTTTTTCATTTTCGTTCGTTTTAATATAAATACTAGTTATTACTTATTCTATTACTTAAATCGGTATTTCGCCGGCATCCCGATCCGTCCATTGTTCTACGCCGACCGTTGTAGCCTGTATCTTCCGTCCGTCGGTGAAAAACAGCGAGACAACATGCCGCTTGCCGGGCAGGAAACCACCCTCTACGGAAACGGACACCCGGGAGACTGTCTCCACCGCATTGCCGTTGCCGTCTTTTGTTGTCGTCACCTCCAATTGCAGCGGGATCGGCGAAGCGGGAAGCAGGATATACCCCTGCGCTTCGGGAAGCTCACCACCTTCCTCTACCTCGGGAATCGCCAGGCCTGCTATCTCCTGCACGGCGACAGCCTTAATATCTTCCGCCGAAGAGGCATCGGACAACACGGGCAATACTGATTGCCAGTCCAGTTGTTGCCGGGTATGTACCCCTGTTACTTCTATCCCCGCGATCTCTCCCCAACGGTCTGTCCTGTCACTGTAACAAAGCAGGCCGAGTTGAGTCAGCAAATGATGGAACGTACAGGTGCGCAGGGGAGCAAAGCTGTTTCCCGACAAAGGTCCCGTCGCCATCACATCTGTCATTCCGTCTATTGTAAAGGTCATCCGACCTGCCGCAGCATCCGGTTCACCGGTTACCGGATAATAGCCATGCAAACGGATATTGCTTCCATCGGACGGATAGAGCTGCGTCTCATCGAACACGACCGGACGGTTGCCCGCCCCGCCGCTCCGGACGGCTCCGGATACACTCCACGTACCATACACTCCGGAACCGGTTTCATCCTGCCGGGCAAAACACACAGCCAGATCCTTTTTATAGCCGGAGCCGATCACTGCACGGGTAGACACACCGATCGCCCCTTCCAGGCATACCTTCGTTTCGGGGACAGGCTGCGGTGTAGGATCGCTGCCGTCCGAACAGGCGGTTAGTGCCCGAAGGCAAGCGATGGTGGCTATCACTATTATTTTCTTCATCTCCTGCTATTCTAAAAAGGGTTATGCTCCGGGAGTGATCGTTGAACTGCCTCCGTTGCCCGGCTGCCACTCGGCAATGCCTGCTTCGATGGTGATCTCGCCGTCGATCGTGAAATTGAGGGTGATCAGGTGCGACTGTCCTTTCTGTGCTCCTCCGCTGATATTAGAAATAGGCACCTGCAATGTTTTTTCTGTTCCGTCATAAGTCGCTTTTACTTCCAGGGCGATAGCGGCAGACTCCGTACCCATATCCGCTACGGGATAGACCATCAGATAACCGATCTGCGGGTCGGCTGCATCGGGAGCCGATACTTCTTCCGGACAACCGATCACGCTCAGGCTGGTGTTGGCCGAACCTGTTGTAGCTAGCGTTGCGCCGCTTGTTTTATCGAGCGACAACGACAGCGTGTTATATACGTTCTTTACCGTAATAGATGAAACTTTTGTCCATTTCTTAACTGCTTCCGCCGAACCGGAACATTTGAATTGCAACTGGGTAAGCAGGTGCTGAAAGGTGAATGGGATAAACTTGGCGTTAGCAGCTCCGGTCTGTACTTCTGTTGCCATAATGTCCTCGTCGCCCGTAATAGTATAAGAGACTGTCGGGTTATTTTTCCCGCTCAGGGCAGCCTGCGGATAATAACCGATCAGAACCGACTGACCATTAGCAGGCATATAAGTCTGCGCCGTTGCAAACGTAACGGAAGTATTGCCGCCACCACCGAGACGGGTAGCACCGATAGCCGGCGTTGTCCAATCGTCATTAGATATCGGATTATCCAAACGGGCAAACGATACGGCCAGATCACTGCCGTAACCGGCATCGATCACCGCACGGGTAGCCTCTCCGATACCGGCACGTACCTGCATCGCTTCCGGGATACCTCCCACAGCGGGTTCTTCTTCGTTGGAACAGCTGCACAAGAAAACCGTCGCCAACATACTCATTACTAAAAATTTGTTCGTTCTCATTTCATTTATCGTTTAATAATAATACCAGTTTCATTTATTGTCAGATGTGAATCACTTCTTTTTACTCTGTTACCGTTCCGTTTCCGGAGGCACCTACCTGCCACGGGGCTACAGTGGCTGTTCCTTCGATGGCTATTTCACCTGTTTTCAGGAAGGAAAGAGTGATCAGATGAGAATTTCCGGCCAGGGCATTCAGACCTTCTTTGGTAGACGCATCCATAATGCTGATGTCCGGACTGGTTGTACCACCTTCATAGGTTACTTTCACTTTTACACCGTTCAATGCCTGTATCATAAAAGGTTCACCGATCTTCGTCACATCTTTGGTAAGCTGGGTAGATGTAATACCCGGAACCGGCAATGTAGCTGCAGTCGCATACGTTACAATACCGTCTACGATCGTCATTGTCTTCGGATAAGATGCGGATAAAACTTCTATTTTTGTGATCTTCTTATCCGGGTTTGCCGTCAAATAACCATCCGATGCCTGTACCTGAAAATTCAACTGCGTCAGCGCATGAGTAAAGGAGAACGCTCCTGCCGGAACACTTTTGCTTCCGCTGACGATACCGCCATACATCACATCCTCCGTTCCTGTCTGCTGAAAAGTCACGACCCCCGATACGGAAGCGATCTCCGGGTGCCAGGCCGCCATATAAACATTTCCTGTGGCCGGATACACCTTCGATACATTCAAAGGGACCGATGTTCCCGCCGCTGTTTCGGCAGCAATCAATGTGATACTGTTCTGCCACGCAAATGCAGCAGTCCATGATGCAGGAGCTTGGGTTCCTTCAAAAGCTGTGATAGCTGCCGTAAACGTATCGCCCGTAACGACCGGCGCCTTGGTTATGGCTCCGCTTACGGTCGCCCCGACCCTGATTTCTGATGTTTGGAGATCTCCTTCTTCCGAAGAAGAGCAACCCGACATCACTACCGCCAGAAAAGCGGCATACATCCATACTTGTTTCATACTTTCTTTTATTAATTGATTAAATAACTATATCTTCAATCGATAACTCCCGTTCCGTTATTCCCTCTCTTCCACTCCGACACCTGTGCCGACAGGGAACAGGCACCATCGGCACGAAGCACGACCGACAAGAGATAAGAAGTGCCGGATGCCGGATAGCCATCCGTTTCATGGAACGATACCGGCAACCGCTCGAACCGCGTCAGGTTGCCTGCACGGTCTTCCAGTATTACCGTCAGGCCCACCGCAACACCAGGCTGTATCATGACCATTTCCGACACGTCTACCCAATCGGTATCCAGCGGCAGACACTCGCCGCCGGCCATCCGGTCAAGGACGATCAACGCCTTTTGTTCACCGGAGAAAGTCAACCCTTTATCCGGCAGAGACAATACGGCATCGCATTGTACCCCTTCCGCCACAAGGCCGAAAAGTTTCCACCCTTTCTCTTTTCCCGCCTCGTCACACCGGAACTGAAAACGTAGCTGGCTCAGCAGATGCGTAAACCGGAACGACTTTCCTTCCTGCCAGAACATATCCGTCAGGGAGCCATTCTGTTCGTCGGTCACCAGCAAATCCTGCCGGCCATCGATCGAATAAACGATCCGCCCCTCACCAGACAACTGACCTTCGGGAGCAAAGCCGCGCAGGTAAATACGACTATTGTCCGAAGGATAATATTTCGGTTCCGCCAGGCTCGTGCTCCCATCCTCTTTTACCCGGGCTTTCCATATATCCGTATACTTTCCCGATTCATTGCCTTTGGCAAAAAATACAGAGTCGGCAAAAGAAACCTCGCCCGATAGCTTCTCCGAAAAGGCACGAAGCACCAACTTTTGCCCGAACAGATCAGTAAAATCTCCGTCACTACCCGAACAGGCCGCCATTATTGCTCCTAAAAGGACAAATACAGGCAGATACCATCCTCCTCCATATCTGTTTTTAATCTTCATTTCCCTATACATTAAATATATATCAAGTATTGTCTCAGTTCCCCGCCTCACCGGTTCCTTCTTTCCAGCCGGACAGGGTGATCGTTGCACCGTTTATCTCATCATACGCGATCTCCAGGTCGAGTACGACATGAGCCGATATGCTTTGCTCGAATGCCTTACCCACTTCCCCGGTTATATCCGTAAACGAAGTGACCTCTTTTCCGTCTTTCAGAGTAAGCGTCAGGTAAAGTTCGACCGGATCGCCCTCCTCTCCTCCGTCAGACAGGCCGAACAGATTAAGAGAAGAAGTGTATACTCCCGGATTAGCTGATTCAGGCTCGAATGCCATAAAAGCCGGCGTATCGAACAATGCTTTTCCAGTCGGAATTTGTATCTGCGACGAAACGCCTGTCAACCGGCCGGATAACCCCGTCAACCGGATATCTTCCCCTCCTGTCACCTTTATATTGAGTTCCAGTGTCTTCACCAGACTGACCGGATACAGCTCTTCCACAACAGTCTTTTCTCCTCCTACATCGATCGACTGACAACCCGTACCGTATAAATTACCGGGACGTGCAATATGTACGGAAGCGGATTTTAAAGAAGAAATCAGCCGGGCCTTGCCGAGAGCCTGTTCGTAACCGTTATTCATTTCCAGTTGGACATTATCACAATCGGTATTGCATACCACTACTTTATAATGTCCCGACGGCAGTGTCCCTTCATAACCCGTAGCACTTCCCGAGCGGACTACCGGATGCCCTGTCCCGTCTTTATAGAAATAGTACGTCATACCGGACGGATAACTGCTCCGGGTCTGCCAATCCAGATGCAGACGTACTTTCCCGTTCTTCTCCCAGTCTTCGTCGGGGACATGGTAGGTACAAGACGATATTGCAAAGACACATACAAGAAATGCCATCCAACCCACTATTCCACTCTTTTTCTGCTTTTTCATATTTCTACCCTTTCCTTATCTGATCTGAAAACGATACACCAGGCTGACTTTCAGCCCGACCATAAAGCCCGTCGACGAAAAACGGCTCTCCATATAATTCTTATCGTCTATTTTATCATAACGGTATTTCTTCCCGTCGAAAACCGAACGGTAACCTGTACGTACACTCGCCTCGGCACAAAAACCATTTCCTAAAGGAATCAGGCAACCGATCGAAGCACCTAACGTCCAGAAACGACCGGTCCTGCCATAAAGCACTTCTTCATCGGGATCTATATCGCTCCCCCGCACATCGAAATCACCATATTCACCGAACAAGCCGGTGTTCAGCCAAGTAAATTTTCCGGGAGTAAGCGGCCACACACGGGGCTCGACCGAAAATTCGGATACCGACCAGCGGTCGCGTGTCTTATTCTTATAGGAGAAATCGGAATACATTCCCGATACAGCCACCGACCAACGGTCGGAAAAATAGCATTCCACCTCCAGATTAGGCATAAAGGAGCCGGTTTGCAGTTTCACATCTCCTGTACCCAACTGAATAGAAGGAGATACCGTAAACCAGGGTAACAAATTGGTCTTGACGGACATATATACAGGCGATCCCGGAATTGAAGGAGACGGATGCCGGCTGGTAACCGCTACTGGATCATCCGCTTTTGCCGGTATATCCTCCGTTACTTTATTCACCGGAACTTCTTTCCTGACAACTCGCGTTTTTTCATGTGTCGTTACAACTGTTGAAGACAGAGGAGTCCGGACTGATTTATCCACCATCGAAGCCAGTCGGTAATCCTCCAGTTCAGAAGGATCGAACAGCGGATCGTCGATACGGTATACCGCACGATCGTAACCGCCCGCCTCTCCCCGTCGGAACAGGTCTGCATAGGGGATAGCTCCGTATTTCTCCAATGCATCCCGGATGGCTTTCGGATAACGGCTTTCACTATACCGGATCGCAGTATTAGCAAACCAGGGAAGCGGAGATTCCACCAGATAAACGTGTACCCTATCCCGATAACTTCCACTACGGTCGATATAGAATGCTACACAATCACCGGGAATATCCAACCGGGTTTTCAGATAGGCACGGATCCGATTGGCACGAAGCGAGGCTTCATTGATGACTGTATCTTCTTCCGAGTCGTAAGCGCTCACATGCGATATGATCAGTAAGTGGCAACCTCCGGTCAACAGGCGATTACGGAAAGCAGGCAAATACTGTCCCATTCGTTCCAGTTGATAGGCGTTATCACCAAAATCAGCCAGGAACATATCATTATTTTCTTTAAAGGAGAATAAAAAAGATTCTGCTTTCGTATATGATGTAGTCTGGGCTTTTACTCCCGGAAAGAAAAGTATAAAAAGCAGGAACAGGCAAAGTGCGGTTCTTATTGTTTCCATTCTCTTTTTATGTGTTTGCTGTTTCATCCTGTACATCTCCCTATTAGCTTTTGATATTCAGTTTTTCTTTATTTTTCTACCCTTATTTATAAAATAAGGGGAAAGCAATAAGAAAGCTCTTTTTAGGAGAAGGATTTTACTCTTCAACAATGGTAAAAAATATAGGATTGGGATCTTTTTGAGACTCTTTTAGGGAAAAATTTAACAGAAAGGATAACAGTTTTTTTCTAACGGACATTAAAGAGATAGCACTCCCAGCCCCCTTTATGTCTGCACCACCTAAAATTTAGGTAATAGGACTATAAAACAGAAGAAAAGGTGAAAATATATTAAATCTGTGTGCTTTTTTTAATAAAACACTTTCGAAGCCTTGTTTATTCGTAGGATTCTATCTATGTTTGCACAGTACTTTATCTCAAATGATAAATTAAAGAGATTATAAACACCTCTATTTGAGATAGAAACGATACTTTATCCCTTATTTTATAAATAAGGGTATATTCTAAGCCCTCATCATAGCTTCTATTTCTTCAGTAACAATTTGAGTAGCTTCTGCCATCTTATCAAGATCAAAGGCTGCCAGATAAATACGGGTTGTTTTTTCCGAGGTATGTCCAAGTGCCTGACTGATGATGCTGATCGGCACTCCCCGATGATAAGCCTCCGAGGCCCAAGCATGACGGAATACATACGTAGTCAGTATATCCAACAATTCCAGATCGACACAGATTTGCTTCAAGTACTCATTTTCCTTTGCCAGACAAGATTTATACTGTTCGTGGGTAGCCCCCTCCGACAATATCGGAAAAAGATAGTATGCGTCCGGACGGCTATAACGGTCTATCAGCTGCTGCATCCCCAGAGTAACCTCCATCCGGATCAGGACACCTGTTTTCTGCCTGTAATAGGCCAACACTTTACCGCCCTCCTCCAGGTTCGCCTTGGTAAGATGCGCAATATCGACAAAAGGAATACCGCAGGCCAGAAAAGAAAACAGAGCCATATCGACGGCGAGTTGCTTTCCGGGTTCCTCTTTCAGTTCGAGCGAAGCCAGTTTTTTGATCACGTCAGTCGGTACGGCACGTTTTACCGTCTCCTCCCGTTTCAACCGAATACCGCTAAACGGTGATTCAAGAGGCCGGCTTTTCCATCCCAGGCAAGCACGGTTATACATGGCACGCAGGTTACTGATATAACTGTTTATACTATTCACCTTTAAGCCTTTGTTCTTCAGCCATTTCAGAAAGGCATGTACCATTTGCGGGGTCACATCCTTCAGCAAAAGTTCGCTCCTACCGGTAAATAACATAAAATGGTTTCGTACAGCCCTATACAAGTCCGCCGTACTTTCATCGCCCGCAGAACGTTTCTCCTGTTCCTGCAAGCGCATCTGTTTGCAAAAATCCTTATGTTTCATAACTTTTCCCTCAATTTTAAACAAGGGCAAAGTTACAACAATTACTCCCGGATAAAAGTTAGCCGCACAGGCGTTTATCGCTACCTGCGCGGTTAACTGTAATTGGCTGCGCAGGGGATATTCATTTCCTGCACAGGGAGAAACCGGTTCGGGTTGGAAATACGGCTTACTTCTGGTATTGTGAATGTTTGATTATAACGACTCTATCTCCCCGGCCGACAGACCGGTACATTTTGCAATGTCGGCAGTCTCTATACCCATGCTTTTCATATTGATTGCCGTCCGGCGTAAGGCTTCCGCTTTTCCTTTGGCCTCTCCTTCGGCAAGACCTTTCGCCTTTCCGCTGACTTCTCCTTCAGCAAGGCCTTCTGCTTTTCCTTCGGCAAGGCCTTCGATCCGGCCCTCCCATTTGGCGGTATTGAGGACGTCGTTCTGGATCATGATTACGTTCAGGTGCTCGTCATAAGCATGTCGTTCCTGCGAGGACATGGAGTAATACTTTAGTTTCTCGCGGGCTTCACGAAGACCCGGTGTTGTCGTGTCCGGACGGATAGTTCCGTCTTTCAGGTATTTGATCCATTCGTCCAGAGGTGTCGAAGCTACTTTATCGAACTCGTTTACGCGGATCAGGATATATTCGGGGAAAATCTCGGCAGGCAGGCGGGTGATGACTGCGTCGCGGTCACGCATGTTGATACGCAAACTGTCGCCGGTATGTACACCCGTGAAATGGTTCTGACCGTGGTAGAAATAGTCCGTACCCACACCCAGATCGAAATAAAGAATGCTGATGGAATACACTTTCTTCACTTTCTGATAACCTTCACCCAGCGAGATATGCTCGGTAATAGCTTTGGCCACTCCGTAGAGGATACGTTCGAGATAATGAACCTCACGTGTGTTCTGGATTTCAACGATGATAATTTCGCCTTTGCTGTTCAGGGCTTTGATATCTACCCGGTTGAACTTATCGTCGGCACTTTCCTGATTGCTTTCGCTTTCAAGGATTTCAAGGATACTGACCTCTTCACGCAGCATAACGGTCAGGAAACCATTTAGCACATCGAAGTTGGCCTTCTGGCGCAACAAACGCTTGATAGCCCAATCGAAACGGATATACCGGTCCTGCAACTCTTTTCTTTCATTCTCTGCCATGACTTTCGGATCTGAATTTTTCATAATTAAGTGTTTTTATGTCAGGTAATTCGCAAATATACGTAATTAATATATAAACAGGAAGAGTCGGTTCAATTATTTTCATACCTGCGTCACTCGTCAACCGTCTTTATCCAAACCCGTTTGCCATCAAAAGTGATGGCCATTTTGAGGATGTCGGCGAAACCGGCAGCACAAAGGGTAGCGGCATATTGTTTATTTTCAATCTGCTGGAGAGCCGAGGCAAGTGCCTGTTCGACCGTTTCCTTCGGACGAAGCCGTTTGAGTTCCATTATGATAGCCTGTCCTTGTCCGTTTTTGGGGCGTAGCATAATATCATAACGACCAAAGCCGGCTTCTCGGTTACTGCTGACCTCATAGTCGGACATACCGGCAAGCAAGCCGAGCATAAAGGCCTGATAGACCTTTTCCGGATCGCGTCCGGAAGTATCGTAATAAGAAAGTGAATTTATCAGGAAGTCATTCAGTAGCTCTTCGAAGTATTCGATATCCCCGATACGCAAAGCCTGTAGCATCCGTTCGAGACGGTCGTTTTTCACAGGGCCTTTATTGATCCAACTACGGATAATAGTAAAGAATACTGTTCTTACCTCCCGGTTGGGCACTTGCAGCGTATATTCCAGCAAATCTTCCGAAGTTAAAACCGGATCGGAAGCTTTCAGGTACCCGCTGAACAGCATGAATGACCAGATATTGACCGTTTCAGCCAACAAATCAGGGAACGCCAGCTTATCATTTATTACGCTGCGAACAGGATAGCCTTGTATCAATGCCTCTACACCATCGCGTATCTGCGAAGGACCGTCGGCCAACAGATGGCGCAACAAAACATCGGAACCGGTGTTTACCCAATAGGGAGCTAACACACCATTATACATTATATAATTAAGCACTGACCAAGGATTATACATCACTTCGTCACCAAACAGGTAACCATCATACCATGTTTTTACATCTTCTTTATGCTCTCCCTGAGAATAATCGTCAAGAAACCGGTCCGTTTCTTCCTGAGTGAAACCGAAAGCGCTGCAAATCGGCCGGTCAAGCAATGTAAATACAGCAATATTATTCAGTCCGCTGAAGATAGACTCCTTGCTCACCCGAAGGATGCCGGTAATGACACCACGGAAGATATCCGTATTGTCCTTGAATACAGCACTCATGAAGTTGCGCATAAAACCGATCATCCGGTCGTAGTAGCCTTTGTCGAAAGCGACATGGATCGGGCTATCGTATTCGTCAAGCAAGACAAGCGGGGGCGTGCCCCAGTATGTAGTCAGCATGGTAGACAACATAGCCAACGAGTTTTGTATCTGCACTTCCGTTGCCTGTTGTTCAACGATAGCTTTAAAAGCCGGGATATATGCAGGTTCAGTACGAGGATCTTCCAACAAATACTTATGACGCAGGAATTCGTTTTGCAATTCCTGTCCTAACATACTCAGGAATTGTTCGAACGTATCCGCTTTGCAATCTTTCAGCGTGATCAGTATCACCGGATATTTTCCCTGATATTTATCGAAATCTTTCCATTGCTCGATACTTTTCCCGTTGAACAGCGGGCGATACACATTCCCTTCGGTCTTCTCAAAGAAATAACGGAGTGTGGAAAGGTTGAGCGTCTTACCAAAACGACGCGGACGGGGAAGCAGGGTGATTTTACTTCCGTTTTCTATTATCTGGCGGATAAAGTCGGTCTTATCTACATAATAATAGCCTTCGCTGATCAGTTCTTTATAATCGCTGATGCCTATCGGTAATTTCTTTCTGTCCATACGTCGTTGTTTTTAAGCATGCATACAAAGATAGGCATATTATTCTTATATTTGTGGCTCTATACTTTATTAAACAGCGGAAAATAGTGAAAAGGATTGTTATCATTGGGGCGACGTCCGGCATTGGGTATGAGGTTGCTAAAATATACCGTCAGCTGGGTTGGCGGGTCGGAGTGGCCGGACGCCGTATCGAACGGCTTGAAGCATTTAAGGAACAGGCCCCCGAACAGACAGAGATACAACAACTCGACGTTACCGAGGTCGATGCGGTAGAAAAGTTTCATCTGCTGATCGACAAACTGGGCGGCATGGATCTGTTTCTGCTCAGTACTGGTATCGGTAGCCAGAACCGGGCATTAAACACCGACATCGAACTGGCTACAGTCAACACCAATGCCATCGGCTTTACCCGTATGGTGACGGCGGCCTATCACTATTTCAAGGAACAAGGCACAGGACATCTGGCCGTTATCAGTTCCATCGCCGGAACCAAAGGACTGGGGGCTGCCCCCGCCTATTCGGCTACCAAAAGATTTCAGAACACTTATATAGACGCACTGGCTCAACTGGCCCGGATGGAGAAACTACCAATCAATTTCACCGACATCCGTCCCGGCTTTGTTAAGACAGACTTGCTGAAAAACGATAAGTATCCGCTGCTGATGCGCCCCGAACGGGTAGCACAACGGATCGTAAGGGCATTGAGCCGGAAGAAACGCAGTGTCATTATCGACTGGCGCTATTTTACACTTGTATTTTTCTGGAAGCTGATCCCCTCCTACGTGTGGGAACGGTTATCCATACACAATTAAACGCACACTAATAAAACAAAATGGGATTATTCATTAAGAAACCTCTGGGAGCCTTACAGGCAGAAGCAAATGAGTCAGGAAGTAAATCACTAAAACGGGTATTAGGGCCGTGGAGCCTGGTGGCACTGGGTGTCGGCGTTATTATCGGGGCGGGATTATTCTCGATCACGGGAACCGTTGCCGCCGGATATACGGGTCCCGCTATCACCTTGTCGTTTGCCATCGCCGCACTGGGCTGCTGTTTCGCCGGATTATGTTATGCCGAATTTGCCTCGATGATCCCGGTGGCCGGCAGTGCCTACACCTATTCGTATGCAACGATGGGCGAACTGATCGCATGGATCATCGGCTGGGATCTCGTTCTCGAATATACCGTAGCTGCAACGACCGTCAGTATCAGTTGGAGCCGCTACCTTGTCGTCTTTCTCGAAGGGTTGGGAATCCATTTGCCACAAACGCTTACCGCCTGTCCCTGGGATGGCGGGATCGTCAACGTGCCGGCTTTCCTGATCGTTGTCCTGATGAGCCTCTTCCTGATCCGAGGGACGGAAGGGAGTTCGATCTTTAACGGGATCATCGTCTTTCTGAAGGTGTCGGTCGTATTGGTTTTCGTGGCACTGGGCTGGAAATATATCAATACGGATAATTATGTCCCCTATATCCCGGCCAATACAGGTACATTGGGCGAGTATGGTTTCTCCGGCGTACTTCGCGGGGCAGCTATCGTTTTCTTTGCTTTTCTCGGATTCGATGCGGTATCGACTGCGGCACAGGAAGCCAAGAACCCGAAACGCGACATGCCGATCGGTATCCTCGTCTCACTCCTGGTGTGTACGGTATTATATATGCTTTTCGCCCATGTTATGACAGGGGTGGCACATTACACGCAGTTCGGCGGCCAGGAAGGGATCGCCCCGGTGGCCGTTGCCATCTCGCACATGGGGAATGCGGATGCGGCAGGTATCATCCAACCGGATTATCCCTGGCTGAATAAAGCGATCGTACTGGCTATCCTGTTCGGTTACTGCTCCGTTATTATGGTCACCCTACTCGGACAAAGCCGCGTATTCCTGAGTATGAGCCGTGACGGATTGCTTCCTCCTTTCTTCTCGCATATCAATGAAAAGTTCCGCACACCGGCACGCAGCAACCTGCTTTTTATGTTGCTCGTTGGGACACTTGCGGCTTTTGTTCCGGCACGTGTAGCTGGTGAAATGACAAGTATCGGAACCCTATTCGCTTTTACACTGGTTTGTGCAGGTGTGTTGGTCGTGAGGAAAACAATGCCGGATGTTCAGCGTGCCTTTAAGACCCCGTTCGTACCGCTCGTCCCCATCCTGGGTATCGTAACCTGCCTGTGCATGATGCTCTTCCTGCCGGCCGACACATGGATACGCCTGGTACTGTGGATGCTGATCGGACTGGATATATATGCCTGCTACGGGGTGAAACACAGTAAACTGGAATACATGCAACAGCATCGCAAAGGACAGCTTTCGCTCAATATGATAGGTATCACCCTTTCCGTCCTCTGTGTGATCACCGGATTATGGCACCAGCAGACAGTGGGATGGAACGAAAGCAAGACATTGCTGATCATTTCGTTTGTCTTCGCCTTTACACACCTGCCGTTCTATATGACACGTATCTGGAAGAACACGACACAGGCTTAAAAGAACCTGTGCCAAAGCATCTGCACAACTGTGCCATAGTATATGCACTATTGTGCCACTGCATGTGCACAAAATATTACTTACGAAAGAAGGTAAGCCGTTTATTCATGCTGAAATTGACGGCACCATAAACGAACAGGCCGAGGAACTGGGCCAGATATTCGTTCATATCGCATAACTCTACCATGAGTAAGAGGGAAAAGAATTGAAGCCCGTAGGCACAACCGAAAGCGATCAGGAAAAGAGGAATCTCGCGCTGGAATTTTCCGCTACGGGCTGAGAATATCCAGTACTTGCTCCAAAAGAAGTTATTGATAAGGGCTGCAACGTATCCTGCGACATTCGACCAGAGGTAATTACAGTCCAGCCCTTCCATCAATACCCATATAACAAGGGCGGTAATAAGGGCATTCAACGTTCCCACGATGATAAAACGAAGTATCCGTACACTCTCTTTCATGCGGCAAATATACATGATTTTCGAAACAACTGGTTCTAATCCGCCGGATTATTCTTCATAAAGAACGTATCGAAGAAGGCGTCCCGATAGCTATTGCCTATCGATATCTCATATTTTCCGATAAACACGTCGTTATTGTCGAACGAGTCAATATGATCGGTATTAACGATATACGACTTATTGGTACGGAGAAAGATATCCTTCGGAAGCATCTCATGGATAGACTTCAGATTCATCTTCGTCACGATCCGCTGATCGGGCGTCTGGATCACCACATAGTCCTTCAATCCTTCGATAAAGAGGATATTCCTGAACTGTATCTTAAAATAACGCCGTTCGGCTTTCACGAAGATATGGTCGGCGGCGACCGACTCGACGAGGTTCTTGCTGTTGTCCGTCTTTAAGAGGGTGTGATAGACATTGGCTTTCACAACGGCACGTTTGAAGCGTTCTATCTCGATCGGTTTCACCAGGTAGTCGATCGCATCCACTTCGTAACTGTCGAGGGCATATTCCGCATAGGCGGTCACAAAGATCACCAGTGTTTCAGAAGGGATCATCCGGGCAAACTCCAGGCCGTTCACGCCGGGCATCTTGATATCCAGAAAAACAAGGTCGACCGGGCTGGCCTGCATGAACTTTCCGGCCGAAACGGCGTCTCCGAAACTTCCGCATAAGGATAACAACGGAGTATCCTGTACCAATAGCTGGATGGCCTTGCGCCCCAGTGGTTCATCATCTACAATTATGCAATTCATACAACTATTCATTTTATGTTTAAACGGAGATTGATCGTATATGTTATATCGGTGTCGTCTATTTGCAGCGAATGATCGGTATCGTACAACAGTTCGAGCCGTCGGCGGATATTGGCAAGTCCTATCCCTCCGTCTGTGCGCCGTTCCCGCTGTTCGGCCGGTTTGGAGTTGATACAGATAAAGGTGAGACACTTCTCCTCCACTTTGAAATAAAGGTGTACGTACGAGAGCTTCTTATTATCGTTGTTATGCTTCACGGCATTCTCCACAAAGGGAATAAACAGTAAAGGTGGCAGGGTAACATCCTCCGTATTCCCCTCTGTCGATACGATGAAATCGAAGTTATCGCGCCGTATCTTCTCCATATTCAGATAATCGTTCAGAAAAGAGATGTCGTCTTTCAGGCGGACTTTTTCCGAAACGCTGTCTTTCAACTGGTACTTCAGCAGGTCTTTCAGTTTGGAAAGGACAAGGACGGCCTCTGCCGGACTTTCTTTTATCAGCACATTCGCGTTATTCAGCATGTTAAAAAGGAAATGCGGGTTGATCTGGTTCTTCAGCTGTTCCAGTTCGGATTGTATGGTGGCATTTTCCAACTGGCCGATGCGCTGCCCGTTCTTTATGTAATCTTGGAAGACGATCACGGCAGATGCTCCGGCAATAATCAGACTCAACTGGATAACAGACGAAATGATCAGGAAGGAACCCATCCAAAATTGATAAATTTGATACTCTTGTCGGATCGACTCGTTACGCAACAGAAACGAAAAGAGCAGGCTTAGCCCTATACACAAATAAACAGAGAGTATATAAGTACCAATCTTATTTCGCAGCAGAAAACGAGGGGTCAGCACAAAGACACTCAAATAAATGGGAACAAGCAAAAAGACGCTTTGCGCAAAATCTTCTGTCAAGTTCTTTCGTTCTACCAGATCCATGTAATAGTTTAGGCCGATCGTTATCATACTGAAAACAAACAACAGGAGATGTCTGTAAATCCTATAACGAGGATCTACCAACAAACGCAACAGGAAACCGGGGGCATTTATCATAACTTAATATACAGATTTGTTTTATAAAGCGGGCCATCGCCCACCATCGTTAAAGTATAGCTGCCGGCAAATAACAGGTCGAAACGATATTTTACATCTGTCAGTTCCCGGCTGTTTTCAATATCCGCCAGCGATATCCCGGGAGAAAAACAGATACAGGAGAATAATACCCCAGCCTCTTCCACCCGGAAGAAGATCTGAAGATCCATCTGCATTGTCTTTTCCGTCAATAACTTTACATAGCAAATAGCAAAGGGAATAAACAATAAGGGAGGCACCAGTTTACGGTTGACATTTCCTTCCCATGTCAATGCAAAGCTCAGGTTTATATAACGCATCTGAGCCAAAATCAGGAAATTCTCAATAAAGGAGATCTCCGAGATCAGCAACACTTTCTCTCTATTCCCGTCATACAACTGGTAGCGCAATAGCTTACTCAACTTCATCAAGACCTTTGATGCCTGTTCCGGATTACCGACTGTTTGCTCACCGGCTTCATCCAGCATACTGAAAAGGAACTCCGGGTTTATCTGATCTTTCAAACGTTCCAGTTCTGTTTTCAGATTTACCTTTTCCAATTCGTTCTTTCGCATGCTGAATTGCAGCCACTGGCGCAATAACACAGTAAGCGAAGTTCCTGCTATCAGCAAAGCGAACAGAAAGAAATTCCCTATAATTTCTACTGCCATGATCCGGTTTTCATAGAAAAAAGAATAATGGCCCGGCTTCTGTTGATAATAATTATTTATCCAATAATCCACTCCGAAAGAAATTGCCAATATCAATAAAATAAGCAACGATATAGATCCTATGTATAGCTGATATTTATTCTTCAGCAGTAGTTTGGGTAATAAAACATACATATGCAGATAAAGCCCGGTTAAATAAGCCACCAGTAAAAATAGGCCGGCATACAGCACCATGTTATCTATCTTGTCCAGATACTCAGAGCAAATTATATACGGCATATTGAATGACACAAACACAAAGAACAGCACAAGCAACACATGTCTGCCAACCCTGTATTTGGGGGCGATCAGGAAATCGATCAGAAAACTATTATATGTAACTTCCGGTTGGGACATCATTTATTGTTTATCAGTTTTGAACTATCCAAAGAACAAAGATAGTAATATCCCTATTCAGAAACCATACTTAATGGCAACGCTGGCATAGAAGGAAGGCGAGAAATGCGGGTCATAATCTCCCTCCACCTTGAACATGGCCTTCAGCGTACGGTCGTCGTAAAAGGCGGCCCGGTAAGCAGACAGGCCGATCGTGACAGGGACAGACAGCGACTTCGTGATCATAAGCTCCGGTTGCAACCCGGCTATCACATACTGCTGCGTAAATATCTTATCCTTGCCGTCACGTTCAACAAAGGCCAGCATTCCGTTCATCGAGCCGACCAGCTTCAAACGAAACAGCTTATGCAGTTGGATACCGCCCGAAACCTCCACCCCGTCCATCATCGAGACATTGACCATATAACGTCCTTCGATCCGCCAGTCCACAAAAAGCGCCGGGAAGACCATCGGATAACCGAAGCTGGTATTCAATGCCAGCCCCATCCCCAGGTCGAGGTTATCCCGCAGATGCCAGATAGCCGCAGCCATTCCTATACCCATCACATTCTTCCAACGGGCATAAGACAAGCTTCCGGTATCCATAAAGATCCCCGCTTCCACACTAGCCAGTAACGACCACTTCTTACTAAGCGGACGAATATACGAAACAGCCAGCTGCGCATTAAATATCTGTGGGATATCCACATATCCCGACAAATTCTTATTATCCATCGAAGCATAGGAAGCGCCCAGGCCTACCATCCAGGCTGTCGGATGATTGTTCTCATCCATCTTCATCGATACGGGGATATTGACACCTCCCTGTATCACCTTCATATCGCCCTTTCCGTCAACCTTTTTATTATCGACATCCCTAAACCCGGAAGATCCGATATATTCAGCCTTCAGCCAGACCTGTGCGTTTGCTCCCTGGAATACAAAAACCACCAACAAAATCAACAGCAACCATCCTGTTTTCATATCATGCTTCTTTAATTATAATTGAACTTGATGCAAAACTAGGCAAACAGACAATGGCAGAACAGGTTAGTATACGAAGCGGCTGTAATAATATACGAAACGAGGTTTTTCGTAGACATCCGGTAACAGTAATAAAAACTACCGGATGTTTGGTTGCTACATCCGCATTTTATATCTTTGCGCCCCATTTTTCATTAAACAAAAGGCAAAGATGAACATGAACGAGTTGACATGCGGTTTAGATTTCGGAACCTCCAATTCCATTATATCCCTTACGGACAAATCGACACAAAAAGAAGTATTCTCCTATAGCGCCAGTTCGATCCTCTATTTCCCGGACACGAACGAAATGACCTGGTATGTGGGAAAAGAAGCCCACGACAAATATATAGAAGAAGAAATGACCGGCCGCCTGCTGAAATCGGTCAAGACACTGCTCCGGCAAGACAAATTCCTTTCGACCTGGATATTCGGCAAGCGGATGACACCGGATCAGCTCGTTACCTGCATCATCCGCCACCTGAAAGAAAAAGCGGAAGCCTTTACGGGTACGGAGATCACCGACGTGGTGTTGGGAAGGCCGGCTATCTTCTCGGAAGATCCCAAACAGGAAAACCTGGCCGTCAGCCGCCTGACACTTGCCGCCCGCAACGCCGGTTTCCGAAGCATCAAGCTGCAACTGGAACCGATTGCCGCCGCCCTCTCCTACGAGCAACGGCTCGACCACAGCGAGAATGTCCTGGTAGCCGACCTCGGTGGGGGTACTTCCGACTTTACGATCATGAACCTCTCACCCGATAAAGTCAGGAAGGAAGACCGGAAAGACGATATCATCGCACATGGCGGTGTCTATATCGGCGGTGACTTGTTCGACTCGGAGATCATGTGGTATAAAGTGACTCCGCACCTGGGACGGGGCGTGAAATACCAGTCGTACGACAAGGAGATAGAAGTGCCTTCCATCCTCTACCGCGAACTGAAGAATTGGGAAAGGACATTTATGCTGAAGGAAAGTAAGTTGCGCCGTTCGATGGATAACTATTATCACCTTTCGGGCAATAACCCCAAGATCGATAATGTCAGGGTACTGATCGACAACAACTATGTTTTCTCGCTGTTCAAAGGAATCGAACAGTCCAAGATAAACCTGTCGGGGGGAGAAGAGACAACGATCGACTTTGAGAAAGAGACAATCCGCATACACGAGCCATTCACGCCTGCCGAGTTTGCCACGATCATCGAACGGCATACCAGCGAGATCGAACGGTATATCCTTAAATTACTGGAAACAGCGAAATACAGTGCCGACAATATCGACTCCGTCTTTATCACAGGCGGTAGCAGCCTTGTCATTCCGGTAAGGGAGATCCTTTACCGTATCTTTGGAAAGGATAAAATACGTACGGGGAATACGTTTAACAGTGTGGCTTACGGGTTGTCGCTAAGTTATTAAAATAGTAAAGGGCGGTTCACGAACCGCCCCTACGTTGTCAACGTTCCGCAATCGGAACATAAGTCGTTTCTTCCAGCACATTCTTGTAGGCAGGACGGATGATACGTTTGCCGTCGAAATGAAGTTCTTCGATACGGTGGGCAGTCCAGCCGACGATACGGGCCATGGCAAACAACGGTGTATAGATTTCCTGCGGCAGGCCGATCATTTCATATACGAAACCGGAATAGAAGTCTACGTTCGAAGAAACACGTTTCTTCGTTCCTTTATGCTTGGCGAAACATTCGATAGCACGCTCTTCCAACAGTTCGAGGAAAGCAAATTCTTCTTCGCGTCCCTTTTCCTTCGCCAGGTCACGAGCCAGTTCTTTCAGTACGATCGCACGCGGATCGGAGATCGTGTAAACGGCATGGCCGATACCATAGATCAGACCTGTTTTATTATAAGCCTCCTTATTCAGCATACGCATAAAGTAAGTATCGATCTCATCCACATTCTTCCAATCACCGATATTCTCTTTCAGGTGGTTGAACATATCGACTACCTGGATATTGGCACCTCCGTGCAACGGGCCTTTCAGCGAACCGATACCGGCTGCGATGGAAGAATAGGTATCCGTCCCGGTCGAGCTAGTCACGCGAACGGTAAAGGTAGAGTTGTTACCACCCCCGTGTTCGGCCTGCAGGACAAGCAGCAAGTCCAGTGTACGGGCATCCAGTTCCGTGAAGTCTTTCTTCAGCATGTGCAGGAAGTTTTCCGCCAGCGAAAGGTTTTCGTGCGGGTGACGGATATGCAGCGAACGTCCGTGTGTGCTGTGACGGAAGATATTATAGGCATAGGCGATGATAGTCGGGAAACGGGAGATCAGTTCGATAGACTGACGCATCAGGTTGTCGCGGGAAGTATCGTCCGGGTTCGGGTCGAACGTGTACATTTCCAGTACGCTACGGGCAAGGATATTCATGATATTCTGTCCTTCGAGATCCAGGATATTCATCTTTGTTTTCTGTTCAAGCGGCATATTGTCGCAGATCAGGCCTTTGAAAGAGGCCAGTTCTTCCTTGTCGGGCAACTTACCGGAAAGCAACAGATAAGCCACTTCCTCGAAACCGAAACGTTTCTCCTTGATCAGGGCATGAGCCAGGTCTTCCACATCGTACCCCCTGTAAAACAGTTTGCCCGGAATGGCTTTCAGACCCCCGTTATCCGGCAGGCGTTCGTAGCCCACCACGTTACCGATCTTGGTCAGGCCGACCAATACACCGCTGCCGTCTTCATTACGCAGACCGCGTTTCACGTTATACATCGGGAACAGTTCATTATCGATCTTACAGGCATCCTTCGATGCATCCGACAGCTTATAAATAAGATATTCTTTCTTCATGACTATTTGTTTTATGAGGTTACAATAAAGATATGATACAATCACCAAATTCCTTGGTGCCAAGAGATTTTCCTTCCGGCATGAAACGCGCCAGGTCATTCGTCGCTTCTCCTTTCGAGAACGCTTTTTCCATAGCGGCAGTGATCAGGTCGGCCGCTTCATTCCACCCCATATATTCGAGCATCATCACGGACGAGAGCAAGAGCGACGACGGGTTGACGACGTTCTTTCCGGCAATGTTGGGTGCCGTGCCATGTGTCGCTTCGAAGATGGCATAACCGCTGTCGTAATTGATATTGGCACCCGGGGCTATTCCGATACCGCCTACCATAGCCGCCAGCTGGTCGGAGATATAATCGCCGTTCAGGTTGAGCGTGGCAATCACGGAATATTCTTCCGGGATCAGCAGGGTGTTTTGCAGGAAAGCGTCGGCAATGACATCCTTGATGATGACTTTTCCGGCAGCGGATGCTTCGAACATCACCTTAACGGCTTCGGCTTCCCCTTTTTCCTTTTTGATCTTTTCGTATTGCGGCCAGGTGAATGTCTTGTCGCCGAATTCGCGTTCTGCCAGCGCATACCCCCAGAGCTTAAAGCCACCTTCGGTAAACTTCATGATATTGCCTTTATGCACCAGCGTCACGCTCGGCAGTTTGTTTGTCAGGGCAAACTCGATGGCGGCACGTACCAGGCGTTCGGTTCCTTCCACGGAAACGGGTTTTACACCAAATGAAGAGGTTTCAGGGAAGCGCACTTTGGTCACTCCCATCTCTTCGGTCAGGAACTTAAGGAATTTACGGGCTTCGGGTGTGCCCTGCTGCCATTCGATGCCGGCATAGATATCTTCGGTATTCTCACGGAAGATATACATATCCACCTTCTGCGGTTCGCGTACCGGAGAGACAACGCCTTTGAACCAGCGGACGGGACGCAGGCAGACATACAGGTCGAGCGTTTGCCGCAAAGCGACGTTCAGGGAACGGATGCCACCGCCGATCGGGGTGGTAAGCGGGCCTTTGATACCGACCATATATTCGCGGAAAGCATCCATCGTTTCATCGGGAAGCCAGCTTCCGGTCTTATGAAATGCTTTCTCACCGGCCAGTACTTCTTTCCATTCGATGGCACGGCGGCCACCATACGCCTTTTCAATAGCGGCGTTCACTATCTTCTGGCTGACCGGAGTAATCTCAGCCCCTACGCCATCCCCCTCGATAAAAGGGATCGTTACCTTGTCGGGAACGATCAGATGGTCGTTTTGTTTTGTTATTTTATGCATGTTACTAGCTTATTAGTTGTTTTAAATGTCCCTGTTAATGTGCCATATTCAATGCCGATCCGGCCTTAAACCATTGTATCTGCAAATCATTGTAAGTGTGATTTACGGGGAACGACTCCTGTGTGCCGTCGGCATGCGTAAGGACTGCCGTCAACGGCTTGTCGGGTGCAAAGTCTTTCAGGCCGGTGATCGAGATATGGTCGTTTTCACGGATCTTATTATAATCGTCCTTATCTGCGAAGGTCAGGGCAAGCATTCCCTGTTTCTTCAGGTTCGTTTCGTGGATACGGGCGAAACTCTTGGCCAGGATCACCTTTACATTCAGGAAGCGGGGTTCCATAGCGGCATGCTCACGGGAAGAACCTTCACCATAATTTTCTTCGGCAACCACGATGGAAGAAATGCCCTTTGCCTTGTATTGTTTGGCTACGGCAGAAACGGCTTCATACTCGTTATTGAGCTGGTTCAATACTGCATTCGCTTTCCCGTTGAACGCATTTATCGCACCCATCAGCATATTGTCGGAGATATTTTCCAGATGACCGCGGAAACGAAGCCACGGGCCGGCCATCGAAATATGGTCTGTCGTACATTTGCCTTCCGCTTTGATCAGCAGCGGCATATCCAACAAATCGCCGCCGTCCCACGGGGCGAAAGGATGCAACACCTGCAAACGGCTGGACTCGGGATTGATCTTCACATCCGCATTCTTTCCGGTCGGAGCCAGATAGCCATTATCCTTTACATCGAAGCCATTGGGCGGGAAGTCGGTACCCTGCGGTTCACGGAGCTTCACTTCGCGGCCGTCGGCAGTCTTTAACGTATCGGTCAGCGGATTGAAACACAGGTCGCCGGCGATGGTCAATGCCAGCGTCAGTTCCGGGGAAGCGACAAAGGCGTGGGTATTCGGATTACCGTCCGCACGCTTGGCGAAGTTACGGTTGAAGGAAGTCACGATCGAGTTCTTGCGCGTGTTGTCGTCGGTATGGCGTTTCCATTGGCCGATACACGGGCCGCAGGCGTTAGCCATGATCGTGGCGCCCACTTTTTCAAAGTCGCCGATGATGCCGTCTCGTTCGGCGGTATAGCGTATCTGTTCCGATCCCGGATTGATGATCAGCGGGGCGGCGACAGGTATCTTGTCTTCAAAAGCTTGGCGGGCGATGGATACGGCACGGCTCAGATCCTGGTAGGATGAGTTCGTACACGAACCGATCAGGCCTACTTCCATCTTACGGGGATAGCCGTTGGCTTTTACCTTGGCGGCAAACTCGGAGATAGGAGTTGCGGCATCCGGGGTGAACGGTCCATTGATATGCGGTTCCAATTCGGAGAGGTTGATAACGATCACACGGTCGTAATACTCATCCGGCTGTGCCCTCACTTCCATATCGGCCTCCAGGTAATCCTGGATAGCATCGGCCCAGGCGGCAATGGTATCGCGTCCGGTAGCACGCAGGTAAGTAGCCATATTCAGGTCGTAAGGGAATAAAGAAGTGGTTGCGCCTACCTCGGCTCCCATGTTACAGATCGTCGCCTTTCCGGTGGCAGAGATAGAAGAAGCACCCTCGCCGAAATATTCGATGATGGCATTCGTTCCGCCTTTCACCGTCAGGATACCGGCCAGCTTCAGGATCACATCCTTCGGAGAAGCCCAGCCGCTGAGACGGCCTGTCAGCTTGACACCGATCAGTTTCGGCATCTTCAGTTCCCATTCCATGCCGGTCATTACATCGACGGCATCGGCACCGCCTACTCCGATGGCTACCATTCCCAGACCACCGGCATTCGGTGTGTGGGAGTCTGTTCCGACCATCATTCCGCCGGGGAAAGCATAGTTTTCCAAAACCACCTGGTGGATAATACCGGCTCCCGGTTTCCAGAAACCGATACCGAACTTATCGGACACGGAATGCAGGAAATCGTAGACTTCGCTATTCCCTTTCGTAGCCGTTTCTATATCGGCTTTCGCACCGATATTCGCCTGGATCAGGTGATCGCAGTGGACGGTTGCCGGAACAGCGGATTTATCTTTACCCGCATTCATAAATTGCAGCAAAGCCATCTGTGCCGTTGCATCCTGCATGGCTACACGGTCGGGACGGAAGTTCACATAATCGTCTCCACGCCGGAACAGGCGCAGGGCATCTTCGTCATATAAATGAGCATATAAGATCTTTTCGGCCAATGTCATCGGGCGGCCAATCTTTTCGCGGGCAGTATCTACCCTTTTCGGGAAACTGGAATAAAAGCTTCTCAGCATTTCAATGTCGTACACCATATCGTAATCTTATTAGTTGTTGTTTGTCAGAATGTTTTCATGCAAATATACCGGTCTGTCATCGAACGGAATGTAATATATAAGACACTTCTCTCTGTTAGCATATTTGATTTAATTCCTAACAAATATATATTTTATTAAAACATCTCTCATTCGATAATTTCTATGGACGGATAGAGGATGTCTATCATAAAAGAAAGTTCGCCTTACGTCTACTTATAGAACGCAAGGCGAACTCGTTTTGTTCAGCGATTACTGCTGTTTATTTAATTATTGTTTTTATTTCTTTCCGACTCTTTCCATTTATCGGCATAGCTATGAAGAATAGAGGCTATCCCCTCTCCAATCCGTGCATAATCTTCCGCTTTCAGGTTGGCCAGCGACGCGCGGATAGACCATTCGGGAGCATCGAAACCGCCGCCGTTGAGAAGAACCAGCGAAGTCTCCTGCGCCAGACGGAACACCACGTCGACCGGTTCGTAGTTGGCTTTCAGGTATTCCACGAAATCGTCGCCGTAGAATTTCTTTGCCCATACTTCCATATCGATCTCGCTGTAATAACCGGCACGAAGCGGGTCGTCCAGCAAGGTAAACCCGGTGCTTTCCCAAAGCGTATGCAGGCGTTCGTGGATGATCTCGACCATGCGCGACTGATACAGGTTCTCGGTATCCAGCAGGGAGAAAGCGGCAAACAAGGCCATTTGTGTCTGTTGCGGCAGGGATAGTCCGGCAGTATGGTTAAGTGCCACCTGACGGCTGTCGGCCACCATACGGTCGATGAACTTCATCTTCGACGGATCGAGCATGATGCTGCCGTACCGTTTTGTCAACAGGGCTTTCTTGTCATCCGGCAGGCCGGCAATCATCCGGTCGTAAATATTATCTTCGTGCAATGAAACCACCGCCAGACGCCAGCCTGTCGCCCCGAAATATTTGGAGAAAGAATAAACACATAAAGTATTGGCGGGCAAGTCGGCCATCAGCGAACGGAAGCCGGGAACGTAAGTGGCATAGACATCATCGGTAATGATCATCAGGTTTGGATTATCGTTCGTGACGATGTCGACAATACGTTCCGTTAATCCCTGTGTCAACGCATAAGAAGGCGGATTGCTCGGATTAACGATAAAGGCCGCTTTGACGGAAGGGTCTTTCAACACATCCAGGTCTTTTTCCTGATACTGCCAGGTGTGATAACCGTCGCCCGTCATCTTCAGGGCATGGATCTCGGTTACGTCAAACTGGTAACGGATCTGTTCGGGTATTTCGATATAGGGAGTGAAGACCGGAGCGAAAAGGACGATCTTATCCCCTTTGTTCAGCAGGAAGTTTTGTTGCAGGGAGTCGAAAACATAACACATACCGGCTGTACCCCCTTCGGTGGCGAACAGGTCGAACTTGCCTTCAGGCGGAAGATTGTTGCATAAGGCCTGCTTCAGATAGTCTTCGACCAGCACTTCCGTATATTTCAGTATGCGGTCGGGAACAGGATACTGGTCGCCGATCACGCCCTCGGCCCATTCATGCACCAGGTCGTTTTCATCGACACCTTTCTCGTGTACCATATAATTATAGGTATCGCGTAAAAGCCGGGAACCGGGTGTTCCTTCATGTTTGTCGAGGAACTCCCTGAAACGGTAGGCGATACCCGGTTTCTGAGGGATACCGGCCAGGCCGACCATCCCGTCTTCCAGCTTCGTTCCCCGGCGGCATTCTTCCATTCCGAACTGGCCGAGCAGAAAGAAAGCTTCGCGTGGCGTGGTGGCGATCCAGTTAGGATTACCCCGTCCGGCATTCAACATGATATGAGTACTTTTGCGGGCACTCTCGTCGGCCAGTTCAATCAGGATGTTCTTCAGTTCGAAAGGACTGATCTCCGACATTTTCTTTTCGTATTCACGGGTGACTACGATTTTCTTGTTTTCTTCCATATTATATATAATGTATAAGTAATTAGTATCAGGATCGTCAGCTCATCAACAAGACGATGACCACTCCCCAGATGATCAGCAGGGTATTACCTACTGCGTATGTAACGGTATATCCCAGGGCAGGCGTCTGGCTTTCAACGGCATCTTCCACAGCTCCGAGGGCGGCGGTCGTTGTCCGTGCACCGGAAGTACAGCCGAGTGTTATTGCCGGATGGAACTTAAAGAGATAGCGCCCCATCAGGACACCTACGATCAGTGGCAGGGTCGTTGCCAGCGCACCGATCACGAACAGGCTCACGCCCACTTCCTTAAAACCGGTTACGAAACTCGGCCCGGCAGTAATGCCGACAACGGCAATGAACATATTCAACCCAACGTTATTCAGAACCCAAAGCGATGGTTCCGGAATACGCCCGAAGGTAGGATGTTTGGAACGAAGCCACCCGAACACCAGTCCGGCTATCAGGGCACCGCCGCTGGTACTGAGGCTGACAGGTATATCTCCGAAATGAAGTGCCAGCGAACCGATCACACCCCCCAGGAAGATACCCAACCCTACGAAGACCATATCCGTCTGATTGGTCGGACGGTCGGCATAACCTAAAGTGGTTGCCGCTTCATTCACTTCCATCTTGGTTCCGACCAGTTCGAGCATATCCCCCGGATCGATGGTTGTCGCAGCGAGGACGGGAATACTGATGCCCGCCCGTTTAATACTTTTAATGCTGACGCCATGCATCACTTTCTCCTTACGCAGACGGGCAACCGTCATACCGGCAAATTTCTTGCGCGAGATCAGGACGGGCAATGTCTCGGCCGGGAAGTCCAGCAATTCGATATCGTTCACCTCTTCCCCGATCCAGTTTTCCTCACCGATCACAAACTCACGACGGCCGCTCAGTACGACTTCATTCCCTTTCATAAGCATCAGATCGGGTTTTACCTCATAAACGATATTATTGATACGGACACGTTCGACAAACAAACGCCGTCCCTCTGCTTCCAGGTAATCTTCCAGTTCCTGTACCGTTTTACCGGCACCGAACCAGTCGTTACTGATCTTATAGGCACGGAAGGTGATCGGACGGGCGGCCGGCATAAAGCCCGGTTGATCGCTCTCGTCGTCAGTTCCCATCTTAGCTTCCAGCTCTTTGCAGGCTTTCTTCACGGAAGCTAATCCCCCCAGAAAACGCGGGGCGATATCACTCATGATCCAGGCGGAACCGGCCGTACCGAAAATATAGGAAACGGCATAAGCCACAGGCATCACGTTTATCATCGAGGTTTTATCCGCTGCACTCAATCCGCCCTGATTGATCGTATCTTCCGCCACGCCCAATACGGCGGAGATGGTCTGCGAACCGGCCAGTAACCCGGCTGCTTCCCCTGCATTGTATCCCATCAGCTTAGCCAACAGAAAAGGAACGAACAGGCAGAACAGGCACATCAGTGCGGCAAAAAGCACCTGCGGAAGTCCTTCTTTCTTCAATCCACGGAAGAACTGGGGCCCTACACTGTAGCCTACGGCAAAGAGGAACAGCAGAAAGAATACTGATTTGATAGGTGCCCCGATATCGATATGCAGCTGTCCGATCAAAACTCCGACCAGCAGGACACTGGTGACGGTACCCAACGAAAATTTCCCGATTTTAAACTTCCCGATCCAGAAGCCGAAAGCCAGTGTGAGAAAGATGGCCAGCTCCGGATAGTGTTTGAGTAAATCTACAAACCATTCCATATATAAATTGTTTGGCGTTAATACTAAACAGACATTTTATGTCCGGTTTTTTATTTGTTGTAATGAAACAGGAGCTATTACATAGTTGTTCCGAGAGAACCAATTAAGATAGTATAAAATCCCGTTCTTTTTAAATAATTTTCTATCTTTGCCCCCGCTTAGGTGATACGACGACTTCCGGTTGTCGTATAAAAGGGAATCCGGTGTGAATCCGGAACAGTGCCCGCTACTGTGAAGCCCATTATAAAAGGAAAGCATTCTTACACCACTGTCCGCATCAGGACGGGAAGGTCGCTTTCCGGGCAAGTCAGGAAACCTGCCAGGCATATAGTTAATTCGTTCTCCCGGGGTCAGGAGGGCTATTATGAACATACAAACAAATCTCTTTTAATGAAAAAGAAAAATCTGCTGGCAGCCCTTCTTGTAGGCTGTTTGATGAGTATCTCTATGGTACATGCAGGCGTTCCCCACGATGAAGAAGGCAACTTCAAGTCATCCGACTTCTTTGCCTCCATGCAAACCGGCGACAAAGCCGCTGTCCTGATGGTTCATTTCGGAACCACTTACGACGAAACCCGTGCGCTTACTATCGACGCCATCAACGAGAAGGCACGTGAGGCCTTCGAAGGCACGGAAGTGCGGGAAGCCTACACCTCACGGATCATTATGCGCCGCCTCAAAGCACGCGGCATTGAAAAGCTAAACCCGGCCGAAGCACTGAAACAACTGAAAGCGGAAGGCTTCACCCACATCCTTATCCAGTCGACCAACATCATCGAAGGGGTGGAAATGGAATCGCTGCGTAAAGATGTAGCCTCCCTGGAAAAGGAATTCAAAGACGTACGCATCGGCAATCCGCTGCTTTACATGCCTGAAGATTACGAAGCTGTCATTGCCGCCATTGCAAAGAAAGGAGCCAAAGAAGGCGCTACCGTCCTGGTCGGTCACGGAACATACACTCCTTCCACCGCCCAATATGCCATGACCGATTATATGCTGAAAGACAAAGGATATACCAACTTCCACGTCGGGACGATCGAAGGTTATCCTTCATTCGACAACATGCTTGCCAAACTGAAAGCCAGCGGTGTGAAGAAGGTTATGCTCATGCCTTTTATGTTCGTTGCGGGCGACCATGCCAACAACGACATTGCCGGCGACTGGAAGAAAGAGCTGGAAGACAATGGCTACGAAGTTTCCGTCCTGATGGAAGGTCTCGGACAGAATCCCGATATACAGAACATTTTCATCGAACACGCCCGCTTTGTTGCAAAGCATAAGATGATCGACATCATGGATAAAAAGAAAGCATACGCAACTGATAAGGATTGAAAAGATGAAAAAGGTTTTGACATTATTACCGTTGACTGCCCTCTGCATCAATTCGATTCAGGCTCAACAGAAAAAAGAATATACCAATTTCTCGGACACCACATTCAGCATCCAGGAAGTTGTCGTACAAACGGCCAAAAGAAACATTCCGCAGGTAACGAAGCTGAATGTTCCGATGAAATATTTGCCTGTTTCAGTTAATAAAGTATCCGGAAGCAGCCTGGAATTACGGGGTATCCGCGATATTCAGGAAGCTGTGCGCTTTATGCCCGGTGTGCGTATGCAAACCAGTTACGGGGCATTCCAGCAACTGTCGGTACGTGGTTTCGACCATTCCGTATTGATGATAGACGGAGTGCGCGACGAGCGTTCGGCCATCAATAACTCCTACCCTTTCCCCGACCTGTCGGCCATCGAATCGATTGAGTTACTGAAAGGGCCGGCTTCGGTTCTCTACGGACACTCTGCCGTCGGCGGTATATTAAACGTTGTCCGTATTTCCCCGAAAGCGGAACAGACAGTCAATGCACGTGTCAGCTACGGTAGCTACGATAACAAGCAGGCCACAGTAGGTATGGGCGGCCGCCTGATCGGGCCGGTCAACTATTATGCGAACGTGAACTTCTCAGATCAGGACGGCTGGCGCGATAACCAGAACAAACGTTTCTCCGGCTACCTGGCTTTGAGCGCCGATCTGACAGCTAAGGATGTGCTGGACGTACGCGGTGCTTTCAACCGTGACTTTTACGGCACGGAGATCGGTTTGCCCGACCTGATGCCGGGGGATATTTTCGATACGAAAACAAATCAGAAATATCTGAGCGCCCAACAGCAACTACCGGGATTGAACCGTGAAGCCCGCTACAACAACGAATCGGACTTCATGAAGAACCATGCCTGGAATGTGACTGCCCAATACACGCACACCTTCGACAACGGCTTCAAGCTGATCGACAAACTGGCTTACTACAACGATGACATCAACTATTTCGGTACGGAAGCACTGGATTATCTGGAAAGCGAAGATCCGATCTACGATCATTATTATATGAAAAGCGGCAAGAAAAAATATATTTGCCTGGACACCGTATATCTGTCTTACCCGCTCCGCTTCTCGCATATATCGAAAACAGTAAGCAACAGCCTGGAATTAAGCGGCAAGCTGAATACAGGGGAAGTCACTCACAATTTCATAGGCGGTTATTCTTTCTCGCTGATGAACCGTGTAAGCTATACCGGCTATGGACAAGGCACAGACGTTCAGGGCCCCGGATGGCAATCGCATGTATCGGTATACGATCCGCACAGTATGGGATATATGACCAGCAAAATGTCGAAAGCAATCCCATCGCATAATTACTCCAATAGCATTTATGTGCAGGATATGCTGGATATCAACGAACATTGGAAAGCCCTGGTTGCCTTGCGCGGCGATTTCTTCCGTTATTTGCAAGCCAATGCTCCGACACCGACAGGAAAACGGGAATATGACGATGCAGACCGCACAATCTACAACCGCTTGCATAATGCCGCGTTCACCTATCGCCTCGGAGCCGTTTACCTACCTCGTCCGAATACTTCCATCTATGCTTCATTCGCTACCTTCTTCAAGCCGATCCGTACATTCTATCAGGACAACGTGATCTATGTCGATGGTGACGGCTTACGTTCCTATCCGAAAAACAACGAGGAAATATTCAAACCGGAGAGTGGTTACCAGGCAGAAGCCGGTGTAAAATACACATTGAACAAATGGCTGGAAGCAAATGCCAGCATGTTCTACATCCGTAAGTCGAATGCGACACAGACATTGGCAACAAACGTGGAACAGGAGATAAACGGAGTTGCAACCAAAATGTCGATCATCGGACAACTTGGTGTGATGGACTCCAAAGGCTTCGACCTGGAAGCAACTTTTACCCCGGTCGGCTCACTGGCCTTCACTCTCGGCTATGGTTACACCGATGCGCGCATCCGGGAAATGAAAGAGGTTAAAGACCCGGAACTGGCTGAGATCATCTATTCGGAAGCAAACAAAGATCAACTGGAGAAATCGACCAGCCTGGAAGGGAACTACCAGAACAACGTTCCCAAAAACACCTTCTATGCATACGGTAGTTACACGATCCCGAAGGGTATCCTGAAGAATCTCAGTTTCAATCTTAGCACAAGCTATACGGATAAAGTGTACCGGAATACGGCCAACAGCAAATGGTTCGACAGTTACTGGATCACAGACCTCGGTGCCTCTTACGTACTGAACCATCGCATCCGCCTGTCGGTCAACATCAACAACCTGTTCAGTAAAGAATATACCAACCAGGCATTGGGCGACCAGATCGTACCGAGCATGCCGCGCAATTATCAGGTAGCAATATCCTACAACTTATGATACGGATAACCAAACTCATGTTAACAATTCACAGGATACTGGGCTCGCTGCTCAGTATCCTGTTTCTCGTTTGGTTCCTGTCGGGACTGGTAATGATCTATCACACCTTCCCACGCGCCGACCGGGCAGACAAACGGGCAAAGATGGATTATCTGCAGGCAGCGGATCTTCCTTCCCTACACACCATAAAAGATCGCCTACCCAAAGGAGAACCGATAAAGAATATCACCCTCAACAGCTATCTGGGACAAACCGTTTTCCATATCCGCACGGATAAAAACAGTTATGATATTCCCGCAGACTCTACGGAAACGCTGCCGGTCATCGACGGAAAACGTATACGGGAAACGGCCTCGCTCTGGTGCACCGCCCCTGTGGAAAAGGTCGATACCCTGTATACCCTCGACCAATGGATCCCTTTCGGTAACCTAAAGAAGGAGTTCCCTATTTACAAGTTCCATTTCGCCGATCAGGAACGGCACCAATTATATATTTCGTCGAAGTCGGGCGAAGTTTTACAATACACGGATAAAGACAGCCGGCTCTGGGCATGGCTGGGTGCAATCCCGCATTGGGTTTATTTTACCTCTTTACGTCAGGATGCCGAACTATGGATAAAGGTCGTTGTCTGGCTATCGGGCATCGGGTGCATCATGTGTATTGCCGGTATTTATCTGGGTGTCCGCGATTTCCGGCTGGCACGCAAGCGCAAACTGGCTTCTCCCTATAAGAAGTTCTGGTATAAATGGCATCATATCATAGGAACGGTATTCGGTTTGTTCGTCCTTACGTTCACTTTCAGCGGTATGATGTCGCTGGCACGTGTGCAGGACTGGGGGCTTCGTGCCAAGCTGGATATAAACCCGGCACAGGAACTTCAGAAGCTGGCTCCTTCCCCACTCGATTATCCGCTGGATTACCGGGACGTTATACAGGCTTATCCCGGTCAGATCCGCCAATTGGAATGGGGCTGTTTCGGAGATATCCCTTTCTACACGATACTGGCAGATGCAAACGATATCGTTGTAAATGCTAATTCGGAGCACACCGTATCTTCTTTAAAACTGGATACCGAAGATATCCATTCCGTGCTGGCACAAGTTCACGGGACAGAGTGCGCGATGGACATCAGGCTTTTGGAGGAGTACGACACCTATTATATTTCACGTAAAAGAAAACTGGATCTGCCTGTCTGGAAGGTCACCATTGAAGATATAGACAAGAGTTGCTATTACATCAATCCCGGTAACGGGCAATATCGTTATGTGAATACGCCCGCCCGTTGGAACCACTGGATATATCCGGCCTTGCATAGTTTAAACATCAAGATTCTGGTAGACCATCCAATCTTATGGAATATAGTGATGTGGGGGCTGATGCTCGGCGGTACATTCGTTTCCCTGTCAGGAGTTTGGCTGGGAATAAAATTCTTACGCCGGAAAATACATCGTCTAACAAATTAAATACATTATCTTTTTAAATACATTATCTTTGTTGTAAAATCTAAAAGATGAGCACAGGAAAAATAATCGTAGCCGGGATCGGGCCCGGTAGCGAATCAGATATTACTCCGGCAGTTCTCTCTGCCATCCGCCAGTCGGATGTCATTGTCGGGTATAAGTATTACTTTCAGTTTGTAGAATCTGCGATCCGTCCCGATGCAATCTGTATCGACTCGGGGATGAAACGCGAAAAGGTTCGTGCGGAAGAAGCTTACAATTACGCTACCGAGGGCAATGTGGTAACCGTTATCAGCTCCGGCGACTCCGGTATCTATGGCATGGCGCCGCTGATCTACGAGATGAAGCGCGAGAAGGGAAGCGATATTTCCATCGAGGTACTTCCGGGGATCAGCGCTTTTCAGAAAGCCGCCTCGCTGCTGGGAGCCCCGGTAGGACACGATTTCTGCGTGATCTCCCTCTCCGACCTGATGACGCCCTGGGAAATGATAGAGAAACGGATCAAGGCCGCCGCTTCGGCCGACTTTATCACGGCTATCTACAATCCGAAAAGCGAAGGCCGCTACTGGCAGCTCCATCGCCTGATCGAATTATTCCGGCAGGAACGCGATCCGCAGACCCCTATCGGCTTCGTCCGCCAGGCCGGACGGGAGGAAGAAAACGTGACGATCACCACGCTGGCAGATTTCGATCCGGAGCAAGTGGATATGTTCACCGTTATCATCATCGGCAACTCACAGACGTACCGGTTCGAGAATCACATGATCACTCCCCGCGGTTATTATGGGGAGATAAAGATGGGGAAGAAAGAGACAGGTATCGGGCAGGACATCATGATACGCAGTTTCCGGACAATCGAAAAAGAACTGAAGAACAAAGATATTCCGTTAGATAAGAAATGGGCGTTGCTGCATGCGATCCATACGACAGCCGACTTCGACATGGAGAACGTACTGCGTATAGACGACAATGCCGTAGCAACCCTTTACGAGTCGCTCAGTAGCGGCAAAGTACGTACCATCATCACCGACGTAACGATGGCGGCATCCGGCATCCGCAAGGGAGCCTTGCAGCGCATGGGGATTGAGGTGAAATGCTATCTGTCCGACGAAAAAGCCGTGGCGCTGGCTGCCGATAAAGGGATTACCCGCACGCAGGCCGGTATCCGTGTCGCCGTAAGCGAACATCCGGATGCCTTATACGTATTCGGTAATGCGCCGACCGCCCTGATGGAGTTGTGCGACCTGATACGGAAAGGGAAAGCAACCCCGGCCGGCATCATTGCCGCCCCTGTCGGCTTTGTGCATGTGCAGGAATCCAAACATATGGTAAAACCGTTCGCCTCGATCCCCAAACTGATCGTTGAAGGACGGAAAGGCGGCAGTAACCTGGCAGCTACACTAGTAAATTCTATACTTTGTTATAACGACGCTATTAATTTAAAACCCGGAAGAGACGTATGAGAACACAATTTATCGTTATCGGCATGCCCGATAACCAGTGCTATATAAGCAAGAACAAGGAAATATTGGATATAATCAACAGTAACACCCACTTTTCGGGAGGGAAACGGCACTATGAACTTCTTCGTCCGTTCCTTCCTGTCGATGCCGTATGGATCGATATAAAAGTGCCTTTAGCGGATGTTTTCGACGAATACGAATACCACCGGAAGATCGTCGTGTTCGCTTCGGGAGATCCTTTATTCTCCGGATTTGCATCAACCATCTTGAAGCGTATGCCGGAAGCGGAGGTTACGATAATGCCTTCATTCAATTCGTTGCAGATGCTTTCGCACGAATTGAAAATGTCTTATGAAGATATGCTGATGGTGCCCCTTACCGGCCGGCCGTGGCATGAACTGGATCGTGCACTGATAGAGAACAGGATGAAGATCGGCATACTGACCGATCATGTACATACACCGGCCGCCATTGCCATGCGCCTGCTGAAATACGGCTTCACACAATATAAAATGTATATCGGCGAACATCTGGGCAACCCGGAGAAGCAGCGTGTATCGCGTTCGCTCGCCCTGTCGGAAGTGGAAGAGCATTCGATCGAAAGCCCGAACTGCGTTATCCTGCAACGGATGTACAACGATACCACCTACCGGCCGCTGGGAATACCCGACAAGATGTTCGAACTTCTCGACGGCAGGGAACGGATGATCACCAAAGCGCCTGTCCGCGTGCTCGATATGAGTGCACTGATGTTGCCGATGTGCAACCACTTCTGGGATATCGGTTTCTGTACCGGTTCCATATCCATCGAAGCCAAACGGCAATATCCGCACCTGCATATCCATGCCTTCGAGATACGCAAGGAATGCTGGAGACTGATGGAGGAGAACAGTTGCCGCCTGGGAGCTCCCGGCATCGACGTACATATCGGTGATTTCATGGAGGAAGAAGTATCCGACCTGCCTGCACCCGACGCTGTTTTCATCGGGGGACACGGAGGGAAATTAAAGGAGATCGTTGCCAAAGTAGCCCGTTATCTGGCTCCCGACGGCCTACTGGTATTCAATTCCGTATCCGAAGAGAGCGAGAGGCTGTTTATCGATGCGGTGCAGGAAGCCGGACTGAAACTGGATGATCCTTTACATATAACTGTCGGCGATTATAACCCGATAGTGATATTGAAGGCTTTTAAAGAAGCAAAATAAAAGAACTATGAATAAGCGAACTTTAGCCATTGTGGTGGTATCGGCCAGCAGCCTGCCACTGGCACGACAGATAAAAAAGCAGTTTCCCGATGCTGTTATTTACAGCAAGGAATCACAGGAAGAAACAGTCTTGATGGAGTCGATCGACAGCATTATGGGAGATCTTTTCCTGAAAGCGGAGGCCATCGTCTTTATCGGGGCGATGGGGATCTGCGTCCGCTGCATCGCACCTTATGTGATGGACAAGCATACCGACCCGGCTGTCGTCTGCATTGACAGTACGGGTAAATATATCATCCCTGTCCTGTCGGGACATATCGGAGGGGCGAATGAACTCAGCACCGAACTGGCACAACTCCTGGGTGGCAACGCCATTGTGACGACCCAAAGCGACAACACGGGGTTGTGGGCGCTCGATACGCTGGCCGAAAAGTTCGGCTGGTCTGTCGTGGCCGATGACCTGACCGACAACGAGAACGCGATGAATGCCTGTATCGCCGCATTCGTCAATAAGAAACCGACGGCTTTGCTGCTCAATGTGCGCGACAAGGGTACGGATTATTTGGAAAGCTCTCTCCCCGCCCATGTGCAGCAATTCAATAAATTCTCGGATATACCGCTCGATCAGTTCGAATTGGTTATCACCGTAGGGCCGTTCATCTACGAGGCCGACGTGATGATGGTTTCCTACTTCCCGAAGGTCTTGCATATCGGTATCGGTTGCCGGAAAGATATAAAAGGCGATCCGGTGGAACTTCACCAGCATATCATCGGAACGCTGATCGACAACAACATCTGCCCGGAGTCGATCGTCGATATTTCATCCATCGACATCAAGAAGGACGAAGCGATGCTTGCCCTGCTGGCTTACGGCATTATGAACTGTCCGTTCAAGACCTATCCGGCAGAGATATTGAACAAAATACCGGTTCCCAACCCGTCCCCCCGTGTAAAAGAGGCGACGGCATCGGCCAGCGTTTCCGAAGCCGCAGCCATTCACAGTGCCGGAGGCGGTTGGTTGCTACTGGAAAAACAAAAGGGAAGCTTGGGCGAAGGCAACGAATATACTTTCGCCGTGGCCATGGATAAATCCGTACGCCGCCAAGGACATATCGAGATAGTCGGAGCCGGGCCGGGCGATCCGGAACTGGTTTCCATCCGCGGTCGCCGGATGCTGGAGAAGGCAGACCTGATCCTTTATGCCGGCAGCCTCGTTCCGAAAGAGCTGACTTACTGCGCCAAGCCGGGAGCTACCGTGCGCAGTTCGGCCGATATGAATCTCGATGAGCAGTTCGCCCTGATGAAAGAGTTTTACGACAGGGGCAAGTTCATTGTCCGCCTACATACCGGCGATCCCTGTATCTACGGAGCGATACAGGAACAGATGAATTTCTTCGACCGGTACGATATGAGCTATCATATCACCCCGGGAATATCCTCTTTCCAGGCTGCCGCAGCCGCCTTGCGTTCGCAGTTCACCATCCCGGAAAAGGTACAGACAATCATCCTTACCCGTGGCGAAGGCCGTACGCCGATGCCCGAAAAAGAGCAGTTGCACAAACTGGCCGCCAGCCAGAGTACCATGTGTATCTACCTGAGTGCAGGCATAGCCGACAAGGTGCAGGAAGAACTCCTGCAACACTACGCCCCCACTACACCGGTAGCCGCCTGCTACAAGCTGACATGGAAAGACGAGCGTATTTATCGCGGGGAATTGAAAGACCTGGCTCAAATAGTGAAAGAAAACAACCTTACACTGACAACGCTGCTGGTTGTAGGGGATGCTATCGACAACCGCGAAGGCCTTTCCCGGTTGTATGCCGACGAGTTCAAACATCTGTTCCGCAAATAACCGGACAATGATACTGATACTGGGTGGAACAACGGAAGGACGCGCCGCCGTCCGCATAGCCGACGAAGGAAGTGCCCCTTATTTCTATTCGACAAAAGGGTCGCTTCAGGAGATAGACTGTGCGCACGGCATCCGCCTGACCGGTGGGATGGATGCTGCATCTATGGAAACATGCTGCCGCGAAAACAATATCCGCCTGCTGATCGATGCCGCACATCCCTTTGCTTCCGCCCTGCACCGAACGGTAGCGGAAGTCGCCTCCTCCCTCCAACTGCCGGTTATCCGCTATGAGCGGCGTTATCCTCCGCGCAACAACGAGCTGATCTGGTGCGACGATTACCACGATGCCATCGACAAGTTAAACGAGCACGGCATCCGTAACCTGCTTGCCCTGACCGGAGTAAACACCATCGCCCCGCTCCGCCTCTGGTGGGAAAAGCATCCGGCATGGTTCCGCATCCTCGAACGCGAAGAGTCGCTTACCATCGCTATCCGGCAGGGTTTTCCCCCCGACCGACTGTGTTTCTATCGCGATGAAGAGGATGCCGGGGAGTTGATGGATCAGCTTCAGCCGGATGCCGTCATCACGAAAGAAAGCGGACAGTCGGGATATTTCAACGAGAAAGTGGCTGCCGCCCGCAGCCGGTCTATTCCGGTGTTCGTTGTAAAACGTCCGGCATTGCCCGAAACATTCTATATCGTTTACGGGGAAGACGGATTGCGCAAGCAGATTGAACGGCTGCTACCCGAATTTTTCCCCTTGCATCATGGCTATACCACCGGCGCCTGTGCCACTGCTGCTGCTAAGGCTGCCTTACTAGCCCTACTAACGCGGAAAGAGCAAGCCGACTCTCCCATCACCTTGCCCTCGGGTGAAATGATCACCTTGCCAATCGCCGATACCGCCTGGAACGATAACAGTGCCACCTGCGCAGTCGTCAAAGATGCCGGGGACGACCCGGACGTAACGAACGGTTGCCGGATCGTTGCTACGGTTGCTTTCTCTACGGATATTGCCCTGTCAGGCATCCGCTTTCTTGCCGGAAAAGGGGTCGGCACCGTTACCCTTCCGGGATTGGGTCTGGAAGTAGGCGGCCCGGCTATCAACGCCACTCCCCGAAAAATGATAACGGAAGAGCTGACTGCCGTCTTACAGGATTTCCGGCAGGAGAAGTCAGCCGGGTTAACCGTTACGATCTCCGTGCCCGGTGGAGAAGAGATTGCAGCCAGGACATTCAACCCGAAACTGGGTATCGTCGGCGGGATCTCCATTATCGGGACATCCGGCATCGTTCGCCCTTTCTCCACGGATGCGTTTATCGCCTCTATCCGCAAGGAAACGGAAGTTGCCAAAGCCATCGTCTGTACGACGCTGGTAATCAACTCCGGTGCCAAAAGCGAGCGATACCTGAAAGCCCGTTACCCCGAACTCCCTCCACAGGCATTCGTACATTACGGCAACTTTATTGGCGAGACACTAAAGATAGCTTCATCGCTCGGCTTTCAGCAGGTTGTTATGGGTATAATGATCGGAAAAGCGGTTAAACTGGCCGAAGGTTTCCTCGATACACATAGTAAAAAGGTAGTGATGAATAAAGACTTCCTGAAGGAATTGGCCCGTCAATCCGGCTGTCCCGAAACGACCATCCAAAAGATCGACGGCATCACGCTGGCCCGGGAGTTATGGCAGTTGTTCCCCGTGGAAGAACAAGAAGCATTCTTCAATCTCTTATTGAAAAGATGCCATGAACATTGTACTCCACTCCTGCCTAAAGGTGATTTATCTATCTTATTGATAACGGAAGAAGGAGTTATTTGGAAATAACCAACCACTTTTCAATGTTGCGAGTCTTTGCGCTGAAATTCACACCGATACGGAACAACGTACGCGGGTCGGAAGCGAACGGAAGAGCATACCCCTTGTCTTCGATTTGTTGCAATGCCTCTTCTGCTGTACCGTCGAGTTTGAACTCCATGACATAGATAAAACGGTCGGTCTGCAAAATCAGATCTACACGACCTTCGGAGGTATGGTATTCCGCTTTTACATAGAAACCCAACAGCTTAAAGACGATAAAGAGCACATTCTGGTAATGCAATTCCAGGTCACGAACCAACTCATAAGGCGTATCGGCAAAGAAGCTTTGCAGTCGCCGAAAGAAAGCATCATAATCGCCGTCATAAACCTCCCGGGCAAACTTCTTGATCTGGAAAGCAGTATCGACCTGGCTCACCGGAGTATAATAAGGTAGAAGATATTTGATAAACCCTTCTTCTACCTCTTTATTGGGAAATCCCAACCGATAGAGCCCGAAGGTTTTGTCGTACCCTTTGATCGTCAGATAACCGCTTTGATAGATTACAGGTATGGGATTTCTCGAAATGGCATCGATGCTGTTCAAAACATCGGCATCCGTTTCTGTATGTGCCATCCGATAAAGGTCGTAATTTGATTTTTGCAATAACTTTACCAGATAGGTTGGAGTACCGGTTTCGAACCAGTAATTATCGAATTGCCGGTATTTAAATGTATTGAGCAAGCTGAACGGGTTGTAGATTCCGGGAGAGTTTTCAACGAAGTGATAACCATCAAAACTCATTTTCAACTCTGTACAGGTTTCTTCATATGTTATACCGAGCACAGAAGCCAATGTATGAATATCACCATCGAAATCACGATGTAATTCCTCTTCGCTGATACCACAAATAGCTACATATGGCCTTCTCATCGAAAGGTCGTCCAGATTATTTAAATCGCTGAACACGCTCACTTTGCCAAACTTGGTCACGCCTGTGAGGAAAGCAAACTGGATATACCTGTCCATACTCTTCATCACTCCGTAAAAGGCTTTCAGGGTATTGCGGTATTCGTTTTGCAGCTCCTCATTGTCGATAGCTTGCAACATAGGTTTGTCGTATTCGTCAATCAGAATGACTACACGCCGTCCCGCCTGCATGCTGGCCCGTTCAATGACACCGGCAAACCGCAAAGCCTGGCCTTTTTCTGCCGGATCGGAACCATATAATTCTTCCCAGGCAGATAGCTTGCGGTTCAGCATGTCGTCCAAATCGCTTACCTGATCATATTTCGCGGCATTCAGGTCGAGATGAAACACCGGATAAGTCAGCCAATCTTTTTCCAACTGTTCGACAGCTAATCCTTCGAAGAGTTCTTTTTTACCTTTAAAATAAGCTTCAAATGTGGATATCAGGAGACTTTTACCAAAACGACGGGGACGGCTCAAGAAATAGTAGCTACCGGTTTTTACCAATCGATACATCAATTCGGTCTTATCTATATACAGATAACCTTCTTTTCTTATTTTCTCGAAATCCTGTATCCCTATCGGGTATTTTCTGGCATACATTGTTTCCATATATCCACGTGTTTAAAAAGTACAGATACAAAGATAGAAATAATGTAGCAATTAAATACTCTTTCTTCATAGCCAAGATAATTTTATGGTTAAAGCCCATCATCATCTTAATAACGATGGGATAGTAATTGATAGTTCATATTTTGGCAGAAGTGAGTCTTTGATAATAGCGACTGATAGTAACTGGCTCCCCTCTTGAGAGGGGGAAGGGGGTGTGTTATAATCCCGCCTATAAACGGGCCTTAATTAATAACACATTAATATATTTAAGCCATCCCTATGTTTTTTACCGGTTTTATTTACTGGCATTTACACACCCCCTACCCCCTCTCAAAGAGGGGAGCCGGTTACTATCAGTCACTAATCAGATAGCTCAATTTTTTCTAGCTTCGGCATATTGGATCATTATTTTCTAAACATAATCCTATCAGGTATGTATTAGATTTCCTTTACTCCAAGCGTACCTCCTTACTCTGTATATAAGAAACATCCAGTTGCCCGCCGGCATTTCCATTGCTTTCCTGCAAAGGATGAGTCTTGGCACGACTGAGGGATAAGGTGGCTTTGGAAGCGGTCACCTGGTTACCGAGCGTGATACTGATCGATTGGCTGCCTTTATCACGGTTGTAGAGGGTGGTCACTCCGCCATCGTATGAAATGGCAGCTTCCACCATTTCATCGTCCCCGACAGGATCGCCCTCCCAGGTCAGCGTGGTTGAAGTTTTACGGTTGATTGAAGTAAAAGACTCCGGGATGGCAATCGGCTTCACGTCTTTCAGGGTGGCTACATTCGTGAAAACGCTGTCCTTTGCCCGTGTAAAGACGAAAGTCATATCATCCAGTCCGGAGAATGAATAGGTGTAAAAGTAAACACCGACGTTGGCAAAGTTCGGGGTCTTGCCGTTAATCAGGATAGAGGCAGGGCCGTTCAATTTAATGTTTACTCCTGCGCTGTCGTACTTGTTGAAATTCGCTCCGACACGTGTCGTATTATTAGTGATATCGTAAGCGACACCCAGGTTTTGATAGAAAGGAACATCTGCTTCTATATCAGATGAGTCGTCACTGCTGCAAGCGGTAAATGCGGCAGCGGAAATCAGAATGGCGTATAAGAAATACTTTTTCATGTCGTTTGTTTTTAAAATTACTCCTATATAACAAACGAACAGGAAAAAGTTTAATCAGTTTAACATTATCTTTCAGGATTCCAGTTGCAGCAGCAGCTCTTCGATGGTTGCCGCACGCCGGATCTGCCCGTCAGAATCGTGGAGAACGAATGAAGTAGAGGACGGATCACCGGCGTCTATCCAACGCGCCGACTCGATCCCGCTATCCGCATGGATACCGTTCCGTTGAAGAGCCTTCCGTGCCATAGCATATTTCTGCCCCTCACCGACAAGGCGTATTTCGGATTTATACTGGTTGTTGATACGGAACAAGCCGGTTTCGGTATCGAAGATAATCCCCTTGCGGGAGAAGAAACCGCTCAGGTGCCCGCTCAGCGCCAGGTCTTCCGGAGTCCCGGTACTTATGCCTTTGTCGCGATCCATCAGCCAGATCTTATCGGCGATCTGGAGAGCCAGTTCGAGGTCGTGTGTAGAGAGGAAGATCGTTTTATCGGTGGTGCGGGTAAGTTGATGCAGAAGTTGCATGATCTCTACCTTGCTGGGGAAATCGAGGAAGGCGGTCGGCTCGTCCAGGTAGATCACTGGTGTTTCCTGTGCGAGGGCTTTCGCGATCATCACCTTTTGCCGCTCCCCGTCGGAGAGGGTGTGCACCATCCGGGAAGCCAGGTTTTCGATGCGGACGAGGGCGATCGCCTCTTCCACCACCCGCTTGTCTTCCTTTCCCAGGCGTCCCCAAAAGCCGGTGTACGGACTGCGCCCCATCTCTATGAGTTCCCGGACAGACATGTTACGGATGTCACACTTATCTGTCAGCACCACTCCCACTATAGTGCTAAGCTCCTTATCACTATAGTCCTGTATATCGTGACCCAGTAGTGCTATTTCGCCGGACAAACGGGGCTGAAAAGCGGAGAGCGTACGCAATAAAGTAGACTTTCCCACCCCGTTGGCACCCAGCAGGCAAGTTAATTCTCCACTGTATATCGTAGTGGTTATATTGCTTGCTACCAGCCTTGTATCATTCTTGGAACGATAGCCGATAGAAAGGTTGTTTATCCGGATAGTTGCCTCTTTCATACTCATTCGTTCAGTTCGTTTTTGCGTTTGCGGAATAATACGGATGCAACAACGGGAGCACCGACCAAGGCAGTAACCGAGTTGACGGGCAAGGCTCCTTCAAATCCCGGCATACGTGCAATCAGGTTACAGGCCAGCGCCAGGGCGGCACCGACAAACAGGACACCGGGCATCAGCACCCGGTGGTCGGATGTCTGGAAAATAGCCCGGCAGAGATGCGGCACAGCCAATCCCAGAAAGACGATCGGGCCGCAATAGGCGGTAACGATCGCGGTCAGGACACCGGCAGAGGTGATGACGAGCAGGCGTGCCCGTTTAATATTCAGTCCCAGGTTGCGGGCATAGCCGTCACCGAGGAGCATCAGGTTCAATGTCTTTATCAATAGGAACGAAAGAGGGATCAGGATCGCCATAATGATCACGAAAAGCATCATCTGATTACCCGAGACGCGCGAGAAACTCCCCAGTCCCCAGATGACATAGGCCCGTATATCTTCTTCCACACTAAAGAATTTCAATACACCGATCACGGCATTTGCCACGTAGCCGATCATCACACCGATAATCAGCAGCGTCACATTCCCTTTTACCTTCTGTGAGACATAGACGATCAGTGCCATGACAGACAAGGAACCGACTATCGCTGCAACAGACAAAGCGATCTCCCCCATAAAGCCGAGCTTGCTAAGCGCCACACCTCCCAGGCTTCCGCTCAGCAAAACGACAAAGGCCACTCCCATACTTGCACCGGAACTGATCCCCAGCACAGAGGGCCCGGCCAACGGGTTGCGGAAGACGGTTTGCATCTGAAGCCCGCTGATAGCCAATCCGGCTCCGGCAACCAGTGCTGTCAATGCTTGCGGGAAACGTGATTTCCAGATAATATTCTGCCAGGTGACCGGTTCATCGCCATTGCCACATATAATATTCCAGACCGAGTTGAACGGGATGGATACGGAACCCAACACCAGATTAAGGAACAGCAGTACAACGATCGAAACGACGACCAAAAGCATCAGGACAGTGTTAGAATACTTCATCGGCCCTATTTATTTAAGTAGATCATAATAGACAGGGGTGTGATCCGGCAGCAGGTTCGGATGGAAGATATGCAGCAGGTCGCCCAGCACCACTTCCGGTTCGGTCGGCATACTTTCGTAAAAAGGTTTCTCCCGCATATTGCAATAGATCACTCCTTTTTCCTTGAAAGCACGGAAGTCGGCATAACGCGGATCCTGGTCTTTCAGGGCTTTATAGTCATATGTTCCCGGATAGCTGTTCACGATACGCCAGTAGTCGGCCTCGTCAGCCTGGTTATAAACGGTTTCAAAGTCGAGGGTGACACCTCCCGAACGGTCGTCGTCCTTCAGGAAATAGTCGGCACCGGCATCTTTGAATAGTTGCGCCAGGAAGCTCTTCCCTCCTACCGCATACCAGTTACCGCCATGAATCTCACCACTAAAGACGATGGGACGCCGGGTTACCTTACCTTCGGCAGTCAGCTCCTTCAGTTCATTATAGCGGTGCTCGATAGCCGAGAACTTATCATTGGCCTCCTGTTCCATTCCGAGTAACAGACCGACAAATTTGATCCACTCGGCCTGTCCCAGCGGGGTCATTTCCTTATATCCCAGATGCGGGATCAGCGGGATACCGATATCTTTCATTGTCTCATAGCCGCCACGCTTAAAGGGTGAGATCAGGATCAGGTCGGGATTGATACTCATAATCACCTCATTATCGAAGTTGCCTTCGATCCCGATCTTTGCCGTCTTTCCTTCCTTCAACTGGTCGTTGATCGTCCGGTTAAACAGGTGGCGGGTACTGGTGATGCCTACTACTTTATCCTCTGCGCCCAACTTGATGAAATTGGATAGTTGCAGGGAAGTCATACAAATGGCACTACGTACAGGTGTTTCAATCACCATATAATCGGCTGGAATACCTTCCGGCTTCGTCCCACGGGGAACCAACGCATACAGGAAATGAGTGCTTTCTTCATTCTGAGGGTCATGTATATCCATCAGGATATAACCGTCGGCATAGGTCAACTGAAAACCTTCGGCATATTCAGGTGTGATCTGGACCTTACTATCCACCGTAATCGTTTGTTGCGACGATGCATTCTCTTTCTCCTGCTGATTTCCTTTCGATGCGCACGATGCAGCCAATAACGCAAACAGGCAGCAACCTGCCAAATACTTATTCATATTCTATTTGTTTTTATCCGACACAAACCGTCCAAACCCACGAGGACAATCGTTATGCAAAAAATGGCAGGTCTTCTGACTTACTTCCATCCTGAAAGCCTTCCCGATCTCTCCCGGATCAGTGGCAAAAGGTGTTATCAGGATGTTTATAAAGCTTCACAGCAGCGTGGACTGTCCGGGATTTACACCCGGTTCCCTTTTAATCTGTCTCCATGAACAGGAGTTTGACAGAACCTATTTCGATCGCAAAAGTAATAAGAAAAACTGAACCATTCGCATACGGAACTGTTATTTACAGAAAATGGCAGCAATATGGCACTCAATCAGATCGACACTCATTTCTTAATCGCAGCTATCTGCGTAATTTCATCGGCATTAGTGTTTTATACAATCGGTGTTTGGGGCGAACGTATCCAGAAGAAGCTGAAAGCCTGGCACGTGGCCTTCTTTGTTGCCGGACTATTCGCCGATGCGGTCGGAACCGGACTCATGGAACAGATTGCACAGATGACCGGATTGCAGGATAACCTGCACACTATCACCGGAATAATAGCGATCGTCCTGATGTTTATCCATGCCTTATGGGCATTGTGGACTTACTTCAAGGGTTCGCGCAAAGCGAAAGCGCATTTCAACCGTTTCAGCATAGTAGTCTGGTGTATCTGGCTAATTCCCTATTGCATAGGTATCTATCTGGGAATGTCGCTTCATCCGTAATATTGGGCGGCTATTTGTTTGGAGACTTCCGTTATTTTCATCACTTTTGCCCTCCGAATAAAAGCAAAAGCAAATGACACATCCGATCAGTTTCGTTTCATTAGGCCCCGGAGAGCCGGAACTTATTACCGTTAAAGGACTTAAGCAACTTCAGCAGGCAGATATCATCTATTGTCCGGCAACCCGGAATAAACAAGGTACTTCCCTATCGCGTGCGGCAGATATTGTTCGCGCCCTGGAAATCGACGAGACTGCCATCCACTGTTTCATGCTGCCCATGAGCAAAGACCGTACAGAGGCCTGGAAGGTTTACGATACCCTTTACTACGAAGCCGCAGACCGCTACCGGAACGGGCAACGGATCGTTATCGTGGCCGAAGGAGATGCCGGCTTTTATTCTTCTATTCAATATATCTACGACAAATTTACAAAGGCCGGTATTGCCGTACAACGTACCGCAGGAATACCAGCCTTTATAGCAGCCGGCGCATTGGCCGGATTACATATTGTCAAACAGGAAGAGGAAATAGTCGTAATCCCCGGTACACCTTCTGCGGATGAACTGTCAGAAAAGATAAACGCAGGATATGTGATCGTTATCATGAAACTATCCCAATGCGTAGAAGCTGTATATGAATGTATCCGCAGGCATCCGCAAGCCCAGTTCCACTACTTTGAAAACGTTGGAACGGATAAAGAATATTATACTTCCGATAAGCAAATCATCACACAGAAATCGTTTCCCTATTTCTCACTAATGATCATACAGGCTGTATGATACTGCTCAAGCGGTTAATATGATAGCGAAGTGACTGGACAGACTCCCAGTTCTGGTGTCCTGACTTACATAATTCACGTGCACTAACCAACACACCCGATATATGGCTGTTAATCTCTTCGATCTTTTTATTCGTTCCACTGTAAAGAGAATCAAGCTCTTCCGGTGAATAGATGGAAGCAGACTGTGCCAACGATTCAAGCAAGTTCATCTGATAAACTCCGGCCTTGGGGATTAAGTTGCGGATAGCATAATGATGAAGATCCTGTATTTCCTTCTGCTTGGTGGTGTCCCAACCTACATTATTCATACCTCCCGAAGGATTCATCTTCGAAAACATATGGATTCCCAAACAATCTGCGATTGTCCTGATCCATGAACTTGTTTCTGTCTCTCTCAATGCTACTCCTGCAAAACTAAATCTCATTGTTGCCATAATCAAATCTCCTTAATTACATAAACCGAAGTTTTTAAAATTGTTATATACTTTCTTTTTATTGCCAGAAACTTGCTGTTAGTTTCATTTTGTTATTGACATGATGCAAAATTAGGCAAATTATCATGCACCACAACCCTTTACCTGTATTTTAAAGTTCTTTAATACAACTTCTATCCAAATGCTATTATTTTGCCAACTGAAGATTACAAATAAATTGAAAAACGCACAGTTTACTTAACAAAGATACCTCCATGCGCTCTTTTTTGTAACTTTTACCAATATAACACAAAACATGGGGAATAATAGGGTTCCACAACCTTTCATTCTGACATTTTGTTATTTAATTAAAAATAGTATACTTTTGTTCCTTCTTAAACTTACATAAGCACATGAAATCGGATATAGAAATTGCTAGAGAAGTCTCCCTGCGTAAAATAAAGGAAGTTGCTACAGGTTTGGGCATTCCTCGCGAGGAAGTTCAGAACTATGGTCGTTACATCGCCAAAGTGCCTCTTCACCTCATCGATGAAGAAAAAATAAAAGAACACAACCTGATCCTGGTAACGGCCATCACTCCGACCAAAGCAGGTATCGGAAAAACAACGGTTTCTATCGGACTGGCTCTCGGTCTGAACAAGATCGGTAAAAAAGCGGTGGCTGCGCTGCGCGAACCTTCACTCGGCCCGTGCTTCGGTATGAAAGGTGGAGCTGCCGGAGGTGGCTATGCCCAGGTATTACCGATGGAAAATATCAACCTGCATTTCACCGGCGATTTCCATGCCGTTACTTCTGCCCACAACATGATCACTGCACTGCTGGATAATTATATCTATCAGACACGCAATACATGTGAAGGACTGAAAGAGATCAAATGGAAACGTGTACTCGACGTAAACGACCGCAGCCTGCGCAACATCGTATCGGGCTTGGGAGGTTCTGCCAATGGCATACCGACTGAGACAGGATTTGATATCACTCCTGCTTCCGAAATGATGGCTATCCTTTGTCTGGCGACCGACCTGGAAGACTTGAAACGCCGTATCGGTAACATCTTACTGGGTTACACCTACGACGATCAGCCGTTCACGGTAAAAGACCTGGGAGTTGCCGGAGCTATCACCGTACTGTTGAAAGATGCTTTGCTGCCCAACCTGGTGCAGACAACTGAGAATACGCCTGCTTTCGTTCACGGTGGCCCGTTCGCCAACATCGCACATGGATGTAACTCTATAATCGCAACCAAGATGGCGCTTACCTATGGTGACTATGTGATCACGGAAGCCGGTTTCGGTGCCGATCTGGGTGCAGAAAAGTTCTTCGACATCAAATGCCGTAAAGCGGGACTGACTCCGAAACTGACAGTTATCGTTGCTACTGCACAGAGCTTGAAGCTGCACGGCGGCGTGCCTGAAGCACTGATCAAGGAACAGAATATCGAAGGCTTACGCAACGGTTTTGCCAACTTGGACAAGCATGTGGCCAATATGAAACGTTTCGGCCAGGAAGTGATCGTTACTTTCAACCGGTATGCAACCGATACGGACGAAGAGATCGCTCTGGTTGCCGAACATTGTAAGGAACTGGGCGTCGGCTTTGCGATGAACAGTGTATTTGCAGAAGGTGGCGAAGGTGGCGTTGAACTGGCTAAACTGGTTGTCGATACGATCGAAAACAAACCGTCGGCTCCACTGAAAATGGTTTACGAAGATACTGATCCGGTACGCGAAAAGATCAAGAAGGTTTCTGAAGAAATCTATGGCGCAGCATCGGTTACTTACACGACTCTTGCCGACAAAAAGATCAAACAGATCGAAAGCCTGGGTATCTCCCACTATCCGATCTGCATTGCTAAAACCCAGTATTCATTCTCTTCCGACCCGAAAGCGTACGGCGTTGCCAAAGATTTTGAATTGAAGGTGCGCGACGTTGTTATCAACAATGGTGCGGAAATGATCGTTGTTATCATGGGTGAGATCATGCGTATGCCGGGACTTCCCAAAGATCCGCAAGCTAAACGGATTGACATCGTAAACGGATTGGTTGAAGGATTGAGCTGATCTTTCAAAAGATATAGAACAGGAAAGGCGACCTTTATAAGGATCGCCTTTTTTATTTCATTTGCGTTTATCGAAATAATTCTTGAAGAACAATATCTGATAATCTATTGAATTACGCCAGTAATCCCCATTATGCGCTCCGGGGCGAACAAGGAAATCATGGTCTATTTTATACTTCAGCAGTTTCTTGTGGAAATCGTTGTTCACTTCAAAAAAGAAATCACTATATCCGCAATCGATGATGAGTGCCAGGTCGCCATTCTTCAGGCGGTCGATCTGGTTGATGGCCGTATGGTTATCCCAAACTTCCTGGTTTTCGCTTTCTTTTCCTAACCAGTCACTCATATGCCAGTTATTCGGGAAAGGGCGGATATCCACACCACCGCTTGTACTCCCAGCCGCTCCGAAGATATCTTTATGGCGGAACGACAACCACATAGCGCCGTGACCGCCCATACTCAATCCGGTAATGGCACGCCCTGTGCGGTTTTTAATAGTCGGATAACTGGCATCTATATAATCGATAAGCTCTTTCGATACAAATGTCTCATAGCGATAAGACGGATCGACCGGGCTATCCCAGTACCAACTGTTCTTGCCATCCGGACAAACGAACATAATTCCATACTGATCGGCAATCTCCGGTAAATTGGGTTTTACGGAAATCCATGTTTTCGCATTTCCTCCATGCCCATGCAATAAGTAAATAACAGGAGCTGTCGTTTTTCCTTTTCCCGGCGAAATAACGATTGTCTGAATATCTTTATTCATGGCATCACTATGCACATAGATAGTATCGACTACTGCCGCCTGCAGAGACAGGGCAAAAAACGCTATAAGCGATAAAAAGAACACCTTTGCTTTCATAAATCAGATTAGAATTTTAATATTGAAAGCAAAGGTATTTATTTTTATTTAAAACACCTCTTTCCAGTGCTTCAGGTTTGTATCGATCGTATCCATAACTTCTTTGGAACGTCCCTGCATCAGGAGCTTGTACATTGTCTGTGCAAACCCGAGCATCTGGGTAAACTCTATTTTCGGAGGCATAGCGAGCGCGTTCGGATCAGTCATAATATTGACCAGGACAGGGCCGTCCGAAACGAAAGCCTTTGTTAATGTCGGCAACACATCATCCGGATTGCATACATTGTAGCCTGCCATTCCCATCGAAAGAGCCACCCGTGCGAAATCAGGATTCAACATCGTAGTTTGCCAGTCGGGTAATCCGGCTACTTCCATTTCGAGTTTGACCATTCCGAGCGAACGGTTATTGAACACAACCAGTTTGATAGGTAATTTATATTGTACGATCGTCGCCAGGTCGCCCAGTGACATGGAAAGCCCACCGTCGCCACATAAGGCAACCGCCTGACGTCCCGGATAAGCCAGTGCCGCCCCGATAGCCTGAGGCATGGCATTCGCCATAGAGCCATGATTGAAGGAGCCCAACATCTTGCGCTTTCCGGTAGCCTGCAAATAACGTGCTCCCCATACGCAGGTCATCCCTGTGTCGACGGTAAAGATGGCATCGTCCGAAGCCAGTTCATTGATAACGGAGATCACATATTCCGGTTGGATCTTTTCTTCTTTGCCCTTCACTTTCGCTGCCGATCTCAAGTTGTCTTTCACCTTTTCATAATGCGCCAGTTGTTCGCGGAGAAAGGAATCGTTTTTCTTCTGCTGAATAAGGGGAAGTAGTTCCGTCAAAGTATCTTTCACATCACCGCAGAGTCCCATTTTTATTTTGGCACGACGTCCGAGACGGTTGGCTTTGATATCCACCTGCACGATCGTATTGTTTTGCGGCATAAAGGCTTCATAAGGGAAATCCGTTCCGAGCAAAAGCAATACTTCGGCTTCATGCATACTATAGTAACCGGAAGGCATTCCCAGCAAGCCTGTCATACCTACCTCGTTCGGATTATCATATTGTATTTCCATCTTGCTTTTAAAGGAATAAGCGACAGGAGCATTCAGAAGCCGGGATAATTCTACCAATTCCTTATGCGCGTCTTTGGCTCCTATTCCACAGAAGAGGGTAACCTTTTCCGCTTTGTTCAGCAAGTCAGCCAGTTTACCGATCTCTTCAGCGGAAGGGCAAACACGTTGCCGGGTCGGAAACGGAAGCAGGGAAGACTCTCCTTCGCTGGCTGTCATCGAAGTCAGGTCGCCGGGTAAGCCGATCACGCCTACTCCACGAAATGAGAGAGCGGCTTGTATGGCACCCTGCAACATACGGGGGAATTGTTCGGGCGTGGTCGCCACCTGATTATAATGGCTGCAATCTTCAAACAATTTGATTGTATTGGTCTCCTGAAAATACTCCGTTCCAAACTCATGAGTCGGCAATGTGGATGCGATGGCAAGCACAGGAGCCCCCGAGCGCTGAGCATCATAAAGTCCATTGATCAGGTGCACATGCCCCGGGCCGCTACTTCCGGCACAACAGGCCAGTTCACCATTCAATTGCGCTTCAGCCGCAGCGGCATAAGCACCGGTTTCTTCGTGACGGACATGAATCCATTTGATCTTTCCATTTTTTCGTACAGCTTCGTTTACTTCATTCAAACTGTCACCCGTGACGGCGTAAATACGTTTGACACCTGCCTTTTCCAGTGTGTCTACTAATTGTTCTGCTACATTCTTTGCCATATTGATATTTACTTTTTCTTTTATGTTTTGTTTATAAAAGAACTATGGCAGAAAGCAAAATGTTTTGAGAATACAGTTTATAAATTTAAGAAAATAATTTTAAGTGTATACCAGTCCTTTTTCATTACAAAATACTACCTTTGCAGCGATTGTTTAGGGAAATAGTATGGGAACATCCAAAGAAATGACTTCCGGACGGGCACTTCCGCTGATCTTCAGTTTTGCCATGCCGGTACTTTTAGCAAATCTGCTTCAACAAACTTACTCTTTAATCGATGCGGCTATCGTTGGTAAATTTTTAGGGATCGGCGCTTTCTCCGCAGTTGGGGCAAGTACGTCCGTTATCTTCCTTATCATCGGATTCTGTAACGGCTGTTGTGCGGGTTTCGGAATTCCGGTGGCACAAAAGTTCGGTGCGCGGGATTACAATACGATGCGGCGTTATGTGGCTATCAGCTTACAACTGGCAGCTATCATGTCGGTAATCATTGCCGTCGTGACGTGTATTTACTGCAAGGATATTTTAAAGATCATGCAGACACCGGAGAACATCTTTACAGATGCTTATTTTTATCTGTTGGTAACTTTTATCGGTGTGCCGTGTACCTTCTTCTATAACTTACTTTCCAGCATTATCCGTGCCCTGGGCGATAGTAAGACGCCCTTCTGGTTCCTGCTCTTTTCAACGATTCTCAATGTGATCCTCGATCTGGTTTGTATCCTGATCTTCAAATGGGGAGTTGCCGGAGCAGCGATTGCAACACTTCTTTCGCAAGGTATTTCGGCTGTCCTTTGTTTTATCTATATGTACCGCCGCTTCGAGATCTTGCAGGGAACGCGTGACGAACGGAAGTTCAACGCGCGGTTGGCAGGCAATCTGCTTTGGATAGGCGTTCCGATGGGGCTTCAGTTTTCTATTACAGCGATCGGCAGCATCATGTTGCAAAGTGCGAATAATGCACTCGGGTCGGCCAGTGTCGCAGCGTTTGCTTCCGCAGTTCGAATAAAGTCATTTTTCATGTGTCCTTTCGAGAGTCTGGGTATCGCAATGGCAACCTACACCGGACAGAACTATGGTGCAGGAAAGCCCAAACGTATCTGGCAAGGAATCAAGGCCAGTGGCCTGATGATGATCGTTTATGCCGCCTTCGCCTTTATCGTCCTGATGCTGACGTCAGAACGGCTCACATTGATATTCGTCGATTCCACTGAGTCAGAGGTTATTTCTAAAGCTGTTCAATATATGCATGTGTCATGTTCCTTCTTTCCTATCCTTGGTACTCTTTGCATACTGCGATATACGATTCAGGGAGCAGGATTCACTAATCTGGCTATGCTTTCGGGGGTTTCGGAGATGGTTGCCCGTACACTGGTCAGTATTTATGCAGTACCGGCTTTCGGCTTCCTGGCAGTCTGTTTCGGCGATGCAACAGCCTGGGTTGCAGCCGATCTATTTTTAATTCCGGCATTTATATATGTATATAAGAAGATAAAAGAGATAAAAAGAGTAGAGATAGATGGAATTTGACTAATATTGCACTATCGTAAAGAAAAGGATCATGAATATAAACTAAAAGCATTCCGGAACAATGAAACAGGTAGAAATTATTTCAGAAAACCAAGTCTACACCGCACTTAATATCGGCAGTTTAGATAAATTGACAGAACATTCCCTGATCCATCCGAAGACAGGACAGGAAATAGTAGGAAAAGTATTCCTTAAAGACAGCACAAAAGCTACCGGAACAGAAATTTCATTTTCTACACTTCCACCTAAAACGGAACTCTCCTATTTTCATATTCATAAGGAAAACGAGGAAACATATATCATCCTTAAAGGATCGGGTGATTTTCAGGTTGATGATGAATGTTTCCCTATAACAGAGGGAAGTGTGATCCGTGTAGCTCCAGCTGCTAAACGAGGCATGAGAAATTCGTCTGATGAAACCATGATTTATATGGTCATTCAGTCACGGGAAGGTTCATTGAATCAATATTCTTCCGAAGACGGGGAAAGAGTTCCCTGTGAGAAGAAGTGGAAATAAACAGTTATCAGATTGCTCCCAATGCTATCGCAATAAAGCTCGGGCCATTAATTACTCCGTGAATGATAACGCCCGTCCAGGTGTTTCGTGTTTTCTGGACGATATAGGGCTGGATAAACATCATAGGTAATAAGATAACCCAGAGCTGCCAACCGAAGGCCAGATGAAAAAGGCTCCATCCTGTCCCTTGAACGACCCATGTATATCGACCGAAGATCAGTTCCTGGCGTGGCTGCATAACACCTCGCCAGAGTATTTCTTCTCCCATTATATTAAATATCCAAAAGACGAACCAGACAGCCAGTAACCAGTAACGCCCGGCACTCAACGGTTCAAACTCCATAAATGAAGGCGTATAATCGAGTTTGTCTACAAATAAGGTAATTATACCCATAACTACAACCATCCCTATTCCGGTAATCAGTATCCCGAAAATACTCCACATCCAATCCGGCCCGGTCATTCTGACAAACCGCATTCTTTTATACCACGTCCGGGAGTTCAGCTTATACCTTTCCGATTTAAGTATTGCCATTGCTAGAAGAATAAGAGGCAGGAAAATACCGAGCGCACCAATAACAAACCAAAACAAGATCGGTTCCAGACCGGTCTTTTCTCTTAAATAGGGTATCGTATAATGAGTTTGAAGCCACATAAGCAATGCGGCAATGATATATATGGAAAATGAATAAAATAATTTCATTCCTGAAAGTGGTTTCATACGCATAGAGTTTTGGCAAATATAACATTTATATATCTGATTATGAAACCATAATGGATAATATAGGATATTTTGACAGCAATTTCTTATGTTTAAAGGAGTCGTAAGTAGCATCCGGTCAGTTTACTTTTACCGGGAAAAACAAGAAAAAAAACGAATTATCAAAAAAAACAGGTATTCATAGTGCTAGTTCAAAAAATAGTTGTACATTTGCTATTGAAAAACGTAAATTTTTTCATAGTTAAGGTTTTGGTTAAGAAATGGCCCACTTGTGAAAGTTAGCCATTTCGTTTTTTATATACCTACCTGTTCTTGTATTTCTTCCCTGCTCAAACACACGATATTTAGATATGAATCCCATAATCATGCTTAACTTCATCCATTACGAAAGTGCTTTCCAGAGAACCCAGACTATCGATCGTTCCCAACACATTCAGAATGAACTCCTGATAATACTTCATACTCGGCGCATGGATTTTTAAGAGATAATCATAACGTCCGGATATATTATAACATTCGGTCACCTGGGGAATGTCCTGTATAATTCGTGTGAACTCCGCTGCAATGTCCCGATTCAGCTTACTTAACTTCACACTACAAAATACGACAAATCCCTGGTTCAGCTTCTCTGCATCCAATACGGCAATATACTTCTTTATATATCCTCCATTTTCAAGACGTTTGAGACGCTCAAACACGGGTGTCGACGAAAGACTTACGCGGGAAGCCAACTCTTTTGTCGTCAGCCGGGCGTTCTCTTGCAGCGTACGAAGAATCTGCAAATCTGTTTTGTCCAAAGTATCCATAGAATAAAATTCTTTACAAGAGGCTTTTTTAATATTCTCTCAGTTTATATTTTCTTTATTAAGATACAAAAATAGTGTTATTATCCATATTTACAGTAAATATTGTTTGATATATCTACATACAATAATTTTGCAAGAAAATAATTCAAAAACAAATCAATTAAAAATAGACAGTTATGGCAACAAAGAATTTGCATTTCGAGACATTACAACTTCATGTAGGACAAGAGCAAGCCGATCCGGCAACAGATGCACGTGCAGTTCCTATCTACCAAACTACTTCATACGTGTTCCACAACTCCGCACATGCAGCAGCTCGCTTCAGCTTACAGGATCCCGGAAATATTTACGGGCGCCTGACCAATTCCACACAGGGCGTTTTTGAACAGCGCGTAGCTGTACTTGAAGGCGGCGTAGCCGGACTTGCTGTTGCTTCAGGAGCCGCAGCTATCACATACGCATTTGAGAACATCACCCGTGCAGGCGACCACATTGTTGCCGCCAAAACCATTTACGGAGGAAGCTACAACCTGCTGGCACATACGCTGCCCGCTTACGGCATAACAGCAACATTTGTCGATCCCACCGATTTATCTAACTTTGAAAAGGCTATCCAAGAGAATACAAAAGCCATTTTCATCGAGACGCTGGGTAATCCCAATTCCAATATTATTGACATTAAAAAAGTTGCCGATATCGCCCACCGCCATAAAATACCACTGATCGTCGACAATACATTCGGCACACCTTATCTGATCCGCCCCATTGAGCACGGTGCAGATATTGTTGTACATTCTGCCACGAAGTTTATCGGCGGACATGGCTCTTCACTGGGTGGTGTAATCGTCGACTCCGGGAAATTCGACTGGGTGGCATCCGGCAAGTTCCCTCAACTAACCGAGCCCGATCCCAGTTACCACGGCGTACGCTTTGTCGATGCTGCGGGCCCGGCTGCATATGCGATCCGCATTCGTGCCATCCTGCTGCGTGATACGGGAGCAACCATTAGCCCGTTCAATGCATTCATTCTGCTGCAAGGATTGGAAACGCTCTCCCTGCGTGTGGAACGCCACGTAGAAAATGCGCTGAAAGTAGTAAATTATCTGAAAAATCATCCGAAAGTAAAGAAGGTGAACCATCCGGCATTGCCCGATCATCCCGACCATGCGCTCTACGAACAGTATTTCCCCAACGGAGCAGGTTCCATCTTTACATTCGAAATAAAAGGAGGACAAGAAGAGGCACACCGTTTTATCGACAGCCTGGAGATTTTCTCTCTGCTGGCAAATGTTGCTGACGTGAAATCACTGGTTATCCATCCGGCCAGCACCACACATTCGCAACTCAACGCACAGGAACTGGCCGAACAGGAGATTTATCCGGGAACAATCCGCCTGTCGATCGGCACGGAACATATCGAAGATCTGTTGGCAGACTTAGACCAGGCGTTTGCAAAAATTCATGTGTAATCAATCAGCCAGAAACTTTTCATATCCTTTCAAATATGGTGTTTGAAGGCATTGTTTCTCGCCCGATGAAATAATGTCTTTAAGCATCTTCCCCACTTCGTCCTGCGAATTAGCCAGATAGCCATCAAACATAGCCTGCATGGCTTCATCACGAAACACTTTTCTTACAATCGGATAGCAAATAAACAGAGGCAAATAATACAGTTTATTCACTTTCTCCTTCTTAGGATCGATTCCTAATGCGGAACAAACATGGAAACCCTCTCTGATAGCCTTTATCGTCTCTTTGGCGATGGATGGGCTTTTCAGAAATGCTTCCGTTTTGCCTCCTGCTCTAATGATCCCGGCCGAAAGTGCGGCAATAAAAGCACAATGAGGAAGAAGCCATGTGATGATCTGGTTGGAAACAAATGGCTTCATTCCGGCATCTTCCATCACTCTTGCTATTTCCCGAACACGAGGAGTTATTTCGCCAGTCGGTTCGCCAAGCATTGTCTTTGAATATTTCGAGCCGGAAATAACCGTGTTATTGCCTTCCCGGTCTTTTCCTCCTCCTGCCATAAAAGGGAAACCGAATAAATATTGTCCCGGAGCCAGATATTTGCTTATCTTATCAAGATCATCATACCATATATTCTGGAAAAAGAGAATATGGGCGTTTCCCGCCGATTCCTTAAGGACAGGCAAGATTTCTTCCAGATGGAGACTGTTTGTCGTAACAATAATATATTCAAAATCATTGTCGGCAGAAAGTGTTTCAATGGCTCCGGGACGAAAAACTGCTTCTTTGATCGTCCCCGTCCCATTCCTGAAATCCGTACAACGGATACTTATCCCCTTCTCTTCAATCGGTTGCTTCTTACCTTTTCTGACCAGAACACTGACATCATAGCCCGACTCAGCCAATTGCCAGCCATAAGTAGAACCGATCACACCTGCTCCGTAAATTAGAATCTTCATAATAAAATATATTTGTTTATTCACTCGGAAGGAAGGTCTACAAAAGCCGAACGGAACGCCCCATGATATTCCGAATACGTGGGATCGCAGGCTCTCATCAGTCCGGCCGGTGTGAATCCGGAGAAATCTTTCAATTCCTTTATCAGGTGCGACTTATCATAATAGCCACATTCGCAAGCCAGTTCAGCGACCGTCATATCGGTATGCAGCTGTAGGAAACGATGCAATTTCTGAAAACGTACGATCTGTAGGAAATCCTTTGGATTGATCCCTATATTTTCAAGAAAAAGACGTTTAAACTGTTTGTAGCACAGGCAGGCTGTCTGTGCCAGACGGTTAACATCCGTATCTCCGCAGCAGATAGAGTCGATTACCGCACTGATCCGTTTATCTTCCTGTTTATCTAACCGGTAAATACGGCTGATCAGAAACTGCTCGATCAATCCGACACAGGCTGGATCATCTGTTGCTTCATTCAAACGTTGCTCCAATTCAAGCCAATCCAGATCGCTCAATGCATCCAGCGAAGCGTAACTGTTATTCAACTCGTAGAGAGGCGTTTTGAAAAACAGATTCGCTCCCGCCGGTTTAAAGACAATACAGATTAAATCAACCGTTCCTGAAAAGACGAGGTCTGTATACCCTGTTGTCATGCCGTAAAGATGTGACTCAGGCAGAAAACCTTTTGCTTGTGACGAATAGGTACGATTCCCCCGGTGAAAACTTAAAGCCATGCAACCGAACGGAACCAGACGCTGTGAACTTTGCACAACCTCTTCCATCCGCAAGAACCAATATTGCTTCACATACGGAGCAAGCAACACAGAGGGCTGTATGACTTTAAACCTATCCATTTCGGGGACAAAGTTATAGTATTGCCGGACTCATCAGGTGTAAAAAAGGGACATTCGACTAACTTGGCGATATTTATGATTTATCACTACGAGCAAGAGCAAGAGTCAGTGCCCGAAAGACATGTGAATAATCTTCTGAGTGACTCATCTTTACAATGTGTCTGATTAACTCTCCGTGAATGTTCTGTATTTCCATATTGTTCACTTTCTGTGAATTCTCAGGTAATACACCACTTAGTTTCATTTTTGATAAATTATTCATCTGTACAATTTTAATCTGACTCTTACTCATTATATTATTCCGGCATAAAGGTAGACTTTACCATATTTCTGTAAAGCGTTAATAGACCAACCTCTCTATTCCGGGGATGAAACAGGGAATAAAGTCGATAAACGACTGAATAACATTTATAATTTCCCTATCAGTTCTGCAATACCGAGAGCGCATTCTACAACTCGTTCACAGTTGACTATGCTGAGATTATCCTTTGCCGTATGTGTGATGTCCTGGCACTCCATATGCTCAATAAACCAGTTGGAACTTACAGCAATCGCCGGACGGTCATTCTGCAGAAAAATGCTGTGATCTCCCTGATACCAGGGAAGTCCTTCCACAATCTCCGGAGTATTCCGGATTACCCCATCCATAGCCTGCTGCATATCTGCAGAAAGCCCGAATGCAGAGAAACAAGAATAGCCTTCTTTATATCCGGCTCCATCAATATTAATGTTCAACAATATATCATCAAAATGAGCTATATTCTGTTCAATATAATTGACTTGTCCGGGAGCGGCATAATAATCTTCCCCATTGAAAAGAACCAATTCGACCGGATATCGAGTGTCGCTATCTTTCAGCAACTCCGCAAGCAGCAGAACAGCCGTAACTCCTGTCGCATTATCTATTGCTCCCGGGGTTCCGATTTTTGTATCAATATGGGCAGTGATAATGATCCTGTCTTTCGTCCGGCTGTCTTTTCGCGCAATCACGTTAAATGCAGTCTCCGGGATTCGCACCGCCCCTGAGACGAGTTCCACCATTTGCCCTGTGCAGGCCAACAACTTTTCACCTTCGGTATCTTTCATGTAGACTGACGGAATATCGAAGTCTCCATCCTCGAACAACGGGAAAGGATACACACCGCCGGCCGTTGCCGAATTACGTTCCGTTGCACTGATCAACGCTTTAGGGGCGCCATTCTCCAACACCGAAACCAGATGTTGATGTTCTTCCGGATTCCAGAAAGGAAAGTTTTTAGGAGCGATCTGTTGGGAAGCGATTTCTCCGTACAACAGTACGATTTTATCTTTGATATCTGCTTTTTCCAATTTGCCGACTGTATCCACCGCTATTAATTCTCCTTTTACGGAACATCCCAATGAATAATGGGAGGAAAAAACATCGAACGATTGTTTCCCGCAGGTCAGTGACGCCCCTTCCGTTTTCCAGTCTATCACGGAGAGCTCAGTCTCTTCAACCTGCCACCCCGACAATTGTAATACTTTTTTTGCATAGGTCGTGGCCTGCCGATTCTCTTCACTTCCTACACGGCGTTCACCGATTTCCGAACATAAAACCTGCAAGTGTGCTTCCACTTTGTCTCTTAATGCTTTTTTATCCATATCTTTGTTTGTTTATTATGTGCCGACAAAGGTAGAACCCCTAAAATCATTGGTATTGGAAAAAAGAGACAAAACATCGATCATGCAAAAAACAATCTTCAGTATAAATAATATACCTGCCATCTTGTGGGGTGAAGTCTCTGAAAAAGTCGTTCTTGCCATTCATGGGAATATGTCGGACAAAGCGGATGTCCCGATCAGGATCGTAGCTGAAAATGCGTTGGCAAATGGCTGGCAGGTTTTGAGTTTTGACCTGCCGGAACATGGAGATAGAATAAATGAAGATACACCCTGCAAAGTTCAGTACTGCGTTGAAGATTTAAGGGTCGTCATGCAATACACTAAAATGAACTGGAAACATATCCGTTTATTTGCCAACAGCATGGGTGCTTATTTCAGTCTTTTGGCCTATCCAAACGAGCCGATAGAAAAAGCCTGGTTCCTCTCCCCGATCGTCGACATGCAACGTCTTATCCAAAATATGATGATGTGGTTTTCCGTCACGGAAAAAGAGTTGGAAAGCAAACAGACAATTTCCACTCCCATCGGACAAAATTTGTATTGGGATTATTATTGCTTTGTAAGGGAACATCCTGTTTCCCGTTGGGAAATACCGACACATATCCTGTATGGCAGCAAGGATGAACTCTGTGAAAGGGATATTATATCTAAGTTTACAGAATTATTCGCTTGCCAACTGGAGATTGTACAGGGATCAGAACATTATTTCCATACACAAGAGCAATTGATGATATTGGATGAATGGCTGAAACGTACGGTATAAAAGGGATTTGAATATATTTACGTAACTGGTTACATATTTTTCGCGAAATATTTGCCAGTATTATTTAAAGCCCATATATTTGCGTAATCAATTACGTATCTAATAACACAAATTCTACATATATGGACTTTTTTAATCAGACAGGCAAGATGGCTATCGGTAGCAGACTACGTATGTTAACCGATAAAATAACAATGGATGCAGCTTCGATCTACGAAATGTTCGGGGTAGACCTCAAACCAAAATGGTTTCCCGTATTCTTCGTTTTATCCCAAGGAGAAGCAAAAACAATCACCTCGATAGCAAAAGAGATCGGACACTCCCACCCTTCGGTAAGTAACATTATTAAAGAAATGGTAGCCAAAGGACTGGTAAAAGAAACCAAAGACCAGTCTGACGGAAGAAGAAATGTAGTTGCATTATCTGCTAAAGGGAAAAAGATGTCAGATTCGTTTACAGAACAATGTGTGGATGTTGCTGCCGCCATCGAACAAATCACCCGACAAACAAAGAATGACTTATGGAAAGCAATTGAAGAATGGGAAAATCTCCTATCGGATAAATCCTTGCTGCAACGGGTAAAGGAAGAAAAACGGGTAAGAGAAAGTAAAGATGTAAAAATAGTTGCATACGAACCGTGCTACCAGATTGCTTTCCGTTCGCTTAACGAAGAATGGATAACGGCCCATTGGAACATGGAAGAAGCCGATTACAAGGCATTGGATCATCCGCAAGAATACATTCTGGATAAAGGTGGTCACATTTTTATCGCCCTTTACAAAGGCGAACCGGTCGGTACATGTGCTTTATACAAAATGGAAGATCCGCTTTATGATTACGAACTGGCCAAACTGGCTGTCAGTCCTAAAGTGCAGGGTAAAGGCATCGGTGTGATATTATGCGAAACAGTTATAAACAAAGCGATAGAATTCGGAGCAAAAAGACTTTTTCTGGAAAGTAATACAATTCTGAAGCCTGCCATTCATCTATACAGGAAGTTGGGTTTTAAAGAACTGGCAGAATTGCACCCTGCTTACGAAAGAGGTGATATACAAATGGAATTAATCGTGGAATAACGAATGGTGTCTCCATCCGAAGATAATACAAACAAGGAAAAGTAAAACAATGATCCCAACACAGGCACGCGGACTTTGGGATTTTTCGGTTTGGCTGTTTTCCAGCCGGGCATGCAGTTGTTCGTTTTGTTCTTCGTATTGATAAACCAGGGCTTGCAGGCTGTCGCAGGTGGCGGAGACAAACAAGGTGTCGTGCAGGAAACGGATTTCAGCGGTTGCCTGCCCGCTTTTCTGCACAAAAGCGGCTCCGGAAGGCAGTTCTTTCAGCCTGCCGACAGGGATCGTTAAGCGGGCACGGCTTTCAGGGATTTTAGTTGTCCAGACAGATAACCGGCTGGTTTGCCGTAAACTATCGGTTTGTTGCCGGGATGAATTGGTTTGTTTGCGGGTCGAACAGTTTGCAAAAAATAGGATGATGAAAAAGAATAGGCTGAATTTCATGGGATAATAGAATAATTTATAGGTTGTAAAAAAGTATCCTGTTCCCGTGCTTGACACGGGAACGCATAATAAACGGCCGTATAACCACTGATTGATAAGGCCTGTCCTTTTGCGACCCCGTGTCAAGTACGGGGACAAGAAGCTCTATTTGTAAAGTACCTGCCTGCGGTTAAACTTTTCTTGAACAAATATCCGAATGTCGGATGCTCGATAGTAAGTCTTATGGCTAATCATAAAGTAGGGAAGTTTACCTGCTGTAAATACGCTATAATTTGTTGGGTGTATTGAGATTGTTCTCTTACTGATATTATATTCATAATGTTGTCTATTATATGTTCCTTTTTCTATTTGCAGCAATTATAACTAATGCTTGCGGCAAAAACAGCCAAAAATCGGAAATCGGCTCTATGATACATCCAACCACAGCAAACGCCAAAATACAATACCCCAAAACCAGAGGTGCGGGTTTCTGCTCTTTTTTGATATAGCATTGGAGTGTTAGCCCCCAAAGAATAACTATAATCCCACATATTAAAAAACAAAGGGCGAAAGCACGGCTGTAACTGTCATCTGTGGAGTTTATTAATCCATCTTTTATCATGTCCGTAAAGTCCTCTTTCCCAAGTAATAGTGCATATACTGTGTGGATTACTCCTGTTATAACAAGAAATGTCCTACTGTATTTCCAAAGTTTCATATTTTCATTCATTGTCATAGATAATATTTTATTAATGTGCTTTTATAGTCTTTATTACTTTTTCTTATAGTTCTGATGGAGTTGTGTTTGCCAAATTTTTAGCTTCTTTTACAAAATGGGAAAAGTCGGTATATCCCAATTCGTCGTATAAATCATAACTACCATTTGCACGATAGTTCTTCAATGCAGTTTTAAAGCGTAAAGCTTTAAAGCATTGTTTGGGTGATATACCTAATACTTCTTTGAAATATCTATTGAGTGTAGGATTTGACACACCAACTTCCTTACTTACTGTGTTCAATTTGTAATTACGGTTAGTATTGATATAGTAAATTGTTTTTATTACAGTGTTGAGTTTGAAATCAGAACTAAAGATTTTCATATTACTTAAAATCCAATTCTCTACAAACTGAACTCGCTCGGCAAAAGAGCTTTGCAATTTTAGTTCGTCTATTACTTTTTGATTTAGATACTTTTGCAGAGACAAATGATTATCCACCAAAGTTGAAATATCTTTAGATAAACAGGAGTACAAAACTCCCGGCTTGAATTTTATTGAAAATTCATGGGTTCCGGGAGCGTGTATTACAGTGATCGCTTCTGTTAAGCTACCAGATATCTTATCACCCGATGTATCAATTATACCATGTTCACGATGTACTTTGAATGTCTGACTACTATCGGAGATATAAATTGAAACTAAGATATTAGCATTGGGCAAAGCCACAAGTGAAAATGGAGTTATAGAATTGTTAGGAGTACATATTTCAAAATAATACTCAACAATATCCTTTAATTCAAAACAAGGATATTTAATTTCTACTTGTTCTTCATCTTCAAATATGACTTTACTCTTTACCATGTTTATTTAGTTAGGTGATATAATACCTGAATACCAAGCCCGAATGTCATCATTCGCTCTTTTTTGTTGGTTAATAGCTGTTGTGTCCAATCAAGCAATCCACCGTCAGCAATTTCAATAGTATTGCCGCCGATCACTATTTGCTGCTTTATTCTGAAACCATGATAATAGTTATTATCATGTTCCGGTGCTATAACCAAGACCTCAAGATTACTATTTTTTTCCCGGACATACGATATTGATTCCATTATTAGTGGGCTTTGACTGTCATAACCTTTGCATGGAATAATCTCATAATATATTTTCTCCACACCGTAACTTTTACATATTTCATATGATGTAGTTAAATGTTTTAATAGTTCTTCTTTCTCAAAATTAAAGCTACCAGTATCTCTGCCGCATGAAATAAGGGCGAGAACAGTAAAATGAGGAGTGAAATTAGGATTATTAAATACCTGTGTCCTTATTACCCGTGAAATGTTGCTGTAATTATAGGTTTTGTTATCTAATTCTCCTTTTTTCTTTAACGATGCGTAATGTAATGCTATTGCATTCGTCGGGTCTGCCTGTACTTCTGTGTTTCTTAAAGAAGTAAGGACTTTTTTTTGATCTACTGTTGCTATAACACTACTTGTCCCAAATTGAGCGACCGGGGAAAGTTCTATGGGTTCAAATCCTCTACCTGCCATTAATTTATAGCACCGTAATTCATTTTCTTTATATTCTAAAACATCTTCTAATAAGGCGGGCTTAACAAGCTTGTTGCCCTCATATTTACTTAGTAAAGATGAGGGAGTTTCCTGTTGAACACGCTTGTTAAAAACGTCCAGTAAAACAGTGTTCAGTTCCGACCCGCTTAATTCATCGGACAACACTTTAACTATATCTTGCAAATCTAATTTACTAATAATGTGATCGCCTATATCTTTTTTCATTTTTTCCTAATACTATATAAATGTTCATCAACTATTTGTCCCTCTTTTATAACCGAGGACTTAATAATGGCTTCCTTTTCAAAACTTTCATTGAGCCTATATTATACTCGTAAATTTTCGCATAAATCCTCAATAAGTTAAGTTCTTCAAAAGCAAATTTTATCAATAACCTTACCGCTTCGGTGGCATATCCTTTGCCCCAATAAGGTTCTCCAATCCAATATCCAATTTCTGCATTAATACGATATACGCCATACTGTGGTATTAGGCTGCAACAACCAACGAATGTATTATTCTCATATATCCCGAAGACGTTTCCTAATGATCCATTTGTAGCTAAATCAAGAAATGTAGTAGCATCTTCAATCTTATAAGGATATGGAAAGGTGTCCCGTAAGTTTACAGCGATAGCGTGATTATTTGCTAATTGCTGTATATCCTCAGGTGGAGTTAGGTTTATATTTTGTAATCGTATCATTTTAATGTACTTATTGTTTTTGCAAAGGTAATCTCATATGTCATATTAATAAGTGTAAAAATGAATCAATCTGCTAATTCTTTTAATAGCCTAATCATTAATCAAATTTGTTCTAATAGTTAATCCTGAATTTTATCTTTTAGTTCTTTTTTTAATTCTGATGGAATATCATTCCAGTGTAAGTTTAATAGAGCTCCTTCTAAAGAATAGAGATAATAGCACACAGGTATAGTCTTTTCAGGATGTTGTTCACGTATCTTTATAAAAGCTTTGACAGAGGTTGTTTCTGCAAGATCGGCTAAAGTGAATATACCAATTTCATTAAGGTATTTCTCGATAGTTGCACCTATGTTCTTCGCATTTCTTAAATTGTTGTCTATTTTTGATTTCATTTTTACTATGGACTACGTAATATAATCTTCTTTCTACAAATTCGGTAATATTTTATCATTTCGGCAATACTTATTCTACAATAATTCAATAGATCGCTTTAAACATCTAATCGGTACCCAACCTGTCATTCCATTGCCCGCTATACACCAAACCCAATTTACCCATTCTGGATCAGTTTCTTTTATAGCTAAATTGACTACAACTTTTTCATCTTTCTTTAATATAATAGGATTTTCATAGCTCTCAACCCATTTGCACACAACAATATATTTATCTAAATATTTCATTATCTTGTTATTAAGTTGTTTTCAATAGTTGCTTTTATATTTTTAGCGATTTCTTTAATCACCGTTTATCTTTAACTTCATCCTTACTGGTTATTACATAAAGTATTGACAGTTGCTTTATGCTATATAATTCCATGCCGCAAAGTTAAAACATAGAGTTTTTCAAAAATAGGAAAAATCGGACATTTTATTCAGCGGCGATCTTTGAGGGCGTTTTACCGTAAAATAATTTAAACTCTTTTATGAAATGATTTTTCGGATTTTATTAATTTAACTGAAGGGTCAATCTTTAAAAGATTCTGAAAACGAACAATTCGGCAAAAAGACTTGGCTGTATCTCCTATGTAAAAATTAAAAAGTCGTTGTAAATGACGACTACTTATTCCACCATTCAAATCTTTCTCAATAATAATCGATCCTTTGCTTTTTAAAATAGTTTCTAATGCACAGAAAAATCTATTATCAAAAGGTTTATCTATTTTATTAATATGCTTAATAAAATAGATATTGAGTTCATCGCACAAATCCTGAAGGCATAAGCATCTATCTTTCGATTGTTGAATTACATTGTATATACGAGGTTGCACGGTATTTAAACGTTCGTAATGATTGCTTAATTCTGACGCATCTATATTAAATAGTAATGGAAATATACCCGGAAGAAACCGTATTCCGAAATAATTGAATTCTTTATCAATGCCAATCTTCACAAAAGAATTGCAGTACCCCATTATATATGTTTCATCATAATTTGTACAATTAAAAACGATATCAATACACCCATCAGCAACTACACGATAATTGTATATATCATCTAGTGGCTTAATAGTCTTTAGATTCCAATAACAATAAATAAAGTCTTGTAGTTGTGCGTCAGATGGCAACTCAATATATGAGACCTCGCCATTAGTACCTATTACTGCTGGCTGTACTGGAGTGTACAGGCTTCTTATGTTGTATTCCAATTTCAAATTACGAGTGCTAACTTAGATTACTACTTTATCAACTTTATATATCGGCTACCTCTCACTATGAATCAAAAGCTGACATAGCTTTAAAATATTCGGTGTAGAAATCTATGCATTCCTTTACTTTATTTGTATGGAACGTAATTGAAAGGTCTTTGAACTTCATGCTGACTACATTTATAAATTGTTGCAATATAGTAAAATTTGGAGTGTGCTCATGGTATTTCTCATGAAGATTTAAGTGTTATTTGGGAAACTAGCTCGTAGAGACAGTAGTGGTTTTATTATGCCATCCTTGGACAGTTTTGAAAACGGCTCCTGATTCTTCTTTCATTTGCCGATGAAAGTTAGATCAACACGTTTTATAAACCTTTTAAAATTGAAAGTATGGAAGTAGTAACCATTGAAAAGAGAACCTTTTCGTATGTCTGCGAACGGTTCACTGAGTTTGCCAAACGAATAGAAAGTTTGTGCAGCACTCATACCCAGAAAGTAGAAAACTGGCTGGATAGTCAGAAAGTGTGCCTGTTGTTAGGTTTTAGTAAACGAACGCTGCAATATTACCGAAGTAGTGGACGACTGGCTCATTCTCAAATCGGCAGCAAGATTTATTATAAGTCTTCCGATATTGAAAGAATTATTGTGGACAGTGAAACACAAAATCAATCACCCAAACAAACCACGCCTTATGAAAAGAACTAAAGAAGATTATCCGTCCTTCAATCTGTTTTCCATTGTAGGCACATGGGAAAGCATTAATCTGAATCCTACGGTTATCATCTATCGGAGCGACAAAGAGTATCTCCTTTCTATTATATATATATCAGAAACTACTAAACAGGCTTCACCCGCTACTTATGAGATACAGCAGGATAGTAGCCTGTATTTTATTGCCACTGCATCCAAACGGCTCTATATTGATTATGATCCGGCAAAAGATGTACTTAGCATTTCATCACTTGGTGACTATCTGCGCAACTAATCAGCCATATAGCAATCTTGAAATCAATCTTTCAATCATGGAACTAATAAATAAAGATACCCCGCAAATTAAAGAGTTTATTTCTTCGCTTGATTCGATGCTGAATGGTATTGAATCTATAGTCAAGCATTACAAGCCCCACCTGAACGGGGAGCGTTTTCTTTCTAACAATGAAGTTTCCAAGAAACTGAATGTCAGTTTGCGAACCCTGCAAGAATGGCGAGATACAGGTCTAATCCCCTTTATCCAGATAAAAGGTAAAATCATTTATCGCCAAAGCGATATTGATAAGCTGCTCCAAAAGCACTACTTTGAAAGCTGGAAAGAATAACTACCTAAAAGAGTATGATTTCCACTATCTTAAAAGGAAACCTCTTTTATTAAGGTGGAAATTATACCTTTGCATTCCAAACAGTTACAATTATGAAGTTTGTAATAGAATCCGGCACACCTGCCGATATTGACGAATTAGAAAAGTTGTATGATGATCTGAATGATTATCTATCAGCTACCACCAACTATCCCGGATGGATAAAAGGCATTTATCCTATTCGTGAAGATGCGATTGCTGGCATAGAAAATAATACTCTTTTTGTTGTCAGGTATGAGGGAAAAATAGCTGGCTCTATTATCTTAGACCATCACCCCGATGAAGCCTATAATAATGTAAGGTGGAAAATAGAAGCTGACTACAGTCGTATCTTTGTGATACGCACTTTTGTGGTGCATCCCTCATTCTTGAAAATGGGTATCGGTCGTGTTTTGATGGATTATTCGTTTGAACTGGCTCAACAATCAGGTATAAAATCCATCCGTTTGGATGTGTATGAAAATAATCTTCCGGCAATCTCCCTCTATGAGAAATGCGGTTTTGAATACATTGATACCGTAGATTTAGGCTTTGGCAACTATGGGCTGGACTGGTTCAAACTATATGAGAAACTTGTTTAAACTCTATTCAAGTGGAAGTTGCTTACCTCATTGCCAGCCCCGAAAACATTGTTTTTCGGAATTTAATTTGAATCATTGACTTTTCCAGTGAAGTATTTAGTCTGTGCAAGTCTTTAGATGAAAATACGCTCGAAATGTAATGAGAGGAAGATTTTCATCTAAACCGAAGGCTCGGACTTGAACAGGCTAAATATGGAACTTACCTTTGTCAATGTTCATATTAAGTTCTGGAAAACTTATGCTACTTAAAATTAAATCATTAAAATGCGCTATATTTGCTGTGATATTTATAGATCTTGAATATTTATTTCTAACAATATAATAATACGTTTATGAAATGTAAACTGCAAAAACTAGATATACCAGATGAGAATCCTTTCTTAAACTGTAAGTTGGGCAGAGAAAAATATGCAGATATATTGAAAGCAATTGTTTTGACTTACAATGAGGGTTGTGTATTAGCTATAAATGGAAAGTGGGGAACCGGGAAGACTACGTTTGTTGAGATGTGGGCAAAATATTTGAAACTAGATGATTTTCATACATTATATTTTAATGCATGGGAAAATGATTTTATTTCAGATCCGATTGTTGGTTTATTAGGTGAACTAAAAAAGGTAAGTTCACAAAAGAAGAAAGAAGATGCACTTTTATCAGTTATAAGCACAGCAGGAAAAATAGTTCTGAAAGCAGCTCCTGCAATAGCTAAAGGAATACTAAAAAAATATGCAGGTGAAGATGTTGTTGATATTTACTCCGATAGTATAGAAGAAGGAGCTTCTTTATTAAAGGAAGAAATTGAAAGCTATGAGAAGCAGAAATTATGTTTAGAGCAATTCCATGCCGAATTATCGAATTTTGTGTTAGATATTTGCAACGACAAACCTTTGGTTTTCATTGTTGATGAACTAGACAGGTGTAATCCTTATTATGCTGTAAAGGTATTGGAAAGGATAAAACATCTTTTCAATATACCTAATATTGTATTTGTTATATCCATAGATAAACAACAATTAAGTAATTCTATACGAGGATATTATGGTAGTGATTTAATAGATGCAGATGAATACTTAAAGAGATTTATTGATATTGAATATACCTTACCAGATCCTGATGTAGATAAATTCAGTAGCTATTTATATGAATTTTATGATTTTGATGCATTCTTTGGAACAGAAGAAAGGGGGCAATATTTTAAACGAGATAATGAACAGGATAACTTTCTCAAAATCGCTCAAGCTCTTTTTAAACATAAGAATTTAACTTTAAGGCAAATAGAGAAAATTTTCACAAATACTCGGTTGTCATTAAAAATGTTTTCGCATAATGAATATGTTTGTCCTGATGTACTTTTCTTGCTAACTTATTTTCATATATGCGAATCGGACTTATATGAGAAGATATGCCATAAGAATTATGATATTCAAGGTTTGGTAGATCAGCTAGAAAATAGTATTCCTCAATGCATATTTAAAGTAGATGAATCATATAATAAGTATCGCAATCGTTTTTTCTTATTTACTATTGCTCAGTTAATAGCATGTTATGCGGTCGAAGGATATGCTCACGTTTCATTGATAACAGACAAAGAACCAAATAAAAATCGTGAACTTTTATTTACTACAAAATTTATGGATAATAAGACTTTAGTTGAAGCTCTAGAATGGACAGAACATCAATATAGAGGAATTTTTGCTTTATCACATATTACAAATAAGATAAGCCTATTAGAAAATTTTAAAAACTGAGGTTGTATTTATTTTGTATAATGGCAGTCCATCCTTTTGTTTTGAAGTGTGAAAGGACAGACTGCCAGATAATATTATATAGCCAATTCCGACAGGCAGCTATTTACTTTTTTCATATCCTTGAAAATATTCTGATCCAGTACTCGTGCATAGTGTTTAGTCACGCTTGTATCTGCGTGTCCCAACATCTTAGCAACATTTTCCATACTCACGCCATTCGCTAGGCATATAGAGGTGGCGTAGGAGTGGCGGGCTGAATGCGTGCTCAGCGTCTTTTGAATTCCGCATATATCAGCTATTTCTTTGAGATAACTATTCATTCGTTGATTACAGGGAACAGGCATCACAACACCTTTTCGAACACATTCGGGATGATTTTGATATTTATGAATTAGCTTCATAGGAAGATCGAGTAAAGGTATATTGCACATATTATCTGTCTTTTCCCTTGTTTTGCGAATCCAATAACTACCGTCCATGTCGCGGAAGATATGCTCCGGTTTCAGATGTTGCACATCCGTGAAAGCGAGTCCGGTCAGGCTACAAAAGACGAAAATATCACGGACTACTTCCATTCTTGGAATTGTGAATTCTTTTTCAATCAGTTTATTTAATTCTTCTTCCGTCAAAAACTCACGGTTACTGGCAGTCTGGTGGAAACGGATTTCAACAAACGGGTCATCATCCATCCACTTGTTCACGAGAGCATTCCGGATTATCTTTTTCAGATTTTTCAGATACTTGACTGTCGCATTCTGGGCGCAGTCTTTCTCCGTCTTGATAAAATGCTCGAACTCTTTCACAAACTCCTGATTAATATTCTTCAATGGAATATCAGAGAAACGATATTTCTCTTTCATGAATTCTTCAAGATAGCGGACCGTTCTCTCATACCGTAAAACCGTACCCAATACCACATCTTTATCCAAAAGCTCACGGTATTTCTTATTATGTTCCCTGAAAACTTCCAGCAACATTTTTGGAGATTCACCTTCACCATAGAAATGGCGTTTCAGGATTTCGGCAGTAATGGGTTTGCCGTCTTGCTCCAATTCTCTGTGGATACGTAGTACTTTTGTCCGAACCGTTTCAAGATAGTGGTTGAGTTCCTGATGCTTCCGTTCCTTCCCAATCGCACATTCCTTATTACTATTCCACAGGGAAACCTCGACACTGCGTTTGATTTGAACTTCCGCACGTTGGCCGTTGATTGTGATGCGTAGGCAAATCGGTGCCTCGCCATTCTTTAATAACTTACTCTTCTTGATGAAAAAGAGGATTGAAAAATAGTTTCTGTCCATACTTTTAAGTTTAAATTTTAATGGTTCAAAAATACTATTTCAAGCCTGAAATCCTGTTACGCAAAACACAGTGAATCAAAGAGTAAAGTTCAATTCGGTGGACTAAAATCGGACCTAAACAAAGTCCACCTATTTCACCTGTATTTCTTGCTGTAATCTGCCTAAAATGGTGGACTGAGGGAAAAAAGAAATCCCCAATAGTGATTGACTATCAGGGATTTACTTTATTTTTCATCTTGTTTCAGTGATCCGCCTGGGATTCTCCTTGCAGAGTTACCACGCTGATATTTAAAACTTTATATTTTTAGCTTCAAGCATATCCCATGAATTATCCCACTAATTTGCTACATGCTTTTGCGGTAGTTTGCTCATGGAGAATACTGAGGGCAAAGATAATGATTTTATTTTATTGTACATTATTGATTAATGAATAGAAGTTTGTTTTAATTGTACTTTCAATTTCCACTATACTTAGATTGTGTTCTTTTGCCAAATAAGCAATTACGTTATTAATATTACATTTTTTATTGAATGGAGCGTCTGTTTCTGTTAAGATTCTATTCAATGGCATATATGATATTAGCTTTTTACCATTACTACTTTCGATCATAGCTTCATTTAAGGAAAAGTAATAATTACATTCTAATATTTTGTTTAGCGTAGATAGATTTCCACTGTACCAATGAAATATTGCATTTGAGATATGATATTTTTTCAATAATTCTAAAACAGTCTCTTCTGCTCTTTTGGAATGGATACTGAGTAACTTATTTTTATTAACTATACATTGAAGAACATATTCAAAATTTTTAATCTGCTTTTCTTTTATTGAATAACCATCTCTAGAAAAGTCAAGCCCAACTTCTCCTATATATGATGTTTGTGGTAATAGTCGCTTAAAAAGCTCCAACTCATTATCTTGTTCACTTGCTAATAAAGGGTGTAATCCTAAAGCAAGTCTAATATGCTTGTATTTTTTAACAAAAGGAACTCCCATCTTAAAATGACTTGGCATATTGGTCATACCAATAACTATGTCCCCTTTATTCTCTATTTCTTGAATATATGATTCAGGGGATTTCATCATATCAAAATGGCAATGGGTATCAATAATCATATATGAATTCTATGTTTTATTTCTTCATTTCCTTTATCTTCAATCCATTGTTTTAGCTCTTCTCTTACTCTAACTACAACATCTGCATAATTTGAAAGTTCATCCAAAGGAAGTGAACCATTGCAAAGCAGATTAGCTTCTATTTCTTTTTTTGAAAGATCATGTGCTAAAAAGTCCAAGAATGCAGGCATATCAGGTATATGCATTAAATCCCTTATTAAGTCATTTGGATTTAAAGCGTTTGTACCTATATCTTCAGTATCTAGCCCTATTTTATGTAAAGCTGCTCTTCTATATATACAAGGCATACATATTCCACAGTTAATAGCATGAGGATTTTCACGAATATCCTTTCTTGTCCCCCTTTTTGCGCATGAACAAGATAAAGGAGATGTTATTTTAAATAATTCTTTATCTACGCACTCTTCCACCATCTCACCTTTTGTTTTAAACTCATATGGATTCATTATATTATTAGGTAAACCTAATATTTGAGCTATCTCATTCAATTCTTTTATGACATAAGGATGAGCCGTACGAGTACTACAAGTGCTGTATCTAGATGCTGTTAAAGGATGGTTTAGTGCTATTGTTCCATTTTCTGGTAGTATAATTTCTATATTAGGGGCAAGATTACTAGCTGCATATATAGCCTGACTTAAAAACATAAAAGAACGACTTCTTAATGTAGTTTCTCTAGAACTTCCTTTAATATCTATTCGGGTCTGTATATGATCAAATGATTTAGGGAAATTTTCTTTTAAAATAGGAATAATTTTGTCTTGGTCAGCTTTTGCTCCTTTAAAAATACTGTCATAATGAGATATAAATAAAATTTTATCTTTATTATCATGTAGCAAATCAATAGCTCCAATCAAAGAATCCATACCACCAGAAAATAAGCATACTTTTTTATAAGAATCTACGGATATATTTTTTATTTCATAGATCGGTATATTAAGTTCTTGCTCTCGTTTTACAAAATCAATATTCCAATAGTCTGCTGTTAGAAAATGTAATAGTTGATTTACTTTATCATGTACATTTCCCCATTTGTCTGGATCTGCTACAGGAAACGTAAACTCTAAATCTCTACTCCATTTATCAGAAGCAATATATTCTCTTTTTACTAGTATGTCAATTCCGTAAACTGTTGATGCGAGTAAGAGTAAATCGAATGCTTCTCCTTCAACAGTACCTGCGTATGCATATAAATCTTTCAATGCAATTGTTAAAAGACCATTAAAAGAACGATTTTCATTTATTGCTGAAAGTCGAAATTGGATTTTACCATTGTATGATTCAATGTTTTCTATATTAATTCTCATAATCTGCAAATGCATTTAAAGTTTCATTAAATATACGTTCTTCTATATCAAGCCCCTCAGCATTATTCCAATTAACTCTTTGTAAATCATGTTGAGCAGAAACATCTATGACACATTCTTTAATATAATCTTTTATATCTTGAAATAATCTTCCGGCATTGTCTTTCCCCTTTTTTCTCACCAAACTTTCATAGAACCTTTGACTTAAATGCGTGAAGAGATAATATGTGAAATATCTTACAAGCAACTGAATATCTGAATACTGTTGAAGTGTTTCTTGAAACTTGTCTTGTAGATCTTGGATTGACTCTGCATCAAGACAAATTTCTTCTAATAACATTTTTTCAGCTTGTTTTGCAGCAACTTCGTCTAAAGAAGAAGCACTACCACATACATGTTCAAGTAGAAAGTTAATGACATCTTTGGGCTGAGAATGTTCGTTCAGAAGCATCCCCCATGAGGCTAATGATTGACTTAGCCCTGTTTGGCGAATTGAAGAAAATGTAGATTGTAGTTTCTTGGCAGCTTTAGTTCCTGCATGTCCTACTCCACTTCCCCCTCCATGATTTCCCCTTCTATTCTCTCTGACAAAGCTCGCATGTTTACAGAAAGCTCTTTGAGCTGCATTATCTTTACTGCTTCCACACGAAGATGTAACAGTAGTACTTAATTCTCTCCATCCGGGAGTTCCTTTCAAGCCTTTGTAACTAGTTGATGTTCCCATTATTTTTTAGGATTTAAAAGACGTTCATATGCTTTTTTTGCTGCAGGTGGAACTTTTGATCCACATGTTGATATTGTTGTTTGATAGGATGATTTACAGGTTTCAAGATCTATTGTATATTCAAATAAATGATACAACCCTCTTTTACTAGGATCTTCTATTATTTTATTCGATAGAAGTGTGTAAAAGGAAAGTTGTTTCTCTTTATCTAAAATTCTGAGTTTTTCATCCACTATCTTTTTTATGACAGGTTCTGGAAGATCTGGAGCTGATAGTTCAATAAACAAACTTCTAATTTCAGGATCGGTCATATACAAGGAAGATAAAGAACTTAGTTTATCTCTTGATAACCAAAAATAATCCAATAAATTAAATTCTGCTAATTTGGGACTTGACTGTAACCATTGTATTGTAGACTCGTCCTTCCAATTTTGCGGCAAATCTTTAGTTTCTGCTTTTTCATATTTCTTGATTTTTGAAGATTTACCAGTTTTAGGATTTAAGTCTTGATATATTTCTCCAAATAGTGATGGAGATTTATATTCCAATATCATTAGTTTAGCTAGCACAGTTTCATTTATATCTTTCATTTGTGCAGCATCTTTAATTTTTTTTCTTAACATAACATGTTTAGAAAACGCTTTATTTGTCTTGGATTTCCTTTTAAACAAGTTGCAATTAGACCTGATAATTGGCAGATTAGCAAGCAATCATCATCTAACTTTTTTATAATTTCCTCACCTAATCGACTTTTGATTATTTTAATATCATAAGCAGAGTATCTCTTTTTTTCTTTAAAATTCAAAAAATCAAGGTAAACTGATTCAAATTCTTCATGCGAAAATGCATTCTCGCAGAAAAGTAAAGTAATATAAGTGTTTACTTCTGTATCAGATAATTTAGGAAGATTATAAGGGACTTGTATCAGCTTTTCTAAATAATCTCTAACAATTTTTTTATCCATAGCATCTTCTCCATCTGACATACTGGGGTTTAGTGGAAACTTATCTTTGTATCGATGTGTTATTGCACTTTCTACTATTCTAGGATCAGCTCCTATTATGAATGCTGTATTATCAACGTTTAAGAATAATTTTATAGCTTCTAAATTATCTATAATTCTTTCTGGCAGACAACGATCTAAATCATCAATTATAACGACTAATTCTTTTATATTTGATTTGGCTAATAATTCCGTCATATCTTTTCTGAATTCGCGTATAGATTGACTTTCTTGACTAGGAGTGTCTGGGTTCTCTTTTATAAATTCCTTTATTTTATCCTCAGCTTTATCACTACAAAGTAAGTCTATTATTTTTTGAGGAGTATCTTTAAATTCTTTTAAATTAGATATTATCTGAGGAATGATAGAAGCTCCACCTGTAAAATAGGCAGTAGCTATAGGAACTGTTACCTTTGCTACACGCATCCAGTTTATTGACTTGTATAGTCTTTTAGCAACAGATTTTACTTCCTCAATAGTTTTAAATTCGTCTTCTATCTTTTTTACTATTGCTTCCATTAAGGCGGCTTTTGCGTCATCATAGCCTTCAAAAGTCCATCCGTTAAACTGAATTGTAAAGATTCCTTTGTCTTGGAAAGACTTTGTTTTTAATTCTTCATATATTTTTTCAAGAATGCTGGATTTTCCACTTCCCCAGTCTCCAAAAACGCCCAAAGTTAGTGGTAACATTTTTTGCTCTTGTAAAAGGGCAATTATGATTCGAGCATGTAAATCGAATCCAAGCATATCGTTCTTTGAAATATTATCTTGCCACATAGTCGTAGATTTTCTATATTTACCTTAGTTTACTCTCACTTTTACAAATTTATAAAATAAGATTAACTTATAAGCTCTATAGGAGTGTTTTTTTTGAATAAAAGTAATTTTGATTGATTTCATCATCTTCGCTTATATTTTCTTCTCTTTTTATATTTTTCTTTTTCCTCTTCTGATATGCTAGAAGATGATAATAAATTACTTTGGGTAGAAAAAAAGGATATTGACGAATTAAACAATTGACTGTTAGTTTGATGGGATGATTGTTTGTCGGAATTGTTTATCTTTTGGTTGGTAGTAATATAAGTATCTGTATTGAGAGTTTGATTTCTAGCTTCCAAAGTTTCAAGAGTGGTAAGAAGCAAGTTTTTTTGATTGATTCCTATTTTTCTTTCATTGGATTGAAATTCTTGCTCTTGCTGTTTAAGCTGTTCGGAGATAGAACCGTTCTTCATAGTGTTGTGGTAATCAAACGATTCTATTTTTTTGCGGTTGTAGCCAAACAGTCTATCAAAACCCTGTTCTACTTGTTGGAATAAATTCACACGATTGAAGCTACCTTTAATTACTCCGTTCTTGGTGTTCTTGTGATTGGTAAGTGGAGATAGCTTCTTTTTATTTGCTTGGTCTTTCCGGCTCACAATCAAATGACAATGCATATTCAGTTCGTTATTAGAACGACTACGGTTAAAATGAATCTTACCATAGAACTTTATATCCAAAGCGGACAATTCTTTATTGAAGTTCTTGGCATATTCAGGAATAAGCACCTCACGGATGTAGCGTTTCATTGCATCTACTTGTTCCCGCTCTGTATTACCCATTGCTTGGAGTTCTTTTTCCGATGGGCTGACATGAATAGCATAAAACTTAGCATCCGTTTTTAATAGTTGTCCGATATTAGAATCTATATCTTTTATGACCTTTGATTTATAGATGTTATCATCTGTCAGATTGAAAAAGCCTTCGGTATAAATACCTTTCTCCATCCGTTCCAAGTCCTCATGCTCTAAATAATTGGCTAACTGTCGGCTACTTCCTGCATTATTATACGTTCCGTTCGATGGTGGAGCAAAATCAATATGCATAGCTTTATGTGTTTATCTGATTGCTGATTTCAGCTTTCAGGTTCTCTTTTCTTTTGCTATCCATCACACCACAAGCAGAAAGTTCCGAATAGAGTTGTATCAGTTGAAGTAGCTTTTTATAATCCCGTTGGTGTATCTGGTATAGTGCATTTATCTGTTTGGATTGGTTGTTTATTACATCGGCATGATTACAGAACTGTTCACTTAACTTTTTCAATATGGCTGTGTGTCTCTCTTGGCTGGCTTCCAGTTGAGAGAGAATTAGAGTTTCTAAAGTTTTGCCGATAGCATCGAAACGCAAAGCAATAGAATTTGTTGCTCGTATCATGGGATTCAGCTGTTCTTCCTCATAGTGACGAATGAAGCGGATAATATCATCCTGCCTCTTATTTATTTTCGCCAGTTCCGATTTTACGGATTCAGGTGCTTCGGATGGGTTGATATGTGCCTTATCGATATACCCGAACGCCAGTTTTACAACTTCACTCTTTTTCAGTGAATAGCGTTTGCATATCTTCTCTACCAAAGCTGCCGTTTCCTTGTCTATGGAAATGGTAGTGAATATCGTTTTTCGACTGCTATTTGGCATGGTAATTACTTTTTTTATAGAAATATGAATAGATAAATGCTTGATAATAAGCATTGAAAAGGAAATGCTTATTACAGGTGTCATTACAGCGTGTTCTTGTAACACGCTAAAGCCGAAGGCTTTGCCCCGCAGGGCAAGAGGGAAGAACAGGACTTGTCCAGTTCCCTCTTGCTTCATTTAGCGAAATGAGCCGAGCCACAGAGCGAGGTGGTTTCTGCTAAATGGGGCGTGATGGCACTTTACAGAACGGATGAATTATCCGCCTTTTTTGCTTCGGTTTGCTTATCGAGTTGATTTTCCTTTTTAAATCGTTCATAGGTTTTACAATCGGCATTTTCCTGAACGAATGCCCGAATGTCGGATGCCCGATAATAGGTTTTATGACTAATCATAAAGAAAGGTAGTTTACCACTTGCCCGATAACGCTGCAAGGTTCGGAAAGATACTTTCAGCAGGAAAGCTAAATCCTGATTGTCTAACAGTCGGTCGTTTTCATCCAGCACTTTATCGGTATTGATAAGCGATTGCAGGTTTTGACCTATCTCCCCAAGTTTTTTCGATAGCCTTTCCATCCACTTATCGAAATTTTCGTTGTCTATATACATTTTGCTTCAATTTTTAGTTCAACATTATTGTTCTCAATCGATTGATGAAGCAAAGTTCGGCAAATGGGTGCAAATAAGTTAGGGGAGTAGATATACTACACCCCTAACATTTGTTGGTAAGTTACTGATTTATAGATAGCCTTTCTTTTGATTTTCTTTAGTAATAGCTTTGCGAAGTATATCCAAAAATTCGATTCGTTTATTGGCTTGCCGACAAATTACACTTTCATGCTTTTTGTGGATGTCCCCAAATTTGATATTGAAGAGATGTTCAAACGCTCGTCCGATTTCTGTTAATGGTGCTTCTTTTCCGGCATGGTTTATCACTCTCTTGGATAGGAATAATCCGCTAACCAGTTCCATGATTTCAACAAGGTTAGTTTCATCTGTCAGATAGAGTGGCGATTGTGGATTACCATTTTTTTTGTTTTGAAACGGGGCTGGATATTGAATTTTTAGATTCAATAGCTCCAGTTCTGAATTGATAATAGCCAATGTCTTTTGTAGAAACTGCTTTTTAAGCGCATTTTCCCCCCTGCCCGTAAAGAGGTATTGTTTCAAGTGAAGCTATCTCAATACGGGTAGCTACAAGAATACGATAAGTAGTTGAATAATCATTTTCATTACTTATGTCTCTAATTTTTTCGATAAACTCGTCATAGGCATTTTGCATTACATTGTTATTGACTTCCTCTTTAGACTTTTCAATCAAAAGGTTGAAAAGTTCTGTTCTTAATAATTTGTTCATAAGCATAATTTTAAATGGTGAATAAAACCAATAAATATATTGTCTACATTTAATATGCTTATTTGCGATAATGTTTTATAATCAAACTATTCTAGTTCTGATATATAAATATTGATTGTTTGCAATATATTTATAACATCAGTTTCTGTAATACCGTGGCTCTCTATGCGTAATACTTTTTCCCAATCTTCAAAATCCACATTCCATTTATGAATCTGCGAGTATTGAGCAAATAGTATGTTTATTCTTTCTATTTCTAATTCGGTCGTAATAGAAGTCCGAAAAATCAAAATATCTCTTTTATTGTTACTGACTTTCATCATATATCACTTCCTTATATTATTCATTTTATCTAAAAATACCGTTATTGCATCATATCGTAGATTTGAAACAGAACACACTACTTTGCTAATCTTTCTCGTAATAAACTTTTCTATGAAATTCATTTTGTCAAACAGAAACTCACCACCTAAGATTGCTTCGGCGACAGCATTTGAGTGTAGATATTCGGGGAAAGCTTTTTTAAGTTGCTCAACTTCTTGAGTATCGTTCATTCCGCAAATAAATAATGCTATAATCTTCTGTTCTAACTGAGCGCGATTCTTATTGCAGAATTTACTCATTAATCTTCCTGGGTACCCAGCGTAAATAGAAGTTCCAAGAATAATTCTATCATAACCTTGAATATCAGGATTATGGAACTCTTTCAATGATATATATTCTAGTTCAGGACTTAATTTTTCTCCTATAAGATGTGCAACTCTTTCAGTTGTTCCATGCTTTGAATAGTAGATTATTGCAGTTTTCATAAATTCTCTCCTTTCATTTAGTTACCTTTGCAAAGGTAGAGTAGTCAAGGGCTATTATCAATAGTGAATTATCATCATATTTGGGAACATTCATGAGCTTAGAAAAATATAAATCGTATGTAGAGCTATTGTCAAGAGTGAACAATAGTTGTGTGTTTCTTATAGAATATAATAATAGATTTTTATATACATCTCCAAATTTCAATACATTTTTTGGATACGACATCGAAAAACTTAAAGACCCTTCGATTGAACACAACTACTTAGAGAAATATATTCATCCTGATGATTTTATGATCTTTAGCACTATTCAAAAAAGGTTACTTGGCTTTTACTATAGCCAGCCTATTGAATGTAGAAAAGATTACAAGCATATCTTTGAATTTAGAATTTTAAATGCAAAGAAAAAATATGTAAGAGTGATTAGTCAGCATCAGGTTTTAGAAATAGATGAAATTGGTAATCCCTTTTTGGTTTTAGGGGTAGTTGATTTATCCCCTGACCAAAAAGATATGGATGAGATAAAATTTCGGCTTGTCAATAATAAAACAGGAGAAATGACACCTTTCCCTTTGACCGAAGAAACAAATATAAAGTTAACTAAACGAGAAGTGGAAATACTGAAACTGGTAAATAAAGGCATGTTCAGTAAAGAAATATCGGATAGTCTTTCGATAAGTATTCATACAGTAAACAATCACAGACAAAATATTCTTCAAAAAATGAATACAGACAATGTTGTTGAGGCTATTAATTATGCCCGAAAACTTGGACTATTGGATTAATTCAAAAATAGTTCTTACTGTGTAGTAAGGTTATTTGAAACAATGGAAAACCACAGTAAACTAAAGTAGTTCGCTCGTTTCTACCCATCTACCCATTCCCTATTTTGTTTTTATATTGTAAAAGCTGATAATCAGAATTCTATTTTGATACACTATAGTAGTAGCAAATAATTGAATCGCTTATTGAATAGTGCTTCAAACAATTAGTTCATAATTTTTTTCATGAACTGGTGAGTTTACTATTTTAACTTCCATAGATTCTTATGTATAACTTTAGAAGTTAGACATTAGTAGCTTTACCATGCCACTTTCAGACAGTTTTGAAAACGACTCTTGATTCTTCTTTCATTTGCTGGTGAAATAGAATCAACACGTTTTATAAACCATTAAAAATTAAATGTATGGAAGTAGTAACCATTGAGAAAAGAACATTTTCGTATGTCTGCGAAAGGTTCACGGAGTTTGCCAAGCGGATAGAGAGTTTATGCAGTACTCATACTCAGAAGGTAGAAAACTGGCTAGATAGCCAGGAAGTGTGCCTGTTGTTAGGTTTTAGTAAGCGAACGCTGCAATATTACCGAAGTAGTGGACGGCTGGCTTATTCTCAAATCGGCAGCAAGATTTATTATAAATCTTCCGATATCGAAAGAATTATTGCGGACAGTGAAACACAGAATCAATCACCCAAACAAATCACGCCTTATGAAAAGAACTAAAGAAAATTATCCATTCTTCAACCTGTTTTCCATTGTCGGTACATGGGAAAGCATTAATCTGAATCCTACAGTTATCATCTACCGAAACGACAAGGACTATCTTCTTTCTATTATATATGTATCAGAAACGACCAAACAGGCTTTACCCGCAACTTATGAGATACAGCAAGATGGTAGCCAATATTTTATTGCCATTACATCCAAACGGTTCTATATAGATTATGATCCGGCAAAAGACGTACTTAGCATTTCATCGCTGGGGGACTATCTGCGCAACTAGTCTGCCATCTAGCTATCTTGAAATCAATATTTCAATAAAACAATCTTTCAATCATGGAACTAATAAATAAAGATACCCCACAAGTCAAAGAATTTATTTCTTCGCTCGATTCGATGCTGAACGGCATTGAATCCATTGTAAAGCATTACAAGCCCCACCTGAATGGAGAACGCTTTCTTTCCAACCTTGAAGTTTCCAAGAAACTGAATGTCAGTTTGCGAACCCTGCAAGAATGGCGAGATACAGGTCTAATCCCCTTTATCCAGATAAAAGGTAAAATCATCTACCGTCAGAGTGATATTGATAAACTGCTCCAAAAGCACTACTTTGAAAGTTGGAAAGAGTAACCTGCCAAGCCCAAAACATTGTTTTTCGGAATTTAATTTGAATCATTGACTTTTCCAGTGAAGTATTTAGTCTGTGCAAGTCTTTGGATAAAAATACGCTCGGAATGAAATGGAGAGGAAGATTTTTATTCAAACCGAAGGCTCGGACTTGAACAGGCTAAATGCGGAACTTACCTTTGTCAATGCTTCATATTGAGTTCTGGAAAACTTACAATAAAAGAAAAGGATTGAGAAAGTAATATTCATTATTCCCAATCCTTTTTCAATATTAGCTACTACCTTTATTATATAGCCAGTTCTGATAAACAGTTATTTACTTTCTGCATATCTTTTAGAATATTCTGATCCAGTACCCGTGCGTAGTGTTTCGTCACGTTGGTATCTGCATGACCTAACATCTTGGCTACATTTTCCATACTCACGCCATTTGCAAGGCAAATGCTTGTGGCATAGCTATGACGGGCTGAATGGATAATCAGCAGCAAAGCAGGCAGTTTCAGAACGAAGCGATATAATAGATAACTGATTTGAGATGAGGTGATTTGCTCTAATTTGCTAAGAAGTGAAAATTCAGAATAAAGCGGAATTAGGCAGCTTTTCAGTTACCAAACCGTTAGCCGCTGAGTTACCGAATGAAAATAGGTAACTGAGGGCAGATAAAAGAATCTGAATCTTAATTTTGTTTCGCTGATACACAGTATTTTGCATATCAAAGAGCGCTTATAAACCCGGTAACTTTGCCTTCTGGCAAAGTCCACAAAAGTTATAAGCGTATGAAAGAAGAAAAATTCAAGGTGTTGCTCTACCTGAAAAAGAGCACGCCCGACAAATCGGGTAAAACCCCAATCATGGGGCGCATAACTGTAGGCAAATCCATGTCACAGTTCAGTTGTAAAATCTCGTGTACCCCCGACCTCTGGAATCCACGAGAAAGTCGTTTGAATGGCAAAAGCCGTGAAGCGGTTGAAGTCAATCAGAAGATAGAAAAACTATTGTTAGGCGTTCATTCGGCGTTTGACAGACTGGTGGAGCATAAGAAGCCATTTGATGCGGAAGCAGTCAAGAATATGTATCAAGGGAGTATGAACACACAAATAAGCTTGCTCGCTCTGCTTACCCGACACATGGAAGAGCTGAAAGCCCGTATCGGTATTGACGTTGCTCCAACCACATTAAGCACCTACGTCTATACACACCGTTCATTAGGTAAGTTCATTAAAAAGAAGTTCAAGACAGGCGATGTCGCTTTCGGACAATTGAACGAACAGTTCATTCGAGAGTATCAAGATTTCGTTTTGCTCGAACAGGGCTACGCAATGGACGGTGTCCGCCACTTTCTGGCAATTCTAAAGAAAATCTGCAAGATAGCGTTCAAGGAAGGGCATTCCGAGAGGTTACATTTCGCTCACTACAAACTACCTAAACAGAAAGAAACTACCCCAAAAGCACTAAGTAGAGAGAGTTTTGAAAAAATCCGGGATCTTGAAATTCCCGAAAACCGCCGCTCTCACAAACTTACAAGGGATTTGTTTCTCTTCGCCTGCTATACGGGCACTTCGTATGCCGATATAGTCCGCATTACGGTTGAGAACCTTTATACGGACGAGAAGGGAAGCCTTTGGCTTAAATACCGCAGAAAGAAAACGGATTTTCAAGCCCGTGTCAAACTGTTGCCCGAAGCCATGGCCTTGTTGGATAAATACAGGGATGAAAGCAGGGAATCTTTATTTCCCATACAATCGCCCGAAGTGGTGCAACTCAATATGCGAGGCTTGCGGATTATGGCGGATATAAAACAGCCAATCTCCTATCATTCAGGGCGGCACAGCTTCGCCTCTCTTATTGCTCTGGAAGAGGGCGTACCGATAGAAACAATCAGCCAAATGCTTGGACATAGCAATATTAAGACTACCCAAGTCTATGCGAGAGTGACCCCGAAAAAGCTGTTCGATGATATGGATAAGTTCATAGAATCAACACAAGATCTAATATTAATCCTATAAATACCAACCAAATGAGAAGTACCTTCAAACAACTATTCTATATCAACCGGGCAAAAGTGAAAACGAATGGCACAACAGCCGTTCTTTGCCGTATCAGTATCGACGGCAAGCAAACGGTTCTGACAACGGGTATCTATTGCCAGCCTTGCGATTGGAACGCCAAGAAAGGAACAATCAAGATAGAGAGGGAGAACAATCGCTTGATAGAATTTCGTAACCGTGTAGAACAGACCTACGAGCATATCCTCAAAGAAACAGGTGTAGTCAGTAGCGAGCTGCTTAAAAATACGATTGTCGGCATAAACTCCACTCCGACCATGCTATTACAGGCTGGCGAAGTGGAACGGGAACGCTTGCGGATTCGTTCGATAGAGATAAACTCCAGAACAAGCTACCGCCAATCGGGAATATCACAGCGGAACCTGCAAGAATATCTTCTTTCAAGAGGCATGGAAGATATAGACTTTTCGGATATTACCGAAGAGTTCGGCCAGTCGTTCAAGGTGTTTTTGAAAACCGTAGGGGAACGCAGGGCTGGCTATATCAACAAATGTATCACATGGCTCAATAGGTTGATTTATATCGCTATTGACCAAGAGATATTGAGAAGCAATCCACTTGAAGAGGTTCGTTACGAAAGAAAAGAGCCACCTAAGCACAAGCATATCGGTAAAGAGAATTTGAAACGGTTGATGGCAACCCCGATGCCTGATGCACGGTTAGAACTGATTCGCAGAGCGTTTATTTTCTCTTCACTGACGGCACTTGCTTATGTGGATATGCACCGCCTTTATCCGCACCATATCGGCAAAACATCGGATGGCAGGCTCTATATACGCAAACAGCGTGTAAAAACAAATGTGGAAGCCTTTATACCCCTACACCCGATAGCGGAGCAGATACTTATGCTGTATAATACCACTGACGACAGCCAGCCTGTATTTCCCTTGCCTGAGCGTGATAGAATTTGGTATGACATAAATCAGATAGGTGTATTAATGGGATTAAAAGAGAATCTCTCCTACCATGACGCACGCCACGGATTCGGCACGCTGGCAATTTCGGCAGGGCTTTCTATTGAGAGTATTGCTAAGATGATGGGCCATGCGAATATCAACACGACGCAGGTCTACGCCCAAATCACAGATCAGAAGATTTCGGAGGATATGGATAAACTTATAGAACGAAGAAAACAATTAAACAGCTAACCGATGAAAAGAGAAATAATAACAATCACAGAGAACGGAAAAGTGTCCGTTCCTGATACCGTCCAGATGCGAGATTTTGAGATAGCCGAACTGTTCGAGGTAATGATCCCGACAGTACGTTCCAATATACGTGCGATTATAAAAACAGGTATTGCAACAGTTGACTTGACCAATGGCGCAACGTTGGTTGGTTGCAACGTTGTGCCGGACTATCACGGGCTGGATATGGTGGTGGCTCTCGCTTTTCGGATTCAATCGTTTAAAGCGAAGCTGTTTCGGGAATGGATAATGCTCAAGTGTATCGCTAATGAACGGCAACCGATTGTATTACAATACAATTGCTATTCAAATAGCTTGAGAGAACAAAATTAATCATTAACTTTACAGAAATTTAGTCGTTATGAATACAGGAGAAATTATACTATACACCACCTCGGACGGGGCTACTGCTTTGGATGTAAGGTTGGAACAAGACAATATCTGGATTAACCGTCAGCAGATGGCAGAGCTATTCGATAGAGATATTAAGACCATTGGTAAACACATTAACAATGCTCTAAAAGAAGAATTAAAAGATATTTCAGTTGTCGCAAAATTTGCGACAACTGCTAGCGATGGGAAAACGTATCAGGTAGAACACTATAACATAGAGATGATTACCTCTGTTGGCTATCGAGTAAAATCACAACGAGGCACCCAATTTCGTATCTGGGCAAACAAAGTTTTGAAGGAGTATTTGATAAAAGGGTATGCCGTTAAGGATAACATCAAGTTGGAACAATACGAGGATTTGAAGCAGACCATCAAAGTATTGGCAAAAGTCCTTGACAATAAAACGTTGGAATACTCCGAAACTACAGGCTTACTCAGAGTAGTGACAGATTATGCCTATGCGCTTGATACGCTTGACAGATACGATTATCAACAACTGGAAATAGATAAGACCACCAACAATGAGCAATTCCGAGCCACTTACGAGAATGCGATGTCGGCTATTGATGAACTTCGGGATAAATTTGGGGGAAGCTCGCTTTTCGGAAACGAAAAGGATGAATCGTTTAAAGGCTCCATTGGTGCAATATATCAGACTTTTGGCGAGCAGGATCTCTACCCAAGTGTAGAGGAGAAAGCGGCTATGCTGCTCTATTTGGTTACCAAGAATCACTCGTTCAGCGATGGAAACAAGCGGATTGCAGCATTTCTATTCCTCTGGTTTATGGAGCAGAACGGCATTTTATACCATCCCGATGGGAGCAAACGCATTGGAAACAATACGCTGGTGGCTCTCACGCTGATGATTGCCGAGAGCCGCACTGAAGAGATGGAGACGATGGTTAAGGTGATTGTCAATCTGATTAATAAGAATAATTGAGATGAGTTGTAAAACTCTGAATTGATACGACAACACATATTGAAGTCATTAAACCAGTACAACAGTACGTCTATAAGTCAGTAATGAATTATTGTAATTCGTGTCAGTCATTTCCGTTACAGGGGCAAAGATAGTTTCGGGCGAGTGAATATTCAAGCTCAAGCCCTGCGGGTTACGGCTGAAATCTCCACCCTAAAGGGTAGTATTTAAGCCGTAAAGCCTGCCTACTCCCTCTCCCTGCACAAGAAAAGCCCCTGCAACAAAAACGACCGACCCGATAATGACGCATAGCACCCTAACCAGAAAGAGGCACAGCCGGATTTATCTGGCTGTGCCTCTTTTGATTTAATGCGTTTTTAAATTTAAATTAGCAACAAAAACTCCCTCACCTCAAAATATGCATAGCTATTGCCACGCCTTTTGGTGGTATTTTTCCAGCATTTTCTGGATTTCTGACTCCTTGTAAAGCACTTTGCCACCCAACGAGATATAAGCAATCTGCCCGTTGGTGCGCCACTCCTGCAAAGTCCTACGGCTAACTTTCAACCGTATTGATACCTCTTTGTCGGTCAAGAAACGTTCCCCGTTTAATGTCGGTCGATGGTTGGCAACCAACCGTTCAATGCCCGATAGCATACGTTCTAATGAACCGAATAGGCGTGTAACACGCTCGTTGTCTTTTGTAATAATCTCACTCATTGTTATTTGGTTTTAAGTTTATTGATCAGCGATTCCACATCTTCGGGACGGTAGTACATCTTGTGCCCAATTTGGGTATGGGCTAAGACTCCATTATCCCGATATGTTTGGAGGGTACGCTTCGATATATTAAGAATCTCGCATACCTCCTGATTGTCGAGCCACTTTTGCAGGGCTTTATCACCACTGACACCACATAGTGTTTCTACTCTTTGAGCAAAGGTTTCAAGCCTTGCCATCATCATTTCCCATGTACGGGATTCTACATTGATTATTTCCATAAGTCTATCATTTTTAAATGTTATTTTCTCGTTTTGCCAGCAAAGAAAAGACAATCCTTTTGTATCTCAATGGATTTCAGCTTAGTGGCAGCTTGTGGCGCCTGAATTGTCGCTTCTGACACTCTCGGATTACAGGTTTTTCTTCTTTCGTTCTGCAAATAAATAGCAAACTTTTCAGGCTACAATGGATTTTAGCTTAGTGGCAGTGTTTGGCGTTCGGTTGGCGGTGATTGGCGGTTTCCTCTACTTAATGAGGGAACTACACTGAGCGATTATTCTCGATTGACTGATAATATATAGTCCATTGGCAGAACTCGGCAAACTAAACCGACTCACCACACTTGACAAATAGAAGTTTGCAGCACAACATGGCATAAGCATCGCAATGAGCTGACTAGTTGTATTATACGAATTTAATCTTCTTTCTTTGCTGCGTGTAGTCAGCTAAATAGACACACATAGTATTCACAATTAAAAACCAAGAAAGAAGATGAAAGAAAAGAATGTAGATGTCCCCTTTGATGTGAGGGACTTCGTTCCTGAGGTAGCTCCATTTAACAAGAGCAGCCAACAACCTATTCAGAACAATAAGCCACCTCTGTTTAATGAATTGGGTAAACCAAGTGTACCAACCGAATCGACAGAACCCACCCGTCGAACCTCCTCCAAACAACGCAAGGCATCGTTGGATGAGTATCGGGAGCAGTTTCTCCGAACTCCGAAGATTACCGACCGCCAACCCGTATTCGTTAGCCGTGCCACCCGTGACAGCATCGATGAACTTGTCCGCAGACTCGGAGAACGAAGGATGAGCGTATCGGGATTTTTGGAGAACATTGCTCTCCACCATTTAGAAACATACCGAGAGGAGGTGGAACAATGGAAACGACTGTAAATAAACTATGTATAGCCAGCAAACTGAGTACTCAGTTACTCGAAATTACCTCACTTATGAGGTTTTGGGGAGCAAGTTTGTGTTTCGGTCAGACCGAAACAACTTGCTCCGTCCCTCTGCGGACGGAGACAGAGAAATCCCGATGGTCTAATCACTAATTTTAAGTTGATGAGAATAATCAAAAACAGGAACAACGATGGGCGTCCCAAGTTGCCCCTTACCGAGAAGAAAGGATATAAGGTAACGGTAAAATTTGCCACTTCCGAGTATTACGCCCTCAAATCAAAAGCGAAGGAAGCAGGAATGAATCTAAGTATGTTTATCCGAAACGCCTTGCAAGGTTGCGAAATACGACAGCGGTTTTCTGCCGAGCAGTTGCGTTATATCCTGCAACTGACAGGAATGGCGAACAACCTGAATCAGATTGCCCGAAAAGCTAATGCCGGAGGTTATACCAATGCCCGAAGCGAGTATTTAAACCTTGCCATGCGAATAGACACCCTATTAACTACGATGGAAGATGATTGCTAAAATCGTTCAGGGAAGAGGGTTTAAGGGTGTGGTAAACTATGTTCTTGATAAAAACAAGGCGGAACTTTTAGCTGCTGATGGCTTGCGATTGAATACAAAGGATTCGGTAGTGAGGAGTTTTATTATCCAAAGTAGCCTCAATCCCATTGCCAAGCCTGTGGCTCATATCTCGCTCGACTTCTCCGCACAGGACAAGGAAAAACTAACTAATGGCAAGATGATAGAAATAGCCAAGCAGTATATGGCAAAGATGGGTTACAGCAATACGCAATACCTTATCGCCCGGCACAACGATACTGACCATCCGCATTTACATCTTATTCTGAATCGGATAGATAGTGATGGTAAGCGTATTTCCGACCAAAATGAGCGAATCCGCAGCACACAAGTGTGCAAAGAGCTTACCATTAAGCACGGACTTTACTTCGCCAGTGGCAAAGAAAACGTCAAACGCCACCGTTTGCGTGAGCCAGATAAGGCGAAATACGAGATTTATGATGCGCTTAAATTAGCAGTGCCAAGAGCTAATAATTGGCAAGAACTTGCGACTATATTGGCAAAAGAGGATATTAAAATAGAATTTAAAACTAAAGGGACAACCTCACAAATAGAGGGTGTGAGGTTCACCAAGAATGGCTATTCGTTCTCCGGCTCTAAGGTGGATAAGCAGTTTAGCTACTCAAAGATTGACTTCGCCTTACGACAGAATAGTTGTGTAGAGCAACAGTCGAACGCTCGTGTGACACCTATTCAACTACAAACACAGCAATCGGTTTCAACGGATTCGGATGGTATCGGTCTCGGTGGCTTATTTGATGATTTACTAACTCCGAACCCTGCTAATGATGCTGAAGAAGATGAGTTTCGCAGACGGATGCAACGCAAGAAAAAGAAGAAACGAGGCTTTAGTCTCTAATGTATAATAATCTAAAATCAATCAATTTATGGCAACAGAAGACAAATGCGATATTATTATCGCCATGCTGGAAGAGCTAAAATCCGGCAATAAAAATCAGAAGTCCCAGCAAATGGACTTTTCAAAAATAGAATCACTTTCCGAACGGTTGGAAGGTAGTATTAACGCCACCTCCGATGCTACGGCAAAGATGGAGCGTATCACAGATGAGGTTCGCAAACCCGTAATCCGTGAACGACGCATCACCATTGACATCGTATCGAAAGAAATTGCTTTTCTTCTCATCGGGATGGGATTGGCTATTTCGGTATTGGGTTCGGCGCTCTATTTCTCCGCCCGCCCAAACTACGACCGCATCGACAATGATTTGAAATATCGCTACATCAAAATGAAGGGTGAAGCTACCCCTGAGCGTATCTCCGAACTTGAAAACTTGTTTGAAATTAACCGAGACAACACCAAAATCCGCCAAATGAGCAAAGATGTGGAGGATTACGAACGAGCGGTTAAACAACGTGCCACTATTGAAGAGCAAGCACGTCGCAAAGCCCTTGAAACTGAGAAATTGAACAATAAGATGCAGAGAATAAAAAAAAGGTTGTAGGAACTCAGTATAGATATGCTTAATTAAAATGAGTCCGATATAAGTGTTTTTTGCATGAGTATAATGAACTGACATTTAAGGTGTAAAAAAGGGTGGGTTTCTTTTCGACGAAAGGAGCATACCCTTTTTTTAATACGAATGTTCTTCAGTTGCCCACCGTCCATTTGTTTTTTTGCAAATAACGCGGAATAAACAAAACATCTAACGTCGAGCGCATGCTTATTGATGTTCTTAATGTAGAGTTGACAGCTCATTTCCATTATCTGCAACTCATCAGTCAAATATAACAGCTTACTCTGCCTCATCTATCTATTTGTTGCCATGCACGTAATTTTGCATCAGAATAAACTAATTATAGATTTCTGATGAAAAAAGTTTTAATCTTACTGCTTGTACTTGTCCCGTTTGCAGGGAAAGCTCAAGAATATTCTCTGGAGCAATATCTGGAGAGAGTGGAACGGGAAAATGTGAGTATCAAAAAGGCAGAAAATGATACTAAACAAAGTGCGGAAGATATAAAAATGGCTCGTTCCGAATATCTTCCCAATATCAGTGCGAATCTGGGTTATCGACGTGATTTAAGTAGGCTAAGCACCCAGCGCCTTGTCATATTTCTATGGTAGGTTTCCAAATGCTCGCCCCCGAACCGGACTTACACCTCTCAGCGTATCCGGCTCTCCACTAATTTTAGTCTATCTTTCCGTCATGTATCTTTTTGTGACAACTCCTGCACACGGCAATCGTTTTGCGTTTGCGGGCAATCATGTGTCGTTCCCAGCTTTCCTTACCCTGCAAGTTCTTTAGTTTCCTTACATGGTGCATAACAAGGTCGTCTGTCGCTCCACATAATTCACACTCATGGGCTTTCAGCCTTTCAACAAGACTTGTCCGCCCCGCAGTATAAATTGTTCGTGGCATGGTGTCACATTCCGATTTATAGGTGGGCTTCTTGCGTTTGAAGCCACCGTCGTAAAAGTATCTTTCCTTTACACCTGTTTTAGTCATGTGCTTTATGATAAACCTACCGTTCTTACGATATTTCTTGTTTACCTTGCGTGTGCGGCACTTATATTTGCCTGCAAACGTTTTGTACATGCTGTATTCCATGATGTACTTGAAATTATTCAAGGCATGGGCACAGTTGTTGGCTATGGAGTAGTAATTATAGAAACCCACGATTTCCCGATTATAGCTATCAAGGATTTCAAGGTCGTCATTGAATATCAGTCCCGATTTACATTTCGGTTTCCATATTTCCTTTCCGTTACGGTTTGTCATTTCCAAGACTCCCCAATCGAACAGTTTTTTACGGACAGTTTCCATACTGACATTCAAGCAGACCCTTTTACCATAGGTTCTTCTTAATCTACCCCGTTTATCACGTCTTTGGTCGTTGGACTTTCTTACAGTAATTTCATATCCGAGAAACTTGGCAGGTCTTTCGGTATGGGTGACAAGTGTCTTTTCATCAGACAGTTCCAATGCCAGTTTATCAGCAAGGAAGTTTTTAATATCTCCCTTTATCTGTTGCGCATCTTGCTTACTTCCGATAATTCCCACGAGAAAATCATCTGCATATCTCGCATATTTCATTCTCCTGTAATCGGCATCCATTTCTTCGCCATTGGGATATTTAGCCCGTCCTTGTTCTATTGCTTTCAGTTCAAGGATTAGCTTTACCCTTTGCCTTTCGTCTTTTACGGACTTCAATCTTCGCACAATACGTTTTCTTGCATTGCCGAAGTCCAAACTTTCTCTACTGAATTTTCGTTTCTTCCCTTTATCGAATTTGGCTATGTATTCCTTTATATACTTATCCAGCTTGTCAAGGTATATATTAGCCAATATCGGGCTGATGATACCCCCTTGCGGTGTGCCACTGTAAGTATTGTGGAATTGCCATTCTTCGATATATCCCGCTTTCAAAAACTTGCGTACTAAGCGTATGAAGCGTTCGTCCGCAATGCGCTCCTTGAGTATGTTTATTAATACATCATGGCTTATATTATCAAAGAAACCTTTTATATCTCCCTCTACAAACCACTTTGCACCGCTAAACTCCTTTTGGATGTGAGTTAATGCAGTATGGCAGCTTCGATTGGGTCGAAACCCATGCGAGGTGTATTCAAAATTTCCCTCGTATATGGCTTCCAATACCATTCTTACTACTTCTTGTATTAACTTGTCATTGAAAGTCGGTACGCCAAGAGGTCTTTTCTTACCGTTTTTCTTCGGTATGTACACCCTCTTTGACGGTTGGGGCTGGTACGTTTCATCTTTTAACGTATCAATCAACTTTTCAATTCGTTTCAGGCTCATGTTGTCAATGGTCTGACCGTCCGAACCTTTAGTCATGTTGCCCTCTTTGGCGTAGATGTGCTGATAGGCAACATAGAACATTTCCTCATTGAACAAAATTCTGTAAAGACGTTCAAACTTGTAGCTTACATCCTTACTGTGTTCTGATAGACTGTTTAATACTCTTTCTGGACTTCTCATAATGTCTCTCACATTTTCCGTTAATTGTATTAATAATTAGCTGCTTCCCTTCGCCATGTACAAGGCGTTACCTTGCTCGGACTACTATGGAAGCTCCGTTACCACTCCGAATTTTCATAGGTCAAACCTAATAGCCTTTCGGCACTTCGGGATAGGTAATCCCCGTTTATTACATCGTAACTGTTGGCATGATAGATTGTCGGATACGACTTCCGTCCTTCACTCGCTTACTGCGGTTGTGTCGTGATAAGTTCTTGCTACATTCATACCTATACACTGAAGTAGTATCACGATATGGCGATTGATAGTTACCTTACGCCATAGCCTAAAGGGGAACCACTCGGACTATCGTTTAATCAATTCGGACTTTATCCTCATATCTATCTTTTCATCTCGCCATTCAGTCGCAGTTTGGTAACTAACTGACTTATGACTTTTCCGACATGCTACACTCCCTGCTCGGTTAAGTTTTCCCGAAAACAGATAAGTCGGCTGATGATAGGTTATTTTCAAAGAACACTTTCCTAATCTCTTGCCAAAGAGATGTTTACGATGCAACCTTTACGGGCGCACATAGAAATTACATGTATATCAATGGCGATCAGGAGGGGGAGCAAGGAATTCCCAATAAATTTCCTGTGAACTTCAAAAACGCACTCAACGGAGGAGTTACACTGGAACAATCCATCTATAACGCCCCTGCCCTTGCGAACCAGAAAATAGCGAAGTTGGCAAATGCCTATGCAAAATTGTCGCAGGCAGACCAGACCAATGAGGTGGTTAAGCAAGGCACGCTTCTTTTTTATCAAGTGCTCTATGCGAAGGAGTCGCTTGTAATTTTAGAGGAGAATAGCGCATTGGCACAAAATCAATTCCAACAAGTCAGTGAGATGTTTACTAACGGACTTGCCAGCGAGTTTGCCATGAAGCAGTCCGAACTCTACTATCAGCAGACATTCCCTGATATCGAGAATGCCCGAAAAACAGTAGAAAACCTGATGCGTGAACTCCGACTGCTTGCCAATATAGCAGAAGACGAGCCTTTTGAGGTAAAAGGCAGGATTGTCGTGCCTGAAGATATTACAGAGACAGAAGAGCAAAACATCTCACTTGAAAACACCTTGAAAATGGAGCAGGGCGCCAAGCGGGTGGATTTGGCAAAGCAGGAAATAGCACTATCTAAGGCCGCCTATCTTCCCAAAGTCACTCTTGGACTGGGTTACAGTTTGGATGCTTATGACGATAAGTTTCAATTCAAGAACAGAAACGGAGTCGGACACGGAGCAATTAATGTTAGCGTTCCCATCTTCTCCGGCGGATACAACCGATCGAAAGTACGGAAATCAACTCTTGCATACGAAAAGAGTCAAATGGAATATATTGATTTGGGTAATCAGTTGGAGACGGAGTATCGAAACCTGCTGGCAGACAAGAGGCTTGCTTTAACCCAAATCAGCACCAACCGGAAGTTGGTGGAACTGGCAGATAAGGAGATACAGGCTTCGGAGGAGAAACTCCGTCTGGGGCTGGTTACCAATCTTGAACTTCGAGAAACTCGTGTTTCCTATATTCAGGCAAAACTGCAATTGCTCAACGCTGCCCTGGATTATCAGGCGGCTGTGGTGAATATCGATAACTTACTGAAATAACAAATTAAAACAGATTATAGCATGAGAAAGATTGGAATGATTGCAGGAGCGATAATCCCCTTACTGGGATTAGTCGCCTGCGGCTCAAAGGCAGCATCGGAGAAAACGGCGGATAAATCACAAGACACGGCGGTCATTGTCTCTACGGCTCGCATAGCGTTTGATGACGGCAGTGAGGAAAAACTCTATCACGCAGAGGTACAATATGGACGTTCTTTCAAGTTTGCACCACAGGCAGACGGCATTGCCACCCGAGTGATGATTCGTCCCGGGCAGAAAGTATCTGAGGGGCAGGCGCTCATCGCTTACCCGGCCCAAAATCATCAACTTCAAGTGGAGCAACAACAAGCCATCTACAAAGATATGCAAGGCAAACTGGAAAAACAACAGGCTTTGCTTGCCAAAGGCTTCGTAGCTCGTCAAACGGTGGAAGACCTCGAACTGGAAGTAAAAAACAAAGCGAAAGAGATACGGATACTGGAAGAACAATATGTGGTAAAAGCCCCTTTTTCGGGCACTATAACGGATGTGTCTGTAACACAAGGAGACCATGTAGTGGTTGGTACACAACTTTTTATCCTGTCCGAAACGGACAAACTCTCTGCGGAGTTCTTTGCTTCGATGGACGAAGCGTTACGAATCAAGGAGGGAGATGATGTGGCTCTTGAATTAGGTTCGTTGCCGGAGTTACAAGGCAAAGTAACCCAGAAAAGCACCATCATGGATGACACACGCAAGGCATATCGAATCAGAGCAGAATTCAATAATCAGCAAGCCGTTGCAGCCGGAGGAGTTACAGCTAATGTCAGGATGAAGCTGACGGGAAGTAGTAATTCCATTCGTGTGCCACTGACGGCAGTGGCTTCTGTCGAGGGCAAGGATTTGATTTACAAGTGCATTCACGGTCAAGCCACCGCCACCCCTGTGCGGATCGTTCGCATCGTAGGGCAACAGGCTGTGGTCGAAGGCAGTGTGGAGCCGGGGGATGAATACGTCATTGTGGGCGTAGAAAAAATATCAGATAAATCCGCAATTAAATCTATGACTTCCAACTTATGAAAATTACGAAATTTGCAATAGATCGTCCCGTTACCACCACGATGATTGTCGTAGCATTGGCATTCTTCGGAGTAATGGCTTATTTGAACGTAGGTGTCAATATGATGCCGAAAGTGAACAGTCCTTCCATTATGGTGACCACCGTTCTACCCGGAGCAACACCCGAAGAGCTGGAAAAGAGTGTGACCGAAAAAATAGAGAAAGAGGTTTCCGGATTGAGCAATCTGAAACGGGTTATCTCCTATTCGATGGAAAATGTGTCGACCGTACAAGCGGAGTTTCGTTCCAGCAAGAACGAAAACGAAGCGATGAACGAAGTCAAGGAGAAGGTGGAGTTGGCTATGGCTGAGATGCCGCAGTCTATTGAACGCCCGGTGATACAAAAATCAAATATCAGCGACGCTCCAGTACTGACCATCGTGATGAGCGGCAACAAATCCGGTAAAGAACTATACGACCTTGCCGACAACAAACTGAAAAACCTCTTTACCCGTATCAACGGAGTCACGAAAGTGAATATTATCGGTGGTGAAAAACGTGAGATCAAAATACTGGCAGATATGCGCCGTGCCGCCGAATTGGGTTTAAACCTCACTCAGGCGGGTCAAGCCATTCAGGCTGCCAACACCAAGCTGCCCGGTGGCACGTACGACTACGACGGCATGAATTTTTCTGTCGAAACCGGACAGGAAGTATCTTCTGTGCAAGCTATCAGCGAACTGATGATTTCGCACAAAGGGTATCCGCTGTCTGTCCGTGAGTTTGCCGTAGTGTGCGACAGCATCGAACGCCCTACGAATAAATCGACTTTCCACGACTTGCAAAATGACCGATATTACAGCAATGTTGTTACACTTAATATCCTCAAAGAACCTAATGCCAACGAGGTGAAACTGGCACGTGCCATCAAGGAAAAACTACCTGAATTTGAGCAAGAACTGCCCGAAGGCATCACCCTGAGTATTCCGTTCGACAACTCCGCCTACACGGAAAGTGCCGTGCACGATGCTTTGCTGAACGTCATTCTCGGCATTATTCTTACCGGAGCGATCCTCTATCTCTTCATCGGCGACTATCGTACGGTGATTATTGTAAGTATCTCTATTCCTATCTCGCTCATTGCCAGTTTTATCGTATTGAAGCAGTTTAATGCCACGCTCAATATGATGACCCTGATGAGCTTTGCCGTCTCCATCGGAGCCCTTATTTCCAACTCCATTGTGGTGATTGAGAATATTATCCGTCTGAAAAATGAAGGAATGCCCATCAAGCAGGCAGCCATAGAGGGTACGTCCGAGGTGACGATGGCGGTGATTGCATCAACGGGAACCAATCTGGTGGTTTTCCTGCCGATGGCGATGATGTCGTCCATGATAGGGGTGTATTTTGTGGAGTATGCACTGACTATCTCGGTGGCCACCGTCTTCTCGCTGCTCGTCTCATTCACACTGACACCGATGCTTGCCAGCATTCTGTTGAAGAAAGATTTGAAGGCAACCAAGTTCAATCATTTTCTCGACCGTTTCTTCAATCGCCTCTCCGAACGCTACGGGCGTTCGTTGGATGTGCTGCTTGCTAAAAAACGTCGTGGGGTTCTGCTTTTTGTTGGGATGATGTTTATCTTCATTGCGTCTTTCGGTCTATTGAATTTTATTGACTTCAATTTTATGCCGAAAGAGGATATGAACCGTGTATATGCGGAGGTTGAGCTTCCGGCGGGTTCCTCGCTGGAGACCTCAGGCGAATATGCCAAAAAATTAGAGCAGATTATCATGCAATACCCCGAAGTAAAAGCACTTCAAACGGTAATTGGCGAAAAAGGCATCATGCCCAAGGGTCCGAACCTGCTCAAAATAGTGGCACACTTATACCCGGCAGCCGAACGCAATCGGAGCAATATACAACTGTCGGAAATGTTGAAGGTGCAACTCGACAGCATCCCGTCGGTCAAATCATTGGTATCTGCCAACGGCATTGAAGGCGGTCTGCCGATTTCATTTATGTTGCAGTCGGAAAACGTAGAAGAGCTCAAAGCTACGAGTGCCAGAGTAGAAGCTGCGTTGCAGGAGATGGACGGAATCTCGGGCTACGAGGCAAACAACCGCAACGGAAACCGTCTTATACGTGTTATTCCAAGACAGGAAATTGTTTCGAGGCTGAACTTGACCGTATTTGATGTGGCAACTGCTATCAACAGCGGCATAAATGGCTCCAAAGTAGGTGTGTATAAAGAGAGTGGAAAGGAATATGACATCCGTATCAGCTACAACGAGCAAGACATCAGCGACATAGCACGCATCAAGAATATTCCGGTTCTGGTGAATGGAGAGCTCTATACGGTGGAGCGGTTGGCTGACATCACCTACGATATATCGCAGGCACAAATCTATCACGTCAACAAGCTCCCGACAGTGGAATTCGGTATTATGCCCAAAGATAATGTGTCGGATATGGAGATGCAGGGCAAAATCACTCAGTTGATGGACGAACTTCAGGCTCCGAAATCTGTGACCGTGAAATGGGCGGGTATGGCGGAAGACATGGACGAGTCGCTGGCTGAACTTGCGTTTACCTTGATTCTATCTATCGTACTGCTCTATATGCTGATGGCCTCGCTGCTGGAAAACTTCTGGCATCCGTTCCTACTGCTCACCACACTGCCGATGGCTATGATCGGAGTATTGGTACTTGTATTCCTGAGCGGAACATCCTTGAATATGCTTTCGCTGATTGCCATCATCACCCTGTTGGGGTTGGCGGTAAACGACAGTATTTTGATATACGATTACAACCGTCAACTGCTCTCTCGAGGTCTGTCGCTCCACCAAGCAACCGTCCAATCGGCAAAAACCAAGCTCAAAACGGTCATCATGACCAGCGTGGCTATCGCTATCGGCACACTTCCTAATGCACTTGAATTCGGAGGAGGAGCCGGAGCCGCATTTCGCACACCGATGGCACTGGTCACGATTGGCGGAATCATTACCTCGACCATCCTGACACTTTATGTAGTTCCTTCGCTGTTCTATATGGTGAAAAAGCGTAAGAATTAATATGATGACAATTTATGCCGATAAGTATAAATATCTGATTATATTTGCATTACAATAAAAGTAAAACGTAAAAAACCAAATATGAGGAATAAAAATGAAATTGTAGTTCATGCAGGCATGATACTACAACTCATGCACAATACACACGGACTAACCTATACCGAGTTGAAAGAGAAAAGCCAATTCTCGGACAAAGAACTGAGTATGGCCATAGGCTGGTTAGCGTGTGAAAACAAGATTTTGTTCTCATCGGATGATGAGAAATTGTGTCTGAATGGTTACTTTTACTTCTAAAAACAAAATTATGCAGCAAAAAAGCTATATGAACTGGCAGACAGCAGCATGCCTTGCCGCCTTTATCACCCTTATATTCGTGTTGCCGATGGTTTCGCCCTTGTACGTCAAGATGATGGGGGGAGAGATGTACGGTTTTGTAGTCAATGTGCCCAAATATATATCTGTGCTTTACAGCGCAGGAAGTTTCTTTATTCTTTTGTTTTTACTCTTTGTCTTCGATTTTCGGCTGTTGAAGGGGACATATACGGCGGCAAAGCGAAACGGATACCTTATAGGTGGAGTACTTCTGATCACACTACTATTCAGTTTCCTTCAGTTGCTTCTGTACAACAGTCTGTTCACCCCGGAGAGTAGTTGGTCTCTTTCTTCTGAGGTATTCGTCGCAATCATTCTGATTAACATATCGCTTGCTTTAACCGCAATCACTTTCTCGTACATCATCTACCTGTCTGAAAGGCGACAGCAGTTGGCTCTTCAGTACGAAACGCTCAAAGTGGAGAATATGCAGGTACGCTACCAGGCACTCAAGAATCAGGTTGATCCGCATTTCTTGTTCAATACGATGAGCATCCTCGACTCGCTGGTTGACGAGGATAGGCAGAAAACTCATGAATATATTCAGCGCTTTTCTTCCGTCTACCGTTATATTCTGCAAACCAAAGAGACCGTGACTCTGGATGAAGAACTCCGGTTCGTGGACGACTATTTCGGACTGCTGCAAGTTCGTTTTGGGGAATGCCTTACGCTCGACATGGAGATCAATCCCAGTCTGAAAAGTTACTGCATTGTTCCTTTGGGACTGCAAACACTGGTGGAGAACGCCGTGCAGCATAACATCGTATCCCGCCAGCATCCGCTCCGCATAACGATCTGCACTACTTCTGACCATAATGTGATGGTCAGCAATAATCTTCAACCCAAAAATGTTTTGACTGGTTACGGTATCGGGCTTGCCAATCTTTCGGAACGTTGTATGCTCCGGTGGCAGAAAGAGGTCACGATCGAACAGACCAAAGATACATTCAGAGTTACCATACCATTAGTCCGTGAATCCAATAAAAGTGAATAAGTTATGCGAATACTGATTATAGAAGACGAACAACTCACCGCCAAAAAACTGGTAGGTTTGTTAAATGAATTAATGCCGGATGCGGTTGTCATGGGAGTGTTGCAATCCGTGAGCGAAAGTATCGAATGGTTCGGGAATAACCTGATGCCCGATCTCGTTTTTATGGATATACAATTGGCTGATGATATATCCTTTTCCATATTTGATAGTGTCGAATTAACGTGTCCCATTATCTTTACTACCGCATACGATGAATATGCCCTGAAAGCGTTCGAAGTAAACAGCATTGATTATCTGCTGAAACCCGTCAGTCGTACTTCTCTGCAACGGTCATTGGACAAACTGCAACGGTTTTCTGCTGCCTATCAACCACAGGAGAGCATGGAGTTGATTCGAAAGGTGGCGGATACGTTGTTGCGAGAAAATACCATTTATAAATCGTCTCTGCTCGTCTCCGTCCGAGACAAATTGATTCCGGTGAAAGTAGACGATATCGCGTATATCTATTTAGAAGACAAAAATTCAGTAGTAGTCCGGCATGATGGTACAAAATGTCGATTGGGTGGATTACTCGATGAAGTGATGCGACAGCTCAATCCGGTACAGTTTTACCGTGCTAATCGCCAGTTTATCATCTCTAAAGCAGCTGTAATCGACATCACTACATGGTTCGGAAACCGGGTGGTAGTCAATCTTGGTGTAAATACCCCAGAAAAGATTATTGTGAGCCGAACCAATGTGCAGGAACTCAAGAAATGGCTGACGGAGTAATTTTAAAAACTATTCTGGAGATATTTTATATTACACCATGCTTTAGACTAGTTTTTCACAAAGTGAATTATTCAGCGAACCCTAATTATTGGATGAATAGGAAGTTGTTTTATTTAGCAGAAAGTTAAAACGGGGATTTGTATGCAGAAAAAATATGATGAAATTATGCAGGAGATAGATAGCCGGATGGCTGGTCTTGATCTGAACAAAAAGAATATCGTCACGGATTGTAGAGCGATGATCCATCTGTTAAAAGAAAAGTTGGCGGAAATGAAAGTATTTCTACAGTCTCATTCGTTCAAGAATGAAGTAGATGAAATTATCTTCTTCAAATATCAGAAACCCACTTTGTTGGGACGACTTATCTATTTCTATAAAATTCTACGCATTGAGAGCCAACGCCCATTGGAGACAGAGGAGTTGGACAAATATTACGAGAAACAACAGTTAGAGCAAAAGTTATTTTTCGATCGTCATGTATCCTTTTTTCAGTATTATCGCAGCGGTAGCACCTATCAAGATACACACTATTTTTTACGAGGACGGCAATACGATGTAATTGATGTAGATATATGTCCTTTTGATGAGAATTTTGAGTTTTCCACCGGGTATGATCAGCTGGTGGCACGTATTATTGCAATGGAGCTACTATATGCATTTCTCTCCTTTCGGCGAACATATCTGCAAAACGGCAATGATGGAGTATTGATGAGGTTGTTAAAAATGAGAGGTTCCTATCAATGGACTGGCTCTGTCGTCGAACTAGTAGAGTTGATGTATTCACTGGACGAGGTTAAGTGTATCAATAATGGAGAGATTACCATCAATGAGCTAACTGCCTTTTTCGGAACGCTCTTTGATATAGATATTCGGGATAGTTACGGTGCTTTTTCAGATATAAAGAAACGCAAAGACGAAAGCCGCACTTATTTTCTTGACAAGTTGAGAGAACGGTTGAATAAGCGTATGGAGCGAGATGATGACAAAGAGCGGAAGCGAAGATAGTAATTGAAGCTGAAAGGTCTTGTTTTTGAAAATGAGAGATATTTTGTCGATTAATAAAATAAATGTTGTATCTTCGTATCTGTTAAGTTGCTCTTTGAGATATATGCAGAATAAAGCGAAGTACAGCTTCTTGCTCGTTTCTTATCTGTTACCTATTGAAAACGAATTGGTTGCAAATCATTCATTTTCAATAAGAAGCAAAATTTATAGTGTCTTGCAAGGTGGAACGTGATATTTTTGTCGATACCACATAGAACGGCAATTTCTTTCAAATAATCATTCATCTTTTGATTGCTGATAACAGGTAACAACTGACCGTTTTTCAGTTTTCCCTCGTATTTGTTCAGGATAGCTTTAGGAATATCCAGCAAGCGGATGTTTGATGTTACTTTAGTCTTGTGACGTTTCTTTATAATCCATAGATTATCATCAAATGCCAAACGTATGTCGTTACTGGTTAATTCGCATATATCCACGTATGAAAGTCCCGTATAGCAGCTAAAAATGAAAATATCCCGTACCTGCTCCAATCGCTTTGAAGCAAAATCCTTATTGCATATCCTGCTTATCTCGTCCTTGTCAAGATACCCTCTTTCTATATACTCGAATTTCAGTTTATAATTGGCGAACGGGTCGGCTGTTATCAATCCTGTACCCTGTGCAAAGTTTACCACCGTGCGGAAACGCTGTATAAACTTCATTGCCGTATTGGGTGAACAATCGTGGTTCTTTATTATATACAGGTAGAAATTCTCAATAAATACTTTGTTGATTTGACGTATCGGCAAATCCGATACACGATATTCATCTTTCATGTATTGGGTTAAGCGTAACTTTGTCAGTTCGTATCTGCTGTACGTTTTTGGTGTGGCTTCTCCTGCTTCGACCTTTTTCTTGTATTGGTCGTTGTGCTGGGGGAAAAAAGAAATAATAGTATTTGCTTCTTCCTCTTTTCCCAATAGTGCATTTTTCACGCTTTCGGGTGTAACATAGCTATCCCGCATTAATTGATTGTGGAAGTGGGAACGGATATTTGCTTTGATGTCGTCCAGCATGGAATTAAGCCTTTGTATCTCCATTGATTTACCTATGGCTCTGCCGGATTTCCAGTTAGTTTCTAATACTTCTAACTTGGTATTGAATTGGGTCTGTTTGCCGTTGATTGTGATACGGGCATGAATGGGTACTAAACCATTCTTTTTCATCTTGTCTTTTTTCAGGTAAAACAATACGCTGAAAGTACTTTTTTCATTCTTCATAATCTCACTTTTTTTAGATTGCAAAACTAATTTTAATCACTGTAAATGAGATAAATAGAGTATAGACAAATCACGTCAAAAGTAAGCCATTTTCCGACAATCGTACCCCCTAATCGTTTTTTGGGGAAGGGGGTACGATTTGGATACTCAACCGTGTCTTTTCGTGCCCCTTTTTTGTCTTTTAGGCAAGACTGAAACAATAAAAAAAGTCCTACAATACGTTGATATTGTAGGACTTGTCTCTTTTTTGTCGCCGTTTGGCTTTGTTCTTATGTGATCCGCCTGGGATTCTCCTTACAGAGTTACCACGCTGATATTTAAAACTTTATATTTTTAGCTTCAAGCATATCCCATGATTTAACCCACTAATTTGCTACGTGCTTTTGCGATAGTTTGCTCATGGAGAATACTGAAAGCAAAGATAAGTACTTTCTTTAAATCTACAAAATTAGGGGTAATATGCATTTGTTTCCACCAGAAAGTGAACGCTTTACGTATCACCATTGACAATCACCGACTTATCTTTTCTTTCATCGGAAAATCCACACGATTTAGCACACGATTATTTCTCATCGTTTTGCCCGTGATTTAACACGATTGTTACTGCAAAGTTAAGAAAGAATATTAAATTAATCCATTGTTTGACCGAAAAGTTGAAATAATTAGTCTTTTTACTTCTCTTGTGCAGCAAAAATAGGGCATAACAGAAATAGAAGGTAATTTTTATGGCGGTAAAATTTACGGCTGTTTAATTTGCCTTTCCATTGTTCCGAAACGGTCATTTCCGAAATGTGCATTTCGCATCGAATTATTCTGTAAGCGAATTAACGAAATCCCCAAACCTCAAAATCTTCTCACTATTCGCTTTATTGAAAAGCAAGTGCTCAAAATCCTTTTGCTTCTTCTTCAAATCGACTGTTTTCAGCAATTCGCCTGCTGCCTGTTTGAACTCCTGCAAATTATGTACTCCGCAACGCTTTGAAAGAAAATCGTAATCGGGTTTTGACTGCGAAAGCAAAAACATCAGGTCGTAAAAATCACGTCCTTTGGCGCGGGCTAACATGGCGGCAATTTTCATACTGCACAATACACCATCAGAAGGAACGGGAAACGGGAAAAAGAATCCGTACCCTTTGATATTTGTGATAACAGGGGGATAAGCAATTCCTTGGTATTGGCTTTCGACCTTTATCAAAAAGCGTTCTTCCTTATGTCCGCTCAATCCCAAATCGAATAACAGTTCAGGAAAATGAATATTACGCCGGAAGGCTGTTAGCTTTGGATTTTTTTTATCTTTTGCCTCCACGCGTAATCCTGAACGTTCCAGAAACTGAATTACGCCGTTTGTCATTTCAATAAACTCGTCTTTCGACAGGTTTTTGCAGTCAAAATCCAAATCTTCAGAAAACCGGTCTATCCCTTTTACTAAACGCAGGTTTGTCCCACCGATAAAAGCCATCTTTTGGATGTTTGGCGTAGAAGAAAGGTAATCCAGAATCATCAACTGTAAATACTCTTTTAGTATGTGCTTATCGAACCCCGAATTTCCACGGATTTGAACCGGAAAATAATTTCTTATCTGTTCAATCTGTATCATAAATCGTAAGTTTTAAGAAGTAACTTTACACGATGATCAAGTGCCTTGCTTTGAAACATGTCGCAGTAGTCCATCAGTAAATCCTTGTTTAAATCATCGTGCAGGTAATCTTCATCCAAGCGCAATTCTTCCAATTCCTGCTCACTATCATAGAACGGATAAAGATACAGCAAATCAAGTAATGCCTTCTCGGGTGTGGCAAACTGTATGGTACGATTGTCTGCCATTGGCTTCAACTCGTACCCGAACATCAGGTTTTCTTTGACGTTCTTATAAGAGTATTCGCCGAAGTCATTGACGAAAGATGCTGTTTTTAGGGTTGTCACACTGGTAATCTGTACCACCGCTTCCGGTATCATCCCATAGAACGACAATGCTGTATGCAAGCTGATATAGGACGGACGGTAAATCCTGTTGGCAAAATAAAGGAAATAATCCGGTTTGCTCTTATATTCAGAGAAAGCAAAGTATCCCTGCCGTAACCGGATAAGATATCCTTTCTTCACCCAGCGAGTAAGGCTATTACGGTCAAAATCCGATTGCCATGCATATACCTGATAGATATTGAAGCATGCCAAATCGAATAGCTGATTCTTAAATTCCAAAAATGTCATTTCTTGATTTTGTTTCTATTATGCTGCAAATATAATGCATTTTAGAAACAAAACAAAATATCAGGATTAGTTAGGGGTATTCTTGTTCTGTCGATAAGACGAAAATAAGCTGTTTTTGTTTTGTCGATAAAACAAAAAAGACTTTGCCCTGCTATTTTGCAACTGCTGAAGTAGTGGTAACAGAGATGTCATAAGCAACTTTATTCGAATAAAAACAGCTTGTTTATTGTGAATGGTGAAGCAAAACAACTAATTCCTAGTATTAATACCATAGATTTCATTCTTAAAATGAAAAAGTTAGTGACAATGTTAAAAGATTTGCTAACTTTGCCATTAACGAAAGTTTGAAGTAGAAATCTTAAAGAAAATATCATGATAAAGATTAAGTTAGCAGATAGCATTATTAAAAGTCACCTTGTGGACAGCAAGGGCAATTCTTATTGTTCAATTCCTATTAGTGTAGATAAGAAGTTAAATGTTGAAGGGTTATTTGACAAGCTTGTTGCCATAGACCCAAAACTTAAAAGTTATGACCAATCTACCAGTCCTTACTATACTATATTTGTGAATGTCCCCATAGATATGGAATTAGAAGCAAAGGAAGCTAATTCCCAAGTTGGAGAAAATACATATGAAATCATGTGGGGCTTACCTCAGGATATTATTTTGAGTAAATTGCCTTGTTTTGTTCCCAAACATCATTGGAAAAAAGTTGAAGTATGAAAGTTGAAGAACTTCAAACCTATCAAGAGGTTGTTCAATCCCTACGCAAAAAAGGAAGGGCTAAGCATTTGCTGTTGGGAAATGGATTCAGTATGGCTTATGATGCCAAAATATTCTCATATAATGCGCTTAGTGCATTTATAGAAAACTCGGAAGATGAATTATTGAAACAGCTATTCAACAGCATAAATACAAAGAACTTTGAGATAATCATGCAGCAATTAGACCTTTTCGCTAATGTTACTCAAGTTTTCAATGCAGACAAAGAACTGATTGATAAAATCAAGCATACAAGTGAAACCCTGAAAAATAGCTTGATTGATGCTGTTAAAGCAATGCACCCTGAACATGTGTTTAAGATACCTGAAGAAAAAAATGCCGCTTGCTGTACTTTTTTAGAAGATTACTTAGTTAATGACGGATATGTTTTTTCGTCGAATTATGACTTGCTTCTTTATTGGGTATTAATGCGCAACACTTGTAAAAATGCAGGAGATGGCTTTGGAAGAGAAGTCGAAAACCCATTAGGAGATGAGTATGTTCCGGATTATGAACCGGAATATTCTGAACTTCGTTGGGGTAAAAATAAGGATAGCCAATCCGTATTTTATTTGCATGGTGCGCTTCCTCTATTTGATACAGGAATAGATATAATCAAAGAAGAATATAACGGTGACTACTTATTAGATAACATTAAAGCAAGAATGGAAAAGAAAGAATATCCCATTTTTGTGACAGCAGGCAATGCAAATGAAAAACTTACGCACATTATGCATAACAAATACCTGTCGTTTTGCTTTGATAAGTTTTCTTCGATAAAAGGCTCATTAATAACATTTGGTTTCAACTTTGGCGACAATGATACACATATCATAGAAGCCATAAACATCGCGGCTAATCAAGGGAAGAAGGCACAAGACAAATTATGGAGTGTGTATATCGGTGTATACTCAGATGCCGATTTGATGCATATTGAGAAAATAAAAACTAAATTTAAATGTAAGGTTAATCTTTATAATGCTAAAACAACCAATGTTTGGCAATAAGGTTAACTTTTTTGTATTGTTAAAGTTATGTCCTTATTCAATCTATACAATGAAATAGAAAAAGAATATGAAAATCTTATTCCTCTTAAGCAGGAAGGATTGGTGCTGTTTCATCTGTATCAGAAACAAAAGGACGGAGACATTGGGAAAGAGTTTTCAGAAGAAGAAATCATCAAATCGTTGAGGGAGATCCGATATGATTTGAAAACCAATCAGAAAATACAGTTTAATAATATAGTCAAGTATTTTCAAAAGTATTTTTTATGGCGCGATGAAAAGAATCGGCTATACCGTCTCAAACCTTTTACCAAAAAGTGGTGCAAACTGATTGAAAATATTCTTGAAGAGACATTCAATCCCACTCAGCTACAAAAAGAGTTTTTATACCTTTCTAACACCTTTAGCGAACAATCCTTCACAGAGTGGTACTCTACTACATTCGAAAGCTATAGCCAAAGAGTAGATACACAAATTAATACCCTATATATCCAAATTGACCGATTAGTCATTGATTTCAGACGACAGATATCAAATGAGCATGCTTACGATTTGAATGCTTTAAAATCAATAGTTAACACATTGGAAGATATTCGTTCCAAAACAGAAGAGTTGAATAATGCCTTTAGTGGAGCGCACGATATTCAAAACAAGCTATTGAAGAGTAATATCATTACAGAAGATATTCTTCTGAACAGACAACGGGCAAATGTGCTATCCTTCTTTCAGGAAGTTCGAGGTAATCTGAAAATCATCAGCAAGCGTATAGACAGCGTTAAACCTCGACTAAATGAATATATCAGAAATATCAATAGGCACGATTTCTACATTCGGTTCAAACGCTTCTTTAATCAACTACTTGAAAAAAGCACTTTGGAAAAAGGCAAAATCCGTTTCCCTGATGGCATACCAAGTATCCCGATACGTTATACTCAGCAACCAAGGTTTATTATCGTTAAAGAAAATTTTGATGGAGCTTCCCTTAGTCGGTTCAAAACAGCGAAATCAAAAATTCCCGTAACCAACGCCACTGAAACAGAGAATCGCTTTTTATTGGAAAAAGAAAGGATTGAAATTCAAAAAAGGATTAACCTTTATATGCTTGATTTGGAAAATCGACTAAAAGCATATCAAGAAGTTGATTTTTCTGCTTTCTTTTATGAAGTGCTCAAAAAAGAAAATGGGAATATCCGTATTTGTGTGAAGTTAGCTCACAAAACCATGTCTAAATATTACCGTGACATTAATTCATTCGGGATATCTATTTCAACTGAAATAGTTGGCATCCCCGAATATCCAATGATAAAAATATGGAAGACGATTATTTACAAGAAAATGTAGGCTATGCATTTTTAACGACACAAGAAGCAATATCAATATTTGCAGATGTCGATTATGCTTTGAAAAGTGGAAAACATATTCAAAAATGTCCTTCACAGGGTAAGCAGTTTGCTTTTGTCGGAAAATATTACGACAAACTAAAATCTTATTATGACAATTTGTTTGATATCCATTTGAATCGTGAGGGCGAAGGTGATTTAGAATACTTTTTCATTGATTTCTTCAAAGATGGAAACGGATACTACCAACGGGGTAATATTCCTGTAGAAAATCGTGAATATCTTGCGGAATCGCATCTAATCATAGCCTTTCTATTAATTCGCATGTATGTTCTTGAACCAAGAGCAGAAAGCCGTATACTAATCCAAGATTTTAAAGTACAAGTATTGTCGGAGTATGAAGAATATAAACCGCACTTATTACGGCTATTTGCAAAATCGGAAGATACAGAAGAAACGGATTATGAGCTAAAATCTATTGAAGATGAGATGGACAAAGCGCTTAAAAAATTCAACGATTTATGTTGGATTATGATAGACAAAAGCACGGAAACTTTTGAAATCATGCCGTCTCTCAATCGTTTACTGAATATGTTTGAAAACTACATCATCAATACACCGATTAGCAATGAGTAATAAAAAATTTCCTCGTATATATAGCCTTTCAACAGTAGGCATTCGTAATCATTATAATTCAGATTATCGTTTTCATCCGTTTCGGACAGATTTTGCAGGTGACAGCGGTGTCGGAAAATCTATTATTGCAGATGTGTTACAACTGATATTAGTCGGAGAAAGGGAATTTAAATCTGCCACAGATTCAAGTTCAGAGCGGGAAGCAAGAAAGTTAATCATTGAACGATATGGATATGTATTTCTAAACATTGCAATAGATACGGACAAATTTATTGTCATCGGGATGTACATATCAACTACTTCCATTGACCCTTTTATTATTCAAGCAAATATAGGATTAGACGTATTTGAGCCTCTTTCTTCACCTCTTATATCAAAAGATTTTATGTTGGGTGACGAGATTATAGATATAACTAATCTTCCTGAAAGGATGAAAGAAAATAAACAGGCTTATGCTGCAAAACTGTCTTTGAATAAATATCATGAATTACTTGAACAAAACAAAATCCTTCCCATTGACCTGAAGACAGAAGGAAACTTAAAGAATTTTGCACAAATCATTCGCGCATTTTCTCGTGGTAAAGGATTTAAAAACAATTCGAAATGGTTGAAAGAGTTTTTCCTTAATGACGATAGGGAAAATATCATCAAAGTTCGTTTTGACGAACAACTTGCAGATATAGCACAAGAATTAAGAGACCACAAAGAAAATAAAGACACATTAGAAAAAGTGCGAATCAAATACGAAAAGTTCAAACGTCTTTTCGATTTAAAACAAGCACGGGATGCAGCACAGGAAGACTATTTGAAAACAAAAACCATATTTCATTATCAAAACAAGAATACGGCAGAAGAAAAATGTATTCAGCTTCAGTATGACATAAAAAGTATCAATCATAAAGTAGCCAATTCCTTTTTGCGTTTATTTTCAGCAGAAGCTGAGGAGCAACGGAAAAACGTAAATCTTTTAGCAGATAAATTATCCATCATTGAAAATGCTCAAGAAAATATAACAGCGTATCTGACTAAAGAGTCCGTTGCATTTCAGAAATACCCCAAACTCGACGAACAGTACATTCAAGTGCAAAAAGTAGAAAAATTACTTGATGCTTATAAAACATGCGAAAAATTACGAGATAGGCACTCAAAACAATTGAGTGAGAAGGCTGAAAAGGAACACTTGAAAAATTTGGGTGATGAATTGATGAAGCAAAAGTTATATGAAGAATGGACAAAATCTCCTTGGGCGAGAGGAGCAGTTGATGGCTCTGCTTTTTACAAGAAGAGAACAGAAGAAATCAACACCGAAATAAAGAGACTTACTACTTTAAAGGACTTTTCAGATGTCACCAATACTAAATCTTTAGCATATTGGACAATACAGAACAAACCATCATTATCACATGAGGAAGAAAGTGTCTTGTTCAACTTAGATATGATACTTATTGAGAAACCTGCAAGTATTGAAAAGAATACACAATATATACCAAATCCGGAAACTTTTTTTGGCAACTTGGAAATCGGGGAAAAAGAAAGCAATCCGAATGGTTTTTGGGTTGATTGGGGCAGCATTAGGAGATTTGTACCTTACATACCCGAACGATTTTTCACAACGAAGAATAGTGACGAAATTACGGGATACTTCAACGAAAAATACAAAGATGCAGCAGAAATCATCAATTCATTAAGAGAAGAGAAAGAAACTATAGAGGCTATGCAAAAAGTGGCGTCTAAACATGGCGAGAATGCAGTTAACGCTTTTGTTCGTAGAGATGAAATATCAGCATATATCATTGATGAAAATTTAGATATTACTGCCACACAATTAGATGAATTGTTGAAAGTCCATTTTAATGGAGAAGACATTAAGCAAACCAAATCGGAACTTGATGCTGCCAAAATCCTGAAAATAAAGGGAGAAACGGAGCAAGAGCAAGTAAAAAAAGATATACAACAAGCCTGCCAAATAGAATTCTCAAAGAATTTCTCTTTTCTTGAAGTTCAAACCGCTATCAGACAACTTCAAGAAAAAGCAAACAGACTGCTTATATATAAACAAAATAGAGCAACTCGATTTCGACAATTATTTTCAACTTATATACAAATCCCTGAGGATTTAGATACGACAAGCATATTAAATCTTCGCTCAGAACTAAATGATAATCTAAAGAAAAAACACAGTTGCAAAGAAGAAATAAAAGTTCTGAAAACTAAGATTCAAGAAGAAGACAGCCTTTATCATCAGGCAAAGTTAGATTATCAAGCACAGTCAGACCAACAGATAAACTTAAAAATTAATATTGTAGCCAAACCCGAAGAAAAAGAACAATTATTCTATTCAGCAAGGAATGCTTATAAGCAAGCATATGATGATATTGTTATCGAGTTTTTAAGCGAAAAAATGTATCAACGATTCATGGGGTCTGAAGATTATTTGGCATTAACAAGGGAAGTTGTTAATGAGATTCCCGCAAAACAATTGACGTCAAATGAGACAGATGCTTTACAGCAAATGTTAGACTTTCTCAAACAGTTAAATGACACACATATCCATATCGGAAATCGGAAACTGAATTTGCTCAAGGAAATTTTTCAGGATGTTAGAGATGCTGTCAGCGATTATGTTGCAAAAATGTATGAGATTGGAGCCTATTTTAAAGGCTCGGATAAAGAAATATCACAAGGATTTAAGTTAAGTCTTACTTGTCCGTTTTCTTTAATTTATCCAATCGATTGGATTGATATGTTTTTGGAAAAGCTTAATGATTCGATAAAACAAGAAAGCATTCATCAAGATTTATTTGCAGCATTAAGAGAAAAAATTGATATTCCTGACATGATGGCTACAGCTTTTGAAAAATGTGGTGGATTCAAGAATGCGAAAATAGAAGACTTATTAAATCCCAAGAACTATTTTGATATAAAATTCGAAATGGAGTCGGATGATGGAGAAAAGAATGTCGGGAGCGCAGGTCAGACCTATGCCGTTACTGCCATGTTATGCGTTGCCCGTCTTTCCTTAGTTGAGAAAAAAGAAAAGGGGAGACAACACAGTGGATTACGTTTTATGCCTATTGACGAGGCTGAAGGAATTGGTAGTAATTTCGATTTACTTGAACGAATTGCCGAAGCCAAAGATTATCAGCTAATATCAATGTCAATCAATCCCCTTGATGATTTCAGGGACGGTGAACAATATTTATACATCCTCAACGGCAGTAAAAAGCGGAAAGAACGAGTGAGTACTTTTGCTATATTTAGTAATGCCGATGAAATTCAGAAGATATGATAAATAAACAATTAACATGGCCTGAGTTTAAAGCGCTGTATCAATTATACCACGAACGCAAAACCAATTTGAAAGTACAGGAACGCCCATACTTCAAATATCTAAAACGAGAAGGGTATATTAAGAAGAAAATCGGTTCAACTAAAACCATAGAGCCATACAGTAAATTCGACGATGAATATGAGCGGGAAAATATAGAAGGTCTATTTCACAAGTATTATTCCTTTCTGTCGGAAAATCAGATTTTGACGCCCCACACTCCATTTTCGGAATTTGAAATCAAGAGCCTAATGAACATCAAGCAATGTGAGAATGTCTTGGTCGATAGTGGGCAAACACTATTATCCGAAATGCGAAGTAAAATAGAGGCAGGAAAAGACGGACGAAAAGGAATTTCAAAATCGTTCTTCAAATCGGCCAAACATATTGAAAAGGGTTCTGCATTGGAAGATGCTGTGTTAAAAATAATAGGGATAGATAAGTTTCCCCAGAACGAAGGTCAGTGGATTTATCGTGTTCCATGCAAAAATCCAACATGTATAATCCTATGTGAAAATCGTTATTTTCTTACCCTTGACATTGCCCCAAAAAGGAATGTTGAATTATGGCACGTTGGCGGCAATAATACCTTGCCGATTGAAAATTTACCGAAAATTGAATATCCGATATATTACCTGTGTGATTGGGACTTGATGGGATTACAAATTTATGAGCGGATTTATCATCGGGTTGAAATGATTAAGGACAAAGCCTCTTCGTTACAACTTCTAAATCCCAACGGTAAACCCGAACGAATCAAAGATACAGAAGATTATCACCGTAGCGAATGGGATAAAACTACAGAATTATCATCATTAACCGCTAACCTATATTCTTCTGAACAACTGGCAATACTACAAAACCTCATAAAAACTGATGAGTGGATTGAGGAAGAAGGGAACGATATAGGTCGAATAATCGACGAGATAGGAAAAGTAAAATAACATAAATCTACAAATAAACATGAATATAACCCCTACTAATATAAATACATATTCGCCTAATGAGATACTAAATAATTTTGCCAATATTTTTGAGAAATCCAGAAGTATAAATGACCTTGTATCTATAAAAAACGGTTTAAATCTATCTGTGGACGTGGATTTGCAGCGTTTCAATGATGAGCAAAAAAGTACATTTCATTATTTTTTGGCAAATGGTTGGAGTTATGTATTACAACTAAAATATCTAAACTCTTACGAAGTTCCCATTAGTTCCAAAGAGTTTGAAAAACAAGTATATCATTTACGTTGTGCTTTGCAACTCATTGGCAAAAGAGAAGATATTAATGTTTGTCAAATCCTAACTAATCTGGGATGTGCTTTTGACCATATCGGGCGTTTCTCAGAAGCGCAGGACTATTTCAATAAAGCACTTTTGATAAATCCCAATTTTGGCATGGCTTTGGGGAATAAGGGTTTTGGATTATACCGATATGCAAGGGAAGTTTTTGACGGGGTACATCAATTTATATTTTTGCAATATGCCCGAAAGCATTTACTGGAAGCATGTGATAAAAAAGATGTTTACGAAGAAGCCCGTTCAGGGTTTAATAGTTTGGCGGAACACATTGCCACAAGGTATCCATTAAAAGACTTGAATGATTTCAAGCAATATGACGATTTCTTTCATGGATTATCAACGGATGAAATTGACTATAGACAGTGGTGCATTGATAATGTATTATTTCTAAATCCACTAAATGATGTTATAGCCCAAAATGTTGTTGCACACGATATTCTGCATACTCCAACAATGGTCTTGAAAAGAGAAGAAAAACCAATATGCCAATCGATGTATAATCAAATGAAGCAGGAATTTGTTTCAGCAAGGTTTCTGTTCTATGAAGGCGTAAATACTGACAAACCTCATTATTCAGACAGAGATGTTGTCCTTTATACTGCTTTTGATTGTCCGGTCTATGCCATTTCCATTGAAAAAATAAAAATATCCTTTCGCGTTTGCTATTCTATTTTTGATAAGATAGCCTATCTTATGAATATATATTTAAACTTGGGAATTGATAAAAATCGAGTTTCTTTTAGAAATATATGGCATAAAAGAGGAAATAGGAATAATCCGATAAATGAGGAAATGTTTACCTCTCAAAATTTGGCTTTGCAGGGCTTATTTTGGTTGAGCAAGGATTTGGACGAAGGAGTAGATTCACCAATAGAACCGGAAGCGAAGGAAATAGCGATAATGAGAAATTTTATGGAGCATAAATCATTTAAAATTGTTGAAGGGAAAAATATTTGTTGGAACGAATCACCGGAAACATATGAAATTGAAAGGCTTGATTTTTATGATAAAGCATTTAAAATTCTGAAACTTACGAGGTCTGCATTAATCTATCTTTCATCTCTTATTTACGAAGAAGAAAGCTCCCGAAAGCCTTTAGAGGGTTTAACCAAAACAATAGATATGCCGATAATAAACGATAATTCTAAGATATAATGAATAATATGGATAATCTTGATGGAGATAAAATAATCGAAGAAGCGGAGAAGTCTTTGGAACGCCTTTCACGTAAAATAGAACAATTGGAATACGATTCCAAAAGATATGTGTTAAAATATTTCGATAGGTTGCATGATAAGTTGTTCATGTTCAATACAATTTTTATTACAGGATATTTTGCTTTATGTCAGATAAATAAAGAATTTAATAGTCTGATATTGTTGTTGCCATTTTGTTCTCTTTCAATGCTGATTTATATTGAGCATTTTATGAAAGAAATCGCTCGCAAGCAGTCATACGGTATGTTTGAAGTAAATTTATCTGAGCATTTAAATAAAGCAGAAAAGAAATATGGTCAGGTCACCATATTGTCGTTACTTATTATAATTGTTTCAGCCATAGAACTGTTGTACACAATATATATTTGCATCTTTAGATTTTAGTATCAAAAATAAACTGTATTAATAAAAGCGGCTATGCCGCCGTTAAACTGGCAAAAGTTATTCTCGGACAATCGGTTATTCTCGCGGGGCTTCCGCCCTCCAAAACGGGCAGGGAAGCCATGAGCGGGAAATAACCGAAGTTGGACGGGAAATAACTTTTGGCACAATATAAATCTAATATTTTATCAGCTTAATCTTGGTCTCCGTTTCTTCTTTTTCTTGGGTTTCAGCGGTTGTTGCTCATCCATTGGATTGACATCCGCAGCCGATGGAAGTATGGAAAATAAAGAAGATAAACCGCTTTCATCTGTTTGCGTATTGGTTGGAATATTTGAAAACGTTTTTACATTTTTATTTATTTGTGTTTTTATATTTTCATCTGTTTGAACATAGACAATTTTTTTCTTTTCACCAGCAAAATCTTGTTCGGGGGCTTTCAGTTCCCGTTCCTGCATCCATAGTTTATCCGTGACAGTGCCGTTCTTCATAGTGTTGCAGTATTCAAAAGTTTCGGGTAGTTGCCGATTATAACCGAATAGATTATCAAAACCTTTCTCCACGTTCTCAAATAAGGCGATACGGTCAAAACCGCCTGTAATAACGCCTTTTTGGGTGTTTCGATGATTGGTAAGCGGGCTTATCTTGACTTTGTTCGATTGGTCTTTACGGCTCACAATCAAATGGCAGTGTATATTCAGACGGTTGTCGGAACAGTTTCGGTCGAAATGGATTTTGCCGTAAAATTTGATGTTTTCGGCTGATAATCCTTTATTGAAATTCTTGGCATATTCGGGAATGAACACTTCGCGGATATACCGCTTCATGGCTTCGGCTTGTTCCTGTTCCGTGCTTCCCATCGCTTGCAGTTCCTTTTCGGACGGGCTGACGTGAACGGCGTAAAACTTGGCATCAGTCTTTAAGAGTTGCCCGATATTCCCGTCAATGTCTTTAATCACATGGGATTTATAGACATTATCATCCGTAAGGTTGAAAAAGCCTTCGGTATAGATTCCCTGCTCCATCCGTTGCAAATCTTCATGCTCGCAATAGTTGGCTAACTGTCGGCTGCTGCCTGCATTGTTATACACTCCGTTGGACGGTGGCGGGAAATCGATGTTCATTGTTTGCTATTCGTTTATCAGGTTCGTTATCTCGGCTTTCAGGCTCTCTTTGCGCTTGCCGTCCATCACTCCGCAAGCTGCCAACTCCGCATAAAGGCTAATCAACTTCAAAAGTTTTGCATTGTCTTTTTTCTGCGTCTCTTTTAACGCGCCGATATGTTTACCCTGACTGTTTATCACGTCGGCATGTTCGCCGAATTTGTCACTGATTCTTTGCAGCACGGCATTGTGTTTCTCTTGGTTCTTCTCCAACTGCGAAAGAACAAGTGTTTCCAATGCTTTCACAATACTATCGAAGCGGACGGCTATCGAATTGGTCGCCCGTATCATCGGGTTAAGTTCCTTTTCCTCGTAGTTACGGATAAAACGTATAATAGCATCCTGCCGTTTGTTGATTTTGGCAAGTTCGGCTTTGACCGATTCGGGGGCATCGGCGGGATTGATATTTGCCTTGTCGATATACCGAAAAGCCAGTTTCACTACTTCCGCCTTTTTCAGCGAATAGTGTTTACATATCTTTTCTACTAAGCCGCCCGTTTCCTTGTCTATGGAAACGGTGGTGAATATGGTTTTCCTGCTGTTATTTTGCATGAGTAATTACAATTTTATAGAAATTCGCTCTATTAATCACCTGATAATAAGCAATAAACTAAAATTGATTATTACAGGTGTCATTACAGCGGTTTCACTTAAACCGCTAAAGCCGAAGGCTTTGCCCCGCAGGGCAAGAAGGAAGAACAGGACTTGTCCAGTTCCCTCTTGCTTCATTTAGCGAAACGAGCCGAGCCACAAGGTGAGGCCGTTTCTGCTAAATGGGGAGCGATAGCTTTTCATCAGGCGGTAATATTACCCACCTTGGTTTGCCTCAGTTTGCTTATCGAGTTGGTTTTCCTTTTTGAACCGTTCGTATGTTTTACAGTCGGCATTTTCTTGAATAAATACCCGAATATCAGCAGCACGATAATAGGTTTTATGACTTATCATAAAGTAAGGAAGTTTGCCACTTGCCCGATAGCGTTGCAGGGTTCGGAAAGATACTTTCAGCAGGAAAGCTAAATCCTGATTATCCAATATCTTGTCGCTAGGATCTAATATCTTGTCGGTATTGATAAGGGATTTTAGGTCTTGTCCGATTTCGGAGAGCTTTTTTGATAGCCGTTCCATCCACTTGTCGAAGTTTTCGTTGTCTATATACATTTTGCTTCATTTTTAAGTTTAACATTATTGGTTTCAATCGATTGATGAAGCAAAGTTCGGCAAATGGATGAAAATAAGTTAGGGGTGTACCACTGGTACACCCCTATAAATAGTTGTTAAATAGTTGATTTATAGATAGCCTTTCTTTTTGCTTTCTTCATTAATGGCTTTACGAAGCGTATCTAAAAATTCGGTTATTTTTGATGGTTTACGACTAACGACACTTTCATGCTTCTTATGCACATCGCCCAATTTAATATTGAAAAGGTATTCAAAGGCTCTTCCGATTTCTGTAAGTGGTGCTTCTGTACCACTGCGCGTTACCACTCTTTTAGATAGGAACAATCCACTAACTATCTCCATAATCTCAATAAGATAGGTTTCGTCTGTAAGGTAGAGCGGCGAGAGTGGAAGTTTATTCTTCCGGTTTTGGAATTGAACCGGATATTTAATTTGCATATTGAGTATGCGGATTTCCGTATTTACAAGTCCTATCGCTTCATCAATAAGCAATGACAAGGCGTTTTTCCCCCTGCTCAAATTGTACTCGATACGACTTGAGCCTGTTTAGTCCAAAAGAGAAGTAACGTAATAATACAGCGTAGTCCTGTTCCTTTATAGCAATACTTACTAAGTGATTGGCAAGTTCTTGCAATGCGGCCGTAAAATCATTTACGGCAAACTCTTTCTGTGAGTGTTCCGATAATAGTCGGAAAAATCTCAAATCTGATAAGTCTTTCATAATTAATACATTTACATATTGATAAATTGCGTTGCTTTGCTGAGGATTGCGTTGATACAATTCTCCCGTAGCCAGCGGTTTGAATGAGTTTTTTCATACCGGTTATATTTTGTTGTATTTATAATTTACGGTTATTTTTTCCACCAATCGTCCACCTCTTTGCTCGGTTGTAGGTTTCCCACATACGAGCGTATTCTCCTTTAAGAGCAAGTAGCTGCTCATGTGTTCCCTGCTCGGCTATCACACCCTTATCTACATACAGAATTCGGTCGGCATTGGTGATTGTAGACAATCGGTGAGCGATGACCAATACCGTCTTTCCTTTGATGAGATGAGAGAATGCTGCCAGAATCTTACCTTCGTTTTCGGGGTCGGCAAAGGCGGTGGCTTCGTCCAGCAAGATAATAGGGGAGTCTTTTAATATGGCGCGAGCCAAGGCTATGCGTTGTGCTTCACCACCAGAGAGGTAGATGCCTCCTTCGCCTACCAATGTCTGATAACCATTGGGCAAGGATTCTATAAACTCATGGCATTGAGCGGCACAGGCAGCCCGTGCCACTTCCTCAAAGGTTGCAGTCTTGTTACCCATACGGATATTCTCCTCGATGGTATCGAAGAAGAGCATATTATCCTGAAAGACAAAAGCGACGTTGTCCATCAACACCGAAGTGGGAATCTCTTTGACTGGCACTCCTCCTATTAAGATTTCTCCGCTTTGAACGTCCCAAAAGCGGGCGGCAAGCATAGCAACGGTACTTTTACCGGCTCCCGAAGGACCGACTAATGCAGTTATCGTACCGGGATGGGAGATGAAAGATATCGCTTTGAGTATCGGCGTGGTGTCGTAGGCAAAAGAGACGTTGCGAAATTCCACTGAAGCGTCTTTGGGGTGTCGGGGAATGTCAGGCTCTTCGATTTCGTCCATATAGAGAATGTCATCAATCTTCTGTACACCCATGTTGTTCTGATTCAGAAAGCTGCCTATCCACAAGAGTTTAAGCACGGGAAAGAAAACAGCCACGCCGAAAAACAGGAACATGAGTAGCACCGGCACGAAAGTGGCATACGAGGCACTCCCCACAAACAGCCACACTGCCACGGGAATGATGAAGAGCAGTGCCGAAGAGAGTATGGTAAGGAAACCTACATATGTGGGTTGGTATTGTACGTTTACCTCGTTGGCAAATTTGCGGTACTCCTTGATGTCGTCATTGAGTTTGCGATAGGCATTAGTCGATTCGGTGAAGGTCTTCACCACCTGAATACCGCGAATATATTCCACAATACTAGCATTCATTCTGCCTAAGGTCTCCACATACCGTTTGGAAACCTCCCGGATTTTTTTGCCGGTGTACATTCTTCCCATCACATAGAATGCCATCGCCAGCACAGCCAATACTACGATAGCCAACCGCCAGTCTACGGCAAACATATAGCTGACGAGAATCAGCGGAAAAAGTAGGGCAGTTACGATGTCAGGGATATGGTGGGCAATAAACAGTTCGATGCGCTCCACGTCGTCGCTCATTATTTTCTTCAGTTCTCCCGAAGCCCGGCGGGAAAAGAACCCCAAGGGCAAACGAACCATTTTTTGTACTAGCTGCATTCGTATTTCATACAGAATGTTGAAAGCGGCAATGTGCGAGAGCATGAGGGAAGCAAACGTGAGCACTCCGAAAGCGAAGAAAGCTCCCAAGGCGATATAGCTCCACAGCCAGATGTATGCCTTGTCAATTAATGAGGGATCAAGCGCATGCTCTGCCAACTCGATGAGAATATTGTACACCGCTATGATCGGCACAAACTGCACGATGGCGGTGATAACTGCCAACAACATCGCCCCGATGAGCAGCCGACGTTTAGTGCCGGCTATTTCTATCAACCGTGCCAGCCCGGTCTTGCGTTTATTTGTATCCATAGCCTTACTGTTTATTCGATTGTTTGAACTTCCATCCTTTTACCCGTTGTTGTTCCTCCCAAAGATTGCGATACAGTCCTTCCTCTGCCAAAAGAGCTTGATGCTTGCCTTGCTGCACCACCCGTCCTTGGTCTATCACTACAATATTATTGGCACCTATCACCGTGCCCAAGCGATGAGCGATGATGACTACAGTCTTTTCTTTCACCAAGTCGTTGATAGCATCTTGGATGTGAACCTCGTTTTCGGGATCGAGCGAAGCGGTTGCCTCGTCAAGCAACACGATGGGCGCATCTTTCAAAATGGCACGGGCAATAGAGATACGCTGTTTCTCTCCACCGGATAGTGTGCTACCTCCTTCACCCACCATCGTTTCGTAGCCATCAGGCATAGCGGTGATGAAGTTGTGGCATTGCGCCTTGCGTGCGGCAACTTCTATCTCTTCGCGGGTAGCTGTCTCACGTCCCACGCGGATGTTGTTATAAATGGTATCGTTGAAGAGATACACATCCTGAAAGACGATGGAAACTTGTTGCATCAGTGTATGCACGGTGTAGTCTTTGATGTTTCGTCCGCCAAATAGGATTTCCCCCTCGCTTACATCCCAGAAACGGGCAATGAGTCGTGTCAATGTCGTTTTGCCCGAACCCGATGGTCCCACAAAAGCGGTCAGTTCCTTTTCGGGAATGGTAAGCGATACATCCCGAAGTACGGGAATATCGGCATTATAGCTGAAGCTGACGTGACGGAACTCTATCTCTGAGTTGACAACATCTTCTATTATACCCTCCGGAAGTACGGGCGTTTTGCAAAGAGCATCAATGCGTTCGGCTCCCAGCTTCATGTAGTTGATGAGGGCGATAAAGGTCAAGGCGTTGATGAGTGGGGCATAGATAGCCGATCCTGCCAGCAGGAACATGATGTAAACGGGCATGGAGACTTTGGCATTTAACAACATCGAGAAGCCAAGTAGCATAATAAGAACCAGGCCGCCATTGAGCAGAGTGGAAGCCAGCGTGATGCTGGGTGCGGGAGCCGCTTCCAAACGGATGCTCTCCCGCTTTAGATCACGGAAAGCTCGTTCCAAGCGTTCAAACTTATTGCCGCTCAGGTTGAAAGCCTTAATCAGGCGGATACCTTGTATATACTCGATCATGCGCGAAGCGGCATTGGTCTTTATTTTTTGATGCCTCTTGCCCAAGGTTGCCACAAAGTGATTGGTGAGCCACATCATGGGGTATGCCAATGGAATGACAGCTGCTGCCGCCAAAGCTAATTGCCAGTTGAAGAATGAGAGCGAAACCAAAGCGACGATGGGCATCGCCAGCCCGCCAAAGAACTGACCGATAAGGTGAGTAGTGAGCATCTCCACGTTGTTATAGTCGCTGACAATGTATGCCCCGATGTCGCCGGGATCACGACTATTGAAGAAACTCATCGGCAGTTGGCGCAGGTGATTGACCACTTCCAAACGACCATCGCAACAAATGTCGTAGCCGTCTTTATAGGCTACAAGGTATGCCTTTTTGCTAATGAGCCAAAGGCAAACGAGAGAAATTAGGAGCATTAGGCACGCCCAACCTATGTTCACGAGGTTGAGCGGTGTGCCGGGATTTTGCAGAGGTTTGAATACCTCCCACACCACGAGCAGCATTGCCCCATACGGTGCGCCACGAAAAAAGTACTCCGCAACCGTCCAGCCTATCAGCGGACGCAAGCGACGGGGCTGCCCCATCGTGGCGGAATTGAGTATTTGAGAGAGATTGTTCATAAGGTTGCTATTTGAGTAAGAAGTATCTGGGAGTTCTCGCTTTGTACCGCGCATAGTCTTCCCCATAAGTGGTCATGCAGTATCGCTCTTCACCCAAGATAACGCCATGCGTGACGAGGATCAAAGGAATTGTGGCAGGCAGCAACCACAACGATGCCGAGGCAATGCAAACCGCCAATGCTCCCACTTCATAGAAGAAGTACATCGGATTGCGCGACAGGCGGTAAACGCCTCGTACGACAGTTTCTCCTTTAGGCGTAGAGGCATAAGCATGAAAGGCTGCCATAAATCCGACAAGTGCAAAGGCAAACAAGACGCACCCCACCGTGAATAGCGGTGTACCTATGCGGAGAGGGACAAAGAGCGACACCAAAAGCAATGTTCCCTGAAACACAAAGCTTAAAGTGGCGTACCGCTTGTCCTTAGAGGTATACCAAGATGTATCTACGGCACGTTTGCCACCTTCTCGGTAAAGAATCATATACAAAAGTTGTATCAGCACCAATGCAAACGAAGGTATCCATGCATTGAGCCAACCGAAGTGAAATTGAATGAAATCGTTTATTGGCATACGAAATTTTATTTATTGTGTGTGATATTGAAACCCTTGAATAGCCATTTCTGAATGGAGAAACAAGATTAATAAATGTTTGGGCTAAAAAATGAGAGCAAAGGAAAGGCCGATAATTCAACTCTCACCTTTGCCTCTTCTGAGTGATTGATTATTACTTAGTTTTCAAACCAATGGAAATATGCAGGAGCTCCATCTACCTTTACTACGGCATCCGAGCTTGTTTCGCCGGTTGCAGGATTATGCGTATAAAAGCCCACATCATTTCTGCCATTAATAGCAAACACGATAAGATTCTTGTATTTCTCCACTGCTCCTCCAAAGCTTGACGTCATCGGTATCGGAAGTTTTTTTACCGTTTTATTGTAAATATCCATCTCTACACTGATGAGCGATTTATCCGTGAACCAGTTGGGAGATGTTGGGTTTGCCCAATAAGAAGGAATATCCATCGTGGCATACATTTTTCCGTTGCCGGCGTATTGTGATTGAAGCAGCCAAACGGTTTTGCCCGATTCGCCTTCGATTGTTTGATCGTTCAACACCCAATTATAGGTAGGGTCAAATTCGGTTTCGCCTTTCTTGATGCGCAAGATACCGGTCTTGTACTTAGGATTCATGCCGTATGCGCCCGTGCACATCAGATACATATCGCCTTTTTCATCGATAAAGGTTTGTTGCCCATAGGTATAAGCCCCGATACCGATACCACTCGCCTTTTCATAGATGACACGCTCCACCTTGTCCGTTTGAGTGTTGATTACCGCGAGTTCTATCTGAGGTTCGGTAGCCGGTTGGAATGTCATGTCTGTCTGATTCAGTGTTACATACAAACGTCCATTATGCACAAACGGAGATCCAAACATCGGTACGGCCAATCCCGGTGCAGCGTAAGAGGACAGATCAATCTCACCAGTTAGTTCCATCGTTTGAGGGTTGAATATAAATAACTTGCCGATAAGTGATATCAGATAGGCTTTTGTTGCATTAACAAAAGAGATGTGTCTTGGAACAGAATTAAGGGGAATAGGCATGGTTGCCGTTTTGGTGAGTTTAGTTCCCGAACGCCCCCATTTTGTTACTACATTTTCATCACCTTGTGCTCCGAACGCAGGAAAAGTGTACACATCATTACCGTTGCACACTGGCATCATTCCGTAACCGACTTGCACGGCATTTTTGTTTGTCAGTTTCTTGGGAGACACTCCATCTGCTAACTGCATCCAACCTGACCCGGTCTGTCCACCGGGATTCATAAGCATGGTGTAAACAAGTATATCGCCAACTTTTACTTCCGGATCGGTCGTGATTGGTTTCGTTTCCGGGTCTTTGCTACAAGCTGAAAACAGCATAGTGATACTCATTAGGAGGAGTAATACTCCGTTGATTCTCTTTTTCATTTTACTTTTTATTTTATTGTTGAATAATATATTGAATTGTGATTAGCTTTATTTCAGCACGTACCTGATACGTGCGGTAAAGGCTCTGCCGGGAAGCGGGTAATTAAACTCGCTGAACAGGCGGGCATTCGTAAGGTTGGATGCTTTTGCCGAGAAGGTAAGCCCACCGTTCATGATGGAGTATTCTAATCCCAAGTCGAGCTTGAAAGAGCGCGGAATGCGTTTCTCTTGATATTGACTTACTTCGAAATCGAAGAAATACTCTTCTACGAATGAAGCATCGGTAAATAGTCTTACATTCTGACCTTTCCCTCCGAAGAGATTCTCTTTGTGAAACTCTACCCCCGCATTTGCTAAGAAATAGGGAATATTAGGCATACGCAATCCCTTCGACGGATTGAGAACGTTACTCGTTGGTTCGTACTTACGTGTATCGCGAAGGTCTTGAAACGTGGCATTTACATATCCGTAAAGCCAGCGTGTAACATCTGCTTTGACTTCTGCCTCTACACCGAAGGTACGCATCTCACCGAAATTAGTGTATCTGCCCTGCACGAAGTTGCGCGTATAGCGTATCATATCTTGCAGGTAAGAGAAGAATCCGTTTACCTCCACCTGCAACAATCCGGAACCAATCTTTTTATCGTACATCAATCCGATGTTAGCGTTAGTTCCTCTTTCGGGTTTCAAGTCGCCCGAAGGAGCAATAAGGAAGCCGTCGCCAATGAGTTCGGCATCTGTCGGTAGTCGTACATCATAGCTTACGGAGGCTTTCCCCAACAACTCTTTGGTGAAGCGGTAGCGCAAGGCTTCACTTACACCCCAATCGTGCTGCTGCATATCCACTTCTTTGGGTACGGAATTCCAAACATCTCCTATTTTCGTATTCATGGAATAGTAATAATACTTACCCGTCAGCGAGTTGAGGAATTTGTCATTGGGGGATTTATAGTCGTAACCCAAGCCTAATACCCAGCTCGTCATGTGTGAGTCGAAGTTTATCTGTCGCCCCACCGCTTTATCCAACAACGGATCGGAGGGCTTCCCCAATGCCCATTTGAATAATGAGTTGAGGTTGATGGAGTGCCGGTCATTGATGATGTAATTGAGATTGGTCTTATTTCCCACGGTATGCTTACGCATTTTCATGTCAGAGGGTAAAACTCCTATTTCTCCTCCGTAAGCCGAAACAGGCGGATAAGGATTCATATCCCAGTCGTAGCGAAGCCTAGCTGTATCCACAAAGTTGTATTGAGAATAGGCATAGCCCGTGCCGCTACTGAAGTCAAGTCCATTGAGTAGGAAATTGTCTTTCTGTAAATCAATGGCGAAGTTGTAAGCTCCGGCACTACTTTCGGCAGAGCGTATGTTCTCTACCACGCCTTGTATCTGCTTGCTGTTTCGGATAAATTCAAGTTCAAACTCCATCTGATCGAACCACCATTTACGGGCTTTCATCGATATCCCTCCCCCCGATTGGTTGAATTTGTCATGGTCGCGTTTTATGAACTTACCTTTGTTCTGAGGCAATTCCATACGATAGTCATTATCAGAATGGGTGTATAACAACGCTGCCCCCAACTCTATTCCTTGTTTGACCAGATTCCGCTTGAAGACGCTACTTGCTTTATGTGTATTGAAGCTACCGAACGAATACGAAGCATCCAAGTAACGAGGTGGATACTCTTTAATCACGATATTTACAGCACCCCCCACGGCAGATCCACCGAACTTGGCTGGAACCACACCTTTATATATTTCAATGCGGTCAATCATGTCGATGGGTATATCGTTGATGTCGATGAAATCGGAATTATCGTTCATCGGTACTTCGTCTATAAAGAATCCAATACGCTTGCCTTCCAAGCCGCGAACAGAGATACGCGAGGCACTGCCTACTGCTCCCTGCGAACGAATGGTTACGCCTACGGTCTTAGTCAGAATATCTTCTACGCTATTTACTGTACCTTGTAACTGGCTCATACTGTAAACCGTTACCGGCATGGCTTGCTCCCGAATCTTGCGGGCTTCACTTTTGCCCATCACCACCACTTCGTCCAGCGATTTGACTTCGGCTTTCAGGCGGATAATAGTTTTCTTTACATTCTCTTTACTTACGGTTACTTTTTGGACTGCTGTTTGATAGCCCATAAACTTCACGGTGAATGTATAAGTACCGAAAGGAATGTCTGAAAAAGAGAACTCGCCATATTTGTTGGTTACATCGCCCTTTTTCAGTTCCTCAATAAAGAGGGTTGCTCCGGGCAGTGGATCTTCGTCAGTGTTGTCGATGACCACGCCCGCAATCCGCCCCCCACCTGTTTGGGCGGATACACTGATGCTCATGAGCATCAGTATCAATAGAGAAAATAGTACTTTCTGTTTCATTGTTTATTTATATGATTGTTGGTTTCTCCTTAAATGCTGGGATCGGGAGCTTCCGGCGTGGAAACGACTATAGGAGTTGTACCTGAAGAGTTTCCTTCGGTTACTTTTTGTGTAAGTACCTCAACATCCTTAAACTCTATTCTGGCGATCGCCTCTTTGGGGTTGAGTGTCGTTTTGTCAGCAATGAGTTTGGGCACTTCACGTTCTTTCAACATACCCGTAGAACGTAGCACGGGATACCATTTGGCAGCTTCCTTCGGCTTGGAAAGATTTTTGCGGGCTGCTTTGTTATAAAGTATAAGCATAAATCGATATTGTTTTGTGCCCTTTCGGGCAGTTATTAGTAGTAATTTTCAATATTTGAACTGTATATCTTCTCGTTCCATTTCTCCTTTGAGGTATGTGAGAAGAGTCTCCATATCGTCTCCTACTGTAAAGGCAATGCTCTCAATAGTAGTGCAATGCCCCAACGTACAAGTTGATACAGGATTGATTAAAGAAACATAACGACTGTCTCGTTTCACCAGTCGATGAATCAACTGCGGATAGGTAGTCAGAACCCGATGTATCGGGGTATATTTATTGATGCTCATCTGTCTATTGGTTTCATCATCGGTTGTTTTGTCGCTTGCACGCATATTCGTTGCGATTGGCTCTCCGGCGAGATGTCGTAGGTCACATTTATAAATCCCGCTTGTTCCAGCATTCTTTGTATTTCTATGGGTGAGTAAATGCGCAGGTCGATATTCCTCACCCACTTTTCATTGCCTTCCTCGCTGCATGCCTCGTTGCAGATGTAGAACCTTCCTTCGGGTTTCAATACACGCAATACTTCCTTGAAGTTTTCCACTATATCATTCCAAAAGTAGATAGTTTCGAAAGCGGTTACAATATCGAAGCGGTTATCGTCAAAAGGAATGTTTGAAACATTCGCCTCTACTATAGATGCTCGTCCCTGACTGATAGCCGCCTTGTTCTTGCGACTCGCAATGTCCACGCACGTGGGTGAATAATCCATGCCGCAAACTAATCCATGAGTTCGTTTGATGAAATTAGCTACGTTTTGCCCACCGCCACAACCGATATCGAGCACCGTTTCGCCACCGGAAAGTTTTACGAAGTTGTCAATGCACCAAAGAGAAATCCGGTTATGCCCTTGGTTCATCATTTTCACAATGCACCTGCCCATAAAGCTATTCTTGGGTTTGCGGAAGTTTTGAAAGATGTTTTTTATTATGCTCATAATTATTCTTTGTTTTTAAGTCTTTTCTTACTAATATGATATGTCTATTATTTGCTGTGCGCGATACCTAAAAAATATACGCCCGTGAGTATGCTCTTTGTGAGCATCGTGCTCATGACAGTGGTAAGTGTGAGATGTATGCATATCTTTTTCTGTTTTTTATTTATTGTTTCTATATTACTTCTTCTTGCTAACCCAGCATCAGCAGGCTTAGTGCCATGACCGCCATGCCTACCACCAAACCGTAGATGGCATGGTGGTGCTTACCGTATTCTTCAGCTGCGGGTAACAGCTCATCGAGCGAGATAAATACCATGATGCCAGCAATCATGCCGAAGATGATGCCGAACACATTGTCGTCGAGGAACGGAGCCAGCACGAGATAGCCTATGACGGCTCCCACCGGCTCTGCCAATCCAGACAAAAACGAGAACCAAAAGGCTTTCTTGCGGTTGCCTGTAGCGTAAAAAACAGGAACGGATACCGAAATACCCTCCGGTATGTTGTGTATGGCAATGGCGATGGCAATGGGTATGGCAATGTTCACATCCTTTAGGGCAGCAAGAAACGTAACCATACCCTCCGGGAAATTGTGGATAGCCAGCACCAAGGCTGTTACCATGCCAACACGTAGCAATTTGGGCTTCACGTCTAATTGTATTTTCGCTTTTTCACTCATTTCTTCCACCCGGTGCATTTCATGCGGATTCTCGTAGCGAGGAATTAGCTTGTCGATGAGCAATATCAACACGATACCCCCGAAGAAAGAGAGCGTGGCATAAAACGTTCCTTCTGATTTGCCGTGCATCTCCACAAGTGTTTGCACAGAAGAGGTAAACAGTTCGACAAACGATACATAAATCATGACTCCCGCCGAAAAGCCCAGCGATAGAGAAAGAAACGACGTGTTGGTGCGTTTGGCGAAAAAAGCAATGGCACTGCCTATGCCGGTGGATATACCGGCAAACAGTGTCAGAAGAAATGGAACAAATACTTGTTGTGACATGGCTATGACAGATTGGGAGTTAGTACTTCAAAAGAGAACGAAAATCTATTTTGTTCAAAAACAAAGCGAGTCGCTCTTTGCAGGCGACTCGCTTGATACGATGAATTATTATTATTAAAAATGGGATGTTTCATACATCTGTTACTAAGTTAAGTCTGGAAAATCAGTCTCTGGACGTTCAATATCGATGCATTCTTTTTTAATTCTAATAGTCTCTTTGTTCAAAGCCTCTCTGGGCAGAGCGGATTTTCTGCTTTGTGTTACCCACGATTCCTCGCAGAGGAAAAGTCCGTTTACTCCTTGCACAAGCGTTATTTCGCCGTTACAGATGATGTTGGTGATACTCATATATTGATTGTTTTTAGTTGTTCTACCGAAGTGGTGCGGTATTTAGCCTCCTGCACCAAGCGAAATCCTGCTTGACAAGACCTGCCGCATCTGCCCATGCAAGCAACGGGTGTCGGGTCGAACAGAAGATGGCTAAAGTGCTTCTTTTCCGAATCGAATACGAAAGAAATCCGATTGTCCACAATTGTACAACCGCTTCCACAAGGGTTGCATTGTAGGCAGGAGGATGTGTGGATGTTTCTATTTGTTTTCATCTTTCTATTTTTACATTCATGAGCCTTTTCCAGCCTCCTGTGCTAAAGCGGATATACTCACCAATAAAACATTCAATTTCTTCACTGGAAAGCTCTTCATGTTGCACCACCTCTTTCATCATATTAACCCACCATGAGCAGGTGAAGTGCATAAAGAATAGAGAAATATCGGTATGCAGATCAGGGTAGAGCTTTTTCATACCTTCCATATATTCTATACCCATTACTGTACTTCTTTTAATCCATTGTTCCCAATAATCATTGAAACGAGAGTCTTGGATAGATGAAAAAAGTAACTTAAATTCTTCACGATACCGTCTTACGATGTTCATTACCTCCTTCATGGATGAGCGATGATATTCTTCGGAGGTAAAGACATCCAAAGAAAAGGCCTCCGGGCGATTATGATCTTCCAGCATACTGTTCATCGCCTCCAAAAGCGGATGCAACACGTCAGCCAACAAATCGTCCTTACAAGGATAATAATTGTAGATGTTGCTCAGACCGATACCCGACAATTTGGATATTTCACGCATAGACACAGCCTTAAAGCCCTTCTTGAAAAAGGCTCTCCTTGCTGTTTCCAACAATAATTTATGTGTATATTCTTTTGTTGTTTGCATAGGTCAGAACGTAGTTCCTGTTATTAGAATACAAAGTACGTTGTATTTCAAAAATAAAACAATCCATACAAATGGGTATTTTCTATAAAACAATCCCTATTTGTAGGGATACAAAAAAGGGTATGTAACTATCAGCAGAGCCACTTCACGCCAAACCATAGTCATAAGTACGTGTATTGCCTCTACTGTATCCTCTTGTTATTCTTATTCTGACCTCTTTCCATGGCTATTGTTAATACGCAGGTTATAAATCATGTGTAAAAACTACTTTAATCTTTTCATGATTCCCATTTTAGTAATGATTAATCGAATATGCTAAAAATGTATCATATAAAACTTCTCTTTTCTGTCATTCTACCTTTTATCTATTTAGCTTGTCGCCATTAATTAACTCGGATTCATTTTGATAGTTGTGCCGCAAGAGTATTATGACTAATAAATTATTCATGTGTCATTTTGCCATAAACAGTCTTTTTATACCACTCTCGGACAGTTTAGAAAACGGCTCTTGATTCTTCTTTCATTTGCCGATGAAAATAGAATCAACACGTTTTATTAACCATTAAAAATTAAATGTATGGAAGTAGTAACCATCGAAAAAAGAACATTTTCGTATGTCTGCGAGAGCTTCACGGAGTTTGCCAAACGGATAGAGAGTTTGTGCAGCAGTCATACTCAAAAAGTAGAAAACTGGCTGGATAGTCAGGAAGTGTGCCTGTTGTTAGGCTTGAGCAAGCGAACGCTGCAATATTACCGAAGTAGTGGGCGACTGGCTTATTCTCAAATAGGGAGCAAGATTTATTATAAGTCTTCCGATATTGAAAGAATTATTGCGGACAGTGAAACACAAAATCAGTCACCCAAACAAATCAAGCCTTATGAAAAGAACTAAAGAATATTATCCGTCCTTCAACTTGTTTTCCATTGTCGGCACATGGGAAAGTGTTAATCTGAATCCTACGGTTATCATCTATCGGAACGACAAAGAGTATCTTCTTTCTATTATATATGTATCGGAAACCACCAAACAGGCTTCACCCTCTACTTATGAAATACAGAAAGACGGTAGCCAGTATTTTATTGCTCCTGCTCCTAAACGGATTTACATAGATTATGATCCAGCGAAAGATGTGCTAAACCTTTCGTCATTGGGTGACTATCTGCGTAACTAATCAATCGACCAGTTAATCTCTAACTGATTCGCTATCTAGCCATCTTAAAATCAATATTTCAATAAAACAATCTTTCAATCATGGAATTAATAAATAAAGATACACCACAAGTCAAAGAATTTATTTCTTCGCTCGACTCAATGCTAAGCGGTATTGAATCAATTGTCAAGCACTATAAGCCCCACCTGAACGGAGAACGTTTTCTTTCCAATCATGAGGTTTCTAAAAAACTGAATGTCAGCCTGCGAACCCTGCAAGAATGGCGAGATACAGGCTTAATCCCCTTTATCCAGATAAAAGGTAAAATCATCTATCGGCAAAGTGATATTGATAAACTGCTCCAAAAGCATTATTTTGAAAGTTGGAAAGAATAATCTGCCACTCACAAAAACATTGTTTTTCGGAATTTAATTTGAATCATTGACTTTTCCAGTGAAGTATTTAGTCTGTGCAAGTCTTTAGATAAAAATACGCTCGAAATGCAATGAGAGGAAGATTTTTATCTAAACCGAAGGCTTGGACTTGAACAGGCTAAATACGGAAATTACCTTTGTCAATGCTTCATATTGGGTTCTGGAAAACTTACTTTAAAAGAAAAGGGTTGAGAAAATGAAGTTCATTATTCCCAATCCTTTTTTCTATATTGGCTACTGCCTTATTTATATAGCCAATTCCGACAAGCAGCTATTCACTTTCTGCATATCCTTTAGAATATTCTGATCCAGTACCCGTGCGTAGTGTTTCGTCACGCTGGTATCTGCATGACCTAACATCTTGGCTACATTTTCCATACTTACGCCATTTGCAAGGCACACGGAAGTGGCATAGCTATGTCTGGCCGTATGAGTGCTAAGATTTTTATGAATTCCGCACACATCGGCAATTTCTTTCAAATAACTGTTCATGCGTTGATTACACAATACAGGTAAAAGTTTTCCGGTACACTCTGCCACATCCTTATATTTATCAAGTATAGAAGCTGCTACAGGCAGCACAGGAATGTTGCACATGATTTTTGTCTTTTGGCGGTTCTTTCTTATCCAAAGCTCCCCTTTGTTGTCTTTTACCAAGTGTTCGGGTGATAAATCTTTCACATCGCTGAACGCCAATCCAGTAAAAATGCAAAAGATAAAAACGTCACGTACCTGTTCTACTCGCTTAATCGTGAATTCTTTTGCAAGAATAATTTTAATCTCGTCCATCGTCAGGAACTCAGGATCGGTTTCTTCCAGTTTGAAGCGATAGTAAGCAAACGGATCTTTCTTTATCCAGTCGTTTTCCAAAGCAATACGGATAATCTTCTTCAAGTTCTTCAATCGGGTGATAGCTGAATTCTGCGCACAACCTTTTTCAATTTTCAAAAAAGCATCGAACTTAGAAATAAAGTTGGCTTCCAAGTTGTTTAGGGCAATATCAGATAATTGATATTCTTTCTTTATGAATTCCTCTAAATATCGGGTAGTGGTTTCATACCGTTGAACGGTCTTACTAACGAAGTCCTTACCGATTAGCTTACGGCTTTGTTCGTTATGCTCTCTGAATACTTGCAATAGCGTTTTACTATCTTCATCCACCCCATAATATAGCTTTCTCATAAGATCGACTGTAATAGTCTTACCTGTGGATTCCAGTTCTCTATAAATTTGGTGTATGCGAGAGCGTGTGATTTCCAAGTAGTGGTTCAGTTCCACCGACATACGATCTTTTCCTTTGGAGTTTTCTTTTGCCTGATTCCATAGATTTACAGGACAGCTTCTTTTTACTAAAACATCTACCATACAGCCGTTTACAGTAATTCTCATGCACACGGGTGCTTCTCCATTCTTTAATAATCTGGCTTTCTTGATAAAGAATAGCACATTGAAGGTTTTTCTAGCCATTTTTACATCGTTTTTAGAGTTACAAAACTATGTATTCTCTTCCAAAGTACGACCATGCAAAATGCTATGAATCAGTGAGAAAGAAGCTAAATCGTGGGACTTTTTTCAGCCTGATTTATGTACCACGATTTGCACACCAACAATATGCTTGAAACGGCTATTTTCTGCTATCTGCCAGAAAAAAGAAATCCCTGATAATGTCTGATTATCAGGGATTTGCTTGATTTTTCTTTTGTTTTCAGTGATCCGCCTGGGGTTCGAACCCAGGACCCCATCCTTAAAAGGGATGTGCTCTACCTGCTGAGCTAGCGAATCATCCGGTGCGTTACTTCTGTAATGCGGGTGCAAAGATAAGGGGTTGATTTATATTATGCAAATATTCCAATGATTTTTTTGCAGGTTTTTTCACATAGGAGACAGAACTTGCTGGCTTACTGCATATAACGAAACAGTATATTTTCCGCATACTTTCTGTAGTAACACTTCCGCCTGTTCATTATCGCCCCAATCATCTGCATAATAAAGAGGAAGAATGAGACGAATCAAGGGGGAAGCAGGATAATTATTTTAAAATCTAAAGATATTTATGTATGTTTGTCCTGGAAAAAAAATCATAATATACATACTTAAAAATATGGCAGACGACAAGAAAATTATTTTCTCGATGGTGGGTGTGAGCAAGACTTTCCCTCCTCAGAAACAAGTGTTGAAAAATATTTATCTGTCCTTCTTCTATGGAGCTAAGATCGGGATTATCGGCCTCAACGGCTCCGGTAAATCTACGTTGCTGAAAATCATTGCCGGTATTGAAAAAGAATATCAGGGAGAAGTTGTATTTTCGCCCGGCTACTCGGTGGGTTATCTGGAACAAGACCCGAAACTGGAAGCCGGCAAGACGGTAAAAGAGATCGTACAGGAAGGTGTGCAGGATATCGTAGACACATTAAAGGAATATGAAGAAGTGAACGAAAAATTCGGCGACCCCGAAGTACTGGATGATCCGGATAAAATGGATGCGCTGATCGCACGCCAGGCTGAACTCCAGGACAAGATCGACGCAACCGACGCATGGAACCTCGACAGCCGCCTGGAACGGGCGATGGATGCCCTGCGCTGTCCGCCCGAAGACCAGGTCGTGGATACGCTTTCCGGTGGTGAACGCCGCCGCGTGGCCCTTTGCCGCCTGCTGCTTCAGCAACCGGATGTGTTGCTGCTCGATGAGCCGACCAACCACTTGGATGCCGAATCAATCGACTGGTTGGAACAGCATTTGCAGCAATATGCGGGTACGGTAATATGTATCACGCACGACCGTTACTTCCTCGACCATGTGGCCGGTTGGATTCTTGAACTCGACCGTGGCGAAGGTATTCCCTGGAAAGGCAATTACTCTTCCTGGCTGGATCAGAAGACTAAGAAGATGGCGATGGAAGAAAAGCAGGTCAGCAAACGCCGTAAGACACTCGAACGCGAGCTGGAATGGATCAACATGGCTCCCAAAGCCCGTCAGGCTAAGGGTAAAGCCCGTTTGAACTCATACGAAGCCTTACTGAACGAAGACCAAAAAGAGCGCGAAGCCAAGCTGGAAATCTTTATCCCGAACGGCCCTCGTCTGGGTAACAAGGTGATCGAGGCACAGCATGTGGCCAAAGCCTTTGGCGAAAAGCTGCTGTTCGACGACCTCAATTTCATGCTCCCTCCTAACGGTATCGTTGGTGTGATCGGCCCGAACGGTGCCGGTAAAACAACGCTCTTCAAGATGATCATGGGAATGGAAAGCATCGACAAGGGGACATTTGAAGTGGGCGAAACAGTGAAAGTCGGCTATGCAGACCAAACACACAAGGATATCGACCCAAAGAAAACGGTTTTCCAGGTCGTTTCTGGCGGCCAGGAATTTATCCGCGTGGGCGGCAAAGAGATCAACTCGCGCGCTTACCTGTCACGTTTCAACTTCGCAGGAGCCGACCAGGAGAAACTTTGCGGCGTATTGTCCGGTGGAGAACGCAACCGCCTGCACCTAGCCATCACGCTGAAGGCCGAAGCCAACGTTTTGCTGCTGGATGAGCCGACCAACGATATCGACGTGAACACGCTGCGTGCCCTGGAAGAAGGCCTGGAGAACTTCGCCGGATGTGCCGTTGTCGTTTCGCACGACCGCTGGTTCCTCGACCGTATCTGTACGCATATCCTGTCGTTCGAAGGCGATTCGAATGTGGTATTCTATGAGGGAACTTATTCCGAATACGAAGAATACAAGCGCAAACAGGGTGGCGACACCGAACCGAAGCGCGTTCGTTACCGCAAACTTATTGTTGATTAATCACATATAATTCATTTAGTACCATGAAAAAAAGAATGCTTTGCATGGCAGCGGTTGCTGCCGCCTTTTTGTGTTTCGGAAGTGATGCGAACGCACAAAAGACAACCAAGTTGTTCAACGGAAAAGATCTTTCAAACTGGAATTTCGTTGTCGATAAAAATTCTGTCCGGCCCGAACAGGTTTATTCCGTAAGCGACGGCGTGATCAAGATCACCGGACAGCCTTTCGGTTACATGTACACGAAAGAGAAATACGACAATTATAAATTGCACGTGGAATGGCGTTGGCCGAACGGCGACCAGAATGCGAACAGCGGTATCTTCCTGCTGATTGCCGAACCGAAAAACCCGTTCCCGAACGGAATCGAGTGTAACCTGATGTTGGGCAGTGCGGGTGACTTTGTCTTGTTGGGCGGTTCCGACCTGGCACAGTATCAGGGCAAGCCGGGCGAACCCCGTCCCGGTTTTCCGGTGGTCAAGAAGAATGCGCCAAGCAGCGAAAAACCGGCCGGAGAATGGAATGAAGCCAATATCTACGTGAAAGACGGAAAGATCAACGTTTATATCAACGGCGTTTATCAGAATACCGGATGGAACAAGCAAAAAGAAGGTTACATCGGCCTGCAGAGCGAAGGTAAAGAAGTGGAGTTCCGTAACGTAACGATCACTCCCTGGTAACAACGGACGGAACAAAAGGATCATAGGAAAGGGTGGATAGAATTTTTATCCACCCTTTCAACGTTTCGTATTCTATATTGTTGTATGTAAATCAACAATAAATACGAACGCCAAAATGAAACAGTACAGAGCTTTATGGTTTTTCCTACTCTTATCGCTTCTGCATACAACGGCAAATGCCCAGTTGCAGAATGTCATCAAGGATATTTTCCAGGCTGATACAACCCTGACACATACAGACTCGTCCGCCATACAGAAAGCAGACGGCACATTCAAATTAAAAGCAGGCCAGATCCAAAAACTAGACTCGCTGCACCGGGAGGCAGTTGCCAAACTGAAAACGGACAAGCTTCACGAAAATTGGTGGGAAACCGGAAAACACGTCCTTTATTTCGTGCTGGTGCTGTTAGGACAATACCTGCTGTTCCGCCTTTCGTCGTGGCTGTATAAAAAGGCGAAAGCACGGATCGAGTTACTTAAAGACACCAAACTGAAGCCGATCTCGATCCAGAACTACGAGATACTGGACACGCAAAAACAGGTAAAGCTGCTGGTCTTTCTGGCAAGCATCCTACGCTATCTGTTGTTGTTCATCCTATTGGTGCTGACCATACCGATCCTCTTCTCGATCTTCCCGCAAACCAAAGAACTTGCCTACAAGATTGCCTATTACATCTGGAATCCGGTTAAAAGCATCCTGATAGGAATACTGGATTACATTCCCAACCTTTTTACGATCATCGTGATCTGCCTGGTTATAAAGTATGTGATCAGGGGCATCCGCTACCTGGCCACGGAAATAGATGCGGGAAGATTGAATATTAACGGATTTTATACGGACTGGGCGATGCCGACCTATCATATTATCCGTTTCCTGTTGTACGCATTCATGATTGCCATGATCTATCCTTATCTGCCCGGAGCCAATTCGGGTGTGTTTCAGGGAGTGTCAGTCTTTGTCGGTCTGATCGTTTCGTTGGGGTCGAGCACGGTGATCGGGAATATCATTGCCGGATTCGTGATCACTTATATGCGTGCCTTCAAGCAAGGCGACAGGATCAAACTGAACGATACGGTGGGGAATGTGATTGAAAAGACGGCCTTCGTCACCCGCCTCCGCACGATAAAGAACGAGATCGTGACGATACCGAACTCATTCATCATGTCGTCACAGACAGTCAATTACAGTTCGTCGGCACGAACTTACGGACTGATCATCCATTCCGAAGTGACGATCGGATATGATGCGCCCTGGCGGAAAGTACACCAGCTTCTGACAGATGCGGCGCTGGCAACGCCCGGTGTAATGCCCGAGCCGGCTCCTTTTGTCCTTGAAACGTCTTTAGAGGACTTCTACCCTGTCTACCAGATCAACGCTTATATCCGGGATGCGGATAAGATGACGGCCATCTATTCGGATTTGCACCAGAACATACAAGATTATTTCGACAAAGCCGGAGTAGAAATCATGTCGCCGCATTATACGGCGTTCAGGAACGGGAATGCATCCACGATCCCAAAGGAAGAGCCGGCCGGCAATTAGGCCGGCATCCCGTCGAGTTGTTCCGCTTTCCACTCCACAAAACCGTCGATGCGGCCGGGGATCTGGAAAAGAACCTGGTCGTCCCCTACTCTTTTCAGGACTGCGGAGCGGAACAGGGGAAGCCGCATTTTATCGATGTTGAAAGAAGCCTTCATCAGAATGACTTCGTAACCATCGTGCACTATTTCCTTGTTGAGAACAACCGGAAATTCCTTTGCCAGATAATAAGCAGAACGTTCGTAAGCACACCAGTTATCCCCTTCGAGATAAAGGTAAACGTACTTCTCGTTATCTACTTCATTCAATAAGATCGATTCTACGTTGAGTGCTTGTTTCATAACACGAAATTTAGTTGTTATACATTTTTGTCGGGTTCTTCGTTCTGCGGGTTCAGATGTTCCAGCAGGAATTTGCCCGGTTTGAATTTCACGCTGTTGCGGGGAGCGATCATACAGACGGTATTCTCGCGGGGATTCCTCGCCGGTCTTGCCGTCTGCTTCCATAAAGTGAATGAGCCAAATCCCATCAAACCGACTTCGCCGTCCTTCAACAGAGCTTTCTCCACCTCTTCTTCCCACACTCTGATATATATTGCAGCTTCCTCCTCTTCCAACAAGAGTCGGCCGGCTACTCTTTTTATTAAATCTGATCGGTTCATGTTAGTGGTTATTTTGTATCTTTGACACAACGATATTTTATTATTTCATCATCACCTGACCAAGAACCAGGCCACATACCCATTGTTGGTACAGAATTTCCATCATTCCTACTAGCTATAAATCCACAATAAGAATTGTCTGAAGTACCTTTTGTACAACTAAAGAGACTGATAGTCCCTACGCCTTCTTCTTTCTTATAAAAAGAAATAATAAATAATTCCCTTTGATTTGGGAGACGCCAACCATCCCCCGCATTCTCACAAGGATTTTTAGAAGCAGCCCCAGAAGCTGTAAAATCTCCCTCTTGCATTACTCCAACCTCAAAAGATTCCGGTAATTTATTTTCCTCATCAAAAATATCATGACCGAAAGTTAACGGACCACTGACACTACTTCTTTTCGCTTTTGAGTTTAAACGATTAAAAGAATAAGATTTAAATGTATGATCTAAATTGTCAAAATTGCTTGGATAACTATCCCCAGGCACATATGAATAAGACTTTTCAGACGGAGTAACAAAATCTGTCGTTTCTCGAACTATACTTCTCAAGTTACGTATACAACGATAGGGATATTCTCCTGACTTAAGATAAGATAAAGATAGTCCTTTAGACGGATATAAAACATAGTATCCATAGTTGTATGCAGAATTACTCATAATTGGAACCTCTGAGGATGCAACCGTATTATTATACAATCGAACCTCTTTTGGCAAAGCATCTTTTCCAACAACCAATCCCATATATTGTGTAATTGCCGGTAGATACCAACGCACCTCATCTTTATCTATTATGCCATTACCATTTATATCACGATTTTTTGTCAGACAGGCATACTCAATATGATTCTTCTCAGGATGCAACATATTATTGTTATAATCAATATATGTTGTCCAATCAGGAAAAGGATCAGGATAATAAAAATTGTATTGTTGATCTTCTGTAGCACCTAAAGATAGCCATGTATTACGTATACCTTGATGAAAACTTGTTTTTTGAGGTATCTTTTTTTCTGGAGATAAATTCTCCCCTTCCTGCATCCACTCTACTCCATAAGCGTTTATAGAATGATCTTTATCCAGTTCATCCAAATCATAAATCGTACTGATCGACTTCTGGGAGAATGTATATGATGCCATATTAATAGTACTTGTACTTGATGGATCACTATTCGGTTTATAATAAGTACATATTTGGATTGTACGAGGTTGCTGATTTATAAATTTGCTAAGAGCCAGATCATCATCATCATCATCACCATAATAATATTCATCAATAAAACAGGTGTAACGAATTAAAGCGGACTCATCATCACTATCAAAAGGATCATCAGCAGCAGGGTTATGCTTATAATAATAAGCATTAAACAAGTCCTCTTTAAAGCCCTCCGAATCCAGAGGGAAATCAGAAGTATTTTCCTTATACTTCATGAAACCTTCATATCCTTTTGTATTCCTTTTATAAGTTACCCAATCAATATCATCCGTTCCATTTGTTGCGAAATTATTCTTCGGAGTTGATGCATATATCAGGAATTTATTCTTGAATATATTAAGTGCAGTTTCATATTGCTCATCTGTTCCTGCTTCCACATCAAATGTTGCTTCATATTTCGATATTAAATCACCTATTTCCTTTCTTGAAAAAGAAATGACAGTCGTTTCATAATGTGCATCGAAAGTTCGGACATTATTTGAAGAGACAAACATATCACCGTCTCCTCCCCAAAATTGCTTATCTTCACCTTCCTTTTCTACTTCGACTATCAACTTATCTACACCTATCACATTAACCTTATAGACATAACGGTAATTACGGGAAATGCTGAAATTATTAAATTCCTTCCCATAACCTTTGTCTGTCCAATCTCCCAAATGTATGTAATAGGTTGTAAAAGCTTTTACATACTTTCCTGGAGATTTATCTGTACCTATTACTTGATCCGTCTGTCCGATATAAGTTCCTTTCAGGATCACATAGGTGGAGTAAGCAGGAGCATTAACGAAGCTACAAGGGCTGGACTTCTGTTTTTCACGTTCATCATAGGAAGAAATCGTATTAACAGACGTTTTCCTGTTTTCCATCATCAAAAAAGAGAAACCGACTTTTCCTTCTTTAGTCGTAAAAACCGAACTTTCTTTGGAAGATTCATAATCACTACTATTGCCCGGATAATCGCTATCCTGCTCCACTACCTTTGCGTATTGAGGGACATTTACTACTTGCCAACTATCGGCAACAAAATCTGCACCAGTATTAGAATAAACTTCAAATCTAATGGAAGACATTATTCTTTTTAAGTCGATATATCCACTTCCACCTGCAGAGCTAAGTAGAGAGCCATCTTTAACAACACAGTATCCTTCATCCTCACCCGCAGCATTCTCGCTGACAAAACAGCCACTCATCAAAAACTGATTATCGAGTACTGAAATATTATTCTCTTGCAATTTGACCGATAAATTTTTCAAATCATCCAAATTCTTGACACTTTTCAATTCATCTTCCAGATTATTGAATATCGAACTTTTATAATTTGCAACAGCGTACACATACCTTTTACCGGAAAGAGTATTAAATGTTACAGTCTTATCTTTGATCTCATCAGATGTAAACAAATGAGGTGTGCCGACAATATTTTTCGTACCGTCTGCCGCTTTTTTAAAGATCAGGATTGCCAACGTATAGACCGGATCTTTATCGTCATTAAAATCCGTAGCTCTTGTATCGATCTTCATGGCTTCAGAAGTTCCGAATGAAACCGTGGCTGTTACGGGTATCCCTTCTTCGACTTCAATACCTTTTCCCGGGCCGACAAGAGTTTCATCCGAACAAGAGACAAGTATAAAAAGACTTGCCAATAAGCTGAATATGTTTTTGCCAGAATGTATCATAATATTTTATTTTTTATTTATCAATTGTGGATGTATAGCAAATACAAGATTAATTGAATGTTATTTCGTCTTGTTCGATCGTTTCAATTTCATGCAACTTATAAGTAAATGTCGGATCACAATTAACACTTACCGATAGAGCTGTTTCAATAGTAAGCTGATAAGATTTTCCATTTTCCAAAACAGATAACAGAGAACCGTCTTTTTGGAAAGGAACCGATATTGTTTTTTCAATAGTTACATCTTCTTTTCCAGCTGTAGAAATAACGATCTCAACGTTCAATTCCAGAGAAGGATCATTCAGTTTGTATGTATAGAAATGGAAGTTATTATCGATAGGTTCTGTTGCTTCTGACGGAGTTCCTACTGCTCCGGGTTCAAATGAAGAAGTGTTTTGTACTTTTGCTTTATAGCTAATAGCATTGATGCGTGCTGTTACATCTCCTTCACCCGGTTCATTGCCATTTACGCTTGCTGTTTCTGCCACATTTACCAGAACGCGAGCAGAAAGTTGAGATAGCTCAATAGTCACAGTTTCATTAACATTGGATATTTCCTTTTCAATTGACGAACCGACTTTTACAAGGTCATCTAAGCTGCCAAAAACCTGATTTTTAAATTCAGTAGAAGTGTAAATAGCATCGAACAGTGATTCATCTGTTTCATTAAGATTTGCGATTACAAAAATATCAACAAAACCTTCTTTAGTGTCAACTTCCAGTTTCAAACCCGTAACAGCACCACCAGTCGCAGTATTTTTACCTCTTACATAACCGATGCGTTCTTTTGATACGTGTTCGAAGACTGCTATAATATAATTATTAATTGCAGTATCTTCTGATGTCAATGAATTGGCTTCAGCTTTCGTATCTACCCCTTCCGTCATCATGCGTACAGATATAGAAGTTGTTCCGTTATTTACGTTTGTGTTTGTCATATTGTCGTCGATACCTTCTATTTCAGAAGAACAAGCTGCGAATGACAGAACCATTAAGATTGCTAAGATGATATTTTTTGCGTTCATAGGAATGAATGTTTTTTACTATTAAAATTTTACCCTTACGTTTACGATGCAAATGTACGGCAAGCCCGGATAGCGGACGATAGGCAAATATTACACTCAAGCGGGGTATTTTTTAAAGCCTTGATTTTGATATAAACACCCTATGAAAACGATAAATACACCTTACAAAAAACAGCTGTTCAACGAAAAAAATCACTTAAAAATCTGATGAAAAAATATTCTCATGAAAATTGAGAAAAATACCATACAACGTGAGAATATCCGCTTTTTTAATGAATACCCACATTGAAGAGGCATTTATTTCAAACAAAAAGGGGAAACGACCGACAGAATGACGGCGCTCCCCCTTTCTTCTCAAAAATACAACACGTCATTATTCAATTACCGGACGGTCATCTTCACCGCCACCGCTACCACCCGGAGTATCGGGGTCGGTTGGAGTGTCGGGGATTAACGGGGCATCCGACGGAGAAGTAACGGATTGTTTTAAAACCTGCTGTTTATAGTGTACTATCTCCTGATTTTGCAAAGTGATCAGATTCTTATAAAGGGAATCGCCTTCCACTGCGGCATGCGCATTAATCAGTTTGACTACTTCCTGATAAGCAGCATCGGTAATCTTACGGGCTTCAGCCAGTTTATAGGCCGGTTGTTCCAGCAATTCCTTGTTACGGCTGTCTGTGTAATTGCGGACAGCGAAGTTCGATTCTTTCAGTTGAGTGAGAAACATTCCCAGGCCCAATTTTTCGACCTCGGCGGCATACTTGTTTTCCAGGTCGTTGATCAGGTTGAGCATCAGACCGGTTTCCTTATCTAACTGGTCTTTGGTTTTTATGTTATAATCCTTGATCAATTGCGAAACTTTAATGGCCGCATCGTGAACGGCTGTATCGGAAACGGCCAGTTGTGCCTTCACAATGTTTTTTATAGCAATAAAAAGGGAGTCACGTTTACTGTCGAACTCGGCGATCTTATCCGTATTCAGGCTTTTTTGCGAAATTTTCAGGGCTTCATCTTCGAGGTCGATTGTCTGTTTATAACAAGCCAATGCTTCCGTGATCTTTTCTTTTACTGCCGTCTCGGCATCGATACGGGCATAAAAGTCGGTGTTGTAGAGGAAATGCGCTCCGTTATTCATACGAACTACGCTAATTTTGTTGATTTCCATGTTATAAAATTTTTTAGGTGAATATTCTTCTTGCAGAGCTTCAGAAGCTCCGCGCTGTCCCGCTGAACAAAAAAACGTGCTTCAAAACGTCCGCGCTGCCGGTTTGGGGGTTCTGACGTGCTGCAAGACCTCCAATCCGGCGGCGCGGACGCTTTGAAGCTCTGCAAGACCTCCCGCGGGACAGCGCGGACGTTGTGCAGAGCTTCAAGGGGTTTATCAGTTTACTCCTTCATGCTGGGTTTCTTCGACAGACCAGTCGTCGGGAGTGACGGTTACGATTGCAGAAGCGTTTTCGCGGTAGGTCTCGTCACCGGAGCCTTTTCCGGTGATCGTGGCGCTGATGCGGATCACGTAATTGCGGATTATACCGGGGAGCAGCTTCTCCTGGGTATCTTTCATATCTTTCAGGCGGACAAAGAAATAACGGTCTTTCAGGATCGGTTCTTCACCCGTTTCAGGCAATATATCTCCTTTCAGGATCAGCGTGGTAGGCAAGGTGAGTCCGCTTTCCGTATTTTCCGTTACGTAGCAGCGCCAAGGGGTCCCGCCATTTATGTCTTCCGATTCAATGGAACTTCCGCTAGAAATGATAACTGACTCAGCATCTTCTGACGGATTAAATAAATTCAGAGTTTCCAGATAGCTGGCGGAGCCAGACTCCTTACCATCCAGATAGGAAAGCCCGTCAGTTCCGTTTTTCACTTCGACCGACTGATCACCAGTACTACGATCTGTCAGATAAGTATGGCTTTTTACCTGAGTGGCATAAACCCGCTTCAGAAGGAAACGGGCATTGGCTTTTTTCAGGTCGGTGGCATTCTCATCACTCCAGGTCACGCCGATCTTCTCAAAGTCGATACGGCTGGCGGTACGGTAGACTTTGATTGACTCCTTACTAAGGAACTCTTCTTCCGATGCTTCTGTAAAAACTTCTTTGGAACCGATATAATTGGCACCCGGTTTTAATGTCACATTCTTGAACTGGCTGCACATAGGTTGGTTGTCAACCTTAATATCTTTCAAGGCAAAAGTTTCCTCCTTCAATTTCTCGAGCGTTGAAAAGCTCTTATTTCCTACATTGACAAGGATTACATACGTATAATTTGTAATGCTTTTGGCACTGATCCGGATAGTGTCGGGAGTTTTGCTTCCCCCCGCTCCTGCCGCGTAATCCACATAAGACGAAGTCAGCAGGCTACCATCCTCCTTGAACAAGGCTGCACAGATATTATTGATCTTTGCTTCACCCGCTAGCGTTTTAACCGCAGTCGTTGCACGGGGTGAGCTTTTTGTCAGTACCGAGCCGGGAGCGACCGACAACGTCAGCGTTGCATCCTGCGGAACGATCACTTCGGGTTCGTCGTCGCCGGAAGAACAGGAAGCCAGCAAACACAGGGCCAGCAGAAAGGGGGCGATATAGATTGGTTTCATATTATTATTCTTTTATTTTATTTCTTCAGTCTGATGTACATATCCCCATCCGGCCACTTCGACACGAACGTCGAGCGAAGCATCGTCGTCGAAACTGGTTTCCGTGAAAGTGACGTGGAGACGGTAGATATAATTCCGTTTTACGTAATTATGATCGTAGCCGTTCAGCACACCGTTGCGGTTGATCGGCGAAGTGAAGATACGGGTCTGGTTCGATTCCACCAGAGTCGCTTTCACGACCAGTAAGGTCGGGGCGGCATCGGATGAGCTGTTTTCAAAGGCATAGGTTTCGAAAACCGGCGTCAAGCGAGGGGTATTGTCGTTTACTGTCAGGTTGAAATCGCTTCCGAGGTAATCGGACGGATGGGAACCGGGCGCAAAAAGGGAAGCAGCTTCCGAAACACCTGCACCGTATATCAATGCGGCTTGTCCAGCCGGGGCTTCCACTTTGCCCCAGTCCCCTTCACTGAAGAATAAGGATTTACTTTTAACGTTCGCCAAGGCGATATGGTCGATCCGCACCGTACATCCCTTCAGCGAAGAGCCGGCGAAGCGGGTCTGGATGGTATTCATTTCCACACGGGCGGCAATGCGGGTGAGCAACAGCGGGGTGGAAATATTGTCGATGTTCTCCCCTGCCGTAAAGCCGATCAGGTTGTCCTCCCCTTTTACAAGCGCCTGTTCAGTACGGATCACCTGCGTGCTGAAGGTCAGCGACTCTTGCGACTGCGATGCGAGATCGGCCAGGCTCGACTGCAACCCGGCATAAGAACCGATCGAACCGGCAACGCTTTCGGGAAGGTTGGCCAGCACGACAAGCATGATACGTTCCGGCCGTGTTTCTATATCGGTGACAGTCAACATGTCTGATTTGGGATTCTCCACACGCCCGTAACCGATCCGTTCGGAACCGTCGCTATTGAACACATAAGCCGTCAGATTGTGTATATCGCTTTCGCCCGGCAATGCGTTCGGGTCGTCGCCTGACGCCTTACTTTCCGACTGGCTGCGCAATTGCAGCCCGACGGAAAGATTGGCCTGTTCAATCGAAGGCGTTACTGGCTCGTCGTCTTTTGAACAGGATGCCAACAGCATGGCAACAGATATGAATAATATAAATTTATGTAAGATCATCTTTCTAAACCGGTTTAATTGTTGATTGACTTAAAATTCGATATGGTCGTCCACCGTTCCCCAGGGACGGATTGCTTGCCGGACGGAAAGCAGGGAGCCGTTTTCAGCGAAACGGAGCACGACGTAGAGCACACCGGCTTCGGGAGCTTTCAGCGGCTTTCCGTCATCATCGTGAGTAGCAACAGCCAGCGTACGGTCTTCGGCCGTCAGCTCCACGCCCAGATTATCGCCTGAGCACATCCGGTAGTTGGGGGCGAAATATTCTTTGTTTTCATCCCAACCGGCATCAGGCGAGTAATAGACGCTATCCCCGGTCAACTGCCCCTGGTAGTCAAAGCCGCTCAGGGTACGGTTCACATAATAATCGCAATCGATATCTTCGTGGGCCGTTGAGGGGAAATTCTTTTCCAAGGCGTATCTGATATTCTCCGTAACGATATTTACTTGCGAGAGTTTGGGACGGACAACAATCGTATCGTCCTCGTAAATTCCTCCGCCGGCTTTCGTCAGCACCAGGCGGTTGCCGTAGAAAAGATCGTCGGGTGTTTGAGCCAAACCGTCACGGCTTTTAAGCATGACTTTCAAATCTTCAATCAGCTTGCTTTCCGTAACAGTTTGGTTTTCTCCCGAAAGATTTCCCCAGGCTACCACATGTAGGTTACGATCTTCGGGATATATAAGTCTGATCTCTTCGCGGTTGCGTATCTGATTTTGCGTCAGGCGAACCGTTTCCAGATAGGAATAGTCTTCATCGAAAACATAGAGGGAGGCGTCGGTCAGGGCTAATCCCGTGACATCTTCGCCTTTTGCATTTTCGGCTTTCAGGGTCAACTTATAACAGGCTGCAAGGTTTTCCTGAATGCAACCGGTCAGCGTCAAAGCTGCGGTACAAACGGCTGCCAACAGCCATCGACAAGGGTGATTGATCTGTTTCATATTATATTTCGATTTCTTCATCAATTGTTATTGTGTCGAGTGTCACACCTTCCCATGTTTCCACACTGATAGTGACAGACATCTTGACATTATCCTTGTTATCTCCGGGTTCGGGCGATCCTTTTCCCTCGATAGTCGCTTCAATCTTGTAAATGGTGTTACGCTGAACGCCTTTGGCAAGTTTGATACGGTAGTAGCGGTTCGTAAGGACAGCATTACCTGCACCATCATATAAATCGCCTTTGATATAAAGGATGACAGGAGCACTCCCACTCTCTTTTGTATCAGAGTTGGTCATGGCATAAAAATGGGCAAGGTCAATCTTACTCGTTGTTGAATTGATTGTAACATCCTTGCATTCATACAAAAGATTTTTATCGGGTATATTTCCGGTAACAATATCACCACCTGTCTTATCAATACCGCACAAATAACCATCCTCCTTATTTTCCAAAGCATGTTTTTCTGCATCATTCATGAAATCCCAACCTGTCATATCGAACAAATAAGATTTGGGACGGACATTAGCCAGAAACACCTGGGTTAAACGGAATTCCAGACCGTCTATCCCTTGCAGGTCTTTGTTTGTATCTGTATTTTCCCAATTGACATCCAATTTACTCAGATCCACACGGCCGACTACCCGTTTCACTTTTTCACTTATTTCATTCACATTTTTTTTATCACCTTCAATAGCCTTTATCTCTACATCCTGGGCAATGTTGCTCATTACAAAACCATTCTCCCCTCCCTGTTCAGGCAACGAAGCTATCAAGTCATAATAATCTTTCGGAATGAATGAGTTCACCTCTTTGGTGTTGGCCATCACCAACATTTTATATATTCCGGTTTTCAGGGCAACAGTAACTTTTTTCTCACTTTCGCTACCAGTCATTTCCTTGTAAGTATGTCCTATCACTTCATTTTTGGCTGCATCGATAAAAACCACAGTCAGGTTTTTAATTGCGTTCTCTTTTTCGTCACCTGGCTGTGTTTCGGATTCCGCTTTCGTTTTGGCAACGCCATCGACTGCCACAGAGACAGTGACTAAAGCATCTTCACCGCCCGGAGTCGGCGACGGTTGTTCCTCCTTTGAACAGGAAGCCATCAGCAAACCGGACAACAACAGGATGTATATTTTATTTCGTTTCATATCGGATTTGTTTTATCTGGATTAATCAATCGACGGGTTTTCAACGATTTCGCCCCACGCCTGTACTTCTACCATACTGGTAAGTGTGGTATCTGAATTCTTGGGGCCTTTAATGATAGCATCGATCGAGTAGATGACATTACGTCGAACATACAGGTGTTCCGTAACATTCGTGATATCGTCGTGCTGCCTGTTTACTACAATCGGGTAATCGATATTCTTTATTTCCTGTATATTCCCGCTTTTATCTTTATAGCGGTAGGTTCCGCGAATGATCAGGAGCGTGTGCCAGGTTGTTTCCTTCATATTTTCGTAAACGAAATAAGCATTATCTGCACAGTTTGCGATAAGGCCTGTTTCTTCCGTCACACTCCGGAAATCATAATTATAGGCAGTACGCAGGTCGGCGGATAATTTCGGTGCATTGTCTTTATAGACATTTTCGAGGTCGGCATTTTCGCCTGCCAGGAAAAAATCAGGAAGGGAATGATTGGTTACTTCAACGGCACCCCAGTCGTTTTCACTGATATAATGGGAATAATTCTTTACGTTGGTCATAAAGACGGATTCAAGTTTAAAACTTGCCCCATCAGCGTATTGCTCTAAGGGACGCAGGAATAGTTTGTTCAGATAAACACGGGCAACCGTACGGTAGACAGTTACCGGAGAAGCCGTGATCAGGTTCGCTCCTTGTTTTTGCAATCCGATCGTGTTCTTACCGGGTTTCAAAACATAGGAATGTACGCCCGAGCTCATTGTCGGGGTTGTATTTTCGTTTTCAAGTTTTTGGGTGAGGGTCAGAAATTGATCCAGTGAGGTTAAACCGTCGAAAGTTCCTTCCGGTGCGTTGGCAACGAGAAGCATACGGATAGTCCCGGCTTTGAGCGGGGTGATATCTTCAATTGTGTCTGTTTGTCTGACTTCTCGGGCGGCGATCAATTTGTCTGCATTCTCGCCTGAAGTACCGAAAATGGCTACATAAAGTCTATCAATCGCGGAGTCGTTGGCTTTTGAACCGATCTGCGGGATCGTGATGCGTAATGAGAGTGCAGCTTCCCCGGTCTCGTCTATTTCCTGTCCTCCGTCGTGGGAGCAGGATAGCAAAGTGAGAAACAAGAAAACGTTGTAAAATAAAACCCTATTGTTCATATATTAATAGTTTTATATATCGGCAAACCGGAAAGTTTTTAAGAATAAGAATAAATCAATCCGGGGAATTATCCCCCGGATTGATCAGTATGATCCAAATTGGATGTATGAGCTAATTGATTGTTAGTCGATATCCGGGTTAAGAACTACCTGTCCCCAGGGAACTACCTCGATCTTAGAAGTTAAGCTGGCTGCATTACTTTCCGGATCTTCAGTGCCACTACCAGGGCCTGTTATTGTTACATTCAAAAGATATTTTACGTTACGCAATACTCCACAATGTGAAGGGAAACCGGCATCACCTGACACAGGGTCAGTATTGTTGATAACAGTCGTCCAATATGCATCTTCTGATTTTATTATTTCGCCACCTTCAACAGCCCTATACTCATAGTCACCTCTAATAACAAGGAGTGTTGCATTATCTTTAGGTGAAACGATTGTAGATGTTGATGAATTATCATAAACAAATATCCGAGCATCCGGAAATGTTTTCTCAGCAGTTGTACCAGAATAGTCTATCACATTCTCAGATGAGAACAATTTTATATACTTTGAATAAATACCCTGATTGCCATAAATTGTATTACCTGTAATCAAATCTGCTCCTGTATTAACAACCGGGCACCAGAAATTATCCGCTTTTCCAAAGACTGAAACACTGGAACGAACATTCGATACATAAATAGACTTTAATGTAAACTTAGCATACTGACCTTCCTTACCAAATCCTGAACGAGGATTAACTATGATTTTCGGAACCTCTACCCTTGCTACATTACGATAAACTTTAATATTTTCAGTTGCAGCAACAGTTCCTTTATTATCTTCTCCAAATACAGTAGAAGCATTAGTTGCAATAGTATTTCTACCTTTCGCAACAGTGATATCATAAGCGTTACTAGACATTAATAAATTATTTTCATCAATAGAAGCATCTGATATTGCTGTCAAATAACCGGCATAAGTATTATATGACTTAAACATATCTGCAGTAGGATTAGCCACAACCAGTACTTTCACTACTCCTGATTTAACAGAAACACACGCCGTTGTATCTACACCAGGTAAATTATCCTGCTCTGCATAACTAATCAAAGCACCTTCTGCCATACTCGGTGACATTGCACCTGCATTAAACACAGCAATACCAATTTTACCAATAGTATTATATTGGTTATCATCTGCTTTTGTCAAGCTCTTTAAAGTTGAGCCATTATTTCCTACCGAACTAAATGCCACCGTTAGTGTAGCATCCATTTCCAAAGCCGGATCCGGGATATTCGGATCATCATCGTTTGAACAAGCGCTGAATGCGCATGCAACCATAGTTGCGTAAATTAAATTCTGTAATTTCATAACTTATATGTTTTAAATGTGATAAATCATTTTACTACCCTATACTTAAATATCGACTGTCTTGAAGATTAAGATTACTTTGTTGTTTCTTGTTGACAGTGCAAATGTAGACAGCCATATTTTGATCGGCTGGCGGTATATTTATCACTCATGTGAGGTAATTTTTAAATGATAAAAATTCCTACGTTTATTTACATTTATTTTAAAGAATACCATGCTTTATACCCTTACCGGCTGCCCATATTGAGAAGGATTTACACCATATTGCTCGATAAATCGTTTGCGGAAGGTCGCCATATCATTAAATCCAACCATTTCGCAAACCTCCGTAATAGTATATTTCTGCTGCAGGATCAGTTGAGCCGCCCGCTTGATACGGACACTTCGCGTCAATTCCAGAATACTGCAATTGGAGAATGCTTTTACCTTGCGGTAAAGTGTCGGGATACTCATACTCATTTCATCCGCCAGGAATTTTGCATCGAAGCAAGGATCTTCCAGATGCTCTTCAATGGTCTGCACAATCTTATTCATAAAAGCATTTCCTGCGACTTCTATCTCATTGAGCGGAGCAGGTATTTCGACAGACGATTCGGCCGTATCAGGAGCCGATTGCGTATAGAATGCCCGCATTTGCTCCCGACGCTTCAACTGGCTGATCAGTTTACTGCGCAACACTTCCAGGTCGAAAGGCTTGGTGATATAATCATCCGCCCCGGCTTCAATGCCGGCTATCACATCTTCGTTTTCCACTTTAGCCGTCAACATGATAACCACTGTCTGGCTGGTACCCGGATTTGTCTTTATCTCCCGGCAAGCGGTAAACCCGTCTTTTACAGGCATCATGACATCACACAAAATGCCATCGGGGCACTCTTTTTTTGCCATCATCACCCCTTCCTCACCGTTACGGGCTTCCAATATCCGGTATTCTTTTCCCAAGGCCAATTTGAGGAACCAACGTATCTGGTCGCTATCATCGATCACCAACAGTTTTTTACCGGTTTCTTTCTTCTGCGGAATAAGTTGTACGAAACCGGCAATCTCCTCCTTCTGAAAGTCATTGAGGTTAACCAGGCTGCTATCGGGCTCGACAAACTCGACCGGCAATTCCATCAAAGAACGTTTTCCCAACGGGATCAGGATCGTACAACGGGTTCCACCCTGTCCTTCCATTGTCTCCTGTATAAACTTCGCACGAACTGTTTCGGCCATATCAGTGATCTGTTTCAAACCGATACGGGCACTGTCCTGTGCATCCAGTCCGTCATCCTGTATACTCAGCGAACAATAGGGTTTACCGTCTACCTTAACAACCGCTATATTGATCGTGATCTTACCATACATAAATGTATTCTTCAACGAATTGGATAGTAACGTACGCAACGCATACTCCATTTTCCGGCGGTCTACCCATACCCACAAAGCCTGCACCTGGGTATTGATCTTAAAATCGATATTGTTCATAGCAATCCAGTCGACAAACAGGTCGCATATCTGTTTAGTAATATCCACCAGATCGTAGCGGGCTATGCGCATATGGTTCGCCACATCGTCACCGTGGCGTATATCCTGCAATTGATACATCATATCCTGCAAAGCCAGCGTATTACGATAGGCCGACAATACCTGGGTGGAAACAAGCCCGTCGAGTTCGCGATTGAGAACCAACTGTCCCAGGTAGCCCAATATCAACGAGAGAGGCGTACGCATTTCATGTACGGCTTCGACAAAAAAGGAATTGTGAAGCTTTTCCAGTTCTTCAGCCCTTCTGATCGCTTCATTGTATTTGGCTTCGTGTTCCAATCCCCAGCTGTCTGTTTCTTTTATTTTGTTCACCATGAGCTGCTGTATCTCACGATTCTTGATAGTCAGCGTATCAATGGTGCGCTTCAACTCTTCATTTTCCAGCTTGAGCGTTGCCATAGCAGTCTCTCCTTGTTCATTTTCCTTTTCCTGCTTCTGTTTATTATGAAACAGAACAGTAAAAAGCGTTCTAAATTGATTGATCATTTCCATTGTATCCGGATTTATTATTTTTCATTTATTATCTTGTCCGATCTTTTATCCTATTTTTTGCTTTTCAGTAGAATTACGGTAGCTTTTTTATCGATTTTTCGCTGATTATTTATCCCAAACGACTAATCGCACAGGTCGATTTGTAATACAAGGACTACATGTAACGACTGGTTTATAGACACTTAAGACTTACAATACAATTTATACTTAGTTCATACAGAACTATGGTTCAATAAGATAGACAAGAAATTTGTGTTGTTATTCAACACGAATTTCTTGTCGGAAAATAATAGATCGCGAAAAATTGGAGAAGTATAAAAGAATATAGGTACAAGCCATAAGGATTTTTTGTCCTTGAAATGCTACCGGCTTATAATTTGATCATAAAACAGGGAAAATGGGAAAAGGAAGAATATTTTGGGGATACTTTATAAAATAAAGCCTGCAATTAGTTCATATCAGATTATTTTATAACTTTGAAACCGCAAAAGGTAGAGTTCTGTATGAACTAAGTCAATTATTCGGTCTTATTCAGTTTGTCCAGAAGATCTCTGCTTGGCCTTAGACGGACAGTATTTCGGGGAATAAGCATAACCCCCTCTCCCGTCCTGGGATTCCGGGCTAAACGCGACGATTGGGGTTGAAGAAAAATTCTTCCAAAGCCATAAATGGAAACATACTCTTCTGTTTCCAACCCTTCGACCATAATATCCAATATCGTGTTTATATAAGTACGGCTCTCCACCAGACTGATATCCATTTTTTCAGATAGTTTTCGAGCCATCTGCTCTTTGTTCATCTTCTATTTATAATTTATTCAGCAACGACAGGGTGCAAAGTTCGGATTTTCAAGCATACAATGCAATTCACATTTCTTTCATAATATGTTCTATTCTTTCGTTCTCCATCCAAATAAATACTATTTTACTATATATTGATAGAAATATATAAGCGAACGCCATTTTTATATAAGAATCGAAGTTTTGTTTCATCGTAGATTTGCACAATCAAAACCAAAAGATAACATATATTTCAATCAATAAAAAAATGAGAACAACGAGTAAATTAATCACTGTAATGCTTGCATTGGCCTTATTGGGCGCTTGTAGCAAAAATGAAATGAATGAATTAGGTAATGGAGAGAAAGCATCTATCACAATTACACTAAAAGGAGAGAACCTATCTTCTAAAGCAACAGGTAGCACTTCTGACACAGAAACCGACGAACGCAAGATCGTAAATTACAAGGTTTATGTTTTCAGTTATAACAGCGGTGTACTTGAAAAAGAAGTAGACGGAATTGTTAGTAATGGCGTAGCCGGATCAACCCAGATAGACGGATTGAATACAGCTGGTACAAAACGTGTAGTGGTTGTAGCCAATCTTCCCGCCGGATTCCCAGCCATCGACAATTACGACGATTTTGGAATTGCGGCATTCGATCTCGGATTACAAAATCCGGCAAACCGTGCAATAACAGGCCTTGTCATGAGCGGCGAATCATCAGAACTGACATTGACCAGCGGAAGTCCTGTTCCGGTAACCGTAAGTATCAAACGTGTAGTTGCTAAAATAGAATTAGGCTCCGTTACAATCACTCCGGAAGCGGGCCATACGGAAGCGTTTGTTCTGACTCAGGTCAGCATTCAGAAAGCTAAATCGAATGCGAATATAGGTCCTGTGACAATTGTATCGAATGCCCCGTTTTATGGAGGCTTAAGTGGTACGGAAAGTTCTGTTCCCAATCCCGATAACTATTTACTGGATGCGATCTCCACCGATCAGCCGAACGGATCGCCTAAAGTGTTCGACAACTTCTTTTATGTTTTCCCGAACGACGAAGTGGGAGCCGAAACTTTGCTGACCATTACCGGAACATACAAAGGTAATATTACCCATTTCCCATTCCGCATTAACAGCATCGTTTCCGGCACTGCCGACGGAACGCTCATTAAACGGAATACCCGCTATATCCTCAATGTTACACTGAAGAAATTAGGAAGTGGAACAACTGACCCGGATACTCCTGGAGATCCTGCTGCTATAGAAGTAACAGTCACGACCGAAGGTTGGGAAGGTCCGCTGGTACAAGATGTGGAATGGTAAGACCAACGATCAGAGCTATCGTTCCGTTTTTGTTGATCTTATTGCAAACGAGCTGTATCCGTGAAGATTTACAGGAATGTGAAGAAGAATATTTTGTCACAATAAAGGTAGTGGACATACTTACCGGAGAAGATATTACAACCTCCGGAGAAGTCGGTCATGCCGGGTTATTCATCTTTGATGCAAATGAACAACTCCGGTACACGGTCAATGTCGACTCCAATCATATCCGGCAAAAAATTCCGGTTTTGATTACCCCGAAAATAATTGGTCATCATTGGATATCCGTCTGGGGAAACCTGGAAGGATATCCACCTGAGACATCCAGTGGCGATCTCTTTTTTGGTATTACGAAGATCACCGGATCAAAGGTAAGAAATGAAGAGATAATAATTTCCAGGAAAAATGCCCGGATGTACATAACCGTCCGGGGACTTCCGGCTCTGTATAATGCTGCGGATTATTATTTTTCGATCGATCTCAACAATAACGGATATGACCTCAAGGGAACACCAATCCCGCATGCAACAACGATCAAGCAAAATGGCATCACGCTCGAAAACAACGATTTTGTCTCTCTCTCCTCTTTCAGTCTGACCCATACCAACGGCAATAAGGAGGACTATGCAACCATCAGTCTTTACAAAAAAAGACCCGGTACGGAGAATAGAGAAGATATATTAATAGCGAGTATAAATTCTGATTTAAACGGAAACCACATTGTTCTTCCTGCCGGCCAGACTACAAACCTGCTGATCGACTTGTGTCAAGAGATCAACGTCCGTGTCAAAATAAGTCCCTGGGATAAAACAGAACAATGGGTCGAATGGTAATAATATGAATAAAAGATATCAAATATTAAACCGGATAACTGGCTGGCTACTACTTCTGCTGGTATACAGTCTATCAACCTTATCCTGTTCCGACGAATCGTTTATCGGTGATGAGAACGGCAAGCAGGTAGAAAACCGGATGCCTGTCCGGCTGACAATTAACACGCCCGCCACCCAAAAACCGGAAACACGTAACATGAACCTGGAGGAACATATAGAGGAAGTACGCATATTGGTTCTTTCAAAGCCGGCCGCCGAATCCGAATACCAGTTCCTTTACAGCGTGGAGGGAGCGAATATAAGCTATCCCAACAACCATACGACCACATTCACCGCTATGCTCAAATCGTCGGACAATCCAATCAAGCTGATACTAATTACCAATGCCGGTCAAACCATAGCAGAGAAATATCCGGAAGCCGGTGATACAGAAACCCAAATAAAAGAAAAACTGGTATATCAGTTGGGGAATAGCGACGGCTACCCACAACCGATCACCGGTAGTCTGCCCATGTATGGAGAATACTCGCTCCCAAAGCTGGAAGCCGGTAAAGTAAATGATGACATACAAATTAGAATGTTGCGCTCCATTGCCAGAGCCGATATATATAATAATGATGCCACAGGACATTTCCATTTACAAAACGTACAGGTGTTCCGTCCTTATAACAAAATACAGCTTATTCCGGGAAGTACTATCGTCAACAGCAACGGAGGACCGAAAGTCGATATACCTTCCCTACCCGAACAGGCGACCTTCTATCCCGTAGATTTTCCCATGCCACAGCAGGAGACAACATCAGGAGCAACTTCAATCGAACAGATATATCTTCCGGAAGCCCCGGCCCCGGTAACAGATAAACAAATAAGCGATGCGACCTGTCTTATTGCCGGTGGTATTTATGATGACGGCATCTATCCGGCCCGAACCGTTTATTACCGGATCGACTTTAAACCTTCCGGCCATCCGTTCGGACAAATCCTGCGGAATCACCGATATATGTTTCTTATACAGAAAGTTTCAACTGCCGGCTGGGACACACCTGAAGAAGCGGCTGTAAACGCATCTTCCGGTATCATTGCCACCGTCGAATCATGGGATGAACATACGACCGACATGTATTTCGACGGGGAACATCACTATGGCGTTTCAACCCGTCATCTTAAATTACAATACCGGATGAACTCCAAAGGTGTCATTTATATCGATACAGACCTGACAGGCGAGCTCATGCAATGGGTAGATACAGACGGTAACCCCATTGACAATAACGAATTGTCTTCCTCTTTGTCGAGCGCCCGTTTTGAAGTCTCCCTGACCCAGGAAACAGATAGCGATAACAATATCCGGAGAGTGATTCAATGTCGTGCCAAGCAGCCGAACAATAGTTACTCCGACTATTCCGAATATATTATGATACATGTAAACCGTTGGAAGATAATGATAACAATCACTCAATCGGCAAACAGCAGCAGAGACGAAATCATCCATATATTGAGTACCAACGGTATCGGAGGTATCGATTATGCTTCATCGAGACCTATGAAAGCGATACTCGACAACCATTTTGGTGTCGGAAAAACGATCCAGCTCGGAGGAATAGAATATTCCCAGATCCCTATCACTATCAATGAGACTAATTTGCCTTATAGCAAGTTGGTACAACAAGATATTTTAGTACTGGGCTACGACAGCCGGCCTGATTCCGCTTCCGCACGCCGCATCCTGGACTGGCTCGGGGCAAGAAAAAACAGAGTACTTGTCATAGGTACCGACTGGAAAGCCCCCGGCATTAACGACAGTAGCGGTAGCGGACGGCCTGAAACAGCCTATACAACTAATTACCAGTTACTGAAATTACTGCGGGAAGATGTAACCCCTTATTGGTACAACGGAGCAAACAACGAATCAATCGGTGATACAGGCCCTTTACGTTCAGCACTGATTGCCTCATTCGATCCTACTGCTAACAATGACTATTTCTTCCGGACAGGTCCTTTTACAGAATCACTGGCTACAGGGATCACAGACTGTGGCTACTGGATAAGCGATGGCATCTGGGGACGTTTGGATGTCCATTCCTCTAACATCATCCCACTCATCCGTTTCAAGAATGTGGTCAAAGACGACGGCTCCGGCTCACTCCCATCCTACAGTCCCTATCCGGAAGGAGATGGACGGATGATACTGGGAATAGACAAAAAGAAGCGAATCGTTTATGTGGGCGATTCACAGATTTTTGAAATAGGCTCGGGAAATGCCGTAAAAAGAAATTCACGGATCGACAACAATGCCGGTGATCTGACTAACGACTATTCGCGAATCATGGCTAATCTATGGGCTTGGATGATCGAAGAAGTTGTATTAGGAAACAATGAATAACCGTAAATCATAACAAACAAGAAATATGAGTATCCTATTTCAACACAACAACAACAATACATACGAATAAGGAGACAAAACAACGATAAAGCCCGTTTTGTCTCCGCATAATACGTCAGCCAGTCATTAAAAAAGACAATTATAGCACCAAACAAACAAAAATCGATACATACTTTTGTCGAATTCTGATAATTACATAAAACTAAGACACATTATGGGGATACTTTATAAACATGAACATGTTTCCTGCAACAATTTCCGGTTACCTGCACAACGTACCTTCCAGGTTTTCTATCTTCATCCCGAAGAAAAATGTATGGAACTTGATAATTCCAGATCTATCCTCCTTTTTATTCTGGAAGGAGAAATTATGTTCAGTAATGACGCTGTCCACAAGCAGATACTACAAAAAGATAATATTGCATTGATACCCGTAGGTAGCCATTATTCCATCGAAGCAAGAAAAGCAAGTCACATACTCACCTGCCGGTTCAGCGATGATATCAGATTATGCAACCGTATTCATTTTGAATCTTTGTCTAAATACAAAAAGAGAATAGCTTACAGTCACAACACATTGAAATTCCAAGAAGAAATCCGGATTTTTTTAAATTTACTCAATAGTTATATAGAAGACGGAATCGGCTGTAAACATCTGCAGGAGCTAAAATTGCAAGAACTTTTTATATTATTCAGGGCTTATTACACAAAAGAACAACTGGCCGCCTTTTTCCATCCGATCCTTAGCCGGGATACGGATTTCAACCACTTCATTCTATCCAACTATCGGTCGGTGGCAAATGTGGAAGAATTTGCACGTCTGGCTCACATCAGCCTCTCGGCATTCAACCGTAAATTCAAAAAACATTTTAATGAACCTGCTTATCAATGGATGCTACAACGTAAAACAGAGGGGGTACTGGAAGATATCCGAAGCACGAACAAATCTTTCCTGGCGATCTCACTCGACTGGAATTTCTCTTCGCAGGCCCATCTGACTAAGTTCACCAAACAACAATGCGGCCTGTCCCCCTCACAGATTCGGGAACAGGCCGCACATGACCTAATATTCGATTAATTAAAACGGAACCTCGCTACTACTACCTTGATTCAGGAAGTCTGCTCCGGCCGGCGGTATCGGGGGCAACGGATCTTCGCTGTTCATATTCGATGAGAACTCGCGCACTGCCACATCTTCATCTATATTCATGAACTTCGCATAATCGCCCTTGAATCGCAGACGCACATCCCCTGTCGCACCGTTACGATGCTTGGCGATGATGATCTCCGCCAGTCCGACCAGCGAGTTACCACGTTCATCTTCCGTAATCTTATAATATTCAGGACGGTGGATAAAGCAAACCATATCCGCATCCTGCTCGATCGCTCCCGATTCACGAAGGTCGGCCAGCTGCGGACGCTTTCCTTCGGCTCCCTGACGGCTTTCCACACCACGGTTCAACTGCGACAGGGCAATGATCGGGATATTCAACTCCTTCGCTAACCCTTTCAACGAACGGGAGATGGTACTTACCTCCTGCTCACGGCTACCGAAAGTCATACCACTTGCATTCATCAACTGAAGGTAGTCGATGATGATACATCTTACCCCATGCTCACGCACCAGACGGCGTGCCTTAGTTCGCAACTCAAACACCGAGAGACTGGGCGTATCGTCCACAAAGATCGGGGCGTCATACAGTTCCTTGATCTTGAAGTCGAGCTGTTCCCACTCGTAACTTTCCAGGCGTCCGCTCTTGATCTTCTCACCCGGTATCTCACAAACGTTCACGATCAGACGGTTTACCAGCTGAACGTTACTCATTTCAAGAGAGAACAGGGCTACAGGGACGTTATGATTAACCGCCATATTCTTCGCCATAGAAAGCACAAATGCCGTTTTACCCATCGCAGGACGGGCAGCGATAATGATCAGGTCGGAGTTCTGCCAACCGGAAGTGATCTTATCCAACGCATCGAATCCGGTACGTGTACCGCTCAAACCTTCCTTCTGGTTTGCCGCCTTCTGCAACAACTCCATCGCGTCCTTGATGACCGGGTTGATCTGGGTAACGTCTTTCTTTACATTACGCTGGGAGATCTCAAACAATTTTCCTTCGGCTTCCTGCATCAGGTCTTCCACGTCGATCGTCTCGTCGAACGCCTTTCCCTGGATCATGGCGGTAAAGGAGATCAACTCTCTCGCCAGGTATTTCTGCGCTATGATACGGGCATGGTATTCGATATGCGCACTACTGGCCACTTTACTGGTCAGCTGCGAGATATAGAACGGGCCGCCCACCAGATCGAGTTCGCCACGTTTCCTTAGCTGCTCCGTTACGGTAAGCATGTCCACCGGTCGCTGGCTGACAGCCAGGTCTACTATTGCCGCATAGATCATCTCATGCGATTTCTCGTAAAAACATTCCGGTTTCAACAACTCACTGACAACAGAATAAGAATCTTTTTCAAGCATCAAGGCACCTAAAACGGCCTCTTCCAACTCACGTGCCTGTGGCTGCAAGCGCCCCATATCGGGCACCATATCAGGCTTTTTCTTTCCTCTTCCACTATTATTTCTAGTTCCTTCTGCCATTTCTGTATGTTTATCGGGGATCAAAATTACAATTTTTATTTGGTATTCGCCCCTTTTTTCTACCTTTGCACCCGTAAAAAGTAATTAACAAATTATGGACGACAGTATTCCGCGAGAAACAAGAACAAGTAAAAATTAGCGAGGCAGGGATTTCATATTTCCTCTGCCCGTGTAAGTAAACGAAAGGAGGCAATAATGAGATCATTTCTTTATTGTGAAGCCGGTTTTGTGGAAAAAACCAATTGGCTTCCTAACTGCTGGGTAAATGTAGAATGCCCTACCCCGGAAGATATCCAGTATCTTTTAAATCAATTTCACGTACCTGAATCATTTTTGAGCGACATTGCCGATACCGACGAACGGCCGCGTATCGAATATGAAGGAAACTGGCTGCTGACCATTCTCCGTATCCCGGTACAGAGCACGGAAAGTGGCATTCCCTTCACTACCGTCCCGATCGGTATCATTACCAACAATGAGGTCATCATATCCGTATGTTACCACAAGACAGAGCTTTTGCCCGATTTTATCCGTTACAGCCGGCGGAAAGAGCTTGTTGTACGTCATAAATACGATCTGATCCTGCGATTGATCCATTCGTCGGCCGTCTGGTTCCTGAAGTACCTGAAACAGATCAACAACGAAGTGGCACGTGCAGAAAAAGCCCTGGAGAAAAGTATCCGTAACGAAGACTTGCTACGGTTGATGAAGCTGGAGAAAAGTATGGTTTACTTCAATACGTCGATCCGTGGAAACGAAGTGATGCTTTCCAAACTGCAAAGTATCTTCCAGGAGCCGATGTATATGGATGCGGAACTATTGGAAGATGTGGAGACGGAGCTGAAGCAGGCGCACCTCACGGTAAATATCTACAGCGATATCCTTACCGGTACGATGGATGCTTTCGCCTCGATCATATCGAACAATGTGAATACGATCATGAAACGCATGACATCCATTTCGATCATCCTGATGGTACCTACGCTGATCGCCAGCTTTTATGGTATGAATGTGATTAATAATATTGAAGAGATGCCGCACGGGTTTATCTTTATAGTACTTATCTCCATTACCTTATCGGCTTTAGCGTTCTTTATTTTCAGGAAGATCAGGTGGTTCTGATATACATTAATAAAAATAGCCCCGGAATAAACCGGGGCTACAAGTTTGTTTGTACGAAAACAATAGATGTCTCCAGAAAACAATATATACTTATTTAAGGGTTGCTCCTCCGTCTCCTCCCTGATTCCGGACAATCCAGGGTAGTACATTAAAATCCATTTTCAGATAAGCTTCATATTCATCCGGTTGTTCCGGATCGATCTCCGGGGTTCCCGTGCCGAGTTCTGAGATATTGGTCACCATCAAACGGTAAATATTGTTGCGTACGATCGCAAACTCCATAACTCCCATCTCATTCTCCTTATTATTATCCAGATGCTTGATCCAATAATTATAATAGCAATAATAGCTCGCCACTTCCGGATCTTTCCGGTAACGTTTCACAAACACTTTTGCCAACTCTTCATCGGACGAGTCTTCCGTAATGCCATCCAGTCTGAATCCGGCATTTTTCATTGCCTGGATACCGGTATAAAATTTATAGTTCGCATAATAAATAACATCAGGTCGCTCATCGGTCGCCTTCTTATCCTCTCCCCAAATAGTCTCAGGTGTAAAACGAGCCTTAAACCGGACTCCGGTGGAATAAGCATTCACCTGGTTCGTTTTGAACATACAGTTTTCAAGACAGTAAAAACCATGGAACGAATTAACCGGTACAGACTGCCATTCTTTGGCAACCGTCTTCAAAGGGTAAGCATAATATCCGTCCGCATTATCGAAACCGGCAGCTCCGCTTGCTGTTTTCGAAAAGAAATAAGGATCGATCACATACCCGTTAACAGGATTTATTTCCCCGAAGTTTCCATTTGCAATGGTATAGGAAGAAGGAGCCTGGTTCGCATTCAAGACCGCCGTATGACGGAAGGTGTAAAACCAACGGCTCAAGTTGATATACTGGAATCCGGACAGGCTGATGGAAACATACTTATCGCCATCAACAGTCTTCAGCTCGTATTTCTCTTTCGACTGTCCGACCAATACCTTCGCCATAGCCCGCTCCAGATTTATAGTTATAATAGTAGGTTCTGCCGGCGGCAAAACTTCGCGGATAGTCACTTTCAAATTCGGATCCATAGTACCCTCATACAAACCGCTATTGTCGGCACGCCCTGACATCAATAAACTACCATCCTCGGTCAAAACCCCGAAGCCGTCTTTATAAGTAGATTTGTCCACCAGGTTGATAAACTCGTCCTCTGTATTGAAAGAACCTGTCACATCCCCGTTGGCAACCGTAAAAATATCATACGTCCCCGGATCTATCAAGACCCTGTTGGCCGTGTACTTTACAATATGTTCACTCTGGTTTCCGGAAGGAGCATTTTCCGGAATCTGCGGCCCTGCCGTACGCGTTATATTCTCCAGCGAGATCTTTTTATATAAAGCCTTCGTATCCGAATTAAACAGATAAACGGCAAGCGACTTTACATTATACTCATTGGCAGTACCGGTCTCATAAATACCCGAAGTTTCCGCACTGCCGGCTTTGCTCGAAGAACTGTTAGGAACGACAAAAGCAAACCGGACATTTCCTTCTCCCCCGTCTACAAAGCCGGAATTATCTTCCGGAAATACATCCGCATCGTTAATGCAGCCGGACAAACCCAGTACCAGGCATAACAGCCATGCTGATTTTGCAAAAAAGTTGTTTTTCATGTGATAAATGCTTTTAGTTAATAATTATACATTTAATGACGTTTATTATTCTCAAAAAATGCAGCCAAATTCATACCGGCCTCTTCCGACCCTTCCGCTTTTGCCGCTTTCAGCAGGCGAATGCCTTCATACAGATTCCCGGTCATCAATTCGTACACCCCTTTGCAATTTTTATAAGCCAGGGTTTCATGGGGTGCCATCCGCAGATACTCCCCGGCTGCCTGCCAGTTGCCCTGCTCGATAGCTGCCGCTGCCGCATTCAGATTGGCTACCGGATGAGCCGGGTAAATCTTTACACTCGTTTCTATTATCTGATAAAATTTCCCCGGTTCATTTTTATAACTCAACGCCACCATATACAATTCGCGTAAAGAAAGCATCTGGGGATTTATTTCCGCCACGACCCTGGCTTCTTCCAGGTTAAAATTCAATTCTTTCTGATTCCGGACATCGGTCGCATCGCTTTCCGGAGAAATGTATGAAGCCTTTAAACCGGATACATCCGAAGCCTTCGGCGAAGGTGTAACATCATTGGTTGCAGTAACTCTCTTTACCTCCGATGACCTTCCCGGTTCCTTCAGACCGACCGTTTCCTGAACAATTTCCCCGGAAGAAGCCAGCTTGTTTACCTTCAAATACAGTTCCGGCATACGCATCCAATTTTCGGAAGCCACAGACGTATGATAGACCACTTCACAAGGATATTCTCCCGACAGCTCCCTGACAAGAAAATATTTCTCCCCTTCAATACCTTTTCGTTTATTCAATACACGGTTCCGTTCATATATGCGATGTCTTTTTTTACCGTTCAGCAAGACCGGAGCAAGTTCTTTTTCCTGCCTGTTCTCTTTTACCATCGGAATAATGGTAAGCGATTCGTCTGATGTGAAATCATGGGTATTGACAATACATTTTACCGATACCACCAACGAATCACCTTTCACAAAACATGATTGCGATTTTATCTCCACATCAATATCCTTTGCATATAAGGAGTTGCTAATAAAAAATAAGCCCAACAACACGAGCGGATTAATTTTCATATTTATCGTTTTTTTATTGTATAAAGTAAATTAGAGATATGCCTATTTGTGTCGGTCCCACATAATTGGTATGCGCCTTTTCTATGCGGGGCGTTCCTTTTTCCTGCCTGTATTTATCATAACTCAGATAAGCATACCCCAAAGCAATGCTAGCTTCCAGATTCCATAACGGGCTTATCATCCATTGGTATCCGTAAGAAACTCCGGCACCAACCAGATTTCCCTGAAAACGATAATCGGATAGTATTCCTCCCCAATTAAAACGCGCATAATGAGCCTGTATACCTACAAAACTTCCCTGAAAAACTTCCCCGAACCATCTTCTGAATTCCGGTTGTATAAGCAGATGTTTCATCTTCTTGTTATCAGCAAAAGTCCACGGGTTGTAACTGATAATAGAACTGAATGAGTAGGCTTCTTTGCATTTTATTTCACCTCCAATATTCAAAGACGACGTCAAATCATAAAGCATGTTTGTTTTCACTGCTATATTCTGAGAATTCAATTCAGATAAACAACTGATAATCATTGTTATAAAAATCATGCTCTTAGGACTATAAAGCCTAATAAACATCTTACGACAGATTATCATAATAACACCAAAAACAACCATATAATTACTTTTATATCGCATATTAGATATCACAAAAAAATATTAATACTATATCAGATAATATCACTCACATTTTAACAAAAAAATAATGACTAAAATAAACGAACGTTTTTTCTAGTCATTATTCCGAGACGATAATTCAATATAATATGATTATTGCAACTTTTCGAAAAAATCACATATATTCTCCTGTAATTCAATGAAATAAAAAGATAAAAAACGCTTTGTTTTTCATTTAATATAAAATATATTTGCACCAAATAAATGACTAGAAAAAACGTTCGTTTATTTTAGTCATCATATCGAATCTTTATGAATTCAGCATAAAAAAACTCTGTATTTTCCGACTTTAATTGAAATAATATTGGAAAATACAGAGTTAAATATTCAACCGGATGAAAGCTTAAAGTAGCTATTCTTCCTCTTTATTCAATTTTCTGACCAGGTCATCCGCTGCACGAAATTTCATGGTGCTTCTGGGTGCAAGCATCAGAGGTTCCATTGTTTGTGGATTCCTGACAGGACGCGGTTTCTGAAGTATAGGAGAAAAAACTCCAAGGCCACCTATCCTCACCTTGTTTTCAGATCTAACTTCTTCAAATACCGTGTCAATGAAGGTATTCAAAACATTCCGTACAGCACTTTGCGTATACCCTGTCTTTTCAGCAATAGAGTATATCAACTCTCTTTTGTTCATCATATCTTTACAGTTTTAAAATTTTTATTCCGCCAACGATCCACTGTTCCAAAGCAAATCGTTATTATCAAATAGTTTGTAGATTTGTTGTATCTGACTTCCTGACAAATAGAGCTTTTTCAAACCTTTCTCATAATCGACCAGTCGGTGAAAATCCGAACCCACATAATCGTAATATCCTTTATCCAACAGACTCCGGGCAATCGACCGGGCTTGTTTTCCATACAGCCCGGCCAACGAGAACAAATTCAACTGGAATTTATACCCCTTGTCTTTCAGAAAAGAATAATCGTCCTGTATCATATACTGATACAGCTCCGGGTGAGCGATAACAGGCTTATACCCTTCCAGCATAAGATCGAATAAAAAGGTCAGGTATTTCTCGGGTGGCGACAAACGGGAAGTCTCCACCAATATCTGCTTACCAGGAAAAGTCAATACTTTTCCCCTCTTACGGGCATCAAAACCATTATCCAACATATATTCAGCAGCCAGATATAATTCAATATCCGCAGGACAACACTCTTTCAGAATGGAATATTTTGCCAGTAAAAGTTCTAATGAATTATTCGTACACTCTTCTGCAATATGGGGAGTAAGGAAGATCCGTTTCACACCGACCTCCCTCATTCTCTCCAATGCAGTTATCGAATCCATTAAAGACTCCGATCCCCCGTCCACATTGGGAAGCAGGTGCGCATGCACATCTGTCATTCCCTCGAGCAATGTGGTATAAAGAATGTTTCTCTTTGGTACAATCCAGGTCAACATAACAAATTCAATATTTATTTCTTCTTTTCATCCCCGTAGCCATAACCGTATCCATAGCCATAACCGTATCCATAGCCATAGCCATAGCCATAACTTGAATGGTTATAGCGTACACCATTCAGGATCAGACTCATATTCTTGAACTTATCCTGTTTATACAGTTTTTCCAACTCAGGTAGTTGCCGACGATCCATCAATCCGGCACGCAGGATATAAATGGTTAGGTCAGCCACACGATTTACAATCGCCGCATCGGCCACCAAACCGGCCGGCACATTATCCAGAATGATATAATCATACCGCTTCTTCAACTCTTCGATCAGAGTTTCCAAACGAGTACTCAACAATAGTTCGGACGGATTAGGAGGCACAGGCCCGGTATGAATAATATCCAGGTTCTCCGCAAGTTCCTCTTTCCCGATGATAGAATCTATATTATCCACTTTCCCGGATAAATAATTAGTTATCCCCATGTTAGTGGCACCACTAACATGGCTGCTAAGGGTACCCTTACGAATATCGAGATCGACCAGCATCACCTTCTTACTGGTCAAAGCAAAGCTCATGGCCAGGTTCATCGACACAAATGTCTTACCGGCATTCGGGTTGAAAGAAGTGAACATCACCACTTTCATGTCCTTCGCTTTCACACGCATGAAATCCATATTCGTACGTACAATACGGAATGCTTCCGAAATACTGTCGCGTCCGTTCTCACGCACCACTATCTCATCCTTATTCTTCTTGTCACGTAAAGGTATCTCTCCCAGGAATGGGATCGATACAGCATCTTCTATATCCTTGCGTGTACGTACAGTCGTGTTCATAACCACCAGCAACCAAATAATCCCTGACGGAATAGCCAGTCCAAGCACCACAGCCGCCAGTAGAATCATCATCGATTTTGGCGCTATCGGGTTTCTGCTCCCCTGGGCCGCATCGATGACACGGGCATTACTTTCGGTAATTGCCTGCGACAAAGCATTCTCTTCCCTCTTATTCAATAGGTAGAGATACAATTCTTCCTTAATTTTCTGCTGACGCTCAACCGACAACACATATTTCTGTTGCGTCGGTACAGCCGAAATACGGCGGCTGGTCTGTGCCTCCCGTTCCTTGATATTCTTTATTTTGATATTCAGACCGACAATCAGGTTATCGATGGCCCGGATAATAGTCTGCTTCATTGCTCCCAACGAATTGTTCAAATCCATTACTACCGGATTCTTATTACTACTGTTACTGATCAGTTTGTCACGCTTCAGTAGCAGGTTGTTATATTCGCTAATCTGGCCTTCGATATTCACATCTGCAATACCGGTATTAGCTGGTATCAGATCCGAGCTTTTATGCGGGTCTATCAGGTAATCGCGGATATATTTAGCCAAAGTCAGCTGGTTCTCCAAACCGAGCCCTTCCTGGCTGTATTGGCTGCTCTCCTGCAGATACATCCCTGTTTCGGAACTGATGTCGGTCAACTGGTTTTCCCGTTTATAGGTCTCGATATCGGCATCAACGCTTCCCAATTCTTTTTCAATAATGATCAGACGGTCATTGATAAAATCGGAAGTATTCACCGTCACCTGGTTCTTATCGTTTATCGCATCTTCATTATAGACAGCGATCAACATATTCAATACATCCTCTGCCCGTGGAATAGAAACATCCTGCAAGGTCAGGTTAATGATCGTTGCCGTTTTACTGGCTAATGCCACCTGAAGGGTATTACTGTAACCCAAAGCAACATCCACCCTGTTCTTTTTCACAACAGCCACCGGCTTGCCGAAATATTTATCCGAATAATACAAGGTCGGAGTAACCACCAGCTTTCCGATAGATGTAATCACCGTATCGTTCAACACCACCTTCAACATTTTTGTCTCGTCCGTTGAAAAATCCGACAACATCACTTCCGTCTCCGTCAAAGGTGTCACATTCAACGAAAAAGCCTGTGTCGCCTCCGCTTCCGGAAACTGCACGGCAATAGGTGACTGGGTATAGAGTTCGACCGTACGCAACCCCTCTTTCACCGTATAACCGATATCCAGGTTCAAGCGTTCGGCCACGATACTCATCAATCGCTTCGACTTGAACACCAACACTTCGTTGTCCACATTACTTTTGACATTGAACATGTTCAATTCTTCAAAAGCAGCCGATTCACTCAGGCCGCCTCCCTTCGTATTATCTTTTATCAGAACCGAAGCCGTACGCGTATACACTTTCGGCGCCCATTTCAGATACAGGAAGGCCGCTCCGCAACAAATCAGAACGGATAAAAGGAACCAGTACCAGTTAGCCAGGACAATATGGAAAAGATCTTTCAGATTCAGTTCGTTTTCTTCCCCTCTCAAATAAGTAGTTTCTTGTTCAGAATTCATTAGGTTCTCCGATTATTTAAATATTAATACCGCGATTGTCGTCAGCAATGAAATAACAGACACCCAGACACCGATGGAGTTATTCTGGTTAATGCTGCTCTGGCCTGCCTTCGCCTTGTTCGGTTCCACATACACAATATCGTTTTGCTGCAAATAATAGCAAGGAGAGTTAAATATATCTGCCGAGCGCAGGTCATGGAAAAGGATCGTACGCTTTCCGTCGTTTTCACGGATCACCCCTACCCGGTCGCGACGTCCGTAGATGGTCAGGTCGCCCGCCATGCTCAATGCCTCCAACAAGGTGATACGGTCACCGGAAATAGAAAAACTGCCCGGACGGCTAACTTCCCCCATCACAGAAATTTTAAAATTCAGAAACTGTACCGTCACGATCGGATCCTTGATCAGGTCGCCTTCAATCAGTTTGTTCTTGATCAGCTCCGTCAATTGCATACGTGTCAATCCTTCCGCATGGATCTGTCCCAGAATCGGGAAATCGATATTACCGTTCGTATCCACCAAATACCCTAATACACGTTGCTGACCATTACTGGCAGAACCTAACTGATAAGTTATCATCGGCATATTGAATGGCAATGCCAGTTCCGGATCACGACTGTTCACCATAATAGCCAGCAGGTCATCGCTATGGATAATCACTTCATATTTCTGCTCGATCTCCTGCTGTTTTAAAGGAATGACATCCTGCAGATAGATAATTTTCTTAGTAGACGTGCAGGCGGATAAAAACGCCGCCATGCAGACTACCAGATAAGTTATATATTTCACCTTCATACTCTTCTGTTTCGGATTATTTATTCAACAGAGCCACCGGAATGCGTTCCATGACTTGCCCCCTTTTCAGTTGTTATAACCAGGTCTACCCCATCGTATTTAACAACCGGAATAGTCAAAGCGACAGTCTGCCCTCCGAATACGACCGGAAAACTAAATACGGTTGTCGTTGTCCGTTCGACAATGGAAACAGTCGTTTTCATGTCGCCACTTATTCTGGCATCGCGCTTCAATGTCATTTCGCCGACACTCGGAGCTCCCCCTACCAACGATGCCAGAGTCAGTTCGACTGCACCGGATAAAGCAGTAATATCGCTATCGCTCAAACCGGCCAATTGCTTCTTTAATAAATCGCTTGTCGTTCCGTCTATTTTCCATCCCAAATGTGATGTTACGTCGATCGACTGTTCCTGCGAATCCATTTTTCCCAGGTTATCAATCACAATCGATTTCAGATTTTCAGTCTTGGAAGTTCCTTTCTGTGACGAGCAAGGCACGCCGAACGAGTGATTTGAAAAGCCATCGATGGAAGTCACATAATATCCGTTACCGTTATAATCTGCTGCTCCTGTCTCACTCCACACGCCATTCTTTTCCACATAATGTTTTACATCGGCAAAATAGACACCTTTGCCTGTCGGATTTTTCATCCGCAATTCAATCGGTTTCTCAAACGACTGGCCGTCGGGTTCACAGTTTACAGTAGAAAGACTGGCACGTACCGTACCTGCCTGAGTCTTTTTAGCACCCTCTTTATAAGCAGTTACCGTTATATCTGTTGCCGATTTAACCGCACCTGCCGGAAAGGTCAACTCGATCATCTTCCGCTTTACTTCTATCACCGTCTGTTCTACATCGGAGGAAATTGTCACCGGCGGATTTTTTGTTTCCAGCTCCTGTGACAGTAATACGATACTTTGTTTTTTAGCATCCGCCGGGAAACCGACTTCCGCCGTCACTGTCACATAGCCACTCTTTTCGAAAGTAACGATACAATCATCTTTCGATTTCATTTCCAACTGGAACGTACCATCTGCAGCCGTTGTTGCTTCAACGCTCGAAGCACTGACTTTTACACCCTCGAGAGCGTTGTTCTCCGATATCACTTTCCCGGCAATATAATAGACCTCCGCATCCAGCGGATTTTCCACAATGACAGGAGTCGGTTCGTCTTTCTTACAGGAACTAAATCCTACACCAATTGTCACAGCAAGAGACATAGCCATGCTGACAACTAAATACTTGTTCGTTCTCATTTTGTCTTCTTTTTTGTTTATAATTATTTTGATACTATTTTGACTGTTCAGCCAGATCGACCAGGTTATCTTTAATAAAATCAGGATTGTAATACCCCCGGCTCCTGTTTTCATCCGGACGTGTTTTGTAAGAGCGTCCTAGCTTCCGTGAGGTATACCAGGGGCCGGACTGTGCTTCATACTGCCAGTCGAAATATTCCGGCAAACGTACCCGCACAGCCTTATGTTTACTGCGTTTTTTGCGTGGCAAGGGAATAGCAAAATGGAAACCGCCGTTCGCCTCCCCACCGGAATACATGGCAAATACACCCACCGTCACTTCCCCGAAATGGCGGCTGCAATCCCCACGCACCCCATAATCTCCATAGATGAAGCGATGAGCCGACAGATCGAACTGCAAATTATAATACGGCTCATTATAACGTACCAGTGCCGAACCGCTGATCCTCTTCCATTGCGTCACCTCCCATTTGCCGCCGTAGAATGTAGACGAACCGGTCAGTCCTCCGGTCAACCCGAAAGCCCAGCGATCCGAATTGGTTCGATACAAAAGATCCAGGTCTGCACCAATCCGGTTCTGGTTAAAATTACCCACACTCAATGCGGCAAATATATTCTTCGGCAAACGGATCTCCTGACGCAACACCAGCATCCCGGCACGGATATAATCCATCTCTCCCACCAGGTTATTCCACACCGGGAAGATAACCTGTCCAGTGAAAGAAGCTCCTTTCCAAAGCCCCACCTCCACAGCCGGAGCGATATTCAACACCGTTCCGTATATCTTATCCAACCAGGAGTTTTGCAGTTTGACCTGCGGATACAATACCAGATCGACCTTTCCGGCCGAGCGGTTCACCGCTTTCGCCCCTTTCAAAATCTTCATCACCTCATCCGTATCGTAACTGATCGCCAGCCCCTTCATCACGGCTGCCAGCGATACCTCTTCCTGTCGGTAAGCGACCAAGGCTTCCCGACTTAACGATACTGTAATCTGAGGTATCCGGTCTTCCAATACGACCAATCGTATATCTCCTTCGACATCCGGATCATTCAGCAAAGTCCGGATCACGTCAAACAAACCGCGATAAGTACCCCGGTACACATTGTCCTCATAAGCGATACAAACCCCGTCAGCCTGTGCCACAACCTTTACATTCTCCATACCGAGACTGACAAGCCTATCCTCCACCGTCGCATTCCCTTTCCAACAGAACAGGTTGCCCAGAAGGAGTAAACAGAGTATATGATATATTTTCACCATTTAAATTCGTACCTTATCCCCGCAGAGACAGCTTTGAAATCGTAACAAAAAACATGTAAAGAGAAATGATTGAAAAGCTGTGCGGCAGCCCCTATACTAACCGCTTCCGCATTATATTCGGCCATCAGTGTAACAGGCCTCAAAAAAGCCGGACTATAACCCACTCCACCGAAAATACCTTTCCGGTAACTATCTTTACGAAACGGGATATTCCCCCCCAGGGAAAATCCCAGGTCATGGCCACCCAATGACAGATGCTTTGTCCCGACAATATATACAGACGAGAAAAAGCGGTTGCCTGCAGCATTCTTAAACATATTCAGTTCGCCGGTAGTAAACGCGTCATTCGATCCTACCACGATGGCCGGCCACCATTTCCCCTCTTTCAATGGACGAAAACGCAATGATACGGAACGATCCTGATTCCATTTACTCCCCTTCTCGAACTCCCCATGAAGCAAAGTGCAACGATAGGCCACTTCCAGGAACGGCAGGAAAGTTATATTCACAAAATAATTCCCGGTATTATACTCCCAGTTGGAAGGCATCATTGCTTCAGGCAGAAAATTAGCCCCTCCCATAAAAGTTCCGTCTGCCTGCATGTCTGCTGTCGGGATTGTCAACAACCCCGTCACTCCCAATGAATATTGAGCGTGAAGGCAAGCTGCCATCAGCAGCAAACAGGCAGATAGAACCAGTTTCTTTAACCGGATTGATATATTCATCATTGATACATTCTTTTAAGGTTCTCCCAGCACCTCCACAATACACCCTACCTGGCGTGGTGTAAGAATACGTTGCGTACGGTTCCAGCCTGTCTTTGTCAAGCAACGGATCAAACCGCCATTCGCCATCACCCAGGCTTTCAACCGGCGCGAAGCAGCCGCGGGAGTAAGTGTCGGACTATACAACACGCCTAGTTCCATCCAGGTAAAACTGCGGTTCTTCCACTTTCTTTCCTCTTCTTCTTCCACAGACTTTATCTTGCCTTTTTCATCTTCCCGTTTCATACCCACCTCCAGTCCATAGTGGCCGGACGTTTCTGCCTCCGCGACAGACCGGCCAGGTGAGCAATCCCGATATTCAGGCGACGAAGTGCCTGCATCCTATCCGTTGTATCCGTAATGCCGGACAACGTCTGTATCCCTGTCCGGATACGTTCCAATAACAAAGCCTCTTCCGAAGGAGAGTCCTGTACAAGCTTTTTCCGGAGATAACCGGTAAACCGGTCTTTTCCCCAAAGCCGGAACAACGAGTCGGGATCCTCTCCCTCCGGTAATTCTACCCCGTAAGCCCGTATGCCCTGCATCCTAAGAAGATAAACGGCCTTTTCCGAAGCTTTTCTTCCGGCAGTATCTGCATCCAGCATCACCAGCACCCGTGATGTATATTTCTTCAGCAACGCAATATGACCGTCGCATAAAGCTGTACCGCAAAGCGCCACTGTATTCCTGAATCCCGCTGCATGCATCGCCAGCACGTCTTTGTAGCCTTCTACCAGTATGGCATATTGTTTTTCCCTGATCACCTTACGGGCGATATGCAATCCGTAAAGGATCTCATTCTTACGATAAAGTTCACTGGTCGGCGAATTGATATATTTAGGAGAGCCTGAGGTCTCCGTCAGTCGACGCGCCCCAAATCCTACCAGTATACCTTCTTCATCCCGTATCGGGAATACCAGCCGGTTACGCATCGCTTTCCATTCCCCGACAACCATAGCCGGTGAAGTTCCTACCCCAAAATCAAGCCAGGTCGGAGTCAGATCCGAGTCTCCGGAAGCGGCTGGGAGGAGAGACGAAAAAAACAGAAGGTTTCGTTTCTCTGTTTCACATACCCGCTTTGTCAATTTGACTTCGGGTTTAACCTCAGATTTAATTTTCAATTTTCCATTTTCAATTTTTAATTTCTTCATCGCTTCCCCGAACGACAGCCCTTCTATCTTCTGTAAAAAATGGATCACATCCCCTTTCTCCCCGCATGCAAAACAGGTAAAATATTGCTTCTCCGGATTAACGGACAAAGAAGGATGGTGATCTTCATGGAACGGACAAAGCCCCAGCAGGCTTTTGCCTTTCCGTGTCAGCTGCACATACCGTCCGATGACCTCTTCGATCTGCGGAGCCGACTGTTTTATATTGTTTATTTCTTGATGTGTCATGATGTTGCAGTATTACGATAGTCCGTGATTTTTGTATACGAAGGATTATAACGGAACCGTGCAATGCCGGTCGCCCCGTTTCTGTTCTTCACAATATAGAGTTTACCTACTCCTACCAGGCTTTCACCCGTCCGCTCATCTTTCGTAATGCCATGCTTCTCGGGACGGTAAACAAATACGACACAATCCGCCACCTGCTCGATCGTACCCGAATCCCTCAGGTCGCTCATCACCGGGATATGTGCCCTGTCGGCACGTGTATCACAGGCCCGGTTCATCTGCGAAACAAGCAGTACCGGACAATTGGCCTCCAAGGCCAGCTGTTTTAGGGCTACCACATTACGCCCCACAACCTGATCCTGCGTTTCATTCTTCTGGCGGACAGACGACAACAGGTGCAAATAATCGATTACCACCAGATCACACTCCCCTTGTTTGCTTTTCAGCATCACTTTGGCACGTATATCGCTGACGGTGTTACAAGGCGTATAATCCATATAAAGAGGAAGATGTTCCAGTTTGCGGCTTGCTTCTTTCAATTGCTCCAGTTCCTTATCGGTCAGTCCGCTGATCCGCAAATGATCCGGATCCACGTCCGTCATACCGGCCAGGATACGGTTCAGCATCTGCAAATCCGACATTTCGAGACTGAACAAACAGACATGTTTCCCTTCCTTCGCTGCATTGACGGCTATATGTAGTGCCACTGCAGTCTTCCCGTCACTCGGACGACCACCCAGAATGAGGATTTCGCCCCTGTGCAAACCACCCGTTACATAGTCAAGCTCCTCTATCCCGGTCAATAAACGGGTCACATCCTCCGATGCCTCGGCACGCCTATTATGCCATTGTAAAGCTTCCTCCGCCAATTCTCCTACCGTACGCATCACTTTTCCCCCGACAGTGTCGCGCCGAAGCTCCTGCAACGACTGTTCCGCTTCCGCAATCAGCTTGTCGGGATCGGCATCGAATTTCCCGGAACTAAAATTCAAAGTCACGAACAACTGCATCAGACAGCGTAATTTATATTGCCGTTTAACCTCTTCGGCATAACGTATTACATTCTCCGCATTGCGCACATTCAGCATAGCCGGAAGCAGGAACGACAATCCGTTCAGTTCCTTCCAGTGGGCTTCATCCAGCCGGCGCATTCCGGTTTCGACCGTCACCATATCCGGCTGCACACCATGATCGTACAAATCCATGATCACACCGAAGACAAATCCCAGCGATTTATCCGAAAACATCTCCTTACGTAACATCGTGGAAACCTGCATCGGAGCATCCAATGAAGTCATCAGGCAACAAACCAGCGTACTTTCCAGTTCGGCAATGGTCATACCTGCCATTTCCGTATTATTCGTTTTATCCGCATCCATCAGGCATACCCCCTTTCCTCCGGATTCATATCCTGCATGTTTCGACCTCCCATTGTACGTTCAACGTCGGCCATCCTGCGTCCGGCTTCTCCGGCCGAAGCATCCTGCCCACCGTTCATTTCCGGTTCGTGCCCGGAGAAAAGATCATAATTACAAATCCCGATACGGGTACCTCCCTTTACTGCGTTCAACACGATCAGTTTTTCCATTTCAAGTATCTTCAGGTAATAACCTACCGAACCGAGACTGATAGCCGTGAAACGGGCCAGTTCCAAATAAGTACCCACATATTCTCCCCTACGGCAAACATGTTTGTTTTTTCCCAGCATCACTATTCCATCACGAAAGAAACTCAATGTGATCAGTGCCATATATATACGGGCCAACTGACACTTTTTTTTCTCCGGATGCAAAGACAGGTTTAATAACTTGCGCGGCATTTTGATAAACGCTTTTCCCAGGAAATCTGTTACCTGGCTACTGTTTTGAAGATCTTTGTTCATAACCGTAAATATTAATATCTGTTAGTATTTACGTTGTTATACGATTTCTATTTGCAGAAATCATTGAGTTATCTCGCTTCTTCCCTACACTCTATTTGCTTTCTATTCGACCGGAAACGGTTCCTCTTTAATATAGTAAGAAGTATTTCTTTTTATAAGAAATTTATAAATACAAGATTTTTCCATTTTTTCGGAAAATAAGACCGTATATCAACGACTAAAACAAAGATAGACAGTAGGTTTCGTATATAAAAAACTGTTTTTCGCGTATATTTCACAATCTAACAAGCGATATATCAGCTTGTTAATTACTTAAAATTCCTTCTCTCCTGGCAGGTTCCAGCTTTATCTCCATTTTGATTCCGTCATGGATATGCTGATAATCCTCATGGGCCGCTTTCAGCAGGTTGCAAATATAGGTCTGCTCGTAGCCTGTATTGAACACCAGATTGATAAATCCGGCTAATTCTTCATACGAACACTCTTCAAACATACCATATCGAAACATTCCCGACATATACTCGATAAACAATTTCGGCTCCACTATCCGGATTCGCTCCAGATTAGCCGGCCCGGCATCATATCCGCAATGGTGCAATATCTTCTCCCTGTAATTAGTAAAAAACGATTTAGCCAAAGCGTTCCATGTTTTCCTTTTTCTTATCTCCGGATCCCCTAACAACAAAGCCAGTAATAAAATATAATGGCTGTTATTCTTCACTCTTTCAATCGATTCTTCCAGGGAAGGATACGACAAATATTTCCCCGTTATTTCACGAACGGTCTTTTTAAAAAAACGATTATTCTTTGTACAATTTGCTTGTTTATATTATTAATCATATTCATTCTCCAATTAGGCATCCATATAGCCTGCGAGATTGTGAAATGATATACCCTTTATATGCAAAACATACATGTTTCGCGTTTAAAACATATATGTTTTAACGTTGAAACACCCGTGTTCTGAAGCCAATTAATTAACTGTCGTTATCTGCTCCTATCCCACTGTTACTGCACCTATCTGTCTGTGGGTTTTCAGGCCACCGTACCTTTGTAATGTTATCGATAACCAACAATTTTCAATTATTAATTTTTAAATTCCAAACTATGCCATTAAAGTACAGACTTGTAAAACGTAAGGACATGAGCAAGGGGGCTGCCGAAGGAACCGAGCTCTACTTTGCCCAGACCAGTATTACCAAAAAAGTAGATCTCAACCGTATCTGCGCCCGTATCAGCAAATACAGCACAGCCAGCCGCGGTGATATTCTACTGGTTTTAGACGGTTTTATCACCGTCATGAATGAATCCCTTGCCGATGGCGAATCGATCCATTTGGGCGATTTCGGCAGCTTCCGTATGGTAGCCGGTAGTAAAGGGGCTGCTACTGAAGAAGAGTTTAAGACCTCTTTGTTCAACCGTGCTCATATCGTTTTCTATCCGGGAACGATGTTAATGAACCTTGTTCGCGATGCCAGTTTTGAAAAATGGGCCATTCCTGGTTCAGTTACCACCCCCTCGGAAGGTGAAGACGACCGTCCGGTAATCGAATAATATCATGACAAAGCAGAATTACATCAAACAGTACCTGCCTCTCGCCCAAAAGGCGGGAGAGCGGTTCGGAATGAATCCGATCATCATCCTGGCTCAATCGGCTATTGAAACGGGTTGGGGCGAAAGCTCGCTGGCCAAGGAGTATAATAACTTTTTCGGTATCACCGCCTACGGCCGTCCTAATCCTTTCTGGGATGGTGGGCGGACAGACTTGTCTGCCACAGGAGGCCGACCGGCTCTTTGGTTCCGCCGGTATCTCACAGCCGAAGATAGTTTTCTCGATTTCGCCCGTCTGATCCACTCGGCCTATCCCGTGGCTGCCACGCTCACCTTCTGTCCTTCAGCTTACGCCAAGGAGATCGCGTACAGCAAATACATCAGCGAAGTGAATGGCGACAACCGTGCCGCTTATCAGCGTATGCTGGTATCGATTTGCAAGTCGATAGAACGGTTATTACCTAATTAATAAATTATTATCATGAATGTCCTTGAAACAATTCTCAACTTCCTCACCCAGCTTGCCCGGATCATCTTTCCCCGCAAGCGAAAGCCGGCAGCCGGTGACTGCCCCTGTCCTCATCCTCTGCCTGCTCCTCCTGAGCCTCCTCTCCCTCCTGATGCGGGAGACGGAAGTGACCCTGACCTGCATCGGGGCGATACTCTCGCTCTCGCCCAGGGAGACTGGGGAAGCCGGAAAAACCGGGAAGCCGACTGGCTCGGAATGTCCGGATATAGCTTGATGCTGATGGGCGGGGTCGGGTGTTTGTATAAATGGTTTATTGCGTAAGCGATCCTTCCCTTTCGAGGGAAACAGGGGGTGTGTCAGGGATGCACTCCCTGTCTATTTCATAAGAGCCTGTTTAAATTTTGCTCAAATCTGTTTGAAAAATCATGTTAACCTGCGGATAATTTCTTTACATCCAAAATAATCAAACACGAAAAGAGGAAATGCACTCAACACCGCAACTTTGGGACACGGTTGTCCGATATATTTTTCTATTTGTTTCTCAAAGATCACAAATTGTGACACCAACTCTTCCGGTAAAGAATAAGAATCATTGACCACATAATTCATCTTAAAAAGATGCGCCTTTATAAGGGTATTCCAACACTCTGAATTATATTGATGAATATTCGACATTTTAGGACATTCATTACCTACCCGCGTTTTATAATGAGGTTCACTCAAACAGGTAGCCACCTCCTTACAATCTTCTTGATTAGGGCAATTCCTTCCTTTACATTTTACACACAAGTCCCTAAAACTGTCATGATCCTTAAAATGCCTGATGGCCTCCACCATTGGATAGCTAATATAGAGTTTACCTTGTTCTGTCTCGTTATCAAAGTAAGTCAACATTTCTTTTATCTTTTCATCGCCTGGTTTCCCTTTGTTAGCTGTTGCATGACCATCATAATCAAAGAATAAATGAATTTCCGAAAAATCATCTCTATTATAATCTTCAAGCACCTTGGCATTCTGTTCATTCAATGCTTTAATATAGCTAAACATATCCAAATATTCATCTGTAACAAAAGTAGCATATAGCTGATAAATATCTGCAGCAAAAGCGCACTTGATTATTTTTTCATCCTTAAAAACGGACTTTTCCAGACTTTCAGCAATCACCTTCTCAGCCCTTTCTCCTTCAAAGACAAACAAAATATTAGTCGACATTGAATGCTCCTGCTTTATACATTTTCTCAATATTGTGTGCTTCCCTCAATTCTTTATCTGTGCTATTCGACAAAGATTTGATTTTCTTCTTATTCATCAAGAAATAGCAATCCGGACGTAATAAGTCGTTAGAAAGGATAGACGTATTATGAGTAGTCAAAATAAACTGAACCCCTATTTCTTTCAATGTTTCCACTATCATCTTAGATAGATCATGATGATAAAAAGCATCAAATTCATCTATGAATAAAAAAGACACCTCATTTTTTCGTATTCGCTGATACCAACAGTAAAAAAGAGTAAGTGCACTTGTTCCTGTTGACATAATCTCAGTCATCAACAACTTCTTCCCATTAAAATCAAATGCCAAATCTTTTCTATCCAATGATTCTACTACAGAAAGCTTGCAACTAATATTTGCCTTATTTAGAAAAAACTCAAAATCCTCAACATTCCCCCATTCGATAATATCTTCCGTCAACGATCTCTTTCCGGTATCCTGTAATCCCATATAGGTCCGATCTTCCAACGAACGAAAAAACAACATATGTTCTACAAAGGAGAAAAAGGCTTTAAATATATTGTTTTGTTCATTTTCCTCCAGTACTGTGTTGTTTTTAATATACTTCAAAACAGATAATTGAGGATCATTAATCATAGTTTTCAGACTTTCTGCACCTTTCAGCCAAACAGAGAAGTTAGTATTCCCGTTTGTCCTATCAAATGACACCAGGACTGTATCATCTATTGCAAACTCCTCATAAACCAAAACCTTATAATCACTCTTTTTATAAATATACTTTACAACCTTATTATCAATAAGAAATTCGTAATAAAAATCAACCGTAGGCGAGGTACTATAAGCATTTACATAATTTCTATATCTACGCTCTTCTCTTCTTTGATCAGTCAGATGTTCAATAATATCAAAAATAGCTAATCCCAGATTTGATTTCCCCATGCCGTTATGCCCATAAATAAGCGCAGCATTCACTATTCCATTTTTCACACATTGTGAATTAAATGAATAACCATTCGTTTCCGAAAGATCAAATTCAAAATCATTTTGGAAACATTTAAAATTAGAAACTCTAAATTTCCTAAGCATAGATATTATTTCGTTAAGTTCACAACAAATATATAAGAAAGAACAACTACTGTAATTTTTTTACGGCAGTTTTTATTCTTTTTTATATAATCATGATATAAAGATTTGCTCACACCGTTCACATAACAAGGGTTATTTTTATATACCGGCTAAATGCATCGGTTTCCATAACCTGAGCCTCCTCTCCCTTCTGATGAGGGAAGTATAGTCCCCGGCTCCAATGCATTCAGCAAACGCTGAGCCTTAGCATCCAAAGATTCATGGAAGTTATGGTTCATACGCAAGCGGGGGGATTCCTGGGCTTGCTTCGTTACTTCGTTTAATAAAGTTGAATTAATTAGTTGCATGACTTTTGTTTCAATATTTCCTCCAAACCATTTTATTAACGACTCCGGTATAGCTTTGTATCAGCTTGACAGAACAGCATCCCAATTACTTCCATCCAAATTTCCGGTCAATAGAATCAAAAACTTCAGATGTAGTATAGAATGGTCCTCCGTTTTTTATGGCTTCCATTGTATGTGCTGCTATCTTTTCCAACAAATCTTTAAGCATCGCACACTCACTTTTCTCTGTATCATATACAACTACCAAAGATTTGGTAAACCGATGTAACTCTTGAAGTTTATACTCCCGCAAAGTCATTACATCTTTGGATCTGTCAACCTGCCATGTGTCAGATTTTATCATAACTTACTTTTTCTTCAAAAGATAGAAATACTCATCAGTTAGTCTACGCCATATATGCACCATCTTTAGCTTCAAAGATGGTGCTTGGCTCTTTTACATCCACGCTATGCCACACACCCAACGAGCTCTGCACCCCATATTTGCCTTCGCACGGACAAAGGGTCACGCGAGAAACCTCTACAAATTTCCAGACTACAACAAAGTGTTTTTCCATATTCAACAGTTCATTATGATTGCAACTCAATAAAGTCGCAATACCACCTCGAAGCTTTCCGCATATTCGCAACCCCACTGTCCGCCACGTATAGCTGCAAGACCAGTGATATATTCTGCTGAGCGAGGATGAGGATAAGAACGCATCACGCCACGGTACATGGAGAGCGCCTTTATCTTAGCATCCACTCCTTCCTTACCAACCTCCACATAGCAGTTAGGATTAAACGTCACCATCGCATTGTTGATTTTCCACTCTGTACACGAAGGAACCTCCATGTACCAGAACTCCTTGACACGCTTCACCTCGGGTCTGCGTTGGAACAATCGGATAGCCTCCTGACACGCCATCGAGGTTTGCAGATGGTCATTGTTCGTATCTGCAGGGTGATGGGTGATGATAACATCCGGCTCACTCTTCCTTATGGCACTCTCTATGAATTGTACCAATTTCAGATGCGACACTGTATTCATCTCTATATTAGGGAACGTTCCCTCATAGATACGATTCACGCCCAAAAATTTATTTGAGGCATTCGTATCATCCTCCAACTCATTATCCTCTGGACGGAAAGCACGCGCCTTCGCCTCTGTACACATGATACATACATCAACCACATCACCTTGATGTGACCATTTCCACATTGACGCACCAGCACCAAGAGTCTCATCATCAGGATGAGCCACTACGAGTAAGTATTTCATTTTGATTTATCTATATTGTTTATTACTTAAGTGTATCAAGTACTTTTTGTGGTGTAAGCATATCTAGCTAACCAGTGTTCTACCAGCATACCTTAGTACCTCTATCCTCAACTCTATATGCCCATGAAGCCAACTTGTTTATTGGTGATTGAAACATCTCAACACTTCATTGTGAAATTTGAAGTTCGCTATTCACGATTCTTATCAACAATCTGATCATCTGTCATCTTAGGAGCGCGTATGCGATCGTCAGGTCGCTGGAAACCAAGTACAATTTGTATAGTCTTGTAGAAAACCATCCAATCTAATTTCAAGCTCCAATTACGTACATAGAACAAATCGAACTCTGCCATCTGTCGGCGGTTTTCCGATTCACCCTCATGTACAGCCTCCCAACCTGTGATTCCTGGGCGCATAGACTGACGTTCTATCTGTTCTTCCTCTGTCATTACTAACATTTCCTTGGCGAGAATTGGGCGAGGACCAATAAACGACATCTCTCCTTTCAGAATGTTCCAAATCTGAAAAAGTTCGTCTATATTGGTCTTACGTACAATCTTTCCCCATTTTTTCAAACGAACCTCATCTGGAAGTAATTCTCCATTCTCGTCACGCTCGTTAGTCATAGAGCGAAGTTTAAATAGAGTAAATAGTTTATTCTTGTAGCCCACACGCTCCTGCTTGAAAATTGGAGAAAACTCAGGTGAGACTATCTTTACAAAGATAATGCCACACATCAAAATCAACGATGCTGGGATGAACAATACCAATGCCAATATCAAATCAAAAAGTCTTTTTATACATTTTCCCATTATTGTTTTATTACATTTACTAAATAGTCCATTTCTTTCTTGCCATAACGTTGATCAATTGTTATTGGAATCATATATCGACTGATCCAATACTCAAAACTATCCTCTGGTTGCTCATCACAAATATAGCTCCACCAATGTCCTTGAAAATGCTTTGCTGCAAAGAGATGATTGATAAGGTTGTCATCTTCCACCACTAATGGATAAACCATCGGGATGGTTTCCTCATCCATATACATTGTTGGATTAATTCTGTTGATATCCCCAAGCAACTGATGGACATAGGCAAAATTTTCCTTACGCTTTTGGCGATTAAATTCATAATTCTCTGCACTCATCAACATTCGAGTTAATTTCGACATCTTCATGCAGTCCTCTGCGTCAATGCGATGTTCATTCAGACTACGAGCCTCATAGCCCTTGCCCTCACAACCATACTCAATGCGTTTCAGCAGGAAAACGGCTGTATCAGAACTGTAACATTGTGGATATTCTTCCACATATTTATGCGCATCCTTACCTACAACGTATGTTCCATCAGGAGCACCCACAAACTTACGACACGAGTAAACCATTAAAGCACTCTCTACCGGACGACAGAAGAAAGCCTGTGCACAATCAATGATAACATGTTTGTAAGGCTTTGTCAACTCTGCCATACGTCCACTTGACATGATACCATAGTAGTTTACAAGAAGAACTGCATCATCGTCCATCGCTTCAATATCCAGTGGATTCCAGTCCTGATCCTGATGGTAGAAGCATATTACCACACCTTTCTTCTCCAGTGTCTCTCGGATGGAGTCACACTGATAGACTGGAATCCAAATACGCTTACATCCCGTCACACGAAACGCATGCCATATACCCATTCTCCCCGTGTTCAATCGGGCAATATCTGTTTCTTGATTATAGAACTCACGACCTTTCGGTAACTGGAGTTCAAGAAATGAACCTACTTCCATTTGTGTTTATTTTTCAAATATAAATTCCGCCACAAGGGCATCATGATCACTTAATCCTTCTGCATCTATCTTCTTGATTGAATTAAGTTTTAATCCTTTCAATCCTTGTCTGTACAATATATGGTCAATTCGATAAGGTACGGGACTATGAATTGTGGCACCATAACCTGAGCCTCCCTTCCACCAAGCATTCTTGTAACCTGAAGTTCCAAGAATACGAAGTGCTGGCGACCCTGCCACATCGTTCATATCGCCCATGATGAAAGTTGGAGTATTGAAGTCCACTCGATTTGCAATGAAACCACATTCTTCTTCCCTTAATCGAGAAGAAAAATCTACATTTTGCAGATACAACAAAAGACTCGAAAATCCATGAATCTGTTCTGCGCGTAGATTTTCTTTTCCGCCAGAATAGTTATTGCTGGAAAGGTGACAACCATAAAGTGCTATTTTCTGTCCCTCAATATCCACATAACACTCGATGATAGACGACAGAGGGTCAATTTCTTTACCAATCCATTCACTCTTACTCAATGGATATTTGCTATAAAAATAATGGCTATCATTACATACCATATGCGTTGTGAATGGATATACAGGTTTCAGCAAAGTGTCAAGCGTGTCACAACATTGATAGAAATCTTCAGCAATAAACACCACATCAGCACTCTCTTGCCGAATTTTCTGGCTGATTTTATTGATGTTGTCCAATACCATAGGTGAAGAGCCATCAATATTCCAAGTCATAACTTTCAGAATGTCATTACCTTCTCTTTGAACAGACAGATTAAACGCAACCACTTCATATCTACAGTTCAGCAACAAAACCACTATCACTAAGACTATAGACAACCACCACAAACGCTTGAAAAATAACAGAATTATAGAAGCTATCAGCAACACAACCAATAGCCAGGGGATAAAAAGTTGGCACATACTTTCTTATTTAAGCAAAACTCTTCGATGCAGGAACGAGCTAAACACAATCATGTTCCAAATCGAAGTGCCAACACATTCCGTTTTTATCGTTCTGTATTTATTGAATAGTTTGAATATTATTCCCTGTGTGCTTGTCACTATTGTTTTACTCCACGTAAATAAATACTCTTTAATTCTTCCGTAACAGCCTCAAGTGAGAACGCCTTCACAATATTCTTATTCTTCTTTCCCATTGCTTCTCGCTTTTGACCATCATCCATCAGAGAGGAAAGTTTCTGGCTGAGAGAGTCAACATCTGTGGGCATAAACAAATATCCATTATCCCCTTCCTTAATGATATCTACATTTCCGCGAATTTCCGAACAGATTATAGGTAACCCACAAGCCATGGCCTCCAACGCGCTCACTGGCATACCCTCATGAAATGAAGGGAAGACAAAGATATCGGCAGCATTCAGAATATCAGGAATGTCCAAACGATAACCAGCTAACACCACATTGTTCTTCAACCCAAGGTTGGCGGCTTCTGAAAGTAAATGGTCTTTGTTGGGTCCAATACCACAAACCACATACTTGAAATCCTTACGACCAATTTTTGCCAAAGCACGGATCACTGTTATATGATTTTTATTGTCATCCAATTCACCAATAGAAACCACAAACTTATCGTTCTTCCTCAAACAAAGCTCTTTGCGCACCTCTTCTTGCGAGCGTACAGGACTCTGCATACGCACCACATTCAGACCGATGCCATGAACGTAGGTGGCAGTACGCTTGTTCCAGCGTTCCAGATTGTTTACTTCCTCCATATTCATGCCTAAGTTCATGTCCATGCCCGAACATATCCATCGTTCCAAAGGTTTATAAACCAACTGACTTTTCAAACTGCTACCTTTCCAGAAAGACATTCCATGAGGGGTATAAAAGAACCGGCTCTTGCCTTTGACACTATGTGCAAACTTCAGTAACAAGCCTCCTGTTTCTGTGTGTGTATGTACAATGTCATACTGCTCTCGTTTAAGAAGTTCTTTTAGTTGTGGCAAGCACTTCAGACTTCCAGTCAAACTATGGCGAGCAAAAGGGATAGAGTGTGTCTTTATACCATTAGCAACACACCATCCTTCATACTTTTGATTATGAATCTCTGGGCCTTCTCCATTTTCGAAGTTTGCACACAATTCCACATCATAACCTAATGCCAATAATGCATCTATATTTGCTTTATTAAAACGCCTATGAACAGACCCCATAGGCGCTAACATCAAAGCCTTCATCTTATTATTTGAAATTCTCCCAATTCTTAATCACCTCATCCCAAGGACCACGGTCTTCCTTATCATAGATGTACACACACTTGGCGTCTTTAAAGTCACGAAGCCACTCTGCGATAGAGCACATTCCACCTTCCACACGTTTTCCGTAGTCAATCACCTCACTCATTGAGGTAAATGGATCAAACTCTTTACGGTCTGCAGAATCGATATATCCATTCTCCATTCCCTTAATCCATAGGTAAGGTAATGGCATACCAGCGAACTTGCAGGTCGGATTCCAAGCAGAAGCACGGAAGTTTATTTCCATGAAGTAGTAGGTACCGTCTTTGTCAATCAAGAATTCCACTTCAAATACACCTTCAAAACCTATTTCCTCGAACATTGCCTGAAGTTTCTTTTCCATCTCCTTGTCCTCAAACATCTTCACATCATGATAAGGACTATAATACCCTTGGATGAGATACTTCCACTTCATTTCTGTGATAATCTGCATCTCCTTCCCTTTATTGATGGCGTAACCCTCCAAAGCCATTTCATTCTGCTTATCCACAAAATGCTGAATCATTATTAAAGGGCTTTCAATCTTAATGATAGCCTCTTTCAGTTCTTTCTCATCTTGACAGATATAGACATCACCCTTCCATGAACCAGAGTTAGGTGAAATGTCTTTGGTGATAATAGGATACCACAGATTTTCTGGAAACTCATCCTCCTTGCTGATGACATAGGAATCCAACACATCGAAGCCATGCTTCTTTGCAAGTTGCTGAATATTATATTTGTCCATAAATTCGTTTATACGACCAGCACGACCAGCGTTGTAGGTGATGAACTTGTCTTTCCATTCATCATAATGAAGGTCGAAATAACCTACCGATTTATCATCCGAAAAGACAATGTATGGTTTCTTGCCCGTTTCTGCTGCCAGATGACCATATTTCTCCATCAGAAGTTTAAAACCATCCTCAACAGTATCCACACGATACAGTTTTGAGATGTACTTACTCTTCGTTGCCACCTCGTAACGACGCATCACGGAGATATATACTGGATTCACGCCATTCTCACCCAGTGCGCGAATCATATTCAATGGGTTGTAATGCTCCAGTGCAAATACAATACACAAGTGGCCGTTGTATTGATTATTCATATATTTGATTATTTTTTATGCGTTCTTAAATATTCTATTAGTTTGAGCATTGAAAACAGTAAAAAAGTATGTTTGTGTTTGGCTAAAAGAAAAAAAACCTTCCACGCAAATGGCATCAAAGATGTATCTAATTTAGAGAGTGCGACTTCATAACGCTTACATTGAAGCATTTCCTTGATGAGCCTAGATCCTTCTATTAAACTATCATTAGAATGAGTTTGATTAATACCAGCCCCAAGAATACTAAGAGCTATTCTATTCTCAAGAGCTTTAGTATATTCTTCTCCCTTATTGTGCTTTACAATATATTCCTCCATATAGTCATACATTCTTTGCCACCTTTCAAACAAATGGGGATTGTACTTGGTAGTAAGCGACCCCTCGTTTATGCGAAGGTAATGGTAAAACGGTCTATCTATATAAACGAATCTATTGCAGTTTTCATAAAGTAGTATCTGATACCAACAATCTTCTGTACCAATAATCTTTGTATCAACAAAACGAATGTCCTTGAACTTCGAGGTTTTAAACAATTGCATACAAGCAGATACTATAAGATCACCGTCTTGAGGTCGAACCAATTCCTTACCTATCAATCCAAACAGTCTTCGGTGAATGTATGCTTTAATTTCGGGTTCATCCCATACAATTTTATCTTGATTAAACACATGATTGATAATGCTATGGTTTCCAAACTCCTTGGTATATGAAAACATCAAACAATCTGCATCCGAGACAACTATTTCATCATAACAGACTTTACAAGTTTCTTCATCCAGCCAGTCGTCACTATCCACAAACATATAATATTCTCCTATTATATGCTTCAACCCTTCGTTTCTTGCGCTTGACAGTCCTCCGTTCACTTTGTGAACAACGCGGATTCGACTATCCATTCTTGCATAATCGTCACAAATTGCAGGACATCCGTCAGGACTCCCATCATCAACAAGAATAATCTCAATATCGTGAAATGTTTGATTTATTAGAGATTTGACACATCTGTCTAAATATTTTTCAACATTATAAACAGGGACAATGATACTAATTAGGGGATTATCCATATCATATCTTACTAAGAATACACTGTACTATAGGTAAAAAAGGTGCCTTGATTCGTCTTTTCCACAGACATCGCTTCAAAGCACTTTGAATGCCAACCTTTCCATATACAGAATGAAATTTTTCTGCATTCGGAGCAATTGACGGCCTACTCAGATTATGATTTCCATCAATAGCTTCCTCTAAAGAACGCTCAACTGCCTCATACTTGTCTGCACAAGCGTCCACCAACAACTGTCCCTTGACATTATTAACAAACACCACAGACACATGACCATGAGGATTATGATTGAATGGTTCTTTCTTGCCAAGCCCCCAAAAGTCGCCAATTGTCAAATCACCAACACGTTTAGGTGAAGAATACCGACAAGTGAAGCAGGAATCGCGAAAACAGAGATTGTCATTGAAAGCCATGTAGTACAAATCCTTACATTCATTTTTATGGTAGACGCTACTACCTGACGATTTTATCGTCAGGTAGTAGCCTTTCGCTTCGCGAAAGGCTACTACAGAGACATCTTCTCGCTTAATACCTAACGACTCTATATACTCAAATAGGACTTGTTGCGATGGTACACCATGACAAATTAAATCTATGGTGTACAAATTATCATCAATTTTCCCTATATAGTTTTTTAAACCAGCTACCTGACAAGGAAGTCCAATAAAAAGCACAGATTTTTCTTCCTTCAAATCTTTCTTAATCGACTTGAATGTCTCGTTAATATGACTATGTACATATTTGCTTCCTTTCAACTTATAAGCATCCGCTTTATGGTCAATCCGAATATGTTCTATCACACCATAAGGAAGCGAGGCACACCCATATACAATTCCACTATTTTCCAACATATAGTTGGTAAAGCATGCTGCCGCTCCACCTGATGTACTACTATGATGCTCTTCATCGTCTTTCATCCAAAATGCCAAGGTCTTAGTTGGCTTCGATAATTCAATGGGGTTGTTTACTGGACAAATCTTAACACATTTGTTACATTCTATACACTTATCAGTTACCACAGGAAACAAATGCCCTACTTTTTCTGGTAACATTTGAATTGCGCCAACAGGACAAGCATTAGCACAAGCAAAACAGCCTGAACATTCGTCTAAGTCGCATACTTTATCTATCATACCTCTAAACTTTTCCTTAAAAACTCTATACTGGCCTTACGTGCAATGTTTATTCGCTTGTTTACGCTCTCAAAATCAGCAGAATAGGCTTGTTTACATTTCTCATTTACTGTAGTATACGTTATCTCTCGTACTTCAAGACCTGTTCTCTTCAATAATGTACTTATACGTGCATCGCTCATACCATCAATAGCAAAGAATGGTACATTTAGTAATATAGAGAAAACAGTACCATGGAATGATGAAACTACAACGAGTTTAGCATCACGTATCAAAGTCAAAAAATCAAGAGGTCCAGCATCATACCTTTTAATAAATGGGTTAAACACGTCATACTGATTTGAAAAGTTAGAAGTCACTACTGGCAAACCCGTAATCTTGGATATTTTCTTTACAATAGCCATTCGTTTTGGATCAGCAAACAATGTGTAGAAGAATATGTAATCCCCTTTCACTATTCGCTTCTCATCCTTTACCAGACTCAACCATTCTTCTTTTTTCAAAAGCAAAGTTGGATCAAGAACAATTTGAGGTTCCATCCCTATCAGTTGCTTTACATTATCGGCAGTTCCTTGTTCTCGTACGCTTATGGCATCAAAATCTTTCAAAGCGTCTGAAATACGATGCTTTGCTTCTGCGTCTCCCTTTGATGCTAACTGCCCAAAACTTGGAGCATATGATATTTTACGGCCCTCGTGCACAAAGGTAAGATAGTAAGACCAGTCGAAGTCTGCTGGAACAGGATTCCATATTTGGTCACTACCTGCTATATATAAGTCATAATCCAAATCAGCATTCTTCAAATCCTTCTCAGAAGCATATTCCTTTGTAACAATAAGTTTATTGTTAATAAACTCTTCAAACTTATCATACGCTTTTTTTAGCGGAAAATAATATAAAAGATGTGATAGGTTCTTGAATACATATTTTAAGCCCTTACGTTTTGTAAAAACCGTATATAGGTCTTTTTGCCGTTCTGTACGAAGGTTTATTATTTCATTTTCATAACCTAATTTTAATATGGCTTGCTGCAACGCGTATGCTTGAAGATTAGAACCATAATTATGAGCGGCATGGAAAGTTATTGTTGCTGTTTTTTTTGCCATACTAACTACGTTCTCCCTTGATTTTTAGTAATCCATTATAAACAAATCTCAAAATCATCTTTATTTTCCCCTTTATATAATAAGGGAATGCGATTTTTTTCATTTTAAAAATGCTATAACCATTGTTTTCCAACACTTTTGTAGACTCTTCTATTCCTGGTTTATTCCCCCCTTTTACAAATAGTTTATAATACAATTCATACAAGGTGTTCTTATCACTAATGCTAACAGATTCTTTTATTATGCCAAAATGCTTAACTGCCAGTTTTCTGCGATCTATGTCAAACACATCAGAAATAGTATTTGTCTGTTGGCCTCTGTGAATACGTGTCACGACAAGTAAATCTCTTTGGCATACAATAGTATATTTATTATACATAAGTATACGAAGCCACATATCTAAATCTTGAAGATATCTCATTGACTCATCAAATGTTCCAACTTTCTCAAAAATATGTCTTGGAATCAAAAAGCCAAGACCATTAAGGGCATAGTCATGTATAAAAGCATTAAAGACCTCTATATTATTCAATCGTCCCTCCAATGTCTTAACATGATGAGGTATCGGTTTTCTATTCTCATCTACAAGAGAACCTGAGCACAAGATAATGTCATTTTCATCTTGTATCAACGCAACTTGCTTTTCTATCTTGGTCGGTTCATACAAATCATCGTGAGAAAGCCAAGAGAAATACTCACCCTTCATTTCCTTGATACCTGTATTCAGAGCTGAAGATACGCCCCCATTTTTTTGATAGATATATCGAATCTTGTCACCATAAGACAATACCACACGCTCTGTGGCTCCATCGTCTGGAGATCCATCATTTACTACAACAATCTCAATATTCTTATATGTTTGAGCTAAGGTACTATCAATTGCCTCGGCCAAATATTTCGCCCCCTTATAGACCGGGATTACTATTGAAACCAATGGATTCTTATTCATATTGTTACTTTTCTATTTGCTTATACAATTGTCTATATTTTTCAGCCATACGATTAGCAGTAAACCTTTTGTGTATTAAATATGTATCTACATCGAGCTTTTCGGCGAGCATATCATTTGCAGCTTTATCCAAAGCATCAACATTGCCATACTCTACAAACTTTGCAAAATTTCCGACAAACACGCTTTCTGGTCCTCCAGCCCTAAACCCCACAATGGGAGTACCGCAAGCCAAACTCTCTGCACAAACCATGGAGAAAGTCTCACGTTTGCTGGTCAAAAGAGTAAGAGACGCTATATTATAATACCAAGAGAGTTCCTCTTTGTTTTGAGTATGGCTGATGGTTGTCACATTTTCTGGAAGTTCTCCATTTCCGTTATAGCCAACAATAACAAAGTGCCATTCAGGATTTCGCTTTGCAAGCTCTATAACATACTTGCCTCCTTTTAAAGGATGCAAGAAACTTGGCGTTACATGAAGAATAATAGGTTTTGAATTATCAATGCGGTTCTTTAATGGGTTATCCTGTAAAGCTACCGGATGGAAAGATACCAAGTTCAATCCATTCCCTATAGTATCGAACCTTGCATGAGTATGCTTGAAGATTGCTGATAGTCTGGCTCTATTCGTCAGCCAATCTGATACACTTACCACCGTCAGATTATTGAAGCCATTGAAAGCTTTCTGCATCTTGTGATAAGCGTGTTTTGCATCATCTCGAAAATGGTGTGTCAATCTGCCTTTAATTCTATCACAATTATGACATCCATTCACCCACTTCATGCAATCGTAGGCATGTTCACATCCTGCGGTATGCATTATCTCAGCGTGCAATGTCAGAACTGTAGGGATGTCTTTGCTCTTTAGATATTTAATAAGATCATATACATTGATAAAGTGTCCATTTAGGCAATGTAGATGAATAATTTCTGGCTTAAATTTCTCTATTGCCTTAATTGCTTTTCTCGTAGCTAAAGGAGAATAGGAAAAATCTAAACCAGTCATTCGTGACAATACTGCATGAATCTTGGCTTCAAACTCTGATGAGATTTTTATCACATTATGAGTGATGTTTTTTCCTTGCCTACCATATAAGATTAAGACCTCATCTCCATTGGAAGTACAAAAATTGGAAATATCTTCTACTATTTTTCCTGTACTTCCTATTGCGTATACGCAATTTATTTGAAGGATTCTCATAACTATTACAACACCGAATGATATTCAGGCAGATTGCTGCCTGTCAAGAAGAACAAATAATATAGACATACAACGGTAAAACTGAAATATATGAATTTGCGATAATTACCTGAATATTCTTTGAATGCACGCGGTAGCAATACCATCGCAAACATAGAAAAGTAAAATGAGATACGAGCCATCTCTGCCATCATTTCAGAAAGAGATTGAAAAACAAGACCCAAAAGTAACATATTAAAGAAAAAATTATTCTGAGTATCTCGCCTAATAAGATTATCCTTCACAGAGAAGCATACGAGGAAAAGTATAATTTGCATAATCCAAGCACTAAAATTCTGACTACTCTCATAAACGGTTCCATAAGTTGCAAATCTATCTTCAAAAAACAACTTTGAAAGCAAAACAATTTGATCAATTTGAACATATTTTCCAATAAAGAAAAGTCCGAATACCAAGAGTAAATACCACCATCGGACTTTCAAAAAGACTAATGGAATAGCAAGTAAGAATAAAACAGACGAGTTATGAATCAGATAAGCCAATCCAATAAGAATCGCAAAACAATAAATTGCTTTACCCCTTATGACTGACTTTATATCTTTCATACTATATTCTCTCAAATATTTTGCTCCAGCGAAGAACACCAATGAGAGGGCTGCTGTTTGACGTATGCCGGCAACATAGAATGCGAACAAACCTAACAGAAAGAATACGAGTATTGCGATCATGTAGTCCGTACTATTCTGCAACTCAGCTTTGAATACCTTGTACAATGAGCATACAGGAAACAATGCCCAAACCAAAAGAAAACAAGTATAATTGGTTGACAATAATGAAGGTATCCATGAAATAATCACATATAATGGTTCTTTCGTGGTAAATGCTAGTTTCCACATTTCAGAAAAAGACATATGAGAAAATCTTATAAAATCATCAGTATAGCTTAATGTATCAGTACCAACTGATACATCACGCAAACCAATGATAGCCAAAAGAAGAATCATTATCATGAAGAGATAATATACACTATCCTTGCGAGATTTCGTTGCCAACGTGCCCAAAATTAGTACAAAGAAAAATATTATGTAAACCATCTTATTTTAATATCTCAACTATAGATTTAGTCCTTTCTATTATATCATTATCAATCATAGTCCAATCTGTTGTTTTGTCCAACAGCGCAATAATTTGAGAAGCATGTTCTTTATACACAATATGATTTAACATTTCTATATTATATAGCAAAGTATAGAGTCGGTCGTTCATACCCACATTGCCTTCTTTTTCTGTGACAACTACAAAAGGCTTGTGAAGTTTCAAACACATCACTACACAATGGAATGAATCGGTAACAACAAACTCTGCATGTTTGATTTTCGAGAGCCAACCTTGCATTGTATAATCGTCATCTTCATTATTCCAAAGAATACACTTTCCTTTCAGTACGTTGCTGATCAATAGTTTTCTGTCTGCAATATGGCGGATAAAAAAGCTGTAAATGTATGATTCAGATTCGGAAGTTTTACATCCGTTAGCAAGTTGGTGGTAAAATTGTGGCTCCATCAACAGTGTCGGGTCAGGAACGACTATAGCATCGCCTCTACCTATGGACTTCACGATTTCGACACCTGTCTTCTCACGCACTGTTATCACATCAAAGTCCTTAATAAACTTTGCTGCCACACCACGAGCTATATCGGGATATTCCACACAACCAAAACTCAAAGCATATCCAATGCGTTTGCCATCAAAAGGAAATCCAAGAAAATATGCAGGTGATACCACCCCACAGCCTTCTCCTGACATCAAAAAGGAGGGGTTACATACCTGATCGCTTCCCGAAATGATAGCATCAAATTGTAATGCAAGTAAAGCTATATCTTTACAGTTATATACTCGCTCTGTTTGATTAAGATGTTCACAACGAAATTCGCGCAAAACAGATTCTTTCTTACGGTTATTAAAATATTCTCCCAAATTTAAAAACTTACGGAATCGTAAAAAGGTATAAAGATTATCGTCATACTGACGAGGCTTATAATTGATAACCTTCACATCATGCCCCATAGCTTCAAGATAGCTCTGTAATGCATAGCATTGTAGCACTGCCCCATAATTGGTTGCCCAATGAAATGTCAATATTCCTATTTTCATCGAAATAATCTCTTTATGACTCGTTTTAAGATATTCTGTTTCTTTCTTTTTAACGATAGAAGGGCTTTGATGCCTTGACATTTGTAACCACTCCAGAACTGCTGACGTTCCACAGGTTCGCTGGTACTTTTGAATATGCAAGAATTGTAATCGATGGAATTTTGATAATCAACTTGTTCCATTTGAATGTTGAACTGCTTGATAAATGCTTTGCCCTTTTGTGTGTTGTCACAGATAAAGCTGGTACCTTTGTTGTCATCCATCTTCGGAACGATATGTTCAATACCCCAGTAGTCGGCAAGAGTTATATCAGCTCTGCTTTTGCCTGCTTTGGCTGGGCAAGAGAAACATGATGGGCGAAGGGTGAGGTTGCGAACAAACGCCATCAGATATTTATTATCTCCAGCTCGTTCTGTGAATATCACCTTGTTTGCAGTATTCTTAATTGTGAACGAGTAACCTCTCCAACCTGTTGACTTATCTTTATGTAAGATAGAACCGATGTTCATCAAGTTTAATGATTCTAGATATTCTCGCCAAATTTTAGGGCTTGGTACACCATGACAGACAACCTCAATGGTAAGTAGGTTGTTATATTCCTTACGCAAATAATGATTCAAACCCGAAATTTGGCAAGGTGTTCCAGAAAACAGAACCTTACGATCTTCTTTCAAAAATGATTCAGTTTGCTTGAATGTTTCTCCTATTTGACTCTGAACGTATTTTGAACCTCTAAATGCAGCAAGACCTTGTTTTGTTTCGACACAAGCGTGAAACACTTGCCAGTTATTATCGAAACATGCTCCGAACACAACTCCGCCCTCAGCTATCACCTTCTCTGCAATGGCTGTAAAAATGCCACCACTACTACTTTGCTTACGTATTTCTTCGTCAGTATTCTTTGCGGCATAGCATGATAATGATTCCTGAGACTCCTCCTGATTGAGGCAAGGACATATTTTTTCACAGAGATGACAGTCAATACACTTGTCAAAATCAACCAATGGATAAAGAAATCCTTCCTCGTCCTCATGCATTGATATGCATTGCATGGGACACTTTTGTACACAGGCGTTACACCCACAACAATTATGTTTGTCGAGTATTTGAATCATGTATTAAAATCCTATAATCTTCAGATATTTTTTAGGTAATACTTTTCTTGCCAGATAGATGATCAGCATTGTTATAACTACAACGATTGCCCATCTTATTATCCAAACAGGTATCGAAACGAAATAGAATACCAGTATTATCACGAAGCAATGAATCAAGTAGATCGGGAAAGAATAATTCCCCATTACTATTAATACTTTATTTACGATGTTGCCTGATTTGTATTGCATTTCTATTCGTTTGGAGAAGAGCAAAAGTATCATTAGGAAAGAGAACACAAATGAAGATGGCTTTATACCATATCCTCCACCTGTAGCCTCATGTCTGAACTTCGTCTCTATTACCATCAGCACGAAACTAATTATTACACCAATGAGTATCCACCTTATATTATAATCTCGGCTGCTTCTTGAAATATATACTCCTAACCAGAAGAATATTAACCATACAATTACAGGACCGGCAAACACTATTAAAGGGAGTTTTGTAATACTCGTGTAAGAAACCACAGTGACACATATCATTGATATACAAAGAACTCCCCCCCTATTACAGGATTTAGCATTTTCTTTTGTATTACTGGGAGTAATAAATAACATTGAACGATTAATGCTATAAAATAATATATACTATAACCGCAAAAAAATAACAACAAGACATTCTCTAGTATCGATTGTCCTTCAAGTATTGCCAAGGCAAAATAGGGAATAGACCAGAATAGAACAGGAATATAAACCTTTGGTATCTGTTTCTTCCAAAACACAAAGACTTGTCTTTTATCTTCAAAAACCATCCTGCCGATAAAGAAGCCAGAGATAGCTAAAAACATAGGTACTGCCATATTGAAAATCTCGCGCATGCTTATAGCGCAGATGGATAACCAGCTTTCAAACTCACAAGCGTAGAATGTATGGATAGCAACAACCATCATGATGGCTATTCCACGAAGAGCATCAAAATATAAGTTTCTCTGCATACACCTTTACTTTTCTTTGATAGACTTCAAAATATTAAAAAGCCTAGAGTTCCTTGGGATTAATCTTCTAAAGAAGCTTACAATCTTATATGGTATTACCTGCATACGCATACAAAGAGTTATCTCATTCTTGAAATAAGGATACATCTCAAAATAGTCATGTTTACCATCTGATATTCGCTTCAACATTTGAACGAGATACCAACTTTTGTGCTCACGATAATAGTCTATATCAAACACCTTGCTGTATTTTTCAAGCACTCCAAGAGCATCTATTCCTAAAAGCGTACGTACACATTTCTCACACTTGCCACAATTGTCTCCTTCTTCCAGACAGACATTCAAGTATTTGTATGATGGAGCATATTTTACTACAGACTTCAGCTTTGTCATCCGTGACATGCCTTCACCCTCTGAATATACTCGCAAGTTATGAGTTGATAATAATGGCAATGAAAACATTTCATAACTCCCACAAGAGCTACCGGGCATATCATACAATCTGAATTCGTGATACTTATAACCAGATGAAGCATAATAATAAACTGAATAAAGTTTCTGTAAACAATACACTGCAAACATACTTGAATATGTGTGTGTCTTGAAGTGACTCTGTTTAATCACATCCTGCAAATTAGAATCACTTGTCACAAACTCAAAACCATATTCTTTTGCAAAACGTCTTGGACGTTCCAATCTTACATGGTAAAGATTCTCTGCTTTTTCTCCTTCCCCATGACTACCCACATTATTGAATGTCAAATGGGTGATATTATGCTTTCTGAATTTCATAGTCGTTTGACTTGCAAGGGCATGCATGGAGTCCACACCACACGAAATACCTGTACCAACTGCACCAGCACATGGCAATGATTTAGATGACACATCCGCTGTTATCTGTGGACGATAGAAGTCCTTGTTGTATTGCGCTATGGCATCAAGCAAGTATTTGTCTATATTGTAGTACAAATCTTCAGACAATGGTGCCTCGCTCACAATGTCATAATGGTTGCGCATGGCAAAGTTCAGCACTGCTATAACAAAGGCATCGCCACGTTCATCACAAAGATATTCCTCATATTTCTTGTCAACCTTAAACCATACCTCCTTACGCACACTGTCTATTGTAACATATGCAGAAAGTGTTGCCGTCGTACCATCAACACGTACTTGCGGCTTTTCAATCTTTATCATATTGTTATTTGTTTTTCTTGATTCTATTTAAAATCTTTTCTGTTATAAAGCCTTTTTCTGTTTTGTCAAGGCCAAACTTCCATATTAAGACAATCGATGTCAAGAATCCGACAACAGAATTTGCTATAAATGTCAAAAATGAAGTCTCTACAAAATTGTATATTGAAATTGGTACTACCAACGACAATGCCGATACAGGTAACAAGGGCAACATAATCTTAGCTAAATATGTACGTGCGGGGAAATCATTGTCACGCCTCAAAATTAATACCCTCACAAACAATCCGACAACGGCCAAAACCACCGACAATACAAAAGTACTATAAACAGGCATTTCCATTTTATACAACACATACGTCAAAATGAAAGTTACCAAGAATATTATAGCTATTGCCATTTGATAATTACGTATTTTTCCCGAAGCCAGATTTATTTGTGCAATGGGAACGTATGCAGAACTGATTAACAATTCTATCAACACAAGACGGGTGAACAACACGCAATATTCTGGTACTTGCTTCAACCACCACTGCAAAATGAAGTCTGTATATATAAGAACGGGGGTTGTCAAGACAAACAACAGATAGAACGAAAGTTTGGAAGAAGAGAACACAAGCCTGTACATATGCAGATATTCGCCAGCGGAATAACTCTTGATTATCTGTGGGCGTACTGCTGTCATAAAGTTTGTTACAAAATTATTGATTGCCGCTTGCACTTGTACGGCTATCGCACGAGCCGCATTGAACACAGGACCAAAGAAGATGTTTATCAGTACATTTACGCCTTGTTTACTTAACATATCGCTAATACAACCAAAGAGCATCCATCCAGAGAAGAAGAACATTTTTTTCATCAACTGCACATTCCACTTCCATTGATACTTGCACTTGGTAAAATTTCTGATACAATACACATTATATAAGATACGCATCAGAAGACTTACCCCAAGCGAAAGCAAACCATAAACAATCAGTTTGTTATAAGGAATAACCACAAGCAGATAAACAATCAATAGTTTCAGCACCACCTCTACAATAGAATAATAGGCATATACGCCCATCTGTTCGTTTGCAATTATAGCTGCATTATATGGTGTGCTTATTATACTCACAAACAAAGACAACACTGAGCAATGATACACCCACACAGCAGCATCAAATTGTTCGACAGGAATATTCAGCTTGTTATACACAAACCATAGTCCAACGGTTTCAAGCCCGATTACAGTGACTATGCCTATCAGATAATGGGCATTTACAGCATTGATAAAGACACTCCGCAACCCTTCATCATTGTTCCGCCCCATTTCATAGTTCAAGAAACGTTGCGTACTTGTGGCCATAGATGAGTTGAAGAAACTCAACATGGAAACGATTCCGCCCACAACATTATATATACCGAAATCTTCTACTCCCAGTGTATTCAGTACAACGCGGCTTGTATATAAAGCAACTACCATGCTGAAAAGCATACGGAAGTAAAGGAGAAGTGTGTTCTTTGCTATTCGGGTGTTGTTTGATGTATCTGACATTTATTTTTCTTTCTTTTCCATACCATCTATTGAAACCTACAATAAAATTCGTTTGAGGTTCTTCTTCATCTTGGACATCAACATTGCCAGTGTCCACCTGTAATCTGCATGTATTACGACTTACGCCAAACCATTTTGTTTATAATTCCAACATAACTCTGTATCAATTTAATGACCTTGGCAGATACATTGTTATCAGTATACGCAGGAACAGGACAGGCGTCATCGCCATTGGCATGCATGGCTGTGGCTAGTTCTACTGCTTGACATACAGCCTCAGAGGTTATGCTACCGATGGTAAACACACCTTTGTCCATAGCTTCGGGACGTTCTGTTGATGTGCGGACGCTTACTGCCGGGAACTTGAAGTATGCGCCTTCTTCCGGTACTGTACCAGAATCAGAAACCACACAGAATGCATTTTTCTGCAAATGGTTGTAGTCAAAGAATCCAAGTGGTTGGTTCTGGATGACTCGTGGATCGAACTTGAATCCACGTTTTGCGATCATCTTTTGGCTACGGGGATGGCAACTGTAAAGTATTGGCATATCGTAGGTTTCTGCCATTGCGTTTACTGCATTCATCAATGAGAAGAAGTTTTCCTCAATGTCGATATTTTCTTCACGATGAGCAGAAAGGAGGATATATTTCTTGGGTTGTAAATGCAGACGCTCCAATACATCAGATGCGTCAATCTCCTTTTGACAGGATTTCAATACTTCTGCCATTGGAGAACCTACAACATATGTATATTCTGGTTTTACACCACTCTGAAGTATGTATCGACGAGCGTGCTCCGAATAGCAGAGATTTACATCAGATGTTACGTCTACAATACGGCGTATAACTTCTTCAGGAAGATTTTCATCTTTGCAACGATTACCTGCTTCCATGTGGAAAATAGGTATTTTCAGACGTTTGGCTGCTATAATCGAAAGGCATGAGTTTGTATCACCAAGAACAATCACGGCATCCGGCTTGACTTCTGTCATCAAATTGTATGTCTTGGAGATGACATTACCCATTGTTTCGCCGATATTGTTGCCGACTACTCCTAAATAGTAGTCAGGGGCAGGAAGACCAAGATCTTTGAAAAATACCGCATTGAGGTTATAGTCGTAGTTCTGACCTGTATGTACAAGCACATGGTCGAAATATTTGTCGGACTTTTTAATAATTGCCGACATTTTTATGATTTCAGGACGTGTGCCTACAATGGTCATTAATTTTAACTTTTTCATTATCTGTCTGTTTATTTGAAATAATGAGGATAGAATTCTTTATGAGTGTTTACCCAATCTGCCATTTCCTTGATCTGCTGTTCATAAGAAGGAACAACAAATGAAAAATCGGCACGACGGTGACGGAGAGATTTATCCAACTGGAGCTTGTCACTCGGATTAATTACAATCCTGCCATTACGAAAATATTTGTTGAATAGTCCACAAAGATCAAATTTACTGATACTTTCGTTGTTTACCAAATTGTAAAGCCCTGTAAGATTTTGCTTAACAGCTTCTTCCATAGCCTTGACAAGTGTCAATGTGGTAACACCAGTCCAAATAGCTCCGGTAAAACCATTGATTGAATCTTCCTGTTTCATAAACCAATTGAAAAGCCCTATTCCTTTCTCGTTGATATCCGGCCCTACAATAGAATTACGGAATGTAAGATTCTTATCGTCATTTACTTCTCCGATTACTTTGGAACGATCATAAAAAATCTTTCCATCGGGAAACGAATCTTCATAATAAGGTCCTGTATTACCGGCAAAAATACAATCCGTACTCATATGGATGAGTTTGGTTTTACTTTCTCTCAATGTGTCAGCAATGAAATGCGGAAGAAAACCATTAAGCATCACAGCCATGGATTTGTGGTCTTCTGCATCTTGGTTGAGCACACCGATCGCATTGATCACGATATCAAAGTCATCGCCAAGAATAGCCGCCTTCACCTCTTCCGGTTTCATGGCATCACCGATAATGTTCTTACAGAACGATATCGGACGACGAGTGAAACCTGTTACATCATATCCCTGCTCTTTAAAATAAAGCGATATAACATGTCCAGCCATTCCGCTGGCTCCCAATACAAGTATTTTCATCTATTCTGTTATTTTTCACTGTATGAAATTGCCTTCACCGCTCATTTCGCGCTTAATATATTCCAAAGCGGCAATTTTAGCTTTAGTTTCTTCCAATGTCAGACGATAGGTATTATTTGAATTGAATTCGGTCAGAACATCACGCTTTTCATTTCCCTCTGTAAAGTATTTGTCATAATTAAGTGAGCGATTATCTGCTGGTACTCGGTAAAAATTGCCCATATCCTCAGCTTTGGCACACTCCTCATTGGTGAGTAATGTTTCGTACATCTTCTCACCATGACGGATACCAATGACCTTGATCTCCTCTTTCTTACCACCAAACAATTCACACACAGCCTCTGCCTGAGTTTGGATAGTACAAGCAGGTGCTTTCTGAACGAGAATATCGCCATTCTCGCCATGCTCAAAGGCGAAAAGCACGAGATCTACAGCTTCTTCCAAAGACATGATAAAACGAGTCATTTTCGGTTCAGTAAGAGTTACAGGATTACCATTACGAATCTGGTCAATCCAAAGAGGGATTACAGAACCACGGGAACACATTACGTTGCCATAACGAGTACAGCAAATTTTAGTATTGCCGGAGTAACGACTTTTTGCCACTGCAATCTTCTCTTCGATAGCCTTGGTGATACCCATAGCATTGATAGGATAAGCAGCCTTGTCAGTAGAAAGACAAATTACAGCTTCTACACTAGCTTCGATAGCAGCTGTCAAAACATTATCTGTTCCTATTACATTTGTCCTAACAGCCTCCATTGGAAAAAACTCACAACTTGGCACCTGTTTTAAAGCTGCAGCATGAAAGATATAGTCAACACTGTGCATCGCGTTCTTACATGACCGGAGATTTCGCACATCACCGATGAAAAACTTAATTTTATTTGCAACATCCGGATACTTGGACTGATATTCATGCCTCATGTCATCCTGCTTCTTTTCATCACGTGAGAAAATACGGATTTCACCGATATCAGTACGGAGAAAACGATTTAATACTGCATTACCAAAAGAACCTGTTCCACCAGTAATCATAAGGGTTTTACCTGCAAAAATGCTCATAAGTTTATAGATTTTAATATCTAATTATTTTTTACATTTATTCATCATTCCTTTCCAAACTACCATATTATGGTCACTATAAGATGTTTCCGGAGAATAGCATTCACGACCTTTCAACGATTTCGAATTGCTTTCATCCGAATTTTCAAATCTTTCCCTGGCACAGTGATTATACCACTATAGGAATTAACGCTTGTTGTTTCGAAGTGATTGTTGATCACACGGATGGTAATACCTGCCACTGGGAGCTTCCTGAAAACAAATAAGGAGGGAAAAAATACCAGTAGAATATTATTCAACCTTATCCAACACCTCATACTCCGAATTCCTACTCTTAAATTCCGGTACAATCCCTTTCATATATCTAACTGTTTCCATTTTATCTACTTTTATTGCAAAAGCGATTAAAGGACTCAAGAGTGTACAAATAGCATTATAATCATATTCTCTTACCTGGGCACAATATATCTTGGCGTTATTCGTAGGGAGTGTATTTTCTTTTGTTGCCAAAAGCTCTTCATACAGTTTCTCACCGGGACGAAGACCGGTATATTTTATTTCGATATCTTCACCGGGAGTAAGACCTGCCAGCTCAATCATACGGCGAGCCAAATCAGCGATCTTAACAGGTGTTCCCATATCGAAAACAAATATCTCACTGCCCTTTCCCATAAAAGCAGCCTCAAGTACCAAACGACAGGCTTCCGGGATTGTCATAAAGTAACGAATGATATCCGGATGAGTAACCGTTAAAGGACCTCCTTTCACTAATTGCTCACGGAAACGAGGTATAACAGAACCATTACTACCCAAAACATTCCCAAATCGAGTCGTGATAAAACGAGTTTTCCCGGGATGCAAGCCCTTGCTTATGGCGATACTTAAACTCTGTACATAGATTTCTGCCAGACGTTTGGAAGCCCCCATCACATTTGTAGGATTAACAGCTTTATCAGTAGATATCATTATAAATTTCTCCACATCATACTTAACTGCCATATCTGCTACATTACGAGTGCCATGCACATTCGTATGAACTGCTTCACAGGGGTTTTCCTCCATTAGAGGTACGTGCTTATAAGCAGCTGCATGGAATACATATTGGGGACAGAAACGCTTGAAAACGGACTCTACACGATCAACCATCCGAATGTCTCCCATAATAGGGATGCATTCAAGCCCGGGGAACTTCTCTTCCAATTCCAAACGTATATTATGCATGGGAGTTTCAGCACTATCAAACAAGATCAACTGTTTCAAACCGAATGTACAGAGTTGACGACAAAGCTCACTCCCTATCGAACCGGCAGCTCCGGTAACCAATACCACTTTTCCTTTTAAAGACGCTGCTATCTCATCCATATTAATACAGATTTCTTCACGGCCTAAAAGATCTTCAATACGTACTTCCGGTAAATTACATAGGTTTATTTTACCTTTTTTCAGTTCATCGATAGAAGGAAGCATCAGCATCCGGACTTTTTTCTTTTCGCAATAGCGAACCAGACGTTCACTCTCCTCTTTTACAATTGCATAGTCTGTGAACAAAATAGCCCGAATGTTTTTCTGATTCACTAAACGATTAAACTCAATTTGATTCTTTATTGAAAAAACCTTATACTTTCCTATACGCAATGATTGGCGCTCCCCAAAACGGAGAAAACCCTCCATCTGAAACATTTGCTTATCACATAAAGAAGAATCAAATAATAAGGAAGTGAGATTCTTCCCCTGATAAATCAATAATTTCCCCTGACCGGAAGAAACACTATTTACTATGATTGTATACGATACTATTAAGAGGGCACGCGATATAATAAGTATAGAGAATGTCAGAAATAAATCGATAACAGCTCCTAATACTAGCTCATGCACAGAATAGGTATCGGTAAAGAAATGAAATGATAAAAATAATAATGAGACTTTTATCAAAGACGAGATAGCAAATCTTCCGGTTTCTGTAAAAGCAGAATGTCTGATCACACCTTTATAAGTCTGACAGAAGTAAAAACTTATCAAACTATAAGATAATGATAGGAATAATATATTGAAAAGATTGCGATTGGAAGTCTCCGTTCCTAATATAAACCACAGGAAGGTTAGAGACGTAGAAGTGGAGAGAATTGATAAAAATAGATCAACAGAAAGGATTATCCATCGATTTAAGAATTTAACATGAGAAAACAATTCAATTAAATACCTGGCATTCATCGGATTAAGTTTAATACCATTACACACAGATGTTCGTCAGTCCCAATTGACCAACTACGCATAATGGCTTGATATACTAGTGTTTGCTGTAAAACAGGGTGACTAAAAAAAACGATCGTTTTTTCTAGTCACCCTGTTTTTATAATTTTAGTTAATCCTTGATTATTGCGTAATATTGAATAATTGAACTTATGTATTTAATAAATAGCTAAATAAAAAATTTCAGTCATATTGTATTTCAATAAATATTTAATACCTTTGCGCACATAATAATGACTAGAAAAAACGATCGTTTTTTCTAGTCATTATTATTTTGCAGTATTTTAAAATTTTAGAAGATTTACATTCTGAAACCAGACATATACTTCTGCTTATGAATAAAAAAAGCCCTGAGAAGTTTGTTTCTTCCCAGGGCTTTTGCTTTACTTATTTCTCTTTGTTTATTTATGCGTATCTTCTAAAATAAACTTAAGTGTTCCGGCATTCACCAGTTCCTCCTGAGAAATGGTATAGCCTTTCAACTTCTTTCCTCCGGCGGTTACTTCTTTTATATAGATATCTTCCGGAGTCTGGTGCATAGACTCGATCACCAACTCACCTTTCGGATAGAACTTTTTGTTCAGATCGATGATAACCTTGTTGAAGGTCGGTGAAGTAAGTACGTAATCCATATCTCCCGGGCAAGCTGGATAGAATCCCATCATTGAGAATACAGCCCAGGTAGACATTGTACCGGTATCATCATTTCCGGGAAGGCCGTTCGGAGCGTTATGGTAATACTTGCTTAACAGCTCGCGGACTGTTTTCTGTGTACGCCATGCTTCACCTTTAAAGTAACTGAACAGGTAAGGATAAGCAATATCCGGTTCGTTAGCCATATCGTAATGACCTTCATCGAATACCATTTGCAGTTTATCGACAAATTTCTTCTGACCGCCCATCAGCTTAACCAGCCCGGGGATATCGTGAGGCACATAGAATGTATAGTTCCAGGCACTTCCTTCATGGAAACCGGGGTTAGGTTCAAAGTTTTCACCTTGTTTCGGATTAAAAGGTGAATAGAATGTTCCGTCAGGCAAGATCGGACGAAGGGTACCGAACTCTTTACTATAATAATGTTTATAGCCCATTGAACGATCATAGAACAACTTGGCATCCTCTTTCTTTCCCAATGCTTTGGCAAACTGAGAAAGGTTCCAGTCGGCAATATAATATTCCAGTGCATGAGAAACGGAATTATCATACTGTTCGCGCAGAGGAACATATCCTTTACTCATATAATCATTATTGTCCGGACGAAGCAGGTTGAACTCACCGGGAGTAGTAGCTCCTTTACGCATCGCTTCGTAAGCTGTTTCAACATCGAAGTCACGCAGACCGCGCATCCAGGCATCTACTATATAAGGTATGGAAGGATCGCCTTCCATCGTCAAGGTTTCGCGTCCGTAGAGTTCCCATTTGGGCAACCAGCCGCTTTCCTTATACATATCGACCATCGTACGAATAATATCCAACTGACGTTCGGGGAAAAGCAACGTCATCAACGTGCTTACATTACGATACGTATCCCACAAGGAGAAAACTGTGTAGCGATTGCCTGTCGTATGACCGACTTTCAAACTTTCCATCATCGGGTATTCGCCGTTTACATCCTGAATGATATTCGGATGGATCAGCAGGTGATAAAGTGCTGTATAGAAGATCGTCTTATCATCTTTTGAACCTCCTTCAACTTTAACGCGCGACAGGTCGTTGTTCCACATCGTGCTTGCAGCAGCTTTAACCTTGTCGAAGTTGAAATCGGGCTGCTCGGTATTCATGTTCAAACGAGCATTTTCGATACTGACGAAAGAGACGCCCATCTTTACTTCGATGGCTTCATTTTCCTCTGTATCATAGGTAAGCCATACACCAATATCATCACCGCTCATTTCACGGTTGTATTTGGTATAGAGTTTATATTTACCGGAATAGATATCCCATTCGGCTTCTACCCCCTTCATTTCACGTTGTTTCTTCCAGTATCCTATCTGCTTGGGAGCTTTGCTTACCTTCATGACGAAATAGATCGGGAAAACGGCCTGGGGATTATAACAGAATGTTCCCAGCAACTTGCTTCCTTCAATCTCCGTATCACTGACCATACGGACAGTTGCTCCGGTTTCGTTTGTTAGTCCTTCACCTAGATTAAGCAGTATATTACCCTGCCCTTTCGGGAAAGTAAAACGGCTCAATCCTGTACGCATACTGGCTGTTGCTTCAGCTTTAATATTGTATTTGGTCAGGACGTTGCTATAATATCCCGGATGGGCGGTTTCATCTTTGTACTTACTACCGTATTGCTTGTAGTCCACATTCAATTCGCCGGCTGTAGGCATTAACAGGAGACTTCCCAGTTCAGGACAACCTACTCCACTCAGGTTTACATGGGCAAACCCTGTAAAGAAATCGTTGTCGGAGGAATAAGGAGTCGACCACCATTGGCTGTCTTTATCGAAACGGTTACTCTCCGATCCCATCACATTGAATGGAGTGACACTCATCATACCCTGCGGACAGATGGCGCCGGGATTCGTCGTCCCGTAATTGCTCGTCCCGATAAAAGGGTTTACATAATCTACCGGCTGTTGTGCTGCCGCCATCAGGCTACCACACAGCAGGAGGCTCATTACTTGCTTCTTCATTCTTGATTTATTTAGTTAATAATTTAAATATATACTGTTTAGTTACCATACGACAATTTCATCGACAAAGATAAATCCCTTGTTGGCTTCATCTGCTTTCAAACGGACATAACGGGCTTTCCAGTCACCACAGAAGGTATATTCCTGAAAAGAAAGTTCCGGATCTTTATTAGAAATAGTAGTCGGAATAAGACCTTGCGAAGTGAAGTTAGTTCCATCTTCAGAAGTTAGCAACTCCACACTGGCCGGTTGATACACTCCCGGGCCGATCAGTTGCATAAAACGGGCAGAGACTTTGTGGATATCGGTCACCTCTTCCATATCGATCACGCAATCCAGGTCATTCAGATAACCTTGCCAACGACCATCCAAATATGTGAGTCCGCCACGGTATCCGTCGAGCAGAGCATTCATTCCTCCGGCCATATAACCCGGATACAACTTACTATTATAATGTATAGGTTTGTTGATTGCACGGTGATAATCGACTTTCTTCTCAGTCGGAGTACCCTGCAATTCTCCATTTTTAAAGATTGCCGCTTTGATATAAGCAGAATCCTTTACCATGATCATGCCATCATAAAGGGAAGAAGAGGCAGTCGGAACTGCTCCGTCTGTTGTATAACGAATTTCAGCCGGATACTTTTCGGCATCCAGGAAGACTTCGATCTGCTTATTGACGGTATCGACCTTCATCGTCACTTCAAGTTCGTCGGAAAGGGTAAATGTATTAATACCCATTTGCTGCAATTTAACGATATGGGCATTCATACGCGGTTTGAAGTCATCCCATTCACGCTTTTCCTGCGGCGACCAGGCAATCTCGGCAAGCGCCAAAGCACGAGGGTACATCATATATTCCAGATGTTTTTTATCCGGGATATATTCTGTCCAGGTATTAGCCTGAACTCCCATGATATGTTTACTTTCTTCAACAGTAAGCGAATCAACCGGAATCGGGTTATAACTATACACTTTCTTGATCGGAGTATATCCGCCAATGGCATACGGCTGGGTTTTAGGATCCGCCTGATAAAAGTCGAAATACATATAATTACCTGGCGTCATAATAACATCATGTCCCATACGGGCAGACTTGATCCCACCACTTTCACCACGCCAGGACATAACGGTTGCTTCAGGAGCCAAACCGCCTTCAAGTATCTCATCCCAACCGATCAGTTTACGGTCTTTAGAGATCAGGTAATCTTCCGCTTTATGGATCATGTAGCTCTGAAGTTCGTCTACACTCTTCATGCCGTTCTTTTTCATCAAAGCCTGGCATTTCGGACAGGTTTTCCAGGCGCCTTTACCAGCTTCGTCACCACCGATATGGATATATTCTGAAGGGAACAGCTCGATCACTTCATCCAATACATCTTCCATAAAAGTAAATGACTTAGGATTACCGATACAGAAATCACCATTCTTATAAGGAACACCAGAGCAACTCAATTCCGGATAAGCGAATAATACCTCCTCCGAGTGTCCGGGAAATTCTATTTCCGGTATTACATTAATATGTTTAGATGCAGCATAAGCTACGATGGCACGGATATCGTCTTTCGTATAATAACCGCCATAAGCACCCGGAGTTCCCTCGGGTAAATATTGACGGTCTTTTCCATCCCACCATTTCCTCCAGTCGGATTCCGTACGAAAAGCAGCTTCTGTTGTCAACTTTGGATATTTATCCATCTGGATACGCCAACCACCGGCATCAGTAAGATGAAGGTGAAGATTATTCAATTTGTAAAAAGACATTACATCCATCAGTTTGAATACCTCTTCTTTCGGGAAGAAATGGCGCGACACATCCAGATGCATTCCCCGGTATTTGAAACGGGGCTCGTCCTGTATAGCCACATAAGGGAAGCCCTGGGGAGAAAATAACTGCCGGAGTGTCTGTTCCCCATAGAACAAGCCTGCTTCGGTAGCCGCTTTCAGGTCGATCCCTTTTTCATTAACTATAAGCTGATATCCTTCCGGATTTCCACCTATCGACTCATCCACGGTAAAGTGGACATTTGCTGGTTTTTCCGCAGAAAAGACGGCTGCACTGTCAGCTTTAAAAAAGCCTCCGGATGCACTAACCTGTGTGGGTAGCGGAATTATATTCAGTTGCACAGTCTCTTTCGGAGAACAGGCAACAAAAAATAAAGAACACGCTACGGCGACACCCGTTATCGTCATGCGCGATTGTTTTGGCAACAACATAATAATCAGTTTTTGTGTATTTATTCTTGGTGCGGTAAATATACAAAGAAAAAGGGAAAATCCCGTAAGAGATTTTCCCTTTATATGAGAAGAAAGCCGCACCGTAGATATGAACAAACTCCGTATGACAGGATTTGAGTGCTTTGCCACCTTTGTAATCCGCTGTGCGATGCATGCCCCGAAGGGTGCGGCCCGCCATTAGCGACAAGAGCTTTGTCTCGGAATTAAAATAAACTGATGAGTTTCCCAATCGAACAAGTGCGGCTAACTCATTTTTCTTATTACAAAGATATGTAAAGGCTTTGAATTATCCAAACAAAATGTAGAGTATTTGCCTTTAAATATTGAATAAAAAAGTAAACTCTCACTGTTTCAGAACGTATGAATTGTAAAAAGTAAACAAAAAAAGAGCCCTCTAATGAGGACTCTTCTCCTATTGACATTATGATATATCAATTACTTTACTTTAGCAACGATTGCTTTGAAAGCTTCCGGATGGTTTACAGCCAGGTCGGCCAACACTTTACGGTTGATTTCAATACCTGCAGCGTGTAAAGCTCCCATCAAACGAGAGTAAGACATACCTTCCAGACGTGCAGCAGCGTTGATACGCTGGATCCACAATGCGCGGAAGTTACGTTTCTTGTTACGACGGTCACGGAAAGCATAAGTCAAACCTTTTTCCCAGGTATTCTTTGCTACGGTCCACACATTCTTACGTGCACCATAATAACCTCTGGTAAGTTTTAAAATCCGTTTTCTTTTTGCTCTTGAAGCAACATGATTTACTGATCTAGGCATAATTCTAATCTGTTTTGAATGTTAGCGCCATCTTAATTATTTGATGATCTTACTTGCTAAATACATTCGGTTAATAAAAATCTTTGTAAAACTCGCTTAATTTAAGAAGATTACTTCATGCCAAGCATTAGCTTAACACTGTTTACATCAACAGTGGCAACAAGGCCAGTGTGAGTAAGGTTTCTCTTAGCTTTTTTAGTCTTCTTAGTCAAAATGTGACTTTTAAAAGCGTGTTTTCTTTTGATTTTTCCTGTTCCGGTAAGGGCGAACCTCTTTTTGGCACCGGAATTAGTCTTCATCTTAGGCATTTTCCAATTTTGTTTTAATTATTAAACTTGACACCCTCTAACGGGCGGTTTTTCTTATTCTTCATTTTCGTTAGCCTCAGACTCAGTCTTAGGCTTCAGAGTTATAACTTTCTTCACCACAGGTTTTGCAGGTCCTGCTGCATTTGCCGGTTTCGGAGCAGCTGCCGGAGCTCCTGCTTTTTTAGGTGTCAGCATGATGATCATACGTTTCCCTTCCAACACAGGTAATTGCTCTACCTTACCATACTCTTCCAGATCATTGGCAAAACGAAGTAACAAAACTTCTCCCTGCTCTTTGAAAAGAATGGAACGTCCTTTAAAGAACACATACGCTTTAACCTTTGCTCCTTCTTCCAGAAATCCTTTGGCATGTTTCAACTTAAAGTTATAATCATGATCGTCAGTCTGAGGTCCGAAACGAATCTCCTTCACTACAACCTTAACTGACTTCGCTTTTTGCTCTTTCTGTCTTTTCTTTTGCTGATAGAGGAATTTCTGGTAATCGGTTACTCTACAAACGGGGGGCGCAGCATTGGGTGAAATTTCTACCAGGTCAAGTGCCAGATCTTCGGCAATTTTTAATGCCTGAGAGATCGGGTATACTCCCGGTTCTACATTGTCACCTACTAAACGAACTTCACGAACACGAATACGTTCGTTGATTCTGTACTGTTCTTTCAGATTGTCATTCTTCATTCAAAAAGATTTATTCTCCTCGTTATTAGTTATTTATTGTTTACTTTTTTGCCAACGATTCATCATTTCCTCTACTTCATCGTTTAAAAGCGCTGCAAAGGTAGTAATTTTCATCGAACCTTTATCACCTTCGCCCTGTTTTCTTACAGAAACTTCATTATTTTCTGCTTCTTTCTCTCCTACAATGAGCATATAAGGAATACGTTTCAATTCGTTATCACGAATCTTACGACCAATTTTCTCGTTTCTGTCGTCTACCAATACACGGATATCCTGCTCTTCCAACTGACGGGCGATATCCCATGCATAGTCATTGAACTTCTCACTGATAGGCATGATACATACCTGATCCGGAGTCAGCCACAACGGGAATTTACCACCGGTATGCTCAATCAGTACAGCAACAAAACGTTCCATTGAACCGAATGGCGCACGGTGTATCATTACCGGACGATGTTTTTTATTGTCTTCGCCTGTATATTCCAGTTCGAAACGTTCCGGCAGGTTATAGTCTACCTGGATAGTACCTAACTGCCAGCGACGACCGATCGCATCTTTCACCATAAAGTCCAGCTTCGGACCGTAGAAAGCTGCTTCACCATATTCGATCTTTGCCTTCAGGCCTTTTTCCTGACATGCTTCGATAATGGCTGTTTCCGCTTTTTCCCAGTTGTCTTCCGAACCGATATATTTATCTCTGTTCACTTTATCACGCAAGGAAATCTGAGCTTCGAAGTTTTCAAAGTCAAGCGCCTTGAAAATGATAAAGATAATATCCATTACTTTCAGGAACTCATCTTTCAGCTGATCCGGACGACAGAACAAGTGAGCATCATCCTGGGTAAAACCACGTACTCTTGTCAGACCATGCAACTCACCACTCTGTTCATAACGATATACGGTACCGAACTCTGCAAAACGAAGAGGCAGGTCTTTGTATGAACGTGGGAATGATTTGAAAATCTCACAATGGTGAGGGCAGTTCATCGGTTTCAACAAGAATTCTTCACCTTCTTGCGGAGTATGAATCGGCTGGAATGAATCTTTACCGTATTTTGCATAGTGGCCAGAAGTCACATACAACTGTTTAGCCCCGATATGTGGAGTCATTACCTGCTGATAACCATATTTCTTCTGAATACGTTTCAGGAAGTCTTCCAGTTTCAGGCGCAACTGAGTACCGCGAGGCAACCACAAAGGCAAACCCGCACCTACAGCAGTAGAAAATGTAAACAATTCAAGTTCTTTACCGATCTTACGGTGGTCACGTTTTTTAGCTTCTTCCAATAACGCCAGATATTCATCCAGCATTTTCTTTTTCGGGAAGGTTATACCATACAAACGAACCAACTGTTTACGTTTTTCGTCGCCACGCCAGTAAGCACCGGCTACGCTCAAAATCTTAACAGCCTTCAAATAAGAAGTGTTAGGCAAGTGCGGACCGCGACACAAGTCTGTGAAAGCACCTTGCGTATAGGTAGTAATTGTACCGTCTTCCAATTCGCCGATCAACTCGGTCTTATATTCTTCACCTCTGTCACCGAACATTTTCATGGCATCTGCCTTGGTAATGTCCTGACGTTTGATTTCTTCTTTTCTGGCAACCAGTTCCAGCATTTTTGCCTCAATAGCAGCAAAATCACCTTCTTTGATTGTAGCTTCACCCGGATCCACATCATAGTAGAATCCATTTTCAATAGCCGGACCGATACCGAACTTAATGCCCGGATACAGTTCCTGCAATGCTTCAGCCATTAAGTGAGCACTCGAGTGCCAGAAAGCATGCTTACCTTCTTCATCATCCCACTTAAGCAAGTTAACTGTTGAATCTTTAGTAATAGGACGAGATAAGTCCCAGGTTTCCCCATTCACACTTGCGGCCAAAACTTCCTGAGCCAAACGAGAACTTATGCTTTCTGCGATCTGCATAGCAGTAGTTCCTTCAGCATATTCTCTTACGGAATTATCCGGAAATGTAATCTTTATCATAATCTGTTCTCTATAATTCTTTTTAATTAGGATGCAAATTTAGCATTCTTTTTCGTAAAATAATCCTTTTGCGCCAAAAGATATATGCTTTAAACCCAAAACAGACATGTTTTGTTGGCAAAGCATGTCTGTTTTGAACTTAATTGAGCAATATAAATTAGTTGCTTGTCATGCGCTTGATGATACTATAAGCATTAATGATACCCAGTTCGCCCGCCTTACTCAGGTCGGCTATCCCCTGATTGGCATCACCTAAAGACAAACGTGCCAATCCCCGGTTGAAGTATGCTTCTGCAAAATCGGGATCACGTTTGATCGCTTCATTATAGTCCTGTATAGCAGCTCTGAAGTCACGTTGAACGCAACGCAGGTTTCCACGATTGAAATAAGCATAAACAAAACCCGGATTCAAACGGATAACCATATCATAATCGCGTGTTATCATTTCATGCTCGTAAGCTCTTTTATTTTCTTTTACGTTAGCTGATGCAGGATCAGAAGGTGTCCTCGACAAACTTTGGTTTTTACCGATATTAAAATTCATGCTTCCCATAGATGCCGACAGATCATCCGTACTCGAGGCTTGCGACATATCATACACCAACTGTTTATAGCGCACCACTGCCCGGTTGAAATAAGCCATCGTATAAGTCGGATCAAGTTCAACTACCTTATTGAAATCCTTAATAGCTTCAGTAAAGTCCTGTACCAGCATATAATCGACAGCCCGACCGAAATAAGCATCGGCATTGCTTGAACGTGTTTCTATCTTAGCTGAGAAATCATTGATCGATTCAAAATGCACGGCAATCTGATCTTCAGTAAGAGCCGCTTCTTCATTCGTGATACGAAGTTTACGCGATAAAACCATACGGGCATTGAACTCCTCGATCATCTTATCGTAATAGACTATTTTTTTGATCGGGTCAATCTTTTCGTAATAGGTCAATACAAACTGAGGTTCCAGGTCTACACGCACATTACGATCTTGCACACGTCCACGAACATCACTCTGATATTTATTCCTTCGCTCTTCATCCTTATCATACACCACCAGACGATTAAACTTACTAATGTTCTTATCCGATTTTTCACGTGTATTTTCATCATTATTATTTGCAGCAGTTGCTGTTCCTGTCTGCCCACCGGCTTGACGGTCTTTCTTGGCATTGTTTTCCATCTCGATAGCAGCCCAGTAGTCACGGTCAGCACCCACAACATCGTTCATCTTACGTTTGGCTTCCGAACGGCTGTAATATCCGGGGGTAAAATTCGGATATTGTCCCAACACCACATCGTAATCACTTACCGCACCACGATAGTCACCGGTTTCAAAGCGGAGTAAAGCGCGGTTGTAATAAGCCATATAGTTATCCGGTTCCAGTTGGATCACTACATCGAAATCTTCAATAGCCCGGTTATTATCTCCCACCTGATAACGGAGCAGTCCACGGTTAAAGCGGGCAATCAGATTATTTTTATCCATACTGATGACCTGGTCATAGTCAGCCATAGCTCCACGAAGGTCATTCATCTGATAACGGACTAAACCTCGATTGATATAATAACCACCTTCGCGGGTATTCAATTTAATTGCTTCATTCAAATCGGCCAACGCATCTTTCAGGTCATTCGTCTGATAAAGCAAAATAGCACGGTTTCCATAAGCCGGAGCATAATACGGATCCATCTCAATCGCCATGTTGTAATCGGCAAGCGCTTTAACGGTATCTCCTTTCTCGCTGTACATGGCTCCGCGGGTCAGATAGTTCATGGAATATTTAGGATGCGCTTTCATCAGCACATCAAATGTCTTTTCTGCTTCGTCGTAATCTTTCCGCTGAATATTAGCTACAGCTTTATTGACAAGCATCTGCCGGTCTTCAGGCTTAAACTCAAGACCTTTATCATAGTCATTAATAGCCTCTGCATATTTTTCCTGGCTCTGACGAGCAATTCCGCGGGCGTAATAAGCCTGCACTAAAAAAGGGTTCCGCTGAAGACATAATGTACAGTCTTCCTCGGCACCCTTGTAATCGTCTAAGTTCACTTTTGCTACTGCACGGTAAAAATACGGTTCCGCCAACCAAGGCTTCGCTTTAATTACCTGATTAAAATACTGTATTGACAGAACATAGTCTTCAAAATACAGAGCATTACGTCCTATGGCCAGTACACGATCCGTATTGATCTGTGCCACTAGCGAAAGTGAACATATTTGTAATATAAAAAAGAGTATTGCCTTCTTCATCTATTCTAAATATCAACTTGAGTGAGGCAAAAATAAGTAAATTATCTTACTTAGACTCTATTTTTACCATCAAATGATCTTTTGTAATCTTATCTCCCTCTTTTACATCCAATTCGGTGATCACTCCGGCCACCGGAGCAACGATACGATTGTACATTTTCATCGCCTGATGGATAAGGAGTAACTGTCCGGCTTCCACCGTCTGTCCCTTTTCCACATAGATCTTCACGATGGTTCCCGGAAGAGTAGAAATTACGTCACCGACGAAGGGCTTATGCCACATCTTACGGTTTTTATATTTCTCAGTCAGCAGCGTTTTGTATTTACGGGCGGTAACTACAAAGTCTACATATTCATTTTCTTTATTTTCCATATTTTCAAAAAGTATATTTACGGATTCAATTAGAACGGAGGTATTCCGTGCTTTTTAGCCGGTCTGTATTCCTCTTTCAAAACAGAAAGCTTCAGCGCGTGAAGTAACAACGAACGTGTTTCTTTCGGCTCGATAACAGAATCGATAAATCCTTTTGAAGCAGCCACATAAGGATTAGCGAACTTCTCAATATACTCTTTTACTTTTTCCTGACGCATTGCATTCTGGTCTTCCGCTTCCATGATTTCCTTACGGAATATAATGTTGGCAGCACCTTCCGGCCCCATTACAGCGATCTCTGCACTCGGCCATGCGAACATAAAGTCTGCGCCCAGGTGACGTGAGTTCATTGCGATATAACCACCACCATATGCTTTGCGCAGAATAACGGTGATCTTAGGAACAGTAGCTTCAGAATAAGCATACAATACTTTTGCACCATGACGGATCACACCGGCATGCTCCTGATCTACACCCGGCAGATAACCCGGCATATCTTCCAGTGTAATAATAGGAATATTGAATGAGTCGCAGAAGCGAATAAAACGAGCGGCTTTATCAGCACTGTCGCAATCCAATACACCTGCCAGTACCATCGGCTGGTTAGCAACAAAACCGACAGTTTCGCCACCCATACGACCAAAACCAACTACGATATTTGCAGCCCATAGCTCCTGTACTTCCAAGAAGTCTGAATCATCAACAATACATTTAATAACATCGCGAACATCGTACGGCTGCTTCGGATCGGCAGGAACAACCTGTTCGATATTAAGCATAACTGACGGTTCTTTCGCTTCTACCGGTTTTGCGTGGTCTGTATTGTTCCAGGGAATAAAGCTAACCAGGCGTTTTACCTGCTCGAAACATTCCTGTTCGCTCAATGCATAGAAATGAGCATTACCTGTTGTTTCTGCATGAACACGAGCACCACCCAGATCTTCCATAGAAATATCTTCACCCAACACAGTCTTGATTACGTTCGGTCCGGTAATAAACATCTTAGAGATATTTTCTACCACGAACACAAAGTCTGTCAATGCAGGAGAATAAACAGCTCCACCGGCACATGGACCCAGAATCAAAGAAATCTGAGGGATAACACCTGATGCAATTGTATTTCTATAAAATATTTCGCCATATCCGGCCAAAGCACCAACACCTTCCTGAATACGAGCACCACCCGAGTCGTTAATACCGATAATCGGACATTTCATTTTCAGGGCATGGTCCATGATCTTCGTGATCTTACGGGCATGTTGCAAACCTAATGAACCACCGGCTACCGTGAAGTCCTGTGCATAAATACAAACCGGAGCTCCGAAAATTGTACCTGTACCAGTTACTACACCATCGCCCGGAAAGTCCTTCTTGTCCATTCCGAAATCGCGACCATCGTGCTTAACAAACAAATCGTACTCATGAAAAGAGTTCTTGTCCAACAAAGAAAGGATACGTTCGCGGGCAGTAAGTTTACCCATAGCAACCTGCTTTTCGATTGCAGCTTCGCCTCCACCCATCTCTACGACGGCTTTCTTTTCCCTGAGGGCCTGAATGTTTTTACTTAAATCTGTCATACTGATTATTTAATAGAGTTTTATTATTTACCGACAGCTTTTGCTCTGTATGAACAACGAGCAGTCCCTTTAATAATACTATTGAGTTTTCCTTTATTCAACTGGCGGCGGATAGGAGATACATTATCGATGAATACATGACCTTCCAAGTGTTCACATTCATGCTGTACCACACGAGCGGCAAAACCGTCCACCACTTCATCATGTTCGACCAGATCTTCATCTAAATATTTCACCCGGATCTTTTTGGCACGGGATACCTTCTCATGCACTCCCGGAAGGCTGAGACAACCTTCTTCCATAGAAATCTCCTCTTCACTTCGTTCCACAATATCCGGATTAATCATAGCACGCTTGAATCCTTTGCATTCAGGAAAATCGTCTCCCATCACATCTGCGTCAATAACCAGCAGACGGAGCGACAATCCAACCTGGGGAGCAGCTAATCCTACTCCATCGGCATTATACATGGTGTCAAACATGTTAGCCACTAATTGTTTTAAATCGGGATAATCTTTAGGAACATCTTCAGCCTCTTTTCTTAATACGGGCTGACCATATAAGTATACTGGTAAAATCATAAATTAAAACTGATATTTTTTATTTTCTAAATATGATTGCAGGATAATAACAGCACTGATTTCGTCTACCAGACCTTTATCCTGTCTTTTCTTTTTCTTTAAACCACCGTCAAGCATTGCCTTATGTGCCAGAACAGAGGTAAAGCGCTCATCGTAATATTCAACCGGAATATCCGGAATAGTTCGTTTCAGATGTGTAACAAAAGCCTCTACATATTTCATATTTTCGGAAGGTTCGTTATTCATCTGTTTAGGCTGACCGACAACAAACAGATCAACCGGTTCTTTAGATACATAACCGGATAACCAGGCCACAAGTTCACCGCTTGGTACTGTTGTCAGACCATTTGCTATCATCTGCAAAGTATCCGTAACAGCAATTCCGGTACGCTTCCGGCCATAATCAATTGCTAGTATCCTTCCCATAGACTGCAAAGATAGCACAAATATGCATTTATATTACACAAATACACAAAAAGTGTGCAATTTATGAGTTTAATAGGCATTCTTTTCTCCTTTTGACATATTCAGAACTGTCACCACTATGATCTTCAGATCCAGAAAAAATGACCAGTTCTCGATGTACCACACATCTCTTTTCACACGGCCTTCCATCTGTTCCAATGTCTTTGTTTCTCCCCGGTAACCGGTAACCTGCGCCCAACCTGTAACCCCCGGTTTCACCAGATGGCGCACCATATATTTATCTATAAGAGCAGAATATTGTTCAGTATGTTTCAACATATGAGGACGCGGTCCCACAACCGACATTTCTCCTTTTAACACATTAATAAACTGGGGAAACTCATCCAAGTTCGTGCGACGAAGGAAGTCTCCGATACGGGTTTTACGGGGATCATCTTTTGCAGCCTGCAATTTATCGGCATCTGCATTCACCCGCATTGTACGGAATTTATAACATTCGAACTCCTGCCCATACAGACCTGTACGTTTTTGTTTAAAAAAGATCGGCCCAGGAGATGTCACTTTTATCAAAGTACCGATAATAACATATAATATCGGATAGATCGTCAATAAAACCCCCAGAGAGAAAACAATATCGAAGGATCGCTTCAATGCCCGGTTATAAGCAGCCTGCAACGGTTCACGACGAATAGCCAATAATGGAATAGACTCCATTATCTCCATCACAAGACTCTTCTTGATATTTCGGTAAAATTCAGGGACAATATAGAAACGGATCATGTGCTTTTCGGCAAAATTCATTATCCGCAATATTTTCTCATCCTGTGTTCCAGGCAAAGTACAATAAATTTCGTCTATATCATTTGCCTGTACATAACTCTCCACATCATGCGTCATACCCAAATAATTCGGCAATACACTTTTCAAAGATAAATTATCATCAAAAAAGCCCATAACACTAAAGCCGTACGAAAGATCATCTTTCATAACCCGATACAACTCCATACCATTCTTTCCAGCCCCCACTATGATAATCTTCTTAAAGTTATGTCCCTTTCTCCGATACATCTTTAAAGTTACTCGAACTAAAACACGCCAAAGAGAAAAAATGACAACCGTCACGACATAATAAACCAGCAAGAATGTAGCCAACACATCGCCTATATTGAGAAATATAAGGCAGGTTGCAAATAAAAAGACCATTATAGAGACAAGAGCAAACGCACGCTGAACAATCTTATCTATAAAGATAACGGCCACATGCAATTGCATCGGTATAAAATAGAGAGAAAAGAAGTAACAAAAATTCAATAAAAGAACGACCTCCCTTAAACTCGAGGAAATCATTTTCGTATAAAACTCCCCTAACCCATTATAGACAGCAAAGAACAGCAGATTTATCACAAGTAAATCTCCCATCCCTATACACCATTGGATAAGGTAACCATGTTTTTTGTCGAATTCCATAATTGTGTTCTAAAATTCCACAAAAGTAAGCATAAATATGTGCAAAAAAAAGGCCGCACAACATAATGTGCAGCCTTTTTCAGATATAATTAAAAAATAATTAATTATTTGCAGACATGATTACAACACGGTTCCAGTTGTTTTCGCTATACGGCTGCTCGTCAGAACCTCTCCATTCGATAGTGATCTGGTTAGAGTTGATACCGTATTTCTCGATCAATTCTTTAGCAACGGCTTTAGCACGTTTTTCAGAAAGACCCATGTTATATTTCGAATTTCCTGTATTCTTATCAGCATAACCGATAACCTTGATCGGAGTATTGTTACCCTTCATGAATTCAGCAGTATTATAGATATTGATCTGCTGGTTCTTATCGATCTTAGAACTGTTAAGACGGAAGTAAACTACATTGTCAACATAGTTGTTTACAACATTTGTCACTACTTCTTCACATTCAGGACAAGATTCCGGACGTTTGCTCAGCTCATCGTTAGCAGCACGCAAAGAGTTGATCTGATTGTTCAAATCGTTCAACAATGCATAATCCATCGGTTCCAATACTTCGAAATTAGTTTTACCCAATTTGAATGTCAAACCTGCACTTAACTGAACGATACCGTCAGACAGGTGATACATAGAAATACGGTTAAACTGTTCGTTCAGCAATGAACCCTGAACTTCCACGTTCAAATCAACACGGTTGCTCAAACGGAAAGCAGTAAGGATACCGGCATTCAATGTAGGAGATTCTGTTCTTGCAAACTCAGCAGATTCTGTAGTTTTGAAACGCTGTGCATAACCAAAACCAACCCAAGGAATCAAACGGAAAACTCTCTTTTCATTATAAACACCCCAGAAGTTAGTCACATCCCATAACAAATCTACGTGAGCAGCTGCATATTTGTTGTGCTGCATCTTAGTAGCATTACCATCCTGATAAAATCCGTGTAAAATACCACCGTTCAACTGAGCACGGAAAGCCAGATACGGATTAAACCATTTACCAAATGAGAACTGAGGAGCAAAATTCAAACGGTTACCAAAATCCGCTTTATTATTCTGGTCACCTAATAACATACTTGCACCACCAGCAACAGAAATAAACCAATTGTCGCCAGCTTTGTTTTTCTTGAAATTTGTCTTATAACCTTTTTCAGTACTAAAACCAACTTGTGGTTTAAATTCCTGTGCAGACACAGAGAAAACGAAACCTGACAACAAAGCCAAAAGTAATACTTTAGTCTTCATATTCATCAACATTTTAATTAAACAATCAATTACCTCAAATAACGCTCAAATTTAGAGCAAAATTAACTCTTTTTTCAATTAAAACAAACTAAATCTATATTTTGTTCTTAATTTATTCAAAATAATTCAGAATTTTGTACCCGCCTTCCCGGAGATAAGACTCTTTTTTCATAAGCTTCACATCATTCTGCATCATATCCTGAATAAGAGCATCAAGGCTGTATTTCGGCTCCCAACCTAACCGGGTACGAGCCTTCGTAGCATCCCCGATAAGCAAATCAACCTCTGTCGGACGAAAGTACTGTGGATCAACTCCGACCACATCCTCTCCTATTCGTTCCTTAAAACTTTCGAGGTAAGACTCACCTACTTTCTCTATAAACATTTTTTCGTCAATATAGTTTAATAAAGCAACCTCATTAACATTTTCTCCTTTGAAAATAACTTCTACCCCTATTTCCTTAAATGCCTTGCTCACGAAATCACGAATAGTCGTGGTTATTCCGGTAGCAATTACATAATCAGAAGGTTCATCCTGTTGGAGAATGGCATGCATAGCACGAACATAATCCTTTGCATGCCCCCAGTCACGTTTAGAAGACAGATTTCCCAGATAAACTTTTTTCTGCATCCCCAGTGCAATACGTGACACGGCACGGGTTACTTTACGTGTAACAAACGTTTCACCACGCAACGGCGATTCATGGTTGAACAAGATACCGTTGGATGCGTGCATATTATAAGCTTCGCGATAGTTTACGGTTATCCAGTAACCATAAAGTTTTGCTACGGCATACGGGCTTCTCGGATAAAAAGGAGTTGTTTCCTTTTGAGGAACCTCCTGTACCAAACCGTATAGCTCAGATGTCGAAGCCTGATAAATACGGGTTTTAGTCGTCAGATTCAGTAAACGGACAGCTTCAAGGATGCGCAAAACACCCAAACCGTCAGCATTCGCTGTATACTCGGGAGTATCAAAACTAACTTTCACATGGCTCATAGCAGCCAGGTTATATATTTCATCGGGCTGTACTTCACCGATGATACGGGTCAGGTTCAGGCTGTCGGTCAGATCGCCATAATGCAGTATCAGGTTTCTGTTCTCTATATGAGGATCCTGATAGAGATGGTCGATACGGTCTGTGTTGAACATAGACGAACGACGTTTGATGCCATGCACTATATATCCTTTCTTCACAAGATATTCAGCCAGATAGGCTCCATCCTGTCCTGTTATGCCTGTAATTAAAGCTACTTTACTCATTATACTAAGTTTATTATTGTTTGTTCAAATACCAGTTATACAAAAGCTCCACCCCTTCGGCAATCTCAATCTGATGATGCCAGCCCAGGGCATGAAGTTTACTTACATCGGTTAGTTTACGCAGAGTGCCATCGGGCTTGGATGAGTTGAAGGTAAGCTCACCTTCAAAACCGACCTTTTCACGGATCAGGGTAGCCACTTCTTTTATAGACAATTCCTTTCCCGTACCTATATTAATATGCGTGTTACGAACTTCTATTCCTTCGGGACGGACATCTGAGAAATCGATATGTTCCATAATATAAACGGAAGCGTCCGCCATTTCTTCACTCCAAAGGAACTCACGAAGCGGCTTCCCAGTTCCCCAGAGCTCCACTTTACCGGGACAAATTCCGTATTTCTCAAGAATTGCCAGAATAGCATCTTCAGAGGCTTCTCCGGATACGCCTTCTACCGGACGTGTATTCAGATCTTTACGCAACGCATCCCAATCTTTCCTGTGCAGACACTTCGCCAGATGAATCTTACGGATCATAGCCGGAAGCACATGGGAAGTTTCCAGGTTGAAGTTATCGTTCGGGCCATAAAGATTTGTCGGCATCACAGCAATATAGTTCGTTCCATATTGCAGGTTGTAGCTTTCGCACATTTTTATTCCGGCAATCTTTGCAATGGCATACGGCTCATTCGTATATTCCAGCGGAGAAGTCAGCAGACAGTCTTCCGGCATGGGTTGCGGAGCTTCACGAGGATAGATACAAGTGCTTCCCAGGAACAGCAACTTCTTTACATTATTAATATAGGAAGCATGGATCACATTATTTTGTATCATCAGATTGATATAAATAAAATCCGCACGATACACGCTGTTCGCCATAATTCCTCCTACATGGGCAGCAGACAAGAATACATACTCCGGTTTCTCCGATGCAAAAAATTCGTTTACAGCGATCTGGTCAGTCAGATCGAGCTCTGCATGCGTCCGCAGGACAAAGTTCGTATAACCTTTCTGTTGCAAGTTCTTCAGAATGGCAGAACCGACCAGGCCACGATGACCGGCTACAAATATTTTACTGTCTTTATTCATTCCTTTATCAGTTTCAATAAATACTGACCATATTGATTCTTAATCATCGGAGTGGCAAGTTCTTTCAACTTGTCGGCATCGATCCACCCTTTCCGGAAAGCGATCTCTTCGAGACAGGCCACTTTCAGTCCCTGACGTTTCTCAATCACTTCGACAAAGGTCGACGCTTCCGAAAGCGAATCGTGCGTACCTGTATCGAGCCAGGCAAAGCCACGGCCCAGTAACTGTACTTTCAGCTCCCCGTCGTTCAGGAATTCCTGATTGACTGTTGTGATCTCCAGTTCTCCACGGGCTGACGGCTTAATTTGTTTTGCCACTTCAACCACTTTATTCGGATAGAAATAGAGTCCAACCACGGCATAGTTCGACTTCGGAGCTTTCGGTTTTTCTTCGATGCTCAACACGTTTCCGTCTTTATCGAATTCGGCAACCCCGTAGCGTTCCGGATCGGTGACGTAATAACCGAACACGGTTGCTTTTTGTTCTTTCTCCACATTGTTAACGGCCTCTTTTAACATAGCTGTAAAGCTTTGTCCGTAAAAGATATTGTCGCCCAGCACCAGGCAAGCCGAGTCATTACCAATAAATTCCTCCCCTATAATAAAGGCTTGTGCCAGCCCATCGGGCGAAGGTTGTTCGGCATACTCAAAACGCACACCATAATCCGAACCGTCTCCCAACAACCGACGGAACCCGGGCAGATCCTGCGGAGTAGAGATGATCAGTATCTCCCTTATACCTGCCAGCATAAGAACAGATATAGGATAATAGATCATCGGTTTATCATAAATCGGCAACAATTGTTTGGAGACACCTTTGGTGATCGGATACAAGCGGGTACCCGAGCCTCCTGCCAGTACAATACCTTTCATAAGAGCAGACTTTAACTTGTGTATAATTTATTAAACAGACGACAAATGTATATAAAATATTCCGGTTTGTCTTTACCTTAAAACCTTTCTTTCCCACGCTTTGTTACAGAAGAAATTCTTTAATTTTTAAAAGTTACTCAATATGAATGCATTTAACGAAAAAATTAGTTCCGCCGTACAAAACTGGTGGGTTTCTCTTCTGCTGGGATTATTATATATCCTGATTGCAATATGCCTGATGTTCACACCGCTGGCAAGTTATATTGCTTTAAGTATGCTGTTTAGTATAGCCATGTTCGTAAGCGGTACCTTAGAGATCCTGTTTGCCGTATCAAACCGTAAGCATATATCCAGCTGGGGCTGGTATCTGGCAGGAGGTATTATCGACCTGATACTTGGTATCTATCTGATGGCCAGTCCGGGTCTGAGTATGACTGTTCTGCCTTTCATTCTGGCCTTCTGGTTAATGTTCAGAGGCTTCTCTTCAACGGGTTATGCGATGGATCTGAAACGGTTCGGCACCGGAAACTGGGGTTGGTATATGGCCTTCGGTATCCTGGCGATCATTTGTAGTATCGCTATCATCTGGCAACCGGGACTGGGTGTATTCACTCTTGTCTATATGATAGCCTATGCGCTGCTGATCATCGGTATCTTCCGTGTAATGCTTTCTTTCGAACTGAGAAGCTTGCATAAGAGACTGGAAAAAGAATAAGAAAGAACTGAAAACTTCAGCAGAAAAGCGATCAGTATCATATATTGTGATACACATGTATCATATATTATGAGAAGATAGTATCATAATATATAAGAATCAGTTCTCATATATTATGATACAAATCTTCCATTATCCTCTGACTTTACCTGAAATAGGTTTACAAATTAATTACTTCAATACTAAAAAACTTGTCAAAATAAGTTTATTCATACTGACACTCTTTACAGTAGCTAACCGTGTCTTACTAAAAAAGTTTACACGGTCAACAATGGACAATCCGGAGCCTCTTTCTTTCCGGGGGAACAAGTGGG
>NZ_KQ033920.1:1361335-1409829 GCF_000969825.1 Parabacteroides gordonii MS-1 = DSM 23371
ATTTGAAACTTTCTTCATAATGACATTTCTTACGATTTTGCATTTTTTTACACTTTATGGTTACACTGGGTGTAAACCCTATTCAGTATAAGACACTCTGTAGACAGAATTCTATATTATCGAATAATTACCCGACGGGACTGTTCTCCCTGAGAGGTATAAACATGAATAATATAAAAACCGGAAGCAAGAGTATTTAGGGGAATACTATGCTGACTGTTGCGAACTGTTTCCCGACGGACAATAGCACCGGATGCATTTATAATGCTTACCTTTCCTTCCTCAATATCTCCTAAATCAAATTCCAGGGTGCGAGAAGAAGAATTCACTGCAATCTTATAATCACGATCAACTCGTATAGTTTCATTATGTGTAATCGTATTGTCGGAATAGAAATTCTGGAACCGAATATAGAGAGTAAAGCCATCGTTTTCCTTATCCGTTTCACGTATCATATTCCGATGCTCATCATATTGATACGTATATTCAAAACCAAAGATCCACTCACCATCTTCCATAAATTCAGTATATTGACTGATTACATTACCCTGATCGTCATAGGTTAGTTGTGCCTTTTGTGAAGGGATCCAATCCTTCAGTTCTTCACTCCAGTCGTAATTAGTTCCGCCTAAAACAAGACCGCCATCACTATAAACTGCATCCATTTTATAAATTTCGAGACTTCCATCCGCATGGAAAGTAGTATCCATCACAACCAGAGGATTTCCTTTATCGTCAGACTCAGCAGTCTCCCAAACCCAGTCTTTCACCCATTCGCCATTTTCATTCCGGTAACTTCTCATTGCTGTTTGGGTAGCAGAAGCATTATAAGTATTGAAAGTTTTATAAACCGGCATCCACTCCCCGTCTTTATAGGAATAAGCTCTTTCTTCCGTTTCATAAGAAGTATTTTCAATGTTTTCAGGATAAATATATTCTGTTTTCGAAGAAAGACTCAGGTCACCGTCAGAACTATAAACAGACTTCGTTTCCATCTTTATTTGTCTGCCGGATTCATCATAAGTATAATAGGCGATATCCGTCAACTTATTATCACTCCCCTGATAAGTATACGTCGAATCCAAGGTTGTATTCGCCATCCTTAACGATGAAACGGTTTGTGTTGTCCGGTTAAACACTTTCAAAAAATGCCCCGACGTTTGCTGGGCAAAACTAATAACTGGTAATAAACAAATACAAAGTACTAATTTTTTCATTATCTTTTATTTTATGATTATATCGATAAGACACGAATAAATTCAAAACCCCTATCGCAACGAAAGAAATTTATCAGAAGTAAATTTCTTTTGTGCATTAAAAGAAATAACCTAGCTTTGTAATCTTGTAAGTACTAACAACGGATTAAATCTAACTAAATAAGTAATCACCGTGAAGAAGGAAGATGAAGAAAAGGTAAGCGGACTACCCGAAAATGCCTACAGAGAACTCAAGGAAGGAGAAGTGTATAACCCTATCATGTCGCCAGGCAAGCAATACAAGGAAGTGACCCCGTGGTCTGTTTTCTGGGGGCTGGTTATGGCCGTGATATTCAGTGCGGCAGCAGCCTATCTGGGATTGAAGGTCGGACAGGTATTTGAAGCCGCCATCCCTATCGCCATTATCGCCGTCGGGCTGTCGAGCGGTTTCAAACGAAAGAACGCGCTGGGGGAAAATGTGATTATCCAGTCTATCGGAGCTTGTAGCGGCGTGATCGTGGCCGGAGCTATCTTTACGCTTCCCGCCCTTTATATCCTGCAGGATAAATATCCGGAGATCACGATCAACTTCTTTGAAGTGTTTATGAGTTCGTTGCTGGGCGGTATCCTCGGCATACTGCTGTTGATCCCGTTCCGGAAATACTTTGTTTCGGACATGCACGGTAAATATCCGTTCCCGGAAGCAACGGCTACTACACAGGTACTGGTTTCCGGAGAGAAAGGCGGCAGCCAGGCAAAACCGCTTATCCTGGCCGGTCTGATCGGAGGTCTGTACGATTTTATTATTGCTACCTTCGGATGGTGGAGCGAAACGATAAGCACCCGTATCGTAGGGGTCGGTGAAATGCTGGCCGATAAGGCGAAAGTCGTGCTGAAAGTAAACACCGGAGCTGCCGTGCTGGGACTCGGTTATATCATCGGACTGAAATACTCGATGATCATCTGTGCCGGATCATTCCTTGTCTGGTTGGTCATCATCCCGTTGATGTCCGCCTTCTTCGGGCCAGATGTACTGACTTTGGGGAATGACGCGATCACAGCCACCGTAGGCAGCATGAGCGCAGAACAGATATTTACGACTTACGCCCGTCATATCGGTATCGGTGGTATTGCTACAGCCGGTGTGATCGGTATTATCAAATCATGGGGAATAATCCGTGGCGCGGTCGGTCTGGCAGCCAAAGAACTGAAAGGTAAAAATACGGAGGTTGATACCGAAGCGGTTCGTACGCAGAAAGATTTATCGATGAAGATCATTACGATCGGCATCTTCGCAACACTGATCGTGACGTACCTGTTCTTCCATTTCGGTGTGCTCGACAACTGGTATTATGCACTGATCGGCCTACTGATCGTTGGAATCATCGCGTTTCTGTTTACGACAGTTGCGGCGAATGCCATTGCTATCGTAGGGACAAATCCGGTGTCAGGTATGACATTGATGACGCTCATCCTGTCGTCTATCATCCTGGTTGCTGCCGGGCTGAAGGGAACAGCCGGTATGGTATCGGCACTGATTATCGGAGGTGTTGTCTGTACGGCATTGTCTATGGCAGGCGGTTTCATCACCGACCTGAAGATCGGTTACTGGCTGGGAAGCACACCGGCCAGGCAACAAACATGGAAATTCCTCGGAACGCTGGTATCCGCTGCTACTGTTGGCGGTGTGATCCTGATCCTGAACCAGACGTACGGTTTTACCACCGGACAACTGGCTGCACCGCAGGCAAACGCTATGGCAGCAGTTATCGAGCCACTGATGAGTGGCTCGGGAGCACCCTGGGTGCTGTACGGTATCGGAGCCGTGCTGGCTATCGTCCTGAACTTCTGTAAGATCCCGGCACTGGCTTTCGCACTGGGTATGTTCATCCCGATGGAACTGAACACACCGCTGCTGATCGGCGGAGCTATCAGCTGGTATGTCGGAAGCCGCAGTAAAGATCAGGCACTCAACACAGCCCGTCTGGAAAAAGGAACCCTGCTTGCTTCCGGTTTTATTGCCGGAGGAGCCCTGATGGGCGTTATCAGCGCTGCCCTACGTTTCGGTGGCGTGAACCTTGTCAATGAGAAATGGCTGGAAGGGAACTTTGCCGAGCCGCTGGCTGTTGTAATGTATATAGCCTTGATGGCTTACCTGGCAATAAGTTCAATGAAAGCGAAAAAAGAATAAGATAAATAATGGATGCACCGCTAGTTAATGTTGGGATTATGACGCAGAAGGCTGTCTCTTTCGTGTTCAACGGAGAGTATATCCACACGGAGAGCAGTACCTTCCTGACCGGTGAACAACGGGCGTTGTTCGTAAACGGAAATATTGTGTACAACGGCAAGCTGTACAAAGAACTTTTCTTTGAACCGGCTTCGCCTGCCTCCTCATTCGACCTGAAGGCCGTTACGATCGGAATTGATTTCCATTGGCAACGGCAGGAAGATCAGCGTTTTAAAGGCTCACTTAACCTGGTGGCGGGAAACGAAGGCATTGTTGTTATCAACAGTATCGATGTGGAAGAATACCTGATCAGCGTGATCTCGTCAGAGATGAGTGCCAGAGCCTCGAAAGAGCTACTGAAAGCACATGCCGTGATTTCACGCAGTTGGTTGCTGGCACAGATAGAGAAGACATACCGTTTAGGCGGTGCTCCGGAGAAATACCAGAGCTGCCACCGCGAACAAGATCTGCTGATCCGCTGGTACGACCGCGAAGATCATACGATGTTCGATGTCTGTGCCGACGATCATTGCCAGCGCTATCAGGGTATCACCCGTGCTTCGACACCGATTGTACGGGAAGCGATCGAGGAAACGCGCGGTGAAGTACTGACAGACGGCGAATCGATTTGCGATGCCCGCTTCTCCAAATGTTGCGGAGGCGTAACCGAGCAGTTCGAACATTGCTGGGAGCCTGTGCCCCACACTTATCTGACTGCTGTACGCGACAGCAAAGAGACTTCTTATCCCGACCTGACCGATCCGACGGAAGCTGAAATGTGGATACGCAACTCTCCCAAAGCCTTTTGCAACACGACCGACAACAGGATATTATTGCAGGTACTGAACAACTATGATCAGGAGACAATGCATTTCTATCGCTGGACAGTATCATATACGCAACAGGAGTTGGCCGAGCTGATCCACCGTAAAAGCGGTATCGACTTCGGCGAGATACTGGATCTTATCCCGCTCGAAAGGGGAACTTCCGGCCGTATCGAAAAGTTACAGATCGTAGGGACACGGCGGGTGTACACGATCGGCAAGGAACTGGAAATACGGCGTACATTGTCGGAGACACATCTTTACAGTTCGGCCTTCGTAGTAGACAGAGAAGATATCCGTGTCAATATCCCCCAACGTTTCGTTCTTACAGGTGCCGGTTGGGGACATGGCGTAGGACTTTGCCAGATCGGAGCCGCGGTAATGGGTGCAAAAGGATATCCTTACACAAGGATACTGGCACATTATTTCCGGGGGACACAGATAGAGAAAAGATATTGAATCACTTGATAACCATCAACTAAAAAGGCTGCTAATCTCACGATAGCAGCCTTTTTCTTGTGTTTACCTATCTTATCAGCTACAAGTCGTAGCTGGTTTGTCTTGACTCTCACGAGCTCTAACGGTTACAAAGGAACAAACAAAGCCGGAAGGTGACAAACAAAATAGATTAACGGGTGTATTTTCCCCACGAAAGGGGGAATTATGCCGATTAAATTATTTTTCAGTTTTTATCCTTATCTTTGTAACCGAACATTTGACAGGGAGTCCGCTCCCTTGCTCTACTTAATAAGTATCGGTGAATGAATAGCTATATAATCCTTTCCATCATTGCAATTTATTTTGGTATCCTGCTACTCATTGCATGGATCACGGGAAGAAAAAGCAGCAGCAATGACGCTTTCTTTCTGGGTAACCGTAAGTCACCGTGGTATATCGTCTCTATCGGAATGATCGGGACATCACTTTCAGGGGTGACCTTCGTATCCGTTCCGGGAATGGTGCGCAGTATCGATATGACCTATATGCAAACGGTCTTAGGTTTCTTCTTCGGATACATACTGATCGCCAAAGTCCTTCTACCGCTCTATTATAAGCTGGAACTGACCTCTATCTATTCCTACCTGGGCGACCGTATCGGGCGGCGAAGTTATAAAACAGGAGCCTCTTTCTTCCTTCTATCCAAGATCGTGGGAGCGGCCGCACGACTTTATCTGGTGGTACTGATCCTCCAACATTATGTATTCAGTACCTGGAATATACCTTTCTGGGTAACTGTCGTTATCAGCATTTTCCTTGTCTGGCTGTATACGTATCGCAGCGGCATCAAAACGATTATCTGGACGGATACGCTTCAGGCGCTTTGCCTGGTTGCCATGCTGGTCGTTATCATCTGGAAGGTTAAAGACAGTATGGAACTGGATATGGGCGGCATGATACAGACCCTTGCAGACAGCCCGCACTTCCGTATCTTTGAGTTCGACGACTGGCATAGTACACAGCATTTCGTCAAACAGTTTTTCAGCGGTATCTTCATCACTATCGTAATGACCGGACTCGATCAGGATATGATGCAGAAGAACCTGTCCTGCAAAAGCCTGAAGGATGCGCAAAAGAATATGTACACCTACGGTTTTGCCTTTACGCCGGTCAACTTCCTGTTTCTTTCGCTGGGCGTTCTGTTACTATCGCTGGCGGCACAAAAGAATATTGCATTGCCTGCGCTGAATGACGATATCCTGCCGATGTTCTGTACTTCTGGTATACTGGGACATTCAATCCTGATCTTCTTTACGATCGGTATCATTGCGGCAGCCTTCAGCAGCGCAGACTCGGCATTGACGGCGCTTACCACTTCCTTCTGTGTTGATATTCTGGGAGTGGAGAAAGAAGAAGCCCGGAAGGCCAAACGTACCCGCCTGATGACTCATTTCCTTATTTCGATCCTGTTTGCGATAATAATCCTTATCTTTAAGGCCGTAAACAGCCGCAGCGTGATCGATGCGATCTACATGATTGCGTCTTATACGTACGGCCCTTTGCTCGGATTATTTGTCTTTGGATTGTTCACAAAGAAACATCCACGCGACAAATATGTTCCTTATATATGCATACTCTCACCATTGATCTGTTTTGCTACGGATTATCTGGTGAAACAATATACAGGCTATGCTTTCGGTTACGAAATGCTGATGGTAAACGGTGCCATCACCTTCTTCGGACTATGGGCTGCCTCGATAAAATATAAATCAATAAAAGATTAACTAAGATGGAAATTAAAAGTGCAGAATTTGTTATCAGTAACACTGACGTAAAGAAGTGCCCCGCAGGAAACTTTCCGGAGTATGCCTTTATCGGGCGAAGTAATGTCGGCAAATCCTCCCTTATCAATATGCTGACCGGAAAGAAAGGGTTGGCCATGACTTCACAAAAGCCGGGCAAAACGTTACTTATCAATCATTTCATGATCAACAACAACTGGTTCCTGGTCGACCTTCCCGGTTACGGTTTCGCCCAACGTGGAAAAGAAGGACGGGAAAACATTCAACGGATCATCGAAGATTATATTCTGGAACGCGAACAGTTGACCAACCTTTTCGTGCTGCTTGACTGTCGCCACGAAGCACAAAAGATCGACCTTGAATTTATGGAATGGTTGGGAGAGAATGGCGTACCCTTCTCAATCATCTTTACCAAGATAGACAAGATAAGCAAAGGACGTCTGAAAGAAAACCTGAAAGCCTATCAGGACAAGTTACTGGAGAGCTGGGAAGAACTGCCTCCTATCCTAATCTCCTCCTCCGAGAAAAAGGAAGGACGCGAAGAGATTCTCAGTTATATTGAAGATATAAATAAAAGTTTAAAAGGATAGAACGATCCGGGAGCGACATGGTATCAGGTTGCACGGAATCGCCACAATTATGCCGGAGCGGACATTCTGCCGCTCCGTAAGGTTGCGCTTCACCAAGTATAGTTGCCGTGCGACCTAAGCCTCCTGAATAAAAGTGCTATTTTATAGCTTCTTTCCGAAAAAATAAATACATTTGTACTTCATCAAAACCGAAAGGAGTAAAAATATGAAAGCAATGGAATTACAGGGTGAACGTTTGGAACTGTTCAACGAAATCGTCAACCTTGACACAGAGAGTCTCGAGAAGGTAAAAAAGTACATTAAACGTATCGCATCCAACAGATACAAAATATCACGTGCCAGTAAAGTGGATGACATCGACATCGTCACTGACGAAGAGATTGAAAATGCTATGCGCCCATTTACTGACGAGGAGAAAATAGAAAGATTAATGGTGGCAGAGACCGATCCGGTTTATTATACACAGGAAGAAATGCGAAAAGCCGCTGCTTCATGGAGAAACCTTTAATCATTAAATGGAAACGTACAGCAAGAAAGAAAGCTCGTGTAACTTATGCCTGGTATAAAAAAGAAATGGGTGTCAGAGCAGCCGACAAATTCATAAATGATATTTTAGAGGCTACCGACTTGCTGGCATTAAATCCCAATATGGGACAGCCTATTGAACTGAAAACCGAAACATGTAAAAGAAATTATCGTTCCTTCGTGGAACATAAGAACCATAAAATCATTTACTATGTAGAAAAAGAGACTATCCATATTGCTGACATTTGGTCCAACAGTCAGGATCCGAAAGAGTTTAGCAAACGATTAAAATAACAAGAAAGGCCGACAGAAACTTCCATCGGCCTTTTCTTTTATCTGCCAACCAACTTAGTAACTGATCTTACAGCCTATGAAATAACTGCGCGGAATACCCGGGCCGTAAATATAACCGGCATCACGCTCCGGCCCCTTATCAAAGTCCTTCTGATACGAGTTGAAGATGTTCTGCACACCGGCATTCACCTGCAAAGTAACAGACTTGTAAAGAGGGAAATCGTATGCCACCTTCACGTTCAGGTCAAAGAAGTCTTTTGTCTTTTCTTCCTTGTCTTCGGGAATATAACCGGCCAGATGCTGAACCAGCATGCTTCCGGTATAAGTACCCGTCAAAGAGGCGGTAAAGCGTTTCACCGGAGTGAAGGAAGAGGTGAAGTAACCGTATACATCCGGCGAACGGAACATCTTCTTCTGAGGAGCTATATTTTCATTCTCACTCCATGTTTCCGGTTCTTTATAACGACTGCGCTGGATCGTTGCACCCGCCTGTAGCTGCATCCACGAATAAACCGCCTTTGCTTCTAGGTTGATACCCATCACGCGGGCACCTTTTCCGTTACGGCGTTCCATCAACAGGTTGTTATCATCATCGCGCCCTATCTCTTCCAGGATGAACACATTACGCAGATCGGTATAGAAACCTTCGATCAGAAAGTTTGTCTGCACCGGGCCGAAGCGACGGTAAAAGTCAGCCGAAGCACTGATACTCTGTGAATTTTCCTCCTTCAGGTCAGGAGAAATGCTGATGATCGCCACATCGCCACCCACAGCCGTGATATGCAAATCCTCATCAAATGCCTGAGGAGCACGGAAACCACTGGAATAAGACATACGCAGATTGATATCGCTGGTCGGGTTAAAACGTACATTGGCACGCGGACTGAATATCGCATGATCGATCAGGTTATGCTTATCCATACGCGCACCGACCAGGAAACTCCATTTCTCATTCTTCCATTCGTTCTGCAGAAAGACGCTACCGATATGCACCGTCTGCTCGATCGTACGGTGATAACCCAACATCTTATCCTGCAAATCATCATAATTGTATTCGGCTCCCCCGGTGAATTCGGCAGGCATAAACAGACACTTCTCCCATTCATACGAATACTGTGCACCGCCAACGAAAGTCATATCCGTCGTACTGCCATAGGCATTCGGGTTCTTTCCGGCACCGTAATAACTGTTTCTTTTGGTATGTTGCGCTGAAGTATAGACATTCAGACGGTGTTTGTAATCTTTCGAAAACAGGTCGAACTTCAATCCGCCACCGTTGATATTATGTTCGGTCTGCTCGGCAATATTCGCTTCGTGGGGCGGCAAGTCCAGCAGGTCGCCACCACGACGGTACTCATTGATATTGTGATACTCGAAAGTCAGCTTGGAGTAAGTACTCGTTTTCAGATAAGAACGGAAACCGAGCGTGCGGGCATTCAGCTTGCCGAGCTCCGTGTACCCGTCGCCATCATGGTCGTAAGCACCGCGATAACGGTTCTGGCCGAACATATAAATACCGGCCTTATGGTCGTCCGTCACCAGTGAAGCATTGACAGTCGTATTGTTATCCGCCCGTTCGCCGCCAACCATTGTCAATGAATGGGCGATCTGTGCCGAGTTACGCAACGGTTCTTTAGTGATAATATTGATCGTCCCGGCAATTGCGGAAGAACCGAACAAGGCCGATCCTCCCCCACGCATAATTTCTACACGCTCGATCATATTGGCCGGAATCTGTTCCAGTCCGTACACACCTGTCAGGGCACTGAAGATAGGACGGCTGTCTACCAGTATCTGCGTATAAGGGCCTTCCAGACCATTGATACGCACCTGCTGAAAACCGCAATTCTGGCAATTGTTCTCCACACGTACACCGGGCTGGAAGTTCAGACCGTCGGCCAGAGAAGTAGCATGCGTCGTTTCAAACGTCTTCGAGTCGAGCACATTCACCAGTGAAGGAGCCAACCGGCGGGTTGTCTCGTTACGGTTGGCCGACACCACGACACCGTCCAGTGTCACCAGATCTTCTTCCGCATCGAAGTTCACTTCCAGGGTTTTCCCTTTCTTCAGCGTAACCGGCTTTTCTATCGTCTTAAATCCCAGCGTCTTCATCACCAGGGTAAACTTCCCTTCCGGCAGGTTCTTCAGATAATAATGGCCGGTAGCATCGGTAGACGTACCGATCGTTGTCCCTTTCAGGAATACGTTGATAAAAGAAAGATGCTCACCGGTTTTCTTATCCAGTATATGTCCTACGATATTGGCATCCGAAGGGTTCAAATTGGGGGCATCATCCGCCCATGCTGACGTAACGGCACAGCACAGGCAAAGTATAAGTGTAATAATCTTATTCATTGCGATTTGTTCTGATAAATATATAGTATACTAATCCAAAGCCAGGCACTTTCTAATTGAAAGCACCGGACGTTTTATATTTTTGACCCAGGTCAAAAAGGTTTACCACCTAGGTCGAAAACGTTTACCACCTGGGTCAAAAACGTTTGTTACCCAGGTCGAAAAATTAAAAGTACGGGACGTTTGCATTAGCAGCAAGCACCCTTACGATTAGAAATAACGGATATTTTTATCAGAAGACAGGCGGGGCACGAAGAGAAAGCTTCCCTCTGACGGGAACCAGATAATCCGGATAGACCGGGATCTCTACTATTTCTGCGATTTGTTTTGCCTGGAAATCAAGTTGGTAAGCATGAACCGCACCATCTTCCACACTGATAGAGGTCAGTATATGGAACAGTTGAATTTCGGATAAAGAAGCATGATGGTGGCAAGCGCCGCCCGACTTAGCTCCGAAAGGGTGGGAATGGACAATCGTCGTGCCGTGTTCGATGTGCACATGGATAAATAGAGTAATACTGCTATAATACGCGATGAAGATCACCGGTAGCAGCCACTTTAAATATTTAACCATCTTTTCTCTCACACCCATATTCCTTTGAGAACGCGCAAAGTTACAAATAATTTTCATACTTTTGCTTTTACGTTAAATCAAAGCAAACTTTAGAAAGACACCATGACAAAAGAACAAATGCTCGAACAGTGGACTAGGATCTATGAGCAAGGATACTATAAATGCGCCTTCACCCCAAAAGTATATGAATATCTGGATGAGAAGATCGACCAAGCTCCCGAGGTGGTCATGTCGGGCCCGAAGATATATGCCGATTATGACGGTTGGCTTCTACATGAATTAAACGGGGAAAATGCGGAACTGGCACGCCGCATGCTGGTTATTATCTCGAAGATACGTCGCGACGGCCCTATCCATAAATGGGGAATGAAAGATGAATTGGAGATCTGCCTGCGCATCGGTTACGGCCACGATTTCAGGAACCTGATCAAAGAGTCGGTAAGCCGTCACAAAGCACAAGGCCCCGAGCTGTACGAGATAGCACAGATATTACTGAAATATTGTCCGGCCGACTCGGAAGCTTTTGCCGACCTGCTTCTCTCCGACAAACTAAAAGAACTGGAAGAACAGCGGAACAACACGCACGAGTTCTATCTGGCTTTATACCTGGCTATCCTGTTGCTGGAACAGGATGCGGAGAAATATGCCCGCTATCTGCCGGTACTGACCGTTTTAACGAACAGGTATTCCGGCCCGAGCTTCGTATATATCCTGTATTTCAGCTATAAGTTCTCCCCCGAACTGAAAGAACGTCTGCTTCAATTGCTTAAAGATCCGATATCGGCCCGGGCACTGTTCTTCCATCTCAATCCGCATAAGATGCTGGCATTCCTGCAATCGATCGGGGCGCCACTGGCTGTTTATTATCAACTGATCCTGACCGAAGATAACGATCTAGACGCACCTTCCATGTTTCACGCACTGTACAAAGAGAACAAAGAGCTGTTCATGGAAGTCTACCGGATGCTGGCTGCAACGAAAACGATCCAGCAAGCGGCAAACAGCCTTTATCTGCTGGCAATCCTTTTGGAGAATGGCGAGGGAACGGAAGAGCTGGCAGCAAGCAAAGAACTACAGGCTCGTTGCATGCTGAATCTCCTGGGAAATCCACTAGGTAATACCGATAACCTAATCTCGGCAGCAATGAATGAATCCACCCCGCAAGCAACCTGGGAGAACCGCCTGAAGAATTGTGAAGACTTCGTTTGGGGATATGGAAGAAACAAACCGGTCTTACTGACCGGGGCTTTGGCGCTGTTGTACGAATGGTCGGAACTGTCCAAACGGTTTATCGATATCTTACTTATTCAGGTTCGCACAAGCAATACCATCAATAATCCGAGATATATAACCTATTTCTTCTTTGAGACACGTAAAAAATGGTTAGGTTATTCTCCCCAAAAGAGTATCCGGTTGCTATTGGATACTGCCAGCCAGTTCACCTATAGCTTGGTATTTAAAACCTATGCCTATAATCCCAACCGGATGCAAGGTATTCTGGAGAAAGAAGATATCACCAACAACCAGCCGCTCGCCCTGGCACTCCTTAGCAGCGGCGAACTCTCGATCGAAGAGACACAGAACTGGCTCGACATGATCTACGGCACCTGCAAAATGAGCGACGTCAGCCCGTTGCTCGGACTACTCTCCAATAAGTCGAAGATACTCCGCAAGACAGCCGAAGAACTGATCAGCCTCAACGAAGAAACCATCCGCCCGTTACTGGAAGCGGAACGGCCTAAGATGAAAGGCGACGCATTGTCGGCCGCCAAACGGATCATCAAACGCTGGGACAACGAACGGAAGTTCGGTGCCGACTTTACCTTCACCAAAGAAACGGTGGTAGAGTTCTGTAACGATAATTACGATAAAGACAATGAGAAGTACATTGCCTGGATACCGGAAGATATGCTTCCCGACGTCCGCTTCGCCGATATGACGGAGAAAGCGCCTGTCGTAGTCATCCGTTATATCCTTTCCGAGTACCTCTGCCTGGAAGAGCCTTACAAGGTAAAGGCCTGCGATAAGATTATAGAGCAGTTGCATGCTCCCGACTTCCAGCAAATGATGGAAAACATTTATCTCTTCTGGAAAGAGAACGGAGCAGAAGCCAAGAAGAAAATGATTATGGTACCGTATTGCATTTACGGTTCCGACACACAGATACTCCGGCTGAAAACGCAGTTGAAAGACTGGGCGGAAGCTTCTCGCGGAGCCATTGCCGCTTTCGTTGTCAACGCGATCGCGATGAACGGGGGAAGTGTAGCACTGGTGATGATAGACGGTATCTCCGTCAAATTTCCCAACAACCAGGTAAAGAACGCAGCGAAGGCCGCCTTTACCTTCGCCGCCAAAGCCCTGGAAATACCGGAAGACGAGTTATCGGATAAGATCGTCCCCACCCTGGGTTTCAACCAGGCAGGAGAGAAAGTGCTCGACTATGGCCCGCGTAACTTCACGGTTACCCTGATGCCAGACTTCTCGCTTTCCATCTTCGACAACGAGAAACAGAAAACGATCAAGTCGATGCCCTCCCCCGGAGCCAACGACGACGAGGTGAAAGCGACAGCCGCCAAGAAAGAGTTCTCCGAACTAAAGAAACAGATCAAAGCGACCGTGCAGTCGCAAACCAACCGGCTGGAAAAGGTTTTGATGAACGGACGCCGCTGGACAGTAGCATCTTGGAACAAGCTCTTTGTAGAAAACCCGATCATGCACCGTTTTGCAACCGGACTGATATGGGGCGTGTACGATGGCGACAAGCTGACCGGCACGTTCCGTTATATGGAAGACGGCACGTTCAACACCGTAGATGAGGAAGAATATACCTTGCCCGAACAGGCCAGTATCACCCTCGTCCACCCTATCGAACTGCCGGAAGATGTCCTTTCGGGATGGAAAGAACAACTCGACGATTACGAAATTGTACAACCGATCCCGCAACTAACCGCCCCTATAATTGTTTTAGAAGAAAAAGATACAAACGGCAACAAGATCACCCGTTACAACGGCTCGATCGTCAAATCGGGAAAGATCAGCGGTATGGCGAAGAAACATAACATGGTTCGCGGGGAAGTATGGGATGCCGGCAGCTACACTTGTTTCCACCTGGTGGACAAGTACCTGAACATGGCCGCCCAGCTCAACTTCGAATATATGTATATGGGACAGGAGTACAACGATGACGTAACGCTGGGTGATGTCGTTCTGTATCGTATGGGAGAAGATCAAACGACCGACGACGAACCGAAAAGTAACGTGATCCTCTCCCCTGAAAGTGTTCCCGCCCGCTTCCTTTGCAGCGTGCTGGGTATTTTTGAAGTATTGAAAGAAGAATAATATATATGATGAAGCAACAACCGGAATTAACAGCATTGTTCGACACCTATTGCGAAGCACATACCGCATCCGACTGGCAACTACTTAAATCGATAGAGGCAGTACCGATCGACGAACTGATCAGCGAAAACAAACAGGCGGCGTATGATTACCTGTACAGCGACATACCGCTTAAAAAGAAACTGTTCTGGCTGAATAAGCTGTTTTTCGATTGCGGCTTCGATGACTACAAGCAATTGCTGGGACTGCTGAAGGAAGAATCCAAGTGGATACGCAGGGTGATCGAAAAGATCATACTCGACAAGGAAAAGAAAACCCGTAAGATATTGGAGAAACTGCTTCCGGAACTGGACGAAGATACGCAGAACTGGGCACGGCAGATGTTCAGTTACTGGGACGACACACGTCCCTCGGCCAAAAGGATCAAAATTAAGGACAAGAAAGCAGCCCTCGACTATTCGAGCAAGCATATCGAACTGTACCGTACCCAGCAGATAGCCTGGGTGCCACCCAGGCCTTACACAATGATCCACTGGGCCAACGAGACGAACGCCGACGAATACGTACCACGTCATGTGATCCGGTTCATTCTCAGTGAATACATGACGGCCATTCAACCGATACGTCTCTATGCCTGCGACGCGATTGCCGCTCATTTGGAAGAGAAAGAGTGGCAGGCCGCCCTGGAAACGCTTCTCCAGTTCTGGCTGTCCGATGGTGCGGAAGCAAATAAAAGGGCGATCCTGATGCCCTATTGCATGTACGCATCGGAACATCAGATCCACCAGCTTCATACTACATTGAAATCATGGGTGAATGCCAACCGTAAACTCCTTGCAGGATATACGTTGAGCGTTCTTGGAATAAAGGCCACTCCGGCCGCCCTTCAACTGATCAACTACTGGATGGTGTTGGGGACTAATACGATGTACAGACGCGAAGCCTGGAAAGCATTCAAACAAATTGCCACGGAAAGAGGACTATCCACCGAAGAGTTAGCCGACCAGTCCATTCCGTCTTTCGGCTTTAACCGGCAGTCGGAAAAGGTAGTAGACTATGATACCCGTACTTTCCACGTAACGCTGTTGCCGGACTTCAGCCTGTCAGTTGTAGAAAGTGAAACGAAGAAAATAAGCAAATCGCTTCCCGCCCCCTCTAAGTCCAAAGGTGATAACCGGGAGAAAGCGGAAGCGGCCCGCGAGGAAATGGCCGACATGAAGAAAATAGTGAAACGGCAAACCCGTGTCCAGAGGAAACGGATGGAGATGGCTTTGAGGAACGGACGCACCTGGACGAAAGAGGCTTGGATAGCTACCTTTATCGATAATCCGTTCATGCGCTACCTGTCGCCCGGTCTTATCTGGGGAGTATATAAGGACGGGCAGTTGCAGGAGTCGTTCCGTTACCTGGAAGACGGTTCCTTCACAACGGCAAACGATGAGGTATTTACGCTTCCCGAAGAAGCCGTTATCTCGCTGGTACATCCTATGGAACTGACCGACGAAGTATTGGCTAAATGGAAACAGCAACTGGACGATTACGAGATCGTTCCTTTCATACCTCAACTGAGTACGCCCATACGCCGCATAGACAGTATTCAAATGCAGGAAGATGCCATCACCCATTATTCCGGCCGGAATGTTTCTATCAGTAATATATATGATACGACAAACCCCGATATTAATTATTGGACAGACAGCCAGACCATTTATATCATCGACAGGTCTATGAACGTTCTGGTACAGCTTTCTTATACACTGGAAGAAAGCAACTGCTTCCTGCAGGAGTTGTATTTCTCTCCGCTGGAAGAAGGGGAAGACTCCAGTACCGTACAATTGCCCAAGACGGAACGGTTGCCGATATCTTCTGTCCCGGAACGGTTCATCAGCTATATCCTGGATTTACTGGTCACGGCCTTTAACCTGGAATAACATCCGTCTAAACAGAAAACAAATACAAGCCTATACATTAATATATGGATAACAAAATACAGAAACCGTTGATGGAGATGCGGTATGCCGACGAGCTTGCCGCACTCCGCAAACAAGATACGGGAGCCAAGCCAGCCAACTGGCAGCTCTCTCCCCGTGCCGTCCGTGCCTTTATCCTCGGTCAAAACGAACCGATAGAGCTGGACGGACGGATGATCAAAATCACTCCGAAGTTCTTTGGCGACGATGCCCTGGTAGAACGTTCCATCATCACCCTGGCCGGCAACCGGGGATTAATGCTGGTAGGCGAACCGGGTACGGCAAAGACCATGTTGAGCGAACTCCTGTCAGCTGCGATCTGCGGCATCAGTACCAATACGGTACAAGGTACGGCAGGCACCAGCGAAGACAATATCAAATATTCCTGGAACTACGCCCTTCTGCTGGCTAAGGGCCCGGTGAAGGAGGCACTCGTCCCCTCTCCCGTTTATATCGGGATGAAGCGGGGCATCATCACACGTTTTGAGGAGATCACCCGTTGCCCGCTCGAGATACAGGACAGCCTGATCAGTATCATGAGCGACCGGGTACTGAATATTCCCGAACTGGGGGAAGAAGGTTTACTTTTCGCCTCCTCCGGCTTTAATGTGATAGCGACCGCCAACACCCGCGACAAAGGGATCAACGAAATGAGCAGCGCCCTGAAACGTCGTTTTAACTTTGAAACGGTCGAACCGATACGCAGTGTGGCTCTCGAAAGCCGTATCATCACCGACCAGTGCCAGGGTATGTTTGCCGCCAACGGACTGGAGATGCCTGTACAGGAAGAGGTAGTCGATATACTGGCTTCCACCTTCAACGAATTACGCAACGGGACTTCTTTCGAGAAAGCCAAGATACAGAAAGTGTCGGGTGTGATGAGCACCGCCGAAGCGGTATCCGTCTATTACCAGTCGGCGCTGGATGCTTATTATTACGGAGACGGTACGGTGAGCATGCGTTCACTGGTACAAAACCTGCTGGGTGCCGTGATGAAAGAAAACAAAGACGACTTACCCAAACTGAAAGATTACTTCAACGGCGTAGTCCGGCTGAAAGCCGAAAGACAAGGAGGAAGATGGAAGGAATATTACGACAACCGGACCTGGCTGAAATAGACCGCCTCTTCCGGTCCAGCTTCAATACCGACGGACAGGTGGTGTACTTTCCGGTACGTCACCACTCCCCTGCCTGTGCGCTGCATCTGCAACGTACGATCGGGGAATACTGTCCCGACCTGATCCTGATCGAAGGGCCGTCTGACTCGGCGCAGTTACTTCCTTACATTGCCAACGAACAGTCGGTTCCGCCTTTCTGTATCTATTACAGCTACGACGATAAAGAGGGGAAAGTGAGCGAGGAGAAAGAAAAGTACCGTGCCTATTACCCTTTCCTGTCGTATTCGCCGGAGCTGGTGGCTATCCGGGAAGGGGCACGCCGCAACACACCGGTTCGTTTTATCGACCTGCCGTATGCGCTGCGCCTGACCAACAAGGTCGAGGAAGAACCGCAGACACAGTTTTACTACAATGAGAACAAGGAATACGAGGTAAACACCTATACGGCCATGATCGCCCGTAAAGCCGGATGCCGCAGCTTCGCGGAGTTCTGGGAAAGCCGCTTCGAACTGAATGCCGGAACAATAGAGACAGACGCTTTCGTCCACAACCTGTTCCACCTCGGTTACTTCATGCGGCTGGCAACTCCCGACAATGAAACCTCCCTGAAAGAAGACCGCCAGCGGGAAACCTATATGGCGGACGAGATACGGAAAGCGCTTCCCGGGCATAAAAAGATATTGGTAGTAGCCGGAGCTTTCCACATTGCCGGATTAATGGAAGCAATGCAATCGGATAAGAAATTATCGCTTAAAACAATCAACCCCGAACATATCGCTTCCTACCTGATGCCTTATACATTTAAGGAAGCCGACAGTAAAAGCGGGTATGCCGCCGGTATGCCTTTCCCGGCTTTCTACCAGGAAGTATGGGAAAAGACGGAGAAACAAAAGAAAGACCCGTTCGGCTCGACCGTTCTCGAATATATCATAAAGACAGCCCGTTATGCCCGCAAAACGCAGATAATCTCATTGCCCGACGAGATCAATACCCTGAACATGGCCCGTTCGCTGGCGGTGTTGCGGGGAAAGCAGAGCGCCGGCGTATACGAACTGCTGGATGGCGTGCGAAGCTGCTTCGTGAAAGGCGACCTGAATGCCACCTCGACATTCGAGATCGATTTCCTTTACCGTCTCCTCTCCGGTATGGGTGCCGGAAAGATTGCGGATAACGACTGCATCCCGCCGGTGGTACGGGAGTTCCGTGCCTTATGTTCGCTTCACCGGCTGAAAACATCGACTATCGAACGGCAGGAAGTGACGCTCGACATTATCAAGAACCCGGCTCATTACCGGAAAAGCCGTTTCCTTCACCAGATGGAGTTTCTGGAAACAGGTTTCGCCACCCTTCAGTCTGGTCCCGATTATGTGAACCAGAAGAACAAAAACCTGGTACGGGAGCAATGGATATGCCGTTACAGCACAGGCGTTGAAACACGCCTTATCGACCTGTCTGTCTACGGGGCGACCTTGTCGCAGGTGTGTAATTCGCTGATCGAAAAGAACTTCAAAGACAGCATGACGGCCGAAGAACTGGGCAAGCTGCTGCTATCCGTACAAGTGATGGGGATAGAAGGTTTTTATCTCCAGTACGAAGACCATACCCGGCTGGTGGTGGAAAGCGAAGGTAATTTCACCAGCCTTTGCAAACTGATCAACAGCCTGCTGTATCTCGCCAACATGCAACAACTGATGGATGGAGAGATCCACCCGGTTATCCCCGAACTGGCACGGCTCGCTTTTAAAGGGGCTGTCGTATTGATCCCGCTCCTGAAAAGCACGACGGAGGAGGAAGAACAGGAGATTTGCGAACAGATGCGCAATCTTTACAGTTTTGCGATGGATGAGAAACAGTGGTTCGACACCGAGGCTTTCCTGTCTGCCGTAGAGAAGGTGTTGAACGACAGTTTCAGCAACAGCCGCCTGTTCGGGCTATGCCTTGCCATTCAGTATAAGGAAGGGCGGACGGAACAGACAGCGTTCTGCCAACAGATAGCCGCTTACCTGGAAAGCAGCATCACCCATCCGGAACAGGCTGCTTCTTTTATCTGCGGACTGTTCCTGATTGCCCGCGACGTATTGTTCGCCGATCCGCGTATCCTGGAAGTGATAGACCGGGTCATAGCCAATGCCGACCAAGAAACTTTCCTGACCATCCTGCCGAACCTGCGATATGCCTTTACCGGATTTCTTCCGGCGGAGATCAGCCGCCTGGGACAACAGGTGGCGGAATATCACCAGGTATCGGAAGCCCGGTTGACGGGGAGTATCACTGTCTCGCAACAGGAAATTACTGAAGCCATGCGTCTCGATACGCTGGCGGCCGAAGCACTTAAAACATGGAGGATCGTATAATGGACAACCCCGAAATAGAAAACCGCTGGCGGCTCATCCTGGGCGACTTCGCCGAAAACAGCCTTCCCCTCGATCCGGAAAGCGGAGAGTTGGACAACACGCTTTATTTCCTCTACAACCGGGAATACACCGATGAGCAGGGAATACGCAACGATTTCCCGAACCGGGCCGGACGTGGCGGTTCCATGCTGACCGTCCCGGGATGGCTGAAGAAAGTAAAGAAACTGTTCCCTAAAAAGACAGTCGAGATCATGCAGAAGCAGGCACTGGATAAATACAACCTGACCCAGCTCCTGACCGACGAGTCTGTCCTGAGCCAACTGGAACCGAATATCGGCTTACTGAAGAATATCCTGACCTTCCGCAATATGATGCCGGAGCATGTCCGGAAGCTGGCCTACTCGATCGTCGAGGAAGTAATCAAAGAGATACAGAAGAAACTGGAGATAAACGTACGGAAAGCCTTCTACGGAAAGAAACTGCCGCACACCAATTCCTCTTACAAGATATTCAGGAACTTCGACTTTAAGCAAACCATAGAAAAGAACCTGAAGAATTACAGCCCGGAACATGGTACGATCATCCTCGACCGCTTGTATTTCAATCAGAACGTACGCCGCTACAATCCCTGGCACATCGTGATCATGGTAGACGAAAGCGGTAGTATGCTCGACTCGGTGATCTATACGGCGGTTATGGCATCCATCTTTGCCAAAATGCCGTTCCTCTCGGTCAAGCTGGCGATATTCGATACATCGGTAGTCGACCTGAGCGAGCATCTCGACGACCCGGTCGGCATCCTGATGAAAGTACAGCTGGGAGGAGGAACCGATATTCACAAGGCGTTGGAATATGGCAAGAGACTGATAACCGCCCCCCAGAAAACAATTGTTGTGCTGGTCAGCGACCTGTACGACGGGAACAATTACAGTTATATGTTCCGCTCCTGCCGCGACATTATTGAAGCGGGAAGCCGACTGTTCGTATTGCCTGCCCTCGACTACTCCGGCACTCCCTGTTATGATGTCCGTGCTGCCCGCAGCATTGCCGGCATGGGTGCCGATGTAGCCGCCATAACCCCTGAAGAATTAGCCGAATGGATAGGAAAGATTATATCATAAACGGAAACGGATGCCACGCATCCGCCGGACAGTTCATCCCCTTTGCCAACGAAGCCTTTCTGGTGACGCTGGCAAACAAAGGATTATATAAACGTGCCCTGAAAGATCTGGAAACGACCGGACAGGTCGAGTTAACCGTTACTGACGGCCGGTTGCAGATCCGGTTGGACGAAATAACCGTCAGCCTCGATCCGAATGTCGCCCAAAGCACATGCAGCTGTCCTTCCAAAACGGTATGTAAGCATATCCTGATGGGCATACTCGTTGCTGCCGGTTGCGCATCGTCCGAAAGCGAGACCGCACCTGCCGGCAGTGAGGATGTCTCACCCGATACGACACCGGAACCACCGTCGTCCGAAGCCTGGAAAGAGTTGAAGAACGTCGACCTGGCACAACTCCGCAAACAAGCCGGCAAGAAGTTGTTTGAAGACACCTTGCGTCTTATCCAGGACGGCTGGACGGCCGATTTCACAGAAGGCGATATACTCGAAGCGACGATCAACACCGAAAGCATCACCGTCTACTTCCCCAAAGAGGACAGCCTGAACCGTGCCGTCTGCAAATGCGGCGAAAGCGGCCTGTGCAAACATAAACTGATCGCTATCCTGTCGTACCTGAGCTTGCAGGGAACATTATCTTCCGACACTGACGGTAGCCAACCGGAGCTGTCTTTACTGACGGAAGATACGCTGAACGTATTGAAGGGAGCTTCCCGTTTCATCCTCGGGATATTGGAGAAAGGCCTGATCAGCTGCGGGGAGAATGAAGCGGAAACAGCTATCCAGTATTCCATCCGGCTGGAGACATGCGGGATCGGTAACCTGGCACGATTGTTCCGCTCGCTGTCGTCGGACATAGAGAACATGTTGGTCAAACACGTCGGTTTCCAGCCTTTGACCACCTTTGCCACCTTATCGCGGTTGCACAACACGATCACGCAGATCTTACGGAACACGCAAAACAATGAAATGCTCAGCCGGCTGATCGAAGGAACCCGGTCGGATTACTATACGACTCCGGTCGGCCATTTCACCGGCCTGGGGGCCTACCCATGGCAAACCCGTTCGGGCTATTTCGGTATTACGGCTTATTTCTTTTATCACGAAAAACAGAGCATCTGTACGCTGACATCCAGTATGGCCGACTATTACGAACATACGCAGTCTTTAGTCACGCCCGAAAACCTGAACAGGCAACTGGAAATGCAGAGTTTCTGGAATAACAATGCTTCACTGGCGCGTTTATCCTCCTCTACGTTGGTTCTGCGCAACTTCAAACTCAACAGGCAGCAGCGTCTCTCCTCTTCTACCCAGACACAGTGCGAGATAGAAAATAAAGTAACGATCAGCGGACTGGACGCATTACTCGCGATCCCCGAATTGTCGGATCCGACCCTGCGGCCGGAAGAACGGTACGATTATTTCCGTAAGAAACAACCGGAGCAATTGGCTTTGGTTCCGTTCACCCATCTGTCGGAAGTCTATTTCGATCCGTCCGAACAGAAACTTTACTTTACCGCGATAAATGAACAGGTTGAAGCCAAAGGTTCCCTGGCATACAGCGAACTCAACCGGAACGCCATCCGCAAACTCGAACAGCTGGGCGGACGGTATGCCGAAGTAAAGCAACGGTATATGGTCTGCCTGAAACGGCCGGACACCTTGATCCCCGTCAGCCTGATTACCGCTTCCGGAGTCGATAATTTCTATTTCTAATCCATCAAAGCTGCATACGATGATACTAAAAGACCTACTTTCCGAACTGGAACTCCTGCTTTCCGACATCGCCTTTTCCGGATTGCGCAACATCCAACCGGTCACCCTCCAAAAACTGGATGACCTCAAACACTGGATGGCCGAACTGAATATGACCGAAGCGATCCACCTCACCGATCGCTTTATCGACTCGGTCTACAGCTGGCAAGCCGGACAAACCGGAATCGATACGGTAGCAAACCATCTTTGTGCATTGGAGTTTTATGAGAAGAATATGGTGAATAGTTGAATTTGCTGCTTAGCTCTTTCGCTACTCCGCATCCCCCACGTTCCAATATTTTTATTACCTTTGCTTTCGGAATTCTAAAGAAGAAAGGAGAACAGCATGACAACAATGGAACTCGAAGCCTACAAAGCCGAACTGGCACGCGAAATACTGACCACCGATAATTGGCACGTACTGGACGAAGTGAAGCGAGTATTAGGCAAAATACGAAAACAATCGCAGGCGGAAGAAGCCAAAAGTAAGTTGAAAAGCGAATTAAGAGAGGCTCTTCAGGAAGTGAAAGATGCAGAAAAAAATAAAGTTAGTATGAGCACAATGGAGGATCTTTACGCCGAATTGGAGGATTAAGCATGAATATAACCATTGTACCTAGTAAGGTTTTTATCAGAAAGGCAAAACTGCTAGCTAAAAAACATCGTACACTGATTTCAGATTTAAAGAAACTGGAAGAAGAACTAAAAGAGAATCCGGATATAGGTATCGATTTAGGTAATGGATTGCGTAAAGTACGTATGAGCATAACAGCTAAAGGTAAAGGCAAAAGCGGTGGAGCACGAGTTATCACCTATACTGCAATAGCAAGTGTGGAAGATAAACGGATTACGTTACTTACCATTTATGACAAATCAGAACAATCAACTATCTCTGATCAAGAATTAAGACGATTGATAGCAGAACTGTAAAAGTTTGATATTTACAAAGCGGAGTATTAGCAAAAAGTTTGCAGTCCAACAGCAGGAAACCCAATTTAACACCAACTATTTGTAAGCAGTCGGCATCATATATCTAATAATTTGTTACTTTTGTAGGCGATTTTAAAACACATACAAAAATCTACTAACATATAAGTCTATGGCAAAGATAACAAAAGAGGAAGCACTTCGGTATCACTCCGAAGGCAAGCCCGGAAAAATTGAAGTAATACCAACTAAACCTTATAGTACTCAAACAGATTTATCGCTGGCTTACTCTCCCGGAGTTGCTGAGCCTTGCCTTGAAATAGAAAAGAATCCGCTTGATGCCTATAAATATACATCGAAAGGCAATCTGGTCGCCGTTATCTCCAATGGTACGGCAGTGCTGGGTCTGGGTAATATCGGAGCGTTGGCCGGTAAACCGGTTATGGAAGGAAAAGGCCTGTTGTTTAAGATATTCGCAGGAATCGATGTGTTCGACATTGAAGTAGACCAGAAGAACCCGGAGAAATTTATCGAAACGGTAAAAGCGATCGCGCCTACCTTCGGCGGTATCAACCTGGAAGATATCAAAGCACCGGAATGTTTCGAGATCGAACAACGCCTGAAGGCTGAACTCGATATCCCGGTCATGCATGACGACCAGCACGGTACAGCTATCATCTCCGCAGCAGGTCTGATCAATGCGCTTGAAATAGCCGGCAAGAAAATCGAAGAGGTAAAAATCGTTGTGAACGGCGCCGGTGCCGCTTCCATCTCCTGTACCAAGTTATATGTGATGTTGGGAGCCCGCAAGGAAAACATTATCATGTGCGACAGTAAGGGAGTGATCTCCACCAGCCGTACCGACCTGAACGAGTCGAAGAAAGAATTCGCTACAACAAGAGATATAAAGACACTGGAAGAAGCTGTTGTCGGAACAGATGTATTCCTGGGATTATCCGTTGCCGACGTGCTGACACAGGAAATGGTTCGCACCATGAACGAGAACCCGATCGTTTTCGCCCTGGCAAACCCGAACCCGGAAATCTCTTTTGCTAACGCAATGGCTTCCCGCGAGGACATCATCTTTGCGACCGGACGCTCGGATTATCCGAACCAGATCAATAACGTATTAGGTTTCCCCTATATCTTCCGCGGTGCATTGGATACACATGCCAAGGCTATCAATGAAGAAATGAAGCTGGCTGCCGTACATGCCATCGCCGAACTGGCCAAAGAGCCGGTGCCCGACGTGGTCAATGCCGCATACAAGTTGAAACGTACTACTTTCGGACGCGATTATATCCTGCCGAAAGCCCTCGACCCACGTTTGCTGACACGTGTATCTGTGGCAGTGGCCAAAGCTGCGATCGAGTCGGGTGTTTCCCGCAAGACGATCACCGACTGGGACGGTTATGCCAACCATCTGCGTGAAATGATGGGCTACGACAATAAGCTGCTCCGCTCCTTCACCGACATGGCAAAGGCCAATCCGAAACGGGTGGTATTTGCCGAAGCCAACCATGTGAACATGCTGAAAGCTGCCGTTGAAGCGAAAGCCGAAGGTATCTGCTACCCGATCCTGCTGGGTAACGAAGAACGTCTGGAGAAACTCGCCGCAGAAGAAAACCTGAGCCTCGAAGGTATCGAGATCGTCAACCTGCGTCACGACCGCGAAGAAGAACGTCGCGACCGTTATGCCCGCATCCTTTCCGAAAAGAGGGCACGCGAAGGGGTCACTTTCTCTGAAGCACGCGAAAAGATGGTAGGCCGCAACGCCTTCGGTATGATGATGGTGGCAACAGGCGATGCAGATGCGTTTGTAACAGGTGTTTACAGCCGTTACTCGGAAGTAACGAAGCTGGCGGAAGAAATTATCGGTATCCGTCCGACATACAAGCATTTCGGTGCCATGAACATTATGAGTTGCAAGAAAGGTACTTTCTTCATTTCCGATACGCTGATCAACCGTCATCCGTCTACGGAAGTGCTGATCGACATCGCCCGTCTTACACACGATGCCGTGAAGTTCTTCGCACATGATCCGGTGATGGCGATGTTGTCTTACTCAAACTTCGGTTCCGATAAGCAAGGCAGTCCGCTGAAAGTACACGATGCGATCGATTATCTGCACAAGAACCATCCGGAGATCGTGATCGACGGAGAAATGCAGGTAAACTTCGCACTCGACAAGAAGCTGCGTGATGACATGTATCCGTTCAACAAACTGAAAGGAAAAGATGTCAACGTACTGGTATTCCCCAACTTAAGCTCGGCTAACAGTGCCTACAAATTACTGGATAATCTGGGTATCACCGAAACGATCGGCCCGATCCAGATGGGATTGAACAAACCGATCCACTTCACCGACGTGGAAAGCTCTACCCGCGACATTGTCAACCTGACAACCGTTGCCGTTGTAGATGCCATCGTACAGGAACAGATCGACAAGGGAGAATAATTTCCCCTTAAGCAATAATAAAGAAAGCCGGAACATGATAAGCAAAGATCATTGTTCCGGCTTTCTTTTTATTTTGCACCAACTAAGCAATCCCCAATAACTCCACCTCAAAGACCAGTGTCGAGAATGCCGGGATAGGCCCCGACGGACGGTTGCCATATCCCAGGGTATACGGAATATATACGATCCATTTATCCCCTACATGCATTTGCTGAAGCGCTTGTTGCCAGCCTTCTATCACCTGGTTCAGACGGAAAGCCTCGGGGCAGCTGCGTTTCCAGGAGTTATCGAATTCGCGTCCATTAATCAACGTACCGCGGTAATGGACAGTGACAACACTGCTCAGTTGGGGCGAAACAGTACCCGTCCCCCGCTCCAATACCTTATATAATACGCCACACGGCAGCTTTGAAACTCCTTCCTGTGAGGCCGTTTCTTCCAGGAACAGCAGGTTTTGTTCCTTATATTCCTCTTTCTTATTTTTAGCCATATTTCCTTATTATTGTTTTTCTTAATTCGCAAAGATAAATCTTTAAATGGAGAACAATTCACCTTTCCGACTGTTCTTTAATGGCTAAATCTAAACAAGTAAATTATGCACATAAGTACATGGTGTTATACTATGCTCTGCCTGCTCTTTCCACTGACGCTATTTGGACAGACGGAGCATAAGTACCTCGATCACGCATTGCCGGAAGCGTGGCAGGAAACCGACAGCAATTTCCAACAGACTCTCCCCGTTGAAGATAACTGGTGGAGAAACTTTAACGATCCGGTGCTGGACTCCCTGATCGATGTAGCCGTGAAGCAGAACTATTCTGTGCAGATGGCTGCCGATCGTATCGCGATGGCGAAAGCCAACCTGCGCAGCGAACAAGGCAGCTATGCGCCTACCTTCGGACTCTCGGCCGGATGGAACCGCCAACAGACGAGCGGCAACACCAGCAGCCTGCCACAAACAACGACGCAATACGCCGACGCCGCCCTCTCCATGAGCTGGGAAATAGACGTGTTCGGCAGTATACGCAACCGGGTGAAGGCGCAGAAGGAAAACTTCGCGGCTTCGAAAGAAGAATACAACGCCGTCATGGTTTCCCTGTGTGCACAAGTGGCTACCGCTTATATCAACCTGCGGGAGATGCAACAGGAAATGCAGGTGGTGACGCAAAACTGCCTTTCGCAACAAGCCGTTGTAGAGATCACGAAGAAACGGTATGAAACCGGACTCGTCTCCAAGCTGGATGTGGCACAGGCGCAATCGGTTTACTACAGTACCAAAGCTTCGTTACCCTCATTGGAAGCCGGCATTATCCAATACACCAACTCGCTGGCTATCTTGATGGGATTATATCCCCAGGATGTGAAATACCTGATGGATGCACCGCGCCCGCTACCGGATTATATCGAAACGGTGGGGATCGGCATTCCCGCCAACCTGCTGCTCCGTCGTCCGGACATCCGTTCCGCCGAACGTCAGGTAAACGCACAGGCAGCCAGCCTGGGTGCTTCCAAATCCGATTGGTGGCCGCAGGTATTTGTCAAAGGTTCGATCGGGTTTGCTTCCCACGATATCGACAAGATAGCCAATCACAACAGCCTGACGTACGAGATCGCCCCGGCTATCTCCTGGAACTTCTTTCAGGGCGGTAAACTGGCGCAGGCCACCCGGCTCGCCAAAGCGCAACTGGACGAAACAGTCCGCCAGTTCAACCAGACTGTCCTGACCTCGGTACAGGAAGTGGACAATGCGATGAGCGCTTACAAGAATTCGATCAAACAGATCGTCGCCCTTCGCGAAGTGGTCAACCAGGGACAGCAAACCCTCGACCTCTCGCTCGACCTTTATAAACAGGGACTGACACCGTTCCAGAACGTGTTGGATGCACAACGCTCCCTGCTATCGTACGAAAATCAACTCACGCAAGCCAAAGGAAGTTCTTTGCTTTATCTGATCAAGCTGTATCAGGCACTCGGCGGCGGCTGGAGTGAGGAGTGACAAACTGTGCACTGCCTACTGCACAAATGTGCCACTATGAGTGCACAAAAGTGCGACTACTATGGCACAGTTGTGCACCCGTAGTGGCACAGCATAACCTATTAAACTAAAAAATGACAATATGAATACAACAATTAAATTCGCCCTGATCGCCCTGGCCACCCTTCTGCTGGCCTCGTGTAAAGGGAAAAAGCAGCCGGCCGAAACGCCTGCGCCTTCCATCAGCGTAGCAACGCCGGAGGTAAAAGATATCACATTGACGAAAGATTATCCGGGCTATCTGAGTTCGGAACTGATGGTCAACCTCGTTGCCCGTGTAAACGGCTATCTTCAGACTTCGCACCTCAAAGCAGGCAGCAAAGTCAGGAAAGGCGACCTCATCTTCGTAATCGAACCGGATACTTATAAGGATAATGTAACGCAAGCCGAAGCTGCACTCAAAACAGCCCAGGCACAACTGGATTATGCCCGCAGCAATTACGAACGGATGAAAGAAGCCGCCAAAAGCGGAGCTGTCAGCCAGATACAGGTCTTACAGGCTCAATCGACCACCAGCGAAATGGAAGCTTCCGTACGAAATGCCGAGGCCGAACTGAACACGGCCCGAACCAACCTGAGCTACTGTTACATCCGCGCCCCGTTCGACGGGAAAATAACCCGTGCCAGCTACGACATCGGCAATTACATCAACGGAAGTGTGCAACCCGTCACGCTGGCTACCTTATATAAGGATGATTTAATGTATGCCAACTTCAACATCGAAGACAACCAGTTCATGAAGATGATGATCACAGCCGCTCAAAACGACTCAACCGTGAAACTGCCGGAGACCGTCTCCGTACATCTGGGAGAAAGCGGACGGCAGAACTATACAGGCCGGCTGGATTATTTTTCCCCTAACGTCGACCTCTCCACCGGGACGCTGAATGTACGCGCCAACCTGGATAACCCGCACGGGGAACTGAAAAGCGGGCTATACGTCACCATCACCCTTCCGTACAGCGAAAAGAAAGATGCTATCCTGGTGCGCGACGCTTCCATCGGAACCGACCAGCTGGGTAAGTTCCTGTATATCGTCAACGATTCCAACATCGTACGGTACCGTCATATCGAACCCGGACAGTTGGTCGGCGATACCCTTCGCCAGATCGTCAGCGGGCTCGCTCCCAACGAACGTTACGTCACCACCGCCTTATTGAAAGTGCGCGACGGAATGACTATTAAGCCTATAAAATAAGAACGTTATGGTAAAATTCTTCATTAACAGGCCGATCTTCGCTACCGTCCTTGCCCTGATCATCGTGGTGGCGGGATTGGTCACACTCAATATATTGCCCATCGCCCAATATCCGGATATCACGCCGCCTACCGTACAAGTGTCGGCTGTTTATCCGGGGGCTGATGCGCAGACGGTTTCACAAACCGTCGGTTTGCCGATCGAGCAACAGGTAAACGGTGTGGACGGGATGCTTTATATGAGCTCCAACTCGTCCAGCTCCGGCGTTTATTCGCTGACAATCACCTTTGCCGTAGGAACGGATATCGACATGGCGACTGTCATGGTACAGAACCGTGTCAGCATTGCACAAAGCAGTCTGCCCGAAGCCGTGATCGTACAGGGGATCACGACTAAAAAACAATCGTCCAACATCGTCATGATGCTTTCGTTGACGTCGAAAGACTCGCTCTACGACGGGCTTTACCTGAGTAACTATGCCAGTCTGAACCTGACCGACCAGCTGGCACGCTTGCCGGGCGTGGGCTCGGTCAGCGTCATGGGAGCCGGTAATTACAGTATGCGCGTCTGGCTCGATCCGGAAGTGATGCGTATCCGTAACCTGACGCCCGACGCGGTTCTCCAGGCCATCTCCACCCAAAACAGGCAGGTCTCCGCCGGGTATGTCGGCCAGCCGATCGCCAAAGCGGATAATCCGTATCAATATACCCTGACGGTCAAAGGTCGTCTGACTACACCGGAGGAGTTCGGAAATATCATTCTCCGTACGGAAAGCGGAGGAAAGATACTCCGCCTGAAAGATGTGGCACGCATCGAACTGGGTAGTTCTTCCTATAATGTGACTTCCCGGCTGAAAGGGCAACAAGCGGCGGCTATCGCAATCTATCAGCTGCCGGGTTCCAACTCGCTGGAAGTATCGAAAGCGGTACGTAATAAGATGGAGGAGATAGCCTCTACCCTGCCCGACGGCGTTGAATACGGCGTCACGCTCGACACCACGGAGGTGATCAATGCTTCTATTGACGAAGTGCTGGTAACCTTCCTGGAAACGACGGCTCTGGTCGTGCTGGTGATCTTCCTTTTCCTTCAGAACTTCCGGGCGGTTATTATCCCCTGTCTCAGTATTCCCGTATCCTTGATAGGGACATTGGCTGTTATGGGGGCATTGGGTTTCTCCGTCAACACATTGACTTTATTCGGACTGATCCTGGCTATTGCCATTGTGGTAGACGATGCGATCATAGTCGTCGAGAACTCGTCGCGGTACATGGATACGGGGAAATACACGGCACGCGAGGCGGTGACAAAGGCAATGGGCGAATTGGTCGGGCCGGTGATCGGTGTCGTACTGGTTCTGCTGGCCGTATTCATCCCGACTACCTTTATAGGTGGTATCTCCGGACAGCTTTACAAACAGTTCGCCCTGACAATCGCAGCGGCAACCGTATTGAGCGGTATCAACTCGCTGACGCTGACACCGGCACTCTGCGCCCTGTTTCTCCGGACGACTAATGATTCGAAGTTCGTCGTCTTCAAGGTATTCAATAAAGTATATGATAAGACGCAGAAAGTCTATGACGATATCGTCGACCGCATGTTAAAGCATCAGTGGGTCACGTTGATTGTCTTTCTGATCGTTTCCGGCGCTGCGGCCATCCTGTTCATGCGCTGGCCTTCCACCTTCATTCCGGAAGAAGACGATGGTTATTTCATTGTCTCCACCCAGTTGCCACCGGCCGCCAGCCTGCCCCGTACGGAAGCTGTCAGTGAGAAGATCAACCGGATACTGGATGGTTATCCGGAAGTGAAAACCTATATGGGTATAAACGGTTTCTCGGTGATGGGCGGCGGCGAACTGTCGAATGCAGCCACCTATTTTGTCGTGCTGAAGAACTGGAAAGAAAGGAAAGGCAAAGGACACACGGCCGAGGACGTGGTGACCCGTTTCAATCGGGAAGCCTACGGCATACAGGAAGCGCAGGTGTTCGCATTGGTTCCCCCGGCCATCCCCGGCCTGGGTGCTTCCGGCGGGTTACAACTTCAGCTGGAAGACCGGAAGAACCTCGGCCCTACCGAAATGCAACAGGCTATCCAGACCTTACTGGAACATTACCACAGCAAACCTCAACTACTTAGCCTGTCGAGTATGTACCAGGCCAACGTTCCGCAGTACAAGCTGAATATCGACCGCGACAAAGTGCAGCTACTGGGATTGCAACTGAGCGACGTCTTTTCAACCCTCAGCTATTACATGGGGGCGGCTTACGTGAACGACTTCGTGGAATTCGGCCGTATCTACCAAGTCAAGATAGAAGCGAGCGACCAGGCACAGAAGGTAATCGACGATGTGATGCGGTTGAGTCTGGAGAACACTTCCGGCAAAATGGTTCCTTTCTCCGCCTTTACCCAGGCCGAACAACAATTGGGACTCGACCAGATCAACCTTTATAATATGTATTCATCCGCCTCTATCACCTGTATCGCCAATCCGGAATACAGTTCAGGAGAAGCCATCAAGGCGATGGAAGAACTGATACAGGAACAGTTGGGGGATAATTTCGGATACGAATGGACTTCCGTTGCGTACCAGGAAACCAAAGAGGGCTCGACAACGATGCTGATATTCGGAATGGCCCTGCTGGTAGCTTTCCTGGTTCTCTCCGCACAATACGAGAGCTGGACGAGCCCACTGGCAGCCATCATGGGATTGCCGATCGCCCTGCTGGGGGCTATCTTCGGTTGCTTTGTGATGGGCGTACCGGTCAGTGTCTATACGCAGATCGGTATCATCCTGCTGATCGCCCTGTCTGCAAAGAACGGTATCCTGATCGTCGAGTTTGCCCGCGACTACCGTGCGGCCGGCAATCCGATCCGTGAAGCAGCCCTTGAAGCCGGGCATGTCCGCCTGCGTCCGATCCTGATGACTTCGTTTGCCTTCGTGCTCGGTGTTATGCCTTTGCTGTTTGCAACAGGAGCCGGAGCAGCCAGCCGCGTATCACTCGGTGCCGCCGTTGTATTCGGTATGGCTGTCAATACGATCTTTGCGACAATCTTTATCCCCAGCTTCTATGAATGGATGCAAACCATACAGGAAAAATGGCTGGATAAGGCTTCTCCCAATAAAAACGTAACAAAACCCTGACAAAAGATCAGGATATATTGTATTCAAAAAAATAACGGTTGCCTGAACTGATCAGAGCAACCGTTATTCATTTCTTCCGGATCATAAACCCCACCTATTGCCACATCAAAATTACCTATTTGACAACTGCTTAAAAACATTTTACATTTGTTGAATAAATTAAAAACAAATGCTGTATAAATCCGGTTACATAAGTATTGAAGGGTAAAATGTTGTCGACTGTATACAGATAAAAATTATTATTTATGGAAAACAAAAAGCTAACAGCTGCAAATGGCCGTCCCGTTGCAGACAATCAGAACATTCAGACGGTTGGTCCCCGCGGACAAGTATTGTTACAAGATCCCTGGTTTCTTGAGAAACTAGCCCACTTCGACCGCGAAGTGATCCCCGAAAGACGTATGCATGCCAAAGGCTCCGGTGCATTCGGTACTTTTACCGTTACACACGACATCACAAAGTACACAAAAGCAGTGATCTTCAGTGAAGTCGGTAAGAAGACAGATTGCTTTGTCCGCTTCTCTACAGTAGCAGGCGAACGTGGAGCAGCTGATGCCGAACGTGATATCCGTGGCTTTGCCATGAAGTTTTACACGGAAGAAGGTAACTGGGATTTGGTAGGAAACAATACGCCGGTATTCTTCCTGCGTGATCCGCTGAAATTCCCCGACCTTAACCATGCCGTCAAAAGAGATCCGAAAACAAACATGCGCAGTGCAAACAATAACTGGGATTTCTGGACATTACTGCCGGAAGCATTGCATCAGGTAACTATTACAATGAGCTCCCGTGGTATCCCTGCTTCTTATCGTCACATGCACGGCTTCGGTAGTCATACCTACAGCTTTATCAATGCCAACAACGAACGTATCTGGGTGAAATTCCATCTGCGTACCTTGCAGGGAATCAAGAACCTGACAGACCAGGAAGCGGAAGCGATCATAGCAAAAGACCGTGAATCGCATCAGCGCGACTTGTTTGAAAGCATCGAAAAAGGTGATTTCCCGAAATGGAAATTCCAGATCCAGCTGATGACGGAAGAACAGGCGGAGAACTACCGTATCAATCCGTTCGACCTGACCAAAGTATGGCCGCACGGCGACTTCCCGCTTCACGACGTGGGTATCCTCGAACTGAACCGTAATCCGGAAAACTATTTCGCAGATGTAGAGCAGGCAGCCTTCAACCCGATCAATACGATAGAAGGTATCGGCTTCTCTCCTGACAAAATGCTTCAGGGTCGCCTGTTCTCCTATGGGGATGCACAACGTTACCGCCTGGGCGTTAACTCCGAACAGATACCGGTAAACAAACCCCGCTGTCCTTTCCATGCTTATCACCGCGACGGCGCCATGCGTGTAGACGGCAACTACGGTGCTGCAAAAGGATACGAACCCAACAGCTACGGCGAATGGCAGGACTCTCCCGAAAAGAAAGAACCGCCTTTGAAAGCCAACGGTGATATCTACAACTATAACGAACGCGAATACGACGACGATTATTACAGCCAGCCGGGAGCTTTGTTCCGTCTGATGCCGGCCGACGAACAGCAGGTATTGTTCGAGAACACCGCCCGTCAGATCGGTGGAGCCGAATTGTTCATCCAGCAACGTCACGTACGCAACTGTTATAAGGCCGATCCGGCTTATGGTAAAGGTGTTGCCGATGCTTTAGGCATCAGCCTGGAAGAAGCATTGAAGGAGACGAGATAAGCCCTTCCGTTTCATAAAGTTATTTCAACTTCCTTCTTAGGAAATTTCGTTTCCTGAGGAGGAAGTTAATCAATATCTACAATTATAGGTCTCTTCCAGATATTTTCTAATCATCTCCCGATTTGTACCGCAAGCCTGTTTGATCTCAAAAACTTTAGCATCGACCAAGGTTCTATACCACCAGCCTTGCAGGAAATGCCACAAAAAACCTTCCTTTCCATCCAGCCATCCACCCTTTATGAAATACCGGTAACAGAAATAAAGAAAGGCACGCCAGAAAAGAGGTATACGTACATAACGATCCTTTATTTTTCTTTTATGCATAGCCTGGGCTACGAGTTGTTTCTCTTCTCCCGGCTGTAATTCATGCCACAAGTTCAGTTCCGTATCCAGCAATTCAGCTGCTTCACGGACAGCATAATTCACATGTTTATTACAGAACCAGGAAAGATTATTCAGATTGTGATCGACAAAATCATGGACAAAATTCACAATCCTTCCTTCCAGTAACTGAATATGTTCGTCCATCAACCTTTGTTCACAAACGGCTTTACCATAACGGAACATGCGAAGTAAATGCACGGGATAAATACCCCGCTTCATCCATTTCCCCAGAAAATAATGTCTCCGTTTAAAAACGATACCGGATACATCTGCCGGTAAAAAAGATACTTTTTCTAATAATTCATCGATCAATTCCGGCAGCAAATATTCATCGGCATCTAGCCGGAGAATCCAATCCGTACGAACCGGAGCATGCACCAATGCCCAATTCAGTTGCTTGGCATGATTGTTCTCCCATTTATTCTGTAATATCACGGCGCCATATTCCTGCGCTATCTCCAGCGTGCGGTCAGTTGAATAAGAATCTATTATGAAGATATCCTTTGCCAGTTCCCTTATATTTTCCAGACAACGGCGAATATGAATTTCTTCATTATAGGTAAGTATAATAACAGAAATATCTGGCTTATTCATTCTTTATCCTTTTCTTACGTATGGGTTACAGAATCCAACTGATCCAAAAAACTGGAAACCAGCACGTTTATATCATACGGATATTTTAGTTTCTGTACGTACCGATGCTGCATGTATTGCTCTATAAGAAAAGACAAGCGTTCATAATCCTCTTTTGGGAAAAGCCATTTGTCCTTTTCCACATCGGCTATATATTCAGAGGCTCCCTGATGTTCGCAAAGCATAAAAGGTACGCCACAGGCATAAGCTTCTGTAAAAACACAGCCAAATCCTTCATAAAAGGTTGGTAATACAAATAAATCCAATGAATTATAATAAGTCAGCAACTCTCTATGATGCACCTCCTTTTCAAACCGGATATAACCGGAAAGACTATGTCCGGCCACATATGCCCGGCATTCGTCGAACAATGGGCCTGTCCCGATAAAAGAGATCCGGAGTTGTCTGTAACCTTTATGAAGTAAGAGCTCTACTGCTTTCACCAATGTGATCTGACTTTTCAGATGATGAAAATTTCCGATACAGCCTATTTTAAATATTGTCTTATCCCTCCTCCCTTCTATGGGATAAAATTTTGTCAGATCCACTCCGTTATATAGTACCAATGAGTGTTTCGGAGAAATTGAAGGCAAGTGTTTGGCCTTTTCGAGTGTCTCCAGATAAGAAGGATAACTCTCATATTTACCGGGACGTGGAAATGACAATAAATTATCTTCAACCACACGACTTATAGAGACATGGCAATCCACCCGGTTGAACAATGCGATATTTGTTTTAGCCCGATAATAGAGATTCGGCTTCATCTTTGCCAGGCGTCCGTTCCGTATCGTAAAAGGATCGCGGTCATGGTGTTGTACCAATGTCCGGATGCGGGGATTCAGTCTTTTCAATGCGATCCCATAAGCGGCAAACGAAGAGGTATGTCCATGTACTACAGCTATCCGGCTTATATCCAGTTCCAACCGGGCAATACATTTCAGAAACATGCTGCAATTAAACCCGTTACTCAAGCCATTGAAGAAGAAAGAAGGCATCTGAACAGACGGAAATAAATGAACTGTTATTCCTTCATATTCATAACTGTCCCGTTTATCGTTCAATGTTGTCGGTTTGAAAACCATTACATCATATTTACCTGTCCGCCGGATCGCTTTCACCTGATCATAAATATAAGGCCCTCTGAAAGAGTCCGGTGTCGGAAAAAAAGGCGTAACACATATATATATTTGATCAGCCATTTTTAAGCCCTCTCAATATAGCTTTTACCTTAGACCCAAGCCTGGCCCCGAAGCTTATCATCCGGGGAGCATGTATATAACCTCCGCACATGAAATAAAAAGTTCTTTCATCTTTCCATAAATCGGTTCTGATTTCCTTCTTACTCCAATAATATTTTTTCAATATACTGATTACTTCCGTTCTGTTACCCTTTATTGCTTCCACTAGAGGGGAAATAAACAAATAACAAATCTGCTTTTTTATTCGTGGCTCATAAGGATAAATATCCAGAAGAGACCACACAGACTCAAGCATTTCCATCGATAAACCTAACGTCTTTTCATCTACTTTCCTTGTTACGGAATTTCCGTTCCAGACATAGTTATACAAACAGATATCAAGTACCACGAGCTCCTTCACCTTCAATATTATCTGCATATTCAAATAGAGGTCTTCCCCTATAAAAATCTTTCTGTACACTATTTCATCGAATAATGATTTCCGTATCAGTTTTCCCCAGATAGGCCATAATCCCATGCCGATCATAAATGTCAACAGCTCCTGCCCCGACAAACCGTTCATCCGTTTATCCCAATAATATTCCTGTTTGTCATCACCGAATATCCGGTTAAAACCAGCTATCACACAGTCGGAATCATTTTTTATGATCTCTCGATATAATATTTCTATGGCATCGCTCTCGATATAATCGTCACCATCCAGATGATAGACATATTCTCCCCTGGCTATATCCAGTCCGGATTTACGGGCATAGATCAATCCTTCGTTCTTTTTACTTACCACTACTATACGCTCGTCAACGGCTGCATATTTGGCTATGATCCGGGAAGAGGTATCGGTGGAACCATCATTTACTACTATAATTTCTATATCCCGGAAAGTCTGGTTGATACATGATGATAAACAGGTTTCCAGATAAGGATCGACATTATATACCGGAATAATTATGGATACTTTTATATTCATACGAAAGAGATTCTATTTATTTAATAACGACTGGAACAAACCAAGCCATTCAGGTCCTATTTTTTCAATACTATATTGTTCGACAGCCCGGACTGCGTTAGACTGCATTTTACTCAAAAGAGAGGGATTTGAAGCCAGTTCATATAATTTTTCCGCATACGTATCCAGATCAAACGGCTCTATCAGGTAACCATTTTCCCCATCTGTTATTGCATCTGTAACTGCAGCAAAACTGGAAAAAGAAATAGGGACGCAACCATTCTGCATCCCTTCCAGAATAAACATATTAAACCCTTCAAAATTTGATACCAATGATACGATCTTTGCTTTGGCATAATACGCTAACGGAGACTGATAACCATGAAAAAAGACATTATTCAGTCCAAGTTTTTCAGCCAGAATTTCCAGATCCCTCCTTTCCTTTCCATCTCCAACTAACTCCAATTTCCAGCCCGGAAGCCTGTTCTGTATTTTATGCCAGATATATAACAGGCGATCAACCCTTTTTTCCGGATAAGAAAGGCGCCCGACAAATAAAATACAGTTTTCCTTCTGATCCATCGTTCTTACCTCTATATTCGAAAAAGTAAGAGGATTCGGTATGGATACTATTTTACTTGAAGAGGATATTCCGATCAGTTCTTCAAATTCATCAATATATTGGGGAGACAAAACAACAATAGTATCCGTATACCGATACATAAAATTCATCTTCTTCTTTTTCAGCCTATAGATGCGTTTCTTAAAATAAGGCAATCGAATACGGCGCAGCAACGACCTGGTACTAAGCACCGGACTGCTCCATGAATATTCTAATTTACATAACTCGTTAAAGTTGCGGAATCCGGAGTCTATAGAAGTATGAATGGTGGAAACGATCTTTGTTTCTGTCGTTAGTACCTTATGGTTACACAAATACACATCATCGTTCCAGACATCCTGATTTATCAATATATCTATTTGCAGTTTTTCCAGTAACTGATCTAAAAAAGATATATTTTCAGGAGAATCCCCACGGGCAGAATCCGGCAAAAAGAAGGTACGGATATCTGCATTTTCCAGGGACTTTCCCATATCAACTCTCACTAAATAATAAATAGTATATCCAATCGATTTTAAATAATGAGCCACAAGGTCTGTAACACGTTCAGTTCCTCCATGCTCAGGATCTATCGGATATGTATTATAGAATAAGATATTCATCATCTTAAAAACTTAATCAGTTTCAATTATTCGTTTTTTCAATACTCTTGCCGGATTTCCTCCTACTACCGTCCACGGGGCTATAGCCTTGAATACACTGGCACGTGCACCGACTACCGCACCCTGACCGATCGTTACCCCCATACCGACAAATGAATCTGCCGCTACCCAAACCTGATCTTCTATTATGATCGGGGCAATGATCAGTGGAGAAGCGCTATGGGTTATGTCATGTGAAGAAGCACATAAATAACTCTTTTGAGAAACGGTAGAATGCCTGCCTATTTTTACCGATGCCGGATTATAGCAATCCACCTCCGGCCCCAGACAAGAATAAGCTTCCATCTCCAGATTCCACGGTGCCCAAATCTTTACAGAGGAATAGACTTTTGCCGTAGGATGTAATTTTGCCCCGAAACAACGTAGAAGGAATAACCGCCAGGGATCGAATAAAAACAAACCGAATGGCCGGAAGGCTATGATACGAACCACATTCCAGGCTGCACGGCCCAGTTTATTCTTCAGGCTCAATTTATTCCGATATTTCGACAGGTCGACTTTTATGTCGTTACTATATTCCGGTTTCATACAGCTGCAGGAGATTGTTATTTTAATACGTCCAGAAATCTTAATAAACTCTGCTTTTCCATGCCTACCAGTTCTCTGGCATACTTCCGGGCCATTTCTTTCTTCATATTTATTGTTTCCGGTGATATCTGATCCAGAAACTGCGTAACTACGACTGAGGTATTCTCCCGGTCTGAAACCAACCAGACGGCATCAGGGAACATACAGGCTCCATCCGATTCCTGATGGGCATTATATAAGACCGGGGTACCGGCACAGATGGCACTTACGACTTTCGAAGGGACACAGATATGGCTCCAGGCTGAAAGTAAAGAGGCTACATTCACATCGACATATTGCACTTCGTCCTGTGGCAGATAATCCAAGATGCGGACAACAGGATAATTACGGACACGATCTAATATAGACCTCGCTTTACAACCATACAACCGAAGCAACATAATATGTTTTTCTGGTTCTAACCGATCGATCAACTCCAGCAGAAAAGCGGCGTTATGCGCTTCCCCCATATTACCGGCATAACAAAAAATGATCTTATCTTCATTGTCGATACGCCAGGAAGGAACAACCGACGGTTCGTTTTCATAAACTCCGCAGGGAAGAATAATATGAGGTATAAAATCGCATCTATATTGCTTACATAAATAGCGATATTGCTGCTCTCCCAATGCTATCAGGAAATCGGGAACACGACTATAAACAAACGTAAACAGCAAACGGTACCCCCAATTATCCTTAGAGACTAAACCAGCGGAAACAAAAGCCTCCGGATACAGATCCATCGTCCAAAAGACTAAGCGACTACGATAAAAAGGACGTAGTAGAACCGCCCAAGCATTCAACAAAGAGGGATCAGTCATTACAATCTTCAGATCATGACGCAGTAAAAACATGGAACGCAACATCAACCGGCAACCGTCTATCAGGTTAACAGCTAAACGGATCAGATTATTTCTACCTTTATACAATCCCTTGAGCTCAATCGTACGATAAGGTAAAATATCTTCATCGGCAGGCATTTTCCCATTATAGTCGACGTGAATAGAAACAACAGTTACTTCAATTCCTTCCGCAAACAAGTAATCTGCCAGTTTCCTTATCGGATAGCCTGTTGCCGAAGGATGTCGTGCACCATATTTATTTACAATCGTCACTCGTTTGCGATTATTCAAAGGGACATCAGCCCCTTCCCCTCTCTTCTTAAAAAAGAAGAAGGGGTTCTTCATAAACTTCATAAATGATGCACTCCGGTTTTATCCGATTACTTTAAAGATCCAATCGGTTTTCAGATAAGTGACTTTTACGATATATATTTGTTTTTCCGACAAGGGCATACGGATATAGTCGTCTTTCGATTCATTCGTACTTAAAATACGTCCGGCCATATCCATTACGACAATCTTCGATCCGGCACAAATATTGTCCACATGCAACATATGATCCCTGACGGAAACAGTAGGAGATCCTGTACGGATATCCTCAACGCCCGTATCTATTTCCGCACTTTTAAAGTTAGCATAAATAAGTGCATTCGTTTCATCCAAAATAAATGAATACGGATTTTGAGTCGAGAGGGTTTCATTTAATCCATTTGTCCATTTCTCAAAAACAAATCCTTCTTGAGGGGTTGCTGTTACAGTGATCCTAGTTCGTTCTGCCCAATGTCCCGGTCCGGGATAACTACTTACAGTACCGACTGTTCCGGTAGGGGGAATAATTACAAAATCGTAATAAACAGGCCCGGGATTCTGATTCTCTTTAAATTCAGCATAGACAATCATATCGCCGGTCAAACTGAACCTATACGGATTTTGAGTTGAAAGGGTTATATTGTTTCCATTAACCCACTTATCAAAAACAAATCCACTTTTGGGAGTTGCGGTTACAGTGATTGTGGTTCGTTCTTCCAAACGTCCCGGATCTGGTTTACTACTTACCGAACCAACTATTTCAGTAGGGGGAATAAGAATAAAATCATAATGAACAGGTTGGGGAATTTCGACTTTCTTAAATCTGGCATAAATAGCCGTATCCCTTGTTAAGCTAAACGCATATGGGTTTTCCGTTGAAAGCAAATCTCCCTTTTCATTTATCCATTTTTCAAATACAAATCCATCCAGGGCTTTAGCCGTTACGGTTATCTTCGTGTTCTCTTTCTGACTTCCGGTTTCATGACTACTTTTTACTGTTCCTTCCTGTTCATTTTCGGATGCAACAGCAAACTTATAATCAACTCCCGTATTACTAACAAGCCGTTCACTGATAAACGGAGCAGGTGTTTCAGCAATTGTAATTCCGTTTAACAGACCTGTTTCACCATAATTCTTCATCTGTAAAACAACACGATCCTTATATACATATACGATCAGGGTCTGAATAAGCCGGGAATTTCTAATACTGGCATATTCATCGATAGTGCTGCCATAATAACGCATCGACCCGGCAAATGAGGAGCAAAAGCTTTTAGTTCCACGCTCTTTTCCAGCAATCGTCCATATAGCAGAATAATCATCACCAAGGTTAGAGTCAAAATAAGTAGCATCTGTTCCGCTCACCGATACAACGACCGATTTCAAACGGCGATCAGCACCACTTTTCCCGTTCTTCTCATTTGTCAGTGCATGGTACTCTTCATTATCCTTAAAGACGATCAGGTATTGTTTGCCATCCTCTACAGAAGATACTTGAGTAGCTTTCGATTCTCCTCCATCCGTTGAAACAATTTCATATAAAAACAGGTCTTTTGCCTCACGATTTACAGAAAACATCTTAGATCCTGTACTGAAATAAAGATGAGGGGTAATCCCGTCATTAATCTTTATATTGAACATCCCGTTATTTACAGAGGAAACGGTACATATATTTTCATTCTCCAACAAATTAATATTCGAATCACCATAACCTAAATATTTATTGCATAAATCTTTAATACAAAACAGGGTTCCTGATTCATTCTGGTCTGTTTCCACATACCAGTTTCCGTTCGAATCATATTGGGTAACCCGTTGAGCTGTTTCCGTCCGTATGTATGCATTGTCTCCCCCATGATCATGCCCGTAAATATAAATCAGATTCCTATATTTAGTGAGGGTCGATTTCAGTAAAACAGTCGATTCGACAGGATTCAATCCTTTATTTCCATGAACATGAATGCTTTTGGAATCGGCAAAAGGGAAATGAGCCATAAAGAATATCGTCTTATCAGGATCGTCTTTACATATCTCCTCCAGTTTATTCTTACACCAGGTTACTGATTCAATGGAATACTGATAATTTATAGCACTCTGGTACAAAAATTTCCCTGTATTTAAACATACAAAATCAAAACCATTAATGACATAATGGAAGGCTGCCAGCAAATCATATTTACCATCCAATGTCTTCTCATAAAAACAATCTTTTTCGTCGAGTTCACCTACATTCGTTTTCATCGGGAAAGTGTAGAAGTCACCCGCATTATAGTTGGCGGAGCCTTCTCCCTGCCAGACATCTTTCCCTACTTCATAATCATGGTTCCCGTTAATATAAAGTACCGGTTTATTCTTTGCATCGTCCTGAAAAGCTTCTAAAGAGGCTTCATGCATCAATTCGCGGACTCTTTCCCAATTACTTTTCGGTATCGAGACATCGCTGGTATAGTCACCGTTCATAACAAGCAGATCTATATTCTCTTCTTTCTTAATCCTTTCTATCGTATTGATAACTGTTCCCCGCAGACGGACATTCTCAATACTCCCACTGATAAGATCCTGCTGGTTATGAAGATCCGAGAGTATGGCAACAGTAAAGATCGGTTGGTCATTGCCTTTATTGTCTGTTGATTCTGCAAATAAGTTTGTAACAAAAAGAAAAGTTGCAACCAGTAAAATCAGATATAATTTATTCATTTGAATTGATATTTATTTTTGACATAAAAATGGTAATACCATAAATGCGGATCAGTTACGGTCTTTGAAGTAATTCCTGAAAGACAAGATCTTTGCAGACAGCAACAGTTCACAATAAAATCGTGTCCAACAATGTTTTAACTGATACCGAAACGGTAAATCCGATAAACGGACATAATCCGTACAATCATCCTGTATTTCAGATGGCTTATCGATGCTGGAGCCTCCGGAAATAAACGTAGGATAGATCCCTTCAGCCAGTATGCCTATCCTTTTCATATGTGTAAAATCATCGGCAACAATAGAAGGACGCGATGCTTTCAATAATCGCTCCGCAGCCTTCTTGTTGATCAGATAAGCACATGCACCATAAGCATCCCAAAGCCTGTAAAAAGAGAAGTTATCGACCAGATGGACACTTTTGGTGTAATAAATAGCATGTGTAGTAAAAGAGATGATATGAGGTTGTGCACTTTTCATTTTTCCAGCCATCTCTTTTATCAGGCTATCCACTCTTTCCGGATAAAAAAAAACTACATCATCTTCCAGTACCAAAGCGAACTCTTCATCCGACGCCAATAGTCTTTTGTAACATTCCCGATGACTGTGCACGCAACCAATCTCACCACGCTTGGGAGTTCGCCGGTACCGATAAGTGAATTTTAAAACGTCAAAGTTCTTTTTTACATCTTCTGAAGACATTCTTCTGCCGTTAACTGCTTCCACTATTTCCACATCCATACACGGATACTTGGTAACTTCAGACAACAAGGCATTTCTGCGAACGACAGACTCTTTCATATTTATCACATACGTCTTTATCTTCATTCGATCACTTTTGAGAAAAACGATAGACCAGACCAGCAGTAACCCCCATATATCCTTCCAGTTTACGGCCACCGGTATGGCTATTGAACTTATCTCTCACGATCGTACCATCCATTTCCAAAGCAACACTCCAAAAGTCTGTCAGACGAAAATTCACCTGTCCTCCCAAAATCATAGCAGGAGAAAATTTTGCAGAGAATTCATTCCGGGAAGGTGTCCAGGCACCTCCTACCCCTGTATACAAAAAAACAGACACCGGACGATTCGAGTTCTTTTCGGCTCCCCAGTTCATTACATTGGTAATAAATTCCACATAGCCATCCGCAAAATAAAACTTGCCATCGGAATCGACTTCTTTTACTTTCACTGCACCGTTTTTAAACACACCTCCGTCCAATTGCATACGAAGTCCCCACACTGATGAAAACCAACGGGCAACAGAGAGTTTGCCATAAGGAGTTATAAAATCTGCTTTCTTCATGTCACCATCCCATTCTCCCTGATACAAAGTTGCACCTCCGGACAAAGAGACTGTCCAATAACTACTGTTATCCCCGGTTTGCGAAACCTGTATATCCGGATTCGTATTTCCGGAAGATTCCTGCTCCACCTGAGCAAATACAGAAACTACGTTCAAACAAAAAAGAAGCATAAAGCAAGATAGAGCTTTCATAATCAAATTAGTTAGTTTATTATTATTATTTATTTTGAATTAGAATCAGATGCATAACCATATCCATAATAGCCATAGCCGTAGTATCCGTAACCATACCCATATCCGGCATGTTTGTTACATACACCATTCAATAAAACCGACATACCTGGTAATTTTTCACTTGTATATAAGTTCTCTATTTCAGGCAATTGTCTACGATCCATCACTCCCTCACGGATCACATAAATACACAAGTCTGCAATACGGCTGATTATCTGGGCATCAGCTACCAGCCCATAAGGAACTGTATCAACCAGAATATAATCATACTGTTCCCTCAAGCCGGCTACCAACTGATCCAGGCGCGAAGTCAGCAACAGTTCGGAAGGATTGGGCGGAATAGGTCCGGAAGTAATTACATCAAAATCGCTGTTGTTTTTATAAGGGCGGATCAACTGCTTGAATTCATTAACCCTGCCGGCCAGATAATTCGTAATACCCGGTAAAATACTTTCACCCGGTTCCCTCTTTGAACCTTTACGTATATCCATTTCCAGCAGGATCACTCGTTTTCCTGTCTGTGACAGGGAAATAGCTAGATTTAAAGAGATGAACGATTTGCCAGCACCTGGATTAGAGGAAGTTAACATGATAACCTGTGCTCCTTTGTCCTTATCCAACATAAAATCAATATTCGTACGGACGATACGGAAAGCTTCCGATGTACCGTCATGACCATGCTTAGCTGTATCTACCCCTTGTTTTTTCCTGTGACGGTAGGGAATCTCTCCCAGGAATGGAATGGTGAGGTTGTCTGTGATATCTTTACGCCCCCGTACGGTTACGTCCAGCATCGGTTGCAAATAAAAGACTAATCCCGGTATAATCAGGCCTATTAAAAACGCTCCCAGCAGAACCACTATCTTGTTCGTTCCGGCAACACCAATTCCGTAAGCCCAGTCGATAACACGGACATTACTATTAGTCGTAGCTATGCTCAACGCATTTTCTTCCCGCTTATTCAATAGATAGAGATAAAGTTCCTCTTTAATCTTTTGTTGTCTTTCCACCGTTAAGACATATTTCTCCTGTGTCGGAACGGTTGCAATCCATCCATCTACTTTGGCAAGCCGGCTGCGTACGTCCGACAATTTCCGTGACATAGCATGCTGAAGGTTATCCAGCACTTTCAGAATGGTCACGCGCAAAGCCTTCAGGTCAGCTTCTTTTTCTTTGACAACCGGACTGCGATTTCCCTTCTCTTTCAGCTTATTTCTGACCAACAGGATAGCATTATATTCAGCAATCAACTCTTCTACGCCCGTATCCATAATGCCGCTATTTACCGGAAGTAACTGCCATTCTTTTATCGGATCCCGAAGATATTCGCGGATCAGCCTTACTAACTCCTTCTGGCCTCCCAACTCTATTTCTTCCTGTTCATACCGGCTACGGTCGCTAACAAAAAGCCCAGCCTCCGAAGTGAGATCAACCAGTTGATTCCTTTTTTTAAAGTTCTCGATATCACTATCCACCCCACCCAGTTCATCATTGATAATAGCCAGACGCTCATCGATAAAAACACCCGTATTCTGAATGATCAGATTTTTATCACGGATAGCTTCATCATTGTATACATCAATCAAAGTATTCAGAATAGCATCCGCACGTTCCGGATTCGTGTCCTGGTATTTCAGAGCCATAAGTGTCGCCTCCCTCTCCGCCAGTTCCACTTCCAATCTCGACAAGCAGGATGCGATAGCCGCTTCTTCCGTAATACAGGAAATCTGTATAGGTATACCGAAATAGACTTCACCCAATAGGGGAGATAGGTTTACAACTATCTTTCCTACCGATGTTTGTACTTCCTGACCAAAATGTTCCTCTGTTATCCGATCCTCGTCATCCGGAAAATCAGTCACCTGATAGGTCGTCGACGATATGGGAATAACCGTAAAAGTAACGGGTAATGACAAAGTTGAATCCGGGAATTCCACCTGGACAGGTGAATCATTATAGAGTATTTTCTTTCTTAGACCTTGTTTTAACGAGTATTCCCGGTCAAGCGACAAACGGCGTACGACTTCCATCATCAATGAACGGGATTTAAAAACCTGCATCTCATTGTTTACATCATAATTCTGGTTAAAGAGTTGTTTTTCTATAAATGCTTCTTCCGTATTGGATTGTTTCTTCAGCATAACGATTGCCTGCCGTTTATAGACTGTAGGAACTGTTTGCAAATACACATAAGCCACTATCAGACAAAGCAACACAGAGATAACAAACCAATACCATTTTGAAAAAAGAACATCTATAATCGTGCGGATATTAAACTCTCCGTTTAAATTCAACTTCTCGGTATAAGGTATTTGTTCTTTCATGTTTTTTTATTTAAAGATCAGTACGCTCATCGAAAACAGGAAAGAGAGAATAGACATCCAAGTTCCGACATTTGTAAATTGATTTTGTTTACTGGCTTCCGCCTTGACACGGTTTGGCTCTACATAAATCATGTCATTTTGTTTCAGATAATAATTAGGTGACTGGAAGACATCGATCGATCGTAGATCATGGTACAGGATAATACGTTCTCCGTCTATTTCACGTATTACGGCCACCCGGTCGCGTTTTCCATAGATTGTCAGGTCACCCGCCATGCTCAGTGCTTCGAGCAGCGTGATCCGTTCGGATGAGATATTATAAGTACCGGGACGAGCTACTTCTCCTAAAACAGATATACGGAAATTCAGAAAACGGACTGTTACAATAGGATCTTCTATATAACCTTCCTTTTTCAATCTCCCTTCAATGAGATCGACCACTTCCCGGCGGGTCAAGCCGGCAACCTTTATCTTCCCCAGCAACGGATAATTAATCGTTCCATCCACTTCCACCAGGTATCCGCGGTTGTATCCGACATTTCCATTATAGTTTCCATCATAACCTCCACCATAATTTCCGCTACTATAATTACCTCCTCCATATTGCTGGACAAAAGGCCGGAGTAATTCAGGTTCAATACAACTTACCACAATATCCAGTAAATCATCCTTCTGTATCTTTAGGTCGAATGTATCCGCAATGGCAGTTTTCTTCAGTAATCCATCTCCCTGCAAATAGGTGATATCTTTCACCGAGCCACAGGCGGACAGTAGGTAAGCAATAAAAAACACTCCTAAAAGGATATTATATCTTTTCATACTTATATTCGATAATTATTGCGGATTCAATTTCTTTATCAATCCTTTACCCGGTTTGAACTTCACACTTATCCGCTTACTGATCATACAATCTTCTCCTGTACGCGGATTACGTCCCGGACGTGCCACTTGCTTCCAGGGCATATATTGCCCGAAGTTTTGTAACATCACAGATTCATTCTGCGAAATTGTTTCACTTACCACTTCGTTCATCGTGTTCAGAAATTGCAATGTTTCAGAAACAGTAGTAGACATACGGGATGCGATCTCCTTTGCTAATTCAGTTTTATTCATACAATATTTGAGTTTAGTTTATATTTTTCTTTCAAAATTTCCATGAAACATTCTGTTTGAGTACTTTCGCAGGAACTCCTCCGGCCAGGCAGCCAGCAGGAATATCTTTGGTGACCACAGCCCCTGCTGCTATAATGGCACCTTTTCCAATCCTGACACCTTTAAGTATGGTGCTATTGATCCCAATCCATACATGATCCTCTATTATGACCGGACTGTTTACCTCCTGTTCGTGGCCTTCATAAAATATCTGATGATTATCCGTATCCCGAATACTTACATTATCCCCTATAAGTACCTCCTCACCTATCTCGATATGGGTCGTACAATAAATACGAGCATTGTTATTCATAATAGCTTCTTTTATTTCCAGCCGTCCATTCGCTGCTACGACAATACTAATTCCGGAATTGCAGTATAAATAGTCATGTACAATACATCGGGAATGCCTGTGTAATACGAATTGAGTCAAACGGACTGTATCCTTCCCCCATGGAAAAATATTCAGTTTTCCCGTTTCCCCCAACGAAAGTGTATTGGGAGAAACTTTAAAACTGACTTTACGATGCACATATACTCTGCCTTTCCATTTATAATATCTATGTGCGCCCGTAAAGGTTGCATCGTAAACATCTCTTTGGCAAGAGATTAGGAAAGTGTTCTTTGAAAATAACCTATCATCAGCCGACTTATCTGT
>NZ_KQ033920.1:1415074-1783081 GCF_000969825.1 Parabacteroides gordonii MS-1 = DSM 23371
ATCAAAACCAATATCAATCAAATCTGCTACAGGCATGCTTCTTATCTTCTTCATTTTGTCATGCAAAGAAGATTTATCAGATTGCTTTAAGAAATAAAATCCCACTTTCTACTATTCTATTTTTTATTCAAATACAAAATCCGGTTTCTCTGAGTTACCTGTCAACCAACCATACAGTTGTCCCATCTGCTCTGACACTACGTTTACTGCATATTTTTCAAGGACTAACCTGCGTCCCCGCTCACCCATTTCATATAAAAGTCTTCTATCTAATGACAAAACTTCCCGAAGTACATCCATTAATGTTTCCAGATCATTATTCACCCACCAGCCACACTGATAGGTATTTAAATCCTCCCACGGTGTTGCTGTCGATCCGATAACGGGTACATTTTGAAGTAATGCTTCTGGAATGATCATTCCGAAGTTCTCAAAATCACTGGGTACAACCAGACAGGTTAACGAAGCCAGTAAACGTTGTTTTTCCATCCCGCTTACCCAACCAGTAAAGCGGACTTTATCCAATCCCGCCTCCTGCACTATCTTCCGTATCCCCGAAACATATCTCGGATCTCCATCACCCATTATCACCAACTCTCCGGGTTCATGCAGTTTTTTCCATATTTCGATCAGACGGTCTACCCGTTTATAAGGTTGAATACGTCCCAAATAGCCGACTCTTTTTATCTTATCTTTAAAAAAAGGATCGACCGGTTCACTGCAATCTATCGGGTTAGGTACTATTGCCACCGGATTAGTAAATCCCAGTGAACGATAATGTTTCATTTCCTCTTTACAAGTAACATGAACACAGGATGCCTTCTGTAGCTGCTTGCGTTGGTAAAGAGAAAAAGCCGTTTTTTTTATTAAAGAAGAATAAGACAATGCTTCCGGATGTAATGCTCCATGTAATGTTACCACATAAGGAAAGTGATTTTCAATTGCAAACCGGGCAGTAATATAACCTTGATATTGCCATATCCCCTGAATATGATAAATATCTGCCCCAGAAGTCTTTTTCAACACTTTACTCCAAGCTGGCGAATAGCCAAAACGACTGTTATAATAGGCTGGAAGTTCCAAATAATGAATAAACGGTTCTTCCGAAACTGGCATTTCTCCCGGTTGTATCCGGTTCGTTAATATCTTAACTTCCCATCCCAGGTTTTTCATACCCTGTACTGTTAGCAACGTTGTACAGGCCGGTCCTCCACAAGACTTACTCATGGAGTTTATTACATATACAATATTCATATCACCATCTCCAATAAACATTCTCTTTCAAAACCCTGGCAGGTACACCACCTACCAGACATTTCGACGGTACGTCCTTGGTAACGACAGCTCCCGCTGCAACAATAGCACCATCACCAATATGTACTCCTCTTTGTATTATTGCATAAGAACCGATCCAGACTGAATTGCCGATCACTACCGGTAGACATCTTTCCCTATCGCCCGACGCATCTCCATGATCATGACCGTCCGAATCACGGATGGTCACATTACGGCCGATTCCTACATCATTTCCGATCGTAATACTCGATTCACATTCTATATAAGTATCATTATTTATAACACAATCATCTATTATTAAATTAGCACCGGGATGAACCCAAAGTGTTATATTGTCAATCAATAAAAGTTTCTTTTTTATAATCAGATTACCTCCCTCTACCATAATTACACATGGCTTTTTTAAAACGGGAGTACTATATAATCGTCCCTCAATAGATAGATTTCCATTATTATTGATTCTTAAGTCCGATTTTTTTAATAGTTGTATTTTTCCTCGGGATTTTAAATAAGTCCATACCTTGTAGGTCAAAATAAAATTCCAATAATAGCCACCTCTTCTCCTGAGAAAAGTTATTTTCGATAATAATTTCTGTGTCATTTTTTCATATTCCCTATTTAAGTATTTAATAAGAAGCTTCGACTACCATTGATTCAAGCCTAGTAAGTCCCGGAAAGTTCACTTCATCATGTTTTTCTATGCCCCGAAGAGTTACATGTTCGCTCTCTCCTACTTCACATCTTTTTATTTTCTTATAGCCGCATTTCCGTAACAGCATTTCCAACGTTTTATAGTCATAAATCATCTGATGTCCCCAGTCCCGATAAAAGTTATTGATGACAAATACTTCCGGATATTTCCCTGGAAATAACTCTTCCACTTCCGGTAAAAATTTCTTTGTACACCATTTCAAATATTCCCGGTACTTCTCCGGATGAAAATACATATCCAATAAAAAGCCCATATCGGGTAAGGTTATTCTTAGGACACCGTTTTCCTTCAACACCCTTCTACATTCCAACAGCATACCTGTAGCATCTTTCAATGAAAGATGCTCGAACATATGTTCGGAAAAAATATAGTCGAAACTCTTATCTGCAAAAGGGTAAGGCTTTGTTGCATCCAAATAGATCTTTTCACCTCTTACCGGTACCAGAATATCCGTATTTAACCAACCTGGTATCTGATTTGCGCCACATCCTAAATGCAAACAATGAAGAACATTTTCACGTGCCATGTAAATCGGAACTTGTTTTCTGACATTACGGGTGATCAAGATTCTTCTCAGTAAATCATATTTCTTCATATCTATTATCAAATTAAAAGTTACTTGGCATTTGCATTATAATGAGAAAGATTTCCTTATACCTGTCGCTATCTTATGCAATAATATCTTTGCATTTATTATAGCCAATGAGTAATAACTCCTGCAATACAACTCAATCGTTCCTGCTATCGGTTCTTTCTTCCATATTGCAGGACATAAATCTCTGGTGTCTCTTTTCACACCGGAAGGTGCAAACCACGGAGTAGGACAAACGATCTTTTTCTCCGGATTCGGATTAAGCCACGCACCCCACCAGCCAAAGGAAGAATTACTAATTATATTGTGTGTACATAAAGATTGAAGATATAAATCTACAATCGGAGGTTCATCGTCTACAAAAAAGAAGTTTTCCCCTCTGAAATGCTTTTTACACCATGTAATATCATCACTGATAATAAGGAAAACAGAACCGGAATCAAAAGTTGCCATTGCTTTTTTATAATAGCTCATCTGACAGACCGGATGTTTGAATTGTAATTTCAAATAATCACCACGGCGCACTAGTATGGATACCGGAGTCCTCTCAAGTATATGACTATATTTCTTTCTTATATAGGACAGTGTTTCCGTATCTATACGGAACAAATTCCGGACAACATCTTCTTCAAAATATCTTTCCGATTGAAAATACCCGTGCAATACAATATCACTTTCTTCAGGAAGAGGTCGATAGGGAAAAGTCTGCTCTTGATATACTTTCTGATTTTCTGGATACTCATTCGAAAAATCAATATTACGTAATATTGATTTTCGAAATTGTTCCACATATTCCGAGATGGAACAATTATCAGGTTCCCCAAAGATATCCGGAGAACACGTCAATGCTTTAAACGGAACATTCCTTCTTTTAGCCAAGGAGGCACCTGCTGCAATTTCAAACAGGATATTACCCAGCCTTCCTTTTAAATAGGAATAAATCATAATTTTATATTTCTAAACCACCAGATCTTTCCTGTTTTGACTCTAAAAACAAACAATCAACAGATGGCGGATATACCGTATTATTTATCATTCAAATCATTAATATCTATTATCTTACTACACACTGCCAGTGATTCCGGACGATGTGAAATAACCAGCAATGTCATTCCCGGACATTCCTCCAACAAGCGAACAATAGCCTCGTTGATAGATTGTTCGGTAGCTTCATCCAAAGAAGAAGTAGCTTCGTCGAACATCAGGATCTCCGCCTGTTTATATAAAGCACGAGCAATACCCAGACGTTGTCTCTGTCCTCCGGAAAGCAGACAACCAGCCTCACCAACCGGAGTATCTACTCCCTGGGGCAATGTTCTGATGAAACTATCCAGACAAGCCTGACGGATTATCCGATCAATCCGTGTTCTGTCGACCTTCTCTTTCTCCGAGCTCATTATGATATTATCCAATAAAGTTCCTTCTACCATAAATAACTGTTGTGAGACATACCCGATCTTACTTCGCCAGGCAGACAGCCTGTCCGGCGATAACAATACATCATCAATATAAATCCCTCCCGAATCGGGTTGAATAAACCCCAGTAACAAATGAAACAAGGTCGACTTCCCTGATCCCGACTCACCACGGAAACCGATTATATCTCCTTTATGAATGTCCAATGAAATATTATTCAGCACCTGGATCTTTTTGTCGTATGAAAAAACAAGGGAACGAATTGAAATAGCTTGTTCAAAGTCTATCGGTTTCTGCTCCAATTCTTCCGATTCTGTTTGTTCAGCATCCAGATCCAGCAACAATTCGCCGGAATACGAATTCGATTTCATCTGAAAAATAAAACTGGTACTACGCACAAGACCAGGAAGAACACGGTAAACGGCAATAGCAAACAAGCCTATTATCAATCCTAAAGAGGGTAACTTAAACAACTGTGTTGCCAAGATAAGTACAACCAGTGAACAAACGATCGCTATTTCCAGTGCCTTCTGTATCGATCCGCTAAGCAGCAGCGTCCGTACATTGATATGATTCTGCCTTTCCATCAACTCGTCAAAACCGTTCACACTTTCAGGAAAAGAATTACTCATCTCCATATCGGTATACCCGACAAAAGTTTGTTGCAATATTTTATTCTTCAAAGGGATCAACTGAAACAACATAGTTCCGTAGCGCATCATGCGGGCACGGGAAAAACGGTAATATATTAATGTGATCGGAACAAAAGTCACCAGTACTAACAAGAATACATATATATTGAACAGCATCAGACCTATCAGAATGGAAATCATCACTGCACACTCACAAATCAACTGGGTATAAGGTACCAGATATCCCTGGATCAAACTCTGGGAAACCCCATTGACCCGGTTAATCAACTGGTGACTGTTATTCTGTTTGATATAAAGAAAACCCTTTGAATAATAATAACGATATAAGCGTAAGGACAAATAACTGGAAATGGTGAATAACCGCTTATTCTGTTTATATTGAAGCCAGGCACAAATCACAATACGACCGATTGAAAACAACAAAATAACCACACAAATAAAGATCATAAAAGAAAAAAAATCCTCGAAGCCACACCAATTAAACAACCCGGACATATACCGGTTCTCTGTTACTGCATCTTCATTCAGAACCAGAAGTAATACGGGTACCAACACCCCTATTCCTATCAGATCGAAAACAGACATTATAAAAATAGTCAAACCTGTCATCCAGATACGCAAACGGTACTGGCGAGGCAATAATAAATACAACCGGGATATGATCGACGGTATTATTGGAATCATACTTATAAAAACTTGTTATTACTATTTTGTAGAATTTGTTCGCCCTCCGATAAGGAAAGCCATAAAAGAAAACAGAGATAGGATCCGGAAGCTATGACAAATCCTTCAACCAGCATATGAACGCTAAACAGCGTCATGATAGAACCGACCAGCCCTCCGTTCAGACCAGTCCCGGAATCCTTATAAAGCATACATATTAAATAGATTATTGGTAATAAAAATGACAAAAAACCGTATAACCCAAGCGACGATAGCAGAAAAAGCCAGCTGCTACCTGGTTCTACAGTTCCACTTTGCAGGTTTATGGAATGTTCGCTCTGTATATAATTAAGATTATAACTGGCAAACCCTACACCAAAAATCGGAAAAGCTTTAAATTCTTTTATCCGATCCTCCCATAGCCCGTCACGACTAGACGTTAGACTACCGGTATTTTCACTCGAATCCATTTTTTCCCTTATTCTTTCGGTATAAGACCACCAGAGTGAGGAAGTCGATAATACCAGTAAAGAGAAAAATAATACTATTTTGGCTAACTGTCCTACGCGGTATTTATACAGACGCACATAAAAGAAAGCGACACCAGCTAATGTGGCAGCCAAAGCACCACGGGAACCCGCCAGTATCAATACCAGAAAAGAGACACCGGTATATATCATTTCTTTATACCGTTCTGGCTTTGTTTCCGACAAATAAAACCGGTAAATGCCATAAAGCATACAACCCCCCGCCAAAGGAGATAACAACATCGAATGGTTAGTCAGCCCTGTAAATCCAGATTTTCCCATTACCATATCAGGTGCTATAAATTTCAACAAAAAAGAAAGCAAAACTACCCAACGAAGAATAAGTAACGAACGTATAAATAAAAGCCTGCGCAAACGAACCAGATAATCGTTTATAAAAAACGGGCCAATTATAAAAACCAGACTGAAAAAAGCAATCACTCGGAACCAGACCCTGAATAAAGCTGGAATATCATTTAACCAGACTGAAAAAAGAACAGCAGAAATAAAAAAAAGATATTTCCAGGATATTCTTATTCCTCCTCTGAAAATAAACCAGATAAAACTAATTAAAAAACTCCCGTAGTAAATAACTTCCGGAAAAGAAGGAAACAAGGGAATCGCTTTAGATAAAGAAGCTATAAAAAGTATCCAAAATAATATTATATCCATACTGATTACAAGACTGTCAACAGGGTTTCAGCCACTCTTTCCGGAGTTATCAGTAAAGATAGCTGCCGGCTATTCTTACCCATTAACAACCAATCCGATTCCGTACAAGCTATGAATTTTTCTATCGAATGACGAATAGAACAGATATTGGCAGGAATAAACAGATATCCGTTTTTTCCTTCCTCCACAAACGAGGCTATCGCTCCACAACGGTTGGATGCCAGTATCGGCAAACCGGCACAAGCAGCTTCATGCAAAACCAATGCCCATTGTTCAAATATAGAAGGCAAAATAAATGCCCCGGAGTTTTCCATTACTTTCTGTAAATCCTTCTGTTCCATAAAATCCAGGATCTCTACATCCGGATAACCGGACAATCGTTCTTTCTCCGAACCATTTCCAACCAATGTCAATCGCCAACCTTTGCGATCCGGGATTGCATTCCAGGCCCTCAACAAATAACGAAGTCCTTTCTCCGGAGAAAAACGGCCAACGTACAACAACCTTTTAGGATAGTCCTTTTCCCGGCAATCGATATCTATCCGGCTGAATAAATCAATATCTGCTGAAAGATTATGCATCAATATCCTATCCTGCCTGAAACCCAGTTTCCGTGCATATTCTACCTGCCACTCTCCAGCAACGAACAGATGGCTGAACCAACAGCGTTGCCGGAAAGGGGATGTCAAAACATTCAACCATTGTTTTCCTCCACGCCATTGTGTGTCGCTACCTGCTACAACAGGGATACGCAATTGCCGACGGATCATTCCACATATTTCGTTATACAGTGGATCGATCCACCCGGCTGTCCACACCAGATCCGGTCTCAACGCCTCTACTAACCCGTATAAATGATTCCTATCCTGAAATGTAGAACGTTTATAGTAAGTTACGCCATCCAATAAAGGGGGGACATAAGGTGTTTCCCTCTCTCTGTCCTGTGATACGATATGCACACGACAGCCCTTTTCCACCAATACTTTTATAACTGCTATGTTATAAGGCATCAATTCCGTATATAAAATCAATATTGTAATCACCTTATTTACTCTTTGATTTCGGGAACAGAAACACCGCTGAAATCGAAATCATGCACTTTCCTGATATATCGTATCCTGATATCCAGAAGATAATTTATACAAATAGCCACCAGCATATTGAGAATAAACAATATATTCAGATTAAATATGCGGAACAATCCAATATTTACAATCAGCATAACTATAGCATAACCTATCAACAGACAAGTTGCCTGTAAATGGTTCAAGCCTGCATCCAAACATTTATGATGAATATGGTTACGATCGGCAAGAAACAACGGATGGCTCTGAAAAGCACGAACCACCATCACCCGCAAGGCATCGAAAACCGGCACAAATAAAAGGGAGAACGGAATGATCAGGCAATACCCATCCATTCCTTCTCCGGGAATATACATAACATATTTCACGGCAAAAAAAGATAACATATACCCCAGAGACAAAGAACCCGAATCTCCCATAAATAATTTACTGCCGCGAAAGGCCGATCCAAAGACATTGTAATAAAGAAATGGTAACAAGCAGCCAACGAAGGCAAATGCCAACATAGAATAAATCCATTCTCCTTTTAAAATATACAATATACCGAAAGTGATAAAAGCAACCAAAGCCATACCGCCAGCCAATCCGTCTATTCCGTCGATCAGGTTAATGGCATTCGTTACAAATACAACCAATACGATTGTAAAAGGGATTCCTATCAAGACAGGAATTTCATACACGCCAAATAACCCATATAAATTATTTATATAAAGGCCAGCCATCGGAAACAGAGCTGCGACAAAGAATTGAGCGATGAATTTCTTACGGTAACGAACTCCTATAAGATCATCCTTTACACCCACCAGATATAGAAACAGACTACCGGTCAGCAAAAACAACAATTCCTGCAGCGCATTGCCCGCTAATGTCGAATTTAAAGGGAAACTGATAAAGAAAAAGAATGCCGTAGAAAAAGAAAATGCGATCAGCACTGACGGTATAAACACCAATCCCCCCAAACGGGAGATCGCAGCCGAATGACATTTCCGGGCATTCAGATCATCGTATAAACGTTTTCGCTTAGAGATGATCATTATCCTCGGAAGCATAAATACAGAGCAGATAAAAGACATAATAAAACAAAGTAAAATGACAAATTCTGCTATCGTTGAATCCCGTTGTATAATAGAAAACATCATTGATAATAAACCTGTTACCATCTTTCCATGATTTAGTTTTTACATAACGAAGGTGGTCAGTCCCATCCCACCGGGTGACCACACAAATATTTTGACCCTTATTTACGGAATAAGGGTCATTGATTTTAAACAACTATATATCAACACTTTATTTAGACATTTCAACCAGATTGCAAATAAAAAGTCACAAATAAGCTCTTTTATGACCACCTTATTCAGCTTTCAAATAAATCATTTGAGGAAAGAAAAAAGGGGAAGGTATTATGAAGCGAAAATGAAGTGTTTATTTAGTAAAATAATATTACTGAAATCATGATCCTTTAAATAAATGTCAATAGATTTATTTTGATAATCAAATTGTCCTGCTAAGATCGGTTAACCGATTCGTAGCAGTAGGCATCACAATATACAACACATTAGTATTTAAGTAATTAAACTCTATTTTTTCGTGAAAAATCTGCTATATTATTTTAATTTTAATCTTTTTTAAAGGACAAGGAGTCCCCTGGCAAAAGTTTTATCAATTTATTTTATTTACCTTTGCAGTGTATAAAAGTATTAAGACATTTGTTTGAATTGGGATACGAGGGGTGTGGTTTTTATTCTACCTATTTATGGTAATGATTTGCAATGACCCTTATTCCGTAAATAAGCGTCAATATCTACAGCATTTTTAACTTATCCATTGCTCCACAAAGTTTATAATTTTTAGATTTGCCCGATCAATGATCGCTTGGTCTAAGCTTTCCAAATAAAATTGAGTTGTTTTTTCAGATGTATGCCCTAAGATTTGTCCGATTATTGCCACTGAAACAGAGTTTTCTTTTGCACGCATAGCCCACGAATGGCGTGCGACATATGACGTTAATTTTACAGGAACAGACAGCATATTCCCGATAACTGCCAGGCGACGGTTATAAGTACGCAATGCTACCTTATAACTCTCATAAGATGTATCCGGCGATTTAAGAATAGGAAACAATAACTCCGATTCAGGATCAGCATATTTATCCAACAAACGGCGCATCCCCGAAGTAATTGTTATACGAATCTCCCTTTTTGTCTTCACACGATAGTACACAAGTTGGTTCCCGCGAATATTGGCACGGGTAAGATGGGCCAGATCGACAAAAGCGATTCCGCAAGCCATAAAGCTGAACAGAAACAAGTCACGTGCAAACCTCAGGTTCTTTTTACTTTTCAAATCCATACGGGTAATCTCTTTAATCACCTTAGCCCCTACCGAACGCTTATAAGTCTGTATAGGACGCAAATAAACTTTCTGAAACGGATTTTCTTCCGGTGTAACCAACTTTTCCGATACTGCCGCATTATATGCTGCACGAAAAATACTCGTATAGTTACTAACTGAATTCTGACTTAAGGACAATGATTGCAGATGTCCCACAAACTCCTGTACCAAACGACTGTTTATACGTTTCATATTGAAGTCACGTTTATTCAGAAAATGTTCCAGCTGATTACGGGTTGCCTTATACAGACTTGCTGTTCCTTTTTTTCCGGAGTTATATTTCTCCCTTTCAAGGTAGTCCATATAACTCAAAACATCTCCATAAACATACTTCTTCTTTTTTTCTTTCTCTTGTTGTATTACCATAACTATCATTTTTGATGAAATATAAACAACAAATATAAGAGAAATGTTGTTGCCAATCATTAGGTTGGAGAAAAGACTGTGAACCATTTCAATATAAAAATGAGACAGCATAGAAATTGTATGTATCTCTCCAAATAGCCGGTCTGAGTCCGAACCAGTTATACCTAAAAAAGAAGAATGCCCGCAATACCAAATGGTAAAGGGGCATTCTTTATTTGTTTATAAGATAATGTATCCGTCTATCAGAAGTTGTATCCGACACGAACACCTAAGATCGGCTGATCGAAATCCTTAATGATATTGTATTTGAATTCCAGGCCTACAGTGATCTGGTCTGTCGCATATACTTCACCACCTAAACCGATATTGGCTCCAAAGCGAGTCATATTATGACTCCAACCACCGGCACCAAATTTCCAGAAGGAAAGGTCAAGACCTGCCAACGGATAGAAACCGAACATTTCACTCAACTTAAATACATAATGGACATTCATATCGATAGCCCATGCACTCAGTCCATTGTCCTTGACAAAATACGTCAGAGAAGGAGCGAAACGAACCTCATCGGTAAAATTATAACGATAATCAACTCCCAACAGTGCATTCCCATTATCATTAAACCCATAACCGATATTGAAACCGAAAGACGATTGTCCCTGCTGGGTTTGTGCGAATGCACTCATGCTGATAATTGCCAGCATACACATAACAATTAATTTCTTCATACTCTCATTAATTTAGTTCAACATTATGCGCAAATATAATTATTTTACTTTAAGTCTGTCACCTGCGCTTTTTACGATACTACGGTAATAATCCTCGTCATAGCCAGGGAAATCAGGATATTCGGACAATCCGTAACCGTTCTGCTTAAACTGGCCATTTTCTTCTTTCTTAACATTACCGTCCATATATTTTACTAACAGGTACTCACCTAATTTCTTCCAACGGGCGGTTGCCTGATCGGCAGTCGTTGTACTGAACCAGGTAAGGAACTTTACAGCCTCTGCCGGGTTCTTGGCATACAGCTCCGATGCAGCCTTGTCGATAGCCGGAATTGCTTCCTTATAACTGTTTTCCAGCTCCTGCTGAACCGGACGGATATCCTTGATCATAAAGCTGTACTTTGAATAAGCCTGGTTGGCTACCCAGTTGTGGATCCAGAAAGCGGAAGTCCATGAGAAGTTCATGATGTCTCCGTTTCCTACCCGGTAACACTCCGGCGACTCCGTGATAGAACAATACAACGGAGTGAAGACAGCCATATCGGCATCATCCACACCGAACCAAAGAATTCCACCGACAGCATCCGGCAACCAGTTACGCATCTGCGGAACGATCACAAAACCGGTCTGCTGTGTTGCAATGGCACGTTCGTTCGTATAGGTTTCCCCATCCACCTTAAACGTCATCGGACGCCAGCGATACGGCACCTTGTATGAACCGGCTCCGGCATCATTCGTCATATCCAGATCAGTGCCTTCGTAATGGTCGCGCATGCCGTTCTGCACATCCTGAACGGACAACAAACGGTTAGGCTTCACGTACAAAGGCATCGGCTCTTTAGAAGGATCCCCTTTAATAAAGTCGGTATATTTATCCATTGTGTTATCATATTTACGGAAGAAAGACCATACACGGGCTTCACATCCTCTCAGGCCGCTGAAATCGTAAGGACAATACGCTTTCTGGAAGCTGAAGTCCTTATCTTTTCCTGTGAAGTAACCTTTCTCACGGGCAAAAGAAACTACGTCCGGCGAATACAGGCAGTTCTCCTTATCGTCGAACGGAATCTGCTGTATGCGCGACTGGTTGGCATGTGCCGAGATACAATCGTCGGGAACACGAATGGCTACCCATACCGCTCCTTTATTACCTGTTCCTTTTCCGATCAGTTCCATCACCCAGGCTTCATTCTTATCAGCGATAGAGAAAGTTTCGCCACTGCTGTAATAACCGTGATCCTTCACCAGGTCTGTCATCACCTTAATCGCCTCACGGGCAGACTTGGAACGCTGAAGGGCTATGTAGATCAGGCTACCGTAATCGATGATACCTGTTGTATCCACCAGCTCGGGACGACCGCCCCACGTGCTTTCCGTGATCGCTACCTGATGTTCGTTCATATTACCTACCACCGAATACGTCTGTTCCACCTGCGGGATTTGTCCGAGCGGTTTATTTGTATCCCATTCCCTTACTTCCAGCATAGCCCCTTTCGGCCAGGTTGCCGCCGGCCAACGGTAAAGCTCCCCATACAAAGTATGCGAGTCTGCTGCATAACTGATCATGACCGATCCGTCGACCGATGCTTTCTTTCCAACCAGCAAACCTGTACAAGCCATAGCTTCCATTCCGGAAAGCAAAACAGCGCAGGCCGCCGCAATAATCCATTTTCTTTTCATATAAATAAGTTTAAGCGAATAATAGCATATATACTGCCGCACCGCAAATATAACCAATCAATGCCAGAATTGAAAATCGCTTTGTATAGTACATAAAATCTATCTTCTCCAATCCCATCACCGTTACACCGGTTGCCGACCCGATAATCAGGATGCTACCACCCGTTACGGCACAGTAGGCCAGGAAAGTCCAGAAGCCGCCGTCAGCCACAAAATACTGTGCATAAGGAGCCAGATCGGCCGCCTGCTGCACAACAGGGTACATACCCATCGTAGCCGCAACCAAAGCCACGTTGTCCACACAAGATGACAGTACACCGATAACAAAACTGATCAGATACGGATCATGTACATGCTTATCGAGATAAGCGGACATCAACCCCAGCTGCCCGGATGTTTCCAGAGCTCCGACAGCCATCAGGATACCCAGGAAGAAAAAGATAGTGGCTAAGTCTATATTAGGCAATAACCGGGAAATACGCAGTTTCTCCGACTCATGCACATGCAAACGGCTATACATGATATCGGTATAGATCCACAGGATAACCAATCCCAGCAATACGCCCAGGAAGGGAGGTAAATCCGTCACCATCTGGAAGACAGGGACTAATGCCAGTGATAGCACACCGATCACAAAGATAGTACGCCGTGCCCGGTTCGATATTTCGGGAACAAACTCGTCCGCCATTTCCTCTTCACTCATTACACGCAGCTGCGAGTCTTTCTTGAACAACCAGAAATGAGCGATAGTAAGCGGAACCAGCATATTGACCAGGGCGGAAATGAATACATGCGATATCTGATGCATCGCCGTAATATTCTTACCTACCCAAAGCAGGATCGTCGTCACATCACCGATAGGCGACCAGGAACCGCCGGCATTGGCCGCAATAATGACCATACAGGCATACTTCAAACGGTCTGTCCGGTCGGGAACCAGTTTACGGAGTACGGCCATAATCACGATAGCCGCCGCCAGGTTGTCCAGTAAGGCAGAAAAGAAGAAAGTAGCTATACTGATATACCATAACAATTTGCGTTTATTGGCAGTCCGGATATATCCCGTAACAGCCCTGAAACCACCATGTTTATCTACAATATCGACGATCAGCATGGAACACATCACAAAGAACAATGTTTCAGCAACATTACCCAGATGGTAGACAATAGAACGGTTGGTTATAAAATTAATAAACTGATCTTTCGCCGGCAGGTTAGCCATATCAGGATTCTGCGCCAGAAACTCGGCAAATAAAGGATTAGCACGTTCAACAAAAATATTATAGGCGTCAAACATCAGGATCATCCACAAAGAAATTGCCATAAAAAGGGCTGTCGCTGCCTTATTGATCTTGATCTTATCTTCAAGCGCAATAGCCAGGATACCCACAACGAAAATAATTGGCATTAATATAAACATAGCTGTTAATGTATTTATGTCGACCTTCTTACCGAAGGGACTTATTAGTATATGGAAAAAGAGGAGACTTACAAAAGTGCCCCTTCTCCCTGTAATTCTCTTCTATAAAGTGTATAAATAACTGATCTCCTCCGCCCAGATCGACTCATCAGGGGTTTCCAGAATCAGTGGTATGTCGTCGAAACGAGGATCTTGCATGAGCATTTTAAAGGTTGTGATGCCCATCACTCCTTTCCCTATGCTGTCGTGCCTGTCCACACGAGTCGCCAGGTCTTTCTTCGAGTCGTTGATATGCATTCCGCGCAGATAAGAGAAACCGATCACCTCGTCGAAATGACGGAAAGTATCTGTAAACCCTTGTTCTGTTTTGATGTCGTATCCCGCAGCCAGCGTATGGGCCGTATCGATGCAAACCCCTACCCTCGATTTATCTTCAACCTTGTCGATAATGGCAGCGATCTGTTCAAACGTATATCCCAGGTTCGTACCCTGTCCGGCCGTGTTCTCTATGACGGCACAAACACCGGCGGTCTGGTCGAGTGTCCAGTTGATCGACTCGGCAATACGTGCCAGACAATCGTCGACAGACAGTTCGTTCAGATGGCTTCCCGGATGGAAGTTCAGGCGATCCAGTTCCAACTGTTCGCAACGTTGCATCTCATCCAGAAAAGCATCACGCGACTTTTGCAACCCTTCCGGATCGGGATGTCCCAGATTGATCAGGTAACTGTCGTGCGGAAGGATATGCTTCGCTTCATAACCGAATTCCGCACAACGTTCCTTAAACAAGGATATACTTTTCTTTGTCAACGGGGAAGATTTCCATTGACGCTGGTTTCGGGTAAAAAGGGCGAAAGCTTTCGCCCCGATAGCATGCGCGTTCAGCGGTGCATTTTCTATCCCACCTGACGCACTTACATGAGCTCCTAAAAATTTCATTTGTTAATCGTTTACTTTATTCTTTTTGTCTACTGATCTATTTTTCATCTTCGGTCTTGCAGCCTGCAAAATGAAACTTCTCCGTTGCCTGTTCTTTAGTGACAACAAAATATACGATATCCGCACGCGAACAAAGTTCGTTCTGCGAGTTGTATATCTCCGTTTCAATAAATATAGCATTCCGTTTCTGCTCTTTGATGCGCCCCCGCACCATCAAGCGTGGTTCGCGGGTCGAGATGCTTTTCAGGAAGCGTGCATCCAGGCGGGATGTTACCCCCGACGTCTGCAATTTCCTCAATACTACCCAACCGGCCAGTTCATCCATCATAGTCGTCTGGATTCCCCCGTGCAATGTATCCAACCATCCCTGATAATGACTTTCAGGCTCCCAGAAAGCAACAATGTCATCATCTTCTTCGTAAAACTCCATGTGAAGACCTTGCGGGTTTTCAGGCGCACACCCGAAACACATATAGCCTTCCAGTCCCTCCCAGGGATTAATAATCTTTTTCATACAACAACAGCTTTAAACGGATTGTTTCTTAAATAAAGAAAATTTTATAGCATAAGTCCGATACAAATATAACAAACTTACAGCGAGTTTTCCGGCTGGAAGCAAAAAAACAGAGATAAAGACTAAGCCTTACCTCTGTTTCCCCTACTAATAATCAGGTATCTCGTTTATCTTTATTCTTCGATTACAGGCATTAAGAAGTCTACAAAACACAGGGCAGCCAAAGCTGTACCGTATCTCTTCTCGATGGTAATACCTTCTGTTATAAAGTTAAGCTCACCCAGATAATACTTACCGTACGTTTTCTGATGAAGATCGTTGATTACACGGATCAAACGTGACTCCAACTCTTCGATACGATAACGGCCGCTGACCTCACATACCAGGGCTCCTACCTTCTCATCGAAGTTTTCGTCCTTGTACATCCAGGCGTAAACCACACCGGCAGATACAAACTCATCCTGATACCCGTGAGACACGGCCATAATGGTCTTCAGTTCCGTACCAAATGGAGGAAGGTCTATTTCATCCATGGTAGCAAGATGTGCAGTGGCGGGTATAACAGACGAATACGTCATAATGTTAAAGTCTGAAATACCAGCATCATAAAGGGCCATGTGATAAGAACCTGCATGTTTTTCCAGATCCGAGTCACCACTACCCTTTGTAATAAAAAAGGTGTTTGGAATTAAATTCCCAACTTTCTTTACCATCTACAAATATGTTTTACTTATTAATAATATTGAGGGCACAAAAATAGAAACTTCTTCGGGATTATTTTCTATACAAATGATAAAAAAACAGCTTTTTACATATTATTATTCATTTTATTACATGCCCGACCGAAACAAGCTGATAAATCGCTCTCTTTGAGGGTAAAAGTTAAGCCGGATAAATTTTATCTATCGTTTAATCAAAAAAAGTTATAGCAAATCCCCCCTCCCGGCATGAACAAATAACGAACCGCCGATGTTAGATTAGTAGAAACAACATAAAACATATTGGTTATGCTTACATTATGTCTTAGTTTATTATTGTTGATCACAAATAACAGTAATTATAGTCAAACAACAAATAAAAAAGAAGAAATTATGAAATTCGAATTAATCCAATTACCCTATGCAGCCAATGCGCTGGAACCGGTTATAAGTAAAGAAACTATTGAGTTCCATCACGGAAAACACCTTCAGGCTTATGTAAACAACCTGAATAACCTGATCCCGGGAACCAAGTTTGAAAATGCTCCTCTCGAACAGATCGTAGCTGAATCAGACGGTGCTATCTTTAATAACGCCGGACAGATACTTAATCACAATTTGTATTTCACACAGTTCTCACCCAAGGGAGGCGGCAAACCATCAGGCAAATTAGCAGAAGCTATCGACAAGACCTGGGGTTCGTTTGAAAACTTCCAAAAGGAATTTAACACAGCAGGTGCAGGTTTGTTCGGTTCCGGATGGGTATGGCTGGCAAAAGATAAAGACGGCAAACTTTCAATTACCAAAGAAGCTAACGGTAGCAACCCTGTTGCCAAGGGGCTGACTCCAATTCTGGGATTCGACGTATGGGAACATGCTTATTACCTGGATTATCAGAATCGCCGTCCCGATCATCTGGCTGCCTTATGGAAGATCGTTGATTGGGATGCCGTTGGCAAAAGATATTAATATTAATAGTAGTGTAAAGTAAAACCAGATAAGGCCGTCCGGAGCAAGTTTCTCCGAACGGCTTTTTATTTACATCCTGTTATCCGAAGTAATAATGTCAATTATTAAGGAAAAACAGCCAATTGTTACAGGAATAAAGGGTTGTAACTTTGTTATGTAAATAGAAGCAAGAATAATAACTAAATAACGAGGAGTTATAATTATGAAAATTAATGAGTTAACAAAGCAGGAATTTCTAAGTAAAGTAGCCAACTACGAAGCAAGCCCCGACAAATGGGTGTACGAAGGTGATAAACCTTGTATCGTAGACTTCTTCGCTACCTGGTGCGGCCCTTGCAAAATGATCGCCCCTATCCTGGAAGAGCTGGCCGACGAATATGCCGGAAAGATCGATATCTACAAGGTAGATACGGAGAAGGAAGAAGAACTGGCCGCCTCTTTCGGTATCCGGAGCATACCTTCCCTTCTGTTCTGTCCGATGGGTGAACAACCGCAGATGGCAAGAGGAGCCATGAGCAAGGCTGATTTCAAAAAGGCCATCGAAGAAGTGCTTTTGAAGAAAGAAGAAAAGTAAACATACGCGTTCAATGTAAACTCCTGAAAGTACAGGCCTGTGTAAGCAGGCTCACTTTCAGGAGTTTTTATGTTGATGAGTTTGTTATCCGTGTAATACACCCTGCATATCGATCACAGGCCAGGGCTTATAGTCGCGCCAGGCACCCCGGGTAAAGTCGGGGATAGCCACCGAACAACTCTTATTCAGCACAGAGCGTTCGCTTAACTCCACGATACATGACCAGGCAGCAGCATCGTAAACGCTCTGATCGAGCGGGTAACCGTTTTGAAGGCAATAGATCAGGCGCCAGTCCATGATAAAGTCCATACCGCCATGACCGCCTACTTTCTTGGCCCGCTCACCGATATATTTACTTAACGGATGTTCGTACTGCGCCATCACATCCTTATGATCCCCCTCTTTCAGGTACGAATGTGTATCGGGCTGCACAGCCACTTTTTGGTTAGGGTACTTAACGGCCATCCCTTTCGTGCCCTGCACCAGATGGATACGCGAATAAGGACGCGGCGAAGTGGTGTCGTGCTGGATCATGATAGACTTGCCGTTCACGGTGTGAATGATCGTCGTATTCATATCCCCCAGCATATAACGTTCCGAATGCGTGATACGTTCGTCATTCTCCAGGTTTTCTTTGGCCCAGAGTGACAGGCCGTATTGGTTGGTGGAGACGGAAGAGAGATAATCCATCCGGTCACCCTGGTTGATACCCATTATCTGGGCGACAGGCCCCAGTCCGTGAGTCGGATACGGGTTTCCGGTGTGGTATTTACTGTATTCAAGCCGCCAGTGTTTATAATAGCCTTTAAACTTCTCGCCTCTCAAGTCGTGTATATAGGCACCTTCGGCATGGATCACGTCGCCCAGCAAGCCCTGACGGGCCATATTCAGGGTAGCCAGTTCAAAGAAGTCGTAACAGCAGTTTTCGAGCATCATGCAGTGAAGCTGGGTTTCCTCGGCTTTGTCCACCAGCGCCCAACAGTCTTTTACGGTGAGGGCGGCAGGAACTTCAATAGCGACATGTTTACCATGATCCATAGCGTAAAGGGCGATAGGGACATGCAGTTCCCAGGGGGTGGCATTGTAGATCAGGTCGATATCATCGCGTTGGCAGATCTTTTTCCAATCTTCTTCGCCGGTGTAAGCAACGGCTTCTTTCCGGTTACTGTTCTTCAGGGTTTTCTGGCTGTTTTCCACCCGCTTAGGGTTCAGGTCGCAGATGGCAACAATCTCCGTGCCATCGATTTGCGCCAGACGTTTCACTGCTCCCGCACCACGTCCGAGACCGACAACGCCGATGCGGACAGTTTTTAAAGGTTTGCATCGCAATCCTAATACAGATTTCCCTTTCGAAGGCGGACTGGCATCTTCCGCCTGAAGCGGCAATGTTCCTACTGCGGCCGGAGTAGCAGCTCCCAGCTCTTTACCTACAACGACAGCGGCACTTCCGGCCAGCGATCTTCTTAGAAATTGTCTTCTGTTAATACTCATGGAAGTAGATTTATAGATTAAGTAAATATGTTTTCAATTGCCAAAATAAGAATTTATTTTCACTCTTACTATTTTAAATAAAAAATTATACATTCTTTATCATTAGCAATCAGAGACATAGCTTGCTATTGAAGAGGAAGCAGAGAAAAAACACAGAAAAAAACACGCTTACCTATTGCATGGTTTAAAATATTCACTACCTTTGCACTCGCAAAACAGAAATACTGAATGCCTCTTTAGCTCAGTTGGCCAGAGCACGTGATTTGTAATCTCGGGGTCGTTGGTTCGAATCCGACAAGAGGCTCAAAGGAAAGATAGAGATCGATCCTATAAAACGAAAGTTTTGCATTGGGCAGTTACCAGAGTGGCCAAATGGGGCTGACTGTAACTCAGCTGTCTTTCGACTTCGGTGGTTCGAATCCATCACTGCCCACAGAGAACCTCAGGAATTTATTTTCTGAGGTTTTTTGTTTTAAATATACCGACACTTTTGTCATTCCCCCCTGTTCTTTTTCCCGAAAGATATAGACTTTTTACACAGATATACTTGCTTCTTATTGTCAGGATACCCGTTTCAGCCCATTTTACACCCCCATCTCAACGATGCGCACACCCGGGTGTCGGTGGCGTCGAGACCCGGGTGTCAAGCAACATTTACTACTATCTATTTGATTTTTAGTAGTATACTTATTAAAAAGAAGTAGTGGTCTGAGCAACTTTTTAAACAAAGAGTGATAGTAGGGTGATAGATCAGTGATAGTTAAAAACAAGAACTGTCACTACCTCAAGGATTGATTTTCAAAGCAAAAATCCAACCCGTGATAGTAGTGACAGTTATTTTCAAAAACACTAAAGTGAATTACACGATAGAAGTCTTCTTTGTAAATTCAATGATTTCGCTGATACGGCCGAAGGCAAGGCCGGTAACAGTATCCGCACAACCATAATAGATTGCGATACGGTCTGATTCCGGATCATGCAAAGCGGCACACGGGAATACGACGTTAGGAACATCCCCCATACATTCGTAATCCTTCTGCGGAGACAACAGGTACGGACCTGAACGGAATTTCACCTTCCAGGGTTCGTCCAAATCCAACAGCGCAGAACCGAAGCTATATACATAGCCATTGCAGGAACGCAATACACCATGATAGATCAGCAACCAGCCTTCCGACGTCTCGATAGGGATAGGGCCTGCACCGATCTTCATACACTGCCAGGCGCTGTCTTCGAATGCAGCCGGAGACATTACATGGCGATGCTTGCCCCAGAAACACATATCCGGCGATTCGCTGTAGAAGATATCGCCGAACGGAGTATGACCGTTGTCGCTCGGACGGCTCAACATGGCAAAGTTGCCGTTGATCTTACGAGGGAACATCACACCGTTACGGTTGAAAGGCAGATAAGCATTTTCCAACTGGTGGAATGTTTCGAAATCGAATGTATAGGCCACTCCGATCGTCGGGCCGTGATAGCCGTTACACCAGGTAACATAATAGCGGTCTTCGATAAAGCAAACGCGCGGGTCGTAAGCATAAACAAACTCACCGATCTCTTTGTCGTCGCACTCGAATTCGAGCTTCGTTTCCGAGATATTCCAGTGGATGGCATCCGCACTAAAACCGACATGCAGACGCATGCGGCGGTTGGTATCGTCGCAACGGAACACACCGGCATAACCACCCTTGAACGGAACGACAGCACTATTAAATACACTGTTGGAAGTAGGAAGGATATCGCGGGGAATAACGGGATTCTGCGAAAATCTCCAGATCACATCCTTACAATCAGCCGGGCGATCTTCCCAAGGCATATCAGGCAGCGGCTCGCCTATAATTTTCAGTTTATCCATTTCTTATTGATTTGTTATATAATTGACAATGCAAAATTACTTCTTTTCGTCCAATTTCAACTCTTTCATCAACTCATTATACTCCACTTCGTCTTTGCTCATCTTGTCGTACCAGTTCTTTTTCAGAACCAATGTAGTGATGGCAAGGATCAGAATGCTTGTAACCAGCGGCATACCTTCACGGATAACGATATACATCGGAATAATGGTCAGACACATCTGCCAGATGATACCGACAGCCACGTTGAACATATCGCGTTTGAAATTCTTATTCGCCTTCACCTGCGGATATTTGGCAACAACCTTGTTGTAAACCGGCTTCCAGAATCCCCACGGACGGACGGTGATGTAGAAACGTTCCAATGTTTCATCTTCAACAGCCGGAGAAGCATAGGTGCCGACCAGACAACCGATCAGTGAAACAACAAGCAACACCGGGAAGTAGAATAATGGCAGCATCGGCGCATTATTGGCAAACTCTCCCACTCTTTCCACAAAGTGACCGTCTACCATCGTATAGTTATCGAAGATGAACGGGCAAACCATAGCCGCCAGAATACCGGAAATCATTCCCCAGAAATAACCGTTACCGTTGAAACGCCACCAATGCCATTTCAGCAGGTTGGCCGCGATATAACCACCATACAGGGCAGAAGTGATCCATTGCAGCACCGAGTTCACGCTCTCCACAAAGAAACCGATCACGACGCTGACCACCACTACTCCTACGGTCACGATGTAACTGGCACGGATCATGGTCTTGTTGCTGGCATTCGGATTGATATATTTTTTGTAGGCTAAGCACCCAGCGCCTTGTCATATTTCTATGGTAGGTTTCCAAATGCTCGCCCCCGAACCGGACTTACACCTCTCAGCGTATCCGGCTCTCCACTAATTTTAGTCTATCTTTCCGTCATGTATCTTTTTGTGACAACTCCTGCACACGGCAATCGTTTTGCGTTTGCGGGCAATCATGTGTCGTTCCCAGCTTTCCTTACCCTGCAAGTTCTTTAGTTTCCTTACATGGTGCATAACAAGGTCGTCTGTCGCTCCACATAATTCACACTCATGGGCTTTCAGCCTTTCAACAAGACTTGTCCGCCCCGCAGTATAAATTGTTCGTGGCATGGTGTCACATTCCGATTTATAGGTGGGCTTCTTGCGTTTGAAGCCACCGTCGTAAAAGTATCTTTCCTTTACACCTGTTTTAGTCATGTGCTTTATGATAAACCTACCGTTCTTACGATATTTCTTGTTTACCTTGCGTGTGCGGCACTTATATTTGCCTGCAAACGTTTTGTACATGCTGTATTCCATGATGTACTTGAAATTATTCAAGGCATGGGCACAGTTGTTGGCTATGGAGTAGTAATTATAGAAACCCACGATTTCCCGATTATAGCTATCAAGGATTTCAAGGTCGTCATTGAATATCAGTCCCGATTTACATTTCGGTTTCCATATTTCCTTTCCGTTACGGTTTGTCATTTCCAAGACTCCCCAATCGAACAGTTTTTTACGGACAGTTTCCATACTGACATTCAAGCAGACCCTTTTACCATAGGTTCTTCTTAATCTACCCCGTTTATCACGTCTTTGGTCGTTGGACTTTCTTACAGTAATTTCATATCCGAGAAACTTGGCAGGTCTTTCGGTATGGGTGACAAGTGTCTTTTCATCAGACAGTTCCAATGCCAGTTTATCAGCAAGGAAGTTTTTAATATCTCCCTTTATCTGTTGCGCATCTTGCTTACTTCCGATAATTCCCACGAGAAAATCATCTGCATATCTCGCATATTTCATTCTCCTGTAATCGGCATCCATTTCTTCGCCATTGGGATATTTAGCCCGTCCTTGTTCTATTGCTTTCAGTTCAAGGATTAGCTTTACCCTTTGCCTTTCGTCTTTTACGGACTTCAATCTTCGCACAATACGTTTTCTTGCATTGCCGAAGTCCAAACTTTCTCTACTGAATTTTCGTTTCTTCCCTTTATCGAATTTGGCTATGTATTCCTTTATATACTTATCCAGCTTGTCAAGGTATATATTAGCCAATATCGGGCTGATGATACCCCCTTGCGGTGTGCCACTGTAAGTATTGTGGAATTGCCATTCTTCGATATATCCCGCTTTCAAAAACTTGCGTACTAAGCGTATGAAGCGTTCGTCCGCAATGCGCTCCTTGAGTATGTTTATTAATACATCATGGCTTATATTATCAAAGAAACCTTTTATATCTCCCTCTACAAACCACTTTGCACCGCTAAACTCCTTTTGGATGTGAGTTAATGCAGTATGGCAGCTTCGATTGGGTCGAAACCCATGCGAGGTGTATTCAAAATTTCCCTCGTATATGGCTTCCAATACCATTCTTACTACTTCTTGTATTAACTTGTCATTGAAAGTCGGTACGCCAAGAGGTCTTTTCTTACCGTTTTTCTTCGGTATGTACACCCTCTTTGACGGTTGGGGCTGGTACGTTTCATCTTTTAACGTATCAATCAACTTTTCAATTCGTTTCAGGCTCATGTTGTCAATGGTCTGACCGTCCGAACCTTTAGTCATGTTGCCCTCTTTGGCGTAGATGTGCTGATAGGCAACATAGAACATTTCCTCATTGAACAAAATTCTGTAAAGACGTTCAAACTTGTAGCTTACATCCTTACTGTGTTCTGATAGACTGTTTAATACTCTTTCTGGACTTCTCATAATGTCTCTCACATTTTCCGTTAATTGTATTAATAATTAGCTGCTTCCCTTCGCCATGTACAAGGCGTTACCTTGCTCGGACTACTATGGAAGCTCCGTTACCACTCCGAATTTTCATAGGTCAAACCTAATAGCCTTTCGGCACTTCGGGATAGGTAATCCCCGTTTATTACATCGTAACTGTTGGCATGATAGATTGTCGGATACGACTTCCGTCCTTCACTCGCTTACTGCGGTTGTGTCGTGATAAGTTCTTGCTACATTCATACCTATACACTGAAGTAGTATCACGATATGGCGATTGATAGTTACCTTACGCCATAGCCTAAAGGGGAACCACTCGGACTATCGTTTAATCAATTCGGACTTTATCCTCATATCTATCTTTTCATCTCGCCATTCAGTCGCAGTTTGGTAACTAACTGACTTATGACTTTTCCGACATGCTACACTCCCTGCTCGGTTAAGTTTTCCCGAAAACAGATAAGTCGGCTGATGATAGGTTATTTTCAAAGAACACTTTCCTAATCTCTTGCCAAAGAGATGTTTACGATGCAACCTTTACGGGCGCACATAGATATCATTTACAATATAAGCAGGCGCCGCATTAGCCGTAGAAGCAAAAGTAGACATAAAGGCGGCAAGCAATCCGGCAAGCAGCAATCCGCATACTCCAACGGGCACGAACTGGTTGATGGCATTCGGCAGGATCAGCTCGAAGTCGATCGCCCCGGTCTTTGTCGTCAAGTCCAGATCTTTGAAGAAAGCCAGCGCCAGAATCGTAAATCCCATAATCATCAGGTAACGCGGGATAAGCAGGATGACAGGGACAGAACCGCTCATCAAGGCTGCTTCCTTACCGTTACGGCAGGAAAGGATCTTCTGCATATCGTAGTTGGGGGCAGGCCCCGCCATACTGTTGAACACTCCTTTGAAAAGCATCATCATAATAAAGATCCCGAACAGGCCGAACTGGTCGTTCATTATCTTGGTATTTACGTCGCTGAAGATGTCAGTCCATTTCAGATCGAGGTTCCATCCGGGAACCAGGCTATCCCAACCGGCAGGTACAATGGCTGCGATCGTTTCCGGGCTCACCTTCATCATAGCGATAACGGCAATCGTTACACCGGCCACAGTCATAATGGCAAACTGAACCACATCCGTCCACACGATACTCAGCATACCACCCAGCATCACATAAATCGTGGCAATAGCCGTAAAGAATATACCATACGCATGCGGCACATATTCGGCCGGAATATTGAACGGTACGTACTGGGAAACAAAATCCCAGGGGAAGAAGATCTCCATGAATTTACCTACGCCGATAAAGCCGTAGCTCAGGAAACCCAGCACACCGATCAACGCGTAGATCACTACGATGGTATGGGATAAATTAGCTCCTTTGTTCTTTCCGAAGCGTGTCTGAATCCATTCCGCCCCGGTCAGTACATTCGACCTCCGCAACCAGACCGACAGGTAAACCATCAGGAAGATCTGGTTGAATACGGGCCACAGCCAGGGAATCCAGGCACTTTTAATTCCATAAATAAAGGCTAGCGTAACCATCCACATGGTACCAGAGATATCGAACTGGCCGGATGCGTTAGACAAGCCTAACATATAAAAAGGTAATGTTTTTCCTCCTAAAAAGTAGGAGTCCATGTTTTTCGACGCCTTTTTCTTCAGCACAAGGCCGATGACGATCATTGCCACCAGATAAAGTGCAATAATGAAAATGTCGATGGGTTGCAATTTCATGATATTGAATTTTGTTATTAGGTTTAACGTTTGGCAAATATAATATAAAAAACGGAAGGGGGAATGCCAAAAAACAATTAAGGAACGCAGATAACGCAGAATACGCAGAGAAACGCAGACTTTTTATTAATTACAATATTGTCTGCGTTCATCTGCGCTCCGTCTGCGTAGTCTGCGTTCCTAATTATTACTTTAATCGATCGGACAAACTGAAGAGATCATACCGAATGTATCGTTGTCATTCAGACTCCAGATAACTTTATTGTTACCGTCTATTTCCATCAACTGCGGATTGTTCGATTCCTTTGCACTGGGATCGTGTCCCTGCCAGTTACAGATATACAAGCCATTGTTTGAAGTTGGCAACAACTGGGCAACAAAGAATAAAGAAACACCTTCGATGTCCTTTTCTCCGATTCTACGGATCACTTCGCCTTTGTCCAGGTTTACTTCCATCAAGGAATGTCCGTCGCCACAAGCAACCATGTAGTTGCCGTTGTTCAGCAATACCGTACCGTACGGGGTACCTTCCAACTTAGTTGTCCGAACCAGTTCGCCGGCCGGAGAGATTTCGCGTACTTCAGAAGTAGCGAAAAGAGGCATCAGGTAGTTGCCAGCCTTGTTCTTGTTCACCTGACGGAACTGAGCGTGCGGGTTCTCGATACCTGTTTCATATTCCGTTTCCGAAAGGATTTCACCCTTTGGGCTTACTTCCATGATTTTAGCCGGATGTCCGCACCAGGCCAGCAGGTAGTTTCCATCAGGCAATATACGTGCAGTCTGCATTTCGCAAGTATCCGGTGCCGGGATATTCCATAATTCCTTTTGATCGCGGGTGATCAGTTTAGCCCCCTTCTTATAGGCAAACAAGATGTTACCGTCCGGGGTTGCCACAGCCGAGTTACACTCCCAACCTTTCTGTATGGGATGTTCCCATTCGATTTGCTTCGTATCCTTGTCAATAATGACGATCTTATTCCAACCCGAACCGGCCAGTAATAACTTCTGAGCCTTTTGCTGGCAAGATGTTGCTGCAAAAAGGAAAAGAGCAGAGCACAGTAATGTGAATATTTTTTTCATGGTAATTCAATATGTATTATGTTATGTTCAAATACAACGAGGGGCAGAGCAGAGCCCCGCCCCTTCGAAGTGTATCGTTTGATTATTTAGATAAATCCTGGAACAGTTCAAATCCCTGCTGAGGAGTCAGATTCTGATGAACCACTGCGTGAACAGCCTGGATCATAGCAACCGGATTTTCAGACTGGAATACGTTACGTCCCATATCGACACCGGCAGCACCGTCGTTGATCGCTTTGTAACACAGATCCAATGCTTCCAGTTCGGGTAACTTCTTACCGCCTGCAATTACAACAGGAACCGGGCAGGCAGCAACTACCTTTTCGAAACCGTCGCAATAGTAAGTCTTCACGATGTTTGCACCGTTTTCAGCACAGATACGTGAAGCCAGACCGAAGTAACGGGCGTCGCGTGCCATCTGTTTGCCGACAGCTGTCACACCCATCACAGGAATACCATAACGTGCACCTTTGTCTACCGCAGCAAACAGGTTGGCGATCGTTTTAGCTTCGTGCGCTTCGTCACCGATAGCCAACATCACAGCCATAGCTGAAACGTTCATACGGATAGCATCTTCGATATCGATCACTACGTTATCGTTCAGTTCAGTCAGGATAGATGTACCTGCATCCGAACGCAAACAGATCGGTTTGTTTGTTGTTGTCGGGATTGAAGACTGAAGAATACCGCGTGTACACATGATACAGTCTGCATATTCGATCAGCGGTACGATATTCAGGTCGATACGTTCCAGACCGGAAGTCGGGCCCATAATGAAACCGTGGTCGAAAGCCAGCATAACCGCTTTGCCTGTTTTCGGGTTGAAGATACGTGATAAACGATCTTTCATACCCCAGGAAAGGTTTTCAGCACCCTTCACATGGAAGCTTTGCTGCGCGGAGCTAACACCTAAACCAAAGTTACTGCCTTCTCTCAAATCATCTAAATCTGCCATTTTTTCTATTTTCTATATTAAAAAGTTAATTACTTAATTACAATGCTTCTGCAAAAGCAGCCAGCATACAGCTCCATGAAGTAGCACCGCTATCGGCATAACCGATCGAGCGTTCGCCGTAGTTACGGGCACGTCCGAAGTTCGCTTTCATGTTTACGGTCTGTTCAGCTCCCTGAAGGGCAGCTTCAGCACCTGCTGTCATTACTTCCTTGATATCGTCGGATGTAGAAGCTTCGATTGCTTCGATTGCCGGGATCAGGGCGTCCATCATGGTTTTATCACCCTTCTTAGCCTGTGTCTGTTTCTGCACGTTTGCAAGACCTCCGGCGAACATCTTCTTAACAGCAGCCGCATCCAGTTCGGTTCCGGCAGCGTTATCGCTCATACCCAAGAAAAATGCACCTAACAGGGTACTTGTCGATCCGCTTGTTTCCAGCATCACGCCAAATCCCATATCATTCAGCATAGATTTGAATTCCGTTCCTTTTTCCGAAGCCTTAACAACAACAGAGAAAGCGGTTACGATAGCTTGTCCGTGATCACCGTCACCGATTACCGCATCCAGTTTAGAGAATTCGTCTTCACGGGCTTTGATATGCTTTAAGGCGTTAGTCAGCATACCTCTGAAACCCTCAATAGTCAATTGTTTCATGTTATTTGTTTATTTACCAATAGTTGTCCAATATGGTGCGTTTGCACTCTTGTTCTTTAAATAATCGATATGATCTGCGTCCAGAATACCCATGATCATCTGGAAACCGGCTTGTTCCTGTACAGTCAGGATTTCCTGGATACGGCCGAATACTACTTCCATGCCACGAGCTTCCAGTTCTTTGTAAGCTTTGCGGAAGATAATATTCAATTCCATGTGGGTAGTTGCACCTACGCCGTTGATGATCAACATCATCTTGTCACCGGCTTTCGGCTGTAACTGCTGGCACAACAGGTCGACCATTTCAGCAGCAGTAGCATCGGCAGATACCAACGGTTTCTGACCGCCACCACCTTCACCATGCTGTCCCATACCGATTTCCATGATACCGTCAGGAAGGTCGGTGATCGTAGCATTGTTCTGCGGATGCGTACAAGAACGCATAGCAACAGCCAGAGTTGCAGCTTTTGCATTGTAACGTTCGCCGATCTCGATCAGTTCGTCGATAGACTTGCCTTCGTCGGCAGCAGCACCCAGGATCTTGAACAAAGGTACGCAACCAGCCAGACCGCGACGGTCGTTAGTCGGAGCACCGATACCTGCACTGATGTCATCGTGAGTCAGGATCTGTTTCACCTTGATGCCTACACGTTCTGCCAGCTGGCAAGCCATGTTTGCGCTCATCACGTCACCTGAGTGGTTCAATACAACCAACAGGATACCGGCTTCACGCTTCATCAACTGCAAAGCCTGGAACAAACGTTGTGCACCCGGAGCAGCAAAGATATCCCCTACTACAGAGCAATCCAGCATACCGTCGCCAACGAAACCGCTCAATGCAGGTTCGTGACCGGAACCGCCTAATGTTACGATAGCTACTTTGTCTTCGCTTTTCGGATTGGCACGAACAACGATGTTTTCAGCAGCCAGCTTTACCTGTTCAGGGTAAGCCAATACATAACCTTCCAGCAACTCCGGAGTTACTTGTTCGGGATCATTTATAAATTTAGTCTTAATTTCTGCCATGGTATTTTCCTCCTTGTTTTTGTTTAGGTTTATAAATTATTTGATTTCCATTAACTCGATAGCAATGCCTTCTTCTTCGATGAAAGCAATAGTAAGATGTTCGTCGCAAACAGCCGGGCCAAAGATAACTTTAGCATCCTTCAGCGCCTCGTCCAGTGAAGGAACAGTATAAGCGATATGACCATTTGATTTAACCAGATCAGGCAAGCAGCTCGCAGCAGGATCGTCAAATTTCAGGAATTCGATCTTGTTAGGGCTTTTGCTGTAATCGGTTAACCATACGTTCAAACCTTCGTTGAACATAGCACCTTCTTGGTTTTCGTTGGTAATGATACCTACATGATTAAATGTTCTCATGATCACTAAAATTTAATGTTTAACTACTATTTAATTAATTCTACTTTATTCTTTATCCTTTGTTTTGTTATATCCGATCCTCGACAATATAGCCAAGACGATGACAACAGCACCGGCCATATACAAATAAGTAAAGATACCGTGTACATTATCGTTCTGTCCGTACGAATGCATACCGCTCAGGAAATAGTTCACTCCGAAGAAGGTCATCAATACGGAAGCGAATGCCACTACCGAACAAAGATTGAACAACCAGTCGCTATACCAGCGTTTCACCAGATGAAGGTGTGTTACGACCGCGTAAACAACCATTGTGATCAGCGCCCAGGTTTCCTTCGGGTCCCATCCCCAGTAACGTCCCCACGACTCGTTCGCCCAAACGGCACCGAGGAACGTTCCGACCGTCATCAAGGCCAATCCGACCAACAGCGACATCTCGTTTACGATAGTCAGCTCTTTTACGCGGGTTTTCAGCAAAGCTGTATTTTTCTTTCCGGCAATACTTGTCATCACCAGGTTAGTCAAACCGATCAGGCAGCTGATACCAAAGAAACCGTAAGCAGCAACGATCACAGCCACATGGAACATCAGCCACGGAGATTTCAGTACGGGAACCAGCGGGTTGATTTCCGGATCCATCCAGTTCAACCCCGAAACGAACAGGATAATACCCCCGAACAAAGTGGCCAGAGCGAATGTAACCGTACTGCGTTTCACGAATAACAAACCAGCCAGCACGGTTGCCCAGGCAACATACACCATTGTCTCATACGAGTTACTCCACGGTGCATATCCGGCAATATACCAACGCATCCCCATCCCATACATATGGTAAAAGAACACGGTCAGCACAGCAATACCCAATATCCAGAGACTTGCCGTCATCCATTTCTGCTGTTTGAACAACATGGCAAACGAAAGTACCAGCATCAATCCACCCAGGATCAGATAACCGATCTTGCAATAGCGGAAGATATCCATTTTATTATACTTCAGTTCCGCCTGTATCTTCTTCGGTGAAATATCCAATGTCTTGTTCTTTGCCTGCTGGTAAGTGCCGATCATATCGATCACTTCATCCGATTTCGACCAGTCGCCGTTTTGCAGGGCATCTTGTACTTCGGCCAGATACCAGTCAAGGATACGGGATACGAACAAAGAGTCTTTGCCGGTGAATGCCGACAAGTCGTCCCCCGGCGCATACCATTTATGATTGGGATCGTCTTCCTTCGGGAAAAGGTTCAGCATCTGATGGTTGATCAACTGATGGAAGATATTGATTTGTTCGTCCAGTTTGAGCAGGTCTTTATCGAAACGACTGCGTTCGGCAGGCATCTTGTTGTAGGCCTCTTCCAATTTCTCCTGCAATTTATAATTTCCGTTGTTGTCGAATACCTGCAGATAAGCACATTCGCCGTCGGTCAGATCGTAATAATTTGCCAACTCCTGGTTAGATAGAGCGATAAAAGGAACGCGCATCCACATATCCGGCATCGCCAGCATACTCAGCAGGAACTGGTCGGAGTTCATCTTGCCGATCTTATCCGCCTTATGCAGTTTACGAAGTATTTCGGAAGAGAAAGTATTGACAGGCATCATACGGCCACTTCGCGACTGTACGGGTAGAGAACCGAACTTGGCAGCATGTTCCGGAGTAATCATATATTTCTGTACGGCATCCAGCATAGGAGACTTTTCTTCTTTCGCCTGTATCGATGTCGATACAACCAGCAACACCAGTACCATTGCCGCAGATTTTGCAGCCGAACGCAGTTCTTTCAGACGACGGCTTAATTTCATAAAGCGGGTGTTCTTCCCTATCAGGGAAATGATCAATCCGATTACCAACATAAGATAACCGGTATACGTTATATTCCGTCCGGCCACATCACGGTTGACGGAAAGGATGGTTCCGTGTTCGTCCGGATCATAAGAAGCCTGGAAGAAACGATACCCTTTTACATCTAATACATTATTCATAAATATCCGTTCACGGCGTGTGCTACCGTCTACATGAACCAGCACTTCGCTTTCATAGGCAGACGGACTTGATGAACCGGGATAACGGGTTAAAGTAAATTTCTCGAGTTCCACAGTAAAAGGTAAGGTATGGAAAGTGGTCAGATCGCCCGAGCGGACTGCTATCTGATCGGTTGCTTCGCCTTCGCGAAGGTGAAGGATGCCTTCTTCGCCGAACTGGAAGGATGTGAGGGCGCCCAGAAGGATCACAATAAAGGCAGTATGAACAACCAGCAATCCCCATCTGCGCTGTTTGATATACTGGTATTTGATAAGAACGGCTATAAAATTAACCACTAAGAGGAATTGCAACAGGAAGAATAACGGGGAATAATAAATCATTGCTTTGGCAGCTGCTGTTCCATGATACTTTTCTATAAAAGTGGCGACAGCCAGACCAAAACCGTAAATGAGTAACAAGACGATTGTCGTTACAAAGGAAGATAGTATTCTTTCGAGAGTTGCTTTCATTTGTTGTTTTATTAAGTTATGTCGCCAAAGATAAGAATTTTCAATTAAGTGACCCCGGCCACGCCAGGGCCACTTAATAGATTTTATCTATGTCTAGGACATATCTTGCAGATTAGTCTTCGATTATAACACGGAAACCAACATTAAATACACGCTGATACGGATAGTACGCTTTACGTGCATAAGAAGTAGAGAACTTCGGACGTTCGATATATGAACCACCACGAACTACCTTGTGGTCGGAAGTTACTTTAGCCTTTTCATTATAAGGATAAGGAACATAATCTGAACGAGTCCATTCTGAAACATTACCATGCATGTTGTACAAACCGAACGGGTTAGCTTCGTAAACCTTTTCGCCTGTCTGGATCAACTGACCATCGTCTACACCTTCTTCTTTCGGCAGATAAGTATAATACTTGTACCAGTAAGAATTAGGAGACATCGGTTTCGGGTCTACACCACTTACTGCGAACAGCAAAGTAGTCTTGTCAGCCAAGTTTTCGTATTTACCAAAGTCTGTATTCATATTACCATACCAGAAATCACCATCGCTACCTGCGCGGCAAGCCCATTCCCATTGTGCTTCTGTCGGAAGCGTAATGTTCAAACCTGTCTTTTCGCTCAGTTGCTTGCAATAATCCATAGCATCGTTATAGTTTACACGGATAACCGGTTGATTCGGTTCATTAGCCGGATAACCCTGTACCACGTGGTCTTTCCACAACTGGTCAACGAAACGGCTGTCGTGATCCGGATAGATAACATTGAACTGTTGGTTCGTTACTTCCATTTCACCCATCCAGAATGCTTTACCGATCTTCACCTTAGCAGTAGGATAAGCATCCGATTCGCCCTGGTAGCTACCCATTACGAATTCACCTGCAGGGATACGAACGAAGTTGATCTTCACACCCGGAGCGATCTCAACCTCTTTGCGGTTGCTCTGTTCCTTAGCAAGCATCTCTTTGATAGCAGCCTTATCGAACGGCCAGCCTTTAGCCTTCACAGTCTTTTCCTTTACAGGAGCAGCTTTTTCAGGCATTACCGGAGTGATCGGGCCTTGAGCTTTCAGATAAGAAGCATAGTCTGCGATTTCTTTCTTCCAGTCTACACCCATGCCGTTAGCATATTTGTCAGTCAGTTCTTTACGACGCTGGATCTGGTCGAATCCCTGATACGGGATGATTTCCTTACCCAAAACGTTTGCATCGAAGTAACCTTTATCAGGAGCGTTATAGTCGATCCAGTTGTATAGTTTCAACCATTCTGCGTCAGTCAGCTTCACATTGTGGTGACCCTTCTTCAGGATACGAACCAGTTCGCTGGTGTTCGGATGATATTCATACGGCTGAAGAACAACCATATCACCTTCACCACCCTGACGGTGTACGTACGGATGAATGTTCAGATAAGAGGTACCATAACCCAGTTTGTCTTTCTTACCGCCACGCAGGTCGAATGCTTTGCCTTCGCCATTGTGACAAGCGATACAAGCACGATCCAGGATCGGCTGAACTTCCAGGTCGAAAGTGAATGAACGAACACCACCTTCAGGAGCCTTCAACGGAGTAGCCGCTTTCTGTGAAGCGATCACACGCTTAGGAATAGGTATCTGGTTCTGGTCTTCATGACAACCGATACAAGATACAACTTCACCCGGCTGACCTGTAAACCAGCTACGCATCCACTGAACAGCTACGCCATCTTTGTCGATCGGCTGGATAGAGATCGGAGTATTAGCCGGAACTTTGAAGATAACCGAACCGTCTTCTTCAACAGGAACAGTACCCAACAAACGTTTGATATCCCAACCACTCTGGATACCATGCCAGTTGTGGTCTGAACGAGTCTTCACATAAGCATATTCGTAAGCATGCAGACGAAGTTCTTTCACTGTTCCGCGAGGAATACCACGCAGGCCTTCGCCTTCATAGATATCCTGAATAAATACAGTAGCTTCCTTCTGGTCTAACTTAACACGATCAGGAATTGACGGTGGGGTTTTTGCTTCCTTCACCAGGATCGGGCTGATATAACCTTCACCTTCTGCCTGCATCAAACAAGTAACGTTATCATAAACGTCCACCAGATAAAGTCCCCACAATGACTGCGGATCCAATTTAGCTGCAACCAGGAAGTATTTATCACTCAAAGCTGTCGGTTTAACGAACTGCGGCCATACACCGTTCACCAATTCGTCTTTGATCAGCTCCTGGATAGGACGGTTACGGTGAGGAATTTCCTGTACCATACCGGCTACACTCTTACGTCCCTTAGACGGATCGAAAACGATCAGACGTCCTGAACGGGCTACACCGTGGTGACCGGAGATAACGCCTACGAAAGCAGACCCCTGTCCGGGCAACGGCTGAATATCGAATGTACTGTTCGGGAACATAGCACCGCTACCATAAAGGGCTTTGTTTTCTGTTCCGTCCGGGTTCATATGCATTACGATACGAGAATAGTAGTGAGTCAGGTCGGTATATTCCCAACGAGTGTACATTACACGTCCGTTGTTCATTACAACCGGGTTCCAGTTGGCATCCTGGTCGAATGTCAAACGGCGCAGATTTTTATTCTCGGGAGTATAAAGAACCATGTTTCCTACAGGGTCATCACCACTAACGCAAGGTACACCCTGGTAACCGATGTTAGAGTTGGCAATAACGCGTCCGTCAGGAAGGTAAGTACCATCATAGAATTCCAGATCCGGCTCTTCGTTTTCAACGAGCGGTTTGTAACCTGTTCCATCCAATTTCACTTCGTATACATTCCAACGTCTGTCTTTCTCTCCCATCAGGGTAGTAAACATCACGCGGTCTGCATCCCAGTGCATTCTCAGGTCGGCGATAGAAGCATCCTCTACCTTAGGACGGAAGATACTCTTCATCTGCATGTCACCACGCAGGTCGCTCAGTTCGACGATCTCAGCATTAAATCCGCTACGACGAGCCGATTCCTGGTTACTCCAGTTATTAGCCTGCGTACCCAGATCCGGAGCCATAGCCTGACGAGCTCTTGAACCTAATTTATAACGAACAGCAACGATCTTGTCTGCATCCAACAGCGGGTTACCCAACAGGATAGCCTTTTTGTTATCCAAAGCCTTACGGGCATTAGCTAAAGCCTGCTCGTCTCCTTTATAAATACCGCTGAAACCTTTCTGTTCAAGTTGTACCAACTCGTTCAGTAGTGTTTCATATTTAGCTGCATCGAAACCTTTCTGCTTTTTCATGTCTGCAAAAGCCAACTTAACAGCTTCCACATTCAACCATTCAAGGTCGTTCTGAACAGCATAAACATCCTGAATCTTTTCAAACAGTTCCAGATATTTACGGATCTGTGTATTCACATCCTTTTCAGAAGCGATCTGCTGGATAATGCTCTTATAATAAGAACCGTCTTTCAGCTTGGTGATCAAAGACTCTACTGCTTGTTTCTCAACAGAAGCATCAGGAGTGATCAACCAGGTATCCAGGCCGTCCATCATAGCACCCAACATACCGATCTGTCCCGGATATTTAGCGATCAACTCGTCACCTACAAATTTAGGAACGACATTCAAAGCCTGGAAATATACGCTACCACCGGAAGAAGTATCATCGATACCTACTTCAGCTTCAAAGCGAACATATTTACCTTTTACCGGATAAACCAATGTTCCGTTTGCATGACAGAATACACCATGTTTGTATTCTTTTCCTGCAATAAAGATCTCATGGTCATAGGCATTCACATTCATTTTCGGTTTAGCCCAGCCGGCCACACCATATTCGAAAGGAACTTCATCCAACCATACGGAAGAACCGTCGGCTGCAATCAAACGGGCATTACCCCAAACAGCTTGGTCGTAATCAGAACCATCCGGGCCACCGGCAGTGATAAGCACCAACTTATCCACGCCTTTCAAATCAACCACGAACGGTTCAGCCTTTTCTTTATGCTTCTTAAAGGTAGAAATGATAGGCATACCTGCCTTCTGAAGCTCATTACGCAGTTCCGTCTTGGCCTTGATGGAGGCATCAATCCAGGTATCCGCCTTTTTTTGCTTCGGAGCAGCCGAAGCAAAAAGAGAGGAAGATAAGAAGAGTGATACTAATAAAAAATATTTATTCATGTATCTATTAATATAAGGTGTTAACAACTACAATTGGATTACAGAGCAGCCTTAGAGTTAGTGAAACGCAGACCGTCATTATCGTGATAGCATGCCCACTCGTCAACGATAGCACCTTCCGGACCAGCCATAAGGAAATGGAATGATTCGATTTTCTTCAACGGTAATACTTCACCAACCTTCTGAACAGTAAAGTTCTTACTCTTGATCGGACCGTGAGTAGCAGGAATTGCCGGAGCATTAGGAGTTTCGTCTCCTATTTCAGAGAAGTTGTAAGCCCATCCCTTTTCAACCATCCATGTTTCATGTTTAGCCGGGAATTTAGTTTTTACGTGAGCATGTTCAGGGATCATCTGTCCCGGAAGCAGATAGATAGCGTGAGCGAAGTAACCGTGTTCTGCATCGTTAATCCAGAAGATACCACCCATACCTACATTTTCGAAGTCACCCAAACCGAAGTCGGTAACCCACATTTCTTTGGCCATCATTTCAGTGAATGGAACATCATAGAACTCAAACATGTCTTTCATAGCCTTCATAGCTACTTCCTGATCGAACTTGCCGTCTTTATAGAAATCGGCATTTGTGTACTTTTTTGAATAAGTCATTTCTTTATTAGTTTTACAATTAGAATTTTTATCGCATTTGCATTGTTCAGTGCATCCGCCCTCTCCGTTGCAACAAGTAGCGTCACTTGTTTTGTTACCAGTACATGCCACCATCGAGCTTAATAAAAGCCCCACAGCCATTGTTTTAATACTTAATCCTTTTTTCATTTCGCTTTTAATTTATGTTAGTAATATTTGCTTTCTTTCGCCAAACGGTCAACATGATCCGGCAGAGGTCATTATAACACTGCAATCCCCTCAATCTCTATCAATAATTCATCCCGACAAACATCCGCCCACATATAGGAGATGGGGATATTCAACTTATACTCATTCAACAGCCTTTCCGCATCCTTGTAGAATGACTTGTCTTTCAGATACACCCGGAGCATTTTCAACTTAGCCTCACCGATCAGCTCGGCTATATTCTCCATAGTGATATGAAGCTGACGCTCCAGCCCCACTCCGATCAGGCTCTCTTCGCCACGAATAGCTGCCGTCCCGGAGATATAGATCAACTCACGGTTGCCGAACGTCATGCTCTTGGCACGCTCGAACTTCGGAGTCGTCTTTTTGCTGTTAGCCGCTTCCAGCACCCCTTCCGAATAAGCATGTGCAGCAACCTGCAACTTATTATCGATAGGAGTAGCAAAACAATCCGGGTTTGAGAATACCGCCGCATCCAGATCGACCAGTACTCCCCCCAGGTTGGCACCGATACCTGTCGCTGCAGGATAACCATTTTCCCAGCTCGTTTTACCATAATACTCGCTACGGGAGTTATTAAATATCTGGTAATGCTGGTCGTCGCCGTCGAACTTGGTGATCTCTTCAATATAATTCCACTGGCGGATAATACAGTTGATCGGGAAACCTTCCCTTCTCATCAGATCCGATACCAGCTGGAACACCTCTTTCGACTGTACTTCAATACCGAAATTTATTACGTCGCCGTGGAAACCACCGGCAAACAGGAAACGGCCGCTGCCATTTTCCAATACAACATACGGGAATGTCCCGATATGTTTATACGTAATATGATCTCCTTCGTCGGGAGTGTAAGTATGGGCTTCAAGAATCAGTCCTCCGTTTAATGGCGGTTGAGACACATAGCTCAATACCGGCTCATGATTGCCGTAATACTTACGCACCTTTTCACGCAGCAAGATGCGGCGCGAAACATACTGTTCATTGCTACTTGGCATGCCAAAAAAGGCAAGCCTGAATATTTGTTCGTTCTGCGGAAGCTGGGCTAGCAGCTTATCGACCATCTCTCCAAATTCCGCTTTTTCAGTAGTGTAAATATTGTATTCTATCTTATCGCAATAATTCATTGGTTCCTCCTTTTAGAGTGAGTTTACATATTCTGTCAAGGCTTCAATATCTTTCTTGGAAACTTTCTTATCGATACCATGCTTATGCACTTCAAACACTTCCTGCATTGTTGCGGCACGTCCGTCGAAAAGATAAGGGGCCGTACGCCATACTTCCCTCAAAGTCGGAGTATCCCATCCCTTTTCAAATTCGATATCCTCGCCGATACGGTGCATCTTCATATCCGTATAATAAGGGCCGCTGTGGCAATCGCCACAACCCAACTTTTCAAAAACCTTACGTCCTTCTTTCGCTTTGTCCGACAGTTCGCCATTCACCAGATAAGGACTGGGAACGGGACGTAACGACATCAGATAGTCGTCCACGCATTTAGCATCATGTTCGGAAATATCAAAGAACTGGATGAAGTTATAACCCGCACGTACAGCCACTTCAGCCGATGCACGGATACCGGAAATCATATTGGGTGGTGTAACATGGCTAAACAACAAGCTCTTACAGTTCTTCGAGTTACCCACACCATCGTTCATCAAATCCCAGTTCATACCATCCGTACGGGCTTCTCCCGGGTGGCAACCGTTACAACTCTGCCAGTTCTGGAAACAGTGGGAAGCATCGTTGAAGTATTTTTCTCCTTTATTAATATCAGACTCCGTACGTCCCGGATTCAACTCGGTAGCCGTTACCTCACGGGTATTGATATCCACCACATTCAGTACGTCTGCGAAATAAGTCGGAAGGATCAGCTTGTCTGCAGTCAGCACCATCGAACGGGGGCCGTTACCTTGCAGGGGAATACGTTCACGAATCCCATACAGGAAGTTCAGGTCATAGTCCAACATTGACTTATTGGGATAGTTCTCAAACTTTTCGCGTAATGCCGGATGATCGATCACACTGATCTCATGCGTACCGGAATGCGAGATAAAAATAGCATCATCATTACAGTCGATACTCCAGATACCGGCAGCCCCTCTTTCCGGCTCGTCGACAACCACTGCACCGACAAATTCCTGCTTCTCCGTATCGATCACGCTGAATGCGCTGGTGTTCATCCAACCCTGTTGCAACTGTGAAGTCGGTACGGCAAAACGTCCGAGGTTATGGGATACATAAATATATTTACCGTCGGGTGTGATACAGATACCGCGCAACGCATTACTACCGTTGGCCAGCTTAATATCCTTTACTTTGGTAAAGCCGTCCATTTCGATAACGGAGACACAAGCTGCCACGTAATCCAGATCCGCCCGTTGTGCCGGAAGGAAATTCGTTACATACAGATATTTGCCGTCTTTGCTGAATACAGCCGACTTCGGTTCGCGAAGCACTTTTACCGTACGCAGTACTCTATGATTGACTGGATCGATCTCCGATACGCTATCATCAAACTGGTTGCATACATAAATCGTTTTCTTGTCAGGGCCAAACATCGGATGGCAAGCACCCGAACCGGTTGGAATGGCAGCCTCTATCCTACCCGACTCCAACAACAGTATCTGTAATTTCCCAGTGTTCTCAAAAGTAGTTACATACGCCTTATCACCGTCAAGAAGAATACCGGTAGGCGTTTCATCCATCGGGTAAGAGCGTAAAAGTTGTTTGCCATCAGCAGAGAAAATATCCACCCGCTTCAGACCTTTCTCTGTCAGAAGCATTTCACCCTTGTCATTCAGCTTGATGTCAGTGGTGAAAAATGGCGGATTGTCAGCAGATGCAAAAGAGATGCAGCAGCTGACAAAGCAAGCCATCAATGAGCTTTTTAACATGTATTTCCGTGTGTTCATGGTATGTTATTTTTTTGTGTTCTTACTATATCCTAATTCAGCGGAGATAGACTGCACTACCTCCTTAATATTATCGACCGTCGAACGAAATATTTCTTTTGTCAATCTGTCTTTAGGACCGGATATCCAGATAGCTCCGCAAGGATAACCCGTATAGTTAAAAATAGGAGCACCTACACAAATCACTCCATTCAGTTCTTCTTCATTATCCATAGCATAGCCTACTTTACGAACTCTTTCCAGTTCTTCCAGATAAGCCTCACGTGTAGTTATTGTCCGGGAATTATACCGTGCGAAAGTCATATACGACAAATAACGGTCGCGAACCGTATTCGGTAGATAAGCCATGATAGCTTTTCCCGGTGCCGAGCAATGCAGTTCGAAGGGTTTTCCCGGCGACAAGACAAAGCGGAACGTATGATGTCCCTGCGCCTGTTCTATAAAAATACCCTTCTCATTTCCTAGTACACCAAAACATGCAGTCTCCCCCACTCTATCGCGCAGATCACGTAAACGGGGTAAAACTGTCTCCAACAAATTGTGTTCATTCAACGATCTGAAGCCCAAAGTTAGCAATTTGCGCGATAACTTATAGCGTTTCGTATCTTCATTATAGTTAAGATAATCCAAACGAACCAATGTATTCAAAATACGGTAAGCAGTAGTCTGGGAGATATCCAGCTTACTCTTAATATCCTGCAGCGTCTCACCCTGTGGGTGGAGCGAAAGATATTCAAGCACCGCAATCCCTTTTTCCAGATTAGGCACCTTATAATTCTCTTCTCCTTTTTCCATATTTGGAATAACGCTTTCCATATTTGAAATATTGTTTCAGATTTGAATCAAATATAAAAGAGTAACGTTAATAAAGAGGAAATTCCATGTAAAAATTAGTTAAGTATGCTGTAGAACATTCCCTTCAGACAACTTCTGTTCTCCCTTCTGAACTTCATCAAGGAGTATTAATGAGTTCCTGAATCACAAAATATCCAACTTTTATTTCTTCCTGTAGCTAACCACCGCCATCACATTAAAGAACAGTGCAAACAGACAAACAATAATAAAGTGTCCGCTAAAATCAGCAAACGTACTTCCTTTCAGATAGACCATACGCATCACCTCTACAAAATAACGGACAGGATTGAGCAAGGTCATATCCTGCGCCCACTCGGGCATACTGCTGATCGGGGTAAAAAGACCACTCAGCTGCGCAAAGATGATCAGGAAGAAGAAAGCGGTAAACATAGCCTGCTGCTGCGTAGACGATATGGAAGAAATAGCCAGCCCAAAGCCCGTAAAAGCAATCAGGTAGACAGCCGCAAACAGATAAATGATCCCCATATTTCCGATCGGGACAAGGCCATACACGATCCAAGCCACGATAGCGCCGATCGTCAGCAGGATAAAGCCGATAATCCAGAAGGGTATCAGTTTCGATAACAGGAACAAGGTTTTAGGAACCGGTGTTACGTTGATCTGCTCAATCGTACCCTTTTCCTTTTCACTGACAATATTCAGTGCGGAGAGGAAGCCCCCGATGATGGTCAGCAGAAAGACCATGATACCGGGCACCATATAGTTTTTATAATTCAGATGCGGATTGAAGAGGTTCGTATGACGTACCCCGCTAAACACTGAGCCGGAAGTAAAACCCTTCTCCCGGTTAAAGTCCTGGATGATCTGCGACAGATAAGAGCTGCCCATCCCCCCTTTTGTGCCGTTCACGGCATTGGAAGCGATCAATACATCTGCCTGCCCTTCACGCCCCAGATCCTTTTCAAAGTTGACGGGTATTTCAAGCAGCAGATCAGACTCGTTACTCTCGATAGAGGTTATAGCCTGGTCGTAACTGGCAGACACGTTCGTCAGACGGAAATAGCCGGACGAAAGTATTTTCTCCGTCAGCTGGGTGGAAACGACGGAATGGTCGTTATCTATCACCCCCAGGTTGATGTTACGCATCTCGAAGTTCGCCGCAAAAGGCAGGATGATCAGCTGCATCAACGGAACAAGAAAGATGATCCGGGGCAAGAACCGGTCACGTTTGATCTGTTTGAATTCCTTTTCCAATAAATATCGTAATGTTCTCATCGCTTTTCTATCATAAACGGGTTTTAAAACGCTTCACACTCAGTACAACCAGCAAGACGGCCATCAACGACAGGATACCGATCTCTTTCAGGATCGAACCGGCGCCAAGTCCTTTTATCATCACATCCTTCACGGCAATAATATACCATTTGGCCGGTACGATATTGGAGAGCCATTGCAGGATATCCGGCATATTCTCTATCGGGAACACCATGCCGCTAAGCAGGATCACCGGAAGCATCAGCACCATCGCACTGATCAGCATGGCCGCCTGCTGGGTATCAGCTATCGTGGAGATCAGCAGCCCGAGGCAGAGCGACACCAGGGCGTAAAGGATGGAGACCGACACCAGAAGGATCAGACTGCCCGCTATCGGGACTTTCAGCAAGAAATAGGACAGGCAAAGGATGGTTGCCACATTCACGATACTAAGCAGCAGATAAGGAGCTGCCTTGGCCAGGATGATATAAATAGGTTTCATGGGCGAAACCAGTAATATTTCCATTGTCCCCATCTCCTTTTCCTTTACGATACCGACGGATGTCATCAGGGCACAGATCAGGATCAGGATCAACCCCATCACTCCGGGAACGAAGTTGTAGGCGCCTTTCATGGTCGGATTATACAGGAGGTGAACCACCGGGGTGATACCTGCCTGCCTAAGTTCTGTATTCGCCGACGACAGCTGTCCTTGTATCTCCGCCCGGGCAGAAAAGATGATCGAGGTGGCATAGGCCGTAAGCTGCGTCGCTTCGTTCGGGTCGGTGGCGTCGGCCAGCAACTGGACGGAAGCATCCGCCGTAGAAGCGTACCGGGGCGGAAAGACAACGACCAGTTTCACTTTTCCCTGTTTGAAAAGCGCCTGTGCTTCTTCGTTGCTGTCGATCATCTTATACAGCTCGAAGTATTCACTGGAACTCAGATGTTCGATAATCTTGCCCGTTACCTCGTCGCGGCTCTGGTCGAATACGGCGATAGAGACGCATTTGATCTCGGTCGTAATGGCGTAACCAAACAGGATGATCAGGACGATCGGCATCACCAGCAGGATCAACATTGTCCGTGTGTCACGGAATATATGGTAAAACTCTTTGCGTATAAAAGATAGAAACTGTTTCATACTATTCTCCTCGTTGTGCTTTCCTTGCCAGGGCATGAAAGACTTCGTTCATATTATCGGCTTTGAAAGAGGTTTTCAGGGCGGCCGGGCTGTCGAGAGCTTCGATCTTTCCGTCTACCATGATGGAGACACGGTTGCAATATTCGGCCTCATCCATATAATGGGTGGTGACAAAGACGGTGATATTCCGTTCGGCCGCCTTATAGATCAGTTCCCAGAATTGACGGCGGGTAACCGGGTCGACACCCCCGGTCGGTTCATCCAGGAACACGATACGGGGCTCGTGGATGATGGCGACGGAGAAAGCCAGTTTCTGCTTCCAGCCCAAAGGCAGGGCATCGACAAGGGTATTCCGTTCGGCTTCCAGGTTCAGGACATCGAGCAGTTCGTCCGTCTTGTCGGCAAGCTTTTTCTCCGGTAGGCCGTAGATACCGCCGTACAAGCGGATATTCTCCCAGACTTTCAGGTCGCCGTAAAGGGAAAACTTCTGGCTCATATAACCGATATGCCGTTTGATCTGCTCGGTTTCCTTATATACATCAAAACCGGCGACTCGGGCTTCTCCGGAAGTCGGGTTGGAGAGCCCGCAAAGCATGCGCATGGCTGTCGTCTTTCCGGCACCGTTGGCACCGAGGAAACCAAAGATCTCTCCCTCTCCCACTTCGAAACTGATATGGTCTACCGCCGTAAAGGTCCCGAAGCGCTTCGTCAGGTTGTTTGTTTCTATTACGTTCATTATATATATTGTTGACAAAAATATCATATATTGTGATACTGTATTCTCATATATTATAATACTCTAGTATCACAATATATGATACAACATTTTACCCTATCGTTTTTACAAGGCCATAAAGCAATCTTCCACACTCGGTTCGGCCGGTTCGATAACAACGTCGGTATAGCCTTTCTCCTTCAGGAATTGCAGCAGGGCATTCATTTCCCGGCCATCTTCCTTCAATGTCAGATGATGCGCATCACCGAAGGCATAGCAGGAATGAGTCCCGGGGAAGACACGGAGGTCGACCAGCAGCTTATACATGGATGCCGACCGGACAATCCACAGCTGCCTGCCGAAGGAAGAACGGATGCCTACCGGCGTATCGACGGACAGGCACCGGCCGGAACGCATCAAAGCGATGCGGTCGCAACGGGAAGCCTCATCCATATAAGGAGTGGAGACAAGGATGGTTATCCCCTGTTTCTTCAGGCGGTCGAGCATATCCCAGAACTCCACGCGCGAAACGGGATCGACACCGGTGGTCGGTTCATCCAGAAAGAGTACTTCCGGACGATGGATCAGAGCACAGCTTAACGCCAGTTTCTGCTTCATACCTCCCGACAGCTTTCCCGCTTTCCGTTTCTTGAACGGCTCGATCTGCACATAGATATCCCGTACCAGCTCGTAGTTTTCTTCTACGGTCGTATTGAATACGGTAGCGAAGAAATTCAGGTTTTCCTCAACGGTCAGATCCTGGTACAACGAGAAGCGGCCCGGCATATACCCGACCATCGTACGGATCTTCTTATAATCGCGTACCACGTCGAGACCGCAAACTGTCGCTTCCCCCTTGTCGGCCAGCAACAAGGTGGTCAGTATACGGAACAAAGAGGTCTTACCTGCCCCATCCGGCCCGATCAGGCCGAACAGTTCCCCCGAATGTATATCCAAAGAAATATCCTGCAAGGCCTCCACCTCACCGTAATTCTTGAATACTCCTTCAACCCGTACTTCGTTATTCATTATCAACTATACATTATTAATTATCAATTGAACACCGTTTCCCCATATTGCCCGATCTTCAGATAACCGTCATTCTTCACGGCGATCTTGATGGCATATACCAGATTGGCGCGTTCATCCTTGGTTTGGATGCCTTTAGGGGTGAACTCGGACTTATCGGAGATCCAGGTGATCGTACCGGGATATTCGCGACGGTCGTCGGTACCGTAGTCGGCAAAGACACGGACGGACTGCCCCTGCTTCAAGGTCGACAGCTGATCGGCTGTTATGTAGGCACGCAGGTAGAGCAGGTCGGTATCGGCTATTTTATACAGGGGCTTGCCGGCTGCTGTCACTTCACCCGGTTCGGCATACTTCACCAGGACTGTTCCTGCCTGGGGGTTGACGATCCGGCTTTTCTGCAACTGGTCGTCCAGCTGCATGATCTGGTATAGTATTCCTTCGGCTTCCGCATCGGCTCCTCCGGTTGTTTTATTGAGGGTGGAGTATTGTGCATCCAGTTGCTTTTGCAGGTATTTGATATTGTTTACGATATCGTCTACCTGCTTCTGGTTGCCCGCTTTGGCTTTGACGAGGTTCTCCATACGCTGCTGCTCGGTACGGGCGGTGGCGATCTGTTGTTCGAGGGCGGCGATCTGTTTGCGGATATCCGGTTTACGGACATCTACGGAACGCAGGCCGGCTGCCAGCTGCATCTTTTTCAGGTACAACTGGGTACTGTCTACATAGCCCAGCAGGGCACCGGCATCCAGGCGGTCGCCCTCCTCCATGTTCAGTTCCATGATCTTTCCGTTTGCTTCAGACGAAACCAGTATTTCGGTCGCTTCAAAGGTACCGGTAGCATCAAAATGATCGTCTCCCCTATTGCAAGCGGCCAGGCAGCATAATCCGGTCGTCAGGATGGCTAAAGAAGCTATTCGTTTCATATTCTCTTTCATTATTAATTCTGATTATTCGTTGTTTGTCGTATACATATAATTATAAACAGCATTCAGGTGCTGGATGCGATGGGCGGCAGCCGCCTGTTTGGCCAGGTCTTCCGAGTTGATCTCGCGGATCAGGTCGGTGACGGAGATAACACCGTTTGCCAGCTTCACCTCGGCAGCGTTCTTGATGCTGGTACGCAGGCGGATTATTTCATCATCCGCTTTCATCAGGTCGGCTATCTTCTGTATCTCCGTATTCTGTTGCATTAGTTGCAATGAGGTGTTAAACAGGAATGTTTCGCGCTGAACCTCTATCTGCTGCATATTGGTCGATACCTTACGGCGGTCGTTCTTTAAGGTATAGAGCTTGCCCATATTCCAGGAAAGGCGCACGCCTGCCACATAATAGGGATTAAAGCTATCTTCCAGCATATTCAGTCCCGGACGGCCATAGCCCCCCTGCACGAACGCACCGATACGCGGCATCAGCCCGCTGGTGATCTGCTTGTTCTGGATATCCAGCAAATGGCTTTTAGCATCCAACGCCTTCAATTCGGGACGGTTTATCTCTGCCGACAGCGGATTTCCCGGCACGGCGGGAATCTCCAGTATGCGGTCTTTATCGTAAGGTTTCCCGATCAACGCGCTCAACATACGGCTGAAAGCGACCCGCGATGCTTTCAGTTCGATCTCTTTCTGGCGGGCATTCAGCAATTCGACCTCCATACTTTCGCGGTCGGACTGGTTGGCTACGCCGTTTTCCATCATGGCCGTTATACGGTCGATATTGATTTGCAGTTCCTTCTGGAGCAGACCGTTTTGACGGATCAGTTCTTCCTGAAGCAGGCAACCGAAATAAAGCTGGTTCACCCGATCGTTCAGGGCATAGAGATCGCTTTCCAGTTGTTCCCGGTCTGCTGCGGCCTGTGCCTTGGTCAGCTGACGGGTGGTGTGGATGGTACCGCCATCCCAGATGTTCTGGTTCACTTCGGCTACCACCTGATACTGGTCTTTGCTCAGTGTAGGAATTTCCAGTCCCGGCAAAACGGCCGACAGCTTTTCCGTATCGAAAGGCAGCTTGGTGACTTCACTCTGGTAGGTGGCCTTTGCATTCACCGTCAACTGGGGAAGCCAACCTTTCGCGGCGTTCGACAGATTATATTGTTCCGTCTGTCCGATCAAGCCATATTGGCGTATCTGCGGATAATTGGCATGCGCCCACTCATAGCACTGTGCCAACGTAATAGTCTCCTGCCCTTGTACTATTCCTGACAACAGGGGGAGACATAAGAATAAGATTACACAAATCCGTTTCATAGGGGTATTTATTTATGCTGTATATGATCGTCCGGTGTCAGCAACCGGATCATGATATCGGTAACGAACGGGATACGTTCCTGCAAAAAGTCTTCGTATTTCTCTGCATCCCCACCCATAAAAATTGCAGTGAACGGGTTGCGCACCAACATGGGGAAAACCAGCAGGCTTATCAAAGTCGTTGCCACATAGTACACCGGAAGTTTCTTTAGCAAACCTTGCTCCATTTCTTTCTCCATCTGCTTGCGCATACGGATAATCGGTTCGATCCGGGAAGGATTTTTCAGTATGGAATGGTAAATATGTTCGGGTGCTCGCTCTAATTCATTAATAACAAATATGGGAAATAAAGGGTTCCGCTGCAATGTCTTTACATATTGATCGATGATCTTCGGCAACTTCTCCAAAAAAGAGGTATTCTCGTCTATAATCGCTCCCAGGTTGGGAAGCAAAGCGCCTATCAGCTGATCGAAGATCGCATCGAACAACATTTCTTTCGTACGGTAATAATAATGCAAGGCAGTACGGCCTATGCCCGCTTCGGCTGCTACGTCGCCCATCTTCGTCGCCTCATATCCTTTCCTGACAAAGACCTGCTTTGCCGCTTCCAGGATACGGTTCTCCATCGTGATAACGTCTTCTGTACTCATTGTATATCTTGTTTTTACTTCATTTGTCACAACTGTCTGTCAAATATGTTTGACATTATTGTTTGACAGACGTGTCAAAAGTAGTATAAAAAAAGAAGGGTGCAACTACCGCATCCTTCTTTTAATATCTTTTACACAATAGAGCAGACCTATTTTATCTTTCTTTCCGCTACTCCTTCGAAGGTCATCTTAACCGGATTGATGTATCCATCCTTATCGAAAGTCATCCGGTCGATACACGTTGCCCGGTGATCGCGCCCCGTATCGCCCAGCGGACGGCGGTGGTAAACAATATAATAATCTTCCGAGTTGGGTACATGCATAATGGAGTGATGGCCGGCACTGGTCGCAACCTCCGGATCCTGTTCGAGGATCGTGGCAATCCGCTCGAATGGCCCGAAAGGCGAGTCGGCAATCGCATAAGCGACACAATAGTCAGGGCCTCCCCAACCTCCTTCGCTCCACATGAAATAGTATTTACCGTTCTTCTTAAACATGAACGGGCCTTCCACATAGTTCTCCGGCGTTATTTCCTTATAGATGGTTCCATCTTCAAACGGCACCAGCCCGGTAAAGTCGTCGTTCAGCTGCACGACGTTGCAATGCCCCCAGCCACCATAATACATATAGTAGCGGTCGCCATCCTTAAAGACGAACTGGTCGATAGGCTGTGCCCCGTTCACGATCTCGTTGATCAACGGCTTACCCAGCAAATCTTTGTACGGGCCTTCCGGACGGTCGCCGACAGCGACACCGATACCGCCCACTTCGCCTTCATGCACATCGTTCGCACCGAAGAAGAAATAATACTTGCCATCCTTGCTGATCACAGACGGCGCCCACATGGCCCGTTTCGCCCACTTCACTTCGGACGTATCCAGGACAGAAGAATGCTTCGTCCAGTTTACAAGGTCTTTAGAGGAGAAACAGTCGAAGAAGGTCTGATTCTCGTACAGGTCACTCCAGGTAGGATAGATCCAATACGTATCATCATAGATAATACCTTCGGGATCGGCATACCATCCTTCAAACACAGGGTTGCCACTTTTCGCCACCTCTGCAGACTGCTGTTTCGGTTGTCCGCAAGCCGACATCAGGGCGGCGGCACAAACAGCTATAACACAACTTTTATTCATATAAATATAGGTTTACTATAATAGTCTTAATCTCCGTACTTCTTGGCCAGTCCGCCTTCGGAAGTTTCCTTATACAGGCTGGGCAGGTCGTTACCCGTCTGGCGCATCACTTCCACTACCTGGTCGAAGCTTACACGGTGTTTGCCATCCGAGAAGTTCGAGAAGGTATTTGCATCCAGTGCACGTGCGGCGGCAAATGCATTACGTTCGATACAAGGGATCTGAACCAGTCCGCAAACCGGGTCGCAAGTCAGCCCCAGGTGATGCTCCAACCCCATTTCGGCAGCATACTCGATCTGGGCAGGCGTCCCACCAAACAACTGGCTGGCAGCGGCTGCCGCCATCGCACAGGCTACCCCTACTTCACCCTGGCAACCTACCTCCGCTCCGGAAACAGAAGCGTTGGTACGTACCACATTTCCGAACAACCCGGCAGTAGCCAATGCACGCAGAATGCGTGAATCGCGGAAGTCGCGGGTATCTTTCAGGTGATACAGAACGGCAGGTAATACACCGCAGGAACCGCAGGTCGGAGCCGTTACGATCTTCCCCCCGCTGGCATTCTCTTCGGATACAGCCAACGCGAAAGCATATACCATCCCCCGGCTTTTGATGCTGCTGCCGTAACCTTTGGCACGGATCAGGTAATCGGATGCCTTACGACGTATTCCCAGGCCACCCGGCAAGATACCTTCCGCTTCCAGGCCGTTAAGTACAGCCTGTTGCATCACTTCCCATACTTCAGCCAGATAGTCCCATATCTGCGGGCCTTCGCACTGCTCCACATATTCCCAGTAAGAGTGGCCGGTCTTTTCGCACCAGGCTTGTATGTCCTTGATGGTGCTCATTTCGTACACTTTGGCCGTCTTCAGCTCATTGAACGTTTCGTTGGCAAGCGTACCGCCACCGATACTGTAAACCGTCCACGCCTCCAGCTTCTCGCCTTTATCGTTGAATGACTCAAACAGCATCCCGTTCGGATGGAACGGCAGGAATGTTTTAGGTTCCCAGATTATGTTGGTCGGGGCAACCGGTTGTAATACTTCGAGGACGGCGGCATCCGTCATGTGACCCTTTCCGGTAGCAGCCAGACTGCCATACAACGTTACATCAAAGCGCACTGCCTGCCGGTTACGTTCCAGGAACATACGTGAAGCACGTATCGGCCCCATCGTGTGGCTACTCGACGGGCCATGACCGATCCGGTATATCTGTTTGATTGATTCCATTTTCTGTTTTCCTTGTTTTGTGTGTTTTTATACTTTAAGAAATATATTACGTTTATAAAGCCACCACAAAATTACATAAATAACCAATATGTTTGACAAGCTGATCAAAAAGGAATAATAATTCCCCATATATTGCTGAAGCCCATAAAACAAGGACTCGCCCAAACAGCTGAAATTAATCACATTAGCCAGCATATAGGCCACGATAGAATTCATTCCGTACACTTTCAGCCAGGTGATATTTTTATTATATCCCTTATAATCGATCAGATAATAGAACAATCCCATCAACAGGAAACAGTAACCGCTGCTGACCAGTACCATAGAACTTGTCCATATCGTTTTAATGACCGGCATCTGCAATCCCCACAACCATCCGGCTGCCACCATCGCTGCTCCGGCTCCGAAATACCATTTCAGTTTATATACGTCGTTCGTCTTATCCTTGGCAATATATCCGGCAAACAGTCCGGTCAGCACCGTAACGCCGAAGTTCAGGCTGCTCAATATCCAGGTGTAATAATATCCGGGAGAGAAAACCACTTCGCCGTCCACCACTTTCGCTCCATCCCGGAAACGTCCCAGCACGGTACGGTCTATCCATTCCGCCAGGTTTCCTTCAGGCGTATAGTTACCTCCCCCGTAGTTGCCGACGGTAATAAACTGCATGACCGCCCAGTAAACAAGCAATAAGATGATGGCTACCCCTATCTGTGTGCGACGACTCGTATAGAGGAAAAGTACGGCAGTGATCAGGTACCCCGCCGCAATAGCCTGCAAAGTATTAGAATATAAATAGATACGGTTCGGATCGAGCCCCAGCAGGTTCCCCTGGCACATCATACCGAAAATCCACAACAACAGAATACGTTTACCCAACCGGCGGAACAACGCTTTCTTATCCGAAACACCTTTATAGCGGGACAAGGCAAACGGCATAGACGCCCCCGACATAAACAAGAACAACGGCATGATCAAGTCCCAGGGAGAAAAACCCACCCAGGCTTCATGATTAAACGCCCACATACAACTATGCAACCATTCCACGTCAGCCGCACGGGCCAGTGAATGTGCCAACGGCCCCAGAGCCACCAGATAAAAAAGATCGAATCCGCGAAGTGCATCAAGCGACTCCAGTCGCTTAAAAGTAGTTTTTTCCATTTGATAATTATTTTAGACTTTCAAGAAAATACGTTGACGATACAGGAAATAAAGGAAGCCCCAGCAAATGGCGATATAGGCTATCGCTCCGAATAGCGGTTGGGCTGATTCCGGCATCAGGCTGGTCAGGCCGCCGAAGATCGCATTAGCGGTAAAGGTAAAGTCTACGAATACCTGAGCCAGGTAAATCGTGATCGAGTTCATTCCGATTACGGTAAAGAAAAGCGTCCAGCGGCGTATCCCCTTCACATCTACTATATAATAGAATAAGGCAAACAACAACATGGAGATACCGCCGACAGTACAAACAAAAGAGCTTGTCCACAGATATTTATTGATCGGGAAAAACAATCCCCACAACAGGCCGGTCACCAGCAACGCAGCTCCCCCGCACAGCAGATAAAGCACCTTCTTCGTTTCCGTCAGCCCTTCTTTCTGCAATTTGATAAACTCTCCGGTGAACATCCCCAATAAGGCCGTTCCGATAGCCGGCAGGGTAGACAGCAGGCCTTCGGGATCGTAGTTGCCACCGTGCAAACGCCCCGGCAATAACAAGCGGTCGATGTAGCAGGCAAAGCATCCCTCGCGGGTAAACACCTCCGCCCCGTTCCCGTCGGGTGCCGGTACAAAGGCCAGCAGCAACCAGTAGCCGACCAAGATAGCAGCTACGATTCCTACCCGCGTGATCGTCCGTGTATTGACAAAGATCAAAGCCCCGAACATCCAGGCCAAGCCGATACGCGCCAGCACACTGGCATAACGCTGTGTCTCGAAATCAAAATTCAGCAGTCCGTTATAAACACAACCCAGGACAACGAGTGTAATTCCCCTGCGGATGATCTTTTTATAGATCGCCGCCTCCGACATCCCATGTTCCCGTTGTTTCGCCAGGGAGAAAGGCAAGGATATCCCCGCAATGAACAGGAACAGAGGGAAAATAATATCTTCTACCGTAAATCCCGCGCCCCACTGTGCATGGTGCATCTGGGCTGCCACCGATTGGAAGAAAGGAGTAGGAATTAAAGTCGCCAGTGCGATAAAGAGGGAACCGCCTCCCATGATAAAGAACATGTCGAATCCCCGCAGTGCATCGAGCGACTGAAGCCGTTGAGTTTGTTTTTGTTTTTCCATTGTATCGAATTTAGAAATTAGAATGTAAGGAATGCAAATATAAGAAATAATGTAATAAAACTCCTGCTTTTTCATTAGTTTTGCAGCCATGATGAAACAACACCTGAAACCGATTATGTTCGTTGGCACTTGTTCCGATGCAGGAAAAAGTGTGATCAACGCTGCTTTTTGCCGTATCTTCAAGCAAGACGGATACCGGCCTGCCCCTTTCAAGGCGCAGAATATGTCGCTCAACTCCTACTCCACGCCCGAAGGGGGCGAGATGGGGCGTGCCCAGGTGGTACAGGCCGAAGCTTGCGGTATTGCACCGCATACGGATATGAATCCCGTTTTACTGAAACCGACCAACGATAAAAGCTCGCAGGTAGTGCTGAACGGGAAGCCTGTCGGCAACATGTCGGCAAAAGACTATTTCGGTATTCAGAACCAGAAAGAAGAACTGTTCAAAGAGGCGATCGCTTCCTTCCGCCGGCTCGAATCGCGTTACAACCCGATCGTGCTGGAAGGAGCCGGAAGTATCTCCGAACTCAACCTCCGCGACCGCGACATCACCAACATGCGCATGGCCATACAGGCGGATGCATCCACCTTCCTGGTGGCAGACATCGACCGGGGCGGCGTATTCGGTTCCGTCTACGGCACTATCGCTTTGCTCAAACCCGAGGAACGGGCACAGATGAAAGGGATCATCATCAATAAATTCCGTGGAGACGCTTCACTGTTTGAAGAAGGACGTACCATCCTGAAAGAGCTGACAGGCATACCCGTAGTCGGCGTTATCCCCTGGTTCCGCGACATCAAGATAGAAGAAGAAGACTCGGTTGCCCTGGATATGAAAACGAACACCTGGCAAGACGGCAAGATCAACGTGGCCATCGTCCTGCTGAAACGCATGTCCAACTTCACCGACTTCGACGTGCTGGATATGGATCCGCGTTTCAACCCGTACTACACAAGCAATACAGACGAGGTGGAAAAAGCGGACATCATCCTCTTGCCCGGTTCGAAAAACACCCTGTCAGACCTGCAAAGCATCCGTGCCAACGGCATTGCCGATGCGATCGTCCGGGCGTATAAGAAAGGGAAAAAGGTGATCGGTATCTGCGGCGGTTACCAGATGATGGGCGCCCGCCTGGAAGATCCCGAAGGCATCGAAGGGAACCTGCCGGCAGTTCCGGGTCTGGGCTTGCTTCCGCAATGCACCGTGATCGAGCAGGAGAAGATTACAAAACAAAGTACTTTCACCTTCCTGCCGGGCAACGGCTCCACCTGCCGCGGATATGAAATACACATGGGACGCACCACCCTGCTCGGCAATGCTCCGGAAAGCCCCGTAGCCCGCCTGGAAGACGGACGGATGGATGGATATTACCTCGACAACCGTTGCTGGGGCAGCTATATGCACGGTATCCTGGATAACCCGGTCGTGTTGGATAATCTGGCGGAAGGCTTTAACAAAGAGGCCGATGCCGCCCCGTTCGACTATGCAGCCTTTAAGGAAGAACAATACGAGAAACTGGCAGATCTGGTACGCCAGCATGTGGACATGGAGTACATTTACAGTACCCTGTAATCAGCCCCACAGCGTTTCATTCCCCCGCATCAGCCTTTCTACCGCCTCAAACTGGTCTTTTTTCAGTTTGAGGGAGCTGTAGAAGCTACGGTAATTGAGTGAATGGATATCGGTTCCGACAAAGTCGTAACAGCCCCTTTTCAGTAAGGTAGCGGCGGTCTTATTAGGCAACGGCCCATAGAAACCGGCCAGGGAAAATATGTTCAACTGGAACTTGCAGCCATGTTCCTTCAGCTTCATCAACTCGTCCACATTCCAGAAACCGAAACGCTCCGGGTGAGCCATGACAGGGATAAACCCGTTCAGCTGCATATCATAGAGTTTTTCAAACAGATCGCCGGGCGCTTGCAGGAAAGAGACTTCCACCAATACATGCTGTCCGTCATAGGAAAGCAACCCCTCCTTCATGCGGTCGTAAAAGCATTCGTCCAGCATATATTCGGCAGCCAAGCGGAGCTCGACAGGTATGTCCGTGCATTTACTGCGGAAGAGATCGAACCTTTCCTGAAGGAACTCCCTGCGGTTCTTTGCAAGATCCGCCATGATATGGGGTGTCAGAAAGAGACGTTTCACCCCGCATGTACCCAGGAACGAGAGCATCCCCAGGCTTTCCTCCTCCAACGAAAACCCATCATCTACCCCCGGCAGCACATGAGAATGGACATCAGTCATGCCTGGCCACAAAGGCTTTTTCCGGGTAAATAAATCAGAAAGGAATGCGTTCATAATATATTTATATTGAAAAATAACCCGCCAAAGGTAGCATAAAGTACCACGATTTCCAAATCATCCCCCTTCCCTCCCGCCCTAAACGACAAAACCCGCTGCCCGCAGCCGTCCGTAGGGGGACAGCCGCAAGCAGCGGGAATACATCGCTATCTGATACGTATCCTAAGGGATAGTTTCAAACAAAGGATCAGCCCTCGCCGAAGCAGGTGGCACAGGACGCGGATAAGACTCGGCAATGTCGGGTGTTTCATCATCGGGTACAGGTTTAAAGTGAAACAAAAAGTTAAGCAAAGCAAGAATGAACTGAAGGATTTTTTTGAGTTTTGTCATGGGATATAAAAGTTTAGAGTTCCTAAATCATTGCCACAATCGCCCGGATCGTCCGTTCGATGCTGACCAGGCTGCGGCGGTAGGTTTCGCGGTCGTCGCCATTGAGTTCGCTGATGTAAGGGCTGTAAGCGATCTCTTTGGCGTAAGCCGGCATGTCGTTGCTGACCGACCAGGCGGAACGATACCCGTCGCGGATCAGGCGGGCGAAGTCGAGGAAAGAGTTTTCGCGCGTGTCGTACCGGCGGAAATCCATCGAATAACCGGTCGCCTTCACGGTCGTTTTTCCGCCGTGCCAATACGCATTACCGGCACCATAGGCAGTCAGGCCGAAGAAGTTGTTATACTTTCTCGACAGGTCGCTGGTACCCCAGCCACTCTCGAAAGCCGCCTGCGAAAGGATAGCCATCGGGTTCATGTTGAAAGCAGCCCCCGCAGACACAGCCGCCTGCAGGGAGTCTTTTACAAAAGAAATTTGTTGTGCCGTCATAGCATTCAGTATTAAAAGTTTACTACTCGATTACAGGGCGGTCGTCTTCACCTCCGCCACCACCGCCGTCGGCAGAAGGGCCGGCTTCAGTGGCGATGCGCTCGAAGCTCACCTTGTTCAGAATATCCTTCAACTCCACGCTCGGACGAAACACGATGCGCGGTTTGCGGATCATAGAGGCCTTGAACTCTTCCGCCGTAGCCGCCCCCGAACTACCGACATTCACCTGGAAACGTCCGAAATCCCCCATCTGCACGATCTCGCCGCGAAGCAGGGAATCTTTCAGGACAAACAGCAAACCATCTATCACCAGGTGCACATCCCCCGGCGAAGCCGTGGAATAAGCGGCGATAGCCTGGCACATCTGCTTGTAGGCCAACGTCCCGTTGTTATTGACTGATGCATAAATCTTCTGTGCCCCCTCGGGAGCATCTTTCGACAGGTCTTTACGCTTGACCAGTTTGTACCTTACTGACATAATTTTAAATTTAAGGGTTAGTGTTTCGTATAACGTAATCCGGTTAAAGAAGAGGCCTCGTTCTTGATTACATTACAAATATACGACACGCCAAGCCCCCGCAGCGGACATAATCCGGTGAAGTCCGGCAGCGTCCGGCATTCACGGGTAAAAAGATCTATAAAACCTGATTTTCAAGGCATAAATATTTGTTTATCTCATTCTTTTTCCTTACCTTACGAGTACTAAATCAATACAAAAACGATCATGGAAGAAAAGACGAATTACTCCCGTGTATGGGCTTTTTACGAACTGGCCCTCTGTTATTTCCCCGAATCGACCCCCAAGGTGGCGAGCGAACGGCTTACAAGATGGATCAGGCTCTCGGGGAACCTGAAAGAGAAACTGATCGCCCTGGACTGGAAACCGGGACAAAAACTACTCACCCCCCGGCAGGCCATGTGCATCGTCGGCCACCTGGGAGAACCCTGACAACAAACAAGGTGTAACCTACAATTTACAACAGTATGGAAAATAAAGAACAACATTTCTCATGGTACAGCAACGTTTACAGTATCAGGGAAGAAAAGAGAATGACACTTACACAGATTTACGGGCTGATCCAAAGCGATAAGCTCAGGTTCATCACCAAAGAGATCAGACGGCTCACGGCCGAAGGACGGCATAAGGAAGCCCGCCGGATGAAGATGCAGCTCCCCGCCTTCGTGGTCGCCGCCCTTTTCCCGGAAGAACGGAAAACGGAACAGGCCGGCCCCTACACCGGCTATGTGCTGGTGGACGTGGACGGGATGAAGGCGCCGGCTACCGACTATCTGGAACGGTGCAAGGCGTTCCCCTGGCTCGCACTGGCGTATGTCAGTACACGGGGATGCGGCGTGCACCTGATTTTCCGGGTGACGAACGGGGCGGAACAACATGCCGCTGTCTGCCGCGCACTACAGGATATGGTGGAGACAACGCTGGGAGAAGAGGTAGACCGGGGATGTACGGATCTGGTGCGGACAAGCCTGGTTTGCTGGGATGCGGAATGTTATTTCAATCCCGGCGCAGAAGGGTTTACTTTGGAGAGGAAAAGTGATTGTTGTCCAACTACTAATCAGACAACGGAAGCGGAACGGCTCGATAGGTATCTCGACCGGGTGGATATGGGGAACAGTTGGGTGAAAGGGCAACGCCACGGGTTATTGGTTAGCCTTGCATTTTGCCTGAACCGTGCCGGGTTCGACCAACGGATCGTGGAAAGCGAATGCCTGCGCCGCTATGCGGAGCCCGATTTCGATGCAAAGGAAATTACAAAAACTATCGCCTCCGTCTACACCCGTGCACAGGCCGAACACGGAGCGAACCGGCACGAAAAACCGTTCGTCTTCCCCGAAAAGTATGCCACTTCTGCCAACTCTGCCAATAGATACGCAAAAAACGATACGCTCCCGGCCGAAGAAACGGATAACATTATTAATGAAGACTTTACCAGCCACCTACCCCGCTTCGACAAGGTAGTCTTCGAGTTCCTCCCCGCCCTTCTGCGCGACATGATACGTCCCGGCATCACAGGCGAGGAATTCGACATGGCACTGGTCGGCGCACTGACCATGTTATCTACAGTAACCCCCAACGTGTACGGGCAATATCACGGACGTTACACGGCTCCTCCCCTCTATCTCTATGTCGTGGCACAGGCGGGCTCCGGCAAAGGAATACTCAACACCATGCGCCCCGCCATCAGCGTCTGGCAAAATTATATCTACAACCAATCGAACAAACGGGTGAAAGAGTACGAAAAAAAGGATCAAAACTACCTCATAGCCGTGGCACAAGCCAAGCGCAAAGGTACTCCCCTCACCATCGATCCTCCCACCGTGGTGCGCCAGATAAACCTGAACATCCCCGGCAGCATCACCCAGGCCAAACTGACCGAGGTGCTCGCCGGCAACCTCCATTATCCGGGGCTGATGCACGAGTCGGAGATCGGTGTCCTGACCGATGCCAACAGCCAGGATTACGGTAAGTACACCAATATGCTCAACAAGATCGCCCACCAGGAAGAGATCGGACGCGACTCGGTGGCCAATAAATACCAGTACTGCGAAAAGCCCCTGATGGGGTTGTTACTCTCCGGCACGTTCGGACAGTTCTTCAAATTCATCCCTTCCGCCGACGACGGGTTGTTCAGCCGCTTCCTGGCCTACACCCTCGACAAGCCGGTGGAATGGAAAAACCTGACCGACGAAGACGATAAGCAGTCCACCGGAAAATACTACCCCGATCTCGGGCAACGCATACTCCGTGCCGGCCTTTTCCTGGATCAGAACGCTACGTTCGTACATTACACCAAGCAGCAGCGCGACCGCATGAATGCCCGTTTCCGCCGTCTCACGGAAAAAGCGCAGCTGTATGGCGACAACGAACGCCAGGGTATCGTGAACCGCCTCGGACATGCTCACTTCCGTATCTGTATGACACTCACCGCCCTACGCAAAGTAGAGCAACAATGCACACAGGAGAATATGCTTATTTCAGACATCGACTTCAACAATGCGATGGAGTTCATACTCGTTTTCCACGAACATATCCTAAGCCTGAGTACGCGCTTGAAGAAAGAGGGTGAATGTCCTCCGGCTACGAACCCGAATATCTACGAGCAGATCTTCAACGAGCTGCCCGACGAATTCCGCACTGCCGATATGACTCTCCGCGCTACGTCGCACGGGATAGCTCCGCGCACGTCGGCACGACGTTTGAAGATCTGGCTCGACAAAGAGCTAATATTCAAATTATCAGCGGGTAAGTATATCAAAAAGAAGCAGCCGGAAGCGGGTAACCAATAAAAATGTACCTACTGGCAGACTTGGCAGAAGTGGCATACTTTTAGTAAAAAACGGGGACTTTTCAACGAAAAAAACTTACCTTTTTTTGTGAGAAACCGTAAGTATTTTCAAATAAAGACTTAAGCATTTTAATTATTAACACCCGGTAAGTTTAAAAATCAAAGCAAACAGACGATTTTTAGCCTCAAAATAAATGACTAATTTAAACGTTCCTTTAAATCGTCCACAAAGTTACGGGTTAATTTTTAATAACCAAAGCAATCTTGCATAAACTTTGATTTTCATGTTTTTCTTTATATATCAACACTTTTCACGATTTCCTTCTTCACTTTTTTACACAAACAGAATTTCGCACATACCCCCTCAAAAAATGACTAATTTAAAGGAACGTTTTTTCTAGTCATGCTTATGAACAAACAACAATTAATCAACGACTTAGCTCTAAAGACAGGGCAAACGAAGTCAACCTCTCAAAAGATGCTTCAAGCATTAATGGAAATCATCACCGATCAGTTACGCTGTGGTGACGAAATCCACTTATACGGTTTTGCCGTCATTTCAAGATGGCATCAATCCAAACGCCCGGCGCGCAACCCCAAAACGGGTGCCCCTCATGTCATTCCCGAACGTTTCTCCGTAAAGTTGAAACCGGGAAAACAGTTACTCGATGAATTAAATAATCCTCAAACTAAAAATAAATGATGATGAAAAAGTCTTTACACCTTATCTCAATTCGCCTGTTAATAACGATTATCCTCTGCTCCCTTTCCAAAGGAGTATTGGCACAAGATAGTACAACGGAAACGTGGGAAGACCTGGCTGAAGCACCAAAAGACTGGAATACCAATTCCAAAGAAATCAACATATCTTCTGAAAAGGAATTGGCTTGGGTAGCCAAAATGGTTAATAACGATGAAGATACAGGAGATTCCAACAAAAAAGGATTTGAAGGGGTAACGATCATTCTTAAGGCTGATCTAAATTTAGCTGGGCATCTCTGGATATCTATCGGTAAAGACAACCTAAATGATGAATTCATAAAGCTATTCAAAGGAACTTTCGACGGAGGAAATTTCACCATCAGCAATATGACTATTAACACTGTCTATGCAGCAGGTCTGTTTGGTCACATTAAAAATGCAACTATAAAGAATGTTACACTGACCGGTTGTTCAATCAAGAAAACAGTAGAGCCGGAGATAAGAGATCTCCGTAATCTTTTTATAGGATGTATAGCAGCCAACAGTAAATCATCCACTATCCAATCTTGTCATGTCGAAGGTTTGATAAAGCGAGAAAATTCTGAAGGAGAAACGATTGGAGGTATAATCGGTCTTGGTCAGGAAAGTATAGTGACAGATTGTACTTTTGAAGGAGCAATCACAGTTCATCAGTCAGAAGATGGACGCAAAGCCCATCAAGGTTCCGGATGGATCGGCGGGATAGTTGGAGATCATGTAAATGAAAATAATATAGGAAGTATCACTAACTGTCATGCCACTATTACAATGGATTTAGAAGGAGCAGATGCAGGGGGGATTACATCCATCAACAGAGGTTACATAAAAGATTGTACGGCTAAAGGTAAAATAGATTTAACAGCAGATAATTATTTATATGGCTTAGGTGGAATCGCTGGACAAAATACAGCACGGACAAACGGTGATTATTCTATTGAAGGATGCAACTCTTCATGTGAGCTCACTCTGATTTATACAGCAAATGAAACAAAACCTTCAGGTTGGAATAGGGCAATAGCCGGAGGAATTGCGGGAGAACATTGTTCTAGAACATTACCTATTATAGGCTGTACCGCATCCGGAACAATTACCACCCAATTAATAACAGATCAACCGGACAGAGTAGATCTGAATTTATTTAAATCTTATGCAGGAGGCATTGTAGGATACAGCGAAAGTGAGATTAGAGATTGTAAATCTTTTGTAAACATATCTGCATCTACAACCATTCCAGCAACTCCTATTTATGCAGGAGGAATTGTCGGCTATACAAGTAGCAAACCTGTTACTAATTGCATAGCTTCCGGAAATATGATCTTAGATGGATTTGCAATTTATGGTGGTGGTATTGCAGGGTATAATTACTCTGTTATTACAAATTGTCAAACCAATATATCGGTAAGTTCGAATAAAAGTAAATCCAGATATTCGGCAACGATAAATGGAATATCAGCTAAAGGAAGAACTTGTTATATAGGAGGTGTAAGTGGTATAAACTATAAAACAATAAAGAATAGTTATTCAACGGCTAATCTTACAACCGAAAGCAGTAGTAATAATTATATCGGAAGCCTTGTAGGATATAATTATGGGAAAAATCCCATTTGGGGAGAAATTGTAGATTGCTATGCAACCGGAAATATTACATCTACAGGTGTAGGAAATCGCGTCGGGGGGATCGTCGGACAGAATGAGTCTAAAGTTCAAAATTGTTACACAACCAGCCAACTGGAAGCGATCAGAACAGAACAAAATAAAGGATATGTAGGTGGTATTGTAGGAATAAACACAGCAACCGGCAGTATTGAAAACTGTTTAGGACTTAATATTTCCGGCATTACAAATTACACCACCGCAATCGGACGCATTATTGGATATTACTATACAGGTGGCACTGTTACCAACAATTATGCCCATACAGAGATACCTGGAAACTGGGATATAAACAAGACAGAGCTAAATGGTTCTGACTGGGATAATGTGCAAACCTATCCTTTTGCTGCATCCGATGCCTGGGATTTCACAGACAATACCCAACTCCCTAAGCTAAAAAAGATCAACGACGACGGTAGTTCCTACAGCGAAATGATCGCCAACCAACCGAGCATTCCTTTACTGAACCTGCAATATTTCACCATCACATTCAATAAGCCCGATAACGGAACACTGACAGTTAATCAGGAAGATGGTACTTCTATATCATCAGGAGATAAAGTATTAGGTGGTACAAAATTGATTATTACGACCGAAGCGTCGGAAGGCTATCAGGTAAACGAGTTACTCGTCAACAGTACACCTTTCACATCAGGTGACGTGCTGACAGTTTCATCCAATATAGATATCGCAGTAACCATCACTAAAAAACCGGAACCTACCCCCGACCCTGATCCCGATCCTACTCCAAAGCCCGATCCCGATCCGACCCCGACAGTATACCATATCGTCACCCTCCCGCAAATAGAAGGTGCAACAACCGACCCTGTCGCCGGAGAATACGAAGTAGAAGCTTGGAGCAGCTTCCGTTTCTACCTCACACTGGATGAAGCATACAGCCAATCCTCCCCCATCGTCACGACCGACCGGGGCGAAACAATCACCCCACGTTCAAGCGACGGCGCATACATCATCAAATATGTACGCCAGCCGATCGCCATCAGCATCGACGGCATCATAAAGAACCCCGACCCCGTAGCCAACGAAAAGATAGATGCAAACAGCCCAAAGGTTTGGACAAAAGACTCCTACCTCCACCTCCAAACTCCGCAGCCCGAAACGGTCTTCATCTACACCTTCAACGGCACTTTGCTGAAAAAGCTCACCAACCTATCCGGCAACAAAATACTTTGGCTCCCCCAAGGCAATTACATTGTTCTGATTGGAAAGGAACGGTTTAAGGTACAGGTGAAATAACCAATAAACAAAAAGCCGCAAAAGAAATTAAATCTTTTGCGGCTTTTATATTACTAAATAACTCTTATTTTCATGTCTTACTTCAACCTATTCACCCTAGCCACATCCGTCAGCTTCACACAAACCGTTGCGCCCAACTGTTCCAGATAAAGCATGAGGTGGTTCTTCTTTATCTTCTTGATCTTTCCTGATACATGCCGCATAGCACCGGTAAGGATTTCAACCTCTTCACCTGCACAAAGCTCATGCTCGGCAGCCTGCTCCAAAAACTCTTTGATGGCATCCACCTCCACCTGGCGGACAATAGCCGGCTTCTGGTTGTAAAAGACAATCCGGATAACGCCATACACCTTTAGCAAGTCGCGCAAAACGGCATCCGTACACCTGACAAACACATACGAACTGAACAAAGGTATTTCAACGATCTTCACACGGTCTGACCATACACGTGGAGTACGGTGCAAAGGTAGCCAGCATTCTACTCCCAACATATCGATTCGCTCTTTTACCTGCTTTTCTGCACGCGGAGCCGTATATAAAACATACCAGTTAGTATCTTGAGTGGTTATCATTGGTAATTTTTTTAATTCAGGGCACAAATATAGAACTATTTTTCGTATTATTGCAAAGCTGTTCGCGAACACATAATTTAAATACCATGAATAGAAGAAATTTTTTACAAAAGTCCGCATTATCTGCTGCCGGACTTGGTTTATCGCCGTTATTCGGCCATGCTTATGAAACGGTCTACGGACAAACTGCCCCTAGCAACAAAGTAAAAGTAGCCCTGATCGGATGCCGTTCGATGGGTTTCTCCAACCTGAGTAATTTCCTGAAATACCCGGAAGTGGAATGTGTCGCCCTCTGCGACATAGACGACGAGTGGCTGAACAAACGGGCTGCCGATGTGGAGAAAAGCACCGGAAAGAAGGTGAAACACCTGTACAAAGACTGGCGCAAAGTAATCGACAACAAAGATATCGACGCCGTGATCATCGGTACCCCCGACCACTGGCACTGCCTTCCTACCATATATGCCTGCCAGGCAGGGAAAGATGTATATGTGGAAAAACCGCTTTCCAACACCATCGAAGAGTGTGACCTGATGGAGAAAGCCGCCCGCAAATACAACCGTATCGTACAGGTAGGCCAATGGCAACGCAGCGACCCGCACTGGGACGAAGCCGCCAACTACCTGAAAGCCGGCAATATCGGCCGCATCCGTACAGTAAAAGTCTGGGCTTACCAGGACAGCAAACCTACCCTACCCATCATACCCGACAGCCCGGTTCCTGCCGGAGTGGATTATGATATGTGGCTGGGCCCGGCACCGAAACGTCCGTTCAACACCTACCGTTTCCATTATAATTTCCGTTTCTTCTGGGATTATGCAGGCGGGTTGATGTCCGACTGGGGCGTGCACCTGCTGGATTATGCATTGGAAGGAATGAACGCCGACCTGCCGAGCCGCGTATTCTCCGGTGGTGGCAAGTTCGCTTATCCCGACGATGCTATGGAGACACCCGATACCCTGATGGCTACCTATGCTTACAAGGATTTCAATATTATCTGGGATCATGCCTGCGGTATCAACCACGGCCCGTTCGACAAGAAAGAAGGACTGGCCTTCTTCGGTGAAAACGGTACGCTGGTACTTACCCGTGCAGGATGGGAAGTCCTTCCCGTCATGGTCGGGAAAGAGGCGCGCATGGAAGCCGTACCTTTCAAAAAAGGCGAAGGCAAAGGGTTGTACAACCATGTCGGCAATTTCCTGAGTTGCATCAAGAGCCGCGAATTACCCAACGCGGATATAGCCATCGGCGCTCGTGTAGCCAAAATGTCTCACCTGGCAAATATTTCATGCCGCCTGCAACGCGAAGTGCGCTGGGACGACGCCAACAGCCTGTTTGTCGGTGATAATGAAGCGACTGCGCTATCAAAGGCCTATTATCGGGCTCCCTGGGAATTACCTAAAATTTAAACAAGATAATCATTATTCTAAGGAAAGCTTAGAACATCTTTGAAAATCAAATTTTATATGTACTTTTGTTCCCATACAACAAACAATAAACTTCATATACCGATATGGGTAGCGTATATGCTAATTATTCGAGAGAAGATCTGATCCGTGAAATAGAAATGTTGAAGGCCGAAGACTCCTCCGTCAATGTAGAAAAGACATATAAAAACCGTATGCTGACGAATGCCATTGCACTACGGAAAACTTTTTCGGATGTTCTGGCTTTACTGATGAGACCGGGACAGAAGCATCTTATAGACCAGTCCCTCTTGGTTATCCTGAAGTTCTTCGATGTCGACAGGGTATATATCGGGAATTTTGAAGAGAATAAACCGACATTTAACTTCACGCATGAAGTGACCTGCCAAGGTATTATCTCCATGCGTGAAGATATTCTGACGGAAATGCCTCAGGAAGACTTTCCCTGGTGGATAAAAACAATCAGGGAAGGTACGGATATCATTATCAATGATATTGACTATATGCCGGCAGAAGCTGTTGCCGAGCAAAATATATTGCGGGTACAAAATATAGTCTCCCTACTGGCCATACCTATTTTCCACGAGGGGGCGACAAATAGTTTTATCGGCCTTGACTGTGTAAGGCAGAAAAGGACGTGGACTGCCCTGGATATAGAAAACCTGCGGATACTGACAGATATCATCTCGATCGCCATCGAACGCGAAATGGCTCACGGGATGATGGAGCACTCGATGAAACAGGTGCTGAAGAGTGAAGCCAAGTTCCAGATCATCTTCGACAAATTGCCGTGGGGAGTAGAACTTTACGACGAAAACGGCTATCTGCTGGATATCAACAATGCCGACCTGGAGATATTCGGGACGACACACGACCAGGTGCTCGGACTTAACACCTTCGAGAATCCGAACATCCCTGACTGGGTAAACGAGAAACTGAAAAAAGGGGAAGATGTCTCTTTCCTGCTGGATTACAATTTCAGTAAAGTTACGGAAACGGATTTTTACCCGTCGACGGTAACCGAACAGGTCAAACACCTGAGGGTGAAAGGGGTTGTCCTGAAAGATCCCCAAAACGTTATCATGGGTTTCATCTTTATCGTCTTCGATGACACCGAAAACTACCATAAGACAGAGGAGATACAATACAGCCTTGCCAAGTTAAAGGCCGCAGTCGATACCGGCGAGTCGGTTATATGGGAATACGATGTAGCCATCGATAAGCTGACTACCGACTTCAGCCTGAACGATAAGATACAGGACACTTCTTTCCTTAATTACCTGAAAGAGGACAGATTCGGTTCCATAAACGACTTTATGGAGACATTGCATCCGGACGACTATCCGATTGTTTATGAAAAGAAATTCAAACGGCTTATCAATGGGGAAATCGACAAATACACGGCTGTGTACCGCAGGATATTCGACGATAAGGTGTACTGGCTCAACTCCAATGTGCGTGCCTACAAATATTTTGAAGATGGAAAACCCAGCAAGATAATAAGCTATACTTCCAACATCACCGACCAGCGCGAGAAAGAGCTGGAGCTGCTGAAGGTGAAGGAAGCGGACAAGCTGAAGTCGGCTTTCCTGGCTAATATGAGCCATGAAATACGTACGCCGCTGAATGCGATCGTCGGTTTCTCGGATCTGGTGGCCGAGACGGACGATCCCGAAGACAAACAGGTTTATCTCGATATCATCCATAAGAACAATGATTTGCTTCTTAATCTTATCGGCGACATCCTCGACTTCTCAAAGATTGAATCGGGCATGTTGAAATATAATATAGAGGAGGTTAATATCAGGGAACTATGTATGGAGGTTTACTTGGGAGGCACGCTGAAAGTAAAGCCGGAAGTAAAACTGATTTTCGACAGGAGCCAGCCGACCGTCACTCTCAGGACAGATCCCCAGCGGGTCACACAGGTGATTGCCAACTTTATCAACAACGCGATCAAATTTACGGACAAGGGAAGCATCACTATCTTTTACGAAATAAAAAAAGATAAAGTGAAAGTCTGTGTGCAGGACACCGGGATCGGTATTTCCGAAAGCAACAGGGAGCGCGTATTCGAACGTTTCATCAAGATCAACGACTTCCATCAAGGCACGGGGTTAGGACTGACTATCAGTAAAACGATCATTGAATACCTGGGTGGTTCTATCGGGGTGGACTCCGTAGAAGGCAAAGGTTCCACTTTCTGGTTTACCTTACCTTTAAATTATAACGGGGCTTATTAGGATATGACACCCTGATCCCCTGTTTCATAAAACAAGAAAGCCGGTTGATTTCTCAACCGGCTTTCTTGTTATTATAGCTCTGATCATTGCGGCATCGGAGCGGCAGAAGGAGGAGGCGTTCCTACCCCCCAGGCTTTATTGGCTCTCGGGCCCATTTCAAGTTCAAGCAAACCGCCCTGGGCGATATCGCTATGCTGGAACCAGGGTTGGTTCAGGACTTCACCATTCAAACGGGCAGACTGTACGTACTTGTTCTCTTCAGAAGCATTGTTCGCTTTCACCTCGAAGGCATTGCCATTGCCCAGGTCGATCTTCACATCGGTAAATACCGGGCTACCTATATTATATGTAGGCGAACCGGGAGTAACCGGATAAAATCCCATCTGGCTGAATACTACGAAAGCAGACATACCGCCACCGTCTTCATCACCCGGAACACCCATCAGGTCGTTGCGGAACCATTGGTTCAACAGCGTACGGATACGTTTCTGCGTTTTCCAGGGCTGGCCGGCATAATTATATAGGTACGGGATATGCAAGCTCGGCTCATTGGCCATAGAGAACATACCTACATTACCTGTATGGTCGGGCAGGAAGGAATAGAATTGCCATTTGGACATTCCCAGGGGTTCGTTGAACATAGAGTCGAGGTCTGACACAAACGCTTTATCGCCACCGATCATCGAGATCAGGTCGCCAATGTTATGCTGTACGTCCCAACGGTAAACGTAGCCGTTGTTCTCGTCGTAATAGTCGCGTGCACCCAGGCCACCGTCGTAACGATAATCCATCGGTTCGATGAACTTGCCGTCTTTATCCTTCGGATGGAAGAAACGGGTGTCGGGGTTGAACAGGTTGCGGTAGTTGTACGACTCACGCAGGTAGTGCTTCGCTTCGTCTTCCTTACCCAGTTCGGCTGCGATCTGTGAAAGGCACCATTGGTCGTAAGCCGTACCCAATGTAACAGCTACCGGCTGACGTTTTTCCCAGATAGATACATTTTCCACTGTTTCCTTTTCACCGGGTTTCAAAGCCGGGATATAACCGTGTTCCTTATAGAAATCATCCAACCATCCGGCAGGTTTAGCCGACCAGGGGATCAATGTTTTCTCTTCGATACCTTTCTTCGATGCGACATAAGCTTTTTCCAGGTCGAAGCCGCGTACGCCTTTCTTCCAGGCATCGATTACAGTAGCAACGGCATGGTTGGAGTTCATACGGCGGGAGTCGCCGGTCACTTCGGGGAAGGTCGGCATCCAGTTCGTACCCATCTGTTCGGCCATCAGCAGGAAGGAGTGGATGATATTGCTTTCTTCCTCATTGTCGATCAGGATGCGTAGCGGATGAGTGGCACGGTAGGTGTCCCAGATCCAGTCGTCGGTATAGAACGGACGGCCACCGTCTTCGTGTATCTTTCCGTCGAAGGCGCTGTAATAGCGGCCGTCTTCACTCAGGTTGACCGGACGTTCGTAGCAACGGTACAGGGAAGTATAGAATACGGTCTTATCGTCGTCGGTTCCCCCTTGTGTCTGTATCTTGCCGAGGGCATCGTTCCAGTCGTTACGGGCGATCTTGGCAACGACATCGACATCGTAGGCTGCTATCTCGCGTTCCAGGTTCTTCTTCGCCTGTTCTTCACTGATGAAGGAGATACCGTAACGGACGCCGAGTTGCTTCACATCGTTGCCGTAAGCCATCACCAGAGCGGCGTCTTTTCCTTCCACAGAAGTTTCTCCGTACTTCACGGTGTTGTCTGCCAACACGCCGCATTGCTGCGGAGCTTTGTCGGTTTCGGCATACAAGTAGACTTTCGTCTTACGGTCTACGAACTGGTAACCGCTGATGTTCTTGCCATCACTCTTCAGCTGACCGTTGCGGCTGTTGAATACCAGATACGCCGGGCCTTGCCCTTCAAAAGTGATACTATAAACCGCACTCTGGTGAGAGGGGGCATAGTCTACATCGATATTGTTGTCGTCCAGATATACCTGGTAACGGTACGGATGGATCTTCTCATGATCGTAGCTGTAGTTGATAACCGGCTTCAGTCCGGCTTCTTCCCCCTGATACGGGCTCAGGTTGAAGGCGGAGCTTCCGCGGTGGCTGGTCACGATGATAGGCAACCCGCTCAACATATCACCCGTAAAGTCGGCACGCTCCGGATAAACACGGAGCATGCTGTTAGGTAAATGTATCGTCGGATAGGTAGGCACCAGCAGGTGACTGATATTTCCCATGTAGGGATTCACATAGTCTACCGGGCTTTTCTGCGGGGAAGTACCTCCCCCAGCTGTACAGGAAGCCAGCAGAAAAGCGGAAGCCAGCAGGGCTACACCTGTTTTTATTTTCTTGTTAACGTTCATATACCTGTATGTTTATTTCTTTTTTGACTTAGCGGCCGGAACCAGTTTCTTAAAGTTCTCGTCGTTGACAGAGAAGGAATAAGGAAGATCTTCCGGATTAACGCCTCTGTTCAGGTTAGGTTTGTCACCCATCTTGATATCGAGCACGCCGCCTTTCAGCAGTTCGTTATGGTCGAGATAGTTCTTGGTGTAGTTCACGCCATTGAACGACATCGACTCGATATAGATATTCTTGTCGCTGTTTTCAGGGGCATTGATCACCAGGTTCTTTCCGTTCTCGAAATGCAAGGTCGCTTTCTTGAACAGCGGGGCACCCAGCACATACTGTGTCGTTCCCGGAGCTACCGGATAGAAACCGAGGGCTGAGAATACATACCAGGCTGAAGTCTGACCGTTGTCTTCGTCACCGCAATAGCCGTCGGGGGTCGGAGTGTACATTTTATTCATTACATCGTGTACCCAGTACTGCGCTTTCCAAGGTTCTCCGGCATAGTTGTACATGTAGATCATGTGCTGGATCGGCTGGTTACCGTGTGCATAGTTACCCATGTTCATGATCTGCATTTCGCGGATTTCGTGGATAACCTGTCCGTAGTAGCTGTCGTCGAACAATGGCGGAACGGCAAACACAGAGTCGAGCATCATAACGAAAGAGTCTTTACCGCCCATCAGGTCGATCAATCCCTGCGGATCATGGAACACAGACCAGGTATAATGCCAGCTGTTACCTTCCGTAAAGGCATCCCCCCATTTCAGCGGAGAGAACGGAGACTGGAACGTACCGTCGGCATTCTTTCCACGCATCAACTTAGATTCTTTATCGTAGAGGTTCTTATAGTTCATGGCACGTTTGGCATACAGTTCGAGCTCTTTCTTCGGACGTCCCAGCTCTTTTGCGATCTGGTAGATACACCAGTCGTTGTAAGCATATTCGAGTGTACGAGCTGCATTTTCATGGATCTTTACATCGTAAGGTACATAACCCAACTTGTTGTAGTATTCATGTCCCAGACGACCGGTAGACGAAACGGTAGGATGTACGTTTTCTGTTCCGTGGATCAGGCCTTTATACATGGTTTCCAGATCGTCCACTTTCACTCCTTTCATATAGGCATCTACCAGAACGGAAGCCGAGTTATTACCTACCATGCAACCACGGTGGCCCGGACTTGCCCATTCGGGGAAGAAGCCGCTTTCTTTATATGTATTGATCAATCCTTCCTGCATTTCCTTGTTCATAGACGGGAACATCAGGTTCAGGAACGGAAACAGGGCACGGAAAGTATCCCAGAAACCGGTATCGGTAAACATATAACCGGGCAGTACTTCGCCGTTGTACGGGCTGTAATGAACTACATTGCCTGCTGCGTCGATTTCATAGAATTTACGCGGGAAAAGCAGGGCGCGGTACATACAGGAATAGAACGTACGATACTGATCCAGCGTACCTCCTTCCACCTCGATCTTACCCAACACGTCGTTCCAGGCTTGTTTGCCTTTTGTCACCAGTGTTTCGAAAGAATCGTTACCCAGTTCCTTCATATTTACGGCAGCCTGGTCGAAGCTGATAAAGGAAGAGGCTACTTTGGCATGAACGATCTCGCCTTTCTTTGTCTTGAAACCGATTACGGCTCCCACATGCTTGTCGGTCTGTTCCTTTGCCCCTTCTTTCAAAGAGTTATCGGCAAAAGTAGCTTCGTAAGTGAAAGGTTTGTCAAATTCTATGATGAAATAGTTCTTGAAGTTTTCAGGAACACCTCCGCTATTCTTTGTAGAATAACCGATGATCTTGTTTTCTTCCGGTATCACCTTAATGTATGAGCCATTATCGAGTGCATCGACTACGATGTAAGAATGGTCGTTTTCGGGGAAAGTGAAACGGAACAGGGCGGCACGGTCGGTCGGAGTCAACTCTGTGATCACATCGTGGTCGGCCAGGTATGCTTTATAGTAATAAGGTTTTACCACTTCGCTCTTATGCGAGAACCAGCTGGCACGCTTGTCCTGGTCGAACTCAGGAGCACCTACAACCGGCATGATGGCAAACTGTCCGTAATCGTTGATCCACGGGCTGGGCTGGTGGGTTTGCTTGAACCCTCTGATCTTATTCGCAGTATATACATACTGCCATCCGTCTCCCATCTTTCCCGTCTGGGGAGTCCAGAAGTTCATACCCCACGGACGGGCGATGGCAGGATATGTATTTCCTGTTGACAACTCAAAAGAAGATTGAGTTCCCATCAGGGGCATTGCATACTCTACCGGATCGAATGCTTCATTCCCGGAAGCGGCCATAGCAGGTTTCCCGACACAGGCCAACATCGCGGCCAAAGCGAAAACCCATACACTTTTTCTTTTCATGATTTAGTTTTTATTTGGTTGAATAACTAATTATACTCATTGATTATTATCAGTACAAAGATAACCAGATTTTTATAGCAGAAGTACACAATTTAAATTAATTGCAGGCGGCTACTTCTGAATAAGTGATAACGCCTTTCCTCCCCGCACAGGGAGAAAAGGCTGCTTTTCAGATAGAAGATCGTCACATACGTATATGTATTCCAATCACTTACGTATGTAGAAGATGGCTACGTACGTATGTAAACGGTAGTCAGGCAGTATGTAGGAGACAGTCGCATACGTATGGGGGTGCCGGCTGCATGCGTATGCAAGGGTTGGCTACATACGTATGCGGACACCTGCTACATACGTATGTAACGACCTTCCACATACGTATGTAGCTGGCATGGTTACCAAACAAAGGAAACAGAGATACCTGCCGGATCGTTCTCGAACTTAAGCAAACAGGTTTTACTTGCTTCGTCCCATTCCGATACCGCTCCAGCGAGAGCCTGGCCGTTTGCATCTGACACAGAGACTTTTTCCGGTTTCTCCGGCAATAACACGCGCATCACATTGGTGGTATTAACCGGGCTTTTGGCAATAAAGGAATAGGCCTTTTTACCGGCTTTTTCTTCATACACACGAGCTGCTCCACAAAGTACCTGCGGCTTGTCCTGATCCGGCACACGGCCGATATTGACAAGGAAAGCCTGCTCGCCCGGTTGAACGGTCTTTTCGTTTAGTACCGGTAGTTCGGGATCGAAGAGGTCGATCAACTTCCCTTTCACGGTATATGGTTCATTGCTGATCATGCCTTCATCCAGCACGGCAACCAGGTCATAAAAGCCTCTTTCCAGATAGAAGCAGTTCTTATACTGAAGATTTCCTGCTTTCGCTTTTTCTTCAAATAAGCGCTGTACCGTAGCAACATATTCTTTATCGGCATTCGCTTTCAAGACAAATTCTTTCGGATCCTGGCGTATGATGCAGACTGTTCCTTTCCCGTAAGTATATTCACCTTCTTTGGCATCTTTGTCTATCCCCATCAGGCTGAACAGGTGTTGTGAAGGTGTTTTATACTTTTCCGTATCCTGATTCCACCACTCCTGTACCGACTGGAAGGGATCGGTATCGCGGGTGCTGTAAACCAATACGCCACCATTCTTAACCCATTCGGCAATATATTGATGTGTTTCCTTCTCCAACGGTTTCATATTGGAATAGGTCATCAGCAATACTTTCGTGTTCTTCCAGGTTTCCGGATAAGAGACATTTTCCAGATGCAGCAGATGTACGGGAACCCCTCGTTTCAGGAATGGCAACGCCTGTCCGTAAAAGTTAGACAACTGCGGGTCATCATAACCGGCAACCGGCTGGGGGGCACGCTGGAACATCAACGAGTTGGCCATTAATACGCTTATACCGGAAGAACCGGAAACCTTATTGTCGGACAATGGCATATTATTCAGCGAATTGATCATCACCTGCATCTGTGTGGAATAGAAACGGGGGATGCGTGCTTTTTCTTCGCTGTTGGCACTTGTACGGTACAGGCCTTCGTAAATGCGATCCGGCCAGGGCATTACTTCGTAGTTGTTATTGTTCGGATACAACAACTTCGCGGTGAAGGTTGCCTGGTAGTTCTTCTTATAGTCAGCCCAGTCGCGAGGCCAGTCTTCAATCGGGTCGGTCAGGAAAAAGACCTTACGGCCTGTCGGAGCCGTCATCGATTCCATACAGCCATATTCAAGGAAAGCCGTTTCAAAGACACGTTCTTTCGCTACTCCGTTGAAATAGTTCGGTTCGCGCGACGTACCTGTCCACACCTGGGCGATATACCCGTCCACACAAGGCAGAGAGGCCAGGCTTGCTTCGGGGCTGACGATCTGCCATTGCGAATAGTTCACCAACGAATGAGTGGGGACATAACAACGGACATCCATTCCTTTACTTTTACCGTATTCCTTGGCATAGGTAAAACATTCGTTCAATGCACGGTAATACAAATGGTATTTCAGTTTATTGGAAAGGTAGGTATTCTCTGCCGACTCATGCTGCGGACGCCAGTCGAAACCGTAATATTCTTTCCACTCCCGTTTAAAGGCATCACTATATCCGCCACGGGCCCAGAACTCCGGTTCTTCCAGATAAATGGCATCGATACCGGCATCTATCACTCTCTTTATATGCTGTTCCTGCATATACTTGATGAAATTCTTCGAAGGAACAATATAGGGTACCATGTGGCCATGCCAGATCGTATCCCCTTTCATCGTTACCTGTCCTTCATCCAGATGCCATTTGCCATCCCATTGGCCGGTAAAATAATCCTGATATTCTCCCCAGGCAATGCCCGTCATAAAATGGGTAGTGTAGCCTTTATCACGCCAGCTTTGTACGCGTTGTTCGAAAGTTAATCCCGAACGTTTCTCGGAAGGATTCCCCCCCACTCCATAGACGATGGAAACATCAGCCCGCACATCGGTAGTTGGTTTCCAGGGTTGTCCGGTTTGAAAGGCGGTTTTTTCCCGTCGTTCGGCAGGAGTTGTTTCCGTTCCCTTTTGCCCGGTCAGGCAGGAGATGGTTAACAGGGAAAAGGCCATACAACTCAATACTAGTTTTTCTACATTTGTCTTCATGATTTAAAATTTACTGTTCGATATAAAAAGGGCACCCTAAATGTATGAATTATTCAGATAAGGTGCCCTAAAAAAATTACATTAGTCTATTTATGGGATTTGAATGGTTATCATTTCCGTATAATTGTAGCGTCTGCTACCTTCTATCTCCTTATCCATACGGGCACCGACTCTGAAATGATAGGTAAAGCCGGACTGCAAAGCTGTCTTGGTTGTCAGTGTTACTGTTGTCCCTAACATTGCACTGGCATTATCACCGTCAATATAGACAGAATAACGGTCGTCTTTATTATTTTCTCCTACATAAGGAGCTCCGGCAACAACGAAGAAACGGACATCCGAAACATTCTGCTGATACTCCGGATTAGTTGTTCCCCGTTTGATCGTGGCCTTTACTGTTACGGTTTTATCTGCATTGATCACAGGTTCGCCTACCCAATCAACATTCAGGAACGGCTCTACCTCGAACTTCAGATCCAACGTTCCTTTTACCTGATGTATTTCTTCAGGAACCGGAACGAAAGCTCCCATAACAGTAATACCATATTCACCGGCAAAGATCTTTTCATTCTTAAAATCACCCTCCTGCATACCACCGAAGTAGTAAGGTGTAGGACTTTCACTCCAGCTGTACTCCATCAGTTTAATGCGAACACCGCCTTCACCGACTTCCGTCTGTACAGGTTTCTGTGTATTCTTATCAATTACAACACCTTTAATAGTTTCTTTAGGTTCTTCGTAATTATCAAATTTAGTACATGCATTGCTCGTCAGGAGTAACAGAGCCATTGAAAAATAATATACTATCTTTTTCATCTTATTTCTCTATATTAAATTAATAACCTGGATTCTGCGTAAGACCGCTCTTGGTAACTTCGTCGTTAGGCACTTCGTTGTAATACCATCTTTCATCGAAAGTAAAGCGTTTGTTCTGATCGTCCGGTCTGGCATCAAAGAACCATTTATTTGCTTTTTCAGCATAGAATGCAAACAATGATCTGTAACGCGTAGAGTTTTGTTCTTTATGAGCAGTTCTCCAACGCCTCATATCCCACCAAACTTTATTTTCGAAGCTGAGTTCTTTACGTCTTTCTATGCGGACTGCCTCTTTAGTCAATTCATTCTTATTGGTCAGTAATGTTGCACCAGCCCGTTCACGAACTTCATTGATACACTCGTAGGCATCCTTCAGATAATCTACACCGCTTTCACCTTCTTCATATAGTTCGTAAGCAGCTTCTGCACGGTTCAATAGTATTTCTGCATAACGCAGCTCCAGCCAGGATTGATCCGAACGTCTTTCCATCACCAGTTCGGCCGGCATATCCGGATTAATCCATTTACGAACCACAAAACCGGCAATAGCACCTTCACCTGAGTTAAAGAAACTTCCACTTCTACCGCTGGCATTCATCTTTTCACCATTCGGCAAAACATGAACTGTCTGGTTATCCGCACTCTGGGAACTAACGAATAGGTCTTTGCAGTTTGCATCATTCTCATATTTCTCGGCAGGATCGTCGTCTTTCTGCAAACGGGGAATGCCATTTGTTACATCACCGGTATAAATACCACGCCAAAGTTCAACCTGTTCGCCTTTCAAATAATCTCCCGGCAAGATAACGATTGCCCTTAAACGGGGTTCAGCCTCTGCAAAAAGATCCATCGTATTATCAAACAGCTTATAAGTTCCGTCTGCATTCAATACATCGATCTGGCCTTTCTCATTCTTAGGATAACCTCCGAACATTTCAACAAAACTTAATGTAGGGCTTGTCGAAGCTGTCCAACCATTTGTACGGAACTGACGCGGGATATTGTAAGCATCATACCCATGTACAGATTCAGGATAGCTGTATTGACGAATAAAAATATTCTCACTGCTATTTTCTGCAAAGAACATGTCCACATAGTTCTGATACTGTGCTTCCTTGTCGTCAGCTTTCCAACCATCTTTATACAGGGAGTATTTACCTTTTAATAATAAAGCGGCTTCATAACTCTTCTTAAAATACTCTTTGGCTTTTTCTTTGGGGACACCGCAAACGCGAATGCTATTATCAGTATTGTCTCTCTTATCGACCTCATTGTACTTTGCGATGGAACCGGCAAACAACATTGCTCTTGACTTAAAACCGGCAGCCACATACTTATTTGCACGACCTTTCTGATTGCTTTCCGGTAATAACCTATAAGCCTCGTCGAAGTCTTTTTCCATCTGATCATAAACAGCTTCTTCTGAAGAACGCTGAATCTTCATATCCTCAACCGATTCATCCGGATAGTTAAGTACTCTATTCACAATAGGGACACCGCCATAACGTTTCGCCAATGCATGATAAGTAAGAGCCCGCATGAAATAAGCCTCTCCCGTCCATGTATCTACTTGATCCTGGGAGAAATTAGTCGCATATTGAGGTAATGTTTCCAGAAAATAATTAATCTCACGGATCAGCTTGTATGCATCGTTCCATATCTGGTTCGATTCGGTAGCTGCTCCACCAATATCACGGTTTAAAGCCTCGCCTGTCATACCAAAAGTAGACTGGAAAGCATAGGAATTATTAAATCCACGTGTATGCGAATAGCGGAAGTCTTCAATAAATGAATTACTATATAATCTCGACAAATAACTCTTCACCCCATTTTCCGAAGCAAAAATATCGTCATTCTGAACTATATTCAAAGGCGGTATATCCAAATCCATACATGAAGGCATACCACAAGCTAACGCCAGTAATAATATATATTTTGATACTTTCATAACTTTAGAATAGATTAAAATTTAACATTTGCACCTACCGAGAACGTTCTGTTCAGAGGATACATATTGCCATAACTATCTTCCGGATGTTCCGGGTCAATCTCTACACCTTTTATAGTGAACAAATTATAAGCATTCACATATAGGCGGAGATTTTTAATACCTACTTTAGATATCCATCTTTGCGGCATTGTATAACCGATCTCCGCACTCTTCAAACGAAGATAACTTGCATTGTGGAAATTGAAACGGGAATTCTCGTCTGCAATCGATCCGGTGTAACCATACTTACCGGATATCCATGAAGTAGAAGGATCATAGGGGTTTGCGGTAGGATCGGCAGGATGCCATCTATCCATGAAATAATCCAGTGCATTAGACAGGTCGTTACCCCACATCGGTTCACGCAATTGTTCAATATATCTTACATAACTCATACCGGCTCCCTGGAACAACAGGTTAAGATCGAAGCCTTTATAATCGGCACCAACATTCAAACTGAAGTTGATCATCGGACGACCGCTGTATCCGATCGGATGTACATCATGGTCAGTGATCTGTCCGTCACCATCCCAATCCAGATAAATATAATCACCCGGCAGCACATTCTTATCCGCATAAATCGGGCTATTCAGGATCTGATCGTATGAACCGTAACGTCCGCCATCGCCTCTACCCCATTTGATATCATTATAACGATCGTTTCCGTTGTTTCTCCAGTTTTCATACGAGTTTCCGGCACGACCACGTTCCTGGTAAGTCGTTTTTGTACGTGTGAAGGAGAAAATACCTTTTAGATTGTAACCAACTTCACCTACTCTGTTTCTATGACTAAGTTCTAATTCTACACCCTGTGTAAAGTCGCCATTCAAGTTTTCCTGAGGCAGATCAGCGCCTACAACACCGGGAAGACTCAGGTTTCTTGTTGCAAGCAAGCCTGTTCTGTCACGGGTAAAGTAATCAGCAGAGATACCCAACAAACCGTTCCAGGCTTCCAGATCAATACCCAAGTTCAATGTTTTGGAAATATACCATGTAATATACGGATTGGTAATACCTTTATTCTGAGCACCGGAAACAAAAGTTCCATCAAAAACAGTACCGCTTGATCCCTGACCGTCAAAGCCATTACCCGGATATAGATAGCCGTTTACAAACTGATAGTTGGAAGCACGGTCGTCTCCCATCTTACCATAAGAGGCACGTAGTTTTGCATTGCTGACGAATGAGAGTTTAGATTCTTTCCAGAAGTTTTCTTCAGAAATACGCCATCCGACAGATGCAGAAGGGAAGAATCCCCATTGTCCACCTGTTCCGAATTTGGAAGAACCGTCATAACGGAAACTAAACTCAGCCAGGTATTTAGACATATAATCATATCCGAACTTACCTACCAAACCCAGGTTAGCTTCTTTATATAAATCGCGTCTTGCCGGATCATCGACATCATAACCCGTACTCATATTTGCTTCCTGGTTTTCACTGTTACCCGCAAAAAGTTGGTCTAAAGCAAGTGACAATTCTCTTTGTGCAAAAAAGTTGTCGCCATTCCTCTTACTTCCTTCCAACAGAACCAGACCGCTAACATTATGCTTTTCATCAAAAGTACGATTATAGTTTAATGCTACCTGATAAAGCAATGCCTCTTTCGTATAATGTTCGCGACGGAACTTACTTGTTCCAACACGCGGATTAACCATATAAGTATCAGAAGCTTCATCATAGGTATACTGATTGTAGCTCTTTTCATAAAGGCTGTTGTCTGCTATTTGATAGTCATAACTAAACATCACTTTCGCTTTCAGTCCGTCGATGTAAGGGACATCATAGGTTGCATCTGCCGAAGTCTGGAACCATTTATTATTGTACTTTTTATAACCGACCTGGTCTGCATCCATCATAGCCACAGGGTTATCACCTTCAATCCATCCATTCATCAGATATTCCGGATTATTGTTAGCATAGATCGGCTGCGTAGCCGGAGCACGCTGGAAAGCACGGATAATCCAATCCGAATTCTGATAAGGTTGGTTTTTCTCATCCATAATACCGCTCATATTCAAAGAGACAGTCAAGCGGTCAGTCAGTTTACTGGTAATATTGGAACGGACATTGAAACGGTCGTAATCCAAACTCTTGCTTTTCAGGAATGATTCCTGGTACAAATAACCTGTACTGATATAGAAGTTGATCTTTTCATTACCACCTGTCGCATTTAATGTATGCTGGGTTTGAGGTGCCAGCGTACGCATACAGGCATCCCACCAGTCTGTCCCCTGCATATCACCATTGCGGTATGCATCAATTTGTTCCTGCGTATATGGACGGACACCGCCTTCCAGGTTATGCATAGCCTTTTCATTCTTCAACACCATCCAGTCGGCAGCACTGGCACTTTTGGGTGAGCCGGTAGGATTCTGCCAGCCTACATTTCCTGAATATTCCAGTTCCAGAGATCCTTCTTTCCCTTTCTTTGTTGTAATCAGCACAACACCGTTTGCTGCACGTACACCATAAATAGCGGCAGAAGCATCTTTCAGAACCGACAGAGATTCGATATCATTTGCGTCCAGGCGAGACATATTATCACGGGGCACACCATCAATGATGATCAACGGATTCCCCATACCACGGATATCAAATGTATTATTGAAAGAACCCGGTTCGGAAGATTTCTGAACGACACGTACCCCGGGAACCTTACCCGTCAGCATATTTTGTGCATTTTCGTTCTTGGTAGTAATGATATCATCACTTTTAATAGCAGAAACAGCTCCCGTCAAAGTTACTTTCTTTTGAGTACCATATCCCACTACAACCACTTCATCCAAAGCCTGGGTGTCTTCAGTCAATATAACATTAATCACAGACTGATTTCCCAGAGGCAACTCTTTTGTCAGATAACCTATGTAAGAAATCGACAGAGTCGAACCAGTCGTCACATCCAAAGAATAGTTACCATCGATATCGGTAACAGTTCCGTTAGTCGAACCCTTCACCATCACATTTGCACCAATAATCGGTTCACCGGACTGATCCGTAACCACACCAGATACTTTTTTACCCTGTTGTACGACAGGAAGCATCGCATTCTTCGTCAATATAATATAGTCATTTTCAAAAGCGTATCTGACATTCGAACCGTCAAATACTTCTTTCAGGTACTGCGAAACCGCTTTTTTACCGGTTTTCACAGAAATGGCCTCATTTATATTCACTTCATTTTTACTATAGACAAACAGATAGTCCGTTTGTTTTTCAATTTGATCGATCAAGTTGCCGATCGTTAAATTATTTCCATTGATATTCACTTTTGCATTTTGCGAACTCGTTTTTGCCGCAAAAGAAGAGAATACGCAAAGGAAAAGGAGGAAGGCTGAAATTCTCATAATGCTTAGAAATTTCGGTTCTTTTTTCATAACTTTGCTTCGTTTACTTGTTAATACTTAATTTATTTAGTGTTAGCAGCTGTCGATGGATGCGGGAACATCCATCGACAGCTTTTTATATAAAAAGCTCAATTCGTCATAGGCTATTACTGATTTAAAGGTTACACATATATTTTACTCTTTCTCTTTGCTTCAGCGTATTGTAATCGTATTCAACTCCTCATCCTTAACGTATGAGAAATTATAGATTTTCTGTAAAGTTTTCAGGACGCTTTCTATACCGTCTCTTTGACGAAACTTACCGCTAAACTTGTAATTATTCAGCTTCTTATTCCTTATTTCTATTGTGATATCATAATAGAGTTCCAGCTTTTTGATTATCTCACCGAAAGGAATATCATCGAAAGCATAAATACCTTCTTTCCATAATAAGAAGTCAGTACTGCTGATCTTACTTTTTACCAACCTTCCATCTTTCAGTTCCGCATAATCATTCGGACTCATGTACATGGCTACCGATTCATTGTCCGATTGATATAATTTCACCGAACCTTCAATCAAAGCAGTTGTAAATTCATTCTTTCCTTTATAGGCAAAAACATTAAACTTGGTTCCCAGTACTTTTATATCCAGTTTTTCCGTAGAAACGACAAACGGGGCTTCTTCATTACGGAAAACTTCAAAGAAAGCTTCTCCGTCCAATTCCACCTTCCGTTCCGCACCGGAAAATCGGTTAGGATAACGCAACCGCGAACGGGCATTCAACCATACAACCGTTCCATCATGCAATTTTACCTGGGCACGCTGGCCAGGAGGAGTCGAGAATTCTTCAAAAGCAAGCTGTTCTTCGATTGCATTATCGCGTTGATAATTCATTATTGTCCAGGTTGAAAGAACTGCCAGACAAATAGCCGCAGCATAACCCACAAAATGTCGGGTGAGATGAACAAACTTCTTTTTCTCATTCTTATGAGCTTGTTTAAATTGCAGAAGTTTGCCGACAGCTTTCATCTCATCGCCTTCAGCAGGCAATGAGGCCGACAGAGCAGATAGATTCTGCATAGACACAAACTCTTTATGCAACTCCTTATCTGTTTGCATCAAAGAGAATAGCTCTGCTTTTTCTTCTGTCGTTATCTCTTTATTGAAATATTTAGTAATTAAAATATGCATTTTTCAGCTTTTATAAGGGAGAGCGTTTAAGAATTTATTTTCCCCCAAAGCCTCTTAGGAAATAAATATTATTTAACAGTAATAAGAAAAAGTAATAATGGCAGATAGTCTTTTAATTCCAATCGGAGTTTCTTCAAAGCAATGGTCATTTGGTTCTCCACTGTACTGGCAGAGATATTTAGTTCTTCAGCTATTTCTCGGTTTTTCTTTCCTTCAATACGGCTTTTTAGAAATATTTCCCGACAGCGTTCAGGCAATTTATTGATAGCCTCCATCAATACACGTTCAATATCCTCTTCAGAGGTTAACGTATAATTCAAGGCTTCGAGAGAAGATAGTTTGGCCTTAAATTCCTGTTGATATTCTTCTACTACCAATCGGTGTCTGATATGATCCAAACATTTATTTTTCACCAGACTAAACAGGTAAGACATCAAACTCACCTGGATATCCAACACATCCCGTTTTTCCCATAACAACAGAAATACATCCTGTACAATATTTTCAGCGTCTTCATCAAACAAAACATACTCCTTAGCAAAGCGATACATACGGAAATAGTACGTCACATAAATCTTATCGAAATTACTCCGTATATCTTTGGATGAAATATTTGTGTTGTTTAACGGCATCTTTTATTCTATTGAATTATATGATTACTTCTGTCATTTATATGAAACAGGTGCAGCAAAGATATAAAAGATACACACATATTGAGACTATTTTATTAAAAAACATCATTTATCGAAACAGTGGTTAACACTTTTGTTTCGATAAATGATGTTTTTAGCAGTAGCAGCAGATTACTGACTTAAGGCTAATATCTGTGCAATGCCTATGGCACAAAAGTGCGACTGCTATGGCACAAATGTGCAGCTATAGTGGCACAGTTGTGCCATAAGCATAGCACAACAGCTACATAGGGCTAAGCAAGGACTTACCAGGATAGCTTTATAAACTTGTTCTCCCAGGGAGCAAACGTTGCTTCCGGATTACCTTTCACTGGCTCTCCCACTACATCGCATACGGTTACTCCGGTAAAGTTCACCTTATCGGATGTTACGGCAAACTTAGCCGGCTTACCTGCTATTTCACGCAACTGAAGCATGACGGCTTTTTCTCCTTCCACCGGTTTCATGTTTACCAACAAAACATTATCGGGAACGATATTGAATACGGATGCAGGAGTGATAACCTTACTACCCTTTGCTCCGGCCGGCAATACGCGGGTCAGGAACGGGATACGATTTTCCCAGGCAAAGCGGGTGGCATAACCTACCGAGTTGTCTTTGCTTGAATTGATAAAGTAGCTCCATTGCAATTCACCCATCTGGTCGGCGTTGAAATTGGTTACCCAATAGTTATTCATCGGCCAGGAATACATGTTGGTGGACTGCGGAACAGCTCCGGCTTTATAGCGTCCCGTATTGATGGCTCCGAACTGCATCAAAGGTATCTCCGGACTTCCCATAACGACCTGCGACTCACTGTTGCGTGCCGTCGCAAAGTTCTGCACGGTATACCAGTCGTTCGATGATCCGGGGATCTGGTCGACACCCGCTTCGATCGTACCGCCCGGCACGTCCAGCATGATCTTACCCTGGTTCACCTCAAACGGGAACGAGATATAGATGGCTTCGGGATCGATAACGGCTTTCTTACGCAAACGGTACACTATATCAATCTTCTTGGCTACATTGAATACACGGAACTCGACCATCAGGTTGTTCGGTTCGCGTCCGGCAACAGTCTCGCCACGGAAACGGTAAGTATCCCAGATAGGCCCTTTCTCGTAACGCTCGAAACGGATACGTTCGGGACGGCGGCGCAGGAATTGCGGTTCACGGTATTGTTCCATCGGGTGGCGGCTGTCGATGATCTCATAAATAAACTCACCCATCTCCCATTCGGCTTTCGGAGTAGTCAGCTCCTTATTCAACTCTTTGTCGAACAGCTTGCTGATCGTACCTTTACGCGGATTGAAGTCGATAGCGTACCAGGCATTCTCGACATGCGCCTTTTCCAGTGAGGAAGAAGCGACTGTCTCCGGGCGGGGCTCGTCTTTTACCTTTATATAATACTGTGCATATCCCAAGGCCGGGACATCTTTCACGAACAAAGACCAGTATGTTCCGTCAGAACGGCTCTCCGCCGGTTGAGCCGGAATTACATTTCCTGCTGCATCCGTTATTTCAAATGCCTTCTCGCGGGGCAATATCTGATGGTCGATATACACTTTAGCCAGGCCGCTGTATGTCCAGTTCAATGTATTGAAAACGGCCACAGACGGGTATTCGGCTTTAGGCACGAACGATTGCAGTAATCCCATCGTCACCTCTCCCAGCAAACCCGAATGACGGTAAGCTTCCCAGGCATACGATTGTTTCAGGGAACGTTGCTCCCAAGTTTCCAGGCCATACGGGTTGCGTACGCTCTCACTGAAACCGAACGTATGTTCGTCATAAAAGAGCAAAGCTTTGTTGATGCCGCTGATCTGATTGTCGATATCATCCGGAAGTTTGGCTCCCAGCATATCGGCAAACGACAAACCGGCTTGGTTGGCGATAATATCCGAATGGGTAATGCGGGAGATGGCAGCTTCGCGGGCTCCGGAACCGAAACCGTCCGTCCACCAGTCGGGCCATGCGCCACGGATAGTCTGTATCTTATCGGCATAGTTGTTTTCCACCTCTTTGATAAATTCGCTGGAAACAGCCGTGCGCAGTTTAGGCCATTCGTATTTCTCGTTCCACCTCATCAGCATCTCGCAGCTTTTGGTGGAAGGGGGCGAGTTATCCGTGAAATAACCGGAATGCTGGGCGGCAACGATATCATACGGATAGTTCTTCGCTTCCATTTCACCCAGATAATTGAGCACACGTTCTTCAAACTGCTCGAAGTTATCAGTATGGACACCGAAGAAGTTCCCCTGGTTATAATGCTCGGCACGATAGGTCAGCACCTTCTTTCCCGAAGGCGACTGCCACCAGAACACCGTAGGAATATCGAAACAGATCAAGGCGCGGTGGCCGTGTGTTCCCATATTGACATATTTCACACCTGCATCCGCAAAGTACTCGCTGAAACACCAGCCGATACCATTCACGTCATTCTGCATGGCGACTTCGGCTTTCAACCCGGCTTCACGGAATTGCTTCAGCGGATAAAGGGAAGCGGCCAGCGTCTGCTCGTCAGGTAGTTCGTCGAAGTTCAGATACATGGCGGCCAGTTCGATACGGCCTTCACTCACGCGCTTCTTCAGGCGGGCGATCTGCTCGGCAGGGCGACATTTCAGATATTCGCTGACCGCCCAGGCGATCTCGCAAGTCCAACGGAACTTGGCGAAATCAGGGTAATCGTCGGTTGCATCGCAGTAGTCGAGTGCATAGTCGATATAGCGAAGATGCTCGGCCAGGATCTCCGTTTGCGAACGGGTGTAGCCGATATCGGTATGCGTATGCTGCACCATATTCATCTGCCAGTGACGGACAGGTTTCACTTCCACCTCTGTCGATTGCTTCTCCTTCCCTTTTGTCAGGACGAGCGGCAGGCGTTGCGTGGACTGGACTTCCGGTACTTCAAAGAAAAACTGGTTCGCTCCATCTTTCAGCTTCCCTTTCTGCGTTTGTCCGGCAAGCGTGAGCGTTACATTCTCCGGTTCTCCGGTATGAGTAAGAGAGACGCGTACTTTTTGTACCAGTCCCTGTTTCGATTTATACAAAGCCGGATAGACATGCGTGTCGATACCCGGGGGAGCTGTTGCGCCCCAAACGGCGAAAGACAAGGCAAACAGCGCTATGCCTATCAGAAAGAATACTTTTGGTGTTTTCATAAGCGTTCTTATTTAGTTAATCTAAAGGATATAAGACAAATATAAAGCATACAGAGCAGCAGGACAGACAATCCGGCCACCTGTCCGAACCCATCTGAAATAATTCCCATCAGCGGAGTGATCAGGGCACCACCCGACACCCCCATGATCATCAGGGCGGATATTTCATTCGCCCGCTCCGGCTTATGCTGAAGGGCGTATGAGAAGATGATCGAAAAGACATTGGCACAGGCCAACCCCACGATAACGATCATAGCAAACATGCTCCACGTACCCGGAACCAGCAACAGCAACACAAATGCCGCTATCGCTACGAACATGCTATATTTCAGGAAACGGGCACCGGAGAGTTTCGCCAGCAGGAAAGCTCCTGCAAAGGAGCCGATCGTACGGGCGGCAAAGTAAAGGCTCGTACCCAACCCCGCTTCGGTGAGCGCCATATCGGTGCGCTCCATAAGCAGTTTCGGGATAGAGGTATTCAAGCCCACATCGATGCCGACAATGAAAAGGATTCCCAGGAAGAGGGAAACGATGTATTTATCTTTAAACAGGGATAGTGTAGTTCCAAAGGTTGCTTTGGCCGCTTCCAGGTGTTCTTTTCCGGGGATGGTAGAGATCAGCCAGATGGTGGAGATCAGGGTCGTTGCTGCGTAGACGGCAAAGATCAGTTTCCAGTCGCCCCAGAAAGAAGAGGCGGCTCCGGCAATGATCGGCCCCAGGAACGAGGAGATCGCCTTGATGAACTGCCCCAGTGTCAACACGCTGGTGATACGGTCGGGGTTGACCACATTCGCCACCATCGGATTCAATGAGACTTGCAGGATCGTATTGCCTATACCCAACAGGGCAAAAGCGACCAGTATGCTGGCAAAGTCGTAGAAGAACAAAGGCAGCAACATAGCCAGCACCGTAATGGCGAGAGCTATCACAACCGTATTGCGCCGTCCGGCTTTCCCCATCAGGATCCCCGTAGGGATAGAGAACAGGGCGAACCAGAGGAATACGATCATCGGGAGCAGGTTTGCCAGCGTGTCGGAAAGGCCGAAATCGACCTTCACATAGTTTGTTGCAATGCCTACGACATCAGCAAAGCCCATCACGAAGAACCCGAAGAGGATAGGGTAAATGGCCTTTTGATTTTGTTTGTTGTCCATGATATAATCGATTTAATAATTATCCACCGGCTGATTCCCCATATCCAGTTCCAGACGGCCACCGGCGGTAATCGTTTCGAAAGGAATGCGGGTGGAAGAATAGGGTTTACCATCCAGGCGGTATTGCTGAACATAGACGTTATCCTTGCTGTTGTTCTTCGCTTCGATAACGAATTCCTTACCTTTATAATAGCTGTTATTCAACCGGATCGTGATCTTGTCAAACACAGGGCTACCCAAAGCGAACGAAGGTTCCGGGTCTGTCAGTCCCTTCACGTCAAACAATCCCAGGGAAGCGATCGCATACCAGGCACCCAACTGTCCCTGATCCTCATCCTGCCCGTAACCATATCCGTGGATTCCGTCCGTACCATAGAACTCATCGAGGATGGCACGTACCCATTTCTGTGTCAGCGAAGGACGTCCCGCTTCATTGAACAACCAGGAGATATGCAGGCAAGGCTGATTGCCATGATTATACAACGTTTGCAACCCGGCGAAAGCGCCTACTTCCGTACCCCCACTGAATATCAGCTTCTGGGAAACGGTAAAGATACTGTCGAGACGCTGATTGAATACATCGGCACCGACTTTACCGACCAGCCCTTCCGCATCATGCGGCACATAGAAGGTGTACTGCCACGCGTTGCCTTCCTGAAATCCGCGCCATACCTGCATCGGGTTGAAGTCTGCGAGGAACTGCCCGTCCGCCTTTTTGGGGCGTACGAAGTTGGTAGAAGGATCGTAGATACGCTCCCACCCTTTCGACAACCACATCAGTTTATCGTAATCGTCTGTCTTACCCAATTTCTTAGCCCATTGAGCAACCGCCCAGGCACTGTACGAGTATTCCAACGTATGCGAAGCCGAGAACATGAACGCTTCATCCGGCCCGTCCCCTTTATCGAGGTGGGGAACATAACCATATTCGAGGAACTTATCCGTATCCACCTTACCAGCTCCCAACGGACGGTTCTCACCATCCAGTTCATTCTTACGGGCAGCTTCATAAGCCAGATCGACATCATAATTACGGATACCGCACTGGTAAGCACCGGCAAAAACAGCCCCCAGCAGATTGGTTCCTACCCCGGAGACATACCGGCTATTGGCAATACCGTCGCCCAACCAACCGGCATCCTTATACACCAACAGATGGCTGCTGATATAATCGGCATAATACTCGGGAGCGATCAACGCCCACACCTGTGCCAGGTTCCATTGTCCGCCCCAGATACCGTCGGTGTTATAGAAATTATGTACCGGCTTTCCGTTTTCCACCGGGATCTGCCCGATGCTACCGTCATTGCAAGGATAAGCACCGTTCACATCGCTGGCCAGTCCGCGTCCCAACAGGGCATGATACAGGCCGGTGTAGAATTTCACCTTATCTTCCTTGACCGGAGTCTCCACCCGGATACGTCCGAGGTAGTCTTCCCATTGCCGGTGAGCCGCCTCTTTCGCCTGGTCGAAGGTAAGCGTACGCGCTTCCGTATCGCGATTCAAGCGGGCATTCTCCACAGAAGTATACGACAGGCCGACCTTGGCCGTGATGCTTTCCCCTTCCGTAGTCTTATAAGTGAGATACAATCCCGAACCGACACCGGTAACCTGTCTGGCATCCGCCTGCACCTTTTCACCGATGAAGGTTCCGCATCCGGTAGGTTGTTTATCCAACTGGGCGGAGAAGTACAACGGCACCGTAGCACCCGCCTGGTATTTCTTTACATATTCCGGCAACGTAACCACCCAGCCTTCAACCGTCCCGTCCTCATTCAATGTGACGGAAGCGTCTTTTACGGCACCGCTTTCACCCTGCCGGTTACCGATATCGAACAGGATACGGCTCTCTTCGGATGCAGGGAACGTATAACGCTGAAAAGCCACACGAGGGGTGGATGTCAGTTCCGCACGGATATTATAGTCTTGCAGATTCACCGAATAATAACCGGCAGTGGCAATCTCTTCCGAATGGTCGAAACGGGAACGGTAACCGCTCCCCGTCGAGTCGTCCACAGCACCGGGGATCGTTTTCAATGCCCCCACCGTCGGCATCAGGACTATACCGCCCACCTGAAACTCATGCAGGCAGGGGAAACCTTCGATAGAAGTATCGCGATAATCATAGCCGGTTGCTTCCCAGCCGGAGTTGTTTCCCACGTGGGCGTTAGTCGCCGGGGCAGGCTTTGCCATACCGAAAGGATGGGCGCCCGGGGTGAAATGGAACCAGCGGCAGTGCGCCGTTCCGATACGGGGTTCTACATATTGGGATAAGTCCTCTTGTACTGCTTCCTCTTTCACCGGCGAACAGCTGACAGCCAGTAAGCCGGTCAGCAGACCGAGAACCGGGATGAATAGATTGTGTTTATTCATGGCGTATTTGTTTATAGATGATTTAATGCATACACATAAGCGCCCAGAGCCACCGAACGGCTTGCCCCCTGTTTGCTGATAATCACACCGATCCGTTTGAACGGGTCGTAATTGACGGTACGGTCGGAACCGGGCACAGCAATCCTCACCGCCGCTCCTTTGGCGAACTGTTCGAACTCCGCCGCGTCATCCAGATTGAAAGCCTTACTTTGCAGGCGACTGAAGCGGCTACCGTTCATCATCCCCGTTTCGCTGTTCATCTCCTTCAGAAGGGACGGCATGAAATACTTCGCAGCACCTGTCAGGCCACCGCCTATAACGATCAGACCGTCGATCAGCGTAATCGCTTGCGCCAGGGCATCACCGGCCATTTCGCCCAATTCGGCAAAGGCGGAACGGGCAGCCTCTTGGTTACCCGGACGAGTTCCTTCGGCTATATCATAAATATCTTTGGGAGTGAAGGGAGAAGCATCGCCCGACAGCAATCCGTAGATATGTTGCACGGCGCGGATACTGACGCTTTCTTCCACGATATAAGATTGGTATTTCTTATTGCGGAAGCACCAGATATCACCTCCCGCCGCATTGTCGCCTTCCAGCAGATTGCCGTTCAGCACGACACCCGCTCCGAAGCCTGTGCCCAGCGTCACACCGAGCAGGTTCTTGTAGCGTTTGATACTTCCGGCTTCTTCCAAGCGGCGGTTGATCTCCGGCAGGGCTCCGGTCAGGGCTTCGCCATAAGCAAACAAGTCTCCATCGTTATTGATGAAGACAGGAATGCCGAACTTCTCTTCCAGATACGGGCCCAAGGCCACTCCTCCACGGAAAGAAGGAAAGTTCGGAAGGTCGCCGATGATCCCGGCGGGGTAATCGGCCGGCCCGGGGAAAGCGAAGCTGATGGCTACCGGGGCTTCCGGCAATTGTTCGCTGACATGGGTGAAGCCGGTCAGGAGTTGTCCCAGGCATTGATCCAGGTGGCAGGCACAGGAAGGCAAGGTGATAGGTGTCACTATCTCCCTGCCGCCCCGGATGGCAGAGAAGACCAGGTTGGTTCCTCCGGCATCAAGGGTCATTACTATTCGGTTATCGTTGGTATACATGGTATATATTTTATGTTCAGTTATTATCCTTTCGTCCGTACATACGCTTTGATCGTACCGCAGGTCTTGCCTTCAGAGATACCGTGAGGGCGGATCGTGTAATCGCCTACCACGGCAGGGACGATGAATGTTTCGGCATAATGCACGATGAACGGTTCGAAGGCATCCGTCGGACTCTCGACGATCAGCTCATCCCCTTCCACCACATTCAGAACGTTGACACCCCCGCCCGTATTGTGTGGCACCTTTCCGGAAAACCAGTGGCGGCGTGTCTCGATAAACTCGTTCTCATGCAGGCCGGTGCGTTCCTCACGCCAGTCCTCCCCTTCGGCACGCGGTTCGAAATGGTTGACCAGCTGGTCGCGTACGAAATCCGTCTGCCGTTCCCACTGGATGACATGTGAGCCGTGGGCGATATTGATAGGGCGCGGCTTGCCGTCCAGTCCCAGGCGATCCCAATCCCAGAGTTTGAAGGTAAAGATACTCGGTGTGGCACTGATCTCCAACACCATCGCTTCCGAACCCGAACAATGGATCGTGCCCGCCGGTATCAGGTAATGGTCGTGCTTCCTGGCAGGCCATTTGTTTACATATTTCTCAGTATCGAAAGTAGTGCCCGACTCCTGCGCTTCATTCAGGGCGGCAATCATTTCATCGGGATCTACCCCGTCTTTCAAGCCCAGGTAAACGGTAGCCCCTTCGCCCGCATCGAGCAGGTAGTAGCTTTCGTCCTGCGTATAATAGATACCGAACGTATCACGGATATATTGTGTAGTGGGATGCACCTGCAAACTCAGGTTGCCCCCTCCCATCGTATCGAGGAAGTCGAAACGGATCGGGAAGTCCTGCCCGAAGCGCGCCTCCACCGGAGCACCCAGCAGGTTGCGGGTCTGGTAGAACACCAGGTTGTTGGAAGCCATCTCGAACAACTCCCCTTCCACCTTCAGATACAGGCTGTTTTCTTCGGGGACGCAATCGAAGCACCATCCGAAGTTATCCTGTTCCTTATCGAGGTCGCACACCTCCTTCATCCACTGGCCACCCCAGGGAGCCGGATCGAAGAAAGGCACCACACGGAAGGGACGGTGAGCCGTCTTGACCAGTCCGTCGCGCATCGTCTCGCCGGTAATCATCTTCGGCATTTCGGGGATATGCGTGTCCAGCCAGAAGTCCACCTTCGGCAACAACTGTTTCTTCAAGTCGTCGCATACGTTCCAGTCGATAAAGTAACCGCGCTTGTAATGCAACGATGGCGCTTCTTCCCGGTTCTTCACGCCCAGACCATTAATCTCCCGGCGACGGAAACGCTGCTGTATCTCCCAGCGCGCCATATCGGCATAGACCAGCACATCGGGTTCGGGCACCAGACAAGCGGCACCGGGGCCCCAGACGATAACCAATCCGTCTGCTGCTTTTATCTTTTCGCGACACACCTCCATCCGGCTCTCATCCAGAAAGTCCGTGTAATGGAAAGCGGCGCGGCGACCGAAAAGGCGGTCGTCCGTCAGATAAGGATACGTCATCGCTTCGATCTCTTCTACGCCTTTGAAGAACATCTCCGAATGAATGATCAATGAAGGTTGCAATGCCGCCAGGTGCTTAGCTAGCTCTTCCGGATGCACACCCTGATAGCATTCGACAACAACAACTCCATGCGCCAACTCAGAGCCGTTGCAGGCTTCCTTCAACTTATCCAAAACAGACTCCCAGCCTTTCCAGAGCCTGCCCCCGACAACTGTCGAGGGGGTTTTATCGTAATTACTCTTTCTCATTATCTTCGTTTATTTATTCTCTTCCGCCCATTCGTTAAACATCTCGATTGCTTTCGCCAGCACGCCTGCCGACCCTTTGAAATGGCCTGAACCGCTGGGAACACCTCCCATGCCGTACCACTCATAGAAACCGTCGTTCTTGATCACACGGTCGATCATCGGACGCACTTCCTCGTACGCTTCCTTCACCATGCCGTTGGCAATCAACTGCTGGATCATACGGCCTCCGAACCAAGTCCAGTCGCCGCCGTTCTGATACAGGTACGATTTCGCCATCCCCCCGTGGAAAAAGCCGTCAGGGTAGGTAGGATAAAGCGTCAGCCCGATACTCGGCATGCCCGACAGACGGACATTCTCGACCATCTGCGCATTGACCGTAGCGATCTCTTCGGCCGACAGCAATCCGGCTTCGATAGCGATAGCCGTTCCCCCGTGATAATGCACGTCCAGTTCGTTGAACCCTTCGGGAATCGGCGAGTTCTCTATATAAATATGAGGGATGAACTTCTGACGCTGCGTATCCCAAAGGTGCTTGCGCACATTTCCGGCGATATGCTGGCGGAGTTCTTTCCAACGGGTCTTATCGGCTTCATCAGCCGTCATCTCGTCCATATAATTAAGGGCGATGATAAACATGGCATTGTCGTATACGTCGATGGCCGGGTCGGACAACTCGTTCATATCGCAGCCAAACGGGTCGTTGGGCTGCACGTCACCCCAGTCAGCCGTCATGGCACCATAGAGCAGGCCGTATTGTTCATTATAGCGTTCTTTCATCAGGTAATCGATCATTCCGACCATCCGCTGGTAGACTGTGCGGCCTGCCACTTCTTCGTCGAGGATGGAACGGTCGCCCGTCTTGCGGATATACTTTCCTACGATTTGGATCAGCGACGACTCCTGGTCTGTCTCCACCGTATTCTTAAAGGCTACATGATCGGGAGCCGTTTCCGAATAGTACGGATGATCGTCTCCCCAGGTGAAATCTTCCTTCAGCACATACCCATCGATCATTTCGTCATTAGGCTGCTGAAGGGCAAAGAACAGGACGATCGCATGGCGCAACTCCGCCGGATTGCTTTCCTCGCAGGCCACTTCAATAAAGGTATTCATATCGCGTGCCCAGATCTGGGAGTAACCGCTCCCGGCATTGAAACCGCTGCGGATCGTGGCGCGCGCCATACTGTCGACTATATGCAGGGTATTATCGTTTTGAATATCCTTCGCTAACTGTTGCGTCGGTGTAGGCCCCGTACAGGCGATAAAGCCGCTGCACAAAAGGGTAAATAGCAGATGTTTTTTCTTCATATCACTTGTTCTGTTGTTTTGGTGCAAAGATACCCTATTGCGAAGGAATGAAAAGGTGCATTTGTTTCGAAAATGTTATACTATCTTACGATTCAGCCCTATTTAGGCTGTATATTATACAATATACCTCTTTTACCTCTGATACAGGAGCGTTGACACTGTATGAGCTTACCTGTTAGCACTATCTAACCACCATTATACTCTGTTAATCTGCCACCGGGAGAATATAAGTTGCGGGTGATGTCGCAATGTACAACCAACCCGAAACCGATGCAGCGGGTTGCTGTCGGAGATTGGTCGGGAAGGATTACGATTAAGGAGTGAATGAAAAGGGGATGCGGCACAAACCGCATCCCTTTTTTATCAAAATACAATCTCTATCCTGCCATAGCAGGGATTGGCTTCGAGGGTTTTGCAATAGTTGCCCCAGGCGATTTCGGGGTAATCCCAGCGGTTGTTGACGTAGAGGAGCAGCTGGCCGTCGGCACGCTTACTGGAGCGGCAGGCAACGGATGCGTCGGGCGAGATGACCGACAGGCCGTCTCCCGCAGCGGGCGAAAGGGTGTAGAAGTAGATGTTCTCTTTCATTCCTTTGGCCTTCTGGGTAAGCGGACGGTCGCAGTTAGCTCCGGCATCGGCCCAGTAATAGTAGTTGTGGGTGTCGTCGTACCAGGGTTGGTCGGGACGGGCACCGTAGGCTACCTTGTTCGGGTTGTAAAGGGAAGTGCTGCCCTCGTTGCCGGCAAATTCCCCAGCCGGGTAATAGCTCCAGTGGCCACGGCGTTTCCAGGTGAGGCGGTCGAGCGTTTCGGGCAGGTAGAACGACAGGCCTGTCTCACGAAGGAAGCCGTTGGGCTGTCCGTCAGTCAGGTAGTCGATCTGCATCTTTCCTTCCGGCGAGATCAGCAGGCGGATGTCGGTGCGGACATCGCGGTAGTTGCCGGAGAGCAGGACGAGGACGTCGGCACCCCGTTTCTCGTAAGTGATGCTTTGCTTCTGCCAGTCGGCATCCGAGGTCATGAACTTGGTGGCGCTCTTGCGTACTTCGGCTCCGGTGAGGTGGTTCAGATTGATGTCGAGGTTAAGGAAAGGGCCTTTTTCGATGATGACCTTTCCGCCGGCTGTGGCGTTGTAGATCAGGCCGGTTTCCTTGCAGAAAGGGATCTCGAAGCCGTTGCCTTTGACGAGGATACGGTCGGGCGTATCTTCCACCTGAAGCGTACCTTTGCGGGTGGGCTGCGGAAGGACAACGGTCTGCTTTCCAAGCGTGACGAGGGAAGCGTCGATCAGCCTGCCGTCGGCATCGAGGAAGCTCACCAGTAGTTCGCTACCATCTTTCCAGTCTTCCGAAGGAATAACCAGGAGGCCTTTCTGATGCGGCAGGACGGCTGGGGCGGCGGCTTCCTTCTCAGTGCCGTTGTAGGTGTAGCGCACCTTTATCTCGCTGAGGTTCGTATGGTCGAAACGGTTGTAGACCGGAAGGATCAGACGCTCGCCAGGGGTGAAACTGCCGACCTGTTCCGTCAGCAGGCGGACGGGCGAATAGGCTTTCTTGGTCGACCAGAACTCCGGTTTCTCCCGGCGCCATACGTCTACGATACCCCACTCGCCGTAACCGACACAGTTACCCTGATAGTCCTCGGGCTTGGCAGTACGGGCGAATTCTTTCCAGAAAGCAGTGCCCTTCTTCGGTTCGGGGAGCATGAATGTTTCGTCGATATATCCCCAGATGGCACCGCCCAAACCGCCGGGAGCATCGAACAGGCCACTCCACATCTTTTCGAGGGAGATGCCCCAGAACTCACGGATATTCGGGTCGTCCTGCAATGTCTTATAGGTGTAGCAAGCCGGGTGTGCCCATTCGTCGAAAAGGGCGGGGATGCCGTGTCCCTGGAAGTTGCGGGTGGACATTCCGAACTGGTTCACATCGCCGTTCACGTCCTGGTAATGCATACTGAGGATGTCGTAGACCGGCTTCCTGTCTTTCACCGAGCCGGGGTAACTGAAGATGACAGGGCGTGTCGTGTCGGCAGCCTTCACCCAGTCCCAGCAGGCCTGGAAGTTCTTCCCGTAGATGCTTTCGTTGCCGATCGACCAGAACAGAATGGACGGATGGGAACGGAACGATTTCACCATCTCGCGGCATTGGGAGAGATAGCGGGGAGCGAATTCGGCGCTGTCCTGCGTCCGTCCGGGAGCATAGTTCTTCTGACGGTAGGTGTCAACGAAGCAGACGGCTGTCTCACTTTCCACGTAGATACCGAAGCGGTCGCAATAGTTGAGGAACGCTTCCGACGGGGGATAATGCGAGGTGCGCACGAAGTTCATGTTCGACTGCTTGAAGCGGATGACGTCGAGACTGTCGAGCTCGGCTGTCGTGGTACGTCCCAACGTCGGGTGGATATCGTGGCGGCAGGCTCCGCGCAGTTTGACGGGCTGGCCGTTGACGAGCATACGGTCTTTCACGATCCTCACGTCACGGAAACCGATGCGTTTGCTGAAGCGGGTGGTCTCCTTGTTTTCCTCACGGATCGCGACGGTGAGGGTGTAGAGGTTGGGGTGTTCGGCATCCCATTTCAGCGGGTTGCGTACCGGGAGTTCGTTGCTGTTCTCATTCTTCTTCAACGGGAAGATGCTTTGGGCAAGAGGGACGTTGCGGCCGGAAGGGTCGGTCAGGGTGTAGGCGACTTCCGCGTTTCCGGTTGTCTCGCCTTGGTAAGATACTTTCAATACGGCATCGCGGTAGAGGGTATCGAGGTGCGTCTCCGCCGCAAAGTCATAGAGACAGTTTGCAGGCAGGGCAAAAATCGTGACGTCGCGTAAAATACCGCCGATCGGGTGGTGACCGTAACCGGATGCATAGGAGATATCGTCGATACGGTCGGTCACTTCCAGTTGTATCTCGTTCTTCTTTCCGGGACGGACATGGTCGGTGATGTCTGTTTCCCAACGGGTGAAACCACCGTGATGTTCGCGGATAAAGGTACCGTTCACCGACAGGCGGGCATGGCTGTACACGCCGTCGAAGCGGAGTATCGTCCGTTTGCCTTTATAATCGGCCGGAAGGGTAAAGGATTTGCGGTAGAGATAAGGGGTGTCGTGCTGGATGGCGTAGCCTTGCATGGCGAGTTCGCCGGGTACCTGCACGTTGTTCCACTTGTCTTTCGGGGCATAACGGAATTGCCAGGTGCCGCTCAGGAGCAGCGCCGGATTGTCCACACCCGCCACCTCTGAGGGGATCAGAAAAGCAGACTCCGGCGATAATCCGGTGGCAAGTATGCCTTGCCCCATAAGAAGGCAGGTGCCTAGAAGTAAGAAAGTCTTTTTCATATTGTGTTGTTTTATTATTATTACCACCAGAACCAATAGAACGCTATCAGTATCGCTATCACGACGAAGGACAGGATATTAAACATGCGGCTCGTGCGGAACAGCCCGGGCGAGTGTGTGGTGTATGCATTCTCCACCGGCTTACGGCTGCCCAGCAGGACGATCAATCCGCAGCAGAGGAAGAAAACGATCATCATACGATCCATCCACGGCAGACCGGGACAGAGGAATTTCATCCCCGTGGAGAAGACAAAAGAGCCGAGAGCCGCAGCCAGTGCCCCGTTCGCCGTCGCCCGCTTATAGAAGAACCCGGCCAGGAAGATCGACAACGCTCCGGGACTGATAAAGCCGGTAAACTCCTGGATATACTGAAACGCCTGGTCGAGCCCCGAAAGCATCGGCGCGATCGACACGGCAACCAGCAGCGACAGGAAACTGGCCCAGCGGCCGGTCTTCACCAGTTCCTGCTGTCCGGCTTCCTTCCGAAAGTACGACTTGTAGATATCCATCGTAAAGATCGTGGAGATACTGTTCATCATGGAAGCCAGCGAACTGACGATAGCTGCTGTCAGGGCGGCGAAAGCGATCCCCTTCACTCCTACCGGAAGCAGGTTGCTGAGCAGCCACGGATAGGCTTCGTCCGACTTCTCCAACGGTGCATCCAATGCAAAGGCAGCGATGCCGGGGATAACCACCAGCAACGGAACCAGCAGTTTGATGAAGCCGGCAAACAGCATACCGTTCTGCGCCTCTCCCACCGATTTAGCGGCCAGGGCACGTTGGATAATATACTGGTTGCATCCCCAGTAATACAGGTTGGCCACCCACAGTCCGCCGAGGATGACGGAGATACCGGGCAGGTCTTTATAACTCGGGTGCGACTTGTCGAGGATCAGGTGGAACTTATCTTCGGTCTGTGCATACAGGTTCGTGATGCCTTGCCAGACTCCTTCGCCGGCACCCAGCAGGTCGAGGGCGATATAGGTCGTTATCAGTCCGCCGCCAACAAGGAAGACGACCTGGATCACGTCGGTAAGTGCCACTGCCTTCAGTCCCCCGTAGATGGAGTAGATAGCGGCAAAGGCTGCCAGTCCGACAATTCCCCAGATCATGGGGACACCCATCACCTTCTCGATGGTCAGTGCGCCGAGGTAAAGGATGGAAGTGAGGTTGATAAAGATAAAGACGGCCAACCAGAAGACGGCCATCACGGTCTTTACCCGCTTGTCGAAGCGTTCTTCCAGGAACTGCGGCATGGTGAATATCTTCTTCTCCAGAAAGATCGGGATGAAGTATTTAGCCACGATGATCAGTCCGAGTGCCGCGATCCATTCGTAGGTAGCCATCGCCAACCCGATGGCATAGCCGGAACCCGACATGCCGACGAACTGCTCCGCCGAGATATTAGAGGCGATGATCGAAGCACCGATCGCCCACCAGGCCAGTCCGCGACCTGCCAGGAAGTAATCGCCCGCATCGCGCTCCTCCCCTTTCTTCTTCCTCGAAACGAAAAGGCCGACGAAAAGGATCAGGGCGCAGTAGGCGATAAATATGAGTAAGTCTATTGTGTTCATGGTAAAAAAGATTGACTATTCATCCTGCATCAAAGCCGACCGTCCGCCGTCCATCAGGATCGTTGTGCCGCTGATAAAATTAGCCATTGGAGAAGCCAGGTAGACGCATAGGGCACCGACTTCTTCTACGGTTCCGATCCGTTTGACGGGATGCAGGTCGATGGTTCGCTGACGTTCCTTTTCCGCGTCGGGGAAGGAGTCGAACCAGGTATCATTGCCGGCCGTATCGATGAAGCCGGGAGCTACGCCGACCGTGCGGATGGCAGGCCCCCACTCGATCGCCAGGTTACGCACCAGCCCGGTGATGGCCGTTTTCGTTACGCTATACGGGAAGCAGCCGGGAATCGTTCCGAAAGCATGGTTGGATGTCATCAGCAGGATCACTCCCGCCCCGCTCTGCTCCAGGTAAGGCTTGCAGAGTTTCGCCAGTCGCCAGTGTGCCGCCAGGTTCAGGTCGAGGTTGTACTGCCAGCGTTCTTCCGTGCATCCTTCAGCTCCTTCAAAGACGTTGACCCCGGCACTGGAGACAAGGATGTCCAGGCGTCCGAACGTGCGGATCGTCCCTTCTACCAACTCTTCCAACTCCTCCGGACGGGTCACATCCGTTTGTTTATAGAATGCCTGCACTCCCGCGTCCTCAACGGCCTTACGGAAAGCAACCGCCTCCTTATCTCCGGAAGCCTTACGCGAACATCCGGCCACATGGGCACCTGCCCGGGCAAACTGGCAGGCCGTACCGAGCCCGATACCGGACGATACGCCGGTAACGAGCACTACTTTATCTTTATAGTCTATCGTAAAACTCATACGCTTAAATATAGAAGTTATCGGGAGCGTCGGAAGTGATACCCGGGTGTTTTTCCATCTCTTCTTCCACCAGGTCTACTCCCAAGCCGGGACGGTCGGACAGGTGCAGATGACCGTCGTACACCATCTCTGCAATCGGATGGTCGATCACCGTATCGCGCCAGGGCACATCGTTATACATGAATTCCTGACGGAAGAAGTTAGGGATGGCGGCACACACATGCGAAGAGGCCAGCGTAGACAACGGGCCGTTGGGATTGTGCGGGGCGATCAATACGTTATAGGCTTCCGCCATCGAAGCCATGCGCTTCATTTCCGACGGGCCGCCGCAACGGGTGATGTCGGGCATGATCACGTCGCAGACATGTTTCTCCAGGATCGAACGGATACCGAAACGGGTGTAATGACGTTCGCCGACACAGATAGCCACATCCGAAGGGATGCGTTCGCGCATAGCCCGCAGGGTCTGCGAACTTTCCGGGCCGGCGGGTTCCTCGTACCAGGTGATATCGAGTTTAGCCAGGCGTTCGGCCATCTTCACGGCTACGCGGTAGTTCAGCATGGCGTGTGTCTCGATCATAATATCGAACTCCGGGCCTACGGCATCGCGGACGGCCTTCGACACATCGAAAGCGAGGTCTTGCTGTGCGGCCGTCAGGGTCAGGTTGGATGCCAGGTCTTCACCATAGAAATAGTTTGTGTGTGCGAACGGGTCGAACTTCAGGCCGGTAAAGCCGGCTTCTTTTACTTTCAGTGCCTGCTCGGTGTAATCCTTTGCGTTGTGTCCGCCGCCGGTAAACCAGTAGTTGGCATACAGTAATATATCTTTCCGGTAGGCTCCCCCCAGTAATTCGTAACAGGGAACGCCCAGTACCTTTGCTTTCAGATCCAGCAAGGCCATATCGATCCCGCTGATCGCACAAAGGCTGGCACCATACGGGCCGATCCAGTTCAGGTCGCGGTAGAGCTTCGTCCAGATAAAGTCTGTCTTCATCGGGTCGAGACCGATAATGCGCTGTCCGACGTGTTTGGCTGCTTCGAAGACGATCGGGCTTCCCGGCCAGTTGGTAGCTTCGCCGACTCCGGTATAACCTTCGTCCGTATATATTTTAAGTAGCGTCCAGTTGTATTTGATACCTTGTACCAACCATACTTTAACATCTGTGATCTTCATGTCTGTCTTTGTTTATTACATTATACCGAATTGATCGAAAGCATCACGGGCTTTCATTCCTTCCTGAATTTTCTTCAATACCATACGTTCGCCACGGGCCTTTTCCAGTGCACGGGTAAACACTTCCTCTTCGATGCTGCGCGGCACGACGCATACACCATCTATATCTCCTACCAGAATATCGCCGTCGTTAATGCGCACACCGTCCATTTCGATGGGGACACGGAAATCGATCACCTTTCCACGGGGCGCCTGATCCTGTGCATACGGCCCGTAAGAGAAACAGGGGAAGTCGAGTGCCAGGATCCCTTTCGTATCGCGGGAATAACCATTCACTACCGCACCTGCCGCCTTGCACTGCATGGCACGGGCACTCATCAACTCGCCCCACAGGGCATAGGCCGGGGACGAACCGGAACAGACGTAGACTTCATTTTCCTTCAGGTCGTCCAACGCTTCCAGCATCAGTCCGAAAGAGCGTTTCAACAACGGATTCTGGCCGCATTCCTTTCCATGATCCAGCACATCGGCTTCCAGAACGGTCATTGCCCGTCCGGCAACCAGCATGTTGTCGCGAAGCGGACGGATCTGTGGGGGAAGAAACTGACGGGTATACCCCATCTTATCCATGATGTCACCAATAACTGCCGTATAAAGCTCCTCCTTTATCAAAGAGAACAATGCTTTATCATCTTTCCATTCTTTCATTCTACTATCGTTTTTTCAATGTCTGTTTAATACTGTATTACTGATTGCAAAGTTAACGGGTATGTACAAAAGCGGCATAGGTAACTTCAATTGCAACGTATGCAGGTAGGCTCTTTTAGCGGGAATATGTGTACAAAACGGAAATCTATTTCGTAACCTCCCTCGGAGTGATCCCCATCTGCTGTTTAAAGACACGTGAGAAATATTGCGGCGATTTAAAGCCGCAGGTGAAGCAGACTTCCTTGATCGACATTTCCGTATTGCGCAGCAACTCGATCGCTTTATTGATCCGTATCTGGTTCAGATAATCCAGCGGGGACAGATTGAGATGCTGGGCAAACAGTTTGCGCAGGTAGCGCTCCCCTATGCCGGTTTGTCCGGCCACGTCGCTGATGGTTACGTCCGACTGGTAGTTCATACGGATATAGGAAATTGCCTTTTTCAGCGACTCGTTTGTACATATCGGCAGGTAGGACTCATCCATATAGCGATAGATCAGAATAAGCAGTTCCGCATAGTACATCACTACCAGGTATTGATAGTATTTACTTTTCAGGTTCATCTCGTTGACGATACGCTGGACGGCTCGCATGATACGGACATTGTTGACGATTTTGATCAGGCGGTTCTCCTCCGAAAAGATCGTTACGGGAGTCAGTTCGCCCGTCTCGTCCTGCGCATGGGGATTGAAGCGGGAGAATATCTCCGGCAGGAATTCCAGCTGCATGAGCGTGGTGCCTTCCGAGCCTGCCTCGAAGGTATGCTCTACGTTTGAACAGATGATCATCATTTCGTTCTCATTGAAACTGATACTTTCGTTTTCGAGGTGAAGGATGCAATTCCCTTTCTTGACATAATTGATCTCTATACGCAGATGCTGGTGCGGGCCGAAGGTCTCGAACGGCTGAAAGGACACAAAACGAAAGACATCCGCCAGACGTTTATGCTTCAGGTTATCCGTTATCCCTTCCAAAAGTCCCCAAAGGGACTGCTCTGTTGTGTTATTCATAGTGCTTTCCTTTTCCATTGTAGGAAACAAAGATAGAGAAAAGAGAGAGCCGGATTTTACACTTCAGCAAAAAAAGAAGGGCCGATATGGTATCATTCGGCCCTTTAACTTATACAAAACGGAACTGGGTTCGTTCGGGTTTCTTATTTCTCCAATAGAATGATCATTCCGCCACGTCCCATTAGTTCACATTGTTTCAGAGCGGGCAACTTACCCTCCCATTGCATATTCCTTATTTCGGGTAGTGTATATGACACCGGCTTGAATCCCAACAGTTGCTCGTCGAGGGTTATGTTAGCCGTCTGCGGCAGATCAGTCCAGTTTGCCAGTACGACCAGCGCTTTATCCCCATGAATATAAACGGTGGCCGGGATATTGGGATTGTCGGTCTTTACCGGGCAACGTTCGTCCCAGTAGCCTCTCATCACCGCATCTTTCATTCCAAAGGAGTCCCACAGCCCCCATAGCGGAACCGGGTTACCGCTCCACGGAAGGCGTGGAAGCATACCGTACATCATTCCCCGGTAGGTATTACGGGCATCCAGCGTTTCACTCATCAGGCCGAAAGGAATACCAGACATTTCCACCAACCAGAAGTCTAACGTATTGTTTGCAGGGAAGCCTTCACCGATCCAGGTACGGTCTACATAAGGCAGCAATTCCAGATACAGATGCAGGGAGTTGGCATAACCGGCCCATTCGTTCATGTGATTCCAGGAATGGATATCTATCAGGCGGCGTTTGCCATCGGCATCCATAATACGGCGGGCACGTTGCAGGGTCTGATGATCCAAGGCGCTGTCGTCGATATAGACACCATCCAGTCCCAGGTTCTTTATCATCCAGTCCAACCCTTCCAGATAGTAATTGTTCCAACGCGAATCGGGAGTCGTGATGACCGAGATATCCATATCCCCGGCATATTTACCTTCTTGGAAAGCGTTATACCAAGCCGGGATGAAATGAGTCGTCAGGTTCTTGTTCAGCCATTCGTGCGGGCCGTTCCGGTGGATCAGGGTACGGGCGTCTTTCCCGGGGCCATCATGGATCACTTCGCTACCCAGGCTACGGAGAGCCCATAGTTCGGGTATTTTCACCGTCAGTTCGCGGGTCGTATAATACAGTCTCACATCCAGGTTTTTGCTGTGTGCGTCTGAAATAAAACGTTTCAGATCCGGAACGGCTTCATCATAATACGGATAGTTAATGAACGGGTAAATATCTTTCTTATGATGCACATTGATCATATTGGCTCCTGCTTCCAAGGCGGCAGGAATATAACCGGCACTTACATCGCTGTTGGAATGATAGAAACGGTTTTCAGCCAACCCTTTCAGGTCGAGCGGTTTTACGGGGGTGACCAGCATATTGAAATTATAGTGCAAGGTCTCCCCTCGCTGCATCCTGCGTTCGCCGCTATAGGCTTTCAGCAGGACAGTCCCGTCTTTCTCCGGCAGGATATCGATACCGCCTTTATTGGCGTTTCCCCATGAAACAGGGAGATTCAACTTGCCTAAAGCATAGTAGATATTCACCAATGGACGGTTGTAATTTTCATCTTTGAAGCAGAAGTTCAGACCGGCATTTATATTTCCCATCCAAATTTTATCCTGATGTTTGTCGACGTTCCATCGCCAGTTGATCACAGAGTCCGGGCGGAAACCGCCTTTATGCCCCAACCCCATCATATAGTCAGCAGCGTAGGATGTATAAGGTACTTCCAGACGGATATCCTTCACCGCCACTTCTCCCAGCGACCGTACTTCTATCTTATAATCAGCCAGGCCATCGAAACCCAGTTTGCCTGTACATAGGACTTCAAAGTGACGGCTCTTGCTAGCGACCGACCAACTTACCGAAGCCTTGTTCTTTTCCGTGATCCGGAAAGATCCGGGTTTCAGTATTTCTTCTCCTTTCTCCGTTTCTATGATAAATCGCATGGCTCCGGACAACACGGGATTGTTAGCCTGGTCTGCCAATTGGTTGCTCTGGTCATAACGGGTAGCAATAGATTGGGGCAGACCGTTCTTCGACAACTCCATCGTTCCTCCCAGCCAGGAGACAGCCTGCTTTTGCTGTTTGACCGGGATATAAGGATATGTAGGTTCATCCGCATTTCCGATAGAAGAATCGAGCCAGCGTAAACGAGTCTTCCGCCATCCTTCGTCGTCCCCGTGATTAACGGCAGGTTCTCCTTTTACGGTCAGTTCGCAGGCGATCTCCACCGGTTTTGCATTGGTAGCCTTCACAGTGACAGTACCTTTATAAGTACCGGAAGCTGTTGCCGGCATATCCCCTCCTATCCATAATGCCTGTAAATTGCCTTTGGGTACATCGATCTTCTTTTTAAACGGTTTTCCGTTCGTATCGACTCCTCCGAGATTGAAACAGCGGAAAGCCGAAGCCGGAATCTTATTCCCTTTCTCATTCTTCCAATCGGAAAAAGAGACGGATACATCCGATAATACTTCATACGGGGCAAAAAGTCCGACCTGCCAGGTATAGAATTCACCGGGAAGACATTCTCCGGTAAACGTCGTACGCAATGCGGCCGGACGTTCCACCCAGCGTAGAGGTATCGCATCCGTCATACGGATATCATGCATCCGGTCTTCCGTAAAACAAAAATAACCGCAGGCCGGGTTTTCCTGTATCAACTTATTCACGGCATCCGATGGGGCTGTACGACGCATTTCCGACTCCTGCTCATTGACTGTTCCCTGTCTTTTCAGGTCATCGAAAGCATTCGTCACATCATCCTGCGCCTGTATGATACTAGGCAAGGTCAGAAGCGAATACACCATCAGGTACTTAATTTGTTTCCTCAACATTGTAATATTAATTTATCGGTTCTATCCCGCCATACAATTTTCTCGCGTCTCCAAAGAAATCGAAATTGACCTCCTGCTGTCCTTTTTTCTTTTGGGAAGACCCTTTTATTTCCGGAGCAGCAATCAGACTTGTATATCCATGTACTTTTATTAAACTTCCTCCTTGTATTTTGGTCACAGAAATCAGGTTCATGGCTTCCAGTTTTCGGATTAAACGATTGACCGAACCGATATTGATACCTGACAGATCAGCTAATTGCTGTTGTGTTCCAACGTACTCTCCCCTCTTACACGGAACTTTCCGCCCATTCAAACTGGCATAACCATCGGCAAAAAAACAAATATCGAATAACAACAAATGAAGTTGTCCCAACTGGCGGGTAGCCGGGCTCTTTAGTAAATCCAGTGTATAACGTGGAATTTTTACGTAAGGCAATCCCATTAAATCGATTGCCTGCTTCTCATTGACAGAGTGGAACTCATCCATAACATCACATTTTATTTACAAATATTACGATGTAACTTCCGATGTAAACGATGCTATTTACTACCTACATCTAATAACCTATCAATAAGACTTTTATACCAGCTATTGAAATTTGATATATTATTCCCCGATGTAACAAACGCGATTCCTTATATTATATATAATAAATAACTTAAAAATAAAATATAAAGCCTTCGGCATTTTTTTGTGAAAATATGCATCCTTTAAATCAATTGTAAAGATATAAAACACATTACAAATACGACGTTGTTTCTTTGATTATTTTTCACATTATTCCTTGTGTTTTCTATAAAAGCGTTATATTTGCAGTACTCAACATATATCCAAGATGCGGGAAAACCTGCTTCTGGTTAGTTGCAGGCATTTTTTTGTCTGCAACTTTTCCCCATAGGCGGTTCCGTACCCCCGTGGAGAGCATTAATGTGCCTCCAGCATCTTGGATGTGTTGAGTAACGGGAAAGGCGGAACCGTTTTTTTCCTCCTGTACTTTAAAGAAAATACTACCATGAATGAAGCAGAAAACACATTGACACTCCCGAAAGAAGTCTCCAATGAAGTCTTTTTTAAAGAAGAAGCTCGCCGTATACGGGAAGCATTCAACAACAAAAGTAATGAGCTGGACCTCGAGTATCTCCGTCACCAGTTGAAATGTATGAAAAGTCTGGCAACAAGCCTTGAACTTCCGTGGGATCGCTTTATTCCCATCCTGTTTCGTAGTCTTACCCTCTACATGCAACAACCGGACATAAATATAAACAAACGAAAAATGGTCCAGTTGACTGCACAATTGATTGATTGTATCACTTATCTGTCACAAAGCGGACGGGAGATTAATGCTCTGGCTGTTTATTTCGACCACCAGATAGACGATCTTGACAACCTATTGGCAAAAAACGAAGAACAACAAGGTAATTCAGTGATAGTTGAGTCCTAATAAAACAGGACATAACTATCTCCAAAAAAATAAGGGACTTTTGAATTCAAAAGTCCCTTATTTTGTAATTAAAAGTCCTGTCTTAACATTTCAAAAGACCGGACCTTTAAAACAGGTTGTATTCTTCCTGACAGATCAAAAAGAAATCCTTATTTTTCCTTCTACCTTATCCCCTCTCCGCAGCGGTCTATAATCTTTTTCGGCATGGGAGATCAGGAAGTTTTCATTACCGGCGTTGTTATAACCGGCTACCAGAAAGCGGATAACATCGCCCTCCAACCAGGCACGCACATGTTGTGTGCCGTCGGAGACAACCGACAGTTTATCTCCGGAAGCATTACTTAAGCTGGCTGAATAAATATTCTCCTTTGTTGAACGGAAAATATTAGCTCCTGCCGCCGTCTGATCCATCGACCAGGAAACAACCGGTTGTTTTGACGGCCCGGCAACACCCGATACGGGCAACTTATCATTGAATGCTTTTGCCGATCCCTTCAAAGCGCCGATATGATCTTCCGGATAAACACTCCAGTAACCTTTGCGTTCCCAGTCCAGATCCGTATAGGAAGCCGGTAGCGTAAATACCAGACCGGTCTGTCTGGGAGAGACTTCCTGAAGGATCGTAAAATCGTATGTGACAGTAACCTCTCCTGTATTATGGAAACAATATTCCAGCATACCTTCCGCTTCTTTATAGGAACCTTTTACACGTATCGTGACCTGATCATCGCCAGATGTGCAGGCAACAGCATGTGCCACCCAGTTCTTACAAACGGGGTTGAATGGCGTAAAGTTCTGATCTTTTCCAGTCATCTGTATTCCCTCACCATGCGGATTCAAAGGAAGAACCATCAAAGAAGGCGAAGGCTGCATACATTCTTTTCCTTCCCGTTTGGCAGACAGCAGGCCATTTCTTTTATCTACGGTAAAATCACCACCCAGGGAGCGAACCAGAATCGAACCGGCTGTTTCTTCACAAGTAAGGCGACCTGTTTTTAAGTCTTTCTTTTCATCTGCCCTTACCGGCAACAGATCGAAACGATATTCATCGATCATGAAACCACGTACACCGTTAACCGTCAGAGTCATCTGTTTCGATTCACGCAGAGATTCCGGTAACTGTATTTCAAACTCCCCTTCCGACCGCGGAGCCACATCGACGGAAACCGTTCCATTCTTCCCCCCGGCACTCCATGAGATAGAGCACTCGGACAAATTGCTGAAGTTATGGCGGTTCTCTACTTGGAACCTTACAATACCATCGGCCGACATATTCCCTTTCTGTTCGATCTTGACCGGACTAAAGGCTTTCTTCATCCCCCAGTACTCCGGCTTCTCACGACGCCAGCCATCGATCGGCCCCCAGGTTCCATAACCTACCGCTTTCTCTCCAGGCAGGAAGAAAGTATCGTCGATACCTGCCCAGATTGCACCGCCCAGGACACCTTTGCTACGATACATATCCGTCCACATACGATCCAGTAAAACGCCCCACATATTACGAAGCCCCGGATCGGCCGCCAACTCCAGGCGGTTATAGGCATTCAGGTGGCAGAACTCGTCGAACGTTACCGGACGTTTGCTGTTGCGGTACATATCCGGCCCTTTAGGCCCGGGGTAATGGTGGTTGGTTACTTCCAGTTCTCCATTATCGGCATCCGGCCCCCACTGGCTGAAGATACGGGGACGCGTCGGGTCTATTTGCTGAACGACCTCAGAGGCTTTCTTAAAATATTCGGTAAACAGATTTGACTCATTTCCCATCGACCACATAATAATAGATGGATGGCTACGGTTCAGATTCACCATTTCGATATGCTGGTTGACCAGTACGGGATAATGCATATCTTCCGGTACTTTCGTGTTATGCGCCCAGCAAAACGGTGCTTCGAGTTCCACTAACATTCCCAACTCGTCGCAGGCATCCAGCAATGCCTCATCCGGCGGATAGTGAGAAGTACGGATATAATTCACATTTCCGCGACGGAACAGCTCCACATCCTTCCGCCACATATCGTTGTTCACAGAACGTCCGCGCAACGGCATGACTTCATGGCGGCAAACTCCACGAAGTTTGACCGGCATATTATTTATGAACATCTGATTACCGCGTACCTCAATCTGACGGAAACCGATACGGCGCTCGGTTTCATGTAAGACCTTTTGTTTCTCTTTCAACCGGCAGGTTAAAGTGTACAGATAAGGATGTTCCGAATCCCATTTATGAGGATCGGCGATATCAAAAGAGACTTCCATCTTCTCTGTCGTACCGGCAGACAATTTACGGACTGCCTGCGAGCTTTTCTTCAAAGGGATTTCCTTTCCGGTTGCGTCTTTCAATACAAATTGCACAGTTAGCTGACCGGCTTCTGCTATCGATTCATTAACGACTTCTATTTCGGTTTTCAGGGTAGCATCCGTATAAGTGGAATCAAATAATGTGCTGGCATGGAACATTCCCAGGTTCACATCCGGCAAGGCATACAGATAAATATCTCTCGAAATACCACCGAGGGGATGAACGGCATATTGGGAAGCACTGGAAGTAGAGTCGGCAAGACTTTCCGAAATCACTGAGACAGCGATCCGATTCTCTTTTCCTGTCTGTACCAAATCCGTTACATCCAACTCAAAAGCCGTAAACCCGCCTAGATGAGAACCGGCCTCTTTTCCGTTGATATAAATCCGGCTATCGCTGTATATTCCGTTACAACGCAGTTTAACCCGCTGTCCATCCCAAGAGGACGGGACAGTGAAAGTGCGGTAATATCCGGCGGCCTTGCCTTTTTCAACTTCAAAGCCCTGCATTACCCATTCACCGGGAACTTCAATGTTTTTCCAGTTGCTTACACTTCCTTTCTTCCAGAAATCCTTTTCGGGAGAAGGGTTGAACAGCCATTTACCGGCAAGAGGGACTTTCCTGTTCTCCACTTTGACGGGCAAAGGGGAAAGGCGTGGAATGGTAAAATCTGTTGCATACGAGGAAAGAGCCAGCCCCAGTAAACAGATCAGACAAATAATCTTCTTTAGATTCATAGTATGATACTTAAATGGTGATTATATGTAGCAAAAGGTGATTACAAATATAATCACCTTTCATAACAATACATGAGATTAATATCCCGGATTCTGTTTCATATTCGGATTACGATCTAATTCCGTTTGAGGAATAGGTAACAGATAATTTCGTTTAGCCTGGAAAATACGTTCTTCCAACCGGATATAATCAGTACCCCAGGTTATTTTGCCTGTTTGGGAGTCAATCGTTCCGTTCCGGCTACCAATAGCCCAGCCATTCAATAAAGTCGGTCCCAAATCCCAACGTTTAAGGTCAAAGTAACGCAAACCTTCAAAGGCTAGCTCTATCCGACGTTCGTAGCGGACGATCTTCTCTGTCAATTCCGTAACACTCGGCATGCCGGCACGTTGGCGAACTGCATTTATATAACGTAGTGCCTTGTCTTTGTCCTTTCCGGTTTGCAGAGCACATTCGGCAAATGTTATATACATTTCCGCCAAACGGATCACAATAGCATTACCGTCATGGTTATTAGCATCCACAACTGTCATCGGATAAATATATTTTTTCACCAGCAAACCACCCCGAGAAGCTGCAGCCTCTTCATGGTAATCCAGATTTTTACGGTCGGATTTTCCATCGATAAACTTATCCAAAGGATTATAATAGCGTCCGTTATATTCTTCACCCGGACACAAAACGATCTGAGTTAAACGCGGATCGCGACCTTTAAACGGTTCATCGGGATTATAGCCGGAGCCGGTTTCATCGATAAACTTGCCATTCGACATCTGGAAAGCATCGATAAACGGCCAAAGTGCATTCAAAGCAGACCAACCACCCTCCGTTGCCGGCAGGTTTAATTGAGGAAGCATATGGTAATAATCATTTTTCATATACTGCACATCCAGGATCGCTTCTTTATTGGACGATTCGGCTGAGGGCCAGAACATTTCCTCATAATCGGCATATAACTCGTAACAAGGCATATTGATTACAGTTTCAGCAGAAGCCTGCGCCTGCTCATATTTCCCGAGATAGAGTTCCAAACGGGCTTTTAAGGCGATAGCCGCCCCTTTGGTGATATGCCCCCCCGACTCTATCGTATTCTGCACAGGCAACAGGGCTGCCACCTCTTCCAGTTCCTTCAATACAAAGTCTTCCACTTCAGCCTTCGGTGTTCGTGAAAGGTTGGCTTCTTCAGCGGATGTTATCACCTTATCGACCAAAGGAACGTCTCCATAATACATGATCTTACTATAATAATCGTATGCTCTCAGGAAGCGGACTTCAGCCTTATAACGTTCCTTTTTATCTGCATCCATCTCAACGGCTTCTATTTTCTCCAGGAAATTATTGTATTTACGGATACGGTCGTACCTGAACCAGCGGGTAGCATTCCCATCTACCCAAGGGGCATTCAATCCCGGTGCGGAAGTCGGTAGTATCTGACCGTTTCCAATAGATTGGAAATTATAATCAAACTGTTCATACCCATTATCGGATGCTGCATCCATAAATACAACATTAGAGATAGCTTCCCAACCTTTATAGCAACCGTTCAATGCCATATCGACGTCTTTCTCACTTTGCCAGAATGTTGCATCCGATAACTTATCCTTCGGTGCCACATCCAGAAAACTATCGCCGCACGATGAGAGTCCTATCATCAGTGCCAATCCCAATATATTCTTTTTCATAATATGTTCGTATTAAAATGTTATATCCAAACCAATTGTATAAATAGCCACCTGAGGATAAGAAGAACCTGCGCTACCAGTCTTCACTTCCGGATCGAAATCTTTCGGAAATTTGGTAAAGGTCAATAGATTCTGTCCACTCACATATAACCTTGCCCGGTTCAAATGGATATTTTTCAGAAGACTCTGGGGCAGGTTATATCCGATCTGCAGATTCTTAAGACGCAGGTAGCTGGCATTCATCACCAGGAAAGAACTCATCACACGGTTATGCGACTGATTGATCAACGTACGAGGGTAATGACCTAATTGTGTGACCTGACCGTTTTCTACAATTGTGCGATCCAAATGTTTTTCCTGTGCATTGGCACCATCTATAAATCCCCACATCGATTCTCGGTCTACTGTACGGTAAACATCTGCGGCTCCCTGGAAAGAGGCCAGAAAATCGAAATCGCGATACTTCATATTCAGATTAAATCCATAGGTTATGTTCGGGATTGTGTTTCCTAAAAAAACACGGTCTTCCGCATCTATTTTACCATCGTCATTCTGATCTTTAAACTTCAAATCACCAGCCTTTGAATAAACTGAATGGACAGGACTATTCTTGGCTTCATCGTCCGACATGAAGATACCAGTACATTCATATCCATAAAAAGAATCCCACGCATAGCCTTCCATTTTAATCTTATCTCCCTTTTCCGGGTTTGGGTATTTATCTACCTTATTTTTATTATATGCCATATAACCGTTGATGTCATATTCTACATTTCCGATCTTGTAGGTATGTCCCAATGAAACCTCTACTCCGCGGTTTCGCATAGCACCGGCATTCGAAACCGGTGCATCCAGACCAAAGATCAGGGAGACAGGTACTACAGCCAGGATATTATCCGTATAACGATCATAATAATCGAAAGAAACATTGATCAGATTATTCTTGAATCCGGCATCGAAACCCAAATCGAGTTCTTTTGTAGTTTCCCAAGTTATGTTTCCATTGTTTGCTTTTGTCTGTACGGCACCATCTGCTACAACATTATTGAAATTATAGTTTTGTGCTAATTCGATCATTGCGATATACTGGTAATCATCCGTACGATGATTTCCCAATTTACCCCACGAACCACGTACTTTCAGATTATCCAACCAATCAATATTCTTCATAAAGGATTCTTCGGAAATACGCCAGCCGGCTGAAAAAGAAGGGAATGTTCCCCAACGATGTCCGGAAGCAAATTTAGAAGATCCGTCACTACGCAGATTAAACTCTAACAGATACTTTCCGGCATAATCGTAGTTGATACGTCCGAAATAAGAACCGATATTAGCTTCAAGTGCACTACCGTTGTTAGTCCATCCATTCGTTGAACCACCGTCTAGTTCGGTCAAGTCGTTACTGGGAAAATTCTTACGATAGGCCTTTGTCAGATTCTTTTTATATGACTCCCTGGAAACACCCAACATTCCTTTGAATGAGTGTTTACCGATTTGTTTCTGATAATTCAACAATCCCTGAAGGGTTACTGTCATCCAACGGTCCAGATAATCTTCCACACTGTTGGGTCCTTGTATGGAACCATCCCCATAGGTTATTTCCTTGATATGGGTTTTTCCGTCGTCAAAATTGTAATCGATTCCGGCAATACCTTTTAAAGTTAATCCATCAATGATTTTAATTTCTCCGAAAGCACTACCCAGCACATGGCTGTAAGCAGATGTAGCTTTACCTCCGGCTTCGACCCAGGCAATCGGATTACCGTCGATATGTCGTCCGTAAGTCCCATCGGAATATTGATTCACAAATGTGTTCGGTATACGGTTAGCCTGACGAAAAAACTGTCCCATACTGTTTGAAAATGGATTTGTCGGGGCAATAATTTCTCTACGCGACAAACTGGAGTTTATACCAAAGGTCAACCATTCTGAAACTTTACTATCCAGATTGATACGTACATTATACCGTTCATGCGAAGTATTCTTCGTCAAACCATCCTGACTATAATAAGCTAATGATACAGCATAACGTGTTGCATCCGTACCACCGTTCAGGCTTATATTATGATTATGGGTAAAGCCACTCCCCTGCAAAAGCAAATCCATCCATTTTGTATTCGGATAATTATCCGGATCGGAACCATTCCTGTATTTTTCAATATCTTCGGCAGTATAAGCTGCTTCAGAACCTTCATTGATCCTTCCCTCGTTGAACAACTCTGCATATTGGGCAGAAGACAAATGCTGAGGGGTTCGGATTGCTTTTTGCCATCCGACATATCCATTATAAGACAATACCGGCTTTCCTGTCTTTCCTCGCTTAGTAGTAATAAGAATTACACCGTTTGCGGCTCGGGTTCCATAAATAGAAGCGGCGGCAGCATCTTTCAAGACACTGATATTTTCTACGTCATTCGGATTGACATCGTCCATTTTACTTTCCAATCCGTCGACTAGTATCATCGGGTCAGAATTATTCATGGTTCCGACACCACGGATACGGATAGATGTTCCTTCGCGTCCGGGTTGACCGGTTTCCGCCGTAATAGAAACACCGGGAAGTTTTCCTTGTAACATATTAGCTACATTCGTAGCCGGAAGTCCGCTTAATTGTTCACCGGAAACGGCCGCAACAGCGCCTGTCAAATTCACCTTTTTCTGGGTACCAAAACCAACCACAACTACCTCATCTAGTTTTTGAGTATCTTCCCTGAGAGTAATTAGAAAAGAAGATTTATTGGCCACTGGAGTCGACTGTGTTAAATAACCAATATAAGAAATTTCTAAAGTCGCATCCTCCGGAATATCCAGTGTGAAACGGCCGTCTATATCCGTTATAATCCCATTAGTGGTTCCTTTCTGTACCACATTGGCACCAATAACAGGAAGGCCTGTTTCATCGACAACCGTACCTGTTACTTTTTTTGTTTTTTGATTAACTCCATGGTTTAACTCGGTAGCTACCGAGTTAAACTGACCTAGATCAGTTTCGCTTTTAGCAAAACCGGGGAAAGAACCGGCACTTAGCATAGTGGCAATCGCTAGACATCCCCCTCGTTTCAAGAAATACCTTTTTTTGTTTTCCATAATAATAAAACTTTAGTGAGAATTATCCCTTTTAAATACTTAAATTTGATAAAGATTTACACTTGCAAAGTAAGGCAAGATCTCATCGGCAACCGATATAACTATCTAACGAACAATGTATAAATTCGGAACTGTTTTCTAAAAAAAGTACGTATTTTGGAACAGAGGAAGAGAACATACTGTTAAGACCACAATAACGAGCTGATTATATGATCATGGCATATATTACACAATCCGTTTTCCATAATAATGTTTAAAGAGGACTCTTTTACCTGGGTATTTATGTATATTGCGACTCTATTCAACCCATAAATCTTCTGTCATGAATAAGACTTATTTACCCTTCTTCTTTCTAATGATTTCTCTTTTTGCCTGCACACACTCAGAAATGAGTCCTGACCAAACCATGTCGTTCAATAATAATCCTTCCGTGAGAAAAGGCCATCTGATCTCTTTTCAAGAAAAGCCTGGATGGTTTGTGCCAAATGGGATAGCAAATATAGATTCGACTGTTTTATATAATGATCAGAAATCACTCCGGTTGGTAAATACACCACAGGATACAACCAAAGTGAATCAGGTCTATTATTGGCTCAATACGGAAATGATTGAAGGAGATTCTATCATATTTTCCGGTAAGTTCAGATACAAAAAAGCGGATAGCACCACAATATATTTTGGTATACAACAACTTAAGACTGATAGCGAACCGGAGAATACCGGCACTGATTTAGAGAAACGCTCCGGTGACTCGGAGTGGGAAGATTTTACCGTTAAAGCAGCAATGTCATCCACAACAACAGGTATTTGTTTCTTTGGCTTTACTACCGGAGATATTGAATTATGGATAAGCGGATGGCAGGCGGAAATAGATAAAAAGCCAATCGGCTCGCAGATCGGTCTTGTTCCTAAAGCAGAGAGTGACAATGGGTTCTATATCGGTTCAACCATCGTCCTGCCGAAACCCTCTGCACAAATGCTGGATAATCTGGAAGTGCTCTGCAAGGTGTGGGGATTTCTCAAATATTATCATCCGGAAGTATGCCGGGGAAATTACAACTGGGATTACGAGCTTTTCAGGGTATTACCGCAAATAGCAAATGCTTCTGACAAGATTCAAAGAAACAGATTACTAAGCGAATGGATCGACCGGTATGGAAAAATAACCGAAGTACAGCCGTATACAATAGATGACCCCGGTCTATATTCACGCATTATCGATCTGAGCTGGATCAATGACCGGGAAATGTTCGACGATAAACTGATCTCAAAACTAAATACGATCAGGGATGCCAAACGTAGTCAGAAATTCAACTATTACATTATTCCCTATCAGTTATACTCTCAAGGTTCCTTCGACCGGGAAAAGGGATATCCCAACATTACATGGGAAGATCAGGGATTCCGCATCCTTACACTCTTCAGGCTTTGGAATGCAATGGAGTATTGTTTCCCTTATGTCGATATGACCGACAAGCCCTGGCATTCGCTGATAAAGGAATTTCTGCCTAAGTTCGTCACACCCGGCAGCAAAGCGGATTACGAACTTGCCATCAATGAACTGGCTGCATGTATCGACGATTCTCATGGCTTTGTCAATATACCTTATTCTGATCTGGATAAAACGATCCTGAAAAGAAAAAACGATAGCTACCATATCCCTGTTACTTTAATGGAATCAAAAAGCGGAGATATCGTAGTAAGAGATACGCGAACTTATGAAATGGAAAGAGGGGATATTATCCGCTCTGTCAACGGAGAAACTGTCGAAGAGTTTATCGAACGGTTTAAGCCTTATATCCCTGCTTCAAATCATTCGGGGCTAGTGAGGAATGTTATCCCCTGGCTTTTACGAACCGACACAAATATAATGAATGTTACTTGTATTCGTAATGGAAAAGAGGTACAACTGGAATTAAAAAACTTCGGACTGAACAAGAGACGTAAACCGCATGAATTAAGCGAGATGAAATATCCGGAAGCTAAAGGTATTGCTTATATCAATGTGACCTCTATGGATGCTCCCCTTATAACTGAGATCATTCAAAAGAATAAAAAGGCTAAAGGGATTATTCTCGATATGAGAAAATATCCCGGGATGTCGGCATTCGGAACGTTATCCCCTTTATTATATCCTACTCCACAGGAATTTATGTGGTTCTCATATAATGAAAAAGCTGCACCAGGCAACTATAAGCTTACTTTCAAATCGAAGGTTGGAACAGATAATCCGGATTATTTCAAAGGGAAAGTAGCCATTCTTGTGAATGAAGGAACACAAAGCCACGGTGAGTTCTCCGCTATGGCTTACCGCAAAGCTCCTCAAAGTGCAATAATTGGAAGTATTACTGCCGGTGCAGACGGTAATGTGGGACACTTTTATCTTCCGGGTAATACTCGTTTTAACTATACGGCACTTGGTGCCTACTACCCGAACTGGGGCATTTGTCAACGTAAAGGAATACATATTGATATTGAAGCCCGTCCGACAAATGAAGAGATACGCAACGGACAGGATGTGTGGATGGAGAAGGCGATCGAGTATATCCTGAAGTAACTTAATCCGCTACCGCATACAACATTAATAATAAACAATGTTTAGTATGCGGTAGCGGGAATTAAATTTATAATGTAAACTCCCCTTTCAGCCGGATATCATCTGAAGCGGCTCCAACCATGACTTTGAAGTCGCCGGGTTCTACTACCTGTTTCATTTCCATATTATAAAGAGATAGTTCCTCTTCGCCTAATGTAAATGTTATTTTCTTACTTTCACCTTTCTTCAAAGGTACACGTTCGAAAGACTTCAAGAGGATCGGAGCCTGGGAAACGGAAGCTACTTTGTCGCAGATATAAAGCTGAACTACTTCTTCGCCGTCACGATCGCCGGTATTGGTAACCGTGCAGCTTACTGTTTGCAGGATGTCTTTGCCATTGCCCTTCTGTATTTCCAGCCCGCTGTAATCGAATTGGGTATAACTCAGGCCATAGCCAAATGCGTAAAGGGGCGTTCCTTCTTCTTCCACATAAGCACGTTGTTTGCCTTGCGAATAGAACAAAGGCAACTGGCCTTCACTGCGGGGAACGGATACAGGCATACGTCCGGCTGGGTTATAATCGCCAAATAAGACATCGGCAATGGCCGCACCGCCCTGTTCACCGGGATACCAAGCGGTGAGTAAGGCCTGTGCTTTTTCCGAAGCCAGATTCATATTCAACGTACGTCCCTGGATATAAACGACTACCAGCGGTTTGCCTGTGGCGGCCACTGCTTCCAGTAACTTCTCCTGATCGCCCAGTAGACGTAAGGTACTACGGTCGTATCCTTCGCCACAATCCATATCCGACAGGATCTGGTTTCCATCGCTTGATACATCGGCTGCACCGGTTCCTATATATTTAGTCTTGAAATCGCGGGCACTGGAACCACCTACCACCAGGACTACTGCATCTGCCGTACGAGCTGCATCCACAGCCGCCGGGATATTACTTGCCGTTACGTCGCGGATGGCGCAACCCTTCACATAATTTACTTTCGTGGAGGGAGAGACAGCTTTTCGTATGCCGTCGAGTACCGTAACGATTTCTTCACGTTCCTGCGGAGCTGTGTAGTCCCCCAACTGGTTATACATCATATCTGCATTCGGGCCGATCACGGCGATGCTTCCGATAGTCTTCTTCAGAGGTAATACTCCGTCGTTCTTTAGCAGGACAATTCCTTCACGGGCTACTTCGCGAGCCAGTTCCTTATGCGCTTTCGATCGTACTAACTGCTCGGCTTGCTCCGGAGAAACGTACGGATTCTCGAATAATCCCATGCGGAACTTCAAACGGAGCACGTTAGCCACTGCCCTATCGAGATCTTCCATTGTGATTAGGCCTTCTTCGTATGCTTTCTTCAGGTTCTTGCCATACGCATTTCCCCCTAGATCCATGTCGAGACCAGCTTTCAATGCCTGAACTGCGGCATCTTTATTATCTTTTGCCACCCTTGCTCCGACAATACCTTCGATACTGGTAAGGTCTGAATAGACAAAGCCTTTAAAGCCCCACTGGTCACGAAGCACATCGGTCAACAGATATTTGTTGGATGTACAAGGAACGCCGTCGATCGTATTATAGGATGTCATAATCGTTCCTACTCCTTCTTCTACAGCTTTCTTGAAAGGAGGCAGATAATCAGAAAACAGCTGGCGCATACCGACATTGGCACGTGCACCGTTATGTCCGGCTTCAGGAATACCGTAAGCAGCAAAATGTTTTAATGTAGAGAAAAGGTGCTTACCGTCATTCTGAGTGTCTCCCTGCATCCCTTTCATAAAGGCTACACCCAGATTAGATGTCAATACCGGATCTTCACCGAATGTTTCTTCCATACGCGACCAACGGGGTTCGCGGGCGATATCCAGTACCGGGCCGTAACCGATGTTAGCTCCCTGCGAACGTGCTTCCAAAGCGATGGCCTCTCCCATGCGGTACATTAACTCTGCATTCCAGGTACTTGCCTGTGACAAAGAAGTCGGGAAGACGGTAGTACCGATCGCCATATGCCCATGCGGACATTCCTCGGCAAACAATACAGGGATTCCGAGACGGGTTTCTTCCACGGCATATTTCTGCAAGGCATTTAGTGCTTTAGCCGATAATTCGGGATTCAGGCCTGTTTCCAACGTTTTCTGTGTCCAGGGATCGGCGCGCAGGACAGCCCAGAATGAACCGATAGGCATCGCTTTCATCCGTTCCTTGTAAAGATCGGAAGCGACTACACCATTCTTTGTTTTAGTGTACATTTCCCAACCCAGCGGACAACAGAGCTGACCGACTTTTTCTTCAACGGTCATGCGTCCTATCAGATCATTTACTCTATCTTCGACAGGAGCCGTAGCCTGTTTATACAACGGTTGCTGAGCCATAGCCTGTCCCGCAAAAGCGATAAGGCCGATAATTAAAGATGTTGTTTTACTCATATAATAACTGCTTGTTTCAAATATATTCTGAATTGAACCTTTATTTCTTTAATGTGAACTGTAAAGCTACCGGTTCGTTCTTCAACCCTTTTGGAAGGGTGACTTTTACTTTACCGTCTTTGCCGGTGTATTTTACCGTTTTGTTGCCTTTCAGCATTTTCATTTTGCCGGTAGGGATATTTCCTGTCCATTCGATCGTTTCAGGAAGGTTTTCGCCATCAGGCAATGCATATATGGCATAGATCGTTTTACCGTCCTTATCAGCAGTGAACCAGACATTTCCATCATTATAAACCGGAGTGATACGTGTATTATAGATGGCTTTCCCGTTGGCTTTCAACCATTCGCCCACCACATGCAGGCGTTCGCTTACAGCCTCTTCAATTGTTCCCTGCGGAGTGGGGCCGACACCCAACAGCAGGCAACCGCCTTTAGCCGTGATCTCAGCCAGCAGGCTGATAACCTTTGCCGGTGATTTGTAAGGAGCATTAGGAACCCATCCCCAGTCGTTACTCAACGTGATGCAACTCTCCCAGGGGTTATTCAACTGGGTTTCGGGAATGCTGCGTTCAGGAGTCTGGTAGTTTTCGTTTCTTCCGCGGATCGTACGGTCTACGGAGATCAGGCCGGGCTGGGTAGAGGTACGCACCTTTGTCAATAACTTATCCAGGTTGACATCATCGCCGGTTACCCAGCCGCCATCCAGCCAAAGGATATCGAACTTACCATAGTCGGTCATCAACTCATCCATCTGGTTGTAAGTAAATTCCTGATAATTCTTCCACCAGTCCGGATGGCGGTCTTTCTTATAATTCTGACGGCGGTTAGGAGTAGCAAAGTAAGGATTCCAGAACCATTCGCAATGCCAGTCCGGTTTGGAGAAATAACAGCCGATCATAAAGTCTTTCTGGCGGAAGGCATCGAACACATGGCGGGCTACATCCTTCCGGGGATCAGTACCAAAGGGGCCGTTCGCTATGGAGAAATCCGTATATTTCGAATCGAACATACAGAAACCATCGTGATGCTTGGTAGTAAAAATCATATATTTCATTCCGGCATCTTGCATGATGTCCGCCCATTTAGCGGGATCGAACTGTGTCGGGTTCAGGGAGTCCTTCAATCCCCAGTACCACTTCTTGTATTCGTTGTACGTCAGATCTTTTTTGCGGGAGATCCAGTCTACGTCTTCGGAGCAGATAGACCACGACTCGACGATTCCGGGAACCGAATAAAGTCCCCAGTGAAACAAAACTCCGAACTTCTGATCCTGCCATTTATCCAGCTTATTCAAAACCTGTTGATCTGCAGGCCATTCATAATCGGTTGAACGTTGGTGGACGAATCCTTGTACTTCTTGGGCGCTTACATTCATAGTCAAAGCGGCGCCAGCTAAACATCCGAATAGTGTTTTCAGGATTTTCATAAAATAATCGTTTTAATTATTGTATAATATTAATTTTTCGTTTAAGTCAAACGGTGTCCGGTATTAAAATATCACGGCAAGGTACAGATAAAATCCCAAATGTCAAAATGTACAGCTGACAATATGTAATAAAAAAAATGTATGGATCAGAAAGATCCATACATCCTTCCATCCTATTTATTCCAAAGAACCATCCAATACGACGGTCTGTCCTTTTGCTAATTTCACTGATTTGACGATGTCGCCATACCGCACCGGGATCGTTTCATCTCCCTTCGTCCGGTCGGCCTTGATCTCTGCTTTAGTCAATTTCCCTCCTTTCCAGAAAATATCGACTTCATATCCACCCCGGGCACGTAAGCCGGTGACGGAGCCGTCCGGATATTTGGCCGGTAAAGCAGGCAGCAGGTTGATCTCGCCGGCATGGCTTTGCAGCAACATTTCGGTGACAGCTGTCGTGATACCCAAGTTACCGTCAATTTGCCAGGAGCCCATGAAGAGACTGGTCAGGTTGGGATGCAGCGCCAAATCGAAATGACGGTCGATCACACGTTGCACGCTGTCGGGCTCTTCGAAACGCGCCCAATAGATTGCCGGGAAAGTGCCTGTCCAGCTACCGCTGTTATAGGAATAGCCGGGACGGCGGTACTCAACGGTCTTGCGGAAAGCCTGAGCCAGTTCGGGAGTGCCGCGCAACGTGATCTGGTTGCCAACGGCAAAAGCCCATCCATGCCCCACCTGTCCGCTGGCCGGATCAGAAGGTTCCCAATCGTCGTTCCATTCCTGTAGCTGACCGGTTCGCGGGCTGATCTTCATCGGAGCCAGCTTGGCATACGCTTTCGCGACCTCCTCCTTAAATGCGCCATCATCCAATATCTCTGCGGCATTCATCGTATTCTCAAACAGGGCGCGGACGATCTGCATATCCTGAGCCGAGCCAACACAAGCCCACCCGGTTTCTCCATTCGGCTTCACATAACCGTTTTCAAACGATTCGGAAGGGATAGTTACCAGGTAACCGTCTTTATCTGTCTGAAGGTTATCCAGATAAAACAGAGAGGCATTCTTCAACAGGTCATAATTCTTCTTCAGAAAATCTTTATCGAGCGTAAAAAGGTAGTGTTCCCAGATATGCTGGCAAAGCCATGCTCCGCCCACCTGGAACAAAGAGTATAGCCCGGTTCCTCCCACCATCCAGGTCGTACGCCAGATATCCAGGTTATGATGTGCCACCCAGCCACGCGAGTTGTATAAGTTTGCGGCCGTTTTCGCTCCGTCTACCGATGCTTCCCGTATCATGTCGAACATCGGGGCATGACATTCGGAGAGGTTCGTGATCTCTGCCGGCCAGTAGTTGATCTCGGCGTTGCAGTTGATCGTCCAGTTGGCACTCCAGGCAGGTTGCATATCCTGATTCCAGATGCCCTGCAGGTTCGATGGTTGCGATCCGGGACGGGAAGCCGAGATCAGCAGGTAACGTCCGAACTGGAAATAAAGGGCTGTAAGAGCCGGATCGTCACCGGGTTTGTAATTGGCGATCCGTTCGTTGATCGGCAAAGAGGCTTCAGGTGATTTCCCCAGATCGATACTGACACGGCCAAAAAGAGAGGAATAGTCTGCCACATGCGATTGGTACAGGCTTTCATACTCTTTCGTTTTCAATTGGGAAATATACTTTTCGCAGGCGGCTTTCTCATCCCTGCCATTCGCATAAGGGTCTTTATCAAAGCCGTTAAAGCTGGTCGCAGCCACAAAAGTCAAGGTGGCTGACGAGGCATCTTTCACATGCAACCGATCTCCGGCTGCCGTCATTTCACCATCCGACTGCTTCACCTGCAAACGCCCCTCAAAGCGCATGCCTTTTCCCTCCATATAAACGGGAGAATGTACTCCCGTATAATTGGGGTCGGTATGGAAAGGAGCCTGCCCGTTGATCACTACCTGGTCACCATCGGTCTTTGTCTGATGGTTGACCTGGCTTCCCAGGCCGGCTGTGAACGCTATTGCCTTCTTTTTATCTGCCGAGACATTCATCACGATGGCCTGGTCGGGAAAAGAGGCGAACAGTTCACGCTTATAGTTTACCCCGTTCCGGGAATAGGTGATCGTGACCACTCCCCTGTTCAGATCGAGCTCCCTTCTGTAGGCCGAGACGTCTCCGTCGCCGTCCCACTCGAGCAGGATGTCGGCCAACGGCATATAATTCTGATTCCACGGCCCCAGCATATTGGCATCGATCACTTTCTGGGCTTCCAGATTCTTTTCCTCCAATAACAGCCGGCGTATTTCAGGAAGACATTTGTAAGCCCCCGGCCGTTGCAGGTCACGCGGTTCGCCGCTCCAGAAAGTATCATCGTTGGTTCGTATCGTATCCTGTTTCACACCTCCATAGATCATACCTCCCAAACGTCCATTGCCGACGGGAGTCGCTTCATACCAGGAAGCGGCAGGCTTATCCATATAAAAGATAGTGGAAGAAGGGATGTCTGCCGGAGACTGTTTGTCCGTACAGGTAATCAATGTTGCCGGCATAAGGCAACAAATCATTGTCAAGAAAGAGTTTTTCATAATATCCGATCTTTAAAATTAAGAACTAACCACCTTATTAACAGGCGAGAACGACACAAAGATAAGATTTGTACCAATACAACTACCGATTTCATCAACAAAATACATTAAAGTTTCCTTTTAAGGAAAAAGCAGCCAGAGTTTGTATCATTCAACTCTGACTGCTCTCATATGTCTTTAATTCAAATTTATCGAATAATTATTTTTTGGGTTACCGTATTTCCTACTTTAATCAAATAACAACCTTCCGGCAAAGCATGTGAAGAACATCCTTCCGGAATCCTTTTCTCTAAAAGCATCCGTCCCGATAACTCCCAAACTCTTAAAAAAGTATCTTCCGCAGTTTCCACATACAACCTGCCGGACAAAACATACATTCGTATTGCGGACAAATGAATATTTTCATTTGCCACGGCCATATCTCTCCGCATAAACACAGCCTGCAAACTCACATCCCCATTGACCGCATAAGGATACGGGTTCAAGGTATTCCCATCATCCCACTTCACAAAGATATTTCCCGGATCAGGAGTAGCCAAGAAAGTCACCCGGCTACCATATTTCACCTTTCCGGAAGGACTGACCGATGCTCGCCCACCCTCCGGCATTAAACATTCCACTTCGTAAGTATCAAGTTTCAAACCATCGATTTCAATTTTCACCTCTTTTTCCACATTGGTAAGAGAATAGACCAAAGTATGACTTTTACTGGCGGCACGCATGGACAATCCCTCTTCCAATAACTTGCCGTTAGCGGTGACCTTCACCTCGCTTTGACTGTATCCGGGCAGAAGCACGACTTTGAACGGCATCTTGCCCCCTACCTCAACCGAATGTACATCCACCTGCACGCCGACACCTGCACCGACCACGTTCGGGAGTTGTATCTTGGCGTAGTCACCTTTTCCAGATCTCGGCTGGAACAATGGCAGTAATCCGGAAGCCTCACGAACCGTTACGATACGCGGGTTATCACTATTCCCGTCATTCCATTTGTAGAAATACTGTCCGTCAGGAGCCGTTGCCAACAGGGAGATCATCGACTCCGGATAGAGCCGGGCTTTCATCGCATCCGTCGCCGTCGCAATGTCAACGGCTGATACATGCTCTGCCAACTTCAATTTCACACTGTCCTTCACGACTCCTTCCAGCGAGATGGAATAGTTCCCGGCAATCCGATACAGGCTATACACACCTTCCTCATTCGCCGTCAACTCCACTCCGTTCGCCTTGACGATCAGATTCTCTCCATGATATCCATCTGCAAAACGCAGGTAGAAATGGAACTTACCACCTTGCAGTACTTCGGTCGAATAACCGGACAACGGTTTGACCGCCACACCTTCCAATACAGGAAGGGTAATCGTAAAATATTTGGCATCCGGCACAAAGACAGCCTCCAATGTCGTATCGCTCGTTATCGTGAAAATGCCCGGATTGGCCTGGCTTCCGTTCTTCCAACCTCCGAACTTATAGTTCAGGTCGGGCACGGCCGTTACTGAAATCTGCTTAGAACAAGGCAACGTAAGCGAACCATCGCTACCGTCTTCCGTAAAATGAATATGACCTCCCTCCGCTGCTTGTTCCAAAGTAACTGTATAAGTCACGCTTTCCAATCCCTTCACCGTAATCTTCACATCCTTGGAAGCGCCTTCCACGCGATAAATGCCGTTAGCGTTTGCCGTCAATACGGAATCGTTTGCCAATACGGTCATCGAATCCAACGACTGGAAATAGTTCCTGTCTACTTCTAAAGAGAATTCAAACGCACCTCCGAAAGCGATTGCCGAAACCACCTCACCTCCCAACGGATTGATGGCGGTAATGCCAGCCGGCAAATCGAAGGTAACCAGTAGTTTCTTCACACCGAATCCCATATCCCGCACGGTCACTCCGTCTTTATAACCCTCCTTGACTGCAAATGCTTTCAGGGTAATGAGTTGCTTTGCATCGGTGCTCACCTCGAAAGGTTCTTCATAAAGCCGTTTCGGACTGTCACTGATCGAATAATAGAGTGTCGTGTTTTCATCCGTCTTTTTGAGAGTTACTTTCACAACTGTTCCCGTAAGCATATTGTCGGTGTTTTCCGGGTCGGTGATGATCTCCGGCGCGGAAGCTACCGTACGCGCATCTTCAAAGATGGCGGAGATATACAAGTCGTTTGCAGGCATTTTGATGGTCTGAGGGCTGGTGGTGTATGTCTTTCCACCGATCGACAAGGCTTTCAGGCCATACTTCGCATCCGTAGGCGTTGCCGTGATCGTGATCTCCACGCCTTCCCCGACCTTGTCGCCCGAAACCAACAGGTCTCCTCTCCGCTTTACCTCGATCTTTCCGTTTTCCGGTTGGGTAAAGCGAACCATATAACCAGGTTTCCAGGTGGCATAGAATGTCTTGTCGCCCGATTCACCCTTTTCAATCTTCGTTACAGGTCCCACCGTCAACATATCGTCGGCATACCAACCGGCAAATGTAAATCCGGGACGGATAGCATTCGTCGGCAACTGTTTCGACTCTTCTGTCGTATAGGTATCATCGGGCAATTCTTCCCCGTGAAACATATCGTAATGGATCTTGTAGTGCTTCGGTCCCCATTTGGCGTATAAGGTGAGGTCGCCGCCAATACTTCCGGATGTATTTTTATCATACGGCTTAGTAAAACCGGCATCCACAAACCAACCTTCAAAATCGTAGTTCGTCTTATAAGTACGCTTATCTATTTCAATCGGTTGTCCATACGTAAACGGGAAACTACCCTTGATTTCGGAACCGCCATTCGTTACGAACGACAAATGATATATTTTCGGTGTCCATCGGGCATAAAGGGTTTTATCACCGGTTTCGTAATAAAACACATTCTCCATATATTTCGTTCCCCCTTCATTCGCGGTGAACCATCCGACAAAATCATAATGTTCTTTCTTCGGCTCAGGTAGTGTAACAACCTCTGCCACGGTGTATGTCTTTTTGACATCAGCAGGAAGAGTTCCTCCATTTGTTACATAAGCAAGTTTATAATCACAAGCTTTCCAATGCGCATAAAGAGTTATCTTTTTCTTATCTGGTCCCGGTTGCGCAGCAATTGAAGTATACTTGTTTCCTCCTTCAGGTTGATCGAACCAACCCAAAAACTCCCAACCTCTTCTTTCTGTTTTAGGCATTTTATTTTCCGGTACACCGTTTTCCAAACTATAATCTTCACTACGTACAGCACTTCCACCTCTTGGTAAAAACAAAATATCATAGTTAGCCTCTTCCCATTTGGCATATAACCGGATTGTCACCTTTGATTCATCCGTTGAAGAAGTTGTCCCCATCTTTTTATCTATCGGGAAGGTTGTAATTCTTTCATCTTCGTTATATTCTGTATTGGGGAACCAACCTTTAAACGCATATCCTTCTTTCCATACCGATTCTCCGGCAAGCCATGTGAGTCCACCTATTTTGTCTGATGTGTACTGAATTGACGGTCGATCCATCTGCCCTCCTTGGGGATCATATTGAATTGTAAATTCAATCAATTTCCAAGATGCATATAGATTCATACTTTCAGTTCCGGGAGAAACAGATTCAACCAATGTTCCATCCTTTTGTTTCCAGCCTGTAAAAACACGATCTTGTTTCTCCGGCTTTGGCAAAACCGATATACCCTTCTCTATATCGCGTGTATAATTGTCGTATATCTGATATTTCGTATCCCCATCATAAAAATCCACCTCATACGGTTCCGGGCTCCACTTGGCGTAAAGGCGTAAAGGGTTACCATAGAAATTTTTATTCAACTCTGTTATTTGAGAACCACTGAAATTCTTATTGTCAAACCAACCTTCGAATTTATAGAAAGGTTTTATGGGTCTTTCAAAAGTAAAAACTGTCTCAACGGTATATGTATCCGGATTATTTGATTCTTTTTGCCCGCCGTTGCGTTCATATATAATGGAATATTCAATAGGAGTAAAATGGGCTGTAAAACTCAGATGCCCAGTCGTATCTTGAATAGTCGTATTTTCCACGATATTCTTGTCAACATTCCTTTCACCATAATGCCAATGCGCAAAGTTATAATGCTCTTTACTCAAAGTTTTTAAACTAAAAGGAAGTGTTTCAACGGTATATTCTGTTGGAGTGATTCCACTTGTTATCTCTGTTTCACCGTCAAAATAGGTGACATTATATGTGATTGGTTTGATTTCGACAGTACCTTTAATCGATGTTTTTGAATTATCCGCGTCACTACCATTTATACCATAACCGGGAACAAATATTTTCGAAAATTCAACATCTGAATCAATGGCTCTCTCCCCAGTTGCACAACTAGCTCCAAATTTTCCTCCTTTTATTTGGACATTTCCTCCTTTTTTCTCTAATGCATGAGCTGAAATAGTTCCACTTTTCGCGTAAATATAACCATCAAAAACATTCAATGCACCTCCAACAATTTTTAATGCTACAGAAGAATTTATAGAACGTTCATTTCTAATCGTTCCCCCATTAATATTAATAGTTCCTCCTTGTACTTCTAAAGCCTCTTTAGAACCCTCACTCGAAATATCTCCTGAAAAAATATTTACACAACCACCAGTTATAGTAATAGCAGCATATTTTTCACTATAAATGTTCGCTTTAACATTCAAAGTACCTCCATTTACCCATATCGTTGAATTTCCATCAGTACCTTGATTATAAACACTACCATTCCCTTGTATTGTTAAAGTTCCTTTTTCTATATCAAATATGTCAATTTTATTACGATTTCCTAATTTCCATATATTATAAATATTATGCTCATTTAATTCCAACACAATATCACCATCCGCCTTTATCGTAATTGTCTCCGTTAACTCCACATTTCCAGTCAACGTCACCTTATTTCCACTCCAATTAGCTTTACCTTTAAAACCATTTGCACTTGCTAACCCTTCAGCCGAACTTACATCTACAGCCTCAGCCATCCCAGCCAACATCATCATCCCAGCCAACAGTACACCTTTTATCCACCAATTGATTACTCTATTCATGGTCATATCGTTTGTCCTTTCCCTCCGAACCACGTTTCCAAATCTTCCACGTTTTCGGGTATATTTAATTTTTAATCTGAATTCAACCTATTTCCATCCTACCTGTCAAACAGTCCTTTACCCTGTCGGCAAGCAGTGTAAAAACTACTTATTAAGTAGACAGACCCTCTACTTATCGAGTAGATTTGGGCTTACTCGATAAGCAGATTATTTATCCATTGCCAATTACTCAAACACCAACTCCAACTCATCCAACAGCAACACGCTGCTCGTGCTTCCCGTAAAGAAATCGCCATATTTGCTGGCGGAGGCTACGATGAGAATGTATGTCGGTTTAGTTGTCTGGTCGCAATATTCCAGGTCGATACGGAACTGGATATAATCCTTTACCGTTTCACCCTGTATGAGTTGCCCGAAAGCGACAAGGTTTTCATTGTTCCAGGTCAGATCGACAAACGTTCCCGTATTGGTATTGACCTGAAAAGGAGCCGTCCATCCAGAAAACAATGCCATATAAATATGGCAGGAATCACGCCGCCCCGCCAAATCCAGATAAGGAGCTTTCGTCTTGTCGATCACGCCAGAATTATACTTATAATATCCTTTCAATGCCGAAGGACGACCCGTATAAGGACGACCGAAATTCAAAGAAGCACCGCTCAGTCCCTCCACCTTGCCGAATGTTCCCGTATAAAGACTACCAGCCGCGAAGACACCCGCCACCGTCTTACTTTCCAGACGTGCCGCCTTGCCTCGAACCACATCGCTCGTCTCCGGCGAAGTCGGATTGGCTTCCCCTACCGCATTGGAACCTTTGTTTCCAGAATCCCAAAAATAATTCTCCGGTTCCAGATCCAGATTGGCATACCAACTTTTTCCGTCTTTATACCAATCGTCCAAAGAAAGGTTCGGGATCAATTGGATAGGTTCCGTCTCGAATGTTTTCACATCTTCCGTGACGCCATCGACAGTCAATTCATATTCATAGACCTTGCCCGGTTGGAGATGCGTGAATTCCAACGTAAAGTTGCCCGCTTCATCGATATCGATCTCGCTCGAAAGCACATTTTCCCAGCGGTCATTCGTATCCGCCTTAGTCTCCACTTCCTGCTTCATCCGATAGCGAGCGGAAACCATGCCCGTCCGTGTATTTCCCATAACACAAGCATGCTTTGCCCAAGCCGACACTGAAGTGAAAGACATTCCCGCCGGCGGATAGGCGACACTGACCGTCCACTCCTCCGTCTCGCCGAAAGCGGTAAACAGGAAGGTACGGGGACGTGTAAAGTCGGTAACCGACTTCAGATCGGGCATAACCGTTGCCGTCGAACCACCCAGGCTCAACGTTTCAATCTCAATATTGCGCAAAGAAGGTTGCAAAAGCGAGTCTACATATACAATTACATTGTGCGTATTCTTATCGATCAACGCACTACCCAACTGATTTTTCACCGTCACCTGTTGTTGGATATCATGCTCTACCGTCACTTTCCACGGATAATCCTGATAAAGACGAAGGATAAAAGAGACAGGCTTCTTAAAATTCATTCGCGTATCTGCCGTAGGCGGCAAGCTGTCCACATGGACAAAGCCGGTATCCGGGAAATGCGCAAAGTCGAAACACGCCTTTTCGTCGGGGATCACCGTCATGCCGTCTGTCACAATCATTTTCTCAATTTTAAGATTGGCCAAGTCCAGACTATCCGCAACCTTGACGGCAATCGCAGCCGCCCCTTTGTCTATCTTCATCTGAGTCTGCCCCTGCAAGGCAAACTCATTGATTTCCCCCACGATCGTAGGATAAGGCAAATCGTTCTTCACACATCCTGCCAAAAGAACAAGAATAACCCCAAATAGTATGAAATGCTTTACTTTCTTCATAAATCAGTTACAAATAAAAGACTATGCCGAGATCTACGGACAGCAGATTGATCTTGAAATTTGCCGAACTGGAAGTACGTTTGCCTTTATATACCTGATCACGCGTCTGATCGTACCAGTTAAAATTAAGGCCTGCCACACTGACGGAAGCTTCCACGGCTGCAAAATCATTGACGAATACAGTGATACCGGGTGCTACACCGATATTCAGGTTATGTTTCAACTGGTATAAGCCGGAGAGGTCGACTCCCGTTCCGGAACTTCCATTGCTTTCGGAATAGCCATACGATACCCTTGCCTCGTTGAACAACCCGAACCGTTTGCTATCGCCCAAATTCAGGTAGGTACGTAAAAAGACCGCAGTAGTAAACGTATTGGAAGTACTGTTATAGTCGCTGACATCAAAACTCAAATCATCCCCCAACTCCAAAGACAGGTTATTCAGGTTCGTCACGGTACGCCCATAAGCAAAGCGTCCTCCGATACTGATATTGTCGCGTATGAAATAGCTGACCAAAGGTGTCACCTTGAATGTATATCCATCGCTCGTTATATCTTTCAGTACGGAAAGAAATTCAAAATTATCGTCCACATGCTCGGAGTATGAGAACGTTGTACCTACCATCCATTGCCCTTTCGGGATAAAGGTCTTCATGACAATCCCACGGTCGTACTTGTTTTTCTTTGCTTGGACGGGCAAAGAAAAACAGAGGACGGATAGGAACAGGAAAAAAAGATGTTTTTTCATTTATTCGTTATTAATTGGATTCACGGGAACTTCTTTATATTCCGTTTCTTTCAAACATTCTTGATTATAATCGTAAGACAAACTAAATTCGTCAACATACATGACACTGCTCGTCGAACCGGTAAACACATCGCCATCTTTACTTGAAGAAGCCATGATGATAATGTATATAGGGGTTCCGGGAGAAGGCATCTTCCCTTGATAATACGTCAATGGTATAGAAAATTCCGTATATGTGTCCACATTTTCCGTTATTATCTTTTCACCATAGGCAAAAATACCTTCTGAGTTTTTCCTAAACTTATTGTTTTCACTATCTGCCTCTTTAGTCAAGGATTTTACACTTATCTTCTGAGTAGATAAAGCGATGCTTATTATACCTTTATCTAATTCTGAAGATGTTGTTCCTGCATTATTTTTCCAATTAATTGTACCCGGTTCATATTTATACCAACCATTCAATGAAACAGGGAAACCCTTGTAAGATTGCCCATACAAAAGTTCAGCTCCTTTTTGCCCTGCATACTCTACAATTCCTGAAAATATACTACCGGCAGAAAAAGCCCCCATACCTGCAGCACCTGCCCACGTAGAAGCCAAATAGGCCGCTTTTTTTGAAGATTCCACAGGAGCTGTTTCCGTTGTTTCTTTTGTAAGAACAGGCTTACCACTACCGACAATCGCTCCTCTATTTCCAGATTCCCAATAAATCGCACCAGAAGAACCTGCATTTGGAGAGACGTAAGTTTTTTTACCACCTACCAATGGTGCATCAACTTCTCCTTCCCTTGTTCCCCAATCTTCAAAACCTAAATTCGGAACCACCGAAGCCGTCTCAACCTTGAACTCCACAGCTCCACATGCCATCGCCGGATCCTGTACTGAAGCCAATTTATACGAATAAGTAACATCAGGCTTCAACCCTATAACCAACGCCGATACATTCCCTTCATCCGTACGCTTTACACCTTTAATATCAATATTTAAACCATCAGATGATGTCAATTGGAAATAAGCAGTCTCATCAACAGTAATCCCCCGAAGCACAGCAAAAGTCGTCCAACAAATGGGGGCCTCGACAGCAGCTGCTACATTCGGCATGATTTTAATCGTAAACGATGCTTCTTTTTCCTGGTTACGGTCATCTACGAAAATTACCTTGAAAGGATGCTCCGTCGGTTTGTCGTTTACAGCCTTCAAATGTGATAACAATCCGGACAAATCCCAGGTACAATCTACAAAATCGGCACTTTCTTCTAACTTCGGTGTCGGAGGATTACCAAGTCCTAATGCCTGTGCAGAAGTTGCACTTTGCGGATCCATCAAATCAAACTTGCTCAAACCGGCCTCTACAAATACAGGTGAAGTTGTTTCAACCAATACTTTTGAGAATTTGGTTTTCGTACCAACTTTATAAGTAAGCCCTATTTGCGGCATTGTCTCTGAATTTTCCCGAAAAGAGAATACTCCATTTACAAAATTATCGCTCAAAGAAAAAGAGGAAACTCCCACACCAAACAAATTTTCTTCCCGTATAAAAATATCATACGTTATTTCGTCATGTTCCTCATCAATCGTTACATCAAAATCAGCACCTGCTTCCTGATCTCCTCCACCAGGATTAGCCACCCCTATATTGAATCTATAATGATGCTGAGGCTGCACATCCGGACATATCTTCCGAATCACAAACTCATTACCATCCCGGTTCACCAGTTTTAGCGACATAGTCAGTTCCTCAGGTGTAAAATAACCGGAACGATATTCATCGCGGGTAAATGTCAAAGATCCAGAAGAGTTGCTTATTGTTGTCCCGTAGTGAGAAAAATATTTTTTCATATCCTCAGTATACGACACCGACACTTTCGTATTGGAAATCTTACAAACCACTTGCGCACTGGTGATCTCCCCTTGTTTGACTTCAACCTCTTCTTCTCCTCGATACAAAGGGGTTTCCCAACCTGCCTCACCAGTATGATTCGAACTGACGGCAACAATATATTTTCCCACGGGAAGCGTCATCCGCTGATCTTTTACATCCGATAGATAATCTTTATATGTATTGACCGTATCCCGATTCATATCCAACACATCTACCCGAAGCGACTCGAAAGTAACTCCCGTTTGCGCCTTGGTATACAAGGTCGCATCTTCCTCTACATTCAAATAAAGGACACCGGTCAGACATAAACTATTCTTATCTTCCACACAAGACCCCAATAAGCCGGCCAACAGGTAAACCGTAATATATTTTATAGCACCAGTAAATAACTTCATTTCCATAATTATTTTTTATTCAAGACAATGGTTGCTTGATCCTCTTTCTGGTTTTTATCTCTTATCTTTATTCTGAAAGAGTTGTTACTGTCCAACATTTCCAAGAAAGGAGAAATATCAAACTTCAGTTTTCCCTTTTCTCCCCTACCGGGCACTATCAATTCCTTACCCATTCCGGAAAGAATACCATTAACCTCTGCCAAAGAAGAAGAATCCAACAAATCCAATGGTAGTTTTATATCTTTTCCAATCGAAACATCCACCGTCAGAGCATCCAGTCCGGTTGGCAGATATAAATAAACCACAGCACTCTTTGTTTTAGAAGTAATCGTTTGAGGCATACTCACATCAAAAGCTTTTCCTTCAATCGTACCGGTTATCTCAGGATCAGCAGTAGACGGTTCTCCCTCTCCCGGCTCATTCCCACCAGGCGTATCCGGCACATCCGGCTTATCCACCTCCACGAAATCGGAAGGCACCTCTATTATATAGTTCTTTTCAACCAACGATACATCCACCTTGATGGTCGGAGCGGAAGAAGGATATTCCGGTTCTTCAGGATCTGTCGGTCCTTCCGGTTCATCTGGTTCCGAAGGTTCATCCGGTCCCGGGTTGTCGGGATTGTCTGGATCCGAAGGTTCACCTGGTTCATCCGGTCGGGCGTCAATAGCGTCTAGTTTGATATACAAATTGTTATGTTCCTTGATCTGTTCGTCTTTCGACAAGTCGCACGAATAGGTATAGGATTCCCCTTTATAGGTTGTCGTATAGATTGTAAAGCGTAACGTCCCGGTATTTCGGAGATAGGCGGAACGCAACTCGTCCGATGAGATCGTTAAGACCCCCGTCCCGTTGTCCACCACGATCGTATAATCACTTCTAAAACTGTCGAAGAACTGGTCGGAAAGGTCGAACTGAACTTTCTTGTTCGATAAACGACAATTCGCTTCGATCTTCACCACTTCCTTGGCAGAAACCACGCAAGTCGTATCTCCTTCATAGTAGGGAGTATCGAAACCGGCATCCGGATCGTCGCCGCTAAAAGCCCGAATCGTATATTTGCCGGCAGGCAACAACAATTCTCCATCCGCCTTCAATGCTGCATACGAATCGTAGCTTTTCACCACCTGCCCCACGCTGTCGAGTATCGAGACACAGAAATCGTCCGTAGCCAAATATATATCCTCATTCTCCGTCTCCCCTTTCGTCCCAGGCACGGCTGCTTCCCGTTCCGCTACTACATGAAGATCCAGCAGGCCGACATTTTCCGGCACACCCTCTTCTTCATTCCCTTGCCCCTGTCCGAACAAATCCTTTTTCATCTCGCATGAGACGAAAAGCAGCAGGCAACACAACGCCCAATATGTAATCGGTTTTACCATACTCATTCTCCTATTCCATTAATGCACTTCTTAAAGATACCGTCTCCGGCTGGTCGCCCGCATCCAGGCGGATGATATAATACTCGCCCGTCTTAGGCGCATTCCCTTGGTTCGTGATCCGCCAAACACGTTCCGGATAATCCCTACCGCCCATCTTCATGGTCACTCTCACGACCAATTCATCACAACCTTTCAAGAAATAAGCCGGATTCATTTCGTCTTTCGAGAACTCATACGAAGCTTCGCCGTTCGACACGTTCACCTTATAATCATAGTTTTCAGACTCCGTTTCCAGCAACTCCTGAAACTGTTCGGACAAAGCCAGCTCTACCCCCAAGCTTTCATAGACACATTTCAAAGTCACCTGTGTAGTTCGCTTCTCCTCTATCACAAACGGATGGCTTTCGCCCTCCACTTCAAAGTAAGGATTCTTGGAAACCGCTACCCCGTCAGGCTTGAACGAAGAGGCAAACGCCGTGTAATTGCCGGTTGGCAGAATAACAGGTAACCCTTCATCGCGCATGGCTGTCAACGAGGCGAACTCTTTGGCGACTTCTCCTTTGCCATTCAATATCTTAATATAGAAATCATCCGCCGAAACATCACTGAAATCGGCTGACCGCGTGATCAGCGGTATCACCTGTTCCGTAGACATATTGGCAGCCACGTTCAAGCCACCCGCATTATCCGGAAAAAAAGGCGTGCCATCGTCCTCATTTTGACTGCAACTTGCCGTACACAACAAAACAAACGACCATAAAATAGATACTATATTCTTTTTCATCTCCTATTACACTTTACTTAATCTTCTTTAGGTACAAATACCTTTACATCAAATTTCACTATATCCGTATATTTCGGTTTGTCATTCGCATTATGCCCCTGAATGGAAAAATGATACAAATAGAATGGAACACCTTCTTCCGGACTCGGTGCTTCCAGATTATTCAAGGCATCCCATAAGAAAATCTGTCCGCTCTTTATGTTTTTCAGATTGAGATTCTGCTTTTCACCGGATTGCCAGGAAAACTTTTGAGCTATTGCTTTAGCAACACCCTCATCCGTGGCAAGGTCTATGATCTCTGCCTCTTCTTCATGCAAATCGTCTCTCCAATATTTGATCTGCAAAGAACCTACACCGGCAAGCATTTTAAAACCGACCGTCATGCCATTGCCGGATTCACCATCCACAACAGGTACTTCCACCTCACCTTCCGATTTAAAGTGAACGGGATACAATTCAGGCTTGGTAAATTCTTCCCACATGAAATCAGGAATATCTATAGGAATATCCTTATCAGTCAATTCATTGTCCAACACGACATCCAGCCCGATCCCGTTGAAAGCACCGCCATCCGTCTTAAATATCAAATGGACATTCTGCCGGCGTTCCAGCTTGATCTTATTAGGAACAAGATATGTACTCGACTGCTCTTCTCCCCTTTTCTGTACCCGGATCCGGACTGTCATATCCGTTCCCTCCTTCGCAACCTGGAGATAGGCAGGGCGTGATTCTTCCTTGGCAATTTCAAACTCGTCAGCAATAAAAGGAGAACTGAGCAACACGGCATAATCTTCGTATGCTTCCTGGAATACGGAGGTATATTCAATCATCACACGCGCATTACCCAACGAACAAACGACCTCCAACGGAGTATCCATACTTTCTTTTACCACAAAAGAAGAGTTTCCTTCAAAATAAGGATTTTCAAAAGCAGCGGGAAGATCATCACCATTCGAAGCAACCAACCTGTAATCGCCTTCCGGTAACTCTATCTCTGACGGCATATTTCCAAAACGGTCATACGATTTTATCGTATCCTGGCTGCTCAAAATCTGTATTCGATAATCATCAACAGACAAAAAACGTTCGAATTCATCTGAAACTGCTTTTGTTAAACTGGAATTTATTCCTTTTCCTTGGGAAGTGGTATCGGCCACTAAATTCAGGCGGAGTTTACCCACATGAGCCATTGATCCATCTTTTCCATTCGTGCAAGCAGAGTGATTGATTATCAAAAACAACACCCCTAAAAACAGCAAAACCAACACCCTGTTTTTTAATAATATTTGTGATTTAGCAATTTTGAATCTCAACTTTAAATATAAAAAAAACTCCCTATACGACTCTCTGTATCTCATCTTATAATTTGTATCTTATGGGATACAAAATAACTTCAAAATCAACAAGATTGCAAGATCCTGTTATCTATATATAATAATTTTATCATTATTTAACTATAACAAATATAAAATATGTTTACCTTTGAGATACCCAAACAAGCCGTAAAGCAAATTATGAAAGTATATAACAATCCTGAAATTAACATTTCAGAAGACTGGTTCATGGGGTACTTGACACCTGAAAATATGAAGTTGCTCAACCCGCATATTAAGTCATTATGCTGGTTGAAAATGGAAATGTTTATTCTTTGCCTCAAAGGTGAAGCGGAGATATTTATAGATTTGAATCACTATTTAATCAAACCTGGTAGTTTTATAACAATCTTACCTGAAACAGTCTTACAAATACAAGCTATAAAAGAAGATATACAAATTTATATCCTAGCTTTCTCTTCTGACTTTATTAATAAAAATCATATAAATAACATACACCTGTTTAATACAATCAAAAACGCACCAGTCATTGAGTTAAAAAGACAATCGGAACAATTCATGAAAGATTATTTTTTATTCCTCACTAAAACATATAATTCATCCATAACCAAACTAAATGACAAAATACTGATTTATCTGTTTAAAGGAATATGGTTTGGTGTTGAAAGTTTATACAATACAACAATAATCTATCCAACTCGCTATTCCAGAAACGAGCAGATAAGTATAAATTTTCATCGATTGGTCTTGTTGCACTATACCGAACAACGTAATGTAGCCTGGTACGCCGACCAGTTAGGAATAACACAGGCTCATTTAAGTACGGTCATAAAACAGACAACCGGAAAAACATGCATCGAAACCATTACTTCAATGGTAATAATGAAAGCCCAAATACAACTAAAGTCAACAAATCTTGCAATACAAGACATTGCCAAATCTTTAAATTTCAACAATATGTCTTTTTTCGGAAAATATTTCAAACGCAACGTAGGGATAGGACCGTTAAAATATAGAATTAACTAATTCTTCATACATTAAGTAAACGAGCGAAAGCCCGATTACCCAACAATATGACCATACGAGGGGGAGCTTATACCTATCGAAAAAATCCCGTTCGAAAAAAGACAAATCTTCTTCATTCTGAATCAGCAGCATATGTTCTGTATAGGCAGTAAGCCCCCGTACTCACTTATCAATGTCTCATAAATAAGAACTATAAAATTACATATCCAAGGGAAATTTTCAGAATATGATTAGAGATATTTGTTCTAAATCGCATACTAAATAAAAAACATGCCTTCTAATTCACCTTCTAACTTTCCTGAATAGGAATAGCAGGATACTAACCTTTCGTTTTTATATCAACCCATTGTCCTTTCCGGGTTTCAATCGTATAAATGCCTGCTTCCTCCGTTACATCGCCTTCATTTCCGGTGACAGAGACTTTACTGCTGCCTGCCGGGAAAGCAATACGCAACGTACCGCCCTGCTCGGGATAGACACGGAGCTTCACGATCTTGCCGGCTTTCTTTTCGGCAGAAATGACGAAAGCCCCCATAGCCCGCAGATTATCGAACGAGACATCCGACCAACCGGCCGGGATAGCCGGGAAAACACGCACGATACCGGTATGGCTTTGAAGTAACATCTCCTGGATGCCGGAAGCAAAAGCGAAGTTACCTTCCAGCGTAAACGGACGATAAGTGAATTTAGACTTCCCGCTTTTCGTCTGGTCGCCATTTACATGGAACGTATTACGAAGGCAGAAACATTCGGCAAAGGTTCTCAGTTCCTCCGCTGCCCCTTCGCCGTCAAAGGCACGGGCTTTCATATTACCGAACCAGCTATAGGAATAACCCGTCCAGTAGTCGGGGCCGTAATCCTTCAATTTCTTCAGCGTAGCCTGGATGATCTGCTGAGACTTTTCACCTTGGCTCCAATCCAGCAGACCCAACGGATGGATCGCCATCGCGTGGGAGAAATGACGGTGGGACTGATCGTATGGAAAACCTTTGGCAAAGGTCAGGGCACCATCTTTATCCAGGTCATAGTCGGGAAGCTGGCTGCCGATTTCCTTCCAATGTGCCGATTCTTCCGGGAGATTCATCTCGGCCGCCAGTTCGGATGCCGCATTGAAGGCAAAGTGCATCAAGGCCAGATCGTAGTTCGTCATATCCTTAAACCAAGCATTGATGGAGTTATCGAAAATCTCGGGGCTGGAACTCATCGCCAGTTTGCGTACTCCATCGGCATCGACTATGGATATTTGTTCGAGGAAGATTGCCACATCCTTCAGGAACGGATAGGCACGGTCTTTCAGGAATTCACGGTCGGCCGAATATTTCCAGTGCAGGTAGAAATGTTGCGCCAGCCAGGCACTGACTGTCTGCGACATGGAATATTGTATCCATCCTCCCATCGGGACACCCAGCAGGGTACAAACACCCGGAATATTCATTCCGTCTTTCCCGAAATATTCTTTCGTATATTCCTTATATACATCACGCTGGTCCCACAGCGTATTCAGATAACCCATACCTTCGGTCAGGTGGTTGCCGGTATAAGTCGGCCAATAACTGAGCTGCGTATTGAGATCATGGTGGTAATCGCCTTTCCAGGGGGGAAGTTTGCCGTTATCGGCTGTCCATACGGCCTGCAAAGAGATGGGATAGGAATTTTCGCGGGTAGCCGAACCGTATTTATACATTTCATTATCGTATTGCTTCTGCAAAACCGGATCAGGAAGGGTAACGGACGATTGCGCCCAGTAATTCTTCCAGAAATCCATGTGCGTCTGATAATCCCGGTCGATACCACGTGTCATGGCTTCCTGCGTCTTTTCGGTTGCTTTATCTGTTTCCAGAGAAGATGTTACGCTCCAGACACCGCAAAGGGTATTTCCTTTTTGCTGCCAGCGGACATTTACATCGTAAGAGAAGCCATTCCAGCCTTCCTGATGATAGGTGATCTGATTGGATTCCTTATCGATCGTGCCTTGTTTATAGCCCAGACGGCGTAAATCCTGTCCCTCCACTGAGTTTCCAGCCTCTGCTCCTCCGGTATTATATTTCGGTGAGCTTAATGTAGGAGTTATAGCTGCCGGGAGATTTTCGAAAACGAACCAGCCGACAGGTTCCGTGGCATGGACAAAGGTCTTCAGTGTTGCACCGTTATCCCATGTTGCCTCACAAAGGGCATTGTTCAGGTAAAGGTGCACATCGGAAGGCGATCCCAGTTCTTCCAGGGAAAATTCGAGCGCAGCACCCGGTATCTTCGATGGTGCAGGCTGCTGATCATACGGATGATCGTATTTCTTCTGAACGGGAAGATAATCCTTTTTCTTTACTTGTTCGCAGACCCACGTGAAACGGTTGTTAGGGCCAGAGATACTATCCATCGGGCGAAGATCCCAGAGATCCGTCCGATCCAGCGACAGGCGCAAGGCCGAATCGCGTTGCCAGACCAGTGCACCGACAGTTGCGTTACCAAGGGGCATTCCTTCATCCCAGGTGGTTGCCAGGTCGGGGAATTGCAAATCACTTTCGGAAGGTGTAACAGGCAGGTTACTTTTCCCTCCTCCGCTACAGGCTACCAGTAGCAGGATACTAAATACGAATACGAAGTTTTTTATCATAATATGTTCATCTAACTAATACAAATATAGAAGAATAAATCTTCCCTAATATATTACTTGTCAGTCTATTTAGGCAGAATACCGGATTATGCAAAACATTCTCCTGATTTTGCATAATCCGGTACTTATTTATTCTTCCATCAAGGCGACTTTGGATATCACCAGGTCGGCACCTTCCTTCACTTTTGCTTTCAGGACAAGCTGCCCGTCGTTTGAATCTTCGCGCATCACATGCAGCTTAATCCAGGTTTCCTCTTCCTTTTGCTTGCCCAGTTCATAGGCACGTCCTTCAAAGAGGATATGTCCGGTGCGTCCCTTCTTATCCTTGTCGGCAAAGCAGACATACAGGGAACCAATAATGCCCGACGGACAATCGATCGTCAACGTCAGCTCTTCACTCTGCCAGGACGGAGTGACCTTATAAGTCGTTTTTTTACGTGCCTCCACCTTATCGGTCGTGCCGCAGTCGATGTACAGCAAAGCGTTGCGGAACTCTCCGGTGACAGTGCTCTTCAACGGTTCCACATAGGTAAACATCTTCTGCAAAGAGGTGATATCCCTTTCGTAAACCGGATTGAAATTGTTTGAATTCATATAATGCAGGATGCTACCCTTCAACCGGCGGGCAGCCGGGTTCGTCTCTTCCCGCAGGTCGAAACCGCAGACCAGCAATTTTCCTTTTCCTACTTTCAGTTCGAAGATAGACGCCAGTTTGTTATTCCGGTGGAAATCGTCGACAGGCTGGGCGATCGGCTTGTAAGTCTCCGGATAGTCGTTGATATAGAAAGCACGGGCATCTTTATAGATGGATTGCCACTGCCAGTCGCTATGCGAATCGGTCGGGAACTGTGCAAAGAGCGGATGTTTATCGCGGACGATCATCCCGATCGTATTCTTTCCCTGTCCGGGGAAGAAGGTCAGCGACCAGTATAAAGGATAGAAACTGATCTTATCGCAGGTTTCTTCCGTGCCCAGGGCTGAAGCCTGCAAGAGCACCTTCTCCCCTTTCTCCAGACGTTTCAGACACTCGGCATCCATGCGGTCGGTGACGTAAACTGCTCCGGTTTCCACTTTATCATTTGCCGGGAACACCCAGATATTCCAGGTGTTGGCGATAGCCTCGTTCTGCAGGCCGACCTCAACAGTCAGCTTCTGTGCAGCCGTTACAGCAGACAGGTCGCAGGAAACCGTACCTGCGATCTCCGAACTGCCGGCCGGAAACGTGCGGGATGCCGTACGACCGGAAGCAATCAGATTACCTTGTTCGTCTTTCAGCTTCCAGTAAAGCCCGTCATGCAGGAGAGCCAAACCGTAATGAGCCAGCTGAATATCAGCCGTAAACGGTTCGTCATTCGTCCAGACATATTTCGGGAAACGCAGCAACGGAACCGTACTGTCGTGGTGACAACGGAACTGTTCGGGCGTAGTGATACCCTTGCTATCGTAAAAGACATCCAGCCAACCGACCAGTGCTTCTCCCTGTCCCTGATAATCCTGCATACTAAGCAACTGGATTCCGGCACAGGAAGGAGTACGCAGGAACGATTCGATCTCATATTTATACATGATCTGGTTGAGTGCACCCGATGCCGCAACAAATGCTTCGTTCTGCTCTTCAATCTTATTTTTACGTGCCTGCTCGCGGAACTCCTCGAAGTTGCGCGCTTTCAGTACACCTTTATATTTCTTTATCTCACTCCAACGGGGATAGACAGGCCATTGTCCGATCTCATGAGATAGAACGGGGATAGCAGACTTTGAGTAAACCTCTTCAAAATCCCAGGCGGTAGACGCTCCACCTTTTAATCCGCGGGCACTTCCCAGTCCGTCGATATAATGGGTAGCCATATATTGATCGACCGGCATGATCTTACGGGCAGTCGATACGGAATACAGGCGGCGGGAATCCTTCTCCTTCAACGGTTTCATCCACGACTCCATCACCTCGAAATCAGAGTTACCCAGTTCGTTTCCGATACATTGCATCACAAAAGAAGGATGATTGCCGTAAGCATCGATCATACGCGACAACTCCTGTTGCACATACCGGTCTGCCGAAGGATTTTTACCCAATCCCTGTGGATATCCTTTGGTATTCATTTCCGGCCTGTCTTTCTGCTCGGACGACATCCACCAGTCGATCCAGATGGTTTCGGCCTGGATATAAATACCGAGACGGTCGGCAGCAACGAAAGCGGCTTCAGGCGGGCACCAGGAATGGAAACGGACATGGTTCAGCCCATAGTCTTTATAGATACGGAATATCTTTTCCCAATCTTCCACCTTGCAGGACGGATAACCCGTCAGCGGGAAATGCACGCAGTCGAGGTTGCCACGCAGAAAGACCGGTTTGCCGTTTATCAGTATCTTCGACCGGGAGTGGGATACTTCACGGAAACCGAACTCAATTTCGCGGCTGTCGAACTGCTTCTTCTTATCTTCCAGGGTGACTTTCAGTACGTACAGATTGGGAGTGATATCATTCCAAAGACGGATATTCTCCGGCATGGTGGCTTCAAAGTCCAGGATGTTCAATCCTTTCTGCAACAGTTGCTCGGTCGTCCGGGTATAAACGACGGCACCGTCTTCCCGGTCGGTCAGCTGCCAAGTGATGCGGGCGGGAACTTTCCGGGACGACTCGTTGATAAGCGTATCCCTCACTTGCAAGGTGCAGGGGCCGTTGGTCGTACGGGTAAACACCTGCGGATTGGAGAAGCGAACCGGATCGGATGCCACCAGACGGATGCGTCCGACCGCCCCATTCCATATACTTTGCGTATACTCGGAATAGACATGCCCTTTATCCCCAATATTATAGATCATATCATTATTGATACGGATAGTCAGCTGATGTTTACCGGGTGTCAGATACCCCAGGTCATGCCAGTGCGGAGTGGACAAAGCATCCTGCACGGATATCTCCTTTCCGTCCAGAAAGACACGCGATTCCCACAAGACACGTTCCAGTTCCATCCGGATGTATTTCCCGTTCCATTCGGAAGGAATTTCTATTTCCTTCGAATACCATGCCGGGCCGTAATATTTATAAGCCCGTGTCAGGATACCGAAATCCGAACCGGAAGTCTTCTCTCCGTAACCGGCCTCATCCGTTGTTCCGGGCAGCACGATACGATCGGAGAAAGCGGCGCTCTGCCAGTTTTCTTTCAATCCCTTGTCTTCCGGATCGAGCCTGAACTGCCAGGTTCCGCTCAGAGATTCCACTTGCTGGGCTTGCGTCGGGATGTCCAGACTTAAAAGAAGTAGTGCGATAGATACTAGTTTAGTAAGTTTCATATATATTTATGTTTCTGATATAGTCAGTCAGGGCTGTCATGGAGTGATTTTATCCGGCAGTGCCAGTAGCCTGCACTGCATTCCTTATTCATACCACAGCTGTGGTATGAAAGAAATCCATCTGTGGTATGCACGGAAACCAACTATGGTATGAAAGGAATGCAGTCGTGGTATGAATAGTGTCCGCCTTATTCGGTCATAAACCGGAAGTTATATTCGCTGAACGACCAAACTTTCTTTCCTTTCGGAACGATCGCTTTTCCTTTCTTACGGCCTTTCTTATCTACCGTAACGTTCAGATCGATACGGGTAAAGGCTCCTTTTTCATAATCGTACGAACTACCATCGTCGTCGTAGAGGGAAAAAGTGCCCGGTTTCGTTCCATAATGTCTCACTTCCAACGGATACTGCCGGTCGGTAAACTTAGCCATAGCCGGCCATAAGGGGATGATACCGCCGTCTTTTACGTATACGGGGATATTCGAGTCGGTCGGCTTAACGGTAATCACTTCTCCTTCGCCCGCCAGTTTTCCGGTATAGAAATCATACCATTTACCTTGCGGAAGGACGACTTTGCGTTCTTTCTGTCCGGTAAACAAAGGGGCAACCAGTATGTTTTCGCCCACCATGAACTGGTCTTTCACTTCACGGCGTATGGCCATTGCGTACGGGTTTTCCGTTGCATCCAGCTTTCCCTGTTCCGTTTCCGCTTCGATGGCATAACCATTTTCCAGGTTCATGGCACGTACAGGCGGTGTCCCGTAGAAAGCATAATCGGCAAAAACTGAATATAAATAAGGGATCAACTGAATACGAAGCAGGGCTATCTCTTTAATTTCCTTTTCTACATCGGGGAATGTCCAGGGCTTTGTGCCGTCCGCCCACGCATTCAACTGGGCGATAGGAGAAAAACAGACAGTCTGCATGCGGCGCAACCATTCTTCGGACGTCTTGGAAGAACGGACTTCAGGCGTCCACAGCACACCGATAAAGGAGCTGTTTATCAGGGCGGTAATAAAGCCCTTATGATCGTAATAGTCGTTATACAGCACGTACGGATAGGAATTGGTTCCGGCGTTGGCGGCACGGACTTGTCCGTAGGTACGTTTGTTCTGCTCACGGTACATCTTGGTCGTTGCATATTGCATCAGGGAACCGTACAGGTTGCGCAACTGTTCCGCCGGGATTCCGGAAGGGAAGGTGGCCACGTCGGGCCAGAGCCAGGAGTCGTAGCCATCGTTTTCATCCATTTTATAACCGCTCACTCCCATATCTACCTGATGTTTCCTGAAATGGTCGGTCATAATGCGTTGTACTTCCGGCATGGAATAATCGGGCACTTCACCCGACCAGACGGTATGCGATCCGGTATACGATTTAATCCTGTTATATACTTCGCTATGTTTGGAAACATAAGGATTCATCCACAGATTCAGCTCAATCCCTTTATCCAGCATCTCTTTTACGAAGCCGGGGGCATCCGGGAAACGGCTCTTATCCCATTCGTAGGTACAAGGATAGGCTTTCGTGTGCCATCCCGGTTCCAAGCCGATCACGGAAAGCGGGAAACCTCTCTTTTCAAACTCGGCGACCTCATCCTTCACATCCCGGTCGGAGAACAACGTAGGCGTGCGGTGCCAGAAGCCCAATCCCCAACGGGGAGGCAATGTGCCTCCCCCGTTATACAAATTATACCGGCGCACGGCATCCAGCATCGTCGGGCCGGCAAAAAGCAATAGTTCGACTCCTGTGGCAGGAACCAGTATTTCTATATTATCTGAATAGGGTTGTGCAGGCCAGGACGGATCGGCATTACGGTCTTTTTCCTCCGGAGCGTTCGGGCTGTCCTTCCGGACTGCCGTTCCCACCCATACATCTATATAACGGGCGGAATTGATCAGCACGCCATATCCGCGGGAAGAGACAAAGAAAGGAACCGGCGCATGCGTGCGGCCGTTATCGTTTTCGCCATAATGATCCATGTGCAGGCGCATGATGCGGCCGCGTTGTTCTACGGTTTTGAAATGGAGTCCCAGACCGAATATCTTCTCCCCTTTTTCCAGCGGAAAGCTGATATAGGTTTTACCATCCCTCAGTTCCGTCTTTACATCAGAACGGGAAATAGGCAAGATACTTTCCGGCATCTGCTCCAATGCTTCTTTTTTCGGAGTTATATCTAGTTCACTCAACAGATTGATCTTCTCCGGAGTGCCCACAGAGAGTTTCCATATTCCGGCATATTCATTACTGCCCCACTCCTTTGAGGTTACGCTCGATTGACCATAGGCTGTCATGACAAAGCCTATCGCCGCAAATAATAAGGTAAGTTTTCTCATGGTATTGTCTTCTGTGATATTTAGAATGCAAAATAAGAGTTTTTGATCTGAATAACAAATAGACGAATAAAGGCTGAAGATGGATAATCTTTCGATCGCTGGCTACTCCACTCTAAGCGTTATCGTCCCGCCAATCGTATCGCCCGCTTTCAGCGGTTTTCTGAACGGGGCATAATAGCTGTTCAGGAACATTTCATTGCCGGCTGTTACGAAATCGGCAACCAGGAAACGGATCCTGTCTTTTTCCAGCCATGAACGCCAGTGCTGTTGGCCGTTGGATGCGGCTGTTACCTTACTTCCGGAAGGGGCGACAAGTCCGGCATACCAGATGTTACGGCGAGTAGAACGGAAATCGTTGCTTCCCAATTCATTATAATCCAGGCTCCATGACCAGGTGGGTTCTACCCGCGGATCAATATGCGAAGGCAAGCCGGAATAGAACAGGTCGGCCTCTCCTACCGGACGGCTGATATGATCTTCAGGATATACACTCCACAGGCCATCGCGACGCCAGAAGGTTTTATCGAAAGAGGCCGGAGCTTCGAATACCAATCCCCATTGACGGGGGTTGACATCGGCTAATGCATCGAACGAATACGTAACGGAGAGCTTCCCCCCTGCGTTTATATGCAACTGATAGCCGCCTTCAAACTCCTTATAACTACCTTTTACGGAGATCACTACGTCGTCGCCGGCCTTCGTTGCCTCTATTTCAGACACTTTCCACTCCGTACAGATGTCGTTAAACAAAGGGGTGTTTGCATTATGGTTCGGATAGCAGCCGCCACCATTCAACGGAAGCGCCATCAGCCACGGACCACCGTTCAGGATTTCCTCTTTGTCTTGTCTCAGGGAAAGGATTTGTCCGGTGGTACGATCTACTTCACAGGTGAAGTTCTTGCCGGTGATACGGTATTTATCGTTACTTTTCTTTAGTTGGGTAGCAGCCGGGGCCAGTTCCGGCAACTCATTCTGTACCTGTTTTCCAACGGGAATGATATATTCGTCCGCCATAAAACCGCGCGGATCGGTAAACGAGAGATAAAGTTCGTTTGCCTGCTGCGGATCAGCGATCAGAATGCGTATCTGTCCGGTTCGGCCGGGCTCGATGGAGACGAAAGAGATGCCTTGTTCGTTACCGTACTTCCAACTGATCTGCAACTCGTTGAAGTCGGTATAAGTATATCTGTTTTCCAGATCGACAGTCAGTTCACGGGCAGGAGACAGCTTTTCCGTATGCACGCGGATCGGGCTGTATATCTTTTTCATATCATAATATTCCGGTTTGGGACGACGCCAGCCGTCGATCGGCCCCCAGGGGCCATAGCCCACCGCATCCCCGTCAGGCAACTGGAAGATATCGTCGATACCCGACCAGATGGAACCACCCAGCACTCCGGCTGTCTTATACATATTATCCCATGTCGGGGACAAGGCCAGCGCCCAGTCGCTACGTACGCCGGGGTCTGTCACCAGTTCGCTCCGGTTGTAGACATTGAGATGGCAGTATTCACCGTAAATCATCGGGCGTTCGCTTTCGGCCGCCACCTTGTAACCGTTCGGCCCCGGGTAATGGATATTGGCTATCGGAGCCGTGCTTCCCTGGTTATTAAAACCGCCGTATGCCTGATCGTGGAAAGTATGCGGACGAGTCGGGTCGGCTTTCTTCACATAGACTTCCACCTGTGCAAACTCCTCGTTCCAGTACGACTCGTTTGCCATCGACCAGAAGATAACAGACGGATGGTTGCGGTAGAACTGGATCGTTTCCATATTCGACTGAAGGACATAGGGATAATATTTACTATCGCGGTAATTCAGCGTCTTCCAGTTTTCGTTGGCATGGTGGCCGATCCAGCAAACCGGCGCTTCCACTTCCACAAACATTCCCAGCTCGTCGCAAAAATCCAGCAGTTCTTCACAGGGTGGATAATGCGAGGTACGGATAAAGTTACAGTTTGCAGCCCGGTAGAGTTCCACATCTTTCTGCTCCAGTTCGGGAGTCAAGACACGTCCGGTCAGCGGATGGGCTTCGTGGTGGCAGACTCCTCTCAACTTAACGGCTTTTCCGTTCACCAGCAATTGGTTGCCTTTTACTTCCACTTCACGGAAGCCGAAACGTTTTTCGATCTGTTCCGTAGTAACGTCGGCAGTGCCCAGTTCCACCTTCATCGTATATAAATGCGGATGTTCGTTATCCCATTTCCGGGGATTAGCGACCTTACCGTTCAGCCACCCTGTCCAGGTTTCCCCCGGAGCCAGTTGCGGTATCGACTGATCCAGCACCACCGGCAGCCCGGTAATCGACAAACGTGCAGCGACATTCTTTTCCGTGTTCTTTCCGGCATTCGTAACGGCCAGATAGACTTTCAGGTCTGCATCTTCATACCGGTCGTCCAGGTCGGTCACGATACGCAGGTCGGAAATATGTACTTCGGGTACGGCAAACAAAGTTACCTTGCGGGTTATCCCTCCTATCTGGTGAGCGGCATACTGCGTCAGGCTACCCAGCATATCGGCCAGCGATTCACTACGAACCTTCAGTGCTAATCTGTTTTCGCCCTGTTGCAAAGCACCGGTCGCATCCAGCTCGAACGCAGTCATACCTCCCATGTGAGAACCTATCTCTTTCCCGTTCAGCCAGACTACGCATTCGCTGGATACGCCGTCGAAACGTAGTTTCACTTGCTTCCCTTTCCAGTCTGCGGGTAAAGTAAATGTCGTCTGATAACCGCCAAAGCCGGCTGAATCGACTTTAAATCCCTGCATCGACCACTGTCCGGGAACGACAATCGGGTTCCAGTTTGCATCTGTCGCTTTACCGGTATAAAAATCAGCTTTCGGAGACGGATTAAACAACCAGGTTCCATTCAGCGAAAGTACCGGATTGTACACCCCCGGAACGCTATAAGGAATGGTTGCATATACGGGTAGATGTTCTTCGGCATCCACCTCCGTATCGATCTTATAGGTCTGTGTATTCACCAATGCCTGTTTTTGTTCGCCTTCAAACGGGATCGGCTTCCTGGGGTTCGATGAGTAAAGATTCAGTTCCGACACGAGGGCGTTCGGCCCTTTCAACACTTCAAATATCAGAACCAGCTGGCCATAGGCAAATGCTTTCTTCGGCAGGTCGATCTTATAGCGTTGTTCCTTCCCAGCTTCAAGGGTAACAGGTGACTGCACTTCATTTCCATCAGCTATGATCCGTTGTTGACGCTCGCTATCAGACAGATAGACTACTTCCAGCTGATAATCGGCCTGTATATCCATCCGGTCGAAAGCATAGATAACTGTTCCACCGAAATTACAGGTCTTTGCGGCTGCGCTTCCGTCTATCCCGCCGGGCATCGTGTAATTATCCCCTTTTACCAGAAACGGCTGTTTACCATTTACACCGCAATCGTTTGTTGCCACCTGGTGCAGCTTAGCCGTTTGGGCATTCAGTGTTACAACGAAAAGTAACAAGATCAGGGCACTCAGGACAGGTATTCTACTCCTGGATTGTTTAAGGTTATTCATTCTTTTTCCATTTAATTTATTCCACTGCAATATTACGAAGTTCCGGCCAATCCTTGCTTATAAGAAGGGAACCGATTAAAAGAACAGAGGGAACAAATAAAAAAGAAAAGTAGACAAAACGGAATTATACCTATCAAAGAGTAGGAAAACGATAAAACACCTGTATTCCATTAATTAATGGCCTTATTTCACAAAAAAGATATATTTATTAAATAATAATAGAGAACCATAGTGTTTTATCCAAATAGTTTACGTTCCTTTGCATCGCGAACAACAAGAAGTTTGAAAGCATATTGAACATCTGTTGCCGCTATTATTAATTTTTTTATTTTTATATTTATGAACATGTATGTTGGAAACCTTAGCTATAATGTTAGGGAATCAGATTTGAAAGAAGTTATGGAAGAGTACGGAACAGTTGATTCTGTAAAATTAATTATCGACCGTGACACAAGAAGATCTAAAGGTTTTGCTTTTGTTGAAATGCCTGACAATGCTGAAGCACAGAAAGCTATCAACGAATTGAACGGTGCAGAATATGCAGGCCGTGCAATGGTAGTAAAAGAAGCACTTCCCAGAAATTAATTAGCTGACATTATATTATTATATATCAGTAAGAAGAAGGATACTCCTATTGTGGAGTATCCTTTTTTTGTATCGTATCTCATAAGGTTTTACAACAAAACAGGTTTTATAACAAACCTGTTTTGTTGAACACGAATACTTATTCCGATTTCAAACTATCTACCGGATTGGCATTCGCCGCCCGCCAACTCTGGAACGTCACTGTCACGACCGTAATGATCAGCACAACAAGTAGAGCTACCAGAAATACCCACCAGTACATCGGTGTTTTATATGCGAAACTTTCTAACCATTTTCTAATACTATAGTAGCCAGCCGGTGCAGCTAAAGCGAAACAAATCAGCACAATATAAATATAGGAGCGGTTGAGCATCTCCAATATTTCTCCGTTAGTCGCACCATGCACCTTACGTACGCCGATTTCTTTCCGGCGATACTGCGTATCAAATACTACCAAACCAAATACCCCCACAAGTGATATGATAATCGCCAGTATGCTGAAGACCATTATCAGGCTACGCAGATTTTCCTCCTTATGGTACAGATTATCGAATACCGTATCATAGAACTGCACATCAAACGGATAAGCCGGATCAATGTCTGCCAATGTTTTACGGATATGATTGACAGCCGCATGTGCATCGGTTCCTGCTTTCAGACGGACATAAGAAACAGGCATCGGGTAAGGGATCTTCCCCACCACAAAAGCAATATTGTTCTCTCCATTGCGAAGTGAAGTAAACTTTACGTTTTCGGTAAACCCTACGATTCGTCCCGGTATCCAGGATTCCAGAATATCTCCCGTTTCCATATCTACAGCTAATTTAGCCGTATGGTTAAATATATAAACAGGAGCTTCCGATAATTCATCAGACAAAGAAAAATCACGTCCTTCTTCAATCGGAATACCCATCACCCGAAGAAAATTTGATGAAGCCATAATCATAAAGAAGTGGAATTCCTTTTGTTTCAATACTGCTCCATTGGTATTATATCCATCCTTTGAAGCAACTTTCTCCATTGCAAAGGCAACATCTTCAATTCCGGGAAACTCTTTCAACCGATTTACATACGTTTCATGGTGTTTAGTGTAAAGTTCTCCACTCAGCTCTACGATAGCGATCTGATCTTTATCGAAACCAAGTGAGAAACTACGCATATAATCATTTTGCAACCGGACGAAGCTGGCTCCGATGATCAACAGGATGGAGACTATAAATTGTACGCTAATCAGAACCGTACGCAGTTTACGACCCGAAGGAGAGAGTCCGAAACTCCCTTTCAGCACTAATGCAGGCGGGAAAGATGTCACATACCAGGAAGGATATAATCCGGCAACCACACCTGTTACCAATGCAACAAGTCCGGTAAGCAGGACAATAGGCAAATTCTTCTGAATGCTCAGATCAGCCTCCACAAATGGTAAAGCAGTAGCCTCGCCAAGCATCCAAACCAACACCAGACTGATCAACCAGGCTATAAGACTGACAATAGCAGCTTCAGCCAATAAAGCGTTTCGTAATAATGTATCGGAACTACCCAATACTTTCTGAGTATTGATACTTTTGATACGAAGAGGCGTCAGGGCCGTACTGAAATTAGTAAAATTGATGGCAGCAACAATAATGATCAATAATGCTATAAAGAACAGCAACAGAGTCACTTCCTTATTCCCGCTACGGAAGATCATACCATCCTGGCTTTCATTCAAATAGTAAATATCAGTCAATGGAGTCAGTTTGAGCTTCTCGTCCTTTTTACCTATCTTACCAAAATCAAAATGAGTATTGAAGTTATCAATTACATCTTGGGCAGCTCCGGCATCATCCAGCAATACATAACAAGCAAAATTACTAGCTTCGAAATTATCCCGCTGGAAGGTCGGCCCGATAGCCGTATAAATCAGGTTCCTCACCTGGGTATTGCCCGGAAAGTCTTTGTAGACAGCACCAACTGTATACTCCCGGTTATCTTTTGTCTGTACGGCTTCTTCGGCATGCAACACCTTACCTACAGCCGGCTGATTACCGAATATTTTACGTGCGGTACTTTCGGGCAAGATCAGTTTATCAGGATCATTCAGACAGTCTATATCTCCTTCCAGTATTGGAAAATCGAAGACACGAGTAATTCCGGGATTACAGGTATATACCGGTTCACGATAACCGATCTTTTCCCCATTCTCTATAACTGAGAAATAAATTGCCGGATTATATGGATAAATCAATGATCCGGCTTCGATATGCGGAGACGAATTCATAACAGTCTCAACAAATCCACGAGGCATAATAAGGCCAAATGTTCCGGGAGTTCCTAATTCCACTCTGAATACCCTTTCAGAAGTAGAATGACAGCGGTCGAAACTACGTTCATAATTTACCTGTATCAGGATAACGATAAAAGCAGCAAAAGCCACTGCCAGTCCGGCCACATTCAAAAAGGTAGCCATCTTGAAACGACGCAGCACACTCAAGAAGTTTCTTAGTATTGTTTTCATTATCATTTATGTTTTGTTATAAACATTCAAATTGCATGCCAAAACAGTAATACGCAACATATCAAACAATTACGCAATCGATCAGTAAACAACAATGTCTAATAATTAGACACTGATGTCAAATTATTAGACATTGATAATGAAATATATAAAGCCTTCTTATTCTGACTTTATGCTTTCCACCGGATTCGAATTGGCCACCTGCCAGTTCTGGTAAGTAACTGTTATAAAAGTGATGGCCGAAACAATAACAAAGGCTACCAGAAATACCCACCAATATATCGGCGTACGGTAAGCAAAGTTTTCCAACCAACAGTACACGCCATAGAAAGCAACCGGAGCCGCCAGAACAAAACAGATCAACAGGATCAAAAGATAGCTTTTGTTGAACATAAACAGTATCTCTGAAGTAGAAGAACCTAATACCTTCCGTACTGCCACTTCCTTGCGTTTGTGCTCACTTTCGAAAATGACCAAGCCAAAAACACCGACAACAGAGATAAATATAGCGATCAGACTGAACAGGGTTATCAGGTTACTTATCTTCAACTCCTTGTCGTACGTATGTTGCAACACCTCATCGTAAAAAGAAACTTTGAACGGATAGACAGGATCGATCTTGCTCAGCGAAGCTTTTACATGCTCCATTGCACCCCATAAGTCGCTACCGGCTTTTACTTTTACATAAGCTGTACTGTAATAGCGGACCCCGTCATTTCCCTTCCAATACTTTCCTCCGATATAAAAAGCCATTGGCGATACTTCGTTACGGAAAGAAGCAAACTTGATATTTGGAATAATTCCGGCAATCTCTTCCCCTTCTACCAACTCACCCACTACCAGGTCATACATCTCGCGTGCCTTTTCATTAAAGATATATGTTCCTTTATCTTTCAAATCATCTTCCTGCCGGAAATCACGACCTTCAATTACTTTTATTCCCATGACATGCAAGAAACTCGGGGAAACCGGGATACATTGGAAATCGATATTCCTGTCCTTATAATCCCGTCCCCAACCCATATAATAGTCCCGGCTCGCCAAGATCTGGTCTGCACACGTGATAGCATCTATCCCTGAAAATGTTTTCATTTCACTTTCCAACACATCCAGGTTTTTATTGATCTTACCGTTCAGCTCGATAACAATCAGTTCGTCCTTATCGTATCCAAGCGGCGCACTTTGCATATAATGGTTTTGCAGGAACATGAATAGCGAACCGATAATCAGGATAAAGGATGCTATAAACTGAATACTAACCAGCGTACTCCGCAACGCACGTCCTTTAGGCGACAGCCCGAAGCTTCCTTTCAACACCAGGGCCGGTGGGAAAGAGGTTATGTAGCAGGCCGGATAAGCCCCTGCCAACGCACCGACCAACAAAGCTATGATTCCTGTAACACCGATAATTTTCCATTGCGCCCCGAAAGACATATCGGCATCCACCAGAGAAGCAATAAACGAATTTTCCGCCAGGTGCAACGCCACCAGCGAAATCAAATATGCCACAAAACTGATAATGACTGCCTCACCCAGCAAACTCAGCCGCAGCAGGCCGTCTGAACTACCGAGCACCTTCTGCGTATTGATACTCTTTATACGCATCGGCGTCAATGCCGTACTGAAGTTTGTAAAATTGATACCGGCAATCAGCAGTATTATGAAAGCGATGGCAAATAGCACCTGTACCGTCTGGCGACTGGCTTTCGGCATCGAATCGTAAGAAACGTTGGTCAGGAAATGTAATTGGGTAAGCGGAGTAATATGCAGGTCGATTTTATCTCTTTCCCAGTCAAGATCAGAACCGGCCATTTTTGTTTTATCAAAATTCTTTTTGAAGTTTTCCTTCACATCTTCCGTATTTGCCGGATCATCCATGCGGAAAAAGAAAAAATAATTACTGTTGCCCCACTCATCGTAATTTTCTTTCGGATCCATCTGCATATAAATTATATTGCGGACAGATGAATTACGGGGAAAATCTTTAAAAACACCGTTGACGGTAGCGACTACCTTTCCCGATGTCCCACTCATCAATTGTTTACCGATAGCCGATTCATTACCGAACAGGCGATGCGCTATACTTTCAGGAATCATGACTGAACTTGGTTGTTCCAGCGCTGTTTCATCGCCTTCCACCATATCGAAATGGAAAACACGGGTAAAGTCGGGTGTCACTGTCGCAATCGGATCCTTAAAATTTTGTATCTCACCGTTCCGTTCGATACTGTAAAACCTGTCGGAATCCCATAATGTCATAAGAGCTCCGGCCTTGATATGCGGCGACGATTCTGTAAAAGCCCTTGCCAGAGGACGGCTCATAACTGCTATCAGTTCTCCCTGGTATTGCATATCCATCCGGTAGATTGCTTCGGATTCCGGCTGACAGGAATCGAACGTATAATCATAACTCACCTGCATCATGATCACCATAAATGCCGCGAAAGCAATGCTCAACCCCAGAATATTCAATAAAATGGCCATCTGGAAGCGGCGGAAAATGCTGATAAAGTTTCGTAATATCGTATTCATATTGATTTTTTTACTTAATTCAATCAAATTTCATGCCAGAACGATAACTCTTTAGCAATCAAAAACATTAGCTATACAAATTAAAAATGAATGTCTAATAATTAGACATATGTGTCAAATTATTAGACATTCATAAAGGGAAACAAAAAATACGGTCACTCCGTCTTCATACTATCCACCGGATTGGAATTGGCGACCTGCCAGTTCTGGAAAGTAACGGTTATAAAGGTAATGACCGATACGATTACAAAAGAAACCAGAAAAACCCACCAGTACATCGGCGTGCGATAAGCAAAGTTTTCCAACCAGCGATACACGCCATAGAATCCTACCGGAGCTGCCAGCAGGAAGCAGATTACCAGAATAAACAAATATCCTCTATTGAACATGACCAATATCTGCGATGTAGAAGATCCCAGAACTTTACGGACAGCGACCTCTCTCCTCCTGTACTCGCTCTCGAACACAACCAATCCGAATACACCGACAATAGAAATAAAGATGGCTATCACACTGAATAAGGTAATCAGATTACTGATCTTCAACTCCTTCACATATGTCCGCTGCAATATCTCATCATAGAAAGAAACCTTGAAGGGATAAACCGGATCGATCTTTGTTAACGATGTTTTCACATGTTTCATTGCAGCCCGCAAGTCGCTACCGGCTTTTACCCTGACATAAGCGGCACTATAATACTTATTTCCCTCATCTCCCCAACGGTACTTTCCCCAGACATAAAAAGTCATGGGCGATACTTCGTTGCGGAAGGAAGCAAACTTCACATCCGGCATAAAACCGATTATCTCATCTCCGTTGATTTTATCGCCCAGTTCCAGATCGTATGTCTGACGGGCTTTCTCATTAAAGATATAGCATCCGGTATCTTTCAGATCGTCTTCAGGTCGGAAATCACGGCCTTCCGTCACCTTTATCCCCATTGCATGCAGGAAAGAAGGGGTAACAGGAATACATTGGAAGCTGATTTCCCGGTCTTTATAGTCACGTCCCCACCCCATATAATAGTCATGACTTGAAAGTACCTGTTCGGAACAAGCCAGCTCTTCAATCCCGGAGAATGTCTTCAACTCGCTCTCCAATACACCCAGATTCTTATTTATTTTACTATTCAATTCAATAATGATCAGCTTGTCTTTATCATATCCCAGCGGTGTATTTTGCATATAGTGGTTCTGTAAATACATGAACATGGCACCGATAATAAGGATAAAGGAAGCGATAAACTGGATGCTGACCAGCGTACTGCGAAGTACCCGTCCCTTGGACGACAACCCAAAACTTCCTTTCAACACCAACGCCGGCGGAAAAGAAGTGATGTAATAAGCAGGATATCCTCCGGCTAACACTCCGACAACCAATGAGATAATAGCCGTCGCAACAATAATCTCCGATTGTGCCGAAAAAGCCATATCCGCATCCAGCAGGGAAGCAATAAAAGATTTGCTTGCCACAAACAACATTCCCAGCGATATCAGATAAGCCACCACACTCACAATGACAGCTTCCGCCAGCAAACTCAGACGAAGCACATTATCCGGACTGCCCAATACCTTCTGCGTGTTGATACTCTTTATACGCATCGGGGTAAGCGCCGTACTGAAATTAGTGAAGTTGATACCGGCTATCAACAGGATAATGAAAGCGATGGCAAACAGAACACGTACCGTCTGCCGGCTAGCTTTCGGCATTGTATCGTAAGAGGTATTAGTCAGAAAATGTAATTCGGGAAGTGGCGTGAGGCGCAAGTCCAGTCCGCCGCTTTCCCAGGTAAAATCTTTACCGAACTGAAGAGTCGCATCGAAATTCTTCTTAAAGTTCTCTTTTACATCTTCTATGTTGGCCGGATCATCCAGACGGAAAAAGAAATGATAATTATTGTTTCCATAGGCATCATAATTCTCCTTCGGGGATATCTGCCTGTAAATTATATTTCGCATGGAAGAGTTACGAGGGAAGTCCTTAAAAACACCGCTGATTGTATAGAGGGTATTCCCCGTTTCCACGCTCATCAGCCGTTTACCCATTGCCGATTCATTGCCGAAAAGACGACGCGCCATACTCTCGGGAATGATAGCAGTCTCCGTTTGATCCAAAGCCGTTTCATTCCCTTCCACCATATCAAAATGGAATACGCGGGTAACACCGGATGTAACTCCCGTTATCGCATCCTGGTAATTTTGCCTTTCCCCGTTATGTTCCACATAGTAAAACACCTCCGAATTCCACGAAGTCATAATCATGCCTCCCTTCACATGTGGCGACGATTCCGTAAAAGCTCTCGCAAAAGGACGACTGACCACAGACCCTAACCCTCCTTCATATTCCTTATCCAACCGGAAAATTGCATCAGCCTGCGGCTGGCAAGAGTCGAATGTGTAGTCGTAATTCACCTGCATCATTATCACCATAAAGGCGGTAAAGGCGATACTTAACCCCAGTATATTCAGCAATGTCGCCATTTTGAAACGGCGAAGCACGCTGATGAAGTTTCTTAAAATAGTTTTCATATACAATTAAATTATTACTTCGATTTAAGATTGTCTATAGAATATCTATATCAATAGATACGTAATAATTTAATCAACGTTGCATAATTGTTATTCCTTTTTAAAACTATCTACCGGATATACATTGATTGTTCTCCATCTAAGACCTGTAATATATAATAAATAAGCCCTTGGATATCCAAGGGCTTATTAAACAATCCGGCAATCCGGAACTGTACTAAAATAATTCTACAAAAAACAATATAAACTATTCATTCTTGATACTGAATACCGGATTCTCTCTTGCCGCCCGCCAGTTCTGGAAAGTAACCGTAATGATCGTGATCATGGAAACCAGGATAAAAGCTATGACAAATACCCACCAGTAAATCGGGGTCTTATAAGCAAAACTTTCCAACCATTTATTTATTGAATAGAAAGCAACCGGGGCAGCCACAACAAAACAAATACATAATATATATACATACGTCTTATTAAACATTATCAGAATCTCGGAAGTAGTCGATCCCATCACTTTGCGTATACCGATTTCCTTTTTCCGGTATTGGCTGTCGAATACCACCAGGCCAAATACTCCTACGATCGAGATAAATACAGCGATCATACTGAACAAAGTGATCAACGAACTCAGGCTCTCTTCTTTTTCATACAATGTATTCAAAACCTGGTCGAAGAACTTAATAACAAACGGGTAATCCGGATGTATCTCTCCCAATACCTCTTTTACGTGAGTCATCGCCGCACGCATATCCGAACCGGCCTTTACTTTTACATAAGCATATGCAGCACCTCCACTATATCCTGTACCCCGTACGTAGAAAGCCATCGGAGTCACTTCCGTACGGAAGGAAGCAAACTTTATATCCGGGATAAAACCTACCACATCGGCATCCTGAATCTTATCGCCCAGCACAAGTTCATAGAGATTCTTCGCCCGCTCATTAAAGATAAACGCACCATTAACCGTTAAGGCATCTTCTTCCCGGAAATCCCGGCCTTCATTTACATGGATATTCATTACTTTCAGGAACGACGGGTCTATCGGCATACACTGGAATTGTATGGTTTGTCCTCTCAACTCACGCCCCCACTCCATATACTGATCCTGGCTCGATAACATAAACTCGCCATAGGTCACATCTTCAATGCCGGCAAAAGACTTCAAACGACTCTCGAAAGCATCCGAGCTCTTCAGTATAGGCGCAGTAATACTCGTCACGATCAACTGATCCTTATCATATCCCAACGGGCTGCTTTGCATGAAATTATTTTGCAGATACATAAACATGGATCCGATGATCAGCACAAAAGAAGCGATGAATTGTATGCTGATAAGCGCATTACGCAATACCCGTCCCTGAGGGGACAAACCGAAACTGCCTTTCAGCACCAATGCCGGTGAGAAAGAAGTCATATAATAAGAAGGATAAAGCCCCGCCAATAAACCGGTCAGCAGTGCGATCAGACCTGTTACAGTAAGCAACAGCGGATGCGCAGCGAAAGACATATCGGCATCGACTAACCCCGCAACAGGAGTTTTCGCAGCAATATAGACGAACCATAAAGCCAACAAATAAGCTACCACACTGATACAAACCGCTTCCATCAAGAGGGAGAAACGTAATACTCCGTCAGAGCTACCCAATACCTTTTGCGTATTGATACTCTTTACACGCATCGGAGTCAGGGCTGTACTGAAGTTGGTAAAGTTTATGCCTGCAATGATCAGTATAATCAATGAAATAGCAATAAGAACCAGTACGGTCTGCCTGCTCGATTTAGGAGTCATATCGAAAAGTACATCCGTAGTATAATGTACATCTTGTATACGAGTGAGACGGAAATTCGGTTCACCGGAGTACCACGACATATTCTTTCCCAGATCATCTTTCCTGTAATATTCCAGAAAGTCATTTACCAGTTCTTTGGCCGATTCAGGATTGTCGAGCCGGATATAAAAGTTGTAGCTGGAATTACCCCAGTCATGCAAATCCTGCTTTTCATCCAGTTTCGTAAACACTGCATTCCGGATGATACTATTACGGGGAAGATCCTTATAGACACCACCAATCGTATAACCACCTTCTTTTGTTGTAAAATAACCGGCCAACCGTCCTTTACTCTCTTTCGCAGTGATCCGCTTACCGATAGCCGATTCCTGTCCGAAAATCTTCTGCGACAGGCTTTCCGGTATCAATACTCTATCCGGTTCGTTCAGGGTTTCGGCCGAGCCTTCCAGCATTTCGAAATCGAATACATCCATGAAAGAAGGATCGACAGCAATAGTCGGTTCCATATAGGTATCTATAAACCCTCCCCGGTCTATCCCATAAAAGGTTTCATTGTAGAAAGGAATAGTAACTGCACCGGCCAGAATATGCGGAGAGAAATCAGTAAAAACGTTACATAACGGACGCGAGAGGACAACCTGTGTCGATGATTTATCCCATTGCAATTCTACCCGATAGATATTATCGGCATTCTTATGGAATGTATCGAAGTTCTTATCATAGTCTACCTGCATCATGATCACCATAAAAGCGGCAAAGGCAACAGATAGTCCCAGGATATTAAGAATTGTCGCCATCTTGAAGCGGCGCAATACACTGATAAAGTTACGAAGAATTGTTTTCATTAGATGTACTTTTTATTTAGATTGATTCAAATTGCGTGCCAAAACAGCCAACACACTAAATATCAGAATATTGAATATTCAAAGAATTATAGTATATGTCTAAATATTAGACACTGGTGTAAAATATTTAGACATAAAGAGTATATTAATTATCCCTGATATTCTCTACCGGATTGGAAATAGCCGCCTGATAGCTTTGTACTAATACGGTAATAAAAGAAATAATCAGACAGAACAACCCGGCAGTGGCATATATCCACGGTGAAAGTTCGATACGATAGGAATAGTCTGCCAGCCATCCGTTCATAAAGTACCAGACGAGCGGTACAGCAATCACGAAAGCGATTGCCACATACATCAGAAAAGCCTTTACTAACCGGATAAGAACCTGTGCGTTTGTTGAACCGAATACTTTACGCACGGCTATTTCGGACGAACGTTGCTGTATGAAATAAGTCGACATAGCCAACAACCCCAACAACGAGATAAGGACAGCGATCACGGCAAAGATCATTACAATCTTTAAAGTCCTTTTCTGGGCTGTAAACGATTTTTCAACCTGTTCATTGATAAACATTCCCGAAAACTCCAGACCTGTCAACTTCTCATAGACAGCTGCCACCTCTTTACGGGCCACAAACGGATCTCCTTTTACTTCGACAGTGATACTACGCAGTCTCACATCATCCCTATTCGAACAAATCATTACGACTGTCGGACGTTTCGCTGTCAGGATATTATTCAACTGGAAATCTTTAACGATACCGGCCAGCGGTACTTCCTCCCAATTCCTTTGTTTGTAAGAACGGGCATCCTCCGGTAATTCCAATACCTTCATAAACTCCTCGGAAAGATAGTAGCGCACAGTTCCCGCCACCTGATTATCCCGCAGGATTTCAAAACCGAGCATATCGAAAAAGGTCTTATCTCCACGGAACTCCTGCGAACTGATATTCTTACCGTCGTAAACACCGGTAAAGTTCATTCCCATACTGAAAGGAGTACCTTCCGACACCCCGACCCGGTTTACACAGGCCAGCTGTTCCAATTCGTTCACCAGGGTGTAACCGGTCTTGCGATCCGGCAGCTCCCCTCCGTAAATATCGATGATATTGGTCGAATTATAGCCTAACGGGGCATTGACCAGATATCTTATCTGCAAAAACATAGTAATCGAAGCAGCAACCAGACAGATCGTTATCACATTCTGGAAAATAATGAAGAACTTGCTGAATACCATCTTTGTCTGTTTACGGAAAGTACCCCTCACCACTTCGATCGGTTTTGCATTCGAAATCACGATAGCCGGTAATAATCCGGCCACAAATCCGGTCAGGGTGATCAGAAGGATGACAATCAATCCATTCAGCGGAGTAACCATTTCGGTAATATCTATCTTTTTCTGCAACAGGTCGCTGGCAAAGGGAGCAAAGAAAAAGGCCAGCAATAAACCGAGCAGAAAAGAAATCGTAGTCAACATGGTAGATTCCATGATCAGGCGCGCAAACAGCTCTTTCCGTGAAGAGCCCAGTAAACGCCTGGTAGCCATCTCTTTTGCCCGGAAACCCGTTTGTGCCACTGTCAGGTTGATATAATTGATAATGGCAAACAACAGGATAAGCAGGCCGACCGATAATAAAATAACTACAAATTTATAATCACCCCTCTCTATCGTAACCGACCCGAGTTGTCCTTCCGGTTCCCAGAAATACAGCTTCTTCAGTGGGATAAACTCTACAACAGTCGACAACTCCCGTTCATATATCCAAAAGAATGTTTTAAACCAGTCCTTTATTTCTTCCGACCGGGAAGATATATCGGCTCCGGCACGTTCCATGACAAACACATTGACGGCTCCGGCACTGTTATAATTATCGAACATATCATATCCAACTGCCTTCAGATTATCTACCCGTGCCAAAATATCTTTATCGGGGATAACGGAATGCCGTATATCCTTCATCACTCCGTTGACAACCAGCGTCAGATCCTCTTTGACACGGATCGTTTTCCCTATCGGATCCTCATTTCCAAAATACTTGTTGGCAAAAGACTCGGATATCACGGCATAGTTTTTAGCAGCCAACGCCTGCTCCCAATTACCTTTTACCAAGGGAAAATTGAAGAAATCGAAAAAAGTCGTATCGGCAAGCATCAGGTTTACCGTCAGGTTCTGGTCGCCGTTCTGAATAGGAAGATGGTCAAAGATGTTACAGAATACATGGCATACTTTTTCAATCTCCGGATAACGTTCTTCCAGACGGTACCCAATCTCAAAAGCAGATCCTATATCCCTCCCGTTACTTAATTCATAAATACGTTCCGCTTTTTCGTGATAGCGATCGGTCGACAGTTCACCGACTACATAACTGGCAATCAGAATCACAAACATCAGTGATACGGATAAGCCGAACAGGTCGATAGCCGTGTAGGCCTTGTTCCTCCCTAAGAAATTAAGGAAGGATTTAAAATTCAAAATATTACTCATGGTTCATCAACAATTTGGTTTTACTCACACCTTATATTACTACTATTCATTAGATACTTTATTCTATTCAAAATGCGTGCCAAAAGGGATAACACACTAAATACCAACCATGTATACTTATACATAAAAAGAAGTCCTGTCCAATAATTGGACAGGACTGTCTAGTTTCTTTACAAATCGATATCGTTAATCCGGAAGGATCAATTATCCTTTATATTCTCTACCGGATTGGTTGTTGCCGCCTGGTAGCTCTGTATAAATACGGTTACAAATGAAACCAGCAGACAGAACAATCCGGATACGACAAATATCCACGGAGACAACGTGATCCGGTATGAATAATCGACCAGCCAACCGTTCATGAAATGCCAGATCAGCGGTATGGCGATGATAAAGGCAATCGCCACATAGGTAAGGAATGCTTTAACCAATCGGACAAGAACTTGTATGTCCGTTGAACCGAATACCTTACGTACAGCTATCTCGGAAGAACGTTGCTGGATAAAATAGGTTGACATGGCCAGTAGTCCCAGCAAGGAGATCAGGATGGCGATGAAGGCGAAGATCACTACGATGGTCAGTGTTCTTTCCTGTAAGGCAAACGATTCTTCAACCTGCTCATCCATAAACTTACCGGTGAAGTCCATGCCGGTGACCTGCTTGAAGGTATCGGCTACTTTCTGGCGGGCAACATAGGGGTCGCCATTCACTTCGACGAGGATATTCCTGGGATTTTCGCCGAGGTCTTTTGCGTTGTCTTTCAGGATGATGATCATCGGGCTGTTCTTTTGCAGGATGTTGCGCAGCTGGAAGTCACGCACGATACCGGCCAACGGATGGGTGCCCCAAGCGGTCAGGTCGACGGTGGCGGCGTTGTCGGGCATTTCCAGGGCACGCATGGAGCTTTCGGTGAGGAAATAGCGTTCCGGGTTAGCCACGTGATTGTCGCGCAGGAACTCGAAGCCGAGGATGTCGGTATATGTTTTGTCGCAACGGAGCATCTGGAAACTGATTGTCTTGCCGTCAGGATAATGGGAGGTGAAATTCATACCCATATTGAAAGGTGTTCCCAACCCGGCACCGACCCGGTTGACGCTGGCTAGTTGTTCCAGCTCGTTCATAAGCGTGAAACAGGTCTGCTCGTCGGGCAGTTCCATGCCGTTTATGTCGATAATGTTGGTTGTATTATAGCCGAGAGGTGCCTTAATCATATATTTCACCTGCAAAAACATGGTGAGCGAGGCGGCAATCAGACAGATGGTAATAGTATTCTGAAAGACAATGAAGAACTTGCTGAACACCATCTTCGTCTGCTTACGGAACGTACCGCGTACTACTTCGATAGGCTTGGCGTTGGAGATCACAATAGCCGGCAGCAGTCCGGCGATAAAGCCGGTAAGGGCGATCAGGAGTATCACGATCATGCAGTTCAATGGAGTGAACATACCAAGCAGATCGATCTTCCTATCCAACAGATTACCGGTATATGGGGCGAATACGAAAGCCAGCATCAGTCCGAACAGGAAAGAAACAGCCGTCATCAGCGTCGATTCCATGATCAGACGCGAGAAAAGTTCCTTACGCGAGGAGCCGAGCAGACGACGGGTAGCCATCTCTTTAGCACGGAAACCGGTTTGTGCCACCGTCAGGTTGACGTAGTTGATTATAGCGAAGATCAGGATGAGCAGGCCAACAGACATCAGGATCATAACGAATTGCCAGTTACCGCGCTCGATAGTGTACATGCCCCAGGGACTGGTTTGTTCCCAGAAATAGAGTTTCTTCAGGGGGACAAAGTAGACAGCCTTCGATTCATTCCGTTCATACGAGCCGAGGAAAGTTTTGAAATATTCACGGATATCGGCCGAGCGGGCAGTTATGTCGGCACCAGCCCGTTGCATCACGAAAACGTTGGTGGCTCCGTAGCTGTTATAGTTGCCGAACATACCTTCATCCCCTGCCAGAAGGTGGATATTTTCAATCCGGAAAAGGATATCCTGATACGGGATAACTGAATTACTGATATCTTTCATAATCCCGTTGACGGTCAGCGATAACTTATCGTTGATACGGATCGTTTTACCCATCGGATCTTCATCGGCAAAATAACGGTTGGCAAAAGACTGGGAGATCACGGCAGAGTTTCTGGCAGCCAATACGGTACGCTTATCACCTCTCACCAGCGGGAAACTGAAAAAGTCGAAGAAGGTGGTATCGGCAAGCATCAGGTTGGCGGTCAGGTTCATATCACCTTTCTGAAGCGGCGTTTTATCAAAAACGCGTGTCATAACATGACACACTTTTTCAATCTCCGGATAACGTTCTTCCAGGCGATAACCTATCTGATAGGCAGACCCCATATATTCACCATCAGTCAGCACATAGGTACGATCCACGTTTTCATGATAGCGATCGGTCGTCAGCTCGCTGGTCACATAAGTGGCGATCAGGATAACGAACATTAATGATACCGACAGACCGAACAAGTCGATGATAGTATATCCTTTATTCCGTGCCAGGAACTTAAAGAAAGATTTTAAGTTTAATAGATTACTCATAATATATTATTGTTTAATTATTCACTCTTGACACTATTCACCGGATTCTCATTAGCCGCTTTCCAGTTCTGGAACGTGACCGTCAGCATGGTAATAGCCGCCACAATCACAAAGGCCAGTGCAAATACCCACCAATAGATCGGTGTCTTGTCGGAGAAGCTCTCCAACCATTTATGTACGCCATAATAAGCGAAAGGAACAGCGATAACGATGCAAATCGCCACAATACGCAGATAAGACTTATTGAACATATTCAGGATCTCTCCTACCGTCGCCCCAAATACTTTACGTACTCCGATCTCTTTACGGCGATATTGTGTTTCAAAGACAACCAAGCCAAAGACGCCTACGATCGACAGTACGATAGCCAGCAGGCTGAACAAAGTTATCATCTTTTTCAAATACTGTTCCTTATGATAGAGGTTATCTAACATCGTATCGTAGAAGTTAATATCGAGCGGATAGGTTGGATCGATTTCTGCCAGCGATTGCCGGATATGGCCGATGGCCTCCGCCATATTCGTCCCGGCATTCAGACGTATAAAGGAAACGGACATCGTCTCTCCCGGATCGACAATGAAAGAAACGGGGGTACCCGACTGGCGGAGTGAGGTTAGTTTCAGATCGTTTACAAAGCCGGCTATGCGTGCTTCACCTTTCCAGAACTTATCGAGGGCGTGCCCGGCTTCCAGCTGGAATGTCTTTTGGGTGGTACTGTTATATATAAAGGTAAGGACAGAATCTCGGCCGTCCGACTCGGTGAAATCGCGCCCATCGATCACCGGGATATCCATTACACGCAGAAAGTTGGGGGATACGGTAATCCAGGGTGTGTTGATCTCTTTCCCATTGTAGTAGGTGGAGCTAGTGGAGTAAACATCTTGCAAGCCGAATTTCTGGTTGGAAAAAGCTACGTCGGCAATACCGGAATAGGATTTTAATTTGTCGACATATACGTCTTTGGCATTTTTGTAGATATTCTGGTTCAATGTAACCACTGCGATCTGGTCTTCGTTGAACCCGCGATCGAAAGAACGCATATACTTATTCTGTATCTGGATGAATGAGGCACCGATAATCAGGCCGATCGACACGATATACTGGAAGCCAATCAGCACAGTGCGCAGTTTACGCCCGGAAGCAGACAAGCCGAAACTACCTTTCAGCACCAAGGCAGGTTGGAAAGAGGTCATATAGCAAGCCGGATAGGCACCGGCTGCCAGTCCCAACAGCAAGGCGATCACTCCCATTATTACTAATAAGTAGAAATGGTTTAACGGATTCGTATCGGCTTCTACAAATGATAATATATTCATCCTGTTTAAGAAGAAAAGCAACAGGAGGGATAGCATAAATGCCAGAATACTGATACCTACTGCTTCTGTGATCAGTCCGCGGCGCAAGCTGCCGGTGGTGCTGCCCAGTACTTTCTGTGTATTGATACTCTTGATGCGCAACGGGGCTAGTGAGGTACTGAAGTTAGTAAAGTTAATCCCAGCGATAATGATTACCAGGAATGCAATCAGGATAAGCAAGCGTACTGTTTCAGGGTTACCTTCTTTGAATATACCTTCCTGTAGGCCTTTGACATAGTAGGTGTCGGCCACGGGTAATAGCTTCAACCGGGATGTTTCGGGGAAGTCGTGTGATGCGTAATCGAAGGTTTTATTGAATGTTTCTTCCACTATTTCTTTCGAGTCAGGTGAGTCGAGCAAGACATATCCGATAAAACCCTGCGAACCCCAGTTATTCTCCAGGCTCTTATTTATCTTTACATAGATAGCGTTGTACATCTGTGAGTTGGAAGGGAAATCCCGGTAGACGCCCCCCACGGTGAAGGTTTTTATATCTTCCCGCATATAGACTTTTTCATTCATGTGGAGTTGCTGTCCAACAGCGGGTTCATTGCCAAAGAGCCGATTTGCAATGCTTTGTGGGATCAATGCTTTCTCAGGATCCTGCAAACAATTGTCATCCCCTTCCAGCAGGGTCGGATTGAAAACCTGCAGTATTTCAGGTGTACAGGCGGAGAACTGTTCGATAAAGCCGTTTTTCTTTCCATCCTTCTCGACAGTAAAATACATTTTCCCATTAAACTGCGCCGCCAATGCTGTAATCAATGTACCGGCTTTAATATGCGGTGAAGAGGTTGTTACAGCTTCCATGAAGGGGATAGGTAAAATGGCTGCATAAGGATCATCCACATCTTTATGGTGTTGAACACGGAAGATCCGGTCGTAATCAGGATAACACCGATCGAAATTATGCTCATATTCGACCTGCATCATAATCACCAGGAAAGCCGTAAAAGCAACGGTCAGCCCTACAATATTCAGGAAGGACGCCATCTTGAAACGGCGCAGTACGTTAATAAAGTTACGCAATATCGTTCTCATCAGTACAATGTTTTTTGTTATTTCATCTTCTATGCTTTCCAACGTTCAAATTGCGTGCCAAAACTACAAATAACTAATTATCAACCATATACAATCAAACATAATTCAACACTTGTCAAAATATTGGACAGTCCTGTCTAGTTTTTTTACATGTAACGGGATCTCTGAAGTAGTAAAGTACGATAATTCAACATGCCTGTATTACCCATAGTGATACTATAGTGCCAACAGGTGCAGGACTATAATGCTAACAGGTATAGGACTATAGTGCCGGTTGACATAGAACTACAGAAAAAACACTTTCGCTTTTTACCAGAAAAGTATAAGTATTTATCCAAAAAGGCAGGCAGCAATTCTCAAAAAGGTAGGCAGCGATTCCCCAATGGGTAGGCACCCATTTAAAATAGCTCCCGACCTATTTCTAACAGGTCGGGAGCTAATTTTATCCTACACCGCAGCTATCGGATATTTATTCTGAAAAATGTTTTTGGGAATTTCGGGTTCATGCCTTCATTCAGCCATTATTTTACTGAAAATATGATAGTTACCATATGAACCCGGTATCCAGTTTGCCTTCATCTGAAAATTGCGGGTTCATCGGATGAAGGCAAAAAGGAAGTGCCTTCATATCTACACCTATTGCATATCAATGGATAAACAATTAAATGAAGGCATGAAGGCACTTTTCCGAAAACAGCTATCATAAGTTATTTACCAGCTATACTATCCACCGGATTGGCATTGGCTGCATAGTAACTCTGAACGAACACAGCAACAAACGAGATCAACAGGCAGAAAGCACCGGACGCTATAAAGATAAGCGGATTCAGACTGATCCTGTATGAATAATCCGACAGCCATTGCTTCATGATATACCATATAATCGGTGTTGCGATGACAAAGGCTATTGCCACATAATTTAGAAATGTACCAACCAACCGCATCAATATCGCCTTATTATCCGATCCGAATACTTTGCGGACAGCTACCTCCTGCGAACGTTGCTGAATAAAGTAAGTAGACATAGCCAGCAATCCCAGCAGCGAGATCAGGATAGCAATACCGGCAAATATCGAAACGATCTTCACCAAACGTATCTGCGAGTCGAACGATTCCTGTATCTGGTCATCCAGATATTTACCTTCAAACTCTACCTTAGTAACATCTTCAAATATCTTACGTACTTCATTATATGCAGTATAAGGATTGCCTTCCACTTCTATCAAAACATGCCAGGGCCAGCTGTTCGGCTCATTGAAGTCTTTAAAACGCAGCATGATAGGAGAACTTTCGTCTGTGATACGGCGCAGATGGAAATCTTTCAATACACCTAAAATTGGTGAGGGTTCACTGTCTTTGAGATTAAAAACCTTGGCATCTTCCGGTATATCCATATCCCGGAATGCCCGTTCAGACAGATACCAACTCCAACTATTTGTCGAAGCCACCTGGTTATCATGCTTAATCTCCAACCCCAGCATCTTAAAAGAAGCACTGTCGAGAACCATCTGCTGGAAACTAAGTGATTTGCCTTCATAAACACCTGTCAGGTTATTTGTTCCGCTGAAAGGAGTTCCGTTACTGAACCCAATCGATTTGACACATGTCAACTGGCGCAGTTTATCTACAGCGGCTGCCCGCTCGCTATCAGAATTGAACTGGTTCTCGGCCACAAGGATATTCTTTGTATTATAACCTAATGGAGCCTTAATCATATGGGAGATCTGAAGCCCCATCACCAAAGCTGCCGCGAGTGTGGCTATCGTAATGATATTCTGAAAAGTAATAAAGCATTTACTGAACACCATCTTTGTTTGCCGGCGGAATGTACCGCGTACCACCTCTATCGGTTTCGAGGAAGAGATAAGCAAAGCCGGTAATAATCCGGAAAGAAAACCGATCAATAGGATCACTCCTGCTGCAATTCCGATCCACCCCGGAGTACAAAGATCTGTCAGGTATAAATGAGTATTCAGCAATCCATCGGCATAAGGTACTGCCGCCATAGCCAGTAACAGCCCCAGACCAAACGATATCAGGGTGAGGAACAACGATTCCAGCATCAGACGCAGGAATAATTCTCCACGTGAGGAACCCAGTAAACGGCGTGTAGCCATCTCCTTCGCCCGCTGTCCGGCCTGTGCAACCGTCAGATTGATGTAATTGAAGATAGCAAAGATCAGAATCAGAATACCGACAGACATCAGTACCAATACGAAGTTACGGTCTCCGTGTTGTAAGCTCGAGTATGGGAATGAGGCAAAATAAAGTTCATTCAACGGTGTTATCGTAATTTCTTTCCATACATCTATTTGATAAGGCCAGAAAGATTCTTTAAAGAATTCATGAATGTCGTCTATTTTCCCCCGCAGGTCGGCTCCCTCATGCAGCATCAGGAAACCGGCAGTGGCACCGGCATTATTATAAGAGGTCTTGGTCAGCCCACTATTAAACTCTCCGACACGTTCTATACGGATCAGTATATCACTGGGCGGAAGGACAGACTTACGTATGTCTTCTATCACACCTGTAACAATAACGGAAGTTGAGTCGCTGATACGGATACTCTTCCCCATCGGATCATCCTGTCCGAACATTTTGTTGGCAAAAGTTTTGGAGACAACGGCGTTGTAACTATCCTGTAATGCCTGATGGCGGTTGCCTTCCAATAGTTTAAAGGAAAAGAAATCAAAGAAAGTAGAGTCGACACAGGTCATAGAAGCCTTCAGCTTCTTATCCCCGTAAAAAACCTGCCAGTTATTGAAATAGTCGGCAATGACCGGACAAACTTTCTCTATCTCCGGATAGCGATCCTGCAAACGATAAGGTATAGGAAGAGCAGTGGCCGGGCCGCTTTCATTTCCTATCACATAAATACGATCCCTGTTCTCATGGAATTTGTCGGTTGCTAGTTCCTGCGCGGTATAAACAGTGATCAGGATAACAAACATCAGCGAAATAGATAATCCGAAAACATCGATTGCCGTATACGCCTTGTTCTTACTTAAGAACTTGAGAAACGAATTAAAATTCAGTACATTATTCATATTTATAGTGTTATTTATTTATCTAACTCTACACAACAAACTTCAAAATACGTGCCAAACAGAATAATACACTATATATCAACAAAATAAAATTTCATAGTTAAAGTCTGCCTGTCTAATTATTAGACACTATTGTCTATTTATTGGACACAGGAACGGACGATCTCTACAAACCTTTCCGGTTCTTCCAGATTGGGTGAATGTGCAGAGTTTTCCATTGTGTAAAATCCTTTTTCCGGAGCGGATATCCGCTCACTGTATTCCTTGGCCAACCGGTATGATACCTGGTAGTCGTACTTGCCCTGAATAATGTAAACCGGAATATCGAAAGACACGGAGCTTTCAAAAAGATTATCGTTGAGAACATTTCCAAACATATTCCTTGTTGAAAACATTGTTCCGCGAAGATAATTTATTTTCTCACCAAAGGTATACCCTTTAAAGTATAACAGATCCATCATGACAGCAATCATGGAGCTATTCTCATGTTTTATTCCGATTCCGTATTCATTCATCAGGAGAGAACGGGTGGTAAACAGATAATCGTTTGAAGGGAAACCGGCAGCATTCCTATCCCATTTGCTTAGTGATTTTACAGCACTCTTATCGCCTCTTTCCTGTGCCTGATCCAGCATATAGTCGTATGCTGCACGTTCCGACTGGAGCTGGTTGCTCACCTGCCCTATACCAAAATAGGCTTTATATAATTCGGGATATTTCCCTATGGTCTTTATCCCTAGATACGAACCCCACGAATGCCCCATCAGATATATTTTATCTTGTCCGAAACGTTTACACAGATATTCGGTCACCTGGCGGGTATCTTCTATGAATTGTTCGACAGTCATCATGGCCGGGTCGATATCCGAGCTAAAACTCATACCCGCTCCCCGCTGATCCCAGTAACAGACGGTAAAGTATTTTTCCAGGCGTTCGTCTTTTTCGTCTGCTATACAAAGTGGCAACTCCGGACTTCCAGGCCCTCCATGAAGAAATAGCAGGATCGGATTATCCGGGTTTTCTCCACGCAGGAAATACCCTTGCTTGACACCGCCGATATCCAACCGACCTTTTTCTGCAATAGCGTTTTCAATGACCTTACCATGACTGTCCGTTAGTTTATCCAGTTTTCCACTGCTGTAACAGAGAACGGATAACACTCCGATCAATAATAGCCCTGCGACCGACAAAAGAACGATCGATATTACTTTAATTAGTCTTTTCATATAACAAACATTTATCTACCGCACAAAGGTAAGATATTATTTATTGGCAATACTATTCACCGGATTGGCATTGGCTGCTTTATGACTCTGGAAAAAGACTGTGACAAATGAGATCAACAGGCAGAAAACACCGGCAGCGATAAAGATCAAAGGGTTCAAAGAGATCCGGTAAGAGTAGTCGGACAACCACTTACTCATAAAGTACCAGATAGCCGGTGTCGCAATTACGAAAGCGATGCCGACATACATCAGGAACGAGCCGATCAGACGGAACAGAATAGCCCGGTTATCTGAACCGAACACCTTGCGGATAGCTACCTCCTGCGAACGTTGCTGGATAAAGTAAGTCGACATGGCCAACAATCCCAGCATAGAGATCAGAATGGCTATTCCGGCGAAGATGGAAACGATCTTGGTGGTACGTAGCTCCGCCTCAAACGACCTCTGCACCTGCTCATCCAGATAGGTACCGTCGAAATCCAGTCCGCCGGAAGCCGTTTTATATATATCACGTATTTTTTCGTAGGCGGTGTACGTATTTCCTTCCACTTCCACAAGGATACTCCAGGGATATACATCTTTCCGGGCACTGATACGAACCATAGCCGGACGGGTCTCATCCGTAATATTGCCTTGCTGAAAATCACTTACGATGCCGGCTATCGGTGTAGCTTCTTTGTTCCATAGGAAACTGGGAGCATCCTCCGGTAGTTCCATATCCTTCATCGCCTTCTGGGTCACATACCAGCTATTTTCGGCTAACTGGTTGTCACGGACAATCTTATAGCCTAACATGTTGAATGCCGTACTGTCCATGATGAATTGCTGGAAGCCGAGGAACTTACCTTCATAATCGGCAGACATATTATTACTTCCGCTAAGCGGCATACCGGCAACCAGACCGACCCGTTTAACGAAAGACTGGCGACCGAACTCGTCGATGGCGGCATTACGGTCGGAGTTGTTGGCAAAGTGATTTTTTATCTCCAGGATATTCTTTGTATTGTATCCGAGCGGTGCACTGATCAGGTGACGCGATTGCAGAATCATGACAATAGAAGCGGCGATCATCGCGATCGTGATCCCGTTCTGGAAAGTGATGAAGATTTTACTGAATACCATCTTCGTCTGCCGGCGGAACGTACCGCGCACAATATCGATCGGCTTCACCGACGAGATCAACACGGCCGGCAGTAACCCGGAAAGGAAACCGATCAGTAAGATCAGCACGATGGCAGCCATGATCCATACCGGCGTGAAGGTCGCCCACATGTCAACCTTGGTCTGCAACAGGTTATTTACAAAAGGAACCGCCCCAAGCGCCAACAGCCAGCCTATTCCGAAAGAGAGAACAGTCAGTAAAGTAGACTCCTCCATCAAGCGCAGGAACAGCTCTTTACGGGATGACCCCAACAAACGGCGGGTTGCCATCTCTTTAGCCCGCTGACCGGCCTGTGCCACTGTCAGGTTTATATAGTTGAATATCGCAAAGATTAAAATCAGGATACCGACGGACAACAGTACGATAACGAAACGTTTATTACCGAACTGAACGGCTCCGAACCCTTGCGAACCGCTAAAATACATATCATGTAAAGGCATTAAACCGACTTCTTTCCACATACCCTGCTTATAAGGCCAGAACGATTCCTTGAAATAACTAAGTATATCATCGATCTTCGGAGTCAGGTCGGCACCCGGTTTCATCATCAGGAAAGGAACGGCTGCACCGGCATTTCCGGAATGCTCCATACTGATCGAGCCGTTAAACTCATTCGCACGTTCGGCACGCATCAGCAGATCGGCATAAGGAATGGTTGAGTTTTTGATATCTTCCATAACACCGCCAACCATGTAAGATGTTGAATCGCCGATCACGACACTTTGTCCTACCGGGCTTTCGGTACCAAATAGTTTGTTGGCGAAGGTACGCGAGAGTACCACATTTCCCCTGTCTTCCAATGCCCGCTTCGCATCCCCTTCCAGCAGTTTGAAAGAGAAGAAATTGAAGAAACAGGAGTCGGTAGCTATGACCTTTGCAGTCAGTTTTGTCTCGTTTCTTTTTACAGTCTGAGGGGCAACTCCAGCGGAAATGACCGGACAGACCTTTTCGATCTCCGGATAACGCTCCTTCAGGTTATAAGCTATCGGGAGACCGGAAACCGGCCCCATATCGCTGGTCAGCACATAAATACGATCACCGTCGGTATGGAACTTATCGACAGATAATTCCTGCACGGTGTAAACGGCGATCAGGATAACGAACATCAACGATACCGACAGTCCGAACACGTCGATCGCCGTGTATGCCTTATTCCCTTTCAGGAATTTCAGAAACGATTTTATATTCAACAGGTTATTCATACTCTTCTTTTTATATTATGTATATCTTCAACTAGATTACTTGTTGGCAATACTATTCACCGGATTGCTATTAGCCGCTTGATGGCTCTGGAAAAAGACTGTCACGAACGATATGAGCAGACAGAAAACTCCGGCTGTAACAAAGATCAGCGGGTTCAGGGATATCCGGTATGAATAATCGGACAACCATTGATTCATAAAATACCAGATAATAGGCGTTGCAACGACAAAAGCAATGCCGACATAGACCAGGAACGAGCTGACCAGACGGTATAAAATGCTCTGGTTGTCTGAACCGAATACCTTGCGGATAGCCACCTCCTGCGAACGTTGCTGGATAAAATAAGTAGACATAGCCAGCAATCCCAACATAGAGATCAGAATGGCAATACAGGCAAAGATGGAAACGATCTTGGTGGTACGCACTTCCGTTTCAAACGATTTCTGAACCTGCTCGTCCAGATAAGATGCACTGAAATCGAATCCGCCGGATATCTTCTTAAAGATCTCTTCTAATTTATTGTAAGCCGTATAAGGATCCCCTTCCACTTCTACCAGGATCGACCAGGGGCCGAGCTTAGACCGATCGACAACGCTGACCATCGTCGGAGAAGTTTCATCGGTGATATTTCCTATGTGGAAATCACGCAGGATACCGGCTATCGGTATAGTATTGTCCCCCATTTTGAAACTTGGAGCATCCAAAGGCAATTCCATTTCACGCATAGCCTGCTCAGTCAAATACCTTCCCTCATCCGCCAATTTGTTATCACGCACGACTTCAAGCCCTAACATGTTGAATGCAATGCTATCCATTTGCATTTCACGGAAGAGCTGAAACTTACCCTCGTAACTGGACGAAATACCGTTACATCCGCTCAACGGCATCCCGTTAGTCAGTCCGATACGTTTAACGAACGACTGACGGGCAAACTCATCAATAGCCGCATCGCTGTTGGATCTGTTTCCAAAGTTATTGTTGATCTCCAGGATATGCTTCGTATTATATCCAAGCGGAGCATTAATCAGATGACGCGATTGCAGGATCATAACAATGGAAGCTGCTATCATGGCAATTGTGATCCCATTCTGGAAAGTAATGAATACTTTGCTGAACACCATCTTCGTCTGCCGACGGAACGTACCACGCACAATATCGATCGGCTTTACCGAAGAAATTAGTATGGCCGGTAGAAATCCGGCTATAATACCGGTCAACAGAATCAGTACGATTGCAGACACAAACCAAACCGGCGTGAAGGTTGTCCCCAAGTCGATCGGCATATTCGGTTGCAGGAGATTATTGACAAAAGGCACTACTGCATTCGCAAGCAACCACCCGACAACAAAAGAAAGTATTGTCAGCAGAGTTGATTCTTCCATCAGCCGGAAAAATAACTCCTTGCGCGACGAGCCGAGCAAGCGTCGGGTAGCCATCTCTTTCGCACGCTGTCCGGCCTGGGCTACCGTCAGGTTGATATAATTAAAAATGGCAAAGATCAGGATAAGGATGCCGACCGACAGCAATACGATCACGAAGCGTTTATTGCCACTCTTGAGCATACCGGACATGTTTATACCCGAGAAATATATTTCTTCAAGCGGTACAAGGCCGACTTCATGCTGCATTCCCTGTTTATAGATCCAGAATCTCTCTTTAAGGAAAGCGAGTATATCATCCGTCTTCTGGTTCAGGTCAGCTCCCCGGTTCACCATCAGGAAGGCGGTGGTCGAACCGGCATTCATCGGGTTGTCCATACGGATCGACCAGTTGTATTCGGTTGCCCGCTCCACCCGGAACACGATATCGGCATAAGGCAAGGTCGAGTTTTTGATATCTTCCATGATACCGCTGATCTGGTAAGAGATCGAGTCGCCGATTACAATACTTTCTCCCACCGGGTCGTTTGTGCCAAACAGTTTATTGGCAAAGGTGCGCGACAATACAACATTTCCTTTGTTTTCGAGCACCTTGTCAGGATCTCCATTCAATAGTTTGAAAGAAAAGAAACGGAAGAAACAGGAATCCACAAGCAATGGTTTTGCACTCAGCTTTCTCTCATTCCAGGTGATAATTTGCTGATCGATATTACTGGTGATCACCGGGCAAACCTTTTCGATCTCCGGGTAACGTTCTTTCAGGTAATAAGCAATAGGTAGTCCGGTGGAGAATCCATCATCCCTGGTCAGTGCATAAATACGATCGCCGTCGGTATGGAATTTATCGACAGACAATTCCTGAGAGGTGTAAACGGCGATCAGGATAACGAACATCAACGATACCGACAGTCCGAATACGTCGATGGCTGTGTATGCTTTATTTCTGCTTAAGAATTTCAGAAATGATTTTATGTTTAACAGGTTATTCATCTTTTAATCGAGTTTATTATTCTTTACTTGTGGCGAGAAAGATAACATATCCCGCCTTCACAGGTAGGATATGTTCATGTTTGTTCTTGACTTTTTAAATCTAGCTATATGTTTATGTGTCTGGAAAAATCTTTTGATCAGATAAATTCGCTTACCGATGAAACGATGCTACCGTCGAACAGGTTGATGATACGGTGGGCAAAGCTGGCATCATGTTTGGAGTGGGTTACCATGATAATGGTTGTTCCCTCTTTGTTTAGTTCGGTAAGCAACTGCATAACTTCGGCACCGTTCTTGGAGTCCAGGTTACCGGTCGGCTCATCGGCAAGGATGATCTTCGGGTTGGAAACGACGGCACGGGCAATGGCTACACGCTGCTGCTGACCTCCGGAGAGCTGTTGTGGGAAGTGAGCGGCACGGTGGCTGATGTTCATACGTTTCAGGATATCGTTCACCATTTGTTTGCGTTCGGAAGCTTTTACTTTCAGGTAAGTCAAAGGCAGTTCCACATTCTCGTAAACATTCAGTTCGTCGATCAAGTTGAAGCTCTGGAATACGAAACCGATATTACCTTTACGTACCTGTGTACGTTCTTTCTCTTTCAGGTGGCCCACTTCCTTATCAGCCAGGTAATAATCACCCGAAGTCGGGTTATCCAACAAGCCCAAAATATTTAATAATGTTGATTTACCGCAACCGGAAGGTCCCATGATGGCAACAAATTCTCCATCCTTCACTTCCAATGATACATTGTTCAATGCTATTGTTTCTACCTCTTCTGTACGGAAATGTTTACTTAATCCTTCAATTTTAATCATGGCTATTTGTTATTAAATTATACAATTCTATTTGTTTTAATACTTCTGTCTATATAAGGGCAAATAGTGTGCCAAAGTTGGTAATTAATTAGTTTACAAACAACTAGAATAATTACTATTTTGCCGATGTGTCAAAATATTAGACAGTGGTGTAAATTTATTAGACAGTAGACAGGCCAAAACAAAAGCATCCGACCTTCCCAGGCCGGATACTCTCCAATATAGTTACATTTTAATCATTTGGTGTTCTGTATATCGAACACTCCGGTGTCTATGAAGTCTGTATCAAATTCGAAATTCCCGGCTTTTTTAGGATTATAATCGAAACGCTCGATCTTGCTGACCGTCACCTTGCCGGACTTGGAGACAGACAAGGAATAGGAAATATCCGTATTCCCGCTTCCGAACCGGTAGAATGAAGGCAACAGCTTCCCGCTCTTCTTGTCGTCGATGATCTTGTAGGCGGCATTCTTGTCCTTATCAAAGGCTGCCACAAATTCATCCAGCAGTTTCTGGTTGTTTGAGAAAGTAACCGTCTTGATGATCTTCTCCGTCTTTTTCGTCTCCCGGTTCTTGTTATAGATCACGTTCATATCGATCGTATCCATGTTCTCGCACTTCTTCATAAGAGCGTTCAGGGATTCCTGCGCCTTCAATCCTTCGGTCATACATCCTGCCAGGAGGATTACACACAATAAAATAGTTTTCTTCGCTTTCATAATGTTTATCTTTTGATGATTGATACTGTTCATTCCTTTTACTCGTTATATAAGATCCATTTCATCTCCTGCCGGAAATACTTGTTCGGATTTTCCTTCAGTATTTTCAGGTAAGGGTTGGTGGCATTTATTTCCCTGTCACGAAGTAGTTTTTCTTTCCGGTTAACCTGCCGGGCTATTTGTTCGGCCTCTTCCTGCTGAAGTTTTACTTCGCGGAGGCTGTATTCCAGTTCCGGCAGGATCTCCTTCATGTCGGTAATACGTACGCCGTTGCGTACGATGTAACTTCCTTCGTAAGGATTGAAGGAGGCCGGACGGTCGAAGCCCAGGGAATAAACCAGAAAGAACAAGAGGGAGACGGCGACACCGGTTCCAATCCATAACCAAAACTTTCCGGAGGATTTCAGGGAGGTGCGTCCGGCTTCGTCAGTCTGTCCGCTGAATTCCTCTTTGATCCCTGTCTCAAAATAGGCGAATACGGACTGGTATGATTGGAGTGCTTCCGGGACGCCGGGGCTATTGAAGAATGCATACAATTCCTGCTCTTCCGCGTTGGAGGTCTGTCCGTCGAAGAAACGTTCCAACAAATCTTCTATATGTTTCTGTTTGTTTGTCTGCATAGCTGTTACATTTTAAAAAATAATTCTTTCACCCGTCTTCTGGCACGTGAGAGATTCATACGGACGGCTTCGGGAGTGCTGCCGGTCAGGGAAGCGATCTCCTCCACTTCGTATCCGTCGACATGCTTCATGCGGAGGATAATCTGCTGAAGGCCGGGCAAGCGGTCGATGATGCGCATCACCTGGTCGACATTGTCTTTCTGCTCCAGGTCGGTGTAAGGGGTCGACCAGTTACCGGGGACGACAGACTCGGTGAGCTGTTCCCTCTGCCGCAGCTGGAACGATTTGAGCCGGTTCAGCGACAAATGCTTCGTCGTTTGCAGAGCCACAGCCTCCACGCTGTCATACCGGTCGAGTTCCCCGCGGATATACCAGAGTTTCAGAAAGACCTCCTGCACGACATCCTCCACCTCTTCCGGATCGTCCAGCAAACGGCCGGCGCAACGGATCAGCTTTTGCCGCAGGGGTACTATTTCTATTTTAAACTGTTCTTGTTCCATTCTACTATAAAGACAACCGGGTGAGGGAAACGTAACATTTTATCTTGAATAAATATGCTATTCTTTTATTAAACCCGTTTATTAATCATATATTTTTACCTAAGTTTGCAACATTGTTTTAAATATAAAAACATTTCATCTATGAATATCAAATATTTGCTGTTAGTATCCATCTGGATGCTGTTATTTGCCGGTTGTAAGGATTCCAACACCGAAGATAACTTAAAATTGGAATTATCGGAGTCATCTTTTGAGAATATCAGCAGCGAAGGCACGACGCTGGCAGTGGAGATCAGCAGCAGCAATACCTGGACGGCGGAAACCTCTTCGACCTGGTGCAAACTCGTACCTGCCCAGGGGGCAAGCAACCAACCGATCAAGATAGTCGTAGATGCCAATTTAAATACGACCGTAAGAGACGCTTCAATCGTCATAGCTTCCTCCGGAATAAAAAAGACGATCACTGTCAACCAGCAGGCCGGCAGTACAAGCGCTGGCGAATATCATTATGAACTCCCCGTCATCTTCCACGTGTTGTACAAAAACTCCGGCGATCCGTTGCAATATGTCAGTCAAAACCGTTTGGCAGAAATACTAAACGCAGTCAACGACCTGTACAAAGACAGGAGCAACAGTATCGGTATGAACCTGACTTTTACGCTCGCGGCTACGAATCCTAACGGGGAAACATTAACTTCTCCGGGAGTGGAATATATCGAATGGCCGGACAGCTACCCTATCGACTGTAACGCATTTATGTCCGACAATACCGGAAAAAACGTAAAATACCTTTGGGATCCTAACCAGTATATCAATGTGATGATTTATAACTTTACATCCGACCCGGAAACAAATTCCATCACTTTGGGTATTTCTCATTTGCCATTCACTACCACAGGCAACAATTCTCTGGAAGGGCTCAATGAAACCAAGTATTCTTACCTGGAACTAAAGAACCTCAATTTCCCCTATTGCTGTTCCATCAACAGCCTTTATATCGACCAGCAATCGACTTCTACCACCTACAATACGACCGATGTAACCGTGACCGTGGCTCACGAGCTAGGTCATTATTTAGGAGTGCACCACGTCTTTTCGGAAGATGAAAACGGCACCTATGACGGATGTACCGATTCCGATTATTGCAAGGATACGCCGACATACAATAAAGTGTATTACGACCAGTGGATAGATATTCAACTGTCTTTGGGAGTACGTGACTTGCCTACCCTCGCTTTAAGGGAGAACTGCACGACCGGCCAGAAGTTCACGTCGCGTAACATCATGGACTACGCCTTCAGCTATTCCGACCAGTTCACACAAGACCAGCACGACCGCATCCGCCATGTATTGGCCTATAGCCCGTTGATCCCCGGACCGAAGAAAAACCAGACAAAAGCCGGAGCCGCCATCGACGGAGTACTGGAATTGCCTATACGTACTGTAAAATAGAGGAAAGATGATTAGATAATAAAAAAAGATCCCTGCCCGAAAAGGACAGGGATCTTTTTTTGTTAATTCGATTCGATCACCGGGCGGTCATCTTCCGGTTTCTTCTTTTTGTTTGCCTTGGCGATACCGACACGCTGGTTGTAGCGGGCTTTGGTTTCGTCGATCAGGGCGTTGACGGAAGTGATGAAGGCGGCGGTTTCGGCCGTAGGATTGATCACATTTGTAGCAGTTGCCAATAAAGCCATATCGTCATAAAGAGGATCGAGACGCAGACGGACAGCCTTGCTATTCTCCACTGTTGCAACGGCACGGCCTTCGGTACGCTTGGCGGTCAGTTCGATGAAACGTTGGTTCGAAGCCTTCAGTTCGTCCAGCACGGTGGTGAGGCCGAGGGTGGCAACGTTCGTCTTATTCGGTTCTTTTTCCATATCGAGCAGCAGGCCGTTTATCTGCTGTGTTTCCTGTTGGTCGGCCAGTTTGTAGATACCCACATAGGGTTTCACCTGATTGTAAAGGCTTATGGCCGCATTTTTCTGGGCAGCGACCGGGCTTTTACGGGTTTGAGAGATAGTGGTAGTAAAATATACGATCAGGTCGTCGCGACGTTTGTCTTCTTCGGCCAACAGAGCAGTTTCATCGCTGGTACGCGATTGATTTACCAGGTCATCCAACAGGCCGAGGTCGGTATCGAAAGCCGTCACCATCTCATTGCTGAACCCCAGCGCACTGGAGCTTACCAACGAGTCTGCGCTTTCAATTACCGGGCGGTCATCTTCCCCACTCTCCTCTTTCCGGAAAAGAGCCCTGAAACGATTCAGATGGTTGGCATATTCCGAATTATTCAGATTGCCAAGGAAATACTCCTGAATCTTAGTTAATGTCCCCATAATTTTATTTTTAAAATAATTGCTTGTATAATACGGATGCAATGTAAGGATTAAGAATCAATCGGAGATACTTTTTTCATCTTTTTTTAGCAGTTGGAAGAGATTTATTATGCCGAAAGTAAAACTTCCTGGGAGATAAAAGCGATTGAAAATGGAATCCGTAAAACTTCCTGGGGTGTAAAAGCGATCGGAAACGGAATCTGTAAAACTTCTGACGGTGTAAAAGCGATTGGAAACGGAAAAAGTAAAACTTCCGGCATCCTGAAAGCGATTCAAGTTACCGGAAGTTTTACATATTGCATTTCCAACGTTTTCCCTAATCCGCCTTTATACTCTCCACCGGATTTTCATTCGCCACATTCCAGGCGCGTACCAACACGCAAGCGATGATAATGACGTAGACGAACAAGGTCGCCCCGATAAACATAAAGAGATTCAGATGGATGCGTTCGGCGAATTTCTCCAGCCAGCCCGAAGCGTTGATGTAAGCGATAGCCACCCCGATCGCAAGAGCCGGAAGGGCGATGTAGGAAATATCACGCGAAAGCATACGGAGGATATTCACGGCTGTAGCCCCGTTCACCTTGCGGATGGCTATTTCGCGGCCGCGGCGGTTCGTCTCGTCGGCCGTGTATCCCAATAGGCCGATCAGGGCAATGATCAGGGTAACGATACCGCTGATCATGATCGCGTCGCGGAAATCGCGGTCGTCCTGATACTGGCGGACAACATCCATTTTATATACGGAGGCCTCTACCACCTTGCCGGTTATCGTTTCGGTAAGCACCCGGTTCACTTCAGCCAGGTTGTCCGACGACATCGTGTTCATCTTGATCAGGATATTCACGGGAGGATTATAACAATCAGGTGTGGCGTAGAAGAAAATCGACGCACGCGTATCCGGGCCCTTCAACGAGCCGATACGGAAATCGTCGAACACGCCGCAGACGGTAAACACTTTCGTCCCGTTGCTATGTTCGGACACCATTACGCCTTTGCCGATGATACTGCCCGTCCAGCCTGCTGTCTTTTCCATCAGGTCGACGAATTTACGGCTAACCATGATTTTATCGCCGTTGGCCTCGTCGGGACGGAAGGCATGGCCTTCAACGACGGGTATCTCCATCAGGTCGAAATAATTGTCGCCCACGAAATACATGTCGGCTATATTGAAGAGATCGCGATCGTCTCCCGGAATATTTATGTTATTGCCGGACGGATAACTGAAAGGCAGTTCGGTACTGCACGATACCATCTGCACCTGCGGCAGGCGGCGCAATTCGGCCATCGCACGGTCGCGCACCTGGGGATCGACACCGCGTGTATTGCAATAAACCAGATTCTCGTAAGCGTAACCGGGATGACTCGAAATCATCGTATCATACTGCCGGCTGATGGTGATCAGCAGCGCCACCAGATAGGCCGTGGCAACGAATTGCACGAACAGCAGGCAGAGCTTCCAGTAGCGTTTCGACTCTTTCACACTGCGGAAAGCCGATGCCACCGGAATGCGCATGAAAAGCCAGGTCGGCACGAAGCCCGTCACCGCAAATACCACCACGCAGATGGCCAGCAGGATCGACATCGTAGGCAACGTGAAGAGCGCCGACAGCGAGGCGGACAACAAATCTTCTATCTTCCCTTTGAAAACGATAATCAGGAAGGCCGCCAGCAACAACGACAGCAGCAGGTGCAGGAACGACTCGGAAAGGATCATCCCGAAGATATTCTTTCCCGACGCACCGTAGCATTTATGTACGGCCACCTCCTTGGCGCGGCCGATCAGCGTGGAGATCACGACCAGTATATAATTGAGGACGGCGATGGAGATCAGGATGATCGCCATGAAGATGAGCATGTAGTTCATGTCCTTCACCTCCTTATTATTATTGTGGATGTCCTGCAACGGAGAGATGGAGTACGACAAGTCTACCCCGGCTTTCTTCAGGCCTTCCATATCCTGATTACGCTCCTGCATCTGTCGGATGGCGGGGGCCAGTCCGTTGGGATCGGTGCCGGGGAGCAGCTTCACGTAAGCGATATAGCGGTCGTTTCCCAGCCAGTTGGTCGTGCTCCATTCGGGCATGGCGGCCAGCGAAGCCACGGCATCATAACGCAAGTGGCTATTTTCGGGGATATCCTCAAACACGCCGCCGATGGTGAAGGGAGAGCCGTGGTTGGTGTCGCGCACGAAGGTCTTGCCTACCGCATCCCCCACGCCGCCCATCTTCTCGGCCAACGAACGGGAGATCATCACGTAGCCGGGACGTGCCAGGGCTTCTTTCGGATTGCCCACCAGTATAGGACGGGGGAAGATGTCGAAAAAGCTGGTGTCGGCCAACAGGATCGTGGCGGTGAGGTATTGCTCTTCAGGAGTCATGATCAGTTCGTTGTTCTCGCCGATACGGGTGTAACGGGTGGCAAACTCTACTCCGGGCACCTCGGCTTTCATACCGGGGGCGATGGCGCCGCTCACCTGTCCCCAGGAGTCTTTTTTGCCGTCTCTGTTCAGGTCTGATTTAACCAGGTAAATCCGTTCGTTATCCGGATAGAAGTTATCGTACGAACGTTCGAAGCATACTTTCGCTACCAATACCAACCCCATCGCCAGCCCGACAGCCAGCGCAAGGATCTTGATCCCGTTACTCCTGCCCTTCTTGAATAGGGAACGGAGTGCCATGTTAAAATTCTTCATATCTACTATTGTCTTTTTATTTTATTCCGGATATATATGCTTTCTCTATTCCGACTTCAGGCTCAACACCGGATTGGCATTCGCCACCATCCAGGTACGGTAGACCACCGTCAGGAGGATAACCGCCAGCACGACCACGGAGCCGGTCAGGAACAGGCCGGCATTCATCGGGATCTTCTCCGAAAACTGCTGCAACCACTTTTCGCCGGCAAACCACGAAGCACCCGCACCGATCAGAATAGCTGGCAGTGCCATCCATACAATGTCGGAGGAGATCAGACGGAGGATATCACGTTCGGTTGCCCCGTTGATTTTGCGTACGGCAATTTCTTTCCCGCGGCGGTTCGTCTCGTCGTTGATGTAACCGATCAGACCGATCAGGGCGATGATCAGGGTTATAATGCCTCCGGCCATCACCGAGTCACGGAAAATACGCGAGGTATCGTAGAGCTTCGCGAGGCTGAAACGGTAATCGACGAGGTTGATGTCGCGGTCGGGCAGGAATTCTTTTATTACATTATTTATATGGGCCAGATTCTCCGCATTCCTTTCACGGAATTTGACAACAAGGGTCTGCTCGGCCCGTTTACTGAAAAAGATAGCGGAGTTGACCATGCCTTCCTGGCCGATCTGTCCGATGCGTACGTCGTCGTAGACGCCGACAACGGTGAAGGGATCGTTCGTGCCATGCCCGCCGATATCGAGCTTCTTGCCTACCACACCGTCTTTCCATTCGAATACGTTGGCCAGTTCGGTAGCCATCTGGCGGCTCAGCATGACGAGTTGCATGGAGTCGGAATAGGATTCGTCGAAGGCTTGTCCCTCTATCACCTTCATCTCCAGCAGAGAGACGAAGTTGGCATTGGTGCCGTAAAGATCCTGGAAATGGGCTACGGCGTCCTCCGTACCGGGACGGTAGACGATATCGCCCGAACCGGAAAAGGCCGGCAATTCGTAGCAGGTCGTAACATCCTCCACTTCCCCCTGCTTGCGGATTTCATCCATCAGCGCTTTGCGGGAAGATTGGGAAACGCCTTCCAGGTTACAATAAGCCAACCGGTCATAAGAGTATCCGGGATTATCATTCACCATGAAACTATATTGCCCGCCAATGACGATGAGCAGGCATACGAGGAAACCTACCGCCACGAACTGGATAAACAGCAAGGCTTTCTTCCACGACCGCCGGGAGTTGGTGTACGAACGGAATACCAACGCAACGGGAATCTTGGCGAACAGTTGGGAAGGTAGCAGGCCGGCCACCAGAAACACCAGCACACAGACGCCCAGCAGGATCATCAGCGTATCGGGCGTGAAAAGCGACGACAGCGAGGTGCCCAGCAGTTCTTCCACGATACGGCGGAAACCGAATACGAGGAGTGTGGAGAAGACAACGGATATCAACAGGTTGAGAAATGTCTCCGAGAAGATCATGTCGGTGATGTTCCAGCCTGTCGCGCCGTAGCATTTATGGATCGCCACATCCTTCGAGCGGGTCACCATCGAGGAGATGACCAGCAGCACATAGTTCATCAGGGCGGCAAAAAGGATGGCGAAAGCGATGGCAGTCAGCATCACGGCCATACGTTTGGTGGCCGGAGAGCTGGCATAAAGCTCGCCGAGCGGACGCAGGAAGATGCTATAACTCATGCCCTGCTCCTTCAGTTTCTTCGAATCGACGTGACGGTCGAGCATTTCGGCCATAGGTTGCAGCATATCGTCTGCCGACAGGCCGGGTTGCAGGAGGACGTAGGCGTTGTAGCTGTCGCCGCCCAGCCATTGGTCTTCCTTCGTCCATCCGGCAATCGCCTTGAAGGAGGAAAGGGAGACCAGTATATCGTAATAAAGATGGGTATTCTTCGGAACATCCTTAAACACACCGCCGACCGTGATCTGGACACCGGGGAATGTCTCCACCTCGAAGGTTTTGCCGATCACGTCTGCTCCGTCGGGATTGATTTTACCGGCCATTTCTTCCGAAACAAGGGCATAAAGGGGGCGCGAAAGTGTCTCCCGGGCATCGCCGGCCAGCATTTCGCGGGGCAGAACGTCGTAGAAACAGGAGTCAGCCATAATGAAGGTGGCCTTATATTTCTTATCGCCGGATGTTTTCATGACCAGTTCGCCCATTCTATCACAACGGGTAGCGGCCTCCACACCGGGGATCTCGGCTTTCATACCGGGAGCTACGCCGCCACTGACGCAGGGGAAACCGTCATGACTCTTATCTCCGATGCTAAAGTTCTCCTGGATAGCAAAAACGCGGTCAGACTCGGGATAGAAATTATCGTACGACAACTCGAAACATACTTTGGCAATAAGTACCAACCCCATTGCCAGGCCTACGCCCAACGACAGTATCTTAATATCATTATGTCTGCCTTTCTTGAACAGGGTGCGGAAAGATATGTATAAATTCTTCATTGTAACAGATTTGTTTTGTTATTGCTGACAGAAAACCAAGATGACCGGCCTTGTAGGGGCGGGGTCTGCCCGCCCTCCCCGGTTTATCATATATTGTCACAAAGGGCGGGCAAACCCCGCCCCTACCGTTGCTATTCCAATACCAACACCTCGTTATCTTTATAACTTTCGTAGCTCGATACGATTACCTTCTCGCCTGCTTCCAGACCTTCGATCACTTCATAATACTGCGGGTTCTGGCGACCGATCTTGATCTTGCGGCGATAAGCTTTCTTACCGTCCTTATCGAGTACGAAGATCCAGCTACCACCTGTGCTCTGGAAGAAGGTTCCGCGCGGGATAATGATGCTTTCGGTCGGCTGACCCAGTTCGAGGTTGATATAATAAGTTTGTCCGCTGCGGATATTGTCAGGACGTTCGCCGGTAAACACAAAGTCCGTGCGGAACTTACCGTCGCGTACTTCCGGATACACCTTGCGTACGGCCAGTGCGAAACTGGTTCCCTGACGGTCGAAGGCTGCACTCAATCCCGGTTTGACACGGTCGATATAATGTTCGTCGATCATGGCTTCCACCTTATAATCGGAAAGGTCGTTGATCTGTCCGATCTTCATACCGGCAGTCACGTTCTGTCCCAGCACGACATCGAGTAGACCCAGTTCTCCGTTAATCTGTGAGCGGACATTCAGGTGTTCCTTCCGTTCATGAACCAACTGGATGTTACGGCGCATGTTAGCCAAACTGGTTTCCATCTCTTCCATCTGGATGGTACGGGAAATCGAGTCCTGATATAAACGCTGCACAACGAGGTCATATTTCTTTGTCGCCAGTTCATAGTCTTCTTTCGCTTTCAGGTAATCTTCCTTGGCAATCAGGCTTTCTTCATACAATTTCTGCTGTTGGTGATAAGCACGGCGGGCACGGTTCATATCCACGTCCAGCTGGGCTTTTTCCAGTTGGTTGCTTAACTTATCCTGTTCCATTGCTACCTGGGTATTACGCAGGAAGTTCTGTTTTTCTGCCAACTGTGCTTCCGCATCCAGGATCTGAAGGTCGAGGCTGGAGTTGGAGAGACGTACAATTACATCGCCTTTCTTCACCTGGGCTCCTTCTTCCACTACTTTCTCCTGTACGATACCGCCTTCTTCCGGGCTTAACTGCACGACGGTGATTGGCTGTACCTGTCCGTCCACACGAACGAAATCATTGAACTGTTCACGTACCGCATTGCCGATGCTGATGCCGCGCGCATCTACTTTCAGAGTCGATGCATGATCGCCGAAGATGATCCAGCCTACCAATACAAGGAATAAAACGCCACCTGCTACATAAGGTAAATGTTTCTTCTGAATGCCTCTTTTCTTTTCTAATTGAATATCCATGATTGTATGTTTTTATTTCTTTATTATCAGTATAATTATGTGCTTTGTTCTTAGTTTACACCTTCGATTAAAGGTTTGCCTTTATAGTAATCGACGAGCTTACACTTCATCAGATACATCAGTTTCCGTTGCAGCAGGTCGGCTTTCGACAATAATAATGTATTGGCACTGGTTTGCAGGTCGATCGGGCTCATCAGGCCTTCTTCAAACTTACGGAAAGTAACCTGGTAAGCAATTTCATCGGCTTCTGCTTTCTTTTGCATCTGGATCGTTTCCTTTGCATAGCCCTCACGATCGAGAACAGCCTGTTCGATAGCTGTCTGCAACTGGCGAAGCACTTCCGTCTCCTGTTCCTGGGCGATACGCATATTATTGCGTGCTTTGCGCAGGTTGGTCAGACGACTCAGTCCGTCGAAGAGCGGGAAGCTCAGGTTGAAAGCTATGTATTCGCCACGGTTATTCTTAAATTGGCTACCGAAAGGAGTAACAGGTTCATAATCACTGGCTGTTTTATCGGCTTTTAAATCCTCAAAATAGTTAGTCGAAACACCGGCTGTAAAAGAAATACTCGGCAGCAGACGACCTTTATATACCAAATACTGCATCTTGGATGCTTTCAATTGCAGTTTAGCTTGCATGGCTGTCGGGTTATTTTCAGAAGCATAGTCATAAATCTCATCGATAGATTCCATCATGGAGGCATACGACTGGTCGAGCAACAAAGTATCGACATCCAGCTCCATATCGGAAGGAAAATTCATATTCTGCTTCAAAGTAAGCACAGCGGCATCATATAAATTCTGCTGATGAGTCAGGTTATAGTCATTGGCGGCTACCTGGGCTTCGATCTGGGCTACGTCTGCTTTACCCTTCAATCCCAATTCTTCCTGCCGTTTGGTTCTATACAGGATACGACTGTTTTCTTCCAACTGTTCGGCGGCCAGCTTTACTGTCCCCCGATAGTAGACAACATTCATAAATGCCTCCATCGTATTGATGGCCAAATCGTCCTTTTCTTTCTGGATATCGTTCATTCCCAATTGACGATTAGCCTTTGCCATACGCCACTGATTGATTAACTGTCCCCCGTTAAAAATAGGAATAGAAACATTCAGACCATAAGAGTTATTAAAAGTCGACGTATTCTTATAAGTATTATCCTTCGGGTTGATAGAACGCCCGTAACTATACTGCGCTCCCACACTTGCACTCATAGAGGGGAAAAAGGATGCCACCGCCGAATTAAGATCCGCTTTATAAGAGTCGCTCGTATAAGCTTGTTTCTTCACTTTAGGGCTATTCTCAACGGCGTAATGCATACATTCATCCATTGTCCAGAGCTTTTCCTGGGCCATAGCAACTGTTGCCAGGCTGAACGAAAGAACTGATGTCAATATTATCTGTTTCATTTTTGTGTTATTTTCTGCCATAGAAAAGGCAAAGAGCGTGCCAAACTACATAAAACATTACTTATCAACAGATTGACAATTCGCCGGATTTTCCGAAGTGTAAAAAAATTAGACAGTGGTGTATAATTATTAGACAAACGGTGATAAACCGTTTCCTCCCTATTTTATCTGTCTAAATATTAGACACAGGTTAGGAAGTGTAAAACCGAACCTGTATCTTTGCACACATAAATACATTATTATTACAATGGCTAAACAAGGCACCATACTGGTTGTAGACGACAACAAAGGGATTCTGACCGCAGTACAGATGCTGTTGGGAACCTGTTTTGAAAAAGTGATAACGATCTCCACACCCAACAAGATAAAGACGACATTACATAATGAAGATGTAGATGTGGTTTTGCTGGATATGAACTTCAGTGCCGGGATCAACACCGGAAATGAAGGATTGTTCTGGCTTTCCGAAATAAAAAAGGAAGAGCCGTCCGTCCAGGTAGTTCTGTTCACCGCTTACGCCGATATCGACCTGGCAGTAAGGGGCATCAAGGAAGGAGCAACCGATTTCGTGGTGAAACCCTGGAATAACGCCAAGTTGCTGGAAACACTGAAGACCGCTTACGATATCCGGATGGCGAACCGCAAAGGTATCCCGCACGAAAACGACAAGCAGGTCATATCCAAAGAAAGCGGTATGTTCTGGGGAGAAAGCAATGCCATGCAACAACTCCGCAACCTGATCGAGAAGGTAGCCAAGACGGATGCCAATATCCTCATCACCGGTGAGAACGGTACGGGTAAAGAGATGTTGGCTAGGGAGATCCATATACTCTCGAATCGCAAAAAAGAGGCTATGGTTCCGGTCGACATGGGAGCCATCACCGAGACCTTGTTCGAAAGCGAGCTGTTCGGCCACATGAAAGGAGCCTTTACGGATGCACGTGCCGACCGTCCCGGTAAATTCGAAGCGGCAAATAACGGTTCGCTGTTCCTGGATGAGATCGGTAACCTCTCCTATCATCTGCAAGCCAAATTATTGACGGCCCTGCAACGCCGCAGCATCGTCCGCGTAGGCAGCAACACGCCTATCCCTATCAATATCCGCCTGATCTGTGCTACCAACCGCGATTTGCAGGAAATGGTACAGAAAGACCAGTTCCGCGAAGACCTTTTGTACCGTATCAACACCATCCATGTGGAGATACCGTCTCTGCGCGAACGACCGGAAGATATTGTCCCGCTAACGGAGATATTCCTGGCCAAATACACCAACATCTACGGCAAGTCGACCATGCGGCTGAGTGCCGACGCCAAAGAGAAACTGAAACAACAACCCTGGTTCGGCAATATCCGCGAGTTGGAACATACCATCGAAAAGGCTGTGATCATCACAGATGGGGATACGCTGGAAAGTACCGACTTCGATTTTCCCCGTAAGAAAGATGCTCCGATGAAAGAGGTTACTACACTGGAAGAAATGGAATACAACATGATCAAGAATGCCATGGATAAATACAACGGTAATCTGTCGCTTGTTGCAAGCCAGCTGGGTATTTCACGTCAGACACTGTACAATAAAATAAAACGTTACGAGATATAATGTTAAAAGGCATTTATCATAGTCTCACCTTCCGTCTGGGCTTGTTTGGAATACTGACAGTAGCCGGGACTTATTTGGCCATGAACCATAAATGGGAATGGTTCATCCTCCTTTCTATCGCCTGGCTCTATTCCGTACAGATGATGCGTAATTTATTCAAGCGGAATGCCCAGAAGGTAGCATTCATGTTCGATGCGATAGACAACAGCGACTATGCCTTCCAATATGCCACCCGCGGGCGCTCGTCGAACGACAAGCTGGTGAGCGAGTCATTGAACCGTATCACCCAGATTCTTTTCCAGGCGAAAGCGGATGCCGTACAAAAAGAAAAGTACTACGAGTTGATAATGAACTCCGTGAATACCGGTATTATAGTCTTGGATGATATAGGAAATATCTTTCAAACCAACAACGAAGCTTTGCGTTTACTTGGTCTTTCCGTATTCACCCACGTCAAGCAGTTGGCCCGCATAGACGAGAAACTGCAACAGACAATCACCGATATCCGTCCGGGAGACAAGCACCAGATCTCGTTTGTCAACGAACGCGGTACCGTGAACCTGTCGATCCGCGTATCCGAAATGACCCTGCAGGACAAACACGTGCGTATCCTGGCTATCAACGATATCAACAGCGAGCTGGATGACAAGGAAATCGACTCGTGGATACGCCTTACCCGCGTACTGACACACGAAATCATGAACTCCGTCACCCCTATCACTTCCCTGAGCGACACGCTGCTTTCCCTGCATGAAGATGCCGACAGCGAAATACGTAACGGACTGGAAGTGATCAGTACTACGGGGAAGACGTTGATATCGTTTGTCGAGTCTTACCGCAAATTCACGCACATCCCGACGCCCGAACCTTCGCTGTTCTATGTACAGAAATTCGCGGAAAGGATGATAAATCTGGCCCGCCATCACAACAATTACCCCAATATAACGATTAATATAAGTATAGAACCGGCCGACCTGATCGTTTATGCCGACGAGAACCTGATCACCCAGGTCGTACTGAACCTGCTGAAGAACGGAATGCAGGCCATAGGCAGCGAACAACCGGACGGACGTATCGAACTGAAAGCTTATTGCAACCCGGATGAATCGGTAGTCATAGAGGTCAGCAACAACGGCCCCGTTATCCCACCGGAAGAGGCGGAACATATCTTTGTCCCGTTCTTCACCACCAAGGAAGGCGGAAGTGGTATCGGACTTTCCATCTCACGGCAGATCATGAGGCTTTCGGGGGGTAGTATTGCCCTGAAGAGCAATCCGGCTATCAACAAAACGTCGTTTATCCTGACATTCCCGTAAGAGGAAACGGATGCGGTTTCGGATGAACAGTCGATCCCGACCGGAATGAGCACCTTATTCCGACCGAGAGCGACACTCGATTGCGACCGGAATAGAGTATCGATTGAAAAGTAAACAAAAAGATAAGACAGAATATGAAACTTCTAGACAAACTCAAAATCAATCACAAACCCCGCTCAGGGGGATTAGACTTACTTAAATACATTGGCCCCGGACTATTGGTTACCGTCGGCTTCATCGATCCCGGAAACTGGGCGACCAACCTGGCTGCCGGGTCGGAATTCGGATATGCCCTGCTGTGGGTGGTTACTTTTTCTTCCATCATGCTGATCATTATCCAACACAACGTAGCCCACCTCGGTATCGTTACCGGGCTCTGCTTGTCGGAAGCGACCAACAAATACATGCCGCGTATGCTCAGCCGCCCGATCCTCGGTTCGGCCATGCTGGCCAGTATATCCACCTCTCTGGCGGAAATCCTGGGTGGAGCCATTGCCCTTCGTATGCTGTTCGGTATGCCGATCAAGATAGGGGCAGTCATCATTACGATTGCCTGTCTGATCATGCTGCTCAGCAACACCTATAGCAAGATAGAACGTTGGATCATTATGTTCGTCTCCATCATCGGGCTCTCGTTCCTTTATGAACTGGCGCTGGTAGACGTCCATTGGGGGCAAGCGATACAGGGATGGGTAAAACCGTCGTTCCCGCCAAACTCGATGCTGATCATTATGAGCGTGCTCGGCGCCGTAGTGATGCCGCACAACCTGTTCCTGCACTCGGAAGTGATCCAGAGCCGCGAATGGAATCTGGAAGACGAGACGGTGATCAAGAAGCAATTGAAATACGAATTTTATGATACGCTCCTATCGATGGTTATCGGTTGGGCAATCAACTCGGCCATGATCATCCTGGCTGCCGCCACCTTCTTTAAAGAGAAAATCGCAGTCGAAGAACTGGATCAGGCACAACAGTTACTGGTACCTCTGGTAGGGAATAATGCGGGGGTCATATTTGCGGCCGCGTTATTGCTGGCAGGTATTTCATCAACCATCACATCGGGGATTGCCGGTGCTTCCATCTTTGCCGGATTCTACGGGGAGGCATATAACCATAAGGACTTACACTCCAAGTTAGGGGTTATCCTGTCATTCGTCCCGGCACTGCTTATCATCTTTCTGATCGGCGATCCTTTCAAAGGATTGATCCTCTCTCAAATGTTGTTAAGCGTACAGTTGCCGATCACGGTCTTTACGCAGGTATATCTTACTTCAAGCAGGAAAGTGATGGGGCAATACGTCAATTCCCGTTCGACCACCATCCTGTTGCTGTTGTTGGGAACAATGGTCACCGTATTGAACATCGCCCTGTTGATCAGCTTGTTTTAAAAAATTAATCCGGTTTGCCGGCATAACCATCGCACGCAGCCTTATAAATGAGATAATGGCTATGGAAGTATTATGCTCTGTTCGATAAAATTAAGCCTCAAATACAGGAAAAAACTTGTATCGCTATGTAGCAAATAAAGAAATCGCTACCTTTGCTCCGTTAAAAAGAAATAACATATTCAGAACAGATATGAGCGATATCAGAACGAACGAAGAAGAAGGCAAAAAGAGCCTGAATTTTATTGAAGCAAATGTTGAGAAAGATCTGGCAGAAGGTAAAAACGGCGGACGCGTACAAACCCGTTTCCCACCCGAACCCAACGGTTACCTGCATATCGGACACGCCAAAGCCATTTGCCTGGACTTCGGCATGGCAGAACGTTACAACGGAGTTTGTAACCTTCGTTTCGACGACACCAATCCGGTAAAAGAAGATGTAGAGTATGTCGATGCAATAAAAGAAGATATAGAATGGCTCGGATTTCATTGGAACAACATCTATTATGCATCCGACTATTTCCAGCAGTTATGGGACTTTGCCATCCGTCTGATCAAGGAAGGAAAAGCCTATATCGACGAACAAAGTTCGGAAGTTATCGCCCAGCAGAAAGGAACCCCTACCCAACCGGGTATCAACAGTCCGTACCGCGACCGTCCTATCGAAGAGAACCTCGCGTTATTCAAGAAGATGAGCGACGGCGAAGTGGAAGAAGGTGCGATGGTATTGCGTGCTAAAATCGATATGGCGAATTCCAACATGCACTTCCGCGACCCGATCATCTACCGCGTGGTTACCTCAGCACACCATCACCGCACAGGCGATAAATGGAAAGTGTATCCGATGTACGACTTCGCACATGGTCAGAGCGACTACTTCGAAGGCGTTACACACTCGCTTTGTACCTTGGAATTTGTGGTGCACCGCCCGTTGTACGACCTCTTCATCGACTGGCTGAAAGAAGGCAAAGACCTGGACGATAACCGCCCCCGCCAGACTGAGTTCAATAAATTGAACCTGAGCTATACGCTGATGAGCAAACGCAACCTGCTCACGCTGGTAAAAGAGAAGCTGGTAGACGGTTGGGACGATCCCCGTATGCCGACAATCTGTGCTTTCCGCCGCCGTGGTTATTCCCCCGAGTCTATCCGCAAATTTGTAGACAAGATCGGTTATACGACCTATGATGCCCTCAACGAATTCGCTTTGTTGGAAAGTGCCGTACGTGAAGACCTGAATGCCCGTGCCACACGTGTATCGGCCGTCCTCGATCCGGTCAGACTAATCATCACCAACTATCCGGAAGGAAAAGTGGAAGAGATGGAAGCGATCAACAACCCGGAAGATGAAACGGCAGGAACCCACCTGATCGAATTCAGCCGCGAGCTGTGGATGGAAAGAGAAGACTTCATGGAAGATGCACCGAAGAAGTTCTTCCGCATGACTCCGGGACAGGAAGTCCGCCTGAAGAATGCCTATATCGTGAAATGTACAGGCTGCAAAAAGAACGACGCCGGCGAAGTGGTGGAAGTATATTGCGAATACGATCCAAATACCAAGAGCGGTATGCCCGATAGCAACCGGAAGGTAAAAGGAACCCTGCACTGGTTGAGCTGTGCCCACAGTCTGCCCGCAGAAGTCCGCTTATACGATCGTCTCTGGAAAGTAGAGAATCCACGCGACGAATTGGCCGCTATCCGCGAAGCAAAAGACTGTTCCGTTCTGGATGCGATGAAAGAGATCATCAATCCGGACTCATTAAATATACTGACTAATTGTTACGTAGAGAAATATCTGGCAGATGCCAAACCGTATGATTACCTGCAATTCCAGCGTATCGGTTATTTCAACGTAGACAAAGATTCGACGCCGGAAAAGCTTATCTTCAACCGCACCGTATCCCTGAAGGATACCTGGAGCAAGATGAAGGATAAAGCGTAATAAACAAGATAAAAGAGAATTTACCTGATATATGAAAGAAGATGATATTTCACGCCTGTTACAACGTTACCTGGATGCACACGAAAAAGGGAAAGAACCCTATTTCGACGCAGATGAACTCAGCGACTTGTTGGACAGTTTTGAAGAATCGGATGATTATAAATACTTCGATGAAGTTTTAGCCTTAGGGCTAAAGCTCCATCCGGGTAATACGGATTTACAAATCAGGCAGTGCCGCTTTTATGTCTATAATGAAGATTATGACAGTGCGCTCGCTTTGATCGATTCTATTGCCGAAACCGACAACCAGGACCTGGACTTATTACGATTGGAATGTTTTTGCATGCTCGACGAATATGATAAAGTAGTCGAATTTACGGAAGACATCGCTGCACGGGATTGTGACTATCTGGAATTAGCATTCGAGTACATCGCTCCCCTTTTAAGTGATATGGATATGGGTAAGGAAGCGCACGATTATATCAAACGCGGCATTGCCTTATTCCCGGACAATCTCACCCTGAAAGATGAGCTATGCTACAACCTGGAAATGGAGGGCGACATCGACGGTGCCATTGCCATATGCAACGAACTGATCGATAAAGATCCATACTCGCACGACTATTGGTTCTCGCTCGGACGCCTGTATTCTATCAAGTCGGAATTCGATAAAGCAATCGAAGCTTTCGACTTTGCCCTCACCTGCGACGATTCGGATCCCGAACTGAAAATACTGAAAGCTTACTGCCTCTACATGAACGAAAATTATGAAAAGGCACTCGAAGTATATAAAGAGATAGAAAGCGAATCGGATATGTCGGAACGTATCAAGCCGTTAATGGCAGAATGCTACATCAAACTGGAAGATTATGAAGGAGCATACGCGATGCTGAAAGACATCATCGGAAAGAAGGTCACAGCCAATGAGCCGGCAGCATACATTAATTATATCCGCTGCTGCACGGAAACCGACCGCGACCGGGAAGCGTCCAAAGCGCTCATAAAAGCTGTAGAGTTATTTCCGAGTAATGTCCGGATACTCTCCTTACTGGCATTGACTTACGTTGAGAACGGGGAAGATAAACTTGCTATCGAGACAACCGAACGGCTGTTCGACGTGTTGGATCAAGGAAGTGATTATCAACCGGAAGATTACGAAAGCCTGTTCCATGCCGGACAGTTCCTGTATATGAAGGGAGAAATAGAGAAAGCGCTCAAATACTACCATAAGGTGATAGAAGTCAACCCCGACATGCCTTATATACATCTTCATATGGCGATGGCTTATCTGGCAAAGGGAGATATGAGACATTTCGGAGAACATTTCTCGCAGACCTCTCCGCAGGAACTGGTCGAATACCTGGAAAGCTCGGGGGTAGACTTCAGCGATGTGGAACAGCAACTGATGGGTAAACACATTCCACCGGAAGATCTGACAAAAGAATTCCTCAATAATAAAGACAACAACAATTAAATGAACAGAAATCTAAAAGACTACGGTCTCTTACTTTTGAAAGGCATGGGAATGGGGGCGGCAGATGTTGTCCCCGGTGTATCTGGTGGTACGATTGCCTTTATTGTAGGTATTTATGAAGAGCTGATCGATTCGATCAAAAGTATTAACGGAGCGAGTCTGAAATTACTTTTTACCGGTAAGATCGCTGCATTCTGGAAAGCGATCAATGCCAACTTCCTGCTATCGATCGTTGCCGGTATCGGCATCAGTATTTTCTCACTGGCAAAGCTCATCACCTGGTTGCTGGTGACACACCCTATCCTGGTATGGGCTTTCTTCTTCGGGTTGGTACTGGCTTCTACCTGGTTTGTATCGAAGGATATCAAGCAATGGAACTGGAAATCGATCCTGTGCTTTATCATCGGAGCGGTCATCGCCTATTACATCACAGTGGCCACACCGGCTGAGACTCCCACCAACCTGTTCTTTATCTTCCTTTGCGGGGCGATCGCTATCTGTGCGATGATCCTGCCGGGTATTTCGGGTAGTTTCATCCTTGTTTTGCTGGGTAAATACTTCTACATTATGGAAGCTGTAAAGACATTCAATATACCGGTGATGCTCGTTTTCATTTGCGGAGCAGTGCTGGGTATCACCTCTTTTTCACGCATCCTATCATTTGCCTTGCGCAGATTTCATGACACGACGATCGCCGTACTGGCCGGATTTATGCTGGGTTCGCTGAATAAAGTATGGCCGTGGAAAGAAACGATAGAAACATATACAGACAGTCACGGTGTTATCAAACCGCTGGTAGAGGCAAATATCCTGCCCGATCAGTTGGTATGGGAAGCTGTCGGATTAATGATCTTTGGCTTTGCCATCGTATATTTCCTTGAAAAGTTATCCATGAAGGAAGCTAAGGCTTAAAAAAGAAATCTCTTCCCTATGCTCACGCACGGAGAAGAGCTCGGTCTCTCGCCAAAGAGAACCTCATCAATTATGTTAACCTTATAGGTTATAAAGGGAGCGATTCGCCAAGAGTAGCTCCCTTTTCTTGTTGAAAACACACATTATTATAGTTTTGTTCATTCGTATTCCGGCAGCGCCATCTATAATACAAATGGCGTGCCAAAAGCCTATACATCTATTTATCAACCATATACTATTTCAACATCAACCAGGCTATGTCAAATAATTAGACACCGACGTCTAATTATTTGACAATCTAAATCAATTTATCTCACATCATACCTTGTAAAGAAATAAAAACAAGCCATGAACAGCACGGCAATCGTAACGATCATCGCAATCAGGTAACCACTGATAAACTCGATACGCTGACTGAAAGAGGCGATCTGTTCCTGGTATTGCGGAATCTGATCGATAGCGACAGGTTTCTTACTGGTGGAAAAATCTTCTTTTGGATTATACCAATGCGGGCTATCGGCATCTTTCGCATCCACATCTTTGAACCATTGTAAAAACTGTTCCTGAAAAGCATGCAGGTCATTCCAGTTCTTCTGGAAACGCAGATAACCGCCCCCCAGAAATGCCTCATTCATATAATCAAACTGCGCAATCGGTGAAAGTAATGTGAAATTACGGGTCTGCTCGAACTGACGGAATTGTTGCAGGTAATAAGCATCATTATACATCTTATCACTATTCATCAGGTTAGTCTGATTCTTCGCACGTAACTCATGCCGGGGATAAAATGCATCCATACCATTGGATGACCAACTTCCTGCCGGTGCGTTACGGTTAATATCATTAGACGCCTCCTGACGTTTCTGAGCCACTTCGTCCGATGTCGGTATGCTGAATAACTTCTTTGCCCAGAATACAGAAGTATTGGGAATGATAACTGCAGCAAACAACCAGAAACAAAGGGAAATAAGCAAGCTAATATTGGAATAGCGCGTAACCACCGACGAAAGCAAACCAAAGACGGCAAAAGTAGTGATGAATAAGAAGCTGATCAACATAAACCCAGCAGTCTCGATCAGAAAGTTTCCGTTCAACTGCACCTGACCGGAAACAGCCAGAATAAGCAAACTGATTATTATGCCAATCAACTCCATGAGTCCTACCACTGTAACGATACTCAACAGCTTGCTGCACAGGAAAGTCCGGCGAGGTACGGCATTTGAAAAGACCAAAGCCAACGTCCTCTCCTCTTTCTCCCCCGAAATGGCATCAAATGCAAAAAGCAAAGTAATAAAGCTCAGGAACATGGAAACAATAAACGCCCAACTCAAGCTATCCGTACGGACCAGGAGAGGATTATTACTATCGTGACGTACCGAATAATCAAACACATTATAAGCGCTGTAAGTGATACGATTAGGCAAATAGCTTTCCTTGCAATCGGCTATTACACTGTTTTCTCGCGGAGAGATGATAAAACTATTCCTTGCTGTCGCCACTCTTGAGATATTTTCAGAGAGTTTGCCCAACGTCTCCTGCTGTGCTACGCTATACTTGGCATAGTTATCATGCATATCCTTAAAAGAAGAAGCAAATGAGATACTACCCAACGTAAACACCAACACAACAATCACAAAAGAGACCTGAAAGCGCAGACTATACAGATAGTTCTGCAATTCACGTATATATAAAGTTGTAAACATAACTGTATTTATTTATTATCTGACATCATATTTCATAAACGACGCAACTGTTCCGATCAACAACACGATCGCCAACCCAAGCAAAGCACATAAGCGTCCCAGCGCATCACCTAAAGTAGCCGAAAGTGTTACCGGTTGAGGGATATAACGGGGAACACCGCTCGTATCCAGATACGGAAATTCAGAATTACTTCTACCATATTTCTTCCATGTTGCTTCATCTCCCAGATCTACTTCCGCCTGTGTTGGAAATTCGTCCAAGGGCTGACCGGTAAAATAAGCAGTAGACTCAAACAGCTTTTGATCCTTAAAATAGGTAATAACATTCTCCCTATATTTACGCAGACTTTCCATATATTTAAGGAAACTGCTCACATCGGTACGGCACAGAGCATCCGTCGTCTGGTCGAACAATTCGGAAGGTGACAACCAGGCGATAGCCTGTTGTAACCGTTGCTGACGTACCAGTCCGTCCAGATAATTCCGTTGCAAGGCCCATTTCTTATCCGCATTATTCAACATGACAGGTGTTGCCCAAATCTGCATCTGCTGATGGAACAAAGGGGTTTCACGAGGCCCACCGGCAAGCTCCAGATATTCCGGTCCATCGCCAGTACAGTTATTATAACTCAAATATTTCATATTAATCCTTTGGGATGCACGCGGCCATTCTTCCATATATTCTTTATGATAAGTATCGTCATAGTTTTTCATAATTGCCTGTACGTTATCATACAAAGGAGCTTTTGAAATGCCCTGTGCCAGGTAAGTCGCAATATTAGGCATCAGGAAAAGGAACCATATCCAGCATAGCAAGCTGATAATAATGGAAGAAGACGAATGTGTCACCCGGCTGGAAATGAACATTCCCAACAAAAGAAATACCATCATATAAATAATCGATGTCAGCAGGAGCAGTATTAACCCGCCCCAATCGGATACGGAAAATGAAATTTCAGGATTAACCACTATAATGAGGCAAGCCAGCAGATAACAAAACAACAAGATAGGTAACAACGTAAGTATCAATCCTAATAATTTCCCCATTAGGAAGGATACGCGGCTTACCTGTCCTGTAAAAGTCAACTTCATCGTCCCGTCTTCCCGCTCCCGGGTGATGGCATCATACGAAAAGACGAGTGCCAGCAACGAGATCAGAATAGCGATCACTTTAGAGAAGTCGATCGAGAAAAAGGCATTCAGAGACGGGTTATCGCGGGTGAGTGTATGTCCTTCGGGAAACAACGGATATTCCCAGAAAGCAACCTTCACCTTATTGCCGACATTATTGATAATACCTGTACTGAATATACTCAGCGGCTCCGGCTCCTGCACAACAGTAGGACGTACGTGTGACCATACCCGGCTCTCTTTCATTTCTCTATCCGCCTGTGCCTGCTCTATCTTATAGACACGCACCTGGTTCTGATAATTATCCACACTGACGATCACCGTAAACGGTATCACCAGCAGACACAGCACAAACCCTATAATAAACCTGACCGACAACAAGTTCAGCAGGAAATCTTTCTTTGCTATTAACCAAATCATAATATATTATGTATTATATCGTTTGTACTCTTATTCTATGACAGCTTCCTGCATATAATCCAGATAGATACGTTCCAGGTCGTCCTGAAGGAATTCTTCACGGCTGCGAAGCATCACCAGACGGCCTTCCTTCATGATACCGACGCGATCGGCTACCGCTTTGGCACGGAAGAGGTCGTGGGTACACATCAGGATACTCTTTCCGGCGTTACGCAGGTTGATCAGTATCTGCATCAATTCAGCTGCACTCTTAGGGTCGAGGCCGGTGGTCGGTTCGTCCATCACGATATTGTCGGCATCCTTGATGATGGCGATTGCCAGACCTACTTTCTGTCGCATACCTTTGGAGAAGGTCTTCAGTTTACGTTCGAAGGCTTCTTCCTGAAGGCCGACACGGCGCATGACGTTATAATAGTCCGTCTTTGTCAGGTTCGGCTTCCCTCCCAGACGGGCGAAGAAGTCGAGGTTCTGACGGGCGGTGAAGTTGCCGTACAACATCACATTCTCGGAAACGAAAGCAACGTGGTTCTTTGTTTCCAACGGGTTTTCCATTACGTCGATGCCGTCTATCAGGGCATGGCCGGAAGTAGGTTCGATAAAATTTAGGAAGATATTGATAGAAGTGGTCTTCCCCGCCCCGTTGGCACCCAGTAAAAAGAATATTTCACCCGGTTTGATTTCCAGGTTCAGTGAATCAAGGGCCAGGTTGCCGTCTTCATATCTCTTTGTCAAATCGATTGCTTGTAGCATAGTGTTCTTATTTTTATTTGTTCTTATTCTGTAATTATATATTGCTTACCGTTTGCTAAGCTTCATGCCGAACCAAACGATTCCCCCGACAAAGCCGATGAGCAACAAGATCAGGAAGATGGTTCCGATGATGGAAGTGGAAGCATTTACCTGGATACGGACAGTCTTGTCTTCGGTATCCACCTTGCGGTTATCGGCCATAGCTTCGGTCTTGATCTTTACTTCCTGGGCACCTACTCCACCGTCCGACGGCGGGATGATGGTTACCTTCACGGTCAGTTCCTTTTCCGGTTCGAGACTGCTGATCACATCCGGTTCGATACGGGTATCCCATCCCAGAGGCTTCTCTGTTGTCAGCTTGATGTTATCCAGGCGGCGGGTTCCTCCGTTGCGGACGGTCACGTCCATAGCCACTTCTTTTCCGACAGTCGTTTCATGATAGAGGTTGTTTGCACGCACTTCGATCTTTCCTTTTCCACGGGGGATGATCTCCAGGTTTTCGCTTCCGGCCTTTTCACCGTTGGCGGCGGAGACTGTCTGTACCTGGAATTTTATCGGTTTGTCGATCACTACCTGCTGATCGTCGCGATCCGGCAGATAGACTTGCAAAGATAACTTCTTTATGTTTACCCCCTGTGCAAATTTGATCTGAGTCACTTTACTTTCGCCATCGGTAAAGTCATAGCTTATCTGGCGCGGCAGATCGAGGATCTCCAGGCGGTAGACATCATCCGAGGTAGAGAAACGTTCGAGGGTCAGGTCGTAGGTCGCCTTGCTGCTCAGGTCAGTTTCCTGGCTGAACTGCATAGACGAGATATCGATCACGTTCACACTGGCATCCTTCTTCAGATAGATATTCTTTTCATCTTTCCGGTTGTTGTAATTCAGCGCCACCGTCAGGTTCTCGGCATCCTTCAGCAGTTCAAAGTCGGCAGTCGCCACCTTTCCCAACTTGATAAACGGGACACGGAACTCGTAGGGAGAACCGATAATCGTTTTCGACTCGTTATCTACTAACGATACATATATATTATATATTTTACCGGAACGCATTTCGGGAGTGAATACGTCGAAGTGTTCCTGAAACTGGTTCAGGTACTCCTCATTTCCTTCGAGGGCACTCTTCAACGTGATCTTCACCTTTCGCTCGCCCCGCTGATCCTGATACTTCACGGCACGTTCTACGGTGATGTAACTCTGTTGCGAGATCAGTTTAAGGATCAGCTTCTGATAGTCTACCTCCTTACTCAGCAGCTCATTCTTCGAGCGGTTGAAGTCGTTGGCAGAGATGGCTTTTTCATTGTACAACTTCGTGTCGTTCTGATACTTCTGTTTGGCCACTTCATAATCGGCACGCGTCTTCTTCAGGTCGAGCAACAGGGCTGCTTCGCTATTCTCCTGTGCCCGGACGCCGAACGACAGCATCAGGAAAGCCAGCAATACTGGCAGTGTTTGAATCATTTGTTTAATCATTGTCGTATTCATTATATATATATTTATCTTTCCGATAGGGAACTTCTAACTCAAAAGCGCCCTGTAACTAGTATTTTTCTCCTATATTCTTTTGCTTTTGAGCATGCTCAAAATTAATTTCGGGCTTGCTAAAAATCAATTTCGAGCTAGCTCAAAATTAAATTCATGCATGCTCAAAAGTATACTTCCTTGTATATTTTGAACTAATAAGTCACTATCCGAGAATTAGTTGTTGCCTACTTTCCGGCTAGTTCCTTATCTTCTGGCATGAAACTGCGGTTATGTTCGAAGTCATACATCGTCTTCCGGTTCAGGTCGGCTACTGACAACCGGTAGGTGATATAACTGTCTATATAAGCCAGTTGCACCTGCGAAAGACGCTCCTGCTCGATAGAAAGTTCCTGGCTCGTCATGTCTCCGTTCTCGAAACGCATCTGGCTGATACGGTAACTCTGTACGGCTACTTCCTGGTTACGGCGGTTGATGCGGTAACGCTTCTCGGCTTCATACACGCTGCGTACTATTTCGCGGATTTCCTGTTCGATGGTTCTTTTGGTGTTGTCGAGGTTCAGTTCGCGTTGTTTCAGGCGGACTTGTTCGCGGCGTACCTGGTTCTTGGCACGTCCCCAGTCCATCAGCGGGTAAGAGACGGTCAGGGCGATACCACGGTTGGAAGGGCGGTCGCGCATATTATCGAACGACGAACCGACCAACTGGCCTACCGATCCTTCTCCCCGCGTACTCAATCCCGTAAAGTCGTAATAGGCGGAGATATTTCCTTTGAACTCCCGTTCGCGTTTGGCGCGTTTCACTTCGATGGCTTGCAGTTCGATGTCCAGGTTGTCTTCCTGTATCTCCATACGGTTGCGCAACGCCTCATCGATGGCCTGTTGCATGTCGACGATAAAAGCTTCAAACTCCATATCCGCTTTCAGGTCGATTTCCTCTTTCAGATCAAGACCAATCAGCAGTTTGAACTGGTCTTTGGCTGTCGACAGTTTGCCTTCGCTTTCCATCACGCGGGCTTCATCCTGTGCCACGGTGATCTCGGCGATCAGCATTTCCCCTTCGGGAAGGTTGCCTGTTTCCTGTTTCAGCTTGGTGATGCGGTAGGCTTCGCGGGAGTTGGCCAGGCGGTCTTGGTTGATCTTATGCTCGTAAGCCAGTTTGTACACGTTGTAGAAACCTTCGGTTACATTATATACAATATTCATCTGTACACGGGTGAAATAGCAGGTGCTCTTCCGGAAGTCGAGTTCGGCCACCTTCATATTCTCTTTCAGCTTATTGGCGGTGAAGATCGGCTGGTTGAAGGACAGGGCGAAACGGCTGTACACCTGGTCGCGTTCCAGTTCTTCGTAATCCTTTTGTGAAAGCGTGGTACGGTAATTCTCCCAATACATTTTAGAAGACAGGGCAAAGTTACCGCCGGTGGGCAATACATACGTGAAGTTCAGGTTTCCTCCCACCTGCAGGGAACCGGTAGAGTTATACACCGGCAGACCGTCGGCCTGCGACACCTCCGTCAGTTCTTCCGTCCACGAGGGAGTAAAGAGGCTGAAGTCGAGCATCGGCTTGAACTGCGCTTTCGTGTAGAGGTAAGAGTAGCGGGTGGCGTCCATGTCCTCCTTGTAGTATTTCACCGTATAGCTTTCGCCCAGGGCAATACGGATGGCCTCATCATAGGTGATCGTCCGGAGGTTTTCCGTCTCCGCATGTCCCGCCAGGGCGAACCCTATTAATAAAGATGCTAACAAATTTCTTTTCATATTATATCGAATTAAATCTTTCCGGGTAACACATTACCCAATTATCGTTATTTGTTCCTTTATACGCCTATAGTAAGGCAAACGGCGTGCCAAAACAGCAATCGGTTGATTATACATCGCTTACGGAAACGGGTAACTTTTTACTCATGGGTAAGCGGGAAGAGCCTTACCCAAATTGGGTAATTCTTTACCCATTCAGGGATATTTCAGAAGATAATACAATCTATTCAGCAGAAAATTATAATCCGGACACGGGAAAAGCCATATCTTTGCCCAACGATATTAAACAAGTAATACCATGAATATAAAACAAGTAGCCCGTTATACCTTTTTATCCCTGACACTATTCACTACGTTGGTTTCTGCCGGGACGAAAGAGCCTGTCGATTATGTGGATATGTTTATCGGCACCTCCAATTCCCGATGGATGCTGGGGCCTTATGCCCAGGAACCGTTCGGTATGGTGCAACTCGGCCCGGACAACCAGGGAAACGTTTGGATGGGCGGATACGAATATGCCATCAACAGCGTCTCCGGCTTCAGTCACCTGCATGCCTGGACGATGGGCGGACTGATGATCATGCCGACAACGGCCGACCTCGCCCTGTCGAACCCTTCGGTGGATTCCCCTTACAAGGGTGCGAATGCCGGTTACCATTCCCGTATCCTGAAAGAGACGGAAAAAGCCTCACCGGGATATTATTCCGTCTATCTGTACGACCATGAAGTGAAAGCGGAACTTTCCGCCACCACCCGTTGCGGCATCCATCGTTACACCTTCCCCGAAAGAAAGGAATCGAGAATACTGATTGACCTCCTCTTCCCTACCGAATGGGATTACGGGTTCAGCGTAAAAGATGCATGCATCACCAAAGTAAGTAATACGGAACTGGAAGGGTATGCCGACTGTCAATCAGGCCCGTGGAGCAGTTGGAACAAATACAAACTGCATTTCATCGTCCGCTTCAGCAAACCGTTCTCCCAACTGAACGGCTGGAATGAAGGGGAAGAAAAAGAGAATATACAAGCGATAGCCGGAAAGAACGACATCGGAGTCTATGCCCTTTACAACACAGAAGAAGGGGAAAGTATAACCGTCTCCACAGGCTTATCGCTGGTCAGTATCGAGCAAGCCCGTTTGAATATGGAGACAGAACTGGCACCTTTGCAATACGACTTCGACCGCGTAGCGTCACAAACCCGCAATAAATGGAACGAACTGCTCGGCAAAATCGAGATTGAAGGAGAGAACGAAGTGGATAAAACCAAGTTCTACACCAACCTCTACCGTGCCTATGCCGGCAAGCAAACCTGGAACGACGTGAACGGACAATACTGCGATGCCTGCGAAAACGTGCAACAACTGGATCACGGCAATATGTACGGCGGCGATGCTTTCTGGAACAGTTTCTGGAACCTCAACGGACTCTGGTCTATCCTCTCGCCCCGCATTGTAGACGATTGGGTGACCACCCAACTGGAAATGTTCAAACATACCGGATGGACAAGCAAAGGGCCGGCCGGACTGGAGTATTCCGGCATCATGGAAGGTTCGCACGAAACCGCCCTCCTGGTGGCCGCTTACCAGAAAGGCATACGCAAAGACGGGGAAGAGATCTACAAAGCGGTAGTAAAGAATGTAACGGAACCCGGCATCAACCATCCTTGTGGCGGCAATTGCGGCAATCCTCTACTCGACGTTTACATCAAGCAGGGTTATATGCCGATGGAAAAGGGTGTCGTTTCCAAAACACTCGATTATGCCTACGACGACTGGTGCGTCTCGCAACTGGCCTTTGCCCTCGGCAAGAAGAAGGAAGGGAAAGCCCTGTTGGCACGTTCCATGAACTACAAGAATGTATTCCATCCGGAGAAGAAGTTCGTTATGCGCCGCGACAGCCTGGGTAACTGGGATGCGGACTTCGATGTCTTTTCCAACAAAGGGTTCATCGAAGGGAACAGCTGGCAATATTCCTGGTATGTGCCGCATGATGTGCCGGGGTTAGTCGGTTTTCTGGGTAAAGACCTGTTCAACAGCCGCCTGGAAGAGGGCTTTATCAAGTCGGAAAAGCATAAGTTTGCCGCACATGTATTCGACCGTACGACGGGGCAGTCTGCCGAATTCTATATCAACCAGGGGAACGAAGTGAATCTGTGTACACCGTTCCTGTTCAATTATTCCGGCAAACCGTGGCTGGCGCAGAAATGGTCGCGTGCCATCCTGGACAGTTTCTACGGCTCCACACCCTATCACGGCTGGGAAGGGGATGAAGACGAAGGACAGATGGGCGGCTGGTATGTGATGAGTGCCCTGGGCTTCTTCGAAATGAACGGCGGCGCTTCCCTTCAACCGGAACTGGAACTGACCAGCCCGCTGTTCAACAAAGTCACCATCCATTTAGACCCGGATTATTATAAGGGAAAGACCTTTACGATCGAAGCCCGCAACAACTCGAAAGAAAACATCTATATCCAAAAAGCGTATCTGAACGGCAAAGAATTAAAACATCCCCGGATACCTTTTGCCGCCATTGCCGCCGGTGGAGAACTGGTACTCGAGATGGGCGATCAGCCGGCGTACGGGTGTTTTAAAGATTAATTGCTCTTTATTCGTCTGCTTTTTATACTTTTGTACAAAGATCAGAAACAATATGCCACTATTTAAGAAGAACGAACAAGCCGCACAGCCGAACCTGGAGCTACTGCTTTCGGAGTTTAACCGGTCGCTGGCACTGATCGTCGACAAACAGTTACTTATCGGCAATATCGTTGCCAAAGTAAAACAGATATGCCCCGTGGAAAGTATTTATATCTTCCTGCGGGATGAGAATACAGGCAAGTACAGGCAGCAGAACGAGGCAAAGAACAAACCTGTGACGCTGACCGGCCGGAGCCGGTTGGTCAACTGGCTGTCGGTAAACGAAAAACATCTGATCGTATCCGAGCATCCGGACATTATCGATTATTTCCCGGAAGAAGAGCAGGAAGCCATACGGCAGCTGGGCTCCGAACTGATCTTTCCCCTTAAAGTGATGAACCAGACAAACGGCACCATCTTCATAGGAAAGAAAAATGACGGCACCCGCTTTACCGAACAGGAACTGAACCTGCTCTCCATCCTGATCAACCAGGCGAACTTTGCGATCGAACATGCTTCGCTATACGAGATACAAACGGAACGCCTGAAGAAGATGTACCGCACCGACCGTCTGGCTACGCTCGGCGAACTGGCTGCCGGAGCCGCCCACGAAATACGGAACCCGCTGACGGCTATCCGCAGCACGATCCAGTATCTGAGCAAAGACTTCAGTAGCGATCCGGCAAAAAGCGAAATGATGACGGAGCTGATCTCCGAAGTGGAACGTATCAACAAAATCGTACAAGGCCTGCTGTCGTTTGCCCGTCCGTCAGCCCTCGATGCTTCGGAGGTAAACATCGAGCAACTGATCAACCAGACGCTTCTGCTGGTGACGAATACCTTACGCAAACAGAATATAGAAGTAGAATTCGAATACTTCACCGACAACACGACCATACAGGCCGATGCGGAACAGCTGAAACAGGTTTTTCTCAACATCATCCTCAACGCTGTCGAGGCAATGAACCGGAATACTCCCGACCGCTCGCGTACATTAATAATAAGTATAGAGAAAGGGGCTCCCATCAACCCTCATTCCCGTTACCTGATCATTTCGTTCGAAGACACCGGAAGGGGCATCGAACAGAAAGACATCGAGAATGTATTCAACCCTTTCTTCACGACAAAAGAGGAAGGAACCGGACTCGGCCTTGCCATCTGTTACGGTATCATCAACCGGCATGAGGGCGAGATAGAAGTAAAAAGCACGCCCGGCAAAGGCACTTGTATGAATGTAAAACTACCGCAACGTATATGAAAGCAAAAATAGTAGTGGCCGACGACGAACCGCGCATCTGTAAAATGATCTGCCGCCTGCTCACGGACGAAGGATATGATGTGATGCCTGTCGAAAACGGACGGGAAGCAGTGGAAGCGCTCCTCTCCTTCCAGCCCGACGTTATCTTACTGGATCAGCAGATGCCCGTCATGACCGGAGTGGAAGCATTGGAAGAGATCAAACAAATAGCCCCCAACCAGGTCGTCCTTTTTGTAACGGCTTTCGGCTCTATCTCGCTGGCGGTCGACGCTGTAAAGAAAGGGGCTTACGACTTTATAGAGAAGCCTTTCGACAACGATAAACTACTACTCACCGTAGGTCGTGCCGTCGAACATAGCCGGATGAAAGGAGAAATATCGAACCTGAAAAAGAGCCTGGGCGAAAAGAAAAGTGCCGTCATCGGAGACAACACCGGCCTGAAGCAGGTAATGACACAGGTGCGCCGGGTGGCGGAAACCAATGCGACAGTGCTGATACACGGCGAAAGCGGAACCGGAAAGGAATTGATTGCCCGTGCCGTACACGACAACAGCCTTCGCAGCCAGGGCCCGTTTGTGGCTATCAACTGCGGGGCAATCCCTCTTACCTTGATGGAAAGCGAGCTGTTCGGACACGAACGCGGCGCCTTTACCGACGCCAAAGAAGCCAAAGCCGGCACTTTCGAACGGGCGGACGGTGGCACGCTGTTCCTCGATGAAGTAGGCGAACTGCCTTTGGATGCACAGGTCAAACTGCTTCGCGTATTGGAAGAACGGAGAATTACCCGCATCGGTGGAAAGAAAGCCATTCCGGTAGACGTCCGCATCGTAACGGCTACCAACCGCAACCTGGACGATGAGGTAAAGAACGGGCATTTCCGGCTCGATCTGCTCTATCGCCTGAATGTGTTTACCCTGATCCTTCCGCCCCTGCGCGAGAGGAAAGAAGATATTCCCCTGCTGACCAATTTCTTTATCCGCAAATATAACCGGACGCTGAGCCTCGACGTACAATCCGTCAGCCCCGAAGCAATAAGCCTGCTTACGTCTTACGACTGGCCCGGCAACGTGCGCGACCTGGAGAATGCGATACAGAGTTCAATGATACTTTGTACAGGTGGCGTGATCCGTCCCGAACATCTGCCCGACCGGATAAAAGGATATGAGTTAGCCGAAGCACAGACCGTAAGCGGAAACAGCGGAAACAGTATCCGGGAGATCAATGCACAGATGGAGAAAGAGCTTATTATTGAAGCCCTGAAAAAGCATAACTTCAATCGTACCCTGACAGCAGAGGCTCTCAATATCAGCCGGAAGACATTGTTTAACAAAATGAAGCGTTATGGGCTGTCGTCGGATGAAAATTGACACTGCGCCTTTGCTATTCATTGGCTATCTGTCATTGTTACGAGGAATGATCTATTAAAAAACAAAACATCCCCTTGTTTTTATAACATTAGTTCTTAACTTTGCCATCCTACACGACATAAAACATAATTAGTTATACTATGGCAAAAATAAAAGGAGCGGTAGTTGTCAACCAAGAGCGCTGCAAAGGATGCAACTTATGTGTGGTTTCCTGTCCGAGCGATGTATTGGAATTACACCCGCGTGAAGTGAATAACAAAGGGTACCATTATGTGTACATGAAAAACCCTGATGCTTGCATCGGTTGCGCCAGTTGCGGATTAGTTTGTCCGGACGGTTGTTTAACCATCTACAAAGTAAAAATATAAAACAGATATGGCAGAAGAGATAAAATTAATGAAGGGGAATGAAGCCATTGCACATGCAGCTATCCGCTACGGTGCTGACGGATACTTCGGTTACCCCATCACTCCGCAGTCGGAGATCCTGGAAACCCTGATGGCTGAAATGCCCTGGGAAACTACCGGAATGGTAGTACTGCAAGCCGAAAGCGAGGTTGCGGCAATCAATATGGTATATGGCGGTGCCGGTACCGGCAAACGTGTAATGACTTCATCATCCAGCCCCGGTATCAGCTTGAAGCAGGAAGGTATTTCCTATATTGCAGGTGCCGAGTTGCCTTGCCTGATCGTTAACGTGATGCGTGGCGGCCCCGGTCTGGGAACAATCCAACCCAGCCAGGCAGACTACTTCCAGACTGTAAAAGGGGGTGGACACGGCGACTACCGCCTGATCACGCTCGCTCCTTCTTCCGTACAGGAAATGGCGGATTTCGTAGGACTGGGTTTCGACCTGGCCTTCAAATATAACAACCCGGCTATTATCCTGGCAGACGGTATCATCGGCCAGATGATGGAAAAAGTGGTTATGCCTCCTTTCCGTCCCCGCAAGACAGAAGCCGAAATCATCGCCGAATGTCCGTGGGCAGCACAGGGTAAGCTGAAAAGCCGCAAGCCGAACGTGATCACTTCACTGGAGCTCGACCCGGCCAAGATGGAAGAGAACAACATCCGCTTCCAGGCTAAATATCGCAAAATTGAAGAAAACGAAGTACGTTACGAAGAGTTCCATTGCGACGATGCGGAATACCTGCTGGTTGCTTTCGGTTCTTCCGCCCGTATTTGCCAGAAAGTGGTGGAGATCGCTCGTGCGGAAGGCATCAAACTCGGTTTGTTGCGTCCGATCACTTTATGGCCGTTCCCGACAAATGCTATTGCCGCTTATGCCGATAAGGTAAAGGGTATGCTTTCTGTCGAACTGAATGCAGGTCAGATGGTAGAAGATATCCGCCTGGCTGTAAACGGGAAAATAAAGGTTGAACACTTCGGCCGCCTGGGTGGTATCGTGTTTACTCCGGATGAAGTACTGAATGCGTTGAAAGAAAAGTTATTTTAATTTGTATGATACGCGGAAGTAAAACTGATAGTATATTAACAGCCCTGTTCATGGTATTGGCGGCAGCAGCGATCATCTGCTACTTCGCCGTCGACGACCGCCATGTATTCTTATATTGCGGCGGCGCAGCCATCTGCTTCAGACTGGTTCAATATCTACTGAGATTTATTAGATAATTTAGCAACAATTATGGAACTCAACGAAATAATTAAACCGGAGAATCTGGTCTACACAAAGCCGGAATTGATGAACGATAATCCCATGCACTACTGCCCCGGTTGCAGCCACGGTGTCATACATAAGCTGATCGCCGAAGTGATCGCCGATATGGGAATGGAAGAAAAAACAATCGGTATCTCCCCGGTAGGATGTGCCGTATTCGCTTATAACTATCTGGATATCGACTGGATAGAAGCAGCTCACGGACGTGCTCCTGCCATCGCATCGGCTATCAAACGCCTGAATCCGGAAAAGATGATCTTCACCTATCAGGGTGACGGTGACCTGGCCGCTATCGGTACAGCCGAAACGATCCATGCTGCCAACCGTGGCGAAAACATCGTGATCGTATTCGTGAACAATGCTATCTATGGTATGACAGGCGGCCAGATGGCTCCTACTACATTGGAAGGCATGCCTACCGCCACTTGTCCGTACGGCCGTAATATCGCCCTGAACGGTTATCCGCTGAAGATCGGCGATCTGCTGGCTCAACTGGAAGGAACCTGCCTGGTTACCCGCCAGAGCGTACAGACTGCCGCTGCCGTTCGTAAGGCGAAGAAAATGCTTCGCAAAGCCTTCGAAAACTCTATGGCCGGTAAAGGTACTTCGGTTGTCGAATTCGTTTCCACCTGTTCATCCGGCTGGAAGATGACGCCCGAAAAGTCGAATACCTGGATGGAAGAAAACATGTTCCCCTTCTACCCGCTGGGCGACCTTAAGAATAAAGAATAAGTAATACAAGAACGACATGAAACAAGAAATTATTATAGCAGGCTTTGGCGGACAAGGCGTTCTGTCGATGGGTAAGATACTTGCTTATTCCGGACTGATGGAAGGTAAGGAAGTCAGCTGGATGCCTTCATACGGCCCCGAACAACGGGGCGGTACAGCCAACGTAACCGTTATCCTGAGCGACGACCCGATCAGCTCTCCGATCCTGAATGAATACGATATAGCCATCATTCTGAACCAACCTTCGATGGATAAGTTCGAAAGCAAGGTGAAACCGGGCGGTATCCTGATCTACGACGGATATGGAATACATACACCGGTTAAGCGTACCGACATTGGCGTTTACCGTGTGGATGCAATGGATGCTGCTACCGAAATGAAGAATGAGAAAGCATTCAACATGCTTATCCTGGGCGGTTTATTAAAAATTGTTCCGATGGTAAAACTTGAAAATGTACTGTTGGGGTTAAAGAAGTCTTTGCCCGAACGCCATCACAAGCTGATCCCGATGAACGAAGCTGCCATAAAGAAAGGTATGGAGATCATACAGAAAATGTAATCTTGCAAAAAGAATATAAAGAGGGGCGTTTCTTTCGCAGGAACGCCCTTTTGTTTTATCTTTGCAACCCATGAAGCATTGCTTATACATATTATTGTTGCTGATAGTATCTGCCACAACCGTTCTGGCTCAACGAGGAGCCGGCAAGGCAGATCAACGGGGAGGAAGAGGACAACGCGGTGGCTTCTCTCTGTCAAATCTTTCTTCATCACAGAAAGAGATACCGGACAGTTTACTGGTTGCAGACAGCACCACGCTGAATTCCAAGCGTCTCGTCGCTTACCGTCTTACGCCGCTCCTGGGTGAACCCTACGTGGCTCCACTGGATACCAATAAGCTGAACTTCGGTAATACAACGCTGGTCGAAAGTAAATCGTTAGCCGTAGGATACCTGGCCAATCTGGGATCTCCTGCACAGACAAAGATCTTTTCCGAACGGAAAGAGGCCCGCGACTTCATCTTCGCCGATGCATACGATTACTACATCACGACACCGGAGAATGCCTATTTCTACAACACAAAAATCCCTTATACCAATATTATGTACACCACCGCCGGCGGTAGTACCAACAAGGAAGAACAGCTGAAAGGTACGATGACCATGAACTTCGGCAAGAAGATCAACGTGGGTGGCGACCTTGACTACATATACGGACGGGGACATTATAAAGATAACGGGGATAAACTGTTAAGCTACCGTCTCTTCGGTAGTTACCAGACCGACCGTTACGAAATGCATGCTTACCTGAGCAACTTCAACTTCGTGAATTATGAGAACGGCGGTATGGCGAACGACTCGACGATCAACCATCCGGACGAATATTTCCCGGAAGGACGTCCTTCCGATACCAAATCGTACGATGTCCGTTATCAGGCAAGCGCCTGGAACCGTGTGCGCGGCAAACGATATTTCCTTACTCAACGCTATAATCTCGGATTTACCCGCGAACTGGAAGAAGCCGACGAAGAAGGAAACGTGCAGGAAGTATTCGTACCCGTATCCAGTATCATTCATACAATCGATTACGAAGACAACCGCCGTCGTTTCATTTCCCATAGTTCACTGCTCGACTCCGCTTATGTAGTCAAGGACGGTAACCAAAGTTTCCCCCGCATCTACGGACTGGGAGCGACACTGAACGACCTGACCTCTTCATGGAATTTAAAAAACACGATCGGGCTTTCTCTCCGGGAAGGATTTCAGGACTGGGCAAAATTCGGACTGACTGCCTTCCTTACTTTAGAAAAGCGCCGGTTCAAACTGGAGCCCAAGATAGAAGGATTACGTTATGGAGAATATGGCAGAGGCCCCCATTTCACGGTCGATAATTTCGACCTTAGCAGCCTGCCGAAAGACAAGATATACGACGAGTTTTCCACCTATATCGGAGCGGAACTGTCTAAACGCATGGGAAGCATCCTGACCTATAATGCCCGTGGCGAGCTCTGCCTTATTGGTAGCGATGTCGGAGAATTCCGCGCTACCGGTAATCTACAAACCCGTTTCAAGCTATTCAAGAAAGATGCAACGATCAGGGCGAACGCTTATATCAAAAACGTAACACCTGCCTTTTATATACGTCATAACCACTCCCGTTACTTCTGGTGGGACAATGACGATTTTAAAAAGATACAACAGATATATGCGGGTGGAGAAATCGACCTCGAATCGACCGGAACGAACTTGTCGGCCGGAGTGGAAAGCATTCAGAATTATATCTTCTTCAATAAAACGGGAATGCCCGAACAACACGGAAGTAATCTGCAGGTGGTAAGTGCCCGCCTTAAACAGAACTTCCGTTATCGCGCTTTCGGTTGGGAAAACGAGGTGTGCTGGCAGATGAGTAGCGATAACGAGGTGCTGCCTCTTCCTAAGTTCAGTGCTTACTCCAATATGTATCTGGCTGCCAAAGTAGCAAAAGTATTGACCGTACAGATCGGAGCCAACGTATATTACAATACAGCGTATTATGCTCCTTACTACGAACCGGCTACCCAGCAATTCCAGGTTCAGGACGAAGTGAAAGTAGGTAATTATCCCCTGATCAATGCCTACGTGAATTTCCACCTGAAACAGGCTCGCTTCTTCATTATGGCTTACAACTTGAGTAGTAAATTTGTTGAGCCGAACTATTTCTCGCTGTCACATTACCCGCTGAACCCGATGGTGTTGAAGATGGGTATTGCCGTTACATTCAATAATTAATACAGTATGAAATCGCGGAAGTTACTGGTGGTCTATATGATCTTGCTGGCAGTCGTCCTGGTTGCCATGTTTCAGTTGTTTCAGTTCAACAAAGAAAAACCGGTTCTTCCCAGAGACTATCCTGAAATAAAGAAAGAGGGCATCCTGCGCATCGTGACGGAATACAACCAGTCAGGATATTATGTGGCCGGAGATACGATCGAAGGTTTCCAGTACGAACTGAGCCAGGCTATTGCCAAACTGTCCGGGCTGGAAGTGCAGACCCATCTGGAAATGAGCCTTGCCGAAAGTTTCCGGGAGTTGTCCGACAATACATGCGATGTGATTGCACGCAACATTCCTATCACCAGCGATATAAAAGAGAACTATTTGTTTACCGAACCGATCGTTCTCAACAAACAGGTACTGGTACAACGCACGGAAGAAGCGAATAATGGTATCCAACCGATCCGTAACCAGTTGGATCTGGCACAAAAGACCTTATATATACCCAAAGACTCACCGGCCAGACTGCGTCTGCAAAACCTGGCACATGAGATAGGCGACACGATTTATGTCGAGGAAGATGAGCTTTATTCCAGCGAACAACTGGCTATTATGGTTGCCAAGGGAGATATCGACTACGCCGTATGCGACCTGCAGATAGCCAAGATATCCAAAGAGAATCTGCCCGAAATAGATATCGATACCGATATCAGTTTCACGCAACTTCAGTCATGGGCAGTCCGTAAAGACTCCCCTATCCTGCTGGACAGCCTGAACAGCTGGCTTTCACAAATAAAGGAAAGCGGCTTGTATAAGCAAATATACAAGCGCTATTATGGGAATAAGTAATTACTCAATCGTGTGAGGGCAGAATAAACGAGAAGGTGGAACCTTCGCCCAACTTAGACTCCACATGGATCGAACCGCCCATTTTAGTAACCAGTCCGTTACAGATGGCAAGACCGAGTCCGATACCTTCCACGTAGTCATTGATCTTTACGAAGCGGTTAAACAAGCTCTGCAATTTATCTTCCGCAATCCCCATACCGGTATCTTTCACATAAAATTTCAGGCGGCCGTCTTCCAGCGCTTTATATCCCATCGTGATACTTCCCTCTTTCGTATTCTTGATCGCATTGTTAATCAGGTTATTGATAAGCTGCAACAAACGGATCTGGTCTGTGCCGAACGTACATTTGTCCAGCCCTTTTTCCAGTTTTAATACCACACCTTTCGGCATACGGGGTTTTACGGAAGCATAAGTTATATCCATCATTTCATTCAGATCGACCGGGACGTAACTGATCTTTATAGCATCCGCTTCGATCTTCGACAGATCGAGAATATCGTTGATCAACTGCATAAGCAAGAGGTTGTTCGCCTTGATGATCTCATAATACGACATCCGTTCTTCATCTGTATCCGCAAACGCCATCATTTCTGAAAAACCGGTAATAGCATTCAGCGGGGTACGGATCTCGTGGCTCATGTCCGCCAGGTACTTCGATTTCATTTTATCGGCTACCTCCGCCTTCGCACGGGCTTCTTCCAGAGAGAGTGCCTGCCCTTTACGATCCTGTATATTGATCGAACAACCCAGGATAACCGAAGGACGTCCCTTTTCGTCACGTTCATACACATATGCAGACGCTTCACGCCAGTGATAATCTGTATTTCCGTTATATTTTACCCGGACTTCAAACTTTACTTCCGACATTTTACCGGAACACATCTTACGCAAAAGATCCCAATAGTTCTCCTGATCTTCGGGATGCACATTACTTATATACTCCGGCCAGGATATCGCTTCCTGTATATCACGATGGCCTTCATTACCATTCAAGAGTATTCTTGTATCCGCGTATTCATCCGTACTGTCCGGATTAACGAATATGGAGCAAGTATGTATATCGCTCGACTGCAAGGCCAGTTTTGTCAGGGTCTGCGCTCTTTTAAACGCATTTTCTATTGCGTTCTTTGCAGTTATATCACGCCAGAAAGCAAGCAAAAGGGTTTTCCCATTGCTCAAGGATATCGGGAATTTTGTGACTTCGATATCTTTGATTTCACCTGCCGGAGTCTGCACCTTTCCGTGAAACTCTACCGTCTTTCCGGTATCGATCACTTCGCGGTCGATCTCACAACGTATCTCGGCAGACAACAAAGTATCGTAATTCACATCGGAATCATCATGTCCTTCTATCAGGGAAGCATTAATTCCCGTAATATCTTCCATGAACTTATTCCAATAAAGATAATTGAAATTATTACTTGCATCCTTTACAAATACCCCTAAAGGTAAATGATCCAGAATAGTATTCAATAGTTCGCGAATACTACCCTGTTCCTTTAAAGTTAACTCTGACGGAAGATCGTCAAGACCATCATTAATCCCCATATCACTTGCTCTTTTTATCAAAATCGGGCATAAAGATATTTATTTTTATTATACTTAACCAGAAAGCAGACGATAAATCAACGCCTGCAATAAAAAAAAGCGTATTTATAACAAGAGTACTACCTTCTGTTATAGAAATTGACAAATAATATTTACCTTTACGGTGAATTTAATGATAGAAGATGAGATTTGACGAATTGGATTTAGAGGAGGCTGTATTGGATGGCCTCGATGCTATGAATTTTCAGGAAACTACTCCTGTACAGGAATTAACGATTCCGGTTATTTTAGAAGGGAAAGATATCATTGCTTGTGCGCAGACCGGTACGGGGAAAACCGCTGCTTACGTATTGCCGTTGATTAACGAGTTAAGCAAAGGTAATCATCCTGACAATGCCATTAATGCGATCATTATGGCTCCTACCCGCGAATTAGCCCAACAGATCGACCAGCAGATCGAAGGATTTACCTATTTCGTGCCGGTATCGGCCGTTGCCGTATATGGCGGAACCGACGGTATTGCGTGGGAACAACAGAAACGAGGTATGGAAATGGGGGCCGACATCGTGATCGCCACCCCTGGACGTTTGTTATCGCATATCAAACTGGGTTCGGTCGATCTTTCGAAAGTATCTTTCTTTGTTCTCGATGAAGCCGACCGTATGCTGGACATGGGATTTTACGACGACATTATGCAGGTGTATAAGCAACTGCCTGATTACTGTCAGACAATCATGTTCTCCGCTACCATGCCCCCCAAAATACGGACATTAGCAAAAACCATCCTCAAAGATCCCGAAGAAGTCAAAATCGCCATCTCCCGTCCCCCCGAGTCGATCATGCAGACTGCTTATATATGCTACGACCCGCAAAAGATCAAGATACTGGAAGACCTGTTCCAGCAAAGCCGTCCGCAACGTGTCATTATATTCTCATCCTCCAAGATGAAGGTGAAGGAACTTGCCTCTACCCTGAAACGGATGAAGTTCAACGTAGCCGCCATGCATTCCGACCTGGAGCAGACGCAGCGCGAGGAAGTAATGAAGGAATTCAAAAACGGACGCATCGATATACTGGTAGCAACGGATGTCGTATCACGCGGCATCGACATCAACGACATCAAACTGGTTGTCAACTTCGACATACCTCACGACCCGGAAGATTATGTACACCGTATCGGCCGTACCGCCCGCGGAACCGGAGGCGAAGGATTGGCTATCACCTTTATCAGCCTGGAAGAACAAGCCCAGTTCAAACGCATCGAGAATTTTCTGGAAAAGGAAGTATATAAGATACCCATCGACCCGAAGTTCGGGGAAGCTCCACTATACGAACCTGAAAAGTACGGCAATATGCGTCGCGGACGCGGACGTCCACGTAAAGAGGGAAACACAGGAGGTAAGAAATCCGGATACCAACGCTCCGGAAGGAACTCCAATAATGGTAACCGCCGCGGAAGACCCAGAAAAGAATCTTAATCGCATAAAGAAGGGATGTTCGTTTCAACGACATCCCTTTCCTTTTTATGCTAACTATCTGTAGATAGAAACTTTCCGCCGAACATACCGTCCATCTTCATACAACTCTGCCAGATAAACACCATTCGGGAGAAAACTGATCGCTCTGTCGCCCGACAACTTTAATTCTTGCAGTAACTGCCCGTTCATACGGTATATCCTCAAAACAGAATGAGCCGTAACAGGATGGATATACAAACAACTACCGACGCTATACAATCGGGCCTTGCCATCTACAGTTATTATTTCGAGGTCTGTAGGAATACTGAAAGTCGCAACTAACAACGAGTCGGTTTTCACCTCACGAAACAAATAGCTGCCGGGGACACCAATCGGCTTCAGTTCTTTCTCCGTACCCACTTCCACTTTTTCCAGCACACCATTCTTCTCCGTATGAATAATAAACTGATGATTACTGCCCTCCGGCACACGTACACAGCAAGGGGTAACAAAACCACCTTTACCTACCATCCGGGATTTCAGCGTATAGACAGGTATACCGACATTGCAGAAGACAACCTCAACAGTCATGTTACATTGAATATTCCTCAGATTATATCGCGTAACAGTTCCTACACTGTTTCCATTCACACGTACATCCGCCAACTGCTGGCTATGCCCCGGGCTAATTTCAAAGTTCAAGCTTCCACCCTTTTGTACAACAGTCGTACCCGGCGTAACCGTTCCCAGTCCTGTACTGCGTACCCAGACAGTAAATTTGCTTGGTCCCGGATTGGGAATATCCGGAATGCCCGGATTACCGGGTTCGGGATCAGGATCGGGGTTCGGTTCAGGATCAGGGTCGGGACCGGGAGGATAAGATGTCCGGACAAACAGAGCCTCTATCCGGGCAGAGGTATACATTTCCCTGACTACCACCCCTTGGTTGGCCAATGCTTCCACAGTATAATCAGTCCCGCCGATCGATAACTTCTCAAAACGGAAATATGTATTGGCTTTTGCCTCGATACGTATTTTTGTACCGGAAGTAACAATACTTCCGGAAGCAAGCGTTTCCCCATTATCATCCGATCTCACAACAAGTGTTCCACCTGCCGATTGTCCATACGTGATAACGACCGGTTGCGGTTTCGGCAATATTTCGACAGCTACATTCGTCATTACCGGAAAGAAATTCTCCGCATCGGATGAAGTAAACCGAACCGGATATTCTGAATTTCCGGTTACTACTGTTTTAGGGGCATTCCATACGAAATACCCCGGCACTGTCCCGAATCCGTCAGCTTCAGCCAAACCTCCTTCCAGTACGGCATCTTCCAACATCGCTCCGGCAACCAACATACCTACCATCGGAGATGTCACGATTTTCGGTGTCGCTTTCTCTATAGTCAATGAAGAAACAGCCTGATAAGCCAGCCAGGTATCGTCTTCTTTGCGACTGACAATAACCTGATAACTCCCTGCATCTGTCGGGATGACTGCTTTATCGTTTTTATCCCGATATTCTACCTGCCAACCTCTTACTGCCGGAGTAGACGATACCGATACCTGTTTCGATCTGCCATCATACACCAACGATACCGGCGGAGTGATCTTCACCTGTAATCCAGCATCAGGTGAAGCAGGATCCTTCTTCTTCTCAAAACGAGCAACAACGGCCAGATCAGTTGCTATTGGCAAAGTATACGGATTACTATTGTAAAGCGTTCCATTAATATCAAAACCATTGAATCGATATCCGGCATCGGCATTCGCCTTCAGAGTCAAAGCCATACCATCATAAAAGACAGTCCCCTCAGGGCAAAGCAGATCGCCGTTATATAATTGTGCCTTTCCCCGACCTTCAGTAGTCAGTGTCACCTTACGACTCACTCCCGGTTTGCCAGCCACCTGCAAATAGACTTTCCCGGTAGCCACATTATAGTTCTTCCGGTCGACCGGGATAAAGAGGATATCCTGATAGCCGGAGACTGTTACCGTCACCTTCTTATCCGTTGCCGCAGGATTACTCCAGGAAAAAAAACCATCTACTTTTTTCGATAGCCAGATAGCCGATCCTCCGTCCAGCGTTGCCGTCGTATTGGCAAGCGGCCCCGCCACTTGCTCTTCTTGATAATCTATTTTAGTAATCTGAGGGGTGGCACGGCGAATAGTCAAACCTCCCTTTATCAGTTGTTCAAAAGCAGTAAAACGTTCATCCGCCGGACGATTCAATTTAACATCATACACACCGGCATCACGCGGAACAGCCACCCGGCCGTTCTGATAATAGGAAACCAAGATGTCATCGGTTATGCCACCGGGAAGTGTACGCACTACAAAAGAGTGCATATCACGATTATAAACCACCTCCTGAGGATCGAGGTCGATACCCAGCCGAGCATCCGGATCCGGATTTTCAGGATCGGGGTTCGTACCGATCTCCCCATCTTTATCGAATGAAGCGCTCAACACCAGATCTTCCGTCAAGCTCACGTTGCGACTGACGGTTATATCCTGCCCTCCGGCCATTATACGTGTCAGGCTATATCCTTCGTTCGGCGTAGCTTTCACCACAACCACCGTCCCGTAAAGATACCGTTCACCCGAAACCACCGCATTTCCATCTATCGATGCTTCGAGCACACCCCCTTCCGGTGCCCGAACGACAATGGGGAATGTATTCTGTTCCAGTCCCTGTGCAAAAGTAACCTGACCGTTCACTTCATAGACAGCCGTATTCATACCTCCGGCAGTAAGAAAATCCACCGGATTGCCGTTGGCCGTGAGTGAGACCAGCCGTTGCGTATTGGTATTGGCTACCAGCAACGTCAACATTGTTCCCTTTGCCACCTCACTACCGCTGGGAACTGTGTTGTTCCCCTCTTTCACGATCAGCGGAGCAGCATACGTTATTGTATAAGGGCCGTCCGGCTCTTCTGCGGCATCTTTAAAACGGATACCCAATGAAACATCACCGGTTACCGCCAGCTTGTTTCCCGACAAGGCGGAAGCCGGATCCACTTCGTACGCCTCGAAAAGTTTTCCTGCGGTAGCCGTATTACCCAAAGTCAAGACCGTACCGTAATCATAAGAAGCCGTTGCCGCCGCTGTCCCGTTTATGGTCAACGTACCTATCGAAACATCCGGGGCGGTCACTGTAACGGTAAATTGTTCGACAGCAAACGCCGCTCCAATGGAGATATCCTTCTTTACTGTCACCGTCGTACCGGAAAGCACATCCGAAGGTTCGACTGTATAGGCTGTAAACTCATGTCCGGTAGCCGCTTCTTCTGAGAGTTCCAGCCGTGTGCCGTATTCCAACCGGTGCGTACCAGGCAACAGTGCCGTCTGTCCATTTGTAACCGTCAGCTTACCGCCGTCCGGACTTTTCACGGTAACAACACAAACGATCTTTTCTATGACAGCTTTCAACTTTACATCGCCGTCAACAATGAAGCTATTCCCCTTCAGCAACGCCCCGTTGACGGTCAAGGCAGAAAGCCGGTAGCCTTCATCCGGGGTAACGGTCATTTCCAATTCAGTTCCATACGGGACGATACCGCCTTGTCCAACATCGGAAGTACCTCCGTTTTCTTTCTTTTTTACCGTCAGCGTACCATGCTCTATTGCATCCCATTCCACCAGGCAATCAATACCTTTGAATTCGACCACTATCGTATGGTTCGCAATAACCCCGGTAAGGACGAAAGGCGAAGCCGTTCCCTGCGAAGTTCCGTCCAGCTTAATATCGGCAATCTCATACCCCACATCCGGTGTAATGGTAAACGCCTGGCTCCCTCCTTTGGGAACCTGCGCAAAAGTCGGAACGATGCTTCCCCCTTTTCCGGCCGAAGCCGTCAGGTCGAAACGGACCGGAGTGAAAGCGGCTGTCAATGTATGATTTGCCGTTATATTTATAAATGTATACGTATAGGAAGTACTTCCCGCGATAACCGCATCGGTCAGCGGAGTCCCGTCTACCAGAATGCTACCTATTTCATACCCGGAGGCCGCAGCAATGGTAAAAGCCCGGTCGGTTCCCCCCTTGACGGTCACTTTCCCGTCGGTATCCCCAGTGGGAGAAATGGTTCCCCCTGTGACCTGTGTCACTGTTATCGTCTTTTCCCCGGTAGACGGGCCGTCGGGACCGTCGGGGCCTACCACCTCTTGTGCCCGGGTACCTACTGAAAGAAGCAGCAGGCACAACAAGACTATATGTCGGATATATTGTTTCATTATAATATATTATACTTGATGTTATTATTCTGTTACATAAATCTTTGTCCGGTCGACGATATACAGTCCGGCAGCCAATGGCAACCGGGTCGTTCCCACCGGCACGCTCTCAACCCGGTGCAGCCGGCCGTCGAGCGTACAGACACGGATAAGCGTTTCCGTCGCGGTTGTTATCCATACGCATCCCTTTCCTCCGCTTATACGCAGGCAGTCGGCTACCGGTACAGGTTTTTCATTGCCGGTCGGCAGGCCTGCCATACGCAGCGTAGCATGCGTTGCCACCGTCTGGTCGTCGGTCAACAGATAGCTGCTGAAGGGCGGTACCTCCATCGTGCTGCCGGTCGAAGCCATCTGCCGTTCATATTCCGTTCCTACTCCATTGAGCTGATAGAAAGGAAGATCCAGCGTATGGGTATAAAGTACACCGGTCGACTGTTGCCGGTATTCGCTCTGTGCAGGTTTCTCCGGAGCAAGTGGATGACGGTTCAGAAACTGGTTGGGGGGAGAAACAAACAAAACGGCCATATCAGGATCGCTATGGGTGGTTAGTCCTTCCGGCACGGCAATGATATAGCCTTTGTTTGCCTCCACCCGCTCTTCGACGACATATTGGAACGAGTCGTCGCCGGCAAGGGTTCGCAGCCAAAAGTGTCCACCCGTACCTGAGATCAGATAAGGAGAGAGAGCCACCGGGCGGCCATCTATTATTGCAGTAATACTGCGCGGCTCATAAGGTAACGAAAAGCCCTCCCACCTCTCTTCTACTGCAAAGGTACGATGATAAACAATCCCTGCCGTTGCCACTACCGGATCATCACATTTCAATTGCGAACCGTTACCCAACGTAAGCCGATGGAGTGTATTCAAGTCGCTGCCGGCTTCAATAATCAGGGTCTTCCCGGGAGCTACTACCACGTTGCAATCTTTATTCGTCGCATCCGTCCAGATAGCATCCGCATCGATACTCACCAAACGGTAAGCCTTTTGGTTGGTATTATGGTCAGGCAGAGAGGGAATCAGTGTCGTTTCATAGACTTCTCCGTTCACCGTCAACTGCAGGTCTTCCTCTACGGTTATAGCCGGAAGCCACAGACAAGCACCGCCTTCGTATAGCAGTACCTTCTGTTGTTCACCGCCGGCAACCCGCTCACACACCACTTCATCCAACGAAGCGGCAGAAGGCAAGCCTTCCACCGTCAGGCGATACACCTCTTTTCCATCGCGAACAATCGTACCACTCAGTTTCACTTCTTCGGAAATATAGACCCGACCATTCAACAGAAGCGTGCCATAAAGAAACCCTTTATCGGCAGTTCCTCCCTGGTCGTTGATCATCAATGTTGCAGCGGCAGACACATCGAATGCAGCATCGGCAGTCGCCGACAAACGTTTACCATTCATATCGACCACTACATTTTCATTTATTTTCTGCACTCCCCGTAATGCCTGGTCTGCCACCAACTGGATCGTTCCTCCTCCGACCGTCTGTACCGCAGCCAGCGCAGAAGCAAACGACGGATAGTATTGCGAACCGACCTTTGCCACATTGCTACCGGCTTCCATATCGAACCGGTTGTTGTGGGTTGCCTGTATCAGAATATCAGTCAGCGTGCAAGTCTTGCCGACAGTCCCCGTCAAGGTTGCTGTCAGATCGTGCGTACCTCCCTCCACCTCCAACCAACCATAGGCTACCGCCTGTCCGGTTGTATTTGTTTTACCCGGAAAGAAAAGCGTACCGCTTTGGGCATAATAGCTCCAGGTTCCGTTGTTCGCACCTGCCGGTAAGAAAAATGCCGTACGATATACAGTCTGATTACTCAGTGTAACCATACCCGGCAAAGAGACGGAACTTTCCACACAAACACCGGCAGTTACACTGAAATTACCCGACAGGCTTCCCTTTTCCGTACTGCTGTATATATCGAGCGTGCCAGTTCCTGTCGTTGTGAAACCGGTAGCTGCCGGCATTTCAAGTGTATAATCCTCCAGATCCAATTTCAGTTCTGTGCCATCGGCTATCGTCACCGATGTCGCCAGCTTCGTACTTTGCTGCAACACGATTTCATCCCCATCCGTAGCAGCAGCAAAGGCAGCGGCAAGGGAAGTATAAGGCGTCGTACCGATTCGTGCAACCACGGCCGGCTCATTGACAACGACTGTATTACCATGCGAGACAATCACCTGCACACCGCCGGCAGTATAAGAATTGCCATCGGCAACCAATGTCAGTGTCTCCGGTTGCACACTGGCAGGCAACCAAAGACAAGCCACTTTATCTTTTATATAGCAGGCAACATCGGCAGCCGTACCCAGGCTATAAGTTGCCGGCCCATCCACGTCGGCAGTCGTATTCAGAGTAACCAATACGCGATAAAGCTGCATTTTACTTTCACTCAACACCATACCGATATTTGCGGCTGCCACATCTTTACCGATATAAATATTTCCTTTGATACGGAACGTACCCGTAATGCGTCCGGTCCCGCGATCGGCATCACAGATGCTCAGACAAGCACCCGGTTCCGACGCATCGAGCATACAGTTCTCGCCGGTCAAGGTATGGCCATCCAGATGCAATTCGGTCTTCACATTCGCATCACCTTTATGGCTATGATCGGTCTCACCGCTCAGGGAAACATCACGCTGCAACCACAACTGGCTGCCGTCCATCTTTCCGGCAGCTTCCAATCCCTCATGAAAAGTGGCATAAAAAGTCCCGGTATCGGTACCCGGTGTCTCGGTAGCCGAATAAAGTACAACTTCGCTATCACCTGTGTGCAAGTCGATATTGTTATCATGGTTTGCCTGTATAACAACATTATCCTTCAGAAGATTCGTCCCGCCGATGGTCAGGGAAAAGCGGGAAGCCACATGGGCTGGCAACCAGAGATAGGCTACCGGAGTTGCCCCCTCTATCAATGCCTTTGCCAGCACATCCGTATCGGCTCCATAGGTATAAGTCAACGGAGTGCCATCGATGGTTCCGTCGGGTAGCACCAGGCGAGTACGGTAAACCTGCTTACCGGCTTTCATCACAGCAGCCGTCAACTGCACCGTACGGTCGGCCACCACATCGCCTTCAACAGTAAAGCTTCCGGCCAGGCTGCCGCTTTTTACGCGTAACCGCTTACCGGCATCTACCGTGAAGCCTGCGGAAGCCGAAGCCGTCAATTCCCAGTTGTTCAGAGAGAACTCCGTATCAGCAACCGTTTGAACCTTCTCTTTCAGTGAAGTGTTAGCCAGCAACCGGATCGTTCCCTCTGCCGTCAAAACATTAAAAGCTCCCTCCAGAGTCAGGTGGGTAGTGGTTGTCGCCGGGCTCCCTTGAGTCACTTCCGCCACATTTGCAACCACGTCATCCGACTTTTCGCTGCTTGCGGCATTCTCCGCATGTTGGGTAACCGTCACCGGAGCGGTGGCATATATCTGCGATGTTGCACTTCCGGTGGGAGTATATGTAAAGGTAGTCCGCAATGCTGCCATGCTATGCGGCAACCAGAGACACAGGTATTTACCCTGCCGTGCATAGCGGGTCACACGGGTATTCCCGTAAGTCACCCCGCTAACCGCACCCTCCGCCTCATTACCCGGTAACTCCACCAGTACCCGGTACAGATTTTGCCGGGGCGTACCGGCGATTACACCTACCCCCGTCATCCGGACATCGGTTCCCGCAAACAGATTTCCGCTCCCCTCCAGGATGAAAGAACCGGAAAGAGTTCCCTTTTTTACAACCAACGTCTTACCGTCGGCAATCTTTAACTCCGTGCCCGAGGCGCACGTCAACATGTAGTTTTCAAGAATAAGACTTGTAGTAAACTTCACGTCGAGAGCGGAAGCAACATCCTGAATGATCCCGATCAGCAGCGTTATTTCTTTACCGTCGACAGTTACCGCTTCAAAGGCTTTTGCCAACGAAGTATATTCCATCCCGTCCATCTTGGCGACTTTCCAATTGAGATCAGGCCCGTCATCGGGATCCACCCACTGTGCCCGGCAGGGATGCAGGGCGGCAATGAGCAGGAGCACGGTTGTTAATAACCGGATTATTTGTCTATACATTATATATATATGTTACTGGTTTATACTTTTAATACTTTACGATCACCTTTGTACTGTTTACGATGTAGAATCCGCCGGCAAGCGGGATCTCGGTCTGTCCGACTCCGACACGCAGGGCACGCACCAAACTGCCGTCGAAACGGTAGATAAAAACATCCTCTTCCTTCTGTGCCTCCACCACCACGCAGCCGCGGCGGGTATGGATACGCAAATTTTCAGGAAGGGAAGGAATTACCACATCCGTAGCCGTCCCGATACGCAACGTTGGCAATACGGTTGTCGTATTGACATCCGCCAGCAGATAGCCACGGAACGGATCGACGGTAACGGCGGAGGGCAAAGGCTGTTCCAGTTCGAATGCATCGCCGGAAGCATTCAGCAAATAGCAAGCCTCCTTCACCTCCAGGCGGTCGAACGTGCCGTTGGCATAAGAAGCAAAACCGCTTGCCGGTTTCACTGCCGTCACCTTGTCGCGGCGCAGCAACTGGTTGGGGCCCGAGACAAACGTTATCTCCTTATTCGCCCATACCGTCGGTACCGCCATCAGGTAAGAGACATTCGCCGTCATTTCGGTTGTGCTGACGTTTTGCAGCTTACCTTCCGCACTCATCGTCTTCAGCCAGAAATTACCGGCCGTACCCGTGCCCGTTGCCGGAGTGAGCAGTATAGTTCGGGAAGTACCCGAAGCGGGATCGCTCTCTTCGGTGGTAATACGTGTCGTTGTAAACGGCAAGGCCACCGACTCCCATTGGTTGGCATCTACGAACGAACGTACATACCGGATACCCTCTTCGGCAATCACCATACCAGCCGTAGCCGACGTTTTCACCAAGGCACCGTCACGGATAGTCAGGCGGTGTAAGGTAGTAGTACCCGTCACGTTTTCGAGCGAAAGTTCGGCATCCCCGGCCAGTACCAGGTTTGTATTGGCATAAGCCGCCTGCCAGGTATGCGAACCGGAACCCAATACGACCCGTTTGTAGGCAGTCAGCTCCGTATTATGATTATCGAGATCAGTCGGCACAGTCGCCTCATAAGTGTCACTTCCCTGAGGAATTAGCAGGTCATATGTCAGAGCAGCCGATTCGAGCCAATGGCACTGCATGACCGCTGCGGCATCCGGTCCCACTTTCACCAGCGTACGGTAGCACTCTTTATTGTCTTTGTTAAGTACGATACCGGCTACCTTCACATCGCTTCCGGCCTTTACGCTGCCCTCGCCATTAAGACGGATCGTTCCGAGCAGCGAGCCCTGCACAATTGTCAGCACCTTACCGGCAGCCACACTGAAGCCGCTGTTGCCGGAAGTATAACTAAACCCACCCAGGTCGAGGGTCAGACTTTTCTGTATATCCTGCACGGAAGAGAGCGACACATCCTTCAGCAGTCTCACCGTTCCCCCTTCCATAGCGGCAGCCAGTGCCGAAGCCAGCGAAGCGAACGATTTATCGCCCACCTTCGCCACCGGGTCGTTGCCGCCTGTCAGGTCGAGTTCATTGCCGTGGGTGGATGCGATGATGACGTTATTGAGGGCATACTCCACATCTCCCGCCGTTACGGTCAACGCCTGCATGGTGTTTGAAGAAGGGAGCCAGAGGCAAGCCACATTCTCCTGAATATTCGTGCAGGTAGCCGTAATATCTCCATAAGTATAATTGAACGAGGTCGTTCCGGCGGGTAGCGTCAGGAACGTGCGCCAAACCGTTTTCCCAGCTGCGCTTACCCGTGCATTGTTCATAATGACACTACTTTTCATATATACGTTGCCATCGATGGCGACAGCCCCTTCCAGTGTTCCGTCCCGTAGGGTCAGTAGATGGCTGCCCGCATCCAAGGTCAATCCTTCCGTAGCGGTTATCAACCGGTTGTTGTCGAGCGAGATCGTTGCATCGCTCCGTGCTTCCAGCGCCCCGCCGAGTCCGGTGAGATCCTTACGCAACACCACTGTTTCACCGGCGGTGGCCAGCGTCAAGGCTTCGGACAGCGTATCGTAAATATCGTCGCCGATAGCTGCGATGCCTTCCACATAGGTTACAGTAAGCGGATTCACGTGGGTAGGTGTTATGATGATACCGGTGGCGAGATAAGTATCCGTACCCGCCTCGGCAGAGAAATTGACCGGTTGATTGACCGGCTGCATCCACAAGCAAAGTTCGCCGCTTTCAGAACTCTTCACCCGGCCAGTCTGATCACTGCAATCATACACGACCGATGCCGTGACCGGCAGCCCGCTCACATTCACCCGGTAAGCCGGTGAAGTATTCAGATACACCTTACTCGTCGCTTCCATATTTACCGAACGATCTACCTGTAGATTGCCGTTGCTATAGATCGAACCGGCAGCAGACGAAATGATCGTAAAGCCGACCGACACGCTTCCGTTTCCGGTTATCCGCAGGTTGGCCGATTCAGGAACAGTTATCTGGGCATCCGCCGAAGAGGTGATGCTATAATCACCGGTTTCGAGTGTCACCGAACCGCTGATGCTGACAGCATTTTCCAGGACGGCATTCTTCAACACGATCACCGTCTTGCCCGCCGCATCGTTCAGCGCCTCCGCCAGTTTGCGGTATTTCTTGCCGTTACGTATCTGCGCTACGTCGCTCACACCGTATGTTTCCAGATTGAAGTGGTCGGGGTTGACGGTTATGTTTTCTGTTTTATAGGCTTTGCTTCCCAATGTAAAGGTAAGCGTGCCCGCCATCGTTTCGGGAAACCAGAGACAGGCCACACCATTGCGTACCATGAACTGACCGGAAGAGACCATCGTACCATCGCTGGTGGTGAACGCATACGTATGTTCACCGGTCGGGATCGTGGCCGGCAAGTCGGTTACAAGCAAACGGTAAAGAAGACCGTCCGCCTTATCGGTCACCTTGCCGATATGATCGCCGGTAATGCCCTGGCCGATATACATCAATCCGCCGTCGAGTGACAGAGGCGCTTCCAGTTCGCCCGTCCCGGTCTTGCTGGTGACGGTCAGTTGTCCTCCGCTACCGATCGTCAGGGCGGGAGGCGTAGCAGGCGTGAGTGATGAAGGGGTCAGGCCGTATTTACCCAGTTCGATTGTCACACGACGGGTCAGCGTCAAAGCTGTTTCAAGCGAAGAAGTCTTCAGCAGTTCGATGGTCTGTCCTTCTTCCGACAGAGCGTCAAAAGCCGCTTCGACAGTGGCATATTCGGTTACGCCGATACGGGCGGCATTGCTGCTGCCGCCTATTGTCATATCGTTATCATGGCTGTTGGCAGAAACGATATAACCGGTCACAACCTTATTCTCGCTTCCTACAGTAAATGCATATTCCTCTTTACTGTCGTTATTTTGCGGTAGCCACAAACAGGTTTCATCATTGATCACCGGATAGGTTACGCCGGCATAAATTATTTCGGCAAGGTCGTCACCGGCATAACGAGTGTTGACCATCGTACGCCAGTAAGCCACGTCTTTCACTCCATCGCGTATCACCGTCCCGTTCAAACGGATGGAACTGGGTATAAACAACTGCCCGGTACCTTTCAGGTCGACATCGACCGTCATTGTTCCTTTCATCCCGACCGTTTCATCATAGAAACGGATACGGGCACCGTCGGCAACAGTCAACTGTCCTCCCGAAGCGGAAGTGATATTCTTGCCGTCCAGATTGACCAGGAAGCTGCCCGCCATCGTCTGATTGCCGGAAACAGATACCCCGGTAAGCAAATAAAGCGCCACATCGGTATGATGCAACTCGACGGAAGCCTTCCGCGCACTCTCCAAAGCCTCTTTCAGCGTATTGTAAGCCTGGTTGATACTTCCGTTACCATAAGTAACACGTGCTACCACCCCGACAGGGCTTGCAGGAATCGCTTCGGTACGTTGCGTCACCGTAGTAATTCCTCCGGCGGTATATTCCGTGCTCGAACCACCGCTGCCACCTACCGTAAAACGCAGTTCCTCGCTCTTACCGTAGTCGGGCAGCCAAAGGCAAGCCAGACCGTTGTGCAGGAAGAAAGGTACATTCTGTTTCTGCCCGTAACTATACGTATATGTATTGGTTTCGCCTACCGGCAGTTCTTTCACCAGCGTACGGAACACGGCTTCGCCGCCTACCATCACCACAGCATCGGTCAAAGGCACTACACCGTCGATAAACACGTCGCCCACAATGCGGAACGTATTCTTTATATTTCCTTTTCCGGTAATATTCAGGTAAGCACCGCTTGCCGAAGCATCGAATGATACGGCCGAACCGTTTTGGGCAGCAATCTCGAAGCTTTGCAGATTGAGCGTAACCTCCGTATTAGCAGGTACGGTCTGCACGGTACTCAGATTATCGATACGGGTCAGCAGTGCCAGACTGTAACGCGATAGCGCATCGGGCGTACCCGCCTGCATTTCGTTGAAGGCATCCTGCAGGTTACCGTAGGAGTTTACTTCACGGGTATTGAGGTTGGTTACTTCGATCACGATCGGTGCCACATTGCGGTCGTGGGGTTCCACCTTGGCTACTTCGACTTCTTTTTTCTCGTAGCTGACAGGATGCGTCAGGGTTACCACCGTTTTCGGATCGCTCAGGGGTTGCTCCGGTTGCCAGCAATAGACCTTGCCTGCTTCGTCGGGCATCGCACGGAAAGGAGCCGGATCGGCATCCGTATAAGTACAATCGTATGGCTGTCCAGGTTCAAGGCCGGTGGTGACGGAGACTTTATAGAGCGTTTTACCTGATTTGTTTGTCGGGCGGCTACCATCGGTATATCCGGCATCCACGCTGCCGGCAAGTATTTTCTGCGTGCCTCCTTCGATAGAGTTATCGGCTGTCCGCAGGCCGTCGTCGTCGACCCGCCGGGTTACGATCGTTCCGCCTGCTATCGTCATCTGCGCACCGCTCTCTACAGAGATAGCCGGGCTTGCCTTATCGCCATAGGCACCTCCGTAAGCCTCGAGCTTGCCGTAACCGTCGGCAGCCGTGCTCCAGGTAAGGGCGGAAGAAGAAGCCGTCAGTTGTGCGGCGGGAAAAGAAACGCCACCGTTATAGCCGCCTTCCAGTCTGTTGGTGCCTTTCAGTTCGATATCGGCTGCTCCTTCGATACACAAGGCGGCTTTCGTCTGGGGTTTGATATTGGTTTCATTTAATGTGAGATAGGCTGTGCCCGTACCTCCTCCCGCGACTGTCAGTGCATGGTCTTTTCCCTTATCGGAAACAGCCTCACCGAATATAGGCAGACGGTTATCTAATGTACTACCGACAGTAGCCGTATATTTTTGTGCAGTCCCATACCTTACCGTTTGCTCGGCATCGGCGGGAGTGATCGTTACGTTGCCTTTACTTATATCTACATAAGGATAAGCATCGGCTTTATTATCATGGTTTTCATTTACCGATAATGTAGCCGTGGCAATCAGCTCGCTTCCTTCCGCCGAACCATCATAAAGAGTGAAGCTTTTGGAAGATTTACTTGCCGGCAACCAAAGGCAGTTTTTACCCGTATCTTTCTTTCCGGCAGGATAATATTCATTCCCGTTCCAACTATATCCCAGATATCCTGTAATACCCTCAGGCTCTTTGTCTACCCAGGTACGAAAAACCTTCTCACCTCCCATATAGAGTGATTTGCTCAACTTATCATCGAGTAGCTCGGTATACAGATTTTGTATCTCAAATACGCCGACCAGACTACCAGCACCAGATAATTCCAGCATGCCACTACCGGTACATCCCAAATGGTCAGTTGCATCAGAAGTCAGAGTAAAACCATTCAAGTTTAATTCTATAGAAATTTTACTTGTTAAATCTGCCCCCCTCTTTTTATTCCAATAGGTTGTACCGTAAGTCGTATAATTCTTTTGTAAGGAGATGACATCTACACCATCTCTTGTAACATCTTTAAATGCGTCTTCCAATGATACGTACGGTCCTTTAAAGATATTATTAATTCTAGCTGCAACATATTGGGTGAAATTGATAGGTGTATTATGTTGCGATACTGTTATCTTTGTTGATTTGTAAAGTTCATTCACATTTTTAGGATTCTGAATATTGATATATTGATCGGTATACTTGCGTATCCACATATACGCCTTCTTTCCATCCAAGTATTTTGCATGAGTCCGCGTTTCACGATCTGGGAACCCTCCATTCCATTTACACCAATCTTCCAGAGGACTCATCCATACATCAAAACCAGTAACAGAGGGCTCGAGTGTTGCTGTACAATACCATACAGAGCCATCATAGTCAACAACATCCCAATCAGCCAAATTTCCCAGGTTATCAGCATCCACGTATACTGGTCCATTCACACAGATACTATTTTGAATTTGCATGTTTTTCAGTTTGAGCGGTCCACTAGGTGAAAAGATAAATCCATTAGAAATAAATTTCTTTTCATTCCCGTCTAATGTTATTGACGGACCTTCATAAGTTCCCGTATAAGTATAATTGCTTACATTTAAACAAAGTGTAGAACCAGAAGGTATAGTAGAATTAACAAGCGACTTATAATATGTTCCTTTCTGATCGTATACTTGCCCCATCTTGGTGGTATGTGTCCAAGAATTCGATATTGTTCCTGAAGGAATTCCCGCAATTTCAAAATAATCCCATTCAGAAAATGCTTTTTGTATATACACATGGTATTTAGAACCATTTTCATAATATATTTTACCCTTGGTTCCATCACTTAATTTAAAATCATTCCAGCTACCTGATGTTGGTTTTATATCTGTATCACTAAAATCAGGGGTAAAGTATCCCCCTTGCTTAGGGACTAGAAAAGTGCCATAATATGTTATAGATGCCCATCCGATGATAGATGGTTTAGAAACCTGTATTTCTTCTTTGTATATGTAATCTACGTAAACATATGCTCCATTCTTGATATTAAGATTTCCTCCTTTAAACCTTTTACTATCCCAACAAAGACCTCCTATTCCCGGTGCTTTATAGTCGTTATAATATCCTCCATTTGCATAGACCTGAATAGGTCCTTCGATATTTAAGGTTGTTTTATCTCCAGTGACCCCTATGCCGGCAACTATTGCCCAACTACTTCCGGCACCTTTACAGTTCAACCAAGCCGGATTTTTCGGATCTTTCGATTTTATGGTAAAGGTATTCCCCGCTTGTCCGGGATTTCTGGTCGCAACATTCAAATCAATACCAGCAGTACTCCACTCACCTTTAACTGATCGGCCGAACAATTCATTATGTCCTTCAAAATAAAGTGTTACATTCATATTATCGGCATCTGCACAGATAGCACCTCCTGTAACGTTCTTGAAATAATATGTGCCGCTCTTATTAATCCTCAGGCCATACTCCCCATTTGCCCCCAAATTACCAGTGTATGTTCTTCCCGGTACAGCATAATTCTTCTGACCCCACACCTCAGAAGGTCCTCCTATCAAAAACAAAAAAAGCAACATAATCATCTGCTGCTTACCATATTTTTTCCAATTAAATCTATGCATAATATCCATATCGTTAAAAGCCAAGACCCGCACCGGAAGAACACGATCAAACAGCCTCTCCTCAACCGGTCTTTTATCAAAAATACCCTATCTAAACTTATTTATCTTCGTTGAGCGCTTTGAGAAAAGCGTTTCCCGGCCGGAATTTCACGGTGTATCGGGAAGGGATCGTTTTCGGTTCTCCTGTTTTCGGATTGCGTCCGGGACGTTCGGCCTGCCAAACGGAACGGAAGGTGCCGAAATTTTGCAGTACCATCATTTGGTCGACAGCTACAGCTTCCATTGTTTTTCGGATGAAACAATCGATCACAAGACGTACCTGTTGCTCTTTAAGACCTGTTTCATCGGCAAGCTGCCGGATGAGTTGTTGTTTGTTCATTGTCATATTCTTTTAATTGATTTGTTTCAATGGTTCCTGCCAGTGCAACCGCCTTGGTTCCTGCCGGTGCAACCGCCCTTTCGCGGTAGTGGGAACGCCCCGGTTCCTGCTAGAGGAACGCCGGGGTTCCCGATGCCGCAACCGTGGCATCGAATTTTATTCTATTACGGGACGATCGTCCTCGCCACTTTCACCAGTACCGATAAAGACAGTAGTAGACACGGAACGGGGCGATTTACGCAAGGCGTTTTTACCCTTCATATATTGGTTTGTAATAGTCAGTTCGTATTCGCCATCTGTCAGTTCGGAAGGAACGATAAAGATCAGTTTGCCGGGATCGTTGGTACTGAACATGTCGCTACCAAGGGTTACCACCGCATCGGTAGTCGTATTCCGGAAAGTGATTCCTACTGCCGGATCATCGCCTATCACGCGAAGGTAGGCTCCATAAACGGCGAAATTGCGTCCGGGTGTCATGCTACCGTCGGTCATACCGTTGCTACGGTCTTCCACTCCGGTGATATACATTACGTCAGCTTTCTCGCCTTCAATTACAATTTCAGTTTTAGTAATCTCTTCGCGGATCACCTTGTCCTGGATGAAAGAGACGTAGATTCCGTTCTTTTCAGGGTTCCAGAGGCCTTTTTCTATAATTCCCGTAAAACGGGGTATGGCATGGAACAATCCGGTATTGACGCTGAAGCCATTCATCAGGAAGCGTGCCACGATACGTTCATAGAGTGTAACTACATGTACAAGAGTCTCTTGCCGTAGACCTGTATCTTCTTCACGCATTTCTTTGTAGATCTCATCATGCCCTGCATTCCCCGCGGATTCGAGTACCAAAATCCGATCTTTCGGATCTGTCGTTAAGCTGTTATCTGCCAGCCATCCTCTTAATTTGTTTTGCATACCAGTGTTTATTATGGAGTTTTGTTAGATCTCCGGTTAATAATCGACCGTTTTGTCAAAATCAAAATGACTAGAAAAAACGATCGTTTTTTCTAGTCATTTTCGTGGAGGTGTCATCTTCTCCGTCATTTATTCTAAATAACTTGATTATTAGAGGTTAATAAACATCTGAAAAATTTGGTCGGTATTCTAAAAAAGCCTAGTTTTGCAGACAAATTAAAACGATCCTTTTTTCTAGCCATTTTGATTATTCGTGCTTCTTTCGTATCATTTCTATTTTGAATAAAACGATTCTTTAAACAATCAGGTATTTTTTTCTTTGAGAATATATAAAAGTCTATCAATGAAGATGTTTAAGTATATATAAATAAAAAAAGGAGATATACCCTAAAGTATACCTCCTTTAATAACATATAGCTTCTTTGTTTATCCGTTCATAGAAGCCAGGAACTCCATATTGTCGTAAGTCTGTTCCATACGTTTCTTTACAAACTCCATTGCTTCGAGCGAGTTCATATCCGACAGATACTTGCGGAGGATCCACATACGGTTCAATGTACTTTCATCCTGCAACAGGTCGTCGCGACGAGTACTTGAAGCAGTGATATCGACAGCCGGATAGATACGTTTGTTCGACAGTTTGCGGTCGAGCTGCAATTCCATGTTACCTGTACCCTTGAATTCTTCAAAGATAACATCATCCATCTTGGAGCCTGTTTCAGTCAACGCTGTAGCCAGGATCGTCAGGCTACCGCCGTTTTCGATGTTACGAGCTGCACCGAAGAAACGTTTCGGCTTCTGCAGGGCATTCGCATCCACACCGCCGGAAAGAACCTTACCGGATGCAGGCTGAACGGTATTATAAGCACGTGCAAGACGTGTGATAGAGTCTAACAGGATTACTACATCGTGGCCACATTCCACCATACGTTTTGCCTTGTTCAGAACGATTTCGGCAATCTTCACGTGGCGTTCTGCCGGTTCGTCGAAAGTAGAAGCGATCACTTCGGCATCTACGCTGCGAGCCATGTCGGTTACTTCCTCCGGACGTTCGTCGATCAGCAGGACGATCATGTACACTTCCGGATGGTTGGCTGCGATTGCGTTAGCGATATCTTTCAGCAACATGGTCTTACCGGTCTTGGGCTGTGCCACGATCAAACCACGCTGTCCTTTACCGATCGGCGAGAACAAGTCTACAACGCGAACGGAAATATTATCATTCACCTTCGGAGCCTTACGTGCGGTAAGCATGAATTTTTCGTCGGGGAAAAGCGGTGTCAGGTGATCGAAAGGAACGCGGTCGCGTACGTCTTCCGGCGAACGGCCGTTGATCTTGTCCACTTTTACCAGCGGGAAATATTTTTCACCTTCCTTCGGAGGACGGATAGCACCTTCCACCACGTCGCCTGTCTTCAAACCAAACAGTTTGATCTGCGACTGCGATACGTAGATATCATCCGGAGAAGTCAGGTAGTTATAATCAGAAGAACGCAGGAAACCATAACCATCCTGCATCATTTCCAATACGCCGGTTCCTGTCAGGATACCATCAAATTCGTATTGTTTTTCCTGCGGTGCATTGTTATTATTGTTGCGCTGGTTGTTGTGGTTGTTCTGATTATTCTGATTGTTCTGTCTGTTGTTAGGACGAGGAGTGTTTTGCTGCTGCGGTTGCGGAGCGGCTTCCTTTTCAGGCTGTGCTGCCTTTTCCTGTGGTTGCGGCTTGGCTGGTGAAGGAGAGAACGGGAAGAGCTGGTCGAGAACCGATTTTGTATCGGGATGTCTGAACACCACTCTTTTTGGTTCGTTTTCCGACGCCGGAGCCTCGTTTGCAGGAGCTTCAGGAGCCGGTACTGCCGGAACTTCAGGTGCTGCTTCCACTACAGGCAACTCTTCGGGAGCACCTTCCACAACAACCGGAGGTAACAATGGTTTTTCCACTGCCGGGACTTCCGCCGCAACAGTCTGGGTAGCTTTTGAAACTACCACCTCGTCCGTATCGTTAGCAGGAGCAACCGCACCGGCTACTTTTTCCTTTTTCTCGATACGAACTCTTTTCTTACGATCAGGTTGTTCCTTCTTTTCTGCAGCAACTGCTACTTTCTTTTCCTCTACGGGTTTTGCCGCTTCCGGAGCCGGAGCTGCTGCAACGTCTTCTGTTTTCGCTGCTTTCACTTTGCTTTCAGCCTTAGGAGCTTTGGCTGCCGCCGTTTTAGGTGTTTTCTTCGCTTTCGTCTGCTTTTCAGCTTTCTTAGCCTCTTTTTCTTTCTCCTTTTCTGCCTGTTGACCTGCATAAGAGATAGCTTGCTCATCAAGAATACGGTAAACAAGTTCTTCTTTTTTCAAAGAACTTATTTTCTTAATTCCCAACTCTTCCGCTATACTCTGCAATTCAGGAAGGAGTTTTTCATTTAGTTCTAGAATGTTATATTTCTGCATATTGAGAAGTGAGTAATAAAAACGGTAGACGATAAAAGATTGTACAACACGTGCTTACCGCTATCATTGTATCTTAATAGTTTTTGATAATAAATAAATTTCAATGTAAATAACCGGATTGTTTAGCTAATTTGAATCATTAGTAACACATCTGCGGAGTAAATCTTTGCAAATGTAAGAACATTTTTAGTTATTCTATTATTTTTGTCGAAAAAAAATTCACAACCAGCACACTCTTAGTCTCTTTGTCGACACAAAAGCGATTATCAGAGCGCTCTCCCACAATCCAGAGAATGTTTTCGCCGCTACAGAGAAGCCATGTCTGCTCTTTGTCTATACGGCTGAATTTATGATCTGAAAAATAATCGCTCAGTTTCTTACGGCCTTTCATTCCAAAAGGAATAAACCAGTCTCCTTCTTTCCATTTACGAAGTGTCAGGGGAAAAGAAAGTTTGTCGTAATCAAAATAAGCGATATGTTTATCCTTTCGGATATTGAAGTCACTATTAATAACAATCTTCTGGAAAGAAAGTTCAATAGGGCCACGCCAGATATCCTCCAGAACATCGTCGGCGGTAAAGGTATATTCCTGTATTTCTTCCTTACCGACCGGAGAAAGCAACAGGTATTCGCGGTCTTTCAGCAACCGGTAATCGGACGAATAAAACATCTTGCCGGGTTCTTTTGCCAGCGAACGGAATATATCATCGGCCACCTGCCGGGTAAAGCCATATGGTTTCAGCAACTCGTACAGAATAGTTGCAGGCGAAGGATAGTCCGTCAGCCGGGCTATCGGAATACGGTCTCCCTCCTCCACCAATTGTCTGCGGGCTTCTTCCACGACATACAGATAGATAGCTTCTGTTTCGGCCAGATGATCGGCTGTACGTGCGATAGAGGCCTTTACGGATGGATTCAGCTCTTCCAGTAAAGGAAGCACGCGGAGACGGATAAAATTACGCGTATAGGCATCCGACAAGTTCGTGCTGTCAGTTACATACGGCAAATGCTGCTCTTCCAGCCAGGCCAGTATCTCGCTGCGGCTGACTGTCAGCAAAGGGCGCACCACATAACCGTTCTTCGGACGGATACCTCCCAGCCCACGGATACCTGTACCACGAATCAGGTTCAATAAGACAGTCTCCACGCTGTCATCGCGATGATGGGCAACTGCGATAGCTTGTGCACCCAGACGTTGCCGCATCTCCTCAAACCAGTTATAACGTAGTTCGCGGGCTGCCATCTCGATGGAAAGGCTGTGTTCGGCGGCATAAGCCGTTGTATCAAAATCTATCTTATGGAAAGGGACGCCCAGGTTACGGGCTGTTTCTCCGGCAAATTCTTCATCGCGGATAGACTCGTCGCCACGCAAATGAAAATTACAATGCAATGCAATACAGGTATAATCGAGCTGCACGAGCAAACTCAGCAAAGCGACCGAGTCGGCTCCTCCGCTGAATCCGACCAGAACGGGAGCGTCACCGGCCAGCAACTGCTGTTTCTCTATGTATGCACGAACGATATTCCTCATTTGCCATATAAAATTATGGCTTTAGCCAAACATATTTCAGCTAAAGCCATAAGCTTTTTATTTACTGTGTCAGTATTTATTCTTCTACACCAGCCAGTTCCGGGTCGATCATGATACGTCCGCAATATTCGCAAACGATCACTTTCTTACGCAACTTGATATCCATCTGTTTCTGGGGCGGGATCTTGTTGAAGCAACCACCGCAGGCATCACGCTGGATATAAACCACAGCCAAACCATTACGTGCACCCTTACGGATACGTTTGAATGCTGTAAGCAAACGCGGTTCGATCGTAGTTTCCAGTTTCTTAGCCTTTTCGCGCAGTCTTTCTTCTTCCTGCTTCGTTTCAGAGATGATCTCTTCCAGCTCGCTTTTCTTCTGAACCAGGTCAGCCTTACGGCCGTCCAGTCTTTCAGTCAACTGAGCGATCTCTTCTTTCTTATGACTTATTGATTCACCGAATTCGCGGATTTTCTTTTCAGAAAACTCAATTTCAAGTCCCTGGAATTCGATTTCTTTTGACAAGTTATCAAATTCGCGGTTGTTGCGCACGTTATCCAGTTGCGATTTATATCTCTCGATCAGACCGGTAGACTCAGTGATTCTGTGTTTCTGTTCAACAACAGCATTCTCATAATCCTGGATCTCCGTCTGATAGTTCTGAAGACGGGTTTCCAATCCTGCGATCTCATCTTCCAAGTCCTGAACTTCCAGGGGAAGCTCTCCACGAAGCGTTTTGATCTTATCAATTTCAGTCATCATCGTCTGAAGTTGATACAGCGTAGAAAGCTTTTCTTCAACTGTATACTCTTTTTCAGCTGATTGTTTATCTGTAGCCATTCTATAAATATTTTACCGGGTTTGAATTAACATTCGAAAAATGTACGGCAAAGGTAGGGAATTTTTTCGATATTATGTTATAAAAGATGTCTTTTGTACATACTTCAGACTCATAATGGCCTATTACAGCCAGCAATATGCGGTCTTCGACATCGTAAAAGTCATTGTATTTAGCTTCTCCGGTGATGAATACATCCGCCCCGTAGGCGATTGCGTCCTTTACCAGAAAAGCACCGCTGCCACCACATAGTGCCACCTCTCGTATCGGCTTACCTGTAAAGGCTGAATGCTTTACGCAACCTACCTGGAACAGGTCTTTTATCCGTTGCAGGAAATTCAGTTCGTCCTCTTCCTCCGGCAACTCTCCCACTACACCGGAACCTACCTGATCCCAGGTGTTATTCAACGGGTAGAAATCGAAAACCGGCTCTTCATACGGATGAACGGAAAGCAAGGCACGGGTAATGGTCGACTTGCGGAAAGCAGGCAATATCGTTTCGATACGTATCTCACGCTCTACATGCAACTCTCCCACTTCGCCACAAAACGGATTCGTACCCTCGCCGGCACGGAAAGTTCCTTTGCCTGCCAGATTGAAACTGCACGAGTCATAAGCCCCGACCGTTCCGGCACCGGCATTGAACAAAGTCGTCCGCACCAGTTCCGCATACGCTTCGGGCACGAAAGTAACCAGTTTCAGCAAGGCGCCTTTTTGCGGGCTCAGCACACGTACGTTTTCCAGTCCGATCAGTTCGGCCAGGCGGAAGTTTACACCTCCGGCTGCATTATCGAGGTTGGTATGGGCGGCATAAATCACCAGATCGTATTTGCATGCCTTCATCATACACCGCTCGATATAACTGGAGCCTGTCAATGATTTAAATGCTTTAAAGGCTAAAGGATGATGAGAAATGATCAGATTGCAACCCAACTCTATTGCCTCGTCGACCACCTCTTCGGTAACATCGAGACAAAGCAACACACCAGTGGTAGACTGGTTGACGTCACCCACCTGTACACCTGTATTGTCCCAGCTTTCCTGCAAGGGTAGCGGAGCGTATTGCTCTATTTCTTTCAAAACATCCTTTATCCGTAGCATATAGATATCTTTTTATTCTTTTACGTCTACCTTCAGGCACAACTCATCCAGCTGCACGTCGTCGATAACAGACGGAGCATCGAGCATGACATCGCGGCCTGAATTGTTTTTCGGGAATGCGATACAGTCGCGGATAGAATCGAGTCCGGCAAACAGAGACACCCAACGATCCAGACCATAAGCCAGACCACCGTGAGGAGGCGCCCCGTATTTGAATGCGTTCATCAGGAAGCCGAACTGAGACTGGGCTCTTTCTTCGGTGAATCCCAGCAAACGGAACATCTTATCCTGCAATTTGCTGTCGTGGATACGGATAGAACCTCCACCCACTTCAACACCATTGATAACCATATCGTAAGCATTGGCACGTACGGCACCGGTATCACTATCCAGCAACGGAATATCTTCCGGCTTCGGTGAAGTGAACGGATGGTGCATAGCATAGAAACGCTGATCTTCTTCGCTCCACTCAAACAGCGGGAAGTCGATCACCCACAGGCATACGAATTTATTCTTATCACGCAGGCCCAACTGACCGGCTACTTCAAGACGCAATTCGCAAAGCTGTTTGCGTGTTTTCATCGCATTGTCGCCCGAAAGGATCAGGATCAGGTCGCCCGGTTTTGCACCGAAAGCTTCCTTCATCTGCTGCAATGTTTCCTGTGTATAGAATTTGTCTACGCTTGACTTCACGCTGCCATCGGCTTCCACGCGGGCATATACCATACCCTTCGCTCCTACCTGCGGGCGTTTAACGAATTCAGTCAGCGCATCCAGTTGTTTACGTGTATAGGTAGCTGCTCCTTCCACACAGATACCGCCTACATAAGCTGCATCATCGAATACGGAGAAACCATAACCTTTCATGATATCCATCAGTTCGACAAACTTCATGTCGAAACGCAGGTCAGGCTTATCGCTACCATAATATTTCATAGCATCGTGCCAGGTCATACGCTGGAACGGCTCTTTGATCTCGATACCGCGAATTACCTTGAACAGGTGTTTTGCCATACCTTCGAAGATATTCAGCACATCTTCCTGTTCAACGAAACTCATCTCACAGTCGATCTGTGTAAATTCCGGCTGACGGTCGGCACGCAGGTCTTCGTCGCGGAAACATTTTACAATCTGGAAATAACGGTCGAAGCCGGAAACCATCAGCAACTGTTTCAAAGTCTGAGGCGACTGAGGCAATGCATAGAACTGTCCCGGGTTCATGCGGGAAGGAACAACGAAGTCGCGCGCACCTTCCGGTGTCGAGTTAACAAGAACCGGTGTTTCTACTTCCAGGAAACCTTGCTTATCGAGATAGTTGCGCACTTCGAATGCCATACGGTGACGCAGTTCCAGATTGGCACGAACGGTATTACGACGCAAGTCCAGGTAACGGTATTTCATACGCAGGTCGTCGCCTCCGTCGGTTTCATCTTCGATAGTGAAAGGAGGAGTTACGGCTGCATTCAGGATATTCAGCTCCGAAACGATCAGTTCGATCTCCCCTGTCGGGATATTGTTGTTCTTGCTCGAACGTTCTCTTACTGTTCCTGTAACCTGGATCACATACTCACGTCCCAGTTTGTTTGCCTTTTCACAAAGTGCGGCGTCTACTTCCTGGTTGAAAACCAGCTGAGTTATACCATAACGATCGCGGAGGTCGACAAATGTCATACCACCCATCTTACGAGTCTTCTGCACCCATCCGGCCAATGTAACCACCAGACCTTCGTCTGCCAGGCGCAAGTTTCCACAAGTTCTTGTTCTATACATCTTTTTAAAGATTTATTCTGTTTTAATGTGCAAAGATAATCATATTTCTATATCCAGCATGACTGAAGAGTATGTTAGTCGTCATTTCTGCAAATTTCGTAACCTCCTATCTTAAATTCCCCCATCAGGAGAAGGAACTCATAGAAATCGTCTACTTCCGGTCGGGAGTGGCAAAGATAATTGTCTAATGTTTCTAATTTGTAGGGATAGTGGAAGGCAAGTAAGAGGCTTGAGGCCATCTGATGGTATTTGGGGCGACCGTGGCGACCGGCTTTTTCAAGGACGTAGAACATAAGAGTAAACAGGTCAGGATTGTGGAGCGTATAGCGCAACTTGCCTAAAGGGGTGTGATGGAGCAGGTAATCGATATAAAGCTCGCGGTCATGTTTCAGGTATTTGTCTACATACTTACGGAACGGGCCGGGAAGGTTGTCGTAATAACCGAAGGCCAAACGACAAAGTTTGAGACGGCATTCCCTACGGAGGGGTTCTTCGAAAGTTTTCAACTTGGCGTCGAATGACGCAGAAGTAGGTGTGTTGCCAAATAGCAACTGCAATTCTTTTAATAGCTTTTTCATGATATGTGGTATCGAAGAGAAAAGGTTTAGCTCTCCGATACCACATTCTTCGCATCAGAATCAACACCACCCGCTTTTGAAACAGCACAATAGGTAAATCCGGCATCCTCTAGAGGACAAATACTGGTTGTATATATTATTGGTGTCATAACCAGCAAAGAAAATTGATGCTTAAAGTTCAGCGTAAGAGTCACTTTCTCTATGTCGGTGGCATTAGCAACACTGGCTGCTATCATCAAGTCGCTGGCGGCATAATTTGCCGCATCACTTTGGTCGGCGGCCGGTTGAAGATGCTCATTATTAACCAACGAAGAAACAATCTCATTTGTTGCTTGTAAGGGATCTATTGTAATCCTCTCTTTATATGGAGAATAGGCAATATAAGTTACCCCTCGTAATAATAAATTTTAGAATCTATTGGCAGACTCCAACGGGTTGTACCATCTTCCGCTACGGTATATGTTAGTCTCATGTTATCGATGTTGTCTACTATTGCATCATTCTTTATTGCAAAAAGACCGATAGCATTCCCATCACTAAATGTCGTCTTATATCCTTCAGTCATCGTACGTGTCAGAGGCACATCGGTTTGTTCAGGATTACTAAAATCACTTTTTGTAGCACAGATAGTTTGAACTACAGGATGTGCCGCATTACTACCGACACTGCCTATTACTTCTTCGTTTGTGCACCCGCTTCCTACAAGCAGAGTAGCCAGAAAGCTGATGCCGATAAGTAGTTGTTTTGTATATTTCATTGTTTCCATTATCTATTCATTTACTATATTATCCGCGTTATCCGTCTACTCCTCGCCGTCTACACTACCTTATGTATATACATTGTCGATGAGCTTAGCTTCGTAGGACAATACTTTTTCTGCCACAAGCCGGTTATAAACAGCCTTCAAAGTCCTTAGATAAGTGGAAATGGTATTCAGGCTTTTGCCATATCCTTTCATCCACTCTTCATACTCTTTCAACCTGCCGGGCGTAAATACTTCGTCTACCTCTATCGGCACCGCTTCGCCGCCCGAAAAATCCATAAAGGACTTCAGCGCATACCGGTATGTATGGGCTGCCGGTCGTTTCCTGTCCCTTTCCAGTTTTGAAATGACCGTTTTCATGTAAATTGTTAAATCCATTTTTCCTGTTCTTTTTATGTTTTTACTCTCCAAATGTCAGGATTTCAGATCTTTTACTAACACACAAATCCGGTTTTTGGTTGCTTGGGGACAGCACAAAGATATTTTGGAACGTTTCCAGGAGGAAAAGGAAAAATCATCCAGATGATTTTTTTAGCTATCCAAAATTGAAGAGAAAAAGGATAAAGAACATCGGGAGTTAAGAGGCAAAATACATGTTTTCCTCTCTGGAGAAGTCCATTTTATAGATGTTAAGAAGATAGCAAAATTCTTATTTCTTTTCCTAATTACTGACAAGGATAAGAAAATCATTCAAATGATCTATCTAATCTATATACAAAATGATAAAATAGCTCAATGCTATGATCCATTTTGTCATACCTTAACTCCGCGAGAACAGCATATACCCTGAAGAATATAGAATTTATCACATCCTGTTCATAGAAAAGGTTGCTATATTGACATTTTGATTTTCGCGGAGGCATAGACACAGCAAGCCGGCGGATAATACCAGCCAGATATGATTCGTACACCCGCGTAAAAGCGTCAGCGACCTTCTTCAGGAATAGTCGCTTGGCAAAAAACTCAGGATATTTCATATAAAATATAATTTATTTTATCAATTAGGTATAATCCCAACTAATTACTTATATTTGTTGAAACTTATAGACTTTAAAGCATGATAACATTTGAAGAACTTATAGATATCATCGTAAAATTCAGAGATGAGAGAGATTGGGAGCAGTTTCACAATGCCAAAGATCTAGCATTAGCATTATCTATCGAGGCTGCAGAATTAAATCAACTATTCCTTTGGAAATCCCCAGAAGAAGCAAATGTAGAGAAAATAAAAGAGGAATTAGCAGATATCCTAAATTATGCACTATTAATTGCCAACAAATATGGTTTTGATGTTTCTCAAATTATACTTGATAAAATAAAAAAAAACGCGGAAAAGTATCCTGTTGACAAAGCTAAAGGATCCTCGAAAAAGTATAACGAACTATAAATTAAAATCCATGATTGCTAAAAGAGTAATATATCAAGAACCTCAATCCATATTTTTCAAAGATGTAATGACTAATACATTTGTAGATAAAATGATAAAAACTGCAATGTACTACAACATAAACCCCAGTGATTCAGAAGTAAGATCTTGGGGTAATAATGCCCCTAAGATAAAAGATCTACTTGAATTAAGTGGAATTACAGATTCTTATATAACATTCGAGCATTTAGTTCCATACAATATGAAACGCATTGATTGTATTTTGTATGGTAGAAACTTATTGGGTCAAGGAAATGTCGTTCACATCGAACTAAAACAGTGGAGTAATAAAGGAGTCCAAGCTGCAATATCTGAAGGGAATTTTAACATTGATGAAATATCAGATGTAACATATAAAGTACAAGCATATACAGGTAGAGGTAATCGATTAGTAGCCCATCCATCTCAACAAGTAAGAGGTTATAATGATTATCTAACGGGATTCATTGAGGTATTAAGCAATAAAGAACTTCTTATTGAAGGCATTGCATATTGCTATAATTATCGTAAAAACGTAAAGCCAAATGCATTATATGATGCAAGGTATGATGAACTTCAAAAAACATACAAAACATATGCTGGAGACGAAGTTCAAGAATTAGCAAAACGCTTACAGAGCGCTTTAGGAAGGGGGGATGGTTTGACTATTTTCAATAAAATGATAAATAGCCCCATACGCCCATCTAAAAAATTACTCGAATCTGCAGCAAGTCTGATTCATGAAGGTAATTCATCGGAATTTGCTTTAATCGAAGAACAAATCATTGCTCGCAATGTTATACTTGACAAAATACGTAAAATAGGCAAGAAAAAAAGTGTAATTATCGTAAAAGGAGGTCCAGGCACAGGTAAAACAGTCATTGCCTTGCACATACTTTCCATATTGGCGAAACACAAGAAAAAGTATAACATCCATTATGCAACAAAGTCAAAACCATTATTGGAAGGCATTAAATATCGATTACCTCGCGGTAGTAAAGCTAAATATTTATTCTCAAACATTACTCAGTTTCTTCCTGCAAATTTTGAAAGAGACAGTTTGGATGTATTGCTGGTAGACGAAGCTCACCGTATCTCAAATAATGCAAACAATCAATATACACCATCCAACAAACGAACAAACCTCTCACAAATACAAACAATTGTAAGAGCATCTAAAATATCCGTGTGCGCCCGTAAAGGTTGCATCGTAAACATCTCTTTGGCAAGAGATTAGGAAAGTGTTCTTTGAAAATAACCTATCATCAGCCGACTTATCTGTTTTCGGGAAAACTTAACCGAGCAGGGAGTGTAGCATGTCGGAAAAGTCATAAGTCAGTTAGTTACCAAACTGCGACTGAATGGCGAGATGAAAAGATAGATATGAGGATAAAGTCCGAATTGATTAAACGATAGTCCGAGTGGTTCCCCTTTAGGCTATGGCGTAAGGTAACTATCAATCGCCATATCGTGATACTACTTCAGTGTATAGGTATGAATGTAGCAAGAACTTATCACGACACAACCGCAGTAAGCGAGTGAAGGACGGAAGTCGTATCCGACAATCTATCATGCCAACAGTTACGATGTAATAAACGGGGATTACCTATCCCGAAGTGCCGAAAGGCTATTAGGTTTGACCTATGAAAATTCGGAGTGGTAACGGAGCTTCCATAGTAGTCCGAGCAAGGTAACGCCTTGTACATGGCGAAGGGAAGCAGCTAATTATTAATACAATTAACGGAAAATGTGAGAGACATTATGAGAAGTCCAGAAAGAGTATTAAACAGTCTATCAGAACACAGTAAGGATGTAAGCTACAAGTTTGAACGTCTTTACAGAATTTTGTTCAATGAGGAAATGTTCTATGTTGCCTATCAGCACATCTACGCCAAAGAGGGCAACATGACTAAAGGTTCGGACGGTCAGACCATTGACAACATGAGCCTGAAACGAATTGAAAAGTTGATTGATACGTTAAAAGATGAAACGTACCAGCCCCAACCGTCAAAGAGGGTGTACATACCGAAGAAAAACGGTAAGAAAAGACCTCTTGGCGTACCGACTTTCAATGACAAGTTAATACAAGAAGTAGTAAGAATGGTATTGGAAGCCATATACGAGGGAAATTTTGAATACACCTCGCATGGGTTTCGACCCAATCGAAGCTGCCATACTGCATTAACTCACATCCAAAAGGAGTTTAGCGGTGCAAAGTGGTTTGTAGAGGGAGATATAAAAGGTTTCTTTGATAATATAAGCCATGATGTATTAATAAACATACTCAAGGAGCGCATTGCGGACGAACGCTTCATACGCTTAGTACGCAAGTTTTTGAAAGCGGGATATATCGAAGAATGGCAATTCCACAATACTTACAGTGGCACACCGCAAGGGGGTATCATCAGCCCGATATTGGCTAATATATACCTTGACAAGCTGGATAAGTATATAAAGGAATACATAGCCAAATTCGATAAAGGGAAGAAACGAAAATTCAGTAGAGAAAGTTTGGACTTCGGCAATGCAAGAAAACGTATTGTGCGAAGATTGAAGTCCGTAAAAGACGAAAGGCAAAGGGTAAAGCTAATCCTTGAACTGAAAGCAATAGAACAAGGACGGGCTAAATATCCCAATGGCGAAGAAATGGATGCCGATTACAGGAGAATGAAATATGCGAGATATGCAGATGATTTTCTCGTGGGAATTATCGGAAGTAAGCAAGATGCGCAACAGATAAAGGGAGATATTAAAAACTTCCTTGCTGATAAACTGGCATTGGAACTGTCTGATGAAAAGACACTTGTCACCCATACCGAAAGACCTGCCAAGTTTCTCGGATATGAAATTACTGTAAGAAAGTCCAACGACCAAAGACGTGATAAACGGGGTAGATTAAGAAGAACCTATGGTAAAAGGGTCTGCTTGAATGTCAGTATGGAAACTGTCCGTAAAAAACTGTTCGATTGGGGAGTCTTGGAAATGACAAACCGTAACGGAAAGGAAATATGGAAACCGAAATGTAAATCGGGACTGATATTCAATGACGACCTTGAAATCCTTGATAGCTATAATCGGGAAATCGTGGGTTTCTATAATTACTACTCCATAGCCAACAACTGTGCCCATGCCTTGAATAATTTCAAGTACATCATGGAATACAGCATGTACAAAACGTTTGCAGGCAAATATAAGTGCCGCACACGCAAGGTAAACAAGAAATATCGTAAGAACGGTAGGTTTATCATAAAGCACATGACTAAAACAGGTGTAAAGGAAAGATACTTTTACGACGGTGGCTTCAAACGCAAGAAGCCCACCTATAAATCGGAATGTGACACCATGCCACGAACAATTTATACTGCGGGGCGGACAAGTCTTGTTGAAAGGCTGAAAGCCCATGAGTGTGAATTATGTGGAGCGACAGACGACCTTGTTATGCACCATGTAAGGAAACTAAAGAACTTGCAGGGTAAGGAAAGCTGGGAACGACACATGATTGCCCGCAAACGCAAAACGATTGCCGTGTGCAGGAGTTGTCACAAAAAGATACATGACGGAAAGATAGACTAAAATTAGTGGAGAGCCGGATACGCTGAGAGGTGTAAGTCCGGTTCGGGGGCGAGCATTTGGAAACCTACCATAGAAATATGACAAGGCGCTGGGTGCTTAGCCTACATTCTTCATCGATGACAAACAAGCTATTAGAAGTGTTGAAATTGGATCATCAGAACTAATCCGAGATTGTGCAAAAGAATATGAGGCTGATATTGTTGAAATTGAATTAAAATCTCAATTTAGATGCAATGGTTCTGATAACTATTTAGACTGGCTTGAACAAGTTATTTATAATGAGCCTATAAAATCATCTTTTAAAAAAGAAGAATTTGATTTTAGAGTTTTTGATGATCCACAAACATTGTATGAAGAAATAAAGAAAAAAGATAATGTTGAAAATCAAACAGCCCGTCTCACTGCAGGCTTTTGTTGGCCTTGGTCTAGTGATTTAGATGAAAATGGTAATTTAGTAAAAGATGTAACAATTGATAAATTTGCAATGCCTTGGGAAACAAAAGATACTATTACTAGTATTCCTGAAGGTTATGTTAAGTGGTATGAATGGGCATATAAACCTGAAGGAATAAAGCAAGTTGGATGTATATATACAGCACAAGGGTTTGAATTTGATTATATAGGGGTTATCATTAGTCCAGATTTGCGATATGATACAGAAAAACAATGTTTAGTTACTGATATAAATAAAATAAAAGATCCTGTATTAAAGAGAAATTCCACAAATTTCGATAACTATGTTCGCAATATTTATCGAGTTTTAATGTCACGTGGGATGAAAGGATGCTATGTATATTGCTGTGACAACAATTTAAAAGAATACATCAAATCAAAATTACAACAATAACTCTATAATTATAAAAATAAGGCTCCGTTTCGGAGCTTTATTTTTATATGTACAGTTTGTGTTACACGAAGCAATGATCACAGTTTTAAAAAAAGCTAATAAGCCTTTAACTAGCAGTGAAATCGCTGATAAAATTAATGATCAAAATTTATATAAAAGAAATACCCTGCCTTATCAACGCTTATTAAAGAGAAATAAGACGTTTTAGCATAAAAAAAACGAGCCAATACAATAATGTACCGACTCGTTATCTCTTTAATTAGCTGAAAACAACTTTTTGTTTTGTGTCGGGGTACCAGGATTCGAACCTGGGACCCCCTGCTCCCAAAGCAGGTGCGCTAACCGGACTGCGCTACACCCCGTTTTACAACCGCTTTATTGTCGATTGCGGTGCAAAGGTAAGCATTTATTTTTAACCACCAAATATTTCGTGTTTTTTTTTAATTGATTACTTTCGCATCTGTTTTATTACCTCAACTAAAGGGAAAGGAGGAAAAGCAAAGGAAAGAAGTAGATCATTAAACATGAACATATTGCAGGCCAATATGTTATAATATAAACATATCAACATTGAAAATAGTATGATAATTGCCTATACACGAACATATTCAAACAAGCAACAAAGTGACAATCAAAAAAATGCGATTGAACAATTTGCAGTAAATAATAACATAACCATAGACAAATGGCATAATGATTCTCGAACTACTTCTTCACGCCATAAAAACAGGCTTGAAGAAATAATTAAGAATATGAATGCCGGCGACACACTGATTGTGGCAGATGTTACCCGTCTAAGCCGGAAATTAATGGAAATTATGCATTTGATCTTGTTATGTATTGAGAAGAAAGTGACACTTTACTGTCTTAAGGAAGGGTACACTTTCGAAGATAACGTCGACAGCAAGACGTTGGCATTTACTTTCGGACTCGTTTCAGAGATTGAAAGTAAACTAATCTCGACCCGTACAAGAGAATCTCTTGAGATCAGTAGAAATAAAGGGACAGCTCTCGGACGACCCAAAGGAACTCCTAAAATGGATCACCTGCTTGCTCAGAAAGAACAGATAGAAAAAGAGCTAAACGAAGAAAAAGCGACTTATGCTGAACTGGCTGAATATTACCAGGTGTCATTAAGTAGTTTTAAAAATTTCGTCAGAAACAATATCAGCCCTAGCCTTCCGGGAAGAAAAAGAACCGGAAAGAGAAAGAAAAAGATGGATTGAACAGTCAATAAATAAAAAGGGGAATTGAAAATAATCGACAGGCTAATACATTTTCAATTCCCCTTTTTTATTTCGTATTTATACGATCACTTTTCAATCCTTATCCGTGCATCGACAGCAAACAATCCCCGGTCAGTTGCCAACAGCGGATTAATATCCATCTCTTTTATCTCAGAAGCAAAGCGAAGGATAGTAGAAAGACGAACGATAATATCTGCATATTGCTGCTCATCAATACCTTTTTGTCCACGTGTTCCCTTTATGATTGGATATCCGCGCAAAGAATGGATCATTGAATATGTTTCATCATATGATAAAGGAGCCAACCCGTATGATACATCTTTCAGTACTTCGACGAAAATACCTCCTAATCCGCAAAGTATAACATGGCCGAAACCTTCCTCATACTTCGCACCGAGGAACAACTCCTGCCCTTTCAGCATAGGCTGAACCATAATGGCCGTTACATCCGGTAAGCGCATCATACGCTCGAATTCGAACAATAAATGTTCTTCACTCCGGATATTCAAGGCAACGCCACCGATATCACTTTTGTGTACAGGACCAACCACCTTAGCTACAACCGGGAATTTTACCTTCTTGGCAAATGCTATCAGCTCGTCTTTATCCGTCGATGTAAACTCTTCCACTAACGGAATATTTGCAGCTCCCAATAAAGTTCGAACCTGTTCGGGTGCCAGATAACCGTTTGAAGGTAACTGATCGATAATCCGGCGTACTTCCGGTACGTTGACACCATATAACTGAATATCGGTACTCATCGGCTTCGGCGTATTGATCACGCGCGAAAGAGCTGTTCCCAATGTCACCTCATCGGAGAAGTTGACGTGACCTTTCTTTACAAAACTGCGCACTTCAGGACCTGCCGTTACAATAGATGGTAAAACAGGGAAGATAGGTTTCTTACATTCCTCCATCTTTTTATGAAGTACCTCGTATGTCTCATAGAGTTTGACCAGGCCGGGACTACCGAAAATAACCATCATCAAATCGATCTCCTCAAAATGATTTTCACAATAATCGATCGCGGTAGCTAAATGTTCAGGCGTACCGGTTCCGATTATATCGATCGGATTACCGACAGCGGCTCCAGGATACAATTTGGATTTCAATTCAGCAGCAATCGGCCCTTCCAGATTCGGCACATTCAGACGCCCTTTCGAAAGAGCATCGGCCAACATGACCGCCGGGCCTCCGGCATGGGTTATAATAGCACAATTCTTTCCTTTCACCTCTTTCAATGTAAAGATACTGGCAACCGTAGTCAATTCTTCACGACTGAAACAACGTACGATACCTGCTTTACGGAATAAAGCTTCAACGGCTGAATCCGAGCTGGCTATTGCACCGGTATGTGACGAAGCGGCACGTTTACCCGATTCCGTACTACCAGCTTTAATGGCAGCAATATGACAGCCTTTACGGATCAATGAGGATGCATGATAAAGCAGTTTATCCGGATTCTTGATTTGTTCTATATAAAGCATTTTAATCTTTGAGTCGAGCACAGGATCAAAGTGACGATCCATATACTCAAGCACCTCCTCCACTCCAATCTGCTTGGAGTTACCGACCGACCAGACAGATGAGAAACGCAACCCTTTTGTCAATGCAGACTCGATAATGAAAAGTGCCGTACCTCCGGAGCTGGAAATAAAATCCACTCCATCCGGATGAAATTCAGGTATAGGTTGCGTAAATACGCCGTGAAATTTCGTATTCATCAGCCCGATACAGTTCGGGCCGATCATGGAAGCGCCGGCTTCGTTCACTGTTGCCAGCATCTGGTCTTCTAAAAGGGCTCCCTCATGGGTTTCTTCGCCAAAACCGGCAGAAACAACGATAAAAGCTTTTACATTCTTCTGATTAGCCAGTACATCGATAGCCTCAGGACAAGAAGGACCGGGAATCGACACGATAGCCATCTCCGTGTCCGGTATATCATGTACAGAATGATAAGATTTCAAACCTTGTACATCGTCTTCCCTAGCGTTGACAACATACAGTTCTCCTTTATATTTACCATCCAGAAGATTTCGTACCAACCGTCCACCCGGCTTGTGTACATTATTTGAGCCACCTACTACAACGATGCTCTTAGGGTCGATTAATTCTCGGTTAATCATAACATTTTGATTAATTTGGTTCAATGAATTGGAACAAATATAGCTTTTTTATCTATTCATCCACCGAAATCCGGGTAATTTATTTACATTTTGTACACTCTGAGACCAACCAATCGCACCAGGCATCCATTCCGGTTCCTTTCGTAGCCGACACTTCAAAGACCTTTAAATGGTGATTCACCTTCAAAGCATTATTCTTCAACGCCTCTACATTTGTATCCAGATAGGGTGCAAGATCGATCTTATTAATCACGCAAATATCAGCTTCAGCAAAAATATGCGGATACTTCAAAGGCTTATCATCCCCTTCCGTGGTACTCACGATTACGACTTTCTTTGCCTCTCCCAGATCGAACATAGCGGGACAAACCAAGTTGCCTACATTCTCGACAAACAATATCGAGCCATTTTCCGGAGAAAGATGCTTAACGGCATGGTTCACCATATCAGCTTCCAGATGGCAGCCTGTTCCGGTATTCACCTGAAACACAGGTATATCGAGGGCTGCGATACGGTCGGCATCATTGGATGTTTGCTGGTCGCCTTCGATAACATATATCTTTGGGGAAGGCTGTTCGCGAACAGCCCCTACGAGACGGCGGACAGTTTCTTCCAGAAGCGTTGTCTTTCCCGAGCCGGGTGAACTCATCAGGTTCAGGCAAAAGATCTCTTTTGCTTCAAAATAACCGCGATTGCGTTCAGCCAGCAAGTTATTGCGCTGAAGAATATCCTGTTCGAGTGTTATTACTTTGCCTTCATCGTGGTGATGATGGTGATGTTCATGGCCATGATCATGGTCGTGTTCGTGATGATGATGCTCTCCGCATCCGCAAGTTCCACACATAAGCGTTTTGTATTTATTATTTAATAACAATCGATTTTACACGAAGTTCTTTTCCTTTAATGATTTTAACACAATAAGAACCGCACTCCGGACAAGAAGCGAATAATGCTTCCATCGGGAATGTATGTCCGCAGTCGGTGCACTGTCCTTCACCCTCAATAATATGGCGTACAATAGTTGCCTGTTCGAGCATAGACCCTTTCACTGCGCTTTCCAGGGCGAAAGCCAGGGTTTGTAGCTCCACACCGGCAAGGCGTCCGATCTCCAGCTCCAACTCTTCGACCGCTAACGAACCACGATTACGCGCCTGCTCTTCGGCAAGATCCACAATACTTTGTGCAATAGACATTTCATGCATATCATTCTTTTTTATTTCGGGAAGCGGCAATAGCCAGTTGACCAACTGCCACTCCTCCATCGTTACAAGGTATACGGCCGGGAACATACAACGGAATGCCGGCTTCGGCAAAAAGACGCTGCAACTGCTCCGTCAGCCTTTTATTTTGAAAACAGCCGCCGGAGATGACCACACGGGAAACTCCGGTTTGCTTCAGAAGCCGTTTTCCTTCATCCAACAGCAGATAAGCGATCGTATTATGGAACCGGGCGGAAATATCACAAACCGACACTCCGGAAGCCAGATCATTCAATAACTCTTCAAACAGCGGACAAAAGGAAATAACATCTTCTTTTATTAGAACCGGATAGCAGTCAAAGGGTTCAATAGAAGCCACTTGTTCGAGCCGTACCGGTGCTTCGGCCTGGTGAGTCGATACATCACAAAGTCCCAGCAAAGAAGCAACAGCGTCGAAAAGCCGACCGACACTGGAAGTATAAGGTGTGTTTATCCCTTTCTCCATCATAGTAATCAGCATCCGGATCTTCTGTTCTCCTATCCGCTCGATGAAACCATCCGGAAAGCGAACTGATTCTCCGAAGTAATGCCACAAAAAAGCGACAGCCATCCGCCAGGGTTCAACAGAAGCCTTATCACCGCCGGGCAGCGGGACATACTCGAAATGCGACAAACGACGATACGTCTTACGGTCGCAAAGAAAAAACTCGCCGCCCCAGACTTTACCATCGTCACCCAATCCGGTTCCATCCAGCACGATAGCTATTACCAGTTCATGCAATCCGTACTCCAGCATACAGGCCGCAGCATGGGCATGATGATGCTGAACCTTCAGCAAAGGTAATCCGCAACGCACAGCCGTACGTTCCGCTTCCTGCGAAGAAAGATAATCGGGATGCAGGTCACACACCAGGGATGTTGGCGTGAAACGGAAAAGATGTTCAAACCGTTCCAAGGATTCCGTATAGAAGCTGAATGTTTCCCAATTCTTTAAATCGCCGATATACTGGCTTTGCAGGATCGTATCTTCCTTTCCCAAAGCGAACGTATTTACTTTTTCTGCTCCGAAAGCCAGGATTCCTTCCACCTCCACATCGGCAAAGAAAGGCTCGGGCACGTAACCACGCGAACGACGGATCAGACAAGGCTGCCCGCCGCAAACCTGCAAAACCGAATCATCCACCCGGTTATAAATATCCCGGTTATGATGAAGTATCAGCGGCACTTTACCGGATAACTGTTCCTCCGCTTCCGCAGGAGTAATAGCAATCGGATAATCACTCAGGTTTCCGCTGGTCATAACCAATGCCGGGACATCCAGCGCTGCAAACCAATCATAATGCAATGGCATATACGGCAACATACAACCTAACGTTTGCATATCCCGGTTGATATCAGCAGCAAGGGCTTTCTTTTGCTTCAGCAAGACGATCGGACGACGCCAGGAGATCAGGCAATCTTCTTCCGCAGGATCGACTTCAGCATATTCTTTCAGTAGACCGACTGAACGGAACATAACGGCAAAAGGCTTACTGTCGCGCTGCTTTATCTCACGCAGACGTTTCACCGCCTGTTCGTTCGCAGCATCGCATATCAAATGATAGCCGCCGATACCTTTTGCCGCAATCACTTCACCTTCGCACAGTAAGCGGCAGGAAAGATCGAACAGCGTCCGGTAGTCGGTTATCTCTACATTATTATATCGGGTATAATAGAAAGGCCCGCAATGATTGCAGGCCACAGGTTGCGCATGAAATCGTCGGTCACTGACAGTTCCGTATTCTTTTCCGCAATCAGGACACATCGCAAAAGCAGACATGGTTGTCTGTTTCCGGTCATAGGGCAGATCACGGATGATGGAAAAGCGCGGGCCGCAATGGGTACAGTTTATAAAGGGATATTGCAGACGATGGGGCTGCTCCTTCCTGTCTTGCAGGCATTCCGGGCAAACGGCGATATCGGGTGCCACCTGCGTTACCTCGTTCGAGTCGGAACGGCTGGGTGTAATGGAAAAGTCCGTGTAATTCGTGGCCGGATCTTCTACCTCCGTCACCCAGATGCTATGAATTGCAGCAACAGGCGGATGCTCTTTCTTTATACGGGAGATAAACCGGTCGCATTGCTCCGGAGTCAAGATAGCCCGGATGCAAACACCGTTATTCCGGTTATCGACCTCTCCTTTTATCCCCATCTCACTTGCGATACGATAGATAAAAGGACGAAAGCCAACGCCTTGCACTAATCCACGGATTGTCAATATCGATATTTTCACCCTTTATGTTTTAACTGTCCGGACAAATATAGAGGGTTTACCCGAATAAACAAACCGTCCGGACAACAATACAGATAGTTTTTATTTATCACTTAATAGATAATATGTATCATTTAACACACCTTTTCCAAAACATATTACCTACTTTTGAAGTTGTTAATAAAAACAAATCAACTTATGTGTCTTGCAATCCCGGGTAAAATAGTAAGCATTGACCGCTCCGAGCCTGATCTGACGATGGCAAAGGTAGATTTCAGCGGCATCGTAAAGAACATCTGTATCCAATGGGTGGATGTAGCAGAAGGCGATTATATTCTGGCACATGCCGGAATGGCGATCTCCGTAGTGAATGCTCAGGAAGCAGAGGAAACACTGGAAGACCTTAAGAAGCTGCAACGCTTATGAAATACGTCGATGAATACAGAAACAACGATCAGGTACAATCGTTACTCCGGGCTATCCGGCAGGTAACGACCCAGCCGTGGCATATCATGGAGATATGCGGCGGACAGACACATGCCATCGCCCGTTACCGCCTGGAAGAACTATTACCGCGAGAGATACATTTGCTTCACGGCCCCGGATGTCCGGTCTGTGTAACTCCGGTTGCACTGATCGACCAGGCACTGGAACTGGCCGGACAGCCCTCTGTCATACTGGCCTCATTCGGCGATATGATGCGTGTGCCGGGAACAAAGGAAGACCTGCTGCAAGCCAAAGCACACGGGGCGGATGTCCGTATGCTTTACTCCCCGCTCGATGCGGTTGAACTGGCAGAAGCTTATCCAGATAAGGAAGTCGTCTTCTTTGCTATCGGCTTTGAAACGACGGCTCCCGTCCACATGATGGCTTTAAAAGAAGCACAGCGGAGGAAGTTGCCGAACTTTTCGCTCCTCACCTCTTTATTTACCGTTCCTCCGGCTATGGAAGCCATCCTTTCCGACCCTGAATGCAAAGTGGACGGTTTTCTTACAGCCGGACATGTTTGTGCAATCACCGGCAATACAGCTTACCATAAACTGGCAGAGAGATATAAGACACCCATGGTCGTAACCGGCTTTGAACCGGTCGATCTGCTGTATGGCATTTACCGCTGCCTCCTTCAACTGGAGAACGGAAGCCATTTTGTAGAGAATGCCTACAAACGGGTCGTACCGGAAGAAGGCAATCCCGCCGCCCGCCGTTTAATGGATGAAACACTCGAACCATGCGACCAGGAATGGCGTGGGATCGGACTCATTCCCGGCAGCGGATTACAATTAAAGAAAGAGTATGCAAACTATTCCTCCCGGGAGAAATTCCCGTTCCATCCGAAAGGAGCTGAAATTTCATCCAGATGTATTGCCGGAGACATCATGCGCGGCATCAAGCAACCATCCGACTGTCCTTTCTTCGGAAAGGCCTGTTCGCCGGAACGTCCGGTAGGAGCTCCGATGGTTTCGTCGGAAGGAGTTTGCGCTGCATACTATAAATATATGTAATATGAAGAGTGAAGATTTTAGTTGTCCGGTTCCGCTGAATAACGCCGATTGTGTACTGATGGCACACGGCGGTGGCGGACGTTTGACGCATCAACTGATCAGTACAATATTTTATCCAGCCTTCCGCAATGCGCTGCTGGAACAGGATCATGACGGCTGTGTTTTTCCCGTTCAGGAAGGACGGATGGCCTGCTCGACCGACTCGTTCGTTGTCGACCCCATTTTCTTCCCCGGTGGCGACATCGGAGACCTGGCAGTGAACGGAACGGTGAACGACCTGGCCTGTTGCGGTGCCCGCCCGCTCTATCTGACGGCCGGATTCATACTGGAAGAAGGATTGCCGCTAGCCGACCTGCAACGGATCGTACAATCCATGCGCCGGGCAGCCGACAAAGCCGGCGTACAGATCGTGGCAGGCGACACCAAAGTGGTGGAGCGCGGTAAATGCGACAAACTATTCATCAACACCAGCGGTATCGGAGTCGTGCCCGAAGGCATCCGCATCGCCCCCGACCGTGTAGAGACCGGGGATGTTGTCATTTGCAGCGGGCCGATAGGGGCACACGGCATTACGATCCTCTCCGCCCGCGAAAGTCTCGGATTTGAAACAAATCTGAAAAGTGATACAGTTTCGTTAAACAATATGCTTTCCCGGTTGTTAAAAAATATAGAGGAAGTCCATGTCCTACGCGATCCCACACGGGGTGGCGTAAGCGGGACATTGAACGAGATAGCAAAAGCTGCCAACGCAGAGATCGTGCTGGATGAAGCCGCCCTCCCGATCCCCGATGCCGTCAAAGGCGCTTCGGAGATACTCGGGCTCGACCCGCTCTATGTGGCCAACGAGGGATTGGTGCTGGTCATCCTCCCCGAAGCCCGGGCACAGGAGGCGCTTGCTATCATGAAAAGCTTCCCGGAAGGAAAGGATGCAACAATCATCGGCCGTGTAACTGCAAAAGGAAACGCGATCGTAAAGATGAAAACACTATACGGTAACTACCGCATTGTAGACATGCTGAGTGGGGAACAGTTGCCTCGCATCTGCTGACGGGAACCGTCAACGAGAGGCGACGACTACCGTCAACGGGTGATGACGACTACCGTCAACGAGAGGTGACGACCGCCGTCAACGGAGGATGACGATCATCGCAACAAAACAAAGAAACCAATAAATTACTAAGATATGGAAAATAAAAGACCGACCGTCTACGAGGAATGCCGACAGAAAGGCATCTCCCGAAGGGATTTCCTGAAATTCTGCACTACCATGGCCGCCCTTATGGGATTGGAAGCATCCGGGGTTGCACAGGTTGTCAATGCACTGGAAACGAAGCCCCGCCTGCCGGTTATCTGGCTTCACCTGCAGGAATGCACCTGCTGTACCGAATCGTTCATCCGCGCCGCCCACCCGATCGTGGCGACTCTCCTGCTCGATAAAATCTCACTCGACTATACGGAAACCCTGATGGCTGCTGCCGGCGAACAGGCTGAAGCTGCCAAAGAGGAAACCATGAAGAAGTATCATGGCGAATACCTGCTTATGATAGAAGGCTCGATCCCGACCAAAGACGAAGCCTATTGCTGTGTAGGCGGTAAAAGTGCTTTGCAGATCACGAAGGAAGCGGCAGAAGGTGCCAAGGCGATCATTGCTTGGGGAAACTGTGCCTGTGCCGGTTGCGTACAGGCGGCTAACCCGAACCCGACCGGTGCCAAAGCCATTCATAAGGTAATAAAGGGGAAACCTATTATTAATGTACAGGGCTGTCCTCCTATCGCCGACGTGATGGCTGGCGTTATCATCTATATGCTGACGTTCGAACGCATGCCGCAGCTCGACGGTCTGGGACGTCCGAAGATGTTCTACTCCCGCCGCGTACACGATACCTGTTACCGCCGTGCCAACTTCGACGCCGGACTGTTCGTTGAAAGCTTCGACGACGAGAATGCCAAGAAAGGTTATTGTCTCTACAAAGTGGGTTGTAAAGGGCCGAGCACGTACAACTCGTGCGGTATTATCAAATGGAATGAAGGGACGAGTTACCCGATCCAGAGCGGTCACCCCTGCCTGGGTTGCAGCGAAGAGAACTTCTGGGACAACAGCCCGTTCTATAAACGGATGCCCGACGTCCACGGCTTCGGGATCGAAGCAACCGCCGACCAGATCGGCCTTGCCCTGGGAGCCGCAACAGCAGCCGGTATCGCTGTTCACGCCGTTGCCACCAATATCCGCAAGAAGGAGTTGATCGACAACGACGAACCGGAAAGTAAGTCTAACATCTAAATTCGTATTACCATGTCTGAAAGAATCGTTATAGACCCTATCACCCGTATCGAAGGCCATCTGCGGGTAGAAGCTGTCATAGAAGGCGGCAAGATTAAAGACGCTTACAGTTCCGGTACGATGGTACGCGGAATAGAAAATATAGTACGCGACCGCGACCCGCGCGATGCTTGGGTATTCGTAGGACGCGTTTGCGGCGTGTGCACCTCCATCCATTCGCTTTGCTCGGTGCGTGCGGTCGAACATGCGTTGGATATCACCATTCCTCCCAATGCGGAAATGGTGCGTAACATTATGGAAGCAGTGCTTTATATGCACGACCATACGGTGCACTTCTATCAATTGCACGCGCTCGACTGGGTAGATATCGTCTCCGGCCTGAAAGCCGACCCGCAGAAGGCTGCCCTCCTCGCCCAGCAACTCTCTCCGTGGGCGAAGAACACGGAAGGTTACTTCAAAGCGACACAAGACCGCCTGAAGAAATTTGTTGCAAGCGGCCAACTGGGTATATTCTCCAACGGCTACTGGGGACATCCGGCCTACAAGCTGACACCGGAGCAGAACCTGATCGCCACAGTACATTACCTCGAAGCACTGGAATGGCAGAAAGAGATCGTGAAGGTACATGCCGTCTTCGGCGGAAAGAACCCGCATCCGAACTTCCTCGTCGGCGGTATGCCGTGCAGTATCGACCTCAACGAAGCCAACTCGATCAATGCCGAACGCCTGGCGCTGGTGAAACAGAAGTTGCAGGAAGGCAAAGACTTCATCGACCAGGTCTATATTCCCGACCTGCTGATGATCGCCGGAGTCTACAAGGATGAATGGAGCAAGATCGGCGGCGGCGTAAGCAATTACCTGTCGTACGGCGACTTCCCGCTGCACGGATATGCCGGTATAGAAGATTTCATGAGTCCGCGCGGTATCGTGTTGGATCGCGACCTGAGCAAGGTGCATCCCGTAGATGCCAACTCTCCCGATGAGATAAAAGAATACATCTATCACTCCTGGTATAAATATACGGAAGGCGATAAAGCCGGTCTGCATCCCTACGACGGGGAAACCAATCTGGAATATACAGGCCCGAAACCACCTTACAAACACCTGGATGTAGAAGACAAATACAGCTGGATCAAAACCCCGCGCTGGAAAGAAAAGCCGATGGAAGTTGGCCCGCTCGCCCGTCTGGTCGTGGCGTATGCCGCCGGTAAGGAACCGCAAAAGACGGCTGTCGACAATGTCCTGGCAGCACTCGACCTTCCGGCCAGTGCCCTTTTCTCCACCCTGGGCCGTACAGCCGCCCGCGGGATCGAGACGCAGTTGGTAGCCGGCTGGGCACTCGAATTCTTCGACCAACTGATGAAGAATCTGGAGAACGGAGACTCACGCATGGCCAACCCGGTGATGTGGGAAAACGAGAACTGGCCGAAGAAAGCGCAGGGTGTCGGACTGACCGAAGCTCCGCGTGGCGCACTCGCCCATTTCATCGTGATGGAAAACAACCGGGTGAAGAATTACCAGATGGTGGTTCCTACTACCTGGAATGCTTCGCCGAGAGACGAGAACGGAAATCTATCCCCTTACGAGTCGGCCCTGATCGGCACACCGGTACACGATGCCAACCAGCCGCTCGAAATCCTCCGGACAATTCACTCTTTCGACCCGTGCCTGGCTTGTGCCGTGCATCTGTATGACGAAGAAGGGAAGTATGTACACCAAATGGATACGTTTTAAATAGTATTGCTATGAAAAGTCGCAAGAAACGCCTCACCGAGGTATATGTATGGGAGCTTCCCGTACGTATTTATCACTGGGTAAATGCATTGTGTATCGTTATACTCTGCATTACCGGATTTATCATTGCCGATCCTCCCGCTATACTGAATGCTTCGGAAGCGTATTTCAGTTACTGGTTCGGCATCGTCCGTTTCATCCATTTTGTAGCGGCCTTCGTGTTCTTCTTCAACTTCGTATTCCGTTTGTACTGGGGATTCGTGGGAAATCGCTTTGCCCGGTGGACGAACTTCATCCCGTTGAAGAAAGCGCAATGGCAGGAAGTGCTGGAAGTCATTAAGGTCGATATCCTGATGATAAAGAACAAGCCGGTCGAAAGTATCGGGCATAATGCTTTGGCGAGCCTGATCTACTTCGGTACGTTCTGGGCTTTCCTGCTTCAAAGCATTACGGGCTTCGGACTGTATGCCAAGATGAGCCAGTCGGCATTCCCTCAACTGTTTGCCTGGACGATCCCGCTGATGGGCGGCGACCTGATGGCACGGCAGATTCATCATTTCCTGATGTGGTTCTTCATCCTCTTCGCCATCGTACATGTCTATCTGGTGTTCTATCACGACTACATCGAACAGCGTGGCGAAACGTCTTCCATCATCGGTGGCTGGAAGTTTATCGAAGAAGAGATTGCAGACAAGGAAGAGATAACGGAGACGGCTGAGACGATCACCAAGATTGCAAAAAAGAATGAGTGATACTTGACTCTTAACAGGACTATAGTGCTACGGGGTATGATACACTAGTGTTAACATAGCTGGCACTATAGTGTTGGTATCCCTAGCACTATAGTGCTATTCTTTCAGATATAAAACCCTGCTTATTACGAATTTATGGAAAAGAAAACGCTTATATTAGGTGTCGGCAACTTGTTGCTGAAAGACGAAGGAGTCGGTATTCACGTCATCCGGGCTCTTGAAAAAGAAACGCTTCCCGCCCATGTCACCCTGATGGATGGCGGGACGGGTGGCCTTCATCTGATCAGCTGGCTGACGGGCTACGACCATATCATCATGGTCGACGCCACCCTCGACAGTAACCCGCCGGGTACCGTCCGCCTAATCCGTCCGCAATATGCCAGCGACTATCCTCCCCTGATGAGTGCTCACGAGATCGGCCTTCGCGATATGATCGAAACCATGATCCTGACCGGCGACCTTCCCGAAGTGCATCTGATCGTGATCTCCGCCGCCAACCTGAATGAAGTGAATATGGAACTGACTCCGGAAGTAGAGGCTTCTATTCCGGAAGTGATAAGGGTTATTCGGGAGTTGATTGAATAATGAATACCCGAACCAATCAATAAGGTGAATTGCTGTCCTGATACTCCCCGGCATTCCCCTTGTTCACGACAGTGGCAGGCATCACGATCTGTTTTTCTTCAATGGCCTTACCTTTTAATAGATCATCAGCCAGATCCACACATTTGGTGATCATGGACGGCGAATAAAGCGTTGTAGCAACATCTGTTACCGTTGTTGAAAGGATCAACGACAGGAACGCCTGCGATCCGCCACAACCGACAACGACTTTGATATCAGTACGCCCGGATTCGCTGATCGCTTCGATCACGCCGGATGCCACCTCGTCATCCTGGGCATAGAAGGCATCTACCGACGGGTCACCGGCCAGGATACGGGCTGCCGCTTCCTTACCGTCAGCACTTGTATATAATGAAAGAGTTTGTGTAGTCAACCGGGTGGAAGGTGATTTGGATTTCAGTTCCTCCGTAAAAGCACCGACACGGGCATCACTCGATGCCGGATCTTGCGTGATCTTAAAAGCAACCACATGTACGGCTCCTTTTGATGCAATATACCCCGCCGCATTCTTTCCGGCAGCCGCATTATCACCTTGTACCAATGCCGTATATCCATCAGTCACCCCGTCTTCAAACATAATAACGGGTATTCCCGCCGAGAAAGCGAAATCGAGCGCCTCTTTTCCGATACCTTCGGGAACAACCACCAGTATTTGACAACCTGCTTCCAGAGCCATCCGTATCTGGTTTGCCTGCTGTGTTTTATCCTTGGCCACATAGGTTGCGTAAGTCAACCCTTTCGACTCCAACTGATTGGTTGCATAATAACTTAAGGCTGTACGCCAACTGTTCGTCTGGTTTTTCAGACAAACCGCCACCTGCGGATGTTGTGCCGGACACGGCTCATCATCATCGCTGCAAGCTGCAAATAAGATCATCACTGATAAGAATGCACAAGTTAAAGCCAATAGACGTCTCAATAAAAATGGTTTCTTTAATGTTGAAAATGTACTGGTTTTCATGTTCACTAGTTTTAATTCATAATATAATAGCAACTCCGCTCAGGAGCCATACAACAAAAGCAAAACTATATAATACCATAGCTATTTCCTAAAAACAGCAATAGACAATTCAATAGACAATTGCAGCCATCGCCAACAAAGCGTTGATTTATAAGCCGCTTAAAATCGACTCATATACTCTTCCAGCGACACGTCTTTATCCAGTCCCAGCTTTTTTCGCAAGCGGAAACGGGAAGTATTCACACTTGCCTTATGATTTCCGAGAGCTAATGCGATCTCTTCCGAAGAAAGATTCAGGCGGATAAGCATAGCCAGCAACTCATCATTACGTGTCACGGCAGGGCAAATCTCCCGTAACCCCGATAGGAAAGATGGGTAAAGGAGACAAAACTGACGACGGAACTCCTGTTCCTCATCGGCTGTCAGCAGACAAGGAGAAAGACTGTTGATCACATCCTGCATGGTGTGCTGAGCCTCCGCCGTTTCAATCTGTATGCGGAGTTCTTCGTTTTTACGATTCAGCTTTTGTCGCTCGGTCAGCATCTGACGGAGTTGAGCCTCCTTCTCCTCGATCTGACGAAGGGATTCCCTGTGCCGGATTTTATCTAATTCATGTTGGCGAAGACTAGCCTCATGACGCAAACTCAAAGTGCGGTGGCGCATAGTCAGCCAAAGCATAAAAACAACACATAATAAGATGGACAGGACACCGATCAGTATATAATGTCGCAGGGAACGTTCCCGCAATTGTAATTCGGCACGCAACAACCGGTTATCCTGTTCCTTTTCCTTTGTTTCGTATTTAACCCGGAACTGCGAGATCAGTCCGGCATTCCGGCGTTCGGTAAACAACTGGTTTGCCTGATGAGCCATTAGCAGATAACGGGACGATTCGGCCGGACGCTTTGTTTCTGCATACAACTCTCCCAGCGCATAATAGACCAGGCGCTGCTGATTCACCAGTTGGTTCTTTTGTATATAATCGCCACAAGCCAGATACGCCTCAATCGCCGCCTCTGTCTCTCCTACCTCCGCCAGCACATCCCCCAACAGGCGGTATGTCAACACCGAAAGGTTATTCAACGGTTTATTCTTCAGTTCTCCGATCAGCCGGCGGGCAGCGGCAATGGCCTTTCCGTCTTTCCCTTTCGTTTCGTTGACAGCCAGGATGCAGGTATAATTATCATAAAACTCATGATAAAACGAGTTCTGCGAACGATCCGGCATACGAACCTGCATACTGTCCAACAATGTTACCGCCTTTTCATACTCTTTCGATTGAAGAGCATAATAAGCAGACAAATTATCTACCCGGAGAAAGGCATCGGGAACTCCACTCAGGCGGGCTGCATCCCTGGCTTTATCGAGATGAGTCATTACTTCCTCCTCCAATCCCCATTCGTCATAAAGCTGTACGACATTTGTCTCGGCTGCACATAGTCCGTACGGATTCTTTTCCCCTTCACCGGTAGCCAGCAGAGCATCATAAGCGGCAAGGGCTTCCTCAAACTCTCCAACCTGCTGATACTGGTAGATCAGGTTACCCAGCACAAACACGATCTTCGACTGATCTTCCAGCGTCTTTATGATCTCCAGGCTCCGTTCGCCGCAAGCTATCGCCTTACGTATTTCACCGGTCTGGTTATAAATGACGGAGGCAATGCCATTATCCACATAAAGCTGCTCTTTCTCCCTACCCTCCTCCGGACGTGACAAAGCACGATCTATCAAAGCCACAGCTTCATCCAGACGTGTCGCTTCATAGAGGGAGTAAGCAGTACTGATTTCCGCACTACGAGGATAGTTTCGTACAAACCAGAACTTGTTTTCCTTATAAACTGAACTGAAATAGTCCGCCCCGTCCTTACGTTGCCCGGAAAAGATATAGCAATAGACCAGTTGCAGAAATCCTTCATCTATCAGGTTTGCCACAGGCTTTATGTTTTCTCCGGTTGGTTCCAGGGAGATTAATTGCTGATAAGCGGATATGGCAGCAGGATAGTCCTCGCTTTTTTGCAGTTCACGAGCTTTGTCGAACAACTGTTGTGCATGGCTATGAAGTTCGGATAACGAATCCGGTCGCAACGCAGACTGGTCACTATGGGATTTATGGTTTCCGCATCCGGACAGTATCAGACAAAAGACTAAAAGTAATGTGGTTGTTTTACTCATTTCAATAGATCTAAATTAGATAAATGCTACTCTCTTCTTCCAGAATAGCACTACGAATATAGCAATTATTTAAGATAGATCTAAAGCGTTTAAGTCCTATTTCAGAACATAATACAGCATCGCAGCTATCGCAGATCCTGCAATCGGTGCAATTCCGGGGATCCAGGCATATTCCCAATGACTGCTTCCTTTTCCTTTAATCGGAAGAATGGTATGCATAAAACGCGGAGCCAGATCGCGGGCCGGATTAATGGCATACCCGGTCGGCCCACCGAGCGACAGGCCGATCACCCAAACCGTAAACGCCACCGGAATAGCTCCGACCGATCCAAGCCCGATCGGTAGCGTACTGTTACTTTCATACGTCAGTTCACCATCCGTAATATAAAAGACAACGAACATCAGGACAAACGTCCCCACCATCTCCGTCAGGAAATTGATAACCGGATTACTGATCTCCGCATTGGTACAAAACACGCCCAACTTTGCCGCCTGGCTATCCGTTGCATCGAAATGATCCTTGTAAACCAGCCAAACCACCAATGCCCCTAACGCCGCACCCAGGAATTGGGCCAGAATATAAACAGGCACCTCGCTCCAGGGAAAAGTCCCCCCGATAGCCAGCCCGATCGAAACCGCAGGATTCAGATGAGCCCCGCTATACGGCCCGGCCACAACCACCCCGATAAAAACACCTAATGCCCAGGCGGTGGTGATAGCCATCCACCCGGCACTGTTCCCTTTTGTCTTTGTCAGGCAGACATTGGCAACTACACCGCCTCCCATCAGGATCAGCAATATAGTTCCTATAAATTCAGCAAGAAATGGTGTCATGGTAAGTAAGGTATTAATTATAAGATCAGATTTCACTCTCCATCGCCCAGTTCATCGTACGGCCAACCGCTTTATGCCAATCGGTAAGCAAAGCCATTGCCGTCTCGGGCTTCATCTTAGCCGTGAATATAGTATCCAGCGACCATTGTTCCTTCAGTTCGTCCATATCCTTCCAGTAATTCACTGCCAGACCGGCCAGATAAGCCGCCCCTAAAGCCGTTGTTTCCAATATCCGGGGACGAACCACCGGACACTGGCAGATATCCGCCTGAAACTGCATCAGGAAATTATTGGCAATAGCCCCACCGTCTACCCGGATCTCTTTCGGCTTGGCATGAATATCGTTTTCCATAGCCATCAGGACATCATACACCTGATAGCAAATACCTTCAAGCGCGGCACGTGTCAGATGGGCGGCCGTCGTTCCCCGGGTAATGCCAATGATAGCACCACGGGCATACTGATCCCAGTAGGGAGCCCCTAATCCGGTCAGGGCGGGAACAAAATAGACCCCGCCGTTATCAGGAACCGACTTGGCCATCTGTTCCGTCACCGGTGCATTCGGGATCAGACCGATACCGTCACGCAGCCATTGAACGACTGCTCCGCCGACAAACACACTCCCTTCCAGTGCATAGGTAACCTTGTCCCCCAGCTTCCAGGCAATCGTCGTCAGCAGGTTATTTTGTGAGAAGACAGGCTTCTCCCCGGTATTCACGATCATGAAACATCCGGTTCCGTAGGTCGTTTTCATCATACCCTCTTCCAGGCAAAGCTGCCCGAATAAAGCGGCTTGCTGGTCACCGGCCATACCGGAAACAGGAATACCCGCTTTAAAGATAGGTGTAGAGGTTTCGCAATACACCTCGCTGCTGCTTTTCACTTCAGGCATCATGGAAGACGGGATAGTAAAAAGATCCAGCAACTCCTGATCCCACTGCAACGTATTTATATTGAAAAGCATCGTGCGGGATGCATTGGTTATATCGGTGATGAACTGAGCACCACGCGTCAGCTTCCAGATCAGCCACGAGTCGACGGTTCCGAAGCAGAGTTCGCCCCTTTCAGCCCGTTCGCGGACACCTTTCACATGGTCAAGTATCCATTTTACTTTGGTGGCAGAAAAGTAAGCGTCGATCACCAGGCCGGTCTTTTGCTGGATATAGTCGGCATAACCTTCAGCCTTCAGTTCTTCGCAATAATCGGCTGTGCGGCGATCCTGCCATACAATGGCATTATACACAGGGAAACCGGTCTCGCGATCCCAGACAATGGTCGTCTCCCGCTGGTTGGCGATACCGATACAAGCTATATGGGTATCCGTCACATCGGCCTTCGCCATCGCTTCCTTGATCGCGGACGATTGCGTGTACCATATTTCGTTCGGGTCGTGCTCTACCCAACCCGGCTTAGGAAAATATTGCTGGAATGCTTTCTGGGAGAAAGTGATGATCTCTCCCTGGCGGTTAAACAGAACGGCCCGGGAAGTCGTCGTACCCTGGTCTATAGACAGTACATATTTATGTCTGAAATTCATATTCTTCCTTTCTGTTAGTTCATTATCATTTTCTTGTCAATCCAATATGTAATGGGCAGCCACACGATTGAATTCTTCCAGTTGCCCGGCTTTCCAGGAAACGTCTTTCCCTCTTTCCTCCGCCAGGATAGCAACAACCTGCGGAGCTATTGCCATCGCTGCACGGGCATCCATAAACAAGATCCGCAGACGGCGGGCCAGCACATCCTCCAATGTCCGTGCCATCTCATTACGGATGATCCAGGTAACTTCCCCCCGCGTATAAGCATACCGGGGATGCAACTTCTCTCCCATTTCCGGGGCAGAAGCCACCAGTTGCCTGATCGCATCGGCATCCGTACCATATACATATAAAGGATCGGAATAATCGGGAGTGACTCCGGAGCCATGAACCGGGAACGTTTCGGTTACACAATCCCGTGTCGGCACATGCATATAACGAATTGCATAATCGAGTGTGTCCTGCGCCATCTTCCGGTAGGTAGTCCACTTCCCTCCGATTATAGTTATTAAACCCGATTTCTCACGGATAAGTTTATGACTGCGCGAAATCTCTTTCGTTTTTTTCCCCTCGTTACGCGGAGCCGCCAGAGGACGGAGCCCGGCAAATACGGACAAAACATCGCTCCGCTGCGGGGCACGGTTCAAGTAATTGGCAGCCGTATTCAGGATAAACTGCACCTCTTCCTCCAGGGCGGCCGGTTCCACGCTCGACTCCTCCATCAACGTATCGGTGGTGCCTACCACGACCTTATCATGCCAGGGCACAGCAAACAGGACACGTCCGTCAGATGTTTTAGGGATCATAACCGCACAATCGCTGTCAAGAAAAGAGGCATCCAGCACAAGATGGACTCCCTGGCTGGGGCGGACAGTCGGACGGTTGTCCGGCTTATCCATCTGCAGTATCTCGTCGGCAAACACTCCGGTGGCATTGATAACCGAATGAGCCTTCACCCGGTACATATCACCTGTTTCTTCATCACGGACAACGACACCCGTCACCTGTTTCTTCTCTTTCAACAGGCCGGTCACGTTCATATAGTTCAGTACGCAGCCACCGGCCTCCACAGCCGTTTGCGCCAGGTTGATTGCCAAACGGGAATCGTCGAACTGGCCGTCGTGATAAAGCACACCGGCAGTCATACCTTTCTTACGAAGCATAGGGATCGTCTTTACGGCACGCTTGGGGCCGATACAAATAGACCGCCCGAGACTGAGCTTCCGGGCCATCAGGTCGTACAAGATCAGGCCGACCGTATAGAAAGGCCCTTCCCACCAACGGTAACAAGGGATCAGAAAAAGCTGGTCTTTCACCAGATGGGAAGCATTATGGCGAAGCAGTCCCCGCTCATGCAGTGCTTCCAGAACCAGCGACACATCCCCCTGCGCCAGATAACGTACTCCTCCATGCACCAGCTTCGTGCTCCGGCTAGAAGTTCCTTTCGTAAAATCCGAACGTTCGAACAAGGCCACGCTATATCCGCGGGTTGCTGCATCGAGCGCTATTCCCAAACCTGTGGCTCCACCGCCTATTACGACAAAGTCGAATACTTTTTCCCGGTCATCCAGCAGGGAAATAACTGATTCTCGTTCCATAATACCCTGTATAAAATATTAACTCCCACAAATCTAACAAATTATTTAGATTTGTGGGAGCCGGGTATGTTAATTAACTTAGTCTGTTATTCGAACATCTTGTCGATACCGCCAATATCCGCCGGAGTATGCCTCCGCTCTTCTTCCGTTGTCGTCTTACAAGGGTTCGCATATTGTTCGGGGACATCAAAATCCTCCTCCTCCGAATAACCGAGTGTCTTGTCGGCATATACTTTCTGCATGAACAAACCGTAGATAGGCAAAGCCATGCTTGCCCCCTGTCCTTCCGACAAACGGTCGAAATGGATGGAACGTTCTTCACCTCCTACCCAGCAACCCGACACCAGGCTCGGGGTAAAGGCCATGAACCAACCGTCGGAGTTGTTCTGTGTCGTACCGGTCTTACCGCCCATCGGCGCCTTGATACCATAACGGAAACGAACACGGCTACCTGTTCCGCCATCAATCACATTCTTCAGCATATGGAGCATCTTATAGGAAGCATCTTCCGTCAACACCTCGCTCATCTGCGAATTGAAGCTGGCAATCGTATTTCCATACGGGTCTTCTATACGGGTCACATAAATCGGTTCCGCACGGATCCCCTTGTTGGCAAAGACAGTATAACCACTTACCATTTCGCCCACCGAAACGTCAGGCGTACCGAGACAGATCGAGATCACAGGATCCATCTGGTTCTTCAAACCGAACGAATGGAGCAGGCGTACGAACGTATAAGGAGACATCTGGCTCATCAGCCACGCCGTCACCCAGTTGTCCGAATTCTGCAACCCCCATTGGATGGAGACACGTTCGCCGACCCGTTTGGCACTGGCATTACGCGGTGTCCAGGGGATGCCGTTCTCGTCAAAGTATGTATTTTGCACATGCATCATTTCGTCGCACGGGCTGAAACCTTCAATCATCGCCAGCGAATAAAGGAACGGTTTGATAGTCGAACCGATCTGGCGGCGTCCGCCATTCACCATATCATACTGGAAGTCGTTATAATCGATCCCCCCTACATAAGCTTTTACATAACCGGTACGCGGATCCATCGACATGAAGCCGGTACGCAGGAAGCTCTTATGATAACGGATAGAGTCCATCGGCGACATAAGCGTGTCGATCGGCCCGTTCCAGGAGAATACACGCATATCGACAGGCGTATTGAACACCTTGCGTATCTCTTCCTCTTTCTCGCCGGCCTTTTTCATAATCCGGTAGCGGTCAGTCTGGTGCATGGCACGTGTCAGAATGGTATCCACTTCACCCGGGCGAAGGTCTATCGAGAAAGGAGCCTGTTTCTTCTTTTTGTTTGCCTGGAAGAAAGCGGGTTGCAGGTCTTTGCTGAAATGCTCGCGAACAGCCTCTTCCGCATACTGCTGCATACGGGAGTCGATCGTCGTATATATCTTCAGGCCATCGGTATAAAGATTATAGAACTCGCCATCCGCTTTCTTGTTCTTGTTGCACCAGCCATAAAGCGGATTGGTTTCCCAGGCCAGGGAGTCTTCATAGAACTGCTGTTTCTGCCACCCCCTGTACTCACCACGGTCGGGTTTCTTGCGGGTCATCAAAATACGCAGATATTCACGGAAGTAAGGCGCCGGGCCGTCCTTGTGATCCATACGGGTAAAACGCACGGTCAGCGGTAGCGCCTTCAACGAATCGCATTCGGCACGGGTGATATAACCCGCTTTCTGCATTTGCTCCAGCACCGTATTACGGCGGCCTCGTGTACGCTCATTCTGGCGTACCGGATTGAAGTAAGAAGGGTTCTTACACATACCGACCAGCGTAGCGGCTTCCTCTGTCTTCAGATTCTTCGGATTAGTACCGAAATAAACCCGGGCAGCCGATTGAATACCGACAGCATTATACAGGAAGTCGAATTTATTCAGATACATATTAATGATCTCTTCCTTTGTATAATAGCGTTCCAACTGGACGGCAATCACCCATTCGATCGGCTTCTGGAACAGACGCTCCATCAGGTTATCGGCATTCGGCGAAAACAGCTGTTTAGCCAACTGCTGGGTAATGGTACTACCGCCCCCACCGCTCTTCTGCATCAGGATACCGCGCTTCACAATAGCACGGAAAAGCCCCAGTGCATCGATACCGCTATGTTCGCTGAAACGGACATCTTCAGTAGCGATCAACGCCTTCACCAGGTCGGGCGAAAGATCCTGGTAGTTCACATAAATACGGTTATCTTTACTATGTGCATAACTTCCCAGCGTTTTCCCGTCGGACGAGATAACCTGGGATGCATATTTATCGATCGGATTTTCGAGCTGTTCGACCGGCGGCATATAGCCAATAGAGCCATTTGCTATGGATGTAAATATCAGGAATACAGTTCCTACTGCTGCAACGAACAGCACCCAAAATGAAATTATAATGCCTTTTGTTACTTTTGAAGCCATCTTTTCTTATTAACTTAGGAACCGCAAAGATAAGAAATTAATTTAAACCAACAGTATTACACCCAGACTGATCAATCCGATAAATATCCAGAGAACAACACCTTGTACCATCGGACGCACGCCGACCTGTTTGATTACCTTACGCGACAGTCCGGCACCGATCAGGAAAAGGGTAACGGTAAGGCCTTTCTTTGCCAGCCAAACCAGCGAAGCCGTAATTGTTTCGGGAATAGTCAGGAATGTGTTTGCCACCATTGCCAGGATGAAGAAGAAGATAAACCAGGGGATACTGATCTTCGCCCCCTTTTGCTGGAAAAGGAACATCGTTACGATCGTGATCGGAATAATCCACAAAGCACGTGTCAGCTTGACCATCGTCGCTATTTCAAGCGCTTGCTCGCCATAAGCCGCTCCGGCACCGACCACCGAACTGGTATCGTGGATAGCGATTGCAGCCCACATACCGAACTGTTCTTGCGTCATACCCAGCAAATGTCCGATCGGCGGGAATATAAACAAGGCGATCGCATTCAGGATAAAAATAGTACCGAGTGCCATCGACATTTCATTATCGTTTGCCTTTACTACCGGGCCGACCGCCGCAATGGCACTACCGCCACAGATAGCCGTTCCGGCAGAAATAAGATAGGCTGTCTTCCGATCCATCATCAGCCGTTTACCCAGGTAGATACCCAGCACCATCACGGCTACAACCGATACAATGGTGAAAAGCATCCCTTCCTTACCGGTCTTTAACGACTCATGCAGATTCATACCGAATCCCAAACCTACCACAGAAAACTGCAACAGGTATTTGGATGTTTTCTTACTGAATTTAGGGAAAGGTTGTCCGGCTGTCATCCCCAATGCCAGCCCCAGAAACAGGGCTACAGCCGGAGAAATAAATGGAAACAGACAAAGGGCAAAAAGGAGAATGAAAAGAGGTTTGTTGTACTTCGCTAATACTTGTTCGATTGAATCCATATTTTATATCATTTAATTATCTTTTCGTTTTTTGAAGGCGCAAAGGTATGATTAATAAGAATACCGATCCAATCACTATATGGAATGGTTAATAACCTGAAGTTATACATCATCCTGCTTCTTCCTACTAATGTATAAAGAAACAGCGCATTAGCTCAGAAAGTTGTAGCGAATAAGTGATCAGAAAAATGGAATGAGTTCGGGAAGAACTACGTTAATTATGGTCGCAAAGATAGGTATTTATGCCAAAAACGAGCATAAATAGTGCTTGATTTTTAGGCTTCGCGTAAAATACATACGAAAAAAGGGGATATTTAGCTGTTTGAACCACCTATTTCTGACAGAAAAGATCTTTTTCTCACCCTAGTTCTTCCCGAACTAATCAAATTCAAAGCATCATGGCAAACAATGAACCAAAGAAACGCAGCATCATCGGTAATCTGACACCGAACAAGATGACAGAACGTGAAGATGACTTCACATTCAACACTATTTACGTAGCCAACCGTACGATAAAAGACCTTTGCCGACTCGCAGCCGCCAATAAAAGCAAGTTCAGCGCAACCGAACTCGAAAGTGCTTACAACGATTTATACGCTCAGGCGAAGGAAGAACTCTACTCTGCTTCTACCGTAGAATTCGGTTTCAGCAACAATTCATTGAGCGCAGACGGGCCCTTTATCGGCCCCGAAGCCAAGTTTAATCCTGAGGTCAATCACGTTGTTTTACATAGCTCTCCGCGTGCCGAGATACGCGATGAGATGAAAACGATAGATGTGATCGTGAATAAGGTGGAAGAAGGCATGCCGACCATTATCAAAGTTACCGACGTGGTTACCGGCGCGATAAATGGCAAAATAACTGCCGGCGGTAACCTCAACGGCGAAGGCAAGCGTGTCCGCATTGCCGGAGAAGAAGGAAAGCCGGTCGGTTTCTTTTTCATAGCCGAAAAAGACGACACAGAAACAGCCGTTCCGATGACGTCGGTTTCACGTAACGAACCGACACATTTCTCGTTCACGATCCCGGCACTGGCCGACGGAAAGTATTATCTCGAAATAGCCACCCAGGCCGGAAGCAACAGCAAGACCCTCGTCAAAGAGGTGCGCCGCAGTCGTTTCCCCTATGTGCTTACCGTAGGTGCCGGTGGTGGCGAAGACGACCGTCCGGTCATCGAGTAACCCATCCTCATCTCCCCTCTCCACACAGACGGTAGCCGTCTCCGAGGGGAGATGCCACCCGTCTCCGGTCGCAGACGCTTGTCGTCTCCCCTCGGAGATGGGTGACGTAAATTTTAGTAATCAATTTTCAATCATATATGCAAAAAGAATTTATAGGTATGAAACAACAGATGCGATCGATAACTTTATTTTGTCTGCTGATGCTTTTATACACAGGGAAAGGCTATGGACAAGCAAAACTAAAGACAAATATCGGAGATTCAGGCCTGACAATAGTCACCGAAGGGAGCAGTCCGGATGATTATGAATATACATTAACAACAGATGACTTTTATCACGTAAATGTATTAACGATTAAAAGTAGCAAACCGATAACTATTTCGGGAACTTCGTCCGATAATATAACAATAGCAGGAGGTGTAATAGCAAATGTAACAATCGATGGGCTATCGATCAAGAATGGCAAACAGGATGGCCCGTTCTCTGTTTCTCCCGATGCCACACTAAACTTAACGCTGAAAGGCAAAAACGAATTAACCGCAGAAAATCCGGACAAAAGCGGTCTCAGTGTTCCCGAAGGAGCTACATTATTCATCCGGGGAGAGGGGGAATTAACGGCAATAGGATGTTCGAGCGGTGCCGGAATCGGAGGAAATTACGATACAAGCTGCGGCAATATTACTATTGAAAGCGGAACGATTACGGCTAAAAATACCGACGATGGACCTGGTATTGGTGGGAGCTATAACAGGTCAACTAACACAAACAATGGTTCCATAACAATAACCGGAGGAAATATTACAGCTATAGGAGGATCTAAGTCAGCCTGTATAGGAGGATATGGTGGATATAATGGAGCGGGGACTGCCGGGGCCGGAACCATCCTGATCACCGGTGGAGTGATCACGGCCTTGGGAAATGGTATCGGTGGAGGTGACAATAACACAGATGGTAAAATCACTATCTCCGGAAATCCCGTCATCAAGACAGGGAAGATTAATACGACAGATACAGAGAAAAATGGCGGTATTTTGTTTATTGGCGATAATGAGACAGCGTTAAAGAATGGATCTGTATACGGTAATACTATTCTTCCTGATGGCTATATCAACGAAGAAGGGACTACACTTACAATACAGGATGGAGCTTCTTTAATTATTGAGAATGACAAAACGCTGGTTAATAACGGGACAATAAAAACAGAGGGAAGTGGAACACTAACTAACAATGGTACAATCCATAACACAGGGACAGTTCCCAACGGTGTTGATGGAGTGTTATCCCCCTATCCCACTGTAAAAATAAACGATATTCTACCGACGAGCTATACTTATATCGGATTAGCTATCGAACCGACACCTACAGTAACCGACCAAAATAGTGGTAATACGTTAACACTGAATACTGATTATATACTTACTTATTCCAATAACGTAAATGTAGGGACTGCAACGGTAATAATTGCTCCCCAAAAGAATAAATACTTCGGTGGCAGTTCCGTTGAAAAGCAATTTACAATCACCGCAGGAACCCTCACTGTCACCCCGGAAGACGGACAGGTTCTTTATCAGGATGAGTCCACCACTTATTTTCCAACCTATACTTATAGCGGTCAGGTCAGCGGAGAAACTCCCGCGTTTACCGATCATCTGAAATGGGACAACAGCGACAAGAAAATTAAAAGTGGCAATCTGGCACTTGCCGACAACAATGCCGGTAACTTCAAAGCATCCAATTATACACTAACGGTTGATGAAACCAAATCATTCACTCTGATTGCCGAGAATATAGCAGATAAAGAAGCTACTCCGGAAGCCGCAGACGGAAATCCGAAGGTCAGCGACTGGTACACCGGAAATGTCATTATCAAAGCCCCTACCGACTTCAAGATCAAACAGACCAGAGTAACGGAGTTACGCAGTACAGACGACTGGACAGCAACCTCCCTCACCTTCGACCGGGAAGGCAAGCACACCGTCCGCTACCAATTGAAACGTGACGGACGCACCAATCCCCTTACCGAGAAGTCTGTCGATATCAATCTCGATAAGTCCGCCCCTACCATCGGTGAACCCGTAAAAGGTGCAGACGGCAAGAGTTTTACCCTCAAAGTGGGTGATGCATATAGCGGCATCGCTTCTATCACCTACAATCTGAACAGCGCAGGCGAAACAACCGTCAGCGACTTTACACAAGGTGACAAGAGCTATACACTTTCCCTCACCCCGCTGGACTACGGCACGCATAGTATAGCGGTAACCGTTACCGATGTGGCCGGACATTCGACCACCGACACCCGCAGTATCGAACTGAAAAAAACGGAGAATCCCGATCAACCGGTAGTGAAACCCGACCCAATCTACTATACCGTAACGATCCCGGCTGTTGAAGGAGCCACGACCGACCCGGTGGCGGGTGAGTATCAGGTGGAGTCATGGAGTAGTTTCCGCTTTTATCTCACCCTCGATAGCGATTATAACCAATCGGAACCCGTTGTAACAACCGACCGCGGTGAAACGCTGATACCGCGCACTTCCGATGGTGCCTACATTGTGAAATACGTGCGTGATGATGTCGCTATATCTATCGACGGCATCGTGAAGAACCCCGATCCGGTAGCGAATGAGGAGTTACAGACGGAAGGTATCCGTATCTATGCAGCCAACGGTTATCTGCATATACAAACGTCGAAGCCTGAAAAGGTGTATATCTTTACGCCCGACGGACGTTTGAAAACAATGCTACTTGTTACCGATAGCGGGGAACGGATAGCATTAGCGAAAGGTGTCTATTTCGTAAAGGCAGGAGAAAGAGTATATAAAACGGTATTGTAAAGCCGAAGTCTATAAATAAAGAAGGGGCTGTTGAAACAGCCCCTTCTTTATTTATAGGTCTCCGTATACCGCATAAAGCTCTCTTCCAATCCCCCACTCTGCCCCATCAGTTGCACAAAAGAGAACATCCGCTCGGCAGAGAAATCAGTCACATCGATCACCTTAAATACTCCCGACATCAGTTCGCGGGCTACGGCACGCACCGAAACGATTGCCAGCGCATCCGAATTCTCCAGGAAAAGTTTGATACTCTCCGTGCTTCCCAGCTGCATTAATACTTTCAAGTGGGATAATTTGATCTGATGTTCGCCTAAAGCCGACTCCAATACGGCCAACGTACCCGAACCATTCTCACGAAGCACGAGGGGAAGGGTACATAACTGTTCGAGCGTCAGCTCCTCGTAATGAGCCAGTTTGCTTCCGGTATGGGTGATCACCACTAGTTCATCTTTCATGAAAGGGGTATAATGGAGCGAACTCTGACGGGCATATCCTTCCACCAGCCCCAGCGTGATCTTTCCGTCGCGGAGAGCCTTTTCTATATCATGGCTGTTCCCGTTAAGCAGCGACACGCGGATATCCGGGAACTTGCGGACAAAGGACGACAGGATAGGCGGCAGCACATATTGCGCGATCGTGGTACTGGCTCCCAGACGCAACTCACCACAGACGTTATCCGTAAGCAGGTTCATTTCAAAATCCAGTTGCCGGTAGGCGGCCAGCAGTGTATTGGTGTGCGACAATAACAGTTCCCCGGCACGGGTCAGCACAATGCGGTTGCCTGTACGGTCGAAAAGCGGGGTTTTATATTGCACTTCCAGTTCATGAATATGTTTGCTTATGGCAGGTTGACTGATAAACAATTCCTTCGACGCTTTTGTAAAGCTCAGGTTAGTCGCTACGCTATAAAATACCTTCAGGCGAAAATCCATATCCCTTATAATTTTTAAATAAACTTATCAGGGACAAAGATATGAGTTTATTTACATACTTTTGTATGACCATAACATGAAGGCATTATGAAGATAAGCAAAAAAGCACTAACAATCGTCGCAATCATTCTCGTTACCCTGTTCTTTATCCTTCCGGGTATCGGATTCAGTATACTTAACTGGGGAGTTCTTCCACCGGAGAGGTTAACTCCACTCGTTATCGAACAAACGAACAAATTCCTCGACGCCCATCTGGACTGCGAGCGGATCGAGCTGACCTATTTCGAAACGTACCCGCACCTGGGGATCAAACTGATCAACGGGCACCTGATCTCGCATGCCGCCGAAGACTCGACCGCCCATGTCGAGGAACTGGCCATCCCGTCCGACTCGCTGCTGGCATTTAAGAAAGCAATCATTTCGCTCCGCCCGACCGACTATCTGTTCGGGGGCAAGATCACGATCGGCGAAATAAATATAGAAGAACCCCGCTTTTACGGCTATGTCAACAAGAAAGGAGCTGCCAACTGGGACATTTATTCGAGTGAACCCGACTCTACCGAAACCGATAAGAAGCCTTTACCGCCTATCGACCTGCAGAAAGTACGCATCACCAACGGCCGTTTCACCTACGACGACCGCCAAGGCGACCTGTTTGCCGAAATAAACGGCTTCTTCCTCAACCTGGACGGTTCGCTGACAAATGGGGAAAACAAACTGGATATCGAAACCGGCTCCACTTCCATCCTCTTTAGTAGCCCGACCTATACATTAGAGAATAAACTGGCACTGAAACTGAAAAGTCAGCTCCTGCTCTCGGACAACTTCAACACAGTCACCCTGAATAATGCCGAGTTGCTGGTAAACAACCTGCCTTTCACCGCCGACGGTTCCATCAGCAGCCTGCCCCTGCTGAAACAGACCCGGATCGATATGGAAGTCGGGCTTAAGATATCCGATATGAACGACCTGCTTCATTTCATCCCCGATGCTTATTTCCAAAACCGGGACAAGACACTGGCGAAAGGCTCTATTATTATGGAAGGGAATATACATGGTTTCCTGGGCGACAGTATCGCGCCGTCCGTCAACCTGTGTTGCAAGATTGAGAATGGTTCCTATCATATGAAAGGGCTCAAACAGGGTATCGACACCCTGCAAATGGATATGGATCTTCATCTGAACGGGCTGTACCCCGACTCCTCGTTCGTCTCTCTCGAACAACTGACACTGAAAGGCTTAACAACCTCTCTCGATATGCAGGGCAAAGTCACCAACCTGCTCACCTCGCCGAATGTAGATGCCAATATAAAGGGAAAGATCGACTTTACCCGCCTGGCGAAAGAGTTCCTCAACCCGGATACATTGCTTGTACAAGGTGTAATGGATGCCGACCTTTCCGCATCGTTCAATGTGGACGATCTGCTGAACAGCCAGTACGGAAAGATACATGCCTCCGGCCGGCTGAATATAGATACGCTGAAAGCTTACAGCCAACCGCTGGGGATGGATGTATTCATCACCAAGGCTCATTTTTCTGTCGACTCTACCGGGGCGAGCAGTTCTTACCTGGAAAACAAAGACCTGCTAAGCATGTCGATGTCGGTCGATAGCCTGAACGTTAAATATCAGGAAGCCATCAGTACCAATATAAGTAAGTTGGCCATACAGGCAAAGACCTCTCCTGTAATAGACACGACCGCCGTTATCCCGATGACGGGACAAATCAGGTTCGACTACTTGCGTACCCGGTTACCGGACTCTGTATTGCTGGTTGCCGGACGGACGGTATTGAAGGGGGGAATCAAATCTTCGGACTCCGACAAGCGGATACCAACGGTCGGAGCCACGATCTCTGTCGATACCCTCCGTTATTTCAGTATCCCGATGCGCACCGGTATGATACTCTCTGAAAATACGTTTAACCTGCAGGCTTTGCCTTATCGCGATGCCATGCGCCAGCGTTGGCTTGCCCGGACAGACACCACGCGCATTAACACGACAAGACGTGTACGCCGTCCCCGGACAGCAGGCAACCCGGCCCAAACAGATTCAACCGACGTCACCACCCAGTTGTTACGGCAATGGGAAGTACGCGGCAGCCTGTCATTCAAACAAATGCGCGGATTCAGCCGTATGATGCCTATTCCTATAAAAATAGATCAGACTACGATGAAGTTCAACACCAACGACATCACTCTCACCGATGCCCGCCTGCATCTGGGTAAGAGTAATTTCGTGTTGAACGGAGAGATCAACAAGATACGCCAAGCGATGTTGCGGGGCGGCAAGCTGAAAGGGAAATTCTCCCTTACCTCCGATTATATCGATTGCAACCAGCTTATAAAAGCCATGAACTCCGGAATGCAATATGCCGAACAGCACGGTTCCGCAGATCAGGAAAGCCTGAGCGCAGAAAGCCTGGCTACGCTGGATACCCACACCTTGCAGGATTCCATAACGGTAGCCTCGCTCGACACGACCGACCAGGTATTTGTCATCCCGGCCTATCTGGATATGACGCTTCATACCGATGCCAAAAGGATAGACTTCAAAGATGCGGAGCTTAGCAATGTTGAAGGTGAAATAATTATCCGCGACCAAAGCATCAACCTGAGCAACCTGGCCATGAATTCGAATATCGGCCGTGGTAACATGACGATGTTCTATACGGCAAAAGATAACAGCGGCGCCTCCGCCGGGTTCGATCTCGATATGGAGGATGTTATGGTCGAAAAATTGATCAGCCTCTATCCCGCTATCGACACATTGGTTCCGATGCTTCGTTCGTTCGAAGGGGTCGTAGACTGCCAGATCACGGCTACCTGTAAGATGGACTCTACCATGTCGATCGAACTGCCGTCATTGCATTCGGCCTGTTACCTGCATGGAGAGAATATGGTGTTGCTGGATGGCGAAACATTCACCGAGATTTCAAAAACGCTTATGTTTAAGAATAAGAAACGTAACGTGATAGATAGTATTTCCGTCGACCTGGCTATCAAGGATAACAAGATAGAAGTATTCCCTTTCCTCGTCGAAATGGATCGTTACAAAGTTGCCGTCGGGGGTACGCACAACCTGGATATGACATTCAACTACCACCTGTCGGTATTGAAATCGCCTGTCCCGTTCAAGCTCGGTATAGACATAACCGGCAATCTGGACGACTTCAAATATAAGATCGTGAAATGCCGTTACAAAGACCTCTTTAAGCCGGCCAAAGAAGCTGAACTGGACAGCACCCGTACCAACGTAAGGAAGGAGATACGCGAGTCGATCCGTAAACAAATAAAAGAGACTGCTCCCGAACTGGTGAGCAGCCTCTCATCTTCTAATCAAATATCAACACCGGCTATGGAAGAAACCGGTGTTTTATAGTCAACGGCCAGCGTACATCTGGTCGTAATATTTCATGTAATCGCCACCGGTGATATCTTCCACCCACTGTTGGTTTTCCAGATACCAGCGGATTGTTTTTACGATACCGACCTCAAAACTGGTTTCAGGTGTCCAGCCTAATTCCTCTGAGATCTTTGTCGGGTCGATAGCATAACGCTGATCGTGTCCGAGGCGGTCTTTAACGAATGTGATTAGGCTGTCATTGATCCAGTCGATCGAGATCTCACCGTCTGAGCCGATCTCTTTCTTCTTCAGCATCTGACGATATTCGGGTTGCTCGGTCATTAACCGGTGGATCGTACTGATAGTCAGCTTAACGATTTCAATATTCTGCTTTTCGTTATGGCCGCCTACATTATATACCTCACCTACCCGTCCGCGATGGATCACGGCGTCGATAGCCTTGCAATGATCTTCAACATACAGCCAGTCCCTTACATTTGTCCCGTCGCCATACACCGGCAGTGATTTACCTTCCAGTATATTCTTGATAATAAGCGGGATCAGCTTTTCGGGGAAATGATACGGGCCGTAGTTATTAGAACAACGGGTGATGCTTACCGGCATTTTATAGGTATCGGAATAAGCCTTTACAAACAGGTCGGCACTGGTTTTAGACGCACTGTACGGACTTCTCGGATCCAACGGAGTTGTTTCGTGGAAATAACCTTCGGCTCCCAGGCTGCCATATACTTCGTCGGTCGAAACCTGATGGAAACGGACACCTTCCCGCCATTGGGGATAACCGGTTTCGTCTTTGCCTGTCACCCAGGCCTTGCGGGCGGCATCGAGCAGGTTTTGCGTACCTAATATATTTGTAACAAGGAATAACTGCGGATCTTCGATACTACGGTCTACATGACTTTCGGCAGCAAAGTTAACCACATAATCGAAGTTATACTTTGCAAAAAGCTCATCGGCCAGCGCCCGATCACAAATATCTCCTTTTACGAATTCACAACGTTTGCCATCGATATCTTCTGCAATCGTACCCAGATTACCTGCATAAGTCAACAGGTCGAGAACCACGATCTTTATATCCTGATGTTCCGCCAGCATATATTTGATAAAGTTAGCACCAATAAAACCGGCAGCTCCGGTAACCAGATAAGTCTTCATCGTCCGTATTATTTAAATGTAAAATTATATTCCGCCTCACTCAACAGAGGGGCTTTTGTATCTTTCTCTGATAAATTCACAGCCTTTATGTCTGTGATCCCCCAGTCTACACCAACCGTCGGGTCATCAAACCGGAGACCTCTTTCATGGCTCGGCATATAAGGATTATCTACCTTATAGGTAAAAATCGCTTCTTCACTCAGCACATGAAACCCGTGGGCAAACCCTTGCGGGATAAAGAACTGCCGTTTGTTTTCCGCAGAAAGCTCGACAGATACGTATTTGCCGAAGGTCGGAGATCCGGCACGCAGATCGACAGCCACATCCAACACACGCCCTGTTATCACCCGAACCAACTTCGACTGCGAATAAGGAGCCAACTGGTAGTGTAAGCCTCTGAGCACTCCTTTCGAAGAACAGGATTCATTATCCTGAATAAAATTTACCTTACCAATGTTTTGTTCAAATTCAGCTTGTTTAAAAGCTTCCATAAAATATCCCCGTGCATCATTAAACACCTTTGGTTCAATGATCCAGACACCGGGTATTTCCGTTTCTATATAATTCATCCCTTTATATTTATACTAACAGGAGACAAAGTAACTTCTTTTTCCTTAGTTCTGCAACTATCAACGCCTGCAAAAAGAATGAAAAAGATTTGCATATTCAAAAGATAATACCTTTCTTTGCACTCGCAAAAACGATAAGACATCATTTGAAACAAACGGTTCCTTGGATGAGTGGCTTAGTCAGCGGTCTGCAAAACCGTGTACGGCGGTTCGAATCCGCCAGGAACCTCACAAAAATGATAATCGTTCGAGCAAAACAAATCCGGTTCCTTGGATGAGTGGCTTAGTCAGTGGTCTGCAAAACCATGTACGGCGGTTCGAATCCGCCAGGAACCTCGAAAAGCAAAAGAAGGTGTCCGAAAAAGACACCTTCTTTTTTTATTTCGATTAAAACACAGAGTTCTTTTAATCTTACTTAACCTTCCAGACCAATATTGAAAAACAATGTCGTACCTGTCGTACGATAAGTAGCCGCTGCGGAACTATTACGAGAAAATCTCACATGCTTGGAAGCTTGTTTAGTTTTTCCTAAAATAGCATGAACCTCTACCCAAACTTCTGTTCCGTCCGGGATATTGTACCTTGTCAAATCAATAGTTCTTGACTGCGGATTCGGATAACGTTCTGATAAATCAGATTTTCCACCCTGCCATACTATACGAAATTCCTGTACGAAACCTGCTGCATTTACACATGCAATTTTACTTACCTCTTGCATAATAACTCTATTTTTATTATTAATCATTCAAAAACGGAACAATCTTGGTAATCATCACCTCTCCACCATAACAAGGTAAAGCCTGATGAATATACACCATAGCATGAGACTCACGCGGAGGGTTCGTTACAGTCGTAGACTTACAGATATAACGGTAATTGACACCTTCCACTATCTGAGTCGCTACCGACAGAGGTTCATACATAACTCCACACAGCCCTTCCATCGCTTTCCGAAAAACTACAACTTCTTCCGGGGATAAGTCATGCTGATCACTCCAGCCCCCAGCCGTCAACCGGTCGACATTGTCTTCCTTTATTTCAACAGGCAGCACTTGTTCATACAGAATATCCGATTCAGAAACATGTGTATGAGCTAATTGATAAGCAGCCATTCCAGGGAACACCGCTTTAAAAACAAAAACTTTTTTTCCAGGTGCTCCCATTAAGCCTGATTCCGGTTTTATCACATCTTCATCCAAGAGGATTAAACCACCTTCCAAACGTGATAAATAACAGTTCGCACCCGTACTAAAATTAACTTCACGTTCTACCGTAAACGTCTCATACAATTTCAGACCTCTACCTTGAGAATTTTCCTTTTTTTCCATGTTCATAATATTTAAGATTATGTAATAAGATAGCCCTTAAACTATCCGTATCTTCACCAGCAAATAAAAAGGAAAAATTAATCAACGCAAAGAATATCAAACTTTTTGAGGTGACAACAGGTGTATTGTCATAAGACAAAAGAGATGTCACCCCTCCATCATACCGCTGTCATCAACTTGTCACCTTATTTTAACCATCTTTCATCCTCCTAAACGACCGTCGGGAGCATTAACAAACAATTTTATCTCACCCCAATTATAAAAGGATTTATTAGCATTGCAGATTGATTTATTTAGCTATTTTTGCGCACTTATTTAATATTCATCTATGAATAATGTGCTAATTCTGTTAGACAGCTTAAATGATTGGAAACCTTATTATAAAACCAGTAGCATACTGGCCGTTTCCGATTATTTGAAGAACAAATCTCTCCAGAAAGAAAAGGGGAGTAAGTTCGTAATAAACCTTAGTAATGACTACAGTTATAACTCGGAAGGGTATTACTGTTCACTACTGGCCCAAACCAGGGGGCACAAAGTGATCCCCGGAGTAGATATCATCAACAAACTGGAAGCCGGTGCGGGTGTCCGGATGGATCGGAATTTACAAAAACTCTGTTATCAGTGGATACAGAAGAATAATATTACCGATGAGATCTGGTATCTGAATATCTATTTCGGCACCTGTAAAGAAAAAGGACTGGAAAAGATAGCCCGATTCATTTTCGAAAACTATCCGGCTCCCTTGTTAAGGATCAGCTTGAATACCCGTCCAAAGAACCAGATCGAAGGGATCCAGTTTTTATCGTTGGAACAACTGGATGACGAGGAACAGAACTTCTTTGCTGAAGCACTCGACCGTTTCAACAAGAAAGTGTGGCGCGCTCCTCAAACCGTAAAATCAGCCCGGTACAGTCTGGCCGTATTATACGACCCGGAAGAGAAATTCCCGCCCAGCAACAAACAGGCGTTGAATAAGCTGCTTGAAGTAGCCAAAAAGATGGATATACATGCCGAGCTGATCACAGAAGAGGATGCGACCCGGCTGATGGAGTTCGATGCGTTGTTTATCCGTACGACGACTTCGCTGAACCATTACACGTTCCGTCTTTCGCAACTGGCGAAGCAGAACGGCATGGTGGTGATAGATGACCCGTTATCCATTATACGATGCACGAACAAGGTCTATCTGAATGAATTGTTCGAGAAGGAAAAAATACCGGCTCCGCTATCCATGCTGATTTTCCGGTCAAACGAAAACACTTTTGAACAGATCAGCAACCAGCTGGGCTCTCCGTTCATCCTGAAAATACCGGACGGTTCCTTCTCTTTCGGTATGAAGAAAGTGACAAATGAAACGGAGTTGAAAGCTGCACTCGATTTGCTGTTCGACAAATCGTCCATCCTGCTTGCCCAGGAGTTTACCCCTACCGAATATGACTGGCGTATCGGTATCCTCAACGGTGAGCCGCTGTATGCCTGCAAATATTATATGGCCAAAGGGCACTGGCAGATCTATTGTCATTATGACTCAGGAAGAAGTCGTTGCGGACTGGTTGATACGATTCCTATTTACCAGGTACCCCGTAAAGTGCTCGATACGGCTGTCAAAGCGGCTTCGCTTATCGGTAAAGGGTTATATGGGGTCGATATGAAACTGGTCAACGACCGGGCAATGGTTATCGAGATCAATGATAACCCAAGTATCGATCATGGGATCGAAGATGCCGTACTGGGGGATGACCTGTATTACAGAATACTGAATCACTTCGGTCGTACACTGGATATGAAACACTTCTAGCAGAATGGATACGGAGATCATTGTCAGACAGGCGGTCATTACAGACCTCGATGCGATACTGGAAATAGAAACGACCTGTTTCGGTGCAGACAGCTTTTCCAGGAAACAGTTCATTTATCTTATCACCCGGGCAAAGGGGATATTTTACGTCGTAATATATGAGGAGAAGGTTATTGCCTATATCTCATTGATCTCGAATGCCCGCACCCGCAATCTCCGTATCTACTCCGTTGCCGTCCATCCCGGTTCAAGAGGGAAGAAACTGGGGCAAATGCTGATAGACAAAGCAGTTGAGTTTGCAGAGCTCCGGCAACTGAGAAAAATAACGCTGGAAGTGAATGTTACTAACGAACCGGCCATCGGTTTGTATCTGAAAAACAAATTCGAACCAACCCACATAATCGCTAATTATTATGCGGATGGTTCGAATGCTTATTATATGCAGAGAAAGATAGCCGGTGACAAGATATGATCTTGCCAACCGGTATCTTACTTATTTATATATCTTCGCAGCATATCCTCCGCCCGGAGCCATTTTGATCTTCAGCTTGCGGTTGGCAGGAACCTGCAGGATTTCCTTCTTATAATCGCAGGCGGCACGGTCGGCGTTGATACCGTCTTTAAATAATTCCAGTTTATAATCGCCATCTCCCAGGAAAGAAAGATCCAACTCCATTTCGCGCGGATCCCAGTTGGTCAAAGCGCCTACATACCAGTTACCGCCATGTTTACGGGCAATCGCCACATATTCGGAGACTTTACCGTCCAACACTTTCGTTTCTTCCCACACAGTCGGGATGTTGGCGATAAACTCGGTACATTCCTGTTCACGCATATAGTTGGAAGGGTTATCGCAAAGCATGTTCAACGGTGATTCAAAGATCACGTAAGTAGCCAATTGGCGGCAGCGGGTTCCCTGGCTCATCGGTTCGGAATTGACAGGGCGGTAATTGTTGCGGGTGGCATTCCGCATAGCTCCCTGGGTATAATCTACCGGGCCGGCAACCATACGGATAAACGGGAAGGTTACGTCGTAAGTGACCATATCATAAGAAGTAGGCGACCATTTCAATTGTTCCAGCCCATTCACACCTTCATAATTGATAACGTTCGGATACGTACGCTGCAAACCGGTCGGTTTACAGATCCCGTGGAAATCAACCATCATTTTATATCGGGCACAAGTTTCGGCCGAACGATAGAGGAAGTCTATTATCTCCTGATCGTCACGATCCATAAAGTCCACTTTGAAACCTTTTACCCCCATATCGGCATATTGTTTCACCACGTTCTCCATATCACGGTCGAAAGCATAATAACCTGCCCAAAGGATAATTTCCACATTTTTAGACTTGGCATAAGTTACGATTTCTTTCAGATCGATCTCCGGGATCACCTTCAGCAAGTCGGCTTCCAGGTTGACTGCCCAACCTTCATCCAGGATCACATACTCGATACCATGCTCGGAAGCGAAGTCGATATAATATTTATAGGTATCGTTATTGATGCCGGCACGAAAATCAACATTATAAATATTCCAGTCGTTCCACCAATCCCAGGCAACCTTACCCGGCTTGATCCAGGAGACATCGCTAATACGGCTGGGGGATGCCAGGCGATACACCATATCGCAATCAGCCAACTGGCCGTCGTTTTCAGACACTACAAATACACGCCAGGGGAAAGAACGGGTACCTTTCGTCTTGGCAATATAGTTCTCGCGTTCCTTCACCAACATCTGAAGACGGTTATGCCCGCCCTGTTCTTTCCGTTTAGGATAAGGGGCATGGACGGATTTCAAAGATGGCTTATCGGTGGAGTTGTTCAGGAACATACCCGGATAATCTTCCAGGTCGGCTTCCGTGATACATAGCTTCTTTCCGTTTTCGAGTTCAACCAGGAAAGGCAGGATCATTAAACGCTGGCTGTTCAGCTTAGTGATCGGTTCATTTACGTACGGCTGCTCAAATGAGTTGGAGAACTGCTCTTCAAAGGTCGGCTTCGTGCTGTTCACGTAAGGAGCAAAAGTCTTGTGGTCAGAAGAGAAATTATAAGTGGCATTCTCGTCCGTTACAATGATGTCCCCTTTCTTCCTGGTCATAAAACGGTAAGCGAGACCATCGTTATACAAACGGAAGGCGATACTGTAATCGCCCCGGAAAGCGATAGTCATTTCATTATAGACATCCGCCACTTCCGATTTCTTATATAAAGGAGAAGGAATAACCTTATCAACCGAACCTTTCGTCACTTTCGACACTTTCGGATTTACTCCCAGAACTTCGCCGTTCTGCAAAGTCATCGAGATAACAGAGGGTGCCAACACTTCTGTTCCATCATGGGTCAATGAAAATCCGACTTCATCCCCAACCTCAACTACGACTTGTAATTTTCTGTCCGGAGACTGTAACTGATAGCTCTTTTGAGCCATCAAAGACATACTTCCTATCAGCAGGAAGGCTAACAGTGCTTTTACTTTCATGGTATTTAACTTTTTGTTTAGTGGCAGCAAATATACGGGAATAAACAAAAACAGCATTTCCGAAATTGTACTATCTTTGTCAATATTGTATCAAAAGTACTATAAAAACACGATAACAACCTATGAAGAGACTCATTTCCTTATTAATTCTGTGTATGACATTCTTCGCTGCCGAAGCGCAGTGGAAATGGCAAGATCCGATGAAAGCAGGTTTTCCTGTAGTACAAAACCAGGGATGGCCCGGAGAGATCGGTTATAAATATGTGCGTTTACCGGATAGGGCAAAAGACCAGGTAAGGCCTCCCGTTTGGGACCTGTCCCGTAATGCTGCCGGATTAGCTATCCATTTTTACTGCAATTCCCCGGAGATAACTGTCCGTTACCAAGTCAGCGGATCACACAGCATGCCTCATATGCAGGCTACCGGCGTTTCCGGACTCGACCTTTACAGCATCGACAGTGAGGGTCAATGGGGTTTCTGTTTCGGCAATTATTCTTTTGGCGACACGATCCAATATAGTTACAAAGGTTTAGGCAAAGATAAATACCATGACCGCGGATTTGAATACCGTCTTTACTTACCTTTATATAATACGGTAGAATGGATGGAGATCGGTACACCGGAAGAAAGCGAACTGACGTTCATCCCGCAATCTCCCGAAAAACCGGTCATACTTTACGGAACCTCCATCGCCCAGGGAGCTTGTTCGTCCCGTCCGGGCATGGCATGGGGCAATATCCTGCAACGTTCGCTGGGGTATCCGCTTATCAATCTGGGATTTTCGGGCAATGGCAAGCTGGAAAAAGAAGTATTAAACTACGTGATCGAACAGGATGCCCGCCTGTATATACTGGATTGCCTTCCCAACCTCACGCAGAACACGGAACAGGAAGTGACCGACCTCGTGGTAGCAGCCGTCAAGCAGATCAGAGCCACCCGCAACGCTCCTATCCTGCTTGTCGAGCATGCAGGCTACAGTAATGCGCCTACAAACAAAGCCCAGTATGAATTATATACCCGCCTGAACGAAGGTTCACGCAAAGGTTTCGAGAAATTACAGTCTGAAGGGATCAAAGACCTGTATTACCTGACGCATGACGAATTGAATTATTCGCCGGATGCCTGGGTGGATTATGTACATCCTTCCGACTTCGGGGCAGAAGCGCAGGCAACAGCCGTGGAAAAGAAAGTGCGCGAAATCCTTCATATTCCGGTAGGCAACCAGCCGACCACCCGCCCGGTGACCCAACGCCGCGAACCGAACAATTACGAATGGCAGACGCGCCACCGCGACCTCCTCGCCTGGATCGGCAATCATCCTCCTAAGGCAGTCATATTGGGTAATTCTATCACTCATTTCTGGGGAGGAGAACCGGCCGCCCCCCGAAGCAACGGTTCAAAAAGTTGGAAAAAGATCATGGAGCCTGCCGGATTCCAAAACCTGGGATATGGTTTCGACCGGATAGAAAACGTACTCTGGCGCGTTTATCATGGCGAACTGGATGGATATGAAGCAGAGAAAGTTGTCCTGATGATAGGCACAAACAATATGGGAATAAGCAGCGACCGTGAAATAGTGGAAGGCCTCCGGTTCCTACTGTCCGCCATCCGCGAACGCCAACCGAAAGCCTCTATCAAAGTCATGGGTATCCTACCCCGCCGGGAACATGAGGATTGGGTAAAGAATATAAACCACGAGATCAGCACGATGGCAAAAGCCGCCGGCTGCCGATTCAGCGATGCCGGAGTATTTCTGTTAAAGAAAGATGGTAAAATCGACGAATCTTTGTTTCTCGATGGATTACACCCGAACGAAAAAGGCTATCAACTGATCGCCGGAACAATAGCCGAATAAAAAGGCTATTGTTTCAACGAACGGCGTACCAGCCAGAAAGAGACAGACAAGGTACAAACCTCAGCTATCGGTACATCATACCAGATCGCATCGATACCGAACACAGCAGGGAGGACAAGTATTCCGATCCCGACAAATATGAGTCCTCTCAAAGCTGAAATAATAATGGATATCTTGGCATTCCCAATCGCGGTAAAATAGCTGGATGCCAGAATATTCAGCCCACACAACAAAAAGGCGAAACAATAGATCGAAACACCCCGCGAAGCGATCGCAAACGCTTCACTTCCGTGATCCTTGAAAAAGAGCCCGATCACCTGCTCGCCAAACAGCAACAGCAACAGGAATAAACTGATCCCGATCAGCGAATTAGTCCGTGCCGCCAACTTCAGGATCGACTTGATACGCCCCTGCTGCCGGGCCCCGAAATTATATCCGATAATAGGAATGATCCCATCCGATATACCCAGGAATACAGTCGTTCCGATAAACAATATATAATTGATTGCCGTAAACGCAGCCACCCCACTCTCCCCCAGATACCTCATCATGGTAATATTGAAGAGGAAAACCGTGATCGCCACCGACAACTCCGACATTCCTTCGGACGAACCGTTATAGAAAGCGTTCCACACCAGCCGGCGATCATAGCGTCCACGCTGCACGGCTACCACTTCATGGCGCGAAAACAGACGGGGCAAATTGAAACAAGCACCTACCGTAAAAGCAATACCGGTAGCCAACCCGGCTCCCATAACGCCCCATCCCAACCTGGCAACAAACACGATATCCAAGATAATATTCAGTATCACCGTCAGCCCCATGACAGAGGTCGCATACAGCGGATGACCCATCGCCTTGATGATATAGTCACCGAAAAACATCGCACACAGCAGCGGGAAGAACGGTACAAGCGCCCGTATGTAACCAACCGCATCGGGTAGCAACACTTCGTTCGCACCCAAAAAAGATGCAATCTTTCCTGCTGACAAAAAAATCACCAGGCTCACCACCACCGACATCCCCAGCAAAAACAGGAACACCGAGCGTAAGGCATTATTCGCCTCCTGCTTATCTCCTTTTCCGAGGCTGATACTTACAAGAGTCTGCCCCCCGATACCCATCACAATCGCAAAAGCAGATATCAAACTATAACACGGCAAAACAAGATTCACACTGGCCAACGCATTGGCACCGACGAAGCGTCCAAGCACAATCCCGTCGATCACAGATTGTATACCCAGGAACAATAATCCCGCAACGCCGGGAAGTGCATACTTAAAAAATAAACGGGGAATTTCACCTGTCAACAATAATTTCTCCCTTTCCTGGCGGAAGAGAGCTTTGTCCTTATTCATAAATCAACTCACTTTTGGTTTCCGGCTGCAAAGGTAGTGAGCTCTTTTCAGATAAAAATTACCATAAGATAATTTCGGCAGGTGCTTTTTATTTAGAAGACGAACGTATCCGGCTCAGCGATTGCGGGGTGATCTGGAGATAGGACGCGATATGCTTGAGAGGCACACGCTGGAAGAGTTCAGGGTTACTGCGCAGCAAGGCTTCGTATTGCTCGCGGGCATCACTCCAACTATCATTGATGAAATAATTTTCATACTCCCGGAGATAATAGTCGAGCAGCTTCAGCCCCCAGATAGCGATGTCATGGGAATGTTCGAAAAGCTCCTCCAACCGCCGGGCGGGGATGCGGAGCAAGTCCGAGTCTTCCACCATTTCAATATTATAGGCTGCGATATCACGATAGACAAAGTTGATCATTTCGCCATCCGAAGCGAACCATAGCGTAATGTCTTTCGTCTCTCTTTCGACATAAGAACGGATCAGCCCCTTCCTGACGAACCACACGAACGGGTCACGGTCGCCTTCCCTGACAAGCAAATCGCCTTTCGGGAAAGAAACCTCATCCATTTCATCGACCAGAAGCCGGATCGCTTCGTCCGACATAGGATAGACCAGTCGTTGTTGTTCGATGAATTTATCCATTCGACTTCTGTAAAAGTTCAAGCAACATCGTCAAAGCGGTATCGGCTGCCGACTGTATGTTTTCAGCCCGTACCGTGCCGAAATGGTAACAATGTGAAACGACCCGGTCTTTCAAAGCCGCAGCGATCCACACCGTACCGACAGGCTTTTCAGGCGTTCCGCCACCCGGCCCCGCAACGCCCGAAGTAGCCACCGAGCAATCGCATCCCAGGGTACGGATAGCACCCAGCGCCATCTGCTCCACTACTTCACGGCTCACGGCACCATGAAGACGCAAACTCTCTTCCGAAACTCCGAGCACATTGTGTTTCACCTCGTTGCTGTAGGAGACAACACCGCCGACAAAATAATCGGAACTGCCAGCCACCAGGGTAATCATATTGGCGATGCGTCCGCCTGTACAACTCTCCGCCGTACCCATCAGCAAACCTCTCGAACGCAGGAGTTCCCCTAGTTGGCCGGTTATTGAATTATTATTCATATCGTTTATTAATTTATAGCCAGATCACTATCTTTTTCTCCCAAAGCTATGACTAAATTTCACCCGGATACAGACTTTTAGTTGCCTGGATGCCCGTTTCACCCGGTTTTACACCCCCATCCCGACGATGCTCACACCCGGGTGTCGAGGGTGTCGAGACCCGGATGTCAAGCAACTTTTGTCACTATCTTACTGAACTTTAGTCATATACTTACTAAAAACAACATACTGTCTATCCAACTTTTTAAGCAGGGAGTGATAGTAGTGTGATAGATAAGTGATAGTTGAAAATACATACTATCACCCTATAACAATCATGTTCACAGCACATTGCGACAAAAAGTGATAGTGTGATAGTATATTTCTATTCAACCTTTAAGTAGTTCTCTTAAATAACAACCCTTGAGAAAGGAACCGCGTCCATCGGACAGAAATCCTTGTCAAGGTATTTATAGTAACCGGTAATGGCTACCATCGCAGCGTTGTCTGTTGTAAACGCGAACTTCGGGATATGTACTTTCCAACCAAACCGCTTGGCATGATCCAGGAAAGCATCACGCAGACCGGAGTTTGCAGAAACGCCACCGGCCACAGCCACCTCTTTTATATTCAAGTCTTTGGCTGCCTTACGCAACTTATCCATCAGGATGTCGATCACCGTCGACTGCAAAGAGGCACACAGGTCTTGTTTGTTCTTTTCGATGAAATCAGGATCTTCCTGTAGCTTATCCCTCAACGTATAGAGGAAAGACGTTTTCAGTCCGCTAAAGCTATAATCGTATCCGGGGATATGCGGCTTGCTGAATACGAAGGCCTTCGGATTACCTTCGTTAGCCAGGCGGTTTACCACCGGGCCTCCGGGATATCCCAGCCCCATCACCTTCGCACACTTATCGAAGGCTTCGCCCGCTGCATCGTCTATCGTCTGCCCTATCACCTCCATGTCGTTATAAGCATTCACTTTGATGATCTGCGAGTTACCGCCCGACACCAGCAAACACAGGAACGGGAACGAGGGAGCATGATCGTCTTCGGGCGTTTCCTTGATAAAATGAGCCAGCACATGCGCCTGCAAATGGTTAATCTCGATCATCGGGATGTCCAAAGAAGCGGCAAACCCTTTGGCAAAGGAAGTACCGACCAGCAGGGAGCCCATCAGACCCGGCCCGCGGGTAAAGGCAATCGCATCCAGTTCCGACTTATCGATGCCGGCACGCTTGATCGCCTCGGCAACCACCGGAATAATATTCTGCTGGTGTGCACGTGATGCCAACTCCGGAACCACACCACCATAAGCTTCGTGAACAGCCTGGCTGGCGATCACATTCGACAGCATCACGCCGTCACGTATTACGGAAGAGGAAGTATCATCGCAAGATGATTCTATCCCCAATATTGTTACACTCATACTCTTCTCTTATTTTTTGTGCAAATTTAATGATTTCTATCGCGATATTGTTGTAGATTTGTGCTTAAAATATAGTAAAGATATCAGAGGACTCAAATACATAATCATTACCCTACTTACTCTGCTCTGGATATTCTATGCAATGCCCTTCATTCTGTTGAAGATACCGTATGTTCAACACCAGGTTTCCAACATTGCATCGACCGAATTATCCAGTCACCTCGGTGTGCCCGTAAAGATAGGAAACGTAAATATCGAATGGTTCAACCGGCTGGTTCTCGACAACTTATACCTGGAAGACCAGGAAGGGGAAACCTTGTTTGAAGCCAACCACGTAGCAGCAGGCTTCGAGGTATTGCCCCTGCTGAAAGGCAAATTCGTATTCTCGACCGTGAGGCTGTTCGGTTTCTCGGTCAATCTGAAGAAAAAGACACCCGATGCCCCGCTCAACCTCCAATTCGTGATCGATGCTTTCGCCAGCAAAGACACCTTGAAGAAGAACCCGAATATCGACCTGCGTTTCAACTCGATACTGATCCGCCGGGGAAACTTCCGCTATGATGTGGAAAGCGAAGCCCCCACGCCCGGCAAGTTCAACGGCAAGCATGTGGACATCAAGAACCTGAGTGCCAAAATATCCCTGAAAGCTTTCAATAAGGACAGCTTGAATGCCAACATCAAGAAGATGAGTTTCGACGAGGCTTCCGGTTTTGAGTTGAACAAGCTTACGATGAATATCATCGGTAACCGCGACAGTGCTTTCATCAACAACTTCGAGATAAAACTACCGGAGACAGACCTGAAGATCAGCCGTGCCCAAATAGGCATGCAAGAGATCAAGAATGCCACCGAACTGCTCAACCAGGCTCCGCTGGAACTCAATATCTCCCCTTCGCAGATTTGCCTGAAAGACCTGTCGCCTTTCGTCCCCGCCTTCCAGAATTTCACGGAGACGATCGAGCTGTCGGCCGAGGCGTCCGGCTACATTAATAATATCGACCTGAAACGGCTGACACTCCGGTACAGCGACAAGATGCTTTTCGTAGGAAAAATGGAGCTGAAAGGGATCACCCACCCCGAAGAGGCCTATATATTCGGACAGGTCAATAAAATGTATATCACCACCGAAGGTATAGCCGGACTGGTGAACAACTTCAACAAGAAACCCGTCACACTTCCCGATCCGGTCGTCAAGCTCGGCACGGTTAACTTTACCGGTGAGATCTCCGGCTTCTTCGATAACCTGGTTGCATTCGGGAAGTTCTCGTCAGCCATCGGTTCCGTACAAACGGATATGATATTCGGTAGCGACAAGGAGAACGGCATCACGGCCTATCTGAAAGGACATGTTTCAACCCCCGGTTTACAACTGGATGAGTTATTCAACGAAGGGAACCCGTACGGGAATACAAAACTCAGCATCTCGATCGACGCCAAACAGCACAAACACAGCGGTTTCTTCGGAAACATAAAGGCAAACATCGACGAGATCGAATATAAGAAATATACCTATAACGACATCCACCTTTCCGGTAATTTCAAAAAGAACAGTTTCGACGGAATGGTGCAGGTGAACGATCCGAACGGCCAGCTTTATGCCGAGGGTATGTTCAGGCATGAAGGACAAAACTCCATGTTCAACTTTACGGCCAACTTACGACATTTCCGGCCGGACAGCCTGAACCTGATCGACAAATACGAATCGCCGGATATCTCGTTATCACTCAACGCCGACTTCACGGGTAACAATATCGACAACCTCGAAGGGAACATCACGATAGACAGTCTGTCGTTCAAAACCGCCCCGAGCAGTTTCTTCCTGAAGAAGTTCCAGGTAACCGCTTCGGGACATTCGCTCGACCGGCACCTGACGATCTCTTCAGACATCCTGAACGGGGAAGTGACCGGAGCCTATTCCTTTAAAACGATTGTGCCGAGTTTTATGAATACTTTCAAGGGATACATACCGGCTCTGATCAACGCGACGCAGAAAAAACAGAAGGTGGAAGAAAACAACTTCTCCCTGCTCCTTACCGTCGAAAACACCGACAGCATCTCCAAAACGTTGAAGCTGCCTTTCACTATGGTAAGCCAGGGACGCATCACCGGACATTATAACAACCTGTACAACAAATTCCGTTTCGAAGCCTTCCTGCCGAAGTTCAAGCTGGGCAATTCGATGTTTGAATCCGGTTACCTGACTTGTGACAACCCGGCGGAAGACATAACCCTGCAACTGAAAGCGGTCAACTACAACCAGAAGGGAACCCGTAACTATCTGGATCTGAAAGCAGATGCGAAAGACAACCGGATCAATACCCTGGTAGGATGGGCGAACAATAAAGAGAAAGTGTTCAGGGCCGAACTGTCTGCCTCCGCCCTTTTCACGGAAGAAGAGCATGAAAAAAAGCCCAGTACGTTGCGGACTAATATATCCCTGAACGAAAGTCCGCTGATACTGAACGACTCTATATGGAAAATCAACCCTTCGGAGATAACAATAGCTGACGGCAGGATAGATATCGACAACTTCAAAGTATCCAACGAGCAACAATATCTGCGTTTGGACGGTAGCATTTCCAGCAATCCGGCCGACACGCTTCTGATGGATCTGAAGGAAGTGGAGCTCAGCTACATATTCGACATCCTGAATATCCCCGTCCTGCAATTTGCCGGGAAAGCAACGGGTACCTTTAATATATGCGACCTGTATGGTAGTCGTATGCTGAATACCGACCTGGAGATAAAAGACTTCTCCTTCAACCAGGTTGCACTCGGCCGCCTGAACCTGTTCAGCGAATGGGACGACGAGCAGCAAGGCATCCTGATGCTCGGCAGTATCTATAAGAACGATACGACATGGACTGATGTAAGCGGTTACATTTTCCCCGTCGGGAAGAATGCCGGCCTGTCCCTGTTCTTCGGGGCAAACGACCTCAACATCGCTTTCCTCCATCCTTTTGTGGATAAGGTAGCCAAGAATATACAGGGACGCGGTTTCGGAAACGTCCACCTGCACGGCCCCTTCAAAGCACTGACCGTAGAAGGAGACGCCTACGTGGAAGACGGCGGACTGGGTATCGAATATACCAATACCTATTATACCTTCTCCGACTCCATCCATCTGGATGCGGGCTCCATCAACATGAGAGACCTGAAAGTGAACGACAAGTTCGGCAACTCGGGGATTGTCAACATGCATGTCTATCACAACCATTTCAAGGATGTCAGCTTCGATGTGAACGTCAAGACAAACAACATGCTGGTGTTCGATGCTACCCGTAAATTAAACCCGTTGATCTATGGTACGGTGTTTGGTAGCGGAACGGCTTCCATCAAAGGAAACGACAAGCTGATCAACTTCGACATTAATATGCGGAACGATCCGAAGACGACCGTCACACTCGACTTCATGAATAATACAACGGCTGCCGACTACGATTTTATCACCTTCGTCGATAAAAAGAAACTTAAGGAAGCTGCCGCCAACGGCACACTCCCGTACGACTCGCTAAGCATCGCGTCCAACGTAGAGGAAGAGGGAGCCGAGCTGCGCATGAACTTCCTGCTCGATATCAACCCGGATGCCAATATCGAACTGATCATGGATCCGATAGCAGGCGATAAGATCACCGGGAATTGTAGCGGAAGCATACAAATTGAATACGGCACAAAGACAGACCTGCGCATGTATGGAAATATGGGTATCGTAAGCGGTAACTATAATTTCAGCCTGCAACAGATCATACATAAGGACTTTAAGATACGCGACGGCAGTTCGATCGACTTCCGCGGCGATCCGTTCGATGCCACGATGCATGTTAACGCGATCTATAACCTGACGGCCAACCTGCGCGACCTGGATGAAAGTCTTGCCGGACAAAGCGCGCGAACAAACGTTCCGGTAAACTGCGTGCTTAACCTGGACGGTATGTTGCGCAACCCGGCTATTTCATTCGACCTGGAGCTACCCGGTTCCAACGAAGAGATAGAACGGCAGATGAAATCGCTGATAGACACTGAAGATATGATGACCCGGCAAATCATCTACTTGCTGGTGCTGAATAAGTTCGATACCCCAGAATATAATCGTGGCGTCGGCACCTACCGTTCAAGCGAACTGAGCGCCGTAGCTTCATCTGCCCTCTCATCCCAAATATCCAGTATCCTGAACAGTCTGACCGACAAGGTGCAGATCGGTACCAACATCCGTACCAGCGAAGACGGCATACAAGACACCGAAGTCGAAATGATGTTGTCGAGCCAATTGCTTGACAACCGGTTGCTGCTTAACGGAAGTTTCGGCTACAAGAACAGGACTGCCGAAGCTAGTCAAAAGAATGATTTCATAGGAGAATTCGATCTCGAATATAAGCTCACCAGAAGCGGGGAGATCCGCCTGAAGGCTTACAACCACTCCAACGATATGTACCGTTATCTGAAGCAGTCGCTAACCACACAAGGGGTAGGTATCATGTTCAAGAAGGACTTCACCCACCTGTCGGAATTCTTCCGCAGAAGGAAAAGACTGCCGCTCATGCCGCTTGCCCCTGCCGATACGGTTCCGCCGATGAGAACGGATACTACAACGATAACAGCTCCTTCACAGCTGAATAATAAGCAGTAAGGTTGTTGCTTTTCAGCACCTTCTTTCGCAGGCGCTTTTCCGCATCCGGCAGAAGATACTCCCAAAGGGTTTTCAGTTTAGCCAGTATCTGGTGGTCGCCGCCTTCCAGACGCGAAGTGTACTGTTCAGCAAGGAGCTGATGAAAGGTCGCGAGCTTTGTCCGTTTCTCTGCTTCCGACAATGTTTGGCCGGTAAGATATTCGGCTGCCAACCAGGGGTGCGACAGTAATCCCCGTCCCAGCATAACGCCTTTCAGGCTGGGGTAACGGTCTGTTACCGAATAGATATCTTCCAGGGTATTCAGGTCGCCGTTATAAATAAGCGGATGGGTACATGCTTCGTAGAAACGGGAAAAGCCATCCATATCCACCGTCCCTTTATACTGTTGAACCCCGATCCGCGGATGCAACGTGACATGGGTGAAAGGCAGGGCGTTGATGTGGGGCAAAAGAGATAACGATTCGTCCGCCCGTTCCCACCCCAGCCGGAGTTTCAGTGAGAAACTCATTTCCGGAAACTCCCGGAGCGTGTCCAGCAGTGCGACGGCTTCCTCTTTATAAGGTAATATCCCCGATCCCCGGTGCAGACGGGCCTGCATAGGAAAAGGACAGCCCATATTTATATCCGCCTGCCTGTATCCCTGTCCCCGGAAGAAGACGGCGATACGCCGGAACTCATCGGGTGTAGCGGCTATCAGTTGGGGTATGACCGGAATGTCCCGGTTATGTTCGGGAGCTACGTCACGCAGTTCTTTGTTGCGGAAACCATCTTTCTCCAAACGGACAAAAGGGGTGTAATAACTCTCCACCCCACCGAATATACGGTGGTGCGCTTCCCGGTACACGGCATCGGTATATCCTTGCAAGGGGGCGAAATGTATCTTATAATCCATCAGGGAAACAGTTCGGAAAACAGTGAATGCAATTGCGATTTGGCCTTCTCGAAATCCTGTTGTGCCCCCAGTTCCTTTTCCAGCGAGGTAACGCCCTTATCGGTAAAGCCACAGGGGTTGATCAGCGAGAAATAGCTCAGGTCGGTATTGATATTCAGCGCAAAGCCGTGCATGGTGACGTATCGGCTGCTCTTCACTCCGATGGCACATATCTTACGGGCACGGCCTTTTACCAACGGGTCGATCCAGACGCCGGTCGCTCCTTCCAACCGCTCCCCTTTTATCCCGTAGAGAGACAGGAAGCGGATAATGACCTCTTCCAGGGTGTGGATATACTGTTTCAATCCCAGTTGCCAGTGTTCGAGGTCGAATACCGGATAGCCAGTGATCTGTCCGGGGCCGTGATAGGTGATATCCCCTCCCCGGTTCGTGTGGAAGAAGGAAATGCCCCTCTGTTTCAGTAGCTCGGCAGGGATCAGCAGGTTAGCGTCTTTTCCGCTCTTGCCGATCGTCAGCACGGGTTCATGTTCGCAGAAAAACAGTTTATTCTCTCCCTGTCCGCCCCACACCTTGGCATGCAGCAGTGTCTCAAACGCTTCCGTTTGAACCTTTAAAGCGTCGGCATAAACGATACGTCCGAGGTCGTGAAAAGTGAAGCTCTCCATTTCTTTCTCTTTTTTATTTTACCATCTTTATTTTCTATCTCTCCGGCACCGTGGCCCATCTGTATCTTTATCAGCTTACCCATCAGGGAAAGGATCTGCCCCTGCCGCTTCAACATGTAGGGAGAAGGTTTGCCGGAATTGAATTTCCGCGGATTGGGTAGTGAAGCAGCTATCAACGCCGCCTCGCCCGCACTCAACCCGGCTGCCGGCTTCTTGAAATGAGCCTGTGCCACCGCCTCGGCCCCGTAGATGCCGTCTCCCATCTCTATGGAGTTGAGATAGACCTCCATGATCCGTTCCTTTCCCCATATCCATTCGATCAGCAGGGTGAAGTAGGCTTCGATCCCTTTCCGGATATAGCTTTTAGTGGGGAGAAGGAATACGTTCTTGGCTGTCTGCTGCGAGATCGTGCTGGCACCACGGACGCGTTTGCCTTTCTCGGCTTCGTCGCGGGCCTTCTGTATCTGCTCGATATCGAAGCCGTTATGGTCGAGGAACAGGTTATCTTCCGAAGCGACCACCGCCTGCACCAGCGGTTGGGCAATCTCCGACAACGGCACCCATTTATGGTCGAGCTTGAAGGGTTTGCCGGCCTTATGCTGGTCATACAGGCGTGTCAGCATCAAAGGCGTATAGTAAACGGGGATGAACTTGAAAGCCACCACCGCCAACAGACTGGATACAAACAGGAATATAAGGATATTCCGGCACCAGATTAAAATTCGTTTTATAAAAGGCATACTGTTCAGTCTTCTTTAGTGACGGCAAACTTACAAAAAGTAATGGTAATGACAGGCTTTGTTACAGGTTTATTTATGACAGATTGTTTATGTCCAAATAGGCCTAAATCTTTCTATGTTTTAAACACCTACCTTACCGCCACCTTTCGCACCGTCGCCTCAACCTGTACGATCTAGATATTCGTCGCTGTCGAGCAGGCAGCCTTCGGGCGTAAAGATGCGAATAGTGGGAAAAAAACGTGCCGGGGGAAGAATTTGGGGGAAGACTGAAGGGGGTTACAGAGGGAAAATGTATCTTTGTAACTGTGAAATCCTAAATACCCGTCAAAGATCATGAGCATAAAATATCCTATCGGAATACAGAACTTCGAGAAACTCCGCAAAGACGGATATATCTATGTCGACAAAACAGCCTTGATGTATCAGTTGGTGGATCGTGGCAGTTACTACTTCCTCAGCCGCCCGCGCCGTTTCGGCAAAAGCCTGCTGATCTCCACCCTCGAAGCCTACTTCGAAGGCAAGCGCGAACTGTTCGAAGGGCTGGCGGTAGAAAAGCTGGAAAAAGACTGGGTGAAACGGCCGGTGTTGCATCTGGATCTAAATACGCAGAAATATGATACTCCGGAAAGTTTAGTGGATATTCTTAATGCGACCCTGACCAGGTGGGAACAGATGTATGGCAGCGAACCGTCTGAAGTAGGGCCGGCCTTGCGCTTTCAAGGTATCATCCGCCGGGCTCATGAAAAGACAGGCCACCGCGTTGCCATCCTTGTCGACGAATATGACAAACCGATGTTGCAGGCTATCGGAAATGAGGAACTGCAACAATCGTTCCGCAGCACATTGCAGGCTTTTTACGGCGCACTGAAAACGATGGACGGATATATCAAGTTCGCTTTCCTGACGGGCGTCACCAAGTTCGGTAAGATCAGCGTGTTCAGCGCACTCAATAACCTGAAGGATATGTCGATGGACGAACGGTACATCGACATATGCGGCATTACGGAACGGGAGATACATCTGTATTTTGAAGAAGTACTGCATGCGTTGGCTAATAAACAAGGAATGACGTATGAAGAAACATGCGCCGAACTGAAAGAGTGTTACGACGGCTATCATTTCACGGAAAACAGCATCGGTATCTACAACCCCTTCAGCCTGCTCAACACATTCGATCAACTGAAATTCGGCAACTACTGGTTTGAAACCGGTACGCCGACCTATCTGGTGGAGCTGCTGAAAATGCATAATTACGACCTCCACAACATAGAGAATGTAGAAACCGACGAAGATACGCTCAACAGCATCGACTCTTCTTCGACCAACCCGATACCGGTGATTTACCAGAGCGGTTACCTGACGATCAAGGACTACGACCGCCGTTTCGGCACGTACTACCTGGGTTTCCCTAACCGCGAAGTGGAAGAAGGGTTTATGAAGTTCTTGTTGCCTTTCTACACCGATACCGACAAGGTGGACGTTGCTTTCCATATCACAAAATTCGTCCGCGAAGTGGAGAACGGCGATTACGACGCTTTCTTCCGCCGCCTGCAATCCTTCTTTGCCGACACGCCTTACGAGTTGGTGCGCGACCTGGAACTGCATTACCAGAACGTGCTGTTCATCGTCTACAAGTTGATCGGTTTCTATGTAAAGGCGGAATACCATACTTCACAAGGGCGCATCGACCTGGTGCTGCAAACGGACAAGTTCATCTATGTGATGGAGTTCAAATTCGAAGGCACCGCCGAGGAAGCTCTCCGGCAGATCGACGAAAAGAACTATGCCCTCCCCTTCGCCTCCGACCCGCGCAAGCTATTCAAGATCGGCATCAACTTCAGCAATGAGATGCGGAATATCGAGCGGTGGGTGGTGGAAACGGCTATATGATGCGAACAGTTCAGTTCTTGGCAGAAGTGAGTCTTTGATAATAGCGACTGATAGTAACTGGCTCCCCTCTTGAGAGGGGGAAGGGGGTGTGTTATAATCCCGCCTATAAACGGGCCTTAATTAATAACACATTAATATATTTAAGCCATCCCTATGTTTTTTACCGGTTTTATTTACTGGCATTTACACACCCCCTACCCCCTCTCAAAGAGGGGAGCCGGTTACTATCAGTCACTAATCAGATAGCTCAATTTTTTCTATGAAACCCCTACCTTACCGCCACCTTACGCACCGTCGTACCAACCTGTACGATATAGATGCCCGTCGGCAATTGCCGACGGTTCAGTCCCGGGACTGAACGGAAGCTGTCGAGCAGGCGGCCTTCCGGCGTAAAGATGCGGACGGGCGACGACGGCAAGCCTTCCGGCAAGCGGATGCAGAGACAGGCGTTTTCGCTCCATATCTCCGGCTCCGGCTCGGGGGCGGCGGCGCGGATCGGTTCGTTGGCAACGGGAGGCGGGTTCTTCACGATACCGTCTATGAAGATCTCCACATCGGTGCGCACGTACTTCACCAGATAGGCTCCGTCGGAGCTGAGGGGCTGAAGCGTCTCGCCACGGCTGGTGGTGACCACGGGGTGCGACTGGTTGTAAGCCGTATCCAGCGTGAGGTAGAAGCGGAAGGTACTCCACGACTCCACTTCGTAATCACCTGCCACGGGGTCGGTCACGGCTCCCGTTACAGACGGTAGCGTGACGGTGTAGTAGACCGTTGGGGCAGGTTCGGGTTCGGGTTCAGGATCAGGTTCGACCGGCGGCACGGGTTTATTCTCCAGATAATCGCTTGCCGGCAGGGTAGGCTGGCAGGAAGGGGATAGCCAGTCGGTGTAAGAAAGAGAGCCATCGGCATCGCCCTTCACTATCTTCAACTGCGGCAGGTTGCTACTACCGCCACCACTCCAAGACCATGCCTTACTCCATCCGTTGTCGGCGGCGGTAGGGTCGGGTATCAGATTACCTTTGAACGTATCGAGCCAAGTATCGGCACCGTTCACATCCTTATCGTTACCGTTGCTGACGACCTTCTTGTTTACCCGTATCGTAGAAGCGTAGTTGTCGGAGAGGGTGACAGATGAGTATACACCTCCGGCTATCCGGTTGCTCTGTCCTTCTTTTCCATTTACCTGTTCATTCAGGGCGAGGTTGTTTGAGAGCGTTCCAGTCTGAAAATACCCGAAGATACCGCCGGCGTAGTTATCATCCGTCCCGTCTGCCGCCTCGACAGCTCCTGTGGCATAGGTATAGGAAATTACACCACCAGTAGAAGAATATCCGGCAATACCGCCGGCGTAGTTGTTGTAACTTCCCTTCGCCTTCACTCCGACAGTGGCATAGCAATGGGTTAGAGAAGAGTTAAGAGATCCCACTATACCACCGGCATCGGATAAAGTAACCTCAATCTGCCCGCTGTCACCCTTACCAGATCTTCCTTTCGCCATAACCTCCCCCTCTCCCACAACATAACAGTTGGAGATATTGCTAGCCCGTCCGGCTATTCCTCCGGCATAGGCGCTAGCTAGCGTTGAAGGAACAGCCTGTACCCCTTCCGGCGCCAGAACGACACCGAGGTTACGAAGGGTTCCAACCGAGGCATAGCCGAACAAGCCGGCATAGGCATATTTAGAGACAGCCGTCTCCACCTTCACCCTCAGCCCCTTCACGCAATGACCCTTGCCGTCGAAATTGCCGCGGAAAGGATGGTCGCGATTTCCTATCGGCGTCCAGTAATGGGCGGACAGGTCGATGTCGGCGGCGAGGGCGAAGTAGATGCCTTTGAAGCCGGAGTCGCTGTCGTCTTTATTCTCCAAAGTACCGCCAGACAAATTCTTATCTACCGTGAGGTTTGCTCCTGCATTCACCTGCTTTGCCAGATAGGCCAGTTCGGCTCTGTTGGCTATCAGGATGGGGGCGTCCCAAGATAAGCCGTCGCCACCACCGGTATTCGCGATGCTTCCGGCTATCAGGTGGTCAGAGGCGGGGATGGTGGGTTGTTGGGAGGAGGAAGGCCAGTTGGAGTAAGTCGGATTGCCGTCGGGGTCTTCACCTTTCAGTTTCAGCTGGGGCAAGCTGCCGTCGGTAGGGAAAGTCCAAGCATTGTCCCAGTCATTGCTGCTACCTCCTTTCAGTTTTGTCTCAAAGTCTTTGAGGGTGATCTCGTCATTGCCATTGGCTTCATTTGCGGCGCTGCCGCTAATGGTCTGGCCGTTTACTTGTATCTCGGGGGAGGCGTAGTTGGCGTCGAGAGTGGCGTTACTCTCCTTATGACCAACTATCCGGTTACTATGTGAGTTACCTCCTATTATCTGTCCATTGACGGCCAAACTGTTTGTGAGTGTGCCCTTGCTCTGCAAATATCCGCAGATACCGCCGGCATAACGGTTATTATCTTCTGTTCCCGTTTCAACATCTCCCGTGGCATAGGTGTGGGAGATCGTTGATTTATAGTCACCACGCCCGACAATACCACCAACATAAACCGTACCATCAGGTCCTACCTTTACATTTACAGTAGCATAACAATTAGCAAGCGAACCATCAGTGTCAAGATATCCTACGATCCCACCGACGACATAGCCAAAGTTCAATGAAGAATGTATCTCAATCCTCCCCTCTCCCACTACATAGCAGTTAAAGATTTTATGAGCGCACCCGGCTATTCCACCGACATAAACAACACCATCCGTCGAATTTACCTGTATCCCCGCATCCGCCAGACGGACACCGAGGTTACGGAGGATTCCGACATACGTATAACCGAACAAGCCGGCATAGGCTTCCCCACTAACGGTTTCGACCTTCATCACCTTCAGGCCGTTCACACAATGCCCCCGGCCGTCGAAATTACCTTTGAAAGAAGTAGTGTTCCCTATCGGCGTCCAATCATAACCCGACAGGTTGATGTCGGCGGAGAGGGCGAAGTAATAGGACATAAAGCCTCCTGCTTGATCTTTACCGGCCGGACCGATCGATTTGCCGTCACCATAATTGATAGACTGTTTGCTATTCACCTGCTGCGCAAAGTAGGCAAGCTCTTCGGCAGTGGCTATCTTGATGGCATCGTTCCAGGATGAGCCGTCGCCACCGTTTTGGTTAGCTATCTGAGTCGCACAATGGTCTTTCCAGTTATCCTGCCCTGCCGCCATCGGGGCAAAGAGGCAGAGGAAGAACAGTGCCGCCAGAAGGCGGCAGGCTGTTTGTCGGTAAGTTGTTATCAGTTTCATAATCTATCCTATTGTTTTATGTTTATAATCGTAAAGGAAACGATAGCACAGATAAAGGAAATGCAGGAGTTCGGAGCCGTAGAACTCTCCGTCTTGACCGATTCCCGGATTTTTATTACTCGTATCGCCATTTCCGCAAAATCGAATATTCTCATTGTAAATATACCGTATATCTTTATTTGTATCCATACATCCGAATACCTGTAAACAATACTTCTTCCAGGTATTCAGATCATCTTCATCGAAAGGATAATACTCGGCACCCCGACCTTCGCCTTTAGGGGTGGCTCCGTCAGGTCTTTCGCCTGGCTTTCTCCTGAAACGGTTCACGTAAGGTTCAACCATGTCGATACAGAACTTTACGAATTGGGTTCCGCTGTCCGGCACGTAGTTGCCTGCCAGATATTTATAGCATTCATACAGGGTTTCGCAATACTGGTATTTGTAGAAGGTCTCATCGTAGCCGATCTTTTCATACTCTTCTGCGGGAGTTTCCGAGAAAAAGTAAAGGTCGTCTATAATGCCGGCGTCTACCAGTTCACAACCGGTACTATTCCAGCAATCCTTATCATTTTCCGACAGAGAATACGCTGTATCAAATGAGATGACACTTATATTATCATAAGACTCTTCGAGCATCCCGGCACATTTTTCCACCCACTGATAATACCGGTCGTTGCATGGCTGCATGATGTCAAAGGTAGCGTATCGGTTGATGTTTACCATATAGCAGAAGATTTGCTGCAATAAAGAGATAGCACGGTCGTCGCCCGTCAAGCCACCGACTATCTTCTTTATATTCGCATTATTACCGATATTGGCAATCAGCGAATAAAGGTTTTCTCTGGTTAGGATAACTTTCACAGGGCTTGAAATGTCCTCATCCAATATTTTCCGATAAAGCAATACGCCATACTCTATCGAAACATGGAACAATTGCGTATCATCAGAAGATTCAGAGGTCATAGAGGTAATTCCGAGATAGAAGTCGGTCGTTGCCGGTTTGGACTTTTGGCTCCATAAAGCCTCTGCACCGAGGGCCGAAGCCTTGTCGGTGTCGAGCACGATAGCCAGATAGTCGAGCAGCATTTCGTTAGACATATTGCGCATCATCGAACTGAGCGGCATTTTATAAGTACCATCGTCATTGAGCAACGGGGCAACCGACGGTTTCTGCTGCGGCGTGCCTTCGCGCACCTCCCCGGCTCCGGACAGGTAGCTGTTGCGCCAGATGCCCGACTCGGCCAAAAAGCCCAGTTGCTGCAACGAATTGGCCAGATAATCGCGATAGAATTCATCGTTGGGAGCCTTTCCCAACAGAAGCTGATAGCAGACATCGGCCACGAAACGATAATTGCCCTGCTTGTATTCTGCCTCTATCTGCTTTACGAGATTTTCTGCCGGTTGAAGCAGCAGCGCGGCATACTTCTCTGCCCGTTCCTTTTCGGGCAACGGATCGAGGTGCACCGGATTGGCATCATACCAGCCCAGGTAGCGCTGGTAGACGGCACGGGCATTATGTTTGAGCGTGCCGTAGTAAGGACGCAGGTAGGGAGTGCACTCCAGCGGTTTGGGCAAACGCACCTTTTCGGCTATCTCGTCGGGTTTGAAGCCCTGGTTCATGTAGAGCAGGCACTGATCGTTGAGATATTTGTAGGCGGCGGCGGTACGGAAGAGGTATCCGTTTACGGCGTTCTCCTTATTTACGGCATTGACACGGGGCCAGTTGTGTGCCTGAAACACCACTTCGGCATCGGGCCAGAGGCTGAGTGTTTGCATCAGGAAGTCCGACCAGGCCTTGGCATCGCGTACCTGGGCACCCCGCAGGGTATAGAGGTTGTGGAGCGTGCCGTTGCAGTTTTCGGCCATCCAAAGGGCACGGTGAACCAGTTGACCGTCTTGATAAAACTCCAGATAGTTGTTCATCTCCGCCGGAGCCTCGGTGCCGGGAGTTAGCTGGAAGTAGAGGCGAACGTTGCCGAAAACGAGGTAACGCCGACCTGTTTCCTTTGTGCCTTTGAAATCGTGATCATGGCTGTTCATAAAAACCTCGTCCACCTCAAAGGAGGGGCGCAAGTAACCCACCGTACCTTTCGACTGTCCCTGGCCGATACCGATGCTGATGCGTCCGCAGGGACAGGCAGCCAGACCGGTGCCGTACTGGTAAGAGGCACGGCGCCCCATTGCTACACCGGCATAGAGGTTTTCGCTTACAGCATGCTGCTCGAAACCTTTGGGAGCGTAGATAATTAGCTCGCCACCGTTGATATCCTTCAGGGTTTGCAGTCCGCCGTAGTGGTCGATATGGCTGTGACTGACGATGACGGCTTCTATCGTCTCCTTACCTACTTTTGCATAATTGTTGTTATATTTCTTATCCAGATAGTCATTGAAGAGATCGACTGCCACCTGTGTGCATTCGCCGCTCATCAGAGTGTCGAAGATCAGCCACGACTTGCCGGTATATACAAAGGAGATGTTTGCCATATCGTAACCGCGCACCTGGAAGATGGGCATTTCGTCGTGTACCCGGAATACGCCGTTCAGATGGTTGTTGCGGCCGTTGTTCCAGAGGCTGGGATGGACGGTGTAGTTCTTGTCGTATTGTTTTTCCAGGAAGTCGTATTCAGCCTGGCTCCAGACTACTATTTTTTCATCCTTGTCTTCGTTATCATTGTGTTTGTATACAACACAATTGCCGTCGCCCGTATAATCGGGGGTATCCACTTTTTCAAGCGTAGTGTCGCCCAGCAGGATATATTGCGCTTCATTGCTTTTAGCAGTGAAATCGGTGACCACCGGCTGGCTGCCGGTAGGGTTGTTGCTGATAAATGTATTCTTTTCCATGATATGATATTTTTAGTTGTTTATGTTATAACGGACTATTTTACCGCCACCTTTCGCACCGTCGCACCAACTTGTACGATATAGATATTCGTCGGCAATTGCCGACGGTTCAGTCCCGGGACTGAACGGAAGCTGTCGAGCAGGCGACCCTCCGGCGTAAAGATGCGGACGGGCGACGACGGCAGGCCTTCGGGCAGGCGGATGCAGAGGCAGGCGTTTTCGCTCCATATCTCCGGCTCGGGGGCGGCGGCGCGGATCGGTTCGTTGGCAACGGGAGGCGGGTTCTTCTCGATACCGTCGATGAAGATCTCCACGTCGGTGCGCACGTACTTCACCAGGTAAGCTCCGTCGGAGCTGAGGGGCTGAAGCGTTTCGCCTCGGCTGGTGGTGACCACGGGCTGCGACTCGTCGTAGTCCGCATCCAATGTGAGGTAGAAGCGGAAAGTGCTCCACGACTCCACTTCGTAATCGCCTGCCACGGGGTCGGTCACGGCGCCCTCTACAAAGGGTAAGGTGACTGTGTAGTAGACCGTAGGCGGTGGCGGCGTGGGATCCTCGTAATTGAAGCGGACACTCAGGTAGAGGTCGGCATCGGGCATCAGGATCGTGTTGCCGGAAAGAGTCCGCAGATTGTCGGCACTGCTGCCGGAAAGGTATTCCGAGAAACGGTAATTAGGGTTTTCCGTATACGAAAGCGTCAAGAGGGTGCCGGGAGCTATCTTGCTGTCGTCGAACAGGTCGGTTCCGTTTCCGTCTGTTACCTTCAGAGTCCCTCCGGTGGGAGAAACGATGCGAAGGGTATGCTTCGGAAGGAAATAGGGGGCGGCATCCGGGGGGGTACCACCCATGCCATTCAACTTTGGTAGCTTGCCGGACTCGAATGTCCAGTTATTAGCCCAGCCGCTGCTGGGGTCTCCCTTCTTCAGGTCGGTTTCAAAGTTTTCCAGACTGGTGTTGGCACCATTTGGGTTGGCAACCTGATTGTCGGGGAAAGTCTTGCCGCTTAGCTGCACCCAGGGGGAGGCATAGTTGGAGGCAAAGGTAACGCCATTGCCATTTCCGGCTATCCGTCCCGCATTCGATCCATTAATCTTCGTATTCAGAGCCAGGCTGTTTGTTATACGTCCAGAGGAGTATCCACAAATACCACCGGCATAGTTCGCATTTTCTGCATCAACAGTTCCCGTAGCATAGGTATAGGAGATTTCACCATTGCTACTAAATCTACCGACAATGCCTCCGGCATTGCACGAACCTTTTTGTAAACCACCGGTGCCCACATTCACAGTAGTGTAGCAATGGGTGATAGTTACTTCACCCAATGTTAATCCTACTAATCCTCCGGCATAGGCATTCTTTGGACCGGTAGCCATCACACACGCATCTCCCTCTACGTAGCAGTTGCTAATGGAACCTTTGTCTAAGTACCCCGCTAATCCACCGGCATAGGCAATGGATTCAGAGTTTGGTTCATAATCCGCCGTAAGCGTAGCCTTCACTCCCCCTTCTCCAAGCCGGATACCCAGGTTGCGGATAGTAGCTCCATCGTAGAGATAACCAAATAATCCAGCATAGGCCTGACCAGATTCCTGTTCCACACTCACCACCAGTCCTCTCACTTCGTGCTTGCAGCCATCAAAGTGGCCTTTGAAGGGATTCATGCCACTCCCTATCGGCGTCCAGTAATGGTCGGACAGGGCGATGTCAGAGGAGAGGGCGAAGTAGCAGTCTTTAACTTTATCCGGTTCGATTGAGGCGTCACCTTTATGGGTGATAGACTGGTTGCTATTCACCTGCTGCGCAAAGTAGGCAAGTTCTTCGGCGGTGGCTATCACGATGGCGTTGTCCCAGGATGAGCCGTCGCCACCCTCTGTGTTTGCTATCTGAGACACACCATTTAAATAGTCTTTCCAGTTACCCTGCCCTGCCGCCATCGGGGCAAAGAGGCAGAGGAAGAACAGTGCCGCCAGAAGGCGGAGAGCGGATTGCTGTTTTGTCTTTGTTATTGTTTCCATACATATTATAGTGTTAATGATTTATACTGATTGACTATCCAGTCCCCATGCCGGAATGGCTGTTTGCTGTAAAGAACCCGATCGCACCGTTCTGTTCGATGCCATCGAAAGGAAGCATTCGACGGCATCGAAAGGGAGCGTTCGACCGGGTCGAAAGGAACGGTTCGATCGGATCGAACGGGGCGGTTCGAACAGGTCGAAGGGGTCGGTTCGATCGGATCGAACAAAAACGGGTGTCGTCCGGCCGCGTTTATTCGATCACCGGACGGTCGTCTTCGCCACCTCCTCCTGTGCCGCCCACCACCAGCGGAAGGGCATACGTAAGGGTACGCGATTGCTTGAGCTGGGTGTTGTTGGTGCTGAACCAGGTTTCGAGGGTGAGCTCGTATTCACCGTCGGCCAGATCAGCGGGAATGTTGAACATCAGGCGGCTGGGATCGTTGATACCGAACACGGTGATAGTGGCTGCCACGCTCTTGTCGGCCATATTGACCAGGGTGAGCGAGCCGAGCGAGAGACCGTCGGCTCCGACACAGCGTATCTTCGAGCCGGTGACGTCGAGCATACCGCCGGGGGTGATGGTGCCGTCGGTCTTGCCGGTGGTCACGTCTTTCACGAGTCCGAACTTGGCGCCGCCCATATCTCTTACCGTTCCCGAAAATTCGAGGGCTACGAGATCGGTCTCGGCACGCATGGCGGCGGTGGGGTTCATGTTGATAACGGCCTTATTCTTCGCCGGGTCTACCAGGCCTGTCTTTCCGAGGAAAAGGCCGGTGATGGCGGGGCCATACTGCACGTTGTCTGTTATCACGATGTTGTTTCCACAAGCCAGTTGGCGGATTTTCGTTTCCACCAGTTTGGTGATGTTCACGATCGTGTCGATGCGGTATTCGGTGCGTTCTTCAGCGATCAATCGCGCCACGTCGGCCATGTAGAAAGTTTGGATCGGTTTCACCTTAGCGGCGAAGTCTTCCTTCACGTCTTTTGTCATCAGGTACTCTTCGAGGTCGAATTTCCACACATACTTTTTTGTTGCCATAATGGTACTTTTATATTGTTAATACTAGTGATATCTAAAATCTCGTCATTTCTCTTTACGTTCTTCCAGGATGCGTTCCACCTCCTGTATCTGATAGTAGAGCCGGCAAGCCACCACGATCAGCCCGGCAGCCACCACCATCAACACGACGATGGCAACCCAGAAGTAGCCTGAATCGTAGAATGTCACGAACCAATCGGGTACGGTGGTATTCCTATCACTGATGTGTTGTATTCCTATCATCTGCATTATTTTCATGCTGCAAGGTGGAGAAAAGGTGGGAGAATGTTGTAACATTTTGCAAAATGAGACAAAAAAGAGAGGGGGAAAAGGGAGAGACAGAAGAAAAATGTATCTTTGTAACTATGAAATCCTAAAAACCCGTCAAGATCATGAGCATAAAATATCCTATCGGAATACAGAACTTTGAAAGTCTCCGCAATGACGGATACTTTTATGTCGATAAAACAGCCCTGATTTACCAGTTGATTAATAATGGCCGGTATTATTTCCTCAGCCGTCCGCGCCGTTTCGGAAAGAGCCTGCTGCTGTCGACCCTCGAAGCTTACTTCGAAGGAAAGAAAGAGTTGTTCGAAGGACTGGCACTGGAAAAACTGGAAACGGATTGGGTGAAACGGCCGATATTGCATCTCGACCTGAATACGCAGAAATATGATACTCCGGAAAGTTTAGTGGATATTCTTAACGCGACCCTGACCAGGTGGGAACAGATGTATGGCAGCGAACCGTCTGAAGTAGGGCCGGCCTTGCGCTTTCAAGGTATCATCCGCCGGGCTCATGAAAAGACAGGCCACCGCGTTGCCATCCTTGTCGACGAATACGACAAACCGATGTTGCAGGCTATTGGAAATGAGGAACTGCAACAATCGTTCCGCAACACCTTGCAGGCTTTTTACGGCGCACTGAAAACGATGGACGGTCACATCAAGCTCGCATTCCTGACGGGTGTCACCAAGTTTGGCAAGATCAGCGTGTTCAGTGCATTGAATAATCTGATGGACTTGTCGATGTGGGAAGATTATGCCGCGCTCTGCGGTATCACCGAGCAGGAGTTGCACAATAACTTTGAAGAGGGCATCAGCCAACTGGCACAGACGCAAGGCCTGACTTACGACGAGGCTTGCGACGAACTGAAAGAACGTTACGACGGTTATCATTTCGTTGAGAATTCCGTTGGTATATACAACCCTTTCAGCCTGTTGAATACATTCGCCAAACGAAAATTCGGCAATTACTGGTTCGAGACCGGAACGCCGACCTATCTGGTGGAGCTGCTGAAAATGCATAATTACGACCTCCATAACATAGAGAATATAGAAACCGACGAAGATACGCTCAACAGCATCGATTCTTCTTCGACCAACCCGATACCGGTAATTTACCAGAGTGGCTACCTGACGATCAAAGGTTACGACCGCCGTTTCGGCACGTACTACCTTGGTTTCCCCAACCGCGAAGTAGATGAAGGGTTTATGAAGTTCCTGTTGCCTTTCTATGCCGACACCAATAAGGTGGACGTCGCTTTCCATATCACGAAATTCGTCCGCGAAGTGGAGAACGGCGATTACGACGCTTTTTTCCGCCGCCTGCAATCCTTCTTTGCCGATACGCCTTACGAGTTGGTACGCGAACTGGAGTTACATTACCAGAATGTGCTTTTCATCGTCTACAAGTTGATTGGCTTCTATGTGAAGGCGGAATATCATACCTCGCAAGGCCGCATCGACCTGGTGCTGCAAACAGACAAATTCATCTATTTGATGGAATTCAAGTTCGAAGGCTCTGCCGAAGAGGCTCTCCGGCAGATCGATGAAAAGAATTATGCCCTCCCCTTCGCCTCCGACCCGCGTAAACTATTCAAGATCGGCATCAATTTCAGCAATGAGATGCGGAATATCGAACGGTGGGTGGTGGAGTGACCTTCTTTCCCTACCCCCTATTCTTCCGGTAAGTAGCCGGACTGATCCCCGTTTGTGCCTTAAAGATACGGTAGAAGGTTTGGCGGGTGGAGAAGCCGGAGTCGAAGGCGATGGTTTCGAGGGAAAGGTGGTCGTTGGCCGGGTTGGAAAGGAGACAGATGGCCTGACGAATACGACACTCGTTGATATAAGTGGAGAAAGGTTTGCCAAAGACGGAGTTTACGGCTTTTGAGATCATGTTGCGGTGGACGCCGAGACGTTGCGCGATGCTTTCGAGGTCGAGTTCCGTGTCGAGGTAAATCCGTTCCTCGTCGATCAGGCGGGTAAGGCTGTCCATCAAAGTGATGTCGGCGGTATCGGCTTCTGCGGACGGGACTACGACGGGAGCTTGCTCCGCCCATTCACGGCTACAAGCGGCCAGCTTCCGGTAGGCCTGGTGTTTCTTACGATAAAGAACAGATATGACGAGCAGGCCGATCAAGATAACGCCCGCCGTCACGCCCATGCTGACGGAAACGTTGCGGAAAGTATTGATCTGCATCTCCTTAAGGGCTCGTTCCGACTCGAACAACTCCTGTTTGGCCCGAAGAACCAGAAGACCGCTATATTTCTCATCCTGCCGGCGGTTGGCCACGGTGGTCGAGTCCATATAGGCGACCGACTGTTCCTTCTCACCTGTATAGGTATAATAGCGAGCCATCACCGGATAGAGGTCGCACGAACGGTACGACATCACCCAGGGCCATTGTTCGATATGGTAAAGGGCACTGTCGATCATTGCCTTGCAACTATCCGGCTTGCCTGTTTCCAGATAACAATCCGCCAACCCGACATAGATACCCGAGGTAAAGCTATGATCGCCCTCCGCCAGCGAGAATGGCAACGCAGCAGCATGCAAGGCAAGTGCTTCGCAGTATAGACCACGTTGGCGATAATTGGAGGCCAGGTTGCTCAACGCGATGCAGTCGAACATGGGACGTAACTTGACACGGTCTTTACACTCCAGCATGGAACGGAAATAATAGTCGGAAGTATCCAGTTCGCCGATATTACGGTAATAAAGGCCCAGTGCGTTGCGTGCCTGAAGGTTATAGAGATTGTAATAACGGGAAACAGGGGTATCCTGCAAAGCCGCTTTCAGGTAAGGGATAGCGATCTCGTAGTCGCGAAAGTCGAAATAAAGGCGACCCAGGTCGTACCAGATGTTTTTCTCTTCCGCAGGATCGATATCACCGCCAACCACTTCCAGACGCTTGGCAATACGTTCGGCACAAAGAAAAGCTGTGTAATATTGTTCATGCAGATACAGTCTGCGAAGAATATAGATAAGCGCTCTCATTTCCATGGAAGGATCATTGCGGGCAACAGATTTATCGGCAAGAGCATAAAAGACCTTTACTTTCTTAGCGCGCTTTTCCGGCGTATTATCGGGAAGAGCAATCGCTTCACCGTATTCCAGTTCGCGCCGGAGGATGCTCCCTCCGATCCGTTCGACTGTTTCGCGCATCCGGCGGACGGCTTCGTTACGGTCGGCATCTTCGGGGATGGCGTCGATGGCTTCTTCGTAATAGCGTTGCATCATATCCGCTATCGCTTCGTAGCCGACTTTTGCACAAAGAGCCAGAAGGCTATCGCGATCGGGGATTTTCGTTTCGTTGTTTTCCGGAAGATAGATACTGTCGGCTGCACGGGCCTGCATTTCAGGGATATAGCGCAGGTCGGAAGCGAAAGTACGTAAAAAAAGAGTATCGGCCTTACTCTCTGCTGCTCCGAAAGCGGCAGAAAGTAAAAGACCGATACCAATTAGTATATATATTGCTTTGCTTGTATGCATTCCGTTCCTTTTAAGATTAACCGGAGATGCAAATATAAACTTTTCTGACTTAAATATAACACAGAAGACAGAAAAATCAATCATTCCGCATTAAACAGACAATTTCCTTATTACCTTTTCCAGTATTGTTCCATCTGTTCCAACGTCTTTCCTTTGGTTTCGGGGACGAACTTCCAGATGAAAGCGGCGGCCAGGATACCCATCAGGCCGTATATCCAGTAAGCGACACCATGATTAAACGTTTCCGTCAGGTACTGGTTCTTGTCAAGCATCGGGAAAGTCCACGATACGAGGAAGTTGGCAATCCACTGTCCGGCAACGGCAATACTCATCACCGTCGAACGGATCGAATTCGGGAATATCTCGGCCAGCAACACCCAGCAGACAGGCCCCCACGACATGGCAAACCCTGCGGTGTAAACCAACATACAAGCCAGCGAACCGATACCGACGGAGTGTGTATAGAAAGTAGTCCCGAGTATAATCATGGAAACGGCCATTATCAACGCACCGATAATCATCAACGGACGACGGCCGAACTTATCGACGGTAAAGATGGCAAGCACGGTAAACGACAGGTTCACGGCACCGACAACGATCTGTTGCAGCAAAGCAGCATCCGTAGCAGCTCCCATCGTCTTAAAGATCTCCGGCGCATAATAAAGTACCACGTTGATACCGACAAACTGCTGGAATCCGGACAACAGGACGCCTACCATAATAATAAGTACGCCAAACGAACGGATCGGGAACACCAGCGACACGAAGAAACTGCCGATCAGGGCAATCTCCAACGCACTTGTATTACCAGCCAGCTCCAATGCACCGTAAGCCAACAGGAACAAAACCAGCCACGCCCCCATAAAACGGAAGTACGGACGCATGGAAGGCGCCTTTTCCTTGAAACTATTCTTTATATCCACCAGCTCTTTCTCCGCCTCGTCTCTTCCCATCAGACGGTCGAGGATGGTCAATGCCTTTTCACCCTTACCACGCATCACCAGGTAACGGGGTGTTTCAGGTACGAACATCAGCAGGACAAAGAAGAGCACAGCCGGGATGATCTCGGAAGCAAACATCCATCTCCAACCCTCCGTGTGCAGCCACGTAGCATCCCCCTGCAAAGCGATCGTGTAATTTACAAAATAAACGACCAGCATACCGAAGATAATAGCGAACTGGTTCCACGAAACCAGGTTACCACGACGGTCTGCCGGAGCAACCTCGGCAATGTACATCGGCGATACCATCGAAGCCAGGCCGACTCCGATCCCGCCTACGATACGGTAAGCGACAAACAAATACATATATGTATGATCTCCGCTACCGGGCATTCCCAGTCCGAATTCGGGCCATGCCGAACCTATCGCGGACAGCAAGAAAAGGACAGACGCCACGATCAATGTCGGCTTACGTCCATACCGCTGGCTGACCCAGCCGGCAAAAGAAGCTCCCAGAATACAACCGATCAGCGCACTGCTGACAACAAAACCTTCCAGCGAGTTAGCCTGGTCGAGAGGCAACCCGTAAGGCTCGATAAAAAATTTCCTTAGTGATTCTACCGTTCCGGATATAACGGCTGTATCGTATCCGAATAATAACCCTCCAAGGGTAGCAACGAGGGTGATACCAAAAATATAGCTATTGTTGTTTTTCATGTTTACCAGATTAAGAAACAGAAGGTAACTATTCCCCGCAGGCGCAGGGAACAGTTACTCTTCATCACTAAATTATATGTATAAATTGAGAATCATCTCATATAATTCCTGTTTGCCGCTGACCATCTTCGGTTCTCCGTCGCGGAGAGCGATCGTACGCAGGTCTTCCAGGGAAAGTTTGCCATCTTCAAACGCTTTGCCTTCGCCACCATCGAAGCTGGCGTAACGTTCGGCACGCATCTTCGTGTAATCGGAGTTTTCAAGGATGGCAGCAGCCGTGATCAGGGCACGGGCAAACGCATCCATACCACCGATATGAGCCAGGAAGATATCGTCCAGGTCGGTCGAGTTGCGGCGGGTCTTGGCATCGAAGTTCGTTCCGCCGGTTGTCAGACCACCCCCTTGCAGGATGACCAGCCAAGCCTGAGTCAGTTCGTAGATGTCCATCGGGAATTGGTCGGTATCCCAGCCATTCTGGTAGTCACCACGGTTGGCATCGATACTGCACAGCATACCGGCATCGACGGCAGCCTGCAATTCATGTTCGAACGTATGTCCGGCCAGGGTTGCATGATTTACTTCGATATTCAGGGCGAAGTCTTTATCCAGACCATAATGACGAAGGAAGCCGATTACAGTTTCCGAGTCGACATCATATTGGTGCTTGGTCGGTTCCATCGGTTTCGGCTCGATCAGGAAAGTACCTTTGAAACCGTTCTTGCGGCCATAGTCGCGTGCCATCGTCAGCATCATGGCCAGATGGTCTTTTTCGCGTTTCATATCGGTATTGAGCAGGCTCATATATCCTTCGCGTCCGCCCCAGAACACATAGTTTTCACCGTCCAGCGCGATACAGGCATCGATCGCATTCTTGATCTGCGTACCGGCACAAGCCACGGCCGAGAAGTCAGGATTAGTGGCAGCCCCGTTCATATAGCGTTTGTTGCTGAACACGTTGGCAGTAGACCATAACAGTTTTTTTCCGGTTGCCTGCTGAAGCCCTTTGGCATGGCCTACCATCGTATGAAGGTCTTTTTCAAACTGAGCCAGCGTGGGAGCTTCGTCCACCACGTCCACATCATGGAAACAGTAATAAGGGATGCTGCATTTTGTCATAAACTCGAACGCTGCATCCATCTTATATTTGGCACGGCTGATCGGGTCGGCAGCAGCATTCCAGGGGAATGTTTTCGTACCACCGCCAAACTGGTCGCCCCCTTCGGCACAAAACGTATGCCAGTAAGCCATTGCAAAACGAAGATGATCCTTCAGTGTTTTACCCATCACCACCTTGTTTTCGTCATAATAATGAAACGCCATCGGGTTCTTTGACTCGCGTCCTTCAAACTGAATCTTTCCTATTCCGGGGAAGAATTCTTTTTCGCCTTTATAAAAATTCATGAGATTAATAGTTTAATGATTTATATTACATTGGTATATTGTTATCTGCCATCAGCTTATCCAGCCGTTCTTTCCAGGTTGTGTATGCGGCGCAATACTTATCGGCCTTCAGCCCGTCCGGTTCGATCACGTCGATCTTCTTCAGAGAGGCAAACGCCTCTTCGGGCGACTGATAAATACCTGCACCGATACCGGCGCCCTTGGCGGCACCTACCGCCCCGTTGGTGTCGTAAAGTTCGATCACCGTTCCGGTCACACCCGACAGGGTATCACGGAAAACAGGACTCAGGAACATATTGGCATTCCCGGCACGGATCACATCGATGTCGATTCCCATTTCGTTCATGATATCCATCCCGTATTTGAAAGAGAACACGATCCCCTCCTGTGCGGCACGGGCAATATGGGCTTTACTATGCGTATTGAAGTTCAGGCCGTGGATAGAGCAATCTATCTCCCGGTTCTGCAACATACGTTCCGCCCCGTTGCCAAACGGCAGGATAGACAAGCCGTACGACCCGATAGGAACACCGGCAGCCACCTCATTCAGCTCAGGATAAGTGATACCTTCGGGCGCGACATTCTTCTTCACCCACGAGTTCAGGATACCGACCCCGTTGATACAAAGCAGTACCCCCAGGCGGGTTTGCTCCGGAGAGTGGTTCACATGGGCAAACGTATTTACACGCGACAACGTATCATAATTGACTTTGCCGTTCACACCGTACACCACACCGGAAGTCCCCCCCGTCGCAGCGATCTCACCCGGGTTAAGAACGTTCAGCGACAAGGCGTTATTCGGCTGGTCACCCGCACGATAAGTGACAGGCGTGCCCTTCTTCAATCCCAGTTCGGCGGCAACGGAGCCCAGCAGTTCCCCCTGAAGGCCGAACGTCGGACGTATCTCCGGGATCAGGTCGTTGCTGAAACCGAAATAAGTCATCAGGTCGGCCGACACCTTTTCATTTTTGAAATCCCAGAAGATGCCTTCCGATAACCCGGAAGTGGTAGTAACGATATCCCCTGTCATCCGCATAGCGATAAAATCTCCCGGCAACATAAACTTATGTACCGAGCGGAACAATTCCGGTTCGTATTCCTTCACCCAGGCCAGTTTCGATGCCGTAAAGTTTCCGGGCGAGTTCAGCAGATGCGACAAGCATTGCTTCTCCCCTATATTTTTAAAAGCCCGTTCGCCATAAGGTACGGCACGGCTGTCGCACCAGATTATGGACGGACGCAAAACCTCCATCTTCTTGTCTACCAGGACAAGCCCGTGCATCTGGTAAGAGATCCCGATCGCCTTTATATCCGTTCCCTGAATACCGGCTCCGGCGATAGCACCCTGGATCGCTATCTTCAGATATTTCCACCAGTCGTCGGGCTCCTGTTCCGCCCAACCGGGCTTCACGGCCTTGATAGGCGCCTCTTCTTTCGGATAAAAATCAGCCCCGACCGTCAGCCCTGTATTTACATCCACGATGGAAGCCTTCACCGAAGAACTTCCTATGTCACAACCTAATAGATACATATTCCTGCGGTTTAATTCTTATTAAAGTTTGAATGCATCTTATTATATTTCACCTTATCGAAACGATAATAGCGGGCGGCACGGTGGGCAACACCTTCTTCTACCTCATCGGTAGCCACCACATAATCCAGCGAACTCATTTTCTTGTGGAAGTTACGGACATCCATTTCCTTATTATAGATGATCTCGTACGTGCGTCTTAACTGGTAAGCCGTAAACTTCATCGGGAGATAATCGAATACGATAGACGGTTCCTTTTCGATCCAGTTGCGGATCTCCTCGACAGCCGCTTCGATAATCTCTTTATGGTCGAACGGCAAAGCCGGCAGCGCGTCGATCGGGAACCAGGCAAGTGAATTATATTTATTAGTAGGATTCGATTTTCTTCCGATCTTGGTCAACGCCAGATAAGCGACTGTCACAATCCTTTCGATCTTGAGTTTCATGGCATTTTCCAGCCACTGCATATCGTCTTTGTTTTTTGTACGTGAAGGGGATCCGAAGCTGCGGAACTGTTTCAGGGGGACACGTTTCAAACCGGTCGCTTCGTGGAAAACACGGTAAGCGGCAGTATCGAGATCTTCGTTCTCAAAGATCAGGCTTCCCGGCAACTTATAATGTTTTTCGTCACTTTCGTCTATTTTTCTCTCAACTAACAACACACAAAGCGTATCGTCTTTTACCCCCAGAAGGACGCAATCGACAGATACATGCGAGTAAAGCATCTTTTTATTTTCCATACGTGTTTCCATAATATTACATTAAACCGCCACAAATATAAGCAATTTCTTAAATATCAAATAAACAAAATCACTTTTTCACTATTTATAAGACTCTATTTATCTGACATTTTACTATCTTACCTGATACAATAACAGTTACGAGCCATAGTGTAAACGTAACAATATTGTGGGATTCAGGCCGATAGATTCTATTTAACATGCTTTACCTAAACTTTTTAAACTATTCGGGTAACAAAATACTTTTATTAATACTTTTGTTACAGATTAAGATTCATCATGGATATAAAACACATACAGTTCACCTGCCGGATGTACTGGGCCAACATGAAAGGCCTGCTGAATATCGTGGCAGAAGGTTTCATCCTCCTGGCATCTATTGCCTCCTTATTCGTACTTATCTACCAATTCGGATTCCAGCAGACGGGCGAAACGATACACAGCCTGTACCTGAGCCGTATTTATATACTGCTTGCTTTCTTTATCGGGATCACGCTGCGGTACATCGTCCGGTTCAACGAGATCATACAGGAGAAACTATTATACCTGGATATCGGGATCTATTTCCTGCTTTTCGCCGTCCTGTCGGCAAAAGTATTTTTCAGGGATGTCATGGAGCAGTCGCTTCCCTACCTGAGTTTCCTGTCGAGTCCCCTGTTTGTTTACATAATGATCCTGTTGTTGAGCGTGATCCACCTGTCGAGGCAGACGTTCACGCTGATGCAGACACACATAAAACCATCGCTGCTGTTCCTGCTCAGTTTCATTTTTGTGATCCTGATCGGAGCCGGGCTACTGATGCTCCCGAACGCGACGACCCGCCCGATCCATTTCGTGGACGCCTTGTTTACCGCCACGACGTCGGTCTGCGTAACCGGGCTTACCACGGTCGATGTGGCAACCACCTTCACACATATAGGACATATCATCATTATGATCCTGATACAGATAGGCGGGATCGGGGTAATGACCTTCACCAGTTTCTTCGCCCTCTCCTTTATGGGACACTCGTCGTTCACCAGCAAACTGGTGCTGAAAGATATGCTGAACGAGGATCGTATCGGCGGGCTATTCAAAGTGATCCTGAACATCCTCTTCGTCACCTTCTTCATCGAAGGCGTAGGGGCTTACTTTATTTATATGGATATCAGGGGGACACTTCCGGGCGGGAACACCCAGGGGGATATATTCTTCGCTATTTTCCATGCAGTGTCCGCTTTCTGTAACGCGGGGATCTCCACCCTCAGCGGAAACATGTGCGACCCGGTAGTCGTCCATAACTACAACCTGCATGTATGGATCTCGCTGCTGATCATCTTCGGCGGACTCGGTTTCCCGATCGTGTTCAACTACCTGAAGTTATTAAGGCATTTTATCGTGAATACCTTTATGATAGCCATCGGGCAACAGAAGCATTATATCCATACGCCGCGTATCATCAATATACATACTTATATAGTAGTGATCTGTACCCTGACCCTGATAGTAGGGGGAACAGCTTTATATTATCTTTTCGAAGTAAACAACACGCTGGCCGGACTCCCGCTGAAAGGAAAACTGGCCGACTCGTTGCTTGGCGCCGTTACCCCCAGAACCGCCGGGTTCACCATCGCCAATATGGATGCACTCCGCCCCGTTACGCTGATGATGACGCTTATCCTGATGGTTATCGGTGCCGCCCCGATGTCGACCGGCGGCGGATTAAAAGTGACGACCGTGTTGGTAGCAATCCTTACAGCCATCAACGTGGCACGCGAAAAAGAGAAAGTGGAAATCCGCAAACGTGAAATATCCCCGTCCACCATACGCCGGGCATTTGCCACGATCGTGCTCTACTTCCTGTTCGCTTCGCTGGCGGTATGGATCCTGTCGTATACCGAAGAAGGGACTCCGGTCTTTACACTTACCTTCGAGGTTGTATCGGCATTGAGCACGGTAGGGTCGAGCCTCAACTTCAGCCCGCTACTGTCTACACCGGGCAAGCTGATCATTATCAGCGCCATGCTGATCGGACGTATCGGCGTACTGACCTTTGTGGTCAGCTTTATCAGAGAATACAAAAAGAGGGATTACACATATCCCCAGGAAAATATATTAATGTAATAAAATAAGCCTTATGAAATTTCTTGTAATCGGATTAGGAAACCTCGGACGCGCCATAGCGGAAAACCTCACCCGTATCGGCGATGAAGTGATAGGTGTCGACATAAACCTGCATAAAGTAGAGGCTGTGAAGCAAACGATCTCCGGCTCCGTCAGTCTCGACACGACCGACCGCGACGCATTGAACACGCTTCCGCTAAACGAGATGGATGCCATCTTCGTGACCTACGGCAAGAACTTCGGTACGTCGGTGCAAACGGTCGCCTTATTGAAGAGCCTGGACGTCAGCCGACTGATCGTCCGTTCGATCTCCCCCATCCATGAAACGGTGATCCGCTCCATCGGCGTTTCGGAAATCATCCGGCCCGAACAGGATTATGCGGCCACGTATGCCTCCCAAAGTTTGTTGGGCGACTTGTTCCAGCGTTGGTACCCCGTGACGGAAACACATCACCTGTATAAGATAAAGACACCGGGGACATTGGTCGGCCAGACGTTGAAAACGATCGACTTCCAGACAAATTTCGGCATCCGCCTGGTAGGTATCGAGCGGTCGCGTGAAGTCAGGAACCTGATCGGATTAAAGCAAACCCAGTATGATGTGGTCGATCCGCTGACGGATGACCTGGTATTGGAAGCAAACGATATACTGATCTTATTCGGTAAGATGGAAGTGCTCCATAAGATCAAGGAGTTATAAAAAGCGGTTCCTTCGGGGAACCGCTTTTTTCTTTCAATCATATCTTTATCAATCTATTTTCGAAACCAACACTTTGTCGATACGGGCACCGTCCATGTCTACGATCTCGAACGAGAAAGTCAGCCAGGTCAGCGTCTCCCCCGTCTTTGGAACCCGTTCGAGGATTTCGAGGATCAGACCGCTTAAGGTGTTGTAATCGTGCTCGGCGTAAAGGTCTTCCATATCGAAGTATTCGAGGAAGTCGTAGAAATTATACTGTCCGTCCACCAACCAGGTACCATCGGCACGCTGCGTGATCTCGGCCTCTTCACCCACTTCGGGCACCTGCCCGATCAAGCCTTCCATAATATCCTTCAAGGTCACGATACCCTGTACGCCCCCGAACTCATCCGTCACGATGCCATATTTCACGCGGGCCACTTTAAACTGCTCCAAAGCATTATACACACTCTGGTTCTCCGGAAGATATTGCGCCGGGCGTATCACCTCCTCCAACGAGAAGTCAGGTTCATCAATCCGTCCGAACAGGTCTTTGAGATAAACAACTCCTTTGATATTATCAAACTTTTCGGAAGCAACGGGGTAAATATTGAATAAATTCTCCTGCACCTTTTCACGGATCTTCTCGATACTGTCGGTCACATCCAGCCATACCAGGTCACTGCGGTGTGTCATGATCGAACCGACGTTACGGTCGCCGAGGTTAAAGACGCGCTCCACGATGTCTTGTTCCACCTCCTGCACTTCACCTCCGTCAAAACCTTCTTTCACGATCGCCTTGATCTCCTCTTCCGTCACTTTATTCTCTTCGTTCGCTTTGATTCCGGTAATTTTTATAACCAGAGCAGTGCTTTTCGACAACAACCAGACAAAAGGCAAAGCCAACTTCGACAAAAGGTACATCGGTTTGGCCACCAGCATCGAAACCCGTTCGGCATAGCCCATACCGATACGTTTCGGCACAAGTTCGCCCATGATCAGTGTCAGGTAAGTTACTATAATAACGATGGTAGTCTTCGACAGTCCCAGGGCATAGGGTTCGAGTGCAGGCACGTGGCGTACCACTTCAGCCAGGTTGGCCGCAAATGCTTCTCCCGAATACAAACCGGTCAGGATACCGATCAGCGTAATCCCTATCTGGATAGTCGACAAGAACCGGTCTGGTTCGCCGGCCAGCTTCAAAGCTGTTTGCGCAGATTTATTCCCTCTTTTTGCTTCCAGTTCCAACCGGGCCTTGCGGGCAGACACCAAAGCGATTTCAGACATAGACAAAATACCATTCAACAAGATAAGGCCGATAATAATAAATATTTCCATTTGCTATATACACAGCGATTGATTAGGCAACGAAGATATGAATTATATCGAAATTAATGCTACATTTAGCACTTTAATTCATTTATGATTTACAACATGAAACATCAGATCATCTTACTTGGAAAAGATATAACCTCCGTGTATCACGGAATAAAAGAATTTGCCCCGGATCACGTACACCTGCTATGTACCAACGAAACGCAGCAAGTGGCAGAGCCGTTATTCCCACTCCTTCCCGACTCCATCGGCCGCACAGTATACCGCACCGAGCCCTACAACGGCGAACATGTGCGCACCGTATGCCGGAAAATACACCAGGCTTACCCTTCCGCCGACTTCGCCTATAACCTTTCGGAAGGCACCAAACTGATGGCTTTCGCCGCTTTCACGATCGCAAAGGAATACAACGTCCCGGCCTTTTACCTCACCCAGCTGGGCGATCTGGTCTGGCTCGACAACTTTGAGATGCGCCCGATGAAAAGCAAGCTGGACAACAAGGAGATACTAGGCCTCAGCGGAAACGTACTCACCGAATACCAGGATGCGAAACAGCTGAGCGATACCGACATACAAGCCTCCTCGCTGATCAAGCAGTTCATCGAACAATACCCGAAGGAACATACTATGATCCAGAAATTCTTTAACATATTCTGTGAACGCGACACCTCACGCCTGCCCGCATCGCGAGTCTTTAAGAACGGATTACGATTCAAGCAACGACAGGGAAGCCTGCTGATCGCACAGGAAAACCATGTACTGCTACGGCTATCTACCCCGAACGCCTGCATGTTGTTCTTCAAGGGGCGTTGGTGGGAAACACTGGTCGCCCACAAGGTAAGGACATGGAGCCAGCGGCACCCCAACCGCCCCGAAGTATGGCAAAGCGTCATCTTCCGGACGGAAGGGAACAACCCGCGCACCAAAAACGAGGTGGACGTATTACTCAACAACCAGCAGCAATTGATTTTTATAGAATGTAAATCGGGACTGGTCACCCAGAACGATGTATATAAGGTAGATGCCGTTCGTGAGACGTATGGCGGGGATATTTCCCTGGCTGTCCTGGCCAGTTATTACCCGGTAGAAGATAATTTGCAGGAAAAGTGCAAGGATTTGCAGATAAACCTCTTCGCCCCTACCTATATCGAAGACCGCATCGACCACCTGAACACCTTACCGGCCTGGCTGGAGAAGCTTTCCAACTCGCTGCAACTATAAAAAAGAAGCCGTTCTACCTTCTCAGGCGGAACGGCTTTTATCAATCGATAAGTTTTTGCTAATCTAATACATATTAGAAAACAATATCGGGAGATAGATACTTACACTTATTCTAAATTCTAAACTTCATCATCAAAATTAACTGGAAGGAATTATCAATTCCCTCACGTCAACAAATAGTGCAAAGGTTATGCCAAAAAAGAATACCACATCAGGACACATCACAGCCCCCTAATTATAAGCATATTACAAAAATAAAGAATGCAAAATGCCCAAAACAGCAAGTGTGGACAAAGTGTGGAAGTGTGGAATTTTTCCCCACCACACTATGGGGAATTGCAAAGAAAAAGCCGGTACAGTTTCCCGTACCGGCTCTCCTATCTATCATTCTGTCATTATTTTACGAACGGTGCCTCCAGCAGATAATCGGCACAGCCTTTCACTCCGTCAAATTGTGAACGTCCGTCCGGCATGCCTTCCAGCTCCACATAAAATTCTTTTATCTTATTCTCGTTGGCCTGTTTGAAGATCATTTCGAAATTCATGAAACCAGATTGTCCGAGAATCGCCCGGTCTTTGATATGCAACAGCTTGATGCGGTCGGCATATTTCTTCATGTATTCCACCGGATCATTCTGTCCGATCACCGTCCAGTAAACATCCATTTCAAAAAAGACCAGGGAAGGATCAGTACCTTTCAGGAACAGGTCGTAGATAATGTCGCCTTTATTGTGGCGGCCGAACACAGCCTCTTTTCCACCGGGCACCACCTTTGCAAATTCAAAATCATGGTTATGGTAACCAAACGGAATGCCTGCCGCCTTTATGACCTTTCCGGCTTCGTTGAAGATATCGCATACATAGCCCACTTCTTCCACGCTGCGGGTGCTGGGTTGTCCGGGTTGCACGAGATACTTCACACCCAGTTTGGCATGGTCGTCGGCCGTTTTCTTCCAGAATTCCATAATAGACTGGCGGTTCTCCGGGGTATATGTGCCTGTGGGCGGATTAACATGCGAGCTGGTGATCTTCAATCCGTTGTCCTCAGCTATCTTTTTGAATTCCATCATGTCCATACCGCTGATCTTCCCGTCGTTATATCCGGCAAGTTCGAGCGTTGAATAACCGATTTCTTTGATTTTTTTCATTCCGGCGGGTACGTCCTTTGTCAGTTCACCCCCCAGGGAATAAATCTGTAAACCTAAACTTTTTGTGGCGGTCGTTTCCGTGGTTACGGGAGTGGCTGCCTGTAATGTTCCCGCTTTTCCGGTCATCAAACCGCCGAGAGTCAGCAGGGAAGCATTTCTCAGGAAATTTCTTCTATTTATCATGGTCTAGTAATTTTAAGTCTTCAAAGGTATAATTTTAATCTGAAAAATAGTTTTATATTTGTAGGAAAGTAAGAACCCTATAAATTTATTTTGTATCATGGAACCTATTTATTGCCAAAGTTGTGGAATGCCACTCGTTGCCGAAACGGATTTCGGAACTAACCGGGACGGAAGTAAGAACAAGGAATATTGCGCTTTCTGCTTCAAGGACGGCCAGTTCACGCAAAACGTTACGATGGAAGAGATGATCCAGATCTGCCTCCAGTATTCAGACTCCTTCAAACATGAAAACGGCGAAAGCTACACCAAAGAGGAAGCCTTGGCAGGAATGCTGTATTATTTCCCGCAACTGAAACGCTGGAAAAAGGAGTAATTGATCAAAGGAAAAGTTTAACCGGTAGGTATCGGTCGAAAGATTGCTGCCGACGTTTTTCCGGAAAGGATACATGCTTTTTACCAAGAGGGTGCATGCTTTTCGGAAAAAGGTCGGCAGCTATTTTTTTAATCGTCCAGCTCTCCCTGGTTTCGCATATGTTTTCCGTCGCAGAACGGTTTATTCTGCGACAAACCGCAACGGCACAAAGTGACACGGTTGCGGACAGGATAAACCCGTCCGTGCTCATCTTCTATCGGGATACCGCCTTTCACCCAGATAGGGCCGTGAACGCTGAGAGCCACGTCTTCGAGGATGCTGATGCCTTCGGGCAATTCCGGTTCGATACGTTTTCCGTCTTTCGTGACGGCAGTGAGACGTCCGCTGGGACAGTTGGCGCATTGCTGTTTCACGATTTCAATCGTTTCGGCCGAGTCGCCCTCTTCCACTTGTTCCCAGGACGTACCGTGGGTATCACAGAAACGAGCCACGGCACAAAGGCTTTCGGCGTCCAGCATATCGATCACCTTCCCTTCGTAGAGGACAGACATTTCATCGTATGTGTCATGGCTGGCGGTCGTATCTCCTTTAAAGCCGTTTTTCTTATGCGTCCCGTCGCAGAACGGTTTGTTATGTGAACCGCCGCAACGGCACAGATGATATACGCCTTCCGGAGCATACTTCTGTATTTCCTTATAACCGGTGGAAGCACCTTTACGATCGTTTACATAACGCAATTGGTTCAGGGGAATATCCCCGATCACTTCATAAGGCCCGTTGGGAAGAACCTTGATTTTCTTTTCACTATTAGCATCCATTACCTAAGTTGTTTTAATTTTATGTACTATTTAATAAACAACCGGCAAATGAGTTTGTTTAGGCATATCTCCGGAAAAACAATCCGGAAGAATCAGAAACCCAGCCCCAACTCAAACATAAAACGGAAACTGTCGGTTGAACCGAAGCAGGAATATTTCGTCGTAATCTTATTAATCAACGTCAGCCAGATACCTCCCCCGTAGGACGTATGCCATCTTTTGGATTGCTCGCCGGGAAACCAGACACGCCCGTAATCGAAACCGGCAAAGACACCATACTTCAGCGGGGTAAACGGATTCTTCAACTTCCCCATATCCAGCCGGATGTCCGAATACTGGTAAAAAGATTGCTTTCCGATGAAACGGTTGTCCCTGTAACCGCGCAATTCGGTGGATGCTGCCTGGTAAAACTCATACTTATTATTGAAAAGCTGCTGGGTTTTCGCCATCGTAGCCCAGGTAAGACGGTCGGTTATCTTTACATCCAGCTCCACCGATGCTTCGGCGTAAGGGAAATTACGGCTTGCATCTTTCAGGTTCATCTTCCAACCTCCGGTAAGCGTCCCTCCCAGTTTGGGGATGAAGGAACAGATCTCTTTTTCCGTATGGAAGGAAAGTCCGAGGTCGATGAACAGGTTGGTTTTGAAGATACGATGATCCTCGGGGTAAAACTGGTTAATGAAACGGTCGTTGGTTTCCTTGGCTTTAAACATTTCCCAGGAGGCTTGTACGACCAACCTCTCCCTTTCGCTGAAATCCAGGTGGAAGGAAGGGGATAATTTGAACTGGCGGATATGCACGCGGTTGTAATTCTTCTTTGCATCCTTATAGCCGTCCGTATTGTTTCCGAAGCCGAAGAAATTGTAAAAGTTCCTCCGCGAGCTGATCGTTGCATCTATATTAAACGATTTCTTCCCGTCATAAGACGGAAAAATTCCTTGATAGACAAAGCCTTGTATATAGTTGTACCCGATACGGTGCTGATAGGTAAAGGGCGAACGCTTGAAACCATACATCGTATAGGTAAAGAAGGTTCCGAGACTGAATCCCTTGTCCGAGTCGTAAATTCCCCAGGGAGTGAAAGACATCTTATGATGCTTTATCTTATTATAATCGTACTGATGAATCTCAGGGATATCCGAAAATACCTTTTTGACATGGGGCACGGTATCGAGGGTTGCCTTCCCCGACTCATATTCATAAACACGTATGTGGTGACCCGGTTCCATCCGGTAGGTATTCTTTCCTTTCCCGGCAATCAGGAAAACGGGTACCTCCTTGTCTGCCTTCCCACTTACTTCGAAACGGTCGTCACCCTCCAGACCGTAGAGCCAGATCTCTTTTGTCTTTTTCCGGCTGTATTTCCGGTCGAACACCCGTTGTCCGGTCTGTTGGTCGTACATCTGTATGAACAGACTGTCCGGGTTATGGCGGTCGATCACGAAACGGTCTGAACGGTTGGTTCCCGTCAGCACCGGAGTTTGTTGCAACGAAGCAAAATAATTTTTTGCTATCACCTCCAGCTTCTCCCGCCTTTCCTTTATTATCTGGGTAATCCGTTTAATTTCTTTGTCTTCTATTCCTTTGGGAAGCCTTGATAAAGCCTCGTCGATGATAGAGTCGGTAAGCGTCTGCCGGATAAATCGCGCCTGTCCGATCCATACGGAAACGTCGCTTTGGGAAGCCAGCGCCATATCCAAAGCAAAACCCAACGTATTCTCTTTCCGGACACTTTTCGGGGAAGCGTCGTAATTGACGATGAAACCTAATCCCAGCACACGGAGCATTTGTTTGAACAAAACACCGTCTACCTTCGTAAAAGCGTGGTTACGGTCTATGACTATCGGGGCATAGAGGATGCTGTCTCCTTCGGAGCGGCCCAGCCAGTTCCAGTTTTCGGGTATTTTATTCCAGTCGCCTATCAGCATATCCAGCAGGCGTTCGCGGATATAAAGCACCTGATCTACCTGAAAATTCTTGTTAGCCTGTATGGTATCCAGCAATTCTTCCGTCAGGAGAATATTCGGACGGGTATTGAAATCCGGGACATCAATGACGCTGACCAATTTATTTTCGATAGACGTCCCGTTGGCAACCGTATCGCGGGTCGAATGTTCCGACAGGTAAAATATCCGCGAATTGTTTGAACTCAACCCCGACGAGCGTGCCAGATAATCGGCAGAAATAAAGGTATAGGGATTGATTATGGTATAGGCATCCCCGATAAACTGATCCAGGTAAGTATTTTTAAATACCTTCTTGTTATAGACTTCCTGGAAGAATTTCGACTCGATAAATGTGGTATATCCGCCTAACGGCTTCAAAAGACAGAGTTGCTGTTGGTTGTTTTCAAGCAACAGGCCTTGAAAATCGGCCGCCTGCTCAACCACCTTCACCCCTCCCCACAGCGATTGCAAGGTAACTGAAGGAACGGTAATAGGGAGAGAATAAAGTGTGCGGTAATGCTCACCCCACAACACATTATACAGATCGCTTTTACGCGTGGCAGAGGGAGGATAAATGGATTTTCGGACAAGAGAATCACCTTCACCCACCCGTGGAAAGAGAGAGGCCGTCATATCCGCAGAAAAGACAAACAGCATAACAAGAAAGACTATATAAGGAGCAGGACTAAGCCGCATTTTCATCATCATCAGATAATTAAACAGTAATTACATCCTACAGATAAACACCTGTATATATAAGTAACACATCAGGCGTTTAACTTGTTTTATTCATACTGCCCGGCGACCTGTGCCAGTTTCTTTGCCATCTCTTAACAGCCTTCCCGTATTTAGCAAACTGTCAATTCACCCCATTCTTAAAGGGGCTGTACGTAGACTAATCAATACCTATCTTTTTTCATGCAACTGTCCGCGACTTAACAAATAGCACTTCATTCAGATAAAGCCCAATAAAGTGACATTATAAGACTAAAAAAAGAATAGAACGAATCACTCAAGCAATAAGATCTCCCATACGAAGCAAATTTGTCAATCTATTTGCAATGCTTATTTACTATGCTACAGAAAATAAAAATGTTATTCAACATACGATTTTAGTATAAAACGACTTCCAGGAAGACTCGATTAAACACTTATTAACCATTATCCTATTTAAAACAAACCTCCATTTCGTTTTAAACAAGTTTTTTGTTCGTTTTAAACGAAGTTCAAATCCCTTTAAAACGAAATGAAAAAGCATTTATCGGGAAGAAACTGTTAATTTTTGTATCCACAAGCATTCTGTAAGATAGATTTAAGCCAACGCACTCGTCACAAATAATCAAATAATAAAGTCTTTATGCTTAACAAGTAGTACATTCTATTACATTTTGTCAATTATGCCATTTTATTACTTTTCCTAAAAGATCAATAGTTGTTCTGCACTGTTATTTCATTTTATTTCCTATCTTTGCCCCGATAAATAAAAAAATTCACCCTTTTATGCGTTGTGCATCCGTGTAAATACCATATTGCGAATTAACATCTCTCACCTTGGAGACGTTAATGGTACAGAATAGACAGTTTAGATATATATAAATATCTATGTCTAGCAGGATTTTAGTACCCTGTCGGAATATGGAAAATCTCAGATTTTAATCAATTACTTTTTATAAACTGTATATTGGCTTGTCTGCTTACAGACAGCTGGTAACAAATATCATATGAGATTATGATTTACCCGGATAATTTTGAACAGAAAATAGGGATCGACACGATCCGTCAATTCATTACAGAGAAATGTTTATCTCCACTTGGCGAAGAGCAGGTTACAACCATGAGCTTTTCTACTAATTATGAAGCTATTGCAAAATGGTTGGAACAGACAGACGAGTTCTCACAAATAATACGCAACAAGGAAAATTTTCCCGTAGACTTCTTTTTGGATGTCCGCGACGCCCTGCTACGGATTGAAGAAGATGTTACAGTATGGTTTTCTGAAGAAGAAATTTCAAACTTAATGAACTCTCTTCAAACAATCAACAACATCGTCACCTTCCTGCACAGCGCTAAAGCGCAGAACGGAAAAGCGAAGTATCCTGCACTAACTGCTATTGCTGATAAAATAAAGGTCTTTCCTTCGTTAGTCGAAAAAGCAAATTCCATACTAGACAAATCCTGTCAGGTAAAAGACAATGCTTCACGCCGGCTTGCAGACATACGCAGGGAGAAAATAGAAGCAACTAAAGCCGTCATGCGCAATATGCAAACAGCCATACGTGATGCACAAGCGGCAGGATTGATAGGAAGAGATACACAACCGAGTCTACGTGAAGGGCATATGCTTATACCTGTCGGCGCCGGCAACAAGCGGAAAATCAAAGGCATCGTACATGACGACTCCGGTAGCGGCAAAACCGTATACATCGAACCTGAAGCCGTTGCAAAAGCCAGCAACCGCCTACGGGAACTCGAGGCTGACGAACGTCGCGAGGTTATAAAAATACTCATCGGATTTACCGACCTTGTCCGTCCGCATATGGCAGACATCAAACGTTCATACAACTTCATGGGGGAAATAGACTTCATCCGTGCAAAGGCTTCTTTCGCTGTACGCATCAATGGCATTAGACCGGCATTTGAAGATAAACAGCAGATTGAATGGACACAGGCCATACATCCTCTGCTGAATATACAATTGCGTCAACAGAATAAGCAGGCATTCCCGTTAGATATCAGACTGAACGGGAAAGAACGGTTACTTATTGTTTCCGGAGCAAATGCCGGAGGTAAATCCCTTTGCCTGAAAACCGTTGCATTATTACAATATATGCTACAATGCGGACTTCTCATTCCCGTACATAAAGGTTCACAGACAGGAATATTTGAAGATATATTTGTAGATATAGGCGACGGGCAAAGCATAGAGAACAGTCTTAGTACATATACTTCACATTTGACCAATATGAAGTTCTTTGTAGAGAACTGTAATTGCAAGACGCTTATTCTGATAGATGAGTTCGGTAGCGGGACAGAACCTCAGATCGGAGGTTCCATAGCCGAAACGTTGCTCGACAGATTCAACGGTAAACGTAGCTTCGGCGTAATAACCACTCACTTCCAGAATTTAAAGCATTATGCGTATGAGACGGACGGTGTAATAAACGGTGCCATGCTTTATGATGCTGAGCGTATGCAACCGCTATACAGGTTGTCAATCGGTAACCCGGGAAGTTCGTTCGCTGTCGAAGTTGCCCGAAAAATAGGACTCCCGGAAGATATTATAGTCGATTCTTCCGCCAAAATAGGAACTGATTTTATTAATATGGATAATTTCCTCCAATCTATTGTCCGCGACAAATTATACTGGGAGGAAAAACGGAAAGAAATAGATGAACAGGCAGAAATTCCGGAACCATCCAAAGAGAAGCAAGTTAAACCGGCAAAAGAAAAGGTCATTGAGAATGAGGTTATCGAAAAAGGAGATAGTGTCAGGATAAATGGCCAGACTACCGTTGGCACTGTTTTGGAGATACAAGGCAAGCGGGTCATTGTTGCTTTCGGTCTGATAAAAAGCACCGTCGTGATTGAACGCTTAGAATTGGTTAGCAAAAGAAGAATATAATCACTACTCCACAAAGCCGGTAACACACATTCGTTTACCGGCTTTTCTTTTAATAAAGGGCATTGGCAACTTTGCCAATTACAAATAAAGACACAATTATTTGCATAACATTTATGGTCTTGACCTATTTTTTTCCGTTCTTTGTTATACAGTTGAATATTCATCCTTAATTATAAGCTTATGAGTTTTGCCGGCCATGTTTTCGATATGATACGAAGAAATAAGGAAGATCGCGAGAAACTTAACCAACTTCGTGGGAGGGGAAAAGATATGCGTACCAAATATTCTTCCCATATCCCAGACATCAGCGTCGAAGAATATGAAAAGATCAACCAACAATTGAAGGAACGTGAAAAAAACGAACAAACTTATATTTCACGAATAAAACTAGTTGTTTTAGCAATCATCATAGCCATAGTTATGCTATCATGGGTTATATTTAAACTCTTTTCTTTGTAAAATCAACAAGAGTGAAAAACACATCTTCAAGATTTACACTTTTTGTTACAAATATTTGTTAATTCAAAAACTGATATTATCTTTGCATCGAAATTTTAGTACAAACCCTAAAAACTGAGAAAGGGTACAAATATGTTGGAGCAGAAATAACATTCGAAAATCGGGACTAAGGTGGTTCTTCGGGAGGAAGGATCTTTGTAACTCGCGTCTTTTATCTAATACAACTTATAATATGACTTCTATAAGTTAATTAGTCCCACAATCATATCATACATTTTATTAACAGACTGATGCGTCAGGGCTGAGAGGACAAATTATATTCTTTTCAGGCTGCCAGACTATCAGTACAACCCAATCGTTATGGGTAATTATACGGATGAAACAAAACTCATCTTCGATAATAATTTGTCCTCAGCAGGTTGGAAGACAAGGCGTATCCGTACGGCATTCGACAAACGACTGCGCCGTGTGAATACCCCTTCACGAAATCGTGGAAGAATACAACACAGAAAAAGATTTATGGCAATACGAACAAAAGATTTAAGTAAGATAGGATATACCGACAATGTAGCCCGTAGCAAAGCTGTGAACATCATCAGCAAACATTGCAAACATGACAGCAAAGAAACGGTACTCGCCGTGTTGAGCGACCTGTTGGAGAATCCCGGGAAATATAAGGATAACGACGTCTGGAAACAACTGGCGGAACACTTCTCTCCAACGATTGAAGAGAAGCAGTTCACCACCTATCTTCTGACGGACGAGCCGAAAGGATATAAAACTTATGGCGGGAAATTCATCGACACCCTGGCCAAACAACAGATGGAGCTGGCAATGCGTCTACCGATAGCCCTCGCTGGCGCCCTGATGCCCGACGCACATGCCGGTTACGGACTGCCTATCGGTGGCGTGCTGGCCGGTGACAATGCGGTCATCCCTTATGCAGTCGGTGTCGATATTGGCTGCCGGATGAGTATGACCGTCTTCGATGCCAAGGCGGAAAGTCTGAAACGTTACGCCCACCAGATCAAGGAAGCGTTGAAAGACTATACACACTTCGGTATGGAAGGTGGCCTCCCGTTCGTCCAAGAGCATGAGGTACTCGACCGCGAGGAGTTCCGGTCGACACCCCTGCTACGCATGTTTCACGGGAAAGCTCTGCGGCAATTAGGAACTTCCGGCGGCGGAAACCATTTTGTCGAGTTCGGCGAACTGGAACTGGCGGCCAGCAACGTACTGAACCTTCCCGAAGGTAATTACATGGCGCTCCTCTCCCATTCCGGTTCCCGCGGCTTGGGAGCGGCCATCGCCCGGCAGTACAGCGACATCGCCCGCGAAGTTTGCAAACTTCCCCGCGAAGCACAACATTTTGCCTGGCTGGACTTACACACCGAGGCGGGACAGGAATACTGGATGAGCATGAACCTGGCAGGCGACTATGCCCGTGCCTGCCACGAACAAATACACCATAACCTGTCCAAAGCATTAGGTCTGAAGCCTCTGGCGAACGTCAACAACCATCACAACTTCGCTTGGCAGGAAGAGATTGCCCCCGGCCGTCACGCCATCGTTCACCGCAAAGGCGCCACTCCGGCAGGTAAAGGACAACCAGGCCTCATCCCCGGAAGCATGGCGACGCCCGGTTACCTGGTCTGCGGACGAGGAGCGGAAGAGTCGCTCTGCTCCGCTTCACACGAGGCAGGACGGGCGATGTCGAGACAGAAAGCCAAAGAGCAATTCACGCAGTCGGCCATGAAAAAGTTCCTTTCGCAGGCCGGAGTCACCCTGATCGGTGGCAGCGTGGAAGAAATGCCGCTGGCTTATAAGGACATAGAGAAGGTTATGCCTGCTCAGGAGTCGCTGGTCGATATCCACGGCAGGTTCATACCCCGGATAGTAAGAATGAATAAAGAATAGGGAAATCCCTCAGCTTACCGAAGCACACGAAATACATTATATAATATAAAAGCAGCAAGATTGGACAAATAGAAACCGGAAATGTTTCATACATTTGTCATTCAGGCCAAAAGACTCTATTTTAATGAACGAACATACATTTACCGAAACTTTCAACACCTCTTCCGCCTTGCTGACGGAAGGGGCCATCGTTGAAAGATTACGTCACGAATACCGTATCCCCCTGGACGAACAGATCGTCCACGCCGGGTTGATATACAACGAACAGCATAGGCAACAACTGGCAGCCATCTACCGTGAATACCTCGATATTGCGGAAGCCCGTCGGCTGCCCCTATTGCTGATGACGCCCACCCGGAGAGCCAATAGGGAACGGATCGCCGCATCCGCCTATAAGGACAGGCACGTCCTGAAAGACAATGCCGCCTTCCTGTCCGGACTAAGGCAATCCTACACCACGCCGGTCTATATCGGCGGGGTGACCGGTTGCCGGGGAGATGCCTATAGCGGCCAGAAATGCTTCTCTGTCGAAGAGGCTTTCGATTACCATCTCCCGACACTTCTTGATTTCCGGGAGTCAGGAGTCGATTTCCTTTTTGCCGGCATCATGCCCGAACTGAGCGAAGCAACCGGCATGGCAAAAGCGATGGAGACAACCGGACTCCCTTACATCATCAGTTTCATGATCGGACGCAACGGGCGGCTGATGGACGGAACGTTTATCCACGAAGCTATCGAAAAGATTGATAAACAGACCTCGCGCCCTCCCATCTGCTATATGGCAAATTGCGTACATCCGGACATCCTGCACGAGGCTTTGCTTCACCCGATGAACGATACGGAGTTGGTAAAAGCCCGCTTCGACGGTATCCAGGCAAACGCCGCCGCCCTCAGTCCGGAAGAACTGGACGGATGCTCCTGCCTGAAATCGTCGACGGCAGCCGAATTATCCGACCGCCTGTTGAGTCTGTTATGGGATTTCCCGCTGAAAATCTGTGGCGGTTGTTGCGGAACCGATGCTTCGCACCTGGGAATGTTTGCCGATATTTTAGCGAACCGCACAAGGTAACGTCACTCCCCCGGCACAACCTTCAGGGCGGTCGTATGCTTGATCTCGTTCAACACGAAGGAACTCTGCATCTTTACGATGCCATTTACTTTGGTTAGCTTGTTAAAGACAAACTGGTCGTATGCGGCCAGGTCTTTAACAACTACCTTTAGAAAAAAATCGTAGATGCCGCCGATCGAATAACATTCCATCACCTCATCAATCTCCTGTATCTCTGCTTTGAAGCGCTGGATATGCTCATCGTTGTGCACCGCCAGCGAAACATTACAGAAAACCACCAGCGGAAGTCCTACCTTCTTATTATCCACCAGCGCAACATAATTCCTGATATACCCCTCTTCCTCCAGCCGTTTCACCCGTTCGTAAACAGGCGTTTTCGAGATATTCAGTTCCGCCGACAACTCTTTCATGTTCACTTTTGCATTATTCTGCAACGCTTGTAAAATCTTAATATCAATCTGATCCAGTAAAGCCATAGTATTTTTTCCTATTTTCGTTATCAAAGTTATTCCTAAAACATACAATGTCCTGTATTAACCCCAAATATAGGAATAATTCCTTATTTTCAACAAATCATCAGAACCAATTTACTAAATACATATATTTGCAGTACGATTTTCCTGAATTATTAATAGAAATTTACCGACAACATGGCAAAAACAAATCTGACTTACTGGTATCACCTGATCGCGATCATAACGGTTATTATCTGGGGTACTACATTCGTATCGACAAAAGTACTGATCCACCACGGGCTTTCGCCGGTCGACATCCTCTTTTACCGTTTCGCGCTGGCTTATATATGTATCTGGTTTATCTCGCCGAAGGTGTTGTTTGCCCGGAGTAAAAAAGACGAGCTTATGTTCGTTGCCGCCGGACTTTGCGGGGGATCGATCTATTTTATTACTGAAAACACGGCTTTAGGCATCACGCTGGCCTCGAATGTGTCGCTGATTATCTGTACAGCTCCTATCCTGACGGCATTTCTTTCGTTGCTTTTCTATCGGCAGGAAAAGATAAAACCGAACCTGATATATGGCTCGGTCATGGCTTTGATCGGCGTGGCGTTTGTGGTGTTCAACGGTAGTTTCCTGCTGAAAATCAATCCGCTGGGAGATATGCTTACGTTGATTGCCGCATTGATGTGGGCGTTTTACTGCCTGATACTGAAACAGACGGGGAACCGTTATCCGACATTGCTGATTACGCGGAAAGTGTTTTTCTACGGGCTTGTCACGCTGACACCGATGTTTTTGGTTCATCCGTTGAATACGGATACCACGATCCTCCTCAACCCGGTAGTGGCAGCTAACCTGCTGTTTCTGGGAGTGGTAGCGTCGATGCTTTGCTACATCATGTGGAACACGGCAGTAAAAGAGCTGGGGCCGTTCCGTACGGCAAATTATATCTATATCGTTCCGCTGGTGACGCTGATCACTTCGGCCATCGTGATTGATGAAATTATCACGGTCGTTGCCCTGATCGGTTCAGTGTTTATCCTGAGCGGGGTGTATATTGCGGAGAGAGGGTTTCGGTTCGGAAAGAAACAGAATTGTCCCCCAAATTGAGGGACAATATAAAAACTATTCTTATTTCAGTGCCTCAACCACCTTCGGCAGCATCGTCCAGATGGCATTTTCGCACTGGGCGGTGTAGAAGTTTCCGTCTATTTCAGATTTTTCGTCGGTGGCCAGTCCGGATTGGATGGCAGGTTTTGCCAGCGGATGTACGGCTACCTTCTTGCCTTTCGCAACGCCTGCAATTTCAAACATCAACGCTGCTGCACAATGGCCTATCATCATCTTTCCTTTATCACCAAAGGCTTTGATGACAGCCAGCATATCCTGGTTGTACTGCTTTCCGGCGTTTTCGCTGAACACAGGAACGGCATCCCCGCAACCGAACACTAAAGCGTCGAACTCGTCCTCATGCCCTTTCAGGTTGGCTACCACATCGTCCACCGTCAGCTTGATACCCGAATTGGTCTTAATCTCTGTCGTTTCGGCAACAGCAAACACCTTATAAGAAATTCCATTTTCAAAAAATGCTTCCAGATACTGGAACAAACCTGATCCGTTTACCGGATTTACTGCTAAAACAGCTACTCTTTTTGACATAATTGTAATTATTAAGTGAAACAATAGTTACCTTTCGTAAGTTTATTACCTTTGTGCAGCAAATGTAGACGTTCCGTGCGAAACAAACAAGAACGCACTCCGGGATAAGCTACTTACACAGAGGTAACTATTATTGAATTTCAGCTTGATAGAAAAAGGAAAAAAATGAAAAATTTTCACCCCACAGGAAATTGTCCGGTAAGGGACGTGCTCAGCCGGCTGGGCGACAAATGGTCGATGCTTGTCCTGACTACTTTGAGCGTGAACGGCACGATGCGTTTCAGCGACATTCACAAGACCATCGACGATATTTCACAGCGGATGCTGACCGTCACGCTCCGGACTTTGGAGGCCGACGGCCTGGTGCACCGCAAAGTATATCCTGAAGTGCCGCCCCGCGTGGAATACTGCCTCACGGAACTGGGCACAACTCTGATGCCACATATCGAAGCCCTTGTAAACTGGGCGGTCGGAAACATGGACGAGATACTGACGAGCCGGCAGACTGCCGGGCAGTAAATCGCCGGAAGGAGACATTTATTTTCATCCAGAGGATGCATGCTTTTTTTGAAGAGGGTGCATCCTCTTTCGAAAGAGGGTGTATCCTTTTCTAAAATGGGGTGCGTGCTTTTTGCACAGGGGAAGAAAGTAACCGGCAGCAAGGTCATCCGGTAACGCGGCGTTACAGCTTAATTTTCGTAATCAACTCCCTGACGACCGTTTTGAGTTCGGGCGGCCCGATAATCTCGGAGCGGTCGGCAATGGAGAGATACCAGCGGCCGAATGCTTCGAGCGAATAAGTCTGGTATTTCTGGAGGTAATACTCCCCGTCGGGTTGCTCGTCGTAAAGTCCGTAAGTGTATTTGGAGACTTCCGTATCGCGTGCGACATCGCGGTGGACACGAAGTTTCACCTCGATATCGACCTCGGAATAATAGACCTGCTCTATCAGCTCGTCAAGCGGAGGATGTGCTTCCTCAAAATCGTTTTCGGTCAGAGATAGATGGACAATCCTTCCCAGGTGGAAAGTACGGTAATCCTTCCTCAACTTGCACCAGGCAAGGACATACCAGATGCCTCTCGAGAAAAACATGCCCTGGGGCTCGACCGTCCGCTCGGTGACCTGGTGGTTATAGCCGGCACGGTAGGTCATCAGTAATTGCTTCTTATTCAACAAGCCTTTCAGAAGCGGCTGAAGGACATTTCCGGGGATGGCAGGCGGTGCACTGTAACTCCCCGAAATCCGGATGTACTGGTCGAAATGATGAAGGATATCTTTTTCGGCCGTTTTCAGTACTGCACGTATCTTATCCATGCCACTGCGGAACAGTCCGTAGGTATCGCCGTCGGTCTGATGGCTGACAAGTTTCTCCGCCACCAGGAAAGAGAGAGCCTCCTCGGTATTGAACATCAGGGGCGGCAACTTGAAACCGTCCACCAGCGAATACCCTACCCCGGCCTCGCCACCGACAGGGATGCCAGACTCTTCCAACGCACGGATGTCGCGATAAACCGTCCGGAGACTTACTCCGAACTGCTCCGCAATCTCGCTTGCCGTGACAACAGGGCGGGATTGCAGCTTGACCAGGATAGCGGATATTCGTTCCAGACGGTTCATTGTGCGCGTTTCTTCGGTTGATTTTTTTACAAAGATATCAACTTTCCGGCTATCTGTCGAACGATTAGCAAATCATCGCCCGGATTGATTGGGGGATCAGGCGGATGATGCAAATGCCGTCGCCGGTAGGGCCTTCGGGAGAGTATTCGTTCATCCAGTCTTGCCAAAGTTCGCGTTTCAGTTCCACGTCGGTGACAATCTCGGCCTTACCCGCAATCTGCATCTGGCCGCCTTCCAGCGTAGCGTACATCACTTCGCAGCGCGGATCCTGACGGAGGTTTGCTAATTTCTGCGTGGTGGCTTCTGTCGCGAAATGGAGTTGCTGCAATGTTTGTCCAGCCAGGTTGTTCAAGGCCGAAAGACGCGGGCCTGTCTCAGCATTGCAAGTGGCGATGATGCCGTACTCAAATCCCTTGATAAACTTTTCGGCTTCTTCTACCTGCTCTTTCGTCATCCCGGAAACCTCTCCTAAATAATACAATTTTAATTCCATCTTCGTAGCTTTTTAATGTTTATACTCGAACTATGGGGCAAAGGTATGGGGCGGGGGTGACAACAGTATGTCAGGAGGGGAAGGATAATTAACTACAATACTGATTTTATTTCCACACTTATAATAAAAGCTATACCCCCAAAACAATATTAGCATCAATATTCAGTTTCCGGCTTATGTCTCTGGCTACTTTCAACGTAGGTTCGCATTTACCGGAAAGATACTCACTAACCCGGGAAGGACTCACGCTCAACAGTTCCGAGAGCTTAGTTTGAGTAAGATTCATTTCATACATACGAAGTTTAAGAACGTCCACCAGCAACGGAGTTTCCACAGGAAAATGTTCTTCTTCATAATCAGCGACTAAATCAGACAGCAAATCCAACTCAAGGTAATTCTTGTCATCCGTAGGAGTGTTATTACTTACAACTTTCAGCAATTCTTCAATTCTTGCACAGGCCGCATCGTACTGTTTTTTATCTTTTATCTTTGCCATAATTTACTTACAGTTTATACGTGTGTCTCACGAATACAAAATCCTAAATTTTGGAACAATCTATTTTATCGTATTCTTTATGTGTGCCGATAAAGCGGATGAAAACCTTCCTGGCGGCAAACAAGATTATCGCAACCAATCTATACTCATTGCCCTTAATATTGAAAACAAACCTGTCATTACCCACATAATCAACACTATTGAACGTTTGCTTTATATCTGCCAGGCATGACCAGTCACTCTTTTCCGTCTTTTTGTACCAATCTCTCAAAGGAACATCTGCGTCAGCATGCTTCTTAGAATATTCCCTCAGAGTAGCAAATGTGATTATTCTCATGATTACTTCTTTGCGACAAAGCTACCCACTATTTTCCAAATATCAAAACATTTTTCCAATATTCAGAAACAACTCTAATAAAAAACAGAGATTATCCATCAAGTAATATTTAGTTCTATTTCTTTTATATACATTTGCGAACAGGCATAAGTCTATAGTAAATCATCTTACCATGAACGACAAATTAAACATTCTCTGGACAACCGACAATAAAGACACCATATTCAATATGTTAGCCATGTACACCCTCAACTCCAAGAAGAGAGGCTGGTGGCAGGAAGTGAATGTGATTCTTTGGGGAGCTTCCGTAAAGTTAGCCGCCCAGGACACACAGGTTCAAACGGAAATTCTGGAAATGCTTCAAACGGGTGTCACCGTCGAAGCCTGCCAGGACTGCTGCGAAAGGTTCGGAGTGAAGCCTGTAATCGAGAAACTGGGAGTTACCGTCAGATATATGGGAGCTCCGCTAACCGAATATCTCAAAAACGGAGAAAAGATATTGACTCTTTGATTTGCAAAATATACCTACAAAATAAACTTTATTTTTCACACCGAAATACACAACATTATGGAACTTCCTATTTTAAAAGACAAAAACATCTTCCCCACTAATGAAGTCCTTGCTGACGTTCTGGAGACTAGTTTTCCTGCATTCGAAACATTCAGCGCATCGGCCGAAGCCGCCGGCCTTACACTCGAATGGAACTATTACAACGACGGGAAGGTCTGGTTGTGCAAAGTCCTGTCGAAGAAGAAAAACCTCGCGTGGCTGGTTGTTTACCAGAACTACTTCAGAACCACCTCCTACTTCACCGAAAAGCATCTGGATCGTATCGCCGACATGGAAATTACGGAAAGCATCAAAGAGGAATTCTACCGGGCGAAACCCAGCGGAAAACTCATCCCCATGAGCGTTGTCATCACCGAAAAAGAGCAGGTGAAGGATGCCTTGTCTATGATACTTTTCAAGAAAGGATTAAAATAAACGCATATGCAACCTAACGAGATCATAAAGAAACATATCGCCCCTTACGGACTTCACTGCGGGGGCTGCTTTGCCTTCAACGGTGGCAACATACAGAAACACAGCACCGAACTCATCAAAAGCCTGGGTAACTTCGATGTTTATGCCCAACGCTTCGTCACCATGCTCGACGAACCAGTCTTCGAAAACTACCAGAGTTTCAAAATGATGCTGCATTATTTCTCGAAAGCCAAATGCAACGGCTGCCGTGAACAGGCATGTGCCCTGTTCAAAAGTTGCCATGTCAGGGATTGTTTCCATGAGAAGGGTGTCGATTTTTGTTTTCAATGCACCTCCTTCCCCTGCGAACAAACCGGGTTCGACGAACATTTGCAAAAACGTTTCATCTCCATCAACGAAAAAATACGGAAAATCGGCATCGAAAACTATTACGAGGAGATAAAAGATGTTCCTCGATACTAATGCAAAAAATAAACATCATCTCCATTTCTATTAAACTAATTACCAACATGATACGCAAACTCAAAAAACAAGAATACAGCGCCGCTTCGAAATTATCGCTTGAAGTATATTTGCATAGCGGGCAAGCTGACTTTAACGATGAAGGGTTGGAAGCCTTTAAGAGTTCCATTTTCGATAATCAGTACATGGACAAACTGACAATCTATGGAGCTTTCGAAAATCAGGAGCTCATCGGTATCATGGGAATAAAGAACGAAAACAACCATATTTCATTATTCTTCATCAAACCGGAGCATCACAGGAAAGGCATAGGAAAAAAGCTATTCAACTATATGATGGCCGACAATCCAGCGCTGGAAATGACAGTCAACTCCTCTTCTTATGCCGTACCTTTCTACAAAAGTCTCGGGTTTAAGGAAGTCGGCGAAAAGCAATGTATTAACGGGTTAACATTCTTTCCGATGAAGAAATAAGGTGTTTCCCACACTCCCTCCTTTATTTATTTTATTTCAAGAAGAAGATAAGAGCAACACATAAATCAAGTACCTTTGTCCATCATGAAGAAATTAGTAATTGTCGGATGCGGACGGCTAGGCGGTATCGTCGCCGAAGCCGTTATCAAAGGCATTTTGCCTGAATATGATTTAGTTGGTGTCTATTCCCGTACGGTATCGAAGGCCGAAAGCATGGCCGCCCGGATGCAGGAACAGGGAAAACCTTGCCTAGCGTGTACAACCATAGCGGATTTGCTGGCGCTGAAACCCGATTACCTGGTGGAAGCCGCCTCGCCTGCCGCCATGAGGGAATTGGCTATCCCCACCCTGAAAAACGGTACTTCAATCGTAACCCTTTCTATCGGAGCACTTGCCGACGATGACTTCTACCGCGAAGTCTCGGAAACAGCCAAGGCACACGGCACGCGCGTCTACCTGGCCTCCGGAGCAACCGGCGGTTTCGATGTGTTGCGAACGGCTTCCCTGATGGGAAATGCCTCCGCGAAGTTTTTCAACGAGAAGGGCCCCAACGCCCTGAAAGGCACGCCCGTTTACGACGAGTCGTTGCAAACGGAACAACGTACCGTCTTCTCCGGAAGCGCAACAGAAGCCATCAAGCTCTTCCCAACCAAGGTCAATGTCACCGTTGCCGCCTCACGGGCTTCGGTAGGCCCCGGGAACATGCAGGTCACAATGCAGTCCACCCCCGGATTTACGGGCGATACACAACGGGTAGAGATCAGGAACGACCAGGTACATGCCGTAATCGACGTCTACAGCGCGACAGCCGAAATAGCCGGTTGGTCAGTAGTGAATACGCTGCTGAACATCACCTCACCCATCGTCTTTTAAGAGGTTCATAACAATCCTTACCGAAAAAACAGTCATTATGGAAACCAACTATCAGAAATTCCTGTCGGGAGAATATTGTAACCGCCTGGATAAAGAAGTGTTTGATATGATCGTCCGTAACAAACAGTTGCTTGCGGAATTCAATTCGACCGACATTTCAGACAGCGAAGCAAGGACGGCTTTGCTGCATAAGCTATTCGGTCGCGTCGGAAAACATTCGAGAGTCGATATAAACTTCCACTGCGAATGCGGCAAACATATCTTTATCGGGGATAAAGTGATTATCAACATGAACTGTACCTTCCTCGACAACAATTATATAACGATAGGAAATAACGTCCTGATAGCTCCCAACGTGCAACTCTACACTGCAACCCACCCGGTAAGTGCGTCCGAGAGATTTGTGGAAGACTGGGATGAAAACTCGGGAGAGCTGTTCTTTCGTACAAGAGCGCTGCCTATTACGATAGGAAACGATGTCTGGATTGGTGGCGGAGTAATCGTACTGCCCGGCGTTACTATCGGTGATAACTGCGTAATCGGTGCCGGAAGCGTTGTCACCCAGTCAATACCCTCCAACAGTCTGGCGGTCGGGAATCCCTGCCAGGTTGTCAAAACGATATAAAAACATAGAGCACGCGGATAAAACACTGATAATTAATATTTTTCAGTGATTATCCGCGTGCTACCTATTCCAACTCTGTTTATTTGCAATTGGCTGAAAGGTTTGCCAACACTTTCTCGCTCAGACGGTCAAAAGCCTGGCGCGTACGTCCTGTCGAGACTTGCATGCAACGTACATGCGGATGGTTCAGCAGGTGGCTGTCTCCCAATGCTCCGGCGGTATCGCAGAAGCAGAGGTTGTCGCCTTCGAGCCATTTCATGAAGGGAGCCTCGTCCCAGGCCGGAGACAAACCGGTGTTAAACAGTATCTTTTTATTGCCCAACTGCCCGAATTCGGCTTCATGCAACAGGACGGTGTTCTTATTCAGGCAGCAGAAAACGGCTTCGCTCTGCGATAACAGTTCGCCAAGGGGCAGGAAACGATAGCCCTTCCCGCGTGCCGCCTCTTTCTCGCTCCGGGCGAAATAGGCAATATCAGCCCCGAAAAACTTCAAGGCATCCGCTATCATGCCACCGGACTTACCCAGTCCTACGATACCGACTTTCATCCCGGTAATCTCACGGGGAATGTCGTCCCACGCCTCCTGCTCAAAACCATGCAGGCAACGCACCAGTTCGCTGATGACATACTCCACCACCCCTTCATCTCCATAATCGCGGATACCGGTAACAACGATACCCCGTTCGTTCGCATAGCGAATATCGACATTCGCGCTTTCCGGCGAGTAAAGCGAGCAACACATCCCGATATACCGAACGTTCGGGCACTTTTCCAGTGCCGCCCTCCCAATCCGCGAGGTGTAACTCAACAAAACAGCGTCCGCATCCCCGATACGGCTTGCCACCTCCTCATCGCCGGAGGGTATATCGTCGTACATAATAACTTCTTTCGCAAAATCTTGCAATTTCTTTTCTGCTGATGGAATCAGGCTTACAGGCTCTATCGCCACAAGTTTCTTAAACATCGGAATTTTTACTTATTTTTATCACACAAAGATAGCCCTTTCTTCCCACAAAGCGGAATTATCCCTCTCCATTCTTACAAATCAAAAACTTATTCTATCTTTGGGAACATGGAAACAAAGAAAGCTACAATCAGCAAAATCAACGTCGTCGTCGATTGCAAAGATGCAGGCATCATGGCACGTTTTTACAGTCAGCTTCTGAATTGGGAGTGGACACACCCGCAGGCAAACGGTTGGTCAGCCATCACTTCGCCCGCCGGTATGGTCATCGCCTTCCAGGAAATTGAAGAATACGAACCACCCGTCTGGCCCTGGCAGGCAGGGAAACAAGGGCAGATGCTGCACCTCGACTTCTATGTGGACGACCTCGAAGAAGCCGTCCACCATGCCCTCAGTCTGGGAGCACGCCTTGCCGGTGAGCAATATTTCAAAACTTCCCGCACATTGATCGATCCCGCCGGCCATCCTTTCTGCCTGGATACGGACGAACCGGAGTAAAGAACAGATTACCTATCCCACAAACACGGAATAAATTATGAAAACCAAAGAGATTATATGGTGGATATTTCTACTGGTCATCATCGATCAGGCGACAAAGATTGTGATCTATCATTTTTATATGGATACCCATTTTGAGATTATCCCCTCGCTATTCGAGTTCAGTCCGGTATTCAACGACAAACACAGCTACGTCAACTATCTTCTAAACCAGAAACTGAATATCAATATGGGCTTCTGGATCCACATGGTCATCTTCGCCGTGGCCGAATGTATCATACTGGCATTATACGTCTTCCTCAGAAGCCTGTCAAAAAAAACGAAGCTCCTAGACATCGGCATCTCCTTCCAAATTGCGGGACTGATTTGTGCTTTGCTCGGTAATATCGTCTGGGAAAAGGGGGTCTTGGATTTCATTTACCTCAAACCCCTATTTGTTTTCGATCTGAAGGATTTATACAATAATTGTTTTGTTGTTCTCCTTCTTATATATGTACACAAGCACAGGGAAAAAGTAAATACGGCAAAAATAAAAGAGGTCATCAACCAGCTCCGCAACAGATAGCAGAGGGTATGTAGGGGATGGCTTCTGAAGAGTACATCCATTACACCTAAAAAACAACGACACAGCAAACAACAAAAATTTATATACCTATAAAACAATAGTATGATGGAAACAAAATACATCACCCTGACAAAAGAAAACATCGGAACGGAACATATTTGTTGCGCCTTCTCCGACAAAAAATGCAAGGAAGGCTACGAGCTGAAAAAAGAATGGCTCAGGAAAGAATTCGACAACGGATACGTTTTCCGCCGCCTTGACGAACGTGCCAAGGTATTCATCGAATATGTTCCCGCCGAAAAGGCCTGGGTTCCCGTCGACGCTCCCGGCTATCTGATGATAAACTGTTTCTGGGTATCAGGACAGTACAAAGGATGCGGACACGGCAAGGCACTATTACAATCCGCCATCGACGATGCCCGGTCGCAGGGAAAGGCAGGACTGGTCACCGTAGCGGGTACATCCAAGTTCCATTTCATGAGCGATACCAAATGGCTTCTGCGCCAGGGTTTCCAGACAATAGAGAAGCTCCCCAACGGTTTCAGCCTGTTGGTTCTGAAGCTGACGCCCGATGCTCCCGACCCTTCTTTCAAGGCCTGCACGAAAAGTGGGGAATGCGAGGAGAAAAACGGGCTGGTCGTTTACTTCACCAACCGCTGTCCATACACGGAATACCACGTCCTCGGTTCGCTGGCAGATGTAGCCCAAAGTAAAGGAATCCCGCTGAAAATAATCAAACTGGAGACGATGGAGCAGGCACAGGCCGCCCCCACCCCGGCCACCATATTCACGCTTTTCCACAACGGGCAGTTCGTCACCACCGACCTCAGCGTATGCCTTGAGAAACGGTTCGAGAAGGCAGTAAAGATATAAGACGGCGGAGACAATCATTTCCCAAACCCATAGCCCCGGACTGCTTCGTGCAATCCGGGGCTATAACGTATCAAACGCAAAAAATCCTTGCAAGTAACTTGCAAGGATTTCTTATTCTCCAGCGGAGAGACAGGGTTTTGAACCTACAACTCTAACCGCTTATATTTCAGCTACTTCGCTTTCAAAATTTCAAATAGGTAACGAAACAGTAACGATTTTCAGATGTTGGGCTTGTCCAACTTTGACCGCTGTTTGTCTGCCTAACTTTCGGGTTCAAAGATACGGCTTTCTTTTGAAACTCGCAAATATCTGATAATAAATATTTTTGGGTTAGTGCAAGGTGCAAGCTATATATATAAATATATACTTGCACCTTGCACTAAAAAAAAGCACTGGGGTACAAATGGTTAAAACAAAATCCGTATCTTCGTAACCGATTAAAAACAAACGTGTATGATAATAACTAACCGTGAAGAAGTAATAGATAAAGCGTTCGGCGTATTTGTCAGGATGAACTACGAGAAAGCAAGCATCATCACGCTTGCCAAAGCCTGCGGGGTGACAAAAACGGGTATCGTTTATTATTTTCCGCACAAGTTGGATTTATTCATGGCTGTGGCGGACAAATACGTGTTGCAAATGCACGAACCGGAAAACAAGTTTGCCGCTCCTGCCGATACGTTGACGGAGTTCATCGGGCAATACGTGGCGGGAGTAGCCGCTTCCATGAAAAGGATTGTTGAACTGATTGGCGATAATTGCAGCCCGCATGATTGTAGTCCTAACTTCTACTACTTTCATTTCCTGTCACAAGTGCGCATGTACTATCCGGGTATCAGGCAGAAAATTGAGAAAATCTACCGACAAGACTATGACCTATGGGAGAAAGTCATACAGAAGGCAAAAGAAAGCGGGGAAATCAGGAGCAACACGGACGTGAAGAAAACGGCTATCTTGTTCCGGCAAATGTTTTTAGGACTGTCATACGAACAAGCATTTCTGAACGGTCTGAACGTGGACGAACTGGCAGAAAATTTTCGCCATATCTATTCGCTGCTTAAAGCCTGATACTCTTTTGTTTTTTTAACCTCTATTATTTTTGAACAGATGTTCAAAAAGTGATATTTTTATCTTATCTTTGGAGCGAAGCAAAATTCAGCGACATGGATAAGGTTCAGAAACAGAGAGGAAGCATCGTTCTGTACAAGGAAGAAAGAAACGGTGCGGACTACATACGGATAGAGTATGTAAACAGTCAGGCTGTCGCCCTGCTGCTCGCCCAAGATACGGACGTGGAAAAGACAGGCAATAGTTCTGCCTACATACCTGCCACCGCTTTTAAACTGCCGGATTTCTATGACCGCTATTCGCCCCACGCCTATATTGATTACAGCCGGGTTTACGTGCGGCATCCCAAACCTAAAAGGGAATACATACTGCCGAGAGGCTACCTCGAACTGCTGGAACAGAAGCGGTACAGCCTTTCCACCATAAAAGCCTATAAAATCTATTTCAGCGACTTCATGGAATACCACAAGGGGCAAGACCTTGACCTGCTGACGGTCGAGGACATAAACAGCTATATGCTCCACATGGTAAAGGAAAAGCACATATCCGCCACCCAGCAGAACATGCGCATCAACGCTATCAAGTTCTATTACGAGAAAGTCCGGAAAGGCAAGCGGCAATATTATGGCGGGATAGCCCGTGCAAAAGAGTACAAGGCATTGCCCGAAGTATTAAGCCGGGAAGAAATGAAAAGCATCTTTGCACAGTTATCCAATCGGAAACACAGGTGCATGATTTCTCTTATTTACTCTGCCGGACTACGCCGAAGCGAACTTCTGAACCTGACACCCCAAGACATCATCAGCGAACGGATGCTAATCAGGATTGCCGGAAAAGGCAAGAAGTGCAGGTATTCCCTACTGTCGGAAAAGCTGCTCAACGAACTAAGGGCTTACTACCGGGAATACAGACCGCAAAAATGGCTTTTTGAGGGCGAACAGGCAGGCGAACAATACTCGCCCAGCGCATTGGTTAAGATATTGAAAGAAGCGGCAAGGAAAGCCGGAATAAAGCATCGGGTACACCTGCACATGCTCCGGCACACGTTCGCCACCCACCTGCTGGAACAAGGGACAGACCTAAGAACCATACAGGAACTTATGGGACATACCGATATAAAAACAACGGCAATTTATCTGCACGTATCGAACGCCTATAAAGCAAAAATCCCCAATCCGCTGGATTGTTTGGATGATGATTAGACAATGATTTAATAGTGAATAGGAACTACACCATAAGGTGCGTTTATCGAAAAATTATTGCTAACTTAATTAAGGAAGTATGGAATTTACATTAAATATAGTATATGGTGGAGAACTTAATGCATCTAAAGCCTTAAGTCCCTTTGTGCGCAATATGAGGAAAATTATAAAAGATACATTTACTTCATTTGAAAATGAAGCTGTTACCATGTTTAAGGTAACATTGTTTTTTGATGGTGATATTTCATCCTATTATAACGGAACAGGAATATATCAACCAAGATATTACAATGTTAAAAAAGAATATGTGGTTAGTTTTTGCATTGACAGGACACAATGGACTGGGAATAAGGAAAAAGATTTAAACTATTTCATTTTTACAATAACAAGTTTGATGATTAAAAATGGAGATTTGATTTTGAATAAATTGGCTAAATATAAGTACGCATTTGATATTAATTCATACAAGCATTGTGTTGATATTTGCAGCAAAAAGATGAATGATATAGTGAATGAAATATAGCAATAACAAGCACCTGTTCCGCCTAACGGCGGCAAGCTGCAACCCATTAACATCAAAAAGCAGTGTACCATAATGGAAACAAGAGATAAACTTTTTACAGAAGAACAGTATTTGAAGCAACTGAAAATGTATGATGAAGATATTAGTTATTATGAACAAATGCATCTTTCAGGAAAACATATAGGTTACGATTCTTTGTTCAATTATAGGCTTCGTTATTTATTAGTACAGTATTCTATGGGACAGGATATTGATAAGCTGAAAAACAATTATGTGAAAGCCCTCAAAACAATGCCGAGATTTTGGACGGACAACGGATTTTATATTGAAATGTTGTGGCTTCTGTCAATAGGCATTATGTTGGATTACGAAGACGACCTTATACATGGTCTGGTGCAACTGATAAAAGACAGAGAAGCTAAAGACTATATTTATGATACATTGATTAGATACAGATTTCCTGATTGGGAAAGGACAACAAACCAAGTATTATATCCGTCACCCTATCGAATTGCTATCACTGTTACAGAGTTGGCTGAACAAGACAAAGCAGAAGCGGTGAAACGATTGGAAAAATACCTCAAAAAAGAATGGTATCGAGGACATTCTGATTTATCTTGGCATGACGACCATAAATATGGTATCAACCATGACGGTTATTGGTGTTTTGAAAGCGGTGCATTGGTCAAGGTCTTGGGGCTGGATGATAGCAGCCTGAAAGGGTTGCCCTACTATCCATACGACATGGTACACTGGAATGACAATATTAAATGAAGAAAAGGTATGAGTTACTCTGTTTGTGCATATTTGACAGAAGCCGATAAGGTAAAGTCTGTTTATGGAACTTGTGATAATCAGCTTATAAACCAATTAAAGGTTGCGTTGAAGCAGGAACTTGACACTCTGAACGATTATTTCAGCGATAGCCTGAACACGGATAAAGATGCTTATGCAGCGTTGGCAGATATAGTGAACGGAGAAATCCGTTATCCCGAAATTGCTTTCATGTACGGGTATGTATATGAAAAGATTTGCAACCATTATGGAACGCAAATCTACTGTGCGGAAAACCTTTGGCAATTGGATAGCCAAAGTACATTCATCCCTATTCCATTGAGCAGTGATTTTCCCTATATCATCAGCATACCCGTTTCAGATTTGGAGAGCAAGCGGACGGAATACACCTCACTACAAGAGGGTAACGGTATCGGAGATTATGATTACGAGCAGGAAATGGACGACTTGAATTTCATTTTCGATGAAGCCGTTGAAGCGCAAAAAGACCTTGTTATTATGGTGTATTGATATGGTACACTGGAATGAGAATAAAATATGATGTTAACGAAGCAGGATAACGGACAAGCCGTTCCCTGCTAAACCATTATCAGTAATTAAATAGTGTAACATTATGAATATATATGAAATTGGACAAGACTTTGATAATTACAAGTTCTTTGTATTCAAGGAAGAAGATAAATCAAATAAAGATGTTTGGGATTATAATGGTCAATCACTTGTTAATGAGTGGAAAGGGCTTAGCTTAGAATTGTTTAAAGATAAAAGAAAAAAGAAAGACAAACGAAGTGAGGACTTTGATGCTTCTTGTTATTTTTCTGGTTGTCTGATAGTAAATAAAAGAACATCTTTATTGCTCGCTGAAAAGCTGAAAGGACAAATAGAAGTTTTACCTGTCAATGTAGACGGTAATACTTCAAACTATTATTTTATAAATGTATTGAATACAGTCGATGCCTTAAATATAGAGTCCAAGAGCAATGAAGAAATTTTGAAGATGATGAGAGATAATAATGGTATTTTCAATAAAGGAAATATCGGTTCATATATCATATTTCGGGATAGTCTGTTTAATAACAATTATTATTGCACAGATGAATTTGTAGATTTTGTGAAGCAATATTCAATCACAGGATTAAAATTTACATGTGCAGGTATCGCAAAATAAATCACTGATAACAAGCCAAGTTAGCTGCTAAACGCAGCTCCTTGTCAAGCCATTATAAACAGTAATGCAAAATATGAAACAGAAAATATACCATATCATTATCTTTTTACTCTTTTGGTTTTGTGGAGTAGCCTATTCACAAAATCCCAAAGCAGATATTTTGCAGCAAGACCTTTCGGGCTTGTTTGACAATTTAAGCATGATTGGCATATTAGGAGAAGATTGTAGCCGAATTGATATTCATATTACCGAAGTTCGGAAAATGGATAGTAGAGAATATGAGATAAAGGGTATCAGTCGTACCCGATTATCCGTAATCTGTCCGTTTAAGGGAAAGGTTTGTGTAGATAGCATTTCTTCCTGTTCCCAAATGATAAAAAGTGAATATACGGAATTGGACGGTTTCATATACGGGTATTACTCGTTTGCGGAATACGGAGATAAACGATATAGCGGTACATTCTCCGGTTCTTTCAAGCAGGGGTATCGGATGAGCGGACAGCAAATAGAGAAAGGACGGAATGAAATAGCAGAACTGAAATTGAACTTATCTGAATATCGGGGTAAGTGGAAATCCGCAAAGGGACTGACAAAAGTCTGTTCTTGGGCAGATGAGATTATACCCGATACTCCTGCAAACTTCTGCCTGTTTAATGATGCAGGCGAATGGATTGTATCACCGAAATATCGTAAGAATGGTTGGGAAAATCTATATAATGCCTATCACAATGAAAATCTGACAACGGACGAGATACAAAAGGCTCGTGAGGTGGAAGAACAGGAATGGTGGGTAAATAAAAGCCAATCATGCAAAGTAATTTGAGTTTATAACAAAGCGTGATAACGCCTAACAGCGTTCCCCGCTTAGCCATTACTAACAATACGAATAACTCTTTATGATAAAATTCATTTTAGATGCGATGTATTATCAGATATTCATATTTAATAGGGATAAATTTATATTGGAAAATCCACATGAGCGGACGATACAGATAATATGTGGAATATTATTTCTTCCTGTTATAGTATTGGCATATCTACTGATAGAGGAGAATTTCAATTATAAAACCCCTTTTGTGTTTTTCATCATAATCTATGTTTTATTATACAAGACATTCTGTTCGTATTATATCAAAAGGAAAAAAGGTATGGAAATTATAAGGAGTAAACCTCTGATATTTAATAGCCAAAAGGTTTCTTCCTTCATATCATGGATGATTTATCCCATTTTGGTTGTATTACTTTATTTTATAATAACACATCGTCATTGGCTAAAAATTATACAATAAAGATTTAATAAGTTAGTAACAACGAAAGATAGCATCTGACGATGCTCCTTTCTAATCATTAGATATAAAGACATGAGAATATTTGTATTGTATTGTTTGTTCCTTTTCCCACTTAGCTATGTTATAGCGAAAAACGGCTATGTGGAACAAAATTCAGTAAAGTATCATTTTTTGACTGAACAAGATACCCTTTATATAGAAACAGAAAAAACAGAATTTGAAACTCTATATAGGCTGTGTTTTAATCAGCACGATGAAAAGAAGGTCATTTTTGAGTTGAAAGCGGTAGATGATAGCAATATTGACTTCGTGCAAAGCTATACAATCAATGGAGTGAGAAAGTTTGATTGCTTTGCTGTGTATGATAATGTGGCAGACGGAAACCGTTTCCTGTTCTTTGATTATGAAAATCAAGCAGCTTACATAACGCCTACTTGTTTTTCCGGTTTCTATCCGATATGCAGTTCTGTGGACTTTTCAAAAACGGAAGTTTTATTACAAAATGAGCACTCCCATTTGAAACAGCTAAACGACACATTAAGTATTGATAGTAAAGTGGCTTATGTACCATTTAACTGTAATAATCGAATTATAAAGGCAACTTTAGTTCCATATCCTCAAGCGAGAAAGGGCAATAGATATCTAATAACGAAAGATAGCATCTAACGATGCTCCTTTCTAAGCATTCAAGGCATTAGCTGTAATTATATGACATGAAAATCTATGAGAATAAAATATTGAGAATACTTGGATTTATTTTTATTTGGATTTATGTATTCGGTGTGGGCATTTGTTTTGCCGGAAGGTGGTATGCCATTGGAATACCGGGAGTGGTTTTATTGCTTGTATGGTTAAATCACAATCTTATAGGTGCTGCTATTCGTAGATATAGAGCAAGGCAGGCAATCAAACAGATAAAAAAGCATGGAACACGATTATCGGTTGATTTAAGCCAATGTAAAGTCAGTGCGCAGAAATGGAGTAGCAAGAAGTCAAGGATGCAAGAGCCAGTCTTTAAGGTATTCAATTCATGGGAAACCCAGTTTTGGAATGGTGTTAGCGGCTCTTTGTTTCCTGACATTTATCATAGTGAACAAGTAGTGTCCACTGCAATATGCACCGTGACGTACACCACCCCATACAAAGGAAAGACAAAAACATTTCGCAGTGATGCAATTTTGAAGGAAAAAGTTTCATTGGAAATGCTATTGCAATATTATGGAGTGGCAACGATTTACATAAATCCGAAGAATGACAATCAATATTATTTTGATTTGGATTTTCTAAAATAGATACAGCTAACAACGCAGGATAACGGACAAGCCGTTCCCTGCTAACCATTAACAATAGTGCGATGAATAAAACTGTTCAATCCATAATAGCATTGACAGCTTTCAGTGCTTTGCTGATAGCCATAACATTATTTTGTGGTGGCTTAGGCTTTGGTCGTCTGTTCGGAATATATGGCATTATGGAATATTGTCTTTTGGGTATGCTTGTAATAATAGATATACTGGTAATCTACAAGGTCTATAAACTATATGCAATGCAGCCTAAAACCATAATGTTATTGTTGGGTTTGGAATGTTGCTCTATCCTTTTGTGGCTTGCCTTTATCTGTATAGACCAAAGTTTATTGGATTGGCAAATTACAAACTTCATATTGCAAGCTGTTTGTTTAGACGGCTTCACGGGAGATGAACGAGGATTGAATATGCTTGCAGTCTTATGTGGCATTGTTTATCCCCTTATTGGGATTGGGTGTTTATTCACCGGATTGGGATTTGTAAATAAGTTAGTAACAACGAAAGATAGCATCTGACGGCGTTCCTTTCCAAGCCATTATGAATAAAGGAATAAAAAATACAGATAACTATTTTGAACGAGTGAAGCAACGTGCAAACCGGACGAATTACAGATACTATTTTTTTGACTACCTATATTTCAAGGGAGAGGTTTGGGGCAAGAAGATAGGGCGGATGTCAGGTTTTATACTGCTGTTTTGGTATTGGTGGTGGGTAGTAGTTCTGCCCGGCAACTTTCTCCTGATTAACAGTGTACCGGAATGGTCGTCCTTACATCTTGGCTATTTAGGTGCAATGTTTTTGCTTATTTGTGTATTTATTCTTGCACGATACAGGAAAGCCCGTGTACAGGCATTGTTGAACCGCTACCGCCGCTCTAAGCATATCAGCGCAGTACAGGCATATTTTCTGTTCCTGCTGCCCTTTGTACTTTTCTTCTTAGAAACATGGCTGTTCGATGAATGGGGTTGGACGGATTGCGTGAAGTGGAACAAATGATATGTCATTCATATATAAAACATCAGATATGGAACAACGGATTACATCATTATTGCTTCCCGCTCCCGAAGCGGAGTTGGAAGCGTCCTGCAAGGAACTGGACGAAAAGGTAACATGGCTGCTGCACAACAGCCGGAAAATGGACAACTACTTGGAACTTGAACCGTTCAGCAAGGACGGGCGGCTGTGCGCCCACGTGTGCGACACGCTCAAAAGCCTGCCGGAAACGCCGACACTGGCGGCATACAAGGACTACAAGGCAATCATTATCCTGCTGGGTATGTCCACCACCCATTACGCCATACTTGACGAACTGGCGGAACAGCACCGCAAGCGGGACGAGATACCCGAACTGACCGCCTACTGCGATGCGCTCCACTGGATGCGACCGGGACGGCAGTACCTCTGCAACGTGTACAACACGGTATGCCACGCTTTCCACCTGCTGCGGAGAAACCCGGTAAGGGGCAACCGACTGCTGGTGACGGAAAAGGAACTGCGCCACGCCGAACGGATGCTGCCGGAACTGGGCAGGCAGACGTTCACCGAAATGGTACGTCTGAAAGGCTACATGGTCTATGATGCCGAGAAACTGGCGGACAAATGCGGCATGGAATACGGCTCGTTCCGGCGAAAGGTAAAGAAAATGACCGGGTACACGGCTAAGGAATGGGTGATAAAGGAACGGGTAAAGGACGTGGAACACTACCTGTTGAACACAAACCTCACGCTTACCGAAGTGGCGTTCACCACCGGGTTCGCATCGACATCGAACCTGAACGACTTCTGCAAGGCGTATCTTTTAGATACCCCCGGAGAAATACGCAGAAAAGCGCAGGAAACAAGAAAATGCACAGTTACAAGAACGTAATGTGAAAAATCAAGAATAAAACTGATTTTTTATGCCCGTAACTTTGTGCTTCATAAAAGATAAGCACAAGGTTATGGAACATAAGATACCGTTGGAAACATACTTCGCCGGACTGCTTCAAAAAGTGGAATGGCAGATACAGGAATACGAGGACACCGCAGCGGACACGCTGACGCTCTGCCGCCTGTGCGTGGACTACCTGCAAGAGATACTGGGCGAACTCAAAACCTTTATAATCTCCTACCCGTTCGCCAGCACGGAAGAAGAAATACACTTCTTCAAGGAACTGAAACCGCTTTTAGCGAGCAAAATCATCTATTACAATACCGTTTACAAGATAGAGGTGCGCTTCCCCAGCGGCAGCGAGGACGTGCAGCGGGACTACCTGCTGTCGGAAACCGACCGGATTTCAAGGTCGTTCCAGCGGAACTTGGCGTTCTACCAGTACCACCGAACGAAAGCCACCTACTTGGACAGGCAGTATTTCATACGTGGGAAGCCTGACATACAAATCATCGTGGACAGTTTCTATTACGAAACAGACCCACAGTTCAGCACCAGTCACGATTTCAAGGTAGCCAAGATTTTAGCCAACGAACTGCTGGAAATATACCTCACCAACCGTCTGCACGAGCTGGAACGCCGGGAACAGCGCAAGCGGGTGAAGAACGGCTTCATGGGCAGGCTGTTGCGCTGGACGGGGACGAAAAGGGCGTTGGTGGAACTTATCTACGCACTGGACGCCTGCGGCTGTCTGAACAAGGGAACGGTTGATATTAAGGAGATTGTAGCCTACTTTGAATACGTGTTCGACATAGACCTCGGCGACTTCTACCACACCTACATGGAACTAAAAGCCAAGACCAAAGACCGAACGGGCTTCCTCTCCACCCTGAAAGACAGGTTGCTGATGCGCATGAGGGAGCAGGATTAGGCAACCGTGCTTTAACAAAATTTATTTCGCCACAGGTGGGTACATCTGTGGCGTTTTATTTTTCAGGACACCCGAACTTTGCGGCAAATCAATCAGTTACCGTTATGGAAATAATAACATTCGAGTCCAAAGCCTACAAGGAACTGGACAACAAGATTACCGCCATTGCCGACTACATCTTCAACCACATGGAAACGGCAAGGCAAAGCGAGGAAGACATGTGGGTGGACAGCTACGAGGTCTGCACGTTCCTGAAAATAAGCGAAAAGACCCTGCAACGCCTGCGGGTGTCGGGGACTATCGCCTATTCCAACATCAGGGGACGCTACTTCTACAAGGTCAGCGAGATACGCCGGATGCTGGAAGAACGCCTGATAAGGAGCAACAAGGAGAACATCGACAACCTGATAACCAACCACCAGTTGTATGCTAAGGAAAGAGGAAATCTTAGAAAGGACAAGTAACGGGCTGGCGGTGTTCAAACACTACCTGCCCGGAAACTGGCGCATAGGTCGCAACTTCCTTAACCCGCTGTACGAGGACAGCAAGGCTTCCTGCAACATCTACTTCGACCGCCGGGGCGGTATCTACAAGATGAAAGACTTCGGCAACGACAGTTATAGCGGCGACTGTTTCTTCCTCGTGGGGCAGTTAAAGGGGCTGGACTGCAACCGGGCGGCTGACTTCGTGGAGATACTGGAAATCATCGACCGGGACTTGGGTTTGGGGCTGGCTTCCGGCACTCCGGTTTCCGTTCCCCCGGCAACCGTCCGCCGGGCAGTGCCGGACAAACCCGAAGAAACGTCCGAAAAGCCCGTCAAGCCCTACCAGTTCCGGGAACAGAAGTTCCCGCTTGCCGAACTGGTGTACTGGCAACAGTACGGCATCACGCCCGAACTGCTGGAACGTTACAAGGTCTGCTCGCTCCGGGAGTATCACAGCGAAACGGCAGAGGGCAAACCGTACACCTACACTTCATCGGTGGCAGAACCCATGTACGGCTACAAGGGCAAACAGCACATCAAGCTGTACCGCCCGTTCTCCACGCCCCGCTTCCTCTACGGCGGCAGCTTCGGCGAGAACTACAGTTTCGGGCTGGAACAACTGCCAGCCAAAGGCGACACGCTATTCATCACGGGCGGCGAGAAAGACGTGCTTTCGCTGGCGGCGCACGGTTTTCACGCTATCTGCTTCAACAGCGAAACGGTGACTATCCCTCCCACGCTGGTCTATCGGCTGACGTTCCGCTTCAAGCACATCGTCCTGCTCTTTGACATGGACAAGACGGGCAGGGAAAGTTCATGCAAGCAGGAAAAACTATTGGAAGAATTTGGCGTGAAACGCCTGCTGCTCCCGCTTCCGGGAACGAAAGAGGAAAAGGACATATCCGACTACTTCAAAGCCGGGAACACCCGTGAAGATTTCCTGAAGCTGTTTATCGAATTTTTAGACAACCTGTATAGCGACACATTGATTATGCTAAAATCATGCGAGATAGATTTCAACAACCCGCCCGCCAAAGCACAAGAGATTATTTCGGCGGGTGACGTTCCGCTGGGGACACAAGGCAACCTGTTCGGCATCACCGGGGGCGAGGGAACGGGAAAGAGCAATTATGTAGCCGCAATCGTGGCGGGCTGCATCTGCCCGGCTGGTGCGGAAGTAGATACGCTGGGCATACAGATAACCGCCAACGGCAGGCACAAGGCGGTCTTGCTTTACGATACCGAGCAATCGGAAGTGCAACTGTTCAAGAATGTAAGCAACCTGCTGGCACGTGCCAAACAGCCGGACAAACCCGATGAACTCAAAGCGTTCTGCCTGACGGGTATGTCACGCAAAGAACGCTTGAACGCCATTGTGCAGAGCATGGATAAGTTTTACTACCAGTACGGCGGCATCCAGTTGGTCGTCATTGACGGCATCGCCGACCTTGTTAAGAGTGCCAACGATGAAGCGGAAAGCGTGGCGGTGATAGATGAACTTTATCGGCTGGCTGGCATCTACAACACGTGTATTCTGTGCGTGCTGCATTTCGTCCCCAACGGTTTGAAGCTGCGGGGACATTTGGGCAGCGAGTTGCAGCGCAAGGCGGCTACAATCCTTTCGATAGAGAAAGACGATGAACCCGCCCAGTCGGTGGTGAAAGCCCTGAAAGTAAGGGACGGAAGCCCGCTGGACGTGCCGCTGATGCTCTTTGCATGGGACAAGGAAGCCGGGATGCACGTGTACAAGGGCGAGAAGCCCCGTGAGGAAAAGGAGAAACGCAAGGAAAGGGAACTGGTGAATGTCGCACATGACATCTTCGGGCGGCAGACACGCATCACCTACATAGACCTTTGCGAGCAGTTGCAGCAGGTATTGGACATCAAGGAGCGCACCGCAAAGAGCTATATCCGCTTCATGCGGGAAAGGGACATCATCACCAAAGACACGGCGAACCAAAGCTGTTTTGTCATCGGTTCATATCATCTTCAAAGGAACGCAAGCTGCCCGTAGGCGTATGGGCTGAACTTGTGTATTTTTAGGTGCTTGTGTCCTGCCCTGTTGTGATAACACGGCAGGATTTTTTCTGTTTGCACGTGATTTTTCAGGGTATTTGCTTAACTTTGCAGAAGTTACACGGAAAAGTAACGGCAGTTGGACGGCGGTTGCCGGAATATTGCCTTTATATATAACATATACGTTCGCCGAACGTCCCAAAGTAGAAAACTGGCACTTTTCAAAATGTGGGGATATTCAGCGCAGGATATGCTATGCGTTTGTCATAGCGTGGCTGCACTGTTTCCACATTTGGGTATGCCAGTACCTCTACTTTGAAACAGCGTCATGCCACGCTTTCTTTTTTGGGGTTGCGGCTAACGTGCCAAGACAGTAGGGATTTATATCACTTTAATACCTGACAATATGGAACAAATCAAAGCGCACATCGCCGTATCGCTGGACGGGCATACCGCCACGCCGGACTATGAACTGGACTGGATGCCCCGTGAGGTCAAGGAACTGGCGGCAAGGGAACACGCCGCCGCAAGCTGCCTGCTTATGGGGGCGAACACCTACAACTACATCTTTGAACACTGGGGCGGGTGGCCGCACAAAAGCAAACGGTCTTTTGTGGTGTCACACTACGACACCAACGTTACACCGGACTGCGGGGTGGAGTTCCTGACCGAAGAACCGCTGCAAAGGGTCTATGAACTGAAACAGGAAACCGACATGCTGGTGGTGGGTGGCGGCAAGCTGCTTACTTCATTGATTAAAGCCGGACTGCTGGACAGCCTGACAATCTACACCGTCCCGGTCATGGCGGGCAAAGGCATCGGTTTTGTCGGGGAAACATCCGGCTCGCTGTGGAAGCTCTCGGAAAGCAGGGTGCTGGATAACGGGGTGGTCTGTTCGACCTACCTGTTTGGCGGGAACATATAAAAAATGCGCCCGGTTTCCCTCCGGGCGCAACCACTAAAATTTCAATTATTATAAGCTGTAAAACCTATCACAATGAAATTTCAGCGGCAAAGATAGGCTATTTCTTCGGTTTCGCTTTCTTTTCGGGGAATGAAAAACCGACATTGAACTGCTCGTCCAGTACCAGCGAAGCATCGAAAGCCTTGCCGTTCTTGCCCTTGAAGCCCTTGATTAGCCCGGTCTTGCGTTTAGTCACCAGCTCGACAATCTGCTTGTCGGAAAGCTGCTTGTCGCACTTGTTGCGGAATATGGTAAGCGTGCAGTCCACGTTGGAACACTTCGCCACTTTCGGGTAGAACAGGATGCGCCCGCTGCCGCATTTCGGGCAGGGGCAGGTTTCACCAGTAGCGACAGATAGCTGCACCGATAGCAGTTCTGCGGTGATTTGCGTTGCGTACACCTCGATGCCCTTTCGGAACGTGTCGGCATCCATGCTGCCCGCTTCTATCTTGGCAAGGGCGGTTTCCCACATGCCCGTCATTTCGACATCGGCAATCTTCTTGTCCCTGACAATCCCATAAACGGCAAGCCCCTTGTCGGTAGGCACAAGGTTCTTCTTCTCACGCACGATGTACTGGCGGGCGAACAGCGTTTCGATAATCGCCGCACGGGTGGCGGGCGTGCCTATCCCGACATCTTTCAGGCTGGCTTTCAGTTCGGCATCTTCCAGTTCCCTGCCTGCGTTCTCCATTGCCGCCAACAGGCTGCTTTCCGTGTGCAGCGGTTTCGGCTTGGTCTGCTTTTCGAGCAGATCCACGCCGGAGAGTGGCAAATATTCTCCCTCTTGGAGTGGCGGCAGGCTGGCGGCTTCTTCATCCCCGCCCGTTTCCGGCTCGCCGAACACGGCACGCCACCCGGCTTCTTTCATCACAGACCCTTTCACCGTAAAGTCGGTATCTCCCCCTGACAGCAAGGCGGTGGTAACGTCTTTCACGCACTTGCCCGAAAAGGCTTCCAGCATACGCCCGGCTACCAGCTCGTAAACCGCCCGCTCGTCTTTGGAAAGTTCGCCGGGCAGGTTCTCGGTAATGATTAAGGCGTGGTGGTCGGTCACTTTGCCGTCATTCACGCTGCGGCGGTTCAGGGGTGTGCCGTCCAGCCCGGCGGCATACCCGGCAAAGCGGGAGTATTGCCCCAGCAGGGCGACACGTTCCGGCATTTCATCGAAAACGTCCTCCGGGATATAGCGGCTTCCGGTTCGGGGATAGGACATCACTTTCTTTTCATACAGGCTTTGCGCTATGGAAAGCGTCTTGTCAGCCGAGAAGTTCAGCTTCGTGTTCGCTTCCTTTTGCAGCGTGGTAAGGTCGTACAAAAGCGGCGGTTCTTGGCAGGCTTCTTTCCTCTCAACGGATTTAACCACAAGTTGCCCGGCATCCTTTACCCGTTGCAGGGCGGCTATGGCTTCGGGCTGCTGTTCCCACTTGGCGGTCGATTGGGCGGTAAAATTTATTCCCCCGCTGGCGGTCACCGCTTTGAGTTGCCAAAACTTGGCGGGTACGAAATTCCTGTTCTCCAAATAGCGGCCGCATATCATCACGAGCGTGGGTGTCTGTACCCTGCCCAGCGAGAACACCCCCTGCCCGGCAGCTACGCTCAACGCTTGGGTGGCGTTTATCCCTATCAGCCAGTCCGCTTCGCTGCGGGACTTGGCAGAGAGGTAAAGGTTATCGTAACGCTCTCCCGGCTGCAAGTTATCCAGCCCCTCACGGATTGCCTTGTCGGTAAGGCTGCTTATCCACAGGCGCACAAATGGTTTCCGGCAGTTCAGGTAATGGAAGATATAGCGGAAGATTAACTCACCCTCACGCCCGGCATCGGTGGCGACAATAATCCGGTCGCACTGGTCGAACACTTCCTTTATCACTTTCAACTGTTTCAGCACGCCGGGGTCTGCCTTGTACCCTTTCTCCGCTTTCACCTGACGGGGGATTAGCTGGAAATCGGGCGGCAGTATGGGCAGGCTCTCCCTGCGGAAGTTCGCCACGCCGTAGGCTTCCGGCATGGCAAGCTGGATTAAGTGGCCGAACGCCCATGTCACCATATACCCGTTGCCGGAAAGATAACCGTCATTACGCCCGGTCGCACCGATGATGCGGGCGATGTCCTTTGCCACGCTGGGCTTTTCTTATCACAAGTAAATTATTATCCAAAGCCTTTATTTTTGTCTGTCTGTATATCAGCTATTTAAACACATTACTTTATATTACAGCTTTG
>NZ_KQ033920.1:1783091-1798680 GCF_000969825.1 Parabacteroides gordonii MS-1 = DSM 23371
CTTTTCTTATCACAAGTAAATTATTATCCAAAGCCTTTATTTTTGTCTGTCTGTATATCAGCTATTTAAACACATTACTTTATATTACAGCTTTGGATAATAATCATCTTCATTTAGATAGATTCCTTAGCCATATCTTAAGTTCCTGGTCTTTTTCCCATGAACGTTCTGTTATATCGTTTGGTATCATATTAACATAAGCTGATTCCAAAGCCTCTCTTTTTTGTTTAGAATCAGCCCGAGCATATATTTCAGTAGTTTGTATAGATACATGTCCTAAAATATCACGAATATAGACCAAATTTACACCAGCTTGTAACAAGTGCATAGCTTTACTGTGTCGTAAAGTATGCGGGCTTATTTTTTCCGGTATAAGTTCCGGATCTTGTATTCGGGCGTGATTAATATAATTATTCAAGATATAAGATATGCCAGAGTTTGTTAGCTTTCTGCCACAACTGTTAAAGAAAAGAGGTCTTTGATTAAAACCGGACAGGTCTAAACGATTCTCTTCCATATAACTGCGTAATAAATTCACTTGTTCGTCTTGTAAAGGGACAATTCTTTTTTTGCGTCCTTTACCAAATAAGGTGACATGACAAGGCTTTTCCAATTTCAAAGATGCGGGTGTCAAGTCTATTAATTCTTGTACTCTGGCTCCACTATCATAGAGCAGGGATATCAAAGCTAAATCCCGTCGTCCTTTTTTCGTGTTGATTGGTATTTGTGCCAATAAAAGCTTAATGCCATCTATGCTGAGATAATTGACACTTCTTTTTTCATGTGTTTTTACCTTGATGGATAATATCTCTTGCCATTGTTCCAGACGCTTTACATCCTCATATTGCATATATGTACAAAAAGAACGTAATGCCGCCAATCTTTGATTTCTAGTCGCGTTACTCGATTTTTTCGTGTCTTGTAACCAATCAAGGAAGTTTAAAACCGTTTTTCTGGTAATATGTTCCAATCTAAGATTATCAGCCTTTATGTTTACCTGTTCGTCCAGAAAGTTTAACAGCAAGCTAAATGATTCGCTGTATGACCGTATGGTATTAGGGCTTACGCCTCTTTCTCCGATAAGGTACTCTGTGAAAAAAGCCGTTAAATGCTTCGCAAAGTCAGTCGTTTTCATAAGTATCTACATTTAAATTAGTTATTATGTTTGTTTGAGGGTACACAAACCGTGTTATCGTATTTTGTTTCAATAGAATATCGGGAAACATATCTTGTGTCAGGCGCACGTAGGTTTCAGTCCCTTTCAACGTCTTATGCCCCAAGAAGACCGACAAAAGAGGAAGCGCACAATATATGTCCATTCCTTCTTGCACCATCTTTGCAAGGGAATGGACGGCAAAAGTATGTCTGAGACTATGTATGCAGGCTCCTCCGGAACGGTTGCTCGAACAAGGTATATTGCATTTTTCCAACACTTTCTTGAAACCGCCCAAAACAGTACAAGAAGATAACGGTCGTCCTGATGGGGATATTAACAAGAACTTGTCCGGGGCATCAACGTCTGGCAAGGGCATCTTGTTGCGATATTCCAAATACTGTTGTAGAACCTTGGACAGGGAGTCGCTTAAAGGAATAAGCCTTTCCATCTTGTTCTTTGTCTTCCGAATAATGATGCAATTCCTTCTCAAATCAACATCCCGATTCCTAATGGATATGGCTTCCCCGATTCTAATCCCTGTAGCATATAAGATTCTATATAAAGCAGGTAATGCAAAAAGATTACAATATATATTATGACTATGCATCCTTTGCTTGTCGCAAGCTTCAAAGATGTCCTGCATCTGTCCACGGGTAAACACATAAGGAGTAAAATCCGAATATTCCTTCTTTGGTAACTTGGGTATATAGCATTCTTTTCCTATGTGGCATAAGTATAGGCAAAACTGTCGGAACATGGACACCTTGTCATAGAGGGTTTTCTTTTTATCATGTATGCGGGTGCACTTCCATGTATCAATCATGCTTTTAGTTATGAACACATCCCTGATGTTGCTATTAACAAAGAACTTGTCAAACTCCAAGAGCATCCACTTTATCCGTCCAATGTCGGAAACCTGATTTTCTTTCATCGCAAGAAAATCCTTAAAATAAGGTGCGAACACGCTTTGATATATGAATTGTTCAGACATAGAACAAACCTCCTTTCTGTGTGTAGAAATCGGATGGGACATCCGGGACTTCAAGGACACATTTCATCAAACCATCAATGTCTATCCGAAGATAGCCCATTGTCGTTTGTGTAGTTTTGTGTCCCAATGTCTCAGAAATGACGGGCAGTGATATGCCATTACGCAATAGCTGGCTGGCTAAAGTATGTCTCATAGCGTGAGGACCTTTTTTTCTATCCCTTGTATCTATTCTTGAATGGCAGATAATCTTTCTGACCGACAAGGAAACCACCGCCCCATTCACAGGATTATATGGGGCTAAAGAGGATAGGAATATCTGTTTGGAAGAAGAACTCGGTCTGCCATATTTCACATAATTGATGATAGCTTCTCCTACATCCTTTAAGAGTGGCAATTCTATTTCACGTTTAGTCTTGTACTGTATCAGGCGGATAATGTTTCTATCCCAGTCTAAATTACTGAATTGTAATCCGGCAATATCGGAGGAACGTAGTCCTAACCGTGTTGCTAATAGGAGCATGGCGTAATCTCGTTTTCCTACAGGAGTGGATTGATTTACCGAAGATTCTATTTGCAAGACTTCTTCACAAGTGTATGTCGACGGTAGTTTTTCTTTTACAATATAACGGTTTCTTCCTATCACATAATCAATATTCTTATTGATAAGCTTTTGTTCGTACAGGTAACGACAAAATGCACGCATCGTTGCCAATACTCTTTGTTTACTGTTTTGGCTGGAAGATATAAAAGTTAGCACATCATCCTCACCTATATCTGAGATGCGGGATACATTCCTCAAAGACAAATGCCTGAGAAAATAGCTGAACACATGTTCGTAGCCATCTATCGTTTTAGGAGATAGTCTTTGTTCTTCCAAGAGATGAAGGTATTTTGTCATAATGCCTCCTATTTCTCCTGAGAATTTGCGTATAACGTATCTTACAACTGGTTTTTGGATAGTTCTATCCGTAAGATAATTAACGAATAGCAGTAATCGATAATTGGTTCCATGTATCAACCGCGTTTTTTCTTGTGGCATAGTCTTTAAAAACAAATCGATGGATTCTACATTACAGTCTTGTATGTAGTTTATATCCATGTAAACGATAAAAAGACGACAGGTCTTTTTATACTGTCGGATAGTCGATTCTGAATATCCGGCTTTACGCAACGCTTCTAAAAAATCCGAAACTTTGGATTCAAAATGATTTTTATTGTCCATAATACTATATTTGGAGGGAGCAACATTACTCTCTCCACAATATAGCATATTATTATCAGAACATTATTATCACGAGTTTGATTGATTATCTGTCAGTTATTTGGTGTATTAGCTTATAGCTTTGGATAATAATTTACTTGTGATAAGAGAAGTTATCATAACTCGTGATAACTTTTCTGCTATCAATGCAATCATAATTCTTTACTTTTTAATGGTGGATATTACATTTTCATTCCTCTGGACTTCTTGGGCTTGTCAGCTTTCAGGCTCTTGTCCTGCGCTTTCTCCTGCTTCTCTTTCTGCTTGGGGGTGGGCTTGTCCTGACCCTGTTTCAACGGCTCTTTGCCCTGCTTGGTGGCTTCGTTGGTCTTGCCCCCGGAATTGACCGCTACCTGCGTCCGGTTCTCGGCGGCGGGGGTAACGTCTTTCGGCTGCACCTTGTCGTGGGATTTGCCCTGTGCGCCGGGCTGTACATGACCGTTGAACTCAACGCCCTTGCCGTCCTTTAGCCCGGCTACCTGCTGTTCTGCGGGCTGCTGCCCCTGCTGCAAGAACTGGACGGCGGCACGGGGCAGGAACTCCAAGCCACGCTCCACCGCACTGACCTGCAAATAGGCACTGCGCTTCGTGCCGTCCCTGAATTGCAGGTTTTCCATTTTCACCGCTTGCCCGGCTTCAAAGGCGGCTTTCTGTTCCGGGCTGACTTGCACGTTACAGATTGTATCGGGGCATTTCCATTTGTCAGCCCGCATGTATTCCAGTTCGTGCGTGTACCTGTCCCGGCTGACAAACACGGGGATTTGCTCGCCGCTTTTCGGGTCTTTGATTTCAGCGATGCCGCCCAAGTTGCCAGTGCCTTGCAAGTTGCCCTGTTCCTGCTTGGTGAACCCGTGTTCATGGAACGGGCGTTGCAACAGCTTTTCGTCCTGCTGCACGCCGTGCAGCTTGGGTACTACCGTGCCGTCCTTTGCCTGATAGAAAGAGAGCTTGACATCGGTAGGTTTGAGGTAGAAGCCGCCCACCGTCCCCGAAACGGTGTAGGTATTTCGGGACTTGTAGCCACGCATCACCCGGTCGAAGTCCTTCGTGTTTTTCAGGGTGTCGGCGGTGATGCCGACTTTTTTCAGGTTCTCCCAGTCGATTTTTGCCGGGTCGAAGCGGTAACCCTGCTTGAACTCGTGGAAGTCGGGCTTCGGAACTCGAAGCATTTCAGCCCGCTTGTCGCCCTCCGGTGTAGGGTTGCGGTGGTTTTCCTCGATTGCCTTTGCGTCCCGCTCCGCTTCGGAAGCCTTGACGCTGAACAGTTCCAGCCCGGAAGTGTCCTGATACTTGCGGTAGAAGTTGGAAATGAAGTTGCTGAACACATCGCTGTTCTTGTCCACCTGCATGAACTCGCCACCGTGTGTCGGCGGTACGGTCTGCAAATTGCCCTCCTTGTCAATACCCTTAACGGCACTCACCTTTCCCTGCTGTTTATCCAAGACCAGCAGCACGTCTTTTTCCTGCCCCTCTGCGGGCGGGGTCATTCTGTTTGCCATAAATAATTGAAATTTTAGCGGTTACGGGAATAGTCCCGCCCAAAGGTAGCGACTAAATATGCTATATTTGGACGGGCGGCAAGGGCTGTCCGAATTTGTCCTGCGGTGTCCCGATTTGTCCGGGTGGGATGAAATTCCGCAACCATTGGTTGCAGAATTGAAAAGGGCATAAAAAAAGAGAGTGAATGATTTCACTCTCTTTCGATGAACCCTTTGTGAACCCTTTGGTCGTTTTTTGAAATAGCTAAAACTCAAGTAATTTGCATATTTTGCAAAAGAAAATCATTCGAGTATGAACCATATGTGAACCCTTTAATGGATTAGCGGGGAACACTGTTTAAGCGTCATCGCGCTTCGTTAGTAATCTGTTATTGCACTCGTTTCAAATCCCCGATAGATTGGAGTGACATTTCTATGTAGGGAATAGTTTTTAGAATATGGATGTTATCTATTGCTTCTTTACCACCCAATGCCAATGCCGATACAAGACATGGAGATTATAGAATAAAAATAATTCATCTTTCTTATTATCAGTCATTTGAATATTTTCTGTTTTTCTCTATTTTTGCCATTTTCTGTTATTCAGTACACTTTGAAATATCATTTTCTTTTGTACCTTTGCATCCGCAAAAAACAAAAGAAAATCAACTATTTAGTGTAATTACCCGGTTACGGCACCTAAATCGAGATAAAACCTCTAAACAATGGCAATGTTAGAAAATAAAACGAAAGAAAACCCCAAGCTGGAGCAAAATAAGCTCTCGGACGGTAGAATAAGCCTTTACTTAGAGTATTATTTCCTCCTCAAATTATTAAAAGTAATACTGTCAAAAAGAAATACCTTTTATTCTTACTCTTTTCGCCAGTACTTATATCTTGCAGTCAACAGAAAAAAGTTTAGTACGGTTTGGATATATAGACAAAAAACAGACTAAACTCCAAACATGGAAATTCAGATATTTTTTATACATTTCTCTTATATACAAATGATAGCCGAATTCAATTCATATATGAGTAACATAGACATAGACTTCTTCAAGGAGTTGTGTCTGAAACATGGAGAGTTACGACATTATAAAAAGAATGAGTTTATTCTCCATGAAGGTGATGCCTGTTCTTTCTTCGGGTTTATCTTATCAGGCGTAGTCAAATACAGTTGCACCAACCGGACAGAAAACAAGCCGTATAATGTCGGTTTTTCCTTTCCAAATGAATTTATAGCCGATTATCCCACTTGCTTATATGGCATGAAATCAGAATTGAATATACAGGCGATAATCCCGTGCGAGATTTACATCTGTTCTTCTACATTCTTACAGCAAAAATTCAAGGAAAATAATGAAAACCAACGGATAGCCCGTATCGCAGCCGAACAGATGTTTTTCCAATCATATTCACGTTATTTGGATTTATTCAGATTCACACCGGAAGAGCGTTACCTCCAACTTTTAAAAAAATGCCCTGCAATCCTTCAAATGGTATCACTAAAAGAAATAGCATCCTACCTTAAAATTACACCCATACACATGAGCCGAATCAGACGCAAGCAAAGTTTTGACAACAAAAAATAAACATAGGTTTAGAAATTTACATTATAACAATATTCCAAGAGTATCTTAATCTGCCAAAGAATTCTTCTTTTTATCTTTGTCTTATCTTTGGTTGGTTCAACGAAGAGACAAAATAAAGATTGAATGAGTTAAACAAGAGATTAAAAAAAAGAATATGAAAACAAAAGAAATTCTTGGAATACTTATGCTATTCCTCTGTACATTCAGCTTTATAAGCTGCGACGATGATAATGAACAGACAAATGAATTAACCCCCGAAGCACTTTATCAGACTTCATGGCGTGGAACAGGGCATTGTGAGGCTTGGACAGTACAAAATATGGGGGTCGGTATGCAATTTGTAGATACTCGGAAAGGGAAAGTAAATTGGGAAGGTTACGATGAAATTGATATTACTTATACAATAGAAGGGAAATATATCACATTTAATAGCAATGCTTTATATTTGGGTGGAGCCCCTTGGATTATCAAAAGCTATACCCAAAAACATATAACCATTATACAGAATGAAATTAGTCCAGATAAAGAGAAAGTAGCTACAATTGAATTAGAGAAAATAGATTAAACTGAATCATGGGAACATTAAGTTGCATAAATGTATGCTACAACAGAACAATGAGAACCGTGAGATTTGCAAATTGAGCAAAGAAAGTCATAAATACCTTGTAAATAAAGGAAAAAATGCAGATTCATCTAATATTCCTTTATGTGCTATTATCGGGCTGGTCTATGGGCTGAAACACAAGGAAAAGAGATTCACCTTGTTCTTTTGTATAGGATTGGTTATTGGGTTAGGATGAGCAATTTATATGCTACTGCTAATAAGGTCAATGTAAATCAAAGGAATATGAAACTGAAATATATATTGAATGCTATACTATTTGTTTTGGCATTATCTTTTTTGTCTATGTGTATATTTAAGACTACAGAGTTAAGTTTAAAATGTATGCAATTTGCTGTATCTATCTCTTGTATAGGAGCAATGTTTTCTACAAAAAGATATAGATACATATTTGCATCTATTGCTTTAATCATTATAGGAATATCTTTTTCACTTTAAATGTCCATAATAACGATAATGATTTGATTATTGAATGGTATAATAATAGTCCAGTCTACAGATAGCGACTAAAAACGGGGGCAAGGGATGCCCGAATTTGTCCTGCGGAGCTTGAAATTATCCGGGTGCGGTAAATCTCCAACTGTTGGTTGGAGATTTAAAACGGGTACAGACCGAAGTTAATCGCTTGCTTTAAACGAGCCATTTGTGAGCCATTTGTATATATTGTTTTCGGCTTATAATCAACAGTTTTACAAAAATCGCATTATACTTGTGAGCCATTTGTGAAGCGTTTATGAAGCGTATGGCAAGCCTTTGATTGAGTTTCCGTTATTCTCCTATTATCAGGTGACACGACAAAAAGAAAACATCTTCGGCAAAATCTTTGTTATGTTTTTGCAGGTGATTACATAATATACTATCTTTGCATATAGAAACAAAGGACATAAATATGGCTTCATTCAGAAAAGAGATACTTGGGCAGATTGAACGGATAGATACCGGGCGTATATTCACGTTCCGGGATTTATCGTTTGAAACGGAAAAGACCGCCAATGTTGCGGTGCTACTTTCCGAACAGAGCCGCAAAGGGGTACTGGTACGGGTTGAAAAGGGGGCGTACTACCGTCCCAAGAAATCAGTGCTGGGGCTGGGAAAGCTGCCTGTCTATCAGGATGAACAGTTCCGCTACCTGACTGAAAAACTGAACGGCTATATCACGGGGGCTTACATCTATAACAAAATGGGGCTGACCGAACAGGTAGCCACAACCATAACGATAGCCACTCCTAACCCGGTTCGCCGTTTCCGTTTCAAGAACTTGGATATAGAGTGCGTGAAAGCCTACTGCATGGTCTATCCGGATGAAAGCCTTGTCCCGTACTTGCGGCTGCTCGATGCGATAAAGGACATGAAGCGCATACCCGGAACAACCGGGCAGGACATCTACAACCGGGTCAAAAGCCAATATTTCAACGGGTACAGCCTGCCGGAACTGGAAAAAATCGTATCTTTGGCGAAAAGTTACCCGCCACGTGTCAGAAAGGTGGTGGCGGATATACTGGGCGACATCAGACAAACCGTATTGCAAACGGAAATGGCAAAGACCATTCTTCCCACGACACGGTTCAACTTGGATTATAAAACAGCATAGGACAGAAATATGAATTTACATTCGGACAAGGAAGCGTTCAAGGAAATCATCGCACTGGCGGCTGACCATTTCGGCTACGAGCAGTCGCACGTGGAAAAGGATTACTGGGTATCGAAGATACTGCGGGATATTTCCATGTCCGAATATGCGGATAAGACCTACTTCAAAGGCGGAACTTCACTTTCCAAAGCCTACGGGCTGATAGAACGTTTCTCGGAAGATTTGGACTTGTTCGTGTTCACGGGTGATAAAGGTGCGTCCAAGCAGGCAGAAAAGACATTGAACAAGAAACTTTCCAAATACATAGCCGAACTCAATAGTGACATATACAAGGAAGATTTGTCGGAAACGGGCGGTAATTACCGTAAACTGTATTTCTCGTATGACAATGTATTTCAAGGCGTGGGACTGAAAGAACATTTGGAAGTAGAGATAAAATCCTGTGACCTGCCGGACAAAAAACTGATGTTCTACCCGGCGGACAAGCGGGTTATCAAACCGATTGTGACCGCCTTTCTTGAAAGCATCGGGCAAGAGGAACTGATAAGCACCTACGGGCTGGAAAGTTTTGAAACGCAGTGTATCAACCCCCGAAAGACTATCTGCGACAAGGTTTCAAGGCTGGTAAAGCTGTCTTACAATGAGGATGCAGCCGCACTGTTGGCAAAGCATATCCGTGACGTTTACGACTTGTCGGCACTCTACCACAATCAGGAATATAACGATTACCTACATTCGGAAGATTTCTTGGATGCCATGTACCGGGTGACGATAGAGGACGGACTAAATAAAAACTCCCGTTCGCACTTGTCGCTGGCTGATGCACCGATATTCAAGGATGCCGAAGCGGTCATGGCGTTACCCGAAGTGGCTACGGCGTACACTACCGATTTGAAGAAACTGACTTTCGACAAAAGCAAGATGCCGCCGATAGGCAAGGCTGTGGAAGCATTGAAGAACCTGCACGAAATATTAGTGCGTTTTGAAGCCTACCGCACCAAAAAGCAAAATGAAGAACAACCGTAAAGCTACATCGGCTGTTCTTCACTCCATACATTATTATATATAGCTATTCTTCCTCCTTAATCAAGTGGCATAACTCCGGGTCGTTCTTAATCCGGGTTATCTCGTCCTCGACTATCTGCCTGACTTCCTGACGGATGCGGTCATAGTTGGCTTGTATCTCCTCCTGCATCCGGTCGTTGCCGTCCTTGTCGGTGAAGTCGATAATCTGCGGCAACTTCACGTAATGGGCGGTTTCCCGCTTCACCTTTTCGTTGTCCACCACGATTTCGCAGTGGAAAATCTTCTGCTCTATCCGTTCATCGAAGTTGTCCGCCACAGCACCCACGAACATACCTTGCGTGAGGTTGGATATTTTGCTGGCGGGTATCAGGCTGTCCATTTGGGTGCTTATCGAGGTGGATTTTTCCCGTTGGTTTATCGTCATGCTCTGCCGTTTCTGCAACACCTTTCCGAAACGCTCGGAAAGGATTTTCGCCGTTTCACCGACTACTTGACCGCTGAACACGTTACCCACAGTATTTTGGATAACCCGGCTTTCCTTGTCCCCGTAATCACGGGTAAGCTGGCTGTAATCCTGAAAGCCTAACAGAACCGCAACCTTGTTGCTTCGGGCGGTGGCAATCAAATTATCCAACCCCCGAAAATATATAGTTGGTAATTCATCTATTATCACCGAACTTTTAAGCTGACCTTTCTTGTTTATCAGCTTCACGATACGGGAATTATATAATCCCAGTGCTGCCGAGTAGATATTTTGGCGGTCAGGATTGTTGCCGACAACCAGTATTTTAGGCTCTTTCGGGTTGTTGATGTCAAGTGAAAAATCATCGCCCGTCATTACCCAGTAAAGGGCGGGTGAAATCATCCTTGAAAGCGGGATTTTTGCACTGGCAATCTGCCCCTGCAACTGTTCAACTGCCGAACTTTCCCAAGCGTCCACGAACGGGGAAAGGTAATTTTCCAGTTCGGGATAACTGCGCAAAATCGTGAATACATCAGCGTATTTCTTGTTCAACAGTTCTATGGCATGGGGAAACGTGCAATACCTGCCGCCTTGATAGATGCGCAAATACCAAATAATGGCTGCAAGCAGGATAATCGGGCTTTCCACGAAGAAGTCGCCCTGCTTGCTTATCCAGCTTCGATTGAGGTTAAGCATAATCGTGTAGCTGGCTTCATAAGCATCCGCAATGTCCGACATGAAGCTGGCGTTTATAGGGTTACATCGGTGGCTCTTGCGTGGGTCGTCAAAGTTGATAACGTAAAATTTCGGCTTGACCTTGTAGCCGTCCAAGTGGTTAAGCAAATGATTGTAAGCGATTTCCGAAAGGTCAGGAAACTTATAATCATACAGGTAGAGCGCAAAACCTTTCTCGATTTGCTGTTTTATGTAATTATTTACTACTGCGTATGACTTCCCGCTGCCCGGCGTTCCTAACACGATACTCGCACGAAAAACGTTTACAACGTTAATATAGCCATTGTTCCACTTCTTCTTATAGTAGAACCGGGTAGGCAGATTTACAGAATACTCGTTCTCGATAAGCCTTGTTTCCTGCTGGAAACTTTCGTTCTCGGTATTAAAGACATCATCCATGAGGTTGTTTTTCAATAACCGGGACATCCACGTACCCGCCATGAGCATACAGATATAGCCCGCCGACAGCGTGGCGATATAAAACACAGTGTCCGCCGTATGTGGCAGCGGAAGTTCCAGCAGCCACCAGTTCAGGAAAAACAACACGACACCCGCCGCAAGGCTGCAATGTATCTTCGCCCACGTTATCTTTTCCTCTTTCACGCCCTTAGTGCCGATACACGACAGGGCGAGGAACACCACCGAAAATAGTTTTGTCCATAAGATAGACGAGAACAGCCCGGTGGTGCGCTGGAAGTTCCACAGTATCTTGTCTATCACCTCAAACGTCACTCCCCATTCTTTCAGGGTGGAGTAACAGAACCAGTACACGTTTATTCCCACGAATAGAATACTGACAGCCCGCATAAAGTCCATGACCCTTGCAAGCCCTCTCAAATCATCTTCCTGTTGCATGATTGTAATGTTTTTAAGTTAGTTGATGCGCCTTGTGCGCTTCTTTTTCTTCTTTCTCTTTTGGCGGTCGGTGTCCTGCGGCTCGTCACCGCCTGATGCACCGCCGCCCAGCAAACCGCCGAAAGCACCCAGCACGGAAGCCATGCCCGAAACGATGTCGGCTTTCGGCGTGAAGCCCGGCTGTTCCTGATGCGTGGGCTGGTCTTGCTGCGGTGCTGCCACTTCGGACTGGTGTATCTTTCCGGTTTCGCCCGAAAAACGTTCGTTGAACACGTTCGCCGAATACTCCTTACCCAAGCGTGAACCGTTCAGCACCACCCGGCTGTCGTGGTCGATGAACGTAACGCCATAGATGCGCCCGTTGTCGTTCTGACGGAATACCACATCAATGCCCTGCTTCTTTAGCTGTCGTTCCAGTTCCTTGCGGCTGCGGGCGGTCTGCATGGCAGTGGCTACAATCTTCCGGGTGCGCTCTTTCAGTTTCCCGTTCTTAATTGCTTCGCCCGATTTCTCCATTCTGCGCTGCACCGCTTCATAACCTACCGACTTGCCGATGCGGGAAGCCTTTACCGGGTTGCCCACCTTTTCGCCCTTGTCGTTCATGGCGGAATAGACAATGCCCTGATAGGGCTTGCCGTTTATCTCGCCTTTGACTTCCTCGGCGCACACGTTGTAAGCGGCAAGCAAAGCCTTGTACTCCCCGAACGACTGGAAGCGGTAGCCATAGCAAGCCGCTTTCACGGTGTTGCCGATTTGGTGCTTCACGTCCCCGGCGGCATAGTCCACCTTTTTAAGTTCGGGGCGTTCGGCACGTTCCTTTCGTTCTGCCGGGTGCAGGTTGTATTTCTGCTCCAGTTCACGGGTGATTTGCTTGCTGCGCCGATGCTCGAACTTGTCATTCAGCGGCTTGCCGTTCTCGTCCACCCGCAACCCCACGATGTGGATATGGTGGCGGTCGATGTCGGTATGCTTGTACACCAGATAAGGCTGGTCGCCATAGCCCAACTTCCGCATATACTCTTTGGCGATGTCGGAAAGCTGCCGGTCGGTCAGCACGTCTTCCGGGTGCGGGTTTATGGAAATATGAAGTATCGGCTTCTTGGTGGATAGCTGGACGGGCATCTGCATTTCAAAGCTGCGCATACACTCGCCGATAGAGAAATTCCCGTCCTCGCCCAACAGCATCCGGTTGGAGAAAAGCACCTTTGCTTCCCCGCTGTCCACCTTGTTTTGGTTGTATGCCAGTGCGCCGAACATATTGCCGCCCGTGCTTATTTTGGCAACCATAGTTCCCTGCACTCGTTTGTCAGGTCGATAACCTGACGGTTCAACACAGCCAGTTCGGTGGTCGCTTTCTCCAGTTTATAGAGAAAAGCCAGTGCCTTTTTCTCCGAAAAGTTACTATTCAGAGCCTTTACCACTTGGTTGTAATTGACCGCAACCGCCCGGAACTGGGCATAAAATTCGGTCAGCCGGGCGCAATATTCTACTGCCGATTTGTCCACTTTCACCACCCGGAACGGCTCGCCGAACAGCCGGGCGGCGATGAAACGGGACTTGCTCGTGACGCCCGACTGCTCCCATTGCGAGAGGAAGCGGGCATTCTCCCGGTCGTTCAGGTAAAGGACATGGCGATGCTTCGCCGGGTCTGCGAGGGCGGGGCGACCGCCCTTGTTGGTTCTTCTTGTTTCCATGCTTCTTTGGATTAAAAAATTACGACTTCGGAGTGATTTTTACCCCCGACAGGGGCAAGGCGTTTTCAGGCACGGAAAACGGTTCTATGTGCCATAGAACACACCTTGCTATTTTCTGACGAAAATCGAAATCCGTCACGGACGGATTGGGGTTAGCGTGGAACGGTAAGCCCAGCCATTCACCAGCCCTGTTTTACACCTGCGCCCCCTGCGGTTCGTTACTCCGCTGCAAAGTAACGGTGATTTATAATGCTGTAAAATAGGTGGTTGGTGGACAAAACGGGACAGCGCAGGACAAATCGGGACAAGGTTTTCAGGGGACGTTTTTTCTCCCTTTTTTTGCATCGGATTTCAATATTGAAAGCAAGATTGAAAGAAATATTCCAATCAGGAAAGAATGATTGAAAGCAGGATTTCAATAAAACATGATTGCAGGATTTCAATATTTCAAGAAAGAATGAAAGCAGGAAAACAAGATTGAAATAAAACAGTCTTTCAATATTTCAAGATTGCAATATGGAAAGAATGATTGAAAGCAATAAACAAATCTATCAACCAATAATGAACGGAAGCAATATGGAAAACGAGAAAACACCCCTTTATGTCGCCTTTTCCACACAAAAGGGCGGGGTCGGCAAAACCACCTTTACCGTGCTGGCGGCGAGTTACCTATACTACCTCAAAGGCTACAATGTGGCGGTGGTCGATTGCGACTACCCCCAGCACTCCATTGCCGGGATGCGCAAGCGGGATGCCGAGCAGGTCGGGGCGGATGAAGATTACAAGCGCATGGCGTATGAACAGTTCACCCGGCTGGGGAAGAAAGCCTACCCGGTACTGTGCAGTTCGCCCGAAAAGGCGATTGCAACGGCTGACGGATATATAGCCGCCGGACACGTGCCGGATATAGTGTTTTTCGACCTGCCCGGCACGGTGAACAGCGAGGGCGTGATAAACTCCCTTGCGGGCATGGACTACATTTTCACCCCCATTTCAGCCGACAAGGTGGTGCTGGAAAGCAGCCTGTCGTTCGCAATGGCTATCCAAAAGCTATTAGTGAAGAATGAAGCCTGCCGACTTGCAGGGCTGTACCTCTTTTGGAACATGGTGGACGGTAGGGAGAAAACAGACCTTTACACCGCCTACGACAAGACCATTAAGGAACTGGAACTGCCGCTGATGAAAACCTTTATCCCCGATACCAAACGCTACAAAAAGGAACTGGTGGCGGATAAAAAGGCGGTGTTCCGCTCCACGCTCTTTCCCGCCAGCCGCCCGTTGGTAAGGGGAAGCAACTTGGAAGAACTGATAACCGAAATAGTGTACTACATCAAATTAAAATGATATGGCAAAGCAAAGCGGCGGGATGCCGAAGATAGACGAGGATTTTATGCGGGAACTTATCTCGCAGGGTGTACCCGCCAAGCGGGAGAGCCAGCCGGATGATGAACCGCAGCCCGGCAGCGAAACGGAAACCGCCCACGAGGGACGGCAGGCTGAAACAGTGCAAGTAGAGAAACCGACACCCCGCAAGCGCAAGGGCGGTTCGGGCGACTACCGGGAAACCTACTTTCAGAAAGTGGAACTGGCAGACCGACAGCCCTTGTACGTGAGCCGAACCACGCATGAGAAGCTGATGCGTATCGTGACGGTGATAGGCGGGCGAAAGGTGACGGTAAGCAGCTACGTGGAAAACATTCTGCTGCGCCACTTCGAGCAGTACCAAGACGAGATAAACACCCTGTACGAAAGCCACTTCCAAAAGCCTGTCTGACTATGGTAATCTATTGCATACTTACCGGGCTTTTGGTGTACTACATCGCCCTGTGGCTGTGGTATCGCTACACGGACAGCCGGACATCACCGGGCAAAACGGATGATGCGCCGCTTCCACGAAACGGGGTTTCAGGCTACACGCTGATAGGTGAAAGCCGATACAAGAGCGGACAATTTCAGACAGCGCAGGACAAATCGGGACACCTCCCGCAAGCGGCTGAAAATGATACTATTTTTGCGCCGCAGGCTGACGGACTGCCGGAAGAAACGCCCGGTTACGAGAATGACGAACCCGACTACGAGGACGAGGAAATAGCCGGGTACATGGACGGTGACGATGATACCGGGC
>NZ_KQ033921.1 GCF_000969825.1 Parabacteroides gordonii MS-1 = DSM 23371
TGGTCTTTCCTAATTCTCTTTGGATATAATTTTCAGCAATTATTTAGTACTAGGCATTTTTTTAGTTGGCGTTTAGCCATAGTTCTAAAAGAACTCTGTACATTTTATATCCGCGACAAATATATGAAATAATTATTACTCAGTGTTATTTTTCGTCAAAAAAATATCAGGCGATTTCGTTTTTAACACATTGGCTAACAATAATCAATCGATATTAAGTTAAATCAACGTTTGAATCTTAAAGGATATGTTAAATTGCCTTACATTATTTATTGTGTTTATTTTACTTCTACTTTTTTATTAACATCTCTAAAGCTTCTACTTTTAACTAGAATAACGCCCAAAAAGTACTTATCTCAATTCACTCGCTTTATTTGTTAAATACTATTTCATCAGCCGTTTAGATTTGGCATAAACGGCTAGTAATAAGTAGCATATGTATTTTTACACGATGGCGAATTAGCGTTTATAAACATAATATTTACTTAGAAAAATCCACCTTAGTTCTTTTAGAACTAAAAGCTATTAAAAACGCCATTTCACGTAGGCTTTAATCCTAAAGGGCTCTAAATTTAGTATCAAAATGAATTTAGAAGTGCTTATAACGCCAAAAATAACACTTCTTCAATTTTAAAACCATCAATTATGTTGAAAAACTTTAAACCAGTTAGCTTTATTTTGCTTGTTGGCGCATTGTGTTTACCGAAAGGCATGTATGCAGAATTAGTACCAGCCAAGCAAAGTACAAGTGTTTCCCAGCAAAACGGGAAGGTCACAGGTACAGTTGAAGATGATTTCGGCCCTGTTGCCGGAGCATCTGTCGTAGTGAAAGGAACAACCAATGGTAATATTACCGACATGGACGGTAATTTCACATTGGAAGGTGTAAAGAGCGGAGATATCATACAGATATCTTTTATCGGTTACACTACTCAAGAGATTAAGTACACAGGACAGCCTGCTATTCAGGTTAAACTAGCAGAAGACACACAAAAGCTGGATGAAGTAGTTGTAACAGCTTTAGGTATGAAGCGTGAATCGAAAGCTTTAGGTTATGCTGTGACAGAATTAAAGGGGGATGACATTAAAGTAGCTAATACTATTAGTCCGGTAGCCTCTCTGCAAGGAAAAGTAGCCGGTGTTGAAATTTCCAATTCAGATGGTGGTATGTTTGGTTCTACTAAAATCCAAATTCGTGGTGCCTCTACATTGAGCGGAAACAACCAGCCAATCTATGTTGTTGACGGAATTATTCTTGATAACAATGTCAGTAACGGAGAAGAAGCCGGTAATAGTGGGGACGAAGGGATTATTAAAGACTATGGAAATGAATTGAAAAACTTGAACCCGGATGATTTTGAATCTATCTCCGTGTTGAAGGGTGCAGCTGCAACAGCCTTATATGGTTCTCGAGGATTGAATGGTGCGGTGGTTATCACAACTAAAAGTGGTAAAGCCGGTAAAGGGCTGGGTATTAATTTTTCTCAGACTCTCGGCATAGACTACGTTTATAAACAACCGGATTTACAGAATATATATGGTGACGGTGCGCCTGCCGGCTATGTAACTTATGGTGATAAAGATGCAAACGGTAACTATTATCAGTTTGATACCATGAATCAATTTTACAGGAATGCGAATGGGGGACATGCTTTCTTGCAACCTGGAAACTGGGCTGGTAATGCCTGGGGACCTCGTTTCGACGGTAGCCCTATTGAAGGCTATGATCATGAAATGACAACATACAGTCCTGTTAAAAATAATTATAAAGATGCATATAACTTAGGCTTCAATACCAATACCAATGTATCTATATCAGGAGGAAATGAAAAGACAACATTCTATACTTCTTTATCTTATAAATATGCAGATGGTACATTGCCGAATAACTCATTCCAGCGTCTGTCTGCTTTAGCAAAAGCCAGTCATAAGATCACGGATAAAATAACAGTTGAAGCATCTATGAGTTTCGCTAACTCAATGCCGAAGAACTCCCCTTATGCGATCGGCCAATATTTCACCTCTAATATTTATTCATTCGATGATGGTTTCGGACGTTCATACGATTCAGACTATTATCGTCATAAATATAAAGGAGATCATGGTGGTTCGGCCAGCAATTCTTATGGAGACAAATATGGTTCAACACCGGCTCATAATTTATGGTTTAAGCTTTATGAAAACAATTATACTCAGAAAGAGACAAGTGTGCGTCCGACATTGAACGTTAGTGTGGATTTGTTGGACTGGTTGAAGTTTAAAGCTGAAGGTAATATGAACTATTACTATAAACGGGCAGAAAACAAAGAACTGGGTACCGGCTACGCTAATGAGGGCGGTAAATATGCTATGGACCAGTACACTAAAGAGCAAACAAACCTGAATGCAACATTTACCGGTGATAAGACTTTCGGTGATTTCAATGTACATGGATTCTTGCGTGGTGAATATTATAACACAATGGAGCAAAGTATGTCTGAAAATACGGAGGGCGGACTGACCGTTCCCGGACAGTTCTTTATCGGAAATAGTAAGAACCTGGCCAATTTCAGTGGAGAGCTAAAAGGTACCAAAAGAATGATGTCTGTCGCATTTCAAATAGGCGGTAGCTGGAAAAACCAACTCTTCCTGGACATAACCGGACGTAACGACTGGTCTTCGGCTTTGGTTTACACGAACAAAACAGGTAATTACTCTTATTTCTATCCGTCAATTTCAGGTTCATGGTTACTTAATGAAACATTCCGTGATAAGTTACCGGAGTGGATCACATTTGCCAAGATCCGCGGATCTTGGGCACAGGTAGGTAATGATACAAGTCCTTATTACATCAACCAGGGCTATACATTAAATAAGTGGCAGTTCTCTAATAGTTATATTTATGGTTTGGGTATCCCAAATAAAGCGTTGGAGTTGAACTTAAAACCGGAACGCAAAAATGCATGGGAAATTGGTATCGATTGGCGCTTTCTGGATAGCCGTATCGGAATTGATGCAACCTACTATAAAGAAAATACTAAAAACCAGATCATGGAGATTGCCGTACCGTCTGTATCCGGTATCAATAGTGAGCTGATCAATGCCGGTAATATTGAAAATAAGGGTGTTGAAGTAGCGTTGAATACTATTCCTTTCAAAAACAAGGACTGGGAATGGAGTTTGAATTTTACCTATACTAAAAACAGTAATAAAATCCTAGAATTACATCCGGATGTCGCTGATTATATTACATTGACTAATGGTGGCGGTGACTATGCTAATATCAAATCGGTAGCTAAAGTAGGAAAAGAATATGGAACATTGGTTTCAAGTCAACTCCCTAAGATTGATGAAGCTACCGGCAAAGAAGTGTTGGCTTACGACAAAACAAGACGTTATGCTTATGCTTTACGTGACGGAGAAGAAAAGGAAATAGGTTCTATCGTTCCTAACTTCCTCGGATCGGTATCAACCGGTGTTACCTGGAAAAATCTTTCGATAAATATATCGATGGATATGCGTTTCGGTGGATATATTGCTTCTTACGGTAGCCGTTATGGTGATGCTGTGGGTACAACTAAAAATTCCTTGAATTATCGTGATGCTGAACATGGCGGTATTACATGGACAAGTAAATTCGACGGATTAACTTATACGGATGGTTATGTTCCGGATGGTATATTCCCTTCAGGAACAGCGATCGAACAGGCAGATGGTTCTGTTTATACAGTAGGAGGTAGTGGAGAAACTTACCAATCATTATATGAAAAAGGACTTATCGAGCCGACTCATGCTTCAACATGGACATTACAAAGAAATGGCTGGGGAAAAGGTGTTGTAAATGACAGCTGGGTTAAAAAACTGAACTATATCGCATTGCGTGAAGTAAGTATCTTCTACCGTATGCCTTCTAATATAGCAAGTAAGATCGGAGCAAAATCTCTTAGCCTCGGACTTACCGGACGTAACCTGGGATATTTGTTGAACACAATGCCTAACCATGAAAATCCGGAATCTGTACGTGGTACAAAGACTACAGAATTCCGTTGTCCGTCTTTCTCGGCATTCACAGCTAGTTATATGTTCAATATAAATGCAAGTTTCTAATGCTGTCACATTAATTTAATAACAAGAAATATGAAATATACATCATTACTAACTGCAACATTGATCGGTGCAACATTGTTTACAACAAGTTGCATAGACGACTTTGCAGATATAAACACCAATCCAAGTACAGTGAGTAAAGGGGAACTTTCCTATTTGTTTGCTCAGGGAGTACACGATTTTGAACCGGCCGATTATACATTCTGGTTTTATAACGGTAAATACTATGCACAATTTATACAGGCATTCGTTCCCACAGGTGGTAATACGGAATTGTACAACCGTATGGATCAGACAGGAGGACAAGGAAGTCAGAATTATAGCGTGTTGAAGATTGCTCGCGAAATGGACAAGGTAATGAACGACTTAGGCCCGGAGGAAGCTGCAAAATATCAATACGTACGTACATTGCTGGATCCGTTGATCGTTTATCTGGGGATGTTCGATACTGATGGCTATGGAGATATGCCGTTCTCGGAAGCTTGTATGGCCCCCTACACAAATCCGATGTTGTTGACACCGAAGTACGATACAGTACAAGAGATGTATACGAATTGGTTAGATATGTTGAATAATACTATCGATATTTTGACAACAACTCCTGCTGTGGCACAAACATTCCCCGGTAGTCAGGATATGGTATATGCCGGAGATATCGCCAAGTGGGCTAAGCTGGCTAACTCTTTGAAATTGAAAATTGCAGTTCGCCTGCTTTCACAGGATAAAGCCAAGGCGATAGCTATTGCTGAAGAGGTTGCCAAAAGTCCGGCTGGTGTATTAAGCGGAACAGATGATGACTTTATTTTTAACAAAGGAATCACAGACTATCATTTCAATCCGGGTAATACAGTGAGTTTTGGAGCTCCTAAAAAAGAGGTAGCAGACTTCCTTATTAAGAACGAAGACCCTCGCGTACGTTTCTTCTATACCAAGAATCACTTCAACTCAAAAGTAGTACAAGCTTTCTATGATGCAGGAAAAGATGTTCCGGCTTACATCGAAGCAAATGTAAACTCTGAAATGGAGAATGGAAAGAAAGTGTTTAAAAGCTGGAAAGGCGCAGGTGAACCTTGGGTACGTTATTATGGTATACCTGCCGACATAGGTGCTGCTAACCAGACTGCTAAGTATGGTGACTATTTCGATGAGAACCGCTATAAACTGGTTGGTGCTTCTGCAGAAAAAACATTTACCCCTTATTCCATCTTCCAACAGGAAAACTGCCATGGAAACGTAACATATACTGTTCCTGTTGTTCCTGACGGTCCGGTTATCCAGGATAAGGAAAATCATGCATGGTATGGTTTCTATATGACTTCTGGTGAGGTTTATCTGTATTTGGCTGAATTTAAGTTGTTGGGTGCAAACCTGCCGTCCTCGGCGCAAGACTATTTCTCTAAAGGTGTTGAATATTCTGTAAAATCTTACGACCGTTGGGCCGGATTAAATCAGATCCCATATTATGGTACGACTTATGGATATGATCCTAATGAAGTCTCTATCGAGTTGAAAGATGGTGAAATAGAAACGATGCTGGCCAATCCGGACTATCAATTAACAGGCTCTAGGGAAGAACAGTTGGAGAAGGTTTATATACAGGAGTATATACATTTCATGTATCAGCCATCTGACCAGTTTGTTGCTGTACGCCGTTCGGGTATTCCTAAAGTCAGCAGTACATTAATCCCCTGGCAACTGCTGGGACCGAACACCGAAGTGCCCCGTCGATTGGAAATAGGCATACCTAGTAAGACAGATAAAATGTATGAGATCAAGATTGCGTCTTTGAAGTCTCAGAACTTTACAGGTGGAACCAGTCTTGAACCTTCTATCCTGAATCGTGAAAGAGTATGGCAGGATGCCGGTGCCCCTAATTATGGTGAAGGACCGAATTATTAATTGTAATCTGATTAAAAATCATTATAGCTTAAAAAAGCCATCTGGACATTGTTTCAGGTGGCTTTTGTGTAGATAGCGGCCAACTGTAGCGAATGGCAACAATGTCTATTGCGAGTTAAAACTACTCTATCTCGCGTCACCCCATCATCAAAGCATGGCAATCCGTTAACAATCAATGCACAACCCGATGACGCTACCGGGCTGAAACAGCGTCACCCACCCCGGTTTACCATATACTTTACATATCTCCAACATTCGAATCAACCACAAAATTATCCGGCAATTCTATCGGCTCCGGCCGCTTCGTATAGATACATAATCTCTTCGTTCCATCTTCTATTAAAATACCTTCCGCCACAAACTGTTTCAACTCCTTACGGGCCATATACTGCGTACAACCATTCAGCCCCTGATACCCCATCGTGGTAATATAAGCATGACGTTCTAGATACCATAACAGACGCCTTTCTTTTTCTTCCTGTGAAAAATCAGTCTTTTTAGGCTCTTTGTAACGCTCCAGAGGAATATTTTTCAGGGCCTTCTTCAGCTTGGCACAACAACGGAAGTTGACATTTTTGAAATGAACCGACTCACTACGCAACTCTTTTTTGTCTTCCACCGGACGCGAACGTAGTGAGACACTGAAATAACCGATCCCGTCCAAATAAACATTATAACCATCCTCCAGTTTTTCCGTCAGCATATCCGCAATCAGACGGACAGCACCCTTCAGATCGCCTCTGCTGTAAGTGGAGCGTTTGGAGCCCTCTTCTATCAACGCTTCGGTGTTCAGCGTACCCCAGGGAATAATACGGGGATGCAATACTATTTTTTTACCCGAACCCTTTTTCGGCGGATTCTTCTCCATTTTGTAAACTGCTGTCATACTAGTGTGCTTTTATTGTTCTCCCTATATGCTTTTAATGCAAAAGAAAGGACTCATTAAATAGTTGACCAATGTCAACTATATATTCTACCTTGGTAAAACTTTAATTTGACCTTGGTCAACTATATATTTTACCATGATAGAAATATTTAGAATATAGGACCAAAGGTACAAAAATCCGGTAGAAATACAATAGCTCCCGCTTATCTTTTTAATAGAAGAATTAACCATTATCATCCTGATAAAGATCGACTTCCAAGTGTACCAAACCAGTATTTCGGTAGCTATCTTTGAGCAAAATAATTAAAAAGAAAAGTGATATGAAAGCAACATTATTCAGTGCAAATTTAAAAACACCCAGAGCGATCAGCCTGGAAAGTCTGGCTGAATTAATAAAAGACAGTAGCAAAGCAAAACATATTATTGCTTTGCAGGACGAATTGTGCTATACAATGCCCGGAATAATCATCAATTCCAGCAAACGCCGGTGGAAGAACAACTCTTTTTTCAATATTTCCGTTTACCGGAACCCGGAGAGGAAGGTGAACTACTTCCTGCTGCTGAAATATTGAGACGCATCGAGCAACGGAGTAAAATAAAATCCGGTATTCGCAACATGGCTATGTTCGGTAGAATATTACTCAAAAATAATGTAGTAAAGAAACATACTAAAACCGGAAATTACTACCACGTAATCGAACTTCCGTAAAACAAAGGGTGACGCTATTTTAACATTACGGCGTCACCTTGTACATCCCTATCCATCAATCAATTAAACAACCAATCACGACTGATGACTCGGCTTTTACTAAAATTTACATAATTAAGGCAAAATCGCTCCAGCTACAAATCTCTCCCAATCAGTTAATAAATATTTACTAACAAAATAGCTTCAAAAATCGTAAAAAAGTACATGTATGACTGTTTTTAATACTGTTAATATATGTATCCGATAAAACATAACACCTTGATATTCAGTATTGCTTATCCTTAAAATCGCCTTAGTTCTTTTAGAACTATGGCTAAACGCCAACTAAAAAAATGCCTAGTACTAAATAATTGCTGAAAATTATATCCAAAGAGAATTAGGAAAGACCATTGTTTCGCCAAAGCAATGTCTATTTTATGTTCAATAAAAACCATCAATTATGTTGAAAAACTTTAAGCCTGTAGGCTTATTGCTATTAGCCGGTACTTTGGGATTCCCTGGGTATGTGTTTGCGGATACGGCTATTGCAATGCCAAGTACTAGCATTTCCCAGCAAAACGGGAAAGTGACGGGAACAGTAGAAGATGAATTCGGTCCTGTAGCCGGAGCATCTGTTGTAGTGAAAGGAACAACTAATGGATCGATTACCGACATGGACGGTAATTTCACATTGGAAGGAGTAAAAAGCGGTGACGTTATTCAAATTTCTTTTATCGGGTATTCCACCCAAGAAATCAAATATACAGGTCAACCGAATTTAAAAGTAAAAATGGCTGAAGACGCTCAAAAATTGGATGAGGTCGTTGTAACAGCTTTGGGTATTAAACGCGAAAAGAAAGCGTTAGGTTATTCTGTAAGTAGTGTAAAAGGCGAAGAGCTAACAGAAGCCGGTACGCCGATGAATGCTATGCAGGCTCTGTATGGTAAAACATCTGGTTTACAGTTGCAATCTACTGCTTCAGGTCCTTCCGGTGGTATGAACATTAAGGTTCGTAATGCTATTTCTTTGACCGAAGACTCTTCTACCCGTCCGTTGATTGTTGTGGATGGAATTCCTATTCATGATGAAAATACCGGACAGTCTGGTAATAGCCGTACCGGTGGTGACCATGGTACAGGTCTAAATGACATCAATCCGGAAGATATTGCTTCCATCGAAATTCTAAAAGGTGCTAAAGCTGCCGTACTATACGGTTCGGAAGGTGCTAACGGTGTTATGTTGATTACAACTAAAACCGGTGGTAAAAAAGGCTTAGGCATTGATTTCGGGATCAACCATTCCTGGAATGTAGCTGCATACTTACCTGAGTTGCAGAATGAATTCGGTACTGGTTCGAGTGCTGGTACTGCTGCTTTGAAAGAAATCTCTAAAGACGGTTTCTATACTATGACTGACCCGAATACAGGACAGCCAGTTGAGTCATTGTGGAGAGGTTCCCAATATAATTTCGGTCCGCGCTTGGATGGTCGCCAGTTGTTATGGTGGGATGGACAGTATCGTTCTTATTCTGCACAGAAAAATAATCAAAGGGATTTGTACCGCACAGGTGGTCAGACTAATGTGAATTTTGCATTGAGTAATGGCGGTGATTTAGGTTCATTCCGTTTATCGTATAACTACCGTGATTACAATGCAATCTCTTATGGTGCCGACAACAAAGCCCATTCATTCAGTTTTGCTGCGGATCTGAAAGCAAACGACTGGATTAAGGTGAAGATGAACACCAACTTCTCAAATACGAAAGATCATAATGCTCCGTATGCCATGCAAAGTTTTGCAACGTATGGTTTTCCACGCGAACAGGATGTCAACTTGATCAAAGACACGTATCTGACAGATGAAGGTTACAATTATTTCAGTATGAACCAATCTGTTACACAGATGGCTCCTTACACAAATTATATTGCTGGTTATTATTGGTCACAGTTGCGCAATTCAAATGACTATGACCGTAATCACTTGATTCAATCGTTGAACGTTGATGTCAAATTCAATGATAAGTTCTCCTGGAATACACTGGGTGGTATTGACTGGACTGTAGCAGATCAGGAGATTAAACAGCATGTCAGCAAACCTTTGTCTTACGAGAATAAGCAAGGCTGGTATCAGGTTGCAAGCAAACGTAACATGATTATGTACGGCCAGTCTTCTTTCAACTATAATCAGACATTCAATGAAGTCTGGGATTTGTCAGCGATGGTCGGTGGTGCTGTAAAGTATAATAAAGAAGATTATCAGGAACAATACGTAGCGGAAACATTCGCTCTTGAAAACTGGTTCTCTTTGAGTAATACCCGAGAAGATTTCGGACCACGTTCCAGTCGCTCTCGTGGCAATGACCTGCTGTTGAGCGTATTTGCTTCTGCTCAATTGGCCTATGCCAATCAGGTTTATTTGGAAATCCAGGCTCGTAACGACTGGTCCTCTATCCTTCCTCCAGAAAATAACCATTATTTCTATCCGGGTGCCAGCTTGTCATGGATTTTTACAGAAGCATTTGAGATCCCGAGTTTAAATTTCGGTAAAGTACGTGCTTCTTGGGCCGACGTAGGTCGTCCAGGTCCCCGTTATTATGGGAACGTAGACTTTTCATTAGGAGCTTATGGCGGACAACCGACCATGTCTTTACCGGATCATTTGCCACCGGCAGACTTTGCTTCTGCTAATGGAGGATTCCCGGTTCCTAACTTGAAACCTGAACGTAAGCGTGAATATGAAATCGGTTTGGAGGGTGCATTTTTACCAGGCAATCGTATCGGTGTAGATTTCTCTTTCTTCCATAATAATACTTATGACCAGATTACGAAGTTGACAGTGCCTTCTTCTTCCGGTTTGACAGAGGTTCGTATGAATGCGGGTGATATCGCCCAGAGCGGTATTGAATTTTCTCTGAATACAAAGCCGATCATGACTAGAGACTGGACTTGGGAAGTGGGATTCAATTTGGCTAATTATTCAACAAAAGTAAAGAAGTTGGGTAAAGGTATTAACCAGTTGGATATGTGGGGTGCTACAGGTGCCTCTGTTCGAAGCATTCCTAACGGTGAATACGGTGAAATCTATATTTATCCGTATCAGCGTGACGACAATGGTAACCGTATTGTTAATCAGGGAACCGGTGTTTGGGACTTTGATAAAACACAGATGATCAAAGTAGGTAAGATTACCCCGGATGTTGTCGGTGGTCTCACAACCAGCCTTTCATATAAAGACTTTTCATTGAGCGCTGTATTCGACTTCCAGTTCGGTGCAACCATGATTTCGCAGACAAATATGTATTTGTTGGGTAACGGTTCCGGTGTTGAATCATTGAAGTATCGCGATGAAGCTCGTGGCGGTCTACCATATTATGTAAATACAGCTGGTGAGAGAATCAAGTTAGATAGCCATTCGGCAGCCGTTCCTGCAGATTCATTCTATCCGTTCATCTTACATGATGGTGTGATCACTCCAGGTGTTACTAGTGATGGAAAGACAAATGAAAAACTGATCACTGCTGAACAATACTATAGTCAGTTATATTGGCAGGGTGGTATGGATTTGAGTGAAGATCAAATTTATAAAAGTGATTATATAGCTTTGCGCTCTTTGTCGTTTAACTACAATTTGCCGAAAAGCTTCCTGTCAAGGTTCAAGATCCAAAGTGCACGTATCAATGCTTTTGCAAACAACTTGTGCTATATCTATAAGGCAATTCCGAATGTAACACCGGAATCTACACAAGGTACTAACTCCTTTACAGAGGCTACCAGCATCCCGGGTGTTCGCAGCTTTGGTTTGGGTCTTAATGTTTCATTCTAAATCAGATAACAGAATATGAATACAATTAAAAAATACATAACCAGCTTGGCTTTAGGTGTTGCCGTAACCGGAGCAATGGTGTCGTGTGACACGCTGGATGAGAAATTTTATAATCCGGATAAGTTGACAGAAGCCGACTTCAGCTTGCTATTTGCTTCTGCCCAGACAAAAGGACATCTATTCCGGTATGACTATGGTGCTACTTTCCACTATATGAGAGGTTTTGGCAAGATGCTGGGATTAGGTGTCAGCCCGTTATATTTGGACAGAACCCAAAACAATACGATTGTCCGTCCGTGGGATGGATGGTCAGGTACTCCGTTTAATGAATTTATATTCACGCAGACTTGTACAAATTACAGCAAGGAGCTCAGTGGTATGAAATTGTTGTATGCTGACATGACGGAAGAGGAACAGGAGCAAAACAAGGTGTATATGCTTTGTAGCGATATTATCCGTTCTTATGCGTTCCAGCGTGCAACAGACTTGTACGACGATATGCCTTATTCGGAAGCTGGTGGTGCTTTTCAGGAATTGTTCTATCCTAAATATGATACACAGGAAGAGATTTACACGAGTATCATGGAAACTCTGAAAAGTGCAGCAAAAGATTTAAGTGCATATCAATTCCATACAGAAGCAGAAAAGTCGAAATTCTCATCTGTAGATCTTCTGTGTAACGGTGATTTGGACAAATGGATTCGTATGGCTAATTCTTTGCGTTTACGTATGGCAATGCGTCTATGTCATGCAAAACCAGATGTAGCCGTTTCAACGATCAAGGAGTTGGTTGCAGAAAACCGTATGTTGACCGAATATTCGCATGATCTAGGTTTTGAAGAACAGGATAAAACGCATGCATTCGAATTGACTTTCTTCCGTGGTGTTGATGAACGCGGATACGAATCTGGTGCACCGGCTACAATCATTAATGATATCATGAATTATGAATATCAACCAGGTGATGAAAACGGTATTACTCGTCACGATTTTGATCCACGTCTGTATGCTATGTTCCAGCCAGATATCCACGGACGTTATATAGGCTTGCCGTTAACTATAGAAGAAGCAGAAGCGGAACTTCCTAAATATTATACAACACAAGAATTGACTGACATGTATAATTTTAATGATGTGGTTACTAATACATGGAATCCAGAACGTATTCCAGCAATGTACAATCGTCGTACTTATTTCAATTTTGATATGAAGTTTCCGGTAATGGGATCAACAGAAACAAACCTGTTATTGGTAGAAGCAGCTGTACGTTGGCCGGGTGAATTCGGTAGTATTGATGTTAAACAATGTATCAAGAAAGCAATCGATGCTTCTACTCGTTTTTATTACAATGTTAATAAAACAATGAGCTATAACGAATCTTCTCTGCCGAGTATTCTGTACGTTCAGGCAAAGGCTAAAGCTCCGGAGTTGGATGAAGATCATTTGGCTGATTATGAAGAACTGGCAGCTAACAAGTTTGCAGGTCTAGCTTCAACAAAGGATAAACTGAAATTCATTTTCGACCAGAAGTTCTGCCATATGAACATCATGAATCCGTATGAGATTTACAATGAAGCTCGTCGATTGGTAAAAGACTTTGATGGTGAACTGCCATTTGTTGCTACTCCTAACGTTGTATTCCAAGAACGTATGTTCTATCCGTCCAGCGAGTTGACTAACAATGGCGAAAACTTTGCAAAAGTAGCTCATAAGAATACATATGATACTCCGGTATGGTGGACAACCCGTACCACTGCTGCTGAGAACCATAATGGTAATGCATTGTAATAAACATTAGCTTAATGCTACATAACCGCAAAGGCTGTCGAGAAACTTTTTCGACAGCCTTTATTCACTATATAAATCTAGTGTATAACTTAACAAAATAAGTAATAATGAAATCAATTAATGTGATCCTGTGTTGGATAATGGTGATGATGGTCGGCTTACCGGCTTGTAGTGATGACGATGAAAAGACGATACCGGCTCATACGGAAGAGGAGAAAATATGGATTGCCGATAATCAGAAATATTTTCAGGAAAAAAAGGAAGATGTAGAGGATGATGGTCAATTACTGTATCAACGATTGGTTGTGGATGATGATACGCTTTTGTATCGTATACTGGAAACGAGCCAAATAGATTCTTTCCCTAAGATAGATTCTGATGTAAAAGTTTCCATGTTGGGAATACTCCCTGTTTCCCAAACGGTTATTGTAGGTAACAAAGATGGTAATCCGATAGATCAGACTTTAGATCTGGATAGCCCTAATCTGATTAAAGGCCTGGCTACTCTTTTGCCGGAAATTCGTAAAGGGGAAAGAGTGGAAGCTATAATCCCTTATCAGTTAGGATATGGAGATCGAAATTATCCCAATCCATATATTCCGTTATGCTCAACGTTGCAGTTTACTTTCACTGTAAAAAGTTTTGACTAATCATTATAGGATGAAAGTCTTGTATTTCTTTTTGACGGTGAATTTTCTTTTGTCCTGTCTTCCTCTCGTCTTGGGAGCGCAGGAGACGAAAAAAACTCCAACGAATATTTTCTTGTTTGACCGGTTTACTAATGGGAAAATTTTGCTAACTGATGAACGTTGTATAGTAACTCAATTTAATTACAACTGCCAAACACAGGAGCTATATTTTAAGGCAGCCAATAAATACCAAATGATGTATAACACATCGAATGTTGATACTCTTTATATTCAAGATCGGAAATTTGTTCCGGCTCATGAAGGGTGACTTTACCTGAAATAGGTTTACAAATTAATTACTTCAATACTAAAAAACTTGTCAAAATAAGTTTATTCATACTGATACTCTTTACAGTAGCTAACCGTGTCTTACTAAAAAAGTTTACACGGTCAACAATGGACAATCCGGAGCCTCTTTCTTTCCGGGGGAACAAGTGGGAGGGCTCGATGCCCTTCCTCTTGTTTAGGAATAACAATGGCATAAACCATCGCCTATTCTTTCCGGGTCTTGCAAAGTTATACATAATCCTGGTTCATAGCCTCTTTGGGTGTATAAACTTTGTTTTTCCAGTACTTTTTCAATACCCCTGTACCCTGGTGGGCTTTCTCGGGAGTAAGCATATTGTTACTCATATGAGGACGCTTGGTATTATAGAAATCAATGATTTGACACATTTTCTTTTCTATCTCTTCCAGCTTCTCAAACACCCCCATCTTGTAAAGCCACTCCTGTTTGATTATTCCATTAACCCGCTCGGCTACAGCATTGTCTGTTGGCTTGTAATCCTCTGTCATACTGATAGCTATATGATGGTCAGTCAATGTCTGCACATATAAGTCACAGCAATACTGGACGCCTCTGTCCGAATGATGAATCAGTCCTGACAGAGGTTCACTACCAACCTGTTTTATAGCCTGATTTAAAGCACTTAACGTATAAACGGCATGAAGTCCGGGAGCCATGCACCAACCAATTATTTTATGAGAATAAGCATCAGTTATCAGATGCAGATAGCAAACCGTATCTTTTAATGGTATGTAGGTTATGTCGCTTACCCACAATTGATTACGCGCATCCGGTGTGAAGCCTTTTATCAGGTTCTTATGCTTGCGATACCGATGATTGGAGTTTGTTGTCCGACGTCCTTGGGAAGGCTTGAGCATCAGCTTTTTACGCCGTAGAAGCTTGTAAAAAGAATCACGTCCCATCATTTGATCACGCCCATAGAGATCACAAAGGATTAGATACAGTTTAAAAGCACCTATGCCGGGATCTTCCATTCGATATTCCTTTACAGCCGAACAAATCATGTTCTCCACGATCTCTTGGCCAGCATGTTCTTTCTTGTACTGATAGTAGGCTTGCCTACTATTACCAAACAATCCGCAAAGAGTTTCAACACTTTCTTGCTGATACTCTTCACGCAGGAGAGTTACTGTTTGGCACCAGGCTTTTTTCTGATGCTTATGCCCTCATTTTTCTCTGCTACATCAATGAGGAGCTCCAAGCCGCGAGCCCGGAGATTGGCATACCACAGAGCCTTTTCAAGCTCTGCTATACGTTGATTTAACGCCTTTTCGGACCGAGGATTTGATCGGTCTTCAATCTTTTCCATATGCTTGCTTATTACTTCTTCTGACAAAGATAACTCTTTGCCATCAATAGGATAGCGTTGCAGCCAGGATAAAAGCACACGGGTACAGCTTAGACCATACTTCAGTGTTATTGAACGAACACTGCTGCCACTGGCATAGTAGTCTGTTAGAACCTCTAATTTGAAACTTTCTTCATAATGACATTTCTTACGATTTTGCATTTTTTTACACTTTATGGTTACACTGGGTGTAAACCCTATTCAGTATAAGACAGGGTGTCGTTTTCTAGAGTGTATTTCGGTTGGAGAGGAGACTTTACTGGTTGATTGGAAAGTGAGGTTTTATTATAAAGGTAAGCGAAGTGCGATGGGAGTAGTATCTCAAGCTGGAGGCCAAGCTTCAGTAGACATGGAATGGATGCTAAATAAAGGGTTAAGCAATCCAGATAATAGTGTGTATAAAAGAGAGATTCAAAATACATACTGGATCATCTTGAATGGACAGCAAGTATCTTTCAGCAACCTTAAATCATTCTTGAAACTCTATCCCGACACTCACCGGAAAGCTATCCGTCAACTAGCGAAAAACCAGTCCATTAATTTTGATGATCCATGGCAAGTTGCTAAACTTATAATTATTTGCCAAAACTTTTAAACCAGAAAGCGATCATTACATAAATTCTAATCCCCCATTACAAGTATTTGTGATTAAAAATAAAAACAAAGAGGTTATTTCGCTTATAAGGAATAACCTCTTTGTTAAATAATCAATTAATACTTCTTCTCATTCGCCAGATTCCACATATTCAGGAAAGAGGCTTTTGTTATATCGACAATCTTATTCCAATTGATCTTTTCTACGTGGTCGCTCGGCATATGGTAATCCGGATGGCCATTGGTGTGATACCAGATAATTGGTATATCGCGTTTCGCAAATGTTCCGTTATCACTCCCTCCTACCGGTTTATCCCAGGCATGATAGATCGGTTTCAGATTCAGATTGTATTTCTTGATGTCATTCTTCAGCCAGTCACCGAAAGCCTTATTGGCTTCCGTATAGAAATAGTCAACCTGTTCAGGAACTGCTTCATTCGAGTTACGACCGATCATATCATAATTCAAATATCCTTTTATATCTTTCAGGAAAGAACAGTTTTGTACAAAATATTCAGATCCTAATAATCCTTTCTCTTCTCCATCCCAGAATGCAAAGATTACAGTACGCTCCGGTTGCTCATCGGAAGCCAGAAAGGCTTTTGCTACCTGAAGTACGGCAGATACACCCGATGCATTATCGTCTGCTCCGTTATAGATCTGATCGCCTTCCAGCATAGGATCGAATCCTAGATGATCATAATGGGCACCGATAATAACAAATTCATTCGGATTTTTACCTTCTATCTTACCCAGGATATTACGCATCGACAGTTTCTGATGTACACCTTGCTTCAATTGAGCAATCGAATCCGGATGAACCTGGAAACGACCTCTCTTCTGCCTTTCTTTATTATAAGCCTCAAAAGGCTGATAATAAGATTCATTCAAAGGAGCGATACCCATTGTTTTCAAATTGGATACAATATACTCCGCAGCAATACGGCCACCCTGAAATCCAGCCTCACGTCCTTCCAGTTCATCACTGGCTAAAAAGCCGATATAAGCTTCTGCATTTTCTTTATTGATCACGCCTAATCCTTTCTCGACCGGCGACTGTGCCCAAAGGGTAGTAGATAGCATAAGGGATGCTACAAATAATCCTGTTCTCTTCATCGTATGATTGTGTTTTACAAATTATTGGAATAATTAGTTTCAGCTTCCGGTCACAAAGATAAAAGATTAATCTAAGATTTGTAAGGGATAGAAAATAAAAAAAGGCTAATCTTCGCTGTTCTATCAGCGTCGAATGCCCATCCATTATCTCTCACCAGTCTTTATAAAAGACCCTGGTGAAGAGAATACATCAAAATAATATACTTTCTTTTTACTTAATTTTTTGCGTTAGCGCCCATTTCTTCCAACAGGCGGCGGATTTCAGCATTTACTCGCTGACTCATTGTACCATTTCTCATTGACTGGTAACGATCAGCCTGATAACGCAACATCGCTAAAGTACGAAGATTTTCTTCATTTCTACTTGTCATCATAATCTTTACATTTTTATGTCTCCCACGCTTGGAAGACTCATTAATAATTTAACCTAAACTCTTGTCTTTTCTTTTTGTTTACAGTGCAAAGATAAGCACTTTCTTTAAAACTATGCTATAAAACATATAAAATATTTCTATGTTTATATTTATTTAATCTATAGAAATAGTTTTTTTATAAGATAAACAGCCTACTAAACAGCTGTCAATTCACCTGTAACCGAGTTGATTACGAAGCCCCGGACACTAACATCGGACGGAATCAACGGATGGTTACAAACCTGGTTTACGGTATTCCTTACAGAACCTTCTGACGAATCAAAACCATGCAACCACTCTTTAAAATCGACTCCGCAGTAACGTATCATATCAATACGATCTGCCGGAATACCTCGTTTCTTCATTGCCTCAATCATCTCTTCGCTATCCATATGCTGTGCACCGCAATCCGAATGTCCGATGATCATAATCTCGGTTACCCCCAGATCATAAATGGCAACCAACAAACTTCGGATTACACTTCCAAACGGATGCGAGATCACTGCACCTGCGTTTTTGATAACTTTCACATCGCCATTCTTAATACCTAGTGCAGCAGGAAGTAACTCTGTCAGACGAGTATCCATACAGGATACAATGGCAATTTTCTTGTCCGGATACTTATTCGTTATAAACTTCTCATATCCTTTGTTCTTTACGAACTCTTTATTAAATACTAGTAATTCGTCAATCATGAGCTTGCTTTTATAGTTATAACAAAGCAGATCAAATAATGTTCAAATGTTTCAAGGCTTTGAAAATTCCATCTTCATCAACAGAATCCGTGATATAATCTGCATACTGTTTCACATCGTCTTCCGCATTTCCCATAGCGACCCCGATCCCGGCATGTTGAAGCATAGCTACATCGTTGCCCCCATCACCAAAAGCCATACATTCATTCAATGGTATTCTGAAGTATTCCAGCATTTTATCAATCCCTACCCGCTTACTGCTTCCGGCGGGTACTACATCTGTAAATAAAGGATTCCAGCGGGTAGATTCACAATTGGACAGTATGGTCATAATCTTTTTTTCCTGTTCGGCTGTAAAAAAGGAAACCAGCTGATAAGCCGTCTTCCCACGTATTTCATCCATAGGACGGATAGGCGGCTCCGGAAAATTAAGCATATTGAATATCTCCTCCACCGTTTCATCTTTATAATTCATAAAGATTTCCTTTTCCTGTACGAAAGCACAAGGGAAAGACTCTTCAGTTTCCATATAACGGATCAGGGCCTCGATATCCCTATCAGGAATACTGTGTTTATAGATCACTTTATCTTCCCCTGCAAAACAATAACCACCATTTAAAGTCACATACCCGTCAAACTTTAAATCGCCCAGATTATTAATGGAGGTGTAATGGCGCCCTGTAGCAATAAAGACTTTAATACCTTTCTTCCGTAAGAGATCCAATGCTTCAATGGTGGATTGGGGGACTTCGTGCGTTTTAAAACTGACCAATGTTCCGTCGATATCGAAAAAAACTGCCTTAATCATACTTTTCTTATAACCTAAATTTGATACAAAGATAAGAATAAATAAACACATGCAATTTTTATATACATTTGTAGATGCTATCTTAATAACAATTTAATAGGTGAGTTATGGAATATAGACAATTAGGTGGTTCGGGACTGTATGTTCCCGTACTCTGTTTAGGTACTGCTACTTTTGGAGGGACAAATGGTTTCGAAGGATGGGGACATACCCAGGTGGAGGAAGCCAGACGAATGATAAACATGTGCCTGGATGCCGGTGTAAACTTATTTGATACGGCAGACGTTTATTCCGGCGGATTATCAGAAGAAATCTTAGGAAAAGCAATGGAAGGACTTCGGAATAAACTACTTATTTCGACAAAAGCTACATTCAATCTGAATCCGGAAAGCCGCAATGCAATGGGCTCTTCCCGCTTCCACTTGATCAATGCTTGCGAGGCTAGTCTGAAAAGACTGAATACCGATCATATCGATATATATCACATGCATGGATTTGATGCAAACACGCCTGTAGAAGAAACACTCCGTGCTTTGGACGACTTAATCACAGCGGGTAAGGTACGATATATCGCCTGTTCCAATTTCTCCGGCTGGCATCTGATGAAAGCATTATCTGTTTCCGAACGGTATGGCTGGAGTCGTTATGTGGCGCACCAGGTTCATTATTCTTTGCTTAACAGGGAATATGAATGGGAATTGATGCCGCTCGGTATCGACCAGAAAGTAGGTTCTATCATCTGGAGTCCATTATCAGCAGGCCGTTTGGGAGGTAAATACAGACGTAACAATCCTATTCCTGCGGATGGACGTGTAGCACGTGGCGGAAGCCCGATCCCGGATGAAGCGACTTCATACGAACGTCTGTATAATATAATGGATGTATTAGAAGAGGTGGCAGCAGAGACGGGACATAGTATAGCACAATGTGCATTAAACTGGTTATTGCAACGCCCGACCGTTTCCAGCCTTATTATCGGAGCAAGTACGGAAGAGCAATTAAAACAAAACCTGGAAGCTGTCGGATGGAATTTAACACCGGAGCAGATAAAACGCCTGGATGATGTGAGCCAGGTTACTTCTATCTATCCATATTGGCATCAGGCACAATTTCCATTTCTAAACGCACAGCTTCAGTTTTAAAGGAAATAGATAAGAATGAAAAAGCGGAGATCCGAGTAGAATCTCCGCTTTTATTTTATAAGGGTAAAGTTTTTCTCTACCCTATATTGCATATCAAACCATTATGCTTCTTCTTCAACACCCCACTGCTGTTTAGCCAGACGCTTGTAGTTATTAAGTCTCCACTTAGCGTTGCTTTCGGCAGCTTTGAACAATTCGTCAGCTTCAGCCGGGAACTGTTTAGCCAGAGAAGAGAAACGAACCTCACCTTTCAGGAAGTCCTGGAATTTAGCCCAATCCGGTTCTTTGCTATCCAAAGTGAACGGATTCTTTCCTTCTTCTTCCAATGCCGGGTTGTAACGCCACAGGTGCCAGTAACCGCATGCAACTGCATCCGCTTCTTCCTGCTGGCTCTTACCCATACCTTTTCTCAAACCGTGGTTGATACAGGGTGAGTAAGCGATGATCAATGAAGGACCGTCATAAGCTTCAGCTTCACGGATAGCCTTCAATGTCTGAGCCTGGTCAGCACCCATTGCGATCTGAGCCACATATACGTAACCGTAAGTAGTAGCCATCAGACCCAGGTCTTTTTTACGGATTCTCTTACCTGAAGCAGCAAACTTAGCGATTGCACCTACCGGAGTAGCCTTAGAAGACTGACCTCCTGTATTTGAATACACTTCAGTATCCAGAACCAGGATGTTAACATTCTTACCGGAAGCGATCACATGATCCAAACCACCGTAACCGATATCGTAAGAAGCACCGTCACCACCAATGATCCACTGTGAACGTTTCACCAGGAAGTGAGAAAGTTCCTTGATCTGTGCGCTGAGCGGACAGCCGTGAGTGATACCTTCTTCAGCAATAGCCAATACCTGAGGTGCCAATTCTTTTGTCTTGTCGGCATCGTTCTGGTTTTCAACCCAAGCTTTAAGTACTTCCTTAGCTTCAGCAGGCGCGTTGTCGGCTGCGATAATTGCGTTCATCGCATTTGTCAGGCGGGCACGCATCTTTTCGTTAGCCAATTCCATACCCAAACCGAATTCGCAGAAGTCTTCAAACAATGAGTTAGCCCAAGCAGGACCCTGTCCCTTATCGTTTGTAGTATACGGAGTTGAAGGAACTGAACCGGAATAGATAGAAGAACAACCTGTTGCGTTAGCAACCATTTCACGGTCACCGAACAACTGAGTTACCAACTTCACATACGGAGTTTCGCCACAACCGGAGCAAGCACCTGAGAACTCAAACAACGGAGTTGCGAACTGAGAATTCTTCACGTTAGCTTTAACGTCTACCAAGTGTTGTTTGCTTGAAACCTTTTCAACGCAATAGTCCCACTTAGGAGCTTCAGCCAACTGAGTTTCCAGAGCAGCCATCTTCAGCGCTTTACCACCCTTCTTCGGATTACCCGGACAAACATCGGCACAGTTACCACAACCCAGACAGTCGAGAACGTCTACCTGAATACGGAACTGCATTCCGTCAAACTGCTTTCCTGTAGCTTTCAATGAGTCACTGAAAGGAGCACCAGCCTGTTCTGTCGTATCCAATACAAACGGACGGATAGAAGCGTGAGGACAAACATAAGCACACTTGTTACACTGGATACAGTTGTCTGCTTCCCAAACAGGAACGAAGGCAGCTACACCACGTTTTTCGTATTTGGCAGTTCCCTGATGCCATGTACCGTCTTCAATGCCTTCGAATGCAGAAACCTTCAACAAGTCGCCATCCTGAGCATTAATAGGACGAACTACTTCATTGATGAAAGCAGGATCGTTGTTTGCTACAACTTCATCGTCCGGCAGATTAGCCCAACTCGGATCAATTGTCAGTTGAGTATATTCACCACCGCGATCAACGGCTGCATAGTTCTTATTAACTACATCTTCACCTTTCTTACCGTAAGACTTTACGATGAATTTCTTCATCTGTTCAATAGCCAGGTCTACAGGAATTACACCTGTGATACGGAAGAATGCAGACTGAAGGATTGTATTGGTACGGTTACCCAAACCAATTTCCAATGCGATCTGTGTTGCATTGATATAGTAAACAGTAATGTTTTTCTGAGCGAAATAACGTTTTACTTTGTTCGGCAGGTGTTTAGCCAGTTCTTCACCGTTCCATACAGTGTTCAGCAGGAATGTACCGTTTTCACGCAAACCGCGGGTTACGTCGTACATACGCAGGTAAGCCTGAACGTGGCAAGCAACGAAATTCGGAGTATTTACCAAATAAGTAGAACGGATCGGATGATCACCGAAACGCAGGTGAGAACAAGTGAAACCACCAGACTTCTTAGAGTCGTAAGAGAAATATGCCTGGCAATATTTGTTTGTGTTGTCACCGATGATCTTTACAGAGTTCTTGTTAGCACCAACCGTACCGTCAGCACCTAATCCGTAGAACTTAGCTTCGAACATACCTTCGCCACCCAAAGCGATTTCTTCTTTCTGAGGCAAAGAAGTGAATGTAACATCGTCTACGATACCCAGTGTGAACTGGTTCTTCGGCATCGGTAATGCCAGGTTTTCGTAAACTGAAAGGATCTGAGCAGGAGTAGTATCCTTAGAACCCAAACCATAACGGCCACCTACGATAACCGGAGCATTTTCCGTTCCGTAGTAGCAGTCTTTAACATCCAGATACAACGGTTCGCCTGTTGCACCCGGTTCTTTTGTTCTGTCAAGAACTGCAATACGTTTTGCAGTCTTAGGAACAGCAGCCAGGAAGTGCTTTGCAGAGAACGGACGATACAAGTGAACAGAAACCAAACCAACCTTTTCACCCTGAGCTGTCAGGTGGTCGATTGCTTCACGGGCTGCTTCCGTTACAGAACCCATTGCAATAATTACGCGTTCTGCATCTTCTGCTCCGTAATAATCGAACAAACCATACTTACGGCCTGTGATCTTGGAGATTTCGTTCATATATTCTTCTACGATAGCAGGCACTGCATCATAGTATTTGTTAGAAGATTCTCTGTGCTGGAAGAAGTGATCCGGGTTTTCAGCCATACCACGAGCTTCCGGTTTTTCCGGATTCAATGCACGTGCACGGAATTCAGCCAGCGCTTTCTGGTCGATCAGCGGAGCCAGATCGTCATTTTCCAATGCTTCGATCTTCTGGATTTCGTGTGATGTACGGAAACCGTCGAAGAAGTTCACGAAAGGAACGCGAGACTTGATAGTAGCCAGGTGAGCCACACCGGACAAGTCCATAACTTCCTGAACAGAACCTTCTGCCAACATTGCGAAACCTGTCTGACGGGCAGACATAACATCCTGATGATCACCGAAGATACACAAAGCATGAGATGCCAGTGTACGGGCAGATACATGGAATACGCAAGGAAGCAACTCACCGGCAATCTTGTACATGTTAGGGATCATCAGCAACAATCCCTGAGAAGCTGTGTAAGTTGAAGTCAGGGCACCGGCCTGCAAAGATCCGTGAACTGCACCTGCAGCACCACCTTCTGATTGCATTTCCTGTACCAAAACTGTTTCACCGAAAATGTTTTTACGTCCGGCGGCAGCCCATTCGTCTACATATTCTGCCATAGTAGACGACGGAGTGATGGGGTAAATAGCGGCTACTTCGCTGAACATATATGAAATATGAGCAGCAGCCTGATTACCATCACAGGTCAAAAATTTCTTCTGTTTTGTCATAGACTCTTACTATTAGTATTTAAAAATAATTTCTTAGTATAAAAAGCCAAAAAGCCAAAGCGGGATCATGTTGCCATCACCTACTTCAACCTTGTCTACAGCGTAGTATAAATCGGGATTGTTTTTCACTTTCATACTTTCCTCTATCCTGAAATTATACTTTTCATTAACCAGAAAGTGTGCGTTCTTTATTCCTTCGTTCAGTTTATTGTCTTTCAAAAGCTGGTTATAGAAAAAAGATTCGCGCACCGCTTGCACATTTACCTCCATAGGGCGAATGGGGTACATCAGATTCGAATTATACATATATACGGTAGATGGTTTTTTCGGAAACGATTCGCCTACCGGATACAGCATATTCATCAAACGGGCATCGGTCAGATATTTAATGTAATTCATCACTGTCGCCCGTGATGTTTCAATATCTTTACTCAACTGGCTGACATTAGGCGTACAAGGTGCGCTGATAGCCAGCAGATACAGTAATTTACGGAGTTTCGGAAGATAGCTCTGTTCGATTTGCTTAATGTAAAGGACATCCACTTCCAGCATCATATTCATTGTCTTCAACAGGTTCTCGGAAAAATTCCGTTTCTCCAGAAAGAAAGGATAAAAACCATGATGCAGGTAATCCTGAAAATAAGCCATTGGTTTTGCAACCGAACAAATACCTTTCGCAATCTCCTGGTGGTTCTCAATCACTTCATCAAACGTATAGGCAGGAAAACTATTTCCGGACATCAGATTCAGAAACTCACGGAATGAAAAACCACGCAGATTGTATGAAACGACTTTACCCGACAGATCGGGATTTTCCTCTTTCAACCGCATAACGGACGAACCGGAAAAGATGATCTTCAGATCTTCAAAATTATCATAACAATAGCGTAATTCCTTTGACCATCCGGAATATTTGAACACCTGGTCAATCAACAGAACCTTCCCTCCTTTTGCTCTGAATTCAGCAGCAAAATCGACTAACGTACGTTCCGTAAAATAAAAATGATTCAGATTTATATACAGGCACTCTTTATTATCAGCACCAAAGTATTCGCGGGCATAATCCAGTAAAAAAGTGGTTTTACCCACTCCGCGGGAACCTTTGATTCCGATCAACCGGTCGCCCCAGTTAATCTCATCCATCAGCCCTCTGCGCACCGGCGCATGCAAATGTTCTACAAGGTATTTATGTGTTTTAAAGAATGCTTCCACCTCACTGTCTTACTATATAGGCCACAAAGATAGAAATTATCCTCAACTTTGCAATACCGACATAGCAATTTTATTTTCAGTTGACAATCCAAAGTTGGCAAAGCGTATTGACGTTTGAGAAATTGGAGTTGGCAGTTAACGGTTTTATTTAGTTTGTAACCGTTAACTGTCAACGTTCCTTATATCTGATTAATCAATAATGCTGACCCAACCGTATGTATCAGGTTCGTCACCGTATTGGATACCACGCAATTTGTTATACAATTTCTCGCAAACAGATCCGGGTTTACCGTCTTTGGCTATCACATACGATTTATTGATATCCAAATCATCGATCTGTGAGATCGGAGCGATTACTGCCGCTGTACCGCATTCTGCCGCTTCATCAAAAGTAGCTATCTCTTCCACCGGAACAGGACGACGCTCAACCGTCAGCCCCATATCTTCAGCCAACTGCTGCAAGCTCTTGTTTGTAATAGAAGGCAGGATTGAATGGGATTGCGGAGTGATGTAACTGTTTCCACGAATACCGAAGAAGTTAGCCGGGCCACATTCGTCCAGATATTTCTTTTCTTTCGGATCTAAATACAAAACAGCTGCATATCCCTGTTCTTTTGCTTTTTCACCGGCAACGAGACTGGCTGCATAGTTACCACCCACTTTGATCGTACCGGTTCCCTGAGGTGCTGCACGGTCATATTCGCGCATGATACAAACCTTTGACGGCTGGAAGCCTCCTTTGAAATAAGGGCCTACCGGAGTTACAAAGATCATGAACATATATTCGGGAGCCGGCTTAACGCCTACTTGTGCACCCAGACCGATCATCAACGGACGGATATAAAGAGCTGCACCGCTTTCGTAAGGCGGAACAAAACGTTCATTCAGTTTTACGACCTTGCGAACAGCTTCTTCAAATCTTTCGAGAGGAAGTTCGGCCATCTTGATACCACGGCTGGAAGCCTGCATACGCTTGCCGTTTTCATCCATACGGAACACGCGGATCTTTCCGTCTTTTCCTCTGAAAGCCTTCAGACCTTCAAACGATTCCTGTCCGTAATGCAGACAAGTTGCTGCCATATGAATATTGATGATCTCAGAAGAGCTTACTTCCAACTCACCCCATTTACCATCACGATAGTAACACCGTACATTGTAGTCTGTCTTCATATAACCGAATGCCAGATCAGACCAATTAATATTTTCCATATCTTGTCGTAATTAGATTATGAACGCAAAAGTAAGCTATTTCGGATGATAATTGTTACTTTTGCAGCAAAAATAATTAAAATATGAAAGTCATCGATTTGATAAACGGCAGTAAAACGACTGCTTTCTCATTTGAAATACTTCCGCCCTTGAAAGGGAACAGCATACAGAAAGTGTACAATGTGATTGATAAACTGAAAGAGTTCGATCCTAAATACATTAATATAACCTCCCATCACAGCGAATACATCTATAAGACACTTCCCGATGGTAGTTTCCAGAAGGTAAATATCCGGAAACGTCCGGGATCGGTTGCCATTGCTTCCGCTATCCAGAATAAGTATGGCATTCCGGCTGTACCGCATATTATATGTAAGGGGTTTACAAAAGATGAAACGGAATATGCGCTGATCGACCTTAACTTTCTGGGTGTTTACGACCTGCTTTTACTTCGTGGAGATGTAAAGACATTGGAAGCCGGACAAAATACAGAAATGTATCACGAACATGCCACAGACTTACAGGAGCAGGTTAACAATTTCAATAAAGGAATAGCAGTGGACGGATCAACTTTTGAAGCCAATGAAACGCCGTTCTCTTACGGAATGGCTTGTTATCCGGAAAAGCACGAAGAGGCTCCGAATATGGATTCCGATATCTTCTACCTGAAAGAGAAAGTAAAAAACGGAGCTGATTACCTGGTTACCCAAATGTTCTTCGATAACGAAAAATATTATTCATTTGTAGACCGTTGCCGTGCGGAAGGTATCACCGTACCGATCATTCCGGGTATTAAGCCGGTCGTATTCAAAAACCAATTGACGGTATTACCAAAGATATTCCGCTCCGACATACCCGAACCGTTTGCAACCGAACTTCGCAAATGTAAAAATGATGACGAGGTAAAAGCAGTCGGTGTGGAATGGTGTGTCCAACAATGTAAAGACTTAATCGCTCATGGCGTTCCGAGCTTACATTTTTACACTATGATGGCTACGGACAGTGTTTATAAGGTGGCAAAAGAAATTTATTAAAATATAAAAAGGAAAGAAACAGTAAAAACGAGTTTCTTTCCTTTTTAATTAACTAAGTAACATCTAAACAACTAGAACTTTATTATTTCAAGTTTCACTGGCCCGATCAGTCCCGTTTTCTGTAAAGGAGAATCAGGTTGATAATCGTTTATTCCAGCCCATGTTTCCCGTTGTTCTTTCGGCAAGTTCTTATCACCTATCATACGGTTGACCCAAGTATTGACCACATCAATACGAAGTGTATTCTTTCCCTGTTTCAACGCAGAAGATATATCCACACTATACGGCATTGTCCATGCTCCACCCACATATTGTTCGTTAATCCATACTTTTGCCAATTTGTTAACTTCGCCAAGATCCAGATAAACTTTTTCGCCTTTGGATAAAGGACGGTCAAAATTGAAAGTAGTCGTATAAAGCATATTCCCGGAGAAATATTTGATACTGTCATTGGCTGACTTTGATAAATCCTGAAGTTCTTCCAGACGTATCGGAGCCGGATTCGATAATTTGCCATTGAATGTGATATTCCATCCACCTTTCAGTTCAGAGAATGTTACAGGATCAGGGAAATTCTTTGTTCCGGGAGTTGGGTTACCCTTCTCACGGAATACTATAAAACCGCTTTCATATCCATGTAATGTAACTGGCACAGTCGTACCTGTTGCATCTGAAGTAAACTCGGTCAGATCACGTATATTTCCTGTTATAGGATCAAATAATTCAGGACGCAAACCTTTTACCCGGAACTTAAGAGCAGCCTTTTGTGTAGACTCACTTTGATTGGAGATAAAATAGATTTCCGTATTATCCATTTTACGATGTCCGAAAAGGAAAGGTACACCTGCAGGTATTTTACAGTCCTCTGTACATCCGATCTTTGAGAAAACCTCTTCCAATCCTACTCCGTTAAAGAGCATACCTTTTCCTACTTTTGCCGAAGTGGAATTTTTACCGTCAACATCTTTCCACAACTCCATAGCCATCGCCTTTACCTGCTCATCTGCCTGAGGTTGATTCTGAAGACTGGGTGAATGCGTCGGAGGCGTACCTAAAACAATTGCTCCATCCATAACCAATTGTTTGATTTTATTCAGGACTTCCGGACGCATCGTATTTATACGGGGCAAAACCAATACACGATAAGCCGTTCCATGCGGTAATGTAATCAAACCGTCTTTCACTTGTGCATCACGCAGCAAAACTTCCGCATTGATATAATCGAACTGATACCCAACGGGCAGAGCCGGATCCTGAATACCTGTCATCTTAGGAACATCTTCACCTATAAAATAAGCGACATCCGCTATATTAAGCCCTTGTCGAAGCATGTAATTACAACGCTTGACATAATCGATAAATAGATCAATGTGAGAATACCAAGTGTTTGTCCGATAAAATTCAGTACCAAACCACGCATTTGTCCCCGGATATCGATCTGAATCCGGTTGCTGAATAAATACATGCAATAAGGTATTATTTATTCCTTCCGAAAAATATTTATCAGTACGTTGTTTTGCATCAGCGGGTACACGCGAGAAAGCGGGGCCACCACTGGTATTTGATTCGGCAGAGACCAAGTTCTTGCCATAAATATGTGCACAAGATGAAGCGGCACGATTCTCAATATTTCCCAGATTATTCTCCCAGGAAGGAACCACATTAGGTAACCAATACTCACCTCCTACTTCATCAGATTGTCCGCCATACATCAGAAACTCCGCAGGAAATCCCCAATGTCCATAGTTTTCAAGCCAGGTTCTCAGACCGTGCTGATGGGAAAGTTCCCTGAAACCTCCAACATATTCATAAGCAATCTTATCAGCTACCAGACGTCTCATATCCCATAAAAACTTATCTGATTGGGACTGGCTACCAACTACCTGACCAAAGTAAGCCGGTATGAACGGCAGTGCATCATACCCGTAACGTTCTTTAAAACTTTTCAGGAAACCATCCGTAAAGTTCTGACCTCCGGACTCATAACTATCCTGCACTACGACTTTAAAGGTCTTGCGGTCTTCAGCCGGAATACGTTTTAATATCTTCCCGATAAATGCATCAAAATGGCTGGCCACATGCTTTTTATTAATCTTATCTACTTCCAGGCCTGTTCCATCCGGGCCGGCCGGATTGTTGGTGACTGTCGTCGAAGTCATTCCGGTTCTCGACACCGTCCACTCTCCTTCAGGCACCTCCCATGTCAATGTTCCGTCTGCTGTCATACAAGCAGAAATGTCCAAAACATCTTTCGGATCAATATTCAATGAGGTATCTGAAATCTCAGGCTGGTCACGCCACATATAATAATCCCACTGAGGAAGAGGATCCTGGAACATTTTAGCAAATGTTTTTGCAGCATAATTCTCGATCCGGGGAACAGAAGATAGTTCTACTTCCGCAATGCCTCCTTCCTGGTGGCTGTTCTTTACCAACAAACGAAACTCATTTGCAGTCGTTTCGTCAAGCGTCATAACAATCGGGGCAAATGGTTGGAAACCGACGATAACGGCCAGATGATGCCAGTCAATAACAAAACTGGAAAGCGTACGATAAGTATTTCCTTTTTTTGCCTGTAATTCGATCGTTTCATTAATATTCGAATGCGAAGGATAAATTGTCAGACTACGAGCAGTAAACTCTTTCCGGGTCTTTATATCGATACTATAATCTACATTCTGCGGAAGACGCACATCAGATAAACGATCGCCGTCAAACATCTTTTCCACTTGTTTTAATGTCGGTGAAATAGATATCTGGGCATTAGATGAGTTCAAAACCATCTGCTTTGACGACGACGATGGATAAGCGATCACTTTCACATCCTGAAAATCAGCTTTCGGTTTCTCCAGTTTAACAACCACTTTCTGTGGCCCTTTCACTGTCAGATCCGAATGTGTCAAATAACGCATCGACTCACTTGGTTTTATCCAGGGGCCGCCAGCCTGTGTCCATCCCGGAGAATTAAACAGACCTATTTCAATATTTAATTCTGCTGCCTTCTTCAAAGCCGTATGCAAAATATCCCACCACTCGTCACTCATCAGCCGGACATTTCGTCCGCCTTCATAAGGGTCAAAATAATTATGTCCGATAAACGCCCGGTTAATGCCGACACGCTTCATTTCTTCCAGGTCTTTTATAACTCCTTCCTTGGATATATTGCCACACATCCAATACCAATACACACTTGTCTGGACACTTTCAGGAGGAGAGAGAAACTCTGATTCCAGTTTTGAATTATTGACTTTAGATCCGGAACAGGACATAGCCAATAATGCAAAAACTATTATATTTAAATATCTTTTCATGGTTCACTTTATTAATTAGCAAGCTCTTTATCAGGTGTCAGACACCTGATAAAGAGCTTTGATCTTATTTAAAAATAAGGACTTAAGGCAGCTTCTGCAGCAGGCAAAGCATATAGCAATGGAATATTAGTATATGCTGCGGGAGAAACCGTATAACCTTGCGGGAAATAATAAGCCTGAGGATTCGCTTTCACACGTTGGCCATAAGCCTTCATCACAGACTCAGCATTACCACTGCGAACCAAATCCAGCCATCTTTTATTTTCAAAAGCCAGCTCCACACGTCTTTCTTTTAAAATAGCTTCACGAATTGCACTCTGTCCGGATGCCGTACAATCTACCAGGCCGGCACGTTGTCTCACCTGATTCAAATAATTCAATGCTTCACCTGTCTTATTCTGTTCATTTGCCGCTTCAGCTAAAAACAACAGTGTTTCAGCATAACGATATACAGGCCAGTTATCATTGGTGTTACCAGATAAAGCATGTGCATGGCAATATTTCTTAATATAAGGGTACGGCTCGGCATTAGCAATCAGCGTACCGACAGATGCATCCTTTCTTAAATCACCCGGTTCATAAGCTGCGATAATATCCGGTGTCGGAATATTATACCCTTCGACCGTACGAGCGGATTCCGCTATACCAGTAATCGCTGTAATTTCTTCTGCCGAGATAGGTTGAGGCAAGAATGTATAGAAAAAGAAGCTGGCATAACCTTCCGTTCCCTCCTTATATTGAATCTCAAATATAGATTCTTTATGATTCTTATTGGAGGTTTCATAAACCTGATGATAATCCGACAAAAGCTCATATCCGGTCACTTCTTTCAATATCGCTTCAGCTTCCGACCATTTCTTCAAATTAATATACACATTTCCCAACAGCATTTTAGCAGCTCCCGATGTTGCACGTCCTCCTTCCTGACTTGCTTTATCTGGTAATAAATTTGCAGCTTGTTGAGCATCCGAAATAATCTGGTTATAAACATCTTCCACTGAAGACAAAGGTAAAGATGTCTCTTCCAAAGTCTTTACCGGCGTCAGATGCAAAGGCACGCTACCAAAATACTGAACCAGGTCTAAGTAAGCAAAAGCCCGCAAGAAATAAGCCTGACCTTTAATATTATTTTTTGCACTTTCGTCGAACTCAATGCCATCGATCGGTTCCAATAAATGATTTACCCGGGAAATTACCGAATAGTTGGATGCCCATTTATTTAAAGGGACTCTATTATCTGCCTGTTCGATAAAATCCTTTATATATTCAGCCTGGGTCGTTCCACGGTCATTCGGATTAAACTTATAGGTCGTATTATCAGACCGTAACTCACCCATAGCCCATGCCCCTTCATTTCCGCTATACATCCCACGTAATGGAGCATAAGCACCATTAATCGCTTGCTCAAAGTCACTCTGACTTTTATAATAGATTGCAGAGCTTAGTGTCGTTTCCGACGGTATGTCCAGAAAATCATTCGTACAACTACTTAGTAAGAAAGTAATTCCCAGAAACGTTATATACTTACATATTTTCATAACAAAAAGACTTATTCGTTTATAATTTATCAATCGATCGTTAAGCTTATACCCAATGTAAATGTACGGGGAACGGGATAAGTAGAGAAGTCAATACCTTGCAGCAAAGCACTTGGCGCATTTCCGTTTTGATCCACACCGGCTTCCGGGTTTCCGTAAGGATATTTTGTAAATGTATACAGGTTCTGGATACTGCCATATACTCTCAGATTACTTATACCTTTAATCCCCGCACAAGGTATATTATAGCCTAATGTCACATTGTTGATTGTTAAATGGCTACCATTGTATACACTTCTGGAATGGTTCAAACGGTCAGGTTCGGTCGATCCTGTTGTTTTACCATATTTCCCGGCTCCGGGATTTTCAGGAGAACGCCATCTGTCTTTAATATCTTTCAATACATTGAATACACCATCCAGATTCGCAATACCTTCTTCATTCGCCCAAACCTTATTACCATAAGTACCGGATGTCACGATAGATAAATCAAAATTCTTATAAGAGAAATTATTGGTGAAACCGAAAACAAATTTCGGGAACGGGTTTCCTATCTCCGTTTTATCACCATCGACATCCGACCATGTAATCTGGCCATCCCCATTGATATCCTTAAATTTAATCGTACCCACCTGCGAGTCTACCATCTTGGGTGAATTATCGAAATCATGCTGATCGACGTAAACACCTAACTGGATAGGCCCGTAGAACTGTCCGATCCGACCTCCTACTTTTGTAATTGTAGAAACACGTTCTGCATAAGCAACGATCTGATCGCTGTTTCCGGATAAAGACAATACTTTATTATCGCTGAATGCAATATTGAAATTCGTATTCCATTTAAATTCGCCTACGAGGTTTTTTGTATCCAGAGAAAATTCATGTCCCCAGAATTTTAATTCACCGACATTACCCGTAAAACTGGAGAATCCGGACTCCTGAGGAATAGGCAGATTGTAAAGCAATTCGGTTGTACGCTTGTTGTAATAATCGTATGTAAAATTAATACGGTTATTAAGGAAGCCGAAATCAACACCTAAATCCAATTGTTTAGTCGTTTCCCATCCCAGGTTATCATTACCCAGTTGGGTCACGGCCGTACCGCTGGAAGACGTTTCACCAAATACCGTATTAGCACTGCTTACGACATTATAATGAGTATAGTTACCAATATTATTATTACCAACCAATCCGTAACTTCCACGAACCTTCAGGAAAGAAATCGGTTCGATCTTCTGCATAAACTCTTCTTCACTGGCGATCCATCCTAAAGAAACCGACGGGAAATTACCCCATTTTGTATTCTTACCGAAACGGGAAGAACCATCACGACGGATACTTGCATTCAGCAGATAACGTCCTTTATAATCATAGTTCAAACGAGCCAGATAAGAGATCATACTCCATTCCTGGATATCCATAGAGGGATTATTCTTTACAAGCGCCATATTGATCGTCTGGATGCGGTCGTCCGGGAAATTGGAGCCGGATATTTCAGAATAATCACTACGATATTGCTGAACGGTATAACCACCTAAAATATCGAAGGAATGTTCACCGAGCTGTTTAGCATACGACACTGTATTTTCAGACAGCCACGACCAATAGCGGAATGTCTTGTCCGAAAGATAAGCATTGATCTTACTTGGGGCGGCAGCAAAAGCACGGCCTGCAGTAGACGGCTGGAAATAATGAGTATTGCTATTTCCCAAATCAACACTGATACTTGTTTTTAATTTCAAATCACTGATCGGCTCATATTCCAGATAACCGTTGGTCAGCAAGCGATTCCACTGCGATCTGTTCGTTATGTCTTTTGCAGAACGTATCCAGTTCGGAGTTTCAAAAGAGGTTACACCCGGAGTCGTTACCATAACAGGTAATGAACCGTCTGCCTCTTTCCAGGAAAGAATAGGAGGAGTTAATCTGGCATTATCCAGCAATCCGCCACCACTTCCGAAAAATCCATCAGCAGGAGGAGCATCGTCAAAGCTGAAACTCGGTGCGATATTAAACGCAATCTTAAATTTATCATTGAATTTATATTCATTATTCGCACGGGCGGTAAACCGATTATAGGCCGAATTATTTACAACACCTTCCTGTCTGAAATAACCCAGAACGATCGAACTTGTAAAATCACCTTTGCTTGCATTGACAGAAACACTATAATCGCCAATCATGGCAGTGCGCAACATCGCATCATACCAATCGTAACCTTCGCCGTATTGCGACGGATTCTTAAAGGCATCAGGAACTTCTATCCCCATATCTTCATAATGTTCTTTCCTGAACTGAGCCCATTCCGTACCATTCATCAGTTCCGGACGTCCATGTTTAGGAACCTGCTGAATACCCATGTAAGCGTTTGAACTTACTTTGGTTTCACCGGCCTTTGCACGTTTGGTTGTAATCAGAATAACACCGAAGGCAGCTCTCGACCCATACAGAGAAGTGGCGGCCGCATCCTTTAAGACCGTCATGCTCTCTATTTCATTCGGGTTAATGTTATTAATATCTCCGACGATAGGGAAACCATCGACTACATAAAGAGGAGTAGATGTAGTAGAAATAGAAGCGGCACCACGGATACGTACATTAACACCCTGTCCCGGTCGTCCCGAACCCTGGCTGATCTGAACACCAGTAACCTGTCCTTGCATTTTCTGAGAGAACTGACCGACAGGCAGCTCGGAAAGATCATCCAATTTTACCGTTTCCATAGAGCCTGTTACACTTCGTTTATTCTGCGTACCATAGGCAACAACTACTACTTCGTCCAAAGTCTTCAGATCTTCTTTTAAAGTGATAGTGAAAGAACTCTTATTGCCAACCGGAGCTTCGTAGCTTGTATAACCGATATAAGAAACTTCCAGGATAGCATCATCGGATGTTTCCAAAGAGAACCGGCCTTCTACGTCGGTCACTGTACCGTTGGTGGTTCCTTTAATCATCACATTAGCACCGATAATAGGAAGTCCGGTTGCATCGACAACTGTTCCTGTTATATTCTTTTTCCGTTGATCGATGCCTGGTAAATTCATCCTCAATGTTTTCAGGCTCAACACAATTTGCTTGTCATTTACTTTGTAATCGATATCCGTTCCATCGAACAGCCTATGTAAAACAGATTCGACACTGTTTTCATTTACAGACACTGATACTTTACGATCTACATTGATCAATTTACTATTATATAAGAAATAGTAATCTGATTTCGCTTCTATCTCATTAAGCACTTCTTCCACTGTGGCATTGCGCATTTCCAAAGAGACACGGGCAGACTGGGAATAAAGTGTTTCCGCATGGGCTTGAAACAGAAAACCAGCTAACAAAATTGAAGTGATCCGCATACGCATGGGAATTTTTGGTAATAAGTCACAAGAAGACTTAAATTCTTTCGGAATTAATATTTTCTTCATAAATTCACACTAGATTATGATTAGGTGTAAAAACTTAATTAAAAACGGACTTTGAAAGGTAGGATGTTCAAAGAACGTTTATCTCACAGGCGGGAAAACAGCTTCGTTTTCCCGTTCTTTTTGGGGCTATGTTTCTCCTTTTCTCATATACTTTTAAAGTTAACAATTAAACAATATTTATTTCCATATCTCAATATATAGACGAACTGCCCGGAAGAATACCCTACGAAAAAAGTAATCTTTTTTTCAAAAAAATATATTTACTTTATTTTAAACTGCCCGAACAGCACAAGATTCCCCGAACAGGATATCCGATCTATAATAATCAAGACATCCCATCAATAAAAACTTCACACGAATAATTTACTGAATAAAGTAATTCCAGTTATTTTACTTTGGATAATAAGAATGAATAAGTACCTTTTTCTTCGAGAAGGCATAGTCACCCTGCTGCTCCGGTTCTATGATCTCACAACGGATCGGTGCACTCTTTTCCAGTAAAGAAAGTATTTCAGCCAGTGTCTCCGTAGTAAACGTTGCCGAATAAGAATATCCGAACACTTCTTTTCCCTGTAGTTGAATATCCACATTAAAATGACGGGAAAGTTGCTTGGCAACATCTTCCATCGGTGTTCTGCGGAACATGATCCTACCGTCTTTCCAGGCTGTTTCCATTAATATATTAGCCTTTTGCAAGGTGATATTTTTTTCGTTTCTGGCAAATACAGCCTGCTCACCCGGTTTCAAATGCTTACTCAATTGCAAATCCTCCTGCTCGACACTGATTTGTCCTTTGGCTAAAGTAGCTGTTACATTCGGTTCTTTATCATAAGCCTGTACATTAAACTCCGTTCCGTAAGCACTCACGGTTACGCCATCCGAGGTTTGTACATCAAAACGATGGGAAGCGTCCGATTCTACTTTAAAATAAGCCTCTCCCGATAAGTAAACCTGACGTTTTCCAACAAACCGGTTGGGATATATTAGTTTAGAACCGGAATTTAGCCAAACCTCCGAACCGTCGGACAAAACAACCTTTGAGACAACTCCATAAGCTGCTACCAGTTCCACTTGTTCGACCGGCAAAGATTTCCATTGTTCCAAATGATAATACAAGTAACCAGAAAGGATCAACAGCGGTAATAATAATATTGCAGCAAAAGTCCGTATGAACTGCCCCAGACGCACTTTCCAGCGATCGTTCCTGATACGCTTATGTAGTTCTGTCCAGTTCCGATCCACATTTATTTTTTTCTGTGCCATCAGTCTGTCAGAAAGTTCAAGGATAGATTTCATATCTGTATCATGCTCTTTCATAACTATCTTCTATTTTTACTATATAGACGAACAACCTACCCATATACCCTATGCCTCAATAAAGAAATCCGATAAAAAAAGGCAAATAATCCTTCAGCTCCACCCGAAGATGCTTCAAAGCCTTGGTCATATAAGACTCAACCGTTTTTACCGAAATATTTTTCTCTTCGGCTATCTCCGTATATGTTTTCCCGTCAAAACGATTACTCCGAAAGGTGGAAGATATCTGCTCCGGCAATTTATCTAAAGCCTGGTTAAGAAGGTATTCCAGTTCCACAGTCGTATACAGATCGGAAGTATCCTCTTCCGGCTCTTCCATGAACTTCTCTTCCCAACGCTTCTCGACAGCCTGTTTCCGCAACCAATCCAGACAACTGTTCCTCACGGTAGTCAATAAAAAGTTACGGGCTGAAACATGTATATCCAGACTCTTCCTATTCTTCCATATCCGAAAAAAGGTATCCTGCACAATATCTTCACAGGTTGCTTTATCTTCTACATACCGGTAAGCAAACACACATAAAGGAGAGAAAAAATCGTAGAATAATAGCCGGAAAGCTTCCTCGTCATCTGAAAAGGAAATTCGCCGGAACAATTCATCCGTTCTATCTGCTTTTATTGCACCCATCTTCGTGTAAGTATCATTTATTTATATTCCCTATTTCAATGGAATAGTATACGATTTCGTCCTTCCGTATCCGGTCAGCACAAGTCCGTTTTCATAAATATCCACCACACCAAAAGCATTTTTAGACTCTGTTTCAATCATACCTTCCGTCGTTATGCAGGGAATATTTTTATAATAGGCAAAAGCCCCGGTATGATGATGACCGCTGATCACACATTTCACACAAGAGAAATCGACGATGGTATCCAGTATCTCCTGATCGTTCAATGCGGTAAATTCTGTAGCAGGATAAATCGGATTATGCGAAAGCACCAGTACTTTCATGCCGTTTTTCTGTGCCTCTTGCAACTGGTCTTTCAGCCATTGCAGTTGTTTGCTACTGATACCGCCGTTCCAATCCTGGTCATTATTACGTTTGGATGATTTAATACGATCCAGCATAACCGGCAGTTCAGCTTCTTTCCAGGTGCCTTTTATATTGGAATAAGAGGCGATTTCATTGGTGTTCAGCATAATAAAAAGCCAGTCTCCTTTCTTAAAGGAATAATACTCTGCGGGCATATCCAACTTGTTAAACAGGTCTCCATTATTTGTAAAACCTTTGTAATCGTGGTTGCCCGTCGTATGAAAAACAGGAGCATCCAGTTTCTTCAGCAAATCGACCACCGGATCTATGTCAGCAGGGCTTCTGTCTACTATATCACCCAGATTAATCGTAAACTGCACTTTCTGTTCATTTAAACTATCTATGCAGGAAGTTAGTTTCTCCAAAGAGTTTCTGTAATAGCGATCCCCATGCGTATCACAATCGCCGTACTGAATATCAGCAATCAGACCAAAACGGATCAGAGGAGAAGTGTCTTGACTAAACATACGTGTTGCAGAAAAACTGGTTAACAAAACAAAGAGAACTATTAGATATCTGAGATTTTTCATATAATGAGTAATTAACAGGTTCTATACTCTGACAAATGTATTACTATTTTCAGAAAAAGAAAAAATATCGCTTACTATTATCTATTTGTCATTTTGATAATTTACCTGCCGGAGATTACTCTATTCTGCCCCGTTACACACAACGGTTATAAATAAAGCACTCACAAAGACATTGCATTTATCAAAAAGAAATAATCTGCCAATAAATCCAAGCCACAAAACAACAAAACAGCTTATTTACCATCTTATCGTCTACTTTTCATAAATATACCACTCGCATAGATAATCTGAAAGCAGCCATCCACTCAAGCAATATAGAGTAAAAACATGCTCTACGGCATATACTTATCTTACAAAAAGTGCTTATTTCATGAAAAAAAGCCCCCTTATTTACATTTGTTAAGTCCAGTCTTTTGCAAAAAAAGGTCCGGACTTTTATAAATTTTCTTCCGGACCTTTTTCAAAAAACACCCGAATGAAATTTTTCAAGGCCTGTGGAAGGTTTAAACGTTAATGTTTGTAACAATATCAAACCCGAATGCAGCTTTTTAATACCTTTGCCCGTCACTAAAAAAGAGAATACAAGCATATTTTATCACGTATTATTAACTATACATGTCTTTGTGTCATTTTCAACATAAATAAAAAAAAGCTGTTATAATGATAGGGGTTTTCAAAATATTTCTGTCATACAGATAAAAATTAAAAATAAGACTGATATGAAATACATATTATTCATTGCTATGGATTTGGCAGTATATCCTTTCCTGCTATTACTCTTTATAGCTAAAAGTATATTTAGTAAAATACAACCGACACATTAAAACGGCATTTCTTATTTCCCCGATTATTCGTACCTTTGTTCTATCAACTTAACAAGGAGCGTTCATGTACTTCAAAGATATAATCGGTCAGGAAGAGATTAAGAAACAATTAATACACTCAGCTCAGACAGGAGTTGTCCCTCACGCTCAACTCTTTACGGAACAGGGCGGTGCAGGTGCCTTTCCTTTGGCACTGGCTTATGCCCGTTATCTGAATTGTACGCATCGCACAGAGAACGATGCCTGCGGGCAATGTCCTTCCTGCCTGAAGTATAACGAACTGGCTCACCCCGACTTACACTTCGTATTCCCTATCGTATCGAAAAAAGAGAAGAAAAAGGAAGTATGCGACGATTACCTGTCCGAATGGAGAGGTTTTCTGAAAGGCCGCCCTTATTTCAACATAGACGGATGGCTGGATTATATCGAAGCCGGTAACTCGCAGGCGTTGATCTATTCGAAGGAAAGTGACGAAATCATCCGTAAACTGAACCTCAAGATATACGAAGCTACTTACCGCATCCTGCTGGTCTGGCTACCGGAAAAGTTACATCCTACCTGTGCCAATAAGTTATTAAAAGTGATAGAAGAACCGCCTTTGAATACGGTTATCCTGATGGTATCCGAATTACCCGACCAGATATTGGGAACGATCCTGTCGCGTGCACAGCGGATCAATGTCCGTTCCATCCATCCGGAAGCGATCACCGCTGCTATGGTCACACAGTTCGGACTGGCTCCTGACGATGCCAAACATGTAGCTCACCTGGCTAATGGCAGTTATCTGAAGGCTGTCGAAGCAATCAGCCTGAGCGAAGAAAACAGTTTCTATCTGGAACAGTTCAAGACGATGATGCGTAACTCATGGGCACGCAACGTAAAAGGAATGAAAGCGATGGGTGATGTGCTCGCCAGCATCGGACGTGAACGACAGAAGAACTTCCTGCAATATTGCCAACATCTGATCCGTGAGAATTTCATGTACCGCTTCCAGTCACCCGACCTCAATTATATGAATCTGGATGAAGCAGGATTCGCCACCAAGTTCGCCCCCTACGTGAACGAACGAAATGTATTCGACATCATGGAAGAACTGGCTAAAGCGGAACGCCATATCACACAGAACGTAAATGCCAAAATGGTATTCTTCGATCTGTCTCTCAGGCTTACGGTACTGATAAAGAGATAATATCCTTATATCTTCTTATTTCTCCAATTCCCTTTCCAAAGATAGAAGAACGAGATCAGCAGCATCCCGTTGTAAGCAAATTCCGTCGTCCAGCAAACGGCAACATCAGCCATCAGCCAGACTCCAATAAAATAGGTATAAGCCACATATACGAAGATACTTGCCATATCGATCAACAAGGCCGATTGTGTATTTCCGGTGCCCGACACACTAAAGAAATAGATAAAAGCCGGAACAGCCAGTAGATAAGAAGAAAGCATCACCCATAGAGAAGGGATAGAACTCTGTATCAAATCCGGATTATCCGTATATATCCTTAAAACCAGATCCGGGAATAAGGCGAGTAGTGCACTTATAGGCAACACGAAGAAATAACACAGCCGCATCATACGTCCACATAATCCCATCACCTGATCAGATTTCCCCTGGCCGATCAAATTACTGACCAACGAGCTTGAAGTAGAAGCAAACGCATTGACAAACATAAACAGGAAAGAAGATATACTACGCACCACATTCGTAATAGCCAACGGCCGTTCCCCCTGATGTTCCATCACGACAAAGAAGATGAACCAACCGATAAATGCAATGCCATGCTGCACCATAATCCAGATAGATACATTTAATATCTGTTTCAACATCCGGAAATCGATCCCGGTGAAACTGAACATGGCATATTTCTTATAATCGATTTTCTTCCATGTATAAATAATAAAGAACAGCACCGATACAGCTTCCGAGATAGAGGAAGCAATAGCTGCTCCGGCAATCCCTAAGGCCGGAAATCCGAATTTACCGAATATCAGGACATAATTCAGCATCACATTCGTCAGCACCATTACTACAGAGTTGGCTGTCAGTATCTTCGTCTTGGTTATACCCACATAGAAAGCCCTGAACATAACTGCCACGAATGAGAAGAAGAAACCGTAAACACGCCAGTCGATATAACTCATCGTCGCATGATACACGTCATCCGAACCGATCAGCTTCCGCAAGATAACAGGAGAATAGAAATGGGAAACTGTAAATAAAGTAGCGGCAAGTAGTAACAGGAAAAGCGAACCTTGCATAAATACCGGGCCGATCCGTGTATAATCATGTGCCCCATTCCTTCGTGCCATCAATACCTGCGCCCCGACACTAAAGCCGAACCCCAGCATATAAATAACCAGATAATAGACTCCGGCCAATGCCGACGCACCAAGTTCCACCTCTCCTACCCTTCCCAGGTAAGCCGTATCTGTTAACCCGATCATGTGCTCCATCAGCAAACTGATAAGTACAGGATAGGTGATTTGCCAAATTTGTTTATTCGTAAATTGCATATTGGATATTCAAAAGGGCTGCAAAGGTAGTAATAAGATACTTTCCATACAATATAACGTATAAATATCCGTTTATCAATTTGTCATACTATAGCGGGTAAATCAGATTACTATGGCGACTATTTGGAATTAGTATCACGAGTAATATTTTTTAACGTATTAAAATGACAAGGAAAGAAGAAGATACATAACATAAAGATATAAACGATGAGCCTCAAAATATTCCTGACACTCCTCATGACCGTTTGCTTTTGCAGCTGCAACGGACAAAATACAAATGCCAACAGCATTACCTCTGCCGTACCGATGCCAATCAACCGGTTCGATAAAGAATTGTTCCAATTGATCAATTCGGACGACACAACCCTTAATCAGCAGTTATTAGCCAAATATCCGCAAATGACCGAAATACTGGGTAAAGGCATCCTCAACATGCAGTCGCCGGATCTTCCGGGATTCTTTACCAAACTCGAAAACTTTTATTCGGAACCGACCTTGAAGAAGCTGTACGGCGATGCCATCCAAAAGTACGACTCCGTAGCAGGGCTGGAACAATCCCTGGGTAATGCCTTCGCCTGGATACACGAAAACTTCCCGACTATGCAAATACCGGCTTTATATATGCACGTCTCCGGTTTCAACCAGAATGTATTGGTGGGTGACAGCTTATTATCTCTGTCCATCGATAAATATATGGGAGAAGATTATCCTTTATATCAGGACTTCTTTTATGACTATCAACGTAGTAAAATGCAACCCTCGCATGTAGTGCCCGATTATGTTGCAGGCTGGTTGATGTCCGAATATCCGTTCGACGGAAAAGAGAACGTACTGCTCGACCGGATGATTTACGAAGGAAAGATAAAATATATGGTTCTGCTGGCTTTGCCCGAAATGACGCCGGCCAACTTGTTCGGTTATACCGACCAATCATGGGAATGGTGTAAAAATAATGAAGCGAACTTATGGAAAGCGATCGTAGAGCGTAAGCATTTATACACCCCCGATCAAATGACGACCATGAAGTATTTCGAAGATATGCCCGCTCATTTCCTGACCAGCGATGCTCCCGGAAATATCGGAAGCTGGATCGGCTTGCAGATCATCACTCAATATATGAATGAAACAAATGCGACTCCCGAAGCACTGATGAACAACAACAATCCGCAGGAGATTCTGACATTATCGAAGTACAAACCATAGGACATAAAAAAACCGCCCTATTCTCACGAACAAGACGGATAACCTAATCTAACTTAATTCTAATACCATGAAAAACACTATATCTTAATAACAGGACTTGAAGAAAAAAGTTCAACTACCCTGTTTATTTTTATTTCTTTCACAAAATAAAGATCGTGAGATACCAGCAGCACCGTACCGTTATAGTCCTTTATTGCTGCTGTTATTATATTAACACTCTGTATATCCAAATTGTTCGTCGGTTCATCCAAAATAAACAAATCGGGTGTACTATTGCTAACCATCAGGCAACAGATCGCCAGGCGCATCTTCTCTCCCCCGCTTAGTTTTGAACAGCTTTTATCCCAGGTGCCGACCGGGAAAAGAAAACGGCTCAGTATCATTTTTAACTCATGTTCCGGTTTGGCAAACAGGTTAAATTGCTCCAACTGCTCAAAAACCGTAAGATGAGGTTGCACGATCGAATATTCCTGGTCGATATAGATATATTTAAAGTCTGCACGGGTAATAGTTCCTTCCGTCGGTTCCAGTTCTCCCAAGAGTAATTTCAGTAAGGTTGTCTTTCCCGCACCGTTATTTCCGCTGAACCGGATACGGTCGCCGCTTTTTATTTGCAGGTTCAACGGATCTTGCCACAAACGGCTTTCGCCATATCCAAAGTTCACGTCTTTGGCCGTTACCAATATCTTTCCTATATGAAGATCCGGTGAATTAAAATCCGTTTTCATCTGCCGCATATTAGGCAAAGCAGTCTGTATATCCGCAATGGAAGAGCTGATCGCACTCATTTTATCATCGTGTACGTTCTTTAATTTAACGGTACTATTCTCTGCGCCCTCCTTCATGGCCCCCATCATTATCCGGGGAATGCCTTTTTTTACAGCGTTTTTCTCTCCCCTTGAACTCGATTTATTCTTTCTCTCGAGTGCTTCCCTGGCTATCTTCTTTGCCAGACGCAACTCTTTTTCTTTTTCACTTAATTGATTTTGCAAGGCAGCCAGGGCTTGTTCCTTCTGTTCCTTGTAGAATTCATAATTACCGCCATAGAGCGAAATGGTGCTTCTGTCCAGTTCGCAGGTATAAGGCAGCAGGTTCAATAAAGTCCTGTCGTGGCTCACGATAAGCATTGTGGCACGACTCGACTCAATGAAACCGTATAACTTATTTCTGCTTCCGGTATCCAGATGGTTGGTCGGTTCATCCATCAGTATAATTCCCGGAGAATGAATTTGCAGGCCCGACAGGAATACTTTTGTCTTTTCACCGCCACTAAGCGTACACATGGGCTGATCCAACCGGATATGCTGCAATCCCCAAAAGGAAAGAGCCGCCAGACAACGTTCCTCGATATTCCAGTCATCATCCAGAGCGGTAAAATTTCCGATAGATGCATCCCCGGCAATAATGGCCTGCAAGGCTTTAATTTTAGACTCTACCTGTAAGGCCTGCATAACCGTCAACTGATCGTATTGCCCGAAATGCTGGGGCACATAATAAGGTTGGGAAGAACAAACGACTTCGCCCGAAACAGGTTTCAAACCTCCTTCAATAATACGTAGCAAAGTAGATTTACCGGAACCGTTATTTCCGACCAATGAGACTTGTTCTCCTTTATTTACCGTCAAATTAATATTCTGAAACAGTGGTTCTTTATCCGCATGGATATAGCTAAGCTGCTGTACTGATATGCACATAGACTAATTGCTTTAAAAATGTTAGAAACTAAAGTGGATTAAAAACGTGCCTGAGAGTGGCACTCAGATAGCCGGGAAGGTATATAAGGAAAAGGTAATATAAACAATGGGGGTGAAACCATTTTAAGGCACCTCTTAATTAGTATGTAAACCGGCTTTACTTAAGATATTTTCATCGGAGTATTTATAAAATTATGCGGCAAAGATAAGAATACTTTTTGTATATATCCAAATATTATGCAAATTCAATCTAAAACTATGTTTGCCTCCCACCCTCCCCTTTATTAGTCTGTCAGGGACGGAAAAACGGTAACCGCTTATCTTCTTCAGCAAATAAAATGGCTGTTTTCACCAATGCCAGATGAGAATAAGCCTGCGGGAAATTCCCCAATTGTTCTTTTGTATCGAAGTCGATATCTTCACTGAACAATCCCAAATGGTTCGAATATTTCAGTATCTCATCAAACAAAAGCCTGGCCTCATCTTTCCGTCCGGTAACAAACAAGGCTTGTATCAGCCAGAACGTACAGATCGTAAAAGCAGAGGAAGGCATACCGAAATCATCCGCACTATTATAGCGATACATCAGTCCTTTATGGAAAAGAGCCTTTTTCACGGCATCAACAGTCTTAATATACCGTACATCATCCGCCTGAATAAACCCGTAAGGCTCCATCAATAACAGAGACGAATCCAATGCCAGGTTATCATACGTCTGGGAGAAACTCTGTATCTCCTCTTTCCAACCCTGTTCAAACACGTCTTTCCGTATTTCATCCGCTTCCTTTTGCCAGAGTTCGCAATAACCGGGTTTATCCAATAAAGAAGCAATCCGGACTCCACGATCCAAAGCCACCCAGCACATCACCTTCGAGGATACGAAGTGACGGCTCTCCCCTCTGATCTCCCAGATACCTTTATCCGGCTTCCTCCAATCGTCCGTCACCATAGAAAGGATGCTTTTCACCATTTCCCACATATCTTCTATTTCATCCAACGTTCCGGGCATCAAACGATAATACTGGTAGATCAGATCCATCAGGTAACCGAACGAATCATTCTGCCGTTGATGGTAAGCGTCGTTGCCGATCCTTACCGGCCCGGAGTTTTTATAGCCGGACAGATGGGATAAAATTGTCTCTGTCAATAACCGTTCTCCCCGGATGCCATACATAATCTGATAGGACTCATGACGGGCAACAAAGGTAGATTGTATGAAACGCATAAAACGTTTAGCCGCCCCTGCATGGCCGATTTGGAATAAGGTTTCGATTGACATGGATGCATCCCTCAGCCAGCAGAAGCGGTAATCCCAGTTACGCACGTCCCCGATCGTTTCCGGAAGACTGGTGGTAAGAGCTGCCAGAACAGCTCCGTTATAGTACGACATCAACTTCAGTATCAACAGACTGCGTTCGATGACTTCGTTATATAAGGTATATTTCTTTGTCCGGTTCGTCCAGTTCAACCAATAAACAAGCGTACGGCAATATTCCAGTTTTTCCCGTTCGATATCGATCGGTATCACCTTTTCATTATAAGAAAGAAGGAAGAATTCATCCTTTTCGAGGACGATCTCCTTCTGCTCGACAATATGCATTAAGGGTATGGAAGAATACAAATATTGACGGTCTTTATTTTCAAAACAACAATAGGTTTCAAGATATTGCGAAGTCATGTTATAAACGACCTTTCCCCGGGCATAGTTCGGGGCCGGATTGTAATCCACCTTAAAACGGGGAGCGCCTTTTACCGGATGGATATACCGGTAAAGTTCTGCCGGAAGATAATGTTCATTGTCTCTCGAACGGTAACAAGGCATAAAATCCAAGACCACAAACTCATCTGTTTCAGAATAAAAACGGGTTTGCAGGATATTGGTATGAGGCATGTACGATTGTGATATCTGATAACTTTCATCCACTTCAAACCCGAAGTTTCCACCTTTCTCCCTGTCGAGCAGAGAGGCAAAAACAGACGGGGAGTCAAAATCAGGCAAACACAACCATTCGATGTTCCCCGTTTCCGAGATAAGAGCTGCCGTACGGCAATTACCTATAACTCCATAATTCAGATTATTCATATCGATTGTTTTATATTATTACTCAGTAATCCTTTGAAAAAGCCAAAAGCCGATTTGATACGGTCTTTTACATTTTTCTTCTTCTCTACCACATGGCGGTCGATAATACTTTGCAGAAACGGTAAGACCTCCGCCTGCGAAGTCAGATTGTAATTCGCTACATCCGACACATTACCGACCTTGATTGTTACCGAATTACCCGGCAAGGCACGAAACATATCCTCATCCGTCGTATCATCCCCGATCGCCAGTATGAAATCATAATGCCGTTGCCGCATCAGCCGGTTTACTTCAGAACCTTTATTATAATCAGGAGATTTGATCTCTACGACTTTATCTCCCTGCATAATTTGCAGATGGAGAGGCATGCAGATGGAAACCAAAGCATTGACCAACTGCTGCGCCCGCAACGAACCGAGCCAAACATCGCATTCCCGGTAATGCCATGCCAAAGCAGTTTCTTTTATTTCCAGACGGGCACGGGGAGTCTTTTCCACAAACTTGTGCAAGACAGACAATAAACCGTCATCCCAGACTTCCTTTTTCCTTATGTTCTTATGCCACACCCCATCCTCTTTATAGAATGCACCATGTTCAGCGGCGAAAGAAACAGGCAAACTTCCCAGCCATTTATCCAAAGTGAGATGATCCCGTCCGCTATTGATGACAATATGGTTGGCCGGATCATCCGAGAGATCTTTTAAGAATGCAAGCAGTTCCCCAGTTGGACAAGCCTCTTCGGGACGAGCTGCAAGAGCCGCCAACGTACCGTCATAATCGAAAAGAAGTAAACGTTCGCGGGTTTCACGATAAGCCTTGCGGATCGTCTCCACCGTTCGGGCAGATATGAGTTTGCGGCGAAGCTGTTGGTTTTTCAATCCGGTGTCGTTCAATTCGTTTACAAAATCTCCCGCCCATTTGTTTACCGTCTGTACCGAAATGATCTCCTGCATACGTTGCAAACGCATTCTCTGTTCATCTTCCGGCATTTCCAATGCCCGGCAAATGGCTTCATCTATCTGTTCGGCATCATTGGGATTGATCAGCAATGCATCCGTCATTTCTACTGCGGCACCCGCCATTTCACTTAATATCAGGACACCGGTGGTATCAGATTTCGTTGCCACATATTCCTTAGCCACCAGGTTCATACCGTCACGCAAAGGAGTAACCAGTGCCACATCGGCTACATAATACATTGCTGTCAGTTCTTCCAGTGAGAAACTATGATAAAAATAACAGACGGGCGTCCAGTCCATCGTCGAGTAACGTCCGTTGATCGAACCGATCTCCTCATCTATTTTCGTCTTCAGTGTCGCATAACTTCCTACGTGGTCGCGTGACGGGACGATGACCATCGCCAGGGTCACTTTTCCATGATACTCGGGATGCTTTTCGAGAAAAGAGGAAAATCCCCATAACCGGTGTAAGATACCTTTGCTGTAATCCAGCCGGTCGACAGACAAGATCAGTTTATTATTCCCGAACTGTTTACGGGTACGGTCGATAGCCGACCTGACTTCCGGCTTACGGAAAGCTTCATGGTACAGTTCATAATTAATGCCCATCGGCAATGCATCCACCCGGACAATACGGTTACACAACTGTATTTCATCCAGTTTGAAGTCGATACGAAGTACGCGTTCCACGGCACTGATAAAATGCCGCATATAGTCATGTGTATGGAAAGCGATAAAATCCGCTCCCAGCAATCCGTTCAATATCTCCGCCCGTTCCGGCAAAATACGGAATAACTCATAGGAAGGAAAAGGAATATGGTGGAAATAACCGATATTTAGTTCCGGACAAGCCTTCCGCAACATCGCAGGAAGCAGCATCAACTGATAATCCTGTATCCATACCTTGTCACCGGGCTTTACCCAACGGCATATCTCATCACAAAAAAGCTGATTAACCTCCTGATAGGATTGCCAGAAACTATTCTTATAAAGGGTATATACGAAGAAATAATGGCACAAAGGCCAGATCGTACTATTGCTATATCCTTCATAATACTTCTCGATATGCGAACCGGATAAAAAGACCGGGTGAAAGTTCATTTCTTCCAGTTTAGCACCGATCTCCTGCTTTTCTTCCGGTTTGTCCACACATATTCCCGGCCATCCTATCCAATGTTTCTCACAGGAAGTCTGAAGAGAATCCAAGCCGGTTGCCAATCCGCCTTCGCTCCGGGATAATGCGAAGGTTCCATTCTGATCGGCTACTTTAACCGGTAATCTGTTTGATATTATATAGAGTTTCATACAGATTACAGGGCAAAGGGTATGCCAGAAGAACTTATTACGTTTATACAACTTGATAATCAGCATACAACAAGAATACAACACGACATATACAGATTGGTTTCCCTTTCAAAATGGAGTTGTCTTTTTCATTTTGAAAGGGGGGATTAAGAATATTCGTGTGTATCATTAAGGATTGTGACCGAAAACATATGAATGCTATTGCTTTGCTGATAACATCTATCGATGAGCCAATAGATAAAATGAATGGAGAAATCAGATCCGTTTCCCGTTATTATTATAAATTTGTAAACATACAATAAGAACATAACAAAAAGAAAAAGGTAATTATGAGTAGATTATACATTCTGTTGTGCCTGTTGCTTTGTTCCGGTATTTTATCGGCACAATCACCGGACAGCAATTCCGAGAAGATAACCATGCGAGGTAAACCTGTCACCTTATTAGGCACAAAGGCTTATGTAGGTGAAACAGCTCCTGATTTTACAGGGATAGACGGGAAGATGAAAGAAGTAAAGTTATCCGACTTCAAAGGGAAAGTTGTTATACTGTCCGTATTCCCGTCGGTCGATACAAAGGTTTGTGCCGCCCAGACGAGGAAGTTTAACGAAGAGGCTTCCGGTTTAGGAGAGGATGTGGTTGTACTCACCCTGTCGAAAGATTTACCGTTTGCCCTGGAACGTTTCTGTGCGGCGGAAGGTATCGACCGTATTTATACGCTGTCGGATTACAAGGAAAGTGAGTTCGGTATGAATTACGGTTTTCTTATGAAGGAAAATAAATTGCTTGCCCGCGGTGTGGTTGTGGTCGGTAAAGACGGCAAAATATCTTATGTACAGTATGTAAAAGAGATCGGACAGGAACCGGATTATAAAGCGGCTATAGCAGCTGCGAAGAAGGCGAAGTAAACAAAAGAGTCATGCTCATATAAGTTCCATCTGGTACATAAAATATACACTCTTACTAAAAATGAAACAAACAAAAATATCAGGTATTATAGAAGTCATAGTAGCCATAATAGCTAGTAGTTCTAAAGTTATCTCTATATTTCATACTGCATACAGTACATATACAAATCATTTATTTCAAAAAAATCGGCATAAGGCGCAAAGAAAAGCAAAGTTCTACATAAATAAATGCAGGTCAGCATCTTGTATGCAGGGCGGGTTGAAGCAGGCTTCGGCATAAAAAGCCTGAAAACACCCCTTTCGGACAAAGTTCGGCTACTAAACAGCTACCGGTTCCGAAACGGGGTATATGCGACATAACGAGTTCTGTTTCATCGCTTTGCCTTGTTTTGCATAGCTCTTGGTAAGAAATAAGTAACTACCTTTAGAAACGAAAATTTTAGAGTTATGGAAACAAAGAGAAGTACGTTTGCGACCTCGTTCTACATCAAGAGATCCGCAGTGAGAAACCGGGACGGGAAAGCCCCCATCATGGTGAAAATCTCCGTTGACGGCGATGACAAGGCAGTGGGAACCAAGCTGTTTGTTACTCCCGACCTCTGGGAGAACGGCAAGGCGAAAGGCAAGTCCGCCGAGGCAAACGAGATAAACGGGCAACTGAAGGAGGTCTCCGCCCGGCTCACCAACCACTACCACCGCATCCTCCGGGAAGAGGATTTCGTCACCGCCGAGAAGCTGCGCAACGCCTTCCTCGGTGTCGGCGTGATGGAGAACTGCATCCTCAAAGACTTCGGGAACATGAACCGGGAGTTCGGGGCGATGGTGGAGAAAGGGCAGCGAGCCAAGTCCACCTACAACAAGTATCTGGCTGTTTACAACCATTTCAAGACCTTCCTTTGGGAGAAGAAGAAGCGCACCGACATGGCTTACAAGGAACTGACCAAGGAAATCATCACCGATTTCGACAAGTACCTGCGGGTAGAGAAAGGGCTGAGTGCCAATACCCTCTGGATATACACCATGCCCCTGCTCAGCCTGACCGACAAGGCGTGGCGGCGTGGAATCGTCCGCACCGACCCCTTCGGCGAGTACAGCCTTGAGATGCAGGAGACCGACCGGGGCTATCTCACGGAAGAGGAGCTGCGCACCTTGGCTAACGCCGTGTTCGTCAAGAAACAGACCAGCCTCGTGCGGGACATGTTCCTCTTCGGGTGTTTCACCGGGCTTAGCTACATTGACATAAAGACGCTCACCCATGACAAGATACAGCGCATGGACTTCGACGGCGAGGAATGGATCATCACCCGGCGCACCAAGACCCGTGTATCGAGCAACGTTCCCCTCATGGAGATTGCCAAGGAGCTGATAGAGAGGTACAGGGGGCTTGCCGGGGGCGACCTTGTCTTCCCCATGCCCAGCAACAGCGTGTGCAACACCCACCTCAAACGGATAGCCAAAGCCTGCGGCATCCACAAGGAGATCGGCTTCCACCTGAGCCGCCACACCTTCGCCACGACCGTCTATCTCTGCAACGGCGGCACCATCGAGGCGCTCTCCAAGATACTCGGGCACAAGCACATTTCCACGACCCAGATCTACGCCGAGGTGACCAACAGGATGGTAAGCTCCGATTTCCGGGCGATCTCCGGCAACCTTGCCGCCATGCAGCGGAGCGTGCTGGAGAAGAAGGACAGGAAGCAGGACGGGAAGCGGGTGCGCCGCTCCCTCCGGGAAACGGCTTGACGCCTTTCTCCGGTGCAGAATGCGGCAAAGGCAGGAACTTCCGATGCGGTGTCCCTGCCTTTGCTGCATTTCCCGATGCACACCCCCGTGCGTTTATGTTGGACTTTTCCCCCGTTTGCGCTTTGGGCGCATGTCCACGTAGTTCTCCTCCAGCATACGCAGCAGATCCGACTGGCGGTAGAGCGTCTTGCCCGGCAGCGATATGTACGGGATCAGCCGTTGCGTGCGGTAGTCCTGCAACGTTCTCGGCGTGATGTGCAGCAGCCTGCACACGTCCTCGCCCGTGAGATAGACCTCGCCGTTCATCGCCGGGCGGAAGTGCGCCGTTACCGTGTCAAGGTACCTCATGCCTTCCTCCAGTGCCTCGAAGTACGCCCGTACCTCTTCCGTGTCCCTTGTGATCACTTCCATCTCACTCGTCCTCCGTCATTTCCCGGCTCATGGTTTCCACGAACGCCTCCACGTCCTCCGTCCGGTAGTAAATCTTGTGGTTGATCTGGCTGTACGGCAGCAGCCCCCGGTCACGGTAGGTCTGCAATGTCCGCTTGCTGATGCCTAATTTCTCGCACACGTCCGCCCCGTCCATCCAGTTCATCTTTTCGGGCGGGCGGTAGCGGGCGCAAAGCTCCCTCACGTGCTGCGAAAAGCTGCCGAACCGTTCCTTCATCTCCTCGAAGGTCTTTCTCTCGATGCTTACTATTTCCATTGTCCCGATACGTTTTTATGGTTATACTTCCCTGCAAATATACCGGTCTGTATATGTCCGTGTATCAAAACCGTACCGCTTGTCCTCGTTTTGCTTCACGTTTGTAGCCTTGTCACGTTCCGGGCGGTGAAAAGCAGGGAGAAGCTCTACATATCCGCACGCCCTTCCGCATATTTTCCGCCCTTTCCGCTTGCCGTGTGCCGGACATTTCGCATATTTGTAACCGACCAAACATCATCACTATGGACGAGGCTGTCTTTATCGCGCAATACACCTTCCTTGCCACTCCTGCGGTCATCGAGGAGGAGAGCCGCATCTTGGGCAAGATCGCACGCCGCCTGCGCTGCGAGTACGTCATCCGTTTCGAGGACGACGGCAAGTTCTATTTCCTGCTGGAGACCCGTTCCGGCTACGAGGAGCATTTCGCCCGGTGCGGCTGGTACATCGTCAGCCAGACCGACTTCAACAGCCGCCTGACCATCGGCATGGGCTTGTACGAGAGCGGGAACTTGGCGGGATTCATGTACAGGCTCGATTCCGGCAGCGAGGACGAGGCACGTTTCTGGAACAATATCCTTGTCTTCACTTTCTTCAATGACTTCCGCAAGGCGTTCTTTCCGCTCGACAACCGCTTTCAGGGTTTCTTCCGCTTGGACGGCAGCTTGTGTTTATACCTTTATGACTATTGCCCCGTCCGGCGGAACGACAAGATCACCTTCGAGGGGAAGAAGGTGTCGAACGCCGTCTGGCGTTTCAAGAGCGGTGAGCAGACCGACCTCTTCGTCAAGCTCTTCTCCATCGCCGCCAGCCGCATCCGGGCGATTCAGGAGAACAGGCACTGTGCCGTGCTGGTTCCCGTCCCGGCATCCACACGGGAGAAGCACCGCACCCGATACGAGGCGTTCTGCCGCAAGCTCTCGGCGGACATGGGAGTTGCCGACGGGTACGGGGCGATAACCGTCGCTTATGACCGGGCGCAATACAAGGGCACGCACGGGAACGGAGACCGCACCGCCAATCTGGAGTTCCACCCCGAATATTTCAAGGACAAATGTGTTTTATTGGTAGATGACGTGCTTACAACCGGCTCTACATTTCTTCAGCTAAGGCGCAAGCTGATCGAGCACGGTGCAAAGTTCGTGATAGGCATGTTTCTTGCCAAGACAATCGCTTTCGAGGACGAGCGGAAGGATCTATCCATAAATGACTATACAAATCCAACAACATCGAAGTAGTGTCAGTACAAAATGTACCAGCAGTATTTTTCCGCTATACTTGAAACGATAGCAGGCAGATGCGATAAAGCCGATGGCACTCCAACCAATCGCCACCCAGCCCGTAAGGATATAGTTTTCGGAAGATTCATAGCTCCAACTTAATCCTTCACAACCTATCGGGTAAAGTTCCGGATGCTTTGAGAATTGTATAGAGTCAGCGACAACCGCCCACAGCAACAGCAGACAGCATAGCCCCCACAATATCCTTGATATTGATTGTAGTTTCATTTATGTCGTTTCTGTTTTATAGTTGTAGCCATATCTTTTATATTTTTGCTTTATTCCTAATATTCAGAGAATAATTAACCTTTCAAAGACGATTTATTCGTTTGTTTTTGTATTATTTTATTTCTAAACAACATGTATGATACCAATAAACAAAGTAAAAATGGAATTGTAATATTATACAAACACATTGTTCCTGAAAATAAGAGTATTAAGATTGGAATAATAAAAAATGATAGAAAACTGCATAAGCTGTTACGTCTTATTTTTGCAAAACAATTCAAAAACAAAGTGGTTGATCCAACAGACAATATCAAAACTCCAAGAATTGACCATGTCAATAGCATGCCTTTATAAGTAGTATCAAGATTATCGTTTGGTACAGGTTTCGTGCTTTGAGCTGTCAGCCAAGTAATTCCCAAAGTACACAATAGGCTGGCACATAATATTCCAAACCATATTTTTAGTAAAAGATTGAATATAAAATATTTCTGTTTCATGTTCTTATTACAGCTAATGGTTTACAGCATCCCGCATATTCCATTTCATTCAATCACAAATATAAAAAACAAGAGCGAAACTTCGGAATATTCGGTTTCCCTTTTTTCCAAAGTATGCTTTAAAGCAGTTTTATAAATGGTTATTGAGGCGTTCCCCTCCGGGGCAGGCTTTCCGTTATAAGTCCTCGCAGAGGTATGGGATTTTTCCCCGGTTTGCGCTCAATCCTTAGCGCATGGCTGTTTCGTCCTGACGTCCGCTGTCAACCGCTCCGTGTCGGCATTTCAAGTTATCGTGAATGGTCTAACTTGATGTACCAGCCTGCCTTGACGGGCTTGTACAGCGTGGTGTCGTTGTACGTCCTGCGATAGATCTCGTTCAGGTCGCCGTGTTCGGTGATACGGATATTCCGGCGGCTTTCCAATCCGGGATCGTAAACGAAACTCTTGGACGTTCCCGCATCCACGATGCCGTGGGAATAGTACGGCATAACGAGGCTCACATATACCGAATCCGCCGTTTCCCATTCCCTGCGGTCAACAAGGACAAGACCGCATCCAATCTCTGCCAACAGGGAATCGAGCTGTATTCGGTCTGGCTTCAGCAGCCCATATACCGGGAGGTCTTGTTCGTCATTTGATTCATGGTATATATCGCTTTGCTCTGTTGAATCAAGTATAATGACCTCTTCCGGAGAAAGCGGCGGGTAGTGGAAACTGCCTTCTGAACTCTCTGACATGATTTCGTACACCTTGCGGAACGCCGCCTCGTGCGTGGTAAAGTGGCGTATCATTTCCTCGTCGCTCGGTGGCATGGGCGGCTCTCCGCAACTTGCGGCAAACAGGCTTGCTAAAAGCAGGATTATGGCGAATGTTCTCATATTTTTATGTAGATGATGCTTGGCAGCGCTTCGCTTTAAGCGGCAGTGCTGTTTGTTATCTAAATCTTAATGTCTTTATTGGCAAAATCAAGGCACTATTTCGTAAACGGTTCGCTCATTGTTCCTGAAAATGGTATGCTCAATCTGGCTTCCGACCTTTACGATACTGTCTATATCCGCATTGACTTTCAGGCTAAGGACGGGAGCGTATTTCAGATGTTCGTAATCGACCGGAGTATTGTTATAGGTTGTTTCGACAATAGGATAATTATGTTCCTTTGCGAACTGTTTCAAGGTATCTATGTAAGGAAGCTGCTCTTTATCCATAGCTTCAAAATCTATGTAAAATTTTCCGTTCTCCAGCACAAAGTAGATGCAGTCCACACCATTGGAACAAATACCTATAAAATCATAATCAGTATTTCCTGCCTGCACGTTTCTCAATACATCCGGCAGTTTGTCTATCGTAATCCGGGCAGCAACCGGGATATTGGAGTTTATACCGTCGTTTTGCGTCACTCGTTTATTCCCATGCCCGCAACTCAATAAACTTAAGATAGAAGTAAATATTCCCATAATTTTTAAGTATCTCATAGTTTTATGCTTATTATTAAATAGATAATGTTTGGCAGCGTTCCGCTTTAAGCGGTTTGTACTGTTTGTAATTGGAGTTATTCCATTTTATACATTTTTTTCTCCCAACTTTTTAATTCTTGAAGAACAGGCTTGGGATTATGTAATATTTGATTAAGAAACTCTGTAAAGGTTGGTTCCAACACTTTAACTTCTTGGGTCTCACAATCAAAGAGAAAAACTCCCCCTTCTTTATTCTCATCATCAGTCAATTTAAGAACAATCACGCCATGATCAGAATACCGTCCTATTGCAAAATACCCTTCATCAAGAATTTCCTCCTGCATTTCTTGGTTTTCCTCAATCAGGATTTTATCCCATGAATGTATTGGCTTCGGATAGAGGAAAACATCTATATCCCAAAATATTTCATAGAAATGTTTATATTTCAAATAGCTTTTATAGGAAAGAGGAAGAATGACATTCAGCTCACCTTCCAACTTATCAATATCTTCGTCTGAAATCTGGCTATCTATCGCTTTCCATATATGATCTTTTTCAGTTATGATATCCACCATATAATTGGTATGTCCCGGTTGAGTCACATATATTTTAGGCGATTTTCCTTCAAGCAGGTTATTGTCCAGAAAATCCTGCATCTCCGGTTCTATGGTTGGTTCATAAGAAGCAACATACATTAGGTATTCTTTATGCTCCTGAACAAGTTCCAGACATTTGTCTATGTAACTCCTTATTGTCGTCTCATTTTTGATGCTTGAAACTTTCCCTGTTTTTAATGTCGGTGTTCTACGAGTATTTTTCCGGCATTCTTCCTGCTCTGTTTTGTTTTCCGGATTCACCAATTTCATAGCGAATTTTTCCTTGATAATGATATTTTTTAACTTTTCACTGATGAACCATTCGTATGTATCTTTCGTATCTCTTGCTATATAGAAATCTTTCAAACAGCGGTTTGCTATAATGGGTGGAATAGAAAATAGGCTGCTATCATCATTTTGGGCTTGTAGCTCTGTTTGTTGGTGATCTATTACATTCATATAATTAAGAATTTTAGCAGCATAAAAGTCTTTCTTCTGATTTTCGCAGCATATCTCTATGGGATAAAAAATAACTTCGTCTTTTAAAATATGGCTTAGTCTATCTACAAATCTTTGGCTGAAAATGGGAAAGCAACAGAAGGTACGTAAAAAATCACATTTGTCTAAATCTTTTTTTGTCAGACCTTCTTGAGCAATACCTTTCAATTTGGTGTATTTCAAAAATCGCCCATCACCATTATTATGATTGAAGTAATTATATATTCTATCATAATTACCTTGAATTATGATTATAGTGTTCGATTTTCTCAGAACCGATTCTATTTTGTATATTCTTTCCATAATGATTTACTCCAATAACATGTAATTCTTTACATTTTCCGCTATTATCTTCGCTCAATTACAAATATATATCATAAGGGCGAAACTTCGGAATATTCGGTCTTCCTTTTTTCAAGGTATGCTCAAAAGCAGTTTTTGCGGGCGGTTGTTTGGGCGTTCCCCTTCGGGTCGGTCTTTCCGCTGCAAGTCCTCGCTATGCTGTGGGCTTTCCCCTGCAATCCCTAACGTGGGTGAAAGGGTTTTCACTTTCTTGCGCTTGCACCTTGGCGCACGGGCTGTCCCGTCCCGGCGTCCGTTTCCGACCATTCCGGCAGGCTGCATGGCCGAAGCCGGACATCGGGGCGGAAGGACAAACGGGACACGTCCGTGCCATCACACGGGATGAAGTTCATCATCGGCATATCCCTTGCCAGACCATCGCTTTCGAGGATGAACGGGAATAGCTATTTCACTTTTGCGGTAATTTCATCTATCGGGTTTGTAATTTTCTCAATGGAATACTTTTCTATCAATCTTCTATTTGCCGCTTCTGTCTTTAATTTCTCATTGATTAATTTTAGTTGGGGCAGATCCGATTGGCAGCATTCGTTCAAGTATTCTATTTCAGTGCCATAGGAGGTATATTTATAACGAGACTGCAAAAAATGCAGAAAGGTGTTGCGTGATTCGTTAGACAATCCCAAAATACTTTTTGAAACCTTGTCCGCATCAGCCTCTTGGAATATTGAAGTATCCCTATAAAGACGCTGTTTGACCGGGATTGCATCATTCAATGCCAGATTCAGGCGTTCGCAAGTTTCATCCGTCAGATTTTCCAGCATGGCAGACACTTTATTAGGACATTTCTCAAATCTTTGCTCGAATAGTTTTTGAAAATACGCAACCAGTACATTCAAAATTCGATCTGAACCAATATTAGAATGATTCCTTCTTGCACCCGCATGTACCTTTGAGCTACAATTCAACAAACCCTCCATGTCGTTGATACCTTCCATCAGCCTGTCTATGGAGTGCTTGCCTTGGGCAATGATGTCTTCCTCGGATACGTGAACAAGGTTGTCGCTATATAAAACCGATAGTACAGATATAATGACAAACAATTCTTTTAGATCAACGCTTTTATCCGCAAAGTAATACCGTACCGTTTCCTCGTAATGTTTCTCGTATTCTTCGTTATCCAGTCTCCAATAATCATACAGATAGTCCCAACTATTCAAACTTGCGTCTTCGGCAGCAAAGTATTGCTGCAAATAGGTTGTGTCAAAATACCCGCTTTCCAGATAGCAGACAATTTCATTGACGATAAAATCACTGAAAATATCCAACCGCTTGCCTATCTCTATAAAATGGTATTTGGAGAGGATTTTTTCACGCTCCTCATTTTTCTCTTTATCTGGGAACATATTGTGCAGGCTGTTGAACAGGCTCGCAATTTCGGTATTTCCACCCTTATACTCGCAGTAAACGGCGACAAAATTTGCCAATAGTGATGTTATGATAAGTTTGTATTTGGGAGATTCATGATAATGTTCCGGCAAAGCCATGATTATCCTGTGGTAATCGTTCAGACATTGCCGAAGGACTCTTAAATTATCGAATTTAGAGGCGTGGAATATCTTGATTATAAGCTCTTTGTTTTCAGACAATAGGTTTCTGTTGTTGGCGGATATTTCGCCAATGAAAAAATCGAGTGTCTCCTCTATATTCACTTTAATCTCGAAAGTGCGCCCGATGGTCTTTTCCTTGAAATCCTTGAATTTCAAATTAGATTTTTCGCCCTCTTTTTCGGAAATCTTGTTCTCATCGCCAATGATGATGACCTTGCATTTACAATGTTCCGAAAAGTAATTGATGTATCCCAACAAGGTTTCCAGTTTTACATCACATCTTTCAAGGTCGTCAAAAATCAGAATCTTGTTTCCTTTTATTTCGGAATTTTCTTCTTTCAACAACAAAATGGAGTCCAAGTCACAGGTTACACTTCCTTCATCCTTGCCGTCACCGTCAATGTCGTATTTCAAAGCGATTTTCGAGGCGGCTTTTAATATATTCTTGGCAAGTTTCATTCCCTTGCTGTACAACCACGGGGATATTTCCTTGTTGATTTGTTCTGTGATTTGCTGGGTAGTGGTCAAACCGTATAAAGACACATAAATAGGCTGCCATTTTAACTTGTCCGCATCTCTGTTATTTTTCAGTTGCTCCATCCATTGACGGATGAAAAACGTTTTGCCGCATCCCCAAGCGCCTCGCAACATGATGGCATATTGCGGATCGGGTATTTCCGCATATTCATTTAAAAAGGTGAGTATGTTTCTATTCATAACCATGTTCATTAGAGGTTTCAAAGTTACGGAAAAGAGTCGTAGTGTTCGGCAACCTTCCGCTTGTTCAGTCGGCTTGCTGTTTGTTATAATCAATCATATCACCGAAAAATCATTAATAGGCTTATAAGAGTATTTCACCCTAAAGCCTTCATCATCCCAGTTTCGGGCGGCGATAATCGCATGTGTCAAATCCAGCCGATATGTTTTAAGGCATGATTTGATTGCGGATACAGCCCGTTCTTCCTCCACGACTATACAATAAATATTCAATTTGCCGTTATCTATTGCAAAACTTTCGACTACACCTATACCTCGCCAGCCCAAATGTTCTTTTAGATACTCTGAAACTTTGTCTTTTAACCATTTATCCCGTTTGTTCCCATCCTTGCTTTTCAATAGATATTGAACTACTATCGTACATAATTGATTTTCGGACAACTTTGTATATCCTTCACTCGCACATACATTACTAAAATCCTGTAAACGTATAGCTGCTTCTTTCTCTGTCATACTTGTTTTCGCAATAGTTCCAACATATCCAACTTTTCCAGAATGCTCAATTAGAACCTTATCGGCATTTTCATACCACATTTCCTTGTAGTATAGACCTTTTGTTTCAATTTGTTTATATAGCGTTATCATGATATGATTGGTTATAATGTTTTGCAGCGTTCCGCTTTAAATGTTTCATCTGTTTGTCAGCAATCTTGTTTTTTTACCATATACCAACTTCACAAATACCCTTGAATCTATCTAATACCATTCCGTTTTTTTTATCACTTCCCAAATTTACACTTATATGCTTGAGGTTAGGAAGATTTTCAGGAATTATATTATCCAATACATCAAAAGGCAATTGCAAGAGTAAGTTTTTTAAATTCTCGTGGTATAAAGGAAAACTTTGTAACCGTTTCATATTGGCAAGAGACATACCGGTTAAAGAATGAAGGTTGCTTAAATCCGGCATTTCTTCAACATTGCTAAGTCCGTCTAAACCAATAGATCTTAGTTCTTTCAAGTCCAATAAAAAATTAAGATTCAATATTTTCGGAGAACGGTATATATCTATGCTTCTTAAATTTGGTGCCTTAATACCTAAATGTGCCCCATCCTTTAAATTAAAACAAGTTAATGTTTCCAAGTTTGGTAAGCAGGATAATATGTTTGAATCTAACCCTTTTATTTTTAAGCGTTTCAGTCTGTTCAGCTTGTTCAATGTAGGATATTGATATTTCGTTATAGGATAAAAACTCATACAGAGTTCTTCCAGTTTCTCCAATGAAACAAGTTCGTCAATACAGAGTTTATTATCATATAGTGCATCAATAACTATACTCCTCAAATTTCTGAATATTGAAATTCCTTCAATTGTTTTCAGAATATTCTCGGTGTAATTATACGATTCAACTCCTATTATATTGTCACTTATACATTCAAAATAGGAGAAAGCAATCAGATTGTTGTTATTTGAACGCATTACCAATGTTACTTCTGTCGTTTCATTGATTATAGCTTCTTTTAGAAGTTTCAATTTCTCTATGTCAGGTTGTTCTTCTATCAACAATCGCAACTTATTATCTTCATGCTTTAATCCGATAATCTGTTCTTCTGTATATTGATTTAATTTTTCAATGAACATATAATTTGTATTTACAGGGTTGCTAATGTCTGGTGGATAATCATCATTAAATGAGATTGATCCGCTTGTTATCCGTCTCATTCCTTTTTTAATGATGAAATAAACGATTCAAAATCACTCGCCAATAAGGAAAGAGCTACTTCTTCCATTTCCAAGAAATAGATTTTACCTTCAGCTTTGTCAAAAACGAAATAATTGCCGAATGGATCTATAGCAAATGGTATTACAGTATTCGGGATTATATCACTCAAATCAGTTATTGTCGCCGAATACGTCAAGTCTTCAAATTCTGTGGACTTTATGGGCAGAAAGAAATCCACCACATAATCCTGACTATTTTGAGTGTATATCGTTTTATTTGGTTGACCTCCGTTATTGGCAAGAAGGAACGATTTGATTTCCTGCGGGAAAATAAATTTGTTTTTCCGCTCAACATCAGCTATATCCTTAGCTGTAATTGATTCTGATTTATTGTTAAATTCAAGTTCCATTTTATTTTTTATTTTGACGGATAATGTTTGGTGGATAACCGACCATTTCGAGAGCAATTAATCCGCTTTTATCTGCCCATTCTATTCTTCTCATTGTTCAAAATGGATATTATTCTCTGCGACATATTTCTTAATCGGCTCAACTATATCGGTAACGTAGTTTGTGCACTTAAAAAATTCTCTAAATATCCAACCTCCTTCACTTGCTTTGGCTAATGGAACCAAAGTTTCTTCAATGAACTCTTCATGGTTGCACAAGAGAGAACAGATTACTCCTAAGCTAAACTGTTTATCTGCATATATATGTTGAATATGACCCGAATTTGAGTAAAAATCTATAATTTTTGTATATTGTTTGACAAAAGGTATGATATACGGAAAAAAATCCTTTTTCAAATCGTTTAAGAATCTCTCAACGTTAGGAGTCTTGTCACTCTTATTCCCGAAAAAATAATCCATATCCATTAGATGCTGCTTAAACCAATCAATATTATTATCAAAGCAAACTATGATGTTACCACCAGCGTCTTTTTTATTTAATGGTTCTAATACAAGACTACATAAATATGGATTCTTTATTTTAGCTGATACACCCATACAAAAAGTGTTTTTACCGGCATATCCACCTTGGGTTGTTTGAAAGTAAAACTCAATACTACAATCGTTTTCCACTATGTAAGTAAAGTAGTCTTTATTCTTTTTTGCTTTGACCACATTTACAGGAAGCATCTCTTGTATTCTTGTAAACATGTATTTTAGGACTTCCGCTTTAGTTTCCATATCACTTTTTTTAGTTCATATTATTGGGCAGATAATGTCCGACAGCGTTCCGCTTTAAGCGGTAGTGCTGTGTGTTAGTGATTCATTTATGTTCTCAATTTCCATATCAAGAAAGGTTACATACCATTCTATAAATGATATTCTTTGCCCATCTTTCAATTTCGGTACAAGTCCACTATAATCAGCTCGTCCATCAAACCAAATATGTCCTTTTTCATTTCCATTCACCACCAATAGAAATGTACATCCATGTCCGAAATGACTTATTTGCAGACAGCCTGCAATATGTGCGGTACTAATATACGCATTAACAATTTCCGTTTCCGGGTATCCCTCGTTCCAATTAAAGGAGGTTATCCATTCTTCATTCCAACTATCTTGATATGGGAATTTTTCATTCAAGGAAATATTAGGTTTGTCTCTTAATTTGAAATCAACAATAGCTTTATCAAGAGGCAATAATCCATATCCCGGTCCGAAACCTCCATTTCCTATTTCAGAAATAAAAGTTCTGTAATCATCAGGAAGAGTTATACAATGTTTATGCTCAAACCCCTTAATATCTTCTTCAGATAGACAAGGATTATAAGATACCTCTTGTTCCTTTACTCCAAAAGATGCAAATTCTTTATGGCGTCTTATGAAAGCCAATTTTTCTAATATTTCCTTTTTTTGATTCATAATCACTGACATGTAATTATCCACGTTTTCCGCTATTATCTTCGCTCAATTACAAATATATATCATAAGGGCGAAACTTCGGAATATTCGGTCTTCCTTTTTTCAAGGTATGCTTAAAAGCAGTTTTTGCGGGCGGTTGTTTGGGCGTTCCCCTTCGGGTCGGGCTTTCCGCTGCAAGTCCTCGCTATGCTGTGGGCTTTCCCCTGCAATCCCTAACGTGGGTGAAAGGGCTTTCACTGTCTTGCGCTTACACCTTGGCGCACGGGCTGTCCCGTCCCGGCGTCCGTTTCCGACCACTTCGGCAGGCTGCATGGCCGAAGCCGGACATCGGGCGGAAGGACAAACGGAACACATCCGTCCGTGCCGTCACACGGGGCTTCGGCTGTTCGCCGAAACCTCCCGTGCCCCGTCCCGCCCGAAAGAGTTCCCCGGCGTTTGTCCGGCAGCCGGAACCTGACCGTCCTCCCATATACTTCTCCCGCCCGTATCTCCTTGCCTTGGGAAACGGGCGTTCCCGGCTCTCCGGAAGGCTTCTTTTTCCTGCACCCGGAAAGTAACTTACCATTGGCTGAAATGACTGACAGGGCATTTTTTCCCTAAGCTGATTGGAAAAACATTGACGAAGGTAGGCGGAGGTGAAAGCAAATCCGCAAAAAATGCCAAATCTCCACCCGGCGGGTAGTATTTACCATTTTTTCAGATGGTTGCAATTCACCTTTTCCGCTATCAATGATGGTCAATGTTCTTCCCAATCAGCCAAGGGAAAAAAATTGGTTGGGGCGACAAGCGATGAAAACAGAGTAATAACGATTAAAATTTGTGAGTTATGGCAACAACGAACAGCACTATCGAAAAGATTGCACCGATGTTCACCGATTTGTTAATCAAGAAAATCGAGTGCTTGAAAACGGATTGGCAAAAACCGTGGATAGCGAGCCTTGAACAAGGTTTGCCCCGCAACATCAGAGGAACGCTCTATAACGGCGGCAATGTCTTGATGTTATTGTTCTACACCGAGTTTATGAAATTCACTTTGCCCGTGTTCCTCACGTTCAACCAAGCAAAGGAGGAGGACTTGAGCGTCAGCAAGGGCGCACGTTCGTTCCCCGTCTATTATTGGTTCAAGTTCGTGGTACACAAGGAAACGAAAAAGACAATCAAGTACGAGGAATACCGCAAGCTGACCGCAGCCGAGCAGGAAAATTACAAGGTCATCCCGCAGATGAAGTATTACAATGTCTTCAACATCGACCAGACCGATTTTGCAGGGAAATACCCCGAACGCTACGAGCGCATGAAAAAGGGAGAGCACCCCGAAGACTATTCGGACGGGATGATTTACGAGGCGTTGGACGAACTTGTCTGTCTGCAAAATTGGTATTGCCCCATCAAGGTGCAGTATTCGGACAGTGCCTACTATTCGCCCTCTTCCGACCATATCGTTTGCCCGCAGCGTGAGCAGTTCCCGCAGGGAGCGGAATATTACGGCACGCTCCTGCACGAGATGGCGCACAGCACGGGAAGCCCCCAACGGCTGAACCGCACGTTCGGCAGCTTCTTCGGGGATGCGCTCTACGCCCGTGAGGAACTTGTCGCCGAACTTACCGCAGCCCTTTGCGGTGCGTTCTTCGGCTACGCAGCCGCACCGCAGGAGAACAACGCCGCCTATCTGAAACACTGGCTCACCAAGCTAAAGGAAGAACCCGCCTTTTTGGTGGAGATATTGGGGGACGTGAACAAGGCGGCGAAGATGATTGCCGACAAGGTAACCGAACCGATGAACGAACCCGCAGCAGCCTAAGCGGGACAACAAAGAACAAGAGTATCAACCAACGGGCGGAGCAGTCCGCCCCACTAAAGACATAAGACGATGAAAACATTATCGGAAAAGGAATTTAACGGGTTAAACATAAAAGTTATGTTTACCGAGAAGGTGGAACAGGCAAAAAAAGAGCTGTCTCCACTCATGCAGGAGATAAGGAAGTACATGCCCCAAGCGGAATACGGCTACCACGTGGTAAGCGGTGAATACCCCGCATTTTACGGCGTGCGCATAGAGTTCACGTACAACGGCATCCGTTTTCATGTGTACAAGATAAACAAAGAGAACAAGTACAAGATAGCCGCCGACATGGAACACTTTGAATATGTCAACCGCTACGACATCGAAAGGGCGGGCAGCCAATACGAAAAGCCGTGCAATATCGGCGTGTTCACCGCCAAGAAAATAAACGATTGGATAAACTACTGCACGCAGATATACAGGCAGGTGGAGCAGGAAAATGCGGAGAACTCGAAAAAGGTAGCCGACTTCTTGAAAAGTATCGAGAACGAACCCGTAAGCTGGGAACGTAGAAACTATGCGAAAGGGACGATAACCCGCAACGGCTTGCGCTTCACTTTCTACATAGAGAAAGGACACCTCTCCTTTGAACTGTCCCTAAGTTATCGGGGAACGGCTGATTACGACACGTTCCGGCTGTTGGCTGATAACCGCTATATCCCGTAAGGGAACTGTTAAAGAACCACGGGCGGAGCAATCCGCCCGACAATACCCAAGAACATGAAAACGGCATTTGTTTACAAACTGATATACCGCCTAATCCTTTGGGCTTCGGTGGCTTATTTCCTTACCACCGCCGCAGGGCAGCTTTTCGCCTTGTTGCTTGTCGTGGCTCTGTTTTACTTCGTGGCACGGCTTGTTTTCGCCCTTGCGTGGCGGCTGTTTGTCGGCTTCGTGTTCGTACTGATAATCATTCTTTTAATACTCTAATATTTACCGATATGGAAACAAGGACATGGACAGAAAACGGAACACCCGTTACCAAAGAAAAGACGGTAGCCTTTTCGGGACACCGCACCAACCGTATAGCCAAGTTCACGACAGACCGTGAGAAACTCTTCAGGGAGGTGGCGTTCGACACGTTCGCAGCCATCGAAAGTTATTGTATCAAAAAAGGCTACGACACCTTTTTGTCGGGAATGTGCGAGGGCTTCGACCTTATCGCAGCAGAGGAAGTATTGAACCTCAAAAAAAGATACCCGCATATCCGTCTGAAATGCGTTGTCCCCTTCAAGGGACAAGCCGAACGGTACACCCAAGCCGACAAGCAGCGTTACGACACCATTTTGGCGCAAGCCGATGAAGTGGTAACCTTGCAGGACGGATATACCGAGGGCTGTTTCCTGCGCCGTAACGACTACCTTTTGGAAAACTCCGCTTTTCTGATGGTCTATTACGATACGGTAGCCATAGGCGGCACGTTCTACACCCTCAAACGGGCAGTAGAGCAGAAAAAGAAGTTCGCGAACGTATGCTATAACCGCAGGTAGCCCCGTAAGGGCGGATTTTCCGCCCGCTACTTTCTTTCGTGAGCCGGAGCGGGAAAAGAAAGATAGCAAAGAAACCGATTTCCCGAACGGAACGGTTTGTCAAAAATCAAAAAGAACAACTATAAACAATCAACTTAAAAATAACAGATTATGAAGACAAAAGCAAATCAATCAGCAGCAGATAAAAACATCACGATGGTAGCATTGGCAGACATTCAGCCGAGCGGTTTCAACCCACGCAAGCGTTTCGATGAAGCAGCCCTTTACGAACTTGCCGAGAGCATCAAACGGCAGGGCGTGTTGCAGCCCATCACCGTGCGCCCCGTTGACGGGACAGACCGTTACGGGATTGTTTTCGGGGAACGCCGTTACCGTGCGTCCGTCATTGCGGGCAGGGACGAAATTCCCGCAATCGTAACCGAGTTGTCGGACGAGGAAGCCGAGGAAATGGCGATTACCGAGAACTTGCAGCGCAAGGACGTGACACCCGTGGAGGAAGCCGCAGCCTATCAACGGCTTATCGAGAGCGGACGCCATACCGTGCAGACCTTGGCGCAACTCTTCGGAAAGAACGAGAACTACATCCGCACACGGCTGAAATTCACCGCCCTTATCCCCGAAATCGCCGCCCTTTTGGAGGCGGACGAGCTGACCATCAGCGTGGCGGCTGAAATCTGCCGATACGGGGAGGACATTCAGCGTGAGGTGTACGAGAAGCATTTGCAGGACGAGGGAACGTACAACAGTTGGCGGGGACTGAAAGCCGCCGATGTCGCAAGGCGCATCGAACAGAACTTCACCACCGACCTGCAATACTACCGCTTCGACAAGACCGAGTGCGCTACGTGCGCACACAACACCAACAACCTGCTGCTGTTCCGTGATGGCGGGTGCGGGCATTGCGCCAACCGCACGTGCCTTGCCGAAATGAACGCATCCTACCTCATGGAGCGGGCTGTGCAAATCATGCAGACCCAGCCGGGCGTGTCGCTCTGCCGTGACCGCTACTGCACCAACGAAACGGTGGCAGAACGGCTAATCGCTTCGGGCTACGAGGTGGAGACCCTTGACAGGTACACCGCCTTTCCAAACTGCCCGAAAGAACCCAAAGCCGAAAATTTCAACGACCCCGAACGCTACGGGGAAGCCCGCACCCGCTACGAGCAGCAATGGGCGGACTACATGGAGCAGGAGGAGGAAATCACCCGCAGGAGCGAAGCGGGGGAAATCACCGTCTATGCCAAAATCGGGCAGAAGGAGATTGACTTCTGCTATGTGGAGAACGTGACCGAAGCGCAGACAGCGGACGGAAAGCCCGCACCCGCACCGCTCTCACCCGTGGAGAAATTGGAGAAGCAGGACGAGCGCAACAAGGAAATCGCACTCGAACGCACGGTGGAAGACACCAAGAAACAAATCCTCGAAGCCGACATCACGGGCGGCAAGTTCAGTGCGGACGAAGATACCATGTTGTACTTCTTCCTTCTGTCCTCGCTCCGTAAGGAACACTTCGCAGCCGTGGGGATTGCGGAAGACAAGCAGTATATCACGGACGAGGACAAGATGGGGATTATCGGCAATCTCACCGTGAGGATGAAGACCATCATCCGCAGGGACTTCCTTGTAGCCAACTTCAAGGGAGCGTGCGGCAACAACACCGTGGCGACCCTCTTGCTTGACTTCGCACGCAGGCACATGCCGGAGGAACTCGCCAACATCGAAAGGGAGTACAACGGGGTGTACGAGAAGCGACACCAGCGCATCGAGGAAAAGAAAGCCGTCCTCTTGGTGCAGGAACGGGCAAGGGAGCGCAAGGTAACGCAACCCGAAGAAGAACCGCAAACCGAAGAGATTGCAGCCTAAGGACAAAGGGCAGGGCGGAGAAATCCGCCCGCTACTTTCTTTCGTGAGCCGTAGCGAAAAAGAAAGATAGCAAAGAAACCGATTTTTCAACTTTCAAATTTTGATAACAATGAAGCAGGAAATCAGACAGAACGGGAAAACCGTCCTTTACAGCGGGGACGGTCATAGCATCCCCATGATATTCAACAACCTTGTCGGGAAGAACCTCAAAGGCAGGGAGTATTCGGACTATATCGCTCTCGTAGCCATTCCCGACATGGGATTTACCTACGGGAAGATAGCGTATTATTCGGACGGGAATTTAATCGCAACGGGGGAAATCAAGCCATAACATTCCCCCTCTATGTTTCATCGCCGCAGGTCCGGGACGGGTAGCGATCCGCCCGGACTTCTATTTTTACCCGCCCGTGGGAAAGGATTGACCCGACATTCCGGACGCACTTCTTTTTCTTTCGGTGAGCCGGATGCGGACAAAGACAAAGAAGCAAAAAGAAACCCCTTGACCCACCGGATTTTTAGCCAAGCTCCACACTCATTTTTTAGCAAATCTACGGGGAAAAACGGACAAGTCGCAAGGCTGAACCTGACGGTTTTGCGCACAATCTCCACACCTTTGGGTCGTATTCCACGCAAAAGCCTTGCATGAAGTCCGCTCTTTCCCCGTGCCCCAAAGCAAAAAATAAATGTTTCACTTTTAATTTTTGCATTATGAATACACTGTCTTTTCCTCAAATCACCGTAAGTTACAAGGACGCTGACGCATCCAAGAGAGTTAAAATCCACTCTTCCAAGGAGTCTTACGACATCCTCAAGCCCTTCTACGAGGACTGTATGCAGCACCACGAGGAGTGCTGGGCGATGTACCTGAACCGGGCAGGCAAGCTGCTGGGCGTTTCGTGCATCTCACGCAGCGGGATAGACTGTACGGTGGTGGACATACGCATCGTCCTCCAGACGGCTCTCGTTTCCCATGCTTCGGGAATCATCCTCTCGCACAACCACCCGTCCGGCTCGACGGTGGCAAGCACACAGGACAACAACCTGACCAGCCAGTTGAAGAAAGGCTGCGAGGCAATCGGCATCCGCCTTTTGGACCACATCATACTGACCGAGGACACCTACCTCAGCTACACCGACGAGGGGATGCTTTAAGCACCCCCTTTTTTGTTCGCTATTCGTTTTGCACTTCTTTTCTTTCGTGAGCGGGGCGGAAAAAGAACAAGAAGCAAAAGAAACCGGAAGACGATAGGGCGGATATGAAAAAAGCATCCCGAAGGATGCTTTCCATTTCGTCCGGTTCATGCTACATCTTCAATCCCCGTTTCCGCTCCTGCCGGATGTCGGAGAAGGAGAACTTCCCCGTCTCCTTGTCGAACTTCACCGCCTTGTCCTTCTGCACGCCGTCCGGCGTCTCCATCCGTTTCACCTCCAGCGGCTTCCCGTTGTAGAAGTCCGTCATTTGCCGGTAGCTGAACTTTTCCCCCGTCAGGCTTTCCATCAGGCTGTTCAGCGTATATACGCTGTCTTGGTTATGCACGCTCTCCGGCACGAACTCCGGGTGGTTCCTCACCCAGTCCGGGAACTTCGTTGTCGCCATCAGGCAGACCTCCGGCGAGCGTTCCGCCCACGGGATCATCATCAGCGACTCCCGGCTGTGGGCGGCGCACCTGACATACACTTCGGGCGTGAGCAGGCTTTTCGGCACTCCGCCACGCCCGATGGCGGACATTCCTGACGTTTCAGCCGCCACCAGCACCCGTTTCTGCGTTTGCAGGTGCACGGGCAGGACGCTGATGCACCTGCCGTCCAGCGGCAGCAGGAAGTCCGCCATTTCGCCGTTCATCACCTCCGGGCGGATGCTTGCCGCCACCCCGTAGAGTTCCTCCGGGCAGACCTTGCTGCACTCCTTCAGCACCTCCATGCACACCTCCGGGGACGGGATATGCTGAACCAGCCGGAAGCGGTCGTTCCCGAACCCCGCTTCCGTTTCCAGCGCCTTCCGGCACAGTTCCGGTGTCTTCACCTCTTCGGGCACGTTCTCCAACTGCCAGCCGTCCTCTTCAACGGCGGCACGGCAAACCTCCGCCGTGCGGTCGTGCCTGCATATTATCTCCAAAGGCACCTGATACATTCTTTCTTCTTGTTCCATGTTTCTGTTTTTTTAGATAGGTTGTTTCATATTTTCATTCCGTTGCGCCTCTTGGGTGCGTCGTTCCGTTCCGGCTCTTGCCGTTCCTTCTGCTCCTGCCGCTGGCTGAGAGGGGCGATGCGGAACGTCTCTTTCTGCCGGTCGAAAGTCACCTCACGGTCTTTCAGGAAACCATCGGGCACCTCGATGCACTTGACCGCCATCGGCTTTCCCCCGTAGAAGTCCGCCATCTGACCGTAGGTGAATTTCCCGCCCGTCATCTGCTCCATCAGGCGGCACAGCGAGTACACGTTGCAATAGCTGTCCACCGGTTGCGGCACGACATGGGGGTGGGCATGGATCATCCCGGGATAGTTCAGGTACGCCGTCAGGCACGCTTCCGGCGACCGTTCCCTCCACGGAATCATCACGAATGACATCCAGCTATGTTCGGCGCATTTCCGCCACAGCTCCGGCGTTTTCAATCCCGGCTTCACCCGGTCGGAAAGTAGGGCGGACGCCCCCGACACTTCCACCGCCTTCGCCGCCCGCTCCGGCGTTTGCAGGTGGACGGGCAGCAGGGACAGGCACCTGCCGTCCTCCGCCACCAGAAAATCCGCCATCTTCCCGTCGAACACCTCCGGTCGGATTGCCGAAGCCACCTCGTAAAGATCGGCTCTGCCCTCGCCGTACCAGTCCCGTATGGCTTCCATGCAGACCTCTGCGAACGGGATATGGTGCAGCAATGCCAGATGCCCGTAACCGAGTTCCGCACTCACTGCCAGCGCACGGCGGCACATCTCCGGGGTTTTCATGTCCTCCGGCACATGCTCCAGCGACCATCCGAACTCCCTGACGGCATCGGCGCACCGCTCTGCGGTACACTCGTGCCGACACAGGTCTTTCAGTTCCGCCAAAGCCGGTACCTCACTCTTTCTCAGTTCCACTTCCATCCCCGTCCTCCTTGTCGTTGTCCGCATTGAAGTCGTATTCCAGCTCGACAGCCTGACCGTCCGAGTCCTCCACCCAGACGGTGAAGCTGCTCTGCTCGTCCGACAGCGGGGTGAAATAGAGCCGGAACGTCTCTTTCTCCAGCGGGTAGCGGTCATTGGGCAGCAACGCCGTACCGTCTTCCAGTTTGAGCGTGCCTTCCCCGTCGAAGAGGAACCAGCGGATCGTGTACCGGGTGTCCTCCCAGCGTCCTTCCCGTTTCAGCTCGCACCGTATCTCCGCCGTCTCGTTTATTTTCAGCTCTTTCGGGACGGGCATCGTCTCCACCGTGAACGGGTATTTCGTCTGAATGTCCAGCCCGTCATTACAGGCTGCGACCAGCACGAGGGCGGCCACGATGTAGCAGCCCGTGAGTATTTTATAAATCATTGTCCTCATATATACATTATTATATTATATGGCAGTTATCGAATCATAAAACGTATTCCCACGCCGACCTGCGTGTGGAACTTCCCGCAGTCGCCGCCGAACAGCACCCGTTGGCGACCGTTTACCAGCAAGACAATCTTGTCCGTCACGTAGGCGGACAGCTCCAGCGTCAGCGCACCCCCGTAGATGAAATTGTCTTCATCCGGGAGCCGGGAGCCGTCCGGCAGCAGGCTCTCGCCCCAGTTCACCGTCTCGTACCCGGCAAGGGCGAACAGCCCCAGTGCGGCGAAAAATGTCTTCTTCCGGTCGGAAAGGAAGTTCAGGTAATAGCCGCCCTCGCCCGTGAACTGGCTCGCCGGATAGAGGCAGTCCCGGTAGCCGTACCGCTTCTCCAAGTATTCCGCACCGACCACCCAATGGTGGGCGTTCTTCGTGTAGGTGCTCACCGCTATCCCGGCGTGGTAGCCGAAGCCGTCGCCGTTTTTCCAGCGCATGTTGTCCGACAGCCCGCCCGTGAGCTGTATGCCCCTCATTCCGGGCAGGCACCGTTGGGCGTGTGCCCGGTTGAAAGTCAGGCACACCCCGAAAAGCAGGATAATGAACAGTAACCTTTTCATCGCTTACTTGATTTTCAGTTCGTTAATCTGTTTTGCCGCCACGAGGTCGGCGTTCTCCACCCGGATGGTCTGGTGCCTGCCGCCGTCCTTCTCGAACAGCTCGATGACCAGCAGCTTGTCGTCCGGTATGGTGAACTGCGGGACGGCATACACCGTGCGCACGTCGCTTTTCCCCTCCGTCACCAGCACCTCGTTGTAGCTGCGCACCGGGTCGATCACCCGTTCCTGAATGGCGGTGCGCTTCGGCACTTTCTTGTCCACGATCTTGAACCGGATAAAGTCCGTCCGGAAAGCCACGTTCGATCTGTTCCTCGTTTCCGTGTGGAAATAGAACAGCCCGTTGTGCGAGTGGACGGATTTCAGGAGGAACTGCACCCCGAAGCGTTTGCAGCCCAAGTGCCGGATCTCCCGTCTGTCCTCCTTGTAGATGCTCTGCATGATGAGCTTCACCAAGAGCGGGCTTTCGTTACCCAGTTCCCGGAAATGGATGTTCATCCGGGTGTGGGAGAAGTCCGTCGTGTCCCCGTTCTCCAAAAAATCCTTCATCTCGATGTTCAGCATCTCCGGCTCATGCGCATACCGGGCATTGAACGAATAGAAGCTCCCGTCCTCGCAGATAACGGAAAAGTTCGTTTCCCCCGGAAACCCCTCGGTGGTCGCCTTTACCCGGATCACGTTCTCCGCACCGTCCGCTTTCCCGGCGATAATCCAATTGCTCCCCAAGTCCACGTACCGTACCGCCGAGGGGAAGATGATATGCACTGTCTTGGCGAACGTCACCTGCACCCCGTGGGGCGTAACCATCTGCCGGTAGGGTAGCTTCCGTGTAATCCCCTGATACAGGTCGTTGCCCGCAGCCCGCTGTATCGTATCATTCACTTGTGCGTTCGCACCCGTCACCATGCCCATAAGCAGGGCGACCCATCCAAAAATCTTTTTCATTTGTCCTTTCTTTTTAATTATTGTTCTAATTATTATTGCTAATTATCATATCCTCCAGCCACTTCCTCCATACAAAAAACTACCTACAGCATAGCAGACCGACCTCATTTTCGCAGCGTAAAGCGAACGACCGAAGTGCAGCGTTAAAAAGAAAAAGCTGTTTGAGCGTTAGCGAAAAGTCCGTTTAAATGAGAGCAGAGCCAAACTTGTTTGTGCTATGCCGAACGTAGGACTTTCGCCGTAGGCAATTCTTTTTCTTTAGCGGAACGCAGGAAGAGAGTAGCGAGAAAATGCAGTCTTGACTTTTTCTTTTTGGTATCTTTTTCTTTTGCGTCAAGGCAAAAGAAAAAGTACGCTACTCCTTGGCGTAAAGCATCAGCTCATACCCCGCTTTCAGGTGCACCTTTACCGTGCGGAACTTCTTGGCAAGGTACTGGCTGCCGCCCTGCATCAGCCCACGGGTGATGTCCATCGCCACCTGCTGTCCGGCGCTCCGTGCGAACGAGATGCTCGTTCCCAACCCGCCGCCGATGTTCGCCATCGCCTCCTTTGCCGCTTCCTGTTCCAGTGATGAAGGGACAGACAAGCCTTTCTGCCCGTCGCTGTCATACACCGCCAGCTCCACGGGCAGCAAGTTCCCTCGGTATTCGACGGACGACACCACGATATCCAGCCGTTCCCCCTGTACCTTTCCCGTACCCGCAACGAGCGTGTTCTGCGGAATCACAAGGTTTCCCGCTTGCAGCGGTTCGAGCAGCCGGAGCTTCACCGTCTGTCCGTCCATAATCGTCTGATCCCCGTGGATGCACGCCCGTATCGTGTTCTTCCCCATAGCGTACCCGCTGCCTACCGCCGTGTTGAAGCCGTAGTTCCTCGGCTGGCTGTACTGCCGCATGAACTCCGCATCGCTCAATGGCTGTTGCAGCCCCGATACCGTCCGCTCCCGTGCCGCCTGCACCGCCACGGCGGGCTGTCCCAAACCGTTGCCGTCCTGTCCGGTGGCGGGCACCTGCACGGCTGCGCCGTCCCGCCCGTTCTGTCCCATGTACTTGGCGGCAAGCTCGTAGCTCTTCTCCATCAGCGCCACCTGATCGTCGATTCCGCCCGCCTGCCGTTCCCTTTCTTCCAGCTTGGCGGTCAGCTCCTCCACCTGCCTTTTCAGCTCCTCCTTTTCCCCGTCCACCTTCGGCTCCTCGTAGAACGAGCCGAGCTGACGGTTGATGTCCCGGTAGGCGGTAACGGAGGAACGGCTGCCGCCGCCATTGTCCGAATAGTCCCTGAACGGTTCCCGTTCAGGCTCGCTGTCCGGCAGTTCCATTTCCACCCCGTCCGTATCGCTCTCTTCGGAGAAGGCGAAGTCCTCCAGCGAGCGCACCTTCTCCGCCTGCTGTTTCTCCGCCTGCGCCTGCTCGTAGGCTTTCCGCTTGTCGCCGATGATCCCGTCGTTCTCCGGCAGGGGGATGTCGGCGTTGAACGCCCCCACGGTGTCCCGGTTCACGTCCCGCTCCTCCGAAGGTGCGAATATCAGCCACATCGAGCCGAGGAACAGCAAGCCCATCAGCGGATATACCATCAGCTTCTTCCGTTGCTGCAACTGTTTCGGCGTGAGCGGCTTGGCTGTCTTCTTCTCCTTTTTCCCGCCGCCCTTGTCCTCCTTCTTTCCGTTCCCCGTCTCCGGGGCTGCGGCATCCGCCACCGTCACGTGCTGCGTTGCCGTTGCTTTTTCTTGGTTCTGTTCTTCCATCATGTCAAAAATTTATGGTTGTCCTACATTCTGATTCTTCTCCCCGGAGGCTTCCTTCTGCCTGTCTCCCCGGTTTGCCGCTTGCCGGGCGGCTCCTTCCGTTCCCGTTTGAGCGATGCCGTGGGGCTTGCCCGGTTGTCCGCACGCAGGTGCGCAGCCTTCCGTTCCCGGCTTGCCGCCTTTTCGGGGAACAGCCTCGCTTCCAGCCCTGCCAGTTCTTTCGCCGCACGCTCCCGGATGGCACGGTTGTGGCGTCCGATGGCGGCTTCCGGGTAGTCCCGGGAGAAGTCCCCGTTGTCCTCGCTCAGGTGGTAGTCCCACCTCAGCCGGGCGATACCGGCAAAGTTCTCCGTCAGCCCGTACTTCTCCACCGTCTCCTTCGGTACTTCCCGCTGACCGTCCCAGCCGTGGCGGGCGAGCCCGTGGAGCAGCGCCCGTTCCGCCTTCACCGCTTCCAGATAGTCGCCGGGCAGTCTGCCGCCCGTCTTCCTCTCGTAAAGGGCGGCGGCTTGCCGCATCAGCTTTCCCCTCTCGTCCGCCTCCCGCAACTCGATCTGTTCCATGACGGTGTGGTTGTCGCCCCGCATCTCCTCGCTCCATTCCCGGCTCAGTTCTTCGAGCCTGCGGTAGCCTTCCGCCAGCCCGTGGCGGATGGTCACCGAGTCGTCCGGTTTCTCGCCTTTCAGGGCAAGCCTTTTCAGTGCGTCGAGGTCGCCCTCCCTCATGCAGCAGTTCAGCAGCCGGTGCGCCGCATCCCGTTCCGCCTGCGCTTCGGGGGATAGCGGCTGCGGGGCGTTGCGCCTCGTGTTCTCATACTCCAGCACCTTGTATTGCGCCGCCAGACGCAGCATCGGGCTTTCCGCCGCCTCCCTCACGCTCCGGGGGATTGCCGCCCCCTCACGCATCCCGTAACGGGTCTCTTTCAGGGCGTCCATGACCGCCCGCCATTCGGGATAGCCCGTCTGGTACACGTACCGGAAGAACCTGTGTTCCAGCAGCAGCTCCGCCTGTTTCCTTGTCACCTCCGGGCAGTCCCGGTAGTCCCTGACGGACTGGAGGATTGCACCGGCATCCGCACGCCTCTTATTCAGCAGGCTCCCGAAATACGCCGCCACCTGCCTCATGTTCCGCTCCTCCTGCCGCTCCCGGCGGCGGAGCAGCCACTCACTCAACTTCTCCGCCAGTCCCATGCCGTCCGCTTTCAAAAGGGTTGATAATACTGTCATTGGGCAATTGCAGGCGTCTGATATGCTCTATCCCCAGTTCCTTCCCGTCGTTCCTGCCGATACGGTAGATGGAGGAGACGGTCATATAGACCGACAGTGCGCCGAACGCCGCCAGCATCACGAGGATGATTGCCACACGCATGTCGGGCGAGATACGCCCGGCGAGGCGGCGGAGCTTCCCGTCCGCCCAGTCCTGCGCCTTTGTGATGAATTTCCTTATCATAGCCGTCAGCGTTTGAGGGTCTGCAAATCCTTGTTCTCCGTGATCTCGAACCCCTCGATGATGAAGCCCTGCGGGTTGTTGTCGCTCCTGACCGCATCCAGCAGGCGGCAGCGGGTCACAAGGCTGCGCTCCGTAACGGAGCTTTCCCTCAGGATGATCTGCCGGGCGAATGTCCGCACGCTGTACGGGTACTTGTCGAAGTCGCACCGCAGGCTGTCTATCTCTATCATCTGGTTGATGTTCCCCGAGATTATCCGGTTGTAATACCCCTTTTCCGAGAGGTCCTTGTAGTAGTTGAAGGCGCTCTTGTCCGCCAGCAGCAGCGAGCGTTTGATATTCCCCTCGATAGCCGACTTGTCGGGCGAGAGCGTGAAGAACAGCTCGTGGAAGCGGCGCACGTGCTCCCGTGCCTCCACCGGGCGGTTCTGCCGCACGTCCTGCGAGAGCGCCAGCATCAGGCTCTTGCCGTTGTCCAGCACGTAGATCTTCTGCCGCTGCGCCTCGGCGAAGCTGTACGACTTCCACAGGGCGAAGCCCGTCACCACGGCGCACAGGCAGGCGAATACCAGCGTGAAGAGCCGTATCTGCCTGAAGCTCGTTTCGATATTTTTCAAACTTTTAAATTCCATGTTTCCGGTTTTTTATTCGTTATGACTCATTTTCTTGGGGCATCCGCCGCTACTTGATGATTTTTCCGGCGATGTTCCCCACGGCGGCACCCGCACCCGCTGCGGCGACGTTGCCGACCCTGTTTGCGGTCTGGTTCATCGCACGGTTGGCTTGGCTCACCCCGCCCGCCATGATGATCCAGTTGGCGACCGTCGGGATGGTGAAGTACCCGAATATCCCGATGATTAAAAAGATGATGTACACCGTGTTCGAGCTGTCCGGGATGAAGGTCGGGTCGCTCATCGCCTCGATGTCACGGGTGAGCATCAGCACTTGGATGCGTGCCAGCACCGAGCTGAACAGGTCGCTCACGGGCAGCCACATGTAGATGGAGATGTACCTCGTTATCCACTGCGTGAGCGTGCTCTGGAACCCGTCATAGACCGAGAGGGCGAACGCTATCGGACCGAGGATGGAGAGGGCGATCAGGAAGAACGTCCGTATCGTGTCGATCACCAGCGCAGCCGACTGGAACAGCAGTTCGAGCAGTTCTTGGAACCACAGCCGGATGTTCCGCTTCATGTTGTATTCCGTCCGGTCGATGTACATCACCGCCATCGTCTTCAAGTCCTTGGGCGACCAGCCCAGCTCGTCGAGCTTCTTGTCGAAGTCCTCCTTGCTCGCCAGATACGCCTTCTCCGGGTCACGGCGGAACGCCTCCCTCTCCAGCGTTTCCTTCTGCTCCCGGTATCGGTTCATGTCGAAGGTCTGTGATTCGAGCATCCCGTGGCAGCCCTTCACCACGGGCGAGAGCACCGCGTTGATCGTGCCGATGACGAAAGTGGGGAAGAAGAGGATGCACAGCCCGATGGCGAACGGGCGGAGCAGCGGGTACACGTCGATGGGTTCGGCACGGGCGAGCGCCTGCCACACCTTGGCGGCTACGTAGAACAGCGCACCCAGCCCGGCGATTCCCTTGGCTACACCCGTCAGCTTCTCGCAGAGCGGCATCATGTCCTGATACAATACCTGCAATATCTCGTGCAGGTTCGTGAAGTCTATCGCTAACAACATAGTCCTATATTATATTTATGTACGTAAACATTATTGTATATTGCCGGTCTCACCAGTAACGGTCTTCCGCATCCCCGTAGAGAGCCACCACCCGGCCGGCGTCCTTTTTCTTCTTCGCCCGCAGGTAGCTCACCGAGATGTTCTTGTCCGTGTAATACTGCACGAGGTTGCGGTACTCCAGCAGCCGCTTGTAGCTCTGGTCGATGATCGCCAGCCGTTCGGCGTCCGAGAGCGACATCCCCGTCACGTTCACCACGTTCTTCAGGTCTTGCAGGATGTCCGCACTCTCGCTCAGCAGCTTGGCGTACCCGAACGAGATGGTTTCCAGCTCGTCCGGCGTGTAGTTCGGGTCTCCTAACATCTTCTGGTAGTTGCGCACGTAGATTTCCGAGATGTCCGCCACCAGCCCGATGGACTTCTTCACCTTCACGCCGCCTTTCACCACGTCATGCACCGCCTTGAGCGCATCGTAATACTTCCGCCCCTGCTCGAATATCTTCGCCGTCTCCCTGAAGCCGTCCAGCGTGTGCTGTGCGGTGGCGGAGGTCTCCACCATCTCCTTAGCCGTGTTGATGATGCCCTGCGCCAGATTGCCGGGGTCGTGTACGACCCATTGGGCGTTGGCCGCACCTGTCGTCAGGCACGCCACGCCCAGAATGATTGCCTTTATCGTTCTCATGTCCTTACTGTTTTAGGGTTCCGTCACTCTTTCTCCTGTACTCTCCGCCCGGCGACAGCCGGATGCGGTCTTTCTCCCGGTCATAGTCCATCATCACGGCGAAGCCCGTCTCGATGAACAGCACCCCTTCCGTTTCCCGGACGAGGTAGGTCTCCGCTTCACTGCCGCCCATGTGGTTCCTGTGCATGACCGTTACACGGTACTTGCCGTCCTCTTCCCAGAGGGTGAAGGGCGGCTTGCCGCCCGTGCTGACCCACTCGCCGCACATCTTTTCCAACCGTTCCGCATTTGTCTCCTTGCAGGAAATGACAAACGCCAGCGCCACTGTTACCGCCGACAGCAGCAGGATTAAATTCAATCGTTTCATCTTGATTCCGTTTTTTTAAGTTTTACAAAATTTTATTCTCTCCATTCCGTTTAGCCGTTTGTACATCCAGCCGTTTAGCCAGCCAGCCGTTTAACCGTTTAACCGTTTGACCGTTTGGTCAATCATCCGACCCTTTAGCCGTTCGTCCGGTCAATCAACCATCCGTCCGGCAGCCTGTTCGCCGCTCACCGCCAGCACATCGGTACATTATTTATACTTCGTCTCCGCCAGCCGCTTGATGGCAAGCTCCAAATCCCCGCCCAGCTCTTCCGCCAGTGCGAACACCTCCGTCTTCTCGCTCTCCTCGGTGGTATAGGTCAGGTATTCGGCAGCCGATACCTCCGTGGCATACACCGCCGACTGCACACCGTTCAGACCGATCCACACCTCCTTGTACTTCCGTCCGGGATGGTTGGCAAGGTTGATGGAGAGTATCTGCGACTTCTCCTTGTCCGTCAGACCGAGCATCGACTGGATGCCGTCGAACTTGTTCATGTACTTCTTCTGGTCGAGCAGGATCTTGCAGTCCGAGTTGGTGATGATAGCCTCCTTCACGATGGGGGACGAGATGATGTCGTCCACCTCCTGCGTGACGACAATCGCCTCGCCGAAATATTTCCTGACAGTTTTATGTAGGCTAAGCACCCAGCGCCTTGTCATATTTCTATGGTAGGTTTCCAAATGCTCGCCCCCGAACCGGACTTACACCTCTCAGCGTATCCGGCTCTCCACTAATTTTAGTCTATCTTTCCGTCATGTATCTTTTTGTGACAACTCCTGCACACGGCAATCGTTTTGCGTTTGCGGGCAATCATGTGTCGTTCCCAGCTTTCCTTACCCTGCAAGTTCTTTAGTTTCCTTACATGGTGCATAACAAGGTCGTCTGTCGCTCCACATAATTCACACTCATGGGCTTTCAGCCTTTCAACAAGACTTGTCCGCCCCGCAGTATAAATTGTTCGTGGCATGGTGTCACATTCCGATTTATAGGTGGGCTTCTTGCGTTTGAAGCCACCGTCGTAAAAGTATCTTTCCTTTACACCTGTTTTAGTCATGTGCTTTATGATAAACCTACCGTTCTTACGATATTTCTTGTTTACCTTGCGTGTGCGGCACTTATATTTGCCTGCAAACGTTTTGTACATGCTGTATTCCATGATGTACTTGAAATTATTCAAGGCATGGGCACAGTTGTTGGCTATGGAGTAGTAATTATAGAAACCCACGATTTCCCGATTATAGCTATCAAGGATTTCAAGGTCGTCATTGAATATCAGTCCCGATTTACATTTCGGTTTCCATATTTCCTTTCCGTTACGGTTTGTCATTTCCAAGACTCCCCAATCGAACAGTTTTTTACGGACAGTTTCCATACTGACATTCAAGCAGACCCTTTTACCATAGGTTCTTCTTAATCTACCCCGTTTATCACGTCTTTGGTCGTTGGACTTTCTTACAGTAATTTCATATCCGAGAAACTTGGCAGGTCTTTCGGTATGGGTGACAAGTGTCTTTTCATCAGACAGTTCCAATGCCAGTTTATCAGCAAGGAAGTTTTTAATATCTCCCTTTATCTGTTGCGCATCTTGCTTACTTCCGATAATTCCCACGAGAAAATCATCTGCATATCTCGCATATTTCATTCTCCTGTAATCGGCATCCATTTCTTCGCCATTGGGATATTTAGCCCGTCCTTGTTCTATTGCTTTCAGTTCAAGGATTAGCTTTACCCTTTGCCTTTCGTCTTTTACGGACTTCAATCTTCGCACAATACGTTTTCTTGCATTGCCGAAGTCCAAACTTTCTCTACTGAATTTTCGTTTCTTCCCTTTATCGAATTTGGCTATGTATTCCTTTATATACTTATCCAGCTTGTCAAGGTATATATTAGCCAATATCGGGCTGATGATACCCCCTTGCGGTGTGCCACTGTAAGTATTGTGGAATTGCCATTCTTCGATATATCCCGCTTTCAAAAACTTGCGTACTAAGCGTATGAAGCGTTCGTCCGCAATGCGCTCCTTGAGTATGTTTATTAATACATCATGGCTTATATTATCAAAGAAACCTTTTATATCTCCCTCTACAAACCACTTTGCACCGCTAAACTCCTTTTGGATGTGAGTTAATGCAGTATGGCAGCTTCGATTGGGTCGAAACCCATGCGAGGTGTATTCAAAATTTCCCTCGTATATGGCTTCCAATACCATTCTTACTACTTCTTGTATTAACTTGTCATTGAAAGTCGGTACGCCAAGAGGTCTTTTCTTACCGTTTTTCTTCGGTATGTACACCCTCTTTGACGGTTGGGGCTGGTACGTTTCATCTTTTAACGTATCAATCAACTTTTCAATTCGTTTCAGGCTCATGTTGTCAATGGTCTGACCGTCCGAACCTTTAGTCATGTTGCCCTCTTTGGCGTAGATGTGCTGATAGGCAACATAGAACATTTCCTCATTGAACAAAATTCTGTAAAGACGTTCAAACTTGTAGCTTACATCCTTACTGTGTTCTGATAGACTGTTTAATACTCTTTCTGGACTTCTCATAATGTCTCTCACATTTTCCGTTAATTGTATTAATAATTAGCTGCTTCCCTTCGCCATGTACAAGGCGTTACCTTGCTCGGACTACTATGGAAGCTCCGTTACCACTCCGAATTTTCATAGGTCAAACCTAATAGCCTTTCGGCACTTCGGGATAGGTAATCCCCGTTTATTACATCGTAACTGTTGGCATGATAGATTGTCGGATACGACTTCCGTCCTTCACTCGCTTACTGCGGTTGTGTCGTGATAAGTTCTTGCTACATTCATACCTATACACTGAAGTAGTATCACGATATGGCGATTGATAGTTACCTTACGCCATAGCCTAAAGGGGAACCACTCGGACTATCGTTTAATCAATTCGGACTTTATCCTCATATCTATCTTTTCATCTCGCCATTCAGTCGCAGTTTGGTAACTAACTGACTTATGACTTTTCCGACATGCTACACTCCCTGCTCGGTTAAGTTTTCCCGAAAACAGATAAGTCGGCTGATGATAGGTTATTTTCAAAGAACACTTTCCTAATCTCTTGCCAAAGAGATGTTTACGATGCAACCTTTACGGGCGCACAGAGGTACTTCAGATATTCACTCATACTCGGCGAGGAAAGGGCTTTCCAAGCCTCCTCGCAGATCAGCATCTTCCGCACCCCTTTCAGGCGGCGCAGCTTGTTGATGAAGGCTTCCATGATGATGATCGTAACCACGGGGAACAGCTCGGCATTATCTTTTATACTGTCAATTTCAAATACGATGAACCGCTTGTGCAGCAGGTCGATGTTCTCGTTCGAGTTCAGCAGGAAGTCGTAGCGCCCGCCCTTGTAATACTGCCTGAGCGTGGTCAGGAAGTTGTCGATGTTGAAGTCCTTCCGGCTCACCTTGATGTCCCTTGCAGCCAGCTCCTTCCGATAATCGTTCAGCATGTACTCGTAGAAGGTGTCGAACGAGGGGACGATGTCCCGGTTCTGCTGTATCCGGCGGATGTACGCCGAGACCGCACTGCCCAGCTCGCCGCTCTCCGTCTTCGTGATTTTCTCGTCCTCGCCCTTCCACAGTGCCAGCAGCAGCGTCTTGATGCTGTCCTTCTTCTCCACGCTGAACTTGTAGTCGTCCGTGAAGAAGGGGTTGAAGCTGATGGGCTTCTCCTCCGTGTACGTGTAGTAAATCCCGTCCTCGCCCTTGGTCTTGCGGTGGATCAGCTCGCACAGCCCTTGGTACGAGTTGCCCGTGTCGATCAGCACGATGTGGCTGTTTTGCTCGTAATACTGGCGCACGAGGTGGTTCATGAAGAACGACTTGCCGCTTCCGCTCGGACCGAGGACAAACTTGTTGCGGTTCGAGATCACCCCTTTCTTCATCGGCAGGTCGCTGATGTCCAGATGCAGCGGTCTGCCCGTCATCCTGTCCGCCATCTTGATGCCGAAGGGCGAGAGCGAGTCCTTGTAGTTCGTCTCTTCGGTGAAGAAGCACAGGGCTTGCGGGATGAACGTGTAGAAGCTCTCCTCGAAGGGGAAGTCCCCCTCGTTGCCCGGTATCGCCGCCCAAAAGAGCGTGGGCACGTCCACCGTGTTGTGCCTCGGCTTGCACTCCATCAGGGCGAGCTGGCTGCCCACCTCGTTCTTGATGCGCCTGAGTTCCTCCCTCTCGTCGCTCCATGCCATCACGTTGCAGTGGCAGCGCACCGAGGTCAGCCCTTTCGAGTGCGCCTCGTTCAGGTATTCCTCGATCCATGCCTTGTTGATCTGGTTGGAGCGGGAGTAGCGGGAGAGCGAGTGCATGTTCCGGGCGGTCTGCTCGAAGCGTTTCAGGTTCTCCCCGTGGTCGTCGATGAAGATGTACTGGTTGTAGCAGTGGTTGCAGTCCAGCAGCAAGCCCACCGGGGCGGCGAACGACAGCCGGCAGTCCGAGCGGTCGGTCGAGAGCCGCTCGTAGCGGCTGTCCGTCGCCACCTTGCCCGGCAGGTCTTCCGTGTCCGAGAGGGTGTGCAGGCAGAGGATGTCGTCGCCGATGCGCATCTCATCCGGGTTCAACTGGATGTCCTTCAGCACCGTCGTGTCGTGCTGCGAGAGCGAGAGGTACTTCTCCACGATGCCCGCCGCCGTTTCCGTCCCGGTGATCTCGTCCGTCGTGAGGCGGCGCAGCGTAACCAGTCCGCTGTCGTTCATGATCTTCTCGAACTGACCGACCGCTTCGATGAACCTCGTAACCGTCTCCCGGTCCTCGATCTCCTTGGGGACAAGCCTGCCCTTGCAGAGGGTGGAGAACGTGCTTTCCTGACGGCTCCGTGCCTTCGTCGTCTTGGTAAGGAACAGGTAGCAGAAGTGGTTCAGGAACGGGCGTTCGTTGAAGTGCCTCTCAAAGCTCCGGCTCAGGAAGCTAAGGTCGTCCCTGTCCGTTTCCGGCCGGTACTTCTCCTCGATGAAGAAGTCCTGCTTGTGCACGATGGAATACTCCGGCAGCACCTTCACCGCCTTGTGCCAAGCCGAGTGGACCGCCTCGTACTCGCTTCCCGTGACGGAGAACAGTTCCGGCAGTTCCACCCTGAAGGCGACCGTCACGTCCGCCTCCTTGCTCACGATGCAGCCGTTCTCCACCGCCAGCAGCGGGAACTTGCTTTCGAGCGTCGCCGCTTTCATTACGTTTCTCATTCTTGCCAGTGTTTAAAGGTGAATAATCGGGGGATTTTCAGCCGGTTCACCACGTACCTCGGATGCCGCCTGCGGGCGGCTGCCTTCATCAGCCCGTGCGTGCCGTACCGGGCGTTCAGCCGGAAGGTCAGCCATACCAGCAGCGTAGCCGCAACCACGCCGAAGCCGATGCACACCCACTGGTTCACGCCCGCCATGTACAGGATGACGAACACCACGAACACGGCGAGCAGACCGCCGCAGAAGATGAAGAGGTACTGGCTTTCCAGCCCCTTGAACTCCACGTTCCTGCCGATCCCCTTGTTGATTTCCATGTCCATAATCCGCTGTTTTACAGGAAGAACGAACGCAGGATGGTGGCGGCTACAATCAGGAAGATGCAGGCTCCGAACCAGCTCGCCGCCGTCTTCGACGTGTCTGGGTCTCCGGAGCTGAACTTCCCGTACACTTTCACCCCTCCGATCAAGCCGACCACCGCACCGATGGCGTAAATCAGTTTCGTTCCCGGCTCAAAATACGAGGTAACCATCTGCGTGGCTTCCGTGATACCCGCCTGCCCGTTTCCCTGCGCCATTGCGCCCACGGCAACCAGTATGCAGGCCGCCGTGAATAAGATTCTCTTTTGTCTCATTTGTCTTTAAAATTTTAATTAAACATTATGGTTGTCCATCAGCCGGGCGACACGCTCACGTGCGCCCTCGAACTCGTCCAGCATCGCCTCCCAGATGTCCGACCCCATCACGGACGGCAGCACCTCACGGGCTTCCCGCTCCGCCTTTTCGTCCGCATTGTCCGACACCAGTACCCGGCGCACCTTTTTCAGGTCATCGAAGGAGTACCCCGTGGCGAAGTCGGGGTTGCCGTCCGGGTAATAAGCCCCTAATTCCTCTTCCTCCTCCAGTTCCCGGATCTCCTCCGGCGTGGGTTCATAGTCCGTCTCCTCCTCGTCCTCCTCCGGCTCGATGTCGGAGTAGTCCGCCCCGTCGTCCTCCGCTGCGGGTTCGTCCACGGCTCCGGCTGCCGCTTCCTCCCCGTCCTCCGCTGCGAAGGGCAGGTAGGTGCTTTCTCCCATGACCGTGTACGGCTTGCCCGGTTGCCCCGGTTCCTTTCCCGTTCCGTCCGTGTCTTCGTCCGTCTCCGCTGTCCCGAATATCCCGGCGATGTCCTGCCGGTAGTATTTCCACAGCACGACAAGGTAATAGAGCAGCAGGACGGTGAGCGATAATTTCAGTATCATGCCGTTTCCTCCTTCCTTTTTAAAAGAGGTTCTCCAGTTTCCCGGCGTATGCCGCCTCGATCTCCTCCCGGTATTGCTCGAAGTGCTGCGCCAGCACGTTGTCGATGTATGCCGAGAGCGACACCTTGCCGCCCGTCAGCATCACCGAGATTTTGGCGATGCGCTCGTGGTACTCACGGCGCACATAGACCGGCTTGCCGTAGCGGGCGGGGATGTCCATGCCTTTGAGGAAGGTCGTCTCGTAGTCCGCCTGCCTTCCCTTGCGCCGTCTTGTGTCCGCCGTTTTCCCTTCCTGCGCCTTCTCCACCGGCACGGAGGTTTCCCCCTTTCCGGTTCCCGGTTCTCCCGTTCCTGCCGCCTCGCCCGCCATCATCCGCATCAGCAGTTCCTCGTCGATGGGCTTCTCATTCCGCTGCTTCTTCATAGCCTTCCAGTTTGAGGATGGTCGCTATCTCACGGGTCAGTTCGGGGATGCCGCTGCCTGCCAGCATCCGCCTGTCGGGAGCCAGCAGCGTGGAGCGGAACACCGTCCGTCCCGTGCCGTCCGCCTCCTTGCGGAAGCGTTTCGTGTCGGGGATGCGGGTTTGCAGCATCGGCAGCCCCATGTCGGCGACCACCTGCCCGTACTTCTCGTACAGCCCGCTCGTTTCCCGCTTGTCGACTTGGTTCCAGAAAAGGTAAAGCCCCTTCAGACGGCTCGTCTCCTTGCCCAGCATCATCCGTTGCAGCACGTCGAGGAAGGAGAGCGTGCTTTCCAGCACCGCCTTGTCCGCACTCACCGGGGCGAAGATGTAGTCCATCTGTGCGATCGTGCGCAGGATGCCCGCCGAGTTCACCGTGCCCGGCAGGTCGAAGAAGAGCAGGTCGTAGCAGCCTTCCGCCGCCAGCTCCCTTGCCGTGTCAGGGGCTTGCTCCACCCGGCACTTGCGCACCGGATAGGCGGCACGCCCCGGCTGCCGCATCTGTTCGTAAGCCGCCCGTTTCAGGTGTTCGTTCTCCAGTACCGCCCGGCTGTCCCGCTCCCGCATCTCGTACAGGCTGTACTGCGGGAAGTCGCAGTCGATCACCGCTAACGGACACCCCAGACGGTAGTGCAGGTAGCCCGCCACCAGCACCGTGATAGCCGTCTTGCCGCTGCCGCCTTTCTGTGTGGCGAAAGCCACGTTCAATGTCTGTCTGTCCATATCGTCATTCTGTTGGTTATTCATCCGGCTGCCCGTGCAGCCGCTTCTCTGTTCACTCAATCAGTCAGCCTTTCAGCCACTTTGCCGGTCATTCGTCCGTTCATTCGTTCAGGCATCCGTTCATCCAATCATCCGGCTGTTCAGCCGTTTGACCGTTTAGCCGTTTAGTCATTTAACCGTTTGGCTGTTTAGCCGATCGTCCGGCTGGTTATCCGGTTGTCCGTCCGTTTGTCCGGCAAGACCGTCAGCCGTTCGGCTGTCCGTCCGGTCGGCTATCCGGTTGTTTCCTTGTCTATCCGGACAGTCGTTTCACCGCTTCCACGGCGCAAAGGAATATCAAAATACCGGTAGTTTATCCGTTTGATTATCAGCGTGTCGTGCATTGTCTTTCCACCCGTAGGTTTGTCGCATCCGGGTATGGTGTCCGGACGGGAAAAGGGCTGTTACTTTGCAGGCGGAAACCAAAATGGAGTAAGAATGGAGAAGAGCGGCAACCGCCCGAGGGAGTGCCCCGGCACTCCGCAGCAGGCAAGGGCATCCCCAATCTGTCCGGCAGGACGGATTTTATTTTCAAACGAAAATGGCAAGTTGTGTGCTGCGGCACTCGAAATGAATTTCGTGCCTCACCACCACCTTGCCCCCTCGATGTGGCATCCCCCTCCGGAGTCGGGGGATGCTCACGGGGGAGAGCCGTAGGCATACGGCGTTTTCAGACCATGTTTCACTTAAAATTTTACAGGATGATGGACAATCAGAAGAAGTATGCGGGCAACCACGGGCGAAAGCCCAAGCCCGACAAGATGCGCCACCGCTACGTGTTCCGTCTGGACGACGGGGACAACGCCCGTTTCCTCGCGCTTTTCGACGAGTCGGGCAAGGCGACCAAGGCGGAGTTTATCGTTTCCGCACTTTTCGGCAGGGAGATTAAGGTCATTAAACTGGATAAGGGGACGCAGGATTTCTACATGCGCCTGACCACCTTCCACTCGCAGTTCCGTGCCATAGGCACGAACTACAACCAATGCGTGCGTGCGCTCAAATCCAATTTCTCGGAGAAGAAAGCCCTCGCTTTCCTCTACAAGCTGGAGCGGCACACCCTCGAACTGGTCGAGTTAAGCAAGCGGATTTCCGCACTGGTGGAGGAGTTCCGGAGCAAATACCCCGTCCGATGATAGCCAAGATCTCGCACGGCAGCAGCCTTTACGGGGTGCTTGCCTACAACCAGTTGAAGGTGGACGAGCGGCACGCCGACGTGCTTTTCACCAGCCGGATTATCGAGCCGCAGGGCGATGCTCCCTACACGATAGGGCATCTTTCCCGCTCGTTCGGTGACTACCTCACAGCCAACCGCAAGACCGAGAAGCCCGTCCTGCATATCTCCCTCAATCCCGACCCGAAGGATTGCTTGAGCGAGGAGCGGTTTGTCAGCTTGGCGGAGGAGTACATGCGGCGCATGGGCTTCGGCGACCAGCCCTATATCGTCTATCGCCACAACGACATCGGGCGGGAGCACCTGCACATCGTCTCCGTCCGGGTGGACGAAACCGGGCGTGCGATTTCCGACAGCTACGAGCACGGGCGTTCGATGAAGGTCTGCCGGGAGCTGGAGAGGCAGTTCGGTCTTGTCCCGGCTACGCCCAAGCAGTGGAAGGAGGGGCTGCCCTTGTCGCCCGTCGGTTACGGGGACGGCAACCTCAAGGGGCAGTTGGCGGGAGTCATCCGCCCGCTTGCCCGGGAGTGGCGTTTCCGTACACTGGGAGAATACCGGGCGGTGCTTTCGCTCTACGGCATCACGGTGGACGAGGTGAAGGGGGAATACGGCGGGCGGGAGTATCACGGCTTGACCTATTCGGCAACCGACAGGGAGGGCAACAAGGTCGGCAAGCCCTTCAAGTCCTCCGTGTTCGGCAAGGAGGCGGGCGTCGCAGCCCTCGAAAGGCGGATGCACAACGCTGCCGCATGGGAAAAGACCCACAAGGAAGTCGCCGCCGCCACCGCCGGAAAGGTTTCCGCCGCCATGCAGACCGCAGGGCATGACCGGGCGCAGTTCGAGCGGGAACTCATGCGGCAGGGAATCGGCGTGGTATTCCGTCAGAATGAAGCCGGGCGCATCTATGGGGCGACCTTCATCGACCATGCCGCCAAAGCCGTCTTCAACGGCTCCCGTCTGGGCAAGGAGTTCTCCGCAGGCGTGTTCAACGACCTTTTCGCCGGGCAGGAAGGTATTCACTTGCCACAACCCTCCGCCGGAGTGGAACATCCCACCCGGCAGCAGGAGCATACGGGCGCATCCCAATGGGACGGACACGATACCGGCTATCGTCCCGACCACAAGGACGGCACCACCCAGAACGTGGCGGCCGCCTTCAACCTCTTTGCCCCCGTACCCGGCGGAGCGTCCGGCGACCAGCCCGTACCTCCGCAACGCAAAAAGAAAAAGAGGCGCAAGTACGGCAGGCAACAATAATCAACTTAAAATTCAACGAATTATGCAAAACGAAGACGATTTGCGTGGACTCGCCAAAGTCATGGAGTTCATGCGTGCGATAAGCATTTTATTTGTAGTGGTAAATATTTACTGGTTCTGTTACCAGTCCGTCCGGGAGTGGGGCATCGACATCGGCGTTGTCGATAGGATATTGCTCGGCTTCCAGCGTACCGCCGGGCTGTTCTCCAATATCCTCTGGACGAAGCTCTTCGCCGTGCTGTTCCTCGCCCTTAGCTGCCTCGGCACAAAGGGCGTGAAGGAACAGAAAATCACGTGGCGCAGGATCATCCTTTGCGGCGTGTCCGGCTTGCTGCTCTTTTTCGGCAACGGGTGGTTGCTCACCCTTCCTCTGCCGCTTCCGGCGGACACCGTGCTGTATATCGCCACCCTTACCGCAGGGTATATCTGCCTGCTCATGGCGGGACTGTGGATGTCCCGTCTGCTGAAGACCGACCTGCTCGAAGACGTGTTCAACGTCGAGAACGAATCCTTCATGCAGGAGACCGAGTTGAAGGAGAACGAGTATTCCGTCAACCTTCGCACCCGCTTCTGGTTCAGGGGCAGGGCGTATGACGGATGGATCAACCTTGTCAATCCCTTCCGTGCGACGATGGTCTTGGGCACGCCCGGTTCGGGCAAGTCCTATGCGATAATCAACCAGTATATCAAACAGACCATCGAGAAGGGCTATTCGCTTTTCCTGTATGATTTCAAGTACCCCGACCTCTCCGAGATAGCCTACAACCACCTGCTCGCCCATTTGGACGGCTACAAGGTCAAGCCCAAGTTCTACGTGATAAACTTCGACAATCCGAGGGAGAGCCACCGCTGCAACCCCATCCACCCGGACTTCATGACCGACATATCCGATGCCTACGAGAGTGCCTACACGATTATGTTAAATTTGAACCGCACGTGGATTTCCAAACAGGGCGATTTCTTCGTAGAATCGCCTATCATTCTGTTAGCCAGCATTATATGGTATCTCAAAATCTACAAGAACGGCAAGTATTGCACCTTCCCCCATGCCATTGAGTTCCTGAACCGCAAGTACGCCGACATTTTCCCCATCCTCACCTCGTACCCGGAGTTGGAGAACTACCTTTCTCCCTTCATGGACGCATGGGAATCCTCGGCGGTGGAGCAGTTGCAGGGGCAGATAGCCAGTGCCAAGATACCGCTTTCCCGCATGATCTCCCCGGCGCTCTACTGGGTGATGACGGCGGACGATTTCACCCTCGACATCAACAATCCCGAAGAGCCGAAGGTGCTCGTAGTCGGTAACAACCCCGACCGTCAGGGCATCTACGGGGCGGCGTTGGGACTGTACAACTCCCGCATCGTGAAACTCATCAACAAGAAGAAGCGGCTCAAATCCGCCGTGATTATCGACGAGCTGCCCACCATCTATATGCGTGGACTGGACAACCTCATTGCCACCGCCCGAAGCAACAAGGTAGCCGTCATGCTCGGCTTTCAGGATTTCAGCCAGCTAAAGCGTGATTATGGAGACAAAGAGTCCGCTGTTATTTGCAATACGGTCGGCAATGTCTTTGCAGGTCAGGTAGTTGCCGAAACTGCCAAGACGCTCTCCGAGCGTTTCGGCAAGGTCTTGCAGAAACGGCAGAACATGACTATCAACCGGAACGAGACCTCCGTCTCCATCAATACCCAGATGGACAGCCTCATTCCGGCAAGCAAGATTTCCAACCTCACACAGGGTATGTTCGTCGGGGCGGTAGCCGACAATTTCGACGAGCGTATCGAGCAGAAGATTTTCCATGCCGAGATTGTCGTGGATAACGAGAAGGTCAGGCGGGAGACCGCCCGCTACGTGAAGATACCGCAGATCATCGACTTCACCGACAAGGACGGCAACGACACCATGCAGCAGCAGATCGACGCCAACTACTACCGCATCAAGAGCGAGGTCAGGCAGATTGTCGCCGACGAGATCGGGCGCATCAAAGCAGACCCGGAGCTGTCGCATCTGATTAAGGACAAGTGAGGATAAAAATACCCCGTCGGCAAGAACAAGCCGGCGAGGTTCTTTTTATCGGGTATGGTGTTTTTCGGCATGAAGTAATGGTTAAGTGGGTAGAAAACATTATTTTTGTAATGATATGGATAAGGACAATCGCAAATACCGGTTCTGCTTCATCGACTATATGTGGTATGTAGCCGAGATATGGCACGAAAGGGAGCATACCAACCTTAACGGGCGTATGCTGTTGCTCTTTTGCTGGCTCTTTGCCATACTCGTACCGCTTGGAACACCGTTGATGTTTCGCTATTTCAGTTGGATTGTTGCTTTTGCCATAGTGATGATTCTTTGCTTTCTTCCCGACTTGTTCTGTCAGCTCCGCTACACAGCCGGGCGGCGTGAAGCACTTCGTGAATATTACGGAAAGATGAAACATCCCGGCAGGAAGCTCGCCAAAATAGTCCTTATCGCTATCGCCCTGACCGTGGTGAATGTCGCACTGATGTTTCACTTCGGGTTTATACATTGGGCATGATAAACGGCAGGAGAATAAGCATCGGTTCTATCTCTGGGATTACTTACATATCGGCTAATTTCCATTTCACGGCAGAAGCCGAAACATCATCATCGTTCCGCTTTAAGCAGTAGTGCTATTTGTTACTAACGAATTCATTAATTGATGCTTTCATTTTTTCTACAATTACATCAATATATTGTTGTGGAATGTTTTTATTTTTATAGTTCTCAATAGCATCAAGAATACTTTGTTTCAATATCTCAACGCATTGAGAATCATTTGCTGTTTCAAATTTATCAAATGGGAGTAGAATTTCCAATTCTATCCGATTACGTTTTTTCGAATATCTACTTAATGGATTTGCAGTAAATCCTTTTAAGCAGAATACATAGAAACTTAGTTCATTAATATATGAAATATCACATAGACAATCCATATATTCTATTACAGAGTTTCTTGCTTTACGAAACTTATCAGAAATACTATGTTCCAATTCACCTCCAATAAAAACTTTCATACAAATTTGTTATCGTTAGTAATGTTTGGCGGACAATCAATCTTTCAGAGAGATTTATCTGCTTGTTATAAACCTATTTGAAATTTGTCAGTATATCATTCTTTTTATTGGAAGACAACATTTCCAATAAATGATTGAAGCTATCGCAAACAAATTCTGCCGAATCTTCAAATTCAGGTTCAACTCCATAATAGATTTTACCGTAATTTTCCGGAGATAAATCTATGCACAAATATTGGTATCCATCTTTTACTGACATAAGAATAGGAATATGGCTATCCCAAAACAGGCGTATCATATCACAGGATTCCTTATCATCTGCCAACGCCTCAAGTCCCATCAGCTCAAATTCATTCCAACGGAATCCGCTATCGCTTTCTCCGTTAAAATCCTCTATGGAATTAAACCAAACATTATCACTTTCATTCGTGATTGTCTGAAACCGTTGTAAAAACTCCTGATAGTCCGCAGGAAGTTCGGAGTACCGATTTTGTAAATCAGAGCTTAATTCTTTTCTTTCCAATCGTTCTGTAACGACGAATCCTATATTTTTCAGTGCTTCAATCATATTTTTATTTTACGAGTTTATAATGGGTTGGTGAGGGACAGCGTTTAGCTGTTATATCGACCTTGTTAGTAATATATTTCACAGAGAATAAATGTAACATAACTCCCAAATTATGTCAATAGTGGAATTTAGCCCAAGTTTATCAAAGAACATTTTCATTTCCCCTGATAGGTTATTATTGAAAATATTTTCAATAATAACCCGGCAGTTTTTTTTACTGTTTAGTATCTTCTTATTGTAATTAGCCTGTTCCAAGACCATCTTATAAAACGGCATGAGATATAAGGTAAACACCTCATATCGCCCATTATGAAAAGAAGGTGTCTTCATTTCTATTTGAGACACATTAATTAAATTAACCAAACTGCCGCTTTCAATAATATTGACTATTTTACCTTCGCATTCTTTGAAAAAAGTTTCATCGCAGGTTTGGTTATATCCAATCTGGATCTTAATGTTTGCTGACAGATTTTCAAGCCCATCATCCGGACGATCAATGACACCAACCCACATTGTTACTTCTAATGAGCCATTATGTTTATATACTCGTGCTATTATATAACAATAATATATATCAATGATATGTTTACTTAAACATATAAGATCATCATACCATAATTTCTTAGGGCACTTAAAGTTATACTCATTGAGTAAACGTTGAAATTCATTTATAACACTGTGAAATTCAGATTTCATATTTATTACTAATGGTTTGCAGCGTTCCGCCTTATTCAGTCGGTAGTGCTGTTTGTTATAAACTCTTTTTTCTTTATTCTTTTGCCGTTACATGTAAAGCCATAAGTAAAAGCTGCATCTATGGTTTGTTTTGCACTCTCAAGAATATAATGATACAAATTATCATATTTACTAAAGCATGGAGAAAGAATGTAGAAGTTTTTAATATTTAAAGGAATATAAATCCCCGTCATATCGGATATTCCATAGCGTGCTTCCTCCAAATTTGGTACTGGTATGGAAATAGATATTTCAAACTCTTTATTAGATGGGAAACGTTTTGCCCGTTTGAAAATCCCAATCCCCCCATTAGTATTTCGAAGATTTATCTGTATGAGAAGTTTCCAATCTCCCAAATCATCTAAGTTGATTTGGTTATTGTAATCTTCCATATAACCATTCAACTCTCGGTAAATTGAGCGCAGTAAGTCCAATTCTCCAAGTTCAGGGATTTCACTACTTATTAAAACTGCATATTGATTATTCATACATTCATCCTTATATCCAGAGTTTATAATGTTCGGCAGCGTTCCGCTTATTCAGTCGGTCTGCTGTTTGTTATCAACTTATATTTTGTCTGACAACACCATGTTCATAAGCCAAACTATCACATTCTTTTTGCATATTGGTCAGAACATCTTCGACCACTTTTAAGGAAACTTCTTGTGGTACATTTATGGATACGAATGAAGAGAGATTAGAAATCTCTACCTTGCATCCCATATCAAGTAGTTTGTCTCTGACCATCTGCATACGTTTATCGTTAAAATGTACCCTCAATGTGCTATTTCCAGAGGGATTCACTATGGATTGAAAATGATATTCGCCATCTTCTTCTGTAACACATATCTCATCCCCCAAACTGATTCCATAGGTATAGAATGGCACATTATCGACAATATAGGTATCATTACTTGCCTTTTTGCACCACAAACCTTCAATAGAAAATGGTGGATAGCCATCTTCATCTTGTTCCAAGTGGAATAGCACTTTTATATGTTTGTCTTTTTTCATTTTATTCATTAATAAGTTGATAATGTTAGGTGGATAATCGGCTGTTGGTAGATTAATCCGTTTGTTAGTCGCTCTATTGTTTCCAGAATTTTTCAAGTTCATCATACTCTCCAAACCAATACTGAAAAGCTATCTTATCAATGCCGTTTTTGCCTCTCCAAAAATCCACTGGGTAATTCCAATCAGAACTTCGGCTGCTTCTTGGAGTACATCCTTCATTAAACTCATAAAAGGAACCTCTATATTTTTCAGTGTGGAGAATACTAAGGTATCCCATTATTTCCAACAGACGTTGTAAAGCTAATTCTGCAAACTTAACACTTATACGCTTTTCCTCTTTCTTCCAATGCTTGAAAAATTCTTTTTTCTTCAACAATTTGTACACATAACGAATCCCGTCTGATTCCTGCACGGATGTGATAGTCTCAAAGATTTCTTTAAGAATACTCAGCCCTTCCTTTTGTTGTTTGGGATCATACAGGAAATTCACACTTTCCCTATTCTCTTGCTGTAAGCATTGTACCATGTGAAAAACATCAGATTCATTCACCCCATATTTGGGATTGAATGGATATTTTTCAATATCTTTCTCAAAGGAAGACGAACAAATATAACAAGAGTTTATTGTAGGTTCATCCATAATTTCTCTTTGTTGTTCTACGGTCATATTCTCAAAGGAGAGGTATTTTCTTTCTAAGAATAGTTTTTTATTTTCTTTTATCCACAACCTCTCGTCTTTGTAAAAATCACCTGTTTTAGGAATGTCGTATATTGAATATGAATGAACATAATATGTTTTCATTTTCGACAAAACTTGAAGCCCAAAATGAATCCGACCTATTGGCAAGGTTTGTATGAATAGCTCAGTAAGCCGCTTCTTGTCAGAAGAAGTGTACTCTTTCAACAATAGTTCTATGGCTTCGTTATGTGTCATTTTTATTATTATTTTTAAGTGGCTAATGTCCGGCAGATAATCGACCGTTAGGGAGATTCATCCGCTTGTTATCGTCATAAATTGTACTTCATTAATAATGATTTAAATTCTTCATTTAACCTCTTTCCTCCAAATTGAGCAGCAACTTTTTGAATACTGTCTTTTTGCATTACAAATTCCAATTCAGTAGGCTTTAATTGAGAACAACACCAATCAAATACACGCAAATTGGGAATATCGGCAATGTTTTTTATATCAACTAAATTTTTACATTCCCAAATAAATAACCAATATAAACTATGTAAGTTCGATAAATTGGGGAATTTGCTAAACGGTTTTATGTTACAAATGATTAGTTCTTCTAAAGGAGAAAGATTGGCTATATAATCAAATGTTTGCTCTTCTTTTGTGGCAATACCATTAATACATAATCTCTTTAGATGTGTCAATTTGTTTAATGCTGTATAGTCATTGAATTTACACGAATACATCCTGATATCTTGCAATTCGGGCATATCCAAAATAAAATCCATTGAGTTGCCTTTAATATGCCACAACGATAACATGGTTGCATTTTTATACTTGTTCAATTTGATTTGAGGACAAGTAAGATATGCAACGTGAACACCATTCTGCTCAATTCTTTTTATTCCTTTCTCCATGTTCGTTTTTATTTTAATGACGATAATGTCCGGCAGATAAACCGCCTTCAATGTTTCATCTGTTTGTTAGCAACCGCTTTTACCATTCAGGAAAATTATCTTCTATATATTGTTCTAACGATGGAGCGATGGTTTTTATTTCGGCATCACTATCATGATAGTATATTTCGACCTCTCCTTTAGAATTTATCATTATGGGATTGCCAGAACCATCATCTGAAATCACATAAGTATCTGTAACTTCAGGATGAACTTCTCTTAATGATTTAGTTTCTTCGACCACATTTTCATTGCCGTCTAAAGCATTAATCATCATTCCTGCGTATGCTGTTCCGAAATTCTTGATAAAGTCTATATAGTCAGAACTAAATTTTACTCCTAACTCTTGTTCCGCACATAATACCTGCTCATCAGATGCAGGTGTCCCAATCATATCATGTGCCGTTAGAAATCTTCTCAATCGTTCTATAAGTTCCTTTTTCATATTTATTTCCTCGGTGGCTAATGTTTGGCAGCGTTCCGCTTTTAGTCGGTTTGCTGTTTGTTAGTCGCTTATTCTATATCGGTAGTGTTTTTTCTCTTGACACAAGCATTCTACCTCTATCATCGTAAAGCGTAAATAGTCTTTGGGATTCTGATATGAGCATATCTTCAAAAGAATCCCATGACAAGAGAGAGGTAGCATCTCTACTTTTACAGAAATGAACCTTTCCATTTTCAGAATCTATATAGAGCTTTGAGCCATCATATCTATATCCTCCAATGAAAAAATAAGTATCTTTTGCGTTTTTAGGTCTTTCGTAAATGTTTGACTCAATTAAGCCATAAGGCTCTGGAGTCGCGTTTGGATTTCGATTATATGATTTTCTCATTCCATACAAACTGAAATGGAAGAAAAGATGTAAGCCATTGGAATCAGTCATTAAAAACGAGCGGAATTGAGCCGGAATCTCTCTTTTCAAATCTCGCTCTAACTCAACAATATCATCTTCATTTAGCGTAGCAAAGACGCAAAAATTATATGCTTCAGGAGCAATGAAAGGTGCATGACCATATTCTTTTGTCCCGTTTTCATATTCTTTACATCCATACTTTTCAAAAGTCTGAATGTATTTCTTTATTTCTGTAAACGCACTCATATTCTTTTTTCTTTTATTTTTTCAAGCGACTAATGTTTAGCAGATAAACTGCCTTAAATGTTTCATCTGTTTGTTAGCAATCTTTTAAGAAAGCAACATGAAGTGCCATTCTTTAGGATAGTCCTTCTTTATCATATTGAACAACAACTTTACATTATTGGAATGCTGTTTTGTCAATATGGAGTATATATATTCATGACAGGCGCAGCAGGCTCGTTCTTTATTAGAAGCAACACAATGAAAAGAATCATCTGTATTTTCCTCTACACAAAACCAGTTCCATCCATAGTGCTTTTGGATGGTGTTTCCTAACAGGGAACCTAACTCATAAGCCCTATCCGTAATTTCCTCGTCATCTGAACTTTCAAAATTATTGAGATAGTTCTTTATGCCATCAAGGATGGCAGAGGATTCAGCACTTTCCTGCAAACCTATAAGGACTAAACCTTTAGCCGCAAGCTGATCTATTTCTATTCGTTCGTCCTCATTAATTGGACGGTATTCTATAATTTCACTCATTGCTTTCTTTTTTTCGTCAATTGCTAATGTTTGGTGGATAATCATCATTAAAGGAGATTGATCCGCTTGTTATCTGCCCGCTTTATTCCTCTTCTTCGATAAAATGATTTATAAAGTAATTGAATGACTGGGCGATGTAACGAGTATTTGTTTCAAAGTTGTATTCTCTTGAAGCGTTTTCGTCCCACTCGTCAGTCAAGTAATAGTAAATCTTTTTATTCTTCAAGTTCAACGCATAATAGTTTCCACCCGAATCCATAGCAAAAGGCAACAGGTTGCTTGGCATTAGATTTCTGCTCCACATGTCTTTGGCTATGACTTCAATTGTTTCAAAAGCATTGGTGCGTTCCTTTATCGGAAAGAACGCATTTATCTCCACCCAATCCAAATCCTCGTCCTGCGGTTGAAAACAATATGGTGATGGCATACCACCGTTGAACTTGAGGTAAAAGTTCTTCATGCCTGCCGGAATCTTTACATTCAACTCAACCTCAAAATTCTTTATATCTTCTTTTGTTAGCGAAGCCGAACAGTCCGAAAGTTCAGGCATTACACCTTCTATTTCTATAATCTCCGTTTGTTGTTCCTCTTCGATTTTTGGGAAAGCAACGAGATTATTGAAAAAATCATCTATTGAATCCGCTATCAATTGAGGTTCATCAAAAATAAATGCATCGCTATTTTTTACAAAACCAATAATTTTATAAAAATATACAGCTCTGTTTTTTATATTGATTGCAATTACACCAATATTTCTCAAATTGTTATGTCCACTGGCAAATAGCAGAATATTGTCAGAAATCGAATTAGAACTACGATGCTCCAAGGTTTCTCCTTCAACAGTATGAAAAAGAGCATTCTTAAAACTCTTATTATATTTGAACGGTTGGAAAATTCTAATTTCCACTTCGTAATATTTGTTTATGGAGATGGTTTGCTGTTTAGGTTCTCCTCCATTATATTGTAAATAGAACTCTTTCAGTCTTTCCGGCAAAACATGACCCAACTTGCTCTCAACTTCTTCAAAATCTTTGAGAGTAAGACTTTTTTGACAATTTTCTAATTCTATTTTCATATTCATTCTTTTTATGGGCAGATAATGTCCGGCAGCGTGCCGCTTGTTCAGTCGGTTTGCTGTTTGTTATCGTTGTTAAAGAATCTTCTTACATCATAATTTGCGATAGTTCTTGCCAATGATTTAGGAGATACTCCATTGTTGTTCTCTATATCGGGATTAGCTCCATTTTTCAAAAGGTGTTCGATAAAAAAGCCATCTCCCTTGTATTGCATAACAGCTTCCCATAAAGGAGTATTACCATTTGCATTTTGCATATCTATATCTGCATTATGATTCAGGAGTAATTCAAAAATACCTTTCAACTGATATTGAACAGAAAGATATAATGCAGTGCGTCCGTCTTTCCTTTTTTCATTTATATCCAACCCTTTTTTTACAAATTCGGGTATAATTACACCTGCGGGATGTACGATACTCTTGTAATTCATTATATAGTAATGAAGTAGATTACTCCCATATTTATCTTTACTATTTATGTCATAATCTATTAGAGCTTGTATAAACCTGTTTGAGTCATCACTCAATAATTCAAGTTTCATATCTTCTATTGTTCTCATTTCTTTGATTCTAATGTAAACAACGATAATGTTCGGCGGATAAACCACCTTAAAAGTTTCATCTGTTTGTTATCGACCTATTTTATTTTTAGTTTTTGACTATATGCAAGTATTACAAAACGATTATCTAATCCACAATCAATTACATCATTCTTTTCTAATTGAGAATAGGCTTTTACAAATCTATTTCGACATTTACTTGAATGTATGTAATGATTGAAGTAGTTCTCGGCTTGTTCCTTTTCACCATATCTCAACATATATGGCAGGGCAAGGAGAGAGTCTTTCGTGTATTGATTGAAACAACAGCCATGTTGCGTAATGAAGTCAATAGCCATTTGTCTATTCTCAAATAAATCAAATATCGGACAAGCATATTTTTCAAGTAAATCAATTATTGTTTTTATTGATGGAGCATAGCTTAGTCCGGCAAGATCCCAAGATTGATATTGATTTATTGGCGATAGGTATCCAATATGATTATGATATACTAAGCCATCATCATTGACATTGAGATTCTCTTCTTGCACCCACTTTTTCAAGTTTTTACAGGTAATCGTAATCAGTGGATATATAGCCACACTACAAGATGAATTATATACACTTGAACGAAACCATATTTCAAAAGTCAAATTTTTGTCTTTTGAAATCTTTTTCAAACATTGTCCATTTTTAGACGGCTTAAATCCCATTGCGATAAAAGGAATAGCTATCTCATTGCAGGCTTTAATAAATATATCTCTTGGTTTCATTTCTTGTTCTTTTCAGGTCGATAATGTTTGGCAGCGTTCCACTTATTCAGTCGGTTTGCTGTTTGTTATCAAATTCTCATTTATCCATTTCTTTACTTTTTTCGTTACAAATGACATTGGAGAAACACCTGAATTATTATTCACTGTTATATCTGCACCATTTTCCAATAATGTAATCGCAGATTTGTCATTTCTATCAAAAATGGCAATGAATAGCGGGGTACGACCATTTTCTTCTTGGATATTTAAGTTTGCCTTTGACCCTGCAAGAAGTTCTATAATTTCCGGGCTATTCTCTTGAGCAGCGAAATGCAACGCCGTCCACCCAGAGTCATCTTGCAAATCCAAATTCAAACCATTCATTTTGTATTGCTTTATTAGTTCAATGGCAAACGTACTCTTTCCTTCGACAATGAAATTCATTAATAGATTTCTTCCATCTCTATCCACAAAATCACATCCATACTTATCCACAAATGATATGACTTTTGTAAAATCATCTTCGTCGAATAATTCAAACATCAGATCTTCTGCTTCTTCGTTATATTTTGTACTCATAACTGCTTTATTTTAGAATTTGATAATGTTTGGTGGCTAACCGACCTTTTTAGGGGAGGCTAAGCCGCTTGTTATATGCCATTTCCAAATTATTAAAGATATTAAAACCTATATATGATTCTTTGTTGGGGTATCTCAACCTATAATAGCAATTCCAATAACTAATCATTTGATTTTTAGTTCGATCAAAGAATTTTTCATTTTCTCCGATAAAACGAAGGTAGCTATCCATATTACACTCCAAATGCTTCTTCACATCGTATAAAATATTATCTACATATTCTCCTAATAGCTTAAAGCAAAATGGTATAGTCCAATATTCTGTGCAGGAGATTAGGTTTTGTAGATGGCGTTGCCTTACAAAACCATTATTATGTCTTGTGAAAATACAGTCAAGAATATTTCTTTGTACTGCTGTCATATTGGACGGTGTCTGTTCTCTCATATATACCCGTTCTGGAATTGCTATATTCAAACCTCCAAGATTGACGATATAGTATCGGCTGCTTATATCATCATTTTTCATCACAAGCATATCCAATACTCTCCGTACATCTTTTGCGAGATCCGGAGGAAATGAATTTAATATTTTATCCTTTTCATACATGGCATATAATGCCCGGTGGATAATCGCCATTAAAGGAGATTGATCCGCTTGTTATCTTTTTTGCTACATTCCTTTTAAGTTCTCTTTTATTTCCTCTACTCTTGCCTCAATCTTCTCAAGGGGATATTTTTCACTTCCACCGAGAGCATATATCAATACTAACTCTCTCATTTCAGCGTAAAGAGCCTCTCTTATATCTGTTTTATTCCCAAGTTGGATACTTTCTTGAACATTTTGCTCTCGTCCTTCTAATAGCGAACCGTTGCATCGACTCTTTATATTTTCAACATCCGTCTCTGCCTGCATGATTCCCGCCAATGCCTTAGATTCATGCAGAACATCTTTACTTTTTCTTGAAGCATAATAGACTAAAGCCAACACCAGTTCGACTTGTGTCCATGTATTCCAGTTGCCAGTAAACGATACAGCAAGAAGTATTGAATACAGTTGAGTAAACTGATTGGTATAACCATAAATATACAGCCAAAAACACAGGTCTTTCAGATTTTCCAAATCTTTTGAAGACTTGAAGTTCATCTTTTTCAGAACCTTCTTGCTCAAACTCTCGATACGTTTATTCCCGAGAGAAGATAGGCTCAATACAATATTTGTTAGTTCTTCGTTCATCGCTTATTGTTTATTTATTCAAAAAGATAACATGTAATTATCAGCGGTTTTCGCTGTTATTTTCTTATTTAACTATCTCATTATCACTTTCAAGAATATCATCCAATGGAGTGCGGATGCTGCTCTTGAAAGTGTCGGCTATATGCACGTACATTTCCGTCGTTTTCAGTTGGTTATGTCCCAACAGCTCTTTCACGATTTTCAAGTCCGTGCCTTGTTCGATCAGATGCGTGGCGAACGAGTGCCGCAACAGGTGGGGGTACACCCGCTTGGTGATTCCGGCTTCCTTCGCCGCCTCTTTCAGCTTCTTCGACACGATGCTCTCCGTAAACGGCTCGCCCTTGTACCGCTCGAAGAGCCATTCCTGCGGCTTGTACAGCTTGGTGTACTCGGTCAGTTTCCTGACAAGGGGCTTCGACAGCAGCGTGTAGCGGTCTTTCCTCCCTTTGCCCTGCCGTACCCGTATCAGCGAACGGCTCACGTTAATGTCGTGGGGCTTCAAGTCCAGCAGCTCGCTGATTCTCAACCCGGCGGAGTAGAGCAGCGAGAACATGCAGAACAGCCGGATGTCCGGACCGGTTGCGTCAAGGATGGATTTTATCTCCTCCTTGCTCAGCACGTCGGGCAGCGTCCGTTCCCGTTTGGCTCGCTTTACCTCGTAACATTTCCGTTCCAATCCCAGCACTTTCTCGAAATAAAACTTGATCGAGTTGATGCGCAAGTTCTGTTGGCACGACGAGATCCCCCGTGTGTCAATCAGGTGCACGATGTAGGCGTTGATTTCTTCCGGTCGGATGTAGCGGAGGTTTCTTCCCGCAAAGTATTGCTGGAACTCCTTGAAATAGGCGGTGTACGCACGGACGGTATGCTCGCTGTACCGCAGTTGCCGCAGCGTCTCGGCATAGCCGGGCGGGATGGCGGGGCTGGTTTTCCCGTTTTTCTTGGGCTGGGTGTTTTTCAGGGCGGAGTAGTCAATATACGCCGTTTCCACATGGCGGTCGAAAAAGCCGGACAGGTCGAACCCTTCTTCCGGCAGGTAGGCTCTGTCCCCCTCGAACCGCACGCCCTTCTCTTTCGACAGCGACAGCCGGATGGCATCGTCCTCGTCGAACTCCACTTCCACGTATTTCTGCCCGTCACGGATGGCAGGTGAAAGCGTTATTCTCGGTTTGCTCTGATAGACTTTCATACGCATCGCATGGGTGGCAATGACAGACCGTGTCCCTCATTACCCATATTTTACAAATATAGAGAAAACAACGAATTATCGCCGTTTTCCGGAGGAGAAAAATGCGTGCTGGGCATGATTTTTTGGTATTTTTCACAGGAAAGGGCTGCGACAAACCTGCGAACCGGACGACAAGTGCGGACAGCCCGCCCCGGACTTGCACGTTCCCCGTGTTTCTCCCTCTATATTTACGCCCGGTTTCACTTGAGAACCAATAGTATTCACCATTTAAAAACATTAGATTATGGACGAACGACCGGACAGCAGCCAGCAGTTGATGGACATCCTGCTCGTCATGGACGAGAAAGGCACGCTCCAAGCCGTCAGCGGAGTAAAGGACGGCGAGTTACAGACCAAGAACCCCTTGGAGGACAACAACGACCTCCTGCGGGTGGATCGCCACGGCGATATGTTTTCGAATTTCTTTTCCAACCTCTGGAACCAGTTGAAAGACCCGACCCGCTTCCACTTCTTCCGTGTGCCGGAAGAGGAGGTGCAACGGGTAGCCGCCGATTTCCGGCAGCGGGAGAGCCAGTCCGTCAAGACGGGCGAGCCGCTCGTTGCGCAGTACGAGGTGCAGCCGCCCGTGCAGGCGCAGCAGCAGACCCAAGCCGGGCAGCAGCAACAGCCGGAGGGTGCGCCGCAGCAGTCCGCCGGGCAGACCGAACAGAACCCGCAGTACAAGTACCGCCCGGAGGACATCGACTGGAACAGCCTCGCCGCACTCGGCGTGCAGCGGGAGCAGATCGAGGGCAACGGGATGCTCGACCAGATGCTCCGGGGCTTCCAGACCGACAAGACCGTCCGGGTGCATTTCCACTTCGACGGCATCTCGCACAGCAACGACAGCCAGCTCTCGCTCAAGCCCGGCACGGACGGCAGGCTGACCGTGTGCAGCCACGGCATCCTCGACCCGGAGAAGATGCAGAAGCAGTTCTTCGGCTACGACATCACCGACTCCGACAAGCAGGTGCTCCGGCAGACGGGCAACATGGGACACCCGGCGACCGTCACCAACCGGGCGGGCGAACAGGTCGAAGCCCTTGTCAGCCGCAACCTCAAGACCAACGAGCTGGTCGCCTTCCCGCTCTCCAAGGTCAATATCCCGGCGGAGAAGAACGGGCATACCTTCACCCCGGACGAGATAGCCCGGCTCAAACAGGGCGAGGCGGTGGTCTGCCGGTTCCTTTCCAGAGCCAAGGAGGGGGAGCAGCCCAAGATTTACCCGGCTCCCGTGCAGTTCAGCGCAGCCAAGATGCAGCTCGAATTTCTCTTCGGCGACCGGGGCAGGCTGGCGATGGATGCGTACAAGGCGAACCTGAAACAGACCGCCAATCAGGAGGTGCCGAAGACTTTCCGCAAGCAGGAGCTTACCGAGAAGTCCCGCCTCGAACTCGAAGCCGGGGGAACGGTCAAGGTTTCCGGCTTGGTGGACAAGAAAGGAAAAGCCTACCAAGGCTACATCACATGGAAGCCCGGCGAGAAGCCCGCCTTCATGTTCCCCAAGGACTACAAGGCGGCGCTCGAAGAGGGGCGTGTCAAGCCCGCCGTGGAGAACGAGGTGCAGGTGGCGGTCAATTCCGAGGGCAAGACCGTCGAGACGACCCGCAACCTGAAAGAAGCCCTGCAATCCGCACAGCAGCGACCCACCGGGGAGCAGAAACAGCAGCAGGAGCGCAGGCAGGAGCAGAAAGAGGACCGGAAACAGGCACAGAAGCAGGAACAGCCCGACAAGCCCAAGCGCAGCCGGGGTGTCCGCCGCTGATTTCCCCGCCATTCTGTAAATGAATTACCGGTTATCCCGTCCGAGCGGCGGGATAACTTTTGTCAAACCGTTAAATTTTAAAGAAATATGATTACAGCAGTCATCGCTGAAAAGTTATCACGAGTTATGATAACTTTTCTTATCACAAGTAAATTATTATCCAAAGCTATAAGCTAATACACCAAATAACTGACAGATAATCAATCAAACTCGTGATAATAATGTTCTGATAATAATATGCTATATTGTGGAGAGAGTAATGTTGCTCCCTCCAAATATAGTATTATGGACAATAAAAATCATTTTGAATCCAAAGTTTCGGATTTTTTAGAAGCGTTGCGTAAAGCCGGATATTCAGAATCGACTATCCGACAGTATAAAAAGACCTGTCGTCTTTTTATCGTTTACATGGATATAAACTACATACAAGACTGTAATGTAGAATCCATCGATTTGTTTTTAAAGACTATGCCACAAGAAAAAACGCGGTTGATACATGGAACCAATTATCGATTACTGCTATTCGTTAATTATCTTACGGATAGAACTATCCAAAAACCAGTTGTAAGATACGTTATACGCAAATTCTCAGGAGAAATAGGAGGCATTATGACAAAATACCTTCATCTCTTGGAAGAACAAAGACTATCTCCTAAAACGATAGATGGCTACGAACATGTGTTCAGCTATTTTCTCAGGCATTTGTCTTTGAGGAATGTATCCCGCATCTCAGATATAGGTGAGGATGATGTGCTAACTTTTATATCTTCCAGCCAAAACAGTAAACAAAGAGTATTGGCAACGATGCGTGCATTTTGTCGTTACCTGTACGAACAAAAGCTTATCAATAAGAATATTGATTATGTGATAGGAAGAAACCGTTATATTGTAAAAGAAAAACTACCGTCGACATACACTTGTGAAGAAGTCTTGCAAATAGAATCTTCGGTAAATCAATCCACTCCTGTAGGAAAACGAGATTACGCCATGCTCCTATTAGCAACACGGTTAGGACTACGTTCCTCCGATATTGCCGGATTACAATTCAGTAATTTAGACTGGGATAGAAACATTATCCGCCTGATACAGTACAAGACTAAACGTGAAATAGAATTGCCACTCTTAAAGGATGTAGGAGAAGCTATCATCAATTATGTGAAATATGGCAGACCGAGTTCTTCTTCCAAACAGATATTCCTATCCTCTTTAGCCCCATATAATCCTGTGAATGGGGCGGTGGTTTCCTTGTCGGTCAGAAAGATTATCTGCCATTCAAGAATAGATACAAGGGATAGAAAAAAAGGTCCTCACGCTATGAGACATACTTTAGCCAGCCAGCTATTGCGTAATGGCATATCACTGCCCGTCATTTCTGAGACATTGGGACACAAAACTACACAAACGACAATGGGCTATCTTCGGATAGACATTGATGGTTTGATGAAATGTGTCCTTGAAGTCCCGGATGTCCCATCCGATTTCTACACACAGAAAGGAGGTTTGTTCTATGTCTGAACAATTCATATATCAAAGCGTGTTCGCACCTTATTTTAAGGATTTTCTTGCGATGAAAGAAAATCAGGTTTCCGACATTGGACGGATAAAGTGGATGCTCTTGGAGTTTGACAAGTTCTTTGTTAATAGCAACATCAGGGATGTGTTCATAACTAAAAGCATGATTGATACATGGAAGTGCACCCGCATACATGATAAAAAGAAAACCCTCTATGACAAGGTGTCCATGTTCCGACAGTTTTGCCTATACTTATGCCACATAGGAAAAGAATGCTATATACCCAAGTTACCAAAGAAGGAATATTCGGATTTTACTCCTTATGTGTTTACCCGTGGACAGATGCAGGACATCTTTGAAGCTTGCGACAAGCAAAGGATGCATAGTCATAATATATATTGTAATCTTTTTGCATTACCTGCTTTATATAGAATCTTATATGCTACAGGGATTAGAATCGGGGAAGCCATATCCATTAGGAATCGGGATGTTGATTTGAGAAGGAATTGCATCATTATTCGGAAGACAAAGAACAAGATGGAAAGGCTTATTCCTTTAAGCGACTCCCTGTCCAAGGTTCTACAACAGTATTTGGAATATCGCAACAAGATGCCCTTGCCAGACGTTGATGCCCCGGACAAGTTCTTGTTAATATCCCCATCAGGACGACCGTTATCTTCTTGTACTGTTTTGGGCGGTTTCAAGAAAGTGTTGGAAAAATGCAATATACCTTGTTCGAGCAACCGTTCCGGAGGAGCCTGCATACATAGTCTCAGACATACTTTTGCCGTCCATTCCCTTGCAAAGATGGTGCAAGAAGGAATGGACATATATTGTGCGCTTCCTCTTTTGTCGGTCTTCTTGGGGCATAAGACGTTGAAAGGGACTGAAACCTACGTGCGCCTGACACAAGATATGTTTCCCGATATTCTATTGAAACAAAATACGATAACACGGTTTGTGTACCCTCAAACAAACATAATAACTAATTTAAATGTAGATACTTATGAAAACGACTGACTTTGCGAAGCATTTAACGGCTTTTTTCACAGAGTACCTTATCGGAGAAAGAGGCGTAAGCCCTAATACCATACGGTCATACAGCGAATCATTTAGCTTGCTGTTAAACTTTCTGGACGAACAGGTAAACATAAAGGCTGATAATCTTAGATTGGAACATATTACCAGAAAAACGGTTTTAAACTTCCTTGATTGGTTACAAGACACGAAAAAATCGAGTAACGCGACTAGAAATCAAAGATTGGCGGCATTACGTTCTTTTTGTACATATATGCAATATGAGGATGTAAAGCGTCTGGAACAATGGCAAGAGATATTATCCATCAAGGTAAAAACACATGAAAAAAGAAGTGTCAATTATCTCAGCATAGATGGCATTAAGCTTTTATTGGCACAAATACCAATCAACACGAAAAAAGGACGACGGGATTTAGCTTTGATATCCCTGCTCTATGATAGTGGAGCCAGAGTACAAGAATTAATAGACTTGACACCCGCATCTTTGAAATTGGAAAAGCCTTGTCATGTCACCTTATTTGGTAAAGGACGCAAAAAAAGAATTGTCCCTTTACAAGACGAACAAGTGAATTTATTACGCAGTTATATGGAAGAGAATCGTTTAGACCTGTCCGGTTTTAATCAAAGACCTCTTTTCTTTAACAGTTGTGGCAGAAAGCTAACAAACTCTGGCATATCTTATATCTTGAATAATTATATTAATCACGCCCGAATACAAGATCCGGAACTTATACCGGAAAAAATAAGCCCGCATACTTTACGACACAGTAAAGCTATGCACTTGTTACAAGCTGGTGTAAATTTGGTCTATATTCGTGATATTTTAGGACATGTATCTATACAAACTACTGAAATATATGCTCGGGCTGATTCTAAACAAAAAAGAGAGGCTTTGGAATCAGCTTATGTTAATATGATACCAAACGATATAACAGAACGTTCATGGGAAAAAGACCAGGAACTTAAGATATGGCTAAGGAATCTATCTAAATGAAGATGATTATTATCCAAAGCTGTAATATAAAGTAATGTGTTTAAATAGCTGATATACAGACAGACAAAAATAAAGGCTTTGGATAATAATTTACTTGTGATAAGAAAAGCCTTCCGTAGCGAAGGATATAGCAAACGTGTTGAATGTCCGGGAGCGGCACGATGGCTACCTCTCAGGTAACGGCTACCTCGTTACCTGGGCGTTCGGCCATCTCGTCCAGCTCGCCATGCCCGAAGCATACGGCTACACGGGCTTCCGGCGTGAGAACCTGCCCATTCTGCCGCAGGAGTTCAAGTACATCCCCCGCCAGATACGGGAGGGCAAGGAGTACAAGCCCGACCCCGGCGTGCTCAAACAGTTGAAGGTCATCAAAGAGGTTTTCGACCGTTCCGACCGTATCGTCGTGGCGACCGATGCCGGGCGTGAGGGCGAAGCCATTCATCGGTACATCTACAATTACCTTGGCTGCCGCAAGCCCTGCCTGCGCCTCTGGATCTCCTCGCTGACCGACCGTGCCATCCGGGAAGGGCTGGACAACCTCAGACCCGGCAGCGACTACGACAACCTCTACCGTGCCGCCGAAGCCCGTGCCATCGCCGACTGGGAGATTGGATTGAATGCGACTCAAGCACTTTCCATCGCCGCCGGGCAGGGCATCTACTCCCTCGGAAGGGTGCAGACGCCCACCTTGATGATGATCTGCTCCCGTTATCTGGAGAACAGGGATTTCACCCCGCAGACCTATTACCGGCTGAAGGTTACGGCGGAAAAGGACGGCACGCCCTTCGCCGCCATCTCCGAATTGCGTTACGAAACCCTTCCGGCGGCAAACGCCGCCCTCGCTGCTGTTACCGCAACGGGAATGGTGGAGGTTGCCGACGTGCAGCGCAGGGAGGTGAGCCAAGAGCCTCCCTTGCTCTATGACCTGACCTCCTTGCAGAAAGAGGCGAACGGCAGGTACGGCTTCTCGGCGGACAAGACCCTCTCCGTCGCCCAGTCGCTTTACGAGAAGAAGGTGCTGAGCTACCCCCGTACCGGCTCCCGCTACCTCTCGGACGATGTGTTCGACGAGATACCCGACCGCATCGCCCTGCTGGAGCGGTACCCGGCTTTCGCCGCCCATGCCGCCGCCCTGAAAGGGGCTTCGCTCAACCGCCGCAGCGTGGATGCGGGGAAAGTTACCGACCACCATGCGCTCATCATCACCGAGTGTCTGCCCGGCGAGCTGTCCGCCGACGAGCGCACGGTGTACGACATGGTAGCCGCCCGCCTGCTCGAAGCCTTCTCCGCCCGTTGCCTCAAGGACGTTACCACCGTCTCCTTCACGGCGGGGAACAGCGTGTTCACCGCCAAGGGAACGGTCGTCAGGTCTGCCGGATGGCGTGCCGTGCGTGGCGAGCGGGACGAGGACGACGAGGGAACAGCCGCTTTGCCGCCCTTGCAGCCCGGCGAGTCTTTCCCCCTGCAATCGGCGGAGTGCGTGGAGAAACAGACCAAGCCCCGTCCCCTGCACACCGAGAGCAGCCTCCTTTCGGCGATGGAGCATTGCGGCAGGGAGTTGCAGGACGACGAGCTGCGGGACAGCCTGAAAGGGAACGGCATCGGCACGCCCGCCACCCGTGCCTCCATCATCGAGACCCTCTTTGCCCGTAACTACGTGCGCCGGGAGAAGAAGAGCCTCGTGCCGACCGACAAGGGGCTTGCCGTGTATCAGATAGTGAAGGACAAGCGCATCGCCGATGTCGAGATGACCGGGCAGTGGGAGACCGCCCTCGCCAAGATCGAGAGCGGGGAGATGAATCCCGACACCTTCCGCAAAGGCATCGAGATCTATGCCGCCCAGATTACCGAAGAACTCCTGCAAGTGCAGGTATCGGTGGCGGACGGCGGACATATCCCGTGCCCCAAGTGCCGTTCCGGTCGCATCCTCCTTTACCCGAAGGTCGCCAAGTGCAGCAACGTCGATTGTGGGCTTACCGTCTTCCGTGGCAAGGGGGAGAAACAGCTCACCGACAGCCAGATTACCGACCTTGTAACCAAAGGCAAAACATCCCTTATCAAAGGCTTCAGGAGCAGGGAGGGCAAGCCCTTCGATGCGTACCTCACCTTCGACAAGGACTTCCGCACCGTGTACGGGTTCCCGCCTCGCACGGACAAGTCCAAAGGAAAGGAGCGCAGGCGATGAACGGCATCGGTTGGATCACCGTGGCGGAAGCCGCCCGGCTCTGCGGCACGGACGAGCTGCGCATCACCCTCTGGATGAACGGCAACCACATCGCCTATGCCCGTTTCGACGGCATCCTGATGATCGACGGCGCATCCCTTGCCACCCTGTTTAGCCGCAACCGGGTCGCCACCATCTACGAGGACGTGGCACAGCAGCGGGGCAAGCCCGGCAGACCGGGCAGGCTCCGCCGCCTGCTCGACACCCCACTCGACACCTTCGGCTTGTCGCAGCGCATCGTCCGGGCGTGCCGGGAGCTGGGCGTCTTCACCGTGGAGCACCTGCTCGTCCACCTCCGCCGCTTCCGCTTCTCCCGCCTGTACTGTGTCCGCAACTTCGGCAGCGGATCGGCAGCCGAGACCCTCCGGCGGCTCCGGCAGGACGGCTTGACAGACAGCGGCAGCCCACGGGATTTCAAGGTCTTGTACCCGTAATCCCGGCAATATTCACTATCTTTGCCAGCCGATTATATAAGAAGGCGGATTTGTCTTTCCCATAACCGACTGGCAAATACTCGAAAGGATTTCGAACCTATTCTGTTCATAATATGAAGCGTTCCATTTCCCTTTAAACAGCCTTTTTACAGCTCAAAAAGGGTTAAATGCTTGAATTTGTGGACATATATTCGAAAAATATTGTATTTTTGTACCCGAAAATAGGACGACAATGGCTAAAAAGCACTCATTATCTGTTGAAAACATAGATCAGGTTGCTATTGATTTTATAGCGACAAAACCTTCATATTCAATCAAAATAACAGATTGCCAAGAAGGTAAATTAAAAAAAATAGCAATAACTCATAATAAGGAAACTGGTATCTTAAACTGTTTTATTAATGGCGGGCAAGTTTCTTATAGTACGCAAGGAAAAGCACATTTAAAAGGAATATGTGAAGAATGTTGGAACGTTATCCTTCAAAATACTTCAATTCCTTGCCCTGATAAGAAAAGCTTTACGGCAAAAGGAATAAGTGAAGAAGATTTTGATGCTTTTATAGATGTATTATCGGAAAGTGATGAAATCGAAATAACTACGGTCAATACAGATAACAATCCTGCTATCAGGAACCAATATCATTTAAAGGGGAAATATGATGCCAAGGTATCTATTATTTTTTATAATAATGGGACTTTATTTTTACAGGGAGCTGTAACAGCTTTTTATATTGAGCTTATTACAGAAATAATGGAGACAATATCTTCTGTTCCAACCGAAGTAATGGAAGACTTCTTGGCTATTCAACCTTTAGTAGGATGTGTGATAGAAAAAGATTTGAATAAGCATTTCACGAAAACTGAAAACATTGAAGGAAGTATTCTTGAAGATTTTCTGAAAACATCTATTGCTCTTGCTAACTCCGGTGTTGTGGTTGATGATTACGGGTGTTATACATTCGGTATAATGAAGGCTTTGGATGGCTTGATTAGCAAAAGACTCTTGGAAGACGCACCGGATTTTAAAGATTATGGTACATATTTTGAGAGAGGTAAAGATGGAAACTACCATTTTTTGGAGAATGTGGGAACTTACAATGGTAATCCCTCGTTAAAAAGAGCATTGGAAAAGGCGTATGACTTTTATAACAAGAATCGGCATACAACTTTCCATATTGATCGCAGGAACTTAGAAACAAGCAGAACCTTATATTATGATGAAGCGGTGAACATAATAAAGGATGGACTTGTTATTATAAATGACTTATGTACTAATTGGTAAAGAAATGAAGACAAAAGATTATCAAATAATCTCTTTAGGAGAACGAAGTTTTTTAGTAGTAGTTCTGTCATTGGAAATGACGGATTACTATTGGACTGCTCTCCAATCAGAATTGGCAAAATATAATGTTGCCGATGCTGAAGTTTATTTTGATTTTCTATACCGTAACGGATTAAAAAATAGATTTTTCAAAACTAAGCTCATGGGAGTTAGTCTATTGAATAATTCTTTGAGAAAATGTAAAGCTACACAAGAGTGTATTAGTGCTTCTGATAAATTCTTTACTTTGCATAAGGATGTGATTGAACATAGCGTATTATCGTCTATTCAAAAAACATTCTTTAGAAAGAAATTAGACAGAACTAATATTCTTCCGACAAATGTACTTTAACATTATAAAGGAATTAATATATTAGAACAAAAGGTGCATCATTGATGCACCTTTTGTTTATACTTCAAATTTAGGCATCAGTAAGACCTAAATTCAACATATCTTTGTCATTCCAACTATTTCCGTTATCTTTGCACCAGTAGAACCTGCCAAGCCTCTTGATAATGCTCAAATCGGCGGGTCGTTTTTTTATAACCCGTCATCCTTTCCTGAATGACCCAAGCCACTTTTCAGTGGCTTTTTGCATTTCATGGGCATACCCTTCCGTACACCGTCCGGATTTTCCCGTCCTCCAATACCTTGCTCGACCGCACGATCCACGTCCTGCCATCATTCAGCCCGCACTCCAGTGCCTTCTCGCCGCCGCCGACCAGTACCGGCACGGTTATCACCACGATTTCGTCCGCCAGCCCGTTATCCAAGAGCAAAGCCCCGGTTTCCGCTCCGTAAGCCGTTACCGTACCTTCGCCGTCCGCTTTTATTCCCCGCAGTTCCGCTGCCGCATCCCCTGTAACAAACCGCACCCGTTCCTTCTCCGTCAGGTCAATACAGCCGTCCGTCACGACCAAAGTCTCTTTTGCCGTGAGCGGCCAGCCCAGATGGTTCAGGTAAATGCGCAGGTAGGTTTCCTCGTCGATCAGCACGCAGCCGGAGGCGTCCACCGCCGTATCGAAATACTTGTCCGATCTGACCGGACAACCGTCAATGGATTGGTACACGTGCAAGGTAATCTGTTTCATATCAATGTGTTTTTAAGGATTATGTCCGCCTCGCACCCAAAAGAACAGCGTGAACTCACGCTATTCCGAAGTAAAGGTACTGGTATTACCCGATAAGCAGAATAGGCAAGCCCACGCCGTATAAGCATACAGCATGAACATTGCGCCATTCGTCTTGCTTATCAAAAATTACCAGTTTTTTACTTCAAGACGTTCAGCGAACGTACAATATGTATATCAATCCCCGCCTGCTTCCAAGCCGGGCATGAATCTTCTATGTCACGACAGCGACCGTGCCCGAAAGCACCGCCTTCTGTCTTCGTGCGAACAAAGATACGGAAACTTCCCGAATAACAAAACAATAGCCCCGCCTAATCTCACGATCCGGCAGGGCTTCATCCACTAAAAGCACCGTCAGAAAAATGTCATTCTCACGGGAACAGCCCCCTTTTCCTGCGCCTTTCCTCTTTCCGGGCTTCCTTCTCCTTGCGTTTCGCAGCCCGTTCCTCCACGTCGGCGAAACGGGTGCGGATGAACTCGTGCACGTCCTTCGTGCGGTAGAACACCTTGCCGCTGATGGTGAAGTACGGCAGCACCCCGATGGCACGGTAGCGTTGCAGCGTGCGGATGCCCACCTTCAGCAGCAGGCACAGGTCTTGGTTGTCCAGCACCTCCTCGCCGTCGAGCGTGTTGTTCTTCTTCAGCACCCTTTCCAGCAATTTCTCCGTCCGGTCGAAGCGTTCCATGATGCGCTCCATCCAGCCCTCAAACTCTTCCCTGTCCGTGTACATAGCAGTCGCCCTCCTTTTCGATGATTTCCTTTTCCCGCATATAGCGGATGTAGCCTTTCGCCGTCCGTTCCTTCACTTCCAGCATCTCCTGTATCAGCTCGCACAGTTCGATGTAGCCGTACTTCTCCTGCCGGGCGAACGCCTCCCGTGCCATCTCCGCCAGCTCCTTCTCCTTGCGCTTCTCTTTCTCCGCCCTCGGCTTCTCGCCCACATAGACGGGCATCCCGGCTTGCTTGTCCCATCTGAACTGCATCAGCGGAATATCCAGCGGGCTGCCGTCCCTGACCTTCAACGCCTTCACCACCGACACCTCCGGGTTTTCGTCCTTCTCGATGGAGAGGATGGCGGCGGACTTGCGTTGCAGCTCGCTGCCGAGGTGTCCCCGCAGTTTCAGTCCGTTCGGCACGAAATGCACCACGGCGGCGATGCACGTGCGGTAGATTCCCGCCAGCCGGTAGATCTCGTCAATCAGCGCCACGCTCTCCGCCTCGTCGTTGGCGCAGCGGATCAGGTCCGCCACCCCGTCGATGACGACCAGATGGATGCCCCCGTGCAGGTAGTGGTACCGGTCCATGCTCTGCACGATGGCGGTCAACCGCTCGCTTCTCGACATCCCCGTCAGGCAGTACACGTGCAGGTACTCCGGCATCCGCTCACGCCCGGCACGGCGCAGCAGCCGCCCCGTGTTCTTGTGGAGCTGTTGCTCGCTCTGTTCCGTGTCGTAGAGCAGCACCGCACGCCCCTTGCGGTTCGGTTCCACCCGCACCCCCAAGAGATCGGCGTCCGTCTCCCGTTCCATGATCGCCCCGGCGACCAGTGCGGCGGTGTAGTTGCTCTTGCCCGTCCCTTCACCGCCCGTGATGCAGAGGATATTCTCTTCCGAGCCTAACGGCACGTCCCCGGCGGTAACGATGGCGACCGCCTGTTCGGGCGGGTGGTCATAGTCGATCTCGCACGATTTCAGCATCGCCAGCGTGTCCCCGTACAGCGTGTCGAGCAGTTTCAGGAACAGCCCCATCAGCTCCTCCCTCGTGTGCCCGGCTTTGAAGTAGTCCGTCACGTCCTTCTCCGCCTTCGTCCCCGGCAGCGGCAGCACCAGCCGTTTCACCCCGTACTCCGCCAGTTGCGCACGGTGCTTCTCCGAGCATTCCAGCCCCGTCTTGTCCGTGTCGTACAGCAGCACGATGTGCTTGAAGCGATAGACCAGCTTGCGCACGGTCTTCGCCGGGATGACCGAGGTCTCCGAGTTGAAGCAGATGGCGTGGAAGCCGTGCGCCGCCAGCGTCAGCACGTCCTTCTCGCCGCCCGTGAGGAAGAGCAGGTCGCCCTTCGAGGGCAGTTGCTCCAGCCCGAAGCAGTAGTTGTCGCCCGTGTGCCCGCCATAGACGAAGCGCACCTCCGACATCGGGCGATAGACCTTCACGCCCCATTTCCCCCTGTACCCGAACATCGGTTCCGCCGGGGTGGAGCTGAAGCCGAACGCCTTGCCCTCCCTCGTCTCGCCCCGGTACTCGGCGAGCGATATCGTCCCGTAGCGGCGCAGCACCTCCACGGTGATGCCCGATGCGCCCCAGTAGGCAAGCTCCCCCTCGGTGAAGGGCTTCTCCGCCGCCCGGTAGGGCTTCGGCTCGGGACGGTCGGCGGACACTGCCGCCTCTTCCGTGTCCGTTCCGGCTTCCCCGGCACCGCCGCCCCTTGCGCCCGTTACGGGCCGCAATCTCCGGCAGCCCCCGGTTCCTACCGTCCCGTCGGTCGGGATGTCCCCGTCCAGTCCGAGGCACAGCTCCCGGTCGATGGTGTGCAGCACCTCCACGAAGTCGGCGGCGTTCCGGCAGTCCAGCCCTTTCAGCTTCGCCACGAGGAAGAAACAGTCGCCCGAATAGTCCCCGTTGCCGAAGTCCTTCATCCGGTACGTACCGCTCCGGCGGTCGTAATACACGTTGCACGAAGCCTTGCTGTCGGCGTACAGCGGGTTCAGGAAGTTCCTGCCCACCCGCCACTTCACGGGCAGGTAGTGGCGGAACACGTCCAGCCCGTTACTGGTTCTTGCCAGCACTTCTTCCTTTCTTACCATAGCTGCCGTTTTTTCGGTTATGCAGGGGATGTTCCGCTATCATCCGGTCGATCTTGGCGGCGGGCGTCTCCACCATCCACCGCTCACGCAGGCTCTCGACAGCCTGCCGGGGATAGCGTATCTGCCGCCCAATCATCGAATAGGGGACGATGTTCTTCTGGCGGTAGCGTTGCAGGGTGCGGTGGCTGATGTCCAGCGCCTCGCACACCTCCTTGTGCGTCATCCACTTCGGGTCGGCTTTCCGTCCCTTGGTCGCAGGGCTTTCCGCTTCCTCTTTCCGTTTGCGCTCCGTTTCCTCCCGGTTCCGGGATTCCTCCACGTAGGCGGTTATCTTCTCGATCTTCTCCACGAGCAGGCGGTAGGCGTTGCTCTCGATGGTCATTATTTCCATTGTCGTACTCATTTTTAGGTTTCTGCCGCAAATGTCGCCCGATTCGCCGGTTTTTCCTGCCACTATATCAGCACCTTGGCAAAGATTTTTTTTCGGGGCGCATTTTCGCCCTTCCTGCCGTTCCGGGCGGTAAAAAGGACCGAAACGGGGTAAAAAAGAGCGTCCGAAAGGCTCTTTCCAGCCCTTCGGACGCTCCCTTCCCGTGTCCTGCCGTCTCTGCCACCCCGTTGCCAACTTGCTACCGGCTATCCATGTCCCGCATCTTTTTCAGCAGCCTCTCCTTCATCTCGTCCAAGAACGCCGTCGGGTTCTGTTGCCCCCGCAGCCTGCCGAAAGCGTGGTACACGTTGCCCAGATCCACGTGGAAATGCTTCTCGAACAGCGCAGCCAGCTCGCCGATCTCGGCGTTGCCCTCGTCCACGCTTCCCGTCACGTGTATGCCATAGACGAGCAGTATGGCGGCAACCTTCGTGTTCGTCCAGCGGTGTTCCTTCTCCGGCACGGCTTCCGTCTCCGTCCCCTGCGCCGCACGCTCCATCCGGCGGCTCAGGTGTACCAGCAGCATCTCCACCGAGATCAGCCGTGCCGCCAGTATGTCGTAGCCCGTGGAGAACTCCGCCTCCTCGTCCAGCACGAAGCTGCCGCTCTCGGGGCTTAGCTCGCCCTTCGCCCGCAGGAAATAGTAGCTGTCCCGGTACGTCGCCCCGCTGTGGTAATACTGGTAAAAGGGCAGGTAGCGTTCCATCATCCGCTCGGCACGCTCCATCGCCTTGCGGTAGTACGGTTCGGCGACACGCAGGCAGGCGGGGCAGCCGCTCTCTATCTGGTACACCCGGTAATAGTACAGCAGCCTGCCCGTCAGGGCGGGCTTGTAATACTTGAAGTAGAGGATCTCCTTCGCGTCCCCGGCGAACGGATGGGCGAGGGCGTACTCCTTCAGTTCCCGGTTCTTGCCTTTCAGGTACGAGACCATCTCACGGCAGACGCATATCACCTCCTTGCCGTCCATGCCGGGGGCTGTGGTCGCCATGCGCTGATCCACCTCCTTCAGCAGCCCGTTAAAATATTCTTCCATATAAATCTTGTTTCATGTTGTTTATAAGGGCGCAAAGTTAGCGGACGGCAGGGAAACGGACGTTCTGAATCCTCACCGCCGGATTCGGATTGTCCGCCAATCGGCTCCGGACGGTCGGTTTTTCACGGCAGGGCTGGAAAAGGGAGGCTAAACTGTACGGGCGCACCGGGCGATTTCACGGATTTCGGCAGGAGTAGCCTTCAGGTGCTTCTTGCAGAAGTCCCACAGGTAGCTCGGAGTGGCGAAGCCGCACACGTCGGCAATCTCTTGAAGGGGCATGTCCGTGTCCGCCAGCAGGGAGGTCACGTGCGCCTTCCGCTGTTCCGTCAGCCAGCGGTGCGGAGTGGTGTTCAGCTCCTCCTTGAAACGCCGTCCCAGCGTATTTACCGACATGGCGCATTCCCGTGCCAGTTCCTCCACGTTCTTCACCTTGGGCAGAGCCAGTGCGATTTCTTCCCGGAACGAGCAGCCCCGCAGGTGCGGCAGGTACTTTTCTACCTCCTGCAAGTCCGCCTTGCCGAACATCGGCGGTATGCCCTTGCGGTACTCGGACGCCCGTTCACGGCGGAAGCGGAACAGCAGTCCCGCCAGACGGTTGCAGAGCACGTTCAGGTGCGGGTATTCGTCGTAGGCGTTGATGCTTGCCTGCATCCGGCAGAGGAACAGGAATCCTCCGCAGTCCCTTTCCCGGAAATACGCCTCCGCCGTTTCCAGCAGGAAGTCTGACGAGCTTCCGTGGCGGTGATAGGCGACCAGTATCAGCAGCCCGGCTTCCTCCTTCACCCGGTACGAAAGTACGGGGTGGTGTTCCCGCAGCAGCTCCACCAGCCGCACCATCCGTCCGTTCTCCCGTGCGAGCCGTTCCGCCGCAATCCATGTCACCGGACGCTCCGCATCCGTTTGCGGCAATACCTTGCGTACCTTTTCCATCCACTCCCGCCATCCCTCCCGGACGGCTTCATTCATTAGAATTAGTGTAAGATTCTGTTTCATTTTGTTTCAACACGATATTAAATAATACAAATCTTACACGAAATTACAAATTGTTTGCAATAGATGTCCTGCCGACACCCCGTATCGGTCACGATATTTCCTTGAATTACAGATTCGGATTTTACTCCATAGGTTCGGATATTCAGTCGTGAAAAAACAGAAAGGCTGTGCCGGTTCCACCCGCAGAACGGCATGACAGTAAGCAGGGGGAGTCGGAAGAAGGTCATTCACCGGTTGGTGAGTGCGTCTTTTCAACGGGATATTTACCGTCCCGTATCTCCTGCAACCTTTCGATCAGTGGTTGCTCCTTGGAATGGTTCTTTTGTTCGGCTATGATGAAGAACGATGCAAAACTGCCGATAACATACAGCCGGAACAGGCATTGACCGAGCAGTTTCCGGTATTCGCCCATTGTCTCGTACTTCGCCTGCATCGCTTTCAGCTTCGCAGGACGGTAATACAGCTTTCCGCTTGCTTATCCCGTTACGGAGAACAGCAACAGGGCGCATCCCGCTGCGACGGCAACGATCAGCCCCAGCCAGAAACGGTAACTCCTTTCACCCAGCGTACCCAGCCAGAAATTCCCTTCCCAACTTCCCGGACGGGAGTACGTCCACCGCCATCCGCAGACAATCCCCACGAGCCACAGCAGCAAGATTCCCGCCACGATCAGGTAGCCGTACCTCGGATGCGCCTGCAACCACTCCGGCAGACCATCCATAAACTCGCTTATCTTATCGAACCATTCCATAGCAATAACAGAAAAAGCCAAATTCATACCTTACGGACGAACCGTTATACCTCAAAAACAAAAATAGCGAAAAGTCCAATCACTCAAAAAGTTTCGCTGCAAAAATCTTTCCCGTGTGGAAGAAAATCATTTTATTTGCACCTATATAGCCGCAAACGTATGAAGAAAGCCTCCCCACATAAAAGAACCAGTCGGCCGAAGCTCCCCGGATTCTTCGACCACCTCTTTTATTGGACGTGGCACAGTTGTCGGCATGGCTTCCCGGACCGTAGTTTTGCGGTCATCAGCGTGGTTCAGTTCGCCTGCCTCCTGTTTCCTGTCGCCATCGCTTTACAGTTCTTGGACACTCCGGCTGTCCGCTTTCTTTACGAAACAGACGACCGCCTTACGCTTTTCCCGCTGATACTGCCGTTCCCCGTATTGCTCTGGAGGAATATGCGCATCTATACCGAGGAGCGTTACCGCATGATGCACGACTTTTACGGGGCGTTCCATGTATCGGTGCGGCAACGCTATCGCCTCCGTTTCCTTGTCTGCATGGCGCTTGCAGTTCTCGCCATCCTGCTTGAAATATGGCTGTTCACCCTTTATCATGACCGCTGCACGGCCATATCCTCCGGCAACACAAGCCTCTATGTCCCGTATCAGTATGACAACGGCAACGACCCCGTGCAGGAAGGCGTTTACCGCATCGTCGATGAAAAAGGGCGTATCGGATATGCGGACGAGCATGGCAATACCCTCATAGAGCCACGCTTCGCTTTTGGCTTTCCTTTCGAGAACGGGAAGGCGAAAGTAACCGACACGGGAGAACTGGAAGAAGTTCCCGGTTCGGATGGGGAATACCACTATTGGGAAAGCGATGATTGGTATTACATCGACCGCAAAGGGCAAAGGATTGAATAAAAGCCCCAAGACTGCCCTAAGCCCGAGATTCCAGCCCCCGCCTGCCAAGCCCTTGCAGGGCAAACACAAAGCAATCAAGCCCTATCGGAACATCCCGTTCATCCCACCTTTCCCCCGAAACAAACATCAAATTTCAAAACCAACTCATTTACAGTAACTTAAAAGATTTTCGGTGCAAGCCGCAAAACAGCCCTGTGTGGCTGGTGCAAGGTGCAGCTATATATATAAATATAGCTGCACCTTGCACCACAGAAATACACACTGAAAATCAACATTTTACACTTCGGGTAAAACCACGGGTGCAACCTCGTTTTTTGCACCGCCTCTTGATTTTATGCTTTTCCTGTAATCCGGTAATCCCGAAAAATAAAAAATCCCCGAAACATTTCCCTTTTTCGGTCAAAATCCCTATATTTGCATCAGTTCCAAGAGCAGAGCGAAGCAATGCAGCGAAACCCGCACAGCTACCAAATCGCTACCGGCTACCGAACTTTCTACTCTTTAAGTCTTATCTACCAACCGATTACAAAAAAACGATTGTTTTTACAAGAAAAATATTGAAGATAGAGTTTTAATATTAGAGAAAGAGTCTAATACAGTAAAACCTCAAAAGAGAAGTACACCTAAAGCCCAAATAATAATATTTACAAGCTTTAAAGGAGGAGTCGGCACTTCTACCTTAACTACATTGTTTTGTAATCATATCTCAAATCAATATAATATTCTTTTGATTGATGCACATCAACAACTAACATGTTACAATATGCGGGAAAACGACCTTATTACTACTCCTGAAGCAAAGCCTTTATATGAGATTGAAGCTATTTCAGTCGAAGGTCTGGTTAATCATCTTGATGTAGTAAAAAATAAATATGACTATATAGTAATAGATCTACCTCGTTTTTTTTATTATGAAGATAACTTAGAGAGTATCTTCATAAGAAGCAACTATATATTTGCTCCATTCCATATTCCCTATAATTATTCTGTCGAACAATCTAATAATGATTTCTTACACCAAGTAGAAGGGCGATTAGACTTATTTATTGAATTACGAAAGAAAATAAAAAGTATAAATAAAGATATTACCTTTACTTTAGTTCCATACGAAAATGACGTAACTGAAGAATTTAAGGAATGGATTGAAAAATTCGACATGTCTTTACTCCCACAAACATTTAAAAGATATAGCGAACTCCCTTCTTACATTGATACAATCTCTGATTTATGCAAGAACAAAAGTATTGCTTATGCTCCATATATAACAAACACAAAAGCAATAATATATTACTTAGAAAAAGAAACTATCGCTAATAATTATATTGAAGAACAAAATAATCTTTTTAAGAAAAGAATGAGAAATATACTCAACCAATATAAAAAGAGATAAAGGCTACACGCTCTTTATCAATAAAAACAAAAGGGTAAAACTTTAAAGCGAACTAAAGTTTTACCCTTTTATTCCTTTATTTATATTCCTGCCAGCTCTTGATCTCGATATCGTCGATCGATAAGGTGCAGAATGCTTCGATAAAGGCGCTTGCCAGGCGGGCATTCGTGATCAGAGGGACATTCAGGTCGGTTGCGGCACGGCGGATCTTATAACCGTTGTCCAGCTCACCGGCTGAAAGGTCGCGCGGGATATTGACCACCATGTCGATCTTCTTTTCATGCAACATGGTGAGTGCCTGAGGCTGTTTGCCTTCTTCACTCGGCCAATAGACCAAAGTGCTAGGGATATTGTTTTCTTCCAGGAAGCGGTGTGTTCCGCCAGTAGCGAACAGACTGTATCCTTTGCGGGCAAGCATCTTCGCTGCATCCAGCATGGCCACTTTCTGCTTCGGTGTTCCGGTCGAGAGCAGGATATTCTTTGCCGGGATACGCTGTCCGACCGACAACATACTGGTCAGCACTGCTTCCGAGAGATCATCGCCAAGACAACCTACCTCACCGGTCGATGCCATATCCACACCCAGCACCGGGTCGGCTTTCTGCAAGCGGTTGAAGGAGAACTGAGAAGCTTTGATACCTACATAATCGAGGTCGAACGCATTCTTATGCGGCTTTTCGACAGGCAAGCCCAGCATGATACGGGTAGCCAGTTCGATAAAGTTTATCTTCAAGACCTTGCTCACGAAGGGGAAACTACGTGAAGCGCGGAGATTACATTCAATAACCTTGATCTCGTTGCCCTTCGCCAGATACTGGATATTGAACGGGCCGGAGATATTCAGCTCCTTCGCGATCTGCTTGCTGATACGTTTGATGCGGCGTACCGTTTCCACATACAGCTTCTGTGCCGGGAACTGGATCGTCGCGTCACCGGAGTGCACACCGGCAAATTCGATATGTTCGCTGATGGCATACATCACGATCTCGCCATGATCGGCCACCGCATCCATCTCCACCTCTTTGGCATGTTCGATGAACTGGCTGACTACGACCGGATGCTTCTTGCTGACGTTGGCCGCCAGTTGAAGGAAACGTTCCAATTCTTCCTGGTTGGAGCAGACATTCATCGCCGCACCACTCAGCACGTAACTCGGGCGAACCAGTACCGGGAAACCTACCTCCTCCACGAATGTATTGATATCGTCCATAGAAGAAAGCTCTTTCCAACGCGGCTGGTCTACTCCGATGCGGTCGAGCATGGCGGAGAACTTCTCACGGTCTTCGGCATTGTCGATACTCTTCGCGGATGTTCCGAGGATATTTACATGTTGTTCATCCAGGCGCATCGCCAGGTTGTTCGGTATCTGCCCTCCGGTAGAGACGATCACGCCGTGCGGATTTTCGAGTTCGAGGATGTCCATTACCCGTTCGAAAGTCAGTTCGTCGAAGTAAAGACGGTCGCACATATCGTAGTCGGTCGAAACCGTTTCAGGGTTATAGTTGATCATCACCGAGCGCCAACCCTCCTTGCGGATCGTGTTCAGCGCCTGCACACCACACCAGTCGAACTCAACCGAGCTACCGATACGGTAAGCACCCGAACCCAGTACCACGATAGAACGTTTATCGCCTACATACTGCACATCGTTTTCCGTTCCGCTGTAAGTCAGATACAAGTAGTTGGTCTGTGCCGGATATTCGGCGGCTAGGGTATCGATCTGTTTCACTACCGGAAGAATGCCGCGGTATTTACGATCCTGGCGCACCTGCAGGATGGCTCTTTCACCATCTTCCATTTTATCTTTGAAGATGGCGCGGGCAATCTGGAAGTCAGAGAAACCCTGCACTTTGGCCAGACGGAACAGGTCGTCGGGTATATCGGTTATCTTGCTGAAGCTTTCCAGAGCTCCGGCGGTCTGGATGATATTATATAGTTTCTGAAGGAACCATTTGTCGATCTTTGTCAGGTCGTGTATCTGGTCGATCGTGTAACCGGCACGGAAGGCCTTGCTGATGACGAAGATACGACGGTCGGTCGGCTCGTTCAACGCCTTGTCGATATCGGGAATGACCAGCTCTTTGTTTTCTACAAAGCCGTGCATACCCTGTCCGATCATGCGGAGACCTTTCTGGATCGCCTCTTCGAAAGTACGGCCGATCGCCATCACCTCTCCTACCGACTTCATGCTTGAACCCAGTTCGCGGGCTACACCGTGGAACTTACCCAAGTCCCAGCGCGGTATCTTACATACCACATAGTCGAGTGCCGGTTCGAAGAAAGCGCTGGTCGTTTTCGTTACCGAGTTCTTCAGGTCGAACAGGCCGTAGCCCAGGCCTAATTTGGCTGCCACGAAAGCCAACGGATAACCGGTTGCTTTCGATGCCAGAGCGGAAGAACGGCTCAGGCGGGCATTGACTTCGATCACCCGGTAGTCTTCCGATTCGGGGTCGTAGGCGTACTGCACGTTACATTCTCCTACAATTCCAATATGGCGGATAATGCGGATAGCCAGTTCGCGCAGTTTATGATAGTCCGTATTGGTCAGCGTTTGTGAAGGGGCGATCACGATAGACTCGCCGGTATGGATGCCCAGCGGGTCGAAGTTTTCCATGTTACACACCGTGATACAGTTGTCGAAGCGGTCGCGCACCACCTCGTATTCCACTTCCTTCCACCCTTTCAGGCTCTTCTCCACCAATACCTGGGGAGAGAAAGAGAAGGCTTTTTCGACCAGCACGTCCAGTTCTTCTTCATTGTCGCAGAAGCCTGAACCCAGGCCTCCCAACGCATAAGCGGCACGCACGATCACCGGATAACCCAGTTCGGCGGCAGCACGGCGGGCATCGGCAGCGTTCTCCACCGCTTCGCTCTTGATCGTCTTTACATCGATCTCGTCCAGCTTGCGGACAAACAGTTCACGGTCTTCCGTGTCCATGATGGCTTGTACCGGAGTACCCAGCACACGGACGTTATATTTTTCCAGCACACCGCTCTGGTAAAGCGCCACACCGCAGTTGAGCGCCGTCTGTCCGCCGAATGCCAGCAGGATACCTTCGGGGCGTTCCTTTTCGATCACCTTTTCCACAAAGAAAGGAGTGACGGGCAGGAAATAAACCGTGTCCGCAACCCCTTCCGAAGTCTGTACCGTTGCAATGTTCGGGTTGATAAGCACCGTCTGGATACCTTCTTCCTTGATGGCTTTCAATGCCTGGCTGCCTGAATAGTCGAACTCGCCCGCCTCACCGATCTTGAGGGCGCCGCTTCCTAGTATCAGGACTTTCTTTATATCTTCTTTCATATCTACCTTATTTTTCTTGTTAACATATTTTAGGCGCATCGACTAACCAACGTTGGTTAGCTTGTCTCACTGCCTCCAGAGAGGGATTGTCAGTGCCTCCACTTAGAAGGTGTCGCTGCCGTTGGCAAAAATGCTTTGCCTGCTCACGCAAAGGGTCTTTGCCTTACCATGCAAAAGTGCTGCTACAACAACTCAACGAATTTATCGAACATAAACTCCGTATCCGTCGGACCGCTACAAGCCTCCGGGTGGAACTGTGAGGAGAAGAAAGGTTTCGTTTTATGTTTGATACCTTCGTTCGTGCCGTCGTTCATATTGATGAAGAGCGGTTCCCAGTCAGCGCCCAGTGTATCGTTATCCACCGCATACCCGTGGTTCTGTGAGGTGATGAAGCATTTCTCCGTTCCCACCATGCGAACTGGCTGGTTATGGCTGCGGTGTCCGTATTTCAGTTTGTAGATAGATGCGCCTCCGGCTTTTGCCAGCAATTGGTTACCCATGCAGATACCGCAGATCGGTTTATCTCCGGAGAGTGCCTTGCGGATATTCTGGACAGCCGCATCGCAGGTATCCGGGTCGCCGGGGCCGTTGCTGATGAACAGGCCGTCGTATTCCAGCGTATTGAAATCGTAATCCCAGGGTACGCGGATAACCGTTACATTACGCTTCAGCAGGCAGCGAATAATGTTATGCTTCACCCCGCAGTCCACCAGGACAACCCGCTTTTTGCCTTCACCTTCCCCGTAAGTAATCACTTCCTTACAGGACACTTTATCTACATAATTCACATTCGCGTACTCTCCGAAATCGGTTGCTTCGGCTTTTTCCCCGCCAATCACGATCTTTCCCATCATCACGCCATGTTCGCGCAGTTTCTTGGTCAGGGCACGTGTATCTATCCCGTAAATTCCCGGGATGCCTTCTTCCTCCAACCAGCTTCCCAAACTTTCTACAGCATTCCAATGACTATACTCATGACTGTAATCGCTTACGATAATGGCATCGGCATGAATCTTTTCACTCTCCATGAAAGTGGCAATTCCATCCGCTCCGAACGTACGGGCGGGTACACCGTAATTTCCCACCAACGGATAAGTTAACACCATCAGCTGGCCGGCATAAGAAGGGTCGGTCAGGCTTTCAGGATAACCTGTCATGGCAGTGTTGAACACTACTTCGCCGGTTACCTCTTTTTCGCAGCCAAAAGAAAAGCCACGAAAAACAGTCCCGTCGTCTAAGATCAAAGTTGCTGTTTTTTCTGTTTGCATATAATCTGTATCTTGTGTCATTTGACTAAATATTCTTCTTCCATATAATGTATGAAGGCATTGTTCACCATGCGCGCACCGCCCGGAGTCGGATAATCGCCGGAGAAATACCAGTCGCCCGGATGGTTCGGACAAGAGGCATGCAAGCCTTCGAGCGTTTGATAAACAATCTCGACCTTTGCCCGCGTACCTGCCGGGGTAAGCAATTCGACCATCTTGGCGGAGATCTCCTCGTCGGTGAACGGGGCATATATCTCCTTCACATAGTTGACGGTCGAGCCATCCGGCTGCGCCTGTTGCTGTTTCGCTTTCCGGTAAGCCTCCGTCAGCACCGGCTCCATCCCTCGGTCTTTCAGCAAAGCCACCGCCGCCCTGAATGCGATAAACTCATTCATACGCGACATGTCGATGCCGTAATAGTCCGGATAACGAACCTGCGGTGATGAAGAAACGATCACGATCTTCTTCGGATGCAAACGATCTAATATGCCGATAATACTCTGTTTCAATGTTGTTCCCCTGACGATGCTATCATCTATTACAACCAGATTATCGACGAAAGGTTCGATACTTCCGTAGGTAATATCATATACATGGGCTGCCAGATCGTTGCGGCTGTTTCCTTCGGCGATAAAGGTACGTAATTTTATGTCTTTAATTGCAACCTTTTCGGCACGAACACGCATGGAAAGTATCTGATCGAGTTCCTCTTCCTGCAAAAGATGGCTGCGGTCGGCGATCCATTCCTTTTTCAGTTTGTTCAGGTGGTTGTTCAGTCCTTCCTGCATACCGAAATAGGCAACCTCGGCCGTGTTGGGGATAAAGGAGAAGACGGTATGCCTGATATCATGGTCAACCGCTTTCAGGATCGGTTGCACCAGGTTTTCCCCCAGCTTTTTACGTTCTCGGTAGATATCCACGTCGCTACCGCGGGAGAAGTAGATACGTTCGAACGAGCAGGCTTTGTTCTCCTTCGGTTCGACGATCTGCGAGGTTCTGAACTGTCCCTCTTTGCTGATAAACATCGCCTCGCCACGCTGCAACTCTTTTATATCTTCGGCCTGTACATTCATGGCTGTCTGGATAACCGGACGTTCGGAAGCCAGTACCACGATCTCGTCATCCGCATAATAGAATGCCGGACGGATACCCCACGGGTCACGTACGCTGAACGACTCGCCGCTACCAGTCAGGCCGCAGATCACAAACCCACCGTCCCAGGTCGGCACGCATCGCTTCAGTACGTTCGAGAGATCGACATGTGCTTCGATAGCGTTTGTGATCTCCATCCCTTTCAGTCCTTCCCCCTCATATTTCTGATACAAACGCTCTATCTCGCGATCCAGGCGGTGTCCCATCTGTTCGAGCATAATGTAGGTATCGGCATACTTACGCGGATGTTGCCCGATAGCCGTTATCTCTTCAAAAATATCATTTACGTTTGTGAGGTTGAAATTTCCGCAAAGAGCGAGGTTCTTAGCTCTCCAGTTGTTGCGGCGTAAAAAAGGATGGACGTAGGAAATACCGGACTTACCGGTCGTACTGTAACGGAGATGCCCCATATAAAGTTCTCCGGCGAAAGGAAGGTTTGCTTTAGCAAAAAGGGGATCGTTTAATTTACCGGGTGGTAAATCTTTGTAATGATCGTGAACGGCGGCAAATATCTCGGTTATAGCTCCTGTTCCCAACGCTCTTTCCCGAAACATATATTCTTCACCGGGACTTGCTTCTAACTTCACGCAGGCTAAACCGGCTCCTTCTTGACCGCGGTTATGCTGCTTTTCCATCAGTAAGTAGAGTTTATTCAGACCGTACATCCAGGTACCATACTTTTGATGATAATACTCTAAAGGCTTTAGTAACCGGACCATGGCGACTCCACACTCATGTTTAAGTTGTTCCATCTGGTTATATCTTGTTTATTTCAACTGCAAAGATACGCACTTTATCAAACACATTGTTCATATTAATGCAAAATAATTGACATATTAATAGAAATAATCATTTTATCCGGCATTTGGTTAAAATATTATATATTTCCGCATTGTTTCGATAAAGTTACAATTTCAAAGAAAGAGCCGATCGCGAATATGAAATCTGTAAGGAGATTAAGGAGATATGATATAATTAATAACACCCGATCATAGCAAATCCTCCCACTCCCTATCCGTCAGCGACTTCAGCGGATCGTTTTCGGTGATGAATGTTTCGGCCAGTTCGCTCTTGGACTCTTGCAGGTTGCGTATCTTCTCCTCGATCGTGTCGGCAGTGATGAAACGGTAGACAAAGACCTGTTTATCCTGCCCGATACGGTGGGCACGGCCTTCCGCCTGCAACTCTGCCGCCGGATTCCACCAGGGATCGATGATGAATACATAATCGGCATCCGTCAGGTTCAAACCGACTCCACCTGCTTTCAGGGAAATGAAAAAGGCAGAAACATCAGGCCGGGTCGAAAAGCGGGTGATCTCCCTTTCCCTGTCGACCGTACTGCCGGTAAGCATTGCATATGGCCAGTCACGTTCCGTAAATGCCTTCGCCAACAAATCCAGGTGCGTGACAAAAGAGGAAAAGATCAATACCTTATGTCCTTCGCTGACCAATGTTTCAAAAGCATCCAGCACCTGCTCTATCTTTCCCGAACTACCCGTATAATCCGGCATCACCATCCGGGGATGATTAGCCAGCTGACGCAAACGGGTAATCCCGTTCAGAGCGACAAACGCATTCTTATTGCGTTCCTGCAAGATCGTATTCCGCAATGCATTCTTTTCTTTTTGGTAGACTTCCCGCTGTTCAGGTGTCATTTCACAGAATACCAGCTCTTCCGTCAATGGCGGAAGTTCGGGTGCTACCTGTTGCTTGGTTCGCCGCAGGAAGAAAGGACGGATAATCTCCTGCAATCTTTTCGCAGCTTTCTCATTTCCCTCTTTCGTGATCGGCTGAATAAAATATTTCCTGAAACCATCCGCAGATCCCAGCAAGCCTGGATTGATAAAATTGAATTGTGCCCATAAGTCTTTCAGCGAGTTTTCGATCGGAGTCCCAGTCAGTACCAGGCGATGCTCACATTGCAGGCGGACAACCGAATGGTATGTCATGGAAGCCGGATTCTTTATATTCTGGCTTTCATCCAGTATCACATACGTAAAACGATACTTCTCCAGCAATTCGATATCCCTCCGGAGAAGCCCGTAAGTGACCAATACGATATTATACCGGTTGAAACTCTTCCAGGGTTCCCTCCTTTTCTGGTCGCCCGTATAAGTATAAACGCTCAATGTACTGAACTTACGGATCTCCCGTTTCCAGTTCGGCAACAAAGAGGTAGGTACGACGATCAGCGATGCAGGGAGAAGCGTCTCCTCTTTCTCTTTTTTCTTTTCGTCCGGCAAATCCATTCCGAAGAACGAGAGTTGTCCACCGGAGTCGATCGTGATATTTGCCGGTTCAGCTTCAGGCAGAGTAACCTCTACGGGTTCTTCCGGATCATATATATGTTGCAGCAAAGTTATCGTCTGCAATGTTTTCCCCAGTCCCATATCATCCGCCAGGCAACCACCAAAGCCGTTTGCCGCCAGATGAACCAGCCATGAAAAACCTTCCTGCTGGTACGGACGCAAGGTCGCTTTTATTTTAGGTGGAACAGCAACAGACTCTTTCTGCACATACTCCTTCGATAAAGTATCATCCTGCTCCAATACAGAAACGATCCCCAGGTGCATTTTCCGCACTCTGATCTCCTCTGTCCGGTCGTCGCCGAAGGCAAACAAATCGCTATACTTCTCAAACCAGTCCTCCGGCAATAAAGCCACCTGCCCGTCCGGCAGCACAAACTCCCGCTTCCCCTCCTGAATATGTTTTCTGAAACGGATAAAAGGGAATTGGTAATCGCCCATACGAACCATTATACGAATATCGAACCAGTCGGGAGAAGAAGCGATCTCTTGGGTAAGCGAAACCTCTCCCAGATAGAAACTCAGCGATGTATCTGTCTTTATAAAAGAGAAGCAAGACTCCAACTCCGTTTTATGTCGTTGCAGCCAATCGATAAAAGTATATCCGCCCGACTCCGCAGCCCGGACAAATTGCGTATCTGTAATCTGCTTGAAGTTCCATTGTTCGAGCAGGCTGATATAAGTTTGTTCCAACCGCGGGTCGCGTGTAAAATAATAAATGACAGGCTTTCCATCCATCTTTTCCAACCGGGGATAAGTAAACTCACATTTCTTTCCCGGTGAGAAATACCGGTCTCCGTACCGGAATCGCAATTGTAATGCCGGTTCGTCATTTATAGACCGTTCGACCGATAATTCAGGGACACAGGTTCGTACCTCCCGAATAATATCAAAGCCGGAAGATTCGCTGGGATAGTCACCAATCAAAGGAAGTACAACCATCTCCAGATACTTTTCGGCATCAGCCAGCGGCACTTCCACATATTTTCGGGTCTGAAAAGGAATAACTTTCGATGCTTCGATCCGCTTGAATGCCAGCAACCTATCATCGAGCAGAAATATAGCTGGTCGGGATGACAGCAACATAAACCGCCTCTTCTTCAGTAAAGGGATCTCTTCCCCATCCATCCGGCTGATGGCTGTATAACGGAAAGAGTGATCCGTTATCTCGAAACGAAAAGAAATCTCCGCCTCTTTCTCTGAAAAACGTATCCGGTCATGTCCATAAAGCTGTTTGACTCCGGGCTCCTTGAAATAGACAGGTAAATGATTCGCCCGCATCAACCTGACCATCTCCCTTATTTTCTTATCTATAAACGGACGAAGCTGCTTCTTCAACAAATCCGGCGCTATCGAGTTCAGGAAAGCAGCAACGGTACGCTGCCTGGAATACACCTGCATCAGATTCTTTTCCGAATAGCTTTGCGCAATGGCAATCGCCCGCTTCTCCATATCCGACAACTCCATGTCGTCCCCGGCATGGGTAGCCTGCTCCTCCACACTGATCACATCCGTAGATACAGGTTTGGCAAAATAAGGAATAAGCAAAGGCCCCAAAACGGGATGGTTACTTAATGCGATGATTAATATATGGTTCTCGGACATTCGACTGATTATTTTATCTGAAAAGAAATTAGTTTATTTACTGATTAATAGTCTTCAATATCAAATCTTTCAACTGCTGCTCCGTTGGAAGTTGTAGTTTATATTTAGACACAAAGATCTGTTCATCCAAACCTGTTGTTGCATATTGAACTAAAGCATTATTCTTATCTGTTACCAACAAAATTCCAATAGGTGGATTATCTCCGGGCTCCATCATCTCCGCCCGATAATAATTCAAATATGAATATAATTGCGACACATGAGAATGATTAAATGCAGAGATTTTCAGTTCGCAAAGAACATGACATTTCAATATTCTATGGTAAAATACCATATCAATAAAATAAAACTCATCACCAATCAAAATACGCTTTTGTCTTGCTTCAAAGCAAAACCCATTCCCCAATTCTATAATGAAATCACGCAAATGGTCGAGTAAAAGTGTTTCAAGTTCATCTTCTTTGACAAATGATAAACGTTGTGGTGGGATATTCAAGAACTCAAAGAAATAATCATCCTTGACAGCATCAGTGACGGTCTGCGGATGGATTTTCTGTTTGATTACAGATAATGCATTTTCTATATTACCGGACAAACCAACCCGTTCATAACTCAAAGATTCGATCTGACGTCTAAGTTCCCGAACAGAAAGTCCGGTTTGAATGGTTAGCATCTCATAATACATTCGTTTAATAGGATCATCAATCTTTAGTAGCTCAATAAAATGAGAGAAAGATATTGAAGAAAATATTTTATCGGCAGGCATTCCATCTATATCACACTCACCATCAACGACTTGCAATTTATGCGACAGTGTCGCACAAATCTCTTCTTTATCCTCTTCCAACGATTTATGTGACGCTGTCGCATAAATTAATCGAAATGAGCCGCTAATAAGTCTGGCAAATGCAGGATAAGTAAGATAAAACTTTCTCGACCATTGAAATAAGGTCACATTTAATCCTTTCTGATTCAATTTTTGTTCCAGTTGCTTCAATAACTGTTCACCATATTGCGCCCGGTCTTCACCATTCTGTTCAAACTCCACAATGTAAAAACCCACAAGCCAATTACGTATAGTCTGGAATTGGTTGACTGCTTTTACTGCATTCTGCTGTAATTGCTGATGAGTATTCTCTATGATAGCTGCTAACTGCTCAAAATTCATTACTACTAACTTTTCATATTGCATCCAAATGTACTTAATATTACATAATCAAATGTATAAAAACATTACTATTTTCAGTTTTACCCTCATATATAAATTCTTCTGAAATAAATAATTACTTTTGTTTAATCATAAAATACTAAATAATTACCGAATCATGTCATACTGCGAATACATAAATACCATCACTGGTTGGGCTCTCGATCTGAACAAAACATATCACGATGAGAAATATGGTTTTCCTATCGAAGATGATAACGAACTGTTCGGCAGGCTCCTGCTGGAAATCAACCAGGCAGGCTTGAGCTGGTCGACCATATTGAGAAAAGAAGCAGCTTTCCGTATTGCTTACGACAAGTTCGATATCGAAACGATTGCCAACTATACGGAAACAGAAGAAGCCAGGCTTTTATCCGATCCCGGTATTATCCGGAACAGGCTAAAAGTAAAAGCTGCCATCCACAATGCACAGGTCATTATGGAACTGAAAAAGGAATACGGCTCATTCAAAAGCTGGCTGGATCATCATCATCCTAAAACCAAAGACGAATGGACAAAACTGTTCAAACAAACATTCAAATTCACCGGTGGGGAGATCGTCAATGAGTTTCTGTTAAGTACCGGATATCTTGAAGGTGCCCATACGCCCGATTGTCCCATATACCAGAAAATATTGGACAAAAACCCGGCATGGAGAAGATTATAACACACTTTTCTGTAAAGCCCGGTATTCACTGGCAGCCATCCCCGTATGTCTTTTAAAATAACGTCCCAGATAGGATTGATCAGGAAAATGGAGTATTTCGGCTATCTCCTGAATGGTATATTCGGTAGACTGAAGAAGTACTTTTATTTCCAGGATCACCCGCTTGTCGATAATCTCTTTCGGTGAAGCAAAAGAGCTGCAAGCATGGCAAACCATGCGGAGATAAGAAAGCGTTATGCAAAGTTTGTCGGCATAAAACAAGGCATCACGCTGTTCGCGGCAATGCGTATCGAGTAAAGACATAAACTGATGATAACGCTCCTGCTTACGGGTAAATTTACCGACCGTTTGCTCAAAATAATTTAGACTTTTATCGTACAACCATAAAAGATAATTCTGTATAAAATTACGGAGCATCAATGCATTGAACTGATTACTTTTATCTTCAAAGATCAGTTTTCCCATATTCATCCAGACAGCTATATTTTTTAATAGCGAAGACTCATCCGGATAAGTATAACAAGGCGTTTCACGCAGGTAACTGGAAAACGGCACTCCCAAACGAAGGCTCACCTCATCATACACTTCCTTAGGAAACGTCAATATTTTGACATGAAATGTTTCTGAAGCACTCAGCAGATAAAAGGTCGTACCCGGCAAAACGATCATTTCCGTATTCTTCACGATTTCACATTTCTGTACACCGACCGAGACAACAGCCTCTCCTTCCGTGCACAATAAAATAAAACCACCTTCCATCCTGAACGGATAGTTAAGCAGCATATCCAGATTCGTCTCACTGTACCAGAACGACTCATTAAAGAACGAAAGATTCTTTTCCATCAGTTTATTTTAATACACAAAAATAGTTCTTTTCAGGAATAAAACCAACAAGAGAGTTGCGATAATGAACAATACAGTCGTACTTATGAAAAGGATCAGGCATTTATATCGGCCTACCTTTGCTGCGTTAAAAAATAAATCGTTTAAACATTTCAGCAATGTCAAAATTAAAAATGGATTATGCGGGGGGAAGTATCGGGAAGTTGTTTATAAAACAATTAGTCCCCAACATCCTGGGAATGGTGTTCGGTGCCCTGTTTATAATTGTAGACGGGATATTCGTAGGAAACGGGCTCGGAAGCGATGCCCTGGCTGCCATCAATATAGTTGTACCGATCTTTACCGTCATGACCGGTATCGGCCTGATGTTCGGTATGGGAGCAGCAATTATCGCAACGATCCACCTATCGAGAGGTAAACGCAGCAGTGCCAATGTGGTGATCACCGAGTCGTTCATTATTTCATCGCTGCTGATGTTTCTGTGTTCCATTATTGGAGTATGTTTTCCGGATGAGATCGTGATCCTGCTGGGTGCACCTTCCGGTATCGTCAGCCAGGCAAGTGAATACCTGATCACATTCTCTTGTTTCTCGGTATTCCAGATGGCTTTGAGTTCGCTACCTTTCTTTGTCAGGATAAGCAGTCCGAATTACAGTTTACTCTGTTTAAGTGTTGCTACGGTTCTAAATATTATACTCGACTACCTGTTTATCTTTGTATTCAAATGGGGGTTGTTCGGTGCTGCTTTTGCAACCGGGCTGGGTCAGGCTGTAGGTACTATTATGCTTATAGGCTTCCTGATGAGAAGATCGTCTCCCATCAGGTTTGTCAGACCTCGTATCAACAGGAGAAATATACAGTTTGCTCTTGGCAATACAGCCTCGATCTGCCGGCTGGGATTTCCGGTGTTACTGAGTGAAATAACAATTTCTGTTATGGCGGTAACGGGCAATTATACGTTCAGCCGTTATATCGGAGTGGATGGAGTGGCTGCTTTTAGTGTGATAAATTATCTGTTTCCCGTTGTATTTATGGTGTTCAATGCAGTAATACAGTCAGCACAACCAATTGTCAGTTACAATTACGGATTGAGACAACCCGCCCGGTACATAAAAGCCGTTCGATTGGCTTTATTTTCGGCGATAGGGATCAGTACGGTATTCGTTTTAGTATCTACCTTATTCAATCAAGTGATCGTATCGATGTTTATACCTGATCTTACCAACCCTGCCGGAATACTTGCAGCCGAAGGATTGCCTTATTTCTCGTTGGATTTCATTTTCTTCGGGATCAACGTTGTTGCCATCGGATATTATATGTCGATCGGGAATGTCAGACGGGCACTGATCTTCACCACGATACGCGGAATTTTACCGGTGATATGCTTTTTGATTCTGCCGGTATGGTTCGGTACGGTAGGTATCTGGCTTTCAGTCCCGGTAGCAGAAATACTTTCGGCTTCCGTAGTTGCTGTCGTTGTTTTCGCTAAGCGGAAACAACGACAGTGCTAACTCGGCATAATACCTTCAATCATCACAGAGATCCTCAAACGACTTAAATTTCCCTATCAACAACATAACCGATTCGGGTTTGCATCGACCGAATAATAATTCTAATTGATGGAATTTTTCTTCCATTGCGCAATACTTCCGAGGGGAATGATTTGTCCCTCTTCCGCTCCACGCAAAGCCGGATTCGCCTGTCGACAAAAAAAGATCCGTGACAAAAGATATTCCGGCTTTCTTTCCTGTCAGTATCTATTTTTTATTTAATGCTTCAAGTAACATCTTACCCGGTTTGAACTTCACGCTGTTGCGTGCAGGAATAACGGTCGGCACACCGTTTTTCGGATTACGCCCGGGTCGTTCTGCCTGTTGCCAAAGAGTAAATGTCCCGAAGCCCAACAGCATAATAGTTCTTTCTGTCAGAATCTCCTCTTCTAGAATTCCTTGGAAAGAATGAATAAAATCTCGCGCCTGCACCTCCGTAACCGACATGCGAAGGGCTATCTTTTTTACTAAATCTGTTCTGTTCATATGTATAATTTATTAGAATTATTACTTTTTCAAAACTCTTTCCATATCTCCTTACTGCCCCAATCGGTCACTTTCACACCCACACTGACACTTCCCTTGAAATTGACAAACACGTTAAGCAGCCGCCCCTCGACAGCCCGGAGAGGTTTACCCTGGCTATCGGACACAATAGTGGTCTTTAGTACGTTCCGGTGATAAATATCAATTTTAATATCATTATCCGTAGAGAATATATTAAAAACGGAAGAGACAAAATCTCCCGTATTATCGAACGCGGCATCAGGACTGTAGCTTACATCCGCACCATTAAGCTTACCGTAAAAATCCAGTCTGTCACTGCTTTTCCGCAGTACGTAATGAAACTCTCCATCCGTATCTCCAACATATTCCTTGAGATAACGTGCCGTAACAACAACACCCGATGTTTTACGTTTAAGGGACAGCACCTTTGTGGAAGTTTCGTTTGCCAGCATATCTATGGAACCGTAAAACAGGTCATCGGGTGAACCGGCGAGGGGCAGTGTTGTTTTAGTTTGGATAAGAGATACAAATGCCGTCTCCAAATGGTCACCTTTATGGAGCGTGGGCATCAACTGGTTTCCTTGTCTGCCGTTTCCCCATACCACCACCGTCAAAGCCTCGTGGTCGGGATAATCGAATGTTATAGATTCCAGGAGAGTACCCTCGTAGGAGTCCAGAAATTTTTTATCTTTATCGAAGATATAAAACGTAACATCTTTTACGACCTCGGCATCGATCTCATTTCCGTCCTCATCAAAGGCCGTAACCTTCAATGAAAACTGGGGTGTACCGGCATCTTCTCTGGCACATCCGGCAAATACAAATGCCGCAACTAACACGGAAAGTAGTAGCCCAAAAGAGTTACGATATTTGTTGTGTTGCATAACAGTTAATTTTAATATTGAAGAATAGTAACCTATAGTATATTATCTTGCAACGGCATTGCATCTGCCGTTGCAAGAAGGTAAATAGGTTGATTAGTTAAATTCTTTATTTATAATTTTTGCCTCCCATGTGGCTGCATTCACTGTAATTGTGATTTCTGCGGATTTCGGTAAATCTTCAGGGGTGGTTGTTCCACCACTACCTCCACCATTATTAACATTACCTGTAAGGGTTAATGTCACGGTATATTTTTTACCGGGCTCAATTGTCATGCCCGCATCCGAAGCATTAAAATGTACAGGATAGTAAATCAGATCCTCCGTTCCATCGGCATTAGTACGGGTCGATGCGATAGTCAGGATGGTCGGACGTATCAAGCCGCCTCCGAAATCATGATCGCCATTGTAACCGAATGTGTAAAAATGGTATTCTACCTCCCCAGAGGTTGCAAACGGTTGCTCCACCGTATCATTCAATACATCTGCCTGAGCTACGCCGGTAGTAGTAGCCGTTGCTATTCCGGAAAAGAAGTTGCTTTGAGTCACTTTTTCCGCACTTTCCGCGAAGAATTTACCGTCCGCTCCGGCAAACAATAGAGCCACACTGTTATCGGCAATTGAAACTGAGCCTACCCCCGGAGTATTATTCCTACGTTTGTCCATAACCACCACGTCGATTCGTGCCGCTACAAACGCCAGGTTTACAGAAACCGAAGCCGTCGATGGATCTCCTGAGCTTAATCCCGGAGTGAACGGGCCAACCAAACTCACACCACTCATCCACAGGTGGTCCGAAGTCTGAGTCGACGCACCTGTTTCATCGATAAGCTTGCCCGTGCGGGTTTTAAGGTCATTTTCATCGGTTATGCCCGCAAAAGGCCCTCCATCGATTACTCCCGTATTAGCAACGACATAGATTTTGCTTGCGGTTGTATTTGCATCATTCACGACGCCGTCAGCAGCACTGTTCATATACTTAGGTGTACCTACGAGTTTACCACCAGCATCGAACAGAAATATAATGTAATCGTTTACTGCGACATCTGTCGCATCTCCAGGATCACCTGTCGCTTTGCTCATCGACTCTGCCGAGCCCTTGATTTTAACAGTTATGCTAGCTTTACTCCCTGCCGAAGTCATATTTTCCGTTGTATCTTCTTTTGAACAAGAGAAGATAGTCAGGATAGCGAAAGCCACTGCTAGAAATTTAATTTTAGTCATTGTTTTTCTTATTTAAAATGTTTATAAATTATTTACAAGATCTAATGATATAATATTGCTTATCAACAGTTTAATTTTATTTAATAGGCCCATACTTTATGCTCCCTTATACACCGTACCCTTAACAAATCCGTCTTAGTCCCGTGAACAGGGCCACCCGCCGAACTGCCACCCTCTTTAAGCAGCACTCTATATATCAATTGTTCAGGTCGCGTCTGCTCTTCTGAACTGGTCGAGTATACCTGGTTGTTATCCGGATACCTTACATTTTGATTCTTCAAATCATTGTGCGTAGGCATAAACCAGTTGGCCTCACTCTCATCGATTATACCGTCACCATTCATGTCGCGGTTCTTTTCATGACAATAGCGTGATGCCGAACTTTTATAGATAGGGTGATAAATATTTTCAGCTGGATCAGGATAAAAATATGGAGCAACAGTCGGTTTAGTGTAATTGGGTATCGGACCGGTACCTCCTGTTTTACCATTACCATACATCTCCCGATAAGTTTTCCCGAAGTTTCTCGGCAAACGAGAGTTTATGCCTTCCCAGTTTACCTCAACATCGGTATAAACTGTATGTGCTGTCATTAATTGGCCATGCTCAGTCTTGTGGCCACTAGGTCCATCATATACAACAGTTCCTGAATATCCCCATTGCATCGTGGTCGTTCTCTGCAGCGATGGATCAATACCCGGATTCAGTGCCAGTGCAGCTTCCTCGATCCTTTCGAATACAAATGTTCTCTTGCCTACTATTCTTAAAGCAGTTTCGTTAAAAATAACCGGGTAGGTATTTATCATAGCTGCTGTTTGATCCCCCTTCGGAAACAAGTCTAGATATCCCGTCTGAGTAACAATATAGTCTTTCACTTCAGGCCTTGATCCATTACCGCCTTTATAGAACGAGAAACGGATAGTGGCGCTGCGGGTACCGTCAGGGTCGTCACCGTTCTTAAAGAAATCATCGGCATAAACATATAGTGTATTGTTCGTAACCGTCACACCAGAAAAAGGAATATCCGTAATCTTATAACACATGCGGTAGGTTGCATCGGCATATGTCATCGCATCGTCGTCCTCTTGTCCCTCGGGAATGGTATTCCAGCCACCCTTATCAGCCAAAGCCGCCCTCACACTTTTGTGCGGGATATATTTGGCACGGACAAAGCTGCCGGGCTCACCCGTCTGTTGCTGCCACTCATCATGCGGAGCTTCCTGCTTCACCTGGTGAAACATCAGATTCAGGGGTGATATTTTAAGCCATGTGGCTTCAAAACCGTCCTCGTCATAAGTTCTGCCATCCGCATCCACGATCTCCATTGTAGCCACTCCTTCGGAAGCATGGATACGCATTGGGCGGAAGTCCGGATGACAGTCCATATCCAGGTTATCCCCGTGATCTACCCTGAAATCGCCAACGTAATATTCTACATTCGAATCCACATCAATGTCGTTGAGTCCATTTACCGTTACGTTAAAGGTGTAGTGATTGCCACGAACGATATCATAGTTGCTGTGATTGTCTTCCCCCAGATAGATATAGGCGGAAACCTGCTTGGTTTCGGATCCAAACTTGTGCATCGCGCTGATCAGGATGGCTGTAGCGCGCTTGGGTTTAAACCAGGCTTTCCCCTTATCATCTTCATCATCAAATGCCATTTCCGGATATTGAGCCTCTTCCACAGGCAAAGCTCTATCGACACGTCCCCCACGCCGGTTTTCGAACAAATAGAGTTCCTGAGTGACAGATTTGTTTTCCATATCAATTTCGTCAAACGGGTTATCCCCTCCTGTAGTAAGCCAATACTTAGCGTCGTTGTTGATCTCCGGATCAGGGTTTACGTCCCCGGTTGCTGGAAAAAGATAACTGCTTGTAGGAGCATCTACCACATCCCAACCCAGCACAGTTACCTCCTGGTCTTCAGGGGTGTTGACTCTGACCTTCAGCGTGACCTTGGCTGCGAGGAATTTGAGTTCAATCGCGTCCGGTAACACGTTTTCCCCATCCTGAATATTCACATCCTCCGCATAGCCTGTCATCATTAACGGATTATCATCAAGCCCGAAACCAAGTTCAAGAGCAGCTACCGTAGCATCTTCGAGTTCCGGGTAGGTGTAGATGGCCTCCAGCCGGCTGTCAAGTCCATCCGCCACATTGGCAACGACACAGATTTTGCAGTTGCTACCCGAAAAAGTTTCTACATCCAGTGAAGTGCCCAGATCACCGGTGTATTTCCGGTTGGTCAAGATATCTCCTTGGTTGTTAAATATCATCACCCGCAGGCTCTCAATCTTTTTTTCCTTGTCAGGTGACATCGCCCGGGTCTTCCCGCTGCCCATCGTTGCCATATCCATTTTCAGACTTACCAGAGCCGGCTTGCCCTCCTTCACATTGCTGCCATTATTCCTTAATTCTTCATCAGAACATGATGTCGACAGCAATACTCCAAATAACAGTGTAATTATTATCTTTTTCATCTTTCATTTTATTTGCTGCAAAGTAAGAGTTGTTTTTCAAGGGAGATATTACAAAAGTTTCCAATTCACATAAACAATCTGTCTTAAATCGTATATTTCCCTTGTTTTTCATCCATTATCATATCTTTTCCAATACTTATTTCACCTGCAACAGCTTTTTCGATCAGCACAGTCGGGGTACATTTAAAATTGTGTTTGCAATAGGCCTGCAAATGTGAGAGGTTGTCAAAATCAAACTCGATCATCAACTGTTTGACTGTAATCCCGGGTTCAGCTGCTTTATTAATCATCCTGGTTAACTTTTTAATTGTCAGCCATTGTTTGGTGGTTATGCCAAACACTTCTCTGAATTTGGCATAAAAAGCCGATTTACTCATACAGGATAGCTCCATCAACTCTTTTGCCGATTTCACATTGCCATAATTCTCCAGCACAAAGCGCTTAAACTCGAATGACTGGGAAAGTATCGGATAAAACAGCCCGGCTAGTTCCTCTTTACTATAAAAATAGCGCAGACAAAGAAAAAGCTCATTGTGTTTCGCTTCGTGCAGATGCCCGCAATTCGCTTTATATTTTAGATAACAAACCGTCAATTCGCAAAAGACATCAAACGGGTATCTTATCGGTAAAGGCTCAAAATTGTAATCCATGCTATCAGCCAACTCGGTCAAAAGTTGAAAATTAAGTTTCTCACAACTGGTAGTCGGTGCTTCAAAGGCAAGAGTCAATATCTGAACATCTTCTAGACATTCCCCACTTACCAGTGATGCCTGAGCAATTAAAAAAAATTCTCCCCCACTGATTATCCTGTTTTCCGAAAGATTATAATTTAATCGAATTTTCCCTTCCAGTATAATAACAAGGTAATTTTTCATAGTCTCCCGTTCCAGTTTCCGGGTTGATCCTTTTTTAAATTCCTGAAAAAAAAATCCCGTATCGATCTCTTTGAGATATTTCCCACAGGTCAGATGCTCATTTACATAAAGCAAATTAGCTTTCATCGTTTGTTTCATATGCTTAGTCGTATAAAACCCTTATTTTGTAAATAAGGGAAACGGGCACTTTTTTAAAGATATACCGACTAATTAAAAGGAGATTTTGTTTATAAAGGCTGCTTTTTTTTTATGAAAAACAATGGAATATCAGCTATCAAACAGAATATAGTTGAAAAACGAGGTGTTATCAATAGTTAAAAACAAGGTTAGTCCTACCTGACTATATGCGTATTTTCGGATTATCACGAAAAACAGTTATTGCCTGGAAAAATTTATAAATAAATATGTAATTCAAGATATTTCTTTCTGCAATAGATAAATATATCAGTAGAAACCACTTCTTTTTCTCACTTAATTCTTTACATTTGCAATAAAATATCTTTTACATCATGATTTGTAAGGTGTAATCATTTAATTAATAACTTATTACATGAAACTTACCCTTATTTACAAAATAAGGGTCATGCCACCTTCACTAACAAATCCCCAACCGATTTGGTAATCATACTATTAGCCTCATTCATCACCGATTGATTCAATTGCTTAAGATAAATACGTGTAGTATTTTCAGAGGTATGTCCGAGTGCCTGGCTGATAACAGCAATCGGAATACCACACAATAATGCTTCGGATGCCCAAGTATGCCGGAAACGGTAAGTAGTCAACTGTATCGGGCTTATCAGAAATTGTCCGATCTCTTTCAAAGCTTCATTCTGGCATCTCAATAGTGATTTATAAGTTTCATAAGAAGCATTTTCTTCTTTAAGCAACGGAAAGAGGAAAGGTGTATCTTCCTGCTTATATTTATCCAGTATAATCTTCATCCCTTCTGTCATTCCGATACGTATCTCCGTTCCCGTTTTCCGACGATTGTAAATAATCTCTCCTTCCCTGATATTCTCCGGCTTAAGATGCACAAGATCCACAAATGCCATCCCGCAAGCCATAAAACTGAACAGGCTCAGATCGGCTGCCATCTCCAGTTCAGGCCTGTCGTCCAACTTGAGTCCGGCAATTTCCTCCATCACCTCACGCGACAATGCCCGTTTTGCCGTCGCTTGCTGTTTGATCTTCAATTTTGCAAAAGGCTTGCAATTCTTTACCTCTTCCGATCCATCAATCACCAGATTATACATCGCCCTGAAATTACTCAGATAGGTATTCACCGTATTCACTTTCAATCCTTTGCTTTTAAGATAGGCTTCGAACTCCATCACAAAGCGTTGTGTCACTCTCCTGAGCGGTAGCCTCTTTCCTTCACAAAACAACTCCAACCAGTTTGTGGCCGCCCGATACAGATCTGCAGTACTATCCCTCCCATCCTGTCTTTTCCGCGTTATACACGCCCTAAAACAGGAAAACAAATCGGATACCATCATTACTCTCTCGTTTTTCTTTCTCATATCAAATCTATTTTTCAATTATTATCCCCTTATTCCATGCTCTTTTCAAATATGAGGGGCTAAAAGAATCTTTAAACTCATCCTGTCTCGCTAAAGTTTGTAAAAAAACATCTATCTACATGTTTACAATCTTATCAAAATGTTTATACAACCAGCCTTTTATCATCTTTTTGTCACATTTTCGTCATTAAATAAAACTGTCAAAATCTCCAAAACCTCTCTTTCAGAGATTTTCATTCCATTTTTCAATACTTTTTTGACAAGATTTCAAAAATCATTTAGATGATTTTTAAAATGGTTTAAATGGTTTGCCAAGGTCATTTAGATGAGTAGAGCAAGTTATACTGATGAGTTCGGGAAATCATTTAGATAATCTTGCTGATGGTATACCAAACTGATTGTCGATTGATTGTTTGTGTAGAAATATGATATCTGGAAACTATTGGAGAATAAGATAAACAAGAAATAATCATGCTACGGTCAATCTGACAGCAAGGAGAATACACATTAAATAACAAAATGATATCCATCTTAAGTTATATACTAATCAGTAAAAAGTCATATTTTTGTAGAGCAATGCTTGAAACAAGTAGTTAAGCATTGCGTCACTTTGCCTACTTCATAGTTTTAAAAACTATATTCATAGATAATGAATAATTTAGAAAACATATATATTAAGAATAACCATAAAAATTCAACAACAATGAAATTTAGTAATGTAAGATTATTAGTTAAGGATTTTCCTAAATGCTTTAAGTTCTACTCTGAACAACTTGGATTAGAACCGGCTTGGGGTGATGAGAACAGTGGATATGCCAGTTTTAAGGTAGCAGACGGAATAGAAGGATTTGCTCTTTTTGTATCCGACTGGATGGCACCGTCTGTAGGTAATGCAAATAAAGAATTGCCAGTAGGGTTTCGGGAGAAATCACTTGTATCATTCAGTGTGGATAATGTTGATGATACTTATGCTGCTTTAAAAGGAAAGGGTGTGGTATTTGTCAATGAACCTACCAATATGGCTGATTGGGGGATGCGCACAGTACATTTGCGCGATCCCGAAGATAATTTAATAGAACTTTTTTCCCCATTGGCTCCGGAGCAATGTAGTGAAGAGCTAATAGAAGAATGTAAGAAATATGAATAAAGAAGGGAGTTCTCTTAGAAACCTCCTCTTTTAGAATCTGTATCTCCATACAGTTACTGGGACTGGACCAAGAACACCTAAAAAGTAAAGATAGTAAAGCCGGCCTAATCCCCGGCTTCACACTTTTTACGTATAAACCAAATTACATTAGAGGCCACCTCTCTCATTCATTCTTTCCTTGATTTTCCTCCAGGCATGCGTATCGAACAGACAGCTACTCCGCATGGTATCATACATTTCTTTAAACCGGGACATCGGTATCATAAAACTTAGAATATCCGGCTCAAAATAAGGACGTACGGAAGGATCGAAGAATCCGATGAACGTACGTTTTCCTCCTCTCGCATTTTCAATAACGGCCTGTGTGACTACGGAGCAACAACCGGAACCGAATAGAGAGGTGACAGCGTCCTGTGAATTATTATCGAAAAACGCCCAGGTAGCCAGACCGGAAAGCATATCGGGTGTCGCTAAAAACAGGATTCCTTCCAGATTATCAAAACTTTCGGCATTATCCATACGGGTAAAATTCAGATAATCCATTTTAGCTCTAGGAACCTGCAAATCATCAAGAAATTCGATTACCCCTTCCGGAGTCTGTTTATATTTTTCCTTTAAGGATACAAATCCGGGAATCCGTTCCGGCATTTCCGTAAAACCTGTATAAAATTTTCCGCCACCACAACCGATAGTTTCGACACTCAAACTAACCGTTTGTCCGGCTCTGACCTCTTTCATACATTTAAATAAACACCCACCGATTTTATCGACCGGATTTACCGGTTGCTCCGAATACCAAAAGACAATAGGAAGATCTACTTTATCTCCGAATGCTTCGCGATAGTTATTGAGAAATACTTGTATGTCCATGATACAGATGATTTATTGGTTTTGTCAAATATACGAAAAGATTCTATATGTTATGATCGGAAATATCAAAACAATCTGGCAGATAGCGATATTCGCATTACTGGCTTTCGTTGAAGATACAATTGTAATTATCCTAATGAAAAAACTGGAATTAAACAGGAAGAGTATATTTTCAATTAGAATAATAGTATATTTGAACTGTTATTTTCAATATCAATCTAAAGACTATAGCCATGTACGAACTTCAGCAAGCAGGTGAACAGAGTTACTATATAAATTCTCCGGCAAAAATCGGTATCTATCGGCAAAATGAGACAGATATTTATCTGATCGACAGTGGCAACGACAAAGAAGCAGCCAAGAAAATCATTAAAATTGCCGCACAGCAAAACTGGAAAATAAAAGGAGTCATCAATACCCATTCCAATGCTGACCATATCGGAGGTAACGCCTATTTGCAACAACAAGTCAGCTGTCCGATCTTTGCAAATGGAATAGAGGCTGCTTTTACACAGTATCCGATACTGGAGCCATCGTTTTTGTATGGAGGGTATCCATGCAAAGATTTACGCAATAAGTTTCTGATGGCTAAAGAGAGTCATACCTTGCCTTTCTCGGACAAGGATTTTCCCCAAGAGGTGGAAGTCATACCCTTACCCGGTCATTTTTTTGATATGGTGGGGTTCCGTACTCCGGATGATACTGTTTTCTTGGCAGACTGTATCAGCAGTAAAAATACCCTCAACAAATATCAGGTTTCTTTCATTTATAATGTAGCCCAATATCTGGAAACACTTGATTTCGTTGAAAAAATCAAAGCTGCCCGTTTTGTTCCTTCACATGCGGAAATGACGGCAGACATCAAAGGGCTGGTTGCTGTCAACCGGAACAAGATCTACGAGATTGCCGATACTCTACTCGAAATCTGCTCCACTCCTCAAAATAGCGAAAACGTCCTTCAGATGCTTTTCGACAAATACGAATTATCTATGAACTTTGAGCAATACGTACTGGTAGGCAGCACGATACGCTCCTATCTTTCTTGGCTCAAGGATCTCGGTAAACTATCCGTCAGCTTTGAGAATAACATGCTCCAATGGAAAAGTATTTAATCATCAATTTAAATTCAACATCATGAAAATTATATCAGTACGAGAAAATCCGACTTATAAGGATATAGCTATCAAATATTTTCAAAGTAAATGGCCTGATGCATATCCTATACTCTATGAAGATTCTATTAATCACAGTATAGACTCTCCGAATCCACTCCCTCAATGGTATCTATTGGAAAAGGATAATGAAATAATTGGTTGCGCCGGACTGATCACCAATGATTTTATCAGCCGGATGGATTTGTATCCATGGGTTTGTGCCGTATATATAGATGAAAACCACCGGGGACATTTTTACAGTACACTTTTATTGGAGAAAGCCAAAGAAGATGCAGTTAAAGCCGGTTTCAAGAATTTATACCTGTCTACAGAGCATATCGGATTCTATGAAAAGCTGGGATTCAATTACATAGGGCAAGGATACCATCCCTGGGAAGACGAGTCCCGTATCTATGAAATAAGGATAAAACCATAAATCCTACAGATAAATTATACATGATTCGAACTTTTTCAGCATAACTCATGCTTTGATTTTGAATAAATACATATATTTGCTTAAAATTAAATTTGAAGTTATGAGAATCATGTATTTTATCATCACCCTCGTTATCTGTTTCTGCACGACCACTCTCCAGGCAGAAAACAGAGCTAATGATCTAATGAAACAGGCTCAAAGTAGCCTGGAACAGAAAGACTACACTAAAGCCCGTTACCTATTCCTTCAAGCTTACAAAGCCTTCTCCAACGAAGGAGACTACACGCAAGCCATCGACTGTGGAACAAAAGCAACGTATCTTTATTATCGCGAGAACTACTATCAGGAGGCATTCGAACTTTGCCGCCAAATGACTCAATTTCTACTGACGGAAGAAGAAAAAGCGCAAAAAACGTTCTATGATCAACGTTTCCAGTTGACAAAAGAACGGTTGCAAATGTACATAAAACTGAAGAATGCCGCCCAGGCTCAACTTCAACTGAATACACTGGATAACCTGGCCAGCCAGTCCGGCAGCAGCAAGTTGTCAGACGACCTGTTATACACCCAGACCAGTTATTATTATACTTTCGGACAAAACGAGCAGGGAGACGCATCCTTCCAGAAACTTATCAACCAATATAAGGATAAAAAGGAATACGACAAAGTAAGCGATTGCTACAGGAACCTGATTGCTATTGCCCGTACGGCAAACAATGCTTCCCTGATGGAACGAACCTATGAAAAGTACATCGTCTGGACGGATTCTGTAAAAGCATTAAATGCGCAGGATGAATTAGGGGCATTACAGCTCAAATATGATGAAAGCCTGCAGACAATACAGGAAAAAGACGACAAATTATCCGGTAAACAATATATGATAGTCGGTCTTTGTACACTGGTTGTCATCCTTATTGCCGGATTACTTTTCGTTGCGTTCCTGTTATTACGTTTCATTGTTCTCAACAAAAAACTGAAAAACATTATCAAGACTACCAACGAGCATAGCGAACAACAAACCTTGTTCATACAGAGTATATCAGAGCAGATGAAACCTACGCTCGATAAACTTGACGTATCAGCCAGGGAGTTGCGTACCACTGCTCCACAACAGGCCGGTTCGATCCAGACACGGGTAGATGCGCTAAAACAGTTCAGTGTAAACATACAGGAACTGTCTTCCCTGGAAAGCTCGCTGCTGGAACCGTACGAAACACAATCATTCAATGTAGGTAGCTTCTGCAAGAAAACAATGGATAAGGTAAAAGATAAGATTAATCCCGATGTAGAAGTTATTGTAGACGCTCCACAACTGGAAGTAAAAACAAATGCTGAACAATTGGAACGCATCTTATTACACCTGCTGAATAATGCGGCCCAATATACGACCTCTGGTAAAATATGGCTGGAATTCAAGAGAAAGGGTGCTCACCTTTGCCACCTTATCGTGACAGATAACGGAACAGGTATTCCTGACGAACAAAAGGAAAACCTTTTCAAGCCATTCAGCGAAGTCAAGGATCTGGCAGAAGGTGACGGACTAGGTTTACCTATTTGTGCCCTGATCGCCAATAAACTGAATGGCAATCTCTCTATCGATATGGAATATAAGAAAGGAGCCCGGTTCATTCTGGTATTACAGATATGAAACAGATCATATAAAACTCAGTAAAACCATCAGTATACAGAAGTCTTCCGGTATTCCCGGAAGACTTTTTTGTTCTCTGTCTCACCTGTCAACACCAGCTCAAATCCTAGCTTCTCACAAACTCTGACAGACCCTGTATTCTGATCATACACACGGGTAATAAGCTCCGTACAACCCAACCGATTGAAAGCGTAATCGATCAGCCCTTTGCAGACTTCCGTCCCATATCCCTTATTCCAGTACATTTGATCGATGATATAACCGACCTCCATCTTCTTCGGATCAGAAAAGGAGTTGAATAATCCGGCTTCACCGATAACCTTATTTTCACCTCTGAGTTTAACAGCAAACATGCCGTAACCTTTCGGATATCCGGTTTCATTAATTGCCTTATAACGGTTTTCAAGCTCTTGAAAAGTCCAGTCATATTTACCCGACTGAATATACCTCATATTTACCTCCTGCGTATAGATGGATAAAAGAGCCTTCAGCTCCTCTACTATGGAAACTTCCTTTATAATGAGTCTTTCCGTTTCAAAATGAATCATACGGTTATATTTATCAAGAAACACATTAGTACCTAACGCCAGGACACGTTGATTTTCTATAAAGTCCTGGCCATATTTAAGCCATCGCCTCGTAAATGATTTGAATTTACTGCATGGAAAAATCCGGCACTGGAAACAATGAGTAATACCTTTCTCTTTACAACACAGATGAAAAGTTTTGCATCGCTCACATCTATCCGAATACTCTGCTCCCTTGCAGGGTTTCTTTATCCGTGTGTAATTTGGGCAACCACCACAAAAGACGCCGCAAGCCGGAACTCTGCCATTGTAAACAATATCAATCATACAGAAATAAGCTAAGTTTCCTGACAAAGATAAACAAATTCTATTCTTTGAATTATCATTGTGTTAGTTTTTCCTGGGAAAAGCGAGCAACAACACCTTATAGATTGTAACTAAAAACAGGCTTATCAGTTTCATATTAATACTAATTACCCTAAATATCATGTCAAATAGAAACGTCATATCCCGATAAACAAAAAAAACGTCAATGTTTAACACTACCACATGTGTCATTATGAAAGAAACCATCTATATTTGCCAAACAATTTGACAACAAAACAGGTATTACACAAACATAAGGTCAACAAACAATGAAAGAACAGATCCATTTGAACAGAAAGCAGGGATTATATGATCCTGCGAATGAGCATGACGCGTGTGGAGTAGGAATGTTGGTAAACATTCATGGAGGAAAGTCGCACGACATTGTAGAGTCAGCCCTTAAGGTATTGGAAAATATGCGTCATCGCGGTGCAGAAGGTGCCGATAATAAGACTGGTGACGGTGCGGGTATCTTACTTCAGATCCCTCATGAATTTATTCTGTTGCAGGGAATACCCGTTCCCGAAAAGGGAAAATACGGGACAGGTCTGGTCTTTCTTCCCAAAGACGAAGCACAGCGTTCGGCCATCCTCAGCATTATGATCGAGGAGATCGAAAAGGAAGGGCTTACTTTGATGCATCTGCGGAAAGTCCCGGTAAACAGCGACATATTGGGAAAGGATGCATTGGCTACTGAACCGGACATCAAGCAAATCTTCATTACCGGCTGCGATAATCAGCAGGAACTGGAATTGAAGTTGTACATCATTCGAAAACGCATTGAAAAGAAGGTCTCAGCTTCCGACCTGGTGGCAAAAAATGATTTCTACGTAGCTTCTTTGTCTACAAGGAATATAGTATATAAGGGAATGCTGGAGTCCATGCAGCTCCGGCATTACTTCCCGGATCTGACAAATAACTACTTTACAAGCGGGCTGGCCTTGGTTCACTCCCGCTTCAGTACGAATACATTTCCTACCTGGAGCCTGGCACAACCGTTCCGCCTTCTGGCACACAATGGGGAGATCAACACGATCCGGGGAAACAGGGGATGGATGGAAGCGCGCGAAAGCGTACTCACCTCTCCTACCATCGGCAGTATTGAAAGTATCCGCCCGATCATTCAACCGGGGATGAGCGATAGTGCTTCGCTGGATAATGTGCTGGAGTTTCTGGTGGCATCGGGGTTGAGCTTGCCGCATGCGATGGCGATGCTCGTGCCGGAAAGTTCGAACGAAAAGAATCCGATATCGGACGACCTGAAAGCGTTCTACGAATATCATTCGATATTGATGGAACCTTGGGACGGCCCGGCAGCATTGCTGTTCAGCGACGGACGGTTTGCCGGAGGAATGCTCGACCGTAACGGTCTGCGCCCGGCGCGTTATCTGATCACGAAAAATGATATGATGCTGGTGGCATCCGAGGTGGGCGTAATGGACTTTGAAGCCAATGAGATCAAAGAGAAAGGACGTCTGCAACCGGGCAAGATACTGATGGTAGATACCGAGAAAGGCGAAATCTATTACGACGGTGAACTGAAAAAGCAATTGGCCGAAGCGAAACCTTACAAAACATGGCTGGCCACCAACCGCGTAGAACTGGATGAGCTGAAATCCGGTCGTAAAGTACCTCACACGGTAGATAATTACGATAAATTGCTCCGTACTTTCGGCTATAGCCGCGAAGATGTGGAAAAGATTATTGTACCGATGTGTACCGGTGGAACCGAACCTATCGGATCGATGGGAAACGATACGCCGCTGGCTGTATTATCCGACCGTCCGCAATTGCTATACAACTATTTCCGCCAGCAGTTCGCACAGGTTACCAATCCTCCGATCGACCCGATCCGGGAAGAACTCGTGATGAGCCTGGAGGAATATATCGGGGCGGTAGGTAACAATATTCTGGTTCCCAGTGAAAGTCATTGTAAGATGGTACGGCTTAATCATCCGATCCTGACCAACACGCAACTGGATCTGCTCTGCAATATCCGCTATAAGGGTTTCAACTCCGTAAAGCTTCCGATGCTGTTTGAAGTAGCCAAAGGACGTGAAGGGTTGAAAGCCGCACTCGACGATCTATGCAAGCAGGCGGAACAATCCGTTACGGATGGTGTCAACTATATTATCTTAAGCGATAAGAATGTGGACGGGAAATATGCTCAGATACCCTCACTGCTGGCTGTAAGTGCCGTTCATCATCACCTGATATCGGTACAGAAGCGTGTGCAGACGGCATTGGTTGTCGAGACCGGCGAGATGCGCGAGGTTATGCATGCCGCTTTACTATTGGGCTACGGGGCTAGCGCCATCAACCCGTACATGGTTTTCGCTATATTGAAGGAGCTGGAAAGCAAGCATGAGATACAACTTAACTACGAAACGGCCCGCAAGAATTATGTAAAATCTATCTGCAAAGGACTCTTTAAAGTCATGAGCAAGATGGGTATCAGTACGATCCGCAGTTATCGTGGTGCCAAGTTGTTTGAAGCTGTCGGCCTGGACGCGGAAGTGGCACGTACTTATTTCGGGGGGACGACCAGCAACGTCGGCGGTATCCGGTTGGAAGAGATAGCACGCGATGCTATTGCGCTGCACGAACAGGCATTCGACCGTCCGGTGGATGAAATGCTCGAACACAAAGGGATCTACAGTTTCCGGAAAGACGGCGAGAAACATGCCTGGAACCCGGAGACAATCTCTACCCTTCAACTGGCTACCCGCCTGGGGAGCTACAAGAAATTTAAAGAGTACTCGCAGATGGTGGACGGCAAGGAGTCGCCTATCTTCCTTCGCGATTTTCTTACGTTCAGGAAGAAAAAATCTATTCCGATCGAACAAGTGGAGCCGGTGGAGGCAATCATGAAACGTTTCGTCACAGGTGCTATGAGCTTCGGTTCCATCAGCAAGGAAGCTCATGAAACGATGGCTATGGCCATGAACAAGATACATGGGCGCAGTAATACCGGAGAAGGTGGTGAAGACGCTTCCCGCTTCATTCCCCGGAAAGACGGCCTGTCGCTGCGGTCGGCCATCAAGCAGGTTGCATCCGGACGCTTCGGCGTTACGACCGAATACCTGGTGAATGCAGACGAGATACAGATCAAAGTAGCCCAGGGCGCAAAGCCGGGTGAGGGCGGTCAGCTGCCGGGTTATAAGGTAAATGACGTTATTGCCAAAACCCGCCATTCGATACCGGGAATTTCGTTAATCTCTCCCCCGCCTCACCACGATATTTATTCGATCGAGGATCTGGCACAGCTGATATTCGACCTGAAGAATGTAAATCCCCGGGCGGAGATTAGCGTCAAGCTGGTATCGGAAAGCGGTGTCGGTACGATTGCCGCAGGTGTGGCGAAGGCGAAGGCAGACCGTATTATTATCTCGGGAGCCGAGGGTGGAACGGGTGCTTCGCCGATCAGCTCGATCCGTTATGCCGGGTTGCCGCCCGAACTGGGATTGTCGGAGACGCAACAAACATTGGTAATGAACAGCCTGCGTGGTCAGGTACGCCTGCAAACAGACGGACAGCTGAAAACAGGGCGTGATATTGTGTTGATGGCCTTGCTCGGAGCAGAGGAATTTGGTTTTGCCACCTCTGCGCTGATCGTTCTTGGTTGCGTGATGATGCGCAAATGCCACATGAATACATGCCCGGTTGGTGTCGCCACGCAAGATGAAACGTTGCGCAAGCGTTTCCTCGGACGGTATGAGTATCTGGTGAATTTCTTTACCTTCCTGGCCGAAGAAGTACGCGAGCATCTGGCCGAAATGGGTTACAGCAAACTGGATGATATCATCGGACATACCGAGTTGATCGTCCGCAAATCGTCCGATGGGATGACCAAGCACGATCTGTTGGACTTCTCCCATCTCCTGCATCTTCCGGAACAGGCGGCTCATACGCCTATCCATCACACAACCAATCAGGTGCACCATATAGAGAATGTAAAAGACGTGGATATCATCAACCATGCCAAAGGAGCCATCGAGTCTCAGCAGGAAGTCTCGCTTGATTACGCGATCACGAATACCGACCGTTCCGTAGGTGCCATGCTATCCGGTGAGATAGCCAAACGTTACGGGAATGCCGGACTGCCCGATCATACCCTTAATATCAAGTTCAAAGGCTCTGCCGGACAAAGTTTTGGGGCGTTCCTGTCACACGGAGTTCATTTCCGGCTGGAAGGAGAGGCGAACGATTATCTGGGGAAAGGACTTAGCGGTGGCCGCATCAGCCTGATGCCCCCTATACGTTCTACTTTTGTAGCCGAAGATAATACCATTGCCGGCAACACCTTATTATATGGGGCAACCGGCGGAGAAGTTTACATCAATGGTCGTGTCGGTGAACGCTTCTGCGTACGAAATAGCGGAGCCATCGCCGTTGTGGAAGGTGTCGGAGATCACTGTTGCGAATATATGACTGGCGGCCGCGTCGTCGTGCTCGGACAAACCGGACGGAACTTTGCAGCCGGAATGAGCGGCGGTGTAGCTTATGTATGGAACAAGGCCGGCGACTTCGATTACTACTGCAATATGGAAATGGTAGAGTTATCGTTGATCGAAGACAGCACGGCTCGCAAGGAATTGCATGAACTGATCCGCAAACACTATCATTATACCGGCAGTCATCTGGCAGGAAAGATACTGGACAGTTGGGATAAACAGGTAGATCAATTTATCCGGATCGTCCCGATCGAATATAAAAAGGTTCTTCAAGAGGAGCAGATGAAAAAGTTACAGCAAAAGATTGAAGAAATGCAGCGTGATTACTAAATATGTGCGTATACGTTTTAAATTATTTATACAGAAACGCCATGCGCTCAACAAAATGCTTCGATAAAGATATTTTTGCGTTTTGTCGTATGCATTTATCCTTCGATAAGGATATTTATACGTTTTGTCGCATGTATTTATCATTCGATAAAGATTTTTTATCGCTTTTACGCACGTATTTGTCTTTCGATAATTATATCGAAGCATTTTTACGCATGCATTTGCTCTTCGATACGATTTTCGAAAAGCCCTTATCAGGTAAAAGGGTTATTTATAATCGTATTTTGATGAAAATATTCAAATGATAGTCTCAAAAAATTAAAATAGAAATTATATATGGCAAATCCTAGAGCATTCCTCACTATATCCCGACAAGAAGCAGGCTACCGTCCTGTAGAAGATCGTATCGGCGACTTCAGCGAAGTAGAACAAACACTCAACAGCAGTGACCGCCGCCGCCAGGCTTCCCGCTGCATGGATTGCGGTGTCCCCTTCTGTCACTGGGCGTGCCCCATTGGTAACAAACAACCCGAATGGCAGGACTTCCTCTACAAAGGACAATGGAAAGAAGCCTTCCACGTATTGGAACAGACCTGTGACTTTCCTGAATTTACCGGCCGCGTCTGCCCCGCCCTGTGTGAAAAAAGTTGCGTACTGAAACTTAGTTGCGATGAACCCGTCACTATCCGTGAAAATGAAGTGGCCATCGTAGAAGCCGCCTTTCGCGAAGGTTTCATACAACCTGTACAGCCCGTACGTAACGGTAAACGTGTAGCCGTGATCGGTAGCGGCCCTGCCGGGTTGACCGTTGCCAACCAATTAAACCGTAAAGGGTACGAAGTGACAGTCTTTGAAAAAGACGAATTGCCCGGTGGCCTTCTCCGTTTCGGTATCCCCAACTTCAAACTGGGAAAAAATATCATCGACCGCCGTATCCGGCTGATGGAGAAAGAAGGTATCCGGTTCCGTGTCAATACAATGGTCGGAAAGGAAATACGGACAAAAGACATAGTCGGCGAGTACGATGCCGTCTGCGTAGCCATTGGTGCCGAGATACCGCGCGACCTGCCGATCGAAGGCCGTAACCTCAAAGGCATCCATTTTGCCCTCGAACTATTGGGACAGCAGAACCGCCTGCTCGAAGGCATCGCCATCCCCCCTAAAAACATCATCAACTGCAAAGGAAAGAAAGTCCTCGTAATTGGTGGTGGCGATACGGGGAGCGACTGCGTAGGCACGGCCAACCGTCACGGTGCCGCTTCTGTCACCCAGATCGAAATCATGCCTAAACCACCCGTCGGACACAACCCGGCTACTCCCTGGCCTATGTATCCGCAGGTATTGAAGACCAGCAGCAGCCACGAAGAAGGTTGCATACGTCGCTGGTGCCTCACCTCTTCCCGTTTCATCGGAGATAAAAACACCCTGAAAGGCGTTGAAGTGGAAGAAGTGGAATGGTTGCCATCGAAGGATGGTAACCGGCCGGAAATGAAAATGACCGGAAAGAAAGAAGTCATCGAAGCCGACTTGGTGTTCCTTGCTATGGGCTTCGTCCACCCCGAACAGGAAGGGCTGGTAAAAGAGCTCGAACTGGCCGTAGACGGACGCAAGAACATAACGGTAGACAGCAACAACCGGATAGCCGGCAGCAACATCTTCGCCTGTGGCGATGCCGTCAGCGGTGCCAGCCTGGTAGTACGGGCAATGGCTTCGGGACGTAAAACAGCAGAAGCAATAGATAAATATCTAACCAAATAAAACAACAGATCATGTGTGGCATTACAGCAATCTTCAACATCCGCAGCGATGCAAACGAACTTCGCAGACAAGCGTTAGAAATGAGTAAACGTATCCGTCACCGGGGCCCGGATTGGAGCGGGATCTACCAAGGCAAATCCGCCATCCTTGCCCACGAGCGTCTCTCCATCGTCGACCCGGCTTCCGGCGGCCAACCACTGAAAAGTAAGGACGGTAAACTGATCCTGACTGTAAACGGTGAAATCTACAACCACCGTGAAATCCGCGAGGAGCTGAAAGGTGAATACGACTTCATGACCGGCTCCGATTGTGAAGTCATCCTCGCCCTCTACCGCAAATACGGTACCGGTTGCGTAGAAAAATTAAGCGGCATCTTCGCCTTCGCCCTTTACGATGAAGAAAACGATACTTACCTGATTGCCCGCGATGCAATCGGCGTCATCCCTTTATATATGGGGTATGACGACCATGGGCATCTCCTCGTCTCCTCCGAGTTGAAAGGCCTGGAAGGCTTCGCCACCATCTACAACCAATTCAAGCCCGGCCACTATTTCTACAGTAAAGATACCGACCTCACGAAATGGTATGTCCGCGACTGGATGAATTACGAAAACGTAAAGGACAACCCGGCCAGCGTCGCAGAACTTCGCGAAGCCCTCGAAGCAGCCGTGCAACGTCAACTGATGAGTGACGTTCCCTATGGCGTACTGCTTTCCGGCGGCCTGGATTCGTCCATCACCTCCGCTATCGCCAAGAAATATGCAGCCAAGCGTATCGAAACCGGCGGTAAATCCGATGCTTGGTGGCCGCAACTCCACTCATTCGCCATCGGGTTGAAAGGGGCTCCCGACCTGATCGCCGCCCAAAAAGTAGCCGACGCGATCGGAACCGTGCACCATGAGATCAACTATACCGTGCAGGAAGGCCTGGACGCCATCCGCGACGTAATCTATTATATCGAGACTTACGATGTGACGACCGTACGCGCCTCCACCCCGATGTACCTGATCTCCCGCGTCATCAAAAGCATGGGGATAAAAATGGTGCTAAGCGGAGAAGGAGCCGACGAGATTTTCGGCGGTTATCTTTACTTCCACAAAGCACCCGACGCCCGTACATTCCATGAAGAGACCTTGCGCAAGATCAGCAAGCTCTACCTATACGATTGCCTGCGGGCCAACAAAAGCCTGTGCGCCTGGGGAGTGGAAGGCCGTGTCCCCTTCCTCGACAAGGAGTTCCTCGACGTGGCTATGCGACTGAACCCGTCTGCCAAAATGTGTCCGGGCAAGACGATCGAGAAGAAGATCCTCCGCGAAGCCTTTGCCGATATGCTGCCGGAAGAAATCGTCTGGCGTCAGAAAGAACAATTCTCCGACGGTGTAGGCTACAGCTGGATCGACACATTGAAAAAGATCACTTCCGAGCTGATTACCGACGAAGAAATGTCCCATGCTGCCGATCGTTTCCCGATCAACACGCCGCAGAACAAGGAAGAATATTATTACCGTACGATCTTTGAAGAGCACTTCCCCAGCGAAAGTGCCGCTCGAAGCGTTCCCTCGGTACCGAGCGTAGCCTGCTCCACTCCCGAAGCCCTAGCCTGGGACGCCGCCTTCAGAAATATGAACGAACCGAGCGGCCGCTCCATCAAAGGGGTACATGAAGCTGCTTATTGATCCGCTCCACACAAACCGGAAGCAAATAATCATTCCTCCCGATTGAAAACAGAAATACATCCGAAAGAAATCCAATTTCCCTTCGGATGTATTTTTTACTTTATGTCACCGGATATCTATCTACCGGATACATTTTGATAGTTACAGAAAATCTTTCCTGAGCGGAGTAAACGTATCGATCACAACGCCTGCTTCCAGGCACTCGCAACCATGCAGAACACCCGGCTTCATGTAAACGCCATCTCCGGCCCTTACAATCTGAGTCTCCCCGTCCGTCGTGAATTTGAAGATACCGCTAGCCACATAAGTAACCTGTGAATGAGGATGTGTATGCGGTGCACCGACACCTCCCGTCTCAAACCGAACCTTTACCATCATTATATCGTCGTTGTATCCCATGATCTGACGTCGTACGCCTCCGCCGAGATCCTCCCATTCGATCCCGTTTTCAAACTGAAAATTTGCACTTTCCTGTTCCATGTCTATTCTACTTCTTTTAGTTATACCACAAAAGTAAAGATAAAATGCAGATAACCTACCGTAAAGCCCCCGATGAACAAAAGAATATCCGGAAATGTTTTAACAAGTGTAGTTTGAACGACATTCCAGCAAGTTTCTACGTATGCCAACTTACAATATAGCTGATATAACCGTTATTAAATTACAATTCATCACAAAGAAAGGGGTGTTTTGAGCAAAATCATCACGATACATATATTTATAGTACATTTAGACGCACTTAATATTTATAATATATCAAAACGTCGTATATTTGCATAGTAATAAAACAAAAGGTAACAATAACAGGAGTAAAATAAATAAAATGACAAATCCAATTACATTCACAAAGATGCACGGAGCCGGAAACGACTATATATACGTGAACACAATGGCTTATCCGCTTGAAAATCCGGAAGAACTGGCCATCAGGTGGAGCGCCCCGCACACAGGTATCGGGTCGGATGGATTAGTCTTAATAGGAACATCGGAAAAAGCCGATTTCAGCATGCGGATCTTCAACGCTGACGGCTCGGAAGCCATGATGTGTGGCAATGCTTCGCGCTGTATCGGCAAATACGTTTACGAGATGGGACTGACCGATAAGGAGACAGTTACCCTGGAAACTTTATCCGGTATCAAAGAGCTCCGACTGAAGATATCACCCAACGGCAGCGTCAACGAAGTAACCGTCGACATGGGAATCCCCGAAATAAACGGAACGCCCCTCGAACTGGAAGCCGGCGGACAAACTTACACCGGCACGAGCGTATCGATGGGCAACCCTCACCTAGTTATTTTTGTTAATGATATAGACAAGATCGACTTACCGGCCATCGGCCCGCTACTGGAGCATCACCCGCTCTTCCCCGACCGGACAAACGTAGAGTTCGTGCAGGTATTGAAAGAGGATGAAGTCCGGATGCGGGTATGGGAACGGGGCTCGGGCATTACCCAGGCCTGCGGAACAGGTGCCTGCGCCACAGCAGTGGCAGGCATAACAAGCGGTAAGACAAAACGCAAGACGAAGGTAATCATGGACGGTGGCCCGCTTACCATCCAATGGGACGAAAGTTCCGGAAAGGTCTTTATGACCGGAGAAGCAGTCACCGTATTTGAAGGAACAATTAAAATATAGCAACACGAATGGCAGGCTGTCCTGCCCTGAACACAACAACAACATAAAACAATAGAACGAGTATGGCACTGATTAATGAACACTTCCTGAAACTACAGAACAGCTACCTGTTTTCCGACATCGCAAAAAAGGTAAACAGTTTCAAAGTAACACACCCTAAAGACAAAATAATCCGTATGGGGATCGGTGATGTAACACAGCCCCTGGCTCCTGCCGTCATCGAAGCCATGCATAAAGCGGTTGATGACCTGGCAACCACGGACAACTTCCACGGTTATGGCCCTGAACAGGGATACAGTTTCCTGATCGACGCCATCATCAAGAACGATTATGCCAGCCGCGGTGTCTTCCTGGAACCGGGAGAGGTATTTGTCAGCGACGGTGCCAAAAGCGATTGTGGTAATATAGGCGATATTCTTCGCCACGACAACAGCATCGGGGTACTCGATCCGGTTTACCCCGTATATATAGACTCCAACGTCATGAGCGGACGTACCGGAGTACTGGAAGACGGCAAATGGAGCGATGTTGTTTATATCCCTTGCACGGAAGCGAACAACTTCACGCCCGAATTGCCCGCTCGCAGGGTAGATATCCTCTACCTCTGCTACCCGAACAACCCGACAGGCACTACCCTGACTAAAGACGAGTTGAAGAAATGGGTAAACTATGCACTGGCTAACGACGTCCTGATCATGTACGACTCGGCTTACGAGGCTTACATCCAGGATCCGAACATCCCCCATTCGATCTATGAGATCAAAGGGGCGAAGAAGGTAGCCATCGAATTCCGCAGCTTCTCGAAGACCGCGGGTTTCACCGGAGTACGTTGCGGATATACGGTTGTCCCCAAAGAGCTTAACGGCTTCACCCTGGGGGGCGAACGGGTTCAGTTGAATAAGCTATGGAACCGTCGCCAGACAACCAAATTCAACGGAACCAGCTATATCACCCAGCGGGGTGCCGAAGCGGTTTACTCTCCGGAAGGAAAAGAACAAGTAAAAGCAACGATCAATTACTATATGACCAACGCTCATATCATGAAAGAAGCCATTCAGGGATGCGGCCTGAAGGTGTGGGGTGGCGAAAACGCTCCCTACCTTTGGATAAAAGCACCTAAAGACCTCAGCTCCTGGAAATTCTTCGATAAGCTGTTGTATGAAGTAAATATCGTTGGGACACCGGGCGTAGGATTCGGCCCGAGTGGCGAAGGTTATCTGAGACTCACCGCCTTTGGCGACAGGGACGATACTTTGGAAGCTATGGCCAGGCTGAAGAAGTGGCTCTGATCATAACGACATAGCGGAAAGGCGCACCCCGCTTCGTTACCGGCAAAGGCTTTTATAAACAAAAAGAGAAACATTATGGAAACAATGACTTTCAGGCAGTCAACTTTGACTGCTACGGCTCTACTTATGTCTTTTGCGACCTTTGCACAGGAAGAAAAACAATTTGAAATCGCGCCTTCTGCCGACCTTGTCAGCAGCTATGTATGGCGCGGGGTGTACCAGACAGGGGCATCTGTCCAGCCGAGCATCAACTTATCGTATGCCGGCTTCTCTCTCACGGCGTGGGGTTCCACGGATTTTTCCAGCTTAAGCGATCCGGATAAGGGGAAAGAGTTCGACCTCACAATAGGATACGGGATCGGCGGATTCAGTATAGGAGTTACAGATTACTGGTGGGCAGGCGAAGGACATCGCTACGGGGATTATTCGAACAGCCACTTCTTTGAAGGAACTGCCGGCTACAAATTCGGAGAGTCGTTTCCCCTGGGAATAACCTGGAGTACGATGTTTGCCGGTGGCGACAAGAAAGCGGACGGCGACCGGCGGTTCTCCACCTACGTCGAAGCGGCCTACGACTTCAGCGTATTGGGTGTGGATGTCACCCCGAGCATCGGAGTCTCCCCCTGGACAGGAATGTACCACCGCGAAGGCAAAGACGGCTTCGCCCTCTGCACCATCGCCCTCAAGGCCAGTAAGGAGATAAAGATAACAGGCTCGTTCTCGTTGCCGGTCTTTGCCCAAGCGATCGTAGCTCCTAACCAGGACAATGTGTTTTTAGTTTTCGGACTAAGTATAAAGTAATTAATTAATGATTTAGGTTATCTCATGAAAAGGATCGTATAGGGAAGCCGGCCGCAAACATCGATTTTATAGAATGTTATACCGCTAAACCACCTGACTATGGCGGGCTGCTCTATACTCCTTTTTATCAACTATTAAACAGTAAGGTTATGAAAAAGATTGAAGCTATTATTCGTAAGACCAAGTTTGAAGAAGTGAAAGAAGCGCTTCTCGAAGCAGACATTGAATGGTTCTCTTACTACGACGTGAGAGGTGTCGGCAAAGCCCGGCAGGGACGCATCTACCGCGGAGTCGTTTACGACACCAGTTATATAGAACGTATCCTCATCTCCATCGTAGTGCGCGACAAGAACGTGGAGAAAACAATACAGGCCGTCATCAGCGCCGCACAAACGGGTGAGATCGGCGACGGACGTATCTTCGTCATCCCCGTGGAAGACTCCATCCGCATCCGCACCGGCGAACGGGGAGACATCGCACTCTACAATGCCGAACAGGAGAAATGACCCACGGAACCAGACAAAATAACAAACGAAACAAATACAAACGATTATGGACACGACATATACTATTACAGATTTAGCACTATCGCTCGACACCGTATGGATGCTGCTGGCAGCCATGCTTGTATTCTTCATGCAACCGGGATTTGCCCTGGTGGAAGCCGGCTTCACCCGCACCAAGAACACCGCCAACATATTAATGAAGAACCTGCTCGACTTCTCGCTCGGTTCGTTGCTGTTCTGGGCGATCGGCTTCGGGGTCATGTTCGGTGCAGGCGGGTTTATCGGGATGCCGCATCTCTTCAACATCAGTTTTTACCAGACTGAATTGCCTGTCGAAGGTTTCCTGATCTTCCAGACCGTGTTCTGCGCCACGGCGGCCACCATCGTTTCGGGTGCTATGGCGGAACGTACGAAGTTCTCCATGTACCTGGCCTATACGGTGCTGATCAGCGTACTGATCTATCCTGTCAGCGGTCACTGGACATGGGGCGGCGGCTGGCTGATGAACGGTGAAGCGGGTAGCTTTATGATGAATACCTTCGGAACGACTTTCCACGACTTCGCCGGATCGACCGTCGTGCATTCTGTCGGCGGATGGGTCGCCCTGGTAGGCGCCGCCATCATAGGCCCCCGCATCGGCAAATACGGCAAAGACAGGAAATCGCGTGCCATCCCCGGTCATAACCTGACCATTGCTTGCCTGGGTGTCTTTATCCTTTGGTTCGGCTGGTTTGGTTTCAACCCCGGATCGCAACTGGCCGCCGCCGGCGAGGGCAACCGCCTGGCTATCTCGCATGTATTCCTGACCACCAACCTGGCTGCTTGCGCAGGCGGATTCTCCTCCCTGATCGTTGCCTGGATGAAATATAAGAAACCGTCGTTGTCGCTGACCCTCAACGGGGTATTGGCCGGACTGGTCGGCATCACCGCCGGTTGCGACCTGGTGTCGCCTGTCGGGGCTGTCCTGATCGGTGCGATCTGCGGAACGGTCATGATCTTTGCCGTCGACTTTATCGACCATGTGATGAAGATAGATGATCCGGTCGGTGCCTCATCGGTACACGGAGTCTGCGGATTCCTCGGAACCATACTGACCGGATTGTTCGCCACCGAAGAAGGCCTCTTCTACTCCGGTAGCGCAAACTTCCTGCTGGCACAACTTTTTGGAGCCATCGTGGTAGGATGCTGGGCGGCAGGAATGGGATTCGTGGTCTTTAAAGGACTCAATATCGTACATGGCCTCCGCGTCCCTGCCCGTGTAGAGGAAGAAGGACTCGACATCTACGAGCATGGCGAGACGGCTTACAACAGTTAGGTATGTGTTGCACCACCCGGATGGTGCAGACTACCTCACCAGTATGGTGTAGATAACACCATCCGGATAGTGTAAACTACACCATCCCGGTGAGGCGATCAACACCATCCGGATGAGGTAACACCTCGCTCGGGAAGGTAAGGATTCCCTCTCCTCCCGTATCGACAAGAACAATCAACATTTTAAACTATATACACTATGTCACTGATTATTCCAAAAGACTACAAGCAGACGCTTACCCCGGAGACAACGGAACAGGCGATCCAGTTGTTAAAGTCCAGTTTCCAGGAGAAGTTGTCGAAGTCACTGAACCTGCGCCGCGTAACGGCACCGCTCTTTGTCCTCTCGGGCACCGGCATCAACGACGACCTGAACGGGGTGGAACGTCCCGTCACCTTCCCCATCCATTGCATGGGCGACCGCAAGGCCGAAGTGGTTCACTCGCTCGCCAAATGGAAACGGATGAAGCTGGCCGCTTACCGCATCCCCGCCGGCTACGGCCTTTATACAGATATGAATGCCATCCGTGGCGATGAAGATCTCGACAACCTCCACTCCCTGTACGTCGACCAGTGGGACTGGGAAAAGACCATCCGCCCGGAAGACCGTAACCTGGATTACCTGAAGCGCACCGTGCGCTCCATCTATACGATACTGAAAGAAATCGAGGAGATGGTTTACATCCAATATCCTCATATCACTCCTTCCCTGCCGGACAACATCACATTCATCCATTCGGAAGAGTTACAGAAGATGTATCCGGGCACTCCTCCCCGTGAACGCGAAAACAAAGCCGCCGAGAAGTTCGGTGCCATCTTTGTAATCGGCATCGGCGGCGAACTGCTCAACGGCGAGAAGCATGACGGACGCGCACCGGACTACGACGACTGGAGCACGGTCAACTCCGACGGCTTCAACGGCCTGAATGGCGACATCATCCTCTGGAACGACGTGCTGGGATGTGCCTTCGAGCTTTCATCGATGGGCATCCGTGTCGACAAAGAAGCACTACAACGCCAGTTGAAGGAACGCGGATGCCCCGAACGTGCCGGACTGGAATTTCATAAGATGCTACTGGAAGGCCACCTGCCCCAATCCATCGGCGGCGGTATCGGACAGAGCCGTCTCTGCATGTTCTTCCTCCGCAAAGCGCATATAGGCGAGGTGCAGGCTTCGATCTGGCCTGCCGAACAGGCGGAGGTTTGCAGACAACATAACATTATTCTCTTATAACCCACGAATAAACAATCACTATAAAATCAGGTATTATGTCAAAGTTAAGATTCAGAGTAGTAGAGTCGGCCTTCAAGAAAAGAGCCGCAGAAGTAGCCGAACCGGCAGAACGTCCTTCGGTATATTTCGCCAAGAACGTGTTCAACCGCGAGAAGATGTTCAAATATCTTCCGGAGAAGGCCTACGCCCGACTGGTAGACTCTATCGACAACGGCACTCCCCTCGACCGCGAAACGGCCGATGCGGTGGCCGCAGGTATGAAGAAATGGGCGATCGAAATGGGAGCCACCCACTACACCCACTGGTTCCATCCGTTGACCGAAGGTACCGCCGAGAAGCACGATGCCTTTGTGGAACACGACGGTAAAGGCGGAATGATGGAAGAGTTTGCCGGTAAGCTTTTGATACAACAGGAACCGGATGCGTCCAGCTTCCCGAACGGCGGCATCCGCAACACCTTCGAAGCCCGCGGTTACTCGGCCTGGGATCCTTCGTCGCCGGCCTTTATCGTTGGCGACACCTTGTGCATCCCGACGATCTTTATCGCTTATACCGGTGAGTCGCTCGACTATAAGGCGCCGTTGCTGAAAGCGTTGGAAGCCGTCAACAAAGCGGCGGTCGATGTATGTCATTACTTCAATCCGGATGTGAAGAAAGTCTATTCTTACCTGGGCTGGGAACAGGAATACTTCCTGGTGGACGAGGGTCTGTATGCCGCCCGTCCCGACCTGTTGCTTAGCGGACGTACGTTGATGGGACACGAAAGCAGCAAGAACCAGCAACTGGAAGACCATTACTTCGGTGCCATCCCGACCCGCGTAATGGAATTTATGAAAGAACTTGAGATAGAATCCCTCAAACTGGGTATTCCTTTGAAAACCCGCCACAATGAAGTCGCCCCTAACCAGTTCGAGCTGGCTCCTATCTTCGAGGAATGCAACCTGGCCAACGACCACAACCTGCTGGTTATGGCGTTGATGCGTAAGATCTCCCGCAAGCATGGGTTCCGTGTGTTGTTGCACGAAAAGCCGTTCAAAGGGGTGAACGGATCGGGCAAGCATAACAACTGGTCACTGGGTACCGACACCGGAATCGGCCTGATGGGGCCGGGAAAGACACCGGAAGATAACCTGCGTTTCATCACTTTCGTGGTCAATGTGCTGATGGCCGTCTACCGTCATAACGGGTTGTTGAAAGCCAGTATCTCCTCTGCCACCAACGCCCACCGCCTGGGGGCTAACGAGGCACCGCCTGCTATCATCTCCAGTTTCCTCGGCACCCAGCTATCGCAAGTATTGGAGCATCTGGAAAAGAGCGAACCCGAAGACCTGATGCTGGCCGGCAAGCAGGGAATGAAGCTCGATATCGCCCGCATCCCCGAGCTACTGATCGATAACACCGACCGTAACCGCACCTCTCCTTTTGCCTTCACCGGCAACCGTTTCGAGTTCCGCGCCGTAGGCTCCGAAGCCAATTGTGCCTCCGCCATGCTCGCCCTCAACGCCGCCGTAGCCGAACAATTGAAGCTCTTCAAAGCCGAAGTCGACGCGAAGATCGCCGGGGGTAAAGAGAAATATGCGGCCATCCTCGAAGTGCTCCGCAAAGACATCAAGGCCTGCAAAGCCATCCACTTCGACGGCAACGGCTATAGCGACGAATGGAAAGCCGAAGCCCTGCGCCGTGGCCTGGATTGCGAAACAAGCGTGCCGCTGATCTTCGACAACTACCTGAAGGAGAGTAGCATCCGAATGTTCGAATCGACAGGCGTCATGAACCGCAAGGAGCTGGAAGCCCGCAACGAGGTGAAATGGGAAACCTACACCAAGAAGATCCAGATCGAAGCCCGCGTGCTGGGTGACCTGGCGATGAACCATATCATCCCGATGGCTACCCGTTACCAGACATCCCTGATCGATAACGTGTACAAGATGAAAGACCTTTTCCCGGCAGAGAAAGCCTCCGTCCTCTCCGCCCGCAACCTGGAGATCATCGAGGATATCGCCTGCCGTACCAACTTCATCAAAGAGAAGGTAGACGAAATGGTCGAAGCCCGCAAGGTGGCCAACAAGATCGATAGCGAACGCGAGAAGGCAATCGCCTACCACGACACCATCGTCCCGATGTTGGAAGAGATCCGCTACCACATCGACAAGCTGGAACTGGTGGTGGACGACCAGATGTGGACGTTGCCGAAGTACCGCGAATTATTGTTTATCCGATAAAAAACACACACTCTTTCTGAGAGCCGAGATCTCTCCCATCGTATCCCGGCTCTTCACTTCAGACAATAGTTTTTTGTTGATTGTTTTGTGTTGCAAGGGAAGCATGCTGAGAAGTATGGCTTCCCTTCTTTTATTTTCCCAAAGAAATGCATACCTTTGAAGCATCATTATATAAGAAAGGAGTTTACGTTATGACGGCAATGGAATTACAACAATGGAAAAAGAACTTCGTAGAGGATTATCTGGACGAGATAGATGATCTGGAAGTGTTGGAGAAAATCAAGAAATACGTGAAACGCGTTATGCCCAAGAAAGAGAATCCTCGCCCTTGCGTAGTTCATTCGCAGGAAGAGATGATTGCGGCAATCAGGGAATCTGAAGAGGCAATCGAGCGCGGAGAATATATCACCGATGAAGAACTTTCCGAAGAAATAAAAACATGGTGGAAATAGCGTATCGTCTTATTTGGTCCAGACCTGCCCAAAAAGAATTAAAAGCCATAGCCTTATACTATAAAAAAGAGGTCTCTTTAAGAGTTGCCCAAAGTATAATTGAAGCTATTCAAGCAGAAGCAAGACGGCTTATACACATGCCTTTCATAGGACAAATAGAGCCATCTTTAGCCGATGATCCTCACGAGTATCGTTATTTGATCAGTGGTCATTATAAGATCGTCTATCACATCAAAAAAGATAAGATACGTATAAACAATATCTTCGATTGCCGGCAAGACCCCGATAAACTCAAACACGCTATTCGATAAAATATAAACAAATATGAACTACGGATTTGTAAAAGTAGCAGCATCCGTCCCCCACGTACAGGTGGCGGACTGTTTTTATAATATTCAGCAGATAGAAGGGCTGATGCGCAAGGCCTCGGAAAAGGACGTACAGATAATCGCCTTCCCCGAAATGTCCGTGACGGCCTATACCTGCCTGGATTTGTTCTCCCAGCAAACGTTACTGAAGAATGCGGAACAAGCCTTGTTGACGCTGGTCGGCAACACCGCCGATCTGAACCTGCTTACGATTGTCGGTGCCCCGTTGGTTACGGAAAACAGGCTGATCAATGCCGCCATCGTCTTTCAGAGCGGAAAGATACTTGGAGTTGTTCCGAAAACATATATTCCTAACTATAAGGAGTTTCAGGAGAAACGCTGGTTTACCTCAGCCACGGAGCTACAGGAAAACACGATCCGGATAGGGAATAACGAATATCCGCTGGATAGCCACCTGCTATTCACCGCCGGACAGGCAACCGTTGGTATCGAGATATGCGAAGACTTGTGGGTTCCTGTCCCCCCCAGCTCCCTACTGGCGATGGAAGGGGCGAATATCCTGGTCAATATCTCCGCCAGCAACGAGCTGATCGGAAAACATCATTACCTGCGTTCGCTGATCTGCCAACAATCCGCCCGTTGTATGGCCGGATATGTATATGCTTCGGCCGGGTTCGGAGAATCGAGCACCGACCTGGTCTTTGCCGGTAACGGTATCATTGCCGAAAACGGGAACCTGTTGGAAGAATCTCCCCGTTTCACCATGCAGGAGCAACTCACTATCAGCGAAATAGATATCGAGAACCTGCAGAACGACCGCCAGGTAAATACAAGCTTCATGCATGGGACTTCCGTTCTGCCGACCGGCCGGGCCACCCGCATCCCCTTTGCCCTGGCCGAAGGTTCAGATAAACAAGTATTGACCCGTCCGGTCGATCCTCATCCGTTTGTCCCGTCCGGTGATGCATTGAAAGAACGTTGCGAAGAAATCTTCCAGATACAGGTAGCCGGGCTGGCTAAACGGTTGGTTCATACCCATTCTAAAACGGCCGTTGTCGGTATCTCCGGCGGCCTCGACTCTACCCTGGCCCTGCTCGTTACCGTCATGACTTTCGACGCCCTCCGTATCCCCCGCCATCAGATACTCGGTATCACTATGCCGGGCTTCGGAACGACCGACCGCACCTACACCAATGCCTGCGACCTGATCCGTTCATTGGGTGTCACCCTGAAAGAGATCTCTATCAAGGATGCCTGCATCCAGCATTTCAAAGACATCGACCACGACCCGTCTGTGCACGACGTAACCTACGAAAATAGCCAGGCCCGCGAACGTACCCAGATCCTGATGGACGTAGCCAATCAGGCAAACGGCCTGGTGATCGGTACCGGCGACCTTTCGGAACTGGCCTTAGGGTGGGCTACCTATAATGGCGACCATATGTCGATGTACGGCGTAAACGGTAGCATCCCGAAAACGCTTGTTAAATACCTGGTAGAATGGGTGGCCCATAACCGCGTGGACGAAGCCTCCCGCGCCACCCTGCTGGATATCGTAGACACTCCCATCAGCCCGGAACTGATCCCGGCCGACGAAAACGGCAATATCAAACAGAAAACGGAAGACCTCGTGGGCCCTTACGAACTCCACGACTTCTTCCTCTATCATTATCTCCGTTTCGGTGCGTCTCCCTCCAAAATATATTACCTGGCTCAGAAAGCCTTCGGAGATAGCTACGAGAAGGAAGTAATCAAGAAATGGCTCCATACTTTCTTCCGCCGTTTCTTCCAGCAACAATTCAAACGTAGTTGCCTGCCCGACGGCCCGAAAGTAGGCTCCGTCAGCCTCTCCCCCCGTGGCGACTGGCGCATGCCGAGCGATGCAATGGCAACACTCTGGCTAAAAGAGATAGAACAATTATAAAAGCAAACAAAAGCGGCTACCGGAAAACCCGATAGCCGCTTCTTATTTTATCGATTATCTACCGATTACATACCGAATGCAGGTTTACGGTGAATCCACTGACCGCGAGTGAAGTCGGGGAAGTCAACCAAGGCACCGCCACGGGCGATAGACATTTCAGACAAACCGGAGATAGCACTCCAGGCGGCCGCATCGTAGCAATCCATAGGAGCCGGTTTCTTGTTCTTGATAGCATCGATCAGGTCGTACATCATGATAAAGTCCATACCACCGTGACCGGCTTCTTTTGCCTGGGCATCCAACTGAGCCCATAGTTTGTGGTCGTATTTCTTGAACCATTCGTCAGAGTCGTCCCAACGGTGAGGTTTGGACTTGCCCTGTACATACACATGGTCGCCATCGTTCATCCACAAACCTTCGGTTCCCTGAACACGGAAGCCCAGTGAATAAGGACGAGGAGAGTTTGTATCGTGTGTAACGATAATCGTCTGGCCGTTCGCACATTTGATCATAGAAGTCACGATATCACCCAGGTTGAAGCGAACCTTAGCCAACGGATGATTTTCGCCACCGTTATCTACAATGAACTTATGCAATCCGCGAGATTGTGTAGCCATAGCCGACAAAGAAAGGAAACGGTTACCGCGGTTGATGTCCATACAATTGGCAACCGGGCCGATCCCGTGAGTCGGGTAAATATCACCGTTACGTGTTACGGAATGTTGTGTACGCCATTGAGCTTCGGCAAAAGCCGTCGGGCCCATACGCAGGTCACCGCTTCCGGGTACATAGTTATAATTCTTTCCATCGTTGAACTTCACTTCACGCAAGTCGTGTTCGTAACCGCAACCACCGTGTAGCAATTCGCCGAACAAACCTTCGCGAACCATGTTCAATGCCGCCATGCAATCGCGACGATAGCAAACATTTTCCATGATGTTCAGATGGCTACCCGTAGCTTCCGATACGTTCACCAGATCCCAGCATTCTTCAATTGTATTGGCCGCAGAAACTTCCACGCCCACATAAGGAACACCGGCTTTCATAGCCGCAACCGACATCGGAACGTGCCATTCCCACGGGCTGGCGATGATCACACAATCGAATTCTTCGTTATTCAACATCTTCTCAAATTCACGTTCGCCACCTTTGTACACTTTAGGCGCATCCACGTTAAACTTAGCGATGTGTTTCAACGTACGATCGATCGGGCCCTGCTGGATGTCGCAGATGGCAACAATCTTATTTCCAGGGATAGCCAGCACATTGTTGATGTGTTCATGACAACGTGAACCGGTTCCGATAAAACCGAAACGCAATTTGCCGTCATCTTTTCCGGCTGTTTTTTTCTTCTGAGGTTCAGATGAACCTGTCACGGTAGTAGCAGAGGCATTGCCTGCCATAGCCAGTCCAGCCGCACCAACTCCGGCGGCGGTCATTTTCTTAAGAAAGGAACGACGAGTGTTTTCCATGTTCTCTATTTAGTATTTTATGTTAAGTGGGCAAATTTATAAATAATTAATCAACTTCTCAATATGGTTTAGCCAAAAAGAATTAATCTAAATTTCCCGTTAATAATTCGTTATTTTACCAGTCTCTCTTTTGAGCTTCTCAAAAGTCATCATCATCTGACGGAGACGCCTGGGTTCCTTCTCCGCCAGATTATGCCTTTGTCCGATATCTTCTTTTACGTTATATAACTGATAGCAGTTACTTAACCCGCAAAAATCAGCTTCTTCCGGATCACCGGAGTAATCCGGATAAGGCGGGATCATCACCCAATCTCCCTGACGGAGCGCATAATTAAAGTAGCCTTCTATCACCAGCTCCCTACGTCCCTGGTCGCTTTTCCCCAGAAATACGGGTAATGTATTCTGGCTATCCGTTTTATCGGAGTAGGTCTGTCCGGTCAGTGCGGCCAACGAAGCCAATAAATCCATCTGACAAACCAGCGCATCCGACACCCCCGGTTTAACCGCCGCCGGCCAACGCAACAGGAAAGGAATACTTGTCCCTCCGTCATACAAGCTGGTCTTGCCACCTCGCAAAGGGCCAGCCATCTTATGATCGCCAACCAGTTCAACCGCCTGATCCTGATAACCGTCATCCAGGACAGGGCCATTATCACTGGTGAATATAATCAGCGTATTTTCAGTTAGCCCCTGTTTATCCAATTCTTTCAGGAATTCGGTCACACACCAGTCTGCTTCCAGAATAACATCGCCACGAGGGCCCATCCCCGACTTGCCCACAAACTTCTGGTTCGGCACACGGGGCACATGCGGCTGATGCAATCCGTAATAAAGGAAGAAAGGTTTATCCTTATGATCCCTGACAAAACCTTTGGCCTTTTCAAGGAACAACTCAGCCATATCCTCGTCTTTCCATTGGGCCGCTTTTCCTCCCTTTTGGAATCCGATACGCGGTACCCCGTTTACGATTGCTCCGGCATGCCCCACGCTGGGATGCATACGCAATAGTTCGGGATTATCCTTTCCGGTCGGTTCGCCAGGAAAGTTCTCCTTATAGCTCACATATAACGGATCATCCGGTTCGAGCCCGACTCCCCGGCCATTTTCGATAAAGATACAGGGTACACGGTCGTTGGTGGCCGCCTGGATAAAAGAATAATCGTAACCCACTTCCTTCGCACCGGGATAAACCGTTTTGTTCCAGTCTACCGCCCCATCACCCAATCCCAAATGCCATTTACCGACCGAACCGGTCACGTAGCCGGCCTGCTTCATCACCTTCGGTAAAGTGATTTGCTGGGTGTCGATGATCAATGCCGCATTGCCCGGAAGGATCTTGGCATCCCGGTTCGTCCAGGGATACAGGCCGGTGAGAAGCGAATAGCGGCTGGGCGTGGAAGTGGCCGCCGTGCAATACCCTTGCGTAAAACGCAATCCTTCATTGGCTATCCTGTCCATACCTGGGGTTTGGATGGAAGTGGCTCCATAACAACTCAGATCGCCATAACCCAGGTCGTCGGCTACAATAATTACGATGTTGGGTTGTTGTGCAACAGCTGATGCAGGAAAAATCAATCCAGCAATCAGGCAGTTCAAATTAATTCTTTTTACTTTCATACGGATTATTTCTTGCTTTCAGGTTTATACAATGGGTTCAAACGATCCGGAACAGGAGCATTTGTCTCCTTCTTCCAGGCATTCAGTCGGTCATACAATTGGGCTGTCTTATCCGGATACTTACCGGAAACATCCTGTTTTTCAGAAGGGTCACGATTCAGGTCATACAATTCCAAAGCGCCATCTTCATAGTTTTCGATTAACTTCCATCCTTTTTGGAGGATAACGGAAACCGGACGGGACCGGAATAGAGGGTCACGAGCTTCATTCAAACCGGGTCCCGTTTCCAGATAAGCCGGGAAATGCCAGTAAAGCGTCCGGTCATTCAGATAGTCTGTTTTTCCCTCATTCAGCAAAGGCAACAAATCTTCGCCATCAGGGGTTATTACCGGGTCGGCTCCTGCCAGATGAACCAGGGTCGGGTACAAATCCAGTTGCGAAACCGGCTCCGTACGGGTTATTCCTCCTTCGTATGCCCCTTTCATATAGATAATGAACGGCTCGCGAATCCCTCCTTCATAAAAAGAGCCTTTCCCAGCCCGCAACGGCCATTGGCGCGAAATATGGTAGACACCTCCGTTATCCGAAGTAAAAACGATCAGTGTATTTTCCGACAAGCCGTTCTTTTCGACCGCATCGAGCACACGCCCGATACCGGCATCCATATTCTCGACCATCGCCGCATAAACCGGATTGTTGTGCGCTTCCGTCGCGTTTTTCCGTTTATATTTCTCTATCAATTCCGATTTAGCCTGCAAAGGCGTATGAACCGCATAGGTAGCATAATAGAGAAAAAAAGGTCGTTCACGGTTGACCGTATCTATATACTGAACCACTTCCGACGCAAGCCTGTCCATCAGGTATTCGCCCTCAGGCCCATCCGTCAGGTTCGGATTCTTGTAAGGAGAAAAATAACTTTTCGGGTGTCCGGCCTCATAGCCTGCGATATTTACCTCCATCCCGTTCTTCAAAGGGTCGGCGGTGATATGCCATTTTCCCACATGGCAGGTCTGATATCCGGCAGCACGTAGAGCCTGTGGTAAAAGCCAGGCCGAATCGTCCAGCGCCTTTTTATTTTCGCAAGGAATAAGTTTGCGGTCTTCCGCTTTGCCGCGTTCGGCAGGAGCAACGGTGTAGACGCCATGGCGGGGAGTATTCAGCCCGGTCATCAGGCAAGCCCGGCTGGGAGCACTATTGGCTGCTCCGGCATAGGCATTCTGAAAGCTGACGCCCATTTTATGGAGCCTGTCAATATGAGGAGTTTCATAATATGTACTTCCGTTATATCCGACATCGGCCCATCCCAGGTCGTCGATATTGATTAAAATAATGTTCGGCTGTACCTGAGTTTTTTTTGTTACGGCCATACTGCTGTTTACCGCACATAATACTCCCCAAGCCACCAGTAATTTCTTGTTATTCATAGGAATTATAAAATATAAGCAGGGACAGATAAAAAATATCTGTCCCGACAAATGTATAAATAAATCTGTTAAAAAAGCTACATTGCGAATCTTTTAATCACCGGCTCTTCATGAGCCTCTTTCATCTTTTCCCGCATTGTACTGATAATTTCCGGATGATCAGAGGCTACATTCACCTGTTCTCTCGGATCTTTCTCCAGATCGAACAACATCATATCACCTTCTCCCTCTTTTTTTATATTCAGGATCAATCCTTTCCATTTACCCATACGGATAGCTTTCGATCCGCCTCCCTCGGGATACTCCCAATATAAATACTCATGTTCTGGTTGTTTTTTCCCTGTTAATTCAGGAACGAAACTGATACCGTCTGTTTGGGGAGAAGCAATACCGGCCAATTCACAAACCGTTGGCATTACATCCCAGGATGCACAGATATGATCGCTCGTCGTACCCGGTTTGATATTCCCTTCCCAGGTGACAATCATCGGGACACGGATTCCACCTTCACGGATAGATGCTTTACCCCATCCGGCTTCCGATTTAAAGGGTTTAGCACTATCAAACCAGGGAGAGTCACTACCTCCGTTAAATGTCGGGCCGTTATCGCTTGTGAAAACAATAACCGTATTCTCATAAATACCCAGCTCTTTCAGCTTCTTTACAAGTCCACCGATTTGCTCGTCCCAGTAACTGATCATCGCCGCATAGGTTGCGCGGGGATAACGGCAAGGGAAATACCCCTTATTTCCGACATAAGGTTCTTCTGTCCCGAACTTATCGACATAATGTTTCACCCATCGCTCCGGAGCCTGTAACGGTACATGCGGTAGTGGAGTAGTCCATGCCAAAAAGAAAGGCTCATCCTTGCTACGCTCCACAAATTTAAGAATTTCATCATACATCAGATCACAACTATATACCTTCTGGGTATATTTATCATAGCTCTTTTCATCATAAGGATCTGCTCCTTCGTCCAGCTTCGTGCCCGGAATCAACAAATGATTGGGAAGATACTCCCTCACCTCATTCCGGTAAAGGAATGGTGGGTAATAAGTATGCGCCTGGCGTTGGCAATTATACCCATAAAAGAAGTCAAACCCCATTTTATTAGGTGTTCCTTCCGAACCTGGATATCCCAACCCCCATTTACCGATACATCCGGTCGTATAGCCGGCTTCTTTAAGGACGGAGGGAATCGTTACGGTTCCGGCTAATAAAGGACGTTGCCCTTCCAATGTCGAATCGGCCAGCATCGCTTCATGGCTCCAGACTTCACCGCGTTCGCGCATTTCATCATTTCCGCGAATATAAGCATGCCCGCTATGCAAACCTGTAAAAGTAATGCAACGCGACGGAGCCGAAACTGCTGTACCTGCATAGTTTTGTGTAAAACGCATACCACGCTCCGCCAACTTGTCTATATTCGGCGTCTCGATTTGTTGTTGCCCGTAGCAGCCCAATTCCGCATACCCCAAATCGTCTGCCAGAATGTAGATAATATTAGGCTGCTTGGATTCTTTTTCCTTTGTGCATCCAGAAACCAGAAACACACTCAAGAAAGAGGAAGTCAATAATAAATTTGTTTTTTTCATGATCTCTATATAATTAGATTAATTCCATCCCGGATTTTGAACCAGATTTGTGTTCAAAGATAAATCATTTAATGGAATAGGATACAAATAATATTGATCCTGCCATCCTAAACCATCCTGAACCGGATCATTAAACAAATAAATATATCCTTCCTGCAAATCGGGATTAGGCAGTTTAGTATTCGGATCCCATATCTTAACTTGTGAAGAGACCTCAGAACGTTTCACCCACATTCCTATCTGCTGGCGGTTAATGAACCAAGGAGCTTTCTTCCAACGACGAATATCATAGAAACCGAAACCTTCTCCCATCAATTCTACAATACGTTCGCGGCGTATTTCCCAAAGTATCGGATCTACGGTCTGATCACGATCAGGATCGAACGTTTCATCAATTTCTGCAACTTTCATCAAAGCGACATTAGCACGAGGACGCAATTTATTAATTGTTTTATCAGCAACATTCTGGTCGAAAGCCCCCAACTCATACTTTGCTTCTGCATAATTCAGCAAGACCTCTTCTATTTTAAATATAGGCTTATCCGCCGTATTCATACTTGACTGATTACTGTTTGTATCCCATCTGTTATAATGTTTATACATGTAATACCCTGATCTGCAAGCCAGAAATACCTGAGGGGCTCCCGGTTCTATATTGGGAATGCTTCTAACCAAAGTCCCGCTCCAGTTAAAAACAGGTAGAGCTTTATGAGAAGCGGTAGTAACCCCGGCATTAATCATATAATCGATATATTCACGATCAGCAGGATCATCCGTAAAAGACCAGTCCGTGTTTGAACCGGCTGCATTTACTTTATAGGGAGGTAAAACAACCTGCAACAAACGATGATCACGATTTCTCATTTCATCATATAAAGATTTATCTCCATCATAAAGAGCACTTTTCTTTATCGGTTTCCCATCCTGGCATAAATACATATTAACCATACCTTTATTCATTTCATTCGCTCCGGATGAAGTTCTTTCATAATGTCCGTGATTTGAGGTCAGCACATTAGCCACATACTCTTTATATAAAATAACACCCGGAACCTTCCCCAGATCCTCACTGGTAAACATCTCACCATAATTCGCATGTACCGTAGGGAAAGCTTTCATTAGCTCTTCCGAAGCTCTTACCGATTCATTCAGAAATACCGTTTCATCTCCCAATCCATGATATTTTCTCCACGTTCCCTCAAAAAGACAAAAACGGGAGATCAAAGCACGAATGCAATGTACATTAATCGTATTGTTTCCATCACCACCCGTTTTTATATTCTTCTCTGCATAAAGCAGATCATCAAGCACATGCTGTGCCACTTCTTTCCGTGGTGTTCGTATACCCAACATCATTTCTTCATTATCTTCTGTAATAATGCGGTCCACCCAAGGGACATCCCCGAAGCGTGCTATCAATTCGGCATAATAAAAAGCACGAAAAAAATAACCAACAGACCGCCAATGAGCCTGGTCTGCCTCATTCATCGACGACTTCTCAATATTACCCAACATGATATTTACATTACGCACGAACGTAAAGTCCCAACCTTCGCCGGACGATGGAACGGTAGCGGTTCGAAAAGCATATTTATTACGGGCATTCACCCCTTTCTTCTCCAAATAACCGGCTAGAACATCGCCTTCATAATATCCATTCTCAGATGTCGTACCTACTTTTCGTAGAATATTATCATCATTGAACACTTTATATAATTGCCAGCCATACGTTTTAAAATTATCATATGTCTTAAATGCCGTTGCCTCCGTTTGAGATTCGACAGGATGTCTTTCCAGAAAATCGTCGTTGCAGGAAACTAAAAACAATAATGTTACGAATATTATTATATACTTTTTCATCATAATCATTTTTTATAAAGTAAGATTAACACCAAATGAGATTGTACGATAGAAGGGGTATTGCCAACTCAGACGTTCCGGGTCATATCCTTTCGGCAAATGTGACCATGTATGAAGATTCTCTACACTACAAAAAATCTTTGCGCTACTCAAAGTAATCTTTTGCAAAAAACTCCTGGGAACATTATAACCCAATGTAATATTTTTCAATCGCAAATAAGCTCCATTCATTAAATATTTAGTTTGAATCCGCTGATTAGACGTTGCATTTGCCTTTTCACCATAAATACGATGCCATTCCGCATTCGGGTTTACAGCTGTCCAATCTCCATTAGCAGGATCTTTGGGCTTCCAGTAATCCAACTGATTATCAAAAATCGTTCCGAACTGCCCCGAATGGAATGCCCAACGTAAAGCATCGTCAATCCACACATCACGTTTACCGGTACCCTGCAACAAAAAGCTTAAATCGAAACCTTTCCAGTTTACCCCACCAGTAATTCCATACTGATACCTCGAGGTTGAATTACCTATAATCTTTCTGTCACCCGGATTCGAAATATTATCTTCTCCTTCATCTATCTGGTTCGTACTGCCTTCATGATCTCTCAGGTTCTTAAATTTCACATCTCCCGGTCGTACTTGAGTACCTTTAATAGAGGTGACTCCCTCTTTCAGTTTCCAGGATGTCGTATTTTCAAAATCATCAATCGTATAATAACCATTCGATACATACCCCCAGATCTCCCCGATCTCCATACCCTCTCGATAGCGTCTTTCGCTCTTTTTTGCGTCTTCATACTTTTCATTCCGGTCACGGAAAAGGCCGACTTCGTTATTATATTTAGTGACATGTGTCCTCGAGTCAAATAAGTTGAATCCAATATTATATCCCCATTCACCAATCTTATCACGCCAATTTACCGCCAATTCCCATCCTTTCGTCCGCAAATCGGCCGTATTCTGTAAAGGAGCCGTTGCTCCCACCACACTAGGAAACTCCATTCCGGGCGCCAACATTCCTTTAGTGTCCCTACGATACCAATCGAAAGTGGATTGCAAGCGATAATTAAACATAGACATATCAAATCCAATATCTAATGTTTCGACTCTTTCCCAAGTAAAATTAGACCGAACCAGTCCCGGAGCTTTTAAAGTAGTAGGACGCGAACCGTCGACTACCCATTCTGCCAACTCGGAAGCCATCAGGGGAGTAAAAGCATACTCATCAATTGCCTGATTACCGATTTCCCCCCATGAACCACGTAGTTTAAACTGGCTTAATACAGATTTAGACCACCTCATAAACGCCTCTTCTCCCAATTGCCAACCTAAAGATACAGAAGGGAAAAAGCCGTATCTGCTATCTTTGGGGAATTTGGATGATCCGTCATAACGTCCGTTCACCTCAAATAAATACTTATTCATATAATCATAATTCACGCGGAAAAAACCGCTTCTTATCGTATACTCTCTGTATTTATCTTTAGCTATCGTCTCTCCTGTAGAACCACTGAACGAAGGCATTTCCTCGCTAATCATGTCTTTCCGGTTCACTTCAAGTTCTTCCAAGTTCCGCGACTCCTGATTAAAGCCAGCCATCACCTTAAAGTTATGTTTTTCTTGCAATGAAAACATATATGTTCCATAGAGATTGATCGCATTATAGTCAGTCGTTCTCTTTGTATTCCAATACTGAGAGGTTGCCGCACTTGAATTTTTATTTAATTGTATAGAAGTATAATCAAACGGTGCATTATACTTTTTCTGATCATAAATATTTTTATCAAAAGTATATTCAAATGCAACTTCCAAGCCTTTCAAGGGTTTCAAGAGCGTTCGTGAATAGATACGCGGATTTTCATTTATCGTAGTCATCGGATCTGCATACAAGATATAATTTTTAGGAGTATTTATCGGAAGCATTTCTCCTTTACACTCCATTTCCCCTTCCGGATTCAGATTTGCCAAACGCAACCCATATATATTACCATCATGTCCATCATAAGGTATTCTTTTCGTTCCTTTCGCATAGCGTATGTCTAATGAGGTATTTAACCATTCAGTAATGTCGGCAGAAACATACGAGCTGGCAGAGAGTCGTTTATAAGAATCCTTATTCGTTATCAGTACACCTTGATTATTTGTGTATCCGAGAGAAAGACGGTATGAAATAGCTTCGCTTCCTCCTGAAGCCGAAACATTATGAGTTTGCTGAAAGCCGAATTTATCAAGCATATTCTTATACAAATCATTTTCATGCAGATAGTAACGGACTTTTCCCGGATTATCTTCCTTCGGAATATAAATACCGTTATAAGTCGTCTCAAAATCCCCGGGATTCTCCCTGTATTCCCGAATATATTGCATCCACAAGTCTACATCCTGATTTCCAAAATATTTTCCTCCTAAAAACTCTGCATCTTTATAAGCCTGAAGCATACTCAAAGCATCCGCCTGTTGCGGACGATTGATCGAGTTTATAAAACCGAAGTTATTATTGTAATTCAACTGAAGACGACTACCCTTTTTAGCCTTTTTCGTTGTTATTAATATAACACCGAAAGCAGCACGGGCACCATAAATAGCAGCTGAAGCCGCATCCTTCAGCACGGAGACAGATTCAATGTCTTCCGGATTTATCAGGTCTATTTGTGCAGGAACATTATCTACAAGAACTAAAGGTTCGCCTCCATTCAAAGATGTTGTTCCACGAATATTGAATTCTTTACTTTGTCCGGGTGTAGATCCACCGGAGATAACCAGCCCCGGCATTGTCCCTTGTAAAGCACTCATCACACTCGTCACCGGACGGTCACCCAACACTTTATCCATCTGAACAACCGATACGGCCCCCGTCAGGTTTTCCTTTTTCTGTACACCATAACCAACCACCACAACTTCACTTAGTGTTTGTGTGTCTTCCTTAAGTTTGACCGAAAGGACTTTATCTGATGTAATTTTAATTACTTGAGAGACATAACCGATATAAGAGATTTCAATCATTTTCTCATCGCCGGTAAAAATTAAAGAAAAATTACCGTCGATATCCGTTATTCCTCCGTTCGTAGTTCCCTTTTCAATAATACTGGCACCGATAACAGGGTCTCCGGTCACCGCATCTACGACCTGTCCTTTTACTTGTCCCTTAGATTGTTGAATACCGGGAAGTATTGTATTTTTATCTGATACCGGTTTAGATGTTTTTTTATAAATGACAATTCTCTTGTCGTTTATAAAAAAATCAGCATGCTGATTTTTTAACGCATTAGTAAGTATTTCCTCTACCGACATTTTATCGACATCCAGCCGTATCTTCTCTTCCAGATTAATATCATTATTCCTGATCAGAAAAGAATAGTGAAATCGCTTCTCGATCAAATCGAAAAGTTCCCGAAGCGTAGCGCTCTCCATTTGTACAGATAAATAAGCGGTCTGCAATTCCGTAGCTGATAACATTTCCGTAGTTAATGGTAACCCACCAAAAACACAAGCTGTAATCGCTAATCTACAAGTTTTTCCCCATTTGGTTACTTTCATAAATCACAAAAATTAAGATTATACAATTATATCTGTTTAAAATTATCTATCCACAATTATTATATTGTTTCCTTTTCTAGACCATTTGTATTTCTTCTCCACATCTATCTCTTTTAAAATATGGGACAAACTATAGTCGGCGGAAAAGCTTCCGGAAAAGACTTCATTCTTCAACACACTACTAAGTATCGTTATACGAACATCATATTTCCGTTCCAGCTCTTTTGCTATTCTTTCAAATGGTAAGTCTTTGAACTTCATACAACCATCTATCCACAAACAAGCATCCGAAGCTTTTACGGCTACCGTTTTCATCACATGCGTTTTCTTATCGTATCGTAACATCTGATCGGGGAATAATATAGCATCCTGCATACCATATTCGTCATCTGAAGACGCCGCATGCACATCCACTTTTCCGGAAAGTAAAGCCACCGAAATCTCGTCATCGTCCTCATAAGCCTTCACATTAAAAGAAGTACCCAGCACCTTTACACTGATATCTTCGGAATTTACCAGAAATGGAATCAACGAATCGGACTCAACCTCAAAATACGCTTCTCCGTTCAGCCAGACTTCCCGTTTTTCTTTCCCGAAATCGGTGGTATATTTTAATGACGAACCGGCATTCATCCAAACGACAGAATGATCGGGTAAGATAACCTTCGAACGTGCTCCCATCGGAACGATCGTTTCAAACGCCTGCAAATCCATTCCAGATCGATTTTGAGTACCGGCAAAATAGGAAAGAGCCCCAATCGTGAATGTCAGCAAAACGACGGAAGCAACCCTAAGCCATACATTCAATGCTTTCCGCTTTTTCGATACGCTAGAGGGGAAGTGAGTTAAATAGCCAAAGTTCTTTTCAAAATCGCCTTTCCTGTTCTGCTCAAAAAGAGGGACATGAACGGTAGCCCAGCTATCCGCCATTTCAGAAAATGATTTTTTATTTACTTCGTCAGCTTCCAGCCAGGTCAGTAAATCCTTCTTTTCCTCCTCATTCAAGTCGCCGGCCAAATAACCGAACACTAATTCTTCTATATATTCTTTTCTTTCTTGCATATTGTTTCAAAGCCGTTTTATCGACTTTCTACTCCTATATACACAAGAAAAGCAAAGTGCGTTTAAAAGAAATGTAATTATTTTTCAGAAAAATCAAATAAAAAGAGGAATAGCGGATAAATATCTCCCAGCAGGTCTTTTAGCTTTGACAAACCTATTTTTATTTGTCCCCTGACCGTACTTGAAGTGATATTGTTGGCCTGGGCAATTTCTTCGTAAGTCTTATTATGATAAAGGTATTCGATAAATATAGTGCGGCACCTGGGGGGAAGCTGATTTATTGCCTCATAAATTTTCTCCTCCATCTCTTTGTTTTCCAAATAAGCCAACGGATGAGTACCGGTAGCAGCCAACTCTTCCTGGATAGCCAGCAATCCATCCTGCACTTCAGAGAAGGGAACCATTTGCAAACGTTGTTGGCGAAGATAATTCACACAACGGTTCCGGACAGAACGGATCAGATAAGGCAACAACGGACTGACCAGTGTGGAACGATTGTTCCACACACTGAGAAAAATATCATTTACCACCTCACGGGCGGCTTCCGCATTAAAAATGTATTTGGTGGCTACCGCACAAAGATAGGTGTAGCAAGAAGAATAAAGCTGTTCGAATGCTTTCGTATCTCCCTCATTTATACGTGCTACAATATCTTCTTCTATCTTCGGCATTAGGACACAAGTTCAATATATCGCGCAAAAATAATTAAAATCCGTAAAGAACCTAATCGTTTACGGTTTCTTTTTAGCAACCTTCTGATTTCCGCCTTCCGCCCGCTTCTTATTGCGCCAGTAACTACCGTCGCGTTTGCTACCGAACATATTGCGGCGTTTGGACTCCTGTTTGATGGCTTCTTTCTTTTCCGCCACGGCTGCTTTCACATCGGCCGTTTCGAATTCGTTTCCACCGGCAACGGGTATCTGCTTGCCGATCAGCCTCTGGATATCCTTCAGGTAAGGTACTTCCTCCGCATCACAAAAAGAATAAGCCACCCCGCTACGACCTGCACGGCCTGTACGTCCGATACGGTGTACATACGTTTCCGGAACATTCGGCAATTCATAGTTTATCACGTGCGAAAGATGATCCACGTCGATACCGCGTGCGGCGATATCCGTTGCGATCAGGACACGGGTGGTATGATCTTTGAAATTGGTCAATGCACGCTGGCGCGCCGTCTGGCTTTTATTTCCGTGGATGGCTTCTGCTCCGATATTCGCTTTTGCCAGGACACGGGCCACCTTGTCGGCACCATGTTTCGTTCGGGTAAATACCAGCACCGACTCCAACGAAGAATCCTTCAGCAAATGGGTAAGCAGGCTAACCTTCTCCGCCTTCTCCACAAAATAGACAGACTGGTCTATCTTCTCCACCGTCGACGAAGCGGGCGTAACTTCCACCTTCTGAGGATCGTGCAGGATGGTACCCGCCAGACGTTCTATTTCGGGCGGCATGGTAGCCGAGAAAAACAGGGATTGACGCTTCTTGGGCAATAAAGGCAGGATACGTTTGATATCATGGATAAATCCCATGTCGAGCATACGGTCGGCCTCATCCAACACGAAATAATCAAGATACTTCAGGCTGATAAATCCCTGGCCCGTCAGGTCGAGCAGGCGTCCGGGCGTTGCGATCAACACATCCACTCCCCGCTGGAGAGCGTCGGTTTGCGGCTTCTGTCCTACTCCGCCGAATATAACGGTATGTTTTACGCCGGCATATTTGCCGTAGGCCGTAAAGCTTTCCCCGATCTGGATAGCCAGCTCACGGGTAGGTGTCAGGATCAATGCCTTGATACCGCGTACTTTGCCATTCTGGCGTTCATTATACAAATTCTGAATGATCGGTATAGAGAATGCAGCCGTCTTGCCTGTTCCGGTTTGTGCACAACCTAATAAGTCATAACCATCTAAAACGTAGGGAATTGCTTCTGCTTGTATAGGGGTTGGAATTGTGTAACCTTCTTGTTGCAGAGCCTTTTGTATCGGCTCTATCAGTTCTAATTGTTCAAATGTCATCTAATAATAATGTTGAGCCATCACGGCTCGTTAAATAAATAATGGGACAAAGATAATAAAAAAAGAATTGAAAATGGGGGAAATTCCATTTTCAATTCTCAACTTCTCGACTTCACTACTCAAATTCAAAGCGCTATGCAGGAGGTAATTCCCAGCGAGGTAGCCACGGCTGAGAGGATGGCCAGTAACGTCTGGATGATGAACTTCCAGGTCTCTTTCTTTTTCTCACTCATGATCTTTCTGTTTTAAAAGGGTACTAATTAATTAATAATTTACTCGATGACAGGACGGTCGTCTTCGCCTCCACCTCCGCCGCCTCCTTCCTGGGGCGTGCCTGCATAGGCGGTGAGCTCCGTCAGACGGCATCGCTTGCGCAGTTCCTGGTTGCTCCAGGTCTTGGTGTTGCGCACGTTGAGATGCACGCCCTTGATGTTGGCGGCGGTAAACTCCTGCGCCGTAGCAGCCGGCGAGGTGCTCATGCCGATGGAGAATAGCCCCAGCTCTCCCAGACGTACCGACTTGCCGTCGAGTACCAGTTCCTGCAAGCAGGAGAGCATGTCGATCAATACACCGTGGATGACGCCGCGCGAGTAGGGCGAGTTGTGCTCCGACATGTGGGTGACGAAGTCTTCAAATTCCACCATGCGATCCTGTACCGCCTTGCCGTACCATTTGTCTTTAAAATCGCCTGCACGTTTTTCCTGATACTTTCTGAACTTCAATGTTCCTGTTGTTGTCATGTTGTTGTCGTGTTAAAGGGTTAGTGATATTGTTTATTCTTCTGACACAAAGGTACGCCGCACTCCTCCCAAAGCCCAAAAACGGGCAGCACTAAGATGTGAATTTCAGTTAATAAACGGAAGATATTTACAAAGCTATGCTTTTCGGTGCGGGGAAAATAGCTTTCGGGTATGCAGAGCTATGATTTCGTTTGTCCTGCGGAATTGTTCCCGCGGAGGCTCCGTCTCTTACTCCCCTTACAAAACTGACAAATTACAATAATATAAATTATATTTTTCTATAGGTGGGAGCAGTATTTTTTAATAATTATATTATATATAAATATATTTATATATAATATAATACAGTTACTCTTACATTTCTCCGACACGAATAGTTTTCTCTAATTGTAATTATTGTAAGGTGTAAGTATTGTAAGGCGTCCCTCTTGTGACGGGTCATATTTGCCACGAAAAAAAAATACCGTTTTATATTTCTTTTGTTTATAAATCTTTTCAGTAACTTTGTCTGTAAGAGGCATGTTTCTTGGAAGTTTTCTTTAAATAAGAAGACGGAACTGTTTTCTGAAAAACGCTAAAGTATGGAATCCCGTGCGCCGATAGAGGCATTGTTAAAACAAATGGGTGAAGCTCTGAACCCCGACATAAAAGAAGAGATGAAAAAAGCGTATCCGGAGGCTTGGTCTTTGGCTCAAAACTTTTTTGAAGCAGAAGGTGATGATTCATCTGCCGCTTCAAAGAGAGAAGCGGAAGAGCACACGGACTATCTAGAAAAACGTCTAGACCAGCTTTTGATGCAGTGCGAGCGCCAGAATGAGGAAATCAGCAAGCAAGCCGGACAAATCAAGTCCTTGCGGCAAACGGTTAGGATGCTTGCGGAGATTGTCAGAAGGCAACAACAAGACCAGGAGAAAAAAACAGGCGAAATAGAACTGCTTAAGAAAAAGGTGGAACGCCTTGAAAACGAATTTGAATCGTGGAAACAGACCGAACGCCACTCGCTTGCGGAATGCCTCCGCCTGTTGGAGGGATATCCTGCTTCGCAAAACGAAGATGTCAACACGCTTGTGCTTTTCCTCCTCAAGATATTTCGAACGATTTCAGAACAAGAGCACGAACGGCTTTGCCATCTGGGCCAGAAGGAGCCGGGACCTCCGGTGCAATTCAACAAACCGGTGTATGAAGTGAGCGGAAACGAGCGGGTGAATATTGGAAAACAAAGCTGAAAAGATGGAAGACAAGAAACAGGATAATCAACGCGACGGAATACCAGGCATGTCGTTCAATGCCCCCGTGACGTTCAACGCACCAATGTTCGACATCCACGACAATACGAATGTGTACATCAACGCCAGCCCCGACGAACAGGGCGGTTCGCGAACCGCCCCTACCTCTGCATCCTCTCCGGTCGGAGACAAAAAGGTGCTCGAAGCTCTCGGCGCCCTCCTGGAAGCCACCGACGAGCAGGGCCGGCCTATCTTCACCGAGAAAGGCCAATGGTATGCCGTTTACCGGGTTTTGAGCGAGCAGATGGGTTATCCGAAAGAGATGCGCGATTTTTGCAACGCCATGACTGGCATGGGGATGGACAAGGTCTGTCCCGCCATTAGCTACGAATCGATCAAGAAAATTCCTCAAAATGTTCATCTCCCCTCATCCAAAGTAACTCTTTGGAGTACCTATCTTGCCCGGGCAGACGAAAAGATGCGTAAACAGATTGTTGTGGCGATGGAGTTAATGAAAAGGTTGGAATCGGATTATAGTGGGTAATGCATATTATGGAAAAAATAGTTGAATCGTTGTTTGTTTTTATTGTTTATTTTATATTAATGATAGTGTGTTTTTGGGTAGTGTATATTGTTCTAGAAATCAAAGACACTAAAGAAAACAGAATTATATTTTGTGTATTGGTTATAATAAGCACAATATTAGGACTATTAGGATTGACTTAGGGAAATTTTATCATTATTTCGTAAACACAGCTAATAAATCTTTGGAATACATTGCAGCGATTCTTTGTTATCCAAATTCTCTATACCTAATATTTCTTCAAAAAGTCTTGTAACCAAATATAATTTGCTCCTTTAGAGAAACGAATCTCGTGAATCTTATCCACTTTAGAGTGGCACTTTACACATAAGCATTCCAGATTTTCTTCACGATTGTCTGTTTTATTGCCATTACGATGGTGGCAATGGATGTAGCCATAATCAAAAATATTTGTAATATGGATGCCACATCGTTCACAAGTGTATTTGTGCTTTTCTCTATAACGTTTACTGACATCCTGCCACTCTTTTGTGTAACCCAAAACATCAACATCTGTCACTGTTTCTTGTGGAGTGGCTTTCTTTAATTCATTTACAAAATCTTCGTTATCCTTATAGACATCACTTTGTTCGCTTCTTAGAATTTCGGCACAATATTTACATAGCGGAAGAAAATTAACCGTCTTATCTATATAGTTGTCATCCATATCGCAAACTTGCACTTTATCATCATTACTCCAACGATATTCAGCAGTAAACGAACCTCGTGCCTTAAACTCTTGAATGGTTCTGCAATTACGAATGTGAAAACGTGGTTTCCCATATTGTGCTAAATGATATTCCCTTTTATACATAAATCCCCCATGCTTTTGTCCGTCAGGAGTTTTAAAAAAAATACCTCCATCCGTAATCTCGATAGTTCCATCTTTGATGTCTTTTATAGAAACATCAACAGGTTTAATAGGACGATAGACCTCAACTTTCTCTATTTGATATCCCAACTCTTCTAAAGTGTTTTTCAATTTCGGGAATGTATAAATTGGATTTTCTTTCTCCATTTTATTTAGCAATTTTCTTCACAAATTCTTCTATCATTTTTTCGCTTGTTGTAATAATCCGGAATTCAACTCTCCGGGATTTTTCATAATTAATAGAATTGCCGGACTCATACGTCAAATGGTTTTGACTATCCAATGTCCTGCCATAAGATAGTCCATTGGCTGTAAACCAATATTCCAACATCCGTTGTTGGTCTGATGTATATTTTTGAAATGTAGGCATGGAACGAAAATACTGTAATACGCTCAATGAACGGCGTTGTGATAAAATCACATTTGCAATGTACGGGTCAGATGATAATGTAGGAAATGGTGTCGGGTCTGTATGTCCCTCTATTCTAATTTCGCTAATATTATTCTTTAATGAATCTGTTAGTAAAATATCAAAGTACTTGGGTAGAAATTCTTCTAATATATTACAGAATGCAGGAGTTAAATCCCACGAACCTGTTTGGAAGAGAACGGTCGGATTAGTAAAACGTAATGATAAATCTTTTCCTATTGTCATTTCCCACCTTGCTGTATCAGTTTTAAATTTGTCTACTAATTTATCATGCAAATTTTGACGGGCCTCTATATATTGTGCTAATACATCTGCGTTTTTGTTCACCCTGCTAATATATGCAATAGCAACAAATAAGAATATAACCATTAGTCCAGTCATCAAGTCAGACACAGACATCCAAACATTATGCTTTGCCATATTTTATTTTCTTTTAATCATTGCCTGTATACAAGAATCTAATTCAGCTAATGTTGCACTTAGCCTAGAATAGAATTGTTTATCCAAATCCGTTAATTGGGCATTCAGACTGTCACTACCTTTTTTAATGAACCCAACCCCTTCTTCCAGCTGTTTTTTAGTATCTTGCCAAAACTCTTTATTGTAATCACGTATAGAACTTAATTCCTCCAATTTCTTAATTAAAAGCTGTACACCATCAACAAAATTCCTTTGCTTCCTTACCCATTCATTTAGTTTTGATGTAGAATCATCGAACTTAATCATATTATCTTTTGTCAAATCTACGGTTTCAGATAGTTTAGTCGTTATCGTTGAGAATTTAGTGTCTTCTATCATTACTTTCTGCAATTCGGTAATCAGTTTTGCCAACATACCACTTGTTCCACTTAATTGAGCTGCATATTCTGCAACATTAGTGAGAACGGTAGACGTCCTTTCAAATTCTGTAACCATCTTTGTATATTGGTGTGTCAAATCAGAAATCATTTGTTTATTTTCTTGTTGCCAAATATTCAATTTTTCAACGCTCTGATTTAATTGTTCGAAATTTTCCTTTATCAATTTGCTGACTATTGCATTCATTTGGTTTTGAAATTCTAAAGTTGCTTGTTTCATTACCTCAACTAAGGCTTCAGTATTACTTTTCTTTAGCAATTCAGCAAATTCATCAAATTTTTGCGTTAGCAAATGGTTGGTTTCTCCCATTTTTATTTCTATTTCATCAACTTCGGCACGAAGAACTTCGCTAAGTTTCTTGGTCGCATCTTGCGTCTCTTGTAAGATAGAGGCTGAAGCGGATGAAATATCCAATTGCTCTCCTATGCGATCATCAATATGTTCTATATTGGCATTAAGTGTATCTAATTTATTTATAGTTTGTTGACCATTACTTGCAATTGCAGATAGATGAGTTTCTTGTGAGCGAATTAAAAGTGTCATTTCATCTATTTTGACTGTATTAAATACATTAATCTGATTTAACAAAGTGTTATAAAAAGCCGTTTGATTCTGTGTTTGCTGATTCATGGATTGAAGTAAAGCCTGCATAGCTTCAACGTTCTGCCGGTTCATAGATTCAACTGCATCACATATGCGAGCCGTTGCTTCATCTTGATTACTTGGTTGCCCTGCTTCGTATTTATCGTAAATTTTATTGATGATAAAATTGGTAATCATAGATGAAATCATACCTAATAGAGAAGTATAAAAAGCGGTTTTCAGTCCTTCCAATAATACGGGAATGCTTTTATCTAAATCTTGAGTGTTAAACTCAGACAACCCAATTGTAATTCCCCAAAAAGTGCCTAATACTCCTAAGGTTGACAAAAAAGTCGGGAATAGGTCCACTGTCCGCTTCCGCTTTTGTAGCTCATTTTTTTTCTTCCAAAAGAAAATTAATGCAATACAGACTATTAATGCCAATGAAATTGTTCCAATACAAATTGGCAACGTAATGTAGTGTGCCAAAGATATTATAAAATCATTCATATCTATGTGTTTTAATTTATTCAACCTCAAAAGGGAAGCGTGGAACTGCATTCCACGTCTTAGTCTGGAGGTCGTAGGAAACCCATAGATACAGATATAGTAATAGCAGCCCACGCTTATAACGTGAGAACCACTATGCTATCCTTGTATCTAATCTGAAAATTTCCTACGTTCCCAAACTACAAGATAAACATAACGCTTCTTTTTTCTAATATGTCTTGGAAAGAGTTACCTCAAACCAATCGCAAAAATAGTATAAAACTTCAAAAACAGAGTTGTTTGAGAGTAATATCTTTATGTCACAATGAAATAAAACTCTTTTCACTCCCCCATTCCCCGAATCGTTCCCCTTGGGGGAGAATACTTCCCGGGGGGATAGCGGAGATCTACCTTTGCCTCTGTAAGCCGCTGATAGAGCGGTTTACGGGGGCTTTTTCATTTGAAGGCCTTCCTTTATTAACTTTAAAAAGTAGAATAAACATGGAAAAGTATGTGACAATCCTACATCAGTATCCGCCTCAGAGTCGGACGTACACCGACCGGGACGGGCAGTCGAAAATCTTTCATACACGCGGCTTTCATTTGACGGATGGCATCGATGAGTTTTATGCCGAAATACAGGGCGAGGGGGCACTTAGCGCAGGTGAGTTTGATCCGAACATGACTCACCGGGTTCAATGTTTCTTGCGTGCACGCCGCTACACAGATAAGAACGGAGCAGAACGGTTTGATAATCAGATCATCATCACCAAATTAATTTAACAATCTTCTAAACGGAACGACATGGAACTAAAAATTCAAATTTCAGACAACACTTACCAACGGCTTCTTTCGTCAGGTAGCCGCCTGCAAGGTACTATCGGACTGGTAAATCCCAATGAGGGTAATTTCAACGAGCATATCCGCCACACGCCGGAAAACGGGAGCGATAACTCAAAATACATTCGCCTGCGCCACGGCCGGGTGAGTGTGAACGAGAACCGCGTGCGTTTCACCCTACACATCGGACTGGACGAAGCAGGTATCATACCCTCCGAGGCCATCGAAAATGAGAGCCGCGAAGCAGGCGGATTCGTGGACGACATACTCGACACCATCGAACGATATCATTAAAAAACAAACTATTTTTATCATGAGCTTTGGAATTTCAAATAATGTAAGAAGTCGGGTGGTACGCACATGTACCCCCGAGCTGTTCCGGGGAGTAATAGATTCTCCCCTGGTGGCCGGGATATGCGCCGAGATAGAAGATGCCCTGGAAGCCACAAGGCGGGGTGAAATGTCGAAAGAGGACTTCGACACACTGAAAGCGGAACGCAAGAAAATGCTTCCGGTCATTACGCCGCACGCCACTTTCAAGAACGGCCGACGGTTGAATGCCGATGCCGTGCCGTCGGGACTTTCCATGTACGATGTGGATCATATCACCGACCCACGCGGATATTATAAAGCCCACGTAGAAGGCAGGGAAAAGGAGTTGGGCGTGGTACTGGCACACGTAACGCCATCCACCGAGGGACTTCGTCTACTCTTTGTAATTGAAAATGGAGAATTGAAAATTGAAAATTATAAAGACAAGAATACTACGGGAAGTGTTTTGGCAGAAGCGCAACGCCGGATGTCGGAGCAATTGGGCGATGCTAATTATGATGGGGCGGTAAAGGACCTGGCACGTTGCTCGTTTCTTGTACCCCGCGATTATATCCTATATCTGGACGAAAAGGCTTTGTTTGCGGAATATCCGGCAAATGGCACACAGATGACACAGATCGAGCAGATGACCACAGATCAAAATCCGCGTAAATCTGCGCCATCTGTGTCATCTGCGTGCCATGAGGAGACAAATCAGAATAACGAACCCGCAGACCCAAGCACAGATAATTCTCAATCATTTAAAGGCGTTCCGTATAAAAATATCATTGCTGAATGGATTCGCCTCACGGGTGGCGAACCGCAAAAAGGCGAACGCAACACCCGCTTGCACCGCCTGGCATCGCACCTGCGCTATATCACGGATAATGACGAAAATCTTTTATTCGCCATCATGCCCCGCTACGACCTTACGGAAGAAGAGATGCGCGGATTGATTCACTCGGCCTGTACCGCCAAGTTCTGTTCCACACCCAAAGAGATGCGCGAGGCGGTACGCCTGGCAATGAATAATGAAGAATCAATAATGAATAATTGCCCTGCGGACGGAAACAATAATACTTCATTAAATACTCCTCCGGCTCTCCCTAAGAAGCTCCCGGGGTTGATAAAACTCCTGCTGAGCCGCACACCGGACATTTATCAGCCCGCCGTGGCACATGCCGTTTTTCCCGCGTTAGCCGCCCACCTACATAAGGTACGGTTTCGTTATATCGACAATGTGCTACATGAAGCAACGCTTATGAACGTCCTTATGGCAGGCACCGGCGCGGGTAAGGATTGCATCTCCGAACCCATCAACCGCATCATGGCAGACATCCGTTTAAGAGACGAGGAGAACCTGCGCCGCGAACGCGAGTGGAAGAACGAAGTCAACTCCAAAGGGGCGAACAAGGACAAACGAGCGCGTCCCGAAGGCTTGGTCATTCAAGAGATCGATGCCGATATGACGAACCCCGCCTTCGTGATGCGTACCGCCGAAGCAAACGGACATTTTCTTTACACGAAATTGAACGAGATCGACCAGTTCGATGCCCTGCGCGGAGGGACAAGGGGCCAGCAACAATTCCAAATCATGTGCCTTAGCTTTGACCCCGGAAACCGCTATGGACAGACCCGCGTAGGTACCCAGTCCGTCACGGAGAAAGTAACCATCCGCTTCAACTGGAATGCCGCCACCACGATCCTGAAGGGCAAACGTTACTTCTCGCGGGTGTTGACGGACGGCCCGATCTCACGCATCAACTTTTGTACCATCCCCGAACGTGAAATCGGTGCCGATATGCCTGTGTACGGCGAATACGATGCCGCTTTCGACGAAGAACTCCGCCCATCCATCGAGAACCTCTGCCGTGCCGTGGGCGAGGTGGATTGCCCCGAAGCGTTCCGCCTGGCTAAGAAGCTCAAGGAGGAGTGTGCCGACTTTGCTCGCCTCTCCCAATCGAGAATATATGAAAATCTTTCGTTTCGGGCCAACGTAATTGCGTATTTGAAGGCCTGTGTGCTCTATGTGGCAAACGGCCGTAAGTGGGACAAAACGATGGAGGACTTCGTTCGCTGGAGCTTGAAATACGATCTTTGGTGCAAGATGGAGTTCTTCGGAACGGATATCGAGGAGGCAATGAGCGGAAGTGGCATGGCATCGGACAGACAAAAACGTCGCGGACGAACCAATCTCTTAGAGCTGCTTCCCGAAGAGTTCACCTTAGCAGATGCCGTTCGTGTACGCCAATCGCAAGGCATGGATGCCGAGGGCGCACGAAATATGCTTTGGCAATGGACACACCGGCATTACATTACAAAACTTACAATTAATGAAAACGACTTGAAAGGTGCATCTACCTCCACCAGGCCGGAAACCTATAAAAAGACTGAGAAATGGAAATAACCCTGACACGCATCGCCCGTCGCAAGACCTACACGATAGGCCGGCTAGCAATCGACGGAGAATACATTTGTGATACGTTAGAACCCACCTGGCGCGACATCGGCTGGGGAAGGCCGGGCAAGAAGATAGCCGGCAAAACCGCCATTCCGGAAGGCCGCTATCCGGTGGTGGTGACCTTCAGTCCCCGGTTCCAGCGGTGGCTTCCTCTCCTACTCCACGTGTCCCTGTTCGAGAGTATCCGTATCCATGCCGGCAATACGATGAACGACACAACAGGGTGTATCCTGCCCGGGTTGAATAAAAAGAAAGGCCAGGTAATAGATTCGCGTATCTGGGAACACCGCATCGTCCGCCGCCTGGCAAATCGTCCCGAAGGGGAGGCGGTGTGGATAGAGGTGAAATAAATCTGAGGCAAGTGATTATTATTTATAATAGGAAAAGGAGTTGTACCCTCGTGCATAGCTCCTTTTCTAAATATTATACTATCTTTGTGAATTGATTTTAGGACGATGAAAGAGTTGCTGTTGCTATTAAAGAAGTTCTTTGGGTATACTTCTTTCCGCCCATTACAGGCGGAGATCATACAACGTATTTTGAGGAAAGAGGATTCACTGGTGCTGATGCCTACCGGTGGGGGGAAATCGATTTGCTTCCAACTACCGGCTATTTATCTGCCGGGGACGGCGGTTGTTATCTCCCCTTTGATCGCACTGATGAAAGACCAGGTAGGCGGGTTGGTGGCCAACGGCATTCCGGCCGCCGCACTCAATAGTATGATGCCTGACGAAGAACGGCAACAAGTCAAACAACTCTGCATCCAGGGAAAGATCAAGCTGCTTTATATCTCCCCCGAAGGACTGATCGGTGAGCTCCACTGGCTGCTTCCCCGCATGGATATATCGTTGATAGCCATCGACGAAGCCCATTGTATCTCGCATTGGGGGCACGACTTCCGGCCAGAATATACGCAACTGGCGGTACTCAAGGAGCATTTCCCTAAAATACCGATCGTCGCCCTGACCGCGACCGCCGACAAGGTGACGCGTACGGATATAATCAACCAGTTGAACCTGCGCGATCCGGAAGTATTCGTCTCTTCTTTCGACCGTCCCAACCTTTCCCTGACGATCCGCCGGGGACTAAACAAGAAAGAGAAAACGGCCGCCATCGTCCATTTCATCCATGCACACCGAAAGCAGAGCGGTATCGTCTACTGCATGAGCCGGAACAGTACCGAAAAACTGGCTGAAGAGCTTTCTTCCTACGGGATCAAGGCAACCGCCTATCATGCCGGACTTGCGCCCGCGGTGCGCGAAAAGGCACAGGATGATTTTATCAACGATCGGGTAAATGTTGTCTGTGCAACGGTTGCTTTCGGTATGGGAATCGACAAAAGCAATGTCCGCTGGGTTGTACATTATAATATGCCCGGAAGCATTGAAAACTACTACCAGGAGATAGGACGTGCCGGACGGGATGGGATGAAGAGCGACACCTTGCTGTTCTATTCGGTGGGCGACCTGCTCGTGCTCCGTCGTTTTGCCGAGGAAAGTGGACAAAGGGATGTCAATCTTCAGAAACTGAACCGGATGCGCCGTTATTGCGAAGCGGATATCTGCCGCCGCCGTATCCTGCTTAGTTATTTCGGGGAAGAGACGGATCAGGATTGCGGAAATTGCGATGTCTGCAAGAATCCCCCTCAACGCTTCGACGGTAGCATATTGGTTCAGAAAGCACTTAGCGCCATCTTCCGTACCGGTCAGTTTGTCGGTATGAATATGTTGATCAATATTCTCCGCGGATCGGAAAAAGCGGATATTACCGAAAAGGGATATGATAAACTAAAGACCTACGGAGCAGGAAAAGACCTGACCTACAAGGAGTGGAAAGAGTATCTGTACCAGATGCTCCAGTTGGGATATATCGAGATCGATTACGTAAATGCCGGTATACTAAAGGTAACGCCACTGGGAAGAAAAATATTGTTCGGCGAGCAGAAAGCCATGATGGCCATTTACAAAGAAACGGAAGAAAAGGTATTCTTACGCAAGAAAGACGGCAAATTCAAATACCGCCCGATCAAACCGATACAGGCGGCTTCCGTCGAAGAGACATTGCTCGACTCGCTTCAACAGCTCCGCAAGCAGATCGCCGAACGGGAACAAACACCGGCATATATCATCTTCTCCGATGATTCTCTGGAAGATATGGTACAAAAGAAACCCGTCACGCTGGACGAGTTCAGCGAGATACATGGTGTAGGGCAAATCAAATTGGACAAGTACGGCAAAGTATTTGTAGCACTGATACGGTTCGTACTACGGTTACCCAAAGAGGGATAACACTTTACTTTGCCGGGTACTTTCTTCTTTTAAAGGATATGTTGAACGGGAAGTTCTATCTCTCCGAAACCGATCATTGCATTGAACAGACGGATCAGGGAATAGCGAGATAAGTCGTGCGGGCGAATGGCGGCGGGAACAATCAGCCCTTTGCCCAATAAAGACGCTCTCATCGTCCCTTCCAGCAAGGGCTTTTCGGGTGTTTCCCATTGTTCGCCATTCCATAGGGCGATATTGGCTATCGAGGTATCCGTCAGAAAGCCGTCGCGGATAATCAGTATATCGTCGGCTTCGCCTTTCTGCTTGAATAATTCATCCAGCTTCTGCCGGTTACTACTCTTATAGGTGTAATCCAACCCGTCGGATGTTACCATCCTCAGGCTCTTCACCGGACGGATCGTGTAAGGCTGATATTCGACCTTTTCTACTTCATCCTGATATTCGATACGGCATTTGGTACGTTCGGTATACTCGCCGGGCTGGATATAATCAGCCAGGTTAACGGGCAAGTTACATTCAAATATATCCCTCCGCGTCTTGTTGAAGCGGTAGTTATGAAAGCCCAGATTAAGGGCCTTCCCATTCTCGATACGGATTGTTTCAATAAATTGGCACATATACTTTTTGTTTCATTTCGTTATATTCACTCTGCAAATCACTCCGGGAAGTGATGCCTCCTCCACTCTTAAACACCAGCCGTCCGTCCTGCTCTTCCAGGAAACGGATCATGACGGCGCTATCCAGTTTACGGCCGTCAAAATAGCCGGTCACGCCCGTATAAAATCCCCGGTCATACGTCTCCGCTTCCGCAATGATCTCCATCGTCTTTTTCTTCGGTGCACCGGTGATCGAACCGGCCGGCAAGAGGCTGAAAAGGATTTGTCCCAAAGAAGCCTGCCATTTTCCCTCCAGCTTTCCTCTTATCTCGGAACTGACCTGCAAGAGGCGCCCCCTGTTGGTCAGCAACTCGTCGATATACCGATAACGGGTAACCGTCACCTCCGATGCCACCTGGCTCAAATCGTTACGGATCAGATCGACAATCGTAGCATGTTCCGCCTCCTCCTTGCCGTCTGCCAGGATGCGTTCGCGGGCATCCGGCAAAGAAGCGTCGATCGTCCCTTTCATCGGATAAGAATAGATAAAACCGTCCTCGATACGCACGAATATCTCGGGGGAGAAGACGACAAAGCGATCCTTCGCCCATAATTTATAGGGGGCATGCGAACAGGCAAAAACCTCTTTCAAGGTCAGGTTCGTTTGTACCGGAGTGGCACAGGTCAGATTCACCAGATACGAATTACCGGCATGAATATGATCGGAGACAATACGGAAAGACTGGGAATAGGCTTCATACGAAACCGGATCGGTATGCCACACCACCTGTTTATCCGGCAATGCCACCGTCTCCGGGATAACATTGGTGAAACCATTCAGATCGTATAGCAACTCTTCCGGATCGATAGCATCCGTCTCCCCTATCCAAACCTGTTCCTGCTTATAATCGACGACAAAGACAAAAGGCCGTCCGGATAATCCCAATCGATTCATGTACCGGACGGCTTCTTCCTTATTGCATAATTTCATATCAGATCAAAAATCGCTCTGTCAGTCCGCCAAAAGCATCGATACGGCGGTCGCGGAAGAAAGGCCACCAACGGCGCACATTCTCACTACGTGCCTTGTCTATCTCTACCACGCGGACTTCTTCATGGTCATTCGGAAATTCAGCCAACAACTCTCCCTGCGGGCCCGCTACAAAACTATTCCCCCAGAACCGGATACCGTTTGTCTGCCCCGAAGGATCCGTCTCGTGTCCCGTACGGTTCACGGTAATCACCGGAAGTCCGTTGGCTACGGCATGACCCCGTTGCACGGTTACCCAGGCATCCAACTGGCGTTTCTTCTCTTCCTCCGTATCACTACTTTCCCAACCGATGGCGGTCGGATAGATCAACATTTCGGATCCTTTCATAGCCATCAGGCGGGCGGCTTCCGGATACCATTGATCCCAGCAAACCAGCACGCCGAGTTTACCGACCGAAGTCTGTATGGGTTCAAAGCCCAGGTCGCCCGGTGTAAAATAGAATTTCTCGTAATAAGCCGGATCATCCGGTATATGCATTTTACGATACTTTCCGGCAATCGTGCCGTCACGTTCAATCACCACCGCCGTATTATGATAGAGTCCCGGCGCACGCCTTTCAAAAAGGGAAAGCACCAGCACGACACCCAGCTCTTTCGCCAGTGCACCGAACGCTTCGGTAGATGGCCCCGGAATTGGTTCTGCCTGGTCGAACACCTGTGTATCTTCTGTCTGGCAGAAATAGAGCCCGTTATGCAACTCTTGTAGCACGACCAGTTCCGCCCCTTCTTCCGCACAAAGCCGGATGCTATTTTTCAGTTTCTTTATATTATCTGTCCGGTCACAGGTATTTGCCTGTTGAATTAATCCTACTTTCATACGATAAAATCTTTCGGGTATTGCATTGTCACACAATGCAACGAACCATGTTGTTTAATCAACGGTAAACAATCGATACCTACAATCTCCCTGTCCGGGAAAGCTTCTTGCAAGGCGGCTTTAGCCTCCTCGTCTTTCGGTGAATTATAGAAAGGGAGCAAGACCGCCCCGTTTATAATCAGGAAGTTGGCATAAGTAGCCGGTAAACGTTCACCCTCCCATTCCACTTTATCCGCCATAGGCAAAGCGATCAGGCGGTAAGGTTCGCCGTTGGCCTGGGTGAACTCTTTCAGCTCCTCCTCCATTTCCTGTAATTCGGCAAAATGTTCATCTTCTTCGTCCGTGCATTGCACATAGGCAATCGTATCTTCGCTACAAAAACGGGCCAGCGTATCGACATGGCTATCGGTATCGTCGCCCGCCAGGTAACCGCTTTCCAGCCACAAGATACGATCCAGGCCGAACACCTGTTTCAGGTAGCTTTCCAACTCTTCCTGCTGAAGGTATTCATTTCTGTTCACGGAAGAAAGGCATTCGACCGTAGTCAGTAAAGTACCCTTTCCGTCCGACTCGATACTACCGCCTTCCAATACGAACGGTTGCATATTGACCGGAACGACCTCCTCCGCAAACGTCTTCCCATGGAATAATTTACGTGTGATCAGGTTATCGTGATTAGCCGCAAACTTCATGCCCCAGCCGTTAAATACGAAATCGTACACCACCGGTATGCCTTCCTCAAAGACCGAAATACCTCCATGATCGCGTGCCCAGGTATCGCTCGTCTCCATTTCGCGGAAGATGATACGGCTATAATCCACCTCTCCCAGTTGGGAGCGCACCACCGATTCATCCGGACAAACGATCAGTAACTTTTCCCGTTTGATCACTTCTTTGGCAATCGAGACAAAGCAAGGAACCACCTCGTCCAGTATCGGTGCCCAGTCAGTCCCTTCATGTGGCCAGGTCAGTTGAACCGCGCTTTGCGGATACCATTCGGCCGGCAATATTGTTTTATTCTCCATGTCTGCTAAATTTATTTTCTGGTTACAAAGATAAGCATTTATTGAAAGCAAGCGATCACATGCAAAATCCACTGTTTTCAGAAAGCTGATACTTACTAATCAGGCTAAAGACTTGCCATGTCAAGCAAGAAATCGTAGATACTCATCATCTGTATACCGTTCTCATCGCTCCATGATTTGGTGTGTTCACCCACTATCAACAACTTTCTGAAAGAGTCGCCAACCAAACGCAACGAACGCTTTTCCTGTTCCATCTTCTCTTCATCCGGCATACGCCATGCCGACTGGATATAGATTCGTTCGCTTCCTTTGTTGCAGACGAAATCCACCTCTAACGTTACCCTTTGCTGCTGTCCTTCTGAATTTCTAATACGGTGATAGATATTACCTACATCCACAAGCCAGCCGCGTCTCCTCATTTCGTTATATATAACATTCTCCATCAGATGTGTGGGCTCGATCTGCCGGAATGAAAGAATGGCATTTCTCAAACCGATATCCTGATAATAGCACTTATATAAAGAACCGATATATTTACGTCCTTTTATATCGTATCGCTCCGACTTTTCGATTAGAAATGCGTCCTGCATATATTCCAGATATGTAGATACGGTCTTATCGGAAATATTCCGGACATTGCTTACCGACTTGAATGTATTGGCTATGTTCGAGGCATTCACGGGAGCACCTATACTTGAGGCAAGCGCTTGAGAAAGTTCTTCAAACTCGGGCTTCAATTCTATATTGTTCCGTTCATAAATGTCACGCAAATAAACTGTACGGTACAAACGGCGAAGAAACTCTGATTTCTTGTCATCACCATCCTGCGTCAGCAATTGGGGTAGACCGCCATACATCAGATATTCAGCCCATCCGTCTTCCTTCGAACCTTCATACACAGACATGAACTCATGGAATGACAATGGCCATACATGAATCTCGTCACCTCGTCCCCTAAACTCCGTAACAACATCCGACGAAAGGAAGCGCGAATTGGATCCTGTTACATATACATCCGTGCCTTCCATTACAGACAGACTGGAAAGAACTTCCACAAAATCCTTTACTTCTTGAACCTCATCGACGATGATGTAATAGGTAGAATCATCGACCATCCGTCCGTCTAACCAGTCCAACAGGTAATCAGGATCTTTAAACACCTTGTTTTTCCGACTCTCCATATCTATGATAATGATATGATCGTCTGAAACTCCTTCATCCAGCAAATGTTGACGAAAGAGTTTTTTTAGCAGGAATGATTTGCCGGAACGACGCAGCCCTGTTATGATTTTAATAAGACCGTTGCCCTTAGATCGTTGGAGCTTATCTATGTATGTACTTCTGTTTACAATCATTAATTTGCTAATAAATGTCACATGTGACAGTTTTTCGAACACAAAGTTATATATTTTCCTTCAAACAAGAGCATAGTTCAATGAAAACAACCGACTAAACTTTAATCCTGATTCATAATACTCATAAAAAAACACCTCCTTGTAATTGGTATATTCAGAAACCTTACTAACTTTGCACCACAAAGTACTTTTTATCATAAGTATATGAACAAACAATTAGAAGACATAAAAGCAATACGCGAGATGATGGAAAGATCATCCAAACTCCTGTCATTAAGCGGGCTATCCGGTATTTCAGCCGGGATTATTGCTATTATTGGCGCGGCACTCGCCTATTTCCATATTTTGCAGGAACCTTCAACCGCCGGCTTCGAAACGACCCACGAAGCCATGTTCCGCGAAATAACATTGCTGATAACGGATGCTTCCGCCGTCTTGCTCTTTTCTATTTGTTTCGGTATCTACTTTTCGTGGAGAAAGTCGGTTAAGAAAAACCTGATGCCCTCCAAGAGCCTGATAAAAAAGACACTATACAACCTCGGTATTCCTTTGGTAGCCGGTGGTATCTTTGCCCTTATTTTCCTGTTGCGCGGCGACCTGCCGATGGCTATTACAATGACGCTGACTTTCTATGGCCTGGCGTTGATCAATGTATCCAAATACACCCTCGACGAAGTCCATTATCTTGGCCTGACGGAAGTCATACTGGGAATACTCGCGGCCCTGTTACCGGATTGGAGCCTCCTGCTCTGGACAATCGGGTTCGGAGTCTGCCACATCATTTACGGCACGGCCATGTATATTAAATATGATCTGAAAAAGGAATGAAAAACATAATATCCAAATTAAATAAAGCTTTTGAAAGCCGTATACGATTAGGTATTATGTCTATTCTTTCGGTGAACGAATCGGCTGACTTCAACACGATGAAGCAACTGATGGAACTGACCGACGGGAATCTGGCCAGCCACCTGAAAGCATTGGAGACTATCGGATATATCCAGTCCTCCAAGCAATTCATCGGACGGAAACCCAATACACAATATATGATCACTGAAGAAGGACGGAAAAGCTTCAAAGAGCATCTGAACGCTTTAGAAGAACTTATCAAATAATTTTTTTACCTACTCACTTTGAAAAACAAAGTACTTTTTAGACACAATAAACAGCTTAAGATTATGGAAACAACAATTAAAAAAGCAGGAAAAATCAACCAGTCTATCACATTCAAAGCACTGGTTATCGGCTTTCTGACCATTATCCTACTTATTCCGGGCATAATGATCCAGGATTTGATACGGGAAAGACAAGACAGAAGTGTCGAAACAATCGAAAAGATCAATGCCAAATGGAGCAATGCCCAGACCATCTGCGGCCCGGTACTCACGATCCCCTACACCACCCAGGTGGATGCAAACAACAAAACAGTCCTTCAGGAACATACAATAAGCATCACGCCTGAAAACCTGAATATCGACACACAACTATTCCCTGAGGAAAGATATTACGGGATCTATAAAACGATCCTCTACAAAAGTGAAATAGACCTGTCCGGAAACTTCGATAAGATCAATTACCAGAAGACCGACAACAGTACCATCCATTGGGATCAAGCCTACCTGACTATCGGAGTTTCCGACTTGAGAGGTATCACCGAAAATATCAGCTTTACGCTCGACAACAAGCAGTATCCGGTAGAAGCCGCCGGTAATTACGACAGGCTGATGGGAAAGATATTGGTAGTCAGTCTAAATAATGCTGACACTCTTTTAACCGGCCAGCCATTAAACTTCAATTGCAAATTAAAACTGAACGGTAGCAGTAATATCAATTTCATACCTATAGGCAAAACCTCCAAAGTCCACGTTGCCGGCACCTGGAAATCTCCCGGCTTCATCGGCAACTTCAGCCCCGAACATACCATTACCGAAAACGGATTTGATGCAAACTGGAGTGTCCTCCGCTTCAACCGCAGCATCCCTGAAACATGGATAGACAATCAGGTGGAGACTTTCGAAGATGCCTCTTTCGGCGTTAACCTGATCGACCCGGTAAACCATTACCAGCAAAACATGCGTTCGGCAAAATACGCATTCATGTTCATCGCACTGACATTCGTCGTCTTTTTCTTTGTCGAAATACTGACAAAAAAACGCATCCATCCCATCCAGTATTTGCTGGTCGGCATCGCCTTGATCCTGTTCTACAGCCTGCTTTTATCGATCTCCGAACAAATAAACTTCGGCATCGCATACCTGATAGCCAGCATAGCGACTATCGGACTGATCACGGTTTATACACATAGCATCTTTAAGAATAAGGTGCAGACAGGCGGTTTAGCTGCCATGCTGTGTATGCTTTACATATTCCTTTATGTAGTGCTTCAGCTGGAAGACATCGCGTTGCTGATAGGAAGTGTGGGGTTGTTTATTATATTAGGCATTATCATGTTCTTCTCACGAAAAATTAATTGGTATAGACAAGAGGAAGAAACACCCAACGATTGATCAGAGATAAAAATAAATGCTCACATTATACCCGGATGGTACAACTAAAACACAATCGCTATTTTTGTATCATTCGGGTATAATATGCATATCGAAAAATCATTTAAACTTACGCCATAAACAAATCATATACAAATAGATTCTTGCGATCAAACTCGCTATAGAGGGAAATACGAAAAAAGTATTTATCATTAAATAAAAATCTATCCTTTTCCTCCACAGAAAAGCTTTTACTTCTTTTTTATTCCAATAATAATCATACAGAATAGTTTTAACCTCCATTTTCTTCAAACTTATACATTCCAGAAAAAAAGAAAAAAACATCAAATAGACTCTTTCCCTGATCGGTTGAGTGTAAGGATACACATCCAGAAGTGAAAACACAGATCTTATCATGTAAAATTTAGATTCCCACATTATTTCTTCATTCCGGTTAGTTAGGGAACCCGTACGCTTTACATAATTATACAGGCAAGCATCGACCACCACCGGTTTCTTTACCTTCAACACAATCTGCATGGTAGTAAATAAGTCCTCTCCGTTAACCACAGGCTTGTAAATGATATCATCGCATAAAGACCGCCTTATCAACCGCGCCCATAACTCATATCCTCCGCGAAGCATACAGAGAAAAAAAGCCTCACCGGATAAACCTTTCATTCTGCTATTACGCCAAACTTCATGCCGCTCATTACCTAATACATCATAGTAATTAGCAACAACATAGTCTGCATCCTGTTTTATCGCCTCATCATATAATATTTCTATTGCATTCGGTTCTATATAATCATCTCCGTCCAGATGAAACACATATTCTCCGCAAGCCACTTCCAAACCTGATTTACGGGCATAAATCAACCCTTGATTTTCTTTTGTAATTACTTTTATACGATCATCTATTGCTGCATATGCAGCAATAATCTGAGATGAATCATCTCGCGATCCGTCATTCACAACAATAATCTCTATATCTTGAAACGTTTGATTGACACAGGATGATAAACATTTATCAAGAAAAGGTGCAACATTATACACCGGAATAATTATTGAAACTTTTATATCCATCTGTTCTATTAGTTATTTATTACACTTATCCGTTTAAGTTCAATGATTTTACTTTTTATCTGAAAAAAATACTGCATTTTATAGAGACTGAATAGTAGCCCAGCTCTGCCATCCAGCATTCCTAAGCGGAAAAAATAAGCATACAGAAAATACAAAGGAGCCAAAAACCAACTATCCAGCAGGAAATACTTCACTTTCTGCCGGAACGTCAAAGGGGTTTCGGATTTTATCAATTGAAAAAAACGATGAACCTCCCAGGTCGAATAAGCATTATGTTTGGCTATATAATGTTCCAATCCTTTATAATCGTTATGGATCAGCGGAACAGGCAACACGCCTACTTTTCCGTCTATAACCGGATGTTCATGAATCTCCATATCCAGATGCGACCAGGAATGCTCGTCGATGTATTCATATTCGCCTTTGTCTTTTCTAAATAAAGCCAGCTTACGCATCTTCACTCCATGCTTTAACTGTCTGCCCATAAAATGATCGTTATAATAAATCCAGAAGCCACAGTAATCCGTACGTTCTATCGTCTTTCTGACACAAACTATAAAATCATTCGTAACCGATTCGTCCGCATCCAAAAACAATACCCAGGTATTCTGTAATTCCACATTCCTCAATACCCAGTTCCGTTTTTTGGGGAATCGGCCATTCCATGTAAATTCGATCAGACGGCATCCATATTCCTCAGCTATTTGTGGTGTTTTATCCGTACTGTACGAATCCACCACGATAACTTCAGAAAAATCTTTTAATAAGGACAAACAACGCGGAAGGTTCTTTTCTTCATTTTTCACCGGAATAATAACCGATACCGGAATTTTTTCCATACTATTTATTCTGATTTCAAAATACGTTTTTTTATCTCTCTTGCCGGATTTCCTCCTACAATAGTCCACGCTTCAATATCTTTTGTAACCACACTCCCTGTCCCCACTACAGCCCCTTCTCCTATATCCACACCAGGCAAAATCAATGCTTTTGCACCGATGAAAACATTTGCTCCGATATTTATTTCACCGATCATCAAGGGAAGTCTTAATGTTGATAAATCATGTGTTCCATTACACACATAAGAATATTGAGACAAAACCGAACGTTTTCCAAAACGAACCACCCCAAGATTATAAACTTCGGAATAAGGGCCCAAACAAGCACCTTCTTTCATTTCCAACAACCAAGGAATAAAAATACGGCAGGAAGAAAAGATGAACACTTTCTCTAAACGAGCTCCAAACAATCGAAGCAGAAACAACCGCCAAAAATTAAGTTTTTTGGGTGTCCAGCGAAAAAAGAGCAACCAGACTATATGCCAGAAACGAATACCCAACGCCTCTTTAACAGACCATGAAGATGTACTAATATCCTTTTGATATATAGCTTTCAACCATACTTTAGCCATGATTATTCAATAATATTTTAAATTCAGATAAATACTGATCGGCTATATGACTGTTCGAAAATCTACGGGAAGATCGAAAGGCTTCCACCCCTATCTCTTTACGCCAATCCGGATGCTCCATCAACTGCTCTATGATCGATGCCAACTCCTCCACAGCATTCGGACTCCGATGGTCAAAAACAAAACCATTGACTCCATCCTCTATAAAATCATTGAAACACTCCAATGCGGAAACGATTACCGGCCGTCCTATCCCCATAGCTTCCAAGGGAGACACACCAAACGTCTCGCCTTTCTCGGCAACAGACGGATAACAATAGATATCGCAAGAAGCTATTTTTTCAGCTAATAACGACGGATTTGATATAGGATCTGCCCACGTAATCCTTCCTTTTGCCATCTTTTCCAATTGCCGGACATATTGCTCTCCTCCACCTCCGGATGCAATATCCCTAGCACCGACAAACACCAGATTTATCCCGGGATACTTAACCCGTAAAGTTTCAACTGCCAGCACAAGTATATTCAATCCTTTTTCCGGGTGAATACGGCCATGATACATGATTATCAGATCATCAGTCGTTTCTTTTTCCCTATACGTATAAATGTTTGTATCTATCGGATTATTAATCGTTCTTATTTTATCCTTTTTATCCGGCAATTGCTTTTTCAACGCCCTTTCTACTGCTGTCGATACACAACAAAACATATCCGTCCAGCAATAATACCGGTATTGTCCTTTCGGGTAACGAGCCACGTTATAGACTGATACCGAATATTTATACCGAAACAACCGGCATAGCAATGGTGACCAGAAAGTATTCATGATCAATATATCAGTCTTTTTTACTTTACGTAAAGCATTGAATGAATATATAAAATCAAAAAACAAATCCTTTGCCAAATGTGCACCTCTACGATAACCGGGAATATAAATATGTTCGATATCCTCATTTCCCGTATCCGATACCTGAAAACCGACCGGCTTTTTGGATATAATTTCAACGCCGTGCCCTTTTTTAATAAATTCAAGAGCAAGATCATACCAAAGTTTCTCTATCGCTCCGATTCCCTTGGGCGGTATATATCCAAAGGGTCCCATAATAATTACGATCTGCATAGTCGTTTATCTTATTTATACATCGTCAATATTCTTTCTGAAAAAAGACTCAGATGTTCAGCCAGTTTTTGTTGTCCATGCTCATTCAGATGAATATTATCCCGGTAATCATCAAAAGACATATATTTCAACCCCTCTATTACCGGTACGGTATCCCGTACACAAAATTCCAGAATTTCTTTGCCTTCCCTGTTATACGTTCCACGCTCCAATTCTGTTTTCTCCGGATGAAGCCATATAAAAAACGGAATACCGGCATGACGGAAACGAGAAGCCAAAGCCTCAAAACCGGTATTAAAAACCTTTCCATCCTTAGATATTTCAGATACACCCTTATCTGAATCAGGACACCCCAAATAGGAGAGCAAATAACGAGGTATCAAATAACGATCGAACAGTTCGATCCAGGCAGACAAATACTGCCGGCTGGAAAAACCCGGTAATACATCGATAACCGACTGATGATTTATATTATCATGCGCATCGTGCGAACTACAAACCAGAAATGCTACTTTACCGCTAAACATTCCATAACGCTTCAGGTAAGCCTCGCAATTATCCGGACCCCAACTACCGGCTGAAATATTCAGCACTTGTACATCTTTTCCCATAAATGTGGAAAGATCATTGCTTAAACGGGATGTAGCGAGACTATCCTGATCAGTCAATGCCCCTCCGTTCAGCACGGAATCGCCCAATCCCAGCACAATAAAAGCAGAAGAATCGACCGGAGTATTCCGTTGTGAATACGCATTGTATACGATGTGTCTTTTAAAACGATAACGGTTCTGATCCGGCTGAGCTATATACTCAAAATCCGGATCGGACTGCATCAATACCGAATCACAGAATCCCCACTCCCGACGGAGGTACACCTCACCTGCCACCAGTAAAACCAACAGACTCCCACCCGCTATCAGCAGGTACTTTTTTACCATCCTTTTCATTTGATCATTTTTAATAAATTCATCTGATTTGTATACTCCATACCTACAAATTCCTGCGAATATCTTTCTGCCGCTTCCTTTCTCACAAGAATATCCTTTGCTGAAAGTGCATTCAGAAAAGTAAGAATCGAGTCCGATAATTCCGTAAAATCCGGTATCAACCAGATTGCTTCCGGAAACATACAGGCACCTTCCGACTCCTTATTGGCATTGTATAATACAGGTATTCCCCAGCAAATCGCACTGACCACTTTCGACGGTACGCAAACATGATTCCATGCCGGTAATAGAGAAGCCACACAGATGTCTACATATTGCATCTCTGCCGGAGCAATATAATCCAGCAAGACCACCGTTTCAAATGCACTCACCTCCTTCAGTACCTGTTGCGCTTTTGCTCCATATAATCTAAGTAATATCAAATGTTTCTCGGGATCCAATTGCCTAATCAACTCCAACAAGAATACATCGTTATGGGCCTCACCGATATTTCCCGCATAACAGAAAATGATCTTATCCCGATTGGCTTTCCGCCAAAGCGGTTCGGCTGCTTCTTCTTTCGGACATATCCCGCAAGGCAACACGATATGAGGAATATAGGATTGTTTATATTGTCGGCACAGATAACGATACTGCTGTTCGCCTAACGCGATCAGGAAATCCGGTACATGACGATAAACAAAAGAAGAGATTATCCGGTACGCAGGATGATTGCATGACACCAACCCCGCCGAAGCGAATGCTTCCGGATACAGATCCATCGTCCAGAACACCAGCTTGCTTCGGTAAAACGGACGGAATAAGACTGCCCAGGCATTGATCAAAGAAGGATCGGTCAATACGACTTTCAATTGATGCTGTGGTAACAACATGGAATAAATCACCAACCGAAAGCCATCTATCAAATTACCTATAAGACGAAGCCATTTATTTTTACCACTATAAAAATCAGGTAATTCGATGGTTTGATAGGGTAATTTCTCCTCACGTTGTGAAACCTGCCCTTTGTAAGGAGCATGAATGGAAAGTACGATCACATCGACTCCGTTTTCCCATAAATAATCAGCCAGTTTACGAACCGGACGTCCGGTTGCCGAAGGATGAAGTGCGCCGTATTTATTGATGATTACGACTCTTTTTCGCATGTCTATTGAATAATTTTATTCATCAATACCACGTGAATAATGTTGTTTTGACAATCTACCAAACTTCAACAACATCCGACAAGAAATCAGCCTACAGCATCTTGATATACATCTATTAATAAAATTTTTACGAGTCACCTTCTCTTGCTGAATTTCACTTGGGATTGTTCCTCTTGTAGATTCATCTGCTGCGAAATACGGATAAATCCCCTCTACCTGTATTCCTTTTTCTCTCATAAAAGAAAAATCGTCTGCAACTATAAAAGAACAGTCCGACAGCAGACGTTTCGCAGCCTGACGATTGACCAAATAGCCACAAGTTCCGTATGCTCGATAAATTTTATAAAAAGTAAATTTACCCAACGTACGATATTTCTTCGGATAATATAGATCATGATACCCCAACGTAATGACATAAGGCTTATTATCCTTATATTCATTCAGTATATCGTTTAATATTGTTTCAACATATTCCGGATATATAAAACAAACATCGTCTTCCAGAACCAAAGCAAATTCTTCCTCCGATTCCAAAAGTTTCCTGTAACAGATCCTATGACTTAAGGTACAACCGATCTCTCCCCCTTTAGGAGTACGATAATAATGATTAACAAACTTTTTTAAATCGAAACAGGCCTTGATTTCTTCCTGTTTCAACTTTCTACCATCAACAGCTTCCACCAATTCGACATCCATAAAAGGATATTTTGCAGTTTCAGCCAGTATGGCTTTTCGACGATCAACCGAATCTTTCAGGTTGATTACATACGTTTTTATTTTCATATTCGATTCATTGATAACCATAATAACTTTTACCATATCCGTAGCCATAATATCCGTAACCATAGCCATATCCGGCATGTTTATAACGGACATCATTCAACAAGACTGACATACAAGGCAACTTACCGTTAGTATACAAAGCTTCAATATCCGGCAACCGCCGGCGATCCATCATTCCTTCCCGTATGACATAAATACACATATCGACACACCGGCTGATTATCTGAGCATCAGCCACCATTCCATAAGGAACTGTATCGATAATGATATATTCATAACGCTCTTTCAATAGCCCGATCAACTCGTCAAGCAACTGTCCTAACAACAACTCCGACGGGTTTGGAGGAAGAGGCCCGGAAGATATGACATCCAATCCTTCAAAACCTGTATAGGGACGGATCAACTCATCCGGGTTGTTTACTCTTCCCGATAAATAATGAGTCAGTCCCGGTAATACATTTCCCTCATCATCCTTTGACGACCTCTTACGAATATCCATTTCCAGCAAAACAGTTCGTTTTCCTGCCAAAACCAGAGAAGCCGCCAGATTGTGCGAAACAAATGATTTTCCGGAAGACGGATTAAAGGAAGTCAACATCAGTACCTGCGATTTTTTCTGTTCATTCAGTATAAAGTTCATATTGATCCGTACAATACGGAACGCTTCCGATACCCCATCCCTCTTTTCCCTGCTTACCACCATCAGCTCTTTTTGACGTTTATGCGGTATTTCTCCCAGGAAAGGAATAGTCAGATTATCTTCAATATCTTTCCGTCCGCGCACAGTTACATCCAGCATCGGTCCCAGATAGAAGAATAATCCCGGTATAAACAAACCGGCAAGCAATGCTCCAAATAAAATCACCCAGGAAGCGGTACCTGCCATACCTGCTCCGTAAGCGGAATCGACTATATGAAGATTACTTTCAGCTGTAGCCGATGACAAAGCATTCTCCTCCCGCTTATTCAACAGGTAAAGGAATAACTCCTCCTTGATTTTCTGCTGCCGTTCTATCGAAAGCACATATCGCTGTTGCGTCGGTATATTACTGATCCTGCCGATTTCCAGCAATCGCATCCTTCCGGCATAATCCAGTTTCATATCGATCTCTCTTTTGGCATTTTTCAGGCTCTGGCTGATTACCCTACGCAGGGAGGCTATTTCATTCGTCAGCGACTTAACCACAGGACTCTCGTCTCCACCACTTTCCCGCAATTTCTCCCGTTCCAGTATGGCAGAGTTATATTTACTGAACAATTCTTCCTGCCCTGCACTCAGTATGCCTGTATTAGCTGGCAAAAGAGACTCATTCTTCAAAGGATCATGCAAATACTGCTGAATCAGGTCAATCAGATCTTTTTGTCCGGTCAGATCGATCACATCCCGATCATACCGGCTTCGGTTTTCCAGAGCGACCTTTGCTTCTATACCCAAATCTGCCGATCGGTTTTGTTTCCGGTAATCCTCGATATCACTCTCTACATTTCCCAACTCCTCATTGATCAGTTTTAACCGTTCGTCTATAAAGACCGCTGTGCTTTGCATGATCTGATTTTTATCCTTCATCGACTCATCTACATATACACGAACCAACGTGTTCAGAATATCGTCCGCTCTATCCGGATCTGTGTCCTGATAAGTCAGAGTCAATAAATTAGCCTCTTTAATGGAACGTTCCACATTCAGTTTGCCCAGTAGGGAAGAAACAAGCGATTTATGTTCATGACAGGTAATAAACACCGGCATATTTAACCAATCCTTATTGAAAGAAGAACTCCGGTTCACAACTATCTTTCCGATCGGTGTGATTACTTCCGCACCGAAATTATATTCCATCACACCATCCGGATCATCAGCCAGACCTTGTATTTTGTAACGACTTTCCGACAGTGGAATGATCGAAAAAAAAGCAGGCTCACTGAATGTGGAATCCGGAAAAGAAATTCGGACCGGCATATCCGTATACATCTCTCTTTTTTTAAATCCGTCATCTGCCGCATACTCTATTTCCAGTCCTAATCGCCAGATCACTTCACCCATCAACAAACGAGACTTAAAAATCAGAGCTTCTCCATCGATATTATTATTATTACTATCGTCAAACATCTGCTTTTCATTAAATGCCTCCTCCGTTTTCACTTTGTTTTTTAGCTGCACGATCGCTTCCCGTTTATAGACCACCGGAACAATCCTTGTATAAACATAAGCGCCTCCCACACAAAGAAAAACGGACAAAACAAACCAATGCCATTTCGTCAGCAACACATCCAAAATCGTACGGAGATTAAATTCATCCATCAACTTGAAGCTGTCTGTATAAGGATTCTGTTCTTTCATCTTCTTTTATTTAAATATCAAAATACTCATAGTGGTAAGGAAAGATATAAGCGATATCCAGGTTCCCACATTCGTAAACTGGTTCTGCACACTCGTTTCCGCCCGGACCCGGTTCGGTTCCACATACACCATATCATTCTGTTTCAGATAATAATCGGGAGACTGGAAAACGTCTCTCGAACGCAAATCATGATACAAAATCGTACGTACCCCATTCGTTTCCCGGACAACTGCCACCCGGTTACGACGTCCGTGAATCGTTAAATCGCCCGCCAGGCTCAATGCTTCAAACAAGGTAATACGTTCGGTATTTATGTTAAAAGTTCCCGGTTTACTCACTTCGCCAAGTATCGAGATACGAAAGTTCAGAAAACGAACCGTAACGACCGGATTTTTTATATACCCTTCTTTCTCCAGCCTGCCCTGAATCAGGTTGATTAACTGACGACGGTCCAAACCGACTACTTTTATTTCTCCCAGTAAGGGGAAATTAATCGTCCCATCTGCTTCTACCAGATACCCGGCACTACTTCCCCCACCCATATTCCCATTACCATCGTATTGGCTACCATACCGCAAGAATGGACGCAGTAACTCTTGATCCGGGCAACTCACATTTATATCCAGCAAATCATCTTTCTGTATCTTCAGAGTGACCGTATCGATCACAGTCGTTTTATTCAGTAGATCCTCCCCCTGCAAATAGGCAATATCCTTTACCGATCCGCAAGAAGTTAACAGACAAACTACGATATAACCCCAAAACAGCCCCCAGTCTTTTCCCATATTAAATTATTTTTCATTTATTTTTTCAATCAATCCTTTTCCCGGTTTGAATTTCACACTCACACGCTTCGGTATCTTACACTCCTGACCGCTTCTGGGATTACGCCCTATACGTTCTGTCTGTTGCCAGGGCATATAATGCCCGAAATTCTGTATGAGAACGGACTCGTCATGCGTTATCGACTCACATATCACATCGCTCATAGTGTCTATAAAACACAGGGCTTGCGTAACAGTCGTAGACATACGGCTTGCCACTTCCTTAGCTAATTTAATCTTGTTCATAAGTATATTATTATTTGTTTAGTCATATACAAATTCAGGTTTATCCCCCCGATCGGCTACCCAGGCATACAACTCCTTCATCTGTCGGGAAACGACATCGACCGAATATTTATCCAGCACCAACCGACGGCCACGTTTCCCCATTGCCTGTAATTCATCTTCATTAAGCGACAAAACATCCTGTACTGCTTCGGTCAGCGTATCGACATCATTATTCACCCAACGGCCGCACCGGTAAGTATCCAAGTCCTGCCACGGGGAACCAGTCGAAGCGATAACCGGAACTTCCTGCAGCAGTGCTTCAGGTGTAATAATACCGCAATTTTCAAAATCACTGGGAACCACAAGGCAAGTCAAGGAAGCGAGCAGGCGGCTCTTCTTCTCTCCTATGACAAAACCCTCGAACTTCACCCTTCGCAACTTCAGCCGTTCCGTTTCATTTCTGAGAAACTGCATATACGCAGGATCTCCGTTGCCCATCACCAGCAGTTCGCCCGGTTCTCCCAGACGATGCCAAATTTCCAACAACCGTTCCACCCGTTTACGGGGATGCACGCGCCCCAGGTAACCGATGCGTTTTATATCTCTCGAATACAACGGCTCCGCCTGATCGTCGCACTCCATCGGATAAGGTAATACGGCTACCGGATTGGTAAACCCTAATGCACGGTAATGTTCCATCTCTTCCCGGCAGGTAGCATGGATACAGGCAGCTTGTTGCAACTGCCGGCGCTGAAATAAATTCAAAGCCATCTTTTTTATCCGGGAAGATTGTGCCAGCGCCTCCGGATACAGCGTTCCGTGAAGAGTAACCAGGTAAGGACATCCCTGCTTCCGGGCATACCGGGCCGTAGTATATCCCGAATACAACCATATACCCTGAATATGATAGATATCGACATTTTTTATCTTTGCAAGTTCCTGCGGGATCGCCTTCGAATATCCCCAACGCTTATCATGAAAACCAAGACGGGGCAGATAACGGATGGAGGGATCGTCCGATACTGCCTCTTCACCCGGAGCCGGTTGGTTTGTTACTATCTCTACATCCATTCCAAGCGATCTCATCCCTTGCATCGTCAATAATGCGGTACGTGTAGGTCCACCATGAGACGTACTCATGGAATTAATGACATGAATAATTTTCATTTTAGTATTTATTTTTTGATTGTGATCTTTGGGGTCGCATACCTCAGGAATAATTCCATATCTTCCGGATACAGCTTTTCAATCATCGCATGCATGTAATTAGGTATGACATAATCTTTTGCAATAGACAAACGGCTTTGATATTCTGATAATCCGAATATATCCAATAACTTTATCCAGTCGCTCTCCGACTCATAATAGAAAACTTCTACCTCTTTACCCCAAAAATAACTTTGAGGGTTCAACCAGGGAATACTTTTATTTCGAATGAATAAATCTTGTTTTGAACGTTTTAAAGAAAAAATCCTTTTACAACAATTCTCTGCAGAAACCGTAAAGAGTTTCTGCAGAGAATAAGGATATGTTCCGGAACATACACTTCGAAACAAGGCAGTTTTTCCTTTTAATCTCAATCCATCTTTTGTAACAAATGCATAATAAATTTTAATGAAGCCAATTTTTTTAATACCGATTAACCGACTCTTTACCTCCTTAATTGCAGAATAAAAACGATGATACGGATTACGTACCATCACAACGATCCGATACTCTCTCCAATCAGGAATAAAACGAGATAAATCATTATAAGTAATATGGCCTAAATCCGTATTATACTCCGGTGTAAAAGATCCCCACCATTTTGTTCCCTCTGTTTCTCCATACTTTTCAATATAAATATCTCTGAGAAAAGTTCCGCCACATTTCGGATTATGTAAGAATATCACCTTACGTTCTTTGTCTACAATCATTTTTGTATTACTTAAAAGTTATTATTCATTGTTTAAGTCAATAGCCAGTCCGCTTTCAACACCGGAGAATGCGCCAATAAAGTCGTCACTTTTCCCAACCGTTTATGCAAAGGAATCATACGGGCAAACAGATCTGCACGCTCTGTTGCAGTCAAAGCCAGTTGCAAGTCAGACAACAGTTGTTTGATCTGTTTCAATAAATCGGTTTCATATATTTCCAAACGACTAAAACGGGTTGCTTTTCTGATATATCCGGTAAATTCCGTATTTCCCATCTTGCGAAGCTGTGAATCAGGATCCTGTTCCGGTTCGAGGATGATCCGGCCGACAGAAAAACCTTTTGCTGATAATAGCCGGGCGGATCTGAACCCATTTGTTTGTCCAGCTTCATCACCATCCAGCATGACGATGGCACACCGTGTATATCGACTGAGTTGTGCGACATGATCTTCGGTCAGTGCCGTACCACATAAGGCTACCGTGTTTTGAAATCCGGCTGCGTACATGGCTAATACATCCTTATAACCTTCAGTGATATAGACAAATTTGTGCTTACGTATTTCGTCCTGCGCTTGATACAAACCATACAATATCTCACTTTTATGATAGACCGGACTGGTCGATGAGTTGATATATTTACGAATACCCGTCCCTTCGGTTTCTCCCCGATAACGCCCGGCAAAAGCAACCAACTCACCCCGTTCGTTGCGGATCGGGAAGATCAGGCGGTTACAGAATGCATCATAGTCGGATGGTAAAAAATAAGAGGCGATACCCACCTCGAACCTACTGTAAGTCTCCCGCAAGATTTCTTCTTCTGGGACATATTCTTCCAGCAAATCCAGTACCATCCGGTGGTTACGGAGCAGATTGTCTATATAAAGTTGACTGACCGGTTCTACCGGTACCGGTTGTTGTTTCGGTTGTACCGGAGGATATTTCACCGGTCGGTAATCGTTTCCTGTATCCGGTAAACCATACCAGGCTGCCAGCTTATGCAATGCCGTACGGAAGTCGCAACCTTCCATTCGCTGTACGAATTTGAACAGATCGCCTCCCTCGCCACAGGCAAAGCATTTGTAATATTGTTCTTTCACATTCACATAGAGCGACGGATGCCGGTCGGCATGGAACGGACAAAGCCCCACCAGGGTTTTCGCCGAACTTCCTCCGCGTTTCAGAGGAAGGTAGCGTTCCACTACCTCCTCCAAACGGGCAACTTGTTTTATCCGATCTTTCAGATTCATGATTAACAGCTGTGAGTTCTTATCCGCGTCATTCGCATCATCTGCGTCTAAATCACTTTCGGATCATAATCCGTCAAACAGGTCATAGCGGGATTGTAGCGGAATTTAGCAGTACCAGTCGCTCCGTTGCGATTCTTGGCAACCAGCATCAAACCGACTCCGCGCAAGTCTTCCTTTGTTTTCGGATCATAATAAATATTGTATTTCTCGGCACGGTAGACAAAAACCACCACATCGGCTATCTGTTCGATCGCTCCCGAGTTACGCAAATCGCTCAATACAGGCAGGTGCGGAGCCGGACGGCGTTCGCTTTCACGGTTCATCTGTGCCAGCAACACGACAGGGATCTCCATCTCTTCCGCCATCAATTTGATTTTACGAGCCACATTTCCCATAGCCAGGTCGGTCGTTTCCTGCAGGTTACTCTTCGACACGACGATATTGATCAGGTTCAGGTAATCGATAAACAAAACAGCCAATTTCCCCTGCTTATGCAACGCCTGTGCCTTGGCACGCATCTCCTCGATCGTATCCGAACCGCAATATTCGAGGATGATCGGAAGCTGTTCCAACTCCTGTTGCGCTTTCGCCAGGCGTTCACGTTCCGACCGGGTAGTTCCTTTGAAACGCAGACGGTCGGTATCGACCCCGCTCAGCATCGAAAGCAGACGCATCACCAACTGTTCCTTACTCATTTCCACACTGAAAAAAGCAACCGCTTTCCCTTGCCGGGCTGCCGACAAAGCCATCCACAGCGCAACAGCCGATTTACCCATCGAAGGACGGGCAGGGATCACCACCAGTTCGCCTTTGTACAGGCCGCCGGTCAACCGGTCCAGTTCGCCGAAACCGGTACGGATATGCATGTCCGTTCCCGTCTCACGCTCCGCCTGTTCCCGGTATGAATGGGTTAACACACGGGTAGCCACTTTGGCTGCCTCTTCCAAGGTCGAGACATGCATCTGCTCGCTGCGCAACGAATCGACCACATGATCCAGCCCGTTCAACAGTTCCGTCACATCCGCCGACGGCCGGGCCACTTCCGTTTCTTTCTTCTTCAATTCCTCCTGCATTCGGCGCAGTATATAATTATCGACCAGTTCGTCCGCATGATAACGGATATGGTGATCGCTGCGCACGTCGAGCAACATATCCGAAAGGAAAGACAACCCGTTCAACCGTTCGTACTGCGACAGATCCAACCGTATCATTTCCTGTTCGACCGTCAGCATATCCACCCCTTTGCCGGCATCCACCAACGACAGGATCGAAGTATAAACAAACCGGAGTCCGGGATGGTAGAACATTTCAGGACGTAAACGGCCCATTACGTCGAAGATGGCATCCGGACTACTCAGCAAACCGGCAATCACTGCTTTTTCGATATCCTGACAGACATGTACCTGCCCGGGATTGTTGTTTGTATTCGCATTCATCAGTTCACCGCTCCTTTCTGCCCGTTTTGATGAGTATAAAAATTATTGATCGCATCAAAGAAGCCATCGCCTCCTTCCGTTCCGGCAGGAGGAAGATCCGTCGGATTGTTTGCCGTATCTCTCTTAATCACGACTTGCTGTTCGTAGTTCATCAGGACGATCAGCTTATAGCTATCCAGATCTTTTACCTGCAAAAACAGATTTTTCTCCAATCGCTCCAGGCATCGCTTAACCGATTTACGGCACAAACCGGTCAAACCGGCAATTTCCGTAAACGAAGTCACCCATTCTCCCGGACGGCACACATACGAGAAGTCATTCAGACAAACCACTCCTTCACTGAAATACGCAAAAGTTTGTACACACAGCCACACGGCTGCCAGACGGCTTTGTTCGCCGTCGCCGCTGAAAAAAGCTTTCAGCACATTTCTTCCTACCTTCAGATAACCGCATTTACGGTAACCCGGTGTCATGCTTTCCTTACATTTCCTCATAATTCTACCCTTTTTGTTTAATATTTGAAATGTCCCGGCAAAAGTCCCGGCAAAGGTACATCTGAAAGTTTTTGATTTTCATAATCATCAAACCGCTTACGATCCGTAACGATTACACCCCTTGTTACAGCTCTCTTTAATATAGAAGAAATATTATTTATAATAAATACAAAGGGGACCATCAAAAAATTTTAAAGACCAGCCGGTTAACTATCCGATTACAAGCAAAGGTACATTCCATATACCGGCTGCGGTTTTTATAAAAATACAAGGAAAGCAGAATAAAGCATCCTCATTCCAAGCGTGTTAACTAATTATTACTTGAAATCATTCTTCTTATAATCGGTAAAAAAACTTAAAACAGACTCATATTCCAGCAAGTTGTCATACAAACCCTGCAATATGCTGGAATATTTGAGATCCGGATCGAATACAGAATCGATCGCTACTGCCAGTTCTTTTGCCTGGCAACCGAACCGCCCCGTCTTTAACAGGGCTGTCATGACAGCCATAAATAACCGGGAGTCGTTTACTTTCACCTTCTTTACCTCCAGCACATCCGGCCGGTACCCGAAATATTCGAGTATCGTAGGTCGATACACTTCAAAGAAACGTTTTGAAAACTTTTGCCATGTCTTTTTCTCTTTCACCAGATGGGTAGTACGCAGGAAAACGGCGCATTCGACAATCTTCCCGACCGGGTCGGATTGTTTTTGAATATTAATTCTAAAGGCAGGAAAAGACAGCTGATCCCCTCCTCCCGACATTTGATAAAAAATTTTTGCATAAACAGATCATTTATGCCCGGAAGAGAATGCTTTACCTGCTAAAAATGTATGTACTTTTGACTTTAAAATAAGGTACTTTTGAATTCAAAAGTCTAGTCTTAACATTTCAAAACATACCTATTTCATTTACGGATTATTTTCTTTGCAAACTTTTTTAAATAACTCCATATTTTTTTTTCTATAATCAATTCTTTAATCATATTTTGTACATATCCATATTCTGTCCGTCTGTAAGCTTCACATAAAGATTGATCGAATATATTTCGGAAAAAGACCAGTTGCTTTTCTCTTTCGCAATTGTAATAATCCATATAACTATCTCCATATGGCCAGAAAGGAGTAGTTATTTTTTCCAGATAGGCGGCATCATCGTTGTCCAGACGGATTATTTCTTCCACCATCTCTTCTATAGTCGAAAAATCCATTAGATTGACAAACGAGTTCGAACGAATGTTCGAACTGATACTGGGGCTCCCCCAGTATATCGGCAATGACTGTGCCCTGAAGGGATCAGAAATCTTCTCCGTCACATAACCCGGTTGACTTGAATTTTCGATCGCCAGAGTAAATTTATATTCTTTCAGGAACAAATGTTTATCCTTTACCTTTTCTCCCATATTATTCAGGAAAGTTCCTCCCGCATCGACCCGTTTATATTTCGATAAGGCATTGAATATCTTTTCACGAAAAGGATCTGCACACCAATTATTCGAATACACAAAATTGCAGAATTTGCGATTAAGCAATTTCTCTGTATCCAGATCCGGATGATAATTATTCTGCCATCCGAATAACCGATTCGTAAACGTACGGTCGCCGCACTGAATTTCAGATAAGCTTACAGCATAATCACAAAGGTTCAAATCAGGGATCAGATTCTCACCACAATAAAATATCTTTATACAACGATTATATCGTAAATGTTCATATCCAAAACAAGAATAAAAAAGGTAATCCGGGTTTTCTTCATCGATTATTATATCGTATTCAGATAATAAAAAATTCAAATGGTATTTGTAATCAAATCCCGGCCAAAAGTCAATAAAATAACAACGAATCTTTTTCTTCATTATATTTCAAAATAATAGAGTTTCACAATTTGACGTATAATAATGTGCTAATGCAGATTCAAAACTGGAAATAAATAAAGGGTACATCCTCCAGCTTCGTTAAAAAGAAAAGGGCCATTACAATGCTGTAATAAACCATATACCGCCCCCAACGGGGAAACATATCTATTTGTAATACATGATCCTTATCACGCTGAAACCATTCGCACAAGAATAGCACCAGGATAAAAAAATATATTTTTTTAGGGATTAAAGCCAAAGACCAGTCTGCCACAGATGAGAAACTACATATCTTCGACAAGTAATCAAACGCTTGAGTGATCGTCTCCGAACGAAAGAATATCCAACCGACCGTCACCAGTATAAAAGTCCAAAATATGGATACGGCCTCGCCTGGCGAAGGCAAAACTTTGCCTTCGCCAGGCATATCGATATGCCTGCGATTTTTCTTTCCCAACAATAGAGGCAGGAACAACAAACCATTAAAAAACCCCCAAAACAAAAATGTAAGGTTTGCCCCATGCCAGAACCCGCTAAGCGTAAATATGATCAATGTATTACGAACACTCTGCCAACGATTGCCTCGGCTACCGCCCAAAGGTATATAAACATAATCCCTGAACCAGGTAGTGAGCGAAATATGCCAACGCCGCCAGAACTCTGCTATATCACGTGAGAAATAAGGCACATTAAAGTTTTTCATCAGGCGAATACCGAACAGCCGGGCCGTACCGATCGCTATGTCCGAATAGCCGGAAAAATCACAATAAATCTGAATAGAGAAGCAAACAGCGGCCAGAATCAAGCTAAGAGACGGCTTTGTGATATAGTCCGCATAAATCTGATCTACAAAAGCCGCACAACTATCGGCTACTACCACTTTCTTAAACAATCCCCATAAAATCTGCCGCAAACCATCAACAGCTGCCGGATAAGAGAAGATCCGCTCTTTATAGAATTGTGGCAACAACTGTGTTGCTCTTTCGATAGGACCGGCTACCAATTGAGGGAAGAAACTGACATAAGCAAAAAACGAAACAATATCATTCGTTGCTTCCATTTTTCCCTTATATACATCGATCGTATAACTCAATGCCTGGAATGTATAAAAACTGATGCCTACCGGCAAGACCAGACCGAGCGTACGGACCTGCAAGGATATTCCCAGCAAATGGGAAGCCTCCACAAAACTCGTTACAAAGAAATCATAATATTTGAAATAGCCCAGGATACCCAGATTAAATATAATATTGCCGACGCTAACCAGCCACGCACGGTTGTTAAACCAACGATCCGCTTTTCCGGAATCTTTTTTCCGGAAATAAGCGATCAGCCGGCCGGATATAAAACTCACCAGTGTAGTCAGTGCGATCAGGAACAAAAAACGAACGTCCCACCATCCGTAAAACAGATAACTGACAGCGACAATAAACAAATTCTGTAATTTAAGGTTCCTGCCGAAGACAAACCAATACAGTAAAAACACAATCGGAAGAAAGACCCCGAACTCCATGGAATTGAACAGCATATTACAATCTTATTTTCATCTCAGTTAGTAAAGAATCAACGTCATGCGCCAAACGGACAGAAAAAAGTTCTGCACCTTTATAATTCAAATGAACAGGGTCATAGAAACAAGAATTATCTTCGATCATAAAATCAGTATAATCCAACAAGGGTAGTCGACGAACAGAAGAGACGCTGTCTATCAACAAAAACGAATCTTCTATATTCGATAAATCCTTATAGGCAATCTGCTGTATCGGACTTTTGAACAAAACGACCTGTATCCCTTCTCCCTGACATTCATCCAAAAAACGATAAAACATATCTATACGTTTTACTCCCCTTTCAAAAACACGACTCTCTGATAAAAGCCCTAGTTCCATCATTTCCTGTTTCAGCAAGACTGCACCTTTTCTAAAAATAACATATTCATTTTTTGGCGAATCGATTTTATCTTTCAAAAAATTCAGCACAAGCTTGCTATTTCCCCTATATTTCATACCGGGAACATATAAATCGAAAAAAGAAATATCCATTTCTTCTGTCAGTTCAGAAAAGTAGGGGTCATTCAAAAAAATCAGATAATCTTCTTTTATGGAAGAGTAAGACATATGATATGCTCCCAGCCATAGAAAATCGATATTACACAGAATCAACCGGGGTTTTTTATTATTATGAGAACGATAAAGTTTCCATGCCACATCCGATATTTCAATCGGCCCCCCTGATACCCCTAAATTATAAGATTTCACATGCAGAATACTGTCTATTAACAATGGATCGACATGGCATCCGGCACGTGAATTACCGACAACCAGAACATCCGCTTCTATAGGATTATACAGCATGTTCCATCTTTTGTAAAGTATAGCATCGCTCTTTTTCAAATATTGACCGACTAAAAAGTCGTATAAACAAGTAACGATAACCAAAGGAAAAAGAAAAAGAAAACTATGTAACAAAAATTTTTTCATTTACCTTTTTTTATTCATTTACTATCCTCAGATTCTCACGAGCCAGCCTCGGATTCTGCGGAAGTGATTTACGAAAATAAGCTGTTGCCGTTTCTTTATTGCCATCCATCAATGACAATACACCCAGATTATTATAAGCGCGTCGATCTCTACCGGCCTGATTGAAGAAGTAACGGGCAGACTCTTTATCCCCCTGCGATAAAGCAGCAGCAGCGGCATTCAATTGGATTACAGCACACGATGGATAGGTGTAAGCAGCCAACTCGTATACTTCACGATATTGATCTGTCCCCGGACGGTACAGGGAAGCGGCACGGATAAAGTCAGTCAAAGCAACCTTTTCCGGTTGGCTGTAAATTTGTTCTATCAGGTCAGGATTGTTAACCGGAACAGTCTGCGACTCTGTCTCCACAGCCAGTTCCATACGCCGCAAGCGGCCGAAAAAACTTTTTTCAATGTCTTTATATACAGCTCCGTTATCCATTGCTTTAATTTGTTTACGGCGGTTATCAGGATCGTCGGTCAGCTGAAATATAGCTAGAACACGGCCGCTATATTTCTTATCCGATTTAGCAATGAGTTCTTTTAAACCGTCCCAATCCTCACCAACCCAATCGACTGTAACCAGGCCATTATCAGGCAAGTTGTATTGTTTCTGCAAATAGGCCTTGAACAGGATGGAACGGTTTCCGGCCAGGCGTTCATTTTCCTTCGTACTACCGTCGGGAGAGGCATAGCCGGTGATACGGATTTTCGTTATACCACCGGCTGCCGATTGTAAAAGGGGTTTCAGATGTTCTTCCAGTTTTGTCAGTTCAGCCCGGTTATTGCCGTATTTGGGATTGACCGATACGCCTCCTGCCGGATAATCGATATACACAGAAAGAAGTTGGGAAACCACCTTCGGAGCCAGTTCTTCATCCGGAGTGATATAATTGATCATCCGGTTGTAAACAGACTGGGCATCGATTTGCAATTGGGGGATCAGGATGCTTCTAGCCGGCAGTCCGGCCGGATCAGTAATATTACTATCTTCTCCCGAAACTGCTTGCACCTGACTTGCTACTTCATAAATGTCGTTTGTCACTGCTTGTTCCTGTGTATGACAAGCCGGCAGAACGGCCAGCAAACCAAAGCCGGCTATTCCTTCTAAAATTCTTTTTCTCATGATTTGTTATTTATTTTATTATTTGGTTAACAGGTGGTATATTTTTATCATAAACAAATGAAAACAAATGATATTTAAAATGATATTTCCTTATATCCAGTATATTGCCTTTTATCAGATCGTATAGAGACATCTTAAAAAAATCAACCAATTCAACTTTTTGGTCTATCAAATGGCCTTCACTTTCTTCACAATCTGCAAATTTCATATGATACCAACAAAATCCGCCATACAGGGATAAGCAATTATTATGATGAAACCTTTCAATGATCCGATATTTTTTATAATAATCATTATATACGATTTTATACGTTACTTCTTTCGGGTCATACGTTTGATACATAGGGGAAAAAAAGGTATGATCGGATATCTGAAATATAAAAGTATCTCCAGAACCATTAAAAGCTAAAGAGGTACCTATATTTTCCTTGAATCCTGCTATGCCCCATTTACCATTTTTCTTAGACAAATTTATGCCGGATAAAATGGTCATACATTTTATCCGGCATACCTGTTTAAACAGGTATGCGTTATATTGTCTGAACACTGTTTTTTGAAATGGAAGAAAATCAATTAACCGCAAAAAAAACATATTGAAAGACATACCCAATATGATTCTGAATATTTCCAGATATTTATCTGCCATATATTCACCCAAAGTAATCTTCTGTTGCAACTCATTCCGATAAGCATCGCAAAGTCGCTTCAACCGGTCTGAAAAATAAATCTGGTCGGCATCTATTTTCACGGCATACCGGTAGCGGGCCTTCAATAAGGTATAATTATAATAATTACTTAACAAATGAACAGAATCTTCTGGAAGCCCCACCGCATATTGAAAGTCCTCTTTTGAAAGATTATGGGTATATACCGGAGGTGCATAGAAAAAAGTACGTATTTTATCTGGATATTGCAACCTTTTTTGTTCTACTATTTCCTCTGTTCCATCCGTACTTTCCTGATAGCAAATGATCAGTTCATCCAATGCAGCTATACAGCTATCGATACTTTGAGCCACCCAACGGGCTTCATCTTTTACACGCATCAAACCACTTACACCACAAAGACGCTCTCTCTCCAATTCGGACAAATCGACCATATAGTCGACCGGATTATAATCCCCTTTTACACATAAAGGACATGTACACGGAGCCTTTTTCATATTACTATACTTAGTGTATTAAATTTTATCTAGATCCCTGAATTGCTTTTGCCGGGAAATACCCCAAAAAGCAGGAGAACTCAACAGTTCCAGAAACTTCTCCGCACTACTACCTTTGCCAAAAGTATATTCCGGTTTTACCGCTATCGGCCCGATACCGGAGATAGCCGTCAGTATATGCTCCGGATCTTCGGGAACATTACAGATAAAAGAAGAACTGGCCCGATTCTGTTGACGGCTGCCGATATTGATACAGGGAACCCCGTAAGCCGGAGCTTCACGGACACCGGCACTCGAATTGCCGACAATAAACTCCGCATTCTTCAGCAACGATAAAAAATATTCAAAGCGCATCGAAGGGATCAGGCGGAAACGAGGATGTTTTTTTAACCGTTCATAGGTATCCAGTATTAGATGCGATCCCAAGTCGTTATTTGGATAGATCACAACATAATTATGTGTATCCTTCAATAAAGCCTCTACCAGCCGATTGACATGCAAGGCAGTTCGATCGTACTCCGTAGTTACCGGGTGGTACATCACGATAGCATAGTTATCATAAAGTATTTCGTAGTATTCCTTTACTGTAGTCAGAGCCGGTAGTTCATCGGAAAACATGACATCCATATCAGGAGAACCGATCACAAAAACAGACTCTTCCTGTTCTCCCATCTGTATCAAACGACACCGGGCTTTGTCGTTGGCCACAAAATGTGTATGACTCAGTTTGCTGACCGCATGACGGATCAATTCATCGATCGTGCCTGACAATTCTCCTCCTTCGATATGGGCAACCAGGATATTATTTAAACTACCGGTGATAGCTCCCGCCAGAGCTTCCACCCTGTCACCGTGAACGACAATCAGGTCGGCCCGATTTTCTTTCAGATAAGTAGACAGCCCATCGATGGTTTTACTCAGGGTCAGATCCATTGTTGCTTCGGATGTGTGGTTCAGATACTTAAAAATTCTTTTACAACCACAACGCTCTACCTCCAGATAAGTCGATCCATACAAACTCTGCATATGCATACCGGTAACAAAAATCGAAACTTCAAAATCCGGATGGCTATCCAGTATCTTTATCAACGACTTCAACTTTCCGAAATCGGCACGCGTTCCGGTTACAAACAAGATACGTTTCATACTTTTTTATTTCTCAATCATATCATACAGTAACTGTACATCTTCATCGATATCCACAGTTGCTTTCTTCCCCAATATACTTTCATACGAATCAGCCAGGATACCATCCACGCCGGGACGCTTCACCCAAAGGTTCTCCCGAGTAAAACATTCGCCTTTTTTTACGGGACGGATCGTAACGACTGTTGCGTAAGCAAAATCGATCGTTACCTGTTCTTCCGGTAAAGGTCCTTTATGTCCGCCACGCATCGAATAGATCATACGGCTTTGCTCTATCAGTTCGCGTGTTGCCTGTTCATCCATCGAACAACAGATATCCGGCCCACGACGATCCATCCGGTCGGTAAAATGACGTTCTACAATCGAGGCACCCAGGGCAACGGCAGAGAGACAGGCCAGGTTGCTTGTCGTATGGTCGGACAAGCCGTATACATAACCGGGAAAAGCCTCCGCCATTTCCTGCATGGCTCCCAAACGAACCAGATTGGCCGGAGTCGGATAAAGATTCGTTGTATGCAAAAGAGCTACAGGTACATGATATTCTTTAAAAATATCTACCGCTTTACGAATACTGTCGATCGTATTCATTCCGGTAGACAATATCACCGGTTTATGGAACCGGGCGATATGCTCCAGCAAAGGATAATTATTGCATTCTCCCGAACCTATCTTGAACGCCGGTACATCCATCCGTTGCAAGCGATCGGCTGCCGCACGTGAAAAGGGGGTACTGATAAAGATCATGCCTTTCGACTGTACGTATTTCTGCAACGCGGTTTCATCTTCTTCCGAAAGTGCGCAACGATTCATTATTTCATAGATGGATACATCCGCATTGCCGGGCACTACCTGTTTTGCCACTCCGCACATTTCATCCTCTACGATATGCGTCTGATGTTTCAACACTTCCACGCCTGCACGTGCTGCTGCATCCACCATCTCGAATGCGGTCTGCAACGAGCCTTCATGATTGATACCCAATTCGGCTACGATCAAAGGAGGATATGCCGGTCCAACAGGCCGACCGGCAATGAGCAATTCGTTTTTCATATAAGTTTCCTGATATTTTTACTGAGTTATTTCTATTTCAAATGCTGCTGCAGGTAAACCGTTGCCGTTGACCAGATTGGCTTTACAGGGATATGCGTCGAATGCATAATGAACCCGGCAGGGAGACTGCACTTCCGGACAGGCGACAAGCAATTGCTCCTCCTCTATTCTTCCGTCGGCAGGATAAAATTTACCATCTGCTCCTGCCACCTTTATCGTCTGTACTGAAGCTCCGTCCGAGGTTTGCAACCCTGAAGCAAAATCGAACTTAATACGTATTAAGTTCTCGTGAAGCCATGCTTCACGAGGCTGAGGGCCGCATGGTACAATATCTTTCTGTCCGTATGTATAATGCAATGCCAGACGAGCGAGGCGTTCACCCATAGGTCGACGATTTTTAAAATGAGGATTATCTTCAACCGATAAGTCGTAAGAGACAGCCATACCGACATAAGGTATTTTCTTCAGCAATTTACGCTGCGCCTCCCGGATTTCAGAATAATAATACTTTGTCCCTTTTCCAAATGCATTCTCATAATTCATGCCATGTAATTGCACATAATTAAAAGGAAAACATTCTCCCCAATCTGTCCGCCAACTACGAATCAACAGTTCTTGTAAACGTTCAAACTGAACTGAATCGTTCAACTGGGCGCTACTTTCACCGGCAAACCAGATACATCCGCGGATCGGATACCCTTTTATCGGACGGATACATACCTCATAGCAATAGCCGGGATGATACGGATGCAATTGTTCCTGTTCCGGTATACTTTTCCCTATATTCTCTATTGCCCGCTCTTTCATCCATTTTGTTACCCGACTGTTTTCATACCAGTTACTCAATATTTCGGGAAACTCCCGTTGTAAAACGTGCCGTTCAATCCAACAATATTCAGCTGTTCCTCCCACCGGATTGACAATCAGACCGACCGGAATACCCAAACGGGAAGATAATTCTTCCCCATAATAATAGGCAATAGCAGACAAATCTCCTAAAAAAGGACTACGACATTCCCGCCAACCTGTATACGATATATAACGGTACCGGTTTATACAACGGTTCACTCCCCAGGCCCATTTACCCGGATAAGTGAGAGCAAATGGATACAAACTGAAGTAACGATATGGAACCCGATTATTCGGATCTCTATTTTCAGGTAGATAATTCCGCATAGTTACGACCATATTACTTTGTCCCGAACAAAGCCAGACTTCTCCGGCATACACATCTTTATAAACCAGTTGCTTTTTAGGGGTACTTACTTCCATCCGGAAAGGACCGCCGGGAAGAATAGCCTCCAATACGACCTCCCATCTGCCGTCAGACCGACAACAGGTTTGTTGCATGTGTCCGGCTATACGGACTGTTACCCATTCTCCGGAACAAGCCTGTCCCTGTATCCGAAGGGGTTTATTGCATTGCAAGATCATCCCGTCGGCATATAACGGTGACATTTTTAGACCTCGCACACGTTCTTTATTCACACACTTCAGGTTGAAATAAAATGGATAAAGCGTTCTCTTTATTATGCTTAACACTCGCCTGAGCATATCGGTTATTGACTATCTTGTTACTTGTTTATTTGAGATGCCATTGTAAATATTACGCCTTTTCGCTTCCTCTATCAAGGCAGGAGTAACGTCATATCCGGAAATAACCTTTTCAATTCCATCTCCCAGACTGAACACAGCTGTTGAATTTACCGTAATCACTTTATGTAAAGTAATCTCCTGCAACAGGAGTAATTCCAACGGACAAGGTGTATTTAGGATTTGTGCCGAAGGAAAATAAACGGAATAATCCGTTTTTTCATACGGATGAACTTTGATCAACACTTTCGATTCATCCTGACCGGCAAGCAACCTGCGATAAACCTCTATCTTATCCGATTCGGTAAAAACTAATGAATATTCACTAAAGGGTTGAGTCAACAGAAGTGTATCGCATGCTTTCATTAATTCAAGAGTGTTTTCTTCAAACATAAAAACATCCAGTATCCTTTTTTTCTTTGTCGGGCTTTTTCGTTGCCACAATGATTTTAAGTCGATTACTTTTGTTTTGGGAAGGATAATATCCGGTATGGGTAAAATACCGGTTAAATAAATACATTCAACACCATCCGCTAATCCGAAAGGAGGATATGTATCGCCATACATCCATCTTCTCCACCGCACTTTTTCTTTTTTTGTAACCTGATACTCCGGCTCCGTTACGGCTTCGTAAGAAAGTGTTCCATCTTCCAAATAAAATAGATGTTTAAACAGCCTTATAAATAAATTGGTGAAATGTAACCACCCCCCCAAATAAACAGGCAGATTGCGATTCCGTAATGCAAACCAATAGATTGTCAGCAAGGAAGCACAGCGGAATTTCCTTTTTTCAGATAATATCTTTGCCCCGGATATACGTTGTACGATAGATACCGGAAACTTTTCATGAAAGAAAAATAAAGTTTCCTCTTCCTTACAGGGAGCAAGTAAATAATATTGCAACAATGCATAGGGATTGGGGAGATAAACTATTGTCTTATAACGATCTAACAGATTCATCTTATTTATTTGATTTTTTCTTTATTATATTTATGACTATAATAGGCTACCATTTCAAAATCTTCCTGCGTATCGATATCCAGATAGCCGAACGAATGATCGACAATCAATGAATATAACGATTCCCCCCGGATACGACTTTTCAGGATCAATTCCCTATGACTGATATATAATAATCCGTTCTCAAAATAAAGCGGTTCCATATCCTGACTGCGTTGTCCGAATGTAAAGTTCCAGGGAATAAACCGGCCATCTGTCAAACGCCCCAGCTTACGAACTAAAGGAGATACCGTAAACAGGCTGTCGTATATACCAGTCTCTATCGTTTGTAATGCTTCTTCCATCATTCCATCCGGGCGAAGAGGATTCGTAGCTTGCAATAAGATCATATAATCGAACTCCTTCTGGTAGGAAAGGAGTTCGATTGCAGCATGCTGCAAAGCCGAATCGGTCGAACACCGATCGCCCGATAATTCTTCCGGCCGTTCGATAACTCCTGCCCCATAGCGACGGGCCACTTCTGCGATTTCCTCATTGTCTGTCGATACATATACTTCCGTATCGGGTAGAACCTTTCGGGAATAAAGGATGGAATGAGCCAATAAAGGGATTCCTCCCAGGGGATATATATTTTTCCCAGGAAAACGTTTCGACCCGCCGCGAGCGGGGATTACTGTAACATATTTCATATTAATTCAGAGTTTGTCTTTCCTTCGTAGCGGAAGGAAGTAGTCGGTAGTTCAAGATTTGGTTTAATCTTTAGTAGATAGCAATGGTTCAATTATTGACAGATGTGAATGTTACTTTTCTCTTGAAAGAAAAGTAACCAAAAGTTCAAGGCTACACCGGCTTCGCTGCTACGGTGAAAGACTACGCTGTCGTCTGCGAACTCGCTTCGCTCAAACAGCGCAGCCTCCTGACGCTTCGTCTTTCCCCTTCGCGGACGCTCACCCGCCGAAGACCTTTCGGAGAACGCGAAACGTTCTTTGGGGATGGCCGATACCGACACCTTTATAACAGGCTGTATCGGCAATCCTTAGAGGAAGCGGAGCTTCCTTGGAAAGGCATCAGCTGGCGAGCGTAAAGCGTAGCAGCCGGAGTGAGCGGTCGGAGCATCCGCTGTCTGAGCGAAGCGAGTTCGGAGGCGACAGCGAACGTAGGATGCGGAGTAGCGAACCAGGTGCAGCCTTGATCTTTTGACTACTTTTGGATCAAGCCAAAAGTAGGTTCAATATTTTCTAATTCAGATGTTAATCGACTATTCAAATTCGCGTAAAGCCTCCGGCTGCCAACCTCTGTAAACTGCAGCAAGCAGACGCAGGCGGGTATTACCGGTACTGGCAAGTACCTTTTCATCGGAGGCATAACGACGTAATTGTGTTTCTGCCTCTTGTATCAACGACTCTACCTTCGTTGTCGTATCGTCCCGTTTCAGAAACTTCAACTCTATAAGGTATGAATACTGCATATCCGGATAATTAGCCAGATTAGGCATTAAATAAAGATCAGAAAAACCGCGACCCGCTTCAAATTCCGGCCAGATGATAAAATAATCCGTCAACCCCATATAAGCCACCATTAATGTCTTAATGGTCGTTTCCTGATAGATCGCATCGCGAAGGACAGCTTTCTTATCTACTTGTTTGGCAAAAAATTCCAAGGCAGCTTCCCATTCTCCGAAATAGGCCATACGACGCATACGATCGGATAATTCCATAAACGGAAAAACGACCGATTCACGTTCTTTCATCGCTTCTACCAGGTAACTGTAAATCTGTTCGCGAACAGCCAGGTTGGGAACTTTCATTATTGTTTCTCCATACTCCACCCGGTCATAAGTCAGTAGACCGAAATAGTATAATAAAGAAACAAAATTACCCGGATCAGCTAGATTCTCTGCGGGAAAACTATCTTTAATCACATTCCCGTTCACCTCTCCGGTATCGATCAGGCGGGTTATAACCGAACGACCTTCTTCCTGCATCTTGTCGATACGGATAAAATGACGCAATTTACTATAATCCGTACGAATATTACGATCCAGCATATCGGAAGGAGGACGTTTTTTCTGCAGATAATTATTCAGAAAATAGAGAACCATGTCCGAATTATACATCGTCTGACCAATGCATTCTTTGGCAAAACAATAATTGTCGTACCAGGGCTTTATCATCCGGACAATATCATCGATAGGATCAGCCAGCATTCCTTCCGATTGATAATAAGATAGCATATCGAATAGTTCCGATTCGCTGAAACCTACCATAGAATTAAATTGCTCATCAGTCGTTATATTCGTCCCGATATTGAACCCACTCGTAACATCGTCCAACGTTACAGGCGACACACCGGTAATGAACATTCGCTTAACTGGTGCATCCGGCCCGGTAGTAATTGCTTTGACAATATTGAAAAATCCGCGATAAAAACCTGAATCATGTGTCAGGGCACGATACACATTATTACCCTCACTGGATAATATCGTATTGGTGAAATTATCATATTCGTCGATCAACAGATAAATAGGTACCCCTAGCATAGCGGCACGTTTACCGATAAAGTTCAACTGATCGGCTGCCGTCTTCAGTTCCCTGATTTCTTTTGGGAAACCCGGTTCAAAATACGAAGCATATTGATCGGCAAAAGCCTCCATCTGAATTTTAGCATAGCTATTGAAGGTATCTTCCAGCGCCTGTCCCGTACCACGAACGGCACTGAAATTGAAATATAACACCAGATATTTCCCTTGTTCACCGGTAGGATGTTTACCGATATACTGATTACCGAACAACTCGTCAAATTTATCAGCATATCTCACATCATAGTAACAGTAAAGCATACTCAGGAATAAAGACTTTCCAAAGCGACGCGGACGGATCAGAAACAGGAAAGCTGCCGTCTTTTCCAAATCGTCAATATACCGTGTCTTATCTACATAATAATAATTTTCCGTAAGAACACGAACATAATCCGTCAATCCATAAGGTATTTTCTTTGCCATATCTTTCTTCATTCTATAATTTCACCTACTCTTTCGGGTAGTAGTCACACAAAGATAAATAATTAAACCGTATGTACTGTCTAATTTTAAATTCTTAATTTCAATTCTCAGGGTTCCCCCAGAAAGCGCCGCATCTGTTCGGTTTGCAGCGGGGTGAGCTTGCGCTGTCCTTTTATCCAGCCGGCTTCTTCCAGGGCGGCAGATAGTTTGGGATTATAATTGATCCATCTTCTCAGGGCATTGGCAGCTGAAGCCGGCTGCAATGTCGGATTATACAACATGGCGAGTTCAGTAAAGCCATATGTTCTGATCTCAAATTTCTTTTCTTCGGGATAATTGTCGGTGTTCATATCAGATATTATTTTATTGGTTTTATGTTTTAAATTTACAAAATAAACGCCATATAAACAACTTCTTAACCCATTAAATTCAACGATATTTCATTATATTTCCCCGTATCACATCCTATCCTATCACATCCCATTTTGCCCCTTCCCGCCTGTCGTACCTTTGAATTGTTATCGATAACCAACAATTATTCATTATTAGTTATTCATCATTAATTATCAAAGCTATGTCATTAAATTTCCATGTAGTAGAACGTCCCGATATGAGCAAAGATGCCGAAAAGGGAGATAAATTGTATTACGGACAGATCCGTTCGTTGAAAAAAGTCAGTTTTCAAAAGCTTTGCGACATGATCGCCATGCGAAGCACTGCTTTTATCGGTGATGTCATGTTAGTTGTCGAAGGCCTTCTGTCTGTCATGCAGGAGCGTCTGGAAGAAGGCGATATCATCCAGATGGGCCGCCTGGGTAATTTCCGTATGGTAGCCGGCAGCAAAGGAGCCGCCACTGTCGATGATTTCGACACCTCTCTTTTTAAGAATGCACGTATCGTGTATGTTCCGGGAACCATGTTGAACGACATTCGCAAGAGTGCTACGTATGAAGAAATCAAACCGTTATCATCCGAAAAGTCGTCCCCTTCCACTCCGGACGATGACAGACCGGTGATCGAATAGTCCATATTATGTATAAAAAAGAATTTATCCAACAGTTTCTTCCGGCTGCACAAGCAGCCGGAGAACATTACAAACTGAATCCGGTCGTTATCCTTGCCCAGGCAGCTGTTGAAAGCGGCTGGGGCGAAAGCGATCTCTGCAAAGTGTATCACAACTACTTCGGTATTACCGGCTACGGCAAATCCAATATCTATTGGAATGGCAGTAAAACAGAACCGGGGGAAAAGTCGCATCTTCAATTCCGTATTTACCCGATGCCGCAGCAGAGTTTCTTTGATTTTGCCCGGTTGATCACTACGGCTTATCCGTTTGCAGCCGCTATGAGTTTTCACATTGAAGCCTATGCCAAAGAGATTTCATACAGCCACTACATCAGTGAAATGAACGGCGACAATCGGACTGACTATCAAAAGATGCTGGTTAGCATCAGTACCTATATCACCGGTATAATGCCTGATATTACACATTAAACTATTCTTTATTATGAACACTTTAAAAGTTATCTTCGACTTTTTGTTATCCGTGACTCGTCTGATCTTTCGGGGAAAAGGGAGGCATCAATGCCATCAGCCTGAGCCTGGCGATAGTAGCCACACTGGCACTCTTTCTCCGCAACACGGAAGTGGCCCTGGCTGCCATCGGAACGATACTCTCGCTTTACCGGAAAACTCCCCCTCCCCCGAAAATATGATGGGATGGGCATTAATCGTCTGCGCAGCAAGCGGGTATCTGATGAAACTCCTGGCATAGAGTATTTAAACAGGGAAGGCATGCGGACAACGACATATCTTCCTTGTTTTCTATTCACGATAACGGATAAATTCCTTATGTTTCATTATACCCAATTTCTTTAGTAGTATCCGGAAACCTTCATCTGCCAGAACACGAAACTCCATCCACGAACGAGGAAATCTTAGCGTCCGTTTTTTTCTTTCAGAACCGATCGAAGAACAAGAGTTATCATTATGATAAACAAACGAGGGATACAGAGCATCAATGCGAATTCCTTTCCTACGAAATAAACTCCAATCGTCTGCAACCCAAAAAGGAGGTCCGGCTGATACAATCATATTTGCAGCTTGTCTGTTAATAAAATAAATTGTTGCAGATGCCGCCTTATATGTCTTATATATTTTATAATTATCTTTAACTGAAATACCTTTTCCCATATAATCGAAAAAAGCGAAATTCAATAAAACTAAAGGTTTTTTACTCCTAATATAACGAGCACTTATTTTCAATATATCATCATACGGCTCATTCCATTTAAAACCTATATCATCTTCAACAATCAGAGCAAACTCCTGATCTGATGCAAGTAATTTTTTATAACACTCTAAATGACTCAAAGTACAGCCAACCTCACCCAATAATAAATCATAAGACTGATAATTCTTACTTTTTTTGAAATCAAAATTTTCACTGAGTTTTTCTTTTCCGAGCTCTCTACCATCTACCGCATCTACAAACTCAATATCAAGATAAGCTATTTTACTTATTTCTTTAGTGATGTAAATCCGACGCTCTGTATCTTTCGGAAGGTTGATTACGTATGTTTTTATATATGTCTGCTCCATCCCGCTATATTTTATTCAAGTCCTTCAGATCTACTATTTTACGACAAACAGCCAATGACTCCGAACGATGGGAAATGACCAACAGAGTTAATCCGGGGCATTCTTCCGACAACCGGACAATCGCATCATTGATGGCATGCTCCGTCGTTTCATCCAGAGAAGAGGTTGCTTCGTCGAACATCAATATTTCTGCCTGTTTATACAAAGCGCGTGCAATACCGAGTCGTTGGCGTTGTCCGCCCGAAAGCATACATCCTCCTTCTCCTATCGGGGTATCCAGACCATGCGGTAAGGTTTTAATAAAACTATCCAACGATGCCAAACGGATTGCCTCCCCGACTCGATCCCTGTCGATTTCCACTCCATCCACTCCCATCGCTATATTTTCCAACAAAGTACCTTCAACCATAAATAATTGTTGGGAAACATAACCTATCTTACGCCTCCACGATTCCAATCTATCTGCCGACAGGGGAACATCATCCACATAAATACCTCCTGCATCCGGTTGAAGAAAACCCAGTAACAGGTGGAATAAAGTCGATTTTCCAGAACCCGATTCTCCACGAAAACCGATAAAGTCGCCTTTATGAATATCCAGGGATATATCTTTTAACACCTGCACCTCTTTATCATAAGAAAACGAAAGAGAGCGAATCGATATGACATCTTGAAAATCTAGTAGCTGTTGATCCAATACATGTATTTCTTTTTGCTCTGCTTCCAGGTCACTCAATAATTCGGAAGCAAATGAATTTCCTTTCATTTGGAATATAAATCCGGAACTGCGAACCAAGCCGGGAAGGACACGATAAACAGCTATCGCAAACAAACCTATTATCAGTCCCAAAGAGGGTAATTCAAAAAACCGGGTGGCCAGAATCAATACAACCAACGAACAAACAATTGCAATCTCCAATGCTTTTTGTAAAGATCCGTTCAATAATAAACGCCGTACATTAATCCGATTTTGTTTGATCATTAAATCCTGAAAACCGCCGAAGCTTTTCGAAAAAGAATGGCTCATTTCCATATCCGTATAGCCGACAAAGGTTTGCTGTAACAATTTTCCTTTCAAAGGAATTAACCGGAATAACATGTTTCCGTAAACCTCCATACGGGAACGGGAAAAACGATAATATATCAAGGTAATTGGAATAAAGGTTAACAAAACTAATAGAAAAACATAGACATTGAACAGTATCAAACCTACCAGAATAGACAACATAACCACACATTCACAAATCAATTGGGTATAAGGAACCAAATATCCGAGTATCAGATTATCTGAGATACCATTGACCTTATTGATCAAAGTTAGACTGTTATGTCGCTTGATATACAAAAAACCTTTTTGATAATAATAGTTATACAAATGCAGGGACAAATAGCTGGAGATAGTAAACAAACGCTTGTTCTGCATGTATAACAGCCATGTGCAGACCACTACCCGGACAATTGTAAACGACAGGATAGAAACACAAATAAAAAACACAAAGGATGAAAAATCAGTAAACTCCCCCCATTGGTATATCCCGGATAAATATTCATTCTTATCGATCGTTTTTTCATCCAACACCAATAATAGGATGGGAAGTAATGCCCCTGTACCCAGCAGATCAAAAACAGACATAAGAAAAATAGTCATTCCTGTCATCCAGATACGCATTCTATATATCCGGGGTAACAGTTTGTATAAACGGATTATAACCGAAGGAATAAAAAATATCATGCTGATAAAAGTTTTTTGTTAGTAGTTGGTTGTAAAATTTGTTCGCTTTCGGATAAACTAAGCCATAATAAAAAGCAGAGATAAGCTCCGGAAGCAGTGATATACCCTTCAATAAGCATATGTACAGAAAACAAAATCATCATAGAACTTAACAATCCTCCTTTCAGTCCTGTATCCAACTCTTTGAAAAGTATATATATACCATAAGCAAAGGGTAAAAAAAATGAAAGAAAGCCATACAGTCCCATAGATGATAAAAGAAAAAGCCAACTGGTTCCCGGCTCTATCGTACCAGTATGTCGGTTTATCGTATGTTCGCTCTGAATATAATCCAGGTTAAAACTGGAAAATCCCACACCAAACAAAGGGTAGGCGGTAAATTCGTCTATCCGGTCCTGCCAGATACCTTCACGGGAGGCTACAGTTCCCCCATTCTTCCTACTCGTTTCTGTTTTCTGACGAAGCCTTTCCGTATAAGGCCACCAGAGAGCTGATGTGGATACAGCCAAAAGAAGAATAAACAAAACCGCTTGAAGCATTTTGCCCATTTGGCGCCTGTATAAACGGATATAAAAGAAAGCCACACCGACTACTGTCGCAGCTAAAGCTCCCCGGGAACCGCTTAACAATAAAACCAGAAAACTAATGCCTATATAGGCAGATTCTTTATAAAGCTCCCGACGAGTTTCCGAGAAATGAAACCGGTAGAGACTGTATAAAATACAAATACCGGCTAAAGGAGATAACACCATCGAATGGGCAGTCAGTCCGCAAAATCCCGAATCATTGGTAACCTGGTCGGGAGCTATAAATTTCAACAGGAATGAAAGCAATACAATCCAACGAAGGACAAGTAAAGTCTGGATGAATAAAAGCCGTCGCATACGAATTAACCGGTTATTTACAAAAAAAGGGCCTACCATAAAAACCAGACTAAAAAAGGCAAACGTACGGGCTGAGACCTTAAATAAAGCCGGTATATCATTCAGCCAAATAGAGAAAAAAACCGCCGAAATAAAAAAAAGATATTTCTTATTAACAATTATCCCACCTCGGAACAGCAACCAAATGAAACACCCCAGATAAATACCATAATAGATTACATCGGGTAAAACCAGAAAACGATTGACACATTTGGTTAAAGAGGTCAAAAAAACAAGCCAGAAAAGTATCTTCTCCATTCCGTATATATAATCAACAAGGTTTGTTCTCAGACAACGATTCCTTTTGGGAATGCCGTATCCATACATTCAATAATTTACTCAACCCTATCCCCAAAAGTAAATCGACTACCAGCAATACATTTATATTACAGATATCTACCAACCAGTTATTCAGGAGCAATAAACCGATCGTAAATACCAGCACCAGTTCTGTTGCCTGAAGATGTGTCAGGCCCGCTGCCAGGCATTTATGGTGCAAATGGTTCCGGTCGGCCAGAAATAGCGGACGATGATGTATCGCACGCACCACCATCACCCGACAAGCGTCGAACATCGGAATAAATAATAAGGTAAAGGGGATAACCAGGTTCTTTACGTCAGGCTCTGTTTCTGAGATATAAGCGGGAAACTTAATTATTAAAAATGATAACAAAAACCCCAACGATAAAGAACCGGCATCCCCCATAAACATTTTTGTTCCTTTGGAAGCACGCCCCCATATATTGAAATAAAGAAATGGAATCAGGCATCCGGCTGCCGAAAAAGCCAGCATCGAATACAACCATAATCCTTTCTGAAAAAACATCCAGCCTATCACAACAAAAGAAAAGGTACTCCCTCCGCCTGCCAAACCGTCTATGCCATCTATCAGGTTCACCGCATTTGTAATAAATACAATCAGCAGAATAGTCAACGGAACGCCAACATAAGCCGGCAATTCGTATAAACCGAATAAGCCATATAAATTAGTCAGATAAAAACCGGATATGGGAAGTAAGGAAGCGACAAGAAACTGGGTAATAAACTTTTTGCGATATCGAACACCGATCAGGTCGTCCTCGACGCCTACCATGAACAGGAATAGACAGCCTGCCGACAAAAATAAAAACTCCAATAAGATATGTCCTGTTAATTGTTCATTCATCGGGAAACCAATCAGATGACGATAACCTACGACCAACGACATTGCCAGAACAATGGATGGAAAAAAAGCGATGCCACCTAAACGGGGTATTTTCTCTTCATGACTTTTCCGGCTATTAGGAATATCATACAACCGTTTTCGCTTGGAGATCTTCAGTATCTGCGGTAGAAAGATTGACGAAAATATAAATGACAAAATCAGACAAAGAAATATCGAGATTTTACTTTTCAACGGCTCGCCGTAAATAATACTCAAAACAGCTAAAAATGAGGATATTAACATGTATTTATTGTTTAAGTGTCTATATAACAAAGGTGGTCAGTCCCATTCCTACGGGCGACATACTAGTGCTTTTGTTTTTGACCCTTATTTATGGAATAAGGGTCATTGGGTTTAAATCACTATATTTCAGCATTATACTAGATATTATAATAAAAAAGAAGGCAAAAAGTCATTGCTTCACACAGTATGCATAATTTAAAATAAGTACAGGACAACTCTGATCCGGAAATAATGTATCGTGAAGTACTGAGAAAGGAGAGAATAATAATTTATTTAGTAAAATAGTCTTGCAAACCCAGAGATTTCTTAAATAAATGTCAAAATAGAATTTCCTACGATGTTTATGTTCGCGCTAAATTCAGTTAAAAGAATTTTAGCGGCAGATATTGTTTTTCATAACAGTTTCATTTCTAGCAGTTTTATACCTGCTTTTATGTAAAAATCAATAGCTTTCTTTTAATATTAGTATTTTTTAAAGCACAAAATGTCTTTCTGATAGAATTTTATCAATTAATTTTTTTTACTTTTGCACCCAATAGGAATTTCAAGCCATTTGGTAGTATAGGGTATAGAATAATCGTTATTTTTCGCTACCTATTTATTGGCAATGACCCTTATTCCATAAATAAGCGTCAACTTTTAGACTTCCGTTTATTCATCCACTTTTCCACAAAGCCAATGATTTTCAGATTAACACGATCTATCTCCGATTGATCCAGATCACTCAGATAAAATTTTGTTGTTCGTTCAGAAGTATGCCCCAATGCCTGACCGATTACTGCCACCGATGCAGAGTTCTCTTTTGCACACATTGCCCAGGAATGGCGCGCCACATAGGAGGTTAGTTTTACAGGGCTATTCAACAGATTTCCTATTTTATCCAAACGGCGGTTATAGGTTCTCAAAGCCACCTTATAAGTCTCATAAGAAGCATCCACTGATTTCAATATAGGAAACAATAGCTCGGACTCCGCATCTGAATACTTTTCCAGTAAATAACGCATACCCGGAGTGATGGTAACACGTATTTCCGTTTTGGTCTTTATACGATAATAAACCAGTACATTCCCATGCAGATTCTTCCGGGTTAAATGCGCCAGATCCACAAAGGTCATACCACATGCCATAAAACTGAAGAGAAAAAGATCGCGGGCAAAATCCAACCGTTTATTCCCTCCCAAATCCATTTGCATCATTTCCTTTATTACATTGATTCCTACCGAACGTTTATATGATGGCATAGGACGTAAATGAAGTTTCTGAAAAGGATTCTCTTTGGGAGTAACCAAATTCTCTGAAACAGCACTATTATATACACTTCGAAACGCACTGGCATAATTACTGACTGAGTTATGGCTTAAAGAGATCGATTGCAAATAATCGACAAAGCTGTTTACCAATTGAGTATTTATACGTTTCAAATTCAATTTATCCTTACCGACAAATAAAGATAACTTGTTACGTGTTGCTTTATAAATAGCAGCAGTTCCATTCTTTCCCGATGCATATTTATCTTTTTCAAGATAAACCATATAGCTCAATATATTTCCATGAGCTATCTTTTCTTTGTTTTGTGTCTTTACCATAAAATCTTATTTTTGAATTAGAAATAAAAAAACAAATATAAGCGATATTTGGTTTCATCTTGCTCGAAAGCTGTTGAAAGACAAAAAGGAAGGATACCTCACGGCATCCTTCCTCCTAACGCAACGAATGAATTATTAATACTTATACTTAATTCTTCTTACTTCTTGCAATCGCAAGTGGAATAAGCTACTAACATCCAAACTAATTTTTCCTGTTCTTTCAGATAATCGCTCATCAGCGCAACCGTAGCTTCGTCTCCGGCTTCAGAAGCCAGGGAAAGCAGTTTACGTTCTTCAGCGATAAACTGGCCGTAAGTGCTCAGAATATTTTCCAGGGCTTCGTCGCCGCAGGATACGCCTGATACTTCTTTCACTTTTGCCACTTTCAGATATTCGCTGAATTTGTTTACAGGTACGCCACCCAACATCAGGATACGTTCTGCCAGTTCGTCCACCTTTTCGGCTGCATCGTTATACATATCTTCAAATTTACTGTGAAGAACGAAGAAACCGTGTCCTTTAATATTCCAGTGGAAACCGCGAAGGTTTGTATAGAATACCTGATAATCGGCTAATAACTGCTGTAATGATTCTACTACTTTGTTTGCTGCTGATGCATCTAAATGCAAATAATCTAATGTTTTCATATTCTTTTGTTTTTTAATTGTTATACGTTTTTGTTTTTCTTGTACTGCAAAGATACGGAAGATATAAACATCTGTCAAACAGATAATTACTATCACAACATAGATAAAATCTATCAACGCTGTCTCACCTCGTTTATTACTATTACATAGTTATATAGAGAAAAAGATGTACTATACACATCTAAACATATATACACGATTTTTCAAACAAGAAGTAAAGTGATTAGATTTTACATTTCGATCATTAAACTTTACATTTTCACCGATATTCAAGGCATATACAATAAAAAATCATAATCAGAGTTAATCCAAGCTATTAACATTTGTAGTCTAAAATAGTTTAATTTACATTTGACTGAGATAACAATTACCACTAATAGTTTCAAGATGATACGAAAAAACTTTATTTTATTGCTATTACTTCATTTAACTGGGGTACTTTTTGCGCAATTAACTATTTCACCAACAAATTCACCTTCAATACCTGAAGGTAGTAACATTAATCTGGGAAGCCATTTCAGTGCCTCCGGAGGCACGCCTACCAAATGGACTCTAGATGGCAAAGAAATTACTTTAAGCAGCGTTTCCTTATCTTATAAAGACGATGGGAAGTTATTACAATGTATGTCCGCTTCGGATACGAGTAATCTGGTTCCCGTTAAAGTTGTCGGAAAACCGACCGTAACCAGTTTAACAGGAATGCCGACCGGTATTCTGAATGAAGGAGACCCGGTAACATTAACAGTCGCATTCAAGGCTAACGGCTCGACAGGGCATACCTACAAATGGTATATCGGTAGTGAAGAGATAACCGGTCAAACAAGCGCAACATTGAATTATACATTCAAAAAAGCTGATCATGGCAAAACGATCAAGGTCGCTATCCAAGCTGCCGAGTTTACTGAAGCTACCGAAGCATCCGTAGGTGTAACGTTCGACGGAACGATGGTGACGGATAAGAATCCGGCGTTACCGGCAGGTAAGAAAACGGATAATACGATATTCCCGGTAACAGTCGGACAAACGTTTACAGATCCAACTGTTGAATATGACGGACCAACTAATGGAGGAGCAAACTTTTTTATAACACAAGATGCTATAACTTACAACGACGGACAGTCTCATACAGTTAATTACAAAGGGAAAAACTATGTGTGTACCGTTAAAGTCATTGAACCTACTCCCTATACTTATCTTAGCTCGACAATAACCTCCGCATCACGCGTCACAGGTTCATTTATTGACAATAATAATACATTATTCTTTGACTCCGGCATATACATACCTAAAGAAACTGCCGGTCAGGCACCTTTCTATAAAGATGGGTTAAAAATGATTGGTACCGGAAGTAAAGAAAATCCTTCTATTATCGGGCCGAATTATGGAATATGGGCTGGTTCAAGCTATGAAGGACACGTTGTATATCGTGTTTACAACAACATGGTTATTGAAAATATCGTATATGACGGAGGTAATATAAAATTTTACGGTCAAGTATCAAGCGGAGGATCCAATCAAAAAAACAACTATTATTTTATAACTATCGGATCTGCTCCAAACGTTATTTTAAGAGACATAACCTTTAGAAATATCGGAAATTCCAGTATGACTAATGTTCGCTCCGTACTCAATTTGGTGGAAGGAACGGCTGATAGAGATCCTGATAGAAAAAGATATTACATAAATATTCTTTTTGAAAGTGGAAAAACAAGTAGTAGTTATGCTCCTATCAATATCAATGCAACCGATGGACACTATTTTAAAGATATTGTTTTCGGAAATAGTTTCGCCAGCACAGGAGCTGACTATATTTCGATTACCGGACAAAACAATCATGCAGTTAGAGAACCGGGATGTAGGAATATTGTTTTTGATGGAAAACTGACCATGCCAACGGGAAAAAGAATACGTATATGGAGATACACAAGCCGGGGTATTTCTTTTCCGGAAGAATACAAATATCTGGAACTAAAAACAACCTCTACCGGATACAGCAGTACTTTGGATTATACCTATGATATGTATGTCCATAGAGACATAACATCTCCATCTTCCAGCAAAGCTTATCTGGATGTATCCAACAGTTCATACATTGTATTCAATTCGTTGAATGCATCGACGTTTAATACACTTTACACTTTACACACCAGTACATCAAGCCCTGTAAGTGCGATATGTACGTTACCCGAACCTAATCTGGTCAGGCTAATAAGCAATAGCAGTAATACTGTCGGAAACTTCACAATTCCGTCTTATTTCGGAAAAAAGCAAACCAATATAGTGGCTGTAAATTCATTAGCAGATCCATTAACACAGGTTAGTGAAACAGGGCTAATACCTTTTAGCGGCACCGCAATCGGTTTACCAACCACCGACCCGGAATATATCAAACTGCATAACATCGACTTTTCAGAAGAATACTCTATTTATGATGCGATCAAGGACGATGGAAACAATGTGGCCAACTCCCGTTACGGAAGCTTCTACAATTGTAAGTTCAAAGCTCCAAAGCCTGGTGATCCGCTGACCGTAGAAGGAGATGTTGAAAAACTTCAATGGTCGGTATCCAAAACGACCAATGAATCGTATGAATACAACGATGTAGAAAATAATTCCACCACTTCGGTAATGGTAGGTACTCCTGTTTATGTGCAGATCAGACCTGTCAATCTTAATAATATCGATTACGACACGTGGTCAATCGAATATGCGGCCACGCCTGCGGATTACCACTATCCGATGGATGCCCCAATCGCTAAAACCCTGCGCTACGACTTCAACAAGGGAGACGCCCATACGCTGGAGGGTACCTATTATTATAATGTCACCAAGTTGATCCTCTACAAAGCAGGTGCCGAAGTAGCCACCTACCTGTACCGTAACGCAAGCTGCACGCATAAGGTCATCATCGAGGACAACCCCGTCAAACCGGTTCCCGCCCTGCAATGGTCGGTTTCGACCGTCACCTACGAGCAGCCCTACTTCAAAGATGTGAACGACCAGGCGACCACTTCCGTGAATTACGGAACCCCCGTCTTCGT
>NZ_KQ033922.1:0-117195 GCF_000969825.1 Parabacteroides gordonii MS-1 = DSM 23371
AAGTTCCAAGTAGTTGTCCATTTTCCGGCTGTTGTGCAGCAGCCATGTTACCTTTTCGTCCAGTTCCTTGCAGGACGCTTCCAACTCCGCTTCGGGAGCGGGAAGCAATAATGATGTAATCCGTTGTTCCATATCTGATGTTTTATATATGAATGACATATCATTTGTTCCACTTCACGCAATCCGTCCAACCCCATTCATCGAACAGCCATGTTTCTAAGAAGAAAAGTACAAAGGGCAGCAGGAACAGAAAATATGCCTGTACTGCGCTGATATGCTTAGAGCGGCGGTAGCGGTTCAACAATGCCTGTACACGGGCTTTCCTGTATCGTGCAAGAATAAATACACAAATAAGCAAAAACATTGCACCTAAATAGCCAAGATGTAAGGACGACCATTCCGGTACACTGTTAATCAGGAGAAAGTTGCCGGGCAGAACTACTACCCACCACCAATACCAAAACAGCAGTATAAAACCTGACATCCGCCCTATCTTCTTGCCCCAAACCTCTCCCTTGAAATATAGGTAGTCAAAAAAATAGTATCTGTAATTCGTCCGGTTTGCACGTTGCTTCACTCGTTCAAAATAGTTATCTGTATTTTTTATTCCTTTATTCATAATGGCTTGGAAAGGAACGCCGTCAGATGCTATCTTTCGTTGTTACTAACTTATTTACAAATCCCAATCCGGTGAATAAACACCCAATCCCAATAAGGGGATAAACAATGCCACATAAGACTGCAAGCATATTCAATCCTCGTTCATCTCCCGTGAAGCCGTCTAAACAAACAGCTTGCAATATGAAGTTTGTAATTTGCCAATCCAATAAACTTTGGTCTATACAGATAAAGGCAAGCCACAAAAGGATAGAGCAACATTCCAAACCCAACAATAACATTATGGTTTTAGGCTGCATTGCATATAGTTTATAGACCTTGTAGATTACCAGTATATCTATTATTACAAGCATACCCAAAAGACAATATTCCATAATGCCATATATTCCGAACAGACGACCAAAGCCTAAGCCACCACAAAATAATGTTATGGCTATCAGCAAAGCACTGAAAGCTGTCAATGCTATTATGGATTGAACAGTTTTATTCATCGCACTATTGTTAATGGTTAGCAGGGAACGGCTTGTCCGTTATCCTGCGTTGTTAGCTGTATCTATTTTAGAAAATCCAAATCAAAATAATATTGATTGTCATTCTTCGGATTTATGTAAATCGTTGCCACTCCATAATATTGCAATAGCATTTCCAATGAAACTTTTTCCTTCAAAATTGCATCACTGCGAAATGTTTTTGTCTTTCCTTTGTATGGGGTGGTGTACGTCACGGTGCATATTGCAGTGGACACTACTTGTTCACTATGATAAATGTCAGGAAACAAAGAGCCGCTAACACCATTCCAAAACTGGGTTTCCCATGAATTGAATACCTTAAAGACTGGCTCTTGCATCCTTGACTTCTTGCTACTCCATTTCTGCGCACTGACTTTACATTGGCTTAAATCAACCGATAATCGTGTTCCATGCTTTTTTATCTGTTTGATTGCCTGCCTTGCTCTATATCTACGAATAGCAGCACCTATAAGATTGTGATTTAACCATACAAGCAATAAAACCACTCCCGGTATTCCAATGGCATACCACCTTCCGGCAAAACAAATGCCCACACCGAATACATAAATCCAAATAAAAATAAATCCAAGTATTCTCAATATTTTATTCTCATAGATTTTCATGTCATATAATTACAGCTAATGCCTTGAATGCTTAGAAAGGAGCATCGTTAGATGCTATCTTTCGTTATTAGATATCTATTGCCCTTTCTCGCTTGAGGATATGGAACTAAAGTTGCCTTTATAATTCGATTATTACAGTTAAATGGTACATAAGCCACTTTACTATCAATACTTAATGTGTCGTTTAGCTGTTTCAAATGGGAGTGCTCATTTTGTAATAAAACTTCCGTTTTTGAAAAGTCCACAGAACTGCATATCGGATAGAAACCGGAAAAACAAGTAGGCGTTATGTAAGCTGCTTGATTTTCATAATCAAAGAACAGGAAACGGTTTCCGTCTGCCACATTATCATACACAGCAAAGCAATCAAACTTTCTCACTCCATTGATTGTATAGCTTTGCACGAAGTCAATATTGCTATCATCTACCGCTTTCAACTCAAAAATGACCTTCTTTTCATCGTGCTGATTAAAACACAGCCTATATAGAGTTTCAAATTCTGTTTTTTCTGTTTCTATATAAAGGGTATCTTGTTCAGTCAAAAAATGATACTTTACTGAATTTTGTTCCACATAGCCGTTTTTCGCTATAACATAGCTAAGTGGGAAAAGGAACAAACAATACAATACAAATATTCTCATGTCTTTATATCTAATGATTAGAAAGGAGCATCGTCAGATGCTATCTTTCGTTGTTACTAACTTATTAAATCTTTATTGTATAATTTTTAGCCAATGACGATGTGTTATTATAAAATAAAGTAATACAACCAAAATGGGATAAATCATCCATGATATGAAGGAAGAAACCTTTTGGCTATTAAATATCAGAGGTTTACTCCTTATAATTTCCATACCTTTTTTCCTTTTGATATAATACGAACAGAATGTCTTGTATAATAAAACATAGATTATGATGAAAAACACAAAAGGGGTTTTATAATTGAAATTCTCCTCTATCAGTAGATATGCCAATACTATAACAGGAAGAAATAATATTCCACATATTATCTGTATCGTCCGCTCATGTGGATTTTCCAATATAAATTTATCCCTATTAAATATGAATATCTGATAATACATCGCATCTAAAATGAATTTTATCATAAAGAGTTATTCGTATTGTTAGTAATGGCTAAGCGGGGAACGCTGTTAGGCGTTATCACGCTTTGTTATAAACTCAAATTACTTTGCATGATTGGCTTTTATTTACCCACCATTCCTGTTCTTCCACCTCACGAGCCTTTTGTATCTCGTCCGTTGTCAGATTTTCATTGTGATAGGCATTATATAGATTTTCCCAACCATTCTTACGATATTTCGGTGATACAATCCATTCGCCTGCATCATTAAACAGGCAGAAGTTTGCAGGAGTATCGGGTATAATCTCATCTGCCCAAGAACAGACTTTTGTCAGTCCCTTTGCGGATTTCCACTTACCCCGATATTCAGATAAGTTCAATTTCAGTTCTGCTATTTCATTCCGTCCTTTCTCTATTTGCTGTCCGCTCATCCGATACCCCTGCTTGAAAGAACCGGAGAATGTACCGCTATATCGTTTATCTCCGTATTCCGCAAACGAGTAATACCCGTATATGAAACCGTCCAATTCCGTATATTCACTTTTTATCATTTGGGAACAGGAAGAAATGCTATCTACACAAACCTTTCCCTTAAACGGACAGATTACGGATAATCGGGTACGACTGATACCCTTTATCTCATATTCTCTACTATCCATTTTCCGAACTTCGGTAATATGAATATCAATTCGGCTACAATCTTCTCCTAATATGCCAATCATGCTTAAATTGTCAAACAAGCCCGAAAGGTCTTGCTGCAAAATATCTGCTTTGGGATTTTGTGAATAGGCTACTCCACAAAACCAAAAGAGTAAAAAGATAATGATATGGTATATTTTCTGTTTCATATTTTGCATTACTGTTTATAATGGCTTGACAAGGAGCTGCGTTTAGCAGCTAACTTGGCTTGTTATCAGTGATTTATTTTGCGATACCTGCACATGTAAATTTTAATCCTGTGATTGAATATTGCTTCACAAAATCTACAAATTCATCTGTGCAATAATAATTGTTATTAAACAGACTATCCCGAAATATGATATATGAACCGATATTTCCTTTATTGAAAATACCATTATTATCTCTCATCATCTTCAAAATTTCTTCATTGCTCTTGGACTCTATATTTAAGGCATCGACTGTATTCAATACATTTATAAAATAATAGTTTGAAGTATTACCGTCTACATTGACAGGTAAAACTTCTATTTGTCCTTTCAGCTTTTCAGCGAGCAATAAAGATGTTCTTTTATTTACTATCAGACAACCAGAAAAATAACAAGAAGCATCAAAGTCCTCACTTCGTTTGTCTTTCTTTTTTCTTTTATCTTTAAACAATTCTAAGCTAAGCCCTTTCCACTCATTAACAAGTGATTGACCATTATAATCCCAAACATCTTTATTTGATTTATCTTCTTCCTTGAATACAAAGAACTTGTAATTATCAAAGTCTTGTCCAATTTCATATATATTCATAATGTTACACTATTTAATTACTGATAATGGTTTAGCAGGGAACGGCTTGTCCGTTATCCTGCTTCGTTAACATCATATTTTATTCTCATTCCAGTGTACCATATCAATACACCATAATAACAAGGTCTTTTTGCGCTTCAACGGCTTCATCGAAAATGAAATTCAAGTCGTCCATTTCCTGCTCGTAATCATAATCTCCGATACCGTTACCCTCTTGTAGTGAGGTGTATTCCGTCCGCTTGCTCTCCAAATCTGAAACGGGTATGCTGATGATATAGGGAAAATCACTGCTCAATGGAATAGGGATGAATGTACTTTGGCTATCCAATTGCCAAAGGTTTTCCGCACAGTAGATTTGCGTTCCATAATGGTTGCAAATCTTTTCATATACATACCCGTACATGAAAGCAATTTCGGGATAACGGATTTCTCCGTTCACTATATCTGCCAACGCTGCATAAGCATCTTTATCCGTGTTCAGGCTATCGCTGAAATAATCGTTCAGAGTGTCAAGTTCCTGCTTCAACGCAACCTTTAATTGGTTTATAAGCTGATTATCACAAGTTCCATAAACAGACTTTACCTTATCGGCTTCTGTCAAATATGCACAAACAGAGTAACTCATACCTTTTCTTCATTTAATATTGTCATTCCAGTGTACCATGTCGTATGGATAGTAGGGCAACCCTTTCAGGCTGCTATCATCCAGCCCCAAGACCTTGACCAATGCACCGCTTTCAAAACACCAATAACCGTCATGGTTGATACCATATTTATGGTCGTCATGCCAAGATAAATCAGAATGTCCTCGATACCATTCTTTTTTGAGGTATTTTTCCAATCGTTTCACCGCTTCTGCTTTGTCTTGTTCAGCCAACTCTGTAACAGTGATAGCAATTCGATAGGGTGACGGATATAATACTTGGTTTGTTGTCCTTTCCCAATCAGGAAATCTGTATCTAATCAATGTATCATAAATATAGTCTTTAGCTTCTCTGTCTTTTATCAGTTGCACCAGACCATGTATAAGGTCGTCTTCGTAATCCAACATAATGCCTATTGACAGAAGCCACAACATTTCAATATAAAATCCGTTGTCCGTCCAAAATCTCGGCATTGTTTTGAGGGCTTTCACATAATTGTTTTTCAGCTTATCAATATCCTGTCCCATAGAATACTGTACTAATAAATAACGAAGCCTATAATTGAACAAAGAATCGTAACCTATATGTTTTCCTGAAAGATGCATTTGTTCATAATAACTAATATCTTCATCATACATTTTCAGTTGCTTCAAATACTGTTCTTCTGTAAAAAGTTTATCTCTTGTTTCCATTATGGTACACTGCTTTTTGATGTTAATGGGTTGCAGCTTGCCGCCGTTAGGCGGAACAGGTGCTTGTTATTGCTATATTTCATTCACTATATCATTCATCTTTTTGCTGCAAATATCAACACAATGCTTGTATGAATTAATATCAAATGCGTACTTATATTTAGCCAATTTATTCAAAATCAAATCTCCATTTTTAATCATCAAACTTGTTATTGTAAAAATGAAATAGTTTAAATCTTTTTCCTTATTCCCAGTCCATTGTGTCCTGTCAATGCAAAAACTAACCACATATTCTTTTTTAACATTGTAATATCTTGGTTGATATATTCCTGTTCCGTTATAATAGGATGAAATATCACCATCAAAAAACAATGTTACCTTAAACATGGTAACAGCTTCATTTTCAAATGAAGTAAATGTATCTTTTATAATTTTCCTCATATTGCGCACAAAGGGACTTAAGGCTTTAGATGCATTAAGTTCTCCACCATATACTATATTTAATGTAAATTCCATACTTCCTTAATTAAGTTAGCAATAATTTTTCGATAAACGCACCTTATGGTGTAGTTCCTATTCACTATTAAATCATTGTCTAATCATCATCCAAACAATCCAGCGGATTGGGGATTTTTGCTTTATAGGCGTTCGATACGTGCAGATAAATTGCCGTTGTTTTTATATCGGTATGTCCCATAAGTTCCTGTATGGTTCTTAGGTCTGTCCCTTGTTCCAGCAGGTGGGTGGCGAACGTGTGCCGGAGCATGTGCAGGTGTACCCGATGCTTTATTCCGGCTTTCCTTGCCGCTTCTTTCAATATCTTAACCAATGCGCTGGGCGAGTATTGTTCGCCTGCCTGTTCGCCCTCAAAAAGCCATTTTTGCGGTCTGTATTCCCGGTAGTAAGCCCTTAGTTCGTTGAGCAGCTTTTCCGACAGTAGGGAATACCTGCACTTCTTGCCTTTTCCGGCAATCCTGATTAGCATCCGTTCGCTGATGATGTCTTGGGGTGTCAGGTTCAGAAGTTCGCTTCGGCGTAGTCCGGCAGAGTAAATAAGAGAAATCATGCACCTGTGTTTCCGATTGGATAACTGTGCAAAGATGCTTTTCATTTCTTCCCGGCTTAATACTTCGGGCAATGCCTTGTACTCTTTTGCACGGGCTATCCCGCCATAATATTGCCGCTTGCCTTTCCGGACTTTCTCGTAATAGAACTTGATAGCGTTGATGCGCATGTTCTGCTGGGTGGCGGATATGTGCTTTTCCTTTACCATGTGGAGCATATAGCTGTTTATGTCCTCGACCGTCAGCAGGTCAAGGTCTTGCCCCTTGTGGTATTCCATGAAGTCGCTGAAATAGATTTTATAGGCTTTTATGGTGGAAAGGCTGTACCGCTTCTGTTCCAGCAGTTCGAGGTAGCCTCTCGGCAGTATGTATTCCCTTTTAGGTTTGGGATGCCGCACGTAAACCCGGCTGTAATCAATATAGGCGTGGGGCGAATAGCGGTCATAGAAATCCGGCAGTTTAAAAGCGGTGGCAGGTATGTAGGCAGAACTATTGCCTGTCTTTTCCACGTCCGTATCTTGGGCGAGCAGCAGGGCGACAGCCTGACTGTTTACATACTCTATCCGTATGTAGTCCGCACCGTTTCTTTCTTCCTTGTACAGAACGATGCTTCCTCTCTGTTTCTGAACCTTATCCATGTCGCTGAATTTTGCTTCGCTCCAAAGATAAGATAAAAATATCACTTTTTGAACATCTGTTCAAAAATAATAGAGGTTAAAAAAACAAAAGAGTATCAGGCTTTAAGCAGCGAATAGATATGGCGAAAATTTTCTGCCAGTTCGTCCACGTTCAGACCGTTCAGAAATGCTTGTTCGTATGACAGTCCTAAAAACATTTGCCGGAACAAGATAGCCGTTTTCTTCACGTCCGTGTTGCTCCTGATTTCCCCGCTTTCTTTTGCCTTCTGTATGACTTTCTCCCATAGGTCATAGTCTTGTCGGTAGATTTTCTCAATTTTCTGCCTGATACCCGGATAGTACATGCGCACTTGTGACAGGAAATGAAAGTAGTAGAAGTTAGGACTACAATCATGCGGGCTGCAATTATCGCCAATCAGTTCAACAATCCTTTTCATGGAAGCGGCTACTCCCGCCACGTATTGCCCGATGAACTCCGTCAACGTATCGGCAGGAGCGGCAAACTTGTTTTCCGGTTCGTGCATTTGCAACACGTATTTGTCCGCCACAGCCATGAATAAATCCAACTTGTGCGGAAAATAATAAACGATACCCGTTTTTGTCACCCCGCAGGCTTTGGCAAGCGTGATGATGCTTGCTTTCTCGTAGTTCATCCTGACAAATACGCCGAACGCTTTATCTATTACTTCTTCACGGTTAGTTATTATCATACACGTTTGTTTTTAATCGGTTACGAAGATACGGATTTTGTTTTAACCATTTGTACCCCAGTGCTTTTTTTTAGTGCAAGGTGCAAGTATATATTTATATATATAGCTTGCACCTTGCACTAACCCAAAAATATTTATTATCAGATATTTGCGAGTTTCAAAAGAAAGCCGTATCTTTGAACCCGAAAGTTAGGCAGACAAACAGCGGTCAAAGTTGGACAAGCCCAACATCTGAAAATCGTTACTGTTTCGTTACCTATTTGAAATTTTGAAAGCGAAGTAGCTGAAATATAAGCGGTTAGAGTTGTAGGTTCAAAACCCTGTCTTTCCGCGGAATTATAAATAAAAAAGTCCTGCAGTTACATGCAGGACTTTTTTATTTATCCATACTTTATCTTAAATGGTATTATTTCTTGAGTGCATCCAGCAGTTTATCGATTGCCTGGGCGGCTGTCGCTTCACTTTTCAGCAACTGGATAAACTTGCTGCCGATGATGGCGCCTGATGAATTGGAAGCAGCCGCATCGAAGGTCGCTTTATTGGATATACCGAAACCAACCAGGCGGGGATTACGCAGTTTCATGGCGTTGATGCGGCGGAAGTAGGCCTGTTTCTGTTCGTCGAAGCTCTGTTGGGCTCCGGTGGTTGCTGCACTCGATACCATATAGATGAAGCCGGAAGTATGTTCGTCGATCAGGCGGATGCGTTCTTCGGAAGTTTCCGGGGTGATGAGCATGATCATTTTCAGGTCATAACGGTCGGCGATGGCTTTGTAATCGGCCATATAGTCGGCGAAAGGCAGGTCGGGGATGATCATGCCATCTACGCCGACTTCCACACATTTCTTACAGAAGGCTTCAAAACCGAACTGCATGATCGGATTGAGGTACCCCATGAATACGAGCGGGATCTGTACCTCCCGGCGTATGTCTTTCAGCTGGTCGAACAGGAGATGAAGCGACATGCCGTTGTGCAGTGCCTGTGTGGCAGCTTCCTGGATAACAAGGCCGTCGGCCATCGGGTCGGAGAAGGGGATACCTATTTCAACCATATTGATACCTTTGGCTTCCAGCTCTTTCAGGATGGTTACCGTATCATTCAGCGCGGGATAACCGGCTGTGAAGTAAACGGACAGGATGCCGTTCTTCTTTGTTTCGAATAGATTTGTAATACGATTCATATGCTTGTCTTTTATTTATTTCTTAATCTTATCTATAAATGTTTTTAGTTTCTCTGCATCTTTCATGCCCGGAGCGGTTTCAAATCCGCTGTTGAGGTCGAGCCCGGCCAGTTTCGGATGATGGAAATTGCGGATGGCTTCTACGCTGTCCGGATTGATCCCGCCGCTTAGCAGGAAAGGAGTTTGCCCTTTATAGGCGGTGAGTACCGACCAGTCGAACTGCTTGCCCGAACCTCCGTATCCGTTGCATTTGGTGTCGAACAGGAAATAGTCGGCCCGGCCTTCGTAGTCGGCTGTCAGCTTTAAATCCTCTTCATCTGCAATGGAAAAAGCTTTGATGATTGCATAGCCCCGTTTCTGCAATGCATAGCAGGTGTCCGGCGATTCATTCCCATGCAACTGCAAATACCCCAGCGCATATTTATTTCCCATCTCCATCATATATTCAGGCGTTGCATCCACGAAAACACCGACCCGTACGGGCGGTCTGCGAACCGCCCTTTCCTTGCTTATCTCATCCGGAGAAAGATTTCCCGCAAAACGGGGGGAGCGGGCATAAAAGATAAACCCCATCCAGTCGGCCCCTGCTTCTGCCACCCGGCGGATATTATCCGGTTCGCGCATGCCGCATACCTTGATCAGCATGATAGTCCTCCTATAAAGCCGGATAAGGTTTCACCCGGTTGTTCCGTTTTCATAAATGTCTCTCCGATCAGGAAGCCTCGGAAACCTGCTTCACGAAGGCTACTTACCGTGGTAGGATCGGAGATGCCGCTTTCAGAGATCAACAACGGGGAAAGATCTTTTTCTTTGGATATCTCCTGCATCTTCTCTGCCAGGCGGAACGAATTTGCCACATCCGTATGGAAGGTACCGAGATTTCGGTTATTCACTCCCAACATATCGATATGCGGATTGAGATAGGCCAACTCTTCTTCACTATGGACTTCCAGCAATGTTTCCAATTGCAGGGTATGAGCCAGTTCAGCTAATGCCAGGCATTGGTCGGTAGTCAGGCAGGCGGCAATCAGCAGCACGGCATCGGCTCCCATCACACGGGCCTGGTAAAGCTGGTATTCATCGATGATAAAATCCTTACGGAGCAACGGCAGGCTCACCTGTTTACGAGCCTGGCAAAGATCGCCCAGCGAACCACCGAAGAACTGCGGGTCGGTCAGGACGGAACAGGCGGAAGCTCCGGCTTTCTCATAGGCCGGTATCACGTCGGCAATGGCGGCATCCGGATGCAACCAGCCTTTCGATGGGCTTTTGCGTTTAAACTCGGCGATGATTCCCGATGAAGAAGCCGCCAGTGAGGCCCGCATCGAATAGGTGGTACGTTCTAGGCGTTCACCTCCCAATGCCAGTAATGTTTGAAGGCGGACGGCTTGTTTCTGCCGTTCTACTTCGATACGTTTGTTGGCTATGATGTCTTGTAATATATCTTTCATACTTAATTATTCAGTGAAATGAACTTTTTCAGTGTCGCCAGCGCCTTGCCGCTTTCCAGCGATTCGCGTGCTTCGGCGATACAGGTTTCTATCTTTTTCTCCGGACAGATCACCTGGATGGCGAAAGCCGAATTGGCGATCACGCAGTTTTTCTGTGCCGGGGTTGCCGTATTCTTCATAACGCTGTCGAAAATGCGGGCGGCATCTTCTACGGTCTGTCCGCCGTCGAGATCCGCTTCCGTGCAACGGGCGAAACCCAGCATTTCCGGTGTGTATAACTTCTCTTTCTCCGACATGGCTACCTTAAACTCGGTAGTCAGCGATATCTCATCGAACCCGTCCAGACTGTGGACTACCGCAAAGCGGGTTCCGCTCTCCTGATACGTATAACTGTACAGGCGGAGTAACGGCAGGTTATATACGCCTAGCAACTGATAGGCCGGCATCACCGGATTTACCAACGGGCCGAGCATATTGAAGAAGCTGCGTACCCCGAGACTTTTACGTACCGGAGCGACTGCCTTCAGTGCCGGATTGAACAAAGGGGCATGAAGATAAGCGATATGGCAGGCTTCCATCGACTCGCGCAGCTTATCGATACTGTTCGTGAATTTTACTCCGTGCTGTTCCATCACATTGCTGGCACCGCTTACGGAAGTAGCCCCGTAGTTACCATGCTTTACCACATTATAACCGGCACCGGCTACCACGAAGCTGGAAGCGGTACTGATGTTGAAGGTGTTTTTACCGTCACCGCCTGTTCCTACAATGTCGATCGGCTTATAATCGGTCAGGTCGACCGGTACACGCATTTCGAGCAGGGCTTCACGGAAACCGGATAACTCTTCTACGGAAATGTTACGCATCAGGAATACCGTGATCAGGCTGGCTATCTGCGAGTCGTTATATTCTCCGGCTGCCATCCGCTGAAGTATCTGGCGGGCTTCATCCCGTCCCAGATACTGATGTTCGAATAATCTATATAATATATCTTTCATTGTGTTATGCTTTTAACCAGTTTTCAATAATGATCTTTCCCTTCGGAGTCAGTACCGATTCCGGGTGGAACTGAATACCCCTGACGTCATAGGTGCGGTGACGAAGTGCCATGATCTGCTTTTCTTCCATGTCTTCGGCTGTTATTTCCAGGCAGTCGGGGAAGTTCTCGCGCGACACGGCCCATGAGTGGTAACGTCCGGCACGGAAACCTGCCTCAAGTCCGGCAAACAAAGGTTCTTTCGCTGTTACCCGGATATCGGAACATACACCGTGATGAACGTCTGTCAGGTTAATCAGCGTCGCTCCGAATGCTTCGCCTATCGCCTGCTCGCCCAGGCAGACCCCCAGGATGCTTTTAGTCGGGGCATACCGGCGGATCAAGGGGAGCAGGATGCCTGCTTCTTCGGGAATACCGGGGCCCGGGGAAAGCAATATTTTGTCGAAGCGGTCAACTTCTTCCAGTGATATTTTGTCGTTGCGGTGTACTTCTACCTCTGCGCCCAGTTCCTTCAGGATGTGTAATAAATTATAGGTGAAGGAGTCGTAATTGTCGAATAATAATATCTTGCTCATAATCTTAATTCTTTAGTTTTGCTGCCAGGTCGATCGCTTTCTTTAAAGCTCCCAGCTTGTTATTAACTTCCTGAAGTTCGCGTTCGTCATTGCTTTTGGCAACGATACCGGCACCAGCCTGGTAATATAGTACATTGCCGCGGCTTACGAATGTACGGATGGTGATCGCCTGATTCAGATCGCCGTCCAGGCCGATAAACCCGATACAGCCGCCATAAGCTCCGCGGTTATGTTTCTCCAGGTCGGTGATCAACTGCATGGCACGTACTTTCGGGGCACCGCTCAGTGTTCCGGCAGGGAATGTATCGATATAAGTCTTAACAGGATTGCTATCGCTGTTTACCTCGCCGCTTACACGGGATACGAGGTGGATCACATGGCTGTAATATTGTACTTCCTTATAGAAGTCGACCTGTACGTTGTGGGCATTGCGGCTCAGGTCGTTGCGGGCAAGGTCTACCAGCATGACGTGTTCGGCATTCTCTTTCGGGTCGGCCAGCAAGGCTTCGGTACGTTGTTTGTCCAGTGCTACATTTCCTGTGCGGAATGCTGTTCCGGCAATCGGGTCGATACTTGCGTGGCCTTCCGCTACTTTGCAGTGTGTCTCCGGAGAAGATCCGAAGATCCGGAAGCCGCCGAAATCGAAGTAGAACAGATAGGGGGAAGGGTTGACGCTTCTTAAGGCACGGTACACTTTAAAGTCGTCTCCTTTGAACGGTTGCTCGAAGCGGCGGCTCAGTACGATCTGGAAAACATCGCCACGCAGGCAGTGTTTGATGCCTTCGCGTACCATCGCTTTATATTCTTCACCGGTGATAGGGGAAGTTTCCGGGCCGGCTGTCTGGAAGTTATAGGAAGCATAGTTGCGGTTTTCGATCAGTGTCTCTATCTCTTGCAGGTGGCTGCTTTCACCTTCCTGTAATAGTTCGACTAATGTCAGTTCGTTCTTGAAATGATTGAATACCAGGATATACTTATATAATATGTATAGCATATCGGGAGCATCGTTCTCCTCGTGGTGGGCTTCCATAACCGGAATGTTCTCGAAGTAACGGACGGCATCGAAAGCTGTGTAGCCGAACAGGCCGCATACTTTCTTGTCGGCACCTTCTATGCTGTAACGACTCAGGAAAGCATTCATCGCATCGGCAACGTTATAACTTTCGGTCAACGGAGTTACTTCGCTCTGCCCGTCGGGGAAGGTTGCCGTACATTCGCCGTTATTGATGCCGATACTGGCCAGCGGACAGAGGGCGATAAACGAAAGGCTGTTCTCATTCCCGTGGAAGTCCGAACTTTCCAGCAGTGCTGACTCGGGGTAAATGTCCCGTACTTTCAGGTAAATACTTACGGGGGTATGCAGGTCGCCCAGAACCTGTTTGCTTATAGTTTTGAAGTGATAGTTTTTCATCGGTTACTTTCTGTTTTTATATTCAATATAGGTATCCATATCTTTATCCCCACGGCCGGAGACGGTCAGTACAACCACATCTTCCGGTTTAAAGTTCACTTTGCCGAGTGCTCCCAGCGCATGTGCGCTTTCCAGTGCCGGGATGATCCCTTCCAGGCGGGTCAGTTCGAAAGCGGCTTCCAGTGCCTCGTCATCATCGACGGCCAGGATGGAGGCCCGGTGGGAAACGGAGAGGTTGGCGTGGATCGGGCCGATACCCGGATAATCCAGTCCGGCGGAGATCGAGTAAGGTTCTTCGATCTGTCCGTCTTCACTCTGCATCACCAGCGTACGGGCTCCGTGGATGATCCCTTTCTTACCCAGTTGGATGGTGGCGGCGCTCATACCCGAGCAGATCCCTTTTCCTCCGGCTTCAGCCAGGACAAGCTTCACCCGTTCGTCGTTGATGAAATGATAGATCGTTCCGGCTGCATTGCTGCCACCGCCTACACAGGCGATCAGATAGTCCGGATTTTCGCGTCCTTCCTGTTCCAGAAGCTGCTTCTTTATCTCTTCGCTGATGACCGATTGCAGGCGGGCAACCATATCCGGATAAGGATGAGGGCCTACGGTAGAACCGATGATATAATAGGTATCGGAAGGATGACAGCACCAGTCGCGGATAGCTTCGTTCGTCGCATCTTTCAGTGTCATATTACCGGAGGTGACAGGGATGACTGTGGCGCCGAGCATCTCCATTTTCTGTACATTGGCGTGTTGGCGTTCCACATCGGTCTTGCCCATATAGACGATACATTCCATATTCATCAGGGCGCAGACGGTAGCGGTGGCTACCCCGTGCTGGCCGGCTCCTGTTTCAGCGATGATACGTGTTTTACCCATGCGGCGTGCCAGCAGGATCTGTCCGATCGTGTTGTTGATCTTATGTGCTCCTGTATGGTTCAGGTCTTCCCGTTTCAGGTAGATTTTGCATCCGTACTTTTCGCTTAACCGTTTTGCCAGGTAAAGAGGAGAGGGGCGGCCTACATAATCACGCAATAACTGGTTGAACTCCTGTTTGAAGCTTTCACTTTCCAGTACATCCAGATACGTGTTCTGTAAATTTTCCACACACTGGTGAAGGATCTCGGGGATGTATGCCCCGCCGAACTCACCGTAGTAACCATTTTTGTCCACTTGATACGTTTTCATCTTTTTGCTATATTATTTTAGTTGTATTCCGTTTGTTTGAAAAAGAAAAAAGGCCTGTCGCAAGTGCGACAGGCCTTTCTATGATATCTTGACTAGTATATACACAGGACTGCGTTCCTTACGACCGTTTGAGGAGTAAAGAGCGCCACCACCAAAATGTATTTACTATAAATGTTCTCATGACTGTTTTTATTATTACGGCAGCAAATATAGATATTCTCTTACAAACTGCAAATGATTTGATACTTTTTTTTGAAAAATATTACTCGGCCGGAATCCCTGCCGATTTCTTCTTATCTTTGCCGCATGATACAGACAGACGAATTCAGGCTATTTGTGAAAGAACATGCAGGCGATGATCTGACGCGTCTGCTGTTGAGTGCATCTCGTTATCCATCGGTTGATATTCCTTTTGCAGTCGAGCAGATCGCTGCCCGGCGGCAGATCAGGGATAAGCTGCCTTTGTGGTATATGAATGATGCCCTGCTGTTTCCCTCCAAGATATCGGCGGAACAATGTTCGTCCGAACAAACCGCTTTATATAAACAACGGTTGGTAAAAGAAGGAGACACTTTATGTGACCTGACCGGAGGCCTGGGGATCGACAGTTATTACTTTTCCCGCAAAGCCCGCCATGTCACCTATATAGAACGTTTTCCGGCCTATTGTGAAGCGGCTCGCAACAACTTCTCCGTGCTCGGAGCCGACAATATCACTATTATAGAAGGGGATAGCACGTCACTGGCTACCCAATTACCGGAGGTCGATGCCTTTTATATCGACCCGGCCCGGCGTGGCGAAGGGAATAAGCGTGTTTTTGCCTTATCGGATTGCGAACCGGATCTCCCTGCCCTTTTGCCGGAACTGTTCCGTCATGCTCCCAAGGTCATAGCCAAGCTGTCGCCGATGGCCGATATTCGGTTGACACTCGATCTGTTACCCGGAACAACCGAAGTACATGTGTTGTCGGTAAAGAACGAATGTAAAGAACTGCTTTTTGTGGTAGGGCGGGAAGCAAACGTGGAAACTCCGGTTATCCACTGTATCAATTATACTAGTTCCGGAGAGGAAGAATCATTCACCTTTTCTTTGCAGGATGAACGCAATGAAGACCTGCGCTTGGGTGGACAGGTGAAAAACTATCTTTACGAGCCCAATGCTTCCTTGTTGAAAGCCGGTGCTTTTAAGAGTGTGGCTACCGCTTTCGCTCTGAAGAAACTGCATGTAAGCAGCCATCTTTATACGTCTGATGTAAAGCTTGAAACTTTTCCGGGGAGAAGTTTTGTAGTAGAAGAAGTGTATCCTTTTACCGGTAAGCTATGCAAAGGTTTGGTCAAAACAATTCCGCAAGCCAATATAACTGTTCGGAACTTTCCGCTGCCGGTGGAAGAACTACGTAAGCGCACAAAGATAGCAGACGGAGGAAAAGTATACCTTTTTGCAACTACCTTAGTTAACGGAGATAAAATATTGGTTAAATGCCATAAGTTTTAGTCTCATATGTATTTCAAAGTCTTCGATCGACGGATTTTATTTCTATATTTGTGACCGTTAAATCAAATACATGAAATGAAACAGAAAGATTCTTACACTTCTGCGCAGTTGACCGCGATGGTTGTACTGCGGTTATTTATTGGCTGGCATTTTGCCTATGAGGGACTGGTAAAGATATTGAATCCGAAATGGACTTCTTTACCTTATCTGATGGACTCCAAAGGGTTTATGTCTGACTTTTTCTCCGGGTTGGCTAGCGATCCGGCTATGATGAACATGGTGAATGCGTTGAATGAATGGGCGCTGTTGTTGATCGGTCTCGGACTGATTACAGGTGCTTTCAGCAAACTATCTTCTATCGGGGCAATGATATTGCTTGCGTTTTATTACCTTTCCCATCCTTCGTTTATCGGCGCACAGTATATGATGCCGTTCGAAGGCTCTTATCTGTGGATAGACAAGAACCTGGTGGAAATGGCGGCACTGGCCGTGCTTATCGCTTTCCCCACCTCGCATATTATCGGGCTGGATCGTTACCTGAAGAAAGCGATCCCCTTATTGTCTAAACTCAAACTAATGTAATATCATGTCAACAGAAAATAATAACAATACCCCGAAAGAAAATCAGGCGCCCCAATCCGAAGGCCGGCGCAATGCCCTGAAGGCTCTTGCTACAATTCCTGTGCTGGGTGCACTGGGCTTTGGCGTTTACAGGAAACAGCAATACGATAAAAAGACGAAAAGCCTCGGCAGCTCCTTCCATTTCAATAAGGAGCATTACATGATCCCGGCACAACCGGACGGTAAAAAGATACGTATCGGGATGATCGGTTTCGGTATCCGTGGCAAACAGCTGATGCGTGCGGCTGGTTTCGCCGAACCTTCCTGGATCGACGGACTGATCGAAGGGGCAAAGAATGATAGCAAAGACAAGCGCTATGAACAGTTCCTGCAACAGGACGACCTGAATATCGAAGTGACCGGCGTATGCGATATCTTCGATGTATATGGCGAAGCAGCCGTACTGGCCGCCTCCAATATCCACCGTGAAGGATCGAACGGTACGTTCGGTAAAGCGCCGAAACGGTACCGGACTTATCAGGAACTGTTGGCAGCTGACGATATCGATGCGGTTATCATTGCCACTCCCGACCATTGGCACAGTACGATGGCGATGGAAGCGGCCAAAGCCGGAAAACATGTCTATGTAGAGAAACCGCTGTCGTGGACGGTGCCTGAAACTTATAAGGTGCGCGAGGTAATAAAAGAAACCAGTATCATATTCCAGTTGGGTCACCAGGGACGCCAGACCGACAGTTATATCCGTGCCAAGGAGATCATTGATAAAGGCCTGATCGGTAAAGTATCGTTGATCGAGGTGTGTACCAACCGCAACGACCCCAACGGTGCCTGGGTCTATCCGCTGATCGACGGCGCTTCTCCCGAGACGATCGACTGGAAACAGTTCGAGGGGCCGGAAGAACGGATCAAGGAATATACCGACTATATGACTTCCAACAACCTGCAACGTTATATCGGCCCTGATCCCCGTGATAAATTCAGTCTCGAACGCTTCTTCCGCTGGCGTTGCTGGTGGGATTACAGTACCGGACTTAGCGGCGACTTGCTGACACATGAATATGATGCGATCAACCAGATATTTGATGTCGGCATTCCCCATTCGGCTACCTCTTCCGGTGGAGTGTATTATTTCAAGGACGGACGTACGGTGCCGGATGTACTGCAAACGACGTTCGAGTTTCCGGATAAGGATATGACGATGCTCTACAGTGCCACGTTGGCCAGCAACCGTCCGCGCGGTAAAGTGATCATGGGGCACGATGCACAGATGGAATTGTCCAATACGATCACCCTGAAAGCGGATCCTGCATCCGAGATCTACAAGGAAAAGATCGACAAGGGCATTATCAAACCGAACGAACCGTTCTATACGTATGTTCCCGGACAGAGCACGGTGGACGCCATCACGTCGCCTACCGAGTTATATTTTGCACAGCGCGGTTTGCTCTATACCTATGTAAGCGGTAAGCGTTACGATACGACCCACCTGCATATCCGCGAATGGCTGGAATGTATCCGTCAGAACAAACAGCCGAGTTGCAACATCGATGCCGCATTCCAGGAGGCCATGACCGCCCATATGGGAACACATGCTTATCTGGAAGGACGTACGATGTACTGGGATAAGGATAAAGAAGAAATAGTAAGAGGATAAATGAAAAAGAGGCTGTTTTTGACAGCCTCTTTTTGTTATTTGTTCAGCTTTTTCAACAAGTCCTTGCCGGCCTTGAACCTGACACTTATACGGGGGGCAATAGGACAGGCCGCTCCGGTTCGGGGATTCCGTCCTATACGTGGGCTTTGCGGCCAGAGCCTGAAAGAACCGAAGCCCTGTAGGGTGATCTCTTTCCTTTTATCCAGTTCTTCCCCCATAGCTTCCATCATCGCCTCTACCATTTGCCAGCAGACAATCTCCTTGCTTTCCGTCTTCCCTGTCGCTGACGCCGGCGAAGGGGACGGATATGTTGTCGCCGTCGATGGTGACAACGATGGAGAACTCCTGACGGATGTTGCGGGTGAGGGGATGCTCATGGCCCGGAAGAGATCGGCTTTACTGTCTTTTCCGGCTTGCCGCATCTCCCCGTCCAGGCATGCCATGTAAATGCATACATTCTGTTCCATAACAATCGAATTTAGGATGGAACAAAGATAGGACAGGAAGAGTTGAAAGCCGGTTTTAAGGGGAGAGTGTTAATAAATAAACGGAATAACCCTCTTCCGTTTGCCCACTTCCTTGCCGAACATGGTTTTGTATTTGTGCCAGATCGTGTTGGCACGGGGAACGAGATTGGCAAATGTCCACCAGGCAAACAGGGCACCGCTGGCACTCCAGGTCAGGATTGCGAAGCCGCACCATTCCACCAGTTCGCCGAAATAGTTGGCCGAGGTGACGTAGTTGAACATGCCGCCTTTGGGCAGGTAATGCTTCGTGTCGCCCGGTTGGCGCAAATGGCGGACGATATAGTCGGATTGCCAGTTGATGAACATGCCGCCGAAGAACAGGAGTGTCCCGATGATGAACTGCGGTGTTGCCAGCCATTCGATGGTGTACATGTTTTCGGGGGCGAGGTAGAATATCCACGTTCCCTGTATATAGCCGTTCAGCAGGTTGAACACGATACCCATTGCCATGATGCCGGCCGGCATCTTGCTTTTGCCTTTGATAAGCAGGGGGAAGATAAATGCCCGCTGGAAATAGTGGAGCTCGAAGAACAGGAAGAAAAGCAGGGGAACCGTTTCGAATTGCCGTTCCGACCGGCTCCACAGCAGGAGCATCACCAGAAAGACCGGGGCTTCCATGCATATCCAGGCTATTTTGTTGGGGATGGGCTTTCCCCATTTCTTGTCGAACAGCATGCCGTAGCCGGCCTCGACGAAATAAAGGGTGACGAAAACAATGGCCGCGATGGCCGCCATCAGTATCAGCAGCAGGTTGAAATATTCGTTTGTCATACCTATATTGCGTGAGTCACCAGTTTATATCCTTTTCCATGTATATTGTCGATCCGGACGCTGGGGTCGGCTTTTAGCAGGTGGCGCAGCTTGGTGATGTAGACATCCATGCTGCGTGCATTGAAATAGCTGTCGCTTTTCCAGATCCTTTGTAAGGCCAGTCCTCTGTCTACCAGTTTGTTCGGGTTCTGGCAGAGGATCAGGAGCAGGTCGGACTCTTTGGTGGTCAGCTTTTTTTCATTGCCATCGATTGTCAGGATTTGCGTATGCGTGTTGAAGGAGAAAATGCCGAACTTATATATAATAATCGGCTTTTCCTGCTCGACAAAGGTTCGCCTCATGATGGCGTCGATACGGGCTTGCAGTACTTCCAGGCTGATGGGTTTTCGCATCAGGTCGTCTGCCCCGAATTGAAATACTTCTGCTATATCCTCTTTGGTGGGCGAGTTAAAGAGGAAGATCAGTCGAACATCCATCTGCATGGATTTGAATGCATAAGCCAGCCTGACCTCTTCTTTGTCGGCGGATACGTCCAGGATACACAGGTCGGCGCCTACGGAGCAAAAATGATCGTAGGCTTCTTCTTCCCGGGAGAATGTCTCCGTACTGTATTTTTCGGTTCTCAGGCATTCCTTGAATAATGCTCCCAGGTTCTCGTCTTTGGTAAAAATAAGGATTTTGATCTGTTTGTCCATAATGTAATATAGATTCTATGCTTCTTTATGGGAAGCTTTATAAAGGTTGTACTTTTCGAATACAGCCTGTTTTAATTCCTCAAAGGTACAATCCAGCGCACGGTTGGATATACAAATAGGTGATCCGTAGTATTGGAGCCTTAACTCCATCGAACGTTTTTTACTACGTGTGGGCTCACGGTCAATATATTCGTTCGGATTTTTGACCTTTAACACAATATATTTGCGTTTCAGGTTGCTAATATCGTCCATTACTTTGAGACTGACAACATCTTTCCATAAAATTGTTCCGATTCTGTTTCCGGTGGAGATGTCGTTGACCCCTTCTTCCGATATATAGATGGCCGTAAACTTTTCGCGGGTGAGGTAATAGTAACTTATGCAACAGAATACCGTAGTGAGCAGCGAGAAGAAACCGATCAGGAGCAGAAGGAAGCGTCCTTCGCCCAATTTCAGTTCGTGAGAGATTGCGAGGGAACCGATACCTATCAGGGCAGAGCAGAGGGTTGTAAGAAACAACCCTCTCTGCTTTTTCCTGCTTAATTTAAATGTCGTTACATAAGGTGTACTCATAAGCATTTAAATTGTTTTTTCAACGTTCCATACGAAGGCGCGCAACCCTTGTGCTTCTGTCTGCATATCCATTTTATGCAACAGGTCGAGGAAGTGGTCTACCTTCTCGTCTTCCACCATAGCGAGTATGGCGGAATTGAGTGTTGGCCAGGCGTGGCTGCCGTAATGCGGCTCGCCGTTTTTGCTTCCGCGCCCCTGTACTTCGTCCCAGTAGGTGAAGCCGCGTATATTATTGCGATCCATCACACTGAGGATCATTTCGTAATAAGCCTGATTGAATGATATGAATATTGCTTTCATTGTTCTTTTGTTTTATAATTGTTCCAACTGATTCAACTTGGCGATCTTACGGCGGCGGCGTTTCACTCCGTTTCCGGCAAATACGCAATAGACAACCGGTACGATAACCAGCGTAATTAAAGTAGATACCGAAAGACCCCAGGCAACCGTCATACCCATCGAACGCCACATTTCGGCACCTTCACCTGTTCCGACAGCCATCGGGATCATACCGAGCACGGTAGTCAGCGTGGTCATCAATACCGGGCGGAGACGGGACTTACCGGCAGCTACGGCAGCCGTAAGAATACTCATTCCACGTTCGCGGCAGAGGATGGTGTAGTCGATCAGCACGATACCGTTCTTAACTACGATACCCATCAACATGATCACACCGATCAATGCCATTACACCCAACGGCGTTTGCGTGATCGACAATCCCAGGATAACCCCGGTGAAGGCAAACGGGATGGAGAACATGATCACGAACGGGTCGGTCAGCGACTCGAACTGGGCTGCCATCACGATGAATACCAGGATGATGATCAATACCATCAATATACCCAGGTCGGTAAACGTATCCTGTTGATCCTCGAAGGTACCGCCCAACTGCCAGCTTACTTCAGACGGGATATCCATCTTCTTCAGTTCGGCACGGGTTGCGGCAACCAGGTCGCTCAATGCGGCACCCTGGCCTACAACGGCTGAAACGGTGATGATACGTTCACGGTTCTTACGTTCGATAGTAGGAGGCGTCATACGCTCTACCACTTTACCGAGGTCGCGGATACGTACTCCCTGTCCGGCGTTATTGTAGATCATGATATTCTCGATGTCTTCAATAGACTGGCGGAATTCCGGGGCGTAGCGTACCTTGATGTCGTACTCGTCGCCGTCTTCACGGTATTTGGAAGCGGTAGAACCGTTGATACGGTTACGCAGATATAAGGAAGCGGTAGCAACGTTCAGCCCGTTCATCGCCAGTTTCTCACGGTCGAAGTCAACCTGGTATTCCGGGATATAGTCTTTACGGCTGATGTTTACCTGCGAACAACCTTTCAGTGTTTCCAGGCGGCGTGCCAGTTCGGCTGCCACGGCATCCGTCTTGGCGAAGTCGAAACCGTAGATTTCGATATCGACGGCGTTTTCACCACCCATTTCCGACGAACCGCCGGCAAGTACCTTGTATTCCTTGATCTCCGAATATTCCGACAGGTCTTTACGCATCATGTCGCAAATCTCGATAAGGCCGCGTTCGCGGTCGCCGACACTGCTCAGGTTGACATTCATTTCGATGATGTGCGAACCGTTGTCGCTCAGCTGTGCGAAGGTATTATCGGTATCGGCCTGTCCTTCGGTGAAGTTCAGTACCAGGATTTCCGGATACTTTTCGCGGAACTGTTTGTCGACACGCAATGCCAGGTCGCGGGTAATCTCCTGACGTGTTCCGATCGGTAATTCGATCGTGATACCGATACGGGCATTATCCTGTGTCGGGAAGAACTCCGTTTTCACAGTCGGGATCAGGAATATACTTCCTATAAAGACCAGAGCTGCACCGAGGATCACTGTTTTACGGTGGCGTACCGCCCAGTTCAGGAAGCGGGCATAAGCTACATCCAGCGCATTCAGGGCTTTCTCGATCGGAGTAAAGAACAATACGTATAAACGGCCTTTCTTCGGGTCGAGACGCAGCAACTGCGAACAAAGCATCGGAGTCAGCGTCAAGGCACCCACTGTCGATACGATCATAATGATACTAACGATCCATCCCAGCTGTTTGAACAGGATACCGGCCATACCGGTTACCATCGTCAACGGCAGGAACACGGCCAACATGGTCAGCGTAGATGCGATAACGGAGATAGCTACCTCATTGGTTGCATGCACCGCCGCCTGTTTCGGCTTACTGCCTCTCTCGATATGTGTCGTCACGTTCTCCAATACAACGATGGCATCATCCACCACCATACCGATGGCGATTGACAACGAACTTAGTGATATGATGTTCAACGTGTTTCCTGATGCCAGCAAATATGCGAAGGCGGCGATCAACGAGATCGGGATGGTCAGGATAATAATGAACGTAGCTCTCCAGCGTCCGAGGAAGATAAATACAACCAGCATTACGACGATGAAGGTGATCATGATCGTTTCCTGCAAGCTGTCGATCGTATTCAGGATGTTCGTGGATGTATCGATGATAACACCCAGCTGTACGTCGGAGGGTAAGCTAGCCTGTATTTCCGGTAACTTGGCATGTACCTTCTTGGCAATGTTCACCGAGTTGGCACCCGACTGTTTCTGGATAACGATCATACCCCCCTTACCTCCGTTGTTGAAGGTTTCCTGGGCACGTTCTTCGATATAGTCTTTTACTTCTGCCACATCGCGCAGATAAACGTTCTTACCGTTGATGCTGCCTACTACCAGGTCGAGCATTTGCTTGGCATCGGTAAATTCACCCTGTACGCGCAGTGTATAGGTATTGGAACCGATGTCGATGCTACCGCCCGGCGTGTTCCGGTTTTCCTGTGCAATGATCGAGGAGATTCCTTCGATAGTCAGGCCGTAAGCTTCCAGTTTGTAAGGGTCGCAATATACCTGTACTTCGCGGATGGGTGCACCGGAGATAGATACCGCACCCACGCCACTGATACGGGCCAACGGGTTTGATACCTTGTCGTCCAGGATCTTGTAAAGGGCGTTGGTACTTTCCTCAGCCGTTACCGAAAGCAACAGGATGGGGATATCGTCGGTACCGAACTTGAAGATGATCGGGTTTTCCACATCATCCGGCAACGACGACTCGACGATGTCCAGTTTATCCCTGACGTCGTTGGTTGCCACATCGATATCCGTACCGTACTCGAATTCGAGGGTTACGATAGAGATATTTTCTCTGGATTGTGAGGTGATGTGTTTCAAATCACTCACACTGTTCAATACGTTTTCCAATGGTTTGGAAACGTTCATTTCTATATCTGAGGCGCTGGCTCCGGGATAGGCCGTCATGACCATGATCATGTTGGTTTCAATCTCCGGGAGCAGGTCGACTGATAATCGGGTTAAGGAAAAAAGACCCATAATCACCACGGCCACGAACACGAGGGCGGTGGTTACCGGCTTTTTTACCGCTGTTGCATATAAACTCATATATTTTTATTTCTTACTTGTCAATTTCAACTTCCATTCCATTAGTCAAACGGTTCTGACCGGTAATTACCACCTGGTCACCATTGTCTACGCCGGATACGATCTCGTATTTGTTACCCATGCGGCGTCCTAATTCCACCTTCTGGTAGGATACTTTTCCATTCTTGTACACATAGATGTAGCGGTCGCCTGATCCGGATTGTTTTACGATAGCCTGATCCGGAGCAACAACGTGGTTGAGTGTACCGAAGTTCATGGTTGCACGGGCAAACATTCCCGGACGGACGCGTTCGTCGGCGTTGGCAATCTTGATTTCAACAGGGAATGTACGGGTGGCAGCGTCGATGGTCGGGTAAACCAGGCTTACTTTTCCTTTGAATACTTCGTCGCCGTATACATCGAGTTTGATATCTACTTCGTTTCCTTTCTTCACCTGTGTGAAATAGCTTTCGGATACGTTTACAAATAATTTGACCGGGCGGATCTGTTCAACTGTAAAGATCGGATCTCCACCGCTGTACATGTCGCCGTTGTCGTAATTGCGGGCAGTAATGATACCGCTGATCGGGCTTACTAACTGGGTGTTTTCCTGCAGGTTCTTAAAGCTTTCGCGGCTTATGTCTAGTTGTGTTTTCTGAGCGTCCCAAGCTGATTTGGAAGCGCCTCCTACTTTGTAGAGTTCGTCGATACGGTTGAATTCTACTTCCTGGTTTTCCAGCTGAACCTTTGCTTGCTTCAGGTTGTTTGCGTCCATTTTGACAAGCAGCTGACCTTCTTTTACATGGTCGCCTACTTCAGCGAACAGTTTCTCAATGCGGACTGGCGACTGAGGGGCTATATTGTTTTTTATGTTAGCCTCTACGGTTGCTGTGAAATCTGCAATCTGGTCTACATCCTGGGCGGATACCTGCTCTATCTTCACCTTCACTTTTTCATCATGGGTTTCTGTCGCTGTGTCTTTCTTTTCACCCGAACAGGACATCAGCAGGGCTAATGTTACGAGTGGTATAACTTTCAGCATTTCACGTGTTTTCATATTGTAAACTGTTTTTATTTTCATTCTTGTTCTCATTGTAGTATTTAGTAATTTTGCTGACCCAGTACTTTCTCCAGGTCTGATTTAGCCACCATATAGTCGTATATGGATTGATTGAAATTCAGTTTCGATTGAGTGAGTGCCAGCTCGGCATCGTTCATTTCCAGTAATGTTCCGGCACCGGTATCATAACGTTTCTGGGCGATCAGGTATCCGCGGTTAGCCTGTTCCACCCCTTTCTGTGCTGCGTCAAACTTCTTTATACAGGTATTCATATTATCCATATATTGTTTGATAGCCAGTTGCAGGTTACGTTTCGTGTCTTCGCGCTGCAAATCCATTTGTTGCATCGAAACCTGTGTCTGTTTGATCTTATGATATTTGCTTCCTCCTGAAAAGATAGGTATGCTTAGCGATACTCCGATCATGGAATAAGGGTTCCACTGATAGTCTTTGAACTTGAAATCATTGTTCATTGAAGTCCATTGGTAAAGACCTGTCAGGGACAGAGTAGGCAGGTAGTCGAACTTCTGCATCATCAGCGTCTTTTTCAACTGTTCAGCCTGCAAGTCGATCTGTTTCAAATCTGTATTTTCAGCCAGTGTCGTATCGGTTGACAGGAAATCTGCAAAAAGTTCTGTCTCGAAATCAACCAGGGTGCCTTCACAATCGATCTCTGTTTCCAAATCCATACCCAGTAACGCTTTCAGTTGCCATTTGGCAAGTGTTAATGAGTTTAATGCCTGCAACATATTGGGTTCGCTGTTCTTCACTGTGACATCAGCACGGATCAGGTCGTATTCGGCTACAGTTCCCTGTTCGTACTTCTTTTTGATATCCAGATAGTTCTCCATTGCGTTGTCGTAGCTTTCTTTGAATACGCGGTATGAATCGTTTGCCAGCAAAACGCTATAAAAACTTTTCTTTACCTGGTTTACCATGGATATCTTGGATGAACGTGCCTGTTCGACCGATAATTCGACATCCAGGGCCGATATACTCAGGCTTTTCCATAAAGATGCATTCACCAGTGGCATGGATGCGTTAAATCCCAGGCTCCAGTTGTTATCGCGTCCTACTTCAATCCCTTTGCTCATATCGACAGCTTCTGTACCTTCCGGCATTTCCGTGCTTCCCATATCGAAGCCATCCATATACATTACCTGCTTTTTCAGTGTCCGGTTGTAGTCGGCAGCAAAACTAATCTGAGGGAACAGGGCGGCGTATGAACCTTTTTGTGCATACTTTTTCTTTTCAATTTCTTTGTCTGCGACTTTTACGGTTGGGTTTTCACTCAGCGCAATCTCCAGTGCTTTACTCAGGTTCAGCTTCAGGACGTCCTGTGCTCTGGCTGAAGTAAAGGCCAAAGATGGTAGCAACATCAAAACTACCCACATCATCTTTCTCCTAACTAATACTCGTTCCATTTAAACTTGATTTGATTTTGAATATAAAACCTTATTATAATTCCCTCACAATAAATCATGTGATTGTTTGAATGCGTATCTGTCTAATATTGCAAGACCCTTTTCTGTACATATCCCACGTAAGAAAGTGAATAAGATTGTCTTGAATACTTCCGATACAGAATGGTTCAGGAATGCTCCTGTGGGACGAATCATTTTAACCTGTTCCTTTGCCAGCAGGGTTACAATTTCAAAATTAATGTCTTTCTGGATGACACCTTCTTTTACTCCCCTGGTAAAAAGTTTCATGCATAACTTTGAAAAGTCTGCTTTGCTCTTTTCACTTTTTTCCAGTGCTTTCGGATAACGTATAAGATCGTCATAGAATTTCCGGTTGTACCACCGGGGGCGCTTCATGTATTCTTCATAAAACAGGATGATCACTTCCAATACGGAATAAGGGCCTTTCTCCAACTCATTCAGCACTTGCTTCATTTTGTCATGGTTGTACTTAATCCCTTCGGCCAGAAGTGTTTCCTTATCTTCGAAGAATTCATAAATCGTGCGCTTTGATATGCCCATGTTACGGGCTAGATCGTCCATGCTCACACTTTTTATTCCGTGTTGCGAGAACAAGTCAAGCGCAGTCATCATAATTTGTTCTTTATTCATATATATTATTGTATTCTCGATAGTAATGTACGGTGGCAAAGGTCTGCTTAATTTAGAAAACTGAAAAGGTTTATTTAGTTACATGATTGGTTTGAAATGAAATATCGCCCTTTTTAATCAATCGTTTTAGGTCGAATTCGTACTTAGATTGGTAAAAAATGAAACAAAAGATGTTGTTGGTGTGAATAAAAGATTATCTTTGCACCTACTACGATTGAGTAAAATATAGAAAATTATGGAAAATCTTCCTTTGATAGAGTTAGCTGAGCTAAATAAGGGTATTGTTATTCGTGACAGCTTTCAGGACATTTTTTCAATAGCTGATATTGATGGTAACCGGGAAGTGGATAATTCTGAAATAAATGAATTTACAACTCCAATGCGCCTGGACGCGCTTCTGATGGTTATGGCTTTGGAAGGCTCGGCGGAAATTAGTCTGGACTATGTTCCTTATGTTATAGATGCCAACTGTTTTGTAATCATCATGCCTACGCATACGATACAGTTGAATAGAGTCAGTAAGGATTTCAAGGGTAAACTACTGGTGGTTTCAAGATATTTTCTGGATGAGTGTAATCCGGCAAAGCGCAGTCCTTCGATGGCAAACTATATGCAACTCAAGAAGAATCCCTGTACGACATTTGAACCGGAGGAAACCGAATTAATAAACGACCAGATAGAACTGTTAAGGAAAAAGATAAAGAACCGGTCTCATTTCTTCCAGAAAGAGGTGATGCAAAATGCTTTTGTCGGTTTTTTATTGGAAGTTGCCAATATTCTGATGGGGAAGAAGGACGGGATGCTGGTTCCGGCCCTTTCACGTAAAGAGGAACTTTTCGAGCAATTCCTGCAACTGCTGTTTGAGCATTGCAAGGAACAGCATGTGGTGACCTTCTATGCTGAAAAGTTATTTATAACTCCTCAGTATCTGTCTCTTATATTGAAAGAACTGACCGGGAAATCAGCCAATAAATGGATTGACGATGCTTTGATTGTTGAAGCGAAGATCTTATTGAAGGCTCCGCAGGCAACAGTGCAGCAAGTCGCAGATATTCTGCATTTCTCCGATCAGTCGACATTTGGTAAATTCTTTAAGAAGCACATGGGTATTTCTCCGATGGAATACCGTAAATCGTGACCTCAGTCTGTTCTTTGGCGGAATTTATACCAGTTCAGTAACTCTATGACTCCATAGAAAATACTGGCAACCCCAAAGATGACAAAGGTATTTGCCGCAGCTCCGAACGGATAAGCTATAATCATGATGCCGGTCAATAGAATAAGTGCCGGCATCACGTAAAAACCAAATGGTACGACACTCCATTTGCGTGCCGATACCAGCATGACGATCTGCTGAACTCCGGCTATTACCAGTAAAGCTCCCAGTATATACATTAAGATATTCACAAAGAATGTCGGCATAACCACCAACCATGCCCCGAATAAAATACTTCCGGCTCCGTCGATCGGAAACATGGGCGAAGGCTCTCCTTCTATTTTCTCCCGTGTAAAGTAACTAAGCAAAGAAAATATCCCGGGTAATATAAAACAGATACCGATAGCAATAACCAGATAGGTGACTGCTGCTTCCGGCCATAAAACCAGTACAAACCCTAATATCATAGCGAAAGCACTACGTAGAATTGAATTGTTTATTTTTCTCATATGAATATGTTTTAATAGTTCTTTTATATATAACAACGAAGGTACGGTATTTTCTTTGTTTAATAGAACGATTGATATTGTTCGTTACAAAAATAATTTGATCCTTGATGCCGGGTGAAATTATAATTTAAATGATATAACCTTAACAACTGCGTCAGTTATTTTGTTTTATTGGAAAGAGCGGGAGCATTGGTCTGAAGCATCCGTCGTTAGCAGTTGTTATTAATGAGGTTAAACATTTTATTGTAAACGAATATGAACTTGAAAGAATCGTACTGGAAATATTCCCTGATCACTATTATCCTGGTCATGGGAATAATACTTTTTCTTGAATTTATCCCTTTCCTGGGAGGAATACTCGGAGCATTTACCATTTATATATTATTACGGAAGCAGATGTTGCACCTTACCGAAAAGAAACATCTGAATCGTAGCCTGGTAGCTATACTTCTGCTGCTTGAAACTATTTTGTGTTTTCTGATCCCTCTCTCGCTGGCAGTCTGGTTGTTTATCAATAAACTGCAAACGATCAATCTCGATCCGACCGTGTTGGTCAGCAGCTTTGAACATCTGGCAGATATTGTGCGGCAGAAAGTCGGGTACAATATTCTGGATAAGGATAATATAGCCTCTATCGTCTCTGTTCTTCCCAAGATAGGACAGGCATTGATGGGAGGTATCAGTGGTTTTGCCATCAATGTGGCCGTGCTGGTACTGATCCTTTACTTTATGCTGATCGGGGGAAGCCAGATGGAAACGTATATTTATGAGATACTTCCTTTCAACGAAAGAAATAAAAAAGAAGTGCTGAAGGAGATCAATATGATCGTAACTTCCAACGCAATAGGTATTCCTCTTCTGGCGATTATCCAGGGATTGATCGCGATGCTGGGCTATTGGATATTTGATGCGCCAAGCCCTTTCCTCTTTGGGTTCCTGACTTGTTTTGCAACGATTATCCCGGTTGTTGGTACTGCTATTGTCTGGCTTCCTCTGGTCGTGTACATGGCATTGACCGGTGATTGGGTGAATGGGCTGGGACTGGCTGCTTATGCATTGATCGTGATTACCAATGTCGATAACCTGATCCGTTTTATGTTGCAGAAAAAGATGGCGGATATACATCCTCTGGTAACGATCTTCGGGGTGATCATCGGGTTGTCCTTATTCGGCTTTATGGGCGTAATCTTCGGGCCGCTTCTGATTTCGGTATTTATGCTTTGCTTTAATATGTTTAAGAAAGAATATCTGCAAAGTAAAAGTGACCTTTAATAGTAAAACTTGGGGATAGTCCTTTTATAATAGACAGGGGAATTTTAGTTAAGAAAGCGAAATAAGAGAATTTCTTTATCCATGTTACCGCTAGGTAACTTAGTTTTGCGACCAGTTGGTAACAATACAATGAAACATGGAAAAAGAAGAAGTTTTAGTAAGACCGAGTAAGAATAGGGAGATGACAGAACTCGCCCTGTTGAATGCAATAAACGAACTGATTGAAGAGGACGGTTTCGAACATTTGGGCGTGAATGTAGTAGCCGCTAAAGCCGGAGTAGCAAAGATGCTGATCTATCGTTATTTCGATTCACTGGACGGATTGATCGCAGCCTATATCCGGAAGCATGATTACTGGATCAACCTCGAACCTGAACTGCCGGAAGCAGAACATCTGGGCGATTTCATAAAAGAGCTTTTCCACAACCAAATCAGGGTACTTCGTGATAATTATACCCTGAGGCGGCTTTTTCGTTGGGAACTTTCCGCCAGGAATAAAGTGATAAAAGAATTGCAGGAAAGAAGGGAAGCCAAAGGTTTATGGCTGATCGATGCTATCAGCCGGCTGACAAACAGGCCGAAAGAGGAAGTCTCTGTCATGGCGACTATGTTGTCTGCATCTGTCAGTTACCTGGTGCTGCTGGGGGAGAACTGTCCGGTATATAATGGTTTCAAGTTGCAATCCGAAGAAGGGTGGGAGCAATTGGAGAAAAGTCTGGATCAGATAGTCGATAACTGGGTAAATGCTGCTAACCATGAATAAAACAAGTATCCTGGCAGGACTCGGTATTATTTTACTGACCTGCTGTTCCTGCAATAATGATTTGGTGGAATATGAAAATAACGATCTGAAAGTAACGGTCGAGAAAGGGGACTCCTGGTTACACGACTTCCCGTTGTTCTTAGGGATAAGCAAAAAGAATCCCCCGCAGATCGCAATCTGGCTGGAAGATATGGATGGTGCTTATCTTTCCACGGTATATGTCACTCATAAAATAGCCACGCAAAGCTGGCAGGCAGCAGGAAAGAACAGAAGAAAGGAGGCCTTACCGCACTGGTGCTACTCCCGCGGAGTAAAATATGAAGACGGCCTTTACCTGCCGACAAATAAATCACCTTTTACGGATGGTCTGACCGGTGCAACTCCCCAATCCGGCTTTGATGTGAAAATACATCCGAACAGCGGATTGAAGAAGTTCAGGATCAAAATAGAGATAAACCATTCTACCGACTTTAACAACAATTACCCGAAGTCGGCCAAAGAAGGTGATGCTGGTTATTCCGGAGGAAAGGAGGGAAGCGGACAACCTGCCGTTGTTTATGCGGCAGATATTGACCTGACATCCGGTAGGAAAGACTTTTCCGCAGTCTTGATCGGTCACAGTTCGGTAGATGGTAGCGATGGTTCGCTTTATCCCGATACCTCTTCTCTCACCACCGCCTTACAGATTGTTAAACAGATAACAATAACAGTACAACCATGAAGCAATCCATATTCATCTTTCTTCTGTTGTTAATTCCTTTTTTCCCGAAAGGACAAGGTATAAACAAAGGTATTCGTTATCAGGTAACGGCAGGTACGGGTATCCCTATGAGCACTCCATCCACAGTCCCGTTCGTTTTGCAGGGCGAAGTGTTGTATGCCTTCGGCAACTGCCTGATGGCCGGAGCCGGAACAGGCTTTTCTCTTTATGACAAGGAAGTACTTATCCCGCTGTTTGCCGATGTACGGTTTAATATCGTAAAGCCTGCTCGGTTCACTCCTTTTTTGAATTGTGGTGTCGGATATTCTTTTGCTCCTTCGAAGGAGGTGAACGGAGGTTTTTACCTTTTCCCCGCTATAGGAGTGGAAACCTCTTTGTTCTCAAAGTATACAGTCCTGCTGTCTTTGGGATACGAATTGCAGGAACTGGATCGCCTGAAAGAATATACAACCCCTTCTTTTGTCTCTTCCTATCAGGAATCATTGAGTCTTCATAGCCTTTCCTTAAAGGTAGGAATTGTTTTTTGAACATTATTAAACTGATTTTCTACTCTTTGAAAGAAAACAAACGTACCTTTGTTTACTCTAAACGATAAAGGTAAAGATGTATGAGAAGAAGAAATAATTGGCAAATCATCAAAGGCCAACCACTCACCGAATTAGATAAAAAGATACTCTATCTCCAGAATAAAGGTCATTTGGTACCTTCCCGAAAACTGATTAAAACGGAAGAACAGATCGAAGGTATCCGTAGAAGCGGAGTTGTAAACTCGGGTATTCTCGACTTGGTAGCGAAAGAGATCAAGGCGGGAATGTCGACGGCTGCGATCGATAAGCTGGTTTATGACTATACGACAGACCACGGCGCTATTCCGGCTCCGTTGAATTTTGAGGGATTCCCTAAAAGCGTTTGTACTTCTATCAATGAGGTTGTCTGTCATGGTATACCGAGTGAGAAGGAGATACTGAGGGAAGGTGATATTATTAATGTAGACGTATCGACCATCTTGGATGGTTATTTTTCGGATGCTTCCCGTATGTTTATGATCGGGAATGTCTCTCCGGAGAAGGAAAAACTGGTTCGCGTGGCAAAGGAATGTCTGGAAGTTGGAATGAAAGCCGCCAAACCGTTCGGTTACGTAGGTGATATCGGCCATGCCGTCCAGAAGCATGCCGAGAAGAACGGCTTCTCTGTTGTCCGTGATTTGTGTGGTCATGGGGTCGGATTAGAGTTTCACGAAGAACCGGAAGTTGCCCATTTCGGCCGTAAAGGAACCGGAATGCTCCTGGTTCCTGGAATGGTTTTCACCATCGAGCCGATGATCAACATGGGAACTTATCGCGTCTACATCGCAGAAGAAGACGGATGGACGGTAATAACAGACGATGAGCTTCCTTCTGCCCAATGGGAACATACCTTTGTGATGAGGGAGGATGGATTGGAAATATTATCCGATTAATAAGCGGTTATTCCTAATAAAAACATCTCTCACAAAATGTTTTTGTGAATTTATTTGTCATTTGCAATAATTGCTATCAAGGTATTATCATCCAGTTATATACGCCATTGCAAACAAAACAAGTGTTTGCAATGGCTTTTGTCATTTGTCATTTGAACAATTGTCCTTGCACTTGTTGGGTTGTAAATAGTCCCATTCCTGAAGTTTATTATTGAGCAGGCGGAACCGGTAAATGCCATCTTGATAATCAAGATATCCTAGAGTTTCCCGATAGCCTTCGGATGTTTGCTTAACTTCCAGTCTTTTATAGGTATCCCCCATAATACTTACAATTTCCTGCTTAGTCATTCCCAGTTCTAGTTTCTGGATATTGCTATCTGCCGCCAAAGCATTCGAAAGAGTTGCTCCGCAGGAAGTAAACAGACAGACCGAAAGGCCTGCTAATAGTACATATTTAATTATATTCATAGAGCATTAGTTTTTTATCTATTGATTTTGAGCTTGTGATAAACTATGCGCAATATACGATTATTACCTGATAGATTGAATAAAGAATGCTCTTTATTTCTGTTCTTTTACACCCCTTATCAACATTTGTTTCATCAGTATGAAACAAGTGTTTCACTTAGGAGAAACAACTGTTTCCTATAGGTGAAACACTTCTTCTAAAAGGAGTACGTTTTTTGTATGAAGGAGTTGATCCGGATAATTCTGTGGAAAGAGTTTCTAATAGTCCTATGGTAGGATCATGGAATAATCTTACATGTAAGTTGAAGCATAAAAAAAGCAACACATTAAATAAATGTATTGCTTTATGCACGGAAGGAGAGGCTCGAACTCCCGACACCTGGTTTTGGAGACCAGTGCTCTACCAACTGAGCTACTTCCGTATTGCGGGTGCAAAGGTAGTCTTTTGTTTTGAATATGCAAGGCTTTTTGAGAAAAAGTGAAAATAATATATTTCCTGTATGATAAAATTCAAGGAAAATAAACCATTCGAAATATCTTTTTCTATCTTTGGAGACAATAGAATTGATAGTTAAATCTATACTGTAAAACAATCGACAAACATGGAAAACGTATTAGAAATGAACTCCAACCTACTGGTTGAGTTTCTACAGAAACCTTCTTCCCAATTTACCAAAGCGGATATTATCTCTTTTATCCGTGAAAAAGGGATCAAGATGGTTAACTTTATGTATCCGGCAGGCGATGGCCGGTTGAAAACGCTGAATTTTGTTATAAATAATGCTGCTTATCTGGATGCGATCCTCACCTGTGGCGAGCGGGTGGACGGTTCGAGCCTGTTCTCTTTCATTGAAGCGGGTAGCAGCGACCTGTATGTGATACCCCGTTTCCGGACGGCTTTTGTCGATCCTTTTGCCGAACTACCCACGGTAAGTATGCTGTGTTCTTTCTTCAATAAGGACGGGGAACCGCTGGAAAGCTCACCGGAATATACCTTGCATAAGGCCAGTAAAGCCTTTACCGAAGTGACCGGAATGGAGTTTGAAGCAATGGGCGAGCTGGAATATTATGTTATTGCGGAGGAAGAAGAGCTTTTCCCGGCAACCGACCAGCGTGGCTATCACGAGTCAGGGCCTTTTGCCAAGTTCAATGATTTCCGTACACAATGCATGCAATATATTTCGCAGGCCGGCGGACAGATCAAGTATGGCCATTCCGAAGTGGGGAATTTTACATTGAACGGAAAGATCTACGAACAGAACGAGATCGAGTTCCTTCCGACAAGAGTGGAAGATGCTGCCGACCAGCTTGTCATAGCCAAATGGATTATCCGTAACCTGGCTTACGATTACGGACTGGATATAACTTTTGCCCCGAAGATCACAGTGGGTAAAGCCGGATCAGGTTTGCATATCCATATGCGTATCATGAAAGACGGTAAAAACCAGATGCTGAAAGACGGTGTTCTGTCGGAAACGGCTCGTAAGGCGATTGCCGGAATGATGCAGCTGGCTCCTTCAATTACGGCTTTCGGTAATACGAATCCAACTTCTTACTTCCGTCTGGTTCCCCATCAGGAAGCGCCGACCAATGTTTGCTGGGGCGACCGTAACCGTTCCGTATTGGTTCGTGTTCCGCTGGGTTGGGCTGCCAAGAAGGATATGTGTTCGCTTGCCAATCCGTTGGAGCAGGACAGCCATTATGATACGACGCAGAAGCAAACAGTCGAAATGCGTTCGCCGGATGGTTCGGCCGACCTGTATCAGTTACTGGCCGGATTAGCCGTTGCCTGCCGTCATGGTTTTGAAATAGCGAATGCGTTGGAGATTGCGGAAAAGACGTATGTGAACGTCAATATCCATCAGGCGGAGAATAAAGACCGTCTGGAAACATTGGATCAGTTACCGGATAGTTGTGCTGCATCGGCAGAACGTTTGCAGAAGCAACGTGAAGTGTATGAAAAGTATAAGGTATTCAGCCCGAGCATGATCGACGGTATCATCAAGAAGCTGAAGTCTTACAACGATTTTACCCTGCGTGATGACCTGAAGGATAATCCGGAAGGAATGATCCGGCTGGTGAATACTTATTTCCATTGCGGATAATAGGCTGGATGTACATATCTTTATATTAAAAATTTGTTTTCAGGCCATCTCTTAAAATATTTTTGTTACGTTTGCACAAGAGAGAGGAGATGGTTTGAAAACAAATTCAATAGACATAAAGGCAATTCTGGAAATGGTGGCTGATGATAACCGGCTGGCATTTACTATGTTCTATGATCTGTATTATGATCAGAGCTTCCGCTTTGCTTATTACTTCCTGAAAGATACCGAGGCCTGTCGTGAGGTTGTGGCTGAGGCTTTCTTTTCTGTATGGCAATCCCGCCTGAAATTGAAAGACATTGAAAATATAGAGACGTATCTGTTTGTTACAGTCCGTAATGAATCGACACGTTATCTGACCAGGACAACGAAGTCTCAGTTTGTCTCTTTGGATGATACATCGCTTCAGTTTACAGCTCGGGAAAATGAATCTCCGGACGATAATTTATTAATCGAGGAAATGGAAAAGATACTGAACCGTGTAATAGATGAGTTGCCGGAGAAGTGTCGCCTCATATTTCTGTTAGCCAGACAGGATGGGTTGAAACCGAAGGAAATAGCTGAGAGACTTTCGATAAATGAAAGTACAGTCCGTGTACAAATGAAAATAGCTATCGATAAAATCGTTACGAACCTAAAACCTCATTTCCCTGATATTACATTTACTTTATTGTTGACGTATATTACTTAGTATTAATACTTTATGTTTTAAGTAAGAAAAATCTCAAAAAAAATCTCTTTTCTTTTAAACGAAACAATCCCTTTCTTCCTCCTCAGAGTAATAAGAGGATAATATGGAAGATTTAAAGAACAACATAGATCGTATTAATGATAAGTTGATGAACGACTTGTCGGCTGAAGATCAGAAATGCCTGGAGCATTGGTCGGCATCGCATCCGGATAACCAGAAGTTTCTCGGGCTTCTTGACAGTATAGAATTATCTCCGCATGTAAAAGCACGGAGTGAGGAGATGCGCGCAAGTATTTTATCACAGTTGAATAAAAAGATCGATGAGGCTATCCGGCGTGATGTCTGGCTGAAGATTGCTTCTGTGGCTGCATCTGTTGCAATCCTGATCGGGATAACTAGCTATTTCTCATATCAGCAGGGGTATAAGCACTTGAATAGCCAACTGGTGGAACTAGCGAATCCCTTGGGGATGAAATCGACAGTGACTTTACCGGATGGTAGTAAAGTGATATTGAATGCAGGAACTGTTTTGAAATATCCGAATGCATTCGTTGGCAAAGACAGGATCGTGAAAGTGGCCGGTGAAGCCTTTTTCGAGGTGGTGTCGGATCCGGATCGTCCGTTTATTGTAAAGGCGGACGAGTTGAATGTGCAGGTGTTTGGTACGAAGTTTAATGTGAAAGCGTATGAAGAGGAAAGTAGGGTCGAGGTAACTTTGACGGAAGGGAAAGTAGGAGTAAGGCTGGATGATCAGGCGAAGATGTTACAACTGTATCCGGGACAGCAGGTCTATTATGATAAAGTGAACAAGAACTTGCAGAAACGAGAAGTGAACATTGACTATTACACTTCCTGGAAAGAAGGAAAGTATTACTTTAACAGTATGTCCTTTGAAGCGATTGCCCGTCAGCTGGAACGTAGTTTCAATGTGGATATTCATATCGCTTCGGAGAAATTGAAGAATATCGTAATTACCGGTGACTTTGTTCGTGGCGAGAATCTGGAACAGATCATGCGGGTAATGACGGCTGATCAACGTATGAAATATAGGATAGACGGCGACCAGGTCTATATATATGAAAAATGACAGCGTAGTATTAACAATAAAATAAGGTATGCCTATGGGAAATAACTGAACAAAAGAAAAACGGAAAATGCGACCAACACTTTCCGTTTTAGAAGACTTAAGTCGAATTATTGCAACACAATTACAAACCTAAAATCAATACAAAAGTATGAATTTATTTTCAAAGTCAAGGCAAACTATGTCTGTTTGTCTCCTTAATAAAATCTTTAATATTATGAGATTATCCGTAGTATTATGTTTGTTAACCATTTTTTGTGCATCAGCCAATGTTAGTTATTCGCAGGTGGCGGAGATATCTCTGGATCTGAGCAATGTAACTCTTAAACAGGCATTGGATGAAGTCAAGCAACAGAGCGAATATTCTTTTTGGTACAGGGATAAGGAAATCAATTTGAATAAGAAGGTTTCCGTTCGGTTGAATAAGCAGAATATCAATGTTGTTTTGGATAACTTGTTGGCAGGTCAGGGATTGGCTTATATGATTGACGAAAAGCATATTATCATTTATAAAAAGACTGAGGATACTGTTCCGGGAGAAATCCTGCAACAAATAAAAAGAATAACAGGTAAAGTGGTCGATCATAAAGGGGAAACGGTCATTGGTGCCAATATTCTTGTTAAACACTCCAATAACAACGGAACGGTAACGGATATAGACGGTAATTTCAGTTTGGATGTTCCCGAGAATGCGGTAATCCAGGTTTCTTATATCGGTTACGTAGAACAGGAAATAAAGGTAGGAAACCAATCGACTCTGAAAATTGTCTTGCAGGAAGATACCCGCACATTGGATGAAGTGGTGGTGGTAGGATATGGTACACAGAAAAAAGTAAATCTGACAGGAGCCGTGACATCGATCAGTAGCGAGGTGATAAACAAACGTCAGGTTGGACAGGCGTCGTTAGCCTTGCAGGGCACTGCCCCGGGAGTAACAATTACGCAACGTTCGGGGCAACCGGGTCTGGATGAAGGGGATATTAAAATCCGGGGGATCGGAACGTTGAATAATGCAAATCCCTTGATCCTGGTAGATGGCATAGAAATGGGAGTGAACAGCTTGGACGTTTCTACTATTGAGTCGATTTCTGTCCTGAAAGATGCTGCTTCAGCTTCTATCTATGGGTCGAAAGCTGCCAACGGGGTTATTCTGGTGACGACCAAACGTGCGGCGGAAGGGAAATTCAATATCTCATACAGCGGATATGTAACAAAACAAAGTCTCACTAATCTGCCTAAGAAGCTGGGGGCCATAGATCACATGACGTTGTTGAATGAATCGAAGTTGAATGCCGGAGCCGGAGCTGTTTATACAGAAGAGCAGATAAAGGACTGGCGGGAAAAAGGGCCTTCTGATCGGGATCGTTATCCGGATACGGATTGGCAAGATGCGATACTTCAGGGTAATGGCCTTCAGCATAATCATAGCTTGACGATGACCGGTGGGAATGATAAGTTAAAAGTATTGGCATCCATCGGTTATCTGGGGCAGGGAGGTATCATCAAAAATGTGGATTATGAACGTATTTCGTTGCGTCTGAATACCGACTTCATTTTTTCAAAACACTTCTCTTCTTCCCTGGATGTGTATCTGTACAACTCTAACCGCAATTCTGTGGCTAAGTATGATAGTGAGTCGTCGAACGGATCTGGTATAGGATATATCTTTTATTTGATGAATAAGTTGCCGGCTGTACAGGCATGTCAGTATTCCAATGGAAATTATGCGGAAGGACAGAATGGAGAGAATCCGGTTGCCAGTATCTATCAGGGAGGGTTTACCAATGAGAAGTCTACTCCGATGATGGGTAATTTGTCTTTCAAATGGACACCGATGGACGATTTCTGGATGCAGGCCGCTTTTTCTCCTTCTATTTCTTATCCGCAATCGAAAGCATTTATTAACCGGGTGACGACTTATAATCCCGATGGCAGTGTCTTTTCTACCCTACCCAGTAAATCGAATCTGACAATGCAATCCGATTATAACAGGTATCTTCAGTTCAGGAGTACGGCTAATTACAAAAAGACGATTAGACAGCATACGATCGCTGCTTTAGCCGGCTTCCAGTACGAATCGAATTACAGCTCCGGTTTTAATGCATTCAGGGACGATTATTTATTCCCGGAATATACTGTTTTACAGGCTGGTTCTGTTGAGAATATGAGAAATGACGGTTGGGCTGGAGAGAATGTGCTGATGTCATGGTTCGGTAGAGTTAATTACGACTTTAACAGTAAGTATTTATTTGAAGCTAATATCCGTTACGATGGATCTTCCAAGTTTGGTAAAGGCAATAAATGGGGGGCTTTCCCTTCTTTCTCTGCAGGTTGGAGATTATCGGAAGAAGCGTTTTGGAATAATCTGAAAGAATATGTTTCGAACTTTAAAGTAAGAGCTTCGTGGGGTACATTAGGTAACCAGAGTATCAGCGACAATTACCCGTTTTCATCCAATATCGATATGACAACGAAATATATTTCGGAAGACAGGCTGATGGATGGTGCCGCCGTGCTGACAATGAATAATCCGGATATTACCTGGGAAACGACTCAGATGACCAATATCGGTATCGATTTTAATCTGATCGATAAGATCAGTGTTTCATTCGATTGGTACTATAAAAAGACAAAAGATATTTTACTGAAGTTGGATATTCCCCGGACTATGGGATTGCAGGCCACTTATCAAAATGCCGGTACCGTTGAAAATAAAGGGTATGACCTGAATGTCACTTATTCGGACAAAGTAGGAGATTTTGATTTCGATCTATCTTTTAATTTATCGGATGTAAAGAATAAGATTTTGGACTTAAAAGGTATAAACGGAACCGGGCTTGTAACGAACCGGGAAGGATATTCAATTAATTCTTTATATATGTATAAGTCTTTGGGTATTCTTTCTGCCAGCGACTTTGAAGCGGATGGCACATATAAATGGACGCGTCAGATACGTGACCTGGCTCCGGGTGATTTGAGATATGAGAACAGGAATGGCGATGATCTGGTAAATGACGATGATCGCCAGGTATTGGGCTCTACAATCCCGAGATATACATATGGAATTAATTTTGCCGGACGTTATAAGGGCTTTGATTTGAATCTTCTATTACAGGGAGTTGGTAAGGTGGACGGCTATCTTACTCAGACGGCAATGTATCCGTTCCATATGGGAGGTACTGCATTTGATATCCATAAAGATCGCTGGACAACGGAGAATCAGGATACCGGAGCTGCCTTTCCGCGTCTGTACTTCAATGACTCAAATAATTATTTGAATTCAGACTTTTATAAGAAAAGTGCAGCTTATTTGAGACTGAAGAATGTACAATTAGGCTATCGCATTCCGGAGGCTATTTCTAAAAAAGCTTTGATCGAGTATCTGAGATTTTATGTTTCAGGAGAAAACCTGTTGACATTTACGAATTTCTGGGATGGATGGGATCCGGAAGTTTCTCCGGCTCAGGGGGGGCAATATTATCCCCAGGTGAAAAGCATAGGTTTTGGAGTGGACATTCGTTTTTAATCATTTAGATCATTACAATTATGAAGACAAAGAAGAGTATAATAAGTTTATTCATACTAGGTGTATCTTTACTTACGGCATGTGAAGGTGTTTTAGAAAAATATCCGTTGAACCTGCCGTCTACTGAAACATTTCTGGAAAATGAAGACCAGATAAAAATGGCAATAGTAGGGATGCATTCTCCGCTTTATCTGATGTACGACTGGATCCCTTTTATGATCTATTTCGACAATGCTTCGGATATTGCTGCGGAAAGAGATGTGAAGCCGGAACAATTATATCATAACCCGAGTGCCTGGCAATTGAAAGATCTTTGGACATATATGTATAACGGTATTTCAAGATGTAATTTTATTTTGGATAATATTAATCGTTCGGAAGGAAAAGTTTCGGAAGAAAAGATGAATCAATATAAGGCGGAAGTGAAGACTATGCGTGCCTATTACTATCATGTATTGGTTTCGATGTTCGGTGATGTTCCATTGATTGAACATGTGCAATCAATGGATGAGGCGTATGTCACCCGTGATGCGAAAGAAAAAGTGGTAGATTTTATTCTCTCAGAGTGTGAAGCTTCAACACCTTTCCTTTCCCGGAAGAATGAGCCGAACACGATGGCTATAACCCAAGGGTTTGCCTGGGCTATTGTTGCACGTACCGCGTTGTATAATAACCGTTGGGAAGTGGCCGTCAATGCTTGCAAGAATATAATGGAGTTGGAAGGTACTGAATATATCCTTGATGAAAGTTATGAGAATCTGACAAAGATTGCCGGAAAAACATCGAAAGAAATTATTTGGGCTGTCCAGTTTAATCAGGATGATAAAACACAGTTGATGCCTAAGCGTTATTTATCCCGTTTAGGTGGTGGTTATTCAAATAAAATGCCGATCCAGGCTTTGGTCGATTCCTATGAATGTACCGACGGGTATTCAATAGATAAATCTTCTCTTTATGATCCTCAACATCCCTGGGAGAATCGGGATCCGAGGTTAGGCTATACGGTCGCGTTGCCCGGTACGGTTTTTCTGGGTTATCAGTTTGAAACGAATAAGGATAGCGTGAAATGTTGGAACTATAATGTGACTCCTGCTACCCGGATTGATAACTTGGATGCAACACATACCTATGCCAGTTTTTCCGGTTACTGCTGGAGGAAATATGTGGATGCCGCCGAATATCGTACAGACGGTGCCTCTTCAATTAATGCGATCGTGTTCCGTTATGCCGAGATCTTGTTGACTTATGCTGAAGCCAAAGTTGAATTGAATCAATTAGATGATTCTGTTTATGAGTCTATAAATAAGATAAGGGCCAGAGTCGGGATGCCACCTGTCTCCAATGGAAAAAGCCAGCAGGAACTGAGGGCCGCTATAAGGAAAGAACGCAAATATGAATTGGCAGGAGAAGGTCTTCGTTTATTCGATATACGTCGCTGGGAAATGGCAGAAAAGGTTATGAACGGAATGTGTTATGGACGTGTACCGACAGGTTATCCATCTGTCGCTCCTTCAATAGATGAATATGGTAATCCGGATTATTCCACTTATCCGGAAAAGGATAAGTTGGGTACTAAACTGGGAGTACGTTTCTTCGATCCGGCAAAACATTATTTGTCTCCTATACCTTTTGATGAAATTCAGACAAATAAGAATCTGATTCAAAATCCAGGATATTAACTAATTAAAGTTTGTATTTATTCATTAGACCCGGGCTGCAGAAGGAGGTTATTATACCTTCCCTGTCGCCCGGACAAAATAACTATGTGCAAAATGAAACAAATAATAGAGAAAGAGAGAGAGACAAAAGTAATAGCTACACCGGATGTTTTGGTTGTCGGTTCAGGGCCCGCGGGTATTGGGGCGGCTATTGCTTCGGCACGAATGGGAGCTGATACTTTGTTGGTAGAAAAATACGGTTTTGTCGGTGGTAATATGACTGTAGCGATGGTTAATCCGATGTTTACGTTTCATGATATAAACGGTAGGCAAGTTATTAACGGGATTGCCGGTGAGTTTGCCGCCCGTATGGTTAAGGAGGGTGTTTCTGCGGGGCATGTTACGGATATGACATTTGATAATGCTTCGATGACTCCTTTTGATCCGGAAGGCTGTAAAGTCCTTCTTTTTAAAATGTTGGAAGAGGCCGGAGTTCGTATCCTCTTGCATACTCTGGTTGTTGATACGCAGGTGGAAGAAGGAAGTGCTAATGCTGTCATCATTGAAAGTAAGTCGGGCAGACAGGCTATTTGTCCTCGTTATATTATTGACTGTTCGGCGGATGCAGATGTAGCCGTGAGTGCCGGTGCCGGTTATGTGGCCGGTAGAAAAGAAGATGGAGCTATGCAGCCCGTAACCCTTTATTTCAGGATAGGAGGGGTGAATAATGTAGAATTGCGCCAGTGGATGAAAGATAATCGTAATTTATTGAAAGATGATCCGACAGATGAAGAGATAGATAGCCAGAAGGCAATTGCCTTTTTAGGTTTGAATGAGATTGTAAAGATGGCTGTGGATACGGGAGAACTGGATGACGAAGTCGCTCCCCGGATTTTGATGTATGAGTTGCCGTATGGACAATTTTCTGTGAATACTACACGATTACAGAATATCGATGGCACTGATACGGAAGATTTAACACGTGCAGAAGTGGTTCTTCGTAAACAAGTTATTCAGGTGTTTCATTTCCTCAAAAAACATATTGGAGGATTTAACAACTCTTTTATTATTGATTCGGGAATACAAGTCGGTATTCGGGAAACCCGCCATATAGAAGGTGACTATACTTTATCGGAGACTGATATATTGAATGGCTCTACTTTCTGTGATGGGATTGCTTGCGGCACTTTTGCGATAGATATTCATCCCCCTCATGGCAAACAGCAGATTTTTACCGGTTCCGGAAAAGTGGTTTATGAGATACCATATCGTTGCTTATTACCGATCGGACTTGATAATTTATTAGTGGCAGGTCGTTGTATTTCAGTAACTCATACGGCATTTGGTTCTATAAGGGTAATGGCTACCTGCATGGCTATGGGGCAAGGGGCCGGAACTGCTGCGGCTTTAGTTGCAAAAAGGAATATCACTACGCGTGAAATTGATACGGCAGAATTAAGACGGGAACTTGTTAGTCAAAAGCAGTTTCTGTTGAATGAAAATCAGGAAAATATAGTGGATAAAGGTTTGATCCTGAATCGTGTAAATAGTGATGGGAAAAATGCAGGTCACTATAATCCATTCCAAAAATAGAAGAAAGAGATGGAAAATACGATTATAGGAACAAAAACAGTTCGTTGGAGAATTGCTTTATTATTATGTCTGGTTTCCGGGTTGAATTGTCTGGACAGAAATACATTGGCGATTTTGGCTTCTACCATACAAAAAGAGCTTCATTGGACGGATGCTGATTATGCAAATATCACAGCAGTATTTGTCTTTAGTTATACTTTGATGTATGCATGTAGTGGGCGGATAATCGATCGCATCGGCACTCGGAAAGGCTTTGCTATTTTTGCCGGAGGATGGTCGTTGGTCAGTATGTTGCATGCATTTGCCGGTTCTATAACTCAATTTGCGGTCGTTCGTTTTTTGTTGGGCATTACTGAGTCTGCTAATTTCCCAGCGGGAGTTAAAGCCTGTAGTGAATGGTTTCCTTTGAAGGAGCGTGCGTTGGCTATTGGATTGTTTAATGCTGGAACGGCTATTGGAGCTGCGTTGGCTGTACCGATTGTTTCTTTTTTGGCGTTTCATTTCGGGTGGCGTATTTCTTTTCTGGCAACAGGTTTCCTAGGGTTTATCTGGTTGTTCTTTTGGCTTAAATATTATCATTTGCCGCAGAAACATCCTCATATCTCGAAAGAGGAGAAGGAGTTGATTTTATCGAATGATGAATCTACGACATTTGATACACAAACTAAGGTTAGCCTGAAACAATTGCTGTCGAGAAAAGCAACCTGGGGATGCTTTTCCGCACGTGTTTTTATTGATCCGGTGACTTATTTCCTATTGTTCTGGATTCCTAAATATTTGCAGGATGTACAAGGCTTTTCTTTAACAGAGTTAGGTGTAACGGCGTGGCTACCTTATACTGCGATGGGAATAGGAACGATATTAGGGGGCATGTTCCCCAAATTTCTGATTGATAAATATAACTGGTCATTAAATAAGGCCAGAAAGACGGTTATGCTTGTAGCTTCTTTAATTATTCCGGTGTTATGCTATCTTTTGTTTTCCGGTGCTACCCCGTTTGTTGCTGTCGGTTTGATTTCCGGAATAATGCTTGCTCATGGGTTATGGGCAAATATAACGATACCTTCCGAAATATATCCTAAAAGTGTGCAGGCTACTATCACGGGGATAGGGGGAACGTTAGGGGGGATAACAAGTGTTGTGTCTCAGAAAATAATAGGAGTGACCGTTGGCGTTTATTCCTACTTACCGATCTTTATTTATATCGGTGCAGCTTATCTAACGAGTTATATCCTGGTCTCTTTTCTGGTTGGTCGGCTGGGGGAGATCAGACAATTTAAAAATGTTGAATAGTTTAAGATTAGAAATATGAAAGTAAAAAGAAGTTTATTTGTTGTTTTGTGTATGTCGTTATTCTGTTTCACCTCTTTTATATCAGGGCAGAGTGTAGTTAGTATTTCAATTCCGGATCAGCTGGATGATATTGATCCCATGATTTATGGGCAGATGCTGGAGGATTGTAACGATAGTGTGATTTATGGGGGACTGATCAGAGGGGATGGTACTGAACATCCTGTTGTAAATGATCTATTGAAACCACTTAATATGCCAATTGTTCGTTGGCCGGCCGGTACTTATATACATGAGTATAATTGGGAGAATGGGATCGGTCCGAAAGAAAGTCGACCGACAGTTGATTGTATTTGTTGGGGTGGACAGGATACAAACATATTCGGAACAGATGAATTCCTTCAATGGTGTAAAAGAATAGGAACTGTGCCATATATTAATTTCAATATGAGTAATAATCCTAAATATGCAGGTTCCCTTGGAGATGCGTTGAACTGGCTTGAATATGTCAATGGTTCAGCCAATACGGCTTATGGAATGAAACGGGTGCAAAATGGGCATCAGCGACCATATAATGTGAAATATTGGTGTATAGGTAATGAAAATTATGGCCCTTATGGGGTACATAAGGCGGAAACAGCTGAAGTTTATTCAGATAAATTGTATCAGTGGGCTAAAACAATCCGTAGTCTTTATCCTGATTTGAAGTTGTTGGGAGTAGGACATTTATATGGTTGGAATGATACTGTCCTCTCTAAAAACGGTGCATTGATCGATTTCCTTACATTACATTATTATATGGGGGCACAAATAAAAGAGAATGTTTTAATGGACCCGGCATATACTATATTTGCTCCGGCAAAGGTTGAAGCCAATATAAAGAAAAGTGCGGAGCGTCTGGGAAAAGAAAACCAACGACTAAGAAGAACAGACTGTCCGATACGATTCAGTATTGATGAATGGAATAACAGACATGCCGTTTATGATGGTGTGAAGTTTGGTTTTACCAGAAAAGATAGCAGGCGGTTGTTTGATGTAGCGACAGTGGCTGGAATGTTGAATGTATTCATCAGGCAAAGTCCTGCGGTTGGAATGGCAAATTATATCTTCCCTGTAAATGGTCATGGCTTAATTAAAACTGTCGGGGATGATGATGCTTACAAAACACCTGTTTATTTTGTGTTTGAATTATACCGGCATTATATGATAGGGAAAAAGATAGATATGGAAATTAATGGTTCCGGATTGTCTTTACCTTTAAGTAAATTGAAAGTTGAGGGTGATATTAATCGCGATGTAAATGAGGAAATGCAGGAATTAAAGTTTATTGATGGAGCAGCAGTTTTAACAAAAGAAGGAAATATAAATATAACTCTGATAAACCGTTCACATGAAAAAGGACAGAAGGTAAAAGTAAATGTACCTGACGGATATTTTGTGAAGAATGTTTGGACTCTTGAAGCAGATGATATCAATGTAGCAAATGTGAGTAATGATAGAAACCGGATTGTCCCTAAAAAGACGGAGATTAATTCTAAAAAGAGCCAGATGGATCTGACTCTTTCTCCGTGTGGTTTTTCTATGATACAGTACTCAAAAGTAAAATGAGAAATAAGTCCATCGACTATAAGCCGATGGACTTATTTTATAACATCCCCAACCCTTCAAACATCCCTCTGTAAACCGCCGCTTTCTCATCCAGCGGTTTGGGATAGGCGCGGGAGGAGGAGGGCATACGGTATAATCTGAATGTCCGGTCTAATAGAGTGAAGGTTGAATATGAACCGACTTTGGGTTCCTCGGTAGGAGGGAGGACAGACAGAAGTGTGTCCATCGCCTTCTGGCCGGTTACGACAATCGCTTTACAATCCGGTATCTGCGACAGAACTTCTTCGGTATTGATCGGTTTGATTACTTGCAGAAAATTATCGGAAGCATTATTCTTCAGACGGATGATCTCGACAGCCGTATCTCCGATCCCGATCCCTTTCTCCCGGCAGAATGCTCTGGCTTTTTCTTCACTAAAAGCCTTTTTGGTTTCGAGAAAGTATTCTTTGTTATTATAGAACAACAATCCCAGGATACGCCACATATCGTTCTGGATATTCGGGTAATAGAAATTCATCGACCAGCGTTGCATAGGAGGGGGAAAACTACCCAACATAAGTAATTTAGTCTGTTCGGGGAGAAAGAATCCCAGCGGATGTAATTCTGATACCATTGGCTTTCTGTTATTTATCTTTTAATTGTCTGTTGTTTCTTACTATGCATTTCTTCGGCAAAAGCATCATATCCGATTGCTTGTATCCTTCTTATACATGCCGGACGATCCGAACGGAACAGGACGGCAAAGACTTTGCCTATGAAATTGTTGAACTTTTTGCATTCGTCGATAGAACTGATCGTGCAGTCTGCACAACTCTTATAATTATGTTCGATATTACACGACCGTATTTTACACCATTCCGCTTTTGTATTTGCTTTGCATCCCGGACATTGGCCTTTTACAAACTTACGGCAGGCTCCGCAATAGAGTCCGCAGGCAGCAACATGCTCCGCACTTGGTTGATATGTCAGATTCTCCATTCGAAAAGTGAATTAATAAGATGATTATTTGTCTTTTACCGATTCTTCCCATTCACTGACCTTAAAACCAACCAGCACCTGATCTTCACTGATCAATAAAGGACGTTTGATCAGTTTACCGTCGGAAGCCAGTAACTCGATCTGTTCCTTATCACTCATTGAAGGAAGCTTGTCTTTAAGTTGCATTGCTTTATAAACCAGACCGCTTGTATTAAAGAAGCTCTTCAGAGGAAGTTTGCTTCGTCCGATCCATTCAGCCAGTTCTTCCGCCGAGGGATTCTGGTCTATTATATGACGGTCGTCATAAGCCACCTTGTGCTCATCCAGCCACTTTTTGGCATTCCGGCAAGTGCTGCATTTCGGATATTCTAGAAAAAGATACTTCATGTCGGCAGTGTTTTATTTATCTTTCTTGCGTTGGTTCTTTGCATCTTCCTTGGCAAGAAGGACTACATTATAAACAAAATCAGTCATCCATTCTTCCGAGTAACCGAGTGTTTCTTTATATTTACGGATGCTCCATGCTGTTTTTTGTACGCTTACCTCTTTCCACTCTGAACGTGTTACGATCTCATGGATTGTTTTTGCGGTCTGATTGTATAACAACTTTTTTACCAGCATGGAGAAGCGGAACTTCCACTGCATCAGATTATCCAGCAAAGAGAACAGGTCGTTGCAGAAGCCCTGGAACAGGAAGAAGTACGATTTGATATCGTTCTGCGATTTGCAGTTCTTTTTCACTGACGCTTCAATCTCTTTAAAGAAGCTTTCTTTCATGCCATAGTCTTGCATCAATATCTTGCGGACACGTGATTTCTCGGCAATACCCGGTTTGTTATTTTGTGTAGGGATCTTCAACATCCGTTTGAAAAGCGCCATGTCCGACAGCATATTGATGTTGGTTATACCTAGTTGTACAGCCATGACTGCCTGATAATAAACGCGGATCAGAGAAACGAATTCTTCAACGGAGCCTTTTGACGATGCTTCTGTTTCTTCTTTCTCTTTCTTGAAAAGTTTAGAAATTATGTTCATGTGTATTTGTTATAAAATAATTACGGGGACAAATATAGTAAAACTTGTCCCCGTTTCAGTCATTCTATTCAATTCTCTCTACTGTTATTTCGGGAAATTCTTCCATAAACAGGAGTAATTTGTTGTCATCCGTACTTTTCTTTGCCTTTATAACTATTGTAACAACGTAAGTGTCGGCGTTCGAATGGCTGACTTTTTCCATTTGATAGGAGACGAGCATATAGCCTCTATCGTTCAGTTCCCGGGTAACCTTTTGTATAATGTCTTTTTCATCGGTCGAAAATACGATCATTGAACTTTTCATTCCAAGGCTTTTAAAGATAAAGCTCAATAATTCCAGACCGATCAGAGTCAGTATTGTTGCCGCCACTCCGATACCATACATCCCTGCTCCGATAGCCAAACCGATTCCGGCAGTAGCCCAAATCCCGGCAGCCGTTGTCAGTCCTCGTACAAACTGTTTTTGTATGATGATGGTTCCTGCACCGATGAAGCCGATGCCACTTACTACCTGTGCGGCAACGCGGCTCGGGTCGAGTGAGACACTGTTTTCCAGGATAACCTGCTGGAAGCCATACTGCGACACGATCATGATGAGCGCACTACCCAGTGAAACCAGGAAATGCGTGCGGTAACCGGCTTCTTTAGCCCTGTATTCCCGGTCAAGTCCGACTACGGCCCCCAGGACACCTGCAATAAACAGTCTAAGTATGAAATCCCATAGCATAATTGTATCCTCCTTTTGATTATAATCCCAGTACTACATTCTGGATAATATAGACTCCGGCCCCTGCCAGATATCCAAGGAGTGCAAGTAACGAAATATTTTTGAGATACCAAATGAAATTGATGCGTTCCAGTCCCATCACGACAACTCCGGCAGCAGATCCGATGATCAGCATACTGCCGCCTACTCCGGCACAGTAAGCCAGGAATTGCCAGAAAACGCCATCCTGTACGAAATGGGACATATAAACGGGGTCGGCAGCTGTTGCAATCATAGCTTCTGTTGCCACCGGATACATACCGATAGCTCCGGCTACCAGAGGTACGTTATCGACGATGGATGATAAAGTACCGATAATCATGTTTACAGCATATACGTTACCGACAGTGTCATCCAGCCAGAGGGCAAAACTTGTTAAAACACCGCTGCAACGCAAAGCATCGACTGCCAGTAATATCCCGAGGAAAAATAATAATGTAGCCCCGTCTATCCGGCGGACTATCTTTGATAAACGGAGTTTTATATCTTCGTTCACGATATTCCGCTTATACATTAATTCTGTATATACCCACAAAATACCGACTCCCATTAAGATACCCATAAACGGAGGCAGGTGAGTGATTGTTTTAAATATAGGTACAAACACAAGACAGAATACGCCAAGGATTAAGATGGATAGCTTTTCTTTATTCTTTAATTCTTTGAGTAGTTCATCATTATCATTGTAAGTAAATGCATCGGGAGGGGTTACCTTTCCATGTAGAAAACGCATCATAATCAATACCGGAACAGCTGCTGATACCAAGCTCGGTAGGATCAGATGAGGTATAGTCGAAGAAGTGGATATATTTCCTCTTACCCATAGCATGATAGTAGTAACGTCACCGATAGGAGACCAGGCACCACCGCTATTGGCTGCAATAATGATAACACTGCCAAATACCCAACGTTCTTTGTAATTACCTAATAATTTCCGCATAAGCATAACCATAACGATTGAAGTCGTCAGGTTATCGAGTATGGCTGACATGAAGAATGTGATACAGGCTACTAACAATAATAGCTTTTTCTTTTGGTTGGTTTTGATGCGATTGGTAATGAACATGAACCCTCCGTGTGCATCGATCAGTTCAACGGTGATCATTGCTCCGATCAGGAAGATCAAAGTCTCTGCAATTTCTCCGATACTGTCCAGTACCTGATGTTCGACTACAAAACGGGTACATTGTTCCACGAAAGGCAACGCGGCTATAGCCGGATGCGAGTCCAGAAATTCTTTAAAAGCTTCGGCAGAAGCAGATGGGATAAGATCAGGAGCCGCGAATGTGTATAACACCCAAAGTATTGTCCCGGTGAGTAGGGCTGTTCCGGCTTTGTTTACTTTCAGCGGATGCTCTAAAGCAATACATAGATATCCGACTAAAAAAACAAAAATCATCACTGTCAACATGGTAATTCTTCTTTTTCTTTTTAATATTAGTTAATACTCGCAAAAGTAGGAATAATATAGGATTAACACACATTTTAAATGAAATGTTTTCATCAATCAAGACTATTCGTCGATAGATGCGAACAAATAAGTTTCAGGGGGTGGGTGTTTTATGTATAATGTGGCTATTGTATCATATAATATAATACAAAATTCTCTTTTGAGGGATAAAAATAAAGGTATTACCTTTTTCAGGTAATACCTTGAATAGAGTGAGCGGTAAGCGAGACTCGAACTCGTGACCCTTAGCTTGGGAAGCTAATGCTCTCCACGACAGCCAAAAGCTTCGCTTTCGTCTGCTGCCAACTGAGCTACAACCGCTTACGTTATCTTTGAAAGAAACTTTTCTTCTTGTTTTATTTTCTGGTTTACATGTTGGTTTACATGCTTCTGTAAGTCAAGATTGATTAATAAATTAGTTAATTGTCTATATTATAATATTATACCATTTAAAGAAGAAAAGTAAGACACGAATTTAAATAAGTTGTATGGCTATATTCAAATCCGTGTCTTTCTGGGTTATTCTTGATATACAATATTGACTGTAAATGACTCATCACTATCTTCGTCATATAGACCATTCTCATCAAAATCTTTACTTACAATTTTTACTGGATAATCATCTTTATCAAATTCATATTCAAAGTGGCAACTTCCTACTTTTTTCTCTAAATACTTAGATGCCTTTCCATACCATCCACTATAATAACCAAAGAAAATTCCAAACGTATAATAATCAGCTTCTATATCCATATCTATGAAGCGATAATCTTCTGTTAGAAGAAGTGGTGATATTCCTAGCTTATTTTCATATTTTGTATATGAAATGTAATTAGTACTGCTATAACCATCTGAATAATTGTAGATGAAACTAATTAAATCATTATTTGCATAAACATACTTGACGTTATCTCCGTCAAAATTAGAACTATCTAAATATCCATTTTTATAACTAAAAGAACCTTCATCTACTTGATCCTGTTCATTAGTCGTTATGTCCTTATAAAAATATGCAACTTCAGAAATCAATCCCTGATTATTCATTGTATTTTGTACATTATAAGAACAAGAATGTCCTCCATAATCACAATTCCAATCTGTTGGATTTGAATGTTTACAATTGTTTTTAGTAATACTTACTATCTGATTATTATCATAACTGATAGAAGTAATGAAATTATCACTGTAACTATCACTGATATAGGTTTCAATCTTGTTAATTCTACCTTTATCATCATAAGATAATGTTTGCTCTGTTAGATAATCATCGCCAGGATAGTAAACAGTCATTGACTTAATTCGTTTCATTTGAATGTCTGGTTCATTTGGATTTTCTGGTTGCTCTGGATTAATCGGATCGTCAATCACAGGGTCATCACTTCCACAACTACTCATAGTGCATAGAATGCACATAAACAATAATATTTTCTTCATTTTAGTATTGTATTAGAAATAAATAAAATAATGATCGTATTCTAAAGGATCTTTCTCAATCTTTTTGTAAGACATACCATAGAATTGACCTAATTTCTCCATCATTTCAAACATTTTTGTTGTAGGTTTGACTATACGAACTGCAATAAGTTTGTAATCAGTTTCTTTATCCAAGTAGAAATGTAAGTCTTTATGTCCTAATTGTGTGTTTTGAAAATAAAAGATTTTCATATATGAACAAGTAAATGGCAATGTACTACAATCTGTTACATTACTTTCCATTGGCATATATGGAATTTTGAATCGGTTACAGATACTTACGATCTGACTAAGTAAAGCATTTGTTTGTGCATTCATAACATATAATTTTACCTTCCCTGTTCCCTCTGGAAAGATTAAAAAATAAAAGGTGTGGGAACTGTATTTGCTTTATCCTATTGACTGGCTTCTCGCATTGCCTGTAGTATGGATAAAGCAACAGCAACCCACACCAGTTTCGTATATAAGTTACCCTCACAGGTAAGTTTAATACAAATGATGCGGGTGCTATTGCTATCATCTTCATACTACTTTCAAATTTTGCGAGAATTTGTCAATAGAAGATAATTTCAATAACACCTTTCGTTAAACGTATGTCCTCTCATACCTTCCTATCGCTTTAGGCGCATGAGATTGCCACAAATGTACGAAAAGCATTTTGCTTTTTAATGGTTGAGAGAGAAATATTTTCCATTTAAAAGGATAGACTATCATAAGCCTGCAATATTTCTTCCTGTCTCAATCCTAAATACCGCTTTGTGATCGCTACACTGGAATGATTAAACAATTCCATCAACTTAACTAAAGCCAACTCTGCATTTTCTGAATTTTGATTGTGCACCTGCCTGCCAAATGTTTTTCGCAAACTGTGACAACTGAAATTCTGAACCTTTAACTTGTATCTGGCTTTGATCTCTTTCAACAGTACATTTATCCGCTGTATAGAGAATGTTGTGCCTTTCTGGCTTACCAAAATTGGAGACTTGACACTGACAGGTTTTATTTGTTCGTAACATTCTGCAATATGTCTCTTAAGTTGAGGATTAATACGGATCGTTCTCGTCTTTCCTGTTTTCTTTTCCAGTACGGTAAATTCATCCATGTAAAGAATAGTCTCCCAGTGTAACGATAAAATATCAGAAATCCTCAAACCCCAGAAACAACCAACAGCAATAAGTAATGACATCTTATAATCTCCGTCTTTACTCAATCGTCTAACCAGATTCGTCATTTCATCCCATTGCATATAATCCGCAGTTGTAGAACTATATTTCAAACTCATAATATTCAGTTTTAATTGATTATCAATAAAAGTGATTGTTTTTGCGTCTTTGTTTTTCTCTTTAAATGGTAACTGATTGAAAATCAAAAGAACATTCACTTCTATAATAAGTGAACATTCTTTTTGATCTTAATCGTGTCTAAATCTTTTCATGGATTCATAAATTACCAATAGAATCAGGAACACTGGAACTAAAGGAGTAAAAACAACGGCAGCTAAGTATATACCTAATGCCATCAGAATAAGATACACCATTGACATATACCCTCCCTTCTAAATAATGTGTCCTTCATCTGCATAACTGTAATATGATTCATCTGTTATGATAAGATGGTCATGTAGATGAATATCCAGAAGTTTTGTGACTTCTTTCACTCTTTGCGTCAATTGGTCATCTGCTAGACTTGGTTTTAAATGACCAGACGGATGATTATGAGCAAGTATAATACCAAAAGCGTTTCCTAATATTGCAGCTTGCATAATAAGATGTAAGTCAGCAGATGTTTCATTTGTTCCACCTTCTGAAATAGAACAAATACCTAAGACCTTGTTCGCTCTGTTCAATAAAAGCATTTTTAAACTCTCTCTGTACTGTATTGTTTCTGTATCGAATACTGATAATAGTAGTTTATATGCTTTTTCAGATGATTGTACTTGTTCCCTTTCAGAGACTTTAATCTTTGATTTGTAAGTAAGTTTCACCTCACAGACTTTTAATTTTTCTTCCATTGTAGTATAATTTTTGAATTTGTATTTGCGTGAAAGTGTGTTTCTTCAATTTTATATAGCCTGTATACCAAGTATCAAACCATGTAAATGAAGAAAGCCTGATAAATAGCTAACTGTATCAAAATGAATTAGGTTAAAGATCTCTTTCTTCTAAAAGATAATATCAATACCAATAAACACTGGTGATACCTGAGAGATAGAAACCGTTTTTGTGTGCTACACTGTGCGAAACAATTTCATTTTTCTAATGATGGGTTACGGGGGATTTAGTTGATACAGCACTCTAGCGCGTATAACATATATGAGTTAAGGGTTGAGGCTAATTTTAAAGCTGTAAGTATCTTTTACATTCATAATCCAGATTGAAGAGGATTTATTTTCTTTTGGCTTCTGGAATAGGTAACTTTGTGTATGTTTAAATGAAATATATTCCGAATTGATTCGGCTTATTCATAATTGTGTGTAATGGATGCTTTGAGAAATCAGGGTATCCATTTTGTTTTTATATAAGGGATCAGACCATATAAAGAGAACACGCCGGATCAAGTTGGCTATTTCTTCTTTAAATGGTATCGTTGAATAATTGTAAATATCATTATTGGTAAATGAGACTATCTTTAACGCAATTTATTCAATGGTGGTATTTTTTCTATTGTTTTTGTTCTATTATAGGCAACATCCAATTTTGTACCACCTCTGGACGGAATTGTTTTAGAGTATATCTGGGTGGTTGTGTTGAGTTTGTCGGTGTTGCATTATAATATTTTTCAATTGTATTTAGCTTTACAGATATTCCAATATCAAACTTGTTGTAGATAACTTGAAGTTTATCCCGTATAATGCCCTTTGATATTGAAATATTAAGAATTGGATCAAATTCAGTTCGTATAGTACTAACTACAGGGAGACTGAAACAATAGCTTTCATCATATTGCTTAATAGCTTTTGCAATACTACTTTTTGTATAGCCGATTTCATCAAGTCTCTGTTTTCCTAATTTACGATAAGCGCGTATCATTAATTCTGCATCTTCTTGTTCATTGATTAATTCCATAATAGAAGTATCGTCTAATGTGGGGTTTTCTTGTTTTGCCTTATCTAAATCATTTAATAGCGATACAATCATACGACGCTTATCAATCTCTTTCTTAGATTGTCTAAGAAATAATAGGTCTTTCTGATTAAATGCTTCTATTCTTGATATATAATTGACATTAAATAATTGTGCGTCATTATATGCTTGTATCAGTAATTCCACAGATTGATAATATCTTTTTACTCTTTCTTCATTATAAAAGTTATCCACAGAGAAATAATTGACATTCCCTTCTTCATCTAATAACTCTGCATATTTGACTGCGTTTTTATCTCTCGAAATAGCTTGCTTTACAAATTTATTTATAGCTTGCTCTTCTCTCTGTTTTAAAGAATTGTAAGTTTCTTCATGTTGCTCTAAGACAGTTTTTATAGTTTCTTCATCCATTGGTTCTATATTTTCATCTACAGTAGTGATATGTGTGAATGAATTAAATCTGTACCCATCTTCAAAGATATTCCGAAAACGTCCCTGTATTTGGATTGCTTCTGTTAATGGATCAATCATTGTGTAATTAGCTTCATCCAAGTTTGTTAGTAATAAGATATCCGGTTTTACGGGTAAGAGTATATCAACTGCTGAATAAAAGCGACAGGTGAAAAAATTATATTTGGCAAACGGATAACTCATATTCTCATTTACATTAGAAAAACCGCAATCATTAAGTTTCGCTACACTCTTTTGAGAACAAAAGACCTTTGTTTCTCCATCAATTCCTAATGTATTGATAATACGATTGATCCCTGTAGTTGAGTTAAGAAATATACATACACATTCACTATTGTGGTATTGTTCAAACTGTTCACGAACAATCTTATCATAGTTGTTTGTAATAATCAAATTTAAATCAACTTTGTAATCAAAATCAGGAATAAACTTCACTAAACGAAAGTTTTGGAATTCTAACTCTGGATGCCGCATTGCGAGGGGTGTTGCGGAAACCATAGCTTTATTTTTAAATCGGAAAAAGTCATTTACAGGTTGTGTTATTCGCTTTCTATAATCTACATCTTGAATAAATTTCTCACATTCATCCATTAAGCAGAAGTAATCCTCATATATGTTCACACCAACTTTATTAGCAGCCTTTTTGATTTTAGAAAATCCCTCTGGAGTACAAAGTAGTTTTTTCTCTTTATATGGTTTTTGCAAATATTTCTCAATGTCTCTTGATTTACAATTCTCCCATACAGCAAGCCATTTCAAATTATCTTTTGCTTTATCAAGTATAACAGGAACATTAGGTTCTATTATGATAGAATTACGGTTTGAATGTAGTTCTGTGTATGTAGCCCCTAAACCTGGCAAGGTCTTATCAAGAATAACATTAGAAGGAATATTTTTATATCTTTCTCTTTTCAAAGCGTCTATAAGCCATTCTTCTGCACATATTTTTATATTCACTGTTTGCATAACAAAATAAACCTGTGTTAAATGTTTCTTTTTATTTGAAATCTTAGGGGGTGGTTTTTTATATAAAAATTTCTCATTTATATACCCACTCTCTAAATTTATCCCAAAAGTATAATTTTTAAACTGAAAGCATGTTTTACACTCTAATTTTCTTAGATCGTATTCCAACGTGTACCAAGAAAAAAGAATAGAAGTATCTTCCGCTATTACTCTGGATTTTAAAAGCTGGAGGTTTCACCCTTACTTGGGTAAGCCTCCAAACCATTGAATAAATAAAGCTCAACAAGCGCTTCGCCTTACATTTAAGCAACTTCTTTTAAAAGTTGAATAAATGCGTTCCCTTCTTTCACTGCCTTGATTCTTCCCAAGCTATCATCTAATCTTCCGATCTCTTTCAATGCTCCGAAAGCAGTGTCATCATTTGTGGCGGCTGCGAATGAGTTGAAACCTTCAATATAATAGCGTTTTGTAATTTGTGAAACTTCCATTCCTGCTGCTTTGCAAAGGGTGATGAATTTATCTCCACGTTCCTTTTTAAATTCCGCACCTTTAGGGAATAAAGCGTTTTCTCCTTTTAATACTTTGTTTAATATTGTCATTGAAAGTTTTTTGCCTAAGTAAATCAATGCTGCCGTTGAAGGATTGAAGCCTTCGCCTATCTTTTCCGAAATAGTAACAAAGGCTTGATCCTCTGTTGTCATACCAGCAACTGCAAATTTATCTTTACTATCCCAACTTTTAGCGGCTTCGTTGATGTCCACTAAATACTCACCTATATTTTCCTTATTGCGGATATGGACATTAGGAATTTTGATTTCTTCACCGATTGCAGCAAGTTTTGCAAACGCAGTACCTCTATGTTGTCCATCCAAAATAACGTAATACTCTGCTGCTTCTGTCTCGTTGATTACTTTTCCATTTACGTCAACAACCATGTAGTTGTTCTCAAGAACTTTATCAGCTTCTGCAACAATGATGGGATATGCTTCTTCATACTTTCCTTGTGCAATGATATAAATGTATTTATCAACTCGCTTTGTATCAACAGGTCTGTTATGTTTTACAAAAGCGATTTTTTTAGATTCTTCTGTAATCTCTTTTGTCTCGCTATTTACCACTTTAAAAGTAACATAATCAGCTGTTGCCGTTGACCTGATAGCCTTTTCTGGAGTTGTATTTTGAGCTACTTCAAGTTCGACTTCTACACTTTCAACAGCTTTTTTCTGTGCTTCGATAACCGAAGAATCTGCACCTCTTTTTACTAATTGGTTTAATACGCTTTCTTCTTTTCTTACTACTGCTTTCAATTCGTTTACTGATTTCATAATTTTAATCTTTTAAATTGTTATTACTGTTTGTAACTGTAAACTTGAGGCCTCTCATTCTTGATTACACTGCAAATATAAAATCCTGGCGAGACCTGTGGTATAAACAATAAACGCAACTTGATGGGGTATTCTTTATGTGGTTGTGGTTTAATCCTTTAAATGGTTTTGCGTATTAGAAAATTACCAATAGTAACTTTCTGTTGGATTATTAGGTGAGCGTTTAAGTGTGAAGTTAAGCAGATAGTCCCATTTTGGAGTAAAGTTTTGTTTCTTCATTATAGATATAATGGAACGTATGTAGTTCATATCATTTTTCTTGTCATCATTTTTGAAAAAGTCCAATATATCAAGGTATTCAAGAATGAACTCACATTGCTGATTTGTGATTGTACCTGCTTTGGTTGAGGCTATACTGGAATGTTGCAGTATATTGAATGTGCCCATCGTCATAATGTTGAAAGCAGGATCATCAAACTTTCTACCAGACTTTTTACCATAGGTGAATTTAAGTTCATTTTGTGCTTCTTCCAGATCATTTACTCCTAGGTATATATCTAGATAGTCCTCTAGCAGGATTGTGAACCATGCTTCCGAATTGGGTATTGTAACAGAGCCATTGGGACTTTTGATTTGCAGATTGGTTAATTTACTTGTTTTTAGAAATTCATACAATTGTAGCATTTCAGGACGCACGTATTTGGCATAGGCTAACGAACCATAGCTGTTTTCAATATCGTCAGAATGTACGAAACGATTATGTTTATATTTATCATAAATAGCAGCCATCCATAAAAGTACATACATTACATCATCGTTAATGTCCTGCATTAAACCGAAATTATCAGCAAGTGTTAGTATATTGTCTACTAGCTTATCATTGGAAACGGATATGTATAATGTAGAATTGGAATCAAATATGACAGCTTGATGGTTTATAAATTCATCTTTCTCTTTGGGAGTATATCGTTCAACATCAAATGCTGTCGCTCCAATAGGTTCATGCATCAGGGAGCTTTCTATTTTATATGGTGATAAGTCTTTACCATCTGTGAAATCATCCAGTTTATATTTATGTGCTTGATGTAATGCATCTACTTCATGGCGCAACATATATCGGTTGAAACCATAGTATTTTATCATTAACGGTTCAACTCGTCTAAAGTCTGGTAGAATTATTGGAATGAGTGTTGTATTAGTAGCCATTGTTATTCAGTTTATGTATGTAAAAGTAAAAAATAATCTCACTTGCATTGCTGCAAATGAGATTATTTTTATTTAAAGTAGGTTCTTCATGGCATCATCCATCTGATCATTATCAAAGTCATCTAAGTAAATTTGAGTAGTGGCTAAGTCTGAGTGTCCTAATGCCTCACTTATTAAGGCTATGTTTACTCCTGACTTTTTTAAGACACTGGCAAATGAATGTCTGGCCACATAGGTTGTCAAATTTGTTTCAAGTCCAGCAATCTTACCTATTTTCTTCAAACATTTGTCCATCTTTCCTAGAACCTTATGTATTCTGTTTTCCTTTTGAGTCGCTGTTTTATGAACGTTTTTATCCAATATGGGAAAAAGGTAATTATCTCCACGTGAATATAGTTGGATAATTTCAGCTGCTTCTGTTTTAAGTTGGATATTGATTCGCTTTCCTGTTTTTTGCCTGATATAGTCTAACCTTTCGTTTATAATGTTTGATGGTTGTAAATTGGCAATATCAGTAAAATTTATTCCACCACATAAGTAACTAAATGTAAAAATATCCCTGCTGAATTTTATATATTCTCGCTCTTTGGATAAATCTAGCTCCATTATTTTAAGAATATCCGCTTTCGATATTGCTCTTTTCTTCGTTGAAACATCGAATTTGCTAGTTTTGAACTCATTAAATGGATAATAATTCTTGTTGACGCATTTGGCTTCGATAGCTTTATTGTAGGTGCTTCTTAAAGTTCTAAACATTAGACTAATAGTTGTCTCTTTATTCTTTTTAGAACGCAACCATTTTTCATATTGCTTGAGCCAATTGATATCTATATCGCTGAATAGAATATTAAGCTTCCCTTTTGTAAATGCTATTAAAGAGTTGTAAGAACTTTTGTATACGTGCCTGTTCCCTCTTTTGTCTATACTTTCATAATAGGAAATAAGTTCTTCATAAAATTCTTTTACGGTCTGGACTTTAAAGGATTGTTTATTAAGAAGTGTCTCAGGTGTATAATCTTTCTGTTCAGAATTTAGTTCAATGATTTGTTTCTGAACTTCTGTTTGCTTCTCTAATATGATCTTCTGTATATGTTCATAATTGGGACAAGCAGGTTTAAGTTTGTTTTTTGAGAAATCCCAATACTTGGGGTTGACTGATAGACCCAAGCTCTTGTATTTCCGCTTTCCGTCTTTGTTTATTTGCAACATCAATGGATTTTCACCATTAGATAATGTTTTAGATGTGTAGCAAACTACTGAAATTGAGGCATTCATGATGTAATTTCTGGTTTACATCTTGGTTTACATGACATGCTTAAAACCCTGTTAAAACCATAGTAAAAAAAAAAAATCAGGCAATCATCTTAAAGATAACTGTCTGATTTTCAGGAGCGGTAAATGGGACTCGAACCCACGACCCTTAGCTTGGGAAGCTAATGCTCTACCAACTGAGCTACTACCGCGTTGGATGATGCAAAAGTATGTAAATCTTTTCTTTTTTAGTACCTTTGGCGCAAAAATATTTTATCAAATATGAAGAAAGAAAAGCTTACGCTGATTAAAGTCGGTGGAAAGATCGTGGAAGAAGAAGAAACTTTGCAAAGTTTGCTTCGTGATTTCTCTCAGATAGAAGGATTTAAAGCGCTGGTACACGGTGGCGGACGTTCGGCAACTAAATTGGCAAGCCAGTTGGGTATCGAAAGTAAAATGGTTAACGGACGCAGGGTGACAGATGCTGAAACACTGAAAGTGGTCACTATGGTGTATGGCGGCCTGGTTAATAAAAATATTGTAGCTGGTTTACAGGCTTTAAATGTGAACGCTTTAGGATTGACAGGCGCCGATATGAACCTGATGCGTTCCGATAAACGACCGGTAGCGGAAGTGGATTATGGTTTTGTCGGAGATGTAAAAGAGGTGAATGCCGATTTACTCGCATCCCTTATCCATCAGGGTATTGTTCCGGTATTGGCTCCGCTTACGCATGATAAACAGGGGCATATGTTGAATACCAATGCAGATACGATTGCTGGAGAGGCGGCTAAAGCATTGGCTAAGCATTTCGATGTGACACTGGTCTTTTGTTTTGAGAAGAAAGGGGTATTGAGAGACGAAAACGACGATGAAAGCGTTATACCGGAGATAGATCGTATTGCTTTCAAACAATTGGTGGAGCAAGGTATTATACAAGGCGGAATGATTCCGAAACTCGAAAATTCGTTCCAGGCTATCGATGCGGGAGTGAAAGAAGTTATTATCACGCAAGCTTCAGAAATTCATTTAGGTAGAGGCACAAAAGTTTCTTAAATATAAAAAGAGGAAAGTCCTGAAGGCTTTCCTCTTTCTTTTTATTATAAGCTTCTTACTTTTACATTGCGGAACCAGATCAGTGAATCGCCATGCTTTCCCTGTAGTCCGATATAACCTTTAGTCGGTAATTCAGCAAAAGGTTTGGGTAACCAGCTGGGGATTTCGCTGCCATCCGGGTTTACTGTGCCCGAAGTCCATTTACTCATATCCATTTCAGTCACTTTTTTACCATTGAGAATAACTGTGATATGTTGTCCGGCACATCTGATACGCATATGGTTCCATTCTCCGGGTTTCTTTACCACTTTATCCTGTTTGGCACCCAGGTGACCATAGATAGCACCGCATTTTTCAAAAGGTTTGCCGTTTCCCCACTTTTCACAATGGTCGTCTGCTATCTGGATTTCCACCGAGTTAGGAATCCAGTCTTTTGTATCGGTACAATAAATAACAACGCCACTGTTTGTGCCTACGTCTGTTTTGAAATCCAGATCCAGTTCAAAGTTTTCATATTCGGTTTTAGTCCATATCGACTCGTCCTGCACAGCGGCAAGTACACCATCCGTCATGCTCCAGATTTCCGGGTTGTAGCTGGCATCGGATAAGTTTGTGCCGAAAAGCGGTTGCCATTTGTTCTTGTCGGCTGCAGAAACACTCAGGGTACTAATAATGCCCAGCAAAAGAATTGAGAAATAAAATAATCGTTTCATGTTATTGGATTTTAAGATAAAATAATTAAAGATCCAAAGATAGATATTCTGTTTTAAACTAGAGATAAAATCCGGATAAATTCAATAATGCTTTTTGATTGATAGTAAAATGATGTTATTTGTGTAAAAATCAATTGTTTTTATTGTTATTTTGTTTTATTTTATTATTTTTGTCTCATGGGGCTGGTAGTCTGTTCTAACTGAATTAAATGTAAGCAGGATATAATACAATAATATATATTGGTTGAAAATTATTAAGTTGAGTAGGGAAATTACAGGCATTATAATAACTAATTTGTAAGAATTTTATAGACATACCACGCCTGTATATATAATAAGGGATTGCTCGGGATGAGTGATCCCTTCTTCTTTCTAGTGGATATGTTTAAGTTTTATAAAGAAACTGTTTACCTTTGGGCGTACAAATAAAAGAAGATGAAAGGGAATAATATAATAGTTGATTTGTGTAACGTCGTTACCCGCTTGCCGGAGCTTCGTTTTGCAGAACCGTTTAACTGGTCGGTCAAAGAAGGGGAACAATGGGCTGTAGTCGGCCCTAACGGTTCAGGGAAAACCTTGATTGCTGATATGATGCAACGTAAGTTTGCATTGAAAGAAGGTGAAATAACTTTCGGGTATGATGATAAAGTCAGTAACCTGGTGAAAAGTATCGCGTTTAAAGATATTTATTCGTTGGCGGATTGCCGGAATACATATTATCAGCAACGTTGGCATTCAACGGAAACGGATGAGGTTCCGACCATTGAAGAAATACTGAAAGAGTATGCCGGAACGGAGAACCTGAGCCAGATACTTTCTTTTTTCGGAATAGAAGATTTACTTCCTAAACGGTTGATATTTTTATCCAGCGGTGAACTTCGTAAGTTTCTGATCGTACGTTCGTTGTTGACCCGGCCGCGGATATTGATACTGGATAATCCGTTTATCGGTCTGGATGCCTCTTCAAGAGATGTCCTGATAGATTTGTTGCAGCAAATGACGAAACTGGAAAATGTACAGGTCATTTTACTCCTGTCTAATCCGGATGATATACCGGAAATGATTACGCATGTTTTACCTGTACATGACCGGATCTGTTTTCCTCCGGAAACGCGTGCGGACTTTATTGCACATACAGGTTTGCTTACCCGGCTTTTCCCGGATCACTCATCCGATATCCCGTTACCTGCATCGGAAAAGGTATCCTCAACCCATGACGTTACGTTCCGGATGGAGCATGTTTCTATAAAATATGGAAAGCGGACTATTCTGAAAGAGCTCGACTGGGAAGTGAAGAATGGAGAGAAATGGGCTTTGTTTGGGCCGAATGGGGCGGGAAAATCAACTTTATTAAGTTTAATTTATGCCGATAATCCTCAATCTTATGCAAATACATTATATTTGTTTGACCGGAAACGGGGATCAGGGGAGAGTATCTGGGATATAAAGAAACGGATAGGCTATGTTTCTCCGGAGATGCATTTGTTCTATATGGAGAATGTTCCGACATTGAACATTGTAGGTTCAGGTTTCTTTGACTCGATCGGATTATATCGTAAATGTACTGCCGAACAACAGGCGATAGCATTGGACTGGATGCGTGTGTTTGGGATCGAGACATTAAAAGACCGTTCTTTCCTCACATTGTCATCGGGTGAACAGCGATTGGCGTTGTTGGCTCGTGCTTTTGTAAAAGATCCTGATCTGATCATATTGGATGAACCTTTACACGGGCTTGATATCAGTAATAAGAAGAGAGCTGCGCGGATAATAGAACAGTTCTGTTCACGGCCGGGTAAAACGTTGATCTATGTCACCCACTATCCGCATGAGCTTCCGCAGTGTGTGGATAGACGTTTTGAATTGGTAAAACATGCTTAAAACCACAATGCCATGAAATTGAAAGTCGCAGCTTTTTGGCTGGTCATATTTGCTGCTTTGTTCGTCTTTCTGCAGGAGTATAGTAAATATCATTTTTACTTTATCGAGCAGATCCAGTTGTTTCAGTTTACCTGGGAATATATTTCAGAGAAACTGATCATTCCCGGTGGATTTGCGTTAGCTCTGTCTGAGTTTTTGGTTCAGTTTTTTATCCTGCCATATGCAGGAGCAGCCATTACAGCAGGGTTATTAGTTATTGCCGGGCTTGAAATAAGGGGAATTGTACGACGGATCGTACCGGATACGAATATGTTTCTGCTTTATCTTATTCCGGTCGCTCTGATCATGTTTATCCATTTTGATTTTAATTATCTTGTTTTCGGAACGGTGGCGCTGGATATAATGCTTTTAGCATTGTATTTATGTGTACGTATGTCGAATGACAAATGGAGGATAGGAGCAGAGATATTGTTAACGCCTATCCTTTTTGGATTAATAGGAGCAGCGGCCTTTTTATTTTCCATATTAGTTGTCGTTTATGAGTTGTTTAATAAAACTCCGAGATGGTATTGGAGCTTGTTATCCTGTGCTTTGGCTGTTTTGTGTGGTGTATGCAGTGTCTATTTAGCTGCTTTAGGCGAGTATCGTTTTGCTTTTCTGCCTGATGCTTATTACCATACCGCTTTGCATCCGAAGCCCGTTATCTATTATTCGTGGATATCGCTTCCTGTTATTCTGGTTATTTCGTTTGGACTGAAACGCAGGCTGAAGCCGGTTGGCAAGAAACTTCTGATTGTTGGTGGAATAGCGCAAGTTGTAATGCTGTTTCTTTTATGTTGGTGGGGAGTTCCTCAATATGGCGATAAAAAATCAATCAAAGTAAAAGAACTGGACTACTATGCAAGGACGGAACAATGGGATAAAATCATTGAAGAAAGTAAGGGGAAGCTTACTAATTATCTGAACATGTGTTATTTGAATCTGGCTTTGGCACATAAGGGGGAGTTGGCTGACCGTGCATTCAGCTTTGATCAGAGAGGAGTACAGGGACTGATGGTTTCCTGGAATCAAACAGAACAGATTTCCATTCTGCTGAGTGAAATTACTTTTGTGATGGGTAATTCTGCATTGGCGCAGGAGATGGCTTTCGAGGCATTTGCCACTTCTGTAGGAGAGGGCAACCCCCGCATATTGAAAAGACTGGTGCAAACTAATCTTATTTATGGAGAATATCCGGTAGCAGAAAAATACATTAATGTGTTGGAAAAGACGAGTTGCTATAGTTCCTGGGCTAACGGGCAACGTAAGTTTTTATATAATGATGCCGAGGTTGAAAAAGATCCGATTCTGGGAACAATGCGTAAATGTCTGTCAAAGGATAATTATTTGTCGGAACTGAACAATATGGAAAAGGATCTGCGGGTAATTGCTGAAACGAACCCCTCAAATAAGAATGCAATTGAATATTTGGGACTCTTTTTCTTGATGTCAAAGGATATGGCAGGCTTTAAGAGTATGGTGGAGCATTATTATGGTACGGATGTTTTACCCACATTGCCCAAATCGTTTCAAGAGGCAGTAATCACCTTGTCGGAGACCGAACCGGACTACTGGAAGCGTTTCGATATATCTCCTTCTGTCATGCAACGGTTTGCTGAATATAAAAAACAGGTTTTGGCAAATAGAAACAATACAAATGCCTTGCCCGGCTTGATGAGGAGAGCTTACGGAGATACTTACTGGTTTTATTTTATGTTTAAATGATCGGATGAAATATGAATAGAAATTATAAATATATGGTGTTGCTGGCTCTGTTTATGTCCTGTTCGGATTCAGTTCAGATTAACAATAAACTAAGTGAAAAGCCTGTAATTAATCCGGATTATACGGATGTGACTGTCCCGGCAAATATTGCTCCGCTGAACTTTTCATTGACGACCCCGTATGAAGATGCCCGTGCTGTTTTATCTTCAGCTGATCAGAAAATAGAAGTGAAAGCCAAAGGCGGTCAATTCGTAATTCCGGCTTCTAAATGGAAGAAATTGTTACAGGCGGCAAGCGGTAATACAGTGGATGTAACCGTACAAGCAAAAGATAAAGGCCAATGGGTAGAATATGCTCCATTCAAATTATATGTGGCAACAGAACCGGTTGACCCTTATATAGCTTATCGGTTGATAGCCCCCGGATATACCTTATGGAATAAGATGGGACTTTACCAACGTAATCTGGAAAACTATACGGAAACGGCTATTATTGAAAATAAAATGAGTGGCAGAAATTGTGTGAACTGTCATTCTTTCTGTATGCAGAATCCGGATAAGATGCTTTTCCATATGCGCGAAACATATCCCGGAACGATCCTGATCGACGGTGATAAGATGGAAAAGCTGAATACTAAAACGGAGCAGACGATTTCGTCTCTGGTATATCCTTCCTGGCATCCTTCCGGAAAATATGTCGCATTTTCAGTAAATAATACGAAGCAAGGATTCCATATGAATGACAGGAACCGGATCGAGGTGTTTGATGAAGCTTCGGATGTTGTTGTGTACGACGTGGAGAAGCATGAGATAGTTACTACCGGAAAACTGTTTTCGAAAGAAGCTTTTGAAACATTCCCTACATTCTCTCCGGATGGAAAGACTCTCTATTTCTGTACGGCTGGTGAGCGTCCTATCCCGAAAGAGTTCTCCGCGATCAAGTATAGTTTATGTTCTATCGCTTTCGATCCGGATACCCGGAGCTTTGGATCTGTAGTCGATACATTATATAATGCAAATACTGCAGGGCAGAGTGTTTCTTTCCCTCGTGTATCTCCTGATGGAAAGCATTTAATGTACACAGTCTCCGGATATGGAAATTTCTCAATCTGGCATAAAGATGCAGATCTGTATATGGCTGATCTTTCGACAGGAGAAAGTGTTCCTTTGGATATTTTGAATAGTGATGATGTGGAAAGTTATCACTCATGGAGCAGTAACAGCCGTTGGGTGATATTCAGTAGTCGCCGGATAGACGGATTATATACCCGTCCTTATATCGCTTATATCGGTGAAGACGGCAAAGCCTGTAAACCATTCTTATTGCCTCAGAAAGATACGGAGTTTTACGACCGTTTTATGATGTCATATAATATTCCTGAGTTTATTACCGGAAAGGTGAAAGTAGGAGGTCGGGTATTAGGCCTGAAGGCAAAAGAAGATAAAGGTATAGATGTGAAGTTTGCTAAATAAAAAATCCGATACCCGGATGTGAGTTTATCCGGGTATCGGATGTTAGCGTATCCGACCTCCGGATACGTGTTTATCCGGGAGTAGGATACGGGCTTATCCTGTTAACGGCTACCGCCAGCCCACCAAACTGGTTGATCATAGATATAGAAACCATCACCATACGCCTCTGCGACTTTCGGGTTGTTCAACACACTGTCATTTCCATATGGCAAACGTTTAGGTACACGATTCATACCGCCTTGCGTATTATACGGATTGGTAAAAGTAATATGGTGCTCACCCATTGCTTCGCAACGGCGGATGTCATTATATGTCTCTATCTGCTCATCCACGCATTGAGCCAGATATTTCTGCTCAAAGAGAAGTTTTAAAGTCGGTTTACCTAAAGATGCTGCGAAATCGGCCGCACCGCTAGCGTCTTCACCCATGATTGTCAAGATATCTGTCACAGCGGAAGTAACGGCAGCTTGGAAAGCATCTGTAGCATCCTGTCCTTGACGCAATTGCGTTTCAGCGAGAATAAAGTAAACTTCAGCCTGGCTTAATAGGTGGATAGGCTGTGAGCCCAAATCATACCAAGCCGGAAAACCTAGGCTACCATCCATGATTTTAGTCGCTTCTGCATCACCCGGCTCAACCAATGTTGCCTCACCATAGGCAGTATAAGCATCCAAACGAGGATCGTTAGTAGCTTTCATCATCTTCGCTACATTGGCAGAAGAAGCTATATAGCTTCGACTCCAAATGAAGGCGCTCCAGGGGTTGTCGGCAGTTACTCCATTGAACTCCTTGATTTTCATGCCTGAAAATCCAAGGCTGATCGCTTTTTGAGCAGCAGTTGCTGCAGAAGCTAATACGTTCTTGTCTACCGCAGTCTGATGAATCAGGTAACGTGCTTTCAAGCCATATGCTGTTGCCAACCATTGTTTCATGTCACCGTTGAACGCCAAGTCTAGGTCTTTCACATTGTTCAGTTTGTCGTTCATGGCAGTTTCTAAATTACCGATAGCCTTGTCCAATGTAGTCAATAAGTCTGCGTATATATCCTTTTGTGAATCCATTTTCGGTTGCAGACATTCCTGTCCTTTCAAAGCCTCACTGTAAGGAATATCACCGAATATATCGGTCAAGATACCGAATTCCATTACTTTCAATACCTGTGCAATCCCTAGCACGTCATAGTGTCCTTCGTTACCTGTCACGTTATTTTCAACCTTGTCGATCATCTGTTGGATATTCAGCAGGTTGCCATACGTACTAGACCATACATTATTAAAAGTAGCGGAACTTGCCCACTCGTTGGAATTACGTAACTCCGCTTTCATTAGCTGGTTATTTCCTACTCCGATATTTTGCTCGTTCAATGAGGATAGATAAAATGCCAAATCTCCGGATACCGTGCTAAAGCCGGTACTCATGATAGCCTCGCTCAATTGTAAGTAGGCTGGTACCACCTCTGGAGCTGGATGATAGGTGTCTTTGTTGATATCATCAAACGTATCCTCAGAACAAGCGCTAAATCCCATCATCGTCACTGCAAGTGCGATATATATGTTTTTTTTCTTCATAACTCTTTATTACTGATTAAATTTTTAATATTTAGAATGTAGCTGTCAATCCACCACCAAAGCTGGAAGTATTAGGTACAGAGAATCGCTCGAAGTAACCGCTCATGTTGTTGTTACCCTGTGAAGATTCCGGGTCAAAGTTAGGCAGTTCGGCCCATAACAAAATATTACGAGCGAAACCGTAAACAGATAAATCTACACCGCAGAACTTCGGTAGCTGATATGTCAAAGTCAAGTCACGCAATTTTAAGAACGAAGTGTTATAAATGCCAGACTCGGTGACATCATGATAAGACATCCAATAGTCTTGCTTGCTTACCTCTACCGTATTCTTCTCGCCGGTAGCCTCATCAATACCCTCGGCCACCATGTTTCCTTCATGGTAGGGCAAAGATTCCTTCGTTGCACCGAAATAGTTCATTGTCATGTTTGTTCCGTGATACATTTTACCTCCTTGCTGCCAGCTCCATGTTGTTGAGATAGATACTCGTTTGTAGCGTCCTCCCAAAGTGAAACCGGTCGTGAAGTCAGGAGAGCAGTTTCCTAGGTCTTGCATAGCACCACTTGCCTGAGGCAGACCGTTCAGTAATACTAGGTTGCCGGCCTCGTCACGCTTGAAGGCGTTACCATAGATATTTGGATAGTTACAACCTGCCTGCGCACGTATCTGTGGTTCAACAAAACCACCCAACATGATAGACTCAACGCCCGGAGCTAATTCGATAACCTTGTTGTTGATGCGAGTGAAGTTGATAGCCAGATTCAAGTCATAATCCTTAGCTTGCAAGATCGCGAAATTTAAGGACAACTCATGCGATTTGGTTTGCATTTTACCTGCATTGGTCAACATTTCGCTATAACCTGTAGTCGCATCAACCGGAACGGCGAAAATCTGATCTGTTACGTTTTGCAAGCTATAGGTGTACTCCGCTTTGATACGGCCACCGAAGAACTGTAAGTCGGTACCGATCTCCCAGTTAGCTGTGTTCTGTGGCTTCAAGTTCGCGTCGTAGAACTTAGACGATGGTGCATAAGCAGACACACCGCTAGGCAACGGATAAGCAATCGGTACATATTGGTAGAAACCACCGCCGTATCCCGGCTGCGTGTAATAAGTCTTATAATATTGTCCGGCTTGACCTACTTGTGCGAACGATCCGCGTAGCTTACCGTAATTTAGTATACTGTTGTTTTCCAAGAAAGGAAGCTTCGTGAACTCCCAACCCAATGACACAGACGGATAGAAGAAGCTACGGCTACCGCGCGGCATAGTAGATACATAGTCGTTACGGCCAGTAACAGTCAGATATAATTGGTCTCTCCAAGAAACAGAGGCACTACCGAAGAAACCTACCGTGCGCTCCTGGCGTCCGTACTCATATCCGGAAAGCGAAGTCGTATTAGAGATCGTGGGCAGACCGTAGAAATTTAAATTCTGACCGGTGTAACTCCATACACGGATATTTTCGTGATTTACCTCGTTGCCTAATACGACATTCACACCCCATTCGTCTTCATCACCAAATTTAGCGTCGAAGTTAGCCGTAAACAAGTTGTTGAATACGTTGTGCTGCGAACCATAGTTATCGACCTGTCCTTTCGTGTTGGCTGCAGAACCGATCTCGGCGATGTCGCGATAGTCTGAAGTCCAGATATCCAAACCGGCTTGCTCACGGAAGCGTAATGACATATTATCGTCCCAGCCCAACTCTGGCTCGTATTCTACGTAAGCATTACCGAAAGCACGGTTGGTGTGCTGGCGATATTCATCGTTCTCGGCCCACCAATAGGGGTTGTTAAAGTTTGTCGAGCGGAACAATATCTGTTTAGTCGGATCACCTGGAGCGTTGAAAGGAATGCCTTTTAAATCATATTCAGAAGGTGCGGAATAAACCACGTTCATAATACCAGAGTTTGCACCCGGAGCACTTGTAATCTTGCTTGAAGAATAATTAGCTGAGAAACCAGACTTCCATTCATTATTGATCTTCCAGTCAACCAAACCGCGGACTCCCCAACGATCCATGCCGGTAGAAGGGATAATACCCTTTTGGTGAGAGTTGTTGATACCAACGGAGTAGTTTAAGCCGTTTAACGCTTGTGAGATATTGAAGTTCGTATTCTCGGTGAAACCGGTTCCCAAGAAATCACCTACGTTATCGTATATCTGCGGTGTAGTCCAACCATCCAATCCGGCTGCTGCACGTTTCGGGTTGTAATACATACCTTGGTGCAAACCATCTGCTTGCGTATAAGCGTTGTCGGTGTTACCGCCATATTTAGCATCATTAGCCAAGTCGTTGATTTTCGGACCCCAACTCATGGATGAGGTAGGGCTATAACTCCCAACACCATCGCCTTGCGCATAGACATCCTGGCGTTCGAACTTGCGAGATACACGCTGTGCACTCAAGTTGGTAGAAACAGTTACTTGAGGACGACCTTTCATCTGGTTTGATCCACGTTTCGTGGTGATCACGATCACACCGTTAGACGCACGAATACCATACAAGGCAGAAGCAGCCTGCCCTTTCAATACATTGATTGTCTCAATATCCTCCGGATTGATATCAATACTACGATCCGCATAGTTGCTACCAGAGACGGAGGAACCCGTATCGAAGTCTGCCGCCGTATTGATTGGCATACCATCGATCACATACAACGGCTGATTGTTACCATCGAAAGAACGGGCACCACGAATCGTGATTTGTGCGGAAGCACCCGGAGCACCGGAAGACTGACGGATATCCACACCGGTCAGCTTACCCTGGATAGCGTTCGCTAAAGAAGTCGTACCACTTTTGTTCAATTCATCCGACTTCAAGTCTTGGGCTGCATACCCTAATGCTTTACGTTCACGTTTGATACCCATAGCGGTTACAACTATCTCATCTAAGTCCTGAGTATCAGACAATAATTTCACATTTACCCTAGAGGATACTCCAACTTCCTGGCTTTTCATCCCTACATAAGAAATGACCAGAGTCTTTGCAGAACTTGGTACATCCAATGAGAACGCACCATTAAAATCAGTCACTGTACCGACCATTGTACCTTTTACAACAATCGATGCACCAATAATTGGCTCATTATCATCCGCCGAAATAACAGAACCTGTTATCTTCGTCGTCTGAGCAGTCGCCACCCCAATGCCTAGTACTAGGCAGAATAAAAGATAAGTCAACTTTTTCATAGACACACTTTTTTATTTAACTTATAAATAACTAATTTGCACTATATTGTGAATACTTTGCCAAAACCTATTATAAAACACACCAGAGAGACCGCAAATGTAATAATAAATTTATTATAACAACAAATAACTAACAGGTTTTTACAAAAAACAAACTGTTAATTAACAGAATAGCCCCAAAAATCGGTTGTTTTGGACTATTGAAGTATTAGAATAGATTAAAATCTTCCTAACAAAGGGATTAAAATTTCCTATTTTTAACCCCGCCTTATTCACACTTTACATACAGCAATTCCGGCTCTGAAAAACATCGGGTTTCACGAGGGTAGAAAAGTCTCTGCTATTTTGGGGCTTTTTGAGTAATAAAATAAGCTCTTAATGAATTTCAAAAGGAGTATAAAAATGAACACAAGATATCCGGCAAACAAAATTGAAACAGAAAAAAATGCCATCAATTTTGTCGTATCTATTCACGCTACAAATTATGTATGAAATAGATACAAATGCTACCAGAATAGGTATTTTATCAAATTTTCATTTCCTGAGATCTTTGAATCTATTACGGTAGCTGTCTTTATGACCAAGTTCTGCAAAGACTCTGACCGTTTCTTATGTAGGCATGGAAACTCAAGAGGTTTCCGTTTCTCCGATCGTTCATATCAAGTTAAAATCAGACACTCAGAATCTTGATGAGATTGTCGTTGTAGGATATGGAACTCAACGCAAGAGAGACGTTACGAGCTCTATTGCCAAAGTTGGCGGAGAAGAATTAAGTAATCTGGCTGCGCCCTCATTTGATACCCAGCTGGCAGGTCGTGCTGCAGGTGTACAGGTTAGTACCCCGAGTGGTGTATTGGGTTCGGGCCCTCAATTTAAGGTTCGTGGTATGAGTACCATCAGCTCCAGTTCACAACCTTTGTTCATTGTAGACGGTATGCCGATCGCTACCGGTGATAATGGAGACGGGAAAACAGGCTTGGGCCAGTTGTACGCTTCATTCAATGCAATGTCGGATATTAACCCGAACGATATTGAATCGGTTGAAATCTTGAAAGACGGTGCTGCTACGGCTATTTATGGTTCACGTGCTGCTAACGGTGTTGTTTTGGTTACGACTAAAAAAGGAACCAAAGGCCGTGCAAAAGTTACTTACGATGGTTATGTAAGTGCAGCCAATGCGAGCAAATTGCATGATCTGTTAGGTGCTAAAGATTTCGTTACGATAGCGAATGAAAAATTTGAGAACTGGGGTGAAAAAGGACAAGCTGTTTATGATGCCGCAGGCCCGGATACCAAATGGAACGATTATATTTTCCAGACTGGTTTTCAACATAGTCATAATGTAGCAGCTAGTGGAGGTACAGACAAAAGTCAGTATTATGTATCTTTTGGTTTCACAGAACAAGAAGGTATTGTTCGCTCCAATGATATGAATCGTCTGACATTGAAAGCTGACTTAACCCAGCAGGCAACAAAATGGTTACGCGTTGGTTTGAATGGTCAGATGAGCCGTACCAAACTGAATGGTATATCGAATTCCGAAAATTCATTGGGAGGTGTCGGTTTTGCCGGTGTACGTATGCTCCCTAACGTAGACGTATACGATCCGACTGATGTCACTGGTTATAATATCGATAAAGAAAGCCGTAAATCATTAGGCCGTGGTAATAACCTTTCTTACATAGATAACGGTATACAAAATATTGTTTGGGCGTTGGATAACAATGTAAACCGTTCGAGCAATACACGTACCATCGGTGGTGGTTGGGCTGAAATCACGATCATAGACGGACTTACACTAAAAACACAAGGAGGCTTGGATATCTCAAATGTGAAAGACTTTATGTACTGGGATTCAGAATCGGGCGATGGTTATGGACGTAAGGGATTAATTGAAGAAGTAAATACAACTTACGAAAACTGGAACTGGCAAAATATTTTGAATTTCAATCATTCATTCAATGATGTTCACAACTTGAGCGCAACTGCCGTTCAGGAATACACTCACAGCCAGTATGAATATACGGATGCATCCGTTCAGCAGTTATCAGACAGATTCTTTACGGATCATATCATTTCTAATACATTCGGTATAAAGGATGTAGGTGGTTATAAGACATTCAATGGTCTGGCATCTTATATGTTCCGTGCGAACTATAACTACGACAGCAAGTATTATGCAGGTGCATCTATTCGTTACGATGGATTGTCCAGTTTGCCGGAAGATACTCGTTGGGGTACATTCTGGGGAGCTTCTATTGCTTGGCGTCTGTCTCGTGAAAATTTCTGGAAAGATTCTCAGGTTAATGAATGGTTTAACGACTTACGTGTTCGTGCCAGCTACGCAACGTTAGGTAACTCTGATTTGGGAAATAACTTTCCATATTTGGGAACTTATGGTGCAAAATTATACGGATCGCAATCAGGTGTTGCCTGGAACCGCATGGGTAACAATAACCTGAAGTGGGAAACAACAGAAACATTCGACATCGGTCTGGATGGTTCCATGTTCAATAATCGCCTGACATTTGAGCTGGCTTACTGGCAAAAGAACTCAAAAGACCTTGTTTTGGAAGTTCCGACAGCTCCTACAATGGGTGTTCCTTATAATTCTTATTACGACAATATCGGTAAAATCAAGAACTCAGGTTTTGAGTTAACTGTTGGTGGTACGATTATTGCTACTAAAGATTGGAACTGGCGCTCGGATTTCAACTTCTCTACAGTTAAAAACACTGTCAAATCGCTATATTCCGGTACTGATATTATTGATAATTACACAATTATTCGTGAAGGAGAATCTTATCGTTCACTCTACGGGTACGACTATTACGGAGTCAATATGGAAAATGGTAACCCTATCTGGAGAAAAGCTGATGGTAGCCTGGTTCAGTTCGATACATTCGGCTCATATGATTATGTTGAATATGACCCTTCCAATCCTGAAGACGTATCGAAAGAATCTTCTCTGGGTTCTAGCGACCGTAAAATCTTAGGTTCATCCATGCCAACCTGGTTCGGAGGATGGAACAATACGATTACCTATAAAGATTTCGATTTAAACATATTCCTTCGCTTCTCAGGAGGTAATAAAATCATGAACGCCTCCCGTCAGAGTGCTTTGATGAATATGGAATTTGCTAATAATGGTAAGGAAATTTTAGGTAGATGGGTATCTCCTACACAAACGGGTGATGGTATGACTCCAAGAATTGGTTATGGTGACGCTGCCGCCTTATTTAATGACGGTTTTACAGACTCTCATTTCGTAGAGAAAGGAAATTACCTGAAATTATCTAACCTGGCTTTAGGTTATACTTTGCCGAAATCAGTACTGTCGGCATTGAACATCACAAAGATCCGCTTATATGCACAGGCTCAGAACCTGTTTACTATCACCGGATATTCAGGTTTGGATCCGGAAACAAATACTCGTCTGGGCGTAGACTGGAACGGTATGCCTCAACAGCGTTCATTCACTTTTGGTGCAAATATCACATTCTAAGTTTAAGAATATAAATCAGTAGAAAATTACAATTATGCTAAATAAAAAACTATATAAAAATATATCAGTTGTAGCATTAGGCGCAGCCTTAATTTCGCTACCCTTATTCACTGCTTGCGAAAGTGATGTAGTGGATCTGTCGCCGGTCGATAAGTTCTCGGATCTGACCGCTTACGGTACTCCCGAACGATGTGAGTTATCAATGATCGGAGCCTATGATGCAGCTCAATGCGGTATGTATATCAATTCCACTAATGGTTGGCAACGTGGTTATCCTTTCGGAGCTGCAAGTATACAACAAGGTGAAATGAGAGGCGAAGACATGAACTTGACTGCTCAGTTCTATGATTATACATACTCAGCTACTTATAACCTGTCTACGGCGAATAATGTTGCTATGTGGGAGACTTCTTTTGAGGCCATCAACCGTTACAACACAGTAATGGCTGGTCAGGAATATGCCGGAAGTAATGGTATACTCACTGAAGCACTGGCTAATCAATATAAAGGAGAATGTTTGTTTTTACGTGCTTTGACATATCATAATTTGTTGATTCATTATGCACTTCCTCTCAATATCGATGGTAATAATAATTATGGTTTACCGATTTATACAACAGCATTCAATACTCCGGAGTCTATTCAGGAAGGTTTGAAAATCGGTCGTTCTACTGTGGCTGAAACATATGCGCAGATCATAAAGGATTTGGATGATGCAGAGCAGCTTTTGCCCGATCTTATTACAGCCAGTAAAATATCCCGTGCGTCTAAAGGTGCTGCAATAGCATTGAAGACCCGTGTTTATTTGCACATGAGAAGTTGGGATAAGGTAATTGAGGAGGCAAAGAAACTGGAAGGTGGACGTTTCCAGTTGGAAGCAGATCCGGCAACTCCGTTTACTTCAAGTTCAGATAATAAAGAATCAATATTTTCGATAGAAAACAGTACGGAAGACAATCCGGATGTAAACGGTTCTTTAGGTCAGATGATGTCGGGACGCGATGGCGGTCGTGCAATCATAACTTCATCTCCGACTGTCTATAATTCAAGCTATTGGACAAAAGATGACAAACGTCGCAATTTGCTGTTGTATCGTGCTTCTGACGATTATTATTATTGCGATAAATACCAGGATCCTACTTCTCAGGATGCTTGGGCTCCGCTCCTTCGCTATGCAGAAGTTCTGTTGAACGAGGCAGAAGCAGCCGCACGCGCTAATAATAAAACATTAGCTCTCGAAAAGTTGAATGAAGTACGCGACAGATCATTAGCAAATCCGGCACAAGAAAGTTATAAAGCTTCGGATTTCGCTGACACAAAATCTCTTGTAGAAGCGATCTTGTGGGAACGTCGTATTGAATTTCATGGCGAAGGTCGTCGTTGGGAAGACATTCACCGTTTAGCAAACGATGATATAGCTCCTTCGGGTGGTATTCCTGCTAAGATAGAATACAACAACTGTAAAGGTAAAGGTGTATTTGTTGTCAACAGTGAAATTAAGCCGGAATGGTATAGCTCTAGTAAAAGATTTATCCCATATACAGATAAACGTTTTATCTGGCCTGTTCCATTGAATGACATCTTAAGAAACCCGTCACTGGCAAGTCAACAAAATGCCGGTTGGGAATAAAAATATTACTACCAGATAAGGTGAACCCCGATAGTCGATTCTGATTATCGGGGTTTATTATACTTGTACAGCTAAGTGTCAAAACAAAACTGTAATTGCATTATAGCAAGCAAAATGATTTTTATTATTGATTTTGTATAACAAGCATAGCGTTTAAATTTAGCATTACAGAAGACTTCGGAATACATTAATTAACATATTTGTCTAAAAATACATCTATTCTGATTTATTTAAAGAAAACCGAACTTCGTTTAAAACGAAATTATTTTTTGTTTTAAACGAGATTAAGTTCCATTTAAACCGAGATTTAGTTAACAAGTGTTTATTGTTATCTTTTTTGAAGCTATTCAGCACCCCAAAAGCATGTTGAACAACATTTTTACTCTCTATATCAACACAAAACAGCTTTATATATATAATATCATATTTACTAATATTTCAGGATATATTCAACTTGTTGTTTTATGATGTTTCAAAAATGATTTTATAATTATGTTTTATAGAGTTGATAAAGTGCTAAATGTTATTTGTAAAGTGGCTGACAATCGCATAAAAAATAATAAGTCTGGTTTATTCCTCGCACAGTCATTCTACAAGCAGGTTGAATTGACATTTTGATATTTATGAATGGTGTGTTTACAACAAGAATCAGACTTTATAAATGAAATCAACAAATTTCAAATCGATTGATTTGAAATTTGTTGATTTCATTTGTTTAAACTATCTTTGTTTTCATCAAAACATAGATAGTTATGGATACTCCTTTTGTATATGGCCGTATAGCGGACAAAGAGAATTTTACTGACAGAGAGCAGGAAGTCAAGCTGTTAACACAGAATTTCAATAGTTTGATCAATACTATTATCATATCTCCGCGTCGATGGGGTAAAACTTCTTTAGTCAATAAAACGGCACAAATATTACTGGATTCAAGCAAAGATTACTATATCTGTCATGTTGATATTTTTAATTGCCGGACAGAAGAAGAGTTTTATATAGCTTATGCTAATGCATTGATGAAAGTTTCGACTTCTGCCTGGGAAGAATTTGTATCCGGTGTCAAAAAATATTTGGGAAGAATGGCACCAATCGTGTCATTATCAGATACTAGTCAAACCTATGAATTATCATTTGGTATAAATTTCAAGGATAATAAATTGACTTATGATGAAATACTGGATTTACCGCAAGCTATTGCCAACGATACCGGAAAAAAAATAATTGTATGTATTGACGAATTCCAGAATATCAATGAATACGAAGATCCTCTGGCTTTTCAACGTAAGTTACGTGCTCATTGGCAAAAACATTCTTCTGTCTGCTACTGTCTCTATGGGAGTAAGCGGCATATGTTATTGGATATTTTTAATGACTATAGCATGCCTTTTTACAAATTCGGAGATATTTTGTTTCTACACAAAATAAGTAGAGCTGATTGGGCTCCATTTATTTCTGCACGTTTTACTGATACAGGTAAAAGTATCTCTGAAGATTTATGTAACACAATAGCAGCCAGGGTTAAAGATCATCCTTATTATGTCCAACAATTAAGCCAGCAGGTTTGGCTCCGAACAAAAAAGCAATGTTCTGAAGATATAATAAATGAAGCCTTTTTGAGTTTAACAGCTCAGTTAAGTCTTCTGTTTGCCAATATAATAGACAGCTTAACATCAAAACAGATAAACTTCTTATTAGCAGTAGCAGATGGTGTTGTCAATTTTTCTTCAAAAGAAGTATTGACTAAATATAAATTGGGTACATCTGCTAATATCAAGAATTTGAGAAAAGCGACGTTGGAAAAAGACTTGATTGATATTTTGCCGGGAAATATTACCGAAATACAAGATCCTATTTTTGAGTATTGGTTGAAAAATATTTATACGACTGCATTTAGATAATTAATTACAGGTTTTACTGAAGATAAATAACGAATTTTCCCCTAAAGAAGTAGTCTTAAAACCCATCAAAAAAGAGTAGAATTTGAGTATTAGATATAATGATACCCAATTTTGCTCTTTTCTATGGTGTAGGATATAAATTCCTGATAATAAACATTTTAAATATTATCTTATATCAATATCCAGCTTAGAAACAATACTTTATTTCCATTATAACCACTATTACATAATGTGGTATAAATAGTTGATACACAGTATATTGATGAAAGACGTAGTTCTGCAAAGACTCTGGTAGTTTCTTACGTAGGGATGAAGAGTCAGGAAGTAGCTGTTAAGCCAGTTATTAATATTAGATTAATATCTGATACTCAAAATCTGGATGAGGTAGTGGTAACTGCTATTGGTATGAAGAAACAGGAGAAAGCGTTAGGGTATGCTGCTTCTACTATCAAAAGCGAGGAGTTGAATGCTGCAAAGTCCGGATCTGTAATGGCAGGGTTGACAGGTAAGGTTGCCGGTTTGAATATTACGAATGGTGGTGGAACCGGCTCTTCCCAAAAAGTAATAGTTCGCGGTATCAGTTCGTTTAGTGCGAATCAACCTCTTTATGTTGTGGATGGCGTACCTGTTATGAATGATTTCCAGGGTGAGGATTCATTCTCAAACTCGGTAGACTTTGGTAATCAGGCGAATGATATCAATCCGGAAGATGTTGAGTCTGTAACAGTCCTGAAAGGCGCTTCTGCAACAGCTCTTTATGGTAGCCGTGCAGCTAATGGTGTTATCATGATCACAACAAAGCGTGCCGGTGCAGAAAAACTATCTGTAACTTATGATGGTTCTTTCATGGGCTCAAGTGTATTGCGCGTACCGCAAACCCAGGATCGTTTTGGTCAGGGATGGGGCTCTTTCGGACCAATGGAAAATGGTTCATGGGGACCGGTTCTGGATGGACGTGAACATATGTGGGGACCTTTCTCCGATGGTTCTGAAGGGTTGTTGACCCCATTGTCCAAACCTTTCTCTTATGTGAAAGATAACCTTCGTAATTTTTATGAAACTGGTTTTGAAACGAACAACAATGTTTCGATACGTATGGGTAATGATAAACTCGGTTTGGTTGCTTCTTATGGTAATGTAAAGTCAGATGGCGTATTGCCCGGTGATGCCGATTCATACGCTCGTAATACGATTTCGTTGAGAGGTAATATGAAATATAAACGTTTCTCCGCCGAATTGAATTTGAACTATGTTCGTAAAGATATCACACAAGCTGCAGCAGGGCAGGGTGATGATGGTGCTACTATGTTTACGGAAATATTGCAGCATGCAGTAGACGTAAATATAAGTGGTATGAAAGATTATACGAACCCCTATTTTAATACGGATAACTTTTATACAGCATATGCTGAAAACCCTTATTGGGTATTGGATCATAACCGTAATACCTATCAGGATGACCGTGCTTATGGTAAGATCGAACTGGCTTTTGAAATTATGTCGGGTTTGAAAGCCGTAGGACGTTTAGGTGGTGATTTTACGAATGCTACTCAAAAAAGATGGAATGAAAAGATCTCATTTGCTTCGGGTTCCTGGAGTGAGCTGGGAGGTAAGAAAGAACAACCTGGTACCTATACAGAGCGTCGTGATAAAGTGGAACAAATCGATGCTACGGCCTTTTTGAATGCAGACTACAAAATAGGTGACGATATTTCTGTGAATGGTTTGTTAGGATGGAATTTGAATCAGCAGACCAATTCATATTTGAAGTCTTATTTGTATGGTTTGGAACAACCCGGATGGTTTAATTTGGCTAATGGTGTTGATAAACCAATGACTACAACCTCTTCAGAAAAACGTCGTCTCGTCGGTTTGTTTGCACAGGCTGAGGTGGGATATAAGAACTTTTGGTTTGTGAATGCTTCTATACGTAATGACTGGTCTTCTACTTTGCCGCAGGGAAATAATAGTTTCTTCTACGGAGGCGTAAATACATCTTTGATTTTTACCGATCTGTTTGAAGACTGGAAGTCTGATATTCTGAACTTTTTGAAAGTGCGTGCAGCATGGGGACAAACCGGTAATGATGCTCCTATTTATCGAACCAACAGTTATTTTACTCCGACCCAGATCAGTTTAGGTTTTGGTGATTTGTATTTGCCTATAAACAATACATTAGGTTTGACTGAATATAATCGTTTGCCCAGCAAGGACCTTCGTCCGGAGATTACCACTGAATGGGAATTTGGTTTGACAACTCATTTATTTGATAACCGTTTGGATATTGATGCGGCATATTATAATAAAAATACGAAAGATCAGATTATTTCGGCTAGTTTAGCTCCTGAATCCCGTTACACTTCGATGACAAGAAATGTGGGTAAGATTGCTAATCAAGGTATTGAACTGGCAGTAAACGGAACTCCTATCCGTACAAAGGACTTTGAATGGGGACTGGGATTTACTTTTAGTAAAAACTGGAGTGAAGTGAAGGAGTTATGGGATGATGTGAAAGAATATAAGCTGACAAGTTCTTATCAGGTGGATTTCGTAGCGGAAGTAGGTCAGCCTTTAGGTGTTTTCAAGGTGCCGGCTTTAGCTAAAACGGAAGATGGAAAGGTGATTGTGAATAACAATGGTATGCCGACAATCGATGCCAGCAAGAAAGATGTCGTAGGAACGTCTGCTCCTAATTTCCTGATGGGATTCAATACACATTTTACCTGGAAAGGTATCACGTTGAGCGCTGTTTTAGATTGGCGTGATGGTGGTGTATTTAATTCATATACTGCTCAATTGTTGACATTTGCGGGTAACTCGACTTATACGGTGTTTAATAATCGTGAACCTTTTGTTGTTCCTAATTCCGTGAAAGTCGTAAACGGGCAATATGTAGAAAATGATATTCCAATCGTGCATTGGGGAGGAGCTTCAAGTGCTGTCAACAGTTATTATAATAATGCTTCTAATTATGACCAGTATAAAAACTGGGTATTACCGAAAGATTACCTGAAATTGAGAGAAATAACACTTTCTTATACATTGCCGAAAGATTGGTTGAAACAAACTCCGTTTACGCTTGTTCAATTGAGTTTGATAGGACGTAACTTATTTATGTGGACTCCGAAAAAGAACAATTATGTGGATCCGGAAGGAACTAATTATGGTAATGATATTTTGTCTGAAATCGGTGAATTTGGTGCGGCTCCTACAAATCGAACTTTTGGTGGTGGCGTTAAAGTTGCATTCTAACTAAATAACTTAAAAAGTAAAGATATATGAAAAGATTCAGTTTATTATATATAGGGTTGGTTAGTTGTTTGATGGCGACAACCTCTTGCTCTGATTATTTGGATATCAACCAGAATCCTGAATATCCAACGGAAGCCTCTTCTTCTACTTTGCTTCCTTCCGGTATTGCCGGGGTGGCCAGTATTGTAGGGGGAACTTACGAATTGTATGGCAGTATGTGGTCTCAACAATGTACACAAGGTCATACTTCAAACCAGTATAATACGTTGGTTAATTATACTATAACTAATGCTTCTGATTCCCGCTTGTGGTCTATTCCTTACTCTATTGCTCTTCCTGATTTAGATTTGGTAATCAAAGGTTCTACTGCTTCGGAAGAGTGGAACTACTGGGTGATGGGTAAGACAATGACTGCATTTATGTATCATATCCTCGTTGATTCTTATGGTTCTATTCCTTTTACGGAAGCTATAGCCGGAAATGATAATACGACTCCTAAATATGATGATAGCAAGACTGTTGTTTATCCGGGATTATTAGCAATGCTGGATGAAGTAATAGCCAAGAAAGCGGAAGCTACTGCCGGTGGGTTACCGACAGTAACGAAACAGGATTTGGTATTTGCAGGTGATGTCGATAAGTGGATTCAATTTGCAAAAAGCTTGAAGTTAAAATTGATGATGCGCGATTTCGATACGAATAAAGCTGCTATCAAAGCATTGTTGGATGAGGGTGATTTATTGGGTGTAGATGCAAAAATGGATTGTTTTCAGGATCTGGAAAATAAATCGAATCCGTTGTATGAGAACGATCGCCGTAAGCTGAATTCTACTGTGAATATTCGCGCATGTGCAACTGTATGCGATTATCTGAAGAAATATAACGATCCTCGTTTAAATGATTTCTATTCTCTAAATACAGATGGCTCGGGTGAAACGACTGCTCTGAAATATGGCGACCGTCCTAACTCTGTGGAGTTAACTACCCGTATGGTTTCAGTAGCGAAATTGTCTCCAACAGATGCGGTCTATTTCATGTCGGCAGCAGAAGTCGCTTTTTTGCAAGCTGAAGCTTATGCACGTTTAAATGATGCCGCAAAAGCAAAAGAGGCTTATGACCAAGGTGTAAGTTTAGCATTTGAACGTTGGGGGTATTCTGCTGCTGACTTTGTTGCCGATGGAGCACCTTATGCTTTTAACAACACTGATCTGAACTCCATGTTAACTTCCATACTGACTCAAAAATGGATTGCTTCCACACGCTGTCAGGCCTGGGATGCATGGTTTGATATCAACCGCACCGGAATTCCGGTTTTAGGTACAAAACATGTGGATGAAGAAGGATACGTTTGGGGCGAATTGACTCCGTGCATCGGTTCTGCTTTAGCACCGGGAGAATATCCCCGCCGTTTATTGTACCCCAAGAGTTCGTCAGACTACAATCCTAACACTCCGAGTGTAGTTCCATTGTCTGAAAAGCAATGGTGGCATAAATAAATATCTATATTAATCAGATAAATAATTAAAGTATGAAACAGATATATAAATTATTAATTGTCCTGTTTGCATTAGCAACGCTGTCTTCGTGCGAGACTTATGGAGACTATGAGATTGAATATACGGCTATTTATCCACTATGTGGAGAGTGGGTTGTAAACGTTACCGGCGAAGACGGTGCGGTTTTGGCAGAAGGTTTAACGTGCAGTACGTATAATACAACAGATGATGCAACTGATAAAATGTGGATCAAATTAGGAGCTGCGGCTAATGATTGGGGCGTACGTGGTAAAGTACATTGTGATGTAGCCTCTAAGGCATTTGACGGAAATAGTATTCCTAACTTGCTTCATGCTACTGACGGTGTAAATTCGACGGTCACTTTTAATATTACCGGTAAAGTCGTTGTGGATGGGTATACAACTCAAGCTAATACAAAAGCAGACGCAATTGAATTTATGCTGACTCAAAGTACGGGAAAAACGGTTACCGTTAAAGGCTTCCGTAAAACCGGCTGGGAAGGGGAAGATTATTAATGAAAAGAAGCCTTTTGAATTAAAGTTGCTTTACGTATATATATTATGATGTATTTGTCAGGTTGTTGCAGTTTATCGCAACAACCTGATTTTTTTTCTTTCTATCACAAAAAAAATAACTCTTCTATGTTTCACTTTTTGAACCAATTATGTTTTGGGTGATATTATGTTTCCTTTTTAGGTTGTTACTTCTTGTTTTTTGTTTTTTATGATTGGTAAGTCTCTTTTATCTTTGTAGACTCATAGTCGAAATGAGTAGCTTGGATCGATTGTTTTTTAAGGTGGGGTAGAAGCAGGATTTTGTCCTTTCTGAACTCCGGTAAATATGTAATAACAAACTTTTAGTTTGTCTTATACGAAAGAAAGAACTTATTATCGTTCCTTCGTGTTTCATTCAGAAAATAAAATATATATCATGGAAAAAGTAATTTACAACTTGGTGTTTAACCGTAAGAAGCTGTTAAACTCAGAAGGGAAAGCTTTAATTCAGGTGGAAGCCTATCTGAATAAGCAGAAGAAGTATTTTTCAACAAAGGTTTATATTAAGCCTTATCAGTGGGACGCAAAGAGGAAAGCTGTAAAGAATCATCCGAATATGGAGTCTCTGAATCAGTATTTGTCTGATTTTGTTGCAGAATTAGAGCAGCTGGAGCTTGAAATAGCCCAAAGTAACAAGGAATTTTCATTGAATGATCTGAAGGAGAAACCAGAGACTGGCCAGATTTCTTTTTCTCAGTTTATGCAAAATGAGATCAAGCAGAGTAATCTGAAACCGTCAACAATGAAGAATCATTTTTCTACATTGCAGGTTCTTTCTTCGTACAAAGCTGAAGTTAGTTTTAACGACTTGAGTTATAATTTTCTTTGCGATTTTGAACACTACCTGTTGGTAAATAAGTATCATCGGAATACGATTGCCAAGCATATGAAACATCTGAAGCGGTATATCAATCTGGCGATCAATAAAGATTTATTCGATCTGCATCGGTATCCTTTCCGTAAATATAAGATCAAATATATGGAAAGTAAAAGATCGCATCTTACTCCCGAGGAACTGGAGCAATTGGAAAGCCTTAACCTGAAGGGACGTCGTACGCTTCGGCGCACGTTGGACATGTTCCTGTTCAGCTGTTATACTGGACTCCGTTTTTCGGATATAGTGAGCATCACGAGGGATAACTTCCATTGTATAGATGATAAAATATGGCTGGTCTATTCTTCCGTCAAGACGGATGTGAATGTTCGTCTGCCTCTTTTCCTTTTATTTGAAGGAAAATCTCTGGCTATTTATGAACGATATAGAAATAGTCCGTGGGAGCTGTTTGAAGTGCCCGCTTCGGCTAATTCAAATATCAACAAGCAGCTCCGCCGCCTTGCCAAGATGGCCAATATAGATAAGAAAGTCTCATTCCACACTGCCCGGCATACGAATGCTACCTTATTATTATATAATGGAGCGAATATAACGACTGTACAGAAGCTTCTCGGACATAAAAGCGTGCGTACAACGGAAATATACAGTAACATTATGGATATGACGGTTGTACGTGACCTTTCCAGCCTGAGTGGCATCAAGTAATTGCATAAAAATGGCATTAGGGAACGTAGGGAATATAGCGTAGATTTTTTCTGTGTTCTCTAATGCGTGTTGACAAAATGACATCTTTTCTTCTTCTCTCTATAGGTGTGCTCTCGGTGTGCCTTTCTTTTTGTTATAAAATACTGCTCTCAAACATTAGAATTCCTATATATTTTTACGGTGTTTATGCTTTGAAAAGTAAATAAAATATCCGACTTTTGTCTGCATGATGAGTCAACCTTTAGCAGAAAGATTACGTCCAAAGACGTTGGATGATTATATCGGACAGAAACACCTTGTCGGACAAGGCGCTGTGCTAAGGAAAATGATCGATGCAGGCCGTATCCCCTCATTTATTCTTTGGGGACCTCCGGGAGTGGGGAAGACGACACTCGCACAAATCATTTCCAATAAGCTGGAAGCTCCTTTCTACACATTGAGTGCGATTAGTTCGGGAGTAAAGGATGTACGTGAAGTGATTGAAAAAGCAAAAGGTAACCGCTTTTTCAATACCGTATCTCCGATTTTATTTATTGATGAAATACATCGTTTCAGCAAATCGCAGCAGGACTCTTTACTGAATGCAGTAGAAACAGGAGTCGTAACATTGATTGGAGCAACGACCGAGAACCCTTCTTTTGAAGTGATCCGCCCGTTATTATCCCGATGCCAGGTGTATGTGTTGAAATCGTTGGATAAAAGCGATCTGCTTACTTTATTGAATAAAGCAGTCAAAGAGGATATTATACTGAAGGATAAAGATATCCGGTTGACAGAAACAGACGCTATGTTGCGCTATTCCGGCGGGGATGCGAGAAAGCTTCTGAATATTCTGGAACTGGTTGTCTCGGCTGAGGAAACAGAAACGATAGAAATAACGGATGAGAGAGTCGTAGAGCGTTTACAGGAGAATCCGGCTGCCTATGATAAAGGCGGGGAAATGCATTACGATATTATCTCGGCTTTTATCAAATCAATTCGGGGAAGCGACCCCGATGGTGCGATTTACTGGTTGGCCCGTATGGTGGCAGGAGGGGAGGATCCCGAGTTCATCGCCCGCCGGCTTGTCATTTCGGCAGCGGAAGATATCGGGTTGGCTAACCCGAATGCCCTGTTACTGGCAAATGCCTGTTTCGATGCCCTGAAGAAAATCGGTTGGCCTGAAGGAAGGATCATTCTGGCGGAGACAACGGTCTATCTGGCCAGCAGTCCTAAAAGCAATTCGGCTTATATGGCTATAAACGATGCCCTGGCACTGGTGGAACGTACCGGTAACCTGCCTGTCCCGCTTCATCTGCGCAATGCACCGACCGCATTGATGAAGGAGTTGGATTATGGCAAGGAATATAAATATGCACATGATTATAAAGACAACTTTGTTAAACAGGACTATTTGCCTAAAGAAGTACTCAATCAGCGTTTCTGGAAAGGGCAGAATAATCCGGCAGAACAAAAACTGGTCGAGCATATGAAAAAGCTATGGGGTGATCGGTTTTAGTGATAAACTGTCTTTGGTGGGCTAATAATTCTTACGAATTGATTGTATATTTAGAAAAAAGGTGTACATTAGCCGCCTGTTTAAAAAAATACGTTACTTAAATAATATATAACATTAAAAAGAAATTGATATGAAGAAGCACAATTTTTCTGCAGGACCTTCTATTCTGAGCGAATACACGATTAAGAATGCAGCAGCAGCTGTTGAGAATTTCGCAGGTACAGGGTTGTCAATTCTTGAAGTATCTCATAGAGGTAAAGAGTTTGTTGCAGTAAACGACGAAGCCAGAGCATTGATTAAAGAATTACTGGATGTTCCGGCTGGTTACGAGGTTGTATTTCTGGGCGGTGGCGCCAGCATGCAGTTCTGTATGGTTCCTTTCAACTTGCTGAATAAGAAAGCTTCTTATCTGGATACAGGAACATGGGCCTCTAATGCGATCAAGGAAGCTAAATTGTTCGGTGAAGTAGACGTTGTTGCTTCTTCAAAAGATGCTAACTATACTTTTATACCGAAAGGCTATCAGGTTGCTGAAGACTCAGACTATTTCCACTTCACATCCAATAATACTATTTATGGAACGGAAATGCGTTATGATCCGGATATGAAAGTTCGTTTGGTTTCAGATATGTCTTCCGACATCTTCTCTCGTCCGATCGACATCTCCAAATATGACATTATCTATGCCGGTGCCCAGAAGAACCTGGCTCCTGCCGGTGTAACATTAGCTATCGTACGTACGGATGCTTTGGGACATGTAGACCGCGCTATTCCTACTATGCTGAATTATAATACGCATATCAAGAAAGACTCCATGTTCAATACGCCTCCCGTATTCCCTATTTTTGCCGCATTGCAAACATTGAAATGGTATAAGGAACTGGGCGGTATAGCAGCTATCGAAAAGATGAACCTTGAAAAAGCAGCTATCCTGTACGATGAGATCGACCGTAATAAGTTGTTTAAAGGTACTGCCGCTGTCGAAGACCGTTCTATCATGAATGTATGCTTCGTAATGAACGACGAATATAAAGAACTGGAAGAAGAATTCAGCAAATTCGCAGCAGCTGCCGGTATGGTAGGTATCAAGGGACACCGTTCAGTAGGCGGATTCCGTGCTTCTCTTTATAACGCAATGCCTAAGAGCAGTGTAGAAGCGTTGGTTGCTACAATGAAAGAATTTGAAAAACAGCATTGATCATGACAAAAGTATTAGTTGCTACAGATAAACCTTTCGCTGCGATAGCAGTGAAAGGTATCCGTGAAGTAGTGGAAGGTGCAGGTTACGAACTGGCTCTTCTGGAAAAGTATACGGACAAAAGCCAGTTGCTGGATGCCGTTAAGGATGCTAATGCAGTAATCATCCGTAGTGATATTATCGATGCTCCGGTATTGGATGCTGCCAAGGAGCTCAAGATCGTTGTTCGCGCAGGTGCCGGTTACGATAATGTAGACCTGGCTGCCGCTACGGCTCATAATGTATGTGTAATGAACACGCCGGGACAGAACTCCAACGCTGTGGCCGAACTCGTTTTCGGTATGTTGGTGTATGCTGTCAGAAACTTTTATAACGGAACATCGGGAACTGAACTGATGGGCAAGAAGCTCGGTATTCTGGCCTATGGTAACGTAGGACGTAACGTAGCCCGCATAGCCAAAGGATTTGGCATGGATGTGTATGCTTACGATGCTTTCTGCCCCGCAGACGTTATCGAAAAAGACGGTGTAAAGGCAGTTGCTTCTACCGCCGACCTGTTCAAGACTTGCCAGATCGTATCTCTTCATATTCCGGCTACTGCTGAAACAAAAGGTTCTATCAACTTCGAATTGATGAGCTCGATGCCTAAAGGCGCTATCGTTGTGAACACTGCCCGTAAGGAAGTGATCGACGAAGCCGGCCTGGCTAAGATGATGGAAGAACGTCCTGACTTTAAATATATCACGGATATCAAACCGGCTATCGATGCCGATCTGACTGCTAAATATCCGGATCGTTATTTCGGAACACCGAAAAAGATGGGGGCACAGACTGCCGAAGCGAATATCAATGCCGGTATTGCAGCTGCAAAGCAGATTGTTGACTTCCTGCAGAACGGAAACGAAAAATTCAGAGTAAATAAGTAAATCCGCAACACTATGGCAAAGATTAAACCTTTCAAAGGTATCCGTCCTCCAAAAGATTTAATAAAAGAAGTCGCTTCACGCCCTTATGATGTGTTGAATTCGGAAGAAGCACGCGAAGAAGCAAAAGGAAACGAAAAGTCTTTATACCATATCATCAAGCCGGAAATAGATTTCCCGGTAGGAACTGACGAACACGATGCTGCCGTCTACGAAAAAGCAGCAGAGAACTTCCAGATGTTCCAAGATAAAGGTTGGTTAGTTCAGGATCAGAAAGAACAATATTATGTCTATGCACAGACAATGAACGGACATACACAGTATGGTTTGGTTGTTTGTGCCTATGTAGACGACTATCTGAAAGGCAATATCAAGAAACATGAACTGACCCGTCGCGATAAAGAAGAAGACCGTATGAAGCATGTTCGTGTGAACAATGCCAATATCGAACCGGTATTCTTCGCTTATCCCGACAATCCTGAACTGGATGCTATCGTGAAGAAATATACGGCTAATGTACCGGAATATGATTTCGTGGCAGAACTGGATGGTTTCGGTCATACCTTCTGGATTATCGACGAAGAAAAAGATATTGCCCGCATCACTGAGTTATTCGAAGCGATGCCTTCATTATATATAGCAGACGGTCACCACCGTTCGGCTGCTGCTGCCTTAGTGGGAGCGGAGAAGGCAAAACAGAATCCGAATCATCGCGGGGATGAAGAATATAACTTCTTTATGGCTGTTTGCTTCCCGGCTAATCAGTTGACTATTATCGACTATAACCGTGTTGTAAAAGACCTGAGCGGACTGACGGAAGAAGAGTTCCTCTCAAAAGTGGCAACGAACTTTACCGTAGAAGAAAAAGGTACGGATATATATAAACCGGCCGGACTTCATAACTTCTCCCTCTACCTGGGCGGTAAGTGGTATTCCCTGACAGCTAAACCGGGAACATACAACGACAATGATCCGATCGGTGTACTGGATGTGACGATATCTTCCAACCTCATTCTGGATGAAGTGCTTGGTATTAAAGACCTCCGTTCGGATAAACGGATCGACTTCGTTGGCGGTATCCGTGGTCTGGGCGAATTGAAGCGCCGTGTGGACAGCGGGGAAATGAAAGTGGCTCTGGCTCTGTATCCTGTCACCATGAAGCAGTTGATGGATATAGCCGATACCGGAAATATCATGCCTCCCAAGACAACCTGGTTCGAACCGAAACTACGTTCGGGACTGGTTATCCATAAATTGGTATAAGAACGATTTATTCATAAATAGAAAAGCCCCAGACTAAAAGTCTGAGGCTTTTTTTATAGGTTCTCCTTTATTATAAGAGAACTTTTATGCCTTTTGAATATCCTTATTTTTTCACCCTCTCTGTCACCTTCACCCCTGTATCGATTGCCGTTCCCTGCAATTCGACATATTCAACGCCTAACGGATTGTTGGGCTTGCCTTTTACGTAGAGCGATTCGAGTATGGCCGGTTGGTTGTCGATCGTTGTCATGCAGACATATTTGGAGTCTTTTTTGCAGATTGTCAGTTTCTTGCCGGAGTAGGCGGTCAGGGTCACTTCACTGGTGTTGTCACCTTCCGATACCAGTTTGTAGCCGTAAGCCATTTTACGTTGGAAATAACTTAAGCCGTTGGTTTCTCCCACCCGTTCTTCCCGGTTTACCCAGTAGATGTTGAGAGGAGATTTCGTATTCAGCTTGCCGTTTTCCAGGTTCACGTCGTAGCATACCAGGTTTTTGTTGAGGCTCCGGGCGATATGGAAAAGCCGCTCGGCAGTAGGATAGGTACTGTCGTCCGGGTTGGAAGCATGGACTACCGTAATAAGGGAAAGAAGCAGGATTAAATAAATTGTTTTCATCGCTTATAATTGGGAAGTAAGATAAGTTAAATATTCGTCGATACCTTTTTCGTCGTCCGGTTCCGGGCTCCACGGTGCCATATTCTCCGGATGCAGAGGGGCGAAAGGCCCCGGTTTCACTTCGTAAACGACCGTGCCTGATTCCAGTACAAGCAGGCAGTGCCAGATACCAGGTTTGATTTCCGCACCATACGAGCCGGCTTTCGGGTCGAACAACAGTTTTTCTGTGATATTTCCTTCTTCATCGAAAAGAAAGAGCATCGCTTTGCCGCGGAGAAGCAGGAATATTTCATCCTTGTTCGGGTTCAGGTGGCGGTGCGGACGGATATAGGTACCCGGTTCCATTGCGTTGAGCAGGCGGTTTACCGGATCGTCCAGTTCTTCATGAAAATTGTAATTCATGCGCAGGCGGGGAGACTGTTTGGCCCGGGCTGTTGTTTCGTCAAGTAATTGTTCGTTAATTATTTTCATGTTGAATAAGTTTTATTTTAAGCTACGAATGTACAAAATAAATCTTGGCTGTTCTACTGATAATCCTTACATTTGTGCGGAACCCAAAAATCAACAAATACATGAGGTCTTTTATACTTCGTCTCTGCTTTATGATCTTTATGCTTTCTCTTGTTCTATCGTGTAAGCGGGAGGGAAAGGAAAAAACTTATGTAGTGGGAGTCTCACAATGTTTCAGTAACGATGCCTGGCAGAAAGCCATGTTGCTGGATTTGCAGGTGAAGGCTTCGGATTATCCCAACCTGATACTGAAGATAAAAGACGCTGAAGAAGATAACGATAAACAAGTGGCTGATATCAAGTCATTCATAAAGCAGAAGGTAGACCTTCTTATCATATCACCTAATGAGTCCAAGCCGGTGACACCGGTTGCCGTTGAGGCTTTCCGGGCGGGGATACCGACGGTCATTATCGACCGGAAGATCGATTCGGACGAATATACTGCATATATTGGGGCTGATAATTATGAGATCGGACGTTCTGCAGGCCTGTATGTCAACTCATTGCTTAAGGAGAAAACGACAATTGTCGAAATATGGGGTAGGAAAGGCTCTTCTTCGGCACGCGAACGCCATCAGGGTTTCACAGATGCACTGGTTGGGAATGAGAATATCACGATAAAAGAGGTGACAGGCGGATGGCATTATGAGGAGACAAAGAAGAATATAGCTGCTTTAGGTTCGTTTGACGATATCGATATTGTTTATGCCCATACCGACCGGATGGCACTGGCTGCCCGGGAAGCGATCCTGTCAAGAGACCCGAGGGCTGCCGAAAGGATCCGGTTTATCGGCATAGATGCTTTGCCCGGTGCGGGGCGGGGGATAGAAGCTGTCAAAAACGGTTACCTGACGGCTTCGTTCTTGTATCCGACAGGGGGTAGCACGGCTATCAAGGTGGCTTGGCAGATATTGACCGGGCAATTCGTCTCCAAAGAATATGCTCTGACATCCGCCCTGATCGACAAAGGAAATGCCGGTACCATGTATCTGCAATCGGAGCAGCTGACCAATTACCAGGAGCAGATCGAGAAGCAACGTAATAACCTGGATGAAATATTTTCGCAATACCGCTTCCTGCAAAACTCGGTAGGGATGATCCTGTTGCTGATGGGGTTATTGATTTTGATGTCTCTTTATGTGATACATATCTACCGGAAGGTACAGAGAAAGAACCATGAATTGAAACGGACGAATATACAGGTGGAACAGCAAAAGGAGGAACTGGCCGCTGCCAACCGCAAGGTCGAACTGGCGACTGCCCGTAAATTACAGTTCTTTACCAATGTGTCTCACGAAATCAAAACACCTCTCACCTTGATACTTGGCCCGTTGAACAAACTTTCGAAAGAACTGCCGGAAGGTTCGCCGCTGGCCGACGATATCCATATAATCAAGAAGAATGCGGAACGGTTGAAGCGGGTGGTCAATCAGTTGCTCGATTTCCGCAAAGTGGAAAGTAACAAGATGAATATGCGGGTTACGCAGGTGGAACTGGTCGCTTTTATTGCCGAGGTAAAGTCGTATTTCGAGAATATGGCACAGAGCAGGCAGATAAACTATTCTTTTATTTATGATATCTCTTCTGTCTATCTTTGGGTCGATACGGATAAGATGGAGAAGATACTGGCTAATCTGTTGTCGAACGCCTTTAAGTTTACGCCGGATGGCGGAACCGTAACGATCCGTTTACAGGATCATACCGGTTACATTACTTTATCCGTGGAAGATAACGGGAAAGGCATTCCCCGTGAGAATATCGCTTCCGTGTTCGACCAGTTCTTTACAGGCGATCAGAATTATATAACCGGGACAGGGATCGGCCTGCATCTTACCCAGGAGTTTGTCAGTATGCATAAAGGCCATATCGACGTGCAAAGTACGCCGGGTAAGTTAACCGTCTTTACCGTTGAACTACCGAAAGGCAAATCCCATTTTGACGAGACCTGCACGTTTGCCCCTTCCGTCACCGAGCTATCCAGTGGAGTTGCCGAGTTGGACACGAAAGAAATGGAGGAAATGGTGAACCGTACGTATGATTATACAATCCTCATTGCCGAAGATGATCCTGATATCAGCGCTTATCTGCAGAAAGAATTGCAACGGAATTTTCGCATCTTATTGGCGGAGAACGGAGCGAAAGCCTGGGAGATACTACAGAATGAAGATGTATCGATCGTTTTGAGCGATATCATGATGCCGGAAATGAACGGATATGATTTATGTAAGAAGATAAAGTCGGACATGGCATTCAGCCATATCCCTGTTATCCTGCTAACGGCCTTGTCTGATGACAAGCAACGTATGTATGGTATAGCCAGCGGTGCGGACGAATATATTCAGAAGCCGTTCAATATGGAGGAAGTCAAGTTGCGTATTATCAAACGGCTGGAAGAACGGAGCCGCCTGCGGGAAGCTCTTGCACAGAAACTCCAATCCCCTTCTACTGCCGAGATGAAGTTTGAAAAGGTAGAAAGCCTGGACGAATTGTTTATGAGCAAGTTCGTGAAACTGATAGAAGATTCGTATGCCGATTCCGATTTCAGTATAGAGAAGGCCAGCGAAATGATCGGACTTTCCCGTGTACACCTCTACCGGAAGATAAAAGAGCTGACGGGGGTTACGCCAACCGACTTCCTGCGCAATTACCGTTTGAAACGTGCTGCCGTCCTGTTGCAGCAGAAAACATATAATGTGAATGAGGTTGCTTACGCTACTGGCTTCGCTTCGCCGGCATACTTTTCCAAATGTTTTAAAGCCGTATACAACATAACCCCGACCGAATATCCGGGAAAAGAATAACTCTCGTTACATTTATGTAACATCCGTATGTAACTGTTGATACTAAATGTATTATGTAACGATAGTTATTGATCTTGTAGCATCCGTTATCGTCCGTATCCTTTTCTTCCTTTACTTTTGCATCATCAAAAAGTGGTAAAATAACGAATAAGGTAGTGTGTCTGTATAATGGAAGAGATGAAACAACAAAATAGAAAACCGGTCGTAGTCGGTATAGGTGAACTCCTTTGGGATCTGCTTCCTACAGGAAAAACTGCCGGCGGTGCTCCGATCAATTTTGTTTATCATGCTTCCCGCCTGGGTGCCGAAGGGTTTGCTATCAGTGCCATTGGTGATGACGAAAACGGACATGAGATATTGAAAGAACTGGATACTAATTCTATCCGGTATCTGATAGATAAAGTTCCTTATCCGACCGGGACAGTAGATGTCGAGCTGAAGGAGGACGGAATCCCCGAATATACAATTACCGAAAGGGTTGCGTGGGATCATATGTCGCCGACGGCTGGTGCTGTCGATCTGGCAGAACAGGCGGATGCGATTTGTTTCGGTACACTTGGACAGCGTTCTTTGCAATCACGTGAAACGATTCAGGCAATTCTTTCTTTTGCACCGGATACGGCATACCGTTTGTTCGATATCAACCTTCGCCAGCATTATTATGATAAGGTCTTGATCGAAGAATCGCTTTACCTGGCCAATGTGCTGAAGATGAATGAAGAGGAAATGCTTCAACTGAAAGACCTGTTCGGACTGAAAGGTTCGGGAGAGGAGGTAGCCACCTGGTTCATGAAGAATTATAATCTGAAAATGGTGGTGCTGACGGGCGGAGCTTCCTATAGTGCAGTGTATACACCGGAGGAAAGTTCTACGTTGCCGACCCCGAAAGTGGAAGTGGTCGATACGGTTGGTGCAGGAGACGCGTTCTCGGCCGCCCTGATAATGTCATTGTTGAAGGGGAGTAGTTTGGAAGAAGCGCATCAGTATGCCGTGAAGATTGCAGCGTTTGTCTGCTCCAATAAAGGTGCATGGCCGGCATACGAATAAATTATGGATGTTTCAATGCTATTATAGATTAGATTGTGTGTATTAGGTATTAGTTTTAAGGCAAAAAGATGGTTAGTTTTAGGTTTTTAGTTTAAGTTGGTGAAAAGGTCCGGAGGTTCCGGGCCTTTTTTGTTTTTTGTAATAGTATATGGCATTATTAAAGTGTAATATCTTTGTATGTTGAATATCAATAAGACTTAATTTGTCAACAATTTGTCACTTTAAATATTAGGCATAATGTAGAATGATTTAATATTTTTGTACAAAATCACTATGTTGAAACATAAAGCAATATGTTATGAAAACACTCAAAATTAGAATTTTATTTGTTGTTATGATGCTGTGTGTGACAAATCTTACAGCAAAAGTACAAGTTATTGGACCAGAATATCTGGGAATATGGAAAAAACTTTCTCCTGCTCCTTCTCAGGTAGATAAAAAATTAGGTTATCTAAAATTTACTATAGAAGTTCCCCCCGAAGGTATACCTAATGATTTTAAAGTGTATGGGCCATCAGTTGTATTTACGGGGAACTGCTGGGGAAGAACATTCGATCTTTGGTTAGAGTATAGGGAGTTACTCGTTGAGTCTGTGGTTACAAATTATGTTGTTACTTATGAATTTCCAACTAATAAGTTTCATTCAGATTTACCATCTGGTATGAAACGTTGTTTTTATCATTTGGAAATTAATTTGAGAGATTTACCGGAAATATTGAAAAGTCTCTAGATATGAATTTATAAACATTACATAGAGTGAATAGACTTAGATAAATAGGGCTAATGAAATACTATTTTACTTTTTTATTGATGTTTTTCTGTTTTCAGTTGGATGCACAACGAATAGAACTATCTAACGAACGTATATTTTTGTTTACAAATAAACCAGCATGTAAACAAGGAGATACTATACAAGTTTATGGTCAATTGTTGGCATCCGACAGGCAGTATACTCGATATAGTAATTACGTTTATGTGGAATTATACAATAAGAAAGACTCTGTACTTCTCAGACTAAAAACGAAATGTAAGGCCAACGGTTCTTTTTCAGTTCCTTTTCAAGTAGACTATGATTGGGCCAACTCTGTTTATTCTTTACGGGCTTATACTCGTTTGATGCAAAATTTTAATCCGGAAAGTTTTCCACAAATAGAGTTGCCTGTTGGAATGGAACTGTTTATTCCAGAGGAAAATGTTCCAGGTGTAAAATGTTTTTTCTTTCCAGAAGGTGGACAATGGGTAAATGGGGAGATACAGAATATGACTGTTTATCTGACTGATAGTCATGGATTATCTTTAGAAACACCTTTTTATATACTTAATCATACTGATACGGTTATCAATACGATATCTTTGGCTTCTGGTTTACAAACCATCCGTCTTTTACCTAAGGATGGTGATAATTTTGTATTACATGTAGCTTATCAGGGTGAAAAATTCATGTTCCCTTTGCCGGAAAGGAAGCTGGGACATACTTTGCAAAGTGTTATGAATAGGAATAAAATTAGCTATAAAGTCATTTCAGATGGAGAAAGAATAACAAAGGAACGACTTTTTATTTTCCGTCCGGTAAATGGACTGGAAGAAATAACACTGACAGAGCAACAAAATATGGGTATTCTGAATCTGCCACCAGAGGAAACCGGACTTTTTATTTTGTTTTTAATAGATGAATCTGCTAATATTATTGCTCAGACTGTACATTGGAAAAACAATAAATGTCTTTCTATTGTATTAGAAAAAAAAGAATATTTGCCATCAGAAATCCTTAATTTACAAGTTGACTTGTCGATGGATAGCGTTCTTTTGTATCATCGTATTGTAAAAAGAAGACAGATTGCTAAACCTGCTATTTTGCAGACTGATTTAGAAAGCGAATTATTTTCTCCTATACCTTTCCCTAAAAATTATTTGATAAAAAATCCCGGTGAAGTTACTCAAGATGTAGAGGCATGGCTACGTAGTACCCGTTTTATCCGTTTTTATCCGGCTAATATAGTTGATAAAGATTTTCACTATCGCTATCAACCGGAAACTGTCAACTTGTTTACTGGTAAAATCACTTATAAAAATGGTAAGCCATTAAAAGGAGGAAGCATTGTGGCTTACAATTCAGTTACTAATAAAGTTGACGGTGGAGAAGTTGCATCAGATGGGCGGTACATTATACCTGTATCTGACTTCGAAGATGGTGATTATTTCTTTTTGCAGGCACATCCGGTGAAAGGAACTGCCGGATTTTATGAATATATTCCGGATAATGACACATTCCCATCTATAGTTAGTCACCTACAATCTTATTATTCGGATCGAAAATATGCTGAGGTAGGTGTAAGTTATCAGGATAGTTCTGGCTTTATCTATCAAGTTGATGAGTTTGGCAATCGGGGCTTTATTATGCCGGAAATAACTGTAAAAGCGAGAATTAAACAAGATAAGTTTGTCTCTACCGAGAAATTCTATAATGTCAGTTATTTTGATGAAGAAGAAATGGATAAACGTAATTACGTGAAAATAGAAGATATTTTTGCTGATATTCCTGGTGTCTCTTTTTTTTGGTCTACTGTTATAGATGAGCTTGGCAAAGAGAAGCAAATACCAAGATTAATTAGTTTGAGAGGGATGAGTACGCTAAGTGGCGGTGATTTGATTGTATTATTAGATGGACAAAGAATACCTTTGGAAGAAGTTATACATATGCTTCCTCCTCGCGATATTGCATCTGTTGAACTGCTTAAGCCCTGGCAAACCAATGCTTTGACGTATGGTGCAATTCATGGTGCTTTAGTTATAAAAACAAGGGAAGGGGTACGATCTGTCGATATCTCCAGTAAAGGTTTCTATTATTATCCTTTGGGACTTATACAAGGAAAAGGGTATTCCAATACAGCTATTCAGGCTCCATCTACCTCAGGTTTGTATGATTTATTGATTGATATGGTTACATTGGAAGGAATGGTATATTCTTACAGGTTCCCGTTTACTGTCCATTAACTGAAGGTATTTGCTGACTAAAGTAGAGAATGGTAAAACATACTAGTATTATAATAAATGAAAAGGGATTATCCGGTAACGAATATCCCTTTTCCAATGCTGATAATAAGCTATTTACTTAAATGTAAAATCTTTATTGTCTTGTTTTTAGTACTGTCTTTCCAGTAACCATGCATCCTGGAAATTAGGAGCATACTTTGCTTTGATAGCGTCGCGGCTGTCGGCTGCATCAGCTTTGTCATTGAAGCTGGCAACGATTACGCGTAACATACCTTGTTCGTTTTCACCTAATACAGCGTTGTAGCCATCATTCTGCATACGTTCTTTCAGGGCGTAAGCATTTGTTTTGTTCTTGAAGCTACCGATCACTACACTGTAACGTTTCAGACGGCTTGCGTCTTCACCTTGTGCAGCATTGATCCGTTCCGCACGTGTGGTTGCAGTCGAAGTTCTGGGTTTGGAAACCGGAGCGACTTCCTCTACCACCTCTTCTTCTTGTTCTACTACCTCAACAGGAGCTGTAGATTCTTTTTCTTTGGCCTGTTCGTAAGCAGCCTTATAAGCACTCTGTTTAGGTTTACATGAGCCGAATGCTAATACCATACTTATAGCGGCTCCAAATAACCAAATCTTATTCATACTGTTCAGTTCTTAAATTACTTGTGCAAAGATATAAATTATATTTACTAATTTCGCACACAGAATATAATATATTATAATGTACATGAATAAATCTATTGCAACAATGGTTATGGCAACATCCGTATTACTAGGTGCTTGTAACCAGGATGCTAAAAAAGCAGAGGACACAAGACCCGTTATCGGACGTTCGGAAATCAAGATTACCGACGGACGGATGACACCCGAAGCTCTTTGGGCTATGGGACGTATCGGAGGAATGAATGTTTCTCCGGACGGACAGAAAGTGGTTTATACGGTCGCTTATTACAGTGTGCCGTTGAACACAAGTAACCGGGAAGTGTTTGTTATGAACGCTGACGGATCTGATAACAAGCAGATCACGCACACTCCCTTCTCGGAAAATGAAGCTACCTGGATCAAAGGCGGTACAAAGATCGCTTTCCTTTCAGGCCAAAGCGGTAGCAGCCAGCTCTGGGAAATGAACCCGGACGGAACCGACCGCAAACAACTCTCCGACTATGACGGTGATATCGAAGGTTTTGCCTTCTCGCCCGACGAAAAGAAAGTCCTCTTTATCTCGCAGGTAAAGACGGTACCGAGCACAGCCGACAAATATCCGGATCTGGATAAAGCGACCGGTGTCATTGTCACCGACCTGATGTACAAGCATTGGGACGAATGGGTGACAACTGCCCCGCATCCTTTTGTCGCCGACTTCGATGGCAGCAAGATCAGCAATCCGGTCGATGTGATGGAAGGCGAACTGTTTGAATCGCCGTTGAAACCTTTCGGCGGTATCGAACAACTGGCATGGAATACCACGTCCGACAAGGTAGCGTATACCAGCCGTAAGAAAACGGGAAAAGAATACAGCCTTTCTACCAACTCCGATATTTATGTATATGATCTGAATACCCGGCAGACTGTAAATATCAGTGAAGGGATGATGGGATACGATACCAACCCGCAGTATTCGCCTGATGGTAAAAGTATTGCCTGGTTAAGTATGGAGCACGATGGCTACGAGTCTGATCAGAACCGTTTGATGGTGATGAACCTTGAAACAGGCGAAAAGACTTTCGTAAGTAAGGCTTTCGACTCCAGTGTCGACGGATTCTGCTGGAGTAACGATGCCCGGACAATCTATTTCACCGGTGTATGGCATGGTGAGACTCAGGTATATCAGATCGATTTGGCGGCAAACAATACGATTACTCCGTTGACAAGCGGAATGTATGATTATGAGGGCGTAACTTTGTGTGGCAACAACAAGCTGCTGGCAAAACGTCACTCCATGAGCATGGGGGATGAGATCTATGCGATCGCTCTCGATGGAGATCATGCCGTTACTCAACTGACAACTGAAAACCAGCACATCTACGACCAGCTGACAATGGGTAAAGTAGAAGAACGTTGGATGAAGACAACCGATGGCAAGGATATGCTTACCTGGGTGATCTATCCTGCCAACTTCGACCCGAATAAGAAATATCCTACCTTGCTGTTCTGCCAGGGTGGCCCGCAGAGTCCGGTCAGCCAGTTCTGGTCTTATCGTTGGAACTTCCAGATCATGGCAGCCAACGATTATATTATCGTAGCGCCGAACCGTCGTGGTTTGCCGGGCTTCGGTAAAGAATGGAACGAAGCCATCAGCGGCGATTATGGTGGCCAGTGTATGAAGGATTACTTTACGGCTATCGACGAAATGGCGAAAGAACCGTATGTAGATAACGATCGCCTGGGTTGTGTAGGTGCCAGCTTCGGCGGTTTCTCCGTATATTGGTTAGCCGGTCACCACAACAAACGCTTCAAGGCTTTCATTGCCCACGATGGCATCTTCAATATGGAAATGCAATATCTGGAAACAGAAGAAATGTGGTTTGCCAACTGGGATATGGGCGGCGCTTACTGGGAAAAGAATAATCCGGTGGCTCAGCGTACATTCGCCAACTCTCCGCATTTGTTTGTAGATAAATGGGATACCCCGATCCTCTGTATCCACGGAGAAAAAGACTACCGTATCCTTGCCGGTCAGGGAATGGCTGCTTTCAATGCTGCCGTGCTTCGCGGCGTTCCTGCCGAACTGTTGATCTATCCGGATGAAAACCACTGGGTATTGAAACCGCAGAACGGCGTACTATGGCAACGTACTTTCTTCGAATGGCTGGATCAGTGGTTGAAGAAAAACTAATATAAATTAAGAGTATATTTAAAAGCTCGTATTAAGGAAACGCAACAACCTTAATACGAGCTTTTTGTATTCACTCTCCTGTCAGAACATCACCTTTACCACTTTATCTCCGACCTTGACGATGAAAGTGCCGGAAGGCATTGGGAGACGGGTGTCGCCTGCAACCAGTTCCCGGCTGTGCAGAAGGAGACCGGAGAAAGAATAGACAGATACGGTTTCCGGTTGCGGGACATGGATGTCTAAGATACCCTTCGATGCTCTGATATTAATGCCGTCAGCCTCAACTGTGCCGTTAGCTACCGAACCGGTATTCTTTACAACGCCATCGATAAATATTTCCACATTGCTTCGTACATATTTTATAAGGTATGCTCCATCGCTTGTACGGGGTGTAATCGTTTCGCCCCGATCGGTTGTGACGATAGGGGTCGACTGGTCGTATTCGGGGGCGAGTGTCAGGTAAAAGCGGAAACTGCTCCAACTTTCTACCTCGTATTCGCCGGCTTCGGGATCGGTCGTAATGCCTTCTACTTGCGGGAGTATGACTGAATAATAGGTTATCGGATAATCCGGGCCCGGCCCTGGTTCTGGATTTGGTTCCGGTTCTGGCTCCGGAATCTTACTGAATGTCGCTTCCACTTTTACATCAGAGTTGACAATATAGGCATCGCCTGAAGTAAAATCCGTATCGTTCACTTTTAGGCTGGCTAAGTTATATCCTGTATTGGGAGTAGCAGTGATAGTTAGAACCATACCTCCGGAAATGGACGAACCTGCCGGGATAGAATTCCGGGTAGGAGACGATACGGTTATTGTACCATTCTGTGGTGTGTCGTATGTAAGGGTAAAAGCTAAGAAATCAGACTTGGGAATATTGGGTTGTACCGGTTTTTCCGGTTGACTGCCCCCTGTGTTTTCGCCAAAGGCTTTTAATATCGGAAGGTTTGTGCCGGAAGGGTCGAACGACCAAACGTTTGTATCGTCCCATTGGTCGAAGGCGTTTCCTGTGTCTTTCGTAAAGTTATTAGAAGTGAGATCGTCTCCGTCTTTGCCGGCGGCATCACTATCCCAATTGCCGGGGATAAGGGGGCTGGCAAAATTCGAGGTGAGTGTACCGCTATTATCGGCCATTATGCGACCGAAGTATACTTCGCTAGAGGCTTTCAGTTGAAGCTCGTTTTCTGTAATATCGCCTATTCCTTCTTTATTTAAGGCTATACAATGGGTAATACTTCCATCCTGATTCAGACCGGCTATTCCACCTGCAGCAAAGTTTGAACTTATCTTGCCTGTGGCATAACAATTCTGGATGGATGTAATCTGAGTTTCCCCATTCCTAGCACCTAGCCCGACAATCCCTCCGGCAAAGGCTTGTGCTTTTCCCTCTTTCTTTGCTATTACGTCTGTCGCCGAGATACAATCTTCTATCGTTTCATATGTTGCATATGCGGCAATTCCTCCGGCATAACTTCCTGTTAGGTCATTGCCGGTTATATTCCCGGATGCATAACATTTCTTAATGCTGCCAAAGCATATCCTTCCGGCAATACCTCCTGCTATAGGAGCAGTTATATCACCAGAACTCCAACATTCCGATATATTGAAAGGAGCAGTCGTAAGTCTATATCCTAAAATTCCTCCTGCTGACTTTAAGGATGTTACTGAAGTTGTATTGTAACAATTAGTAACCAGTCCTCCAGCATAATTATATCCTATGATACCACCAGCATAACCTCCGGTTTCTTTGGTGGAAATAGTTCCTTGGGTTGAACACTTTTCAACGGTTCCCTTATAATGGTATCCAACAATTCCTCCGGCATGAGCTCCTGCTGAGATATCTACATGAACGGTACATTCGGATATTGTGCTGGTTCTGGGAGAGCCACCGACAGCTTGTAAATCGCTTGCGCCGGAAATACCACCGGCATAACTGTTAGGAGTGTCATCCTTCCGCTCATCGACAGCCATAACGGAACCTGAATATTGGCAATTAGTGATAGATGAACCTGTATTTATTCCGATAATCCCTCCGGCAGAAAGGGCTGAAGCATTCGAAAGAACTGCTTTTACATCGGTGGTAATGTTACAATCCGTTATCTCACTACCTATTAATTGTCCGACTAGGCCGCCTACAACTAATTGAATGGAACTGGGTTCATCACCTGTTATGTTTCCTCCTTTTACCCCACATTTTGTTATTTTACTATTCGTAATATAACCGGCCAGTGTACCGATATTATCCACACCTTGCACATGTAAATCTGTTGATGCTATTTCGATCTGTAAATTTTGAACACTACCATTCTCTATACGCCCAAATAAACCGGCATAATTATTATCATCGGTACTAATGGCAGCTAGATTACGGATCGTCTTTTCATCTCCATCCAATATACCTTTGAAAGGATTGCTGTTGTTTTTGCCGATAGGTGTCCATGCCTGCTCCCCTAAGTCTATATCTTCCGTCAGCTTAAAATAAACACCTTGAAAGTTTGTTTTACCGTTTATCGTCCCTCCGTTTTCCAGTGTAAGCTCTTTTCCTCCGGCATTCGTTTGTTGTGCCAGGTAAGCAAGTTCCGAAGCCGAGGCGATTTCGATCGGATTATCTTCCGTACCGGTTCCGTTGCCGACATTGACTATTTTAGTTGCAGCTGTACCATCCCAGGCTGTGGTTTGCGCCTGGGTTACGATGGAACAAATAAGAAAAGAAATAAGATAAATCACATTCTTTGCCATAAATCACATGTTGTCCGTTGGTTTGCCGGACTTTAGGATCCATCAGTTCCCGGAGTGGATGGTTATAAAAATAAAGAAGGCGTAGGAACTGTTGATATATCTCCGTTTGAGGCCTTCGACTGCCCTATATACCGATATAAACAACAACCCACGCCCTTTATTGAAATATAAGTATGGTTAGCACATACTTGTATATAACAAAGAAAGGAACGTGAGCGTTCTTGTTGTCTATTATCCGGTATATATGAAAGTGTCGAAGTTTCAAACAGAGGATAATATCTTAAAAACGCTTCTCGTAATCAATAAAATGTACCTTCCGGTATCGCTATACCGGGGTACAGGGGCAAAAGTAGAGAGAACCTTCCGATTATGCAAACAAAAGTGAATCAATTTTCTGCATCCGTTGAAAACAGAGTGCTGATAAATACCTGGCATTACATATTGATATTGATAAAACAACTATCATACTATCACTTTTACTTATAATATATTGTATGTAAGTATTTTAACTTGTGATAGTTAGTCAATTTAACCATCACTTATCTATCACACTACTATCACTCCCTACATAAAAAGTTACATAGGTAGTATCTTATTTTGAGTAAGTATATGACTGAAGTTCAATGATATAGTAATATATGTTGTTTGACATCCGGGTGTCGAGGGTGTCGAGATCCGGGTGTGAGCATCGTCAACATGGGGGTGTGAAATAGGCTGAAACGGGCATCTTGATAACAAGAAGTCTGCATCCGGGTGAATTAAGTCTATATGTTTTTTGCAAATAGATAGGGAGCAAACGAAGTATAAGATGCCATGCATAGGCGTAACAAGCATTGATACGCAGTTAAAGAATGTTGCCGCTTGGTTAAAATACAGTTAAAGTGATGGTTGCGTGATAGATGAGTGATAGTTAAATTGACTAACTATCACGGGGTAATCTCCTGATATATAATTGTATATCTCGTAAAGTGATAGTGTGATAGTTGATTTGACTAAAACATTATAGGTAGCCTTCGCAAACAGACTAGGGTAATGCCTGAATACCGGTTATCTCGAACGTCTTTGCGTTTTGCTTTTAGGATTGAAAGAAGTCTTTCTTCCGGCTGCCGGTTTGCCCGGTTTAAAGTTGCCCGTTGCCGGCCGTTCCTTTTTAGCGGGAGAAGACTTGACCGGTTGACTTTTGGTAATCGTACTGTTTTTAGGAGTAGTACTCCTTGCTGGCTTGCCTTTCTTGGCAGACGCTTCTTCTGTTTTTACCGAGTTGGCGATCTTCTTATATAAAGTCTCTGTCTCGGCAGGAGTCAGGTCGCGGTATTGTCCGATTTTCAGATCGTTCAGATGGATGTGCATGATACGTGTGCGTTGCAGCTTGGTTACATTATACCCCAGATACTCGCACATACGGCGGATCTGGCGGTTCAATCCCTGACGCAAAACGATTGTAAATGAATGGGTTCCTTTTTGGGTAAGTTCGCATTTGCGCGTAACGACTCCCAGGATCGGGATGCCGCCTTGCATGCGTTTAATGAAATCGGCTGTAACCGGCTTGTCTACCGTTACGAAATATTCCTTGTCGTGATTGTTGTTGACACGCAATATCTTGTTGACTATATCGCCCTCATTGGTGAGTAGTAATAATCCCTGTGAATCTTTGTCCAACCGTCCGATCGGAAAGATACGTTCGGAATGTCCGATGGCATTCACTATATTATCCTTTTCAGCAGGATCGGTCGTGCTTACAATGCCTACCGGCTTATTGTAAGCAATGATAATAGACTCCGCCTTGCCGCTGATGATCTCACCAAATACCCTAACCACCTGTCCGGGTAAGACCTGGGTTCCCATTTCTACCTTTTTTCCGTCAAGGGTGACTGCGCCTTGCTCGATATATTTGTCAGCCTCACGTCGCGAACAGAATCCGCTTTCGCTAATGTATTTATTTATTCGTATTTGCATAGTGAAATTAGGAATCTGATTTGGTGAAGGCGCAAAGATAATACAATTTATTGAACCTTCTCCATCTCGATAAAAAAGCAAGACTATCTGAGAGTAGAAATCAGATAGTCTTGCTTTTTATTATAAAGTGAACAATCTTTCGTTACTTTACATCTACTTTTTCTGTAACGGTTTGGGTGATACTCTCTGCTTGTACCAGATAAATGCCGGGTCGTAAATATTCGATAGCAGCTACCGGAGCATTGATGTAGTTCAAGACACGTATCTGTTTACCGGAGATATCGTAAACCGTTATCTTTGTCAGAGGATCGGTAGACGAGATGTCGATTCGACCGTTTGTACTACTATAGAATATGATCCGGTTTTGGGCAACAATCTCGTTTGATGTAACGATTGATCCGTTCAGGAAATAACGTCCGGAAGTATTGCCCGGAACGGTTAATGTCAGATTGTCTGTTACCGGATAGCTCTTGCCTGCCTGTTTGTCGACAAGGGTTACATTTTGCATGGCTCCTGATACTTTGAAGCTTAACTCTACGGGGGTGGCATCTTTGCTATGGATACCCACCGGGATTTTGTTCAGCTCCGGCGTCACGTTGATAGCCGTCATCTGGTTGCCGGCAAGGGTGTAAACTTGCGGTGCGGCTACATCCTCGTTGATCAGCAAGGTGGCATCTTCGCCCTCCACATAGCTGTCTGATGCGGTGACAAGGCCGGCTACGACTGCGGTGTTGCGAACGCCGTCGCGGGTAGCGGTGATGCGCAATTGCGGCAGGGGTTCATCGGCAGGGGAGGAGGTAGCAGATCGCAAACCTGGTTTTCCGGTTGCCGGGGCTTTCGCAATCATGTCGGTGGTGAAAGTGGCAGAAGCCAGATCCTTCACGATGAATGACTGGAGAGGAGCAACAAACTTAGGATCTGCGTCACCTGTCGAGATGGAATATTCATCACCCAGGATATGGGTAGTCGTACCTGTAGCAGTCATGATATAGTAAGTATTTGTTGACTTACCGTTTAAGAACTTCGCCATATCCAGATGCGACATGAACGGGTTGCCGAACATACCGCCGGTTGCCGAAACATTACAAGAAGTAACAGCACCTTTCCCTTGTTTGTCCGGACTGATATAAAAACGACCATTATCTGTACGATTAGTCAACGATGTTTCATTTCCTTCACTACTACTCGTATTACCATAATATTTATATTTCATATCCGCTTTGGGCAGACGGAACAACACTTTATTAGTAGTACTACCAGCCGTCTTTGTCCCAATCGAAAATCCCGTACCCGGTGTGAAGGGAACATCTACATCGTTATACAAGTTCGACCAACTGCCTTTAATTCCATAATTGACTCTTGTAGAACCAGAACCATCGGGACGAACCACCGTAGCCGTTGTCTTATCCCATCCGCGCATATAGACAGCCGGCTTCCAACGGGTATAGTTTGTGTTATCATAGTTGATCTCCCCAAACGCCGGTGTTTCCTGACGTGCATACTTACCGACTGTCGAAGTTCCTATCGGTAAATACATATCCCCCGACACCACGCCTTTCAAGGGCGATGCGAGCATGTACCAGCGGTTCGGAGACATTTCATAATCTACATGAGCCTTGTTGTAGGTCAGGTATTCCGTATGCAGGATTTCCGATTCGGGCTTGATGTAGATTTCGTTGCAAGTGTTGCCGTAGAAGCGTACGCAGGAGTAGTTGTGAATTGAACTGGCTTTATCCGGATTAGCTACACTTCCGAACAACTCTCGTTCATAATCCGGGTCGGCAAGCAAATCGTACTCGATGTTCTTGGTGGGGGCACCGATAGTTGCATCCATGTTTGCCGGAGCCATATCCAACAAGGCTTTCGGATCTGTTGTCCGTTTGCTCAATTTGTATAAATGCGGATAGGCGGCATAAGCTGTACCACCATTATCGGCAATCGTCACTTTCGTGAAACGCATCGGGGTGTAGGCTTCATCGTGTGTACCATTTGTCTCGGCACTTTTTCCGCTTGCGTCCGGCATATAAAGTTCTGCATCATTAGACCGTCTCCAATGATTTGAACCGTCGTTGTTCCAGTTGTGCATATCGGTTTCTTTTCCTACCCACGTCACGTATTCGGGGACGATTTTGAGGGTGAGCATGAAAACACGGTCGCCATAAGGTTTTGTAGAATTATCCGTCCTACCGACTACCTTGTAAGGTATTCCTACCATATACCAAAAACCTTCTTTAAAATTTTCTACGGCTTTCTTGTTGAATTGGATTTGGAAGTAGTTCTTTCTCCATTCTACATCTTTTTCTTTATCATCCACAAGGTTGTATAAAGTTCCAATTACTATTGTTTTATCCCAATTTGTGTCTGAAGTTTTGTAGACCAATATATTTTTATCATTTGTCATAACAAATTTTTCATTCTCTAATGATGTACGGGCATGAATCGGAATACGCAATGTACCGTTATTGCTATGCATATCCTGTATTTGTACTAAACCGACACGTACGGAACGGACGTGTGAACCGTCAAATGGATTCTCATCCGGCTGGGGAGTGTCGGGATCTTCAGGATCTTTTGGATCAGGGTCTTCGGGATCGTCCGGATTGGGATCTTCAGGATCCGGCACGTCGGGATCACCCGGACCGATGGTCGGAGGTGTTCCGCCTAGAAGGAATTCGTGGGGGTCTGAACATATTACGGCTTTCTGATCCTTTAATTCCGCTTGATCCGTACGAGGAAGCATAACTCCCCATTGTAAAGTTTTATCGGTAGGGATAGTGAAGTTAAAAGATTCTACGCCGAAAATCAATCTTCCTGTAGGAGTTGATTCGCTATATACTCCGTACTTTTTTTCTAACGCGTTTTTTATATTAATCTTTTCTGTATCACTACTACCCCTGTCATTAAACGCTGCCATTAAAGCTTCCATGATAGAGTAGCTTGTACCGTTTACAGTAATCGCTTCAGGCTTAATAAACTCATCCCATGTTCCCAAAAACCAATCAAACACAGGGTCTTTACAAGTAACCAGTTCATCTGAATTTTCATCCGGATTATATTTCAATATCCCAGTTACAGTAACTGATTTGCCTGGTTCAATATCTTTTATATCAACATTCTTGCCATCTTGCATAGCCATTACACGATCGCCAACACCTTCCAAAACAAAAGAATTATAGAATGAACAAGTTACACACTCTCCTGAGATTGGTGTTTCAGACACTCGGGCAACATAAGTCTTATTGGCTGTAAGTTCTCCATTGATGGATACATTGGTAGAGGTGATATAGTCGTCAGTAGTGCTATATGAACTATTACTTGAGGATTCATCAGTCCATGCCATATCCTCTATGCGAGTTGAAAGATAAGAAACACGATAATCTGATGGCTCTTGACTATTGTATGCTATTTTAATAGGGCTACCAGTTGGAGCCATTTCTCCATTCTCATTCTCTTTTGCATTATAAATAGCATAATAGATGCGGGTGAAATAACTAAGAGCGTTTTTTATTTCGGATTCGTTTTTTCCTTCGAAAAATTTCTTCAATAAATGTTCTTCCGGCAACTTCATATAATCCTCATAAGATACTTGAAAATTAGAAGCAACCGGTTGATTTGCTGTCAATCCGAAATTTCTAAGCAACATATTGTAATTCGATTTAAACTTCACCGTTTTTATCTTTTCATCACATGGGTTACCCGATTGAACGACTTGGATATCCGGTATTGTTTTGAAAATACGAATATCATCAATGGCGTAGTCGGCTCCGTCGGTGTGAGGCTCGTTGTTTTGGACTTCCAGGTAGAATTCTGTACAATCTTTTATCATCTCCTCAGAAACGATAAATTTGTAATGGAATTGTTGCCATTGCATGAGGTTCATATTAAATTTATTTCTGGTTTTTTCATTCACCTTATAGGCTTCAGGATGATTAAGATTATTTTCTTGATAATCCGTTAATGCATCTCCTGTTGTAAATCGATGAATTATAACCTCCTCTTCTCTCTTCATGCCTTTCAATATTATATTCAGATTTGGAGCCAATGGAAGAGGATTACCTTCAGCATATATATCACATCCGGGACGAGTCATATCAGCCAACCATCCTGTTACGGTCAGTTCTGTATTGCTACAAATAGTACCTTCTATTGGTATAGAAACCAAGGTACCCGGTTCGTCAGTTGCATCTATATAATAGAAATAACCGAATTTTTCATCATCTGTACCTTTTGTTATTTCATGAGTACGGTCGTACAATGTTTTATTTTGATAAATTTGTTTTTGATATTTATATGCACTCTCTATACGAGGAGTTATCCATTTGTATTTTCTAACACCTGTTATCAAATTGTAACATTCCTGCTTGTCTCCGGTATTGACAGTATTTTCAGTTTGGGGAGCAACTGCACTTCTAAATAAACCATACATACCTGGATATGAAGTAAAACATTCATTATTATTATCAAGTAAAGACTCACCATCTTTATATATGAAACCATAACTTGTTAGGGACTGTTTGAAAGAGCCTAAAGGATTACTAGACATATTATCTCCTTTAGATATAGATGATGGTAATTGTTTGTTTTCTTCTTTTTGATCAAAATCAACAATTCCAATCTGTCTATATTTTTTAGTATTGCCTCTGGGCCATCTCTCATCATTTTCATCTTTATTCAAATCTTTTTCCAGCTTGAACTCGGCATTTTCAATCGGATGAAAAATGAATTTGATTAAAATTGGGCTTTCACCATTATGACCTTCTATTTTGCATACAGCCTTGATTTTAACCGTGAAGTCTTTGTTTCTGTCTATTTTTTCATCTTCTAATTGTAGTTTTTGAGTCTGTTGTAAATCCAATGGTACTTCTTTCGTTACAAGACGAAAGTCTTTAAATTCACCATCGTTTATACTATATTGAAATACTGTACCTTGATGTATAGCATCATCTTTTTTCCAAAAATAATTATCTGGAGCATAAGGCATTGAGAAGTTTATTGATGGTGCATTTTTAGGAAAATCTATATTATAAGTTGTAGGTTCCTTCGAACTATAAGAAGGACACTCTTCCGCCTTTTTGATTATATACTTATATCGTTTCAACAAAGTAGGTTCTTTATATATACTATTGTCAGATAATATTCCATCCTGATAAATACTCACATCACAATATACAGTGTCATTACCCGTATAGTTTTCTGGCAATGTATAGGCAATAGTAGAGGCATCAATTCCTAACCCTCTATTATAGTATCCAGTACCTTGACTTTTCACAATAGATTCATCTTTCAATCTGTTTGACCAAATTAAACCTCCGGTATTTTCAACTTTGACAAAAAAATCACGTGTTCTGTAAATATCATTATTAGGTACACTATTGGAGCTTTTTTCATTACATAAACTCAATTGCCCACCTCTGTTGCTAGCCATAGTTACACTAACAACTCTTTCTTGATGTTTAATCGTTCCTTTTCCCGTTCCTCCATCCTTATCTTTTACATACCAATGGACAAACCAGTTGTAGGTGTTATCATATCTGGATTTCGTTTCGTCATATTTTCTTGTATTTATATTCAACTCCGGGATCGACAATACACGTGGCTTCGCAGGGTCGACAAAAATTGTCTTCTCCTCCGTGTGTACATTGTTATGATTTTTTGAAAACTCCAGCTTAATCTTCGGCCTGGAGGCTTCTGTGCCATCCTGCCCCCACGCTACCATCCCCTCTGTCGTCAGCAGAGCGAACGACAAGAGTAGCATTCGAAGCCATCTGTCATATATTATTTTATTTCGTTTCATCGTATTTTAATTTTGTTGTTATATCTGTTGATTATTAAGGTGAAATCTACTTAGTAAGTAAGCGGGAACTTACTCGATAAGTAGACTCGTTGTTACTTACTAAGTAGACGGATGCTTACTTTATAAGTAAACGGAGGGCTACTCGATAAGTGAGTTTGCCGGGTCTATAGCCGACAGTAGAAAGTTGGTTGCGGTTATTCAAATATGTCCACAAACTTCAATGTCACCGTAAAGGATAATGTTCGTTTTGCGTCAGGGTTTCTTACCTCCAAAATGAACGTTGCGGTTTGTGTATCGGTTGCTGCACCAATCATGCGACCGGTTATTTCTGTTCCTTTTATTGATAAATCACCGACAAGTAAGCCGTCATCATTGTTTACTATACTGTTATCGATTGACCAGGTCAAATCATTAACATTTAGCTCTTTATTTTCTTCCAATGATTTCAATCCTTTTATTGTGATTGTAAACGGACCTCCACCTATTATCCCACAAACCAAAGATTTATCGCCATCAATATTTGTCGTCACATCCGGATACCCGCCTATCGGTGGATTTTCCCCTTTTATGCCTAAAGTAAGTTCATAACTTGCAAATACCAAATTCAGGTTCCAAATATGATTACGCGGAATCCGTTTGACGAAAGATGTACGTTTGCTTCCACTATGTTGATTATCTGCATGTGAAAAGTTGCCGATACTGGTAGTTGCCAACACAACTTCGAAGCCTTTATCTTCTTTCGATTCGTTAATATAAATCCAATCTGAACTTGCTTTTTGAGTATCATCAGCGGAAAGCGTTTCGTTCTGTAAAATGCTTTCAATGCTCCATCCGTCTCCTGCCGTTGGCAATATATTGTCTTCTCCCTTGTCAAATAGATGGGAACTTGTATTAAAAGGTTTTATTTCCAGATTATTGATAGTTATTTCATGTTCCGTTTCATTTTTGACGGTAACTTTTAACCGACTGACCAGGCGAATTAACCGGATTGTTTTCTTCCCGGAAGATACTGTCCACGTCTCAGAAAAACTCATCGGTAGGAATTTGTTATTATCCGGATCGAACGAGTTACTTGTCCAGGAAACCGTTTTACTAAGTAAGTCCGGCATTTGTTGTCCTTCCTCTGTTCCGATTGCTGTATTTAAAGCTGCATCATTCAACGATTCCCAATTGGCGAATGCGTAAATCTGCTTCGTCCCTTTGGTTAATGTGAATGTTCCGGAAGTCCAGCTTTCCAGCTCGCCTGTTTGTGCATCCGGATCGGTACTCAAATCAGGCTTAAACTTTTTCTCAACCGTATTGGATGCATTGACGATAAACACTACCAGTGAATTGATCTGTTCGCCATCTAAGGCATCCTTATCATTTTTGCTTGCTTTCGTTTGTAGCGATTGCGAAGCGTTGGAAATGCCTACCTGTAAGTCCACTTCTACCGTTTCCGGAAGATCGGGCGATCCTTTTTCTCCGCTTACGCAACCGAATGCGAGGAAAACGGAGAAAAAGACGGCCCATAGGGTGTTATGATAATTCAGTCGCTCTTTCATAATCCCATCTCCTCATTACCTAATGTCAAATCTTCGAGGCGGATAATCCAGTCGTCTACCACCACTTCGAGGCAGTGTGCACGTCCGCCGGCGATATCTACATAGGCGGTGATCACATACTCGTCTTGGCGATCCAGATATTCCTGACCTTCCAGTTTATGCGATGCAATTTGCGTCAGCTTTAAGAGTTCCGTCAGGTTGACGTTGATGAAGGGCGTTTCTTCGCTCGCATAACGGATGCGTAGTGTGCCGGTTCCGTTGTCTATCAGGCGGAGTGTGTTCAGTTCGGTACAAACGGCTTCGTAGGCAACGGTTTCATTGCCGGCGGCTTTGACCGTCTCTACCTGTTGCAGGTAGGGCAACCAGGTGATGCGGGTGGGCGAAAGCGGGTTGTTGTGCGAATCGAGATCGCTGTTTGTCGTGGTGACAACGAAGTTGAATGCTTCCTTTGTCAGCTCTGTGCCCCGGTTGGCATCGATCAGGATGAAGCGTATTTTGTTGGTATTCTTCACCAACGGAAATTCGGTGTCGGTAGCACCGCCCACGGGGATCGTGTAGTTGAGTTCGCCCTGTAAAAGGCCCGACAATTCGCGGTCTACACGGTTTTCGACCGTTTGTACCGCCATGCGGAAATCGTCGATGGGAGAACCCGGAGACGGTTCGGTCCAGGTATAATCTTGTGCATTTAATCCGGCCCACGCCAAAAGGCGGTAGTCGCCCGGATTCAAATCGCTCAGGTCTATTTCGTTTCTGTCCAGTTCTTCGCCTTCGATTAATCTGGAAGAAAGGAATTTACCTTCGTTGTCGTAAATATACAAACGAACGTTTTTTGCCATTTCCTGATTTTTCATTTCGTAGGCAAAAGCATCGGCATGTTTGATGTTATGACGGTATACGAAACGCAATGTGTGCCGGCAAAGAGGTAAGTCGGCATGGATATAATCGCATGAAAACAGACCGGTCAGGCAGAGTGCTGCCAGTACCGGAAAGATAAGATATATTATTTTTTTATGGTGTTTCATTGTTTTCTAATTTTAATTTAGAAGTAAAGAGTTTCATCGGGGAGTCCTTCCCACGGTTTTACGATTACCTCGATTTCAATATTCAAACCGGGATTATCGGGGTCGTCCGGATCGTCCGGATCATCTGGTCCGGGTGGATCGGGCGGGGTAGGCTCATCCGGGTCTTCGGGATCCGGATCAAATGGCGGTTCGTAGGGGATGTCTTTACCCAGGCCGTGGATATTGCGGATATGCAGTTTATAAACGTTATTCCGCACGATGGCATACTCCATAATACCTTTCGAAGGATGGTTGTTGTTGGAGTGGCGTATCCAGTGTGTATAGTAGCAGATCCCGTTGGCGTAGGTATGCAGCGCATAGCGTGCCAGCAATCGGCGGGTGTCTTTACCGTTTAGATTGATGGCGGGCGTTCCGTCGGTATTCGTGGAATAGCCGAATGTGGCATACATATAATTGTTCCAGTCGAGCAAAGCGGCTTCGGCTTCGGTGAGTTTGCTGGCGGTATCTTTGTCCTTCATTTGACGGTTCAGGTAACGGTTGTAGCCTGTCGGGTCGTTCTTTTTCATCCCTTCCGCCAGTGCTTTGACATCTCCCCAGGTTTTGCCAGCAAAGTTGTAAGTTACTACATTTGTACCGTTGCCGGAAAATGCGGTCATTGCAGCTTCGATAGACCCGTAGATTACGTCACCGAAAGAGAAGAAGGTAAACGCGTTGCCGTCGGCTCCGGCCTGTTCGGTGTTGTTTCCGGTAGCCGGGTTGTAAGCTATATATTTTTTAGGAACGTATACTGCCTTGAAAACGACTCCGGTATTGATGTAAGGGGATTGTTCGGTTTTCGAGACGGTATTCTCTTTTGTGTAACCGATCCGGTACCAGTCTCCAACGCGTTCTCCCAATCCGGGCGCGAATTTCCAGTTGGCGGTAGAAGTGCCGTAGCCTGTGAAATAGTTTTCATACAAAGAAGATAATGCTTGTCCGGAGCCGGAGGGTCGGTCGGGGTTGAATACCAGGCGGTTGACGTTTGCCAGTGTCTTGATCCGGCTCCAAGGGTCGAGTACATAGTTAGTTTGGTGATCGCCCCATTCGGGAAGTTCCAGGCCGAGATACTCGAGTGTGTTTTCAGAGCCGTAGGAACCATCAGAGGCTGCTCCGATTATGCGTTTGAGCATGTAGGAACCGGCATTGAATTTGTTGACGATCAATGCGCCGGCGATTGTTACGCTAGCTTCTCCCGTTGTTTGGTCTGCCACTTCGTAATAATCTCCAACTGTCCGGAAATCAACGCGAGCGGCATGCCGCCCC
>NZ_KQ033922.1:117280-228599 GCF_000969825.1 Parabacteroides gordonii MS-1 = DSM 23371
CGCTCCGCCTCGACCACAGCCGAGGCGGGATTGTCAATACTATTGTCCCCGCAAATATACACCCGTTCGTCTAAATGGCCGTCCGAGGCCATGACGAACCGGGTGTATTTGCCGTTATTTTCCGTCCAGGCACGTTTTTGCAGATAGTCGCGTACACCTCCCAGAGTCAATCCCTGAAGTTGCGGGCGTATGTTGCCTGTATTAGTGATTACTAGCAGGTCGTACCATCCGCCGGGTAAACCTACAAGTACAGGTTCGGTTTTATTGTCGCCCTGTATGGCATTACGGTCCAGGTACATAATCTTGTCGATAGGAGTTGATGCGGGCGAATTTACACCGTTTGTCCCTTGGTAGAAAAGCAACATCAGGTCGTCGATACGTGTTTCGTAATCCTGGCCCGGTTCATAGCCGTCACCGTTTTCGCCGCCGGTAGGATTCGAGCGGGTAGGGGTATGGGCTGATGAACAGCTGACGGTCAGGCTGAGATAGTTTTCTTCCGTCACATTCCCGTTTCCGTCATCTCTGTCGAAGCGTACTTCGTTTGTACAACCTACTAATATAAGATAAGCGGTTGTACAGACGGATAAAAGATATTTATATGTTATGTTCATGATCGATCATTGTTTTGAAGTTTCTTATTCTTCACGTTTCGCCTTGATCTGTTCAAGGTTTGCTTTAGCAGGTTTGCTTGCAACAGGGCTGTTTTGCAGGGTGTTCAAGATAACTTCCGCACCATCCAGATCTCCGCGTAACATGAGGATTGCCGCCTGTGCAAGCTGTTTCTCGTCGCCTTCGGCTGCTTTCTGAAGGTAACGCTCCGCCTGTTCCAGTTGACCGTTGCGAATAGCTGTGTTTGCGGCATTCAGGTTGGAGACTGGATCATCGGGGAACATCCGCACGGCGATTTCGAATACTTCGTTATACTTTGCACTTCCGGCCTCATAGGTTTGTGCCACCATGAACATTTCATTCAGGCTCAACTGTTTGGGGGCGGTGTAGATGAGTGATTTCGCTTCTTCGGCCGTAAAATTGCGGATATTGTATTTCACAACATAGTCCGAATGGCGTAGGGCGGGATAAATATCACGCAGCAAGATCTTGTAGGAAGCACCGCCGTTCAGTGTCTTCAGTTTCAGCTCCTTCTTGTCCATGTCGCGCGGTTCCGGGTTGCGGATGATGGCGAGCAGTTCCGCCTTGTCGGGAAGGTTCATATCTTCCAGCCGCTTTTCCAAACCTTCCCAGTCTTCCGGCTCGAAGTCGACGCTAAATGTGGCGTGTTCGAAGCGGTAGAGGCTTTTCACGTAGTCGCGCAGTGCCTTGGCACGGTTTTCTGCTAAATAGGTGTTGTTGGCGTAAGTCCCTTCGGGAGAGGCGAAACCTTTAATCCAGACCTCCGTGATGGTGGCGTACGGATCATCTTTCACTGATTCGATCGTGGCACGGATAGCAGCCAGTTCGCGCGGGTTATTACGATAGTCAGGATAAATCGTGATCTTATTGACCGGGAAGTCTAAGAATGCTTTTCCCTCTATTGCACGTGCCTTTACTGCTTCTGCTTCCGGGGTACGATATGCCAGCAACGGTTTCAGAATAACCGGTTCTGCCAAATTGATAGGGAAAAGAGGATGACGATCGTTTTGCAAAGCTTCCCAGCCACAACCGCAAAGGTCGGTGATGAGAGAGACTTCCGATTTTTTCATCCAGGGTGCCATTGGCGTGCGCGTTGTATATTCGAAAGTTTGTTCTTTTTTGTTTTGACGGCGCAGTTCGTATTCATTGTGTGTCGTATAAGTACGACCTGTGCGTTCATATAGGATATGACGATCACGCCCATTGACAATCAGAGGTGTTAGGGTGCGTATGCTGTCGCCGGCCGTAATGACCGGGGTACAAACGAGACTACGGTCGGACGGAACTTCGATTTCACTGAAGTCTAAAGTCATACCTACAATCAAGGTATTGTCCGTTTTCTCTACGATTTTGTCTTTTACTTTAATCTCTTGTGCCTGCGGTGCGATCGCAACCACCAAGCCGGATAGGATTAGCAATATGTTTTTATTTATTTTCATAAGGCTACGGTCTTTAAAATTGGTAAATAAGGTTGATAGCGGCCTGTGTCGGGCCAAAATAATGTTTTTTGATATATTTTTCACGGCGTCCGCAGTTTGTGCACGGGTACTTTTCTGATTCGAGATAAAGATAACCCACACCGACTGTAGCTTCCATGTTCCAATGTTTGGACAATATCCAGGAGTATCCGTAACTAACACCTACACCGGCACCCCATCCCTGGTGACGTTCGTTCTCTGTACCTAATATTTTAATATCTGAAATATTGTAAAGAACGTATGGTATATGCAGGCCGATAAAATGTTTATAAAAACTTTCGCAAAACCAATAGCGCATTTCAGGATGTACGTGTAAGTGTTTGAGTGATTTTCCGTAGCTGCCATCGTCTTTTTTACCGTCAAAGGGGTTTAGTCCGAGTTCTGCGTCAAATGTCCAGTGCCGTGCCAGGCGTACTTCGCCTCCAAGATTAAAAGTTCCTGTTCCCCAATATGGGATGTTGGTTTTAAGTCCGAAGACGGAGCCACGGCCTTCGGATATAGAACCTCGAATAGGTCGTATTTCTTGTCTGAGCGATGTCTCCTGTGCCGTTGCCAAGAAAGGCAAGACACAAAGAGCAATTTGTAAAATTGTCTTTCTCATCTTGCAATCGATTATTTATATTATTTATTCTTTTTTCTGTGCGGTTATTTAATATTATTACCAAGTGTATAATCTTTCCTATCTTTTTTAATCAAAGAGCTAATGATTAGCAAATGTATATGAAATCTCAATATAAAAGAAATGTGAAAAGCGTGTGGTTTGTTTACGAATTGATACAAATTGGTTTATTTATTTATGATAAATTTGATAAACAACGGGATTGTCTTATGGTTAAAATAAATCGATTTAGTTTTTTTAAGTTTTTTAATTAAAAAGGATGGTTATTTTACTATTATGATCGGTTTTTCAAGATTATGAAGATTATCAATCGTTTTTATTGTTGGGAAAGACTCAATCGATTAAATCTTCTCCATAATAATATGCCTAAGGTTGTCAGACTTACAGGGAAGCCACACCAGATACCAATTGCTCCCCAATCGAAGATGAATCCGCAGATGTATCCTATCGGCAAAGCTAACCCGAAATGGCAAACAAATGCGCAATAAGCCATATATTTCACATCGGCAATGCCGCGTAATGCATTGGCAAACAGTATTTGCAATCCGTCCCCGAACTGATACAGGATAACCGACCACGACAGAAGGGCAACCATCGCCACCACATCCTGCTCGGGAGTAAACAAATATCCCATGTTTTTATGGAAGGCGAGAATGAACAGGACAAATATAACCGCCACTCCCATGATCAGGTGCAGCCCCGCAAAAGAAGCCCGGCGTATATCCAACCAGTTTCCCTGCCCTTTGAAAGCACTTACACGGATGGTGACCGCTGCCGCAATACCGTAATACACCATGAATCCTAATGTCGTGATGACACCCAGCACCTGATGCGCTGCCAATGCTGTACTGCCTATCCATCCCATCATGATTACGCTCAGGCTGAATGAACCCGTTTCGACTCCCATCAACAGGCCGACCGGAAATCCCATCCGGATCAGGTTGTTGAGATTCACCCGGTTGATGACTCCTTCCCTGAACCCTTTCAGGTATTCTTTATATTTACTGTGGCGGAAGAACAGGATAAGGAAAACAATGAATGTCAGGATACGGCTGACCAGGGTGGAGATCCCGGCACCTGTCAGCCCCATTTCCGGTACGCCGCATTTTCCGTAGATAAGGAAATAGTTCCCGATGATATTGAGAACATTGGCTCCAAGCATGATCCACATAGGGGTAACCGTGTCGGTCGTCCCGTCGCTGAATTGCTTGAAGGAGTTGAACAACATGGCGAATATAACGGAAAATAACTGGAGAATGTAATAGGGGACGATATAGGGCATCAGCTCTTCCGGCTGGTTCAGCAGGTCGATATTCAAGAGCAGCAAAAGCATACAAAGGCTGAGCAGTATGCCGACGATGAAGTTGATCAATAAACTGTTCTTCAATGTCTCCCCGGCTTTGCGAAACTCTTTGCCGGCAAAAAGACCGCCGATAATGGGAGTGAGGCCATACGAGAAACCCATCCCGAAGATGAAAGCCAGGTTAAAGAAATTGTTTACGAATGAGGCGGCCGCCAGTTCGTTGGTGCTATGGTGGCCTACCATTATATTATCGGCAAAGCCTACAATAATAATGCCCAGCTGTCCCAACATGATCGGGACACCCAGGCGTATTGTTTGTTTATAATGTTCTTTGTAAGTAGAGAATTGTATCATTCAGAAATGCAAATCCTTATTCTATGATGCTGACCGACTCGATAACGACGTTTTCCAACGGGCGATCCTGTCGGTTGGTCTTAACGTTCTGGATGGCGTCTACCACGTCCAGACCTTCTGTCACTTCGCCATAAACCGTATATTCATTATCCAGGAAAGGCACGCCGCCGATTGTTTTGTAGGCTTCCCGTTGTTCCGGTGTAAGCTTGGTTTCGTCCTTGCGCTTTTCGGCTTCCATTTCCGTCTTGCCGACCAGTGTATCGCGGATGATGGCCAGTTCGGCCTTGTCGCCACTTTGATAAGCCGCTTTGATCTTGGCGCTGTTTTCTTTTTGCAGACGGGCAAAGATCGACTGTTTCAGGCGGCCTTCTTTTTGTTTCTCCATCTGTGCCAGTTCAGCGTCTTTGTATACTTTTCCGGTTACGATATAAAACTGGGAAGCCGAAGATTCCTTTTCCGGATTAACTTCGTCACCTGTGCGGGCTGCGGAAAGTGCCCCTTTCTTATGGAAATATTTCGGGTAAACGAACTCGGCGGGAACGGTATAACCCAGGTCGCCGGCACCCAGTTGCTTGCTCATGGGAGCGTCTTTCGAGGTTACATCGCCACCCTGTACCATGAAATCCTTGATTACACGGTGGAACAAGAGGCCGTTGTATTGTCCTTCCTTTACCAGCTTGATAAAGTTGTCGCGGTGTTGCGGCGTTTCGTTGTATAGTTTTAGCTTGATTGTTCCCAGGCTGGTTTTCATCACTACCTGGGTTTCTTTTGTTTGCGTTTCCATTCTTATCTCTTTTATTGATTATTTATCGACAATAGTCATTGTCTTGATCTTTATATTCTTCAGAGGTCTGTCTTCCTCATTTGTTTCGACAAACTGGATTTTATCTACCACTTTCATCCCTTTAACAACTTCTCCGAAGACGGTGTATTTGTTATCCAGATGAGGTGCGCCGCCTTCAAGCATATAGGCCTGGCGTTCTTCCGGGGTAAATGTTTTGTTGTCGCTTTTCTCCATCTTGTCCAGTTCCATTTCGGTATAGAACTTTCCGGTGACGATATAGAACTGTGTGCCGGATGAGGCACGTTCCGGGTTTTCTTCGTCGCTGGTGCGGGCAGCACACAACATACCGCGTTTATGGAAGTATTTCGGATAAACGATTTCGGCGGGAATGGTGTAGCCCGGATCGCCGTCGCCCAGGTGCTTTTCGATAGGGGCATCTTTCGAGTCGATATCGCCCCCTTGTATCATAAACTGTTTGATTACGCGATGGAACAGCAGGCCGTCGTAACGCTTTTCTTTCACATTTTTGATAAAATTATCCCGGTGTAAGGGCGTATCGTTAAATAACTTCACTTTGATCTTCCCCATATCGGTGTCGATCAGTACAAGTGTCTCAACATCCTGCGCTTGCAAATGAACGGATGTCAGTAATCCGACTAGTAATAAACATATAGCAAACAGCTTCTTCATCTTCGTTTTATTTAGTTATTAAGGCAACAAAAATAGTTACTTTTAGTCGTTAACGCAACCTTTTAACACAACCTTTTCATGCGGTGCTTGTTCCTTACTGGTAAAACGTCTAAACAAAACACATTTATGAAAGCATTTGTTAAAGGAGCAGTTCTTCTGCTCGGGTTAGGAGTATTCTCTTCCCATGCTCAGGCTCAGAAAGTGATCATTCAGGATGAGGAGCCGAATTCTATAATCTTTGTTTCGCGCGACAAGGCGGGGGATGAGATAATCCGGATATTGAATGAAACGAAAAGTCCGCGCTTCCATGAACCGGGTATTCCACGTTTCCTGATGACCGACCGGAAAGGCCGTTTCGCTTTAGGTATCGGCGGGTATGTAAAGGCAACTGCCGAATATGACTTCGGCGGTATCTCCAAAGATATTGATTTCTATCCGGCACTGATCCCCAACAAAGGTGCCTCGCATGTCAGAAACCAGTTCCAGATGGATGCCACTACCAGCACTGTTTTCCTCAAATTGGTAGGCCATACCAAGCATCTGGGCGACTTTGTGGTGTATACGGCCGGTAACTTCCGGGGCGACGGCAAAGGTTTTGAGTTGCGTAACGCTTATGCTTCTTTGCTGGGCTTTACGCTCGGTTACGATTACGGTTCGTTTATGGATCTGGCCGCTATTCCCCCGACGATCGACTTTGCCGGGCCGAATGGGATGGCGATCTATCATGCTACCCAGTTCCGCTATGAACGCGCTTTCGGTAAAGGATGGAAAGCCGGTGTCGGTGTGGAAATGCCCGTAGTGGATGGCACTACCAACGATAAGTTGAATATCGGTTCGCAACGTATGCCTAACTTCCCGGCTTACGTTCAGTACGGATGGAATAAGAGCAGCCATGTACGTGCCGCCGCTATCGTACGGAGTATGACTTATGATAACCTGGTCGCTAACAAGGCTGAGTCGGAAACCGGCTGGGGTGTGCTGCTTTCTACCACTTTCAATCTGTGCAGCAAAGTGCAGATGTACGGACAGGGTGTTTACGGTAAAGGTATAAGTCAATATATGAACGACCTGAGTAATCTGAATGTGGATATCGTTCCCGATCCGGCTAAAGCGGGACATATGCAGGTGCTTCCTATGATGGGATGGTATGCCGGATTGCAGTATAATATTTCCCCGAAAGTTTTTGTTTCAAGTACCTATAGCCAGTCACGCCTGTACAGCGATAATGATTATCCCGAAACTCCGTCCGAACAATATCGTTACGGCCAGTATCTCGTAGCAAACTTGTTCTGGAACGTAACACCGGATCTTCAATTAGGTGCTGAATATCTTAGAGGATGGCGTACGGACTTTAATGATCAGACACGCCATGCCAACCGTCTGAATGTAGCCGTTCAATACAGTTTCTAACGGATATTTGTTTGTTTATTATACAATAAGAGAGAGACGTCGCTGCAAGATGCAGTAATGACGTCTCTCTTATTTTTATGTGTGTATTGATGCTACTTAATTAAAATGTGGAAAGGATTTATTACTTTTGCATAAACAAATTAAGGAAAAGCACATGAAAAACACCTCACGTTTTTGGCTATTTAACATTCTGCTGATGTCGGTGTTATTATGGGGTATACAAGATCGTTTGCTGGCGGACAATGCTTCAATAAAGAACCTTCGTTTCAACAGAATATCATCTTTTGAGGATTTACCATCGGAAGAAATAACGCAGATCATACAGGATAATAAAGGATATATCTGGATAGCTACCAATTCCGGCTTGTGCCGTTACGACGGTTACCGTATTCGTACCTATAAGGACAACCTGTTCACACCGGGTATACTGACGGACAACCAAATCAAGACCATTGCAGAAGATCATAGTTACAACCTTTGGATCGGCACAAATAACGGCCTGAACATATTGAATATGATAACCGGACAGATCCATAAAGCGGAGGATAGCCGATTGCAGGATAAGGTGGTCTCTGTCTTGTATGTATCGAAAGACAATAATGTATGGGTCGGTATGGATGATGGATTATATCGGTATATCCCGGAACGGGGATCTTTTATCGTATACGATAAAGCAACCAATGGGCGCCCATTGGTTGGCATTAAGTCTATCATGGAAGATAGTAAAGGACGGCTTTGGATAGGGACCTGGGCTGTAGGCCTTTTAAGATATGAAAAGGATAAGGATGCCTTTATCAGCTATCCGCAGATGGACGAACGTAACTCCGCCCATGTCTTATTTGAGGACAGTTACCAAACCATCTGGGTAGGTACCTGGGATCGGGGATTGTATCATCTGAATACTCCGGAAACACCTGAGACGGTTACCTGGAAGCACTATCTCAGTCAACCGGGTAATAAACAAAGCCTCTCGGACAATATCATTTACAGCATAGAAGAAGAAACCGGCAGCAACACCCTCTGGATCGGAACCCGCAGCGGCCTGAGTATCCTCGATCTGGACTCCAAAGATGATTCGTTTGTGAATTATTTACCGGAAAGTGAATCCTATAAACTACCTTATAATGAATTGGATGCCATTGTGCGCGACCGTTCGGGTATCATGTGGCTGGGTATGATGGGAGGGGGAGTCTATTCCGTTAATATGCGGCATTCCCCTTTTCAGAAGAATGATCTGGAATCGGTCAAGCACAGGCTGTTCAGTAACTCCGTGCGCAGTATGTTTGTGGATAGCGAACAGACGCTCTGGATGGGAATAGGCAGTTATGGCCTGGTTATCCAGGAGCAGGGAGCCGAACAACCGGTCTTTTATATCGATCATCCCGATTTCAGGCAACCGACACCTTATCTGTATACGATCAACCATATCATAGAACGCAGGGACGAGCAGGAAATCTGGTTCGGGACGTGGGGCAGTGGCATTACCATCTATGATAAGGATGCAGCCGGAAATAAGATACGGCACCTGAATGAAGAAAATACTCCCTGGCTGCCGGATGGCTTTATCTTCAGTATGTTGGAAGACAGCCGGAAGAACGTCTGGATAGGTTGCCGTAGCGGTGTGGCTGTTTACGGGCCCGATGGCAAAGGCGTTTCGTTGAGCGACTACCGGGCGGAACCGGATGGAGCCCCGATCAACTATTGCTATTATGCCATTGAAGAGACACGGGACGGAAATATCTGGCTGGGAAGTAATCACGGGATTATCCGTGTTTCCGGAGATGCATCCCAACCGGATCAGTTACAGTTCAGCCTGTATGACAGGGCGAACGGCAAACTTACCTACGAATGGCTGCAATGCCTGTATGAAGATTCGAAGGGTAACCTGTGGGCCGGTTCCGATGGCGGCGGCTTGAACTTATACGATAAAGAGAGCGATTCTTTTATCTCCGTAAACAGACGGTATAACCTGCAAACCGATGTAGTCAGCAATATACAGGAGGACGAAAGCGGTAACCTCTGGCTGGGAACCGGTTCGGGGCTGGTTCGCCTGACGGTTTCACCGGATGCTGCAACGGCTTCGTCGCGAACCTATACGGCAACCGATGGCCTTCCCGACAACTCGTTTATACGGGATGCCATAGCGAAGGCGAAGGATGGCAAGTTATATTTCGGCGGACATAACGGTTATGCCAGTTTCTATCCGCAGAAAGTAAAGGAGGACGATGTGGTTCCACCGGTAGCCATTACGAATATATCAATCTTTAATACTCCGCTGGATGAGCTTACTCCCGCAGACAGGGAGGAAATAACCCCTAACTCTTCCAGCTTTGCCAATGAACTGGTTCTCGACTATAACCGGAATCATTTCAGTATCGAATTCTCTTCGCTGAGTTATGCCAATCCTTCCAAAAACAAATATGCCTATAAGCTGGAAGGATACGACACGGACTGGCAGTACACGGGAGCGTCCAGCCGCGTTGCCAATTACAACAACCTGAAAAGCGGCCTTTATACGTTCCACCTGAAAGGTTCGAACGAGAACGGCCTGTGGAACGAACAGGAACGGGTATTGCAGATCCGTATCTTGCCGCCACCCTGGAAAACGACCTGGGCTTATACATTATATATACTGTTGCTGTCGGCAACGGTGTTTGTCACCTACCGTGTACTGAAAAACCGTATCCGTGAGAAGCAGGCGCAGGAGTTACAGAAGATGGAACTGGTTAAAACGAAGGAGATCAACCATGCCAAGTTGCAGTTCTTTACCAATATCACGCATGAGTTCCTGACACCTCTTACCATCCTGTCCGCTTCGCTGGACGAAATGAAGATGCAGGCGCCGCAACTCGACGACTTCTATAAGGTGATGTCCGACAATATAAACCGTCTGATACGCCTGTTGCAGCAAATCCTGGAATTCCGGAAAGCGGAGACCGGCAACCTGAAACTGAAAGTATCGGAAGCAGACCTGGCTACCTTCGTGCGGAAGGAAGTAGAAGCATTCCGCCCGCTGATGAAGAAAAAGAAAATGCAGTTCAGCTTTACCTGCCAACCGGATACGATTACCGGGTATTTCGATCCGGACAAACTGGATAAGATATTATATAACCTGCTATCCAACGCCTCGAAATATAACCGCGAAGGGGGTACGATCGATGTCAACCTGTCTCTGGATGAAGAAGAAAACATCGTAACCCTTTCCGTGAAGGATAACGGCCAGGGTATTTCCAAGGAAGGAATGAAGAACCTGTTCAAACGTTTCTATGAAGGCGACTACCGGCGTTTCAATACGACCGGGACAGGGATCGGTCTGTCGTTGGTAAAAGACCTGGTTACATTGCACGAAGGAACTATCCGTGTGGAGAGTGAAGAAGGGCAGGGGGCGACCTTTATCGTCACGTTACCGATCTCCCGCTCCGCTTATAAGGAGGAACAAGTGGATGAACTGATAACTCCGGCTGCCGATGAGCAGGTGCTGCCTGCGGAAAGCGGGGATACCGGAAGTACTTCAAAAGAGAAAAGCGGGTATTCTTTGTTGCTGGTAGAAGATAATGAAGAACTGTTGGCTCTGATGGTCAAACTGTTGGGACGCGAATACCCGGTCTATACGGCACATAACGGGAAAGAAGCCATCCAGGCGATCGAGTCGAACGATATCGACCTGATCGTCTCCGACGTAATGATGCCGGAGATGAACGGAGTGGAGTTATGTCGCTACGTGAAAGGGAACTTCGACATCTGCCATATCCCTATCATCCTGCTTACGGCTAAGAATAAGGAAGAAGACCGTATCGAAGCCTATGAATCCGGTGCCGACGGTTTCCTTAGCAAGCCTTTCAACCTCTCGTTGCTGCATGCCCGTATCAAGAATTTGTTGCGGGGGAAGGAACGAACCGCCCGCGACTTTAAGAAGCAACTTGTCTTCGAAGCGCAGGAACTGAATTATACCAGCCTGGATGAGGATTTCCTGCAACGGGCGATCAGTTGCGTGCAGAAGCATCTGGATAATTCGGAATTCGACCAGCAGCAGTTTATGGAGGAAATGGCTACCAGCAAATCTACCTTATATAAAAAGCTGAAGTCGCTTACCGGACTGAACACTTCTGCCTTTATCCGCAATATCCGTTTGAAGGCGGCCTGCCAGATTATCGAAGAAAAGAAGCGGGTACGTATTTCCGAACTGGCTTATGCTGTCGGATTTAACGATCCGAAGTACTTTAGTGCCTGCTTCAGGAAGGAATTCGGTATGCTTCCTTCCGAGTATATGGAGCGTTATCATCCGGAAGCTGCCGAGGAGGGTGAATTATAGATAAAAGAAGTCTGTAAATAGATACTGTGTTAGTTTACAGACTATTTGTAATCATGTGTAGAGTACACTTGTTCTTTTAATGGTCACATTTGCGGAAAGAAATTAACCGCAATGTTAAACCATTAAATTTGTATTGCATGAAAGCACACAGTTTTGTGTTGGCAGCCGCGCTGTTAAGCGCATGCCCCGTATTATACGGAAATGCTGCCGGAGCTGATCCTATCGTCCGGCAAAGTAATGCGGCCAGTCCGCAGCAGAGTAAAAAGATTTCCGGTGTCGTTAAGGATACAAGCGGCGAACCGGTAATCGGAGCTAACGTTATTGTGAAAGGAACTACAAACGGAACCATGACAGACATCGATGGACAGTTTAATCTGGATGTCCCGTCGGATGCTATCCTGCAAATATCTTATATCGGATATATCGCGCAGGAAATGCCTGTAAGAAATCAAACGGCTTTTAATATCAAACTGGTGGAAGACAGCCAGGCTTTGGATGAAGTCGTTGTTGTTGGTTTCGGTACCCAAAAGAAAGTAAACCTGACAGGTTCTGTAGGAACAGTCGACTCTGAAGCATTGGAAGCACGTCCGGTAATGAATGCGACGCAGGCATTACAGGGGTTGGTTCCCGGTTTACAGATCTCATCGGCCGGCGGTAGTATGGAAACAAAAGCTGATATTAATATACGTGGTACAGCCACGATCGGTGAAGGTTCGAGCGGCAGCCCGCTGGTACTTATCGACGGGATGGAAGGCGATATTAATTCCATCAATCCGCAGGATATCGAAAATATCTCAATTCTGAAGGATGCCGCTGCTTCTTCTATCTATGGTTCACGTGCTCCTTTCGGGGTAATCCTTATTACTACCAAAAGCGGCCGCAGCGGTAAACCGGTGATCAATTATAACAACAGTTTCCGTTGGAACGATCCGGTAAAGACTCCTAATATGATGGACTCGTATACCTTCGCCACTTATTTCAATGATGCCAATGTGAATGCCGGTAACGGATTGTTCTTTACCCCGGAGCGTCTGCAACGTATCAAAGATTACCAGCAGGGTAAGATTTCCAATTCTGTTATTGCCAATCCGAACAACCCGCAATATTGGGCAGACGGTTATGCCGAGGGTAACGACAACGTCGACTGGTACGATGCTCTGTACCGCAACTGGGCTTTCTCGCAGGAACATAACTTTAGCATCAACGGCGGTTCCGACAAGGTAAGCTACTATGCTTCTTTCAACTATCTGGATCAGAACGGTCTGATGGTATTCAACCAGGATACGTACGATCGTTATACGGCTACCGGTAAGATCAATGCCACGCTGACAGACTGGGCCAAGTTGAATTACAGCACCCGTTTCACCCGTGAAGATTACGGACGTCCTTCTGCCATGTCGGATGGATTGTTTTCCGATCTGGGACGTCAGGGCTGGCCGGTGTTGCCTTTGTATGATCCGAACGGTTACCTTTATTCTTCTCCGTCACCCGCACTGGGACTGGCTACCGGCGGACGCGATTATACGCAGACCGATAATATCTACCAGCAGGCTTCGTTGATCCTCGAACCGATCAAGAACTGGATTACCCATATCGACTTCAACTACCGCATTATGTCGGCCAACCGTCACTGGGACTCGCAACAGACCTTCAACCATGATGTGGACGGCAATCCGGTAATCTACGGCACAGGATCGAATGTGCATGAAGAACTTCACAAGGAGAACTATATGAACCTGAATGCCTATACGGAATACAGCTACAATCTGGAGTCGGGACATAACTTCAAAGCAATGGTCGGTTTCCAGTCGGAAATGATGCGCCAGACCAAGTTTGGCCTGCAACGCGATGGTATCATTATCTCCGGACTGCCGGAAGTAGACCTTACTTCGGGACTCGATTATAACGGTGGCGTGGTGACTCCTTCCGTCAACGGTGCCCGTCAACGCTGGACAACAGCCGGTTTCTTCGGACGTATCAACTATGACTATCAGGGTCGGTATCTTGCAGAAGTAAACCTTCGCTACGACGGTACTTCCCGCTTCCATAAAGACCAGCGCTGGAACCTGTTCCCTTCATTCTCCCTGGGATGGAATATTGCCCGTGAAGCGTTCTGGGAACCTATCGCTGAATACGTCGGCACACTGAAACTGCGCGGTTCTTATGGTGAACTGGGTAACCAGAATACAACCAGTTGGTATCCTTCTTATCAGATACTGGAAGTAAAAGCCAGCGACGGTAAATGGTTGCAGAACGGCCTGAAGCCGAATGCCGCTTATGTGCCCGGACTGATCAGTTCCACCTTAGGATGGGAACGCGTACGTAACTGGAACGTCGGTGTCGACTTCGGATTACTGAACAACCGCCTGACCGGATCGTTCGATTATTACAACCGTCTGACACTCGATATGATCGGCCCGGCTCCCGAACTGCCTGCTTCTTTGGGTGCGGATGTCCCGAAGACAAACAATACCGACTTAAAGACTTACGGTTTCGACCTGGAGATCGGATGGAACGACCGTCTAAAGAACGGCCTGGGCTATAGTGCCAAATTTATCCTGTCGGATGCGCAGACCGAGATCACCCGCTACCCGAACCCGACCGGAACGCTCGACAAATACCGTACAGGCCAGAAGTTGGGTGAGATCTGGGGTTACGAAACGATCGGTATCGCCCAAACGCAACAGGAAATGGATAACCACCTGGCCTCTTTGCCGAATGGCGGACAGGAAGCTCTGGGCACAAGCTGGGAAGCCGGCGACATCATGTACAAAGACCTCAATGGCGACGGCATGATCAGCAACGGTGCCAATACGATCGACGATCACGGCGACTATAAACTGTTGGGAAATAACACGCCGCGCTTCCAGTTCGGTATCGACCTGGGTGCCGACTATAAAGGTTTCGACTTCCGTGCCTTCTTTCAGGGTGTGATGAAACGCGACTTCTGGCAAGACAGCGAATACTTCTGGGGTGTGACGGATAATATGTGGTGGTCGGCCGGCTTTAAAGAACATGCCGATTATTTCCGCGCAGAAGCATCCAACGACCTGGCTGCTAACCTGAATGCCTACTATCCGCGTCCTATCTTCAATACCGATAAGAACCAGAAGATACAGAGCCGTTATCTTCAGAATGCCTCTTATATCCGCCTGAAGAATGTTCAGTTGGGATATACGCTGCCGGCTACGCTGACCAACAAGTTCTATGTATCCAAACTGCGTATCTTCGTCTCCGGTGAAAACCTCTGGACAGGTACAGGCATGGCCAACATGTTCGATCCGGAAACTATCAACGGTGGTAAGGTGGATGATAACACAAAGAAAGGTAACGGTAACGCTTACCCACTCTCTAAAACGATCTCATTCGGTATAAATGTTACTCTTTAATAGCTGATTTACGATGAAACACATAAATAAAATCAAACAACTGGCAGGAGTCGCTTTGTTAGGCGTACTGGTTTCCTGCAATGACTACCTGGAGCAGTCTCCTCTGTCACAGATCACTCCGGATAAATACCTGAACGAAGAATCCCAGCTGGCAACCTATGCCAACGGATTGTATACGGATATCCTGCCTTCGCACGGCGAATGGAGTTACGGAACCTTCGGTACGGACGAACATACCGACAACCAGGCAACGAAAACGTATGATAATAAGTTTGTCCCCGGGCAGTGGAGAACAGCCCAGACAGAAGACAGCGACAAGAACAAACGCCACTGGTTCTTCGAACGTATCTATAGTTGCAACTATTTCCTGGATAACGTATTGCCTAAACTGGCTGAAGGTAAGATCACCGGAAGCACGGACAATATCAACCATTATGTCGGCGAGATCTATTTCCTTCGTGCCCATGAATATTTCAAACGCTATCAGAAATTTGGCGATTTCCCTATCATCCGCCATACGTTGCCGGACGAAATGGAACCGCTGATCGAAGCCTGCAAGCGTTCTCCCCGTAATGAAGTGGCCCGTTTCATTATCTCCGACCTCGATTCGGCTATTATGCTGATGGCTACAACCCCGGACAAGAATAAGAGCCGTATTTCGAAAGAAGCCGCTTTGCTGCTTAAGTCGCGTGTGGCCTTGTTCGAAGGAACCTGGTTGAAATACTTTAAAGGAACGGCCTTTGTCCCGAATGGAGACGGATGGCCTGGCAAGAGCAAGGAGTATAATGCTAATTATCAGTTCCCTTCCGGAAGTATAGAAGGCGAGATCGATTACTTCCTGACCGAGGCGATGGATGCTGCCAAACAGGTGGCCGACGCAACTCCTCTGGTAGAGAATACCGGTTTGGTTCAGCAGGATGCAGCAGATCCGGTCAATCCGTACATGGATATGTTCGGCGATGTAGACCTGTCCGGCTACAGTGAAGTCCTTTTATGGCGTCCATATAATAAAGGATTAGGACAAACACATTGTGTGGTTGTCGGAGCACAGAACGGTGACTATGGAGTAGGAGTGACCCGTGGTATGGTAGACGGTTTCCTGATGAGCGACGGTATGCCTATCTATGCCTCTTCCGCTTACAAAGGCGATAAAACGATTGCCGACGTCCGTGTCGGCCGCGACTCCCGTCTGAATATCTTCCTGAAAGAACCGGGACAAAAGAATATCTTGTTCGAGTCGACCGAAGGGACACATGCCGTACTGGTAGAGCCTAACCCGGCGATCCTGGAGTCTTCTCTGGAAAAGACATATACTACCGGTTACGCTTTGCGCAAAGGTAATTCTTATTATCAGAACCAGTGCGCCAACGGTGCCAGCTACACCGGCTCGATCACCTTCCGTGGTGTGGAAGCTTATCTGAACTATATGGAAGCCTGCTATGAAAAGAACGGATCGCTGGATGCAACAGCCCAGAACTACTGGCGTGCCATCCGTGCCCGTGCCAAAGTCGATACGGACTACAACAAGACGATCGCCGCTACCCGCATGAGCGAAGAAGCAAAGAACGACTGGGGTGCTTATTCTGCCGGAAATCTGATCGATCCGACTCTGTATAACATCCGCCGCGAACGTCGTTGCGAGCTGATGGCCGAAGGATTACGTTTCATGGACTTGTGCCGCTGGCGTGCAATGGATCAGATGATCAAGACTCCGTATCATATCGAAGGTTTCCGCCTGTGGGCCGGCATGAACGAATGGTATAAGAATGAAGACGGCTCAACCCGTTTGGTATATGGTCTGGATAATCCGAGTGCAAACGTATCCGACCCGGCATTGAGCGAATATCTCCGCCCGTATGAAATCTCCGGCCGTTCGGTTGCCAAAGACGGTTATCGCTGGGCAATGGCTCATTACCTGCAACCGATCTGTATCCAGCATCTGATGATTGCTGCCAACGGTGCAGATATATCCGTCTCACCGATCTATCAGAACCCGGGATGGCCGACAGTGGCTAACCAGGGAGCTACGGAATAGTTGGGAGTTTTGGTTTATCTCCTTAGGTAAGTTGCAAGTGTTTCATGCAGGTGAAACACTTGTTTCATCAGGGTGGAACAACTGTTTCACCTGCATGAAACAAAAATAAGTCCGGCTGCTTTCTGTTGCCAGTCGGTTAGTCAAATAAAAAAGAATAGCAATGATAAGAATATTAAGTTTGGTTCTACTACTGGTGTCATGTACCGGTATGAAGGCTCAGGAGATTATGCCCGGTGAAAGATGGCCGGATGATAAAGGCGTTCATGTCAATGCGCATGGCGGCGGTATGTTGTATGCCGACGGAACCTATTATTGGTTCGGTGAGTTTAAAAACGATACGACCAGTGTGGCGCTGGATGGTGTTACCTGCTATTCTTCCTGCGATCTGGTTCACTGGAAGAATGAAGGAATTGCCATGCCCGTTATGCCGGAAGAGTCTTATAGCGATATTGAAAGGGGTTGTATATTGGAACGTCCGAAGGTTGTTTATAATAAAAAGACCAATAAATATATAATGTGGTTTCATCTGGAACTGAAAGGAAAGGGATATGCGGCCGCCCGTGTCGGAGTAGCTGTAAGCGATAAGGTTACAGGCCCTTACCGTTTCGTCCATTCTTATCGTCCCTGTGCCGGCTTCTGGCCGGAGAATATGCCGGAAAAAGACCGTTCCCTGAAAGTAACGCCGAAAGATTTTGCCGAATGGTGGACACCCGAATGGAGCAAAGCCGTAGAAGAAGGCCTGTTCGTCCGCCGGGATATGGAAGGCGGGCAAATGTCGCGCGACATGACTATCTATGTGGATGATGACGGAAAAGCCTATCATATCTATTCTTCGGAAGAAAACCTTACTTTGCAGATCGCTGAACTGACCGACGATTACCAGAGCCATACCGGACGATATATCCGTATATTCCCTGGCGGTCATAACGAGGCACCGGCCATCTTCAAAAAAGACGGAACCTACTTTATGATTACTTCCGGTTGTACGGGTTGGGATCCGAATGAAGCCCGCCTGTTCTCCGCTTCTTCCATCTGGGGGCCGTGGACACAGCATCCTAACCCTTGCCGTGGAGATGATGCCGCTCTCACTTTCCATTCGCAAAGCACCTTTATCTTCCCCGTAGCCGGCAAAAAGGACGCCTTCATCTTTATGGGCGATCGCTGGACACCGAAGCATCCATCCGATGCCCGTTATATCTGGCTACCGATACAGTTTGAGAACGGCCTGCCGATATTGAAGTGGATGGATAAATGGAGCTTGGATTATTTTGATACAAAGACCTTTTAGTGCGGATGATGTAGCTTTAGGAAATATTGAATTCTCTGTTTATAGCAGTCAGTTATATTGTCTCGTTGATATTGGGCGGGTTTGGAACCCGCCCCTACGAGGGCACCCTTTATTGATATGTTAATGAATTGTAAATAACCGAATCTTACCCCCAGACGAAACCGGATAGTGTGTATTCTTTATAAACGATACAACTAACAAGTACGATTATAAAGATATATATGGAAGAAACTACCATCCTGTCACTTTTACAAAAGTATATAAAGGATCAATGCACCGAGCAGGAACTACGCACATTGCTCCATTGGCTGAAATCGTCGGACAATCCTGTGGATTTAGATTTGGTCATCCAGCCCCTATGGAATGCGATCGATCAGAATATGGCTCGTCCGGATCAGGAAAGGGAAAACGAGCTGCGCAAAGAAGTATCTTCCCTGCTCTCTACAATCAAACAGGGCAGTAAACCTGTCTCTAATACAGGCGTTGGTAATAAGAAATATTTAACTAACTTTTACCGGATCGCCGCCATGTTGGTACTGGTTTTCAGTGTGACATTTGGCCTGCTGAAAGTGCTCGACCGTTCGCAACCCGTAATAACCTATGCCGAGAAAACATCCGCGAAAGGGGAGAAGAAAAGCCTACAACTGGCAGACGGTACCCGTATTATCCTGAATTCCGGGACGAACCTTCGCATCCCGTCCGACTTTAATAAGGACAACCGCGTGATAGAACTGGAAGGGGAAGGCTTTTTCGATGTCGCCCCCAATCCGGATAAACCTTTTATCATCCGGAGCGGAAATGCACAAGTCCGTGTGTTGGGTACTTCCTTCGATTTCAAATCCTATAAGGAAGACGAGTTCATCAAGCTGACCGTCTCGACCGGTAAAGTTCGGATAAATGTCACCGACCAGGATCTCCAGTTATCCGTATCTCCCAACGAACACCTGTCCATTAATAAAGTGGACGGGAATATTAATAAGGAAACCATTCAGGAAAACAATTATATCAAATGGATACAGGGTTCTTTGTATTTCAATAAGGAACCGATACGCGAGGTGATAAAAACCATTAACCGGACATACAACCGCAAAGTAATCCTGCAATGTAAGAATTGTGACTACAAGATCACCGGGACACACGACAACAAGAGTATCGAAGCGGTAATCGAAGCGATCTGCTTTACCACCGGCCTTCATAGCCGACAAGAAGGGGAAAAGATAATATTATATGATAAATTATAAGTCGAACATAAAATAAACAGCCTATGATATAGATACTAAAAAGAAGTAAAAACTCAAAAAGCAGTAGTGCTGTCACACTACTGCTTTACTAAAATTTCAGCGGGGAATAACCACTAATTTGAACCACTAATGATCGAGTGTCCCTGCTTGTCTTAACAAACATCATTCATTAAAACATTACAAATGTATGAATTATAATCTAATATTTAACAAGACCATTATGCGAACATCGTTGACTGTATGTGCGATCGCTTTGTCTTCCCAGCTGCTATGCGCGGAAGCAGTTTTAGGGCAAGGCCTTAAAGAGAATAACATCTCATATACAGTAAAAAAGGTTTCCGTTAGCGACGCTTTCGAGCAATTGAGTAAGATCACCGGATTTAATTTCTTTTATGACGAGTCGGTATTGAAGGATCTGAAGGCAGTGAACCTTCAGGTGAAGAATGGGTCTATCGATACTATTCTGAATGAACTATCGCATCAGACAGGACTTTATTTTAAGAAGATCAATAACACGATTTCAGTTAGTCGCCAACGATTTGATGTAGCCGGGCCGCAGTCTGCCCAGCAGAGTAAAAAACTAACGGGTGTGATCCGCGATAACTATGGCGATCCTATTATCGGAGCCAACGTGATCGTGAAGGGAACGACAAACGGGACGATCACCGGTATCGACGGTGACTTCTCGATCGACGTACCGGAGAACGGGACACTCGTAGTCTCTTTTATCGGCTATCTGAGCCGTGAAATTCCTGTCGGGAAGGACACTTCGATAGATGTTACGTTGATGGAAGATACCCAGCGGCTGGATGAAGTAGTCGTGGTAGGGTATGGCGTCCAGAAGAAAGCGAACCTGACCGGTGCCGTTTCTTCCGTGAAGATGGAAGAAGTGATGGGGAGTCGTCCGCTGACGAATGCGACGGATGCCTTGCAGGGTACAGTGGCCGGTTTGCTGGTGAGCAATAACGGAAATACGCCGGGTAAGAGCAAATCTTTCCAGATACGCGGTGCTTATTCGGTCGGTATCAAGAACGACGACGGTTCGTATGGTAGTGCCATCAAGCCGCTTGTCCTGATCGACAACGTGGAAGGCGACCTGGATATGATCAATCCTGAAGATATCGAGACGGTGACCGTCCTGAAAGATGCGGCCTCTGCTGCCATCTACGGGGCACGTGCTGCCGGCGGTGTTATCCTCGTGACGACCAAACGTCCGAAAGGCGCAACCACCTTCCAGCTGAATTACAACAATAATTTCGCTTTTGCCAATTCAATAAACCTGCCGAAACAGGCACCTTTGATGGACTACCTGCAGGCTTATTCGGATGCCGCCGGCGATCAGTTCTGGACAATGGGATCACCCAGCGTGCAGAAATGGATGGGGTATCTGGAACAGTACCGTAACAATCCTTCTTCCCTCAATACGGTAGGGGATGGCATCTTCAAAGATACCGACGGCGCTGTCTATTATCTGAATGAGAAAGACCTGGTGAAGAATATGATGGAAACGAGTTTCCAACAGACCCATAACCTGTCGGCCACCGGTGGCACGGATAAGATCCGTTATCGTTTGTCGGCTGGATATATCGGAAACGACGGTGTATTGATCACAGATAAGGATAAATACAAACGTATGAATATCAGTAGTTTCCTTTCTGCGGATGTAACCAGTTGGTTCACCCAGGAGGCGACATTCAGCTATGCCCACAGCAAGACGACCGAACCGAAGTCGGCCCTGGGCGCCGTATATTCCACCCGTTTGGCTTCTTTCTATCCGGAAGGCACTATGCCGGAAGGTATCTCCGATGCGGGAACAGGTCTACCGTTCTTCACTCCGGCCAACCAGATACGCTGGTCTAATACGGCAACTACCCTGGGGGATAATCCGCGCCTATTCCTGAAGTCGATCGTGAAGCCTTTTGAAGGTTTCCAGGTAGCTTTCGAATATACGTTCGACAAGAACATTTATGACTATCATTGGTATACCGGAAGTGTAGATTATACGACCGTACAGGGCGGTAAAGACACGACTCCGACCAACGATTATCTGCAGAAAACAAAACGCTATACCAATTATAATTCGATCAACCTCTATGGTACTTACGACTTCGTATTAGGTAAGGAGCATAAATTCAAAGTGATGGCCGGTTTCAACCAGGAGTCGAGCTACCAGGAAACGATGGAAGCCTTCTCTTACGGGCAGGCGGTGATCGAGGTGCCTTCTTTGGGTTCGGGAACGTCTACTTTGAAAGCAACCGATAAGTATAACGAATATACGGTACGCGGCGGTTTCTTCCGTGTGAACTACAACTATGCCGACCGTTACCTGTTGGAAGTGAACGGGCGTTACGATGGTTCGTCGAAGTTCCCGAAAGACTCCCGCTATGGTTTCTTCCCCTCTGTTTCCGCCGGTTGGAATATCGCACAGGAACAGTTTATGGAACGTACGCAGGATTGGTTGAGCTCTTTGAAGTTGCGTGCTTCGTATGGTATGATCGGTAACCAGAATGTTCCGGCTTATTCGTACATCCCGACCATGACGATCAACAACAAGTATAACGGCTGGGTGACCGGCGGCGATTATGTGACGGCCATCACTTCCATCCCTTCGCTGGTAAGCTCCAGCTTTACCTGGGAGAAGGTCGGTACGCTCGATATCGGTTTGGATATGTCTATGCTCAACAGCCGCCTGGTGGGTTCCTTCGACTGGTACCAGCGTAACACGAACGGTATGTTGGCTCCGGGCATGCAGCTTCCGGCGGTAGTGGGTGCGGATGCGCCTTACCAGAACACGGCGGATATGCGTACGCGTGGTTGGGAGTTGAGCCTGAACTGGCGCGATCAGATAGCCAAAGTCGGTTACCGTGTCGGCTTCAACCTGTCGGACAGCAAATCGCAGATTGTAAAGTATAACAGCAACTCTTCCTATATCTTAAGCAGCCAGCAGACAAATGCACTGACCGGCGGTACATATACCTTCTGGAATTTCTACGAAGGAAAGAACCTGGGGGAAATCTGGGGATATGAAGCAGACGGTTTCTATTCTGTGGATGACTTCACGGATACTTCTTCCTGGAAGTTGAAAGACGGCGTAGCATCGATCGACGGTTACAACCCTCGTCCGGGTGACGTGAAGTTCAAGAACCTGATAGATGACGAACGGGGAACGAATATGATCTCGAGCGGCGACAATACGTTGACCAATCCGGGTGACCGGAAAGTGATCGGTAACGAGACGCCCCGTTATCTGTACGGTATTAACCTGGGAGTCGATTATAAAGGTTTCGACCTGAGCGTCTTCCTGCAAGGAACCGGTAAACGGGATGCATGGCTGGCTAATACGCTGACCTTCCCGTTGTATTCGGACTTTAAGTTTATCCCGTTGTACGAAGGTTTGAGTAATTACTGGAAACCGGTCGATGCGGCTAACGGTGACTACACCAACGCTAATCCGGGTGCCGAATTCCCGCGTATCTATGGTAATTACGGAAACCAGGCATCCAATTATCGCCAGTCTGACAAGTATCTTTCGAATGCTTCTTATCTGCGTATCAAGAATGTTACTTTGTCGTATAACTTCCCGAAGAACTGGTTGTCGAAGATCTCTTTGTCTCAGTTGAGGGCATTTGTAAGCGTGGAAAACCTCGCTACCTTCTCTTCGCTGCCGAAGGGGATCGACCCGGAAACGTTGAAATGGGATTATCCGGCTTACCGTACCGTTTCGTTCGGTCTTAATCTTACGTTATAAACCTAAATTAGTACGAGTATATGAAAAGATTATTTATAAGTTTAGCAGTTCTTACCGGCCTCACGTTCTCGAGCTGTAACGACAGTTTTCTGGATAAGGCACCGGTGACGGATCTGACTGAGGAGAATGCTTTCAATTCCTATGATAACTTCAAGGCTTTCATGTGGCCTTGCTACGAGATGTTTACGAATACGACGATCCGTACTTCGCTGGCCGGCTTCGGGCAGAACGGACAGTATCAGGGGGATCTGGATGCGGGTTACATGCAGCAGAAGTACGAAAGCGGTTATAATAAGTTTGCTTACCAAACGGTGGCCAGTGCCGCCAGCGGTAACGGGTGGGACTTTAAAACGTTTATCCGCCGTATCAACATCATGCTTTCGCATATCGATGGCTCGAGTATGAAAGAGGATGAGAAAAACCATTGGCGTTCAGTGGGCTATTTCTTCCATTCTTTCTGGTATATGGAACTGATCGACCGTTTCGGTGATGTCCCCTGGGTAGACCAGGTGTTGGCGGAAGACTCTCCAGAAGCTTACGGGAAACGTGAAGACCGGATGGTGGTTGCCGATAGAGTATTGGAACGTCTGCAATGGGCCGAACAGAACATCGGTAACTTCACCTCCCAAAACGGGGAGAATACGATCGATCGCAACTGTGTACGGGCAGCCCTTTCCCGCTTTACCCTGCGTGAAGGAACCTGGCGCAAATACCATGAGTTGGGTGATTATGAAAAGTACCTGAACGAATGCGTACGTGTATCCGAACTGCTGATGAGCGATTATCCGACCTTGTATCTCGGTACCGACGGACAGCCGGCAGCCGGATATGGTGAAATGTGGACAACCGAAGATCTGGGGTCTATTCCGGGTGTTATCTTTTACAAGTCGTATGTAGCCGACATCAATCCGAGCGGTAGCAGCTATATCGAACATACCTCTTCGCACTATGTGGAAATGAACCAGAATACGGTCGACCTGTATCTGATGAAGAACGGTAAGCCGATCTTGAACAGTGCATCCGCCTATCATGGAAACAAGGATATGTATGCTACCTTCCGCGACCGCGATCCGCGTTTGTACCACACGGTGATACCACCTTATAAGGTGCAGGCCGGTAAAGGCGATTATCCTACCTGGTCGTATACGGATAATCCGGCCGACCGCGAATATATAGATATTATGGGGCCTAATGAAAGTTGCAGTAACCCGGGTGTGGGTATGAAACGCCTTCCGGGCCAGAACTGGAGTGCTTCTCTGGTTCCCGAAATACCACGACTGGGTACGGGTGCTTTCGTCACCTGCCGCTCCGGTTACTATGTATGGAAGAACTGGGATAACTGGGAAACCAGCTTTAATAACGGTAACCTGAATACGGCCGACAAACCGATCTTCAAGATCGAAGAGGTATTGCTGAATGAAGCGGAAGCGAAGTTCGAACTGGGTAGTTTCGACCAAAGCGTTGCTGACAAAACGATTAATAAGCTACGCGACCGTGCCGGAATCGCCAAGATGGTGGTAGCGGATATCGATGCCGGCTTCGACCCGAACCGCGGGAAATATTATCCGAAAAACAACGATGCAGGTATTCAGGTAGACCCGGTGTTGTGGGAGATCCGCCGCGAACGTATCATCGAGTTGATGGGCGAAGGTTTCGGTTTTTATGATGTGCGCCGTTGGCGTATGGCTCCGTGGTTCCTGAACAAACCGGCTACGGGTATCTGGACGACGAAGGAGATGGCTTCGACCAACAGCATGACGCTCTATAATCCTCAGACCGGTTATTCGGACGGAACGAACGGTTCGTTGGCGGAAGGTAATATTTACCTTTTCAACGATCCGCTGAAAGAGGGCAAGGGATGGCTCGAAAAGTTTTACCTGTATCAGGTTCCGACCACAGAGATCCTGCTGAATCCGGAACTGGAACAGAACCCCGGATGGTAATCATCCTTTGATCAATTTATAAATGAAGGCCGTTTCGGAAGGTATTTATCCCTGCTTGAAACGGCCTTTCTGTTTTATCTCTATATTTGCATCCTATGAAACATGGTAATTTATATTGGGCTGCGCCTCTGGTATGGATGGCGGGCCTGCAACAGATACAGGCGGCAGGCGACAGCAAACAGCCGAACATTGTTTTCATCCTGGCGGACGACCTGGGATGGACAGACCTGGGCGTGATGGGGAGCGATTATTACGAAACCCCCAATATCGACCGCCTTGCCTCGCAGGGGTTGCTGTTCGATAATGCGTATGCGGCGGCAGCCAACTCAGCTCCCAGCCGTGCCTGTATGATGACCGGCATGTACACGCCGCGGCATGGCGTATTCACCGTCAGCCCACCCGACCGGGGCGACCGTACGAAACGTAAGCTGATCCCGTGTCCCAATACGGACGATGTGCGTGCCGACTTTGTGACCCTGGCCGAAGCGCTTCAGCAACAAGGCTATCAGTGCGGACATATCGGTAAATGGCATCTGGGGGATGATGCCGACGGGACAGGGCCGTTGTCGCAAGGCTTCATCCGAAACGTTGGCGGAAACCGTGCCGGATCTCCTTATTCGTATTTCTATCCTTATTGCCTACCGGACAAGAGCAAATGCCATTTGGGGCTCGACGAAGGACAGCCGGGCGAATACCTGACGGATCGTTTGACGGATGAGGCGATTGCTTTCGTCCGCTCCCATAAAGATGCTCCTTTTTTCCTGCATCTGTCCCATCATGCGGTACATACGGCTTTGCAGGCTCCCGACTCGCTGGTGGAGAAATACCGTAACAAGCCTGCCGGAACGTATCACACCAATCCCATCTACGCGGCAATGATCGAGAAGCTCGACGATGGCGTGGGTAAGCTATGTAAAGAAATTGAAGACCTCGGCCTTTCCGCTAATACCCTGATCGTGTTCTATTCGGACAACGGCGGTTCGGAGCCGGTGACGGACAATTACCCGCTGAACGGCGGCAAGGGAATGCCTTACGAAGGAGGTTCCCGCGTCCCGCTGATCCTGAAATGGGCAGGAAAGATAGAACCCGGAAGCCGTACTTCGGTGCCCGTTACGGGTGTCGATTTCTATCCGACTTTTGTCAATCTGGCGCAAGGTACGGTATCTGCGGATCTGGACGGAGAGGATATTTTCGAAGTCGTAAAGAATTGTAAGTCCGACCGCGATCTCTTCTGGCATTTCCCGGCTTACCTGGAGTCTTATGCAGATGGAGGACAGGGTTTCCGTTCCCGGCCTTATTCCAGCATGCGTTCGGGCGATTGGAAGCTGATCTGTAATTACGAGGATCAGTCGCTCGAACTGTATAACCTGAAAGAGGATCTGGGAGAGACGAAGAACCTTGCGGAGAGCCGTCCGGAGAAACGGGAGGAGCTTTACCGCAAGCTGAAGCTGTGGATCGAACAGACCCATGCCCCGATCCCGACGGAACCGAACCCTTATTTTACATCATCAGATATAAAAGGACACTGATCGAAATATCGCTATGTTTGCCGAAATAGGTCTTGATGAAGCGGAGCGACTCGGAGATATGTTCCTGAACGGTGTTGACCGATATGCCGAGTTGTTCCGCAATCTCTTTATGTGTCAGGTTATCCATCCGACTCATATTGAATACCTTCTTTCTCTGCGGCGATAGCTGTTCGATGGCTTCTTTCAGGATGTTCTGATATTCCGTATAGATCAGATCCGACTCGATTACGTCTTCTTCGACCGGTTTGTTCTGTGCCAGTATGGACTTGGCTTTTGCATCTATATCCATATCCCGGAAATAATTCAGTACCCGGTTGCGGGCCATCGTATAAAGGAAGGAAGAAAAGGAAAGGTCTGGATTGATGAAAACGCGCGATTCCCACACGCGGATAAAGATCTCCTGCACAATATCGTTCGTCTCCTCTTCCGATTTCAGCAGGCTCAGGCAGAAATAATGCAACTTATCCTTATACCGGATATAAAGTTCGCTGAAAGCGGCCTCGTCATCGTGTATAATTAAAGTGATTAAATCTGTGTCCGTTTTATCCCTAAGCCTCATTGTGGTATACTCTTTCTCCTTTGTGTACTACAATAATACGGCTTTTTTCGCAATAAAAAAAGTTCCCGGGAGAGTACACTTAGTGTATCTTCCGGGAACCTATTATATTCAACTTGTCTTAATTAAAACAATTTTTCCGGGTATTCGCCGGCATCTACCAATGCCTGGATTTTGTCAACAACACCCTGGCGGTCGGCTGCATATGTTACGCCAAACCATTTGGAAGTGGTGTCCCATACTTTTACGCGGGCAGTGCCGTTCGTGATCAGTTCGTTTACCATCAGCGGGATGAAGTATTCGCTTTTCAGGTTATCCATGTTCTTTTTCAGGAAGTCTTTGAAGAACTCTTCCGAATAAGCGAAATAGTCGGGAGTGAAGCCCCACATATTCATGGAAACCGGAGTGTTTTCTTCCAGAACCACTTTCTTTCCGTTCTCGTCGATGAATTGGATGTCGCCGTCGATACGTTCGATAGCCGTACGTTCCACTACACCTGTCAGATAACCTTCTGCATTTGTCTCGCAAACGCCACGGGCTACGGAACCACTTTCACTCAATGTATTACCTACACGGTAGCCTACCATACAATAATCGTTCTTCTTACCGGTCATTTCAGTCAGGGCTTTGCCAAGCACGGCGAAGCTGTCGCGTCCGTAGAAGTCGTCGGCATTGATAACGGCAAATGGTTCTTTGATCACGTCTTTACCCATCAGAACGGCATGGTTGGTACCCCAGGGCTTTTCGCGTCCTTCCGGGCAGGTGAAACCTTCCGGCAGGTTATTCAGATCCTGGAATACGACTTCAACAGGAATATGGTTTTCGTATTTTGAAATGATCTTTTCGCGGAAATCTTTTTCGAATGACTCACGGATAACAAAAACTAATTTCCCGAATCCACCGCGGATAGCATCGAAAATAGAGTAGTCCATGATTGTTTCACCATTAGGGCCCAGGCCATCCAGCTGTTTCAGACCACCGTAACGGCTACCCATTCCGGCAGCTAATACAAATAATGTAGGTTTCATAATTCTTTTATTTTAGATAATGTATTTTTCATTCTGCTGGCAAAGGTAGAAAACTATTGACAAATCGCAATTCACATTTGGAATAAATTTTACCTGGTTAGTGCGAAGACTGCACCCGCCCGAGTGCGGTCATCGCACCTTACCGCGTGCGGAGGTCGCACCCTCTCACGTGCGGTAGTCGTACCTTGCCGGGTGCGGTTACTGCACACGAAAGGAAAGGTTATTTCACTTCCAGAACGACGATCGACTTAGCCGGCATACTGATCTTCAGCTGTCCTTTTTCCACCTTCGCTCCGTTGAAAACTGCCGGTTTAACGAAATCGGGCTTTTCAAAGGTGTTATGGTCGTTGATGGAAGGAGAGGTGAGGATGCGGCCGTTTACTCCGGATATTTTTTGGCCTTGCAGGTCGAGAGAAATATTTTGGGCGTTGTCTGTATCCACATTGGCTAATGTGATATGGATCACTCCGTTTTTATCTTTCGAGGCGGATGCGCTCAGCATCGGTACTTCGCGGTTGTCGCGTACCTGGGCTTTGTCGCAGATCAGATCCATCGGAAGGAAGGTGGCATCCTGATGCACTTTATACATTTCAAAGACATGATAGGTAGGAGTAAGCATCATCTTCGGGCCGTTGGTCAGGATCATGGACTGGAGGACGTTTACGATCTGGGCGATGTTCGTCATTTTCAGACGGTCGGTGTATTTGTGGAATACATTCAGCGAGAGGGCGGCCACGAATGCATCGCGCAGGGTGTTTTGCTGATAAAGATGGCCGTTGATAGTGCCCGGTTCTTCATCCCACCAGGTTCCCCATTCGTCGAGCATCAGGGCTACGTTCTTCTTCGGGTCGTATTTGTCCATGATGGTGATGTGCTTTTTAATGACGTCCTCTATTTCAAGACATTTCCCCATCGTCCAGTAGAAGTCTTCCTTGTTGAAGTCGGTGGCGGAACCTTTACTGCCGCTCCATCCGGTCACGGTGTAATAATGCAGGGAAAGGCCGTCCATCCGGCCGCCGACGTTTTTCATCAGCGTTTCTGTCCAGTTATAATCATAGTCGCTGGCACCGCTGGCAATCTTGAACAGGCGGTTACCGTCGTAATTGCGGCAGTAGGTGGAATAGCGGCGGTAGAGGTCGGCATAATATTCCGGGCGCATGCTGCCACCGCATCCCCAGCTCTCGTTGCCGACACCGATGAATTTCACGTTCCAGGCTTTGTCGCGGCCGTTCTGGCGGCGCAGGCGAGCCATCGGGCTGTCGCCTTCCGAAGTCATATATTCGACCCACTTTGCCATTTCTTCAACAGTCCCGCTACCGACGTTGGCACTGATATACGGTTCGCAACCCAGCAGTTCGCAAAGGTTGAGGAACTCGTGGGTACCGAAGCTATTGTCTTCGATCGTTCCACCCCAGTTGTTGTTGACCATTTTAGGACGGTTCTCTTTCGGGCCGATACCGTCCATCCAGTGATATTCGTCGGCGAAGCAGCCGCCCGGCCAGCGCAGGTTGGGGATTTGCAGCTCTTTCAAGGCCTGCAATACATCGTTGCGGTAACCTTGTGTGTTGGGAATGTCGGATTCGGGGCCTACCCAAAGCCCGCCATAGATGCAGGTTCCCAGATGTTCGGCGAACTGACCGTATATGTGTTTACTGATTTGCTGTGTTCCCTGCTGGGGATATACACGAATGCTCGCATCTTTTTGAGCGAACAGGGGGAGTGCCAGAAAGGCAAGGGCACTGATGAATAACTTTTTCATGATATTACTTTTTTGTGAGATTAGTATTATTCTGTTTGATACGGATCAGGGTAAATGAATAGGCCGGCAGGTCGACGTCGAAGTCGTTGCTGATGCGGACGGTGCCGGTTGCGGGTTTAGCCTGTTTGTCGTCCGGCTTGCCGGTCAGGGTGATCAATTCTGCCGTTCCTTCGATGGCAGGTACGTCGTTCAGGACGATATTCGTTTGCGTCGGGACAGGCAGCAGGTTGACCAGTTTAACGATCAGGTCGTTCGTACGGCTGTCGCGTACCACCGAGGCGGCAACACGTTTCTGCACGGCATCGCTGTTTTCAGAGACGATCACGCGGCTGGTCAGGTACTCGTCGCCGGCATGTTGCCCGTAAAGCTGTTGTACATAGTAGCCGACTGTCGGTTTGACCTCTTCGTTATTGAAATAGATCAGATCCGGGTTCCACTGCGTATGACCTTCCTTGGCCAGGAGAGGAGCATACGAAGTCATGTGTACGACATCCCCGTTACGTTCGAGGGCAGTCATATAGAGCGCTTCTGCCAAAGCCGTTTCCAGGTTGTTGGGACGGCCGGGAAGATGGGCGGCATATTCACCCAGGTAGACCTTCGATTTGGAACGGTCGTATTTATCGTAATAATCCTGGTTGTGGATAAACCAACCCGGTTTCTGGTAGTAGTGCTCGTCCACCATCGGGATGTTCAGTTTGTTGGCCAGCTCCCAACCCTCTTCATAATCGGTTCCTTCCGAGTACGGGCCGACCGTACCGATGACGGTGATTTCCGGATGCTTCTCCTTTACTGCATTGAACAGCATGGTGAACCGTTCTTCGAAAAGGTCGGTGATCAGGTCTTCGTTGCCGATACCGATATATTTCAGGTTGAAAGGTTTCGGATGTCCGGCTTCGGCACGTTTCCGTCCCCATTCGGTTTTCACGTCGCCGTTGGCATATTCGATCAGGTCGAGTATTTCCTGCACGTAAGCGTCCATTTCAGACATCGGGATGCCGCCTTGCTGCCCGCCGCCTACAAGATGTTTGCAAGCCGAGTTCTGGCAGGGGACGCCGGCTGCTACGACAGGAACCGGTTCGGCTCCGATGTCTTCGCAGAACTGGAAGTATTCGAAATAACCCAGTCCGGCAGTCTGATGGTACCCCCAAAGGTTGCGTTGCGGCTTGCGCGCTTCCAATGGGCCGATGGTGTTTTTCCAGCGGTATATATTATCCAGTCCGTCGCCATGCGCCACACAACCGCCGGGGAAGCGGACGAAGCGCGGATGAATATCGGCAATGGCTTGTGCCAGGTCGGCACGCAGGCCGTTCGGACGGTTCCTGAATGTCTTTTCGGGAAACAGGGAGATCATATCGAGGGCGATCGTTCCGGTTGCGGCCGGGGTAATCTCCAACCGGGCATCAGATACGTTTTCTTTTGCCGCCAGGGTCACATTCAGTTTCTTCCATTCGCGGGATAATCCCCCGGTGGAACCTTCGGCGTAGATGCGGCCATCCTTACCCGTCAGGTGTACCTGTAACTTCCCGTTCTTTCCTTCCAGCGTACGGGCAAAAACGGAGAATTTATATTTATCACCGGCTTTGAGAACGATACCGTCGAAGCCTTCGTTCGTCAGGCTTGCTCCGGGACGGTCGGTCTTTAATACGGCATAATGAGGGTTGTTGGGATGTATCGGCTGCACGGAGTCGATGGTGAAAGTGGCATTGTTCCCTTTCAGGCTCCAGGCTGTCCGGCTGTTCCAGTCGGGGTCGTGACCTTCTTTGTCGGCAGGTGTGTACTCGAAGTCACGGTTTTGTATCAGTTCGGCATACAGGCCGCCGTCGGCAGCGTAGTTGATATCTTCGAAGAATACGCCTACCAACAGGTCACTGATCGGCTTTTTTTGCTGTCCGTTCACGATCACTTTTGTATCGAACGGTTTCAGGGTGGCGAAACGTACCGGGTCTTCTCCGGTTGTTTCACTGTAAATCCTGTCTTTGTAAACAGTCCTGTCTTTGGCGGCAATCAGGTTCTCGATCACCTTCCAGGCCACCTTGTGGATAACCCCTGTCTCCGGCTCATCATACAAGACGATCGAACAGCGTTCATGCTGCGGGTCGACGGGGTAGCTTTTCACATCGTACGATTGCCTGCCCCAGTAGATCAGGTCTGCCGAAGCGGCATGGGCAAACGTTTCGGTATATTCGTTGAGCGTCCAGTAGCAATGCCACAGGCCGTCGGGTGTTTGGGTGAGGTAGGGGGAAAGCATTCTTTTTTCGCTGCCCCACCTTCCGTAGTCGCTGCGGAGAAAACTGTGTTCCGGGCCGATGCGGTGCCAGTTTTCCTGGTCGTTGCTCCAGGCAAAATGCAGTCCGTTATGGTTATTATCCTTACCGGTGGCGTAGGAAAACAGATAGGCGGAGTCCGGTTTGCTTGCCAACTCTCCGGTTCTTGCATAGGAAGAACCGGGGAATAGGGTGGTAAGGATCAAAAAAGAGGAAATGATTAGTTTGATCTTTTTCATCATGATATCTATTTATCGGTTAATTGTCAGAGACTAATTTGTATAGGACGGATGCATGCGGGGGAAGGTCGCAGCTTACTTTATCCCCTTTCTGTTCGACCGATTTGTTGTTCCACATTTCCGTGATCAGGCAATTGTTGTTTAGTCCCAGGTCTTTCAGCGGAACTTCGATCACGGTATTCCCTTTATCGTTCAGGTTGAATAGGGCGAGGTATACATCCCCTGTATTTTTATTTCTGGAAGTGATACCCACTTTGCCGTCCTGTTGGAACAGTTGGCGTACTTCCGTGCTTTCCTTGTGCATTTTGAGGACTTCCTTGTTTGTCAGCAGGGAAAGGGTGAAATCGTCGTTGCTGGGCAGGTCGCCGCCGAACATCAGCGGGGAGCGGAAGATGCAGAACAGGTTCATTAATGTATATTGTTCGTCGCGGGTCAGGCGGGTCATGCGGTCTTCCCCCCGTTCGCCACGGATGGAGATACGTCCGAGCGGGATCATATCGCAATCAGGCCATGTGCCCGGAGCGATGTAAGGATACCATTTCTGGCTGATATCGAACAGATGGGTGATATGCGGCCAGGTATCCCACACGTCGTCCACCATTCTCCACATATTGGCATGGCTGCGCACGTGGTCGGCATTGGCAACCGGAGTTTCCCCCGGGGAAGTACTTAATACGATGGGGCGGCCGCAATGGTCGATGGCATTTCGTATCAGCTCGATCTCACCCTGATGGTAGGGGCGCGACAGGTCGTCGATCTTAATAAAATCCACTCCCCACGAAGCATAAAGCTCGAAGATAGAATTGTAGTATTCCTGCGCCCCCGGTTTATCGGCAACGATCGTATAATTATCCCTTAACCATTCGCATTGCAGTTCGGGTGAATAGATCTGGTCGGCGGTGATTCCCTCGATCCCTTTTACCGGCAGTTTCTTTTCGACCGCTTCTTTCGGGATACCGCGCATAATATGGATACCGAATTTCAGTCCTTTATTATGCACATAATCCGCCAGTTCCTTAAACCCTTTGCCGTCTTTGGCCGACGGAAAACGGTTTACTGCCGGCTGGTAACGTCCGTATTCATCCAATACATATCGGGGATCGGTCTGGTTGTAACCGCCTGCCTTGTCGTTTTCCACGAACCAGCGGATGTCTACGACTACATATTCCCAGCCATATTCTTTCAGCTTGTCGGCCATATAGTCGGCATTCGCCTTTACTTCGTGTTCTTCCACTGTCGGGCCGTAGCAATCCCAACTGTTCCAACCCATCGGGGGAGTTTGCGCCCATTCTTTAAATTCACCGTCTTTGAATGGTAGGGGCTGACTGGTTTCTTTTTTCTGCGTGCAGGAGCAACATAGTGCGGTCGCTGCGATCCATAATAATAAATGTTTCTTCATGATATGGTACTGTGATTCTTTATTATGTGTCAAAAATACGTTATATTATTCAAACCACAGTACCACTAATTCGTCAAAAAGGGGGAATTTTAGAGCAATATCCTACGAATTATTGTTTTTTATACAAATATTCGTGGAAAAGGAGGAGATATCGGAAAAATGATGATGATTTGTGCTTCCGGTTAGCTGAGGATATTCAATATAAAGAAGGGCAGGTTCGAAGCCTGCCCTGTATAAGTCTGTCGTATTTATTCAATCACCGGACGATCGTCGTCGGGATCGGGCTTCGGAGTGGGATCAGGTTTGGGAGTCGGATCGGCAGGAATCTCCGGCTTCGTTCCGGCTTTGCGGCGCGAGAGGGTTTCGGAGAATTGCACGATCAATGCGTTAATATTATCGATCAAAACACCCAGCTTTGCTGCCTGCGCTGCATCGTGGGTAATCGTTTCGTTCACCAGCCAGAGGGCGTTGATAGCCTTCACCATCGCACGGTAAGCCTCGTCCGTCTGCGAACGGACAGATTTCAGGTTGTCGTTGCTGACACGGCCGAGCTTGACATCGGAACGGTTCACATACAGTTCGTTGAACTCATTGTTTGCCTGCTTCAACAGGGGAAGCACGTCGGTCAGCCCCAGGGTGGTGATGTATGCTGTATTGGCATCACTTTCGAGGACTTGCAGGCAATTTGTCACCTGCGCCGTGTTTTCGGCGGCCGGTTTTGAGGCTGCATCTTTGTAAGGACGCATCTGGAACTCGATTTTCTGCGCAGCGATCTTTTTTTCGGGCACCGGGCTATAAAGCATAGCAGCAACCACCTGTTTGATATAGATAAAAAGATCATCGCGTTCGCGGTCTTTTTCGTTCATAGCCTGTGTTTCTTCGTAGGCGCGGGTCTGCATATAAAGGTCGTCTTCGCGTTTAAAAAGGTCGGCATAGGTTTTCTGAAGGGTTTCGATCTTCAACTCGACAGCCAGGGCGGAGGTGGCGAAGGTGAGGACGTTGGCATGAAACTGGAAATGCTCGGTGTTGCGGGCGTTGTTTAAATTGGCAGCAACAATTTCTTTCATGGCATTTTTTTATAAGGTTTATACTAAAAAATAAAGTCAGAAGGTTCTGAAAATGGTCTTTTATGGAAATAATATCTTCAGAAAGCTCTGAAAGCGTTTTTCCTTCAAAAAAATAGATTCAGAACCTTCTGATTTTATTTTTCTGTTGAATAATTTATTTCAGAGAGTTCTGAATTTGTCTTTTTATCGAAAAAGCATCTTCAGAAGATTCTGAAAAAATCCAATCGCTCAAACAGAGCAATCAGAAAGTTCTGACGAGCCAAATATAGTCTTTTTAAACTCTCCGACCTAACTTCTCGCCCCGAATTTCAAAAATAAACTGCCTTATCCTCTCGGACGGGGCAGTTTCTGACTATTTACGTGCTTTTACCTACAGCAAAGTAAATATAGTTATTAGGCTTGTCGATCTCCTTCTCCCCTTTTCTGTTGTTAGGAGATGTACCTCTAGGCAATAAAATCATGCTATTGCTTTGGTTTTACAAAAGACGGTAATTATTTTTTTCCGGTGAAATATTTTCCTGCATAAAATATGTGGCGCCTTGCATATTTTATGCAGCTTCATCCGAAGAAAAACAGATTTGATTTTGTTATTTCCCTATATCACGGACAGGTACTTAATTGTTTTGTCCTTATATTTGTCTCCAATAAAATAAATAAGGTATGGAAAAAGAAGCAGAACAGAGAATAACCGGAAATGTAAACCAGGGCGCAAATGTTCAGAGATTACGTCAGATACTGGGTATCAAACAGGAAACGCTAGCCGAAAAGTTGGGAATAGACCAATCGGGAGTCTCCCGCTTGGAAAGCCGCCGGGTGATCGAAAACGATACGCTGCTGAAAATAGCTAATATATTAAATGTATCTCCGAAGATTATTCAGGAATTACAGGAGAATCCGCTGTCGGTAGTGATTGAGAATACATTTGAAAGTGGAAGTTCTAATAATGGAAATATTGTAGGGAATACCGAAAAGATAGAGAACATTATTCATCCTCTGGATAAAATCGTAGAATTAAATAAACAAACCAGCGAGCTTTACGAGCGTATGCTTGCCCTCGAAAAAGAAAAATCCGCTTTGCTGGAACAGTTGTTGAAGGAGAAGCAAGGATAAAATATAGAAAATACTAAGTGAGCTATTTTGATATAGCGTCGTTGAGAACCCTGATCAGGGTTCTATGTGAATAACCGTGGGATGCACATCCCACGGTATATTCTGGCAATTTCCGAACCAATCAATACTTGAACGGTGTCATCTTCGCATACGCTTTATAATCCTTGATCATTCCCGGATAGCCTTCTTCGGCACGGGGGAGATAACGGAAGCCGGAAACTGTAACCGTTTCACGCAAATCGATCACCACCTGATGAGGGTATTTAGCCCCTCTGGCCGTACTCCAATAGGTTGACTCCTGCAAATCGAAGATCTTATCGGCTGTAAAGTTTCCTCCGTAGGTCTGTTCGCTGTCCGCATATCCGATCTGCCAGTGTTGGCGTCCGAGCGGGTTACCGTTTTCATCGAGTAGATAAAATTCTGCGATAGCTGCATTGTTTCCACCGTCCTGTGCGTTCAACGCTTCCAGACAGAAATGGCGAGCTTCGACAGGCGCATCGAACCGGACTTCCTGCCAGCCGTTACCCGCTTTCAATGAACCTTGTCCGACAGGCTTTTCGTTCTTCAGATCCAGATTTTGTCCCTCTTTACGGTTGGTAAGGGGAGCTTCGGCACGGAGCATATCCAGGATCGGCTGGTTAAGTCCTTTGATAGTCGCCTTTTCGGGGCCTTTCAGGTCGAGAACGATAATTTCATTTTCCCCTTTCTTTAGCCAGCAGCCGGGCATGAATAAAGTCTGCTGCGGGCCGATTTCCCAGAAACGCCCCATTGCTTTGCCATTCACCCAAACCATACCTTTGCCCCAGGTCTGCATATCGAGGAATACGTCTCCGGGAGTCTCCAGGTTGAATGTCGCACGATAATACGCAGGGCCTTCCGCCTTTTTACCGGCTGCGAATTTTTTGTCTTTCGCAAAAGCATAATCTACCGGAAGATTATATACCTGCCAGTCTTTCAATTCGTCGGTAGACGATTCGGTGATAAGCGCCACTTTATTGGTGATCCCTTTCCGGTCGTGGATGGCTTTGTCGAAGTTGACGCGTCCCATCGCTTCGATCAGGATATCCAATCGGGCGCCGGCGGCAGTGGCGGGCAGTTTGATCGTGTTTTCTCCGCGGCGGCGATCCAGACGGCCTATCAACTTTCCGTCGACGAACACCTGTGCCCAGTCGTGCACTTCGTCGATTAGCAGGGTTGTACCGGCTTTTACTGCCGGTAACGTAGTGCGGTAGAGGATGCTACCCCAACCCTGGTCGAATTTTTCCATCGGCTGGATGTCGCGGCTGGTTTTCGGTTCGGGCAGGTTGTCGAACAGGAGAGCTGTTTCCTTTAGTTCGAATTCAGGGATTTCAATCACCGGGAAAGCTTCCGGTATGTCGGCCATCACTTCGCCCGGAGCCATATAATTCGTCATAAATTCACGCAGTTTGTGATATTTGGGAGTTGTCCAGCCGGCTTCGCTGATGGGCGCGTCATAATCGTATGAGCTGCACATGGCGGAATAAGCCGGGCTGTTTGCACCGCCCCAATGGCCGAAGGTCGTACCCCCGTGCGTCATATAGAGGGAGAAAGAGATGTTGCGGTCGAGCATATCCTTCAATCCGGAGATCATGGTTTCCGCATCGCGTGTCTCATGCTTGCGTCCCCAATGGTCGAACCATCCGCTCCAGAATTCGCTGCACATCAGCGGGGTGTTGGGGCGTACCTCTTTCAGCTTTTTGAATTGCTCGTCTATATTGGCTCCGGTACCGAAATTCACCGTCCATACCAGGTCGTCGAGCGCATTGTTGAGGAAGTTCGAACTCCAGTCGCACTGGAAGAGAGTAACATCCGTAAATCCGGCTTCCCGCAGGATGTCCCGGTTTTTGGCAATATATTCTTTGTCCGTAGCATACGAACCGTATTCGTTTTCCACCTGCACCATGATGATGTTGCCGCCGCGGGTGATCTGCATGTCGGCCAGCTGTTTCCCGATCTCATTCATATAAATACGGGTACGTTCCATAAAATACGGGTCGTTCGTGCGGAGCTGGATATCGTCTTTCTTCAGCAACCACCAGGGGAGACCGCCCATTTCCCATTCGGAACAAACGTATGGGCCGGGGCGCAGCATGATGTACATTCCCTCTTTTTGTGCCAGACGGCAGAAAGCGGCGATGTCGTTCTGTCCGGTGAAATCGAATTCGCCCGGTTTCTGCTCATGGATATTCCAGAAAGCATAGATACAAATGGTGTTCATGCCAAGGGCTTTACACATTTGGATACGGTGTTCCCAGTATTCGACAGGGATACGTGTGTAATGTATTTCGGCAGCTTTTATAACGAAAGGCTTGCCGTTCAGCAGAAAAGTCTTGTCACCTATCTCAAAGGTGCCTCCGTTTCCGGACGGGTTCTTACAACCTGTCAGCACGCAAATCAACACGGCCATCAGGATTGTTACGGTCTTCATAGAGTGATTCATGATAAAAATTAAGTTTATAACTGTTTTATGACCGTAAAAGTACATAATTTACCGGCAGAGGATGGTGTAATAATCAGTCATATTAGGGTAAAAATGGTTCTACTTTGCTGATTTTGTATACCTTTGCGGCATAATTCAAGTAAACGTTGAACAAAAATGAGAAAGTTAATGGTAATTCCCCTGGTTGCTGCCGGTATGGTTGCAATGTCGGGTTGCAGTAAATCACCTGTGAAGGAAACTGCAAAAGTAGACGCCATCAATCTGGCAAACCTGGACACGACTGTAGCGCCCGGAACTGATTTCTATCAGTATGCCTGTGGTGGCTGGATAGAAAAAAATCCTCTGAAACCGGAGTACTCACGTTTTGGCACATTCGACCAGTTGCGTGACAACAATCAGGAACAACTTCGTTCGCTTATCGATGAACTGGGAAGCACTCCACAGGAAGCCGGAAGCGTGGCCCAAAAGATCGGCTCCCTGTATGAAATGGGATTGGACAGCGTAAAGCTGAACAAAGAGGGTATGGCTCCTATAAAAGAACAGCTTGAAGCGATACAGCGACTAGGTACGAAAGCGGATGTTGCCAAGATGGTTGCCGTTTTGCATAAAGAGGGAATGGCTCCGTTCTTTGCTCTCTTCGTAGATGCCGACGAAAAAAACAGCTCGATGAATATCGTACAGCTATACCAGGCCGGTATCGGTATGGGCGATCGCGATTACTATCTGCTCGACGATGAAGGAACGGTAAAAATGCGTGATGCCTATAAGCAATTCATTAACCGGCTGTTTACCCTGACCGGAGCATCTCCCGAACAGGCTGAAGCGGCGGTGAATGCCGTAATGAAGATCGAAACAGGTATTGCCGAAATCTCTTACAGCCGTGAAGACCTGCGCGACAGCCAGAAGAATTACAATAAGATCAAACTGGAAGAATTCAAAGCCAAAAACAATCCGATCGACTGGGATGTCTATTTTGAGAGTATGGGATTGATGGAAATAGAATACCTGGATGCCAAACAACTTCCGTTTTACGGGGCATTGGATGAATTCCTGAAAAACGTTTCTATCGACGAACAAAAATATTATCTGGCATTCAACCTGCTTAATGCCGCTGCTCCTTACCTGAGCGATGAATTTGTTGCTGCCGAATTTGATTTCTACGGAAAGACAATGTCCGGAAAACAGGAACAACAGCCGCGCTGGAAACGCTCCCTGTCTACCGTAAACGGTGCTTTGGGAGAGGCTGTCGGTCAGATGTATGTGGCTAAGTATTTCCCGGCTTCTTCGAAGGAAAAGATGCTGACGCTGGTAGGTAACCTGCAGAAAGCTTTATCCGAACGTATCGCCGGCCTTGAATGGATGAGCGATGAAACAAAAGCAAAAGCACAGGAAAAGCTGTCTGCCTTTATCGTGAAGATCGGTTATCCCGACAAATGGCGCGATTACACTGCGTTGGAGATAAAAGACGATTCTTACTGGGCAAACGTATGCCGTTCGAATATCTTTGAAATGGATTATATGCTGGCACAGGCCGGCAAACCGGTTGACAGATCCCGCTGGGGAATGACTCCGCAGACGGTGAATGCCTATTATAACCCGACAACCAACGAGATATGTTTCCCTGCTGCTATCCTGCAACCTCCTTTCTTCAATCCGGATGCGGATGATGCGGTGAACTATGGAGCTATCGGTGTCGTGATCGGCCATGAAATGACTCACGGTTTCGACGACCAGGGACGTAACTACGATAAAGATGGTAACCTGACCGACTGGTGGACTGCTGAAGATGCCGCCCGTTTCACAGAACGTGCCGACCGTCTGGTTCAGCAGTATGACGATATCATTGTGGTAGACAGTGTTCATGCCAACGGACGTTATACCTTGGGGGAAAACATTGCCGATCAGGGTGGTCTGCTGGTATCTCACCTGGCTTATCTGAACTCACTGAATGGCAAAACGCCGGCTCCGATCGACGGTTTCACCAACGAGCAACGTTTCTACCTGGGATACGCCACTCTCTGGGGACAGAATATCCGTCCCGAAGAGATCCTGCGTCTGACCAAGATCGACCCGCATTCATTGGGTAAATGGCGTGTCAATGCCGCCCTTCGCAACATCGATACATTCTACTCCGCTTTCGATATTAAAGAAGGCGATCCGATGTATATGATGCCTGCCGACCGGGTGGTTATCTGGTAAGCTATACATTAATATATAATAATCCTCCGATACCGTTCTGTTGTATCGGAGGATTTTCTATCTTTGTACCAAACCTTTAAAAAAGAATTATATGACTACCTATGAATTAAATGCGCGTCGTGAAAGTATTCTGCAACAGCTTGCAGAATTACTCAACAATGAAGAAGCTATATCCAAAGCTGAACATTGGGTTAAGAGAATGTACAAAAAGGATAAAGCTATGAGCTATCCTTTAGCCCTGGATCAGAAAGGATTGGTTAATGAGATCAGGGAGGCCGAAGATGATATCGCTCATAACCGTTGCATAACTCACGAAGCACTTCTGGAAGAGATAAAGAAATGGTAAAACCTGTCAATCAGATCAAATGGACACGTAATGCCAGGAAACGATTGAAGGAAATTATAAGATTATCTACAAGCAAAGAGGAACTGTCATTTATATATTGACTGTTTTTGACTGCCGGCAGAGTCCGGACAAGTTGTTTGAAGATATACCTTTGAAATAATAAGAAAAGCGCTCTGTTTAGCATAGGGCGCTTTTCTTATTTATGAGATTTCGACTATGCAAAAATAAACTTCAATATAAACAACCCTGCCAGCACATACATCGTTATGCTGACTTCCTTATGTTTTCCGCAGAACAGCTTGACGAGCACGTAACAAAGTAATCCCAATACCATACCATCCGCGATGGAGTAGGTGAGCACCATCATAATGATCGTAATGAAGGCAGGTAAAGCCTCGGATATATCATCCATATCGATCTTTGAGATAGAATCCATCATAAAGACGCCGACAAGAACCAGGGCACCCGTAGTGGCGGCACTCGGGATAAGCAGGAATAAAGGAGCAAAGAACAAAGCCAGGATAAATAAGCCCCCTGTAACCAGGGAAGTGAATCCCGAACGTCCCCCTTCCGCAATACCGGAAGCACTTTCAACATAAGTTGTGATCGTAGAGCTACCCATCATAGCACCGACAGTTGTCCCGATAGCGTCAGACATCATCGCTTCTTTGACGTGCGGGATTTGCCCGTCCTTACCCATGATGCCCGTTTTAGATGCCAACCCGACCAATGTCCCTACCGTATCGAATATATTCATGAACAATAAGGTAAATATGATTACCGCCATGTCTAACGTAAAGAAACCGGTAAAGTCGAACTTACAGAAAGTCGGCTCCATCGAGTGCGGCATGGAAACCGGGAAAAATCCGTCCGGTATCTCCGTTACCCCCAGAGGGATTCCGATCAAAGTACATATCAGGATACTATAGAATAGAGCCCCTTTCACCTTTTTCACGATCAATACGCCGCTCAGCAGGATACCGATCATAGCCAGGACGGAAGCCGGGGAAAACTCCCCGAACATAACGAACGTCTCCGGATTCGGGGCAATGATCCCCGCATTCTTCAACCCGATGAAAGCAATGAACATTCCGATCCCCGAAGAAATGGCATACCGCAGATTCATCGGTATGCTGTTCAGTATGATCTCCCGGATATTCAGGAATGTGATCAGGATAAAGATAACCCCCTCCACAAACATCGCCGTCATTGCCGTTTGCCATGAATATCCCATCCCCTGTACCAGTGTAAAAGCGAAGAAAGCATTCAGCGCCATACTTGGAGCCTGGGCAAACGGAAGTTTAGCCATGAAAGCCAGTAGGAGAGTGGCGATGGCGGAAGCCAGTGCCGTAGCCGTAAAAACAGCTCCTTTATCCATGCCGGTAGTTCCCAGGACAGAAGGATTCACTGCCAGAATATAACTCATCGTCAGGAATGTTGTAATCCCGGCGATCACTTCTGTCCGGAGGGTCATGGTCTGTTTGTCAAACCCCAATAGTTTTTGTATCATATATCTGTATTTAATCGAATGTCCATTTGATAGCCAGCGTCGGAATGGTATAGAAACCGTTACGTCCACCGAAGTTATGGCTTAATTCTACCTCGCTGCCGACACTGAGCTTGAACTTATCATCAACACCTTTCAGCTTGTTTAAGTTCACCCAGATCTGTGGCTCGGAAAGAAAAATGAAGTTCCCGTGATCGTTCTTTTCCCGCCACCAGTCGGCAAAACCGCTGAATGTGCATAACCCGTTTTTGGCAAAATGGATATACCAGGTACCCGTCAGCTGGAAATTGTTCGGACTGCGGTGCTTCTGGATATATTTATACATGGGAGTGAAAGTGAACCCTTTGGAGAAATCCTTATTATTATATGTATAGGTAAGACCCCCGAGATAAGCATTATTATAGGAGCCCCCCTTCATCAATCCCCCGTTATATTCTACATGTACGGAGAAAGGAGGTTGCCAGAATTTAAGTTCGCGGGCAATCTCCCAGTAGGCCGAAGCGACACCCTCTTTCTTATAATCCATATCTATAAAGAAGTAAGTGCTTCCCCACTTGTCTGCCCTGAACATTTCGACGGTAGAGGTCAGAGCCGGCCGGCCGTCCAGGTCTTTGTCGTAAAGAGCTCCCCCGAAATCATAGTGCAACTGAACATTTTGCGCTTTCCCGCATACAATAGTGGCCAACAGAAGAATAGCCAGCGTAAAGAATTTTTTCATCCTGATTGTTTAATATGGTTTATTATTTGGAAAGCCGCAAAGATATAAAAAAAAGCAGGACTTTCTGAAAGGCCCTGCCAGGTATTGTGTTATATCAGATCCCGAAGTAACCAGGCCAGATAACACAAGTAGATAACAATCAGCACCCAACCCTCGGCGCGCGATATCTTCTGTCCGCTTTTGACTACCGGTAGCAAAAGCAAGGTAAGTCCCAGCATCACCAGCAGATCGATATAATTGACGTTCTTGGCTACGATCGGATGAATGACTGAACTGGTTCCCGCTATCGCCAGGATATTGAACAGGTTCGACCCAACAATATTACCGATCGCAATATCCGGGTTTTTCTTCAGGGCAGCCACAAGGGAGGTGGCCAGTTCTGGAAGGCTTGTTCCTGCGGCAACGATGGTAAGGCCGATAACCGCTTCGCTTACCCCCAGCTCCTGTGCGATCGAAACCGCGTTGTTGACCAACAGATGAGAGGCGAAGATCAGTATAGCCAGTCCGCCGCACAGATATAAAATATCTTTGTACCACGGCTCCGGCTGTTTTTCCAGTTCCCCGATGCTTTTTTCCACCTTTTCCTCATGCTTGCGCGAGTAATAAAGGCTGAAAGTCGTATAAAGAATAATGCCGATAAGGAATATAGACCCTTCCAGGCGGTTTAAAGTGCCGTTCCAGAAAAGGACGGTAAGTACAATGGTTGCCAGGATCAAGAGAGGAATATCTATCCGGGTCAGTTGGCGTTTGGCCTGTAGCGGGTGGATAACGGCAGAGATACCCAGTATGACGGCGATATTAAATATGTTTGACCCCACGATATTACCGATGGCAATATCCCCCTGTCCGGTCAATGAAGCGTTGATACTGACCACCAGTTCCGGAGCACTGGTTCCGAATGCGACGATAGTAAGACCTATCACCAGATGCGATACATTAGCTTTCAGGGCGATCTCCGTACTTCCCTTAACTAACCAGCCTGCCCCGATGTAAAGGGCAAACAGAGAAAGAACTAATAATGTTACACTTGTTATCATGGTAATAATTTTATTATTCTTTTTTTACAATGTCTGGCTTCCTGTTGTCCGGTAATCGTCAGATTGCCGTAACCAAGTAAACAGCAAGTTATTTTAGGCAGAAAAACGCACCTCGGATAACCCCAGGAATCCCTCCGGAGTAACAGCAGGAAGCAGATCAGACATTCAGTTAGGGTTGTTAGGAATATTCGTATTAGTGATTTTAATATTCGTATTCTTCTTTTGGCTCTTTTGCTTCCTGACGCATCTGTATGCCACGAAGCACTACCATAACAACTGTAATCAGTCCGAGAACTCCCATTGTTACATCCTTAACAACAATATTCTCAAAATCTGTGGTACCGATCAGTACCAGAATGATAAACGACAACATCATGACTGCGTCTACCAAATCTTTATTTATCTTCATTTTATTAAACTTTTTAATTATTACTTTTGTTCAAATCCGGTGTTATTCTTTTTCATCGATAGCAGCTCCTTCGGCAGAACCGGAACCGCTCAGCCCCTTCATGATGCCATATAATCCATACCCTAAAGCCCCCATCACGATGAGTAACTTCAGATAATCGTTAGGTATAATCGAACTACAAGCTAACACACAGCCTACAATAGTAATAATCACTGAAAGATAAATACGGGTTTTATTTGATTTCTTAGTTGACATAATATTCTGATTTTAATATGATTAAATAATTAATAACGGATCATACCAATAGCCCTCCCAAACGACAGGCAGTATCGGCAATCCCCAAAGAACGCAAAGCGTTCCCAAAAAGGCATAATTATCCTATTAAAATCAAATAATAAGTTTCCGCAGGACAAACACATGTTGTGCCATGCGGCAAAGAAGAGTAGATAGGTTTATGGTTTGACATTCTGATACATCCAATGAAATCTTGCGAAGCGCATTCATTTCCTTCAGGCGAATATCCTGAAGAATCTTTTCCGCCATTTTCAGCGTGCGCAAATTAAATGCATTATTCGTCGATTGAATAGTCCTGCGTGCAGTCAGTCCATTACTACCCTTCAGATCCGTACTTAATACGGTCAGGAAGTATTGCATATCGGCAGAACCTTTTTCCTTCATGACAGCCTCTTTATTCGACACGACAGTATCGTTGCTCTCTATCTCCTCTTGGGGAGAAAAAAGCAAAATGCCGAACAGCAGAGTTAATATGAATAGAAAATTTTTCATGCTGCAAAGATATACGAATTCCTATTAAAAAAACAAATCATTGTGTTTTTTGTTTATACATTTGTCCGTCAAAATGTGAACAAGTAAAGATGGAAGAGAAGAAGAGCCATTTGAAATCATGGGTAGAGGCTGCACGGCCGAAGACCCTGCCGGCATCGTTGAGCCCGGTACTTTTAGCCTGTGTTTTAGCCTGGTGCGACAACGTTTTCCGGTTAGTACCGGCTATTTTGTGTTTTGGTGTTGCTTTGTTGGCGCAAATTGCCAGTAACTTTGCCAACGATTACTTTGATTTTAAGAAGGGAGCCGATAAAGAAGACCGTTTGGGGCCCGAACGCGCCGTAGCCCAGGGATGGATAACCCCGAAAGCTATGCTGAAAGCCACTTTTCTTACCCTCGCATTATCCTGTTTTTGTGGCTGTATGCTGCTCTTTTATGCAGGTTGGGAACTGATACCGGTCGGTATCGCCATTGCCTTATGCGTACTGGCTTATTCCGCCGGGCCTTTTCCGCTGGCCTATAATGGGCTGGGTGATGTCTGTGTAGTGCTGTTCTATGGGATTATTCCGGTATGCTTCACCTATTATGTGCAGGCGCTTTCGTTTTCTTTACTGTCATTCCTGCTGTCCGTTTCGGTCGGGCTGCTATCTACCAATATACTGGTTGTAAACAACTACCGCGACTATGTGCAGGACAAGGCCGCCCGTAAACGAACGACTATCGTTCTTTTCGGCCGTGGTTTCGGTCGGGTGTTTTACCTGCTGAACGGGGTAGTGGCCTTATTGCTGGCTATGCCGCTTTTGCTGGGTGCTTCCTGGTGGATACTCTTTCTGTTCGCCGCCTTTTTTGCCCTCTTCTATGCTACCTGGCGCGAACTTTATCATTTTGAAGGACATGAACTGAATAAAACCCTGGCGCATACCGCCCGCAATGTCTTTTTCTTTACCTTGCTGTTGTCGGTGCTGTTAATCTCGTTAACGACGGGGGGATAACTGGAATATCCGGTTAGGCATAAATGCCAATTGTGTTGAAATAAGTATCAATTTCTAACAGAATAATGAAACAAAGCCCTGCGGAGTCCCCGCAGGGTTTTTTGTATACTTTTGGAGAGGATGATCATGGTGACGGCGATAATGATAAGCAGGATGCCGATGGCCAGATTGAATGTGAACGGTTCGCCGAACACTAAAACTCCTACGAAAACGGCGGTAACCGGCTCCATAGCTCCTAACACGGCAGTCAGTGTGCCGCCGATATTGTGAACGGCTAGTACCAGCGTGATATTTGAAATGACTGTCGGGACAATGGCCAGGAGTATCAGGTTGACTAGCGATAGGACGTCGGGGATAGGTTGTATCCCTTCGTTGGAACCGGCTTTGATCGCGAACAGGAAGGTGCTGATTATAAATACATAGAAGGTCAGTTTTCTGCCTGTCATCGTATGTACCCTCGACTTATTGACGGTAGTGATATAAAGTGCATATCCGACGGCCGACAAGAGTACGATAAATACCCCGAGTGCGCTCAGCTTCATTTCTCCTTCATTGATCGATAACCTGGCAACCCCGCAGATCGCCAGTCCGATTGCCAGCAGTGTGACCCATGAGGTCTTTTCACGAAAGAACAATAACATGATAAGCGTAACGAATATCGGATAGGTGAAATGTAACGTAGTGGCGATCCCTGCGGACATAAAGTTATATCCCCAGAAAAGGAACATGGCAGAAGCCGTATAAAAGAATCCCAGCAGGATTAATACAGGTATCTCCCTTTTTTCTACGCGAAAAGACTCCTTCTTGTAAGTCATGATGCCCGTAAGGGCAATGGCTGCAAAAAGAAAACGGTAGAAAAGGATCGAATCGAACTGCATCCCTTTTGCCATTAGCGGCAGGGTAAATAACGGAATCAAACCGAATGTCGCAGAAGTTAAAATACCGTAGGCAAATCCTTTTATGTTGTTCATCTCTTTTTCTTTTTGCTGAAACGGCTGCAAACATACAAAAAAGCCGTGATATTATCAGGTAATATCACGGCTCTTAAATATTATTTCAGATGATTAAACCAACAAGCCTGCGGCAACTTCTTCTGCTACAGCCGGACTCTTGATGGCAGCCACCAAAGCAAGACCGAAGTTTATTACCAACCCCGGCCCTTTACCGGTTATTACATTGTCGGATACTTCTACTGCTTCGCCTGTTACATTCGCGCCGATCAGCTTCGGTTCGAAACCGGGATAACAAGTGGCGTTACGGCCTTTCAGCAATCCCAGTCCACCTAGTACCATCGGAGCAGCGCAGATGGCAGCTACGATCTTACCGTCGCGATATTGTTGCAGTAATGCTTCTTTTACCGGTTCTGAACTATTCAGATTGGCAGCACCGGGCATACCTCCGGGAAGGATCAGTGCATCGGCACCAGCCAGAGTCGCTTTTTCCAAAGTTGTATCGGCTGTAACCGGCACGTTATGTGCTCCCGTTACAACAGGATCGGCTGTGATGGAAACAGTTGTCACTTCAATACCTCCACGGCGCAGGATATCGATTGTACCCAGGGCTTCCATCTCTTCGAAGCCGTTGGCTAAGAATACAATTGCTTTCTTCATATTACTTCCTTTATTTTAGTATTTATTGTTGTAATGTCTGTATGTGCTTAATACTGCTACTTCCTTTTGCGTACCATTTCGCATATCGCAAATATAGTTCTATTTTCCCGAATAGTAAAAAATAAGATTGTATAAAACAAAAGGATGGCGATATTCGCTTAATTGTTTTGATTTTATTGTTTGATTCATTTCTTTCTAAACCCTGCAAGGGTTCTAACCATCGCAAAGGGCGGTTCGCGAATCGCCCCTACAAGGTCTGTTACTTTGGTTCACATTCTATATGCTCCTGTACATTATATTGTTTCGCAAATTAACTATCATACTATCACTAAGTCTACTCTTAACGTTATATTCAAGGTTTGCGGCGGTGATAGTTGCAGATTTAACTATCACTCATCTATCACTCAACCATCACTAACGGCAACATTTTAACTATATTTTGACTCATAGACAGCGTTTTTACTCCCCAAAAACAGCGATAAAAGGAGGGATTTGCCATCTGCATATTCATATCCCCCTATATAATGACACTGAATGTATAGGCTTTTTTCATTAAAGTACTTACTTCTTGTTCTCAAAACCACCATATTAACCTGTTTTACACCTGTGTCTCGACGATGCTCGCAACCGAGTTTTGAGAGCATCAAGGCCTAGGTATTAAGCGATATTTATCACTATATGTCTGGCAATTAGTAATATACCGCATATAAAAAGACCGGCATGTATCCGGTTTCAGGACAAGACAGTGATAGTAGGGTGATAGATGAGTGATAGTTGAAATCGGCAACTGTCACCGCTACAAGCTTTGATTATAATAATATCCAATAAATCAGTGATAGTATGATAGTTATTTCTCTAAATATACTTAGTAAATATTGTTGGCTCAGTTCTTGCCGGAAGTGAGTGCGACAGTTATCCTATTTGGGTGCGGCAGCTATTTTAAACCGCTGCGGCAGCCACTACTATTGGGTGCTGCAGTCATTGGAAACAGGTAGGCTGTACTTGAGGAAAAGACTTGCATTTTTTATCTGAAAGGCTTACGGTTCATACCCTATATCCTGCGCAGCTTTATAATATAAGATAGCGAGTGATACCCTCTAGGCCGCAAGCTGGCACTATATAGGGAAGAAACCGGGTCAGTAGTGCCAGCTTGCCGACACTACTATCCCAAATGGCTGACACAGTAGTGCTACCACCTTGACTTATCCTAAGATACCCTCCATAAAGAAACGAGTAGGCATTGGACAGCAAACGAGTAGGCATCGGATGACAAACGAATAGGCACCCGTTTTTGAAGGTCAGGTGTTTTGAAATGTTAAGACCTGACTTTTTCTTTATTTTAGTTTATATACATAAGTGATCGTACCACTCTGGTTGTTAGCCCCGTTGATGCTGTTGAACTTCGCACGCTTGGCGGCATCCAACGCACTTTTACGCATGGAAGCGTTGTCGATGTTAGTACTTCTTCCTATTTCTGTAAATATTACATTCCCTTTCGGATCGACCGTAATGTTAATAACAATACGTCCTTCTTCCTGGATCGTGTTGGCGGGGCGGGGCAGGCCACCGGCTCCGATAGAACGACCGTTTAGGTTGAATGAACCGTAGCCACCTACGCCTTCGTTGGCTCCATGGTCGGAGTTGCCGAACGGACTGTTCTGATTGTTACTTTCTGTCTTTTTAATACCAAATGCTCCAGCAACATGGTTACTAATAGCTTGTTCTTTCTTATGTCGTTCTTCTTCCAAACGTTTTTTTTCAGCCTCTTCTTTTCTCTTTTGTTGTTCTTCTTTCTTTTTGGTCAAGGCGATATTATCTTCAATCTTTTGTGAAAGAGTTTTCTCTTTAGGCTGTTTATCCGTTTGCTCGGTATTTGGAATAGATGCTATTGTGTCTTGTTTTATATCGAAGGTTTGAGATGCTTGATTTTCTTTCCATAAAGACTCTTTAATATAGATTCCGGATGCAAATCCTTCACCGATAATAGTATCTTTAGATTGTACTTTAAGTAAAAGATGGCTTGGCTCAGCCTCTATTCGAAGATAGTTCTCGTCTTTTACATAACTTGTTACAAACTCCATTCCAAATGATTCTATAACAACTGTAGATTTGCCTTTGAAGCTGAAAGAGTCATAAACAGATTTACCTTCAATCAATACATACTTTCCTTCTAACTTATCTTTTGTATTTGTAGAAAAAAAGGAACATGAATTCAAGATTATAATACAAATACTTAGTGTGATGAATTTGTTGAGCATAGTAGTTCGATTTACTAGGTGTGTTTATTTACGAGTAGGATTTGCGGTATAACCGGACTTCCATTTAATATCTTTCGATGTATTATAATAGCGGTACTTAGAGTCTTTATATATTCCCGAATTAATACCGAAGCGTGTCGTACTTTCGATATGGACTGTATTACTATTTGTCTTTTTTCTTATCAGAGGGATATTTATACAGCCTCCTTCTATATCGATATTATCAAAGAGTTCAATAAGAGCACATAAAGGGCCGTTTATGACTTTCCCTTCGTGATCAATAATACTTCTAATCAGGATACCTCCATAATAATCATCATTGCTTTTGAAGGTAATGTCTACACCACTTAGGTGCGTATGCCATTGTCCGGCGGCCATATTACGTTTATATGTTGTGGTATCTGGATGATTATTGCTGTAGAAGTAGAATTCAATTTCAAGAAAGTCGTATGTTTTTTCTCCTTTTATTATTTCGTATTGATTAAACAGCTGTTTTGCTATGAGATCGAACCTTTGTTTAACAGTCTCTTCTGATGTGTTATATTCTATATTTAGTAAGTGCTTAATCATTTGTTGTTTAATAATAAAAATGATGATGCATTATGAGCTATTGCTTTCATGCATCATCATTAATAGTTTATTATTTTAGTTTATACACATAGGTAATCGTACCACTCTGGTTGTTCGCCCCGTTGATGCTGTTGAACTTCGCACGCTTGGCGGCATCCAATGCACTTTTACGCATGGAAGCGTTGTCGATGTTGGTACCTCTTCCTATTTCTGTAAATATTACATTTCCTTTCGGATCGACCGTAATGTTAATAACAATACGTCCTTCTTCCTGGATCGTGTAGGCAGGGCGGGGCAAACCTCCGGCTCCGATGGAGCGGCCGTTCAGGTTGAATGAACCGTAGCCGCCTACGCCTTCGTTGGTTCCGTGGTCGGAGTTACCGAACGGGCTTCCCTGGTTACCTGTTCCGGTTTCTGCATCGCCCTGGCTGTTGCCTTCAGCGCCACCGATACCGAATGCTCCGGCAACGCGGTTGCTGATGGCCTGTTCCTTTTTGCGACGCTCTTCTTCCAGACGTTTCTTTTCAGCCTCTTCGCGTTTGCGACGATCCTCTTCCTCTTTCCGTTTACGCTCTTCCTCTTTCTTCTTTTGCTCTTCTTTCTTTTTGGCTTCAGCCAGAGCAACACTTTCTTCGATATCCTGCGTAATGACTTCCTCCTTCGGCGTTTCTACCGGCGGAGTGGGTGGAGGGGGAGGCGTGGTCGTTTCCTGTGGCAGTTCCTGTCCTGTATATTTCGGTTCGAAGGTACCGGCGGCGGAATTGACATTCCCGAAGTTGACGAGGACACCCCCGTCTTCGTCCGGAATCTCCGTCCGTAATACCGTGAACAACAGGATCAGAAAGATCGCCAGGTGGAAAGCGACTGAACCGGCTATACTGTATATGTCATCTTTGTTGAATTTCATATCTGTTATTTCTGCGCACGGGTGGCAAGCACCATCTTGAATTTGTTTTCGTTCGCTATGTTCAGGATCTTTACGATTTCTTTATAAGGAACTGTCTCGTCAGCATAAAGGGCGACGAACATTTCGGGCTCTTTTGCATAACTGTCTTGCAGGAACGGGGTGATCTCGTCGAATGTGACCTGCGTTTCCCGCTGGTTACCGAAGGCTACGTAGTAGTTCAGGTTGGCATCGATGGTAACCCGTGTAAGCGGTTTGGCTGCCGTTTGCTTCTTGGCTTGCGGCAATGTTACCTTGATGGCATTCGGAATGACTACCGTAGAGGTGACCATAAAGAAGATCAACAGCAGGAATATGACGTCGGTCATGGATGCCATGCTGAAGGCTTCGTTTACTTTTGTTCTTCGTTTTAGTGCCATTCGCTTCTTAATTAGCCGGTTCGTTCAATAAATCCATAAATTCCATCGTACGGGCTTCCATCTTGTTCACCACGTTATCTACCTGCGATACCAGATAGTTGTAAGCAAACAAAGTGATGATACCGACTACCAGACCACCGACAGTTGTTACAAGGGCTTCGTAGATACCACCCGAAAGGAGGGATACGTCTACGTTTGTTCCGGCATTGGCCATATCGAAGAAGGCGCGTACCATACCTGTTACCGTTCCGAGGAAGCCGAGCATCGGGGCGCCGGCGGCTGTCGTAGCGATCAGCGGGAAGCCTTTTTCCAGCTTGGCAATTTCTAGGTTTCCTACATTTTCGATAGCAACGAGTACATCGTTCATCGGACGGCCCAGGCGGGTGATCCCTTTTTCAATCATGCGGGCAGAAGGAGTGTTGGTACTTCGGCACAGGTTGAGCGCCGAGTCGACTTTCCCTTCATGGATATAGTCTTTGATACGGTTCATGAAATTCTGGTCTTCTTTACCTGCGCGACGGATAACCAGTAAACGCTGGATGAAGATATAACCTGCCATTAGCGATAACAGCAATAGTACAACCATAATCCACCCTCCTTTAAAAGCGAGGTCTATCACGTTGATCTCTGCTTCAGTGGGGACTGTTACTGCCGTCAGATCCGGCATCTGCTCTGCTGTCTGTGCCCCTACTGCCTGTAGGGAAAGTAAAATACTCATAGGTTTGTATACTTATTCGTTAATATTAATTCATTAGTTTATTGTTGTAAGCATGCTTTATATAAAGAAATAGTTTCCTGCAATCCGTGATATAAAGCGTCACAGATCAAGGCATGTCCGATGGAAACCTCTTCCAGCCAGGGTATATTCTGACTGAACCAGGCCAGGTTCTCCAAGCTCAGGTCATGGCCGGCATTGACACCTATTCCGAGGTTCTTTGCCAGTTGAGCCGCTGCAATAAAAGGGGCAACCGCTTCTTCCTTGTTTACCGGATAATTGGTTGCGTAAGGTTCCGTATACAGTTCGATACGGTCGGTACCGGTTTTTGCCGCCAGTTCGATGTTGGCGAGATCGGTGCCGACGAAGATGGATGTACGGATTCCCTGTGCGGTGAAAGTGTCTACCAGTTCACTCAGCAGGTCGAAGTTCGCACTTACGTTCCATCCTGCATTCGAAGTGATAGCATCGGGAGCATCAGGCACCAGGGTAACCTGGGTAGGTTTAACCTTCAACACGAGATCTATAAAATCGTTACAGGGATATCCTTCAATGTTAAATTCTGTCCTGATAAGAGGTTTTAGTGCATATACATCGCTGTATTTAATGTGACGTTCGTCCGGACGAGGATGAACCGTAATTCCTTGTGCACCGAAATTTTCGCAATCTTGTGCGACTTTTAGAATGTCAGGCATGTTACCTCCGCGTGCATTACGGATGGTTGCAACCTTGTTAATGTTTACACTTAAATTTGTCATCGTATATCGTTATATCTTTTTTCTTTCATTACATTTGCACAAAAGTATCGGCAAATTTAGCAGAATTAAGGGAATTAACAGAATAATGTTGGTGAAAGATTTCATAACGAAGGAACTTCCGGTGTTAAAAAGTTTTGACACAGGGGAGTATGCATTAGCACTAATGGATGATTTTAAGTTAAAACATCTACCGTTGCTAAGCGAAGGGATATACCGTTGCCTGGTTTCGGAAAAGGATCTACTGGCTATGCCTGATCCTACGGCGACGATCGGCGAACCGGTTCTGTTTGCTCCCAGTGTGCTTGAAAATACGCATATCCATGAAGCGCTGGCTTTAATTACCCGTTACCAGCTTTGCCTGCTTCCGGTAGTAAGTCCGGAAGGGGAGTATAAAGGCGCGATTACACGGGATAAGCTGATCGACATTCTTTCGGAACTGTGTAATGCCGAGAGCTCCGGTAGTGTTTTTGTGCTGGAGGTGATGCCACAGGATTACTCGTTGACGGATATTGCCCGTCTGATCGAATCGAATAATGCGCATGTGTTGAATTTGCTCTCGTACACAGATAAAGATACCGGAAGATTGCACCTGATTATCAAGATCGACCTGGAAGATGCTTCACCGGTGATCCGTAGTTTCGAACGGTTTAATTATACGGTTCTCTATTATTTTATGGAAAAGGGAATGGTAGACGATCTGTTGCAGCAGCGGATGGATGAGTTGTTGCATTATATGAATATTTAATCAATTGACAGTTTTATGAAGGTTGGTGTATTTGGCAGTGAATATCAGGTAGAGAAACAGAGTCAGATAAAACGTTTGTTTGAAAAGCTTCGCTCGCAGGAGGCGGAGGTGTATGTGGACTCTCAATTCTACTACTTCCTGACAGATGTCCTGAATTTTGAGCCTGTAGTGGCCGGGTTGCTGACAGATGATGATTTCGATCTGGATGTGGCTCTCAGTGTGGGAGGTGACGGTACTTTCCTGCGTACGGCAGCCCGGGTGAATCGGCAGGATATTCCTATTCTGGGTATTAATACCGGACGGCTCGGTTTTCTGGCAGATGTGGGTGGTAATGATATCGAGGACACGTTGGATGAGTTATTCAAGAACTATTATAAAATAGAAGAACGTACTTTATTGCGTCTGAATACGGAAGGCCGTGTTTTTAAGGGGTATAACTATGCGTTGAATGAGATCGCCATATTGAAGCGCGACACCTCTTCAATGATCACGATCCATACGTCGCTTAATGATGAGTACCTGGCTTCATACCAGGCAGACGGATTGCTGATCGCAACACCGACCGGTTCGACAGCTTATTCCATGAGTGTGAACGGCCCGATCATTATACCGCAAAGTAACAATATCGTATTGAGTCCGGTTGCCCCTCATTCCCTGAATGTTCGCCCTCTGGTTATTCCTGATACTTATAAGATCACGCTAGGGGTCGAGAGTCGGAATAAATATTTCCTGATCTCACTGGACGGACGTTCGGAAATATTCCCTACCGGTATACAACTGACGGTATCGAAAGCGGATTATACAACAAAAGTGATTAAAAGATATAATCATACCTTTTATCAGACGCTCCGTGAGAAGCTCATGTGGGGTGCAGATGCAAGGATGAAATAGAGGATTGTAGCTGAATTATGCTGCAAAAAGATGTTTTATAGCATGTATTTGTTAAATCATATTAAAGATGCGAGAAAAACAAATGATATATTATGCTACATAACATAAAATCTCTATATTTGCACTGTGTTTTTCATGGTATTAGATTTAAGGTTAACAATGAAGATTGGCTGTCCGTGATGGATAGCCTTTTTTATTTTCTGCCAATTGGACTTTCCTGAAACAATTATTTTTATATTTGCCTTTGATAAAATCCACATAAGTAATTTTAGTACGATTGATATCGGTCTTATCGATGAAGGGGAGGTTTACTTTTATGATTACATCCAGGGAAGATGAGTATGTTAAGGCGCTGAGTAACGGTGATTCGAAAGCATTCGAATTATTGTTTCTGCGTTATCAGCCTAAACTTGTCTATTTCTTTACAGGCTTTGTACACGATGACGAGATCGCGCAGGACTTAGCCCAGGATCTTTTTTTTAATCTTTGGAATAACAGAAGCAAGCTTTCGGATATACGTTTGTTTCAATCTTACCTTTATCAGATGGCACGTAACATCTTATACAATTATTATGATCATTCTTTGGTGCAGGAAAAATACGGGATGGCGCAATTCTTATCTCCATCGGTATCCGATGATCCGGAAGAACAGTTATTTGCCAGCAACTTACAGGAATTGATTAACCTCAGAGTCGATCAGATGCCTCCCCAACGGAGACAGATTTTTCGTATGAGCCGGATGGAAGGTTTGAATAATGAGGAAATTGCAAACCGGCTCAATATAAATAAACGGACTGTCGAGAATCATTTAACCGTTGCTTTGGCAGACTTAAGGAAAATGCTTAAGGTTTCTATTCTGCTCTTTTATCACTAATTCTGTGTTTTCTGTAAAAAAATCAATTTTAGACTGTGTGTAAAACCGAAGTTCGCTTTCTTATTTATAAAAAGCGATAATTATGCACGAAAAAGAGATAAAGGAGATAATCAGGTTATTTTTTGGAAAACGGTTTTCGAAGGACATTCAATTGCGTTTTCGTTATTGGTTTCGTTCGGAAGAAGATCGTGATGAAAAGGAGGATGCCTTGCAGGAAATCTGGGAGACAAGTCCGTCTGATATTTCAGAGCAGACCTGGAGCAGACTGTCGGAAATGCAGGACAGGATTTCAAAGTCACGGAATGTGACATTACCGGAGAGACGCAACAGGCGCTGGTTGAAATATGCAGCAGTAGCCGCTGTTTGGATACTGACAGTGTTCACAACCCGTTATTTCTCTGAACAGGATGTTAAAATAGTATCTCCGAAACTAACCGAATTTTATGTTCCTTATGGTGATAAGCAGGAGATAACGTTATCCGATGGCTCTGTTGTGTGGGTAAATGCCGGGTCAGTCCTTATTTATCCTTCGGAGTTTACAGCTGCCACACGTACCGTTTTTCTTAGTGGGGAAGCTTGTTTCAATGTGGCGAAAAATCCGGAACAGCCGTTCATTGTAAGTACGAAACATCTGGATGTTCAAGCTTTGGGTACTGTTTTTAGTGTAGATGCTTATCCCGGTGCAACAGAAACTATTGCAACGTTGGAGGAAGGAAGTATACAGGTGGATACGAAACCTTCGATGACTCCGGCTTCCGTTTTAAAGCCCAATGAACAATTCATCTACTCCCATTTGACACACCGGGCGACAATCAATGTGGTTGATGCTGAACAAGTCTCGGCCTGGAAAGATGGTTACCTGATATTCAAAAATGCCAGCTTTGAAGAAGTGACTGCCGCTTTGGAACGCAAATATAACGTGACAATTAATTATAATGCGGAAAAATATAAGGGGCGTACCTATTATGTGAAATTCAATCCGGACGAAAGTATAGAAGATGCTCTTCTGATTTTAAAACATCTGATAGAAGATTTCAGATACCGGATAACAGGGCAAACAATCAGTATAAACTAAAAGAAAGGAGGAACCACAGCATATATAAAAGAAAGACGGGGAGAACGACCGGCAAAATCTCCTCCCCGTATTTTGAAATCATAGAATACCATCAAAAACATTTCAAGAAATATTAAAATAGTATTCATATTAATAATAACACACAAAGATATGCGAATTACCTTTCTAATACAATCAGAAAAGACTAAAATCTTTTCATGTATATTAATTACATTCCTATTGTTGGCTTTTGCACCATTGGCAGAAGCACAAAATCAAAAGGTTCATCTGACCGGAACGGATATTTCTCTCCGTACTGCTTTTGAGCAGATAGAGAAACAAACAAAGATGTCGGTAGATTATGATGCGAAAATACTTGATACTTCGCGTCCGGCTCCTGCAACTTCGGGGGAAACAACTGTCGGCGATCTGATGAAAGTGTTGTTGAAAGACTCCGGTTGTACTTTCACGATACAGGGATCACATATCCTTATTTCGAGGCAGGTGGTTGCTGAAAACAAAAATAAGGTAGCCGGATCGATAACCGATGAAAGAGGAGAACCTGTAATCGGAGCATCCGTATTGGAAAAAGGAACAACCAATGGAACTATAACAGATCTGGATGGTAAATTTACATTGGAAGTGTCTTCCGGTGCCGTTTTATCAGTCAGTTTTGTTGGCTACCAGACTCTTTCCGTTAATGTAGAGGGGAGGAGAAATGTCAATATCACTCTGAAAGAAGATATGGAACAGCTGGAAGAAGTGGTTGTTGTCGGTTATGGTACACAAAAGAAATCCAGTTTAACAGCCTCCGTTGCTACTGTTCCTGCCCAGGAGTTGAACAAACAAGTGGGACACTCCGTGGCATCTGCCCTGCAGGGACGTACTCCTGGTGTGGAAGTATTGCAAAAAGGAGGAGAAGCAGGTGCTGATATAAAGATACTTGTGCGCGGAGCCGGTACATTCGGCGCTACGGAGCCTCTGTATGTCATCGACGGTGCATTCTCAAACAATGGCCTTAACTCGTTGAATCCGTCGGATATCGAGTCGATGGAAATATTGAAGGATGGTTCTGCTGCTGCCATTTATGGTTCACGGGCAGCGAACGGCGTAGTTCTGATCACAACGAAACATGGTCAGAAGGGGAAGGCGAAAGTGGAGATATCCGCAAACTACTCTATGCAAACACCTTCCAAATACCTGGATTTCCTGGATGCAAACGAACATCGTGAATATACAAAGCAGCTTGTCGCTAATTCCAGTAATCAGACCCAGGCACCGGAAAATGTAAATCCGACTGATCCGGGTATCAATACGGACTGGCAGGATGCTTATTTAAGAAACTCACCTATGTATAATCTGAATGCGGCTATTTCCGGTGGTGGTGAATATTCGACTTTCAATACCAGTATCGGTTATTTCGATCAGCAAGGTATTATGGAGTTCTCCGGTTTCAAGAAGTACAATGCACGTGTGAACGGAACTTTCAAGAAAGGCCGTCTGACTGTCAGTGAAACACTTTCTGCCGCATTCACGAATAAAGAACCACAAGTAAGAATGGTCATGGGGATTCCGACCGTGCCGATGACAGATGCCGAAGGACGATATGTTTCGGCAGGCAGGGAGTTTTACGTGAACGAAAGTAAGGTTACGAATCCTTTCGCTTCTTATTCCAATACCGTCAGAAGAAATAAGACGGTCAATGTAACAGGTAGCTTAAACATAGGATTGAACTTGTTTAAGGGGTTGGACTATAAGCTTGTACTGGGTGGTGATTATATTTCCACAAATAATTATTCCCGTTCCATTGCATTCGATTCCAACTGGGATGCCAATGGTGACCCGGATCCAGATTACAGCCGGACGCTTAACTCCCTGTCGGAAAGCCGGGGGCAGCGATTCAACTATACGATCGATAATATATTGACTTATAAGAATACTTTTGAAGGTCATACTATCGACGCAATGATAGGTACCAGCTGGATGCGTGAATATTACAGAACAATGGGAATCGGTTCGGGTTCTACGGATCTGGGAGGCCCCAGTATTACTATCTATAATGGAAAAGGAGATATAACCAGCGAGGAATATAATTCGGCTTTACTTTCATTTTTCGCCCGGTTAAACTATGACTACAAAGACCGCTATCTTGTTTCTGCAAGTATCCGTAGTGATAAGTCTTCAAAATTTGCCAAAGGAAACCGGGTAGGGTATTTCCCTTCTGTCTCTATTGGTTGGAATATACATGAAGAAGAATTCTTTAATATCGATTGGATCAGCAGAATGAAAATTAGAGCCAGCTATGGAGAATTAGGGGCAAACTTTATTGATCCTTATTCATTCCTTTCCACGGCATACGGCCCTATTCCATCAGTGTTCGGTGAAAATCAAACCGGACAGGAAAGTGTGATGAACGGTTACGTTACTAAATTTGCTCAGGAGAACCTGACGTGGGAGAAATCTATCTCTAAAAACATCGCATTAGAAATGGCATTTCTGAATAATCAATTATCATTCACGGCCGAATACTTCTGGAAAGATAACAATGACCTGCTTGCTCCGTTGCTGCCTTTGGCTTCATCCGGGCAGACCATTATGACAAATGGAGGTGATTTACCAGTTTTCAACTCTGCGTCGGTAGAGAACAAAGGCTTTGAATTTACGGTAGGTTATCGTAAAGACTGGAAAGACTGGAGCCTGGGCGTTACAGCCAATATTTCGGCATTGAAAAATAATGTGAAGAGTCTGGGCGAAGGGGTACAACCTATCAAGGCGGAAGTGATGATGAGCGGTTCATTCAACGACCGTCCTACCATTACTAAGCCGGGGCTTCCTATCGGTACATTCTGGGGATATGTGGTCGATGGTTTTGATGCTGACGGAAACTTTATTTTCCAGGATAATAATGGCAGCGTGGATGGTGTATTGACCGGAAAACCGGATGGAAAGATCGATGAAAACGACAAAACAGCTATCGGCAATCCTCATCCGGATTTTACTTATGGGTTGAACATCAATGTCGGTTATAAGAACTGGGATCTGACCGCTTTCTTCCAGGGCACGCAAGGCAATGATGTCTTTGCTTTGATGAAGTACGACTGGTATTTCGGCGGTGCCAACAGTGCTATTCTGAAAGATGCTTTTTACAACTCGTGGACTCCGCAGAATACGAATGCAGAGGCTCCTAAGCTGAATAGCAAGAATAGTTCGGGTATCAACTCGCTACCAAGTACATTTTATGTAGAAGACGGTTCTTATTTCAGATGCAAGAATTTACAGATCGGTTATTCTTTTGACAGGAAGTTGTTGCAGAAGCTCCATGTCGATCTGGTGCGGATTTATGCAGGTGTACAAAATCTGTTCACTATCACCAAGTATCCGCTGTATGATCCGGAAGTTAGTTCCAACGCGCTGTTCGACAGAGGAGTGGATGGATTCTGGCAGGCGCAGGAGAGTCCGCATGAAGCAACAATGAACTCCAGAGTATATAATATCGGTATCAATTTAACTTTCTAAAACTCGTATGAATATGAAAAACAGTTTGCATAAAATATTAATATGGGTCATCGGTTTCGTAATTACCGGGATGATGACTTCTTGTGAAGACATTTTTGACGAATTGTCTGTCAATCCGAATCAGTTGGATGTAAATTCATTCTATACTACACCGGAAAATTGTAACAAAGGAGTTCTGGGTATCTATGGTTACATTTCTACTCCGCGTAACCTGGGTGCTTGTGGCTTCGGGTTGATGCTGACCCGTAGTGATGAGGGATGTTCAGTAGCCGATTATGGTGTACCCGGTGCTTATAACGAGGAATTTACTCCCTCGTATTATTCTTTGGTACAGCCGTTTCAGTTGATGTATACGGCAGCATCGCAGGCGAACCAGATGATAGAAAGTCTAACTGATCTTGAATTTAGTAATAAAGAACAGCATGATGCTTATCTGGGTGAAGCTTATTTCCTTCGTGCATTCACGCACTTTTTCTTATTCATTAATTACAGGAACATACCTTTAATCAAAGAATTACCAAAAGCCCCAAATGAATATAAACCGCAGGCAACACCGGAAGAGGCCTGGGATTTTATCATAGGTGATCTGATTAAAGCGAAAGACCTGCTCCCGGGTAAGGATTATTGGGATTTAAAAAACAAAGGCCGTGTTACCAGGGCTTCAGCTTGTGCCCTTTTGGGTAAAGCTTATCTGTATCGTTCGGGCATAGAGCCTAAATACGGTACTTCCCAAACGACTTATTATGATGAGGCGGCAGCTGCATTTGCTGAGATCATCAATGGAAATTGCGGTAATTACCGACTGGTAGACGATTATTCGTGGAACTTCGACGTAACTCATGAAAATAACGATGAGTCTATTTTTGAAATACAATTTGTCGGTGTGTTGAATACCGGATTTAATCCCGGTTTTGTGGATAGCGGCCTGTTTAATGATATCCGTTGTAAAATGTGTATCATGAATAAAAACAGAAATTCGAACAGTTCTGCACAAGTGATGCATAATTGGTTATATGACAAATTTGTTGCCTCAAAGACCGTTGATGGCAAGACTGATCCACGGATGTTCGGGTCGTTTGTTTTTAATGATAATGCTCCGGAAATTATTAATCCGGACGGAATGAAAGTGACTTTCCTGGAAAATAAAAACTGGGAGGCAGAGATGGGATCCAAAGACGGAACATTCGGCGAACAATATGAACTGGCTGCCGGATATAAGATGTGTAGCAGAAAATGGATGGACTGGACACTGCCTCCAACAGATGATGCCGGAGCCCATTTTTTCAATGGCCGTGCACAAGGTGTCAACTGGAGAATGATTCGTTATTCGGATGTCTTGCTGATGTATGCCGAAGCAGTCGTAATGGGAGGTAAAGCTACGGCTAATATAACCCCGTTGGAAGCGATCAATCGTGTACGTGACAGGGCCGGTGTTCCTCATATTGCAGATGCAAATATGGAAACGATCGAAAATGAACGTATTCTGGAGCTTACTTACGAAGGATTTCGCTTTTTTGATTTACTTCGTTGGGGAAAAGTGGTGGAACGTTTCCGTGAGTTGGAAGCTTCCGATCCTTTGTTTAAGAAGTTTAGCAGAGCTCAGTATATGGGTTTCCAGGAAAACAAGAATGAGTGGATTCCGCTGCCTATCGATGAAGTAGAAGGTAATCCGTATATAATTAAGAATAATCCAGGTTGGTAATTAAAATAAAGATAACATGAAAATAGCTTATTATTTGATATGCACTGCTTTTCTTTCGGGTTGTGTCTCTTCGCAAAACAATTGTCCGGTAGAAGGCAATGGCAAAACTTTGCATAATGGAATAGTTCTTCCGGAGCTTTGGCCTCCGGGTATGGTGGATGATGGCGTTTGTCGTGAAATGCCTTTGCCGTATATTGAAAACAAACCGGCTGTTATCCCGATTAATCTCGGACGCCAGTTGTTTGTCGATGATTTTCTCATTGCAGAAACAGATATGCAGCGTGTCTCTCACAAAGCAACGTTTTACGAAGGAAATCCGGTACTTGCACCGGATAAGGAATGGGAATATACGTTTGAACGTGCCCCTTATGCAGCTCCTTTCAGCGATGGCATCTGGTATGATGAGACTGACCGGAAATTCAAAATGTGGTATCTGGCCGGTGCGGGATCTATGCATAAACACCGCCAGAGTTTTTACACCTGTTATGCCGAGTCGGTCGACGGTAAACAGTGGGAGAAGGTTAATATGGATGTGGAACCGGGTACCAATATTGTCGATACTTGTGACAGGGATGCTGCTACGGTATGGCTGGATAAAACGTGTCCGGATCCGGAAAAGCGTTTTAAACTTTTCAATGTAGAGAAGCACCGGGGTGGTTGGAAAGTGATCCTGAAATATTCGAAAGATGGCATACACTGGTCGGAAGGGGTGGCTCAATCCGGGCCGGTAGGCGACCGTACCACGGCTTTCTATAACCCTTTCACCGGGAAATGGGCACTGAGTCTCCGGCAAGGAGCTAAAGCGGACGGACGCTCCAGGGGATATCTGGAAAATGAAGATCCGGAAATGGCTGTCAGTGTGGCGCATTCGTTGGCGGCGGGTATCAAAGATAAAAATATAGTCTTATGGTTTACTCCGTCGGATAAGGAGTTGGTGCATCCTGAATTTCCGGATGTGCGTCCTGCCATCTATAACTTTGATGCTATGCCTTATGAGAGTGTCATGTTGGGATTTTATGCTATGTGGAAAGGGCCGGAGAATGATGTTTGCGATAAATTAGGTATTCAAAAGAGGAATGAGATTGGAATGGGATACAGCCGCGATGGTTTCCATTTTTATCGTCCTACTTATGAACCGATTATGGGTGTCAATGAAACGGACGGGGCATGGAACTGGGGAAATATGCAATCGATTATCGGCGTACCGCTGATTGTAGGTGATTCCCTGTATCTGTATTCCAGCGGAAGAATGAAAAACGATGTCATGTGGGATGGTTTTACTTCCACGGGTATGGCAACCTTACGTCGTGACGGGTTTGTTTCCATGCAAACTCCGGGGCAGGGTTTCCTCACTACCGGAAATATAAAATTTGACGGTAAGTACTTTTTTGTCAATGCACAGGTTAAAAACTTGCAGGTAGAGATATTGGATGAAAAAGGAAAAGTAATCCCCGGATTTTCCAAAGATGACTGTGAAGCATTGAAGGATTTAAATTCGACCAAACAAATGGTTACGTGGAAATCCGGAAAAGACCTGTCCTCTCTTACTGATAAAGTCGTGAAAATAAAATTCTATGTAACTGATGGTGACCTGTATGCTTTTTGGATTTCTCCCTGGAAAACAGGTGAAAGCCGAGGATATACAGGAGGTGGTGGCCCCGGTTTGAATCCGACAGGAATAGATAGACCCATACAATGAGAAAGATGATTTCTATATAATAAATATGGTATGTAGTATATTTCGTTAACCATATTAAAGGTACGGTAAATATGCTGCATACCATGACGCTTTTGTGTAAAGAAAGGCTATCCGTGATGGATAGCCTTTTTTGCGTTCTACCAAAATAACATTTGTTTATTTTGGTTTTGAAATATGAAATTTCATTTCGAAATATAGAACCATATTCCTACCTTTGTAAAAAATAAATAGCAATGGGGATATTTACGGAACAGGCATTAAAAGAATATGCAGAAAAGTATCCCGACTCAAGAGTCGCTCTTCAAGAATGGACAACGATAGTAAAACAGAGTAAGTGGACTAATTATGATAGAAAATCAGGCTCAATATGAATGGGCAGTTAAAAGGGTAGAGGAACTTCTTCCACTAGTGGATGACAATACTACACTGAATGATCCTAATAGCATAGAATTAGAGCTTTTGTCTAATCTTGTGGCTGATTACTCAGAGGAGCATTATGCTTTAGGAGAACCAACTTTGGTGGATGTACTAAAACTTCGCATGTATGAAATGGGACTTAATCAAAAATCATTATCCAAACTGATAGGAGTAAGTCCTTCCCGGCTTAGTGATTATATCTCTGGTAAATGTGAACCGACTTTGAAAGTTGCCAGGGAAATTAATCGGAAACTGAATATTGATGCTAATATAATACTCGGAGTATAACCTATTTTATTTACTTGATAAGTAGACCGACAGCTACTTATTGAGTAGGTAGTATGGTTACTTACTAAGTAAGTTGCAGTCTACTTATTAAGTAGATTTCGCCTTACTTAGTAAGTAGGCTTAGCCCTTGTTTAGTAGCGTGTCCGGGCTTTGATGGAATAATCTTTTTTTATAAAATATCTCCAGAGAAATTTTGTTATATCAGAAAAAGAATCTTATCTTTGCATTGTCAAGAAAGATTGACTTCATCGATTTTAATAAATGCAACTAGTAGCATTTATTTTGGCTTAAATCTAAATTAAGCCGGTCGGCTAGTTATTCTGCCGACAACATTTTGCCCACTCTTACAAAAGTAAGTCTGTTGCAAGAAGTGGGAGGGAAACTTTTCTTCTAGAAGGGGGAAGAAAAGGGGTAGAGTATCTCTTCGATCCTTATTATAATCATTTTATTTATATAAAATATGGCACTAAAATTCAGACGTGTCAAAAAGTCGTTCGGTTTCGATAAATCGAAGACCGAGAAGTATGTGGTGGTTCCCGAAAGGGCAACCCCAGTGGGATTTGAATATCTTTGCGAGCAAATCGCATTGATATCGGGTGTTAACAAAGGTATGGTGCGAGCAACCTTATTTGGGTTGGTTTCTTCCATGAAAACCTTCATTCAACAGGGGCACACTGTGCAGGTGGAAGGATTCGGGAGTTTTATCCCGTCTTTTAATGCCAAGAGTAGCCTTGTTGAAAAGGATGCAAATGCTGAATCCATCCGAAAGATGAAATTACGTTTTGTTCCGTGTGCGGAACTGCGTGAAATGATGGAGCGGATGAGAATGGATTTCAATGACAAAGACAGTACTAACGATACTAAAGAATCTGATTCTCCTTCCGGAGGTGAGGACGACAGACCAGTAATCGAATAGTTCACGATGTTATTTTAAAAGTTACTCCCCGGGTCGATATTTTTCGACTCGGGGAGTTTTATTTTTTAGGGAAGCCTTGGAAATAAAGAAAAAGTCTATATCTTTGTCTCGTTCTCACGCCGATTTTACGGGTGGGAGCAGACATATATTTGAAAGGCGTTTATTGACGTCTTGTCTTCGGTATCTCAAACTTCGCAACTTTGAACAAAGAGAAGACAGGGCAGCGGTAGATGTCTGCGGTGATTTGTGAAATTGTATACTTCATGCGTCTTTTGGCGCATGAATGTATATTTTTGTACATATCGGCGTGGGCTTCAACGTTGCTTATCCTCTTTGTTGGGCATGCGAAGGCCTGAGGTACGGGATAAGTGACAGACGAATCCCGCGCTTTTTTTGTATATGCTGATTTATAAGAACTAGTCACTAGTTATTAATATTTTAAATGTAAATCAGATGAATACAAAAAGTATTTTTCTATTGTGTATGTGGCTCTTCGCCACATGTTTCTTGCAGGCACAGGATAAGATGCCGCAAGCAGTTAGTTACCAGGCTGTAGCACGTGATGCACAAGGTAAAGTGGTTGCCCAAAAGCCAATAGGCATCCAGGTTGAAATTCTGAAAGGTTCGACTACCGGCACTGTCGTTTTCTCCGAAACGCATTCTCCAACAAGTAGCAAAACCGGAACGGTCAATCTCCTGATCGGTCAAGGTACACGCAAAACCGGTACATTCTCTTCCGTCGATTGGGGAGCAGATACCTATTATCTGCAATTAAGCATGGACTTGAACGGTGGAAGTAATTACGAAAAAGTTTCGACAACACAGATGTTGCCTGTTCCTTATGCGTTGTATGCAGCAAAGGCTGGAACGGTGGAAAATGGAGGTGGAAGCGGTAATGGTAGCGGTAATATCGCAAAATTTGTTATTATGTCAGATGATGACGCTGAAGAGCTAACCAAAGTGTTGAGGGGAGATATAATAGAAGAGGAAGCAAATTCAATAGGGACAGGATACTTTAGTTTTGAACTGGATATTATATATTTAGATGGAACAGATCAGGAGTTAGATGCTGTTATAGAAAATTGGCCCGCTGGAACTAAGATTGGAGATAGTTATGGGACAGAAGATGAACCTTACGGAGAACATGTCCTATTGCCTTCTACATCAATGTGGCATCACTGTCTTATATCTGCTTATAATATACCGAAAGGAACTCATGAACTGAAAATGCTTATAAAGAATAAATATGGTACTATACTAAAGGAATATCCTTTTACACTGAAAATTATTGATAGAAAATATGAATAACATGAAATATCGACTAATTTTCATTTCATCCTTCTTTCTTCTTCCCGCTCTTCAAGCCCAAGTATTGGACGGAACTTTTAGTTTTATAGGAGAAGAAACAGCTACTTCCGATATTCTATTGACAGCTATCGGAGGTCAACCTTTTGAAGGTATGACTGTTGAAGCGCCGTTATCTTACGGTTTTATCGAGGTGGTTTCCACAGCCAACGAATATACGAACGTCTCGGCTCTAACTTTAGAAAAAGATCTGGTTTCGGCGGAGGTTGGGGAGCAGTTGCAACTGACAGCTGCTTTTTCTCCGGCAGAGGTGGATAACCCGATGCTCGGTTGGTATTCGTCAGATCCTTCGGTAGTGGGGGTAAAGGATGGTGTTGTTTCTGCCTTGCAAGAGGGAAAGGCTACGGTAACGGTCGTTTCGGCTAGCGGTGTTTTTGCAGATCAGTGCGAGGTGACGGTCAAGTCCGATCCTACTTCAATAGAAATGGTGAATAGCAGCAACCGCATATATCCTACTGTTACCAAGGATTATCTTTATGCCGATTTGCAACAACCACAAACGATTTATATCATAAATGTATCAGGTAAAGTATGTGAAAAAATCCAGTGTCAGACTGGACGGAATACAATCACGATGCAGACATATCCTACCGGAGTCTATTTTATCCGCATGGATAGTGAAGTCGTTAAAGTGATAAAACGGTAGAATCGTATCATTCTGCCAACCCAAACTTTTCTCCGGAGTAATTGGATTTCTTCCCGATTGCTACCGGAGTTTTTATAGTATAAATATGCTGTAAAAACATTTTCCTGGGTGATCCATTGAAAGTATCCTTTGGATGGTGAAATTATCGCTACGATATGTAATATAACAGAGTTGTCGAATCATTATAAATAGGAAGAATTGATATGAGTGCTATTGGACAAGGGGGAGATCCCCAAATGACTGCTAATAATCTTACTCCCGCATACCCGACTCACCCGGGGGAGATTTTGAAAGATGAGATAGAGTATAGGGGAATATCACAGCGTAAGCTGGCGAAACAAATGGGGTTAGCATATTCTGTTTTGAACGAAATCTTGAACGGGCATCGTCCAGTCACAGAAAAGACAGCTTTACTTTTTGAGGCCGTTTTGGGGGTCGATGCAGAACCGTTGATGCGCCTTCAACTTAAATACAATATGCAGGCCACCCGCAAAGACAAGACTTTTATGGAGCGACTGGCTGAAGTGCGTAAAATTGCTGCAGTGCTTTGAGTTTAGAAAATATTATCCGTGTGAATAGTGAAATCTTAGCATAGTAATATGTCGTAAAAACATGTTATGCAGCATATATTTGTTAAATCATATTAAAGGTGTGAGAAAAACAAGCGAAATATTATGCTACATAACATAAAGTCTCTATATTTGCACTGTGTTTTTCATGGTATTAGATTTAAGGTTAACAATGAAGATTGGCTGTCCGTGATGGATAGCCTTTTTTGCGTTTATAGGGATGTTGATCTTTGTATCCGTAGAAAAATCTTATCTTTGTACTCCTTTAAACGTAAATGCTTCAAATAAAGATATGAAAAGAATATTCTGCCCCAAATGTGATAATCAGTTATCGTTCGATGAAACTAAATATCCGGATGGACAAGTGTTGGCTTTTGTGTGCCCTCAATGCGGTTCCCAATTTAAGATAAAACTTGGAAGAAAGACCGTGCGTACGGAGTCTGGCCAGGAGAAAGAGGTGAAAGAACCGGATTTCTCTTGTGGCTACATTACTGTGATAGAAAATGCGTTTGGTTTTAAACAGGATCTGCCGCTTGTGATGGGGGATAATGTGATTGGCCGTCGTAACAAAGATACAGAGGGAGTAGACGCTCCGATTATTACCGCCGATCCCAGTGTAGGGCGTAAGCATTGCATTATTAATGTGAAAAAGAACAAAGAAGGCAAATTTATTTATACCGTCCGCGACTTTCCCAGTCTTACAGGTACTTTCTACCGGAGTGTTCTGCTGGGGAAAAAGGAGCAGGTACGAATAGGAGAGGGAGCTATCATTACTATGGGAGCTACTACTTTTATTTTACATACGGCAAATGAAGGAGAGGAAGAAGAGGATTTTTAAATAAACTTTAGACGCTGTACCGGAGTGAAAATAGTCTCTTACATCAGGGCGATAAGGGAGATAGGGGGAATTGGCGTAGGTTTCGGGAGAGATGGATACAAGATTTCCTTTCATCTCCGGTACAGTTCTAAAGTTTAATTCTCATTATTCATGCTTTTTGTTTAGTTGTTCAACGATAAAACAACTGGAAGGCCGTTTGGCTCAAAGTAGTTTACATAAAGAATCAAAAAGAACTGAAAGAAAGGTTCTGCTAAAAGCCAGTGTTAATGCAGGTAGTGCTTTATAAACCAAAGCAGGGGACTCCTTTCTTGCAGTAAATCTAAATGTTAATTGGAATATTTTTACAATTGATTTCTGCCTGTTTTTAACACTTCTGACTTACTATTTCGTCTAATTATACCGGACGGAAGGTTCCTTATCCATTATTTTATATGTACTTTTGCGGCTCAATAGGCAATAGAGGTTACAAATGGGACAAAATAAGGTAGAGTCGGCAAGTGGGATTACCTTCCGGATTTTAATTGCGTTGAGCATATCGCATTGTATAAACGATTCGTTACAATCTGTTATTACAGCAGTTTATCCGTTATTTAAAGACGATCTGGCATTGAGTTTCGCACAGATCGGATTGATTACATTGGTTTATCAATCTGCGGCTTCCGTATTTCAGCCGCTTACCGGGTTGTATTTCGACAAGCATCCTTCTCCGTGGTCGTTGCCCATCGGGATGAGTTTTACTCTGATCGGTTTGCTCAGTCTGGCGTTTGCCAACTCCTTACATTGGGTGCTGTGTTCTGTCGCTTTGATCGGGGTAGGGTCGTCGATATTCCATCCGGAAGCGTCGCGGTTGACATCGTTGGCTTCGGGAGGGAAGAGAGGGCTGGCGCAATCGCTGTTTCAGGTAGGAGGGAACCTGGGAGGGTCGTTGGGGCCGTTGCTGGTGGCTATTCTGGTGGCTCCTTACGGGAGAAAGCATATTGCTTTGTTTTCTATCCTGGCTTTTGTGGCTATTCTGATAATGACTTCGGTAGGACGTTGGTACAAAGGCTTGCTTCTGCGGTTTAAGCGCGAGGATGTTGGTTCTTCAAAGTCTCATATTGAAATGCCGTTACCTCTGGGGAAAACTGTTTTTTCCATTTCCATCCTGTTGATCCTGATCTTCTCCAAATATATTTACATGGCCAGCCTGAACAGTTACTATACGTTCTATCTGATCGAGAAGTTCGGTGTGAGTGTTCAGTCTTCGCAGTTGTTCTTATTTATCTTTCTGATAGCGACTGCGCTTGGTACACTAATGGGAGGACCGATCGGTGATAAGGTGGGACGTAAATATGTTATCTGGGCTTCCATCCTGGGGGCGGCACCTTTTTCTTTATTGATGCCGCATGTACATAGCTTGTATCTGACGGCTGTACTTAGTTTTTGTGTCGGACTGACTTTATCTTCTGCTTTTCCGGCTATTCTGGTCTATGCACAAGAGTTGCTGCCTTATAAGTTGGGACTTATCTCCGGATTGTTTTTCGGATTTGCTTTTGGCGTGGCAGGGATCGCTTCGGCTGTATTGGGGAATCTGGCCGACCATTATGGTATTGAAAGTGTATATAATGTTTGTGCTTATATGCCGTTGATCGGGCTGGTCACCTGGTTTTTGCCCGACTTGAAGAAAGCCTCTAAAAAAGGAAGTTAGCCCGCTGAACAATACCCGAGAGGGCTTTGTTATTAATCATAAATTTCGCACAAACTAAATTTAAACGCATTTATGATTAATAACTTAACGCATTTCAGTATTGGCTTGCTACTCTTTTTCCCTGCCGTTACTTTTGCCCAGACAGAGACTGTCGACCTGAGTCTGGAACAGTCGATGGAGCTGCTTCAAAAGGAGAACCGGAGCATTCGGATAGCAGGAAAAGAGGTGGAGTTAGCAAAGAACGAACACCAGAAGCTGAACTCTTTCTGGTATCCTTCCGTCAGTGCAGCCGGTGCCTTTGTACATATGTCGAATCCGGTGGAGGTAAGACAGCCGCTGGATCAATTCACCGATCCTGCAAAAGATTTTGTTCATTCCATCATCCCCGACGATCAGTTTATCTCCTCTATTCTGGATAAGATCGGGCAGAACACACTGACACTTCCGCTTATCTCACAAAATATCACGTCCGTCGATGCCAATGTTACCTGGCCGCTTTTTACCGGGGGAAAACGTATTTGGGGTAGTAAGATCGGAAAGACGATGGTCAATATAGCCGAAGTCAACCGTGAACAGGTAAATGCCAACCAGCAATCGTTGCTGATTGAAAGTTATTTCGGCTTACGTCTCGGCCAACGGGTGGTTGCCGTGAAGGAAGCTACTTACAATTCCCTGAAAACACATTACGACCAGGCTCTCAAACTGGAACAGAACGGAATGATAAACCGTGCCGAACGTCTCTTTGCCCAGGTAAGCATGGATGAGGCCAAGCGCGAATTGGAATCTTCCCGCAAGGATCTGGAGGTCGCTGCACAGGCATTGAAAAGTCTGTTGAATATGGAGGAAGGAAAAGAGATCAGTACGACGACCTCCCTGTTTATAAACGAGAACATCCCTTCCGCCGATTACTTTAAAGAGTTAGTCCCCGCCAACAACTACCTGGTCAACCAATTGAAACTACAGGAAAATATAGCAGGGAATGAACTGAAGATCGGCCGTTCCGGTTATCTCCCGGAAATCGCCCTGTTCGGAAAACAAACGCTTTACTCGCATGGCGTGGATAAATACCTGATGCCCCGTACAATGATAGGTATCGGCTTTACCTGGAATATATTCGACGGACTGAACCGCGAAAAGAAGATCCGCCAAGCCCGCCTGACCAGCCAGACACTGGCTATCGGGAAAGACAAAGCGGTGACGGATCTGAAAGTAGGAGTAGACAAGTACTACACCCAGCTCCAGAATGCGCTCGATAATGTAAAAGCCCTGAATACAACGCTCGAAATGAGTAACGAACTGGTTCGTATCCGCCAGAAGTCTTTTCAGGAAGGAATGGCGACCTCTACCGAGGTGGTGGATGCAGAGGTGATGCTGTCGAAGGTAAAGACCGCTTTTCTGCTGGCCTATTACCAGTATGATGTCGCATTGATCAACCTGCTGTCTATCTGCGGTATCCCGGAAGCATTCCATCAGTACCGGCTGGAAGGAACGACAGAGATAATATGAAACAAATCGAATAAAACTAAACACAAATAATAATTATGGATAATACAAAGAAATACCTGACGATCTCCTTTATCGTGGTGCTGGTCGCCGTCATAATCATATCCGGTGTCGGAATGCTTTTGTTGAAGAAGAAGCCGGTCATCCTGCAAGGCCAGATCGAGGCGACTGAAATACGCATATCCGGTAAACTGCCCGGACGTATCGATACCTTTTTGGTGAAAGAAGGACAGAATGTAAAGGCCGGCGATACGCTTGTCGTGATCAATAGTCCCGAAGCCATGGCAAAATATCAGCAGGTGAACGCATTGGAGAACATCGCCCGGTTCCAGAATCAAAAGATAGACCAGGGAACCCGGAAGCAGATCGTCGCCTCTGTGCTTCAACTGTGGAACAAATCGAAATCCGACCTTCAGCTGGCTAAAACAACTTACGACCGTATTACGGCTCTTTATAAAGACAGTGTAGTCACTTCCCAACGCAAAGACGAAGTGGAAGCCCTCTATAATGCCGCCGTCGCCAACGAGCGGGCGTGCTATAATGAATACCAGATGGCGCTGGACGGTGCACAGATACAGGATAAAGAAAGCGCCCGTTCGCTGGTGACAGCCGCACAGGGTACCGTCAGCGAAGTGGAAGCCCTTTTGCAGGATGCCCGCCTGGTAGCTCCCGAATCCGGCCAGATCTCCACTATCTTCCCGAAACGCGGTGAACTGGTTGGAGCCGGCATGCCTATCATGAACCTGGTCGTACTGGATGATGTACACGTCGTACTGAATGTGCGTGAAGACCGCCTTCCCTTATTCAAAATGGGAGGCACCTTTAAAGCGGATGTTCCCGCTATCGCGACAAAAGATATTGAGTTTAAAATTAATTATGTCAGTCCCCTGGGCAGTTTTGCCACCTGGAAATCGACTAAACAAACCGGAAGCTACGACTTGCGGACATTCGAAATCCATGCCCTTCCCGTAAAGCCGGTCGACGGACTGCGCCCGGGAATGTCAGTCCTGGTTAACTTGGGAGAACAGTAATCGGTGCCGTCTATGAGTAGTAATAAAAAACAACATAGTCCTTTTTACAACGTACTTCACCGGGAACTGCGCCGGATGGTTTCGCGCCGTCTGTATTTCGGAGCCTGTATCGTGTTGCCTCTGTTCTGTATCTTCTTCATGTCCACCATATTCGGTAACGGGCAGATGGAGAATATTCCGGTGGGCATTGTCGATCAGGATCAGACAGCCTTGTCGCGTGAGGTGATCCGCCAGGTGGAGGCTGTCCCCACTTTCCGGGTGACACGGCATTATGTCGACGCCGAGACAGCCCGGAAAGCGACACAGGCAAAGGAGATATACGGTTATCTGGTGATCCCCGATCAATTTGAAGCCAATGTGACGGGTGGGAGACAGGCCACCTTATCCTACTATTATCACTACGCCTTGCTGAGTGTGGGAGGTGAGGTAAGAGGCGCTTTCGAGACTGTGCTGCGGACGCTCTCTATGTCGCCGATCGTTGCAGAGGCCGTTGCCATGGGAATCAACCAGAAGCAGGTAACGACCTTTCTGGTGCCGATCGAAGGACAGAACCATCCGTTGTTCAATCCCGACCTCGATTACTCCGTCTACCTGAGCAATCCGTTCTTCTTCATCTTCTTCCAGGTGATTATCCTGCTGGTTACGGTTTATGCCGTAGGTAGCGAAATCAAATTCGGTACCGGCGATGACTGGATACAGACTGCCGACATGAATATGGTAACTGCCCTTTTCGGGAAACTGTTGCCCTATACCGTCATCTTCTCCCTGATGAGCATTCTGGGGAATTACGTCATGTTCGGAATGATGAATATCCCTTTCTCCTGCGGATTCTGGCCATTGAACCTGACGAGCGTCCTGTTTGTGATAGCAACGCAGGCATTGGCCGTCTTTCTGTTCTCTCTGTTTCCGGCAATCAGTATTATTATCAGTATCGTGTCAATGGTCGGCTCGCTGGGAGCCACCTTATCGGGCGTTACTTTCCCGGCTGCGGCCATGTATGCCCCGGTGTATTATGCTTCGTTCCTGTTTCCGGTGCGTCATTTTGTCGAGATCAACCAGAACCTGCTTTACGGAGATTACGGGTTTGCCTATACCTGGTGGAACTTCAGCGCCCTGTTCTGCTTTATACTCGTGGCATTGCTGATATTGCCACATTTAAAAAGAGCTATATTAAGTCATAAGTATGAAAATATTAAATAACATAAAAGCCGGCCTGGCCGATATATCCTCTATCATCCGGACAGAGTTTAAAACGATTGCGGGTAGTTTTGCGATTGTGCTTGTCCTGATGGGAGGGATATTCATGTACGGGCTGCTTTATAATTATATGTATGCCCCCGACCTGGTTCGTAACGTCCCGGTCGTTGTTGTCGATAATTCCAAAACAGCCCTGAGTCGCGAATATATCCGCCTGCTCAATGCCACGCCGCAGGTAGATGTGATCGCTACGGGCGAGGATAACGTACAGGCTAAAGAGTTGATGAAAATGGACGAGGCGGCCGGTATCCTCTACCTGCCATACGACTTTTCCGACCGCGTTTCCCGTGGCGACGAGTCGGTCTTTATCATGTATGAAACGACCAGTGCATTCCTGTACTACCTGGCGATGCAGGAGGCCTCGGCTTCGTCCATGCTGGCGCTTAACGATCGTTTCCGCCCGGAGATGCTGGTGTTCCTTCCTTCCGAAGATGCCGCGCAACTGGCTTCTGTGCAGCCTATCAATGTGGTCGGAACCGCCCTGTATAATTATACGGAAGGCTATGGAACTTATCTGATCCCGGCTGTCCTGATCGTCATTATGTTCCAGACATTGTTGATGGTGATCGGTATGGTCAGCGGCGACGAGCGGCAATTCCATTCCTTGCGGAACTATTCGCCTTCGTTGGGACAGGCCATGCGGCTTGTCACCGGAAAGACGTTTGTCTATATGCTGCTGTATGCCGTCTTTTCCCTGTTCTTATTGGGACTGATCCCTTTGATCTTCGATCTGCCGGACATAGGGAATGTATGGAATATCATCATGCTGCTTATCCCGTTCCTGATGGCTACCAGTTTCTTCGGCCTGACGGCATCGCTGTTTTTTACAGACTCGGATGCACCTCTGCTGATGATCGCCTTCTTCTCCGTCGGCCTGATCTTCCTTTCCGGAGTGTCTTATCCGTTGGAACTGATGCCCTGGTATTGGAAACTGTCGCATTATCTCATCCCGGCGGCCCCGGCAACCTTGGCGTATGTGAAGCTGAATTCGATGGGCGCTTCGATGGCCGGGATTCATACGGAATATATTACGCTATGGATACAATGTGCCGTTTATTTCCTGTCAGCCTGTTTAGTATACCGGTATAATATAAGGAAATCGCATCGCTGATTGCGCAGATCCGGGGGAGCTTCTTTACGACGGTAATTTGAAGCGCCCCAGGTCGTTCTTTTGGCGCAGTTCCCATCGCCGGGTCAGTGGAGGGCATTTATGGGCACGTACGATGCGGTTCGTGAAGTTGACACCTTTTCCCATGCCGCAATAACGGGCGATTTCAGTCATGCGCAGGTCGGTGTAGCGCAACAGCTCGTCTGCCATCAGCAATTGCCAGGCCGCAACGAACTCCGAAAGGCAAAGGCCGGTCGCGATACGGACAAGGTCGCTGAGGTCGGGCTCTTTCACGCCCAGCCTGACGGCCAGTTGCCGTGCGGAATAGACCTGGCGGCTCATGAGGGAGATCATCTCGTCGAACACATCGAGCCCTGTGTGGATGCGGGTGTCCGGCAGCGGAACGTATTCGTATGTCCCGTCTTCGTGATAGCGGCGCATGGTCGTAAAAGGAGGTACGAACAGTTGCTGGACGGTAAATTGCGGTTTCCTTTTCATCTTTATAGGGTATTAATTCGTTACAAAGATACGTTTTTATATCAATATGTGTTTAAAGTATAATTTCATTTTATGAATTTATACTATCAAATAGTGTAAGTATAAATTCTATAAATAAGATTATATCTTCAAATGATGTAAGTATAAATCTGTAAAATCGATTTATATCTTCAAATAGTGAAAATATAAATTTCTAAATAAGAATTATACTTTCAAATAATGTAAATATAAATTCATGTAAGTAGAAATGACATGACACGATCTTTTTCTCCTGTTGGAGGTCTACGAAGGCAATAAAGTATTACATTTGTCGGCATATCTGATAACATGAGAAAAGAAATGAAACGAACACTACTACTATTTATTTTGATTTGTTGCCATCTATTGCCGGTAACAGCACAGAAAAACGCCCCTAAATGGATGGACAAAAGTAAAAAAGCCGTTGTCTTAATCACTACATACGGAAAAGACGGAGCCAAACTGACCTCGGGAACAGGTTTTTTTGTTTCTGAAACGGGTGATATCCTTGCCGCTTACGATCTGTTTAAAGGCGCGGAAAAAGCAACCGCAACCGATACGGAAGGCAAAACATATCCGGTGACAACCGTTATCGGTGCCGACGAGCTATACGACGTTATAAAAGTAAAAGCAGAGACACCCAAGAAGGTTCAGTTCCTGCCGATCGCTTCCGATCCGCTGGCAGTGGGGACGGAAGCCTATTTGTTGACTTACAATACGGCTAAAAACGCAGTCTTTGCACAAGGCGCAATTACCGAAGTCAGCAAGTTGAAAGATCCTTACAGCTATTATAAGTTGTCTATCCCTTTGGAAGATGACCGGGTAAATTCACCGATCCTGGATGCCGAAGGCCGGGTGTTCGGACTGGCACAGGCGGACGCTACCGGTAAAAAGGACGTTTCGTATGCCGTTTCTGCTTCGTATGTCAATAGCCTGGCTATCGCATCTACCGATTTCCTGAATACGGTTTATAATAATATAGGTATTAAAAAAGCATGGCCCGCCGATGTGGAACAAGCCCAGGTCGCTTTATTCCTGAAAGGCAGCACGCAGGATGCTAAAAGCTATCTGGAAACGTTGAATGATTTCATCGCCACTTTCCCGAACTCGGCAGACGGCTACCTGAACCGTGCTTCCCATTATGCCAGCCGCCGTGCAGAACTAGCTTCCACACCGGCTGAACAGGCAAAATATCTCAATATGGCCTTGGCAGACATCAACACCGCTTCAAAATATAGCGACAAAAAAGGCGATGTCTATTACAACCAGGCAAAACTGATCTATAACGTAGCCGCCGGAGATACCACTTTGACCGATCCAACCTGGTCTGTACAGGCTGCACAGGAAACAATCCGGAAAGCGATCGAGGAGGAAGACCTTCCCGTCTATCATCAGTTATCCGGTGATATCTATTTCTTCCAGCGTGATTTCGAGCAGGCATATAATGAATATATGATCGTGAACAACAGCGATCTGGCATCGCCCACTTCTTTTTACTGGGCTGCTAAAGCGAAAGAAAATATTACAGGCTTCAATATCGGTGATATCATTGCCCTTCTGGACGGTGCGATCGATAAATGCGGTTTGCCGCTTACTTCCGAAGCCGGCCCTTATATCCTCGAACGTATCGACTGGAAACTTCGTCTGTCTCAATATGATGCCGCTATTGCCGACTACGATTTGTATTATAAGGCTATGAACGGTGATGTGGGCAGCAGCTTCTACTATTATCGCGAACAGGCTAAATTCCGTTCCGACGACCTGGAAGGTGCCCTGGCCGATATCAAAGAGGCGATCCGCCTGAGTCCGGATGTTCCCGACTACCGTGCTGAAGAGGCTTCCGTCTATGTCCGCATGAAAAACTATAACGACGCATTGGCAAGTATCGATAATGCCTTGAAGGTAGCTCCCGATTTTGCTGCCTGCTATCGTCTGAAAGGTATCTGTTATGTGCGTCTGGAAAAGAAAGCCGAAGCTTGCGAAGCATTGAACAAAGCCAAAGAGCTGGGTGACCCGTTGGCAGAACGACTGATAAAAGAACATTGTAAATAAATACCGGATATGAATAAGGTGAAAAGTGTTTTTATTGTAGCCATGCTGGGATTTTGCCTGCTGGGAACAACCGGTTGCAAAGGCAAATCGGGACAAAAAGAGGTAAAACTTGAAGCGCAAGCTTCTGTTAATACAACTCTTTATGACAAAACATTACCGGAAATCAAAGAATTGGTGGACGGTAAATGGGAGTTGGTCAGTGGTCAGAATGCCCGCGAAACCTGCGAGTTTGAAAACACTTTCATCCAATTCAACGGAGATAAATACGTCTGGACAGAAGACAACAAAGACGAACCCGGCGACCTGAACTGGCGAAAGTCTGATACGGGTGCCGGCTATGAAGCTTACCTGATGGATGTCTTTTATGCAACCAACCCTTCCTACCCGTTAGCCATCAGCGGCGATACATTGTTTATCCAGGATTGTACGGAGACGGCTTATAAATATACGCTGGTCAGAAGGTAATCTACTTTTGGCTTGATCCAAAAGTAGTCAAAAGATCAAGGCTGCACCTGGTTCGCTACTCCGCATCCTGCGTTCGCTGTCGCCTCCGAACTCGCTTCGCTCAAACAGCGGATGCTCTGGGCGCTCACTCCGGCTGCTGCGCTTAACGCTCACCAGCTGAGGCCTCTCTTAGAAAGCGGAGCTTTCTGTGGGGATTGCCGACACCGTCTGTTTTTTTAGCGATCCCGTGTCAAGCATGGGATGACAGGACTGTGGTAGAACAGGCTGTATCTGTAGAACAGGTAGTATCGGCCATCCCCATAGAACGCGGAGCGTTCTTGGAAAGGCCTCAGCGGGTGAGCGTCCGCGAAGGTGAAAGACGAAGCGTTCGGGAGACTGCGCTGTTTGAGCGTAGCGAGTTCGCAGGCGACAGCGTAGTCTTTCGCCGTAGCAGCGAAGCCGGTGCAGCCTTGAACTTTTGGTTACTTTTCTTTCAAGAGAAAAGTAATAATCAATCCCATAAACTTAATTGTATTCCCCCCTTTCCTTTATCCTCTTTCTTTAAAGGCTTTTTCGCATCGCCGAAAACAGTCTTTCCACCATACTTATAGGAAGTATCCCGTTCATGCTGTACCCAGTCGTCGAAGTAATTACTCGGAGTATATCCTTTTTCCATCTCCTGGGATATCTTGGATAAATTCTTTAAAGCATCCGATTTCTCTTTATCGCCGAGACGCGCCTGGCGTATCGCTTTATCGAATACCTCGACCGTCTCATCATAGACGCTTGTCGGAATCGGAAACGGATGCCCGTCTTTCCCTCCGTGAGCAAACGAGAAACGTGCCGGATCAGAGAAGCGGGAGGGAGTCCCATGTATCACTTCACTGACCAACGTAAGTGATTGCAACGTACGCGGGCCGACACCTTCCAGCAAAAGCAACGACTCCATATCAGTTACATTCGTCTCGTGTGCCAGAAGCAAGGCGGCACCTAGCCGTTTCAGGTTCACATCTTCCGCTTTCACCTCATGGTGGTTAGGCAGAATAATGGATACCTCGCGCATCAGCTTATCCGGTGTCTCTTTGGTCAATTCCACAATCCCGTCTTTGGTAGGAGTAGCCAACTTATCCGTCAGGTTGAGTATCAATCCCTGATTTCTGCCGCAAACAGAAGTATGAGGTTCCTCCATAAAAGAACGCAGGGAGGAAGAAAGCCAATGATAGCGGCGAGCCATACGCTCATTCGGGTTCATCCCTTGCTGTATAACCGCCCATTCCCCTTCTTTAGTAACGATAAATGTATGCAGATAAAGTTGGAAACCATCCTGTACGGCTGTATTATCTACTTTGGCTGCCAGTTTGCTGTGTCTGACCAACTCGTTTCCATTCAACCCGGTCTTGTCGGCTACTTCCAGAAGTTGGTTGGGCGTCTCCCTCGAAAACTTACCTCTTCCTCCGCAAATATAGACTCCCAGTTCTTCCGACCGGCAATTGATCGCTTTCCTCAACGCATTCATCACAGATGTCGTGATGCCGGACGAATGCCAGTCCATACCGAGTACACATCCCAGCGATTGGAACCAGAAAGGATCGCTTAATCGTCGTAATAATTCCGGGCGGCCGTATTCGATGACGATCGCTTCGGCGATAGCTCCTCCAAGCAAACTCATCCGTTGAGCCAGCCAGGGCGGGACTGTTCCGTAGTGTAATGGTAAATCAGCTGTACCTCGTTTCATATATGCGAAGGTAAATAAAAAACAAAATCAAATCAGTTAATGAAATGCTAATAAAGCAACAAAAGAAATGGTAGCAGTGTTATTATTTAGAAATCAAATAGTAACAGATATGTATTTGGAAGTAAATAAGAACGATCATGTTCAAGGCCCGGTCAATGCACCGATAGAAATAATTGAGTATGCGGATTTCCAGTGTCCTTACTGCGGAAAAGCTTATCATATAGTCAAAGAGATACAGAAGAAGTTCGGCGACAAGATTAAATATGTGTTTCGTAATTTCCCTCTGACAGAATTGCATCCGCATGCGTTGCATGCAGCTATAGCTGTGGAGATAGCCGGTTCCTACGGCAAATTCTGGGAGATGCATGATCTCCTTTTCGAACATCAGAATGCGTTGGATGACTATTACTTATTGGAATATGCGAAGAAACTGGGAATAAGCGCCGCTGATTTTGAAGCGGATTTCGGTAAAGATCGTTTCTACCAGAAGGTGAAAGACGATTACGATTCCGGTATAGAGAACGATGTTCAGGGAACACCGACATTCTTCGTTAACGGAGAGCTCTATGACGGCAACTGGATGACTTCCGAATTCGTGGAGTATCTGGAGTCTTTAATATCTTAGTAATCATGAAGAAATTAAGTTTGGTTATATTGACCTCTTTCCTGTTGGTTGCCTGTGGTGCCTACAAATATCTCGATTTGGGGATGTTGACTACCGGGATGACCATTGCCGAAGTGGAGAACCTTATGGGGCCTCCCGAACGGGTATTGGCTGTCAACAAGAAAGATGGTTATGTGCAGGAAGTGTTGGAATACCGGACAGGCAGAAATGAAGTATATGCCCTGGAGTTCTGGGATAACTACCTGACGGGTTACGAGTATCTGTATGACGATGTAAATTACCTGCCACCGGCAGCGCCTCCTATGGTATTCCCGGATTATGGCCGTCCGATTTACATCTATCCACCGGATCATCATCCCAGCCATCCCAATCGTCCGAACAAACCCAACCGTCCGAATCGTCCGAGTCGACCGGAATCGAACCGACCCAGCCGCCCGGAATCCAATCGTCCGGAGTCGAATCGCCCTGAATCCAACCGTCCGGGTCGTCCTGAAACCAGCCGTCCACAGACGAAGCCTTCAGAAGTAACCCGCCCCTCAAACAGCGGAACAAGTAACCGGACAGAACAATACACCAATCCAACAAACAGTCAGTCAAAAACGAATGACAGATCGAATACAAGCGGAAGGAATGGGGGACGGAGACAATAAGTCTTTAGCTATCCTGATAAAAATAAAAAGCTCCTGCAATCACCGACTGCAGGAGCTTTCCTTATATGAAGTTTTACTTACTTCTTCATAGCTTCCTCGATAGCAACAGCTACAGCAACAGTAGCACCTACCATCGGGTTGTTACCCATACCCAGGAATCCCATCATTTCTACGTGAGCAGGAACGGATGAAGAACCAGCGAACTGAGCGTCACCGTGCATACGGCCCATCGTGTCGGTCATACCATAAGAAGCAGGACCGGCAGCCATATTATCCGGGTGCAGGGTACGGCCTGTACCACCACCTGAAGCAACAGAGAAATATTTGTGACCGTTTTCCATACATTCTTTCTTGTATGTACCAGCTACCGGGTGCTGGAAACGAGTCGGGTTAGTTGAGTTACCTGTGATAGATACGTCAACACCTTCAGCACGCATTACAGCAACACCTTCACGAACATCGTCGCAACCGTAGCATTTTACTTTTGCACGAAGACCTGTTGAATACGGAGTTTCTTTGATAACATTCAAAGCACCTGTTCCGTAGTCGAACTGAGTCTGAACATAAGTAAAGCCGTTGATACGTGAAATGATCATAGCAGCATCTTTACCCAGACCGTTCAGGATAACGCGAAGCGGTTCTTTACGTACTTTGTTTGCCATTTCAGCGATCTTGATAGCACCTTCAGCAGCAGCGAAAGATTCGTGACCAGCCAGGAATGCGAAACATTTTGTTTCTTCGCGAAGCAGACGTGCACCCAGGTTACCGTGGCCGATACCAACCTTACGGTCGTCAGCAACAGAACCAGCGATACAGAATGCCTGCAGACCGATACCGATAGCTTCAGCAGCATCAGCAGCGCTTGTGCAACCTTTCTTGATAGCGATGGCAGCACCTACAACATAAGCCCATGCAGCATTTTCGAAACAGATAGGTTGAGTTTCCTTACACATTGTATAAGGATCGATACCTTTAGCGTCGCAGATAGCTTTTGCATCTTCGATACCGTTGATACCATATTCTTTTAAAACCGCGTTGATAGTATCAATACGACGGTCATAACTTTCAAATAAAGCCATATTATTTTTACTTTTTTAAATTCTTATTTACCAGGAATAAAGATATTAGAAAGTTGAAAACAAGTACACCGCCGCAACAGGCCATATAGAATGCCATCCAAGGACGATCCGGCTTCATGACGAAGTAGGTGATTACCGTCGCGATAACAGTCAGAATGATCAGCCCGATCAGGACGCGTGTCAGTGTTTTCTTATTCATTACGAGGATCGATATATTTTACAGCTTCTTTGAAACGACCGTAAGAACCCTTAGCTTTTTCCAATGCCTCGTTAGCATCGACACCTTTCTTTACTGCTTCCATGAATTTACCCAAGTGGATGAATTCATATCCGATTACCTGATCGTCAGCATCCAATGCCATACGTGTACAGTAACCTTCAGCCATTTCCAGGTAACGAGTACCCTTAGCTAATGTACCGAACATAGTACCAACCTGGCTACGCAGACCTTTACCTAAGTCTTCCAGACCGGCTCCGATAGGCAGACCGCCTTCAGAGAAAGCAGACTGTGTACGTCCGTAAACGATCTGCAGGAATAATTCGCGCATTGCTGTGTTGATAGCGTCGCAAACAAGGTCAGTGTTTAATGCTTCCAGAAGAGTTTTGCCCGGAAGAATTTCTGATGCCATCGCAGCAGAGTGAGTCATACCAGAACATCCGATAGTTTCTACCAGTGCTTCCTGAATGATTCCTTCCTTAACGTTCAGTGTCAGTTTACATGCACCTTGCTGAGGAGCACACCAACCCACACCATGAGTCAAACCTGAAATGTCAGTGATCTGAGTAGATCTAACCCATTTTCCTTCTTCAGGAATCGGAGCACAAGGATGGTTGGCTCCCTTCTTTACAACACACATGTGTTGAACTTCATGTGAATAAATCATAATCGCTAATTTATTATATTAAAGTGATAATAAAACTTTTTGCTAATTTATATGTAATATCGCCTTCCAAAAGACCGCACAAAGATAAAATTTTTAATCCAGCCATGCAAGACGCAAAGTTCGTTATTTGTCGGTCGACTGAATATTAAGTTCGGTGCCGTTAAGCAGTATCCGGTAGGTGATAGGACCTATCTTTTTCATCATAAGTGCTACACCGCAGTATTTTTCCTGCGAGAGACGGATCGCTTTTTCTATCCGGGCGCTGTCGTCGGCGTTTCCTGTGACATGATATGTTACGTCGAAAGCCGTATAAAGCATCGGGATGGTATCGGAAGTCTCTGCTTTGACGCCGATCGATAGCTTTTCGAAGCGGACTCTCATCTTTTTGAAAAGGGAGATCACGTCTACACCGCTGCAACCGGCCATCGCAACCAGCATCAAAGCTTTCGGGCGGACACCGGAGTCGGTGCCGCCGTCTTCTTTGCTGGTATCGATAGACACTGTATGACCATCCAGCTGGGTTTCAAAGGTGGAATCCTTTTTCCAGTCGAGAGTGATTTGAGCAGGCATATCGTTCCTTATTTATTTTAGTACTTCCTGTAGTTTGGCATCGATTTCATCACCATGAATGTTTTTGGCAATGATCGTTCCGTCTTTATCGACCAATACGGTATGAGGAATACTGTTGACGCCATATAAAGCAGCACCTGCATTCTGCCATCCCTTCAGGTCGGACAGTTGCGTCCAGGTGATGTTCAGGTCTTTTACCCCTTTGGCCCATGCTTCCGGCTTGCTGTCCAATGAGATACCGACAATTTCGAAACCTTTATTCTTATATTGTTTGTAAAGCTCAACCAGATGCGGCGTTTCTTTGCGGCAGGGAGGACACCAGGAAGCCCAGAAGTCGATCAATACCACTTTTCCGTTGCCGACGAATTCAGACAGTTTATGAACTTCGCCTTTCGGGTCGGCCATTTCAAAATCGGCAAACTTCTTGCCTACGGCTACATTCTTCAATATCTCCAGGCGGCTCATCATCTTGTCGATACCCGGGAAAGCCTTGAATGTGGAGTCTGCCTGCGACAGGATCTCGTTCTGCTGTTCTTCGCTCAGACTGTAGCGGTTATCGAACATATATTTGGCAGACATTTTCTGATCCATATGTGCCAGGATATAGTTGCAGATCGTCTGAGTGATCTTTTCGCTGATCTCGTCATATTTCTTTTCAGCCGCCTTTACTATATTCTGATCTTCGGAACGGATTTCGTCTCCTAATTTGCCCATTTCATCGTAGAACGGAGCAATTTGATCTTTCAATGCTTTCTCCGCGTCGTTGGCCGGAGTGCCGGTCACAACCGAGAATGTATCGAGGTTTGCAACGACCTTTCCGTTTTCGAGTGTGAACGTTGTCCGGTATAAATTAGGTTTACCACGTTCCTCCGGAACAACATCGGTCGAGAACCGGAGCGTTGCCAAAAGAGAGCCATTCTGCGTACCCGTAAACTTGAAAGCATTGTTTTCTACCAATGCGCTGTCGAAAGGTAAGACGTCAGGATTTCCGTATTCATAAAGATATACATACTGTCCATTCAGATCGGCGTTTGAAACTGTACCGGTTATTTCGTAACCAGGTTTTTCGCTGCAGGCTGCGAGAAGCAGTACAGAGGCAGCAATAGGTAGATACTTTTTCATATATTATATGTGTTAAAACGATGTCATCACCTTGGAATACGCGAAGTTATCGCTTTATTAATAATCCTTTATTTCTTTAGGCTTAAAAAGTTCTAATATTACGGAAAAGATGGATTATATTTGTCGTCTGATCGATATTCCGGGCTTTTATCAGGCGAATATCAGGTTATTGTACTACAAATATGAATACTAATGACTCAGACCAATAAGAATAGACATACACTGACTCGGTTACTTTTCATAAAGTTTCTGCTAACCGGTTTGTTCCTGTTTTTTCCTTTTTTTCAAGGAATGGCATCCGTCTCTTTGCATAAGGCAAACAATATCGACTTGTCGAATAATGCGATCATAGATATGTACCAGGATATTCATGGTTATATGTGGATCGGAACTTACGACGGACTGAACCTGTATAACGGGAAGAACACCTATGTCTACCGTTTTGAACCTGACAATAAATATACGCTTTGCAGTAACATCATACATAAGATTTCGGATGGTGGCTCCGAATATCTATGGATATCCACCTCGATGGGACTGAACAGATTCTCCCTGAAAGACCGCAAGGTAACGGAATCATATCCGGAATACCCCGAATGCCGGCTGATCACTACAGATTCTTTGGAAAATTCGTTGCTGGTCAGCCAGAAGAATTTTATCTCTTGCTATACGTCCCGTGCCGGCTCTTTCCAGGATATTTATACACAGGGGATATCTCCGGAAACGGTCAGGGTGTTGTTTCCCGGTCGGCAGGGAGAATTTTATCTCCTTTCATACGATGGTTTTCTGAAGAAGGTCGTACCGGATTACTCCACATTGCCTTTGACCTTGCAGATAACCGAAAACAAAATACATGATAAGCAGATAGAACAGGCCTTTTACGAAGAAGGGCTTCTCTACTATGTCGATACAGAAAATAAGCTTTACCAATACCGGATGGAAGATCATACGGAAAGATATTTGTCCGACCTTTCCGTTTGGATGGAGAAATACGGTAACGTATCCCGTATCGTTTCTTTTCAGAACAAGCAATATCTGGCATTCAGGAATGGCCTGCTAGTGGATATGGCCGATCCGGAAGGAGCTTCCGACCTGAATATCGGTATCTTCAGTATGCTTAAAGACAGAAAGCAGGATATTCTCTGGATCGGAACCGATGGTCAGGGAGTCCGGATGCTTTACGATAAGCATAATCGTTTTGGCGGTCTGTCGTTGGAAGACATGCCGTTTGTGATGCGAAACCCGGTGCGTTCCGTCTACACGGACGAAGATAAGACGTTATGGTTCGGGACGAAAGGGGATGGCTTTGTCCGCATAAAGGAATACGACTCTTTTAAAGGCAAGCAGATACCTTCCGACAAGATCACCCGTTTCACAACCGCTGACGGGCTCTCCAATAACCGTGTATATTGTTTTTATAAGAGCCGGTTCCATTCGTTGGTCTGGATCGGTACGGATGGCCCCGGCCTGTCTTACTATTCTTATGAAGATGGGAAAGTCCATACACTCCCCAGCAAGATCGATACGAAAATAAGATATGTCCATTCTATCTGCGAGGTGAACGATTCCACTTTATGGATGGCAACTACGGGAGACGGGTTGATAGAAGTCGTTTTGGAGAAAAGCCAGTCAGGGTTGGTCGTTAAATATATCGAATCCTATATATTGGAAAAGGAAGGGAAAGTATGTAACGAATTCTATTCGATGTATTACGATGGTGGATCGACTATATACCTGGGTAGCCGCGGTGGGTATGGAATGGCGCGTTTCGACCTGGTTACAAGAGAATATGATTTTATGTCGATGAACAATTCTTCCAATCAGGCTATCGGGGACGTATTGAGCTTATATTATAGCAGCGATTCTACTTTTTATCTGGGAGCCAGTTCCGGCATGACCCGTATGAAATGTAATGTGTCCGGTGCCTGCGACGTAAGGCAGTTCGACAGGAGCGACGGTATCAGTAACGATATGATCCACGGCATACAGGAAGACCGGGACGAATGTATCTGGCTAAGTACCAATAAAGGGCTGACAAAATACAACCCCCACAACAGCTTTTTCCATAACTACGGCCAGCAGGAATTGATGGTCACGGAATTTTCGGACGATGCGTACTGGACATGCCAGTATACCGGGCGGTTGTTCTTCGGAGGTATCGACGGTCTGGTCTGGATCGATCCCCAGAACGACCAGTTGGAAAACTACCGGCCGGATCTCTATTTCTTTGAACTGAAGATGGGAGGGGAGACGGTTAGCCTGGATGATTATATGGAAACAGAAGCAACTCAGGTCACCATTCCTCCGGATATATCGACATTTACCATCTCGTTTGTCGCAACAGACTATATTCATGGGGAAAACTATGAATACTCTTACCTGCTGCAGAACTATAACACCACCTGGACAGAGCTACAAAAGAATAACGAAATATCGTTCACCAAGCTTCCTTATGGCAACTATATGCTGAAAGTACGTTACAAAAACGATGTGTACGACTCGAATGCCCGCGAATACCTGTTGCCTTTGAGGGTGCTCCCGCCCTGGTACCGTTCTACCTGGGCTATCGTATTATATGTATTTGTATTCCTTTTGTTTGTCGGAGCCTTTCTTTATCGCCTGAACCGCCGGATGGCAGAAAAGCAAGCCCTTGTTGCCCGGAAGATCAGGGAAGAACAAAAGGAAAAGCTGTATGAGGCAAAACTCAATTTCTTTGCCAATATCACGCATGAGCTTTGTACGCCGCTGACGCTGATCAACGGAGTAGGGGATTATATTCATACGTACGCGGAGAATACAGCCGATAACAAACTGAAAAGATATATCCGTATCCTGCGGGATAACGTAGTAAGCCTCAACGAACTGATCCAGGAGATCCTCGATTTCCGAAAGATAGAGGAAGCGGGCATGAACTATTTCAGCATCCGGAAGACCTCTGTCTCTGATATTATCCGCCGGCAATACGACTCTTTTACCCCTATCGCAGAGCAGAACGGAATAAACTTTACAGTCTCCCTGCCGGAGTCGCTTACCTGGAATACCGATCCGACCTGCCTGAAGAAGATATTGGTCAACCTGATATCCAATGCCTTTAAATATACGGAAGAGACAGGCTGCATACGTATTTCGGCTGCAATAGAGGACGGCTCGCTCGTCTTCAGCGTATATAATACAGGTAAAGGAATATCGGAAACAGACCTGCAAACGATCTTTGACCGTTACCGTATATTGGGCGACCTGGATGGAAACAATTATACCCGGACGACTTCAAGAAACGGATTAGGTCTGTTTATCTGCCATAGCATGGTGCAATCCCTTCATGGCACGATAGAAGTAAAGAGTGAAGAAGGACAGTTTGCTGAATTTACCGTCCGCCTGCCCTATCTGGAACTGGATGAAGACGATAGGACGGAAGAGTATGAAAACGAAGAGTCGCAGCTTTTATCTTCTCCCTCTCCAGATCAGTCTGTGGTGTTGGAAGCGGATCCTTCCGGCAACAAACCTTCTATCCTTGTGGTAGACGATAATAAAGATATTGTCTGGCTCATCAAAGAGTCGCTGTCTTCTGCCTATACGATAGAAGAAGCCTTCAGTGTGGAAGAAGCTCTCTGCCTGATGGAAAAGCAAACACCCGCCCTTATCATTACGGACATTATGATGCCGGATATAGACGGCCTAGAACTGATCAGCCGGGTCAAGTCGGATAAGTTTACCCGCCATATCCCTTTTATTGTCGTCTCGGCCCGTATCTCGGAGAGCGACCAGGCTGAAGGGCTCGACCTGGGTGCGGATGCCTATCTGACCAAACCTTTCTCTTCGGTCGTGCTTCGCTCTGTCGTGAACCGTCTGATGACAAGCAAGAAAGAACTGAAAGAGTACTACTATTCGCCGGAAAGCGCCTATGAGCAATCCGGCGGTCAACTGATCCATCAGGAAGATAAAGAATTTATGGATGAAGTCATCTCCATTATCAGGGAAAACCTCGAGGAGGAAACCTTGCGTCCCGAACTGATAGCCGAGAAGCTGGGGATGAACACCCGTTCGCTTTACCGCCGGTTCAAGAAAATCTCTCCGCTCACCCCTTCCGATTTCATCAAAGATTACCGGATGACTTATGCCGCCCAGTTGCTGGTGACCACCAACCTGAATGTGCAGGAGATCATCTATAAGGTAGGTATCTCCAACAAATCCTATTTCTATCGCGAATTTGCAGCCAGGTACAATCAAACACCTATGGAGTACCGGAATAAGCACTAAGTGGCTGATTTCCTGTTAGTGTCATAAATTACCAAAAGAGTGTCATAATCTGCAACAGGTAGATTATGACACTCTTCCGGTCGTTGAGTAGTAACCTGCGAAAGAGGGAAACCGCTAATATTGCACTCGATAATTATCACAAACCTTTGTCTGTCGGGCATTTTCAGACAAAGGGATATTAGGGAGTTGTTTTCTTTGGATAGTGAATGCAAAATTGAGTAAACAGTATGAAGTTGTGTTGTATTAAATATGTAAATGTAGTAGTTAGCTTACTCTTATTCCTATTCTCTGCTTGTAGGGATCATATCTCAGTAAATGTTCCGGAATTATCGGACGGAGATCCTACCACTTATTATACGGGAGCGCAGGGAGTAAATAAAATCGTTTTTGATACTCAATCCAGCATTCCTATCCAAAGTTACAAACTCTATTCATCCGGCGAAGCCCCTGCCCACGACCCGGTAAGCTGGGTACTGAAAGGCTCTTACGACGGAACGAAATGGGTGGTAATAGACGAACGCAACGACCAGCGTTTCTGCTCACGTTACCAGGAGATACTTTGCACGATAGCTAATCCTTCGAATTATAAACAGTATATGCTGGAAGCTTCTACTGCCGGCAATGACGTACTGATATTGGGAGATGTTTCCTTCTCCGAAAAGAATCTGTTGACAGATTGGAAAGAGTTCAACTATCCTGCGGTCGACTTCGAAGTGCTCGATCCGCAGACAAAAGGGGCATCCATCTATACCGACCTGGTGCAGGATCCCGATGCCTATATAAAATATCATGCTGAAAAAGTGGCGGAAATCCTTTTCTATACCGCAAAAGATACGATGAATGATGTGCAGACCATTCAATATACCCTGAAAGATTATGACGGTGTATCTGCCAAATCAGGAAACCCACCTGTAATCTCCATCGTGTATAGTACACAGCATATTGAGAAATCGGCCAACGAGTCATTGTATAAGCTCGACTTTGAAACACGTGGCGTCTTATACCATGAACTGGTTCATGCCTATCAGTTCGAACCGAAAGGCATCGGCAGCTACTCTACTAATAAGGAATTCTGGGCATGCATCGAAGGAATGGCCGACGCTGTACGGGCGGAAGCAGGCTTTTTCGATTGGAGCACCCGTAAACCCGGTGGCAACTGGATGGACGGTTACCGTACGACCGGCTTTTTCTTCCAGTGGCTCACCACCAAAGACCCCGACGCGATACGCAAACTGCATCTGACCGTCCGCGACCTGGAGGTATGGAGTTTCGACAAAGCGATAAAAAGTATCTTCGGCGAAGACAGCAGTATCGAAGGGATGTGGAACGAATACCAGGCTTTCCTTGAGAAATAACAAATACATTATATAATATGAAGTCTTCAACATGTTTAACCTTACTTCTGTCCGCCTTACTGGCAGGAGGAAATTTATTTGCCCAGCAGGATAAAGTATCTCTTGTGAATCCGATTATCGGAACGAACGGGATGGGACATACTTTTCCCGGGGCATGTGTGCCGTTCGGCCTGGTACAGTTAAGTCCTGATACGGATACGATCCCTCATAATGTAGATGGAAAGTATCAACCCCGCTCTTATGAATATTGTGCCGGTTATCAGCATAAAGACAGTAGTATTGTCGGTTTCAGCCATACGCATTTCAGCGGCACCGGGCATTCGGATCTGGGTGATATCCTGATCATGCCGACCACGGGCAGCCTGAAACTGAATCCCGGGACAGCCACCCATCCCGACGGCGGCTACCGTTCACGTTTCTCACACGATACGGAGATTTCCCGTCCCGGTTATTACGAAGTGATGCTCGCCGATTATGGGGTAAAAGCCCAGCTGACAACCACCAAGCGGGTAGGAGTCCATAAATACACCTTCCCGCAAGACAGCAAGAACCAGCGTATTATCCTGGATATGATACACGGCATTTACAACTACGACGGCAAAGTGTTGTGGACAAACATCCGTGTAGAAAACGATACCCTCGTCACCGGCTACCGCATAACGAACGGCTGGGCACGTACCAACTATACCTATTTCGCCATGTCTTTTTCCAAACCCGTTATCCATTACGGATGCGATGAAAAGGCGAAAGTGGACTACCGCGGTGGTTATGGCAAGTTCAATATGAAAGAGAACTTCCCCGATATAGGTGGACGGAAGATTGTCGCTTATTTCGATTTCGACCCGGCTTCTTCCGGCGAGCTGGAAGTGAAAGTGGCCCTTTCCGGTGTCAGTACCGACGGTGCCCTGAAGAACCTGCGGGCGGAAGCGTCCGGCTACAATTTCGACCAACTGGCTTCCCGTGCATCGGATATCTGGAACAAAGAACTTTCCATTATCGAGGCAAAAGGCAGCGACGACCAGATGGCCATGCTCTATACCTCTTTATATCATACAATGATCAACCCCTGTGTATATACCGATGTAGACGGACAGTATCGCGGATTGGACGGAAACATTCATACCGCAGACGGTTTCACGAACTATACGGTATTCTCCGTCTGGGATACCTACCGTGCTCTGCACCCGTTGTTTAACATCATCAACCGCCAGGTAAATACGGATATTGCCCGCTCCATGTTGAAACACTGCGAGCAAAGTGTACACAAGGCGCTTCCCGTATGGAGCCACATGGCAAACGAGAACTGGTGCATGATCGGCTATCACTCTGTTTCCGTACTGGCGGATGCCGTAGCAAAAGGATTGCCGCTGGATAAGGAAGAGGTATTGAAAGCAATGGTGAGCAGTTCTACCATCCCTTATTACGACGGAACAAAAGAATTGATGGAAAAAGGATATGTCCCCCTGGATCGTAGCGGTAGTGCAGCATCCCTGACCCTGGAATACTCCTACGACGACTGGACGATTTACAACACCGCCCTGCTGGCCGGAAACCGTGAAGTGGCCGACCGTTACAAGAAACGGGCCATGAACTATGCCAACGTATTCGATACCAGTATCGGTTATGCCCGTCCCCGCTATTCCGACGGACGCTGGAAAGAGAACTTCAACCTGCTGAGTACGCACGGTGAGGGATTTATCGAAGGAAATGGCCTGAACTATTCCTTCTATGTGCCGCAGGATGTGAACAATATGATCCGGCTGATGGGTGGCGACAAGTCGTTCATCACCAAACTGGATTCCCTCTTTACCATGCATCTGCCCGACGAGTTCTTCGCAGAAACGGAAGACGTTACGAAAGAAGGTCTTCTGGGCGGTTATGTGCATGGTAACGAACCGAGCCACCACATCCCGTTCCTGTATATGTGGACTACCCAACCCTGGAAGACCCAGTACTGGCAGCGTGAGATCATGAACAAGATGTACCGCAACAACATCGACGGCCTGTGCGGTAACGACGATTGCGGACAGATGTCGGCCTGGTATATCCTTTCGGCGATGGGCTTCTATCCGGTTTGTCCCGGAACCGACCAATATGTATTGGGTGCCCCGTATCTGCCTTACATGAAGGTGTCCCTCGAAAACGGAAAGATTTTCGAAGTCAGGGCCGACAAGGTAAGCGACAAGAACCGTTACGTCAAATCTGTTAAACTGAACGGAAAGCCTTACACAAAAGCGTATATTACTCAACAGGATATAATGAACGGGGGAGAACTGACCTTCGAAATGACATCTGCTCCGAATAAGAAGCGTGTCTTTGCCGAAGCAGACAAACCGTATTCCTTATCATCCAATTAAAATAACAATTCAGACCATGAAGAGACTATTTGTTTTAGCTATTGCCTTTTGCGGCAGCTTGCTTTCGCTGAAAGCGGCTGCAAAGGCAGATCTGGTGGATTACGTCAATCCGCTGGTCGGTACTCAATCCAAGCATTCCTTGTCGACAGGAAATACATATCCCGCCATCGCTATGCCGTGGGGAATGAACTTCTGGATGCCCCAAACCGGAAAGATGGGCGACGGATGGGCGTACACCTACGATGCAGACAAGATACGGGGTTTCAAACAAACCCACCAGCCCAGTCCGTGGATCAACGATTACGGCCAGTTCGCCCTCATGCCGATAACCGGCAAAGTGGTGTTCGACCAGGATAAACGTGCCAGTTGGTTCTCCCACAAGGCAGAGGTGGCCAAGCCGAATTACTACCGTGTGTATCTGGCCGACCACGACGTGGTGACGGAGATCGCCCCGACAGAACGTGCTGCCATGTTCCGTTTCACTTTTCCCGAAACGGATAAGTCGTATGTGATTGTCGATGCTTTCGACCGCGGTTCTTATATTAAGATCATCCCGGAAGAAAACAAGATCATCGGTTATACTACCCGCAACAGTGGCGGCGTGCCCGACAATTTCAAGAACTATTTTGTTGTTGTCTTCGATAAACCGTTTACGTATAAGGCTACGGTAGGCGACAACGAGATCCGTAAAGGTGAGACTGAAGCGCAGGAAGATCATACCGGTGCGATTATCGGTTTCTCCACCCGTCGCGGCGAACTCGTTCATGCCCGTGTTGCCTCTTCTTTTATCAGCCCCGAACAGGCAGAGCAGAACCTGAAAGAGCTGGGCGACCGTTCTTTTGACCAGATAGCAGACGCCGGTCGTAAGACCTGGAACGACGTGCTGGGACGCATACAGGTGAATGATGATAATATCGACAAACTGCGTACATTCTATTCCTGCCTGTACCGCTCCGTTCTTTTCCCCCGCAGCTTCTATGAAGTGGATGCCAATGGCAAAGTGATGCATTATAGCCCGTACAACGGTGAAGTGCTGCCGGGTTATATGTTTACCGATACCGGTTTCTGGGATACATTCCGTTGTCTGTTCCCGTTCCTGAACCTGGTGTATCCGTCGATGAATGTGAAGATGCAGGAAGGGTTGGTGAATACGTATAAGGAAAGTGGTTTCCTTCCGGAATGGGCGAGTCCCGGCCATCGCGGTTGTATGGTAGGAAACAACTCGGCTTCTGTGGTTGCCGATGCTTATCTGAAAGGCCTGCGTGGTTACGATATCGAAACACTCTGGGAAGCTGTCGTACATGGAGCTAATGCCGTACATCCGACAGTGAAATCTACCGGCCGTCTGGGTTACGACTATTACAACAAATTGGGTTATGTCCCTTATGACGTGAAGATCAACGAAAGTGCCGCCCGCACACTGGAATATGCTTACGACGACTGGACTATCTATAAATTAGGAAAGGCGCTCGGCAAACCGGAATCTGAAATAGCAATCTTCGCAAAACATGCCATGAATTATAAGAACCTTTTCGATCCCGAAACCAAACTGATGCGTGGCCGCAACGAGGACGGAACCTTCCAGTCACCGTTCAACCCGTTGAAGTGGGGCGATGCTTTCACGGAAGGTAACAGCTGGCATTATACCTGGTCTGTCTTCCACGATCCGCAGGGATTGATCGACCTGATGGGTGGAAAGACTGGTTTCAACGCCATGATGGACTCTGTGTTCAATGTGCCGCCGTTGTTCGATGATAGTTATTACGGTGGTGTTATCCACGAGATCCGCGAAATGCAGATCATGAATATGGGTAACTATGCGCACGGTAACCAGCCGATCCAGCACATGATCTATATGTATAACTATTCCGGTGAACCCTGGAAAGCCCAGTATTGGGTACGCGAAGTGATGGATAAGCTCTATTTCGCCACTCCCGACGGGTATTGCGGTGACGAAGATAACGGCCAGACTTCCGCCTGGTATGTATTCTCTGCTCTCGGTTTCTATCCGGTTTGCCCCGGTACCGACCAGTATATCCTGGGTTCCCCGTTATTCAAAAGCGTAACGCTTAATCTGGAAAATGGCAAGAAAGTAGTGGTCAACGCAGCCAACAACGATGCTGCGAACCGTTATATCTCCACCATGAAGGTGAACGGCAAGAACTATACCCGCAACTACCTGTCCCACGAAGACTTGCTGCGCGGTATGACCATCAATTGCACCATGTCCAATACCCCGAATAAAACCCGTGGTACACAGGAAAAGGATGCTCCTTATTCATTCTCGAATGAGATAAAAGAATAACAGGAAAATATAACCGACCCCGCCCCTACGAGGTCGGTTATATTGGTTTAAATCTGATAAAATATGAAACTACGAACATACACACTGTTAGCCGCGTCCTGCATCGCTTTATCCGCCACGGCACAGAATGAGAAACTAACGGAATATGTCAGGCCATTGGTCGGCACAGACGGCTACGGGAATGTCTACCCCGGTGCACAGATCCCCTTCGGCGGCATCCAGATCAGCCCCGATACCGACTCCAAATACTACGATGCGGCAGCCGGTTACAAATACAACCATACTTCTATCCTCGGCTTCAGCCTGACGCACCTGAGCGGTACCGGCATCCCCGACCTGGGCGATTTCCTGTTCATTCCGGGAACCGGCGAGATGAAACTCGATCCGGGAAGCCGTGAAAACCCCGACGAAGGTTACCGTTCGCGTTATACGCACGAAAAGGAATGGGCTTCTCCCAACTATTACGCCGTTATCTTACAGGACTATGGCGTGAAAGCCGAAATGACAGCCGGGCAACGAAGCGGGATGTTTCGTTTTACCTATCCCAAGTCGGACAAGTCTTTCATCATGATCGACCTGAACCATACCTTATGGCAGCACTGTGAATGGTCGAACCTTCGCGTAGAGAACGACTCGACCCTGACCGGCTACAAACTGGTAAAAGGCTGGGGGCCGGAACGCCATGTCTATTTCACCGCCGTCTTCTCCAAAAAGCTGAAAGACTTCCGCATCATGCAGGATAAGAAACCTGTCATCTACAACACTTCCCGCTTCCGGAGTTCAAACGAAGCCTGGGGAAAGAACCTGATGGCTTGCCTTTCCTTTGCAACGGAAGAAGGCGAAGAAGTGACTGTCAAAACTTCCGTTTCCGCAGTCAGCACCGCCGGAGCAAAGCTGAACATGCAGGAGCTGGACGGTATGACATTCGACGGTCTGAGAGATAAAGGAATAAACCTTTGGGAGCAGGAACTGGAGAAATACCGGATCACAGCCGACCAAAAGACGAAAGAAACATTCTACACGTCCGCCTATCACGCCGCCCTGCACCCGTTCCTTTTCCAGGATGCCGACGGCAGTTTCAGAGGGCTGGACAAGAACATCGAAAAGGCTGAAGGTTTCACGAACTATACAACCTTGTCTTTGTGGGACACCTACCGTGCCCTGCATCCCTGGTTCAACCTTGTGCATCAGGATATAAACGCCGATATCGCCAACTCGATGCTGACGCATTATGATAAGAGCGTAGAGCAAATGCTCCCGATCTGGTCTTTCTATGGCAACGAGACCTGGTGTATGATCGGCTACCATGCCGTTTCCGTCCTGGCCGACATGATCGTGAAGGGGGTAGAAGGCTTTGATTACGAACGGGCATACGAGGCGATGAAAACGACCGCTATGAATAAGCATTACGACTGTCTGCCGGATTACGACCGCAACGGTTACGTTCCTTTCGACAAGGAAGCCGAATCGGTTTCCAAAACATTGGAGTATGCCTACGACGACTACTGCATCGCCCAGGCAGCCCGGGTTTTGGGTAAGACGGACGATTTCCGGTATTTCCTGAACCGCTCTTTATCTTACCAGACATTGATCGACCCGGAAACCAAATACATGCGTGGCCGCGACAGCGAGGGAAACTGGCGTACGCCGTTTGCCCCGATCGCCTATCAGGGGCCGGGCTCGGTGAACGGTTGGGGAGATATCACCGAAGGTTTCACCATGCAGTACACCTGGTATGTCCCGCACGATGTACAGGGGTATATCAACCTGGCCGGAAAGAAACTGTTTGAGAAGCGTCTGGATGAGCTCTTTACGGTAGAGTTGCCGGATGATATACCGGGTGCCCACGACATCCAGGGACGTATCGGCGGTTACTGGCATGGTAACGAGCCTTGTCACCATATCGCCTATCTGTATAATTACCTGGGTAAACCGTGGAAATGCCAGAAATGGATCCGCGAGATCGTCGACCGCTTCTACGGCAACGAGCCGGGTTCGTTGAGCGGTAATGACGATTGCGGGCAGATGTCGGCCTGGTATATGTTCAACTGTGCCGGTTTCTATCCTGTCGCTCCGTCCAGCAATATATATAATGTAGGCTCCCCGTGTGTGGAAGCACTTTCTATCGCGATGAGCAACGGTAAAGAGATAAAGATGACAACTGAAAACTGGTCGAAGGAGAATGTCTACGTCAAGGAGCTGTATGTGAACGGTAAGAAATACGATAAATCATACCTGACCTACGACGACGTAAAACCTGGCATATCCCTGCACTTTGTCATGAGCGACAAGCCCAACTATAAACGTGCAGTCTCTGCCGATGCCTGGCCGGCCTCTGTGTCGTCGTCTGGAAAGACAATGCTTTACCAGAAGCCTGTCAGTAAATAAGCAACTGGTTTTTCTTAATACATATTTTAATTAACGACGAGAGAGTTTTTATTATCCCTTTAGGTGAGGGACGGGGGCGTGTGATATGTGAATACCACACGCCTTTATTCATTCTTATTCTTCCTCTTTTTCCTGTGGCAACGAGTACACCCGGTGTGTCCTGTAACCCATCTTGATAACTGTTCCGTCTTCCGTAAACAGCTTCATATCTTCTGCCGCCCGGTAACGGCTGCAATGGTTTATCCCTGCATAATCGGTCAGGTTGATATACGGATTGTTTTGCAGGTATCTGAGCATCTTCTGTTTCCGATCCGGCAGTTCGTTGGAAGTGACGTTCTCCCTTTTTATTTTCAGCGGGCGGTCTTTGTTCACCAGGCTTCGCAAACGCTTGGAGCAGCGGAAGTTCACCCCGTCTGCTTTGGCGGAGTAGACCGTCCTGCCTTTTTCGTCCGTTCTCTGCACTGTCTTTAAAGCAGGGGAGAAGTGACCCAGTCCTTCCAGTTCCACGCAGTAACCGTTTGATAAGTTTCGCCCGATGTAAGTGGTCAACGCTTCTATCGCTCCCTTCACATCAGCCGAAGTAAGCGAACATGAATCCGATAGATACTCGCAAATCTCTTCCATCCGCATTGTGCCTTTGGAGAGAAGGCGGGCGCAAGCCTGTTGCTCTGTACCGTTCCCTTTGGGTGTTTTATATACTCCGAATTTAATTCTTCCCATGCTGATTATGATTTACTGGTTATCTATTCTTTATTTCATCGGATGTATCTTTAAATAGCACCGACCAAATCCTATTTTTCTGCCTACGTAACCTGTTGCCGACGCCCTCGGCAAAATAAACGACGTCCTCGAAAGCTTTGCCGACGTCCTCAACAATATAGCCGAGGGCGTCGGCAACAACTTTCCTGCCTACCAAAGATAATATATATCCCAGGTAAAAGCAAGTAATATAAGGGATAAATGAAACTATCCCGGTGATAATTCTATCTTGTCCGGCTCTTTTGCCGATTGGTAGGTCAGTTCGTTCGGAAACACTTCTTTTTAGCCCTGATATGTTGCTTCCATTTAAAGCAATCATTTAAGTGTAGGATGACGTGGCGGGTTGGCGGCATTAATAATAATCCGGCGACATCCTTTTTTGCCCAGAAATCCAGGAGCCACGCAGACTCATCCTGTTCTGTTACACCGCCCTGTTGTTTAACCTTATCCAGATCCTGTTGCGAAACTTTGCGGAGCAGATCTGCATTTGTGAAGCCGGAAATGATGGAACGGGTTTGTTTGCCGACAGCATTCCGGTAGGCAAGGAGTTCCCGGGTGTTTATCTCTTTACTTAAACGGATGATTTCGTCATCGGAGAGTGCGTTGCCTGTGTCGGTAATGGAGATGTTCAATCTTTCTTTCCATGCCGGACTGAAGACTTCTTGTGTCCTGCCTGCCAATAGGTTCATCGTTAAATCTTCTATCCGGGCTATATGCCATATTACCCATGCGATTGTTTCGTCTTTTGAAGTTGGCATAATGCTGTATTCGTTTGGAGTCAGATCGGATAAAAGTTCATCTACTCTGTTCTGACCGGAACCGGAGACTTCCGACAGATGTAACTCTGCATGGATATCCAGGAAGAGCTCCTTTGCTTTATCTACTGTATTTTTTGTGCGGATGATCTTTGTAAGCTCTTTATGCTTTTCACTTAGTTCTGTTCCGAAATATTTCATGGTGTCTTTTGTTTTGCTTTATTATTATCGCTTGTATTGCCAGTCTGCTTGTAAGCATCTACCTTTGCAAAGGTAATTAAATGTATGGAAGTAATGAAGAAAATGATTTTGGGAATGTGCGCATTCCTGTCGATACAAATGGCGTCTGCACAGACGTTGGAGAAAATGCAGTGGTTCAACGAGCCGGAGAAATGGGAGATCAACGATAAGTCTTTATCCATGTTCGTCACCCCGCAGAGCGATTACTGGCGCATATCCCATTATGGGTTTACCGTCGATGATGCTCCTTTCTATTACGCAACCTATGGTGGCGAGTTTGAAGTAAAAGTGAAAGTGACAGGTGATTACAAAGCCCGTTTCGACCAGGCCGGACTGATGCTCCGGATCGACCACGAGAATTATATCAAGGCCGGCATCGAGTTTGTAGACGGTAAATTCAACCTGAGTACGGTGGTTACGCATAAGACGAGCGACTGGAGTGTGATCTCCCTGGATAAACCTGTCCCGTATATCTGGATCAAAGCGGTCAGACGCCTGGATGCGGTAGAAATATTCTATTCGTTCGACGACAAGACATATACTATGATGCGCAATGCCTGGTTGCAGGACAATATCCCGGTAAAGGTCGGCTTTATGGCTGCTTGCCCTGACGGCAAAGGCTTTAATGCCAGGTTCGAACATTTCGAGGTGAAGCACCTGCCTGATATGCGCCGACTGGAGTGGCTGAAGAAAAATGCGGAATAAAGAGCTAATCGGTTATCCTTATCTTTCGTGATTGGAGAAATATTTCTATATTTGCACCGCTTTAGATAAGAATCAGATAATCTCTATATAAATCAGATTAAGAAATGACAAAGAGCGCATTACAAATTGCAAGAGCAGCTTACCAGCCTAAGGTACCCGCTGCGTTGAAAGGTGCTGTGAAAGCCGTAGACGGTGAGTATACTCAATCAGTAGCCGATCAGGAAGAAATTAAAGAATTGTTCCCTAACACTTACGGGATGCCTATCGTTACTTTCGAGAAAAGCAGCGAAAAGAAAGATATGCCTGCTATCAATGTAGGTGTGATCCTTTCAGGTGGTCAGGCTCCTGGTGGTCATAATGTGATTGCCGGTATCTTTGACGGCGTAAAGGCTACAAACAAGGATTCTCGTTTGTATGGTTTTATCCTGGGCCCCGGTGGTCTGATCGATCATAAATATATGGAACTGACGGCTGATATTATCGATGAATATCGTAATACGGGTGGTTTTGATATGATCGGTTCCGGTCGTACTAAACTGGAAACAAAAGAACAGTTCGACAAGGGTCTGGAAATTCTGAAAGAACTGGACATCAAAGCACTTGTTATTATCGGTGGTGACGACTCTAATACAAATGCTTGCGTATTGGCTGAATATTACAAAGCTATCAACGCAGGTGTACAGGTAATCGGCTGTCCGAAAACGATCGACGGTGACCTGAAGAACGAACAGATTGAAACTTCTTTCGGTTTCGATACTGCTTGTAAAGTATATTCTGAAGTGATCGGTAACATCCAGCGTGACTGTAACTCTGCTCAGAAATACTGGCACTTCATCAAATTGATGGGTCGTTCAGCTTCTCACATCGCACTGGAATGTGCTTTGCAGACTCAGCCGAACGTGGCTATCGTTTCAGAAGAAGTAGAAGCTAAAAATATGTCTTTGGACGATATCGTAACTTATGTTGCAGAGATCGTAGCTAAACGTGCAGAGAACGGTCAGAACTTCGGTACTGTACTGATCCCTGAAGGTTTGATCGAATTCGTTCCGGCTATGAAGCGCCTGATCGCTGAGTTGAACGACTTTCTGGCTAAACACGATGCTGAATTCAAGATGATCAAGAAGAGCGAACAGCGTGCTTATATCATCAGCAAGCTGACTAAAGAAAACTCTGACCTGTATGCTTCTCTTCCGGAAGGCGTTGCCCGTCAGTTGTCTTTGGATCGCGACCCGCACGGAAACGTTCAGGTTTCTCTGATCGAAACAGAAAAGTTGCTGTCTGAAATGGTTGGCAAGAAATTGGACGAATGGAAGAAAGCCGGTAAATACAACGGTAAGTTCTCTGCATTGCACCACTTCTTCGGTTACGAAGGACGTTGCGCTGCTCCGTCTAACTACGATGCAGACTATTGCTATTCATTAGGCTACACAGCTTCTTGCCTGATTGCTGCCGGTAAGACTGGTTATATGTCATCTGTACGTAATACGACTGCTCCTGCTGACAAGTGGATCGCCGGTGGTATCCCTGTAACAATGATGATGAACATGGAAAAACGTCATGGCGAAATGAAGCCGGTTATCCAGAAAGCGTTGGTGAAACTGGACGGTGCTCCTTTCAAGAAGTTCGCTGCTAACCGCGACGAATGGGCAATGACTACCAGCTACGTTTATCCGGGCCCGATCCAGTATTTCGGCCCGACAGAAGTTTGCGACGAACCGACTAAGACTTTGCAGTTGGAACAAGCTAAATAAGATAGAGATATATTATCTTTATATAATAGAGGTAAGGCTTAGGCTTTACCTCTATCTTTTTTTACGGTAGCCTGTATAGGCTGATATTGATTGAGAAAGCTGATCTGTCGGCTCTTGTGTAGTTTTTATATATAGTTGTTTTATGACAGTACTTTCATCAACTTATTCATATTATATCGTTTGGTAGCTCCGGTGATCAGGAACCAGTCGGCAATCCACCACAGTGCCAGGCCGCCGGCCGTCAGCAGCTTACCGATACCTTTTTTCCAGTCGCCGATCAGGAAACGGTCTAAACCGATCATTCCGAAGAAAAAAGAGAGCAGGAATAATTTACCGGGACTTTTGAAACGGGTGTTTTCGAGGATCGCTTCTTTGTCAGGCGCAAGATTGAGCAACTTGTTGATCGGAATTTCATATTCGGGAAATTTACTTTCGTTCGCCAAAAGGAATTTATCGACTTTATCTGCTTCCATATTATTATACTGGTTGGTTTGTGAATATGCAACAAAGATAGTTATTTCCTGTGTCTTTCACAGCCCTTTGTTAATATTCCATATCCAGTTCAGGATCGTCAGGGCAATAAGGATTGTAAGGATGTATTTGTTTGCAAGGTATTGTTCTGTTTGTTTCAGCCAATTCCGGAACTGCTGTCTTTTTCGGATCAGGTCTGACACCGTACCTATTATATAGGATGTTGCCAGTAAAAGGAGTAATAAACCGTAAGGATTGATTAGGATAGATTCGTAGATATTGCCGTTTAGCAGGGCGAAGAGTGCACGCCGGGTTCCGCAAGCCGGACACGGATATCCGGTAACCGAATGGAATAGGCAGGGAAATGAAAATAATGCATATCCTGCTATAATGATTACAGCGAGATATGCATATTTATTTCTTGTTCCCACGTGGGCAGGTTTAAAACATTAGTACGTTCTGCAATTGCTCCAGATTCTTCTTTTTAGTTGCATCCATGATCAGGAACCAGTCGATGATCGACCAGATACCGCAACCCCCTAAGGTAACCAGTTTTCCGATACCCAGGGCTACATCACCGATCAGGAAACGGTCTATGCCGAGCGATCCCAGGAATACGGAAATAATTAGTATGACTGTCGGATCTTTGAAATCGCAGGTTTGCAGATAAATCAGTTTGGATTCATCCATGTCGAGTAGTCGGTCTCTTATAATAGGTATGTGACTGCTAGGTAGTTTGCTACTGTTTGTAAGGAGGAATAAGTCCACTTTCTGTGCATCCATTTTTTTATAGATTGATTTACTAACGACAAATATAGTAAAATTCCGTATCTTTGAACCTGATAATATTAATTTAAACAACACAATACTATGTTCTCAGGAATTGTAGAAGAAGCTGCGCAGGTGGTTGCGTTGAATGCGGATCAGGGGAATCTGCATATCACAATGAAATGTTCGTTCGTAAACGAGTTGAAAATAGATCAGAGTGTGGCACATAACGGTGTTTGCCTTACGGTGGTGAACCTGACTGACGACACGTATACGGTGACAGCTATCCAGGAAACATTAGACCGTTCGAACCTGGGGTTGCTGAAAGTGGGTGACCTGGTGAATCTTGAACGTAGCATGATTATGAACGGACGTTTGGACGGACATATCGTACAGGGACATGTGGATCAGACGGCTGTTTGTACAAATGTACGCGAGGCTGACGGTAGCTGGTATTATACTTTCGAATATACCTTCGACAAAGCGATGGCTCAGCAGGGATATATGACTGTGGAAAAAGGATCGGTCTGTGTGAACGGAGTGAGCCTGACTGTCTGCAACTCCCAAAAGAACAGTTTTGAGGTCGCTATCATTCCTTACACACATGATAATACAAACTTCTGCCGGATCGAAAAAGGAACAGTGATAAATCTGGAATTCGATATCGTAGGTAAGTACATCAGCAAAATGATGCAGTTTAAATGAAAGGAAACCTTTCATTAACTAAATAGCGGCAGAGCGACCGGACATTCAATCCGGTCGCTCTGTCATTTTACGACACATCTTTTCTTCCATATATCCATCTTATAATATATGTAGGTAATAACCAATCCTATTGCGATACTGATCCCGATCGCCCACCAGATCCCTTGCCGTCCGTACCATGCACTTAGCTGGTAAGCCAGCGGGATGCGGATCAACCAGAGGCAAAGCAGACTGGTCGCCATTGTGAAGATCGTATCTCCGGCTCCGCGAAGTGCCCCGTTATATATATTCAGTGCCCCGTGCACGATGAAGAAACCGCCTATGATCAGTAAATATTCCTTTCCGATAGCAATTACCGCCGGGTCGTTGGTAAAAGCACGCATCATTTCTTCTCCGAAAAAGTAAATGGCTGTAAATGTGATCAGGCTGAATATAACGTTGACCAGCATGGTAAACCGCAACCCCTTGCGCACGCGGTCGAAACGGCCGGCTCCGATATTTTGTCCGCAGAACGCGGCCAGTGCACCGGATAAAGTCAGGACGGCCTGTGTGATGATCGTATCGATTTTGCCTGCCGCACCGTAGGCTGTCAGCGTATCGGTTCCGAAGCTGTTGACAATTCCGAGCAGGGCGATCAGGCCTAAGGCGATGGCACATTGCTGGACGCTGGTAGGAAGTCCTATTTTCAGTCCTTCCTTGAAAAGTTTCATATCGAACAGTAGATCCTGCTTTTTAATGGAGAGTAGGGGATGGGTATTGTTTACATATCCCAATGCGATACACATGCCGATGCCTTGTGCGATAACCGTTGCACGTGCCGCTCCTTCTATGCCCCAGTGGAACCCTACGATGAACAGTAGATCGAGAACGATATTCAGAATAGTTGTAATAAATATAAAGATCATCGGCCGTACGGACTCGCCGACTCCGCGCAGGATAGAGATGATACTGTTGAAGGTGACGAAAAGGAAGGTTCCCCCGATATATATCCTGAAATAAGCTACGGCATCGGGTATCACTTCCTCGGGTGTGTTGGTCAGGCGGAAAATCGGTTCGGCAAATATGATCCCGGCAATGGAAAGGGCGATCCCTGCTACGAGCATAAAGATGAAGAAAGAGGAGAAGGCCCGTTGAACCTTGTCGTATTGCTTGGCTCCGAAAAACTGCGAAACGACAACGGAGGTTCCGCTTCCGACACCGATAACCAGTGATATAATGAAATAATAGATAAAGAAGGAAGCGGAAACGGCTGCCAATGCCTCTTTTCCCAGAAACTGCCCGACGATGATGCTGTCGGTTACATTATATAACTGTTGCAGCAGGTTACCGATCAGTAAGGGAAGTGCAAAGCGTACGATTACTTTCCAGACAGATCCGTGGGTCAGGTCGTGTGTCATAAGTCCTTTAGAAGTATATTACTGTTTGCTTTGATCATGTCTTCGCGGGTTTTCAGTAATGTGTGCCACTCTTTGTTGAAAAGACGGGAGGTGTCGATTTTGAAGTTTTCAGAACCATACTCATCCATTTTGGTGAGAAGGTAACTGACTGTGATCTGGTTTACATCGAGCGCCGGTTGGTAATAGACAACACGTTCGTCATTTTCATAATTTACTTCTATAATAATATGGAGTTCCGTCAGTAGATAGAGTATTTCAGTAGTAATACGTATCGGGATGCGGTAAGCGTCCGATAACTCGTCGGCAGTATATGGCTTTTCTTCATTTACAAAACGTTTTACGATCAGGGAGGCTATCAGTAACGTCAGGAAATCCTTGTATCGCCGGCTGATGTTTTTACTGTCGCGTTCAAAACTGAACTTTTTTACGTTTTGGGAAGCATAGGCTAGCTCGGCTCCGAAAAGACAGATCAGCCAGGATAGCTGCAACCATAATAATAATAAAGGTAAGGCGGCGAAGCTACCGTAAATGGCATTGTATTTATTTACCCATATCTGCCCGCTGATATAGATGAACTGGAAAAACTGGAAAGCAGAACCTGCCAGCACTCCGGCAATCAATCCGTTTACAAACTTCACCTTTGTATTGGGCAGTGAAACATAAAGACCTGTAAATACCATTATCGTGATTACGAACGGAGCAATATTCAGGACAAGCTCGACCAGGGGAGTAAAGAACACATAGCTGCTTAGAAATGAATTTTGCAGGGTAGACAGGAAAATGGACAGACCGCTCGAGGCTGTCATGAGTACCGGTAATATAAGGAATAATGCCAGATAGTCGGATATTTTCCGGTGCCAGGGGCGTGACTTCTGGATTTGCCAGATATCATTGAAAGTATCTTCGATAGATGAAATCAGATTGATGACCGTGTAAAATAACAGGATAAGACCGACTCCGATGATCACGCCACCCTGTGCCTGGGCCAGGTATCTTTCTACAAACTTAAAGGCTTCGCTTAATTCCTGCTCTTGCCGGGGGAAATAATCGAACAGTTCCTGCTGTACGGCTTCCTGGAAACCGAAGCCTTTGGCAATACCCAGTAATACTGCCAGGAGCGGGACAATGGCCAGTAAGGTGCTGTAAGTAAGAGCGGATGCTTTTGTTTGCAGGTTTTCGCTGTTGAAACCGCGTATGGCAAGTATGATTGTTTTGATCGTGTTGATGTAAAGCTCTTTCAGGCCGCTTACTTCATTTTCTGTAATTCGCCAGATGTCGTAAGTAACAAAATGAATGGTTCGTGTCAGCAAGGCGTTGATCCGTTCTCCCAGAGGCTTTTTATCAGCAGTCTTTTTATCCGTCTTCTTCTTCATGCTGTGAAATGTAGGGGCAAAGAGTGTTTGCCGGATGAATAAAAAAATGCAGCCTGCCTGTAAGCCGGGTTCTGTACTCCCGTTTGCACGGAAGCGTCTGCCATTTATCTTGTCTTGCTGTCACCAGCAAGCTTTAGCGGTCTACCCCCCGGCATCGGACGAGCAATCCTACATGCGCCGGTATACATGACCTTACAACCCATAAGACGTACGGCATCCCGTATTACTACGGCATCCGGTGAGCTCTTACCTCACCTTTTCACCCTTACCGGACAAGTCCGGCGGTTATTCTCTGTTACGTTACTCTACCCTCGCGGACAGCTTCCCGTTAAGAAGTATGGTGCTCTATGTTGCCCGGACGTTCCTCACACCCGAAGGTGAGCGACAGACCGGCAGGCTGCAATGCGACAAAGATAGGCATTTTAGTTGACAGTTGGCGGTTGACGGTTGAGAATTTTAGGTAAATACAAGGGGTGGTTACTTACTAAGTTGGTTTCGGGTTACTTAGTAAGTAAACGCCGGTCTACTTAGTAAGTAAGCGTCGGTCTACTTAATAAGTAATGGGTATGCCTACTTATCGAGTAGACGGAGAGCTACTTAATAAGTAGACAAAGAGCTCTTTTTATGAAGAAAGACGGGTATATCCTTACCTGTCAACTGTCACTTGTCAACTGTCAACTGAAATGAACTTTCTGCCGTTCTTACTGTTATATTACTGAAAGCATGACCATTTGGCAGGGGAATGATTGTTAAAAAGGTACTTTGCAATGCACAGTACTGTTAAGCGCAGTTAACCCCGGATAATTCGCCGTTAAAAGTGATAAAAAATCAAAGGCAAATGGAATAATCGCACGTTTTTTGAACTTTCTTTGTCGAAAGAAAAGTGTTAAATTTAAATGTTTGATAAAATAGAAAGAGTATGAAAACAATGTGGAAAAATGTGCTAGGAGTCGTTCTCGTTGCTGCCATCAGTACAGGTGCTGCGGTTGGGACAAGTGCTTATCTGATGAACAAGAAACAGCCGGTTTATGTCACCGATTCAACAAATACATTTGGTCAGCCTGTTCGATATGCAGGGCTGAATGCGGTTGCTGCTGAAAATACCGATTTTACCAAAGCGGCAGAAAGCTCTGTGCATGGAGTAGTGCATATCAAGGCTACAACCAACGCCAAGCAATATGCCGATGGTGGCAATGGAGGTGGAGGTCAGCAATATATTGATCCTTTTGAATACTTCTTTGGCTTTGGTGGTAGAGGGGGTGGAGGTTTCCAGCGTCCGCAACCGCAGCCTCGCGTAGGAGCTGGTTCCGGTGTTATTATTTCTACAGATGGATACATTATAACAAATAACCATGTGATCGATGGTGCTGATGAGTTGGAAGTGACATTGAATGATAACCGTAAATTTCCGGCTAAATTGATCGGTACCGATCCGTCTACAGATATCGCTTTAATTAAAGTAGATGCTAAGGATCTTCCTACGATCCCGTTCGGAGATTCGGAAATTTTGAAAGTCGGAGAATGGGTTTTGGCCGTAGGTAACCCTTTCAACCTGACATCTACCGTTACTGCCGGTATTGTCAGTGCAAAAGGCCGTGGCATTTCTATGGGTGGCGACAGAAGTAAAATTGAATCGTTTATTCAGACGGATGCTGCTGTGAACCCGGGTAATAGTGGTGGTGCTTTGGTGAATACGAAAGGTGAACTGGTTGGTATCAATACTGCTATTTATTCAGAAACCGGAAACTTTGCCGGATACTCATTTGCAGTCCCCATCAGCATTGCAGGTAAAGTGGCAAGTGACTTGAAACAATATGGAACCGTACAGCGTGCTATTCTGGGTGTGTTGATGATGAGTGTCGGTGATATCGCAGATCAGTTGAGTAATCCGAATTTGAATAGTAAGCTGAAAGAAGAACTGACTGAACTGAAGTCGAAGATCAAAGTATCTGAAGGTGCTTGTGTATCAGACTTTGCTGAAAGAAGTTCCGCAAAAGAAGCCGGACTCGAAAAGGGCGATGTGATTATTGCTGTAAATGGTGCAAAAGTGAAAAATGCAAATGCATTGCAGGAACAAATCAGTAAATATCGTCCTGGTGACAAAGTAGAGATCACCGTTGATCGTAATGGAACGAATAAGAAATTTACTGTAGAACTTCGTAACGCACAAGGTAGTACATCTGTAGTGAAGAGCGCAGGTGATAGCAGTGCCGATGTTCTTGGAGCCGCTTTTAAAGCGTTGACGGATAAACAAAAACGCGAACTTGGTGTAAGTTATGGTGTTGAAGTGACAGGATTGTTGAAAGGCAAGTTGAGAGATGCCGGAATCCAGAAAGGCTTCGTAATCATGATTGTCAACGACCAGAAGATATCTTCACCCGAACAACTCGAGAAGTTGGTGGATAAAGTATTGAAAGGAAGTTCTGATGATCGCTACATCGTAGTGAAAGGTTTTTATCCGAATGGACGTACAAAAGTTTATGCTATTGATCTAGCCGAATAATAAAATAAAGTTATATTCGTCTTATTTGGCGGGAAGATTGTTAAAGGTTTATAATTGGTCGGGTGTAGGGTGCACACGACCAATTTTCTCAATAAAAATAATATTATCTTTGCACCCTGATATTTCTCAATTAAAAACATTGGATGAGACAGTTAAAGATTACAAAGTCCATTACCAATCGCGAAAGTGCTTCGCTTGATAAGTATCTTCAGGAAATAGGCCGCGAAGATCTTATTACAGTTGAAGAAGAAGTTGAATTGGCACAGGCAATTAAAAGAGGAGACCGTAGGGCATTGGAGAAATTGACCAGAGCAAATCTGCGTTTCGTCGTTTCTGTGGCAAAGCAATATCAAAATCAGGGGCTAAGTTTGCCTGACCTTATTAATGAGGGTAACCTGGGGTTGATAAAAGCAGCCGAGAAGTTTGATGAAACCAGAGGGTTTAAGTTTATTTCTTATGCTGTATGGTGGATTCGTCAGTCTATCCTGCAAGCTTTGGCAGAACAGTCAAGAATTGTTCGTCTTCCGTTGAATCAGGTAGGTTCGCTGAATAAAATCAGTAAAGCCTTTTCTAAATTCGAACAGGAAAACGAACGTCGACCATCTCCCGAAGAACTGGCAGACGAGCTGGATATTCCTGTAGATAAGATTTCAGATACTCTAAAGGTGTCCGGAAGACATATCTCAGTAGATGCTCCGTTCGTAGAAGGCGAAGACAACAGTCTTTTGGATGTGCTTGTGAACGACGACGCTCCTATCGCTGACCGATCGTTGATGAACGAGTCACTGGCTAAAGAAATTGATCGAGCACTTGCTACACTGACCGAAAGAGAATGTGAAATAATCAAAATGTTTTTCGGTATTGGCTGTCAGGAAATGACATTGGAAGAGATTGGCGACAAATTTGGCCTCACTAGAGAGCGCGTCCGCCAGATCAAGGAAAAAGCAATCAGAAGATTAAGACAAGGAACACGTAGCAAGCTCCTCAAATCGTATTTAGGTTAACCTCGGGTAAAACCAAAAGAGGTAAACAAAGCTCCATATCCGGTAGGATACGGGGCTTTTGTTTTTTATTAAGGTCTTGTTTCGATATTTTGGAAAGAAATTTCTGATTGTCATTATTGCCCTTCTATATAATATATGTAGGAAGGAGCTTTCGCTGCTTTTACGGTACTTGCTGTTTTGTTATTTTTTTTCACCCCGTAATCGTCAGTGCTTCAGAAAAGTAGTGTATTTGGTGCGATTTTAAGTAAAAAATAATGCGAATAAAGTTTGGAGTGTATGTTGTAAAGCACTACTTTTGCATCCGCATTCGAGAGAGAACGGCACTGCAAAACATGATGAAAAAAACTTTTAGAAAAACTTCCGAAAACATTTGGAAGTATGAAATAAAAGTTCTTATCTTTGCATCCACGTTCGCTAAAAACTAGCGGGTGTAACAACAAGAGTTCTTTGAAAGATTTACATATCAACAAGTAGTACAAGTATTAAAAATTAATACCGTCAAAACTTGAAATAATAACGGATTCTGAGCAAGACAAAACAATTTATACAACGAAGAGTTTGATCCTGGCTCAGGATGAACGC
>NZ_KQ033922.1:228974-230742 GCF_000969825.1 Parabacteroides gordonii MS-1 = DSM 23371
AGAACGGCACTGCAAAACATGATGAAAAAAACTTTTAGAAAAACTTCCGAAAACATTTGGAAGTATGAAATAAAAGTTCTTATCTTTGCATCCACATTCGCTAAAAAACTAGCGAGTGTAACAACAAGAGTTCTTTGAAAGATTTACATATCAACAAGTAGTACAAGTATTAAAAATTAATACCGTCAAAACTTGAAATAAAAAACGGATTCTGAGCAAGACAAAACAATTTATACAACGAAGAGTTTGATCCTGGCTCAGGATGAACGCTAGCGACAGGCTTAACACATGCAAGTCGAGGGGCAGCAGGGAGTAGCAATACTTTGCTGGCGACCGGCGCACGGGTGAGTAACGCGTATGCAACCTACCTATCAGAGGGGGATAACCCGGCGAAAGTCGGACTAATACCGCATAAAACAGGGGTCCCGCATGGGAATATTTGTTAAAGATTAATTGCTGATAGATGGGCATGCGTTCCATTAGATAGTTGGTAAGGTAACGGCTTACCAAGTCTGCGATGGATAGGGGTTCTGAGAGGAAGGTCCCCCACACTGGTACTGAGACACGGACCAGACTCCTACGGGAGGCAGCAGTGAGGAATATTGGTCAATGGGCGAGAGCCTGAACCAGCCAAGTCGCGTGAAGGATGAAGGATCTATGGTTCGTAAACTTCTTTTATAAGGGAATAAAGTGCGGCACGTGTGCTGTTTTGTATGTACCTTATGAATAAGGATCGGCTAACTCCGTGCCAGCAGCCGCGGTAATACGGAGGATCCGAGCGTTATCCGGATTTATTGGGTTTAAAGGGTGCGTAGGTGGTTTATTAAGTCAGCGGTGAAAGTTTGTGGCTCAACCATAAAATTGCCGTTGAAACTGGTTAACTTGAGTATATTTGAGGTAGGCGGAATGCGTGGTGTAGCGGTGAAATGCATAGATATCACGCAGAACTCCAATTGCGAAGGCAGCTTACTAAACTATAACTGACACTGAAGCACGAAAGCGTGGGGATCAAACAGGATTAGATACCCTGGTAGTCCACGCAGTAAACGATGATTACTAGGAGTTTGCGATACACAGTAAGCTCTACAGCGAAAGCGTTAAGTAATCCACCTGGGGAGTACGCCGGCAACGGTGAAACTCAAAGGAATTGACGGGGGCCCGCACAAGCGGAGGAACATGTGGTTTAATTCGATGATACGCGAGGAACCTTACCCGGGTTTGAACGCATTCGGACAGTCCTTGAAACAGAATCTCTAGCAATAGCCATTTGCGAGGTGCTGCATGGTTGTCGTCAGCTCGTGCCGTGAGGTGTCGGCTTAAGTGCCATAACGAGCGCAACCCTTATCTTTAGTTACTAACAGGTCGTGCTGAGGACTCTAAAGAGACTGCCAGCGTAAGCTGTGAGGAAGGTGGGGATGACGTCAAATCAGCACGGCCCTTACATCCGGGGCGACACACGTGTTACAATGGTGGGGACAAAGGGCAGCTACACAGCGATGTGATGCTAATCTCCAAACCCCATCTCAGTTCGGATCGAAGTCTGCAACCCGACTTCGTGAAGCTGGATTCGCTAGTAATCGCGCATCAGCCATGGCGCGGTGAATACGTTCCCGGGCCTTGTACACACCGCCCGTCAAGCCATGGGAGTTGGGGGTACCTAAAGTCCGTAACCGCAAGGATCGGCCTAGGGTAAAACCGATGACTGGGGCTAAGTCGTAACAAGGTAGCCGTACCGGAAGGTGCGGCTGGAACACCTCCTTTCTGGAGC
>NZ_KQ033923.1 GCF_000969825.1 Parabacteroides gordonii MS-1 = DSM 23371
TGTTTCGTACTGAACTGGCAAAGTTTGCCGTCTATGGTGATGCGTGCCATAATCATAACCTCGCCGTTTTTCTTTTCAGAACCTTTCTTCAAATAAAAAAGAACCTTGAATGTCGATTTCATAACTCACTTTTTTTAGTTGCAAAATTAATTTTTACCTCTCGTTTTCGAGTTATGCAGACTATGGACTAATCAAGTCATTATCAGGTCATTTATGGACAAATCGTTACCGTTTTTGTCCGGCGGGGAATAGGTAACGATTTAGTAACGAAACTTTGTCTTTTACCGTACTTTTGAAGTCTTGGAAGCAGGACTTTCGGGCAATAAAAAAAGCCACAAATCATTGATTTGTAGCTTTTTGTCCGTTTGCTGACCATTTCTGTCCAGCACGTTCAGCGGAGAGATAGGGATTCGAACCCCAGGAACCTCTCAGTTCAACGGTTTTCAAGACCGCCGCAATCGACCACTCTGCCATCTCTCCAGTACGTTTTGCTATCGTTTTCTCTCGATTGCGGTGCAAAGGTAGTGATAATTTTCATATCTCCTAATTTTCCGGAGCATTTTTTTCTTTTTACATGAATATTTTTCTTTTAGGGAAACTGGATGAGGGTTATATTCTTTTTATTACTATTTTTGTATCTAATAATTATCAATGAATTAATAAGTTTTATATGAGAAAGTTGAAAGATTTATTCTTGATTTCGGTGGTACTGCTGCTCGTTAGCTGTTCCATGTCGGCCAAATCGGATAAGAATGAAACGGAAAAGGTGGCAGCCCAGGGCGAAGTTGTCGTTTTGGACAAAGCTAATTTTCTGACCAAGGTATATAATTACGAGAAAAACCAATCGGAGTGGGTTTACGAAGGTGAGAAACCTTGTATCGTAGATTTCTATGCCGACTGGTGCGGCCCCTGCAAGAAGGTGGCTCCTATCCTGAAGGAACTGGCCGGAGAGTATAAGAACGACATCATCATCTATAAGATCAATGTCGACAACGAGAAGGAACTGGCTGCCGCTTTCGGCATACAAAGCATCCCTACCCTGCTGTTCATCCCGGCGAAAGGCAAACCGCAGCTGGCGCAGGGCGCACTTTCAAAGGAACAGTTTGTTGAACAGATCAACGGTTTCCTGCTGGGCAAGAAATAAAATCCGGACGAACGGATTTGAAGGAAGTTGTAAGATGTAATGTTTTACAACTTCTTTTGTTTTATAGAAGCGGGAAAGCAACCGGACAAAGAGTGACGGATACAGACATAAAAAAAGAGGATATCTCTCAGCGAGACATCCTCTTTTTTATTTGGCATTTTGCACGAATTATTCTGCGCTTTCTGCTGCCGGAGCTTCTTCTACAGGAGCGTTTGCTGCTGCTTCTTCAGCTGCTTTTGCTGCAGCGGCGGCTGCTAATTCTGCTTTCTTTTTAGCTACTTCTTCAGCTTTTGCCTTGTTAGCTTCTTTTTCTGCATCCAAACGAGCTTTTTCTGCTGCTTTGGCTGCTTCGCTATCCTTAGACTTTACTGCTTCAACTGCTGCCTGTTTGTTTTTCAACCAAGCCTGGAATTTTGATTCCGCTGCTGCTTCGTCGAAAGCACCCTTCTTAACACCTTCCAATAAGTGTTTCTTCATGCATACACCTTCGCGTGAAAGAATGTTACGAGTTGTGTCTGTAGGCTGTGCACCTACCTGTAACCAATACAAAGCTCTTTCGAAGTTCAAATCTACTGTAGCAGGATTAGTGTTCGGATTATAAGAACCTATCCTTTCAATAAACTTTCCATCACGTGGAGCCCTGCTGTCTGCGACTACGATCTGATAAAAAGCGTAGCTTTTGCGACCGTGTCTTTGCAATCTAATTTTTGTTGCCATGTTTGAATTATTATTTTACGCTGTTTGTATTAGCGGGTGCAAAGATAGTGCTTTATGCACATAAAACAAATATTAAGCGGGTATTTTTCTTCCTAAAACCTACATTTCCATCGGCATAGCGGGTGCGGGATTGCTTATACGAACATTTTTCCTACCTTTGCGCCTTCTTTTTACTATATATATAATGTACGTATGATTTCAATTGATGGACTTACAGTAGAGTTTGGCGGCAGCGCCCTCTTTACAGATATATCTTTCGTGATTAACGAGAAAGACCGGATCGCCCTGATGGGTAAGAACGGGGCGGGCAAATCGACTTTGCTCAAGATACTGGCCGGGGTACGCGAACCGAGCCGCGGAAAGGTTTCGGCCCCAAAAGATACGGTAATCGCTTATCTTCCACAGCATTTGATGACCGAGGACGGACGCACGGTATTTGAGGAGACGGCGCAGGCATTCGCCCACCTGCATGAGATGGAGGCCGAGATCGAAGCGATCAACAAAGAGCTGGAGACGCGCACGGATTACGAGTCTGACAGCTACATGGAGCTGATCGAACGGGTATCGACCCTGAGCGAGAAGTTCTACTCGATCGAGGAGATCAACTACGACGCCGACATCGAAAAGACGCTGCTCGGGCTGGGTTTCAAGCGCGAGGACTTCACACGCCAGACCAGCGAATTCAGCGGTGGCTGGCGGATGCGTATCGAGTTGGCCAAGTTGTTGCTGAAGAAGCCCGACGTGTTGTTGCTCGACGAGCCGACCAACCACCTGGATATCGAGTCGATCCAGTGGCTGGAGGATTTCCTGATCGAGAACGGACAGGCGGTGGTGGTGATCAGCCACGACCGCGCGTTTGTCGACCACATCACCACCCGTACCATCGAGGTGACGATGGGACGCATCTACGACTACAAGGTGAATTACAGCAGTTACCTCCAGCTCCGCCAGGAACGCCGCGTGCAGCAGCAGAAGGCTTTCGACGAGCAGCAGAAGATGATTGCCGAGACACGCGAGTTTATCGAACGTTTCAAGGGAACTTATTCCAAGACCTTGCAGGTGCAGAGCCGTGTCAAGATGCTCGAAAAGCTGGAGATACTGGAGGTCGACGAAGAGGACACCTCGGCTTTGCGGTTGAAATTCCCGCCTTCGCCCCGCTCCGGCTCGTATCCGGTGACGATCGAAAATGTGGCGAAGTCGTATGGCGACCACACGGTGTTCCGCAACGCCAACCTGACCATCGAGCGGGGCGACAAGATTGCCTTTGTCGGTAAGAACGGCGAGGGTAAATCGACGCTGGTGAAATGTATCATGAAAGAGATCGAACACGACGGTACGCTGACGATCGGGCATAACGTGATGATCGGCTATTTCGCCCAAAACCAGGCCTCACTGCTGGATGAGAACCTGACGGTGTTCCAAACGATCGACGATGTGGCGGTAGGCGACGTGCGCAACAAGATCAAGGATCTGCTGGGCGCGTTCATGTTCGGCGGCGAAAATTCGACCAAGAAAGTGAAGGTTCTTTCGGGAGGTGAGCGCACGCGCCTGGCGATGATCAAGCTGCTGCTCGAGCCGGTCAACCTCCTGATCCTCGACGAGCCGACCAACCACCTGGACATGAAAACGAAAGACATCCTGAAGCAGGCGCTGCTCGACTTCGACGGTACGCTGATTGTGGTGTCGCACGACCGCGACTTCCTCGACGGGTTGGTAACCAAAGTCTACGAGTTCGGCAACCAGCGGGTGACGGAACATCTGGAGGGTATCTACGAGTTCCTCCAACGCAAGAAGATGGAAAACCTCAACGAGCTGGAACGGTCGAAAAAGAACTGAACGTCAGATCTTCATCCCGATGCTGAGACGCAGGTCGTAAGTCGAACGGTTCACGTCGTCGTGGTAGGTATAATGGGTGCGGCGCGAGAAATAACGGTTCGACAGGCTGATATTCCACTTCTTGTCGGAAAGATACATCAGCCGCACCTCCATCACCGTCAGGCGCGAATGTCCCTTGTCGCCCTGCACGTTAAAAGTGTGCGGATCGACGGTCGAGAGGTCGATATCCGGGTCGTATCCTTTCCAGGTGAAGATATGGTAGTTCTCGAGGTTGAGCAAGAAAGCCCAGTGGCGATTGTAAGTCAAGCCGGAGAAGGCCTTCGCGCTGTAGCCGCTTCCCATGTTGTAATCGCGATTGTCGAGGCGGAAATAGTCGGACGAGCCACCACCGAGCGCCACACCGTTGAGGTAGAACGAGCCGAAGGCATCCACCTTGTCGTCGGGTTCGGCCCGCTTATAATAGATGATCCCCCCTCCCACAGCTGCGGCTTCGGAGATGCGGTAGGGCGCCACCTTCCCTCCTTCGCTCGAACGTAGTTGCGAGTCGTAATAATCAAAGTGCTGGAAAACTCCGGCGGTGAGCGAACGGGCTCCTTTCTCCCAAACACGCTTGCCCCACAGGGCACCGATGGCGTTCACCTGGGTGATGACGGGCTGGCTCGAAAAGAAGTCGAACCCGGCACGCAACTGGAACCATTCGTAGGGCGAATAGAACTTATCTTCGAACGGGTCGCCGTAATCCAACCGCAGGCCGACATGCATACTGGTCGTCCCATGCTTGGAATGTTCCTGCTCGGCGAGGAAGCGCGGCCCGACGGTCAGTATGAAGTTCACGGGGACGTACGAGTAAGTTCTTCCCTTATGCGCCCGGTGCTTCCAGGCCTCCCCTGTGATCAGGCGGTTGATCCCCCTGACAGGAGAAATCAGGCCGGAGAGGATCTCGCGGCCAACACGTTCGGCACCGCTCGTACGGTCGTCGATAAAAAGATCCGAAAGGCGGTAGGTGATCTCGCCCAGTTCCACGCCCCCGAAGGTGGTGGCCAGCAGGTCGTTGATCGAAGGCGGTTCGTTCTCCATGAAAAATTCCCACATCAGGCTTCCGCTTGCCGCATAAGGGATTGATTGCCAGAAGTTCATCCCGTTGCTACGGGCGGCGTTGAAATAGAGCGAACCGTGGTAGGGATGCGCCACGAGGTTGGTCGAAAACATGTCGGTGTCCCAAACCGGGCCGCGTCGGAAATTGCTCTTTATCGTATGTCCGTTGATACGTGCGAAGTCGGCGTTGAGGGCGAAACGGTCGAATGCCCAGATCCCCATGTTCAATCCGAACACTTCAGCTGCTGCCAGCCAGGGCTTCTTCGGCATGAAATAAGTGGAGTCGCTCACGTAATTTCTCGTATCCATTTTAGGGAAATGCTGCCCCCATGCCCACTGGAGCGAGAACAAGGAAAGCAATCCCATCCATATAATCTTTTTCATTCTCTAACAATCTTTTAACCTATGCATATACCTTTTCGTTCATGCAAACTTATACATAATTAACAGTACAGGACTCGTTTGGTTTAAATTATTGTTAGGTTGTCTCACTATAAACATCCACAATCCAAAGGAAATACTTATTTTTGCAGAAAAAACAAAATGATAGATTTTATCACCTTTTGCGACTATACCGGAACTTTTGCATTCGCAATTAGCGGTATCCGACTCGCTTCTGCCAAACAATTTGATTGGTTCGGGGCATATGTGGTCGGGTTAGTCACAGCCGTTGGTGGAGGTACGGTACGCGACATTCTACTAAATGCCACACCGTTCTGGATGGAACAGACATCTTATTTAACAGTATCGGCACTTGCGTTATTGTTTGTTATCATTTTCCGTAAATACGTTATCCGGTTGAACAACACCTTCTTTATCTTCGACGCGATCGGTCTGGGACTGTTCGTGGTGGTGGGTATCGCCAAAACGATCGAGTTCGGCTTCCCTATGTGGGTGGCTATCGTGATGGGGACGATCACCGGTTCGTTCGGAGGGATGATACGGGATATATTAATTAACGAAGAACCCCTGATTTTCCGGAAAGATATTTACGCACTGGCCTGCGTGTTCGGCGGATTTGTGTATTACCTCTGTATGCTGGCGGGACTTAGCCCGGCCATAACACAGTTCTCGTCGGCCCTGGGAGTATTCCTCATGCGCATTATAGCCGTAAAGTATCACATAAGCGTCCCGGTATTGAAGGGAGAAGAATAATTTATTACCTTTGCACTATGACAGTAAACATGAACGATCAGAAGGATAAGGCTTCTATCTTGCTAATCTATACAGGCGGTACAATCGGAATGATTGAAAATCCCGAAACCGGAGTACTTGAATCTTTTAACTTCCAGCATCTTAGAGATAACATGCCGGAGCTGAAGAAGTTGGGCTATTCGGTGTCGACCATCCAGTTCGACCCGGCGATGGACTCGTCGGAAATGGGGCCGGAATCGTGGATGAAGATTGTGAAAATTATTGCCGACAACTATGCCCAGTTCGACGGTTTCGTGATACTGCACGGCACGGACACGATGTCGTTCACAGCCTCCGCCTTGAGCTTTATGCTCGAGAACCTGAGCAAACCGGTTATCTTCACCGGGTCGCAACTACCCATCGGGATGCTGCGTACCGACGGAAAGGAAAACCTTATCACAGCGATCGAAATCGCCGCAGCCAAGGAAAACGGCGTGCCGGTGGTGCCCGAAGTATGCATCTTTTTCGAGAACGACCTGCTGAGGGGCAACCGGACAAGCAAGATCAATGCCGACAACTTCAACGCGTTTCGTTCCTATAATTACCCGGCGTTGGCGCATGCGGGTATTTATATCAAATACGATACGGGGCAGGTCTATCACCCGGTTTCGCGCAAACCGCTCAAACCGCATTACCTGCTCGACCGGAACATTGCGATACTTAAACTCTTCCCCGGAATCTCTCCCCAGGTAGTGGAAAGCATCCTCAATATCCCGGATCTGAAAGGGGTGGTGATGGAAACGTTCGGAAGCGGCAACGCCCCCAGCTACGACTGGTTCCTGACTATGCTCAGGGATGCGGTAGACCGGGGAATCGTGATTGTCAACGTCACCCAGTGCTGTGCCGGAAGCGTGGAAATGCACCGGTACGAGACAGGGCATAAATTGCTCGAAGCCGGCGTAATAAGCGGGTTCGACAGCACGACGGAAAGTGCCGTCACCAAATTGATGTTCCTTTTCGGCCACGGACTGAGTCCGGAGGAGGTGAAGGATCACATGAACTGTTCGCTCATCGGGGAAGTGACGATCCCGGATGCGTTCCGTTCTTGAATATATATACTATGTAAAACAGAATGAGCCGCGATGCGGATTTGAAGAATATGAAACTATCATTTCTAAGCTTAGCAAGTGGAAGCAGTGGTAACTGCTATTATCTGGGTACTCCCGAATTCGGGATATTGATTGATGCTGGTATCGGTATCCGTACCATCAAGAAGGTGTTGAAAGATAAAGCGATCGACATATCTAAAATCGTGGCTGTCCTGATCACTCACGACCATGCCGACCATATTAAAACCGTCGGTTGCCTGGGTGAGAAAATGAACCTCCCGATATATACTACCGCCGATGTTCACCGGGGAATAGAGAAGAGCCGGTATGTGGAAGAAACTTTGTACACTTCACGGCGGATCATCGAAAAGGAGGTTCCCTTTACCATCCGCGACTTCAACATCACGGCCTTCGAAGTGCCTCACGACAGCACCGACAACGTAGGCTATTATATAGAATACGGCGAGCATAAATTCACTTTCGCCACCGACGTAGGCCATATCACCGACACGGTGACCCGTTATATGCGCATGGCCAACCACCTGATCATCGAAGCAAACTACGACGAGGAGATGCTCCGCTTCGGAACTTATCCGGCCTTCCTGAAGGAGCGCGTAGCCAGTCCGACCGGTCACCTGAGCAATCGTGAAGCTGCCGAGTTTCTGGCCGCCAACTACGACCCGAAGCTGAAAGATATCTGGTTGTGCCACCTGAGCCGCGACAATAACCATCCGGAACTTGCCTATAAGACGATCGATATTCGTCTTTTTCAGGAGGGGGTTCGGGTAGGCAAAGATGTCTCTCTTGTAGCACTTAAGCGCACCACGCCGTCTGATATTTTTGAATTCGAGTAAAATTCCTTTGAAAAAAGCGGGCGAAAAGTTTGCAAAGAAAAATTAAACCTCTATCTTTGCACCCGCAATCAGGAAACAACCTGAGGCATGAATGACTTGGTAGCTCAGCTGGTAGAGCAAATGACTCTTAATCATTGGGTCGAGGGTTCGAGCCCCTCCCAGGTCACTCTATAAAAAACCAACACATGTTGACTCGGTAGCTCAGTTGGTAGAGCAAATGACTCTTAATCATTGGGTCGAGGGTTCGAGCCCCTCCCGGGTCACAAAAAATAGTCTTTTACAGAAATCTGTAAAAGACTATTTTCGTATTACGGCATAGCAAAAAAACCGCCCTATTCTCACGAACAGAGCGGATGTTTGCCCCATGAAGGGCTTGGGATACAACGTTATTAGATATGAGGATTAACGTTATAGAGTAAAAAGTATGATTTCACCAATTACATAAAAAAAACTATTCTCACATTTTAATTTATCCAATCCACTATAAAATCAGAACCGGGTCTATTGCCCTTTTCCGGTATATGTATTTCACCGGAGATCTCCCAGTCCGTAATAAAAGCACCCGTATAATCCGGTTTGTAGCTCGCTTCCTGGTCTTCTTTTTTACCATTTGCTGAGTCGTCACAACCCCATACCGGTGAAGCACCACGTTTCCGCCGACGGGAAACAAACATTGATCTCTGTACCTTTTCGCCTCCTCCCGACCACAACGGGAAGAGATCAGTTTTAGCAAAAGTCATTTCAACTGTAATCATCTATGTAAATTTTAATCAAGCAGGCTCGAAAAAGCTCTCAAAAACTTTGATGTAAAGATATTCCACCAAAACCATTGTTTTACACCTATCTTCAGCTATTTCGGTTACGATATTTATAAATGTAGGGCACATCCGGAAGGAAATCCTCTAAAAAAGACAAAAACGCCCTCCGGGAAAAGAATTTACTCATTTCATAACAATTTTGTTTCGTTTTTGCCAAAAACTGCCTATTTTTGATAGTCAGGAAAACAACCCCGAACGGTTCCCAACATTTCCTGGCTGCCTCTTGTTGTATTGATATAAAAAGTAAGAAAATGAAGAATAAGACACACCAAAAAAGGGTCGCAGCCATACACGACCTTTCCGGCTTCGGAAAATGTTCACTCACAGTAGCTTTACCCATCCTCTCGGCAGCCGGTATCGAGGCAGCAGCCCTCCCCACCGCCATCCTGTCGACCCATACCGGAGGCATCAGCGGATACACCTACCGCGACCTCACCAACGATATGCGGCCGATCATGAAGCACTGGAAGTCGCTCGACCTCAGGTTCGACGCCATCTACACCGGCTTCCTCGGATCGTTCGAGCAACAGGACATCGTAAAGGAATTCTTCGATATGTTCCGCCGCGACGACAACCTGATCCTGGTCGACCCGGTGATGGGCGACAACGGCGAGCTCTATACCATCTTCACCCGTGAGTTTGCCGCCGGAATGCGGTCACTCTGCGAGAAAGCGGATATCATCGTCCCCAACCTGACCGAGGCGGCTCTGCTGCTCGACGAGCCGTTCCATCCCGGCCCTTATACCCACGCCTACATCGAGAGCACGCTCCGCAAGCTGGGGGCACTGGGGCCCCAAAAGGTCGTACTCACAGGCGTTTACTTCAAGGAGGATCAACTCGGGGCGGCCACTTACGACCGGACTACCGACACGATCGACTACGTTTTCACCCAAAAGATACCGGGCTATTACCACGGGACGGGCGACGTCTTCGCCAGTGCCCTCCTATCGGCCCTGATGAACGATTTCAGCCTGACCGAATCGGCTGCCATCGCGGTGAATTTTACGGCAGACAGTATCCGGCGCACCTATAAGGCAAAGACTGATTATCGGTTCGGTGTTAATTTTGAACAAAGTTTTCCCGACTTTCTAAAAGAACTCAAACTCGTATAAGAGGATTCGATTTTATTTTTCATCTTTGCGCTACCATTAAGAATATAAACTTGAAAACTCCTATATAACAGATATGAGTAAAGTAAAAATTGCTATTTCCGGAATAGGGGCCGTGGGCGGATACTATGGTGGTTCGCTGGCTGCCTATTACGAAAACAACGACGACGTGGATATCTTTTTCATCTCACGTGGTAAGAACCTGGAAGCCATCAAAGAGAACGGACTACAGATAAAAAAATCCTACAGGCGGATCACTACCCGTCCGACGCTGGCAACCGACAACCCGGCCGAGATAGGGCCGGTGGACTACCTGTTCCTGTGTACGAAGAGTTACGACCTCGAAGATAACGTGAAGCACCTCGCGCCTGTGATCGGCTCTAACACCGTTATCATCCCTTTGCTCAACGGTGCCGACATTACCGAACGGATCCAGCAGATGGTTCCCGCCAACAAGGTATGGAAAGGCTGCGTCTATATCGGCGCGCGCCTGGTATCTCCCGGACATGTGGAGAAGTTCACGCTGAAAGACCGCCTCTTCTTCGGCAGCAACTATGAGGACTGGGAGCATCAATATACGCTCCGCAACATACTGCACCGTGCACGCATCGCAGTGACCAACCCCGACGATATCGACAAGGAGATCTGGAAGAAATTCTTTATGATCTCGACCGCCGCCACGATCACCTCCTACTTCAACGAGCCGATCAACGATGTGATAGAGAACCACAACGACTTCTTTATCACCCTCGGATACGAGCTCAAGAGCGTTGCAGAGGCCAAAGGCATCGAATTGCCGGACGACATCGTGTTCTCCTCCATCCAGTCGCAGAAGATGATGCCGAACGGATCGACCACCTCTATGCACAGTGACTTCCGGAAGGGTTCGCAGACGGAAGTCGAGACACTGACCGGCTACGTGGTGCGCGAAGCCAAAGCACTGGGCATCAGCGTCCCCACCTACCAGTTCATGTACAAGGGACTGACGCAGTTCCCCTACCCCGGACGCAGCATCTAGGGCGGCAGCATACAACAACGAGCGGTACAGATAAAAAAGAACGAGCCGGAAATGAAAGTTTCCGGCTCGCCTGTTATAATAAGGTATAGGATCAGTCGCCTATATAAGTTTCCATGAACTTGGCATCGGGCGACGGGGAGATCGTCACCACCTGGGTATCGGCCGGGATCAACACCGTCTGTCCCTGATGGACGAAAATCTCGTTTCCTTTGTTATCGCGGATGGAAGCCTTGCCGCCCATGCAGATATATACCACGAAGGAGTCGAGTTCAGAGAAGTCGCGCACCATGATCGTGTCGATATCCAGCAGGTTGGTTGTGAAGTACTTGCAGTCGGCCAGCTCAACCGTTGCGTTGGTATGAGCCTTGTAATGCGTGCGGTAGTCGGGCAGCATGGTATAGTCGATGGCATCCTTGGCCAGCTCCGTGTGCAACTCGCGTCCGTTGCCGTTGGCATCCTTGCGATCGTAGTCGTAGATACGGTAAGTGATGTTGCTGGTCTGCTGGATCTCGGCGATGAAACATCCGGAGCCGATAGCGTGGACGCGGCCTGCGGGCAGGAAGAACACGTCGCCCGGTGTCACTTCATAACGCTGGAGAACGTCCATGATGGTGTTGTTTTCCACCCGTTTCACGTACTCGTCGGCATCGATCTGCTGCGAGAAACCAGAATAGAGGGCAGCTCCCTTGGCGGCATTTATCACATACCACATTTCCGTTTTACCGAAAGAGTTATGGCGTTTCTTTGCCAATTCGTCGTCGGGGTGTACCTGGATCGACAAATCATCGCGGGCGTCGATAAACTTGATCAGCAGGGGGAAAGTCGTACCGAATCGCTCGATCACCTTCTCACCCAGCAACTGAGTGCCGTAGCGGCGTATCATTTCGTCGAGCGTCTTGCCGGCCATCTCGCCGTTCTCTACTATTGAATAGTTACCTTCCACGTGCGAAAGTTCCCAACTTTCACCGATACCTTCTTCTACCGGTGTGATACCCTTGAACGGGCAGATGTCTGAGCCCCCCCAAATGATCTTCTTGAGGATAGGCTTGAATGTCATTGGATATAACATACTGTGTTTCTGTTTTTTGGTTATTTCTTTACCTTTACTTTTCTCAATACAACAGCACTGCGTGCCGGTATGTAAAGTTTAAGCCATTCTTTTTTCTCTTTTTTATATAATGGGTCGAATTGTGTGAAATGATGTATCGTATCATCCGCCAGGCCGAAACCACCGAAACGGACGGCATCCGTGTTCAAAACCACCTCATACTCGCCTGCGGGGACGAGGAAGCCATAGTCGGTAAACGACTTGGAAGGGCTGAAATTGAATACGAACACGAGGTCTTTACGCATATAGGCCAGTATCTGGTCGCCATCGCTGTCCCACACCTTCTGTATCGGGGTAGACTGGAAATTCTTCACGCTGCGGATCAGTTCGATCATCTCGCGGTCGAAGTCGCCCAGGTAGTGGTACTTAAGATCCATATTGTCTACCAGCTCCCACTGGCGGCGTGCGTACTTGTGCGACCATCCGTTGCCTTCGCGCGGGAAGTCGATCCATTCGGGATGCCCGAACTCGTTGCCCATAAAGTTGAGGTAGCCGCCGTTGATGGTCGAAGCCGTCACGAGGCGTATCATCTTATGGAGTGCGACACCGCGTTCAACCACGAAGTTATGGTCATCCTTCTGCATGTGCCAATACATCTCGGCATCTATCAGGCGGAAGATGATGGTTTTATCTCCTACCAAAGCCTGGTCGTGGCTTTCGGCATAACTGATCGTCTTTTCGTCGGCCCGGCGGTTGGTCGTTTCCCACCAGATGGACGACGGATGCCAGTCCTCGTCTTTCTTCTCCTTGATCGTCTTGATCCAGTAGTCGGGGATATTCATCGCCATGCGGTAATCGAAGCCATATCCGCCGTCTTCGTACTTGGCTGCCAGGCCGGGCATGCCGCTCACTTCCTCGGCGATAGTGATCGCATGCTGGTTTACCTCGTGAATCAGCTTGTTGGCCAGCGTAAGGTAAGCGATGGCATCACCGTCCTGATGTCCGTTGAAGTAATCGCCATAATTGCAGAAGGCTTCACCCAGCCCGTGGCTATAGTAGAGCATGGAAGTAACACCGTCGAAGCGGAAACCGTCGAACTTATATTCTTCGAGCCAGAATTTGCAGTTGGAGAGCAGGAAATGAAGTACCTCGTTCTTGCCATAGTCGAAACAAAGCGAGTCCCAGGCCGGATGCTCGCGGCGCGAACCGCTGAGGAAATACTGGTTGTAGGAACCGTCGAAACGGCCGAGTCCTTCCACTTCATTCTTGACGGCGTGGCTATGCACGATGTCCATGATAACAGCGATGCCCATGCCGTGTGCGTCGTCTATCAGTTCTTTCAGCTCTTCGGGCGTACCGAAACGCGACGAGGCGGCGAAGAAGCTGCTCACATGGTAACCGAACGAGCCGTAATACGGATGTTCCTGTATGGCCATGATCTGGATGGCGTTGTAGCCTTCGCGGGCGATGCGCGGCAGGATGTTGCGGCGGAACTCATCGTATGAGCCCACTTTCTCCTCGTTGGTCGACATACCGATATGGCATTCGTAGATCAGCAGGGGGGCGGTATTGGGTTTGAACCGTTTGTTCCTGAACTTATACGGCACAGCCGGGTTCCATACCTGGGCACTGAATATCTTGGTGGCGTCGTCCTGTACGACACGCCGTATCCAGGCCGGGATACGTTCGCCGCTACCTCCGTCCCACTCGACCAGCAGCTTGAACAGGTCTTCGTGGTGGAGAAGTTCTTCTTCGAGCGCAATTTCCCAGACGCCGTAGCCCTGGCGTCTCATCTTATATTGTTCCTCTTTTTTCCAGTTGTTGAACGTACCTATAAGGTAGATAGCTGTGGCATTCGGGGCCCATTCGCGGAACACCCACCCTTTGTTGGTCTTATGCAGGCCGAAGTACAGATAACCGGAAGCCATCTCCGACAAGGTTTGTTTCCCCTTGTTAGTCAAGCTCTTTTCCTTATCAATCACGTATTGATACCGTCCTTCTATCGCCTCTTTATAAGGGGCAAGCCAAGGGTCATTCTTTATTAGATTCAGCGACTCCATGATTTATTTGAGATTGGTTTAGCGCAAAGATAAAAGAAAAAAACATACCGTATTGATATTCCCGGGATATTTCTTAATTTTGCATCAAACCCATGCAACATATGAGTAGAGGAACAAAGAGTATTACCTTTTATGTAGTGATGATCCTTGTATTCGGTTCATTGATGTATTTTGTCGCCAAAGAAGGAGAGAGCCAACAGTTGGAAAGCGCCATGACATCCGCCTACGACGCCCCTAAAGACCTCGGTGAAGGTTTTTCCGTTTTTTGGGAACTGATGCAGCACCATATCCAGTCGCCAATCGGGATCCTGTTGTTGCAGATCATCACGATATTGATTACCTGCCGCCTGTTCGGGTGGTTGTTTCAGAAGATCGGGCAACCGACGGTTATCGGCGAGATCGTGGCCGGTATCGTGCTGGGGCCGTCCGTGCTGGGGCATATCATGCCCGAAGTGTCGGGGTTCCTCTTCCCCATCGAGTCGTTGGCCAACATCACCATCCTGAGCCAGTTCGGGCTGATCCTCTTTATGTTTGCCATCGGTATGGAGCTGGATATCACCGAGGTACGGAAGAAGCTGAAGGAAACGATCCTGATCAGCCACACGAGTACCATCGTGCCCTTCTTCTGCGGGATGCTTACCGCCTACTTCGTCTACGACACCTACGCCGATAAAAGCACGCCTTTCCTCTCCTTTGCCCTGTTCATCGGCATCGCCATGAGCATCACCGCCTTCCCTGTGCTGGCACGTATCATACAGGAACGGGGGTTGACGCGCACGCATCTGGGGACGATCTCGCTCGCCAGCGCGGCCAACGGCGACATCACGGCCTGGTGCCTGCTGGCCGTCGTGATTGCCATCGCACAGGCCGGGTCGATGCTGAGTGCGGTCTACAATATTCTTTTCTCCGTTATCTACATCGCTTTCATGTTCTTTGCCGTGCGTCCGTTCCTGCGGATGATCGGGCATATCTATCATAATAAGGAAGTGATCGACAAAGGTCTGGTCGCTTTTATGTTCCTCCTGCTGATTATCTCGGCTTACCTGACGGAAATGCTGGGGCTGCACGCCCTGTTCGGCGCCTTCATCGCGGGGGTGGTGATGCCCAGCAACGTGAAATTCCGCAAAATCATGACGGAAAAGGTGGAAGACGTGTCGCTGGCACTCTTCCTGCCGTTGTTCTTCGTGTCGACGGGGTTGCGCACGGAGATCGGGTTGCTCAACAGCCCGGAGCTGTGGTGGATGTGCGGGATCTTCATCATCGTTGCCATCATCGGTAAGTTCGGCGGCGCGATGTTTTCCGCCCGTTTCGTGGGAGAGAGCTGGAAAGACAGCTTGTATATCGGGGCGTTGATGAATACACGCGGGTTGATGGAGCTGGTGGTGCTCACCATCGGCTACGAAATGAAGATACTTCCCCCTTCGATCTTCGTGATGTTGGTGCTGATGACGTTGGTGACTACCTTCATGACCATCCCGCTGGTGTCGTTCATCAAGTTCTGCTTCCAGACGAGGGAGAAGATCAAGGAATACAAGGCGGTGGATGTAGCCGACGGTACTTTCAAGGTGTTGCTGTCGTTCGGGCGTGCCGGAAACGGACAGATCATGCTCGACGTGGCCTATCAGATGTTTGCCCATAAGCGGCACCAGGTAGACCTTACGGCGTTGCACCTGACGGTGGGGTCGGACGTGAACCCGCTCCACACCGATAACTTCGAGGAAGTGAGCTTCGGCCCTATCCTCTACGGGGCAAAAAAGCTGGGGGTAAACATCGATACGCGCTACGAGGTGTCGAACAACGCCGGACAGGATATCACCGACATCGCCAACAACGAGGGCTTCGACTTCCTGCTCGTGGGCTCGGGCATCTCGATGAGCAACCAGCCGGACGACATCGAGGCGAACCGTTACCGCACCTCTTTCTACAACAAGTACTTCAAACGTTTCAAGGCGCCCGAATCGTGGTTTTATCCGGGTGCGTTGCTGAAGGACAAGACGAAGATGTTTATCGGGAAAAGCAATTGCGACGTGGGCGTATTCGTGAACCGGGGTTTCGTGAAGGCCAGCAATGTGATCGTGGTGATCGACTCGGAGAACGACCTGTTCCTCCTGGACTATACCGCAACTTTGCTTAAGACGACGCACGGATCGGCCGCCATCCTCGACCGCAGCAGCTCCACCACGCCGGGCAACGAGAAGATACGCCATGCCATCAGCCAGTTCACGGAGTCGACCAAACAGACTTCCCTGCTGGCGGACAAGGACATGACCGCCGCCATTTTCGGCAGCTACAATTTCATGCTGATCAGCTACGAGAGTTGGAACGACGTCTCCGAACATCGCCGCGAAGCCTTGCAGAAGATGCCTTCGACGCTGATACTGAACCACAAGGAGAAGAAGGAGAAAGAAGAGTAAAGAAACAGCGGGTTGCCCGACGGCAACAAAAAAGATATGACAAAGGGTGCATGCTAATTTCAATTAGGATGCACCCTTTTTTTGGAAAGGATACGGGCTCTTCCGGAAAAGGGTACATGCTTCGGGAGAGGGTGGATATATGATAAAGGGGAGAACCTCCCGGCCCTCCCCCTCTCTTTCTAAAGGATTCATCTAGTAGTCTCAATTCAACTTAAACCTAAACCCTAGCTTTACGCCAAAGGACATTACCTTGACTTTATCAGTAATATTTGAGTTAAGCATGCCATTGTAAGGTATTCCCTGGCC
>NZ_KQ033924.1:0-1565 GCF_000969825.1 Parabacteroides gordonii MS-1 = DSM 23371
ACGGACACGGAACGCCGCGACATGACGGTATGGCTCTTCGACGAGGAGTCCTTCGTGCCGGTGGCAATGATAAAGGAAGGCAGGTCCTACTCGATACTGACAGACCAGCTCGGAACACCAACGGAGGCATACGATGCCGAGGGCAACGAGGTGTGGAGCCGGGTGCTCGACATGGACGGGAACGTCATCGAAGAGACGGGCAACAAGGGGATGGTACCATTCCTGTTCCAGGGACAGTACTATGACCGGGAGACAGGGCTGGCGTACAACAGGTTCAGGTATTATTCACCGAAGATGGGTATGTATGTCTCACAAGATCCGATTGGACTTGATGGTGGAATACTGAATCTGTATGGATATGTTGATGACACAAATGTGTGGATTGATATTCTGGGACTTTCGAAACAAAGTTATAGTCAGCAGCAAGGCATTAATAAAGCAAAAGATGACTTGAGGCGTAATGGATTTGATATTATCGGTGAAGAAATTACAATGAAAGTGAATGGTAGCAGAATTAGAGCCGATATTATAGCTAAAGATGGCCATGGCAAAACACATATATTTGAGGTTAAGCATAAGAAAGGCAGACTTACTAAAAATCAAAAAAAATCGGGAGTCTATTCAATGTCTTCACAATCAAATACTACTACACATCTTGGTGGAGGAACTATTAAGGTCTCACAAGGCACAAGTGGCACATATACTATTGATACAGGAAGTGAGTTAGGAAAAGTATTAGGTGGTAGAGGAACCTCTGATACAGCTGTATTCCATGTTTTAATATATAATTAGTATGAATGAAGTAAAAAAAATAGTAAAAGCAGAGCTAAAAAAGCAGAGTGTTAATTTTGCTTTTGGGAATATTATTTCAAAGTACAAAAGAGAATCTATTGTATTCTTAGATAGTAATTCTGAGGTAGGATATATCGGATATACTTTTGTGTCTTCAAAATATGCTGATTATAATTCTTTATTTGGGATATTTTTGTCTTGCCGTTTTGGTCTGGAAATGTCTGGAACAACAGAACTAACAAAAATAATAGAAAAATTAAAGTTGTCCTTTCCTCCAATGGCAAAATTACCACAGTGTTATTTTGGCTTTACCTCACTTTATTTTTCACCTTTAAAATTCTATAACAATGGAACTATAAGTTTTTATGAAAATGATGACATTGTGAACAAATGTATTGAATTAACTCAAAATGTCAATGATATATTCATTCCGTATATATATAACTTTATAAATGTTACTCCAGCATTAACTAATGACATATTAGAATATCCATATAATTATGGATATCCTTTAACTTGTATTTTAATTCAATGTATTTTGAATCATAATTATAGTGATATACCTTATTTAGTAAAGCTTGCACGAGAAAAAAAGATGTATGACTCTACATCCAATAAGATAAATGAGATTATAGAAAAATTAAATAGGTATTTTGGTACAAATATAGACTGCTAATATATGGCGGACACAGGCTATTTCGACAGCGTAAGTGCAAACCTAAAGACCGGCGTAGGTGCGCAGGTCAAGGGTATCTCGGAAGGCGTCAAGGCGA
>NZ_KQ033924.1:5390-14276 GCF_000969825.1 Parabacteroides gordonii MS-1 = DSM 23371
ATGACGGTATGGCTCTTCGACGAGGAGTCCTTCGTGCCGGTGGCAATGATAAAGGAAGGCAGGTCCTACTCGATACTGACAGACCAGCTCGGAACGCCGACGGAGGCATACGATGCCGAGGGCAACGAGGTGTGGAGCCGGGTGCTCGACATGGACGGGAACGTCATCGGGGAGACCGGCAACAAGGGAATGGTACCGTTCCTGTTCCAGGGACAGTATTATGACCGGGAGACAGGGCTGGCGTACAACAGGTTCAGATACTACTCGCCTGAAATGGGGATATATATTTCTTCTGACCCGATTGGGCTGGCGGGCGGATTTAATACATACGCTTATGTGAAAGATACTAATACTTGGGTTGATGTTTTAGGTCTAAGTGGAGAGCTTGTATATCAACTTATCAGAGATAATAAGGTAGTTTATTATGGTATTACAAGCAGAACTGCCTTAGAACGTATGGCAGAACACGGCAAAACAAAAGTGTTCGACAATATGGAAATATTGGCTGACGGACTTACACACGACCAAGCTCGCTCTATTGAAGGGGCTTTGATAAGACAACGTTTGAAGGAAAGAGCTGACGATTGGTCAGACTTTGATTCGATTAAAGCCAGATTAGATAAATCAGGATTAGATAATAGAAACAGAGGTCGAATAAAAGAACGCTGGACATCGGAAAATCCGTTAGACGATTTACGAGATAAAATATACAAAAAACCAAAGAAAGTAAAAGTAGGCTGTAAATCTTAAAACAAATAAAAAATGAAAATATTTAGCACAGCACCCGATGGAAATGAAATGGCTGATATGGCAAATGCACGCTACTTTAATTTGGCTATAAAACAAATTGAAGAAAATGCAGAATGGTTAAAAACAGCAAATAAACCAACGCAAGCTCTTTTAGCACATATTGAAATACTAATTATGCTTGCAAAAAGATTTCCAATCGATGCAAATTTGAGCATCAAAAAAGACAAAGTAAAAGAATGGAAAAATACGTTTAACGATTGGTTTGAACGTGTTGGTAATAAAATACCTGCAAAGTACAGGGACGGTATAAAAGCCAATGGCGATGAACTCTTTAAACAATTGGAACAATATGGACACTAATAATTTTAATGAGTTAATAAAACCATTCTTTTGGATCGAACACGAAAATAGTGTTTCGGTATGTTTGAATGTTGGAGAATACAAAGCAGAAATTTTCCAAGCAAGAGAAGATGAGGGCTTTGAGGGCAACGGTTATGATTGGGGGGCTTTAGCAAAAGTATTTTTGGAAGAACAAAAAACTGAACTAATAGAAATCATAAAGTTTGACCCCGAAGCAGATATGTTTTGTGTTTATTCATCTAATCCAGATGCTCTAAAATCTTTTATAATTGCATTTAAAGAAACCTGCGAAAACGAAACTTTAATACAAGATTTATTTTTAAGAGCAGAATTAGATTAAAAAAACACATCTTTATACAAACAAAAGAACGCTTCAAATGGAGTGGTTTTTTGTTGCAAAAGAAAAAAGGAGTAAAAAAACAGGGACTGACCGCCTCTTACAAAAAAAGTTATCAACAGGTATTTTGTTTGTTTTCCCTCTTTTCTTCTGATGGTTTTAAGGGATTTTTTCGGTTCTATAAACGGGATTTTATTTCATTGAAAAAACATGTCAAAACAGCGTTCTGCTTTTATAGGGTTGCCACATTCCCTTTTATCCGATTACAGGAAAGCCCCGATAAAGAAAGCCCCTCTGTTCCTGCGGAGCGTGAAAGAAAGTAATCCCCTTGTTTTCAAGTCGTTTTAAATTACTACCTTTGCGTACAAATTATTGGAATGACATGGCGACAAATGGAGAAATAACAAAAGGAATCAGCACCCTTTACGACACGATTAACCGGATAATCGAAGAGGCACGTGCTGCGGTTTACCGCACCGCCAATATTACGATGGTCAGGGCATACTGGCATATCGGCAGAGTAATCGTCGAAGAAGAACAAAAGGGAAAAGAAAGGGCGGAATATGGCAAACAGGTTCTCAAACAATTATCCCAAAAACTGACTAAAAAACACGGTCGTGGCTTTGATGAAAGTAACCTGCGCCACATGCGTAACTTTTACCTCGTTTATCCAAAATGTGACGCACTGCGTCCTGAATTGAGTTGGACGCATTACCGCCTGCTTTTAAAGGTAGGGAACGGGCAGGCAAGGCTGTTTTACATGCAGGAAACCATAGATTGCAACTGGAGTACGAGAACGCTTGAACGGCAAATCGGCAACCTCTATTACGAACGGATGCTTATGAGCCACAATACCCAAATAGTCAAGGATGAAGCTGCCGAAAAAGAAATCAGGCAAGAGCCGAAAGACATTATCAAAGACCCTTATGTACTGGAATTTTTAGGCTTAAAGGATAATACGGACTTTAGGGAGAATGAACTGGAACAGGCAATTATAGATAAGTTGCAGAACTTCTTGCAGGAATTAGGCAAGGGCTTCGCTTTTGTGGGGCGCCAGTACCGACTTACCACCGACACGGGCAAACACTTTTATGCGGACTTGGTATTTTATAACTATATACTCAAATTCTTTTTAATCATAGACTTGAAAGCCGAACCGCTTACCCATCAGGATATCGGGCAGATGGATATGTATGTACGCTATTTTGAGGAAAAGATGCGGCAGGAAACCGATAATCCGACAATCGGGCTTATCCTATGTACCGAAAAAGACAAGACCATTGTAAAATATAGCCTGCTCAATGACAGCAACCAGATTTTTGCATCCAAATACATGCTTTATCTGCCGACAGAACAGGAACTCAAAAAAGAGATAGAACGACAACGGGTACAGATAGAGCAAGAAAGGAAACTGAATCAATAAAGAGCAAAACTCCTTGTCTTGCAGAAAAGAAAGCCCCCAAATAGAATTAGTCATGCAAGAACATGTCTTAATGAACGAACCATGGATAGGGCATGTTCTTTGGGGCTATCTGTAACGTATGAAAGCCCCCAATCACAAAAATAGAATCAGTAAATTTAAAAGTGTCAATTTTTGGCAGGGGTAATCTCTATTTATCCCCTTCTTTTGATGTCACGCATTTTTGTTAAAAGAAATACTTCTTGTACTTATCCTTATAGACCGACCTCTGAGTTGTTCAATAGCTTCATACCTGTTCCCTCCTTTAAATGGGTTGAATAAAGGAAATCCCTATAAAGAAAGCCCCAATCATCAGATTATAAAAAAAAGAGAAAAACGGACAAATATACATGAAAAACGAAGCATGACCCAATCCCTTAAAACCATCAGAAGAAAAGAGGGAAATGGTTGTCAGTCATCCCCTTGTGTTAATAACTTCATTTTCATTTCTCGTATAATCTGTGTTATTTCGTGCCTGACATTTAAACAATTACAGCATGAAGAATTTACAGATTACAAACTCCCGTTTCATCACCTATACGGATGACCTGTTAACGGTTGATGTGCTGGGCGGAGTGGATTTGTCGCAAGTGGAACGCATGGTTTGCACGCTCCGCATCACGTACAATGACTATCCGCCGCAGCGCACCACATTGGATTTATACAATGACAACCAAACCGACAAACTTCAAAGAACCCTTTGTGATAAATGGGGGCTGAAACTCCTCGAAGCCAGCCGCAGCCTTTATACCCTTACCTTGCAGTTGGAAGAATACCGCCTGCAACAGTTACGTTACACGGGCAAATCCCCGCAACAGGCTTTTTCTCCGAGCGAGGAAGACAGACGCAAAGCGGTACGTTTTCTTTCGGAAAAGAACCTGTCGGGCAGTCTGATGGAGCAACTGAACACCATCGGCATTTTGGGTGAAGACCGTAACGCCCTTATCCTGTTCTTGGCGTTGGCGTCGCACAAGTCGGCCAATCCCTTTTCGGTTTTGTGTCTGGCAAAATCGGGTATCGGTAAAAGTTATATCCTGCAAAAGCTCTCGGAGTGTATGCCCGACGGTTCGTTCTCGTTCCACAGCCGTATATCGGCAAACGCCCTGTACTACTTCGACAGCGGGGATATTAACGGCAAAGCCCTTTTTATCGAAGATTTGGAATGGACGACACAGATGTTGCAACCGCTGGCAACGCTCCAGACGCAGGGGCGGCTGGTAAATACACGTGCCACCAAGGACAAAGACGGAATGCTCCATTCCACCACCTTTGAAGTGATAGCCAAACTCTGTCTGATAGCCTGTGCCTACTCGGACAAAAATCTTGAAGAACTCGGATTGCCGTTTCTCTGCCTGCACCTGAACCACAGTCCCGCCCAAGACCTTGCCGTTATGGAGTATCAGAAGAAGTGCAGGGCGGGACAGATAAGAACCGAAGATATTGCCCGAGCCCAGCACCTTTTAAAATGCGTGATTGCCTCGCTGCAAAACATCAGTGTTGTCAATCCGTATGCCACATTGATAAACCTGCCTCAAGATATAGCCTATCCCCGCAAATCGCTGTTGCTACTCCTTAACTTTATCGAAGCGATCACTTTCTTTTTCCAATACCAAAGGGAACGGCTGACCGACACCGATACAGGAGAGATATTTATCCGCACCCATCCGCAGGATATTGAAATGGCGTTTGCCCTGCTCAAAAACACGCTGTTCAGGCGGGCTGATGAACTGAGCACGTCCGTAAGAGGCTTTTACAAGTGGCTTACGGAGTATCTGCAACAGGCAAAGACCACACAGTTCACCGCTTTGGATATACGCAAGACCAAACCGATACACCCCCGCACGCTGAACCGCTATTTGCAGGAGTTAAAGCTGTTTTCATACATCCAAGTGGCAGGCGGAAACAAGCACAGGGAGGGATTTATTTACAAACTTACGGACTTCGGAAATCAAAAGGAGGTGCAGGGACGTATCGAACAGGAGATGCAAGCCACTTTAAAAGATGTCTGGAATGCTTACCGTAAAGAACAGAATCCGCCGACAGAACCCGAGCAAAAAGCAGAATCCGAACAAGAACCGTCAACGGGATTAAGTGCGGAATCACCGCAAAAGCCCTCAAAGCGTAAACGCATTGACGACAAAGAGGAATATACCCTTAAATTGCTTTTGGAACTTGAAGCCCGAAGTCCTGACCGGGAATATATTCCAGCCGATTTTACCACCCTGACAGGCAGAAGTCAAATCACCGAAGCCCGCTATTTAAAACGTCTTTGGCAGCAGGGAAAACTCAAACGGGAATGGAAAAACCGACAGTATTATTATACCCTCGCTGCGACAGGCAGTAAGACAGTAAGCCAATCCCCGATGACCGACCCGCAAACCGCTTTATAACAAGCCTTTGGGAGTAGGACGACACAAAAAAAGAAATTTATGAATGAAAAGATGCAACCCAAGAGAATGGAAGATTTTAAAAACTATTTACAGCAGCAAGACAAAAGCCCTGTAACGATAAAAGAATACGCAAGACAAGTCAGTCTTTTTATATCGTGGTACGGCGACCAAGATACGATAAACGTACAGAAGAAAGACATTTTAAACTATTTAAGCTACCTAAAACACCATAAGAACCATCAAGCCGTAAGCAGTAATCACGGACTTATCGCCCTGCGACATTACTTTGACTGTCTTGTCGGGCAGGGGATTATCTGTCTTAATCCCACCGCACTCATCAAACTGCGGGGAGTTAAAAAACGGCGTTTGCATTACATCTACACTCCTGAAGAACTGACCGAACTTGCCGACAGCTATTATCAGCTCTATGTAAAAGCGGCGGAAGAAAAATCCTTGTCGGGCATACGTCCAACCCTTTATAAAGAGAGCTGTCACACCAAAACCCGTAACCATGTGATGTTGCTGTTCTTTATACATCAGGGCTTGACCACAAGGGAAGTGTTACATCTACAAACCGAAGATATAGACCTGTACAAAGCCACCGTAACGGTACAGACCACCACAAGAGGCAGGGACAGAATCCTGCCGTTGCACGCCACGCAAACAGGTACGCTGATACGTTACATGAACGGGATACGTCCCCTGCTGACGGGCAAGAGCCAAAGCGGCACATTGTTTTTGCCTGTGCGACAGGATAACAGTGAAAAACACGCCACACGGGCATTGATACAGCTTACGACAGCACTCAAACGTATAGACAGGCACTTTGTCTCCCTCGCACAGATAAGGGCTTCACTTATCACATATTGGATAAGGACATACGGACTGCGTAAAGCCCAATATATGGCGGGGCATAAAAGTATCATCAGTACGGAGGAGTATCTGCCCAACCACATTGAAGAACTGGCGGAAGACATCACAAAATTTAATCCGTTCTAAAACAATGAACACGCATTTTAAGGCAATACACGAACAGTACGTTTTTTGGTTGGATACGTTGGGATTTGCTACCGAAACGGTATGTAACTACGGTTATAGGGTAACAGATTTTTTTCTATGGCTTGAAAGCAAAGACATTACCCACATTGTTCAAGCCGAACAAAAGCACATCAACGATTTTTTTGACTGCCAACAGACCCGCCCCAATACCAAGTTTAAGGGCAGAACGTTAAGTGCTTCCTATCTGAACGATTATTTTACCGCCATAGACAAGTTGTGCGAGTTTCTGCACCAAATGGGAGCACGGACATCGCTTGTTCCCACCAACCGCCGTATTACCATAGACGAATCCCAAAGGATACGCCGAATAGAACCTTTTACGGTGGAAGAGATAAAAATGCTGCAAGAGGCTATCAACCACCTGTACCCGCATTTAGACCACGAACACAGGCAACTCAAACAGGAGCAGTTGAAGTTGGTTTTTGTACTTTTCTACGCCTGCGGATTGCGTTTAAGCGAGGGATACAACCTTACGCCCGCAGAAATAGACTTCAATAGAAAAACGATTTTTATACGGCAGGGCAAAGGCTACAAGGACAGGATAGTACCGATGAGCGACAATGTGTACAAAGCCTTGCAGCACTATATTTACAACTTCCGCAATCAAATCAGGTGCGGGCATGACCGCCTTTTTGTGCAGAAGAAAATAACCCTGTCGGTGGATTTGCACTATTTACATCAGCAATGCGATAACGAAGAGATTAAACGCAAGCGGCTACACTTCCATGTTTTACGCCACTCCATAGCTACACATCTGTTACAGAACGGCATGAGCGTGGAGAATATCGCTCGATTTTTGGGACACGGCTGTTTGGAAAGCACACAGATTTATACGCATATCATAAACCGATAATCCGACTTTTTTATTACCTTTGTCCGCAGGAAGCTGTTTTTGGCTTTTTGCGGATTTTTTGTGTTCTTTGAGTTTGTTTTGGACTGTGAGGCAGTGTGGGAACTGTTTTTTTAATCTCTGACCTTAAAGTTTTGAGAGTTTAAAGAACGGAAGTATAAGGAGTTCAGGTATTACTCACCGAAGATGGGAATGTATGTCTCGCAAGATCCGATTGGACTTAATGGTAGTAATCCTACTATTTATGGATATGTGGATGATACTAATACATGGATTGATATATTGGGGCTTGCTCCATGGGGACGTGGTAATAAAGCATTTAATGATTGGTGGGATAAAGCTACAGTAACAGATATAGAAGCTAATATTGATGCAGTAAAAACTCACTTGAGAGGTAGTGGTGGAATGCACGAGATGTTTCCTGTTCATCTTGCGCCAAAGTTAAAAGATCTTGGGTTTACAGCATCAGAACTTAAGAAGATGGTTATTCCAACAAAAAATATGCAGATTAAAATTGGTAGAAATAAGGGACTTCACCATCGTTCTTCTGCCAGTTCTATTTTTCATCAAAAACTTGCTAATGCAATAACTAATGCAAAATCAAAACAGCAAGCTCAAAGTGAGATTGAAAGACTGCACAATAAGCATGTAGTAGGATATTCTAATAAAAAATAAGTTTTATGAATAAAATAATGATTTGGGTTGGTCAATTTAATTCGGAAGCTGATTTCGAAAAATATATGGATCAATCAGCATTCTATAAGTGGTGGAAAAAATATGACGAAGACAACAAAGAACTTTGCTGTCAATTCTGTAAGGAATTAGGAGTAATGAATTATGACGAGGATTTCCTCATTATGAAATATGCTTCCAATGGAATGAATGAATTATTAAATTTAATACCTGCTGAAACTTCTAAAATACATGAAGCCATTGAAAAAGCTGGAATATCACAGTGTAATGCTGTAATATGTTATAATTGTTCTTGTGGCATTTCTCCCCAAAAAGCGAAAAAAGCTGTATCCATGAATTATCTTGGCTCTTATAAGTTTGAACAAAATATTGAAGGTGTCGCAGGTTCATTAGCCGGTCTTGAATACATGATATGGATAGGCAGGACTGAAAAGAGCCGTGAAGAATTTATGGAATATTTCAATCAAGATATATATATGAAAGAGTTGGAAGCCTATAATTCTTGTCAAGCTAAGAAACGCCCAAATCCTGAACACCGATGCCAATTTTGCAAAGATATTGATATTAAGTATTACTATCCTGAATTTCTAAAAGTAACAATTATAGATTATCTGGAAGATCCATTTAAGATGGTAAGAGAAATGATAGATAATAAACTTATCCCTGACTGGTCAATAGAAGTTGATATTAAAGAATATAATATAAAGCCCGCGAATTGTATATTTTGTTATATTCCAAATGGATTCAAAGACAAAAAAAAGAATCAAAGAATTTTTATCAAAAAGAAAAATTACGATTCCTATGAAACTCCTAAAAAATATGTAGATGAATTAAGAAGCTACAATGGAATCAATTATTTAGAAACATATATAGCGGAATAGGGGTAAATCTATTATGGCGGACACAGGCTATTTCGACAGCGTAAGTGCAAACCTAAAGACCGGCGTAGGTGCGCAGGTCAAGGGTATCTCGGAAGGCGTCAAGGCGA
>NZ_KQ033924.1:14286-15894 GCF_000969825.1 Parabacteroides gordonii MS-1 = DSM 23371
TATGGCGGACACAGGCTATTTCGACAGCGTAAGTGCAAACCTAAAGACCGGCGTAGGTGCGCAGGTCAAGGGTATCTCGGAAGGCGTCAAGGCGAACTCCGAGGCCGGTGTGTCACCGTCCGTCAATGCCCTCGACACGGGCGTCAAGGCGGCAGCCGCCATCGGCGGCCTTGCCGACGGCCTGAGTGAGGCCGCCATGCTCCCCGTACTGGGTGCCATGGGCATGAAGGGCATGGCCTGCCTGCCTATCTCCAAGCAGCTCGACCCGGTCATCGGCGTGGACATCCACCTCGTGACGATACCCCCGTCCCCCGTCGTGCCCATGCCTCACCCTTATGTCGGGGTCCTCCTCCGTCCGCAGGACTTCATCGCGGCGGCGGTCTCTTCGTTCATCCCCCCGCCACCGACAGCGGAACAGACGGGCGACGCCGACAGCGCGAAGCTCGCCGAGGTGGGCCACACCGTGCTGACGATGGCCGTCGGGATGCTGGGCGCCACCGTCAAGATAGGCGGCTTCATCCCGCGCGCGGTCGCATCCACACCCACGCGGAGCATCCCGCACATCCCCATGGGCGCAGGCTGGGCGGCCCCTTCAGCGGCGATACCCAAGAACAACGGCCACGCCTTCATGGGCAGCCTGACGGTACTTGCCGACGGGATGCCCTTCTCGGGCGGCGGCGCGCACCTGCACCTTGACTGCAACGACGTGGGCATACCGAGCGTGCACAAGGTTCCGGGCATGTTCCTGCCCACGGGTGTCATCAACCCGATACCTCCCGCCAGGCAGATACTCACCAGCCCGGTTCCCGTCCCCCTCAACCCCATGGCGGCACTCGCCCGCAAATGCACGGGGGCGTTCGGGCGTTTCTACAAGAAAAAGACCAGGAAGCTGGCGGACAGGCTGCACAGCAAGGTCAACAGGACTATAAAGAGCGAATCCCTGAAGAACATGCTCCACAAGGCCATCTGTACGGTCACGGGCCACCCGGTGGACGTGGCCAGCGGCACGTTCTTCACCGACGAGGAGGACTTCTGGCTCGACGGCCCGGTGCCCCTGTCATGGGAGCGCACGTGGTACAGCCGCAGCGACTACCGGGGTCCTCTGGGCAACGGGTGGCACCACGCCTACGACATGGGCGTCGTCGCGGACACGGAAGAGGGCACGCTGACGCTCCGCATGAGTGACGGCATCCCGGTGGCCTTCCCCCTGCCTACATCGGAGGAACCCTCGTTCATCCTCTCCGAGCGCAAGGAGGCCCGTCTGGAACAGGACGGCGTCTACTGCGTGTGGGACATGGCCGAGGACCTCTACTACCGCTTCACGCGCAAGGAGTACGATTCCGTGCGCCTGCTTGAGAGCGTGACCGACTGCAACGGCCTGGGCGTCCGCTTCGACTACACGAAAGAGGGCCTGCTGCGCTCCATCACCGACAGCGCGGGCCGCCGCCTGAGGGTGGAGCACGACACGAGAAGCGGACGCATCCTTGAAATATGCGGCCCGCATCCGGAAGATCCGGAGAAAGAAATTACCCTCGCCTCCTACGAGTACGACGCCGACGGCAACATGACCCTCCAGCGCAACGCGGCGGGCGACGTGATGACATACGA
>NZ_KQ033925.1 GCF_000969825.1 Parabacteroides gordonii MS-1 = DSM 23371
ATTTGAAAGCATTCGATAAAAGATTTCTTAAAGCGGATTCTATCTTTCCACTATCTATCCAAAGGTCGAGGGAGCGGATACCAGAGTCCAGGATGTACTAATTCAAAATGACTCTTCTTTCTGGTCGCTTTCTTATGATAATCTTTCTCTGGTTTCAGTAGATTATGTGAAAGATAAAACAGGAAATATTAAAGAAGTGAGTCTGAAAGTAGAAATGGAGTTTGCTTCATTGGTTGATGAAGGGACAAACTTTCTGGCTTTTTGCCAGTCGCCGGATGGAGTTATATATATCGGAACGGACTGGGGAAATATTCTTGCTTTCGATCCTGCTTCCTACACCGTTCTGAATAAAGGAGATTTACCCAAAGTAAAGAAAATACATATCAATCGCCTCTTATATTCAGAGGGTTATGTCTGGATCTCCACCTGGGCAAACGGGGCGATCCGCTACAATCCTGTCTTGGATACTTATTCACAATACACGTATGATCCTAAGAACAAAAAGAATTCCTTGTCACACTGGGATGTTTATGAGATCGTTCCGCTCAGTAACGGACGTTACCTGACAGCGACCTGGAATGGATATGCTATCCTGATTCCTGATAAGGAAGATCCTACCCAATATTCAACGGAAGTCTATAATAATACGGCTTCACAGCTTCACCGGAATCTGGAAACCCGTATGATCTCGGCTTATTATGATGCAGATGGGCTTCTTTGGATCGGAACACAGGGAGGTGGTGTGTATTCTTCCGATTTAAGAAAGCAGTTTTATCAACGTTTCCATCAGGATACGCATAATGAAATATGTGCGATGACCACCGACAAGGAGAACCATATCTGGCTGGCAACCTTCCACAAAGGAATTATGAGAAGTACGGAAGCCTTTGACCCGCAACACCGGTTGTCTTTTGAACTGGTTCCGAACGAAGCCGGAAATACCGTATTAAGCGCAATAACTGATAAAGCGGGTGATCTCTGGTTTGGAAATACCAATTCGGAATTGATCCGTTATCACTCAACCGGTAAAACATTTACTGTCTACCCGATACGTTTGTCTGATAATCCGGCATGGAATGGCTCTATATGGTCTCTATTCGTCGATAGTCAGGAACGTTTATGGCTGGGTACGTCGGATGGATTATTATTGTTTGATAAGTCATCCGGGCAATTCACACGTTATGAGGTTCGTCCCGGTATAATCCGGGCAATAACGGAAACTCCCGATAAAAACTTATGGTTGGGAACCACGTTCGGGTTAAAGAAATTCAATCCGGCCAAAGAGAGTTTGCAAGCAGATTTTGAGAAGGAAGCCGATATCCCGGCACGCGAGATACGTGCCCTTTTTGCTTCTTCCGATAAGAATCTTTATATCGGATATACGGATGGATTCGGTGTTCTGGATGTTGAATCCAACCGGATCGATACTTTCTATACAACGCACGACGGTTTAAGCAGCAATTTTATCGGTTGTATCAGCGAAGATACGAAAGGACATCTTTGGTTGGGCTCCAGTTCCAGTGTCTGTCGTTACAGTAAACATCAGAAGCTGTTTTATAACTACTATATATCAGGGAATAACCGTTCGGTAATGCTGTATCATGATTATTTGTTTTGGGGTAATAATAAGAACATGACTTACATTACGTCAGAAGACGTAATGGACGAACATCCCGTGCCGGATAAAGTGGTAATAACCCAGATAGAGGTAGATAATAAACCGGTTGAAATTGGGGAGAAAATAAACGATCAGGTCATTCTTACGGAAGGAGTTCCTTATGTGCATAATCTGATATTATCCGGTATGAATAATAGCTTCTCTCTGCTTTTCAGTAATCTGACTTATTCGGAAACGTTACAGAAATACAGCTACCGTCTGGCTCCTTATCAATCGGAGTGGCTGATTTCGGGGGAAGGCGAGAAGATTTCCTATACAAATCTTCCTGAGGGCGAATATCTGTTTGAAGTGAAAAGTATCTTCCCGGACGGTTCCAGCGGTGATGTAACGTCGTTTGCTATAAGGATTTTGCCTCATTGGTACGAAACGGTCTGGTTCCGGTTGATTGCGTTCATCTTTGTTGTGCTGGCCTTGTATTACTGGATGCGTCGTGTAAAGATCCAGCAAGCCCGCCTGAGAAAAGAGGAACGTTTGAAGCATGAGTTGTTTGTGGCCAATCTGGAACGCGAAAAGGAAAAGCAAATCAACAGGGAGCGTGAGAACTTTTTTACCAATGTATCCCATGAACTCCGTACGCCGCTGACATTAATTCTTTCTCCCTTACAGGAGTTGTTGCAGGCTGATCGTCTTTCACAAACTATGTACGAAAAACTGTCGCTTGTTTATAAAAATGCCTCTTCATTATCTACTCTGGTGAACCAGCTCCTGTATGTTCAGAAAATAGAAGCCGGAATGGTGCAACTTCATTTGTCAGAAGTTGATATTGTTGACTTAGTTAAGAAGGTTATGGAATCTTTTAAACACATGGCTGAAATAAAAAATACAGAGTTCATCCTGGACTCTGGTATCTTCATCCTTCTTTCCGGCATAATGAATTGGGACAAACCGCTCCAGTCTACGGTCAAAACAATAAATTTGCTGATTG
>NZ_KQ033926.1 GCF_000969825.1 Parabacteroides gordonii MS-1 = DSM 23371
ATTTGAAAGCATTCGATAAAAGATTTCTTAAAGCGGATTCTATCTTTCCACTATCTATCCAAAGGTCGAGGGAGCGGATACCAGAGTCCAGGATGAACTCTGTATTTTTTATTTCAGCCATGTGTTTAAAAGATTCCATAACCTTCTTAACTAAGTCAACAATATCAACTTCTGACAAATGAAGTTGCACCATTCCGGCTTCTATTTTCTGAACATACAGGAGCTGGTTCACCAGAGTAGATAATGAAGAGGCATTTTTATAAACAAGCGACAGTTTTTCGTACATAGTTTGTGAAAGACGATCAGCCTGCAACAACTCCTGTAAGGGAGAAAGAATTAATGTCAGCGGCGTACGGAGTTCATGGGATACATTGGTAAAAAAGTTCTCACGCTCCCTGTTGATTTGCTTTTCCTTTTCGCGTTCCAGATTGGCCACAAACAACTCATGCTTCAAACGTTCCTCTTTTCTCAGGCGGGCTTGCTGGATCTTTACACGACGCATCCAGTAATACAAGGCCAGCACAACAAAGATGAACGCAATCAACCGGAACCAGACCGTTTCGTACCAATGAGGCAAAATCCTTATAGCAAACGACGTTACATCACCGCTGGAACCGTCCGGGAAGATACTTTTCACTTCAAACAGATATTCGCCCTCAGGAAGATTTGTATAGGAAATCTTCTCGCCTTCCCCCGAAATCAGCCACTCCGATTGATAAGGAGCCAGACGGTAGCTGTATTTCTGTAACGTTTCCGAATAAGTCAGATTACTGAAAAGCAGAGAGAAGCTATTATTCATACCGGATAATATCAGATTATGCACATAAGGAACTCCTTCCGTAAGAATGACCTGATCGTTTATTTTCTCCCCAATTTCAACCGGTTTATTATCTACCTCTATCTGGGTTATTACCACTTTATCCGGCACGGGATGTTCGTCCATTACGTCTTCTGACGTAATGTAAGTCATGTTCTTATTATTACCCCAAAACAAATAATCATGATACAGCATTACCGAACGGTTATTCCCTGATATATAGTAGTTATAAAACAGCTTCTGATGTTTACTGTAACGACAGACACTGGAACTGGAGCCCAACCAAAGATGTCCTTTCGTATCTTCGCTGATACAACCGATAAAATTGCTGCTTAAACCGTCGTGCGTTGTATAGAAAGTATCGATCCGGTTGGATTCAACATCCAGAACACCGAATCCATCCGTATATCCGATATAAAGATTCTTATCGGAAGAAGCAAAAAGGGCACGTATCTCGCGTGCCGGGATATCGGCTTCCTTCTCAAAATCTGCTTGCAAACTCTCTTTGGCCGGATTGAATTTCTTTAACCCGAACGTGGTTCCCAACCATAAGTTTTTATCGGGAGTTTCCGTTATTGCCCGGATTATACCGGGACGAACCTCATAACGTGTGAATTGCCCGGATGACTTATCAAACAATAATAATCCATCCGACGTACCCAGCCATAAACGTTCCTGACTATCGACGAATAGAGACCATATAGAGCCATTCCATGCCGGATTATCAGACAAACGTATCGGGTAGACAGTAAATGTTTTACCGGTTGAGTGATAACGGATCAATTCCGAATTGGTATTTCCAAACCAGAGATCACCCGCTTTATCAGTTATTGCGCTTAATACGGTATTTCCGGCTTCGTTCGGAACCAGTTCAAAAGACAACCGGTGTTGCGGGTCAAAGGCTTCCGTACTTCTCATAATTCCTTTGTGGAAGGTTGCCAGCCAGATATGGTTCTCCTTGTCGGTGGTCATCGCACATATTTCATTATGCGTATCCTGATGGAAACGTTGATAAAACTGCTTTCTTAAATCGGAAGAATACACACCACCTCCCTGTGTTCCGATCCAAAGAAGCCCATCTGCATCATAATAAGCCGAGATCATACGGGTTTCCAGATTCCGGTGAAGCTGTGAAGCCGTATTATTATAGACTTCCGTTGAATATTGGGTAGGATCTTCCTTATCAGGAATCAGGATAGCATATCCATTCCAGGTCGCTGTCAGGTAACGTCCGTTACTGAGCGGAACGATCTCATAAACATCCCAGTGTGACAAGGAATTCTTTTTGTTCTTAGGATCATACGTGTATTGTGAATAAGTATCCAAGACAGGATTGTAGCGGATCGCCCCGTTTGCCCAGGTGGAGATCCAGACATAACCCTCTGAATATAAGAGGCGATTGATATGTATTTTCTTTACTTTGGGTAAATCTCCTTTATTCAGAACGGTGTAGGAAGCAGGATCGAAAGCAAGAATATTTCCCCAGTCCGTTCCGATATATATAACTCCATCCGGCGACTGGCAAAAAGCCAGAAAGTTTGTCCCTTCATCAACCAATGAAGCAAACTCCATTTCTACTTTCAGACTCACTTCTTTAATATTTCCTGTTTTATCTTTCACATAATCTACTGAAACCAGAGAAAGATTATCATAAGAAAGCGACCAGAAAGAAGAGTCATTTTGAATTAGTACATCCTGGACTCTGGTATCTTCATCCTTCTTTCCGGCATAATGAATTGGGACAAACCGCTCCAGTCTACGGTCAAAACAATAAATTTGCTGATTG